>NZ_FRCY01000022.1:1628-91154 GCF_900143075.1 Cyclobacterium lianum | reverse complement strand
ACGTCTTCAGTATCAGAATCAGCGGATTCTTTGAACAGTTGGAGCACCGAAAGTACTACAGTTTGGAAGTCGAGTGGGGAAGACCTGGAAAAATGGGCAGGATCAGAACAGTAACTGTCCTGATTTTCAGTATATTGTATTTTATCAAAGATTTTTTTTCGGACATTCGCAAGATATATCCGTCGTGTTTTGGTTGGTATTTTGTACCTTCATAGCTATATGTTTAAGACAACATAATTTACCTAAAGTAGGCCGGTTTTCATAAGGAAAATCGGCTTATTTTGTCTCAAGAGGCCATTTTTTTCTTAACTTAATAGCATTGGCCTCCTCCCGGGCCAGGCTTATTGTTGCTGCCAGCCTCCGCCCAGTGCCCGGTACAGATTAGTGATGCTCTCCAGTTGCTGTATCTTCAATTCGATATAATCCAGCTCAGAGGAAAGCGCATTGGACTGGCTGTTGATCACGTCCAGGTAATCGGCGTAGCCTACCTTAAACATGGTGTTGGCATTGTCTACCGAGCGCCGCTGTACCAGGACTTCATCGGTTTTCAGGGCGAGTTCCTCATCCAGGGTGCTGTAGTCATTGACCAGTGTGAGCACTTCCAGGTAGCTGTCCAGAACGGTTTGCTCATAATCGTAAAGGGCGATTTTTTGGCGGGACTTCGCTTCCTGATAGGCTGCTTTGATCCTGTTGCGGTTAAAAAGCGGTCCGATCAGACCTCCCCCAAGCTGGTAAGCCATCGATGCCGGGTTGAGAAATAGCTTGCTGAAGTCAAAAGCATTGAAACCGGCCATGCCATACAGGTTGAGGGTAGGGAAAAAGGCCGTTCTGGCAATGCTTACCTCCAGGTTGTTGGCCTGCAGACTTTGTTCGGCGGCGCGGATATCCGGTCGCATCCGCAGTAAATCTGCCGGCAGGCCGATCTCCAAAACCTCCGGCAATACGTCAATTTCTGAAAGGGATTGACGGGATATATTTTCCGGATAGGTGCCCAGCAGGTAGGCCAGGTTCAATTCCGTCTGGCGCAGCTCCCGGCGTTTTCTTACCAGCAGGCCCTTGGAGTTGAGCATCAGGGCTTCAAACTGGTCTATGGACAATTGACTTTCCTGACCGGCATTCTTCAGGCTTTTTCCCAATTCAAATGCCTGCTCCTGAAAAGCGATGTTGGACAGCAGCGTTTCGATCTCTTCGTCCAGACCCACGATCTTATAGTAGTGATTGGCGATTTCCGCTACCAGCCAGGTTTGCGCCAGATGGGTCATTTCTTCAGCGGCCAGGTAATCCGCCAGGGCTTGCTTTTTCTGCATGCTCAGCTTTCCCCAGATATCCAGCTCCCAACTGAAGGCTGCCCCGATCATGAAGTCCTTGTAGGGGACAGGGATGCGTTTGTCCTCCGGTACTGTAGGCGAGCGATTGGTGTCATCATTGCCCACCCCATCCATGGTATAGTCGCCAAACTTCGTTACAGCTGCTCCCGTCTGCAGGTTGATTTCCGGGAGTTGGCCCATTTTGGCCCTGCTCAGATTAGCCCTTGCGATCCGGACCTGGGCCAGCGTTTTGGCCACATCCTGATTGTTTTCCAGGCCCTTTTTGATCAACTGCTGAAGCAGGGGATCGCGGAAAAAGGCCTCCCAGTGGGTGAGCGCCATACTGGCACTGTCAGCAGCAGCGGCTGTCTCCGGGTAGGATTGAGGCGGCTCCAGGGAGCTGACGGGGGTGTCCTGCTGCACCTTACAGGAATACAATCCTAAAAAAACAAACAGTAGGATGTACTTTATCGGTGTAGTATTCATAAAATCTGACATTCGCGTTAGGAAGTTTTTAAACTGTTGGCGGCTACAGCATGGTCTGCGGATTGGGCTTCCGGCTGCTTTTTGAAATAGGCAGCCAGGGACTCAAATACCACAAACAATCCCGGAATCAGGATGATACCTACAAAAGTCCCGATAAACATCCCACCTGCCGCTGCTGTGCCTATGGTTCTGTTGCCCACTGCACCTGCACCTGTGGCCAGGGCAAGCGGTATCAGTCCGCTGATAAAGGCGAATGAGGTCATGAGAATAGGGCGAAGTCGCTCTACGGCCGCATGGATGGCAGATTCCAGGATTCCCATGCCCTTCTGACGGGATTGCACGGCGATCTCAATGATGAGGATGGCATTTTTACCCAGCAATCCGATCAGCATGATCAGGGACACCTGTGCATAAATGTTGTTTTCCAGCCCGGTAAGGTACAGCAGGAAAAAGGATCCGAATACCCCTGCGGGCAGAGACAAAATAACTGGAAGGGGCAACAAATAGCTTTCGTACTGAGCTGCAAGCAGCAGGTACACAAAGAGCAGACAGATCAAAAAGATGTAAATCGCCTGATTGCCCGAAGCGATTTGCTCCCTGGTCATACCGGACCAATCGATGGAGAAGCCTCTGGGAAGTATGGAAACCGCTGTTTCTTCTACTGCACGGATCGCATCCCCACTGGAATAGCCCGGCGCAGCATCTCCATTGATCATAGCGGATATAAACATGTTGTACCGGGTGAGCTGTTCAGGACCATATACCCGCTCCAGGGTCACAAAATTAGAGTAGGGGACCATTTCTCCCTGCTTGTTTTTGGTGTACATCTTCAGCAACGCTTCCGGATTGGTGCGGAACTCGGGGGAGGCCTGAAGCATTACCTTGTACATCTGACCAAACTGGATAAAGTTGGAGCTGTAGTAGCTTCCGATAAAACTTTGCAGCGTCTGCATGGACGCACGAATGTCTACGCCCAGTTTGGCGGCCTTGTCATGGTCTACCCGGAGTATATACTGGGGAAAAGAAGGGTCAAAATTGGTAAAGGCATCCTGTATTTCAGGCCTTTCTCTCACGGCTGTCAGAAAATTGTCTACCGTCTGAGCGGTAAACTCCAGGTCACCTCCGGTCTTGTCCTGCATCTGCAATTCAAACCCTGAGGCATTGCCAAATCCCGGTACGGGCGGCGGACCAAAAAACTGTATCGAAGCACCGGTGATGTGGTCTGTTCTTTCCTGATATTTTTCGATCAATTCATTGACATCCGCCTCCCGGTCATCCCAGCCGACCAGATTGATCATGCCCATGCCATAGGAAGCGCCGGCAGTTTCTGTGAGCAGGCTGTATCCGGCCAGGGTAGAGATGGTTTCCACTTCCTCAAAGGGCAGGATGGAGGCCTGTACATCATCCATGATTTGCTGGGTCCGGTCCATGGTAGAACCTGGAGGAGTGGTCACATTCACGTAGATCATTCCCTGATCTTCATTGGGGATGAAGCCGCTGGGCAGGACGAAGGTCATGCCATAGGTAAGGGCAAAAAACAGGATCAAAATGCCAAAAGTTAGTGCTTTTCTTCCTGCGGTTTTCCCGATGAGATGCGCATATTTCCCCGAAAAAGCATCGTATTTTGCGTTAAAAGCGGTAAAAAAGCGGCTCATCAGGCCTTTTCCTTTTTCGTGATGCACCGGCTTCAAAAGCAAACTGCATAGTGCGGGAGAAAGGGTCAGGGCATTGATACCCGAAATGACAATGGCGATGGCCAGGGTCAGGGAAAACTGCCGGTAAAAGATCCCTACTGGTCCGGATAGAAAACTTACCGGAACAAATACGGCAGACATGACCAGCGTAATTGCAATGATGGCCCCTCCGATTTCCTTCATGGCGGCGAAGGTAGCTTCTTTGGCGTTCATCCCGTTTTGATGCATTTTTACATGCACGGCTTCCACCACCACTATGGCATTGTCCACCACTATCCCGATGGCCAGTACCATGGCAAACAGGGTCAGCATGTTGATGGAGAATCCGAGAAGGCCCATAAAAAAGAACGTTCCGATAAGTGAAACAGGTACTGCAATGGCTGGAATAAGGGTAGACCGCCAATCCTGAAGGAAAATAAACACCACAATGGATACCAGTAAAAAGGCCTCTATCAGTGTTTTTACCACTTCCGAAATGGAAGCATCCAAAAAGCGTGAGACATCATAGGAGATATTGTATCTCATGCCCGGAGGAAAGGAGGAGCCCTGAAGTTCTTCCATCTTGTCCTTGATGTTTTGAATCACTTCCCGGGCATTGGAACCGGGACGCTGTTTGATCATGATGGAAGCGGAGGGCTGCCCGTCGGTCATGGATACCATATTGTAATCTTCGGAATCGAACTCGACTTCAGCCACATCCCTGATTTTCAATAGTGAGCCATCAGGGAGGGATTTCAAAGTAATGTTTTCATAATCTTCTTCAGCATTGAATTTTCCGGTGTATTTGAGCACATATTGCAGGGCCTGAGGGTCCCGGTCGGAACTGATACCCGATTTGCCGGGAGCAGCTTCTACATTCTGGCTTTGGATGGCCTCACTCACATCCTGAGGCGTAAGGTTGTAGGCCACCATCCGATCGGGATTCAGCCAGACACGCATGGCATAGTCCCGGTTGCCCATGATCTCTGCCCGGCCCACACCATCGATCCGTTTTAGCTCTGGCAGAATATTGATATCTGCAAAATTATATACAAACTTTTCATCCTGCGTGCTATCGGAGGTCATGAGGTTCAGGTAGAGCAACATGGAGTTCACCTCCTTTTCTGTCATTACCCCTGCCCGGATGACTTCTTCCGGCAATTCATCCACTACTGTCGCCACCCGGTTTTGCACGTTTACCGCAGCCTGATCAGGGTCTGTACCTACGCTAAAAAATACGGTGATCACCGAAACGCCATCGTTCGTATTTACGGAGGACATGTAAGTCATGCCGGGTACACCGTTGATGGCCCGTTCCAGTGGGGTGGTCACTGCTTTGGTGACTACCTCGGCATTAGCTCCCCGGTATTGGGAGGTGACCGTTACAGAAGGAGGTACGATTTCAGGGAATTGCGTTACGGGTAACCCGAATAATGCCAATAAACCGATCAAGGTAATCAGTATAGAAATTACCGTTGACAGTATGGGTCGTTTTATGAATAAATCAAACATGTGTCAATGGAGTTTGCAACCTGCTATAGCGGCAGGTCTAATGAACGGTAGACTTCTTCTTCGCCAATGGGGTTGGGTTTTACCGTGGCTTCATCTTTCAGGAGCTGGATGCCCTCCAGCACCACCTTATCGTTCGTGTTAAAATCCTGAGCCACATAGTACAGACCGTGCCGCATGAGGGGGCGGAAACTCCTTACATTTACCTTGTTTTCTTCATTTACCAGATATACATAGTTGTATTCCTGAATTTCAAAAGTTGATTTCTGAGGGATCAGGTAGACATCATGCAGCTCATTGCTCATCTGCACTTTACCGCTGGCGCCGTGTTTGATCAGGCCGTCTGGATTGGGAAACCTTACCCGTAGGGCGATGGAGCCGGTACCCTGTTCAAAATCCGCTTCCATGGTTTCCAGCCTGCCTTTATAGGGATACTCTATGCCATCTGAAAGAATCAGGGATATTTCCTCCTGTTCTCCCTGCAGGGTCTCCCGGACCTGTTCGTTCATTTGTTCAGTATCGGCATTTTTGTCCAGCTCTCCCCGCATGTATTCCAGGTATTCATTCTCGGTGATGCGGTAATAGGCAAAAATTTCGCTGATATCCGTAATGTTGGTCAGCAAATCCCCACTCTTCACCAGGGAGCCGGTTTTGTAAGGAATGCGGTCTACTATTCCATCGAAAGGAGCCCTGATGGTGGTATAGGACAGTCCTACCTGTGCGTTTTTCAGCATGGACTCGGCTTCAAGGATGGCAGACTCAGCCATTTGTTTTCTGGATTGAGCCAGCTCCAGTTCGGAGGCTGAATAGATCTTTTTATCCACCAGCACTTTGAGCCTTTCCACTTCAAGGCTTGCGGCTTTCTCTTCTGCCTTCGCCTGCATGAGCTTGGCCGTTGCAGAATTTACCAATTCGTTGTATTCAGCTGAAGATAATTGAAAGAGTGCTTGTCCTTTTCTTACTTCCTGGCCCTCGTCCACATAGATGTTTTCCACAAATCCTTCCAGTTTTGAACGAACTTCTACAAACTGTATGGCCTGCAGGTCACATACATAGGTTTGCGGTACTTTGATATCTTTTGGTGTCAGCGAAAATACAGGCACCTCCAGGAGTTCAGCATTCTTCTTATTCTTGCCCCGCCCCTCGCTACAAGAGGCCAGGACTGTGCCGAACAGCAGCAGTGCAAATAGTGTCGACAGGGATTGGCAGGGGCGATTCACGATACCGGAAAGCCGAAGCCATTGATTTTTCTTACTCATTTCAGAAATGGATTTAGACAAACAAATAAACCAGAACAATACAACCCGAAAATGTATAGCAGGACTGTCCAGTCAGGCCAGTCTCCGGATAATGCTGTTATTTGGGTATTTTGGGATTGAAGAAAGGTATGGGACCAATGCATGCAATGCATGCTATTGTCAAAAAATCAGTATTTCACGGAGCGTTGGTCCAGACAAAAAGGGATACAATTTGTCGGATATGATCCGGGGTAAAAAAGGGGGGGAATGTGTCGGGTGTCACCGCATGCAAAAGCAGCAACAAATGGAAAGGATTGTATCGCAGGTAAAACGATGGAAGCATCAAATCCCTGTTTTGCTGGTTGCCGGCAAAGCTTCGGTTCAGGGAAGTAGGGAAATCAACAAAATCAAATTCCGAAACATCGATATGTATGCCTGGTGCGGGGAATTGGTGAATAGCCTCCTCACCCTCAGCAACCGATAGCCCTATTAAAAATACTGCCAGCAGGTTGGTGAAAATATTCCTGTAACATATGGTTGTGATATTTTTTCTTCCCCATTTCACAGTGCAAATTTAATAAAAAAAATACCGGCAAGCTTACCACTCATATAGCAAAACAGACGCTAAAAAGAAATAACAAGGGCTTTTGCAGGAGTTTGTCCTCATTGCCACAAGAGGATGGTAAATCCCGCATTCACAGAAAAGGTATCATTTCTTCGCTGCCGCTTACCGCCCTTATTCGAATTCTAAAAAATCAGGATCACCCAGGCAATATCAGCTTCCCAGCCAGATGTATATCAGGACGGTCGTCAGACAAAGGATGGCGGCTACCGGTTTGGCAAATTTCCAGGGTTTCATCTCCAGTACCGGTGGTCTGCTCACAAAATTGTTTGGTTTTCCGGGGAAATACCGGCTGATAAAAAGCATCAATAGCAGGTTTAATACAAATTCAATGGCCCATATGTGGATGAAATGGATTCCGGTGTCGAGGGAAAAACTCGTGATCAGATAAAATGTCAGACCGGTAAACAAACCCACCTTGGCTGCCCTTGCCGTCACCTTAGGGATAAAAAATCCCGCAATCAATATGGAAGCGATGGGGATAAAGAAGATACCATTAAGCTGCTGCATCAACTGGTAAAGCCCCTCAGGAGCATTTCCTACCAGGGGTGCAACCAAAATTGCCAAAACGGCCAATACCAGAGAGCTGAGACGACCCACGCGTACCAGCCGCTTGTCGGAGCAATCGGGCTGTAGCCATTTTTTATAAATGTCCAGACTGAAAATGGTCGCGGCAGAATTCAAAACACTATTGAATGTACTCAAAATGGCTCCCAACACGACGGCAGCGAAAAATCCCAATAACCCTACAGGCATCACCCGGGTAAGTAAAACCGGATAAATGAAATCCTGATTGTCATAGTATTGTTCGCTGTAATAATAAAATGCGATAATGCCAGGCAATACGATGATCAGCGGTATCAGGATCTTAAACAAGCCGGTGAGTAAAAGGCCTTTTTGAGCCTCCGCCATGTTTTTGGCGCCAAATGCCCGCTGGATAATGGTCTGGTTCATTCCCCAAAAATAGAGTTGGTTGATCATCAATCCGGTAAAGATTGTGCTGAAGGGAAGCACGGAATCTTCCTGTCCGATGACGTTAAACTTTTCAGGTGCAAACTCATAGACTTTACTCATCCCCCTGATTAGGTTTCCATCCCCTATATCCCAGAGCGCCAAAACCGGCACCATCAGACCGCCTATGACCAGGCCCACGGCATTTACCGAGTCGGAAAAGGCTACCGCTTTCAGTCCACCGAAAATGGCATAAACCGATCCGATTACTCCAATGGTGACCACTGTAATCCAGATGCCCTCCGAAAGGCTCACCTGAAGCACTTCAGATACATTGAAAATACTTTCCAGGTTGATGGCTCCGGTATACAAGACAATGGGGAGCAAGGTGACAACAAACGAAAGCATTAGCAAAAAAGCAACGATAGTTTTGGTGCCGCTGTCAAATCTGTTTTCCAGATATTGCGGGATAGTGGTCAATCCCATTTTGAGGTAAATGGGAAGAAAATAGAGTGCGGCAATCACCAGGGCAATGGCGCTGGTAACCTCCCAGGCGATGATGATCATGCCGTTTTTATAGGCAGAACCGTTGAGACCAATCAAATGCTCGGTGGAGATATTGGTCAGTATCATGGAGCCTGCAATAACGCCACCGGTAAGTGAGCGACCTCCCAGGAAGTAACCATCACGCGAACTGATATCGTCTTTTCGTAACTTGTACCAGGAAAAAAACGCAACAAAAAGTGTAAAACCTATAAAGGTGAGGGCGGTAAGCATGATTTCTTATTAAAATTGCTGCCCGGTCCCAAGTCCAGGCAGCAATATGTTTTCGTTTTTCTAAAATTCTTACATTTAAAATTTCATAGTGGCCGGCAGGTATTTTGCCACCAGGTCTTCGTAATAGGGTCTCAGGGCTTTTGCATCAGGTGGCACCGGTACCTTTGAATACAGGTCATAGGGATTGAATTTATCTACCCATTTAAACATTTCCCTGTCGTGCTCGCTCAGCAGGTGATCATAGGCTCCCTCCCTGTGTTGGGCATAAAAAGAGTGGTACCGTATCATGTACAACGCCGGTTCCGGCAAGTAATCTTTGACCATCTGATACAGGTATTCGTCGTGCCCCCAGGACATCATGACATTGTCCAGGCCTGTATTGGGCTCGTAAACCCCGTACTTGCTATTAAATTGCTCGTTTTCTGAATCAGGATTGTTCTGGAAGAATTCCGGATATACGATTTTTTCTGAATGCCTGCAGCCTACCGGAAAAGTGTCTCCCACCACAGCCCATTGGGGTTCACCAAACAGGCACAATACCTTGCCCATATCATGAATAAAGCCGGTCAGGACAAACCAGTCCGGATGCCCGTCGGCACGTATGGCTTCTGAGGTCTGCAATAGATGCTGCAACTGGTCCAGGCTGATGTCCGGGTCGGAGTCATCCACCAGCGTGTTCAGGTAGTTGATGGCATCCCAAAAAGGCATTTCCTTTTTGTCAAACTTCAGAAATTCGTCCCGCTTCCTGCTGACAAAATCATAGGTCTGGTATTGGTGGTTGAGGCGATAGAATTCCCGAACGGTATCTACCCGCTCAGAATCATGGTAATTTCTGTAATCTTCCCGCCCCTTTGCCTGTTCTGATTTGGGTTTGGGGTAGCGCACTTTCAGGTCTTCTTCCCATTCTTCTATGTTTCCAAGCGGAGCATTTTCCTTCTCTTTAAACTGCTTTTCCATGATTCACAATTGATTAATTTCTTTGGCTTAAATTTAGAGAAAACATATTACATTTTTTTATGATCTGCTCCTTTTTCGGTATTTATTGCCTTCTGGAGTTTTTGCTGTATGGCTTTCAGTGTCTGGCGGTTTGTCTCTGCGCTGGATTTTATTTCCATAATTTTAGGCTTCAGGGAATCGTGGAAAAAATCTTTCAGACAAACGTTGAGCTGGGAGATGGAGTTGATGCTTGTATAATCGAAACCCATTTCGCCGGCCAGGTTTTTGGCTTCCAGGTGCTGGTGGGTTTCGAAGTATTCTTCCAATTCCGGCAGGTTAGCCGGGCCTTCTATCATTCGGAATATTCCCCCACCATGGTTGTTAAACAAGACGATTCGGAGGTTAGCGATGGGGTATTGGTGCCAGAATGCATTTCTGTCATAAAAGAAAGCCATATCACCGGTGATCAGCGTCACAGGCGCTTTGGTAGTAAAGGTGCATCCCACAGCCGTGCTGTTGCTGCCGTCGATGCCGCTTGTTCCCCGATTGCAGATGACTTCCGTCTCCTGTACGCCCAATCCCAAAAAATTGACGTTCCTTACGGCCATGCTGTTGGCAAGATGCAGTTTGCCACCGGCAGGCATGGCAGCCAGCAAACAGGACAATGCGCTGAGTTCACCAAAAGCAGCTTTTGCGATTAGCTGGGGTAGATGCTTTTTTACGACACTATTCTTCTTCTCCCAGTTCTGCCTGAAAACGGAGTCGATTACCGGTCCTTCCTCAAGCAGATACTCCAGAAAGACTTCTGGCTGAAGCCGGATTATCCGGTTCAGGTGCTGAAAGGAATCAGGAACCTGACCCGCCGGCTGTATGTGCCAGTGGGACAGGGGACAGGCTCTGAGGAATTTTTTCAATGGCTTTGAAAGGATGGACTTGCCAAAAGTGATCAGTAAGTCAGGGGCCATCTCATTGTGATTTTCCGGTTGGAGGCCAAAAAAATCATGGTGCACTACAGCGCCTTCCTGTGCCATATTGCTGATCACATCGGTGACCAATACTGCCTTCTGTACCTTGACCAGGGCGGCCAGCGTTTTCCTGATTCCGGCATGGGGTACCTGCTGGCCGGGAAGGAGCAGAATTCTTTTGAAACTCTTCAACTGATCTTTCACACTCTGGCTAAGTTCATTGCCGGCAGGAAGATTGCCAGACTCCAGTTCCAGACTGGGCTCCAGTGCTGTGATTTCGAAGTTGTAACTTTCTTCCGGCAGGGGATAAAAAGGCTCCCTTAGAGGGATGTTGATATGCACCGGGCCTGGAGGATACGAGCCAGCAAGTGCAATTGCTTCTTTTGCTATTCGCTTTGAATGCCATAATTTATCAGGAAGTGAGGCATCATCGGGAAAGTTGAAACTGCCCTTTACATGAGACCCGTACATGTTTTGTTGGTGGATGGTCTGCCCGTCCCATTGGTCTATCCATTCTGCTGGCCGATCTGCAGTTAAGACCAGCAAAGGCACCTGCTGATAAAAGGCTTCGGCGATGGCCGGGCCGTAATTGAGAGCTGCCGAGCCACTGGTACAAACCAAAACTACAGGCTTGCCAAGTTGCTGGGCCATGCCCAGAGCGATAAACGCTGCCGATCTTTCATCAGAAATGGTCCGGCAATGCACCTCCGGATGCCGGATAAATGCCAGAGACAGGGGAGCACATCTGGAGCCAGGTGAGAGTATGGCCTCAGAGATGCCGCTCTTAGCACAAATCGAAACCAGGTGGGTGATTTGAGGGAGTATCAAGAGGGGTTTTTGGTTTTGATGATTTTGGCAATGATATTACATTTCATTTCGGTTTCTTCCCATTCTTTTGAGGGGATTGAATCTTCTGTAATGCCGGCACCCGCGAATAGCAGGGCTTCTGTGTTTTCCAGCTTGGCACACCTGAGATTGACATACAGGGCAGTCTCTCCCTCCATGTTTACCGGGCCGATAAATCCGGAAAAATAAGACCGGTCAAAAGTTTCGTTTGCCTGTATAAAAGATAGCGCGGCTGTCTTGGGCATGCCACATACCGCAGAGGTAGGGTGGAGCAATTGCAGCATTACCGTGCCGAGCTGGGGGAAGTTAGTGGCTTTCATGTCTACCACAAACTCAGACTTCAGGTGAAGTAAGCCACCTGCTATGGTAGTCTTTGGTCCCAATTCAAGATATTCTCTGAGCCGGATTTTTTTAAAGCAATCGACGATATAGCGGCTCACCAGGGCCTGTTCTTCGATTTCTTTCTGTGTCCAGGCGACATTTTTTAAAGGGTTGTCCCCTTTGGCTTTTTGAGTGCCAGCCAATGCCATGGTATAGAATTGATCACCTTTGGTCTGGATCAGTGTTTCGGGACTGGCCCCGATCCAAAAGCCGGTGGATTCGCTGAAAAAACAATTGATAAAGGCATTGGGATAAGCCTCACAGAGAGATAGAAAAGTACCTGCCAGATCAAATGTGTCACTCAGCCTGACTTTTTTAAGTCGCGCAGGTACAACTTTGTTGAGTGTGCCGGATTGTATGGCCCGAATGGCTTTTTCCACCGTCTGTATAAAATCTGATTTCGCAGATACCTTGTGCTTTTTGCCAGAGGGAAAACGGCGTATGGTGTTGCGGATTTTTTCCGTCAGGTCTTCTCCGGTTTTTTTAGACACCGAAAAATCGAAGTCCGGAGATTGCTCACCCTTCAGATTGTACCGATAATGGTTGCTGGCTTTGATAAAGAAAGGCTGGTGTTCCGCTGAGAGAAGAAAAGGATGGATCATAAATCCCGGCGGCAGATTATCCAGGTCAATGGCAGGTTGCTGGATTCCATCCTTGTCCTCATCGATGATGACCTCTATAAATGGCTGCTTCGGCTTTTTCCATATCGCTATTGGCAGGTGCCCGTCAAGGGCTTTGGACAAAAGCGTTTCCAGAAATATTTCTTTGGTGATATCTGCTATCGTATTGGTAGTCTCCATTACATCTTACTTTTCAAGTATGGCCAGGGTGATGCGGCTGATGCAAGATAGTATGTCTGCGGAATCCTTAATTTTTATCTCCCAAACCTGAGTCTTCCGCCCCAAATGTATCGTTGTGGCTCTTCCCCTGATCAGTCCGTCCTTAACGGGTCTGAGGTGGTTGGCGTTGATTTCCAAACCCACCGCGTAGTATTTGTCTTTTTCAAGCGTGAGAAATGCAGCCAAAGATCCAAGACTCTCTGCCAGAACCACGCTGGCCCCTCCGTGTAACAATCCAAAGGGTTGTTTGGTTTTGGCAGTGACGGGCATGGTTGCTTCCAGAAAATCATCGCCGAAGGCGGTGTATCGGATATCCAGAAAACCGGTCATGCTATCCTTTCCCAGTTGATTTAAAAAATCCAGATCCGGTTTTTCTCTAAATATCATGTTTTGTGAAATAAAATTTTTTCCTTTGGTTTTGAAATCAAAAATAGAGAATCTTGAGCAGTAAAAAAATATTTGTGGTCCGCCACGGACAAACCGATTACAACCGCAAAGGCGTGGTACAGGGGAGTGGGATCGATGCTCCCATCAACGAGACTGGCCGGCAACAGGCAGATGCCTTCTACGAAAATTTCAAACATATTCCCTTTGATCACATCTATTATTCCTCGCTCCAGCGAACCCGGCAGTCCATAGAAAAATTTCTGGAAGCCAGCGTTTATCAGGAAGAGTTGGCCGATTTGAACGAAATTTCCTGGGGCAATTACGAGGGATTACCCATGGATCACGACGAAAACCAATACTACCTGGACATGTTGGCCAATTGGTCCTCCGGGCAATTGGACCACAAAATAGAAGGTGGGGAGTCTCCCCTGGATGTGGTCATACGGCTCAGGAGAGCAATGGATCATATTCTGAGCCAGGGGGGTAACCATATACTGGTATGCATGCACGGCAGAGCCATTCGCATTCTGATGACGGTATTGCTCGGATATGATTTGCGCTATATGGATGTGTTCAGGCATGAAAACCTATGCTGCTATGAGCTGCACGAAAGGGATGGAGGAGAGCTGTTTCTATATGAATACCACCCCTCTCCGGTGAGAAAGGTAAAAGCTATAGACTGAGTTTGATGGTGGCTACTTTCTTCTTTGATTTTCCTTCTTCCGTATTGGAAAGCAAGGTCTTGAAATTGTCCTGACATTCCTGCAAGTCTATGATGCGGAAAGCAATGTGCTCAAGTGGGACTTCCCGGTCGGGAGATATCTCGATCAGCATACTGCCCATTTCGCAGGCTGTCCAGTCGGCGAAGGGAACGGTGACCAGTAAAGCTCTCTCAGAGTTTCCTGCATAGGTCTTCGTTTCAAAGGTGTTTAAAAAATTCAATTCAACCTTGGCAGGACTGGATTTCAGGTTTTTTAGTTCCGTTTCATCAAAGATGATCAGAAATGTCTTCTCAGGACTTTCCTTTGCCAATAGGGACGAAGTAAGCCCGAGTAGGAATATCGCAAAGATGGCTTTTCTCATAGGTTCGTAATATATGTAAAAATTATATACGAAACAAAGCGGAAAAAGGATTTTGCATGCAAAAATAAACCGGAAATTTTCCGGTTTTGGCAGCATTCTTATGCTTTAGATCTTTTTCTTTTGGGAGTTGGCTCCTCGACGATCTCATCTTCTACACCAGCCAGTATCCTGCCACAATGTTCGCATACGATGATTTTTTTCCTTTCTCTGATTTCTGCCTGCCGCTGCGGAGGTACAATGTTGAAGCATCCGCCACAAGCTCCCCTTTTTACCAAAACCACAGCAAGTCCGTTTTTTGCGTTGTTTCGGATTTTTTCGTAGGACTTGATCAGTCGGTCGTCTACTTTTTTGGCAGCCTTTTCTCTTTCGGTTTTCAGCTTTTTCTCTTCTGTTTCGCTTTCAGCGACGATCGTGTCCAGCTCTCCTTTTTTCTGATCCAGGTCATTTTGCCGGTCTTTAAGGGTTTCGTTAAGCTCAGCAATATCCTTTTGTTTTTCCTCTATTCTTAGCTGTGCTTCTGCAATTTTCTTTTTGGAAACCTGTATCTCCAGATCCTGTAATTCCAACTCCTTGGTGATCGCATCGTATTCCCGGTTGTTCCTTACATTCATCTGCTGATCCTGGTATTTTTTGATCAGTTTTTCAGATTCCTTGATGGCATCTTTGTGTTTTTTTATTTCCTCTTCTGTAGCTGTGATATCTGAATTGAATTTGCTCAGGCGTGTTTCGTACCCTATAATTTCATCTTCCAAATCCTGAACTTCTTCGGGAAGGGCTCCCCTGACCTTAAAAATAGCGTCTAAACGTGAATCAATATTTTGAAGGTTAAGAATAGCTTCTAGTTTTTGTGCGACCGGACTTTCCATTTACTAAAGGTAACTTATTGGATTTGTAACTACATTTGTCAAATAGGTTGCAATATTACTAAATTTTTGCGACAATAAATCTTTTAAAAGTTCTTTTGTGTAAATTTCACTCTCATAATGTCCAATGTCTGCCAATAATATTCTTTGGTCCGCATCGAAGAATTCGTGGTATTTGACATCGGCGGTGACAAAGACGTCAGCGCCTGATTTAATAGCCTGACCCAGGAGGAAAATTCCTGCCCCACCACAGATGGCCACGCGGCTGATTTTTCGGTCCAAAATGGCTGTATGCTTCAATACCTGAAGGTCCATGGAATCTTTCAGATGTCTGAGAAAATCCATGCCGGAAAGCGGCTCTGCCAAATTGCCTATCATGCCTGCACCTACTTCCTGATGCGCATTCTGCAATGGCTGTAAGTAATACGCCACTTCTTCGTAGGGATGGGCGTTTTGCAGGGCCTGAAGGACCTTTGTCTCCAGATGTGCCGGCAGCATCAACTCTACTCTTTTTTCTGCTACCCGCTCTTCAGTTCCCCTGCTGCCAATATGGGGTCTGGCATTTTCCAGGGGGAGAAAAGTCCCCTGCCCCTCTGTCTGGAAACTGCATCGGGCATAATTGCCAATGGTTCCGGCTCCGGCCTCATACAATGCAGATAACACCTCGTCTGTATTTTTTCTGGGGATAAAAGTGGTCAATTTGCTAAGCAGGCCTTTTTTCGGAGCCAGTATTTTTGTGGCGGAAAGCCCGATTTTCTCTGCGATTTTCTGGTTGACGCCCCGATAGACGGCGTCAAGATTGGTATGGATCGCATAGATCGCAATGTTTTCTTTTATGGCTTTTATCACCGTGCGTTCGACATAATCCCTGCCTGTGAGCCGCTTGAGTCCTTTAAAAACGATCGGGTGATGGGCCACGATCAGGTTGCAACCTTTTTCTTTGGCCTCAACCACGACGGCTTCGGTTACATCCAAACAGCAAATAATTCCCTTCACCTGATCGGCCGGATCGCCTACAATCAGGCCGGCATTGTCGTAACTTTCCTGATAGCTGGTGGGTGCGATGGATTCTAAATGGGAAATGATATCCTTAATCAAATAAACCATATATTTGCTTTTGTTTTTCAGTCAAAATTACAAAAAAATCCACAATGCGTTTGCCAGACTTTTTGTTGTTCCCGTTTGCCTGCTTGTATGATGGGGTCACTGCTTTCCGAAATCACTTGTTTGAGACCGGGCTCAAAAAAAGTCAGGCTTTTGATGTGCCTACTATCGTTGTAGGCAATCTTGCAGTGGGAGGTACAGGCAAAACGCCTTTCGTGGAGTTTTTGATCAGGTACCTTTCCAGCTCCTTTTCACTGGCTGTATTGAGCAGGGGCTATGGTCGCAAGACAAAGGGTTTTATTCTGGCCGATGAAACTGTGGGACCTGAAGAAATTGGTGATGAGCCTTACCAGATGTATGCAAAATTTAAAAAGCAGGCTACTGTAGCTGTGGGCGAGGAAAGGATACTGGCCATCCCAATGATGCTGGCTGCATCTGAGGGTTTGCAGGCCATCCTTCTGGACGATGCTTTTCAGCACCGCTACCTGAAAGCCGACTGGTATATTTTGCTGACCAGTTACCAAAGACCTTTTTACGAGGATCACCTGCTGCCCCTGGGCAGACTTCGGGAGGGGAGGCGGAATGCCAGCCGTGCGGGTATGATCCTGGTAACCAAATGTCCGGAGAACATGACGGCACAGGAAAAAAATTCAATGACCGCAAAAATTGTCAGGTATGCGGGCAAGAACGTGCCGGTATACTTTTCCGGATTGAAATATGGGAAGCCTTATTCGCTGCGGGGTGGAGAAGCAGATCCAAATACAAACCTTATCGTCGTCACGGGCATTGTGGACCCTCAGCCCATGGTGCAGGAGCTGGCCGAAAACCACCATATCCTCAAGGTGATGTCTTTTCCGGACCACCACTGTTATACAGAGCGCGATATGCAGTCCATCAGGAGCCTGTGTGAGGAATACAAAAGTAAAAAGCCAGCCGTTATCACTACCGAAAAGGACGCCGTGAAAATCCGGGACAATAAATTATTGAATGTTTTGGAGGATTTTGCCGTTTTTGTTTTGCCCGTAGCGCTTCATATGGGAAGCAAGGATAAACAGGAAATCCTTCAGAAAATGCATGAAATCATAAATTTAAAAAGTTCCGGTGTTTACAATTAGAATGAGATCCTTTCTTGCTGTTTATACAGTCCTGCTAATGCTGGGCTCGCCTTTACTGGCACAGCAAACGACTACCGAAGACGAGGATGAGAGCAGTCCAAGGCGGGGTTTGCTGGACGATTCCACCAAAATGGTCTACGGGCCGAATACCTCTCTTTATTTCTACGAGAAATCTGTCAGAAACAATCGCTTGCAGAAAATAGAATTGGACACCTCCCTCACCGGTTTTCACAATTATGAGGCAGTAGCAGATACCTGGTACAAATACCAGGATCTTGCTAATCTGGGTACAGCAGCAAGGCCCATTTTTTATGAGGTGCCCAGGCAGATAGGTAGTGTTTCCGGCTTTAATGCCTATGACCTGTACCACAATGCAGCAGATAGTATCCGCTATTATGATACCAAATCGCCACATACCAAAATTGCGGCATTTTTTGGAGGGGGAAATCGCAATAAGCTGGATGTGGAATTTGTCAGAAACATCAAGCCAAATTGGAATGTAGGGATAGCATACCGGACCATCAGGGCCAGAAAGACCCTGAATCCTACCCGAAGGGATGACAATAACGTGGTCAATGATTCCTATGAAATGCATACCAATTACCATTCTGAAAACGGGAAGTACCGCCTTTTGGCGGCCTTCACCAGAATGAAACACAATGTCAACGAACAGGGAGGAATTATCCCGCCAGAAGTGGATACCACCTCTTTGTATTTTACCTATGAAGATTCCAAAGTATGGCTCAGAAATTCCAGAGCGGTAGATCTGCGCCAGGAATACCACCTCTACCACGAATACCAGTTGCTGAAGGGTTGGCAGGTTTACCATATTTTTGACAAAAAGAAGCAGGAAGTCACTTTTTTCAGCAATCTCGGCTCCTCCGATGCCGCCTTTTTCAATGAAAACAGGTTCAATTCTTCGGATACTACCCTTGTCCACAGCAAAACCGATACGACCAATAATCACAATCACTTCTCAGTGTGGAAAAACGAGGTAGGGTTTAAGGGTGATTTTGGCCCGGTCTATTACAATGCTTACCTGAAGTTTCGATCCGGAAGAATGGCCAGCCGGTTTTTTACCAGCAACAATACCTTTACCGAATTGTACCTGGGTGGAGCATTGAGGGGAGAGATCAACGAAAATTGGGTGTTTGAAGCTGAGGGCGAATACCTCATACCCAACGGGTACCGGGTCAAAGGGTTGTTTATTTCTCCGATTCTGGATGTCAGTTACACCAAAGCACTGTACAAACCGAGCCTGGCTCAGGAACGCTATATGGGAAATCACTACCGCTGGGACAATGACTTTGCCAATACCGGTGTGGATCAGGTACAGGGTACGATTAAGGCAGATTTTACCCATATCAAATTGAGGCCCAACCTGACCATAAACCGCATCAACAATTACACGTTTTACAATGAGGAGCAGGTGCCGGAGCAGGTTTCCGAAGAGGCTTTTATGGTGATACCGGGATTATCGGCTCATTTCGTGTTTGCACGTAAAATCAATTGGCAATCTGAAGCCTATTATACGCTGGTTACTGGGGGAGCGGCCGAAAAATTCCGGATACCCGAGATCTTTGTCAATAGCCGTGTATTTTTTGACGGGCCACTATTCGATGAAAACGTGTATGTACAACTGGGCCTGGAACTGAGGTACCGTTCCGACAATTATTCCCCCGCTTACATGCCCGCTACCCAGCAATTTTACCTGCAAAATGATTTCAACGTGTATGCCTATCCGGTAGCTGATGCATTTCTGAACTTCAGGATCAACCGCACCCGGGTCCTTTTCCGGTACAACCACCTCAATGCAGGTTTTATGGAAAACGACGGCTATTTTGTGACACCGGGATACACCGGATTGAAAAATATGCTCGACCTGGGGATCAGTTGGTATTTCTTTGATTAAATTTGGACATGAGTTGGCAGGAATCTACACAGCAAAAGATGTTGCACCTACAGTTGCCTACCGATCCCCGATGGGTAGACGTGGCTAAAATGAGGCTGGAGGATATATTGGTTGACCATGCGTATTGTGAGCAGAAAGCCGCTTCTTCCTGTATTTCGCTTATCATAAAGTTTCCTGAATTTGACCGCATGGTGGATGTGCTCAGCCCGGTGGTGGCAGAGGAATGGGAGCATTTTGAGGCGGTGATGCAGCAGATCCGGAAGCGGGGCTACTCCTTTGGTCATCCCAGGAAGGATGAATACGTGATGCAGCTACAGCGTTTCGTGCGAAAAGGTGGCAGCCGGACGGATCAATTGACAGAACACCTGCTCATGAATGCACTGATAGAGGCCAGGTCTTGTGAGCGATTCAAAATCCTCTGGAAAAATCTTGAAGATGAAGACCTGCAGCAATTTTATTACCGCCTCATGGTATCCGAAGCCGGGCACTATGTCAATTTCATCAATCTTGCCAAAACCTATCAGGATCCTCAGCAGGTAGAAAGGCGCTGGGAAGAATGGCTGGCATTCGAGAAAGAGGTCATGGAGCAGCTGACCATCAGAGGAGACCGGATGCATTAGCTCTGGCCGCTATCCGTTAAATTTCCTGAATTACTTTGTGCGAATGCAATTATTGGTTAATATTATCGAAATAGTTGGTCCCTTTGTCCGAAAGCGGCCATTTACCTTTGAAGCATGGATTTGATCGAAAACATTCGGGAGGCCTTCCGGTCGGTAAGAAGCAATCTTCTCAGAACCATTTTAACCGGTTTGATCATTGCTATCGGGATCACCTCACTGGTGGGAATGCTTACTGCCATAGATGCGATGAAAGCGCAGATTGAGGAAAGTCTTTCTGGCTTCGGTGCAAATAATTTTGATGTCCGCAGCAAGCGATTTTCCGGAGGACGGGCCACCTCTTCAGGTGTAGCCGCAAAAAATTATCCGGACATTTCCTTCCGGGAAGCAGAGGCTTTTAAAAATGAATATCAGGAATGGGGTAGGTCCACCATTACCACTTCCGTGACAGGGTCAGCCGAAGTAAAAAGAGGCTCAAAGAAGACCAATCCGAATAGCCGCATCATCGGCGGAGACGAAAATTATTTCCTGATCAAAGGTATCGCAGTGGAAGAAGGTCGTAATTTCAGTAATGTAGAGATTCAATATGGCAACAATGTATGCATCATCGGTACTGAAATTCAAAGCACGCTCTTTGAAAAAGGGGAAAATCCCTTAGGCAAATTCATTTCTTTTTTTGGAAAGCGCTACACCATAGTAGGGATCATGGAAAAGCAGGGAGGGGTAGGAGGAAGTTCCGGAGCCGACCGGGCCATTGTCATTCCGATCCTTAATGCCAGAAATCTGGATAGAAGCGGAACGTTTCGGTATACCATTACGGTGGCTGGCAAAGACCCGCTCAAGTTGGAGTATGAAATGGGGCAGGCTACCGGTATCATGCGGGCGATCCGGGAAGATGGTATTGGAATGGAAGACTCTTTTGAAGTGGTCAAGTCACAAACTTTGGGAGAAAGTCTGGAGGAGATTGCAGGTTTTCTGCGGATCGGTGGCTTCGGTATTGGATTTATCACCTTGCTGGGTGCAGCGATCGGGCTGATGAACATCATGCTGGTATCTGTAACCGAGAGGACGCGGGAGATTGGGATCCGAAAGGCGCTGGGGGCAACACCTCAAAGAATCCGGCAGCAATTTTTGATCGAAGCCATCGTGATCTGTGTACTAGGTGGTTTGCTTGGCGTACTGATGGGCATTGGCATAGGAAATCTCGTGGGTAATTCTGTAGGTCCCGGAGGCTTTTTGATTCCCTGGGTATGGATTATATTTGCCTTCGTGGTCTGTGTGCTGGTTGGCTTATTTTCCGGGCTTTTGCCGGCTTATAAAGCCAGCAGACTAGACCCTATCGAATCATTGCGCTACGAATAATCGAATGAAAATGAACGATCATAGTTACGATGCCATCGTCATCGGCTCAGGAATCAGTGGAGGTTGGGCAGCAAAGGAATTGTGCGAAAAGGGTTTAAAAACCCTGGTTCTGGAAAGGGGAAGAAATGTGACCCACAGGGAGGATTACCCTACCATGCACACACCGCCCTGGGAGTTTCCTCTCCGTGGTCAATTACCCCTTGATTTGCGCCTGGAAAATCCTGTTGTTTCCCGCTGCTATGCATTCAGGGATGATGCGGATCATTTTTTTGTCAAGGACAAGGAACATCCCTATATCCAGGATAAACCGTTTGACTGGATCCGGGGCTACCAGGTTGGGGGCAAATCCCTGCTATGGGCAAGACAGGTGCAGCGCTGGAGCAAATACGACTTTGAAGGCCCTGCCCGGGACGGCTTCGCGGTGGATTGGCCCATACGATATGAAGACATTGCTCCCTGGTACAGCTATGTGGAAAAATTTATCGGTGTCAGTGGCAATAAGGACGGGTTGGACACCCTTCCCGACGGTGAGTTTTTGCCGCCATGGGAGATGAATAAAGTTGAAAGGATCGTTCAGCAGCGCATCCTGGAGGCCTACCCGGAGCGGAAGTTTGTAATAGGGCGTTGTGCGCACCTTACGGAGCCACAGGCCCACCATACCGCACAGGGCAGGGGGCAATGCATGGCCCGCAGCCTCTGCCAGCGGGGTTGCCCATTTGGTGCATATTTCAGTTCCAATGCATCCACACTTCCGGCGGCTGCCGCTACGGGCAACATGACCCTGCGTCCCCATTCAGTAGTGCATTCACTGATTTACGACGAGACAGCGGGCAGGGTGACCGGGGTGCGCATTGTAGACGCCCTTTCCGGAGAAACCACCGAGTTTTTTGCGAAAATAATTTTCGTCAATGCTTCGGCGCTGAATTCCAATCTGATACTGCTGAATTCCATATCGAACCGATTTCCACAGGGCCTGGGCAATGACAGCGGGCTGTTGGGTACACACATTGCCTTCCACAATTACCGGGGCTCTCTGTCTGCGCGCATGGAAGGACACCTGGATTCCTACTATTATGGACGAAGACCTACTGCCGTGATGCTTCCCAACTTTCGCAATGTCAAAAAGCAGGAAACAGATTTTTTACGGGGCTACATGAGCTTTTATTCTGCCGGTCGTGGAAGCTGGGGAGCTGCCAGGAATGAATCTTTTGGGCCCGAGTTTAAAGAGGCTAATGCTGAAGCAGGGCCCTGGGGTGTTTACATGATGATGCAGGGGGAAACGATTCCCAAAAAAGAAAACCGGGTGTACCTGGATGAAAATCAAAAAGATGATTGGGGCATACCTCAATTGCGGGTGGATGTTGGCTACGACGAGAATGATGAAAAATCCCTTCGAGACTTTCTGGATCAGGGGGCAGCAATGCTGGAAAGCGCGGGATGTAAAAACATCCGGCAAAACGACAGCGGACAGGCGCCCGGCCTGGACATTCATGAGATGGGAGGGGTGCGAATGGGCAAGGATCCCAACACGTCACTTTTGGGCCGGTTTAACCAGATGCATGCCTGCCCCAACGTCTACGTGACGGATGGTGCCTCCATGACCTCGACCGGTACCCAGAACCCCAGTCTGACGTATATGGCCTTAACGGCGCGCGCAGTAGACCATGCAGTGAATGCACTGAAAAGGGGAGACCTGAAAACATAAGGCTGCATTTTACAAGGGACCTTTGTCGATGTATATTGTTTTTCAGATTTGACACCCATTGGCTTGTGAAGAATTCATGGTTAAAGAAGCTGGATAGCAGATATAAAAGTTGAATGGTTTATTGATAATGGAGTTCCTGCCAATCAGCGAAGGACCATTTTATTTTAGGTAAAAATTTCGAAACGATAGGATAGCAACCTGAAAAGCTGTCGGGCAAACGCCCGATTGTTAATTTGAATCATCCATTCAGACAAGATAGTTTTCTTGAGATAACCTACGCCAGGTTTCTTAAATCCTACCGGGTTACTCATGATTATTTCGGGTTTAAATCGATGTTTCGCATTTCCACCACTTCACAAGGGCGATTAAACCTTAAAAGGAGCCAAAAAAAGTTAGTACTTTTTGGGTCAGAGGTTTATTTTTGTTCTAAATCTTTTTAATCTCAAGCCAGACATCCAACTTAGAAATCATGAATTACAGAAAATTTGGCAACACAGACCTAAAGGTAAGTGAGATAGGATTTGGAGCCTGGGCCATAGGCGGCCCGGCGATGGCCGGAAAGACAGCCATAGGATGGGGGCCGGTAGATGATTCGACGTCAAAATTAGCTTTGCTTAAAGCCCGTGAGCAGGGTGTCAACTTTTTTGACACTGCAGATTTTTACGGGCTGGGACATTCGGAGAAACTTATAGGCGAGGTTTTTTCCAATGATCCCGGTGCGATAATCGCCTCAAAAGTGGGGCATCGGCTAACACCCGAAGGGCAAATTTATATGGATTACTCCAAATCACATATCCAGAGTTCCTGCGAAAGCAGTCTGAAGCGGCTAAGAAGGGATACCATAGATTTCTATCAATTGCATACGGCTAAAGTGAGCGATTTGGAAAATGGCGAGTGTATTGAAGCCCTGGAGCAACTCAAAAAGGCAGGAAAAATCCGCTACTGGGGTGTTTCGCTGAATACTATTGATCCCCAGCCGGAAGCTGCGTATTTGATAGGCCGGGGTTTGGGTAATGGTTTTCAGCTTGTTTTGAATATTCTCAACCAGGAAGCGCTGCCTGTTGTGGCGGCGGCAGCGGATTCCGGTCATGGGATAATCGCCCGGATGCCCTTCCAGTTTGGGCTGCTTACAAGGAAATTTACGAAAGAAACACGTTTCCCGCAGGACGACCACCGCAGCGAAAGGCTCAACCCACAGCTTTTGGCTGATTACCTGGATGCGCTGGAGCTGGTCTGGCCGCTGGCCGATAAATACGAAATCAGTCCCGGACAACTTGCCTTGAGTTTCGTGCTTGGTTTTGAGGGCATATCGACAGTCATTCCGGGCATCAGAACACCTGAACAGGCAGTGCAAAATACCGTGGAAACCCTGCAGCTTAGCCAGGAAGACCAGAGTTATTTACAAACCCTGTATCTTACTCATTTCAGAAAATTGCTAAAGTGATCTGCTTTGCAAATGGAGCATCCATGTTTAATTCCGGACATTTTTCTGTCCGCTGACGGACTACTGAACGCTTTCGATCATGTAAAATAATCGCTTATTCGCTGAATAATGGATTTTTTAAACTATGGCATTCAAATGGATCATTTAATCACCAGACTAACGCTAATCTTTCGGGGATGAATACATTTATAGGTTTCGTACTTTGGGCCATTCTTTTTGTATTGTGCTGGCCAATCGCAATTTTATTGTTGCTCCTGTATCCTTTGATCTGGTTGATCCTGCTGCCATTTCGCCTGTTGGGTCTGGGCGTTACGCTCACTTTATCCATGATATTCGCACTATTCATGTTGCCTTTTTCACTACTGCGCTGAGTGCTTGCTTTCAGAACTCAACAGTAATCCCAGGTAGGTAATGGTAGCGTTGACCAGTAGGATTTCGAAGCCGAACTGAAATCCATTGAACCAGGTGGCGGCATTCCAATCGATCACAAAGGAGAGCGCCGGACTGAGCAGGCAAATGAAGGGTACCCACTTATCTCTAACGGAGAGGTTATTGGTAAGGCCAAAGGCAAAAAGCCCCAGCAAAGGTCCGTAGGTAAATCCCGCGGCCTTGAAAACGGCACTCACTACACTTCTGT
Source organism: Cyclobacterium lianum (assembly GCF_900143075.1). Classification (GTDB taxonomy): domain Bacteria; phylum Bacteroidota; class Bacteroidia; order Cytophagales; family Cyclobacteriaceae; genus Cyclobacterium; species Cyclobacterium lianum. The sequence continues at coordinate 66,395 of NZ_FRCY01000022.1, read as the reverse complement.
CATTGACTTCGTTGAATACCACAATGGTCAGAAACACCAGAAAGGTAAAACCAATATGGATCCATCTTCTGGTCCTGTCCTGGTTGATATTATTTTTGGAGGGGAGGTTTACGATGTCAATACAAAAGGAAGTAGTCAGTGCGGTCAAGGCAGAATCTGCGCTGGAAAATGCGGCGGCTGTAATTCCAAGCAGGAAGGCGACACCTGCCAGAATGCCAAAATGGTTAAGCGCAAGCGTAGGAAATAGCTCGTCGGTCGCATCGGGCAATTGCAGTCCGTTCACTGCCGCGTACTGATAAAGTAGTATTCCCAATGCCAGAAACAGCAGGGTGGAGAGAAAAAAACTTATGGAAAACCAGAATATGTTTTTCCGGGCTTCCGCCTTGTTTTTACAGGTCAGGTTCTTTTGCATCACGTTCTGGTCAAGACCATTCATCGCAATGGTAATGAACACGCCTCCCGCAAACATTTTGAAAAAGTTTTGGCTGGTATTTCCTTCCCAAACGAAGATTGTGGAAAGGTCACTTTCTCCTATCACAGAAAGGATTTCCGTGCCTGTCAGATTCAATTCCCCACCAATTACGAAGATAGTGATGACCACGGCCAGAAGCAGAAAGGTCGTCTGCAGGGTATCGGTCCACACGATGGTCTTAATGCCACTTTTGTAGGTATACAACCAGATCAGGATCATGGTGGTAAAGACAGATGCATAGAAGGGTATTCCAAAAGCATCGAAAAAGGCAATTTGTAGCACAGTGGCTGCAAGAAACAGGCGAAAGGAGGCTCCTATGGTTTGGGAAATCAGGAATATGCTTGCCCCGGAAAGGTATGTTTTCCGGCCAAACCTGCTTTTGAGGTATTCGTAAATTGAAATCAGGTTTAGCCGGTAAAAAAGCGGAATAAGCACCAGGGCGATCACCGCATAACCTACCATATTGCCCATCACAAATTGGAGGTATGCCCAGTTGGTATTGCCTACCTCACCAGGGACGGAAATAAAGGTAACCCCGGAAAGGGAAGCTCCTACCATGCCAAAGGCTACCAGAAACCAGGGCGATTCCCTGTTGCCCGTGTAAAAAGTAAGGCTGTCTGATTTGAGTGAAGTAAGGTAACTGATGAGTAACAATAATGCAAAATACCCTGCAATGACACCAAATACCAGAAGTGGGCTCATGTTTACCTGATTGAAATGAAAATTATCCTTCAATGATAGGCAATTTATTGAAATCATTTAAACCGTAAGCGACAAATTTGGTAACTTACCGCCCAAATTAATAGTATTTCAAATGGCGGTAAAAAATGTTTGTGCAGCAAAGATGGGTGGCTGCAGTTTTTCTATGCGGAGGGGAAACGGAAAATCAGATCGCTTAACTGCATCCCTTTTGGTCTGTATACTGTTTTTTCATTTTACGCCTTTGCTCTTCGCCCAGCAGCAGAATCCGCCCTTTCTGGCTGATAAGTACCTGTATTGGGCAGATTCTGTTCTGGCCACGTTAAGTCCTGAGGAGCGCATTGCACAATTGATCATGATTCCGGCCTATTCCAATAAAGACAAGGTCCATGTGGATTCCATATCCGCTTTGGTACGTGAATATGGGGTAGGCGGGATAATTTTTTTCCAGGGAGGACCGGTACGGCAGGCCCATATGATCAATCGCTTTCAGCAGGAGACCAAAGTTCCCCTGATGATCAGCCTTGACGGAGAGTGGGGACTGCGCATGCGTTTGGATAGTACGGTCCGCTATCCTTACCAGATGGCACTGGGAGGGGTCTCAGATGAAGACTTGTTGTATGAGATGGGTGCAGAGGTAGCCCGCCAGGCAAGGCGTTCCGGGATTCACGTTAATTTTGCTCCCGTGGTCGATGTAAACAACAATGCCAACAATCCGGTTATCGGCTTTCGGTCCTTTGGTGAAGAAAAGGAAAATGTAGCGAGCAAATCTCTGGCATACATGAAAGGAATGCAAGATCATGGAATTCTGGCTTCAGCAAAGCATTTTCCCGGACACGGCGATACGGATGCCGACTCCCATTATTCCCTGCCGGTACTGCATTTTTCTGAGAAAAGATTGAGAGAGACGGAATTGTATCCCTTTCGCCAATTGATGGAACAAGGGCTCGGTAGCATCATGGTAGCCCATATGCAGATCCCAGCATTGGATGATACCCCTAATCTGGCTTCGAGTTTGTCCCGGCCCATTGTAACTGGCTTACTAAAAGAGGAAATGGGTTATCAGGGTCTGGTATTTACCGATGCCCTAAACATGCAGGCAGTGGCAGGGTACTACCCACCCGGTGTAGTAGATGTAAAAGCCCTCCTGGCAGGCAATGACATGCTATTGAATACCATGGATGTTCCCGCCACCATCAGAGAAGTACAAAGAGCGGTGGAGAGGGGAGAAATATCCCGGGAAGAAATTGACCAAAGGGTGCTTAAAGTACTCCAGGCAAAGGCCTGGCTGGGGCTGGACAGTCTGCAGCCAGTAGAGACGGCTCATCTTATTGAAGACCTGAATGATCCGGCCGCAGTATTTCTCAGCAGAAAATTAACTGCAGCCTCACTGACCTTGCTTAGAAACCGGGACAATATCCTACCGGTAAAAGGTTTGGACAACATCAGGATTGCCAGCGTTTCCCTGGGAACAGACAAGCCGACTGATTTTCAAAAGGGTTTGGACAGGTATGCCCCGATCAGCCACTTTACTTTTCCCGCCGGGGGAGGCCTGAAAGAAATTGCTGATTTGAAGACCAAGCTGGCTGATTTCCAATTGGTATTGCTGGGACTTCACGGTCTCGGAATCCGGGAGGGTAGCAATGACTTTGGGATTACGCCTGAAATGAACGTAATGATCAGGGATCTTATCGCCAATCATGCGGTGGTCGTGAGTGTTTTTGGCAATGTCTATAGTCTGGATAAGATTCCCGGGCTGGAAAAGGCTGAGGGCCTTATCGCTGCTTACCAGGAGACGCCCCTGACACAGGATCTTACGGCGCAGCTCATCTTTGGTGGTATAGGTGCCAGGGGCAGGTTGCCTGTAACAGTCAATGGGTTTTTTAAACAGGGAGATGGATTGGAGACGCAGACCGGCGGCCGGCTCTCCTACACCCAGCCTGAGGAAGTTGGCATTCGTACAGCAGATTTGAATGGCATTGACAGTTTGATGCGTCTGGCCATACAGGAGAAAGCCATCCCCGGGGGGCAGGTCCTGCTGGCCAAAGGGGGGAAGGTGTTTTATCAAAAGGCTTTTGGCTACCATACCTATGATTCCCTGCAGCCTGTAAATATGGATGACCTCTACGACCTTGCTTCCATTACCAAAATAAGTACCTCACTGGCCGCATTTATGCACCTGAAAGGCTTGGGTAAATTTGACGAAAACGAGACACTTGGGAGCTATTATCCTCCAGCCCGGGGGACAAATAAAGCCGATCTGGCTTACAAAGATATCCTTACCCATCAGGCCAGGTTACGCTCCTGGATTCCCTTCTGGATGTCTACCGTGCGGAAAAATGGCAGTTTCAAATGGTTTACCATGAAATCAGACTCATCGAGGAGGTTTCCGGTAAAAGTTGCTGATGATTTATTTATTCACCGAAAATATGACCAGAAGATTTACGAGGAAATTTTAGATTCGCCTTTAAATCCCGAGCCGGGATATGTCTACAGCGACCTTTCTTTTATTTTGGCGCCCAAAGTGATAGAGACCATTACCGGAGAGCCCTTCTACGAATACCTTGACCGCAATCTCTACCGGCCATTGGGGGCCGGCACGCTTACTTTCAATCCGTATAAAAACTACCCTCCGAAAAGGGTCGTCCCTACTGAGATAGATACGGCATTCAGAAAGCAACTGCTACATGCCACGGTACACGATGAGGGAGCTGCTATGCTGGGAGGTGTCAGTGGACATGCCGGCCTGTTTGGAAATGCAAATGACCTGGCCAAATTGATGCATCTCTACCTTTATGACGGGAGCTATGCAGGGGAGCAACTTATTGCTCCCGGAGTTGTATCAGCCTATTCCAAATGTGTCTACTGTGACACCGGAAACTACCGGGCCATGGGCTTTGATCGTCCCAATCGGCCCGGTGATCCGAACGGAAATGCCGCTCCCAGCGCTCCGAAAAGTAGTTTTGGGCATTCAGGCTTTACGGGTACCTATACCTGGATAGACCCGGAAAACGAAATCGTATACGTATTTCTTTCCAACAGGGTCTACCCAACAAGGGAAAACAGAAATATCTATCGCCTGAATGTCCGGACCAATATACTCGAACAAGTGTACCAGGCCTTAAGCAAGGCAGAAGGCCGGGAAGACTAAATGGTTATGGCTTGGTATGCCCTTCGGTCCAACCGCCGGGATTACAAACTCAGAATTCTTTGCTTCAGATCTTTGAATTTATCCAGTGTCATGGGCTTGGTGATGTAGTCTACTACATGTGGATAGGTGTTTGCTCTATCCATTTCGTCCTGATTGATAGAAGAGGAGATGACAAATATCTTTACCGGATGTGTAAATGTAGCTTCCTTGACCAGGTCCAGGAATTGCCAGCCATTCATAATGGGCATATTGATATCAAGAAGGATGGCGTCAGGTAGTCGGTCGCCTTCCCTGATTCTTTTTTCGAAGTCCAACCATGCAGTTTCCCCGTTCAGAAAAAACGAGACTTCTTCGGTAAAGGAAGTGAATTCGAGTAATTTCTTTGTTCCAAAATTGTAAAGTGGATCATCATCCACAATGTACGTAAATCCGATTTTATCCATAAAAATTACAAATGTGCGATGCTGTTTGATGGCTGCCTGACTTTATCGATCTCACCTTTCCCCCAGAAGGAAAATATTTTATTTTTTAATTTTGGGCAGGAATAGGCAAAATTTTAATAAAAGTAATACAAAAAATTGGTTTTGGGTCAAATAATAATAGGAAAGAAATCATATAAAAATCTATGTTTGCGTAATATTAGGGTCTGATCAGGGCAATAATAAAACAGATCTTTGCTCTTAAGTGGTTTTTTTTCATTTATTTTACTTTTCAATCATTCAATGTATAACCTAAACTAAAAAAATCATGTATAAATTTTTTTCCATTGTATTGCTGTCTATGCTGGCAATCGCCTGTCAGTCTGGAAACAAATCTGAGGAAATAGTAGAAACCGAAACTGTAGAAATGGAGCAAAATGTAAACGATGAGCCCATGTTGAGGCATGTGGTATTGCTTTCCTTTAAGGAAGAGTCTACCGAGGAAGATATCAAAAAAGTCGAAAATGCCTTTATCGCATTGAAGGATAAAATCCCTCAAATCAAAGATTTTGAATGGGGAACGAACAATAGTCCGGAAGGGCTTAACAAGGGCCTCACCCATTGCTTTCTGGTCACCTTCGGGAGTGAGGCCGATCGGGAGGTTTACTTGCCGCATCCCGAACACCAGGCATTTGTAGAAGTGCTGAGTCCACACATGAAAGATGTCACTGTAGTGGATTATTGGGCCAAATGATGCAATAGGGCAGGCCTCCCCCGGTTAAGGCTTGCCCTATTTATTACCCCGGTATCAAAACAGATAAACCATTTTGATTCTGGAGTGAAAATTCAATCTCTGCTCTCCGTAATCTCTCAGGGAATTGCTGTGCCTGATGCCAAAGTTATAATTATGGGAGCGGATTAACCGGGTACGGGTGGATATCAGGAAATCACCCACGTGCTTTTCCCAATGAGCAGCTATGCTTAGGTCTACCCAAGGCAGTAAATCCAGGCCGTTTGCCATATTGAAATTATAAAAATTGTTTTCCCTGGAGATCCGCTCCAGGGATCCTCCCCATGTATTTACCCCATTCACCCTACTGATGGTGATTCTGGCGCTGTTTCCGCTGTGGCCAAGACCGGAACCGAGGACCTGCCCTCTGTTTGTCAGACCATGTACTACCTGAAAATTTTCGTACAAACCCAGTCCACCGTGATTTAAATTATAAGTGTCTCCTTCATATTTCACCAGATTATTGATACTACTTTCTGTCTGGCTCATTTCGAGGTTGAGATATACCTGCTTCTGACCCGCTATCGGAATTATTTTACTCAAGCCGAGGGTAAAGCCCCTTGCATGTTCCGGATTCAACATCAACTCCCTCCAGTTTAAGGCATGGTCGGTACGCATAAATTCCGCATAAATCTCGGTTTTTGCTTTGGGCAATACCCAGCGGCCAAAGGCAGAGAGGTGTTGGTCGCTCTCCCGAAACCTTGAGGTGTTCAGACCTACCCGCTCCTTTTGCAAACCTTCGAAAATCGGAAACCAGGCAGCGAACCCATCTTCCTCAAGCTTTCTGCTGTACATCATAAAGGTTCTGCCAATGCCGAGAGATAATCCATCCAGCCATTTGGGGGAATAGATAAGCGCAATGCCGGTAAAATAGCGCCAGTCCGTCGGGAAGTTTCTGTAGGCTTCAAAACTACTGTCGCTGTAATATGGCAAATTAGAATTTTCCAGTTTACCGATAAAGTATTGACCTTCAAAGTGCCCGATGGCCGTTTCCGCTGGCTTATGGGTATGGATGGTGGCATGCGGAAAAGCTTCGGCATTGTCACTTATCAGCAATGCATTTTGTATACCCGGCCCCCACCAGAGACTTTCGGTAGATACCCCGGCAGAAAAGGCACCGAAATTGATTTTCAGGTGGGAATTGCCCGGCAACATCCGCTTTATGGATTGGCGGCCGTGTCTTACGGGCATGTCCAGGCGTCCCACAAAATTGCTGATCCGGAAAAAGAATAATTCGGGAAGGAAGGGATCATATTCCTCAAACGGCAGGTTTTGGGCATGAAAAAATTGGGGGTATAGCTGCAGGCTTAGAGGACCCCAGTTTGCCTGAAAGCCCAATTCAATCAAATGTTGAAAACCTTTCGCAGGAAGTACAGGCCCATCGCCCCATCCGTAGGGATGGGAGGTATTGTTGGTTTGATTCAGTTGAATGGGCATTAACTGAAGCTGAAAACTTTTGTCTTCCCTCAATAGAGGCTTGGTGATTCTCAGCCCGGTGCTGCTATCCTGCGGATTGGTGATCCGGTGAATGTGTTCCGCTTTCAACGGGAGAAGCTGAAAACTGTATGCTGTGGGAAATTCGCCCGATATTTGTTGCCTTCGCAAATAGTCCTGAACCAGAGGGAAGTTTGCAGGCAGACTTTGACCTGAAAGTACTCCGGATCCCAGAAAAAACAACACAATACCCACCAGGAGTTTTCCCCGTACCGGAAAATCTATATTTTTAATCTTGCAGGTTTGCCGGTACATGAGGCATTTACCGGTGGGGGTCGGTTTTCTTCGCCATACTTACATCTTCTCCAGGTCTGATCTGCATGCGGTAATAGACCAGTATTTCATCTGCTCCCGCGTCCAGGACAGCCTGCTGGGCCTGTCTGGCGATGGCCATGAGCCGGTCTTCCGGGCCTTCCATTACGGTCTCAAAGGGCGTAACCTCATATTTGACACCTGAGGCGGCGATCACAGCGATGGCTTTGTCTACCAGAGGATAGCTTTCCCTGGTTTTACTCTTTGGTACGATCTGTATTCCGAGATTGATGTCAGGCATTGGTTATTGATTAAATTGGTTCATGGTTTTTTCCAGCCCAATGGTACAAAAGGAAGTGATCATGTTCGTCGCCCGATCCATGGCTTCCGGTAGGGAATCGATCTCTTGCTGCGACCACCTGCCGAGCACATAATCAATTTGCCGTCCCGAAGGAAAATCATTTCCGATACCAAATCGAAGCCGGGCAAAATTTTGTCCCCCTGTGAGTTCAGCGATGTTTTTTAAGCCATTGTGCCCAGCGTCAGAACCCCTGGCTTTCATTCGTAATTTACCAAAAGGAAGGGCAATATCATCGACTACCACCAAAAGATTTTCTTTCGGGATTTTTAATTCTTTCATCCAGTAGTTGACAGCCTTGCCACTGAGATTCATATAGGTGCTTGGTTTTATCAGGTGAATCTGTCTTCCTTTGTGCTTCAAAAGGGAGGTAAAGGCCAGCCGGTTGCTTTCCCATTTGAGATTCTCACCGTCGGCAAGTCTGTCCAGGATCAGGAAGCCTGCATTGTGCCGGGTCAGCTCATATTCCGGTCCGATATTACCCAAACCTGCGATTAGATATTTCATGTGTCTATAATTTGTTCTTTAATGGCCACATGCCTGCCTGTCGGCAGACAGGGAATCTCGCATGGTTGTTAGTCATCCCAGTATGTGACGGCTACGTCATGCTCGATTTCATGTGTTTATAATTTGTTTTTTAGCTGTCATCACTTGCCCCGATTTTTCGGGGTGGAATCACGCAATGATAACCATCCCTCTCTGTGCCGCCTCCGACACGCCCGCATTTTTATCCTGACAATTGCGAAAAGCTACCCTCAGGCTTTTCCCTGCAGGTAATTAAGCCAAAGCTCGCCGGTTTTACAGCGGGATATTGCCAGGATGATTCAGTCCCTTCAAACCTGTACCGCTTTCAGGAGTCGACAAAAAAAATCCTGCGCTGTTGGTAAACAGGGCAGGATCAATAATTTTTTCTTACACTATTAAGGGATCAAACCTCAGCATCTTCCTCTTCACCTTTTTTGCCTCTCAGAGCCCTTGGAATACCGATGGTAGCAATGGTGACGTTAGGACTATTCAGCAATTCAAATTTTTCTACATTCAAATCTGCTACTTTGACTGATTTACCCAATTCCAGGCTGGAAATGTCCACTGGTATTTCATCCGGAAGGTCTTGAGCCAATCCTTTCACCAGTAGTGTCCTGGTCTTTACCTCCAGTTTACCACCTTTGATGATTCCGGGAGAGTTACCAAAAGGTTTTACCGGGATTTCCATCTTAATGGCTTTATCATCGCTAAATGCAAGAAAATCAGCATGAAGCAATACATCGCTCACCGGATGAAATTGCGCTTCCCTAAGGATGGCTTTTACTTTAGTGCCTTCGATATTCAGGTCTACCATATGCACTTCAGGCGTGTATATAAGGTCTCTGAATAAAATGGCCGGAGAATGAAAATGGATCTGCTCTTTAATGCCTGGTCCATAGACTACACAAGGGACGTTTCCTTCCTCCCGAAGGACATCCAGGGATTTTCTGTCGAGATTTGCTCTTTTAAACCCTATAATCTCAATTGATTTCATAAATATATATTGGTTAAAACTATAATTGCTAAATAAATAAGGAACTTATAGACGTATTGCCGGTAACCGCATGAATGGCTTTGGCAAATAAATCTGCAACCGACAGCACCTTTATCTTTGAAGATTCATTTTTGGCGGGAATGGTATCCGTAATGACCAATTCAGACAATTGAGACTTCTCGATATTCTGGTATGCCTTTCCAGACAGTACGCCGTGTGTGGAAATGGCCCTTACCGAGTTGGCTCCTTTGTCCAGAAGAATGTTTGCTGCTTTGCACATGGTGCCGGCTGTATCAACCAGATCATCTACCAAGACGACATCCTTGCCTTCTACATCTCCTATTACCTGCATCGATGCCACTTCGTTGGCCCTTTTTCTGTGCTTGTCACAGACGACCATATCTACTTCAAAATGTTTGGCATAGGCCCTGGTTCTACCTACTCCACCCACATCAGGAGAAGCGAATATGAGGTTGCCCAAATCCAGGCTTTTTAAATAGGGCACAAAGATAGCTGAACCGTTCAAATGATCCAAAGGAATGTCAAAAAATCCTTGTATCTGGCCTGCATGAAGGTCACAAGTCATGATCCGGTCGGCACCTGCCGAGGTGAGCATATTTGCAATGAGCTTGGCCGCGATGCTTACCCTGGGCCGGTCTTTGCGGTCTTGCCGGGCATATCCGAAATAGGGGATGACCGCACATACCTTGTAAGCACTTGCGCGTTTTGCCGCATCAATCATCAGGCACAATTCGAGAAGATTATCGGCAGATGGATTGGTGGACTGTATCAGAAACACGTTGCATCCCCTAATGGATTCATTATAGCTGGGGGACATTTCACCATCGCTAAATTTTGCCAGGGTCAGGTTACCGAGGGTTTGGCCATAGGCTTTGGCGATCTTTTCGGCCAAATAGGGAGTATTTGAACCTGAGAAAATTTTGGTCTCGGGCATAGTAGGATATGTTTTTTGGTGGTTTGCTTTTAGGAGCATCAAAGGTAATAAAAAATGGCGGTTCTCCTTTTACCAACGCCTATAGGTTTTACTCCAGACCTGCACCTGATCGGAACAGAAACCTAAAGTTTGAATGTGTCATAATTCGCCAGCAGGTAGTTCAATTCTGTCTTGATTTGTGCGCCTATGTTAAAGAGCGTTTGATATTTACCTGCTTCTGCCACTTTTTCGAGTTGATCTGTAAGTGGCAGGAGTCGAAAAAATCCTGCTGTAGCTGCTGATCCTTTTAATTTATGGCCTACCTCCAGGAGACTTTTTTGATCTTTGTCATCCAGGGCTTTGCTGAGCTTATCCTGGCTTTCTTCCAAAGTAGTTCTGGCGATTTTCAGCAATTCCCTACCTATCGCCTTGTCTCCATCAAAGAGACTGAGCAAGTGGATCTTATCAAAATGTTTGCTCTCACTGTCCTGCATTTTCTCCAGCTGCTGCCCGGGGTTTTCCGGTTGTTGCTCCGGAAGGAGCCATTTGGTGATCATGGAGGTGAGGCTGTTTTGAACCAGCGGTTTGCTCATATAATCATCCATACCTGCTTCCAGGCAGCGTTCTTTTTCGCCTTTTACGGTACCCGCCGTAAGCGCAATGATCGGAAGGTCTTTGCCGTTTTTGACCGAACGGATGGCTCTGGCTGTTTCATAACCATTCATTATCGGCATCTGCACGTCCATCAATACCAGGTCTGGCTTTTGCCGTATTACATATTCGTATGCCTTCAGGCCGTTGTCGGCCTCTACTATCTGAATGGTGGGACTTACTTTTGAAAGGATAATTTTGGAAAGTTTCATGTTGATAGGGTTATCCTCAGCGATCAATACAATGTATTTTTTGCTGGCCAGTATATTCTCATTTTCCTGGCGTTCCTCCTCTATCAACATTTCTCCGCCATCCGGAGACTGGGAAACTTTGTTGAGAACCTGGCCAATTTGCTGCATTTTAATTGGTTTTATCAGCCGGTGATGGATGCTTAATTTCTGCATCTTGTCGCGATCCAGCGCATCGTCATTGGAGCTACTGAGTAAAACCACCGGCACGGCTGACAATTTCGGGTGTTTTAGCCGCCTTATTTTTTCTGTTACTTCGATTCCATCCAAAAATGGCATTCGCAGGTCCATAAAGATCAAATCAATGTCTCTTTTCTTTTCCAGAAGCTGTAATGCCGCCATACCGTTTGCTGCCTGAAGGCAGGAGATGTTTCTGGATTCCATTATCTCCTGCAAGAGATTTCGGTTCGTGTCGTTGTCATCTACTACCAATACCCGCTCAATATCGTGATTTTCCGGCCATTGGTCTTCCTCTCCTTTTTCAGCACGTAGCTGAATATCGAAAAAGAAAAGGCTCCCTTTACCCGGTTCACTTTTGAGCTGTAGCTGACTACCCATCAATTCAAGCAACTTGTTTGAAATCGACAGTCCTAAACCTGTGCCTCCAAATTTTCGTGTGGTACTGGCGTCCTCCTGGGCAAAGGCCTCAAAAATTTTGCGCTGCTTTTCATAAGGAATACCGATACCGGTATCCCTTACTGAAAATCTGAACAAGGTCAGTGATTTATCATTTTCGGCCGGGTTTTTCACCTCTACTTTGAGTTCTACTTCTCCTTCGTCTGTAAATTTGATGGCATTTGTGAGAAGGTTGACCAGTATCTGCCTGAGCCGCACATCATCGGCATAAATAAATCCCGGAAGACCTGTAGATAGATTAACCAGCAGTTCCAATCCTTTGGAATGGGCCTGGTACTTGGTGATGTCCGCTACCTGGGTGCCCAATTCATAGAGATCTGCCCGCTCTATGGACAGGTCCATCTTTCCGGCTTCTATTTTAGAAAAATCAAGAATATCATTGATCAGATCCAAAAGTGAATGTGCCGACTGGTAAACCGTATTCATGTACTGGAGTTGGGTATCCGAAAGTGGTGTTTTCATCAACAGGTCCGTAAAACCTATTACACCGTTGAGCGGAGTACGTATTTCATGACTCATATTGGCCAGGAATTCAGATTTGGCTTTGTTGGCATTTTCCGCACTTTCTTTGGCCTCCTTGAGTTGATTTTCTATTTCTTTGGTTGCACTGATATCCTGATGGGTGCCGTACATCAGGGTAGGCTTTCCAGACTTTGAATCCCAGGTAAACACCTTCCCCCGGTCCTGAATCCAGACCCAGTGGCCGTCCTTGTGCTTCAGGCGTATTTCAGCCTGATAATAATCAGATTTTTTATCAAAATGCTTTTGCAGGAGGTGTTCACGATGAAGAAAGTCATCCGGATGGCACAGCTCATTCCATTTTTGAGAGGAGAATTGCAGAAGTTCGTCCGCTGTATACCCCAGCATTTCTGCATATCGGTTATTGATGATGATTTCATCGGTATTGATATTCCACTCCCAGGTACCTGCATGCGTACCCCTGATGATGGCATCCAGCCTCCTGCTTTTTTCCATCAGGGCTATTTCAGCCTTTTTCCTTTCACTGATATCATGCGTTAGCCCCACCATGCCAATGATTTTTCCTGAATCGTCTTTCAGAGGTATTTTGGATATCAGGCAGTACTTTTTTCTTCCGTTTTTTTGCTCCTGGACTACTTCTTTATTGATGATCATATGGCCGTCCGAGACAACGGACTCATCTTCTTTCTGAGCTTCCCGGGCACTGCCATGAGTGTACCACTTTTCATCCGTTGAGCCAAGTACCTGCTGTTCCTCAGTGAAACCGAGATATTCCAACTCTGCCCTATTTACCAGGGTCTTTTCGTACCGGGTGTTTTTTACATAAATATTGGTGGGGATGTTATCGATAATGGTGCGCAGCAGCGCCCTTTCCTCAGAAATTGCAGTGGCCGCCTCATTAAGGTCTTCATGCACCTTATAGTAAGCCGACATATCCAGACCATTTCCTAAAATGTAAGAATCTCCCAGATGTGATTCAAACAGCACATTGTTGAAATGAAAAATCACAGGAGATCCATCCCTGGATACCAACTTGCCTTTGCCGTTAAAACATTTTTTATCCTGCAATTCTGCCATGTATTGCTCAAAAAAATCCCTTTTCTCCACCAGGTCTTTTAGGTTTTTTGCCAGTATATCCTGCGCAGAATAACCAAGAATTGCCGCCCCTGCCTTGTTGATTTGCAGGATGTTTCCCTGCATGTCATGTTTAAACATGAGCCCCTGCGCCTGCTCAAAAAACTTCCGGGCTTCATTTTCCCGGTCTTTAATTCTTAATTCCCGTTTCTTGATATGGCTGACCTGATTGATGATACACAAGGCTTCGTTGTTTTCGGCCGTTGACGGTTCACAGCTGATCTCATACCAGTCTTCTTCCCGTTCATTCGTAACCGAGTACTCCCGAAACTGCTTATTGCCAGTGGTGAATACCTCATCCAATAAGTTTTTTATAACAGTCCCGTGTTCTCCCGGTATTCCCGATACATCGATCTCCTTTTTTGTATTTATTTCCGACGGCCATGACAGCTGGTTTTTTCCGGATACAAAATATTCCACAATCACGAAGTTCTTGTCTGCAAGCAGCACCAAATCGCCAAGGTGTGTCAATACCTTTTCGAGCTTTTGATTCAAATTTTGCAGCCTTAATTTCTCCAACTGCAGTTGAATCAGTGTTTCCACCTCTCTGGAAAGAGTGTGCAGGGCCTGGATTTGGTCTTCTCGCAGTTTTCTGGGCTTATTGTCCAATACACATAAGGTCCCGAGGTTCAATCCATTTTCGGTCTTTATTGGATAACCGGCGTAGAACCGGATATGCTCCTCTCCGGATACGTATTTGTTTTGTGCAAATCTTGAATCCTGTTCAGCATCGGGTACTTCAAACAATTCGTCCTGTAAAATGGTGAATTGGCAAAAGGAATCAGATCTCCTGGTTTCGTAAAGGTCCAGGCCTACTTTTGATTTGAACCATTGCCTGTCCTGATCCACAAACGTTACCAATGCTATGGGAGTGTCGCAGATAGCGGCGGCCAACTCCGTTATTTTGTCAAAAGAAGTTTCCGGTAAAGTGTCCAGAAGCTGGGTGGCATACAGTGCCTCCAGCCGCTGGGTTTCATTTTCCGGATAGGGTGCAGCATTGCTGTTCATTGTATGGTCGTGACTGTTAAATAATGGTGATTTTAAATAAAATTGATAGTATATCCTAAAAATAATTATGTATTTTTCCTAAGGATTAATGGAAATTACCAAATATAGTTTGTAAAAATCAAAAAGTAATATTTAAAAATCATTTTTAAGCGGATAAGCGGATCAATGAATGTAACAGGATGCATTATCCCTGTCTCCAACTCCCTTTAAAATCAGCATCAGATGGAAACTGAATGGTAAATAAAACGGTGCCCCGGCCCGAATACAGGGATAAGGGAAGTGGATGCTATACTGATATGTAAATCCGATTTGCTATCTTTGTGAAAAAATCATATTTGAAAATAATCAATCATGCAGATTTTTCGTTTTTCCTTCCGGCGACACCCCCTTTACTCGTTGATCTTGCTGTTTTATTTAGGCGTTTGTTTCCGGGGATATTGCCAGAATGAGCTAAAGGTGCTGGCCTATAATATCCACCATGCCAATCCACCGTCCATTCCTGATTCCATAGACCTGCCCGCGATAGCACGGGTAATCCAAGAGAGCGGAGCTGACCTGGTGGCCCTGCAGGAGGTAGATGTATATACGCAGCGATCCGGTGCCGGATCACACCAGGCCAAAGCGCTGGCGGAAATGACAGGGATGCATTATTATTTCGAGGCATCGATTTCGTTTCAGGGAGGTCAGTATGGTAATGCCATATTATCGCGGTTTCCTATCGGAGAAGGAAGGAAGAAGTCCCTGACTTCGGCCCCTGGTACCGAACCCAGAGCCCTGCTCGTGGTGGAGGTTACTCTTTCAGCTGGTGAGAAAATTAAATTTGCATCCACCCACCTGGATTTTAGCAGTGATGTAAATGCAGCCAATCAGGCCAGCGACATCAGCGCATTTTTTGACGGGGAGGAGCTCCCGGTTATCCTGGCGGGAGATTTTAATGCAGAAATTGGGTCCGCTGCCATTGATGAACTGGACGGATTTTTTAAGCGTACCTGCCCTGAAGATTGTCCGCCGACTATTCCGGTGCTCGAACCCAGGAAGGCGATCGATTTCATCTTTTACCGGCCCGCAGATAAAATACAGGTAAAGGAACACCGGGTAATCGATGAAAAATACGCATCTGACCATCTTCCTGTTTTGGCTACACTTTATTGGTAGTCTGTAAAATTTAGGGTTATTCCCTTGCCTTGCGGGAGAATGAACGTATCTTGTATCAGCAATCCACCGCTATTTTGGCCCGGCTGAAATTTCAGCAATTGGTTTGCTTTTCCACAGCTAAAGTTCAGCAAGTGCAGCGGATAAGAAAAAAGAGGTAAAGGATGGCTTGTCTGCCAGGGAAGCTCTTTTTACCCCAGGACGATTGGGGCGGATGTAGGTGACCGGAGCAGAATGAAAACAAATCGGTGCCTGCATGAAGAGTGGACTTGAGCGCGGAAATGGTCTTGTCATTTCTCCTGAACCTCCCGGCATTTAACAGGCTGAGAGGGATGGTACCAGTTTTCAGGTAAAACATCCTGTCACTCAAAAAGAAGTCTTATCGAATATTCAACATATGGAGGAATTAATTGTGGCCACTGCCCAGTTTGAACATAGGAGCAGTGATAAGGCCTATAACCTGGATCGTATAGCAGCGTTGAGCGAAGCGGCTGCCAGGCAGGGAGCCAAGGTAATCGCCTTTCATGAATGCTCCATCACCGGGTATACCTTTGCCCGCAAACTGGACCGGGCGCAAATGCTTGATTTGGCTGAACTTGTCCCGGGTGGACCCAGCGTACAGCGGCTTGCCCGGATTTCCAGGCAGCATGGCATTACGATCCTGGCAGGGCTTTTTGAAAAAGGTGAAAACGACAGGATTTTCAAATGTTATGTCTGCGTAAATGCAGACGGTCTTGTAGCCAAACATCACAAGTTGCACCCATTTATCAACCCACATCTCACGCCTGGTTCCAGCTATACAGTGTTTGAGATACATGGCTGGAAATGCGGTATACTGATTTGCTATGACAACAACATTATTGAAAACGTCAGGGCTACCTGCCTGTTGGGTGCGGATGTGATCTTTATGCCCCATGTGACGATGTGTACACCCTCTTCACGTCCTGGTGCGGGATTTGTAGACCCGGAGCTTTGGAAAAACCGGCACCAGGACCCGACTTCCCTGAGAATCGAGTTTGACGGCCTGAAGGGTCGGCAATGGCTAATGAAATGGCTTCCGGCACGTGCGTACGATAATGCCATTTACGCTGTCTTTTCCAATCCCATTGGTATGGACGATGACCAGTTGAAAAATGGTTGTTCCATGGTCATTGACCCTTTTGGTGATATCCTCGCTGAATGCCGCAAATTGGAAGATGATTTTGTATTGGCAACATTGAGGCCTGAAAAACTGCAGCAGGCAGGCGGGTACCGTTACCGCAATGCGCGCAGGCCGGCCCTTTACCGGGACATTCTGGGAAAGGAACATCGACCCATGCAGAAAGTAGCCTGGCTGTCTGAGCAGGACGGCAAGTAACATGGTGACCATGGAAATTCCGCAATGCTTTTACAGGCTGAGTGTAAAAGCCCTGATATTGGATAGGAACAATCGATTTCTGCTGGTCAGAGAGGAGAATGGTATGTGGGAATTACCCGGCGGCGGCTTGGATCATGGTGAAACCCCACAGGAAGGGATAAAAAGAGAGATCTGGGAAGAAATGCGACTCAAAACTAAATCAATCGCAGACCAACCCAGCTACTTTTTTACAGTAAAAAATCATAATGGGATTTTTATTGCCAACGTAATGTACCAGACCTCATTGGTAGATCTACGCTATGTTGCTTCGCCAGAATGTACTGAAGTACGGTATTATTCTGCTCAGGAAGTACTAGACGCAGATTTCATGTATCCCAATGTAAAGGCTTTCGCTAGCATATTCTCAGAAAGGTATCCTGCAGAATAGGCTTCCCCCATCAAAAGTTTTGAATCAGAGAAATGGTAGTTGATTCCAATACCTCAAAGGCATTTTCTGCCATGGCATTTTCGGTGTCCAGTGTGGGATTAACCTCTACAATTTCCCAGGCACAGACCCTTTTGTCTTTGATAAGGGCCTCATTCAGATCCACTGCTTCCTTTATGGTAAAACCATCCGGAACGGGAGTGCCGGTTCCTTTCGATATGGATGTATCCAGACTGTCGACATCAAATGAAATGTATATCTGATCACAGTCCCGGAGCAGGTGCAAAGCTTTCTCTGCAGTATTCCTGATTCCCAAAGCCCTGGACTCTGCCACGGAAATATTGTTGATAACATGGTGCCGGATCAGGTAATTTTCTGGTTCCTCGGTGGATCTCACGCCGATAAAAACGATGTCCTCCGGAATGATTTTAGGATTTTTGCCTCCCAGGTTTTTTAGTTTTTCCCAGTATGCGATCGTACCCGGAAGGGGTTCATTTTGCTTTTGCTCCAGGTTATCTATTCCCAGACATATGGCCAGGGGCATGCCATGCATGTTGCCGGATGGGCTGGTATATGGAGAATGCAGGTCAGCATGTGCATCGATCCAGATCACCCCCAACCTTCGGTCAGTATGAGCGGCTTTGATACCCATTATGGTGCCTGCCGCGGTGGAATGATCTCCGGCGAGGACAATCGGAAATTTGCGCCGTTCCCGCAAATCTTTGATGGTCGTATAGACGTTATGAATTACCTCATATACGCCGTCTATGTATTTTGCAAATGGGTGTTCGTTACCCCGCCAGAGATAGTCGTTGGCATCTTTGACGTTGACCGGGTCAAATTTTGAAAAAAAGTCAGATTTTTTGTCCAGGCTGGCGACTTTAAGGGCATCAATACCCATGCTGGCTCCCCGGGTTCCAGCAGCAAGTTCCGACCTGACCTCTACCAATTTTATATCTCTCATCAACTTTTACTTTAAAGCTCAAAATTCCGACAAAATGGTTCCTGAAGCAAATTTTTTTCCGTTCAAAAGAAATCACCTGAAGCAGGGGGAAGCTACCTGCAGATCAGATGTTGGTTCCCTGTCCATGCTGTAATAGGAAAATCTGCCGGTACCGGGTGCCTAACCAGCGCCGTACTGTAACCTTAAATTAATCGGCCTGTTCGGGCTTCGGATGCTACCTGAAAACAGTCGATTTGCGGTGTTTGTATTTTGCTTCCCGGCAGCAATTGCCTACTATCCGCCATCTGCACCATACCGTCTATTGTTGATTTTGGTTTCCAAAATCAGGAAGTGACCTTTACAGATAAAACAGACTTCACAGACCGAAAAATTTGATTATTTTGCGGACGGGTTCCGGTGCAGCAAAAAAACGAAGGAATCTGTGTAAAGGACAAATTGAATTAACCACTAACCAAAACAAGCAGAAATGAAATCTACGACCAACAGAAGAGACTTCTTTAGAAAAGCTGCGGTACTTACCGGAGCATTTTCCTGCAATAGCTTATATCAGCAGCTGTTTGCAGAGGATTTAGCCGCAAAAAGTGATTTGTACAAAAATGTAAGTGCAGAAAAGATGGCGGAGAATGAGGATTTTTGGGCGCTCATTCAGCAAGCCTACCCTGCAAGTTCATCTCCGGTATTGAATTTGAATAATGGAGGCGTATCTCCCAGTCCAAAGCTGGTCCTGGATGCTGTAGACCGGTATAACCAAATGTCTAATCAGGCTCCTTCTTATTACATGTGGCGAATTCTGGATCAGGGGAGAGAGCCATTGCGGGAAAAACTCGCCCTATTGGCAGGATGTGATCCGGAAGAAATCGCAGTCAACCGGAACGCTACCGAAGCGCTGAATACGGTTATTTACGGTATAGATTTGGAAAAAGGAGACGAAGTTATTGGTTGTAAACAGGATTATCCCAATATGATGCAGGCCTGGACTCAGCGCGCACAGAGAGAAGGCATCGTTTACAAACAGATTTCCTTCGATTTTCCCATAGAGGATGAGGATACCATTGTCGAGCACTACCGCAATGCGATTACTTCCCGTACCAGGATACTTCACCTGACCCATGTGATCAACTGGGTGGGACAGATCATGCCGGTTAAGAAAATCTGTCAGATGGCTCATGAGAAAGGTGTGGAAGTGATAGTAGATGGGGCGCATTCCTTTGGTTTGCTCGATTTTAATATTCCGGATCTGGATGCAGATTATTTTGGTACCAGTCTGCACAAATACCTATCTGCACCTATTGGGACCGGCATGCTTTGGATAAATAAGAAAAATATTTCTAAAGTATGGCCTTTGCTATGCCATGGTGATCCTAAAAGTGCCGACATCAGAAAGTTTGAGACTCTCGGTACCAGGAGCTTTCCGATTGAGCAGGGCATCGGAGAAGCACTGAATTTCCATAATGGCTTAGGAGCCGGGAGAAAAGAAGAAAGGGTGCGTTATCTGAAAAATTACTGGGCGGAAAAAGCCATGTCCATCCCTTCCGTTAAAATACACACCTCTCTGAAGACTGCCTACAGTTGTGCCATTGCCGGTGTGTCCATAGAGGGCATGACACCTCAGGCGCTGGGACAACAGCTTTTGAGTAAATACAAGATACACACCACTTCCATCAGCTATGGCAACATCAATTGTGTGAGGGTTTCGCCCCATGTCTACACCCGACTGTCGGATTTGGATAGACTCGTCCTTGCCCTGTCCAGGTTAGCGGAGGAAAACGGAAACCAAAGCCTGAATTCAAAGGGGGCATAATGTCAGAAAATCATATGATGCAGTAGCCGTGGGTTCGGGTCCCAATGGGTGTGGTGCAGCTATTGTTTTAATTCAGCAAGGGAAGAACGTGCTGCTGATCGGGTGTAGGGACCAGGGCGGGGGCGGTATGCGTACCAGAGAGGTGACATTGCAGGGCTTTCAGCATGATATCTGCTTTTGATACCCCGACCGGAGGAGGTGTACATGGGATGGGTGGGTATCATGCAGCCAGCAGAGTACTGATAGATTTGTTTTAAAAACATTTATCTGTATTTAAAGTACTTTTATTTTATTAAATTAATTTAACAAGAATTTTATTTGTGGAATTCACTGTTTTAACTATTTTTGTTCTTAAACATTTTATAAGAAACAGCGAATTATTCATGTGAATATCATGCCCGGAAGATGCTTCATCTTACTGCTTTTAGTGACTCTTTTTTCCACATACAGGGTCAATGCTCAGGCATGGGATAAGATTGATTCTCTGCTAAAACGAGCCAGCGCCATCCAATACGATCAGAAGGATGAATCCCTCGTTTTGGTAAATCAGGCTTTAGAGCAAGGGGAAGGTCTGCAGGATCCATTGCTTCTGGCCAGAATCCACAATCAGGCGGGGCGGGTCCATTATATCGCTGGCAATTATAATGATGCCCTGGAGCATTTTGCAATAGCAAAGGGGTATGGAGAAGAGTCAGCAGCAGTTAAAGAAGTACTCTACGCGACCAACGGAATAGCACTGGTGCAGATGGTGGACAAGGAATATGCGGAAGCCATTCAACTGTTGGAGGAATGCCTGACCGTAAATGTTTCTCTGGGGGACAGTTTGGGTGTAGCCAAAAACCATTTCAACTTAGGTATAGCCTATGATGAGCTTGGAGATTTTGGTCTGGCGATGGAGCACCTGCAGGAGGCTATTGGTTTTTTGGAAGCAGATAGGAAAGCAGTGCTAAACCTGATGGTCAAAAACAGAATGGCCCAGGTATACCATGAAATGGGAAACTTCGACAGGGCGGAGTATTTGTTTGCGGATGTACTGCAGGATGAATTTTCTCTGACCAATTGGGAAAAGTCTTTTGCATTGACGGGCCTGGCAAAATTGAAGTTTGACAAAGGAGAAATCGATAGCGCACTGCATTATGGAGAGCAAGCATTGTTGATAGCCGAATCCCATGGTGCCACCTGGGACCTGCAGCAGGTGACCGGTCTGTTGAGTCAGGTGTATAGTGCACTGGGTATTTTCGATAAAGCTTTTTATCAATTGAAAGCCCACAAGGCTTACAGTGACAGCCTGTATGATGCGGCAAAAAACCGGCAGATGGCACGACTGCAGCTCAACCTTGCTCAGGCGGACAATCAACGGCTAAGGGCGGAAAAGGAGCGGGACAGCAACCAGATACAACAGCATTACAAATTGATGTTTTTCTTAGCGGTATTGGTACTGCTATTGGCCGGTTTGCTGTATTTTTTTGCTAAGCATCTGCGATTGAAGGAGCATTTTAACCGCTCTTTGGAAAAGAAAAACCAGGCGATCAGGCAACAAAAAGACCTGATAGGCCAGCAAAATCAATCATTGAAAGAATTGAATCATGTACGAACCCGGCTTTTGTCCATCATTTCTCACGACCTGAGATCACCAATCAATGCCATCAAGCAACTGCTGGACATGAGAGGACAGGGTTTTTTTGATGAAAAAGAAGAGTTGGATGTATTTGCCCTGCTTTCCGGCCAGGTAAAAAACACAGAGCATTTGTTAAATGACCTCCTTGAATGGGCCAATACCCAAATGGATGGTATGGATGCAAATCCGGCTGAAGTGTTTTTGGCCGAGTTGGTAGACAGGGTATTGGCACACCTGAATTTCCAGCTTAACGCCAAATTTATTGACGTCCGGCACCAGATCGAAGACGGTATGCCAAACAAAGCATGGATAGACAAAAATCACCTGAAGATCATCCTCCAAAACCTGATTGGGAATGCCATCAAATTCACTCCGGAATATGGTCGGATCGATATTTTTTATGAAGAAGACGGACAGTTTATCTTTTGTCACATCAAAGATTCCGGTGTAGGCATAGACGAAATGCATCAAAATCTGATCAACGGAGATGAAGGAGGGCGCATGCCATCGATGGTAGGTACTGCAAACGAAAAGGGTACCGGTTTAGGTCTTCTGTTGGTCAAGCAATTCCTCACATTGAATGGGGGCAAAATGGATGTGCAGAGCCTGTCCGGATGGGGTACTCAGTTTACACTTCAATTAAAGAAATGCCAAAAACCTGAATTCGATTGTGGATAAGCCAGGAGCGCCGATGGGGCGAAAGGAAAATAACCAAGGGTATAAAACCGGGGATTGTGACCAAACGGCTAATCTCTACGCTTACACGTATTCGATTGGCCGGATATCATCAGGCTGGCTTTGATTTCAGCGCTTCCTTTGTCTTATTTTCTATTGTTTATCATTTGATTTTTATGGTCAGATGTCCGGCTGGCTGACGCCAGCCGGACGGGGACTCCCTGCCTGCCGGAAGACAGGGTCGCAGGTTGATAATCATCCCTTCTTGTGCCGCCTCCGACATGTCTGCCCGTAGGCATGCCCGATTTATTACCCTTGTTTTTTTCAGTTCAATCAATCCTTATTGGACCGGGTGGGTGAAATTTCCAAACCTTTCAAAAATGGCTTTATCCAATTCATCCTGGTGCTCTGGTGCGGCAATTTTTTTCAGTTCATGGGCTCGCTGCCGAAGGTTTTTACCATAGAGATAAGCAGCACCAAACTCTGTGACCACATAGTGCATGTGGGCTCTGGTAGTCACTACGCCCGCACCCTCCTTCAGGAAGGGAACAATCTTGGATTTTCCCTTTTTGGTGCTGGCCCGGAGAGCCATTATTGGCTTGCCATCATCTGAAAGGGCAGCACCTCTCATGAAATCCATCTGACCGCCAACACCCGAATAATGGTAGCTGCCGATCGAGTCTGCGCAAACCTGACCAGTAAGGTCTATTTCCACACAGGAATTGATTGAAATCACTTTTGGGTTTTTTCGGATCACTGCGGTATCGTTGACATAAGCAGCTTCATGGAAAGAGAAGGCAGGGTTGTCATGGATACTGTCGTACACTTTCTGGGTACCGATTACAAACGACGATACGATCTTTCCGGGATGTTTCTTTTTAAACCGATTGGTGATCACACCCTTTTCGTACAGACCGATGACACCATCGGAAAACATTTCTGTATGGATACCCAGATCTTTGTGTTGTCCGAGCGATTTTAGTACTGCATCGGGGATACCCCCTATACCCAACTGAAGCGTAGATCCATCATCGATCATTTCGGCGATATAGTTTCCGATTTTATAATCTGCCTCATCCAGCTTTGCCGAGTAATCTACCTGTGGCAGGACTTCATCTACTTCTATGGCAATATCTATCTTGCTGACGTGGATCTGGCCGTCACCCATAGTTCTGGGCATCTGCTGGTTGATCTGGGCGATGATGTATTTTGCCGTGTCCACTGCGGGTCGGGCCACATCCACCGAGGTGCCCAGCGAACAATACCCGTGCCTATCGGGAGGCGATACCTGTACCATTGCCACATCCACAGGCAAAATTTGCTTTCTGAACAGACGCCCTATCTCACTCAGGAAGATAGGTACATAGCCTCCCTGTTCACTGTTGACTGCTTTTCTGACGTTTTCTGAAACGAAAAGTGAATTGATGAAAAAGCTCCCTTTGCACGATTCATCTGCCAGAGGCATCGCTCCCAAAGTAGTGATCGACACTATTTCTACATTCTTCAATTCGTCTTTTCTCTTAGCCAGTGCCTGTAACAATTTGGTGGGAGTGGCCGCACTTCCGTGGACAAACACCCTTTGATTGCTTTTGATTTTTTTTACTGCTTCTTCAGGACTTGCAATTTGTAGGTTAAGATTCATTTTGTTATAAATAATAGTTTGTACAATTCATTGATCCATAACACAAATGATGACAAGCTGACCCATACTAAAAATTCCAAAAAGGTAATGCGATGAAATTCGAAAAGGTCTGCCAGGTACGGAATCTCAATGATAATAACCTGTATGGATACGGATACCAATAATGCATAATTTACCCATTTATTGGAGAATATACCAACTTTGAAAGCAGAACCTTTTAGGTTACGCATATTGAAGACATTAAAAAGTTGTGTAAAAGCCAGAATAATAAAGACAATTGTTCTTGCTTTCTCCAGTCCCTCGGGTAGATAATACAGAAAACCTGACATGGACAATCCTGTCATGAACAGGGTGTTGACCAATAAAGTGGGGATAATTTCCCTGTTGATGATTTTTTCTTTGGGGTCTAACGGCGGAGAGTTTAATTCATTACCGGTTCCCGGTTCTGTAGCCAGTGCCTTGTCACAAAAGCCATCTGTGACCAGATTGATCCAAAGGATTTGAGTAGCCGTCAGCGGTAGGGCATGCCCGAATGCAATGGCAATGATCAAGGTGAGAATTTCTGCAAAATTAGTAGTGATCAGAAAGAAGCTTGTTCTTCTGGCGTTATTGAAAACGATCCTTCCCTGTTCTACTGCTTTGACTATGGTAGCAAAATTGTCATCTGCCAGGACAACCACCGCTGCTTCACGGGCCACATCTGTTCCCTTGATCCCCATTGCTACACCCACATTGGCCTGCCTCAGGGCAGGTGCATCATTGACGCCATCACCAGTCATCGCTATCAATTCCCCTTGATCCTGAAGTGATTTTGCGATTCGGACCTTCATCAATGGGCTAAGTCTGGAAAAGATGTTTACCTCCCTGACAGCCTTCTCAAAATCCTCATCGTTTAGCTGCAATAACTCCTTTTCTGTCAGGACTTTTTCCTTTCCCGGCAGCGCAATTCCGACCGTTTTGCCTATCGCCAATGCTGTAAGCGCATGGTCTCCCGTCGCCATGATTACCCGAATTCCTGCTTTCTGACAGTTTTTTACAGCACCGGGCACCTCTGGCCGCGCTGGGTCAATCATGGCAGCAAGACCACAAAAAATGATCCCATCGTCTCGGTCTGATTCTGCTTCATCAAACGGCTTGAATCCGACTGCCAAAACCCGGTAACTTTTTCCGGACCAATGCTCCAATTGTTGCAAGGCGAGCCTCGTTTCTTTGTTTGAAAGGGGCTTTTTGCCGGTTTTGCTGGTATACCAGGAAGAATTTTTGAGGATGATTTCCGGGGCCCCGATATAATACTTGACTGTCTCTCCGGATTTTTCTACAATCGTAGCCCGATACTTCAATTTGCTATCGAAGGGAAGGTCTTTTTGGATGCTGTGTTCTTTCTTTTTTCCGGCCTTTCTGGCGAGAATTGCAAAAGCAGCTTCCGTCGGGTCTCCAGCCACATGGAAAGAGCCATCATCTCTGCTCTCAACAGCAGCATTGTTGCAATGCGCAGCGATTTCGATCAATGGGTCCAATGCAGCGATGTCATCAGTTGCTCCCGTTATTTCTCCCTGCTCTTCCCAGCCTTTTCCCGAGACGGATACCTCTTTGTTACCGATATGCCATAGTTTATTGATGGTCATTGTATTTTCGGTAAGGGTGCCCGTCTTGTCAGTGACAATTGTGCTTACCGTGCCCAGACTTTCAGCGGCAGATATTTCACGGATGATTGCATTTTGTTTCGACATTCTGAAAGACCCTATGGCTAGTACAATGGAAAGTACTGCCGGCAAGCCTTCCGGTATAGCGGATACCAATGCAGCTATGGCTATTAGCAGCAATTCATTTACCGGAATGTCCTGAAAAAAGTAACCCACTGCAAACAGAATTGAGGCACTTATTGCAGCCAGCATGGCCATCTGTCTGGCCAATTGATCGGACTTTATCTTAAAATTGGAGTCTTTCTGAGGGATGGTGTACAGGCTGTCTGCGATCATACCAAGCTGAGTTGCCGGGCCGGTAGCCGTTACCCAGGCCAGGACATCGCCTGTGGTCAGAAATGTACCTTTCCAGACCATGTTTTTTCGCTCGGCTAAGACCGTTTCCTCAGGGCATGGGCTGGAATTTTTTTCGACCGGGAGGGATTCACCGGTAAGTGAAGCTTCCATAGCCTGGGCCGCCTGGTATTTAAAGATCACTGCGTCAGCCGGGATGAGGTCCCCTGCAGATAGACTGAGCACATCTCCCGGAACGAGGTCCTTAGAGTGTATGGTCTTCAGTTCACCGTCCCGGATTACCTTAGATTGGGGTACCATGAATCCCTTTAAGGCCAGCATGGCGCTTTCGGCCTTGTATTCCTGGACAAAACCGATGGCAATGTTGATGATGATAATGGCCAGAATCACGATCACATCTACCATATGCCCCGTCAAAAAAGAAATTCCTGCTGCCAGCAATAGGATATATACCATGACATTCCGGAATTGTCGGATGAGTAGATACCAGGTTGATTTCCTGTTTCTGTCAGGAATCTCATTTGATCCGAATTGCTGTATCCGCTGCTTGGCAATCTTAGTAGATAAGCCCGAATCAGAGGTTTGCAGCATTGACCGTATTTCATCATGGCTCTTGCTGTGAGCCTGCTCAGGGACTTGGATCATCTCGCGAGGGCATCTTTCACCATGATAAATTCCGAAATATTTTCCTGATCCAAAATGCCTACAAAATGATGTCCCTCATAGACCAGTGCTACTTTTTTGTTTTGCCTGGACATGTTTTTTAGCGCTTCCTCCAGGGCTGTGGCCATCTCAAGTTTTAGCGGATCTTTATCTGTCACATCTTCAATGCTTACCTGTGCGTTCTGTCCGTGAAGGCCCTGGACGATGCCTTCCCGACTGAGAGTGCCAATAGGCTGGTCGTCTCTGACCACCACAAAATGGGTAGCTTGCCCGTCCAACAGTTTTTCCACGGCTTTTTGCAGAGGAGCATCAAAAGCCAATACCGGAAATTTACTCATCAGCGCGTCCTCAACGGTAAAACCGCTCAGCAATGAATGCTGCTTGGTCTGGTTTACTTCCGCCTGAGCTCCCAGGAAAATAAAAATACCAATCAATACCAAGACGGGATTGTTAAACAACCCGAAAAAAACGAATAAAATGGCCATTGCCTGGCCGGTGGCCCCGGCTATTTCCGTGGCTTTAACCCTAGACATCCTCAGAGTGAGCAAAGCCCTCAAAACTCTGCCTCCATCCATGGGAAAGGCGGGCAGCAAATTAAACACAGCCAGAAAAAAATTAGCTGAAGCCAGATACAACCAAATTGTTGATCCATTAAGTGCGGGTGCTTCTTCCATGTAAAAATCAAAGCCTTTAAAAAATAAGATCAGTAGTAAAATGAAAAATATCACCAAATTCACCAAAGGTCCCGCCAATGCTACTTTAAGTTCTTCTTTTGGGTCATCCGGTAATTTTTCCAACCTGGCAAGGCCGCCTATAGGCAGAAGAATAATGTCTCTGGTCTGTATGCCAAACTTCTGGGCGGTGAGCGCATGCCCGAATTCATGAAGAATAACACAAAGAAAGATAAGGATAATGAACAACAGGGTCCAGCCCGTCTCTGCCAGCGGTGTTCCGGATCTGGTGTTGGCAATAACTATCCAAAACAAAAGTAGCGAAAATGTCCAGTGTATGAACACTTTGATACCGCTATACCTGCCCAAATAAAGAGAGAATTTCATGTATATTGATAGTTTTTTTCAGCGGTCAGAAATCCGTCTGGCTGATCCCGGTCGGAGGGAGCATCCAGCATGATTGGTCGGCACTCCTAATCTTCTCACTTGCCTCCAAACCGGTCGCTCCTGCCTTTTTCTGATGAGACTGAAACAAATTTCCCTGTTTTTAACGAGATTATGTGATTCATCTGATGATGGTTTTTCTCATCTAATCTGTGAATCGAATGTCTTTTAACATTGTGCTGTAGAGTTACCTGAATCTCACTTAGTACATTGTAAAAATAAAATAATGATCAGGTATTACAAGCCCTGTGGATCAAAATAATAAACAAAAGGACCAGATCTCCGGAGAAGTTTCTGCCTGATGTTTTTTCCGTTTCATTCCTTATCTTTGAAGGAATTAAGGGATTTGTCTGCCGTTAAATGACAAATTCATAATTTTTAATGTTTTAATAATCACCATGAGTAAAAAGAAAATTACACTTCACATGATTGCCGATCATGAATATGAATCGGTTAATCTCACCGGTAATACAGTAAATATGGACATGTATGCGGCAGCCGATAAAAAGCACCAATCACCCATGGAGCTTTTACTCTCCGGTCTGGCGGGATGTTCTGCTGTTGATACGGTTTTGATGATGAAAAAAAGGCGCAAGCAGGTGAGTGATTTTAAAATTGAAGCGGAGGGAATCAGGAGTGAAGGTACACCCTCTTTTTACACTGAGATCCATTTGTTATTCGAGCTTACTTCCCCGGATGCCAGCCAGGCAGAATTTGAAAAGGTGGTACGTCTCGCAGTAGAAAAGTATTGTTCAGTGGCCTCCTCACTGAAATCTGAGATCAGCTTCACAGCCAACGTTGTCCGGCCGTCATGAGAGTGGTCCGCGAAACGAGCAAGGATGGTATCAGGATCAGCCTTTTTGACTGGAACAATAAGTATTTGTTGAAATTTGAATCGGGCATGTTAGAGCAGACATTTAAGATTCCCGTAGCAGAGATTGTGGATGAGCATGAGCTGGACGGACTTTTGGAAGGACCTTTTTTTGTTAAAGTCAAAGAAAGATTTCAGGAAATGAATCAATCGCTTCATAATGCTATGGAAAATTTTTAAATTTGGATATATTTAAATATTCAAAGATGAAATATTTATTTTCCTTAGTCTTTTTATTTTTATTGATTTCTACGGCTTGTCAATCGGATAGAACTCAGCAAGCTGAGCAACATTTTTTACTTTTGGACAAGATCGTCAGCCATGTCGAAGCTGATCTGAAGCCTTTGGAAACGGATATTTCTCAATTGGCTGACTTCTCTGCCGCTTTATTTGAAAATTCAGACAGTCTGGTCAGGCTGGTCAACGAAGATAAATTTTTTACAGAGGAAAACGGCTTTTTCTACAGCAAAAGTGACAATGAAGAGGGTAGTACCGTTTTCATATCCCTACTGGCCGAAAACATAAGCAAATCTGTAAGGGAAGTCTATACTACTGAAATGATGGACGATGCTTTTAAACGCATTACAGAGCGCCGCCCGATGGTAAGTCAGGTATATTTCAATGCATCTAGTAATTTCAGCAGGCTTTATCCACCCTATGACCTGTTGAATTCTATTGAACCGGATATAGATGTGACAGCATTTAATTTTTTTTACCTGGCAGATGAGGTGCACAACCCAAACCGAGAGTCTGTATGGATAGAAGAAGTGTACGTTGATCCGGTGGGACGCGGGTGGATTTTGTCTCTGGTACACCCCGTGTACCATGCAAATGAGTTGAAAGGTGTATTGGGCTTCGACATCACCTTATCTGACCTGATGGATTCCTTTTTGGAAAAGTATGATAAGAAGCTTATGCTGATAGACAGCCAGGGTACAGTGGTAGCCGGAAAATCGGAAGCTATTGAGGCACTGAGCTTGCCACCACTGAAAAATCATGCCTATATTCAAACCATAAATTCAGATAGTTTCAGGCGGGAAGATTTCAATTTATTTAAAAGTAAAAGCAAGGAGGTAAGGAGGATGGCGTCAAAATTTTTATTGGAGAAGGAAAATTACCATGGATTTGAGATGGCTGGACGCCTGTTTCAGGCCTATTGTAGGAAGATGAATCTTATGGATTGGTATTTATTAGATATCCATGATTAGTGATATGGAGTTCAATTTGGATTTTGACCATAGGCAGACAAGTAAGTTTTGGTGGCTGATCGGGTCGAGTATTGTGGCGATTTTATTCACCATCATGCTTGCATTTTTCTTTTACCGCTCCCTGTCGGAGAACCTTATTGAAAACAGAAAAATTTTCCTAAATAAACAAGTTGAGCTGGCGGCAAATGAAGCCCAGCGGAAGTTCAATAGCCTGAACGACGACCTCATCTTTTTTGCCAATAATCAGGAAGCCTCCCTGATGGCAGCGGGTAATGCTTCGGAAAATTCTGTAGACGAAACAAGGGTGCGCAGGATGTTGAACAACTACATCAATCTTATCGATACGCTAATTATCGAGGGTAGTGGGGTTTCCAGAAAATAC
The DNA here is from genome assembly GCF_900143075.1 of Cyclobacterium lianum. Lineage (GTDB taxonomy): Bacteria > Bacteroidota > Bacteroidia > Cytophagales > Cyclobacteriaceae > Cyclobacterium > Cyclobacterium lianum. The sequence continues at coordinate 36,281 of NZ_FRCY01000022.1, read as the reverse complement.
CATGTTTCTGATGCCAATTATTTTTTGGCGGAGCGGCCCTACATGCCAATAGGTGAGGACACCTGTACCGATTGTTTCAGGATCAGGTCAGATCGGGGAAATGTGACCCTACTGGTAAAGCTCAATCTGGAGAAGTACTTTATCAACCATCTCACCAATTATTATCTAGGTCCCGATACCCACAAGTTGATCTACATGAAAGGGGATTTGCTCAACCCGGCCGGCGGTACTATCAGCGGTGGAGTTTACCTGGACAACTCACTTCAGGCTGCTCTCAGCAGAGAAATAGAAGGAGGGCTTAGGGGTGAATATGAAGGGTGGGTCCAATTCGTAGAAAACGAGAAAATTAAAAAAAGTCTACTAATTCAGTATCCGTTTTCCCTGTCAAAATTAGAAACTTCTTTTGCTTTTGTATTTTCTCAGGACAAGGCTACCATTGTCACCGGAATTTTCGGTACCTACTTTTATTTTTTTCTTTCTCTTTTTGCGCTGTTGCTGTTGTTCGTATATTTTTTGTCAAGGTATTATAAGGTGACCAGTGAAAATAACCTCCTGCTGGAGAAAAAATCCAGGGATTTGGACCAACTTTTAAAACAACAAACGATTTTGCTTCAGCAATCCAAGGGTTTTATTTATTACCACGACAGGCAATGGAAAACCTACCAGGTGAGCGATAACGTAAAGGAGGTGTTGGGTTTCACCCCGCAAGAATATTCAGACTTAAGCCCCTCGGAGCTGATGAATGAGGATGCTGATGATTTTTTAAAAACCAAAAAGGAGGCAATTGAGGCTGGAAAGGACTTTTTCTATTATGAGGCAACAATGAATAGAAAGACCGGCGGGCCGGTGAGGGTTAAAATATTTGACAAGCTGATATACGACGAGGAGGGAAAGTTTTCCGGAGACGTAGGGATATGTTCTGATATTCATGACAAATACATTGCCGATCAGGAATTGATCAGGAGCGAAAACAGACTTAGATCTGTTTTAAACAGTCTGCCAGACATTATTTTTATCTACAATAACCGGGGTGACTTTCTGGATTACTATGTTCAAAACGATGAATTTCTTTTACAGCCACCCCAAAGATCTCTTGGGAAAAATATCAATGATATACTGACCGGAGAATCCGGTGAAAAGGCCATGCGTGCATTCCGGCGAGCCGTGATGACAGGGAAAATGCAGACAGAAGAACTGGATCTTTTTCTGGATATCGGCAGAAGATTTTTCGAAGTTCGGTTTTTTAAACTGGACGAGGGGCGAATGATGTCAGTAGCCAGGGACATTACCGGGCAGAAATTGTGGGAGAAAGGATTGAGAGAAGCCAAAGAAGAGGCCGAAGTAGCCAATAAAGAAAAATCCAACTTTCTGGCCAACATGAGTCATGAGATCAGGACGCCATTGAACGGCTTGCTGGGTATCACCGGTTTGCTTTTTAAAACCCAGCTTTCTAAAGAACAGAAAGAATTGTTGTCCATTATCGGAGATTCCGGCGAGTCCTTGTTGCATATTGTAAATGACATCCTGGATTATTCAAAAATCGAAGCCGGCAAAATGGAGCTTTATCCGGTATTGTTTAATCTGGAACAGGAGATGGAACGCATTTCCAATATTTTTTCGGGCATGGCCAGAGAAAAGTCGTTGAAAATTCAGGTAAATATAGATGATTCCCTGCCCGAAAATATTGTATTGGACAAGGATAAGCTGGCCCAAATATTTTTCAATATCATCGGAAATGCGATTAAATACTCGCAAAGAGGAGGAGAGATCCGGGTTTCGCTTAAGGGAGAAAAATTATTTACCAACAACCTTATTTTATCCTGTTCGGTTAAAGATGACGGGGTTGGGATTGATCAGGAGAAACTCCCTGAACTCACCAAGCCATTTACCCAGGTCGGTGCCGCCTCCAATGGAGAATACAAAGGCACTGGCCTTGGACTTGCGATTGCCAATAAACTTATCGAGTTGATGGGAGGGGTATTGCAAATAGAAAGTGAATTGGGGGTGGGATCGACGTTTACTTTTACGCTTATTTCTCATATCAACGGAGAAGAAAACAAGTCCTTACCTCTGAAATCCAGTACTGAGGAGCCCGCTGACTTTGAGCGCCTGGCTGAAGATTACCCCTTAAAAATACTGGTAGTTGAGGATAATGACATCAACCTGAAATTTATGGTCATGCTGCTGGAGCAAATGGGCTATGACCCTGATATCGCGCTTAATGGCATGGAGGCTGTGAATAGTGTTAAGCAAAAGAAATTTGATTTGATCTTTATGGACAATCAGATGCCCGGGATGAATGGTATGGATGCGACTAAAATCATCAGGACCCTACCAAACGGTGATACCGTAAAAATTGTAGGCTTGTCTGCAGGCGTATTTAAGGATGATATAGAGAAAGCACTTGAGATTGGCATGTCAGACTACCTCACAAAACCGGTAAAAATCCAGCAGATCGTAGATAAAATCAGGGAGTGTGGGATGTCAATTTTTAAATGATTCAAATTGTGGTATCCATGTCGAAGCTTTCCAGATAATCGGCGACCTTTTTTACAAACATACCTCCCAGGGCGCCATCTATTACCCGGTGGTCATAGGAGTGTGACAGGATCATCTTGTGCCGGATACCTATTGTATCTCCGGTGGGTGTTTCGATCACAGCAGGTTTTTTGGTTATAGTGCCTACTGCGAGAATCGCCACCTGGGGCTGCACGATAATGGGAGTCCCCATGATATTGCCAAAGGAGCCTATATTGGATAGGGTATAGGTACCACCCTTAAGTTCGTCTGCATGGAGTCGATTTTCCCTGGCTCGTAGTGCGAGGTCGTTGATCTTTTTAGACAGGCCGGTAAGGTTGTAGCGGTCTGCATTTTTGATCACCGGCACGATCAGATTCCCATTTGCCAGCGCCACAGCAATCCCGATATTGATGTTCTGTTTTTTAATGATCTTGTCGCCATCTACCGAAATATTGATCATGGGATAGTCCCTGAGGGCTTTGGCGATAGCCATCACAAAAAATGGAGTGAACGTAATGCCTTCTCCTTCTTTCTTTCTGTATTGCTCTTTGATTTTATTTCTAAAAAGCACGATTGGGGTTAGGTCCGCTTCGACGAATGAAGTGACGTGCGCGGAAATATTTTTCGAATCCAACATGCGCTGGGCTATCATTTTGCGCATCCGGTCCATCTCTATGATTTCGTCTGCCGCCTCTCCGGAGTCGCGAGATACCGCCCCCGATATAGCCCCACCTGCTTTTCTGTGTTCTACAAAGGCCAGCATATCATGTTTGGTGACCCTCCCATTTTTTCCGGTTCCAGGTATTTGATCCAGCTCACGCGGACTGATATTTTCTGCTTTGGCAATGCTCTGTACTAGTGGAGAGTAAAAACGGCTGTTTTCTGTTTTTTTTCCGGACGACTCCGATCCAAGGATAAGAGACGTGAATTCCGGCACGTCTTGCAATATCTCCTGTTCTGTCAGTGGAGGTTTCGTAGCTGTCTCTGCAGGCTGATCCTTCGGGAAATCTGTTTGCTGATCATCATTCACTTCGATAAGCGCTATAGGTTTGCCGACTTCGACCACCTCGCCTTCCTTTGCAAGAATCGATTTGAGTGTTCCGCTATGGGTAGCCGGGACTTCTGTATCTACCTTGTCAGTAGCGACTTCCAGGACAGATTCGTCCTGTTCGATCGTATCCCCTTCTTTTTTCAGCCAGGAAAGAATAGTGCCTTCCATAATGCTTTCTCCCATTTTGGGCATCACCATTTCAACTGTTGCCATAGCTTATTGCTTTCAATTGTTTACAATTCCTGTTCATCGGTCAGAGCCCGTCCCGATGCTAACCAGGAAGCGTCTCTGACAATTTCAAATATTCATTGTCTGGATTTTGCATTGAATATTTTACCCTTGTCGGCTCCCTGTAATATCCGCCCCGGACATAAAACTAAATTTAAGTCATTATTTTGCAAAAGGAATCTGATTAAAATTTATTCTGATTTTTGTATAATCGTCTCTCTCAATAAGTTTAATGCGGCTACTGCTGTGAGCTGGATATTTACGGTTCGGTCCTGGGTAAGCTGGAGTTTGCGGGTATGGCAAGTCCGGCCGTCATCGCAGGCAATCCATACCAAACCTACCGGTTTAGATGCTGTCCCCCCTCCCGGGCCGGCTATTCCACTGGAGGAAAGACCGTAATCGGCATCAAATTTCAGGCGTACCTTTTTTGCCATTTCCTGTACAGTTTCTTCACTGACGGCACCTTTCCGGGCTAGTGTTGCCTCGGATACACCCAAAATAGATGCCTTGAATGCATTGTGATAGGGTACTACCGCCCCATTAAAGTATTCGCTCGAACCGGCGTTTCCAGTGATCAGGTGGCTGATATATCCTCCGGAGCAGCTTTCTGCAAGCGCAACTGTTTTTCTTTTCTGGACAAGCAAATGCCCTATGGCAGAAGCCAGGCTGTCTGTGTTGAAGCCGTATACATAAGGTGCAATCAATGGAAGCAAGCCTTCGATTTGTTCCTCCACTTCGCTGGTAATTTGCTGCTGTTCCGTACCAAAACCGGTAAGCCTCAACTTCACTTCCCCCAGAGAAGGAAGGTATGCCAGGCGGATATGGGAAGGTAACTGCCTCTCCCAGTCCGAAATGATATCTGAAAGCCAGCTCTCCCCAATACCTACCGTCTTGATCAGTTTGTGGTAAATTACCGGCAGCGTAAACTTATCTTTTAGCCGGGGAATCACCGCCTTCTCCATCAAGTACTTCATCTCATGTGGCACTCCCGGCATAGACATCCAAATGCTGCCCTTTTCTTCAAACCACATGCCCGGCGCTGTGCCAACAGCGTTTTTGATGTACTGGCAGTTTGCAGGTAAATAGGCCTGATTACGGTTGGTAGCGGACAACGCTCTACCTCTGCTTTCAAACAAACTTCTGACATCTTCCAGTGCTTCCGGGAATAATTTTAGTTCTGAACCAAAAAAATGGCTCAGGACATTTTTGGTCAGGTCATCCTTAGTGGGGCCTAGTCCACCGGTCATCAATACAATATCTACTTTTTGAGCAGCGGAAGAAAAGGCTTGTAGCATTGAGGCTTGGTCGTCACCCACGGTCGTTTTTCTGACAACTCTAACGCCTATTCTGTCCAATTCTTCACTGATCCACTTGCTGTTGGTGTCAAGAATCTGTCCATAAAGTAGTTCATCACCTATGGAAACGATCTCGGCGGTTATGGCTTGGTACATGAGGTCAGTTTTGAGGATTGATGGTCAAAATTAAAAAGTTTGCGCTTAGGTAGCGTTCTTTCGTTAAATTATATTTCCGCTCACGATGCCAGCAAAAAGTTTGCTAGCGGGGTTTACCGATGCGCCTGTAGGTAACAAAAGTATGATCAAAAGGATTTTTTTCGTCTTTCCTGACCTTTTCCTGATGAACCTTTTCCCAGACCTCAGGATCGAATTCCGGAAAGAAAGTGTCTGCTTCCGGACGGGCATCAATCTCTGTGATAATCATTTCGTCCGTAAGTGGAAGTGCCAGTTTGTAGATTTCCGCACCCCCCAGTATAAAAATCTTTTCCAGCCCTTTGGATCTTCCGATGTCCAGGGCCTCAGTAATCCCATGAGCGACGTAGTGCCCTTCGGGTACTTTAAAATCGCTGTTGCTGGTGACTACTATATGCGGCCTTCCGGGAAGAGGTTTTCCCAAATTGACAAACGTCTTCCTTCCCATCACTACAAAATGGCCAGCGGTGGTTTTTTTAAAATGCCTCAGGTCAGAAGGAAGATGCCAGGGCAAGTCTCCGTTTATGCCGATCGCATTGTTGGATGCCCTGGCTACAATAATTGAAACTATCAATTCAAGTAAAATAAGGATTCAGAATAGGTTTATTTGGCGCCCTGCATTGCATTGGGGTAGTCCGCCATATCAAAACTGGAAGATTTTCCGGTGTCTATCTCAACCATTTTCATTTGTGTGCTGCTTTCATCCTCTTTACTGGTAAAATCCATTTCAAGAATGTTGCCCTCTGGCAGATTGTTGAAATACTCCGGATTCTCTGCTTTCATTTTTTTGGTGACAAACGGACTGTTTTTGCTCCAGAAAGACTCCATTCCTACTATTGCTGACTGGCTCAACCAATAAGTACCTTCCATGTCTTCACTTGTAACGCGATACTCATCACAGGTGTAGCCGAGAATTTCTTTGGTATTGCCGGTTTTTTCAAAGGATACATCGGCGTTATTCATCGCAGATGGATTTTCGCTTTCCTCATCCATCCTGGCTGCTTCATCCATCATACCTGCCCAGTCAATGGAAAACGCCATGCTCGATTTGCCATCTTCGTTGTCCATCAGCATTATCGTTGCCTCATTTTTGTGATCCATAATGATCACCGCTTTTTCTTTGTCATTTTTGCGGTTTTGCTCCACAAACTCCATCCCGAAATAATCAGGGTTTTCGGACAAAAATGAGTTGAAGACAACGGGATCCTGGGCTTTTCCTTTTTCATCAGTACTGGTTATTTCCATGACGGCCAGTCCCGAAAAGTTATAGGAACTTTCTGTTTCAACATCCATATTGATGGAACCCATGATTTTGCTAAAATCATAATTGCCCCCGGCAGAACCGCTCTCTCCTGTTTCCATGTCTCCGTAGAGATTGCTGAATGCTTTTTCCAATTGTCGTTGGGTGGCTTTCGCAACTTCTTTCTCGACAGTCCTCTCCACAGCACGGGAAACACCCTCTGAGGCGGCTCTTTTTATTCTGTTAAGTAGCTGGGAATGCGCATTCCAACTGATGAATGAAAGGCAAATAATCACTAAAAAAGAAGCGCTTGGTCTCATGATACGGTAATTTTTTGATTCAGTTTTCAAGTTATGAAATATATTTTCAAAGTCCTAAAACATCTTTTTTTGTATGTGAAAAAATTATATCTCGAGAATGTACTCTATTATCCCTGCGTTTTTTCCCTTGGGCCGGGTGACCAGCAGAGGTACCTTATCATTCATTTGTATCAACCGCTCTGCCAGGCTTCCTATAAACAGGGCCGTAGCGGCAGTCCTTCCCTTGGCACCTATAATGATCATGTCCGCCTTGATTTCCTGGGCCTTCTTGATGATGTCTTCTACCGGATCGTCATCTTCATCCTTGGTATACAATGTTTTGATCTTTACTGACTTGGTGTCAATTTTCCGGATAAACTTTTTGAAGCTTATGGTAGCATTTTCCAGCATGATCTGGCTAAACTCTTCGTAAGATTTACCTGTAAAATGGTAGCCGGAGGGAACTGAATACACATTTTGGCAGAAGATCTCTGATTTCCCTTCATTTTTCTCCGCAATTTCAATGGCCTCTTCCAGTGCGTCTTTAGAATAGTCAGAAAAATCGCTGGGTACAAGCAGTTTCTTGATATTCGGCAGGCTCTTTTCCGGTACGATCAGTAGCGAACAGGAGGCCCTTCTGGCAAGTCGTTGCGATACTACACCCGAACCGGGCAAATTTATCTTCCGGCCTACCAGGATCAGGTCGGCAGACTTTTCATTGGCTAGCTTTAATATTTTCTTGGACAGTTGCCCCTCCTTGACAATGAATGAACTGCTTACTTTGAGCTCAGGATCGAAATTCCTGGATACTACCTCCTTCATCTGATTTGCCCGCTCTTCGATCATGTTGTTGACAAGGTTGGGAAACTCCGTAAGAATGTCTTTCGGGATGGAGAGGTTCCGGATGACATTCGTGAAATAAATTTTTTTGGATTGGTTGATTTTTGCAATAAATGCGGCAAATTTCACCAGTGTTTCGTCCATTTCGCTCTGATCCAGACAAACAATGATCTTTTTGATTTGATACATTCCTATTATTCAATTAATTGGATTCTTACTGATAAAATCTATCGAAGACATTAATTTTCACTTTCAAACAGTAAAATTTAAATTAGTAAAATTAAACTTTAAAACCATTTAAAGTTTGTTGTTTTGGTGGCAATTTACATGAAATTTTTTCGGAATGTTTTTTTCAGGCCATCCATTTAGTTCAGGCGCTGGTCCCTTTCGCTCCTGATTTGAGGTTTGCAGGAATAGATTGTATATTTGACGGAAGGTTCGGTTCAGCGACATGTTCAAACTTCACAAGTTGATTAAAATGCCGAGTGAAGCACCGCTTCAAAACCAGGCCTCATCTCGTCTTTTGGCGAGACCTCGTATTCCTCAGGAATGCAGGATAACAGTGGAAGGTTGCGGAGATGGTGCAGCTCAAATCCTGTCATATCGGAGGTTTGTAACACTCCATGAGCCGGACCCTGAAATAGAGGGAGACCGCCTGCCGGTCTCCCTTTTTGTATTCCGATGTAAAAAATATTTTTTGTGGGGTTGAATTCTCCAATTGACTACACCCTCGCGGTCTACTTAACCCATTGTAAATTGACTCCCATAGCAAAAAGAAAATTGTTTTCCCCGATCGGAGAACGGTGGCTGAAGTCCTTTCTGAGTTCATTGATAATGCTTCCGGTGACCAGGTTTACTTCTGCATTGAACGGAACCTGTCCCTCTGTCCATTGGTGAAGAGGTAGCCTGGCACCATAACCCCAGGTAAATCCTTTTCTATCCGTACTTACCCAGGCACCCCCTTCTGATCGGATATCCTTGGGTCTTTTTTCAAAATAATATCCCATTCTAATGGCTATGGTATTGAAAAACCAGGCTTCAGCCCCCGCCCCTAAGGCGCTGTTGTAGCCTTGCTCATTGTAGGGATCCTTGCCTGGTATTTCATCCCTGTATTGCAGATGTATTCCCAGATCCACTTGTCTGGAAGTCTGATCAAAAAAGGCCTTACCTTCCACAAGGTTATTTGCAAGCGGTATAGAAAAATGATAGGAAGCGCCAGCAGAAAGAAATATAATCATGGACCGGTAGTTCAATAAGTCTTCATAGGTTTGTTCTGTCTGGTTGTCCATTCCGGCATTGATCAGACTGGCAGCAGCTCTGAATTTCTGATCTTTGAGTTTATCCTCTTTTATCCAATCGACTTCCTTTTCGTACAGGGCCCCGATGTTTACAATAAAATCCTTAGAAGTAATGTGTCCCGGTACCCCTTCTTCATAAAGGTAGACTGCTGATGCACCGAGGTACAGGTCATCGATGAGCTCGTAGGCCCCCGTTGCGGAGAGCATGGTTTGTTCTCGTTTTTCTACCGGAATGTTGCTGCCACCGATATCTGTAGTCCAGATGGTATTGTTATCTATCCACCTGAATGCACTGAACCCCAGGTTTAGTTTATCATTGATACGGTAGGTAATGCCCAAAAAGGGAAAATGAGAGTTGGTCCTGACCTGGCCTCCGCGGGCATAATTCAGGTGGGTCGAAATTTTTGCTTTGGTCAGTCCTATGCTGGCCGGATTATAAAGTGCATTGTCGATCCCATCTAAAGTGAGATAGGTGTGTCCCATACCAGATGCTCTGGCTGACGTGATCTCCTGAGAAAAAATTCCATGGTAATGCGTGGGCGTATAGTAGGAAAGCCGTCCCTGACCCAATGTGAAATGGCTCAGAATGGTAAATGAGATGAATGAAAGTACAAGTTTTTTCATGGCGATTTTAAGTTGTTTTCCTTTACATCGGAAAAGGACGTACTTGTCATCAAAAAAAAACCGGACTTTGATCCGGTGGTTGTTTTCTAGGTACTTTTACATCAGTTTGGAACAGGCAAACCTGATTTGGTGGTATTTAGGTAGAGACCTTCGAAATCAGGAAGGAGGAAAGGATTTTGCAAAACGGGGGCTCACCTGGCCCGTTACCTTACTTCCGTTGGTCAGGCTAAGATCAAATTCAAGATAATCCTCAGTGACGATTACCTGTCCTGATGTAATGCCATGTTTTTCCTCTGCTTCTATCAAAGCATCGCCATTGTCATCAAAACCTACCACCACATCTGAGATAAAATATTTATCTTCAATATCGGACAAATAGGCTTCATAAGCTTCAGTACTTCCCCAATCCCTGAATTCTCCCACAAATTCATAGGTGCCTGATTTAAAGATATCACTGTCCGGAGTGCTTAGAAAAAAAGACAGGGTAAGTGGCGGATCACCGGCAGGAATATTGTAATTGTTTCTCTGGCTGAATACGTTTTCGTTGGGTATCAGATAGGCATGTGAAAAATGCCTGGGCCGGTAAATTTCTGTTCCATAATCCCAAATGACACCGTTGGTAAATGTATAAGGAACGCCGTCATAAAAAATCGTAAAGGAATTTTGCGGGACCATGTCTTCATCTTGCTTACAAGCCTGAAAAACAACCGTAAAAAGGATCAATGGCAGCAGAATTGGTAATCTTTTCATGTCAAATGGTGTTTTTAGTCTTACATCGGTGAAAAAAATTAATGTCATCAATCTGCAATTGTTTTTTACCTTTTTTTCCGCTCTACTGCTCACAGCTGTAGAGTTTGAATCGCTCAGGCAAACATGCCCGATTCGCTACAAAACAATCATTATCTTTTTAAAGGCCAGGAGGATGAAATTCGACAATTCTCTAATGGCCTGCCTGTATCAACTAAAATGGGATTTTTTCTTAAAGAAAATCAAAAAGCTCAACAGTATGAGTACAAGGATACCCATCAGCCAGATAACCAGATTCTCTGTATTCGCCAATTCAGCGATTGGTTCAGGGGATCCAATTAAAACAAGGCCCGCCCAGTACTGTGGAGAAAGCGTTCGGCCGCTTGCCTGGGAAAGATAATTGAGCTTGGCCTCTTTAAGGGCCTTGTCTTTTGGCAGGCCTTCTGCCAGGAGAGCCAAAAAGTAATCGGTAATTTCCAGACTGGATTTTTCATCAATGCGCCAGAGTGAAGTCAGCAGGCTTTCAGATCCGGAATACTGAAAGGCGTGGGCAAGTGAAATCATTCCTTCCCCAGGTTTGTACACAGGCTTGGCCGTTTCGCAGGCAGTGAGAATGGTCAAATTCGCATTCAGGTCTGTATTGTAAATCTCATAGGCGTATATGGAATTTTCTTCTTCTGGCTTACCTGTTTTGGCTAAAATGATTCGGGACAGCCCCGGGCTGATGTTGTTGGACTCTGCATGGGAGGCGATATGGATGATCTTATGGTTTCCTGCATTTTCCCTGAAAACTTCAGGGGTGGATTGCTCCCGGAGGTAGGTTTTTCCGTTAAAATGATCCGCAACCCGTTCGATCAGGTTGATGGCAAAGGGTTGGGGCAAAAGGGATAGATAGGAGCGGTCCAGGTTAAGCGAGTCTCCGTCAAGCGAGTTGAGGTACTTTTCCTTCATCGTATCTAAAAATCCCGGCGCAAAGGCCACATACCTGGCGGTGATGCGATTTGTTTTTTGTTCGGTTAACATCCAGAGGCTGTAATGATAGGAGATGCTGTGTTTGGCCAATAAGCTGTTACCTGAAAAACCTCTGTAATCCTTCGGTGGTTGAGGGGTGAGTAGGTCAAAATTGAGGTTGAAAAGTACACCAGCGGGCACGATAAATATCTGCTCCTGAGTAAGATGTGAAGCCAGAGGCTTCCAGAGCTGATCATACAAAGCAGTAGTGATCTTGCCCAGTTCCTGAATATTGGTCCAGTTTTCCTGAAGTTTGTTGACCAGATTCTTGTCGAAATCCAGATGAAAAAGCTTCCTTTTCCCGTTAGCAAATACCAGGGCTTTCAGCCTTTCTTCTACAAAGAAGTAACGTACAACCTGAAGTTCCCGGGGGAGTTTTATGCTATCGGCGGGGAAAGAGGCATAGCGCATCTTAAAATACCCGGGGTGATTTTTTTCCAGGTTTTCCAGAAAGGTCTGCCAGTCTGAACTGAGTGCATGATACTCGCTCAAGTCGCCACCTGCCTCGAGAAGCCCATTCAGATTTTGCCTGAGCTCAGCTTCCATCGCCTGCGTTTCCGCTGGTAGTCCGGCAAATCTGATGTCCTGGTATAGATCCAGTTGAGTCCGGATAAGGTTAAATACACTGGATTCCTGAACTGAAATTAATCCGTCAAGGTAGCTCTCATCTCCGGTTTTTTCGAATAGCTCCAGTTGAATTTTTTTTACAAAATTTATCAAATCCAGGTTTTGGGCGATCAATATGGTACGGTCCTCAGATTCAGAAAGGAAGCGTTTCCTCTCTTCCAGTATGGTCATGGCCTCCAGTAATCGTTCCAGTGTCCGTTCAAGAAATGTGATGGATCTGTTTTTCTCCAGCGCATATTCTGATTGTGCCTGCAGCAGGATCGATTGTGGCTTGTCATAATTGATCCTTATAGCATCTATGTCAGATGCGGATAGCTGCATCCGTTTGTCCAATATTTCCAGGCTTTTTTCTGCCTGCTCCTGTGCTTTTCTAAAATCGCCGAGATGGAAGTATACCCGGCCCATATTGAGCGTCTGTAAAAAACCAGGCATGGATTCAACACCATTTACCTGAACCATATAATCCAGGCCTTGCCGGGCCCATTCCAGCGCGAGATCGGGCTCGTTGTTGCCGGCAAAAAAATTAGCCGCATTGCTCAGAAAATCCATATATACAAAATCGAATTTTTTATCATATGCCTTTTCGAAAAGCTGTCTGGCTTGCAAGTAATGGTTTTTTGCTGCTGATATTAGCTTTTCATCCTCCTGAATCAGGGCAAGGGTATAATGTATGTCACCCTGCTGCATAAAAAAATCTCCGTCGGCCTCCTGAATAATCCGCAAGGCTTTATACAGATAGTCTTTGGCTACTTCACGGTCGTCCAAAAACCGGTACGTTTGTCCTACCTGTATCAGGCTCTCTGTTATCTCAGGGTGTCCGGCAGGAAAATGTTCTTCTTTGGCTTTCAGGGTGTGTAGCTGCAGTCTCAGCGCTTCTCTGTAGTTCCCGATACTCTTATAAACCAGTGCGAGATTCATTGATCCATGAAAAAGCGAGAGGAACGCCCGGTCCCTTTTGGGGTCATCCGGCGCATTGTCAATAAAATATTGTGTATTTGAAATGGAAGACTTTACCCTGCGTATGCTTTCCTGAACTTCTCCTTTGACGTCATACACGGCGCCAAGGTTTCCTTCAATCATCGCCCTTCGGTAATACTGGTTTGTAGGGGTGGGCTCCATCCTGTCCAGGTAGGCGATGCCTTCCAGCCAGTAATACTCAGCGGAATCCCACATGGCGGAAAACCAATATCTGGCCCCCAGGTCATTGAGCAGGTTAAAATAATTAACCGGACTGGTTTCCGGATCCTGCTCGTAGCCTTCTTTCGCTTTCAAGGTGTGCTTTCTGGCCTTTTCGGGGTTACCCATTTGGTTTGCGATCACTCCCAGGTTGCTTTCGATCAAAGCCCACTCTGCTGGCCGGTGATCGGCAATCTGGTAGGTATAAGTCAATGCGGTTTCATTGGCTTCATATGCCAGGGCCGGTTTTCCCGCTTTGATAAAATAAGTGTGGATTTCGAGATAAGCCTGCCGCAGGTCTCTGGGGTCATCGCTTTCTTTGACGATGCGGTCCAGCCAGTATCGGGCGGCCTCCAATCCCTTTTGCTGTCCGAATCTGGCCTCTGCAATAGTCCCGGCGAATGGGATGAAGTAACTTAAATTTAAAAAATCCTCGCGGGCAAGGTAATAGGCTGTCGCCTGATCTAATCGTGCCTGCGCCAAAGAGAGATCTTCTTCGGTAAGGGCTTTTTGGATAGCGGCGAGCTCGGCATCTATATCCTGGGCAATGGCACCTTCCAGCAGGATAACCAGGCAGCCGAACAGAGTAATGAGTGATTTCATCGTTCCTGGAGGGTTTTTTTAAGCTTGTCCTTACCGGGATGGGAAGACTTTTCCAAATGGATCAATGCGTTCTCGTAGTCCCGCTCCAGCACATCTAAAAGGGCCAGATACCAGTAGGCCTCACTCCTAAAGCCACTTCCATCGCTCTCCGCCACTTCTTGCAGATGGTGGCGGGAAAAGCTTAAATTTTTCGTTTCCAGATAGGCAGCACCCAGAAAATAATTCAGGGTATCATTTCCGGGTTTGTCATCCTGCAGCGATTCCCATCTTCGTATGGCCGCTTCATAATTTCCTGTTTTGTAATCCACCATTGCCCGGTCGAAGTCGTAGGCGGCGGTGCTGCCCATAGCGGTGATCAGCCCCGGGTCTGCTTCGTAAAATGCTTCGAATACCTGTTCATTGAAATCCGGTCTCACCCAGAGCCACCAGCAGAAAAAACCTCCAATCAACAGGACGGATGCAGCAATGCCGTACCTGAGCCAAATGCCGGGAGGCTTTTTCTGCCTACCCTGCTTCCTTACCCATTCCTGATGGAGATCATTCAATTCCTCTCTGAAAGCGATTTCCTCGATTCCATGGAGCATGGTTTTTACTGCACCTACCTTTTTTGTCAGGTCCTTATCTTTTTCAAGTTCCCGCTCGAAAGCAATTTGCTCTGCTTTTCCCATGGAATTCAACAGGTACCTTTCGATTTTTTCAAATTCTTCCTGTGATATGGATTCGGGTATATTCAATTCAGTCTTCGATTTTTAACTTGCCTTTTATCTTTTCTTTCAGCCGCTGCATGCATCGGTACTTGTTGTTTCGGGCCGTAGCCTCGGTCCAGTCAAATGCTGCTGCAATTACTGATAAGGATTCTTTTTTGTAATAAAACCGTGTAAGGAGTTTTTTGCAATTGTCTCCGAGAGCGCTGAATGCAGTCTCCATTTCAATAATCCGAGACTCTCTGTCTTCATGTTCGTCCGTTTGGCTCTCCTGAAAGGTATCAAGCGTTACGGTATTTTTATATCTGGAAGAACGGAGGATATCGAGCCATTTGTGCCTGGCTACCTGATACAGGTAGCCCTGTATTGCAGTTCCGTTTTCTGGTTTGAATTTACCGGATTTTACATTTTTCCATAGGACGATGAATGCTTCCTGGAAAATGTCTTTCGCTTGTTGCCGTTCGCCATTATTTGCCAGGACAAATTTTTCCAGTTTTGGAAATTGGTCCTGATAAAGCCATGCGAGAATTTTGCTGTCATTGATCCTCAAGCCCTCCAGTATTTCCTCCTGGGTAAACTTTTGAAAAGTATATTGCTGCATGATTTTAAAATTACAGAAATATACAAATAAATGTTTTTTATCCCAAAAATCTACTGATTTAGCCTGAATATTTTTTTACGATTCATTTTGATTTGATTGACTATGATCATTTATTCGGATTATTACCTGAGAATGCTGCCCCCTTTTCTGGCAGTCCAAACCGGACAGACGGCAACTGTCCTGGTATTACAATACTTGTTGATTGACGTTTTTTATCGTGAAACAAGTCTAAATTTTCATCGATATCATTTCAAAAATGTCATCAAATTATTTGAATTATTTTATTTTTTAATGCAATGATGAATCAGAAAAATGGATCTGTGACAATGTGCGCCGCTTAGGCCGACATGATGTTGAGGCCACTTGCCTCCATTCCTGTCGACCAACAACAAGGATCCGGATGGCCTGATACAGTCTGTTGACTGGTGATCACCTTTTATATACGATGTAATCTGTGACCAGGGGACTCAGGCCATGTTGTCTGAAATCTGCGGCAATCTGGCCACGGTGATAGGTGCTGTGGTTGATCAGGTGAAAAAGGATATCCCGGACCTGGTTGGTAAACTTCTGTCCTTTCGAATTACTATAATGGATGACTTTATCCAAAGCATAGGTCTGCAGGATGGCCAGGCTGTGTGCATGATTGGTTTGGGCAATTTCAAGTTCCCCCTCCACAGCCCGACTGTCCCAGACGCCCGGTAGCGGTTCCCTGGGATCAATACGGTTGTTCCAGATCTGATGGGCATTGAGCAGGTGGTTGTATAATTTGAGGGACCTCTCAGGAATGCTATCCCTGTTGTCCATCATTGCGGTCCAAAGCCTTTGGTTGCAATCATGTCCGTAAAGCAACAAATCTTCAAAAAAATCTTTCATTGGTATCAGGTTTTCGCCAGTTGGTCCAGATTTCAGGTTCCTCACTGAATCTGCCTGCTGAAGAAACCAAATATAATGGAATGTTCGCAAAAAATAAAAAGGGAGACCATTCCGTCTCCCTCGTGAGCCCGTAAGCAAATCAGTACAATACCCTGAATCGAATCGTGCCGTTTATCGCCTTCAATTCGTCGATTACTTCGCTGCTGTAGGCTTTGTCAATATCGGTAATCACATATCCGATTTTCTCATTGGTTTTCAGGTACTGGCCCACGATATTGATCTCATAGTCTGCTAAAACCTTGTTGATCCTGGCCATGATTCCGGGTTCGTTGAGGTGAATGTGTATCAATCTGTGAGCATCCTGAAGAAAGGGAAGCTGAATATTCGGGAAATTAACGCTATTATACGTGTTGCCTGTGTTGATATATTCAATGATTTTTCCAGGCACAAACCTGGCGATATTTTGCTGCGCTTCCAGTGTGCTTCCGCCAATGTGCGGCGTAAGGATGGTATTGGGCAATCCGATCAATTCTGATACGAACGGCTCAGAGTTATTTTTGGGCTCACTGGGAAAAACATCAATGCTTGCGCCCGCCAGATGACCACTTTGCAGCGCATCTCTCAATGCCGGTACGTCCACCACATGACCGCGGCTGAGGTTGATCAGGTAGGATCCCTTCTTCATTAAACCGAGTTTTTCCCGGTCAATCAGCATTTCGTTAGACTTCCGCCCATCTACGTGGAGGGTAATCACATCACAAGTGCTGAGGAGTTCGTCCAGGGAATCCACCTTAGTAGCATTTCCCAGTGCCAGTCGCTCTACCACATCGTAATAGTATACATCCAGTCCCATGCTCTCTGCAAGTACCGAAAGTTGGGAGCCAATGTTTCCATACCCGATTATTCCCAGTTTTTTTCCTCTGATTTCGAAACTGCCGGATGCACTTTTATCCCAAATCCCCTGGTGCATGCTGCTGGTTTTGTCCGTAAGCCTCCGCATCAGGAAGATGATTTCGGCTATAGCCAATTCCACTACAGAACGGGTATTGCTGAATGGAGCATTAAACACAGCGATGCCTTTTTCCTGGCAGGTCTCTAGGTCAATCTGATTGGTGCCGATACAGAAAGCACCTATCGCTATCAGCCTGTTGGCATTTGCAAGCACTTGCTGTGTCACCTGCGTCTTGGAGCGAATGCCAAGCACAGATACCTTTTTGATTTTCTCTGCCAATTCCTCCTCAGATAGCGCAGAACTAATCACCTCTACATTGTACCCTTCTTCCTTCATCAGCTCAACGCCAATGGGATGCACATTTTCCAGCAGCAACACATTGATCCTGCTCTTGGGATAAGAGAATTTCTTATTCATTTTATTGACATACAAGATTTCGTCTAAACTGGGAGCGATATGGTCGGCTTTAGAAGATACATTCGCCCGGTGTACGTTTTCGGTGAAAGCGTAAAATTTGTTGGCAACCCCCGATGCTTTGATTTCATAATCGGTATATCCGTCTCCGATCACATAAATATCGCCTTCTAAATTTAGCTTCCTGATGGTCTCCGGTTTGCCATTGTTTTTCGAAAGTGGATTTTCTTTATTGAATCCCGTGATTTCTCCCGATGCGCCATATTCAAATTCATTGGCAAATACATTTTCCGGCTTAATACCATATTCCGTAACGATAGGTACCACAAAATCCTTGAAACCATTCGATATAATGAAAATATCTTCGGCGTTTTCTTTAAGAAATTCTTTATTTCTTTGAAATGAGTCCGAAACCTTCTGCTTTAATGCGGAAATGAGTTCGTCAATCTGCTCTTTATTGGCATCCAAAATCTCCAGCCGTTGCACCAGGCTTTCCCTGAAGGTAAGTTTTCCTTCCATGCCCTGGTCGGTGATGTCCTTAATGGCCTGAAGTTTCTTCGGTTTTTCGGGGTCATCTTTCAGGCTTATTTCACCCAATATATCCAGGGCCTCCACCTTTGTAAAAGTACTGTCAAAATCAATGATGAATTTTTTTGTGACGGTCATTTTCAGCATTTTTTTAATGAGTTGCAAAATTAATAGATTCTCAGCGAAATTGAAGGTATTGCCACAAAATAACTTTTGCGCATCAGAGATGACAAAAATGAAGAATGATAATACCTTTGTCAGCTCGGGACCGGGGTTTTGCGTCGGTTGCCCTGATTTAGCAGACGGGAGCCTGGTCCCCGCTATGGCGATACCGGGAACAGGAAACCAGGTATATGGTGTTTTCATCCATAGCCGATGCCAAAAGGGTGTCGGAAATTTACGATTGCGAAGAACAATTTTTATGGGACGCAGTTGCCCATGAGGGTCGTTTTTCTTTAATCACATTCAAAATCAGAAAAAACTCGATGTATTCTTATGCCATTAGCCATTGACAATATCAGGGTAGGACGGGTATACCGGCTCGTTAATTTTGGGGAAATCCGAATGCTGCAGGTGATGGAGCGTACCGGCCGGGAGAATTTTAGGGTCAAGGATTTGGATACGCTGGAATATTACGAATTGGAAGAGCTGTTGCGCTGGGGCAAAGGCAAAGATTATGACCTGGATGAGATCCGTTAACTTACAACGACAATGACAAAGAAAAAGAGTCTGACAAAGGCCATTATAGAAGGGAAGTGCCCCAGGTGTAGAAAAGGAAATATCTTTCCGGTTGCTATGAGCAGCTTCAGAAAACTGACAGCAGTCAATTCGTCCTGTCCTCAGTGTGGCGTAGAATTGGTCCCCGAGCCAGACTTCTATTATGGCGCCATGTATATCAGCTATGGTCTTTCGGTAGCGCTGTTTATCGCGGTAATGGTAGCCCTCAATTTGTTTTTTGACGATCCTGAACTGATGGTGTATATCTTATCGGTTCTTTTTTTTAATGTGATTTTTCTACCGCTGATGCTGCGTATTTCCAAGGTACTCTATTTGTATGGTCTGGGAAAAATCAGGTACGAACCGGAAAGTGAGTAAGCACAAGCCCCCGGCAATTAATCAATTAAAGTGAAAAATTTTTCTTGTAAGTAAAACTTACTTTTTGTTTGCTCGTATATTGCTTTGTAAAGTTTTACTATCATTTATCGAATGGAACAGATTTTAACGCGTTTTGTTGTTCCCGTAAACAATGAAATATTCCTGAAGGACCCCCTCAGTTCAGAACTGGGTAAAAGAATTATCCGAGAAAGTCCTGCTCTTATCGTGCATTTGGGCATGGAAAGTTTTAATTTCAAGCGACTTTCGGAAACAGTAGGTAGCACAGAAGCTGCCATCTACAGGTATTTTGAAAACAAACATAAATTATTGGTTTACCTGACCAATTGGTACTGGGGATGGCTGGAACATAATCTGGTATTCGGTATGTCTAATCTGCCCGATCCGCTGGACAAGATGAAAATAGCGATTCAGCTATTGGTAGATGGGCCGGTCTATGAGAAAAACGAGTACATGGACATCCCGAATTTGCGCTTGCTTGTCACGCAGGAATCATACAAGGCTTTTTTAACCAAGGAAGTGGATGTAGAAAACAGCAGTGGGTTTTTCAAGCAATTTTATAGATTCACCGACCGTATCGCAGCAATTGTGAGCGAAATCAATCCCAAATACAATTATCCCAAAACCCTGGTCTCCACATTGGTAGAATCCACTTTATTGCATGCTTTTTTCTTGAAGCACATGCCCAAAATGACCGAATCCGGACTCGTAGGAGAGCAAAAGCTAGGATTTTATTTTGATTGGGTATTTAAAACTTTAAAAGATGAATGAAAATCTGATTAATACGCCATTAAAAAGATTTTTCAGCCTGCTCAGGGATGAAAAAAAAGAGATTTATGCCATTTATTTTTATGCCATACTGAATGGGCTGGTGTCCCTTTCCCTGCCTTTGGGTATACAAGCTATCCTGAATTTCATTTTGGGGGGCAGGATGACCACTTCCTGGGTATTGCTGGTAGTCATCGTTGCCTTGGGAGTGATCTTCGGTGGTTACCTCCAGATCAGTCAGCTTTATCTCACGGAAAAACTACAACAGCGGGTCTTTGGAAAATCCGCCATGGAGTTTGCTTACCGCCTGCCACGGATCAAGACGGAAGCACTGCGTGGTAAATTCCCACCTGAGCTTGTCAACCGGTTTTTTGATACCGTAGTGCTGCAAAAGGGGCTGTCCAAAATTCTGATCGACTTTAGCACGGCATCGCTTCAGGTGTTTTTTGGTCTGATACTGCTGTCTATCTACCACCCTTTTTTCATCATTTTTTCGTTTGCACTGGTGTTTATCCTCTATCTGATTTTCAAATTGACCAGCCCCAAAGGGATGAAAGAAAGTCTCAAGGAATCTACCGCAAAATATGAGCTGGCCTTTTGGCTCGAGGAAATTGCCAGAACCCTCGGAACGTTCAAATTGTCCGGATTCTCACCGCTTCCCTTCAGAAAGGTAGACAAACTGGTGAGCAACTATGTTGGTTTCAGGAATTCCCACTTTGCAGTGCTGATCCTGCAATACAAGGTAATGATTGGGTTTAAGGCAGCCATCATTGTCACCCTGTTAGTGGCAGGTAGTATACTGTTGATGAATAATGAAATCAGTATTGGCCAATTTGTAGCAGCTGAAATCATCATTGTGCTGATAATCAATTCTGTGGAAAAGCTGATATTGAGCCTGGAAACGGTGTACGATACCCTGACAGCGACCGAGAAATTGGGCTTGATCATGGATCTGGAACTTGAGAGATCCGAAGGCGTAGACAAGGCATTTGGACAGTCTGCGGAGGGCTTGTCGTACGTTTTCAGGGAGTTGACCTATCATCCCGAAGACAAGAAAATGCCAAACCTCAGTAGAATCAACGTTGAAATAAAATCAGGAGAAAAAGTTGTGGTCACCGGAGAAAGCGGGTCCGGAAAAAGTACCTTTTTACAGGTCATGGCCGGGTTGATCGAGGATTATCAGGGCAATATCATCGTCAACAAACTACCTATGGATACGCTTTCTCTCGAGAAATTGAGATCCATGATCGGCGACAGCCTTTCCAGACAGTCTATTTTTCATGGCACCATACGCGAAAATATTACGGTAGGAAACGATAACGTTTCTGAGCAAAAGATCCGGGAAATCCTTGAGGTTGTAGGCTTAAAGGATTTCATCTACGAATTGAAAGATGACCTGGATACCGTATTGCTGCCGGAGGGCAAGCATCTGAGCAATGCGTACATCAGTAAAATCATTCTGGCCAGAAGCCTTTGCTTCGATCCCAAGTTGCTTTTGCTTGAGCAGGAACTCAGTTACCTGAACGACGACGAGGTGCAGACCTTGTTGGATTATATGTTTGCAGCCTCCTGGACAATGGTGGTGGTATCCAGAGATGAAAAGATCCTGCGCAGGGCGGACAAAATCCTGGAATTAAAATCCGGATCCCTGGTTTTTGAGGGCAACTTTAATGAATACGAGAATTTTAAAAAGAACGACAAAAGATAACAGCCATGCTTAATATATCTAAAAACTCTGTAAAAGGGTATATCAACCCCTTTTTGTTTGATAGTTATCGCATGACCATTCCCAGTGATCAGAGCAGAAAGCGTGTGAGGGTTCTTTTGTACATATTGTTGGCAGGGTTTGTATTTCTCTTTTTACCCTGGACCCAGAATTTTCGCTCGCAGGGAATGGTCACTGCCTTGAAGCCAGAACACCGCCCGCAAACGGTACATTCGGTAATACCCGGTAGAATTGAAAAATGGTATGTACAGGAGGGAGATTTTGTGCAGCAAGGCGATACCATATTGTTTATATCTGAAATAAAGGACCAGTACATGGATCCAGAATTGCTGGAGAGGACAAGGCTGCAGGTAAATGCGAAGGAGCTCTCCGTGAAGTCGTATGAGGAGAAAATCAAAGCGCAGGAAAGGCAGTTACAGGCGCTGGCCGAAAACAACAGGCTCAGAAAAGAACAAGCACTGAATAAACTGCAACAGGCCAATTTGAGTGTGGAGTCCGATAGTATCATGCTGGAAGCAGAGAAGGTTAATCTGACCGTGGCAGAGCGCCAGTACGAAAGGATGGAGACGTTATACAATGAAGGGTTGAAATCCTTGACCGACCTTGAGGCGAGAAGGATCAAACTACAGGAATCACAAGCAAAAAAGATCAGTGCAGAAAACAAGCTGTTAAGCAGCAGAAACGATGTCATCACTGCTACGATCGAACTCAATGCCATTGACAATGATTTTCAGGACAAGCTGGCAAAGGTCAATTCGGACAAGTTTTCTGCCCTTTCCAACCAGTATGACGCGGAAGCCACTGTCACCAAATTGAGAAACGAGCTGTCCAATTATACGGTAAGGTCGGGAATGTACTACGTTCTGGCGCCACAATCCGGCTATGTGACCAGGGCCATTCAGGTGGGTATTGGTGAAACGATCAAGGAAGGAGCCGAAATCGTCAGCATCATGCCGCAAAATTATTCCCTGGCCGTTGAAATGTACATTGATCCGATTGACCTTCCTCTGGTTAAGGTCGGCAATAAGATCAGGTTTATTTTTGATGGCTGGCCGGCGATCGTTTTTTCCGGTTGGCCCCAGCTCTCCAATGGTACATTTGGAGGCAGGGTATATGCCATTGATAATTTCACCAGTGCCAATAACCAATACCGGCTGCTGGTCGTTCCGGATCCAGATGAAGAGCCCTGGCCGGAGGCATTGCGGATCGGCTCCGGGGCAGACGGTATCGCCCTGCTCAATGATGTACCGGTCTGGTACGAAATATGGCGCCAGATGAATGGTTTTCCACCTGACTATTACACTTTAAAAGAAGTCAGAGAAATGAAAAATCAGAAAAAATGAAATACATATTGATGCTATTTTGTTTGGTATGGTTTGGGAAAATTGAAAGCTCTCAGGCTCAGGAAACACTCAATTACACTGACTTTATGGCCTGGGTTCGGGATTACCATCCGGTGGCCAGGCAAGCTGAACTCAACCTGGAACTAGGCAGGCAGGAAATACGGATGGCCAGAGGAGGGTTTGATCCCAAACTGTATGGTAACCTGGATGAAAAGCAATATCAGGGGACCGAGTATTACAACAAGCAGGAGGCCGGTATCCTGGTGCCCACCGTTGGCGGAGTAGAGCTGCAGGGTACCGTAGAACGCAACACCGGTACCTATCTGAGCTCGGAAAACACCGTGCCTGAAAATGGGTTGTTTGCAGTCGGTGCCGCGGTAAATGTGGGGAAGGGGCTTTTTATTGACAAGCGAAGAGCGGCCCTGCAACAGGCCAAGATTTATGCTCTTGCCAGGGAAGAAGAAAGAAAGCAAACTTTGAACGATTTGTATCTGGACGCTACAGACGCCTATTGGCGCTGGGCCGGAGCATATGCCGATCTGATGGTTCGTGAAGAAGGTTTACGTCTGGCCTCCATCAGGTTTGAAGGGATCAAGTCGAGTTTTGAACAGGGAGATTTGCCGGCAATTGACACGGTAGAATCGTATACCCAGGTATTGAATAGATCTATAAGCTTGCAGGAGGCGGAAAATACGTTCTTTGCCAGAACACAGGAGTTAAATGTGTTTCTGTGGGACGATGACCAGAATCCCCTGTACCTGGAACCGGGCATTTATCCTCAGGTGCTGGCTGAATATGCTACCGGTATTCCGCAAATTGATGCATTCAGGGAGCTTATTTCCAGCCATCCTGAGTTGCGTTTGCTCGATTATGATCTGAATTACCTGGAAGTGGAAAGGAGGTATAAAGCCGAGCAATTGAAACCCGAGGTGAAGCTCAAATATAACTTTCTCACCGAAACTTTTGGAGGCCTGGAGGGAATGGGTTTTCTCGAAAATAACTATAAGTTTGGTGTGAAGATCTCCACACCCCTGCTCCTGAGAAAAGAAAGGGGTGGATTGGGCTTGACCAAAACAAAAATCAGCATGGTCAATAACAAGAGAGATCTAAAATACCAGCAACTCAGGGCCAAGCTGGAGCAGGAATTCAACACCTTTCAGGTACTCATCAACCAATTGGCTACTTTTCGGGCCAATATAAACGGTTTGGAACGGCTGCTGGAAGGTGAACGGACAAAATTTGAAATGGGAGAAAGTTCCCTGTTTTTAATTAACGCCCGGGAAACCAGCCTCTTTGATGCGCTACTCGTAAATAATTCCCTGTTTGTAAAGAGAAATATAGGTTTTTCAAAAGTCCGGAATGCTGCTGGCCTGGGTTTTGAGGTACCCTGACCATGAGTCCAGGATTTGTTTTTAGGTGGCTGGGATGGCCTTTTCGATATGCGTTTTCTAAGATCAAAAAAAAGATCGGTAAACTCGATCGGCTAAGGCTAGAAGTATTTTTGGCACTCAGCAATGGCACTGAGGTCCTGGTGAAGGGCAGGGTAGTGGAAGCCTACCGGCAGAGCCGTCCTTCCAGTAAGAAATCTGCACTTCAGAATATATTGGCTACACTGCGCAGGTATGCGGGCAGTAGTGTGCCGGACGCCAGGGTCAGGGTACAGTGGGGAAACTTTGAAGAAGTGCTGATCACTGATTCGGAAGGGGTTTTTGAGTCATTGCTGCGCCTGCCATCGCAGGGAGAGACGGTATCAGATGTCATCTTCCTGACATTGATACCCGAGGAGGGCCTGGTACCTGAAAAGGAGCACGTAGAGCGAAAGGTGAGGCGCATCGATTCGTTTTATCCACGAGCGGTAATTTCAGATATTGATGATACTGTCATCATTTCCAAGGCCACTAATTTGGGTGAAAAATTGTGGTTGTCCGTTTCCAAAAATGCATATACGAGACGGCCATTTCCCGGGGTGAGTGAGTTTTATCAGTTGATCACTAGAGCGGGTCGATATCCGGTGTATTACGTATCCAGTAGCGACTGGAATCTTTTTGACCTTATCCGCGATTTTCTTGAGTACCGAAAAATTCCCCGGGGGCCGATTTTACTCAAGGATGCACATGTAAATCTGAAAAACATTTGGAAATCCGGTGGGGGCAACCATGATCACAAATTGGAAAAAATCCGCTTTCTGATGGATTTTTTTCCACAGCAGCGATTCCTTTTAATAGGAGACAGTGGACAGCATGATCCGGAACTGTATGCAGAGATCGTCAGGGAATTTCCAGGAAGGGTCGAGGCGGTCTATATCCGGAGAGTAGGTAAGAAGGATCCGGAACGGGAAAAGGTGCTGAATGAGCTGCTTTCTCCAAATCAGGTAGCCTGGGTGAAAACCACGGCCGAAGCCATGCAACATGCCAAAAAGCATTTGACTTTTTCCTGAGAAAACAAGTTCATGTGTGCGCCGGTCAAGGCTGGTATTTTCTGCTGCGATGGTGAGCCGGATCAAGCAAGCGACAGCAAACAATGCGCCTGGTTTTGCTCCAGAGTAAGAATCTTCAGGTCCACTTTCGGAGCCTGCAACCCCGGGTAAACTTTGTATGGTGTAGCTTATCCGATGATTATGCTGCCGGGTAGAAAAATGGCCGAACCTACCACCGATCCTGACCTGCCCTTGCTGGAGCGGTGGCAGTAAATAATCGGCTTTTTCTCAGCTTTTGAATGCTCCATAGCTATAGTAGGTATTACCCGAAATCTTTCGAAAAACCAACCTGCTATTTTTGTTTTTTTAGAATACTGGTAATTTTGTACCTAAAAATCAGCAATTAGTACCTTCTGATTATTATTTTATAGGTTTTAGTTTTAAAAACCTGATTCTTAAGACCAAATTTGTTTGGCCGTTATTTTCCGTAAAAAAACTGATCAGGGACGGCACCCGCTATCTATGGAAGTAAGTTTACTCATATTTATCAATATATTATTTTTGGCGACCGTCAATGCCACCATTCTTATTGCAATAAGTCACAGGACGGGTACCAAGACCTACCTTCTGGGTTGGTCTTTGCTGTTTTACAGCCTGTTCTTTCTTGTCTATTTCTTGTGGTTTCATGCCGGATGGATTTTACGTTTCCCCCATTTCATTCGTACGGTAAACCCCCTGATGTTTTTGACCGCTCCATTTTTCTATTTTTATATCCGAAATACTCTTTTCGACAGGAATGGTTTGGTTTTCAAGGACAGCCTTCACTTTATTCCTGCCATATTGCATGTGCTGGACCTGATGCCATTTTACTTGCTGAGCTATGAACGCAAGCTGGAACTGGCAAAAATGTTTGTGGAGGATCCCGGGACTTTAAATCTGTATGCAGACGGATTTGTCCCCACTTATGCGGTGGACAGCTTCCGGATACTACTGATGTCCGCCTACCTGGCTTATTCCCTATGGCTCATGTACCGCTACCAGCCGAACTGGATCAATCCCCTGCACAGAGAGGCCCTGAGAAACCCACTTTCCATAGCTACCTTTCTATTTGTGCTGATTACTTTTGGGTATTTTTCCTATCATACCTTCTGGATGATTGAAGCACTAGCCGGTTTTCAGTTTCCCGGTTTGCTGTCATTTTTTACCTGGGTTACGGTGATGGGCATTGCCGTTCTGAGCATATATCTGCACCTGAATCCGGAAAAATTGTATGGCCTGCAGCGCAATCAACCTGCAGACCCGAGAGATATCTCCACTGTTGTCAAAGATCTGGAAAAAGAGGGAAAAGCAACTCCTGATGTAAAAAGTAGCGATACGGCCAGGCGGATAAATGAGTTGTTAACCCAAAAGCAGGTTTTTCTCAGGCAGGATTTAAAGGTAGGTGACTTTGCTGCCATGGCCGGTGTGAATAGCAGAGACTTGAGTATGCTGCTTCAAAATGAATATCACAAAGGCTTCAGGGAACTGATCAATCACTACCGGGTGGCATACGCCATTGATAAATTGAAAGAAGGGTATCTGGATAGTCGCACGCTTGATGCTTTAAGCAGGGATAGCGGCTTTAATAGCAGGGTCACTTTTTTTAACGCTTTCAAAAAAGAAATCGGGCTAAGCCCAAGTGAATATTGGTCCAGGTTTCAGTCTGGGGAAGATTTATCCTGAACCCCTGATTTATCTAAATAAGCTACCCTGGAAGGAAGGATGTCAATGAAAATTATCACCCATTTTTTCGGGTTAAATGAACACGGGCCTGAGCCTTGATACACCCTGTTTTTGGTTAAATGGCTATCCAATTCGAAAAACTGACAAAATTATATCTTTTGCAAAAAATTAACACACAACTTTCCTGAAGTGAAATTTGTATTTCCTGTTCTGTAAAATGGACTTTTCTGACTAGGTGTTAAAATAACTGCTTTTGCTGTACTTTTTCAAAGCATATTTCTACAAACCCACCTATCTTTCCGACCTGAATCTTAAGTTATTTTTAAAATTTCAGCATAAAGCAATGACCAGCACGCTTTCCAAAAAGCCAGTTATCAGGCCCAGCCAATAGCTGGATTTTAATATAACAATACTTTTCCAATTTCTATTGGTTTTCCCTTTTTCATTTGGGATGGAGACCCATGACTTTGGACTTTTTATAAAACAGTATCCTTTTTAGTAAACCATACCGCAATGAAAAAATCAATACCCTTTTTAAATCTCGAAAAGTTATGGAGCTATGCCTTCTTTATGATGTTTTTGGTTGTTTGCAGCTTATTTAATGGAACGTCTCAACTTTATGGGGAGAATCTTCTTAAGGAAGAATCAATTAAGGCAAGTTTTATACCTGGCAATGGGTCCGATGACTTTAGATCGTTTTTTGCCAAAGAAAACAGGAATACAACTTACCCTGCAGACAATAACCTGAACAGTTTGGGTAATAGCCTAAGGTATGATGGGACGAAGCGTTTTTCAACGCATTTCACCCCCGCATCAAATACCATAACTTTTGATGCGGAATCATTCACTGCAGGTCAGGAAATACCCGACAACCATAATTTCTCTGCAATTGGAAAGTCCTTTAATATTTATGCGGGTACGTTTGATGGAGGTGTCTCCGGAGAAGGAGGAATGTGGTACGATCCCGGCGACGGCTCGCTTAGCTGGAATACGTTCCCAACTGAATTTGGAGATGGCGGTTTTATCCTGTTGGATCATACGACGGACATCAATCGTAGATGGTATGATCCTGAAGCCTTGATTATCAAAACCACAGATGGCTCGGATTTCAAGTTTACCAGTTTTAAATCACATGACGCAGCCTGGGATTCCTGGGGGAATTACCTCAAAATTACCGGCTATAAAGATGGGGTTGCACTGGGTTCTGAAAGTGTTGTTATTGTTTCAAATGCAGAACCCTATCACTCAACGGTAACCTTAACTGATCCGTTATTCGGCAGTGTAGATGAGGTCCGTATCAGCCTCGATAAAGAGAATCATCCAAACTACCCGTATAATGGCGATACGGATATGGATGGCCTGTACCAATCTTTTGATACGTTTGTGGTTGATAATGCGATAATCAGTAATTCAGCTCCGACCGTTACCACCTTAGCCGCATCCTCCATCACTGCCGCTGGAGTCACCCTAAGCGGCAGCATAACCGATGATGGCGGAGACCCGGTAACCGAACGTGGTTTTGTGTATGCAACCAGCTCCGGTCCTACCACCTCAGATACTAAAGTACAGGATGGTAGTGGAACAGGTTCTTTTGAAGAAGCTATAACCGGTCTTTCCGCAGAAACTACGTATTACGTTCGAGCCTATGCCATTAATGGAGAAGGTACGAGTTACGGAAGTGAGGAGAGTTTCACAACGAGTGCACCAGCTCTTACGCCCCTCCAATCATTGTACTGGCCAAACGAAAGTAACGACAAAATAGAAGGGATTTCTCTGACCGGTTCAAGCCGGCAAGATATTGTAACTATTGCAAGCTCGGGGTCCGTTATTGCTGTAGACATTGATCACGTCAATGAGAAAGCCTATTGGTTTGATCAAACGGATTCAAAAATTTATAGATCCAATCTTGACGGAACCGGTATTGAAGAATTTGTATCAGATCCCGGTTATGCAACCACCATTTTTGTAGATCATGTGAATGAATACTTGTATTGGCCAAACAATGGCAGTGCAAAAATTGAACGGATCAAACTGGATGGAACCGGACGAGAAGATGTTATTAGTGCAACGGATCCAATTGGTATCAGCGTAGATGTGGGTGGGTCGAAAGTGTACTGGTATGATCAGACTAATGGGAGCATATACAGAGGTAATCTTGATGGAACTGGTAGTGAAGAATTTATCTCCGATCCGGGTTATGCTACTACGCTTTATATTGATCAAAAGAACAACTATTTGTATTGGCCCAATGATGGTGCTTCTAAAATAGAGCGGATTAAACTGGATGGATCCGACCGAACAGATATTGTAAGTGCTACCAGTCCTACCGGTATCAGCGTAGATCTGAATAATTCAAAGGTGTATTGGTATGACGGCACAAACGGTAACATCAACAGAGCAAATCTTGATGGAACCATCAGTGAAGTATTTATCTCCGATCCCGGTTATGCCACTACTCTCAGTATACCCTGGGAGCTGCCAGCCACTACTCTCCCCACAGTGGCCACTTCTTTGGTTAGTTCTATAACAGCTACCGGAGCCACACTCAGCAGTGAAGTTACCAGCGATGGCGGAGACAACGTAACCGAGCGTGGTTTTGTGTATGGCACCAGCTCCAGTCCCACAACAGCCGACACCAAAGTACAAGATGGAACCGGAACGGGTGCGTTTGACGAAGCTATTACCGGCCTTTCCGAAGAAACCACTTACTATGTTCGTGCCTATGCCATTAATGGAGTGGGAACGAGCTATGGGCCTGAGGAGAGTTTTACGACTGCAAGTGCTGGAGTTTTATTAAGCTCCAGCCCCACTTTAACATTTACGGAGAACTCCACAGATATAACGGGAGACAACATGGCTACAGATGGAGAGGGAGGATCTCAACTTATTACTGATATTGATATCCAGGTGTTCAATATCTCTGATGAGGACGGGACGTTCCTGAATTCCCTTTCCTGGCAAGCCAATGGCTTTTTGTACAGCGGTGATGCAAGTTATACAGGTCTTACCCGTGAAGCTAACGCAGGCTCAAAAGGAATGGCTGTTAAATCATCGGACGGTAGCGAATTCCGGCTTATTGGGTTCAAGTATTACAACTGGGGAGAATCCAACTCTTTTACCAATACCATAAAGGGATACCGGGACGGAACCCAGGTGGCTTCGATGACATTCGACGGCTTTGATTCAGACTATGATCCCATATCGGTTACTTTAGATGCATCATTTTCTAATGTGGATGATGTAAGGATGTATATCAGTGATCCTGGATGGAATGGAGATGGTACTACCAACCACAGCATCAATAATATCCAGGTTACATCACCTGTTTCAACAGTGCCGCCCACCGTCACCACATCAGCCGCGTCCTCCATCACCGCCACCGGGGCCACTCTCAGTGGCAATGTAACCGATGATGGCGGGGATGCAGTAACCGAACGCGGGTTTGTCTATTCCAGTTCGGACAATACTCCAACCATTGGAGAAACCGGAGTAATCCAGGTGATTGCCGGAAGTGGAACAGGTATTTTTAATGAAACTCTTACAGGCCTTAATGCATCCACTACCTATTACTACCAGGCCTATGCCACCGATTCACAAGGCACCAGTTATGGGGGAGTGGAGAGTTTTACCACACTGGCATCACACTTAGAGAATTTTTCATGGTCTGCAGATAACCTTGCTGCAAGTGCTACAGGGGTTACGTATACCTTCAATTATGAGATTGTTACAGCAAACCCCACCAGTTTATTGTATGCGATTAATAGCAACGGATGGGAACTACCATTTTTGGGCTTAAGTGGTAATGGCTATTACATTACCGATCTTGAGAAGGAAGATGTTACCATTAAAATCAATAATGTAGAGATTGACAGGGTGGATTTTGGTGTTCGAAATTGGAGCAGGTCATTGATCGATATTAGATTAGTGGATCCAGCTTTGCCCTCCGGATCACTGGTAGAAATAACAATCGAAAATGTAACCAATAAAGAGGAAGGATCCTCGGCATGGACCTGGATTAGAACGGCAACAAGTGGTGGACATGAGTTGGATGGAGCAGCAGATCCCGACCCTATCGTATTGGAGCCTCCATCTGCAACCGGTGCGATAACAATTACCAATGATCCCAGTGATCCTGCTTCTGATTGGCATCTAAGTGGCGGAACATTAATTCCACTGGTTGATGGGGCTAAGGTCAATATAAGCGAAGTTACCAATGCTTTGGCTTCAGGTGATCTCATCATTGAGGCGGAAACTGATGTATTTATTGAGGCCACGGTTGCACCTGTTTTGGCAGCAGCGAGAAGCCTTACTTTGCAAGCAGGTGGTAATGTAGTTCTCAGACCTGGAAGTGAGATCACTGCTACCGGAAACCCCCTTAATCTGATCCTTTGGGCAGATGCAGATGGTGATGAGAATGGGGTGGTTTGGTCTGATTGGAACACTACTTCACAAGGCGCATCTATCCATACCAATGGAGGTCATCTTTGGATGGGCGGTGGATCCGGATCTACTACCTGGAATGGCCTGACTGTCGGTGATGGAGTAGCAAGAGGAAATGCGACCAACTCGAATGGAATCACATTGGTCAAGACGGACATTCAAACCAACGGTGGAAATCTGGCATTCTATGGAAGGGGCAGGACCGGTGCTGCCGCTGGTATCTCTGTACCTGCCAATGAATCAGGTACAAGTTCTGGTACAGGATACAATATTAACGGGATACGTATCATTGGCGGTACCCAGATCAACTCCGGAACGGGCACAGTGTACATGTACGGCTATGCAGATGCCAGTTCCGGCAATGCCAATGGAATTGAGATGAGTCAGGCACCTGGCGGACCCGGCCTGATCACCAATGCCAATACCACCGAAGAAGCCATTATTCTGGAAGGTTATGCAGAAAACAATCCTCTGGCTTCCAATTCCTGGGGTGTATACACCCATTATTCTACGGTACAAAATACAGCAAATGGCACCATACATATCAAAGGTGGAGGAGCCAAACAATCCGGTGTCACCATCGCTGCAGGTGGAGCCGTATTATCTCAATCAGGCAAGATTATCCTTGAAGGTACTGCAGCCGGTACAGCAAGCCCCTACCCGGTTTTGATTCAGGGAGCAGTT
Source organism: Cyclobacterium lianum (assembly GCF_900143075.1). Classification (GTDB taxonomy): domain Bacteria; phylum Bacteroidota; class Bacteroidia; order Cytophagales; family Cyclobacteriaceae; genus Cyclobacterium; species Cyclobacterium lianum. The sequence goes on along the minus strand of NZ_FRCY01000022.1, from coordinate 4,246 downwards.
GGGCAGAAAGTTGGTTCGGATGTTACCGCATCCAGTGCGGCTATTGAAATCATTGGTGATAAACTCAATATCAGTGGATCAGCTCCGGATGGAAGCATAGCTTCTTCCGGAATTTTAGCGATCAAGCCCCTAACAGCAGGTACAACGATTGGAATCGGTGGTACATCAGGAACACTTCAATTGCCTGCGGTAATGTTTAATACCCATTTCGAAGATGGCTTTTCGGAAATCCTGATAGGTGATGAAAATGCCGGACTGATTAAGGTAGAAGGCACGTTAGTTTACCAGGATCCACTTACATTTAAAACGAATGGAAGTATTGTTTTTGCCTCGGATGCAAATGTAAGCAATGGTTCTGCCAATGCATTGACGCTCTGGACTCGTGCAAGCGGAAATAATGAAGCCACTGATGCCATTTATGGAACAATATGGATGATGCAAGGTGCTGCCATAAACACCAGTGGTGGAGATGTGACCATGGGGGGTGGTGCTGATCCCACAGTTGGGTTTGCATTTGGAGATACCAGTGTACCTTCAAATGCTGAAAATAATGCCCGCACTCGTGGTGTGGCCATGAATGGAGCAGTTAATGCGGATGGGGGTAATATCATTATAAATGGTAAAGCCTCCAATACTGTAACACATGCCAGAGGAGTAAATATTGCAGGAACGGTATCAACAAATGGAGCCGGGACTATCACAGTAAGAGGAGTAGGAAATGGGTCTTCAGACGCAATCGCTTTGGGAGATAGTTATTTCACTCCCGATGCTATAGGAATATTGGAAGCAGAGACGGGTATCATCAGTTTGGATGGTAAGCCATCAGGCTCCACCCGGAATGGGCTAAACATTTCAACATCCGGTTCATACATTAAGACAGGCGGAAATTTTTCAGTCGTCACGACAGGTAGACTCTCTGCCAGCAGCGGTGCTTTGCAAATTGGTGGTACTACTATCCTGGAAGCTGTTGGTAATATTCTCCTGACACATGAAAGTAATGATTTCGGAGGCAATTTATCAGTAAGCAATGCGGCTGATGTCCAGGTTACAGATCAAAATGAAATGGCGCTGGGAGCCATTAATGCAAGTGGATTGATTGATGTCTCCACGTTAAGTGGAAACCTTACACTTTCTGGAAATCTGACCACGAGCTCAACGTCAACAGATGCTATTGTACTTAATGCTGGTAAAAATGAATCCATTGGTGCAGAGACTGGCGGAGATATTATCCTGTCCGGTACGCCTACTATTTCCACGGGTTCTACCGGTATTGCCAAGCTGTTTAGTGGCTCCGAAGCCACGAGCACAGGACTAACTGACTTGGCAGGGGGGATTGCCAATGTCCGCAAAGAAGTGGATGAAACGACGACAACCTTTGTACCTGTTTTGGAAGCTGGAAACACCTATGCCTTATACCGTTACCAGGATGTTATCCAATTGACCCTGGATAGTCAGGAATTGATTACCACCAAAACTTATGACGGAACCACCAGTGCCGTAGTGTCGGATATCCTCCTGTCGGGAGTTCGGTCAGGCGATGAGGTGTCCGTGACAGGGGAAGCCACTTACGAAAACAGCGCGGCTGGCACAGGAAAGACCCTGACAGTAGTTTACACCCTTAGCGGTGCTGATGCGGCCAGATACAAAGCTCCGGAAAATACCGTGGTGAATAACGGGCAAATTCTGGCCCTGGAACTGACCATTTCCGGAATTAGCGGCAACAATAAAACCTATGATGGAAGTACTACTGCTTCCGTAAGTGGAACAGCAGTTTTGAACGGAGTTTTGGCAGGAGATCAGGTTACCTTGAACGGTAGTCCAGTCTTCACTTTTGACGATCAGAATGTCTGGACTACCATTCCCATCACCACCTCAGGTTATACACTTGGTGGGACAGATGCCGAAAACTACAGTTTGACTCAACCGACAAACTTAAGTGCGGATATTACCCCAAAAGCACTGACGGTAATTGGTCTGAGCGGAAATAATAAGATCTACGACGGTACCACGAAAGCAACCGTAAGTGGCGAAGCCGAATTGGCTGGCCTTATTCCCGGGGACGATGTATATCTCATGGGAACGCCCATTTTTGAATTTGAGGACGGTAAGGTTGGTGCTGTAATTGAGATCTCGGCTTCCGGATACGAAATAGACGGAACAGATGAAGGCAATTACATACTATCTCAGCCGACAGGTCTGAAAGCAGCAATTTCGCAAAGGCCAATTGAATTGACGGCAGACAGCAATACAAAAGTGTATGACGGTACGCCGTTAACCGATAGTGGCTACACGATTACCTCCGGAGTGCTGGCGTCTGACCATAATATTGCACTTGTTACTGTAACAGGAAGCCAGACAAATGCAGGTACAAGTACAAATATTCCTGGTATGGCTGTAATCAATGATGTTTTGAATACCGATGTTACCGCGAACTACAATATCAGCTATTTGAATGGAGCGCTCGAAGTAACCCCAGCTCCTCTGACTATCACGGCTGATGATAAAAGCAAGGTTTACGGTGATGAAAACCCAGGCCTGACCTTCACCTATACCGGTCTGGTCAATGGAGATACGGAAGTAAGCACCGAACCTGCCATCAGCACCACAGCTACGGCAAG
>NZ_FRCY01000022.1:0-1133 GCF_900143075.1 Cyclobacterium lianum | reverse complement strand
GAACTGGAAGTTACGCAAGCGGCTCTGACGATCACGGCAGATGACAAGTCCAAAGTGTATGGGGAAGAAAACCCAGGCCTGACCTTCACCTATACCGGTCTGGTCAATGGAGATACGGAAGTCAGCGATAAACCAGCCATCAGCACGACGGCCACAGCCAGCTCAAAAGTAGGTACCTATCCCGTCACCTTAACCGGAGGCTCGGACGATAACTATGCTATCAAGCTGGTAGCCGGCGAGCTAGAAGTGACGCAAGCCGCTTTGACGATCACAGCAGACGACAAATCCAAAGTATATGGTGAGGAGAATCCGGCCTTGACCTTCACTTATACCGGTCTGGTCAACGGGGATACAGAAGTCAGCAAAGAACCAGCCATCAGCACGACGGCTACAGCGAGTTCAATTGTGGGATCTTATCCCGTTACCTTAAACGGTGGTTCTGACGATAACTATGCTATCAAGCTGGTAGCGGGTGAACTGGAAGTGACACCAGCAGCTTTGACCATAACAGCAGACGACAAGTCCAAAGTGTACGGCGAGAAAACCCCGGCTCTCACCTTTAGCTACACCGGTCTGGTCAATGGGGATACCGAAGTCAGCGATAAGCCAGCCATCAGCACGACGGCTACAGCAAATTCCAACGTAGGTACTTATCCGGTTACCTTAACCGGTGGTTCCGACGATAACTATGCTATCAAGCTTGTAGCCGGAGAACTGGAAGTGACGCAAGCCGCTTTGACGATCACAGTAGACGACAAGTCCAAAGTATACGGCGAAGTGAACCCAGCTCTGACATTCACCTATACCGGTCTGGTCAATGGAGATAAGGAAGTCAGCACTGAACCTGCGATCAGCACCACTGCCACAGCAAGCTCAGACGTAGGTACTTATCCGGTTACCTTAACCGGCGGTTCTGATGATAACTACGCGATCACGCTGGTAGCCGGTGACCTGGAAGTTACCCAGGCGGCATTAACGATCACTGCAGACGACAAGTCCAAGGTGTACGGTGAAGCGAACCCAGAATTGACCTTCACCTATACCGGCCTGGTCAATGGAGATACGGGAGTCAGCGATAAGCCAGCCATCAACACCACAGCGACTGCAAGTTCAGGCGTAGGCAGCTATCCGGT
>NZ_FRCY01000018.1 GCF_900143075.1 Cyclobacterium lianum | reverse complement strand
GGAAAGGACGTCTTCAGTATCAGAATCAGCGGATTCTTTGAACAGTTGGAGCACCGAAAGTACTACAGTTTGGAAGTCGAGTGGGGAAGACCTGGAAAAATGGGCAGGATCAGAACAGTAACTGTCCTGATTTTCAGTATATTGTATTTTATCAAAGATTTTTTTTCGGACATTCGCAAGATATATCCGTCGTGTTTTGGTTGGTATTTTGTACCTTCATAGCTATATGTTTAAGACAACATAATTTACCTAAAGTAGGCCGGTTTTCATAAGGAAAATCGGCTTATTTTGTCTCAAGAGGCCATTTTTTTCTTAACTTAATAGCATTGCCCCTCACACCACCCGGCGTACCGGTCTCGTACCGGGCGGTTCACTGGATTGTAGGTTGAGATTTGAGGTAATAGGAAAGCATGGATTCATACCCTTTCCTCCTTAGGCGGGATAAAGTGATCGTAGTAATCAGAATCGGACTCTGGGCTACTGCCCATCCTCCTTTTCTGGTTGCAGCCCGCTTCCTGGCCCCTCGCTAAAAATGTCCAAAGAGACATTTTCTTGACGCTCGGTCCTAAGCATAAGCATGGTATTGGTCAACGCCCAGTCTGATCAGGTTTTTACGTTTTAGGTTAGGCCCAAAGCTCGACCTGGTCCAAAGCTCCGGCTTTGTCCTCAGCAATGCCAGATACAGTATCGGAGGCGGTTTCTGAGCCACTCGTCGATCTGTTTGAGCGTTCGCTGGAGTGATTGCCATATTGCTCCAAGACTAGCGAAAAGAATAGAAGTGTACGATAGGGTTGACAATGATGAACTAAGAAATTTCACGCATAATTCTGGAATCAAAGTTTTATATTTCGAGTTTGTTGATTAAAAGAAATATTATATGAATCAGGAAGCAAAATTAAGAGCAAAAATGGCAAATGATTTTTGGCATTCATATCAAAATTCACCTTCAATAAAATCATCTTTTCCTCAAGTCCAAGAAATCATTCTAAACTTAAACTTCAATTATGATGAGTCTTACAGAAAAAAATTGAAGAAAACCCTTAATCCTAATGACAAAGCATTTTTTCAAATTGAGTGTATTAATAAAGATTGTGTTTATGGCGGTTTTAATCTTTCAAGCGAGGTTAGAGGAATGATATCAAAAAAAGTAACCGAATATAATGGCCATCAAACCTGTAATGGATATCAAGATTTTGAAAGGTATAAAGCAAAAGATTATCATTGTCTTTGTAAACTTAACTATGAAATTGAAATAAAGTATCAAGATGGCGAATAACAAATTACAGCTAACAGGCGATAAAAAACATAGCGCAAAAAATACTAAACATGAACAACATCACATTTAATAAGCAGATAGGTAGTTTGATAAGTAGGTGGGTCTAAATTTCCTACGTTTCTTAATGCCAAAGCGTTGTACATAAATTTAACGAAAATGAGTAAATACCAAATCATTCTACCAATACTTCTTCACCTTCTATTTCCCGCCTGTAAGGAGAAATCAGAAGGGAATTCAATATCCGGTAAAGTGGGTGTGCTTGATCCTGAAGTAACTATCAATAAGATTGAATCTGATTTCAGCGAATGGTGGACTTATCATTCAGCTAACATTTCCTTATCATCGGATTTTATAGGTTTAAATGAAAAATCAGACACAATTCATAAAGAACAATTTCTGGAGCAATTAACTTCCGGTGATTTTATTCCTTTAAAGTTAAAATCTGCCGATAAAACCGAAATCTATAAGTTATACGAATTAGACACTTTAGCTGATAAGGGTATAGGAAGTATCATAAAAAATGCGTCCACAACCAATCTCAAGCATTTCAGAATGGAAGGTAAAACCTTTCCCGAATTTGATTTTACAGATTTTAATGGCCGGCACTACAACAATGAAAACACCAAAGGTAAAACCATCCTTATTAAAACCTGGTTTATTGGGTGTACGGCCTGTATTGCTGAGTTTCCTGAACTCAATAAGCTTGCTGAAGATCATGAAAATGACGACGATAGGGTTTTTGTTAGCCTGGCATTGGATGCCAAACCCGAATTGGAAAGGTTCCTATTAAAAAAGCCATTCAAATATCAGGTGGTTCCGGAAAAAAGAGATTTTTTAGAAAAAGAATTAAACCTGCAAATCTATCCGACGCATATAGTAGTAGATAAAAATGGTATAATAGTAAAAGTGGTAAATAAGGCATCAGAAATGATTGCATTTATAGAAAATAATATGGATTGACCATAAAAAACTAACATCCACCATTGTTAAAATACCAGTCACCATTTAAAAGACAATTTCCCCATTTTGGCTAAAGCCCTTTGGATTGTAATTCTCACTAAGGAATGGGCTAAAGCCGCATTCCTATTGAAGAATAATCATTTGGAACCAGGATTTTTTCCTCAATTGCCCACTGCTTTAGCTGTGGGCAACCTGGCATTTATGGAAAATTGGCTTTAGCCAAACCTTTTATCCATAACCCTTCAAATCCATATTTCACAATTTTATCCAATTCGGCTAAAGCCGGGATAGGTAATGCTATTTCAGGGGATGGGCTAATGCCGCATTCCTATTGAAGAAGAGTTGGTTAAATGACGGATATGGCAAGTGGCGATTTTTGGGCAATGATGTTATTTCCGATTTCAATGAGATATCCGATAAAATTAACTATATTGTTCGCAATAACTATTCAGATGGTAAACCGATCTATTTGATTTTATTCCTAAATTAAATTTTATCATGAAGTACCTGATTATTTTGCATTTGCTTTTTCTGCCACTCGTCACCTCTGCGCAAAGCCCATCCAGCAGGGTCATGCAAACCGTATTGGCTGACTCCATTGTGGGCAGGTATATGGCAGATTATGGTGGGGTGGATACCACTGGTTTTGTGCTGTACGGTAAATCCGGGTATTATTCTTTTGGTGAGGGAACTTTGGCGTTAAAATCGGAAAGATGTGACACTCCCATAAGCGGTACCATTACCAAATTGAGAATCCGTAAAAATACCGCTTCTGTGAAAGTGCTATTTAGCGAAGGCAAGCGCTATTACACAAAAGTCAGGTTAAAGCGTTTTAATCCAATGTCAGCCTGGAGGGTAAAGACAAGGATTATTTACCCTATCCTGTCCATCCCCCGAAAAGAGCCTTTGATCATACATTATAGCCTTAATATGTGATGATTTTCTGTCGTACAGGCGACGATGAAGAGTACCGTTCGGATAATGTACGCCCTTATAGGATTTCCGTTCATTTATTTTGGCTAAAGCCCATGGTTTGTTATTCAATTCTAAGGAATGGGCTATTTCCTATTGAGAGGTATCCATTTGGAGTCAGAATTTTTATAATCAATTGCCCACTGCTTTAGCTGTGGGCAACCTGGCATTTATGGAAAATTGGCTTTAGCCAAACCCTTTATCCATAACCCTTCCAATCCAATTTTCACCAATTTATCCAATTCGGCTAAAGCCGGGGTAGGTAATGCTATTTCAGGGAATGGGCTATTTCCTATTGAAGATGAATGTGATCGGATTAATCTCGGTATTGCCCGATAGCTGGAGGCAATACGGATATTCCACCTCTATAGCTTTAGCCAAATTTTGCTAGTGAGTGAAATTGGATATGCCAGGATCCTTGGTCCAATCATTAATCCTTTAACTTCTCAAATCCATATTTCACATTAAACTCATCATATTCCTACAGTAATCTATTTTCTTTAGTTGATGAAGGCAAAGCTGGCATTTAAAAAAATGTCAACATGCCGCTTGCTTCCTAATCCGAAATGATTAATTTGAAAGTGGAAAGACAAGGGGAGGGTTTGGTGCAGTTATTTAGTGAGTGGCAAAAAGGTATACAGATTTATCACACCTATTTTGGGTTTGTAAATCTTTGGTTAATAGATATGATATGAGTTGGTATCAAGTTGACTTATCCATGTGCTGCGTGTTTCGTGACCATCTAAAGTAATTAGATGAATTTGCTTTATGTTTAATAAAATTCAATAAAATAAAATGAAAAAATATTTAGCAATTTATTTCGGTGGAGCGACTGATTCAGAGAAATCCACCCCAATGGATGAGAACTTACAAAAGGAATTTATGGACGCCTGGGCAAAATGGGCGGTAAATCACAAAGATTCAGTAGTTGATTTTGGATGCCCCCTTGGAAGAGCTAAATCTGTCAATCAGTATGGAGTAGGCGACAAGGAAAATAAAATGATTGCATATTCAATAGTACACGCTGAATCCCACGAGCAAGCTGCATCTATATTTATTGAACATCCTCATCTTAATCTTCATTCTCATAACTCAATTGAAATCATAAAAATGAGACATTTGCCAGAAATGGACTAACAAGAAAGACCAATAACCCAAAAAATTTGTGAAGATTTGGAGATTTAGAAAATCACACCAAGGAATAAAAATACAATCCTGAACAACATGAAAAAGCGAACAATTTTTATTGCATTACCGGTCTTAATAATCCTTCTGGTCACAATATATGGACTACGACCAATTTCTACCAGCACATTGGAAGACACGGAAGTGATTCAGGGAAATTTGGTGTCGATTGGTAGCAATGAAAAAACGAGGGATATTTCGTTGAAAATTGAAGGTTATGATAAAAATTATTACATAAATCGCGGACTTGATGGGGCTCGGGATATAGTAAATTTAAGCAGCGAAATGGTGCGGTCAGAAGTCGAAATATTTTACGCCAAACATTGGACACCATTAGATCCATTTGGAAAAAACAAGCATGTATCACGAATAGTGTGGAATGGAGATCTTATTTATGATGAAATCAATAAATAAGTACCTTTTTTCCATTTTGACTGAAGCCGGATTTTTCGGAATGGGCTATTTCCTATTGAGTAAGAACCATTTAAAATAAGGATTTTTTTCCTCAATTGCCCACTGCTTTAGCTGTGGGCAACCTGGCATCTATGGAAAATTGGCTTTAGCCAAACCCTTTATCCCTAACCCTTCCAATCTTAATTTCACCATTTTATCCATTTGGGCTAAAGCTGCATTCCTATTGAGGAAGCGTGTTTTTAACCAACGCCTCCTTATGTTTTGCCGGGGCTAAAAAAATAATTGGATATCTCATCTTCAGAATTATTTCCATAATTTCTAGCCTGCAAGACTATTGCGGGTAAAAATTATTAGCAGATTGCCTGAATATAAGTAATTTGCGTCTCGGAAGCCTGATTTGCCATTTTTTGGAAAAGCCTGGCAACACCATTCATGGATATACAGTAAATAGTAAAGCCGGGAAAAACAAAGCCATTGCTACAAGTACCTTTAAACAGAACCGCTAAATACCATGGAAATACTAGATGAGATTAGGCTGAATTTTAACCGCGATAGCCTGCTGTTGCTGAATATCTGCATGGGTCTGGTCATGTTTGGCGTAGCCATAGAATTAAGCCTATCTGACTTCAAAAACGTTTGGCAAAAGCCCAAAAGTTTAATGATAGGCTTGATGGCCCAATTCCTGGCTTTGCCCCTGCTGACCTTTTTGCTGATTTTATTCATTGATCCTATTCCCAGTGTCGCTTTGGGTATGCTCCTGGTAGCTAGCTGCTCAGGAGGCAACTTATCCAATTTGCTGTCCGTGATGGCCGGTGGTAATGGGGCCTTATCAGTAAGCCTGACCAGCATTGCCACCCTGGCAGCCGTGATCGCTACTCCGGCCAATTTTACCTTCTGGGGAAACCTGTACCTGAGCGGCGGCACTTCCTTACCACAGATTAACATCAGTTTTATAGATATGCTGGAAACCATACTGCTGATCGTGGGCATTCCCTTGCTGCTGGGCATGTTGCTCAATCATTATTTCACCAAAGTAATCGCTACCATCCGCAAGCCAATCCGCATCCTCTCCATGCTTATTTTTATCGCCTTTATCGTGGGTGCCTTTGCTGCTAATTTTGCGATTTTTATGGAATACATTCATTTCATTGTGCTCATTGTGCTTTTGCACAATGCCCTTGCTTATGGAGCTGGATATGGCCTGGGGCAGCTTTTTGGCCTATCCCTTCCGGACAAAAAGGCGATCACCATAGAAACGGGGATTCAAAATTCAGGCATTGCTTTGGTGTTGATCTTCAACTTTTTTGATGGCTTGGGAGGAATGGCGATCATCGCCGGATGGTGGGGCATCTGGGATATGATTTCCGGCCTGGCACTCGCCTGGGGCTTGTCTAAGGTAAAATACACATCCAAAAAAGTAATGGCCTAAAGCCGCATTCCAATTGTGGAATAATCATTTGGAACCAGGATTTTTTCCTCAATTGCCCACTGCTTTAGCTGTGGGCAATAGGAAATTTTTCCCTTTCAATGGCTTTAGCCAAATCATTTATCCATAACCCTTCAAATTCAAATTTCACACATGAAAAGGAGGGGGCTGGCCTCTTTTTCATTCGGTTTTACCTGATGCAATATTCAGAATAATAATCGGGGGACAGTTATTTCCATTGCTTTTCCGGCTTGCGGTATCATTTTTGTCACCTTATATAGAAATCTCTATAATGATGAATAAGACCATACTTTTGCACAAACGCCCGCAAGGAAAGCCAAGCCTTGAAAATTTTAAAACGGTTAGTGAGGAAGTTCCAACGCCAAAGGAAGGGGAGCTTTTGCTAAAAACTGTGTATGTTTCCGTCGACCCCTATCTTCGGGGCAGGATGAATGATGCGAAATCCTATATCCCACCCTTCGAATTAAACAAACCGATTCAGTCGGGTATAATAGCCGAAGTAGTGGATTCCCATTTACAGGATTTCAAAAAGGGAGATTTTGTCTCTGGCATGTTGGCCTGGAAGGAGTTCCAGACCTCCACAGGCAAAGGACTGACTAAGGTAGACCCTAAGCTGGCAAAACTATCCAGTTATTTGGGTATTTTGGGAATGACCGGGCTTACCGCCTATTTGGGATTGACGGAAATCGGAAAGCCTAAGGAAGGGGAGACCCTGGTGGTTTCCGGTGCTGCCGGAGCGGTGGGAACGGTAGTGGGACAGATCGGGAAATTGCTGGGTTGCAAAGTGGTGGGCATTACCGGCAATGATGAGAAAGTAAAGTTGCTTACCTCTACGTTTCATTTTGATCATGCCATCAACTACAAAACAACGCCGGATTTGAAAGCGGCGATCAAAAGCAGCTGCCCCGATGGAGTAGATGTTTACTTTGACAACGTAGGCGGGGAGATCTCCGATGCGGTACTGGCTCACATTAATAAGTTTGCACGATTGCCGGTTTGCGGTGCCATCTCGCTCTATAACGAAACAGAGGTGCCAATGGGCCCCCGGTTGCAGCCCATACTCCTCACCAAAAGTGCGACCATGCGGGGATTTATCATCGGCGATTTTGCTTCCAAGTTCCCATCAGCAACCCGGCAATTGGCTGCCTGGTTAAACGAGGGGAGGCTTCAATCCAGAGAAACGATTGCAGAGGGCTTCGACAATATTCCCCAAGCCTTTCTGGATTTATTTGAGGGGAAAAATAAGGGCAAAATGATCGTTAAAGTAGGAGAATAGCTGTAGCGTCTCCTTCTGGAAGGAGGATTTGATGCCTGAAAATCAATCCGCTTATTCGCCTTGAGACAGTATACACAAACTGTCTTCCATGGCCTCCACTGAATGGGTAATTTCCAAGGGAATGTCTACTTCCTCATATTGCTTCAGTTCCAAAACCCTGTTTTCTTCTTTGTAAATCACAGCTCCTTCCAAAACGGTTAGTTTTGATACCGTATGGGCTTTGTGTTCTTTTAAAACCATGCCTTTGAGGAATCCCATGACCAGCACCTTGAATCCGGTGCCGTGATGGAGTGATTTTGCAATGGGGTGGCTGGAAGCTTTGAGCTCTTTCTTTATTTCTTTGATCGTCATTTGGTTATTTTTTAGGGTTTTTGTTTTATTTGTAATCCTCGCCTGGGCTAATTTCTACCAGGCCATCTTTTATTTACGAATCGATCCGATTTATTCCGCCCGTAAGATGGAGGTTTTTGTAATACCAAGTTAAGAAAAAACAGCGGGATGTCTCCATTATTAAAGTATACAGCATCTGGTCGGGAAAATGGGGGCATCTCATTTCAGATCACAAGCCTGGAATATTTGCCATTCCTCCATTTCGGCTAAAGCCTGGGGGGCGGGGTTTTATCCGTGGGAATGGGCTAAAGCCGCATTCCTATTGAGAAGTATCCCTTTGGAACCTGGATTTATTCCTCAATTGCCCACTGCTTTAGCTGTGGGCATCCTGGTATTTATGGAAAATTGGCTTTAGCCAAATCATTTATCCATAAACCTATCGAATCCACATCTCGCTATTTCATATATTTTGGCTAAAGCCTGGGGGGTGGGATTTTATCTGTGGGAATGGGCTAAATCCGCATTGCTATTGAGAAGTATCCCTTTGGAACCTGGATTTATTCCTCAATTGCCGACTGCTTTAGCTGTAGGCAATAAAAGTATTTCAGTAATTATGGCTTCAACCAAACCTCCCCAAAGGGGCAGTCCGGAGATGCCCGACATATAGATTACATCATTTATCTTTTAACTGCTCAAATCCATATTTCTCAATAAATTCCTCATACTCCTGCTGGAATGTTTTTTTTAGATGGTGCTCTTCCTGATTTCTAATATAGGTTCTGACCGCATTCATCCTGGATTCGGAAACAGAAACTGCAAAATATTCGTCTTGCCATTCAAATTTCGCTTGGGTAAGTTTATGTTTGTTGATCCAAAAGGAAGACTCGCCTTTGATCAATTGCATCAGTTTTTGAATGTTTTGGTCAATACCCATTGATACCAGGCAATGACAATGGTTTGCATAACCGTTGATGTGGTCGATGAAAATACCTTTCTTTACGGCATTTTCTCTAATATGGGACCATACTTTGCTTCTCAAAGTTTTTGAGTTAAGGAATGGTACCCGATTTTTGGTGCTCCAAATAAAATGGATATAAACCTTTACGAATGGCATATTAAAAAGAGATGATGGTCATACTAATTTAATAAATCATTCGGAAAATTTGCTAACTCAATCTAATTTAAAAATTAACAGCTTTTCATCTCGTTAATTTTGGCTAAAGCCGGGGACCAGGGGACTCAATTCTAGGGAATGGGCTAAAGCCACATTCCTATTGATCTGGACCTGGAATAGAATTCAATTGCCCACTGCTTTAGCTGTGGGCTATAGGAAATTATTCCCTTTCATCGGCTTTAGCCAAAATCTTTATCCATAACCTCTCCAATCCCATTTTTGCTATTTCATCCTAATGGCTAAAGCCTGGGTTTACGGGGCTCAATTTCAGGGAATGGGCTAAAGCCGCATTCCTATTGAGGAATAAAAATTTTGAGGAATAATTATTTGGAACCAGGATTTCTATAATCAATTGCCCACTGCTTTGGCCTGATGAAATAAGGTCTTCCATTAGCGATCCAATTCCCGGGATATTTAACATTCCCTTATTTGGGCTAAAGCCCGGATTGTAAAATTTTATCCATGGGAATGGGCTAAAGCCGCATTCCTATTGAGGATTAATTTTCTGGGGTATGGTTCTTATAATCAATTACCTACTGCTTTAGCTGTGGGCATTCTGGTATTTATGGAAAATTGGCTTTAGCCAAACCATTTATCTATAACCTTTCAAATCCAAATTTCCCAAATTCATCTAGTTCGGCTAAAGCCTTGGTTCAGGGGACTTAATTTCAGAGAATGGCCTATTTCCTATTGAGCCATTTGTTTACAATCCAGAATTTGGAAGCAAAATTCCTGCAAATCAATTACCCACTGCTTTGGCCTGATGAGAGGAGTCTTCCATCAGCGATCCAATTCCCGGGATATTTAACATTCCCTTATTTGGGCTAAAGCCCGGATTGTAAAATTTTATCCATTGGAATGGGCTAAAGCCGCATTCCTATTGATCTGGACTTGGAATAGAATTCAATTGCCCACTGCTTTAGCTGTGGGCGACCTGGTATTTATGGACAATTGGCTTTAGCTAAAAATTTCAGCCCTAACCTCTCCTCTCAAAAATTGCTTTTATCATAAAAAAGGCCCTTCATCCGGTGATGAAAGTTCTTTTTAATCAAATTTGATTTTCAATCAGGGCAACATTTTGCTTCGGAAAACCATCAGCTTTTCCCGGGTCATGTCATGCATGGAGTGGGGGATGCCACCCAGACCTTCGCCGGAAGCATCCCTGCCTCCAAAGGGCATCCAGTCTGCCCTGAAGGCCGTGTGGTCATTTACCATCACAGCGGTGGCATTGAGCTTTTGTACGGTGTCCAGTGCCCGGTCAATGTCTTTGGTAAAAACAGCAGCCTGGAAATGATACTCAAGGCTGTTGGCCAATTCGATAGCCTTTGTCCGGTCTGAATAGGAATAAATACAAACCACCGGTCCGAAAATTTCTTCTTTGGATACCTTTGCTTCATGGGGAGGATTAAACAGAACCGTGGGTTCAAAGCAGGTGTCGCTGATGCGTTTGCCACCACAGAGCAGTTCGGCACCACCATCTACAGCCTCTTTCACCCATTCCTCGACCCGGTCCACCTCACTGGTGCGGATCAGGGGGCCTACTTCTGTATCTTCATCCAGCGGGTCGCCCACTTTTAGTTTTTTGGCGGCACTGGCCATATCCAGGGCCAGTTCCCTGGCGATCTCTTCCTGTGCAAAAACCTTCTGCACCGATACACAGACCTGTCCGGCATGGTAAAAGCCACCCTTTACCAAAAGGGGTAGCATGTCTTCCACATCTGCATCAGGTTCTACGATCACCGGGGCTGCCCCCCCATGTTCCAGGGCACAGCGGGTACCGGGGGCCAGTTTGGACTTCAGATACCAGCCAATCTTACCGGAGCCAATAAACGAAAGGAAATTAACCCTTTTGTCAGTTGCCAGCTTTTCGGTGAGTTCATTGGCGCATAGCACCATTTGCACCCAGCCTTCGGGTACGCCGGCCTCTTTTAAAATATCCACCAGCGCCAGGCAGGAAAGAGGTGTGGTGCTGGCGGGTTTGATGATCACCGGACAGCCGGCCGCAAATGCGGTGATGGTTTGGTGTACGATCAGGTTTAGCGGGTGGTTAAAGGCCGATATCGAGGCCACCACACCGATCGGCTCGCGAATGGTAAAAGCGAGCCGGTTTGAGGTGGCTGCGGTAAGCCCCATGGGCACTTGTTCTCCCCTGAGCCGGGAAATTTCCTCTGTGGCAATTTTTACCCCATTAATGGCGCGCAGTACTTCCACTTTAGAGTCTTTATAGGGTTTGCCGCCTTCTTCTGCTGCGGTTTTGGTAAGCGCTTCGATTTTGCCCTCCATGATTTCCCTGGCCTTCTCCAGGATTTCGATGCGCTTGTGGGCCGGTATCCAGCCAGACTGGTTCAGGAAAAGACCGTGTGCTTTTTGGATGGTTTTTTCTACTTCTGACTCATCCATCAGGGGCAATTCCCGGATCAAATGCTGGTCATAGGGAGAGGTGATTTTTAATTTTTTGGTATCTGTCATAATTTCGCTGTTTTTTCTTTTAACATTACATTTAATATGGGGTGATTGAGGGAATAATCCACCGGCAAATCAATCACATGCACTCCAGGGCTATTTAGGGATGTGTCCAGTATTTCCTGAAGCTGGCTGTCGCTCTCCGGACGGTAGCCATGGGCACCGTAACTGTTGGCATATTGGATAAAATCCGGATTGTTGAAGTCCAGACCGTAGTCTTTGAATCCCATATCTTCCTGCTTCCACTTGATCATCCCATAGGACTTGTCATTAAGGATGATGACCAGCAGATTCAGGCCTAAACGCACCGCCGTTTCCAGTTCCTGCGAATTCATCATAAATCCCCCATCACCGACTACAGCCACCACTTTTCGATCGGGGTGGAGCAGGTTCACTGTCATGGCCGAGGGCAATCCCGCACCCATGGAGGCCAGAGCATTGTCCAGGAGGAGGGTTTTGGGTTGGTAACAGGTATAGTTTCTGGCAAACCAAATCTTGTATACTCCGTTGTCCAGAGTGATCACATCCTTTTCTCCGAGTTTTTTGCGAAGCAGGTTTACCAGGCGCTGGGGTAGGGTGGGGAAGCGCTCGTCTTCAAAATATTTTGACAGGTGGCCTGCCACTTCATTTTTGACTTTTTTATAGTAGGAAAAATCCCAGTTTTGGGTTTTGCTGATTTTTTCTGTCAGCTTTTCTACAGAGTCGGTAATGTCCCCCACCACATTGAGCTGTGGGAAATAGACGGGATCCACCTCTGCCGGAGAGAAGTTGACATGAATGACTTTTTTACCACCATGCTTCATGAAAAAGGGCGGCTTTTCGATCACATCATGTCCTACGTTGATGATCAGGTCTGCAGCATCCAGGGCGGCATGCAAAAAGTCATTGCTTGAAAGTGCGGCAGTACCAAGGTAACGGGGGTGTCGCTCATCAATCACGCCCTTGCCCATCTGAGTGGTAAAGAAATATATGCCGGATTCATCTACAAATTTGGCCAGCGCCTGGCAGGTGATTTTTCTATTGGCTCCCGCACCAATCAGTAGCAGAGGCATTTTGGCCTTCTTGATCATGGATACGGCCTCGTCTATCGCTTTATCGTCTGGTTTCGGAATGATATGGCTGACGACATCAAATACGGTTTCATCTGTTTCTTCCTGGGCGATGTCCTCCGGCAACTCCAAATGTACCGCTCCGGGGCGCTCTTCTGTAGCCAGGCGGAAAGCCTCCCGGATATTCGAAGCAATCACATTGCTGTTGACGATCTGCTTGGTGTATTTGGTGATGGGGCGCATCATGTCGACCACATCGATGATCTGAAACCGGGCCTGCTTGCTTTTTTTTATGGGCTTCTGACCGGTGATCATCATCATGGGCATGGCGCCGAGTTGGGCATAAGCAGCAGGAGTTACCAGGTTGGTGGCTCCCGGACCAAGAGTAGCCAGGCACACGCCTGGTTTTCCGGTAAGTCGACCGTAGGTAGCTGCCATAAAGCCGGCACCTTGCTCGTGGCGGGTGAGGATCAATCTGATGCTTGATTTGCTCAATGACTGCAGGAGATCCAGGTTTTCTTCTCCGGGCACTCCGAAAATATATTCTACCCCTTCTTTTTCCAGGGCTTTGACAAATAAATCTGATGCTTTCATAGATAAAAATTGTAGAGTTTAATTCTGTGCAAATTTGATACTAATCTACCCTTTAAGAATTTAAATACCGAATTTTTTCACCATAAGGCCTGAATGCCTGTGATTTATTCTACATCTACCACCCTGGGTATGTAGGGAAAAATCCCTCATTCTGAGGTCTGACAAGTAGAAAATGTCCCAATTAGGATGACGATTGGTATTTTGCAATAAACGGGGATATAAGGTAATTGTTGGTTTTATCAGGATTAGACCTTAACATCATCTGGTAAACCTCTTATTCTCTGTACTTTTTCTCCCGATCCGCTGCCCTGCTCGGGACAGGCTTTGATGAAAAAGTACCAAAAAATCAAGACAAAAAAATCCTTCCTCCCACAAGCCTCCTGCGCCCTCCCGAAAAAAATCGGGACAGGCTCGGTTTTTTGTCGGGCCAACGCTCTTTGCGTAAAAAAATTTATCTCTTCTTTATTTAACAGATTTTTTAGGGTTTCTTCTTTACCAAAAATAGCTGATTCAATATCTTCACCGGTATGCTAAGCATTCAGAAAATACACCAATCAGGATGATAGTGTTCATTATTTAATACATTGATTTACAGATTTTTAATATACTGCTCATCGGTAGTTCTGCGAAGCAATCTGTATCGGAGCAGGAATATAACGAAAGCGAAGAGGGGACGGTATTAAAGGATTTGCGTACACGTATTTTTCAGACGGCCGCGGGTGCCTGGGTATTTTGGTCAATTCGAATGAAACCAGGTCTGCACCCTCGCAGTGACGATACCTACGGTCTTGGAGACGGTCCCTGAGCGGAGCCGGACGGCGGCAGGCTCAGCCTGAAAAGGGAGCAAGCTGAACTGGCGCGGGAACAGAAGGAAATTGAAGATGGCACCTTTCGATTCCCTTTAGCTAGCTTGGGGTCCTGCTTTTCCATTATCTCTAAAATTCCGGGCAAATGGGATACTGCCTGTTTAAGCCAATAATTTTGGCGTTAATCCAAAAAAAAAGGAGGAGGTAAAATACCCCCTCTTTTCCTTTCCAACTTATTAAAGATTAAAAAATTAACCCTAGTTAATGGTTAGTAGTGTTCTGTTCCACAAATAGGGGATATCCAATTTTCTTCCATCTGGCCTATTGGAGCTCCGTCCGGGGCGGGCAGGGGTTGCAGGAGCATCATCTCCTTATCTGGATTTTCTTTGAAATGGTTGATTTGATCCATGCAATACATGTAGTGCGCTTTTTGAGAAAAGTCAGCAGTATCCTGTGATTTTATCCAATCGTTTAACGCCGAGGCTTTCATCAAAGCAACAGCCCTTACCTGAGCCGCGGTGCCTGAGTTGCTTCCCAACTGCATCAAATGTTGCAGGACTAATTTTTCTACTGATCTCTTTATTTCAGCGGCATATCCGGATTGGGCCGGTGCCATCCAGGTAGCCTCCAATACCAGATCGATCATTTCATCCAGCCCGATTTGTCGGGGATCCATGGCTTTTTGGCTGATCAACCGAGAGGCTCTTTCTGGATGAAAGATGAGGGAAAGGCAATGGTGGGCCGCAATCTCCGCGGGGCTTAAAGGATCAAATACCAGACCGGTGGTTCTGTGGAAAGTTTCTCTTGGATTTGGATTGTAACCAAATGGTCTGGGGGGCAGCTGGTTCAGGATCTGGGTCGGTAGAGCCAGGTTTTCAGCCTGCAGGATTTCTAAAATCTGAGATAAAGCTTTCTCCTGTTCTTCTCTGGAAATGGTTTGGTGAATAGTGGTTTTATCACCTTTTATAGCATACCCATAATTCACTCCGCCCAGCAACTTGGCTGCGGCCTCTACCTGATACCGGTGGTACATGTAAACAGGAACCAGCAATTCTTCCAGTTTGGCAAGGGGAGTTCCGTCGGGAATCTTGTGGGCACCAAAATCATTCAGTACCAGTTTTCTGATAGCCAGTGTTTCCTTTAATTCGGTTACAGGGTCCGATCCATTGTCCCATAAATGGGTTTCGGGATGTGCTGAACCTGCCGGCCTTGCATCCTGGTCAGATAAAAAGTCAAGCCCATTTTCCTTATATTCAGCTATCCACTGGTTGAGCGCAGCTTGCTCCTCCATTCCTTCCGGCAGGGTTGAATAAGCCATTTTGATGGCAGCGATATCCCATTCACCAATTCCTTCCGCATAGGCATCAGACAGGTCTATCGCACCATCTTTTATCCTGACGGACGGATGCGGGTAATCCATGACCGAAGTTCTTCCCTTTGCACTTGCGATATAATTGTGCGGCAAACCAAGGGTGTGCCCGACCTCGTGGGCGGCCAGTTGTCGCATCCTGGCGAGTGCGAGGTCCATGATGGCTTGGTCATCGGGATTTTCGGCATCAAAGTTTCCTGCCAAAGCCTGGGCGATAAGGTAATCCTGCCTGACCCGCAGGGAGCCTAACGTAACTTTTCCCTTGATGATCTCGCCGGTGCGCGGATCGGTCACGCCTCCACCATAAGACCATCCTCTTGTAGAGCGATGTACCCACTGTACCAGGTGGTAGCGCACATCCATAGGGTCAGCATCCTCTGGCAACAATTTGACCTGAAATGCATTGATAAAGCCTGCTTTTTCAAAAGCCTCTGCCCACCAGCGGGTTCCTTCCGTAAGTGCCGTCCTTATAGGTTCGGGGGTTCCGGGATCTATGTAGTAAACGATGGGGTTTTCTACCTCGCTAGGTGCTGTCCCCGGGTTTTTCTTTACCAGCCGGTGCCTGCGGATGACCTGTTTTTCTATCGGTTCACTGATTGGAGTGGAATAGTCGTAGTAGCTGATGCCATTGACACCGGCCCTGGGGTCAAAACTTCTCATTTCAAAACCCGGCTCCGGTAAGCTCACAAACGAATGGTGCAATCTCAGGCTAATGGCCTTGGGTTCCGGCAGGATCTGACGGATGTAAGGGCCTGCCTGATCTCCGGTAAAGGTAATGGTAGCTTCTATCTCGGTATTTTTGGGAAAGCTTTTTGTTCTGGGTAGATAAAGCGCGGATCGGGATAAATCCACCTTGTAGTTGCCCTGTCCGTTTCTTTTGATGGTTTCCACTACGCCCAGAGCGTCCTGAAGGAAAAAATCAGTTGCATCTACAAGTATTTTCTGGTTTCCGCGGCCTGCAATTTTGAACCCCCAGAGAATGGAGGTGGCAAAAGACTCATCTACTGCTGCTTGTTCCGACGGGTTGCTGGACGAAACCCGATAAAGGTAGTTGTTGGCCTGGAGGAGCAATTTGTTGCCCACAGGTATAAAACTGACGATTTTTGCACCCGATATTCTTCCTCTGTCCAGTCCAATATCATTGGAGCCCAGACCAGCGGCCAGCGAGGGATAGTAAAGCGCTTCATTTTCGGTCTCCGGAATGGCCATCCATATTTTCCCACCTGCTTCGTCCCAATACAGGTCAATAAAGCCCTCCATTTTCTCCATTCCACGGGTGAGGGTAGCGATACTGGAGTCCCCATCCGATGTCGAAGAAGTATCCTGCCCCATCAAATCTATGCCATGTGCAAAAAATAGTAGCTTGCATACCAATATCAATCTCAATTTAAGCAAATCCATAAGCTGTTTTGTTCGGTTTCATTTACAAAAATAAAAAGGAATGCTTCAACTATCTATTTTGTAGATAGAAACCCTTGGGGAAAAATGCTGGCACTCTGTTATTGAATTTGCCGGATATTGGCGAAAAAAAATGTCTGGCATGCGCCTTTATACTGTTTACCTTACACCTTATAGCTTGAAAAAGATTTTTTTCTGGTAAATTTTTCATAGATTTGAAATGAATTAGTTGTTAGTGGCTAAGTTCAATCTGAGGAAGCCACCGGGCCCTAACCCGGGGTTTCCTCTTTTTTTTATCCTTTTAGTTTTTCCATCATGTCTTCTACGGTGGTGAGGAATTTGTCCTTAACAGCGGGATCTGGACTGGTGTCCCAATTTCCTTCTATGTGGTTGCCTCCCAGCATGATCCCGTCTCTCCTGGGGATAAAGTACACGCCTGACATGTTTGCCCGGTAGCTGAGCTCTGGTTGGGGGATCAGGAAGCAAAGCTGTCCGGATACCGGCAGCAGATCATCGTCTCCGAATATTTTCTTTGCACCCAGTCCGGTACAATTGACTATACATTTTTCCGGGAGCGCATCTACATCCTCGGGCCTGTGGAATTCATGGATATCTATTTTGCCTCCGGCAAGTAAAAAGTCATCCTTTAGCATCTTCAGGTAGGAGGGGATGTTGAATATGTTGGTAGGACTTTTGGTGACATTTTTAAACCTGAAAGGGTTTTCTCTCCGGGACAAGCTTTCTCCTTTGGGATAAAAATCCATCTCCCTGGTTATCAGCAGGTCCTTAATGGCTGGCTGTCCCGGATTAGGTCTGGAAACACGATCATCAGTGCGAATGCTGTAGTTGTCCATCCAGTCCACTACCTGGTTTAGCCCAAGCAGGCGTTGGTAGGTATGATAGGAATGATAATAGGCCCGTTTGAATTTTTCCTGGAATGCATCCGTGATCTGGTCCGGATCGATGAGTTTGTGTGAGGGCGACCAGGTGCCGGTGGCCATGGCCGAAGTGACATTGGGGTACAGGTCTTTGGTGTAGATCGTCACCTCATATCCTTTTCGCTGCAGAGTCCGCGCGGTAGATAGTCCCAGTACCCCACAACCCATCACGGCAACTTTGCTCAGTCCCGGATCTGCAGGCACCATTTCACAGGCCAACATGGCAGAGCCCCAGGACAATGACCAGCCGCTTCCACCATGCCCATAGTTGTGAATCAATGTTTTATTGCCCAGCTCTTGGATTTCGATCCTGGGTCCACTGCGCCGGAAAGGCCTCAAACCTACTGTTTCCTTGATGACCCGGGATGACGATACTTTTACCCTCGGCAGCCTAACCCGGTTGCCGATATAAAATCCAGCATCTCTTTCCCCTGCAGCGGATATTGTGTGACTTCCCATGCATCCAGCACCCAAAGCTGCTATGCTGACTTTCTTAATAAAGTCCCTTCGTGGATGAATCATTTAAATATGGTTAAAGTGATGATTTACTAGATCAGTCTGGGTTTACTGGAAAGTGTAGTTGTTAGTATGGTTGAAATAATAACCAATATTATCAAATTATTCATTTATTTTCAAAAAATAGGTTCAAAAAATATCTGTTTAAATGGATTTTATTGATTATCAATTATGTCGATGATTTAATTTTACCCAAAACTTTTTTAATAATGCGGAGGGGAATTGGATGGCATCAGGATGTTCGTGATGTTGCTGATATTCATTTGTCCTGAGGGGGAAATGGTCTGGTGTGACTTTTTTGCCGGTTTAATTTAACTCCAACCACTTATTACTGATTGCAGTCAGAAAAAAACGATGCATTTATCCGGAATCAAAGTATAGCATTCGAAGCGCCTATCCCCGGGAATATCCGAGATTGTCCAGGCCCCGGCGACTGATGGGATTGGAAGTCTCTAACCGCGCGCGCAGCTGCCCATAGTTGGATTGTGCGTCAGCGGGCTAACAGGTCGGGATGGGCTCATGGTGTTTCCACAGCAAACCTGATTTTTCCTGCCGGCCTGATCTGCGCCAATTTGGAGATTGAGGCCCGGTCAATCTGGAGAAGCCGGTGGTATCCCCCTGTGACCTGGGCATCCCGCATCAGTACGATCATTTTACCAGAAGGTGTCAATTGTACCGTACCCGGATAAACCGGGGCTGAAATCAATTCTTTGAGATCGTTGTCCACTATTTCCTCCAACTGGATACCCATTCGGCTTTGGCTGTTGGAAAGGGTAAAAGCGTGTTGTTGAATTATCTGCTGTGCCTTTTCGGGGAGCAGCGAAAAAGAGGGTCCGGGGTAGGCCCGCAGGCATTGCTCTTCTGGAAAATTTTGGGGTTTGACTCTGGCCTGATCATCTGGAATGAACCTGCGTCCCGGCATAAAATCCAGTTGATCGTTGTTCGAAAATTTTTCCTCAGGGGTAATTCCCCGGTAAAATGATTGGCTGCCCAGGATTTTCTCCGCTTGAAATGTGCCATTTATTGCCATATAGGCCCACTGTCCGGCGCCAGGAGGGGATAGGGTCAACCGGTCATTTTTGCGCACATTGATCACCTGGTTTGCAGCGAACAGATGCCCCTGACAACGGACTTTACCAACCGCTCCTGTAAAGACCAATTGGGTGGAAGCTGAGAAGATCATTTCCAACCCGCCCATATAAATTTCCAGGCAGGCAGCCTCAGGTTCCCTTCTCATCAGGTGATTGGCCAGTAAAAAGGAGTCAAGGTCCATAGGACCTGACTGGGGTACACCTGATGCGGCAGAGCCGGCCCTGCCTGGATCCTGCAATGTGCTCATGATTCCTGCTTTTTTCAAAAGAATTTTAGCCTTCATATGCTTTGCTTTCCCATTCAAACGATTGCTTTTCCCTGATCCGGCTATACGCGTCCTGACCGATTGCCTCAAATCGAATCCGGTCTCCGGGCCTGAATGGAAGTTTCAGTTTTCCCTCCTGAAAAAATTCTACCGGACTCGCGCCTACCTGATACCATCCGCCGGGACTTGCCATGGGATAGATACCTGTCTGCCCACCACCTATAGCTACGGATCCTTTTTCAATTTTTCTGTCAGGCCGGGATTTCCTGGGGACGTGCAGGTCTTTGTCCAAACCTCCCAGATACATAAATCCCGGCAGGAAACCATAAAAATAGAGCAGATAGGCTGGAGCGGTATGTTTTTTGACAAAAGATGGGTGACTTAGTCCTTTTTTCTTCAAATATGTCTCCAGCTCCGGTACCAGATCCAAATCATAGCAGACTGGTAATCTCCACTCCATAGGTTTTACCAGGTAAGAGCTATTCTGGCGCTTTCGCAACTGCCGCAGCGACTCGACACAGTGTTTGGCCGGCAAGGCTTCGTTCAGTTCTATTCCGAGAATATGGTACCCATGGTGAATCGAGCGGATTTTATCGCTCCAATGATCAACTATCATTTTTTCAAAGGCTAGGATATCGAATAAAATGCCTTCCTCTATTCGATCCGGCCAGTGGACTTCTACGATCTCAGGGCTGAGGGAAAAATACCTGACTGGGTAGTGCGTCATGGCTGTTTCGTGTTTGCGATGAGTTTTGATGAGATCATTTTTGCAATGCTTACAGCCTGGGGATGGTCACCGTGTATACATATGGTGTCTGCACAGATAGCCAATAGCTCTCCGCTATGGGCTTTGACCTTTCCTTCATTCAGGATAAGCGACACCTGTTCGGCTATTTCCGTCAAATCTGTAAGCAGGGCCCCGGGATGCTTTCTGGGCAGTAATGTTGTTGCGGTGGAATACCGGCGGTCCGCAAATACTTCGAAACGCAATCTTAGATTGCGTTGGCTGGCGGCTATGGCCATGCAGGAACCAAAAGGTGCGTAGAGCAATTGATCAGGGTAATAATCTTTGACAAATGCCGCAAGCAGATCTGCCAGTTCCTGATCTTTGAGGCTGTCGAGATACAGTGCACCATGAAACTTGATGTGATGCAAGGGAAGACCTTCTTTTTGCGCCTGGTTTTTTACCTTATCAATTTGTTCTTTCAGGCTTTTTTTAAGGCTTTGGGACTCCATATACAAGGAAACCCTGCCAAAATTGGCCCTATCCGGATAGGAGGGGTGAGCTCCGATGTTAACCAGGTATTTTTTTGCCATTTTGACGGTTTCTGCAATGCAATTGTCATCCCCTGCATGTGCTCCGCAGGCAATATTACAGCTTCCCAGATACGGCATGATTTGACGATCAGTTGGCATGCCCTCGCCAAGATCACAGTTGATATCCAGATTGCTTTTCATACAACAGAAACTTTTTTTGAGCGCCGGCAAACCCTGTTGAGCTGCCGGTTTGTGCTGAATTACATTAACAATTTTTGTGAAAAATCTTACAACATTAGCAATTTCAATTACGTCTTGAAGGTAAAAATTAAGGAGAACTTATGAAATTTTCACGCAATATATTCGCTGTGTTGGTAGTGTTCTGGATGGCCTCCTGCAGCCCTGTGAGGGTCTTTCTGGAAAAAAATGAGGTAGCAGAGGTAGCCGATTACAAAACTTTCTTTGTGATCAACCAATATTATGACAAGGATGCCTTTGAATCACCGGTACTGGAGGATAATCTTCAAAATAGCCTCACTGAGGGAATGAAAAGTTTCGGTTTTGAGCAGGACATGGAAAGGCCAGATTTGATCGTGCGGTACAATACCAATCTGACAGACCGGCAAAAGGAGGTCAATACGGCACCCATGATGAACCCATATTATGGTTTGGGCTGGTATAGCCCCTGGATGATGCCCTGGGGATCCAATATGGGAGGTTTCCGGGTGGAAAATTATGATATGGGTGAGTTGGTGGTGGATTTTATAGACACCCGACAGGATAAAGTAGTGATGCGTATCAGTGCCGTTGGCGAGATCAATAAACCTCAGCAGAAGAGTAAAAACCTTAAAACTTCAGTTGAAAAAATCCTGAAGACCTTTTCTAAGAAGGTGACTTCCTGATGACAAGGCCCCCGGCCTGATCAGTATTCGATGCTGAAATTAGATTTAAGGTGGGCGTAAAGCCGGTGGATGGGCAATCCCATCACTGTATAATAGGAGCCATTGATGCTTTCTATACCAATAAGTCCTATCCAGTCCTGGATACCGTAAGCCCCCGCTTTATCAAACGGTCGGGAAGATTGTATGTAATGGCTTATTTCTGTGCTATCCAGGGCCGAAAAACTGACCTGTGTAGTATCAGAAAACACGGTGGTATGGCTGCCCTCCGTGATGCAGACAGCCGTTACTACTTTGTGGCTTCTACCCTGGATCTGCTCCAGCATTGCCCTGGCTTGTTCCTCATCTGCGGGTTTGTTCAAAATGCATTCATTTACGATTACAGTAGTGTCGGCTGTAATCAGCAGGTCATGTTCATCGAGCAGGACCTGCAGGGCCATGGCCTTTTTTTTCGCCAGAAATCCTGCTACCAGCGATTTATCCAGGTCTTCTGGAAAGGATTCATCCGTATCCAGCGTTTTTATGGAGAAGGGGATTCCCAAATCTTTTAGCAATTGTTGTCTTCTGGGGGATTTGGATCCCAGAATGAGGTTTTTTCCGTAAATTTTCACCGCAGTAGGTTCGTTACTTGGTCTTCGTTTTTATTGTATTCCTGATTGGAATTCCGGACAGGTATCTGGCTGTGCTGCAGGCATCCGGATTTTATCAAAGCTAAAGTGCTTTTACGCCAGGTAAGAAAACCGGTTTTTCTTTTCACCTTAGGGCACAGGTACGCTGATCCTCTTTGCCGCGCGGACCTGTTTTTTCGGCTTAGGCGAGTAGGCGTCTTTCTGTTTCAGGAGGCAGCATAAACAGGAAGCAGTACGAAATAAACAAATATGGATCACATAAGAAAGGTTTTGCCAAAAGTCCGGTTAAATTTGGGAGAACGAGTTAAAAGCATTAGTTTTGAGGGTTTGAATTATCGATCTAAAGCTATTAGTCATACAGTAAAGTTATTGCAAGTTGGATATATTTGAAAAACTGAATACGAACCTTGGTCCTTTGGGAAAGCATTCCGAATTGTCGGAGGGATATTTTATGTTTCCAAAGCTTGAGGGGGAAATTGCCCCTCGGATGAAATTTATGGGCAAAGAGGTACTCACCTGGAGCCTGAACAATTATCTGGGATTGGGAAATCACCCGGAAGTGAGAAAAGCAGATGAAGAAGCTGCCAGAAAATGGGGGGCTGCCTATCCTATGGGTGCCAGGATGATGTCCGGGAATACTGATCTTCATGAAAAGCTGGAAAATGAGCTGGCCGAGTTTGTAGGCAAGGAGAAGGCCTACCTGCTCAACTATGGCTATCAGGGCATCATGAGTGTGATAGATTCTCTGATCGACAGGAAGGACGTGATCGTATATGATGGGGAATGTCATGCCTGTATCATCGATGCGCTGAGAATGCATATGGGAAAACGTTTTGTTTTTCCCCACAATGATATGGAAAGCTTCGGGAAGCAGCTTAAAAGAGCGGAAAAGCTTACCCGCGAAACGGGTGGCGGTATTCTCGTCATCACAGAGGGTGTTTTCGGCATGACCGGAGATATGGGAAACCTGAAGGAAATCGTTGCTTACAAGGAAAAATTCCAATTCAGGCTTCTGGTAGACGATGCACATGGCTTCGGAACCATGGGAGCGACCGGAGCAGGTAGTGGGGAAGCGCAGGGCGTACAGGATCAGGTAGACCTTTATTTCTCTACTTTTGCCAAGTCCATGGCAAGTATTGGCGCATTTATTGCGGGAGATGCCAGGATAGTGCATTATCTGAAATACAACATGCGCTCTCAAATATTTGCCAAAGCGCTGCCGTTAATCATGGTAGAAGGTGGGCTGAAGCGATTGGAAATGCTGAGAAGCAGGCCGGAATTCAGAGAAAACCTATGGAAGGTAGTTAATGCCCTTCAGAATGGGTTGAAAGAAAAGGGATTTAGCATAGGCAAGACCAATTCACCGGTTACACCAGTAGTATTGAACGGTACTGTTGGTGAAGCAGCTACCCTGAGCAAAGATCTAAGGGAACATTACAATATATTCTGTTCGGTGGTGATCTATCCGGTGATTCCGAAAGGCATGATCATTCTCCGATTGATTCCGACAGCGGTACATACGCTGGAAGATGTGCAGGAAACAATTACTGCATTTGAGGCGATAAAAGGAAAATTGAGCAGCGGATACTACAAAACAACCGAATTGGCGACTTCATTTGGAGAATAAATGGAGAAAAAGCGGGCACAACTGTAGATTTATAAACATTTTGCCTATATTGAATAAAAAATTAATCTTATCATCAACCTTAATTAACTTTTAATTATGAACAGATTTAGTGAAATCAAAGATCTTATTATGTCGCTGGAAGCTGATTTTGAAAAATTCTACGACAAGAAAAATCAGGCCGCTGGTACCAGAGTAAGAAAAGGAATGCAGGATTTAAAAAATTTGGCACAGGATATCCGAAAAGAAGTTCAAGACATCAAGAATAGTTAACAGTAAAAAAGAGGCTGTCCGAAAAGTCGGGCAGCCTTTATTTTAGTTGTTTTTCTCCAAAAATGGTATTTTGGAGTTGTACAATAAAGCGACAATAAGGTTAACCGATTCACATTTAATGGATTAGAAAAGCTAGCAATAGAATTTACGCTGATGGCACTAGGGCATAACCTTAGGAAGCTAATGGCAGCAGCGCTCTTTCCAGCTAAAAACTGTTTTCGCAACCCCAAAACCGGCTTACATCGCGGTACTTTTGTGCGAAAATCACGCTTTTAATTTATCAGTGCTAAGAAATATTAGAGATTCCAACTTTTCCGAATTTTCCGGAAAAATAGCCCTATAGATAAGGCTACCCTTTTTCGGACAGCTTTTTTTGCTCCGATTTCAGAAATAAATTCAGGCGGTCGTACATGCAGAGGCAGGCTTTTTGAACTGCCGCATCCAGGCACAAGGATGGTGTTTTAATACCCTAAATATTGGCATTTTTTGATATTGAATCAGACAAAGTACCGGAGGGAAAGTCATGATTTTTTGAATGTAATGCCGTAAAATTCACAAAATAATTTTAGTTAAAAAATCTGGAATAATAGATAAAAATTTAGTAAAAATTACAATATTTACAAGTAGAAGATGCTTTTATCTTTTATAGACAAGAAACTGAATTTCAAAGGATTAAAAATACCATAAGGTTTAATTTGATTTTTTAATAGCGGAAAGAGATGTGGGGAAAAGTAGTAAATGCCTTGTTTAACAAAAGGCTAAAAGAGACCGACGACAGGATTTTCAAAACCAGGCTGACCATCATGTCATGGGCCTATTTGTCTACCGTTTTTTGCTTTATTCAGTGCGTAGCACTGGTCTGGGCTTTTGGAGAAATTCAAGATGATTCTTTCAGATTCATTCCTTTCCTGTTCCTGCATTTGCTATTCCTTTATTTCCTTATTTTCAAAGAGTGGCTCATCCCATTGGCACATGTGAAAATTGGCCTATTACTGGTGCCTATTTTGGTAAACTTATTCATCATGCAGGATAGCATCATTCTGATAGTAGATATCGCTTCCTTTTTTAACATTTTGATTTTTAGCCTGATCATTCTTTCCCCCCGATGGACTGTTTTCTATTTTATCTTAAGTTTTATCCCGGTTGTGTGGGGCTATTTGCATTACGACAGCCAGCAATACCATCAAATTTTTTATGGCTATGAGGGTGGAGACTATGTTTTTGTTTCTGTGCTGGCCTATTTATTGGTAATGGCCTTCATTTCTCTTATTTGGATAAAAAATGCTTTAATTAAATCCATTGAGGTTCTGTCTGAACAGTCCGGTTTATTAAGGAAACAAAGGTCCAACCTGTTGGCCCAGGCCAGGGAATTGGAAAAGACAAACAAAGCCCTGGAAATTCAAAAGCAGGCTGAAAAAAAGGCAAGAGAAAATGCAGAATTGGCCAACAAGGCCAAAAGTACCTTTCTGGCTACGATGAGTCACGAAATCAGGACCCCGATGAATGGTGTACTGGGCATGGCCGGTTTGCTGAAGGAAACAAACCTGGATGATGAGCAACGGGAATTTGCCGACATTATCTGCAGCAGCGGAGAAACCCTATTGAATGTGATCAACGATATACTCGATTTTTCCAGATTGGAGTCCGGCGAAGTTACAATCGATCCACATGATTTCGATTTGCGTATTGTTATAGAAGAGGTATTGGATTTGTTCTCTGGACAGGCATCGAAAAAAGGTATCGACCTCCTTTACCATTTGCCCTCGGGGGTTCCAACACAGCTCTGGGCGGACGGAATGAGACTAAAGCAAATATTGATGAACCTGGTGAGCAATGCGCTAAAATTTACCGCCAGAGGAGAAGTACTGGTTAAAGTGGAATTAATGGTACAGACAGGCAATGCATGGATGCTTAAATTTCTGGTTCAGGATACCGGAATTGGTATTCCGGCCGATAAGCTCTCCAGGTTATTCAAATCCTTTTCGCAAGTTGATTCCTCTACTACAAGGCAATATGGAGGCTCAGGCCTTGGTTTGGCGATTTGTCGCCATCTTGTACATCAAATGGGCGGTGAAATAGGTCTTGAAAGCGAAGCAGGGATGGGTAGTACATTCTATTTTTCACTGCCTGTGAAAGCATCAGAAAAAGACAATGCTATAGCCTGTGTGAAAATCGACCAGAGTAAGCTAATCGGAAGAAAGGTACTCGTAGTGGACGATAATAATACGAACCTGAAAATTCTCAAGCTGCAACTCGAGAACCTGAACATGAAAATATATGCTGCTGCTTCAGCCGATACTGCCCTGGAGGTTTTGGATGCAGAAAATGAAATTCAAATCCTGATCACAGACATGGATATGCCAGAAAAAAATGGTCTGCAGTTGGCGCGGTCCGTTAGGACCGCATATCCGGATATGCCCATTATATTATTGAGTTCGGTAGGTGACCAATCCAAAATGAAACACTCAGGATTATTTTCAGCCGTGTTGAACAAGCCTGTTAAATACCACCAGCTATTGCAGGCCATGCTGGTCGGGCTGAATGGAAAATCAAAGGACGCCATACCGATGCAAAAGGTCAATAATAAGCTGAATGGTGAGTTTTCCAAAAAGAACCCCTTGCGCCTATTGGTAGCCGAGGATACACCCATAAACCAAAAGCTCATCACGATGATATTACAGCGTCTGGGGTATCAGCCTGAAATTGCCGGCAACGGCATACAAACATTGGAAATGGTATCAAAAAACAACTATGATTTGGTGTTGATGGATGTTCAGATGCCGGAAATGGACGGGTTGGAGGCAGCCATTCAGATCAAAGGCGAAATGAAAGCGGATTGTCCCTTAATTATTGCCATGACCGCAGGAGCCCTTCCTGAGGATAGGCAGCGCTGTTTTGAAGCAGGAATGGATGGCTATATCTCCAAGCCGATTGCAATGGATAAACTAATGGAAGTCCTGGAATTTGCTGCGATAAAAGTAAGAGAAAGCGTCCGATTTTCCTGAATCGGGTTCCGATATATTGAGCTTGGTATCTGCTGGCGAGCCGGATCATATGGCATAGCATTTTTTTAGGGCATTTGCAGTTGGTTCTCTCAACCATCAGCCAATTGCAGACAGGGCTGCTGCACCACTCCATTCATCAACGAACTAATTGTTTACCTTTCCGGAAAGTAAAATGGAGAATTGGGCAGGGAAGGCTTTTTAACTTACCATTTAAAGGGAAATAGCCCTAAAAGTCAATGTTTTTTGTAAAGCAATCATAATAAGCCGGTTACGCTACCGGTATTGAAATTGCAAGATATCTTCATCTTTCATTGATACAGTATTATCGACGTTTCATGTAATATTTATCGCTCCTTCTTTGATTTTTTTACTAAATTAGTGAGTGAAATGAGAATAATTCGAAATATTTCACCATTCAACCAGTATTCATTTAGCATGTAGTAATCCGGTATAATCTATGGATAACAGAAGAAAATTTATGGGAAAAGCAGTACTGGCCGGTGTGGGCCTGAGCCTTGCTCCACAAGCAATAAGTTTTGCCGGTTCCCGGCCCAAAGCAGGAAAGCGGGTAGGCATTATCGGTCTGGATACCTCCCACAGTCTGGCCTTCACCAAAGCGTTTAATGCTTCGGATGCAGCAGCAGATTTGGGCGGTTACAAGGTAGTAGCTGCCTATCCCCATGGCAGCAGGGACATCGCTTCCTCTGTTGACCGAATTCCCGGTTACACAGAAGAGATTCAGCCCCTGGGAGTAGAAATTGTTGATTCCATCGCAGCCCTTTTGGACAAGGTGGATGTGGTACTTCTGGAGACTAATGATGGAAGGCTTCACCTGGAGCAGGCCCTGGAGGTATTCAAATCCGGAAAAACTGTTTTTATAGACAAGCCGATTTCGGCCTCGCTGGTAGATGCCATTGCCATTTTTGAGGCAGCAAAAAAATACAATGTACCCGTATTTTCGAGCAGCTCTCTCCGGTACATGGAGAATGCCGTCGCTGTTCGGAATGGCGAGATTGGAAAGGTACTGGGAGCAGAGGCATTTAGTCCGGCAAAATTAGAACCAACTCATCCCGATTTGTTTTGGTACGGGATACATGGTGTGGAAACGTTGTATACGCTAATGGGAACTGGCTGCGAGATAGTGCAGCGTACTTTTACGCCAGGAGCAGATGTAGTCGTGGGCACCTGGGAAGGTGGAAGAATTGGCACCTTTAGAGGCATCCGTTCCGGTAAAAGTGGTTATGGCGGAAGGGCCTTTGGGGAAGAAGGCATTATGGATATGGGTTCTTATGGAGGCTACCGGCCCCTTTTGGTGGAGATTGCCAAATTTTTTGACTCCGGTAAAGCTCCGGTATCGGAGGCAGAAACCATCGAAATCTTTGCCTTTATGCAGGCAGCAGATGAAAGTAAAAAAATAAATGGACAGGCCGTCTCCCTGCAGGCCGTTTTGGATAAGGCAAGACGGGAGGCCGCTGAGATTGAAATATAACAATAAGAAGTAAGATGAAATCAAGCATGACGCAAGCGACCCACGGAGGGATGATTATCATTCATGCGAAGATTCCATGTGGCAACTTAAAGACAATTATAAACACATGAAAAACGATAGAAGAACTTTTGTAAAGAAAGCCCTTGCAGGGGCTACCCTGGCATCCGTAGGAGGCATGCTACCCGGCATGTCTGCCAAAAGCTATGGCAGAATCCTTGGAGCCAATGACCGCATTCTGGCAGCAAGTATGGGCGTGGTGAGCAGAGGACATGCCGTCGGTACCAACTTTGCCAGTCAGGAACAATGTGAGGTGATCTATAGCTGCGACGTAGATCGTCGTGCCGCCGAAAAATTTGCCGGTTCGGTAAATGAGATTCAGGGCAGGGCCCCCAAAATTGAAAAGGATGTCCGCAAGGTATTGGAAGACAAGGAGGTGGATGTATTGATCGTGACGGCTCCGGACCATTGGCATGCCCCGGCCGCGCTGATGGCCCTGAAAGCAGGCAAACATGTGTACCTGGAAAAACCATGCAGTCACAATCCCCATGAGGGAGAGCTCCTGATGGAAGCCCAGAAGAAATACAATAAAGTAGTACAGGTGGGCAACCAGCGCCGCTCCTGGCCAAATGTGATGAAAGGCATTGAGGAACTGCACAATGGGGTGATCGGCAGGCCCTATATGGCCAAAACCTGGTATGCCAATAACAGAGGGCCCATAGGGGAAGGAAAGCAGGTGCCCGTGCCTGAATGGCTGGACTATGAGCTTTGGCAGGGACCGGCCCCAAGGGAGGCCTACCGGGACAATATCCTGCATTACAACTGGCACTGGTTCTGGAACTGGGGCACCGGTGAAGCCCTGAACAATGGCACCCATATGGTGGACCTGGCCCGCTGGGGACTGCAGGTCGATTACCCGACTCGTGTCAATTCCTCCGGTGGCAGGTATCGCTACAATGACGACTGGGAGACGCCGGATACGCAAATCATCAACATGGAATTTGACAACAATTCCGTCATCACCTGGGAAGGCAGGAGCTGTAACGGCAAGCATATTGAAGGCGGTAGCGTAGGCACCTTATTTTACGGAGAAGAGGGTAGCCTGCTGATAGAAGGAGGCAATTCCTACAAGATATTCAACCTGAAAAATGAATTGGTGAAGGACGTGAAAAACGATCAGGAAATTGATCCCACCAACCGTACGAATCCTGCCCAGGCCCTCGATGCCATGCACATCCAAAACTTTTTTGATGGCATTTCTAATGGCACAGAAGTCCGTTCAGAGATCGTCGGTGCCCACAAGAGTACCCTGTTGGTGCAATTGGGCAATATTTCCCAACGGGTAGGAAGGACCCTTGATGTAGATCCGAAAACCGGGAAAATACAATACGATCCCACTGCCATGGAACTTTGGAAACGGGAGTATGCTCCCGGCTGGGAACCAAGTGTATAAATTTTCATCTATTTCAAAAAGGCCAAACAGCCCTGGTTTGGCCTTTTCCTTTTTATCACCTTAATCATCTGTTATGGAGTTGAGTACCGTTGACCTGATTGTGATTGGTCTGTTTTTTTTACTGATGCTGCTGATCGGCGTCTGGTCTTATTTCAGAAATACCGATTCCGAGGACTACTTTGTGGCTGGCGGTAAGCTGCCCTGGTGGCTCTCCGGCATCAGTCACCATGTATCGGGTTACAGCGGGGCTGTTTTTGTCGCATACGCCGGCCTGGCTTATACGCATGGTTTTTCGGTCTACATCTGGTGGGCGCTCACCATTGGTCTGACGGTGATGGTTTCGGCAAAAGTGTTTCCGGTGTTCTGGGTAAGGCTGAGGAAGCGATTTAGAATTCAATCGCCCCTGGAATTTCTGGAAACCCGGTACAACCTGGCTACCCAGCAATTGATGGCCTGGAGTGGGGTCATTTTGAAATTGTTTGACATTGGCGCCAAATGGGCTGCTATTGCCATACTATTGAATGTATTTACAGGGATTTCCCTAACATGGGGGATTTTGATTTCCGGGGGAATTTCCCTGCTTTACATCACTTTTGGAGGCTTGTGGGCCGTGATCATCACCGATTTTGCCCAATTTATCGTGCAGATCATTGCCGGACTGGTGATGTTTGTGGTGGTCGTGCAGAAGCTGGGCGGTTTGGAATCCGTTTTCACGGTTTGGGATCAGTTGCCTGAAGGCAATTCACAGGCTTTCAACGATCCCTACACCCTAGGTTTTGCCCTGGCCTTTTTGTTTATCAATTTCCTTTCCTACAATGGGGGGCAATGGAACCTGGCTACGCGCTATATTTCCGCTCCTACTGAGCGGCAGGCATCAAAAGCCGCCTGGCTGTCCGGAGCTTTGTACCTGGTTTGGCCATTGATTTTGTTTTTTCCCATGTGGGCCGCACCGGTGCTCCTGCCTGATATGGAAGACCCAACCCAGTCTTATGGCATCCTGACCATGGAGCTGTTGCCTGTAGGCCTGATAGGTTTGGTGATCGCCTCTTTGTTTGCCAATACCATGTCCATGACTTCCTCCGATATCAATACCATTTCGGCCGTGATTTCCCGGGATATTTTACCTGCTGTCAACAAGAAATTCCGGAAGGAAGCTACTTCCCTTACCACTGCAAGGTTTACTACTTTCCTGTTTACCCTGGGAACCATTGTTATTGCCCTGCAGTTCGAGCGTTTTGGCGGGGTATTGGGACTGATCATCAGTTGGTTTGGTGCCCTGGTAGGGCCTATTGCCATACCCATGCTCTTTGGATTGATCCCCTGGTTCAAGTCCTGCGGGCCAAGGGCAGCCATTGGATCCATTTTGGTGGGGTTGCTGGCTTTTGTAATCACCAAAAATGTGGAACTGAACAGCCTGGCCCTGGAAGTAAGCCTGCCGGTACTGTCATCGGCATTCACCTATATATTGGTAGGCTTTCTGGAAAGGGATACCGTACCCGATAAAGTCAAACAAATGCTGTCGGATATAGCGCAGGAGTAGGTTTAGGCGTCCAAACCGTCCTTAACAAGGTGCACCACAGATTTCTCAGATGAACACAGATAAAAAAATCATTTATTAAGCGAGGTATGCTACGTTATCCAGGGGCTGTAATTGCATACCACACCCAGAGAGGCTTTGGGGATTACAATTCCCCTTTATCTGAGCCACGGAATTACAAATTCCGAGGAGCGGAGTTAAAAAATGTCAAAACTATTTTTTAATTAGTTGATTAAGGTATTTTTAGGCAAAATTACCTCTATTTTTACGGTATGATTGATTTTTCCAGGGAATTAAAGGTGTTGCCTTGCTTAGTGCTTTTTCAAGCTTTTATTTTCAGTGGATCATCGCAGGGGATCAGAGGTTTGGTCACTTCTGAAGAAGGGGAACCCCTGGCTTATGCTACTGTTTTTGCACGGAACCTGAATGATGGCATCCCCACCAATCAAGAAGGGCGGTTTGAATGGAAACTACCCCCTGGAAACTATGATATCATCGTTCAACACCTCGGCTACCAGTCTTCATTACAAACAGTGGAAGTTAAGGACAGTTGGGTAGAGCTGGATGTACGTCTGGAAATGCAAACGTTTGCTTTGCAGGAAGTAGAGGTACAGGGGGATCAGGAAGATCCGGCACTTACCGTCATGCGCAAAGCCATAGCAAAAGCAAAATTTCACCGACTGCAGGTTCAGGAATACAGCATGATGGTGTACATCAAAGGCACCGGAGAACTGACCAATGCCCCCTTTTTTTTAAAAAAGAAACTGAAAGAGGAGGGTGTTGGACTCAATGAAGCCTATACTTCGGAATCGGTTTCTAAAATTCACTTTAAGCAGCCAGATGAAATTACGGAGACGGTCATCAGTATACGGTCCACTGGTGAAGACAACCAAACTTCACCTGCTCCCTATATCGGGGCCAGTTTCTACGATGAGCAGATCAATGGTCTGGTTTCTCCCCTGTCCAGGTCAGCCTTTGTTTATTACCGGTTCCGATTAGCAGGAAATTTTTTTGATAACGGGGTTTTGGTAAATAAAATCCGAGTTATTCCCCGGTCAAAAGGAGAAAAGGTATTTGATGGGTATATCTATATCGTTGAGGATTTATGGGCCATTCATAGCCTGAATTTGAAAACCTCCCTTATGGGTTTTGATATTGGGGTAACACAGCAATATGCTCCGGTAGAAGAAAATATTTGGATGCCCCTGACCCATACCTACACGTTCGGGGGAACGTTTTTTGGTTTTGCCGGGGAGTACCAGTACCTGGCATCAACCAGGGACTACCAAATCACACTGAATCCTGATCTTCTGGTGGATACCAAGATTCTGGATGAAAAGGTAGAGGAGATTCCCGATCACCTTCCGGAACTTACAAAAAACGCAGATCCCATCGAACAGTTGGCAGCCGCTGATCAGATGAGTAGAAAGGATTTCAGAAAAATGGTCAATGCCTATGAAAAGGAATCGCTAAAGGAAAGAGAGCAGGCGGAAGTTATATCCGAAAGGAACTATACCGTAGATTCCATGGCCAGAAAAAGAGATCTTGTCTATTGGGTTAGCATCCGGCCGGTCCAACTGACTGCCAAAGAGATACAGGGCTATCGCAGGGATGATAGTTTGGCTGTGGTAGCGGCTGCCCGGGAAAGTGATGTAGACTCAATCGCCCAGAAAGCTAAAAGAAAATTCCAGCCATTTGATTTTCTAACGGGTGGAGATTACAGTTTTGGGAACGGCAGGTCTGCAGGTTTTCATTCCAATTGGACCAACATGTCATTCAATACAGTAGAAGGGTTTAAAATCGGATTTTCGGGATACTATCGGGTCGAAAAAAACACAAAAATGGCAGATAGTGTAACCAACCACCTGCGGTCCTGGAATTTCAGACCAGCATTCAGGTATGGTTTTGCCAGTAGAAAGCCGTACGGAATGCTGCACCTAAGGCGCTCGGTGACTAAAGGACGGCCGGGCTATTCATGGGGTATAGAAGGAGGGAAATACATTTACCAATTCAATGGGGAGATCCCTATCAATGAGCAGGTTAATGCCCTTTATTCCTTATTTTTCAGGCAAAATTACATGAAACTGTATGAGAAAACCTTTACCAGATTATACCTGGCGCACAGAATTACGGATGCCTTCACCTACAGGGTGAATTTCCGATTCGAGGATCGGGTGCATCTGAAGAACAATTCCGATTATAGTTTTTACAATAAGCCGGAACGAATGTATGGTTCCAATCGACCATTCAACCCGGAAGCAGTGAATGAGGCCTTTACAAATAATGAAGCCGTATTGGTAAGCGGCTCCATTGAGTGGAGACCTGGATTGAAATACAGGATAAGAAACGGAAGAAAATTCCCGTTAATGGAGACTGCGCCCTTGGTGAAATTTAACTATAACAAAAATTTCTCCGGAGCTGGTAAATTCGATCACCTGGAAGTAGGGGTGGAGCATGCACTTAATTTTGGCGTAAGTGGCAAATTGGATGTAAACGTGCAAACGGGTACTTTCCTGAACAGCTCCCAGGTCTATTTTATGGATTTCAAACATTTTGGAGGTAACCGGACTATCTTTAGTAATATGGGGGCGGCCAGCAATTTCCGATTTTTGGATTATTACCAATATAGCACAGCAGGTCCTTATTTCAGTAGCATCCTGCATTATCAATTCAGGAAATTTCTTTTTACCCAATTGCCGGTGCTCAGGTTTTCAGGCATCCGGGAAAATCTATTTTTTAATTATTTAAAAACCGAAAACGCTCCCCACTATTGGGAGCTGGGTTATTCATTGGACAACCTGTATCGGATTTTCAGGGTAGAGATTGGCGCAGGCTTTGAAAACGGCAATTACAAAAGAGGGGGGATTCGCTTTGGTATCGCTACTTTCATTCAGGTGAATGTAGGGGAATGAGGTTTGTTTGCGAGTAAATATCCACCTGGGAAAAATATTCAAAATAGGAGCTGCCAGGGTAAGTCTAAATCATTCCATTAACCTTCGTATTATTTTATTGCCCCGGGTTCTAAGAAGTCGGGTAAAAACGGTAAGAAGCCAACAGGTGTGATGCTGGTATTTTCTGATCGTATACCGATGACGGGTTTGGTCGTCACTGCGAGGGTGCAGACGGGAATAAAAAGGAATCGAAAATAGCCATGCACCCGCGGCAGTCTGAAGGGGTATGTAGGCGAGCTTTCGATACTATGCCCAATTCCCGATGGATTAATGTTGCCGCTCCGAATCAGATCGCTTTTTAGGCTGAGTCTGCCGAAGCCCGCTGTGCGATGACGGTAGGTTTACCGATGACGTATTATATAATATGTTGAATTCTTAATAGATATAAATAAATACCGTCATCCCGATTTCTTCGTTTTTTTAAAATCTTAGGTTCCGTAATAACAATATTCAATCCCAAAAATGGACAAATGACAGGAAATGGCTACTCGCTTTATATGATTATAAATTTTCTCATCGATAATCGAAGTTCTCCAGGGCAGCATTTTAAATCAGGCCTTTCCGGCCTTCAAAGGTTATTGTTAATTTGGGAACTTGATTGATGCTGTTTTATGAAAAGTAGGTTTATGATCCCGATGATGTTATTTTCAATAATCATTTTGATGGCATACGGGTTGTTATATGCTTTTCAGGAGAAGTTGCTATTCTTCCCTGAAAAACTGAAAAGCAATTTCCTCTTTCAATTTGACCAGAAATTTGAAGAAATGAACATCCGGATGAGCGATGGCATTACCTTAAATGGATTGCTATTCAAAACCGATCATCCCAAAGGCCTTATTTTTTACCTGCATGGAAATGCCGGATCATTAAGAACCTGGGCTGGGGTAGCTGAGGTTTTTACCGATTTGGGCTATGACGTTTTTATCCTGGATTACAGAGGCTATGGAAAAAGTGAAGGGGTGATTCAAGATGAGGAACAATTGTATGGGGACGTTCAAAGGGCCTACGATGTGTTGAAAAACAGGTATCCCGAGCAGCAGATCATCGTTTTGGGGTATTCTATGGGCACAGGTCCGGCTTCAAAACTGGCATCCGTCAATCAACCCAAACTGTTGATTTTGCAGGCTCCCTATTACAGCTTAAGCGATCTGGTGAAGCATTATTTCCCGATTTTTCCTTCCTTTTTGCACAAATACCCTTTTGAAAATTTCCGGCATATCCAAAAATGCAACATGCCGGTAGTGATTTTTCATGGTGATCAGGATGAAGTCATTTATCCGGGGTCTTCCATTAAATTAAAAGCACATTTTAAAGAGCAGGACAGCCTGATCATGCTTAGCAGTCAGCAGCACAATGGAATGACGTTTAACCTTGAATATCAGTTGAAAATAAAGGAAATATTGAATCGATGACCCGCAAACGAACACCTTATTGGTTATAATTTGCCCACAAATATTATCAACCACTAGGTTTGGAAGGCTTTGTAATCAATAAAACCTTGGGTTATTTACCAGCATCTCCTAGTTTTGATAAAATGCATAGGAACGAAAGAAGCGCGGGGGCCGGCACAAAACCGGGGGTGCGGTAGGGATGCGGGGCGAAGGATTTTTGTGCCTTGATCTTTTGGTACTTTTGGATCTAAGCCAAAAGTACGGAAGGATTCTGCGGTTTGATTCAGGTATTGACGGTTGTCCTGCAATACGTTTTAACCGGTGAGCAACGATTCGAGAATAGAGTAGTTTCACTGGTATCCAGTTGGAAAGCTAACCTGGCGATAAAGAGCAAGATCCGGAAACAGTTGGCCGTGAATATTTGGTGTCCGCCAGTAAATAGCCTACTTTTTCAACCCAGTGTTGGGAGAAGTATACCCTTTCATTTTGTTATTTCGGGAGATATAAACAGATAAACCCTACCAAATAGCCATTTTTAATGAGATACTGTGTTCGTTTTAAACATTGATTTTATTTACGGTAGTTCTTTGGTTTCCGGCATTACAAATGCCTTGTTTGCGTAGCTCATCCGATACCTGGGATGTTGTTGCAAACTCACCCAGAGAGGGTTTTGGGGATTACAAATCCCCCATATCTGAACCACGGAATTACAAATTCCGAGGAGCGGAAATTGGAATTTTTCCAATCCACCCAATATTTCTAATAAATTAGTTTTATTTTAACTAAAAATGAATTAGGTTTAAAATCTAACTTTAAAATTGTTACCTGGTCAATGGAATACTTCGAAAATAAATATATATTCCCTATACTTTTTGGTATGCTTTTGATGGCAATGGGAAATTCCTGTTCCACCGATAATTCCCTGGATCCCGAAGCCCGGACATATACTGAGACAATGACCCTAATTCCCTCAGATACCCTGAGAATCCCCATTGGTTACAGGTCAAATGTGTACAGCAAATACGTTAAAAAGGTGGAGATAAATGGAGGTGCATATTTGGGAGTTGTGAACGAAAATACCAATGAACTGGAATTTTATGCACTTTCTGAGAAGGATAATGATTTTAAAGTGCAATTTAAAGTGGAAGGTCCTAACGGAGTAGGACAAATCAGAGGATTTGAATTCATGTCAGATTCCACTTTACTTATTGGGAGTACTTACAGGATTCGGTTATATGTAACAGATTTGGAGGGGAATCTTCTGGAAACCTTACGAACTGATATAGTAGAACGAAAAGGTAATCCCTCAATCCAACTGTACTATACCCAACAGCCCTTGATGTTTGACAATGCCAGGGCTGATGCTTTTGTATATGCCAGAGGTTCTTCGGATTATAGTGAGCCAGGCAAGTGGTCAGGCACAATGTTTTTAAAGATTCCAGATAACAATGATGAGTCTGCAGAACATGTGTTTGAGCTTCCTTCCCATCTATACGAATACGTGCATGGTGCTTATTTCAGTCACAGTTCACACGTGATGGTAAATGATCGTTACATTGTTTTTGGAATTGCCTTTTACAACAACTTATTGATTTATGATTTGGACGATAATGTCCTTTCGGAGAAAGAAGCCGGAAGTAAGTATTTTGGAGATGCATTATCATGGGATAACCCAACCATGGATGGCCACGAGGAGTTTTATGTCACTTCCAATTCATACAGAGAGTTAGCCTATGACGAGGAAAACCAACTCCTTTATCGGCTGGCATATCAAGGAGTAGATTATATCGGGCCGGATGGACAACGGCGCAACTGGGACAATAAACCCCCATCTGTAATTATTATCAATAGCGACTTTGAGAAGGTAGGAGAGGTAGACCTCCCAGTCAATACCATCTATACCCGCATGTACTTTACCCATGACGGTAAGCTGTACCTTTCCCTAAACCATCCCGATAACAATCCCTCAGAAGACCAGATGGTGTTTGTAGGGTTTAAACCGGAGGAGTTATGAAAATAATGATTTTATATACGGTTGATCTTTGGTATCCGGCATTATAAATGCCTCGTTTACGAAACCAATCAGATACCTGGGATGTAGTTGCAAACTACACCCATAAATAAATAAGATGAATAAAGGCCATTTAAAGATAATGTCCGGTTTTGTCTATAAATGTCCGAAACTGTCTTTTTTTGACCTATTTTTTACGGAATAATAGCTATACTTTTAAATATCATAAATTTTATAACATTTTAAACAGGTATTATTATGAAAAATGTAGTAAAAACAAGCAAATGGCTGCGATGGACTGCCGCCGGAGCGTTCGGGCTGATGCTTACGTTGAATGTAATGGTTGGTTTGGATTTTGAGAAGGGAAATGTATTGCCCTCCCTTACCTTATCAAATTTGAGCAACACCGCCAATGCCCAAAGTGAAACCGGGCATGCTTACAATGATTTTGATGGATATGATTGCTGTAAGGGCGCAGGTAATTGTTATATATCAGATCCTAAGATTTGTTAAATATTTATAGTGTATTTGTACCATCTCCCGTGAACATGTTAATCCATGTTCACGGGATTAAGATTTATTTTAATGATCAGAAGAAATTTATTTTATTTGACTTGGTTTTTTTTTCTAATTTCTTGCAAAGACCACCGTAACCTAGACCAAAATGCTCGGGAATTTAGCCCAAAATTGACATTGATTGCTAATGATACACTAACTTTCTCTGTTGGATCACAGTTTAATGTCCACACTAGATACGTAAGAAAATGTCTAATTAAAAATAAGCCTTATTTAGGGGCGGTCAATGAGATTAGTAATGACTTGGAATTTTTCGCACTTTCAGAAGAAGGAGAAAACTTTAAGGTTAATTTTCAATTGGATGGTCCAAATGGAGTTGGCAAGCTAAAAGCTTTTGAAATAATTTCAGATAGCACACTACTTATAGCCAGTACCTATAGAATTAGGCTTTATGTAACTGATTTTGACGGGAATCTATTAAGGACTATCAAAACAAATGAAATTGAGAGGAAAGGAAAACCATTTGTTCAGACTTATTACACCCATCA
Source organism: Cyclobacterium lianum (assembly GCF_900143075.1). Taxonomy (GTDB): domain Bacteria; phylum Bacteroidota; class Bacteroidia; order Cytophagales; family Cyclobacteriaceae; genus Cyclobacterium; species Cyclobacterium lianum. Next base: position 86,098 of record NZ_FRCY01000018.1, on the reverse strand, counting down.
GCCACTTATACATGATAAAAGGTCAGATAGTTTTTATGTTTATACTGGTGTTGATACTGATTTTCGAGGTCCAGGAATTTGGTCGGGAACGATGTTTCTGAAAATGCCAAATGAAATTGATAGTCCACCGAAGCATGTATTTGAACTTTCTTCCTATTTTAACGATTTTGTTTATGGTGCATTTTTTAGTCACAATTCACATGTGTTAATGGAAAATCGTTACCTAGTCATGAGTATTCCATTTTACAACAATATTTTAATTTATAATTTGGAAAGAGAGGAGGTCAAAGAAATGGAAGCCGGAAGCAAGCACTTTGGCGATGCTCTACCTTGGGATAGCCCAAGTTTTGGAAGAGATGAGGAATTTTACGTTAGTTCAAATTCTTATCGTGAGGTCGCCTATGATGATGATAACAAATTGCTTTACCGCATGGCGTATCGAGCTGTTGAATATGTTGGCCCCGATGGAGATCGGCGTAACTGGGACAACAAATTACCTTCGGTAATAATTATAAATAAAGACTTTGAGAAAGTGGGTGAGATTGATTTGCCAGAAAATACTGTTTATACCCGTACATATTTTACACACAACGGCAAGCTTTACCTCTCCCTTAACCATCCAGATAACAACCCCTCAGAAGACCAGATGGTGTTTGTAGGGTTTAAACCGGAGGAGTTATGAAAACTCAAAGAAATTTTGTTTTATACGCTATATGTTTTTTTGTTATCGTTTCATCCTGTCAAAAAAAGGATGGCGATAGCGAAATATTTTCCAAATTGGAATCATTACTTCCGGATAGGGATTTAGGCGAGGTTGGTGCAGTGATAATTGTTCCTTTGGAAAATGCCTGTTCTTCTTGCTCCATATCAGCCTTACAGCAGCTTTCTCGAATAGAAAAAAGACATAAATCCAGAGTTCAGTTAGTCCTTACGGCAAAGTCCTTTAAACTAATTGATCAAGTCGCAACTGATTTAGACCTGTCAGGCTTTTTTCTCCATAGGGATGGGAATTATTCGTTTTGGAAACATCAAATGGTAAACTCCGGTCATTAATTTCCACAAAGTGAGAGATTTGCTGAAAACCAGATGTAATGCCAATTCGGCACCCTTTAATTCGCCGTGGTTAAGACTTCATAGCTCATCAAGGAACTCCTGGGCGGATTATAGGAAAGCATTTTCAGAGCCCTTTTTTCATCCCGTTCAAAAACTTCCTTTAAGGTAGCAAAGTTTTATTTTTTCCCGGAACCGACCTGCTGCTCCCCAGCTAATGTTATGGTGTCGTGTCTCTCATACTTTTGAAATAAATTCAGACCATGAAACTATTTGGGTTTGGTTTAATTTATATCTAAAATAACCCTTTTATTTTTCATAACGGGCTTTGCGAACTGCCTCAACCTCTAATGTGATTTCTTCCAGACTGGGAACTTTATCTGCTTTACTTCGGAATTTTTTAAGTAATTCAAAAAAATCTGTAGTTGGTTTTTCTTTCCTGATCCTTATCAACTCTAGATTTGCCAAATCTTTTAAAAGAGCTTTAGCCTTGGGGTTCAATATGTCGATTCTTATAGTTTCCATTTTCTTTGACTTTCTTAAATATACGAATTTTTTGATTTGTGTTCACCTTGGACAAGCGCCATAACTTCCAGATAATACCGTGACCAGTAATCCGTACAAGTCCAAATCCTACTTTCAAACCTAAAACTGTGCCGCTACCCGCTTGAAATAATCTATACTTTCCTTGACTTCCGGCAGGTTGTTTTCCCAGTTGTGCTCGTATTCGGCAGAAAAGACGCCTTCAAACCCTTGCCGGTTCAATTCGTGCAGGACCCCGGCCACATTGCAGTTGCCCGTGCCCCAGGGGATATCGTGCGCATCCCGGACGCCGGCTTTGTTCAGGTCTTTCATGTGCAGGCTGATGATACGGCCCTCCAGTTTGCGCAGGCTTGCTACCGGGTCCAGGCCGGAGCGTACCCAGTGGCCAATATCCGCACAAACCCCCATCAGTTCCGATCGACCTTCCAGAAAGCGTAAGGGTACTTCCGGATGCCAGTACATGGAGGGCAGGGGATGGTTGTGCAGGGCGATCTTGATTTGATGTTCCACTGCCAGCTTCTCAATCAGATCGAATTGATTGGGTCGAGGCTCTGTGGTCAGTATGCCAATGCCCATTTCTTTGGCAAAGGCGAACAAGTCCGGCCATTCCTCATCACTGGGACTGGCTACCCCATAGGCCACGGCTTCGATATCGTATTGTTGCAATAAGGATTTGATTTTATCTTTATCTGCCTGCGATGCCGCAAAATGGGTGGTGGCATCACCTGTTTTTGTAATTTTTTGGCCGGGATACAGCTCCACATAGCGTACACCGATGCTGTTCAGCATTTCCAGCGTTTCTTCCAGGGAAAAGAGGCGAAAGGTATAGGCCTGACTTCCCAGTTTCCATCCGGAGGGAATTTCATTCTGCGCCTGGGCAAAAAAGGTAAAGATGGCAGTCAATGCCAGTAGGAGGGAGCGGAGGATTAAGGTTTTCATAGTATCCAGGTTTTTGGGAAATAACTTTTTGTTAAAACTACTTATTTTTATCGAATTCTAAAATTTGAATTGAATCGGGTTATGTACCTTGCAAAAAAGTCGTATCGCCCATAAAATCTTATCTTATGCTTGTTGAAGGCCCTTATTCCGGGAATAGATCCCTAAATTCCAAAACCCTTACCGCCGACCTTATTGTGGTAGGCGGCGGGATGGCCGGTATTTGTGCCGCCATCACGGCTGCGAGGCAGGGCTTGGAAGTCATCCTGGTACAGGACCGCCCGGTGCTGGGTGGAAACGCCTCCTCTGAAATCCGGCTTTGGATACTGGGAGCCACTTCCAGCATGGGAAATAACAACCGCTGGGCCAGGGAGGGGGGTATCATCGATGAGATTCTTCTGGAAAACCAATACCGGAATCCAGAAGGAAATGCCCTGATCCTGGATACCATCCTGCTGGAAAAAGTAACCCAGGAAACCAACATTACCCTTTTGCTGAATACGGCAGTTCACAGGTGTGAAAAATCAGGAGCCAACCGGATTGCTGCTGCGTTGGCTTTTTGCAGCCAAAACAGTACGGAGTACCGGTTGGAGGCACCCTTGTTCGTGGATGCTTCGGGAGATGGCATCCTCGGATTTTTGTCCGGTGCGGCCTTTCGCATTGGAGCGGAATCCAGGGAGGAATTTGACGAAGCTTTTGCGCCGGAAAAGGCCTATGGGGAGCTGTTGGGCCATTCCCTGTATTTCCACAGCAAGGACACGGGTAAGCCGGTACAATTTATTCCTCCTGCCTTTGCAAACACCGACCTGTCCAGCCTTCCCCGCTTTCATACCTTTAACCTGCACGACAGGGGTTGCCGCTTGTGGTGGGTGGAATACGGCGGTCGATTGGACACCATACACGCTACCGAAACCATCAAATGGGAGCTTTGGAAGATCATCTATGGGATCTGGGACCATATCAAAAATTCCGGCGAATACCCTGAGATGGAAACGCATACGCTGGAATGGGTGGGCATGATCCCCGGTAAGCGCGAGAGCCGGCGCTTTGAGGGGGATTACATGCTTTCCCAGCGGGATGTAGTGGAGCAGCGTACCCATCCGGATCGCGTTTCCTACGGGGGCTGGGCCCTGGACCTGCATCCGGCAGATGGCATCTACGGAGAGCTACCCGGCTGTACCCAATGGCATGCCAAAGGGGTGTACGGCATTCCCTTTCGCTGTTTGTACAGCAAAAACATTGAAAACCTGTTTCTGGCAGGCAGGATCATCAGTGCCAGCCATGTGGCCTTTGGTTCCTCCCGGGTGATGGCCACCTGTGCCCACAATGCCCAGGCCGTCGGAATGGCTGCCGCCCTCTGCAAAGAACGGCAGCTTTTGCCCCGGGATCTTATGGAAAAAGAGTTGATGGATAATTTGCAGCAGCGCCTGATGGACATGGGCCAATACCTGCCTGGCATGCATTTGCGGGATACCGATAACCTGGCCAAAAGGGCCTCCTTATCGGTTTCTTCTACTTTTAGTTTGCAGAAGTTACCGGCAGATGCCGGATGGAAAGACCTGGATAGTAGCATGGCCCAAATGCTTCCATTGGAAAAGGGCAGGATTCCGGTTTTTACCTTTGTAGTGAAGGCAAAAAAAGAAAGCAGGCTGGTGCTCCGCTTATTGTGCAGTAGCCTGCCGGGTAACTTTACCCCGGACAGACAATTGGCGGAAAAGGAGTTTGCAGTTTCCAAAGGGGTACAGGAACTGGCAGTGGATTTTGGTTTACTTTTAGATGAGAGAGCCTACTATTTTTTAGCCTTTGAAGCAAATCCCACTATTCAGGTAGCCATCAGCCAACTAAGGCTAACCGGCTTGCTGACGGTATTCAACCGGGTCAATCTGGACGTAGCCAAAGGCAGCCGGCAGGAACCGCCGGAAGGCCTGGGAGTGGATGCCTTTGACTTTTGGTTGCCCGAAAGGCGGCCGGGTGGGCATAACCTGGCCCTGCGATGCACACCGGCAGTAAACCTGTATCGCCCGGATTACCTGCTGAATGGGCTTTTCAGACCAACCACCCAAACCAATGCCTGGGTAGCAGACCCAAAGGACCCCGAGCCGATCCTTACTTTTTCCTGGCCGACACAGCAGAAAATCAGAAAAATCCTGCTTTGGTTTGATACCGACTTTGATCATCCCCTGGAGTCAACGCTGAGGGGCCATGATGAAAGGGTGATGCCTTTTTGTGTGCGGGAATTTCAGCTCTTTGATGAAATAGGGACGCTTCTTTACCAGGAAGCAGGCAATCACCAAAGCAGGTATGAAATTGTGTTTGATTCGGCAGTAAGGATAAAAAAGCTGGTCCTTCAACTCAAGCATCCGGGTAGGAACATACCTGCGGGATTGCTAGGAGTAGGGGTTTATTCCTGAAGGAAGTATGAACTGAGTTCAATCATTAAATTGAATGGATTATATGTGCTATTTTTTTTCGAAACAAATAAGCATTTCCATGAAGCTAAGCATCTAAGAATCAACCTGAATCTGATCTTCTGCGACTCCCCGTTTAAAAATTGTGCCAGGTGGATTTTAGCTTGCGCCAGCGTTAATGAGCTGGACGGGCAGTTTTTGAGGGAACAGGAATAGGAAAAGCCGGGACTCGTATCTTTTTCTTCTCAAGCCCGATAAAATGCCGTCCGGATTTTGTATAACCCTATAGTTTTTACGTTCATCCATTTTGGCTAAAGCCGGGAGTTGATTTTTGTTCGCTAGGAATGGGCTATTTCCTATTGAGGAGTAATCATTTGGAACCTGGAGTTTTATTTTCAATTGCCCACCGCTTTAGCTGTGTGGGCATGTTGGATTTTTACGGCAAATTGGCTTTAGCCAAACCATTTATCCATAAACCTATCGAATCCACATTTTGCATTTTTATGTATTTTGGCTAAAGCCGGGGTTTACGGGTTTCAATTTCATGGAATGGGCTATTTCCTATTGAGGATTAATGATTTGGAACCTGGAGTTTTATTATCAATTGCCCACTGCTTTAGCTGTGGGCATGTTGGGTTTTTAAGGCAAATTGGCTTTAGCCAAATCATTTATCCATAAACCTATCGAATCCACATTTTGGTATTTCATGTATTTTGGCTAAAGCCGGGAGTTGATTTTTGTTCGCTAGGAATGGGCTATTTCCTATTGAGGATTAATGATTTGGAACCTGGAGTTTTATTTTCAATTGCCCACCGCTTTAGCTGTGTGGGCATGTTGGATTTTTACGGCAAATTGGCTTTAGCCAAACCATTTATCCATATCCATTCAAATCCATATTTCGCTATACTATTCATTTTGGCTAAAGCCTGGGTACAAGAAATTCAAATTCATAGAATGGGCTAATGCCACATTCCTATTGAGGAGTAATCATCTGGAACCTGGAGTTTTGTTATCAATTGCCCACTGCTTTAGCTGTGGGCATGTTGGGTTTTTAAGGCAAATTGGCTTTAGCCAAACCTTTTATTCATAACCATTCAAATCCATATTTCGCTATTCTATTCATTTTGGCTAAAGCCTGGGTAGAAGGAATTCAAATTCATAGAATGGGCTATTTCCTATTGACTAAGGTTAGGTCTACGATCTACGGGATGCTATATTCTGGAAAGGGCTGATCTCTGTCGGAGAGGGCAGTAATGATTTTTCGATCATTTTTTGCAATTAGGATTTCTTTTCCTCAATTGCCTGATAGCTGTAGGCCATAAAGGTATTGCAGCCCCATTGGCTTTAGCCAAAAAACTTTATCCGTCAATTTACGATTAATACAACACCAGAAATGGCTTCAATTCAGCATCAAATAATCATTTCAGGAATTCCCTCCGCCGCGGAGAGCAACGGGGATTTTAACGGGACCACCAACCAAAAATGCAATAAATACGCTAAGGGTTTACTCAAGAAATAAAAAATCAGGTACTTTCACGGACGATCAATCTGGACTGGATGACTTCGTGCCGCGCTTCGTGAACCTCCCCTGAGAGAGCGATCTCTTCCAGCAATACTCTTGCCGCCATTTCGCCCATTTCAAAAGAAGGTTGTGCCATGGTGGTGATGGGGGGACTGATAAAGCGGCTCGTTTCATCATTGCCGAAACCGGCGATAGACAGCTGCTCGGGAACCCTGATCCCCAACTGGTGGGCCGTATGCATGGCACCAATAGCGAGTATATCGGCAAAGCAAATGATCCCATCCGGTCGCTCAGGATGGTTCCACAATTGCTTCATAGCTGCTCCGGCCAGATCAAAGGTGAAATCTTCCAGATTGATAACCAAATGCGGCTGTTCCGCTATCCCGGCAGCTTGCAAGGCATTCCGAAAACCTTCCTGCCTGTCCTGGCAGACACCCAGTGCAAGCGGGCCTCCGATGTAGGCAATATTTCTTCTGCCTTTTCCAATGAGGTGATTCGTCAATACAAAAGCCCCGTTTTGATCGTCTGTTTTGATTTTTGAGGTTCCCAGATCGGCGCATGCCCTTTCATACAGTACCACCGGCACCCCACGGTCCAGCACGTGCTGGACATGATCAAAGGTCCAGGTCTCTTTCGAAAAAGCGATGATGATGCCATCTACCTTACTGTTGGCCAGGGTTTCTACGATTTCCACTTCTTTTTGATAAGATTCGCCCGATTGGAAAATCATCACCTTATAGTCTTCCTTATAAGCGAGATTCTCGATTCCGGCGATGGAATTGGACCAGAAGTACCGGTTGATAGTGGGGACTACCACTCCAATAATCTTGGTTTTTTTACTACTCAGGCTACTGGCCAGCAAGTTGGGATGGTAGTCCAATAGTCTGGCCATCTCCAAAACCGCTTCTTTGGTTTCTTTTTTGATCTCGGTGGATCCACGCAGGGCTCTGGACACGGTGGCAATAGATACCTGTAACTTCTCCGCAATATCTTTAATGGTGGCTGGTTTTTTCATAGGAATAGATTTTTTAGCCGGTCTGACGTCAGGGGTGTTGGCGCCGAAGATAGGTGAATTCCATCGTGTTGGTGATGAAAGGCCGGAATTTGCAAATTACTAAAAAAAGCCCTGATTATTTGAATTTTTGTTAAATGTAAACGTTTTCGATAACGTTTACAGTATAAAAAATTTTTAAATGTTAATTAAAAGCTTTTTTATAGTGTCGAACCATGCTAATTTAGAATATTATTTCATAAAACTATTTATTTATTAATAAAATTATAAAACCAAAATTAACCCAAAATGAAAACAAGATTACTGCTATGGCTTTGGATTCTTTTTATTGGAGGAACCGGCCTGACAATGGGACAATCGGTCCAGGTGAGTGGTACTGTTTTGGATGAATCCGAACAGCCGCTTCCTGGAGCGAGTATATTGGTCAAGGGTACCAGTACAGGTACAGTGACCGATATTGATGGCAACTACCAGATCAGCGTGCCTTCTGCAGAGGCTACGCTGGTATTTTCCTTCCTGGGGTACATCACCCGGGAGGAAGCCGTAAACAACAGACAGGTAATTGACGTGACCCTCGAGCCGGACATGTCTGAATTGGGTGAAGTAGTCGTGGTGGGCTATGGTACCCAGAAGAAAAGTGATCTCACAGGTGCCGTAGCCACCATCGGCGGGCGAGATCTGGCAGAAAGGCGTACTCCGAATGTGTCTCAGGCACTTCAGGGACAGGTATCCGGAGTGATGGTCACACGAAACAACAATGCACCAGGTTCATCTGCCAATATCCGCATACGGGGTGTGACCACCATTGGGGACAGCAATCCGCTGATCATTATGGACGGTGTGCCGGTGAACAGCATCGACCATATCAACCCAAATGACATTGAAAATATATCCGTTCTGAAAGATGCGGCTTCCGCCTCAATTTATGGTTCCCGCGCAGCGGCAGGAGTTATTTTGGTAACTACCAAAAGAGCTAAAAAAGGAGAGTTGAGCCTGAACTATAATTTTGAATACGGTACGGAGGTACCCACCAGAATTCCGGAATATGTGGACGTGATCCGGTATATGGAAATCGTCAATGAATTGCGCTGGAATGACAATGGAAATGATGGCAATGAATATCCTTTGTATCCTCAGGAAATGGTAGAAAATTACATGGAATTGAACGCTTCCAATCCTGATCTATACCCCAATACCGACTGGGTAGGCCTGATTCTGAAAAGCAATGCACCGAGACAGCGTCATGCGCTGGATATCTCGGGTGGGAGTGAAGCCATCCGGACCAAAGCCTCTATTGTTTATGATAAATTCGATGCTTTGTACGAAGGCAGGACGTTTGAGCGGGTTACTGCCCGGGTAAATACTGATGGCAACATTACGAAGAGATTAGGCTTTACCGCCGATATTTTTCTGAGGAGGGAAATCCTGGATCAGCCCAGTATCGATCCCATCTATTACATGAATATCTCCGCTCCTGTATACGCTGCTGAGTGGCAGGATGGCAGAGTAGCTGAGGGCAAAACCGGTGCGAATATTTATGGGCAGTTAAAGTATGGCGGATTCAGAAAGAACTGGGAAAACCAGGTTGGTGGTCGGTTGGGTCTTAATTATGAAGTGGTGGACGGTCTGAAGATTTCTGCCATCGCCTCTCCCAATTTTGGCTTCAACAAGGGAAAGAATTTTCAGAAAAGGGTGACCTATACGGCCTGGGATGATCCCTCTGCAACTCTGGGAACACTACAGTGGGCCAATTCTACGAACCTGAGCGAGTCACGTAACGACAATTATAACCTCACCACCCAGCTATTGCTCAATTACGATAAGGTAATTGGCAAACACAATCTCAGTCTAATGGCAGGGAACGAAAGTTTTCAGGCCTTTTATGAAAATCTCGGAGCCTCCAGAGATCAGTTTTTACTGGACAACTACCCCTACCTGAACCTCGGGCCCCTGGAATTCAGAGGCAACAGTGGTAGTGCATTTGAGAACGCCTATAATTCCTGGTTTGGCAGGGTTTCTTATAATTATGAGGAAAAATACTTTGTGCAGGCTAATATACGGTATGATGCTTCTTCCCGCTTTGCCCGGGACTACCGCTGGGGATCATTTCCTTCCTTCTCTGCAGGCTGGGTGTTGTCAAAGGAAAATTTCTTACAGGGTCTGAGCGGAATTTCTTTTCTCAAACTCAGGGGATCCTATGGTACTCTGGGGAATGAACGAATAGGAAATTATCCCTATCAATCTACCATTGGCTTCAGCAATGTACTTTTCCATCAGGGTTCCAATGTGGTGTCCTCCCAATCGGCTGCCCAATGGCAATATGCCATCCCGGATATCTCCTGGGAGAAAACCTCCTCCTACAATATCGGAATTGATGCCAATTTCCTCAACTACAGGCTGAATTTTTCCGGCGAATATTACAAAAAAACTACCCGGGACATGTTGTTGCCTCTGGAGATCCCGGATTATATAGGTTTTGATAATCCGGACCAGAATACGGGTGAGATGTACACCGAAGGCTGGGAAATGGATCTTGGCTGGGCAGATGACATCAACGAGCTGAGTTACTCGATAAGTTTCAATCTTTCTGACTTCAGATCAGTAATGGGTGACCTGGGAGGAATACAGTTTTTGGGAAACCAGGTCCGGATGGAAGGGTCAGAGTTTGACGAATGGTACGGATATGTATCGGACGGACTCTACCAAAGTCAGGAGGAGGTCAATAATTCTGCTGTGATGAATGCAAATGTTCGGCCAGGGGACGTAAGGTACGTGGATATCAGCGGACCAAATGGAGAACCTGACGGACGTATTTCTCCGGAATACGACCGGGTTTTGCTGGGCGGAAGTATGCCCAGATTCCTGTATGGGGGTAACATTCGCCTGGATTACAAAAACTTCGATTTTGGTATCGTGGTGCAGGGGGTCGGCAGGCAAAACGCCAGGCTATCCGGTCTGATGGTACAACCCATTATGGAAAATTGGGGTCATGTGCCCAAAATTCTCGATGGTGAATTCTGGAGTACCTACAATACAGAACAGGAGAATAGGGAGGTCAGCTATCCCAGACTGTCCAGAAACAGTGAGGGCAACAACTTTGCCATGTCAGATTTCTGGTTGATCAATGGTGCCTATTTCAGGCTGAAAAATATCTCTCTGGGATATACTTTGCCAAGGCCTGTGGTAGAGCGATTGGGGATGCAAAACATTCGGGTCTATACCAATGCCTCTGATGTATGGACGGTCAATAATTATCCTCCGGGCTGGGATCCGGAAGTATCTGCGAGTGGTTACCCGATCACCACTTCTTTCCTAATGGGCGTTTCTGTACAATTTTAAATTTGAGTGAGTCATGAAATTGAAATCTATCATATACAGCGGATTATTAATTGGAGCGGTATCCTGTGCTGATCTGGATCTGAACCCGCTATCAGAAGGATCAAGCGAAGCCTGGTACTCCAATGAGACAGAAGTAGAAATGTCGGTCAATGACCTTTTCAGAAGTGTATTCTGGCCCGGATTCAGCGATTCCTGGACGGATGATTTTACCAACAGGGAGGCTTTGACACCCATTACGAATGCCACCATAAATGGCGAATGGGGCACGGTAAACAATATCTGGAGCAACACCTACAAAGTCATTGCCAGGTCCAATACCATACTCCTGAACCTGGATAAAATCCAAAACACCGTTCCGGAACAAACCATAAACAAGTTTGCCGGCAATGCCCATTTTGTCAGAGCAGCCAAGTATGGAGAGCTGGTCTTTCTGTACGGAGATGTAGTGTACTCAACTTCGATTCTCGATCTTGAGGAAGCCTTTACCCTTAGCCGAACCGACAAAAATACCGTAAAGCAAGCTGTTTACGAGGATTTTGACCAGGCTGCGGCACTCTTGCCGGAAAGCTACGGGTCTTCAGAAAATAAAATGGCTACCAAAGGAGCTGCCTACGCATACAAGGCAAGGTTTGCCCTGCAGATGGGCGACCTGGAAATAGCCAGAGATGCCGCTAAAGCTTGTATGGATCTGGGCATTTATGAACTTTACCCTGATTATTCGGAATTGTTCCTGACCGGCACAAGAAATCCTTCTGAAGTCATCTTTGCCATGCCCAGATCCAGATCGCTGAACGTCACCTGGGGCGTACGCGATTACCTGCCCAGAAACAGAGGAGGCTGGGGTGGTGCCCAGGCGCCTTCCTGGGATTTGTTCCACGCTTATTTGTGTACAGACGGTTTGCCTATAGATGAATCACCCCTTTATGATCCCCAAAATCCCTTTGAAAACCGGGATCCCAGGTGCGCGGCCACCATCGTTCCCTTTGGTTCCCGACACCTGGGATTTACCTACCAGCCGCATCCGGATTCCACCATGGTGATGAATTTTAATACAGGCACCATGCAGACAAACAACGATACCCGGTCGGTTGCTCAGTTTGCCTCTTTCAATGGACTGCTCAGAAAAAAGGGAGTAGACGAAGAATGGCTACCAAATTTTCAGGCCGAAAACGATGAGATATTGATGCGCTATGCGGACGTATTGCTTATGTATGCGGAGGCTAAAATCGAATTGGGGGAAATCGAACCAGCTGTTCACGAAGCCATGAATGCCGTGCGGGCAAGAGCCTATGGGGTGGATCCTTCGGAAACAGCTGCCTATCCCGCCATTACGACGACCGATCAGGCGGCCCTGCGGACTTTGCTGAGAACCGAGCGGAGAATGGAGTTTGGATTTGAAGGAATTCGATACAGCGACATCATCCGATGGGAAATTGCAGAGAAAGTATTGAACAGGGATATCTACGGTATGCTGGACGTTGATGAACTAAGGGAAAAAGTAGTAGATCAGGATTTGTGGTTCTTTCCTATGACGCCCGAAATTGATGAAGATGGAGTGGCGGATCTGTCGCCCATGTATGAAGCGGGATTGGTAAAAAGACTCGCCATCAGGAGGTTTGAAGCCCCGAAGCAATACCTCTGGCCCATCCCATCCAAGGAAATACTGATCAATGCCAATCTGGATCAAAATCCGGGGTATTGAGTGATTCAAAATTGCTACATTTGGGAAGACAGGTGCTCTTTGTCTTCCCATAATTTTGTTCAAACCCAAAAAGAAAAACATGTATCGTTTGAAAAATTGGTCGTTTTATCTTCTTCTGACTCTCCTGGCTTGTAACAAGAATTCACCTGAAGTCGTAGAGAGACCTGCCTATCCCCATATCAGCGGAATCTATCCCCACCTGGCCTACTACAACGAAGAGGGTGAATGTGGTACCGGTGCTGTGGTGCCATGGGCAGGCAAGCTTTGGGTGGTGACCTATGGTCCTCATTTCCCCTTTGGCTCCTCCGATAAACTCTATGAGATCAATCCTGATCTGAGTTTTACCACCCGGGAGGAGAGTATCGGAGGCACGCCAGCTAACCGTATGATTCACAGGGAAAGTGAACAGCTGTTTATCGGGCCATATGCCATAGACAATACCGGCGAGGTCCGCACCATTTCATATGAAACCATGCCCGGCAGGCATACGGGAAACGCCCGGCACCTGACCGATCCGGCCAATAAGATCTACTACGGGACCATGGAAGAGGGATTTTACGAGGTAAATGTGCATAACCTGGAAACCAATACCCTGTATGTAGATGGAAATGTCACCAGAAAGGAGGGCGAAATGGCTCAGGAAGCCGAATTGCTTCTGGGGGCACATGGAAAAGGATTGTACTCCGGACAAGGGGTTATGGTTTATTCCAACAACGGTGAAACCGGTCAGGAAGCCCTTAAGGATTTTTCTATTGAAGCAGGCGCGCTGTATGAATGGGACGGGACAGACTGGCATTTGGTGCGGAGAAACCAGTTTGTGGAAGTAACAGGCCCCGGAGGTATTCATGGCAATCCAAATCCCGAAACCGATCCCATCTGGGCTACCGGCTGGGACCACAAATCAGTGATCCTCGGAGTACGTGACGCAGAGGAAGGCTGGGACTTTTACCGCTTACCCAAAGCAAGCCACAGCTATGACGGAGCCCATGGCTGGAACACCGAATGGCCCCGGATCCGGGACGTGGGGACTGAGGAAGAGCCGGATTACCTGATGACCATGCACGGCATGTTCTGGAAATTTCCCGGATCCTTTCAGAAGGGTCAGACTGGCGGGATCCGGCCCCGGTCTGCTTACCTGAAAGTCATCGGTGATTTTACCCGCTGGCAGAATGGATTGGTTTTTGGCTGTGATGATTCTGCCCAACGGGAATTTCTCAATAAGCGAAGCGCCAAAGGAAATATCGAAGGCCCCGGACAATCGAACTCTAATTTGTGGTTTACCGATATGGATATGCCGGACAAACTGGGTCCTGCCACCGCCAATGGTGCCCTTTGGCTGGAGGAAGAAGTTGCAGCCAATGAACCCTCAGAACCCATGTTGTTTTCCGGTTGGAAGGAGAAAAACGTATGGCTGCAAAACCAGGGAGACCGTGCGGTTAATTTTAGTCTGGAAATCGACAGAAATGGTACCGGAGACTGGGAAGAGCTGCAGGTAGTTTCCCTGGATGGGGCTGAAAGTAGCTGGCTTTCCTTCGATCAGGACACTAAAGGGGAATGGATCAGGGTAACAACTGATGGGGCAACAAGGGCCTCTGTCCATTTTTCTTTTTCCAATCCGGAACAGCGAACTGCTTATCAAAAGGATATATTTGAGGGTATTATCCCCATTCAGAAAGATGGATATACCGGCGGTTTGTTATATGGATTGGGCGACAACCGAAGGAAACTGGGCATTGCCGCCAAACGTTACCAGGGAGAAAGTGTTGAAAATGCCGGTTATTATGAAATGGATGAAAAGCTGCAGCTGGTTAAAGTTGAGGACTCTGAAACTGAGTCTTTTATCAACGAAGGATTTGCCATTCCGGAAAAGGTGTTTGAGGTAGATGAAGCCTCCGTATTGATACAGGATGACCAGGGCAGAAGGTGGAGGCTTCCCAAAGGTGATCCTGCTTTTACGGCCCCCTCTATGGCTGGAAAACTCAGGATTGCCAGGGAAGTGGCTACGGAAAGAGACCTTTTCAACTGCCACGGCACTTTCTACGAATTACCGGCTGAAAATGCCGACGGATTTGCCAAGATAAGGCCTGTAGCTTCCCATAAGCTGCGCATCAATGATTACGCTTCCTACAGAGGGATGTTGCTCCTGAGCGGAGTGGACCCACAGGCTGCGGATGGAAATGAACACATCATCGTGTCTGAAGATGGAGAACTTGCGGTCTGGGCCGGGGTGATCGATGACCTGTGGAAACTGGGTAAGCCAGTGGGCAAGGGTGGACCCTGGGCAAATACTGTTGTGGAAGCCGGCGTACCTTCTGATCCGTATTTGTTCGCTTTTTATGACCAGAGGAAATTGGAACTTCAGCATGATTCGAGCAAGGAAGTCACGTTTACCATCCAGTTTGAGCCCGTAGGCCATGGTCCCTGGATGGATTGGAAAGAGATTACCGTCGCCCCTGGTCAAACCCATCTGGAGTCCTTTCCGGACGAAATCGAGGCCAGGTGGGTTCGCCTGGTAGCAAACGATAGGTGTAGCGCTACAGCTACATTTACCTATGAATAAATACTTTGGGGTGTTAACGAATGTGTATGTTTGAACCTGGTTTAAAAATATTGACCTATAGTCTAATCCTGTTGACCGGCCTGCATGTGGGCTTAAAGGGTCCCGGCCAGGAACAGGAGGCAAACAGGCGTTTGATAGAAACGGTCGAGACCGATTCGATCCGCTATGAGCTATTTGTGTTGGAAGATGCTGAAGGCAGGGACATGCAATACATGGCGGAAATTTTTACCCCGGTATGTCATACCAATAAATGCTATCCGGTATACATCAATTTCTACTGGGACCTGCTGGGCAATTACCGGCATTTTGAAATGCCCGAGGGAGAAATCCTGACCAAACTGGACCACATTCCTTTTGAGGATTCGGATTATGAAAAATTGCAGGCCATACTGAGCAACGAACGGTCTATACTGGGAAATTACTCGATTTCAGACCTGGTGGTAAGCACCAGCACTGCTGAATCCAACGGAGTAGATGCGGTGACAGGTGCCACCTCCAAGACCATCCAAAGCGAGGTAATATCCGGTGCGGTGTACTCTTGCTATACCCTCTGGCATCTGGCCCATGGTACCCTCTCAGCAGCAACCAAAGCACATACCGTAGCCAATCATTCCGATGACACGCTGATCAGGTTTTTGGAGAGTGGTCACCATCCCTACCAATACTGGGCTTTTGAGCAGATCAGGGATAGGGATGCCGAAGATGATCCCCGATTTGCCGGGCCATTGTTGGAAATCATCAGAGGAAAAAACATTTTCCTGGCGGCTCACCTCCTGGAAGAGTTACCTGATGAGATGTTTCAATCAGGGGACCGGCAGGTCTGGCTTTGGGAAACTTTTGAGCGATCGCCGTTCCGGCTACAGATGCGGATCTTGCAGAAAATGAGCCAGCTTGATCTGCACCCGGACAGCCAATCCCGGCTTTTAATCCAGTTGGAGGCAAGTAATCCCGCTCAGAGCAGGAAAATCCTGGAGGTATTGGGAACTCAGGTTAACCTGGGTAAGGAGCAGCAGTATATGGTATTGGACTACCTGGAAAAAGGCCTTTGGAAACAGGAACTGCTTGCCCTGCTTGAAATCCAGAACAAGCCCGATAAAGAAATAATCAGTGCTTTGAAAAAAATTAACAATTGATTCCATAAAAATAACTGAAAACATGAAACGAATTTTCTTATCCTTATGCCTTTTGGCAGGAATGGTGCTGGTAGGCTTCGCCCAGAAACGGGTGTTGGTCGAGGCAGAATCTTTTGACCACACCGGGGGCTGGGTGATTGACCAACAATCCTTCGATGTACTCTATTCTTCTTACCTGATGGCTCACGGCATGGGCAATCGGGTAGAGGATGCAAGGACTACCGTTGAATTTTCCGATGGAGGCAGGTACCACTTGTGGGTAAGGACAAAAGATTGGGCGCCATTTCCTACGGGCCCGGGGGCGTTTAAAATTCATGTCAACGGCAATCCACTGGAGGTGGTATTTGGTCAGAGTGGAGACGCCGAATGGGACTGGTATTATGCCGGAGAAGTAGATATGAAGGCAGGCGAAAATGAATTGCTGGCTGAAGACCTTTCGGGGTTTAACGGCCGTTTTGATGCTTTGTATTTTTCTACCGATAAGGATGATGCTCCGGTAAACGACAATGAAGCCCTGTTGAAGGTCAGGAAGGAACTGCTGGGTTTGACAGATGGCCCCGAAGAGGTTGGTAATTTTGATCTCGTCGTGGTGGGCGGAGGAATGGCCGGTACCTGTGCGGCCATATCCGGAGCCCGTATGGGATTGAAAGTAGCTTTGATCCAAAACCGGCCGGTATTGGGTGGAAACAACAGTTCTGAGATACGGGTACATCTTATGGGCCGTGTAGACCAGAACCATTATCCCAAACTGGGCCGGATTGTGCGGGAATTGGACAATGGAGATCCCGGAAATGGAAATCCGGATGCAGCCCGCTACGGAGATGAGCGAAAACTACAAATTGTACGCGCCGAACCCAACATTTCCCTGCATCTGAACACACACGTGTATGATGTGGAAATGGACGGCAATTCCATCAAAGCAGTCATTGGCCGAGATATCGCTACCAATCAGGAGTACCGTTTTGAAGGGCAGTATTTTTCAGATTGTACCGGTGATGGCACCCTGGGCTACCTGGCCGGAGCGGAATACCGGATGGGAAGGGAAAGCCGCTCAGAAACGGGCGAATCACTGGCTCCCGAAAATCCGGATGATTTTACGCTCGGGACTTCCAATCTATGGGCCTCCCTGGAGCGGGACCAGCCATCCGGTTTTCCTGAAACGCCCTGGGCCATCCAGTTTTCAGACGAATACCACATTGATGATTACAAAGCAGATTGGCAATGGGAAACCGGCTTTGGTAATTTCAATACCATTTATGAAGCGGAACAGATCCGCGACCATAACCTGAGGGCCATATTTGGCAACTGGTCCTACCTGAAAAACGAAAAGGCTGAAAAATACAGCCACCATGAGTTGGCATGGGTGGCTTATATTGGCGGAAAACGGGAATCCAGGAGGCTAATGGGAGACCATGTGCTCACCCAAATGGACATCCAGGATGGGGTCATGTATCCGGATGGCGCGGTGACCGCCACCTGGACCATAGACCTGCACTTTCCAGATGCCAAAAATTCCCGGTATTTTGAAGGAGAGGAGTTTTTTGCGGGCACAAAACACATCAAAGTGCAGCCTTACACCATCCCTTACCGTTGCCTGTATTCCAGAAATATCGATAACCTGTATATGGCGGGAAGGAATATCAGCACCACACATGTAGCTTTTGGCAGTACGCGGGTGATGCGAACCTGTGGCATGATGGGAGAAGCGGTTGGTTATGCGGCATTTGTCGCCAAAAAGAACAATGCCAGCCCAAGGGAGGTATACAACCTGCATCTCAATGAATTTATGGGAATTATTGAATCTCCTGTAAATATTTACAACCTTCCCACCCTCCCACAAAATTGATTGCATGCAGCTCCTGGATTTCCTGACCATCATTATTTTTTCACTGATTATCCTGGTTGCAGGCTTATCTTTTGGCAAGCAGGGGGGAGACATGAAATCCTTCTTTTCCGCTGGTGGGGCAGTGCCCTGGTCCATCAGCGGACTTTCTTTATTCATGAGCTTTTTTTCTGCCGGTACCTTTGTGGTCTGGGGCTCTATCGCCTATGAATGGGGACTGGTGGCCATCACCATTCAGATGGCCATGTGCATCAGTGGCTTTCTGATAGGCGCCTATCTGGCAGGAAGGTGGAAACAGACTGGAGCGCTTACCGTTGCTTCCTACCTTACCCAGAGATTTGGAAAAACGACCCAGCAGTATTATACCTTTATCTTTCTACTACTTTCGCTTGGATACACGGGTGCTTTTTTATACCCGGTGGCGAAAATATTGAATGTGGTCACAGGTTTCGATATCTACTATTCGATTTTACTTCTGGGAGCGATGATCATGATCTACACGGCAGTAGGCGGATTATGGGCAGTAGTGATAACCGATGTCCTGCAATTTGTGATCCTTACCGCAGCCGTGCTGATTGTATTACCGCTTTCCCTGGATAAGGTAGGCGGACTGCACCAGTTTATCCAGGATGCGCCCGACACCTTTTTTCATGTCTTCAACGGAGAATATACACCATGGTTTATTCTGGCCTTTATTGGCTACAATACCATTTTTATCGGCGGCAATTGGGCTTATGTGCAAAGGTATACCTCCGTCAAAGATACCTTATCAGCTAAGAAAGTAGGCTTCCTGTTTGGGATCCTCTACCTGATCAGTCCACTGATCTGGATGCTGCCCCCCATGATATACCGGGTGGTCAATCCGGAATTGGTTGGTCTGGAAACAGAAGGGGCTTACCTCCGGATGTGCATGGACGTGTTGCCTGTGGGCATGCTGGGACTTATGCTGGGCGGAATGATCTTTGCCACAGCCAGCTCGGTCAATACTTCCCTGAATCTGGCGGCGGCGGTGCTGACCAACGATATCTACCAGGCCATTTTCCCGGATTCCGGCCAGGTAGTGCTCATGCGGGTTGCCAGGACCGCAACTCTTCTTTTTGGCCTGGGTACCATAGGGGTTGCTTTTATGGTGCCTCTGGCCGGCGGTATTGTGGAAGTGGTTTTGAGTATCGGAGCGGTGACTGGCGGAGCTTTGTACGGACCGGCGATCTGGGGGCTTTTTTCGAGACGCCAGACCGGGCGCTCGATTCTTGTGGTGACCGGAATAAGCCTGCTCGTCAATCTGTATTTTAAATTTCTGTCTCCCTTATTGTTTTCGATCAGCCTTGACAGGGCCACAGAAATGTTACTGGGTGTATTTCTCCCACTGGCCCTGCTGGGAGCCTATGAAATCTACGCGCTTAAACGCAACAGGGAAAGCAATCAGTACCAATCCTACGTCAACAGAAAGAAACCAACGGCAAAGGAACTGGCGGCAACGCTTACATCAGGAGAAAAACAAAATAATTTTGGAATCAAAGTGCTGGGTTGGGCCTTTGTCGCTATTGGTGCCTTACTCTTTGTTCTGGGGATTGGCGCCTCAGCAGGGGACCGTTACATGTTTGCCATGGGAGCATGCATCCTGATGATGGGCGGAACGATGATATACTTGTCCCGCAGGAGATCAGCCGGATATACTATCAACAAAACTGAACAAAATATTCATGATTAAAGAGGGATTTCAGCAAGCAAAAAGAAGTTTGAAATGTGAGGATTGCGAGGCCGATCTGGTGATCGTCGGAGGCGGAATGGCAGGTACTTGTTGTGCCATTACGGCGGCAAGACAGGGTTTGGAGGTAGTTTTGGTGCAGGACAGGCCGGTTTTGGGTGGCAACGGATCTTCAGAAATCAGGTTGTGGATTCTTGGTGCGACTTCTCACATGGGCAACAACAACCGCTGGTCACGGGAGGGAGGAGTGATAGACGAAATCCTGATCGAAAACCTGTACCGCAATCCAGAAGGAAACCCACTGATTCTGGACACCATCCTGATCGAAAAAGTCAGTCAGGAACCCAATATCAGACTGCTGCTCAATACCAGTATGTACGACCTGGAAAAAGGTGAGGAAGATGAGATCAGCAAAGTGCATGCCTTCTGCAGTCAGAATGCTACCCGCTACCGTATAAAGGCCCCGCTTTTTGCAGACGCCTCCGGCGATGGTATCATGGCTTTTTTGGCAGGTGCGGCTTTTCGGATTGGTGCAGAAACAGCAGATGAATTTGACGAAAAATTTGCCCCTGACAAAAAAACCTACGGAGAACTCCTCGGGCACTCGCTTTATTTTTACAGCAAGGATACCGGTAAGCCGGTGCGTTTTGTGGCGCCTACGTATGCCAATAAAGAGTTAGCCAGTTTGCCCAGGTTCAAATCCTTTAACCTGAAAGATCATGGTTGCAGGCTTTGGTGGGTGGAATACGGAGGAAGGAAAGATACCATTCACGAATCCGAAACCATCAAATGGGAACTCTGGCGGGTTATCTATGGGATCTGGGATCACCTGAAAAACTCCGGCGATTTTCCCGAGATGGCTACCCATACACTGGAATGGGTGGGTACGATCCCCGGAAAAAGAGAGAGCAGACGTTTTGAGGGAGAATTTATGCTGTCCCAAAAGGACCTGGTACAGCAAAGAACTTTTCCCGATGCCGTATCCGTTGGTGGCTGGGCTCTGGACCTGCATCCCGCAGATGGGGTATATGGAGATTTGCCCGGTTGTACCCAGTGGCACACCAAGGGCGTCTACCAGATTCCCCTGCGATGCATGTACAGCAAAAATATCAAAAACCTTTTCCTCGCTGGAAGGATTATCAGCGCAACCCACGTGGCGTTTGGGTCAACCAGAGTGATGGCCACCTGTGCGCACAATGCGCAGGCAGTAGCGATGGCAGCCATGCTTTGCAAGGAGCACAGTCTGCTTCCCGCAGCGCTCAATCATCCGGCTTATCTGCCTGAATTACAAAAGCGGTTGCTCAGATCGGGGCAATATATTCCCGGGTTTCGCCTGGAAGACGAGCAGGACCTCGCTGGCCAAGCAAGCATTTCCGTATCCTCGACAATGGCATTACACGGGTTGCCTGCAAACGGCCCGTGGAAAAATCTCAGCTTTGCCACAGCACAGCTCCTGCCGCTGAAAATCGGCCAGGTACCAGCGATTACATTCCAATTGAAGACAGAAGAACCAGCACATATAAAGGTAGTTTTACTAAAAAGCGGGAAAAAAGGGAATTTTACTCCGGAGCTGATATTGGCGGAAAAGGAGTTTGATTTGGCTTTAGGTGAACAATCATTATTAGTTGATTTTAAATATATTATAGAAGAAACAGAATATTATTTTGTAGCCTTCTATGCCAATGAAAAGGTCCAAATCAGGTCTTCGAAAAGCCGGATGACAGGCCTTTTGACCGTGTTTCAAAAATTCAACAAAGCTGTAGCGACGAGTAGCCGGCAAGAGGCGCCGGAGGGTATTGGCATGGATTCATTCGATTTTTGGCTTCCAGAGAGAAGACCTGAAGGCCAAAACCTGGCTTTTGAGCTTGATCAGCCCCTGAATTTGTATGAGAAGGCTTTCCTGCTCAATGGGATATTCCGGCCGTACATCACTACAAATGCCTGGGCGGCGGATCAACATGATACTGAACCGTTCATCGAATTAAAATGGGATAAAACCCAAAAAATCAGAAAGATATATTTGTTTTTTGATACAGATTCTGATCATGCACTGGAGTCCACCCTCATGGGGCATCCTGAATCCGAAATACCTTTTTGTGTCAAATATTTTAAAATTTGCGACGACAGCGGAAATTGCCTTGAGGAGGTTACCGATAATCACCAGACACGCTATCAGCTAAATTTATCGAAACCTGTTGCCACTAAATCTTTAAAAATTATTTTACAACATCCCTCCACTTCAGTTCCGGCGGCTTTGTTTGGCGTACTTTGTTATTAATCCGATTGACCATGAAAAAAAAATTCCGCTCTATACATCTCTTGCTTTTCTTTACATTCACAGCCTGGTTACCTGTTGCCGGGCAGAACAATTTGAGTCTTTCCGGTTCGGCTACCGGCAGTTCTGAAGAAGTGCCAGGTTCGGCAAGCCTTGCCATTGACAATGACGCGGAAAGCTACTGGAGTAGCAGCCCCGGGGATAAGCGAGCCTGGTTGCTCGTCCGACTTCCGGGAGCCACTGAGGTGGTCGGCGCTTCAATAAACTTTTCCCCCGACTCGGAGCCCAATAGACAATTTGTATTGCAATATTTATTGAATGGAGAATGGCGTACTTTTTATAGGGAAGAAGAAAATGCCTCGCGGCAGGTAGAAATTTCCTTGGACAAACCGTTGATCGTAGATCGCGTCCGCCTGGCTGCGGCTGACCAGCAAGCCATGCAGATAGGGGAATTCATTTTGATTGGTCAGCAATATAAAGATACCAGTTCTGCAGAGACGCCCCCAATACTGGTCAACCAAAGTGGGTACAACCTTTACCGGCCCAAAAGATTTACTGCCCCCGGAATAAAAGAGGGGACCAGATTTGAAATCGTGAATACCAGCACAGGGAGCATTGAATTTTCCGATACTGTTAAGATGGAAAAGGGGGACTTTTCATCCTTCAACCCGCTGGGTACGGATTCTTTTCAAATCCGGATCGGAGAGAAGACTTCCTTTGCTTTCCGGATAGGACCTAATTGGCTTGAGCGGATTACCTACCGGAATATGGTGGACTTTATGCTGGAAGCGAGGCACTATGTAGGTAATGTCAGCGAAATCAGGCCTATCAGTTTTGCCTGGAGGGATGGAGATTTTTTCAATTGGTCCATGCAAAGCCTGGTCGCCATGTACCTGAGTAATCCTCATGCCTATGAGCGGATGGAAGTAAAGGGAAAGTATGTTCCCAATGAGTCTTTCGCTGAATCCTATCGGGGCTTGTGGGGGGAATTGGCGCCCTTTAAAGAAAATACGCCGGACATCATTCAATTGATGCATTGGGATGCTGACGTCAAGGTCAGTCAAAAGCTGGATCATGAAATGCAGAAGGCAGAACTGGCGCACTTCCTTTATGCCTGGCCTTACCTGAAAAAATGGCTGCCCCAACAGAATTTTGATAAGGTCTACCAATATGCCGTCTCGGTTTGGGAGAAGGCTGCGGTCTCCGAACACTCCCTTTCGCAGTACGACAAGAGTCCGGAGCATAATTTGTTGGGCCTTAAAACCCAACTGGGAACTACCAAAGGGGAAATGCCTCCGGGCTTCTCGGTCATTCCTAACCTGATGATGTATGAAGTCAGTAAGCGTGAAAACGATCCCCAGGCAGGAAAGTATTTTGATGCTGCCTACCGGCAGATGGACTGGATGATCCAAAATCTGGATTGGGAGGACCCCATGACCACCAAAGGCCAAAGGATGTCAGAACACATGACCATGCGGGCTTTTGCTTTTTTTTACAAAGAATATCCGGAAAGCTCCCCTGCAGGTTTAAAGGCAAAGGTGGCGGACTGGGCAAGGATTGCCTTGTCCCGATCTGAGAATATGTGGGATTTCAGAAAATATGATCAGGAAGAATGGACACCTCCGGGCTGGAATGAAACGGGCAATATTCTGGGATTTCCGGCGGCTGCATTTGCCGCAATGAGCCTCCTTGAAGATAAGGAGCTGGTCGATGGATTGGAAATCCTGGCCTGGTCCCATTTTGAAAATGCCTTTGGGCGAAATCCTACCGGAAGACATTTTTCGTTCAAGGGTCCGGAGGAGATCGAAGGGGTGGATCTGGGTTGGTACAGCAGACATAAAGGGGGAATTGGCTTGCTGGAGGAGGTTACCTTTGTATTCGATGGATCTCCGAAATCTTTTCACTACCCCAATTACCCCGAAGCAGGGGATGTGGGCTGGACCGAAGGTTGGGTCCAGTTCAATACGGCCTTCAATATCAGTATGGCCTATCTGGCCAATTATTATACCCAACTGGAATGCAGCCAGGATGAATCAGGAAATCTTTTGATCCGGTTAGAAGCACCCTTAAATTTCTATCCGGATCAGAAAGAGCAGGCTGAGGTTTGGCTCAGCAATAATGCCGGTAAAAGCATTCCTGTCATATTGAATGAAATATCTCCTTTTTCCCTCTCCCTGGAGCGACGGATAGAAAAACAGGATTCCGAAATTCGTACCGAAGCTCATTTACTTTCATTGGAGGATAATGACCGGCTCAAAATAAATTATGGTTATGGCTTTTTCGAAAAAAGTATAGTGATACCTGTGAAATAAAACCTTTTCGGGGATGGTCAGGAAGTTTTCGGAGAAAAGGCTTTTTTCGTAAATTGTTGACATGGATCATAAGGACACTAAAGATCAAACAAAAGAGCCATTTACCGAATATGGCAGGTATTCCTATGCCGACTACCTGACCTGGCAGATGGATAAAATGGTGGAGTTGATTCAAGGAAAAGTATTCAAACCGGCTGCCGCGCCAGGAAGAAAGCACCAGGAAGTATCCTTGAAAATATCTTCCCAGCTGTATTTTTTGTTAAAAAATAGGACCTGTAAAGTATTTGAGGCCCCATTTGATGTTCGGCTGCCTGTTCATTCAAAAAAAAATGAAGATATCTTCACGGTAGTACAACCCGATATTTGCGTGGTATGTGACCGAAGCAAACTGGATGAGGCCGGATGTATTGGTGCTCCTGATCTGATAGTGGAAATTCTTTCCCCGGGTAACAACCGGAAAGAAATCCATACTAAATTCAGTGTGTATGAGGAATCAGGAGTTAGGGAATACTGGGTTATTCATCCCTCAGAGCAGACATTGCTGGTTTATACCCTCAGGCAAGGGAAATATGTTCCTTCAAGGCTGTTTACCGTGGGAGATATTGTCTCTTCCGAATGCATAGCAGGTTTTCACTTGGATGTAAAGGATCTTTTCGAGGATTTGGATTAGGGATCTGGTATTCCCAATATAAGTTCGATTTTAAAAGTTGGCAATTTGGTTTGTTTGATAGCTTTTGTCCTTGATTCTGGGCCTTTTTGGAAAAAATATTCATCCCTCTCCGGGGTTAATGGAAGGAATACGCTCATATACCCCGGGTTTCGCACGGGGTTATTATAGTTGAAGCCCTTCAGGCTTTGTAGTTAATTAAGAGCTTTTCTTGGAGAAGTGATAGCGGAATTCACTTCATTTGATAGGACTGAAAAAAGTTAATTTCTTTAAATGCCGTTCCGGACTATTGATATTTTTCTCTGTAAAAACAGGCCTTAAGGGCCTGAACAGCAATAACCGTGGGTGCAGCCCACGGAAAGGACTAACAACAACGAACCTTAAACCCCGGAAGAGGTTGAACCTTTTTACGGAGAATAGTTTGAACTTGAGATCCGAATAGAACACATTGAATTCAGCGGAACAATGAGGACTGAAGCACCCTTTCCGGATAAGCTTGAACCTTTTTACGGAAAATAGATCGAAATTGATATCCGAATAAAACACATTGAATTCAGCGAAACGATGAGGACTGAAGCACCCTTTCCGGATAAGCTTAATTTGTGTCCATTAGTTCCCCCAGCTGGTATTGAATGGGTTATTTTTATCAGGTATTTTTTTGTATTTTGGTGAAATGGAGGAGGAAGAACCCAAAAATAAACTCAAAAAGCCATTTACCGAGTATGGAAGGTATTCCTATGCCGATTACCTGAGCTGGCAGATGGATGAAATGGTGGAGTTGATCAAGGGCAAAGTATTCCGGTCTGCCGCAGCTGCGCCCAGAAGAATTCACCAGGAGATTTCAGGAAAGGTGTTTAACAAGTTGTTCAATTTTTTGGAGAAACATCCTTGTAAAGTTTATGAAGCACCATTCGACGTCAGGCTTCCGGTAAAGTCAAAGAAAAATGAAGATATTGATACAGTTGTCCAACCGGATATTTGTGTTATTTGTGATACAAGAAAATTAGATGATTTAGGTTGCATCGGAGCTCCGGACCTGATAGTGGAGATCTTATCTCCCGGAAGCAATAAAAAAGAATTGAAGTACAAATATGAAGTCTATGAGGAAAGTGGTGTATTGGAATATTGGATCATACACCCTGATGAGCAGACAGTCATGGCCTATACCCTGAAGGAAGGTAAATACATTCCTTCCAGACTAATGACATCAGGGGATGTCGTTCGCTCTGTGAGTATTTCGGGATTTCAACTGGATTTGAAATATGTATTTAAGGATCTGGATTAGTTTTTTGCAGATTTTGTTGTCAGGTTTTTTTTAACACAGGCATTGTTGATTATTTAGGATGCTTTCAAATTCTTTGCAATCAAATAGTACCAATAACGATGGATTTTTTTTAAATTGATACCTAAATATTTTCTGCTCATTTACATGATTCACCTTTTAACCAAATACTATGAAAACTGCAGGTATTATTTTATTGATTTTAGGAGTTATTGGCACCATCGTGTTTGGCCTCCAGGCCATGCAGGATTCAGAAAGTTTCAGCTTATTGGGGCTTGATATAGCAGTAAGTTCAGCCAATTGGACGCCGGTGATTATCAGTGTCATCCTTCTTGTGATCGGCTTGGTTTTGAGCAGCAGGGGAAAAAAATAAAAAAGAGAACCCCCTGGTAGCGAATGGGATGGGGGGGTGATGTATATTTTGCCTGGCATTAGTGCCTCACAGACCCCCATGTCCGGTTATCTCCACCGATATCCCCTCGTTTTCTGATAGAACCAATAAGGCTATTTGAAACGCTATACAATGTTATTACCCATGGGAAGGGATCGTTACCAGACCTGACAGATAGGAACCAGAAGGTTCGTAATTTCGATCCGGAATGACATATGTTGTGAAAACACCAAATCATTTTAGCGTGAAACAGATCGTGAAGAGTGCCTGACCCAGTGGGATGACGATACTGTAGGGGAGATCTCACCGGAAATCAAGAAAAAACCACTTACACATGCAATTTCAAAACAAGTTTTTAGGTCTGCTCATCGGAAAACTGATCATTTTTCTGCTGGCTCCAATGGTCGTTTTTCCGCAAGCGGCCGAAATGGCCGACCGTAATTTTATCCTACTGGACGGAGAAATCATGCGAAAAGCCAGAAATAAGCTGGTGTTTGGAGCTCAGAAGGAGGTAGCACCGGAAATGCAGGTACTTCTCCGACAAGCTGATCAGAAGCTCGAAGAAGGCCCATTTTCAGTTACCCACAAAATACAATTGCCACCCAGCGGGGACATCCATGATTATACCAGCATGGGACCTTACTGGTGGCCTGACCCGGAAAAGGATGATGGGCTTCCCTACATTCGCAGAGATGGAGAAATCAATCCGGAATATTACGATTATAAGGACAAAGAGGAACTCGGAAAACTGATGGATGCCCTGAGGACTTTAAGTCAAGCTTATTATTTTTCAGCAGAAGAAGCCTACGCCGAACACGCCATCGAGTTGCTCCGTGCCTGGTTTTTAGATTCCGGGACCAAAATGAACCCTAACCTGAACTATGCGCAGCGAATACCGGGAAGGACGGAAGGCAGGGGCATAGGGATCATCGATACCCGCTCCTTTTCGGAGTTGCCGGATATGCTTTACCTGCTTTCGGGTTCAGCACATTGGAATGCAGCAATTGAAAATGGAATGGAGAAATGGATTGCCCAATACCTGGATTGGCTAATCAATAGTGAACATGGAAAGGATGAAGCGGTACACGGGAATAACCATACCACCTGGTATTTCGCCCAGGCGATTCCACTGGCCCTTTATGTAGACCTGCAGGCAACAGCGGACAGCCTGGCCCGGGCTGGGCTTCCTTTGATACTGGACGAAATGATCGAGGCGGACGGATCTCAACCCAAAGAATTGGCCCGTACCCGTTCCTGGGATTACAGTGCCATGAACTTGTTGGGTATCATGAGCTACGCCAAAGCAAGCCTCCATACCGGTTTGAATCTTTGGAACTATGAAAATCCCAAGGGAGGGAGTATCCGTAGGGCACTGGATTTTATGGTTCCCTATCTTGATTCCGAAAAGACCTGGCCCCATCAACAGATCCATAAGAAGAATGATGCCCGCCTGGCATTGCCACTAGCTATTGCATCCAGGGTATACCAGTACAAACCCTACAAGCGCCTTGCGGAGCAGATAAGCGATGGGGAGGCTGATTTTCTGTATTGGAATCTTCTGGAATATAAGGATTTGCGTGAATGATCAACCGGTATGTTTTAATCCACTGGCCAAAGCAGTAGTGATTTTGAGCAGGCGGGTCAGCAAGGGGGACTCCATGTCTTTGGACGTTCTCCAGTTGCGTAGATTCTTCAACTGCAACTGGTGCAAGCCATGGAGTGCATTCCTGCGCCGTGCGATCCCATCCAGCAAACCTGCTCGTCTTTTTTCCCGTTCCTTGCCCAGGATACTACCGATGTGATCGAGGGCAAGTTTGCGCTCTTCCATGATACTTTTGGTAAACTTCACGCCTACTTCCCTGTTTTCTACCAGGCCGGCATATTGGTTCATGATTTCTTCATCAGCATTTAATAAATTCGTCTCTACCTGGATCAATACATACCGTAGAAGAGGCCAGGTAGAAGCTTGTGCCTGGATCTTACTATAGTCCTCGGGATGCTTTCTTTTCATCTGATCGAGTGCCGCCCCTATGCCGTACCAGCCGGTAAGATTAAACCTGGATTGGCTCCAGCTAAAAACCCAGGGAATGGCCCGTAGGTCATCCAGGGACCGCTCACCGGTCCTTCTCGATGGGCGTGATCCAATCTTACTCAGTTCCAATATATCGATAGGCGTGGCCTGACCGTAAAATTCCAAAAATTCAGGATGGCCAACCAGCTTTTGGTAATGCTGCCGGGCGATGCTTGCCATCAATTCCAGGCTTGTCAATGGGTAGGAGATTCCCTTTTCCGGGAAAAGCGAAAAGGACGTTTGGAGTGCGGCTCCGGAAAACAACATTTCCAGATTATAGGCAGCGGTGAGCATATTGGCAAATTGCTGGGCAATCGTCTCGCCCTGCACGGTAATCTTGAGGGAACCCTGCAAGCTTCCCGCGGGCATGCTCTCCAGAAACCGATGGTATTTGCCGCCTCCGCGACTGATGGTTCCACCTATACCATGGAAAAAACGAAGTTTAATGTGGTGTTTGCCGGCTGTTTGCGTTAATTTTTGTTCGGCTTGAAAAATATTCCACCTGCTTGCGACGATACCTCCGTCTTTGTTGCTATCGCTATAGCCCAGCATGACTTCCTGCAAGCCGGATGTATTGGGATACGCAGGATGCGACAAAAATGTCTCCAGGATGCGGCTTGAATGCTGAAGATCTTCGATCGTTTCAAAAAGGGGTACGACCTGAAAATCCCTTCCTTCCAATCCGGCCTCCCGTAAAAACAAATATACTACCAGAAGATCGCTCAGGCTTCTGGTCATGCTGACAATAAAGGAGCCAATGCCTTCGGCACCGAATTGGTCAATATGGTTCCTTACTGCCTGAAAACAAGCCAAAACCTTATCGGCCTCCGGACCAAAAGATTTACCGGGGTAGGCAAACGGTCTCTTGCTTTCTAATTCTTTGCTTATAAATTGGATTTTTTCTTCCTCAGACCATTCGGAATAGGGCGCGAGATCCGCAAAGGTTCCCGCAATGATCTGTTCCATGGCCTTTTCATGAAAGCTGCTGTTTTGGCGGATATCCAAACGTGCCAGGTGAAAACCAAAGCTTTTTACCTGTCTTTCGAGCGGTAGGATAAACTGGCTGACTATATGATCTGCATCGATATCCAATAGGCTTTTGCGCAATACATGCAGGTCTGCACGCAGATCAGATGCTGAGCTATAGATGGATTTATCCCTGGCATTTTGGAAGGTATTTTTTGCCTGGAGCAGTATAAGATTGATAAATTGTCGCCAGGGTTCCATAGGATTCCGGGAAAGTGCAGCATCGCTTTCCGGCCCGATAAGTTTTGCCTTTTCCTGTATTTTTTCTTTAAAAAATTCGGGTACGGTGTTTCTTATGGCAGAAAAGCTCATTCTTGATCCCAACAACTCAAGATTTTCCAACACCAGAGAAAGTGCAGCTTTTCTATGCTCCAGCAAGGTGTTTTCTGTAAGCGCAGCACTAACGTAGGGGTGTCCGTCACGGTCTCCACCCACCCAGCTTCCCAACTGGAAATCCGGAAAGGCATCTGCATCGGCAAACACCGAAGGGTCAAAACCCATCGCAGCCCAGCTATCCATCAATTGCTGATCAGCTTTAAGCAATGCTTTCGGAAATACTTTTGTAAAATAATGCATGACATTATTTCTTTCCATCTCCAGCGTTGGTTTTTCCAGATATACCTCACCGGTTCGCCACCAGCGTTCCAGCAGGGCAATGATTTCCCTTTTCAATCCGGACCTTTCAAATTTTGAATAGGCATTGTTTTCCAATTTGACCAGGTTCAGGTAGATTTCCCGGTGCAGCTCCAGAATGGATTTTCTTTTGGCCTCGGTAGGGTGTGCCGTCAATACCGGATATACTTGCACCTGACGGATGGCGGTTGCCATTTCATTGCTTGTCAATCCTTGGGCTTGCCAGCGCTGTAGGGTCTCACCCCAGGATCCTCTTATGGCAGCAAGACCGTGTTCATTTATCTCTCTCCGGCGTATCTGAACCCCGGCGTTTTCTTCTACCAGGTTCATCAGTTGAAGGTAAATACTGAGTACCTGTATGTGTTTTTCTTCAAAATCTCCGGCTTCCAAATCTATTTCCATCGGCTCGGTCCTTTGTATGACGGCCTTCTCCAATTCATGTTCACCAAGCTGTTGCAGTACCCTGCGAAAGCAATCGGTGAGGAATTCCATATCTTGTGTAATTTTTTCGAATAGTGGTTTGTTAGTAGTCATCGTCAATGTTAAGCTTGTTTTTCGGCCTGATGTTATAAAGATAAGCCTTCGGCACCGGGGATAAAAGTTATAGGCCATACAATGCATTCCATTTACCAAAATGGTGCAGGAGCCCTTGATAAGAAACTTGAAAGGCAGTTAGAGAAAGCGGAGACTGTAGATATCGGCATTATACTACCAGAATTAAGTATTCAAGCACTGTGAATGATATTTGGGATTCTCCTGGGAATGATAGATGTGCTGTTGAGATAATAATGGATTTATTCAATGCAGGTTATTTTAATTGGAACTAAAATTTCTATATTCAGCTATTGTTTTTTGTTTACCGAAAAAAACCATTAGATGAAGTTTCCTTCAACACCATCCATACTGATTATGGGTTGTTTCGATACCAAGGCAGCCGTTTTTTCCAGGCTACGGGACCAGATTATGGCTTGTGGCGAAAATGTTTTTTGTGTAAATGCGGGTATTATGGGTACGACCGACTTGTTTCCTGTGGATCTGGAAGCCGAAACGGTAGCGGAATATGGAGGGATGTCACTTCAGGAGCTAAGGAACAAAAAAGACAGGGGACTGGCTCTTGAGGTGATGGCCGAAGGTCTGCAGAAGATACTTTCCATCTATGACAGGCAGCAGCAATTGAAAGGAGTGATCGGTATGGGAGGCGGCGGAGGGACCTTTCTTACGCTTTCGGCAATGCAAAGTCTGCCCCTTGGTTTGCCCAAGATGTGCATTTCTACGCTTGCCAGTAAAGATGTATCTGCACTGATGAGGTACAAGGATATCGTGCTTATACCTTCTGTGGTAGATGTGGCGGGATTAAATAGTGTAATAATACCCATTATTGACCAGGCGGCAGCAGCCATAGTGGCCATGGGCCGGGTGGATGTTTTGTCAGCGATCAAGGTTCGGGGAGTCATTGCCATCAGCATGTTTGGCAATACCACAGCATGTGTCAATGAATGCACCCGGATACTGGAAAAAAAAGGATTCGAAGTTATGGCTTTTCATGCCAATGGATTGGGGGGACAAACCATGGAGGCGCTGATCAGGGAAGGTGTGTTTGATGGGGTGATCGACCTGACCACTACTGAATTGGCAGATGAACTTTGCGATGGAATCCTGAGCGCTGGTCCGGAAAGGCTGACAGCAGCGGTGGATACCAATCTGCCACTGATAATTGCTCCGGGATGTCTGGATATGGTCAACTTTGGCCCACGACCATCTGTACCGGATAAATTCAAGCACAGGAAGTTTTATCAATGGGCGCCGGATGTGACCCTCATGCGGACCAATGAGGAGGAAAACCGGGAACTGGCAAAGCGAATTGCAAGAAAACTTAACAAGAGCAGGGACAAATCAAAGATCAGGGTGATGATCCCGCTGCATGGGTTTTCGCAACTGGATGCTCCGGATAATATTTTTTATAACAGGAAAATGACGACCGCATTTCAGGATTCCCTTTCCGGACACCTGAAAAAAGATATTCGTATAATAACAACCGCTGCCCATATCAATGATCCGATTTTTGCCGAAATGCTCGTTGAGGAGCTTTTGGGTATTATGGAAAGGGATTGCCTCTGACTAAATGTCTTGCCAGGATTTAAAATACCTCTTCCCAGGTTTTATGCTTGGGAAGAATTTTTCATTTCATCAATAGGCCAATGGATCAGGCCGCATTTGGAAATGGTACACCTTACTGGTGGTGCCCTTTCCGCCTTCCATATGAAATGGAGCCCGGGTACTGATAGTAGCCCATATCCCTCTTCCTTTCCATCCTGTATCGGGATCATCGATGCGGCCATCCATCCACTTGGTATAAAATCCCATCGGATAGGGTACCCGCAGCACGATCCATTCTCCGTCTTTCAATACCAGCAATCCTTCCGATTCGTTTCCGGTGTTGATCGGAATGTTTTCGCCCAGGCCTAAGGTGTTGAATTGATCCACCCAGGTATAATAGCTGGATTCGGCACTTCCCGGATAGTCTACACCTTTCATTTGGGGAAGAGGTTCCGGATAAAAGGTCCAGCCTTCAGGGCAATGCTGTCCGGTAGCATCCGGTCCATTTAGCGGGCCGCTACACTTACTCCTGTCAAAGCTGGCCATATGGCCGCTGGCAAGAGCAACCCAGGCTACCCCATTTCGGTCGATATCCATTCCCCTTGGCGACCATCCTTCCAAGGGTTCCCCCGCCTCATCCAATGGCAATTCGTAATATTCGGTTATTGCTGTTTCAGATGGATTGTCGCCTGGATCTATCCGTACAACTGCTCCCGGATATCCGAGAGAAGAACCCCATACTGAACCATCTGCTGCCGGTGCCACCGCATAAAGGCCGTTGGTGATCCGTTTGTCTTTTTTCGGATCTACAGGTTCACCCGGCTCCACATAATCATCCCTTTTCCCATTCCCATTGGTATCGAGAATGAGCGGAGTCCAACCTTGTGAAGAGATTTCATCTCCCGTTTCAAGATATTTTTTGGTGTCGAGCCATCCTACCACCTGTCCACCACCGCTGGTCCAGAGGGTATTGGTTTCGTCTTCAGCAAACATCAGGTGATGGGTACTGAATCCCGTGCTGATATGTTCGTAGGTTTGGGTTTCGGGATCATATACACCCAGGTGCCGGCTGGCTCTGTTTAATGGAAAAACCTGGGCCGAAGGATGCGCCGAACCCGCTCTAAATTCCTCAGGATTGTCAAAAGGTCTTACCGCGGCAGTAATCCATACCCTCCCTTCTTCATCCAGCATGGGGTTGTGCACATTCGCTTTGCTGTTCCAGATGGCTTCTTCCCCCCAATAGGGTGAAGCCGCCGGCATTTCCGGTCCTGAAGCTACCGGAGTATTTGGGTCCCGCACGGTGAGTGGTACCCGCGAGGTAGTATGGTTGACGGGATCCAGTACGGGTAGGTAGTCTGCGCTGGCTTCCAGCGCACCATATATCAGCCCATTGGCGTTGACAGTTGGGTTTCTTCGGTCTGTGGAGACCAGGTCATGCAAATAAGCCTTGGGATCTGCCCAGTCCCACTGGGTGATCACTACATTTCTTTCCAGGCCTTGAGGTCGCTCCGGCATTTCGGGCGTTTCCCCTGCCGCTATTCGATCGGTCCAGTCGGCAAACATTTTCAAAAATCCTTCTTTTCCCAATTGGTGGAGAGAAGAGGTCATACTGCCGCCTGCCTGCCCCGATTGCAGCCGCCTTTCCCAGGCAGCCGCTGAACTTTCAATTTCTCTGAAACTTGGGTGAAATTCACGGGTACCTTTGCTGCCCAGTTGATGGCATGCCAGGCAATTGCCATTTTTTATGTTTCTCAAATACTGAGCCTGATTGGTAATATCGGGAGATATGCCATTGCCGTCTGGTCCGGTGCCCGGAAAATTACTTGCATCAGGAACTTCCAAAAGGGAAAACCAATAGCCGGCCGGATAATATTCAGCGGCTTCTTCAGGTCCCGACGCTGCGACAGCTTCCAGATCCAGAGATTGGCCCGGCCGGGCTTTTTCTTTGGGAGAATCCACCAGCCCATAGCCCCTCACCCAAACATCAAAGTCTGCATCCGGTAGGTTCGGGATCAGGTACCGGCCCTCATCGTCCGTGACAACAATTTTGGCGTAGCGGGTGGGGAGTTCGTGGGTTTCGGCAATAACCCAGACACCAGCCTCCGGCCCGTCTGGCCCGCTGACCACACCGGAAATGTCCATTTCGCCCCTGGGGACGCTCTTTTTTTCGCCCTGGCAAGCAACCAGCCCAAGGAACAGGAAAAGCGCAATAACTTGCAGTAGGGTTATGAAATTCAGGTGATTGAAAATTCTTTCTTTTGGGTCCATGGTCATAGTAGGGTTAAAATACGGTGGAAATGATCTGAAAGGAAATATTTTATAAGTTAATCAATTTTAAAAAACCAAGCAAAAAATGAAAAAAATAGATCTTTTAAACTGTCCGCTTCTTTGAATCCATCCTGCTTTTGAGGTATCTTGCTTTTTTATTTATAAAATTAAACTTTAGTTCAATATGCCTAACCCCTGGACAGGAAAGGGCAATCCCTATACACGAGCGGAAGTAAGGGATCGCCTATGGAAGACCATCAATCAAAATCATGCTGTCATTGCTGCCGGAGCGGGCACCGGGATCAGCGCTAAATTTATCGAAAAGGGTGGTGCTGACCTGATCATTATCTACAATTCCGGCAGATTCCGCATGTCTGGGCATGGCTCTACTGCCGGTTTAATGGCCTATGGTGACGCCAATGCTGTGGCCATGGAGATCGGAGAATATGAAGTATTGCCGGTCGTGGAAGATACCCCCGTAATATGTGGTGTCCATGGTTCTGACCCCAGACGACGTATCTGGCACCACTTGCTGAAAGTCCGGGATATGGGCTTTTCTGGCATCAACAACTTTCCCACCCATTCTATTGTCGATGGGCAGTTCAGGCAGGTTTTGGAAGAGACAGGTATGGGCTTTGAAAAAGAGGTCGAAATGGTAAGTATTGCCAACAAAATGGAGCTTTTTTCCATTGTTTATGTGGCCAGGCCTGAGGAAGCTGTCGAAATGGTAAAGGCCGGCGCTGATGCGATCATTTCCCATGTGGGTACCACGGTAGGGGGCTCTGTGGGAGTGAAAGGTGCTTCCTGCACCATGGATGATGCGATTTCCCGGACCCAGGCCATTGTCGATGCTTGCAAAGGGCTGAATGAGGACCTTATTTTTCTTGCCCATGGCGGGCCAGTCAATACGCCGGAAGATGTCAGGCAGGTTTTGGCTCATACGCAGTGTCATGGTTTTGTAGGAGCCTCGTCTCTTGAACGGATGGGTGTGGAACAATCCCTTTTGGACCTCACCCGCTCCTTTAAAAAAATCCGGCTGGATCAGTAACATTTGTTTTGATAGGCGTTTCTATTCCACGTGAAAGACCACAAAAACAGACTGATTGAGGACTTGCTTCGGCTTGGTTTAAGCGGTGGGGATCACCTTTTGGTGCACGCCTCATTAAATGCGGTAGGAAGATTTCGGGACCGGGCTGGTATCTTGGTGGCTGCCTTGACGGAAGTTCTGGGGAGCTCAGGCACATTGTTGATGCCCTGTCTTTCCTACAAAACTGTCACGCAAGATCATCCCGATTTTGATGTATCAGCAACACCTTCCTGCGTAGGAGGGCTTGCCGAATACTTTCGTACTTGTGAGGGAGTAGACAGAAGTCTGCACCCTACCCATTCTGTCTCCGCACGCGGTCGTCTTTCAGTCTTCTTTCTGGCGGAACACTGGAAGGACAGCACGCCCTGCGGCACACATTCGCCTTTTGCCAGATTGCCGGAAGTGCAGGGTAAAGTCATGTTTCTCGGCTGCGGAAGCAGGCCAAATACTTCCATGCATGCGATCGAGGAAAAAGTAATACCTCCCTACCTGTTTGGTAGTCGGGTCCGTTACCAGCTCAGATTGAAGGACGGAAGCCGGATGCAAAAAATCTATCTTGCTCATGGGTTTAAGAATTATGAGCAGAGATATGATAGACTACTCTCACTCATGGATCCAGGTGCCTGCAGAAGGGGGAAGGTGCTGGATGCAGATACCCTGGTATTGGATAGCAGGGAAATGTGGGCAAAAGGGTTCCGCCAGCTAAAGGAAAATCCATTTTTCTTTGTGGATCAAATGTAACCCTTTGAGGAGATCATTTGAGAGTGCGGGTTACAGAAATTAGTAGGTTAGCGGTAGTAATGCAAACAGAAGATTATCATGTACAGATAGAAAATTTTGAAAATATGGTTCAACTTTTACTCGATTTCCCTAATTTCAAAAATTAAAATTCCCGGTAATGCCCGAAAAAGATCATTCATATTGAAATAGCCCGAAAACCGCCTGCCAAAATGAATACATTTTTAAGTTGCGATTGGGGAACGAGTTCCTTCAGGCTCCGTCTGGTCAGCAGGACCGGTGGACATGTGCTGCAGGAGTATACCTCACCTGATGGGGTCCAGCAGATTTACAACGCGTATCAGCAGGAATTGCAGTCTTCCGATAGAGAATCGTATTTCTTTGCGTTTTTAAACAACAAAATAAGTGCATTCTCTATGCAAACGGATATTGATCTGGATGGATTGTTACTGGTCTGCTCGGGGATGGCTTCGTCTTCGATAGGAATTAAATCCTTAGCCTATGCCGGTTTGCCTTTTAGTTGTTCAGGCAGGGATGTTGTTTTTCATTTTTTTAAGCCTTCTGCGAATTTCGGACATCCCTTGCTTTTGGTCTCCGGGGTTCGGGCAGAGGAAGACGTGATGCGGGGAGAGGAGACCCAATTGATAGGTGTAATGGCCAAAATAAAAGATGTTAAGGGCAATGGAATGTTTATTTTTCCGGGCACCCATTCCAAGCATGTTGCTGTTCAAAACCAGAAAATATCAAATTTTCAGACATTTATGACCGGTGAGGTATACAGTTTGATGTCCCGCGCCAGCATATTGTCAAAAAGTGTTTCAAGCTCCGATTCGCAGGGTCCTGAAATGGAAAAAGCCTTTGAACAAGGTGTCGCTGACGGAGCAGAGCAGAATTTGTTGTCTGCGTTTTTTAAGGTTAGGGCAAAGGACTTGTTTGGCAAATTCAATAAGTTTGAGAACTCACAATATTTAAGCGGTTTGTTGATTGGAAACGAACTGGGTAATTTGGCAGATGAATCAGGTAACAGTGTATTCCTTTGTTCAGATGCCCGGCTTTCCGGGTATTATTCGAAGGCTTTGCAGATATTGGATATTCCTTCAACGGTACTTTCTCCGGAACTCCTCAGGTATGCCGCTGTTTACGGGCAAATAGAAATAATCAATCAAATAGAAATGCATGAGAAAGACATTTTCCTGGGATGCCTTTGAGAAGGCACCCATTGTATCCATTTTCAGAAACCTGGACAGCCGGGATTTGATGCAAGTGGCTTCCTGTTTTCGGGAAGCAGGACTTTCAACCATGGAGATTACGCTAAATTCTGTCAATGCCACGGAAGATATTGCCCGTCTGGTTGAATCATTTGGTGAGGATCTGAATATAGGAGCCGGCACTGTGTGTGACCTGAATGGCATGCACCGGGCCCTGGATGCCGGAGCGCAATTTATAGTAACACCTATTTCCGACATAGACGTGATCAATTTTTGCGTAGCACAAAAGATCCCGGTATTTCCCGGAGCTTTTACACCTACTGAAATCTATAAATCCTGGCAGATGGGAGCGACCATGGTGAAGGTTTTTCCATCGGGATCTGTGGGACCGGAATACATCAGGGACATACAGGCTCCGCTGAATGAAATCAAATTAATGCCTACCGGAGGAGTAAATCAAGATAACATTAGGGCGTATTTTGAAGCAGGTGCCCATGCAGTGGGCGTAGGCAGTGCGCTCGTACCCAACAAATATCTTAATACCCAGGACTGGGAAGGGCTGACCAAACACCTGAAAGCCTTTCTCGGCGCCTATCAGCAGTACGCTACTGATCAGAAATCCTGATTCAGCAAAAAATTCAAATTATTATTGACCGCATTACCCAAGATACCTATGGATCCGACCATCTACCTTTTGACCATTACCATACTTTCCATTTTGCTCTTGTTGGTTTTGGTAATGAAATTAAAAGTTCATGCCTTTATCTCTTTGCTTCTGGCGAGCGTTTTTGTAGGCCTGGCTGCAGGCATGCCGTTTATGGAGTTGATAGGCAGCTTGCAAAAGGGGATGGGAGATATACTGGGTTTTATCACCATCGTGGTCGGGCTGGGTGCTATCCTGGGCAAGTTGCTTGAAGTATCCGGAGGGGCACAGACCATGGCACATTTTTTAATCCGGGGATTTGGAGAAAAGCGTACCTCCTGGGCGCTGATGCTTACAGGATTTATAGTTTCCATTCCGGTTTTTCTGGATGTAGGCTTCATCATCTTGATTCCCCTTGTGTATGCCCTTGCGCATAAGGCCGGTAAGTCGCTGCTTCATTTTGCGGTGCCGCTTTTGGCAGGGATGGCGGTGACCCATGCATTTATCCCTCCAACACCCGGGCCGGTGGCAGTAGCTGAAATCATCAATGCGCCTCTGGGATGGATGATCCTCTTTGGCGTTCTGGTAGGTCTTCCCTGTGCCATCCTTGCCGGACCGGTTTTCGGAACATTTATTTCAAAAAAGATATTCGTACCTGTACCGCAGCACATTGAATTTTCCGATGAGAAAGCAAAAAAAGCATCGAGGGCTGATTTTTTTATGATCGCCTTTATCATCATTCTGCCTTTATTCCTTATATTAATAGCCACTACTTCTGATATGCTGATGGATATGGGCTATTTCAATCCCGAAAATGCGCTCATACAATTGGCACAGTTTGTCGGTCACCCTTTTATCGCACTTACCATTGCCACCCTTCTGGCATCCTACTTTCTGGGCTTTCGAAAAGGGTTTAAGGCAAAGCAACTATTGGAGTTTTCCGATAAAGCCCTTGCGCCTGCAGGGTTGATCATTGTCATCACAGGGGCAGGAGGGATGTTTAAAGAGATCCTGGTACAAAGCGGAGCGGGAGAAGCCCTTGCAGCGGTATTTATTGCCTATAATGTTGCACCCATTATCATGGCTTATCTGATCGCCGTGATCATACGTGTGATACAGGGATCTGCTACCGTAGCCATGGTAACGGCAGCGGGCATGATAGCACCTATCATTATCGATATGGACATTTCGGATCCGCAAAAAGCATTGATCGGAATTGCGATTGCAGCCGGTTCCTGTATACTTTCCCATGTGAATGACAGTGGGTTTTGGCTGGTAAGAAAATACCTGGACATCTCCGAAAAGCAGACGCTCAAAACATGGACAGTATTGGAAACGATCATCTCACTTACTGGTTTTGTTTTGGTTTTGATCGTATCTTTGATGGTACCTTGAAAATTTTTCAATCACATTAATAAATACCCGGCAAATGAGAATTTACAGAACTACCCAGGGAATCGCCATCGAAAAGGAAAATAAGTTTTACGCTTGGAAAGATCAGGATTGGGATACGTTTGTCAACGATGACCAGCTCCATTCAAAAATTAAAGATTTTCTGGCCAATGCGGCTCCATCTGATGCAGTCCGGGAATGGACCCGCGCAGGACTGCTTGCTCCCGTGGATACTCAGGAAGTATGGGCAAGTGGAGTAACCTATTACAAGAGCAAACTGGGGCGGCAGGAGGAATCCAAAGATAGTGGCGGAGGCACTTTCTATGAAAAGGTATACCATGCGGAGCGACCTGAATTGTTTCTGAAATCCAGCGGGTCCAGGGTACGTGGACATGGGCAAACCGTGCGGATCCGAAAGGATTCTACCTGGGATGTACCCGAACCAGAGCTTACCTTGATGGTATCTTCGGGAGGTAAAATCATTGGCTACACCATAGGTAATGACATGAGTTCGAGAAGTATAGAAGGGGAAAACCCTTTGTACCTGCCCCAGGCCAAAGTTTATGACGGTAGCGCTGCCTTGGGTCCCTGTATATTAGTTACCGACGATGCCCTGCCATCAAATACCGAGATCAAGCTTGAAATTGTCCGGGATGATATTGAGGTTTTTACCGATACCATTACCATTGATCAGATTAAAAGAGATTTTAATCAATTGGTAGAATTTCTGTATCGGGAATATTCGTTTCCCAGCGGAGCGTTTTTAATGACAGGGACAGGCATTGTACCGGACCAATCTTTTACCCTGCAGTCTGGTGATGTGATCAAAATTCATATCGATCAAATCGGTTCGCTGATCAATACTGTGGCCTGAATTTGTCTGGTTTATCCCAGGGATGGGTAATCTCTTGCTATTGGGGAGGTTAGCGGCTTTTTTTGTAGGCCAGCAGGAATGCGCCATGTTTTTGTCCCAAAATTTTAAACCGTTTAGAGTCAAGCAAGTCAATTATTTTACGTAATTTTGAATCCCATAAGAATATAAACAAAATATCATATAAGCGTTCTTATGGGTTCACCTACTAAACACATCTTTATAACAGGAGGGGTTACTTCTTCACTTGGAAAAGGTATTATTGCTGCTTCCCTGGCCAAACTTTTGCAATCCAGGGGAATTTCTGTTACCATACAAAAATTTGATCCCTACCTGAATATAGATCCGGGCACGCTGAATCCCTATGAGCATGGTGAATGCTATGTCACTGAAGATGGGGCCGAAACAGACCTTGATCTTGGACACTATGAGCGTTTTTTAAATAATACTACCTCGCAGGACAACAATGTCACCACCGGAAGGATATACAACAATGTAATCACAAAAGAGCGGAAGGGAGAGTATCTCGGCAAAACCGTTCAGGTAGTGCCCCATATCACAGATGAAATCAAGAACAATTTTTACAAGCTAGGACGGGACGGCAAGTATGAAGTGATCATCACCGAAATTGGAGGCTGTGTAGGAGATATAGAATCGCTCCCCTTTGTGGAATCCGTCCGGCAGGCACGCTGGGATTTGGGTCCAAACAATTTTCTGGTGATACACCTGACGCTGATACCCTATCTTTCGGCGGCCAAAGAGCTTAAAACCAAGCCCACTCAGCATTCCGTAAAGCAATTGCTGGAAGCAGGTGTGCAGCCGGATATTCTGGTATGCAGGACTGAGCACCATTTGCCGGCTGATGTAAAAAAGAAGATTGCGCTATTCTGCAATGTGCAGTTAAACTGTGTCATTGAAGCCATGGACGCGGATTCCATTTATGATGTTCCCCTCCTGATGAAGAAGGAACGTCTGGATGAGCGGGTCATGAGCAAATTAAAGATCTCCTCCAAATCCAACACCGAATTGGAGCAATGGAAGGAGTTTCTGGGCAAACTGAAAAATCCCACGATTGAGGTAGATGTGGCATTGGTGGGCAAATATGTATCCCTGCCTGACGCATATAAATCCATTATCGAATCCTTTATTCATGCCGGAACCTCCCTGGAGTGTAAGGTCAATCTCCATCTGGTATCATCAGAAGAGTTGAATAAAGACAATGTGGACAAGAAAATGCAGGACATGGACGGCGTGCTGGTAGCACCCGGCTTTGGTATCAGAGGCCTTGAAGGCAAACTTGAAGCCGCCAAATTTGCCAGGATCAACGAAATCCCCTATTTCGGCATTTGCCTCGGCATGCAGGTAGCGGTAATTGAATTTGCCAAAAATGTGGTAGGATTAAAAGAGGCTTCTTCAACAGAAATCAATCCGGACTGCAAGGATCCCGTTATATTCTTAATGGAAGGACAAAAGGACATTACACAGATGGGAGGGACCATGCGGCTGGGATCCTATCCCTGTGAATTGCTTAAAGGAAGCCGGGCATTTACCGCCTATGGAAAACAAAAAATAACGGAACGGCACAGGCACCGATATGAGTTTAATAACAAATATCTGAAGGATTTTGAAGCACATGGCATGATCGCCTCCGGTAAAAATCCGGAAAAGGGACTGGTCGAGATCATTGAAATCAAAGACCATCCCTGGTTTGTAGGCACCCAATTTCATCCGGAGTACAAAAGTACGGTTTTGAGTCCCCACCCTTTGTTTGTCCGATTCATCAGATCGATGATCGATAAGAAACAAAATAGATCATAAGAAAAATCAAATAAAAAAGCAGGTTACTGAAACCTGTGCATAAATGTTTACAATATGGATAGAAATCAAGCGACAGGACTAATTCTTTTCGCCGCGGTAATATTGGTTTACTCACTTTTTTTCGCAAGTGAGCCCCAGCCGGTATCTGAGCCATCCCGGGACAGTACCACACAGGTACAGTCGAAAGCTGATGACGACGACAATCTGGATCAGGGGGATACTGATGTCTTGAGAGATAGTATAAGGAAAGAACAAACCCGGCAAAGGTTTGGTGACTTTTCCAGTCTGCTCGAGGGGGATGAACAAAACTATGTTCTGGAGAATGAAAATCTCAGGATAGTGCTCTCCAATAAGGGGGGAGAAATTCAGCAAGTAGAGCTAAAGAATTTTAAAACCTACGACCAACAACCATTGATCTTATTTGATCAGGAATACGGAGAACTGGAATATGAGATCAACTCCAGACAGGGGAAGATCAGCTTAAATGACCTGTTCTTCTCGGTGGAAGAGGACAGAACTGAAGTAGATGGTGTACCTGTTCAGCAATTGACTTTTACGGCCAATGTCGGATCCGGATCCCTTTCAAGGACCTATTCTCTGGCAGGTAGCGGATATGAGCTGGACCATGTGCTGCAGCGTTCGGGACTAGATGACCTGGTTGCGGATGACCTGCTTACCGTAAACTGGAGCAGTGAACTCAAAAAGCTGGAAGAAGATATGGAGGAGTCCAGGAGGAAAACCTACATGAATTTCTTTACCCTGGATGAAGATTACGACTACCTCACCACCGGAGATTCGGAGGATGCCCAGCAAGTCGGGGAGCCTCTGAAATGGGTGGCATTCAAACAACGGTTTTTCACTTCAGGGATCATTGCCAGGAATCAAATCAACGGAGCCAACCTTGCTCAGGAGACACCCTTGGACGCCTCGGCGGTAAAACACATGTACGCGACCCTTTCGCTTCCGGTAAACGAGGAGGTAGCCTATTATTTTGGGCCCAACAACTACAAAATCCTCAAACAGGTCGCCCCTGAGTTTGACAAAAACGTGGACATGGGCTATGTGCTGGTAAGCTGGGTAAACAAATACATCATCGTCAATCTTTTCCATTGGCTGGAGAATTTTTTCGATAACTATGGGGTCATCATTATTTTGATTGTGTTTATCATCAAACTGTTTTTACTGCCATTGACCTATAAATCGTACATAGGGATGGCAAAGATGAGGGTGATCAAACCGGAGATAGACGAACTGAAGGAGAAATACGGTGAAGACCAAACCAAAATGCAGCAGGAGCAAATGAAGCTCTTTTCACAACTGGGTGTGAGTCCCATCTCGGGCTGCCTGCCAATGGTTTTGCAAATGCCATTTCTTCTGGCCATGTTTTTCTTCTTCCCCAATTCTATCGAGTTGCGGCAGGAATCGTTTCTCTGGGCACATGACCTGTCTACCTATGATTCCATCCTGAACCTGCCCTTTACCATTCCATTTTATGGTTCACATGTCAGTCTGTTTACCCTGCTCATGACGCTTTCACAGATTGCGTATACGCATTTTAACAACCAACTGACCACAGCACAGGGCCCCATGAAAAACATAGGCTACATCATGCCTGTCGTGTTCATGTTTGTGCTCAATTCCTTCCCTGCGGCACTGAGTTTCTACTATTTTGTATCCAATATGGTAACATTTGGCCAGCAGGCCCTGATCAAGCAATTTGTAGATGACGACAAAATCAGGCAAAAAGTAGAGGAAAGCAAGGCGAAAAATGCCAATAAGAAAAAATCGAAGTTTCAAATGAGAATTGAGCAGGCCATGAAGGCTGCTGAAAATAAAAAAGCTGAACCTAAGAAAAAGAAAGGCAAACAAAAGTAAGCGGTTTAAGCAGCATTTAATGGGCATGAATCTTTTCATGCCTTTTTTTGGACCCGTTCCGGGCAAAGCGAAACAGATTCATCAGGCCTTTACCGGCTAGCCTGACTACTTATCCATAAATATCTGCCGGTTTTCCACCGATAGGTGTGGAAAAGTAGCTTCCCATAGTTCCGATTTTAATGATATATTTGTAAACCTATCAGAAAAAGGAAAATCAAATGAGTATGATTGAACTCAAATATTTTGGTCATTCCAGCTTCCTGGCCAGGATAAACGGAACCGAAATATTATTTGATCCATTTATATCACCCAATCCATTGGCTTCGGCTATCGATATAGATGCGATACAACCGAAATACATATTGATCACCCACGGGCATGAGGACCACGTAGCTGATGTG
This sequence comes from Cyclobacterium lianum, assembly GCF_900143075.1. Lineage (GTDB taxonomy): Bacteria > Bacteroidota > Bacteroidia > Cytophagales > Cyclobacteriaceae > Cyclobacterium > Cyclobacterium lianum. Next base: position 41,287 of record NZ_FRCY01000018.1, on the reverse strand, counting down.
GAAAGAATTGCACAAAATAGTGCAGCCATGCTGGTGTCTAATTTTGAAATCGTCACCTGGTTTCAGGGAAAGGGCATCGAAAACGTTCATCCGATGAATCATGGAGGCAGCAAGGAGTTTGATTTCGGGAAAGTGAAATATGTAAATGCCATTCACAGCAGTACATTGCCAGATGGGTCACCTGGGGGAAACCCGGGAGGATTTGTCATCAGCTCAGAGCAGGGAAATTTTTATTTCGCGGGAGATACTGCGCTTACCTACGACATGAAGTTGATCGGTGACTCCTACGACATAGATTTTGCCGTGCTGCCGATTGGAGATAACTTTACGATGGGGATCGGGGACGCCACCAAGGCGGCAGATTTTGTGGGAACGGACAAAATTGTAGGCATGCACTACGATACCTTTCCATACATCGAGATCAATAAATCAGCAGCGATACAAATGGCTCAGGAAGCCGGGAAAGAGTTGTATTTGCCTGCCATAGGGGAAAGTATTACGCTATAAAAATAATGGGAAAAGTAATAGCTATTGCCAATCAAAAAGGGGGAGTGGGTAAAACCACCACCGCTATGAATCTGGCGGCCAGTCTGGCTGTTTTGGAGTACAAAACTCTTGTCATTGATGCAGATCCACAGGCCAATACTACTTCGGGATTAGGTTACGATCCTAAGAGCATCGATACCAGCATTTATGAATGCATGGTGAATGAAAATGACATAGAGGAGATCATCATTTCCACTGAAATAGACAACCTTGACCTCGTGCCCTCCCATATAGACCTGGTAGGCGCAGAAGTAGAAATGGTAAACCTCGAAAACAGGGAGGAAAAAATGAGGGAGGTGATCAGTGAAGTTCGGGAGCGATATGATTTTATCATTATCGACTGTTCACCCTCGCTGGGTCTGATAACCATCAATGCCCTGACTGCTTCCAACTCCGTGATCATTCCGGTACAATGTGAGTATTTTGCCCTGGAGGGTCTGGGCAAGCTATTGAATACCATAAAAATTATTCAGACCCGGCTCAACCAGGATCTGGAAATTGAGGGGATTTTGCTGACCATGTATGATGTCAGGTTAAGGCTTTCCAATCAGGTAGTAGATGAGGTCAGGATGCATTTTAAAAACATGACCTTTGAAACCATTATACCCAGGAATGTTAAATTAAGTGAATCACCTAGTTTTGGTATGCCGGTAGTGGCATTTGATGCCACAGGTAAGGGAGCCGTGGCATACCTGAACCTGGCCAACGAAATAGCTACGAAAAACGGAATGGCTAAGGTTAATTGAATACGATATAGAAAATGGCTGTCAGTAAAACAAACAAGAAAAGAGGGGCATTGGGAAAAGGACTGGGTGCCTTGCTGCAAGATTCACCCCAAAAAACGGAGCGTGGTGAAAACCATCCTATAGCAGGTATATTTGAAGTACCGCTGGACCAGATCCAGGTGAATCCGTTTCAACCGAGGACGCATTTTGACAAAACAGCACTTGAAGAACTGGCTGAATCCATTACTGTTCAGGGGATTATCCAACCGATTACCGTCAGGAAGCTGGCAGATGATGAATACCAGTTGATCTCCGGTGAGAGGAGGTATCAGGCTTCGAAGATGGCCGGTCTGGAAAAGATTCCGGCATACGTCCGTTTGGCGAATGACCAGCAGATGCTGGAAATGGCACTAATCGAGAATATCCAGCGGGAAAATCTGAACGCCCTGGAAATCGCCCATTCCTACCAGAGACTCTTGTCGGAGTGCGACCTGAAGCAGGAACAGCTCGGAGACAGGGTGGGTAAAAACCGCACGACGGTAAACAACTACCTTCGCCTGCTCAAATTGCCACCAGACATACAGGCGGGGATCAGGGATCAGAAGATCAGCATGGGACATGCCCGCGCCCTGATCAATATAGAGGATGTAGACAAGCAGCTCGCTATCTTCAAAAGAATGCTAAATGAGGAGCTGAGTGTCAGAAAAGTGGAAGCTCTGGTAAAGGATCTGAGTGAAAGTAAAGAGAAAAAGGATCCTGTATCCGGTACCAATACCGACCCGGTCAGGAAATATGAGATCAACAAACTCCAGCAGAAACTGGCTTCCCATTTTGGCACTAAAGTATCTCTGAAGGCAGACAATAAGGATAAGGGTGAAATTAAAATTCCTTTCCATTCTACCAGTGATCTGAACAGAATTTTGGAAATTCTTGAATTGATCTAAGTGAAATGCCAGATCGTCTTTAAGCCATTGCTCACAGGTGCGAAATATAAAATTTCATGTTACCTGATGTTCTTTTGCTGCATACTTTATCATCAAACGGTGAAGGCGCAGGAAAGTGATTCCCTGGTCTACGAACAGGATTCGATAATCCTGGAGGAGCCCGAAAATGTTAAAGATCCTAAAAAAGCCCTGTTTTTATCCTTATTTTTGCCGGGTGCCGGACAGGTATATAATGAAAAAGTCTGGAAATTACCTTTACTTTACGGGGGAGTAACCACCGCTGTGTATTTTTTGGGATTTAACAACCGGAGGTACCAGGAATTTTTGGTTGCTTTGGAAATCGTACGGGAAGGCAATGAGCCCAGTCCGTTTCCAAACCTGAATGAAGACGGAATAATAAGAAATGTAAATTACTGGAGAAGGAACAGAGATGCGATGTATATGGTTTTTGGTGCCATCTATGCAGTAGGTGCTGTGGATGCTTTCGTAGATGCGCACCTGTCGAGTTTTGATATCAGTGACGATTTGAGCTTGAAATTTGAACCCTCGGTAGAGCCGCTACTTGCAAATCGCAGCAGTATGGGGTTTTCTGTAAAATTAAATTTTTAAATGAATATTTTGATTTTAGGTTACGGCAAAATGGGTAAAATTATCACCCGGATAGCCGAAGAAAGGGGCCATCAGATCGTGGCCAAAATAAACATAGAGAATGTGGCAGACCTGGAGAAGCTGGATACCAGTCAGATTGATGTTGCCATTGAGTTTAGTCAACCGGATGCGGCTGTAGGTAATATGGAATGGTGCCTGAAAAAAGGTGTACCGGTCGTGGTGGGTACTACCGGATGGCTAGACCAGAAAGAGCAGGTCAGCGCACTTTGCCGGCTGAATAACGGAACCCTATTCCATGCTTCCAACTTTAGCATCGGCGTCAACATTTTCTTTAAAGTCAACGCATACCTGGCCAGGATGATGCAGGATCAGAAGGGATACAGGGCCAGCATAGAAGAGATCCACCACACTGAGAAAAAAGATGCTCCAAGCGGGACCGCGATTTCACTTGCAGAGGGCCTGATTGAGAGCAATGCCAATTATAAGAAATGGGAGCTTCAGGAGGGGAAACCGGTAGCGGAAAACACCCTTGCTGTCAGCTCCAAGAGGATTGACCCTGCTCCCGGCACCCATATCGTCCGGTATCGGTCTGAAATAGACGATATCACCATTCAGCACGAAGCCCATAGCAGAGAGGGTTTCGCATTGGGAGCTGTAAAGGTAGCGGAATGGCTTCCCGGGAAGAAGGGGATATTGTCCATGAATGATTTTTTGGACTTTTAACGTAGAAAAAATGAGTCAAGAAAAAAAGAAAAAATCTGCCGCCAGAGAATGGGTGGATGCTTTACTGTTTGCCGTTATCGCTGCAAGCCTTATTCGTTGGTTGCTATTGGAACCATTCACCATTCCTACTGCCTCCATGGAAAAATCTCTACTGGTTGGCGATTTTCTGTTTGTCAGCAAAATGCATTATGGCACCAGGGTACCCAGGACGATCCTTCAGGTTCCATTGACCCACCAGAAGGTCTGGGGAACCGATATTCCATCTTACTCAGAAGCCATACAATTACCCTATTACCGCCTTCCGGGATTCACATCGATCAAGCGAAACGACGTGGTAGTATTCAACTATCCGGAGGAATTTCAGTATCCGGTAGATTTAAAAACCAACTATATCAAACGAGCTGTTGCAGTTCCGGGGGATGTCATTGAAATCAAAGAGGCACAGATATTCGTCAATGGTGAGGCCGCCGAGACACCGGAAGAAATGCAGTTTTCCTACGATGTGATGACCAACAGGCCGTTGAATGCGGAGTTCTTCGACCGTTACGGGATCAATCCCGACAGTTATTTCCCCTTCAAGGACAATTCCGGGTATTTTGTGTTTGCTACTGATGAAATGGTGGCCGAACTGGAGAAGTCTCCGGCCATTGCCTCAGTCACCAAAAGACTAAATAAGCCGGGACAGGGGGATCCTAATATTTTTCCGGATGGGGCGTATTACAACTGGAACAAAGATAATTTTGGTCCATTGGAAATTCCGGCGGAAGGGCAGACCATCACCCTGGACGAAGACAATGTAAGGCGCTATGGATATACCATCAGGGAGTTTGAAGGCCATGAAGACATCCGGATTGATGGAAATGAACTTTTTATCAATGGAGAAAAACAGGAAACCTATACTTTCCAGCAAAATTATTATTTCATGATGGGGGACAATCGCCACGACTCCCTGGACTCCCGCTTTTGGGGCTTTGTTCCGGAAGACCATGTGGTGGGTAAAGCCTGGTTTCTATGGCTCTCTCTGGAAAAGCACAAATCCATGTTCAACAAGATCAGATGGAGCCGCTTCTTCAAATCCATTGATTAGCATGCGGTTACTTCCGCTGGAAATATGGCCTACCTCCGGTAAGGGTCGTATTTGGATTCCGCGGGGGCTCTGCTGAAGAGAGAAATTAAAAAAGTCCTTTTGCCTGTGCTGTAAAAGGGCTTTTTTAATTTACCATTGAATGGGCTCTTTCCCGTTTTCTGCCAGGTACTCATTGGTCTTGCTGAAATGCCGGCAGCCGAAAAAACCCCTATGGGCAGAGAGGGGACTCGGGTGTGGTGCATGGAGTTTGAGGTGTTTGTGCTCCGGGATTATCCCCGCTTTCTTCCGGGCATAGGCGCCCCAAAGCATAAAGGCCAGGTTATCTTTTTGGTTTGCCAGTTTCTGTACCACCACATCGGTAAATTGCTCCCAGCCTTTTTGCTGATGGCTTCCGGCCTTGTGGGCTTCTACTGTCAGCGTAGCGTTGAGCAACAATACCCCCTGTTTTGCCCATTTTTCCAAATTGCCATGGGAGGGAAGCGGGATGTCGAGGTCGCTCTTCAGTTCCTTAAAGATATTTAATAAGGAGGGAGGAAAGGAAACACCCTCCGGAACCGAGAAGGATAGCCCATGGGCCTGTCCCGGGCCATGGTACGGATCCTGGCCGAGGATGACTACCTTGACACGGTCTACCGGGCACAAGTCAAAGGCCCGGAAAATATGCTCTCCTCTGGGATATATGGTCTTATGTTGATAGGCATTCTTCACAAACTGTACAAGTTCGATGAAATAGGGTTGCGAAAACTCATCTTCCAGGAGCTGTTTCCAGGTATTTTCTATTTTGACGTTCATTTATATCGTTTCTCTTGGTATATTTGCTCTGCGAGTCAAATTTCAGTTAAGTTTCTGTATTTTAAAAAAACATGGTAACCGCAATTACAGAAGGTGTAAAAGTAAGCGTTGAAGCCGAATACCAAAAGGGTTTTTCCAATCCTGGTCAGCACCACTATGTTTTTACCTATAAGGTTACCATAGAGAACCACAGTAATTTTACCATTCAACTGTTGAAAAGGAGGTGGGAAGTGTATGATGCCACTTCAGAATTAAAGATCATGGAAGGTGATGGGGTGGTTGGTCAGCAGCCTGTGCTGGAACCTGGTGCTACACATTCCTATATTTCCGGTTGCAATCTGAAATCAGGAATGGGAAAGATGACCGGACAATATACCATGGAGAAGCAGGTTGATGGCAAAATAATCCATGTGGCCATTCCGGAATTTCAACTTATTGCCAATATTTTTGACAATTGAGTCGGTCTTCATGCTGTTTCATTTCTGGGAATACCTGATTTATTTTTTAAGAAAGGAAGATAGCCATAGCATACACTCCCCCTTTTTCTATAAGCTGTATCGTAACCTGCAATCCTACCTTAAGGAACACAGAAAGGGGGATGCTGCTATTGAAGCCAGTAGATACAATTTTCTGAGATCAACGGAAAGGATACCTGTTACCGACTACGGTGCAGGTTCGCGCTGGATGAGAAGAAGGGAAAGGCGGGTTTCTTCCATTATGAAAATAGCAGGCACACCACTCAAATTTTCGTTGGTGTACAGCTTTTTTTGCAGGCAAACGCCGGGTATGACTGCGTTGGATCTGGGGGGCTCTCTCGGGATAAATACAGCCTATTTGTGCAAAGAGGTGAAAGGAATACTCTATAGTTTTGAAGGAGATCCTGCTTTGTTAGGCCTGGCACAAAGCCATCTTCACCGTTTCCCGTCAGCCCAGTTGATTGAGGGTAATCTGGATGAATCGCTGTATCCGATATTGGAAAGACTTCGCTCCATCGATTTTGTTTTGATGGATGCCAATCACCGGTATAAGCCCACCATGGCATACTTTAACGCTATTTTGCCCAGGCTGCATGCAAAAAGTATTGTCGTGATTGCGGACATTCACTGGTCCTGTGAAATGAAGAGGGCCTGGCAAGAGATAAGTTCAGGGCCGCATATCCGGGCCTACATAGATTTATTTGACTGCGGCATATTATTTTTTCAACCCTCAGCTTACAAACAACAGTATGTGTGGGAGATATAATTATTCTAGGATTATGAGGAATCTGTACAAATTGTTAGCTTTCCGGCATGATTTGACGGGAAGGATGACATCCGGATAGATTAGGCATCAGGGGTTTTGAAACGGTAACTATTCCGGACTGCCTTTCGAACAATGGGAGATCCCGAAATCGGAAACAAAAGCTACCAACGTAATTTAGGAGCATTGCGCAGGGAACAGGTCTGCAATCGGATAATTCGGGTAAAAAACCGAAGTTTAACCGAATTGGTCTAATAATTGAGGCTTCATGTGTTTCGTCCCGAAAGTAAATTTCGCGAATCAGTAGCAATAAATTACCGATTAATGATAAAGTTAAATGATTGATTTTCATAAGCTATGACAAAGGAAGAGCAGCCAGAAAATAATCAAAATGGCACAGAAAAAGGGAAGAACATCCTGATCATCGTGTTGATCATTTTGGTGATTCTTAGTGGATGGAGGCTTTGGAACGACCATCGCGAAAAATCGCAGAAGAACGAAGAAATATTGATCTTAACTGAAGAAAATAGTGATCTGAATATACGACTGGATTCCATGACCTACCAGTTGGACCTGAGGATTCAGGAAATTGAGAAGCTGGGAGGTAATGTAGATTCTTTGCTTACAATCAAGGACCAATTGATCAGAGAAAGGCAAATGGAGCGGAGCAGGTCTGCAGCCGAGATAGAACAGCTTAACTCCAGAATCGATGCCTATGGTAAGATGCTGAGCGAGAAAGATGCCGATATTCTCAGATTACGGGAGCAAAACGTACAGCTATTTGCAGAAAATGAGGAATTGAAAACAGACAAGGCAGAGGTTGAGGAGGAAGTGGTCAAACTCAATATTGAAAAGGGCGAACTAGAGGAAAAAGTCACCATTGCTTCGAAATTGAAGGCAGAGAACATCGTAGTTTCTGCGGTGAATTCCCGGGGCCGGGAGCGGGAGGACGAATTTCGAAACAGGCAGTTGACCAAACTGAAAGTATCATTCAATATTGCGGAAAATTCCGTGGCTCCGGAGGGTATCCGGGATGTTTACATTCAGGTACTCTCGCCTAATGGTCAGGTGATCTTCGATATCGCCAAAGGCTCAGGCACTTTTCAGATGAACGGGAAAGAGGAATTTTATACTTCAAAGCAGGATTTTTTATTCAATAATTCTCAACAGCAGTTGACCTATTATTATGAAAAGGGGTCTGATTATGCAAGAGGCATTTATTCGGTAAAGGTTTTTTCGGAGGGAGCGGAAATCGGCCAGGGAACGTTCGAAATAAAATAAAGCACCAATTTTTTGTTTATCTGTCTATATGCCTTAATTTTGCAAACTGTTTTAAAATAACAAACAAAAATTTAAAAGAATGTTCCAAAAAAATTACGAGACGGTATTCATACTTACTCCCGTTTTGTCTGAAGTTCAGATGAAGGATACTGTCGACAAGTACGTAGGCTTGTTAAAAGAATTGGGAGCAGAAATTACTAATGTGGAGAATTGGGGGCTTAAAAAATTGGCCTATCCCATTCAGAAGAAGACCACTGGGTTTTACGTATTGGTCGAGTACAAGGCTGAGCCGACTGCAATCAAGAAATTTGAGCTTGGCTTCAGGAGAGATGAAACGGTTTTGCGTTTTCTGACTACTTTCATGGACAAACATGGTATCAAGTATGCGGAGAGAAGAAGAAAGGGTGAATTCAATAAAAAAACCGAAGCTAAGGAGGAGCCAGCGAAATGACATTAAAAAACGAACCGATCAACAGAGAGCAAAACAGGAAAAAATATTGCAGATTCAGGAAACTGGGTATTGAATACATCGATTACAAAGATCCTAACTTCCTGTTGAAATTTGTAAACGAACAAGGCAAGATCCTTCCCAGAAGGCTTACAGGCAATTCCGCAAAATTCCAAAGAAGGGTCGCTCAGGCTATCAAAAAAGCCCGACACCTGGCCTTATTGCCTTATGTAGCAGACGGCTTGAAATAAAGTGGTCTGTATCCTTCATTTAAATAAATTATTACAATAATGGAAGTCATCTTAAAAACAGATATAAAAGGACTTGGCTATAAGAATGACCTGGTGGACGTCAAGCCCGGTTATGGCCGGAATTACCTCATTCCGCAGGGATTTGCAGTTTTAGCTACTTCTTCCAATAAGAAAATATTGGATGAGAACATCAAACAGGCAGCGCACAAGGCGGAGAAAATAAAAACTGAAGCTCAGGGAGTCGCTGAGAAACTGGAAAACATTACCCTTGAAATCAAGGCAAAAATTGGTGATTCAGGTAAGATTTTCGGAAAAGTTACCACCTTGCAGCTTTCTGACGCACTGGCAGAAAAAGGTATTGATATAGACAGAAAGAAAATTTCAATTAACCAGCCGGTATCGACAGCAGGTGAATATGAAGCTGAAGTAGATTTGCACAGAGAAGTAAAAACCAATGTCAAATTTCAGGTAGTAGCCGAATAGGTCAACCCCATCAGTTTAATGAATTAAAAAAGCCAGGCTTGTCCTGGCTTTTTTTAATTTATAGCTGCATAGGACCTCAATTTTGTCCTTTGGCTGGTGGTCCCGCCTGAGCCGGTTTACTTTATACTCTGCAGACTTTTCTTCCTCCGTGTCTTTTTTTAATTTGCTATTAATTTAAGGAAAAATGAAAAGTTTCAGAACTGAATTTTCGATCGATCCCAGTCCGCATCCCATCAGGCATTCGGATCGGCTCATTACCATGGGCTCTTGTTTTTCCGAAGTGATAGGTGAAAAATTGACACAAAGTAAATTTCCCGTATTGGTAAATCCTTTTGGGATAATTTACAATCCCATATCTATTTTTGAATTGCTTTCGCTGTCGTTGCGACTGCAAAAACCGGAAACGAACCTTTATCTGAGCAGACATGGCAGGAATTATCATTTTCAGTTTCACTCTCGTATCCATGCCCGCAGCAGGGAGGATCTGGAGGACCTGATTCAGAGAAGACTGCAAGAAGTGTATCAAATGTTCAGTAAGTGTAGCCAGCTAATGATCACGCTGGGTACTGCATTCGTCTTCCGCCATCTTAGTACTGGCAGGATTGTTGCCAATTGCCACAAGCAGCCCTCCAAACAATTTCAAAAAGAACGACTGAGTCTGGACCAAATACTTGCAGCGTTTGATAACTGCTATCGCCCGTTAAAAAAATGTAATCCCGATATCAGGATTGTGCTGACGGTAAGTCCTGTGCGGCATGTGAAAGATGGTATTCCGCAAAACCAGGTGAGCAAATCCCTGCTCAGGTTGTTTTGCGATGAGGTAGTGAAAAGGTATGAGGATATATATTATTTTCCGGCCTACGAACTTCAAATGGATGACCTGAGGGATTACCGCTTTTATAAAGATGATTTGATACATCCCAATGCCACTGCTGAGAACTACATCTGGGAAAAATTTAGGGCAACGTTTTTTGAGCAACATACTTTGGACATTTTAAGTGACCTGGATCAGGTTCGAAAAAACTTAAATCACCGTCCCTTCGACCCTTTATCCGAAGCTCATTTTCATTTTTTAAACCATCTGCTTCAAAAGATCGATCAGATGCCTTCCGAATTGAATTTTTCTGAGGAACGAAATGGTATCCTTGCACAATTACAGCAGATAGAAGCCTACCTGCAGCACCAAAAATTAAATCCAGGAAATGAAAGCAAACAGATTAGTTGATAGCAAGAGCCTCTACTTATTGCAACACGCCTACAATCCGGTGAATTGGTACCCATGGTCTGAGGATGCCCTGCAAAAAGCCAGAACCGAACACAAACCCATGCTGGTAAGTATCGGGTATTCCGCCTGCCATTGGTGCCATGTCATGGAAAGAGAATGCTTCGAAGACCAGGATGTGGCGAATATGATGAATGAATCTTTTGTCTGCATAAAAATTGACCGTGAAGAACGTCCGGACCTCGATAATATTTATATGGAGGCGATTCAGGTGATGGGCCTGCAAGGAGGATGGCCATTGAATGTTTTTTTGATGCCCGACCAAAAACCATTTTACGGGGGAACCTACTTTCCAAAAGAGCAATGGGTGAAAGTATTGTCCGGAATTGCGAATGCCTTCAAACATCAGTATAACGAGCTAAAGCAGAGTGCAATAGGATTTGGCAACAGCATAAACCGATCATTGGTAGAAAAATACGGTCTCCGGGAAAGCAATTCGCCTTTTAATGCCAAAGAGCTAATCGATATTGCCGATAAACTGATGGAGGGATTTGATCCGCAATGGGGTGGTATGAACCGGGTACCCAAATTTCCCATGCCCGCGATCTGGAATTTTCTGATGGACATGTCCATAGCCAGCAGGCAGCAGGATCTTGGCGATAAGGTTTGCTTTACGCTTGAAAAGATAGGTAAAGGCGGCATTTACGACCAACTGGGTGGTGGCTTTTGCCGGTACAGTGTAGACGGAGAATGGTTTGCCCCCCATTTTGAAAAGATGCTATATGACAATGGTCAGCTACTTAGCCTGTATTCCAAAGCGTTTCAATACAGCCAGAATCCCTTTTTCCGCGAAAAGGTCAGTGAAACCATTTCCTGGCTCGAAAATGAGATGCGGGATGATTCGGGGGCTTTTTATGCTGCTTTGGACGCCGATAGCGAGGGTAGGGAAGGTAAGTTTTACACCTGGACCTCTGAGGAACTTGCGGATGAATTAAAGGGAGATTTTTCCTGGTTTGCGCAGCTATACAACATCAAACCGGAAGGCAATTGGGAGTCGGGAGAAAATATCCTCTTCCAGCAGAAAGATTATAGCGATATTGCCAAAGAATTGAACATGTCGGTGGATGCTTTTTTAGCCAGGCTAAAGGAGACTAAAGCTGCGCTGCTCGCCAGGAGAGGGCAGCGACAGCGGCCAGGGCTGGATGATAAGATCATAAGCGGTTGGAACGGCTGGGCCATCGACGGCCTGTGCCAGGCTTATCTGGCCACCGGTGATAAGCACTACAAAGAAATGGCACTGGCGGCAGGCCGATTCATCTGGAATCATATGGTTCGCGAGGGGGAGTTGTTCAGAAACTTCAAAGCCGGCGAGGCCTATACCTCTGCTTTTCTCGAAGATTACGCATCACTGATCAACGCTTTTATATCACTGTACAGCGTTACTTTCGAGGCCAGCTGGCTTTTCAGGGCAGATCAACTGACCGAAAGGGTAATGGACCGTTTTCTGGATGCGTCTGATAGCTTGTTTTATTTCAACGATCCATCCCGGGAAAAATTAATTGCCGACAAAAAGGAAGTGTTTGACAACGTGGTACCGGCTTCCAATTCTGTAATGGCCAGAAATTTACACCGCCTGGGACTGTATTTTTACAAAGAAAATTACCTGAACCAGGCCGAAAAGATGTTGCAACTTGTAAAGGATTTGGTTCACAAAGAGCCATCCTTTCTGGCCAATTGGGCCAATTTCTATCTGGAAAGGGCCATTCCTACCGCGGAAGTCGCTGTAGCAGGTCCTGATGCAACAAAGAATGCTTTGGCATTCCTGAGAACCTACCGGCCGAACAGGATCATTTCAGTAGCAGAGCAACTATCTGAATTGCCACTCCTGCAGGACAAGCCGCTGGATAAAGACCTCTTCTACGTGTGTTTTGACAAATCCTGCAAACGGCCAGTGGAAGCCCTGTCTGAAGCCCTTAGCCAATTACCTTACCTTTCCTGAGCCATTAAATCGTTTCATCTTGGAAGATCTTTTTGCCGACCAATACCCTGCGACAGCGTCGAAAAATCTTTTTGCAGATATCATACTGCCGGTGCCCATTCCGCGCTGGTTTACTTATAGCGTAGGACCGGACATTCAGGATCATATAGGGATTGGTTATCGGGTCATGGTTCAGTTTGGTAAGAAAAAGATATTGACCGGCATAGTAGCAAAGGTACATCAAAAAGCGCCGGAAGTATACCAGGCCAAGCCTATCCTGGATTTGTTGGATGATTTCCCGGTGGTAAATGCCCTGCAAATAAAATTCTGGAGTTGGATGGCTTCCTATTATTGCTGCCATATGGGCGAAGTAATGAATGCCGCTCTGCCGAGTGGTTTGAAATTGTCTACCGAAAGCAGGGTACAGCTTCATCCCGATTTTGATTTTGATAATCCGGGCTTTCCCATGGACGAGAGGGAGTTGTTGCTTCTGGAAACTCTGGGGAAAAATGAGGAAATGAATGTGGAGCAATTTGACCAGCTCCTACCGGGAAAAACCAGCCATAAGATCATCAAAAGCCTGCTTGGGAAGGGTGCCATTCTCGTGTATGAATCTGTAAAAGAGAAATACAGTCCCAAAACCGAGCAGCGTGTAAGGCTGGCGTCCAAATATACCGGAGAGGATAGTTTGCTCCAAAGTCTTTTTGAAGCACTAAAGGGAAAAGAAAAGCAGGAAGCAGTATTGCTGAAATATTTGCAGCAGGTTGACGTATTTCGTGACAGTGGGAAAAATACCGAAGGCCTTCCCAAAAAAGTACTGACAGACCAGGGTTGCTCGGCCAGTTCAATTGACACGTTGATCAAAAAGGGGGTTTTGGACGCTTTTAAAGTACTGATCAGTCGTTTTGATTCTGTGCCGATGACGGAACGGGAGTTTACACTATCGCCGCCCCAGGCAGCGGCTCTGGAGGATATTCACAGGCATTTTGAAGAAAAAAACACCGTGTTGTTGCAGGGAATCACCGGGTCGGGAAAAACGGAGATTTACGCGCAATTGATCAGGGAGGTACTGCAAAGCGGCTCGCAGGTATTGATGCTGTTGCCGGAGATAGCCCTTACTACCCACCTGGTCAACCGCATGCAGCAAATTTTTGGTGATAAAATGGGGGTTTTCCATTCCAAGTATTCGGATAACGAAAGAGTGGAAGTGTGGCAGGGAGTGCTGAAGGGAAGGTATAATTTTATCATTGGCGTAAGATCCTCGGTTTTCCTACCCTTCGATAGTCTGGGGCTCGTCATTGTAGATGAGGAACACGAAAGTTCCTACAAGCAGTATGATCCTGCCCCCCGTTTTCATGCCAGGGATGCTGCGATCATGTTGTCCTGGATGCATCAGGCCAAAACCCTGCTGGGGACGGCTACGCCTGCTTTCGAATCCTATTTCAACGCCCAGAATGGAAAATATGGATTTGTAAAGCTTGATCAGCGTTACGGAAATGCGGAGCTCCCCCATTTTCGCCTTGCCGATATACTTCAGGACAAGAAGAAAAACCTCTTGAAGCTGGATTTTACGAGGTTAATGCGGGAGAAAATTCAGGAAACACTGAACCGGCAGGAGCAGGTACTTATATTTCAGAATAGAAGGGGATATGCGCCTTACCTGTCTTGCGACGAGTGTGGTTGGATACCGCAATGCGAACATTGCGACGTAAGCCTGACTTACCACCAATACCAGGAAGAGTTGCGGTGCCATTACTGCGGGTTTAAAGAAAAAGTACCTGTGTCCTGCCAGGCATGTGGCAGTCAGAAAATCACTACTATTGGCACTGGTACCGAGCGGATTGAGGAAAGCCTGAGCCTTTTGTTTCCCGAAGCGAGGATCGCCAGGATGGACCTGGATACTACACGTAGTAAATATGGATACCAGAGGATCCTGGATAATTTCGGCGCCGGAAATGTGGATATTCTTGTCGGCACCCAAATGATTACGAAGGGTCTGGATTTTGATAAGGTGTCTCTTGTCGGCATTGTCGATGCGGATCGGATTCTTTTTTATCCGGATTTCAGAGCGGGAGAGCGGGCTTTTCAGCAAATTACACAGGTGGCGGGTCGCGCTGGCAGGCGGGATAAGATCGGTGAGGTGATCATACAGACCAGAAGGCCGGATCAGTTGATCTTCAAGCAGATCATATCGGGCGATTATGCAGATTTCTACCGCCTCGAAATGGCAGAAAGAAAACAGTTTTTTTACCCCCCTTTTGTCAAAAACATTAAAATTGTTGTCAAACATAAGGACTTTAAGACGTCCGAAATTGCAGCAAAGAAATTAAAAAATCTGCTTACCGACATACCGGCCAAGAAGATCGTACTGGGTCCCGAGAAATCGATTATCGGTAAAATAAAAAATCTGTATTTGTTCGAAATATGGATCAAACTCGATCGCTCAGGAAATGTGCAGCAGTTTTTTAAACAACAATTAATGGGACGAATAGCTGAACTTCAGGCAGACAAAAGATTTCGCGCAGTCCGGTTTTTGGTGGACGTGGATCCCTATTGAAAATCAATACTCCCCACTGCCGTTTCTATTCGTTGTCATTCCAGATATCGTGGGTGGTTTTCCAGCTCCCATCGGGTTGCCGCTCCAGAATATTCAGGTATTTGGAACTGCCCCGGATGGTGTCGCCACTCGCTTTATCGATCAGGGTTACTTTCGCAAATCCTCTTCCGAAAGCCAGGTCGCCGTCCACTTTTACCTCCTCATATCCGCTTTCCAGTGCCGTATGATAGGTATCAAAAATTTGCTGGTAGTAGGCCTCTACAGCTTTGGGCCCAATTTTTTTTCCGGTTCCCGGCGCCATCAGAAAGGCTCCATCCGTAAAATGAACCGCAATAGCTGAGGCAT
This sequence comes from Cyclobacterium lianum, assembly GCF_900143075.1. GTDB lineage: Bacteria > Bacteroidota > Bacteroidia > Cytophagales > Cyclobacteriaceae > Cyclobacterium > Cyclobacterium lianum. The sequence goes on along the minus strand of NZ_FRCY01000018.1, from coordinate 26,057 downwards.
CACCGGCATTGAAAGCTTCCGCCCGTGCTTTGCTCATATTTTCGATGGCTTTGATATCTTCCTGCTGATCCCGGCCTGCCAGATCTGTCTTGAAAGAAAGAAAAACGCCTGCCATTACCAGCAGCAGGAGTGTACCGAAAGGAAGTAGATTTTTCATGCATCAGTCGTTTTGCTATGCAAAGATATGTTTTTTGAGGCCCGCAGAAAATTTTTTCCAGGGACGGCCGGGAAAAATATTGAAAATACTGTTTTTATTGTATTTATTATTTATGATATTTTGTTAAATTAACAGTTATAAAAATATTTGTAATGAATCAATATTTCGAGACCATAGAATTTGAAGCTTTAGATGGTTTTAAGTGTGACTTGAGGCGGCTTAAATCAGATAGTGCTACGAAAGGGCCCGTCCTATTGGTTCACGGGGCAGGTGTAAGCAGTAATATTTTCAACCCACCCTCAGAAAACAATATTATCAGGCAGCTCGCTTCCGCAGGCTATGATGTGTGGCTGGAAAACTGGAGGGGAAGCATACACCTGGAGCCCAATGAATGGGATCTGGATCAGGTGGCCCGAAACGATCATCCGGCTGCCGTACAGAAGATCGTCGAAATCACCGGCACTAAGGAAATCAAGGCCATCATTCACTGCCAGGGAAGTACCAGCTTTATGATCTCTGCTGTAATGGGTTTGCTGCCGGAGGTTAACCTGATCATTAGCAATGCCGTCTCCCTGCACCCGGTGGTCCCCCTTTTCTCCAGGTTTAAATTAGATGTGCTGATGCCTGTAGTCAGCAAATTTTTCACCTACCTTGATCCTCAATGGGGTCTGTATCCACCCGATTTGAAATCAAAGGTTATCCTGAATTTTGTAAGAGCCACGCATTGGGAGAAGGATACCAGGGTAGGAAAGATGGTGAGCTTTACCTACGGCTCCGGATTTCCCGCACTTTGGGAATTGGAAAATCTGGACGAAAAAACAAAATCCTGGATACAGTATGAATTTGCACATGTACCACTCTCTTTTTTCAGACATATAAAAGAATGCATTCATCACGGTGCCCTGAAAAAATTGAATGATGACGGATCAGACTATGTCTCCGAGCCGCCAAAGACAGCGGCCAGGTTTGTGTTGTTTGGAGGTAGGAAAAACAAATGTTTCCTTCCTGAGAGCCAGGAAAAAACCTTTCAATACCTCGACCGGTTCAAACCGGGGTTTCACAGCTTGTACCTGCTGGATGGCTACAGCCATCTGGACGTTTTCTTCGGTAAAAATGCACATGTAGATGTGTTTCCTAAAATGATTAGTGAATTGGATAAGGGTTAAATTGTCATTATGCCTCCCAAAAGAATCAAGCGATATTCCGGAAGACATGCACTGGTAGACGGTATTCCGTACCAATTGCCTGTAAGTTCTTCCGATTCTCCTGCTTTGATGGCAGGTTTTTCCTGCGACTGGGAAAAAGCCAATGCATTGTTGCCGGGAAATGAGATACATGCCATGAAATTGCCGAATGGCCGGGCAGCACTTCTGATCACGGTGATCAATTACCTGCATACCAGTATCGGCAGGTACATCGAATACAGTATTGCTATTGCATGTACCCATGGATCAAAGCCTGCGCCCAGGTTGCTAAATGCGCTGTTGTTGGGCCATTATGGCACAGGGCAATACATTCTGGATTTGCCTGTCAGCAGCGAAATTTCAGTAAAGGGCGGAAAGGGGATATGGGGAATGCCCAAGCACCAGGCCAACCTGGATTTCAATGAAACCCCGGAAACTGTCAGCAGCCAGTACGAAAAAGATGGGCAATTTGCCTTCCGGATTGAAATTGAAAAACCAAGATCTCCATCGATTCGGTTGAAGGTAGGTGCAACCAATTACTGTCGTTTCAGGAATATGCTGATGGCATCTTACATTTATTTTGAAAGCAAGGCGGGAATCAACTTATTTGGCAAAGCCAGGGGCAAACTTTTCATTGGAGATCATCCCAATGTGGCACAATTGAGAGAGATACAAATCAACCCGGACCCCTTTTTTACGACGTTCATGCCAAAAACGAATGGAATCCTGGATGATCATTTTCAATGCTGGTTTATGACCTACGATTCGCTACCCTCTGTTATGCCCGAGGGTTTGGAAAGTGTCTACCCGCTGGGTTACGGAGAAGACTGGTTAGCCCCGCCTTCCATAACCGATTACCACAAGTACCGCATTTGACCATAAAATCTTCAATGAGCCATGAATCCAATAAAGAAAACCTTACTTGATATCAACAATGCCTATATTTTTTTCTGTGCCTCGATATATCTGGGTATGTTTTGGTCACTTCACTTTTTTTGGTTTCCCAATTACCCCAAAACCCTCAACCTGGACAATTACTACGACGCCATTATCCCACAAACCGATCTGGCTACGAAGTTTTTCTTCATCACCATTCCCATCATGTCGGTGGCATTGCTTATCATGCTCATTACAGAGTGGAAGACGGGTTTGCGCTGGGTTCCGCTATCCTGGATACCCGGACTGCTGATACCCGTGATTGTCCAGCAAAGATACATAGAAGACATAAACAACCAGTTTAAAGCAGGGGTAACCGATGAAGTTATCCTGCAGGAGCTCTTACAGGAATGGATGTGGCTTAACGACATCAGGTGGATCATTTTGACCATCATGTGGGGCATTACCATGTATTTTTTCATCGCCAAGGCCAAACCAAAATACCAAGCTCAAAGTCATGACTGATCAGAAAAATATTTTCGGCATTTCTCCCAGATACGTGGAGTTGCTGGTGGTACTAATCGCTTTTATCACCCTGATCTCCGGCCTGGTCCAACTGATATCTCCGACCACAGTTTTGGACCTGATAGGCAAGTCCGTCCCTACACCTGAATCTGCCCATTTTTTTGCCATCGTCGGGATGTTCATGGCCTTATTTGGCGGGATGGTATTGCATGCGGTATACAGTGCTGTTACCAATAAGCAGGTGATGCTCTGGACAGCCTTACAAAAATTCGGGGCCTTTATCGCTGTCTCCCTGGGTGTATTTCAGGGCTTGTTTTCCATACTTGCCATGTCCGTCGCAATATTCGACCTTTTCTCGGGGATAGTGTTTTTGATGTACCTAAAAGTGTTGGGCTCATGGGAAAGTTAAACATTGATCGTATCCGGCAACAAGGTGATGCCTACGGAAGCGTATCTTCAATTCAGATCCTGCTTTTATGCTGATCGAACATAAAGATTCGGAAGCCGGAAACCGTGCTGCCCTGGTTTTGGCAGGGGGAGGCATGCGGGTAGCTTACCAGGCAGGAATCCTTAAGGCCATGGAAGAGGAGGGACTGCGGTTTGCCCATGTGGATGGCACCTCCGGGGGTATTTTTAATGCGGCCATGCTGGCTTCCGGCCATGGAACGGTGCACATGATGGATGTCTGGAAAAGTTTGCCTGTAAAATATTTTGCTTCCCTGGCCAATCTGAAAGAATATTTCACCCCCTGGAAATTGAAAGGGCTTGGTGATGCGGATAGCATCCGGCGGAAGGTATTGCCGCATTTTGGGGTAAATGTGAATACCATGCATCAATTGGATTTGCCGGTTACCTTTTCCCTTTGCAACTTTACAAACAAGACCGTGCAGGCCATTTCAGCCAGAGAAATAGATGAGCGGCATTTGCTGGCAGGTGTTTCTCTGCCCATACTCATGCCGGCATTGAAGGTAGGAGCGGACTGGTACATAGATGCGGTCTGGATCAAAGATGCAAATCTCATGGAGGCGGTCAGGCGGGGTGCTGAAGAAATCTGGCTGGTTTGGGCAATAGGCAATTATCCAAGCTATTTAAATGGTGCCTTGCACCAGTATGTGCATTCGATAGAAATGAGCGCCAATGGGGCACTCTGGGAGGAATTTCAGCAGATTCAACTGATAAATAGGGCTATAGCGCACGATGATAGCCCCTATGGTCAGCGAAAGACGATAAAAATTCATATCATCAAGCCAGACTTTCCGCTGCCGCTGGATCCTGAGCTGTTTTTTGGAAAAATCACCAGCCGTGATTTGATAAATATGGGCTATCAGGATGCAAAAAATTATTTTCTTAAACAACAATCCGAGGCTGTAAAGCCAGATTTCCATGCTACCAAGACGCCGGATGCCGGAGATTACCTGTGTCTGAGGCTTCAGTATACCGGCAATCTGGAATTTGAGAAAATATCCGGTGAGGTAAGGTACCATGTACTTTTGCGATTTTCTTCCCTGGAAGACAGGGATCGCCTGGATGTATTTTCCAGTTTGTATTTAGACCAATACCAACGGGAGTTTCAGGGCGGCAAACATGGAGTAAAAATAACAACTAGGGAGTCGGTTAACTTGCTTGAAGTGACAACCACGCTGCATATTGACGGCAGGGAATGGCTGCTAACGTCGAAATTTTTCTGCAAAGGTCCCTGGTATTGGTTTGCCGGATTGGACTTCAAAGCTTCAGATATTATTTTACACCCTAAAAATGAAGCAAATCCTGAGGTGGCCATGCAGGGTAGGTTACATCAATCTTTCGGATCCAGACTCAGGAGTACATGGACGGCTTTGGCCAGGAAGCAGAGTGGACTCCGGGGAGGGATGGCCTTTAAATTTAAAATGGTAAAAAAAATGATTCAATATGAAGTTTGAAAAAAGACCAATGGTCAATTGGTATGACCCGAAACAACTGGCGTTTACGGCTGTAAAGACTGTTTTATCGGCGGTATTTGGAAACTTTGCAGACCGGAGAGAACTGCAGGCCGCATTGGATCGGGAGAATAAATTTTACGATTATTCAAAAAAGGAGGAGATCTGGGTGGATTTTGTTTCTGATCTGGGTGATGGATTTAATCCCACCTATGCGCTGGCAGCACTATTGTCCAGAGATTCCCTTCATCTGAGAGGTAAACCGGTTAAAAGGGGCGACATCCTGATCATGGGTGGCGATGAAGTGTATCCCACGCCGGAAAAGGTAGAATACGATAACCGGCTCAGGGGACCCTATCATGCTGCTTTTCCAAAAAAACAGGGAGATATGGACCGGCCCGATTTATTTGCCATTCCGGGAAACCATGACTGGTATGATGGCCTGACCAATTTTTTGAGGTTGTTTACCCAAAAACGATCGCTTGGCAATTGGCAAACCCGCCAGAGCAGGTCCTATTTTGCGTTAAAATTGCCTCATGATTACTGGGTCATAGCAGTAGATGTACAGTTGAATGCGGATATTGACTATCCACAGATATGCTATTTCAAGGAAATTGCGGAAAAGCATTTTAATGAAAAAAGCAAGATCATATTGTGTACTTCTGAGCCATCCTGGGTCTATAAGTCATTTGATACAAAAAATGAATCCTTCGACAGGCTGGAGTTTTTTATCAACAGAGTTTTGTTTGGGAAAGGTGAGAAGGTATACGAAGAAAAAAACAAAACCATACAGATAAAGGCTGTTTTGACCGGAGACCTGCACCATTATGCCCGATATGAACCTCAGACTAGCACGGAGGGTACATGTCAGTTGATTACAGCCGGGGGCGGAGGGGCATTCATGCATCCGACCCATACTTTAAAACAGCAAATTTCTGGTTTAAACGGGGATAAAGCAGACTTAAAAAAGGTTTTTCCATCAAAAGAATCCTCAGTGCGCCTGAGCTTCTTGAATTTACTATTTCCGTATTTCAGTCTCACCATGCTTTTTTTCTTCGGCATGTATCACCTTTTCACCTCCTGGGTTTTACAAACCAAACTGGACAGCGGAATTTCATTGATGGAAAAAATGGGGCAATTAAATATTTTTAACGGGCAGGCCAATGAGTTTTTTCATGCGGTCTTTACGGGGATTAGTCACCACCCGGGCGCCTTGTTTCTAAACCTGCTGCTGTTTATTGGTATAGTCCTGTTTTCCGATGTCAAATCCGGTGCTAAAAACTGGAATTACCTGGCAGGACTGGTGCATGGCTTGCTCCATTTGTGCAACTTCTATCTGCTTTTTTGGCTGTTTTCACGAATCAATCTGTTGCACCTGGGACTGGACCTGAATGCGCCTGCACAGGTATTTCTTTTTGCCGGAGAGATGGTCATCCTGGGAGGTATTGTCAGTGCCATTCTCTTTGGCCTGTATTTGACATTCTGTGTGGTGGTGCTCAAAAATCACATTACAGAGGCCTCGTCTTCCTACCGCTGGGAGGGATATAAAAATTTTCTCCGAATATCAATTGACAGAGAGGGGATCACCATCTTTCCCGTGGGCTTAAAAAGCGTCCCGGACAAGTGGAATAATGTGGGTACAGAAGAGCAGCCCCGGTTTGATTCGGACCATATACAATACGATTTGATCGAAGACCCAATATTTATAAAAAATGAAAAGATTAGCAAAGCCTTTAACGGAAATTAAATCATCTTATGACTATGTGGTGATAGGTTCAGGCTACGGAGGCAGTATTGCAGCCTCCAGAATGGCAAGAAGTGGTCAGTCCGTTTGCCTTTTGGAGAAGGGAAGGGAGTTTTTACCGGGGGAATTTCCCCAAACCTTGTTTCAGGCATCGAAGGAAATGAATTTTGTAGGAGGGAAGTCCGTCAACCTGGAGAAGAATGGCTTGTATGAATTCACAATGGGAAATGGCATCAACGTCTTTAAAGGTTGCGGCTTAGGGGGTACCTCTCTGGTAAATGCCAATGTGTCTATCGAGCCGGAACAAAGGGTAATGGAGGATCCCGCATGGCCGGCTGCGCTGAGAGAGGATCCGGATTCGTTTTCATCGGGACTGAAGCGGTCCAGGGAAATGCTGAAACCAAACCCCTATCCGGAAAATAAAAACGGCTATCCGAAGCTGAAGAAGACAGAGGCCATGCGAAAATCTGCTGCCCACATGGCTGCACCTTTCCGGCTTTTGGATATCAATGTCAATTTCGAGGACAAAACCAACCATGTGGGAGTTCACCAGGCCAAATGCACCAACTGCGGCGATTGTGTTACCGGCTGCAATATTGGGGCAAAGAATACCACAGCAATGAACTATCTGCCCGATGCCCGTAACCATGGAGCAGAGATTTTTACAGAAATCAATGTCCGCTACGTTAAAAAGCAGATGGGTTTTTGGCAGGTATATTTTCATCCTATAGGCATAGGCAGGGATTATTTTGATGCGCCACTTATGTTTGTACAAGCCAGAAATGTCATTTTGAGTGCCGGCTCCCTCGGATCCACCGAAATCCTGCTCAGGTCCGCAAAGCTGGGATTGCAGGTTTCCGGAAAGCTGGGGGAACGGTTTACAGGCAATGGGGATGTGCTGGGTTTTGGCTACAACAATGAACAGCGTATCAATGGCATTGGATTGGGTAAAAAAGGTACAAACAGCATCGCCAATGTGGGCCCATGCATCACCAGCGTGATCGATCTGCGGGAAAGAGAAAAACTGGAAGATGGGATGACCCTTGAGGAAGGAACTATTCCGGGACCCATCCGGGCGATCATGCCCAAGGCACTATTTGCTTTTTCCAGGCTTGCAGGTAGAGATACAGACCGTGGCATAATCGACTATCTGAAAGAGAAATGGAGGGAGCTGCGCAGTATATTTCTGGGTCCTTTCCATGGTGCATTGGCCCGGACACAGATTTATCTGGTCATGACGCATGATGATGGAAACGGTGTCTTAAAAATGGATGAGACCGACAAGCTGAATATCAACTGGCAGGGCGTAGGAAAACAGGAAATATTTAAAAAGGTAAACGGCGAAATGTTCACTGCCACCGAGGCACTGGGAGGGACCAAGATACCGAATCCTACCTGGAATGAATTGATGAACTATGATCTGGTAACCGTACACCCTTTGGGAGGCTGCGGCATGGCAGATGATGCAGCCCAGGGGGTGGTCGATCACAAAGGGCAGGTTTTTGCAGGACAGCAAGGCAATCAACTGCATGACGGCTTGTATGTCATGGATGGTGCGGTCATTCCCAGACCAGTGGGCACCAATCCATTGTTGACCATAAGCGCACTGGCTGAAAGGAGTTGTCAGCTCATTGCAGGAGAAAAGGGTTATGAACTTGATTATGGGTTTTCTGAGGTAGAAAATAGTCCGGGCGATGATTCGCCGCTGGCTACGGGGGTACAATTTACCGAGTCCATGAAAGGATTTATCGGGATGGGGGAGACGACAGATTACGAAGCTGGTTTTGCCAGGGGAAAAAAAGACAATACTCCCTTTGAGTTCATCCTGACCATTCAGACTGAGGATATTCAGGAATTTGTGAAGCTGGAAAATCATCCGGGGAAAATGATAGGGACGATGGTGGTCCCTTCGATTTCCGAAATGCCGCTCACAGCTTCCAACGGAATATTCAATCTTTTTGTGGCAGACCCGAAAAACGATTCCGGAAAGAGAATGAACTACACCGCCCATTTGACAAGTGCAGACGGTAAACCCTATTTCTTTGAAGGGTTTAAGGAAGTAGCCAATGACAATATTGTAGATGCCTGGAAGGATACGACTACGCTCTTTATTTCCCTTTATGAGGGAAATTCCGCAAAGGGACAATTGCTGGGAAAAGGTATGCTGGTCATCAAGGTAGCCGATTTGTTGCGTCAATTGAGAACAGTAAAGGCCATTCATCCTCAAAGTAAAAACGATGGTCTATCAGCTATCGCTACATTCGGCAAATTCTTCGCAGGTAATGTGTATGAAACCTATTTCAGCTTCAAATAACGAATTGCAGAGCGGCTATTGAAACACCTCTGAAATGCTGGATTTGCTTTCCCATCTTTCTCCAAACCAGGCCTTGGTTTTCGTAATCAAGTCCCTGTTTTGAAAACGGCTGTGGCTGGTATACAAGCTGTCCAGATAATGCACGAGCGTTTCCTGCTGGTCGGGATCAAGAGCAGATTCGGTGTGGGGCCCATGCTGTATGGCAGCAAAATTCGCAGCAGACCTGATAATGATCAGGCTGTCGATGGATATGCGCTGCCAGTCCGGGCTATCATCTGCAGCCAGTAAATCCGGACGGCTTACCTGATCCAATGGGATGTTGAATTTGATCAACCTGTTATTTTCACCCGGCTTGAAAAGCCAAAAGCTCTCCGGATCAGCGCTAAGCTCCGTGATGGTGTCAGTTTTGCTGATGGTCTCAATAGAATTCTTTTGAGACCTCCATTGAGCAAACAACTCCGGGTCATACCTCAATGGCTGGATCAGGTGCAATAAACTATCTCTGACAGCAGGCCTGGGTTTAAAATATTCAAAAACCACGCTATCCTGCTTAAAAACGACATTTCTGATTTTTTTGCTGGTTTTTTCCATTGTTTTCCATATCTCCAGCGAGGTGGAGTCTACCTCAAAAGCACCTAATGGCAGGTTTTTTTTGCTTAGCTGATGCAGACCTTCACTGAAGAGGGCACGTGACCATAATACATCGCCTTTGGTCCAGAGACTGACGGTCAAACTATCCGAAGTCTCTATTCTGGCATAAGCCTTCATTTCTCTCCATTCGTTCTCATCAATCAGGGAATCTCTGGCGATTTCGTACCAAAACGTAGCAAACTGATGGTAGGGCAAGTCCTGGGTTTCAAATTCCAGTTGCCGGAGTTCCGCAATCATCTGCACCAGCGTATTCCATTTGTTTTGAGCCAGATTCCGGTTGTTGTACCGGTCCTGAGAGGCGCTTCTCAGCGAATCAATGGTGTTTAGCTCCCGGGAAACGGCGTTTTCAAATTGCGCCGCTTCTTCGTAATTGATAAAACGGTCTGCTTTTATCTCACGGGTAAGCTGTATGATTTTATCGTGATGGAAAATCACTTTTTTAACCTCTTTTCCGGTCAGCATGGTAAATAAGCGGCTCAATGTTTCAGCCCCGTTGGATTCGGCCTGATCGATGATGCCTGCCTTCCGGGCGTTGGCCTTCAGTTTTTGTACCGCGTATATTTTGACCCTGCGGCTATCTTTGAAATCAACTTTACCATTGTAGGTGAGGATGTCAAATCCGGGAATACCCTTTTCGGGTATAAACCAGGGATTGATGTCTGAATTGAGAATTTCAGGGGCAAGCCCAAAAAAATGCAATTCACCTACTTCTTCATTAAAATGAAACATACTTTGATCCAGATCCTGGAAATTAAACCCGGCCTTTACCGTGCCGCGGCCTATCATGGCCAGTTTTTTTCTGGATTCTCTCCTTGAGAGAGAAGACAACCTGCTCTCAAAATAGCTGTTGGCAAAGGCTTCAGATTGCCACCAGTCCTCGACGGTGTCGGTGTACCAATGGAAAAGTATACGGCTGGTTAATTTGTCCGTGAGACCAGCACCGGCAGATACGCGTTGCGCTTCCGTACCAAGAAATAAGAGCACTTCATTGTACAAAGGCATTTGACTGGTAGTGGCCCATTCTTCAAGAAAATACAGTTTTTCGAGAATATTTTTTTCGCTCACAGGGTCAATCAGCAGCTTTTTGCGCTCCCGTCTTTTCAGCTCGTTATTCGCATCTGCTATACTTATTCGCGTTTCTGCGGAAAGGCTGTCGAAGTGTTTAAGGTTTTTAAGCGCAGTCAGTATTTCCTGATATATCAGCTCTCCCTGAGTAATGATTTCCTCTTCTTCAAGAAGGTTTATCTGAGCTTCATCAATCGAGGCCAGGACCTCTCCGTAATATTCAGCGGTAATCATCTCTCCAACTTCACGAATATTAGAAACGATGTTGGCTGTTGGTTGCAGTTCTGGCTTGCCACCAAATATATAGAGTGGATTCCACCATATAACCAACACCACCAGGGCTCCTAGCAAAAGGACCTCAAAAATCAATCGACCGCTACTCAATATCTGCCGTATCATGGATTCATCAGGTTTTCGGGGCTGTTGACCTGTCGGATCAGCAGCGAATCACTTTTGAAATGAATGTATATTTCTTCAAAATCAAAACTTTTGAGTACCATGTGGATGAGTTTCCGTGCATGATCCTGACTCGTGCTGAGCAGTCCCATATGGGGCAGATTGTCCCGGATGTCCATCTCGGCCATCCTGAAGAAGGTCTCCTGATCCTCCAGATTGATCTCATTGAGAAAACGGTCCGGGTTTGATATCAGGCTGTCTTCTACGAAGTCTTCTGGCGGATAGGAAAAATTAATGACTTCAATGGGCGGTAATCTCAGGGTAATTTTCCTTTCATCGATTTCTATATCCTGTTCGGTGATTTTCTCCAGATCAATACCTGTTTTTATTTTTGCCCTTGAGTAGGCTAAAAAAGAAGCTTCATTGACAGGAATAAAGAGGAGGTTTCTCGTTTTCTTACCGAAAACTACCTTGTCAACCACAAATTCGGAGACCACCAAATCACTTGCCTGTTGGATTTTGCCAATGACCATTCCTCTTTCATCCTTCTCGCAGGCAGAAAATCCCAGTATCAATAACAGGCCAATGGCCATGCCTTTGCGTTTTATGTTAGCCATGTCCCTTCCTTTTTGAATTTTTCGTAGTGCTGCTGCATCTTGATATGGTATTGATTGACCTTATATCCGCTACCATTATATCCATAGGCAAAACTTTCCCAATCATACTTGTCCTGCATATCTTCCGCGATATATGCTATCAAGGCTTTGCTCCGTACTTTTTTTGTCTTGATAAACTCCAGAAAATCCAGGAAGTGAAAATATTCCGACTCGTGCTGCCGGCTCTCAAATTCTTCTACGTTTTTGTATTTGCGGCCTTTTATGTTGTGCTCCAGATTTTCACCCAGAATCTGAAAAAGCCCCCAGGAGGTAGCGTATACCGCGGCTTTCGGATCAATGCTTCTGGCCTCTTCAAGGCGTTCGTACTCAGCGGCTCCGACCCGGTAGTGCTTCCTCGTCCATTTTTCATAGATAATATGTTCCCTGCCCTTGCTCAGTGACCTGGGGTCTTTCCCAAATTTTTCCAGCCAGTACCAGAACTTATGCCCTTCAAATAAAATTTTGGCCCGGCCATCCTGAAGGTGCCCCCGGCCGGCTGACTCTACCGTGACCACGGCTTTGATGACAGGAAGACTGATTTTGATATGGTCACGCTGCTCCATTTCATCTAAGGCCATACGGATGTCCATATCACTCAAAACCTTGCTGTTGACATTGTCTTTGATTTGCACATATTCCTCCCGATACATCAAATCCTCTGTAGGACTATCAAAGGATGTGGACAAAACCTTACGCTGCGCACTCAAGTCACTTTTCGGCTGCTCCTCTTCCCTGAGTTTGAAGCTGGTATCTTCCATTTCAAAAAAACTGTTGTCCATGTCCAGGCTGCTCAATGGATGGGGCTGTGCCTGAGGAGCGGGTGCAGTTGAAACTGTGCCGGGCTGATTTTGAGTTTCCGTGGTCTCCTGAGGTTTACCCCTGCTTACCCACCTGTTTTGCAGGTACTTGAGTGACTTGTCACCAAAATAGAAAGCAATCATCATTAGGAAAGCAGTTTCAAAAAATTCAAATTGCTGGCTCAGCAAGGCGGCATCAACCCCTGTATATTGGGTTCCAAAACTTGCGATCAATAGGGCCATTCCGCCCATCAGCAAAGTGAATGCGATCATACCCCGTACTGTGCCGGGAGGAAGGCCGAATGTCTGGCTGCGATAGGGATTGTGGTCCGGCATGGTCATTTCCGATGCTTTAACGGGCAAACCCTTACTGTACCTGTCTCTGGCATCGTATATGCGTTGCCAATCCTGATCCGTCAATCCGTAATTGATATTGTAGTGGTAGACCGACCACATGAAATAAATCAGAAACAATGCAATCCATACTACGGAGGTGGCCAGCCCCACTGCCTGAAAAAGGTTGTCATATTCTACGTACACAAAAAACGCTCCCAGAATCCCGAAGGTCACCAGGACAGAGGACAGAATGACCGTACCTTTGAAAAAGAAGGTATGGTAAGGATTGTGATTCGGGTTTCTGTCCTTGCTTTTGGGACCAAAATACCTGGTCAATAAGACATAAATAAAAATCAAGCCAGTGACAACCACCAGCCCGGATCCCAAAAATTGGTTGGTCGCTTCCATCCCGGGGACGATAAAAATGAGTATCGCCAGCATGATGAGCAGGATAGCTCCGATATGTATGTAGAGGTACCTTTTTTCGGAAAAGCCGGTATCCTTTTCCTGCGCGTTTTCTTTGTTTTCTTTATCCGTTTCCATGATTTTTATAGGCGTCTTTCTTGATGTTTATTCAGTTTTGTGGTAGTGCATGCGCTTCATTGGCTTTGATTTTTGCCATTTTTATCCAGTTTTCGTCAAAAATCCGAATAGCAAGCGGAATGTTGGCCTTCACCCTGGGATAAATGGACCGGTAAAATCGCTCGTATGCTTTTCGGGAATAGCTGACCATTTTCTCGGGGCTTGCGGCGTTCACGCCATCTGCCAGTAAAATGCATCCCCTGGTATCCTGATGGGTGTTGCCAATGTGTATGTACACCAGATCATAATTGGGGATATCCATTATTTCTATATGGTATTCAAACCAGGGAAAGCGATTGCGGTACCTTCTGGTCAGATCTGTCAGATTGCGGTTGTATGACAGGGGATACCGGCCTGCAGGTATGCGCGTATTTCCTGAGACCTTTTCATCCCTGTGGGTGTCTTCCAGGGTATAGGCAAAAAACTGCCCCTCAATAAATAACAGACCCAGTGTGGTATAACCATCATCCATATAGCGCAATAATGTCAGGTTTTCCTGAGACAAGCTGTCCATTTGCGGTTGGCTTTTGGCCAATAAGTTTTCCAGGCCTTCGATATCGGGTTCATTTTTACTCAATTTTGTCAGTAATGTATCCGTGCCGGAAGATTTTTGTTCGTCTTTGCTTTGAGCTGTGTCGGGCTCAGGAGTTTTGAATGCGTTTTTTAAGGTATCCGCTGCCTTATTAAAAAAATAAATCAGGTAGCCGATCAGCCCCACCAACCACATCCATATTTCACCCAAAATCTCCGGGTTGTAAATAAAGAAGGCAATGGCAAGTAACACCAAGGCGATCAACACAAGACCTGTAAACCGTTTCATCGGGGCAATTTTAGTAGGATGGTGCAAAAGAAAAATAATGTTGGTTTTATTGGTATCAAAATTTAATTATTAAAAACAGAACATCAAAAAAATTATTTGGCTTTTTTACGCAAATGCCGGACCGCGTATGCAAGAGAGAAGGGGCTTTCCTGAGTTTTATTAATTAGATCAATTATAGATAGCGCTTTTCGTCCTCAAAATGTTGGATTATTTCCTTATAGTCCATGAAATTTTCTCTGATTTTTGTTAATTTTCATTCCGAATTCAAAACAGGCAGGGCTGGATAAGTGTCTATCCATTAACCATTTTGGAAAATATACCTTGAGATAAAAAGTACAATGTCCGGGATACAGCATCCGGTAAGGTTCAATCTGATACATGCAAACATTCAAAAAATAATAGAGATACGAAAATGGCTAATTACAAACTTCAAATTAACGGAAAGAGCTACGAGGTGGATGTCGAGGAGGACACACCTTTATTGTGGGTACTCCGGGACAACCTTGGACTGGTGGGTACCAAGTATTCCTGCGGCATAGCCCAATGTGGAGCCTGTACGGTTCACCTCAATGGGGAAGCAGTACGGTCTTGTGTATTGCCTGTTTCTGCGGTAAAAAGCGATAAGGTGACCACGATAGAAGGTTTGTCTGAAAATGGCGACCATCCGGTGCAGCAGGCATGGGAAGAAGTAGATGTTGCTCAGTGTGGCTATTGCCAGGCGGGGCAGATCATGACTGCTGCGGCTTTGCTGAAAAAGAATCCATCACCCAGTGATGAAGAGATTGTAGAGGGAATGAATGCCAACATTTGCAGGTGTGGTACCTATCACAGAATTAAGGAAGCAGTAAAACTGGCATCAGCAAAAAGCAAATAACCATGGAAAAAGGATTGAAAACAAACAGAAGAGATTTTCTGAAAATCGCTGCCACAGCCGGTGGTGGGCTTTTGATCGGCTTTAACTGGATGGGCTGTGATTCTCCGAAAATGAAGGTGATCAGCGACGAAGAGGTTTTAAACAGCGCACTGAATTTTAACAGTTACCTGTCCATTTCACCTACAGATCACGTGGTGATTTATTCTCCAAACCCCGAATTGGGTCAGAATATCAAAACCTCATTTCCAATGATCGTGGCAGAAGAGCTGGATGTCGATTGGTCTAAAGTGCGGGTACAGCAGGCTTTTCTCGACACGGAAAAATACGATCGACAGGTAACCGGAGGGTCGGGGGCCATGCCGCATTCCTGGGAAAGGTTGAGGACTGCAGGTGCCACTGCCAGACAGATGTTGATGGAAGCTGCCGCCAAAAGACTTGCTGTGCCCCTTACAGAGTTGAAAACAGAAAAAGGGCAGGTCATTCACGGCTCCAAAAAGCTGAGTTATGGAGAATTGGCCAATGAAGCCGCTCTTATACCTGTGCCGGAAAATGTTCAGCTCAAAAATCCCAATGATTTTAAAATCATTGGTACACCGATAAAGAATGTGGACAACAGGGCCATGTTTACCGGAAAGCCATTGTATGGGCTTGATTTTTACCGAGAGGGCATGGTGCATGCCATGATCCAGCGACCTCCGTTTGGCATGAAACTAAAATCCGTAGATGCCGAAGCCGCCAAAAAAATCAAGGGAGTAAAGGATGTGGTTACCTTCAAAAACAATGTGGCCCTGGTAGGGGAATCTACCTGGCCGCTTATGAAAGCCAGGAAAACGTTAAACATACAATACGAACCCATCGATGGCAAACTGGAGTCGACTGCCTTCCACAATCAGGTATTTGATGAAATGCTCAATACCGGAAAGGGAGACGTCAAGAGACAGGATGGAGATGTAAATGCAGCATTCAGAAGTGCCGCCAGGGTGATAAAAAGTGAATATCAATGTCCGTTTTTGTCGCACAGTCCAATGGAGCCGATGAACTTCTTTGCCCATGTGAAGGCAGATGGAGTCGAATTGGTAGGTCCTACTCAAACACCCGACCGCGCCCGAAATGCCGCTGCAGAGATCTGTGGTATATCTCCCGATAAAGTGACCGTAGAGATGACCCGGCTTGGAGGAGGGTTTGGCCGGCGGTTACGTGCGGATTTTGTCGAAGAGGCGGTGGAATTGTCTAAAATGCTCCAGGCTCCTGTCAAGCTAACCTGGTCAAGGGAAGATGATATCACCGGAGGAGCCTATCGTCCCGCTGTAAAATACCGCTTTGAAGCAGCTCTGGACAAAGACAACAAACTGATAGGCTACAAACTCAGAGGTGTAGGGATCAATGCAGGCAACTGTACCCGGGAAAATAATTTTCCTTCAGGCTCCGTAGACAACCTCCTGATTGAATCCCTGGAATACAAATCACCGATTACCACCAATGCCTGGCGGGCACCGATCACCAATTTTCTTGCTTTTGCTGAACAATCCTTTCTGGATGAAGTAGCAGATGCCGCCGGCAAAGATCCCGTTGCCTTCAGATTGGAACTGCTGGACAGGGCCAAATCCAATCCGGTCGGAGAGATCCACTATGATATAGACAGAATGCGTAAGGTGGTAGAGACAGTCGCAGAAAAGTCAGGATGGGGCAAAAAGCAGGGTGTTTCACAGGGCTTCAGCGTCTATTTTTCCCACAGGTCCTATGTAGGGCAGGTGGCTGAAGCGAGGATGGTAGATGGTGTACCCGTTCTGGACAAGATTTACGCCGTGACAGATTGCGGTATTGTGGTCAATCCTACGGGTGCGGACCAGCAGGTTAGGGGAGGCATGGTAGATGGCATGGGACATGCCATGTTTACCAATATGACCTTTACAGATGGTATATCGGATCAGAAAAACTTCGATTCGTACCGCCTGATCAAAATGAAGGAAATTCCCGAAATAGAAACCCACTTCATCAAGAATGGAATCGATCCTACTGGTCTGGGCGAGCCGGCCTTGCCGCCTACAGGTGGGGCAATTGCCAATGCCATTTACAAGGCTTCTGGCAAGAGAGTAAGAAACCAGCCCTTTATGGAGCAGGAGGAAATGAAAAATGTGAGGCTGGGCGATCCGGCTTAAAAACGTGCTTAGGCATATTAAAGGCGAAACAAATTGGTGTTTCGCCTTTTTTAATTGTTAGCGTACCGGAAGTTCAGTACCCCGGGCATTGTCTACTTCCAGCACTTCAGTGACCACATATTCGCTGGCTCCCCTCCACGGGATTGGATTCAGGTATTCCTTATACCTGAGCTCTACAAATTTCCCGCCCGACCGTTCCAGGACAGCAGATACGGAATCACTTTCTGCGGCGCTGAATCTGAATTCATTGCTCTGCAAGGCTCCCGGGTTTGGACTCTGAAAACCATCCTGAACCAACCGGCCCTCCCAGGTCTTAAAAATAAACCCCTTTTTTTCAAAATAATTGAGGTTGCCGGCTTTTACTCCCTCTGCAAAAACGAAATAATACCGCCACCAGAAAACAGCCGCAAGGAGGATGACCAGAAACACGATGGCCGGGCCGATAAATTTTTTCATAAACTTAAAGTTGAAGTTGTACCCTTTAAAGATATGAATAATTCCTAATTTTTGTATATTCCCACTTTAATGGTCAAAATCCCAAACTATGAGTACCACCTTAATTATCCTGATCGTAGCCGTAATCATCGGTATCTTTGTTGTCTCTTTGTACAACAAACTGGTAGCCTATAAGAATAACCGTGAAAATGCTTTTGCCGATATTGACGTTCAACTCAAACAACGCCATGACCTGATTCCTCAACTGGTAAGTAGTGTGAAAGGCTATATGGAACATGAAGCAGGTGTGCTGACACGGGTTACCGAAGCCAGGTCCCGCGCAATGAAAGCAGATACTATCGATGGGAAAATTGCTGCCGAGCAGGAACTGGGAGCAGCCTTGCAGGGATTGCAAATTCAGGTTGAAGCCTATCCCGATCTGAAAGCAAATACCAATTTTTTACACCTGCAGAACGAAATATCTGATGTTGAGAACAAACTGGCCGCCGCCCGGAGGTATTTCAACTCAGCCACCAAGGAGTACAATGTAGCCGTTCAAAGCTTTCCTTCCAATCTCATTGCAGGCATGTTCGGTTTTCATACGGAACCAATGTTTGATGTAGGCAATACTGAAAGAGAGCGGCTGGATAAAGCACCTGACATAAAATTTTAGGCGATAGATGGCTGGCTATATCGGGATTCAGACCCAGATACAAAGGAATAACACACGGTCTGTATTGCTGTTGCTTGGCTTTCCGCTCTTGCTCCTGGGTGCGGTTTACGCATTTCTGTATTTCACCCTTCCAGCGGATTCAGGCAATGTCTCGGTCAATGACACCTTTGTGCAGACCATTCCGGGAGTACTGATTGCTGTGGGTATCTGGTTTGTCATTGCGTATTTCTTTCATTCGAAAATGATCAGCAGTGCAGCAGGGGCGAGGCCATTGGAGAGAAAGGATAACTTGCGCGTGTACAATCTGGTAGAAAATCTTTGTATCAGCAAAGGCATGCGCATGCCAAAAGTAAATATCATAGAAGACCAGGCACTGAATGCTTTCGCAAGTGGCATCAATGAAAAGACCTATACTGTCACATTAACCAGGGGAATCATCGATACCCTCAATGATGAGGAACTGGAAGGCGTTATTGCCCATGAACTGATGCACATTCGCAATAAGGACGTGAGGCTGCTGATAATCTCCATTATCTTTGTGGGGATTTTTTCTTTTATTGCTCAGATCCTTTTCAGAAGTATGCTATTCGGAGCCGGCAGGCGGAGAGGTAAAAATGACAACCGGGCCCTTCTGATCGCTATGGTCATTGCCTTTGTAGCCTTCCTGTTGAGTATGCTTTTCCGATTTGCCATTTCGCGCAAACGGGAATACATGGCCGATAGTGGAGCGGCCGAAATGACCAAAAAACCCTGGGCGCTCGCAGCAGCATTACGTAAAATCTCCGGTAACTATAGGGTGGAAACCGTGAAAAGTGATGATGTAGCGGAGTTGTTCATTGAGAACCGACCAGATAAATCCTCTGGTTTGATGTCTGCCATTACTGGTTTGTTTGCAACGCATCCTCCCATAGAAAAGAGAATTGCTATTTTAGAACAGTTTTGATTCAAAATATTTTCAGCTCAAAGGTAAAGTAAAATGGATTTTATAGACTATTACAGCCTGTTGGAAATACCCAGAAATGCCAGCCAGGAAGAAATTAAGAAGGCCTACAGAAAATTGGCCAGAAAATACCATCCCGACCTTAACCCGGATGATAAGGAAGCCCAAAGGAAGTTTCAGGCCATCAATGAAGCCAATGAGGTCCTGAGCGATCCTGAGAAACGAAAAAAATACGACCAGTTTGGTAAGGAGTGGAAACATGCCGATGCTTATCAGCAGGGGGGAGCGGGTCGCAGCCGTGAGAGAGGCAGGTCCCAGCAATACAGTTCCGAAGACTTCGAGCAGGCGTTTGGTCAGGGCGGATTTTCTGATTTCTTTGAATCCCTTTTCGGAGCTGGCGGAGCCGGCTTTGGGGGCGGTAGCACCCGGTCAGGTTCACGAATCCGGTTTAAAGGGCAGGACCTCAACGCCCATTTGGAATTGCCCCTGCGGGAAGTATTTACCACGCATAAAAGAACCCTCGATATCAACGGGAAAAAAATCCGGTTAACGATTCACGCCGGAGTAGAAGATGGTCAGACGATCAGGATAAAAGGCCACGGTGGTGAGGGGGTAAATGGTGGCCCAGGTGGCGATCTGTACATTACCTTCCGGATTTTGCCCGATCCAATCTATAAGCGAGAGGGTAATGATCTGTATAAAACGGAGAAAATTGGTTTATACACCGCCGTGCTTGGTGGTGAAATCCTGGTGGACACGCTGACAGGAAAAGTAAAGCTTAAGGTACCAGCCGGAACCCAAAATGGATCTAAGGTAAAATTGAAGGGCAAAGGATTTCCTTTGTATAAAAAAGACGATATTTTCGGAGATTTATATTTAACTTATCAGATCAACATCCCCAGACACCTCAGTGAAGAGGAAAAAAAGCTGTTTACGCAATTGGCAAACCTGAAAACCCATGAATAACTCAGATAAATCTTACATTCCCGTAGACTTGTTTTGTGAAACCTGTGGAGTAGAAATCTCATTTGTCCGGGAGCTATCGGATTACGGCCTGTGCGAGGTAATCATAGTAGAAGAAAAAAGTTATATCCTGCCGGATCAGGTCGCCGAATTGGAGCGGCTTTCCCGATTACATTATGATATGGAGATCAATTTGGAAGGCCTTCAGGCCATTGTACACTTGCAGGAGAAAATTAAAGCGTTGAAGGAGGAGGTAGATATGCTGAATCGAAAATTAAACCGCCACCAATAAGGGTAGAAAAAAAGTAGGTCGTACCAGGCTCGAACTGGTGACCTCTGCCCTGTCAAGGCAGCGCTCTGAACCAACTGAGCTAACGACCTGGGTTCTGTGTGCAATATTAAGGGAATTCATTTAATTGCGCAACAAAACCATTTTATTAATGTTAATCCCGTTAGATCCTCTGCCAGGTTTTCCAGCTTTTTTGGCATATTTCCTTGGGCGTTATCCGGTTTTAATTTGACTGGGAAGCCATTTACTGATGCATCGTATCTGGTTTGTTTTTAACCCTATGCACATAAGTTTAAGCCCCAACCACAATTAGTGTACTTTCTAAAATTTCGTAAGAAATTGTTTTACCTGACCAACTTAATAAGCCCCTACCTGCGGTTTTGAACATCAATGCCTCGTTTCAGAAACTCACTGCTTCAATCCGGAGATTCAACAATTCGCTTCAAAGTTTCAACCGCTCATTTGTTTTATTCTGCGGTGTACCTTTTAGGTGAAGCGTTGTATAAAAAAAGGAGTAAAAAGCTTCCATGAAGCTGCGACGATTCACCTCAAAATCGAAATAAAATGTCGAAATTTTGCTTGCCTCCTAATCCGAAATGATTAATTTGAACGCACAAATAATCAGGGAGGCCTGGGTAAAGTTGGTGATTTCTATTAAATTCAAAAAGGGTATACAGATCCAGCACCCTCTTGCTGGATTTATATAATTTTGGTAAACAGATATACGAGTTGAACAAAACCTCCTGCGTCGGTAGTTTTATCACATTTTATTTTTTTAATACGCTTAATATCAGTGATATAGCTTATTTTTATTCATGTAACATCTTTAAACTTTACTTATCATGGAAAAAAAAGCCTACGTCAACAGATGTATGAGGAGATGCAGATCAGAAACTACTCTCCCAGAAGTATCAAGAGCTATATTGCCCTGGTATCCACAGTATCCAGTCATTTTGGGAAAAGTCCCGAACACATCAGCATTGCCGAGTTAAAAGCCTATCTTTTCCATAAGGTTGAGACAAAAAATCTTTCGGCCTCGGGTATCAACCAGACCATCAGTGCCTTCAAAATTCTTTTCAAAGATGTTCTCGGCAGGGATTGGGACCCGGTAAAGATCAAACGGCCAAAACGCCCCAAGCAGCTTCCGGTTGTTTTTTCAAAAGAAGAGATATCGCTTATCCTCAACCGGATCAGAAACCGAAAACATTATTGCCTGATTGCACTCACCTATGCCTCCGGGTTAAGGCTGAGCGAGGTGATCAGCCTGAAGTTGGGAGATATCGACAGCGACAGGATGCAGTTAAAGGTCCGTGGGGGTAAAGGAAACAAAGACCGGTACACCCTGCTTCCCAAAGGGCTGTTGGAAAAGCTCCGGGAGTATTACAGGTACTACCGGCCCAAGACCTATCTTTTTGAAGGCCAGACAGCAGGCACTGTCTATAGCCCCGGAAGTGCTCAGAGTGTACTCAAAAAATCCCTTCGTGAATGCGGGATAAAGAAACAGGCCTCTTTCCATACCCTTCGGCATTCCTTTGCCACCCATCTTCTTGAGCAGGGGACCAATATCAGGGTGATTCAGGAACTCTTGGGCCACAGATCGCTTAGAACGACCTCGGTTTACCTGCATGTAAGCAACTTAGACCCCTCTCAGATTAAAAGTCCCCTGGATGAACTGTGATGGAAACGGTCAACCAAAGGAATGGCGACACAGAACTCTCCGACATTCTGAGATCCCAAAAGGAAAACTTCCTGATAAGGGGAAGGCTTTGCACGGACCAGATGAGAGCATATAATGATATCCTGCACTGCAGGACCTCAAAAATGGGCAGCCACACCCTTACCTGTGATACCTGTGGTGATACCCGTACGAGTTATAATAGCTGCCGGAACCGTCATTGCCCCAAGTGCCAGTATGTAAAACAGCTGTTATGGGTAGAAAAGCTGAAGTGCAGGCTGCTCCCGGTAAGGTATTTTCATGTAGTATTCACGGTTCCTGAATTCCTCAAGCCTCTGTTTTACCTCAACCAGCGGGAATGTTATAGCATGCTCTTTGCCTCTTCGGCACTTGCAGTAAAGAAAGCAGCTTCAAACCCTGCCTTCCTTGGAGTGGAAAGCGGCTGTCTGTCTGTATTGCACACTTGGGGACAGGCACTCAATTACCACCCCCATATCCATATGCTGGTACCTGCCGGAGGGCCTGATCTCGACCACATGGAGTGGGTGGCAGCCAAAAAAATGTTCTTTGTGCCCGTGAAAGCCCTCTCACAGATATTCAGGGGCATATTCATGGAAAAGCTTTTCTTTGCCCTGGAGGCAAACCAGCTGAGGGTACCTGAAAAACAGAAATGCCTGTATGCTGCTATGGGAATTTTAAAAAAGGAAGCTTATTCAAAGTTCTGGCATGTTTATATCAAAAAAACATTCAAAGGGGCCAACCAGGTGGTCAGCTATCTGGGCAGGTACACCCACAGGGTGGCCATCAGTAACAGCAGGATAGTATCGGTAAACGCCACTACGGTAAAATTCAGGTGGAAGGATTACAGGGACAACAAGACCAAAATCATGGACCTTCCATGTGCAGAATTTATCCGCAGGTTCATGCAACATGTACTTCCCAACGGATTTTACAAGATAAGGTATTACGGGATCATGTCATCGGCGAACAGCAAAACCAAAATGGAGGAATGTTTCAGGTTGCTGAGAATAACGAGGTTCATTTCCTTCTACCAGGGATTGTCCACCTATGAGATTTTGGAAGAAATACTTGGCCGGGATCCTTTCAGGTGTACCTGTTGCAATCGTGGAAGGATGGTTTACGGCCTGGCAAAAGGGAAAGGCAAGGAGCCCTGATATGCCGATAGATAGAAAAGTTCTTTGAAATCATGATCAAAAAATCAGAACGTAACGGCGTTAATGGGAAAGGACTGCCCTTATAGCATTGGAAAAATCCGAAAGCCGGGGATTTTAGAAAACTTGATTGAGGGTTCTGCGGTCTCACCGCCAAAAATCATCCAAATGAAGAAACATAAATGCCCATAGAAAAGCACCGGCTTAGTCCAACTAAGTTTTAACCGCAATCTTGATAGCTTTAAATAAATAGTTTTTTTTTTGCTAGATTGCGTTTAAAACTCTTTACGTTGTAAACAATTACTAAAATGACATTACAAGAAGAAATAGAATCAAAATCAAAAGAAATACATACTGAAAACCTTAGTATGTCAATAGGTGAGATATTAAGCATGTATTCCGATGGGGATCTTGATATCCATCCAGAGTTCCAAAGATTTTATCGCTGGAGTGACAATCAAAAATCCAAATTGATTGAATCAATACTTCTCAATATTCCCATTCCATCAATCTTTGTTGCACAGAGAACTGATGGTGTTTGGGATGTAGTTGACGGTCTTCAAAGACTTTCTACAATATTTGAATTTATTGGAACACTTAGGAACAATGATTATGATCTTGTACCTGCTTTAAAATTAACTAAAACAAACTTACTTCCTTCCCTTGAAAATAAGGTGTGGGATACAGAAGATGATAATTCCTTCACTGAAGCTCAACAAAGGTATTTCAAAAGAAGCCGCCTTAATTTTGTGATAATTCAGAAGGAAAGTGATGCAAGTAGTAAATATGAGTTGTTTCAAAGATTAAATACGGGAGGAAGTTCTTTAACCCCTCAAGAGGTTCGCAATTGCCTTCTCATAATGAGCAATGAAGAGTATTTTGAAAAGTTAAAAGAACTTTCAGAATATAAACCGTTTCTGGAAACTATTAATATTTCGGATAAAAATATTGATGAGCAATATGATAAGGAATTAGTTTCAAGATTTTTGGTTCTAAAAGATACGGAACCTTCTGAAATGAGTTCAGTTATAGATTTAGGTAATTTCCTCGATGACATGACGGTAAAGTATTTTGATGCCAATTTTGATTCATGGGATGAAACCAAAGAACTGTTTGAAAGAACATTTAAACTCATAAAGGAGAAAGTTGGTGATGATGCGTTTAAACGATATAATTTAGAGAAGGATATTTTTTACGGAGGATTTATAGTCTCGGCTTTTGAAATGGTTGCACTTGGTGTAGCAAAGAAGATTGACCATTGGGAGGAACATGGTGATCAAATCAGACAGAAAATAATTGATTGTTGGCAAAAAATTTCAGATGACAACATAAGTTGGAAAGGATATAGTGCAGCTGGTCGATTACCTAAAACTATTTCAATTGGTCAAGAAATATTTTCATGAAGGTTCGAACTTTAATAGAGCTTCAAGATAAACTCGACAATGATATTCAATGGCGAAAGAAGGAAATTGTTGATTTCAAATTTATTATTGAAAACAATCGTAATTCGACAAGGATAGCCCCATTGGTCAGAGGAGGCATTGCATTAAGCTATGCTCATTGGGAAGGCTTTGTGAAAATGGCTTCTTCAATATTCATTAGCTTTATTTCAACAAAGAAAATACCACTGGATAATCTACAAATGAACTTTGTTGCGCTTTCTTATATAAAAAGGTTAAACAAAGGAAATGGAATTGAAGAATGCATTAATCTGATTGATGAAATATTGAATAGTGGTCAAAAGGCTTGTAAGATTTATGATAAAGATGTAATTGAGACAAAATCCAATTTGAAGTTTAATGTACTCAGAGATATTCTATTATCATTGGGATTAGACGAATCACATTTCGCTGCAAATGAAAATTTCATTGACAAGAAATTGGTTGAACCCAGAAATGATATTGCACATGGAACTTATCGAGACATTATATACGATGATTTTAACATTGTCTATCATAATATTATTCCTCTTATGGAATACTATAAGACACTGATTGAAAACAATGCTACCCAAGGTGCTTATAAGAAGTAGCTGTTTACAATCGAGTGGATGGCCGCAGGCCATAAGCCTGCGGAGCACCCCTCACACCACCGAGCGTACGGGTCTCGTACTCGGCGGTTCACTGGATTGTGGGTTGAGATTTGAGGTAATAGGAAAGCATGGATTCATACCCTTTCCTCCTTAGGCGGGATAAAGTGATCGTAGTAATCAGAATCGGACTCTGAGCTACCGCCCATCCACCTTTTCTGGTACGACTCCAAGCATACGCATGGTCTTGGTCCACGCCCAATCTGATCAGGTTTTTGCGTTTCCGCTCAGGCTCTCCCCGCATTCCTGGCCCAAAGCTCCCGCTTTGTCCTCAATCATGCCAGATACAATAGCGAACTCGGTTTCTCAACCACTCGTCAATCTGTTTGAGTTTGGCATGAATACTTGCCAACCGGTAGTTGTTCACCCATCCCATCCAGACTTCTCTGAGTTTGTGAAGCCGTTCCTCGAAACTGTACGGTCTGGTTTTCTTGGTAATCTGTTTGAGCTTTCGCTTGAGTGATTCCCAGCTGCTCTTCTTCACCACCAGCTGGTATTTTCCTTTGTCCCCCTTCTGATATGTCGGTACAAATGCATGTCCCAACAACTCAAAATTGGAAGGTCTTCGGATACCGCTTTTCTCCCTGTTGATGGGCAATCTGAGCTTATCTCTTAAAAAGAGATAAATCTCGTTGCCCACTTTTCTGGCTTCCTTCTTTGACTTGGTGTAGATACTGAAATCATCAGCGTAACGGACGTATTTCAGGTTTCGCCTGTCCAGTTCCTTGTCCAGCAAATCCAGCAGGATATTGCTCAATAGGGGGCTGAT
>NZ_FRCY01000016.1 GCF_900143075.1 Cyclobacterium lianum | reverse complement strand
GCCATCCAGGTCATCGTGTTCGACCCACATGATGGGGTGTTTGGCGGGCTTGGAAATGCTCACGTCTCCCTCATAGCCTTTCTCAGGAGTATTGTTGAAGAAGGCATACATCTGGAAGTAGTTTTCCTGCGAGATGGGGTCATATTTGTGGTCATGACACTGCGCACATTCCACGGTCATGCCCAGAATGGCTTTGCTGAAGGTATTGGTCTTGTCTACGTTGTACTCTACGCGGTATTCTTCCGGGATGACGCCACCTTCCTCTGTATACTTGTGGTTTCTGTTAAAGGCGGTGGCCAGTATCTGCTCCTTGCTGGGATCGGGCAGGAGGTCTCCGGCGAGTTGCCAGGTGATAAACTGATCGTAAGGCATGTTCTCATTGAAAGCATGGATCACCCAGTCTCTGTAGGGCCACTGTGTGCGGATATTGTCATCCTGATAGCCATAGCTGTCCGAATACCTGGATATGTCCATCCAAAGCACGGCCATGCGTTCGCCGAATGCAGGGCTCTCCAGCAGCCGGTCGATGATTTTTTCAGTGGCCTCAGGGCTTTCATCTTCACGGTATGCCTGCATGAGCTCAAGGCCTGGAGGCAGACCGGTCAGGTCAATGCTCAGGCGCTTGAGCAGGTGCATTTTATCGGCAACGGGGTTTGGTTTCAGCCCGAGTTGATCGAGTCTGGCCAGGATGAAGTGGTCGATATCATGCTGCACCCAGTCGGCGTCGGAAACTTTTGGCAGATCGGATTTTACCGGCGGCACAAATGCCCAATGCGGTTGGTATTCGGCTCCCTGTTTGATCCATTTTTTGATGATGGCCACTTCTTCGGCCGTAAGTTTGAGGTTGGATTCGGGAGGGGGCATCATTTCCGGTTCGTCGGTAGTTTCGAGTCGCTTCACAACCTCTGATTCTGCCGGTTTTCCGGGTACTATGGCATGCGCACCGGGGTTTTCCTTAAGCGCTGCAAAAGCACTCTCGGCCATGTCCAGCCTCAGCCCTGCTTCCCGTTTGTTTTCATCCGGGCCATGGCAAGCAAAACAATTGTCGGATAAAATGGGGCGGACGTGGAAATTATAGCTGATCTGGTCGGCCATACCCGGAGCTACAGATGTAGGTTTTTCCGAACAAGCTGCTGACCCAACAGCTACCAATAATATGAAATATAGCGATTGCCTGAGCATAAATTTCGTATCTGCTTAAATTGTTAACAATCAACAATTTCACAAAATATCTCTGCAATAACAAGCGAAAAATGAAAATGGCATTGAAATAAAGGCTGAGTGGTAGGAAGGTAGGGGATAAAAAAATCACCGGATCAAAAGGAAAGTACGATTGCTTTCCTTTTGATCCGGTGATTGGTGTGTTACCGGGTAGCAGTCAGGCGCTAAAGAGATTTTATTTTTGAAAAATCAAAATTATCTAAAAATTTCGTAGTAAAGTTACCGGAGATGAAATCGGGATCTTCCAGTAATGTCAGGTGGAAGGGAATGGTGGTCTTAATACCATCGATTACAAACTCCTCCAGTGCCCGCTTCATACGGACGATAACTTCCTCCCGGGATTGCCCGCTTACAATTAACTTGGCGATCATGGAGTCGTAATTTGGCGGGATAATGTATCCGGCATACACATGGCTGTCTATGCGCACCCCTTTACCCCCTGGTAGGTGCAGGTTGACGATCTTGCCGGGACTGGGTCTGAATCCATTTCGGGGATCTTCTGCATTGATCCGGCATTCCATGGCGTAGAGTTTGGGATAATAATTTTTCCCGCTGATAGGTTCTCCTGCCGCTACTTTGATCTGTTCTTTGATCAGGTCAAAATCAGTGACTTCTTCAGTAATCGGATGCTCTACCTGAATACGGGTATTCATCTCCATAAAGTAAAAGTCGCGGTTTTTATCGACGAGAAATTCTATGGTACCTGCGCCCTCATAACCGATGGCTTCGGCGCCTTTGATGGCAGCCTTGCCCATTCTTTCTCTCAACTCATCGGTGATAAAAGGAGAAGGGGTCTCTTCCACTAATTTTTGGTGCCTTCTCTGTATAGAACAATCCCTTTCAGAGAGGTGACAGGCCTTTCCGGAAGCATCTCCGATCACCTGAATTTCTATGTGGCGGGGTTCCTCCACAAACTTTTCCAGATAAAGGCCGTTGTTGCCAAATGCTGCCGCAGATTCCTGCCGGGCATCATCCCAGGCCTTTTTGAAGCCCGAGGGTTCTTTGACGATCCGCATTCCCTTTCCGCCTCCTCCGGCGGTGGCTTTGAGGATGACCGGATAGCCCACTTCGTCTGCCAGTCTGAGACCTTCATCTATAGAGCTCAGCAGGCCTTCGGAACCCGGTATGGTGGGCACTCCTGCAGCGGCCATAGTGGCTTTGGCTGTGGCCTTATCCCCCATCTTATTGATCATTTCGGGACTTGCACCAATAAACTTGATATTGTACTCTTCGCAGATCCGCGAAAACTCAGCATTTTCGGACAAAAAGCCATAGCCGGGATGAATGGCATCAGCGTTGGTGATTTCCGCGGCCGCGATTATCCGGGGGATATTCAGGTAGGAATCCTTACTCGCCGGAGATCCGATGCAAACTGCTTCATCAGCAAATCTAACATGGAGGCTATCTTTATCAACAGTAGAATATACAGCTACCGTTTTGACTCCCATTTCCTTACAGGTACGGATGACCCGCAATGCAATTTCCCCTCTATTGGCTATTAATATTTTGTTAAACACTTTACTTTTGGTCAGTTAGGTTGCAAAAATAATCAATCCTGAGGCTCGATCAGAAACAGCGGCTGGTCGTACTCCACCGGAGAAGCGTCTTCAACCAATACTTTAACTACTTTTCCGGAAATTTCGGACTCTACCTCATTGAAGAGCTTCATGGCTTCAATAATACATACGGTTTGCCCTTTCTGAATGGTATCTCCAATATTGACAAAGAAATCGGCGTCCGGATTGGCAGAGCGGTAAAAGGTACCAATCATGGGGGATTTTACTTCAAGCAGGGAACGGTTTGCATGTTCATTGCTTTCTGAAACTGCTTCTTTTTGCGTTGCCGGCTCAGGGTTGGGTGCGGCGGCAGGGATTGGGGTGTAATGGTTTTCTACCGCCTTTGCAGCGGGGGCCTCAGCGTGTTTTTTGATGGAAAGCTTGAACTCATCTGTCTCTATTTTTACCTCTGCCAGACCGGAATTGGAAATAAAGTCTATTAATTCTTGGATTTCTTTTGCTTTCATAAAACGTTTTATTTGAGAGTCGCGCTTACTGATCAGAGCTTCCCTATTCGTATTTTATAAATGTGGTAAGGTAAAACTATGTAAAATTATTAATTTTTATTCAATCAATCTGCTTTATTTCACTCTCTCCGAGTAGGATCCATCGCGCGTATCTACCTTGATCATGATGTCCTGATCTACAAACAGCGGTACCATTACAACAGCGCCCGTTTCCAGGGTAGCAGGTTTTAAGGTATTGGTAGCCGTGTCCCCTTTTATGCCAGGCTCGGTATAGGTTACCATTAATTCTACAAATGGGGGGAGCTCTACACCAAGTGGCGTTTCGGTCTCATCGTGAACCAAAATGTCCACCATCTGCCCTTCTTTCAGCAATTCGGGTCTTTCGATCAGCTTTTCTTCTATGGGTATCTGTTCAAAATTCTCCATGTTCATGAAGTGGTACCCCAGATCGTCGTTGTAAATAAACTGATGGGGTCTTTTTTCCACCCGGGCGGTGGTGATCTTTTCCCCGGAGCTGAAGGTTTTGTCCAGAACTTTACCGGAGGTCAGACTTTTCAGTTTTGTTCTGACAAAAGCAGGACCCTTGCCGGGTTTTACATGCTGGAACTCTACAATGGTCATGATGTCATTGTTGAATTCCAGACAAAGTCCATTTTTAAAATCAGCGGTACTTGCCATATGTGAAATTTTAGATTTTAGCGATTATTTGGGATCATATCCCCACTTCAAATATACAGCACCCCAGGTAAATCCACCACCAAATGCCGCCAAAATAAGGTTATCACCTTTATTGAGCTGAGATTCATAATCCCAAAGACATAATGGAATAGTGCCGGCGGTGGTATTGCCATATTTTTCTATGTTCAGCATCACTTTTTCCGGCCCTATGCCCATGCGGTTTGCCGTGGCATCGATGATTCTCTTGTTGGCCTGATGGGGTACCAGCCAGGCCACATCATCTGCTGTCAGGTTGTTTTTTTGCATTATTTTGGCACTTACATCTGCCATATTGGTCACTGCAAACTTAAACACCGTGGATCCTTCCTGAAAGACATAATGCTCCCGGTTGGTTACTGTCTCCAGCGTTGCGGGTTTCCTGCTGCCGCCCGCACGCATGTGCAGGAAATCGGCTCCGGAACCGTCAGTATGCAGCAGGGCATCCATTACTCCAAGGGGCTCCTCGGTAGGTTCGAGCAATACAGCTCCGCCACCGTCGCCGAATATGATACAGGTGGTCCGGTCCTGATAGTTGACGATAGAGGACATTTTGTCTGCACCAATCACGATCACTTTCTTGTGGGCACCGGTTTCGATAAACTGACTTCCTATGGAGAGGGCATACAAAAACCCGGAGCAGGCGGCCGATATGTCAAAGCTATAACTGTTTTTTGCGCCTACATTGTGTGCCACAATATTGGCAGTGGCAGGAAAAAGCATGTCGGGGGTGACAGTGGCGCAGATGATCAAATCGATTTCTGCCGGATCGGTACCTGTTTTCTCAAGCAAACCCTTTACCGCTTCGGTTCCAATAACCGATGTGCCCTGGTTTTCTCCTTTTAGTATTCTTCTTTCCTTAATGCCTGTTCTGCTGGTAATCCACTCATCATTGGTGTCCACCATGGTTTCCAGTTCTTTGTTGCCCAGCACATAAGGGGGTACCCAAGCATGTACACCTGTAATTACAGCTCTTTTTTTCATTGGAAGTATTCTAGTCTCATGTAGGAATCGGGTAGGACTGTCGCATTGTGTATAGCGAAAGGACAGATTTTATTGGCGAATCCTTGTTTAACAAGTCTTGTCTTTTCAAATAAGTGAAAAGCAAAGCAAATTTTAAATGCCAAAATTATTTAAAAAGTGCTGGTCCACCAAAGTTTTTTTGGAGATAAGAAAAATAAATGGATATAAAGCTGCTGAAACTGACGGTATGATCCGCCCGGAAAAATCGATTGAATTGTATTTCTGGCATTATTTATTTAATTTAAAATGTTTATAGATCTAATTGACAAGCCATGAGGATAAATGTAAATGACAAGGAATATACCGTAGAAGTAGATGGCAACCCCAGCCTACTGGAGGTGCTCCGGGAGCAGTTGGACCTGACAGGTACCAAATATGGCTGCGGTGAGGCAGCCTGCGGGGCATGCAAGGTATTGGTCAATGGTGTGCCGACGCCCTCCTGCATTACTCCTGCTACAGCCGTGCAGGGAAAAAGCATCGTGACCATAGAAGGTTTGGAGAAAGAGGGCAGTTTGCACCCTGTACAGCAAGTGCTGCTGGAAGAGGACGTGTTTCAGTGCAGCTATTGTGCGCCGGGCATGATCCTTACTGCTGTTGCATTAACGGAAAAGAAAAAGCCCCTGAGCCGCCAGGAAATTGTTGAGGGAATGAATGGAAATATTTGCCGTTGTTGTACCTACCCCCAAATTATCGATGCATTGAGCAAAATAAGCTAAACCAAAAAAATGATGGAAAAGGAGCGGATCAAGAAAGAAAGCAAGGAAAAACAAACCCGTAAACTGCCCGGGGAGGGCCTGAGCCGAAGAAATTTCTTTAAATATATGGGAGCGGGCATTGCCACCTATTTTGTGTGGTCAGACTACCTTGGTGCAACATTAATTTCGGGGCAGGAAGAGGGGCATCCCGTTGCAGACCAGCTTTCCTCCTGGATACATTTGTCCGCTTCAGGGGAAGTAACGGTGTTTACCGGTAAGGTGGAAGTCGGGCAGAATATCCGGACTTCCCTGACGCAGGTAGTGGCCGAGGAGCTTTTTTTACCCGTTTCGTCGATTACCCTGATCATGGGAGATACCCAGCTTACCCCGTATGACAGGGGTACCTATGGGAGTTTGACCA
Source organism: Cyclobacterium lianum (assembly GCF_900143075.1). Classification (GTDB taxonomy): domain Bacteria; phylum Bacteroidota; class Bacteroidia; order Cytophagales; family Cyclobacteriaceae; genus Cyclobacterium; species Cyclobacterium lianum. The sequence continues at coordinate 128,657 of NZ_FRCY01000016.1, read as the reverse complement.
CGCCCCAGATGGCGCCGATCCTGAGAAAGGCCGCGGCCAACCTGCGGGAAATTTTGTTGGACGAAGCCAGGCAGGAATGGAAGCTGGGGACCGTAAGCCTGCAAGTAGAACAAGGTACTGTCCGGCATCCTCAAAATGGCAAGCGTCTCGCATATGCCGACCTGGCCAACGGAAAAAAACTATTGCAGCAAATGGACGATAATGTGCCGACCATCGATCCCTCAGGTTGGAGAGTGGCAGGAACGTCCGTGCCGAAGGTAAATGGCCGGGAGTTTATCACCGGAAAACACAGGTATGTATCTGACATGGTCCTTCCCGATATGCGCTATGGCAAAGTACTCAGACCGCCGGTGCAGGGAGCAAGGCTTAAGGCTTTGAATACAGAAAAAGCAGCGGCCATGCCCGGAGTTCAGTTGGTTAGAGAGGGGGATTTTGTTGGTGTTACGGCGAAAGATACCCGCACCGCAGCCATGGCGCTGGCAAGCATAGAAGCCGACTGGGAAAGACCACCCCAGGTCTCCGGGGACAGGCTGTTCGAGCACCTGTTGCAAACTGCTGACAATGGCAAGGCCGTCAGCTCTCAGGTATCAAACGCTTTTGATTCTGCAGCGCATCAGGTTCAGCAGGATTTTGAGGTGCAATATATTGCCCACGTACCATTAGAACCCAGGGCGGGTCTGGCCCGATGGAGCAGTGATGGCCTACTCGAGGTCTGGACGGGTACGCAGCGTCCTTTTGGCGTACAGGAGGAGCTGGAACGTACCTTTCAGCTCAGTAAGGATAAGGTAAGGGTGTACATGCCCGACACCGGGTCAGGCTATGGGGGCAAGCATACCGGGGAAGCAGGGATAGAAGCTGCCCGCTTGTCGAAAGCCACTGGTCAGCCGGTAAAAGTCAACTGGACCAGGGAAGAAGAATTCAAATGGGCATACTTCAGGCCTGCAGGCTTGATCAAGGTGAGGGGAGCAGCAGACAAAAGCGGGATTTTGTCCTGGGAATTCCACAACTACAATTCCGGAGGTGCGGGCATAGACCTGCCCTATGCCGCAGCCCACAAGCATCAGGAATACCACCGCGCTGACTCTCCCCTGCGACAGGGATCCTATCGGGCTCTGGCCTCTACGGCCAATATTTTTGCCATAGAATCTACCATCAACGATCTGGCAGGGAAGGTGGGTGCAGACCCGCTGCAATTCAGATTAAACAACCTGAACGACAAACGGCTCATAGCCGTAATTGAAGCCGCTGCCGAAGCATTCGGCTGGAACAGTCGCCGTCCGGATACACAACATGGCTTTGGGATGGCCTGTGGTGCCGTTAAAGGCGGATTTGTGGCTACCTTTGCGGAAATATCGGTTCATCCCCAAAGCAGGGAGTTGAAAATAATCAAAGCTGTAACGGCCTTCGAATGCGGTGCCATCATCAACCCCAGGCATTTGGAAAGCCAGGTTTCCGGCTGCGTGCTGCAGGGATTGGGAGGAGCACTTTTTGAATCGGTGGCGTTCAATGAGGGAGACATCTCAAATGCATTTCTTTCTTCCTACCGCGTGCCCAGATTTAAAGATGTTCCGGAAATGAAAGTCATTTTGGTAGACAGAAAGGATCTGCCCTCTTCAGGTGCAGGAGAGGCGCCGATCGTCTGCATAGCACCGGCTATCCGCAATGCCATCGATGACGCCGTCGGTATCAGAATCAACCGCCTTCCCATGCTGCCTGCCGGAATCGTGCCGGAGGCCTGATCCGAAAGCTCCGCCGGGGAATTACAGGATATATTGCGAAAGATCTCGGTTCTTCACCAGCGAACTGAGTCTTTCCTGAACCATCTCTCTGGTGATCATGATTTTGCTGTTGGGTTGGATGGTATCGGGCACCTCGAATAAAAAATCATTCAAAAGATGACTCATCACCGTATGTAAGCGGCGTGCACCAATATTTTCTACTTCTTCATTGATGCTGAATGCCAGCGCAGCAATTTCCCGGATGGCATCATCGGTGTATTCCAGATACACCTGCTCAGACTCAAATAGTGCCTGGTATTGCTTGGTCAGCGCATTTTTGGGATCTTTAAGGATCATGTAAAAATCTTCCTGAGTCAGGCTGGTCAGTTCTACCCGTATCGGAAATCTTCCCTGAAGTTCCGGGATAAGATCAGAGGGCTTGCTGACGTGAAAAGCACCTGCTGCAATAAAAAGTACGTGGTCGGTATGTACCAGCCCGTATTTCGTATTAACGGCACTTCCCTCTACTATGGGCAACAGATCCCGTTGTACACCTTCCCTGCTGACATCCGGTCCTCCCCCTGTTTTACTTGTCCCGGAAGCGATCTTATCGATTTCATCAATAAAAATGATACCGTTGTTCTCGGCCAGTTTGATGGCCTGCTCTTTAACTTCATCAAAATCGATCAACTTGGATGCCTCTTCCTCCATAAGTATCTTTCTTGCTTCGGCGATACTGACCTTACGTTTCTTGGTACGTTTGGGCATCATATTGCTTAGCATGTCTTGTAACCCTGCCATGCTCGCTTCATCCATCATGCCATTCCCGATCATGCCGATGCCGGGAGTGGAAGTCTGCTTCACATTGATTTCAATTTTTCTTTCTTCCAGTTCTCCGGCTTTAAGCTTTTCCTTAAACCTTTCCCGCGTTTTTTCATTCAGCTCCTGTTCGGAAGCCTGGTCCGGATCGAAATCGCCTTTGCCGCTAGCCGGGCTGAAACCCTTGCCTTTAACAGGTGGAATGAGTATATCCAAAAGCAGGTCCTCCACGATGACCGCTGCTTTTTCTTTTACTTCTTCATTTTTTGCTTCTTTGACCAGGTTCACAGACTGTTCTACCAGGTCCCTGACCATAGATTCCACATCCCTTCCCACATAACCTACCTCTGTGAATTTCGATGCTTCAACCTTGGTGAAGGGTGCATTGGCGATCTTGGCCAGCCTGCGGGCAATTTCAGTCTTACCTACCCCGGTGGAGCCGATCATCAATATGTTGTTGGGCACGATGTCCTTCTGTAGCTCGGATTTTACCATTAGTCTCCGGATGCGGTTTCTCAGGGCAATGGCTACATTTCGTTTGGCATCCATTTGACCAATGATGTATTTATCCAGTTCTGCTACTATTTGCTTTGGGGTAAGTTGATTCATTTTTTCAATATTTATTTCTCCTCAGATTTCCTGGTCTCGGCGTCAAACGTAAACTTGACGGGCCGGGAAACAGTTTCTTTCAACAATGCGATGTCCAATACTTCGCTGACATGGTCTACAAAATGAAAGCGGACGCCTTTGAGGTAGCTTTCATCTATTTCTTCAATGTCTCGCATGTTTCTTTTACAGAGGATGATGTCTTCGATTCCTGCTCTTTTGGCAGCTAGTATTTTTTCCTTAATTCCTCCTACCGGCATTACCTTTCCTCGCAGGGTAATTTCGCCGGTCATCGCCAGTCTGGATTTTACTTTTCGCTGGGTGTAAACGGAGGCTATGGCTGTAAGCATAGTAATCCCTGCGGAAGGACCATCTTTGGGTACGGCTCCTGCAGGAACGTGTATGTGCAGGTCATACTGATCGAATACCCGGTGGTCGATGTTCAGGCTCTCCGCCCGTGACTTGAGAAAGGAGATGGCTGTCATTGCCGATTCTTTCATCACATCGCCCAACTGGCCGGAAAGGGTAAGTTTCCCTTTTCCACGGCTTATGCTGGCTTCTATAAACAGTATTTCTCCGCCTACCGATGTCCAGGCAAGTCCTGTCACCACGCCAGCAAGGGAATTGTCCTGATATATTTCTTTATCAAAAACTTCACCACCCAGAATTTTACGGACCATCTGAGGCGTGATTTTCTTTTGGTAGAGCTCTTCGGTAGCGATGGACTTGGTGATGTTTCTTACTACCTTGCCGATCTGCCGCTCCAGGCTCCGTACTCCGGATTCCCGGGTATAGTCTTCAATGATTTTCACCAGGGCCTCTTTCGAAAAGCTGATGTCTTTTGCTTTTAAGCCGTGTTCCTTACGTTGTTTGGGTACCAGGTGTTTCTTAGCGATTTCCACCTTCTCCTCCATGGTGTAGCCGGTCACTTCTATGATCTCCATCCGGTCTCTGAGGGCCGGCTGCAGCGTTTCCAGCGTATTGGCAGTAGCGATAAACAACACTTTGGACAGGTCGTACTCCAGGTCCAGGTAATTGTCCACGAAGGCATTGTTTTGCTCCGGATCCAGTACCTCAAGAAAGGCGGAGGAAGGGTCTCCCCTGAAATCGGAACTCAGTTTATCAATTTCATCCAGCACAAACACAGGGTTGGACGATTTTGCCTTTTTCATGTTTTGAATGATCTTTCCAGGCATAGCCCCCACATAGGTTTTTCTATGTCCCCTGATCTCAGCTTCGTCGTGGAGACCACCCAGTGACATCCGGATATATTTCCTGCCCAGGGCCTTGGCAATTGATTTGCCCAGAGATGTTTTACCTACACCTGGAGGGCCGTAAAGGCACAAAATAGGTCCTTTGAGGTCTCGCTTTAATTTCAATACTGCGAGGTATTCTATGATGCGCTCCTTGACCTTATCCAGTCCGGAATGGTCGCGGTCCAGGATTGTTTTTGCTCTTTTCAGATCAAAGTTATCCGTAGTAAACTCGTTCCAGGGCAGATCGACCAGTACTTCTACATAATTCAGCGCGATCGGATATTCGGCCGCGGCAGGATTCATCCGAAGGATTTTATCCAGCTCTTTGTTGAATTGCACCCCCACCTCTTTGGGCCATTTTTTCTTTTTACCCCTATTGCGCAGTTCCTCAACCTCTTTTTCGGGACCTTCTTCACCCAATTCGGTCTGAAGGACTTTCATTTGTTGTCTGAGAAAATAATCCCGCTGTTGCTGATCGATGTCTGTGTGGACTTTTTTCTGGATTTCACTTTTCAGTTCCAGCATCTGAATGTCCTTCATCATGAATTCAAGCAGCAGGGTTGCCCTTTCTATGCCGTCATTGATCTCCAGCAATTTCTGCTTCGACTCTACTGGAGCGTTGATATTGGAAGAAAGAAAATGGGTCAAAAAGGGCGTACTGTCGATGTTGTCCAGTGCCACCTGAGCCTCCCTGGGGATTTCGGGATTGAGCTGCAGTATCTTGAAGGCGGCTTCCTTCAGGGATTGCTCCAGAGCCTCTATTTTTTCACTGTTGCTAGGAAATGTTTCTTCCAGATATCGCACATGCGCCAGAAAATAGGGGTCTTCCGTAATTTCCTTTTCGATCTGAAAGCGCTTTTTGCCCTGGATGATGATGGTGGTGTTGCCATCAGGAAGAACAATCATTTTGATGATTTTGGCCAGGGTGCCCACACTGTAGATATCTTCCCAGGAGGGGTCTTCCATGTTTGGATTTTTCTGGGCACAGACACCGATAAGTTTATCTCCCTTCTGGGCTTTTTTTACCAGTTTGATGGATCGCTGCCTGCCCACAGTGATGGGAATAACCACTCCCGGAAATAAGACGGTGTTTCTTACAGATAGAATCGGTATCTCCTTGGGGAAATTTTCATTTTTCAATGTACCTTCATCATCATCATCTGTAATCAGTTGGATCAGGTCACCCTCTCCAGAATAATCACCTAACATTAATGAATGATATAATTGATTGTCGTTATTGCTCATACAGACATAATGACAGGTTTGCTGTCATGTTATTTTTTTAATATTGGAAAAATCCCCTTCAGTTCAGAGACTGTATTCAAACCATCCAAGGCCTGTGCCAAGTTATCCCTGGGAACAAATTGTCAGACTTATAAAAATGCCAACTGCTGCTATCATTGCGATGACTCACCGCCAGCGCAATGCAAAAAGGGGGAATACAATCAGGTTCCTGTGAATAATTTGAGGATATCGTTGCCAATGGCAAATACCATGATGGCCAGGAGCAATACCATACCCACTTTCTGAGCGTTTTCAAGAAAACGATCCGAGGGGCTACGACCCGAAATCATCTCATACATCAGGAACATCACGTGTCCACCATCCAATGCCGGGATGGGCAATAAATTCATAAATGCCAATATCATAGAGATCAGTCCGGTGATAGACCAGAATTTGGTCCAATCCCATGTAGATCCATATATTTTGGCCATGCCTATCGGCCCGCTAACGTTCTTTGCAGACACTTCTCCGGTAAACATCTTGCCCATGGCCCGGGCATTGATGATGACAAAACTGAAAGCCCTTTCGGTACCCAGCGGAATGGATTCTGCAAAGGAATACTTTTTGTGCACCGGTTCGAGCAGATTGTCTACGGCTATCCCTATGGTGCCTTCCTCACTCACTCTCAGGTCAGTGATCAACTCCTGTCCTTCTCTTTCTAAGGTCAGGCTGACTTCCTTTCCCTTATTGTCCGCCAGGGCAGATTGCAATTCATTAAAATAGGTGATTTTCTGATCATTTACTGCCAGTATCTTATCGCCTTTCAGCAGGCCGGCCTCCCCGGCAGACCCCTCGGGACTTGTATCCAGGACGGCAAAAGGAAACCGGATATTGATAAAATTGGAAACACTTTCCTCACTGGAAAAAGAATTGATAAAACCATGGGGAATACCTATCCTCATGCGTTCGCCATTTCTTTCTATGGTATAAAACCCACCGGAACTCAGCAAGGCATCACCGCTGCTCAGATCGTTTAACGATTCGTAGGGTTCTCCGTTGATATCTATTATTTTATCTCCATCCTGCAGACCTATCTGCTCTCCAATGTCGTACGCTACAATACCGTGGGTCATCACCTGATCCCGGGAAAAGTAGGTTTCCCCCTTACTGTACACCAGAAAAACAAAGATAATGATGCCTGTGACTACATTTACAAATATACCACCCAGCATCACGATCAATCGTTGCCAGGCTGGCTTGGAGCGGAACTCCCAGGGTTTTGGTTCGGCCGACATTTGCTCAGAATCGAGGGATTCGTCCACCATCCCCGATATTTTGACAAATCCTCCCAAAGGTATTGCTCCAATCGAATATTCGGTCTCTTTCCATTTGAACCCGGCTATTTTCGGCGGAAAACCAATAGAGAATTTTTCAACCCTCATGCCAAACATTTTTGCTGCCAGCAAATGTCCCATTTCATGAAGACCCACCAATATTGACAAGCCAAGTAGCAATTGCGCTACCATTATTAATGTATCCATTATCTATAATCTACTAATGATTTGTTCTGATATAATTCTGGTCTCTTTATCGGTTTGAATGAGCTCTTCCAGACCAGGTTCCTCAATAAAACCAATATTGTCCATGGTCTGTTCAATAAGGTCGGACATTTCAAGAAACCTGATTCTGTCCTGCAAAAATGCTGCCACAGCGATTTCATTGGCAGCATTGAGCGTACAGGTAGCGTTTCCCCCTTTCTTAAGTGCAGAAAAAGCCAAACCCAGGTTTCGAAAGGTGCTCATATCGGGCTTTTCAAACTGCAGGTTAGGATAATCCATAAAGTCAAATCGTGGAAAATTTGATTTTACACGCTCCGGATAGGATAAAGCAAACTGAATAGGGATACGCATATCCGGCAGACCGAGTTGTGCTTTTATCGAACCGTCTTCAAACTGGACCAAAGAATGCACTATGGATTGAGGATGAACGATCACTTCTACCTGTTCGGTTTTCAGTCCAAAAAGCCATTTGGCCTCTATCACCTCCAGTCCCTTGTTCATCAGTGAGGCCGAATCGATAGTGATTTTAGCACCCATGTCCCAATTGGGATGTTTCAGGGCCTGTTCCTTAGATACCTGTTTGAGGAAGGCGGTATCTTTGCCCCGAAAGGGACCTCCTGAAGCAGTTAAGATAATTTTCTCGATGGGATTGTGAAATTCCCCTACCAGGCATTGGAAGATCGCAGAATGCTCTGAATCGACCGGATAAATGTTCACTCTGTACTTTTTGGCCGATTGGGTGACAAGGTCTCCTGCCACTACCATTGTTTCCTTATTGGCCAGGGCAATGGGTTTGCGGGCTTCGATCGCTTTTAGCGTGGGTAAGAGACCGGCATAGCCTACCAGGGCTGTCATAACGATGTCTACTGTTTCCATCTGGACCACATCGGCCAGGGCATTTGCTCCGGCATATACCTTGATGGGCTCGGATGAAAGGGCCTCTTTTACCGCTGTGTATAAAGCTTCATTGCCGATGACCACCACATTTGGCTTGTGTACCAGCGCCTGTTTGATCAGTAAGTCTTTGTTGTTTTGTGCAGTGAGTACCTCTGCCTGAAATTTATCAGGGTGTTGGGTCAGCACTTCCAAAGTTTGTGTACCTATACTCCCTGTAGATCCCAGGATGGCTACTCGCTTGATTGTAGACATGTATTTTTTTTACTTGCTAAAAAAAGTAATGATGTTAAATGCACGATCTCAAGTGTTGAACGTACTGACAAATTTACAAGGTTAAAATAGTTTTTCCCGTTTTTTCCTGCACTTTTTAGAAGGGTGATCGATCTGGCATCAAATTAGGGGGATATTCGATGTAAACGTACCGCTGCTTTTGCTAATTTTTGTTAAAAAATTGGCCTTGCTTGCGAGACAGCCGTACCTTCATTCTAAAAGATTTACGCTCATGCTGAAAAACGTACTATTGGTATTAGCTTCATTTCTGGCAGGGATATTGGGAGCCTGGTTTTTTGCATTTATCAGCCAAAACGAGGCCTATCACCTTTCTGATACCGAAGAGGCGCTGGATTTTGGTTTTCGCACCTCACATACAGAGGAGTATACACTGGAAAATTTTACGGAAAAACCCGCGCTCCCGGCCCGGGCAGAACCGGAGTCCTTTATAGCGGCCTCGGAAAACAGCACCAATTCTGTGGTGTTTATCAAGAATTTTTCTGGCACTGATTCCAGGCGATACAGTATTTTTGATTATTTCTTCGGGCAGGGTGGTCCCCAAAGGTCGGTAAGTACCGGGTCGGGAGTGATCTTCTCTGAAGATGGCTACATCATTACCAATAATCATGTGATAGACCGTGCCGAAACAATCGAGGTGGTTCACAGGAAAAGGACATACAAGGCCAGTTTGATCGGTGCAGATGCCAATACAGATATTGCCGTGCTAAAGATTGATGCGACCGACCTTCCGGCAATAAAGATTGGTAGTAGCAGAAATCTCCAAATTGGGGAGTGGGTTTTGGCTGTAGGCAACCCGTTTAACCTGACATCTACTGTCACAGCAGGGATTGTGTCGGCAAAAGAAAGACAAATCAATATCATGGGGGGTGAGTTCCCCCTGGAATCATTTATCCAAACGGATGCCCCCATTAACCCTGGTAACTCAGGCGGGGCCCTGGTGAACGTTCGTGGAGAATTGGTAGGGATTAATACCGCCATTTTAAGCCGCACGGGATCGTATACCGGATATGGTTTTGCTGTACCTGTAGATATTGCAGCCAAGATTGCCAATGACCTGATCCGGTTTGGAGAGGTACAGAAAGCGATCCCAGGCCTGGAAGTAGTCGAGATTACCCCCGAACTGGCAGAGGAAATGGGAATTAGCTCCCTGGACGGGGTGATTGTCTCCCATGTGATCCGCAATGGTGCCGCTGAAAATGCAGGCATGAAAATAAATGACGTGATCGTTGGTATTGATGACAATCCCATCTCCGGCAAAGGAAGTTTTGAGGAAGCGCTGTCATATTACTACCCTGGAGATAAAATAACAGTGAGTTACCGCCGGGACAACAGGCTTCAGAAATCGGAATTGATGCTTCAGAATTTACTTGGCGGAACCGGCGTGATCAAACGTACTTTTTATACTTCCCCGCTTCTGGGGGCGAAGCTGGAAACTGTAAACGCCATAGAAAAAGATCGCTATGGCATCGAATCAGGAATTAAGATCACATCGCTTACCAGAGGTTATCTGAATGACCTTGGCCTCGGAGAGGGTTTTATCCTTACGCGTATAAACGACAAGCAAGCGGATGATCCGGAAGATGTCGGTGAATTTCTGGAGGCTTTTAGCGGGAGGTTGAAAATAGAAGGCCTGACGCCAGGGGGAAGGCCCTTTGTGCAGACCTATACGATTCGATAGCCTTGATGTCCTGATTTTTGGGCCAGGGTATAGGTGCCAGCTTAAAAATAAAGGAACAGCCTTCCCGGCTGCGTTTGAAATAACTACGTTATTAAGCGTGAAATCTTCCGCGTGCGTTCAATGCCGAAACAGTATCGCTATTGGTAATGCAGGCATTTTCGAATTTAAAATAAGATCCGGCACCTTAAAGTGGAGGAGGAAAGCGTAAGTCAGAGAGAAGATGTTTGTTTATTGTCAATCAACTTCTACCAATACGGCTAAACAGAGGTACTATGGCACCATTCCATTCGGATCAAATTTCCTTCACAGGTTGATCCGGCTTGGCATAGGCTAGTCTGGCCAGCTTCCTGCCTGTATGGTAGGCATCGATCCCAGATGAGGCCACCGTGCCCAGTTTTTCCAGGTCAATAAAGCCATCTTCACCCAGGGCCTCGTCTCGTTCTACATAGACGTGTTCGATACTTCCGATCACCAGAACAGTTTCATTGATGGATAGGGTTAGGTGATCCGCAAGGCGACAACCCACTTTGAGCGGGCTTTCTGCTACGTATGGAGCTTCAAAATTATCCAGGTAGGCTTCCTGCATCCCTGTAGCCGCAAATTCGGAACGCTCCCAGCGGGCACTACTTTGGTGAGCAGCTTTGTAAAATGAAGGGCTTACATGATTGAGCGTAAAACACTTGTTTTGGAGGATGTTTTCCAGCGTATGGCGCTCCACGCTGTGCGGCCTGAACAAAATACCCACAAGCGGAGGGTTGGCGCCTACATGAAAAACCTGGCTGAATGGCGCCAGGTTGGTTTCTTTGGTGTCCGGGTTGATCGTCCCGATGAGGTTGAGGCTTTTATATCCGCTAAGACAATTGATAAAGTCCCTTCTGAAGTCTTTATCTGCTTCCAGGATTGCTGTCCGGTCAAAATGTTTCATCAGGTCAGGATGGCTTCTTCAAGTGAACCACAGTATTTGATGTCCAGGTTATCAATGATATTACCGGGATTTTTTTCGAGAATTTCTTTTTTGGCAATCATCACCATTTTTTCAAACCATTTTTCAGGAGGTAAGATTTTCCGGTGTACTGTGATGCCTTCCGCGTACATCGCTTTCTTCCAGTCCAGAAAGTACCATTCCATGCTTGGCTGGTGAAATGCCCTCAGTGCCCGCTTGTCAAAAATAAACTTATGAAAGTCTCCCTTTTTGACGATTTCTGAGATCCTGTGAAAGGTTTCTTTGAAATCTTCGATAGGAACGTAGTCCACAAGAAGTTCACAAATGATGATTCCACTGGCTTCATTGACCAAAACCCTGGCGTATCTTCCTTCAAAAGACAAGTCAAAGTTTTTCATGGCTGATTTGTTCAAGGTGTCATTCATGTTTCCACAATTAAAAACAATTACGCTTTGGTTTACGGAATAAGTTAAAAATAGATTTAATGAAAAGAATTTTTTCTTTGTTTTTTTTCATTTTCTACCTCTTCCTTGAAATCTTCCAGATCCCCCTCGAGTTTGATGGCATAATTGATTGTCGTTTTCATCAGCTCCTGTTGGGCTTCTATTTGCTCCTTCAGCCTGGCAAGTTCCAGATTCATTTCCAGCAGTTTCTCTTCATATACCTTTCTGAGCCGCTCTTTTTCGAGCTGCGCTTTCTTAAGCTCTGCTTTAAAAATCAAATAAGATTCAGGTGGAGTCCTCATACTGCTCAATAATTTAATTCAGGGACAATACCCTTTTTCTTCTACACTTTGTTCAACCTAAATGTTATAAATAAATGATATAAAATAATACAATTTTATCTGACACTTGATAAGCCTCCATCTATTTTCAATACCTGTCCGGTCATCCAGGATGACCTGTCGGATAGCAGATAAATTACTGCCGCTGCCATGTCGGCCGCTTCACCATACCTTCCCAGCGGATGCCGTTTTCCTGCTCCTTCCTTTTTCTCTGGGCTTGAAAGCAGGTTTTCGGCAAGCGGTGTGTCTGTGAGGGAAGGGGCGATGGCATTGACCCTGATCCCGGCGTTGGCCCATTCTGCGGCAAGGGAACGGCACAACCCTTCCACGGCACCTTTTGCGCCTGCAATCGAACTGTGAAATCCCATACCTGTCTGTACTGCCACAGTACTGAACAATACCACCGATGCTTCAGCAGATTTTTTCAATGGTCGTTGAAGGGCTTGCAAAACCTTTATTGCACCCAGGTAATTGATCTCAAGATCTTTCTGAAAATCGGAAAGGCTGATGCGGTGAAAGGGTTTTAGATTAATTGTTCCCGGACAATAGACCAATCCATGAATTTCCTCAGGGAGGCCATCAATTGTGTCAAAATCCGAAGTGATGTCAAGCTGTCCGGAACCCGAGCCTGATTTGGAGAAAGCCATCACATTTGCACCTTCCTCTTCCAAAAGCTCTTTTACTTTTTTTCCTATCCCACTGTTTCCTCCAATAATTATTATATTTTTTTCTTTCATATTTTTTACCGTTTTATTTTGTCCGCAATCTACTCCCGAACGGACCCTGGACTTTCTGTCCGGATTTTCCCGGGACATCGCCGGATTCACCATCACCACATGATGTAAAGTTCCTCTGATGGCAGCACTATCGTATATTATTCTAATGTATTAATGGATTAAGCACGAAATTGTTTGGACATCTCTGCTAAAAGTATAAAAAAATAGGAGCCCATAATTAAAAACTCCCGCCGGTAAGCCGGGCGGGAGTGAGGTCAATACCGGAAAACCTTTTGCTTTATCTGGGCAGTTCTAAGTATTTAAGAAACTCGTTTCTCTTTTGGTCATTATTCTCAAAAATACCGCTGTAAAAGGATGTCACAGTGCTACTGCTGTTATCTTTGACTCCCCTGCTGGAAACGCACATGTGATCTGCATCCAGAACTACAGCAACATCTTCCGTACCGAGTGCTTCTTTGAGTTCATTTCCGATCTGCATTGTAAGCCTTTCCTGCACTTGTGGTCGCTTGGCAAAATATTGAACAATACGATTTATCTTTGACAGGCCAATTACATGTCCATTTGAAATATAGGCCACATGAGCTCTTCCGAAAATAGGTACGAAGTGATGTTCACAGTGGGAATGAAAGGTAATGTCTTTTTCTACCAGCATTTCATTGTACCGGAATTTGTTCTCAAAAAGCTTGGCTTCCGGCTTGTTTTTGGGGTCAAGACCACTAAACACCTCTTTAACAAACATTTTGGCCACCCGCTTTGGGGTGCCTTTCAGACTGTCATCGGTCAGATCCAGTCCAAGAACATACATGATATCCCTAAAATGTTTCTCTATCAACTCCATTTTGAGCTCGTCGTCCATTTCGAAGGCATCTTCCCTCAAGGGGGTGTCATGTGAGGAAGCCACGTGCTCGTTCCCAAATTCCTCTATTGCCTGGTTGATATCAATTCCCGCTGTATTCAACAAAGTTTCTTTCTGTTTCATATAATCGAACTGTTAAATCGTATTTTTTCTCAATTTTTTCTCTCAAAATATTCCAAATAACCACAGCAATGTTTTCTGCAGTTGGGTTAAGGGTTTTAAATTCATCGGTATCCAAATTTAAGTTTTTGTGATCAAATCGGTCGGTAACATATTCCCTAATCAGGTCCTTCAATAATTTCATGTCATAAACATAACCTGTATCCGGATCTATCGGGCCTTCGAGTTTTACGATCAGATCGTAATTGTGGCCATGGTAATTCTCATTGTTACATTTCCCAAAAACCTCCTGGTTTTTTTTACTGGACCATTTCGGATTGTGAAGCCTGTGTGCTGCGTTGAAATGCTCTTTCCGGAATATGGCTGTTTTCATAGGTTATTTAACCGTATTGGTTTGTCTTTGTTTAATATTTGTAAATATTGATTCAACAAAAAAGCCAAATACTTATTTTACAGGCATTTCGTGTGTAAATATTTTTTCCATGCTGCATTTTGTCAAATCAATTTCAAGCCAAAGAACAACTGTAGCGGGGTATTGGGTTCAAAATTCATTGAATTTTAGGCCGGTGCAAAATAATTGAATGGTGAAAATAAATTATTTTTGCGTTTTTGCTGTTAACAAATACCACAGAAATCAGGGTTGCATTTGGTTTTAGCCCAACATCAACCTGATCTATTCTAAACTTTTATTAACTATGCTGTCCATATGAATAAAATAATGATGGTCCTGCTCTGTTTGTGGAGTCCTGTACTTTCTTTCGGTGATGCCCGACTGGTGTTCCCCGAAAGAATTCCAAATGTTCCCATAGCCTCAGAATACCTCAACAAGCATGCAGAAATGGCAGAATTGCTTTGGCAAAGTTTGCAAAATGAGGCCGTCTTTTTAAAAAGGGAAGTGTTGGAGATGGCCGTAAAGGGTTATTTTACGATGGCGGAGAAGGGCTTGTTGCGTGAAGGGAAACCGCTTTCAGTCATTGATTTTGACCTGCCCTCCAGTAAAAAGCGACTTTGGATCATCGACATGAAAACGCTGAAACTACGTTATGCCTCACTGGTAGCTCATGGGAGGAAGTCCGGAGAGTTGATGGCCAAAAATTTTTCCAATATCGCTGAAAGCCACATGAGTAGCCTGGGCTTTTACCTGACGGGCGAGACTTATTCCGGCAAACATGGTGCTTCGCTTCGTCTAGATGGTCTGGAAAAAGGAATCAATGATCAGGCCAGGTCCAGAGCCATAGTGATCCATTCTGCCGATTATGCTGAGCCTTCTTTTTTAAAAGCTCACGGTAGATTGGGAAGGAGTCTGGGCTGTCCGGCCTTACCCAGGGAGGATTACGAAGAAATCATTGCGTTGATCAAAGACAAGAGTTGCTTGTTTATTCATTCCAGCCAGGCTGCTTACAGGAGCAAATCAGTTTTCCTTGGCCAGGGGTGACTGTAACAATTTAAGCAATTCGGCGTCTCTGGAATAAATGTCTTTGCGAATATTTTCCTGGCCGGATGCGTCAGTCCAGAAAGTCAGGTAGATCAGGACAACAGGAATTTTCCGTTTTAAAGTTACCGTCTGTTCCCGGCCGCTGTTCATGGCATTCCTTATCCGCTCATCATTCCAGAGAGGCTGATCTGCAAGGAGCAATTGGGCAAGTTCAAATGGTTTTTGGATGCGGATACATCCGGAGCTCAATGCCCTGTCTGCCCGAAAGAACAAGTCTCTTGACGGGGTATCGTGCATGTAGACGTTATATTTATTGGGAAACATGAATTTTACCAATCCCAGCGAATTGTGGGGTCCGGGACTTTGCCTTATCATATAGGGAAAATTTCTACCTGTCATTTCGCCCCAATTGACAGTGACCGGATCTATTTCATTGCCGGAAAAATCAAGCAGCCGCATGTTTTTATTCCTCAGGTAGCTGATATCCTTCCTGACCGCCGGGATGACATCATTGGCGAGGATGGTAGGGGGAACCGTCCAGGTTGGGCTGAAGACCAGGTAGGACATCTCCGCATTGAAGACCGGGGTTTTTCTGTAGGACTGGCCCACTATAGCATTAGAATGCAATAGGGTGTCTTTCTGCCGGATAAAATCCATAGAAAAATTGGCTATATTGACCAGAACGAACTCCTGTAGTGTAGTATCTGGCAGCCATCTCAGCCGCTCCATATTGACCGCTGCTTTTTCAATCAAGTCCTTTGGTGCATGATTTAGTGCCGCTACCGTGGCCTTACCCAGTCTGCCATCTGGCAACAGGCCATGGCGCGACTGGAAATTTTTAACGCCTTCTACCATCAGGCTGTCGTAGACATCTGCCTGGCCGGAATCCGGCGCATAGTGGTCAAGATCCTTCCAGAAAATCAGCCTTTGCCGCAGTTCAGCAATCTGGGCTGCTCTATGCCCCGGCTCCAGGGGTTTATCCGGAACGGCAATTTTCCTGACCGGCCCGGTAAGCGCTTTTTCCAGTTCATAGTATTTTTTAATGGTTTGGCGCATCCTGTGGTATATGCCAAACTTCGGGTGGAGGCTGAAAAGTTGTTGCCGCACATTTTTATGGGAGAGTGCAAGATTTAATTTTTCCAGGACCTTGGGCTCATTTTCTTTGTGTTGTATATCCCAGACCCCCTCCAGATGTTCCGGATGGACTTTTCCCTGGTAGAGGTGCCTGGCCAAAAGTATAAATGCATCGCTGAGCAACACCTCCATCAGGGCCTGCTCTCTCAGGGAGATGAAATCGTTTGCCAGCGCTTTTTCAAAAAGCAAATCAAGCTGCCCGAGGTGATAATCTTCAGGAAGCAGGCCGTCGAAGCGCGATTGCTGGATGAGCAACCTGAGTTCAAGCGCTTCACAAGAAGGTTTTGTGCCGGTTAACCAGGCAGGAGCAAACGCCCTATCTGAATAAAAAGTGAGTAGATAGGATCTGGAAAACAGGCTGTTTTGCTGAAAATCAGTGTCCAAAACAGACGGATCACTTTCCAGCAGGCTTCTGATTTCGCCGGGCAAATTTTGAGTGGGCAGGCTGGCCTCTGCTTCCAGTCCCGGCTGAAGCCAAGTAAAGATTAAAGTAAGGATCAAAGAGATTTGTCGGAAGTATACCTTCATCACAATTGGTAATCCTCAAATTCATGTCCCAGGGTCCAGGCCTTTTTCAGCATGCCCAAAAAGCCATCCATTTCTGCCAGAGGAACCATGTTGGGTCCGTCACTTAAAGCCACCGAGGGGTCGGGATGGGTTTCTATAAAAAACCCGTCTACTCCGGCGGCACCGGCGGCCCTGGCAAGAAACGGTGCCAATTCTCTTTGTCCTCCGCTGCTTCCATGGTTTCCTCCGGGCTGCTGCACGCTATGGGTGACATCAAAAACTACCGGTGCAAACTGCCGCATGATGGGTAGCGCCCGCATGTCTACTACCAGGTTGTGGTAGCCCAGGCAAAAGCCCCTTTCTGTGAGGCATACCTGCTGATTGCCGGTGGAGCGAATCTTATCTACTGCAAATTGCATGTCTTCGGGGGCCATAAATTGGCCTCTTTTGATTTTGATGGCCTTTCCGGTTTTTCCTGCGGCAAGCAGCAGGTCTGTTTGCCGGCATAGAAATGCAGGTATCTGGATCACATCCACTACTGCAGCTACGGCTTCCAGCTGGCAGGTTTCGTGTACATCGGTAAGCAAAGGTACCTGGAGGCTGTCGCCCACTTCTTTCAAAACTGCCAGGGAGCGTTCAAAGCCGATGCCCCGGAAAGACTGTCCTGAAGTACGGTTGGCTTTGTCAAAAGAAGCTTTGAATACATAGCCAAAACCATGTTTTTCTGCATAGGCTTTGACCTTTGTGGCTATTTCGAGACATATTTCCGGGCTTTCTACGGCACAGGGTCCCGCAAACAATACCGGTTTTGCACCACCCAGTTTGAGGGTTTTACGGATGATCATGTCGTGTTGGCTCCTGTTCATTTTTATTCGGTATCAATATGTTTTTTTACTTTGTACCTGAGCAAATGGCAGTTTCTCCTGCGAGAATAAGATCAGGTCGGCAAGTTCGCGGAAAGCTCCCTTGCCTCCCTTCTGGTTCGTGACAAAATCCACGCTGCTCCTGATATAGGAGATGGCATCTGCGGGCGCTGCTGAGAGCCCGACTTTGCTGAGCAGCTCTGCATCGATGAGGTCGTCTCCGATATACGCTACCCCGGATGCCGGAAGCTGCTTTTTGTCAATTATCTCTTTTAAGGTAGCCCACTTGTCCCGTACACCGTGATAATGAAAATCTACGGCCATCTGTTCACAACGGATTTGCGAAACCTTTACATTTCTACCGGAAAGGATGCCGGTTTGAATACCCGCCTGCTTCAGGTAAGAAATGATCTGTCCGTCTTTGACCTGGAATTTCTTATATTCCGTTCCCTGATCGTCCAGGATGATGCCTCCATCGGTAAGCACCCCGTCCAGATCAGACACCAGTAAACGGATCTGTTTTGCTTTTTCCAGTAGTGCAGAGGGGATTTGTTCGAATGGATCCATTATCTTTTGTTTTTCCACTGGATAGAATAGAGGTCCAGGCGTCGTTGGGCCAGGTTTCGTACACTTCCGGCCTTGCGCAATTTGGTAAGCAAGTCCAGGTCGACATCGGCCACAATGGTGGTCTCTGTATTGAGAGATGCTTCCGCAATGATGGCGTCATGGGGAAAGGAAAAATCCGATGGAGAATATATAGCGGCCTGAGAATGTTGGATATCCATATTTTCTACCCTGGGTAAATTGCCCACAGACCCTGTTATGGCTACATAGCATTCATTTTCAATGGCTCTGGACTTAGCACAGGTACTTACTCTAAGGTATGCATTTTTGGTGTCTGTCCAAAAGGGGACGAAAAGGATGTCCATCTCCTTTTCCGCCAATATGCGGCTCAATTCAGGAAATTCGATATCATAGCAAATCAATATTCCCACTTTACCTGCATCGGTATCAAAAACCCTGATCCCGTTTCCTCCCTGCAGGCCCCAGTAGGATTGCTCATCCGGGGTAATGTGCAATTTGTACTGCTTGTCCATGGTGCCGTCCCGCCGGCAGAGATAACTTACATTCCTCAGTTTTTTTCCGTCATACTCCGGCATGCTGCCGGCGATGATATTTACATTGTAGGAGAGTGCCAGGTCCCGCATGCGGATGACGATTTCCTCCGTGTATTCGGCCAGATTCCGGATGGCCTCAGAGGCATCCATTTTGTTGAATTCTGCCAGCAGTGGTGCATTAAAAAATTCAGGAAACAGGCAAAAGTCAGATTTGTAGTCGGATACCGTATCGACAAAAAATTCCACCTGCTGCATCAGGTCATCTACATCGGTAAAGCGCCTCATTTTCCATTGTACCAGGCCGAGGCGGACAATGGTTTTTTTATTACCGATCAGTTTTTCTTCCTTTTCGTAGTAGATATTGATCCACTCCAGTAATGTGGCATAAGCCCTGGAATCTGTGTCCTCAGGAAGGTATTTGGTGATCACTTTTCTGACGTGAAATTCATTGGCGAGCTGAAAGGAAAGTACCGGATCAAATATCTCTTTGTTTTTAACCAGTTCTATGTATTTCCTGGGAGACATCTGGTCTGCATATTTGTTGTATCCCGGTATCCTTCCGCCGGCGATAATGGATCGCAGGTTCAGGTTTTCGCAAAGTTCCTTCCTGGCATCATAAAGCCTGCGGCCGAGACGAAGGCCCCGGTATTCCTTGTCTACAAACACATCTGTACCATACAGCGTATCTCCCTCTTCATCGTGTGTATCAAATTTGCCGTACCCAGTGATCTGGTCGTAGGTGTGGTTGTCTCCATATTTGGAATAATCCACGATCAGGCTCAGGGCTACAGCTACTACTTTTCCGTTGTCCTCCAGGCAAATTTGTCCCTCGGGGAAAGCGTTTAGCTGGTTTTTGAACTCCTCTTTTGTCCAGGTCATCCCCTGGGTTTTGTAGGCCGAAACCATGATCTCCCGGATATCTCTGAAATCGGAATGCTTGATGTTCCTTAATTTTAGACGGTGTTCGAGTTCTTCTTTTTGTTTACTCATGACGTAAAATTATCACAAATTTACCTAAATTGATGGCTATTGGTGAATACAGTTTAAAAAATTCAATGTTTGGCCGGGAGATAAACTTTCCGTGTAAATTGCTGGTTTCAATCCGGATTGAAAATAGGTATAGCAGGCGTGTTGGCAAAAGCTATATTGAAGATGTCGTAAGGCCGTTTGCTATCCTGAAGCAGACTGCACAACAAAATGGTGATGGAGGAAATTATTGACAGTATTAAAAAAGGGGATTTCGGAAAAATTTTAGAATATCTCAACGATATCCTGGATATCAGATTATTGATGTTGGGAAAGACAGAGTTGACCCTGGGTTTATTTATCAGCCTTGCGGTAGCTGTGTTTCTGCTTTTTTTTGTTTCCGAATTGGCCAGAAAGTTCCTGGCCAATAAAGTGCTCACCCGCTATAAATTAGAGGTTGGCATCAGACAATCCATTGCTACGATTTTTAAGTACGTGCTGATCATTTTAGGTCTGGTCACCATTCTCCAAAACAGCAATGTGGATTTAAGCGCACTGGGGATCCTTGCGGGAGCCATAGGTGTGGGTATCGGTTTTGGCTTGCAAAATATTACCAATAATTTCATTAGCGGCCTGATCATTCTATTTGAAAGACCTATCAAGGTGGGAGACAGGATTGAGGTCAATGACGTATATGGGGATGTGACTAAAATTTCAGCCAGGTCTACCATGGTACTGACCAACGACAATATTTCCGTGATCGTACCCAATAGCCAATTCATCGACAATGCGGTGATCAACTGGTCTCACAATGACAGGAATATTCGGTTTAACATCCCGGTAGGAGTTTCCTACAGAGAAGATCCATCTAAAATCAGGAAAATACTTCTGGAGGTGGTCAAAGCCAACGAGGGAGTGCTCAATTACCCCGAGCCGGACGTGCTTTTTGACCAATATAATGAGAGCAGCATCGATTTTAACCTCCGGGTATGGACCTCCGATTATATCAACAAACCAGGTGTGCTGAAAAGCCAGTTGTACTACGAGATCTTCAGGAGATTCGGCGAAGAAAAAGTGGAAATACCTTTTCCCCAACGAGATCTCCACATACGCTCCGGACTGGAGAAATTTACACGATCGTAATTTTTTATTATTACCTTTTATTTTATCTTTAGGCCTTAATTCCCAATAGGTTATTGGAGCAGGAAACAGGTGAAGGTTTTTATGAACAGGTTTTTTTCGTTGGCAGCATTTTTTTTGCTGTTCCTTTCCGGAGACATTTTTGCGCAGAGCATGTACAGGTTCAGATTCGAAGAGCCCTGGTCATTTTCCCTGCAGGCCGGCCCCTCTCAATATTTTGGCGATTTGTATGCATTGTGGCAATATAGTGAAGGAATACAGCCAGACTATAATGCTGCCATGAGTGCCAGATACACCTTCGGTACCCGGCTCAAAGCAAGGGCCGATGTCACCTATTACCAGATTTCGGGTCAGGATGTTAAAGCAGATCCGAGGAGTGGGCGCATACCCAGGGATCTGAATTTCAGAGGGCGAAATTGGGAGGCAGCATTCCTGGTAGAATATTACTACAAGCCGGTAAAACTGTACAATATCACCCGCGAGTTTATCAACCCCTATTTGTTTTTCGGGATCGGTGCTACTACCAACAACCCCAAGACGCTTTACAGGGATGACTGGGTAGCTCTGAGACCCCTGAGAACTGAAAATGAATTGTACTCCAATAGGGTGATGGTATTTCCTATGGGACTGGGCCTGAAATATAAAGTCAATGTGTACATGGATTTTTTCGTTGAAGGTAATTACCGCTTTACACTTTCGGATTACCTGGACGATATCAGCAGCTACAATATTTCCGGATATTACGAAGAGTTGATTGCAGATTATGTCTCCGGCGAATACCCCGAAAGACTCCGGCTGGCCGTAAGACAGGCCCGCTATCTTTTGCCTAATGGCGAGCCGGATGTGGAAAGGATCCGGAACAGCAGGGGAGCTCCAAGAAGGGGAAGCGGGGACCCCAGATTGGATGAACCGGAAGCCAGGTATGACGGATATTTCACCCTTAATTTTGGTGCAGAAATTTATTTTTCTCAGGATATCTGGGACAACTGGATATTCAGACACAGGGGCAGGGGATTCAGGTTTTGGTAAGGAGTTCGACCCCTTCCCTTTTTCATTGCCTGATAATTTGAACGCTACGCCTGCTATTTCCAGTGAATACGGATATTTTTTATAATTTTGGAAATGATTTTAACTTACAAATTGACCAATACTGCAAATGTCTGAATATAATTTTCGCGCCATCGAAAAAAAATGGCAGGAGCGCTGGGAGCAATCCCGGCTTTTTAATGCCGAAGTAGATACCGAAAAGCCAAAATTTTACTCCCTGGACATGTTTCCCTACCCCTCAGGAGCGGGGCTTCATGTGGGGCACCCATTGGGCTATATTGCTTCCGATATTGTGACCCGCTACAAGCGTCTCAAGGGCTTTAATGTCCTGCACCCTATGGGTTACGACTCGTTTGGGCTTCCGGCGGAGCAATATGCCATACAGACTGGCCAGCATCCGGCTATTACTACTGAACAAAACATCCGGCGATATACCGAACAGCTAAAGAACATAGGCTTTGCATTTGATTGGGAAAAGGAGGTGAGGACCTCAGATCCCGGGTACTACCGCTGGACCCAGTGGATATTCATGCAGCTCTTCAATAGCTACTATGACCTGGATGCAGACAAGGCTTTGTCTATAGACCATCTCATTTCGATTTTTGAAAAGGAGGGAAGTAGCGGCTTGCGCGCGGTTTGCGATGAAGATCCTACCGACTTCAGTGCGGAAGATTGGCACAACTTTCCGGAAGCTGAGCGACAAAAAATTCTGTTGCAGTACAGGCTGACATTTCTGGCAGAAACCACCGTCAACTGGTGCGCTGCCTTAGGTACGGTACTGTCCAATGACGAGGTCAAAGACGGCTTCTCCGAACGAGGGGGCCACCCGGTGGAAAGGAAGCGCATGATGCAGTGGAGCATGCGCATTACGGCCTATGCAGAGCGACTGCTGAATGGTCTGGACAAGCTCGACTGGCCGGAACCGGTAAAGGAAATGCAGCGCAATTGGATAGGCAGGTCTGTGGGAGCAGAGATGGTATTCGATGTGGTGGGGCAGGCAGGTAAAATCAAGGTTTTCACTACCAGGATAGATACCATCTATGGGGTGACCTATCTGGCATTGGCTCCCGAACACGAGCTGGTTGGGCAGTTGATTACCGGCGAACAACGGGAAGAGGCGAACTCCTATGTGCTCCAGGCACGAAACCGCTCCGAGAGAGACCGCATGTCAGATGTGAAAACCATTTCAGGGGCTTTTACCGGCAGCTATGCCATCAATCCCTTTAATGGAGAGCAGATCCCTATCTGGATTGCAGATTATGTGCTGGCGGGCTATGGTACCGGAGCGGTGATGGCGGTGCCGGCCCATGACGAGCGGGATTATAACTTTGCCAGACATTTTGACCTGGAGATCCGGCAGGTGATCGAAGGAAGCATGGAAAACGGTTCCTTTCCGGGCAAAGGAGGTACCATCATTAACTCCGGCTTTATCAGCGGGATGGAAATGCAGGCTGCCATGGATAAAGCCATTGCCTTTCTCGAGGAGCAGGGGATAGGAAAAGGAAAGGTACAGTACAAAATGAGAGACGCCATTTTTACCCGGCAACGATACTGGGGTGAGCCATTGCCGGTATATTTCAGGGAGGGGCTGCCCTATCTGGTGGCCGAGGAGGATCTGCCACTGAGGTTGCCAGAGGTGGACAAGTACCTGCCGACAGACGATGGAGCACCGCCCCTGGGACGGGCCAAAAACTGGACCTATACTACCACCGAGGGGACCTTCCCGCTTGAAATGAGTACCATGCCCGGCTGGGCAGGATCAAGCTGGTATTTTTTCAGGTACATGGATGCCCGGAACCCGAAGTCTTTCGTCAGCCCGGGGGCAGCAGCGTACTGGGGAGCAGTAGACCTGTACATCGGAGGGGCTGAACATGCCACCGGCCATTTGTTATACTCCCGCTTCTGGACCAAGTTTTTGTATGACAGGGGCATGGTACCCATAGATGAACCGTTCCAAAAGATGATCAATCAGGGAATGATCCAGGGCAGATCAAATTTTGTCTACCGAAAAAAGGGTACCAATACCTTCATCAGCCATGGTTTGATCAAAGACCATGAGGTGATCCCCATGCATGTGGACGTCAATATTGTTCATAACGATCAGTTGGACCTGAATGCCTTTAAGAATTGGAGGCCTGATCTGGCGGATGCGAAATTCGTCCTGGAGGATGACAAATATGTCTGCGGTGCTGAAGTGGAAAAAATGTCCAAGTCCAAATACAATGTGGTTAACCCGGATGATGTGATTGAGCGCTATGGGGCGGATACCCTGCGTCTGTACGAGATGTTTCTGGGCCCGCTTGAGCAGTTCAAACCCTGGAATACCAATGGAATAGATGGTGTTTTCAAATTTTTGAAGAAATTGTGGAGGCTTTTCTACGATCAGAATGGCAACTGGCAGGTAACGGACAAGCAGGCCCCCAGGGAAGCCTATAAGGCACTTCACAAAACCATTCAAAAAGTAGAGGAGGACATTGAACGGCATTCATTCAATACTTCGGTGTCTTCTTTTATGATCTGTGTCAATGAGCTTTCCGCACTCAAATGCAACCAACGAGAGATTCTGGAACCCTTGTTGGTCATCCTGTCTCCTTATGCCCCCCATATCGCAGAGGAACTTTGGGAGAAAATGGGGCACGAGCAGTCCATCATTCATGAAAGCTATCCCAGGGCCGAGACGCAATATCTGACAGAGGAGAGTCATGAATATCCTGTTTCTATAAACGGAAAGATGCGGGCAAAAATTAACCTCTCACTGAGCCTTTCGAAAGCCGAAATCGAAGCCGCTGCACTGCAACACGAGGACCTGCAAAAATGGATTGATGGAAAGACACCCAGGAAGGTCATCGTAGTACCAGGCAAGATTGTGAATATTGTGCTGTGATGGGTGTCGATTATTTGTAAAGGTTAAGCAAAAAAAAGGGGTTTAGGAATATTATGCAAGCGCTTGTTGTTTGTTAATCAGAGGTTAGCGTGTATACCACTATAGCGTATTTGAGTTGACTCTTTAAAAATGAAGATATTTCGATTTTAATAATTTTGGCAGGCGGACAGGAAAGCGGTTTCAAAATTCCGAACCTGCCATTCTGCAGTGAGTGTCAATCAAGCTTTTAAAAGGCCCGTTATTTTGGTTAAAGCCGGGATTCCTGAGTCTAAAATTGAGGGAATGGGCTAAAGCCGCATTCCAATTGATAGCGCTTAACGAACTGGTCGAAAAAAATTCATTTAAAGACAATAATGATTTCCGATACAAATTCCACGATCGAAATCAAAATATCTTTCTAAAGCTTTGGGGAAGTTACTCCTTGCCTGGATCAATATCCTCATATGGGGAACCGGCCGGTATCGAGACTTTCGCCTTTGATATAGGGGATAGGGTTTTGGTCCAATTCAAAATGAATTGCCTTATATTGGGAGTTGAAAGTTGATTTGTCAGATGCAGCCCGATCTCAGAAAGGGCATGAAGAAAGGCATCCGAATTTCAAACCAGATGACCGGAGAAATTATGGACAAGAGGGCGCAATCTATTTCTGAAATATTAATCTCGGAATGGAAGACCATACTGATAAACGTTAAAGACCAGATAGGTGAAAATAATGTAATCATTGTGTCGGCCGGAGTAGGTTTTTTTGGATTTTTGGCCATTTTTCCGGCAATTATGGCCCTGATATCCATCTATGGTTTCGTCATGGATCCTCAGGAAATCGAGGAGCAGGTATCTAAAATCAGTTCGATGATGCCAGAGCAGACCCACGAAATCCTACAATACCGCGTGGATCAGTTTATCCAATCCAAGGGCGACTCCCTGGGGTGGGGTACCGTTTTTGGGGTTTTGCTGGGTGTCTGGATTGCCAACATAGGAACAAAATCATTGTTTAGGGGGATAAATATCGCCTATGAAACCAAAAGCAATAGGGGGATCCTAAAAAATAATGGACTTACCTTGCTATTTACCTTTGGAGCCATCATTCTAATCATTTTAAGTGCTGCCCTGATCGTGGCATTTCCTTCAATCGTGGAACAAATTGGTCTTCCGGATAATATCGAAAGCCTGATCAGTTGGCTGCGGTGGCTGATCATGGGTGGAATCCTGGTGGGAAGCATCGGCCTGATATATCGGTTTGGACCGGAAAGAAAACGGGCTGAGTTCAAGTGGGTCATTCCTGGTGCCGTTCTCGCCAGTCTTCTGTGGCTTATGGCATCCTGGGCATTTTCATTTTATCTCCGCAATTTCTGGACCCTAGGGGAAATTTACGGCTCCATCTCGGCGGTAGTATTTCTGATGCTGTGGCTTTTTATCAGTACATTTATTATTCTTCTGGGAGCAGAATTGAATTCCGAAATTGAGCAACAAGCCCTCAAAGTATAAAGCTTGTTATTTCTACTTTTTTCATAGGGTTTTTAATCCGGATTGGCATTTAGGCAGGCGTAAAAAGGACAACTAATTGGGAAGGTATTCTTTTTCATGAACAGGGTTGGATTTTATGAAATTGATAAAATTAATTATTTATAATTGTCGATTTAACACTAAATATACGATATTGTTGCAATATCAGAAATCAATAAATAATTTGGGTTTGAACAGCGATAAGCTTACCAATATTTGTCAAGATCTGTACTAATTGATAGAAATGATCGGGATATATCGGTAAAATTGATTTTAATTAAGTTGGTTACAGCTAAAAAAATATTTATAACGTTTTGATAATCAGATAATTGATCTAAACGAAATAACCATTTTTTCTGGTTTTCCCCAGAATCCTTCCTATTTCTTTCCAATTAGACTTTTTGGAGTTTTTTTTACTTTTGATAAACGCAATGAAAAATTATAAATAAATGAAAATCAGTTAGTTATAATAAATCATGGGCTTAGTCTATTGTCTGATAGCATTTATATATTTGATTTGAAAATTTCAATAAGGCAAAACCCAAAAAACTAATGTCTAACCTTGCGCTGTCAAGTTGTAAACCCCGGATTTCTTCGGCGAAATTCAGGACCAACCCAATAAATAAAGAGACGCTGGAATCTAATTTCAACGCCTGCTTTACCGGTATTTTTTTTCCATTGTTGCCTTCTTCAATCTTATTGTTTCCAAACATCATGTATAGTGGCGCACGCTACTTAATGAGACATCCCCTGACCACAATTCAAACTTTATTGTCCGATTAATGAAATAAATCAAAATAAAACAGTATGGAGAAAATTTACCAAAATACAAGCTAATCTCAAAAACCATCAATGCGGACCTGGAATCTTCCTGATAATGTGGAATTCAATTCAGCGTCGGTGAGAAAAAAATTAAAATCAATCAAATAAACCTGAATTATATGGACTTAAAATTACTAAGGCTGTTCTTTTTCTTATCAAGGAACCTTAGGTATGTTTTGGCTATACAACTGGCATTTAGTGTGCATCTATATCCAACACATGCGAATGATGCCAGAGAATATGTCTCAGCGGAATTTCCCGATTCAACCAGGACTGTTTTAAAGTCTGTACCTTCTGAGTATGGTAGGAAGAAAGCTAAATTAAGTGCCGATCAAGCAGATGCTGAACTGAAAATCAAACAAAATCAAGTCGAAAATTCCGGACATAGAGCTGTTTCCTCAAAAGTTATGGAGGAGTTGGCAGCAAAAAATAATTTTGTATATAGTTCAGGCGGCAGTAAAAAATCAACGGTTTCAAAAACGGATGTAGTCAGATCAGAAAGGATAGATTTTGAGCTGGTTACCGGCACTGTCACGGATGCAACGGATGGAACCCCGATTCCCGGTGTAACGGTATTGATTAAAGGTACTAACAGAGGAATTGCAACCGGCCTTGAAGGGGATTATAGTATCAATGTGGAGCCAGGAGATGTCTTGGTATTCAGTTTCATTGGGTACGAGTCTCAGGAGGTTTTAATTGTTGAAGGCAAGACCGTTTATGATTTGAGTTTGAGTTTCAATGAGACTTCTCTGGAGGAGGTAGTAATAGTCGGATATGCGGAGCAGAAAAGAGAGACTGTAGTAGGTTCTGTGGTGCAGACAGGGGATGAAGTGCTTCAGAGAACCGGTGGGGTGTCAAATGTTGGACAGGCTTTGACAGGAGCCTTGCCCGGATTGATCACCACATCCAGTGTAGGTACACCCGGGGAGGAAATGCCTCAGATCGTAATACGTGGGCAGAACAGCTGGAATGGAAACTCACCCCTGATATTGGTAGATGGTGTAGAACGGCCTGAATTCTTTGCAAACATGGATGTAGCCTCAGTAGAATCTATATCTGTACTAAAGGATGCTTCTGCCACTGCGGTATTTGGATCCCGTGGAGCTAATGGCGTAATCATCGTGACGACTAAACGAGGCAGGGACGGTAAGGCAGAAATTACCGCCAATTTCAGTTCGATTTTGAAATCAGTTTCCAAACTACCCGGTAAAATGGATTCCTATGATGCCATAGGAGTACGAAATCTTGCCATTGAACGGGAGTTGGCTTTGGCTCCGAACAGTTGGGATGAAATGATCCCTCAGGAAATGAGATTGAAGTACCGCTATCCAGCCAATTTAGAGGACATGGAAAGGTACCCGAATGTTAACTGGCAGGATGTGGTTTTCAAAGACTATGCAATGGCCTACAATACCAATATTGCCATAAGGGGAGGTACTGATTTTGTCAAATATTTTTCCAGTATTGATTACCAACATGAAGGCGATTTATTTCAGCAGTTTGAAACTGGGAGAGGCTATCAAGCCGGATTCAACTTTAATAGGATCAACTTCAGGAGCAATCTTGATTTTAATCTTACACCTACTACGAAATTAGCAGTCAATCTCGGGGGAACCTATGGCGTACGTCAGGCACCATGGAATTATGACTTCCCTGAATCCTACTGGAATTCTGCATACCGCAGTCCTCCGGATGTTTTTTTACCCAGATACGCTGATGGTTCCTACGGAACTTATATCCCGGATGATTATGCGGTTACAAATTCCCTGTTAAACCTGGCCATAAGTGGTACCAATCTGATCACCACGACCAGGCTTTCTACCAATTTTGTTTTGGAGCAGGATCTGGGGGTGATCTTAAAAGGACTGAATTTTAGGGGGACCCTTGCAGTAGACAATTCTTTTCAGGAAAGTAACCGTGGAATAAATGATCTGTATAACAATCCCAATACCAAATGGATCAATCCTTTTACAGGAGAAACCATATTCCGAAATATATTGGACGGAAACACTCGATTTGATTTTGTGGAAGCGATCACATGGAATCATGCAGCGGGAGAAGTAAATAATGATGAGTCTCAACGAAGGCTTTTCTACCAGATGCAATTGAATTACGCAGGAAGTATTGAGGACTCACACAATTACTCCCTTATGGGGTTGCTGAGCAGGCAGGAGGATGCCAGAGGAAGTATTATTCCAAGCTACCGTGAAGACTGGGTGTTCAGGGCAGCATATGATTACAAAAATAAATATATGCTGGAGTATAATGGTGCTTACAATGGCTCCGAAAAGTTCTCTGTCGAAAATCGATTCGCATTTTTCTCCTCCGGAGGATTGGGGTGGAATATTTCCGAAGAGAATTTTATGAGAAACATGTCTGGCGTGGACGTTTTGAAACTCAGGGCCTCCTACGGAGAAGTGGGTGACGATAATATTGGAGGGAGATTCCTCTTTATGGATGAGTGGGTGTTTAACAACACTTCCCAAATGGGTGTGATCGGACAGTCCGGAGAAGATAGTCCGTACACCTGGTTTCGCCAAAATGCAGTTGGTAACCCGAATGTACAGTGGGAGACAGTTTATAAGTCAAATGTGGGTGCGGAATTTAGATTTCTTCGGGGTTTAATTCATGGTAGTGTGGATTGGTTCCGGGACAACAGGGTCGATATCTTAATGACAAGCGGACGTTCAATGCCATCTTATTATGGTGCCAACGCACCGGCAGCCAATCTTGGACGGGTAGTGACCAGGGGATATGAATTGGTGTTAGGATTTAATCATAATCTCAGCAACGGGATCAGACTTTGGGGTGATTTCGCTATGACTCACGCCATTGATCAGGTCATTCAAAGGGACGATCCTGAATTGCGTCCTGATTACCAAAAAAACGCAGGATACCAACTTGGCCAGTACCGCAGTCATATCAGTGCAGGATATTATAATACCTGGGATGAGCTATATGCCAGTCCCCAGCACAATACCAACGATATGGCCAAACTTCCGGGGAATTATTACATCTCCGATTTTAATGGGGATGGCATAGTAGATGACTTTGATTCTGCTCCTTATGGGTTTTCAGGAGTTCCACAAAACACCTACAATACCAATCTGGGAATTGAATGGAAGGGACTGAGCCTGTTTTTACAGTTTTACGGGGTCAACAATGTAACCAGAGATGTGGCATTGGGGAGCTTGAACGGAGGACTAAACCTGGTGTATGAAGAAGGAACCTATTGGTCCAAAGACAATCCCAATGCGGACTCCCCCTTGCCAAGATGGCGCTCCCAGCCATCCGGGTTTAATTATGGTCCCAGGTACCTTTTTGACGGGTCTTACCTGAGATTGAAAAACGCAGAAATCGCATATAATTTCCAGTCAAACTGGTTAAACAATATGAGTTTGAGCAATATGCGCATTTATGTCAACGGTAACAATCTCCTGTTGTGGACGACAATGCCCGATGACAGGGAGTCTAATTTTGGAGGAGCCTCATGGCAAGGCGCCTACCCGACGGTAAGAAGGATCAATCTGGGAATAAATGTTACATTCTAAACGAGCCAATCCAATGAAAAATCATATAAAATCATTATTGAAGGGATCTGTCTTTGGAGCAATGCTTCTATTCGTATGCTCTTGTGAAGATTATTTGGAAAGAACCCCGGAATCGGTCATTTCGGAAGAACAGGCCTTTCAGAATTTCACCAATTTTCAGGGCTATGTAGAGGAGCTATACCATTGTGTACCTAATTTCACCTTGTCCAACTGGGTAAGTTCATTTAACTGGGGAGACGATGAGATAGAATCGACAGCGGGAACTTTTACCTTTTCTTATGCCGTGGACAGGGGCAATTTTTGGGCCTGGCAGGTGGAGAATGGTGCGGGAAATAACGGCTGGTTGGATGCCAATTCTGCCAATACCAACAGAGACCATAAAAACAAAGGACTGTGGCCCCTGGCCTGGTATGGGATCCGCAAAGCCAACATGGGATTGGAGAACCTGTCCATGATGGTAGATGCTACCGATGAGGAGCGCCAGTTGATAGAAGGCCAGTTGTTGTTTTTCAGAGGCTGGTTCCATTTTATGCTGATCCAGTATTTCGGGGGTTTGCCCTATGTGGATCGGGCACTGCCAAGTGATGAACAACTGACCTTGCCCCGAATGACTTATCATGAATGTGCAGATAGGGTGGCTCAGGATTTGGAAAGGGCGAGTGAGCTACTACCCATCAATTGGGACAATACAGTAGCAGGTCGCAGGACCCTGAGTAAAAACCAACTACGGATCAATAAAATCATGGCTTTGGGCTATTTGGGCAAAAACTACCTGTGGGCAGGAAGCCCGCTAATGAATTCAGTGTCTACCGGAAGTCAGAGCTATGATGCCGAATATTGCAGAAAGGCAGCCGATACTTTCGGTGAACTATTGCAATTGGTAGAAAGTGGTGAGACGCAATATGCATTACTTCCTTTTGACAGGTACCATACCAATTTTTATACCATGGGACAAAACTGGGCCTTGGCCGGGGGGACAGAGGCTATTTTCAGGTCTACTTACTACTCTGCCAACGATACACACTGGCGCGTTTCCAAGCAGTATAAGCCTACCTTCATGGATGAAGGTGACCCGACAAATTACTACCCAACAGCCAATTACGTGCATCATAATTTTGGGATGGCCAACGGATTGCCTCTACCCGAAGATGTCACTCAGGCGGATCCCGAATCAGGGTATGACCCTCATTACCCCTGGAAAGGTCGCGATCCCAGATTTTATGCTGCGATTGCGTATGATGGTGTAAAAGTAGTTCAAGGTGCCATACCAGATGCTGGTGAGGAGGTCAATCGATATGCTAACCTTTATAGAGGAGGCAGCTACAGGGAAGTGGTAACAGGAAGCCTTTCAGGATACGCAAGTCGTAAGTTCTCTCCATTAACGGCCAATAAATATGACAGGGCCTATGATTGGGGATCCTCTCTACACATCAATGTGCCTTACATGCGTTTGGCAGATATCTATCTGATGTATGCGGAAGCCACCCTGATGGGATTTAACAGTCTGGGTGCTACCTCTACTACCTACGGCGGCACGCCTGTGGACGCTGTAAATATTATCCGGACACGTGCCGGGATGGTCGGTGTTCACGAGAAGTTTTTGGTTTCACAGGACATATTTTTACAAGAACTCAGACGTGAAAGGGCCGTTGAGTTAGCCTTCGAAAGCCACAGATTTAATGACCTGCGCAGGTGGATGCTTCTGACAGAAGCACCTTATACTGTCAAGACATCTTATGAATTTGACAGGGCAGGGGAGTTCAATACAGAAGACCCTACCCAAAATCGAATTATTAACATGAGAGAAGAAGTCATTATCGAGCGCAATTTTACTTCCAAGCATTATTGGTTGCCTCTGAAATTAACAGATGTGAGTCTTTATCCCGAATTCTACCAGAATCCAGGTTGGTAATGGGGGGACCTTTAGTCTTGTAAAACTTAATGAATAAACGCAATGAATGATATTAAAATAGTGCTGATATGCTGCATCTGTATGTTACAGTTTCCACTGTTACTTGTAGCCCAGGACACGACGAAAATAACCATTGACCCGGTTATCAGGGCGGCCTCGATGGAACCTATTCCTGAAGCTACAGTCACCAGTGATCAGGATGGATTTGAGACCATGTCGGATGGCGAAGGGCAGGTGCATCTGGAGGTGACTTCAGGAGCTTACCTGGTAGTGGAAGCTGCAGGATATGAAACCAGGATTCTTCCTGCCAATGCAGCGATGGAGGAAATAGTACTTTACCCCTATCTGGATGGAGATGCAGTGCAAGTTGCCTTCCAAACCCAAAGTCGGGATGATCTTATCGGCGGAGTTTCGGCGGTAAATATGCGTTCTGTACTTGATGAGAACTATATCATCTCTCCGCTGGATGGTATGGGGGCTTATGTGGGTGGTTTTCACGGGAATATGTGGGGTAATGACAGCTATTTGACTTTGGTAGACGGTGTACCCCGCGATCTGGGAAGTGTAATGCCTACCGAAATTGCCCAAATGACATTCCTGAAAGGAATCAATGCCATAGCCTTATACGGAAGTCGTGGTGCCAAAGGAGTTTTATTGATTACTACCAAACGGGGGGTGGCCAATGTGCAAACTGTAGACGTTCGAACCAATTTTGGTGTACATGTACCAAAAAGCTATCCGAAGTACCTCGGATCCGGCGAGTATATGACCTTATTTAATGAGGGAAGGGTCAATGATGGGCTAAGTCCACTTTATTCGCAAGAGGAGATCTACAACCATGCTTCTGGAATTAACCCTTACCGTTACCCCAACGTGAATTATTTTAGTGATGAGTATTTGCAGCCTGCCTATGCACGGTATGACGCAACCATGGAAATATCCGGAGGTAATAAAAGGGCAAGATATTATACCAATATGGGATACTGGGGTGAAGGATCAGTACTCGATTTTGGGCAGGCCGCTTTCAACGGCAGTGAAAGGTTTAATATTCGCGGAAATGTAGACATAAGCATCAATGAGTATCTTTCAGCCAACGTTGATGCGGCAGCAATATTCTATAATGGAAGAGGAATCAATGCGGATTTCTGGGCAGGAACTACCACACTCAGACCAAATCGCTTTACACCTCTGGTTCCGGTGGACATGCTTTCTCCGGATGATCAGGTGGCTATGGGATATTTGCAGAGCAGTCAGCATTTGATCGATGGAAGATTCCTGTTAGGAGGTACACAGTTGGATCAAAACAATCCCATTGCCGGGAGTTACGCCGGGGGCTCCAATAAATTCACCAGCAGGCAATTCCAGTTTAATGCCGGAGTAAACGCTGATTTACGGAATATAATTGAAGGACTATCTTTTAATACCTTTTTTGGACTTGATAATTCAAGTTCTTATAATTTGTCCTTCACCAACGATTATGCAGTGTACCAACCCAGCTGGACCAATTTTAATGGGAGAGATGAGATTGCCAGCCTTACCAGATTCGGTCAGGATGCAAGTAGCAGAACCCAAAATATTGGTGACAGCTGGTTCAGGCAGACATTGTCGTTCTCCTCTCAACTGAATTATGAAAAGGCAATAGATAATAAACACCATATTTCAACCATGTTGATTGCCAGTGGTTTTCAGGTTGGAGAATCAGCAATTTATCATAAAGTAAGTAATGCCAATATTGGTTTATATGCCGCTTATGATTACAAATCAAAGTATTATTTGAATTTCAGTGGTGCATTGGTGCACAGCGCCATGCTGGCACCTGAAAATCGCCAGGCTTTCTCTCCTACGGCCTCTTTGGGCTGGAGACTAAGTGAAGAGAAATTTCTAACTTCTTCCTCTGTGGTAGATGACCTAAAGCTGTCCGTTTCTGGTGGAATTCTTCATACTGACCTGGACATAGCAGAATATTATTTGTATGAAGGAATCTATACAGACGAAGGATCCTGGTATGAGTGGAGGGATGGATTGAACAATACAGCTACAGATGTAAGGAGAGGGCAAAACTACGATTTGAGCCTTCCGAAAAGGGAAGAAATAAGTATAGAACTGAACGGTTCATTATTTAATAACACATTGACATTTAACGGCTCCTACTTTGTGAGTGAAATGACAGGTTTGTTCCTTCAGGACAACAATATTTATCCCAGTTATTTCGAAACAGGATGGCCCATCTCTTCCTGGATTCCCTATGTCAACTATAACAACGACCTTAGAACAGGCTTCGACTTTCAACTTAATCTTAACCAACGGATTAAGGATATTGATTGGAATTTAGGTTTTTCTGGAATTTATTATGACACCAGGGCGACCAAAAGGTCAGAGAATTTTGAATTTGATTATCAGACCAGAGTCGGCATGCCATTGGATGGCATATGGGGTTTGCAAACAGACGGTTTCTTCACGGGAGTAGAGGATATAGCAAATTCTAACGAGCAGGCTTTTGGAGAGGTACGGCCTGGTGATATCAAATATGTAGACCAGAATGGGGATGGTATCATCAATGCCCAGGATGAAGTGTATTTGGGTAGAGGAGGATGGTCCGGGGCTCCTTTGACTATGGGTATACACTTATCTGCGAGGTACAAAAATTTCACTTTCTTCGCCTTGGGAACTTCCCGTACGGGAGCTTTTGCTATGAAAAACAGCACCTATTTTTGGGCAAAGGCGGATGATAAATACTCCGAGGAGGTTAGGGGCCGCTGGACAGAAGCCACTGCAGATGCTGCCACCTATCCAAGGTTGACGACCTTAAGCGGTGCAAATAACTACCGGAACTCTGATTTCTGGTTGTATAGTACCAATCGGTTTGATTTGACACGGGTGCAACTCTCTTATTCCTTCCCTCGCACAATGTTTGGCGGACGTTTCTTAGAAGGACTTGATGTATATGCCAATGGAGCCAATCTCCTTACGATCTCTCCCAATAGAGACATCCTGGAGATGAATATTGGTGCTGCTCCTCAAACCAGGTTCTATAACGTTGGTCTTAAAGCAAAATTCTAACCTGACTCCAAATGAAAATGAAGATAAATTTTAAAATTGGATTATTAATTACTGGCTTAGCAATACTAGCCAGCTGTACTGATCTGATTGATCCCGCATTGGAAAATATCCAAAACAAGGAACGGCTAAGAGAAAGACCGGATATGGTACAAGGCTTATTGCTGAATGCCTATCTGAGAATACCTACGAACAGTTTTAGCTTCAGTGAAGTGGCCACAGATGATGCGGTAACCAACGATCTTACCAGTGGGTTGTTGAACGTAGCGACTGGCCAATGGGCCTCTAATTACAACCCGTTGGAGCAATGGACCAATGCTCAATCTGCCATCCAATATCTGAACGAAATGTTGGCAGAGGTGGCGAATACGGAATATGCGAGCAACCCCAATGTCAACCAAATGTTTATAGACCGCATGACCGGAGAAACATACGGCTTGAGGGCCTTGTTTATGTACCATTTGCTTCGGACACATGGTGGAATTGCAGGAGGGGAATTGTTAGGGGTGCCTGTGTTTCAGGAGTCTCAGACGGTTAACTCTGACTTTAACATCCCTCGGGCGACTTTCGCAGAATGTCTGCAACAGCTGTATGGGGATATTGACAGGGCCATGGAGCTTTTACCGATGGACTATCGAAATATCAGTAATGAAGAGGTGCTGCCTGCCAGGTATTCGGCCATGGAAGTCCAAACCGGAGAATATAACAGGGTGTTTGGGGATGATGCCAAACAGCTGCTATCGGGCAGGATTGCCCAAGCCATTAAAGCACAAGCTGCCTTATTGGCTGCGAGCCCCGCATTTAATTTAGACAATGACCCATCGAAATGGATCGATGCAGCGACTTTTGCCGGAGAAATGCTTAATGATATTGGTGGAGTAAGTGGTTTGGATCCAGATGGGGTGACCTGGTTCAGCAACATTTCGATGATTGACAATTTAGGTGCAGGTGACAATCCATCGGAAGTTCTTTGGAGGGGTTCTGTTGGCGGGACAACTAATGACCTTGAAACCGAACATTTCCCACCGACATTGTTTGGCAATGGCAGGGTAAATCCAACCCAAAATCTGGTGGATGCTTTCCCTATGGCCAACGGTTATCCCATATCAAACAACTCTTCAGGCTATTCTCCAGATGCCCCTTATAGTGGGCGAGATCCCAGACTTTCGCAGTTTATTGTAGTGAATGGAAGTACTGCAGGACCTTCGGGAGTTGTAATCAACACCGCTTTGGATTCTGATACGAATGATGGCTTGAACAAAGTAGAGACATCCACCCGTACGGGATATTATATGCGTAAATTATTGAGACAGGACGTGAATTTAGATCCTGTAGCCAATACAGGACAACGGCACCTTCAGCCAAGGATCAGATATACCGAAATTTTCCTGATCTACGCCGAAGCAGCCAATGAAGCCTGGGGACCGACTTCTGCCAGCTCCTTTGGATTTTCTGCCTATGATGTGATCAAAGCTATACGGCAACGTGCTGGGATAGGCACTGAAAACGGTGATGAATATCTTGAATCCATTAGAAATGATCAGGCTGCCATGCGGCAATTGATTCGAAATGAGCGACGGCTGGAGCTATCCTTCGAAGGTTTTCGGTTTTGGGATCTGAGAAGGTGGGATCTGGATCTGACGGAGACTGCCCGTGGAATGAGTATTGTAAATCAAAATCAATTCAATGAGATCAATGTTGAAAACCGGGTTTATCGTGATCATATGATCTATGGCCCGATCCCCTATAGTGAAATGTTGAAATTCAGTGCCCTCCAACAAAACACAGGTTGGTAATTGAATTTAAAGCTGGAAATGAATTGAAATTGGCTTTTAATAAACAAAAAATGAAAAAGATACCATATATAATAATAGTAATTGCGCTGTTGTTCTCCTCGTGTGAGAACCAGGATTGGGAGTTTCCCGATTTCGAGTATCAGACTGTGTATTTTGCCTACCAGTTTCCTGTGCGGACGATTACCTTCGGAGAGGATATTTTCGATACTTCCTTAGACAATGAAGGCAAGTTCAAACTGATGGTTACAACCGGGGGAGTATATTCTTCGCCAAGAGATGTAACCGTCCAGATTGAAGTAGATGAATCATTGGCTGAAGGGCTCTTGTTTGAGGAAGGTGGGGATGAAATAGAAGTGCTGACTTCTGAGTATTACCAGCTTTCCTCGGAGACATTGACTATCCCAAGAGGGGAGATTGCCGGGGGAGTTGAGGTACAGTTGACGGGTGCTTTCTTTAATGATCCCAGAGCCATTAAGAATACTTTTGTGTTGCCTGTCAAGATTACAAGTGTGTCAAATGCCGATTCTATTCTGTCTGGGATACCCGTAGTTGAAAATCCCAACAGGTCCATTGCTGATGACTGGTTTCCAACACCAAAGGACTTTACACTTTATGCACTGAAATATATCAATCAGTGGCATGGAAATTACCTAAGGAGAGGAAGTGATAATATCACAGGCAAATCGGACGCTATCAGTGATAAGGTCATTATCAGGCGTGAGGAAAGTGTGGAGTTTGATGAAGTCAATCAATTGATCACCGAGTCGCTTTCCGAAGTGTTATTTCCGTTGGTTATTGCTGATGAGGGTGGAGAGAATATCACCGCCGACTTGCTGTTGACATTTGACGATGAGGGTAACTGTACTGTTTCAGCAGCTCATGAAGGATACACAGCTACAGGAAGTGGAAAATTTGTAAGCAAAGGTGAAACGTCCAGTTGGGGAAATCAAGACAGAGATGCTATTTATTTGGACTATGAGATCGATTTGCCTCAAATGCACGTGGTCACTTTGGATACACTGGTAATGAGAAACAGAGGTGTTGCAATGGAAACCTTCAGTCCTGTACTGAAATAGTATTCACCATTTAAGAAATTAACAGATGAATTATAAATCAATTTTGGGAATGTTTACCGCACTGGCGATGGCAGGAACTTCCTGTGCAGATTTTGATCCTTTGGAGTTCCAGGTGGAAGAACCCGAAAGCATAGCCAGGCAACAAGAGATCAACGCTTACGATTCCTTGAAAAGTTACATCAGCCTTGAGAACAGCCCTGGCTTTAAGTTAGGAGCCTCCGGGTCTACCGCAGACATCCTGAATAAAGGGGTAATGTACAGGCTGTTGAAAAGTAATTTCGATGAAATTACTTTAAATACGGCAATGACCCACGGATCGGTTGTTCAATCGGATGGAGACCTGGCCCTTGCCAATTTATTGGACTTGTACGAAGCAGCGGAGCAATCAGAAATGGGGATCTATGGGCGTACAATATTGTGGAATCAGAACCAGAATGCAACGTATTTGAATGGCTTGTTGGCACCCCTGATCGTCAATTCACCTCCTTTCGCCAATTCTTTGGATGTGAGTTCATTGAAAAATGGTGATTTGGACGGTTGGACCTATTCGGCAGGAGGCGGCAGTGTGACTATTGCCGAGCAGGAAGGAATGGGAGGAGCTGAATCTGCTATCAAAATGACTTCCAGCTCAAATGCCTCTGATCCCGCAGATTTGAGATTGACTTCGCCGGACATCCCGGTCACTCCTGGAAAGGAATATGAAATACTGATTTACATTAAGTCTGACGTGCCAGGTGAAGGCAGCATTTCATTTGAGGGTT
The DNA here is from genome assembly GCF_900143075.1 of Cyclobacterium lianum. Lineage (GTDB taxonomy): Bacteria > Bacteroidota > Bacteroidia > Cytophagales > Cyclobacteriaceae > Cyclobacterium > Cyclobacterium lianum. Next base: position 89,597 of record NZ_FRCY01000016.1, on the reverse strand, counting down.
TGGTGGATAATGAACCACTTAAAGATTGGATGCAGACCGGAACCGAAACTGAAACCTTCGCAACAAACCTATCCTGGAGAGAAATCAGGTTTACGGTGAACGATTTTGAAGGGGAGGCGTTTAAAATCAATTTTGACCTGGGCTATGCGCCAGGGGTGACCTACAATATTGATATTAATAACCTGTACGTTTACGATTTAGACGGTGAACCAATTATCAATAACCTTATCAGCAATGGCGACTTTGAAAATGGTGTTGCCTGGGGAGGTTGGGGCAATGGTTCTACCAGAGGTGTGACAGAAGATGGTGAAGGAGTTGGTAACAGTGGCAGAGCTTTTACTGTAACTAACCCTTCTTTGGCTAATTTCTGGGCTGCGCAGTCTATTTATGAGTTAGGCAGTCCCTTGAATAATGGTGAAACCTATAATTTAAGCTTTTGGGTGAAAGGGGATGCCGAAGGAATTATAAGGCCTGAAATGCAGAGTCCTGACTTCTCTTCCAATGGCTTCGGGATGGTCCCAGTCACTACAGAGTGGAGACTTGTTAATTTATCAACTACCATCACTGCGGATGACCGTAATCGATTTATCATCAGTTATGGCGAGTTTGAAGGGACCGTCTATATAGATGATGTTGTTCTTAGTAGTGCGACATTGGTGGGTGGAACCACTACGGTAGTGGATAGACTACCTGAGGAAAAGACAGCTATTGTGGAAGAACAATTGGAAAAGTGGGTTTCCGGAATGGTCGAATATTCGGCACCTTATGTAAATGCATGGGATGTGGTGTCCCAGCCTATGGATGACAATAATCCCAATGAATTGAAGACCGGTGTAGGTAGATCATTGGCCAATGGAGAGTTCTACTGGCAGGATTACCTGGGCAAAGATTATGCACTTAAGGCATTTCACCTGGCCGAAGAATATGGAAATCCAAGCGATTTGTTATTCATTAGCGACAATAATCTGGCTTCTAACCTGGATAAGTGTCGCGGATTGATTCAGTATGTAGAATATTTGGAAGATAACGGGGCTAAAATTGACGGTATAGGTGCCCAATTGAATATAGAAATTTTTACCAGTAAAGAAAATATCGCCCAAATGTTTGAACTCCTGGCCGCTACCGGGAAGAAGATTAAAGTGACGGAACTTGAAGTACGGATCAACACAACACAAGTAACTGAGGAAATTATGAACCAGCAGGCTGATATGTACCAATATGTGCTGGACACTTACCGGGAGAAAGTGCCTGCCTCCCAAAGGTATGGAGTGACAGTCTGGGGGGTAATGGATAGTCAGACCAATACTTCCTGGGGCCAGGGCCTATGGGACTCCAATCTAAACAGAAAACCTGCTTATGTGGGATTTGCTGAAGGACTGAAGGGATTGTAATTGGCGATGTTTAAATTCAGATTTAAAAAATAGCACATTATGATAAATCTTAGGGATATTTAATTCTTATTTTAGGTACAGGAACCATGCGATATAGGTTTCAAAAAATGTACTATTGGGATAGTTTCCGCCAACATTTAGAAAATTTATTATGATAGAAAATAGTAAAAAAAATATAATCCTCTTAATTCTGATAGCCGGGTCTATAGTGGGATTGGGATTTTCAATCAAATCTCAGTATTTAAGAGATGAATCGAGTTTGAAAGCTGCCTTCGAAGGCAAGTTTCACATAGGTGCAGCCATGAGTAGCAGGCATATCAACAACCAAAACCAGCCCTCTATAGATGTGCTGAAATCACATTTCAACTCGATCGTTGCTGAAAACAACATGAAAAGTGGTTTGATTCAGCCAAGAGAAGGTGAATTTAATTTTGAGACCGCAGATAAGTTTATCGAGTTTGGAGAAGCCAATGATATGCACATCATAGGCCACACCCTGATCTGGCATTCGCAAGCCCCAAGGTGGTTCTTTACCGATAGCAACGGTGATGATGTCAGTGCTGAAGTGCTCACACAGAGAATGAAAGACCATATCCATACCCTGGTGGGTAGGTACAAAGGCAAGGTCAAAGGCTGGGATGTGGTCAATGAAGCAATTCTGGATGATGGCTCCTGGAGAAAGAGTAAATTCTACGAAATATTGGGGGAGGATTTTGTAAAGCTTGCCTTCCAGTTTGCACACGAGGCGGACCCGGAAGCTGCCTTGTATTACAACGACTACTCTATGGCCAATGAGGGCAAAAGAGCAGGGGTGGTGAAAATGGTCAAAAACCTGCAGGATCAGGGCATCAGGGTTGACGGGATCGGAATGCAGGGCCATCTGGGCCTGGAACATCCTGAAATTGAGGAGTTTGAGAAGAGTATTTTGGCCTATGCTGAACTTGGCGTGACTGTCATGATCACCGAGTTGGATATAAGTGTACTGCCTTCACCGAGAAGGAATATGGGCGCAGAAATTTCTACAAATGTAGATTATCAGCAAAGCCTCAATCCGTATACAGAAGGACTGCCTGAAAATGTGCAGAATCAATTTGATGAACGCTATTTGTCTTTTTTTAAGTTGTTCCTGGATCATCATGACAAAATATCAAGAGTTACATTCTGGGGGATCAATGACGGAGATTCCTGGAAAAACGGTTGGCCTGTAAGGGGGAGGACAGATTACCCGCTGCTGTTTAACCGGGACAATACTCCGAAAAGTGTGGTTAGGGACATCATTGAATTGGCAGCCAGGTATTGATCTGAATTTCCTATTTCGTAATCCATCCAACCTGCCGGGTTGAGATAAGCAGGCAGGTTTTACCTAATACCATATGCCTGGCGCGACCAACGGTGTAAACCCAGCAAGTCTTCCTATTCGTACTATTGAATAGGGAGACTTTACAATCTAGGTCAAAATGAACCAGCATTCCTTACCTGTATCCTTTGCATTTTTGTTCATCATCTTGTTTGGCCACTCGATTTTTGGCCAAAATGCGATTAACCCAGTTATCCATGCGGACGTACCGGATATGTCCATGATTAGGGTGGGGGATACCTATTATATGAGCAGCACCACGATGCATATGGCACCAGGGCTTCCGATAATGAAATCAAAAGACCTGGTAAACTGGGAAATTGTGAATTACGCATACGATGTACTATCTGCAAACGACAACCTGACCCTCTCCAATGATAAAAACAGCTACGGAAAAGGCTCCTGGGCAAGTAGTCTGCGCTTCCATCGGGGCACATACTATGTGTCAACGTTTTCCGCAACTACCGGAAAAACCCATATTTATACCACCAAAGATATAGAGAACGGTCCCTGGACAGAAAGTGCATTTTCACCATCCATGCATGACCATACCATCGTTTTTGAAGATGACAAAATCTACTTGATCTGGGGAGCGGGAAAGCTTATGATGGTAGAGTTGGAAGCAGACCTTTCGGGGGTTAAATCAGGGACGAAACGGGTATTGATTGAAAATGCAACTGCCCCTGCGGGAGAGAATGTTGGCTTACCAGCAGAGGGTTCACAGCTCTTCATGGTAAATGGCTATTTTTACCTTTTTAATATACCCTGCCCTACTTTATGTTTAACTCCGATAAGTTAATAATTTTATATACAATAAATGTAATCATCGATTTGACATCAAGTTGAGACTGGATTAATGGAAGAGAATAAACTACGGCGGTTCACTGGTTTTATCTAACAAACCGATATCGGAGACAAATAAATGAAGCATCCATATATCCGAAATTCAGTAGGAAGTATGGAATTCGGAGGAGTGCTGCTGAATAAATTTTTAAATCGTGGAAATGAACGCCGTCAGGAACGCTTGACGACAGATATTTTCCAACTTGCCACCGGTGTTCTTTTCCAGAATCCAATTCAAATGTTTGGATTGGCCCCAAATAACCTGTATGATGTGCCTGGTTTCGAATTGGATTTTTTGAGAAAACTTCCCACAACCTGGGACGAGACGGTCCATATCGATGGCTTTCCGGGAAAATACAGTGTAATTGCCCGTAGAAACGGAGATGCCTGGTATATAGCCGGTGTCAATGCCGAAGAAACCCCAAAGCAAATCCAACTAACACTCCCAATGCTGGCATGCAGGAATATCACAGTTTACAACGACGATGAAAGTAAACAACCAGCCCTAAATCAGACAAAAATTGCAGAAAACGGAGATTGTACTGTTGTGATTCAGCCCAAACGGGAATTGTGATTACCAATCACTGAGCCCTGTTAAGTTAAAATTCCAAATGAACCAATGCAAGTGTTTCCCAGCCGCTGAGGTCTCTATTGTGCCCGACTTTTTCCATCGCTTGCATGATTTTATTTTTAAAGGCCCAGCAGGTTTCTCTTCTTAATTCAAGTATTTCAGATAGCTCATTTAATGTGAGATCAACATCCTTTCGATTGGAAAGGTATAAGATGTAAAACGCCTTTTCGATAGGGAATTTGAGCTTATGGAAGAGTGTATCTACCGTTGGGGACTCGTAGTAGTTGCAATTTCTACATCTTCTGCCATGATTAGGACCTTCTATGTATTTATTATAGCCACATTTTTTGCAATGGTATTTATCCTTCCATTTTAATTCGGAGAGAAATCTGAAACAGGTATCCTTATCTGGAAATACATTTTTAAAATCTTCGAATCCAAGCCCTTTCATCAGTGCCAGATCCTTGGTCACCTCTTCTACACTTGACTTAAGTTTCTCATTATTTTCCTGAAGGTAGTTATTCATTTGGGTGACTTGTGAATTGAGCTCCATCAATTTTAAATTGGTTGTTTGCAGTTCTATATTCTTTTGGGCGAGGTCAGATGCCATTTTTTCTATCTTTTCGGTTCTTGCCCTTACTTTTTCCTTTAGTTTCGAGTTGAGTTCGTTGGTTAGCTGATTGTTCTTTTCAAGTGCCAGGGTGGTTTCTTTGCTTGCGCTGATATATTGATTCTGGAGGAATTTGATCTGGTTGAAAATTGAAAATGAGAATAAAATCACTTCTAAAAATATTACAGGGTATACAAAATACCAATTTAAAACCGGGCTGTCGAACAGTTGTATACTTTTTGAGTAGGAGTAGACAATGACGAGAAATAAACACGCATAGGCAAAAATATAGGACCAGGAATAAATTTTAACCTTGAGTAATGCATACAAACCTAAGGAGAGTGGAATTAATAAAATTATAATTGTAATTAATATGTAACTGATATAATGTAATTGATAGAGATATGCATGAACTATGAAAAGGAGTAATTTTAAAAATATTGCAAGGTAAGTAAAAGTCCATAATCTTTTACTTTTTGTATATTTCTGTACATACCGGTCTGAAAACAATAGTGTGGACAAGATAATAGAAAGCTCGATAAAGTTTTCATTGCTTAATTTGTTAATCCACGGATAGTCTGGCCAAAAGTATTGAAATCCCAGACCATCTCTACCCAGCGAAAACCAAATACAGGATAAGATCAGGCATGGAAAATATAAATATAAGGTATCTTTTATTTTGAAAAACAAATAAAAATTAAATATTAAAATTATAAATAGAACGCCGTAGTAGATACCTAATAATAAATATTCATTTAAAGAATGTTCAATAAACTTCTCATTGGTTCTAAGATAGAAAATGAATTCCTGATTATAATTTCTTCTGACTTTTACGTAATATGTCTTCGTTTCAGATGGCCGCAGGTCTAAGAAATAGTTGAAGTTTTTATGCTTTATATTTCTTTGCTCAAACGGCAGTTCGAAACCTGCACTTGACGATTCATAGTTTCCGTTTGGTGTAGGTAGGTAAAAGGTGATGTTCCTGATGTCAAAACCCCATGATTCAAGATACCACGAATGTTTGTAGACAGTTTGATTATTTTGAATGGTAATGCGCATCCAGATAGTCGACTCAAGATTGCCGTATACTACGTGGGGATCCGACACATTGTTAAATTGATCTTGAAAATTATCTCCTGATATATCCTGGATAGAATATTGAGAAGAAGAATCTAAAAAGTAATCAAACATAGTTGTTACCCGTAGTTCGGACATGTCATCTTTCAATTCTACAAAATTATTGTTTGATGCTTGTGAGTATAATTCAGGTGGTGATACAATAAATAGCAGCAAAAGAAGCTGAATTAACAGCCGATTTTTGATGTGTAGATTTGCTGCAGACGTAAAATATATCTTTGATAGAAATTTTATCATGCTCAATTCTTTATATGGATAAGGTGGCCTTGCAATGTTATTAAGTTAGGATAAAAGTACCCTTGTAAGCAAAATAGTAAGTTTTTCTTATGTAAATCAGCTTGCTTAAACCGACCAAACGCCTCTGAAACATATAACTATGAAGATACAAAATACCAGCCAAATCATGACGGAGTTATTTTTGGATTGTCCAAAAATTTTCTTCGAAAAAAATAATCGACTGGAGACAGTCTCTTTATTGTTCGGACGCTGCCCGTTTTTCCAGGTTTCCATTGGCAGGTGGAAGGGGTACATTGTCTTCGGCGCCGGTGCGAATAAGTCAAACCTGCCAGCATCCAAATAGATATGTAGATATTTTGGTGTACAAACGAGCCTTTCAATAGCCTCCCCGGCCAGGATACTTTTTGCCAATGGCGTATTACCAGCCTCGCTATTCAAACAAATTGCAGAGAAGATGCAGTCCCATTGGAGCCATACATGAGGTATAGTTGGCGAGGTCAGTTTTGCTATTTACGGCAAAGGTTATCGATCAGCGGAGTCTTTTGAGCTGTAAATCAAATCACCAATAGTTTTTTAGAAAATAAGCTGAAAGGAAAAGCAACTAAACGCAATTGGAAAACAGCAAAGAAATTGCTACAATTGACTTTAAAGTCAAAAGACCAATGAATATTTACTGAAATTAAAACTTAACGCATAAGCAGGATAAAGAGAGGAAGTGGCCTGGATATTGTCGGAGGCATCTAAATTGGCGTCAATAGCCAAAGGTTTTCAACTGTTATCGGTCAGCAAAAAAAGGAAGGAGGGGAATGCCGTATATGTCATAGAGGTTCGGGACAATAAAGCTGGCCACAACAACCCGCTATAATCGTATGCGCTAAAGACTTACTATGAAAGCAATGCCGACAGTGGACGGACTACCCACAAAAAGGCAGGAACTTTTAATTTTGAGTGCTTCAGGAATTTAAAATCAAAACGGGCGACCGCAAATTCCGGATTTCCCCTTTCAATTTGGTAAATTTGGTTTATGAACATTGGAGATAAAGTACGGTTACTGCATGGAAGGGAAGAAGGAATCATCACAAGGCTTTCTGCCGGCGGTCAGGTGGAAATAGAGATTGAAGATGGTTTCCGGATTCCGGCGCTAAAATCAGAGGTAGTCGTGATTGATGCGGCCGAAAAGGAGTATTTTGACCGGCCCGGCGTGGAGACAAACGCCTTTGAGCCGCCTGTGCAAAAAACGCTCCCCGCCGCCAGCACTGAAGGTATTTTTCTCGCCTATGTCCCGTACAATGATCAGCTTCATGACCTGGTATTGATCAACCATAGCCAGAAGCCTTGTTTGTTTGCGGTGGATGAGCTATCCGGCGAAAAGGTAAAAAACCTGGAAGCAGGGGTTCTGCAAGCTGAATCCTTTAGAAAAATCAGTGAAAGAACGCTGCAGGATTTTGAGCAGTGGCCAGCCTTGAAGTTCCTGTTGATTCCCCTCAATAAAAAATTTGATGCACCGCAAGCCGCAATGGAGCGAAAGGTTAAATTCAAGGCGACCCAGTTTTTCAAACATAAGGGGAAGGCGCCGCTGATCGGCAAGGAATCTTATTTCTTTCAGCTGGATCTGCGTGAAAAGGCATTGGATGTCAAAAAGCTCAATGAAGCGTTGAACCCGGTGGCGAAAGATGCTTTCCCGCATGTGCAGCCAAAACGGCCGCCGGCTTCGGTGGACCTTCATATAGAAAAATTAAGTCGGGAACATGATCTGATGAGCAATAGCGAAAAGCTGCAATTGCAAATGGAGGTTTTTCAGAAGATGTTGAACGATGCGATGACATCAGGTATGGACGAGATCACCTTTATCCATGGCATCGGTAATGGCGTGCTCAGAAAGGAAATCCACCGGTTTTTGAGTCAGGTCAATGGCATTAAGTATTTTAAGGACAGCCAAAAGACAAATTTTGGTTACGGTGCTACTACAGTAAAAATTCATGAATAGCCATGGAATCGACCTCACCTCAGATCATGCAGGTTTTTGACCGGTACTATGCTGCCGGAAAGAAAATTTATGGGGAGATATCAAAAAAAATCAGGTCCGGAAAAGCATTGCAACTCGAAGATCAGCTTTTTTTCCTGCGGTTATTTTTACTCGTCCTGGACCGGGCCAGGTTTGGTGAGAAAGAACAGCTAATCCTTTCATTCCGCCCTTTTAAAGAATTGTACAAACAGCTCCGCAAGGTACAACATATCAAAATGATCAAGGAGGGGTATGATTCCTACTTTGGGCACGAAAAAAGTCTGTTTTCAGAATACGGAAAAGCCATTGCAGCAGACAAAAAGAGCATCTATACCCATGTGTATGAAATCATCCTTTCCATTTCACCACAGGATTGGGAAAATTTGTATCAGGAGGTGTACAGACAGTCCAGAGGCCTGTCGATCCTGACGGTAAACACCGCCATTACGCAAATCATCAACGAGGAGTTGGAATATTTCTATTTTGATTCCAAAACGAAACTGGATCCCCAGTCCATTCATGACATTTACAAGGGTATCAAAAAGGTCATTTTTTTGGAAAAAATCCGGTTGAATATAGGTTTAAATACCATTTTTACGCCGCAGGTGCATGAGCAGGTCATGGGACTGGAAAATAAGATGGCAGCCTGGCATAGAAACCAGCTATTGCTGCAGCATTTGGGAAACTACCTGGCCAAAAAAGAGAAAGTGAGTAAAAAATTCCAACCGGTAATCACAAAGCTGCAACAATCCCACAAAGGCCAGACGCAAATAATCGCCGACCGATGCAGGCGACTTTTTGTAAAAATGCTACATTAAATGGCCTCCAATGCCCTGGAGATATCCTTTTTGAGGTCATCGGCGTCTTCTATGCCCACACTCAACCTGATAAGGGAATCAGAAAGCCCTACTTTTTCCCTTTCTTCCCTGGGAATGCTGGCGTGGGTCATGCTGGCCGGATGCCCACAGAGGGATTCTACCCCTCCCAATGATTCAGCCAGGACGAAAATCCGGAAGGTTTCCAGAACTTTTCTGGCATCCTCCAGGCTGTTTCCTGTCAACGTAAATGAAATCATTCCTCCAAAATCCCGCATTTGCCTTCTGGCAACAGCATGATTAGGATGGTCCTCAAATCCGGGCCAATACACCTTTTCTACCTTCGGATGATTTTTCAGGTAGGCAGCAATGGTTTTGCCATTTTGGCTGTGTCGCTCCATTCGCAGGTGCAATGTTTTGATACCTCTCAGCACCAAAAAGCAATCCTGAGGCCCGGGAACGGCACCGCAGGAATTCTGAATAAATGCCAGCTCTGCGGCCAGCTTTTCGTCTTTGACCACTATGGCTCCCATCACCACATCAGAGTGGCCGGCCAGGTATTTGGTAACGGAGTGCATGACCAGATCCGCACCATCATCGAGTGGATTTTGGAGAAATGGCGTGGCAAAAGTATTGTCCACTCCCAGCAATATACCATGGCGCTTGGAAATTTTGCCCAAAGCCCTAATGTCGATAATGTTCATCATGGGATTGGTTGGCGTCTCCGCCCATATCAGTTTGGTGTTTTCATTGATCAGCGCCTCTACTGCCGCAGTGTCCTCCATATTGACAAAATGAAACCTGATGCCATACTTTGAAAAGATCCTGGTAAAGATACGGTAGCTGCCACCATACAGATCGTTGGTGCTGATGACTTCATCTCCCGGTTGGAGGAGTTTGATGATGCAGTCTATGGCGGCCATACCAGAGGCAAAGCACAAACCATGATTTCCGTTTTCCAGAGCGGCGAGGTTTTTTTCCAAAACCTGCCTTGTGGGATTTTGCGTTCTTGAATATTCAAAACCTTTGTGATCTCCCGGTGACTTCTGCACGTAGGTGGAGGTTTGAAAAATAGGAGTCATGATGGCTCCTGTTCCCGGATCTGGCTTGATTCCGGCGTGGATCGCTTTGGTTCCAAATTTCATATGTTTAAGCTTGTCTCTTTATAGGTCAGGTGAAATCTATGCGGATTTTAATCATCTTTATCATGTGTTTCTGAATATGATGTTACCCGGATTGATCTCATTTGTCGATAATAAACCTCAAACCATAGGTATAAAGGAAGGGTAGACGCTACCTCTATCCGGTTTGATTCCATTAAAGTTGGTATTTTTTATAGCTTTGCCCAAAGATGAGTAAAAAACCGCCTATTTTCAAGCATTTTTCTGTTATCTATCGCAGAAACCCCCTGGTACTGGCAGCAATTCTCTGGGCGGCTATAGTACCTTCCCTGGGTGTTTTATTTCTGGTTCAGTGGTTGTACAGCAATTGGGCCAGTCAGAGTATACCCTCAATAATGAATCTTGAATGGGCCGCGGTCTACTGCCTGCTTGGGGCTATGCTGATGGGTTTTGCCCTGATTCCCACTACCTTTTTTTCGGTAGTCAGTGGGTTTGTTTTTGGCTGGGCGGCATTTCCACTTCTGGTTTTGGCGTATACGCTGGGCAGCGCGATTGGCTATCAGTCCGGACGATTTATGGATAGAAACAGCCTGGAATGGTTACTCAAGCCCTATCCAAAAGCAAAACGAATGATAGACAAGAGAAGGGAAGATATGGGCTGGTTGATATTTTTTGTGCGTATAAGTCCGGTGATACCCTTTGCCATATCCAACCTGGTATTTGCCCTTCTGGATACCGGTCTCAAACGGGTACTTTGGTTTGGCTTGCTGGGGATGCTGCCCAGGACACTATTGGCGTTTTTTACCGGAGCTTTGGCGGGAGATATTCAGCAAGCAGTAGCCGCCAAAACAGCATCCTGGCAATACGCGGTAATCGGTATTCTTCTCCTGCTCAGCCTATGGGGTATCTATCATTTTTTTGTGCCCAAATCCGCCGGAGATGAAGCTCAAAGATACAGACGCTCTACCGAATAACCTTCCCTTTTTAGAAGCTGGATCAGGCCCGTATCTCCGGCAAGATGCCCTGCACCGACAGCAAAAAACATGGATCCGCTTTTCATCAAGGATTCCATGGGATCTATCCAGTTCTGGTTTCTCTGGTCGAGCAATACATCCTTATAATCTCTGTACTCCGGACTTTCCGAGACCAGGTCCAGAAGGGCACTGATGTCCTCTTCTCTGTACGAGGCGATTAATTTTCTGAATTCCTCTTTTCCTTTTTCCAGATTGTCTGCATAGGTGTAAAAACTCCGGTATTGTTCCTCCAGTGGGATCAGGTCAAATAGTGAAAGTTGGTCCTCAACAGACTCCAGGCCTACGATTTCAATATCCTCTGACTTAGCCAGAGCCATCAGCTCATTTTCGAATGCCCTGGTGTCACATTCCAGTAAATTGGGATATATCAATGACATCAGGACCATCGGTCGCATGGTTTTGAGCATATCCATGTCCATTCCGGTTCGCTCTTTCAGAAATGATTTGATTTCCTGATACTCCTCTTCCGAGAGATAATCTGTAATTTTCTGTCCGTCTTCATTATAAATATTTGACATCAGTGCCATCCGCAGAGCAGGGTCGTCCATGTCTATTTCCAAAACCAATGCCTTGGATTCAGCCAGTTTTTCGATCACCTGCCCGCTCATCGCAAAATCCTGCTCACAAATGAGGTGGATGGTGCCAAAGAGGTAGGAGCTGGAAGGAAGTCCGTTGCCTGATATTTTCCAAAAAACGCCTTTTTCCTGTCCACATACCGGGAAAATAGCCATTAGCAGAAGAGCAAAAATAAAAAACGATTTTCTCAGCATATCAATCCTATCAACTCGCTTAAGTAATCTACCCGCTAAATGTGTTGTCCAGATGGCGATCACTTGTTTTGACATTTTCAAACTCCAAAAACTGTTCCCAAAATTGGTCCTCCGGCAGAGCAGCCCTCAGAAAAAGTTTTTCCTTCTTTACCGGATGATTGAACACCAAATGGAAGGCATGAAGGTTGATGCTGAGATCTGGGTTGGCTTTGGAAAAACCATATTTGACATCTCCTCTGATAGGACAGCCCATCGCGGCTAATTGCACCCTCAACTGGTGGGGTCGGCCCGTCACAGGTCGCAGTTCCAGTAGCCAGTGGTCATTCAGTTTGCCCATCCGTTTATAATTTGTTTCTGATTTTTTGGAATCGGCCACTTCTCTTTCGAATGCTTTGGAGACATTCTTATCGTTATCTTTTACGAGCCAATGGGTAAGCTTGGCCATTTCTTCCCTGGGTTTTTTTTTGACGATGGCCCAGTATACCTTGTGGATATCTCGTTTCCTAAACAGGGCCGTCATCCGCTCCAATGCTTTGGAAGTCCTTGCAAATACGACGATACCGCTTACCGGTCTGTCTAACCGGTGTACCGGGTGCAGAAACACCGCTCCCGGCTTCTGGTATTTGTGGGCAATATAGTCCTTACAATAATCGGTGAGCGTTTTGTCGCCGGTTTTATCTCCCTGCACCAGTATACCTGCTGACTTGTTGACCACCAGGAGGTGATTGTCTTCGAAAATAACGTTAAACGGCTTTTTCATTTGGCAGGTAAGCTAATAAATTAAAGTTCTGATGTGTAGTGAAATTCAATGTCCGGGAAATTTTCCTGCACCATTTGTAACCAGGCTTTACTTTCGGCCATAAACACAAGTTTGCCATCCTTATCCCGGGCAATATGGCGCTGCTTGGAGCGGACAAACTCATCCAGTTTCTTCTTGTCCCTGCTTTTAATCCAGCAGGCCTTGAACAAGTTCATGGGTACAAAGTCTGCGGTGGCATTGTATTCGTTTTTCAGCCTGAACTGAATCACTTCAAACTGCAATTGCCCCACGGTGCCCACGACTTTCCGGGATCCGATTTCAAAGGTAAACAATTGGGCCACACCTTCCTCCATCAATTGCTGCAAACCTTTCTCTAGCTGTTTGGTTTTCATCGCATCCTTATTGACCACCTCCCGGAATATCTCCGGAGAAAAACTGGGTATGCCCTTAAACTGCAGATCTTCACCATCGGTAATGCTATCTCCGATTTTAAGGTTTCCGGTGTCATACAAACCTACGATGTCTCCCGGGAAAGCTTCTTCGATGATCTCTTTGTCCTGCGCCATAAAGGAAGTGACATTAGAAAAACGCAGTGCTTTGGGCCCCTTCACATGATTGTAGGGCTTATTTCGCTCAAACCGTCCTGAGCAAATTCTCAGAAATGCAATCCGGTTGCGGTGTTTGGGATCCATGTTTGCGTGAATTTTAAAAATAAATCCAGAGAACTTATCCTCTTCCGGCTTGACTTCCCTTTCTTCGGTCAATCGGCTCTTGGGACCCGGAGCGATTTGAATAAAGGTATCGAGCATTTCCTTCACCCCAAAATTATTGACAGCCGAACCAAAAAATACAGGCGCCACCTTTCCCTCCAGATAATCGGCCGGATCAAAATCGGGATAAACCCCTTCTATCAGGTCCACATCTTCCCTCAGTTGATCTGCGAGGTTTTTGCCGATCATTTCATCCAATTGGCCGGAATTGAGGTCTTCTATCGTAATCCTGTCGTCGCTGACCTTGCGTTGACTGGGGGTAAACAGGTTCAATTGCCTGTCGTAAAGATTGTAAACTCCTTTAAAGGATTTTCCCATTGAGATGGGCCATGAAAGCGGTCTCACCTGAATATTAAGTTTCTGCTCCACCTCGTCCAGCAGGTCATAGGGATCTTGTCCCTCTCTATCCAATTTGTTGATAAAACAAATGACGGGCGTTTTCCTCATACGGCATACCTCCATCAATTTTTCGGTCTGTATCTCCACACCTTTGACACAATCAATGACCATAATGACAGAATCTACTGCGGTGAGGGTCCGGTAAGTATCCTCTGCGAAATCCTGGTGACCCGGAGTATCCAGCAGGTTGATTTTCTGCCCTTTGTATTCAAAGCCCATTACCGAGGTTGCCACGGAGATGCCCCGTTGTTTTTCAATTTCCATCCAGTCAGATTTGGTGGCGGTATCGATCTTGTTTGACTTCACAGCCCCCGCTGTTTTGATGGCTCCGCCAAAGAGCAGCATTTTTTCTGTCAGGGTGGTTTTACCGGCATCGGGGTGGGCGATGATACCAAAAGTTTTCCTTTTGGCAATCTCTTGAGTAATATTCATGGCACTATGGTATTTTCAGCCTGCAAAGGTACGGAAAAACCCATGAGATTGTTCAAATTTAAAACTCTGGTACTGAAATTTTTGCTCAGTGAGTTGGCAATTTTGTTTGTTGGCCAATTTCGTTTACTTTTGGCTTTGTATTCAGCACGCAATGGGCACAATCGAAAACTTCTTTCACCGGTTTTTCAAATTTATCTGGAACGCCATTTTTGTATTGACTTACCCTGTCCTTGCCACTTTTGGCTTGCTGTTCATTGGTGTGACGTATTTATTTTCCGGTATTTCCAGCTTCCTGGCAAAATTCAGTAAATCTGCTCCCAAACAGGAAAGCAAAATTATTTGGAAGCAACTATCTGAGGAGTCAGACCTCATCGAGGGAAAGCTTTACAAGCAAATTATTTTTGGTCCCGAGTGCTATCATTTCAGAAGAAAAGATGGTATACCCTCCGTCATTGAAGAACATGTTTTTGGCAAACGGGTCAACGTGCTCAAAGAGGGTTGGTTGCTGGAAAAGTGGAACACTACTGATCTGGCACAGATCCCTGACTTCGACATCTGCCTGTATCAGCCGGATGCAGATAAACTGACCAAATTGGCCAATATCAGGTGTTTTGACTGGCATGTTTCTGATAAACAAGAAGAATTTTTGTGTTTAAAGTGGTTTGACGGTACCCAGGGTGGTGAAATGAAAGTCGCCATTGCCTGATGGGAGCACTGAAGGATTTTTTGGAAGAGAAGGTGCTGGCCTTTAACCGGCCCGATTTTATTGCAGAAGATCCCATTTCCATCCCCCATCAGTACAGCCGCAAGCAGGATATCGAAATCGCCGGCTTTTTTGCCGCGATACTGGCATGGGGTCAACGCAAGACGATCATCAACAAGTGCCGGGAGCTCATGGGAATGATGGACAATAGTCCCTATGAGTTTATGCTGCATCATTCTGAAGATGACCTGAAGCCTTTTGTTCATTTCAGGCACCGTACTTTTAACGATATAGATACCCTATATTTCATTGATTTCCTTTCCAGGTTTTACCGAAAGCACGATAGTCTGGAAGCGGCATTTACGCTGGGCTGGACTTCCGGGCAGAATGTAATGGAGAGCTTGCTTATCAACTTCCACCAATTCTTTTTCGACCTGCCTCATGCGCCACAGAGAACAAGAAAGCACGTGGCCACGCCCGGCAGAAAGGCAGCATGCAAAAGGATCAACATGTTTTTGAGGTGGATGGTGAGGAAGGACAATATGGGAGTTGACTTTGGCATTTGGGATACCATTTCACCTGCTCAACTGGTATGTCCATGTGATTTGCATGTGGATCGGGTTGCACGCAGGCTTGGCTTGATCCGCAGAAAGCCTACCGACTGGCAGACAGCCATGGAACTCACAGAAAACCTCCGGGCCATGGATGCTACTGATCCTGTAAAATATGATTTCGCACTGTTTGGCCTGGGATTGATGGAAAAAACAGATCAAAAAGCAAACACCTTTTATCCGGAAAATTACCCCGACCATTGATCACCTGTAGGCCGGCTTATCTCTGCTTATATATTGGATTACGCCGGAAGGCGATAGCTGATCTCTTGCCGGGAGGTCCGTTGATTATGGCTTCCAGGTGTCGGGGCTATTTCTCCAGGCTTTCAACGCTTCCATGTCATCAGCTGAAATGAATCCTTTAGCCAAAGCCTGAGGCAGCATAGCGGCGTAATCGCTCAGACAAATCAACTTGACCCCTTCCCTGGAGAAATTTTCTTTTGCCAGTTCAAATCCATAGGTAAAAATGGCAACCATTCCCAGAACATTAAATCCCGCTTTTTTTAAGTCGTTTACAGCTTTCAGAGAGCTTCCCCCGGTAGACACCAGATCTTCGACGACCACCACTTTCTGGTCTTTGCTGACCTTTCCTTCTATCATGTTTTCCATGCCGTGCCCTTTGGCCTTAGATCGCACGTATACAAATGGAACATCCAGCCTGTCTGCGATAAGGACTCCCTGTGGAATGCCGGCGGTAGCTACTCCCGCTACGGCTTCTATGTTCAAAAAATGAGTTTGGATGGCTTTTACCAGTTTTTCCAGGATGAGCTTCCGTACGTTAGGATAGGAGAGAGACAACCTGTTGTCGCAGTATATCGGAGATTTCCATCCGGATGCCCAGGTGAAGGGGATTTTTGGAGAAAGCTTGATAGCATTGATTTCCAGGAGTTTTTTGGAAATGAGGGAAGCAGTGTTTGGTTCATAAATTTCCATGGTATAAAATTAGCCAATTAATGTTTACTGATGGTTGTAGGGCCTGAAAAAAAAATGCATTTTTGGAAAAACAAGCCTTGCTTATGAAAATATTCATCAATGACAAGCCTTTGGATTTGGTGTCATCTCTGGATTTTTTGCCAAAGAAATCATTTGAATGTATCTATGACAATCCCTCCGAACTGCCGGCTACGGCTGATTTTCATGACGATGTGCTGATAAAAAATCCATCCAAAGACATCATTGTGCGCCTGCTTTATCTCCTGCGTACCAGGAAATTGAAGAACCTGGACAGCATTACGCTTGTGACCGATGAGAAGAAGGAATTGAAGAAATTTATTAAAAGCAGGTTTATGATCATTAAAGCAGCCGGTGGTTTGGTGACTAAGGAAGACAAAATATTGTTTATTTACCGGCTGGGTAAATGGGATCTGCCCAAGGGGAAGTTTGAAAAAAAAGAGTCCCCATCAAGCTGTGCCCTCCGTGAGGTAGAAGAAGAATGCAATATTCAGGTCAAAATCAAAGCACCGATCTGTAAAACCTGGCACACGTACACACAGAACAGAAAGAGTATTCTGAAGAAAACATATTGGTACAGTATGCATTGTCTGAATGATGCAAAAATGAAGCCTCAAACTGAAGAGGGTATTTTCGATATCAAATGGATGAGTCATCAGGAGGCAAAGATAGCCCTGATCAATTCCTATCCATCCATGCGTTATTTGTACAAGCGTTTTTTAAACCTCCATCCGGCTTTGCATCAGACGCTGTAAGGAAGAAATTTATCTACATTACCCCCGTACCGGTGTACTTCACGGATTATCGTCGAGCTGATGGCTGCGTATTCGGGAGAAGTGATCAAAAATACCGTTTCCAACTCCTCGTTCAGGTAACGATTCATTTGGCTAATGGTATTTTCGTATTCAAAGTCTGTCGTATTTCTGAGGCCACGCAGCAGGTACCTGGCCTGATGGCTCTTGGCGAGGGAGGACGTAAGCTCATCATAGACCAGTACTTTCACACCTGGCTGGTCGGTATAGATGGATTTGATCTTATCCACCATCATGTCAATGTCAAAATACCTGTTTTTTTTGCTGGTGTTGTGGCCGATACCGATGATGATTTCGTCAAACAGGTTCAGGCCTCTTAAGACGATGTCATGGTGGCCATTGGTATAGGGGTCAAAAGAACCCGGGAAAAGTGCTATTTTTTTCATCAGACCGCTGGTTGCTGAAGCCAGAAGGCTTCTAAAAGTTGGGTGTTTCTTAAATTTTCGGCACCTTTTTGATACCCGATGTTTTGTGTCGGGCTGATTTGCCGGATATTTTTAAAATATTTCAGAAGATTTTCCTCAGAGGAATGGATCCAGTCCAGATTTCCCAGAATGCTTATTTTGCAATGGGACTGGTCAAAGGCCAACTGCTGAAGCACGGTAAACAGGTAGCGCAGGAGGGCCTGCTCTTCATGGATTATGAACCTGTTGAATAACATCAGTTCGCTATCTTTAAAACCAGCTACATACATACAATTTGGAGCGGTGTGCACAAAGATCTCCTGATTGAGCAAATCCTTGTTTTGGTGAAGAAAGTAGTCCAGCACATGCGCCGCTCCGTGAGAAGTTTCCATTTCCGGCAATCTGGCATCGAACAAATTCAGGAGCGCCTTGTCTGCTGCGCCGAGTATCTGTATGCTGTTATTGGCTATTCCGGTATAGACCACCTCATCTCGTTCCGGGTTTACTTCGGTCGCAAAGTTAAGGTAAAGGGCACTGTGGGCTGGGTTGAATAAGATCCCGGGAACGAGCGTAAATCTTTGGTGATGGAGGTAGAGCCTGCCAGAGGTATTTGATGCGTTAATCAGCTCATCGTGGTCCAAAATTTTTTCGAGATCCTGTCCTTCATGCAGGGAATAGATGTTTGCCGCTGCAATGGACTGATCTGACTGACAATGCGCAATTACCGTCAATAGGTTTTCATATAAGAAAAGCGATAGATTTGATATGTCCTGCACATCAAATCTATCGCTATTGAATCTACTCTGGATATGATTGGTTGCTTCTGCCAAGCTTACTCCCAGTTTCCTGAGGTAGAGGAATCCGTTCTGGATCCTACCCTCAACGCCTTCTCATTGTTGTTTCTTCTGCGCTCAGGATTAATGGGCGCCGGATCTCTGATCTCAAACACAGCAATTTCCCTGTTACTCCGCTCAATTTTATCTGCAAAGAACTCAAACGTTTTGCCACCTGAGCCTGGTACTACATTGAGCAGATCCAGATTGAATTCCGGATATTTGGTTTCGTTGAAAAGGGAATCCTGTACATTCACAGATCCGAGCGTATCTATGGTGACGGTGGTCTCCTCTTTACCGTATTCCAAAAGCTCAGTGGTCTCCGTTCGCTGCACAATGTAAATGCGACCGTCCTGAATAAATTCCTTTAAGTCATTCCAGTTGGAGGCATATTCTCCATTGGTGGCCTGGTAGGCAATCTGGGCATCTCTCAGCATCTCAAGCTTTTCGATGATCCTTTCTTCGGTTCGTGCCAGCATTTTTTCCTCTTCCACAACCTCATCTACTCCCAAATATAACCTGTATCCAAGGCCCAGAGCACCCAGCAGAAATACGATCGATAATATCTTACTCAACGTCATTTTAAATATTTTTAAGGCTTAATTTAATGAATATAAAGAATTGATGGTTTGTTTTAGAACGCTATTTTATGCAATTATTTTCAAAATTAAAATATCCTTTCCATATTCTTACGTCTTTGAGAGAATTAATTCTGCTGAAGAGGGCATGTTTTTGCTGGGGCGGGATGGATTTTATTTCATCCAGGCTAAGGAATCGGATGTCTTCGATCAACTGCTGCTTGTCCCCCAATTCCGGATCAGTGCCCATGGTCAATGTTCCACCTGTTTGGGATACCTCAAAAAACAATTCTATGGCATGAAGCGGAGGGGATAGAAACTCGTGTACAAATAAATATTCTTTTACTTCAACGTCCAGCCCGGTTTCTTCAAGAAACTCTCTTTGCAGGTTTTTAGTTGCATTTTGCCCAAATTTCATTCCGCCACCAGGTACATTCCAGAACGATGCATTCTCTCCCATCCGGTGTTTGATCATCAGTATTTTTTCATCACGGACCAAAATACCATTAACCCGGGCACGCAGGCGGTTTCCGAAATTATCTGTGATGTCCTTTTTTATGTTCGCCATTTTCGGTTTAGTTTCGCATAAGATGCGTAAAGATAGTCAAGCCGTTTCGAAGCCTTCTGAAAAGCTCAGGAAAATCTTCCCCCACAAGCCTACTGTGGATCAGCAGGTTTTTTTTGAAGCCATGGATGATTTTTTAAGGGTAAAGGTAGCATCGGCCGCTGCTTTTATTTTGAAGGGTTTTGCAGGCACAGGCAAAACCACGGCTCTGGCAGCTCTGGTCCGTATTTTGCCTGAATATGGACTCAGGCCTGTAATGCTGGCCCCCACAGGAAGGGCAGCCAAAGTCATGAGTGCGTATGCAGAAAAAACGGGATTCACCATACATAAAATCATATACCGCCCTCAGGAAAAAGTCGCTGACGGCTTGTATGGATTTGAAGTCCAAAAAAACTATTACCACAAATCTGTTTTTATTGTTGATGAAGCTTCGATGCTTTCCGATGACCGGTCCTCTGGTAAATCACTGCTGGCAGATCTGATCCATTTTGTTTTTCAAAACCCCGAAAACAGATTGATGCTCATCGGAGATATGGCCCAATTGCCCCCTGTAGGAAGTGAGGACAGCCCGGCTTTAGACAAGGATTACCTGACAAGAAATTTTAAGCTTGAAGTGCAGGAAGCAGTGTTGAAAGTGGTTACCCGGCAGCAACTGGATTCCGGAATTCTGACCAATGCCACCACATTAAGAGAGCAGGTGACAGCAAAATCCCCGAAAATAACATTTAAATCAAAAGGCTATACGGATTTTTACCGGATGACCGGCGAAAGACTTGAAGATGGATTGAGGTATGCCTACGATAAATTTGGACTGGACAATACCATGATCATTACGCGCTCCAACAAGCTTGCCGTACAATACAACCGGTATATCAGGAATGCAATCTTTTATCATGAGGACGAATTGAGTGCGGGAGATCGCCTGATGATCGTAAAGAATAATTATACCTACATGGAGGAATCGGGGAAAGTGAGTTTTTTGGCCAATGGAGACTTTGTCGAAATCCTTAAAATTCGTTCATTTGAAGAAATTTATGGCCTGAGGTTTGCTACACTTGAATTGAGGCTGATCGACTATCCTGATGAGCTGCCTTTTGAAGCCAGGGTGATCCTGGATACCCTGCACTCCAATTTGCCTGCGCTTTCTCAGGAACAGTGGAAAGACTTGTATGAAAAAGTAAGTGAAGATTACCAGGATCTAAACAGCAAGACCAAAATCAGGGAAGCTTTGAAAAACGACCCCTATTTGAATGCCCTTCAGGTCAAATATGCCTATACCTTGACCTGTCACAAGTCACAGGGCGGACAGTGGGATGCCGTATTTGTCGATCAGGGATATTTAAAGGAGGGACAGATTGACAAGAATTATGTTAGATGGTTGTATACCGCAATGACACGTGCAAAAGAAGAACTGTTTATGGTGAACTTTCATCCCAGTTTTTTTATTTAATGCTTATTGAAACAAAGTTTTAAACAAATGAATAGGATACCCATGAAAAAATTATTGATTTTCGGATTGATACTGACGCTTAGTTCGGTATTGGCAGTGGCGCAGGAAAAAGCAGCAGATGGTCCTGTAATTACCTTCGAGGAGTCCTCCAAGGATTTTGGTGATATCACGCAGGGAGACAAGGTGGAAAATGTGTTTAAATTTGAAAACACTGGCAATGCACCCCTAATTATTTCCAATGTGGCTGCTACCTGCGGGTGTACCGTGCCGAGCTGGCCAAGGGAGCCCATCGCACCTGGAAAAAAAGGAGAAATCAAGGTATCCTTTAATTCGGCCGGTAAAATGGGCAAACAGAACAGCGTGGTCAGGATTTATTCCAATGCCAGCGAACCCATAGAAAAAGTATCTATGATCTCTAATGTACTTCCTAAGGGAGGCCGATAGGTTAACATAAAAAAAATACTAAACCTGCTCTGGAACTCAACCGGGCAGGTTTTTTTATGTTTTGACTGCCTTCTGAAACACCTTGCTCAATAGGTCGGCCCAGGCGGCGTAGATTTGTCCGCTGGGATGTAGCTTATCGGGGGCCAGATTGACAGGCTTCCCTCCAATGGCCCTGTACCGGTCTGTAATATCCAGGTAAGGGATCTGGAAATCTGCGGCTAGTTTTTTTACAATTTGATTGTAGGCATCTATTTCCCGGGAAATACTTGCTTTTTCTCTCGTTCCCGAATCCGCAAATGGGGTAACTCCCCAATCTGGTATGGAGATCAACACCATACCGGCCCTGCCTCTATTGGTCAGATCCAGGCTTGTTTCTATCAATTGTTTTAGCTCCGTTTCAAATTGTTCCAATGAAAGACCCCGATACTGATTGTTCACTCCGATCAGGAGGCTTAACAGTTCAAAGGCTCCGGGTGAAAGATTTCTTTGCCGTATCTCCTGTAAAAGTTCGCCGCTGGTCCATCCTGTCCGGGCGATAATGTCAATGTTCGTAATGGGAACACCTGCTTTTTCCAAAAGATGGCCGGTCTGGTAGGGAAAGGAATCCTCCTGCGGTACACCTTCGCCCACAGTGTAGCTGTCGCCCAAGGCCAGGTAGCGGTAGTCTTTTGAGCGGTTTACAGCAGGGTTGTCCGAATGTTGGTCAGCCATAGTATTCAGATTTTGGTACGGAAATGTAAATCGATAGGAGAGATATGGTATATTGAACCCACCCGATCATTATTTCTACATTTCAGCATTGCCGGCGCATGTTACTGAAAAAGAGCTTCTCTGGTTTCCAGGATTCCACGATTGGCATCCATGGCCATTTTGGCACCAAAAGGCAGCAGAAACTGGCTGGGAATGTGTCCGATCATGGCCCCCCTGAACGCCGGGATCTTATGGGGTAGCAGGTAATCGTCAAATATCTGGTCCAGGGTAAGGTTGCCATATCCTCCTCCCGGATCGCAATCCGTGCATTGACCAAATACAAATCCGCTTATCTGACGAAATACACCCATGAGCATCAATGTGCTCATCATGCGGTCTATCCTGTAGGGTTCTTCACCGATATCCTCTAAAAACAAGAGCTTGCCTCTGAAATCGGGGAGATAGGGAGATCCAGCCAATGCAGTAAGTACTGTGAGGTTTCCACCCACCAGGCTACCTTCGGCCTTGCCCGGATAAATGGTCCTGATTCTGTTTTTCTTGTTTACCAGATCCTCGGTTTCCTCAGATTCATTTTTATAGGTAATGGTTTCGCCTGTGCCAAAGAATACCGAACGGAATTGGTTGGCGTTAAAATTGTTCCAGCTTCCCGATCCGTTAGGGCCATGAAAGGTGATCAGGCCCGTCTGGGCATTGATGGCATTGTGCAAGGCTGTGATATCGCTGTAGCCCATGATAGGTTTTGGATTTTTTCTGATAAGCTCATAATCCAAAAGTGGAAGTATCCGGGCTGCACCTGAGCCACCCCGGATACAGACAATAGCCTTGATTCTTTTATTTCCAAACATTTCGTTTATATCGGCAGCTCTCTCCGCGTCAGTACCAGCCAGATGTCCCCTCCGCTCTTTCAGGTATTTCCCTTGCTCCACTTTCAATCCCAGAGCTTCCAGGGCTTCTCTGGCGAATGTAAATTCCATGATATCTGCGGTGGCTGCGGAGGGACTGACAAGGCCTACCTGGTCGCCGGGTTGAAGTTTTTTGGGCAAGAGCCTGTCCTGACTTGGTTGCTTTTCAGTGGTTTTTGCAAGGCCAGACAAGGGCATCAGGCCCAGGCCCAGCCCCAGTGATTTGATAAATTCTCTTTTTTCCATGGCAGAATTTAGAAATTATCCCGGATATAAAGCAATACTTTTTCCATTTGATTACGGACCACGGAAGCTTTGTAGGGATAATTGTTGTTCATAAAAGCAAAGGCATATATTTTGTTCTTTTTGGTCTTCAGATACCCTACCATACTGTGGTGATTGCTGATGGTACCGGTTTTGGCCATCACATAAGGTACCGGGGCCTGGTAGTTGTATTTGAGGGTGCCGGTTCTGCCGCCGGTAGGAAGCATGGAAAAAAGCTCATCATCGGGAAAAAGCCGGTATATTTTTTCAGCCAGTGCCACCATAGTTCTGGGTGTAAACAGGTTGTGCCTGGACAACCCTGACCCATCCACCCACTGTGGATCGTCGGGCAGATCGTACAGATAGGTGTCCTTAATGTATTCGATTGCTTTTTCGCTATTCAGCTCTCTATGTACTTCGTCTCCGATTTGAAGCAGTAGCTGTTCCGCAATGAAGTTGTCGCTCTCAAGCAACATCTCCCGATACAGGGCTTTGGTTGGGATGCCTTTCAGGATATAGTGGTCCGGGGGCAACTTTTTGTCAGACAGGACCACAGGAATTTTCCAGTCCTGGCTGGCCATTTTGGCAAAAAGCTCCTCTGAAATGATAAAGGGCACTCTGATGTCCCTGCCATTGTAGGTTCTGGGATTATAGAAAAACCTGTTGCTTCGCCAATCCCGCTGCACGTTCTTCATTGGTTTGTCGGTCGCCTCAACCTGAAATAATGAAGGGCTGATTACCGGCCGGTTGTTGACATTTCTGGCATTGGCCAAATTACCAAAAAGGGGTAGTGGTGACTTTTCAGGAGAATAGGAATAGTAGTAATCGTCCCATTGCCACCCATAGCCGAAAGCTTCGTCCTTCCAGTTGCTGGAAGAATAATACACCGTGTCGTAGTCGGAAAGAAAGCTTTTTATTTCAGGGCTTGGCAGCGAAGGGTACTTCCAGGAGGGGTCACCCGTCCCCCAGATCGTAACATTATTGCCCTCAGGTACAAAACGCAGAAAATTAGTGCTATCGCCCAGGACCATTAGAGAACCAAAGAAGGTAAACAGTTTGGTGGTGGATGCAGGTACGAAATAGATGTGACCGTTTTTATCGTATCGTATCTGCTGACTGTCCAGGTCGTAGAGCATAAATCCGGTGAGGTGGTTGTCAAAGAATGAGCCCTCCCCCAGGTAATCGTTTAGCCCAATGACGATTGATCTGGTATCCTGGGCATAGCTGGCAAAGTGTATGCTACAAAAAAAGAAGAGAGGTAGAAAGATTTTTTTGTGCATAAATATTACGAAGGGTTTCTTTTTCCAAAACTAACCAACAAAATCATCCAACCCAGGATAAAGGCCAGCCCGCCGATTGGCGTGATGGCGCCCAGCCAACTGACATCGCTCAGGCAAAGGGTGTACAGGCTACCGGAAAAAATAAGTATCCCGGCAATAAAAAACCAGGCGCTTGTGAACAATCGACTGTTTTCCGGATACAATCGGCCAAGCAAAGCCACTGCCAGGAGTGCGAGTGTATGGTAAAAATGATAACTTACGGCGGTCTCATAGGTATCCAGCCTCCCGGTTTCAACCAGCATGTTTTCGAGGGCATGTGCGCCAAAAGCACCAAAAATGACAGCCAATACACCGAATAAAGCTGCAATGCGTATTATTAGTTCTGTTTTCATCATTTTTCTAGCTATAGTTCCGGGCGCCGAAAATGGCGCTACCGATTCTTACCATCGTGCTGCCCTCTTCCTGGGCGATGGGGTAATCTCCGCTCATGCCCATAGACAGTTCATTCATCTTCACCTGGTCAGGAAGCGGCTCCTGTTTCAGTCGCTCGAACAAATGGGCTAAAGCCCTGAATTCGTTCCGTATGGTTTGTTGGTCCTCAGTATTGGTGGCCATTCCCATCAGCCCCTCGACCTGAATATTTTTCATCTCTCTGACTTCTTCTCCAAAAAGAAAATCGGTCAATTCCGTTTCGTCCCAGCCATATTTGCTTTCTTCTTTGGCGATGTGAACCTGAAGCAGGCAGGAAATCACCCTGCCAATCTTTTTTCCCTCCTTATCGATCTGTTTTAGCAGACGAAGCGAATCCACGCTTTGGATGAGGTGTACAAACGGAGCGATATATTTTACCTTGTTTCGCTGCAGGTGGCCTATCATGTGCCAGCGAATGTCTTCAGGCAATTGTACTGCCTTATCCGTCAGCTCCTGCACCTTATTTTCACCAAAATCCCTTATGCCGGCAGCGTATGCCTCCTCAATTGCCGATACAGGCTTGGTTTTGCTCACAGCGATGAGACGGCAATCCTGACGCATAAATGTGCTTAGGGTTTGTTTGATATTGTCCCTGATGTTTGTGTTTGGCATGTCGACTTTTTTTCCCAGCGTTTTGTGATTTCAAAAACAAAGATATAGGTATATCGGGTACATTGCTACTTATAAACCTTTTCATCTATGAGTGGTTCTAATAAAGATCGGGTTATTTTCAACCCGGATGAGATGGGATTCAAAAATATGCTGCAGCATTGCATGCGGGGCCACCTCTCCTCCGTTGCAGGTAAGCCGAAGTGTAGTACTTGATTCGGTCGGTAACCTGCATAGGAACGTTGATGAATTCAGCGCCCTGAGGGGCAAAGCATTGAAAACCACGGATAGTAAAGCCGTAGGGGGTGAAGAAAATACGGGTTTGGCTCTATTTTAGCTGTTTTATGCAATATTAATGACGAAAACCGGCCAACCAATTTTCCACTCCTGAACGTTTATGATTTACCGATCCTCACATTGCTAAAATTCAGAAGCCTGGTGAGGCTGGTAAATCATCCGGAAAAAATAAAACAATGAAATTAAAAACCTTATTTGTATTGGCGGGAATGTTTACTTCTATTTTCTGTAAGGCTCAAAATAGGTACACTATTCCCGAAATTAATGAAAATAAAAAACGGCTCGAAAGCCGTGGCATGCTGGTGCTCGGCTCATGGGCACTGGGAAACATGGTGTGGGGAGGAATAGGAGCGTCGCGGTCCGGCGGATCGGAGAAAGGATTTCACCAGATGAATCTGTATTGGAATTCGGTAAATCTGGCTATTGCCGGACTGGGTTATTTTAACGCCAGAGGGCAGGAAACAAATAAAAGTCTGTGGAAAAGCCTGGAAGCACAGCACAAAACGGAAAAAATTTTGTTGTTCAACGCCGCCTTGGATTTGGGATACATGGCTGGCGGACTGTACCTAAAAGAAAGGGGCCGTGCCCGTCAAAAAGAGCAATGGATCGGTTTTGGGAATTCCATAGTGCTACAGGGTGCTTTCCTGTTGGTATTTGACGGTATTCTGTATTCCCTTCAGGCTAAGAACCGGGCTTCATTTAAACCATGGATGGACAAGGTAAATATTGGCGCCAGCGGAGTAAGTTTCAGGGTCGGGTTTTGACTCCAACGGAGCTTTAGACCACTGATTTGATTGCGCCGGCGGGCAGCTTTTCGAATAAACGTCACCATTCTGAGCACTACCTACCAGGCGGCATGCCCTTCACATGCGGTCCCGAATTTAATGCGCCGGATTTTTCGACCGCTTGGCTTGGATAGTGAATGCAGTTTTTAGGTGTTTAAATCCAGGCGATACCATTTTCAGGTAAGCTTTTAAGCATAAAATTTATTTTAATTTTATATTTTATTGGATGTTTTCACTGGGTTTCTGAATCAGGTTGTTTTTTAATTGGGTCTCTTGTACTCTTAAGCAATATATCTTCGGTTTACTGGTAAAATACGTTTATCCGCTTTTGTTTGGCCAATCATGTAATTTTTGAACGAAAAAATATTCACTTCAATTCTTTTTTTATTTCTTATATTATTTTACATTTCTGATAAATATTGCCCTTATTGACCGTTTATCAATTGTAAAAACCAATCCTATGAGTTGGGAGAAGAGAGGAGCAAAATATATTTTGTTCTGCATGGCAGCTTGTCTCCAGATAGTCATGACCATTGGTGTAAACAGGGGTGATCAGAGGTTGGGGCAATAGTCATGTTAAATCCAAAATTATCCGTTTTATGAAAAACCTATTACTTATTGTCTGCCTTTTAATGCTGACCACTTTGAGTGGCAGTGTTTTGGCACAAACCGTCACCGGAAAGGTTACCGGTCAGGCCGATGGTTTGCCCCTTCCGGGCGTTTCGGTATTGATCAAGGGGACATCTACCGGTACGGCCACAGATGTGGATGGGAATTACAGCCTGAATGTTCCTGGATCAGAGACAGTGCTTGTGTTTTCCTATCTGGGATTTGAGACTGTTGAGCAGACAGTCGGCAATCGCAATACGATAAACGTCATCCTCGCCGAGGATGCTGAGGAATTATCTGAAGTGGTTGTTACTGCACTTGGCATTGAAAGAAATGTGAGGGCCTTGCAGTATTCGATTACAGAAGTAGGAGGAGAGGAGTTTACTCAGGCCCGCGAAAACAATATAGCCAACCAGTTGGCAGGTAGGGTGGCCGGAGTGAACGTCAGCAATGTAGCATCCGGACCCGCAGGCTCATCCAGGGTCATCATCAGGGGCAATACATCGCTGCAGGGAGGCAATCAACCGCTCTACGTCATTGATGGTATTCCGATGGACAACACTAACTTTGGCCAGGCGGGTGTCTGGGGGGGCGCTGACCAGGGTGATGGGATGACAAGCGTCAATCCGGATGACATTGAGTCCATGTCCGTATTGAAAGGTGCCAGTGCTGCAGCCCTTTATGGATCCAGAGCTGCAAACGGCGTCATATTGATTACCACCAAAAGGGGGACCGCACAGCGGGGAATCGGAGTAGAGGTAAACTCCAATGTGGTATTCGAGCGAATCAACAATCAAACCGATCTGCAGACAGAATTCGGATCGGGAAGATTCCAGGGCGATCAGATAACCGGCGCCGCAGAAAGGCCTACTACCGTACGGCAGGGCTATGACTGGGGTACGCAAGCCTGGGGAGAGCGATTGGGCACAGGTACTTCCATGCATTTTGATGGAGTAGAGCGCCCCTATGTTTATGCAGGAGACAACTGGAACCGCTTTTATGAAACCGGTGCTGCCTACACCAACAGTATTTCACTTTCCGGTGGTAGCGAAGCCCAGACCTTTCGATTCAATGCCACAGACATGAGGAGTACCTCTGTGGTTCCCAATGCTGGCTTTGACCGATTGAATATGTCCATAGCCACCAATGGTAAGTTTGGCAAAAAACTCACCTTCGATGCCAAGGTACTCTACTCTAATGAGAGAACTAAAAACAGACCCAGGTTATCGGATTCACCGGGAAATGCCTTTCAGTCCATTTTTGCCCTTCCGCCGAATGTCAATGTAGAGTGGGGTAAGGGAGATCCGAATCGATTGGGTACCATACCGGTAGGCACAGATCCGGACTTGCTGAGCACCTGGGGTTTTGCCGAGCAGGAGGAATACCTGATGACAAACAATCCCTGGGGACAAAACCCTTATTTTTCTACCTATCAACTGTCGATCGACGATACCAGAGACAGGATCATCACTTCAGGATCCCTGCGGTATGATATCACTGATCACCTGTACCTATCAGGAAGGGCGGGAATGGACTGGTTTACCAGAAGAGGTACCACTTTGACCCCTCAGGGAACCGGCTATGACAGAAATGGCAGTATGAGCGAAAGCGAGCGAAGGGTGAATGAAATCAACCTGGAAGCCATGCTGGGCTATGACCGGCAGTTTGGCGATTTTGCATTGAATGCCTTTGTCGGTGCCAACAGGATGAGAAGGGAAGATGAGACCATTTCAGCCAACGGTCAGGGATTCAACGTTCCTTTCTTCCATGCGATCAACAATACAGTGACCCGAAACTTTGGTTATGGGTACTCCGGCTGGGGGATCAATTCTGTTTTTGGCTCAGCGGAGGTCAGCTACAAGAACATAATTTTTCTTACCGCAACGGGAAGAACAGATTGGTTCTCTGTACTGGATCCACAGTTCAATGATATTACCTACCCTTCTTTAGGCGGAAGTTTTGTGTTTTCAGATGCCCTGACGGAATTGCCCGTTTGGCTTAGTTTCGGTAAAATCAGAGGTTCCTGGGCCAGGGTGGGTAACTCTACCGTAGGTCCCTATCAAATACAAAATGTATATTCTCTCTTGGGAGCACCGGCAATCGACTTTGGCGGAAATCAGGTAGCGATGGCCTCATTTGCTACTGCAGGAGGCAATGCAGGCACCATTCCCAATAGATTTTTAAAACCCCTATTATCTACAGAGATTGAAATGGGTTTTGATGTTCGGTTTTTCCAGAACAGGTTGGGACTGGACTTCAC
The DNA here is from genome assembly GCF_900143075.1 of Cyclobacterium lianum. Taxonomy (GTDB): domain Bacteria; phylum Bacteroidota; class Bacteroidia; order Cytophagales; family Cyclobacteriaceae; genus Cyclobacterium; species Cyclobacterium lianum. The sequence continues at coordinate 59,806 of NZ_FRCY01000016.1, read as the reverse complement.
CTATTATCGTCAGCGCAGTACCGATGACCAGTTGAATGCACAGGTTTCCAGGGCTTCCGGCTTTGGCTCTACCCTGGTCAATCTGGGTGAAATGGAAAACAGAGGCATAGAAGTTCTGCTTACCGGCTCCCCTGTAAGAACCAATAGTTTCAACTGGGACATTTCGTTCAACGTAGCCAGAAACAGAAATGAGGTGATCTCACTCATAGAAGGCAGCAGTATACTTAATGTGGAGGAGCCCAGAACGAGAACCGTATTCGTGCAGCACCGTACCGGTTATCCGTTTGGCGTGCTTGCAGGATGGGTACAGAAGAAATCTCCGGACGGACAGCCTGTATTTGAAGAGAACGGTGCACCGGTACAATCGGATCAGATGGAGGTCATCGGAAATGGCATCCCGGATTGGACCGGAGGGGTGAACAACAGCATTACCTTCAAGGGATTTAATCTGTCTGCACTGGTCGATTTCAGAATTGGAGGCGACTTGTATTCCGGAACCAATGTCAGGCTTACCCAATGGGGGCTTCACAAGCAGACCCTTCAGGGTCGTGCAGGAGAAGAGCCACTTACAGTGTCTGGTGTAATACAGTCGGGTACGGATGCCGATGGAGATCCCATTTATGAGTCATTTACCAAGACGCTGTCTCCCGGAGAGGCCAACAATTACTGGAACCAGATGGGCAACAGGGTGCAGGATTTCTTTGTCTACGATGGTTCTTTTGCCAAGCTGAGGCAGGTGACCTTTGGGTACAATTTTCCGAGAAGTATTCTGAGTAATACGCCGTTCACCAACCTGAACATATCTTTCGTCGGCAGAAACCTATCTATACTCTGGAAGAATGTAGAAAACATTGATCCTGAATCAGGCTATTCATCAGGTAACGGTCAGGGACTGGATTACTTTGGTATGCCACAGACCAGGACATTTGGATTCAATGTTAGGGCGACGTTTTAATCACTAAAGGAAAAATTACCATGAAAATAATAAACAGATTTCTCTTTTTTGGTTTGGCAATCTGCATTTCTTTGACCGCTTGTGATACCGAAGATTTGCACGATTTGAATATCAATCCACAGGCAGTAAACGAAATTGATCTCAATTTCATGTTTACTGCAGCCCAGCTCGGCTCTGCTTCAGGAGGTTCGGCAGGAGACAACCGCTACATCGACTGGCGAACCAATATAGGCATGACCGCCTACCTGATCCAACACCTGGCCAACGCCGGTGGAGGCATTGCGCCGGGGGACAAGTACCAGGAAAACTTCGAGTCCAACAATGCCCCTTTTGAGTTTTTCTATGGCGATGCATTGAAGAACATCTCTGAAGTGATCCGTCAGACCGGTCCGGGTGGCTATGATGAGGGGAATAAAATCAATACCCGAAATGCCGCCAGGATCATGCGGGTATTGAATTTCCACAGGCTGACAGATTTCTATGGCAATATACCTTACTTTGACGCCTTACAGGGTATGGAAGGTGTTTTCTTTCCGGAATACGATCCCCAGTCTGAAATCTATCCTCACCTCCTCCAGGAGCTGGAGGAAGCCACTGCAGCCATCAGCACGTCCAACCCGGACGATGGTTTTGCCAGAGCAGATATCATTTTTGACGGAGATATAGCGAAGTGGAAGCGTTTTGGCTACTCCCTGATGTTGCGACTGGCCATGAGGGTGTCTGATGTAGCTCCGCAGTTGGCAGATGAGTACGTAACCAAAGCCATTGCCGGTGGGGTTATGCAGAGCAATGAGGACAATGCCTGGGTACCCATGTCAGAAGGACCCAGCCTTTGGATCAACCAGAATGGCATTTCCAGGGCATTTTATCCCGGTGATGGTGGACAACCCAGCTATTTGAGTGACACCATGGTAGAATGGCTGAAGGCTGGCGCCACTACCGCTGATGAGGTGGACCCCCGGCTGATGATCATTAGTGGAGGCATAGCAGACTGGTCTGCCGTTTCCTGGACGCCTATCAACACCAATCCGCTGGAGCAAAAAGGTATGCCAAACGGGTATGATGCCGCCGGGCTGGAAGAGATCGAAGGAGGTCCTGTAGACCAGGTATCTACCTACTCCAGAATCAACTACCTGATGCTGCAGCGAGATAGTCCATATATGCTGATGAATTTTGCTGAGTCGGCCTTCTTGCAGGCTGAGGCACTGGAACGCGGTATAGGCTCAGGGATTTCAGGTACTGCTGAGCAGCACTATAACGAAGGCGTGAAGGGCGCCATGCAGATGTATACGCCATTTGACGAGTCACTTACTGTCTCTGATGCGGAGGTAAGCGCCTATCTGGCAAGACACCCCTATGGGGCTGATAAGCCGGCACTTGAGATGATTGGCGAACAAATGTGGGTAAGCAAGTTTTTCAACTGGTGGGACGCCTGGTCCGACTGGAGAAGAACCGGTTATCCTCAACTGACACCTACCAATTATCCTGGAAATGTAACTCAGGGTCAGATCATGAGAAAGCTCAGGTATCCCGCGGCAGAGGCGGCTACAAACGAGAACTTTCAGGCTGGGGCTACCCTGCCAGATATCTTCCTTACGAGGGTATGGTGGGATACGGCCGATTGATGGACCTAAATTAAACTTATTGTAAACATTAGGGGTGCCTTTCCAGGTGCCCCTTTATTTTGGATAAATCCCATTCCCTTCTGACCCCATAAAGGCTCCCCAAACCGGATCCCTCCCCATTCGGATAGGGAGATCAATTCGTTTTACCCTCATGCCAAGAAAGGAAAGTATGTCGCTGTGGCTGAAATATTGGGCATGTACCAAATCCAGAAAACCATCTCCATCAATATCTCCCAGCCAGGGACTGGAAAAAATATTTTTAAAGCCCCGGGACTGATCCAGCGTATGGATTTCATCTGATTTGAAATCCATTAGCAGCAGCTTATTTTCAATGATGAAGGCAGATTTGTCATCAATGGCCCGGCTGCAATCATATTCATTGATGCTGAAAATCACCTCATCTGTACCATCTTTATTAAGGTCGTAGGCAATCGGTGAGGAGAATCCGGTACAACCCAATTCTTTTCTTTTGAGTATGGTGCCGGTATGTCCATCTATAAGCACCTGAATGGAACCGGTATTTTGGGGCCACACACCCTTGCTGACAAAAGTAAAAAGATCGGGTACTTCGTCATCGGTAAACTGACCTACGGCAAAGGTATTGCTGCTTTCCGTTCCTGGTAGCTGTACCTGCCAGAATAGCTCATACGATTCGCCTGAAATGGCCGAAATGGTGCTTGCATGGGAAATCGTGATGATGTCCAGCTTTCCGTCCCGGTCGAGATCCGCCAGCACCGGTGATGCGATAAAGCCGTGATCCTTTTCAGAGACCAGCACCCTGGCATCGGAAAGGTCATTATTCATCAAGTCTTCCAATTTTGCGATATACAGGCTTCCGGATAGGGTTTCTCCGCCCGTTCCGAAGATGACCATCGGACTATTGTTTTCCCCATCCGGCAAAAAAACCGGAGACATGTAGGTTTCTTGCCCGTCAGGCATGCTGTCTGCAGCGATAACTTCTCCGGAGAAAGTATCGACGACCATCAGAATTCCCGGGTAGCGTTCTTGCGTTTCGAATGGAGCTGCTTTGGCATTACCACCATTGGTGATCAGCAATTCCGGCATTCCGTTCCCATTTTGATCTGGGAGGAGAACACTGCTGTTAAAATTAAACCGCGCGTGTTTCAGGACAGGGTGGTCCAGATATTTGCTGCTGTCATAGGCCCAGATCAACGCTCCGGATCTACCGTCGATGCCCTTTAAATGCGGACCTCTGCCGCCAATAAAGATGTCTGCTATTTCATCTCCATTGACATCATGAAAGGTGGCAGCTCCATAGACCTGATCCATCGTTTCTGCATGCCATAGCAGTTGGCCATCGGCCCCATTGATAGCCAATATTCCATATTCGCTGTATTCAAACTCGTTCTTTCCGGCACCCATTACAAAATCCAACAGACCATCTCCGTTCAGGTCGACAGAACGGGGAGACGACTGAGACCCAATGATCGGAAAGCTGGATTCCCAGACAAGTGTGCTTTTTTCTTTTTTCTGGCAGGCACTGGTCAAAAAAACCAGACCAGGCAGCAGGCAAAAAAGAATGGATTTAAAAGCGACCGGTATTTTCATTTATGAGAAGGCTGTATTGACAATTTCTTTCAATATACTTATTATCTGGGATTTTAATTTTTACCAGAGACAATTGTTTCCGGTAAAAGAAAGTATAATGAAAAGTAGACAGACTATTTTATTGACTATTGTGTTACCGGCCGGAAAAATGTAGATTTACTTGAACAAAATGGAAAAAGTCAAAGGCTCAGGTGCCTTGAACTTGCACAAACAATTGAATATGCTGCCCGTATACACACATTTGTTTAAGATCTGTTTGCTGGTATTGTTGCCTGTCTGGCAGGCTTTGCCCCAGGGTTTTGAAAAGTTGCCTCCCCGAAAAACAGGTGTCAAATTTCAGAATAACCTCAGAGAGGATGAATTTTCCAATATCCTTACCTACGAATATTTCTACAACGGTGGAGGGGTGGCTATAGGTGACATCAACAATGATGGATTGGATGACCTTTTTTTTACCGGGAATATGAGCTCCAACCGGTTGTATCAGAATCTGGGGGATTTCAAATTTAAGGACATTACCCGGGCGGCCGGAGTGGGGGGACGAGATGCCTGGACTACAGGTACCACCATGGTCGATATCAACGGAGATGGCTACCTGGATATCTATGTCTGTTATTCGGGAAAGGGGGCTGCCTCGGATCGCAAAAATCAATTGTTTATCAACCAGACTGACGGCACCTTTGTGGAGTCAGCCGAAAAATACGGGTTGGCAGACCCGGCCAATAGCATACAGGCTTTATTTTTCGATTTTGACCTGGATGGGGATCTGGACATGTATCTGCTCAACCACAATACGCAGGTGATCAACGAAATTGATTTTGACGCCAAGCGGAAGGACCGGAATGAGTTTGCCGGAGATAAACTATTTAGAAATGACAACGGATATTTTCGCGATATCAGCGAGCAGGCGGGCATCAAAGGCAATTCCATGGGTTTCGGTCTGGGCATTGCCGTATCGGATATCACCGGAAACGGATATCCCGATCTGTATGTCTCCAACGATTACATTGAACCAGACTATCTGTACATCAACAACGGTGACGGTACCTTTTCCGAAAGGCTTACGGATTATTTACAACACATCTCTTATTTTTCCATGGGCTCAGATATCAGTGATATCAACAATGACGGTCTATCGGATCTCTTTACATTGGATATGCTTCCTGAGGACAATAGGCGGCAAAAATTGCTGTACGGACCTGAAAATTACGAGCAATATGCGCTGATGGTGATGGAAGGGTTTTACCATCAAAACATGCGGAACATGCTTCATGTGAATCAGGGATCCGGATTTTTCAGTGAAGTAGGACAGTTGGCAGGTATTTCAAATACGGACTGGAGTTGGGCCGCATTTTTTGCAGACTTTGACAACGACGGATGGAAGGACCTGTTCGTCAGCAACGGCTACTACCGGGATTATACGAACCGGGATTTTCTTAAATACAAAGGCGATTACTACTTCAGCAAAGCAAGAGACGGCGAAAAGGCTGACACCCTTCACCTGGTGACCAGCATGGAGTCTACCCCGGTCCATGACTACATCTATAAAAATGAAGCCGGCACCAGGTTTAAAGACATGTCTGCAGCCTGGGGCTTTGGGGAACCCGCATTTTCCAACGGAGCGGCTTATGCGGACCTGGATAATGATGGTTCGCTGGACCTGGTAGTAAACCATCTCAATGCAGCGGCCGGCATTTTCAGAAATAAACTCACAGGGGGTGGGGAAATGGCAAATTTCCTGCAGTTAAGGCTGCGGGGGCAGGGAATGAATACTTCTGGGATAGGGGCAAAAATCACCGTCTATGTCGACGGACAAAAGCAGTATTTCGAACAGCAACCCTCCAGAGGATTTCAATCTTCTGTGAGCCATAAGCTACATGTAGGCCTGGGGCAGGCCCCAATGGTAGATTCGCTGCACATCCGATGGCCTTCAGGCAAAGAACAGTGGATCAGGGACATAAAGGTCAACCGCTTGTTGGCGTTGCGAGAGGATGAAGCCATGAGGACCACTGATGGGGTGGAAAGGACTGAGCAAGCAGCGTTTACGCCCATAGTACCACCTTTTAATTACGAACATTTGGAACCCGGCTACAACGATTTCAAACGACAGCCATTGCTGAGCCACATGCTGTCTCCTACCGGGCCTGTGCTGGCGGTAGCGGATGTAAATAATAATGGGTTTACAGATGTCTTTGTAGGCGGTGCAGAGGACCGGCCAGGTAAGTTGTTTTTTCAGGTGTCCAACGGTAAATTCGTTGAATCTCAGGGTCTGAACCTCGAAGAAGACAGTAAATTTGCTACTACCGACGCATTATTTTTCGATGCGAATGGGGATGGATTGCCGGACCTTTACCTGGTAAGTGGAGGTTACCACGATTTTGACCGGGACTCGCCCGAACTACAGGACAGGCTTTACATCAATCAGGGAGGAGGGAATTTTGTAAAAGATGTTTCATCGCTGCCAGAAATTTACAGCAGCGGATCGGTGGTGAAAGCCATGGACATAGATAGAGATGGTGACCTGGACCTGTTTGTCGGCGGGAGGGCCGTGCCGGGCCAATATCCAAAGGCTGCAGCATCCTATGTCCTGCAAAATAATGGAAAGGGGCAATTTGAAAATAAAAGCCCAACACTTTTTCCGGGCCTTGATGAAATTGGAATGATCACCGATGCGGAGGTTATGGATTTGAATGAGGATGGCTGGGATGACCTGCTACTGGTCGGCGACTGGATGCCTGTAAGTGTTTTCCTCAATCGGGAGGGACGTGGCTTTGAGAATGCGACAGCAAATTACTTTGACCGGGAGTTGAAAGGCAAATGGTCCGTAATAAAAGCAGCAGATTTCGACAGGGATGGAGACCTGGATTTACTTGTCGGTAATTTCGGTCTGAACAGCCAATTGAGCGCTTCTGAGCAGGAACCTTTGACGCTGGTGTATGGAGATTTTGATGGCAACGGATCGGTAGACCCTATATTGAACCACTACATCATGGGAGAATCGTATCCTTTTATGAGTAGGGACGAACTATTGGATCAGATGTATGGTATGCGTAGCGTATTTACAGATTATGCCTCTTTTTCAACTGCAAGAATTGAAGATATCCTGTCTGAAGAGCAGTTAGCGGCAGCCGACAAGTTACTGGTCAATGAGTTGAAAACGATATATCTGGAAAACAAGGAAGGGAAATTCGTGCCGCGTGAATTGCCGGTGGAGGCCCAATATGCGCCTGCCGGAGCGATATCGGTGTTGGATTATGATGATGACGGCAATCTGGATTTTATCCTTGGCGGCAACCAGAATACCACACGCCTGAGGTTGGGAGTGATGGATGCCAATTTTGGTCAGCTATTCAGGGGAAACGGTTCAGGAGCATTTACTTATGTAAGCACGCCCGATTCCGGACTTGCCTTTAATGGAGATGTGAAATCAATGGAAGTGATCAATTTGTCCTATCTCAAAGTGCTTCTCGTAGGAATCAATAATCAGGGAGTTTCTGCCTACCTGCTCAACCGCAGCCTGGAAGAAAAACCCTTGAAAAACCTTTCCAGTCAGGATTAATAAACCTAAAAAATAATCATTGAATGAAAATCAGAAAAATCAATCTGGAAGAAAGTGAAATACCTGAAAACTGGTACAACATCATTGCGGATATGCCGAACAAGCCGCTGCCGCCTCTACATCCCGGTACGCTGGAACCTATCGGTCCCGATGCTTTGGCACCCTTGTTTCCGGAAGCCTTGATCAGGCAGGAAGTGACTACTGACAAGTGGGTGCCTATTCCGGATGAAGTGCGAAACATGTATAGTATCTGGAGACCCACCCCATTGTACCGTGCCTATGGTTTGGAGAAAGCCCTGGATACACCTGCCAGGATATACTACAAGTATGAGGGTGTGAGTCCCTCTGGATCCCATAAACCCAATACGGCCGTCCCTCAAGCCTATTACAACAAGCAGGAGGGAATCAAAAGAATCACCACAGAAACCGGAGCAGGACAGTGGGGAAGTGCGCTCAGTTTTGCTTGCCAGCATTTTGGCATCGCCTGCGACGTGTATATGGTGAAATTATCCTACCAGGACAAGCCGTACCGTAAGATGATGATGAATACCTGGGGAGCGAATGTGTATCCCTCTCCTTCGGAACGGACTGCAGCGGGAAGAAAAATATTGGCTGAGTATCCTGATTCACCGGGAAGTCTGGGAATAGCCATATCCGAGGCCGTGGAGATGGCAGCGAGCAGAGAAGATACCAAGTATGCCCTGGGTAGCGTACTGAATCATGTGAAACTTCACCAAACCATTATCGGAATGGAAGCGATCAAACAACTGGAAAAGGCAGGCAGTGATCTTCCCGATATCGTGATTGCTCCATTTGGTGGAGGCTCAAATTTTGCCGGATTGTCCTTTCCTTTTCTCAGGTTAAATCTCGAAGGAGGACACCGTATACGCTGTATTGCCAGTGAGCCCTCTTCCTGCCCAAAGCTGACAAGAGGGGTGTTCAGGTATGATTTTGGTGACACCGCGGGAATGACGCCGCTTTTACCCATGTACACCCTGGGACACGATTTTATTCCGGCGCCCATTCACGCGGGTGGGTTGCGCTACCACGGTGCAGGCGTTATCGTAAGTCAATTGTTAAAAGATAAACTCATCGAAGCACAGGCTCATGACAATCTGGAGATCTTCGAAGCAGGCGTACTTTTTGCCCGTTCAGAGGGTATAATCCCTGCGCCTGAAGCCAACCATGGCATAGCTACCGCTATCCGGGAAGCGAAAAAGTGTAAAGAGGAGGGGGTTTCCAAAACCATCTTGTTCAATCTATGTGGGCACGGAAATTTCGATATGAAGGCCTACGATGATTATTTTGCCGGAAAAATAAAGCAGCACGAATTGAGCCAGGAAGATATTGAAGCCTCCATAGCAAAATTAGGAACGCCGACCATTCCTGTGTAAATCAGGTTTTTGTGTTGGATCACATGGCTAATCCGGATATCCGGAATCAGGATTGGAAATCCTGGGCCAGTGCCATTCGCCCTTTTGCAGAGACAGAGCAAGTCTACTGCAAAGTATCCGGTCTGCTTACGCGTGCTTCTCGGGGTGTGGGACAGCAGGAGCTACATCCCTATTTCGACACCTCGCTGGAGGTGTTTGGCGTGGAAAGGCTCATGTATGGAAGTGACTGGCCCGTGCTACTGCAAGCCGAAAGCCTGGAGCGATAGATGCAGATATTTTATGCCCTTACCAATGCAATGTCAAAAGGCGAGAAAGAAAAATTGTTTTACAGCAATGCAGCAGAGGTATATAGGATATGAGCTTTTGCCATGGTTTTCCGATAATTTTTCCATAGAACGACAAATTATTTAGGAAGAATAACGATTGATTTTTAAATTGAATTCACAAAAAATTATTTCAGGATGCTTGATAAACCAGAAAAAGTAGAAAATACAGATTCCAGAAGAAACTTCATCAAGACTTCCAGTCTGGGTGCGGCCGGTTTTTTTATTGTACCCAGATTTGTACTGGGAGGTAAAGGCCATGTGGCGCCGAGTGACAAGGTGAATATTGGCATGGTCGGTGTGGGCGGAAAAGGTCGCCAAAATGCCGAGGATCTGATGAAGCTGGATGATGTACAGATCACCGCGATAGCAGACCCTGGTGAATACTGGGATTTGGCTAATTTTTACTACAGATCTATCGCCGGGAGAGGTCCTGTGAAGAGACGGGTGGAGGATCATTATGAAGACAAGACAGAGAATTATAAATTGAATGAATACCTGGATTTCAGGGAGATGCTGGAAAAGGAAAAAGGCCTCGATGCCATTTGCTGCTCCACACCAGACAATACCCACGCATATATAACCTATGCGTCCATGAAAATGGGCAAACACGTTTACTGCGAGAAGCCACTCACACATAATATCAGGGAAGCCAGAATGATCCGGGAGCTGACCAGGGAGACCGGGCTAGCTACCCAAATGGGCAATGTCGGTCACAGTACAGACGGTATCCGGCAGACGGTGGAATACCTCAGAGCAGGTGTGATTGGAGAAGTGAGGGAGACCCACTCCTGGGTGCCGGCTTCCCGATGGATTCCCGAAATGAGGGCAGTACCAGTGGCTGCTTCGCCTAAGCCCCATGGCTTTGACTGGGATCTTTGGCTTGGCCCCTCTGCCAACAGGCCTTACCATGAATGGTATTCTCCCGTTACCTGGAGGGATTTTTGGGATTTTGGATGCGGGGCGCTGGGAGATTTTGGCTGCCATGACATGGATGCGGCCACCTGGGCTTTCGAATTGGGTGACCCGGAGACCATAGAAGTTTTCCCCGCAGGCTTTAGCAATCAGGACATTGCTCCCTATGGGGAGATTGGCTACTATCATTTTCCTGAAAACAACACGGGTAAGCCCATTCAACTGACCTGGTATTCCGGGGGAGTGAAACCACCGTTGCATCCCTCGCTGCCATCGGGCTACCAATGGCCATCCAGAGGTACCCTGTTTGTGGGGGATAAGGGTATCATTGTAAACGGGGGTGACAGGGTCCCCTACGTTTTTCCCGAAAGCCTGGCTGAAAACATGGAAAAGCCCAAGGAAACCATTCCCCGGTCGAAGGGACATTTCAGGGATTGGGTGGACGCCATTAAGGGAGGACCTGCTGCCAGTGCTAATTTCGAATATGGGGCACACCTTACCGAAATTACGCTTCTGGGAGTATTGTCGCTGAGGATGAATGGTCAGAAAATACACTGGGATGCGGCAAATCTCAAGGCCAAAGGACTTCCTGAAGCAGACCGCTACATCAGCGAGCCAGTACGCCAGGGATGGGAAATGAGTTGATCCCAACTGTTGGGTAAAAAAAATCCCGCATTTTACGAAATGCGGGATTTTTTTATGGATTTTGTGCAAGCGCATCAATCCAATAGAAAGTTATTGAAGAAAGTGCTTTTAAGGATCATCCACAAGAAGAAAAATACAATACCCCAAAACAGGTAAGGTCTGTAATAGTCCATGGTTTCCTTGTACCTGGATTCGATGATTTCGGCTTTTTCCAACTCATCTATCCTGGCAAAAATATTCTCGAGCGCCTGGTCGTCAGATGCCCTGAAAAACTCTCCTTTGGTGATCCTGGCAATATCTCTGAGGGTTTCCTCATTCAGGTAACTTTCTATCATTTGAGGTCGTCCAAAAAAATCTGTACCATAGGGAACCATACCGTCTTTCCCGACAGCAATGGTGTAGGTTTTAATGTCCATTGCTTCGGCCAACTGCGCAGCAAATATCGGATCCACATTTCCAGCATTGTTATCGCCGTCACTCAAGAGTACCATCACCTTGGATTTCGCTTCTGATTCCCGCATCCGGTTGGTAGCCGTGGAAACAGCACTGCCGATGGCTGTACCTTTGGCATCCATCATGTTGAAGGTAATGCTTTCTACCAGGTCGGTCAGCAGCTCATAGTCTGTAGTCAGCGGTGCCAGAGAAAAGGCTTCTCCGGAAAAGATCACCATGCCGATACGGTCGGCTACCCTTCCGTTGATGAAGTCAATGGCTGTTTCCTTTGCTGCCTCCAGGCGGTTTGGGGTAAAATCCTGCAAATCCATCGACTCCGAGATATCCATCACCAGCATGATATCTATTCCTTCGGTATATTGTTCTACTTTTTCATTGGTACGCTGCGGCCTGGCCAGCGCAATTACCACCATCCACAGGGATAGCAAAAAGAAAAGTGAAGGGATCAATCGCAGGTAGGTCCAGGGATTATTTCTGGAGACCATTTTGGGGAGAGATAGCTCAAGAACCGGTTTTTTCAGCAGTTTGGTAAATTTCCTGATCAACAGAATTAGTGGAATAGCCCATATCAGGTGCAGCAGAAAGAAATTTTCCCATTCATAAGAACGGAAAGTTTCCTGGCTAAACCAGGACCATGAGATATAGGAAGAGATGTCATTCATGCTGTCGAATATTTTCAATTTTTCCTTCTAACTGCTGCCTGGAAACATCCAGCAGACTGTTACAGGCTTCTCTGATATGGTCGTCTATCCTGTTGGCATATATGATCAATTCTATTTTTCTAAAGTCCTTGACTATATCCGGATTTTGGAGGTAATCAGCGATCTCGGTGGAGGTCCATTCCTTGTAGGGGAGGCCTGTAAGGTTCTCCAGATAGCCTTTCCAAAGTCCCAGAAGTTCATCTGCCTCCTGAATCTCCGGCTTCTCGACCAGGGTTTGCATGGATTGCTCCCAGTTGTTTAGAAAATGTTTCCATTTTTTCTTTTCCCTGTAAATCTGCCAACGTTTTCTGAGTTTTCCACCGAAGAAATATATGGCCAAGACAATTACCACTACCAGAGCCACCAAACCTAAAATAAGATAGGGGTAGTTGAATGCAGTCGGGATATTGAGGTAATTGTCATTTTGTTGGAAGGCGAGTTCTTCCGGCATTTCAGCTATGGTAAGCTTTAATGCCAGAGCGGCAGGTTCCGAAAAATGACTGATACTATCGTATTTCAGTATCTCAAAAACCGGCATTTGAAAACTCTTTACAGAATCCAGCGAAAAATTCGATAGCCAGTATACTGCACTATCCAGACTGATACTGTCTGCCGTGTAGGATTCAAAGGATTGCTTTTCCAAAAGTTCAAATTCCCCAAAATTATATGTGGAATCAGGAAATAGCAATGGAAGATCGCTGGGATAACGGGCCTTCAGGACATAGCCGACACGCTCTCCGAGCATGGCAGAATCCTGCAGAAAGTAGCTTTCCACCACTATTTCCTGCCCGCACAATCTCGAAGAGATGATGTAAAAGCAGATCAGTAAGAAAAGTTTCGCTCCTTTATCCACGCTTCATGGTTTTGTTTCTCAACTTGAATAATTCCATTAAAGGCAGAACGATATCTTGTTGGGTGTCTATTTGCAGGTAGTTGATCTGATTTTTTTTACAAAAATCCTTTAGCTTATCCCTGTCGCTGGAGAAAGAGGTTGCTATTTTTCTTGAAAATCCACCAAAGGCCGTGTTGACCCAGGTGGTTTTTCCCCCTTCTTTGTCAAATACCGGGATGATGCCCAGAGAGGGAAGGGCTGATTCTATGGGGTCGGTCATTTGAAGTACTACCAGGTCGTGCTTTTTGGCGAGTGCTTTTAAAGGGTTTTCGTAGTTTTCATCAATAAAGTCTGAAATGATGATAATTACGCTTCGTTTTTTGATCAGGTTCAGGCAAAACGTAAACATACCATAAAGGTCTGTGCCGAAAGATCTGTTTTGGTGGTTAAAAACTGCTTTGATGATTTTGACTGCCTGCCGGCTTCCCTTTCCCGGTAAAATGATCTTCTCTTTTTCGTCGGAGTAGCTTATCAGGCCCACCTGCGAGCCTTCATGGATCCCGGCGAGAGTCAAAACGCCCGCTATTTCCCGGCCGTGGTCAATTTTTTTTCTTTTTTTGCTACCGATATCCTGAGATCCGCTGACGTCGAGAAGAAAATAGACGGCCTGATCTTTGTCTTCCTTGAAGGTTTTGACAAAGGTTCCATGCCCCTTGGCCGACACTTTCCATTCGATAGTCCTGATGTCGTCTCCATACTGATAGGGACGAAGGTCATCAAATTCCAGTCCAGCCCCCTTAAAAATGGATTGGTGATCACCCTGAAGGTGGCTGTTAGCCACTTTTCTCATGGTGATTTCATATCTTCTTAATTTTTTTATTAGCTGGTTCATTTTCCGGTCTCAATGAGAGGCCTAATTTAGCAGTCTCTATTGAATAATAAAACGACTTTGCTTTTACTTATTGTCAATTGTGAAAGGAAATGGGTAATTTTGAATTGTGAAATATACTTGTTTAGCCCTTGCTTTTGCTTTTGTGCTTACTGCATGCAGCGATGAAGACAAACCGGAGAACATTCTCTCCGAAGATCAAATGGTAAATATATTGGTTGATATCCATTTGACTGAGGGATTTGTCCAATCGCTTTCCATACCCTATGATTCTACCAGGGTTTTGTATCCGATTCTCGAAAAACAAATATTCGATAAATACGGTATTCCTGATAGCGTGTATGTGGAAAGCCTGGAATACTATTTGAGAGATGTGGCCAAAATGGAATACTTGTACGAGCGTACAATAGATTCATTGACGGTAAGAGAGAAAATGAACAGCAATAGATGAATTTGTATCCTTCAAATCTGGAAGAAAAGATCAATTTTGACAAAATCAAGGAATTGATCAGAGATGAATGTACCAGCAGTTTGGGTGTGGACTTTGTCAGCAAGGTAAATTTTTCGAGGGATAGAAAGCTACTTACCAAGCTATTGGCACAAACAGAGGAATTCAGACAGATATTAGTGGCTGGTGAGCCTTTTCCCGGTTCTGATTTTGTCAATATCTACCCTTATCTGGAAAAAGCGAAAATTGAAGGTACCTTTTTATTTGAGGATGAATTCCATGAGATCAGGCTTGGGCTGAAAACCCTCGACGGATGTGTTTCTTTCTTTAGCAAGTTTCACGAAGAGTATCCCCAACTTTACCAACTACTTGGGATGGTGGAAGAAGATATTCCACTGTCGGGTAGTATCGCCAGGGTGATCGATGAGAAGGGGAAAATAAAAAACAATGCTTCTCAGGAACTGAACCTTATCCGGACCCAGCTAGCTTATGAAGAAAACAGGATCAGGAAAGTATTGGATCATATCTACCGCTCGGTAAAGGCTCAGGGATTTACACCTGAAGATGCATCCGTGACGGTAAGGGGAGGAAGGATGGTGATCCCCGTTCTGGCAGAGTACAAAAGGCGGATCAAGGGCTTTATCCATGACGAATCTGCTACAGGTCAGACCGTTTATCTGGAACCGGCAGAAGTCCTTGATATCAACAATGAGATCAAGGACCTGGAGTATATGGAACGCAGGGAAGTACAAAAGATCCTTACCAAACTGACCGATGAACTGAGAGGCTACATTCCGGTGCTGAGGAGAGCATTTTATTTTTTGGGAATGATTGATTTCATTCGTGCAAAGGCCCGGTTTGCCCTGAAGATCAATGCCGTCAACCCGGTGATGGGTAAAGATATGGCCTGGGAAAAAGCTAGGCACCCGCTTTTGGAAATGGCACTTCGCCAACAGCAAAAAGGTATCGTGCCCGTCAGTATCCACCTGGACAACAATCACCGGCTCCTGGTGATTTCAGGACCCAATGCGGGTGGCAAATCGGTAACACTTAAAACTGTGGCGCTGGTGCAGTACATGTACCAGTGTGGACTACTGGTGCCCATGGATCCCAGTTCTACCTGCTGTATTTTCGATCAGTTTTTTATTGACATAGGGGATGAACAAAATATAGAAAATGACCTGAGTACATACAGCTCCCATTTAATGAACATGAAGTATTTTACCCTTCATGCCAATAGAAAAACTTTATTTTTTATCGATGAATTTGGGACAGGGACGGAGCCACAGTTTGGAGGGGCCATCGCAGAAGCCATTTTGATAGCCTTGAATAAGTCTGGTTCTTTTGGTATTGTTACCACCCACTACGGAAACCTCAAACAGTTGGCGTCTAAGAGTCCGGGAATGATCAATGGAGCCATGCGGTATGATGTAGACCGGCTGGAGCCTTTGTACGAACTGGAAATCGGTAAACCGGGAAGTTCCTTTGCATTTGAAATTGCCGGTAAAATCGGTATTCCGAAGGAGATTATCCTACATGCAAAGGCTCAGGTGGGCGAAACCAGGGTGAGGTACGAAAAACTGCTGCTGAAGGTAGAGAGTGAAAAGAACAAGTATGAAAGCCTGATGGCAGAGGTTCAGAAAAAAGACCGCTTGCTCATGCAGCGCCTACAGGAGTACAATTCCCTGAAGTCTACCCTTGACGAGCAACAGAAGAACATCATCAATGAGGCAAAGAACCAGGCCAAACTATTGATGGAGGAGGCCAATAAAAAAATTGAGCATACCATCCGCTCCATCAGGGAGTCTCAGGCAGATCAGGCAGCTACCCGGCAACTGAGAAAAGAACTTGAAGCACATGGTGCCAGCATCAAACCTGAAAAACCGGTAGTTCAGCAAAAGAAATCGATTGAGGTATTGGCCGGCTCCATTGGCATTGGTGATCAGGTAAGACTAAAAGATAACGGGGCTCTGGCTGAGGTGATGGATATCAAAGGCAAGCAGGCTGTGATCCTCATCGGTGATCTCAAGTCCAACGTCAGGCTAAACCGTCTGGAAAAAATATCCAATACAGCACTAAAGAAGGAAAGAAAGGCCAAAGGAAACCGAATAACCTACGATACCACCAGTAAAATGGCGGAATTTTCTCCCAATCTGGACATCAGGGGAAAAAGGGGAGAAGAAGTAGTCCAACTCCTCCAGAATTTTATAGATGAGGGTTACATGCTGGGAATCAACGACTTGAGGGTCATTCACGGAAAAGGTGATGGTATTTTAAGGGACCTTACCCGCAACATGATCCGAAAAATGTCTGCTGTCGCCGGTTTTTCGGATGAGCATGCCGATAGAGGAGGGGCCGGTGTTACCCTGGTTCAACTCAGGCAGTAATTACTACCGTGTATGTCCTTATCGTTTGAAGGCCTGGCGGGCCACAAGAAGCCAATCTTTTCCGTTTTTCTGCCATACCGTCAGCACCCCTAGATTAACAGGAGCAGGCGCACTGTTCTTATTGTGTGTGCGGCCTATCAGAAAATGCCTTACCAGCGCTATATTGCCAGAAATATCTACCGTCTGGTTTTCGATATTGATTTCGGTGAAATTGGATTCGCCGGATGCCAGTGCCTGAATAAACTCAGACTGATTTTCGATGAGCCCGTTGGAATGGCCGTAAGTCAATTGGGCATGCGTGAGCTTTTTGAGTCGGACCTCGTCACCATCTACCATTGCCCTGGTCAACTCAGTAACGGCATTTTCTACGGCTGCGATTTGTTTGTTTTGGGCAAATAATGAAGTAACGGCCAGAAAGGAGATCAGAAACAGATATTTGAACATGGGCTATATGGGTATTTTTATATTATTCCATTAAAATAAGATCAAAAACATAAAAACCTGCGAGGGCCTTCACCCGTGCATTTTGCGGAGCAGGTACTGCCCACTCCAGCCTCAGCGTATTTTGGTTTCTGGTAAAGGATATTTCTCTGTTGGCGGCCGGCTGTATGCCGGAAAGGATGATCTTGTCTAAATTTTCCCCTTCGAAAGCCCAGCTGCCGTTGGTATCGAATAGCAGGTTACTGTTTTCGGTAATGTAGGATTTTCCGGTATTATTGGCAATAAACCGTATCTGGAAATCTGCGAACTCAGCCGTACGGGGGCTTCCATCGCGGGTGACTGATCCTCCATTGCTGACTGTCCAGGTTTGGCTGCCGGAGACACCGCTAAGCTTTTCTGTGGCCAGCTCTTCCGCTGTTTTTGCCGGACCTTCACCATCCCCTCCGTTACAGGCTATAAAGCCCAAAAGAAGAATGGAGGCCAGGAGACAATTCTTCAATCCTTTCATACTTATTCGACTAGAGTAGTAAAATTAATCAATTCCGCTTCTTTTCAAATAAAACTGTGCTTTTTATAATCCTCCAAACGAAGAATTTGTTCACAGAAATCATATTCTTTGGGATCATTGGATGCAATTACGAGGCATTTGTCTTTTCCAAATCGATCCATCATGTCTCTGTACCATTGTATGCCCCTGCGATCCAGATTTGAGGTGGGCTCATCCAGTAAGACCAGCGGCGCATCTGAAAAAAAGCAAATGCCAAGTTTTAGTCTTTGCTTCATACCTGAAGAAAAAACGGATATGGGTTTGTTGACGGCACTTTCCAGATACAGCAGACGTAGCAGGGATGTAGTGCTGATATTTTTTTCCGGATTTTTGAATTGAAAGTGGAAATCTAAAAATTCCTTGAGAGTAAACTCCTCTGGTAGTTCCAGGTAAGGGGCACTGATGGTCAGGTACCTGTAAATACCTTCGGGAGAAATTGATTGCTGCCCGAGAAAAAAAGAGAGTTTACCTTCGGTGAGGGGCATTTGGGCCGACAGGCATTTGATGAGCGTGGATTTTCCCGAACCGTTATTACCGGTAATGGCTAACTTCGTTCCGCTGCTCAGGCTGAGGTTCAGCCCTTTGAAAATCCAATCCCGTTGAAACTTCTTGCCAGCTTCATGAAGCTTGAGGGCGAGCATATTACTGAATGTAACCTTTCATCACTCCCCTTTCTGAGGAACGGATAAAATTGACAATTTCATCTCTTTCCTTCGTGGCAGGAAGGTTGATTTCTATCTCTTCCAGGGCTTTGCTATTGTTCCAGCTATTCAAAAACAGGTACCGGTACACTTCCTGGATCTCACTGATCGTATTGCTTTCAAATCCCCTTCTTCTCAGTCCCAAAGAATTTACTCCGGCATAGCTTAAAGGTTCCCTGGCCGCTTTGGTAAACGGCGGTACATCCTTTCTTACCAGGGAGCCACCTGAAATCATGCTGTGCATTCCTATTTTGACAAATTGGTGTATGGCGCTGCTACCGCCCACAAATGCCCAGTCATCGATGGTCACGTGTCCTGCCACCTGGACAGAATTGGCAATAATAACCCGGTCATGAATGAGACAATCGTGCGCAATATGTACATAAGCCATTAAAAGGCAATCATTGCCTATCCGGGTGGTCTGCTTATCGGCCGTACCCCTGTTTATGGTTACAAACTCCCTTATGGTAGTGTTGTTTCCAATCTCCACCAGAGAATCCTCCCCCTTATACTTCAGATCCTGCGGTATGGCAGCAATGACTGCTCCTGGAAAGATTCTACAATTTTCACCGATTCTTGCTCCCGGATAGATGGTAACATTCGAGCCAATCCAAGTACCTGCACCAATTTCTACATCAGAATGGATGGAAGTAAAAGCTTCTACAGAAACATTTTCCCCCAGTCGGGCCTTGTCGCTAATTTCGGATAATTTGCTGATCATGTGTCTTTTCTTACGATGCTGGCAGTCATGATGGCTTCACATACCAGGGCATTTCCTACAAAAGCCTCCCCCTTCATTTTAGCGATTCCTCTCCGGATCGGATTGAGCAGCTCGCATTTGAAGATCAATGTGTCTCCAGGCAATACCATTTTTCTAAACTTACAGTTTTCGATGCTAAGAAAATAGGTCCAATAGTTTTCCGGGTCATCTACAGTGCTGAGAACTAAAATCCCACCGGTTTGAGCCATGGCTTCCACCTGCAAAACGCCGGGCATGACCGGATTATTTGGAAAGTGGCCCATAAAAAACGGTTCATTAATGGTAACATTTTTCACTCCTGCTACCAACTTATCATCCAGGTAAATGATTTTGTCCAGCAGCTGAAAGGGGTACCTGTGCGGCAGTATGTTGCTGATCTGATTGATGTCCAATACAGGCGGTAACTTGGGGTCGTAATAGGGAATATTCATGGGGCCTGATTTTTCCATCGCCCTTTTGATTTTTTTTGCGAAAGCTACATTGGCCGCATGTCCCGGCCTTGCAGCAAGTATCTGAGCTTTCAGGGGCCGTCCTACGAGGGCAAGGTCTCCGATTACATCGAGTAACTTGTGCCGTGCGGGTTCATTTTTGTATCGAAGTTCCACATTGTTCAGGATCCCCTCTTTTTTTACTTCAACTTTTTGCTTGTTGAACATTTTAGCCAGGTTGGACAGCTCCGCTTCTTCGACCACGCGGTCCACTACTACGATGGCATTGTTCAGGTCTCCTCCCTTTATCAGGTTATTGTTGTAGAGCATTTCCAGCTCATGCAAAAAGCAGAATGTCCGGCAGGACGCAATTTCCTGTCTGAATTGACTGATATCCGTAATCGACGCATGCTGGCTTCCGAGCACAGGGGAATTATAATCTACCATTACAGTGACCCTAAAGTCGTCAAGGGGCAGGGCAGCCATCTCCACTTCCCGTGCACTATCCTTATAATGGATGCTCTCAGGGACCTCAAAAAATCTGCGTAGGGCATTTTGCTCTTCCAGACCCGCATCTTCCAGAATATTGATAAACTGGATGCTGCTCCCGTCCAGGATCGGCGGCTCCGGCCCACTGAGCTGGATCAGCACATTGTCAATCTCCATCCCCACCAATGCAGCCAGTACATGTTCGACCGTAAATACCCTGGCTCCACTCTGCTCCAGCGTGGTGCCCCTGGATACATCTACCACATTGTCCACGTCAGCATCGATGATTGGCTGGCCTTCCAGATCCATTCGCTGAAATTTATAGCCATGGTTGGGATTAGCGGGTAAAAATGTCATGTTGGCTTCTATGCCGGTATGTAAGCCCACTCCTGAAAGCGTGACCTGCTTTTTTATGGTATGTTGTTTTACTTTCATTAAAATTTGTTACTAAAATCCCTCCTGTCTCCTGAATGACTGACAAATTTAAAGTTTTTTTTCCAGCTCTCTCAATTTGTTATCAAGTAAAGGTAATTTTCTGAATATGGAGTAGGATTTTAAAAAAGCCTTGATTTCAAATCCGATATAGCCAAAAAAGGTTTTTCCGGGTTCTGTGATCGATTTCACAATCCCTGTATTTGCGCCCACGGTGGTATTGTCGGCGATTTGTATGTGTCCTACTATGCCGGCCTTTCCTGCGAAAACACAGTTTTTTCCGACCGTTGTAGATCCGGAAATGCCCGCCTGTGAAGCGATAACCGTATGCTCTCCCAGTCGTACATTATGTGCGATTTGTACCTGATTATCGATTTTCACTCCTTTTGAAATGTAGGTGGAGCCCATTGTAGCACAGTCGATGGTGGTATTTGCACCGATACTTACACGATCTTCCAGGACCACATTGCCCAATTGGGGAACATTTTTATAACTTCCATCCGCCTGGGGGGCAAACCCGAAGCCGTCCGAACCTAGAATACTCCCGGCATGTACTTCACAATCATTGCCAATTACTGTCCCCCCGTATATCTTGACTCCGGGGTAGAAGGTGCAGTTGTTGCCGATGGTTACTTCATCACCTATGTATACCTGAGGATAAATTTTCACATTTTCCCCGATACTGCAGTTTTTTCCCACATATGAAAATGCTCCCCGGTAACAATTGGAACCGATGCTACTGCTCTGGTGAAAAAAATTGGGTTCCTCTATGCCAGAAATTTCCGGTTTTACCATTTTGGCATAGGTCTCCAGAAGTTTGGTGAAGCCGGAATAAGGGTCCTCGACCCGGATCAACGTAGTTTTGAAGGGTTTTTGTGGTTTGAAATCTGCGCTTACAATGATAGCCGAACAGTCGGTGTCATACAAGTGTTTTTCGTATTTCAGGTTGGATAAAAATCCAACGCTTCCGTCTTTACCTTCCTGAATTTTGTCCAGGCGATTGATTTTTTTAGAACCATCCCCCTCTACACTTCCATCCAAAAGTAATGCTATTTCGTCGATGGTGAATTCCATTGGGTTCTCAATTGTTTTATCGTAAAGTTAAATTTTTAGCATGACAAGCATAGTATTTTTTGACTATTTTGCTCATGGCCTTGATATTTGGCAAGTCAGCCGCCATGGCCACATCTGTTACTTCACCTTTTTTTGTCAGGATCCAGATCTTGTCTTTGGCCAGGTAGCCATAATTGCTGATTTCGCCTGAAGAAAAAAAGTAGGGTATTTCATCTGCAGAAAAAGAATGTCTTGCCTGTACTTTTTTCTGCATTTTGATGATCTCGTCATCAGAAAAGGGCTGGTTGACCAACTGAATCTTGAATAAATTGCGTGTTAAAAACATGTGGGAAATTTCACGAAGCACAAAATCGTCTGCATCTTTCCAAAGTTTGATCGCACCCCAGATATCAAAGTCATCTAACCGCGAAAAATTTTCCAGCCAGTCCGGTTGACCGTCTCTGAGATTACCTGGCGGATCTTGGTTAAGAAAAAAAAGGAGTTCTGACGAACCCGGTAGCTGGAAGCCGGAATTTTCCAGCTCCTTTGCCCTTAAAATCAGATTGATCAGCATTTTTTCAGCGCAAACGGTAGTCTTGTGCAGGTATACCTGCCAGTACATGAGTCGCCTTGCACTCAAAAAGTTTTCGATACTGTAAATTCCCTTTTCCTCGATGACCAACTGGTCGTCCACGATGTTCATCATTTTAATGATACGGTCGGCCCCGATGGTACCCTCAGAGACGCCGGTAAAGAAACAATCCCTCTGCAGATAATCCAGCCGGTCAATGTCCAGTTGGCTGGCCACAAGTTGATGAAAAAATTTTCTTTCGTAACTTCCCACAAAAATTTTCCTGGCCAGTGTAAGCTGGCCGTGAAATTGCTTGTTTAAAGCATCAAAGAACAAGAGGGATAGGGTTTCATGATGCAAGCCTTTGAGCAGGATTGCTTCAAGGGCATGGGAGAAAGGTCCGTGGCCAATGTCATGTAGCAGTATTGCCAGAAGTGCGGCTTCATATTCCTGATCGGATATTTCAATACCTTTGTTTCGGAGCTGGTCCAGGGTGATACTCATCAGATGCATCGCTCCTATGGCATGGTGAAACCGCGTGTGTAGCGCTCCGGGGTACACCATATCTGTCAAACCTAATTGTTTTATTCTGCGTAACCTCTGGAAATAAGGGTGGTCAATAACGGCAAAAATCAATTCACCAGGAATATTGATGAACCCATACACGGGGTCATTGATGATTTTGTGGCTTTTCAATGTCCTGTTCATATACGGCGACAGGCCAAAAGTAATTAATCTAAGAAGAATTAAACCAATAGAAATGGAAAATTTCAAAATATTATGGGCTGATGATGAGATTGATCTCCTCAAGCCCCACATCCTTTTTTTAGAGAAAAAAGGGTACGACATAGTCACCGTAAACAGTGGCCTCGATGCTGTAGAAAAAGTGGAAGAGGATAACTACGATGTAATTTTCCTCGATGAGATGATGCCAGGTATGACCGGACTGGAGACCCTGCAGCAGATCAAAACCCTGAAACCTCAGATTCCCGTGGTCATGATCACCAAGAGCGAGGAGGAGCACATTATGGATGATGCTATAGGGGGAAAGATTGCCGACTATCTGATCAAACCCATCAATCCCAATCAAATATTACTCTCCGTAAAAAAGATCCTTCAAAACAAACAGTTGATCAGTGAAAAAACCAATCTCTCTTATCAGCAGGATTTCAGAAATATCAGCATGGCCTATAACGATGCCATAGATCACGAAGAATGGGCCGATATTTTCAAAAAGCTCACGTATTGGGAACTGGAAATTGATGCGACTGAAAACAAAAGCATGCAGGAGGTTTTGGAAACACAAAAAGTGGAAGCCAATGCCAATTTTGCCAGATTTATCAAGGAAAATTACCTGGACTGGCTGAATATTCCCAATATCAGTAGGCCTGTGATGTCCCACCAGGTGATGAAGGAGCATGTTTTCCCCAAGATAAAAGAAGGCAAACCGTTGTTTTTCATTGTTATCGACAACCTGCGACTGGACCAATGGGAAATGATTGAAAATCAATTGAGGGATTACTTTGTGGTGAAGGAGGACAAAACCTATTACAGCATCTTGCCTACCACTACGGCGTTTTCCAGAAATGCTCTTTTCAGCGGGATGATGCCAATGGATATGGCCAGGCAGCACCCTGACCTGTGGGAAGGCGAAGATACAGATGAAGGGAAAAATAACAACGAAGCTGAATTTCTGAAAGTTAATTTAAAGAAAAACAGGCTTTCAATCCGATCCGCTTACCATAAAATATTGCAGACCAACCAGGGCAAGGCGATATTGGATCAGTTTCCGAATCTAATGAAAAATGATCTCAACGTACTGGTATACAATTTTGTAGACATGATGTCACATGCCCGGACAGATATGAAAATGATACGCGAACTGGCCCCTGATGAATCTGCTTACCGCTCGCTGACAACAAGCTGGTTTTTACACAGTTCACTGTTTGAGCTCTTTAAAAAAATCAGTGCGGCTGGCGCCGAAGTAATAGTGACCACAGACCATGGTACCAAACGGGTAAACAAACCCTACAAGATTGTGGGCGACAGGAATGTCACCACCAACCTAAGGTACAAGCAGGGGAAAAACCTGAATTTCGAATCCGGGAAGGTATTTGAAATCAAAAAGCCTGAAGAGGCCAGGCTCCCCCAGTTAAACATCTCTTCCAGCTATGTCTTTGCGGTAGAGGATTACTTCTTTGCCTACCCCAACAACTACAATTATTATGTAAATTTCTATAAGGATACCTTTCAGCATGGCGGGGTTTCGCTGGAAGAAATGATTATTCCAATAGTACATTTACAGCCAAAATAATCTCTTTTGAAAACTATAGTTTGCAATCATCTGAACGAAATTTCAAATTCCGCAGAATTAATCATAGATTTATGCAGGGATTTTGATGTATGGGTATTTAAAGGTGAAATGGGTGCGGGAAAAACCACCCTCATCAGGGAGATCTGCCGCGCTTTAGGAGTCGTAGACCAGGTAAGCAGCCCTACATTTTCGATTGTGAACGAATATGCTACCGACAGAGGTGAAATAATCTTTCATTTTGACTTTTACAGGATATCAGATCCGATGGAAGCCGTAGAGATAGGTGTAGAAGAGTATTTTCACAGCGGCCGATACTGTTTTGTAGAGTGGGCGGAGAAAATCCCGTCTTTTCTGCCGGATAGTTTTGCATTAATTGAAATTGAAAAGCAGGAAAAAGAAATTAGACATATAGCTGTTAAATTAATCCATTAATGATAGGGGGTTCAGGATTTTCCGAAATTGCCAAAGAAACAGGAGTATTTACGCAAGAGGCCGTTGCCAGGGTGAAGAAGAAAGGTTCGCAGGTTTTGATCGGCATCCCAAGGGAGATAGCCGAGCAGGAAAAAAGAGTGGTGCTTACTCCGGAGGCGGTTGCCCTATTGGTAAATAACGGACAGCGTGTCAAAGTAGAAACCAACGCAGGTGCTTTAGCCAAATTTTCTGACCAGGATTATTCAGATGCGGGTGCATCGGTTGTATATTCCAGTAAGGAGGTTTTTGATGCAGATGTTGTATTGAAGGTCGAGCCTCCGGTGGATGAGGAAATTGGCAACATGCGGCCAGGTGCCTGCCTGATTTCTGCCTTACAACTAGGTAAACAGAAAGCCAGTTTCATACAACAGCTTAACCAGAAGAAAATCACAGCGGTGGCATTCGAAAACCTGGAAGACAAAGTAGGTGGAATGCCCGTGGTCAGGGCCATGAGTGAAATAGCCGGTAGCACGGTAATGTTGATAGCTGCTGAATATTTGAGTAGTGTGAATGAAGGGAAAGGAATGATTTTGGGAGGCATTACCGGGGTGCCCCCTACTCAGGTAGTCATCATTGGTGCCGGTACCGTTGCGGAGTATGCTGCGCGGACGGCAATTGGATTAGGTGCGAACATCAAGATCTTCGACAACCACATTTACAAGTTAAGGAGAATCAAGCAGGTTTTGGGGCAGCAGGTTTTTACCTCTACCATCGATAATTATGTGTTGGGCCAGGCACTAAAAGAGGCCGATGTGGTCATCGGTGCATTAAGGGCGGAAAAAGGAAGGCCCAAGCTGGTGGTTTCAGAGGAAATGATCGCTCAGATGATGGACGATAGTATTGTTATTGATGTCAGCATTGACCAGGGAGGTTGCATAGCCACTGCTGAGATGACCAGCCACAGCGAACCTGTGTACAAGAAGCACGGGGTGATCCACTACTGCGTACCAAATATTGCCTCGCGGGTTTCCAGGACAGCGTCCTATTCACTCAGCAACATCTTCACCCCGATTTTACTGCAAATGGCAGACCTTGGAGGGGCCGAGGAAATGATTTTCAATTACAAATGGTTTATGAAAGGGGTATATACCTATAGAGGTAGTCTTACCAATGCCCACCTGGGCAGAAAATTTCAAATGGCGCACAAAGAATTGCAGCTATTGCTGGCTGCGAGGTATTGAGCAGGTACCCCTAGGACAAAAGGTTTTGTCTGAGGAGAAATTCCAGCTGGTCATTGGCTTTCAATAGACTATCCGTTAGCTGTTTGTTTTCCCGTCGGAGCGAATACACTTCAAAAGCATTTTTTACCACCGTTCTCAGGTAATCTTCTTCCCAGGGTTTGGTCAGGTAATGGTACACCTTTCCTTTATTGATGGCATCAATTACCGCCTGAATATCGGTATAGCCTGTCAGTAAAATACGCATAGGGTCAGGGTGCATGGGGATGATCGATTCCAAAAAATCCACTCCATTTTCCTTGGGCATCCGCTGATCCGTAATGATAATGTCTATGTCTTCCTGCAACAAAATATCCCTTCCCTCGTCGGCAGATTCTGCCAAAAATATTTTGTAATCCCTCCTAAAAGTAGCTTTAAAAGCTTTAAGGTTATTGACTTCATCATCCACATAAAGTATCCTAATCTTATCTTTTTCCATGCCTTATATATCGTAATAACCTATTGATTTGTTAAGAATAAGAAATTGAATTTTAATTTTAAATAAAATATCGTTCTTTTTCAATTAATATTCATTAGTTTAATCGTAATATATTTATATTCAAAAGTTTGTTTTATAAATTAAAGAATTAAACCTCAAATACAAAAAAAAATATAGCAAATTAATTCTGTATTTTTGATTGTTTA
Organism: Cyclobacterium lianum; assembly: GCF_900143075.1. GTDB lineage: Bacteria > Bacteroidota > Bacteroidia > Cytophagales > Cyclobacteriaceae > Cyclobacterium > Cyclobacterium lianum. Next base: position 33,042 of record NZ_FRCY01000016.1, on the reverse strand, counting down.
TTACCACAAAAATATAACTTTACCAATATTATAACCTTTTTTAGGCAGTTAAATTATGGAAAACTCAAATAAAAAATCTGAGTTTAAGCATTCCCACAAACCCTTAGTCTTATCTCCTTACCTTCAGGAGGATAAGGATGTCATGTCGAAATTGAAGGATAAAGGTAAAGTTTTGTTTTTTGACACCTTTGAGCTCCAGCTTACAGAGCTTATAAAAATGCAAAACCCAAAACGTAAATTGACCCTTGAGGAATTGTCAGAAAAAAAGGCGGATTTTTACGCGGCTTCTGAAAAAAATGCCTCTGAAAATGGAAAATGGGTTTACTATCCCTGGAGAAATACCTGTGTACGGATATTGGAAGAAGCAGATTTTATCAGTCTTCGTACTTTAAGAAACCGGTATAAGATTACCGGAGAAGAGCAGGAGCAGTTGCAAAAGCAGATTATTGGGGTCATCGGCCTGTCTGTAGGGCAGAGCGTGGCACTCAGTTTGGCAATGGAAAGGTGTTTTGGAGAGCTTCGAATCGCAGATTTTGATACCCTGGACCTGAGTAATATGAACAGGATTCGAACGGGCTTATTCAATCTCGGAGTAAAAAAATCCTGGATTGTCGCCAGGGAAATCGCAGAAATCGACCCATATCTAAAAGTGACCCTTTACGATGAAGGCATCACCGAGAGCAATATTGATGAATTTCTTGGTAAAGGTGGGAAAATGAACCTTTTGATAGAAGAGTGCGACAGTTTACCTATAAAGATTTTGAGCAGGATCAAGGCCAGGAGTTATGGAATACCGGTAATGATGGATACCAGTGACAGGGGAATGATGGACATTGAGCGATTTGACCTGGAGCCCGAAAGACCAATTTTTCACGGCCTGCTCGCAGCATATGGAGCAGAGGAAGAGCTGATTTCCAGACTCCCTGATGAGGGAAAGGAAATCATGATGTCTTTACTTCAGTTTGATCAATTGTCTGATAGGGTTAAATATAGTTTTGGGGAATTGGGCAAAACAATTACTTCCTGGCCTCAACTGGCATCATCCGTTTTGATGGGAGGCGCAGCCTGTTGTCATTATGCAAGAACACTCCTATTGGGACAGGAGGTTAAATCGGGCAGATTTTATGTTGATTTGGACAAGATACTCAATTTGAATGAAGGTTAGAGTTAGGATAGTTAGGGCTATCGATGATATTGATGCCACAGAAAAGTATATTTTTGGACACCACAAGGTATTGGAATCCTACGGCATAACAAAAGTAACTTCTGCGGACCGTTCCTGGGCCCTTAATCCACATGTGTACCTGATTTTATTTGAATCGGTAGAAGATTTACGGATCCTGGGGGGTGGACGAATCCAGCTCAGAACAGAAAATTTTCCCCTCCCCTTTGAACTGGCAATCAAAGATATCGATCCGAAAATAATCGATTACATGTCAGATTTTAAGGATCTCGAAGTAGCTGAATATTGTGGGCTGTGGAATAGCCGGGAAGTGGCGGGCTATGGCATAGGGAGTATCTATCTGGTGCGTGTGGGGATAGCCATTTTACCACAACTGAATTTAAAAAAGCTTTTTGGCCTGAGCTCCCCTGTGACGCTGAGTATTTCAAAAAGTGTCGGCTACCAGGTCATTTCGGTACTGGGAGATAATGGTTCGTTCTATTACCCAAAAGAAGGGCTCATTGCCACAGCGTTGGAAATCAATGACATCAATGAACTTTCTAATGCTCAGCAAACAGAAAGAGACTATATTTTTGATTTGCGCAAAAAAATAAATTTCAATACGGTGGAGAGCGGTCCAAAAGGTGAAATGGAATTGCAGTTTGAACTTCAGATACCAAAACCGGATAAATGAACAACTTGTATGTATATTTAAGAAGCATAGGCTTGTCCTTGTTTTTGATTTTATTTGTGACCCTGCCCATCATTTACTATTTAGGTATTTTTAGCCAGGATGAAGGGTTGAGATTTGAACAATACGATTACTTCGTATCCGACAATAAGCAGGCATTCGAAAGATTGGATCTGAAAAATTTTAACAATCAATCTTTCCAGAAAATTGACCTTGGCGTTGTAGATCAGGATGTTTTCGTAAAAGTGGATTTGGCTGATCTGAAGGGGTTGAACCGCGACAGCACCTATATCGTGGAGATCAGTAATCCTTCCTTTAGGGAAGTAGAGCTGATGCGCTTCGATACGGAAGGCAAGATAGTTTCCAACCAGACTTCAGGGACCGCTTATTCAAAAAGCAATCCGCTCAAAAACCCAAACCCCTTCTTCAGCATTCAGACTGCAGAGGATTACAGCTCTGTTCTGGTTTTCAGGATCAATTCAAGAGTGCCACTGGAGTTTGATGCTTCCATTTCACCGACCAATTCTTTCTTTCAAAATTACAGCTTGAGGCTGATCATCATCAGTTCCTATTTTGGAATTATGATCGCCCTGTTTTTATACAATTTCATACTCTATTTTTCAGTCAAAGACAAGGTATACCTCTTTTATTGCTTCTATATCCTGTTCATCGCCCTGGCCCAGGTATCACTTTCGGGATACTCCTATTTTTTTCTGATGGAGAACGCCTTTTTGTATGAAGTGAGTATCATTGGATTTACCACTTTATCCAGCATTTTTGTAATACCTTTTTTTCAACTGTTTTTAAAAACCAAGGTTTATGTACCCAAATATGACCGCTGGTTGTATCTGATCCCTGTTTCCTATGTGATTACGCTGATCTTCAGGGTTTCCGGTAATGTGGCGCTGAGCTATTCGCTTACCGATTTGAATGGAATGGTATTGGCAATTTGCTTTTTTACCATTGGCATTATCGCCGCCCGGAAGGGGTATAGGTCAGCTTATTTTTTCCTTTTGGCATGGAGCTTTTTACTGTTTGGTCTGGTAGTGTACATTTTGCACAACCAAAGGATTATTGATCTGGGCTCTTATGCAAACTTCCCGCTTCTGGCAGGGACAGCGATAGAAGCATTATTGCTTTCCTTTGCTTTGGCAGACAAAATCAATATATTGAAAAAGGAAAAGGAAAAAGAACAACTGGACAAACTGGATGCGCTGAAGGAAAATGAAAGGTTGATCAAGGAACAGAATATACATTTGGAGGATATGGTCAGGTCAAGAACGGAAGAGCTTGAGATGACATTAAAGAACCTTCAAAATACCCAAACTCAGCTTGTGAACCAGGAAAAAATGGCCTCTTTGGGTCAGTTGACGGCCGGTATTGCACATGAGATCAATAATCCTATCAACTTTGTCAGTTCCAATATTTCCCCATTGAAAAGGGATCTAAAGGACATCCTGGAATTGATGGAAGTGTACAGAGAGAAAGGAAAGGAGGAATTTACAGAAGACAGTAAGTCGGAGATAATGGACCTGGAGGAGGATATTGAAATAGAATATTTGCTGGAGGAGGTAGAGCAATTGCTCAACGGAATGGAGGATGGCGCCAAGCGAACCGTTGAAATCGTGCGAGGCTTGAAGCTGTTTTCCAGGGTAGACGAACAGGATGTCAAAAAAGTGGATCTCCATGACGGCATAGACAGCACCCTGATCCTCCTGAACAGCACCATGTCAGGGAAAATAAAACTGACTAAAAACTACGGACCTATCCCGCAGGTCGAATGTCTTGCTGGCAAGATGAATCAGGTGTTTATGAATATTATCAGCAATGCTATCCATGCGCTCAACGATCACCCTATAGAAGGGCGAGAACCTGAACTTACGATCAATACATCTTATGAAAACGACCGGGTCATCGTCAAGATTGCAGACAACGGGCCAGGTATGCCACCCCATGTTCGTGACAAGATTTTCGAACCGTTTTTTACGACCAAGCCAGTGGGAAAAGGTACCGGCCTGGGCCTTTCCATTGTCTATACGATAATTGAAAACCATAAAGGGCATATAAAAGTTGAATCTGAAGATCAGAAAGGAACCATTTTTACCATTGATTTGCCGATCAATCAAAATTGACAGCTGATGACAAAAAGAATCAATGTGCTGTATATTGATGACGAGGATAACAACCTCAATTCTTTTAAAGCAGCATTGCGGAGGGATTTTAAGGTGCATACTGCCATGGACGCAGAGGAAGGGTTAAAGATTGCGGAGACCAGAGAGTTTGAAGTAGTCATCGCAGACCAGAGGATGCCTGGTATTACGGGGGTTGAATTTTTTGAAAGACTGGTCAGGATAAATCCCGACCCCATCCGTATACTGTTAACCGGATATTCTGACATTTCCAGCGTGATTGATGCCATCAACCGGGGAGAGGTATACCGGTTTATCGACAAGCCCTGGAATCTGGAGCAAATCAAAAATGCGATCATCAATGCTGCAGAGATTTATTATGCCAGAAAGGAGCTCAAAGAAAAAAATGAGCGACTGGAGAAACTTCACAGCGAGATGAATCAGTTTGTTTACAGCCTTTCTCATGAGCTCCGCGGACCTTTGATGAGTATTTCAGGGATTTCCAAACTGGCCAAAATGGAAGTGAAAGACCCTGGAATCGTCGAATATTTTGAAATGATCGATTCGGCTACGCTCAAGCTGGATGATTTTATCTACAAAATGCTGGATTTTTACCGGTCTACGAAGATAGAAAACAAAGTAGTCCCTATTGACTTTAAAGGAATTTTTGATCAGTTGGTAGCAGAGTATACGGTCAAATGGGATTTAAGCACTATCGATCTGAAATTTGAAATCCTACAGGATAAACCTTTTTATTCCGACGAATCAAAAATACGGGTGATCATTAATAATCTTTTTAGCAATGCCTATAAATTCCAGAAAGAAGCAGGCGCCCGGTGGATTCACGTTTGCATCAAGGTAGATGATCACAGTGCATATTTAGAAATAAAGGATAATGGTATAGGAATAGAAGAAAAACATCAGTCAGACGTTTTTAATCTGTTTCACAGGGCTACCCAAAGGAATGTTGGATCCGGACTTGGCCTGTACATGGTAAAGGAGTCCGTAGAACAATTGAAAGGCAACGTCTTGCTCCAATCAAGTGTTGGCGAAGGAACGACCATTAAAGTGACGCTCCCGGAATTGAGTGACCATTAGAAAACCAGCGCTAAACTTCCTGTAGAGATTATGGACTGGGACTGCCGGTTTTCCCCGTACCTCGCCTGATGAGGCATGCCAGATCATTGAATAATATTTCCTTTGGTTCCTTTGTTGACATTTAAAATGGAAGTAATTTGCAACCGTATTAATGGTAATTAAAACGTTTTTTATATGATTAATCCTTGGCATGATGTAAGTATCGGGGACGATTTGCCGGACTATGTAATGGGAGTAATAGAAATTCCCAAAGGAAGTAAAGGCAAGTATGAACTTGACAAAAAATCCGGAATGCTGCTATTGGATAGGGTGCTCTTCTCAGCAGTTCATTATCCGGCGAATTATGGGTTTATTCCGCAGACCTTTTGTGAAGATCATGACCCTCTGGATATCCTGATCATCTCCCAGATCGATATCCCGTCCATGACACTGGTAAAAGCCAAAGTGATCGGTGTGATGCGTATGGTAGATGGCGGAGAAGCAGATGATAAAATCATTGCTGTAGCGGCAGACGATCAATCGGTAAACTACATTACGGACATTTCTGAGCTTCCTCCCCACCTGATGAAGGAGACGCACCGTTTTTTTGAAGATTACAAAAAGCTCGAAAATAAGGAAGTCAAGGTTGAGGACTTTCTTGGCAGGGAAGATGCCATCAGAATCATCAATGATGCGATTGAGCTGTACGACAAGACATTCAGAACGCTGAAGCAGAAATAAGGGAATCCCATTGGCAAATTGCGCTCAGAGATTTATTCCCGATATGCGGAAAAGAATTCCGGCATATCGGGTATTTTTTTAATTCCTTCTTTCCTGCAGATCAGGCGCCACCGAGAGCGTATGGACGTGGGTAAGGCGGATCTTTTTTCCGGGACTGTTTCAGTCTAAGAGATCTGTTCCAGTTTTTTCAGATTTTCTTCGAGCGCAGTAATTTTGGATTGCGCATCTTCCATTTTTTTCTTTTCTCTGAGCACTACAGCTTCGGGCGCATTTTTCACGAATCTTTCGTTCTCAAGTTTTTTGGCGACGGTATTCAGAAATCCCCTGGTGTATTCCAGTTCGCTGAGCAGCGATTCTTTTTCTTTTTCAGGGTCGATTTTTTCTTCTATCGGTATAAAAATTTCGTCTGCCTTCACCACAAAGCTGAGCGCATTTTCTTCTTTCTCGGCAAATCTAACCTCGCCGATATTCGCTAATTTTTTGATGATCCCCTCAAACTTCCCGTACAGACCTTGTGTTTTGGTATGAATGGTCATGTTCAGTGTTTCTTTTGGCGAAATGCCCTTCGATGCCCTTATATTCCTTACCTGAGAAATAACCTCAAATACCTGCTGCGCATTCGAAATCAATCCCAGGTCGAAGGATTTTGTTTCCGGCCAGGGAGCACACATGATGGCTTCTCCGTCTGCTCTTTCCTTGATCTGATGCCACAATTCCTCCGTAATAAATGGCATAAAAGGATGTAGCAGTTTCATCAGGTCCTCAAAAAAGCTGATCGTTTGCCATTTCGTTTCCTGATCTATTGGTTTCTGGTATTCCGGTTTTATCATTTCCAGGTACCAGGAGCAGAAGTCGTCCCAAACCAGTTTATAGACCGTCATTAGTGCATCCGAGATGCGGAATTTGTCAAAATGATCGGTCAATTCAGTAAGAGCCTGATGAAACCTGTTTTCAAACCAGGCGATGGCAGTTTGATTGGATTGATCCGTGCCTGTTTTTACCTCCCAGCTTTCGATCAGTCGGAAAGCGTTCCATATTTTGTTGCTGAAATTTCGCCCCTGCTCCACCAGTTTCTCATCGAATGGAAGATCATTGCCTGCCGGACTGCTGAACAGCATGCCCGTTCTGACACCATCGGCCCCGTAGTTTTCGATCAGCTCAAGTGGGTCGGGAGAATTGCCCAATGACTTCGACATTTTCCGGCCCAGTTTATCTCTGACTATTCCGGTGAGATATACGTTCCGAAACGGTTTTTCCCCCATATATTCATATCCGGCAATGATCATTCTTGCTACCCAGAAGAAGAGAATTTCAGGTGCGGTAACCAAATCATTGGTGGGATAGTAATAGCTGAGGTCTTTGTTTTTCTTTCCGGTTTTGAAAAATTCAGGATCGAATACAGAAATGGGCCACAACCAGGAAGAAAACCAGGTGTCCAAAACGTCTTCATCCTGCATCAGGTCAGATTCTGAAAACTGGCCATCAAATTGTTGGTTGGCCAGTACGAGGGCTTCTTCCGGAGAAGCAGCTACAACATACTTGCCATTGGGCAAATAGTAAGCCGGAATGCGGTGTCCCCACCAAAGTTGCCGGGAAATACACCAGTCACGTACATTTTCCATCCAGCTTTTGTACATGTTTTTAAATTTTGGAGGAAAAAGCCTGACAGCGTCATCCATGACCGCGCGCAGTGCGGGCTGAGTAATCTCCTCCATCTTTAAAAACCATTGCATGGACAGCCTTGGCTCGATTACGGCATCGGTCCTTTCCGAGTGACCTACATTGGAGGCATATTCTTCCTCTTTGGATAGTTGCCCGGCTTCTTTGAGTAATTTTGCGATTTTTTTTCTGGCTACGAACCGGTCTTCGCCTACCAGTATTGAAGCTTTTTCATTGAGGGTACCGTCATCATTTAATATATCGATCACTTCGAGTTGGTGGCGTTGCCCTATCTCGTAATCATTGATGTCATGCGCCGGAGTGATCTTGAGACAACCTGTACCAAATTCCATGTCTACATACGCATCTTCTATGATGGGAATAGGCTTGCCGATCAGTGGGATCAACGCTTGCCTGCCCTTGAGGTGTCTGTAGCGGGGGTCTTCCGGGTGAACACATATCGCCACATCGGCCATGATGGTTTCGGGCCTCGTGGTGGCTATGGTAAGTGTTTCCTCAGTACCTTCAATCCGGTAGTCAATGTGATACAGTTTTGAGTTGATTTCTTTGAAAATGACTTCATCATCAGAAAGTGCTGTTCTTCCTTTTGGATCCCAATTGACCATACGGATGCCCCGGTATATTTTTCCCTTTTTATGCAAATCCACAAAAACCTGAATTACCGCCTCACTCAGGTCCTGATCCATGGTAAACCTTGTTCTTTCCCAATCACAGGAAGCTCCCAGTTTTTTGAGTTGCTCGAGAATGATTCCCCCGTACTTTTCTTTCCATTCCCAGGCGTAAGTAAGGAATTCCTCCCTGCTGATTGATTTTTTGGCTATACCTTTCTCTTTGAGCATGGCTACTACCCTGGCTTCTGTGGCGATAGAAGCGTGATCAGTACCTGGTACCCAGCAGGCATTTTTCCCTTCCATCCGCGCTTTTCTCACCAGAATATCCTGTATGGTATTGTTCAACATATGGCCCATATGCAGTACTCCGGTGACGTTCGGTGGGGGGATCACTATGGAATATGCCTCCTTCTGGTCATCTGGTTCTGAATGAAACATATCGTGTTTTATCCAGTATTGGTACCATTTTGATTCGGAATTTTTGGGGTTGTATTTGGTGGAGCGTGCCATGCTGATGATAAATTTGAAGGGCAAAATTAATATTTTATGGCTGAAGGAATACCTTTTGAGCCATCGAATTCAAAAAAATTAATGTCCATAGCCCTGGGGCGGCTGAGGGAACTATGTTGCAGAGATTATTTTTCCGGAAACATCAGCCGAACCATCACCGGAAAATGATCGGAAGGGTATTTTTTGCCATAGTTGTCTGTAAGCGTGGCATGATGGTTTACTACAAATCCATCGGTAATAAAAACGTAATCGATTCTCCGATCTGGTAATAAATCCCAGTTGAACGCATTAAAAGTTCCTGGCGTTCCGTGAGATGGTGTCCTGGAGGCATCTTTGCTGTCTTTGAGGCGTCCGTCTTTGAGCAGTTCTTTGTAAGCGGGGTTCTCTTCCTCAACATTAAAATCTCCTGTTACGATGCAGGGTAGATTGTCCGTATTGATAGCTTCGATCTTTTTGAGTAACAATTTGCTGCTTTCTTCCCTGGCCTTTTGCCCAACATGGTCATAATGTACATTAAACACGTAAAACATTTTCCCGTCTTTGGTTTGAAATTTACCCCAGGAGCATACGCGGTTGAGGGCAGCGTCCCAGCCTTTTGAAGGCTTGTCGGGAGTAGGGGAGAGCCAGAAAGTATTTTTGTCAAGCAACTCAAACTTTTCGGGATTGTAAAAAACTGCGCTGAATTCTCCTTCCTGGCCGCCAGTATCCCTACCTACGCCGATATATGGGAATTGCAAGTCCTTGCTGATGTCTTCCAATTGGGTGTACAGTCCCTCCTGCGTTCCGACAATATCCATTTCATGAAACCGAATCAGATTGATTAAATGAGGCGCCCGGTCCTCCCAAAGGTTTCCTTCGTCTCCCGGGTTATCGAATCGAATGTTGTAGGTCGCGATATTATAGCTTTCCTGGGCTTGCAAATCTGGTTTGGAAATAAGTACGAAAAATGAAAATACAATCAGGTATTTAATGATAATGGAATTCATGCGGCAATGTAAATTGATCACGGAGGATATGTATTTCGTTAAATAATGAAGAATTTCAAATCGATTATTTTATTTCCGGAAGAAAGGGCATGATGGCCATCTTTCCCTGCAAGTTGTTTAGCTTTTCAATTGCCTGAAAAAGCTCATAGGAATGTCCCATTTTTATCCGCTGATAAGCGCCCTGCACATCTGCTCCCAGATCCGCCATCAGTTGCTCCAGCAGGCTTTTTTGTTTTGGGTACATGACAAGCCGGTAATCTTCATCCAGACCGGCCTTGTCTGCAGCGATTTGGATCGCATCCTCAAAATCTCCCAAGACATCAACCAGACCTACTTCCTTTGCCCGCTGTCCGGACCAAACCCGTCCTCCGGCTATTTCTATTACCTGTTGCCGGCTCATTCCCCTTCCCTCTGCCACCCGGGTGATAAAGGTGTCATAGACCTGCTCGACGGAATTTTGCATGATGGCTCTCTCAGCTTCAGACATTTCTTTGGTAGGGTTCAGGAAATCAGAATAGCTGCCTGTACTTACGGCATCAGTGGTAATGCCCAGTTTATTATTCAAGAACCCCTGGATGTCAAATGTGAGCCCGAAAACCCCGATAGAACCGGTGATAGTATTGGGCTGTGCTACGATGGTATCTGCAGGTGCAGCGATATAATAGCCACCTGACGCGGCATAGTTGGACATGGAAACGATCAATGGCTTGACTTTTTTGGCTTCGGCAAGCTCCCTCCAAATCACCTCAGAGGCCAGAGCAGAGCCGCCTGGTGAATTTACCCGCAGCACAATCGCTTTTACATCCTCGTTTTTTCTGGCCTTTCGAATTTCCTTTAAAAAAGTTTCCGAACTGATTTGATTGGGCTTGCTTCCGCTTACAATTTCACCGTCTGCGATGATCAGGGCTATTTGATTTCTGGAAAGGCGATTTTTCTCCTTAGAGGTTTTATTCAATCCCGTAACGTTGATGCTGTTAATGTCTGCATCCTCTTCCAGGCCTAATTTTTCCCTTAGCTGGTTTTTTACCTGGTCATCGTACCAAAGGGCATCTACCAGCCCCAGGTCTACTGCATCCTGACCGGTCCTTACCAACATTTGGTCGTTAATTTCCTGTATTCTTTCAGTGGGAATGGAACGGCTTCTGGCTATTTCTGTCACCATTACCTGATTCAAGTCTTCAAGAAAAACCTTTGTTTGAAGCCTGTTTTCTTCACTCATCTTTTCCAAAATGAAGGGCTCTATCGCGCTCTTGAACTCGCCGACCCGAAAAATTACCGGTTTTACCTCAAGTTTATCAAGCAGACCCTTTAAAAAAACGCTGTTTACGACCAGACCATTAAATTCCAGGTCGCCGAGAGGGTTCAGGTATATTTCATCTGCGATAGAGCAAAGGAAATAGCCGGATTCGGAAAAATACTCCCCATAGGCCAGGATAAACTTCCCGCTTTCCTTAAAATCTTCCAGCGCATTCCTGATTTCAAGTAAATGGGATTGGCCGGCGGCAATCAATCCGCTTTCCAGGTAAATTCCCTTGATGTCTTCATTTAATTTAGCCGCATCTATGGCCTTGATAAGCTGATTCAATCCTACCTGGCCCACATCACCAACAAATGGCAGCGGCGGTAAAGAAAGATCATCTTCAGGAGCGCGCTCCACTAAGCTGAGCCCGTTCAAATTGATATGCAACACGGTGTTTTCCTTAATTTCCGGCTCCTGAGAACCGGCGCTGACAGCAATTATTCCAGCGATCACAAAAAATGCAAGCACCCAGAAAACCAGTAAGCCCACAATAACAGCCAAAACGTTGCTTAAAAATTTCATAAATTATATCTGTTTTATTAAGTTTCAAAAATAACCTATTTTTGATTAAACTCAGAAGATCAGCACAATAATATTTGTCATGCACAGGGTGGTATTAAGTTTGGGAGGAAATGTAGGTGACCGGCAGGCGTTGATGCGGAAGGCTTTGAGCTTGTTGCTCGAAAATATGAAGCTGGTCCGCGCCTCTGGAATTTATGAGACGGCCGCCTGGGGTGGGAATTCCCAGGCTCCCTATCTCAATCAGGTACTCGTGCTGCAGACAACCATGGAGCCGGAAGCGACACTGGACTATATCCAAAGTGTGGAAAACCTTTTGGGTAGAAAAAGAGAGCGAAAGTGGGGAGACAGAACCATGGATATTGATATTCTTTATTTTGATCAATGTACCATACATACGGACCGCCTGCATATCCCACACCAGCAGATGCTTTCCAGAAATTTTGTATTGATACCGCTAGTGGAAGTATTGCCGGACGAAGAGCATCCTGTGAAAAAATTAACCCACAGGGAGCTGCTTAAAGAATGTGAAGATCAATTAACCGTCAGGCCCTGGGCTGACGGTTAATTGCAAAATTTAATCCAAAGCTCCAATCTCGGCTTCTTTGTGGATCTTTTTGACCAGGCCCTGAAGCACCTTTCCTGGCCCGCATTCGATAAATTTTACCGCTCCGTCATGTACCATGTTTTGCACCGACTGGGTCCATTTTACCGGGGCAGTCAACTGTGCCTTTAAATTTTCCTTAATTTGCCCTATATCCTGTACAGCACTACCGTTTACATTTTGGTAGATGGGGCAGATGGGAGCTGAAAATGAAGTGTGGTTTATGGCTGTTTCCAGTCTGGCCCGGGCAGGTTCCATCAGCGGGGAATGAAATGCTCCCCCTACCGGCAAGGGCAGCGCTCTTTTTGCGCCTGCAGCTTTCATTTTCTCACAGGCGATTTGTATGCCTTCCATACTTCCCGAAATGACCAGTTGTCCGGGACAGTTGTAATTGGCAGGAACCACCACATGGCCCTCGACCTCCGCACAGATCGCCTCTACCTGATCATCAGGTAGCCCTAATACAGCTGCCATAGTAGATGGATTTATCTCACAGGCCTCCTGCATGGCCAGGGCCCTCTGATGAACCAGCTTCAGGGCATCCTCAAAGGTAAGCACCCTATTGGCAACCAGCGCTGAAAACTCTCCCAGGGAATGGCCTGCTACCATGTCCGGATCAAAATCCTCTGAAGTCAGTGCCACAATTACCGAATGTAGGAATACAGCCGGCTGGGTGACATTGGTCTGCTTTAAAGCTTCCGGACTGCCTTCAAACATGATGTCGGTGATCTTGAATCCCAGGATTTCATTGGCCTGATCAAACAATATTTTTGCTTTATCGCGATTCTGGTACAGGTCTTTTCCCATCCCGGGAAACTGGGCTCCCTGGCCCGGAAATACATAAGCTATCATGACAAAAGGTTTTTGTTGGTTAGGGGCGTAAATATAAGCAAAAAAATAAGGCAGGAAGAACCCTATTGATTCCCTGCCTTACCACTTTCCTTTTTTGAATCGATTTTATTCGTCAAAAAATGAAACCAGGCCGGTTTCGACATCATAAACGGCACCTACTACTTTGATTTTTCCTTCTTTTTCCAGGCCGCTGATGATGGTACTTCTTTCTCTGATTTCTTCCATCGCTTCAAATACATTCAGCTCTGCCACTCTTTCAATAAACCTGGGATCATCGGTAGCGGAATCGGACTCCTTCGATGCACGCTCGATGGCAGGTTTGATTTTATGCAATAAAGCCGTAATGTTGCCGTCTTTTACTTTTTTGCAAGCACTGGTGACCGCACCGCATTTGGTATGCCCGAGGACCAGGACTAGTTTGGAGCCGGCATATTTGACGGCATATTCCATACTTCCGAGGATGTCTTCGTTCACTACATTTCCTGCAACACGGGCACTGAAAATGTCGCCCAAGCCCTGATCAAAAATCAATTCCGCGGATGTTCTGGAATCAATACAACTCAAAACTACTGCAAAAGGCCATTGTCCATCTCTGGTTTCATTGACCATCTGGAGAAGGTTACGGTTTGACCTGAGGTTTCTTACGAATCGCTCATTTCCCTCCTTTAAAATGGACATGGCGGCTTCCGGGCTCAGGCTATCTTGGGTCGCTTTAGTGTGGGCTCTCATATATTAATCTATTTTTGGTTTACTGAATTCATTTCTTTGACAGGCATGTCTTCTGTCTGACCACTCATTGGTAGAACAAAGATACGGCTCATTTCAATATTTGAATGGTTCCTTTTAACTTTCTTTGTCGCAGGCTCTCATCGAGAACGTTAAATCGTACCGTGGCTTCATAATAATAAGTGCCTGCAGGCAGTGCATTTCCTTCCGTGTCGCGGCCATCCCAGTTGATATAAATGTCGTTCTCGGGTGCCAGGCTGCTGTTGTACTGATGCACCTGAACTCCCCATCGGTTATAGATATTGATTTCGACGGCTTCTACAAATCTGGGGCACTTCTCGTAGGGATTATCGAATGCCTGAAAGGTTTCATTCACATTATCGCCGTCAGGAGTGAATACGTTTGGCAATTCGTAGTTGGGGCAATTGTCTATACAAACAATATTGCTGGGCTCGCTTTCATTTCCGGAACGATCTATCGCCGTAATATAATAGCAGCCTTTAAGCTCCAGTAAGCCCTCTATGCGGGTAGCCGTATTGATTACAGATACGTTACTAACGACATTAAACGTCCCTTCTTCTCCTGTCTCGGAAAAGTAGATTCGGTACCCGTTGAGTTCGGTATCACATTCTCCGGAGAAATCAGGTTCCCAACTCAGATCGTGATAGAAGTCACTGAAATTACAGGGCTTGTCTGCAAGAAATGCCTCACATTCCGGCCCTTCATAGGTCAATACAGGCGGACACGGCAGCCGGTCATCATCGGGTCTGGCACATACCACCTGGGAATTATTGGCAAGCGGGTAAGAAAGGATGTCCAGGTTATAATTGCCATTGGTGACGATATAATAGCAATATTCCTTTTCCGTGTCCAATGGTATGCCGTTATGACTGCCATCATCCAGAAAGACAAAGCCATTCTGCGTGACATCTACTTCAGCTATCAGTGTGAAATTTTCGGTGTCGTTTGCTTCGGGATCTGTTCTGTTTCGGTATACGAGGTGAGGAAAAGAAGCTATTTCGTTGTTCCAGGGGACATTAAAACTCCAATTGAGCTCAATGGCCTCATTGATGATGGTGGGGTCTACCCGTACAGACGAAGCGATGCTGCTGGTGTCGATTTTCTCACCCTCCGAAATGAGGATTACTTTATAATTATACACCAGATTTTCGGTATTCAGATCCGTATCGGTGAATACCGTATCGGTGGTGGTGACGAGAGAAGTGGTATTGCTTTGCCCCATGAATCCCTGATTTCGAATCAGCTCATAGGAATAAGGGCCGGGATAAAGTTCTGTATCAATGTCGTAAGGGGGGGTCCAGCGGACAAGCATTTCTCCTGCTTCTGCATCTGTAGTCTCCACGCTGACATTCGTGATGATCGGTACATCCACATCCACGGTGATACATATTTCCTCGGAAACATAGCTTTCTCCACTTCTGGGGAACGGGAAGGCGGCCACCAGGCGATAACAATAGGTATTCCCGGGACTTAATCCCATACCTTCATTGGTGTCCTTAAAGTTAACCGCTTCCATATTTGTGGTGCCGACCAGTTGGTAACCTTCACGTATGCCGGTTTCACAGGAATCCGGCTCGTAGGGGTCGCTGTTGATCCTGCGCCATACCTGCATGGTATCCGCAGCATTCGAACATACGTAGGGGTCCCATTCCAGTTCCGCCGACCTGCCCTGCTGCTGTTCGATGGTATAGGGCACTGGAGGCGGCGCCACTACGGTGATGTTCCAGGTTTGAATATCGACCAGGGATGGACCCGAATCGGGCTGGTCACGAATCCTTACCCTCACCTGATAATTTCTTGCCCTCACATGATTGCAGATGGTTTGCCATTCGAAACCAATTACTCCGGGAGAGGGCTGGAAAACCGATTCGGGACTGTAGGATGCTGGCGATGAGGTGATTTCAATCGGATCTCCAAAGACTTCGATCATTATCGGGTCACCATCAGGATCCATTCCCTGGAAAATTTCCGTGATGTTGGTCCCCGCTTCTACACAGATGTCTTCCGGCATGATCAGTTCCGGTCTTCGGTTATCGGTATTTTCTATGATGATCTGCATGTCCCGCAGCACATACCCTATGCGGACCCACTCTCCGGCTACCCGCCGCCATTCTTCAATTCTAAATGCTACGTTATATTGTCCGGCAATCCCTGGTGCGTCCCAGATCAGGTCTCCGGTTACCGGGTCCAATTCAAGAAAAGGGGGGGTAGTGCCGTCCTGTCTGGTAAAACTGAATTCTCCGGAAGCAGGGCTTCTGTAGTTATTTACTTCCCTCTGAAACGCCTGCTTAGGTACGTCCAGCACATAGGCGAGGCTGTCTCCATCTGGATCATAGGCTCCGGGATTGTGAATGTATGTTTGGTTTACCGCCCCGTTATCTACCGGTGCAATGGTGAGTATTGGTGAATTATTGACGCCCAGAAAAGGATCAATACTTATCATCGTCTCTATGTAAAAGGGGGTATCAACCGACTGATCCATATTCAATGTATTGGCATTTCGGTTAAACTCCATGAAACGTATGGTGTAGTTTCCCGGCCCCTGGTAGGTATGGGTGATGACAAAAATATTCTTTTCTATATTATCCCCCAGGCTTTCTGTTACATTAAAATCACTTTCGGTGTTCAATACTTCGGTACGGCCGTCGCCAAAATCAATTTCTCCGGGACCAAAAACCACCGTAGACCGTGTATCCGTATATCCGACCACCGTGATTTTGTAGGTAAGGGTTTGGGTAGAAATTCGCTCGGCAATGATTTCACCCGCTCTGATGTGCGTGGCCCAGGCAGCAGAAACCGAGGCCAACATTATGCCAAAAACCCCCAATAGAAAATAGCAATATTTCATGTGTTTATAATTGTCTTTAAGTTGCCACATAGCTTCTCCCGGTCCTGAATCGGGAGAATCCCGGCTTACCGGCAGGCAGGCTCGATTTCATCTATTTTGAACTGTTTTTTTTCCTTATCTTCCAGGCCCTGATTTCCACCCTGAAATCCATCACAGCGCGTACAGTTTCCATCCTGATCATTTTGGACAGTTGGGCGTAGCGCTCCTTCCCGGTTAAATCAACTTCAAGACGCCAGATAAGTTTACATCGCATCGTCCTGATGCAATTCGTCCGGCATGCGGTGAAAGGAGACCTAACATCAAAACGTTTTTAATTTTTCAATGGTTACCCTAAATTATATCTTTATCAGCAATAATTCATTTTAATATGGGATTAATTTGAAGGACATAGTTTACTACCCGGTAAAAAAGGGTTTATCGTTAGTAACGCCTCATTGGACAATCTATTTTTCGTGAAGACGGCTATTTGTCTGTTAGCTCCTGCCCGGTGGCTGGTCTCCATCTTTGGTACTCCTGCACCGACCATTTGATTTCACTTTCCACTAGTTCATTGATATTGTCAAACAATGCCTGTATTGATTTGGTTAAAAATGCTGCATGATGGGAGTGTTTATTTAGAACAGTTTAAAATAAGAGCAATGGGTATGGTTTGATTGTTTGCTACCGTTTCCAAATGTAAATTTGGCCTTGATAAAAACTTTGAACAAACCGTAATAACAGACAAATTATATGAGTTGGGTATCGAAAACCTTAAACAGTACATTGGGCAAGAAGTTATTGATGGCCCTGACGGGACTATTTCTGATTTTGTTTTTAGTAGTTCACCTGGCGGGCAATTTGCAACTCTTGCTTCCTGACGGTGGAAAATCGTTTAACATATACGCTGAAACCATGGCCAGCAACCCTTTTATCAGGGTAGTTGGGATATTGAACTTTGGTTTTATCGCCCTTCACGCCATATACTCTGCGATTTTGACCCGGCATAACAAAAAATCCCGACCGGTAGCGTATGCCATGACCAAAAGTTCTGCAAACAGTACCTGGAGCTCGAGAAATATGGGGATACTGGGTAGTCTGATCCTGGTTTTTATCCTGATTCACCTGAGAGGTTTCTGGTACGAATTTAAGTTTGGAGAGATGCCATATGTTACCTACGACGGAGAAACCTACAAGGATGGATTTGCTATCGTTTCAGCAGCGTTTGGGAATATCATTTACGTGGCTTTCTATGTGTTGAGCATGGCAGTTCTTGCTTTCCATTTGTCGCACGGTTTCTCCAGTGCTTTCCAGACCTTAGGCCTGAATCACAAGAAATACACCCCTTTTATACAAAAACTGGGGATAGGATTTGCCATCGTGGTTCCGGCGCTGTTTGCCTTGATACCTATTATTATGTTTATACAAAATAGTTGACTGGCATAATTTGAAAATAAAGGGAATTTAAATTGAATATTGATGAAACTTGATTCAAAAATACCCAGTGGTCCTTTGGCGGAAAAATGGACCAGGCATAAATTTAATGTCAAACTGGTCAATCCTGCCAATAAGAGAAAATATGAAATTATCGTTGTTGGAACAGGTTTGGCGGGTGCCTCTGCTGCGGCTTCACTTGCGGAGTTAGGTTATAACGTAAAGGCATTCTGCTTTCAGGACAGCCCACGAAGGGCACATTCCATCGCGGCGCAGGGGGGCATCAATGCAGCAAAGAATTATCAGAATGATGGAGATTCAGTTTTCCGGCTTTTCTATGATACGATCAAAGGAGGTGACTATCGTTCCAGAGAGGGAAATGTGTACCGGCTCGCAGAGGTTTCTGTGAATATCATTGATCAGTGTGTGGCCCAGGGTGTTCCGTTTGCCCGGGAGTACGGTGGCTTGCTGGCCAATCGATCTTTTGGTGGGGCCCAGGTGTCCCGTACATTCTATGCCAGGGGCCAGACCGGACAGCAGCTATTGTTGGGCGCTTACTCTGCTTTGAGCCGACAAGTGGCCAATGGCAAAGTAAAATTATTTCCCAGAACAGAGATGATGGATGTAGTCGTGGTAGATGGGAAAGCAAGAGGCATTGTTACCAGGAATTTGATAACAGGAGCCATAGAATCCCACAGTGCCCACGCGGTGCTCCTTTGTACCGGTGGCTACGGCAACGTGTTTTTTCTTTCCACCAACGCCATGGGCTCCAATGTCACTGCCGCCTGGAGGGCACACAAGAAAGGGGCGTTTTTCAGTAATCCCTGTTATACGCAAATCCACCCTACCTGTATCCCCGTTTCGGGAGATCACCAATCAAAGCTGACACTGATGTCCGAATCGCTGAGAAATGACGGCAGAGTGTGGGTTCCGAAAACCAAGGAAATGGCTGAAAAGCTACGTAAAAAGGAGATCGCGCCTAAAGATATCAAGGAAGAAGACCGTGATTACTACCTCGAGACCAAATATCCCTCCTTTGGCAATCTGGTTCCCAGAGATGTAGCATCCCGTAATGCCAAGTATGTCTGTGACGAGGGCCGCGGAGTGAACGAGACCGGTGAAGCGGTGTTTCTCGATTTCCGGGATGCCATCAAGAGAGATGGAGAGGATGCCGTGAAGGGCAAATATGGCAATTTATTTGACATGTACGAAAAGATCACCGGCGAGAATCCCTATCAGACGCCGATGATGATATATCCGGCTGTGCATTACACCATGGGAGGGCTTTGGGTAGATTACAATTTGATGACTACCGTTCCTGGCTTGTACGCACTGGGTGAAGCCAATTTTTCAGACCATGGAGCTAACCGGCTCGGTGCTTCGGCTCTCATGCAGGGGTTGGCAGATGGCTATTTTGTTGCCCCGTATACGGTGGGCGACTATCTGGCAAGTTTGCCCTATGAAAAGATCCCCGAAGATCATGCGGAATTCAAAAAATCAGAAGAAGAGGTAAAAGCGAGGGTGCAGAAGCTTTTGTCTGTAAATGGAACCAAGACAGTAGATCATTTTCACAAGAAATTGGGTAAGATCATGTGGAACCATTGCGGAATGGCAAGAAATGCCGCCGGTCTGACCAAAGCCAAGGAAATGATTCAGTCCCTCAAGGAAGAATTCTGGTCTAATGTCAAGGTCCTCGGTACCGGAGAAGAACTCAATCTCTCATTGGAAAAGGCCCACAGGGTAGCAGATTTTCTGGAGCTAGGTGAGTTAATGGTAGATGATGCGCTTCACCGCAATGAAAGTTGCGGGGGTCACTTCAGAGACGAGTACCAAACACCGGAGGGAGAAGCACTGCGGGATGATGAAAACTTTGCATACGTAGCTGCATGGGAATACAAGGGAGAAGGCAAGGAGGAAGCGCTTCACAAAGAGGACCTTGTTTTTGAAAACGTTAAGCTGACGCAAAGAAGCTACAAATAATCGATTGAAACCTAAAATGCACGAAAAATGAACCTGACTTTAAAAGTTTGGAGACAGAAAAACCCATCTGACAAAGGTGGTTTTAAAACATATAAATTAAGTGGAATTTCGGCAGACATGTCTTTTCTGGAAATGCTGGATGTACTGAATGAAGACCTATCCGAGAAAGGGGAAGATCCGGTACATTTCGATCATGATTGTCGGGAGGGTATATGTGGCATGTGCTCCCTTTACATCAATGGGCAGCCCCATGGTCCCCATCAGACCACTACCTGTCAATTGCATATGCGTTCGTTCAGGGATGGAGATACCATCACCATCGAACCCTGGAGGGCAAGCGCTTTCCCTATAGTCAAAGACCTGGTGGTTGACAGGAGTTCCTTCGACCGCATCATACAATCCGGAGGTTTTGTTTCGGTCAATACCGGTGGTGTGCCGGATGCCAACGAGATACCCATTCCGAAGGTAATTGCAGATGAATCTTTTGATGCGGCCACTTGTATCGGCTGTGGTGCCTGCGTGGCAGCCTGCAAAAATGCCTCCGCCATGCTTTTTGTTTCTGCTAAAATCTCCCAGTTGGCCCTACTGCCACAGGGAAAGGTGGAGAAAAAGGAGCGGGCTGAAAAAATGGTTGCCCAAATGGACAAGGAAGGCTTCGGTGCCTGCACCAATACAGGAGCCTGTTCTGCCGAATGTCCTAAAGAAATCAAACTAAGCAATATCGCCCGCATGAACAGAGAATACTTCTCCGCTTCGCTGAGTACGGAAAATGTATAGTATTTAAAAAAACCACTGAAAGACCGGGATTCCGGTCTTTTTTTTTGTCCTGTTTCGAGTCTTTCGGAGGCTGGGAGGCGGCTATCAATCTTTATAAGATTAGGATTTTTAAATATTTATTGTTTTTATGTGGAGCCAATTATCGACTTAACCAAAAAAAAATGTCCCTAATAGACTTATCTATTTTCATTGTTTATATGATCCTCATGCTTGGGGTAGGCTTTTACTTCATGAGGAAAAATTCCGGTCAGGATGACTATTATGTTGGTGGGAGAAATATCGGAAGCTGGCACATTGGTCTGTCCGTCGTCGCTACTGACGTAGGTGGCGGGTTTTCGGTGGGGCTTGGTGGATTGGGATTTTTGATGGGCTTATCGGGGAGCTGGATGCTGTTTACAGGTCTTCTGGGCGCCTGGATGGCCGCTGTGTTTCTGATACCAAAGGTCCGGTCTAATCCTGAATTCGCAAAGTTTTATACCTTGCCACAAATCTTTCAGCACCTTTTTGACAGGAAGGTGGGTATTCTGGCTGCCATCATTTGCTTTGTAGGCTACATGGGCTTCACTTCTTCCCAACTTCTGGCAGGTGCGAAACTGGCGGCTGGCACTTTCAAACCCCTGGAGCTGAACACTGCCCTGCTGATCATGGGTGTCATTGCCGTAGTATATACCGTCCTGGGCGGGCTGAAAGCTGTGATTTACACCGACACCGTACAGTGGATCGTTCTAATGCTGGGATTTATTTTCATTGGCTTGCCGGTATCATATTACCATGTGGGGGGATGGGAGGCCATCAGAGAAACCCTTCCGTCCGAATATTTCTCACTTGCCAATCTGCGCTGGCAGGATCTGGCAAATTGGGGGATCACCATTCTGCCGATTTGGTTTGTCGGCATGACGCTTTACCAACGCATTTTTGCCAGTACCGATGTGAAATCTGCCAAAAAGGCCTGGTTTATTGCAGGGCTTTTTGAATGGCCTGTTATGGCATTTATGGGCGTATCCCTTGGGCTACTCGCAAAGGTGGCGTTTGAACAGGGGCTTATCGCTGTCAGCCAGGAAGATCTGGATCCGGAAATGGGATTGCCCATTTTGCTCAGTACCGTATTGCCACCGGGAATCATGGGACTGATGATGTCCGCATATTTTTCAGCGGTTCTGTCTACCGCAGATTCCTGCCTGATGGCGGCATCCGGAAACCTCACTACGGATATATTCGGGAGGTACCTGAAAGACAGACAAGATGGTTTCGTGATGCGCATGAGCCAGTTGTTTACGCTGATTATAGGTGCTCTTGCCCTGGTCATTGCCATACAGATGACAAATGTGCTGGAATTAATGCTGTATTCATATGCCTTCATGGTATCTGGACTATTGGTGCCGATCATAGCAGGTCTTTTCTGGAACATGCGTTCTCCACTTGCAGCTTTGATATCTATGATCGTCGGTGGAGGTGTCACTGCAGGTTTGTCCATGGTCGATATAAACCTGCCATTTGGTCTGGATCCCAACTTTTTCGGCGTATTTTCATCTTTAGCAGTGTTTTTGCTTGTTCACAAGCTAAAAAAGTAATTCGAAAATTCTAAATCAAACAAAATATAAGGTACATGTCTACTATAGAAACACTTTCAGCAATCGATAATGCGACCTATCTGCAAAAGAATGAAATTGCTGATTTTTTATTCCAGCACCTGGATCAATACGGAGACCCGAAAACCCATATCATGCGATGCCTCGACTATGCACTCGATCAGGCCGGGGACAAGGGTGGCTTTGTAGTGATGGCCAGAGACGAGGGAAAGATCGTTGGAACGGTGGTTGTCAATAAAACCGGAATGTCCGGGTACATTCCGGAAAATATCCTCGTTTACATTGCCGTAGATGCTTCTCAACGCGGAAAAGGACTTGGTAAAAAGCTGATGCAGACCGCGATAGATATGGCCCACGGAGACATTGCCCTGCATGTGGAGCCGGATAACCCCGCAAAGTTTCTCTATGAAAAACTGGGATTTACCAACAAGTATCTTGAAATGAGATTAAAAAAGTAAAATGGCCTTTCTAAATCTATATCGCGATAAATTAAGAGAAAATTTCGAATTTCTGAAAAAGGAATTTGCGGCCAATGAGGTCTCCTGGGGAGTGGTGTCCAAAATCCTCTGCGGAAACCGAAAATATATCAAAGAGTTGATTGATATGGGTGCGGATGAAATCCATGACTCGCGCATCAGTAATCTTGCTAAGGTAAAAGAAATTGACCCTAAGGTACAAACGGTCTACATCAAGCCTCCCTCTAAGAGAAATATCTCTGACATGGTCAAATATGCCGATGTAAGCTTAAACAGTGAATTGAATACGATCCGCTGGATCAGCAAGGAGGCAGTCAAACAAAATAAGAAACACAAGATCATCATTATGGTTGAAACCGGTGACCTCCGGGAAGGCGTCATGGGCGACCATCTGATAGATTTTTATGCAAAGGTGTTTGATCTCCCAAACCTGGAAGTGATTGGCTTGGGGACCAATCTCAATTGCCTGAATGGAGTGATGCCGTCGGCCGATAAACTGATCCAGCTTTCGCTGTACAAACAGATCATTGAACTAAAATTTAACAAGAAGATCCCCTGGGTTTCGGCCGGCACTTCTGTGACCATTCCGTTGATGCTGCATCAGCAGTTGCCCAAGGGTGTCAACCATTTTCGTGTAGGAGAAACCTTGTATTTTGGCGCAGACCTGTTTGAAGAAAAAACCATTGAAGGAATGAATCCGAATGTATTTGAATTGTTTACGGAGATCATTGAGATGCAGGAAAAGCCCCTGCTTCCTTCTGGAAGCCTTGCCAACAACCCTCAGGGCGAAGTGGCTGAAATTGATGAGTCTTTATACGGCAAATCCTCTTACAGAGCCATCCTGGACCTGGGCCTTCTGGATGTTGATCCCAAGTACCTGATTGCAGGAGATGGGGATTTTGAAATCCTGGGAGCCAGCTCGGACATGATCGTCATCAACCTGGGAGAAAACCCAAAAAATTATAAAGTGGGTGATCTGATTAAATTTAACCTCAAGTACATGGGCGCTTTGGCCATACTGAACAGCAGCTATATCGAAAAAAGGGTGGTCTGATAGCATAAATAATATTTGTTTTTCTGATAAATATCTTTTTAAGCCCTTTATTGGGTGGCTTAGGGTGTTGGTCGTTTACGGAGCGCATTTTTTGGCACCATATTGGTTTGATGAAGGAAACTAACCAACTTATTATTTATCATGAAAAAGTTCATATTATTCTTTTCACTACTTGTAGCAGGTGCACTGACAGGTCAGGCACAGGATACCACAAATGGAAATTCGGGTAAGTCGGGCTTTGGCCTGAGAGGCGGAGCCAGCCTGTTTAACTGGAGCGGGGAGGATATCAGCAGCAACGATTACACCAACAGGGTTGGTTTTCACGCCGGCGTTTTTGCCAACAGCTTCGTAGGTGACCGTTTTTCCATTGAGCCGGGATTGTACTATTCGGTAAAAGGTACTCAAAATGACGACCTGGTTAACTCCCGGGCGGTGTTGAACTATCTGGACCTGCCGGTATTGTTTCGCTTTTATGCCACAGAAGGGGTGAATTTTTTCGCAGGGCCGCAAGCCTCTTTACTCCTGGGTTCCACCTTTGAGGCCGACGCTTTGGGAAATACCTATGGATGGGAAACCGATGCGATCAATGACCTGGACGCCGGATTGGTCGTGGGGCTTGGGTACAACCTTCCAGTAGGATTAAACCTTCAGGCCAGTTATGACCTGGGACTTACTCCGGTATTTAAAGACACAGATGCAGATGTATATAACAGGGGCTTTAAGCTTTCTGCAGGAATTAGCTTCTAATACCGATTTTAAAAAATACATTGAAGCAAAACCGAAAGCCTTTCTCTGTGTAGATAAGGATTTCGGTTTTGCTGTTATATGTCTTTGATTCGGCTGACATCCTCCAGGGAGTACTGCGGTGTACCGCCACTGAGTGTAGCCACCAGAGCCCCCAGGGCACAGGCAAAATCAAGGATCTTTTCTGGTGACTCCCGGGATAGGTATTTGCTGACAAATCCTGCCAGAAAGGCATCCCCTGCACCTACGGTATCCTTTACCTCAACTGGATAACCTGGGTGACTGACGATGTCCCCATCCTGGTAGATGGCAGCACCTTTGCTGCCTAAGGTGATACAAACCAGTTCGAAGTCAAACATCTCACTTAATTTCTCCAACGCTGCTTCCATTTTACTGGGGAGGTCATAAAAGTCTGCCAAAAGGGTAAGTTCCTCTTCATTGATTTTTAGGATGTCGGCTTTACCAAGCAGATTATCCAACAAATCTGCAGAGTAGAAAGGGGGCCTGAGATTGATGTCTAGTACCTTGAGTACATTCGTGTTCAGTAGCTTTTCAAGACAGGTTCTGCTGGTATCATTTCTGGCGCCGAGGGAGCCGAAAATGAACGCATCTGCATGTTTGACGGCTTTTTCCATATTTGGTGTCCATTGGATATGGTCCCAGGCTGCAGGTTTGACGATTTCGTAGCGGATATTTTCCTTATCGCTGTCATCGACAATGACCGTTCCGGTAGGATACTCGCTGCTAACTTGAATTAGATCGTCCGTAAGCCCGTATTTTTTGACGAAAGCCAGCAGTTTTTTGCCCAACTTGTCATCGCCGACACTTGAGATCATACCCACATCCAGGCCGAGATGTGCCAGATGAAGCGCCACGTTCATGGGGGCACCGCCGGCAATACTTTCCTTAGGAAAAATGTCCCAAAGCATTTCACCGAAACAAATAATCTTTTTAGGCATTTTTAACGATAAAGTCTTTTTGAATTTCTTCCAGAGACCTGCCTTTGGTTTCGGGCATCTTAAAGCGTACCCACAGCAGTTGCAATACCATCATCAGCGCAAAGAATCCGAATATGACCACTGCGCCAAATTGATTGGCGAAGAAGGGGAATACATTTGCGATAATGGCGGCAAGGATCCAGTGGGTAAAACAACCGATAGACTGCCCATAGGCCCGCAGCTCATTTGGGAAAATTTCAGAGATAAATACCCAGATGACGGCACCCTGCCCGATAGCATGTGAGGCGATAAACATGAAGACAAACACGGGTAAAAAGCTGCTACTGATCTGGCCTCCCGAAAAGGAGTAAGCGATCAATAACAGAGAAATGATGTAGCCCACAGAGCCCATATACATGAGTTTTTTTCTCCCAATCCGATCTATGAGATAGAGACCCAGCATGGTGGCTACCATATTTACGGCTCCGATCCCTACGGTAGAGAGCAAAGCGCTTTCGGCACTGATGCCGGCCATTTCAAAGATCCTGGGCGCAAAATAGATGATCGCATTGATTCCTGATAGTTGATTGAATAAGGCAATCATGATCGCCAGAAGGGTGATTTTTAGGTACTTCGAATGAAAAAGGGCCATAAACCCCACTTGTACCCGGGATAATTTTTTTTCTTCCAGCGCCAATCTAATGGCCTCGTCTACACCCTCCGGATCGGTTCGCTGCAGGATCTTTTCGGCGGTTTCAAAATCGTCTTTTTTAGCAATCAGCCACCTGGGGCTCTGAGGTACTTTCAGTACGAGCAAGGTGTAAATCAGTGCAGGTACCGCTTCTACGCCCAGCATCCAGCGCCAGCTATCGACAGCAATGCTGAGATCTATCAGGTAATTGGAAAAATAGGCTACCAAAATGCCAAAAACAAGGTTGAACTGAAATAGTGCCACCAGTTGTCCCCGGTTCTTTGCAGGGGATATTTCACTGATATACATGGGGGCTACCACCGAAGAGGCCCCCACACCTATTCCGCCGATAAAGCGGAAAAACATGAACGAATTTACTTCCGGAGCGATGGCAGAACCAAAGGCAGATACCAGGTAGAGGATGCCTATCCAGATCAGAGAATTTTTCCTGCCGTAACGGTCTGCGGGGATTCCTCCGAAAAGGGCTCCTATTACCGTTCCATACAGGGCGATGGCTACGGCCATGCCATGGCTCCAATCGCTTAAATTCCAGACTTGCTGTATTTGCCGCTCGGCACCAGATATGACGGCAGTATCAAAACCAAATAAAAATCCTCCCAAAGCCGCGACAATGGAGAGAAATAGCACGTAACTGTTGATTTTCATGAAATAATCTCTTAGGACAATAACTTTTAAATCTAAACAGATATGTGCTGTTTAAAAAATTTTAGTGAAAATTAAATGTGGAATATGGGTTTTTACAGTTCTCGAGACCAAGCATTACAGCCTTGCTCTTCTACTTTCCGATAAAGATCCTGTAGTAAAACTGAAATTGCATCAACATATCAGATTTAATACGTTTCTGTTGCTGATCATTACCTTCCAGTTCGGAAAACGGGCTCACTATCAGGGTTGCTTCCAGTCCGATTTCGGCGTCTGATTGCAGATCTTTGTAAATCCCTAATCTAAATGGTATGTATATTCCGGAATCATTGGCAGCATAGGTTTCTGTTCTCCTTGCAGGATCATTGAGGATCAGCCTTTCATCCGTTCGCTGCGAATAATAATACCCAAGGCCCAGTCCTGTATATACTTTGATCAGGGAGGGCAGGTAGCCGCTTTGGTTCGGGTTGATGTGGTATACCGGCATCACATCCGCATAATAAATATTTCCCCTGAATGCATGAGGCAGATTAGCCTGCGCAATTTTGTCTATTTGTTCGGTATTGTAAAAGTCACCGCTATTTACCATTTGCCAACCCAAGGTAGCTTTTACATCAAAAAAGGTCTGTATCTTTTTGTTGTAATCTAAGGATAAAACCGGAAGAACTTTAAATTTGAACTTGCTGTGGACCCCGGTGTTGTCTCCATACATTTTGGCCGGACCGACCCCGATTCCCAACCTGTCTTTCCTGTTATCCTGTGCAATAGAGGAAATGACGATGAAAAAAAAGCCGCAGATGAATAGCAAAAATGTTTTCATTTGATTGATTGTTTTCAACACGCAAGTTAATAAAATGAACTAATATGTATAAAAGAATATGTAATTTAAACCCAAAAATATGACTTGTAGTTATAATTTTAACCAGATGTTTGGCAAGTTAGCATGATGCTTTAGCCCACAGAAGAACGATAAATGGGCCTAAAGGGTTTCTATTCTGGATAAAGGTACTAAAACGAAACGGTAAAAAAATGGATCATGGTAAAATTGACCGTTCTGGTTTCTCTGCCGCGGAGCAACAACGGTATGATCGGCATTTTTTATTGCCCGGCTTTGGAGAGGGAGCGCAGCGAAAGCTAAAAAATGGTTGCGTCCTGGTGATTGGGGCAGGAGGTCTCGGAAGTCCGCTGCTCCTGTATCTTGCCGCCGCCGGAGTAGGGCAAATAGGTATAGTGGACTTTGACGAAGTGGATGCATCAAATTTACACCGCCAGGTGATTTTTGATGAAGCCCAAATTGGCGAGTCCAAAGTGGAAGCTGCTAAAGCTCGATTGCAGGGTATCAATCCCTTAATCAATATAGTAAGCTATAGTCAGCGGCTTACATCCGCCAATGCCATGGAGATTATCACTGGATATGACGTGGTCGCAGATGGTTCGGATAATTTTGCTACCCGATATCTGGTAAATGATGCCTGCGTATTAGCAGGTAAACCCAACGTGTATGGTTCCATATTTCAGTTTGAAGGGCAGGTGTCGGTATTTAATCACAGGGACGAAAAAGGCAGGTATGGACCCAATTACAGGGACCTTTTTCCAAGTCCTCCTCCCTCCGGCCTGGTACCCAACTGTGCGGAGACGGGTGTGCTGGGTGTGCTTCCGGGGATAATCGGCAGTATGCAGGCATTGGAAGTCATCAAAATACTGGCGGGAATCGGCGAGGTGATGAGTGGAAGGCTCTGGCTTTTTGATGCGCTTGCTTTTGAATCCAGAACAATAAAGATCGGCAAAAGAGCTGATAACCCACTAAACGGGGAGCATCCAACTATCCACAGGCTGATTGATTATGAGGCCTTTTGTGGTGTTGGTCAGGGATCTGATATTAAAGGTATTTCTGTTGATGAATTTCAGGAAATGAAAAGGGGAGAGGCAGATTTTCAATTGGTAGATGTACGCGAAGCTCAGGAATATCGCAGAAAAAATATCGGTGGATTCCCCATTCCCCTTTCCAGATTAGAGGAGCTTCATGAGCAGATTGCTAAGGATAAAAAAGTAATCATCCACTGTGAAAGCGGAGCCCGTAGCGCAACGGCGATCAGGACATTGGCAGAGCTTTATGGGTATACCAACCTGTACAATCTGGAAGGCGGCATCAGGGCTTACCTGGCTGCTTTTCCGCCTGTTCAGTCTTAAAACCAGATGTAAATTTTCATTATTTTCAATTACAAATCGGACGGCAGAATGAAGGGATTCCGGCACTGACCTGTTCCTGGTGTGCCGCTCCTGCCAAAAGTATTGTCAGGCCTGGTTTGGAAGTAATATTTTTCCTCTGAAGTGCCGGTATCAGAAGGTATTATTCATTTTCATCTTCATTGGATCCGCTATCTGCTACAGGTTTCAGGTTATCGGGTATAGCCGGGTTGAGTTCTTCATCGTCTTTTTCGTAGGGAAATACCTCTACTATAGGGCTTTCGGTGACTTCCGGGACGTTGAAGCTTACCAGCATGTTGTTCAGGCTCTCGTAGATCCTTTCGTATGCCTCCTTTACATGATGTGCGGTCACGAGCATGTACTGGGTTACTTTCTTTTCCTTCCCGCTATCTGCATCCGCCACGATATAGGTGATTTTGCATTTGTGCCAGACGTCCACATCTTCATAGAAAAATACATCTACAATATTGCTTTTGCCGATGCTGGTCACCTGAAAATCTCCCCTGATCACGCTGCCCAGCATGTCGTAAATCCTTGCTTCTGCCTCTGTGAAGGAGACGGCATCTACCAGATATTGCTCCGATACATTTTTAAGCAATCCCTGCTCATTTTCTTTCGCATACTTGACTTTACACAAAAACCAGGTTCTCATAGCGTTAATTCCTCTTTAATTGTTGAAGTCACGAAGGTAATCTGAAATCGCCAAAACAAAAAAGGTTTTCACAAAACAGCACGTTACCATATCGGAAGCCAACCCAGGCAAACCGGACCGTACCATATTGAAAGGAAAAACATTACATTTCTGATAATTACCATTATTTTAGGGTTTTTCTTACCGGTCAACACCAGGATATGAACCACAAGGCAAGCAAGAAAAACAACGAAAATTTCTCCGGTATTTTTGGGCTGATTTTGGGTCCTCTGATGTGCTCGATGGTGTTTTTATTGGGTTACCTGGGAGCCTGGGAGCTGGGTCCATCAGCCAGAGTCCTGGCTCTGGCTGCCTGGATGCTTTCCTGGTGGGTAACCGAGGCGGTGCCGATTCCGGTCACTGCGCTGCTGCCAATGGTGCTTTTTCCCCTGTTGGATATTTTCGATATGGAAGCTGCTACGGCACCTTATGCCAACCCCATCATTTTTCTCTTTATGGGTGGATTTATCATTGCCCTTGCGATGGAAAAAAATAAACTGCACCTGCGCATTGCATTGAATCTGATAAACATCACAGGCACCCGGCCTGATGGAATCATCCTGGGTTTTTATCTGGCTACTGTTTTTTTAAGTATGTGGATCAGCAATACCGCCACTGCCGTGATGATGCTGCCCATAGCCATGTCTATTGTCCGGTTGATTCAAAACAATAATCCTTCTTTGGCGAGGGAAAAGGGGTTTGGCAATTTTTGTTTTGCGCTCATGCTGGGTATTGCCTATGCAGCCAACATTGGTGGGGTGATTACCATCATAGGTACGCCGCCCAATGTAGTATTGGTGGGTTACATGCAGGAATTTTATGGATTCAACCTGGATTTTAACCGTTGGCTTTTGGTCGGTATGCCTGTGGCGGCTGTTATGCTGCTACTGATGTATTTGTTGCTGGTAAAAGTAATGTACCCGAGCAAACTCGGAAGACTGGCAGGATCCGCCGAGGTGATCCGAGGGCAGCTACAGGAACTGGGACCCATAAGTTCCGCGGAGCTAAGAACAGCATCTGTTTTACTTTTGACGGCGCTCTTGTGGATATTCAGAAACCCAATCAATCAATTACTGCCCTCCGCTCTGCTAAACGATACCTTAATCGCGATGTCCGGCGGAATATTGATGTTCCTGGTTCCTGCAGCGCATCTCAGGGGTCCCAGACTGCTGGATTGGAAGAGCATGCAGCGGTTGCCCTGGGGTATTTTATTGCTGTTTGGAGGAGGGATGGCGCTGGCAAAAGGCCTGGAGGCCGCCGGTATCATCCAGGAGATAGGGAATTATATCGCCGAAAACCAGTTGCTTTCGGTAGCCGTTTTGGTATTGGCACTGACGGCGGTGTCATTGTTTTTGACAGAAGTGATGAGCAATGTGGCACTGGTCACGATATTTCTTCCGGTGGTATTGGCGATTGCAGAGGGCATGGGGGAGCAGGTATTGGTTTTCGCTATTCCGGTGACCATGGCGAGTAGCTTTGCCTTCATGCTGCCCATTTCGACTCCGCCGAATGCCATTCTTTTTTCAAGTGGCTTTATCCGCATCAGGGAAATGATGAAGGTGGGCATATGGCTGAACCTTATCGCAATTTTACTACTCTGGTTGACCGCCTTTACCCTGATTGGTTGGGTTTATTGAATTTGCTGCTTCCGGCATACCTACCTGTGAGTCGAAGAATCCTGACTGGCAGAAAACGCGTCCAGATCAAAAACGATGTTCTCCAGAACCAAGCCATTGGCAGGCGCTTTGGGGCCCAGGGGGCTTTTGTCCTTACTCAGCAGCGCCTGTTTGAGATCGTCCACGCTTAGCTCTCCTCTGCCCAGGAGGAGCAGGGAGGCCATCATCCTGCGTACCTGATGCATGAGAAAACCTTTTCCGTTTACCCGGAAAACCCAAACGCCTTTGCCCGAAAGCCAGGGAAGCTCAGCCCCCGCCGGACAAATCTTAGCAATGTCGATCTGCCGGATAAAATCCCCGGTGTTTTTCCCATGGCTGCAAAACCGTCGGAAATCATGTTCCCCCACGAAAAGAGAGGCAGCCCGTTGCATGGCAGCGATGTCCAATTCTTCCCCTCCAAAGGCCAGGTTTCCAGCCAGGAAGGGATGAGGTTTTTCTCCCGAGGCGAAATAGTAGCCATACTGCTTTTCGATTACATCCTGGATGATGTTAAAATCCCTGGCAACCGTACGTCCGTCAGACAGGCGAATATCTGTTGGGAGAATGTCATTGACATTACGGATAAAGGGTGGAATTTCCAGAGGTTGGCGGAGGAATAAGGCGAAGGCACCATTCAGACAGCTGACCCCACTATCGGTACGGCTGGCACCAAGTACGTTAAAATCTTCGTGCCCCAATACATAGCGGATGCTTCTTTCCAAAGTGCCCTGCACCGTTTTTACCCCCTTTTGTACCTGCCAGCCATGATAGCGCAGTCCGAGGTATTGGATGCAAAACAGGTAGCTAAAAGGTCGGGTTTGCATGGTGTAAAGCTACGGTTTGGGAAGTAAGTCTGCAAGGGTATTGGTCGGGGCCGTTAAAAAATTAGGCGCAGCATTCACAAAGGGATGGTCGGGCTTGAGGTCACCATCGATCGCCACCACTGTACCCAAATCCGGATGAAGCCGGAGATTTTGTCCTTCATGATCTATTGGTTTTTGGTACATCAGACCAGATTCACGAAGTTCATGAAAGGTCTGGATTGCCCAGATTGAAAAAAAAATTAATATACCAGGAATTTATTTAATTTTAGGGAGGCTATATTGCGGCAAGTAGAAAAGTATGTAGCAATGATTCAAAAAAGGTACATCAATTCCTGTATGGTGCGATTAAGGGTATTGAATCCTGGCGAGGTCACAAAACAAGGTTTTTATTTCAATTCCTGTATGGTGCGATTAAGGGCTGAAGTGGATAGCCGAGAACCTTTAATTTGGGATAAATTTCAATTCCTGTATGGTGCGATTAAGGGTGAGGGGTCTGTTATGCCATCATTGCAATGCAGCATATTTCAATTCCTGTATGGTGCGATTAAGGGTAGGGATAGCTATTCGGATCACGTATCAGGAGGAATGTTTCAATTCCTGTATGGTGCGATTAAGGGCCGCCGGCGGCATTGGTGATGGTGATGCCGGAGCCGAGTTTCAATTCCTGTATGGTGCGATTAAGGGTCAGATAGCCCGGGAGACATTCGCTACCTTATATAGTTTCAATTCCTGTATGGTGCGATTAAGGGAGGCGATCGATCTGATCGCCGATGAGATGGACGAGGGTTTCAATTCCTGTATGGTGCGATTAAGGGTGAAGGAACCCAACCAAATCAGTAAGTGCTTCTTTGTTTCAATTCCTGTATGGTGCGATTAAGGGCCAGA
>NZ_FRCY01000015.1 GCF_900143075.1 Cyclobacterium lianum | reverse complement strand
CATCTAAGTGCGAAACTCGCCCCAAGATGAGACTTCCAAACAGGGCCGTCAGAGACGATGACGTTGATAGGCTGCAGGTGTAAAGCCAGAGATGGCAAAGCTGAGCAGTACTAATAGCCCGAAAACTTGAATAGCTGATCGGCATTGCATTTTCCGCAAGACACTGTCATAGAAACAAAAGATATTAACGGATCGCCCACAGGGCACCCGTAAAGACATAGGCGGCCCGGCGCAGGGGACCCACCTCTTCCCATCCCGAACAGAGAAGTTAAGCCCTGCAGCGCCGATGGTACTGGGGTTACACCCGGGAGAGTAGGTCGCCGCCTCATTTGTTCAAAAGCCCTTTGGTAAACACCAAAAGGGCTTTTTTTATGCCTTTTTTTGAACCATATAAGACATATAAGGAAATATAAGGTTTAGGCAAAAAAAAATCTGTGGAAACCTGGGTTGATCTGTGGTGAGTCCTTTATGCCATCCACAGAATACACAGATTCGCACAGAGAAAATCCAAAACAAACCCCCTTCTATGTCCTTCTATTCCTTATATGGTTCCCTTATTTTTTAAACCAAATAAGGCATATAAGGAAATATAAGGTTTAGGTAAAAAAAAATCAGTGGAAATCCGGGTTTATCTGTGGTGAGTCCTTTATGCCCACCACAGATTACACAGATTCGCACGGATGGTATTTAGCAAAGGAGTCTGGTTTTGAACCAGATCCGTTAGCTATTCGTCGCACCCTCTTTTCCATTCATCTGCGCTGGGCCGGACCAGCCCATAGAATGATGATAGGAGGGAATACAGAAATAATTTGTTCCGGTAAAAGGTGTTTTACTCTGCTTTTTTCTCTACAATCCTGGAATTGAGCTTTATCGTTCTTTTTTCTGCATTTCGCCGGATTCTCATGTTAACCAACTCAGTCGCTAAAGAGAAGAAAACAGCAAAATAAATGCCCAATCCGATGTTCCTGGCGCTAGCTTGTTGATTTTTTGGAAGTTTGTTTGAAATGATGGAAATGAATATAATGTTATCTACGCCCAGTATGATTTCCAGGAAAGTGAGTGTAAAAAGCGCAATCCAGGTCTCGCTAAGGAGGAATATTTCCATGATTGGTAAATTTTAATAATTTAGTACCTAATAATAAACTGCAAATTTCAAAGGAACAAGCAGGGAGGCCGAACGTGGTCTCCCTGCCTGGTATTTATTCTATCAGCCAATCTGAATAATGGCGCGTTTAGGAATAGAAAGACTGCCTTTTAGACATACATAGTCATCCGTGACAGCCCAAACGGTGGTTCCCACTTGGAATAAATTGAGGGATTGGTCGAGAAATGTGATTTTCACCTTCCCATGTTCCAAATTGCCAAGAGCCAAAGCCCTTTCCAAATCCATATTTCTAAGCTTGATTTCATTAGGGTCAGGCAATACTTCCTTTCTTGAGTACCTGAAACCTATCAATTCCTCTTTTGCTATGGTTTTCATCGGATCAGCGTTTTATTCATTAACTGATGCATGCAGGAAGTGATTTCCATTTCCCATTTTTTGATCAAAATGGTTTCTCCAAGAAGATCGGAGAATATTTCTCCGTCATAAAACTCAAGGCTGTGGATGAGTAGCCCTCCCTGAGAATAAAACTCGAGATCCAGTTTGTCGATTATCTTTCGGGCCGATGTGGCCGTCACTATTTTGCGCGAATTTTCTTTAATCTTTACCTGAGAGACCTGGTATAGATCAATTTGTATGGGAGAATCTGAACTGAAATCAGAAGAATACACAAGCTGTCCCTTTTCTGGATCCAGTCCAATGAAATATTTTTTCCTCCAGAGATCTTTTTTCTCTATCTCGAGATTTAGATTCCTAGTGAATTCTGCCAAAAGCTTTTTTGCCAGTGTTATCCTGGCTTTCTCTTTTTTATGGTTCAGATAAAAAGGCATAATGAAGGCAACGATGGCTACCATTGCCATACTGAGTGTGATGATATCCAAATCAAACATGAAGATGTGGTTTTGTGGCAGGATCAATTGATGCGCTGCCGGGTGAATTTTTTAAGAATTTCCTTCAGCACCGGGGCAAAAGGATATTTTTACTGCACCTATATTCATGGGCAGAGGATTAAAAATTCACCGGCTACCAAAAGAAATGACTGGGAAACAAGACTTCCCTGACACCAAATTTTATGTTGACGGTTCTGGCATTTTCGAAGGAGCACTGCAGGATGCGCCCGAAATGTAGCAGGCTATGAGAATTGGGTACAGCTTCCGGATCTCCGAAATTTATCGGGCTTTTGGGAATTGAGGACCCGATGCTCATCCCATCGTTTAGCAGTGCCAGTGCACCCCTACCATCGGCGAATGCTGAGTCATCAGTAAAGGCCGATGAGATACCAGCTAAAGGAAATGCCTGGACACGATCTAAAAAATGCCATTGAAAGACCAGTACAAAGGACAGGCAAATAGTTACAAGCGGTCTTACTATTTTTGACATGGGTTGGATAGCATCCATTAATACCGATTTGTACGCCAAAGCTAAAAAGATGTTTTGTTTTCAGATACCTAGCGCCCGTTTTATTTTTTCTTCCTCCTCTTCCGAATTCATCATCACCATCAATTTATCTCCGGACTGCAGTTCCGTCAAACCATTTGGCGTGATAAATCGGTTGTCGCGATTGATCAGAACGATCAGACTGGTCTTGGGAAAGTCTAATGAAACAATTTTCTTTCCATCCACAACTGCGTTTTCAGGTAATTCGACTTCAACAAGTGCATTTTTAAAATCCTCCGATAGCTCAATATCCAGGAGCGATCGCTTTTTCAGTCCTTCCGGTACAGACAAATGGAGGAGTTTTGCAGCAAAAGAGAGTGTGGTTGC
Organism: Cyclobacterium lianum; assembly: GCF_900143075.1. Taxonomy (GTDB): domain Bacteria; phylum Bacteroidota; class Bacteroidia; order Cytophagales; family Cyclobacteriaceae; genus Cyclobacterium; species Cyclobacterium lianum. The sequence goes on along the minus strand of NZ_FRCY01000015.1, from coordinate 135,253 downwards.
CTGCAGGGCAACGGAGGTCAATACAATAAAAAAAACGACATTAAAAAGCATACTGGATTTATCTACTCCTGCTATCAGCGGAAAGGTGGCAAATACGATCGGTACTGCTCCTCTAAGTCCGACCCAGCTCACAAATACCTTTTCGCGAAGTTTGAATTTAAAAAATGCCAGCGAAATAAAGACTCCCAAAGGTCTGGCAACGAAAATGAGGAACAGGGCAAGGACAAAACCCAAGCCCATTACCGGAATTACCTGGGAAGGAAATACCAGCAGGCCCAGCGTGATAAACATGACGATCTGCATCAACCAGGCCACTCCGTCAAAAAACCGGATGAGGCTCTTTTTGTGCAGCATCTTGCCGTTGCCGATTGTCAGGGCAGCTACGTAAACGCCCAAAAATCCGTTTCCCTTTAACAAGTCGATCAACGAATACGTCATTATCACCAGGCCCAGCATAAGCACCGGGTAAAGTCCCTCATATTCAAGATTTATCCGATTTACCAGCCATACAATGCCTTTTCCCAGCAAATAGCCGCCCAATCCACCAACTAACATCTGGAGGAAAAAAACGGGAATCAGTTGCTGCCAGGTAAACCCCTTGACAGCAATCAAAGAGGTTAAACCTACCGTAAGGAAAAATGCCATGGGGTCGTTGCTACCAGATTCAAGCTCCAGCAGAGGCCTTAAATTTCCTTTGAGTCCGATGCTTTTTGCCCTTAGAATTGAAAAGACGGCTGCTGCATCTGTAGAAGAAACAATGGCTCCCAATAATAAACTTTCCAGGAGAGAAAAATCAAAAAGGGTATAGGAAAAAAAACCTACAGCCACAGCGGTTAACAAAACCCCCAGCGTCGAGAGGGTCAACCCTGGCCCCAAAACGGGTTTGATGGCCTGCCATTTGGTATCCAGTCCCCCGGAAAACAAAATATAAGTAAGCGCAAGAATACCCATGAATTGAGCGATTCCCGGGTCTTCAAACTCAATTCCTCCTATTCCGTCGGATCCGGCCAGCATACCTATACCCAGAAACAAAAGCAAAATAGGGATACCTGCCCGGCCTGCTGTCTTGCTTGCCAATATACTGATGATCAGTAAGACCGAACTGATAATTAATATATTTTCAGGGGTCAAATCCATAGGTGCATTTTTTGATAAGCCTAATCTCCGTCGGGTTTGCCGGACCAATTTTCCCCCCTCTTGGTTTATTACCTGTTGAAACCGGCAATGCCTGTTGCTAAAACCGGCAGCATGAAGACACTTCCCGGATCCTGCTTCGTGTCCGAAAAGACAGCAAGCAGGATGGATAGGAGAGGGATCGCTGTTGAATAGTAAGGGTCCGGTTGATAATGTATAACTATCCCCCACCCCAATTCTGGAATTACAGCGAATACGCCGATGAATGGTACCGGTTTGGGGTGGGGAATGAAATGTAATGCAGCGTTACTACCTGGCCGGAGTAATTTCTATCTTGCGGAATTCTATCGCCCCGTGATCTCCCTGCAACATTAGCGGTCCGGGCTGCCCCTCGTCACTATCCAGCGCTCCTCCCGTAATTCCCGGGATAATTTGTTTGCAAATGATTTCCTTCCCATTCGCAACAATGGTCACCTGCCTTCCGACCAGGGTAATGTCAAAGCTTTGCCAGACTCCCGCTGATTTGACAGCCATCTCGTTCGGAGTAAGAAATCCATAAACTCCGCCGAAATAGATGGAAGAAGGCGGGGTACCCTTATTGTCTTCTATTTGGACTTCATACCTGCCTCTCAGATAAACGCCGCTATTGCTTCCTTCCGGATAGCGGAACTCTACATGAAGCTTGAAATCTTCAAACTTCTGATCTGAAATGAGGTTGGCACCGGCAGCTTTACTTGTCAGTACACCGTCAATGACCTGCCATTGATTCTCAGCTTTGTCGGCATGCCATCCATCCAGGTTTTTTCCATTGAAGATTTCAATGGTTTTGCCCCATTTTGGAGTATTGTCGCGTCTCATTAACGGAGCCTTCACCCCGGAAAAGTCGTGCTTTTTTCCCAGACTACTGGTAATTGTCCCGGTCAACTTCTCTCCTTCTAGTTTTCCATTGAATACCATGTCTCTGTCAGAATCTTCCCATTGGGGGGGGATCGAAAAGCTGATTTCACCATCTTCATAATTCACCCTGCTGATCGGTCTGGCACTACCGCTATTGCCTACAAAGTATCCCACCAGGGTTCTGATACCAGACAATTTAACCTCCAGCCAGGAGGGTACGTCCTGTCCATCCATGTCTACAGTGAGGTCCCACCTTCCTTGAACCGCTGAATTATCCTGGGCTTTGATAGGCTGGCCCGAAAAGATGAAGGTCAAAAGAATGAGTATTGGTAACTGAAATTTTTTCATCATGAGGTTCTAATTGATTAATAAATTTAAAATTACTCGATTTTTGCATTGTTTTAAAACAGAACCTGATAATAATGTCGTAACGAATAGTGCATTTGCATTTTTGATTCCGGAAATTGCCTTGTAAGATGGATTTACCACTCAGGTAAGTAGCAGCAGAAGGATGCCGGAAAAAAGCCCGACAAGCCCTCCTATAACCAGCTCGTTATTTTGGTGTCTGCCAAGTTGCTTTCTGGACCAGGCGATGAAAGGGGTGCTGAAGCACAACAGTATTGCAATAGGGGTGTGGAGCTGCCAAAAGGCCAGCGCTACATAACAGGCTACAGCCATGTGCAACGATATTTTCCACCGGAAATTAAAGATAAAAGCCAATACCAGCATTTGAAGCAATACCAGACTCCCTACCAATACATTCCGCGGTTGGTCGCTTGCGATGATGTATACAATGACCAGAATGGTGAGGACCAGTATTACCACAAACATCGAATACCGGTCTTTTCTTACCGAAACGTCAAAATTGGTGTAAATCCCCTTTTTAGTTCTGCTTTGGTTCCAGTAAATAAGTGGTAAAATACCAATAGCTGTAACAGCTGCCATTGTAAGGGAGGCCTTAAGGGGACTATGGACAGAAAAAAATGTAGCTGCCAGTAATACCAATACCAGAACAATCGGGTGGGCAATGCGGGAAATGAACAGCGATAAGCGGTTTTTAAAGTTCATGTTGGCAGAGGGCAAATTTCCAGGATTACCATTACAATTAAAAGTAAAAAAACAAAACTTGTAATTTACAGGCGCATATTTCGGCATAAATCTTCGCCCCTACCGCTAAATGCTTTAATTTAGCGGGCGATTAGTGACCGCCAGAAAAACCCGGGAGAAGCAACATAATGGAAGTAGCAGTAATCAAATACAATGCAGGGAATGTACAATCGGTATTGTATGCCATGGAACGGCTGGGGGCCCAGGCTACCCTGACGGATGATTGGGAAACGATACAGAAAGCCGATAAGGTCATCTTTCCCGGCCAGGGCGAGGCCAGTACGGCAATGAAATACCTGAAAGAAAGAAAACTGGACCAGTTGATCAGGTCGTTGAAGCAGCCTTTTTTTGGGATTTGCCTGGGGCTTCAGTTGCTTTGTGAGCACTCAGAGGAATACGATACCTCCTGCCTGGGTATATTTCCGATTCAGGTAAAGAAGTTTCCACCATTGGATAAAGTCCCCCATATTGGATGGAATAATTTACAAAATTTACAATCTCCCTTGTTGAAGGGTCTGGATGAATCGGCTTATGTGTATTATGTGCACAGTTACTACGCAACGGTTCATCCGAAATATACCATAGCGACTTCCCATTACATCAATGATTTTTCCGCATTGTTGCAGCGGGATAATTACTATGCCATGCAGGCTCACCCGGAAAAAAGTAGTGTGACAGGTGAAAAAATATTAACCAACTTTCTGAATTTATAATGGAGATCATTCCGGCAATTGACCTCATCGATGGCAAATGTGTACGTTTGACACAGGGAGACTATAACCAGAAAAAGGAGTATGCTTCTGACCCACTGCAGATCGCTAAACAGTTTGAAGCTGCGGGGATCAGAAGATTGCACCTGGTCGACCTTGACGGTGCTAAGGTGAAAAGGATCGTAAATAGAGATGTGGTGGAGCGGATCTGCGGGGAAACTTCTTTGCGGGTTGATTTTGGAGGCGGGGTGCAGTCCGATGAAGATATAGAACTGGCATTTCAATTGGGAGTCAGTCAGGTTACAGGGGGAAGTATTGCCGTAAAAAATCCGGAATTATTTGCCAAATGGCTGGATGTCTATGGCGGAGATCGGCTGATATTGGGTGCAGATGCCAGGGATAGGAAGATTGCCATTTCGGGATGGCAGGAAACTACGGGCATGGACCTGATCAGCTTTATAGGGGAATACCATGCTAAAGGAGTTAAATATGTGATTTGTACCGACGTGGCAAAAGACGGATTGCTACAAGGACCATCTCTGGAGCTGTATACGGAGATAATGGAAGAGATCCCGGAAATACGTCTGATAGCTAGCGGGGGAGTAGCGAGCATGCATGATCTCCAGGAGCTGGAAAAGGCAGGAGTATATGGTGCCATTGTGGGGAAAGCATTTTATGAGGGCAGAATTTCACTGGCAGAACTCAGTACTTTTACGCAGAACTAATTATGTTGACAAAGAGAATCATACCCTGCCTGGATGTCAAGGAAGGGAGAACGGTAAAAGGAGTGAATTTTGTGGAGTTGCGGGATGCAGGAGATCCGGTAGAACTGGGGAAAATCTATGCAGATGAGGGAGCAGACGAATTGGTGTTTCTGGATATTACTGCCACAGTAGAGAAACGCAAGACACTGGTGGATCTGGTTACCAAGGTTGCTAAAACCGTTAATATTCCCTTTACTGTAGGCGGGGGTATATCCTCAGTCGAAGATATAAAAGCCCTTTTGAATGCGGGTGCAGATAAAATCAGTATCAATTCTGCGGCTGTGCGAAACCCTGAAATTGTGGACCAAATGGCCCGGGAATTTGGCAGCCAGTGTATCGTTGTGGCTATCGATACAAAAAACCTGGACGGACTTGACTTTGTGCATACTCACGGGGGAAGGAAGGCTACGCTGCTTCAAACCCAAAAATGGGCCAATGAAGTCACAGACCGGGGAGCGGGAGAAATACTGCTTACCTCCATGGATCATGATGGGGTCAAAAATGGCTTTGCCAATGAAATTACAGGTGAACTTTCCTCCATGCTGAGCATTCCGGTCATTGCATCGGGCGGAGCAGGCACCATGCAGCATTTTAAAGAAGTATTCACTGCGGGAAAAGCGGATGCTGCCCTGGCGGCGAGCATATTTCATTTTAAAGAAATAGCCATTCCTGATTTGAAACAGTACCTGGCAGAGCAAGGGATAAATGTTCGGCGATAGCGATGTTAAAAACCCGAATCAGACATGCAGGGGAGAAGGGTGCCGACAGGCAGAGCCGGCCAGGATGTCTGAGCGCCATACCAGAGAAAATGGGCGCTTTAACCATATTTAAAGTGATTTTCAGAAAATATAAGACAGGCCAGCTCCACAAGGTTTTTTGGGACTAAAAAAATGATAAGCAGATGAATAATTTGAATATAGACTTTGAAAAGGTAAATGGCCTGGTACCAGCCATCATTCAGGATGTGAATTCGAGGGAAGTGCTTATGCTCGGCTATATGAACCAGCAGGCCCTGGAAGAGTCCATAGCGACAGGGAAAGTAACTTTTTTCAGCAGGACCAGGCAAAAACTCTGGACAAAAGGTGAGACCTCGGGTAATTTTTTAATGATCCATCAAATAGAGCAGGACTGTGATGCAGATACGCTATTGATTCAGGCAAAGCCTGTTGGTCCGGTCTGCCACAAGGGAGATGATACCTGTTTTGCTCATGAAAATAAGAGCCGAACGTTTTTTATTGACCAATTGCGCAAGGTCATCAAAGACCGCAGGAAGAATCCGGCAGAAAAATCCTACACAGCATCTCTTTTTGCAGCAGGCATCAACAAAGTGGCCCAAAAGGTAGGAGAAGAGGCGGTGGAAATTGTCATTGAAGCTAAGGACAATGACAAACAATTGTTTATGGGAGAGGCGGCTGACCTGTTGTTTCATTATCTGGTGCTGCTAGAAGCAAAGGGGTATGAATTGGACGAGGTGATGGATGTACTGATCGACCGGCATCAAAAATAGCTGAGATGACCTCGCAAAGCTACTTGTTTGTTTACGGGACTTTGAGGAAAGGATTTCGGCATCCCATGGGCGCATTGCTGGAGCAGGAGGCAAATTACCTGGGTTCCGGTGTTATCAGCGGATTATTGTTTGATTTAGGGCCTTATCCGGTAGCGGTCAGTTCTGAGGATCAAGCCAATCAGGTGTTTGGTGATGTGTATCAATTTACTGAAAATAGCAACTTGATTTCCATTTTGGATGATTATGAAGGGGTAGGCGAGTTGCTGGAAACGGGCGTGACGTTTTCAAGAAAACAGGTGCCGGTTAATTTGGTACAGGGGCCACTATTGGAAGCATGGGTGTACCTTTACACGGGATACATCGATCATTTGGTCCCGATTGCTTCCGGGGACTATCTCAATTACAAAAAAAAATAGTGTTTTGCCCCTTCTCATGTGAAAATCAGAATAGATATTTTCTTATATTTGATTGATATACAGATGGTTCTTTCCTGTTTTGAACAAAACATAAGCTGTCATGAAAATTTTGAAAATCATTCTCATCGTATTATTGATCCTGATCGCGATCCCACTGGTAGCAGCTATTTTCGTACCGAAGGACTACTATGTTGAAAGAGAAGTTACCATCAATAAACCTCATCAGGAGGTGTATTCCTATGTTCGATTGTTGAGAAATCAGGACAATTTTTCTACCTGGTCATCCAGAGATCCTGCGATGAAAAAGTCGTATACTGGATCGGACGGAGAGGTAGGTTTTATCGCGGCATGGGAAAGTGAAAACCCGGATGTTGGGGTGGGAGAGCAGGAGATCATCGCTATCGAGGAAGGAAGACGCATCGACTATGCGCTGCGGTTTAAGGAACCTTTTGAGGCTTCAGACAGAGCCCATATGGAGTTTGAAGAACTGGGTGCAAATCAGACCAAAGTCATTTGGGGTTTTGAAGGGCACATGGATTATCCGATGAATGCCATGCTTTTGTTTATAGATATGGAAAGCCTGCTCGGAAATGATTTTGAAAGTGGATTACAACAACTCAAAGAGATTCTGGAATAACTACCAAACCACATCGCGCTAAGGGCCGGCTTGTTTCAGGGTGTTATTTTTAGTGGCCTGCACTGTGCTTTCCATATCTGGCAAAGCGGCTGCATCACGGCAGGGCATTTTTTCGGTTGGGAGCAGGCACATTTACCATTGGTGCAGAGGGAAGCCTATTGGTCTCCCGGAAAAATAAATGTTTCAGGTTTCTTACTTTTTGGATTGAATTTCATATTACCGATTACCTATGCTTCAATCGCGCGTATCAAATTTTTATTCTGATTTTATTAAATAATAATTGCAAACATTCTGATTTATTTCTTGTTCCCTTATCGAAACAATTAAATCAACGTACCATGAAAAAATTAATGAGTGTATTCGCGATTGCAATGCTGTTGACAGCAACGGTATTTGCCAATGATGAGGTGAAAGAACCTGTAAAAAAAGCGGCCGACAAGGACATTGTTGATCTTGCTGCAGGAACAGATTTTCTATCTACCTTGGTAGCGGCCGTAAAAGCCGGTGGATTGGTAGACGTTCTGAAGGGAGATGGACCTTTTACAGTATTTGCTCCCACCAACGAGGCCTTTGCCAAACTGCCGGCCGGAACAGTAGAAAATCTGTTAAAGCCTGATAACAAGGACCAATTGGTAAAAATCTTAACCTACCATGTCGTGCCGGGCAACATAAAGGCAGCCGATCTGGAGAATGGAATGGAAGTGGAGACTGTCCAGGGACAAAAAATCAAAGTGAAATTGGCCAGCGGCAAAGCCATGATCAACGAGGCCACCGTTACCTCTGTCGATATTGAAGCGAGCAATGGAATGGTGCACGTCATCGATTCGGTGATATTGCCTGAGATGTAAGTAATGAGAGGGTACAGGCAAAGCCGTTTCCCATGGAAGCGGCTTTTTTACTTTATTTTTAGCAGACCCTCCTCCAGAAATACAATTGTATCATACTGGTTTAGGCCAAGACAGAAGGCGATGTCTTTCTCCAGCTCATAGTTTTGCAGCCGTTTGGCATGGGAGGCTTTTTGTAAAAAAAACTCCAGATCTCTTCCTGCCTGCTGAAAGACTGCCTCCATGGCCATGGTGGCATCACAGTCATGCTCCCATCCGAGGCCCAGGGACAATGCGCCTGCAAAGAGCGCATCTTCAATGTTGAATTTACCCTTCCAACCTGCGCAAAAAACAAGTACATCGTTTTGTATTTCTTTCAGGTAATTGATAAGAGCATTGATATTGAGGAAGGCACCGATAAGTACTTCTGAAGCTTCGTTTTGCACTAGAGAAATGGCCCTTGTTCCATTGGTAGTGGTCATCGCAATTTTCTCTCCAGCCAATTGACCATCAGAATAAGCGAGAGGGCTGTTTCCCAGGTCAAACCCTTCCGCTTGTTGCCCGTTTCTCTCTCCGGCGATTTTCCAGCCCTCGTTCTTGTAGGCCCGGCATTGTTCCAGATCTTCTACCGGTACGATACAGGACACTCCATTTGAAAGTGCCGTGACCATGGTCGAGCTTGCCCTGAAAATATCCACTACCACCACTATTTTTCCTTTGGTATCGTGAAGATGAATAAGCTCCGGGCTGAGGCAGGTTGATATTGTTCTCATTTTTTGAGTAAAGGAAGTTTTGCTACTGTCGCAGGAATAATTTTCTTTCTTATGGATATACCAATTGCGGTACCAGGTTTGGTATGGGCAATCCCAACGTACCCGAGACCTATCCCTACACCCATACTGGGAGAGATGCTCCCCGAGGTTACCTTTCCTATAATATGGCCATCTTTATCTGCGATAGGGTATCCGGCTCTTGGTATTCCTTTTTCCTGAAGGATAAAGCCTACCAATTTTCGGCTCACTCCATTCTCCTTTTGGGCCTTAAGTGCTTTATGATTGACAAATTCCTTGTTGAACTTCGTAATCCAGCCTAATCCTGCTTCTATAGGGGAGGTTTCATCTGTAATGTCGTTTCCATACAGGCAGTATCCCATTTCCAGTCTCAGGGTATCCCTGGCTCCCAGGCCGATGGGCTGTATGCCCAGGTTTTTTCCGGCGTCAAAAATATCATCCCAGACTTTGTGGGCATCTTTATTTTTTACGTACAATTCAAATCCACCGGCTCCGGTATAGCCTGTGGCTGAAATGATCACATCCTGAACACCGGCCAGGGTGCCGGTCTTGAAGTGATAGAAGGGTATTTCTCTTAAATCCACATCAGTAAGGGGTGCCAGGGCTTTCAGTGCAAGGGGGCCCTGGACTGCGAAAAGTGAAATATCGTCGGAAATATTTTCCATTTCAGCACCCAATGTGTTTTGCCTTTTTATCCATTCCCAGTCTTTGGCAATGTTGGCAGCATTGACTACCAGCATGTAGCTGGCCTCATCCATTTTATATACCAGCAGGTCATCGACAATCCCCCCTGTTTCGTTGGGCATGCAGGAATACTGGGCCTGCCCTGTAGAAAGTCTGGCTGCGTCGTTGGTGCTGATTCTTTGAATCAGGTCCAGGGCATGTTTGCCCTTTACCAAAAATTCTCCCATATGAGAAACGTCAAAAACGCCAACTTTTTCCCTTACCGTCAGGTGTTCAATCATGTCTGAGCTGTACCGTACAGGCATATAGTAGCCGGCAAAAGGTGCCATTTTTGCCCCGAGCGATTCATGAACGTCATTCAGGGTAATTTTTTTGATCTGATCCTGCATATTTTTTATGGGGTGGATTTTTGATAGCCCAAAGGTAATCAATGTGGCGAAATTACAGAAAGCTCTATAAAAAAAGACCACTCCAGAGATGAAGTGGTCTTTTGGTTTGTCATTTTCTTATCCTCCGTATCCCGGATTCTGGACCAACTCAGGATTGGCATCCATTTCCCGCTGTGGGACGGGCAATACCATTCTCGGGTCGTCAAACCCGTACTGTAGTTCTTCATTGTTGTTATCCTGAATCTCGCCCCGGGTACGCTTGGTATCGTGAATAAAATGTCCTTCATGGGCCAGTTCCAACTTTCGTTCCAGTAGTATTTCTTCAAGACTAATGCTGGATTTGGCCGGTAGATTTACACGGTTTCGTATGCGGTTGATATCTTCCAGAGGGGTAGCGCCTACGGAGGTCCCTACTCTGAAATTGGCTTCCGCCCGTGTAAGGTACATTTCTGCCAGACGGATTACCTTCACGTTTCGGAATTGATCCCTCCATTTGTCAGTGCGTATTTCTCCAGCTCTTTCTACGAACTGTTCCAGTCTTTCATCGCCTTCCTCGTATTGCTCAATGTGGTTTGCCAGGATGGTTACATCTCCATCCCTGCCTCCGAAGTCCGGGGTAGAGTAAAACAGGTGCATGCTATTGTCTGGGTCCTGCGGATTTACCTGAATGGCAAACAAATCCTCCTGGGTATCGGCTGAATTATTAAACGCAGACATATAGTCGTCAATCAAAGATTTGCCGTTTTCTGTGGCAACAGTAATGCTTCGGTTGGCTGCATCTCGCGCATCCGCGAAGCGCTGCATCTGCAGATATACCCTGGAAAGCAGGGCTGAGGCAACGTAATTTCTGGCAAAAAAACCGTTGCTCTCAGGGAGCAAGCTCTCGGCCGTTTCCAGATCTTCCAATACTTGCTGGTAGACTTCTCCGACAGTATTCCTGGGCACCTGGTCTGCGGAAGTAACTTCCCGTGTGGGATTTAAAACCAGCGGAACAGCCAAATTTGTATCGGTATTTCCTGCAGCGTAGGGCATGCCGTAGAGTTTGGCCAATTCGAAATAAATGGCGCCTCTGATGAAGAGTGCTTCCCCTCTGACCCTATCACGGTCGGCTTCATCTACGAGGTCGATCACGTCCAGTATGTTGTTGACCACATTAATGGCACTATACGCCGTTAACCAGGTATTGGTAATGAAGGTATTGTTGGTAAAGATACTTTTGTTGTAGACTTCCCGGGGTTGATTAAACGTACCCTCCCATCGGATCTCATTGTTTGCTCCGAGCATTTCGGCATACAAAATGGTCCGGCCACCCCAGAAATCCTCATTTCTCATATTGGCATAAGCACCTATCAGGACCCTCTTGATATTGGCATCAGAGTTTAGTGCGATATCCTGGTCCACACTTTGAGCGGGTTGAAGGTCCAATTGTCCTTCACAAGAGAAGAGCGATACGAATGCGCTCAGTATTAAAGAAAGTTGTATATTATTTAATTTCATTTTTCTCTTTTTTAAAATCCTACATTGAGCCCTATGGAAAAGGTTTTTGCCTGCGGGGCAGAGTAGAAATCATTACCCTGAAAAACATTGGCATCCGATGTAGTACTACCCAGATAGTCCGCATTTACCTCCGGGTCCCAGCCCAGATAATTGGTAAAGGTCAGCAGGTTCTGCGCCATAAGGTAAACTCTCGCATTGCTGACCTTCATTTTGTCAACCAGACTGGTTGGTAGGTTGTAGCCCAACGAGAGTGTTTTTAACCGCACATAGCTACCGTCAGAAATATAACGGCTGGAAGCATTGCAACCATTACACGTTCCCAATCGGGCCTGTGGAATATCGGTGATATCACCGGGGTTTTGCCAACGGTTAAATTGCCTTGCCGTACTGTTGTCAAACCAATCCCCATTGGCAGCATAAAATCCTCCGCCACCCTCGTAGATCTCGTTTCCAAAAACTCCCTGGAAAAGGAATGAAAGTTCAAAGTCTTTGTACCTGAGGTTATTGGTGATGCCAGCAATGAAATCAGGATTTGGGTCTCCAACTACCATTCGGGTTGCTTCATTGTAGTCATTTGTCGTCTCGGTCAGCTCTTCATTGCTGTAGTACAGGGCATCCCCGTTGTTCGGATCTACCCCTGCATACTTTGGTCCGTAAAACACGCCGATCGATTCGCCAATGAAAATACCGTTCAGGAACCGCGAGGAAGAGGGGGGGATGGAATTCTGTCCCTCTGCAAGCTCCCGTACCCGGTTGATGTTCCGGGCAAAATTCAGGGAGGTGTTCCAACTGAAATTCTGGTCGGCATAGTTTGCTGAGTTCAGCACTACCTCAAATCCGTAATTCTGCATCCTGCCAATATTTTGGCGCTGAGTAGCAAATCCCGTGGTGCCGGGTACTGGTACCAGTAGCAACAAATCACGGGTTTGCTTGTCGTAATAATCCAGCTCTCCGGTCAAGCGATCGCTAAACAATCCAAATTCTATACCTACGTTGAATTGCGCCGTAGTTTCCCAGGTAAGGTTCGGATTATAGATCTGGGTTGGTTCCAAACCAGGCTGAAGTCCATAGGAAACCGGGCCAAATAAGCCCAGGTGATCAAAATTTCCAATTTCAGCATTCCCGGTTAATCCGTAAGAAGTCCTTAACTTCAACAAACTCAGACCTTCAGATCCCTTGAGGAATTCCTCCTCAGTAAGGATCCATCCCAGAGAAGCTGCCGGGAAAAAGCCATACTTGTTGTTTTCACCAAATCTAGAAGAGGCATCATAACGGGCACTTACTGTCATGAGGTATTTGTTGTCCAGCTTGTAGTTGATTCTGGAGAAATATGAAAGAAAAGTAAAGTTGGTAAAAGTCGAGGTGCCCTCTACGATTTCCGCGGCAGACTCCAGTGTTTTTAACTCATCCAATGGAAATTCCTGTCCGTCTACCCGGGTATAATTGTCCTCCGTTTTTTGGAATGACATTCCTGCCACCGCTTCAATCTGGTGCCTTTCCGAAAAGGTATTCGTATAGGTGAAGTAATTGTTTGTGTTGTAATTGAAAATCCTGGCCCAGCGGGAAGTTCCAAAGCCGTTGGTTCCCTGTCCGGTAATGGTTCTTGATCCGAAAAAGCGCTCATCATTCTGGTTGATGATGTCTACCGCAAAGTCGGACCTGAATTTTAGTTGATCACTAAATGCATATTCACCAAAAATAGAATTGATATTCCTGTAGCTGGTACTGAGCCAACTGGCATTCTCAGAATCGATCAGGTTGTTGTAATAGGTAGTGGTGGGTCGGTCGTACAGGACGCCGTTTTCATCCCTTATTGGGGTGATCGGTGCCAATGCGACCAACTGAATGGGGTTATTGAATTGGTTGTCCTCCGGCAAGCGGGTAGTTTCGGTCCTTGCCAAACTGAAATTGGCTCCTAAAGTAAAACGATCTGAAACTTTGTGGTCCAGGTTTAGCCTTCCTGAAATCCGCTCAAAGTTATTTCGGATCATGATGCCATCCTGCTTGTCGTATGCTGTAGAGAAATAAAACCTGGTTTTTTCATTTCCTCCACTGGCGGAAAAATTCACATTGGTAATGCCTGCACCAGGATTAAAAGCCTGCTCCTGCCAATCTGTATTCACGTCGCCGTTTCTCCAATCCGTATGACCGGCATACCTGTCCAGCCGGCTCTCCACAAACTCAAGATCGGAATCTTCATAATCTTCCGGATTATTGATGGGGTCCAGGCCATTCGCCAGGTCATTGTTGTATCCGGATTCGCGCATCAGTTCTACGTACTGAGCTGCGTTCAGAAATTCATTCCTTCTCGTCGGACTGCTGATTCCCCGCTGAATACCCACGTTGAATTTCGTCTTTCCGGCAGTACCGCTTTTGGTGGTAATCAACACCACGCCGTTAGAGGCGCGTGCACCATAAATGGCGGCTGCGGATGCATCCTTAAGTACTTCGAAGGACTCAATATCATTGAAGTTGATGTCTGCCAGAGGATTGCTTTTTCCTATCGTACCCGATGAGGTCACAGGGATTCCATCAATAACGTACAAGGGCTCGTTTCCACCGGAAATGGAAGAGGTCCCTCGTACCCTGATTTTTACACCTTCTCCTACCTTTCCACTGGAAGACTCGACAAAAACCCCTGACATTCTTCCCTGCAGCGCCTCCTGAAATGTGGGTACAGGTACATTGGCTATTTCAGACCCTTTGAGGGAGGCCACGTTGCCGGTAAGATCACCGCGGGTCACGCTGCCATATCCCACGACGATCACCTCGCCCAAAGTCTGTGCATCTGGCTCAAGCCTGAGATCAATGGTACTCTGATTGCCAACCTGTACTTCCTGGCTGATAAAACCAATGTAAGAGAATACCAAGGTTTCATCACTGGAAGCCGAGATGCTGTAACGGCCGTCTATGTCGGTGACAGTACCCCTGTTGGTGTTTTTAATGCTTACATTTACTCCGGGAAGAGTAAGCTCATCCTCCCCTGATATTACTTGCCCAGTGACGGTTCTACTCTGGGCCCACGCTGTCATTGGCCAAGCCAATAACGTCATCATCACGATGAGTAAACATTTTTTCATACAAATAAAGATTAGGTTTTTAATGATTTTGAGGCAATGTTGGGTGTATTGGCTCTACTAAATGCTGTTGGAATCAAGGGCTTTAAGCTGATTCAAATAGTGTACAAATATAAAATAAAATTGGATTAAATCATAACAAACCTGTGAACCCACATTTTTGGTTTAAAATCTAACCGGCAATTGAAAAAATATTGCTCGTTTGCAATAAAAGGGATAAAAAAAACCTGATACGTAATATCAGGTTTTTAACTCAATAAATTAACCTAAGGATGATTAAAATCTGTACTTTGCACTTATCATAACAATTCTGGTCTCTCTTTTGGCGTAAAAGGACTGCCTGAAGGTGTTTGTCAGGGCGTTTCCCGCAAACCTGCGGGTGTCAAAAATATCACGTATACTTAGCGATAACGCGCCCTTATTTTCCCAGAAGCTTTTCTGCACGTTCGCATCAATGTAGTATTGGGCCAGGTCTCTGCCCTGGGCTTCTATTTCTGCAGATTCATAATTGCCCACTAACTGGAAACTAAAGCCCATAGGAAGGGTGAAGCTGTTCATCAATTTGGTGTTCCAGGCGAAGCCCTGATTGACAAACTCCTCACCTACATTTGATCCGTCTACCCGTATCTGGAAAGCCGTGAAACTGCCATTGACATTCCACCAGGGAGTGATGTCGGTAATACCGATAAACTCTACCCCATAGGACTCTGAAGTATTCAAATTAGCCGGTTGGGAATAGGAAATGCCGTCTTCCACCAGGGTAACAAAATCCAACTGTCCATCGACATGGCGGTAAAACAAATTCGTAGTAAGGCTGGAATTTTCAAAGTTTGCCAAATGTCCAAACTCCAGAGAGTGGATCAGTTCCGGTTGCAGATTCGAGTTGCCCCTTCGTACGCTCAGAGAATCTGTAATATCCGGAAAGGGATTTAGTCTCCAGGCGGTGGGCCTGTCTATCCTTCTGCTGTAGGACAATTTCAGTGAGTTTTCCTCATCGATTTTGTACAAGGTTTGCAGACTGGGAAATAAGTTGACATACTCCTGCTGGTTTGCCTCACCCGTATTTTCAAGGAATGTGTCTACAAAGGTGTATTCACCTCTCAATCCCACCGTGTAGTCAAATTTGGGAGTTGAGTTTGAGTAGATCATGTAGGCAGCATGGATCTGATCTTTATAAATGAAACGGTTGCTGACATTGGGATCTACTACAAAATCCTGGATATTCTCCTGAAATCGGGTGTAGATATAGTCGTTGTCAAATTTTCTGATGTTTGATTTAATTCCTGCCTCGATTTTGGCGTCTGAAGAAAGGGGACTGATATAATCGGCCTGGATGATGGAAACATATCGTTTTTCATCGGTAAAGGCCCGCTCCATTCCATTCAGGTTTTCTGGTGTCGGATCCAGGGTGTTTCTGTAAATATCAATATTTTGGATCTTATACTGGTTACGGTAAGAATTGCTGGCTACTACTTTGAAAGATTTGTCTTTATTGTCAAAAGTCCGTTCGTAGATGAGCGCATTGTCAAAACCATCGTCGGCTTCCGTCTCCCGGTTTCTCCTCACATAGTCCAGTACCAGATCATTGGTTTCATTTTGTCTCAGTTCTGAAAAAAGCGTATTTACCTGGCTGTCATCACTGGTTTGAAAAAAACCTTCATAGCTGATGATGTTATCACCGAAATAATAATCTGCTCCAAAATTCAGGTTGTGTCCAATATTTTCATCGGTCGAATTGGTGTTTTGGGTCAGTGTTTCTTCATCCTCAAAAATTTCCCGTTCAGTTCTCCGCTCTCCGATTGATCTCCACCTGCGGAAGTTGTAGCCTGCAAAAACATTGTACCTCAGCGTGCGGTGGTTGATGTTGATCCCGGTATTTGCCCTTCCCCTGGTACCGTAGGTAAGCTCTGCATTGCCATGGGTGCCCAGGTTTTCTCCCTTTTTGAGCACGATATCAATGACTCCCGCTTCTGCTTCAGCATCGTACCGGGCATTTGGATTGTTGATAATCTTGATCTGCTCGATGGCGCTTGCAGGAATTTGATCCAGATTTTGGGTTAGGGAAGAATTTCGGCCATTGATGAGGACGTTCGTTCCCGAACTTCCCCTTAAAGTAATCGCTCCGTCCTCTGAAACACTTACAGAGGGCGTATTCCGCAGGATATCGAGTAAAGTACCGCCCAGATTGGAAAGGTTTTGGCTTGGATTGATGGTGAGGCCTTCTGCATCTGACCGGATGGGAAATTTCGAAGATTGTACCACTACCTCCTCGAGATCCTGGTTTTCGGAAATCAATGTCACGGTCTCCAGGTTTTTATTGCCATTCAGATTGATTTCCAACTCCTTTTCGTCGTATCCGATTAAGAAAAATCTGAGAAGGTATTCCCCTCCTGGGGCACTTATCGAAAAATTGCCATTGTCATCAGAGTCAGAAAATGATACCGGCCGGCTTTCTCCCGGCTTAAACAATGCCACCTGGACAAATGGAAGAGGATCCCCGCTATCCTCGGCAGTCAACTTGCCCCTGAGACTATATCCTTCTCCCTGGCTAAATCCAAGATTTGCAAAGAATACACCTGTGAGCACTACTGCTATGGAAAATAATACTGTTGGCTTCATATCTGTTTTCGATTCGCTACAAGTTTAGGAATACAATTTGAATCAATTTTGAAGTTGAATGGTAATCTGATGCTCTTCATTGATAAAAGTATATTCCAAAGTGTAACCATGAATCCTGCAGATTTGTTGGATAATCGATAAGCCCAATCCAATAGATTCACTGGAGGGATTACCCTTCTTGAATCTTTTCAGATACTCCGTTACATTTCCCGTTGGTCTGGCGCCTTTATTGCTGATTTTCAGTACTTTATTATTGAGTTCCAGGCAGATTTGTCCCGGACTGGTGTTGTGTTTGATGGCATTGTTTAGCAGGTTATCGACAAGCATTTCCGCCATGTGGGCATGCATGTCAATTTTTACAGAAGGCTTTATTCGTTGATGAACCGTGATTTTTTTCATTCCCATCAGTTCCTCATATTCGTGAAGACAATCTGTCACCAAACTGGAAAAATTTATGGATTGAGTGCCTTCAAATTCCTGATTTTCCAATTTTGCCAAAGTTGCCAGAGAATTGACAATTTTTGTCATTTTTTCATTTGCCCGGTATGCTGCTCCAATCCAGTTTGCCTGCTGTTTGTCGATCGGGCTATTGAGCAGCAGTTCGAGTTTGCCTGACGCTACGGCTATTGGTGTCTGAATTTCGTGGGATAGGTTTTCAGAAAATTCTTTAACGATCTTATAATCACTCAATAGACGGACCGACATCTTGTTCAGAAAATCATGCAGTTTTTCGAATTCTTCCGTCCTGGTGGATTCAAAAACCAGCGGTTGGTTGTCTTTAAAATTGAAGGTCCTGATTTTGTCCAGGCTTTGGTGAAAAGGTTGGAGAATTCTTTTTGAAACCAACCGGCTGGTGACCACGATAAAAACCAGTAGCATCAAAAAAATTGCCACCATGGTTTGTACTACAGTTTCGGTGATATCGTCCGACTCGATCATGATATTGTAGGTAGACATGTAAAAATGTCTGCCATTGACGAGATAGGATTTTCCTGCCTTGACTTGTCTTTCCACCTGTTCGAGTGGTTCGTGCCAGGCTAAAGTGTCACTTATGTGGAACCTGACCATGGCCTGGTCGGCAGGCAATTCTGTAATTTCCAGCCGGTCCTTCTGCAGTGAGCCTGGGTTTTCCAGGGTTTCCATTTTTCGTGCATAGCGATCCAGTTGTCTTTCCAGCTCCTGCCCTTGTTCAAAATCGATTTCCGATTCCATCTTATAAAATATAAGTATGCCACCGATAAGAAATACAATTATGGAAATGCCAAGATACCAAATGGTAAATTGATTGATTAATTTCATTTTTCTGCTGAGGTGTTAAATTTATAGCCTATACCATAGACTGTTTCGATGTAATCTCTGGCACCTGCACGGCAAATCTTTTTTCTGAGGTTTTTGATGTGTTGGTACACAAAGTCAAAGTTTGCCAGGTCATCGGTATAGTCTCCCCATAAATGTTGTACGATAGCCTGTCTGCCCAGCACCCTGTCCTTATTGGTCATAAAGAAAAGCAGCAGATCAAACTCCTTTTTTGTAAGATCCAGCAACGTTTGGTTGATAGATGCCTGTAAATTTTCGGGATTAACCTGGATTTCATTGAAGGTAAGCACATCTGATCCGCCCAGTTGGTTTCTCCGGTAGAGTGCTTTCAGTCTGGCATGCAATTCTGCCAGATGAAAAGGCTTGGTCAGGTAATCATCAGCACCGAGCTCAAGTCCCTCAATTTTATCGCCCAGGGAATTTTTTGCGGATATGATAAGGATATTGCTGTTGGCCTGGTTCTTCTTAATCAAATCAATAAGATTCAATCCGCTGCCATCCGGAAGCATGATGTCCAGAACGACGCTATCGTAGGAATTGACCAGGATCTTATCCTGAGCGTCAAAACAATTGTCACAGGTTTCGCAAAAAACACCTACAGAGGACAGAAACTCAGTGATATTTTCCGAAAGTTCTAATTGATCTTCAATTAAAAGAATTTTCATCGTTCAAATAAACAGCGAATTTTTGAAGCAAATTTGAAGCAAAACCTGAAAATCTTTTCAAAAAATTACTGGTAAAACAAAAATTCCAGGACCGGAATCAGCATGCTTCCAGCCTGAAAATTTTGCTATTGAGTTTTCGGGATCAGATAGAAAAACTTTCTCCACATCCGCAGGTTCTGGAAGCGTTTGGATTTACAAATTGAAAACCTTTGCCATTTAATCCATCACTGAATTCCAGTGTTGTGCCTGCAAGGTAAAGGAGGCTTTTTCTGTCTACTATGATTTTTACACCCTTGTCTTCAAAAACATGGTCTGTTTCCGCAGTGGTATTGTCAAAACCAAGATCATACATCAGTCCTGAGCAACCCCCGCCTTTTACAGATACCCTGATATTTTCATCAGCGTCCCTGTTTTCTTCCTGTTTTAATTCAAGGATACGATCCCTGGCTTTTTCTGAAACGATGATCATATCTTTCCATTTTAAATGTTGACCGTGCCGGTTAGCCTATAAACCGACAAGACTGAAAATTAATTCCATTATACCTGATTCGTATGCAGGCAAAGATAATAAAATCATACTGAAAATAGTACCTGTCGTTATGTAGTTGCATGATGTCTATGTTTTCGACAGGATTTTGACTTACTATTTGAAGGGGCTGTCTTAAAGAAAGGTGTTTATTTAACCAGAGCGTAGAACAAGTGCTGTTTTTTTCAGGGTATTTAAAGGAATACTGACTCCATGCCTTTGCCGCCGACCATCATCATGGGCGGCACGACAAAGGTAAGGCTTGCCTGGTCTAAGATTCGTTTTGACAAATTGCGGGTCAGCATATAATCAGTTGCTATCCCGAATGAAGAGGTAAAGGATGGGGCGAATAATAAATTAATCGTATTTTTGCATCTTGAGTCTGCCAACGGTGTAATGGTAGCTTTCTGTCAGGATAAGAAGATTTATGGATAAGGAAAAACGAACAGAAATTGGAACCTTAGGAGAGTTTGGGCTTATAGACCAGATCAATAAACAGGTACAGCTCAAACAGGCCAGTTCACTAAAAGGGATCGGAGATGATGCCGCTGTATTGGGCCCTAGTGACAAACTGCGGGTGGTCACAACAGATATGCTGCTCGAGGGGGTTCATTTTGATTTGTCCTATACGCCTCTAAAGCATCTGGGCTTTAAAGCCATTGCTGTAAACGTAAGCGATGTGGCTGCCATGAACGCCATTCCTACTCAGGTGACGGTTAGTCTTGGGCTGTCCAACAGGTTTTCAGTTGAGGCAGTAGAAGAGTTGTACGAGGGCATCAACCTTGCGGCCAATCACTACAATCTCGATCTGGTAGGAGGAGATACCACCTCTTCCAGGGCAGGATTGATCATAGCCGTAACGGCTATCGGCGAAGTAGGCGAGGAGGAGATCAGTTACCGTTCAGGCGCCAGGCAAAACGATATCGTCTGTGCTACCGGAGACCTGGGTGGTGCTTTTGTGGGGCTACAGGTTTTGGAGAGGGAAAAACAGGTGTTTCTTTCTGATCCGAAAATGCAGCCGCAATTGGATAAATACCCTTATATCACCGGCAGACAACTCCGGCCCGACGCGAGAATGGACATCATCCATGAGCTTAGGGAGCTGAAGGTGGTGCCCACCAGTATGATGGATATTTCCGATGGGCTGGCCTCTGAGCTGTTTCACATTTGCAAGGCTTCAGGAGTGGGCGTAGCCATATACGAGGACAAATTGCCTATAGACAAACAGACCTACGATACCGCTTTGGAATTCAACCTGGATCCGATTACCTGTGTGTTGAATGGTGGGGAAGACTATGAACTTTTGTTTACCATCAATCAGAAAGATTTCAAACTTTTGGAAAAGCACCCCGATATCCATTTTATCGGGCACGTGACCGCTGCGGGTGATGGTAAGGTGTTGGTCACCAAAAGTGGTTCCGCTGTACCGTTAAAGGCCCAGGGATGGCAGCACTTTTAGCGTTTCGCATTCGGATACCTGCCCCGCGGGCTTTATTCATTCGGGTAGGGGATATAGAGAAAATTGGTAAAGCTTTCATCCACCACGAAAAGGCAACAGAATTCATCGGGATCTTTGTAGCTCGCTTTAAACTGTTCCAGCGCATCTTCCTGTACAAGTTTTCTCTGAATAAACTCATCCAGGTAGGTGATGTAATAATTCCAGTCGATTGGTTTTTCTTCTCTGCTGAGAAAAAGCTGACCGATGGGCTGGTCCGTCTTGCTGATCGGGAAGATAGGATATTCTGAGAAACCTCGTTTTCTTACCTGATAGGAAGCCTCTTTCAGGTTCTCACAGATCTTTACAAAATCGCTGCTGATGGTGCCAAGATATTTCCCGCTCAATTCCGGGTCGTTTTCGTTGCTGATCATCTTTTTCAATTTAGTTCAAGTAAAACTACATTTTCTACATGGTAGGTCTGCGGAAACATATCCACCGGCTGTATGCGACTTACCTGGTATTTTTCTGAAAGCAGTGCCACATCCCTTGCCTGTGTTGCCGGATTGCAACTGACATATACGATTTTCGGAGCCGATAATTTCAGCAGCATTTGAATTACGTCTTCATGCATTCCCGCTCTCGGGGGATCGGTAATGACCACATCAGGTTTTTGGTGTTGGCTGACAAAATCGTCAGTCAATACATCTTTCATGTCACCGGAATAAAACTGGGTGTTTGTCAATTGATTGTGGCGCGCGTTTTCACGGGCATCCTCTATTGCGGGTTCCACATATTCAATGCCAATCACCTGTCTGGCCCTTCCTGCTACAAAATTGGCAATGGTACCCGTTCCGGTGTAGAGGTCGTATACCGTCTCTTTGCCGGTGAGCCCGGCAAACTCCCTCGCTACCTGATACAGACGGTACGCCTGTTGAGAGTTGGTCTGGTAGAACGACTTGGGCCGGATCTTAAATTTTAACCCTTCCATGTTTTCTTCTATATAATCTCTTCCGGCAAAAGTATGCACGTCCAGGTCCAGAAAGGTTTCGTTCTTTTTCAAATTGACAATGTACAGCAGGGAGGTGATTTCAGGAAATTTTTTATTTAGGAAGGACATGACCTTGTCTATTCCCTGAGGATCGTCTTCACCGAACTGCACAATGGCCATGGTCTGACCATCTGCGGTGCTTCTGATAATGAGGTTTCGCAACAGTCCGGTTTGGTTGATGATATCGTAAAAAGTCAGGTTTTCTTTTAGAGCAAAAGTTCTCAATTCATTTCTGACTTCATTGGATATACCCCCTTGAAGATAACAATGGTTTATATCAACTATTTTATCAAATCTTTTTGGTACATGAAAACCCAGGGCATTCCTTTCGAAATTTTCACCAGAATCGATTTCTTCCCGGGTAAGCCATCGGTTATTGGAAAAGGTAAAATCAAGTTTGTTTCTGTAATACCGGGTATCTTTGGCACCGATAATGGGCATGACTTCCGGTAGAGGGACTTTGGCAATTCTTTGGAATTGATCCACCACCTGCTGTCTTTTGTAGGTCATTTGGAGCTCATAAGAGATATGTTGCCATTTGCAGCCTCCGCATGTGCCAAAATGTTCGCAAAAGGGGCTCACCCTATTGTCTGAATATTCATGAATCTTTATGGCCTCCGCTTCCAGGAAACTGCTCCTCCCTTTGGTCACCCTTACATCTACAACATCTCCTGGAGCTACATTGCTTACAAAAACTACCTTTCCATCATGGTGCCCCACGCACTTTCCTTCGCTTGCAATTCTCTCTATTTTCAGCCTTTGAAGGACCTTATTCTTCATTTTTCTTGACATAGGTTGCAAAATTAATCATTTTAGACCAAAGGGATTAAATTTGTCCTGAATGGTTTCAGGTTTTTGCATACCTTGATAAAAAGTACATATGGATCTAAAAGACAAAGTTGTAATCATTACGGGAGCTACTTCGGGAATCGGACTTGCCTGTGCCAGGGTTTTTGGTAAGGCAGGAGCAAGAATCTGGATTACCGGAAGGAGTCAGGTAAAACTGGACGAAACGCTGCTGATGCTTCAGAAAGAGGGTGTCACCTGCGCAGGAGGACTCTGCGATGCCTCTGATCCGGCACAAAATGAAAAAATGGCCAAAGATGTCAAGGATAAATTTGGGACCATCGATATCCTGATAAACAATGCGGGTATCAGCATGAGAGCCTTGTTCAGAGATTTGGACTTAAAGGTGTTTCATCAAGTGATGGATATCAATTTTTGGGGTAGCGTCTATGCAACCAAATATTGCATGGATGAAATCGTTAAAAACAAGGGAGCGATCATCGGTATATCCTCTATCAATGGATTTAGAGGGACCCCTGCCAGGACTGCATATACCGCCAGCAAATTTGCCATGAACGGTTTTTTCGAGTCCCTGAGAACGGAACTGATGAAACTGGGCGTACACGTGCTGGTGGTTTGTCCCGGATTTACTGCATCCAATATCCGGAACAATGCCTTAATGGCAGATGGGAGTCAACAGAAAGAATCGCCCCGGGATGAAGAAAAAATGATGACCTCGGAAGAGGTGGCCGAAGCAATATTAAAAGCCCTCCGAAAAAAGAAACGGGATCTGGTGCTTACACGCCAGGGCAAACTGGCATCATTTTTAAACAAATGGGTACCTGGACTGATGGACAAGGTGGTGTACAACCACATGGCCAGAGAAAAAGATTCACCCTTTAAGTAGAACTTCATGCTGAAAGAAATTTTTAAGGTATATTTAAACCGTTTGGTAGACCTCTCTTCCAATAACCGGTCTATTTTTCTCCCCAGAGTCATTCAGAGCCAAATGATTGATCTGAAAGACTTTCATTTTCTGAACAATCACCCTTCTTTTTTTTACATCAACGAATTGTTGGGAAGGAAGCGAAATATCCCATTGATACAGGAACTCGATTCCCGTGACAAAAATGTCAACCAGCTCTCCACCCGACTTAAGCGGCTGCAATACCACGTTCGTTTTGCAGTAGAAGAAACCGGAGAGAAAAGTTTGTTCGTGGGCTGGCCATTTGTTGAAGGCAGGTTATTGAATGAGCAATTGATCCGCTGCCCGCTGATATTTTTTCCGGTAGACCTGGTTCTGGAAGACAAAACCTGGTTTCTGAGAAAAAGCCCTGGTGAGCTTCCCTTTCTCAATCCCTCTTTTTTGCTTGCCTACAGCCAGGCCATGGGTAGGCCTTTTGACAAAGAGTGGCTGGAATTGTCGATGGAGGATTTTAGCAAGGAACCCATGGGCTTTCGTACGGATCTGTACCATTACCTGAAAAATCAGGTAGAGCTTAATTTCAACAGGGAAATTTATCAGGATAAACTGGAGTTTTTCCCGGATCTGAGTAGGGATGATTTGGCCAACTACTCAGAGACCGGATTGCTGCGGCTTCAGCCTTATGCCATACTCGGACAGTTTTCGCAGAAAAATTCCTTTCTGATGGATGATTATGAACAATTGATCAGGCAGACCAGTCAGCAGCGCCTGGAGGATTTATTTGCGGATACCTTTGGGAAGGTGCCGGAAACCAACAAACTCAGCCTGGAAAGTAACCTGTACAATACGTTTCCGATGGATGCCAGCCAGGAGGAAGTGATCAGGCAGGTGAAGGCGGGCCAATCCTGTGTGGTGCAGGGACCTCCGGGAACAGGCAAATCCCAGCTCATCTGCAATTTGGTGGCAGATTTTACTTCGCGGGGAAAGAAAGTATTGGTCGTCTCCCAAAAACGGGCAGCCCTGGACGTGGTGTACAGCCGTCTGGCGGGACAGGGAATGGCTAATTTCTCTGCTCTTGTGCATGATTACCGGGGCGACAGGAAGGAGTTGTATAAAAAAATCGATCACCAGATCAGCTCTTTGGAAAATTACCAAAGCCTGAACAATTCTTTAGATGCCATTCAACTCGAGCGGACATTCGGGCAAATGTGCAGAAATATAGAAAAGTATACTGATTTTTTTGATGAATATAAGGAAGCGCTATACGATGTAAGCGATTGTGGCGTTCCCGCAAAGGAGCTATACCTCACTTCAGATTACGGCGAGGAAGGAGTGGATATGACTCAATTTTACCGGCATTTCAGGCTGGACGAATTGGATGGATTTATCTCGAATTTTGAACAGTATCAGTTTTTCTATAACAAGTTTCAGGTTTCTTCTTCTTTCTGGCTGCATAGGGTGGACTTTTCGGCCTTTGGACCAGAAGCCTTAAATGGGGTCCAAGCCACTTTTCAGGAACTTTCTTCTGTGAAATTGACGGCCAAAAAGGATCTGGATACCATGCTGGCAGACACGTTTGAGTATGGGTTGATTTATCAATCCTTCCAGCAAAAGGAAAAGATAGAGGAGTTGGTGCAAACCATCAATAGTCCGGAAATATACGAGAAATTCAAAACTTTTATGGCCCATGACGCGGCCACACTGGACCATTTGTGGCTGGAAAGCAAAGTGGATATGGTCCGGAAATTATTTGCGGATGAGGGCGTAGAATGGAATATAGGCGATACTGAAGTAGAGGGCGTACTGAAGAAGGCGGTACAAGCCGCAAAGAAAATGGAATCCTGGTATGGTAAGGTTGCAGTAAGTCTTGACAGTAATAAATATGGTGAAATCATTTCACTATTGGAAAGGAACGGATTCAAGAAGAGCAAGGAAGATGTCCGGGTATTGATCCAGAAACTGGAAAACAGGATGAACCTCAACCACCAGTACACATTATTGGCTCAAAAATCCTGGATAGAAATGCCGGAAAAGCCCTTTACGATCCAAACTTTCAACCAAATATCAGGCATTTTGATCAAGGCTCTAAAAGCCCGGTTTATCATGCGGGACCTGGGTGTTCTGGCATCTTACTTCTATAAGCCTCAATTTTCCTACCAACACTTTCAGACACTTTTAGAGGGCGTCACCGTAATCAATGATTGGGTAGAAGATCATTTTGGCAATTGGAGGAAATATCTCAGTGAGATCCAGATCAAACATTTGTTAAGCTCCTCTGATGAAGAAAAGTTACAGGGTGTAAGTAAAAATCTTTCCAGGGATGTAGATGAGTTGATACGGTTTGACAGGCTCAGAAATCATATGCATGAGATTGAAAGAAAAGTAGCTGAGAAGATGATGGATGCATTTCCCGAAAAGGACTTTTCTGAGTTAAAGCAAATTTTTCTATCCAGTTTAAAGGTTAGTTGGGTAGGACATCTGGAAGCAAAGTTTCCGGTGTTGAAAGAGATTTACGGTCCGCAGATCAAAAGTTATATTGCAGATTTCGAATTGTCGGTGGAGGAGAAATTAAAGACGGCGCGCTTCATTGTAGAAATGCGGCTTCGCGAGAGGGTTTGTCAGGACCTCGAATACAATAGATTGAACAACCTCATCACTTATCGGGAACTGGCCCATCAGGTGGGCAAAAAAAAGCAGATATGGTCCGTTAAAAAACTGATTGCCTTTTACAAAGAGGAATTGTTTCGGTTGGTACCCTGCTGGCTGGCATCTCCGGAGACTGCCTCTGCTCTTTTTCCGCTGGAGCAGGATTTTGATCTGGTGATCTTTGACGAGGCCAGCCAATGCTATTTTGAGAGAGGGTTGCCCATGATGCTGAGGGGAAAACAGGTCGTCATCGCCGGTGATTCTCAGCAACTCCAACCTTACGATCTTTATCAGACAAGAATTCAATCTGAGGAAGAAGCTATAGAGCTGGAAATTGACGCGCTTCTGGATATGGCGAGCAAGTTTTTTCCCACTTTTCATCTCAGTACCCATTATCGGAGCGCTACTTTGCCACTGATTCATTTTTCGAATGTCCACTTCTACGAAGAGCGACTATACATGTTGCCAGACAGGAAGGTATTGAATAGCCGTGACCCGGGCATCAAACTGATTGCCACAGATGGGATTTGGCAAAACCAAACCAACCCTGTTGAGGCCCGGGAGGTGTTGACGCAATTGGTCAAGCTAAGGGCCCAGCATCCCGGAGATTCCCTGGGGGTTATTACTTTCAACTATCACCAGATGATCCTGATCATTACCTTGATAGAAGAGGATGAATCTCTGAGAACCGATGCATACATCAAAGTAAAAAACATTGAGAATGTGCAGGGAGATGAGTATGACCGGGTAATCTTTTCTGTAGGTTATGCAAAGAATCAGGATGGCAAGTTTACTGCAAATTTTGGATTGCTGTCCCGCAAGGGAGGTGAAAACCGTTTGAATGTAGCAGTGACGAGAGCCAGGAAAGAAAATATTTTGATTACCAGCCTTAGCACAGCGGACTTCAGGGAAAGGCATCAGAAAAATCCGGGAATCAGCTTATTGAGCAAGTACATTGCCTATGCTTCCGACATCGAAAACGGCAACAATCCCGTTAAATCCGAATTGCATGTAGCAGGTTTTCACAATTCCTGGTCATTAAAGGACCGTTTAATGGGTAACTATGGCAACCATGAAGTGACAGAGAATCCATATGTGAAAGTGATGGATCTGGAGGTAAAGGAAAACGACAAGGCCCTCGCGGCGATACTCACAGACGATCAACGGTTTTTTGCAAGCAAAACGGCGAAGGAGGCCTTTGTATATCATCCTCAGCTATTGACTGCTAGAAACTGGAACATGGTTTTCTTATTTAGCAGGCAATATTGGCTGGACCGGGAGGATCTGCTCCAAACCAAAATTGCCCAGGCAAATTTTAACCAATCCGAGAAAAATTAGCCGCCTGTCTGAAAACCCGGATTCCTTTCAAGAACGCTATTCTTCGAGGGCAGCAATTTTAAATCCCACAGACTCAATACCCATTAGGGTGTCTTTTCTCATGTAATGAATAAATTGTACTCTGGCAGAAACTGGTAACTGGCTGGAAGGTAGGGTGTCATAGAGTACCCGCCTGTTACCAAAGCCTGAACCAAGAGGTTGACCGGTCTTGGGGTCAAACAATTGCAGGTTTATAAGGGAGTCCAGCTGGATGTTGTTCAGGCTATCTCTGAGCAGGAAACGCATGTATAGGTTGTGGTATTCGTAGCTGTCATTGTACCTGATCCCTACCGAAAGCAATTTGGGACCTGCTGCTGGTAAGGAGTCTACCGTAAATGAGACCGTGTCTGCCACTAACCAGTGTTGGTCAGGAAACTCTTCAAACGACTCATAAATCCTGTTTCCATTACAACCTGAGAGCAAAATCAAAGAAATGACCAGGCACCGGATTGCTGTCATTGGTTTACTGGCCATCAGATTTCCCTTTGTTAGGATCGTTCTTTGGATTTCGGTTTCGATTTGGCCTTCTTCTTTTATTCGACTGGCCCTTGTTTTTACCTTTTGGGGCTTGCTGACCAGCCCTGCCCTGTGCCTGAGCAGGATTTTCCTGCGGGTTCTGGTTTCTGTTGCCCTTTTTCGGGTTCCTGTTGTTTTTTTGATTTCTGTTTCTTTTATCGTGTGGCTCCTGGTTTGGTGCTCCACCTTCTCTTGAGGCCGCGTAGGGCTTTTTAGATTTGGGTTTCCGTTTTTTCTTTCGTTTACCCTGCGCAAATTTTTTATCTAAAAGCTCGAGGTCCTGATTGTTTTTATTCTGGTCAAACTCGCCCTCGAATGGCTTGTCTTGCTGTAAATTGTATGGCGTTATGCCCTTCGCATTTTGGTCTAAGATCATTTTGACCCGGTCACAATCGATGGAGTGCCAGTTGTTATCATCGTTGTAGCTAAACCACATGAGGCGCCTGAATATGTCCGTTTTCTGAAGCTTGGCGGAGCCTGCCTCGGTAAGCAGCGGTTTCTCTACATTGGGAATGTCTTCCAGTGCACTCAGGTAACTATCCAGTTCAAAATTTAGGCAGCATTTCAGGCGCCCGCATTGACCGGATAATTTGCTCGGGTTCAGGGATAGGTTTTGATACCTCGCAGCGGAGGTGGTCACGGACTTAAAGTCATGGATCCAGGTGGAGCAACAAAGCTCTCTGCCGCAGACACCAATGCCACCGAGGCGGCCAGCTTCCTGCCTGAGGCTGATCTGCCTCATTTCCACCCGTATCTTAAACTCCGATGCCAGTACCTTGATCAATTCGCGGAAGTCGACCCTGTCATCTGCAGAATAATAAAAGGTGGCCTTGGAATTATCCGCCTGGTATTCCACATCAGAAAGCTTCATCCCCAATTTCAGTTCTTCTATGATTTGCTTGCTTCTGTATAGGGTAGGGATTTCCCGGTTTTTAGCTTCCTGCCATTTTTCCAGGTCTTTTTCGGTGGCGATCCGGTAAATGCCCAGGATATTGTCATCATTTTTGATTTTCCTTTTTTGCATTTGCAATCGTACCAGTTCACCCTGCAGGGACACATATCCGATGTGGTGTCCATTGGGCACGTCTACCACTACCGGATCTCCGGTAGTGAGGGGTAAAAGTCCCGTATTCCTGAAATAATCTTTTCTGCCGCCCTTGAATTTTATTTCTACTATATCAAATTTATCTACTTCGGGAATGCCCATGTGGGATAACCAATCAAAGGCATTCATTTTGTTGCAATCGCTAGTCCCGCAACTGCCATTGTTCTGGCAGCCACCTACGGCGCTTGTCCCGGTGCTACAATTTGTACATCCTGACATATTCCATCTATATTTTAGGGAGTTTCCTCCTCGTGAAAAGGGTTTTTCAATTTCCAAATTGGAGGATATCCTGCCCGATATCCCTTCGGTAATTTACTTTTTCCCAATTGATCTGGTTTACTCTTTCGTAGGCATGCTTTATCGCATCCTCCACGGTGTTTCCCAATCCTGTGATCCCCAATACCCTGCCACCATTGGTGACAACGGTCTTCGGGGCTGATAATTTCGTGCCTGCATGAAAAGTGATGGCCTGCCCATCGGAATTTTTTTCCAATCCTGATATGATCTTTCCTTTTTCGTAGGCCTCCGGATACCCACCTGCCACCATCACTACAGTAGCAGTACTTGTTGCTGCGGTTTTTAGTTCATATTGGTTTAATTTTTTGTCGGCGATTGCCTGCAGCAATTCCAGAAAATCACTTTCAATCCGTGGCAGGACAGCCTGAGTTTCCGGATCGCCCATCCGTACGTTGTATTCGATCACGAAAGGCTCTCCGTCCATGTTCATGAGGCCGATAAACAGGAAGCCTCTGAAATCGATACCGGAATCTTTCAGTCCTGAAACCGTGGGTTGAATGATTTTTTCTTCTACTTTTTTCATGAAGGCCGGGTCAGCAAAGGGTACCGGACTGATGGCACCCATGCCGCCGGTGTTTGGTCCTGTATCCTGTTCACCTATCCGCTTATAGTCCTTTGCCTCGGGGAGGATTTTGTAGCTTTCTCCATCTGTGGCCACAAATACAGACAGTTCTATCCCATCAAGGAATGTTTCGATTACTACTTTTGAAGAGGCTGCCCCGAATTTTTCGCCTTCCAGCATGTCTGAAAAGTTCTTTTCAGCATCGGCAATACTGTTGCAGATCAAAACACCTTTGCCTGCCGCCAATCCGTCTGCTTTCAGCACGATAGGCAATTTTTGCTTCTTTAGATAAGCCATGCCTTCCTGTATGCTGGCTTGTGTGAAGGTGGCATGTGAGGCAGTCGGGATGCCATACTGATTCATGAAGGCCTTGGAAAAATCTTTACTACCTTCCATGCGGGCACCTGCCATACCGGGCCCAACTATCGGTAGTTGAGCAGTTTTCGGATCCAGTGCCAAAAAATCTCTCAAACCTTTGACCAGGGGCTCTTCCGGACCTACTACAAGCAGGTGAACTTCATGGTCCAGGCAAAACTGTTTTATTCCCTCAAAATCATTTACGGATAGGGCAACATTTTCCCCTAAAGCTTCTGTTCCGGCATTTCCCGGTGCGATCCATAACTTCTCACAATGTTGACTTTGATTTATTTTCCAGGCAAATGCGTGTTCTCTGCCACCGCTTCCAATGAGCAATATGTTCATTTGTTGTTTTTCTTTTAGTTGGCGTGATCTGAAATAAACTTAATCCTGTACACCCTTATTTCTTCCTCAGAAAAATCTTCATCTTCCAATTCCGCCATGGCTTCCCGGATTTTGTCAGTATCGGCCGTCATAAAATAGTCATGGAGAATTTCTTCTCTTTCGTCATCCATGATATTTTGAATGTAATAGTTGATATTTAATTTTGTTCCGCTGTAGATGATTTGTTCTATTTCATGCAGCAGTTCACCCATGCTGATATTCAGGTTATTGGCGATTTCATCCAGGTCAATTTTTCTGTCGATCTGCTGAATGATAGTAATCTTTACCTTGGACCGGGTGCCTGCCGTTTTTACAACTACATCAGAGGCGGTAATGATCTCGTTTTCTTCTACATAATTTTCGATCAGGCGCAGGAAAGAGCCGCCAAATTTGTTCACTTTGCCAAGACCAACTCCATTAATCTGAGCGAGTTCTTCCCTGGTCGTGGGATAGACAGTGGCCATTTCCTCCAGCGAGGGATCCTGAAAGATGACGTAAGGAGGGAGGTTTTTGGCCTTTGCTACTTTCTTTCTTTCTGCCTTCAGTAATTCAAAAAGCTTCTCATCGTAAGCCGTGCCCATGTTGCTTAGCTCTTCGGAAGATATATTTTCAGCCATTTCTTCAAAATTATGATTCTTACTGATCTTGACAGGATAAGGGTCCTTGAGGTAAGATTCACTTTTATCGGACAATAAAAGGACACCATAATTTTCAATATCCTTATCCAACAAGCCATAGATCATGGTTTGACGAATTACCGTCTTCCAGTGTACTGCATCTTTGTCTTTTCCTAAACCGAAGGTGGAGAGCTTGTCGTGATCGTAGCTTTCTATGTATTCATCTCTTTCCCCCCGGATCATGCTGACGATATGATCCATGCTGAACCTCTGATTGGTCTCCCTGACCGCTTTGATCACAGTAACGATATCCTCCTGTCCATCGAAGGTTTCTTTTGTTTTTTTACAGTTGTCACAATACCCACAATCTTTGCCCAGGTTTTCTCCGAAATAGTGTAGTAAAAACCTTCTCCTGCAGACGGAGCTTTCCGCATAGGCTGCCATCTCCTGCAGCAGTACTTTGGCATTTTCGCGTTCGTTGACAGGTTTGTCCTTATTGAACTTTTCCAACTTTACGATATCCTCATAACGGTAAAACATCAGGCAGTGTCCTTCCAGGCCATCCCGCCCCGCCCTGCCGGTCTCCTGATAGTAGCCTTCGAGTGACTTGGGTACATCGTAATGAATCACATACCTGACATCCGGTTTGTCTATACCCATACCAAATGCGATGGTAGCTACAATTACATCCACTTCCTCATTAAGAAAATCATCCTGATTTTTTACCCGAACATGTCCGTCAAGTCCTGCGTGGTAGGGGGCTGCATTGATCCCGTTTACTTTTAAAAGGTCTGCTATTTCCGTCACCTTCTTCCTGCTGAGGCAGTAGATGATACCGGACTTTCCTTTATGGGCCTTGATGTATTTGATGATCTCCTTTTTGGTTTCATTTTTTACCTTGGGGCGAACTTCATAGTAAAGGTTGGTTCGGTTAAAGGAAGATTTATACAGGTCGGCCTCCTCCATCTGGAGGTTTCTCTGTATGTCCTGCTGGACTTTGGGTGTAGCTGTGGCGGTCAGGGCAATTACCGGGAGCTTGTCGCCGATCTGAGCAATGATAGATTTTATTTTGCGGTACTCCGGCCGGAAATCATGCCCCCACTCAGAGATACAGTGTGCCTCATCAATGGCCACAAAACTGATGTCAGCTTTTTTCAGGAACTGCACGTTTTCCTCCTTGGTCAATGACTCAGGCGCCACGTACAGCAGTTTGGTAAGGCCTGAAGTGACCTCCGCTTTTACCCTGTTGGATTCAGCTTTGCTGAGCGTTGAATTGAGAAAATGAGCATTGATCCCGAAGCTGTTCAGTTGGTCAACCTGGTTTTTCATCAAGGCGATCAATGGCGAAATGACGATTGCTGTCCCCTCCTTCGACACCGCGGGAAGCTGGTAACAAAGTGATTTGCCTGCACCGGTAGGCATGATCACAAATGTGTTTTTCCCTTTGAGTATGTTTTCTACTATGAACTGTTGGTTTCCTCTAAACTGATTGAAACCAAAAATATTTTTCAGATTATCTTTTACTGCGTTATCCACCAGACAAATAGTTTAATGAGTTGCTCTTCGTCAATCATTAAAGTTTAAGGTAAAACTTTCCTACCTTTATACAAAATTAACAATTAACAACTGTAAAATTGAATTTACTAAAAAATATTAAAACCACGGCAAGAAATGTTCTTCAAAACGAAGCCGATGCGCTGATTGACTTAATACCCCATATAGGAGCAGATTTCGAGGCTTGTGTGGAAGATATTTTACAGAACTCAGGCCGTCTGGTAGTCACGGGAATTGGAAAAAGTGCAATCGTATCCAATAAAATTGTGGCTACACTCAATTCTACAGGTACTCCTTCTTTGTTTATGCATGCCGCCGATGCTATTCATGGAGATTTGGGTATGATTAAAGAAGAAGATTTTGTAATATGCGTGTCTAAAAGCGGCAATACACCGGAAATCAAGGTGCTTATCCCTCTTGTCAAACAGTTGGGCAGCAAGCTGATCGCGATTGTCGGAGATGAAACAAGTTACCTGGGCAAGCAGGCAGATTATGTATTGTATGCCGGGATTAAAGAAGAGGCTTGTCCCAATAACCTGGCGCCTACTACCAGTACTACGGCCCAAATGGCCATGGGTGATGCCCTTGCCGTGTGCCTGCTCAGTGCCAGGGGGTTTTCGGCAGAATCTTTTGCCAGGTTTCATCCCGGTGGGGCGCTGGGCAAAAAGCTCTACATGAGGGTAGGAGATGTAATGGACAGTTCCCTGCTTCCCATCGTGTCAGAGGACGCCACTTTGAAAGATGCGATCATAGAAATCAGCAGCAAAAG
Source organism: Cyclobacterium lianum (assembly GCF_900143075.1). Lineage (GTDB taxonomy): Bacteria > Bacteroidota > Bacteroidia > Cytophagales > Cyclobacteriaceae > Cyclobacterium > Cyclobacterium lianum. The sequence goes on along the minus strand of NZ_FRCY01000015.1, from coordinate 101,311 downwards.
ACTGGGTGCCACAGCAGTAGTGGATCCGAGAGGAAAACTGAAAGGGATCATTACTGATGGGGATCTCAGACGAATGCTTCAACGGGCAGCAGATCTCTCCACGATAAAAGCGCGGGACATCATGACGCCCAAGCCAAAAGTAATAAAAGTGGATGATTATGCCGTTAGCGCCTTGGGTTTGATGAGAGCACATAACATTACCCAATTGGTAGTGCTGGCGGCAGGAACAGTAGTAGGCTTTATTCATATTCATGATTTGATGAAAGAAGGTATTGTTTAATATGGATGTTAAAGACAAATATGTCGTGATACTTGCCGGGGGTATCGGTATCAAATTCTGGCCTGTCAGCCGACACCACAAGCCCAAGCAGTTTCTGGATTTGCTTGGTACGGGCAGAACATTGCTGCAGATGACTTTCGACAGGTTTAAAAATATTTTTGAGGCCTACCAGTTTATAGTAGTGACCAATAAAAAATACCATGGTTTGGTAAAAGAACAATTGCCTGAGATCCCAGACCATCAAATACTGGTGGAACCGCTCCGACGAAATACGGCGGCTTCTATTGCCCTCGCCAGCTACAAGATCAAAAAACTGAACCCCAATGCCAAAGTTTTGATCAGTCCTTCAGACCAGTTGATTTTTAACGAAAAGGCGTTTTTTGAGGCCTTGGACCTGGCTATGGAAGGTGCCAGCCAGACAGGTAACCTGGTGACGATTGGGATCAGACCAAACAGAGCGGATACCAGTTATGGGTATATCCAGTATTTCCACGAAAACGGAAATCCGGTAAAAAAGGTAAAAACCTTCACTGAAAAGCCCGATTTGTCTCTAGCAAACACTTTTCTGGAAAGCGGCGATTTCGTTTGGAATTCAGGTACTTTTGTCTGGAAAAATGAAAGCATTATTTCAGCTTTTGAGGAATACATGCCTGAAATGGCCGAGGTATTTGAAGAAGGAGAAATATATTTTTGTACCGCCAAGGAGCGGGAATTTCTCAATAAGGCCTATAGCCTCATCAAAAACACCTCCATTGACCATGGGATTTTGGAAAGATCAGACAAGGTATTTATGGTGTTGGGCGATTTTGGCTGGTCAGACCTGGGCTCCTGGCAAAACCTATACGACATATCGGAAAAGGACGGCGAAAAAAATACCATAAAAGGCAAAGCGCTGCTCTATGATACCGAAAATTGTTATATTCATCTTCCTCAGGACAAACTCGTGGTCATCCAGGGTTTGACGGATTACCTTATCAGTGATAGCAACAATGTGCTCTTGATATGTAAACTTGGTGAGGAAGAGAAGTTTAGGAATTACGTCACCGATGCCAAAAAAATAGACGAAGATTATGTGTAAGTGACTCAGCTATCGCGGTTTTGTTCGTGGGCAGCAACCGCACTTCTTACGGATCCATACCTGATCAGCAGGTCGTTGGCTGCAGTCTCGTCCAGCCCGGTCGCCTCCATGATCATTTTTGTACCTCTGTTGACCAGTTTTTTGTTGGATAGTTGCATGTCGACCATCTTATTTCCCTTGACCTTTCCCAGTTTGATCATCACACTTGTAGAGATCATGTTCAGACATAATTTTTGGGCAGTACCGGATTTCATTCGGGTACTTCCCGTGACGAATTCGGGCCCGACCACCACTTCCACCGGAAATTGACTGGCCGCAGCCAGGGGACTATCTTTATTACAGGTAATACAGCCAGTGAGCAAACCCGCCGATCCGGCAGATTTGACCCCCCCAATGACATAGGGAGTAGTGCCCGATGCAGCGATACCAATTACGGTATCCCAGGCGTTGAATCCATGGGCCTGAATATCCTTCCAGGCCTGCTGCTGATCGTCTTCCGCATTTTCTACAGCTTTTCTGATGGCCATGTCTCCTCCGGCAATGATGCCAACCACCATATTGTGTGGGACACCATAGGTAGGAGGACATTCCGAAGCATCCAGGATCCCCAGGCGCCCACTGGTACCAGCGCCAATATAAAAAAGGCGCCCTCCTTTTTCCATTCGTGGCACGATGGCAGCTACCAAAGCCTCCAGTTGGGGCAAGGCTTTATTTACCGAGAGGGGGACACTTTGGTCCTCCTTATTCATATTGGTCAGTAATTCGCGTACCGACATTTTTTCCAGGTGGTCGTAATAGGATGCGCTTTCGGTAGTACTCATATTTTCTGTTGGTGATAGAGCGTCAACCCCGCAATCGGGGTTTCAATGATGGTATTGATTTGAATGTTGAAATCCGCCCCTGCCTTTCTGAGGATATCGTTGTTGTAAAAGGCGATGGACCCAACAAAATTAACGTTTTTGTCCTGATAATTTTCATAACGCATCACATGCCGGTGGAAGAAATCCCTGAAAGCATTATATATCAGATTGTAGCAGTAAGGATCGGATTTGTGCTGGGAAATAAACTGACAAAACCCCGCCATGTAGCGGTTGGGAAAGGGTTTTTTGTAAACGTTATCCTGAATTTCAAAGATGGAGAGGTTATAAATGCGGAGGACTGCTGTACGTATCTCCGGGGGCATGTCGTCATAAATAAAATCCTGGAGAAAGTGCTTCCCAATATAGGCGCCGCCTCCCTCATCGCCCAGCAGATATCCAGGTGAGGGCCTGCTGGAAATAATGCGCTCTCCATCATAGTCCCCACTGTTTGAGCCTGTACCCAGAATACAGGCGATTCCCGCCTGGTGCCCGCAGGTGGCCCGCGCCGAAGCCATCAGGTCGTGATCCACATAGATCGCATCGATTGGGAAGATGCTTTGAATGGCTTGCTTTACGGCCTCCTTGTTGGCTGTGGAAGTACAACCCGCCCCGTAAAAATATACCTCCCTGATCTCAGCTTTCAACTCAAGCAGATAAGGGGTATTCAGCCCTGAAATCATATCTTCTTGGGTCTGATAGTAGGGGTTGAAACCAATTGTTCTGAACTGAGAGATGTTTCCGTCATTTCGGATTACCCTCCAGTCGGTTTTGCTTGAACCACTGTCTGCGATTAGAATCATTTATTTAAGATAGCCAATTGGTTCAAATTTATCAAAAACATGTGCCGTGTGGGGGGCGTTTTCCAACTCTGCTGTGAGGTCCTGGCCTGCCCAATGCTCGTAATGTCTGCCGGATCTCCAGAGTCGGGAGCTGGAGAGGTCGTAGATTTTGCCTCGGAAAGCGATCCATACTTCGGGTTTGTCCTGGCCATTTCTCAGCGCCAATTGGTTTTTGGAAATTTGAATCATGATTTTCCAGCTTACAAATTTATCTTGCCTTGATTCCAAACCTGCATCAAATCAATATAGCTTTAATTGCGAGTTGACCCATCGTTCGGGAATTTCCCCTTGCTGGGCGGTAAGGTAATCCTGGTAACTGCAGGGGATAATGGTATCTCGTTTAAATTTTTCATTTTTGTTACTTGGGATTTCCATCCACCACTTACCGCTTAACTTGCTCTTGTAAAAATGTAAAATTGAGGGCTTGGAGTCTAAAGATACAGTATATTTGATGTAATCGGTGCTTTTAAAAGATAAACTATCTTTTCTCTGGTAAAAGCCTTCGATAAAATACCAGATCATAGTGGCGATAATCGAAGCTGTCTTAAACCGGCTATCATCCAGTATGGCATGGTATCCATACAGACCCAGAGAACTTAATTTTTCATTCATTCCGGCAAACCAGCAAATCTGGCAGGCCTCCTCTGCGGTAAGGCCAAAGGGCTGGGCCTCTATGGATCCGGGGGCATCTGAGGAGTGTATGGCACAAAGGTCAAAACTCAGCAGATCAGTGTTCCTGATCAGCGGCTCTACCTCCTTAAAATTATCTCTTAATTTCCCCAGGCGTACATGGTCGAAATATAACTTTTCCAATGTAGTCACCAGTTCCTGGTCTGTCAGAAAGCTCTGGTAGGCAAGGTGGCAATAATTGAACATGTAATTTGGTTTGTTCAATATGATGTCCCTGGAATGAATATCAGCGGGCTTGCCCTGGTCCTCCATGTCCATTCTGGCGTCTACCGTAAGCAGGCTGACCAGTTTTTTCATGTGTTGATAGGAGAGGTACTGTCCCATATCCAGGTCATGGCTGCCGCCGAAGAAGATTGGGAGCACCTCCATTTTAAGCAGTATTTCCCCAATGGAACTGACCAGCGAAAGTGTCTCCTCCCTGGTAACGCCCAATTTTAGATTGCCCAGGTCAGCTATATTATAATTGTTTTGACCCTTTTTCAGCGGGTAAAGCTTCTTTCTTATCTCACTGCTTGTGTGCGCGTTGTTTGGCAATTCCGGATCTGCACTGCCCCGGTATTCTTCTAAGCCGATCAGAGCTATCTGAATGCCATTGATATCCGGAAATTTCTCCCCGTGGCAATGGATGTGATGAAAAAATGCATTGTGACCATAGGCTTCAGTTAAGATTTCTGGCGAAATGGGTTCGAAAAATGCCTCAAGATCCATGGATAAACGTTAAAATTCAATACCAAAGTTACCTAAAATGCATGCATAAAAAAAGTCCCGTTAACATGTAACGGGACAATTTTTCTTTCGCATCAGCCGCCGAAATCATCAAACCTAATGTTTTCGCTGGGCACTCCCATATCGTCCAGCATTTTGAGTACTGCTGAGTTCATCAATGGAGGTCCGCAGAGGTAATATTCAATTTCATCCGGCTCTTCGATATCTTTCAGGTAGTTGTCATAAAGTACCTGGTGAATGAAGCCGACATATCCATCCCCTTCCTTATCGTCCAGTGATTTCTTCACTTTCCAATTGTCTTCAGGAAGCGGCTCCGATAGGCCGATGTGGAAGCTGAAGTTGGGAAAGTCTTTTTCTATATCTCTGAAATGAGGGGTGTAAAACAGTTCTTTTTTGGATCTTCCGCCATACCAATAGGAGACTTTGCGATCGGTTTTCTCTGTGTGAAACAAGTGAAACAGATGGGATCGCAATGGGGCCATACCTGCACCACCACCAATGTATATCATCTCCCGCTGCGTAGGGTTGATGTGGAATTCACCGTAAGGGCCCGAGATGGTCACCTTGTCGCCTGGCTTACGGGAGAATACATAAGAAGAGCAGACCCCGGGATTTACATCCATCCATTTGTTATTCGCCCTATCCCAGGGAGGAGTGGCAATCCTGATAGTAAGCATGACGATATTTCCCTCTGCCGGATGGTTAGCCATGGAATAGGCACGGAACAGTTCCTCGTCATTCTTCATCACAAGGTCCCACAAGCCAAACTTATCCCAATCGCTTTGGTATACATCTTCGGGGTGACCCAGCTCAGGGTGGGGAGTGATGTCCATATCTTTAAAGTTGACAACCACCTGCGGGACATCAATTTGAATGTATCCTCCCGGCTCGAAGTCCAATATTTCTCCTTCAGGAAGTTTTACCTTAAACTCCTTGATAAATGTCGATACGTTGTAATTGGAAATCACTTCGCATTCCCACTTTTTGATGCCAAAAATCTCTTCAGGAATGCGGATTCTCATGTCGTTTTTTACTTTCACCTGGCAGGAAAGTCGGACATTGTTTTGCTTTTCTGCCCTGCTGAGATGTCCCTCCTCTGTGGGTAGGACCTCACCTCCTCCTTCTTCGATCGTACATTTGCACATGGCGCAGGTACCACCGCCTCCACAGGCAGAGGGAAGGAAGATTTTCTTGTTTCCCAGGGTAGACAGTAAAGTGGATCCTGCAGATGCAGTCAGCGGATTTTTTTCATCTCCATTGATAATGATCTTAACGTCCCCGGAGGCCACTAACTTGGATTGGGCAAAAAGAAGTATGAAAACCAGCAGCAAAATAATAAAGGTGAATGCTACTATCGAAGTGATGATTACTGAACTCATTTAATGAAATTTTATTTTATCAGTATGTTTTGACCGGTAAATGATTGCCACAAATATATTATATTTCGGCAAATCCACCGCAATGTGGAAGTATTTTAATCCAACAGATCTACCATTACAACTGCCTAGCTTCGCAATAAGTTTAGCAAAGTATACAATCTGTTTTTCAACTGTCTCCGGTCGATGATAAAGTCTAGAAATCCATGTTCCAATACAAATTCGGCACTCTGGAAACCTTTCGGCAGGTCTTTACCGATTGTTTCCCGAATTACCCTGGGGCCGGCAAATCCTATCAGTGCTCCTGGTTCCGCAATATTAAAATCCCCCAGCATGGCGTAGGAAGCAGTGACTCCTCCGGTGGTAGGATCGGTCATCAGGGAAATGTAAGGAATCCCTGCCTCATCCAGAAGGGAGAGTTTCGCGGAGGTTTTTGCCATTTGCATCAAACTGAATCCGGCCTCCATCATTCTGGCTCCGCCGGATTTGGAAATCATCAGGAATGGGATCTTATTTTTCAATGCGTAGTCAATCGCCCGGGATATTTTTTCTCCCACTACTGATCCCATTGATCCACCAATAAAATTGAAGTCCATGCAGGTAATTACAATGTCCAGTCCATTGAGCTTGCCCACGCCGGTGCGGGCGGCATCCTTAAGTTTGGTCTTTGCTATGGTATCTTTTATTCTGGTAGTATAGGGTTTGCTGTCCACAAAATTAAGCGGATCTCCTGAGGTCATGTCCTTGTCCAGCTCTGTAAACTGGTTGTCATCAAATAGAATTTCAAAATACTCCTTTGATCCGATTTTTACGTGGTAATCATCATCAGGACAGACATAGGAGTTGTTTTTCAATTCCCGGGTATGGATAATGTTTCCTTTTGGGGTTTTGTACCATAATCCGTCTGGGGTGTCTTTCTTTTCCTCTGTGGAGGTTTTGATCCCGGCATCTTTCCTTTTAAACCAAGCCATAAAGTTTTGTTTAAATTATCCCAAAGGTAATTTGAGATTTCAAATTTATGGGTATTATCCGGCAAATAAAACCAAAATCTGCATTCTCCTGCCGATTACCGGTTTTCCTCCGCGGTTTTTTCTTCCTCCCGGGTCAGTAATACGCGAGATTTGGGCAATGATTCAGGATATTGTTGCTGTAGGTGCTCCAGCATTTTTTCCCTGACCAAACACCTGAGGTCAAAGGCAGTAGGGCTGTCTCTTGCACTCATCAGACAACGTATTTCCACTGTTTTTTCCGTATAATCCGTTACCTGGAGCACCTGGACTTTTTTATCCCACAGCGGACTACCTTCCAATATCTCTTTGAGCTTTACTTTTAAATTTTCTACCGGGACCGTATGGTCCACATACATGAAGACCGTCCCCCATATATCAGCAGTGGTCCTGGTCCAGTTCTGAAAAGGTTGTTCAATAAAGTAGTTTATGGGCAGCACCAGCCTTCTCTGGTCCCATATCTTCACGACCACGTAGGTAAGGTTGATTTCTTCAATTTTCCCCCATTCATTTTCGACTACTACCACATCGTCAATTCTGATGGGTTGGGTGAAAGCGATTTGAAAGCCTGCAAGGAGGTTGGCAATGGACTTCTGCGCTGCCAGGCCCACAATGATGCCCACAATTCCGGCTGAAGTAAGCAGACCGGCGCCCAGCTTGCGTGCAGATTCAAAATTCATCAGTATCGCGGAGATTGCTACAATGACCACCAGAATGATAAAAAGTTTCCTGATAAAGGCTACCTGAGTGAGCATTCGCCTTTCTCTGAGATTGTCCTCCTTGTTTGAACTGAAATTTTCCAGAAATGCATGCCTGAGCACATTGGAAAACTCAATGATGATCCAGGAGATGGTAATGATTGCCAACACAATAAAGAAAGGCTTTTGACCAAGGTAATCCAGGTCAGGAGGAGAAAAAAACGGTTCGATAATGGGAAATATCGCAAAGAAAAGACCCCATTTTAATGCATTTGAAAACTTCCGTATTGATCTTTTGCCTTTTTCAGACCTGGGTTTGTACACGAGGTTTGCCAGCCTGGGGAACAGGAGCCAGAGAAAAACGTGACTGAAAACCAAAAGCCCAAGTGCGATACCAATAAAAATAAGGTTTTCTCTTTCCATGCCTTAAATTTGATGAGGGTGTTGGAGTAAAGGAAGCTAAATTAAGTTTTTTACCTGACAAAAAGCATGAAAATTAGGGCAAAACTTCCTTAAATTATAAATTAGGGTTTAATTCTGATGAAATCGGGCCTGTCCAGACTCAGAAGGACATGAAGGGTACATCACATCGGGCGACTATAATCAAACAGGCGAAGATTTTTCGTCCGATTGGCATCTTCCCGACGGATATGTGGCCACTTAAAGACAAATTATTGAAACATAAAATCAATATTCTCATTAACTTTAACCCGGATTATCCATTAGGTTTCTAAAGCACTTTTCCCGGTCATCGGGAAAGGCAGAATTTGTATCAATGTCAGGCATATCTGAAAGCTACCATTATGGTGCGATGAAGATCTACGTCGAAGTGACTGATTTTGAAACAATATCAGTTTGAATAAGAACTCCTGATGCCTCTTTCTGGTTTGATCTTAATTTAAAACAACGTCATGCAACTCACCTACCTGTTTGTATTTTCTGCCGTCATACTCACTGCTGCCTATTTTATTTATGGCAAATATGTATTTAAGAAATTCAGAATTAATAATGACAATCTAACGCCTTCCCACCGGCTAAACGATGGGGTAGATTATGTTCCGAGCAAACCGATCGTCGTCCTCGGGCATCACTTTGCCTCCATCGCAGGGGCAGGTCCAATCGTGGGACCCATTATTGCCATCACCTTTGGTTGGGTCCCTGCCGTGATCTGGATTCTGATTGGTGGGATATTCTTTGGTGCTGTCCATGATCTGGGAAGTATGGTAGCCTCCTTGCGCAACGATGGCAAATCTATCGGCGTGATCATTCAAAACAATATTGGAAAAAAGGGCAAGCGGCTGTTCATTTTATTTAGTTTTTCCACGCTAATTCTGATCATTGCTGTTTTTGCGGACATCATTGCCAAAACATTTGTCAGCAACCCGGGGGTAGCCTCGGCGTCAATATTGTTTATCGGGCTTGCTGTCGCCTTTGGTTTTGTTACAAAATTTACCAGAAATAAAAAAAGTGCTTTTCTGATAGCTTCGATCATAGGTATTGCGGTTATGTATTATTTTGTATATCTCGGCATGCAGTTGCCTTTTGTGCTGAACTACCAGACCTGGATATACATCTTGCTTATCTACGCCTTCATTGCCTCCGTCACTCCTGTCTCCATGCTGCTGCAGCCAAGGGATTACCTCAATTCCTTTCTGTTGTATGGCTTGATCCTGGCGGCTATTGTCGGAGTTTTTGTAGCCAATCCCACCATAGTGATGGATACGCAAATGCATGTTACGGATGAAAATCTCGGTTATTTGTTTCCTGTACTTTTTGTCACCATCGCCTGTGGAGCTATCAGTGGTTTTCATTCCCTGGTGGCATCCGGTACCACTTCCAAACAAATTGACAGGGAGGGAGATGCAAAGATAGTGGGTTTTGGAGGTATGCTGATCGAGTCTTTTTTAGCAATTATTTCAGTAGGAGCTGTAGTGGTGCTGAGCAGGACCGATTATTTGTCCCGGCTGGGAGAAGAAGGGCCCGTGCCCTTGTTTGCCGATGGCCTGGGAAATATCATCGCCTCTATGGGCGTATCCGGTCCATTTGCAATAGGCTTTGTGGCGCTGACCGTATCAGCATTTGCGCTGACTACGCTGGATACCTGTACCCGTCTGGCCAGATTTACCCTCCAGGAATATTTTGAGGATGTGGAGCAGCCTATTGGGAATAAGATCTCTCAAAACAGGTACCTGTCCACCACTGTGGTGGTGGTGCTTTCGGTCCTGCTATTGGGCAGTGGAGGCTTTGCTACATTGTGGCCGATTTTTGGATCTGCCAACCAACTTCTGGCAGCCCTTGCCTTACTGACCATCTCTGTTTGGCTGATCAGGAAAAAAATTAACCCAACTTTCGTTACCATACCCATGTTTTTTATGTTTACCGTGACGCTAAGTTCTCTGGGCCTTTTTGCATGGCAAAATTTCCAGAAAGATGCCTATGTCTTGTCTGTAATAGCTGCCATTTTGTTTTTGCTGTCGATTGCCTTGATCGTTTTGGCCAGAAAAAGTCTGATCAAAGAAAAGGAAGAAAAAGCTGTGGTATGAAAGACCGGTCCCACCGTTAATTGGCTGTAGGCAATTAACGGTGGATTGATGCCGGTTTATGGTTATCAGAAGAGATTGAATCCCAGAGACAGGACAAGCTGGTTTTGCCGCTGATCGGTGGGCACCTGACCGAAATTGTTCACTGAGTTAGTTAGCCCTCCTTCGTATTTCAGGTCCATCAGGAAATTACCGATATCCAGTCCCACGCCTGCCTGGTAGCCGAAAGTAAATTCTTCTTTTGGGGGGATTATTTTTTGAACGCTCCCATTGTCGGCAGTCATGTCACCATTGATCAGGTAGCTCGCTATCGGTCCCGCCTGTATTCTGAAGATTCCTCCCAGTTTCATGCCGACCATCAAGGGAACATCTAAGCGGTCAAAACTGACATCGTAATTGAAAGTGTTGTCCGAGAATGATCCACCCGTGTTGGTGTACAGAACCTCCGGCTGCAAATATATAATAGGTAGATTAATTCTGGCAAAGGCACCAAGATGATAGCCCATTTTGGAATCCTCCCCCTTAAATCCCTCCATTACCTTTACGTCCCCCTGGGAGATTCCAAATTTGGGACCGATTGACAAAACCTGGGCGTTTAGCTGTCCAAACCCCAACAGAAATACGATGATCAGTAGTTTTTTCATGTGCTGTAAATTAAATTGAGAACTTAAAATTTCTACTTGGTTAACAAGATTTGTACCACAGTAGTAAACGCTGCAGTGCATTTTTTATTCCACAGTATAGCGGGAAAGGTGAGAAGTGTCAGGACAGGATAAACTTTCTGTGTTTCCTCATGGTTTTTGACTTATCTTTACCAGGTAAAGCCTGGACCTGCAGGGTAACCGGAGTATTGATTATTTTTGAAGTTCAGCCAGGTATAAAAAGTTGTAAGCCAGGAGGTACAAAAATCGGGGCCACTTGTCTTGATAATTTTCACCAAAATATGAAAAATAACAGGGTAAATGAGATTATTTAGAATTACGGGTATATTTTTTCTGATTATCCTTTTACATGGCTGCGAGGAACCTGTTCGTGAGGATCCCTTTGTCGGATTGGGGGCGGCCCGCTGGGATGTGGGCAAATCTGCCAATTTTATACTTTCGGATGATCGTTTCACTGCATTGGAACTTGAAATCGCATACATGGAGGGGTTCAGGCCTACCAATTTCATGATGAGCGAGATGACAAACTTCCTTGGAGAAGTAGCCCTGAAACCAGCTGGGGTCCGGATCGTTGAAAAGGAAATTCCTGCGGGAGGCGAAGAGTTTTATACCACCTCAGCCATCGCAGAACTGGAGGATCAGTACCGTGAAAGTTACAATGAGGGTGACACCGTATCTGTATTTTTGCTGGTGGTGGACGGATATTTTATGCAAAATGAAGAGGAATATTTTACCATAGGAGCAGCCTACAGAAACACAAGTATGGTGCTTTTTGGAAAAAGAATCGCAGAGAATACCGGAGGGTTCAGGAGGCCGGGAAGGGGAAATCTGGAAGCTACCGTGGCGCTGCACGAACTGGGACATCTGCTTGGCCTGGTAAATATTGGAACGGATATGGTCGTTCCGCATGAAGATCCGGACGAGGACCATAAATACCACTGTGACAATGAAGATTGCCTGATGTATTGGGCAGTGGAGACCAGCAATATTCTCAACTTCATGCAAAACGATGTGCCTGAGTTGGACGACAATTGCAGGAATGATCTCAGGGCAAATGGGGGAAGGTAAATTTCCTGCCCCGGTAATGGTCGGGGCAGGAATGGATTAAAACTCTCCGAATACTGCAGGTTCTTTCTTCACGATTCTCCAGGCCAGACCTACATTCAACAGGTAGTCCGCAAACGCCGCATCCCCATGGCGGTAGTTCTGAGGAGTGCTTGCCGCGATGTCGGTCACGCTCCTTGTCCGGTTGCGATGCAGCGCTACCGGAACATTTACATTCAACGTAAAATTATTGATCATGTAGCTGATTCCCGGTTCAATAGAAACCACATAGCCGGGACGCCTGAATCCTGTATTTCCTCCTACGAGATCTCGTACCGGTATTCCCTCTACTCTGCCGCCAAGGGAAAAACCTAACCCATGTACAAACATAGACTTGAAGACACCTGCCCGCAGCGCATACTGGTCGGGTACGGCCATGATGGACTCATTGGAGAGTATGGGGTTCAATGTCTCCCGGAAGGTCCTGGTGCCATTTGTCTCTCTCGGGTTGATCAGGTAAAATCCATCGTAGAAGAATACAAATTCATTTCCAAGAAATCGCAGTCCCTGCATGTCTGCAATAAGGCCGACTCCCCCGTCGCCAGGTTGTATGGATTGATCAACCGGCCGCCTTTCGGGAGCTCCCTCCGGTCCTACGTTGTAAAAGGTGCTGCGCGCATCATATTTGCCTGTGGGGAGTTTAAGATTGAGACCGAAAGCCATATTTCCATTCCGGGCCTTTTCACCTTTAAACAGCCAATAACCCAAACCCAATCTCATGTCTGCCAACCCCTGGGAATAGCTAACGTGTCTTTCGGACCTGCCATGTTCGTAGAGAGAACTCCGCTCATTGTAAACAAATGGCAGGGAAACGACCCCATACAATTGATTGCTGAAAGCATAGCTGAGGTTGAGGTCTACTGCGTGAGACCAATTGATCACCTCGGTATTGTTGGCTACTCGGTCCGGTTCTTCGTGGGTTCCTTTAAAATGCCGGAACGAGCGGAAATACCGGTAATTGCTTACAATATTCCAGTCCCCTTTCTGGAGCAACTCACCCTGATTCAGGGCATTCCCTACTCCGGAAAACTGTCTGATGGCCACACATCCTTGTGCCATAAGTTGGTTTACTGCCACAAAGCAGTAAAGACATGCAACTATTAGATATATTATGTATTTGTTATTCATCGGTCAGATATTTGTGTTTTTTACGCTTTTATTTATCCATTCTTAACTTTCCTGCAAGTGATCATCAGGTAGAGCCTGGCTTACACCAGTTATGCTGGTGCAGTGAAAAGTCACCGGTGGTATTTGTCCGGATAAGGTGCATCCTTATACCGGATCGTACTCAGGGTGATTCACGCAGGTAGCCATATCCTGATGATGAGACATTGCCATTTCTACACGATATGCTATAGCGACCTTTTAATATACTCGCAGCAATGCGGTATGATCGACAGAGCATGCCGTACAAGATAAATCAGGAAATTGCAGATAGGTGTTCAGGCATCCAATTGGACGATATTCCTGATGTTGTTCGAAAAGTTAAGCCCATCTGGGGGGTGGGGAGGGATTGGGAAGAAGCATTTCTTCTAAAGCAAGAGGAATGGCTGGTTTCCATTTTTTCTGCTTAGAAAATGCCTGCAGAAACTCAAATTGAAAATTAGGCTTGATATAATCCTTTACTGTGGCCTGCGAGATGATTTGGTCGTTTTGACTATCAGACCGGTTTTCCGGAATAAGTGAAAGCACCCAATTTCTGGTTTTGATTTCCAATTTGATTTTTGCCATATCGGGCACGTAGACCAACTCAAAGGTATCGTCCTTAAACCGCTTCTGAATGGCCCGGTATGCTTTTCCCTCTTTAGAGAACGGAATATTGGTCAGTTGAAAACCTTCTTCTTCGAAAGCGTAGGGCAGCTTCATGGGGATTTTCAGTATTTTTTTATTGGGAAAATCTTCCTGGTATACCCTTTCCGCCCAATCCTGTTCTATTTTGAATTGATACACCCGGTGAAAGACATAGAACCCAAAGTGGTAGACCAGGAAGCAAGATAATAACAGTATGGAAAGAAAAGCCCGCATTTTCAGGATGAATTCCTGAAATTAATAAAAATAACGATCTGGTAAAATGGATTCGGGCAAATTTCTAAAAATAATGTTCCGCCATAAAAATTAATCTTTTATTTCTTCATAATCGATATAGTCTCCTCCGGAAATATTGCCTGAGGATCCCTTTTTGCCTTTATCGGGTACAAAGTCCACGTTTACATTTCCATCCCTGGGTTTGTTTTTTTTCCGTGCTTCTTCTCTTTGGGCTTGCTGTACCTGATCAGCAAACTTTTTAAGTTTACTGTTTAAAAAGTACCTCACCAAACTGGAAAATATCCAACCCAAAGCAATAAAGAAGATAATTATTTTTAAAATCATGATGACAATTTAGAAAATATGCGGATACCGTACCGGAGTACGATCACTGGCCTATCCTATTAACGGAAATTTCCTTTTTACCATTCAATATTAATGGAAAAATTGTGTAAAGCCAATGGTTGGGATTCAAAAGAGTCCGGAGAAAAATTACCCGGCCCGTTTAATCCGGGCCGGGTGTATGGAATGAAAACCGTATTATTTGCTGAGATAAAGATTTCTCTCAGCAAAAATCTTGAGAAAATAATCGTCCATGAGATCATCAATAAAATAAATGGCCTCGCCGGTTGATTTCATTTCAGGTCCGAGCTCCTTGTTTACGTTGGGAAATTTGTGAAATGAAAATACCGGTTCTTTTATGGCGTAACCCTTTTTGACCGGTGCAAACGTAAAGTCGCTTATTTTCTTTTCGCCCAACATGACCTTGGTAGCGAAATTGACATAAGGCTCCTGGTATGCTTTGCAGATGAAAGGTACTGTTCTGGACGCCCTCGGATTGGCTTCTATGATGTAGACCTTGTCATTTTTGATGGCAAACTGTATGTTGATCAGGCCTTTGGTCTGCAGGGCCAGGGCAATCTTTTCGGTATACGTTTCTATCTGCCGGATGACCAGGTCTCCCAGATTGTAGGGAGGCAATACCGCGTAGGAATCTCCGGAGTGAATACCGGCAGGTTCTATGTGCTGCATGATGCCAATGATGTAAACCTGCTCGCCATCACATATTGCATCTGCCTCGGCTTCAATGGCACCTTCCAGAAAGTGATCCAGCAAAATTTCGTTATTTGGAATGTCACGAAGTACATTCACTACATGCTGTTCCAGCTCTTTTTCGTTGATCACGATCTTCATTCCCTGCCCGCCTAATACATAAGAAGGTCTTACCAGCAATGGGAAACCGATTTGTTTACAAAGCTCCAAGGCTTCATCTGTACTGT
This sequence comes from Cyclobacterium lianum, assembly GCF_900143075.1. Classification (GTDB taxonomy): domain Bacteria; phylum Bacteroidota; class Bacteroidia; order Cytophagales; family Cyclobacteriaceae; genus Cyclobacterium; species Cyclobacterium lianum. The sequence continues at coordinate 86,146 of NZ_FRCY01000015.1, read as the reverse complement.
GAATGGTGCCAAACTCAGGGTAGGGGATTTCATTATCTTTCAGCAGGGTAGAGAACCGTCCCCTGTCTTCCGCCAGATCCAGTGCTTTGAAGCTGGTTCCCAAAATGGGGATATTGTATTTGTCCAGCTTTTCGGCAAGCTTCAGGGCCGTCTGGCCGCCCAACTGTACGATCACGCCTATCGGGTTTTCGTGCAGGATGATCTCATAAATGTGTTCCCAGAAAACGGGTTCGAAATAGAGCTTGTCCGCCACATCAAAATCAGTAGATACGGTTTCGGGGTTACAGTTGATCATGACGGTCTCGTAACCACATTCTTTGGCGGCCAATACGCCGTGAACGCAGGAGTAATCAAACTCGATACCCTGGCCTACGCGATTCGGCCCCGAGCCCAATACCACAACTTTTTTTCTTTCAGATACGATGGATTCGTTCTCATCGCCAAAGCTGGAATAGAAATATGGTGTTTGGGCTTCAAATTCAGCCGCACAGGTATCAACCAGCTTAAACACCCTTTTGATACCCATTTCTTCTCTTCTCTTGTGGAATACTTCACTTTCCAGGCAACCCAGAAGGTGGGCGATCTGCCGGTCTGCATAGCCCTTGTGTTTGGCTTTTTTCATCAGGTCAAAACTGATGCTGTCGAGTGTTTCATTCGCAATGACATCGTCCAGATGCACCAATTCCTCGATTTGTTTGAGAAACCACTTGTCGATTTTGGTCAGGTCCTGAATCGTTCGGAAAGAGATGCCCAATTTGAAGGCGTCATAAATATGAAAAAGCCTGTTCCAACTAGGGTTGGCCAGGCTGTAGAGGATTTCTTCCTGGTTTTTTAGCTCCTTGCCGTCTGCGCCAAGGCCGTTTCTTTTGATCTCCAGTGATTGACATGCTTTTTGCAGGGCTTCCTGAAAATTTCTGCCGATCCCCATAACTTCCCCAACCGCCTTCATGGAAAGCCCCAGCTTACGGTCAGAACCTTTAAATTTGTCAAAATTCCACCTGGGAATTTTTACAATCACATAATCTATTGCCGGCTCAAAATAGGCAGAAGTATTGCCCGTGATACTGTTTTTGAGCTCGTCCAGATTGTATCCAATAGCCAATTTGGCAGCCACCTTTGCAATGGGGTAGCCCGTTGCCTTAGAAGCCAGGGCAGAGGATCTGGATACCCTGGGGTTGATCTCCACACCGATGATGGTCTGATTGTCAGGACTTACGGCAAATTGCACATTACATCCACCGGCAAAATTCCCAATGCCATTCATCATCCGGATGGCCATATTTCTCATCTTCTGATAGACGGTATCGGGAAGGGTCATGGCAGGCGCCACGGTGATAGAATCTCCTGTATGGACCCCCATGGGATCAAAATTTTCTATTGAGCAAATGACCACCATATTGCCGATATTGTCGCGCAGTACTTCCAGCTCGTATTCTTTCCAACCCAATATGCTTTGTTCGATCAGCACTTCGTGGGTTGGAGAAGCCTGTAATCCTGCGCTCAGGGCTTTTTCAAAATTTTCCGGGCCGTCTACAAATCCTCCCCCAGTGCCACCTAAGGTATAGGAAGGCCGGATCACCAGTGGAAAGCCGATTTCCTGAGCGATCTCTTTGCCTTGCAAAAATGAAGTGGCAGTACGTCCGATGCACACATCAATACCAAGGGTGTCCAGCAGTGCTTTGAACTTTTCCCTGTTTTCCGCCGTGTCTATGGCATCAATGTCTACACCGATCATTCTGGTATTGAATTTTTTCCAGATTCCAGCTTTGTCACAGTCAATGGCGAGATTCAAAGCTGTTTGTCCTCCCATGGTAGGTAGCACACAGTCGATGTCCGGATGTTCTTTCAAGATCTGAATAATCGATTTTTTTTCGAGTGGCAACAGGTAAACATTGTCTGCCGTTACCGGGTCGGTCATGATGGTGGCCGGATTGGAATTGATCAGGGTCACGGTGATGCCTTCTTCCCTTAGGGACCTGGCTGCCTGCGATCCTGCATAATCAAATTCACAGGCCTGACCGATGATAATGGGGCCGCTTCCGATGATAAGAACATGTTTGATGCTACTGTCTTTTGGCATGCTGTGATTTTTTGAAGTGGTTTACATTTGGCTAAATTGGTGCAAAATTAAACAAATTTCTTAAACATGCACGATAAAGTCGGATTTAACCCGGATGGTTTCAGGTTTGAGTTCCGCTTAATTTTAGTACATTTAATTGCGAAAAAACACAACATCATGACCAACAATACGAAAGACAGACTGAAAAAAACACTGGCAGCATTTGACGCCGTAAATGGGGAAGACCCAAATCAGGAACTGGTAAATGGACAACCCGTACCGAAAGAACTGATCTACGGTATCCGAATGTCAGAGATGCTGGAAGAGGCTTATCCGGATTCGGGTGAACTCCTTCGTTTGGCTGCCAGGAGTCAGCATATCAGGCGCTGGGCCATTCCCAGAGAGGAATATCCCATGGATCGAAAAGGATACCTGCTATGGCGCACCAGGCTCAAGCAATACCATGGAGAAATAGCCGGGGAGATCATGCAGCAAAATGGCTACGGCGCGGATGAGATAAAGAAAGTAGTCGATTTGCTAAACAAACGGAAGCTAAAAACCGAACCTGACACACAGGTCCTTGAGGATGTCATTTGTCTGGTATTTTTGAAATATTACTTCGATCCCTTTATAAACAAACATGAGGATACCAAATTGGTGAGTATCCTTCAAAAAACCTGGAACAAGATGTCTGAAAAAGGGAGGCAATTGGCCCTCTCAATGCCGCATTCCTCCCAGGCAAAACGCCTGCTGCAAATGGCATTAAACCCCTAGTGATTCAGGCCATCAGGGAGCGGCATACCTTTACATCCTTTTTAATTGCGGAAAAGATCGCCTCAGCCGAAGTGGTTGGATGACGGTCTCCATGCTCAGCCCCTCCGAGATCATATTCTACATGCAGGATTTTAGGGAGCGGTCCGGCAAATCCCTGGTGGTCTTTGAGTAGCTCAAAATTGACATGTCCTTCTCCCATAGGTACATTTACCGGCCTGTCGCCTTTTCCATCCGGGTTACCCCAAACAAAATCCTTCAAATCGAAACTTCTGATTTTATCGGCAATCAGTCGGTAGGCATTTTCATGGGATTGGTAGCCTTCCACAGTAGCGTGCCGCAAATCAAATTGCACGCCTACATGTTTTGGATCGATACCATGGAGGAGGTGGTAGATTTCCCACACCGAACCTCCGACCCTTTTGCCGGCATGGTTTTGGTAATGACCGTTTACGCCATGCTTCTCATGAAGCTCAGCGAGTTTTAGCATGGATTCATTCAGGGCATTAAGGTCACCGATGATATCTTTTGAGCTAAATGACAAATATCCCATCCGGTAATCCTGGATACCTTCTCCCGCCAGTATCCGTAAATATTCATCCATCTCGTCTATCTGATATACGTTCATGTCTGTAGTAAGTACCGGACGGCTCAGATTGAGATTTTCACTGGCACTGATGATGCCCGGAAGTTTGCTCCTGATCTCATCTCTGTCGAAAAACCCGTTTTTCCGGACCGGAAGGTCAATGCCATCAAACCCCAGGTCCTTTACGGTTTGGGGGATTTCGTCAAGGGGTAGCCACTGCAAAACTTTTGTAAACAGATATAAAGGACCGGAATCAGCATTTTTCTCCGGAAAGAAAGGCCGATTGAAAGCGAGCAATTCAGGGGCAGCTAATCCCGCGCCTGCCATGGTTAGCATTTTTTTTAGCGACGATCTTCGTTTCATAATGGGTTTCTTTGTTGGTTGACGTTTCAGAGGGGAAGTTTATATTTTCGGGAAATATTATGCAATAATGCCTGAAATTTAGGGATTTTCCAGATTCAAAACCATTTCAATCACCGGTTCCCGGGTCATGCCTCCCGGGTTAAGACCGGGCTTCCCTTCAGGAACAGGCAGGGATAAATTTTTAAAATGCTCCTTCCAGGCGGGAAAAAGTTGCCCCGTTTCCGGATCCTTAAAGGTCATTGGTGGCGTTTTAAAGATTCCCTTGCCTCCATTGGCTTCCTTGAAAATCAAATGAATGAGTTCTGCACAGTAAAAGGCATCGTTTTCCATATCAAAGGCCATGTCGTAAGGTTTGCCTAGCAGTTGTTTTCCCTGTTCAATTGCCTCGGGTATAAGCGCCTGGTGGCGCCTCCGGATCCGGCCCACATGTACTTTCGGATTGCCCGACGGCGTCACGTGACGGTAGAGAAAGGTGTCCAGAGGAGTCAGACTTACCCCCTTCGTAATGGCTTCCATTACCATCCATTCTCCATTTTCTTTTACAAGCAGCCCATTGTGGGAAAAATGACGCCCTTCGTAGGCGGTGGTGACTTTTCTGATTGCATCACAGAATGTACCACAGTCGCCATCCTGGAATAAGATGTCGCCTTCCTTCCACTCAAAATTATCTTTTTTTTCCCCGCAGGAGACCGCCAGGAGCAGGCAAATGAGATGACCGGCGTTCAACCAACTTTTTACCATCAGACAAGAATAAAAAATAATAGTGCTACAGCAAGTACAAGAACCATTTTTTTGGCTTTTTCCTTTTGGATTTCTCCGATCTTTCTTCTCCTCAATACCAGTACGGACAAACTCAGCCCAAACAATTGTAACGCCAGTCCTAAACCCGTGAATAACGAAAGATATCCGTACGCACTCCACTGCAGGGCATTGGCTGTCAGCGGAACCATACAGCTAATGATCCCTGCCATTCCAAAAAGGAAAGATTTTTGGAGCAAGCTGTCTACGTTCATTTCCTGCCACTTCATTGGACTTTTCTTTTACGGGAATCAAAAAAAGCGGCCAACTCACTGCTGCTTTTTGCATTCAGTGTCATGGCCTTTGTAAGGCCTCCTTTCCTTCCTGCAATCACGCCGTACTTCATATCTGTAACTGCGTTTTTCTCGTGTGCATCCGGGTTGATAGATAGCGATACCCCCTTTTCTATGGCATACCGTACCCAGCGCCAGTCCAGATCCAGTCTCCAGGGATTTGCGTTGATTTCAATGACCACCTTGTTTGCCGCGCAGGCATCAATTACAGCCCTATGGTCTATAGGATACCCTTCTCTGCGTAGCAGCAACCTTCCGGTAGGGTGTCCCAAAATCGTCGTGTAGGGGTTTTGAATGGCCCTGATCAGCCGGGAAGTAGCTTTTTGGATATCCATACTCAGGCCGGAATGAATGGACGCAACTATATAGTCAAATGAGGCCAGTACATCAGGCGCGTAATCCAGGCTGCCATCCATCAGGATGTCACTTTCGATACCCTTAAAAATGCGAAATGGTGCAAGTGTCTTGTTCAGTTCGTCTATTTCAGTGTGCTGTTGTATAATTCTGTCTTCATCCAGACCGTTTGCATAAAATGCAGACTTGCTGTGATCTGCAATACCCAGGTATTCAAAACCCAATGACTGGCAGTGTTGGGCCATTTCTTTTAAAGTATGTCTGCCATCGCTGTAGGTAGAATGGTTGTGCAAGGGCCCCTTCAGATCAGCATATGTCAATAATTCCTCCATAGAATGGGACTGCATCCACTCCAGTTCTCCATTGCCTTCCCGCAGATCTGTGGGTATATAGGGAAAACCGGCTTTTTCGTAGGCTTCAGGTTCTGAGAAATAATCTGACTGGTAAAAATGCTGTCCCAGTTGAGTGCCATCGGCAGTTGGTACCATAAGATGTGCCGGACTGGAAGTTTTGAGGAGTTTCTGGCGCAAAAAGTTGGCTTCTGATGCCAGGTGAATAATTACCGGAACGTCTTGTTCCTGCCAATATCCCTGCCACCTGAAGGGGCTGGACAGAGATTCTTCCTGCCTCATCCCGCTAATGCGATTGACTTTCTCCAGCGTAGACCGCGCCTGATCAGTTTTCAGAAGGAAAGAAACGTTTTCTACTATTTCAGCCATTCTGCCAAAAGGCCCTACGGCCGCAATATGATCTGCATCGAGAATCTTTGCCAGTTCGCGTCGCAAATTTTCACCATGATCAGCTATATCTGCATACAACCATTTTCCTTTATTGGATGCGCGGTATTCCAATGCCTGTATGATGCTATCCTGAGTTTTTTTGCCGAAACCTTTGATTTTCGCTACCTGGCCGGACTGGCAAGCTTCCATCAGTTCGTGGGTGGAAGTGATATCGAGCTCTTTCCAGAGCGTGATGATCTTTTTAGGCCCCAGGCCCTTCAATTCCATTATTTCCAGGATTCCTTCAGGTGTATCACGAAGCAATTTTTCCAGGGGAGGATGGGTGCCGCTTGCCTGTATTGTACTGATGGCCTCAGCAATACTTTTTCCTATTCCCGGGAAATCCTGCAGTTGGCGTTGATCCAATCCGGAAAGAGGCTTTCCTTCTCTTTCGATGCTATTGATGGCAGATTGGTAGCCTCGAATTTTGAAGGTGTTTTCCTCATGCAGTTCCATAAGCTGCATGGTTAGCTTCAATACACGTACAATTTCTTTGTTATCCAAGGTAGGTCTCGTTGATGTATTTAATGGACAAATGTCCATAATATTTGTTTTAAAATAAAATCATTCGCCTTATCTTATGCAAGCAATGCAAAAGCTGTTTTCCAGTGCAGGCAATGCAAATCTTCTGAGGATAGGTGCCTGATCGCCGGCGACACATGCACGAATCGGTGAAACAAAAGATTTCGAAGGCCTTTGAATTTAGACGCTTTGTTTTTTGTTTGTCTGAATAGACTGCTGTGCTTCTTTGCTTTATTACCAAAATGGTCGGTGTGAGCGTCTCCTATTCGAAAAACATTCAGGACATTTTCCGACATGGGGCGGTGTCAGGGTCGGTGCAGCTAATCTGTCCCGTCTTGTTCCCGACACCTGCATGCCTGACGGCATACAGTCTTGATGCGGATTACCCGGCACCATACTTTCCTTCAAGAGGAAGAGCGAACTTACTAAAATACATCTGATATGAATTGTAGAACCCTGCTGTTGTCATTCATTTTGTCATTTATTTGTGTGCTTGGCCACAGTCAGGTTCAATTTACCCAAAGGCTGGAGCTAGAGACCAAATGGATGGAGGATGATTTTTTTGTGCTGCCAAGAGATGGGGGAATGGTTGCCTTCCGCATGAGGTCTGAGAGCGGCTATGGGACAAAGAATATTTTCGAATACGTGCAGGCCGATTTTCAGTTGGAAGCTGATTCGGCCAGGCAAATTGTGCTGGAAGAGTTTCACGAGCTGGTCGGATTTGATCTGGACGGGCAGTTTCTTTATATCTTGTTCAATAAGGGGTCGCAGTACAATCCGGAGAAATCTATTTTTGAAATCAATCTGGAAACCCAATCCCTGAATGAAATGTCGCTCACCAGCATTCTGGAAATGGAGCTGCAGGATTTTCTGGTATTTAACAAGCAGGCAGTATTTATGGGCAAATATGATTTCCGGCCCGTCATACAAATCCTGGATATTCCCAGCAAGGAAGTGGTGACGGTACCCGGCCTGTTCGAAAAAGATGCCAGAATACTTCAGATGAGAAAAGACCCCGAACTCAATGTTTTTGACGTGGTGATGAGCCGGAGGGATTTTTACAAGAAAAAGATCGTATCAATACTGACTTTTGACGCCAATGGAGATAAGTTGCGAGAAGTAAAAATTAATGATCTTGAAGATCCTTCGATGGAGATAGTAGAAGGCCTGCTGACCTCCTCACACAATTACAAACAGGCCCTTATCGGACCTTATGGTCTCAGAAAAAAGGAAGCATATCAGGGTTTGTATTTTACTAAAATCAACCAGTTTGGCGAATACGACAATACATTTTATTCTGTGTCAGATTTTGAAAATTTTTACAACTACCTCCCCGACAAGACCAGGGAAAGGAGGCTGCGAAAAATGGAAAGAAGGCTTAACAGAGGAAAAAATGTTCCCATCAGGAATGTGGTGGTGACACGGGAAATCAATGCATCTGATGGTTATTATTTGATTTATAACGATCATTTTATTTCTTCCAGCTCGCGGTCTATACCCAGGGATGGGATGTATGCCAGCAATTTTTACCGGCTAAATCCCATGATGGGGGGCTATGGAGGCCTGTATAACCCGCTATGGATGGATCCCAGATTCAGAAACAGCCAGGTATCCAGCCAATACAAATATCTGGCCGCACAATTTATCCTACTGGATGAAGATGGCAGCATCATCTGGGACAACACCCTGAACCTGGACAATGCGAGCAAAGACCAACCTGTAAAATTCGGGGAAATGAGCTTTACGGGAGACAATCTTTTTTACATGTATTTGGATGAATCCGACCTCCTGCTCAGTCAGATCAAGAGGGGAGAGGTGGTCATGCAAAATGAGTCTTTTGAAATAGAACTCATCAATGAGAATGAGCGGATTGCAGACACCCGGGATGACAGCTTGCAACTTTTATGGTGGTACGATAATTATTACCTGCTGAGTGGTAAGCAGCGGATACGGTATCAGGATGAGGAGGGGAGGGCGAAAAGCAGGGAAGTAAATTTTTTCACCAAGATAAAAGTCGACGATTTCATTTAGGTCGGTTTCGGCCAAATAAATTATTTATATATTTGCCTCAAATTTTAAACATGCAGAAAAGACTTGTTCTTGATCAGACGCAAATATCCATCATCATCAGCAGGTTTTGTCATCAACTGATAGAGAATCACGATGATTTTGAAAACACCGTACTTTTAGGTCTGCAACCGAGGGGAGCGATGGTGCTGGACCGGATCGTACAGCGCATGCGGGAAATCCACCCATCTCCCCTGAAGTACGGATACCTCGATGCTACTTTTCACAGAGACGATTTTCGGCGCAGGGATATTCCGCTCAAAGCAAATGAGACCAGGATAGAATTTTTGATTGAAAACAAAAAAGTCATATTGGTAGACGATGTATTGTACAAAGGCAGGTCAGTCAGGGCTGCGATGGACGCAATGATCGCCTATGGCAGACCACTGAAGGTAGAACTGATGGTTTTAATTGACCGGAAATACACCAGGGATTTCCCCATCAAGCCCAACTATTACGGGAGGCAGGTCAATACACTGGAAAGTCAGTATGTAAGTGTAGAATGGCAGTCTCAGGGCTACGCTGAGGATGCCATATGGATCACTGAAAAAGAAAGTAAATAATACCCATGCAGCAGCTCAGCACCAGACATTTGCTCGGAATAAAAGGCCTTACTGAATCAGATATACAACTTGTCTTTGAAACCGCAGATAATTTTAAAGAGGTACTGAACCGTCCAATTAAAAAGGTGCCTTCCCTCAGAGATATTACGATAGCCAATGTGTTTTTTGAAAACTCCACGCGAACCAAGCTGTCTTTCGAACTGGCTGAAAAGCGCTTGTCGGCTGATGTGGTGAATTTTGCTTCAGGAAGTAGTTCGGTAAAGAAGGGAGAAACCCTGATTGACACGGTAAATAATATCCTGGCCATGAAAGTGGATATGGTGGTCATGAGGCACTCCAGCCCCGGAGCACCTCATTTTCTGTCCCGCCATATCCGCGCCAATATCATCAACGCAGGCGATGGTACGCACGAGCACCCTACCCAGGCCCTGCTCGATGCGTTTTCCATTCGTGAGCGGTTGGGCGATGTGGCAGGAAAGAAAGTAGCCATTATCGGAGATATTCTTCACTCCCGGGTGGCACTATCCAATATATTCTGTTTGCAGAAACTTGGTGCGGAAGTAATGGTATGTGGTCCGTTGACACTGATGCCCAGGCATGTTGCCGCACTCGGCGTTAAAGTGGAGCACGATGTGTTTAAAGCGCTTCAATGGTGTGATGTAGCCAATGTATTGCGGATCCAGATGGAAAGGCAGCAGATCAAATATTTCCCATCTCTCAGGGAGTATTCTTTGTATTATGGGATCAACAGACGGCTGTTAAATCGACTGAACAAAGAGATTGTCATCATGCATCCGGGCCCGATAAACAGGGGTGTGGAGTTAAATTCTGATGTGGCGGATTCTGAAAACGCCATCATATTACAACAGGTTGAAAATGGAGTAGCAGTAAGGATGGCAGTGCTTTACCTGCTGGCCAGCGTCAAATGATAGAATCGGTGAGGGCTAAGAAGATTCCTGCTTTTTGGTAGGGAGGCGCACTTTTGTTCCTCCTTTTTGCCTTTTTTGCTAACTTGCTTTAAAAAGAAATGATGATTTATAATTCCATAATAGAAACGATCGGCAATACACCTTTAGTAAGGCTCAACAAATTGAATAAGGGTATTGCAGGTGAAATACTGGTGAAAGTTGAATACTTCAATCCGGGAAATTCCATGAAGGACCGGATGGCGGTAAAGATGGTGGAGGATGCAGAAAAAGCCGGGATTTTGAAGCCGGGTGGTACGATCATAGAAGGAACTAGCGGTAATACGGGTATGGGTCTGGCATTGGCAGGAATAGCGAAAGGCTATAAGTGTATCTTCACCATGGCAGATAAGCAATCCAAAGAGAAGATTGATATCCTGAAAGCCGTAGGCGCTGAGGTGATCGTCTGTCCCACCAATGTCTCACCGGAAGACCCCAGATCCTACTATGCAGTAGCCAGAAAACTCAATGAGGAGATCCCGAATTCATTTTACCCCAACCAATACGACAACCTGTCCAATTGGAAAGCCCATTATGAAACTACAGGGCCCGAAATCTGGAGGGATACAGATGGGGAGATTACCCATTTCGCTGCCGGAGTAGGAACAGGAGGCTCTATGTCGGGCACTGCCAGGTATCTGAAAGAGCAATCCGAAACGCTGGTATCGGTGGGCATTGATACCTACGGTTCGGTGTTTAAAAAATACAAGGAAACCGGTGAGTTTGACGAGAATGAAATTTATCCCTACCTGACCGAAGGGATAGGAGAAGACATTCTTCCAAGAAACGTTGATTTTTCTGTAATTGACCATTTTATCAAGGTCACGGACAAAGATGCTGCCGTGATGACACGCAGGCTTTCCAGAGAGGAAGGCTTATTTGTGGGCTGGTCCTGCGGATCTGCCGTGCACGGTGCATTGGAATATGCCAGAGAAAATTTAAAGCAAGGAGATCGCATGGTCATTTTGCTGCCGGATCATGGTACCAGATACCTGGGTAAAGTTTACAATGATGATTGGATGAGAAATCATGGGTTTATGGAAAACAAGACCTTCGGGTCGGCAAGGGAAATTGTGAATAGCCGGAATGCAGCATACCAACTGGTGGTGGTTCGGAAATCAGATAAGGTAAAGGACGCTATCGCACTTATGAACGAAAAGAGCGTCTCTCAGATTCCAGTTATGGAAGATGGTCAGGTGGTAGGAAGCCTGACGGACAATAAACTGCTGTTAAAGATCATTGAAAACCCTGAAATTAAAGATGGGCCAGTGGGGGAGGTTATGGAAGACTCCATGCATTTTGTCGCACTCGACAGTACTTTAGACGTACTATCTTCTATGGTCGATAAGGAAAAAGCTGTATTGGTAAGGGATGATATGCACCGGGTACATATTATCACCAAACACGACATATTAGCGGCCATTACCAGGTAATCTTGATATTTATTAGGAGAGTAACATGAACAAAAAACACCTGGATCAACTCACTGCCGGTAATTACGATTTTGACATAGAAGCTGCTTTTAGGAAAGGTTGGGATACATTTCGGAAGGTGGGTATATATTCGGTTTCATTCGCTTTACTGATTATTTCCGTCCAGTTCTTATTCATGATGTATGCGCCCGAATATCTTTTTGTTTTTTCCTTGTTTCTGGCAGGCCCCCTTTTTGCCGGTTTTTATTTGGTAGCCAATAAGGTGAGTCAGGGAGAGCCCATACAGTACCCCGATTTCTTCAGGGGGTTTGGCTATTACATCCCGGTCATACTGGTGTGGATCGTAGGTCAGTTTTTGACCGTAATCGGTGTCTTTGCGCTGGTATTACCTGGTATATACCTTTTGGTGGCCTATATGTTCGGGATATTGATCAGCCTGTTTTTTGGCCTGGATTTCTGGAACTCACTGGAATACAGCAGAAAAATAATCCACCGGCAATGGTTTAAATTCTTTACTTTTGGATTTTTCCTGGCTTTGATAAATATCGCCGGCGCTTTACTTTTTGGCATAGGTTTGGTTATTTCGATACCAGTGACCTATTATGCAATTTACCATGTTTTTGAATCCATCACCGGGCAGGTGGCAGTCGAAAACGATTGAACTCCTAACCTTCTCGCAGGTAAATTCTACTCTTGAATATCGACCGCAGGAAGTGTAAATGTATAAATATGGTTCATTTACAACAGGTTAAATATAAAAACCTGTATTTTATGGTTACATTTGCCATTTGAAACCCGACCAAGGTTAACACCAACCATCTAAAATAGCGATAGCAATGAGATTCAACGCACGAATTAAAGTTATACTTGGTTTTTTTCTGGCAACATGTCTGATTGTAGGGGCCGGGGTGATTACTTACTACAGTGTAACGCAACTACTCGATTCCGTAGAGTCCCTCGCTGAACCCAACCAAAAGCTCAGAAATCTCAACGAGCTGCTGGCTGATATCTATCAACTGGATAAATCTCGTAGTGTTTTTGTGGAGGAAGACAGTAGTCAGGACCTTAATTTTTATAACCGTATCCAGGAGGAGATCAAGAAGCTGGAACGCATGGCGGCAGACACGGCAGAACTTGGTCAGCTTAAACGCATCAACTACAGTGTCAACGAACTGATGGTCGTGTACAAAGGTCTGGATGACGTCAAATCCAATCTGTATAACCGCAACTTTAGTAAAGAAGCGCTCAATAATATTGAAAGAAAGATAAAAAGAAAAGAGGAGTTGAGCAGGCTGCAAAGTCTGGGCAAGATCCGAATCGGCATAAACCCCCCATCTAACGACAACAATGCGAGAGCAGAGATAAAACCCACACAGCCAAGCAGCCAGGAAAGCCTTGGGAATGTACTGGCCGGGGCAGGTAAAGAGGATATGGAAAAAATCCTGGGCATGCTCCGGTTAAACCTGAACAGAGTCAACCCGGTGGATACCCATACGCTCTCCAGTTCAGATTCGATTATTTATGCTGTTCGGCAAATGGTTTTGGATATCAATAATGAGGAGCAATACCTCCGCTCGCGGCTCAGTGCACTCGAACAGGAGCTGAACGAAAAGAACAGGAACCTCATTATCAATATTCAGGAAATTGTCGCTGCGCTGCAGCACGAAGCTTTGCAAAAATCCAAAGCAGAAAACAATTCCGCCTACCAGCTCACCTATAAGCTTTCTCTATTGCTCGGCCTGCTGATCATTATAGGGGTGATCGGTTCTTCAGGATTTATCTTCAGCATCATCAAGGAAATTAAAAAATCAGAGTCCTACCAGAAAACGCTGGCCGAGGCGAAGAAAAAGTCAGATAATCTGGCCAAAACCAAGCAGAATTTTCTTGCCAGCATGAGTCATGAAATCAGAAATCCCCTGCATGTAATCAAGGGATACAACGATGCCATCGCCAAAACTTCACTTGATGCCGACCAAAGAGAATATGTACGGATGATCCAGCTCGCCTCCGGCACATTACTGGGCATAGTCAATGACATTCTCGATTTCTCAAAATTGGAAGCCGGGAAAATAAAGATCCAGAAGGGCATCATCAATCCCGAATTGTTTTTTAAAAACCTGCATTCATTTTACAAGCAAAAGGCCCAGGAAAAGGGCCTTAAATTGGACTTTTCTGTACTTTTACCTGAAAACAAGTTTTTGCTTGGGGATGATTTGAGGATTAACCAGATCATGAACAATCTGCTATCCAATGCCGTGAAGTTTACAGAAGAGGGGAAGGTATTGGTTCGGGTATATTTTGAACAACACGGTCCTGAAGAAAAAGGTACGCTGGTATTGCAGGTCAAAGACACAGGAATGGGGATGACAGCTGACTTACAGCGGAATTTATTTAAAGAGTTTAATCAGGGGGATGGAAGCGTATCCAGAAGGTTTGGAGGTACAGGTCTTGGGATGGCCATCATCAAAAGGCTGGTGGACCTGCAAAACGGGCAGATAAAGGTAGATAGCGAACATGGTAAGGGTACAGAGATTACGGTCTGTTTGCCTTCTACATTGTTGAAGAAAAAGGAAAAGCAGACCCTGCCGGCTTCAAGAATCGAAAGGATGGAAGGTCTGCAGATATTGCTGATCGATGACGACAAAATGGGTTTAAAGTTTGTGGAGCTGATGCTCAATAAGCTGGGTGCAACCATCGTGACTTATTCCGGTGGAATAGACTTCAAAAAGAATTTCAAAGAGGAGTTTTTTGACCTGGTTTTATTAGATATCCAGATGCCGGAAATCGACGGATACCAGGTATTTGAGCTGTTGAGAGAAAATCCAAAATACCGGGAGGTTCCTATTCTGGCGATGACGGCCAATGTATTTGCCAATGAAAAGGAAAATTTAATCAAATTTGGATTTGATGGCCTCTTGTTAAAGCCATTTAATGAGAATGATTTGATCGAAAAAATCAGCTCCTCCGTTAAACTGGTCAATACCGGGACGAGTCCGGAACACTCCGCAGAGTCGCGGGAGATCATCCCTGAGGAAAGGAAGCCCGGTGTATATGATCTCTCCGAAATCAGAAAGTTCTGTATGGGGGATGAAGCATTGCTGAAAGAAATTCTAGAGGGTTTTTATACCCAGACGGGGTTGGATTTGATAAGGATCAATAAAGCCGTAGATGAGGGCGATTACGAAAAAGTACAGGGCATCGCCCACCAACTATCCAGCAGGTTGGGCCAGCTCAAGTTCAAAGAACGCAGCCTCGCAAAGGCCATTGAATGTGATCTCAAAGAGGGCAAAACCGAAGGAGTGAAGGAAAAGGTGTGGGCCCTTACCGAGAAAATAAATGGCTTGCTGGAGGATCTTGGCGAAAGGTATGGATATGCCTTTGCCGATTAGTCCAAACCATATTTTTCAAGCTTATTGTAAAGGGTTTTTCTGTCCATATTCAGGACCTTGGCGGTTTTCGATTTATTGAATTTCAGCTCCTCAAGTGTTTTCATGATCAGCATTTTTTCCTGTTCTTCAAAAGAAGACTTAAGATCCTTAGCAGAATGGATGTCTGCCGGCTGAGGAGGTTCGCTGTCGAGTATTTCCATGGGGATCACCTCGGGCTGCACCAGGCCTTCGCCGGTAAGCAATACAGCCCTGCGGATGATGTTTTTCAGCTCCCGGAGGTTTCCCGGCCAATGATACTGCAGAAGGATTTTTTCCACTTCAGGACTGAAACCTACTACATTCTTATCCAGACCGGCATTGCTTTTTTCCATAAAAAGCTTTGCAAAGAACATCAGGTCTTCTTTCCTTTCCCGCAATGGCTGAGCTTTTAGGCTGAACTCATTTAGCCGGTGAAAGAGATCTTCCCTGAATTGCCCTGATCTGGCGAGTTCCTGTAAATCATCATTGGTGGCGGCGATGATCCGCACGTCTATGGGGATGTCTTTATTTCCTCCAATCTTGCGGATCCTTCTTTCCTGTATGGCCCGCAGCAATTTGATCTGTATGTCGTAGCTGAGGTTACCAATCTCGTCCAGGAATATGGTCCCACCATTCGCATTTTCAAAATGTCCCGTTTTGTGGTCTATGGCTCCGGTAAAAGCACCTTTTACATGTCCAAACAATTCGCTCCCAGCCAATTCCTTGGATAAGGCACCACAATCTACAGCGACGAAGGGTCCGCTGGCACGTTGGGATTTTTGATGAATGCGCTTTGAAATGTACTCCTTGCCGGTGCCACTTTCACCCAGAACAATGATACTCAGGTCTGTAGGCGCTACCAGGTCAATGTGTTTTTCTACCTGTTGCGCCTGGAGACTTTGGCCAATCTGGTAGTCCAGTTCTGAGGAGGCGCTGGCCTGGCCCGTACTCCTTTGCGCTTTTTTAGCAGGCGCCTTGTCCGGTCTGCCTTTTCTTAGTGCCTGCTGCACAGTCAAGAGCAATTCATCCGGGTTGATGGGTTTCGTGATGTATTCGAAAGCTCCCATCTTCATGGACTTGACGGCAGTACGGATGTCCGAATAGTTGGTGATGAGAATTACCGGCGAATCGGGATGGTGATGGATGATTTTTTCCAGCACATCCATACCGGTACCATCAGGAAGCCTGTAGTCCGTGATGGTCAGCGCAATTTTGTGTTTTTCAAAGTGACCCAACCCATCATTTACCCTGGTGGTACTCAAAACCTCATATCCATTCTTTTCCAGAAAATTTTTGATGATTTTGGAGTAAGTAAGATCGTCTTCTATCAGGAGAATTTTTGCCATGAATATTTTTCCAAACGCGTGTTCGATATTAAATATAAAATAAAAGCACCGATTTCCCAATCAGTGCTTTCCGGTAATTGTTGGCTTAGCTGTATTTTCCTCTACCTGTTTTACTGACGGATGACTCCACCATTTTTGTCATACATCACCATGATGCTGAAATCATCGGTATCCAGGAAGCTGACATCGTAATATTCATTGTCTTTTCTGGATATTTTCTTCACCGCAGTAATCTTCAAATCGTTGAAAAGGCTGTCTGTCTGAATAACCTGCTTTACATTTGAAGGCAATTCCGTTGCCATAATGGACACGGTATCAATCTCTATACCTGCACTAACGTTGGATTGAAAAAAATGGTTGTCGTATTCCGAACCAATCTTTTCAACCCGGGTGCCATAATACACCAGAAGGCCAAAAATGACCAGTAGGGAAATTCCACCTACCCTGGCTTTTGCTGTTAACTTTCGTCTCATAATCTTTACTGATCTGTAATTTCTCTTGCAGGAATTGTGCCACTCTTTTACAGATGCAGGCTGCCCTTTCTGGTCCGATAATGGGTATTTTATACCCATGTTGCGGAAAATCGGTAACTATTGCACCTTCAGAAAACTTTGCTAACTTTGCCGGTATTGTATAACTTCAAACGCTTCGCTTGCATGCCCCCGGATGCGTGAATCCGGGGGTTTTTATCTGTCTGAGTAGACAGGTTTTTCTTTGTTATATAAATGGTATTCAATGGGAATTAAGGCACAGGCACCCATAGGGATTTTTGACAGCGGCATTGGAGGCCTGACAGTGGCAAGGGAGGTAAAAAAATTGCTTCCTGAGGAGCAAATCATTTATTTTGGTGATACCGCGCATTTGCCTTATGGCGATAAAAGTACTGCAGCCATACAGGCTTACTCCATCAAAATAGCTGATGTACTGCTTAAGGAGAATTGCAAACTGATATTGATCGCCTGCAATTCAGCCTCAGCAGCGGCATTTGAGTTGGTAAAGGCGTATGTTGCGTCCAAAGCCCATGTATTCAATGTAATTGATCCGGTGGTAAACTACCTCAGGGAAGTACATCCCGGCCAGCAAGTGGGGTTGATCGGCACCAAACAGACGGTAAACTCAGGTGTGTATTTGCAGAAAATCAACGATTTGGATGTGGGAATTGTCTTGAAGTCCCTGGCTACTCCCTTGTTGGCTCCGATGATTGAGGAAGGCTTTCACAGGGAGCATATCAGCCACGAGATTATTGCTGCTTATCTTTCCCAACCCATTTTGCAAAACATTCAGGCATTGGTTCTGGGCTGCACGCATTACCCCTTGATAAAAACACAAATACAGGCATTTTACCGAAACCAAATTGATCTCATTGATGCCTCTGAAACGGTAGCCAGGTCTGTTGCCTCTTTTTTGGGATACCACCAGCTATTGGCCCGGAAAGATCCAGGCAGAGAAGACCGGTTTTTGGTTTCCGATTACACTGTTTCTTTTGAAGAGACAACCAAATTATTCTTTGGCAAACAAATCAAACTTCAGAAGTACCCCTTATGGGAATAGCGATTGGCGGTTTTCATCGTGTGCATAGTCAGCCGAGAGGCTGTTGATTTTTTTATTTCCTTCGCTAAGTTTGGTGGGATTCAGGGGTTTATTCCTGAAAAAAAAACTTAACTTTGTGTCTTAATTTACCCCATTAGTACTTATGAGTGACGAGATCAAACACGAATGTGGGATTGCGCTAATCCGCCTGAGAAAACCGTTGCAATATTATATCGATAAGTATCAAACACCTTTTTATGCTGCCAACAGGCTCTACGTTTTGATGCAAAAGCAGATCAACAGGGGGCAGGATGGGGCAGGTCTGGCCAATATCAAAATCAACACCCCTCCCGGAACCCGCTATATCAGCAGGTACAGGTCTGTAGAATCAGAGGCAGTTACCAAAATATTTCAGAAAATCAATAAAAAATACAAAAAGGCAAAAAAGGCGGGTTCCGAGGACGACCTGATGGATGCCGGATGGATCAAAGAGAACACCGCATTCAGCGGAGAAGTCTGGCTTGGACATCTGCGGTACGGTACCCATGGACAAAACAGCATTGAGACCTGCCACCCATTTTTGAAACAAAACAATTGGCGGAGCAGGAACCTGGTGATGGCCGGCAACTTCAACATGACCAATGTGGAGGAACTTTTTGATAATCTGGTAAAGCTGGGGCAGCACCCCAAAGAGGAGACCGATACGGTTACGGTCATGGAGAAAATCGGTCATTTTCTCGATGAGGAAAACCAAAGGATTTTTGACAAATACAAGGGCCATTTTTCCAACAGAGAGATCACTGAGGTCATTGAACAGGAACTGGATGTGGCGAGAATATTGAGAAGGAGCTGCAGAGACTTTGATGGGGGCTACGCCATGGCCGGGCTGATAGGCAATGGGGCGGGATTTGTGGTAAGAGATCCTACAGGCATACGTCCTGCTTATTATTATGCCGATGATGAGATCATCGTGGTGGCCTCAGAGAAACCACCCATTAAAACGGCATTCAATATTGATTATCAACAAATTAAAGAAATTCAGCCTGGTAATGCCTTGATTTTTAATAAAGACGGATCATTTGGAGAGCATGAAATCATCCCCCCCAGAGAAAAGAAGTCATGCAGTTTTGAGAGGATTTATTTCTCCCGAGGTACAGATCCGGACATCTACAAAGAGCGGAAAAATCTGGGTCGCGCTCTGGTGCCTCAGATCCTTAAGGCCATCGATTTTGACTTGAAGAATACCGTATTTTCGTATATTCCAAATACCGCGGAAACCGCCTATTATGGCATGATTGAAGGCCTGGAGGACTACCTCAGCGCCAAACGAAGGGAAATTCTGATTGAAGGCAAGCCTCACCTGGAAGATCTCGAAGACCTGTTGAATTTCAGGCCAAGGGTAGAAAAGCTGGTGAGTAAAGACGTCAAACTCAGAACTTTCATCACCAACGATTCCGACAGGGATGTGATGGTCTCCAATGTATATGATACTACCTATGAAGTGATCCGCTCCGGTGTAGATACCATTGTAGTGATTGATGACAGTATCGTGCGGGGTACTACGCTGGAAAAAAGTATTCTGACCACTCTGGATAAGCTCAAGCCCAAACGGATCATTATCGTCTCCTCAGCGCCCCAGATCAGGTTTCCGGATTGTTACGGCATAGACATGTCCAGGATGAAAGATTTTATTGCTTTCCGGGCCGCGGTGGCGCTGCTGAAGGAGAGAGGTATGGAGCATGTTTTAGACGATGTATACGATAAATGCATTGCCGAACCGGATGCACGGGTGAATTTTGTCAACGAAATTTATGCGCCATTTTCGGATCAGGAAATTTCCAATAAGATCGCTCAGATAATCACTTCTGAAAAGATAGAGGCGCATGTACATGTCATTTACCAGACGGTACAAAACCTTCAACTAAGCTGTCCTGCTCATAGAGGTGACTGGTATTTTACCGGAGATTTTCCTACAGATGGAGGTATCAGGGTGGTCAATAAAGCCTTTGTTAACTACATGGAAGGAAAAGTAATCAGGGCTTACTAATTGTAACTATTGGGAAACAGCATATTAATGATTGATATAAATTTATTAAAACAGATTTGTGAATTGCCCGGGGCTCCGGGTTTTGAGAAGAAAATCCGTGATTTTGTGGTGGTTAAAGCCAGAGAACTTGCCGATGAGGTGCGGGTGGATAACCTTGGAAACGTAATTGCCATCAAGAGGGGGAAAAATAACCCGGAAAATAAAAGAGTAATGGTGGCCGCCCATATGGACGAAATCGGATTTATTGTCACCCATATTGATGAGAATGGATTTTTAAGGTTTCACCCGCTGGGGGGCTTTGATCCCAAAACGCTCACGGCGCAGCGTGTGATCGTACATGGCAAAAAGGACCTGGTCGGTGTGATGGGCAGCAAGCCGATACACGTGATGACTCAGGAAGAAAAAACCAAATTGCCGAAGCTTACCGATTATTTCATCGATCTGGGCATGGAAAAAAAGGAGGTAGAAAAGTGGATTCAGGTAGGAGACCCCATTACCAGAGAAAGAGAGCTGATAGAAATGGGCGACTGCGTCAATTGCAAGTCTATTGACAACAGGATAGCAGTGTTCATTTTGCTTGAAACGCTCAAAGAACTGGCGTCCCCGGCATTCGACCTGTATGCTACCTTCACCGTTCAGGAAGAGGTGGGTTTGCGGGGGGCTCAGGTTTCTGCCCATCATATTGATCCCGACTTCGGGATTGCGTTGGACACCACCATCGCCTTCGATTTGCCCGGTGCAGCGTCTCACGAAAAAATCACCGAGCTGGGAAAGGGCACAGCCATAAAAATTATGGATTCCTCTGCAATCTGCGATTACCGAATGGTAGCCTTCATGAAGCAGACTGCGAGCAGAAACAACATTCCCTATCAGACTGAGATTCTTACAGCAGGAGGTACAGATACAGCCGGGGTGCAAAGGATGGGCAAACAGGGAGCCATAGCAGGCGCCATCTCCATTCCGACCAGGCACCTGCATCAGGTAATTGAAATGGCGCATAAATCTGATGTGGCCGCAAGTATCAGGCTGCTAAAAGCATGCCTGGAAGAAATGAATACCTTTGATTGGACGGGTTGAAACAACGCATTCCTTAAGGTTTTACCCGCTTTTTGGGAACCTTCTTTATCAGATACTTTTTTAACCCATCGTAACCCAGGTGCTCGTGGTTACTGATAGTAAAGGAGTATTTATCGGAAAAAACCAGTATCAATTGCCTGAATATGCGTTGGTTGGCTTTTATTTCTTCCTCCTGCCAGGCCAGAAGGTCTGTTAGCCCGTATGTTCGTCTCTGGGCTTTGAGTGGAAGCCATATCTCTATTTTTTCTTTTCCCGCTGCCAGAAACTTGTAGCCTGCCATCATTTTTACCAGTACCAGCAACAATACCACTGTCACGATGGTACTACCCAAAAGGTAGAACAGAAATGGGAATTCCCGGCTGGTATTGAAATCATAGAGCAGAAAGCTCAGTCCGGCAAAGAGAACGACGACTACCAGCCCCAGGGCCAGATAGGTACTTCTTTTGGGTTTACAGCTTACCATTTCATAGAGCGATTTGATCCAGTGTATCTTTTGAAAAGGAAGTCAATTCGGCAAAAAAAAGCTGGAAGTAATCTTTAAATTCATCATGGTGCAAGGTAAGAAATTCCGGAGCTTTTTCCATTTTTGACTCAAATGCGGTGCGGTAGGATAGTCCAGTAAATGAGCGCTGAAGCCCCTCCATCGTACCATAATTTACCAGCCAGTTTTCCTGTTGCATATATTTGAAGGGATAGAGAAACTTTTTGGGCAATATGGCCTGGTGGGATCTCAGTACACCGTATACCCATTGAACAAAGCTTTCCAATGGCCGCTCATCATAGTTGCACCAGTTTTTGGCCAGAAAGTAATCAAAGTACATGTCGGTGATTACTGTTGCATACCGTTTGAATATTGGTTTGAGCAGTGATTGGGCTTCCTTTACCAGGGGGTGGCAGTCTGTAAACGCATCGATCTCCCGATGTAGCATTATGCCGTTTACGATCTCTTTTTCAAACTGCTGCTCCAGGTCTCCACGGACAAAATCTCCGATAAAATTACCTACCAGTATCTTGGGTTGATCAAATGATAAATAAGCATGTGCAAGAAAATTCATGCGGTCTCTAGGCTGTTTTGATAGTAAATAGAAATGTTTTTCCTAATCTTGGGCCTGTGAAAAAGAAAATACAGATGGCAAATATAGAAGAAGAAATAGCATATACCAGCAGACTTTTACAGCAGGAATGGGAGGAAGATCGAAGACAATTTCGTAGCCTGACCTATAGCAAATCCATCAATGAGAAAGTCAGTGCCGGAATGTGTTGGTATCCAGTGAATTTGGTAAAGGTGAAATGGGCCTTTACCGAACAGTTGATTGTCGAAATCAACGTGCACCAGGCTCCCGATAGCCACAAATTCCAATCAGGAAAATCCATTTGTCTTTTTTCCAACAGTAACGATAACAAGCTTCGGGCCAGTTTTGTAAATGGAGTTGTCAACCATGTGCATAAAAACCAAATGACGGTAAGTCTGCACACTGGCCAGGTGCCGGACTGGATATACAGTGGCAAACTGGGGCTGGACCTGATGTTTGATGAGTCCTCCTACAAGACCATGGCCCAAGCCCTGGAGAAGGTGCTTCAGGCAGACAAAAACCGGCTCGAAAGGCTGCGGAATGTGTTTCTGGGAAAAACCGCTGCCATCATTAATGAAGAGCAGCAATTTCCGGCATCAGGATTGAACGCTAGTCAGCAAGAAGCGTTGGAAATGATCCACAGGGCAGAAGATCTTGCTATCGTACATGGCCCCCCCGGGACGGGCAAGACTACCACACTTGTTCGATCCATTGAGATTGCGTTGCAGACCCAGGTTCAGGTCCTGGTATGCGCACCCAGCAATGCTGCTGTAGATGTGCTCGTAGAAAAGCTCGCGGCAGCGGGGCTCCAGGTACTGAGACTGGGGCATCCAGCGCGGGTAGATGATGGCATTTTCCAACAAACACTGGATGCAAAAATCCTCGCCCATCCGGCGTACCGAGATTATAAGAAGCTCAAAAAGTCCGGAGAAGAAGCCAGAAAAAAGGCAAGAAAGTTCAAAAGAAATTTTGGTCCCGTTGAGCGTGAACAAAGGAAAATGGATCTGAATGAAGCAAACCGTTGTTTTGGTGAAGCCAGGCAACTCCACGATTATATGGTTCAGACCATCCTGGAAAGCAGCCAGGTCATCGCCTGTACCCTGGTGGGAGCTGCCTCAGCCCTGCTGCAGGGGCGGGTTTTTCCGGTGGTCTATATAGACGAGGCAGCCCAGGCCCTGGAGCCTGCATCCTGGATACCAGTATTGCAGGCCGAAAAGGTGGTAATGGCAGGCGATCATTGTCAGCTACCTCCGACCATTAAATCCAGAGAAGCGGCAAAAGGCTTACAGGTAACACTGTTTGAAAAGGCCATTAGGAACAATCCGGCAAGTGCACACATGCTGACCTTGCAATACCGCATGCCCGAAGCGATCATGGGTTTTTCAAACCATGCCTTTTACCACGGAAAATTACTGGCTGCGCCCAATACCCGGACCCATTACCTCAATCCCGCAGAGAGCGTAATGGAATATGTCGATACCGCTGGCAGCGGATTTATGGAATATCAGGAGAAGGAAACCGGGAGCATATGCAATAAAGAAGAAGCTGCATTGGCCCTGCGACTGTTGCAGGATCTGCTCAAGCGAACAGGGCGTGTTGTGGAAAGGGGAAAGCCCTGGGAGATTGGGCTGATTGCACCCTACCGGGCACAGGTAAACCTGCTCAGGGAACTGCTGCAGGAGGACGATGCCTGGGTATACCTGAGGCAAATGAAAGACCATATTACCATAAGCACTGTCGATGGGTTTCAGGGGCAGGAAAAGGATATCATGCTGATCAGCATGACCAGGTCAAACCCGAATGGTGAAATCGGTTTTTTGAAAGATACCAGGAGAATGAACGTAGCCCTTACGCGGGCCAGAAAAAAGTTAATCGTGATCGGAGACAGTGCTACCATCGGCCATCACCCGTTTTATCAATCCTTTTTGGATCATATGGAGGAACAAGATCTCTATCACAGCGTATACGAGTACCTGTACACAGGGGGTTAATTTAATGAGGGATTAGGTTTCGCTTTCATATATACGGCATTAAGGTATGCGAGCGCATCACCAAAGCAGCTTGCCGCTTCCAAAATTTCCTCCGCGGCTTTTCTGCCATTCAATTTGCTCAGCAGCAAGCCATATAAGGTATGTATATAAAGCTGCACCTCATGCCCGGGATCCTCATCTCCTGCTTCGGAAATAAGCGAAAGCAAATGAGACTGGGTTTTTTTGTATAGGGCAAAGTAGGTTGGATCTGTGCGGATCAATTCCCAATGGATGCTGGCCAACTGATCTACAACACGCTGCACATGAGGAAGGTGACCTTTTTCCTGAATACCGATTTCCTTCATGTCCCTGGCCATCCCCTTCAGCCAGTTTAGGCTTTCGGATCGGTCCCTTGCATCTACCTTCTGGTGGCCGAGCACATATTTTTCGACTTCCTGCATATCAAAATGGTAAGCCCGGATGAGATCCTCCATGCGGTACAGGTACAGGATATATTCTACAATATTTTCCTGCTTTTTCTTATCGGCTATGATCTTCATATTTTCATTGATAAATTTCTTTTTTGACAGCAGCCATTTCCGACTGGAAAAAGTGGTCCCATCGATTTTGCATTTCCTCATTTACGGGCTTTGTGGTTTGGGCATCGTATTGGGAGTCCAGCCTTTTCCAATCCTTGAAATTTTCCCGGATGATGCCATTCAGTTGGACTTTGTACTGCCTGGGATCAAATTCCCGCCCATTTACATCCCGTACTATGCGGTAGCCGATGATCTGTGCGATGGCAAAATGACCGTTTTCGTGGTGCAATACCTGTTGCCTTCTGACCTGGTCCGAGCGGTCCAGAAAATCCCGAGTGACCTGGGTAAGATCCTTTTGGAGGTTAATTTTCGCGTTGATTTCCAGCTTTACATGATCCGAATAGGAATGTACCTTCAGAATCTCCACCTCGCAGGTGCTTAAACAAATGGCATTGATGCTGCTTTTGCCACGAATGAGATCTACCTGCTTAAAATCTTCCCAGGTCAATGTGCGGTTTGGCGACACCGTTACCTTCCCCCGTTTGGGTGGGCTTTTCGGAATGTGCCCGCAAAGCAGGCCTCCACAAATGAAAACCCCTGCAGCCAGGTATAGAAAAGTTTTTCGATTCATTTCAATAAAATTCCCTGATTCTCCCTGAGGCAGCTGATCCCCCGGACCCGCACGCAATTTATTCGGTGCAATATACAAATACGAAAAGCGCGCTTTTTTCCGATCTGTTCATTAATTTTTCTCAAATATCTGCGATTCTGCATACAATTGCAACCTGAAAAGGTGGGAGAAGGCTTGTACGGATCAGCACAGATATAAAGATCAGGAGCGGGTAAAGTTTGGTGCCCAAACCCTGCTATTTTTGAAATCATAAACAGAAAGGACCGCCCAGGAAGGGGTTTTTAACGGCTTGAAGTAAATATATGATCGAGCAAAATTTTCCAGGGTTTTTCGATTGGTCCTGCATTGCTAAGTCATGGGATGGAATATGGTAAATCTATTAGGGATGTAGTTTCAAACTGATCCGGTGGGGAGAAAATTGTTGAAAATCCACACCTATCCGTAGTAAAGCAATGGAAAGGCCTGCTTCTAATTAATATCCGCAAAATCTATAAAAACGCCGGGGATTTACTATTTTTGCATCCAGTATGAACATGCAAAAAATAAGAAATTTCTGTATAATCGCCCATATTGATCATGGCAAAAGTACCCTTGCAGACCGGCTCCTGCAATTCACCAATACAGTGACCGAGCGGGAAATGCAAGACCAGCTGCTGGACAGCATGGATCTGGAACGGGAGCGGGGCATCACCATAAAGTCCCATGCGATCCAAATGAAATACCCTTATCAGGGCGAGGAATATACCCTAAACCTGATCGATACCCCGGGCCACGTGGATTTTTCCTACGAAGTGTCCCGATCTATTGCTGCCTGCGAAGGGGCGCTGCTGATCGTGGATGCCTCACAAGGCATCGAGGCCCAGACCATTTCCAATCTTTACCTGGCCATCGGCCACGATCTGGAAATTATCCCGGTACTCAATAAGATAGACCTTCCTGGAGCCCAGCCGGAGGTGGTGGCAGACGAGGTCATGGAATTGATTGGTTGTAAGCGGGAAGACATCATTCTGGCTTCGGGCAAAGAAGGGATCGGCATCGAAGACATCCTGAACGCAGTGGTCGAAAAAATACCGGCGCCCACCGGTGACGAAGAAGGACCCCTGCAGGCCATGATTTTTGATTCGGTGTACAACCCATTTCGCGGCGTAGAGGTACTTTTTCGCATTTTCAACGGGACCATCAACAAGGGCGACCGGATCAAGTTTGTCAATACCGGAAGGGAATACGAGGCAGATGAAATTGGTATTCTGGGGATCCAGCAAAAACCGCAGCCTCAGCTAAAGGCCGGTAATGTGGGCTATCTGGTATCAGGAATCAAAGTAGCCAAAGAGGTGAAAGTCGGGGATACCATCACCCATGTGAAGCGGCCCTGCAGTACTACCGTACAAGGTTTTGAAAACGTCAAGCCCATGGTATTTGCCGGGATTTATCCGGTAGACACCACCGACTTCGAAGAGCTGCGGGCTTCCATGGAGAAACTGCAGCTAAACGATGCCTCCCTGGTCTGGGAGCCGGAGACGTCCGCAGCTTTGGGTTTTGGCTTCAGGTGTGGCTTTCTCGGAATGCTTCACATGGAAATCATCCAGGAGCGCCTGGAGCGTGAATTCGACATGACGGTCATCACCACAGTGCCCTCGGTACAGTTCAGGGCCATGATGAACAATAACGAATACCGTACAGTAAATGCGCCTTCCGATATGCCCGAACCCAATTTGTTCAAGCACATCGAAGAACCGTATGTAAAAGTAGCCATCATCACCGCTGCTGATTACGTGGGACCGGTCATTCAGCTTTGCATGGACAAGCGCGGACAGATAAAAAATCAGGTCTACCTGACCTCAGACAGGGTTGAGCTTACTTTCGACATGCCGCTGGTCGAAATAGTCTTTGACTTCTTTGACAAACTAAAAACCATTTCCCGGGGATATGCCTCCCTGGATTACGAACTGATCGGCTTCCGTCAATCACACATGGTCCGCCTGGATGTGATGTTGAATGGTGAGCCGGTGGACGCGCTGTCTGCCATCGTACATCGGGACAAGGCCTATGAATGGGGAAAGCGGCTTTGCGAGAAACTGAAAGAGTTGGTGCCCCGGCAGATGTTCGAAATCGCCATCCAGGCGGCTATAGGTACCAAGATCATTGCAAGGGAAACCGTAAAAGCGCTGCGAAAGAACGTATTGGCCAAATGCTATGGAGGCGACATCTCCAGAAAGAGAAAATTGCTGGAGAAACAGAAAAAAGGAAAAAAGCGGATGCGCCAGGTTGGGAACGTAGAAGTGCCTCAGGAGGCTTTTATGGCCGTATTGAAGCTAGACTAGCACCAAACCCATAGGCAGTTGGATTTGGTCTGGCTCTGCATAGGGGCGGCGACACCATCCTAGCGATGCAAAAAATATGACTAATGGAACAGAAAAAAGGATTTTTAAAAATAGATGGCAAGGCAGTTTCGGCCACCATAAAGGAGGAACTTACCGAGGAAGTGTCCGCGATGAAAAAGCAGGGTATGCGTGCACCTCACCTCGCAGCCATTTTGGTAGGTAATGACGGTGCCAGTCAGACCTACGTCGGAGCCAAGGTAAAAGCATGCGAACAGGTGGGTTTTGAATCTACCCTGATCCGTATGGAGGACACCGTTTCGGAAGCGGAGCTTCTGGCCGCCGTAGAAAGGGTCAACGAAGATCCGGATATCGACGGTCTTATCGTGCAATTACCTTTGCCAAAACACATTTCCGTTGAAAAGGTCACGGCCAGAATTCGACCTGAAAAAGACGTAGACGGATTCACTCCATCCAATGTGGGCAGAATGACCCTGGGTTGGCCGGCCTATATTTCCGCTACGCCAAACGGAATTCTGGAGTTATTTAAGAGGTACAAGATCGAAACCTCTGGCAAGCATTGCGTGGTGATCGGTCGCAGTCATATCGTAGGCTCTCCCATGAGTATTTTGATGGGCAGGAATGCCTATCCAGGCAATTGTACCGTGACGCTGACACATAGCCGTACCCGAAATCTGAAGGAGATTGCCAGAAGTGCAGATATATTGATTGTGGCCATAGGAAAGCAGGGATTTGTGACGGGGGATATGGTAAAGGAAGGTGCGGTGGTTATTGATGTCGGAATTCACCGCATCGCAGATGAAAGCAAGAAAAGTGGTTTCCGGTTAGTAGGTGACGTGGTTTTCGATGAGGTAGCCGACAAGGCTTCCGCCATTACACCGGTACCTGGAGGGGTGGGCCCCATGACCATAGCTTCGCTGCTATACAACACACTTCAGGCAGCCAAAGGGGAAATTTATTCCTGAGGCAGGCGTTTTATTTATTAGAAACCAGCGGTTCAATAACCCGCTCAATCAAAAATTATGAAAGAACAGCAGGAATTGGTCCATACGGGGCGCCTTTTGCCTTTGATGGAAGCCTTTTATACCATACAGGGAGAAGGGATATTTTCGGGACAGTCGGCCTATTTTATCCGGCTTGGGGGATGCGATGTGGGATGCGTCTGGTGTGATGTCAAGGCTTCCTGGGAAGCCGGACACTGGCCATTGGTTTCCGTAGAAAAAATCGTGGAAGAGGCGGCAGCCTATCCATCGAGGTTGGTGGTAATCACGGGAGGAGAACCACTAATGTATGACTTAAGCCTGCTTACATCGCTTCTGAAGGAAAAGGGATTTCACATCAATATTGAGACTTCCGGCGTTTATCCCCTGTCGGGAAGCCTGGATTGGATTTGTTTTTCTCCCAAGAAATTCAAAGCGCCGGATCGGGGTATCTACGAGCAGGCCGACGAAATGAAAGTGATCGTTTTTCACAAAAGTGATTTTGCTTTTGCGCTGAAGCATGCTGCATTGGTCAATGAGAAATGCCGCTTGCTGCTCCAGCCGGAGTGGTCCAGGGCGGCAGAAATGACGCCCCTGATCATCGATTTTGTAAAAGAAAATCCTGCGTGGAGGGTTTCATTGCAAACCCACAAATATATGGAAATACCCTAAAAAGATATGCTGAGGTTGGTGCTGCTTGGTTTGTTGTTTTCGTTGGCTTTGGTTCGAAGTCAGGCGCAGGAATATTCTATCATAGACAAGCGAGCCATCCGGTATTTCGAGGAAGGGGAGGATTTTCTTCAGAGAAAGCAATTTGCCGAGGCTACAGACAAGTTTGCCGAGGCCTACAGCAGAAGCAAAGATTTTTACGAGGCTTACATCCGCCATGCGCAGGTTTTGCTGAGTAGCGGCCAGGCTTCAGAGGCCCTGGAAGTGATCCAAAAGGGACAAAGTAGGTTAGCGATCACGAAAAGTGATTATTTCAGAGGAAAGATGGGCTGGCTGGAAGGTCAAATACACCTGAAAATGGGCGCTTTTCAGCAGGCATTAAATACCATTCAAAACAACCAGCCTTTTTTTACTACGGATTTTCTGGCTTCAGAAGCCTATCGGGAAAAGAAGCGTCAACTTGAATTGATCGCGCAGGGGTTGGAGAATCCCCTGCAACTGAGAAAAGAAAAGCTGGAAACTCCGTTGAATCAATTCAGGCTGCAGTATTTTCCTGTGCTGACTGCCGACGGGCAGCGAATCTTTTTTACAAAGCGGGACGGTACATCGCCAAGGGATCACGAAGACATTTTTTATTCCAATCTTGAGGACGGACAATGGAGCTCTCCCGAGCCGATCTCTCTGATGATCAATACCCGCTATAACGAGGGGACCTGCACCATTTCTGCGGATGGAAACCTCCTGATAT
The DNA here is from genome assembly GCF_900143075.1 of Cyclobacterium lianum. GTDB lineage: Bacteria > Bacteroidota > Bacteroidia > Cytophagales > Cyclobacteriaceae > Cyclobacterium > Cyclobacterium lianum. The sequence continues at coordinate 56,237 of NZ_FRCY01000015.1, read as the reverse complement.
TTACTTCCTGTGATACGCCGGATTCATTCGGCAGCTGTGACCTCTACCTGACGGCAAAAGTCAATGGCACCTGGCAAAAACCAGAGAACATGGGAAGGAATGTGAATTCACGGTTTTGGGATTCACAACCCTCGCTTTCGGCAGACGGCAGTACGCTGTTTTTTTCCTCCAACCGGCCCGGAGGTGAAGGAGAAAATGATATCTGGTATGCTGAGCGCCAGCCGGATGGATTGTGGTCAGAGGCAAAGAATGTGGGCGATAATGTCAATACCAGTGGCAATGAGGTGTCCCCATTCGTTTTTTTTAACAATACCGTGCTTTTCTTTTCCTCAGACGGGCACGAAGGGTATGGAGGAAAGGATATCTTCCTGAGCCGCTATGGAGGGTACCGTGGATTTGGAGAACCAGAAAACCTTGGATTTCCGATCAATGATCAAAATGACCAGGTGGCGCTTTTTATCACGGCGGAGAAGGATTACGCCTATTATACCGAAAACAGTTACTCATCGGGTAGGGTGGACAGTTCCTTCCTGTACCGTTTTGATTTTCCCCCGGAAATCGACCTGGGGGAAAATATTATCGTAACCGAAGGGCGGGTGCTCAATGAAGAAACCGGTGAGCCGGTTGATGCCCTGCTTTCTCTTGTTGACCTGGATAATGATAGCACGCTTTACAGGTTTAAGGCCGAAGGAGAAATGGGCGAGTTTATCATGATCTATCCGGACAAGGCTTTTTCCGGACTTTATGTGGAGAAGGAAGGTTTTATGCCCAAGATCTACAATGTGGACCGGGATAGTTTGAAAAACAGGAAAAACCTGGAAGTTCAGCTGGAACCAATAGCTCCCGGAAACTACTTCGTTTTTGAGAATGTATTTTTTGATTTTGATGAATCGAGCCTCAGGCCTTCCTCTGTCAGTTCACTCAATAGACTGGTCAAATTCCTAGAAAAGCATCCGGCAGTCTCTATCCTGATCGCTGGTCATACCGACAATGTGGGAAGTGATGCGTACAATATCAATCTCAGCAGAAAAAGGGCAGAGGAGGTTAAGAAATTTTTGATTGGTTCCGGGATATCCCTTGACCGCATCGCTACGGCAGGAAAAGGCTCATCATCTCCCATTCGGCCAAATGATACAGAGGAAAACCGCGCCTATAATCGAAGAATTGAAGTGGTGATCCAATAGTTTCCTTCAGAAAAAACGGTTTTGTATAAACTGAATTGGATTTAAAGCGTTTATTATCTGTTGATAATTCCCGTCCTCCCGCTTAACTTACCGCCTTCGATTGGAATATCCACGGAATTTGTATAAAATTGATTGATTGTTCACTTCAAATCAAATTTATGAATAAAGTCCTACCACTGGTTTTAGCTTTAATCCTCCTTTCCACCTGGGCCAGAGCGCAAAGCAGGACTGTCACCGGTACCGTTACGGATGCAGAAGCCGGCTTACCCCTGCCCGGAGTGACGGTGTTGGTGAAGGGAACCAACACCGGAACCATCACAGATATAGACGGGAATTACCAGATTGAGGTATTTGAAGGTGACAATACATTGGTGTTTCGTTTTGTAGGTTTGCAACAACAAGAGGTGCCCATAGGCAATCGTACTGATATCGACGTGGTGCTCAGTCCGGATGTCACTGCTCTGGATGAGGTAGTAGTAACCTCCTACGGGGACCAGACCAGAAGGGAAGTAACCGGGTCAATTGCATCCGTGAAAGGAGAAATATTCCAGGACTTACCCATGCAGTCCTTTGACAGGGCCATGCAGGGAAGGGTGGCAGGTGTGCAGGTGACTTCCGGATCCGGTCAGCCCGGGGGTACGTTGAATGTACAGATCAGGGGAGTAGGCTCCATCAATGCGGGTACCCAGCCTCTTTATATCGTAGATGGTGTACAGGTCGCTTCGGGAGGCCTGTCGGGACAAGGACCTCAAAACGCTCTTGCATCCATCAATCCCAACGATATCGAATCCATAGAAGTGTTTAAGGATGCGGCGGCCGCTTCCATTTATGGTGCACAGGCTGCAAACGGCGTGGTCCTGATCACCACCAAAAGAGGCAAGCAAGGCCAGACCAAAGTGAGGATTTCGGCACAGGAGGGTTTGGTACAACCACTCGGCTTTTATGATGTCATGGACGCAAATCAATTGGCATCCATTAAAAGACAGGCCTACATCAATGCGGGATTAAACCCCCAGGATGCAGAAAATATTTTCGGGAGCCCTTCCGATTCCGGTTTGCAGAATTCAGACTGGCTGGGAGAGCTTTTCAGGGATGGCAGGATGAGTGTCTACGATGTCTCCTTGTCCGGAGGAGACGCAGGTACCCAATTTTTCATATCCGGATCACACACCTTCCATCAGGGGCAAATTATCATGTCGGATTATTCCCGGACTACGGGGCGCCTGAACCTTACGCACAGGGTTAATGATAAATTCAGTATCAATGCCAATCTTTCCCTATCCAGACAAATCACCAATGGCTCCATTGATCGTGGTAATTTTGTCAACAGCCCCTTCGTGGCTGGCTATGTAGCAAGGCCAAATGTTCCTATTTATAATGAGGACGGTACTTTCGCTGAGTATCCCTCCGAGCACTTGTTCGGATACAATATCGTTCAGGGAGTCAGACAGGAACTCCGGAAGGGCACCAGCTACCAATCCGTATCTAATCTGCAATTGAATTACAAGTTTCTGCCCTGGCTGGGCTTTACTGCCTTCGGTGGTATTGATTTCTCAGACAACAGGGACGAAAACAACCGGCCATCTACCATCCCCGCATTCGCAAGCTACGGCGGGTCCTCAACATTTGTAGATAGGCGAATCATCAATTCCAATGCCAATGCCAACTTTAATGTCAACAGGAAGTTTGACGATATCCATACCCTATCCGGAATTCTGGGATACGAATACAAGATGGAAACCCAGGAAAATACTTCGGCCACAGGCAGAGGCTTTCCCAATCCTGTTTTGAGATACCTTCAGAATGCAGCCCAGCCTTTTCAGGTGGGTGGATTCTATACCGAGTTTATCAGGACAGGTTTCTTTGGACAGGCCAAATATGACTACGATGACAAGTATACCTTTGATCTGACGGTGAGGCGGGATGGCTCCTCCAGATTCGGTACCAATACGCGCTGGGGTAACTTCGGAGCTGTATCTGCCGGATGGAGAATTTCGTCAGAAAGATTTATGGAGAATGCCCTCTGGGTGGATAACCTGAGGTTGAGGGCCTCCTATGGCGTTACCGGTAATTCCAACATAGGGAATTTCGAGTCCAGGACCCTGGTGGGATCTGCCGGACAATATCTCGGCGGCGGAGCCCTGAGATTTGTACAATTGGGTAACGACCAGTTGACCTGGGAAGAGTCGTTATCGATGAATTTCGGTGTGGACGGGACATTTTTTAACGGTCGGATCATTGCGACTGTAGACCTCTGGCGCAAGGATTCCCGCAGCTTACTTTTTGAAACTCAATTGCCCATAGACTCTGGGTTTGGATCCATTACCCGAAATACCGGAAAAGTGAGGAATCAGGGCATTGACTTTGACCTCCAGACCACCAACCTAATCTATGGTAAATTTCGCTGGAGCACCGCTTTTAATACCTCCATATTTTCCAATGAATTGCTGGAACTCTACGAAGGTTTGGACCGCCTGGGTAATGACCTGATTGTGGGCAAGCCGATTGATTTTTATTATGCCTACGAGTATGCCGGTGTCAACCCTGCCAATGGAGCGCCGATGTACTACGATGAAAATGGAGAATACACCTATCTGCTAAGCGATGACGACCAGAAATACATCGGGAGTGCACTTCCCTGGACGTACGGGGGGCTATCCAACACGCTTTCTTTCGGGCCGGTCAGCCTGGAGGTTTTTTTCCAATACCAATACGGAAACCTGGCATTTAATCAGGATTTGTACAATATGGCCCAGGCCGGATCTATAGGACAGGACAACCAGACCACTGATCAACTGTACTTCTGGCGAACGCCCGGTCAGATTACCAATGTGCCCAAGCCCTATGAAGGGGGTAGAATCCCGGGCCACTCCGGTTACCAGCAGTTTTCGACCAAGCAGATCTCTGACGGCAGCTATATCCGGTTAAAACAAATAACGCTCAACTATAATTTGCCCCAAAACCTTCTTTCCAGGGCGAAGATTGACGAAATGAATGTTTTTGTGCAGGGACTCAACCTGTGGACACTTACCAAATACAATGGTTTGGATCCCGAGGTCAATTCTATAGGGGATACCTATGGGACCTATCCTATTGCGAGACAGGTGACAGCAGGTATCAACCTTACATTTTGATAAAAAAAATGAAAATTTTCCATAAATATATCGCTCTTTCAGGTCTGTTTGCCGCATTTTCATGTACAGACCTGAATACCACACCCCGGCAAAGTCTTACCCCAGAGGTAGCGTTTAACGATGTGTCGGGCTATCAGTCGGTAGCCAATTCCATGTACAACCGTGCGACCAGCTTCAGCTATTACGGGCAGACGATGATGATTGCTCCGGAAATTCTGGCGGATAATTTAAGGCTGGTGGCCAACACCGGGCGCTACCAGGGAGAAGAATCCAACGGAGACAGGGATCATATCTCCATCTGGAATGGCGTGGTGTACGGCGGTATCAATGATGCCAACCTTATCATTGCGAGTATTGATGATGAAAGTGTGTCCGGAGATACTCAGACAAAGGATTTTATCAAGGGGGATGCGTATTTCATGCGGGCATTGTTCTACTTTGACCTCTGCAGGGTCTATGGTTATGAACCCGGCCGGGAGGTAGATGGCTTCAATTTAGGTCCGATATTGCGGTTAAACCCTACATTGGTAGCTTCTGATGCAGATTTCAGAAGCAGGTCGACAGTAGCTGAAGTTTATGAGCAGATAGAAAGTGATTTGTTGGCTGCCATACCGCTGGTGGGTGGAGCGCCATTGGGATCTGAAGGCGTTTACTATGCCAATGCAGGTGCTGCACTTACCCTGCTGGCCAGGCTGTATTTGTATTGGGGACGGATGGAAGATGCGGAGGCGGCAGCTACCTCCGCCATGAATTTTCTCGGACTGAGAACCAACGGAGACGGTTTGCTCGAAGCGGGCCAATATGTTCAGGGTTTTTCCAGAGCACCACATCCCGAATCACTCTTTGAGCTGGAGCTCAGGCAGGTGGACTGGAGCAGTGTGGATGGGGTAAATAACTCCCTCAATTCCCTTGTTGCTGACAACGAACCTGCCGCCCAATTTATCATCGGCGCCTCAAATGAATTGATTGCTGCCTATGAAGAAGGGGATGTGAGGAGAGATTGCTGGAGAGAGACGACCCGCGAGGGCATTGAGGGCCCTGTTTACGCCAGCAGGAAATGGACCGGATACAAGGGAGATTTTCTGGAAAACCTGCCGATTATCAGGGCAGCGGAATTGTACCTCATCAGAGCTGAGGCCAGGTATGAGAACAATCCCGCCGGCGCCCGGGAGGATATCAATGCCGTGCGTTCCAAACGAGGCCTGGGTCCGGTTGATAACCTGCTCTCCGGAGAAGCTTTGCTGAACCGTATTTTGCTCGAAAGGCGGCTGGAGTTTGCTTTGGAGGGGCATCGGTTTTTTGATCTGAAAAGAAACGGAAGGGATATCAGCAAACATGGAGAGTTTTTGGAAGTGCCCTACACGGACTACAGGATTTTAGGAAACCTTCCGTTGGAACAGATTCAATTGAATGAAAATTTAGAGCAAAACCCGGGATATTAGGTATGGTAACCATCAGTAAAACAATAGTTGCAGCTTTTTTCCTGATAATCTCATTCGGGCTGGCTGCCTGCATGGAAGAGTCAGGATTCAATATTGTGTGGGAGGGGCTGGAAGTGGAATTTGAAGATGCCTCCCGCCCCAATGGAACGGTTCGGAAAATCCTGACCAAAACAAGTAACAACCAGATAGATCAGGAAATGGTGAGACTGAATCTGGTGGGGCAGCAGCTTTCCGAGCCTGTGACGATTCTGGTAGGGGTAGATCCTGAATCATCCGCGATAGCGGGTGTGCACTACCGGCTATTGGAAAATGAAGTAACCATTCCCGCAAATAGTAGTTATGTGGACATGCCGATTGAAATCCTGACAGGTAATCTGGGTACTGATGAGACGCCAGATCTGACCCTGACCATATTGGATGCGGGAGATATGAAGATCAGCACCAACTACAACCGACTCACCATTGAGATCCGGTTGTCTTGCCCTTCTGATCTGGCGGGTGAATACAGTACCGTTACGGTTGGCACCGGGGGGACTGTGAATTATCAGGTGGTCATCACAGAGCTGGAGCCTTTTACCTATAGAATCTCGGATATCACAGGTGGTGTTTACTCCCAGGTATTTGGAGCTGAAGATAATCCGGCGGTATTTACAGAGCTGTGTGGAGAGATTACCATCACCGATCAGCCCGACCTTGTTTTCGGAGGAGATACCTTCAATGGTACCGGCAGGGTAAATGCCGACGGGACCATCAGAATAAGCTGGAGGACAGAGGAGACCGAAGAAAGTGGCGTCACCACATTGACCCGTATCATTGAGTAAAAAAACCGGGACTTGATTTATATTATCATGGCCAATGGCCAGATCCCGAAAAAAATGTAGCGACAGGATGAGAAAACTAATTGCTTTGACCCTTCTTCTTTTAGTGGCTAAAGCGGGATTTATCCAGGCCCAGGAAGGCATGCGGCAGGTCAGGTCTGAGGTGTTTCAGCGCTTGCAGGACAATGTCCGGCGATATAGCCTGAAGCCGGAGGAAAAATCTGTGATAGCCGAGGCCATGGGCATTCCCCTCGTCATGGATCTGGCCGATCAGCGGGTTGCTGTATTTCAATACCTTGATGACGATAACCATCCGGTATATTATACCACTCATAACCTGAATGCTGCAGCTGCTACGGGTACTAATTCCTTACAGGCAGGAGGAAATTTGAATCTTAATCTGTCCGGGACGGACATGATTATCGGTATTTACGACCAGACCAGGCCCAAAGCCAATCACAACGAATTTGGCAACAGGGTGACCCAGATCGACGGGTCGACGGAAGAAATCAGTAATCATGCTACCCACGTGACCGGAACCATTTTAGCTGCCGGCAACAACAGAAATGCGGCAGGAATGGCCAGAGAGGCCATCGGCTGGGCTTTTAACTGGGACGCCGATATCTCAAAAATGACTCAAAACAGCTATGACCCCGACCTCAATCCTGGCGGACACTTGATTTCAAACCACTCTTACGGGTTTTTGATGGGCTGGTATAGAGACAGTAACAACAACTGGACCTGGGCGGGGAATGAAGGCATAAGCGCAAGTGAAGATTACAGATTTGGTTTTTATACCAACAAATCCAGACAAATCGATGAACTCGCATTCGCAAAACCCTTTTACACCATTATCTGGGCGGCGGGCAATGACCGGTCTGATGTAGGGGATGGCTCCAGGGATGCAGACGGACCGGACGACTCCATTGGACCTGAGGGAGTAGCGAAAAACAGCCTTACCATTGGGGCAGTCAGCTTGCAGGGGGATTATACAGGTCCTTCCGATGTAAACATGAGCTCGTTTTCCAGCTGGGGACCGGTAGACGACGGCAGAATCAAACCAGATTTGGTAGGGATGGGGGTAAACGTGTTTAGCTCAGCCATACAAGGTGAAAATGGAGCCGACAGTTACGCTACCTTGAGTGGTACTTCCATGGCCACCCCCAATGTTTCTGGCTCTTTGCTGCTCGTTCAGGAATTGTACCGCAATAGAAATGCCGGCAGATACATGCTTTCTGCTACCCTCAAAGCCCTAGCCATACAGACGGCCAGGGAAGCGGGTATGAACCCCGGACCAGACTACATGCACGGTTGGGGCCTGTTGGATACCGAAGCGGCAGCCAACATGATCATCGATGAAGATGGTAGTTCAAAAATCATCAGAGAGCTAAACCTGCAGCAGGGGGAAACCTATGAGTTTGAATTTATTTCCAATGGGGTGGATCCTATCAAAACAACTATCGCCTGGACCGACCCTGCAGGCACTTCCCCTGCACTGAGTGTCAATCCCACAGATCTCATGCTGGTAAATGATCTCGACTTGCGTATCATTGATGAAAATGGCAATACTTTCTTTCCCTGGACTTTAAACCCCAGGGATGGCTCCAGTGCTATTGCCAGCAGGAACGGAGACAATTTTCGGGATAACGTTGAGCAGGTGTCGATTGAAAACCCCAATCCTCAGAGGTATACCGTGCGCGTGAGCCATAAAGGAGATCTGGCCAACTCCCAGCAACCCTACAGCCTCGTTTTCTCTGCAGGCGTTTCCGACGGACAGGCCAACACATTGTACTGGATAGGAACAGATGGCAACTGGGATAATCCGAACAATTGGTCTGAAAACAGCAGCGGGCCGAGTGCCAATATTATTCCTGATGAAGGAACAAGAGTTGTGATAGACAGGCCGCTGGCAGGACAGACGATCAGTCTTTCAGAAAATACCGACGTCTTTAGCCTGAATATTTTTGGACAAGAACCATTGGTATTGGATTTAAATCAAAACGAGCTGTTGATTCGCAATGGATTCAGGTCAAGTAACAACCTTACCAATGTCCGGAATGGGCTGATACATTTCGAGGGAACGGACCAAAATGAAAACATTCTTGATTTTGGTCAGCTGGATTTCTCTGATGTAAATGTCTGGTTTGACGAGGGACGATGGCGGGTACTTTCCATGCCGGGAATAAACGAGCTGGAAATCAGCGAGGCAGTTGTTGAATTCGGAATGGAAAGATTGCTCGTAAATGAAGTTGAATTGTCCTCAGGAACCAGAATTCGAGGCGGCCTTACTACCGTTGAATTCAAGTCCCTGTTCAGGGCTAATCCGGGAGTAGAATTGCCGGCAGCCCTGAATATGGTTTTTACCGGAGAAAATGGGGTTTACGAAGACTTTTCTATTTCCCCAATACGGCGGTTGGTAAACCTGGGAGGAAACCTTCAGGTCAATGCGAGCGGTAATATTGCAAGACTCGAATTGAATGGCGAGACGCAGCTCAATCAGGACATGACCCATGTCGGTGTATTGGATTTGACAGGCGGCTCTGCATTGAGGATCGGCGATGGCCTATCTTTGCTCGTAGAGGAGGGGATCGAGCACGGTGATGCCCCAGGTGGGCAGACAATAATCAGTTCGCCCGGAAAGGCGATTCTGATACATGAGCCCTATAGAAAGTATTGTTTTGAAGGCCTAAATGTGCAGAATGTCGACTTGCAAGGGGAGTCGGTAATCAATCTGGGCCCGCAATCCACTGTAATTAATGCCGCAAACTGGAGCAATATCTTATGCGAAAATGTTTTATTGGCCAATTTTAACGTGGCATTTAACTGTGCAGGCGGCCTGGCTGAATTTGAGAACCTCTCTGAAGGAAATATTACGGCCTATAACTGGGATTTTGGTGGCCTGGGAACATCCACCGCTACCGATCCAACCTTTATTTTCAACAATCCCAGAACCTATACCATTTCCCTTGAGATCAGTGGACCGGGTGGTGTAAATCGCTATGAAAAAAGCGTTGTGATCAATCCCAATTCACTCAGAAGGCCTGAAATTGTCGCCAATGGATCCCAACTGAGCTCCAGGATCCCGGCAAGCTCATACCAATGGTATCGGGACGGCGAGCCCATAGAAGGTGCAAGGGAAAGAAGTTATATGGTGGCTGATGGTGGGGCATATCAGGTAGCTGTGATTGATGATCAATGCAACAGACTATCTGCAGTCGTGGTGGTCTCCAGCTCCGGAGAGGATATTTTTTCAGGCAGATCAGGGTATGCCATAGGCCCAAATCCAGTCGCTGAAAAACTGTCTCTTTTTGTAAATAACTCGTATATGGGAGAGATCGATGTCCGCGTTTTTGATGGTGCAGGACGCTTGAAGCAACAGGTAAAATTTGATAAGGAAAGGCAAGGAATGGAGTTTGTTCTGGATTTCGTTTATACACAGGGGCTTTACCTTATTCAGGTTCAGGCGGGCAAAGAGGTGCAGACATTCAAGGTGATGAAGGAATAATAATAGATTCGCCTTTCCAGAGTCTTCGCATGCGATCAAAATGAAACCTGTCTTCCATGCTGGCCAATACCTGAAAAAAGCTTTTAGACATATTTTATTAACCGCTTTTCCTCGCTGGGGCTTCCCGAATCAGACCGCAACCGGCCCTGCATCGGGATAAACTTCTCGCCTACACCAGATGTCTGAAAGCAAAGAAACCCTGCTCCGAAGAACATGGTTAAATATGTATATGTACCTACCCTGCATCCTGGCCCAAGCCTAAAAATGTCCTTGGGGACATTTTATTAACGGCTTGTCCTCGCTGGGGCTTCCCGAATCAGCCCGCAACCGGCCCTGCATCGGGATAAACTTCTCGCCTACACCAGATGTCTGAAAGTAAAGAAACCCTGCTCTGAAGAACAAGATTTCTCATTTTTGTGATCCCGCTGGGGCTCGAACCCAGGACCCTAACATTAAAAGTGTTATGCTCTACCAGCTGAGCTACGGAATCATAAATATTGCTAACCCCACTATTTTTGTTACCCTGTCAGGACTCGAACCTGAAACCTTCCCGCCTTAGGGTCGGGATGCTCTATCGCGTTTCGTTATGTCATCCGCGTAATTCCAACCGTTGAAATTTCCGTGATCCTGTCAGGACTCGAACCTGAAACCTACTGCTTAGAAGGCAGTTGCTCTATCCAGTTGAGCTACAGGACCATTCTATTTATTTTTCCCCTTATTGGGATTTCCCTCGTCCCCCTGAAACCTTCCCGACTTAAAGGTCGGGATGCTCTATCCAGTTGAGCTACAGGACCATTCTTTTTGTTTTCTCGCAATCGGTATTTCTCACTTCCCTCCTGAAACCTCCCCGACTTAAAGGTCGGGATGCATTATTCGGAAAAGCCAAAGCAATTTTCAATTAAAATAGAAACAGGCTTTTCAGCCTGTTTAATGGAGCTTTTTCAAAAGCTTGTGCAAATGTAAGGCGGTTTTTTTTAATTACAAACTCTATTTCGCAATTACTTTTTATTAACTCAGAATGATTTTTCATCTTTGCAAAAAATCTGTTTGCATGCCCGCTGATCCGTTGACTGTATTGGATGATTTTTATGTCAAAACCATTGGTGAGATTCCGCTAAGGGAAATTTTATTCTGCCCGCCAGAAACCAGCATTGCTGCCGCCACGCAGATCATGCGTAAGGAAATGTCCAGTTGCCTTTTTGTAGGAAGAGATAAAAGTAATATTGTCGGGGTCATCACAGATATTACATTGAGGGATAATGTATTGGCTGAGGGGGTTTCTCCGGAGAGGGCTGTGGTGGAAATCATGGACAAAAAGCTGGTTTCTATTCCAAAAGAGGCTTTTGTTTATGAAGCTCTTTTGTTGATGTTTCGTACCAAAACCCGCTACCTGTTGGTTTCTGAGGGGGGTGTTTACATCGGAGTGACCAGCCGAAACAGAATTTTGACGATACAGTCACAATCCCCATTTATTTTCATTCAATCGGTAAAGCTGGCACTGGACAAAGAAGAGCTGAAGCTCAAATGGCAGCAGGTACCGGGAATTGTGGATCAATTGATCCAACGGGGCGTAAGGGCTGAAATCATCAATCAGATCATTTCAACCATTGCAGACACCATAGCACTGCGTGTGATCGAGCAGGTGGTAAAGGAGCAGGGAGAGCCGCCAGCCAGGTTTGTCTTTTTCGTATTGGGAAGTGAAGGCAGAAAAGAACAAACCCTGAAAACAGATCAGGATAATGCCATTATCTACGAAGACAAGGCCAACGAACAGCGTAGCCTCGTAAGGGATTATTTTCTGGGCTTCGCCAAAGAGGTTTCCGACCGGCTTAATGAGATCGGTTTTAACTTTTGTCAGGGCGGATTTATGGCCAGCAACCCAAAGTGGACCCATTCGCTTTCCCACTGGAAGAAAAACTATGCCACCTGGTTTCAGGAATCTTCCATCGAGACGGTAATGAGCTATGGAACATTTTTTGATTGTAGACCCATTTATGGTGATTTTACGCTATTGGAGGATCTTAAAGCCTATATGGATGAACAACTTCAGCATCCTCTGGAACGGTTTTTCTTCAACATGGCGCAGAATGCGCTGCAGTACGATACCCAACTCACCTGGCTGAAGAACATCAGGACCTTCAAAGTAGAAAAAGAGCAGGTTTTTGATATCAAAAAGGCCATGACACCTATGGTGGATGCGATACGGCTTTATGCACTTGCCAACAGGATTTTTGAAACCAATACGGGAAAACGGTTGAAAATTTTAACTGACAAAGGAGTATTTGCTGCTGATGTTTCAGCAGAGCTCTATCAGGCGTATTATTACCTGATGAGTTTAAGGCTGGAAAAACAAGCAGTGGACATCATAAAAAACAAGCGAGCTCCGGTAAATTATATCCGAATCAATAGCCTGACCAAAGTGCAGGTAGTGACGATCAGAGAAATATTTAAGGTAATCCGGGATTTACAGCTAAAGGTTAAGATTGAATTTACCAAAACTTTTTGAGTTCTTCATGTAAATGAAGTTTATCCATTGGGATAAATTGGGTACTTTGCCGGGATAAACCGAATTCTTAGTTTCCCTGCTTGTTGGGGATTCATTCATTATGGAGAAAAATAACCATGCGTTTGGTCATTCCCCCATCGGAAAATTACTGGTACAGCAGGCAGTCCCGGCAGCAGTAGGGATATTGGTTTTGTCCATCTATGGCATAGTAGATACAATTTTTGTTGGCAGGTTTGTGGGATCACTGGGTATAGCTACAATCACCGTGGTCCTACCCATTACTTTTTTGATTTCCAGTATAGGCATGTCGATCGGTGTGGGAGGAGCATCGATTATTTCCCGTGCATTTGGGGACAATAACAATTCGCGGGCTTTTGCCACATTTGGCAATCAAATCGGTATGACCCTCACCCTCGCACTGTTTTTTGTAGGGTTGGGATATGCTTTTTCAGAAGAGATTCTGAAACTTTTCGGTGGTAAAGGCGAGGTATTAGAGCCTGCCAAAAACTACTTCACCATTATCCTGATCGGTATACCTTTCCTGGCATGGGCCATGATGAGCAATAATGTGATCCGTGCAGAAGGCTACCCAAAAGTGGCCATGTACACGCTTATTGTTCCTGCTGTTTTTAACATCATCCTGGACCCTATTTTCATCGTTTGGATGGACATGGGGCTGGAAGGTGCTGCATGGGCAACGAGCATCTCATATGTTGCCAGCGCGGCCTACACCCTGTGGTTTTTTATGTTTGGCAAATCTACAATGAAGTTTAAAGCAGACTGGCTAAGGCCTGACTTGTCAATAGCCAGGGAAATTTCGGCTCTGGGAGCAGTTACCCTGGCCAGGCAGGGGACAGTCAGTATACTCGCCATCGTCTTAAACAATGAACTGTTTTCTTATGGTGGTGAGATGGCCCTTTCGGTTTACGGTGTGATCAATCGGATAATGATGTTTGCAAATTTTCCGGTTTTGGGGATCACTCAGGGATTTGTCCCCATAGCCGGATACAATTACGGCGCCAGGTTCAGCGAAAGGGTGCACCTGGCAATCAGACTGGCGCTGAGATCTTCAAGTTTGATAGCTCTTGTAATCTTTGTGTTGATCATGAGTTTTACCGGACCGTTGATTCAGATTTTTACCGAAGACGAGGTATTGATTTTGGAAACGATCCCGGCTATGCGCAAGGCTTTTCTGGCTACTCCCTTGCTGGCTTTTAGTTTGATAGGTAGTGCCTATTTTCAGGCTATAGGTAAGCCAAAATCTGCCCTGCTCCTGGCGCTTAGCAAACAGGGGATTTTTCTTGTTCCTTTGGTAATTCTTATGCCCATGCTGTTTGGCCTGGAAGGTATTTGGTATGCCTTTCCTCTGGCAGACACCGGTGCGGCTGCCATCTCTTATTTATATCTGAAAAAAGGCACTGATGCGCTGTAAATAAGGACCCAGTTTTCTCTGGACCTGAGGAATGGAAATCGGATAAAAAAGCCCCGTCTGCCAACCGGAGAAAATCCTCACACCAAATCTAAGTGGATCTGCAGTATAAAAAAAGCCCCGGTCAGGCGACCGGAGCCTTTTTACTAGACCTAACCAACTTTAATTTCTTTTCGGGGAGGGGTTACGACCTGCTTGATCTTCGGAATTTCGAGATGAAGAATGCCATTTTCATATTTGGCAGCTATCTTATCGCGCTCTGCATTTTCAGGAAGACTGAATGATCTCTTGATAGATGCATAAGAAAATTCCTGTCTTCTCATTTCTTCTTTATCCGACTCCTTCCGAACCTCTTTTTCGGCTTGTATGGTCAGCACCCCTTCTGAAGTTTCGATCTTAAAATCCTTCTTTTCAAATCCAGGTGCCGCTACCTCTACCTGAAATGTTTTATCTGTTTCCTTGATATTTACGGATGGGATTTCAAATTTTTCATCCCAATCGTAAAACCGATTGTCGAAATCGGGCCAGTTTTCAGATCCCAGAAGATCCGAAACCACCTTTGGCCAAAAGCTTCCGTTTCTTTTTGCTAGTGTCAACATGGGTTTTTGATTTTAGTTGGTAATGTTTGTTTACACCACTAAGGTAATTCCACTCGATTTACTGTAGTATGATTCCGATCATGCCAAATCATGATTTTTGTCGAGTTGGACATAGATGCGAAGGTGTCAGGTACATCTCCCCACCTGCAGGGGCGACTTCGCATTTCAGTCCGTGATCAAATTTCCGGACCCGGGAAAATTACAAGGGAAGTGATTCAACTGGAAATGATTCTCCCGTCTTCCATCTCGATGATCCGGTCAGTCCCGGCGGCAAATTCAGGATCGTGGGTTACTATCAACAAGGTCTGCCTGTATGACAGGGCAAGTTCTTGGAATATCTCAAAAACAATATCGCTGTTTTTCTTGTCCAGATTTCCGGAGGGTTCATCGCCCATAATTATCAGCGGATCATTGATCAGGGCCCGGGCTATGGCCACCCTTTGTTTCTGGCCTCCGGATAACTGATTGGCTTTCTTCAGCGCATGGTCTTCCATTCCAAAAATCCGAAGTTTTTCCATGGCTTTGTATTCCAGTTCTTTCCGATCCACGATTCCCAGCTTGAGCCCTGGTATCATGACGTTTTCGAGCACCGAAAATTCTGCCAGTAAATAGTGAAACTGAAAAACGAAGCCAATTTTTTCGTTTCTGATCCGGGAAAGAAAAGTATGCGATTGGCCGGTAACGGGCTGTCCATCAATTAACAAATTTCCCTCGTAGCTGGTGTCCATGGTAGATAAGATATACAGCAGAGTGGACTTGCCACACCCTGACTTGCCCATGATGGAAACAAACTCTCCTCTATTGACCTCGAAAGTAATGTCCTTAAGAACCTGGGTCTTCACCGGATTGTAAAAAAATTTGTTGATGTTTCTGGCTTCAAGTACCGTACGCTCTTTCATTTTATTTCCCCCTTATGATCTCTACCGGATCTACACCGCTGGCCTTTTTTGCAGGAAAATACCCCGCCATATAGGTGGTCAGTAGACTAAAAACACCTCCAATAATATAATAACGTGGATTAAAGTCGACCGGAAAGGTTTTGATTGTGGGCAGGGCTTCCGTTTCGAACGGCAGCCGGTCAATACCCAGCCCAGCCAGATAGCCAAGCACCAGCCCGATCGTACCTCCGACCGTGCCAATGATCAGTGCAATAAGGGTAAATATGAGGTTGACATCCCGTCCTGAAAATCCGGTAGCCTTCAATATGGCGATGGTGTCCATTTTTTCGTAAATCATCATATTTAGAATGTTGTAAATTCCAAACCCTGAAACGATGAGCAAGGTAATGCCTACAGCATAGCTGATCAGGTTACGTATTTCTGTGCCGGTTTCAAACTGCGCATTGACGGTTTGTATATCGTCAGCCTTTATGCCAAACAGATCAGCATATTCCACCGCCATGGATGGCGCCAGGTCAAGGGAGTTTAACTTTACCTGTATATCAGTGATAAAAGATGCCGGTTCACCCACTATCTTCTGGGCTGTTTCGAGTGAGGTATAGCTTTGTACGTTATCCAATTCACTCAGTCCGGATTGGTAATATCCGACTACCTTAAGTTGTACTGTATTTCCCTGAGCGGAGGTGGCCTGTATCACATCGCCGATTTGGGCAAGCATTCGATCTGCCGCCCCTTTACCAAGAATAATGCCATTATTGGTGTTTTTTAGGTCGGTGGAGTTTCCTGCCGTTACATAATCACTAAAGGTGAAAAGTTCATTTTCAGCGTCCACATCGATCCCGTTTATAGATCCCGTGATGTCTATATTGCCTACGTTATAAAATACCTGTGCGCTGACCTTTGGTGCCACTCCCATGACCCGCTCATCTTGCTGCAGCGTTTCGATCATTGCAGCACTATTGTAGATGCTCCTGCGGCTATTATTGGGCTTGATTGACCTGATGGTATTATTAAATGAGCTATAGGTTTCCGATCGGTCAATCGGTTGGTTAGGATTGGGTTTGATTTCATTATAAAAGCGAATATGGGGCGTTCTGTTCAGGACAAGACTATCCAGCATCAGATTCAAACCATTCATAAATCCCAAAAGAGCGACGAACATGGTAATGCTGAAAGTAACCCCGACGGCAGCGATGAGGGTTTGCTTAAACCGCGCAAGCATGAGCTTCCAGGCTATTTCCAGCAATAAACCGTATTTCATAGGTTTGTTATTGTCTTACTGCGACCAGTCTTACTTCGGCCATAGGTATCCTTGCCTGTGGCAGTACGGGGTTTATATGATTGATTTATTTCTTTTCAAATGTTACCCTTCCTTCTATCTTCTGATATTGCTGCGGTCGGCTCAGACCGACCAGGAGGATACACCCTGCACCCACCGTTTCCGGCAGGCAACTGCGTTACGCTATGGTTTTAACAAGGCTGTATTTTCGTCAATTCCTTCAATTATTTCCGCGTCTTGATAGTTTTTTATTCCGGTTTTTACCTCCAGTGTATCTCCTTCCTCTGCGATCACGTATCGCTCCCCGATCAGGTAAGCAGAGGGAATAATGAGAGCATTTTCCTTTACCTCCAGGATAATATTGGCCTCCAGGGTCAAATTGGGATAAAGCTTTGGAGGTGCGTTTGTAAATTCCGCTTCTACTACAAAGCTCTTGGTTTTTTCGTCCATCAGAGGTAGAATTTTGGTGACTACAGCATCATATATCTGGTCTCGGTAGCTGTCCAGGTGGACTTTTATTTGCTGACCAATATCGATCTGGGCGATGTCGTATTCATCTACGAGCAGCTCCAAAAGAAATTCATCTCCATCACCCAGTACGGCCAGGTTACTTTGCTGGTTTACCAACTCGCCCTCCTCTCTTAGTAAGGCATATACCTTTCCTTTTATTTTGCTTTTGATCAACAGATCCTCGGTCATTGAACTGGCAATTTCAAAGTTTTTTAGGGCATTTTTAGCATTGAATTCCAGTTCTTTGATCAAAGTTTCCCGGTTGAGTACAAGCGTATTGAATTCTGTCTGAGATTGTGCCTGTTGCAGGCGTTTCTGCTCCAGTTCAAGTTTTGATCCAATACCCTTTTCAAAAAGATTTTGCTGACGCTCCCAGAGTACAGAATCGTGGCGCTTTTTATCCCGGGCCAGAGCTATCTTTTCCTCAAGATCCTTTAATCGTGCCTCGTTATTTTCTTGTTCTGCATACGATCGGGAAAGACGCGCCAGGTCTCTATTGAGTCGGGAAGCTTCATTGGATAAAGTAAAGAGCAGTTCCCCTTCCCGGACGGTTTGCCCCTCACTTACATGAATGGTCTGAATGTACCCATTGCCGATTGGCTGAACTACATACTGCTGTTTACTCTTTATTTTTCCCGATGCATACACCGAAAGGGTAATGTCTTGTCTGGCGGGGTAAATTTTTTCCGAAGGAGAAGTACAGGAAATATAACTAAGCAAAAAGCTGAAAATGATAATGTGGGATACTTTAAACATGAAAATCTGCTTTTAACCACCAACTTTTTTCATTTCACCAATTTAACTGATCCTGGAAATTGGTCCATGTGCTAAAGGTAGTGATAATTGGCTTAATTTATTTGCTTCTGATTCCGCTGCGATTCAATTTTGTTTCGTAATTTAAACATTTAAAATAAATTTTGTGGTGAGTTTCGACAGCATGAAGGACCGGTAGAAATGAAGATGAGTGTAAAAATAGCTATGCTGTATGTAGCTGTAGGGATAATTTGGGTTTTTGGGAGTGATTCATTGATATTGTATCTTTTTGATGGGGCAGATAGCACAGTTTTGTACAGCTATCAATTTATTAAGGGAGTTTTTTTTGTGGTATTGACCGGCGTGTTGGTGTATTACCTGATGGATAGGCATTACCTGTATTTGGACGGAAAAGTCAGGGAACTGGAATTGGCCAATCAGAAAATTGAGAGAGAGCGAGCAAAATCCGAACATGCCAAAAACCAGTTGGATCAATTTATCATGGTCGCGTCCAATGAGCTGGTAGAGCCAGTCCGGCAGAGCCATGGTTTCCTGGAGCTATTCATTAGGAAAAATAGAGCGATACTCCCGGACAAATCGATCTCTTTTCTCGAGCTGACCTTAGAAAACTTTTATAAAATTAAGGATGTAATTCAGGATTTGGTGGCTTTTTCGCAACTGACAAATGATCAGGAGTCTCAGGAAATCGTTGATCTGAATGTGGTGCTGGAAAAGGCCATTCACTTAAATTCCAGAAAATTCGGATTGGGCAAAATCGATTTAAGGAAAGCGGACCTAACCGGAACGAAAGGGGATTATAAGCGATTTCTACAGCTATTCGATCAATTGCTCAACAATGCGTTTAATTTCAGGGATCCCTCCCGGACACTAAAAATTGAAATCGAGGTTACCAGAGCGGATGGTTATAAAACCATAGCGGTAAAAGACAATGGGGTGGGCATAGAGGCCCAGCATCTGGATAGTATATTCTACATACTCCAGCAATACGATCGGGGAATGATCAGAAGAGGATCCGGAATGGGCCTGGCCATCTGTAGGAAAATTGTCGAGGATGCAGGTGGGAAAATATGGGCTACATCAGTTTTAGGCGAGGGAAGTACTTTTTACATTATGCTTAGAGAGATTGACACAACAAAATTGGCGAATAATTCTACCGGCAAAGGGCGGGGCGAATGATCCGAAAACGGCACCTATTCCATGAATCAGGGGAAATCTCAAAGTAAACCAACATAATATATCAAAAGAGGCTAATCATAAAATAATCGTCCAATCAGCTATGGCATCAGGGAAAATATGTTTGTCAAACTTTGGATTTGAATAATTTATATGCTTATTTTCTAACTCCACCTGATTACTAAGGGGGGGATGATCCTAACCAAAATTAAACCTGGCTGAGCATGAGTATGTTGAGAATATTTATTATTGAGGATAATGAAGGGGATGTATTGCTGATTTCAGATGCATTGGCCGAACTCAATATTCCTTTGGAAGTTTCCTATGCGAAAGATGGTCATGAGGCAGTTGAGGTATTGGAAGATTGTCTATGTGCCTCTCCTGAAAATATTCCTGACCTGATCCTGCTAGATATCAATCTACCGAAGAAGAACGGGCAGGAGGTACTACAATTTATTAAGACCTCAAATGGATTGAAGCAGATTCCGGTCATCATGTTGACAACATCCTCCAGCGAAAGAGATATATTGGAGTCCTATCACAACCATGCCAACAGTTATATATCCAAGCCAATGGGCCCGGAAAGTTATCAGGACATATTGCAAAAGATAGAAAGCTTCTGGTTTTCTTTGGTAAAGCTCCCTACACAGGTTTAAAAAAATGTCCTCAGAAGAAGATATCAATCAAATTCTGGTAGTAGAAGATAATGAAGGCGATTATGTTCTGGTATCAGAGGCTTTGGAAGAGAAGTTTCCCACTTCCACCATTGAGTGGGTCAGCACGTTTAAAGATGCTGTTGCAAAAGGACCCTCAGACTACGATGTCATTTTACTGGATCTTAGTTTGCCCGACAAAAGCGGAGAGCCGTTGATCAAAGAAATGTTGTCCCTGGCATCGAGGGTCCCCATTGTGGTGTTGACAGGTTATGCAGACCGTAGTTTTGCGGTCAAATCCATCCATTTGGGCATGTCGGATTACATGATCAAAGACGAACTCCATCCGGACATATTATCACGAAGCATCATATATAGCATAGAAAGAAAAAAAGTATTCAATAGACTCGAGGAGTCAGAACACAGGTATAGGGAACTTTTTCACCTGAGTCCTCTGCCTATGTGGGTATTTGATGAAACTTCCCTGGAATTTCTGGATGTCAATGATGCCGCTATCCGTGCTTATGGCTACTCCAGGCAGGAGTTTCTTTCCATGACCGTCGCAGATATACGGCCGGGAGAAGAAAGAGAGAAATTATTCAAGGCCATAGAATCAGGGAGGAGTCATCAGGGCTACAGGAAAGCCGGTACATTTCTTCACACTAAGAAAAATGGAGAGAAAATAACCGTAGAAATCAGTTCCAACCCAATCAATTTCAGCGGTCGTCCAGCCACGCTGGTTCTGGCTAATGACATTACCTTAAAAAAGGCCTATATCGAAACAATAGAGGAACAAAATAAAAGGCTGAAAGACATTGCATGGGTACAATCGCACGTTGTCCGTGCTCCCCTGGCCCGCCTGATGGGTCTGGTAAGTTTATTGAATTTGGAGTTCGCTGACCTGCCAAAAGACAAAAAGGAATTACTGGACCACGTTTTGGTGTCCGCATCAGAGCTGGATGAAGTGATCAAAGAGATCAATTCCAAAACCAGAAAAATTGATTTACCGGATCTTTAGGCAAAAATCCAGTCAAATCTTTTTTTCCAGTATAAAATCATCCATTACAAAACCATTACCAATAGGGATGACTTCTGCCGCGATCTGGTTGAATCCCTGAGAGATATAAAAGCCATAGGCATTGTGATTGAATTTGTTGACGTTCAGCAGCATGCTCTCCATGCCGTTTTTTCTAGCTGTTTTTTCCAGATAGGTCAGGATTTCTCGACCTGTACCTTTGCCCTGCGCCTCCGGGAGTAGGTATAGTTTATGGATTTTCAGGTCTGGTGATCCCATGTAGTGTAGTTCGTAGGAACAAAAGCCTACCGCCTTCCTGTCTTTTTGTGCAATCAGAAAACGGTGCCCTTTTTCTTCCATCTGCTGTTGCAGCGAGGGTAGGCTGTACATCATTTCCAGCATGTAGGCCAGTTGCTTTTGGCTAAGAATGGCACCAAACGTCAGGGGCCAGATGACTTTGGCCATTTCCTGAATCTGGGGTAGATGACTTCGGTGGGCAGGTGTTATCTGGACCATTGATCGGGTATATTATTGGAGAATGCTGCGCTGCAAGCTCAAATGTAGAACATGCTACGGGGTGGCCCGGAACTGAGCAAAGGTCCGCATTGCATTATACAGTCCATACGGGAGCCGGGTTGTGGTGCTTTTAGCTTCATTGGTTAAAGCCGCGAAGTTTTACCTGAGTGAGTTTCCTTTTCGTATCCAGCGGAAAATCTCCCTTCATCATCCAGTCGTAATAACCAGGCTCTTCTTTCAGGACCTGAGTAATGGGTTTTCCCTTAAGTTTTCCGAAATTGAAGCATTCTTCTCCTTTATCATTGAAGACGAATCTTCCGGCCAGATCCACCATTTTTTCGTTGATCATGTTGTGGATCTTTTTCATATCATTCTCCATGACTCCTACGATGTTTCCCTGCAAATCCTCCATTTCCGTTCCGGCATACCTTTCGATCTGCGATTTGAACACCTCATAGGTGGCCAGTGTATCGGCCTCGGCACTATGGGCGTTTTCCAGTGTTTTGCCACAATAGAATTTGTATGCTGCTGCCAGATTTCGCTTCTCCATCATAAAGAAGATCTTCTGTGCATCCAGCAGGTTTCTTTTTTCCAGGTCAAAATCTATCCCTGCCCTTAAAAACTCCTCAACCAAAAGCGGGATATCGTATTTCAACACATTAAAGCCAGCCAGATCAGCGCCGTCAAAAAATCGCTGCAGGTCACGGGCCACGTCCTTGAAGGTCGGTGCATCTGCCACATCTTTGTCATAGATGCCATGTATAAGCGAAGACTCCAGTGGAATGGGTACCGTAGGATTCACCTTAATGGTTTTAATTTCTTCTCTACCGTTGGGGTGAACTTTCAAAATGGAGATTTCTACGATGCGGTCAGAAGAAATATTGACGCCAGTAGCTTCCAGATCAAAAAATGCAATGGGATTTCTTAAATTTAATTTCATTTCAATTGTGCTTTCAATACAAAAAAGGTAAGGATTAGATGATTTTCTTAAGCAGTCTGGTAGGGAGTATCGTCTCAATGCCGCACAATTTCCTGCCCTGCCGACAGGGCAAATATAGCAAATTTTACGGGTAATTTTCATTTTGCTGCAGGCTGCTGCTGCCAGGATATGAAATATAAATGCCATCTCTGGAATAAATTTTGAACGCAAAGGGTTGTATAGGTATGGGTTAGCAGTTTGTGGATAATTAAGTGTAAAACTTGTTCAAAACCTTTGACCTTAAAGGGGTACTTTTGTTTATATGGCAGAAAAAAGCAGTAATAAGTCTGAAAGAATAGGGACATTGCGGAGACGTACAGGGGATCCTGCGGCGGCATTGGGCAAGCTGCCTCCACAGGCCATAGATTTGGAAGAGGCGGTTTTGGGAGCACTGATGCTTGAAAAGGATGCCCTGACGGCTGTTGTGGATATCCTTTTGCCGGATAGCTTTTACAAAGATACCCACAAAACGGTCTATGAAGCCATTCTGGATTTATTCAATGCGGGTGAACCTATTGATTTGCTCACTGTCACCAATCAGCTTCGGCGGAATGGTAAACTGGAATTGGTTGGGGGTGCCTACTTCATTACTGAACTTACCTCCCGGGTATCTTCTGCATCAAATATTGAGTACCATGCCCGGATCATTACCGAGCAGGCCATGAAGCGGGACATGATCCGGATAGCCTCTGAGATACAAAAGGAGGCATTTGAAGATACAACCGATGTTTTTGAGCTACTGGACAAGATGGAGCAGTCCCTCTTTGAGATCTCGGAAAACAACATCAAGAAAAATTATGTGGACATGCGCTCCATCATGCGGGAGGCCATCACGGAGCTGGAAAGCAAGAAAGGCCAGAAAGACGGCCTCACGGGCGTCCCATCCGGATTTACAGCCCTGGACAGGGTCACTTCCGGCTGGCAAAAGTCGGATCTGGTGATCATCGCAGCCCGCCCCGCAATGGGGAAAACGGCCTTTGTGCTTTCCGTGCTTAGAAATGCCGCAGTCGATCATGACCGTCCGGTAGCGATTTTTTCGTTGGAGATGTCTTCCATACAGCTTGTCAACAGGCTGATCAGCTCTGAAGCCGAGCTGGATTCTGAGAAAATCAAGAAAGGTAATCTGGCAGACTACGAATGGCAACAATTGATTCATAAAACCGGCAAGCTTACCTCGGCACCTCTGTTTGTAGACGATACGCCCGCCCTCTCAATCCTTGAGTTGCGGGCCAAATGCCGTCGCCTGAAGGCTCAAAATGACGTCCAGCTAATCGTGGTGGACTACCTGCAGCTCATGTCCGGCGATAGTAAGGGCAATAACAGCGGGAACAGGGAACAGGAGATTTCCAGTATTTCCCGAGCCCTGAAGAAGATAGCCAAGGAATTGAATGTTCCGGTAATCGCCTTGTCACAGCTCTCGAGAGCTGTGGAGACCAGGGGAGGAGACAAAAGACCCCAACTATCTGATTTAAGAGAATCGGGGGCAATCGAGCAGGATGCGGATATCGTGATGTTTTTATATCGGCCGGAATACTATGGCATTACCGAAGACGAAGATGGAAACAGCACCTCTGGCGTAGGCGAAGTAATCATAGCCAAACACCGGAACGGCTCCCTGGAAAATGTCAAGCTCAGGTTTATCGGCAAATACACCAAGTTTACGGACCTGGATTTAAATGTCCCCTACCAGCCACAGGATGCACTCTATGGCAGCCGGTTTCCCAGCAGTGCCGGAGGCAAGGGATTTGATGATGGCAGCATGGTGAGAATGGGCAGCCGCGCCAATGGTGATGAGCCGGGCGGCAATCCATTTCCAAAAGGTGAGGAAGATGCTCCCTTTTGATGGAAATTAAAATCCTGTGTTCAAACCTTTCGAACTCCTTATAGCAGAATGAAATGCTTTACCAGGATTGGATTTTAAGAGTTTCAGCTCGGAAGCTAATCCCGGCGAAGAATCTCCTGGAGCGACAGCACAGGAGGATGCATCCTGCGTTTTAAAATTTAACCAGACAATCAGAAATTATGAAGTGTATCATTTTAGACAGCCACAATTCCGATGGAATTGCCCTGGTGGAAATGAAGGAACCAGTACCCGGGCCGGGAGAAATGAAAATCAAGGTAAAAGCGGCAGCCCTGAACCATAGGGATCAATGGTGCCGGCAGGGAAAATATCCGAATCTGAAAGACGGAATTATTCTCGGTTCAGATGGCTGCGGAACTGTCTCCGAAGTTGGAGAAGATGTGGAGAGGCATTGGCTCGGAAAAGAGGTATTGATCAATCCGGGCAACGACTGGGGGGATGACCCCGCGGCCCAGTCAGGGAAATTCACCATTCTTGGCATGCCCCATCATGGTACCTTTGCAGAATACATTTGTGTGAAAGCAGATAGGGTACACGAAAAACCGGCTCATTTGGATGCAAATCAGGGCGCAGCCCTGCCGTTGGCAGGATTGACAGCATTTCGTGCCCTGACCCGGCAGGGGAAGTTGAAACGTGGAGACAAGGTATTGGTGACCGGATTTGGAGGAGGAGTGGCCCAGTTTGCCAGCCAGTTTGCCCTGCGGTCTGGTGCTGTGGTAAGTGTGAGCAGCGGCGAACAGTGGAAGCTGGACAAAGCATTGGAAATGGGCGTTGCAGCCGGATACAATTATCGCTCAGACTGGGTCGGGCAGGCAAAGGCTGAAATGGGAGGCTTTGACCTTATCGTCGACAGCGCTATGGGTGATACACTGAATGGTTTGATCGACCTGGCCAATCCAGGCGGCAGGATAGTGGTCTATGGTGCTACTTTGGGTAATCCGAAGCAAATTGATGCCCGGAAAATTTTCTGGAAACAACTTGCCATTCAGGGTTCAACGATGGGTTCGGATTCCGATTTTGAGGAAATGCTGAAATGGGTTTCCCGACACAAAATATCGCCTCAGGTAGATGAAGTATTTCCAATGAACAGCGCTGTAGCCGCATTCGACAAGATGAAAAACAGCAAGCAACTGGGAAAACTGGTATTGAAAATCTACTGAACCTGAGTTTTGGCGTTAAAAGCAAAGGGTTGATTCCGGGAATTAAAAAAAGTTGTCGGGCATTTATTAAAGCGGTTAGTCCTCATCGAGCTGAAAATTCAGGTAGGCGTTTTGCAGCTCCCTTTTTGCATGACTATCGTCCAGTTTGTCGGCAAGGGCGATACCGTCAAGGAATGTTTTCTCTGCCTTTTCGGCCTGGTCCAGTGCTGCAAACAGCAAAGCTGCGTGATAATACGTGGGCAGATAGCTTTTATGTTCTTTCAATAGTTTGTTAAAATAAAAAGAAGCCTTTTCTTTGTCTTGATTTTGGTATTCCAAAGCCAGGGCATAAATATTGAAGGGATTTTCGGGTTCTTCTTTAACGTATTGCAGTAGGAGACTTACCCTATCAGCGTGGTTCATGGTGACGGATTACATTTATTTTTATAATTTGTAGACAAAGTTAAAAAAAATCAAATGAATATATTGGTATGTATTACGCATGTGCCTGATACCACTTCAAAGATCAGGTTTACTGAGGGAAATACACAATTGGATAAAACGGGTGTGCAGTTTATCATCGGTCCGTATGATGACTATGCGCTTGCCAGAGCAGTAGAGCTCAAGGAGCAGACTGGCGGTACGATTACCGTACTGAACGTAGGGGAGGCAGAAACCGAGCCCACATTGAGAAAGGCTCTGGCAATAGGCGCAGATGAGGCCATCCGGGTAAATGCCTTTCCCAAAGACGCCCATTTTGTAGCACAGCAAATCGCCGCGCGGGCAAAGGAAAAATCCTACGACCTGATTTTAATGGGAAGAGAGTCTATAGACTTCAACGGGGGGATGGTACATGGTATGGTAGGAGAAATATTAGGTCTGCCCTCTATCTCTCCGGTAATGAAACTCGAGCTTGAGGGCACTAAGGCGAAATTGGCCAGAGAGATTGAAGGGGGGAAAGAATTTATTGAGGTAGGATTGCCTTTCATTGCAGGATGCCAGGAGCCCATTGCAGAATGGAAAATTCCCAATATGAGAGGGATCATGTCTGCCAGAAGCAAGCCCCTTCAGGTGGTTGATCCGGTTGAGGCGGATACCCGCACCGAGACAAAAACCTACGAACTTCCGGCGCCAAAAGCTGAAGTTAAGATTGTCGGGAGTGTGGACGAATTGGTGCAGCTGCTAAAAAATGAGGCCAAAGTACTTTAAATAGCTAAAGAAAATGTCAATATTAGTATATATAGAACAGGACCAGGGTAAAATTAAGAGTTCCTCACTGGAAGCGGTATCCTATGCGGCCGCTTTAAGTGAAAAGTCCGGAGATAAGGTCAATGTATTGGGCTGTGGTACAATTGAAGATGCAGACTGGAATCAGTTGGGCAAGGCCGGTGCGGACGCCATTTATCATGTAGCTGATGAAAGGTTAAACTCGGGGGTGATTCAGGCCCATGCCCATATTATCGCTCAGGTATTTGCGAAAGTGGACGCCAGTATCCTAGTACTGGCAAAGTCTGCTCTTGGAGATGCGGTTGCTTCCAGGTTGGCCATAAAATTGAATGCGGGCTTGGTGTCAAATGTAGTTGGATTGCCCGATATGAACGCTGGGTTTGTCGTAAAAAGAAGTATTTTTACTGGTAAAGCCTTTGTAGAAACAGCTATTCCGGCAGAAAACAAAATATTGGCAATCAAAAAAAATACTCAGCCCATAAAAACAGACGGGGAAGAGGTCTCGGTTGAAAGCCTGACTGTTGACCTGCCCGAATCAGTGTTTGCCGCCAGGATTACTGAGGTGGAAAAAGCCAGTGGGGAAGTATTGCTTCCAGAAGCAGATATAGTGGTGTCCGGGGGGCGAGGGCTGAATGGTCCTGAAAACTGGGGCATGATCGAAGGCCTGGCTGAAGTTTTGCAGGCTGCGAGGGGCTGTTCCAAACCAGTGTCTGACCTGGGCTGGAGACCTCACCATGAGCACGTAGGGCAAACCGGAGTTAAGGTGGCGCCCTCTTTGTATATAGCAATCGCCATTTCCGGTGCCATCCAGCACCTGGCGGGAGTGAACGGCTCCAGGAATATTGTGGTTATAAACAAAGATCCCGAAGCTCCGTTTTTTAAAGCAGCGGATTATGGAATAGTGGGGGACGCATTTGATATTGTCCCCAAGCTTACAGAAGCGATTAAGGCATTAAAATAATAGACGGTGGACAATACGATAGAGTTAGAAATCCTGGGCTTATCTTCAAATAGCGCACAATCAGGCTCCTTTACGCTCATATTGGGTGAGTCTGAAGGAAAACGAAAACTTCCTATTGTGATTGGCATGTTTGAGGCTCAGGCAATCGCCATAGAAATAGAGAAGATCATTCCCAATCGGCCAATGACACACGATCTTTTCAAGTCATTTGCCTCAAATTTCCAGTTTTCCGTAGACCATATTCTGATCTCAGACATGAGGGAGGGAGTATTTTACGCCAAGATCATGTGTCACAGTTCTTTTAAAAAAGTGGAGATTGACGCCCGTCCGTCCGACGCCATTGCCATCGCAGTCAGGTTTGATGCGCCGATATTTTGTGCAAGTTCTGTCATGGCAGAGGCCGCAATTGAGTTTACTGAAGAGGATGAAAAAAGAGAACAGGAGGCGTCGGCAGCAACTGGTTCGGGAAAGTCTGGTCGGGAAAAAACCAAATCTCAGGAAGCTTCCCTGAAGGATTTTAGCCTGGATAAGTTAAATCAAATGCTTGAGAAGGCCATCAGTAATGAGGATTATGAAAAGGCTGCCAGACTGAGAGACGAGATCAACAGAAGGAATTGATGCCGGATCGCTCTTATTTATCCAAATCTAGCCAGGTAAGGCGCATTTCGCCACAGATAGGATACCCTGCCAGAGAGCCTGTAGCTTACAATTAATAAATCGGTATGGATTATTTGCGAGGCGTATTCGGTATCCTGGTGTTGGTGTTTTTTGCCACCTTGTTTTCATCCAATAGGAAAGTAATAGACTGGCGCCTCGTGACCATTGGGATAGGGCTGCAGGTAATTTTTGGAGTGCTTATCACCAAGGTAGAGTTTGTAGCGGGTGTGTTTTCCAGTATCAGTGCGGGATTTGTGACTTTTCTGAGTTTCTCGGAAGAGGGCGCTCAATTTCTTTTCGGAGATCTGGCTACAAGTTCCTTTGGATTCATTTTTGCCTTTCAGGTGCTCCCCACGATCATCTTTTTTTCTACCGTTTCGGCTGGACTTTATTATCTGGGTATTTTGCAAAAAGTCGTTTTCGGAATTGCGTGGGTGATGGCCAGAACCATGCGCCTTTCCGGAGCCGAAAGCCTGTCGGCTGCCGGGAATATTTTTCTGGGGCAGACCGAAGCACCCTTATTGGTAAGACCTTTTATTCCTACGATGAGCAGGTCTGAACTGATGTGTTTGATGACAGGAGGGATGGCCACTATAGCCGGGGGTGTACTTGCGGGCTATGTGGCTTTCCTGGGAGGTGATGATCCGGTAGAAAAAACCAGGTTTGCTACCTACCTGCTGGGTGCAAGTATCATGAATGCCCCCGCCGCCATTGTGATCTCCAAAATCATTATCCCGGAAGAAAACAAAGACGCGTTGAATGATAATCTGGAAATCAGTGATCAGATTCCTGATGTAAACCTGATAGATGCCATGTCCAGGGGAGCTTCGGAGGGACTCAGGCTTGCCCTTAACGTCGGTGCCATGCTGCTGGCATTCATTGCGGTGATCGCGGCAGTAAACTATTTGCTTTCCGATATCATAGGCGATTTCTCCGGACTCAATGCGCTGGTAATTAGCGGTACGGAAGGGACCTTCCCCGGATTGTCTTTGGAATACCTGCTGGGACAAATTTTCAGGATCTTTGCCTGGATTATCGGAGTAGAATGGAAAGATACCCTTGCGGTGGGTTCCCTTTTGGGCCAGAAAACAGTAATCAATGAATTCGTGGCCTATCTCGGACTGGCAGAAATGCAGGCTGCCGGATCCCTGACTCAAAAATCTATCGTCATCGCCACCTACGCCCTTTGCGGATTTTCAAATTTTAGTTCCATAGCTATTCAGGTGGGCGGTATTGGCAGTATAGCACCCGGGCAGCAGGGCAATCTCTCAAAGCTGGGGATGCGCGCCTTACTTGCGGCTACCGTAGCTTGTTTGATGACTGCCACCGTTGCCGGGGCATTGTTTTAATTTTTAGGCGATCATTGCCTAATCGTGAATGATAATTTTTGTGATTTTGTCTCCCTGCCTGATCTGGTCCAGCGTTTCCAGGCCTTCACTTACCTTCCCGAAACAAGTATGGTTTCTGTCCAGATGCTGGGTATTGTCTCTGTTGTGGCAGATAAAGAATTGAGAACCCCCGGTATTCCTCCCGGCGTGAGCCATGGAAAGTACGCCCCGGTCGTGGTATTGTAGTTCTCCATCCAGCTCACAGTCTATGTGGTAGCCGGGACCACCAGTGCCATTGCCTTTCGGACAGCCACCCTGTACCATAAAATTAGGGATCACTCTATGGAATGTTAATCCATCATAAAATCCTTTTTGCGCTAGCTGGATAAAATTTGCAACAGTTTTGGGGGCATCCTCCTCATAAAAATCTACCAGCATGGTGCCCTTTTCAGTATGGATTTCTCCTGTTTTCATAAAGCTATCAGTTGTTTTTTTGCAATAATACTGAAATAATGGTAGTATCATGTTATACTTGTATCCGAAGCATTGGCTTTTTTGGAATATTTCACCACTTACACCCATAGATTTGAAAAAGGAAGACAAATTTTTAGGAAAGCATAACGCCCCTGAAGATATACTTGAATATGAAGGACCCCAACTTTTTGGTCATCCCAAAGGTCTGATGACGCTATTCTTTACCGAGATGTGGGAGCGTTTTAGCTACTATGGCATGCGAGCTCTGCTGATCCTGTTTATGACAGCACCCATTGCTACCGGAGGGTTGGGACTTGATGACCAGACATCTGGTGCAATTTATGGACTGTATTCCATGGGAGTATATTTGCTTGCCCTACCCGGAGGATGGGTAGCCGACAGGTTGATTGGACTCAAAAAGTCAGTGTGGATTGGCGGTATCATCATCACTCTGGGACACTTTACCATGGCATTGCCGGGGTTATTCCACTGGTGGAGTGGAGATATAGGCAGAGTCAATAGTCTTTCCGGAATAGACCTTCCGGCCTTCTTTTCGGGGCTGGTGTTGATCGTTTTCGGTACGGGACTACTGAAGCCCAATATCAGCTCGATAGTAGGACAATTGTATCCGGAAAACAGTACCAAGCGGGATGCCGGATTCTCTATTTTTTATATGGGCATCAATTTGGGTGCTTTTCTGGCACCCATTGCTTGCAGTACTCTGGCTGTTTATAACTGGCATTTGGGCTTCGGACTTGCTGGATTTGGCATGTTGATGGGACTGGTGCAGTACAGGCTCACCGGTAGGTACCTGGACGGAGTAGGCGAGGCTGTGAAGCCAAAAGACACAGCAGAGCAGGCAGCGCAAAAGCGTGCCTTTAAAGGAATGTGGTCGGTTCTGGGACTTTGCCTGGTGTTATTGTTGCTGTTCTTTTTTCAAATTATCAAGCTGGATCCGGTCTCCATTGCGGGGGTTTCAAATACCGTTATCGCTATTGTTGCATTGGTGTATTTTGGATATGTGTTGTTGCTGGGAGGTTTGGATACTGGGGAGAAAAAGAAAGTACTTGTGATCATGATCCTTTTTGTCTTTTCCGCAGTATTCTGGTCGGGTTTTGAGCAGGCAGGCTCTTCATTAAATTTATTTGCTGAGCGATTTACGGACAGGACACTGATGGGATGGGAAATTCCCGCCGGATATTTCCAGTCCGTCAACAGTATATTTATCATCATTTTTGCGCCCTTTTTTGGAGCCCTATGGGTGGGTCTCGCAAAGAGAAATCTGGAACCCAGCTCTCCACTTAAATTTTCCTTCGGGCTGATCTTACTCGGTATCGGCTTTTTGGTGATGTACTTTGCTGCCAAGATTGCGGCCTCCGGAGACCTGGCAGCACCCACCTGGTTGGTCATTACCTATCTTTTTCACACTTTCGGGGAGCTTAGCCTCAGCCCGGTCGGCTTGAGTTTGACCACCAAACTGGCACCGAAGAAGTTTTCCGGGCAGATGATGGGCATGTGGTTTCTTTCAATTGCTATGGGCAATCTGGTGGCTGGTAGGATTGCGGGAAGTGCCAGTGGAGGTACGTCTGAAGCACTGGCTGAGATGCCGCAACAGTACTTGCTGATCGTTTACACCGTAATGGGAGCGGGATTGGTGTTGATGGCTATCGCCGGTCCTATCAGAAAATTAATGGGGAAAGTGCGTTAGCATTCTCTTTGCAACGCGTGATACATCATAAAAAAAATAAAAGCTGAAACCGCCTGAAGTTTTCAGGAAATCTACCCGGATACCTTTGGTGTTTTCGGCGTCTGAATAAGCCCTGAAGATATTTTTACGGATTCAGCTTTGAAGCGCGTTATTTAATGCTCCTTTTCGTTTTTCTTGAATAGGGTGCTTCTGAAATCAATTGCCGATAATCCGGCTCCCAAACCCACCAGGATGGAAACAATTAGCCAAAACGTTTGTGCTCCGGAAGCAATCGGGGAACTGAATATTTCTAACAACATATGCATAAAGGTTTTGATATCAAATAAAGGCGCAATTTAGCAAGTGAAGCGTGAAAATCAAAACATATATCCAGGCTGTACTGCTCAATTTTCTGACAGGTAGAATGAAACGCGTTCAAATACGGGACCAAGAGATGGTAACCAGATAAGACTCTACCTGTTCCAGCTAAAATCTGCCCCACACTACATCATTTACACGCAGAAAGCTACGCTCACGCAGTAAGCCGGAATAAATTTTAATCTAAATCGTCGTCCTCGTAATCATCCTCGTCTTCATAGTCCTCTTCGGCATCAAAATCATCGTCAAGTTCTTCGAAATCGTCCGCGTCGAAATCCATAAAAACGTCATCTTCCAGCCCATTGTCTTCTTCTTCGTCAAAAACCAGATCATCGAATTCCTCATCAAACTCGTCTTCTTCGGAATCAGACTCGAAATCATCGTCAAAATCATCGTTCATAAGCCCCAGGTATTTATTTATTATACAACTAGGGGCTAAATAATGAAATTTCCCGAATTAACTCAAGACCTCAGAAACATTTATTTTTTCCTCCTTGTCAAAAATGCTTATTGCCTGAGAAGCAGCCCATTGGTTTTCCAGCAATTGCGTCCAGGTTTCCAGGTAGATAATCAGATCTGACAGGCTGTTTTTTTTCATTTTATCCCTGCGGTCCTTGGGGATCAGGGCCAGTATTTTCGGATCAGATAATTTTTCCAGGTGAATCAAATCATCCCGGTCCAGGCCTGCATCAAGTAATTTGGTGATCATGAGATCCATGGGCATGCCACTGCTCGGACAGTAATCGACCAATTGCTCGCTCCAGTCGCCGGAGCGCTGCATGGCCAGCCGATGGATTTCTGCTTTGCTGATTTGAATGATCTCCTGCGCAAGGTTGCCACAATTGCACGCGCCCATATGGCCCCATTGGTAAGGTGCTCCTTTTTTGAGTTTTGCTACCGTTTTACGCAGGTCAAATATCAATTTGGGATTCGCTGTTGCCATGGTTTGGTTTTTTATGTAATAAACCATTTTAGGCAAAAGTAGTTTCTGATCATCCCAATAAAATCGGATTTTTCAATGGATGTCTTGCCTGTTTTTTCCAAAAATTAAATGGATATACTGTTTGATTAGCGGCTTGGAAAGGTATTTCTTTACTTTTTCGTACTGATTGGCCTTGTTGATGTCGCGTTCATCTACCGAGCTGCTCAGGATGTAAATTTCAGGGTCCTGCTTTACCGGATCGAAAATTTCCAGAAAATCCCAACCGGACATTTCGGGCATGTTGAGATCAAGAAAAAGATAATGAGGATTGATTTGATAGATGTCCTTTAAGGCATCCATAGCATTGTCAAAGGTGAAAACCTTGCATGGTTCTGTAATATTTCTTTGTATCAATTTTTCTGTGACAAAGATACTGATAGGATCATCATCAATTAAAACTATTTTTACCATTGAAATGCATAAACGTGTTATTGAAAAGCAAATAAAGCACTACAAAAGTAGAGTAAAATTTTTAATTAGTAAATTTTGACACAAAATATTTTTTTTGCCCAAATTTTTTACCGATTACCAGGCTGCATGATCGGGCCCTGGTAATCGGTAAATCTTACCGGCTAGCAAGCAAATCCTGCTTCCAGGGCGCATCCGGAACAACCTCGCGGGTGCTATAAAAAAAGCGGCAAGCCATCAGAGAAAACGTTAAAAAGGCCTAGATTTGTGCAGGGTTGTCCGGGAATTTTATTTCCCTGAAGGCCTCTTTTGAATGTAAAAAACCATCTTTACTCCCAAGACCAAGAATTCCTTCTCATGGCCAAACCAGATTTTGATGATATTTTTATGGAGCTGGCGGTGAGCCTGGCGCAAAGATCTCACTGTATCAAAAAGCATGTGGGCGCTGTACTCAGCAAAGATACCCGCATCATTTCTATAGGCTACAACGG
The DNA here is from genome assembly GCF_900143075.1 of Cyclobacterium lianum. GTDB lineage: Bacteria > Bacteroidota > Bacteroidia > Cytophagales > Cyclobacteriaceae > Cyclobacterium > Cyclobacterium lianum. The sequence continues at coordinate 22,229 of NZ_FRCY01000015.1, read as the reverse complement.
ACCTCCTTCCGGTACGCACAATTGTGACGAAGAATTTCCGGAAGAGGGCTGTAGCAGGGATAGCAAGGGAAGTTGTTCGCTGGCCCTGCATGCAGAGCAAAATGCGATCCTCTATGCGGTCAAAAACAAAGCCTCGGTAGACGGGTCTACCCTGTATGTGACTCTGGCGCCTTGTCTGCCCTGCGCGAGAATCATTTATTCCATGGGTATCAGTAAAGTGGTTTACCTGTATTCTTATGCGGATTATAAAGGTATCGGCATTGATGAAGGGCTGGCTTTTCTGGAAAAATTCGGTGTCAAGGTAGAACATTACCAGAAAGTGTTGCAAATAAGCGACTCTTTGGTTTAGCCCGGATTTCGGTGTGAGGGCCGGGATTGCAGGAAAATCAGGTAGTTTCGAAACTTCACCGCCCTGATGAGGTTGGGAACTACATTGAGGTGATTTCGGCCTGCGATAGAATTCCTGATGCACATTTCGGGTTCAACTGGTCAATTTGTTGGCTAGCGTAGCTGCAATTCCACAAGCTGGTTTGCTGTAGGCTCGGCATATACGCTTCCTCATTTACCACTTTCTGGTGGATCTCTGGGCGTTTCACGGAGCAATAGAATAATGGTGGCTAGAGCTGAATGAGTTGCTCCCGGCCGATGACATTGACCTCTCTTTCGAGCCGGATATTAAATTCAGTGCATACCTGTTCCTGGATTTTCCTACCCAATTCAAGGATATCGGACCCGTTACTTCCGCCGTAATTGACCAAAACAAGGGGTTGTTTTTCATGCACACCCACGGGTCCCATACGTTTGCCCTTCCAACCCAGCGTATCGATTAGCCAGGCGGCGGGGATTTTCACCCTGTCACCTGCTATCGGATACCCCGGGATTTCCGAATGTTTTTCCTTGAGTTGATTGTATCTTTCCAGCGAGATGGTTGGGTTTTTAAAAAAACTTCCGGCATTTCCCAGCTCTTTTGGATCCGGGAGTTTTTGTTGCCGGATCTGCACCACCGCTTTGCTGATGTTCAGGGGGCTGGGCCGTATGGCTCCCATTTTTTGCAGGGTGCTTTGAATATCCCCATAGCTGATATTGGGTTGGTGGTCTTTGTTTAACCTGAATGCTACGTGGGTAATGATGTATTTGCCCTTCAATTCATTTTTGAAGATGCTGTCTCTGTATCCAAACCTGCAGTCCTTTTCTTGAAATATTCGGGTGGTTCCGGTGGAAATCTCAATTGCCTCCAGGTGCTCAAATGCGGATTTGATTTCCACACCATAAGCTCCAATATTTTGCATGGGCGCGGCACCCACCGTACCCGGGATAAGCGAAAGGTTTTCCAGCCCACTTAAATTTTGGTCGAGAGAATACAGGACCAGATCGTGCCAGACTACACCTGCCCCCACCTTCAGGATCACCTGCTGATCGTCTTCGCTAATTTTATCTATCCCCAGGATACTGATTTTCAACACCAGGGCATCCAGGTCCTCGAGGAGTAGAATATTGCTGCCACCTCCCAGGATAAAAAGTGGTTTGCCCAGAAGCTGGGATTGTTTGAAAGCAAGCAGGATATCCTCCTTACTTTCTGCTTTCATCAAATATCTGGCCCTTTTGTTTATTCCAAAGGTATTGTAAGCGCTTAATGAAATATTTTCTTGTATCTTCATCCTCTATTATATATCACGAATTAACGGTTATTTGGTCAAATAGAAAAAATTAACCTCATAATTTAGCGCGGAAGGGTTGGGGTTAATTTTCGTGGAATAATTGAAAAAATCGGCTTTTTTATGAAAGAGATGGTGATAAATGGTATCCGGGTCCGACCCGGGCAATCCCTGAATATTGAGATAGCCATAGCCAGACTTCCTACCCACACCCTTATCGATCTGCCGGTATTTATCCGCAGTTCGAGTAAACCAGGCCCTACTGTATTGATCAGCGGGGGAGTCCATGGGGATGAAATCAACGGAATTGTCACCGTAAAGAGAATGCTTGAGGAAAACATGTTTGAGCCCAGAAAGGGAACCTTGATTTTCATACCGCTGGTGAATGTATATGGCTTCCTGAGCAATTCCAGGACTTTTCCGGATGGCAGGGATCTGAACAGGAGCTTTCCCGGAAGTAGTAAAGGCTCTCTTGCTTCCCAGATTGCCTATATTCTAACCCATGAGATCATATCCCAAATCGATTTTGGCATTGATTTTCATACCGGAGGAAGGATGCTGTCCAATTACCCACAGGTACGGGTAGATTTCAAAGACAAGGTGGGATTGAAACTGGCCGAAATTTTTGGCGCACATTTTACGGTCAATTCTCCTCATATTGACAAGTCATTCCGCAAGGAAGCCTACAAAAACAAGAAGCATATTCTGGTATTTGAAGGAGGAGAGTCCATGCGCCTTGACGAGCAGGTGGTACGAGAGGGGATAGTGGGTACCGGAAGGCTACTCCGGCACCTGGACATGATTGAGGGGGATTTTCCACCTGTCAGAACCTTGAAAATCCAGGAAAGCGGCTGGGTCAGGGCCAGGATCTCTGGTATTTTCAATGCTTCTGTATCTCTGGGAGATGAAGTAAGGAAAGGTCAGGTTTTGGCCAAAATCTCCGATCCGTATGGACAGGTAAAGGTACCTGTCAAAAGCGCTTCATCCGGGTATGTGATTGGCATTAACAATCAGCCGGTAGTCAATGCCGGAGATGCACTGATACATATTGGAAGAAGTGGAGGGAGTGCATTGACCGATTCCTACTGAAACCTGAGGGCCAGACCCAGGTTGAGGTAGGAAATGCCATATCCGATCTCTGCGAAACCAGCGGCCATGGGGGAGAAATAATAGCGCCCGCCGAGATAGATGGTCAGTCCTGTACTGTTGCCGAAGTTTCCGGATCCCTGCCGGTTTCCCTGTGAATCTGTGTAGGTATAGTTGAGCAGGTTGGCGGCCAGCATCAGACCGGCATACACATCAAGGTCTTCATTGTCCAGGCCCTGATAATGGTAGGCACTGCGCAGGCCGATAATGGTATACTTCCAGCTGGCAGAAGAATTAAATCCGGAGGTTTCCGTATCCCAGCCAAAACTTTTGTATCCGGCGTAGCCGCCAAGGCTGATGACTCCATCTTCTCCGGCATCCCATACTCCCTGTTCATATTGCACACTGAGGGCGGGAGTTTGTGAGTTGTGTGAAAAACTGCCCAGCGAGCTGCCGATCCCTACTCCAGCGCTGATTACTTTCGTCCCCTTGTCAAATGCCTGTCCTTTCGCATCAGAAAAATACAGGGACAGCAAGAATATACAGGAAAAGGTAAATAAAAGGAGACTATTTTGTTGTGTAAATTTTTTGATTTTCATATCCGGGAAGTTTTATGTTGATTTGCTTCTAATGTACTGCTATGGCAGTTTAATCGAAAACACTATTGATTAACTGCCGGCAATCATTTATTTTTTGCACGCTATTATTTAGTAATTGATCCAATAAAGGATTATTTTGTGATTGGTTTAATCGCATCATGAGGTTATTTGTTATTTGGATAGGTTTGATAGCTCCCTGCCTGGTATCGGGGCAGGGCAGGGAACTGGACAGTCTCAGGCAAATTGTCGGCGAGCCTGCAATTGCGGATTCTGTCAGGCTGATGCTTTGGAATGAAATGGCTTATGCTTTTTACAGTATCGAACCCGACTCTGGTATCTATTATGCGCAAAGAGCACTCGAATTGGCAGAAAAGATGCACCATGAGCATTACCAGGCGGTCTCCTGGAACAACCTGGGCTCAAATTATTGGGCCAGGGGCGATGATTCTCTGGCCCTGTATGCCTACATGCAAGCCATGAACCGGCATACCACACTAAATAATCAACTGGGAGCGGCGAAGGCGCTGAGCAATATGGCATTGATTCAATACAATCAATCTGAATTTCTTGAGGCAATCCGCAGTCATGAAGAGGCTATATCCCGATTTTCAGCCCTTGATCATCCGCCGGGACGCTATTATAATTTGTCCAACTTAGGAGTAGTATACCTGTCTCTTGCCGATTACCCCAAGGCGCTGGAGACATTTTTTGATGCCCTGAAATTGATACCTGAGGAAGAAGAAATGTTGCAGGCCAATCTCGCTACAAACATTGGTCTGGTCTATAAAAATACCGGGGAGCTGGATACTGCACTGAGTTACCAAAAGCGCGCCTATGCCTGGTTTGAAAAAGCAGGAAACCGGCAGGGAATGGCCAATGCCCTGGGAAATATGGGCGTGATTCTGGACAAGAAGAAGATGCCCGAGCAGGCGCTGGTACATTTCAAAAATGCCCTGGAGATCAACGAACAGATCGGTAACCAGCGGAGGATTGGTAGCGACCTGAGCAATATGGGGAAGGCCTATTTAAATCTGGGTCGTTTTGATGAGGCCTATCAATCTCATTTGCAGGCCATAGATGTCTATGCCCAGACAAACGACCTGGAAAATGCTGCCATGAATTTGCACCTGATGGGGATGTTGATCGCTGCCATGCCGGTCGATTTCCTGCCTTATGCGTCCATTACCACACAAAACAAGATCAGAAAGTCTTTGGAATACCAGCAAAAGGGCAAAGAACTGGCTTTGCAATCTGGTGCAAAATCGCTGCTTCAGGATGTTTACCTGGGGCTGAGTGACACCTATGCACTGGCGGGCAATTATGAAAGCGCACTTTTCTGGCACAAAAAGCACCTCGAATTCAGAGACAGCGTAATGAATGACGACAAACAAAAGGAATTGCTCAGACAGCAGACCCGATTTGAATTTGATAAAAAGGAGGCTATTCTAAAGGCCTCCCATGAAAAAGCCCTGTCCATAGGGCAGACCGCACTCGAGGAACAGGCTTACAAAAAGCAATTGATTGCGGGGACTTTCGCCTTTTTTGTTTTCTTTTCTCTGATAGTAGCTGTATTGTACAAGAAGAAACGGGATGCCCGGGAAAGAGAGAAAGAAGCCGCCCTTAAGCAGAAAATCGCCGAGACGGAAATGAAATGGCTTAAAGCCCAGCTCAATCCTCATTTTATATTCAATTCGCTGAATGCAATCAGTGATTTTATATTGAAACATGATCCCATTACAGCCGATTACTATCTGGGAAAATTTGCCCGGCTGATGCGGATGATCCTGGAAAAAAGTGCAGAACAAACCATTTCGCTAAAGGAGGATTTGCAGATGCTCGAGATCTACATGCAATTGGAGTCTTTTCGGTTTAATGGAAAGTTTTCCTACACCATAGCCGTAGATAAGGAGCTTGAGCCCGAAAAAATCCAGGTTCCTCCTTTGCTTTTACAGCCCTATGTGGAAAACAGCATCTGGCATGGCTTTTCTACACAGGATAAAGTTTCCGGAGAAATAAAGATCCTCATCAGGAAAACGGGAAATGGCATCACCTTCGTCGTGGAGGACAATGGCAGGGGTATAAAGGCATCGGCGAACCTGGCGAAGACCAAAAATGGACATTCTATGGGCATGCGCCTTACAGAAGACCGAATCGCTGTATGGAACCAATCTCAAAAAATGAAGGCTAGTGTAAATCATGGTGCGCTGGATACAGGCTACCGCGTAGAATTGCAAATACCTGAATTATGCTGAAGGCAATAATCATTGACGATGAAGATCACTGCAGGAGTCGCTTGGTAACGCTCCTTGATGTATATGCCGGAGGGCAAGTAAAGGTCCTGGGTTCCTATGCAAATACCGATAACCTGGACAGGGTCCTGAAAGGCGAGTTGCCCGATGTTGTTTTCATGGACATAGAATTGGACGACCAGCTTATTTTTACCTGGTTAGGAAGCAGAGCGGACTGGCCTTTTGAGCTGGTATTTACTACTGCGCATGAAAAGTATGCTATAGAAGCAATCAAAGCAAATGCGGTGGATTACCTGTTAAAGCCTATAGATCCCGATGAACTCCTGCTAAGCCTGGAAAGGATCAGGGCTAAAAGGGCAAAGGAACCCTTCGGAGGGACCAGAAATAATGATGGGCCGGATCTGCTTTATGGCCCAAAAAAGCGAATTCCTATTCCCACCCAGGAAGGCTTGAATTTTGTGGATCCGGACGAAATCAGCCATTTACAGGCCGACGTGAATTATACTGTTATTCACTTCCAAAACAAACAAAAAGTGACGGTAGCGAAAACCCTGAAGGAATTTGAGCTGATGTTACATAGCCTGGGCTTTTTCCGGGTGCACAACAGCCATCTGGTCAACCTGTCAAAGGTCAGACAATTTCGAAAAGGTAAGGGTGGAACCCTGGTTTTGGACAATGGGTCACAGATAGAGGTGTCTACCCGAAAAAAAGAAGCCCTGCTTAAAGCACTGCGGGCGCCCTAATGCATTATCAGGGTTTTTTCTCCATCACGACTCCTTCCGCCAGCCGAATGGTAGTTTTGGTGTCACAAACGCCGGTTTTGGAATAAACTAACTCATGGTCAACGGCTTGTGCTCCCGTCCGCAACACTGTCCAGGTTTCAATGCCGGTAGACGGTCTGAAAATAAAACTGGCCAGACATTCGGCCCCCAGGGTTTTGGTCAGGTCTACACTGATCTCGTTACCACTCCAGTTTCTGCCACCCATGGCCCCCCTGGTGTTTATTTGCGATACCATTCCAGATTCATAGTTGACCTGGTGTTCCAACCGGGGCTTCAGCCGGGTGCTTGAACCAAGGTTGTTTTTCAGCAACAGCGAATCCGTAAATTCTACCATCAATTTATTGTCGATCCGTTTTTGAGCAACGCGAAAACGACGGGTTCCGTTAAAGCTAGTCTGGCTTTGCCGGAAATCCTGAAAGACCATGTGGACGGTGTCCGTGCTGCCGGGTGACGGCAGGCTGTATTGCAGCAGAATGGACCCTTCTATGTCTGGTAAACCGGTATCTTCACAATTGCTTTGATCATAATCAAGGGTAATGCTCAGGGAATCTTCCGAAAAGGAAACCACCGGACATCCCGGAAGACTATCTGTGAATGACTTTTTTTTGTAAGCACCCGGTTCGTAAAAAGCCAGGTGCAGGTGCTCATCCAGGGATTTTGAAACCCAATAAGCCTCCTCCCCCTCATACGACTGATCGATCTGCAATTCCCGGTTTACATCCAGATTACAGGAAAGAAAAAGAAAGCAAAAACTGAACCTGAGAAAAGACTTCATCTGTTAATGTTTTGTATTTTAAAGGCATAATCTGCCCCGGTCTCTATGCCGGTATGAAGGCCTTGATAGTCAGAAACATATACTGGGTTGGGCAATCATCCCATACTGTGCCCTGCCTGCCTGAGACAGACACTTTTTAAAAGCACACCTCAATCTTGTGTTGTGTTCTCGGCACCATACTCTGCTGCAAAGATAAATAAACGAGCGGCATATCATTTTAATGCCCACAAATTTAGCTATTTTAAGGAAAATTTGACAGGTACACCGAAATCTTATGGATATTGTACGATTAATATCATCCTCAAATATACAGTGAAAAGATAGGTTTAATCGTTACATATTGTCCATCGACCGGGTATCATCCGGGCGGACATCTGACGGTCTTTAACTAATTGTCAATAAATGAAATCAAATCAAGGAATGCTTGTACCCGATGCGCTCAAAGACCAGGTGGTGCTCCTGACGGGGGGAGGTACCGGACTTGGTAAATCTATGGCCAGATATTTTTTGAGTTTGGGGGCAAAGCTGCTCATCAGCAGCCGGAAGATGGACGTTCTGGAACGGGCAGCAGCAGAGTTGAGGGAACAGACAGGGGGAGAAGTACTGCCCCTGTCCTGTGATATCAGAGATACCGGTCAGGTGGAACAGATGTTCGAAACGGGCAGGCAGCATTATGGGAATATTGACGTGGTCGTCAACAATGCCGCTGCCAATTTTATTTCCCCTACCGAGAGGCTTTCCGCAAATGCCTTTCACACTATCCTGGACATCGTACTAAAAGGAACTGCGAATGTGACCCTTGCTGCGGGAAAAGATTGGATAGAAAAGAAACAGGCTGGAGTGTTCCTGAATATCCTGACCACCTATGCTTTTACCGGCTCCGCCTATGTGGTGCCTAGTGCGGCGGCAAAGGCCGGCGTGCTGGCCATGACCAGATCCCTGGCCGTAGAATGGGCTTCCTATGGGATTCGGAGCAATGCCATTGCCCCGGGACCATTTCCCACTGAGGGTGCCTGGGAGAGGCTTTTGCCCGGCGAGTTTGCAGCGCAGTTTGACCCTGCCAGGCGCGTGCCTCTGGGACGTGTAGGTGAGCACCAGGAGCTGGCCAACCTGGCTGCCTACCTGATTTCTCCGTATGCCTCATATGTCAATGGGGAGATCATCACCATTGACGGTGGGGAGTGGCTGCAGGGTGCAGGTCAGTTTAATGGACTCAAAGCGGTCAGCAACAGCGTCTGGGACGACATGGAAAAGAAAAGAAAGAACCGGTAGCAAGAATCAGCTGTTCCGGACTAGCGCTTGTCCTCTTTAAATACCGGGGGTTTTTTAAAAGGAAGCGTTAGGCTATGGTCCCAATTGGGCAAAACCTTTTTGATATTTCTTTCCTCCAGCGAAGTGGTTTCAATGAAGTACCAGTTTCCGCGATTCTCGGTACCCACGGCGATTAGGTTGCTGGTATTGGTGAGGGTGCCTCCCGGTACCTTGGTGACCAGGGTGATGGGTACGATTGCATGGATTTCATCCGCAACCGTGACGGCCTCGATCTGCTCTCCGAATTCTACTGAGGTCAGATGCTGCCCTTTTTTCTCTTTGGTTTCCTGAATTTGCTTCAGTATATTTTTCATGGCATCTCTTCCGCCTGCTTTTTCGATCAGCGTGGGGTAGGTAAAATCCAGCAGGATCTCATGATCCCCGTGCAACTGCGCATAGGCGTAAATCTGTCCGGCTGTTCTGATTTCTTCCTCGATCTGAGCATAGAGCTGAATGGAATGTGAAAAACTTACAAAAATGAATAAAAAACGTAAAATTTTAACCATATCCCTATCCGATTTTTCACCTAAAATAAGGGCTAGAACAGGATTTTCAAGGCTAAATTCAATAAAATTTCACTGTTCTATGCCAGATGCATTAAACCAGTGAAGTTCTCCATTTTCTATTCCATAAGCTACCTGTATCGGATTGCAGCAAACTTCACAATCCTCTATATATTCTTGCTGCGCTACACTTGGATCCAACAACATGGAGATTTCGGCCAGGCAGTAGGGGCACTGAAAATAATGCTCAATTTCCATCGGTATATCTGGGTTGCTTATTGTTTACTACTCCATTGGGAGGTCAAAAGTTGCCGGAAACAAGGATATTTGTGGAAGGAATAGATTTGCAGGGTAGCGCAGGAAGCTACCGGCGATGGTGAAATGCTCAGAGCAGGCAAACAGGGGAAAATAAGTTACGGTACATAACGGTGCGGATCAGAGGCCGCTACCAGAGAGGGAAATATCCGCAGTTTTGCTATCCAATACATGTCCGTTTTCGCATTTAAGAATGCGGTATGGATATTTTTTAAGCAGTTCGTAGTTATGGGTGGCCATCAGAATAGCCGTGCCTTTTTTGTTGATTTCCTGGAACAGTTTGAAAATTCCATCTGAAACATCAGGGTCAAGATTTCCTGTAGGCTCATCGGCCAAAAGAATAGAGGGCTCATTCAACAGGGCCCGCGCGATCACCACACGCTGCTGTTCTCCACCGGAAAGCTGATGCGGCATTTTGGTGGCAGCTCCCCCCAGGCCCACACCCATCAATACCTCAATCATCCGGTTTTTCATTTTTATCTTGTCCTTCCAGCCGGTGGCACGTAGTACAAAGTAGAGGTTTTCTGCTACGCTGCGATCGGGAAACAATTGAAAATCCTGGAAAACGATACCCAGCTTGCGCCGGAGAAAAGGAATCTCTTTTTTCTTAATGCTTGAAATGCTGTACCCCGCCACCTCGGCTTCGCCCATGATCAATGGCAGGTCCGCATAAAGGGTTTTGAGCAGAGAACTTTTGCCACTACCGGTACGTCCGATTAAAAAAACAAATTCATCCTTTTCAATATTAAAATTTACATTTTTCAGGATAGTATTGATGCCCTGAAAAATACAGGCATTGCTCACCTTGACCACAGGCTCGTTGGAGAAAATCATATCAGAGGCTGAGTTTTTTGAGTTTACCAAAGGGGAGTTCCCTGATCAGTTGTTCCAACGCCGCTTCTTTTCCTTCCAGGCCAAACTTTTCCATGTTTTTCAATGGACGGTCCGCCCTGAAATAGGCTACCAGCACAAAATTTTCGTCTCTGATCTGGATGTAGTCCGGGATTTTGGCCTTACCCTTTACTTTAATGATATACATGGCCAGTGGATTAGTTTGAAATATATGCAGCTATTGAACAAACGGCAGCCAAAAAAGGGCAGGTACTTATCCTGCCCTCCGATCAGTTTATTTATTGGCTTTGGCATGGTCTGCCAGAAATTGTGCCAGCCCTTTATCGGTAAGTGGATGGTTCAATAATCCGGTAATGACTTTTAAAGGACAGGTCACCACATCTGCACCTAGCTCTGCACACTTGACCAGGTGCATCGTATGGCGCAGAGAAGCTGCCAGTACTTCTGTTTCGAATCCGTAATTCTGGTAAATGTGTACGATCTGTGCAATAAGGTCCAGGCCATCGAAAGAAATGTCATCCAGGCGACCGATAAAAGGAGAAAGGTAACTTGCTCCTGCCTTTGCCGCCAATATGGCCTGCCCGGCGGAAAAAACCAGGGTGCAGTTTGTCCGGATGCCCTCACTTGAAAAATACTTTATCGCCTTGATCCCTTCCCTGATCATGGGAACCTTAACCACGATTTTATCATCGATTTTAGCCAGCGCTTTTCCTTCCCTGATCATGCCGTCAAAGTCCGTAGCGATCACTTCCGCGCTTACGTTTGCATCTACTATGTCACAGATCGCTTTGTAGTGGGCATTGACGCGCTCCTCTCCGCTGATGCCCTCTTTGGCCATCAGGGATGGGTTGGTCGTCACTCCGTCCAATACCCCCAATTCATAGGCTTCTTTTATTTCATCTAAATTCGCTGTATCAATAAAGAATTTCATGTGTGTATAGGTGTTTATTTGTTGTTGCATTGACTGCAAAGGCGTAATTCAGAGCGATTCTTGAAGATGTAAAATGTAGTATTCCCCAACTTTCAAAAACCATCCCCGCTGTCGTTTGCCTCATGTCCGATAATTTAAGTCTTGGTTTGCCGGTAAATTTAATGCAAAATAAATTAAAAGCAGGATCCGATTGGGAAAAGGATAAAAAAATAAGCGGCATCGCACCGCTACAACCGCCTACCCTTGCTTCCTTCCGGACCTGGGGGATTTAGCAGGAGCTGGTCGTGCCGCTCACCACAAAGGTAAATAAAATAACTTCATCTGCAAAGAAAAATAAATAGGGCAGAGCAAACTCTTTGGTATCAGGGGGAAATTTATTGGCAGTATTATTGTTGTTTTCACGGGGTAGTCGATGCATTTACTTTCCAAACAATCCGGTCAGTGACCTGAGCAGTAAAAGGATAAAATTTCTTTAATTAAAACTGAGCAAAATGATTAAAAAACTGGGAATTTTGAGTTTGATATTTTTAATGGGATCCTGTACTTTGTTTCAGCCGAGGATTCCCTACCAATTGGGCATGTCTGAAAGCAAATTTCTGCGGCAAAACAAAGATGCGGTCATCAGCCAGCTCAACAATGAAAAAAAAGTGTACCGGATCAATAAAGATGAGCGTTTTTATCTGCTGGCTACCTTCGAAAACGATGAGCTTGTAAGTCTCGAGGAAAAGGAATTGGCTCCTCAATGGCCCCAGCAGCGGATCATGGATCCGAATAACCCGGATTACAACAACCGATATCAGAACCAGCCCAATCAGGAGCGGCCAAACCGGTAATAGCCAGGCAATGGGATTGCCCCATCGGCTGGCGCTCTGAGCATGCTGTCTCGACAGCGCGCTCATATATAAGGAGGCATCATCCACATCTCTGGCACCGTTTTTGGGCTAGTAGTCTTGAAAAAGACAAGCTAAACCAACTTAACTATAAGATGAAAATCTCTTTCTACCGGAAAGAGATTTTTTTGTGTAGGAGTACAATAAATGTCGATTGCCGCTGAGATAGCCAAAATTATTTATTAAGTTTATTTTATTGAGTAAAAATATGTCTTAATAATTGGTTATATTTATTGCCTGTTTCGATCAAACTATAAAAAATGGAAAATAACCGACGGAAGTTTTTGAGACGACTGGGTATGGCAGGGGCGGCCTCAGCGCTTGCGCCTGCAGCCTTTGCGCGTCAGGAGGCACGAGAATTTGAGTCCATGCGAAGAGAGAATCCCATGCCGGCAGACAGGGAGCTGAAAATAGCGCTGATCGGTGCCGGCATCATGGGTACACAGGACATGAATACGGCTCTTGAGCACGATAATGTGCAGATTACGGCTGTGTGCGACCTGTATGACGGGCGCCTGGAATCGGCCAAAGAAAAGTGGGGGAATCATTTATTTCTGACCAAAGACCACAAGGAAATACTCAAGAGAGCTGATATTGATGCCGTGCTGATCGGGACTCCTGACCATTGGCACAAACAGATCAGCGTGGATGCACTCAATGCAGGCAAGCATGTCTACTGCGAAAAACCGATGGTACATGATGTGAGCGAAGGCAAAGAGGTAATTGATGCCTGGAGGAAGTCCGGAAAAGTGTTTGTGGTGGGCAGCCAGGGAATTTCCAGTTTAGGGAATGAAAAAGCAAAGGAGCTTCTGGCAGCCGGTGTGATAGGGGATATCAATTATGCTGAGGGATTCTGGGCGCGGCATTCCCCTGAGGGCGCATGGCAGTACCTGGTGCCTGATGATGCATCGGAAAAAACCGTCGATTGGAAGCGGTACATCTCCAATACCACGAGTAGGGATTTCGATCCGCTGCGTTTTTTCAGGTGGAGAAACTACCTGGATTACGGTACGGGCATGTCGGGAGATTTGTTTGTACACTTGTTTACCAGTTTACATTTCATTACCAATTCACTGGGTCCGGACAAGATCTCAGCCATGGGTGGCTTGAGATACTGGAAGGACGGAAGGGAAGTACCGGACGTATTGCTGGGCATGTTTCAATACCCAGACAGTGAGCAGCATCCCGGATTTAATCTCTCACTGCGGTGCAACTTCGTAGACGGTACCAGCGGGTCCACCTACCTGAAGATTGTAGGTAGTAAGGGATCTATGGATGTGAAATGGGATGAGGTAGTGGTGAAGACCAATCAGCAGACCGCTAGCGACGATCCTTTCATGGAGGCCCAGGCCAGGATGCGGGGGGCTGCAGCCGACAGAAAGAGAATTCTGCCTCCCAATGAAATGGTATATAAAGTAGAGCCTGGCTACAAAGGCGCGCACTACGATCATTTCGGAAACTTCTTCCGGGCAATTCGCGAGGGCGGACAGGTGACCGAGGATCCTGTCTTTGCGTTTCGTGCCGCTGCACCTGCTTTGCTGTGCAATGACAGCTATTTTCAGGACAAATTTATCCAATGGGATCCTGTAAACATGAAATTGGTTTAACCTTCAAACAGATAAATAAAACCCATAGCAAATGATGAAATTAATCGTAAAAAACAGCGCATTGATGCTGGCCATGGCATTGATATTGTCCTGCACTTCTTCAAACGAAAAGGAACTTTTCAACGGGGAAGATCTGTCGGGATGGACCGTATATGGAACTGAGAAATGGTATGTCGAAGATGGGATCCTGGTCTCCGAAAGTGGCCCTGATGCCGAATACGGATATCTCGGCACGGAGGAGAATTACAAGGATTTTGAGTTGACAGCACAATTCAAGCAAGATCAGGATGGAAATAGCGGCATATTTTTCCGATCCACCTTTGAGGGTACCAAAGTGTCCGGATGGCAGGTAGAAGTGGCGCCTCCCGGCAATGATACCGGAGGGATCTACGAATCTTACGGCAGGGGCTGGCTGATCAAGCCTGATCCGGAGAAGGACAAAAACCTGAAATTCGGCGAATGGAACGATATCAAGATCAGGGTGCAGGGAGATCATGTGACCACCTGGTTAAATGGAGTGGAAATGGTCGACTATACCGATGAGAAGATAGGAGACGGCGAGGGCCAGATCGCCCTGCAGATCCATAGCGGTGGAGGACTAAAAATTTCCTGGAAAGATATCAAGGTAAAAACCCTGTAAGAAACTTTGTAAGGAAATTGACCCTGATGAGTCTTTAACACAGAAAAGCCCTGTATCAAGCGGGGCTTTTTTGCGTTCCCTACTATTGTTTGACAAAAGGAAGGGAGCTTTGGGCCATTTTTTGTAATTTGCACGCTGTTAATACAAAAAGTATGTCCAAATTCGATTCGATAAGACCTTTTTACGATAGTGAAGTCAACGGAGCTTTAAAGGAAGTGGCTGCCCATCCCATGATGAAGGCAATGATGAATTTCACTTTTCCGGAGAAAAAGGATGAAGAATGGACCGGCCAGTTGTTAAAAACCCATTCAATACGGGATTTCCAGATTAACTTTATCTACCATTCCGTGCAGAAAGTACTGGCAGTAAGTTCCAGTGGCCTGACGACCTCTGGCTTTGAAAAACTGCAGCCCAATACGGCTTATCTGTTTATTTCCAATCACCGGGATATAATCCTGGACACCTCCTTACTCAATACTACCCTCTATGAGCATGGGCTGCTCATGACTACCTCTGCTATTGGCGATAATCTGGTGAAAAAGCCCTTTTTGAAAACCCTATCCAGGCTCACCAGAAATTTTATCGTGCACAGGGGGCTCAGTAGTAAAGCCATGCTGGAATATTCCCTGTTAAATTCGGAATATATACGGGACGCAATATTTTCGCAAAACAGGTCTGTATGGATCGCCCAGCGTGAAGGGAGGACCAAGGATGGTATGGACCTGACCCAGAAGGGGGTGTTGAAGATGCTTTCCAAGGCAGCAGGAGATCTGCCCTTACAAGATTACCTGATCAAACTAAAAATCGTTCCGGTGTCCATTTCCTACGAAAATGACCCCACTGATATGTTGAAAATGCCGGAGCTGCTGGCTAAAGCCAGGGAAGAAACCTATGTCAAACAGAAAAATGAGGACTTCAGGACCCTGATGAGCGGGATCATGGGGCAGAAAAAACGCATCCACATTTCAGTAGGTGACTTTCTGGACGATGAAATCAGGTCGATTTTCAAGGAAGAAAAAACCGTCAACAAGCAACTCCAGGCATTGGCAGGCGTCTTGGACAGAGAAATTGTAAAAAACTATCGCTTATGGCCTACCAACTATATAGCACTGGATTTGCTCAACCAGTCCGAAGCTCACAAAGGGCAATATAGCTTACAGGAGAAAATGGAATTTGAGGAGAGAATGAGCGCCGGGCTTGCATTGAACAATCCGGTAGCGGTAAAGAATTTTCTGGCCATGTATGCCAATCCGGTCATTCACAAGGAGAAGATGCAGCTTTTGGCCACCTAGCAGTCTCGCGTTGAACGGATTTTTTTGATACTTTTGTAGTAAGTTAACCATTAATGCCATTTTCGTGACAGACAAGAATTTACATATTGGATTGGTCCAACTGACTTGCAGTGCCGATCCCGAAGCAAATATTGAAAAAACGATTGCCGCGATTAAAGAAGCTGCCGCACAGGGAGCGCAGGTAGTCTGCCTTCAGGAACTCTTCAGGTCGCTTTATTTTTGTGATGTAGAGGCTTACGAAAACTTTTCTCTTGCAGAGGCTATCCCGGGACCAAGTACGGAAATCTTTTCTAATCTGGCGGAAGAGCTGAAAGTCGTGATCATCGCCTCTTTATTTGAAAAGCGGGCTGAAGGAATCTATCACAATACCACGGCAGTATTGGATGCCGACGGCAGCTATCTGGGCAAATACCGAAAAATGCACATTCCCGATGATCCGGGATTTTACGAAAAGTTTTATTTCACACCGGGAGATCTGGGATACAAGGTGTTTCCTACCAGATACGGCAGACTGGGCATACTCATTTGCTGGGACCAATGGTACCCTGAGGCAGCGAGAATTACGTCCCTGCTTGGGGCTGATGTTTTGTTTTATCCCACAGCCATAGGCTGGCACGAATCGCAGGATCCAGCCACCAATGAAGAGCAATACCAGGCCTGGCAAACCATACAGCGGTCCCATGCCGTAGCGAACGGGGTGCCGGTAGTGGCAGTAAACCGCACCGGAAAAGAAGGTGAATTGCAATTTTGGGGCGGATCCTTTGTTACCAATGCTTTTGGAAAAGTAACCTATCAGGCACCACACCTGGATGAGGCCATCAAAGTAGTGCCCGTGAGCCTGGCGCAGTCCGACAGGTACCGGACGCACTGGCCTTTTCTCAGGGACAGGAGGATTGAAAGCTATGATCCAATATTAAAGCGTTATCTGGATGAAAATTGATCCCCGGTTTAACTTTAAGACCCGTACAGGCAGCGACCCCGCATGTCCCTCGGCGTTGGGCTATTTCTTTCCGGCGGAATTTCACCGCCATGAGGCCACCTGGCTGAGCTGGCCACACAAGGAAGCCTCCTGGCCCGGAAAAATTGAAAGCATCTATCCGGCCTACAGTGAGTTTGTCGCTTACCTGGCACAGGGGGAGAAAGTAAATATCATGCTGGCGAATCAAAAAATGCAGGACTTTGCCACTGCTCACCTGGCACGGGCCGGAGCAGATCTGAATCAGGTGTTTTTTTACCATTTCCCGACCAACGATGCCTGGTGCAGGGATCATGGCCCCTGTTTTTTATTGAATGAGCATCAGGAAATGGGAAAGGCCATCGTGGATTGGGGCTACAATGCCTGGGGCAATAAGTACCCTCCTTTTGACCTCGATAACCAGATCCCGGAAAAGGTAGCACTCCTCCTTAAAATACCCTCCTTTAAGCCCGGCATCATTATGGAGGGAGGCTCGGTAGACTTCAACGGAAAGGGCAGCTTGCTCACCACAGAAGCCTGCCTGCTGAATCCAAACAGGAACCCCCAATACGACAAAGCAGAGATCGAACATTTTTTAATGGAGTATTACGGTATCCAACAGGTGCTCTGGCTGAAGGATGGCATAGTGGGAGACGATACAGACGGGCACGTAGACGACCTCACCCGTTTTGTCAGTGAAAGAAAAGTCGTGACGGTGGTGGAACAAAACAAGAAGGACGAGAATTACCAGGTATTGCAGGAAAACCTGGAGCTCCTGCAGGCTTTTCGCCTGCCGGATGGGCAAGCGCTGGATATTGTTGAGTTGCCCATGCCTGCTCCGGTGATCTATGAAGATACCCGCCTACCCGCCAGCTATGCCAATTTTTACATCGCCAACAAACATGTGATTGTGCCCACCTTCCGGGATAAAAATGATGAAAAAGCACTGGATATACTCAGCCGCTGTTTTCCGGACAGGGAGGTAGTGGGGGTAGATTCCTGGGATTTGATCTGGGGCTTAGGATCCTTTCATTGCCTGAGCCAGCAGGAGCCGGCTTATCTGTGATTCGGATTCTGACAACGGAATCCCTTTTAGCAGGGTAGGGAAATATTTTCTGCTATTGCAGGGCTTGAGTTGCGGTAATAGGTATTTTTTCACAGAGCTACACCTTGTGTTTTGATTGTGCGCAGTTAGATGCAGATCTGATTTCCTTACCGGGTTGTTTACTGCAAGAAGCCAAAATCAACTTCAGGGGGGCAATATGCCCCGGTATATCCATCGCTCGTGGCCGTCCGATAAACCTTATCTTTCAGGAAGTCACCGCAAGCATTCTGTTAACATCCATTTTGTACGCCTGCAAAGGTGAATATAGGTCAAAAAGTTGACCTGTACAATGGGTGGGAAGCCTGTGCTGATTATAATCGGTATCCTTATGCGCGGTACATTTCAGTGAACTACCGTATACCAGACCCCTACGTACGCAGGTCATTTCAGCGACAGATAAATGTGAGCGCCTCATCCTGAGCCAAATGGCTAAGGTCGGGCTTCTCGATTACAGGAAGGTTATTTTCTTTCCAACCAGTTTACCAATTTCAGGTTTTCTAAGTACCTGAAATCGTGGTTATTGTCAGTTACCAAAATCATTTCGTTTGCAAGTGCAGTAACTCCAATGATCAAATCAAATTCAACATGCATCGGTTTTCCGTTTTTTCTTGGCAAGACTTTGTAATTGGTATATTGGTCTACTATTCCAAAAATCGGTATGATGGTCAACCCTTTTACAAATTTATCAACCGCTCTGTGAGATTTTTTTGGATTAGCGCTGTTTTCTGCTCCGTATTTCAGTTCAAAAACTGTTACTTCAGAGATGAAGATATTCTCAAGACCTTTTTCCCTGATAATTTTATCAAGATGGAGTTCCCCTCTCAAAAAAAAGACACATGTACTTGTATCAAGCAAATATTGAATTTATCAAATTTTCAAGTCTTTTGATCTGAATTTCCTACTTTCTCTGATACCTTTTATGATTTCTTTCGCGGGAATTTCTGTAGAAAATCCACCGAAGGAACTGAAAAAATCCTTTTCGTTAGACTTTCTGCCCTTCCTTATAGATTTCGCAAGTCGTTCAAGTAGCTCTAATTTGCTTCCTGAACTCAAACTTTCAAAAAGCTCAGAATGAGTTTCAATGATATGGCGTTCTGCATGTGTCAAAACCTAAATTTTAATAATTATATGAAATTACATCATAGAACTGATTTCCAATATACTTGGTTCTTCTTCAACTTCCCTGCAACGGCCCTGGCTGTGGCATTTTGAAACCGAATCTTTGTACGCCCGACCGAATGTTGTTTAGTTGTAATATCTTAATTTTTTTGGCATTCAGCCCCCATTTGCTATAATCGCTGTGTGTGTCCGGCATGAGCATCTGGTATCGAAGATACCAAATTATTCCAGAGGGTGAAACGCCTGTGCCGATTTCTCGGTATCCCTTACGCGCGGGGTTCCCGATAAAAATCTGGACAAGCTGTTACCCGAAGCAAAGCAAGTGGCAAAGCTTGGTATCCATCCGAGGACCCCATTAGATTTATCTAGGAATTATAGCAGGTAATGTTTATGCCTTGGTTCTGTATTCCCTGCCTATCGGCAGGCAGGCTCCCAATTGGAGGGCAGTAGCTGGTAGAGGTCCTTCTGTTTATGACTCTGGATTCTTTCGAACACATCCTTAAGCCAGTCAAATTCATTTACCTTGTTCCTTTTGCAGCTCGCCATGAAAGAGTACATGGTTGCGGTCATTTCTGCTGCCTGATGTGATCCTGCGAACAAAAAGGCTTTCCTGCCGACAGCCAGGGGCCTCACTGCATTTTCAACTAAATTATTATCAATTTCCATTTACCCGTGCAGTGCGTATGCACTCAATCCTGCCCATCTTTTATGTGTGTAGGCGATGGCTTTTCCTATAGTCATTATTTAGAATTCCTGGAAGATGGGGTTTATCGGCCGGATAGGTAGAAACTCCACCCTCGGCAGGCGTACCGTTTTTGCCTTGTCGCGGCAATCTTTGGCTTGGAAAGTAGCGTGGGTGTCCGATATATCCTTTATGCGGTGGTTGGAAATAGCCACCCGGTGGCTGTACTGGCCCATGTAATGAATTACTTGGCGGGCATCGCTGAGGGGATGCTCGCCAAACACCACGCAGGGAGTAGCGTACGCCTGCTGCATCTGCTCATGGAAAGAACACAGTCATTTGAGGTGTAATTGCGCAGGAGCGTTGTGCAACTACCCCACATATCCGTTGGTTACAGGGTTCTAGTTAATAATCTCCATTAAAGACTTTACTCCAATACACCTTGTACAAGATCATTTCCACTGGTACTGGTTATCTGTTCCAGGTCATTGCCATTTACATCAATGCTCCAAATATTGAAGTTATTCTGACCATTTTCCTGGCCAGTCCAGGCAATATGAGTGCCATTGGCATAATAATGCGGATTTATAGGCGCCTGTGATTGTGGCGAAAGATCGGTAAATATCAACTGTGGCCCTATGCCATCAACAAGACTCATGCGAAAGATGCCCTTTCCTGCTTGGATGTTGGAGCTTGAAAAAATAATATCTTCACCATTTGGAGACCAATCCATACTACTATTTGGAGTAAAACTTAACGTCAACACATCTGTAATTAAACCACTTTCCGTGTTAAGAATAGAAAGCCGTGGTTGTATATCCTCACCTGCTCGGATAAATGCAATTTCGTTAGATACCGGAGAGACCGTAAATTTGGAAACACGCTCATCGGACTGATGCAATGTGGTTAGGAAATAATCCTCTCCTGTTTCGATATTGTATGCTGCAATATCTTCCGGGCGGCCCCCTGCATGATTCTCCTCAAGCGAAGGTTCCGGCCTTAAAAAATATAAAATCTTACTATCGTATGAAAATTCAGGTGAATAATCGTCCCCATCTCCTCCGGGGATTTCTATTGTTTCGTTGGTTTCACAATTCCTTAAATAGGCAAAATAGCCCATTCGGTCATCATCAAATTTGTTGTAAGCAATCCATTTGCCATTTGGCGATATCGCTACACTTAAACCACCAAATCCCATATATTCAGCATTAGATCCATCAAAATTACAAACATAAAAGGATGAATTTCCATACTGGTAAATAATTTTAGGTTGGTCATAACAGCCCAGGCCATCGGGAGTATCAGCAAAAGGGATAATAGTAAAATCAACATATGCCGAGGCAATAATCGTATTGTTTTCAGTAATTACTTCTACAATTATGCGCTCATCGCCGCTAATTCTTCCAATGCATCGCATGGAGTGCCCTGCAATGGTGGAATTAGCAAGTGTGTTTACGCCGTCAGAGAGTTCACCGTTTTCGGTATCCAAGGTCCATCGGTAGTTAAGATTAGCAACATCTCCATAATAGTCGGTTACGGTTGCTGTAAAAGTAGCCACATTGTTAATAGCTAACTTGCCATCGCTTAGTCCACTGGCTTCCAAATTCACTGTACCTACATATTTTGTTTCGTCATTATTACAAGACCATCCCATTAGAATTATTACCCCTAACAGAAGTTTTAATTGTTTCATATGCTCGTCATTTATGATTATATAACTATATCGGTTATTGTATCAAATGTCATCACTTTTTCTTCATCATTTGCCTGAATTGTTTATTAAAAAGGGTATGTGATGCCGTATGATACTACCTATACTTGACCACGAGAACAAAATACTAAATTAATTTAATTGTTTAATGTTATTATTGTAAATACAGTTAATATCGAGAAATAACGCCTGATGCGTATCATCCTCTATGGAAACACATAATGGCGGAAACGCCGCAAAAACTTTATTCCCGGCAAACGTACCGGCTTGGTTTTGGCTTTGTCGCGGTAAATTTGGCCTGGAAAGTAACGCGAGCAGGGGATATATCCACTAAACGGTGGTTGGAAATAGCTATCCGGTTGGTTTACTGGCCCAGGTAATCGCATGGTTGGCATCGCTAAGGGGTGGCTCCAATGCTATTAAGTTAAGCATTTTTGGGGCTTATTCGTCCTTTTTAAATTGATTTTTTAGTTTTTAGGATTCGAAAAGCCGACTTTCTGTAAGTTTGAAGGTATACCTTTTCCTTACTTTACTTTTCGTGGTCGATATGTGATGCTTTTTTCTTTCTACAGTTTTTTCCACTTTAAGAATGCGATTTACAGCCTCCCCAATAATTTCAATATTTCTTTCAACCGCCCTTTTAGTTTTTATATCCTTCTGATACTCTAAAAAATTCAATGGCGTATCTTCAAAGAAAGGTACTTCTTTTGACCGTTACCCAAAAAAAAATCCCGCCGGCATTATCCGGCAGGATTTCCCCCCTCTTCAGGATACAATTTTTCGGTAGCCATACTGCCTGCCTCTTATTCATCGGCCTCCTCCCCAATGCTATTAAGTTAAGCTTTTTGGTTTGTTATTTTGGTTTCAAAATGGAATAATTTTGATTTTTCCCTGCCGGTTTCGGTATCTTGGCGAGCTTTTTATCAGGTTTCGGGCATAGGCTTCCTTACTCCTGAAGCAGGTGTCAATTTTTGGTGCGATATGTTGTATTTTCTTCTCTTTCCTTCCCTTTTTTGCTATTTATAGTATTGGTTGGTCCTTGCCGATTTTCCCAGACCCTTTCTAGAAAATTTCCTTCCCTTCTTTACCGCTACCTGCTTTCGGGCTATCTTGTTGACCAGGATTTCCAGTATTTTTTCCACACTTTCCCGGCTGAACAACTCCACAATC
>NZ_FRCY01000026.1 GCF_900143075.1 Cyclobacterium lianum | reverse complement strand
ACAGTTCTGTGTAGCTGTGGGAAGTTCTTTCCCTTCTTTTCTGATTTCTCCCTGACTAGCTTGGGAAATTCACTTTCAAGACCTCTATAGCCGCTCCAACGGTCAGTTCTCACCGCTGCACCGGGAGCTATATGGTCCATCATAAAACGCTTTAAATGCTTACGGGCAGCTGTATCGACTACACGTCCATAGATGCGGGAAACTCCCTTTCCTTTGCGCTCCACGGCCACCACCATGATCTGTTTCTTACCTTCATTGCGTCTCACAGCCTTTTCGTCCTGGCCACCCACATAGGTCTCGTCTACGTCCACTTTACCATCCATTGGGTGGTTTCCACTGCTTGACATCGCCCTCATCACCTTCTGCTTGAACAGCCAGCAGGTCTTCTGCCTAAGTTCCAGCTTCCTGCTAAGTTCAGGGCTGCTGATCCCACTTTTGCTGGTAGACACGTAGTAGACGATGTAAAACGCCTTCAAAAGGGGGAACTTGCACCGGTGGAACAGGGTCCCGGACTTCGGGGATTCCAGACGTCTACATTTGGTGCACTGCCTGTCATACTTTTCAATACCCTGACAATAGTGCCCGTGGCCGCACTTTTTGCACTGATAGCCATCCTGCCACTTCAGGGATGCCAGGTACTTCACACAGCTTTCCTCATCGGGAAACCGCTCGTGAAACTCGAACAAAGACAAACTCTTAAACCGCTTTTCCATAACTTTCTGCTTACCCTGTCAATATACCTGCTTTTTAGTTATTGAAAAAGTGCCTTGTTCAAAACTTTTATTTCTTGGGTTTCACTATAAGGAGCCTTCGAATTTTCTTTATTTTCCTCCGAATATATTGATTTGGTTGACAAACGAAAATACTGTTTGCTTTCAATATCCCATACTGGACGATAATACTTGACTTGTTCATAGAAATTTTTTGTTTCCTTAATTATTTGTTCCATTGAACCAACACTAATATTTGGAGGTTTCACACTTTTGGGAGTCAGTTTAGGATTATAATCTACAAATCTCAAGGCTTTAGCTTTGTAATCATAGTATACGATTTCATTTGAAAATTCATAACTTACAAAAATCTTGTTATTTTGATGGATAAATTCTATACTTGGATCAACAATATTACCGGATTCAGCACTCTTAATGCTTAAATCGCCATATGATTTTTTTGAATTGAGGTCTAACCTGTCTACTTTATTTTCTCTTACAGACAAAACATCAAGATTAACTTCAATATTTTCATAATCGTATGAAAGCCCAAAAACAATTAAATCTTCTGAATCTACGATAATTTGTCTCCTGGGATATTCTCCATATTTTTCACCATTAGCATCTATTGAATTTCTCCAATCTACTTTTTGAATTAAGCTTCCATTATTATCAAAAATCGCCGATTCCAGATATGATTTTATAAAAAAACGATCATCTTTCAATACGTTGAATCCAACGAAAATTTCGCCAGTTCCATTTGGGCCCTCTTTTTCAAATGCGATCCTATTTATAAATTCTAACTTTTCAAGATCTATTTGGTCCAATGAATGGTTAAATGAATTATAAGAAAAAATTGATTTTTTTTCAATATCTAAATCAGAAAATGACAAAAATCCCCACAAATCCAAAATTTCATTCTTAGAATTAATTATCACAGTATCTAAAGAATAAGATACAGATGGATTTTCAACTTCAATTTCTTTTGCCGTACATGCAGAAAATAGTAAAATTAAAATTATAAAATATTTCATTAGGATTTCTTATGAAGGGATAAAAAGAAGCCACAAATAATGTGGCTTCCTGAATTGTTATTAATTAGTAACACAATGCCCATTTGTAAGGTCACTACATGTGGTTTGTGCGCAGCATATATTACCTGGGTGGTCTGAACCACATTTCTTTGTGAGACAACCAGAACCATCTGAACCACCATAAATCCCAGCCATTTGGCTACGTTGCAGCACATCCTCTGCTGCCAACTTTAACTTTTCTAAATTCAACTTTTTCATTTTTCTTTTGATTAATGAAGTTTATTGTTTCCCCGGACCAGCTAAGGACACCCGGGAATTGCGCCCATTCATCGCGATAGAATATTTTTATATACCTACTAATAGACATTTATTTCTTTGAGGTCTGCAATTCGGTATTCCTTTGGTAAATGGAATTTTCAGCAATTCAAGGATCTTACCGGAGCTGTGGAAACAATTATTCATGCGGTTCAAACAGTTTAATCGTAGGTAGATTACCAGAAAAGTAGGAATCTATATATATTTTTGCTCTTATTACTTCCCAATCTAACGGATAAAATCAAAAAATAGAATTGAATAATTGTATTTCCCGTGAACTGGCCTGTTTTTCCCGTGAACGGGCGGCATATTCTTTTCTGTCGGTGTTTGGTGTGGCAAACATATTTCGCCCCGTCAGGGCTAAGGTTCCCGTTTCGGGTTTAGACACAGGGCTGCACCCTGTGCTTTGGGTATTGCGCACCTTCAGTGCTTGGGATTCTGTTCGTTTTCCAGTCATCCAGGCCCGGAAATGGGGAGAAACCTCGGCGTACATTATGATAATTAAAGATGTAATTCAAATAGGAGTAATTATCCTCCCCGTGAATGGGCGGTATATTTTTTTCTATATCGGATGTGGGGGTTGCCAAACATATTTCGCCCCGTCAGGGCTAAGGTTCCCGTTTCGGGTTTAGACACAGGGCTGCACCCTGTGTTTGGGTATTGCGCACCTTCAGTGCTCGGGATTCCGTTCGGTTTTCATTCATCCAAGCCCCGAAATGGGGAGAAACCTCAACTTACATTAAAATAATTAGCGATATACTTCAAACAGGAGTGATTACATTCCCTGTGGTCGGGCGGTTTTTTCCCGTCGGAGAAAGGGGAGCTATCTGTAACTTCCTGTCAATGAATGGATGGAAAATCCTTCCGGACTGTGGTGTTGGGAGATAGGTTTGTTTTGGATAACGTTAGCAAGGTAAAAAATAGGATTTTACCAGACTGGTAAAAATTTCAGTTTTTGTTTAAAGAAATAAAACACTAATGGCGAATAGATAATCTGTTGAGCGTCAATTTTTGACGATCTGGTAAATTTCATAACGAATGAAATCCTCTTCAATAGCTGGATTTTCAATTTGAATCAATAGCCTGTTCCCGGGAAGAGAAATCATTAACTTTCCGTTCACTGGAAGTGACAAGTCGTCGGTTAGCTGTCGCGATTCATCAAAGATAATTAGTTGATGGTAGTCAGGATCTCTGAAGTGGTGGTATTGAGGGGCTCCTGCCAGGTTATTTTCATAAGCAGCTGGAGAAATTTCTCTAATGTATTCCAGAAGGATAAGACCTCCCTCTAATAAAAGTATCCTGTGGTTTTTGCCCGCCAGATTGATCCTGTTTTTAAAAGAAGGTAAACTTGCAGTAGAAATGGGATTGTTGTCCAGGGATTTAAACTTTTCATGAGATATTTCTATCCTGGATTTCAATAGCCCGGTAGACAGGTCATAGACTGTGATTTCCTTATCAAAGGAAGTAGTCAGGTATAGTTTGTTGGTTTTATCGGCAAGCGCAAACACCGGAAAATACATAGCACCAATGGATTTATCCAATTTATCGGATATTTCCCGCTCTGACACAGGGGCAATTTCATATAATCTTTCATTTTGAGGTTCGTAAATTTCAATCAAATGGCTGGATTTGAAATCCTTGCCCCCCAAATAGCGGCTTGTTCCGGTTGGAATTGTAAAAAAACTGAATTGCAAACTGTCCAATTGCGGATAGAAGTAGTTAAAGACTTCCATCCTCCCAAAAATTTGGGTATTGGTTTCAGATGGATATTTTGATCGCGCTTTTACGTTTAGTTTTTGGTCATACAAAACGATCTCAAACGGCGACTGTACCCAAATGTCTCCGTCTTTAGAAAATGCCATACAATTAGCGGCAGTGGATACCTGGTCAGGCCCTTGCCCAACGAGTATTTTTTGTGCAATCATTTCACCATTATCGTTGACAATGGTAATCTTCAGGCCCTCCGGACTTTTAAAATATCCCAAATACAGTTTCTTCTCCGGGTAAAAATCAATGATTTCAACTGGGAAAAATGAGTTGATTTTAAAGGCCGCTTTTTTTTCAAAGGAATATTGGGTGAATCCGAGCAAAGGATATGCAGACAATAAAGCGGACAGACAGGCAAAAATAACGAGTTTTCTGAGAGGTGTAATCAACATTTTACGGAGTTAAATTGAAATTTTACTGTAAAAAGAGGAAAAGTACGGTATTAAAAACCGTACTTCCCAAGAAAAATTAACTTTCAATTGCAATTACAAACGGATACAGGGTCTGTACTCCCGCAATAGAATTCCCTGGTCGATAGACTACAATCCGCAACTTCCATTGAACGTGTCCAATGATCGCATGTCAAATAGCATGTGGCACCACCAGATCCTCCATATATAGTTCCCATTTGGCTACGTTGCAGTACATCCTCTGCCGCCAGCTTTAATTTTTCTAAATTTAACTTTTTCATTTTTCTTTTGATTAATGAAGTTTATTGTTTCCCGGTCCAAATAAGGATACCCGGGATTTGTGCCCATTCATCGCGATAGAATATTTTTATTTACCTACTTATAGACATTTATTTCTTTGAGGTCTGCAATTCGGTATTCCTTTGGTAAATGGAATTTTCAGCAATTCAAGGATCTTACCGGAGCTGTGGAAACAATTATTCATGCGGTTCAAACAGTTTAATCGTAGGTAGATTACCAGAAAAGTTGGAATTTATCTGTGCTTTTCGTCTTATTACTTCCTAATCTAATTGATAAAATGAAAAAATAAAATTTAATAATTGTATTTCCCGTGAACTGGCCTGTTTTTCCCGTGAATGGGCGGTATATTTTTTTCTATATCGGATGTGGGGGTTGCCAAACATATTCCGCCCCGTGAGGGCTAAGGTTCCCGTTTCGGGTTTAGACACAGGGCTGCACCCTGTGTTTGGGTATTGCGCACTTTCAGTGCTTGGGATTCTGTTCGGTTTTCATTCATCCAAGCCCAGAAAGGGCGGGATACCTCAGCGATGGGTGCAGCCCATCGATATGGGAATCCCGGATTGCTCTGAGTCCTGTATGGGCGGCATATGTTTCATGTTTCCCGCTTTGATCCTAACTTGATGTTGTAATCGAAATAAAAAGGTAGGGCATGATTTTTTTTAATCCTTTAACTTGTGAAAAGGCACCACAAAAACTCTACGGCCCGCATTATAAAATTCATCTTCCTGACTTAAGGTTACCAATAAGGATTCTTTTTTATCAAAAAACATCATGGCTTCCCATAGGCCATCCAACTCCCTGTTCAGGTTATCGGGATTCAACTTCACACAAACCTGAACCAGGGATACCGGACCATTCCGATCGCATAATACAAAGTCACATTCCTGCTTGTCCGAGAAATAATAAATCTCCTGGTATTTTTTCCTAAAGTGAAGAAATACCATGTTCTCAAATTTTCTTCCCTGATCCTCAGAAAATGATCTTGAATTGGCAGATACCAGTCCCGTATCAATCGCATATACCTTTTTTGGATTGATCAGTTGCTTTTTCTTGGAATAGCTGAATTTTGGTATAAAAAAGAACAGCCAGCTTTCCTCTAAATGCGAAAAATATTCCATCACGGTGCTTGTGGCCTTTATTTCCAGTGTTTTGCGCAGATTGTTTCCAGAAACCAATTTAGACACATTGGATACAAGATACATGGCCAAATGCTGCAATGACCTAAAATCCCTTACCCCATACCGGACGGTTATATCCCTCAACAACAAGTCATCAAAAAGCTGGTGTAATAATTCTGTTTTTTCACTTTTTATATACTCCGGAAACCCACCTTTTTGCAAATAGTCCGACGTACTCTCCGGGGATTTGGGGAGCTCCTTTATAGCACAAAATTGTCCATAGGAAAAAGGAAAAAGCTCCTTGGTAATATGCCTCCCGGTAAGTTTTGTCCCTAATTCTTTACTAAGTAAGGAGGCATTAGAGCCGGTGATGACAATCTGATGATTTCCCTGGTCCAACTTCTGACGAATATACCGTTCCCAACCAGCCACCACCTGAATTTCATCAAAGAGCAATTCGGTATGCTTTCCTTCCTTTACCAGCCTATCAATTTTTTGGAAATCTTCTACTGTAAATCCATAAAGCCTGGGATCTTCAAAATTCAAATAAAAGGCAGTTGGATACCTACTTTTCATTAATTGGACCAAAAGCGTGCTCTTCCCACATCGTCTTATACCAGATATTATCAACGAATGGCTCTTGAGCACCGGAAAATGTTCCAGTTCTTTTCTTTCCAGGCCTTGCGTTCTGGTGTTTAAATCAGCTCTCTGGCTCAAAGCCACTTCTTTAAGTAAGTCAACGGGTAGCATACATGCGTTTTATGCTAAACTACACTATCATTGTTTAATAAACAACAATATTGTAGTTTATTAAACAATAAAAAATACTTTTCCGGATACCTTCGGATAAAATTTAGGATTTTGGTCGGTCGCCACTTATTTTATTCGTCGCCGATTCGGCAAAAATTTAGCTTTTTTAGGTAGGGACACCATCTCCGTTCGTAGACCCTGGCCAAATGAAAAATACCTGTATTTCACCTTTTCGCCTTTCGTCCTTTATGGGGCTAGAAAAAACGATAGTAATATGGAGGATGATTTTAGTGGATATCAATTCACGCAGATTTCGGTAAATAAATGAAGAAACAACTAAATTTCATTTGTACCTTCCCATTGCAAATGTCCTCTTTTCGAATAGTTTTTCAAATGGCACTTTTGTGGATATCAGGGAGAAATTTCAAATTTCACCTGGCACAAATTGATGATATAATGGCATGATGAATGATGAATTTTAGCGATTTGATCACTCGGATGTTGGCTATGCCGAATGCTAAAAGCCAAAGGCCAAAGGCCAAACGAATCATAATTAAACAGTTTAATAATTAACCGATTATAATAACTATTAACCACCAGCTTGCCTGCCGGAAACAAATCCTAAAACAAAATTCAGGTCTGAACAATCCAAAACCATCCCGACCCTTTAGCCCTGAGCGTATTGGATCCCAATGGAAATTACCTTGATATTTTAAATAATCTTAAATGTTCGCTATTTTTAGTGGTAAAAATGACGGGGTGCAGCCACTGGAAATGAAAACATACAAAGCCAAAAAAGGACGCCTGATGCAGGGGATACTGCTTGTCCTGCTGGTATTTCCTCTGGCATATGGGCTTTTGACTGCCAAACCGATGAAGGAGAAGTTGCGAAGAATCATCCCCCTAACAACTCCGGCCTTATTGATGATATGGCCCTATCTTGACACCCGGTATTGGATCCGGGGCCATTCCTTTTATTACAAGTCCGGGTTTATCAAGGGAGAGATTGACATTAGTAGCGTTCGTACCATCCTCAAAGGCAAAACCCGCTGGGTGGGCGTGAAGCCTGCCCTGGCTACCGGAGGCTTAATTGTCAAATACAACCGGTACGACGACGTATACATTGCCCCGGAAGACAGCGATGCCCTGATCGTCGATCTCCTTACCATTAACCCCGCCATCCAGGTAATCCCACCCGGGTAAGATACCTAGGGGGCATTGAAACAAGCTAAGCAGATAAAAAACCAGATAGGTATCTCTGATATGCCCTTTGGTAAGGGAGAACATTTGAATACGTTCCTCTGGAAGTATCCTTTTAGGCAACATTGAAGCAACCATACCTATTTGGACGCATTAAAGATTGAGGAATAGAGAAAGCACAGCAATTGCTGACCTTCTTGCAAATCCGAACGAGGTCAATTCCCCCTTACAAGGGGGCAAGGGGGATTTTTTCCAAAACTATATTGTCCAGGACAGGTTTTTAAGGTTATGTAGTTCCCGTTATAATCCCCCTGCTCCCTCCGCCGCGGCGGAGGGATTTAGTTACACTACCTGAAAGCACTCGCGGTCCACAATTGCATGTAAATCGAATAGACGTTTACCCAATTAAAGCTGAATATCTGCCATTTAGACGGACTGAAAAAAATTACCCTGACAGCAGCAAGTAGGAAGCTTTACTTTGTTTTTTAAACCAATAGTTTTACTTTTAAACATGTCGAATCTTCACCTAATCTCAATAACACTTCTAGCCATTTGCCTGCTTTCCTGTTCCCGCTCCCAAAAGGAAACTACAGATTCCCGCAGCTATGCACTGCAACTGGTGGACTCCCTGCGTGTCGATTATATGGGCAACCTGGAGTTAAAGGATTATGACCCGGAAACCAACCAATACCTGGCCTACAACCAACAGAAGAAGGAAGTCCTGATTTTTGATACTTCGGGCGATATCCAACATTCGTTTATCCTCCAAAGTGAAGGACCGGAGGCCATCATTGGCTATGGGCCTAACCCTACCTTTGCGGGAAGTAAAATCTGTATTTTTGCCGATAAAATCTACACCCTGAGCCAGCAAGGGAAGGTGTTGAACCGTGTAGAGATACCCTATCCCTATTTCTGGATCGTGGGGGGCGGGCATATTGCCGCCTTTGCCCTGGGGGATAAATTGCTGTACTACAAACCGGAATCGGCAGAAGCAGGCCAGGACATGCAGGCAGCCTATCAGCGCATGCTGGACGGAGGAGCCATGATGGAGGTCCTGGATACCCTCAGTGGTGACTATTATCCCACCATGCATTTTCCGGAAACGGATGCCTTCGAGGAAGGGCTCTTTTACGGGTACCCTACACCCCTTATCCAAAATGGCGGCTCCCAATGGTTCCTTTCAGTCAACAATGCCCTGGAGTTCCATGTTTATAACGAAAAGGAACAGCGGCTGGATTTTCAGGAGACGGTAAGAATACCGGCACAAAACGCCTATCTGGACCAGCCGGTCCCCCTTGAACAAATGAATACTTTTTTTGAAGAAAACGGACTGGTTTACCGTATCCCACAAATCCACCGGTTTTTACCCCTTGAAGACCATATTTTGGTCGTTTACAGCAAGGGTGTTTCTCCCGAAACCAAAGCCGCCTATGATGTTTCGGATCCAGAACAGCGGCGGGAATTGGTGTATTCCTTTCCCATGGAATTTGCTGTTTTTGATTCGGATTTCAAGAACCTGGCTGTGGACCTTGCCATTCCTAAAAGTATAAATCCTTTTTCTGCCCTGGTGGACAAAAAGGGCCAAATCGTGGCACTAAAAGACCAGGAACAGGCGGGTGTAGAGGAGGATTTCCATACGCTGTATACATACAGGTTGGATTCCGGGGAGTAGCAAATAAAATTTAACATTTTTTGGCTAGTGACATCTACTTCTTTTTCGGAGCGCTTACGATAGAAACCGTCGAGGTCCCAAAGACCTCAACGGTTATAGACATTGACCCTTGGGGTTTTCCCAACCCCGAGGGTCTTTTCCAGAACGTTCCCGAAATAAAACCCTTGAGGTCTCAAAGACCTCGAGGGTTTCAATGCCATTTTTTAATCCTCCGGGTTTTCGAAAAGGTCCGCAAGGTTTAATTTGAAACCTGAAATAACCTGGGAATCGATCGTATCTCCATGTGTGAGCAAGCGGCTGGGCTGATAGGTACCATTGATTAACCGGTAGACCAATAATGTCTGTTCATCGGGATGAATGATCCAGTATTCTTTGACACCGCTCTCTAAGTAAATGTCGTATTTTTGTCTGAGCTCTTTCTGGTTATTGCCTGGAGATAGGATTTCCACGACCAGGTCAGGTGCACCCAAACAGCCCCTTTCGTCTAACTTACTGCTGTCGCAAACCACGCAGATATCCGGTTGCACCACCGTATCAATTTTTTCAGGCAAGTAGGAATCCTTTGGAAGACGAACATCAAATGGCGCAATAAATACCTTGCAGGGATGTTGATCCAGGTAGTCAGCAAATATCCTGGCCATTTCCAGCAAAAGTTCCTGATGGATCCTTCGGGGTGCAGCAGCTGCCCGGAAAACTTTGCCTTTGATCAATTCCACCATTTCATCCATCTGCCATTGGAGGTAATCCAAATAGGTATAATGGCCATAAGAAGTGAATGGCTCTTCCGATTGGTCTGGTTTTTCTCGCAAATCCATGATAGTAATTTACAAA
The DNA here is from genome assembly GCF_900143075.1 of Cyclobacterium lianum. Classification (GTDB taxonomy): domain Bacteria; phylum Bacteroidota; class Bacteroidia; order Cytophagales; family Cyclobacteriaceae; genus Cyclobacterium; species Cyclobacterium lianum. Next base: position 13,703 of record NZ_FRCY01000026.1, on the reverse strand, counting down.
TAATAGTTCAGAATTACAGTTTGATAGGCAGGTGATTCATGGAAAAACACACAGTTAAATTGATGTGCTGATGTGGTAATTCCTGCGGTGCCTGAGCGGAGTCGAAGGCAGCGGAGTCGAAGGCAGCGGAGTCGGGCTTCGGCAGGCTCAGTCTGAAAAGGCAGCGGAGTCGGGCTTCGACAGGGTCTGCCAGAAAATACATAATGTGGTGATATGTTGATTTGGTGATGTGGCCATGTCTTTAGTTTAGTATAAAAAACCAAACAACCACAAAGGGATTTTGTTGCCAAAACCAACTTCTACATCATCAGCTGCGATGTAAATTGCCTTTTTATCGGATGGATTGATTTTTTTGTCTTTCCCTCCTATTTCAAATAGGTGTTTTTGATCGACCAGAAAATCCAATGTGTCCGGGTAATTGACTTTATGGACATAAGATAGTTGGTTCAGAAAAAATGTTTCTCTCAGGTTACCCAAATCCACATTTTTCCCCAAGGCAAAAGAAAGATTGGTGTTTTCCAGGAACAGCTTTTCGGGTTTTTGAAGCAAGGAGACCCCTTCCGTTTCCCTGTAAATACTTTTGGTCAGCCGGCTTTCTTCCAGGTAGTGGAGATAGGCAAGTAAGGTTTGCCGGTTGATACCTATTTTTCGGCTCAGTTTACTGACGTTGGGAACAAATGGAACCGCATCTGCAATAATCGACAACAACTGTTTTATTTTGTTGGCATAGGCGATGTCCACTTTGCGCATCAAAGGGAGTTCGATTTCAATAATCAAATTAATGATGGCAAGAACCTGTACCCCATAGAGGTCTTTGAAATCTTTAAAGAAGGGATAATACCCAGTTCTGAGGTATTCGGGGAAATATTTCAATGGTCTTACCGATTGGGAAATATCACTGGCATATTCCACGTGTTCTTGTAGGAGTGCTTCCAGGTTAATTACTGGAAGATTATTGCCTGTGACCATATTCAGGTATTCTCTAAACGATAATCCCTGAATCTCATATACCAATGCCCTTCTGCTTAAATCTGCCCTTGAATTGAGAATTTCCAACAGGGAAGATCCTGTGAATACCACTTTTAATTCCGGGTAAAAATCATAAATATTTTTGATCTCAACAGACCAATTGGAGTACTTATGCACCTCGTCTATAAAAAGGATATTCCCTCCTGCCTTGGCAAATCCATCCACCAAATCAATTAAGGTATGGTTGGAAAACCATATATGGTCCAAACTCACATAAAGCGATTCAGTACTTCTGGGGTATTCTTTTTTTATCCGCTGGAGCAATAGGGTGGTTTTACCTGTTCCCCTGGCACCGATAATGCCGATCAATCGGTTTCCCCAATCAATCTGATGATAGATACTACGTGTGAAAGTGCTTTTTAGGGCAGCAATTAATTTGATATGCAATTCAATGAGTGCTTCCATTTTGTTTGTTGTAATAAACAAAAATACTTTTAAATGGTGGTTACAACAAACAAAAATGATAAAATTATAGTGGGTGTAACAAACAGATTTTGCTGCCTTGTTAAAGGGCGAAGAGCTTGGATGGACTGCGGTAATCAACAGGGTCATGTTTTTGCCCATTGGAATACTCTCCAAAAACCGGAGGGAGGACGTAAGGTTTTAAAAGTGAAAATAGCCCCTAAGATACGGTTTTAAAGAAGGTCTTGTAGTAGAAAATTTTTAAATGAAATTTAACTAGTTACCGTAAAAAAATTGGTGTCCTGTTGCTACCTATTGAACTGAAAAGGTTTCGAAATGCTGGCTTTTCTTCAATTCGGAAAAATTATCAGTACTTCAACCTGTGAATGATAAAATATTTGGTATTTTAGTCGGTGTATATAAAACCCCTGACCCAAAACATCCATCCTTTCTGGACCAATCGGGTGGGCCATTGGAGAAAACCACCGATTGGGTGGCAGCAGATATTGCCATTGCCAGGCAGGAAAGGTAACGATAACGAAAAAAGAGAAATGAAGCTGCTCGTACTTTTATTGTCCTTTCTCATTATCTTGCCAATCAGCCTGATTGCCCAGGAGTCCGGCTATGTTACCATGAATGACTCCCTGGTATTGAAGCCTTCTATGATATTTTCAGAAGAATTCAGCGACCTGGACGATTGGATTGCCGAGCAGCAACCGGGAGGAAAGGTCTTTTTAAACAGCGGTAAAATGGAAATCGAAGACAAAGGGGGCTGTACCGTCTGGTTTGACAAAAAATTAGTTCAACCTGTAATGATCGAGTTTACCGCTTCTGTGATTGATGAAGGGGGACCACAGGACCGGGTTTCGGACTTGAATTGCTTTTGGTTGGCTACGGATCCCTGGCACGGGGATTTTTTTGGGGACCCGCACCCACATAGAGCCGGTAAATTCAGCCAGTATGACAGCTTACAGCTCTACTACGTAGGGCTTGGAGGGCATAACAACACCAGGACGAGGTTTCGCAGATATACAGGAAATGGACAAAAGCCTTTACTCCCGGCACACGATCTTTCGGATGAAGCCTACCTGATCCTTCCCAATGTACCCAACCGCATACGCATCATCGTGTACAATAACACGATCCAGTACTGGAGAAATGAACAACTGATTTTTAATTTTTTTGATGCTTCACCTTATGAGTCCGGCTATTTCGCCTTTCGAACGGTGAATAATCACCTTATCATTGATGAATTTAAGGTGTATGCGCTTTCAAAAAGGGGTGAAGATTTTCTAAGCAAACCTAAATCAGATAACCAATGAAAATGAAGCAATTCTTAATTCGTGCCGCATGTATTTCAGGAGTCGTCACCCTGCAGTTTTGTGCGGAAAACAAACCTGAAGAAAGCAGACCGGAGCAGGATCCCCCAAAGGAAAAAAGCTGGGAAATACTGGACTGTGAAGGCAGTCCTGCAGCCCGACATGAAAACAGCTTTGTGGAGGTAAATGATAAATTTTATTTGTTGGGAGGACGGGGTATCAAACCGGTTAATATTTTCGATCCGGCAAGCAATACCTGGACATCTGGTGCTGAGCCACCGGTGGAAGTGCACCATTTTCAGGCGGTGGGGTATGCCGGTAAGATTTATATTATCGGCGCCATGACAGGGCAATACCCCCGCGAAGAACCGCTGGAAAATATCCTGATCTACGATCCGGCAAATGATGCCTGGGAGATGGGAGATCCCATACCAGAAGAAAGACGCAGGGGCTCCGCCGGAGTGATTGTAGCCGGAGACAAAGCAATCGTCCTGAGCGGGATCACAGATGGGCACTGGACCGGACACGTATCCTGGACAGACCAATATGATTTTTCGACCGGGGAGTGGACAGTATTGGCAGATGCTCCCAGGCCGCGAGATCACTTCCATGCGGCCGTAAGTGAGGGTAAAATTTACTGTGCCGGCGGACGAAATTCCTCGGCAAAAACAGGCGAAACATTTGAGTTGACCATACCGGAGGTGGATGTCTACGATATAGCAGATAATACCTGGACGTCCTTGCCGGAGGAGCAGCATTTGCCCACAGAAAGGGCCGGTACTTCAAGTGCTTTTATCGGGCAGCAGCTGGTAATAATCGGAGGTGAAAGCGCCAGTCAGGAAGCGGCACACAGTGAGGTGGAGGCCTACCATACCGGAAACCAATCCTGGGAAAGCCTGGATCCATTGGTCCGGGGCCGACACGGTTCTCAGGCCATTGTGTATAATGGGGCGATTTACATTGCTGCGGGAAGTGGCAACAGGGGAGGTAGCCCGGAGTTGAATACCATCGAGAGGTATGCCGGGGAATAATAATCCCTTTAATAAAACGGTATTTTTCATATTTCCGGATGACAATGGAGTTTTTAGGAAAAAGGAGTACTTTTAGTATTCCTTTTTCTTATCATTGAAAGAAAATAATCTCATTCATGCTTAAAACGATTTATACCCTGCTGGTATTGATGGGCACTACCCAGCTGTTTGCCCAGGCCCAATCCCAAAGTGATCCGGACAAAAAACCCAATATCATCTTTATCCTCACTGATGACCAGCGCTGGGATGCACTTGGACATGCGGGGAATGAGCTGATCCATACCCCTGAAATGGACCGCCTGGCAGAAGAAGGGGCCTATTTTAAAAATGCCATGGTCACCACCCCCATCTGTGCGGCCAGCCGGGCCACCATTTTTACAGGATTGTATGAACGCACCCATGCCTATACCTTTCAAACCGGCCCTATCCGTGGCGAATACATGGAAACCGCCTACCCCAAACTATTAAAAGAAGCTGGCTATCGGGTAGGTTTTTTCGGGAAATATGGTGTCAACCACAAGGACCTGGCAGGTCAATTTGACGAATATGAATCCTACGACCGGAATGGGCAATTCAAAGACCGACGAGGTTATTTTTTCAAGACCATAGGCAGTGACACAGTGCATCTGAGCCGCTATACCGGCCAGCAGGCCCTGGATTTTATAGCGGAGGCCAATCCCGATGAACCCTTTTGCCTTTCGCTTTCCTTCAGTGCGCCGCATGCGCATGATCCGGCCGAAGACCAGTACTTCTGGCAGCAGGAAGTTGATCCCCTTTTGCAGGGCATCACCATACCGGATGCAGACCTTTCCGAAGACCGTTACTTTGAAGCCCAGCCGGAGATCGTCAGATCCGGATTCAATCGCCTTCGCTGGACCTGGCGTTACGATACGCCTGAAAAATACCAGCACAGTGTCAAGGGCTATTACCGCATGATCTCTGGTGTGGACCGGGAGATCGCCAAAATCAGAAAGCAGCTTGAGGCCAAAGGTATGGATCAAAATACGGTCATCATCCTGATGGGAGACAATGGTTATTTCCTTGGCGAGCGGCAACTGGCCGGGAAGTGGCTTCTGTACGACAATTCCATACGGGTGCCGCTGATCATTCATGATCCGAGGGTCAGCAAACCGCTGGAGTCAGCGGCACTGGCAGCCAATGTGGATGTGCCGGCCACCATTCTGGACCTTGCAGGCCTGCCTGTTCCGGCTGCCTATCAGGGGCAAAGCCTTGTTCCTGTCATTCAGGGGCGGGAGGAACTTGACCGGGACACCATCCTGATCGAACACCTTTGGGATTTTGAAAATATCCCGCCAAGTGAAGGGCTCCGCACTGCGGAGTGGAAGTATTTCCGATATACAAATGACAAATCCATTGAGGAATTGTATCACCTGGCAAGCGATCCCCGGGAAATCAACAACCTGGCTGCCGACCCTGCCCATGCTGCCACCTTACAGGCCTTCCGCAAAAAAATGGATGCCATGGGCGAATCGCTTGCTGATGAGACTACGGCTTCGCCGGAAAACCTCCATGTGGAGATGCTGCGAAAGCCCGCAGGGCTGCCCCTGCACGACCAAAATCCCGAATTTGGCTGGCAGGTGCCGGCGGGAACCCAATTTCAAACGGCCTACCAGGTACTCGTCAGCAGTTCGCCGGACAAAAGCCGGCAGAACCTCGGGGATGTCTGGGACAGTAAGAAGGTAGCGGGAAAGCAAAGCGTTAACGTTGCCTACAAAGGTCCTGCACTGGAGGCAAATAAAAGCTATTACTGGAAGGTCCGCATTTGGGATGGGGATAACCGAACCGGAAGGTACTCGGCGGCACAGTCATTCCAGACTGGCGGCCAGAGGCAAGGCCATATCACCACGCCAAATCGATTTATGCAGGAAGATATTCTGCCCCAAACACTCAGGAAAGTTGATGCTGACACCTGGCTCGCAGATTTTGGCAAAGCCGCTTTTGCCAACCTCACTTTTCGGTATCAGGCTGATCAACCCGGAATGCTCACGGTGCGTATCGGAGAGCAACTGGAAGGAGCCAGGATCAATACAGATCCTCAGGGTCATATCCGCTTCCAGGAAGTGGAGGTGCCCGTTAGTCCTGAAAAGGACCGGTATGTGCTGCAGTTACCTCCCGATCAACGGAACACAGGTCCTGCCGCAGTGGCCCTGCCGGATTCATTTCCGGTGTTGCTTCCTTTTCGGTATGCAGAAATTGTGGCCCAAAAGCAACCGGAAAAACTCACCCAACAAGCCTATTTTGGATATTTTGAAGAAGATCAAAGCCATTTCAGCAGTTCGGATACCATCCTGAACCAGGTGTGGGATCTGTGCAAGTACTCTATGAAGGGGACTTCCTTTGCTGGCATATATGTGGATGGTGACCGGGAGCGCATTCCCTACGAGGCAGACGCCTATATCAACCAGCTCAGCCATTATGCAGTGGACTGGGAATACCCCATTGCCCGCAGGAGCATCGAATACTTTATGGAAAACCCCACCTGGCCCACCGAGTGGCAGCTCCATGTGGCCCTGATGTTTTATGAGGACTACCTGTACACCGGCAACACTGAGCTGATCGAAAAATATTACGATGAACTCAAGTACAAGACCCTGATGGAGCTGGCGCGGGAGGATGGGCTGATCAGTTCGGAAAGGGCTACGCCGGAGTTTATGAAAAAACTGGGCTTCAAAGATCCTGAGGTGAAAATGAGAGATATTGTGGACTGGCCGCCGGCACAGAAAGATACCGGTTGGGAGCTGGCCACCGAAGAAGGAGAGCGGGACGGCTTTGTTTTTACGCCCATCAATACCGTGATCAATGCCCTCTATTTCCGCAACCTGCAGATCATGGGTGAGTTTGCCCGACTGCTGGGAAAAACAGCGGAGGCGATGGAGTATGAGCTGATGGCTGCCAAAGTAAAGAAGGCAGTCACTGAAAAACTGATGGATCCGGAAAAAGGCATTTACCTGGATGGAGAAGGTGCCGGTCACTCCTCACTGCATGCCAACATGATGCCGCTGGCCTTTAATATGGTGCCCGAAGAAAACATTCCGGCCGTGGTAGAATTTATCAAATCACGGGGTATGGCCTGCAGTGTGTATGGATCCCAATATTTGATGGATGGATTGTACAATGCCGGGGAGGCCGACTATGCCCTGGACCTGATGACGGCTACCGACGATAGAAGCTGGTGGAACATGATAGCTATTGGTTCTACGATGACCCTGGAAGCCTGGGACATGAAATACAAGCCCAATGCCGACTGGAATCATGCCTGGGGAGCGGTACCCGGGAATATCGTGGCCCGCAAGATGTGGGGGATCATGCCAAAGACGCCGGGCGCCGGCCTGCTGGAGATCAAACCCCAACTGAGCCGATTGACGGAGACAGCCATTGCAGTGCCCTTTCAAACAGGTATCGTAGAAGCTTCTTACAAGCGGGTAAACAACCGCCTGCAGCGCTATGCTTTTAATTTGCCGGCCAATGTCTCGGCCGATTTGTTTTTGGAATTTGGTCCCAATGACGCCATTTCTCTAAATGGAGAAAAAGTCAATACCCAGTTTGGCTCCATAAGGCTGTCTCCGGGAGTGAATGAAATCGAATTGCAGGTGAATTCTTTTTAGGGTAACCTCAGCAATTGCAGAGGTGATATGCAGACAAAAATTGGATCCGTATTTCTCCGATGGAGAAAGAGAGGAATTACTAATAAAGCAATTGGTAAATCGCAAGCAGGCTGATGTGAAATTCCCGTCTAAAATTCATCCTTTCCTTTATTGTGGATAAAGCCGCATTCCTATTGAAAAATGGGTAATTGCAACCAGAATTCATCTGTTTATATTTTGATTTTCTATGATCAAATGCCCGCACGGATGACACCAGTCGGACAGGGAATCCCTGACTACTGGCAGGAAGTTCGCATGGTTCATAATCATCCCTTTGTGTGTCGCTTCAGACATGCCTGCCTGTCCGGCGGGCAGACTCGATTTCTTGTCATCAATAGCCTACAGCTTTGGCTGTAGCAATAGGAGGTTTTTGAGTATCATTGGCTTTAGCCAAATCATTTATCCTTTCCCTAACTCCTTCAAACAAAAGCCTTTGTTTGGGCATTCTATGCCATAGCTGAAGCCATATTGAAATTGATGTGTGGACCACAATCTGACTCCCGATCCAGTCTTTTACCGCCTTCGGAGAGAAGGGCACTGCGAAAATCATTCATAAATCACCTGGTAAAAAAGTTGTATTATTGATAAATCAGTTGTATATTTAAAAAATAAGTTTAAATATTAACTGATATGGACAAACTCACGAAAAAGGAAGAAGAGATCATGAAGATACTCTGGAAGCTCAAAAAGGGCTTCGTCAAGGACATTCTGGCAGAGTATCCGGATCCAAAGCCTCCCTACAATACCATCTCCTCTATGGTCAGGATACTCCAGGAAAAGCGTTTGGTTGGCTTCAAGCAGTATGGCAATACCTATGAATATTACCCCTTGCTTTCCAAGGATGCCTACCGGAAGCGTTTCATGAAAGCATTTATCAGCGATTATTTTGATGATTCCCTGCCAAAGGCAGTGGCCGCTTTTATCGAAGAGGAGCAACTCGGCCAGCAGGAAGTAGAAGAGATACTCAAGCTGATAAAATCGAAATAAGCCATGGAACAATTACTCTATTACCTGCTGAAGGTGGCCATTGCAACTGCGGTATTTTACCTCAGCTACCTATTGCTGCTGCGGAAGAGCAAGCAGTTTGTATTTAACCGCGTCTATCTGGCCGGATCCTTTCTGGCGGCGTTTGTCATTCCCCTGATCAGTTTTACTAAAAGCAGCTACGTCTCCCCTGCGGTCATATATTTCTCCGGAGCTGCTACAAAAGGTCCGCTACCTGAGGAAGCAACAGCAATCGGAACGCAATTTCTTCCCAATATGGCCGCTATCCTGGCGGGGTTGTACCTGTGTGGCGTATTGTGGTGTCTGCTGCGCCTGGTTATTGGTTATCTGGCGGCAGCGAGGATTGGCTGTAAAGCGGAAGACATAGCCGGCCAAAAGGTTTGGATCGCTGAGAAAAACAATCTGGCTTTTACCTTTATTGACAGGATCATCATAGGACGTAATTTGCTGGATCATCCTGCTTTGGAGATGGTATTGAAGCACGAGGCAGTGCATCGCCGGGAGCAGCATTTCGTTGATATCATCCTTTCCGAACTGCTTTCGGCCCTGCAGTGGTTTAATCCTTTCGCGAAATTACAGGCCCGTGCTATTCGGAACAATCTGGAATTCCGGGCCGATGACCTGGTGATCAGGGCATCGGACAAAAAGGAATACCAGTACACCATGCTCTCCATGGCGCTGAACCGTATCAAGTCCCCACTATTTACCGGCATCAATTCAAGTAGCCTGAAAAAACGAATTGTCATGATGAATGCGAAAGAAAACAAGCGTTTCGCCGGTCTTTACAGGCTGGCCGTTTTGCCGGTATTTGTGCTGCTTTTGCTGTCCTTATCGGGAAAGAAAACCGTGGTGATCAGTGATCCTGAACCGGAAGTCGCTCCCCTGGCCGTTGCGGCTGAGCTGCAGGACCGGGCCGGGGACCCTATCGACGCTATCAGTGAGGTCAACAGATTTTTCTCGAGAAACCTGAAGTATCCAAAAGAAGCCCGGGCAGCAGGGCATGTCGGCATTGCCCGGATTTATGCCAGAGTCAGCCCTGATGGCCGTGTCAGTGAAGTTTCGGACATAAAGCCCGCTGAGGAGTATGTGGAATTTGATGAAGTGGTCATTATCGGATACAGCAATGGCACTTCGGAAGAACTCAAAAGGACCAGGTTTAACAGGCATCCAGGCCTGTTGGCAGAGGGAAAAAGGGTAGTGGCGTCCCTTCCCAGGTTAGAAATTGCCGAGCTGCAAGGCAAGCTGGTTCAGTTTTACTTTAAATTTGACTTGCGTTCGGCTCCTGAAAAAAGTAAAATTTGGACTCCTGCTATAGACCGGCGAACCATCGATGCCATCTCAGGTTAAAGCGGAAAGACTTTTTGGCCTAATATCTATTCGTAAAAAAAAGTGGGAATTAATTGCCGGAATACTGATATTGTAGCTTAGCTATATTGATTTTCTCGGCAAAAAAAGCAAAACCATGAGCACCAGTCCCGAACACGATGAACGCATGGCCAAAATGACCTTTGCCACTGTTTATCCCCATTATGTAACCAAAGTTGAAAGGAAAGGAAGAACCAAAGCCGAACTGCATCAGGTGATCCATTGGCTGACAGGTTTTGATGAGAATAAGGTGGAGGAACTGATACGGCACAAGGTCACTTTTGAGACCTTTTTCCAGGAAGCAAGCTTAAATCCCAATGCCGGATTGATCAAAGGGCTGATCTGTGGCTACCGGGTGGAGGAGATCAGCAATCCCCTGACCCGACAGGTAAGGTACCTGGACAAGCTGGTGGACGAACTGGCTAAAGGGAAGAAGATGGAGAAAATTTTGCGGGCGGGATAAAAGAAGCGTGAATCCCCTTTTCACCAGGGCTTGTGTTTCTGTGAAGATGGAAGTAATTGCTATTCATCGCTTATATTTTAAGTTCGGATAGAACCCATGCCGAAACGTTTGTGTTGTAGGATAGATTTTGGTTTGACTAAGTAGGGAAGTCTGTTTCCAAACAAAAAAAATGAGATGTCGATAACAAAAGAGTCGGAACTGACCGGCATGCAAAAGATCAGTGAAGTGGTAGGCAGCACGCTGAAAAGAATGAGGAAATACGCTGCTCCCGGCATGTCAACCAAGGAACTCGATGATTATGGGGCAGAAATATTGAAAAGTTATGGTGCCAAATCCGCTCCATATGAAACCTATGGGTTTCCAGGCTATACCTGTATCAGTATCAATCAGGAAATCGCCCACGGTATTCCCTCCCGGGATAAAATATTAAAAGAAGGGGATCTGATCAACATTGATGTTTCTGCTGAACTGAATGGTTTCTGGTCGGATAACGGCGGTTCTTTTGTCCTGGGCAGGGACATCCATAACCATCAACCGCTGGTAGATGCTTCCAATGACATACTCCACCAGGCAGTCCGTAAAATCAGAGGTGGAATGAAAATTGCCGATCTGGGTCATTTTATAGAAACAGCGGCCAAAAAATCAGGCTTTAAGGTGATCAAAAACCTTTCGGGGCACGGTGTCGGAAGAAACCTGCACGAAGCACCGGACAATATTTTAAACTATCGGGTGAAAACCAACAAGGAGCGGTTTAAGAAAAACACCACCGTTGCCGTAGAAACCTTTATAGCGACCGCTTCTACCTTTGCCGTGGAGCAAGAGGATGGCTGGACTTTGGTAGGCAACAAGGGTGGATTCGTTGCCCAACACGAACACACCATTCTGATCACAGATGGGCTTCCGGTGATCCTGACCAGCTCCAATGAAATTCTTTCATGATATCAAAAGCAGGCAGTTCCGTCCTTTGAAAAGTCTGTTGAGAAAAATCAATTTTGACCAATGAGGTTTCCGGCTCGATCCAATTTATTCCAGCTCGATCTTTTTGATTTCCAGGCGAAAATCTTCTTCCTTTTTGTTGCCAATCAAAAACCGCAACTCCTGGATGGAATCGGCAGAAAAGTTGGGTAGATCCAGCTTCCTGCCGCGGAATACCGGCTCCATTTCCTTTAGTGGGATCTCCAGGGTTTGCCAGTCTCCGCTGGTAGTAAAGGTATAAATATAGGAAGCCCGGTCACTGAGATTTTCTTTTATGCGGAACTGATAGCGTTTGCCATCGCCCTTTAGCCTCAGGACGGCTGTTTGATACCCTACGATATTTTTGGAAGGGAAATGGTATTGCAGGGAGGCGAAGCCCCCGTTGTTTTCCAGGGAGACGCTTCCGGCAAAAAGCGCATTACCCCCGGCCGTCTTTTGGAGGCTGCTACTGGAAATGCCGCCCATCACCCCATCGTTTTGGATTTCCCAGCCGGACCAGTCTTCGGTAGCACTAAAATCAAACAAAAGCAATCTTCCCATCAGCATGGCCATTTGTAAAACCCACATTTTTCTTTTAAAGGTAGGGGATTTTTGGGTAAATTGACATTGTTTTTACCGGTGTCAAGGTAAATAGTTTTATTAACCTCACTTTAGTTATTATGCAAAAGATCATTTTAATTTTTGCCTTTTCGGTTTGGCTTCACGGTTTTTCTTTTGGTCAAAAAGGGGATGATTACGCCAAGACCTTGAAAGAGATGTTTGAAGTATCGGGTACGGAAGAATCCTATCAGGCTGTCATTAAACAAATGTTTGGCATGTTTAAACAACAATCTGCTGATGTGGATCCCGGTATTTGGAAATCCCTTGAGCAAGAGTTTTCTTCCACTTCCATAGACGAGCTGGTAAAAATGCAGGTGCCAGTATATCAAAAGTACCTGTCAATTGGGGATTTGGAGGAAATGATAAAGTTTTACAAAACGCCCGTTGGACAGAAATTTGCAAAGAGTACGCCGATGATCATGCAGGAGTCCATGGAAATCGGGCAGCAGTGGGGGATGAAACTCGGAGAAGAAATATCCAGAAAAATGAAGGAAAAGGGAATTTTGTTGTGATGACTTTTGACTGAATCTTCGAGGGGATTAATGCCGAGTTACCAGTTGTTGACATCTTTAAAAATGTCAGACTGACCAGGCTATAATATTTTTTCGACTTTTTACAAATTGGAAGACCCCGCCCTCTAATTGGGTCCCGACTGGTGGCAAAAGAAAACTGTTGAGGGCATCAAACTGATCATGATCATTCCAAAATTTGCCTTATCTGATTTAATAATTGATGAATTTGAAAAGAATGGGGAATTTAATATTTTTAATAAATTTACCATATGGGCAAATACGATAAATTTCTTATCAAAATCCTTAGAGGAACCTCAGATAAAAATATAGATTTTGAAGAATTGAGGAATTTGCTTCTTAAATTTGGCTTTGAGGAACGAGTCAAGGGCAGCCATCATATCCTGACCAGGGATGGGATAGAAGAAATTTTAAATATCCAGGCAAAGTAAGGAAAGGCAAAGCCCTATCAGGTTAAGCAAATAAGAAATGTTATTGTAAAAAATCAGTTAAAATTAGATGAAGGCGAAAACTAATCATAAATACGAAATAATCATTTACTGGAGTAAAGATGATGAAGCTTTCATTGCCGAAGTACCCGAATTGGCGGGATGTGCAGCAGATGGAGGGACCTATCAGGAAGCATTAGCAAATGTGGAAGTGATCATTGATGAATGGATTGAAACCGCTAAAATGAAAGCCAGGAAAATTCCTCTCCCAAAAGGAAGATTGCGATTTGCTTGAAAGCATAGACCTCATACAAATAAACTCAGTTGTTTGGAGTGGATTGGATGACGCTGGATAGACATTTTGAGTATTGATCCTGGGATTTTTGTAATGGCATCGGGTATACGAGCAAATGCTGGGCTGAGGTTTTTCAAATTCCCTATCTTCCGCAAAACGTAGCAGTCCGTTACAAGGCCAGGAACGACATAAGTAAACCCAAGGAAACAAAGTTTAAAATTCGATTGATATATGGTCTTGATTAAATAGGGTCTGCTGAAAAACTCAAAAAAGACCAGTTTATAAAACCAGGCCAGATAGCTCTCTGGGCTGGTTTTGTATTTTCTGGATCTCCAGAATCTGCCTTATGGCGTTTCTGAGCATGTTTTTTAAATCTTTCCACGCTGAAAAACTCAGACATGGGAGTGCCATCCCGGCCAATTTGACCAGGTTGAGCACTAGGATAATTGAAGCGATCCACGATTGGCTGGTGTTTTTGAGCCTTGCCCTGATCCGGTTCATTCCGTATCCGTTTTTTGCCTGACCAAACTTGCCTTCTATCGGGTTCCTTTCCCCAGGTCTTACGTGGTTTTCCACTGCCTTGGCCGAAGGCCTTC
>NZ_FRCY01000013.1 GCF_900143075.1 Cyclobacterium lianum | reverse complement strand
TAAGACCTGGGGAAAGGAACCCGATAGAAGGCAAGTTTGGTCAGGCAAAAAACGGATACGGAATGAACCGGATCAGGGCAAGGCTCAAAAACACCAGCCAATCGTGGATCGCTTCAATTATCCTAGTGCTCAACCTGGTCAAATTGGCCGGGATGGCACTCCCATGTCTGAGTTTTTCAGCGTGGAAAGATTTAAAAAACATGCTCAGAAACGCCATAAGGCAGATTCTGGAGATCCAGAAAATACAAAACCAGCCCAGAGAGCTATCTGGCCTGGTTTTATAAACTGGTCTTTTTTGAGTTTTTCAGCAGACCCTAGTTATTAAAGGGTTACTTAAAAACAAATTCGATTTTAAGTATTTTTCCGTACAAATACAATTATTCCACACTCATACCTGGAAATAGCTGGATGCTACTCGTGCATTTTTGACCGTTTTTTAGGGCAGCCAGGCCTATTCTACGCGTTGCAATAAAGGAGTGGAAGACCTGTTTTTCAAATCGATCAGAAAACCGTTGACAACAGCATATTGTAACTCGCCCGCTTTCTCCAGGTAAAAATCAGCGCTGTTATCCAATCCTGGACTCATGTTCCGCGCCCGATCTCCCGAATACAATACCAATGGCAGATCATAAGGCTTACCTTTATCTTGCTCACGGATCCTGACTGCCATATAGCCTTGCTGCAGCATCTCCCATGCTGTGCTTTCCGTCAAATCCGCCAGAGCCATTTCTTTATCCCATATTTTTCCGTGGACCAGCGACATCCCGCTGGCATCCAGTTCCTGATAGCCATAATACACGGACAAGTCTCCCCAATCGGATACATTCCCGCGGGCAAAAAGGGTGTCGTTCTGGTATTGTTCAGACCGCCGTATTCCAATATCTGTCTGGTAGAGATATCCGGCTGCTTCAGTGCTCAGGTTCCGGATCAGCAGGTCCATCAATTTGGAATCATTGTCAGGAATAGCAAAATAATCCTCTTCTGTAAAATGCTCGTATCTCTTGACGGCGATTTCATACAAAGCATTAAGTATAATCATAAAATTCAGCTTCCTGATATACTGTTTTTCCGGATCGTCAGGATATCCGCCTGATTCAATCAGTATGGTGCTGGTACCCCACTTCTGGAAATTGTCACCAAAGGCCCTTGGTTCGAAGGTGTCGTTGTATTTGCCCACATGTCCCGGAACCTCTTCCTGCAATACCCTGTTCATACCAACAATCAATTTCATCGCCTTACTCCTTACCGCATTGATTTCCCTGGCCTCATTATAAGCCGGAGCCAGTACGGAAATGGTTGCCGGACGGGAAGTCCCCTGTGCATTGTAGTATATGTTTTGATCATGCAGGTTGAATCCAAATTCCGGTTGAAACGCTTCCCTCGCTTCCCTGAGCAAAATGCCTTCCGGACTGCTTTGGCGTATGGCATCCCGGTTGAGGTCAATGTGCTGAATATTCCTTCGTTGAAATCGTTCCGCCCCATCCGGGTTCACCATAGGAATGAAACGCAGCAGGAGATTTTGCCTGATAGTGCTACGCAACTCTGCGAAAGGATCATTATCTGAACCTTCCAAAAAATTAAAGAGGTCAAATAGTGCCATGGTGGCTGTACTTTCGTTACCATGCATCTGGGACCAGAGCAATACCTTCACGCCTCCCTCTCCGTAGGTCAGCGCATGCACCGGTCTGCCTTCTACCGAATGCCCCAGAATTTCATTTTGAAACGCTTTTGTCCTGTTTCGTATCAGGGGAGCGATCTTGTCGTATCCAAACCGGCGTTTGGTAATGCTGTGCTCGTGAAACTCGATAAAAGCTTCCTCCAGCACTGCCCGGTCGAGCATCGCAGGTTTCTGAGGCCCCTGACAAGCCTGGAATATAAACATCACAATGGAAAGAAATGAAAGGAAGCGTAGGTCGGTGGTCATTTCCAGTAAACAGGTTTGTTTTCCTGTAAATATGGCTAATTTAGATCAGAATATCATGAAAGAAACTAAATCCTGACCTGCTTTCTCTATCTTTGGGTAAAAAACACACCAGTCCAGTTTTATGAAGCTTGAATTACTACCGCATAAACTTCCATTGAAACATACCTTTACCATCGCCCACCAGAGCCGGGATGTACAGGACACGCTTATCGTAAAACTCGTAGACGATGAGGGCCGGTACGGGTTGGGAGAATCCACCACCAACCCATTTTACGGCATCAGTCTGGAAAACATGCAAAGCTGCCTCAATAGTGCAGCCGGACTGTTGGAGGAATCAGAACTCCTCCACCCCGAAAAACTATGGGAACTAACCAAAGCCCATTTTTCGGGCAACCCTTTTGCCCAATGTGCCCTGGACATGGCAGCCTGGGACCTGTATGCCAAATCGAAGAATCAAAAACTGTACGAATTGCTGCAACTGAATCCAGTTGATATCCCCACGACCAACTTTACCATTGGCATAGCCCCCATACCGAAAATGGTCGAAAAAATGAAAGAATTGGATTGGCCTATTTATAAAATAAAATTGGGCACTGACCACGATCTTGATATTGTAAAAGCGCTGCGCCAACATACAGATGCCGTTTTCAGGATTGATGCCAACTGCGCCTGGACCGCAGATCAGGCCATTGCTTTCTCAGAAGAACTTGCCCGGCTCAACGTTGAGTTTATGGAGCAACCACTTCCGAAAGATGATCTGGAAGGCATGAAAAAAGTATATGCAAAAAGTGCCCTTCCGGTGATGGCAGATGAAAGCTGCATCCAGGAGGCAGATGTAAAAAAATGTTATGGCCATTTTCATGGCATCAATGTAAAATTGGTCAAGGCAGGAGGAATTACACCTGGATTGAGAATGCTCCGGGAGGCAAAATCGCTTGGTATGAAGACCATGCTAGGATGCATGACCGAATCCTCTGTAGGAATATCCGCTATTGCCCATCTTGCTCCAATGCTAGACTATGTGGATATGGACGGAGCCATGCTCTTGGCGCGGGATATAGCCAGTGGTGTGACCATCAGTCCTGAGCGGGTCACTTTTCCGGACAGGCCGGGTACAGGAGCCCTATTGATCTAAAACGTCCTCCCTATGAGCCATACTTACTTCACCCAACAACTGGGTAGAAAAATCACATGTAACGAAAAAACCTACCTGCACTTTAGTGGAACCGCATACCTGGGGATTGGTGTGCTGCCTGAATTCACAAATCTGCTGATCGAAGGTATCCATAAGCACGGCCCCAACCATGGATCTAGCAGGAACAGCAATGTACAGCTCCCCATTTATGAGCAGTTTGAAATTGAATTTGCGAAAAATGCGGGTGCCCCTGAAGCACTTTTACTCAGCAGCGGATACAGTGCAGGGCAGCTTGCTCTGGATATCATGGCCCGGCAAACCGACCTGACCTGGGTCGCTCCGGATACCCATCCTGCTATACTTCCTGCGCGTTTCAAAAGTTTTCATGGCAGCATGGCTGCCTGGACAAAACATTGCATCCAAAAGTCAAAGGAGCTCATCGGACAAAATATCCTCATCCTTTCCAACGCAGTAAATCCACTGAAACCTGAGATTCACGACTTTCACTGGACCGAAAAGCTCTCACCTGCCAACAGGTATTTTTTACTGGTAGACGACAGTCATGCCTTTGGCGTGCTGGGAGATGACCTGTACGGCACCTATGCCAAATGGAGAGAACTCCCGGTAGCACTGATGGTTTGCGGTTCATTGGGAAAGGCACTTTCTCTTCCCGCCGGTATTATCCTCGGAAATTCCGAAACGATAGAAAACGCCCGGAAAAGCACTATTTTCCGTTCTTCCTCCCCACCTCCACCGGCCTTTCTGAATGCCTTTTTACAAGGCCGGCAATTGTACCTGGACCGGAAGAAAAAGCTACAGGATAATGTGTCGCAGGTATACCACATATTGTCTGGACAGAAGGAATTTGACCTGTTGGAAAACTACCCGGTCATCACTTTTTCTCCCATGGCATGGGTGGATCGGCTTCATGAAATGGGCTTTATTTTATCTTCCTTTCCCTACCCCGGCCCCGAAGACGACCCTGTAAACCGGATCGTGATTTCTGCCTGGCACGAAGAAGAGGACTTGAATTTACTTTTGAAGGCGCTTGCGAAATTACCGGCAGGCTGATGCCAGGGCGGCAATTTACTCCAGCTCCCCAGCCTGCTGGGTTTGCTTGTCATAGAGTGCGGCATAGGTACCTTTGGCCTGCATCAACTCCTCATGATTCCCTTTTTCTACTACCCTGCCGTCGTCCAATACGATGATCTGATCGGCCAATTTGGCGGAAGAAACCCGATGTGAAATGATGATGGAGGTCCGGCCTTTCATGATTTTCTCCAATGCATTCAATATGGCGTTTTCTGTTTTGGTATCTACTGCAGAGAGGCAATCGTCCAGCAGCAATATTCTGGGAGATTTGGCTATGGCCCTGGCAATAGATACCCGTTGTTTTTGCCCTCCGGATAAGGTAATGCCTCTTTCCCCCAACCGGGTTTGAAAACCCTTGGGAAACTCGACAATATTCTGATATACATCTGCATCCTTAGCTGCCTGTTCGATGATTTCAGCGGAAGGTTCTTCACCCAGGCCAAAGCCAATATTGTTGGAGATGGTTTCACTAAACAGAAATACGTCCTGAGGCACATAACCGATTTGTTCGCGTAGATTGGCAATATCAAAAGCCCTAATATCGTGTCCATCGATATAAATCCTGCCTTCAGTAGCATCATACATGCGCATGAGCAAATTGGCCACTGTAGATTTTCCAGAACCGGTGGTACCGATAATGGCCAATGACTGGCCAGCAGCAATGGAAAAACTTACCCTATCCAGTGCCCTGATGCCTGAATCAGGGTATACGAATGTAACATCTTCTACGCTGATATTGCCTTCCAGATCGAGTGAAAGATGTTCTGTACTGAGTATGTCATTTTTCTGATCTAAAAATTCGTTGATTCTGACCTGAGAAGCGGCTGCCCGCTGGACGATACTCGTGACCCATCCAAGTGAAGTGACCGGCCAGGTAAGCATGTTGACATACAATATAAATTCTGCGATGACTCCATAACCAATAGCACCTTCGATCACCTGAATGCCTCCTACATACACGGTGATAATGGTACTCAGACCGATCAGCGCCAATATCAGGGGAAAAAACAGGGATTGCACCCGGGTCAGCGAAATGGACTTTTCCTTGTAGTCTTCACTGGCTTTTTCAAATTGTACGGCGCTATCTTCTTCCCGCACAAAGGATTTGATCACCCGGATGCCTGAAAAAGCTTCCTGCACAAAGGTGCTCAACCCGGAAAGGCTCCTCTGGATTTTTTCCGACCTTTCATTGATCATGTTGTTGACCACATAGATGCTCAGCGAGAGTACGGGAAGCGGTAACAGAGAATACAAGGTAAGGGGTACATTTACCGTAAGCATATAGCCGATCACCATGGGAAACAGTATGATCAGGTTGATGCCATACATCAATGCCGGTCCAAGGTACATCCTCACCTTGGAAACGTCTTCTGTAATCCGGGCCATCAGGTCTCCGGTACTGTTTTGCCTGAAAAAGCTCAGTGGCAATTGTTGATAATGCCGAAAAATTTCATTTTTAATGTCATATTCGATCAGCCTGGACATGGCAATAATGGTCTGCCGGATCAAAAACAAAAACAGGCCACGAAGCAATGCCATCCCGAGGATTAGCAATCCAAAGATGACAATGTATTTAAGAAAGAAACTGCGGGCTACGGTTTTTACCACTCCTCCTTCTTCAAAGGCCTGATAATAGCTGAAAGTTTCAACCACATAATCGATGGCAATACGCACAAGCTGCGCCGGGATAATCACAAAAATATTGGAAATAAAGGTAAAAACTATTCCCAAAAACAGATACAGTTTATATTTATAGAGGAATTTATTTAATCTCCAAAGGGGCTTCACAAAATAAAAAACTTTTTGATGGACAATAACATGTACAATATATGTTATATTGCATTGGTTTTAACTGGCTGGATTGGAATTGATTTTGCAACCGCCTGCATTTACTTTAATCCAAATATAACGTTTTCCGCCGGCCATAGTTCAATTATTTGTCCTTTGCTGGTACATTTCTTAATTTGCAGAAATTTTCGATTTGAGAGGAAAAAGATACTTCGAAAACAGCATACGGCGTAAACCCCATCACGTTCTTTAATTTCAATTAATGTTAAACAGAAGAATCCTAAGAGTAAAAGCATTTCAATCACTTTATGCTTATCAGCAGTGCAAAAATTCAAATGCAACTCTTGCGCAAGATTTTATCAGAGAGGCATTTCTTCCTGATCTGCACACCATGGAGGTGCAGGACAAAAGCCAGTTAAAAAAAGATGCAGCGCGATGTGTTTCCCTTTTTTTAAAAAATCTTGACTCGGATGAATTTTATTCATCAAACGAACCTAATGAAAAGATAAGCAGTACGGCTGCCAAGGCTGTACATCTGTACCACAAGTACAATCTGAAGGACAAGGATTTTTTGAAGAACAACATGTTGACTGCCGTCGAGCAGATTCCGGCACTTTACCTGTATGCCATCAGCATGTTGGTAGGATTTGGCAACCATGTAAGGAACGAAAAAAGCAAAAAAAGGATTCTTGAAGACCATTCGGGAGTTCGCACTGCTTCCTCATATAATCTGGCAAACAACAGTGTGCTCAACATCATTGAAACCAATCATTCCTTCAAACGGGAATGCCTCAGATTTCAGGTGGGCCTTGAGGAATTGGAACAGGAGATGAAGGAATGGTACCGGGAGCTTGTAAAACCGCATGAGGATTACCAGCGGTACATGCTGGTTGAAAATCCGGATTTTGAGCAGGACAAAGAAGTACTTCAGGCAATCCTGAAAAAAGTGCTGTTTAAATCTGAAGCTCCGCTCAGTTTTTTTCAGGATAAGGACTTGAACTGGTCAGAAAACAAGCCGATTGTCAGAAGTTTGGCATCGAAAGTGCTGAAAAATATACAGGAAGGTGAAGATGCTGAAGCCGAAATACTCCCCGAGCTGGGGCTTAACTGGGAGGAGGATAAGGAATTCTTCCAAAATATATTTAACTTGACGGTTACTTCGGATGAATACTTCAGTCGCCTGATCGCCGAAAAAACCAAAAATTGGGACGTAGAGCGAATTGCCCTCACAGACAAGGTAATTCTGGTAATGGCTTTAACAGAAATGGTAAATTTTCCGAGTATTCCGACCAAGGTTACCATTAACGAATACATCGACATTTCGAAAACGTACAGTACGCCCAAGAGCAAACAATTTGTAAATGGACTTTTAGATACTTTATCGAAAGAATTAACCGATAGCGGAAAAATCCGTAAAAGTGGTAGAGGACTTATTGATAATAAATAACGCAGATATAATGAGTAAAAAAACAAATTCAATGTTCGTTTTTGCCTTGGGTGCAGGATTAGGGGCTGTCCTGGGGGTGCTTTTTGCGCCGGATTCAGGCAATAACACCAGAGATAAATTATCTTACCGCCTGGGTAAGTACAGAAATGAATTGGAGGATCTGATTGATGATCTTGTAGAAGGAAAAAGCCTGCCCGATAACCTGGCGAAATCAGAAGGAGACAAGGTGATTACCGAGGCCAAATCAAAGGCAGAAAACCTGCTCAACGATGTGAACAAACTAATTGATCAAATCAATAAAGAAAATAATAATTAAAATATTAGTCTATGAATTATTCAAAAATCTCCGTATGGCTTTTAGCGGCTTCCTTATTGATTGTCGGGGCCTGCAGTCAGCAGGAAAAAGATGACCGGATAGCTGCTTTGGAAGAAAAAATTTCTCAATTGGAGCAAAATCGGGTGGTAACGCCAACCAACACCCAAAATGTTAGTCCCGCCGATCCTTCGTCCCTTGCTGCCTTCTCTTTTGAAGAAGAAGTGTATGATTTTGGTACCATACAAGAGGGGAAAGTAATCGAGCATCTCTTTACCTTTGAAAATTCGGGCCAGGCCCCACTGGTGATTTCAAATATCCAGGCATCCTGCGGCTGTACGACCCCCGAATGGACCAAAACACCGATCAAACCGGGTGAAGAAGGATTCGTAAAAGTGGCCTTTAACTCTACCGGAAAATCCGGCGTGCAGAGTCCAACGGTGACGATTCAGGCCAATACTTCACCAAATGTGACCCGTTTAAGATTAAAAGGAACAGTAAACAGAAATTCGGATTCAGCATCTCAGCCTGCTGCAGGTCCCGTTAAAAGATAAACATGTTGAATCAAATATTGCTTCAGGTAGATGGTGCCGGTTCCGGCATTATGGGTCAGGTATTTCTGTTTGGAAGTATCATTCTGATCATGTATTTTTTCATGATCAGACCTCAGCAGAAAAAACAAAAGGAAACCACCAAATTTATCTCCGAAATTAAAAAGGGGGATCATGTCGTAACAGTAGGAGGAATTCATGGCAAAGTATTCTCGGTAGAAGGGGATATCGTGCAGATCGAACTGGACAAGGGAATCAAACTGAAGGTAGAAAAATCAGCCCTTTCCCTGGATTACTCCAAAAAATTGAATAATGCCAAATAATATTTCCTACCCTTGAGTGCATTAGGTGATTATTTCAGGAAACTGAAACCTCAAAAAACGTCAAACCTCAAAGTGGTCGTCCTGTGTGTATTCACGGCTTCCACTTTTTGGCTTTTGAACGCTTTAAATAAAGACAATTATACCACCACCGTCAATCAACCCGTAGTGATCGAATACGATACGGAAGAATACATGGCGGTAGCCGATGTACCCAGGGAAATCCGAATTTCGATCAATGGCAACGGCTGGGACTTGCTCAAAAGGCACTTTAAGATTGGTGTCACCGAATTTAAAATCAGTCTGGACGAACCTTCCCGGCAGCCATTTATCCTGACCTCGTCCATTGAACCTCAGCTATCGGAACATATTTCCAGCACCAACCTCGTGGATATCGTCCAGGATACATTATTTTATGAGATAGATAAGATCGTATCGAAACGAATTCAGCTGGTGGCTGATACCACTGAAAATACCCTGGCTGAAAACCATGATTACGCCTCAGATATAGCGATAGAACCTCAAACCGTCATGGTACGGGGCCCGATATCGATCATTGAACGGCTGGAAGGCGAGCTGAGGGTCTCGCTGGGAGAACAAAACATCAGGGATGATTTCTCCAAATTGCTTCCGCTGGAGTTGAGCAGAGAGCTGGGCCGGTTTCTTGCCCTTGAGGAGGAAACAGCACAGGTGTCCTTTCAGGTAGACGAATACCTTGAAAACAATCTGCAACTCGAAATCCAGAAACTTTACTTTCCGAACAATGTAAGTATAAGCAGTGACATCACAGAGGTAAGCGTAAACCTTTTTGTGAGGGAAAGCAGCATGGAGGATTTTGAAAAACTCGAACTTGAGGCCATTTTAAACTACAACAACAGAAACCGGGAAGACAGTACCATCTCCGTTTCCTTAAATACCGAGCCGGAATATATCCGGGACATCACTTTCGAACCAGAAAACTTCAGGCTGTCTTATGAGTAGGCCAGTGCTGGTAGGTATCAGCGGAGGTATAGGTGCCGGAAAGACATTGGTATGCCGCATTTTTTCGTTATTGGAGGTGCCCATCTACAATGCGGATGAAAACGCAAGGTGGCTGATGGCCCATGAGCCAACCCTCAAATCAGAGATCCGCGCAGCATTTGGTTCCGAATCCTACCTTTCAGACGGAAGTCTGAATAGAAAATACCTGGCAGACAAGGTCTTTTCAGATCCGGTGCTCACCAAAAGGATAAATGCGCTGGTTCATCCGGCTGTACAATCCCATTTCAAAGATTGGGCCCAGCGGCAGGAATCAACGTATGTTTTAAAAGAGGCAGCCTTATTGTTTGAGACCGGATCCTACCAGGAGCTGGACCTTACCATCCATGTTACGGCTCCCAGGGCGCTGAGGACACAACGGATACGCAAAAGAGATCCACATAGGAGCGATTCTCAGATCGATCAGATCATGAAGAAACAGTGGAAAGACAACAAAAAAAACAATATGGCTGATGTTGTCCTCTACAATGATGAGCAGCGGCTGGTAATACCGCAGGTCATTGAAATCCATAGGCTACTGCTGGCTGGGAAGTTCTAAAGCCATCAGATTTCTGCCAGACGGATCTGGTCCAGATAGAATTTCATTCTGGAGTGCCGTTGGTTTAGGAATTCGATTTTATCGATCCTATCATATTTGTGGTTGTAAAAAACCTCTACATATTCCTTTCCCAACAAATACAGATTTACTTTATAGGCGTAATAGCGAATGGCTACCACAAATGTACCTTCTGTGTATAGTTTTTGGATCTTTTTATGAAGTGTCAGTTTTCTAAAGTCTTCTTTGCTCATATCACTACTCTTGGTGCCACGATAACAAATCTCCCGATGCAGGTCCTTTGGGTATAACGTTCCAGAAAAAATAAAAGTAAAAAATTAATGTAAAAATTGCATTCCAATCCAGAAGTTATTTGGGACTGGACGGTTGCCTTTTGCTAGATTGCTTTTTGGGTGTTAGCTTTAAACTTTTAAAAGTCGGTAAAATTCCAGTTGCATATGCATATTAACAGCGCAGTAAAAATCAGGTGCTACTTACTGATGTTTGGCTTGTCTCTGATCTTGTTGGGTTCCTGCTCTTCTGCCCGCAAGATGCGGCAGCAGAACATTCAGCAGGTAGTAGATACGGCAAAGTCTTTTCAGGGCACACCGTACCGTTATGGAGGAAGTAGCAGGGCAGGGATGGATTGTTCTGCTTTGGTTTATCTGTCTTTCAGAAGTGTGGGGGTTACCCTGCCCAGGGTCTCCGCAGATCAGAGCCGAATTGGAAAGAGGGTATCCAGAAGAAAATTGAAAAAGGGTGATGTGGTATTCTTCGCCACCGGCAAACGAAGGCGGCGTGTGACCCATGCAGGCATCGTGACTGAAAAGAGACCTGGCAGGACCTACTTTATCCATGCATCCACCTCATTAGGCGTGACAGAAGACCATATCCAATCAAAATACTGGTCCAGAAGATGGGTCAGGGCCAGGAGAATTTTCTAGGAAGAAATCAAAAAACACAGGAACGAGGTCTATTCCAATCCTTAAAAAAATAGTATCATAAAAAATCCAGACAAAGTGGATTAATTTTTAAAACATCCTTTGGTATTCAGCAATATTAACTAATTTTGCACTCGAATTTAAAGTATTGTTCCTATTCATATTAAAATATAACAATGGCGAATACTGGTAAGATAACTCAGGTAATTGGTCCTGTTGTGGATGTTTCCTTCGAAGGAAGCAAACTGCCAAATATCCTTGATGCGCTGGAAATTACAAAAGAAAATGGCCAGAAAGTGGTTCTGGAAGTTCAACAACATCTGGGCGAAGACCGGGTTAGAACCATTGCAATGGATTCTTCGGAAGGAATGGTCAGAGGGATGGCAGTGCTGGACCTGGGTGCTCCCATATCTGTACCCACAGGAGACAGTATCAAGGGCAGGTTATTCAACGTCGTAGGCGAAGCCATCGACGGACTGCCACAACCAGATACCCAAACCCGGCTACCAATCCACCGGGCAGCGCCAAAGTTTGAAGATCTATCCACCTCTACAGAGGTTTTGTACACCGGAATTAAGGTCATCGACCTGATTGAGCCTTATGCAAAAGGGGGTAAAATTGGTCTTTTTGGAGGTGCAGGTGTTGGGAAAACGGTACTGATCCAGGAGTTGATCAACAATATAGCCAAAGCCTATTCGGGGCTTTCTGTGTTTGCAGGTGTAGGCGAGCGTACCCGGGAAGGAAATGACCTCCTGAGGGAAATGATAGAATCGGGAATCGTTACCTACGGGGATGATTTCGTCAAGTCGCTGGAAGAAGAAGGCGGATGGGACCTGTCTCAGGTTAATCTGGACAAATTGCAGGATTCCAAAGCTACTTTTGTGTTTGGTCAGATGAACGAACCTCCGGGAGCCCGTGCCCGGGTAGCCCTTACGGGTTTGACCCTGGCGGAATATTACCGGGACGGAGAAGGAGAAGGTGCCGGAAAGGATATCCTATTCTTCATTGACAATATTTTCCGTTTTACCCAGGCGGGTTCTGAAGTATCGGCCCTACTGGGCAGGATGCCATCTGCGGTGGGTTATCAGCCTACATTGGCCACAGAGATGGGAGCCATGCAGGAAAGAATTACCTCTACCAAGAACGGATCCATTACATCTGTGCAGGCGGTTTATGTACCCGCAGATGATTTGACAGATCCTGCACCAGCAACAACATTTGCTCACCTGGATGCGCAAACCGTTCTTTCGCGAAAAATTGCCGAGCTGGGTATATATCCGGCAGTGGATCCACTGGATTCAACCTCCAGAATCCTGGAGCCAAGTGTAGTTGGTGAAGCGCATTATAAATGCGCCACGAGTATCAAGGAATTACTACAACGGTATAAAGAACTGCAGGACATTATCGCTATCCTCGGTATGGAGGAACTCTCCGAAGAAGATAAAATGGTCGTTCACCGCGCAAGAAGAGTTCAGCGATTCCTTTCCCAGCCGTTCCACGTGGCCGAGCAGTTTACCGGTCTCAAAGGGGTATTGGTAGACATCAAGGACACCATCAAGGGATTCAATATGATCATGGATGGAGAGCTCGATCATCTGCCCGAAGCGGCCTTTAACCTGGTAGGTAGCATAGAAGATGCCATCGCCAAGGGTGAGAAAATGCTGGCGGAAGTAAAATAAGGATAGGTTTGTAATGAGGGGCAGGTAACCTGCTCATCACAAATAGAAAAAATGCATTTAGAGATCATTACCCCGGACAAAAAAGTATTTGAAGGAGAAGTGTCAGAAGCTACCTTTCCTGGAGCAAACGGTTCTTTTCAAGTATTGAACAACCACGCTGCCATCATATCCGCATTGGATAAAGGGGCTGTTTCCTATACTACTTCCAGTGGGCGCAAATCCCTGGTAGTTGAGGGAGGAGTAGTAGAGGTAAATGACAATAAAATCATTGTACTGGCCGAAAAGGTGATTGCCTGACCGGCAGACAGCAACATAGAATAAGGGTTCCGAAAAATTTCGGAACCCTTTTTTATTTCCTCAGGAAAGTCAATACATTTTTTACTGAACCCTTTTCCATAAGCAGCGCTCTTGCCGCTTCGTAATCTGCAATGCCTGCCCTTTCCATAACCATTTTCACTCCACGGTCTATGATCTTGTCATTGATCAGCAGCACATTTACCATCTTATTATCCTCTACCCTGCCCAGTCTGATCATGGCCGTCGTAGAAATCATGTCAAAAATCATTTTCTGGGCAGATCCGGCTTTCATACGAGTACTACCGGTGACAAATTCCGGACCGGTGATGACCTCCACCGGAAAATCTGCTTCCTCTGCTATGGGAGTGCCAGGATTGCTGACGATACAACCGGTGGGAATACCCGCCTGCCGGCAGGCCTTTAATGCTGCCAGGACGAAGGGCGTTGTGCCACTTGCCGATATACCCAGTACGAAATCAGCGTTCGAGATATTTTCCCGCTCCAAAGCCTGCCAGCCGGCTTCCAGGTTATCTTCTTCTTCCTCTCTGGCCTCGACGAGCCGATCTACCCCACCGGCCAAAATCACATTTACTACTCCTTTGGGGATTCCGTAGGTGGTCGGCAATTCAATCGCGTCCAACACAGATAACCTTCCCCCGCTACCCGCTCCGAGGTAAAATAAGCGGCCTCCATCCCGTAGTTTCTGGACGATGTTTTCTATCAGCAGATTGAGCTGGGGAAGTGCTTTTTCAATTGCAATGGCAACCTTTTTATCTTCCCTGTTAATGTGGGCTGTCAATTCAGCAACAGACATCTTCTCCAGGTGGCGGTATAAAGAAGGTTGTTCGGTAATTCTATTCATGCGACTAACGGTATAAAATTAAAATAAATAAATGTAATCAGACGATGGTCCCAAAGCTACCCCTATCCTGAGGTTTTTCTCCCGCATGTACGGATTTGATCACGTTGATATCTGAAATCAGTGTGCGCCCAATCAGAGCAAAATCGGAACTGTGAATAACGATATTTGCACCTTCTTTCACCCACTTTTGCTGTCTTTCAGGACCCTCTGAAAAGTGAATGCCTACCCCGAGACTGTTTTTTTTGCATGTCCTGATTATTTGTTTAACGGCAGTTTGAAAGTCCGGGTGATCATAATCTTCCGGTATGCCCATACTTACAGATAGATCATGCGGACCAATGAAGACAGCGTCCAGTCCTTCTATGGATAACAATTCGTCCAATTTATCGAGTGCGGGAACGCTTTCAATGTTCGCTATGCAAATATTTCCCTGATTATAACGGTCAATATAAGTCTTCAGTTTAGGATCTATGGCCTCTTCTCCAGATAATATCCCTGATAGTTTACGACCTTTCAAAGGTCTGTATTTGGTAGCACCCACCAAAACCCTGATCTCCTCCACAGACTCAATGTAGGGAGCTACTACACCTACGGCTCCGGCATCTATGGCCTGACAGGCCAGGTAATGATCAGGCCTGGTCACCCGTACCAATGGAGAAATATGCCTACCCCTATTCGCCTGGCACATATGGGCCAACTCATTTCTGGATATTGGAATATGCTCTGTGTCAATGAAGACAAAATCCAGTCCTGCCTGCTGCATTGCGGCCGGCCATAATGGGTGGTGAGCAGTGATGCAGGTACCATAAACCAATTCTCCGGATCTTATACTGCGCAAAAAGCCCATAAAGTTAATTATTCCAATGGTGAGCTGATCGCATCCAGGTATCTACCCATCCAATATGGCAGCAACCAAATATCTCCTGCGCTACTTTCCTGCGTGCCATCCCTTCCGCCATCCAGCCCGAAGCGGTTTGCATTGTGTCTTCTGATCTGTAATTCATCCGGAGGAAGCACTTCCCGGGTGGTTTGGCGCCTGAAATTTTCCTCGATCAGTTCGATATCCTTTCTGTGACTGTTTTTTACTGTCCAGTTGATCAGATCCAGCGGGTATTCTTCCAAATACCAAATGGCTTCTTCCAGATCAAAATTCTCCGGAGACACCATAGCCGTAAAGATGTTCCAGAGCCCATCTTTTTCGGGCCGTTCGGCCTCCCAATGGTCAACGATGGCAGCTTTGTATTTTTCTTTCAATTCATCGGTGAAAGCATACCTGTACAGACCCCAATAACCCAAAAAGTACATTTCATCATCAGAATGATTCCAGGACTGGGAAAGCATGGCAGCCCATTCATCACTTCCTTCCTTAGCCCTTCCGATCTCCTCCATGGGACGCATCAGGTTTTCCAGATAGCCATGGTTTTCCATAAGTTCATATGCCTTTTCCTTGTACATTTCCTTCCCGGTAAAATGATAGGCGGTCTGCAGCATGGCTACAATGTTTGAGGAATTCAATTTCCGGTCGCCTACCATGGTGGGAAAGCTATTGACATAGTCCGGATGCCACCTTCCCCAGGTAGTAGGTTTTCCATCGTAATCTACCAGATACCAATCGTTGTCCACGATATGCTGCATGAGCTCGTCCAAAAGCCGGACCGCTTTATGGCGGATAGTCTCATCCTCCACCAATTCTGCAATAACGCCAAACACAAATACATGCCCGATGGCCTCATCACTGCTGGTCGTGGCCTTCCAGTCCCATTCCGGATCTTCAGCGTGTTGCCAACGCTCCGGGTCTGAGAGCCGCTCTATGTAGCCACTCCGCTCAAAAGACCGGGAAGGGAACCCAGCTACCGGATTGATGGTATATAAACGCTCCATGGCATCCAGCGATTCCCTTACATGCTGCAAGGCATCTGCAGAGCCGGTCACAGCGTACCGAAACGCTTCACCAGCCAGGTACATCGATGTCCAAAGACCGTCATTATCCGAGTCACCCAATCTCCCCGAGTTCACATTTCCCTTTTCCATTCCCACAAGACTGGCGTTGAAGCCATGCCGTATATGTCTTTCCCGAACCTGTCTGTCATAAATTGCAGCTTTCTCTGCCAGCGTGTAGGTATCAAAAACAAGTGTCCCCAGTCCCTGATCAGTCAGCAGCAGTATTTCATCTTCGTTTTTCTGGCTGATTTGGATTACTCTTTCGGCAGGTAACCACCGCTCTCCATAGTAATAATTGAACTTTCCATCCTCGCGAAGCATAAAAGCCCCCATCTCAGACCCAAACCAAAGTAATCCATTGATCTCTTTGATCGCTGTCAAATCCGGCCATGGCAAACTGGTATTTTTCTCGCCTATCCGCTGCCGCGTATTGAGATCCCATTCAAAAAACCCTTCCCGGGTGCCAATCGCCAATCTATCTTTTCCACTGCGTAGCTCAAAACAGGTGAGCTTGTTTTCGGAAAACATCTTCTCCAATGACTTTTGGCCAGGTGAAAATACCAGAACTTCATTTGCAGACAGCAAATAAAAAACCTTTCTGTGCCTGTCGTATTTTATATCCAGAATTTCCGAACCGTCCAGCTTGCCCTGCCACAACGATCCTTCTTCTCCGATCAATTGAAGGGCGCTGCCGTCTGACACCAAAAAATTAAAATCTTCGCCATGGGCAAAAATACTGGCAGCCGGAAGTGCATGCGCCAGGTAAAGGCTACCTGCCCAGGCGTTGCTAAAAACAGCCTTTTCGTCCAGGTACACAAACTGTCCGTCAACCAGCGTCATGCTGCTGACAGCTTTATCTTTCATGGGTAGGTATGTCCTGTCCGGAATCAATTCCCCCGGATACAAAAAGTCTCCTGCATGGGGGCGATATAATCCATCCCTGGACAAAACCTGAACCGTTCCATTCCTGTCGGCAAAAGCTTTGACAAATTGTTGCTGCTCTTCAGGTGAATACCTGACTGCAAATTCCTGTATGAAAGGCAGGTCTAAATGTTTCTTTGCACTGGAAACAGGCAGCTTTTGCGCCTTCAACTGCGTGAAACCAAAAACGAAACCCAGGAACAAAAGGAATGTGAATTGTAATTGCTTCATTTTTATAAGAAAATTTTAATGGTGAGATCATTATTTGGGGCTACATCCGGGCAAGCCTTTCAGAGAGTAGAAAACATCGAAAATACTGCTCCCTTTGAGGAAATTCGCAAATTATCAACATCGGGTTTTGGGTTCACTGCTGCGCCAGGTTTGTCAAAAATAAATTTGTCCGCCCTGCCCGAAAGACAGTAGCGGACAAAACTTACCTAACCTAACTACTAAAGTCAAATCAATTCTACCCTTCAGAGGCAATTAATCTACTCACCTGTAATACAGAAGAAGGGGCAGGAAGGACTATCCTCAGAAAAAATTATTTGGATCAATCTTTACATATTTAATAGATTTGTCACCATTTTCGAGATGATAGGAATAGGTAGCATGGATTATCCCGTCTACATCCTGGATAAGCGAGGGATAGGAAAATCCTCCGAAGCCCTTTTTTTCATCTTCCAGGTAAATTTTTCCCCTCCAGGTCCTTCCTTCATCATCGGAAACATACATGGATAACTTGTATCGTCCATCATCCACATCATTGCCTAAAAACACCCAGAGACCATTGTCCAACGTCAATAATTCTACGCTGGCTGTATTGGGAATACTGGATTTCTCGGCAGCAGACCAGGTCATCCCTTCATCTGTCGAAAAGCTTCTTTGCAACCTGTTGGGAGCATCTCCACTATCCCGCATCAGGGCCATTATTTCACCATCTTCTCTCTGCGCCAGTGCAGGCTGGATAGGGCCTCTTCCTACTATTGGCAGACTGGGGGTCCAGGTTGCGCCATCATCATCAGAAATCGCCACCATAGAAAGATTAAATCCATCAGAGTAAAGCGGCAAGAGCATTCTTCCTGATTGCAAAACGAGTGGTTTGATCCTCGTCATCCAGCCGATGCTCGTTTTTTTGCTATCCTTACTTGCCTCAATGATCATGTCGTCGTATTTGGGCGCATATTCTGCCCATCCGGAGTTATTTTCAGGCAGCTCGCTGAATTTGCTGACAACCTCCTCGTGAAATTCGCTGCCGGGCTTCAGCAAAATATTATCCTGCCAGTTCCAGATGGGGGCGCCTGCATTGTCATAGGCCGTGCTGGTCCGCAACCTGATAATAGACTGCTCCCAGCGATTTGCCTGTACCGCTATCCAGACCAGGAAAAGCTTGCCCTCCTGATTGAGAAACATTACCGGATTACAATCGGGTATTCCGGGGGTATCGGCCAGCAAAAAAGGAGCTCCCCATTGGCTCTCCCGTCGCCTTAATCTTGCCCCCATGATCCGTACATCATCGGCAGTTCTTTCTCCTGATCCTTCAAACCATGCGGCGAGCAAATCACCGTTGGGAAGGGCTACAATGCTGCTGCCATGAACATGATTTTTCTGAAGCGGAAATATCAGTTGCTCGTCCACAATTACCTTATCTCTGGGGATGTATTGTCCAAAGGCAGTCAATCCCAGAAACGTCAGTAACAGACATAATGATGGTATCTTCATTTGATTCTCTTTCTTCTTTCCATTACTTCCTGCCAGGTCGTCAGTAAAATTCCCTCCTCAGCGATAAATTTTTCCAATTCCGGATCGGTCATTGCCAACATATCCGCGTACCTCGATCCTCCCGAAGAACTGATCCGGTCAAAAGTTTTACGATCTCCATTGCTGTGCACAATGATCATGGCAAGTCCGGGCTCCATTTCCCTCAGCACAGCCTTAAACTGTGCCACTTTAAATTTGCCCCAGGCTTTATCATCCGGATTTCCGTCCGGTTTCCAATTTCCGCTCACACTGTGTAAATCGTCCAATACTGGAAGACCGGCGGTCCAGATCTGCTTACCGATCGCTGCCGACTTTTCCAGCATTTCATTGCGGGGCAGCTCCATACCTTCACTGTATTTCCCTTCCTTTTTCAATGCCTTGATCATATTGTCATTCATAGACTGTTCCAAAAGCTTATTGTTGCCTCCGGGAAACATGACAGGTATGCCATAGTCCACGCCTACTTTAATGTATCGTTCCAAAAAGGGAGGATGGTAAAACAAGGTACCCATATGACTGTCCAGGTGTGTCGGCTTCAAACCCATGGCCAGTGCCCTGTCGATCTGGGCTCGTATTTCGACTTCCACCTCATCGGCAGAGGCGTGTCGCACCACCTCATTTACCGATGGCCAAAAAGCGCCCTCCGGATCGACCAGCCCGGGAACTGCCTCTTTCCCCGAAACAGGATGCCAGCGATAATCACTCCATTCAGAAGTCAGTGTGAGGTGAATACCTGCGTCCATGGGCTCCTGCAGCGCATGTCTGATAAAACTGGCCGCCCAGGGGCATGGCATCATGATACTGCAGGAGGTGGCCACTCCGTTTTCTATCGACCTGATCGTCCCCTCGTTGGATTCATAGGACATCCCTGCATCGTCAACATGAAATATCACCACCCTTGCCCCGGTAGGAAAGCCCAATTTTTCGGCATAGGTAGCTTCCTGACGCGCGACGGCAGTAAGCGCCATTAACAATAAGTAAAAGCCCAGGATTACATTAACTTTCAAAGCCATATCTGCCAATTAAATTCCTTCGATTTTGCCCTTCCAGAATGCGACTCTCTCCCTGTTCCAGGTATAGCAAGCTACCAAATGCCCGTCTTCGTAAAACATGGCGGGATAGGAGAGTTCATCTGATTCTCCCTCGCCCTTTTCTATGTCAAACCTTTGACTCCAGGTATGCCCATTGTCTGTGGAAACGGCTACAGAAATCGGAAACCTGTCTCCCCAATTCTCAGAAACCGGATTGTAAATCACTGCCAGCTTCTCCGCACCCAAATGGGCCACGTCGATTCCGCTATTATTGTTCGGAAGAGAGGTTTCTTCTACAGCCGACCAGGTTTTTCCATAGTCCTCCGAGTCTGCCCGGCAGATTTTTCCGGAGCTGCTCCGCATCAGCATGTGTACATGCCCGGGTTTTGACTCCCAAAGCGCGGGCTGGATCACCCCTTCCCCTTCAATTACATTACGGTCCATTTCCAGTTTTTCGGTGGCCTCCCAGGTTTTTCCGCCATCCTCTGAGCGGTCTACGAAAACCGTCCATACCTTATTTTTCTCATCAGAGGCCGGAGCAAGCCAGGTACCGTCAGACAATACCAGCATGTGATTTCTTACAGGCCCACGACCGCCTTTATCCCCCGGTACCAGCTCGACAGCCTCCGACCAGCTGTCTCCTCCATCCTCGGTGTGCTGTACCCAGGTTTCCCAGTAATCAATTTCCTTTCCTACCTTAAAATAGAGATATACCTTCCCATCCGGAGCATTAAACAGCACCGGATTCCAATGGGGGTCATTCCTCACCTTTACCAGCAATTTGGGTGCTGACCAGTCACCGGGAGACCCCTTTGCTGTCCAGATTCCCACATCATCGTTTTTTTCATGAGATCCTGCAAACCAGGCCATCAGGTACGTCCCATCACCAAGCCCCACAATGGTAGACGCGTGGCACTGCGGAAAGGGCCGGTCATCGCCAAATACATGTTCATACGCAACGGTGCTGATTTCTATCCCGTCCGGTTCTTTGTCGGTATGCCTATTTTTCACATCTGTATTCCCCTGGTTGCACGAATGCAACAATACCACAAGTACAAATCCTATTGTCCAAACAAGTTTTTTCTTTTTCATCATTTTTTAATCTGTGCGGGGACCCACCTGAAAACTATACCGCAGAAAACCTTACTCCGCTACCGAAATCCAACTGATGCTTTTTTTACCGTTTTTAGAATTAACGTTTGAAAGGCTTCAGATGATGGCGAGGATAAGGCCATACCGGATAATGAATCCCACTTTTACCCAATAATTATCAAGTAGTTCTTTACTAATTTAATCTCTATCTGTTTTTCAAGCGAATTGGTATGACTAGATAAATTACTGTTGTAAAAACAGAAAAGACCATCATTTATCCTGTATAATTTTTTACTGTCCCAAACCCATGGAGGTCAACATCCCTTTACTGAAGAAATCCCCCCTTTTCATGACCTTCTGGTTTTACCGCTTTTTCTAAATCGGAAACAATATGAAAAAGGATTGCATTTATTCCAAACGAAATGATGCAAACCCCTCTGCCCCTGGGAAGGAGAAAATCGTTTCTGTGAATCACCTCTCGATTCTGATTTGAACCATTAGAAAAGACTCCTGTCCGATAGTACATTGCCAGAATTCAAAGTATAACAGCTAAAAAGGAAAGCCTGTCATTGTCATTGATTTTTGATTATCAAACAGTTATAGTCAGACGTTGACACCAGATCGGCTTGAGGTAAATTGGTAAAATATTTAAATTAAGGTATATTTGTTATTTAATTTTTTATAAAACTCACCTGTATTAGCGCAATGAACATAGGAATAGATTTAGGTGGTACGAAAATCCAGGTTGGCATAGAAAA
The DNA here is from genome assembly GCF_900143075.1 of Cyclobacterium lianum. GTDB lineage: Bacteria > Bacteroidota > Bacteroidia > Cytophagales > Cyclobacteriaceae > Cyclobacterium > Cyclobacterium lianum. Next base: position 121,385 of record NZ_FRCY01000013.1, on the reverse strand, counting down.
AGACGGGAAGATCATCCACAAAACAAGAGCCCTCTTAAAGGAAAAAGACGATCTGCGATCCACATTGGATCAGGTGATTCAATTTATCAAACCTCTTACCCTGCATAAAGTAGATGGTATTGGTATCGGCGTACCATCGGTGGTGGACGTGGAAAAAGGCATTGTTTATAATGTAACCAATATTCCCTCCTGGGAAAAGGTGGCGCTTAAAGATATCCTGGAAGAAGAATTCAACCTGCCTGTTTTTGTCAACAATGATGTCAATTGCTTTACCATCGGCGAACACAAATTTGGCTTAGGGAAAAATTATAGTTGTATGGTAGGTATGTCCATAGGCACCGGACTGGGATCAGGGATTATCATCGGAAATAAACTGTATGCGGGCATCAATTGCGGGGCCGGAGAAATCGGACTTCTCCCCTATAAGGATAAAAATATTGAATTTTATGCGAGCGGAAATTTTTTTAGTGCCTTTTACGAAACCACGGCTCTGGAGGCATTTACCGCAGCGAAAAAAGGTGATGCGAAAGCCCTGGATCAGTGGGCAGCTTTTGGCCACCATTTTGGTGCAGCCGTCCAGGTAGTCATGTATACCTATGACCCCGAGGCAATTGTAATCGGGGGATCAGTAGCCAATGCTTACCCTTATTTTGAGGCCAGTATGCGGCAAAGCTTCGGGGATTTCATTTACCCAGAATCGATAAAAAAACTAAACATTCACCTAACCAAAAATGAGGACATTGCACTTCTGGGCGCTGCTGCCCTGGTGGATCTGTCTCTGGAGCATGCCAATGGTGTAGTACGCAAATAGGCCAGCTTCCCGGACCGGCTCATTGCCTGGTGATCAGTTCAGTCCACAAAAATCAGAACCAACAAATTGATTGTAATCACTCAAACTTTTATCATTAACTTCATACTCTATAAATAGCATGATATGAATCAAAATAAACTCATCGTAGCGTTAATATTGTTGATATTTTTTGTCATTTCCTTTTTGACCAATATCCTTGGCCCCATCATTCCGGACATCATTGATAGCTTTACCCTAAGTATCGGACTGGCCGGCTTCCTGCCCTTCTCCTTCTTCGTGGCCTACGCCGTTATGTCCATTCCATCGGGTATATTGGTAGAAAAATACAAGGAAAAAAAGATGCTGGTGCTCGCTTTCTCACTTGCTTTTCTGGGCGCCATCTTATTTGCGCTGATTCCGGGATTTGCTGTCGCCCTGACTTCTCTTTTTATCATTGGCATCGGAATGGCCATCCTGCAGGTAGTTATCAATCCACTGCTCCGGACAGCGGGCGGTGAAGAGCACTTTGCTTTTAATTCCGTAATGGGACAACTGGCGTTTGGGGCAGCATCCTTCCTTAGTCCCATGCTCTACAGCTATCTGGTGACGAATATGCACACCGGCAAAGCATCCCTGCTCTTTACCTTTCTGGATGGCATGGTTCCCGAAAACCTCAAATGGGTGTCTTTGTACTGGGTTTTTGCCGTCATCGCGTTTGTCATGGTGATCGTGGTTTATCTGGCCAGGTTTCCGAAGGTAGAGCTCAAGGAAGATGAAAAAATTGACATTGCCGTGGCATTCAGGGAACTGCTTTCCAACAAAATCGTGATCCTCTATTTTCTCGGAATATTCTGCTATGTAGGTACCGAACAGGGCATTGCCAACTGGATTTCAAAATTTTTGCAGACCTACCATGGTGTGGATCCTGCCACCACCGGCGCCACGGTAATTTCCTATTTCTGGGGCTTGCTGACTATTGGCTGTCTGCTTGGCTTGCTGCTATTGAAATTTATGGATAGCCGAACCGTTCTGATTGGGTTCACTTCCGGTGCGATCCTGGCCTTGTTGGTGGCCCTTTTTGGTCCGGTATCCTGGGCGTTGATAGCTTTTCCCCTGACTGGTTTTTTTGCTTCCGTGATGTGGTCCATCATATTTTCCCTGGCATTGAATTCCGTTCCTCAGCATCATGGGACCTTTTCCGGCATACTTTGTACCGGAATTGCCGGAGGAGCAGTAGTACCTCTTATCGTAGGAGGTATTGCTGAAATTACAGGGCTGAAGTTGGCCATGCTATTTCTTCTGATTACCTTAGGCTACATCCTGAGCATTGGAATCTGGGCCAAACCGCTGGTGAGCAATGCTACCAAAAACCTGAAGGACATCTTTCGATAGAACATGTATAAAATCATTTTGCTACTTGATTTTGCTGAGGAATATAGTAAAAGCCTATTGAAAGGGATTTCCAAATATTCTGCAGAACACGGGCCCTGGACTTATTGCCGCATGCCCCTGTACTACCGGGAGACCATCGGCATAAAAGGAATACTGGATTGGGCAAAGGATTGGGGAGCAGATGGCATCATCGGTCAGTTATACAATGAGATGGATCTCAAAATGATTCTGGATGCAAAAATCCCGGTGATTGCACAGGATTTTAAAGAAAGATTTAGCGAGCTACCTAACATAACCGGAGCTTACCATGAGGCCGGCGAAATGGGCGCTGAGTATTTTTTGCGTAAGGGGTTTAAAAATTTTGCTTTTTATGGATTCAATGATATCGTGTGGTCCAGAGAACGGGCTGAAGGCTTCGAAAAAAAAATCAACTCTGTTGGGTCAAAGGTCCATTATTTTGAACACCGAAAGTCCCGTTCTACCGATCTGTGGTATTACAAGAGCAATTCTCTGAGCAAGTGGCTGAATTCCCTGCCCAAACCAATAGCTCTGATGACTTGTGACGACAATCAGGGGCTGCACATCACCGAGGCCGGTAAGCAGAACAGGATAAGAATCCCTGAAGAGGTGGCCGTTTTGGGTGTGGACAATGATGAAATGCTTTGTGAACTTTCAGATCCTCCTTTGTCCAGTATCGGGCTTGATATAGAAAAGGGGGGGTATGATACGGCCAAATTGATGGAACACATGATCCAAAATGGTGCAGACCAGTTTTATGATATTCATGTAAAGCCTACACAGATCATCACCCGCCAGTCTACCGATATCTATGCAACCAACGATGATCATATCGCCTCCACCCTAAAATACATCCACAAAAACATAGAAAAAAACCTTCAGGTGGAAGAGGTAGTCAAACAAGTCCCTCTCTCCAGACGCAGCCTGGAAAAACGCTTTCACCAAATCACAGGCTATCCCATCTACAAGTACATTTTTAATTTGCGCATAGAAAAATTCACGCAAAAACTTTTAGAAACAGACCAAACCGTATTTGAAATTGCCCTTGATCTGGGTTTAAATGACAGCAAAAATATTGCCCGGCAGTTCAAACAGGTGAAAGGCTGCAATCCGATTGAATACCGGAAGCGGTATCTCGCCGGCAAATAAACATCCCTTCGGGAATAGGTTACTTTTCCCCATCAATAAATGCTGCAAATCTGAGTAGTACAAACACCTCCTCATGGGTATTACTAACAAATGAAAAAGCTAAATAATACCACCCTCCTTTCCATGATAATCGCGGGAATGGCATTGGGTACTGCCTGGGCCATCCGGGGGCAGTTTGGGCATGAACAGGGAGCTGCATGGGCAGGGGGCATCGGTAGTCTTTGTATCATCGTACTCTCCAGAAACCAAAGTTGGTACAACAAGGCGATGAAAGCCGCATTTGCAGGAGCTGTAGGATGGGGCCTGGGAGGCATGATGAGCTATGGCGCCGTGGTAGGCTATGGAAGGGGTGTGGACTTTGTAAATGTCTACTATGGTCTGGCCATGCTGTTTGTCATTGGAGGGCTTTATGGTTTGATAGGAGGAGGACTCTTTGGACTGGTCCTTGCAGACCACCCGGAAAAAAAGGTCAAATGGCATCAGGTCATCATTGAAATGACCACCGGAGGAGTAATTTTTTATTACTTTGTCATTGAGCAATTAGGCATTGCCATGACTCCACCAAGGTCTGAGGCCTGGGGAGTATGTGCAGGGATCGGAATTGCTATGATGTACTACCTGGCCAGAAAAAAACAATACAGTGCCATGAGGGTAGCGGTTTTTGCTGGTATAGGTGGAGGTTTTGGATTCGCCTTCGGCAATTTCCTCCAGGTATTGGGCAATGTCGCCCAGGTGCCCTTCAATATGTGGAATGTGATGGAATATTCACTCGGTTTCTTTGGCGGACTGGGTATGGCTTACGGGGCTTATACATCTCCCTGGCCCCAGGAAAAACCCACAAGCCAATATACCTTCCGAAACCTCAGCATCCCCATGGTGGGATTTCTATTGCTGATACCCTTTATAGTCTGGCAGCAATCCTTTGTGGAAAAAGATCTGGAGCCTACCTTTGGCAAGTTAATCAGTGACCCCGGCATCTGGATCAGCATGGCCCAATCCGTAGCCTTTGTGGCTTTCCTTGTTCCGGCGATTTTCTGGATCTACCTCCTTTCCAACAAAAAAAACAAGCTCAATCAGGGGCTGAGCTTTGGGGAAGTACATGGAATTTATATTACCTATTTTGCCGTATACATCATTTTTACGATTCTGATTACCGGATCTTTTCTCAGTTTTTACCGGATCGAACAATTCTTATACATCCTGAATTTTGCCGTTATTCTGGCACTGATTCCAAAGGCAGTACCCACTTTTACAAGCAGAAATGCCCATCCAAAAAAATGGACCCTGATCGTATTGGGTGTATTGGTATTTATTGGCTTGATCAGCCTGATTGCCATTAGCAGTCATGGGGAGATGCCGGGAATGAATAGGCGGTTTGAATGGTAGGATTTGTTCGAGAAACAGTTATTATCGATTCGTTGGCTTTTGTCTGGAAGAACGGATGTTGATCAGTTCAATTTGCCTCTTCCGAGCTTTGATTCGGTAGGTTAGGATAGTAAGCTTGTTGATTGGCTCCCTGTGGACAATCATAAAGTTAGTTTTTTCGATTAAAAGTTTTCCAAAAGAAAAAAGACATCCCTTCCCGGAATAAAAAGGGCAGCCTTTAGAATTTCATACTGCCCAATCATAAGTTTTTTGGATTAATGAACGAGAATCTAATACTCCGGTGTTTCAGGAATGGCATATCAAATTTATATTTTTTTAAATAAAAAAGGTCCTCCGCCCAAATCCGGGGCGAAGAACCTTTTTTGTGATTGGGAAAAAATTAAATTAAACCTTAGAACGGAACATTGGTGCCCTGATACAACCATGGCTTAGACCATTGGCTGTCCGCACCGAAGTTTCCGGAATACTGGGTTACCTCTAATCCATCCAGTGCAGCCTGTATGCTGGCCGAGTTGTTGTTGTATTCATCGTTTCCGTATTGGAATCTGATAGCAACTTCAGGCTGCGGAGAAAGTGGTCCGGCCTCCAGGTCCGGGAATCCAGTTCTGCGGAAATCAGCATAAGATTCTGCAGCTGCAGTCCAGCTCGCTACCCATTTTTGTTCCATGATTTGCTCAAGAGTATTGTTGAAACTGACTTCAGGCTGACTGATAAAATCCTCATAGGCATCAGCCCTGTTCCAGGTCTCCAGTGACTGTTCGATAGCCCTGTTGTAATGGGCTTCGGCATCGCCTACATTCCATCCCTTAAGTGCCGCTTCTGCGAATATGAAGCTCACTTCAGCCGCTGAAATGATTCTGGCCTTAAGTATGTCACCCGGAGAACCTTCGGTACTGTAGATATGCGCAAGCTGAGAGACATGTTGATTTTGCGTTCCCTGACCGGGGGAAGGATTGCCATTATACGATTCGGGCACGGTGATTGCCGGAGGTAGTCCCACATACAGATCGTCGTTGTAATCTGCCAGATTTGGGTTGTAATGCCTGGTGAATTTCACATCCGAATACAGTTCAACAAAATCATCGTAGGGATAGGTTTCCACAGACAGAGGCTCTCCATTGGCCCGGATAAACTCTTCCGCTGCCACATCAAGCGATTCGTCCGCGACCCATTGCACCCTTACCGAATCAAACCAAACCGGTAATCGGGGATCATTGGTACCGGTCAACTGATCGATAAAGGTCTGACAGGCCTGATACCGTTGAAAATCGTCAGGGTTCAGACGAACGTGCCTTGACAGCCATTGGTCATTTGCTCCTCCGGTGTAATCCAATGTTGCATCCTGTGAGGGGTCTTCGATATAGATGCCGCTACTATAGATGGCCTCTACCCCCGCTCTTGCCACGTCTGGCTTCTTCTCCGACAGGCGCATATAGTACCTCAACAGGAGAGAATTGGCAAATCTTTGCCAGTTTTGAGTATTGCCACCATAGTACAGGTCATTGCCACTGGTCACTCCATCTGAAGAAGCCGATCCGAGGATCTGGACCGCCTGCTGCAGGTCAGAAATGACCCCATCATAGATCACTTCCTGGCTGTCAAATTGAGGATATTGAAATTCCTCGCCTCCCTGATCTCCTTTGAGTGCATCCGTGTAAGGCGCATCGCCCCAAAGGTCAGCGATATTGCCGAAGACAAAGGATTTCATGGTTAGCCCTATACCCTGAAAAAATTCATTCTCCAGGTCCTCTCCCCTTCGGATCATCAGCTCATTGGTACGCAATATGTCGTACCAGCCGGTCCAGTTCTTGTTGGTCCAATCATAATAATTGTGTCCGGAGTACCAGCCATTCTTCTGTGTATGCTGTACGGCTCCTGCCAGATCGTTATACCCAAGACCTACGTAGTCCTGGGCTGCGGATGACAACACTGTTGGCATCAACAAATTCGGATTGGCATTGGAGGGCTCTATTCCGTAGGGATTGATATTCATTTCGTCCAGTTTCTCGTCACAACCAGCGAATAAGACCAATCCGAATACGAACAAAGCTATTTGTCGAAAATCAAATAAATGCTTCATGATTTGTATATTGAATTAATTTACAAATTAAAATTAAGTTTGAACCCTACCGGGACACTCCAGGGCATCACATTCTGTCTTTCTATCCCCTGGCGGAATTGGGAAGAGGTATCTCCCTGGCTACCTCCACCGGCCCAGAAGGCTCTTTCCGGGTCTATTCCTATATCGGCCTTGGTCCACAGCATGATGTTTCGCGTGTATATGGCGAAGGTGGCATTCCGGAATGCACCAAAATCAGGAATTCTGTATCCGAGGGACAACTCCCGCAGCTTGATAAAGGAGGCATCAAATGTAACCTGCTCGTTAAATCTCCAGGCATAGGTATTGGTAATGGGATAAATATTGGTCTCGGGGCCACCCAAATGCTCCTCGTACACGTCGTCACTGTAATCATCGGGAGTATCTGCACCTGCGGTTTGGATCACGCCCGGTACAAATGCCCCATCATTACCATTTTCATCAACCGGGAAACCACCGGTTTCTGCGGTATGACCACCTACTCTTGGAAAATTACCAGGCCTGGGAATAATATACTTTTCAGGATCTGATTTCAACAGTTCCACGAGCTCCGCATCGGAATACAGGCCACCAGGAATAAGATTATCTAATTGGCGCTGAGATTTCCAGTCGGACTCTCCATATCGGTATGTAAAGGACATGAACTCACCACCGCTTCTCCAGTCCAGGCTGGCATTCAATACAAACCGCTTGTAGCTCAGGCTGGTTTGCCCTCCAAGAATAAAATCGGGATTAAAGTTACCAACTTTGCGAAGCTCTTCATCAACACCGCGGAAGGCTTGCCAGGATCCCGTGCTGGTCAAAATAGGCCATCTATAGTAAGGAGAATTAGGATCCTCTACCTGAGCAAAACCCGAACTGTACATGTCACCTATGTTTTCTCCCAGGAATGTGATCGCCCCCGCATCATTTTCACCCCAAAGGATGATTCGGTCCAGATTATCGCTCAGCTCCACTACTCTGGTTCGGTTTCTACTCCAGTTTAAGTTGATATCCCAGTTCCAACCATTCCTACTGACAGGTGTACCTCCCAGAGTAAATTCCAACCCTCTACTCCGGATCAATCCCGCATTGATCAGCCTGCTGCTGAATCCGGATGAACGGGGAAGGTTTACGGCAAAGATCTGGTTTCTGTTATCTACCGTATAATAGGTACCGGTAAAACGCAGTCTATTCTGGAACATGTTCAAATCGATCCCTGCTTCTATCGAAGTCGCCTGCTCAGGCTTCAGGTCCGGGTTCAGTAATCCGGATGGCATGGCCGCCGTATTGATATTGTTGTAGAGCCCGGTACTCAGGTTTTGGACGAGGCGATATGGATCGGTATCATTACCTACCTGTGCCCAACCAATTCGTCCCTTCAGCATGTCCACATTTTCCGGCAAATTAAAGGTGTAATTGGCCAACCAGCTCAGCGATGCCGAGGGATAAAAATAGGAACGGTTTGCTGCAGGAAGCGTAGATGACCAGTCATTTCTGGCTGTCAGATCCAGATACAATTGGTCCGCATAGCCGAAGGAAGCCAAACCATAAATGCTGTAGATAGAACGCTTGAAATAGCTGGAATTAACAGACCGGTTATCTGCAGGGATGTTTTGTACATTATAAATCCCCGGTACCACCAGACCATTGTTGCCGTTGCCCCCTACACCTACACTGTTGCTGGAGCCAAAACGGGTCATGATGTTCCCCCCAGCGGAAGCATTGAAGTCCAGGTTTCCAAAATCCTGCTTGTAGCTGGCCAGGATATCGGCATTAGACTCTTGTGTGAGCAGATCGGTGGTGTAGTAGCCACCTCTTGCCATTCGGCTGTAGCTGAAAGGGATTTTGGTTTCCCGGTTTTCATTTGACCTGTCGAGGGAATATCTGGCCGTAATATTGAAATTATCATTGAATTTGTAATCCAAAGACGCATTGCCGAATATACGGTCCCGTCTGAACGCATTTTCTATTCCATAGGCGATGAAATAAGGATTGTCTCCAGCAGTCGTCCGGATTTGCTGAATTCCTTCCTGGCCTTCCACCCATATGTTTCGCATTTCCTCATAGTTTACATAGGATGAATTGTAGACGGCTTCCAGTGGGTTCGCGCGCCGGTCTCCTGTACTCGGCCGGTCATTGGACATGCTGTTGCTGTAGTTGAAATTAGAACTGAAGGTCAGTTTTTCCAGCATTTTGTAAGTAACGGAAGTAGAAATATTATTTCTGAATAAGTCCGAGTTGGGTATCATCCCCTTATGCAGCATATTGGAATAGGAAACCCGGTAGGTGGCGTCGTCATTTCCTCCACTCACGGCCAGGTTGTTGGTAGAAGTCACTCCGGTCTGCATAAAATCTTTCATGGCATTCGGATAGGACCGCAGTTCGGTAGGAACCCGGTTTCCATTTTCGTCTACCGGGCTGTTCCACTGGATCGCAGTATTCCCCACATCCAGCTCCGGTCCGCCCCAGTAGGCCGATCCTTCGTTAAAAACACCTTCCCTGTTACCATTTGCATAGCGATAATGAAAATCCAGCAAGCGGGTCGGCCTTTCGAAAACATTACTGGTCGAAAAAGATACCCCCATACTTTTGCTCTTCTTACCTGATTTGGTAGTGATCAGAACTACCCCATTACCTGCCCTGGTACCGTACAGGGCCGCAGCACTGGGACCTTTCAGCACGCTGATGTTCGCGATGTCATCTGGGTTGATATCGGATATGGCATTGCCATAATCCACCTGATTGCCATCTCCATTCTGGGAGATGTTATTCAGAGAGTTCGACATGGGTACTCCATCTACTACAAACAGTGGCTGGTTGTCGGTAGTCAGGGAGGTTGCACCCCGGATGACCATGCTCATAGAGGAACCCGGACCACTGGTTTGGTTGATGGTCACTCCAGGCATCCGTCCTGCCAGAGAGCTCAGCACATTCTCCTGGGTAACCTGCGTGAGGTCTTCCGCTTCCACACTGGAGACATCATAGCCAAGCGAACGCTGATCCCGTTCTATACCTAGCGCTGTCACAACCACCTCAGACATGGCAGCCATGGTCTCCTGCAAGACCACATTCACTGTGGTTCTGTTGCCTACTGTGATTTCCTGGTTTTCGAATCCTACATAAGAAAAAACCAAAACCGAATTGGGCCCGGCCACATCAATGGTGTACGCACCATCAATATCCGTAACAGTACCATTATTGGTTCCCTTTTCCAGCACCGTCACCCCGGGTAGACCTGAGTTGTCTTCCTGTGAAGTGACGGTTCCTCGTATTGTAACTGCGATGGCATCTTCCATGGTGCCGGAAGTAAGTTCCGTACTCCCTGGAGAAGCTACCGAAGGACCGTGGACTTCTGCCAGCAAGCTGCCGGTAGAAAACAGTCCAACCGAGAGAAGTGGTACCATCCACTTCAACATTTTTTTAGTACTCCGTTTTTTCATAACTCATTAGATTGATTTGCAGTTTTACTATTTAGCTTTCCTATTCATTTATTGGAATTTTGCATCCAAACCCGGCCTCCCTATATTTGGAGACTTAGCTTTAACAATGGACCCCATCAGCCCATCACTCATTATTCCTGTCCGGGGAAACTGATGTATTTACCTTTGCTTTGGTTTTTCTTTCGTTTTCATATTGGTTCAACATCTCATCAAAATATTCCTTCATACTTGCTTCAAGTTGGGTTTTCACTTCCGGATCTTCCATGCCCTGCAACAACTCTTCAAACTCCTTCCGGGATATCTCATTTTTTACAAGCCGCTGAAACAGAGCTTCTGGTTTTGTCTTTTTCATGTGTTTGCCCTCCATCGTATATACCACAGCAGGGAAAAAGAGACTATCTTTTCTATTCAAATTGTGATGAAATAATTGTTAAGTAACTTAACGTTTCATTAAATGGCCCAATTTCTTTAATTGCTGTATTAAAAATATAGGCTACTAAGCCTATATTTTATGACTCATTTTGAAATTGACGCTTTTATGAAAAAAACACCTTATACTTTCCTTTGGCTGGCTTTGATCCTTCTATCCTGTAGCACAGAAGAAAGCAAAAACGAGAATCTCCCTTCTGTCTCAGACACCATGGATAGACTTGTCTCCAGACTGTATTCCGATTGGGATAAGGCTACACTGGATACCATATCACACGCTTTTATCGAAGCGTATCTGGAACCAACTGAAAAAGAGGCACTGGCCACACAATATTGGAAAATCGAAGTGAATGTACCCGTGACTGTCTCTCTGATGCGGGACAAAGCACAGGAAGTCACCCCTTTCTGGCTGGAGTCATCGGGGTTTGAGCGAACAGACATGGAAGTCAAAAATGAAATATATACCTACGAAGTATGGCAAAAGAATTTTGATGCCGGACAGATCAATCTTGGCATTAATGGATTTGGCAAGCACCGACCGGTCTACTTCCTTTCACTGGCAGCTCAAAATGCAGGCGATGAATTGGAAATCAAACCGGTATACCCGCAAAACCAACACACCGAAACTTTCGAAACCGGAGCATTTACGTACCATGACTGGGATGGCCTCACCATTACCGAGGTTCCCGATCCGCTCAAAGGACAGCAATTGCTGACAACCATTCGGGGCAGGGCCAGGGAGGCTCATATGGTCAATGCTTTCAGAACCACCGATTTTCCTACAGGCAAAAGTCCCGATCAGCTTGTACTGACCTGGAGTGGAGACCCCCGCACCACCATGGATATCCAGTGGAGAACGGACGAAACGGTACCGGAAGGACAGGTAAAATACTGGAAATCCGGTTCGGCAGATACCCTGACCGCATCGGCAGAAAAATTCTTAATGGAAGACCGGCTCCTGCAAAATGACCGGTACATGCACCGTTTTACCGCAAAAATAGAATCTCTGGAACCTGCAACTACCTATCAATACAGGGTCGGGCATGATGACTCGGGTTGGTCTGCCGTCGAATCGTTCACCACGGCAAATGCCACAGAAAGTGCGTTTTCTTTTACCTGGTTTGGAGATATACACAATTCTCCAATTTGGGGTGAACTGGTGAAAAAATCTGAAAAACAACATCCCGGTGCCGAATTTTACTTCTCCTCCGGGGATCTGGTCGATACCGGTTTGTACCGCGATGACTGGGACAAGCTCTTTGGCTATGCAGGAGGCCCACTATCCAGGAAACCTTTTCTGGCCGTACCCGGAAACCACGACAGCCAGGATGGCCTGGGAGCCTGGATGTATGAAGAAATGCTAAGCCTGCCTTCGGACAGCCCTAATCCGGACATGGCCGGCAGAACGTATGCCTTTAACTATCAAAATGCACTTTTTCTCATGATCGATGCCACACTTTCATTGGATGAGCAAACCGCCTGGTTGGAGGATAAATTGCGTGAGACGACGGCCACATGGAAATTTGCCGTCTTCCATTTCCCTCCCTATAACGGTGTGGAACCCTACCTGGATATTCAGGAAAAATGGGGACCTCTCTTCGATAAATACCACGTGGACATGGTACTGGGAGGACATTTTCATTATTACATGCGTTCGAAACCCATCCATAATGGAGCTGTCAAAAATTCTCCGGCAGAAGGCACCATCTACTGGATATCCATCGGTACTACGGGTAAAAACAAAGACATTGCAAGAGAACCCTATGCGGAGGTTCAGTTTCCCGGAGAGCACCTGTACCAATACGTCAGCATCGATGGAAACCAAATGAATGCAGTAACCATAGACCTGGAGGGCAACACCAGAGATCAGTTTACCATCCACAAATAAATCCTCAGTGGATAAATCAACAGAAAAAACCTACCCGGCTCACTGGCAGCCGGTAGGTTTTTTGTGTATTATTTTTTCTCCGTCAACTTGGAAGATCCCCATAATTCCACGTATTTTTAAACTTGCATAAAGGAACAAATTCTGGTGGTAATTTGAAAATTCAGGGAAAACGATCTTGCAGCCCCCTGGATACTCCTCCCACCAAGATTATGCAAATATCACTACATTTTCAGCTGTCGAATTCTGCTTTCCGAATTTACCTTTGAAAATTACCGGCTTGCAATTCCAGACAGAAAGGCCAACTATAATTACACATTAAAGAAAAACCAAATTCTCCCATGTACCTGATATTTGATACCGAGACTACGGGCCTGCCCAGAAATTACAATGCACCCATGTCAGACCTGGAAAACTGGCCCCGGCTGGTCCAATTGGCCTGGCAACTCCACGATAAAAAAGGGGCCTTGCTTTCCCGGAATAATTTCATCGTTAAGCCAGATGGCTTTACCATCCCCTACAATACAGAGAAAATTCACGGTATCTCCACCCAACGGGCACTACAGGAAGGGCATGAATTGATCAAGGTACTTGATACCTTTGAAAAAGACCTCACACAATGCGAATACCTGGTGGGGCACAATATTGGTTTTGACATCAATATTGTGGGAGCGGAGCTACTAAGGAGTCAGCTCACGATTGCGTCACTGGAAAAACAGACACTAGACACCAAGGATATTTCGACAAACTTCTGTGCGATTCCTGGCGGGAAGGGTGGTAAATACAAATGGCCAACCCTGCTGGAGTTACATACCAAACTTTTTGGCAGTGGTTTTGGAGATGCCCACGATGCAGCTTATGATGTGGATGCCACAGCCAAATGCTTTTTTGGGCTGATCGAGAAAAGGGTTCAGCCTCCTGCCGCAGGCATTGCGCCGGAAGATATCGATTACGAGTCACCCCAACTGGACGAAGCCAACTTCGCTGCCGCAAAAGACGATAAAAAGGCGGCTGCAAAAGACATCCTCAAGGCAGCTGATGGGGCGGATATTTCAGACCTGGCCGGTACGAGTTTCAGTCACCTGCACGTACATACCCAGTTTTCTATCCTTCAGGCCACTTCAGAAATTCCCGCCATGATCCGGCGGGCCAAAGAATTGGGCATGCCGGCCCTTGCCATGACCGACCATGGCAACATGATGGGAGCCTTTAACTTTGTAAAGGAATCCCTTAGCCAGGGGATCAAACCCATCATCGGCTGTGAGTTTAATGTTTGCAGAGACCGGAAAAACAAAACCAGCAAAGATGACGGTTTTCAAACGGTGTTGCTGGCAAAAAATAAAGCCGGCTACCACAACCTCGCCAAACTTGCCTCCTATGCGAATATCGAGGGCTTTTACTATTTGCCACGCATAGACAAGGAATTGCTGGTACAATACAAGCAAGATGTCATTGCCACCACGGGTGGACTTTGGGGTGAGATCCCCTACCTCATACTCAATGTAGGAGAAACCCAGGCGGAGGAGGCCTTTGTCTGGTGGCGGGAACAATTTGGAGAAGACTTTTACATCGAACTAAACCGGCATGGTATCCCCGAGGAGGAGAAAGTAAATGAAGTTCTGCTGCAATGGGCAGAAAAATACAAGGTCAGATACTTTGCTGCCAACAACACCTATTACAATGCCAGAACGGATGCCAAAGCGCATGACATTCTGCTTTGTGTGAAGGATGGAGAATTGGTAGAAAAGCCAAAAAAATATATCGGAAAACGGGGTAGAGAATTCAGGTTTGGCTTTCCCAACGAGGAATTTTACCTCAAAAGTGCTGAGGAAATGAAGAAGCTTTTTGCAGACATTCCTGAGGCTATCAGTTGCACCGGTGAGATTGTTGAGAAGATTGAATCCTTTAAACTGGAAAGGGATGTCTTGCTTCCCAAATTTGACATTCCCGAAAAATTTATCGATCCGCAGGATGATATTGATGGAGGAAACAGGGGCGAAAATGCCTATCTGAGACACCTTACCTATGTAGGCGCTGAAAAACGCTACGGTGAAATCACCCCTGAAATCAAGGAAAGACTCGATTTCGAATTGGATACCATAGAGCGGACGGGATATCCGGGCTATTTTCTGATCGTGCAGGACTTTACCAGGGCTGCCAGAGAGATGGGCGTCTCGGTGGGCCCGGGCAGAGGCTCTGCGGCAGGTTCGGCCGTAGCCTATTGCGTAGGTATTACCAATGTAGACCCAATTGCCTACGACCTGCTTTTTGAGAGATTCCTCAATCCAGACAGGGTTTCACTGCCCGATATTGACATTGACTTCGATGATGAGGGCAGACAACGGGTTATTGAATACGTGATCCAAAAGTACGGGGCCAACCAGGTAGCCCAAATCATCACCTATGGTACCATGGCTGCCAAATCTGCGATCAGGGACACGGCCCGGGTATTGAATCTTCCCCTGTCCGAAGCCGATAGACTGGCCAAGCTGGTACCCGACATCAAGCTAAAAAATCTCTTTGATCTGGCTAATGACCGATCCAAATTGGCGGTAAAGTTAAAAAACAACAATGAAAACCTGGACAAAGCCTTGGAATTGATCCGGATATCCAAAGGAAACGATGACAATTCCAAGACTGTCAACCAGGCCAAAGTACTTGAAGGATCGGTGCGGAATACCGGCATCCATGCCTGCGGGGTGATCATCACTCCGGATGACATTACCAATTTTGTGCCTGTGGCACTGGCAAAGGATTCCGACATGGTCTGCACACAGTTTGACAACTCTGTGGTAGAAAACGCGGGCTTGCTCAAAATGGATTTCCTGGGTTTGAAAACCCTCACGTTGATCAAGGATGCGATAAGGATCATTCAGGAACGGCACGGCATTTTGCTGGACCCTGAAAACTTCCCCATAGACGATGAGAAGACCTATGAACTTTTCCAGAGAGGGGAAACGGTCGGTATCTTCCAATATGAATCTGCAGGTATGCAGAAATACATGCGGGAATTGAAGCCTACTGTATTTGCTGACCTGATAGCCATGAATGCCCTTTACCGTCCCGGTCCACTGGAGTATATCCCTAGCTTTATCAAAAGAAAGCATGGTACGGAGGAAATCGCCTATGACCTCGCGGACATGAAGGAATACCTGGAGGAGACCTATGGTATTACCGTATACCAGGAGCAAGTAATGTTGCTTTCACAGAAACTGGCGGGTTTCAGTAAAGGCGAGGCTGACGTATTGCGGAAAGCGATGGGTAAAAAGCAGAAGGATGTGCTGGATAAAATGAAGCCTAAATTTATCGAGCAGGCAGCAGCTAAGGGACATGATGCCAAAAAGCTGGAGAAAATATGGCGTGATTGGGAAGCTTTTGCATCCTATGCCTTCAACAAATCCCATTCTACCTGCTATGCCTGGGTCGCTTATCAGACAGCCTACCTGAAAGCCCACTATCCGGCCGAATACATGGCCTCGGTGTTGAGCAACAACATGAATGACATTACCCAGGTCACTTTTTTTATGGAAGAATGCAAAAGGATGGGGATACCGGTATTGGGGCCGGACGTAAACGAATCCAAAAGTGATTTTACAGTAAATGTAGAGGGGCAGATTAGATTTGGCATGGCGGCCATAAAAGGTGCCGGAAATGCCGCAGTAAACGCCATCATTGAAGAACGCGAGAACGCCGGCCTTTATAAAAACATTTTTGATTTTACCAAAAGGGTAAACCTGAAAGCCGTCAATAAGAAAACCATGGAAGTGCTGGCCATGGCTGGTGGGTTTGACTGTTTTACTGATTTCCACCGCAGACAATACCTGGAAGCCCCTGAAGGCGAAGCCAGCCTGCTTGAAAAGGCCGTGAAATATGCCCAGAAGGTTTTGCAGGAGGAAGAAAGTGCACAGGTTTCTTTATTTGGCGGTGGAAATGGAACGGATATTCCAATACCCTCCATCGCTTACCTGGAACCTTTCAGTCAATTGCAGCAATTAAATATTGAAAAAGAGGTGGTGGGCCTGTACATTTCCGGTCATCCGCTGGATCAGTTTAAAATTGAAATTGATGCCTTTACCAATACCAAACTGCCCGAACTTGCTGATCTCTCGCAGTTCAAAAACAAAGGAGAGATCAAATTGGCAGGGGCGGTAACTTCCTTTGCCCACCGGACTACCAAAAACGGCAAACCTTTCGGAACGCTTACCATGGAAGATTACCATGGTGCCCACACATTTTTCCTCTTTGGAGAAGATTATGTGAAGTTTAAAGAATACTTCATGACCGGCTGGTTTCTCTTCCTTACCGGGACTGTTCATCCCAGCAAATACAAACCCGGAGAACATGAATTTAAGCTCAATCAAATTTCATTGCTGAACGAAATAAGGGGAAGAATGATCAAAGGGCTGCGGGTGCACATCGACCTTGACGACCTGGGGCTTGACTTGATGGAAAGGCTGGAGACCATCACAAAAAAATACAAGGGCGATGCAAAACTCTACATCAATGTCATCGACAACAAAGAAAACATTACCCTGGATTTGATGTCCTCCAAGTACCGCATCGACCCGTCCAATGAACTTATACAAGCCCTTGAACAAATCCCGGAAGTAGCCTACAAGATCATATAATGATCAGGGAATGAAAATAATACACTGCTTTCGGAACTAAATGGAAGCGAAACGGATTAGAATATATATTTTAAGAAAACCATAATTACAAGAAAATGGCTAAAGCAATTGAAGTAACAGATACCAACTTTGATGAGATCATCAAATCAGAACAACCCGTACTGGTGGACTTTTGGGCAGAATGGTGCGGTCCCTGTAAAATGATAGGGCCAATTGTAGAAGAATTGGCGACAGATTATGAAGGAAAAGCCACCATCACCAAGCTGGACGTAGATTCCAATCCAGACATTGCCTCCAAATTTGGTATCCGAAGTATTCCAACGCTTTTGATATTCAAGGATGGTCAGGTAGTGGATAAAGTGATAGGTGCAGTTCCCAAATCTGTATTGGCCGACAAGTTGGAAGCCCAAATTTAAATTGAAGATTTCACACAGATATTAATCGGGCTCCTGTTTTCAGGGGCCTTTTCATTTTCCCCCCTGAATCAAGCCTTGGAGTTGATTTCTATCCAAATCCACAAATAAGGGAAGTCTCAAAAGTGTATTTTGAAATTTCTCCGCCTCATACAAAGGCTCCCCCTGATATTGCTCCCGAAAAAAGGGACTGAGGTGCAGGCATTGGTAATGAAATACCGCCAGTACTCCCCTGCTTTGCAAAAATTCAATCAAATCCTGTCGCTGTTCCAGACCTGTGCAAGTCAGATAGTAAAGGTGATAATTTTGTCGGACAAATTCAGGAATAGTTGGTCGTTTTATACCAAAGTTTTCAAAAAGCGCCTCTAAATGCTCGTCATACCAATCCCAGATAATCTTCCGCTTGTTTTTGATATGCTCTATTTGCTCCAGTTGCGCCCAGAGCCAGGCGGCATTGATTTCTGAGGGAGCAAAGGCACTTCCTATGCTTACCCACTGATAGGCAGCAGATAAACCACGTTCATAGGATTTCCTATTGGTGCCCCTGCTCCATATGTGCTCCGCCCGGTCAATGAAAGAAACATCATTCAGCACCAGCATTCCTCCTTCCCCACAACTGATATTCTTGGTTTCGTGAAATGAAAAAGTAGCCATGTGCCCCATGCTGCCCAGAGGAATTTCCTCCCCATTGCTATCCAGGTAGTATGCATCAATAGCAGCAGCTGCATCTTCTATGAGATAGATATCGTGCTTTATTGAAAGTTCGATTATTTTTTCCATGTTGCAGGACATGCCCCCATAGTGTACGATCACCAATGCTCTGGTCCTAGGACTGATCAAATCCTCAATCTTCGTTTCATCAATTGCGGGAAAATCCGGCCTGCTGTCAGCAAACACCAATGAACAACCCCTTAAAGCAAATGCGTTGGCCGTACTCACATAAGCATAACTAGGCAGGATCACCTCATCGCCGGGTCCTAGATCCAATACCAGAGCAGCCATCTCCAGTGCCTGGGTACAGGAATGTGTCAGAAATACCCTTTCAAACCCATACCTGCTTTCAAAAAAATGTTGGCATTTCCTAGTATATTCCCCATTTGAAGAAAGTCTACCCCTCTTTTGCGCATCCTGTAGGTAGACCAACTCATTTCCCGTAAAATATGGCGAATTAAAGGGAATTTCGTACATATCAACCCAATTCTGTATGATCCGGCTTGCTGCGCTGCTTTCTCAATCGGGCCTCCGGATCATAGCGATTCAGGTGAGAAACCCCGCCCGAAACAATAAACTTCATGATATCTGTACTGTTTACATTTTTTAGTCGGGTGATATTGCTTCTGGGTACCAGATAAAGGTTACCGCTGAAATTGTAGGAATGCGGAAAATACACGGCCACCAGTTCCGGCTGATCCAGAACGGAAAGATCGTCTTGTGTCATGAATCCCAGGCGTGACATGTTATCGGATAACTTTACCACTATCGGCGTATTGAATTTCTTTTTATCCCCAACGAATGCGGACATCAGATCTTTGATACTCGTGTACAAAATATTGACCAGGGGAATTCTGAAAACCAGTTTTTCCAATTGCTCAAAAATGGATTTGGTAATAAAAATACTGGTAAGGTAACCTACCAGGGTGACAAAAACCAGCATGACCAAAATGCCAAGCCCTGGAATATTTACTGGGATAATATTATCCAGAAACCTCACGGTCAAAATGATGATATAGGCGGTAAGAAAAAATGGCACCACGAAGAGCAATCCTCTCAGAAAGTAGCCCAGAATCCGTTTAGAAGTGAAATCAGACATGGTTGTAGGGTATTTAGGTGTAAATATAAACACAAAAAACCCTGTTCGACAATAAAGCAAACAGGGTTTTCTAATATTTTAAGAATGAAAATAACGCGGGTACCTATAAATCAATCCCCATAAAGGACATAAATGCAACTCCCATAAGCCCTGTGATCAGCATGGTAATGCCAAGCCCCTTAAGACCGTTGGGCACATTCGAATATTTTAGTTTTTCTCTTATGGCTGCAAGCGCTACGATGGCAAGAAAGAAACCTGTTCCGGATCCAAAGCCGTATACCGCGGCTTCTGCCAGCGTATAATCCCTTTGCGCCATGAAAAGTGAGCCTCCCAGAATAGCACAGTTTACCGCGATCAAGGGAAGAAAGATTCCCAGAGCTCCATAAAGTGCAGGAGCAAACTTTTCCACTACCATCTCTACCAACTGCACCATAGCAGCAATTATGGCAATAAACATGATAAATCTGAGAAAAGTAAGGTCAATGGAAGCAAAGGATTCGCCCAGGAAACTCAGCGCACCCTCCTTGAGTATAAATTCGTTCAATAGCCAGTTTAGGGGCACCGTGATGGTCAACACAAAAATCACAGCAGACCCCAATCCCAGTGCCGTACTTACTTTTTTGGAAACCGCCAGAAAGGAACACATGCCGAGAAAGTAGGCAAACACCATATTGTCGATAAAGATCGACCGTACTGCTAAGTTAAATAATTCCATTATATCTTATCGTTAATGTTCTACATAACCAGTTTTGGAGCGCTGCACCCAGATCAGCAATCCTAAAATAATGAAAGCCCCCACGGGAGAGACCATCAATCCATTGGTGGCCAACTGGAAGTCCTCGCCAAACAAACTGGAAATACTATCGAAAACAGGTATACCGAACAGGGAGCCTGATCCCCACAATTCCCGGAAAAAAGCAACTGTAAGGATGATCCAGGAATAGCCCAATGCACTTCCGAACCCATCCAATACTGAATCGTAAGGTTTGTTGCCCAAAGCATAGGCTTCAAGCCTACCCATTACAATACAATTGGTAATGATCAATCCAACAAATACGGACAATTCCTTGTACATATCGTAAGCAAAGGCCTTCAGCACTTCGTTCACCAAGGTCACCAAAGAGGCCACCACTGCCAGTTGAACGATAATCCTTACCCTGGTAGGAATCTTGTTTCTCAGCAGAGAAATGGTAAGGTTAGACATGACCATCACAAAAATCACAGACAAGGCCATGACCAGCGTTGGCTGCATTTGGGTGGTAACTGCCAGTGCGGAACAAATGCCCAAAACCTGAATGGTAATCGGGTTATCGTCTACCAATGGATCAGTGATCAGCTTTTTCCTCCTCTTTGACAAAAGGTCTTCTGAATCCTTTAGGGCTGGGCTTTTTTCAGCTGTTTCTGTACTCATATTCTTTTTAATTGAAAATTTTCAAATTAATTCAATGCCATTTTTGGGGTTCCCTCCTTTTTCCTTTCCATATAGGACTGGTAATGCTCCAGGTAATTCTTCAACATTTTATTTACCCCTTCAGCAGTGATGGTAGCGCCAGAAAGCCCATCTACTTTATGGGGCTCACCTGAATAATCCTTGCCTTCACCTTTCTGCATCACCACCGAAACCAGCTCCCCGCTTTCAGAATATATGGACTTTTCCTTGTATCGCTGCTGTACTTCAGGCGAGGTGATCCTGGCACCCAGGCCCGGAGTTTCTCCGGCATGAGAAAAGGTAATCCCTTCAATGGTTGCCATGTCGGTTTGGAGAGCCAGATAGCCCCAGATATTGTCCCACAGACCACTTCCGTATACCGGGAAAATGTAGGCATTGGCAGCCTCTTCATTACCCTCCTCATGGAATATAAACACAGGATATAGTCTGTCCTCAGGTGCTTTTTTGTAATTTTTGGCTACGTCGATATTTTCAGCCGTCACCTGAACGCCGTCTTGCTCTTCTACCTCTTCACCGGCTATATTAACTACCTTGGAGGCAATCCGGCTTTCATAAAACTGATTTATTTCTTCCGCCTTCATCCGGGAAATCTGCTCAGCGGGCACTACTGCTCCCAAAATTTGCTTTTTGGTGTCCAGCTCTTCGGCTTTTTTCTGAATCGGTTTCAACACCTCAGAAGTACCGGATAACAGTAATCCCAACACTACGGTCAGTATTACTGAAAATATGATGATGTACGCATTAGACTGTTGCACGTTGTAACCTCCTTTTCTTATTTGCTTTAACTACATAATGATCTATCAATGGGGCAAATACATTCATAAACAGCACCGCCAGCATGATTCCCTCAGGATAGGCGGGGTTTGTCACCCGGATGATGATGGTCAACACGCCTATCAACAAACCATAGACCCATTTACCCGATTCAGTTTGTGCCGCCGAAACCGGATCGGTGGCCATAAAGACGATACCAAACGCGATACCGCCCATGACCAAATGATAATGAGCAGGCATGGCCATAAATTCATTAACTGCCAGCAACTGCATTACTGCTGCCATGATATAGGCTCCTCCAAAGGCACTGACCATGATCTTCCAGCTTGCCACACCTGTGAAGAGCAAAATTGCTGCTCCCAATAAAACCATCAGGGTGGAAGTCTCACCGATAGAACCAGGTATAAATCCAAAAAACATGTTTGCAAAGCTGAACATATCATCCATGACGGCAGTATTGTGACTGGCCAGATTGGCCACAGCGTTTACACCTTCCTGTCCCGACTGGTAGGCCACCGCAAGGGCGGTAGCACCGGAAAAGCCATCGATTGGCGTCTTATCTCCCAAATAGGTCCATACCTGGTCTCCGGAAATCTGTGCGGGATAGGCGAAGTACAAAAACGCACGGGCCGTCATGGCCACATTGAGAATATTCATGCCTGTACCTCCAAATACTTCCTTGGCTATCACTACCGCAAAGACCGTGGCCAGGGCAACCTGCCAGAGCGGTGTGGTAGCGGGTACGACCAAAGGGATCAACATGCCAGTGACCAGGAAGCCTTCATTGATCGGGTGTTTTCTGATCACTGCGAATGTGGCCTCCACCAGGCCCCCTGCCGCATAAGCTACAATGACTATCGGCAACACCAGGGTCAGGCCCAGAATAAATTTATCTCCAAAACTTGCCGCTTCTCCCACAGCGAGAAAATGCATGTGTCCTGTATTGTAAATGCCAAACAAAAGGCAGGGTATCATGGCGATCACCACTGTGATCATCATTCGCTTCAGATCGATGGCATCTTTGACCTGCGCACCCCGTGGACCTGTGGTATGTTTGGGCGAAAACAGAAATGTTTCACCCGCCTCGTACAGGTAATACAGATTCTCTAATTTTCCTCCCTTCTGAAACAAGGGCTTCTGTTTATCCAACAGATTTCGTAAAAACTCCATAATGTCTAACTGTATTGAATAAGTTCTATACCTTTTCTAACTATTTCCTGAACAGGGTGTTTGGAAACATCCACAAATTCGCAAAGTGCCAGGTCTTCCTCAATCACCTCGTAAATGCCCAACTCTTCCATCTCATCAAAATCCTCCGCCATAATGGCTTTAAGCAGGTATACCGGGTAGATGTCCATAGGGGTCACGCTTTCGAAAACACCGGTCTGGACAAAAGCCCTTTCCTCTCCTCTGGCGTTGGAGTCCAGGGCATATTCTTTCTTCGGAAAGAGAAAAGAAAGTAAACCCAGCGCTTTATGGTAGCTGAGTTTCTCTGTTGTGGGTTTCATCCATCCCAGGAATTCGTAATAGTCCCCTTCAGGTATTATTGTTATCTGGTGTTGGTAAAAGCCAATATATCCGTCCCTGTTGATTTTCTCTCCTGTAAGAACATTTCCGGAAATGACCCTGATTTTTTCAGATTGGGTATTGCCAGCCACAAAGCTATCTACACAACTACCCGTGTAAGTTTGTGCATAAAGTGGAGTTTTTATCTCTGAACCGGTGATGGCGATCAGCTTAGATGCGTCATAAATCCCGTTGCTGAGAAGCTTGCCGATCTGGACTACCCCATAGGGATGAATGGTCCATACCACTTCGCCCTTGCTGATAGGAGCAATATGGTGAATTTGCACCCCCACATTCCCGCTGGGATGTGGACCTGAAAAATAATTGATTTCCGTGCCCGGTGTATTGGAAAGTACTTCTGACTTATGGTCTCCCGGGAGCCCCAGATAAATCTTTCCTTTTGTCAGCTTTTGCAGGGCCTGGATGCCCGTCTGGAAAAAATTGGCCTGCCCTTTGAGCAAAAAGTCATAGTCGGGTGCCAGTGGATGGGTGTCAAACCCGGAAATAAAAATTGCTTTCGGCTCATCTTCCGGATCGGCTACAACCCCATAGGGCCGCTGAATGAGCTGAGGCCATACCCCGGTAGCGGTGAGGTGATCTACTATTTTTTCGCGGCTGGCTGCCTGTACATCTCCTTCAGTAAACTTTTCAAAATTTTCAAATTCAATCTCTGAATCGGCGAGTATTTTGATTTCCAAAAGCTTCCTTTTTTCCCCGCGTTTGATTTCAACAATTTCTCCGGATACCGGTGCGACATATTGCACTTTCTCCATTTTCTTGTCAAATAATATGGGTGTACCTGCCTTCACCAAATCACCTTCCTTTACAAGAACCTTGGGTCGTTGCATTCCGATGAAATCTGTAGGCTTGATGGCAAAGGTTTTGACAGGTTGGAAATCACCGATTTTTTTTTCGGCTTTTCCTACCAGACGTATATCAAACCCTTTCTTAAGCTTGATTTGTTTTGACATATTTAATTTTTGAAACTATGTGATCCTTTGAAAAACGCCTCAAATCTAATAAATTACATTAGTTTTAAGAAGCTAATTCCGTGATTATTTAGCAAATTTTAAACGAAACGGTTTCCCAGGCACGCTGGTTTTATTGGCTCGCACCAACCGGGTTTTTGTCCAGGGAAAGCAGGTAGTCGCGGACCTGTTCCATCAACCACATTGGTGTAGAAGTGGCACCGCAAATTCCAATATTGTCGTCCGGCTCTAACCAATCCGGATCAATATCAAACTCATTTTCTACAAAATAACTTCTGGAATTTACTCCCCTGCATACCTGGTAGAGTGCTTTCCCATTGGAACTTTTTTTGCCGGAAACAAAGAATATTACATCTTTTTCCTGCGAAAATTTTCGAAGTTGCGGTTCCCTGTTGGAAACCTGCCTGCATATAGAGTCATTGGCATTAAAATCCATCTCCTGCAGACTGCCTTTTTCCGAGGCTATCTTCTCCTCGATTTTTTCCTTCAGTGCATAAAAACCTTTGGTACTTTTAGTCGTCTGACTAAACAAAGTAATCGGTTTGGAAAAGTCTATTTGATCCAGATCTGAATCCTCCATTACAACAATGGCTTTCTCCAGGGTTTGTCCGCTAAGTCCGATCACCTCCGCGTGCCCCTTCTTGCCGTAAATGACGATTTGTCCTTCCTGTTTCTCCATTTTATCAAAGGCAGCTTTTACCCTGTGCTGTAATTTTAGTACCACCGGACAAGAAGCATCAATCAACTCTATATTATTTTTTATAGCAGTGCGGTAGGTTTCGGGCGGCTCTCCATGCGCACGGATCAATACCTTGCAGTCGTGCAGACAACGAAGATCATCGCGATCTATCACCACCAGACCTTTCTCGCTGAGGCGCTTTACTTCCATGTCATTATGGACGATATCTCCCAGACAATACAACTTTTGGTTATTGGCCATTTCGTCCTCTGCCATCTGGATGGCATATTCTACTCCAAAACAATATCCTGAATTTTTATCAATCGTAACTTCCATAAAACTAATTCATTCTCTCCTTAGCCAATTCAATTATTGTCGAAACCTGCTCCTCAAAATCAAGGTAGCTCGTATCCATTTCTATCGCATCGCTTGCTTTGAGCAGTGGGCTGACCTCTCTTTTGGTATCTATAGCATCTCTCCTCTCAAGATTTTCCTTCACTTCATTCAAACTGAGCATTTCGCCCTTTTCCAGAAGCTCCTTTTGTCTGCGCTCTGCTCTTATGGTCGTATCGGCTGTCATAAAAACCTTTAACTCCGCCTCCGGAAACACAACTGTACCAATATCCCTGCCATCCATGACAATTCCCTTCTTTTTCCCCAGTTTTCTCTGCTTTTCTACCATGGCCTTTCTCACCTCTCCCAACTTACTGATTTCACTGACTTTAGAGGAGACCTGCATTCCCCTGATTTCCTCCTCAACATTGATCCCGTTCAAATAAACCTGCTGGATACCATTTGAGTTGTCATTGTGGAAGGAAATATCCAGAGATTGAAGGCCTCGCTTTACATCTTTTGGTACGTCCGGGTTGATGAAATGCTGTAAAAAATACAAGGTCACTGCCCTGTACATGGCACCCGAATCCAGATAGGTGTATCCTAAAGCCCTGGCGACGGCTTTGGCCGTAGTACTTTTACCACATCCCGAATATCCGTCAATGGCAATGATTATTTTTTTCATTAAAAAAAATGAGTTGATGCCCCCTTTCCTTTTCAGACGCAAATATAGTATATTTATGACTATTCTTTGCAGCGGACCTATTTGAATTGGTTTTTATTCATTTCTGGCAGGGATAAAACAGCATTTGCATTATTTAATCTTTTCTCAAATTAATGACAACAGCTTTCAGCGTAAGGGGACAGTACGTAGATATTCAAAACAGGGACATTTTCCCTGCTGAAATTCAAATCAGCAACAAAAGAATTAAATCTGTTAAACGGATAAACAGTGCACCGAAGCATTATTTGCTCCCCGGCTTTATCGATGCCCATGTACACATCGAGTCCTCGCTGCTTGTTCCATCAGAGTTTGCCAGACTGGCGGTGTTACATGGCACGGTAGCCACAGTCTCAGACCCCCATGAAATTGCCAATGTCTGCGGGGTTCAGGGCATAGATTTTATGGTGAAAAATGGCAAACAGACTGGATTTAAATTCTTTTTCGGCGCTCCATCCTGCGTTCCGGCTACTCCCTTCGAGACGGCAGGAGCTACGATTAGTCCCTCGGATATAGCTCATCTGTTTGAAGAAAAAGGTATTTCTTACCTGGCAGAAATGATGAATTGGCCGGGAGTGCTGGCAGGAGAAAAAAAGGTGATGGAAAAAATTGAGCTGGCCAGGAACTATGGGAAGCCGGTAGACGGCCATGCCCCTGGCCTGAAGGGAAAAGATGCCGCCAGATATGCTGCAGCGGGTATATCCACCGACCACGAGTGCATGAGCATGGAAGAGGGGCGGGATAAAATTGCCTGCGGCATGAAGGTAGCCATCAGGGAAGGTAGTGCCGCAAGAAATTTTGATGCGCTGATCGACCTGATGGACGAATCACCCCGTCAACTGATGTTTTGCGCTGATGACAAACATCCGGACAGTTTGCTGGAAGGGCATATCAATCAACTGGTCGCAAGGGCAATAGCATTGGGTAAAGATCTTTTTGATGTATTACGTGCCGCCTGTATCACACCAGTAACGCATTATGGCCTCGATGTTGGCTTGATGAAGGAAGGCGACCCGGCGGATTTTATCATCGTAGGTAATCTGACAGACTTCATCCCCAGACAAACTTATATCGACGGGAAGCTCGCCGCAGATTTGGGGATCTCTAAAATACAAAAAGTCAGTTGTCAGCCCATCAACCATTTCAATACCGGCCTTCTTACCGATGACGCATTTGAAATCAAAAGCGAAAACGGTCCCGCAAGAATTATTCAGGCGCTGGACCGGCAATTGATTACCAAAACACTATCTGCAGAGGTAAAGACCGAGGGGGGAAAGGTAATGGCAGATACGTCCAGAGATATATTGAAGATTGCCGTAATAAACCGCTACGAGCCCCATGTAAAACCTCAGGTTGCGCTGATCAAAGGTTTTGGTTTAACGCAGGGAGCCATAGCATCCTCTGTGGCCCATGATTCTCACAATCTTATCGTAGTAGGATGCTCGGACGAGACAATGATCAGAGCAGCCAACCTGATTATCAGTAAGCAAGGGGGTTTGTCGGCCGCTTCTGCAGGCAGGGAATGCATACTGCCTCTGCCCGTGGCCGGACTGATGAGCCATGATGACGCGTTTGAAGTCGCCCGAAAATATACCATGCTGGATAAAATGGCCAAAGAGATGGGGGCTACACTTCAATCACCATTTATGACCTTAAGCTTTATGGCATTACTGGTCATTCCTCAGATCAAGATAAGCGACAAGGGGCTTTTTGATGGAAATACTTTTCAATTTGTATCTCTTTTCGAAAACAAGAGCAATACCATTAATTAAATCCAGCTAAGGGTGGGGAGTTTATTGGAAAACATAAAAAAACAAGTAAAGCATCTGTTCTTCTGGGAGAAGAACCCGGTAATGGAAAAACAAATATTCAATGCCACACTGGTGATTGTTTTTCTGTTTATCCTCTTGCTGGCCCTTTTTAATCTGATTATCGGCAATCCGATTTTGCTGGGACTTTCCCTTTTTGTTGCCGCCGAACTATCGTTTTGTTATTACCTCCTCCGAAAGAAAAACAAGTATAAGCTGGCCTACTTTATTTTCGGACTGTCAATTTACCCGATTATGTCGCTCGGATTTTTCTATAATGACGGCATTCAGGGACCCACCATCTATATCCTATTACTGGCCCATCTGGTAATTCTGAGTATTTCTACCCGTGGTGGCCTTGTGTTTTGGACAATGGTGAATGGACTCTTCTTTTTCACGCTGTACTATGTCGGTATTTTTCACGATGACTGGATACCTGAGATGTACAGTAGCAACGAACTCATTTTTTTGGACCATATACTCACTTACCTGACCGCTCTGGCAGGTATTACCATCCTGGTAAGTACGCTCAAAAAATTCTACCGCAGTCAGAAAAACAAAGTAAAGGAAAAAACCAATGAATTGATCCAGCTAAATCGAAGCCTGACCAAGACGAGTGCTCAAAAGGATAAAATCATTACCATCATTTCTCACGATCTCAAAAACCCGCTCCAATCCATTATGCAGACGCTGGAGCTAATGAAAAACGGCGACCTGCCTCCAGATGAGGTAGAATTTTTGCACGAGGAATTGTTGAAAATTACGAGCAGAACGTATAGCATGATGGAAAATATACTGGATTGGTCTTCTTTTGAATTGAAAAGCCAATCCATGAGGGTAAAGGAAATCCGATTGAAATCACTGCTGGAAGATACCACGGAAATATTCCGGGCAATCGCCAGACAGAAACAAATTACTATAGACCTGACCTATAAAAAAGACCCGTTGGTAAAAATCGAGACCGACCGGCTGCTGCTGATTTACAGAAATCTGGTCCAGAATGCCATCAAATTTACCCCTAGCGGAGGAACCGTTACCGTTGAAGTCAATGGTTCGGGTAAATGGGTGAATATCTCCATTCAAGATAATGGAATTGGCATATCGGAGGAGCGGCTACAAAAAATTTTCGAACAGGATATCAAATCTACCTATGGTACGGCACAGGAAAAAGGAACAGGAATGGGTTTGCACTTGTGCTTTCAGAATGCCCATAAACTAGGGGGGCAGATCGAAGTGAAAAGTAAGGAGAACAACGGTTCTGTTTTCGTCCTGACTATTCCGAACGGATTGGACTGAATGGAGAAAAAAAATACTTTGTTATCAATTTTGATTTTTTCCGGATTTCCAGGCAAAAACCAACATGGGCAACTGCGCATAACTCGCCACGCCGGCCCTGACCCCCTGCGATTTGAGGTACAGGTCGTTGGACTTTCTACTCAATTCTAAAAAATAAGGTCTGATTTCAAGATTTGACCGTTGAATGTCGAGGATATCCGCTTTAATTGAAGGATGCATTGCACCCACAAACGCTTTGTAAGCCTCCGCATCCATTTTCTGCAAATCTCTGAGCTGGTACCTGAAAAGTTTCAGCTCACCCACATAATTCAAAAAAGAATCTTTACTTTCAGAACAAACCAGCCATGCCACAAAATTGGCTTCCCCCTCATCTGTAACACCAAATCCATGGGCAAGTTCATGAGCCAGGGTAAAGCTTTTTTCCACGGGATGAAGGGAGGGGTCCAGGTAACCCTCCCCGGAAAAAGGCAAATAGATCCCGAAAATTCCCATCTTTCTCATGGTGCCGGCGGGATAAAGCTGTTTGACGGTAGGCCTCCCTCTCCAGGAATAGCCCAGGCCTGAAAGCAGCTGCTTCATTTCCTTTCTGAGCGTTTCCTTCCTGACAAAAAACTTTGATGACCTGACCAACGCCAGGCTGTCCGGCTGAATACGATTCCTGATCTGCAAAAGCTTTTTCTGAGTATCTTGCATTTCCGCCAATAATACCCGCTGACCTATTGGCTTGGCCTGAAGTGAAAGCTGCTGGTAAAGTGGTATCCGGTAATAGTTTAAACCCCAGAGAAAAAGAAAGAAAAAAATCAGCCAGCCAGAAAAGTTAAGCACAGACCTGAGCAAGGTTTTTAATTTTTGCGCAAAACCGCAATTGCTCCTGAACAGACCCTTTAGAAACAGGTAACCCCATCCCAACAAAGCAGCAATGATCAGATAAACTGCCGGAAAGGGTAGCAGGTTAATGGTATAATCTAATATGCCTCTTATGAGCGGGTAAAATCCCTTGGCATACCATTTTTCGGTAAATGAGGGGAATTTCTGGCATACCAGACGCACGAACAGCGCAAACAGGCCCAGGGTCGCACCTAACCATCGGCTCAAAACCATGGATGTTGAATGGAAAAGATTTTACACCCCTTCAGCCTCTACGCCTTTGACCTCTTCCAGCATTCCGGTCAGCAAATTCTCGATTCCGGCTTTCAGGGTGATGGTGCTGGAGGGACAGCCGGAGCAGGCTCCCTGAAGCAATACTTTGACGATACCGTCCTGAAAACTATGAAACACAATGG
Organism: Cyclobacterium lianum; assembly: GCF_900143075.1. Classification (GTDB taxonomy): domain Bacteria; phylum Bacteroidota; class Bacteroidia; order Cytophagales; family Cyclobacteriaceae; genus Cyclobacterium; species Cyclobacterium lianum. Next base: position 91,066 of record NZ_FRCY01000013.1, on the reverse strand, counting down.
CTCCTCCGTCTTGTTCTACCGCAGGGCGGATGTATTCGTCCAGAATACCCTTTATTTTCTTTACCGTCTCACTGTCATTCTCGTCAAAGAGCGGATCCTGGTCAAGCTGGGGAGCAATAGGTTGCTTGCCGGATGACAAAAATTCCTTGATATGATTCCGGATATGTTCCTGAATATCTTCCCAGGGAACCTCATTCTTCTTGGTAACGGTGACAAAATTTGATGCAATAAAAACCCTTTCTACTGCTGCAAAATTAAATAATTCCTTCGCCAGGGGCGCATTTTCAGCACTTCTTTCATCCGGGAAATCAAAACTAACCCCCTCGTCCGCCAACATGAAATTGGCTACAAACTTCAATGAGTTGGGATTGGGGTTGGCTTCCATGTACAGATGAACCGGCTTTTTTTCTGCTTCTAACATTGGTGTAATATTTAAATATGCATTATTTTTTAAGTAAACGCCAGGGATTCGTTGATGGTTCGGATAAAGACCAATTCGCGCTATTTCTCCTATCAGGATGCTGTAAGGGGATTTGCCTTCCGTACCAGTCCTTCAGGCAGTTCCCCCTCGGTAGAAGCCACGACGGTGCACACCATGGCGTCACCGGTAACATTGACGATGGTCCTGAACATGTCCAGGATCCGGTCCGGTGCCAGGATAAGGGCAATGCCGGCGGCGGGCACGCCGATCGACTCTAAAACGATAATCAACATGATCAGACCTGCTCCGGGCACCCCTGCCGTACCGATAGAAGCCAGGGTAGCAGTCATGACTATCAACAGTTGTTGGCTCAGGGTCAGGTCCATACCCAGGGCCTGAGCGATAAATACAGCCGCCACTCCCTGATACAGACTTGTTCCGTCCATATTGATGGTCGCTCCCAACGGCAAGACAAAACTGCTTACTTCCTCAGAAACGCCAATTTCTTCCTCTACCTGTTTCATGGTCACGGGTAAGGTGGCAGAGCTGGAACTGGTCGTGAAGGCGAGAAGCTGGGCCGGTCGGATGGCCTTAAAAAAATCCAGATACTTGACTTTTGTAAATAGTTTCAGGATCATGGGGTAAACAAGCAGTATCATCAAAAACAACCCCCCCAACACTACGAGACTGTACTTCAGCAATGCCAGAAGTAACTCCAGAGCCGAATCAGGATTGTCCCCGGTGATCTCCACAATTAGGGAGGCCATAAGGGCAAAAACACCATAAGGGGCCAGAATCATGATAAATCCAACGATTTTAATAATAACATCATTCAAACCTGCAAAAAAAGCGATTACCGGTTCCGCCTTGCTTTTGGGAATCTGAATCAATGCGATGCCTACAATGATGGCGAAAAAAACCACCTGTAGCATGCTGGCATTGTCGGTAGCGGCCTGAAAAACGTTTTCAGGGACCATGTCAACGAGCGGCTGCAGCGGACTTTGTTCCTTCAATTGTTCTGCTTCCAGAGATTTGCTTCCGGCAGTTTCGTCATACAAACTCATCAGGTTATCCCTGGTATCCGTAGGCAGACTTTTGCCGGGATTAAAAATGTTTACGATCAGTAATCCTATGGTGACGGACAGTGCAGTGGTGATGATATAGGTAACGATGGTCTTACCCCCTATACGGCTAAGCTTGGTGATGTCGCCCAGATTGGAAACGCCGACAATCAAAGAGGCAAGTACCAACGGGACGGCGATCATTTTTAGTCCGTTGATGAAAATGGTACCTATAGGTTTGATATAATTGATGGTGAAGTCGGCAGAAACGCCCATCTTGACGACGCCCAGACCAACTAGTAAACCCAGGACAAGGCCAATGATAATTTGGGTATGCAGGGGTAATTTTGTTTTCATAAGAGGTTAGTGGTTGTGTTGTGGTGATTGGTTATATTTTGCTGGCTCGGTTTAACAGGATATGGTCCGCCAGTACCAACGCGCACATGGCTTCCACAATGGGTACCGCCCTGGGTACCACGCATGGGTCATGGCGACCTTTGCCGCTGACCACCGTCTTTTCTCCGCTGGTATTTACACTTTCCTGGTCTTGCATGATGGTGGCTACAGGTTTAAAAGCTACACGGAAATAAATGTCTTCGCCATTCGAAATTCCGCCCTGAATTCCTCCGGAAAAATTAGTGATGGTTTTTACTTTTCCGTCTTTTTGGTAAAAGGCATCGTTGTGTTCCGACCCTTTCATGCTCACCCCTTCAAAACCACTTCCGTATTCAAAACCTTTGACAGCATTGATACTGAGCATGGCATGTCCCAGCACGGCATGCAGCCGGTCAAATACAGGTTCACCAAGAGCAGGTGGGACTCCCTGTGCCACGCAGCTCACCACCCCACCTATGGTATCTCTGTTCTTTCTGGTTTCATCGATCAGGTCTATCATTTGCCCGGCAGTGACTGGATCCGGGCAGCGCACCATATTGGATTCAATCTGCCCCAGATCCAATTCCGTATATTTTTTTTCCAGACGTATGTGACCTGCCTGACTCACATAGGCATGTATCTGAATTCCATACTGTGCCAGCATCAGTTTGGCTACGGCCCCTGCCGCCACCCGGGCAGCAGTTTCCCTTGCACTACTCCTACCTCCGCCACGGTAATCCCTTACACCAAATTTCTGGTGATAGGTATAATCTGCATGGGAGGGTCGAAACTTGTCGGCAATATGCGAGTAATCCTTACTTTTCTGGTCGGTATTGTAAATGACGATGGCTATGGGAGTACCCGTGCTCTTTCCTTCAAACACACCGGACAAAATTTCAAACTCATCCTCTTCCTTACGTTGGGTGGTAATTTTGGATTGTCCTGGCTTTCTTCTTTGAAGCTCCTGCCGGATGAAGTCCTCAGAAATGCCTATACCGGCCGGACAGCCATCAATGACTACCCCCAGACCCATACCATGAGACTCACCAAAGGTGGTGATCGTGAAAACATTACCAAATGTATTGCGCATGAACTAATTTTTCTTAACAATCAAAAATCCCAATAAAATCAATGCCAGAAAAAGCAGGACATTTATCAGGACGGAAAAATAGTATTTATATCCCTGGTTTAAAAGCTTATTGTCTTCAACTTCTATCAGGTCATACAATCCCCCCAGCCGGGAAGAGGAGATGGCCTGGTTGATGCGGCTTTCACCAGTGACATTGACCACAGCACTGGGCTGCAAAGTATCGTATCGGGCCAGTTCCGGGTTAAAATAAACCCATTCGAAGTGATCTTCAAGGGCCAGCTTTTTCTGTTCATTTAAGGTGATAAAATAGCTGAATTCTTTCATCCCGGTCACTTTTCCCCTTCCCCGGTTGATCTGCACCTGCTCGTTGGGGTCAAAAGTGTTGAGTTTTTGCGCTCTCTTTATAGCTGGTGGACGAATGGAACTGATATTGCCTTCCCCCAGAATAGTAAAATCATAGGTAAATCCCTCCCCTGTGCTCACCTCCAGCTCTTCGAAACTTTCTCTCAGCCGGTAATTGCCCACGCTTACTTCGTTTTTCAGCGGGTGGGGTGGGAGCGGTTTGACTTTGATTGACTTGGGCTGGGAATAAAAGGTTTTAAAATCCTGAAGACGGTTGCTGCCAAAAAAACTAGGATTCTTGGCCAATCGGTATTTAATCATTTCCCAACCGACCTGCGGGAAATCTACGCTACCCGAATTGAAGGGGAAAAAACTGGCTTCATACACCTTATACTTCGTCCAGACCTTACCTCCGAAGCTTACCTTTTCGGGCTGAATACTGGTAATGTTGAAATTCTCTTCCCAGGCGTTTCCAGGTTTTATTTCGTTGATGATCCGCTCCAGCTGCTTCCCGGGCTCATGAAAATTAAAAGGCGCCTGGTTTGCCTCAGACATGTAAAAAGCCAGGCTAACATTAAAGCCTTCCCCTACAAATACCTCTTCCTTGTCGACCGATAGAGAGAAAAAAGCATCGTCCTCCACTTCCACATACTCCGGTTCTTCTGTATCCCGCCTCCCAAACAGATCATCGATGGGATCCAATGCCCGGTTATTCCTGGTACTTGCACGGGCATCGACCACCGTGAGGGTCTTCCCGGGCGTTGATACCGACTCTCCATTGACCGAGAGGGTAAAATCCGGAAGCGTAAACTGCCCCTTCCGAATCGGCTTGTAGTATTGAATGACACTATTGGTGCTGCTCATCTGTCCATTAATGATATTCATGGATGAGCTCTGTGAAACGCCTTGCTTTTGAAATCCGGGAATTTCTGGTAGCTGGTCGTAGGACCGTATCTTCTCACCCGAAACGGTGACCCGAATGGTAAAGGATTCATTCAATGCCACTTCACTCTCTCCCAATTCGATCTTGATATCCTGGGCTTCTGCCTGGGCCCAGAAAAGGCTTATAAGAAATACGAAAAGAAAGTGGTTCTTCGTTAAGCACATATAAGATGATTGTATTATCTTTAAATATAACTGCAAATAAACAAGTATATTTTATACGTAACAAATCAAATTGATTGCCGTAAGCAGTTATTATAGCATTCTTTTTTAAAAAACTAACTTAAACTAACATGAACCATGATGGAATATGTTAAAACTATTTTATTGAAAGTAAGTTTTGACAGTAAACTCTTTGAAAAAGAGTTGCGAAAGGGACTGAACCTACTGGTTCCCGCAGAACTGGAGGAGTTCAGGGTTTGGTGTTACAAGACATTTTCAAAGATATACGGGCCGATTTTGAACAAGTACTTTATCAAATTGGCCGGTTAACCATCCATCCAGCGCCCCAGATAATGGGGCGTTTTTTTTGCTATTCCTTTCCTGATTTACGATACGCTGCCTTTTTTACGCTGATTTCTACAAAAATTTGACTACTTTTAAACGAATCAAGAGTTTGAGGATATGGAAAAGAAGAAATCAGGATTTGAAGAGATCGAAAAGATGCTTCAGGAAATAGGCAACAAAATTGAGGTATTGATCGAAAAGGGGACCAAAGCTACTGGTGAGGCCAGTGACGAAATAGAAAAAAAGATCAAGGAGCTCCACAAGAATAAAGAAAAACTCGAAAAAGAACTAAAAGAAAAAAAAGCCAAATTTGAAGAGCAATACAAGGGAAAAAAAGGAAATGCCAGGCCCTTTTTTGAAGAGTCGTTGCTTCATTTCAAACAAAGTGTACGTTCTTTGATCAGTGCTATAAATGAGCTGATGAAATAGGGCATTTATTTCGCAGTGCATTCCACTCCCCTCTCCTTTCGGATATTTACCGCATGGCTGACTCCTCCCGGCATTTTTGATTCATAAATTTTTTGGTTGCCCGTGAATCCCGCATGTTGTCGAAACCCAACAATTGAATAATCGGAAATACCGTCGTAGTTTTGCTGCATGAATTACCTATCTGTAGAGAATTTGAGCAAATCTTTTGGAGAAAGAGTACTATTCTCCGGGATTTCTTTTGGGATAGATCAGGGGCAGAAAACAGCTCTGGTCGGCATAAACGGAGCTGGAAAATCCACGCTGATGAAAATTATCATGGGCGAAGAGATCCCTGATGAGGGACAGGTGGTGATCAACCAGGAAGTAAAGATTGCTTATGTACACCAAAACCCGGTTTTCTCCGGGGAAAAAAGCATTTACCAAACCATCTTTGACGACCCTGACAACGAAACGATACAGGTGATTCAGGCTTATCAGAAAGCCCTTTTGCTGGCGGAAAAAGAAGGCAAAAACGAAATCTTACAGCCACTCTTCGAAAAAATGGATCAGCTGCAGGCCTGGGATTTTGAATATCAAATCAACGAGGTGCTGGGCAAACTGGGCCTTCATGATACCGGCATTCCGGTGGCGGCACTCAGCGGAGGACAAAGGAAGCGGGTAGCCCTTGCCAAAGCCATACTGAATTTTCCGGATCTCCTGTTGCTGGACGAGCCTACCAACCACCTGGACCTGGAAACAATTGAGTGGCTGGAGGAGTACCTTTCCAAAGCCAACCTTTCCCTGCTCATGGTCACCCATGACCGGTATTTTCTGGATAAGGTTACCAATCAGATCCTCGAGTTGGAGCAGGGTAATCTTTATCGTTATTCGGGAAATTACGGATACTTCCTGCAGAAAAAGGCAGACCGTAAGGCCGCTCAGGCCTCCGAACAGGAGAAAGCCAGAAGCCTGTATAAAAAAGAGCTGGAGTGGATCCGCCGCCAACCCAAAGCCAGGGGCACCAAAGCCAAATACAGGGTCGACGCCTTTGAGGAAACCAAGGAAAAAGCCTTCAGTAAGGCTGAGGAGCGCGACATCAGCCTGGAAGTGACAGCGCAGCGGCTGGGAAAAAAAATAGTGGAAATCGAAAAAATAGACAAATCCTACGGTGATGTCAAATTGGTAAAAGACTTTAGTTATACCTTTAAAAAGCGGGACAAAATAGGCATTGTAGGACCAAACGGGGCGGGTAAGACCACCTTCCTCAATATGCTTACCGGCCTGATCAGTCCGGACAGGGGATCCGTTACCATCGGTCAGACAACTGCTTTTGGTTATTACCGACAGGAGGAGGATAGCTTTGATGAAAGCAAGCGATTGATCGATATCGTCAAAGAAGTGGCCGAGGTCGTAACGGTGGCGGGCGGAAGTACGATTACGGTAAGTCAATTCCTTACCCAATTCGGATTTCCGCCAAAGCAACAGCACACCCCGGTGTCAAAATTAAGCGGTGGTGAAAGAAGAAGACTCCAACTGCTTATGGTGTTGGTAAAAAGTCCGAATTTCCTTATCCTGGATGAGCCGACAAATGATCTGGACATTGTCACCCTAAATACTCTTGAAGAATTTTTAGACAATTTTCCAGGTTGTCTGATCATTGTCTCGCACGATCGGTATTTTATGGACCGGCTTGTAGAACACCTTTTTGTCTTCGAAGGTGAGGGTCAGATCAGTGATTTTCCCGGCAACTACAGCGATTTCCGCGAAAACCTGAAACAAAAAAAAGCATCCACGGCAAAAAAAGCTGCAGATCCCACAATGCAGGATAGGAAAAAACCGGATAACCAAACCAATAAGGCAAGCTTCAATGACAAAAAAGAATTTGAAAGCATCAATAGAGAGCTGGAAAAGCTGGCCAAAGACAAGGCCTCACTAATCAATAAAATCAATGAAGGAACGGACGACCACCAATGTCTTATAGAATGGTCCAGAGAAATAGAAAATATTGACAATAAAGCCTCCGGTCTGGAAATGCGCTGGCTGGAACTCAGTGAATTGGATGGGATAGACTAAGCCGCGGGTCAATAGGTTTTTTTTTATCTGATTGCACCAAAGGTCACGGCCATCTCCAGGACTACATTTGTCTGTAAATGCACCAAACCTGCAGGTCAAGTACGATGTTTCTTTCAGGGTTTCGCAATCGCAAACCCTGTCCATTACAAAACGTAAATCTTCATTTCTAAACCAGAATTTTCGGAATCTGCCTATCCTGGTGTTGATAATACCTCTTACGGTTATGCTGAGGGTTCCTTTATCCCGCAAAATATCTCTAGATAGTCGAGCATTAATCGCTGCATTGGCCGGATTTTACCCTGAGTATACACTATGGTCACGCTGCAATTTCCCTAAAATGGAATTGAAAAGGAAAAGGCCTTTTAGATTCTCTTCAATACTTCGGCAATCAACTTCTCAATGAGCTCTTCCGGAGAGTCAGAAAAGGTGCCTGTGAGCCGGTTGGCAACGATGGCATTCAGACTAAGGGTCGCATGGCCCAAAAGCCTCCCCATGGCATAATATCCGGCCGTCTCCATTTCAAAATTGGACAGGTGACGACCCTCTGGATTAAGGTTCCCCAGGCGGTCAAAGATATCGGGAAATGAAGGCTCCAGCCTAACCCTTCTGCCCTGCGGGCCAAAGAATCCCGGGCAGGTAACTGTAATTCCTGACTGCAATCCCTGGAATTTAGCGCGCAGGGCAGCGGACCCCTGCACGCAGTAGGGAGCAAAAGGCAGATCAAGGCAGGTTTTTACCTGATTGGAGATCCTGGCCTCGATATCTGTTTGCTCAAGGGTATAAAATGCCATGAGGCTGTCAAGACCCACAGCGAAATCGGATACCAGCAAACTTCCTTCGGGAATATCAGACCGCATGCTGCCGGAAGTTCCTACACGCACCACGTTTAATCGATGGTGTTCGTTCTTTGGAAGCCTCGTATCAAAATCCACATTAAAAAGTGCATCCAGTTCGGTCATAAAAATTTCAACATTGTCCGTTCCCATGCCGGTGCTGATCACGCTGAGCCTTTTACCCTGGTAAAAACCCGTATGGGTGACAAACTCGCGCTTTTGAACAGTGTATTCAATGCTGTCAAAATACCTGGATATTTTACCCACCCGGTCTGGATCCCCGACGGCAATCACCGTATCTGCCACCTGGCCCGGCATCAGATTCAGGTGGTAGATACTACCATCTGCATTGATGATGAGCTCAGATTCAGGGATGGGTTTTGCCATGTAACACAGATTTTATTTTCGACGCATTGGGTTTCTGGTAAAACCCCTTGTAAGGATTATACCCATTGGTATTTTTTTGATAGTATCCGGTGCCGTTATAGGGCCTTTTTTGCGGATGTGTTTTACATACTTCAGAACAGGCTCCTTCCATTTCCCAGCCACAGGATTCACAGATAGGCACATGTTCGTTACAGTCCGGATTGGCGCAGTTGACCATTCGATCTGAGGCAGTGCCGCAAACAAAGCATTTGGAAACTATTTTTGGGTTGACCTGATTTACCTCTACAGCAAGGCGATTGTCAAAGACATAGCACTTCCCTTCAAAATCTTCCCCGCCTGCCTCCATGCCATATTTGATGATCCCTCCATGCAATTGGTAAACATCCTTAAATCCCTGTTCGAGTAGAAAGGCTGATGCTTTTTCGCATTTGATACCACCGGTACAATAGGTAAGCACTTTCTTTTCTTTCAGGTGTGCCAGCTCACTTACTTTTGCGGGAAAATCCCTGAAATTGTCTATATCCAACCTAACCGCATTCTTAAAATGTCCCAATTCATGCTCGTAATTGGAGCGCACATCCAGAATAACCACGTCTTCCTCATCTTTCAATGCCCTGAACTCCTCAGGCTCCAGGTGCTTTCCAGTCTTTAGGCGTGGATTGATGTGTTTCAATCCGGAATGCACGATTTCGTCTTTTGCCCTTACATTGATCTTTGCAAAAGCATGCTCGTGGTGCTCATCGACTTTAAATTCGGTATCGGCAAACCTGGGATCAGATTTGACATACGCCATGTATTTTTCACAATCCTCTTTTAGTCCCGACACCGTGCCATTTAGTCCCTCTGAGGAGACGATGATTCTACCCCTGATATTGTTTTCGATACAAAACAGGTGGTGTTCATCACGGTAAGCCTCCAAATCATCGATCCGGGCATAGCAGTAGTACAATAAAATGTTGTATTCCATAACTCAATCCCTGTTTCAGGCAGGGTGTTATTTGTTAAATATCAATTACCTGTAATCACGATTCAATCTCTTTTGCCGGATTGCCAAAGACAGTTTGATTGGCTTCTACATCGGCAATAACAACCGATCCGGCTCCGATCCGCGCATTTTTTCCGATTTTGATCCCGGCGACCAGTGTCACCCCTGAGCCAATGAAAGCACCTTTCTCTATGGTCACGCCAGAATTTACTACCGCTCCGGCGCCGACCTGCACAAAATCTCCAAGCTTCGCCTGGTGCTCTATGCTGGCATTGGTATGCAAAATACAGTGGTTACCAATCTCGGCGCCAGCACCGATGGTTACCTTGGCGTTGATGAAATTTCCATGACCTATGGCTGCATCAGTAGACAAATACGCCAACCGGTGGAGGGCATTGACAGGCTGCACCTTTCTTTTCTCATTCAGCATCGTTACCAACGCCTCCCTGTACTTTGCATCATCAATGGCTACAAATGCCTCACATTTCTTTCCAATGAGTTTTAGAAAACCATCATCCTCCGGTCCGCCCAATATGCTGATGTTATTGATCTCCTTCCTGTGCAGGCTTTCATCTTCATCCAGGAATCCATACACCACCAGCTCATGGCTATTAAAAATCTCCAGAGCGGGATGAGCTATCCCCCGGGCTCCAAATATAATGATGGGTTTGTCCATAATTTTTTGTTTTAAAATGCAAAATTACAGGAAATTACTATCCCATGCAAAGATCATTTCAGATTAGGCCTCAGCAGATTCTGACCAATTTTGCAGTAAAGGCACTTCCTTTTGGCACAGTACCCGTGGTACAATCCCAGCATGCCCTGGCTGTCAAAGGCATTGCCAGGTGGCCAGCCTACAGCCAAAAAAATATCCGTCAGGCTATTTTTCTCTGCCGAAACTTCCTGTAAGAAATTGAAACACTTTTCCTGCCATTGATTCAAATCTGCATATCGCCCATAGGCGTACCACAGGGGTATCACAAAGTTTATGGCCAACAAATCGAGCACAGCCGGACTCAGGCCAGGCCGGAATTTCCGTTTCATGGATTTGCCAAAATGGTAATGCTGCCGCCAATAATCACTCAATTCAAAAACAAAAATATCCTTGAAAGCCGCTTGATTATCCAGTTCATAAAGTACATTGGAAAATAAATTGGGTGTCTGGTTCAATAAGGCTGCCAGTTGAGCTAGTCTCAGCGAAGGGAAGTTTCCCGGCCGCACCTTCATAAACTTCCATTCTGATCCGAACAATTTATTCTTTAAGCTATACTTCCTCTGAAGGAAATCAAAATGGGTTTTGAGTGTATCCTGGTAGCCCGTTTCCAAACCCAGGGTGGGATTTATCATCCCTGCCTGCCCAAAGATCATCGCCTCTACGAGCGTAAGGTTACCCGCATTTTTCTTGATCAATTTGTAGGGAAGGCTCCGGGCCAGCTTAAGCATGGGGCCTGCATTGGTTTTAAACCCGAATGCTTGGAATAACCACTGATAGGCTGTTTCCTCCCAATCCTGCCCGTTTTTATCCAGGAGTGACAGCACCATCCGGCTCTTCTCCTGCATTCTTTCTACCAGTGCCTTTTCCAGCATGGAAAACTTCAATATGGCCGGGACTTCGGCCAGGGCCTCGCTACAGAGTAACTTATTGGGAGAAAACAGCAACTTTTCATAATTTCTGATCACATCAAAAGGTACCTTTCCCGAGAGCGACAAGGTAGGTATAGCCGTACCATCAGCTCTGAAAACTTCTTCATCCAGATCCCAAACCACATGCAATACCACGCTATTGTAAGCAGGATCTTTGTGGTGATGATGGGCTTTCCAATCGGAGGCTTTCAGGTGAATCTCTACATGTCCATAGTTTTTTATACCTCCCAGAATAATTTCTGCCTCTTTGAAATCGGGCCCTTCATGCTGATTGTGCCATCCGATCTTCTGAATGGATAATGGAAGGCCCGAACTGGTCGCCAGTCCCTTTTTATCAAAATACTGGTACTTCCATACCAGATGAAGAAAATCTTCCTGAAATTGAACCATAAAAAATACATTGAAATCAGATTTAATTTACCCAGAAAAATAAAAACCCCAAAAAAGTGTGAAAATTAATTTCCTTAGCAATAGGTATTTAGCAACTTTTCCATGGATATCTGCAGTTGTTGGGCCTCCTTTTTAGCTGCCAGCCCAAAATCCTCGGCACCGGATGCGTAAATGATTCCTCTTGAAGAATTGACAAGCAGCCCGCACCTCTTATTCATGCCGGCTCTGGCCACTTCCTCCAGGCTACCTCCCTGTGCACCTACCCCCGGAACAAGTAAGAAATGGTCGGGGACGATTTTTCTGACTGACTGTAGATGACTTACCTGAGTGGCACCGACCACAAACATAATGTTCTCCGAACTGCCCCAATTTTTGCTCTTTTCCAAAACTCGTTCAAACAGGGCATGATGGTGCTCGTCGGTCAGCATTTGAAAATCCTGGCTTCCCTCATTGGAAGTAAGTGCCAGCAATATCACCCACTTGCCCTCAAATTCCAAAAAGGGAGTAACACTGTCCCGCCCCATATAAGGCGCTACTGTTACGGCATCAAAGTTCATCTGCTGGAAGAATGCTCTGGCATACAGACCCGAGGTATTTCCGATATCGCCTCGTTTGGCATCGGCGATGGTAAAAACGTTGTTTGGCAGGTAGTCGAGGGTTTTTTGTAGTGTCTCCAGACCTCCCGGCCCCATTGCTTCATAAAACGCCAGATTTGGCTTATACGCCACTGCCTGATCAATAGTATGGTCAATGATAATCCGGTTAAACACATAAACCGGGTCTTCTTCCCTATGCAGGTGGCGGGGCAATTTCTCCCACACCGGATCCAGCCCCACACATAAAAAAGACTGTTTTCTCTGGATTTCCGCAAATATTTCCTGTGATGTCATGGAGCAAAAATAGGAAAACCGCTGCAAAACAAAATGATGCAGATGAGATTAGCGGAGATCTATTACCTCAACGTCCTCATTTTCATTGGTATTGAATACAAAATAGTCATCCATAATGTTGATGTCGCTATTCAGGTCCTTAAATGTATATTTAAATGTACCGCCTACATCATCCTGTATCTCCCAAGCCATCAAATCATTTTTTGATTTATCTATGTAAAGTTTGATTTTCTCAAATTGAGCATTGGGCTTCTCAGCTGTAAGAAGGATTTCGTGTACCGGAACTCCAGACATCACACTGCTGCCCGCAAGCTGTGCCTCATAGCCTTTCTTGTAGATGCTGTAAATGTTTGAAGGGGTAAGTTCTTCAGTATCCTCTTCTACATCATTGATGGTTACTTCCTTGTACCTATTGGACTTTATGAGTGTCCATACCGTATTTCCGTTATTAAATATCTCCTGATCATTCAGGGTAAGCCGATATTTCTCTCCCTTTACCGTTACTTCACCCGTGTTGGTTTGTATCAAACCTTCTTCTTCAGTCGAATAGGTGTATTCAAAAATAGCCGAGAAACCATTCAATCTTTGGTAGTTATCGCTTACTTTTTCAAGTATTTCTACAGCCTTCGGGTCATTTTGTCCCACAGCCAGCATCTGAATGGTACAGAATAGCACAAGACCTGCAATAATCGTTATTTTCCCTCTCATTTTAATGCGTCAATATTTTCAAAGGTTGTTCAATAATTGTTCCAAACTGTTTTCGTCCTGCACCAATACTTCCCGGGCTTTACTGCCTTCAAATGCACCAACTACCCCTGCAGCCTCCAGCTGGTCAATGATCCTTCCTGCCCGGTTGTACCCCAACTTTAATTTGCGCTGTATCAGGGAGGTACTGCCCTGCTGGTGCAACACGATCAATCTCGCAGCATCATCGAACAAAGGATCCCTATCGGCAAGGTCTACCTCGGCTATGCCTCCATCCTCTTCACCAACAAATTCCGGGAGCAGGTAAGCATCCGGGTAGCCCCTTTGGTCTCCTATCCACTCACATATAGCATCCACCTCAGGGGTATCCAGGAAAGCACACTGCAGCCGGATCACATCGGATCCCATTGAAAGCAGCATGTCGCCCATTCCTATCAACTGTTCTGCCCCACCCGCATCCAATATTGTACGGCTGTCTATCTTGCTGGTCACCCTAAAAGACAAACGCGCGGGAAAATTGGCTTTGATAATGCCCGTAATTACATTAACAGAAGGACGCTGGGTAGCCAACACCAGGTGTATGCCTATGGCCCGGGCCAATTGGGCCAACCTGGCAATAGGCCCTTCAATCTCCTTCCCGGCTGTCATCATCAGGTCAGCCAGCTCATCGATTACCAACACGATGTAAGGCATAAACTGATGTCCTTTCTCCGGGTTTAACTTTCTGGCCACAAATTTGGCATTGTATTCCTTCAGGTTTCTGCAACTGGCATCTTTTAGCAGGTCATACCGATTATCCATCTCTATACAGAGTGAATTAAGCGTGTATATTACTTTTTTGGTATCAGTAATGATGGCCTCTTCAGCATTGGGCAGCTTTGCCAGAAAATGTCTTTCTATCTTATTAAACAGCGTCAACTCAACTTTTTTTGGATCTACCAGGATCAATTTGAGCTGAGAGGGATGCTTTTTGTAGATGAGAGAAGCGAGGATCATGTTCAACCCGACGGACTTGCCTTGTCCCGTAGCACCAGCCATGAGCAAATGGGGCATTTTGGATAAGTCTACCACAAACACTTCATTGGAAATGGTTTTACCCAAAGCCACTGGCAAATCCTTATCGCTTTTCATGAATTTCTCTGTGCCCAGCACAGATCTTGCGGCCACCAATTCCCTGTTTTTATTGGGGACTTCAATTCCTATAGTACCCTTTCCCGGTATTGGGGCAATGATCCGGATGCCCAATGCAGCCAGACTAAGCGCAATATCATCCTCAAGATTTTTAATTTTGCTGATTTTCACTCCCGGATCCGGAATGATTTCATACAAGGTTACCGTAGGCCCGATTGTAGCTTTGATTTCCTGAATCCCGATCTTAAAATTTACCAGCGTTTCTACAATCTTATTCTTGTTTTCTTCCAATTCCTGCCTGGTAACCGTTACCTTTTGCTGGTCATACTCATTGAGGAGTTCCAGAGTAGGATACCTGTAGCTCGGCAAATCCAGGGTAGGATCATAAGGATCCAAGTTTTCAACCGTATCTGCTGTTTTTTCTTCTACCTGCTGTTCCTGAATATAGAAACCGTCCGCTCTTTCCTCCGGCTCTCCATAGTCCTCTTCATTTCTTTCCTCTATGTTAAAGGCGGGTTCCTGCGTACTGTCCTTCTTTGCCTCTGAAACTTCCTTTTCAGACAGCTTCCAACTGCTGACTGATGTCTCTTCATCATGATCAACTTCTTCATCCCCGGTATTCCGGGAATTTACCGCTTCCTCTACTGCATCGGTTGAAGGGGATTCCTTCGGATCAGGCTCTGGTGGGATCGGAACTCCTGCATTTTCATCAGGGGAAAACCACCGGATCTGATCCACATTAAAAAATACGATGACGAAAATCAAAAGAGATCCAAAAATCAAGATGAAGGTTCCCCAACCCAGAAATTCATCGGTAATCAACGCAAGTTCATACCCAAAACCTCCACTAAAAAAGGCCAGGTACTGAAATCCGTCAGTTAAATGAACCAGATAGCCCAGCAGTAGTCCCAGCCAAACCAGGAAAAACAAAGAAAAAACGGCATATCTGGTCAGTGAGACCGCTTTAAGTTTGACAGAAAGCCGGAGGCCCCACAAAAACAAGAAGGGCGGAAATAGCAATGCAGCCAGCCCAAACCAACGGTATATCATGTAGTGCGACATGACGGCCCCGGTATACCCTAAAAGATTTTGGGTTTCTCCTGCTCTCGTTCGTAACGGCAGCCCGGAATCACTGACCAGGCTTTGGTCTGCCTGTCCCGCAAACAGGTAGCTCAAAAAAGCCAGCAACATAAAGACAGCGAACATCATAAAAAAAATACCAAAAGATAGTCCCCATCGCTTGTCTTTAAAAACAGCCCAATTGATGGTTTTCCTTCGGGATTTTACCTTTCCCTTTGCCGGATCAGCCTTCTTTTTAAAAGTATTCTTTTTATATGTATTCGCAGCCATGGTAATTCCTTTCCTCCACTATCAGGATGTAATTTAACTTTTGCATTAGAAATAAAAAAGAATCAGGTTTCAACTAACCTTCCTACCAGTCCCATTTTCAATCGCTTAACCATTGCGGGCCCCTCATAAATCATACCAGTATATACCTGCACCAGACTGGCACCGGCATCCAACTTTTCCAAAGCATCTTCAGCAGTAAAAATTCCGCCAACTCCAATCACGGGAAAGGCATTTCCGGATCTGCTTGTCAGGTAACGGATCACTTCCGTGCTTCTTTTTTTCAGGATTTTTCCGCTAAGGCCACCGGCTCCGATTTTACCTACCAGCTTTTCCGAGGTCTCTAAGCCCTCCCTTGTCACAGTGGTATTGGTAGCAATAACGCCGTCTATCTTTGTCTCCGTAACGATGGCGATGATGTCATCCAATTGATTATCACTGAGATCAGGAGCGATTTTAAGCAATATCGGCCGTTTTCGGGGATAATGATCCGCAGCCGATTTTACGGCGAATAGCAGGCGCTTCAGGGGTTCTTTTTCCTGGAGCTCCCGCAAATTGGGCGTATTGGGCGAGCTTACATTAATTACAAAATAATCTACATGAGGGTGCAAGGCATGCAGGCTGTATAAATAATCGTCCAACGCATGATCATTTGGCGTATCTTTATTCTTTCCAATATTGCCTCCCACCAGTATCCCTGACTTTCGCTTTTTTAACCGCTCCACAGCCGCGGCAACGCCCCCATTATTAAAGCCCATTCGATTGATTAGCGCCTGATCCTTGGGCAGACGAAACAATCGAGGCCTGGGATTTCCTGGCTGTGCTTTGGGTGTCAATGTGCCAATTTCAATGAACCCAAAGCCCAATAGGGACATTTCATCGATGAGCCTGGCATCTTTATCAAACCCCGCTGCCAGACCTATCGGGTTTTTAAACTTCAGCCCAAAAACCTCCCGCTCCAGATCCTGGTGCTCATAGGCAAAGGCCGATTGGATGACCGAACGAATAACTGGCAGATTAAACAGCCTTTTTATCAACGAAAAGGTGATATGATGCGCTGATTCGGGGTTTTGGGTGAACAATATAGGTTTGATCAAATGCTTGTACACGGCGAAAGAGTTTTGGCTAATCACAAAAATAATCCAATTCTGTGACATTGCCCTGCTCCCGCTGCACAAATTAGAAGTTAATGACCGGGACATCCTATCTGAACTGAAATGTACCCTAGAGAGATCACCTAACGCAAAAAAATGCCCGGTGTCTGCAGGATCGCTTGGCAGAAACCGGGCTTACGTACAAAAGACAAGGTATCGGAGGAGAATAGTAACCGAAAGAAATAACCTTTCTTATCCCAGTTTGATTTTCTCCTTTCTTCCGGACTTTACTGCCTTGTAGATCGTATCGATGATTATCAAATCCTTCAATCCCTCTTCTCCGTCTACAGCTACTTTGGCGGTATCACCTTCCAATATTATCTCTGCCATGCGATCCATTTGCACCGTCTGGTGAGTGATGTGAGGCTTATCCAATGGCCCTTTATGGGTTTTTCCCTTTATCGGACCGTAACCAGTGGAGGGTTGCATCTCTGCAAATCCTTCTGTTCCATTCAGGAAAAAGCGGTCCAGGTTGCTCATGCTATAGGTAGACAAACAGGAGGCCACCACACCACCAGGAAACCCAAATTGAAACATGATGGTCTCATCTACTCCTTCTTTAAATTTCACCGGATCTGTTTTGGTTTCCTGAGCAGTAACCCATTCGGGCTCAGCACCTATCATATACCGTGCGCCGTTTACTGAGTAAATGCCTATATCCATCATCGCCCCACCGCCGGCAAGGGCTTTGTCCAACCTCCATTGGGTTGGATCACCGATCCTGAATCCGCTCAGCCCCTGAAAAAATTTAATTTCTCCAAATGCTCCAGCCTCCCTCATCCGGATTACTTCCAGGGTATTTGCCTCAAAGTGCATGCGGTAACCCACCAGTAGTTTGACTCCGGCATTTTTGCATGCCTCCACCATTTCCCTGCCCTCTTTGGCGTTGAGCGCCATGGGCTTTTCACAGATTACATGTTTACCGGCTGCCGCCACTCTCAATGCCTGGGGGTGATGTAACGCATTTGGTGTGATAATGTAGACAGCGTCTATGTCCGGATTATCCCGGATCGCGTCAAAATTTTCGTAATTATAACAGTTTTTTTCAGGTATATCGTATTTTGCCTGCCAGTCGGTGATTTTAGAGGGAGTGCCACTAATCACACCTACCAACTTCGCTTTTTTACATGCCTCCATTGCTTCGGCTACTCTGGTACCATAGCTTCCCAGGCCCATTATAGCTACGCGCAACATCGTGCCTTGATCGGATTTTTTGCTCATCTTGTACATAGGTTTGGTCTCAAAACCGGGTATAAAGGGAATAGACACTGCGGAGAGTGTCAGTTTGTGTAAAAAATTTCTTCTACTGGACATGGGAAACTGAGTTTACGGTTATGGTTTTTTCTGATCAGTATATTGCAAGATATTGGATTTATCTATAATTGTAAAATTTTACTACCTTCCCCTTAAAATATAACTCAACCAAAACTCAACCTTTCCACATGATGGAATTGATTACCTACCAGATAGAAAACCAGCTTTCTGTAGCTGAATTTCGGGAGGTCCTTATCGCCTCTACCCTCGGAGAAAGAAGGCCGGTGGAAAATCCGGCAAGACTGGAGAAAATGATCCGCCATGCCAACCTCATCGTCACTGCCAGAAAGGAAGGAAGATTGATCGGGATAGCCCGTTCACTCACCGATACCGCATATTGCACCTATCTCTCTGATCTGGCGGTAGACCTGGAATATCAAAAACAGGGGATAGGCAAAAACCTGATCCGAAGGACCAAAGCCGCCTATCCCCTTGCAAAACTTATCCTGCTATCTGCCCCCAAAGCTACCGGATACTATCCTAAAATAGGCATGTCCAAACACGAAAACTGCTACTACCTGGAAGATTTGGACAAATTGACCTAATCCTCAGTAGCTAATGCCTGGGAAGAGGGTATAGCAACTCTTTTTCAGACGCTGCCTGCTCCTGACCTTAAACAGAGGCAGGAGATGGCAGATCAAACTCTGCTCTTCGTGGATCATATAGCAGACGGTTGGCTTCCACGGACCGGTCTCCAACAAAATGCTCTGAATCCCCATCAAATTCCAGCCAGGGTCCTACGATATAATTGGCCTGGTCTACGGGCACGCCCATCCCATCTCTGGCAATCTCATGGATTTTCATAAATTCCTCAAAAGCCAGTTGGTTGTCTCCAAACCGTCCTGCCTTTGCATTGAAAGGAACTTTTTCTCCGAGCCGGTAGGAAATATTCATCAAATGGCCCATGGTGCAACTGTAGTGCGCATCATACATGTTGCCGTTGGCCATCATTGGGTCATTGGCCTTGCACGCTGCGACGAAACTGCCAAAGGCCCCTCCGGGGGTGATCGGTACAGGTGCTGCAGCTAAATCCCTGGGCTGACTTCCATTGTGTGATTGGTATTCCCCTCCCTCAAACAATCTGCCGCCGTCTTCAAAATAAAACCTGTTGGTCACTGCCCGTTCGTAGCCTTCATGGTCCACATTTCTGACATTGAAAAATACATATTGCCCATTGGTAAACTCGGCCAGAGCAAACATGGTGTTGGGTGTTTCGCCCTGATCGTCCCATCGAAACCTGCCGCCCAGAGCCATCACTCTTTTCGGATGCGTGTTTGCTACCTCGTCGTCCAATGCCCAGTAAGCCACATCCAGTTGATGTGTTCCCTGGTTATTCAGCTCGCCGTTGCCTACCTGCCAAAACCAGTGCCAATTGTAGTGCACCAGATTTTCGTGATATCCATCAATCACCGAAGGGCCTTTCCACAAATTCCAATCAAGGTGGTCTGGCGGATTGGTCACCGGACTGTAGCCGATTCCCTCCCTTGGTTTACAGGCAAAGCCATGGGATACTTTCATTTTACCATACTTGCCCGATTTGATTTCTCCAATCTGCCTGGCCCAATTGTCACTGCTCCTCCTTTGGGTTCCGTGTTGTACCACTATTCCATATTTTTGTGCCGCGGCAAGTGCTATCCTGCCCTCATGTACATCATGGCTGGCGGGTTTTTCAACATAGCAGTGTTTGCCTGCCTGGGCTGCCCAGACCACCATCAGTGAATGCCAGTTATTCGGAGTCGCCACACTGATAGCATCTATATTCTTGTCATCCAGTACTTTACGAACATCTTTTTCTCCCTTTACTTTATTGCTATTGGTCTTTCCCTCCCGGAGTGACTGTACACGTTCACCCAGTACGCGGCTGTCAGGGTCCACCAGATAAGCTATTTCAGCTTCTTTATGCTCTGAAAATTCCCGGATATGGGTTTTCCCGCGACCATTGACGCCGCATACGGCAATTCTGAGCCGTTCGTTTGCCCCCATTATGGATGCATAAGATTTGGCACTGAAACCCATAGCACCAATGGTAAGGCCGCCGGCACCAAAAATGGATTTCTTGATAAACTCCCTTCTTTCTTTCATTATTTGGGTTTATTTTAAGGATAAATTGAATAAGTATGTTCATAAATAAAAGAAAATACTTTTAAGGAATCAAATAAAACCCTTTCATTTGCCATTATTCCGTTTGAGCGGGGACAAATTCATAAATTGAATGCGGTTAGTCTCTGTAAAAAAAGTTCCTTAAGCCAAAGCAGCAAGGGACCGGTTTTAGATAAAGACCAGTTCGGTAGGAAGCAGGATTTATCGGCAAAGCGATAGTTTGCCTGGAGAAGCCTCAGAAAGAGTTTACAGGAAAACGGAAAAAAGAATTGCGTCTACCCTTTCCCACTTCCCTATCCTGTACAGCCTAAAAACAGAAATTTTCTTACCAAGCCCCGAAGCAATGCCGTAGCCTGGCCTTCTCTATTACTTCAAAAACCGGCGATGGTCAGATCAATGGGATAGACCGGAAAAATCTCCTGCCGATCTAGCTCAATAGATTTGTTATCAATTCTGAAGGTGTCTGGATATGCGCAACCTTTTCTTCCTCCAGCTCTTTCTTCAATTCGTACTCCAATTCAAAAATCAGTCCATCCACAAAAATTTTGTCCATTCTCAAGTCATAATAAAAATTCGCGGCTTTCTTTTTTCCAGTCAGTGGAATGCCGTAAGACTGAAATACGCCTATCGTTTTGCGCAGTGCTGTAATATTCTTCATTTCTTGAATAGATAAAACCAAACTCAAAAGTAAGACGACATTGGTTGTACATTTGTTGTGGCGGAGAAGGAATTTTTTAATAAAAATTTGTTAATTGTAGCATAAAAACTTCTATGACCTTATAAAATTTTTCCCATCCGCCAAAATGGGAGCTTTACCTGATCCGCTTTCCTTTCTTTTTTAGCAGGCTGCTGTGCTTGGGGGAGCCTATCAACTGCGAACCGTAAATGCCGGAGTGGCCGCTAAAAAGATAGGCCAGCACGCAGGCCAACCCCATGTATAACCCCGAGCTGGCACCAAAAAGTTCTATGCCCATGAAGGTACAGGTCAGCGGCGTGTTGGTAGCTCCCGAAAAAACCCCCACAAAGCCCATTCCTGCCAACAATGCCATCGGTAAGGGAATTATATCAGCCAGAGCATTGCCCAGAGTAGCACCCACGTAAAACAACGGGGTCACCTCACCACCTTTAAACCCGGATCCAAGTGTAATGGCTGTTTTAGCCGTTTTGATTAAAAAATCATACCAGGGCAGATTTTCTGAAAATGCATCCACGATAGTGGGTATACCCAAGCCTATATATTTGGTGTCACCCATCAGCAGGACAGCCACTGCAATGAGCATACCCCCAATCACCGGGCGAAATGGAGGATAGCTGATTGTACTTGAAAAAAAGCTGGAGCAATAATGGGTAAATACAGCAAAAAGCCGTCCTGCAAGGCCAAAGCAGATACCTGCGGGTATGAGCCATAGAAGCCGGGTCAGGCTTATCCCGGGAACAAATGGAATGGAGTAATGGGTGTGAGGAACGGCCCAGAGGTCTGCGCAGGTATAATCCGATATAGCCGCAGCCAGAAAGGCCGGCAGGATAGACTCGTACCTCAAGCGCCCTACCAGCAACCATTCCAATGCAAACACTGCACCTGCCAGGGGAGTCCCGAACACAGCAGCAAAACCCGCCGCTACACCGACGGTAAGGAGCGTTTTCCTATCGGCGTGTGAAAGGCTAAACCATTTCGTAAACTGGTCTGCGATAGCTCCTCCCATCTGTACAGCAGTGCCCTCACGCCCTGCAGACCCTCCAAAAAAATGGGTTGCAACCGTGCCAAAAAGCACCAATGGAGCCATCCTTAGGGGTATGATTTTAAGCGGGTTGTAAAACTCTTCCAACAACTGGTTGTTGCCCTTTACGACGGAACTCCCAAAACGGTGGTAAATCCAGCCAATGATAAAACCTCCCAGAGGTAGGAGTAAAATCAGGTATTGGTTCGCTTCCCGGTATCTGGTGGCCCAGTCCAGGCTGAGTAGAAAAATTGCAGAAGCTGTTCCCACCAGAATGCCGATTATACCCGCCAGCACCAACCATCGGATAGTATATATCAGATTAGGAGCACATTCCCTGAATACAAATTTTTTTAGGTGCAAAATAAACCTGTTTCTATTCAACATGATACTGAAAATTACCTTCCATCTTAATATCAACCTACAGGTAGGTTCGAACTTGAAACAGGAGTCATCAGCCAGAAAGTCCCGGCGGTTGTGTTGTGAAAACCAGTATTAATCCCGGAAATCTGCAAGCATTGGTGGCACCCCATCACCATCATAGGGCAAATATAGGCAAACAAATCAATTGTCAGTCAGGTAGGCTGTACCTGCTATGTCTATTCCGGCAAAAATTCCTCACCCACCGACCAGCCCCCCGATTCATCGGTAAATTCTTGCCTTACTTCCAGATGGAATGCTTTTTGATAGCTATTGGTTCGGACGATTTGACAACCCATTTTGGAAAGAAAAAAAATGCAAAATATATTGATTACAGGCGGTTCGGGATTGATCGGGCGGGCCATCACCAGATTGCTCGAAGAACAGGGGAAGACCGTAGCCTGGCTCAGCAGGAATCCGGAAAAATACGGGCAGAAAGCTTTTTTCTGGGATCCATCAACGCAAAAAATAGATCATGAGGCACTCTATTGGGCTGACAGCATCATTCATCTCGCCGGAGAGGGTGTGGCGGATGAGCGCTGGACTGCATCCAGAAAAAACGAAATTTTAGAAAGCAGGGTAAAAAGCAGCAGGCTTTTGTACGAGGAGCTAAGAACCCTCAAAGATAAACCGAAGGTGTTCGTCAGTTCGAGTGCGGTTGGGTACTATGGCTTCGATACCGGAGACAAACTTATTTATGAGGGAGAGCCGGCCGGAAAAGATTTTCTTGCTGGGGTAGTGAAGAAGTGGGAAGCGGAAATTGAAAAAATCAATGATACAGGGATTCGTACGGTTATTTTCAGAACGGGGATAGTTCTGGCCAAAGAGGGGGGAGCCCTGAAAGAGATGCTGAAACCCCCGGTAGCTGCTCCCCTTGGATCGGGAAAACAGTACATGAGCTGGATTCACGTAGAGGATCTGGCCAGGATGTATATTTACGCAATGGAGAATCACGGACTCTCCGGTATATACAATGCCGTCGGCCCAGTGCCGGTTACCAACCGCGTACTTACGGAGCGGGCGGCTAGCTTCCGGGGAAAGCCATTTGTCAATCTGGGCGTTCCCGCATTTGCACTGAAGCTCTTGTTGGGAGAAATGGCCCAAATGGTGCTGGGTGGTAACAGGGTGAGCTCTGAGAAAATCCAGGGTGCAGGCTTCAGATACAAGTATGGAGACTTGAATCAGGCCCTTCAGCAGATTTTTGTCTAGATTTGATAAATGGTAATTTCATTTCGAAATTAACTTTATACTTTCATCGCATGTTGTGTAAAGCAACACTATAAAGCATAACCAAATCCTACCCCCTATGAGATTCAAATTGTTGTGTAGCCTATTTTTATCAACTTTATCAACGTTTTTTGCCGCAAAGGCCCAGGATGCCAGCCTGGAATATTATCTGCCGGATAATTTCACCTACGAAGCGAATATTCCGGTTCCTTCCGCTGTGCTGGGTTTCGAAGTCGGTGAGTGGCATGCCAACCATACCCAGGTAGTACAATATTTTTCTGAAATTGCGGCCAGTTCGCCACGGGCCAGTTTGATACGCTACGGGAGCAGCTATGAAAAGCGTCCCCTGATCATGCTGGCTGTTTCCTCTCCCGAAAACATCGAAAATCTGGAAAGCATTAAAACACAAAGGGCGGCATTGAGAAATTCGAATACCGTACCTGGCAACATGCCGGTAGTGATGTATATGGGGCATTCGGTACATGGGAATGAACCCTCCGGAGTCAATGCCTCCCTCCTATCTGCCTATCACTTTACAGCAGCCATTGAATTGGAAGAGGATTTGGAAAATATGGTATTGCTGATCGACCCGGCTATAAACCCGGACGGCATCAATCGGTTTGCATCCTGGGTAAACAGCCACAAAAGTTACCATCAAAGCGGGGACCGCAACAACAGGGAGCTGAATGAAACCTGGCCTGGTGGCAGAACCAACCATTACTGGTTTGACCTTAACAGAGATTGGCTTCCTGTCCAACACCCGGAATCGAGAGGGAGGATAGCCAGCCTGCAGGAATGGCTCCCCAATATCGTGCTTGATTTCCATGAAATGGGAACAAACAATACTTTTTTCTTCCAGCCGGGAATACCCAGCCGCAACAATCCCCTTACACCTGAAAAAAATTTCGAACTGACTGATAAAATAGCGCAATACCACGCCAGGTACCTGGATGAGATAGGCTCACTTTATTACACCAGAGAAAGCTTTGACGATTATTACTATGGGAAGGGGTCGACTTATCCGGATATTCAGGGGGCGATAGGAATATTATTTGAGCAGGCATCCTCCAGAGGGCACCTGCAGGAAAATGCTTTTGGGGAGATCAGCTTTCCCTTTACAATCAAAAACCAATTTACCACCGCCCTTTCCTCTTTTGAAGCAGCCCGGGATATGAGACAGGAGCTCAATCAGTATATGGTCGATTTTTATCAGGAATCCCGGCAGGCCTACAATGAAGATGATGACAAGGCCTATATTTTTGGCGCCGAGGAAGACTACGGAAGGACATATCATTTTGCTGATATACTGCTTCAGCATGACATACGGCTGTACAGCCTGGAGGAGGATGTGAATCTCAATGGTGTTCCTTTTAAATCCGGAAAATCATTCATAGTGCCTTTGGACCAACCCCAGTACCGGTTGATCAAGTCAATGTTTGAAACCCGTACAAGTTTTACGGACAGTCTGTTTTATGATGTTTCTACCTGGAACATGCCCATGGCGTTTAACCTGGAGTCTATGGCACTGAGCAGCCGGATACTCAATCTGGCAAAAGTAGAAGACGTGAGCGAGGGTCTTTCTTTTAAGGAAGGAAAGGTGCTGGGTGCTGAAGGAGCATACAGTTATGCCTTCGAATGGACGGAATATTATGCTCCGAAAGCACTGTATCAGCTTATGGACAAGGGGTATCGACTCAGGGTTGCCCACAAGCCCTTTCAAAATCAGCTGGGTCAGGTTTTTTCCCGCGGCACCATATTGGTTGAAAAAGGGAATACAGATAGTACAGACGCCGCGTTTTTTGATGATCTCAACAAGGTAGCCAGGAATACGGGAATCACCATTCATGCACTGTCTACGGGATATACATCCGGCATTAACCTGGGTTCGCCGAGCATTGATGTTCTGGAGAAACCTGACATTGCGGTTATGGTTGGTGATGGTGTGGGCAGCAGCGACGCCGGTGAAATCTGGCATCTATTCGATCAGAGACTGGACATACCTGTCACCCTTATCCCGGCTGATCGGATTTCGTCTGCTGACCTAAACCGCTACAATGTCATCGTGCTGCCTTCAGGAAATTATGGCACCGTCGACAAAAATGGGGTCGGTAAATTGAACAGTTGGGTAACGAATGGCGGTACACTCATCGCCCGGGGATCCGCAATGAATTGGCTCACCCGGCAGGATCTAGCTTCCTTTCAATTCCAGTCAAGAGAAGATTCAGCGAACAGTGTCCAGAAAAACTATGCTGATCTCAGCAATGAGCAGGGTGCAAAGGTGACCGGAGGAGCCATATTTAAGGCCAAACTGGACACCACACACCCGGTAGGTTATGGGTATACTACCGGCGAAATCCATGTATTCAAAACCGGTAATCAATTTCTCAAGCCCGCAAACAATCCCTACGCCAATCCATTGATTTATACGGAAAATCCATTGGCCAGCGGATATGTACATCCCGATAATCTGGAAATGATAAAAAATAACGGAGTTATCCAGGTTTCCTCCAGGGGAAGCGGAAGAATTGTGGGATTTGTAGATAACCCGAACTTCCGCGCCTTTTGGTTTGGCACGAATAAGCTATTTCTGAATGCGGTTTTTCTCGGCCAAACTATCAGTGGTGCCTCTGCAAGATAATGGCCTGAAAGTGGGAAATAAGGGCTACACCTCCCTCACTATTCAGGGTTGAAAATGCATTTTTTCTGCTATCAACGCCTGGAAGGCAGGATTATTTTCATAAAGTGATTTTAATATTTGCTATAGTTTTGTTTATTTTACCATCTCAAGAAGAAGGTATGGCAAAAAAACTCTTTCCTTTAGACAAAAACTACATACTCCAGCAGGCCCAGATAGCCATGGAAAAGGAAATGATGGTTTTGATGCTGGAGGAATTAAAGGATGCTTTTGTTCGGCTTTTTAACCCCCTCAAGCTGCAGGACGATACCTATCTGCAAATTTTAAAGGAAGATACCTTTCCCCAAAATCACCTTTCTCTAATATACCAGCAGTTGGCAGGCATATACCGGTTCAGGTATGGTTCCAATCAACTGGAGATCCTGTTTGATGGAAAGACCCACTTCGAAAAATACCAGGAGGATTGGGCGCTCTGCCTCAGGAAATGGTTACTTTCCCTGGGACAACAAGAAACCTACGTGAAGACCATGCTAAGAATGACCCTACTCTACGATGGTCCTACAAGGGCAGTATTTGCTGAGAATAGGTGTAAGTCAGTTATAAATGACTTTTTTGGTCTTTCGATCGTCAAGCGAAAGGGAGACTTGCTGATGAAAACGGGCAGTTGATGTATATTTTCAATCGACAGATTCCAATACAGATCGAAAAGAAACAAATTGGCTACCAAATTTGTCCACAATTTCCTCTCTTAAAACTGTAGCATATTTTTGCTGAAAAAACTCCAGATCCTCCATCTCTTCGGCGAAAAACTGGGCTGAAAAGTTAACCCCGTCCCCATTGTCATCCTGGAGCAACCGAAAAAACCTTTTCTCAAAAAACAAGCCTGTCTGCATGACCTTTGGAAAGTATTCATACTTCATCCACTCTACAAATTCAAACTCCCGCTCTTTGTCTATATTGATGGTAATATTATAAAGTATCATCAGTTCAACTTTTTTCTTTATTTTTGCCTCCCATTTGAGATCATCGATCCATATAAAAAACAAAAGTATCAAAAAATCATTTAGTATTAATCACTACCAAAATTGTACCGAAAACAATTCTTTTATTTCAGACAATGAGCAATCTTCTAAAATTGCCTTCTTTTTTCAAAACGGATAAGCTAAATGGAGCTAAAATGGTCGTTCTCATCCTCCATCTGGTTGGGCTGTTCGGACTTTCGGTTCCCCAATTCAGACCCTATTTTCAATACCTCACCCCCTTTCACCTGCTAGCCGTCACGGGCATATTGCTTTCTTTCCATACTGACTTTAACCGCAGATTTATTTTCTTTGCCCTTTTCGCGTTTACAGTAGGTATGGTATCCGAAATCATTGGAGTAAAAACGGGTTTGATATTCGGGGAATACAATTACGGTCCTGTCCTGGGTCCCCGATTGATGGGAGTCCCGCTGATCATAGGTCTGAACTGGTTTCTGCTGGTGTATCTCACCGGTGGCATCCTGCATGGATGGATCAAGTCCGATTTCCTGGCTGGCGCAGCCAGTTCGTTGCTTATGGTAGTGATGGATCTTATATTGGAGCCGGTGGCCGTCGCCCTGGATTTTTGGGAATGGGAACGAAACGACATCCCCTTGTCCAATTTTGCAGGTTGGTTTTTCATCGCATTTATCATCCAACTGGCCTACAGGAAAACAAGTTTTGGAAAGAAAAATCCTTTAAATGTGTTCATTTTCGTGAACCTGATGTTGTTTTTTTCCATTTTGGCCATTATTCTTGATTAAGCAAAACATTTTATTCAATCAAAAGTTGTCATTGCGATGATCTATGCACTTGGGTATATATTGATGGGTTTTTTGGCTATGGAGCTTGCAGGCTGGTTTATCCACAAATATATCATGCATGGTCCGTTATGGATGATCCACAAAACCCACCATCAGCATGGTAAAGGCTATTTCGAACTCAATGACCTATTCTCGCTGCTGTTCGGTGGTATTGCCGTTACCCTTATCTTTCTTGGACGGGAAAATTTTGATTACAGGTTTTGGATGGGGATTGGAATAAGTGTATATGGAATGAGTTATTTCTTTCTGCATGATATACTCATTCATCGCAGGTTAAAGTTCTTTGGGAGGCCAAAAAGCAGATTTTTGGCTGGTATATTCAAAGCCCATCAGGCGCATCATGCCAGCAGATACAGAGATGGATCTGTATCATTTGGTTTGTTTTTTGTTCCTTTTAAATATTTCAAAAAAAAGCGCGATGAGTAGTTATTCTATTAAGGATTTGGAGCAATTGTCTGGAATCAAGGCCCACACTTTGAGGGTTTGGGAACAACGATACAACTTACTGAAACCCAAAAGAACGGAGACCAACATCCGGTTTTATGATGATGAGGATCTGAAGCTGATTCTGAATGTGGCCCTGCTGAACGATAATGGTTACAAGATCAGCAAAATAGCAAAGCTCTCGCTTGCAGAAATGAAAGCTGAAGTGCTGAAAATGACCGAAAGGTCCTTTGCCTATGACGATCAGATTCACTCTCTTATCATTACCATGGTGGAATTGGACGAAGAGCGATTCGAAAAAATTATCGCCACCAATATCCTTAAAATCGGTTTCGAGCTGACCATGCTCCATATCATTTACCCTTTTTTGTCAAAAATTGGTATACTTTGGCAGACGGGCAGTATCCATCCCGGTCAGGAGCATTTTATCAGTAATCTGGTGAGGCAAAAATTAATCGTTGCTATCGATGGGCAGATGTACTCCGGTGGAGGGAAAAAATTTCTTTTGTTTCTGCCTGAGGGTGAGCTGCACGAAATTTCTCTGCTCTTCTCCAGCTATTTGCTCAAAGCAAGCGGACATAAGGTCATCTATCTGGGTCAAAACACCCCGGATGAAGATTTAAATAGCGTGTACGAAGTCCATAAGCCAGATTATCTGGTCACCGTAATTACTACTTCTCCGTCCGGGGAGCAGGTTCAGGCTTATCTGGATTCACTCAGCGATCGTTTTTCCACCTCACAAATTTTGATTTCGGGCTATCAAATCATCGGGCAGGACCTTAGAATCCCTCCCAACGTTCATGTCATGCAATACCTGAAAGATATCAAGGAGTATCTCGTTTCCCTAACCCACGTAGCCTGACGAATGGCCGGTAAAGCTTCGATACCGATTTATGTAATCCGGCTACACCTCTGCTAGAAGATGCTTCGCCGTACACAAGCATCTTCTCCATTAGGATTTCATTTGGAATCCGTCAAACTCCTATTTCAAGATGGTACAGAATGGTCAAACGCAGGTTGTTAATCCCACCCGGCACTGCCTTTATCCAATCTGAGCGCCAATGCAGGTGATCCCAGACAGGACTTCAAACTTTTTTCCGTTCACAAATCACTTCAATTTTCCATTTAGGTAAATTTTATCAACGAATGGACATTTATTTTGAGGAAATTTTATGAATTCGCTTTATCTTACTTGAAAATCCGGCACCCAGCATATTTCACGAATATTAAGCTGTTTTCAAATTCAATTGATCAATCGATGTTACAAAGATTACTGAGCACCCGCCATTGCTTGACCATGGGGTTACTCACAGGCATTGTTTTGAGCCTTTTTACCTCCTGCCAGCAAGGGGAGTCCCTACCCCCTGCAGATCCGGACAATGGAGGACTTTTTCTTCCTGATGGGTTCGGAGCGGTGGTAGTGGTAGACAGCATAGGCAGGGCACGACACCTGACAGTGAATGATAATGGTGACATCTACGTCAAATTGAGGGTGCCCAACAAAGCCGGTCAGGGAGTGGTGGGCTTAAGGGATACCGACAAAGACGGTAAGGCGGACCAGGTAGAGACCTTCGGCGACTATACCGATACCGGTAATTACGGCACCGGGATGGAAATATACAATGGATACCTCTATTTCAGTACAGCCGGAGAGGTGTACCGGACCGAATTAGATCCGGATAATCTGGTACCTGATGCTGAGGTAGAATTGATCATGAGAGATGACTATAAGAATGCGGTACATGGTTATGAGCACATCGCAAAGCCTCTGGCATTTGACCAGGAAGGAAACATGTACGTACCGTTTGGCTCGCCGGGAGATGTCTGCCAGGAATTTAACCGGAAACCTGGCGCACCCGGAATGGATCCCTGTCCGGAGCTGGAATGGCATGGTGGTATATGGAGGTTTGATGCCAACAAACTCAATCAAACACAACAGGAAGATGGATACAGGTATGCTACCGGCATTCGAAGCGTCGTCGCCATGGATTGGAACAAAGCAGAAAACAGCCTGTATGTGGTACAACATGGCCGCGATAACCTGCACCGTACCTGGCCAGACATGTTTTCCCGGTGGGAGTCGGCCATTCTCCCTTCAGAAGAATTATTTAAGGTGGAAGATGGAACAGACGGGGGCTGGCCTTATTTTTATTACGACCACATGCGCGAAAAAAAGCTATTGAATCCGGAATACGGAGGTGATAAAGAATTGGCAACTGGGGCAGAAGATGTAACATGGCCTCTTATAGGATTTCCGGGACATTTTGCACCGAATGACCTGTATTTTTATCAGGGAGACCAATTTCCGGAAAGGTATAAAAATGGTGCATTTGTGGCTTTTCATGGAAGTACCATTAGAGGACCCTACCCTCAGGGTGGCTATTTTGTAGGCTTTGTCCCCTTTGAGAACGGAAAACCTTCAGGCCCCTGGGAGGTCTTTGCAGATGGATTTGCCCAACTGGATACCATCGTCAATACCGGAGATGCGGCTGCGCGGCCGATGGGTATATCCATGGGTCCAGACGGATCTCTCTACATTACAGAGAGTGTTCAGGGTAAAATATGGAGGATCATGTACACGGGCGGGAAAGAAGATTTTGGAGAAGAAGCCCTGGCCAAACTCGAGCATAGAAAAAATACCCGGACAAACATCAAAAACCCGGATGAAGAAGCCGATAATCTGGAGAAAGGGCTGCTGGAGACCGGAGCTCAAACCTACAACATATATTGCGCCACCTGCCACCAGGCGAATGGCAAAGGTGATGGCACCCGTTTTCCGCCCTTGTCAGAAACAGAATGGGTGACCCGCAACAATCGGCGATTGATTGGCCTGGTGCTCAATGGTCTGGAAGAACAAATTGAGGTCAATGGGGTCAAATACAACGGTATCATGCCCGCACATTCATTTTTAAGTGATGCGGAAATTGCCGGCGTACTGACCTATATCCGAAAAAACTTCGGCAACAATTCCTCCAGTATTTCCGCCACAGAAGTGGCCAAAGTCAGGAATGAACTGCAATAACTTGCGTTGACTGTCTTAAATCCGTAAATTCAACTCAAATGAAACTTGTACCGCTTGTATTTGTACTAGTACTTGGGCTGTATAACAGTCATTTTACAGATACCATGATCCAATCCACATCCGAACCTTCCAGATACCCGGTCCATCCTGTGACGCAACCCATAACTATTGACGGCAACTGGGAAAAAGAAGTATGGAGGAATACTCCATCCGCCGAAATCGCACTCCATATGGGTGATCGCCCGCACTTTTCCCCCAAAACCCAGCTGAAGTTGCGGTACGACAAAAAGAATATCTACGGAATATTTAAAGTCGAAGACCGCTATGTGCGCTGCCTGGTGCAGGAGGTAAACGGACCGGTTTCCACAGATTCCTGCGTGGAGTTTTTCTTTTCACCGGATGTGACGGCACCACTGGAATACTTTAATCTCGAAATCAACTGTGCCGGGGTTCCGCTGATGCACCATGTGACCAAACCCAGAAAAACCTATGAAGTACTTGACGCATCGGATATAGCCCAGATAGAAATTGCCCATAGCATGCCGGATAAAGTTGATCCGGAAATCCAGGACGAAGTGACCTGGTACATAGAATTCAGCATGCCATTGGATATATTGAAAAAATACCGTGAGATTACTACTCCGGCGCCTGGAGTGACCTGGAAGGCCAACTTTTATAAGACTGGAAGCAAAACCAGCAATCCCCACTTTTTTACCTGGAACGAGGTAGTGAACGAGAGGCCAGACTTTCACCTTCCCGCTTACTTTGGCGAGATCATCTTTCAATAAGTGTGCATGAAATCGAGAATAACTAAGCAACATGGTCAACTGACTAAGAAAAGGCAATCATGAAAAGACCTGGTTTACTAACCGCTTTCCTTTGTTTCCTGTTGCTGCATGCAATGGGCCAGGAATATGACCTTCTGGTGAAAAACGGTCACCTGATCGATCCAAAAAACCAGATTGACAGGATGATGGACATCGCGATCGCCGGAGGTAAAATAGCCCGTGTAGACCGGGATATTGATCCTGAAACTGCAAAAAAAACGATCGATGCGCAGGGACTTATCGTCACTCCCGGCCTGATCGATATCCACGGACATCATTTTTTCGGTACTGTTCCACACCGGTATCTGAGTAATAGTTTCACTGCTTTGCCCCCAGATGGTTTCACTTTTCGCGCAGGAGTGACCACCGTAGCCGATGCCGGTGGCGCCGGATGGAGAAACTTCAGGCTTTTCAAGGAACAAGTCATTGACCGATCCGCCACAAGGGTATTGGCTTTTATCAATATCGTAGGGGATGGCATGAGCGGGGTCGTTCCCAACGAGCAGTATCAGGGAGATATGGATCCAAAAATGACCGCCATGGTAGCCAGGCAGTTTCCTGAAATTATCGGTGTGAAGATAGCACACTTCCGCGGGCACGAATGGGAGCCCTATCATAAAGCAGCAGCAGCCGGAAAAATGGCAAATATCCCTGTAATGGTGGATTTGGGCGGAGCTGACCCCGCGCTGCCTCTCGATAAATTGTTTTTGGAAATACTGAGACCTGGTGATATCCTGACTCACATGTACGGAAGAAATTATTCCGGGCATGGCCCCAAAGAAGCGGTGCTGGATGAAGACGGTTATGTGAGGGAACATTGGATAAAAGCACAGAATAACGGGCTTATTTTTGACCTGGGGCACGGCGGTGGCTCTTTTTACTACGATGTTGCTGTGCCGTCTACCGAACAGGGATTTTGGCCAAATACCATTAGTACAGACCTGCACACTGGTAGCATGAATGCCGGGATGAAGGACATGCTAAATGTAATCTCAAAAATGATCAACCTGGGGATGAGCCTGCAGCAGTCCATCGCGGCCTCCACCTGGAAGCCTGCGCAGGTAATCCAACGTGAAGAATTGGGACACCTGTCAGAGGGCGCTGTAGCTGACCTGGCTATTTTCAGCATGCATGAGGGCAATTATGGCTTCCTGGATTCGGCAGGCGAGGCCCATGCCGGAAGTCGTAAACTAGAGACGGAGTTGACCCTGAGGGCCGGACGCATCGTTTGGGACCTCAATGGACTGGGAAGTAAAGCCTGGAATGAATAAACTGTAAATGAATGTATACAACCATAAAAACAAGCCTAAAAAATGCTTAAACCACTTCAATCGCTATTGGTAATCTTCCTGTTTTCTGTCCCCATGATTACCTACGCACAGCAGGGACCGGAAGAAAAATTAAAAGCCATGGGTATCAACCTCACCACACCCTCGCCCCCGACGGCAAACTTCGTAAGGGCGGTCAGAACCGGAAATCTGATATTCCTCTCCGGACATGGCCCTTCAAAGGGCGATGGTACCAGCGTCCAGGGAAAATTGGGTACAGAACTGACGGTAAGCGAAGGGCAGGAGGCTGCCAGACTTACGGGAATTGCCCTTTTATCCTCTCTCAAGGCTGAAATAGGAGACCTGAACAAAGTAAATCGAATCGTAAAAGTGCTGGGAATGGTCAATGCCAGCCCCGATTTTACCCAGCAACCCCGCGTCATGAACGGTTTTTCTGACTTCATGGTAGAGGTATTTGGGGAAAAAGGCAAACATGCCCGCTCCGCTGTAGGTATGGGTTCACTCCCGAATAACATTGCCATAGAAATAGAAATGATTGTAGAAGTAGCAGACTGAGGGTGAAAGGTACCTTCCCATACCGGGAAGGTCAGACACACCAAAAACAAATGTACATATGATTAGCAGAAGAAAATTATTAAAAAGATTGGGTTCCCTTCCACTAATTGGTGGAGTACTCGGTAGTGGAGTACCATTGACGGGTGCCATGGCTGCCAGTGAAGAAACGAGCCCTAAGAGAGACATTGTCAAGGAACTGGGATTACGCAGTTTTATCAACGCGGCTGGCACTTATACCGCCATGACGGCCTCGCTTATGCCGAAGGAAGTGATGGACACGATCAATTTTTCATCACGGCACTATATCATGCTGGACGAGGTTCAGGACAAGGTGGGAGAAAAAATTGCAGCACTCTGCCATGCCGAAGCGGCCACTGTTACTGCCGGATGCTGGTCTGCTATGGTTCTGGGTACAGCAGGAGTATTGACGGGTACGGACCGGGACAAAATACGGCAACTGCCCAATCTTGAAGGCATGAAGTCAGAGGTGATCGTCCAGAAATCCCATAATGTCGGTTACGTCCACGCCATTACCAATACCGGTGTCAGCGTGGTGGAAGTGGAAACCGCAGCAGATGTAGACCGGGCTGTTAATGACAAAACGGCCATGATGTGGTTTTTAAACTATCAGGCCCCGGATGGCAAGATCAAACATGAAGAATGGGTGGCGCTGGGCAAAAAACACGGTATCCCTACCATGATAGATATGGCTGCAGATGTACCTCCGGTAGAAAATCTCTGGAAATACAATGACATGGGCTTTGACCTGGTCTGTATTTCAGGTGGCAAAGCCATGAAAGGTCCGCAGAGCGCCGGAATTCTTATGGGAAGAAAAGACCTGATCGAAGCAGCAAGATTAAGTGCCCCACCCAGAGGCGGAACCATCGGCAGGGGCATGAAAGTGAATAAAGAAGAAATCCTCGGCATGTATGTAGCCCTGGACGAATATATTAAAAAAGACCATGAAAAGGAATGGCAGGAGTGGGAGGACAAAGTGGCCTACGTGGCTGGAGTCGTGGAAGAAGTAGAAGGCGTAACCACAGAAGTGTCCGTACCAGAAATTGCCAACCATACCCCTTATTTGAAAATTTCCTGGGATCCAAATAAAATCAATCTGACGCGGGAACAGATGCAGGAAAAACTCCGCCAGGGCAAGCCATCCATTGAGGTAATCAGTGGAGGCGACCATGCAATAAGCATGACGGTTTTTATGCTGCGCCCAAAGGAAGAACGAATAGTGGCAAAAAGAATCGCTGAAGAATTAAACATTGCAAAAGTATAAACCATGAAAATCAAAAGCCTATTCATCTTACTCCTGTTGGTATTTTCCAGTGGAGCAATCTTCGGCCAATCCTATGACCTGCTGATTAAGGGCGGGCGGTTGATAGACCCGAAAAACGGTATTGACGGCATTATGGACATTGCCATTACAGATGGCAAGGTGGCCAGGGTTGCCTCCTCCATAAACGCTGACCAGGCCAAAAAAACCATCACGGCACAGGGAATGCTGGTGACTCCCGGATTGATTGACATACATGGGCACGTTTTTCACGGCACTCAGCCCAACCATTATTTAAGTGATGGATTGATCGCAGTGCCGCCAGACGGCTTCACCTTCAGGGTGGGTGTCACCACCATTGTAGATTGTGGTGGTCCAGGCTGGAAAAACTTCGATACATTCAAGAAAAATATTATCGAACCAAGTAAAACCCGCGTATTGGCGTTCATGAATATTGTGGGTGAAGGAATGCGCGGAGGAGCCTGGGAGCAAAATACAGGAGATATGGATGCCAAATTAAGTGCCATGGTGGCACAGCAAAACAGGCAGCATGTGGTAGGATTTAAAGTCGCTCATTATAGCAGCCGGGATTGGATTCCCATCGATCGGGCAGTGGAGGCCGGCAACATTGCTAAAATGCCGGTGATTGTAGACTTTGGAGGCTCTAACCAGTTTGAACCACTTTCCATACGAGAATTGTTCTTCGAACGATTAAGACCTGGAGACATATATACCCACACCTATGCAGAACTGAATGGAGCCAGAGAAACCGTGGTAGACCGGGAAACCCGGGAATTCCAGCCCTTCGTGCTTGAAGCCCAAAAGAGGGGAATCATTTTTGACGTCGGCTATGGAGGAGCGAGCTTTGAATTTCGCCAGGCCATCCCTGCGCTGGCAGCAGGCCTCTACCCCAATACCATCAGCACTGACTTACATGGCGGAAGCATGAATGCTGCAATGAAAAATATGCTGAATGTAATGACCACCTTTATGGCACTGGGAATGGAGCTTCCGGACGTAATCAACGCCAGCACCTGGGAGCCTGCACAGGTAATACAGCGAACAGAACTTGGCCACCTCTCTGAAGGCGCCATCGCCGACCTGGCCATATTGCGCATCAGGGAAGGTGACTTCGGCGTTTGGGACCGAACCGGACAAAAAGTAGAGACAAACCAACGGTTGGAATGCGAAATGACGGTCAAAGACGGCAACATCGTCTACGATTTCAACGGACTGGCCGCCCAGGAAATCATACAATAAAAGAATTTTTACGCGCTGAAAGCTGGCCGGTAAGCTCAGTAATTAAATAGTAAATGCCTTCCCTTTCGGGAGGGCATTTTATATTAAGTGCAGCCATGCCGGAGGACCCCAGGCTGGCACCCTGTTGCTCCGTTGCACCCTGAAAACGGACATCTTTCCCCATGCGTTTCCACCTGAAGACACAACCTCCTGGCACCCCGAAAACGCAATAATCGTAGCCCGGGACATCGATTCTCAGAAAGGGTATAGGGTTGTTATGAAAAAAACCTAAACCAATCAATCCCGACCAAAAAATTAGCTGAAGCCAAACATTCTGAATAAATACACTAAACTATATTTCAAATATTTAAAAATGTAATTCTATAAATATTTGAAAATAACTTATATAATTTTTTGTTATAAAATAAAAAAATAATTTAATTTTGTCTGTGAATAAATTTGTTAAATGTCTGATTTTTTAACTGCACACGATTATGAAAAATAGTTTTTCAATCATTGAGTATCAGGATGCTGATCTGGAAATCAAAGCGATCTATGATGATACCAAAAAAACCCTGGGAATTCCATTTGTGCTTAACTGGTTTAAATGCCAGGCAGGGAACCCCGCTCTGCTAAATGGGAACTGGATCAAATTAAAATCCACCCTCTGCGAAGGGAAGGTTCCCAATATCATCAAACAGTTGATCATCTATACAGTCTCTGCGGAGCGGCAGTGTAACTACTGTGCAGAAGCGCACAAGTTATTTGCGGATATGCTGGGCAAATCCCTGAGCTCAGACCCCGATTTCCTGATTTCCGAAAACATGGACAGTGACCTGGTACCGAATAGCTACAAAGTGGCAGTGCGAACGGTAGCCAACGCAGCACTCTCGGATGGTCATTTGGAAGAAAAAGACTTTGAAGCGCTGACTAAGGCCGGTTTTAACTCAGAGGAAATCCAGGAACTTTTTGCTCAGGCAGACCTGGTGAATATGCTCAACACGATCGCAAATATTTCGGGTATAAAAATCGATAATGAAATCGTTGAATTAAGCTATTCGATGTAAGATGGAAGTTTCCAATCCTTATCTGGGATATAAAATCCTGTTTGAGGCCATGGTGAAATTTTCGGCAGGGATATCTGCGGTCAAAAACATCCAGGAGCTACCATTTGAAATCAATCGACACCTGAAATACCTGATTAATTTTCAGGAATTCCAGTATTTCTTTGTTGAAGACGAAGATGTAGACTGTCTTCAGGTGGATCAGCTTGGAAATGCCCGTTATAGTACTTGTCAATTGCCTCAATTGGAGCCCATTGCCAGGCAGGTATTAGAAACCGGCCTTCCGCTGAGCCACTATTGTGAGAAAAGCCGGGTCAGCACGTACTGTTGGAAGTTTGAGAGCGAAAACAATCACTTCAGCTTGCTATGTGTCAGCTCCCATGCGGACAGCCCTTTTGGTGACAAAAGCATACCACTGGTCAAAGTACTGAATAAATTGCTATCCACCCGAATAGAAAACCTGAAAATGGTAAAGCTCATCCACGCTCAAAACCGGGAATTGGCAAAACTAACAGGCATATTACAAAAGAAAAATGCAGAAATTCAGGCATTGAACAATCAACAGGAAGCAATCATTATTGAAAAAACGACACGACTGAGAGATTCCAACAGCAAATTAAAGACGCTCATCCAGTTCAATTCCCACCAACTGAGAGAACCGCTTACACGGGTGATCAGTATGGTGGCAATCAAAGACGATCTGCCTGTAGAAGAATACGTAAGCGATATTTTGCCGCTGCTCTCGGCATCAGTGGTTGACCTGGATCATGCCATACTTGAAGTGGTGAAAAGATCAGAATTATTTGAAAACGAAGACAATTAATACCGCCGTAGTATGAAATCGAGCAGGAGGAGGACAACATACCCTGAGATGATTATAAAGCATGCGAGATTCTCCGTCCGACCGGTGTCATCCGGGCAGGCCTATGGCAATTAAAAATCAAATTATAAACAGATGAAATCAAGCATGACGCAAGCGACCCACGGAGGGATGATTATAATTCATGCGAAGATTCCATGTGGCAACTTAAAGACAATTATAAACACATGAAAGTATTTTTAATAGATGACCAGAAGATCACCAATGTGCTTAATAGAAAGTACTTGTCCATGATTCGTGAAGATCTGGAAATTTTTGATTTTGACGATCCGGAATTGGCCATGGCTGCCCTGGAAACGGAAAGACCTGAGTTGATCTTTCTGGACTTAAATATGCCGATCGTAAGTGGCTGGGACATTCTGACCTTTATGAGAAAAAGAAAAATCGAGATCCCGGTAATTATCCTGACCTCTTCAAACAGCCTCCAGGACCGGGAAAAAGCGAATTTATTTCACAATGTATTTTCGTTTCAACTCAAACCACTCACCAAAAATGGATTCAATGACCTCCTACAGGGCTATTACCTCCTTGACGACAGTAGTACGGCCAGAAAAAAAACGGGATAGTCTATTCAAAGGGGCTATCAACCGCTATTTTTTGCTTTAAGGCTTACTTTATCGGTCTTATTTACGATCTCCCGGATGATATCGTCGAGCTCCTCAGCGGAATCCATGATCATCTTCCGGAAATTGTCTTTTCCAAAGTCCTTTTCCAATGCATCCATGGCCATTACCAGGCTCATCAAACGTGCCAATGGGGCTCTTACTACGTGGGATTGCATCCAGGCAATTTCCTGTAGCCGTTTGTTTTGATCCTCGATGGCATGTATGTACTGCTCCCTTTCGGTAATGTCATTGGCCAATACCACTTCGGCCTTTATGCCCTGATAGTCAATTACATTACTTTTTATTTCTACCGTGATGATATCACCATTTTTTTTCTGATGTTTGAATAATAGGGGGCCGGGGATTTTCTTACCCTCACGGATACCGGCGATCACCATTTCGAGTCTGGATACTTCTTCCTTCGGCCGGATATCTCTCAAGTTCATGGTTAAAAATTCTTCCTTGGAATAACCATAGTGATCAATAGCCGCCTCATTAACATCCAGGAAATCCAGCGTTTTCATGTCATACAAGTACATGGGCTGGGGGCTGAGTTGGAAGAGTTCCTTGTAACGCTTTTCCGAATTTTTTAATTGTCTGGAAATCTCATTTCGCCCAATGCTGTAAACAATACTTTTGTACAGGGAAGTAGGAGAAAGATTATCCTTCAGCAGGTAATCTGAGACCCCCAGGGTAAGTGATTTCATCCCGAATTCAATATCGGAATAGCCGGTAAGCACCAAAATACTAACCCCTCTTGCCAGCTCTTTCACTTTCCTGATCAGCGCCTCTCCCTGCAAATCCGGTAGGGAAAGATCCAGAATGATGGCATCAAAAAGACCCTTCGGATCACTTAACTTCTCCTTCGCTTCTTCGAATGTATTCACCACCGTCAGGTCAAGATCAAGGATCTTCTCATGAAGGTACTCTTCTATCAACAATACATCCCCGAGATTATCCTCAACCAACAACAAATGATACCCTTCCTGATCTTTTACCATTGCTATCTGCGAAAAAACATAATTGGTTAGGCCACTAAAACCAATGATAAGCACACTATTGATTACCTACCGCTGATTTTTAATTCATTCAATTAATATTTCAAAAACATCATAATTAAGAAAATATAACACTCATATCCAATACTTACATGAATTTTCTAAGAATTAATAAACAAAATTTTTGACCAAAACCTACGAATTACCTTTATAAGACTCCGGATTCATTCCGGGTTCCCAATTGAATCCGGCACGGTAAAGAAAAAAGTACTACCCTCGCCTTCCACAGAATTAAACCCTATTCTTCCTCCCAGGTTTTCAATGATTTTTTTACACATGGCCAGCCCGATGCCTGTTCCGGAATAATTTCTATCAGCATGTAGCCTGGAAAATAATATAAAGACACGGTCCCTGCGATCATCAGGGATGCCTATACCATTATCAGTCACGTAGAACGTCCAGCAGCCATCACCTTTTTCAGCATGGATTTTAACCTCAGGTATTCGATCTTCTCTTTGATATTTAAGTGCATTGTTGATAAGGTTTTGAAAAACCTGATGGATCGGTGCAACCGGAATTTTAAGTTTGGGAAGATTACCCAGACTGATGCGGGCTTTCTTTTGCTTGATCAATTCCTTGTGCAGTTGGGTCACACTGCTGACCAATTCTGCAACCGAGACTTCCTTAACTTTCTCCTCTATTCTACCCGCCCTGGAATAAACCAATAGGTCCATAATGATATTTTTCATCCTGCTGGCTCCATCCACCGCAAAATGAATGTACTGCCGGGCTTTCTCATCCAGCAATGACTCGTATTTCTTTTCCAGTAAACCTAAAAATCCGGTGATCATGCGCAAGGGCTCCTGTAAATCGTGTGAAGCGATATAGGCAAATTGTTCCAGCTCCTGGTTGGAGCGCTCCAATTCCAATGCCTTCTTTTCAAGCGCTTTATTTAAACTGATCAGATTTTCTTCTTCCCTTTTTCTATCGGTGACATCCCTTGACATGCCCACCAGTCCCAGCACCTTTCCTTCACTATCTTTCAGAGGGACTTTATTGGTTAGCAACCAAACCAGCTGGCCCTCCTGGTCATGGTAATATTCTTCTACGTTTAATACTGGCTTCCCTTCATTGATTATTCTGCGATCATACTCAGCCATTCCTGCTGCAATCTCTTCCGGAAAATAATCGAATACGGTTTTCCCCAGCGTCTCTTGTTCTGAAGCCTGACCCAGAAGGTTCTCGTACTGGTACCGGTTGTTGATAATGTGGCGACCCTTGGTGTCTTTCACATAAATTTGAATCGGTAAATTGTCAATGATCGCCCGAAGCAGGGAGCGCTCTTTTACCAATGCTTCATCTGCCAGTTTTTTTTCAGTAATGTCATAGCCCACCCAAATGTACTGATAAGCAACACCATGGTTGTCTTTGAAGGGAATCATTACGGTATCAACCCAGAAAAAACCTGCCTGTTTTGTTTTCCCCTTGAGTTCTCCTCTCCAGATCTCCCCTTTTTGCAGGGCCTCGCAACAGTCTTTTACCGCCGGGCATTGTTCTTCATCATAGATATTTTCTATGGTACCTGAGAGCAGCGAATGCTTGCTGAAACCTGAAATATCTTGAAATTTTTGATTGACATAAACCACATTTCTGCCCCTATTAAGGATCATTACCAGGCAGGATTCATCCAACGCAAATCGGTAATCGGACATGTCCTTCAAGCTTTCCAATAGTTGTTCTTCTGCCTCTACCCGATCTGTAATGTCATTGAGCAGGACCATCGCGCATCTTTTGCCGGCGATTTCCACCAGGTGCCCGGTAATTTCCATCTGCATGATTTCACCCGCCTTGTTTAGATGCCTCCAGGTTTTCTGGTGAATATCCCCGTAAATATCCGATTTCAGGGTGTGTTTCTCAATGAGTGGAATATCTTCTATGGGCCTTATATCCCTGATGTTTAGTTTCAAAAACTCTTCCCTGCTATATCCATATTTGAGCAATGCCTGGCGGTTACAATCAATTATATTCAGGGTTTCAAATTCCCAGATAAACATGGGCATGGGGTTGTCCTGAAATAATATACTATACAGGTCATCCCTTTCGGAAAAAAGCTCAGGTCTCAAGGCTGATCGATGCGCCACAACAGGTTGTATGGATCCACAGTATCGCTGTGTTCCCTGATCCTCTACCACCTTGCCGCTAATCCTTATGCGGCTTCCTGAGTGCAGTTCCAATTCTTGCTGAAACTCACGTTGTTTCTCCAAAAAATCCTTGATGCTACTTTCAAAAACCTGTTGAAATCCATATCTGAATCTGTTCTGCAGCGAAGAAAGTTTCACAGCTTCGTTGCATGGAATTTGCAGCAGCTCGCATCCAATATCACAACAATTGAAGGTTTCACGATGGGGATCAATTTCCCAGGCACCTATACCACTTAGCTTCAATACATCGGTCCACTGCCTGTCACCGTCTTTTTGATAAGCCATAATCACAAAAAAAGAATAAAGAGCTTTGCCCCATTTACTTTCGAAATGACCGCCCCGGATGTTCTGATCTGAAACGATCAATGTTCCCATCGTCCTGAAGGGTGACATATGCCGTTTTTCCATCGCTGCCACCGAAGGCAATATTGGAGGGTTTCATCCCCGATACGGTAAATTCTCTAATCAATTCACCTTTTGGAGACAACTGCACGATGGTCCCTTTTCCATGGCGGGTGATAAACAGGTTACCTGACGCATCTGTGCGCATGCCATCCATACCAAAATCCTCGAAGGTGTGAATCAGCCGCTTATTGGAAAGGTTACCGTTTTCGTCCAGGTCATAAGCCCAGACATTTCGCTGTACGGATTCGTTTACATACAGGGTCTTGTTGTCAGGACTGACCTCAATGCCATTGGTTGTACCCATTCCCGATTCCAAAAGCTCGAATTGTGCATCCGGACCGATACGCCAGATCTGCCCGGTACTTTCTCCCCAGTTTGGGTCACTGGCAAACAGTATATCGTTATCCATGATCGCCAGATCATTCGGCTGATTCAAACCGTCATGGTGAGCATAAACGGAAACCTCACGGGATTCCATATCAACTTTCAATACGTTATGGCCCGTATAATCCGCTATGAGCATCTCACCCTTACTGTTGAAACGAATCCCATTACCGGTACTACCTTCCGGAAGTGTAACAAACAGGCTGGCATCCCCCCCGGGACTGACCTTGCCGATGGTGCCTGCCTTTCCGAAATTTACTACATAAAGATTCCCCTCTTTGTCTACAGCCGGTCCTTCTATTCCGGAAGTGAATTCGCTTTTTTCAGTGAACCGCTCACTTTTGTATAGATCTTCCATGTCTTTCTTTTTCGCCATATTTTTATTTTTGTCCGTACCGCTACATCCTCCAGTTACCAGGATCAGCAATAGTGCATACCAAATTTTTTCTTTTATTATTGACATCTTGATTGGGATTAGTTGAACAAAATACAACATTTCTAACAACCCGAAAAATCGCAGGCTGAGTCCTGATCATACAAAGTGAATTTACATATAAAAAGTAATTAATGCATGATGGAAAAACCAAAATTTTCCCTGTAGCCGGCTCGAGGATCTCTCCACTTCCTGATGCAGGGGCAGCCATTCCCTTTCGGCACCATGCTGATAAGACGGCAGTATTTGGAGAAAAAAATTTATTCCCATATATTCAATGGTTTTAATGCATACCATAACTTGATACCCATCATCATGGAAAAGATGAAAAGAAGAAGTACCATCAAAA
Source organism: Cyclobacterium lianum (assembly GCF_900143075.1). Classification (GTDB taxonomy): domain Bacteria; phylum Bacteroidota; class Bacteroidia; order Cytophagales; family Cyclobacteriaceae; genus Cyclobacterium; species Cyclobacterium lianum. Next base: position 47,150 of record NZ_FRCY01000013.1, on the reverse strand, counting down.
AATTATTTGCCAGCCTTGCCGGTATCGCCGGTGTAGGAGCAGTAGCCAAAGCCAACACCGATTCGGCGCCCGAGAAAGAGGCGTTCAACATTCAGGAAGAGCAGGATGTGCCGTTATTTTCCGGCGCCACTAAGTTGGGAAATACCGTTTATATCGCCGGAAAGGGCGCCCATTTTGAAGGAGATATCAAAGCCCACACCGACCATGTGCTCAAAGAGCTGGAAAAAGAGCTGGTAAAAGCCGGCAGTTCTATGGAAAAGGTTTTGAAAGTAAATGTCTACCTGCATGACCTGAATGACTATAAAGGCATGAATGAGGTATTTAGGGGAAGATTCGGGAGCAAACCTCCTGTCCGGACTACTGTAGCCACATATGGCGGCGTACCCGGAGATTCTCTGGTGGAAATGGACTGCATTGCGTATATATGAATATTGCTGCTTAGAGCGTTTTTCCTGTACCTTCAAAACCCATTAAACCTTGAAAAAAGAAACACTTTTCAAAACCTTATTAGGAGCAGGATTATTGTGCCTGCTCCTCACTTTCATCATGATCCTGGCAGGGATGATTGCTGAGGCCGGCCCGGTGCTCATCCTGTTTTTTGTATTGCTGGGTATCGGATTTCGCGGTTTTCAGAAACTCAAAGGATTCACCTATACCACAATGATTTTTGCCGGTGTGACTGCCGCCATGTACTATCCGGAGTACTTTGTGGAATATAAAGGGTATGCCTACAGCAACTTGATTACCCCGCTGATTCAAATCATAATGTTTGGAATGGGTACCTCCATGTCGATCAAAGACTTTGCCGGAGTCGTAAAAATGCCAAGAGGTGTTTTTATCGGCCTGCTTTCCCAGTTTACCATCATGCCCATTTTGGGATTTATTCTTGCCAGTCTGAGCAATTTCCCTGCGGAAATAGCTGCTGGGCTGGTGTTGATCGGCTGCTCCCCGAGTGGATTGGCTTCCAATGTGATGAGTTACCTGGCCAAAGCGAATCTGGCCCTGTCGATTACGATAACGGCCATCTCTACGCTGCTGGCTCCGTTCATGACCCCACTCCTGATGAAAGTTCTGGCGGGAGAATTTGTAGCAATCGATGTCCTGGATATGATGTGGAGCATAATAAAAATGGTCATCATACCTATCGGAGCAGGTCTATTGTTCAACAGATTTCTGAGCGGTAAAGCCAAGTGGCTGGATGATGCCATGCCACTGGTTTCCATGATCGGCATCGGCGTAATTATCGTGATCATTACTGCAGCAGGGAGAGACAGCCTGCTCGATATTGGGGGGCTGTTGATCATCCTGGTTTTTATCCACAATATCATGGGATACAATCTGGGCTTTTGGGTAAGCCGTTGGTTTGGACTGGACGAGAAAGATGCGCGCACCGTAGCCCTGGAAGTAGGCATGCAAAATGGAGGGCTGGCTTCCGGGTTGGCGAAAGAAATGGGTAAAATCGCCACTGTGGGTCTTGCGCCAGCCGTATTTGGACCATTGATGAACATCACCGGATCTGTACTTGCCTCCTACTGGCACAGAAAACCCCCAAAGGAGTGATTGACTATGATCTTCTTCAAAGCAAAAAGCTTGGAAAAAATCAACTCTTTGAGAATGCGTTAGATATTACATTATTCCTTTCCGGGCGTAAACACCCGTATTTTGCCATCATTCTGCGCATACAGGTAATACTGTTTTCCCTGCACCTTCAGTGCTTTAATATCCCTGACTTCGCCAGGGACATGCAGGCCGGTATACACGGGTGGCAATAAACTCCAGGTCTCTCCATCGCCCATTGCGTAGACAAATCCGGGATTGGCATCCAGCCTGCCGGTGCTAACCCTGGTTTTGCTGAGATTTCCACCACTAAGCAGTAAGGGACCGGCTATAGCCGGGATACGGATCTTTTCCAGCGCATACAGCGGAGAATACTGTATTGCTTCCGGAAGCGACTTTTCAGAAAATCCACCCGTCCCATCATTTTCAAGGAGTAGGGAGGCCAAACGGTGAGCCTGTAAGGTGTCTGCACCCTCCATTCCCAACCCCTGTAATATTTCCGTCACTCCAGCTTTTGCAAAAGAACGGTAGTCTGGAAATTTACCCTTCATTACCGGCAATTGACCGATCATCTCGTCTCTGCTAAAAGCAAAAGCATTTGTATCGGCCTTGTAGTAAGTCAGCAGTGGATCTGTTCGTCCATTGTTATCAAAATCCTTGTAAAACAATTTCATTGGCTGACTGGCGCTGGCCTGAAAAACGGTGTTCTCTCCATAATTGCCGGCCAGGATATCCAGGTCTCCATCATCATCCAGGTCTTCCAGGTACAGGCTCAACCACCAGCCCCTTGTCTCTGCGGCAAGCTCCTGCTGAACAGCATCGAATCGGCTGCCGTTCTGTTTGTAAATTTGAATTCCCATCCATTCACCGGTTAGTACCAATTCGTCCTTGTCGTCTCCATCCAGATCGGCAAAGGCCGCATCACTCACCAGACCCGGTGACAACAATGCCTCGCTGTATCTCGCTGTCACATCTGTATAATTCCCCTTGCCATCATTCAATAACAGATAGCTCCTTGGTGCTTCCGGGTATCGCCCCGGCAAATACCTGCCACCTACAAATAAATCGGGAAAACCGTCGCCATCAATATCGGTCACACTTACCACGCTTCCGCTGACAGGCATTTCAGGAAGGGCCGTTCCGGCCCGAACGAGCCTGCCCCTCCCGTCGTTCAGGTACAAACGATCCTGATAGGCCTCATGGCCCTCGGAGAAATCCGTGCCTCCACTGACCACATACAGATCGGGGAATTTATCGCCATTGGCATCCAGCCAGACTGCATCAGTATCAGTTGCTATACTATCTACCTCCAAATCTGGCTGCAGCGAGGCAACAAATTTTCCTGACCGATGCTGAACAAAAAGCTTCCCTGCCTGCCCTTTCCCGCCACCAACAAATACGTCCGTCAGTCCATCACCGTTGGCATCAGAGAGGGCCAGCTTGGGACCCAAAGCGCCCATAGTATTGGGCATCAGCCTGTCCTGGGTAAAATCCAGAAAACCAGTCTCCCGATGAATAAAATCCAAACCCAGTGCATCCTCTACTTCCTGCAGGTAGGTACTTTTTGCTTGCCCGCGGGGCGGAGAAGGCTCCGCATCATTTTGATCCAGGACAACGGTCTGGTTGATCTCCGGATTTCGGATCAACTGATATCCTGAACCGGGCCACCACACCTCAAGGCTATCCAGCTGGGCATGAGCACCCAGACCAAAAACCAATTCATGATCTACGGATGACTGGTAGCCCCTCACCGGGATCAATTCCTGAAAAAACTGCCGGTCGCCGGCGTGGAGCACTACCTTACCACCTATTCCTGAAGTGTTTTTTTCTGCTCCCTTCAATTTCACCTTGAGAAAAGCATGGTCAAACAGTTTTTCACTGTTATTGCGAAAAATACTGGCGGGCTCATTGGTATGGCACACGATCAGATCCAGATCTCCGTCTCCATCCAGATCTGCATAGGCGGCAGCATTCGAAACGGTCTCCTGCCCAAGGCCCCAATCTTTGGACTTGTTTTCAAATGTCAGGTTTCCCTGATTGTGGTACAGGTAATTCCGGACATAGATGGGAGGCATCTTGTCTATCAAATCGGTCAGTGCTTCCTCCTTCTCAGACTGATTGGTCCTGATCCTTTCACTGACCATGTAGTTTAAAAAATCCATGTCCAGGTAATTCCTGGCATAGCCGTTAGTGACAAATATATCTTTCCAGCCGTCGTTGTCAAAATCCGCTGCCAGTACGGCCCAACTCCAGTCGGTATGAGCAATTCCGCTATACTGGCCCAGCTCCACAAATTTTCCATCTCCCTGATTAAGCTGCAGCATGTTGCGCATGGACTGGGGATGAAAACCCTTATTCAGAAGTTCCCGGTATTTGTCATAGTTCTCGGGTCCCAGAATGGTCTTTTGGTTATAATTATATTCCGGCATCATGTCCATGGTGAGCAAGTCCGGCAACAAGTCGTTGTTCAGGTCAGCGGCATCAGCACCCATCGAAAAGAGAGACACATGGCCCATATGGGTCTCCAGCATTTCTCTGAAACTGCCGTCCTGCTGGTTAAGATAAAGATAATCTTCTTCGTTGTAATCATTGCTTACATAAATATCCAACCAGCCATCTGCATTGAAATCACTTACTGTCACAGCCAGACCAAAACCCAGCACATTGTCTATAATACCGCTTTCCTGTGTGACATCGATAAAGGAGCCATTGTCGTTTCGATACAGTTTGTCTCCCAGAAAGGCCCCCCTTCGCTTCTTAAAAGAACCATCAATCCTGCTGAAACCTGCATATTCCTGTGTGGAGTGGTTGAGTAGAAACATATCCAGATCCCCGTCATTGTCATAATCAAAAAAAGAAGCCTGGGTCGAGTAACCCGGATCATCCAGACCAAACTCACCCGCAGCTTCCCGGAAGGTCAGGTCCCCTGAATTGATAAACAGCAGGTTTTTACGGTTGTCCGGATCATTGGCGGCAGACCTGCACACATATATGTCCAGCAGCCCATCTCCGTTCACATCCGCCATGGTAGTTCCTGTGTTCCACAACCCAGCCGCTGCCACTCCCGCTGCTTCCGTGATGTCTTCAAACTCAAAATTGCCCTTATTTAGATACAGTTTGCTGGCCATCATATTACCGGTAAAGTAAATATCGGGTAAGCCGTCATTATTGACGTCCCCCACTGCTACTCCTCCACCCTGGTAGAAATAACCATAGGTCAAAACGTTGAATTCATCCGATTCGCGTACCAGGTTTGTAAAGTCTACGCCAGTGGTCCCGGAGGACAATTCCGTAAACAGTGCGTTGGGATTTTCCTCTCCACAGGAAATGAAAACAGAAAAAATTAATAGAAAATATAACTTAGTTAATAGCTGCCGCATAAGGGAAACATTTGTTATAAAACTAAAAAAAGTGCCGTTAATAGCGGCACTTTTTTTAAAAATATGTCCATTGAATTTTTATTCTGGTTTGGCATCCCACCAAAGCTTGGTTCCATTGGAATTTCCACCTCTGCTGGTCAATTCAGGCAATTCCTCTGCTGCGGTCACCGCCGCATTATTGTTGTCATATTCTCCCTGTACGAAAATCAACCGGGGCATGACTTCATCTGCAGGCACGTCTTCATTGTCGGAATTCAAACGGGGATAAGGAGTGGGATAATTGGTCCTTCGCAGTTCTGCCCAGGCCTCCCATCCATCAGGATAAATGGCCACCCATTTCTGGGTACATATTTGTTCTAACTGCTGCTCCTTAGTCCCTCCGGTCAGGAAGGCTACGGGCACGTTTGAGTTGGGAGCCAGATTCCATTCTGGTCGGCCGGGAAATGTCACCGGCTTGGGTGTGTTGTCGCTATTGATATAAGCCTGTATGGCTGCCGGATCGGCACCAATCCTGGGCTCAGACATAGACAACTCTATTCCCTTCTCGTAAAACTCCTGAGCGGAACCGCCCATGGCCCATCCTTCAAGCGCACCTTCGGCCAGCAAAAACTGGACTTCCGCGGCGCTCAATACTCTCCAAGGCTCACCGGCAGCACTTCCTCCACGTCCTTCATTCAGAAAAATAACACCCATATCCGAATGGGCATCATTCCAACCAGTTTCCCCCAGATCTTCACGGGAAAGACCATTTCTCAGACCTTTGTACGGAGGACCTTCCCCATCCTCCTGGTAATCCACCGTTTCACTGAAATAAACCCCGGTACGTGGATCGTCGTATCCTACCATTACGCTTTCCATCAACGCACTCATCCGGAATTCCCCCCAATTGGTAATGATCCAATAGGGATTTCGGGATTGAACAGTGGTATTGATAAAGGCGCTATCGTCATTGGAATCCATTACGCCATCGGCTACAGCCTTTTCCGCCTCAGCTTTGGAAAGGACAGGGTCTACGTACTTCACCCGCATGGCCAAACGTAATCGGAGAGAGTTGGCATAAGTCAACCACTTATCTGCGGAGCCGCCAAACATCTGGTCATGGCCTACAAAGGCACTTCCTCCGGTATTCTGCTTCAGTACTGCTACTGCTTCGTCCAAAACCGTAAATAAATCCCGGTAGACTTCCTCCTGAGAATCATAAGGCACAGAAGTCTCTCCGTTACCAAAAGATGAATAAATGATCGGGCCCCAGTAATCGGATATTCGGTGATAGGCATTTACCTTCCATACCTTGATAAAAGCATTTTCAAGAGGAAGTTCGTTTTCTTGAGTAAATTCCTCCACAAACTGGATCACCGGTGCTGCCTGCCCATAAAAATAATTCCAGGCACCATTGGACCAACCTCCCACCTGCACATGCCTGTCCGAATCAAAGTTCACCTGGGTGGTGGCAAAGTATTGGGCGTACAAATCGGCGAACAAGCTCTGTGCGGTCTGGAAACCTGCCGTACTTCCGCCTGGAGCCAGATACATGGCCCTGCCCTGGGCATTGGCAAACGCCTGTCCCAACAAGCCTATATCCAGATTGGACGCTACGATGGCATTTGGCTGGGTATTCAACTCTTCAAAGTTTTCCGTACAGCCACCTAAAGTCAAGGCTGTAAGTGATAAACCCATTGCTATATTAGATATTTTTATCATCTTAACTTTTATTAAAATCCTAAATTAACGTTAAAACCAAAGGATCTGGCAGTCGGAGGTCCGAATGAATCGAAACCCTGTGCAGATGCAGCAGTTCCTACTGTGACATCGGGATCGATGTTTTTAGCTTCATTCAGGAAGAAAAACAGGTTCCTGGCGACAAAATTAACGTTGACACTATTTATGGGAAGTCCCTCAAGTTTTGCGGCAGGTATGGTATAGCCAATCACCGCCTCACGCAACCTTACATTGGTAGCAGAATAGGAAAATACTTCACCGATAGGGGCATTCCTTCCTCCCATGTTGACCCAAAAGAGTTCAGCGGTCGTTTCAATGTCATTAGGAACGAAAGTACCGTCTTCGGTTTCCCTCACTGCTGTTTCGTGTTCCATGAAGTTTTCGCCAAAAATTAATCCTCCTTCTCGGCCCTGCAGGGTCTCCTCCGTCATGCCGTCTGCATAAATGATCGCATTGGTAAGTGATGCAATGCTACCACCCTGCCTGAAATCAATGGTGAAGTTGGCCCGGAAATTTTTATAATTGAATGAATTCTGGATACCGCCCAACCAGATGGGATTGTAATTGGCCACGCGAACGGTAAATCCGGGAGTAGTACGGGGCACACCATTTTCTCCAACGATCACCCTTCCCTGGTCATCTCTGAGATAACCCCTGGAATATACTTCTCCAAACATTTTGCCTTCTTCTACCCTAAATTGCCTCAGGAAATCGCTACCTACGACAATGCTGGGGCGCTGGTCATTGATTTCGTTAACCATAGAGATGTTGCGCGCAAAGTTCGCTGTAATATTCCAGTTAAAATCAGCTCTTCTAACCGGAGTAAGGTTGAGCACTACCTCTATACCTTCGTTTTGTACATCTCCGCCATTGGTAAAGAAGCTCGAAGCACCGGATCCTACGGGCAGCGCAACAGTAAACAACTGATTGAAAGAGTTGGTTTTGTAGTAAGTAAAATCAACCCCCAGACGGTTGTCAAGGAAGCGGAAATCTCCACCCAACTCTATCGATTGGGTTGTCTCAGGAAGCAGGTTTTCGTTGGGGAGCGTAGTGCTCAGGGAAAGATATCCTCCCAAACCACCGGCCGCAAACGCTGCCGTTCTTTGCAATTGATAGGGGCTTGTATCATTACCTACCTCTGCAAACGATCCCCTTACTTTGGCAAAGGTAAACCATTCCGGAAATACCATCAGGTCTGAAATAACCGCATTCAAACCTACAGAAGGATAAAAGAAAGACCAATTGTCCTTGGGCAGGGTAGAGGACCAGTCATTTCTGGCAGTGATATCCAGAAAGACAGCATTTTTCCAGGCCAATTGAGCGAAGGAATACAGGGAATTAACATCCTTAGGAGCACCTACACCGTGAGTAGATACCACCTGCTGCGTATTGGTCAATGCAAAAAAGTTGGGCACTACCATGTTCTGGCCAGTATTGGAATTCAAGCTCGAATTTCTGTTGATCCGGCTATTACCTCCGGCGTTGATATTGAAATACCAATCCTGGCTCAGTGTTTTTTCATAGCTGATCAGGAAGTCTGTATTGATCTCCATGTTTTCGGACTGACCTATAGAATACCGTCCGTTCTGGGCGATGATATAGCTATCGTTATACAACTTCTCCTCACTGGTGCCGAACGAACGATCCAAAGCAGCCCGACCCAATACCGTCAATCCCTCAGCCAATTGATAGCTAAGTGAGGTAAAGGCCACGACCCTGTCGGAAGTGTTTTTTCTGAGATTCCTATTGATGGTCCAATAGGGATTGGCACCGCCGTTGGAGCCCGGATTGAAATAATTCTGACGAAGCAAGCCATTCTGGTTGATGAATTCAAAGTCAGAAATATCCTCCGTAGTAATATTCCTGGGCAGGCGCATGATATGCCTGTTTGGATTGGAGAAATTTTCTCCCTGAGCCAATTGATTGTCAATGTCCTGACGGATATAGTTGACTTTGGAGTCCAGCGTCAGTTTATCGGTCAGCTTATTGGTCAGCCTCAGATTGATACTGTGCCGGCCCAACTCATTGCCCGGAACCACACCTGCCGCATCTGTGTAGGTGTAGGAGAAATAGGTTTGGTTTCTCTCGTTTCCTCCTGTAATTGCCAGAGTAGTGGCCAGGTTATGACCGGTCTGGTAAAAATCGTTGATATTATCCGGCTGAGGCAGGAAAGAATAGGTATCCCGTGGTCTGTTCGGGTCCGGAGACCAATGTGCCACAGAAGAGCCATCCATCCGGGGACCCCAGGAAAATTCGGATCCCGGAGCGTAATTACCGTTACTCCCCTGACCATATATATTCTGAAAATTAGCCAAAATCAGGGGTTGATCAAACATGTACGAAGTGTTTACGCTTACCTGAAAACCACCTTCGCGTCCCCTTTTGGTATTGACCACGATCGCACCGTTATTGGCCCGGCTCCCATAAAGCGCTGCAGCGTTTGGACCCTTCAACACGTTGATACTCTCTATATCATCGGGGTTCAGGTTTTCTATGCCGTTGGCAGGCACACCATCCACAATATAAAGGGGCTGGCTGTCTCCGCTAATGGATCGGTTACCTCTAAGCACTACACGTGTAGATCCGCCGACACCACTACCTGAGCGGTTGATCGAAAGACCAGCAACTTTTCCGGAAAGGGAGTTCATCACGTTAAGCTCTCTGGCTTCCGAAAGCTCCTGTGTGCTCACATCCTGCACCGTATAGGTAAGGGCTTTCTTTTCCCTTTCCAGACCAAAGGCAGTCACCACTACCTCTGAAAGTGCCTCAAGCTCCGAAGAAAGTGCAACGTTGACCTCACTGTTATTACCAACTACTCTTTCCTGCGGCGCATATCCCAAATAAGAAAACACCAATATTGATTGCGCATCAGGAACACTGATGCTGTATTGTCCATCGATATCGGTAATGGTACCCGTATTTGTGCCCTTAATCAAAATGCTGACCCCGGGTAAGGGCGAGTCGGCATCCGCATCTGTGACCGTTCCCGTGACGGTACGTTCCTGGGCCATGACTTGTATAGAAAACAAGGCCAGAAATAAAACAAGTAATCTTTTTTTCATAAGTTTAATTGAACAATCGTCATAAATTGAGTAGTGTAATTCTTTCAATAATTCATTGAAGCAAAACTGCCGGTAACCCAGACAGTACCCTTCGGATACTCCCGAAACTCATATCAAATTTTTTTATAAAACAATCTGTATTTTTTTATATATCATATTCCTGTTTGATTGTGCTGCAGGGTCTGATGGACGGTTAGGTTGGGGCGAATTAAACTTAATATTAGGAATAATTTGACTTACAAGCAACCATCAAACCTGCAAAATATTTTTTATAAAAACCCTGCATGGGGAATGGGGAAAATTTCCTTAAAAACTTCCTCTTTAAAAAAAATATTTTTTATCGAATTTGTCTTTTTTATCAAATTTTATCTCACTTTTCACCCTAAACCTATGTGTTTATTTTGTAAAGTATCTATCCAAACTTTCCGGTAAAATAATAACCTATAATAAAATATATACCATATTTTTACTCACTATGAAAAACATATCAGTATGCCAATCGCTTAAATGCAGTTGATGTTAAAGGTACCACTCAAGCTATGATCCAGAATCAAGCGACACCCGTAAATTATTTTTTAATACCATTTATCCTTATTTCAATACTATTTTCATGCAGTTCGCCCCCATTGTTCCCTCAGTCCGATGCGGACGAGGGTAGCCTGAAGTTTCCAGATGGGTTTGGTGGATTGGCGATAGCAGACAGCATCGGAAAAGGGCGACACCTGGCCGTCAGCAGCAATGGCGATATCTATGTAAAATTGAGATACGGTCAAGGTCATGACAGCAATATAGCCCTCAGGGGGATGACTACGGCTGGCCCTACTGCTATGATGACCAAATGCAGGGAAGAAAGGTATGGAAGGAGAGATCCTGGCTAACGGAGAGCGGTATGACAGCATAATGCCAGCCCATAGCTTTCTCACTGATGCGCAGCTTGCTCCTTTACTCAGCTATATCCGACAGGCATTTGGAAACTCGGCATCTGCAGTAAGTGAATCAGAAGTCGCAGCGATGAGATGAAGCGATTCCAACTACCCTATATCAATTCCATTAAGGCCAGGTATCCGGTATATGATATCAGACAGGCGAAAATCAATGCCGCCACCAATCCGAGATTTAACCAAAACCCGGCTTTGTGATCAGCCATCAGCGTTTTCTGGTTGATCAGGTAAAGGATGCAGGCGATGACAAGCGGCAGCACAAATACGGCAGCCACCTGTGTGAGAATCTGAGCAAAAATGGGGTTGGCCCCCAGAATCGGCACCGAGAGACCTACCAGACAGGCAACAGCAGTCAAAACCCTGAACCGTACAGACCTGGTATCCAATTGGCCCTCCTTATAATCCGCCACCAACAGCGGCGCCACCATCAATATAGGAAATACAGAGGAAAGACCGGCACTCAAAGCCCCGGTCATGAATACCGCAACAGCAAATTTGCCCGCCACAGGCTCCAGGGTATATACCATGTCCATCACCTTTTCTATCGTTCTCCCCTCTGCATACAAGGCTCCGGTAGCTGCTGCCATAATGGACAGGTTGATGACCAACATCAAAACCGCGCTGGTGAGCGCATCCCGGGATTGCTCTCCCGCCTGTGCAGGTCCCCAGCCCTTGCCTTTCATGAGCAGGGGACGCACTACAAAGGTCGGTGCAGCCATGGTAGTCCCCACAAACGCTGCGACCAGCAGCTTTCCACCGGCTACTTCCGGGATAGAGGGGATCAGCCCGCGGACCATCTGGGCAGGATCCGGCAACACCACAAACATAGAAATGATAAAGGAAAGCCCCATAATCGTCACAAATACGATCAAAACCTTTTCAAAAAAAGAATACTGCCCTACCCACAGCAGCGAGTACATCAGCAAAATCAAAACGATCGCAATACCCAATACAGGCCAATAAGCATCTCCCGATACTCCCGGAAAAAACAAAATGATCATCTCATAGATGGCGTTGGCACTCAAACCTAAAATTCCTGACAAGGAATTCCACTGCGCCAAAATAATCCCACCAACCACCAGGTAAGCGATCACCTTTCCTCCTTTCAGTTTTGTCCTGAAACTGTATATGGAGGTCTGTCCGGTAATCACCGCATACCTGCCATATGCCTCCATCAATACCCAGGAAAACAGGCAACTCAGGACCAGCACCCACAGCAACTGCATGCCAAACTGGCTTCCGGCCTTTGCCATGGAAGTAACGCTGCCCGTGCCGATAGTATAACCAATACAAAATATCCCCGGACCTATCCCGAGCATGAAAAGCCAAATTTTCTGAAACAGGTTTTTATTAGTCGAATTTTCGCCAGTGTCCATGAAGTAGATTTTAGGTTTATTGCTTCAGCTCGTCAAATTGAAAATTTTCCATCTCAATAAAAAGTAAAAATATGGATAGCTGATATTTTTATAAAATATGCCTTTGTAAAAACATTTATTTTTACAATATTTCCACTACTTCCATTTGAATTGCCTACATCCTTTATCTCCATTTCCCTGAAAAATTGATCTGCTGAGCCATGTACCTTACCTCCCTGCCACCCTACCCTAATCTGAAAGTGCTACTGCTTTGGATGACTTTTCTAGTTATCGTTCATGCTCCGGCGCAGGAAATTGATCTGCTGCTAAAGGGCGGCCGGGTGCTGGATCCGAAAAACGAAATTGATGCCATAGCAGACATTGCCATCTCCGGCAAATTGATCTTAAAAATTGAAAAAGAGATCCCTTCCACAGATGCCAAAAAAACCATCGATCTGAGTGGTTATATCGTCACTCCCGGCCTTCTCGACATGCACGTACATGTCTTTCACGGCACCGACACAGAGTCCTACATAGCGAATGGCCTTACCAGCCTGCCTCCTGATGGATTTACCTTCAGGTCCGGAGTTACCACAGTGGTAGATGCAGGTTCTTCTGGTTGGAGAAATTTCAGGGAATTTAAAAAACAAACCATCGACAAATCCCAAACGCGAATACTGGCATTGCTCAATATCGTAGGTACCGGTATGTACGGCAGGTTTGAAGAGCAGAATGTGATGGACATGAATCCTACGATGACCTCACACATGATCAGCCGTCTGTTTCCGGAAATTCTGGTCGGGATTAAATCTGCCCATTACTGGGGAGATTTTACCCAGGTAGACCTCGCAGTAGAAGCGGGAAATCTTGCCAATGTACCTGTAATGGTAGATTTCGGCGAACACCAGCCGCCCAATTCTATAGAAGCGCTTTTCATGCAACATCTCCGACCCGGAGATATCTTTACCCATACTTTTTCCTATGGACCCAATAACAGGGAAACCATCGTCGATGAAAACCTGAAAGTCAAACCTTTTGTTTTTCAGGCACAGCAAAGAGGAATACGTTTTGACGTGGGTCATGGAGGAGGTGCATTCTCATTCCGCCAGGCGATCCCCGCCATTCAGCAGGGATTTCTTCCGGATGTAATCAGTTCCGACTTACATAAAGACAGCATGAACGGAGGATTTAAGGACATGGCCAACCTCCTTTCCAAGTTTATGAATATGGGACTCAGTCTGCAGGATGTCATTCTCCGTGCGACCTGGAATCCTGCCCAGGTAATCAGGAGAGAAGACCTGGGCCACCTGGATCCGGGTTCAGAGGCAGACATCGCTGTATTTAGCCTCAGGGAAGGAGATTTTGGTTTTCAGGATATCCGCAGGACAAGAATCAGCGGGGACAAAAAACTGGAAACCGAAATGACCATACGCGCAGGAAGGATTGTCTGGGACCTGAATGGCCTCAGTGCTCCGCACTGGGAATCAGAACTGGGGGAAAACATAAAATAACCGTCATGATTAAGTGGCCAATCTTTGTTTTCCTATTCAGCCTGTACTTTCAAGTGCCTGCCCAGGAATTGGATATCCTGATCAAGGGGGCCTACCTGATCGATGCAAAAAATGGCATACGCGACACCATGGATGTGGGCCTGCTGCAAGGGAAAATTGCCAGGGTTGCCCGGGAAATTCCCTCCGCTGAAACAAAAAAGGTAATCAATGCTACCGGGTTAATTCTTTGCCCGGGATTGATAGACCTGCATACCCATGTTTTCGTTGGCAGCAAACCAAAAACCTTTGCCGATGGATTTTCCAGCGTTTCTCCGGACGATTTCTCTTTTCGATCCGGAATCACCACCATGGTAGACGCGGGAACCTCCGGATGGAGAAATTTTGAGCTGTTTAAAAAAAATGTCATCGATGCATCTCAAACCCGGATATTGGCATTCCTGAACATTGCAGGCAGCGGCATGAGCGGCGCTCCGGAACAGGAAAATCTGCTGGACATGGATCCTGAAATGGCTTTCAACATGCTGCAAAGGTACCCTGACGTCCTGGTCGGTATCAAAATCGGCCACTATACCGGATCAGAATGGCTTCCATTCGAAAACGCCCTAAAAGCCTCGGGAATGGCGGATAAACCGCTTTTGGTAGAATGCCACCTGCCCGAATACAGCCTTTCCGATCAACTGGAGAGGATGAGACCTGGTGACATCATTACCCACAGCTATGAAGCGATTGCCGAGCGCATGCCCGTAGTAGATGAGCAGGGGACGGTCAGAAGTTTCGTGCACTCGGCCTATGACAGGGGTATATTGTTCGACGTAGGGCACGGAGGAGCAGGATTCTGGTTCAGCCAGGCCATCCCTGCCGTGCAACAGGGACTCTTGCCCCACACTTTCGGCACCGATCTCCACCGGTTTAGCATGAATGCTGGCATGAAAAACATGCTGAATGTCATGTCTAAATTTATTAATATTGGGATGGAGGTACCCGATGTGATCGAAAGGGCCTCCTGGCAGGCTGCCCGGGCCATCAGGCGGACAGACCTGGGCCACCTGAGTAAAGGAGCTGTGGCAGACCTTACACTTCTTAAATTGCATGAGGGGAACTTCGGCTTTGTAGACGCCGGTGGAAATAAAATTGAAGGAAAATATAAATTGGAATCAGAGCTTACCATGAAAGGTGGTAAAATCGTTTATGACCTGAATGGTTTGGCTGCTAAAAATTATGCCTATTGAATTATGGACAGAAGAGAAATGATTAAAAACCTGGCAGTACTGCCCGTGGGAGGCAGTCTGATGGGCATGTCGCCCCTGATGGCTGGTAAAAGAAGTGGAACTGCGGCTGGTCCCCTTGCCCTGGATGAAAACATTTACCGCTCTCTGGGTCTCGAACCTATCATTAATTGCAGGGGGACCTTCACGATAATAGGCGGATCCATTGAGCGTCCTGAGGTTCATCAGGCGATGGCCGCAGCTGCAAAAAACTTTGTGCAGTATGACGAACTGGCTTTCGCCATAGGCGAGCGACTGGCTGAGATCACCAAAGCTGATTTTGGCATCATTACGGCCGGCTGTGCTGCCGCCATGAAGCACGCTACCGCCGCCTGCGTCACGGGTGGTAACCCCGAAAAGCTGCTCAGGATCCCTGACCTCAGCGGATTTGAAAAAACGGAGGTGATCATCCCGCGCCATTCCAGAAATGTATACGACCATGCTGTAAGAAATATCGGGGTGACCATCGTAGAAGTAAGCAGCCCGGAGGAACTGGAACAGGCGATCAATCCCAAAACTGCCATGATCTACCTGATTTCCGGCCGCGGCTCAGCTACAGGTCAGCCATTATCTTTGGAAAACATCGCCAAAATCGCGCGGGCTATGGAAATTCCAATCCTGATGGATGCAGCGGCAGAAAACCTGACCATCCCCTGTGTGCATTTTGAAAGGGGAGCTACCATGGTCGCTTACAGCGGTGGAAAGGCTATCTGCGGGCCACAGTGTGCCGGACTGCTTTTGGGGAGAAAAGACCTTATGCTGTCTGCCTGGCAAGCCAGCTCTCCACACCATGGACCCGGAAGAGACAACAAGGTAGGTAAGGAAGAAATGCTGGGCATGCTGGCCGCTGTGGAAGCCTGGACCACCAGGGACCATGAGAAGGAATGGGATACCTGGATGGACTGGCTAAACAGCATCGCTGACCGGGCAACGAAAATCAAGGGTGTGACCCATCAGATCAACCAGCCCTACGACCTGAACAACCGGGCTCCCATGCTCCAAATCCTTTGGGATCCCGCAATTTTGCATATCAGTGGGGAGGAAGTGGCAGAACTCTTTGGCCGGACTGCACCAAGAATCGCCGTCGGAAGCCGCAATCAGGACGGCCTCACCTCCATCACCATCAGTCCAAACCAGATGCAGCCTGGTGAGGCAGATGTGGTAGCAGATAGAATTTACAAAACCCTTTCTGCCAGTAGAAAACCAGCCGACACATCCATGGCTGCCCCTGGCGCCGACTTATCGGGAAAATGGGAGGTACAAATGGAGTTTTTCAGTGGTGAAAGCACACACAGGTGGCTCCTGGAGCAGGACGGGAATTGGCTGAATGGTACCCATATGAGTGATTTTGCTGACCAGGATCTGTACGGTACCATAGAAGGGAATACCGTTAAAATGCGAAGCAATTTTCGTAAGCCCGGTGATTCTGTGACATTTATGTTTACCGGCAAACTGAATAGCGGACAACTCAGCGGGGAAGTTTTTATGGGAGAGTACCTCACGGCTTCATTTACAGCCAAAAGGCCGGATGGCAGCCCCAGAAGGGAAAGGATTATGGTTCCCTCCGGACCCCCCCTTGCCACATGAACCAGATCTAAATTTATTTCTACCCACGGGTGGATTTCGGAACCACTTAAATCACACCAATAAAAACAAACAAATGAAAAAACTAACTTTTCTTTCAATTTTGTCCATTTTCTGTCTTCTGTCCTGTGGTGAAAAGGAGACAACTGTTTCCACGGAAAATCAAGAAAGCACCACTACCCACGTTGGAGACGGAATAGATGCAGAACAAAGGATCAAAGATCTGGGTATTACTTTGATTGAGCCGAATGCGCCCACTGCCAATTACCTCAAGGCTAAAACGGCTGGAAATATGGTCTACCTGGCAGGCCATGGACCGGATCGGCCCGATGGTACACAGGTGATCGGCAAGCTCGGCTCAGAGCTGGAGCTCGAACAGGGGATAGAAGCAGCCCGGTTTACCGGAATTTCGCTGTTATCTTCTCTCAAAGCCGAAATCGGGGATCTAAACAGGGTTAAAAATATCGTCCGTGCTCAGGGAATGGTAAACGCTTCCCCGGATTTTAAGCAACATTCTCAGGTCATCAATGGTTTTTCGGACCTGATGGTCGAGGTTTTTGGAGACAAGGGCAAACATGCTCGCGCAGCCATTGGCATGAGTTCCCTCCCGAATAATATTGCCGTGGAAATCGATATGATCGTGGAACTTTACGATTAATTACCGTTAAAATTTCCATTATTGCCCAAATCAGCCCGAATCTTGCTGTGCCTTACAGTAAGAAAAACTTTAGTCCTTTTTATTTGTTTTGAAAAACCAACCAAAACCAAAAAAGCATGTCAGTGAAATTGAGCCAACCCCAAAGCGGATTAGCATCACTTTTAGACCAATTCAAAGCTTGCAGACTACATACGGAAAAGATTTGTGCGCCCCTGGAAATGGAAGACTATGTTCCCCAGCCTATCGTGGATGTCTCGCCGCCAAAATGGCACCTGGCGCATACTACCTGGTTCTTTGAGCAATTTCTGCTCAGCAAATTTATTACCGGATACAGGGTGTACGACCCTGACTTTGCCTATCTATTCAACAGCTATTACAACAATGCAGGAGAAAGGGTGCTCCGCCCCAACAGGGGCCTGATGAGTCGCCCGCCTGTACGCGAAGTAATGGCGTACAGGGCGCATGTTACAGAGAAGGTAATGGACTTTATTATGTCCGGAGAGGCCTCTAAGGAAGCGCTGGACATCGTTTTACTTGGGATAAACCATGAGCAGCAACACCAGGAACTGCTGGTCTATGACATCAAATACATTCTCGGCCATCAACCTACCTTCCCTGCTTACGGAGATGCCTTCGCTACGCAGCCCGAACACCAGGAGCAACAGTGGCTTGGGATGGACGAGGGTGTTTACGAAATCGGGTTTGCCGGAGAGGGCTTTTGTTATGACAATGAGCGGGGACAGCACCGGGTTTTTCTAGAACCTTATCAAATTTCAAACAAATTGGTAACTAATGGAGCCTATATGGAGTTTATTGACTCCGGCGCCTACAGGGATTTCAACCTCTGGCATGCCGACGGCTGGGATTTTGTGCAAAATCACCGGCTTAGGGCTCCACTGTACTGGCATCACACGGCTGGGGAATGGAAACAGTATACTTTTAACGGCCTGGTACCCGTCGACCCCAACCTACCCGTTCAACACCTGAGTTTTTATGAAGCCTATGCCTTCGCCGAATGGAAAGGTGTGCGCCTGCCCACCGAATTTGAATGGGAAGCTGCGTCCCCACATTTTGCCTGGGGACAATTATGGGAATGGACTGGCAGCGCTTACCTTCCCTACCCGGGATTCCAGAAAGCACCCGGGGCACTGGGGGAATACAATGGTAAATTTATGGTCAACCAACATGTCTTAAGAGGTTCCTCCTCAGCCACACCCAAGGGGCACAGCAGAAATAGCTACAGAAACTTTTTTGCTCCACCCTCCAGATGGATTTTTTCAGGAATCAGACTTGCCCAATCGCTATGACGACAAACACATTTGAAAATGACATCATCGAGGGTTTGCAATTAAGCCCAAAAAAACTCTATTCCAAATATTTCTACGACGACAGGGGCTCAGCCATTTTCCAGCAGATCATGCGCATGCCCGAATATTACCTGCCTGAATGCGAAACAGAAATATTACAACACCGGGCAACGGACATCATCGGCATACTCCCACAAGCGGGTTACGACATCGTAGAACTGGGTGCCGGAGACGGCAGTAAAACAGCCTTTTTTCTGGAAGCCCTCGTTCGGAAAAAAAAGAATATCACCTATATCCCTTTGGACATTTCTCCGGAGATCCTTGCGGTGAACAAAAATATCGTGCAGCAAAAACTTCCCGACCTCTGTATCAAACCCATTGCAGGAGATTACTTCGAAACATTGGAAAAAATCACCTCCAGAAAAGTCCCGAAAATTATTCTTTTTCTCGGAAGCAATATTGGAAATTTTGAAGGAGAAAAAGCCCTTGATTTTATTCGCTTTGTAAAAAATTTCATGAGAAAGGGGGATTATTTTATGTTGGGAGTTGACCTGAAAAAACACCCAAGAACTATTTTGGCTGCCTATGATGACCCCGCAGGTATTACCCGAAGTTTTAATCTCAACCTGTTGGAAAGAATCAACCGGGAATTGTCCGGCAATTTTGATACCGCACTGTTTGACCACTATGCCAGTTATGATCCCATCAGCGGAGCTACGAAAAGTTTCCTGATCAGCAAAATTCAGCAGCAGGTGAGTGTAGCCGATCAAATCATTAATTTTTCTGCCAATGAAGCCATACACATGGAGGTCTCCCAAAAATACAGTCTCGAAGACCTGGATCAGATCAGGATGCAGGCAGGATTTAAGTCAGACCACCATTTTACCGATACCAAATCCTACTTCAGCATCAGCTTGTTTGAATTGTAAATTTATTCGTCAATTCCCGTCGGACCAAAAGGTCCATGTTTGGATATTCACGCTCCAGTAGCATCTGAATTTGCTGTGGACTGACTAAAATCCGAAAAATCAGCCCTTCTTCTTCCGGCGTTTTGGTAACCGGCTCCGAAGCGGTCTTTCATTTGGGATTCTTGTCAGAAATTCTCGTGTCCTTTCCTCCATGTCAAAAAACCTACACCTATCGGTAAAAGCAGAAGGTTAGCACCGTCGATCCCACTAATTTTGTACACCTTCTATGAAGAGTTTCATTGTATTTTCGATGGAAATAATATAGGTAATCTCCGGTAGCTTCCAACAGAATGGGGCATGCAATTTTCGTCAAGGGGGTCATAACCGGTGCAACCGGAACGATAAACCATGGCAAAAAACACTCCCGGCCAGGTCAATTCAGGACCTTTCCCCGGGGGTGTTTTTCTTGTCAATCCATTTTTATTTTTTACCGTAAGTTATCCCCTGCCACTCATCTGTGCGAAATGGATTGGCAGGTAAACCCTCTTTGTTGTAAAGATTTACATCATCAGGGTTGTCTGCCCAGGCATACCTGACGGCAACAGGATCGGCAATATCTCCCGTTTCCAGCACGATCTGGTTTCCGTCCCGATAGCCTTTCACCCATTGAAATTTTTTATCTGCACCTGCTACAGCAAAACCTTTTACATAGCCATATTTGTCCTTGACCACGAGGCCGGAGCCCACATGGTCAAAGCTGATCCTAATTTGGTCGTCCTGGATTTCCATACTCCTGAAGGTGGGCCCGCTGTACACCACATCCATGTCATAAGCAATTTTTTTGGCCGCCCGGGCGAGCCGTTCTCCTACCGTCCATTTGTCCCTTGGGTGGATATCGTCCGCTTCTCCCTTATCGATGATTACCGCCTGACCGGTATTGGGCAGGGAGAGCGTCATGCTCTGAGCCTCCCGCAGCTCTGCCCAGTCGCTGTCACCAGGCTCCTCCTTTGCCGCTCTGAAATTGGCCAATTGCACCCAGAGGAAAGGGAAATCTCCCTGGTCCCATTGTTCGCGCCAATCCCTGATCATCAAAGGAAAAATTTCCCGGTATTGATAGGAACGTCCTGCATTGGACTCGCCCTGGTACCAGAGGGCCCCTTTGATCGCAAATGGAATTACCGGCTCCAGCATGCCATAATATAAGCTGGATGGCCAGAGGTTTGGCTTTCTGTTTTCCGGATCCGAAAAATCACGAGGTCCCTCAGTTTTGTTGGTAGCGACACGTTCCCGAAAATCTTCATGAGACATCAGGGCCTCCGCACTGGTCCAGGCCTCTGAAACGGTACCTCCCCAGTTGATATCCAGCAGTCCAATAGGAACGTCCAAATCCGTTTGTATCCTTCTGGCAAAATAATAGCCCACAGCAGAAAAATTCTCTACAGTCTCCGGAGAACAAACTGACCATCTGGCTTCCGGAACATCATCAATGGGTTCCAGACTCAGGTTTCTGCCCACTTCAAACAAGCGGATGTTTGGGTGGTCAGCGGCCTTGATGCTATCTTCACCATTGTTGGTGTTTTTCAGCGCCCATTCCATATTGGACTGGCCTCCCAATAGCCATACATCGCCCATCATTACATTTTCAAAAACCTTCGAATCATCTTTGGTATCCACACTTAGGGTATAGGGACCGCCCTGCGGATAGGCATCCATTTTTAGCATCCACTTTCCCTCGCGGTCTGCTCTGACCCGGTATTTTTTACCCTGAAAGTTCACATTCACCCATTGCCGTGGATCAGCCTCACCCCAAACGGGTATTTCCTGACCTCGCTGCAATACCATGTGATCTGCAAATACCCTGGGCATCTTAAGTGCCGCTTCTACCTGAAAAAACAACAGGTACAAAGCGGCCAGCAAACAAATTTTTCTCATTATTATCAGATTTGGTTATTGTTAAAAAACACCCGAAAATATACGGATTTTATACCCGATAATAAAAATGTTTGGTGGATTAAGACTCGTACAGGCTGGTGCCGTCAACTATCTTTATTTCGTAAGTCTCCGGCAATTTTCCATAACGGGCCTGGTAAGCAGCTCCTATCTGGCGTTTGAAATTTTCTTTCTCCCCTTTTTTGATCAGATTGATGGTGCAGCCGCCAAACCCCCCTCCCATCATCCTCGCTCCCAACACATGGGGTAGCTCTCTGGTAAAATCTACTAAAAAGTCCATTTCCGGGCAGCTGACTTCATAATCGCGGGACAGACCATCATGGGATTTGTAAAGGTTGGTACCAAACTCATCCAGATCATTCCGGGACAGTGCTTCGCAAGTCTGCTGTACCCGTTCGTTTTCCTCTATGACAAAGGCACAGCGCTGAAAAATTTTTCCACTCAATTCATGCTTAACGGTATCCAGCATGCTTTTACTGATGTCCCGCAGACTGTTCACGGCTTCAAACCGGGCTTTCACCCGATCCACTCCCTGCTGGCATTCTTTTCTTCTTTCGTTATAGGCCGATTCTGCCAGGGAATGGGACACCATGGAATTGCAAAGCAAAAACTGATAGTCACCAAGCTCCACAGGGAAAAAGTCATGGGCCAGAGACCTGCAATCCAGGCGTATGGCATGGTCTTTTTTTCCCATCATGGAAGCAAACATGTCCATGATACCACATTGAACGCCGGCAAACTCGTGTTCGGCTTGCTGTGAAAACTGCAGCATCTCAAGAGGAGAAAGCGCCAACCCAAACAACTCATTGAGTCCGAATCCGACGCCATTCTCCAGCGCTGCAGAAGAGGACAGTCCCGCCCCTATGGGAATGTCCCCACCGAAGACGCAATCAAATCCTTCCAGCCTGTGGCCCGCCTTCACCAGTTGAGCAGCCACTCCCATCACAAAGTTGATCCATCCTTTCCGGGGCTGCATGGCCTCCAGCGAAAAGGTCACTTCCTGTTCAAAATCGACTGAAAAAACCCGGCATTCCTGCCGTCCATTTTTGGCAAAACCCAAATAGATGGCCTTGTCTATGGCTGCGGGGAGCACAAAACCATTGTTGTAATCGGTGTGCTCTCCGATCAGGTTGATCCGGCCCGGAGAACGCACCAAAAGAGGTTCCGAATGGAATTTTTCCTGAAATACTGCTTTTATTCTGGAAGCGACAGACATAACTATGGCTATTGGATTTGAATCAGTTTTCCTGAAATATGGTGAATAAGACTGTTTCTCCCACTACCTCCAGACTTTTCCTGTCAATAAGCTCCATGTTGTCCTCGTGGGTATGGTGGTAGTGACCAAATCCGTAATCGGGACTGAATTCGATGATATTGATCATGGGAATATTGGCATCCTGATTGACAAACAGGTGATCATCTGTGATGGCCTCGGTACGCCGCATGGGAAAAAATTCCCCATATCCCAGATCGTGGGCATTGTTCCATACCCGGTCTACCAGGTTTTTGGCATATTGAATGGAGTAACCTTCCTTATAAAAGCGGGCGTTTCTACCTCCTACCATATCCAGCAAAATGCCATAATAAGCGGTATATCCCTTGGCATGGGGGTTTTTTGACCAATGCTGCGAACCCAGACACCACCAGACCTGACTCCCATCCCTGAAATTGCGATGCTCGGGCTCACCGTCGTCTTCACCATCAAAGAATATGATATCAATGCCTACCTCCGGCTGCAGCGTGTCGGTGTGCAAAACCCTCGCAATCTCCAGCAACACCCCAACTCCGCTGCCACCGTCATTGGCCCCGTCTATCGGTTCATCTATGCGTTCGGTATCCTTGTCGGCTATTCGTCTGGTATCCCAATGGGCTGCCAGCAGAATCCGCTTGGTGGCCTTAGGCCGGTAGCTACCGAAGATGTTTCTCAGATCCAGGATCTTTCCATCATAAGCCCTGGCGGTAAATTCCTGTTCTGTCACTGAAAACCCGTAGCTTACTAACTTCTCCACCAACCAGTCACCGGTTTCCTTATGGGCAGCGGTATTGGGCACTCTGGGTCCGAAATCTACTTGCTGCTGTATGAAGGCATAAGCCGAGTCTGCACTGAAACTGGGTACAGGCTTGGTAGGGGTTACTGCTGTTGCCCTTTCCTCCTGCACAGATTGCTCCCCGCAAGAACAATAAAGGAGTGTCAGAATTAGAATGCCTATTTTACTCTTCATATGCCCAATCCACTTTGTCTTTCATGTCCTTTATAATCAAACCGGCAGCTTTCAGTGCTTTACGGATTTCATCGACCTTATGGTATTCCCGGGCGGTTTTGGCTTTTTCGTAAAACTCCAGAATCACCTTGAGCAGTGCTTCCTGATGGTCGCCTTTTTCTTCTACGAGTCCAAGTATATCCGAGATGAAGGAGTTGAAAGTCGCTTTCAGCTTTTCAAATACGGCCGGACCAAGTTGTGCCGGATGCAACTGCCCCGTGTTCAGGCTGTTGATTTTTTTCAGCAAATTAAAAAGATGTCCGATTGCCTGGGCAGTATTAAAATCATCATCCATCGAAGCGTAGGCCTCTGCAATGCTCTTTTCTATCTGCTGCACCAGCTTCTCCTCGGGGAGCACCTGCGGGTCTTCCTGATAGCGTAGCAGTTTTGCAATCCGGAGTCCGTTGATCAGTTTTATATATCCTTTTTGGGCCGCCTGCAATGCTTCGTTGGAGAAATCCAAGGTAGACCGGTAATGTGCGGTAAGGATAAAATAACGCACCGTCATGGGGCTGTATGCCTGCTGCAGTTTGTCATGATCTCCGGAAAACAACTGCTGCAAGGTGATGAAGTTGCCGAGAGACTTGCCCATCTTCTGCCCATTAATGGTTATCATGTTGTTGTGCATCCAGTATCTGGCCGGATCGGCATGATGGCAGGCATTGCCCTGGGCGATCTCGCACTCGTGGTGAGGAAACATGAGGTCCATTCCTCCCCCATGTATGTCAAATTGGTTTCCCAAATATTTAGAACTCATGGCAGTGCACTCCAGGTGCCAACCAGGAAAACCTCTGCTCCAGGGGGAGTCCCATTGCATCAGGTGTTCGGGAGAGGCTTTTTTCCAAAGCGCGAAATCCAGCGGATTTCTCTTCTCGGACTGACCGTCCAGTTCCCGGCTGCCGCTCATCAATTCCTCTACCACCCTACCAGAAAGGCGCCCGTACTTTTTGGTTTCATTGTATTTCAATACGTCAAAGTAAACGCTGCCGTTTACTTCGTATGCCAGGCCTTCTTCAAGAATTTTCTCTACCAGGCTAATCTGCTCGGGTATATGCCCGGTGGCCCTGGGCTCTATACCCGGCCTCACCGTATTGAGCAAATCCATATCCCGGTGGTAGGAGGTAGCATATTGCTGGGCCACTTCCATGGGTTCCAGTTGCTCCAGCTTGGCTTTCTTGGCGATTTTATCCTCTCCATCATCGGCATCTGCTTCCAGGTGTCCTACATCGGTAATATTACGAACATACCTGACCTTGTATCCCAAAAACGAAAGGTATCGATATACTACATCAAAGGTAATGGCCGCCCTTGCATGCCCAAGATGGGCATCGCCATATACGGTCGGTCCGCATACATACATGCCCACATGGGGCGGACTGAGGGGCTGAAAAAATTCTTTCTTTCTGGATAGTGTATTGTATATTTTCAACTTTTTTGATTGCATGGGGCAAATTTATCAAACTTTCAATACTTTTTTTAGGAAAATAATTTTATTACATTTGTGCTTGAATTAGTTAATGAAACAAGAGGGGACATGCAGTCCCCTCTTTCATTATGAATCATTTTGGGAGCAAAGTCTGGAGCAAGTAAGCAAAAAGATATGAATATGAGGCAAACGATAGCGGAAATAGTGGATAAGCACCTCCCGGATAGCAGCCACTTTGTGGTGGATATTCAGATCGTTGAGAAAGGCCCTAAAAAATCGCTGAAAATCCTGATTGATGCTGACCATGGCATCAATATTGACACTTGTGCCCTGGTAAGCAGGGCAGTGGGAGAAGAAATTGAGGCCAAGGAACTCATGGATACCGCATACGTCATGGAGGTCTCTTCACCGGGGGTAGATTTTCCACTGAGCTTCCGACGACAATACCAGAAAAATATTGGTAGAAGCCTCATGGTAGTGCTTGCCAACGATCAGACGATAGAGGGCAAATTGACAGCAGTAGATCAAAGGGGAATTTCGCTTTTGACGAAGAAAAAAGAAAAAGGAAAAAAGGCCGTTGAGGAAAGTCTGAATTTGCCTTTTGACCAAATTAGGAAATCTATAGTATTAGTCTCTTTCAAATAAAAACAATGGATGCTAAAGTTCTGATTGAATCATTTGCAGAGTTTGCAAGATCAAAAAATGTGGACCGACCGACGATGATCCGCATTCTTGAAGATGTATTTAGGGCAATGATTCGGAAAAAGTACGAAACAGATGAAAACTTTGATGTCATCATCAATGCTGATAAGGGGGATCTGGAGATTGTAAGGATCAGGGAAATTGTGGATGACAACTCTGAGGACATCTGGGATTATGACAAAATAAGTTTGTCAGAGGCGAGAAAAATTGAGCCTGATTTCGAAATAGGAGAAGAAACCTATGAAAAGATCGAATTGGAAGATTTCGGAAGAAGGGCGGTGATGATGGCCAGGCAAACCCTGATACAACGGATCAAAGACCTTGAAAAAGATTTGCTGTTTCAGCAATATGAAGAATTGGTAGGTGAGATCATCAATGCCGAAGTATACCAGATCCTTGGCAGGGAAGTGCTTTTGATGGATGGTGAAGGCAATGAGCTGATCATGCCCAAATCAGAGCAGATCCCAAAGGATCGGTTCCGGAAGGGTGACCAGGTAAGGGCCATCGTTCACAAAGTGGAAATGATCAATGGCAATCCCAGGATCGTTTTGTCCAGGACCTCTCCTATTTTTCTGGAAAGGCTGTTTGAAAACGAAGTTCCTGAAGTATATGACGGCCTGATCACCATAAAGAAAATCGTGCGGGAGCCGGGAGAGCGTGCCAAAGTTGCCGTAGAATCGTACGACGATCGCATCGATCCGGTAGGAGCTTGCGTAGGTATGAAGGGGAGCAGGATTCACGCTGTAGTCCGCGAACTGCAGAACGAAAATATTGATGTCATCAATTATACGGACAACCTGGACTTGTATGTTTCCAGGGCATTGAGTCCGGCAAAGGTTTCTTCCCTTCAGGTAAATGAAGAGGAAAAAAGGATTTCGGTTTATCTAAAACCGGATCAGGTGTCTCTTGCCATCGGTAAAGGAGGCTTCAATATCAGATTGGCCAGTAGACTGGTCGGCTATGAGATTGATGTTTTCCGGGAAACATCAGGTAATGAAGACGAGGAAGATGTAGACTTGTCCGAATTTTCTGATGAAATTGAAGGTTGGGTAATTGAGGAGCTCAAGAAAACCGGCCTGGATACTGCAAAAAGCGTCCTGGCGCTTACAAGGGAAGACCTTTTGAGGAGAACTGAATTGGAAGAAGAAACGATTGATGATGTATTTAAAATATTAAAACAGGAATTTGAATAGCAAATAACGATAGATAATTCGTTATCCCCTTTATATTTGCATTATATTAAAGTACAGGAATAGGTATTAGTATGTCAGAAGAAAAAATGATGCGATTAGGCCAGGTAGCCAGAAAGCTCAATGTGGGTGTAGCCACCATTGTTGAGTCCATGGCGAAGAAGGGCTTTGAGGTAGAAAGTAACCCGAACTCTAAGATCAGTTTGGAGCATTTCAATATGCTTGCCAAAGAGTTCAGGTCTTCTGCTCAGGAGAAGGAAGAGGCCTCCCATCTGTCAATTGGTAAAAGACACAATGAGAATTTTACCATACGCGCTGAATCTGAGTCTGAGCCAGAGAAGGAAATCAAAAAGCCTGAACCTGAAAAACCTGCCGCAGCAGCTAAAGAAGAGAAAAAACAATCTGATAAAGATACCGGAAAAATTTCTACGGAAGCCCCTAAGCTACAAGGCATTAAAGTAGTAGGAAAAATCGATCTGGAGGGTAAAAGCACCAAGGCAGAAGCCGAAGATAAGAAATCTGACGATAAAGTAGCCCCTAAGGAGCCTTTTGCGGATACTCCTCAAAAGGATGCAGAGAAGGAAATAACGAAAGAAGAATCCGGCAGCCGGGAGGAACCCGCTAAGCCGGCAGAAAAAGAAAAGGCTGAAGCTCCGGCGAAGGAAGAACAGAAGCCAGAGCCCCAGCAGAGCCCGGACAACGGAGAAGAAAAAACGGCTGCAGAAAAGCCTGCTGAAACTGAAAAACCGGCCGCAGAAAAGCCTGCTGACACGAAAGAAGCTGCTGAAGGAGAAGGGTCAGGAGAGGCTACCGAAACCGAAGCTGGGAAATCAGAGGATCGCGTGATTTCTGCAAGAGCAGATTCTTTAAAAGGCCTTACCGTCCTCGGAAAAATAGAACTCCCGAAGGACAAATCCAAAAAGAAAAGCAAACCGGTGGCCTCATCGGATGAGCGCAACAAAGAAAAGAAAAAACGACCCAGGAAACGCATTGACAACAGGTCTGCCAGAGGAGCTGAGGGCGCCCGCCCTGGTGCCGCAGGAGCGGGAGGAAAAGGTCCCGGTCAGGGTGCCAGAAAAGGCGGCAACAAAGGCGCCGCCCGGCCGGGAGGAAGGCCGGGAAATGCAAGGTTCCAGAAAGAAGAGCCTACCCAGAAAGAGATTCAGGATCAAATCAAACAAACCCTCGCCAGACTGCAGGGTGGCGGTAAAGCGGGGGGAAAAGGCAAGAACCGCAGAGACAAGCGCTCTGAAAGATCGAAGGAAGTCAGCGATACTCCTGAGGAAAGCAAACTGCTCAAAGTAACAGAGTTTATCTCTGCCAATGACCTGGCATCACTGATGGACGTTTCCGTCAACGAAGTAATATCCGTTTGTATGAGCCTGGGCATGTTTGTGTCTATTAACCAGCGACTGGATGCAGAGGCCATCACCATTATCGCCGATGAGTTTAATTATGATGTTGAGTTTACCAAATCCGACGAAGAGGAAGCCGAGATCAAGGTAGAGGAAGATCCGGAGGAAATGGTAGAACGAGCTCCCATCGTAACCATCATGGGACATGTGGATCACGGGAAGACTTCTTTGCTGGATTATATCAGACGCTCCAAGGTGACCCACGGCGAGGCTGGAGGGATTACCCAGCATATCGGCGCATATGACGTGGAAACCTCCACAGGTCATAAAATTGCCTTCCTGGATACACCTGGTCACGAAGCCTTTACCGCGATGCGTGCCCGGGGTGCCAAGATTACTGATGTCGCCATCATCGTAATTGCCGCTGATGACAATGTGATGCCACAAACCAAAGAGGCCATCAACCACGCACAGGTGGCAGGTGTGCCCATGATATTTGCCATCAACAAGGTAGATAAACCGAATGCCAACCCTGACAAGATCCGGGAGGAATTGGCCAATATGAACTTATTGGTGGAAGATTGGGGAGGAAAATACCAGTCCCAGGAAATTTCAGCCAAAAGTGGGCAGGGGATAGATGATCTTTTGGAAAAGGTACTATTGGAGTCTGAAATCCTCGAACTCAAAGCCAACCCGAATAAAAATGCTGTCGGTACTGTAGTGGAAGCTTCCCTGGACAAGGGAAGAGGCTACGTGACCACGATCATGGTGCAGGCAGGCACGCTGCGAGTGGGTGACACCATTCTTGCGGGGCAGCATTATGGCCGGGTAAAGGCCATGTTTGACCATCTGGGTCAGAAGGTAGAAGCTGCCGGTCCCTCCACTCCTGTACAGGTCTTGGGCTTAAGTGGTGCACCTCAGGCAGGAGATGTGTTCAAAGTGTACGACTCGGAGCGGGAAGCGAGAGAAATTGCCAATTCAAGAGAACAAATACAAAGAGAACAAAGTCTCCGTACCAAAAAACACATCACGCTGGATGAGATTGGTCGAAGACTGGCTATAGGTAGCTTTAAAGAACTCAACATCATCATCAAAGGGGATGTGGATGGTTCCGTAGAGGCCCTGTCTGATTCACTTCTCAAACTTTCAAAAGATGAAGTGAAAGTAAGCATCATTCACCAGGGAGTGGGCCAGATTTCTGAATCAGATGTATTGCTGGCTTCTGCCTCAGACGCCATTATACTAGGATTTCAGGTAAGGCCGTCCGCCAACGCCAAGCGGCTCGCTGAGCAAGAGGAAATTGAAATCCGGCATTATTCCATTATCTATGATGCCATCAACCAGATCAAGGATGCCATCGAAGGCATGCTGGAACCTGAATTCGAAGAAGTCATTACCGGAAATATCGAAGTCAGAGAGGTATTTAAAATTTCGAAAGTGGGTACCGTCGCGGGTTGCTATGTGACCGATGGGTACATCCAGCGAAAGAATAAAATCAGGGTAATCAGAGATGGTATCGTGATCCATGAAGGTGAAATCAGCGCCCTTAAACGTTTCAAAGATGACGTGAACGAAGTCAAATATGGTTATGAATGTGGCGTTTCTATCAAAGGGTTCAACGACATCCAGGTCGGTGATACTTTTGAGGGCTATAAAATGGAAGAAGTCAAGCGCAAAAAGTAAGGCATTCCAAACTTCAGATGAGCCTGTACTGGTTTTGCCGGTGTCAAGATTATGCTAATTTATTGATAAAGGACAGCTGCAGGCTGTCCTTTTTTTGCCTTATGGAAATCCTTATCGCAAGTCTGAAAATCTTATTCCTGCTGGCGGGTCTTGGCCTGATACTGGGGTTTATTCGCCCCGTACTGGTACTCTGGTTCATGCAGCGCTGCAACCGCCTTATGGTCTTGCAATATTATGGTGTCCCTGCATTGCTGCTGTTCCTGAGTCTGCTGTCATTAGGGGAATTAACCTTTTAAAAAACGCAGCAATCGGGATGACGATAGGTATTTTGCATTAAATGGGAATAGAAAATTCTGGAAGATTAAACCGTAATTCCGATTTTCTGCCCCGCTAAACGGATATACCTTGCTGCCAGGTCATATTCTTCGGCAGAGCTGAGGTGCTCCATCATAAGGGGAATGTCTGAAAGCTGGCTCAGCTCCTGAAGAAACACCTGATAATCCAATACCCCGAGGCCTGGCCGTACTTCCGTAAACTGGGGCATGTAATAATCTTCCCTTATTTGTATGTCCTTGGCATGGCAACTCCGGATATGGGGTCCGAGCTTTTTAAAACAGGATTGTATCATTGCTGCATTGCCGTAATATAGATTTGGCGTGATGATCAGGTTCATGGGATCCATGTGTACGCCAAAGGCCTTTCTGTCTATGGCCCGGATCAGGTCCAGGTAGCTGTCTGCCGAGTCCGGAAAAGCCCAGGGCATGGGTTCCAGTGCAAAGTAAGTCCTTTTGGGCTGCACTTCATCGATGATTTTTCTGGTAACCTCTACAATCTGGTCAAAGGTGTCGGAGGTTAGGTTATCCTTGTGTGGTCCGGCCCAGTGATCTGTATTCTTTGAGCCGCTGATATTGACACAGCAGTTGGCGCCAATGCTTTCTGCAAGTTGCAGGGATCGGGTACACTTTTCAAAGGCCTCCCGGGCCATGTCCTTGTCCGGGCTGATGGGGTTGCTCCAGGCCCCGACCTCCGCAATGACGATATCTGCTTTTTTGGCCGCAGCTTCAAAAGCCCGGACTTCATCGCTTCCGGCATCCAGACTTACCGGACAGTAGGCTGCCCTGTAGTTTTTATTTCGAACGGCCGCTACCCAGTCTTCCGGAGACTGGTAGTTTTGGTATATGGGGCCTCCGAGTCTGACGCTTCCTTGTGAAGCACCAAAAGCTGTAAGGTAAGGTGATATTCCGGCCATGGCCAGACCCATCGCGGTTTTCCTGGTGAAGTTTCTTCGATTCATTTTCAGGTTTATTGGTTCACACAGGTAAGATAAAGAAAAAAAACCTTCATACATACACCAGCTTCCCATTGGACAAATTCATACTTTGATCCATTCGGTAAGCTGCCAGGTATCCTCCATTGGCCATTCCGAAATCCAGGCAACACACATTATGCCGGATAATGGAAGAAAATCCGGCCCGTCCATAATGGCCAAAAAACACAGGCTTTTCTCCTCCCCCATAATATTGCCTGTCATTTATCAGTGACAGGTCCAGAGCAAGGTCGGGCAAATCCACCGGGTCAACACTGAAATCTTTATAGCTCATTTGCGCGGGATCCTCCCACCATTTGTACCTGATCCTGCTTACTTCTGCTAAGTTTCCATCCTGAATAGAAAGATTTATGGGCAATGCCAACTCCTTTCCATTGAGCGTCTCTGCAAGTGCCCTGTTACATTCAGGTGTTTTTGTGATCAACTCTCCCGTAAGTGCTTTTCCAGCTAGTTTTTCCCTTAAAAGAGCGATATGCCCAGAGTCCCAACAGGCATGAACAGCACGGAAATAGTCGTTTTCATAAAAAAGAGGCAGGTTTTTAAACCAATCTACGTAGTATTTGAATTCTTGCCAATTATTATCAAATGCCAAAAGGCTGTCTTCCCACTGGAAAGAATGGTCTGCCGGCAGGCTTTCATCTTCGAGTCGAAACAGGTCCCAAATGGCATTGAACTCATGATTACCCATCAAAGCGATGGCCGAACCCTTGTCTGACATGGCCTTTACGATTTTCAGCGTTGCTTTGATTTTTGGTCCTTTATTGATATAGTCTCCTAAAAAAAGTACGGTCCTGGCCGGATGGCAAAAGGCCCCTCCTTCCATCCTGTACCCCAGCTTCCTGAGCAATACCAGCAATTGATCACTGTACCCGTGAATGTCGCCGATGATGTCGAACATGTGAGGCGTTTTGAATTGACAATTAACCAATTTCTATTATTGCTTCTACACTAAAACCGTTTGATAATGAATATTTTAAACACGTTACCAACTTGAATTGGGTGATAGCAAACTATTCATTAAATAATACTTAACCCCGGGCTTTTAAGAATTGAATCTATCAAATACCTCTTGATCAAATTTTGAAACAAATAGAATGCTTGATTTATGTAATGTAACTCCAATTTTGCTATCAATCATTTTTTCCTTCCCCTCTTCAACCATTTTATCAATAATTGAAAAATAATCGGTTGTAATAACCAGTTCTTGCGTGTCTTTATCTCTATACCCACTAAAATAGGGTAAAATTCCAACATAGTTGTCTCCGATTGGTTTTTGGATGTTATTTACAAAACCAACGTAAACCTTATTATTGTTGGTTGTTACCATCAGCAGCTTATTTTTATCTTCTTTTTGTTTTAAAGATTCCCAGAATATTCTTTCCAATTGATCCCCTCTACTTTTCAAAATCAATTGAAAAAGAAAACTTTTAGGTAGCGTTATATTCAGCAAGAATGCCAAAATAGGTGATATCCCGAAAATTAAAAGGGATTGATTAAAACCATTACAATCAAACGGAATCAGATGACCCAAAAATTCTCGTATACCAAAAAAATATTTCTCTAAAATTGAATCCAATAAAAAACCAATACCCGAAATAAAAACAGCAACAATAGAAGAATTAAAAATTAGTCTTTGTCTTTCAATTCGTTGATGATAATATTTTGTGTAATAGAATAAATTCAAGAACCAATAACCACCTAATAAAGGAAGCAATAAAAGATCAAATCTAGGCATTTCCCTTGGAATGGGGTCGGGACTCCTCACTAATCCTTTTTTGAATAGCCTTCTCTTTGTAATCTTGTACAGATTTAGTCAGGGATTGGATCAGATTGGCCGATTCTTTCTTGTCATTAAAAAGGTCCTCACTCGTCATATAAAAATCACCGCTTGAAGTTACTTTTATTCGCTTCAAATCAGTATCTCTCAACTCTTTGTAATATTTTTTAATTTCTTTAATCATATCTCCTTTAATTTAAAAAGGAAAATTAATCATTTCAAGTATTTTACGAAAAATGATCCTGATAAGCTTAAAACATCCACTTTCAAAATGATTTTCATGAATTTAGATAGGAGTTTACTGTCTTGGCAGGCAGGACTGTTTTTGTGCACAAAATCAAATCATCAAACCATCCAATCATTGCATCATCAACAATCAGCACATCCACACATCAGCAAATCAGCACATCAAACCAGCCTGCACCGCCAAACCCCCGTCTTTTCATTCATTAGCCTGACTGCAAGCAAAAATTCATCTCCCCCATCTCTTAGCCGGAATTTCTTTTTGAATGCGTCTGCCTTTAAGGGGTGATTTCGTGAAATTACATGGACCAACCCCTCCGGATAAAGCTTTTTTATTGATTTCCTGTCCGCTTTGATTTCCTCCAACACCTCGAATACCCTCCCCGGAACGGCCTCCGGAAATTGATCGGTGGTGTATACATGGGTGTGAGGGTGTAGTTTGGCCAATCCCTGCCTGACCGCAAAACTTTTAAATGCTCCTGCTTTCAATATACCGGCATAGGGAATGACCAGGTATTTTTGGGGAAAGGAAAATGCGGGTGCTGCATTGAGCTCTTCTTCCGGGGAAAAAGAAAAAACACTTTGGTCCTGACCATTGATTTCCACGGCCATAATTTTCAGGGGCTGATGCGAGCCATTGTGCACAAGCAACAATTCCCTGACCTCGTTTTTTACACTTAATACATGGATTTCTGAGATACCAGGCAATTCCCGGCTGGCCATGCTGATGTCCAGCATGGGGGAGGCCTTGATCAGGATATTGGCCGACTTCTTCTGTAGCAAGGTCCAATTCTCCACTACATCCGGTTCCAGGTCCTGTAGCCGGTACAACTTTTGGTTGCCTTTTCCTCTTCTCGCAGGATCCACGAAGAGCAGGTCAAATTTTTCCCTGGTTTGTTGGAGAAAAGCGATACCATCCTGGTGGATAATCCTCAATTGCCGGTTATTCAAAAGTTGGGGGAGGTTATGCCTGGCCAGTTCCACCAATTCATCCTGTTGCTCTATATAGGTGAGCTGAGTAAAGTTTTCTCCCAGATAAACAGTATCCACCCCAAAGCCACCGGTGAGGTCAGCCAGGGTATTTCC
The DNA here is from genome assembly GCF_900143075.1 of Cyclobacterium lianum. Lineage (GTDB taxonomy): Bacteria > Bacteroidota > Bacteroidia > Cytophagales > Cyclobacteriaceae > Cyclobacterium > Cyclobacterium lianum. Next base: position 12,903 of record NZ_FRCY01000013.1, on the reverse strand, counting down.
ATGAAACAAACTGCTTTTATACCGGGCCGTAACCTCTGAGGAGCATTGCTCCATAGAGAGTGCCGGTGGAAAAATCAGGGAAGGGTTAGCCGACCAGGAAGGCAGTTTTTGTCTGGATTTTTGCCGCATGGCAATCTGCCGGGCAGCAGCCTTGATGTCCAGGCCCGGGATCTCCTTATGCCTCAAAAGCAATTGTGCAGGATCTTCATTGAAATGATCCTGCACAAATTGCATCAGGCGTGGATGATATGTGGCTTCCAGCTCCACCTAGGCCATGCTGTGTTCCATCAGGTATTCGGCAATCTGCACCGCATTGGTAGCAGCACCTTTCCTCAGGTTGTCCGCCACAATCCACATGTTGAGCGTATTGGGCTGGGTATCGTCCCTGCGCAACCTACCCACAAATACCTCATCCTTCTTGTGCGCATTCAGCGGCATGGGGTACACGTTATTGGCCGGATCATCCTCCAGCACCACTCCTGGCGTATTGGACAACAAACGCTTTACCTCATCCAGGTCAAAATCCTTATGAAACTCCACGTTGACTGACTCTGAATGCCCACCCATGACCGGAATCCGGACCGCCGTTGCGGTCACCTGAATGCTGTCGTCACCAAAGATTTTCTTGGTCTCATTGATCATCTTCATCTCTTCCTTGGTATAGCCATTCTCTTGAAAAACGTCTATATGCGGCAGTACATTCAAATCAATTTTATAGGGATAAACCATAGTGGCTTCCTCACCCTTTCTTTCGGCCATCATCTGGTCCACGGCATCTTTACCTGTACCGGTTACGGACTGATAGGTAGATACCACTATCCGCTTGATCCCATATTTTTCCCTGAGAGGCGCCAGGGCCAGTACCATCTGTATGGTGGAACAATTGGGATTGGCAATGATGCGGTCATCAATCCGAAGGACTTTACCATTGATTTCGGGAACTACCAATTTTTTACTGGGGTCCATTCTCCAGGCCGATGAGTTGTCAATCACTATGGTACCGGCTTCAGCAAACAAAGGAGCCCATTCTTTGGAAGTATTGCCTCCCGCAGAAAAAATGGCAATGTCCGGTTTTTCTGCTACGGCCTGCTTGAGGCCAATTACCGTATATTCCTTCCCCTTAAAAGTAATTTTCTTCCCTGCCGACCGCTCGGAGGCGACCAACAACAATTCATCAAAAGGAAAATTGTGCTCTTCCAGCACCTCAAGAATCTCTGAGCCTACCAGTCCGGTGGCTCCTACTACGGCTAACTTCATGTCGATTAAATTTTGACCGGTTCTGTTTTCCTGCTTTGTGATCAGAAAAACATTTTTTATTTAAGAATACTTATTTTATATACTTTTAGTTATATTCATTCAGTGAAAGCCATCTTTTCTGTATGGAGTTTCATTGCTTTTGCCATACTAGGTTTTGCGCATTCGCCTGAAACCGAAACCTTGTTAGTTCAGGATTTCGAAAGCAATTTTACCATCAGCAACCATCCTGAAGAATTTTTGCCTGGCTGGTCCGCCAACGAGCTTAGTACAGGCACAAGCCGGGTCTTTCAGGCCACCGGAGAGGGACTGAATCAGTCCAATGCCCTGGGAATTCAGTCCACCGGCAGTTTCAATGCGCAAATTTACATAAAAACATCGACTGCAGGGTTACAAAACCCTATAATTTCCTTCTATGCCAGGACCGGAAAAAACGGGTCGGGCGATAGGCCAGTCAGCTTATTCCTCTCTCTTTCAGCAAATCCGGAGCTGGGGTTTTCTGAAAGAATCCCCATTGGAGATGCCACAACCTTTCCAAATGCAGACACACCTTATGCCCCTTTTTACCCGGTGATTCCGGAGCCTTTTCGAAACCTGGAACAGGTATGGATACGACTGGAAGTCAACTATGGAGCTGGCAACGGGACGGCAGCCCGTTTGTTTATCGATGATTTCTCGATTAGGGAGCAGCAAACTCAGCTTCTAGCGCTGGCGGTAAATGAAGTTGAAGTGAGGGAAAGCAATTACCTGCTGCTGCATTTCAATCAGGAAATCGAACTCCCTACCGGGAATATTTTTCTCGACAACCTGTATGGTACTCCCCTGAGCACCAATCTGGTAGAACCCGATAAATTACTACTGGAGTTTGACGATTACCTCTATGCCAACCGCTACACACTAACAATTGAACGGATAGCCGGACTGAAGGAAGAGAAGCTGTATGAAGATTGGAAGTATGTATTTGAGCTGTCCAGTCCGACTCCTCAAGCCAGCCTCATCATCAATGAAGTCATGGCTGACCCCAATCCCAAAGGACTGGTTCCTCCAGATCCAGTATTACCCGATCAATCCAGTGCAGAGTACATTGAGCTTTTTAACCGTACCGAAAAACCGCTTTTGCTGAAGAACTTTTCCCTGAACGGTCGGCGGGTCGAAGAAGTAACAATGGATCCGCTTTCCCATGTTATCCTCTGTTCGGCAGACAATAAAACGCTATTTGAGCAATTTGGCGAGACTGCAGCCATAGACGCTTTCCCGAATCTCAACAACAGTTCTGGTACAATTACTATCCGGGATGGTTTTGGAATGCTGGTTGACAGCCTTTTTTATGCTGTTGCCCACTACCGGGATCCGGAAAAATCCCGGGGAGGCTGGGCGCTGGAAAGGATCAACCCTTTTCAGGCCTGCAGCAATGCCTACAACTGGAATGCTTCCGTCGACTCAAAAGGGGGAACACCCGGACAGCAAAATTCTATTTTCAGCGAGCTGGCAGATAGTCGTCCCTTTGAGATCACCGGGCTAAGGCCAATTACAGCCAATCAGCTCCAACTGACTTTTTCCAAGCCCTTACCAGAGACGCTTAGTCCTATGCCGAAATTTTACCTTTCGGGTGAAAAATTACAGGTTCTGGCTTATACAGACAATACGCTACTACTGGAGCTGCCAGGCGCAATGGAATCCAACCAACATTATCAACTGCAAGTGGGTAGCATGTTTGATTGCTTTGGCGTCGATCTTTCTACCGAGGAAATTGCCTTCGTATATGATGTCACGCCACCCCAATCTGAGCGCATATGGGGGATCAATGAAGACGAAATCTTGTGGGTATTTGATGAGGCGTTGTCACCAACCATTCAGCCGGAAAATTTCAGGTTTCTGGATGACTCCACCAAAATCCTTGTCGCCAGTGTAGAGAAAACCGCGCTCAATAAGCTGCGGATGCAACTGGATACCCCTCTCCAATTAGGCAAGGACTACCTGTTGGTCGCCGATAGCCTGGCGGACCAGTATGGCAACTATTTCATTGCTGATACCATCTCCTTCTATTGGGAGGACGTCGTGGACAGTGTCTTTTTCTCTTCTCCAAATATGCTGATGATTGCGTTCAATACCGCGTTAGCGCCAAACAGCACGCTGGATCCCGAAAATTACCAACTGGGACCTGAAGCCTTGCGCCCGGAACAAATATTACCCGTTGAAGAAGAAGCAGATGCCTTTCTTTTGGTGTTTGACAGAGACTTCCCCCCTGATCAACAACTCAAGTTAGAAATTACCGGCATGAGAGATCCAGACGGGCGGGAGCGAATTTCGTTGAGCAAGGAATTTGTCTGGGATACCCGCAACATCAATATCAGTGAGTTAGAAGTCCCCTCGGCCAACAGCCTACTACTGACTTTCAATAAGGCATTGGATCAGAAATGGGCGCTGATACCTCAGCTATACAAAGTAGATGGGGGAGTAGGCCATCCCTCCAAACTATCCATGCCCCATTCCAGCCAGGTAAGTCTTGAATTTGATTCAGCCTGGACTACGGGCAGCGCATACCGGCTCAGTGTGCATCAGCTCCGGGATCTCTACGGAGCCGAAATGAGCCGAAGCATCCACCGGGATTTTACCTGGGACACCCTGGCTCCCGCAATCGATACGGCCTTTCTAAGGTCTCCTTTTGTGATTGAATTGGTCTGGACCAAAGCCATTGAAAAGCCCGATTCGGTCTGGGTAGCCGCAAGTCTTGCTCAGGAGGCTTACCTTTCAGAGGATCGGCTCAAGCTGACCATCCACTCTCAAAATCCGCTCCTGGACAAGCAGCTCAGAGTGATGATTCCCAAGGTCCGGGCTATAAGCGGAGAAACTGCTTCAGCTATCAGTACAACTATTGGCAATGAATATATGAGCGTCGGCGCAGTAGAAATCTGGGACGAGCAACACCTCATGGTAACTTTCACGGGTTATCCGGATCCGGCGACCTTGCTTTTTCCTGAAAATTATCGTATTAGCGATACCCAGGCAGAGCATGTATTGCTGATGGAAAACACATACCAGGCAAAAATTCGGTTGGCGGAGCCGCTTCAGCTAAACGACAGCCTCTCAGTGTTCATTCAGCCTATCCTGGCAAAAAACGGCGCGAATGGTTTGCCCTTTCAGACGCGGTTGCTCTATATTGACGGTATTTATGACCTCTGGGTTGAACATCCACAGTTAGTCCTGATCAATCAGCTCCAACCTTTAGATACAGCCAATTTCTGGGAAGGGGAGTTTCGTCTTCTGGAAGATGAACGGAGCGTAGTCTCGCTGCTCAATAAAAGTCAACCCAACCAGATTCAATTGATCATCGATGAGCCTTTAACCTCCGGTAGCCTATGGACTTTAAAAATACCTCCCCGGAACGCTGCAAACGGAAGCCTCATGTCGGGAAGTCTCAGGCAGCTGGAATGGGACCCCTTCCCTCCTGAGTTGCAGGCCGTAGTACCCTTGCCTGGAAATCGTCTACTTCTCTATTTCGATAAAGCGTTGAATCCCGTTTTGGCCCTGGTTCCGGAATTTTATGCAATTGAGGGCATTTCTCCAGGTGAAGTCATTCTGGAGAACGAGGGAAAGGAGGTACTGCTTACCTTCGAGAGTGGTTGGGAAAGCGGTCAGGAAATTGTATTGGAAATCCACTCATTGGAGGACCTGGATGGCCATGCAATAACCCATCAATCCATGGCCTTCAGCTATCAGCCGCCAGAAATACCCTCGTTTAGAGAGCTGGTCATCAATGAAATCATGCCGGCACCCAGGTCTGGCAATCCACTTCCGGAAAGCGAATACATTGAAATCTACAATCCTACGGACAAATCCTTCCATTTGGGCGGAATGAAAGTTGCCAACTCACGGAGTGAAACCAGCCTGCCCAGGGAGACACTGGCTGCCGGTGAGTACCTGATTCTCTGTCCGGAAGGGATGAAAAAAGCTTTTGCCCCCTTCGGTCAGGTATTGGGTCTGCGGCATTGGCCAACGATACTCAATGGCGGCGATGAAATGTCTCTCTACAACAGCCAGGGAGATCTGGTAGACCGCCTGATTTATGATCCCTCCATGCCCCTGGGAGGAGAAATTGCCGGTAATGGTTTCAGCCTGGAGCTGATCAACCCATTTAATCCCTGCCAATCACCTGAAAACTATGCCCCATCGAGCAGTGAACGCAGAGGTACTCCCGGAGCAAAAAACAGTGCATTTGACGATAGCCCTGATCGGCAGGCCCCGAAACTCCTTTCTGCAATTCCCCGAGAGGGAAATCAACTGTTGCTCAAATTTTCAAAGCCTGCCGGAGTCAATAATTCCACCAGCGAATTTCAATTGAGGCCCGCAGTACACATACTGGATTCCTACCCCGACCCCACCAATCAATACCAATGGGTCATCGTCCTGGAATCGGAACTGCAGGAAAATCAGGCTTATGAACTGCGTGTTATTTCCTGGAGAGATTGTGCGGGCAATGCCATAGCTACCGAAGCCAACCATGCCTGGATCAAAATTCCTGTGCCCGCCGAGGAAGGAGACCTGCTGCTGAATGAGGTCTTGTTTAATCCCCCGGCAGGAGCGCCAAAATTTGTAGAAGTGTACAACAACTCGCCAAAGATATTGAATCTGAAAAACTGGAAGTTGGCCAATAAAGTAGACGGGGAAACCGCCAATAGAAGGGTGATATCGGGTGAGGATCTGATCATGGACCCCTTCAGCTACCTGGTACTCACCACGGACAGGGAAAAACTCGCAACACAATATCCCACTGCCAATAGAGAAAATTTCTGGGAGATGTCGTTGCCCAGCTTCCCCATCCGTTCCGGTTCGGTAGTATTGCTGGACCCTGGAGAGCTTTGGGAAGAAAGGTTGGATTATGATGAAAGCATGCACCATGGATTTCTGAGGGATGTAAAGGGCATCTCGCTGGAAAGATACTCTGTAATGTCACCGGTCAATGATCCCGAAAACTGGCATTCGGCAAGCGCTCATGTAGGCCATGCAAGTCCGGGGTTCAGAAATTCACAGGTTTTTGACGATCCCTCACAGGACTGGGGCATTCACCTTTCACCTGAGGTATTTGTACCACAAGCGACGGGGGAACAGCCATTTACTACCATTTCCTACAAAATGGAAAGGCCCGGCTACCAGGCCACTTTAAGGATATTTTCACCTACAGGTATACCCATCAGGGAGCTGTGTCAAAATGAGATATGGGGTAGCAGTGGTTTTTACACCTGGGATGGTACCAACGAAAGGGGAGAAAAAGTCAATGCGGGTTACTATATTGTTTCCTGTGAATTGTTCCACCCGGACGGTAAGGTCCTGCAGATCAGAAAAACCGTGGTGGTCGGGGCTAAATTTTAGAAAAGAAAAGGCTGTGGCCGAATTTTTTTGTACTTTGAAAGCAATTTGAAAAGCCATAACCCGGCACAATGGTTTTGATGTCAAAAACAATGCACCCAAAATTTGCTTTGCACTTATTCCTATTTTTAATAGCGCTGACAGTAACGGGCTGTAGCGATGGAGGAAAAAACAAACCCGAATATGTACTGAGATTTGGTCACCTGGCCAACAGCCAACATGGCTGGCACCAGGCCAGCCTGAAGTTTGCCGAGGAAGTGAAGAAAAGATCCAATGGCCGGCTGGAAGTAAAAGTCTATCCCAATGAACAACTGGGGAAAGAAATGGATGTCCTTACCGGACTCCTTGTAGGCAGTGCCGATATCATGATCACCGGAGAATCCCTTCAGAGCTGGAGCCTGCCCAAATCCATTTTGTGTGCCACCCCCTTTGCCATCCGCGATTCCGATCACCTGAAAAAGGTAGCCGGTGGCCCCCTTGGAGAAGAGATAGAGCAACATATTCTGGACGTTGCCGGATTCAGACCCATCGCCTGGTTTGAAAGAGGAGCCCGCAACCTTACGGCTAACCGCCCCATCCGGCATCCGGAGGAGCTGCAGGGAATGATCCTGCGGGTGCCGGCTGTCTCGCTGTACGTAGATACCTGGAGTGCCCTGGGTGCAAAACCTACTCCCATGGCCTTTTCGGAAGTATTTACCGCATTGCAACAATCTACCATACATGGTCAGGAAAACCCATTCGCTTTGATCAAGGATGCGGGATTGTACGAGGTGCAAAAATATTGCATGCTGACCGAACATGTGAAAAGCTGGGCCTATGTGGTGATGAGCAATAAAAAGTACGAAATCCTGCCGCCTGACCTTCAGCAAGTCATTGATGAAGCTGCTGCGGTGATGCAGGAGTATGAGCATGAGTTGTTTCTGGTGCAGGAGAAGAAAGATTACCAATTCCTTTTGGACCAGGGCATGGAATTCATAGAAGTGGACAAAGAAGCATTCCGGAAGGCCGCCAACAGGGCAGTAATGGAAGCTTTTGATGCCGATCAGATCGATTTGTTAAACAGAATCCAGCAGGTAGAATGATCAAGACCCATTTTCCCCTATTGGACAAAATTCTGGGGTTTTTCCTGAACCTGAGTTTTGTCATGATGATTGCGGTGGTGGTACTGCAGGTTGTAGCCAGATATGCGCTCCCCTGGTCACCAAACTGGACGGAGGAGTTGGCCCGGTTTTGTTTTATCTACCTCGTTAGCATCGGTGCCGCCCTTGCTGTAAAAGACAATGGCTATGTGAGTGTCAATACGCTACTGGACAGGCTGTCTCCTAAGACAAAATCCAAAATGGAGGTTTTTATCCTGGTGTTGATCAGTTGTCTGATGTTTACCCAATTCGCGTTTAGTCTCCCCCTGATGGATATCGTCACCTTACAAAAATCTCCTTCGCTCCATCTCAACATGGCCTTTATGTATGGTGCTATGGCCATTATGGGTTTTTTTGTGGGTCTGTATAGTGTTTTTGAACTATTAAAGAAGATCAAATGACCGTTTTGCTTTTTCTGGTGTTCCTGATTTTACTGATCCTGGGTTTCCCTATCGCTTTTGCCCTGGGGATTTCCGCTTTCACCTACCTGATCTTTAGCGATATTCCATTGATGGTCATTCCTCAAAAGATGTATGCCGGCATAGATGTGTTTGTCTTACTCAGCATTCCAGGTTTTATCCTGGCTGGCAACCTGATGAATGCCAGCGGAATCACCCAAAGGATCATCAATTTTTGCAATGCCCTCCTGGGACATATCAGAGGAGGACTGGGCCTGGCCAATGTAGGGGCCTCTATGCTATTTGGAGGCATCTCCGGTACGGCCATAGCCGATACTGCCAGTATAGGTTCAGTCATGATCCCTGCCATGAAAAAAGAGGGGTATGATGCTCCCTTTTCCTGTGCCGTAACCGCCTCATCTTCCACCATAGGACCGGTTATTCCTCCCAGCCTTCCCATGATCATTGCGGCTACATTGACGGGTTTATCTGTAGGAAAATTATTCGTAGCCGGAATTGTCCCTGGTTTGCTGCTGGGTCTGGGCTTTATGCTGACTACCTACCTTATTGCCGTGAAGAAGAAATACCCCAAAAGCAACAAACAACCTCTAAGGGTAATATTCAAAAGCTTTATACAAGCATTTTGGGCGATCATGATGACTTTTGTAATTCTTTTTGGCATTATTGGCGGGGTTTTCACTCCCACTGAAGCTTCTATAGTTGCGGTCATTTATGCTGTTGCCATCGGTCTTTGGGTTTACAGGGAGTTGAAATTGAAGATGATACCAGCCATTTTGCTGCAATCGGCCAAAACCACTGCAGCATTGATGGTACTGGTAGGTTTTGCGAACCTCTTTGCCTGGATCATGACGGTGGAGGAACTGCCCCTTTTGATCGCCAACAGCCTGCTGGAACTCACCGAAAACAAATGGATCTTATTGCTATTGATCAATTTGCTCCTGATTTTTATAGGGGCATTTATGGAAACCATAGCAGCACTTTTAATCCTTTTTCCTGTTCTGCTGGGAGTAGCCATGCAGGTAGGTGTGGATCCTGTACAATTTGCCATCATCATGGTTTTTAATCTGGTCATTGGCCTGACTACACCTCCTGTGGGGGTGTGCCTGTTTGTGGCCTCCAGTATAGGGCAGGTTTCCATAGAAAAAATTGCCAGGGCAGGATTCCCATTTTTATTGGTCAGTTTGGGAGTACTGATGCTGCTCACCTACATTCCCGAAATCAGCCTGTGGCTTCCAGGGCTATTTTACGACTGATTACAGTATTGACATTTTGGCATTATTTCAAAATTTAATTAGACAATTTGACTTATTTTAGAGCTCCCCTATGACTTATTGTCTTAATTTTCAGTTGTTTATAGCTATTTTAAAAATGGCATTTGGTTTGTTTTTCAAGAAGAAAAAAGCATTGTAAAACCAAAAACTATTATAGCCATGACACTGATGAAAGTAGCAAACAACGGAAAAAGATCCCAGGTACCTGCCTTTGACAATTTGTTTGACAGGTTATTCGACATGCCTTCGGCATTTGACCTGGGTGCTCCCCTGAGCCGTTTCAAAGCCAGCGTACCGGCAGTCAATATCAAAGAAAATGATAAAAATTACCTGTTGGAACTGGCCGTTCCCGGTCTGAAAAAAGAAGATTTCAACATCTCTTATGAAAATGAGCACCTGGTGATCGCTTCAGAAAAGAAATCCGAAGCTCAGGAAGAAACAGATCAGGTAACCAGAAGGGAGTTTCATTATGAATCCTTCCAAAGGTCCTTTTTCCTACCTGAAGAGAAAGCGGACATTGACAACATCAATGCCCAGTACAAGGATGGCATTCTTTTGGTCAGCATACCCAAAAAGGAAATCCAGAATAAGGTAAAGCAAATTACTGTAGGGTAAATAAAAATCCGGGAATTGATCAGATAGCCTCTCTTATTAGGGAGGCTATTTTATTTTCAATTATTTCGCTGAAGGATTCACCACAGATGAACCCAGATTTCCACAGATTTTTTTCTTTGTGGTCTAAGCCTAATATGCCCTTATACCACTTATATGGTTTAAAAAAAAGGAACCATATAAGGCATAGAAGAACATATAAGGGGTTCTTCGGATCCTATTCAGGTTGGATAAAATCCTTAATGACTATTTCTTACACCCCCGGATGGCTACCAATTTGCTGGGATTTCTCCCGCTCGTGCCCTAACCCTTATATTTCCTTATATGTCTTATATGGTTTGAAAAAAGAACCACATAAGGAAAATAAGGACATGGAAGGGGTTACGATATATTTATGTGTCCTTATATGGTAAAAAAAAGGAACCATATAAGGCATAGAAGAACATATAAGGGGTTCTTCGGATCCTATTCAGGTTGGATAAAATCCTTAATGACTATTTCTTACACCCCCGGATGGCTACCAATTTGCTGGGATTTCTCCCGCTCGTGCCCTAACCCTTATATTTCCTTATATGTCTTATATGGTTTGAAAAAAGAACCACATAAGGAAAATAAGGACATGGAAGGGGTTACGATATATTTATGTGTCCTTATATGGTAAAAAAAGGGAACCACATAAGGCAGAGAAGAACATATAAGGGGTTCTTCGGATCCTATTCTGGTTGGATAAAATCCTTAATGACTATTTCTTATACCCTCGGATGGCCACCAATTTGCTGGGATTTCTCCCGCTCGTGCCCTAACCCTTATATTTCCTTATATGTCTTATATGGTTTAAAAAAAGAACCACATAAGGTATAGAAGAACATATAAGGGATTTTTGCATTGATACTCAAATTCAATCTGTGCGAATCTGTACTATCTGTGGTGAGAATTTCCTTTGCTCCCGGCCCTAAAAAAACCTTTTGGCGTTTACCAAAGAGCATGCGATGCTACAGTTCGAAAAAAAACAACCTGTCAACCAATCAGCTAGCGGAGATGCCAGGCGCGGCTTCTTTACCTATCTGTTCAGCTACTTGCCGACTTCCCATGGTGAACAATCGTAGGAAAAAACCTACCATTCACGGGAAACATCGCTTACCAGATTTCTTCTTAACAAATATTTTATTAATTTAAACCAATAATATAGTGGGAATGAAATTAATAGCGAATATAACAGTTTATGATACTTGTAATGGCGAGCAGTATAATTGGAATATAGTCATGGACCCAACTCTTCCTGCACCAACTCATGGAATCGAGCGTGACGTACCCGTCACACAGTGGGATGATTATAAATCATGCGAGATTCCCTGTCTGCCGACAGGCAGGCATCTGACCGCTTAAAACAAATATTAACACATGAAATTCATTGCACTCCTATTGGTATTTACTGCATGTAACCCGGGAGATTTACGGCAAGCGCCAGATTATGATCTCGAAGTAGAGAAAAAATCTATCGCTTTTGGGGACACGATTGTGTCCCCTGTTTTTTCCTTATTTTCAATCGAAAATACAGATAGTCCCCAACATTTATTCCTGGATCGGTTTAAAAATATTGTCATTACCAACCCGGTGGAAACCAAATTTATCAGGAAAATTACCATTAAAACAGGTGATGGGCCCAATTCTATTTCCAGCGGTATAAATGATTTCTTCCCCCTGAGTGACAGCACCTTTTTAATTGAATCATTCCCTTCTTATTACATCATCAATAATTCTGGAGAAACGATTAAAAAAATAGATATATTAAGCAAACTAAGCAACCTATTCGGTGACAAATACGAAGACGACTTATATATAACAAGTTCAATGTCGCATGTACCGATTATCAATCAAAATGAATATGTGTTACAGGTATTCCGCCCAAATCTACAAATGAAGGCGGATTACCCGGAATATCCCTTATTTGTAAAAATGAGGATTGATGAAAACCTGCGGGTCGAATTAATACCACTTGATATTTTTTTTCCCGAAGAGTTTAAAACACAACCCAATTCAACTTATGCGCAACACGAAAGGCCTAAGTACAACATTACAGACAACCACATTGTGTTTGGCTTCGGATTTTCATCTAAAGTTTTCATGTACAATCTGGCAAATAGCACGATGAGTAGCCTGGATTTAAAGATAGAAAATGGAACAAATTTCTCGCCACCGGAATCAACAGGCACAACTCAAATTGGAAATACACTATTTACAAGCTTCGATGTTCCGCTGATTGATTTTGAAAACGATAAGATTTTCAGGTTTCATATTGACATTAATGAAGAGAATTCAATGAATAACATTGGTTACTTGTCCGTATTTGACACAGATGGAAAAAAACTAATGGAAAGTTCCCTTGGAAAAAATAGTGATCGCATGCTACGCAATCCATTTCTGCTAGACGGTCAGTTTTATATGAATTCCTATTTTCCTGCCACCGAGGCAGAAAATTTGGATTTTTATAAATTTAGCCTGATTGAAAAATAAGGTTAATTAAAAATTTGGTATATCACTTATATTATAAAAAAAGGGAACCACATAAGGCATAGATGAACATATGAGGGGTTTTGCATTGACACTCAAATTCTATCTGTGAAAATCTGTGCTATCCGTGGTGTCTTTCGGACTCCTTTCCTAAATACTATCTGTGCGAATCTGCGTAATCTGTGGTGAACATTTACTTCGCCCCAGGGCATAAAAAAAGCCCTTCTGGTGTGATCCAAAGGGCTTTTGAATAAATGAGGCGGCGACCTACTCTCCCGGGTGTAACCCCAGTACCATCGGCGCTGCAGGGCTTAACTTCTCTGTTCGGGA
>NZ_FRCY01000008.1:146823-249865 GCF_900143075.1 Cyclobacterium lianum | reverse complement strand
CAGAAAAAGGATTGTGGAGTTGTTCAGCCGGGAAAGTGTGGAAAAAATACTGGAAATCCTGGTCAACAAGATAGCCCGAAAGCAGGTAGCGGTAAAGAAGGGAAGGAAATTTTCTAGAAAGGGTCTGGGAAAATCGGCAAGGACCAACCAATACTATAAATAGCAAAAAAGGGAAGGAAAGAGAAGAAAATACAACATATCGCACCAAAAATTGACACCTGCTTCAGGAGTAAGGAAGCCTATGCCCGAAACCTGATAAAAAGCTCGCCAAGATACCGAAACCGGCAGGGAAAAATCAAAATTATTCCATTTTGAAACCAAAATAACAAACCAAAAAGCTTAACTTAATAGCATTGCATCAGCAACAAGGTTTCATGAAAGCCTTCGTTTAGCTTTGATCCTTCTTGATTTTATTTTAAATTGATTGTACTATCAGGAATTTGTTTGCCCGTCAGGATCCGGAGATTGCAAAAATACCTGAACTTTCTGTTCCCAGGTACTGCCAGCAGGCCCTCCAGAAAGAACAGTATGCAAAAAAAATGTGTATTTGGGACAATTTGCATGAATCACCGTCCCCTGGATTCGTATCTCCGGTTTTTCAAACCCGGGGAATAATAAGAGCACAAGCCAACACGATGTCACCTCATTAACCTAAGTATACCTCCAATGGAACCAAAAGACACTTCTTTATCCTGGCCCATACTGAACTTCCATAAAATGGAAGACACCATAGAATCATTGCACCAATGGACACAGATAGTAGGTAAAATCCGACTGCGAACCATGCCCTGGCAGAATCACTCCTGGCACTGCACGTTGTATCTGAGTCCGCACGGATTTAGTACACAAAGCATCCCCTATCAGGGCGGTTTTTTTCAAATAGATTTTGATTTGAGGCAACACGAGTTGGTAATTTCCTGCGCACATGGGCAAAACAAAAAATTTAGGCTGAGGTCCATGTCCGTGGCAGATTTTTACCATGAACTGTTTGAAAAGCTTTCGGAACTGGGAATTGTGGTCACCATTCATGGCCGTCCCAATGAGTTAGAACATGCCATTCCCTTTAAGGAAAATACGATTCAAAAATCCTATGACCGCAATGCTGCATTTGACCTCTGGAAAGCTATGGCTAAGACTCAGGCCGTTTTTAGCCATTTCAGAAGTGATTTTACCGGTAAGTGCAGTCCTGTTCATTTGTTTTGGGGTGCCTTTGACCTGGCTGTTACCCGATTTTCGGGCCGACCTGCCCCGCTGCATCCCGGAGGAGCACCTAACATGCCACTAGAGGTAATGCAGGAGGCCTATTCCAAAGAGGTGAGCAGCGCTGGCTTCTGGCCGGGATCAAAAGATTTTCCCAGTGCGATCTTTTATTCCTATGTATATCCTGCAGACCCACAATTTGCCGGGCAGCCAGTTCTGCCGAAAGAAGCATTTTACAGTGCAGAAATGGGTGAGTTCATTTTAAAATACGAGGACGTTCAAAAATCGAATAACCCTGAAGCCATGCTTATGGACTTTCTGCAAAGCACCTACCAGGCGGCAGCAAAAACTTCCGGGTGGAACCGCAGCGAGTTGGAAAGGAATCCAGGCTGATGCTCTTATTTTCAACCCTCATGATACCCTGCATGGCATAGGCATGTCCCGGAACTCACCAGGAGACTGGAACTTCCCCTTAAAACAGGCAAATTCAAGATCGCTAATTGAGGGCACCGGGATGTCAAACAGCTTGTAGGCAATGTTTCTGAACGCCACGGGACCATGGTCACCCTGGATCATAATGGGACCTCCAGGCTGCTCATCTTCAAACATGGCAGATCGGGTGGGGCCTGCCACCTCTACATTTTCAGGGCCTGATGCATATTGATTAATCCGGTACCCTCAGAAAAGACACTGTTTTCCTTCAGGATGTGCATCAAGGTAGCCTTTAGTTTTTGGATAGGCTTCTATCGATGTACTGCTGATTTAATTCATCTGAATCACCATACTGCTCACGAAGTTCTTCCAGCCGGGTATGCAGCGCTTGCTGAACCTCGGCATAGGCGGGATCATTATAAACGTTGTTCATCTCCTTGGGGTCTGTTTTCAGGTCATAAAGCTCCCATTCGTCAATGTCGTAATAAAAATGGATCAACTTGTACCTTTCGGTCCTGGCGCCATAGTGCCGCTTCACGCTGTGTGCTCCGGGATATTCGTAATAATGGTAATAGATCGCATCCCTCCAGGATACATCCTCTCCTGCTGCAATGGCACGCCAGGATTCGCCCTGCATGTCATGGGGCTTTTCAAGGCCGGCATAGTCCAGTATCGTAGGAGCATGATCCAGGTTCATCACCATTTCTTCAACCACTGATCCGGCTTTAATCTCCTTTGGGTATCTCACCAGCAGGGGAGTACTCAGTGATGTTTCGTACATGAAGCGCTTGTCATACCAACCGTGCTCCCCCAGGTAAAAACCCTGATCTGAGGTATAAATGACTATGGTATTGTCCAGAATTCCTTTTTCTTCCAGGTATCCGAGCACCTTTCCTATACCGTCGTCAACAGATTTTACAACCTTGAGGTAATCCCTGAGATACCTGTGAAACTTGAATTTGGCGAGTGCCTTTCTATCGGGAGTGTCCGCAATTCGCTGATCCCCAGGAACAAATTCCCTGATGAACTTTTCATTTGCCGGCCCATACACTTCATTCCACGCAGCCATCTGCTCTTCTGTCATTCTTCCAAAGGGTGCGGCCAGCCGACTGGGTTCCCCAGTGAATGGGTTTTCCTCAAATTTCATATCCCAACCCCAATACATGTTGTCCACGATTTCCATTTCCTGCTCCCTGGCGGCAGTACCTCTTCCCTCGTAATCGTCAAAGAAATTGTCAGGAAACTCAAATTCCTTGTCTTCCAGATAAGAAAGGTACTTTTCTTCAGGCATCCAGTTTCGATGTGGCGCTTTGGGGTGGTAGTTGATGGCAAAAGGCTTGCTTTTGTCCCAATCGTTTTCCAACCAGTCCACTACAAATTGTGGAATGAGCGCTTCGCAATGTCCTTCAAATTTCACTTCCTCCTCCCCATTTCGGATAAATTCAGGATTATAGTAATTTCCCTGACCTGGCAACGTTAGCGAAAAATCGTATCCCTGTGGCTTGCCCCCCAGGTGAATCTTTCCGATCAATGCTGTAGCGTAACCAGCCTCCTGCAACAGCTTCGGATATATCATTTGATCCCAGTTAAAGGGACCTACATTGTCTACCTTCCCATTCAGGTGGCTGTATTTACCTGTAAGCAATACCGCGCGGCTAGGTGCACAGATCGAATTGGTAACAAAACTATTCCTGAACAAGGCACCCTCTTTCGCCAGGCGGTCCATATTGGGAAAATAAACACTGTCGAGCAAACCTTTTTCATAGGCATAGATGGCCTGTTGGGTATGGTCATCAGTCATGATAAAAAGGATGTTTGGACGCTGTTCAGCTTCTTTTTCCTGGCAGGAAGCGAACAGCCAGCTTACAACAAAAACAAAAAGGAGAATTTTTTTCATCGATTAATTTATTTTATCTTTTTTATCAATTTAGCAAAGGATTTTTCCCCCGCCTATTTTTTGATATAAAAAGTACACCAGAAAGCCCCGCCAAATGATAGTTTTGTCCTTCCGGCAATACTCATTTTCCGTTGATGATTTACATACTGCTGATAGTCTGTTCTTTATTCATACGGTCATATTTATTCCCTGGATTGACAGGTGCCGGCCTGCCACAAAGGTGACACTTACTGTCACCGTAAAAATAATCCGGAACCAAATCAGGCATAGCGGGTGTAGCATTGAGGTTGAACCCTCTGGCTGGCGTCAGGTGTTAAAGGTTTCTCGCTACAAATATTAAATTCAGAGCAATCCAACGGATATTTCTTTCACCATCTTGGCAAAAAAGCAGGGTATATTACCAAACTTTTGCTTAAAAACTCCTGGTAGAGGCAAGACTTTACGAAGTAAAAGGACGGATAAAACTTATTTAAAGGTAATGGTAAACCTTGCTCCCTTTTCTGGTTCACTATCAATGTCAATCCTCCCGCCGAGGGATGTCACATGATTATGTACCAGATAAAGGCCTATACCCTTACTATCCGCGCTTTGATGAAAGGTCTCTTTAAACCCGAAAATCTTGTCGCCAATGCGTTCCATGTCGAAGCCCAGACCATTGTCCTCAAAAATGAGTTGCCTGGCTCCCTCATGGATGCGCGTAGAAACGCTAATGACTGCTTGACACCCGGGCCTGGCATACTTGATCGAATTGGTAAACATATTCAGAAAAATACTTTCCAGATAGGACCGATTGAATTTCACCTGATCAAAGGCAGTAAAATCTGCGTGGATCTGCGTATCCGAAATCTCTATCAGCGATTTGATAGAAGTGACCACCTTCTTCATCACTTCGTGCAGCTCGAGCTGCTCTACCAGTACCGTCAATACATCTTTCTGACTCAAATTGTCAATATAAGTGTCCAGGGTATGTTTTAAACCTTCGGTAGAATTTTTCATCAACCGGATAAATTCCCCCATTTCGTCAGGATCGAGGTGTGATTCCTCCAGAATGGAGAATATAGAAAGCAAATTATTGACCGGGGAACGTAAATCATGGGAAGTAGTAAATGTAAGCTTCTTCAACTGCTCATTAGATTGCGTGAGCCGGGTTATAAGGGCATTTCTGTCTGCCTCCTGTTTCTTCTTGTGGGTGATATTTTTTGCCACAGCGTAGATCAAGCCTTCTTCCTTTGCCGGTACAGAGGTCCAGGATAGCCAAATGGTGTCTCCTGAATGTGTGACGTACCTGTTTTCGAAATTGAGCAGCGGGGTGCCATCCGAAACAATATAATTGCGCGTTTCTATCGTGACCTGCAGGTCATCGGGATGAACGAAGGAGTTGATGGGGTTACCGTATAGCATTTCGTCCGGAAAGCCCAGGACTTTTTTCAGTGAAGGGTTTATCCGCTTAAAATATCCGTCGAAGCCTGCAATACAAAGCAGATCCAGCGAGAGATCAAAAAACAAATCCATTTTTAAAGGAGTCTTTTCGTAGGTATGCTCCCTATTTGACTGTAAATCCATAGCTGATTAAAAATTATACTGATAAAAATCTCGTTCGAAGTAGTTATCGAGAACCATTTTGTTCTTATTAGCTGCTGTAAACGAAGATAAAAATATCAAATATTTTCACCATTTCGACACATTTTGCTATAAATTTAATAAAAGACCAGTGGCAAAAAACCGACTTAATTAAAATAAAAACAAAGCCCCTGTGCCATTTCGTGGTGTAATTCAAAATACCAGCATCAAAATGCCTTTTTGTACAGACTTTTTAAAAAGATTTAAGATCTTGTATTGGGTTCGATACCTGTGGTTCGAAAAGCCAGCGGGAAACTACCTGTGGGTATCAATAGCGACATTACAATTGATCTGGGCCTGGTCCAGTGCCATTCCGATAAACATGGGATAGCTCCAACTCTTGTATCTACCCCAAATCGTTCCTGCATATTGGGGGAAAATTTCATCCTGGATAACTGGCAGTAAAGGTGCCGCCTTTTTCCCAAGTTGGCGTACACTTATCGCAGCCTGTAGCACCTGAACCTCATCCGGTAACCTGAGCATTTTTTCCAATATCTCATAAGCCTCCGGGTCTGTGCCTCGTTTAACCATGATCTCAGCCGCTTTGGTGGCTACCGCAGGTACTGCATCCTTCATCAATTTCTTTAGATGAGGCATTGTTGATTCTATGTTGCCCACGTAGGCATCCAGAGCAATCAATGCCCAGTACCTTTGAGCGGGTTCACCAGATTCAAAATAAGGAATCAAATGATTCGGATCTGAAACTTTTCCGACCCATCTGGCTGCCTCAAGAAGCTGCTGATAGCTTTCACGGCTGTAGGCACGCGCTACTTCATACACGCTCCTCCCCTTCGCCTGCCCCATCATGATACCCTCGGAAAGCAGCCCCGTATCTCTATGCCGAATCATCCATTCGTCGAGTTCATCTGCCAATTTTCGGACCCGGCTGGCATGCTCTTCCCTGGTGGCCAGGTTTTTTTGCTCCAAGGGATCATTTTCCAGATCGAAGAGCAGCTCGGTCTCCTTGGGTAAAAACATCCGTTGCGTTGCATCGGGCAACTGTCCGAGCGCTCTCAAGCGGTTAATTTCTTCGTAGCTTCCTCCCTTATTAAAAATCAATGCGTTCTGATAATAGGGCAATTGAGGCATGAAATGTCTGACATACAAGTACCGGCCATCATATACCGAACGGGAAACCTCGTAGCAATCATCAGCCCTGTCCCGGTAGCCGAACACATATTCCTTTTCTGTTGCACCTTCACCCAGGAAACTCTTCCCTTCCATCATTTCAGGAACCGTAGCCCCCGCCAAATTCAACACTGTGGGAGCAAAGTCTACAAAACCCACTTTGAGGTCCGTGGTAGTACCGGGGATGTGATCGACGAAATGCTTGTATTTCTCAGGAACATGCAGAATAAAGGGAATTTGTAATCCTGCATTATTCAGCCAGCGTTTGTGTCCCGGAAGGCCGTGGCCATGATCCGAAAACACAAAAACGATGGTTTCTTCCAGCAGGCCGTCCTCCTCCAAATCCCCCAGCAGGGATGCCACACGCTGGTCAAAAACCGCCAGCAGGTCATACATATGGGCCCAGATCTGTCTCATTTTTGGACTGTCTGGCAAATAGGGCGGTAGCATTACCTGATCGGGATCCGTAAACTCTTTAAGCGATTCGGTATCCGTTTTCCTTAAGGCATTCGTAGGACCTTCGTGGGTAATCATGATATTGAAAACACTGAAAAAAGGCTTATCGTCCGGACGATTGCGCCAGTGAGCTGTATTGCTACTTTCATCCCACCTCCCCTCATGGCTAAAATTATAATCCGTCTTTACGTTATTACTGGTATAATACCCTGCCTCGCGAAGGACCTCTGGTAAAATTTTCAAGGATTCAGGAACGGGAGTTTCTGACCTGAGGTGCTGAGAGCCCAGGGATGTCGCATACATCCCGGTAATCAGTGTAGACCGGGCAGGTGCACAAATGGGAGCATTGGAAAAGGCCTGGTCAAACCGGATACTCCGTTTTGCCAATTCATCTATGGCAGGTGTTCTGGCCAGGCTGTCTCCATAGCAACCGTATATGGGGCTCAGGTCCTCATGGGAGATCCACAAAATATTGGGACGGTCCTGAGTCGCAGAAGCCTGACCGATGGCCATACAGCATAGAAAAAAGACCCATGCAGCATGTAAGCTGCGTCGGGGGTTCTGATAATGCTTTGTGCGGTTCCGATTTTTCACTTTAGAGGTATGATTTGATGGAATAACGATCTACTTTTTTAGCAGCAACGCTATGCTGCCTGTGCTTACCGGACTTACCAATCTGAACTTATCGCCTCCTGAGATTTCTGTCGAAGACAGCCAATCCCCATCACTGACGGAAAGCCAATGAAGGGTAGCCCCGGAATTCATTGCTCCCAGATCCAGCAGCAAATCTCCCGATTTGGGAAAATATACCAGATATTTTTCACCGGTTTTGGCTGCACAGTAGCCTTCATTTTCATCTCGCTCCAAAAGTAAATCCATACGAGGAACCAATTCCCATAACTTCATCTTTTCCTCTACTTTCCTAAGGGTTTTAATGGCATTGATAGCAGGAGTGCTCAGCCCCAAACCGGAGGGTGGCCTGTGAAACCTGCTGGCGGCAAAACCACCTGTTATATTTCGGAAAAAAGTTTCCACTGCATGTTTATCATCGATACCCCTGCCGGTCCAGGAGCTGGTGGTATTTCCATATATTTTGGTGCTATTTACTGGTCGGGGATTGGGTTGAATATAATTAAAAATGTAGCGGGCATTGTCCCAGTTGAGCTGTCCGGTATTGTGGCTGTTTTGTGACATGTCTATATATTCATAGCGTTCGGGATGATCCAGTGTCCGCTTGTGCATGTCTGATTTGATGTCCCAGTCATCCCACATCTGGGTAAGCATAGTAGCTTTATCCCCTGCCTCCTCTTTGATAAATTCGGCCCAGTAAATGGCCCATTCATCTTCACCCTTGGTTTCATTGTCGATGCAATACAATACATGGCCGTAGGGAAGGCTATGTTGCAATACTTTGCGGACAAAGGATTGCTGATATTTCAACATTACCGGATTATCATCCAATGCTGGTACGGTATAAAAAAAAGGTTGTTCATTCGCTCCCGGATGCTTGGGGAACAGGCTGTCCAGCCGGGATTCCTCATAGCCATAATTGATGTTATTGGCAGGATGATAGGGATCTGACAACCACTCCTGCCTGGAATGATCAAACCGGTCCCATATCTCAATTTGTACGATGATGTCCCTTTGGGCAGTCCAGCGCAGCAGGCTATCAAACTGGCTCCAATAGGCCTCATTCCAACTGTTCAGGTCATATTTTCCATTGGCATCTGCAGCGAATGCCCGCAGGTTTCCCGGATCCCGGTCACTCATGGTGTTCCGGATATAGTTCCCACCTATTGCCTGAAGGCTGTCCAGATGCGATTTCAGGTTATGCTGCTGAAACAGGTTGTCGTTGTCGGTGGCTCCCAAAAGCAGTACGGGCTTTCCCTTGTACTCCCAATATGCAGGATTCTCTGACCAGGGCCGGATGCTGCCATCTGATTTTGGGTCATGCACTTCACTGCCCTCCTGCCGGCAGGCCGCAGTCCATAGAAGCAATAAAAGGCATCCGCAATAAAGAGATGGTTTCATGGATTTGGGTTTAATATGATGCGTTTATAACTGGTCAGGGCCGGTAAGCCCCGGTCTCTCAGTTCCAGGATCAGGTGTATGGAATGCCCCGCTGTCACTACCGGCATTTCAAACGACACTACTGCACCATGCAATTCCGGATTTAACGATAAGGATTTGTCCGGCCGGAAGATTTCCTCATATATCCACCATTTAAAATCGAGCTGTTGTCCATCAGGATCGGTGCTCCCGCCCGCATCTAAACGTATGAGGTCTCCCGGTTTAGCCGAAATGTACAAGGGATCCGGGCCCTGGTGACCGTTTACGACCGGAATGGGATTGTGGTTTGCCTCTCCGTAGGGAAGGTGAGCCCACTTTACCCGTGCCATAAAGTCCGACTGGAAGGCGATCCTCCAGCGGGCTACCGAATGCCGCTCATTGAGTGTGCCGTCGAGATAATCAGGAGCGTCTATCCAGAGGCTGCCCTTCAGCAAACGGTACCGGCCGCCCCAGCCCCCCCAGTCGGGTCGCTCGGGAACATTTAATCCATTCCGGATCAAACCCAGGAATGAAGGAGAATCTCCTTCCTTCATGCCATTGGTACCGTGCCCATGAAGTTGATATCGATCACTCAAAGGCCCGTTGCCGTGTATATTGGTTCTGATCCAGTCTCCATTTTGCATGTGCTGCTGACCGGTCATGTACATACCCCTGAAGGAAGACAATTCCCTTACCCCGGTAAACCCCTGCCAGGCGAAACCATTGGCGATAAAATTCAATTCCGGGAATTCCCTGAGCAGGTATTCCCTATGCCCGTCCTGGTCTCCGATGGCATGAACCTGTATCTTCCGGCAAAATGCGCCCACTTCCTCCCCGGACCGGCTTTCGCTGATCCTCCACAGGGCCTGAGCCAACTCTCGCAAACCACCCCATACCGGGATGTGTACCAGTGATTCTGCCGCATCTACTATCTGAATTATCGCGTCCGATGCCTCGGTATCATACCCCTCACCGATATCCTTCGAGTTGCCCTGTCCCTTTCTGATCAGCGAAAAAAGGGTATCCGGATGGGGAAATCCCTGTGAATGAATGAGCAAGTTCGGATATATTGCGCGATATGCCTCCAAATGCCCGGCGATAAGATCCGGCATGATATCCTGCCCATGACCCAGCCGGCTGGTGGCACACAATGCCCGGATGTCAAAGTGATCGGCATAGTAAAGGAAACGCACCAGGCTCTGTTCGTCGTCCGTGTCGCCTCCGATATCGGTCAGTAAAATCACCTGTGGCTTTTCGGTGGTAAAACCGAAAAGCTTCCAACTGAACACCAGGCTACAAAAGAGAAATACAAAAGTTTTCATCTACCTGCTATTTACGCGCCGTATCGAATTTCATAAACTCAAAAAGAGAATCGGCTTTGTTTAAGAGGATTTATTTCAACTCCAGCGCCTCGGTATCGACGAATTCCTCTCCCCGGATAGCCACGAAATCTGCCAACATGGATTTAAGCTTATCCGGATTTTCCTCAGCCAGATTTTGCTGCTGAGCCAAATCCTTACTCAAATCGTACAATTGAAAATCCGGATCATTACCCAATTCTATATCAACATTTGCATTTACCGCCGGACCTTTATAAGGCGGTATCAATACCCAATCTCCCTTTCGGAAAGCAGTACGGGTAGTGGCTTCCAATACCAATGATTCCCTGCCTTCATCAGATTTCCCCAGAAAGGTTTTCGAAAAGTCCTGACCGTCTGCACTTCTCTCGTCACTTCCTGTCAATGAGGCCAGGGAATTGAGGATATCTATCTGGCTGAGCATGGCATCAGATTGCCCCGGCTGAATGGTACCTTTCCAGTAAGTGACAAAGGGCACTCTGGTACCGGCTTCGAAAAGGCTGTATTTCCCTCCGCGAAGGGGGCCGGACGGGGTATGATCCCCCAGTTTTTCTACGGCATCATCATAATAACCGTCATTGAGAACCGGGCCGTTGTCACTGCTGAAAATGACCAGGGTATTTTCCAGGAGGCCTGCATCCTCGAGCGTTTGCATAAACTGCCCGATGCACCAATCTGCCTCAAGTATCACATCGCCTCTGGGCCCCATACCGGACTTACCTGCAAAACGGGGATGAGGGGTGCGGGGAACGTGGGGTTGTTGCATGGCATAAAATAGAAAAAACGGTTCATCCCTTTCCTCCTGGACGAATGCTTTTGCCTTTTCCAGAAAATGATCGGCCATTTCTTCGTCTACCCATTTGGCCTTCTCACCGCCTTTCATAAACCCTATGCGTGGTATCCCATTGACAATGCTATTGTTGTGCCCATGATGCCATTTCATGGTCAGCATTTCGGGATTGTCCTTTCCGGTAGGCTCTCCTTCAAAATTTTCCTGGTAGCTAATGGATATGGGATCATCTGGTTCCAAGCCTTGTACCAGGCCATTTTCCAGATAAACGGTTGGGACTCTGTCCTGGGTGGCAGCCATGATGTAGGAATAATCAAAACCAACTTCATTTGGGCCGGGACTTACCCGCTCATTCCAGTCGACTTGTCCCTCTCCCAGTCCCATGTGCCATTTACCTACCACTGCGGTAGCATAACCCTGTTTTTTCAGCATTTTCGGAATGGTCAGCTCATTTAGACCGATGAGCAAGGGCGCGGTTCCGGGCAGAATTTTGGCATCTTTGTTTCGCCAGGGGTAAGTACCGGTCATAAGTGCATACCGGCTTGGAGAGCAGGTCGCCGAAGACGCATATCCTTTGGTGAATTTCATTCCTCCATTGGCCAGAAAATCCATATTGGGCGTCTCAAGGGTGCCAGCACCATAAGCACTCATGTCACCGTAGCCCAGATCATCCATATAAATGATAACGATATTTGGTTTTTGAGTGGAAGAAGCTTCATCTTCTTTCGCTGATTGCTGGCAACTGTAAGTGGTCAGCAAAACGCAGGCTACAAGCAGGACGAATTCGGAACGAAAACGGATCATAGATGGGTTTTTAGTAAACTAGTTAAGAATTAAAAAAACAAGATATAAAATTTTCGCGAATTCCGTTGCGAACAAATTTGTCTTTTCCCTTGAGCTGAATTTATCGCTTCCAGCATAAAGGTCATAAAAAAAGGGGTACCCATTGGGCACCCCTCTATGTTATAGCCTAAATCTTTTCCTAATTATCCCAGAACAATGTTCTGTTCAGATTGTCATTAGGCTGTACCTGTTGGTAATTCTCCGTGTTGTAAGTTTGCTCAGATCCGGGGTAGATCCACCTGTTGGGAGGAAGACTTTGCTGGTTAGACTGGTCTTCCCAGAACACCAGATCTGGCATCTCTACCCTTCTCAACTCAGCCCAGTTTTCGTTGGGTTGCACTACATTGAAATGCAGCCATTTCTGTTCGGCGATCAGTCGCATTTTATCCATTTCACCGGTAGCCGCTGCCCAACTGATATCGGCATCGGCCAGATAAGTGTCGATCGCAGATTCGGTTACAGGTATTGGTTCGGGCGAAATCAGGTTATTGCTCATATTGCGCAACATTTCGTAATAGTGAATGGACTCTCTGATACCTGTTTCATAGTGTTCCCTGGCCTGCGCATCCTGGCCTGCTTTCAGGTAGTGTTCGGCAGCCATAAAATGAACCTGACTGGCATTGATCAGCATTCCCGGGAAATACTGGTTCCTGCTCAGGGTGGTTCTGTTGTAAATGGCCATGGTATTGGATCCGATCAATTCGGTCTGCTCTGTAGCGCTAAGTAGCGGATCTAAGGGGATAAATTCACCACCAGCCTCTTCTCCTGGCTCGAATACATAGGTAAGTCTGGGGTCTTCGTTATTCATCATGTGTTCCAGCAAAGCTTTACCAGCCACATTTCCGTCCCAGTCTTCCAAACCAGATTGAAAGCTATTTGCTGCAATCAGTGTACCCAGTTCGTGTATGCGAAAGGTGATGTTTTCATCATTCGTCGTTACGATAGGATAATTTGCCGGATTGGAAAGAATCGTATTGATTTCAGAAGCAGCGCGATCAGCAAAGGCAGGGGTTTCACTCACGCGGGTAAGCATTCTCATCCTGAGAGAGTTGATATATTTCAACCACATGTCAATATCACCTCGGTTGACCAGATCCTGAGATTCAAACCCGGTCAGCACACCAGGATTGATCTCCATGGTTCTCAACTCATCCGCAAAGCCAGCCAGATCGTCCAGCATTTTGGTGTATATGGCTTCCGGTTCGTCATAGGACGGATAAGATTCCGTATAATCTCCACCATTGGTGCTGAGCATACCTGCCTCCGAAAAGGGTATGGCGCCATGAAGGTCGATTACCTTCTGGGTATGGTCATACAAATAGGTAGCTGCGGTGATCATGAATACGCGGTAATCCTGCTTGTTCTGTGGACTCAGATCCGCATATACTTTTTCCAATTCCCGATATTGGGCGAGAAATTGATAATAATTGTTCCAGCGGTCGTTGATGGCTGCGGATCCGGGCACGTACTGGTTCTCCTCATTGACCCATCCGATAGCTTGTGTATAGCGGTTTAGGGTAATTCTCAATACCACGAAATAATTCCAGTAACTGGGAAGCACATATTCCCGGTTAGCGATCATAAATCCGGTAAATTGCTTTTCTACGGAGGTTTCCGATACCTTGGAAGGATCGGTATAATTTTCCTCAAATTCGGAATACTGACAGCCTGCAAGGCTGGTAAGGATTGCCAGAGTCAGTAATACTAATCTATTTTTCATGATGTTTAATTTAATATGTTGAAACACCGCTTAGAAACTTGCCCTAAGCATTAATCCTACGGTTCGGGTGGCAGGATTGGTACCTGCATTGGTCAGGGTCTGTGACCATCGGGAGCCGCCGGTCAATACTTCAGGATCCAGGTCCTTGATATTTCGGTAGAAGAAAAACAGGTTCCTTCCGAAAGCAGAAACATTGATGCTATTTGCTCCAAGTTTTTTTGCAAAGGAAGGCGGCACCTGATAACCCAGAGACAATTCACGTAACTTCAGGTAGGTATTCTCCTTGATGTACAACTCGTACCTTGCCTGGCTATATTGCGGCCCTCCCCAGTTGTAAGTTCGCTGGTAATACAAGGCTTGAGAAATCACATTGGTATTAGGATTTCCATCGGCAGTCACACCATCCATGAGCATGCCGTCGTGGTATACAGTTTCGCCGTTAGGGCCTTCAGCGCTGGAAGTTTGCACACCTTGTCCGTCGGCATTTACGTAATAAGACAATCCGCCGCTCTCCGTGTCCATGTAGTTCAAACTTTCCTCAGTCAGGCCCCTGCTGATCATCCAGTTGACACCGGTAGGCATCACATGACCTCCGAGCTGAAAATCTGCCATTACCTGTAAGGTAAAGTTTTTGTAAGCCAGGTTATTAAAAATACCTCCTACAGCTTTTGGCATGGCATTACCAGCCCGGATCCACTCATTGGGGTTGATTTTGTACAATCCGTTGGGCTGGACGATTTTTTCGCCGTTGGCATTGGTTTCGACCGGTCTGGCAAAGAAATCTCCCATAGGACGACCAACCACTGACCGAAGCTGAGCAGCGTTGCCATCGTAATCGGCATGTAGCAATTCAGTTGCATTGTTAGCCAGCTTTTCTACCACGTTCATGTTACGGGCAAAGTTGATTCCTGCCAGCCAGTCGAAGTCATTGTTGCGGTACAAAGTCCCACTCAAGGCGATTTCAATCCCTTTGTTACGCAGTGTTCCGATGTTGGCCAATACGGAAGTGGCACCGGAAGTGGCCGGCAAGGTAAGCGGCAAAATCTGATCCCTGATCTGTGCATTGTAATAGGAGAATTCAAACGATAACCTGCCGTTGAAGAACTGGCTGTCCGTTCCAAATTCGAATTCATGCTTCTGCTCAGGACGAATACCGTCGTTTCCAAAGCTGCTGGAAATATTCGTAAACAATACGGGTGCACCTCCAGGCTGCTGTACGCCGAGGGTATTCTGGTTATAGGCAATATTGGCCCGGTACACATCGGGATAATTACCCACTATACCCCAGGATCCCCTGATCTTGGACGAACTGATCCAGGAAGGCAAATTGACCGCATCTGATAGTATAAAACTGGAATTGGCCGAGGGATAAATAAAAGTATTGTTGTCCGGATTCATCGTAGAAGTGCGGTCCCTCCTGACAGTTCCTTCTACATAGAAAAATCCCTTGTAATTCAGGTTAAGGGTTCCCATTGCCGCATCGATAATCCTTGAGCTCCTGTAGGACCCGTTATTCGGCAGATTGACCGATGCTACCACGTCAAACAGATTTTCTGTACTGAGTCCACCATTGGTACCTCTGGATATGGAGGAATTGCTTTCCTTGTCAGCCGTATAGCCTGCTGTTGCACTTAAGGTCAGATCTTCATTGATTTGCTTGTCATAGTACAGGAAAACATCCCCGTACAAAATACTGAAAATCTCATTGGACATGCTAAAGCCGCCGGAAGGACCGAAAGCCAAAGGCCGGGTAGTAGAACTCGCGGTTTCGTTTTCCCTGTAGGTAAAATCCGTAGAAATTCTGGTACGCAAGCTCAGTTCATCTGTGAAACTAAAGGTATTGGTAATACTGCCAATTACCCGGTTACTTAATTCCGATGCCCTTTGCTCATTTACGTTCCATACATAATCACCAATGGCGTCCTGAAAGCCGTTTCTTGTAATGTTCTCCTCCGGAGTCAGGCTCTGACCGTTTCCGGTGACATAGCGGTATCCCCTGCTGGTCTTGTATCTGTCCAGGTACCAGGCGCCATTGTCAAAACGGGTCATCATCCCTCCGAAGTTGTTGATCATACGATCTACTGAGTAAGGACGGTTAGCCGTATATTGGTTGATGTAGTTGATGAAAACGTCTGTTTTCACTTTATCTGAAATCCTGAAAGTAGCATTAAGGTTGGCGATGTTTTTGCTGTTTTTGGAGTTCAAACTCAAGGCCTCATTGTCCTGACGGGTAAGGGAAACCCGGAAATCGGCTACATCCGTAGAATTTGAGATCGCAACGTTTACCTGCGAACTGATGGGATCATTAAATAACGCTGCATATGCATCTTCCTGAGCCACATAAGGTCTTATCTGATCGTCCCAGGCCATTACCTGCCGGCCATCAAAGGGGGCTCCAAAATTCAGGTTGGTAGCCGGTAAACCTGTAGATCCGTCAGGATAGGTAATGAACCCTTCATCATTCTGCCCAAAATCAAAAACGTGAGAAGGTGCTCCGGGACCTCTTACATTTTGGTAACGGGGAAGATAAGCGATTCTATCCATGGCATAGTTGGCATTGAAATCGACTTTGAATCCCTTGGTAGATCCCTTCTTGGTGGTGATCAATACGACGCCGTTTACCGCCTCAGAACCGTACAAAGCCGCAGCCGAAGCGCCTTTGAGTATGGAAATATCAGCGATGTCTTCCGGGTTAATATCCAGCAGACCATTGCCTCTCAGGCGCTGGTCTCCCCAGAAATTATTGTTGTTTACTTCCTCGTTTCGGATAGGAATACCATCCAATACGATCAGAGGCTGGTTTCTTCCGGTGATGGAGTTGATCCCCCGTATAGTGATGTTTACTGGCGAGGTGGCTCCTCCTGCTCCTGCCTGAATCCGCACGCCGGGTGCTTTGCCATACAATGCAGTGGCAAGGTTTGGTGTACCCACTTTGACCAATTCATCGGATTTGATGTTTGTGGTTGCGTATCCCAATGCCCTCTTGTCCCTTTCCTGGCCAAAGGCAGTTACTACGACTTCCTCCAGACTACCGACGTCCTCCTTCATGGTTACGTTGATAGTACTTCGGGTTCCTACAGGTATGGTTTGGGTTTCAAAACCTATAAAGGAAAAAACCAGGGTGGCATCTTCGGGAACATCAAGCCTAAACTCTCCGTTGGCATCTGTAACCGTTCCCATTGATTCACCTTGTACGGTGATGGTCACTCCCGGAATAGGCTCTCCATTTTCATCTGTTACCGTTCCAGACACCGGGGCCTCCTCTGCAATGGTAGCTGACGCAGTTTCAGCGCCCGGCCGGTTTTCGGCACGGGCATGGCTTGCCAACATACCTGTCAGCACAATACCGCAAAATAAAAAGCACAGTAGGCCTCTTATTCCAGGGATTTTTACAAGTAGATTTTCTTCATTTTTCATTTTGTTGATTGAGTCAGGTTTAGGATGGAATTATCCTCCGTAAACATTTTGATTAAAACATGAATAATACATTGATAAACCCAGCATTTATTGCTGTTTGTCTTTGAAATTTTCACATAGGCAGGAGATTTGTTTATAATAATATAAATTATCTAAAGATTAAAGATTCGCTAATTTTATAATATTTTTTATTAAAAACCAGAAGTTAACAAAAAAATTTATTTTAATAAGGTTATTTTTTAAATTTCAAAATGAAAAATGGTAAATGGCAAACAATCGGAAGTTTTGATTAATTTATGGATTATTGACACCATTCCGGGTTGGATTGCCTTAATATGGAATTAAATCTGCATGCGAATGCCAGCAATTCCGCATTTTTTGAAATGGGAATCTGTAGTGGGTCTGATTGCAGGCATTTACCCGTTCGGAAACCTTGAAAAACAGGCAAACCAGCATTAGAATAAAACGAGCCGCTGTTAACATAGCCCGATTGAAAGCGGTAGAAGTAGTAATATTGGCTTAACAAACAGGACAATGAACCATTTACTCCACCTGCTATTTATTATTTGGACTATACTCTCTGCGCCGCAACAGGTGTTGCATGAAGTAGCTGAAACACCGAATATCATTATCATCCTGGCAGACGACCTGGGCTACGGGGACCTGGGAGGATTTTATGGGGGCAAAGCCCATACCCCTCACCTGAATCGCCTCGCTGCCGCGGGCATGCTCTTTACTGACTTTCACAGCAACGGAGCCATGTGCTCCCCTACCCGGGCCGCATTGCTGACTGGCAGGTACCAGCAGCGATTGGGGATCGAGGATCCCCTTCCCGGGGATTGGCAGGACCAGGGGATCGGAGCGATCAAAGGCATTGCCCGTGAAGAGTTTTATACTCCCCCCACTATGGCCGAATACATGAAAGCGGCTGGCTATGCGACAGCCTTTTTTGGCAAATGGCACCTGGGCAATCATTCGGATGCCAATCCGCGGAACTTTGGTTTTGATGTGTTCCGGGGCCTGACCTCAGGTGACGGAGATTATTTTTCCAAAATAGATCGACATGGCTTTCCGGATTGGTGGCACAATGAACGGCTTTCGTATCAGGAAGGCTATACCACGGATGTGATCACCGACAATGGCATTCAATTTATAGCAGCTAACAATGAAAAACCTTTCTTCCTTTACCTGGCGCACCTGGGCGTCCATTTCCCCTGGCAATCCCCTGGGGACGGACACCTGGAAATCCGGAAAGAGGGCACCGACTATACCTCCAGCCTACCCGGCCCTGCCAGCAAGCTTGGACCCCATGCACCGGAAGAGGTACCCGGCACCCTTATAGAAATGATCGAATCCCTTGACCGGAATGTAGGAAAATTGATCGCTTATCTCAAAGCAGAAGGCCTGGACAAAAACACCTTGTTGTTTTTTACCTCAGATAACGGGCAATACCTGAATTACCAGGCTGACACCTGGCCTGAGGTCGGGTCCAATGGCAAACTAAGAGGTGAAAAATCTGATCTTTTTGAGGGAGGACACCGGGTACCGGCCATTGCCTGGTGGCCCGGGAAGATAGGAGCAGGAAGCAGGTCTTCCGAAACATTGGCCTCCTTTGATCTTTTGCCTACCTTTCTGGAGTTGACCGGACAGGATTTTCCTGATCGGAAGGGAAAGGATCGCCTGGATGGGCAAAGCATGCTGCCGCTACTTACCGGCAAAGGAAAAATGCCCGACAGGACCCTCTTCTGGAGGACTCCGGAAGCCATTGCGGTCCGGAATGGTCCATGGAAATTACTGGAAGACCGTGTCAATGGCACTTTGGCCCTGTATCACCTGGAGCAGGACCTCCCCGAAATACATGACCGTAAGGAATATTTTCCGGAAAAAGTTGATGAGCTCAAGGGTCTCATCAATCTATGGGAAAAGGAAATGGATGACAATTGATCATTCCCGGCTAAAAAAACAAAAAGTAGCATTGACATCCTGTTTTGTAATTGGTTGTGAGTTCAGGATCTTCCAAGTCATCTATAATGATTTGATTTGTTATAATCCGGGTTTAACACTACGCAGCATAGAAAGCCAAAAAATCGTACCGGATAATTTTTCTCCAACCCTTTCATTAACGAATTCGTTTGAACCAATAGTCGGTTTTGAATCTTTATAATTTAATTCCAGATAAAACATTGCTACCACTTAACACCGCCCTGCCATGAAACAATTCCTCACCGTCATTTTCGCCTTTTCTTTGAGCGTATATTCCTATACTCAGCTATGGGGTCAGGAGGCCGATTATGACAAAGCCAAAATGGACAGCTTGTTTTCCCTTATCGAAGAAAATCAGAAAGGAATGGGTAGCCTTTCCATATTCAGAGATGGGGAAGAAGTGTATCAACGGGCTTTTGGATATGCGGATGTTCAAGGCAATATAAAGGCAACACCGGACACCAAATACCGTATCGGGTCCATTTCCAAGCTTTTTACGGCTACCCTCATCCTGAAATTGATAGACGAAGGAAAATTACGGCTGGAGACTCCGCTTGCCGAATTTTTTCCTTCATTAAAGAACGCCGAAAAGATTACCGTTGAGCATTTGTTGCGCCACAGATCCGGTATCTTCAACATCACCAGTGCACCTGACTATCAGGATTGGATGGAAGAACCTAAGTCCCGGAAAGAAATGCTCGACATCATTGCGTCACACGACACCACTTTCGAACCAGATACAAAAGCTGCCTATTCCAATACCAATTATATTTTACTTGCCTTTATTGTAGAAGAGATAGAAAAGACTGCCTTCTCAGAGGTTTTGAAAGATCGGATTACCGAACCTTTGGGATTAGAAAATACCTACTATGGCGGCAAAATCCAATCTGAAAACAAGGAAGCGCATTCCTACCAGCCAGGCGCGCCCTGGAAAAAAGCGACTGAAACCGATATGAGTATTCCGGGAGGTGCAGGGGCAATTGTTTCGACTCCTACAGACCTGAATACATTTTTTCACGCACTTTTTTCTGACGAACTGTTATCCGAAAACTCCTTCCGGCAAATGACCCGGATCGTAGACAATTTTGGCATGGGTTTGTTTCAAATTCCGTTTTACGACAAAACGGCTCTGGGCCATAATGGAGGCATAGATGGATTTCAGTCCAACGCGGCCTATTTTCCGGAAGAAAAGGTTGCAATTGCATACACCTCGAATGGAGTGATTCTGCCGATCAACGATATTCTGATTGGCGCATTGAGTATTTATTTTGACAAACCTTATGCTCTTCCCGAATTCAAAGAAGGCCTTAAGCTTTCCAGCGAGGAGCTGGACGCCTACCTGGGAACCTACAGCAGCCCGGACTTCCCATTGAAGCTTACCATTACGAAAGACGAGCAAACTTTGATCGGACAGGCAACGGGTCAGCCATCCTTTCCGCTGGAAGCCTACGACACCCACGTCTTCACATTCATTCAGGCCGGCCTGACGCTGGAGTTTGATCCGGATAGTGACACCATGATTTTAATTCAAGGCGCAGGCAAATTTAAGCTTAGCAGGGAAAAAGAAGTTGCTCCTGTCGACTAAGCACCTTTTTTCTTTACTTTGGCTATCCAGCGCCTGATTTCCTCTTCCAGTATATCCAGTGGCAATGCACCACCACCCAGTATGATGTCGTGAAATTGCCGCAGGTCAAATTGATCGCCCAGCTCTTCTTCGGCCACGGCCCGGAGCTCCTGAATTTTCAACATGCCAATTTTATACCCGGTCGCTTGTCCGGGGATGACCATATAGCGTCGAACCTCGGCTTTGATGGCCCCGGGGGAAATAGAGGAATTGTCTGAAAAGTATTGGATCGCCTGCTCTTCCGTCCAGCCCTTTGCATGCAGGCCGGTATCTACTACCAGCCGTATGGCCCTCCAGATTTCATTGACCAGCCTGCCAAAGTCATAATACGGGTTCTCGTATCCACCCATCTCCTTCGCCAGGATTTCGGAATACAGCGCCCAGCCTTCTACATAGGCATTGAACCCCAATTGGGTTCGAAATTTGGGAATACCCTCCAGCTCCTGAGCAATGGAAACCTGCATGTGGTGACCGGGATTGCCTTCGTGGTAGGCTACCCCTTCCATGGTAGATTTTGGCATGGCACTCATATCGGATAGGTGAACATAATAGGTTCCCTTGCGCGATCCATCCGGCGTACCTTTTGAGTAATGCTGGGGCGCACCGTCCTGTTCCCGGAAAGCTTCTACCCTTTTGACCTGCAATTCTGCTTTGGGCAGCAAACCAAAGTAGTCGGGAAGTTTTTGATTGATCGCATCTAGAAAAGCCCTGGAATCTTCCAGATAAGCTTGTCTGCCTTCATCCGTATTGGGGTAGAAAAACTGCTCATCCGTATTGATAAATTCAAAAAATGCTTCCAGACTACCCTCAAAACCGACTTTCTCTTTGATGTCCAGCATTTCCTGTTTGATGCGGTCCACTTCGGCAAGGCCGATCTGGTGGATTTCTTCAGCAGTCAGGTCCGTAGTCGTCGATGCTTTCAGCCGGTGCTGGTAGAAAGCATCTCCATCCGGATGCCGGCTGACCCCTGTCGGTTGCTCTTCCAGTTCAGGCAATTGGGCTTGCAACCAGGAGATCAATTCTTCGTAAGCCGGTTTGAATTGATCTTTCAATACTCCGGCGGCAGCATCCCGGAACGCTGCTGCCTGCTTTTCATCAATCTTCCCTGCATCTTCGAGACCATCACCTCACCGGTACCCATAGCACAGCATCGGCTACTACTGCCCCATCTGCATCTTTATTGGAAACTTCCACAAAAGGAGAAGTATCGGGTTTTAAATCAAAGTCTCCCAAATGTACCCATTCCCCGGAAGTCTGGCCCTCCACCCTGATGTCTTCTTCTTCAATCACCATTTCGTGTTCTTCATACCCATCTCCCAATAACACATTTGTCTTTGTGCTTGCATCAGCAACCCTCGAGAAATAAACGTACACCCCATATTTTCCAGCTTCCCTGATGACGGGACTGAATCGGGCAGAACTTTCACCAGAGGTACCAACAACCAGAAAACTGGGGCCATATCCTCCTCTGCTTCTCATTTCCCAATTGCCGTTAAAGGTCACCCGGGCTGTATCCTCATTGTCTACCAGGATATCCGCAGTGCTTCCATCCGCCAGGGGGTTGGTTTCCAGCTCCTCCTGAAGGGCTGGCACATCTACTTCCTGAACAGGCAGCCCTTCGTCAATGGCCATATTCGCCGCCACGGCAGCAGATTGTCCCAACACCATAAATACCGGCTCCATACGGATAGACCCAAAGGCAATATGACTGGCCGACATGGCCGCCGGAACCAGGAGGTTTTTGGCCTCCTCACTTTTGGGTATGATAGAACGGTAGGCAATGGGGTAAGGTCCAAAGCCACCTATCTCCACATTTCCTTCATTTTTGACCATCTTTTTACCCTCCTTTTCGATCACGATCCGCTGAATATTATGGGAGTCCATGGTATAGGCAGCCATGCCAATGCCATCCTCCACCACCTCATCTCCCACACAATTGGCCTGCGTCATGACATATTCCCCGATCATTCTTCTCACTTCCCTCACATATAGCTGTGGTGTCCAGTGCCCATTGTCTATATATTCGTCTTTGGGATATCCCCATTCCTGAATCTGCTCCTGGATTTCCTCCGGCACCCTGGGGTCTGTTTTATAAAAATAAAGCAAGGATTTGGTATAGTGGGTGTGTGCATCGATGATTTCCTGCCTGCGCTCATAATCACCCTCCGGATAATCATGGTTCATGCCGATCATATCGGTTGAAAAACCACCCCGGTTATTGATATCTGTTTTGTTATTGGGCATGTGGCTCCAGATAAAATAGTTGTTTAGACTTTTTTTGTCCGGTTGGGCCTCAAAGAGGCGAACCAGCAAATCAAACATGCCCGGGTCGTATCCCTCCGGTTCGGTGATCTCCACCCTGTTGGCCGGATCATTGGTCAGGCAGATCCGGTAATTGTAAGCCTGTATTTTATCGTCTCCCGTCCCATCCGGTTCCAGCTCATCTTCACTGACCCCCCACAATAATCCACTGGAGGGCTCACCGGGAGTGTTGTAGGGGTCTATCCCATCCGGAAACTGGTGGCCGGTCATCAGTTGTACGCCGTTATAGGTTTCGCCATAGACCTCATTGGATTCTCTGCCGATGGCATAGCTTACCCCTGACAAGGCCATCAAGTCCCCTTCATAGGTGGCATCGATAAACATTTTTCCCGCCACTCTTCTGGGTTCTCGACCAGGATCGTTCGCTTTTTCCAATTCAATTTCCCGGATAAAACCATCCTCCTTTTCTACACCGGTCAACCGGTATTCGTACTGGACGTCTATTCCTGCCCGGTCCAGGTAATCCTGAAAAGTTCTCTTAGCCACGCTGGGTTCAAAAATCCACTGTTCAAACTTGCCATAGTGATCTCCCAGACGGCGGTAAAAGTCTCTGGATAAACCTGTCACGGCGTATTTGTTACCAATATCGGTGTAGCCCAAACCTCCTGTGGTCAATCCGCCCAGATGCTGGCTGGGCTCGATCAATAAGACAGATTTTCCCATGGTTTTTGCTGTATAGGCAGCAATAATACCAGCAGAATTGGCTCCATATACCACCACCTCATAGCTTTCCAAGCCCTGGGCCTTTTCCGAAGAGCAGGAAAGATTAAAGCCGGCTATAACAATACAAAGTACTACAATTGCGATTTTCATGTTATTCATTTTTTTCAATTTATTCTGCGAAACAGCAATAGCCGTACATCCATGACTTCATTGCCAGGGATGTCCAGCGCCTTCAATACCATTTTTGATCTCCCCTTAATCAAATTGATCCTACCCAGTGACATGGGTTTAAAATCTTTCACATAGGATTCCATTCGTGCCACCCGATCATTTTCCATGCCCCTTAGCGGAGGGTCATGTGCCTCTTTTACCTGTGCCTGCACCTGAGCTCCTCCGACAGAAAGTTGGATTGTGGACCCCAGATTTTCTTCATTACAGGTGTAGTACAATTCCACTTCAAATTCACCCGCATCCATGACTTTTACATCCCAGGTGATGCTATCCTCCCTGCTGCGCCAATTGGTGAAAAAGGAGTCGTTGGGAAATCGGTTACTGCGCTGAATCCCGCCATGAGGCTCAGCATCTCTTGCCGGCATTTGGGTAAAGGCGGCTTCCGGGTGGCCCAGGGTAAAGGGTCTCGTTTTTCCGTCAAATGCGGCAGCCATTTCCTCATTCCAGTCGGTTTTCGCCAGGCCAAGTTCTCTGGCAATTTCCGGATACGCTGCTGCGATATCAGTGGTTTGACCAGGGTCGGCCTCCATATCATAAAGTTTGCCCTCCCGGTCCATGCGATACTGCTGCGTCCGCACGCTGGTACTTCCATTCCAATGGCTAAAGATCATTCTGTCTTCCCAATGGGGATTGTCCTTTAATAGAAGGGGAGCCAGGCTTTTGCCATCCAGTGGCTTGTTTACTGAAGGACTGATGCCGGTCAACTCCATCAAAGTGGGAAAAAGATCAATGGCCCCTGCAATTTGTGAAATGGATTTTCCCTGAGGTAGCCTGCCTGGCCATTGGATAAAAAAGGGGCTGCGCACTCCTCCTTCATCCGTGGATCCTTTCCTGCCTTTCAGGCCACCATTCCAGCGAAAGCTGTTGGGACCATTATCACTGAGGTAGATCACAATGGTATTTTCTTCCAATCCCAATTCTTTCAGCTTGCCCATGACCCTCCCTACATTCCAATCAATGTTTTCGCACATGGCCAGAGCCGCCTTTGTAAACTGCAGGTCTTCATTTTGATTGGCAGGCAAAACCATTTCTAATTCTCCGGACTCAAAATTTTCCCACCATTGGTCCGGCACCTGCATGGGAGAATGAGGCGTATTGTAGGGCAGGTAAACCAGAAAGGGGGATTTGCTATTGTCTTCAATAAATTTGATGGCCTTATTGGTAAAGTCATCCACCATATAACCATCACCCTGTATCAACCTTCCATTTTCCTCCAGGGGAGGGCTGAAATAATCTCCCCAGTGTCCTGAACAAAACCCATAAAAATAATCAAATCCTCTTGAATTGGGATGGTAGGGATGCTGCATGCCATTGTGCCATTTGCCGAAAGCTGCTGTGGCATAGCCTGCTTCCTGAAACCGCTCCGCAAAGGTGGCTTCATCCAAATCCAGTCTCTCCTCTCCGGCCGAGGTACCCCTAACTCCTCCCCTCAGGTGGTACCTCCCGGTTAGTAACTCTGCACGTGTAGGAGAACAAACCGGCGAGACATAAAAGTGCTCAAAACTCAATCCATTGTGTGCCAGCTGATCAATATTCGGAGTATTCAGATTGGTGTTGCCATGATAGCTTACATCTCCCCAACCCTGATCATCAGCAAGAAAGATCACGACGTTGGGAGGATCTGAGGTCCTGTGCTGCTCAGGCTGTCTGCAGCCCGTGAAGCACAGGAAACTCAGCATAATAATGAAAAATGGACTTTGGAGGAGGATCATATGTACTACTTAGATGCTATTCTGTCATCTAATGTAAGTACCTGGCCGTCCTCCCGCAATTTCACTTTCAAGTCGTCATAGGAGAGATCCTGTACAGGAATACCCTGCTCCATGGACATCACAGCAGCCGTAGCGGCTGACTGGCCTAATATCATGAATACTGGTTCCATACGGATTGACCCAAATGCAATGTGGCTGGCCGAAACAGCTACCGGAACAACAAGATTTTGGATCTCCTCCTTTTTGGGAACCAGCGATCCAAAAGCAATTTCATAGGGCTGTGGCAAGGGAACCCCGATATCCCCCTCATTGTGTACATGACCGTTTTCGTCTACATACCGCTGAATGTTATGGGAATCTATGGTATAGGAACCCATTCCCACCGATTCCGGAGTGGGCTTTTTTTGCAACAATTCATTTTCCGTCATCACATACTTTCCGATCATCCGGCGGGCCTCCCGCACATAGATCTGATGGGGCCAGTTGCCATTATCGGTAAACTCATCTTTGGCCAGGCCCCATTTCTGAAACTCTTCCTGCGTTTCTTTAGGTACCCTGGGATCATTCGCTACGAAATACAACAACCCCTTCTGATAATCTTCATGTTCCTTGATAATTTCTCTTCGTCGCTCATAGCTGGCCTCAGGATAGTCGTAGTTCATCCCGATATTGTCCGAACTAAATGGTCCATGGTTATTGGTATCTGTTTTCCGGTTAGGGATCATGTCAAATTTACCGAACCATTCCCTCCAGCCGGCATCAAAAATCCTGACCAGTAGTTCATATTGCGTGGAATCGTAATTTTCTGGTCTGGGGAAGGGCACCTGATTATCGGGATGATTGGACATGCAGGTCCTGAAGCAATAGGCCTGCACTTTGTTATCCCCTTCACCTTTTACTCCCGGATCTTCTGCGCTGATCCTTGGCAAAAGTCCCGAAGAAGGATCTCCCTTGACCCAATAGGGGTCGATAGGCTGATCCAAAACCTTGAAATGGTGCTTGTGGTGGTATACCCCGGTCTGCACGCCATTCCATTCCTCACCATATACACTGTTGGCTTCCCGGCCTACGTGGTAACTTACCCCTGCAGCCGCCATCAAATCCCCCTCATAGGTGGCATCGATAAACATTTTACCTTTAAATTCCTTTCCGCTTAGTGTGCGGATAGCTGTGATTTTTCCGTCCTCCACAGTCACCCCATTCTCTCTGTCCAGCCATTCATCACGCAGAACTTCTATCTCCATCTCTTCTACCCACTCATCGTACACCTCTTCAGCCACATGGGGTTCAAAAATCCACATGGTACGAAATTCCCCGTCAATGGCGGGAGTTCCCTGGCCCTGGTTACCAAAATCGGCACGATCCTCCCATTTCCAGGCATCTTCTTCCTGGTATTTGTTGTAGACGCGTTGGTAAAACTCTCTGGACAAACCACCGATGACTTCCTTCTTGCCAGTGTCGGTCCAGCCCAATCCTCCGGAAGTAAGACCTCCGAGGTGTTTATCGGGAGACACCATGATCACGGTTTTGCCCATTTTTTTTGCCTGAATCGCTGCCGTTACGGCACCGGAGGTACCTCCGTATACGACCACATCCGTAATTTCTTCCTGCTCCTCAGCGGGGCTGCATGTCATAAAACATAGCATCAACAATAGAGGCAGCACGTAAATCTTTAATCTGTCTGTCATTTTCATCTTTGGTATTGGATTTGGTGGCAATTATATTATTGAAATAACATCATTTTATGTATCTACTAAACCTGATCTGTCAATTTCATCCTTTCCGGATCCCATCCCACAGTTTTTTTCTCAAAATAGCTGATATTTCCGGCTTCTGTCGGGCCTGATGCCCTCAGTCCAAATACCGCGTCTTCTACTACTGTTTTTCCGGATCGAATGGAATCAAAGAAGTTGACAAAATGCTCGTACCGGTCTCCTTTGTAGTCGGATGGCACCTTGTACTCAAACTCAGATGGTCCTACCAGTGAAGCTTTGGGCGGGTATTTTTTATAATGATCTGCCTTTATGGCCTCCTGCATAGCTTCCGGAAAGCTGTTAAGTGACATTCCCGGATCTTTGGGAAAGGGGGTTTTGCGCAAGGTAAGCCCGGTAAATCCGATGGAAATATCTCCTTCCGAACCGACGATCCGAAATAGAAAATTATCGCCTCCACCGCTGACCAGGTTGGTTCTGAGTGCCAGGTTAAATGCCGGGTGCTCAGGTGTCTCCGGGTAATCAAATAATCCCAGGTGCAAATCAGGCACATCCCTGCCATCTTTCCAATAGCGAAGACCACCGGTGGCCATTACCCGGTTTGGACCCTTTGAGCCGGTAACAAAGTGCAGCATGGAAAGCATGTGTACGTAAAGGTCCCCGGCTACCCCGGTGCCATAATCGCGGTAATTTCTCCAACGGAAAAAACGCAGGGGATCCCAGGGACGGTTGGGAGCCTGCCCCAGATAGGTATCCCAATCAACTGTTTCCGGTGAGGCGTCCAGGGGAACGGTGTACTGCCAGGCTCCCCTTGCGCTATGCCGGTCTATCTGAGCCTCAGCAAAATTGATTTCTCCGATTTCTCCTGCATGGATCAGTTCCTTTGCCTTGGCATGTATGATGGAGCTCACATATTGACTACCTACCTGAAATACGCTACCGGTCTTTTGCTGCATGCCAATAATGGCATGCCCGTCTTCAGATTTTTGTACCATAGGCTTTTCACAGTAGACATGTTTGCCCTTCTCCATGGCATCCAGACATATTTTCTGGTGCCAGTGGTCTGTGGTGGCATTGATTACGGCGTCCACATCGGATCTTTCCAGGATTTCCCGGTAATCTTTGGTAGTGAATAATTCCTTCCCCCAAAGTTCACGGGCACGAACAAGCCTACCGTCATACAAATCGCAGGCAGCTACTACTTCGATACCATCCACCATAAGTGCCGTGTTGACATCTCCAATGCCCATTCCACCCGTCCCTATCACCGCAATACGGATACGGTCATTGGCCGCTATTTTTTGCTTATCCCTTTTTTCCAGCAACAAAACCCCGGATTTCCGGGCGTTTGAAACCAGAGGCAGGCCGGTGGCTACTGCGGCAGAAGTGCCGATTTTCCTGATAAAGGATCGTCTGGTATTCCCTGAGTTTTCTTTCATGTATTTAAAGTATTCCGTTAATTCCTACCGGTAACTCGCAAAATAACCATTTAATTCAGTTGGGTAAGAAAGGAGACACCTGTCATCTCCCATTTACTCCGGATTTTTTGTTGGTTGCCTTTCAACGAGGTACCAACCAGAAAGCGGATTTCCAGTATCGATTAATGGATCATTTGTGATCCAGAATCTGCTTGTCTTTTACCAGAATTGCTTTCAAGTCCTCATAAGGCACATCCTGCACCGCCGAATTCTGATCTATGGCCAAACTAGCAGCGGTAGCAGCAGACTGGCCCAGCACCATAAATACCGGTTCCATCCTTATTGACCCGAAAGCCACATGGGTAGAACTTACGCAAACAGGAACGAGTAAATTTTCTTTTTCCCCCTTTTTAGGTACAATGGCCCGATAAGGAATGGGGTAAGGTTCCGGTACATGTGCTTCAAAGTTGCCTTCATTTTGCACGTAGCCATTGTGGTCCACGTAGCGCTGCACCATGTGGGAATCCATTCCATAAGCTGCTAGGCCTACTACATCTGAAACCGGAGGCTCCAGTCCTTCGCAATCTCTCTGGGTGACGACGTAATCGCTCCGCATCCGCCGCGCTTCACGGATGTAAAGCTGGGGCGTCCAGCCTCCACGCGCTTCAAATTCATCCTTTGCCATACCCCATTTGGAAACCACATCACGTACTTTTTTCGGGATCCGCGGATGGTAGGCCAGGGTCCACATCAGTCCCTGCTGATACTCCAGGTGCCGCTGTGCAATGGCCTCACGCTCTTCATAGCTGGCTTCTGGAAAATTGTGGTTTTGGCCCACAAAGTCTGTCGAGAAACCCTTTTGGTTATTGGTATCAGTCTTTCTGTTGGGCATGGGAGTATTGATCCAGGGAACCAGGGGGTCTCCATAGTGGTACATTTCCTCCAGGGGGCCGGTAGCGGCCTCATAATTTCTGAACAACAATTCATATTCGAGCTCCTTGTAATTTTCGGGCTTTTCGAAAGGTATCCGGTTATCGGGATGATCCGTCAGCGTCATCCGGTAACAATAGGCCTGAAGCTTATCATCGGCGGTCCCGTCTATGCCAGGACCTCCCTCAATGATAAATGGAAGCAGCCCACTGGAGGGGTTTCCCTTTTCCACGTAAGGATCTACCCCAGGAATAAAGTTATGGTGGATGGCATTTCGGGACACGTTATTTTTCAAGGTTCGGTTGTAATAATTGGCCTGTACTCCGTTTAGGGTTTCTCCAAATTCGCTATTGGCTTCTCGCCCTACCATATAACTAATGCCGGCTGCTGCCATCAGGTCTCC
Source organism: Cyclobacterium lianum (assembly GCF_900143075.1). GTDB lineage: Bacteria > Bacteroidota > Bacteroidia > Cytophagales > Cyclobacteriaceae > Cyclobacterium > Cyclobacterium lianum. The sequence continues at coordinate 219,957 of NZ_FRCY01000008.1, read as the reverse complement.
CTCATAGGTGGCATCCATAAACATTTTTCCCGTGTAGGTTTCTCCACTTTCCATGGTGATGGCACGAATGCGGTTACCCTGGGTATCTACCCCACTACTCCTGTCCAGGCGCTGTCCGGTTACCAGTGTAATGTCTTCTGCAGCCATCATTTGTTTGTACACTGCTTTGGCAGCAGAGGGTTCAAAGGTCCACATGGCGTCTTCTCCCTCTTTGGACCTCCCCTGATCCGGACGGGTAAAATAATCTGACCGGTCCTGCCAGTTCCAGTTGTCGGGATTGTCATAATAGTTTTTGATGCCCTGGTAAAACTCCCGTGAGATTCCACCGATGGCCTGCTTGTTCCCAATATCGGTGGCTCCGAGTCCTCCTGTGGTAAGCCCACCGACATGGCTCGATGGTTCTATCAGTACCACAGATTTTCCCATTCGTGAGCTTTGAATGGCGGCGGCTACCCCTGCCGAGGTGCCCCCGTAGATAACGATATCAAAGGACTGGTTTTGCGCCTGGACCGGGTGAATGGCCAGGAATGAAAAAAAGAGAAATAATGCAAGCAATAAATTTTTCATGATGTATATTGAGTTAATGTATCAAGACTATCTGTTTAATATTACTCCAAACGTTGATTTTGGTCCAATAAGGCTGCTTTTAATGGTTCGTAGGACAGATCCTGGACGGCGATACCCTGATCAATGGAAAGGGCTGCTGCGATCGCCGCAGATTGGCCCAAAACCATAAAAACAGGCTCCATCCGTATGGATCCAAAGCCAATGTGGGTGGCACTCAGACAAACCGGAACAAACAAATTACCAGCTTCTTCTTTTTTTGGTACGATGGATTTGTAGCTGATCGGATAAGGGCCCTGCACGGACGCCTGCACGTTGCCTTCATTCTGAACATAGCCATTGTGGTCTACATACCTTTGGATATTGTGGGAGTCCATCCCGTATGCGGCCAGCCCCACAGCATCCTCAGCGACTTCAAGGCCTTCACAATGGTGTTGGGTCATCACATAATCACTTACCATCCTCCTTGCTTCCCGTATATAAAGTTGATTTTGCCAGCCATCTTCCCGTTCAAACTCATCCTTACAGGTGCCCCATTGCGAAATCACATTCCGAATTTTTTCCGGAATTCGTGGATGGTAGGCCAGGCTCCACATCAGTCCCTTTTGGTATTCTCGGTGGGCTTCGATGATCTTTTCCCGTTCTTCGTAAGAAGCTTCGGGGTAATCGTGATTCTGACCGGTAAAGTCTGTAGAGAAACCGTGGTTATTGTTGGTATCCGTCTTCCGGTTAGGCATGGCAGAATTGATCCAGGGCAGCCTGGTTTCACCTGCTTCATAATTGCGAAAGAGCAATTCGTAATTGCGCTCTTCATAGCCTTCCGGCTTTTCAAAAGGTATCCTGTTTTCCGGGTGGTCTGTCAGACACATGCGAAAACCATAGGCCTGCACTTTCTTGTCCCCCCTGCCGTCTATTCCAGGCCCCCCTTCGACAATGTAGGGCAACAAACCACTTTCAGGGTTTCCTTCTTCTACATATGGATCTACCCCTGGCACAAAATTATGGTTGGCAGCATTTTTGGAAAGCTTTCCCTTCAGGGTAATGCTCCAATGATTGGCCTGAACACCATTGACGGTTTCCCCATATTCCTCATTGCTTTCCCTGCCAACCGTATAACTGACACCGGCAGTGGCCATCAGATCCCCTTCATAGGTCGCATCCATAAACATTTTTCCCTGAAAGGTTTTTCCGCTTTCCATGACAATCGATTGGATTTTGCCCCCGGATTTGCTCACACCTCTTTCTGAGCGGTCCAACCTTTCATTATAAACGATGTCAATGTTTTCTGCATCAATCATCTGCTGGTACACTTCCAAAGCGGCAGAGGGCTCGAAGGTCCACATGGCATCTTCTCCTGCTGCAGTACGGGTCTGGCCACCGTCCTGATACTCCTCCCGGGATTGCCATTTCCAGTTTTCAGGATCTTCATAATGCGACCTGATGTTTTGGTAAAATTCCCTGGCTATTCCTCCAATGGCTTGCTTGTTGCCTATATCTGTCTGGCCCAGGCCGCCTGTTGTCAGCCCTCCCAGCCTGCTGGAAGGTTCAATGAGGACGACAGATTTGCCCAAACGGGAAGCCTGAATCGCTGCTGCAACGCCTGCGGAAGTACCTCCGTAGATGACAAGGTCGTATGGTTGTTCGCTCTGCGCGATGCCAACCCGGACAGGTCCCGTGGCCAGCAGCAAACAAATGGTCAAAATCAAATAATGCATGTTCTTTTGGGTTATATAATTTGCTACCTGGCAGTAGTCATTCAAGTCTCTGCCTGTAGGTAATTAATTCATTTCTTAAAAGCTGATAAGGAACAGCCTGTACACTGCTTTTGGCATCTATGGCCAGGGAAGCTGCTATCCCTGCCGACTGGCCCAGAACCATGAAAACCGGCTCCATGCGAATAGACCCGAACCCGATGTGCGTAGCACTAAGGCAAACGGGGACCAGAAGATTCCCGGCCTCGGTCTTTTTGGGAACAATGGACCGGTAACTTATGGGGTAGGGTCCAGGCACCCTGCCTTCAACATTTCCCTCATTTTTTACAAAGCCATTGGCATCCACATACCGCTGTACGTGATGGGAATCCATGCCATAGGCGCCCAGAGCGATAGGGTCCTCAGCTACTTCCAGCCCTTCACAATGGTGTTGGGTCATAACGTAATCACTCACCATCCTACGGGCCTCTCTAATGTAAAGCTGTTCCGGCCAGCCATCTTCCCGTCCATACTCATCCTTGCAAGTACCCCATCTTGACACCTCATCACGCACTAACTTAGGGATTCTGGGATGATAAGCCAGCGTCCACATCAGACCCTTTTGGTATTCCCTGTGTGCTTGCGTGATTTTTTCTCTTTCCTCGTAGCTGGCCTCAGGATAAGTATAATTTTGCCCGATAAAATCGGTCGAAAAGCCATGTTTGTTATTGGTATCTGTCTTCCGGTTTGGCATGGCCGAATTGGCCCATGGAAGGTATGGAACCCCATAATCATACATTTTTTCCAGATCGTGTGCTGCTTCGTAGTTTCTGAATAGCAATTCGTAATTGGACTCATGGTATGTAGCCGGTTTTTCAAAAGGAATCCTGTTTTTAGGATGATCCGTAAGCGTCATCCGAAAACAATATGCCTGGATTTTCTCATCCCCGCTTCCATCTATTCCCGGGACAGACGAAGAAATATAGGGAAGCAATCCTGAATCCGGATTACCCGGAACAATGTAGGGGTCCACACCGTCCACAAAATTGTGGTTCCTGCCATTCCGTGCTGGCTTTCCGCGTAAGGTAACTCCATAGGCGTTTGCCTGTACACCATTGAGGCTTTCACCATATTGGCTATTCGCTTCTCTGCCTGTAGTATAGCTTACACCAGCAGCAGCCATCAGGTCCCCTTCGTAAGTGGCATCAATATATACTTTTCCATGATAGTGCTTTCCGCTTTCCATCGTCAGGGAAGTAATGATTTGGTTATCCATCTTTACACCCATTTTTCTATCCAATCGTTCGCCATATACGATATCAATTCCGTTTTCCTTCCTTATCATTTCCCCAAAAACATGCAAAGCTGCAGAAGGCTCAAAGGTCCACATGGTCTCTTCTCCCTCCTCAGAACGGGAATAGGCCACTCCTTTGTAGTTTTTCTTTTCCTGCCATATCCAGTTTTCAGGCTGATCGTAGTACAGCTTTATATTTTGATAAAACTCCCTGGCTATTCCCCCAATCGCTTGCTTGTTTCCAATATCCGTTTGTCCCAGACCACCAGTGGTAAGCCCTCCCAGCCTGTTTCCGGATTCGATCAACACGACTTGCTTACCCATTCGGGCTGCCTGTATGGCGGCGGTGATCCCAGCGGAAGTCCCGCCATAAACCACCAGGTCATACCCGGTAACCTGAGAAAAAACCTTGGGAGACGGGCCCATGCAAAGAATCGCGCAAAGGATGACCTGAAGGAAAAAGGCAAGACATTTCTTTGCCCCTTTTGCCGGGGCAGCATTAATGGATATGGGAAGGGATTCCTGCCCCAACCGTTTGGGGCAGGAATCCCTGAAATTATCAATTTTCAGCATCAGCTCCGGTATCAATAACCCGGATTCTGGGTCAATGCTGTATTGGTTTCCAATTCAATTCGGGGTATGGGCCACAGGTAATCCCTGTTGGGATTGAAATCCCGGGTTTCCACCACTACCATTTCATCCGCATTGCTGATATGATCATAGCTGGGCGTACCAATGGGGTCAATCATGGGTGGCTCGTTGAGCCAGCCACCTTCACCATATCGGTTTACCCTACCCCGGTAGGGACCGGGAATCAGGTCTTCGGCTATGCCCCATCGGCGGATATCAAAATACCTGAATCCCTCAATACCCAACTCATGCCGCCTTTCTTTACGAACCAGATTTCTCATCTCCTCTTGTGACTTACCTGCGGCTATAGGCGGCATTTGTACAGACTCCCGTTGCCTTAGGGAATTGATGGCCTCATATACGCTTTCGTCAATTTGGTTCAGTTCCACCTTGGCTTCCGCGTAGTTCAGCAATACTTCTCCAAGCCGGAAAATAGTCAGATTCTGGTCTGTTGAGCCCACGTCTGTAGGATAGTTAGCCACGTCCACGTGCTTGCGGTACAGGTAGCCGGTGAAGGAGGCATAGGCATGTTGTGCTTCGATATTGGGTACCCGTACGCTGTCTTCTCCCTGAAATTCCCAGGTCATGGTGCTGTCGCTATGCGTTTCATAGATCCAGTTTACCAATCGGGAACCCGGTACTACCAAAGTGTAATCCAATCTGGGGTCACGGTTTTCAAAGGGACTTTGAGGGTCATAAAGTGGCGATTCATCAATCGGCAATCCATCTATGCAGTCATAGGTATCTACAAAATCCTGTGGCGGCTTTTTGTTGGAGTGGCCGAGGGCCATCCTGGACCAGAAATTTCGGGGCATATTATGGGTTTGTACACCCCTAAGGTATTGGATCCTGGTAATAACTTCGGGTGAATTGTCACCTTCGAAAGTAAACATGCCTTCATAATCCGGATCAACGGAATATGTACCCGAATCCATAAGCTCTTTTGCAGCGGCCGCCGCGGCTTCCCATCTTTCGTTCCAAAGGGCCACGCGAGACATTAAAGCCAGTACTGTGCCCTGAGTAATTCTCCCCTTTTCACCAGCATCCATAGGGAGATATGCTTTGATCTCGTTGAGTTCGGACATGACAAAATCTATCACTTCCGCTTTTGGAGCCCTGGGTGTCTGAGATTCCTCCAGGGTAAGCGTAGAGGTGACCAATGGCACATCACCATACAGCTCAGCCAGGTAGGCGTAGAAATAAGCCCGGATAAATCTGGCTTCTCCTACGAGCCGGTCATATTTGGCCGGATCCATTTCATCCCTCAGGTGACTGCCCCGGGAAGTAATGAAGTTGGTCCGGTTGATGGCCCGGTAGAAATGAGACCAGAATCCGTTTGTAAATCCATTGTCGGCATTTTGCTCCCCTCTGCCGAGTGCCTGAAGTGCACTGCCGTTTCTATCCCAGCCATCATCAGAGGCGAAATCAAAGGATAGAAACCAGGCGATCCCTGCGGGCCAGTACCAAAGTCTGTTATACACCCCCGTCACGGCCATTTCCAATTCCGTTTCGTTTTCAAAAAATGTCTCACTCGAAGGAGAGTCCAGCGGCATCCTTTCCAGAAATTCATCCTCGCAGGCAGCGGAGAAGAATAAAACCGGAATAAGTACAATATATTTGATTAAATTTTTCATTGGTTCCTGCTGTTTAGAAGTTAACATTCAAGCCCATGGTATAAGTCGTCATTTGCGGATACCATCCCCCATTGCTCACGGGTGCCTCGGGATCGTATCCTTCGTAGAAATCCGTGATGGTAAAGAGGTTTCTACCGCTCAGGTAAATGCGTGCCCGCTGAATGTTTAGCCGGTCAAGAACATCCTGTGGAAGAGAATACCCCACCTGTACATTCTGACCCCTCAGATAAGCGGCATTGCGCATCCAAAAACTTGAATTTTGCTCATTATTGGTTCGGTTCCAGGCCAGCCTGGGAAAGGATGCATCGGTATTGTCCGGAGTCCAGCGATCCTTGTGCTGCTCCTGGACGGTGCCTCCCAGGTAAAAAGGCATGATACCTTGTCCAAACAGGTAGCCATCGGCTTTGCCTACTCCCTGCAAAAACAGAGAGAAGTCGAAGCCCTTATAATCTGCATTGAGCCGCAGACCAAAGGTATGGCGCGGAATCGGGCTACCGATCACGGCCAGGTCCCGGTCATTGATCATACCATCTCCGTCCACATCACGATATTTGATATCTCCGGGTGCAATATCGCCAAACTGTTCGGCATGGTTGTCAACCTCTTCCTGTGTCTGAAACAGGCCTTCAGAGATGTATCCGAAAAAGGATCCGATCGGATATCCTTCCCGGTTTACGGTCAGGCCGGTCTGTTCAATTCCCCGCATGTCGATAACTTCATTCCTTACATCAGAATAGTTGACCATCACGCTGTAATTCAGGTCTCCGACTTTATTGCGGTAATTGAGCATCAGCTCATAACCGTTATTAATTACCTCCCCTGCATTTTGATATGGTTCTGTCAAACCGATAGTTTGAGGAATATTCAGGGGAAGGAGAATGTCTTTTGTTCTTCTCATGTAATAGTCCGCCGCTACATCCAGTTTGCCCCAAAGGTTAAAATCCAAACCGATGTCGGTGGTTTCGGTCAGCTCCCATTGGATGGAAGAGTTGGCCATGCTGTTCAAAGCGGCTCCGGGTGCATTCGCTCCATTAAATACATAGTCCTGCGCACCACCTCCCAGGGACATAAATGCCGCAAAGGGATACAAACCTATATTTTGGTTACCCAATTGACCCCAGCTGGCTCTCAACTTCAACTGATCGATAACTCCGGAATTGCCTTGCATAAAAGCCTCCTCAGAGATTCGCCACCCGGCAGAAAAGGAAGGAAAAACCCCTACCCGATTTCCTTCTGCAAAACGGGAAGAAGCATCACGACGTACGTTTCCTTCAAGCAGGTATCTTTCATCGTAGTTGTATGTGACCCGGCCAAAAACCGATTGCAGGGCCCAGTGAGAAGCCGCACCTCCGGTTTGCTCATTGGCCCGGTTCCCGGCATTGATCTGCTGGTACTGGGGAAGTGGAAACACCTCCCGGTAAGCTGAAATCCACTTGTTGGTCTGGTCCTCCTGCTGGTATCCGGCGGTGATACCCAGCGTATGGACTTCATTGAAGGTCCTGTCCATGGTGACAATCGCCCTGATATTGTTGTACCATTCGCGATCATACCTTTCGGTCAACGAATTTCGCTGAGGTACGAAGTGAGTAGGAGTCACTCCATCCCTCGCATAGGTCTGGGTGATATTGGAAAAGCTCTTGGTATGCGGGTTCCAGAATTTGGGAGCATACATTAGTTCTGCTGACAACCAATCGGTGATGTTATAATTCAACCGGAAGTTGAGAATGGCATCCAAACTTTCCTCAGTCCGCAGGCCGCCGTCTTTGGCGCGTGCAAGAGGGTGGTCTCCATTCCAGCCTTCGCCATATCTGCCATTGGACAGTACACCTACTTCATTGGCAGGAATACGGCGCATCCAGTGAAAAACATATCCTGTGCCTGATGAAGGTTCCCGCTGATAGGCCCTGCGCAAAAATATATCTGTAGATAAGGTAAGCTTTTCAGAAACATTTACATCGGAATTGAGTCTGATGTTAAACCGGTTAAAATCGGTGTTGGGGATGATACCATCCTGATCCAGGTAACTGATAGAGCCAAAAACCCTTGCTTTTTCACTTCCGGCATTGATGCTTACATTGTGATTTTGCATAAAGGCCGTATTTTTTAGCGTCAGGGCCTGCCAGTCCGTATCTGGGTACTGATCGGAAGGCATGCCTGCCCGGTAATCGGCAAGGAATTCTTCCGAGTATTGCGGGTCATTGCCCACATTGGTAAAGGCCTCGTTGGCCAGTTCCATGTGATCCAGGGCTCCTACAATTTCCGGCATGCGCGTAGGGACCTGAAAACCGGCATACATATTGTAATTCACCCGTACACCTTCCACACCTCTCTTGGTGGTGATCAGCACCACGCCATTGGCAGCACGTGCACCATAAATGGCCGCTGAGGAGGCGTCTTTCAATATGGAAATGCTTTCAATTTCGTTGGGGTCTACATTGTTCAGGTTGGTTTCTACCCCATCCACCATGATCAGTGGGTTCGGATTTCCCAGGGTACCCACACCACGTATACGGATGGCGCCACCATCTGCACCTGGCTGCCCACTTCTCTGCGTGATCGTCACTCCCGGGGCAATTCCCTGTAATGCCATAGAGGTTTGCCCTACTGGTTGATTGACGATATCCTCGGAGCTGACCGTACTTACCGCACCGGTGAGGTTTACCTTTTTCTGGGTACCGTATCCTACTACTACCACTTCGTCCAAAGAAGAAAGGTCTTCCTCCATGGTGACGGTGATTTCATCCTGATTGCCCAGCTCTATGCGCTGCGACTCGTAGCCGATATAGGAAATCACGAGAATGGCATCGTCAGGTACCTCCAGGGTAAAGTTGCCGTCTATATCTGTAGCTGTACCGATGGTGGTGCCCTCTACCAATACGGTGGCACCCGGAATTCCCTCTCCGTTTACGTCCAGTACCCTTCCTGTGATGGGGCGTTCATCGATTAAAATTTCTATGGTTGATTCCGGAGCCTGATTTCCCTGCGCCACGTAAATGGAATTGTCTACCTGCTTGAACTTCAGATTCGCCCCCAGGGCAACATCCAGCAACAATTCATTGACCGACTGCCTTTTGCTTTTTAGTTCCAGCACAGTACTGTTGTCCAGAATATCCTCCGGCAATACGAAGTGATAATCTGTATTTTCTTCCACTTCCCGGAAGATTTCCGCAAGCCTCCATTCTACCTGCTTCAGGCGAACAAAAGACTCATCAATGGGTTTGATTTGGGCACTGATCTCATGTGCCATCAATGTAGTCATGAACAAACATTGAAGCACCAAACCATACAATAGATTTTTCGATACCATCTTGATTAGGTACAGTAGTTTTCTTTTCATAATTTTAAAGGATTTTGAGTTTTACACTTTAAGATCAGCAGGGCAAAGCAATTCATTTGGCGATGGAGGTTTTGTCCTGCGTTTTTTTGTTTCATAGGCGATTTTTTGAGATGGTTACTGTATTGTTGTCTATATCGAATGCAAAGCCCAGTGAAAATCCCAGACCGGTAAGTACATCGTTCAGGTTTTTGTTGCGAAAAGTACCGATTACCCGGCGATTGACATTGAGGCCGGGGTCGACGGCCATTTCCACTCCATACCATCTTTCCAGGTCCTCCAGAATAGTTGTCAGGGGTTTTCTGTCAAAAACAAGGGTGTTTTCTTTCCAGCCGATCACCTGATCCATATCGAATGGCCCCACGCTGATGGTGGTGCTGCCGCTACTCCGGGCCAATTCCCCAGGCTGCAGTTCAATCGCGGTTTGGGCTCCTTGCACTGCCACTTTCCCTTCTGTAAGGGCTACGGCAAAATTTCCTGACCTGGCATAGGTATTGAATTTGGTACCCAGAGCCCGGGTCATATGACCGTCGGTCTCTACGCGGAATGGTTTTTCCGGATCTTTGGCCACCTCAAAAAAGGCTTCTCCGGACAGCCGCACCACCCGTTCTTTGAGGCCGTAGTGAGAAGAAAAGGAAAGGGTAGAATTGGCATTTAAGGTGACCTTGCTGTCGTCCGGAAGGGTGAGTTGAAGTTTTTCACCATCGCTGGTAGATCGCTCGATGATCCTTTCGCTGATAACCGGAACAGGTTCGGTGTATTCTGCTGACTGTTTTAAAAAATAGGCGCTGGCCATCAGTAACAAAGCAGAGGCGGCTACCCTGAGATACCTGACCCATGGATTTGGGCGAATTGATCTGGATGGGCGGAGGATGCGCGCGTGTATCTTGTTTAAAAGTGCCTCGTAATCCCTCTCATCATCTTCACCTTCCCCGACATTTTTCCAGCGATCCAGAAGCAAACGATCAAATTTTTCCCTGGATCCGTCCTTTTCCAGCCATTGCATCACCTTGCTACGCTCCGCAGCATCGGCCGTGCCATTTAAAAATTTGATGAGTACTTTCTTTTCCACCGGGTTTATTGTGATTTGGCAGTATAAAACACAAGTCCGGACATTTACTTAACGGAAAGCGAGAAATAATCAAATTAAATATAAGATTAGGGATAAATCAGAATATCAAAATTTAATTCCGTAGAAAATGGGGATATTGTCTCAGTAAAAATATATGCCCGTAAAAATGACCCAGGAAAAAGAAGCGTGGTGCAGCAATCCCTTTTTCAGGGATTTGGAGGCCAGGTACAAGTGATGTTCAATGGTACGTTTGGAGAGGTTCATCTGTAAGGCGATCTGCTCACTGCTCAAGCCCTTCATTTTATTCAGTTTAAAAACTTCCTGCTGCACCTTTGGCAGCTTCCCGATCATGTCCATTGCCAGCTGTTCCAGCTCTTCATAGTCCAACCTGGCTTCGGTGTCCTGACTGACCAGGGTATGATGGCTTGTCGCCGTATCCAGACAGCATTCCTTCTTCCTGTCACGGATATGATTGTACATGTAGAATTTCACGGCCTGAAAGAGGTAACTCTTAAATGATTTGGACTCATCGAGCTTCTTTCTCCGCTCCCAAATTCTTACAAAAATTTCCTGAACGGCTTCTTCCGCCAGATATTCGTCGGTAAAAAATGTCAGCGAAAAAGCCATGAGTTTTCTCGCATACCTGTGGTACAGCTCATCAAACGCCCTGACATCGCCTTGTCTTAGACAAATGAGCAATGATTCGTCCGAATGTTTATCCAATAATCCCATGATCTGGCTATTTGGGTTGGTTTTGGCTGTCTGGATGAATTGAAGGTACTGGCATTTGCTGCTAAATATACCTTTTTCCGGGATAAATAAAAAAAAAGTCCCTGCTTACGAACGGACGCACTATGGGCGGGCTGTTTTATCCGTAATCCAGCGGATAGCATAATATTCGCAGGTACCGCTTCCCGCATTGCGTATGCCATGCGGGTCAAACGCAGCCAGGTATATTACAGAACCGGGACCCAGCCGATAGGCGGTACCGTTGATCAACTCTTCCACCTCACCCTGAAGGACCACAATGATTTCTTCATCGGCGTGTACATGGGGATCATGACTTTTTTCTCCTTCCCGAAGCGTGGTGATGTGCATTTCCAACTCATTTAGTTTGCTTGTACCAGCCTGCATGATGCTCCTTCTCCCTCCACGTGCGTTTTCCTTGAATTCCATTTCGGTATAATCAAACAAAAGGGGCTCTGGCGCTGATGGGGAGGTATCCGGTCCTTTTCTGTCTGTTTCCCAGGAGATGACAAAGAAAGACGCCTTCCTTTCGTTTAATGCGGTTAACCGTGCATACATGCCCGCAGGAATCAGGCCCACGCTCCTCGCTCCCAGACTACCATCCCGACCATTGATATCCAAAGCCAGGCGGCCATCTGTTACTAAAATCAGTCGCTCGGCACCAGGTTCCAGTGTGGTGTCGGCAGAAGTATCCAGGGCATAATGGTCTACGGCAAAATTTTCCAGTGTCTCTGTGGGCCAGTCCAGCAATTTTCTCTCTTCCAATGCCCCCTGCGTAGCGGCAGGCAACATGTTCCATTCAAATACGGCAGAAGGATGGGGTAATTTTTGAGCAAATGCAGACTTCATTATCAAAATCAGGAGACAGGTCAATACACTTTTCACTGTAGCGTTGGGTTTAGAGTTTACTGAATCGATTGGTTAATTTATGACTATTTGCCTGTTAAAAAAATTTTCAGGTCCTCCGCGGGGATTGTTTACCTGAGTACGGTTTGTCGAAGAGGTTTTAGAGAAGAAAGTCAGTAGTCGGATTTTGTCAGCATTGTTGCTGGAAACGGCGGCAATATCGCCAAAGTGATAAATTGCTACCCAATTTCCACGGGATAGTACCCGGTTTACAGGCATTTCGTCCTGCCAGGACTTTTATTTTACCAACAATCGCACTGAGGTTACTACTAACTGCGTTTATCGGGAAAAACAATCAAACGCTGAAAACGGAACTTTCCAGCTACCATAGAAACCTATTCGGGCAGGCTTTTAATCAGTAAACAATACGCACCAAATTGTACTGTGCCAGGTTTTGAGCAGATCCAGGCAACTAAGACCGGCTCTGGCTGGTCCTGCGCCTGGCTTTCTCCCAGGTACTTTTCTGACTTCCCTGTAAAAACCTGAACAGACCCGCAATGACGGCATAGTTCATCAAACAGAAATAAAAAGGCACAAACAGGATTTTGACCTTTATCTTTTTGTTTTCCAGCAGGTAGCCCAGGGCCGCGGCAAAATAAAACAGAAGCTGAGCCACCATCAGCAACTGGTACAGCAAGCCTGCTGACCAGAGCGAAATATTCAGAAAAAAAATCAGAATCAATAAAAAAGGGGTAATCGTCCACCTCAACACCCGGTGAGAAAAATATTGGAAAAATAACATCCCCTGATTGAAGGGCCTGATCTTTGAAAGAAGTCTTTTCATGGACTGCCAGCCTCCTGCACTAATCCTGATCTTTCTCTTCAATTCATCCTTAATCGAGGCAGAGGCACTTTCGAGGGCATAGGCCTGAGGTTCGTATACAATTTTATAACCTTTAGCGGCGATCAACATTGACTGCATGAAATCATCCAGAATGGTATCTTCCGGCAATGTCTCGTAGAGCGAAGACCTGAAGGCCACCAGCTCTCCTGCTGCACCCACTGCTGAATGCAATTCGGAATCCAAGCGTTTTAAAAAAGACTCATACTTCCAATACATGCCCTCACCGGCGGCGCTGGCCTCTTCAGACGCTTCCATCAAGACCCGTTTTTCTCCCGATACACAGCCTACCTTCTCCGATTTAAAATGCCTGACCATGTTTCCGATGGCTTCCGGATTGAGCAAGGTATTGGCATCGGTGAAGATCACGAACGGCGTTTTTATGGCTGCCATTGCACGATTTTCCGCTGCTGTCTTCCCCCCCCTCCGGTTATCGTGCATACATTTGACCTGCGGAAATTCGTCCAACACTTCCCTGAAGTTGTCGGTAGATCCATCTGTGATGAAAATAATTTCCAGCTTATCCGCCGGGTAATCGAGCGAGAGGGAATTTTCTGCTTTGGCAGGTATGATGTCCGCCTCGTTAAAACAGGGAATTACCAGACTTACAGGAGGGAAAAAGTCCTGATTTTGGCCAGCTTCATCAGGGGAAAGCCATTTTTTTAGTTTTACCAATGCATAAAGCACCATACCATATCCCAAAAAAGTGTAACACACAATGGCGATTGCCATCCAGAAAATTAAATCAAGCATCTGATTAAATAGGTTTACTAATTTGAATTTAAAATTAAATTTTCGAATTTGTACACAAAAGACAAGAGCATTAGAAGGAAATTTTATAGCTATCCGAATTTTGGCTTTTTAAAAATAGATTCCTATTTCAATGATTGCCATCAACAAATAATTTTGTTCATTCGGGAGAAAGATCAAAAGGGCTATTATTGAGAATAATATAGCGCTAACTCTTTATAAAGCATGAAAAAATCATATCAATCAGCTGATTTCTATCAGTTTAGAAGTAATCAAAACGGATTTTTCGATAGGATGTTGCTTTTCGCGGAAAGGCTGACCGGATGTGAACAGGTTTTTATTGGCTTCATTGATCAGGAAGGAATCTGGCTCAAAGCGCAGTCGGGAGATAAAACAGACCGACATATTTCCCGCGAAGATGGGGTATATCCCTTTTTGAATGGGCTCAGCGGTTTTGGAGAAGCCCTGCAGCTACAAGATGACAAGAAATTTGCAGCGAGTGATTTTTTAAAACAATCTGCGCCGGCATCCTATCTGGCTGCAATGCCAATCAAAGATGAAGAAGATCGTGCATTGGGATTTTTGATAGCCTTGCGGTCTTCCCGACCAGAATCCACAAAGTTCCTTGCAGAAAATCTGGACTTGCTGAGGCTTCAAGTACAGGACTACATCAGGGCCCGGATGGAAAATTTTGAGGACCGGCTCTTGAGCAAAGCTTTGGGAATATCTCAGGACCTGATTACCGTGATCAGATTCGACGGTAAGTTTATCAAAGTGAACAAAGCATTCAAGACCCTGCTGGGGTATGGTGAGGAGGAGTTGTCGGACAAGCCTGTTTCAGATTACATCCATCCCGACGACGTAAAAGGCACCATGGCGGAAATCGATAAACTGGTCCGGGGGGACGCTACCACCAGTTTCAGACACCGCCTGAAAACCCAGAAACACGGCTATAAAACCTTCTCCTGGACAGCTACGGGTGACGTAAAAAACAAATGGATCTTTGCTATTGGCAGGGATATCAGTGAAGAAAAGGAAAAAGAGGAAAGACTGCGTTCAAGTGAGGAAAAATTTCGTTCCTTCTTTGAAAACGGTCAGGGCCTGATGCTTACCCATGACATGGAAGGCAATTTTTTGAGTTTCAATAATTATGGAGCGCGTCTGCTGGGCTATACCGTAGAAGAGTTGCTGTCCAAAAAATTATGGGATATCATTCCTACCAGGTATCATCCGGAAATTGACACCTATTTTAAAGAGCTGCGTCAGGACGGAAAAGCCCAGGGGCTGATGACGACCAGGCAAACAAATGGCAGCCTAAAGGTTTGGCTGTACAGCAATACACTTGAAAAAGATTACCAGGGCAATTGTTACGTTATCGGAAATTCTATAGACATCACCGAAAGGTTAAGGTTGGAAAGAAGTATTCAGAATACGAAGGAATTGCTCAGCCAAACCCATAAAATGGCGAAAATCGGTGGCTGGAAATTCGATACGGAAAAAAATTCGCTAAGCTGGACCGACATCACAAAAGCCATTTTCGAAGTAGGTCCCGATTTTGATCCAGATTTAGAGGACGCTTTCATGTATTATAAAGAGGGCTTTTACCGGGAGCGGATGCAGGAGCTCTTTGCACTTGCACGTGATTATGGAAAGGCCTGGGATGAGAAGTTAAAAATTATTACCGGAAAAGGCAAGGAAATTTGGGTTAGAACCATTGGCGAGGCCCATATAGAAGAAGGCAAATGTATCTACCTTTTTGGTACAATACAGGATATCCATGAAACGGTAAGCCGGGAAAACCAACTTATTCAGAAAGAACAGATGCTCCTGGCAATCTCCCGGGCTACGGATGAGTTGTTGTCCAACCGGAATCTATATGAAGCGATATCGAAAAGCCTGGAACTGATCGGAAAAGCGGCTGATGTTGACAGGGTCTATTATTGGGAAAACAGTTTTGCAGAGGACGGGTCCGTGCTCACCTCACAAAGGTTTGAGTGGAGCGCCGATGAAGTTCAACCTCAGATCAATAATCCAGACCTTCAGAATGTTCCCATCAATTTCTTCGGCGAGTTTGTGGAGCCGATGGAAAACAATGAAATTTTCTTTGCCATACTATCAGAAATGCCGGAAGACTCCTCCACACGGGAATTTCTGGCCAACCAGAACATCAAATCCATACTGGCCATACCCATTTTTACGAACACAGGGTTCTGGGGCTTTATAGGCTATGACGATTGTAAATTGGAAAGGGAATGGTCTCAGGCAGAAATTTCATTGCTTAAAAGCTTTGCAAACAGCATCTCCAACGCAATTGACAGAAATATTCTCGAAAAAAATCTGATTGAATCCAAAGAGCTGGCCGAGAAAGCAAGCCTGGCGAAATCTGAGTTTTTGGCTAACATGAGCCATGAAATCAGGACACCGCTAAACGGCATCATCGGTTTTACCGATCTTTTACTAAAAACCGGACTTACTGAGGTGCAAAACCAGTACATTGGTATTGTCAATCAATCGGCCAACACCCTGCTGAATATCATCAATGACATTTTAGATTTTTCTAAGATCGAAGCCGGCAAACTGGAGTTAGACATCAATAAAACCGATATTTTTGAATTGGCAGGGCAGGCAACTGATGTGGTCTCCTACCAGGCACAAAACAAAGGAGTGGAAATGTTGCTCCATCTGGAAAAGGATTTTCCCAGATTTATCTTTATTGATGACATCCGGCTTAAGCAGATTTTGATTAACCTCCTGGGCAATGCCGTAAAGTTCACCAACGAAGGCGAAATCGCTTTGCGAATACAGACCATCGCTATGCTGAACGAAAAAGAGCGAATTGTACGTTTTGAAGTTCAGGATACAGGAATAGGAATTTCCGAGGAAAACCAGCAAAAGATTTTTGACGCATTTTCCCAGGAAGACGGGTCTACTACAAAAAAATATGGTGGAACAGGCCTGGGACTGACCATATCCAATAAACTTTTGTTCATGATGGGCTCTGAACTAAAACTGGAAAGCAAATTGGATGAGGGCAGTAAATTCTTTTTTGACATCAATTTGCAAACAGAACATGGGGACAACATAAAAAAAACCGACATCAGCTTTATCCAAAGGGTTCTGGTGGTAGACGATAACGAAAACAACCGGCTTATTCTGAAGGAAATGTTCTCTCTGAAAAATATCCGTATGGAGGAAGCTGTGAATGGATTCGACGCCCTGCAAAAGATCGAACATCAGGAGCCCTATGATGTGATATTGATGGATCTGAACATGCCTTATATGGATGGTCTGGAGACCGTAAAAAAAATCAGGGAGAATTTCCCCCCGCATAAGGCCAGTTGTCCCATCATGCTGCTACACAGTTCGGCCGATGACGACTTTATCTATAGAACCTGTAAGGAACTGTCTATAGAAATCAAAATTTCCAAGCCCATCAAAATAAATGCCCTCTACAATGGCCTGGCTCAACTCAACCCCAGGCAATTGCCCGCCAACACAGACAACAGTGCTGACAACGACGCAGTAGCTCTTGCATCCGACCTGATCGTGCTGATCGCTGAAGACAATGCCATCAACATGTTTTTGGCCAAAACCATCGTGCTTAAAGTTTCCCCGAATACCAAAATACTAGAAGCTACTGATGGGCAGACCGCATGTGAAATGGCGCAGGCATTTCGGCCAGACATAATCCTTATGGATATACAGATGCCGGTAATGAGCGGACATGAAGCCACCCGAAAAATCAAATCCTCACCGGAGACCAAGGATATTCCCATCGTCGCTATCACTGCTGGAAACGTCAAAGGTGAAAGAGAAAAGTGTATGGAATCCGGAATGGTAGACTTTGTGGCCAAACCTATCGTGGAGAAAAATATTGTTCAGATTTTTGAAAAATGGATCAAACCAAATCACGGATCTAACAAAGGTGAGGTTCCTGTGCCCCCAAGTGCAGAAAATGGCAATAATGCGTCGATCGGTAGCCTTTCAAAAAAACACTTTGACATAGACAAAGTCATCGAATACATTGGTGACGAGCCCAAGGTCATCAAAGACATACTGCAATTGACATTAAACGAGCTGGATCAGTCTGAAAAACAATTGACCAAACATTTCGAAGAGCAAAACCTTCCCGGCTTTAACAGCGAAGGCCACAAACTAAAAGGATCAGCCCTTACCGCAGGACTCAGTGAATTGTATGAAATGGCGCTGACTTTTGAAGAATTGAATTCCTTCAAGGCCAACGGTGTCAGCGATATGATGGAGGATTTTACCAAAGAAATGGATACCGTAAAGGGTTTGATCAAAAATTTTCTGAAAAGTTAAATGTCCGGTAGCATGTGCAGGTTTTAGTAGGCTAAAGAAAATTGACGCTATTTTTTAGCTGTTCCTTATATTTGGCACCTATCGGGATAATTTTCCCATCCACTACCGCTGTATCACTGTCAAAATCAGTCAGATAATGTAGGTTTATGACATAGGAGCGGTGCACCTGTACAAATTCCGGGTTGCCGGACAGCTTGTCTAAAAAATTAGAGATGGTGGATTTGATGGTGTAGGTCTGAGATTTGCATTTCAAACTGATGTAGTCTCCTTTTCCCTCGCAATAACTGATTTCTCCAAAAAGAATTTTTTTGTATAGCCTGTCGTCTTTTACGAAAATAAAGTCTTTGGAATAGGCATTGGGATCAATTCTGATCTCTGTCTCTTTGCATTTCTCTACCCCTTTCAGAAATTGGGCATAGGCAAATGGCTTCTGCAAATAGAAACAGGCATTGGTCTCAAATGCAGATATGGCGTTTTCATGATTTGCGGAAATTACGATCAATGCTCCGTCGTATTGGCTGTGTTTGAGAATTTCAAAACCGTTCATTTCAGGCATTTCGATATCCAGTAATATCAAATCAATACTGCCCCTGTTTTCCTTTAGGAAATTCAGCCCTTCTATGGCATCTGTAAATTTAGCTTTCAGATCCAGGGATTTGGTTTTGGAAATATAATGCGATAACACCTCGATGCTGGCAGCATCATCGTCTATAATTACGCAACGGATCATTTAATTTTCAGGTTTAATTTCACTTTTTGACGCTCCAATTAAGCAATTTAATCCGTCAAAACGGTTTGGTTTTCTTGTAATTTTCGAATTGTTTTTGCCGGAACTCCTCCCACCATTGTATATGGTGCTACATCCCTGGTAACCACTGCCCCTGCCGCCACTACTGCACCCTTGCCAATTCTTACACCTTTCAGCACCATCGATCTGGTAGCCAGCCAGGCATCTTCTTCAATAATGATTGCGGCAGATTTCCCCTTGGCCGACCGGTCGTCTACGCCATGGAAGTCTCCATCCATGATGATCACCTGATTGGCTATCTGGCAATTTTTACCTATGGATATGCGTTCACTTGCCGAAACAATACAGGCAGTATTGATGAAGGTCCCTTCCCCGATTTCGAGCGATGCCCCTCTGTCTGCAAACAACTGGGTAGTGCCCATATGCGACCATATCTTGCAGTGGTCTCCAACCGCAATTTTTCCGGCGCCTTCCACTCGCAGCCTGCCTCTGACCGTCACCCACTTACCAACCTGCGCACAATTGCGGAGGTAAAATCTGGCATTCAGCAACCTCCACGATCCTTGAAGGATATCCTTTACCAGGTCCACATACAGATTGATTTTCTCGATCACACCACTTGCTTTCCTGCCATAGAGGAGCCGACTTTTTTCGCTCAGTTTTCCTGCAATATTGTGCCTTATCATCAAACATTTAAATAATTAATGAATATATACGCTGTAAATTTAAATTCAAAAAAAAAGGATAAATTAAAAATTTTGTTACTTTTATTTTAAAAATAGAGCTAAAACAGTAAATTATTTTACGTAAACCTATTTTTGTCATTGATATATAAATAAATGAAATTTGTGCCGCTTAAAACAAGATCTTATCCGAAGCTGATAGTCATTTTAGTTGCAGTGATTTTCTCAACCGGAACAAAAGGCATTGCGCAGGAAACAAGCGATCCACTGGACAAGCTCGCATTGGATAGACCGTTGGAATCTCAGCTTTTCAGTTTAGACAGCATCATCAGTATGGCTTTGGCCAATCACCCCACCATCAAGCTCAACGAGGCGCTTGTCGGCTCAGCGGAGGAAAGGGTGAAACTGGCTAAAAAATCCTGGACTGACTTGTTTCGGATATACATCGATTACGGGTATGGCAACCAGGCCATTTTGACTACCGGACCGCAGGGTGGTGGAGATTTATCGAATATCGCCAACGGCTACCGGGCCGGAGCAAATCTGAGCATACCTTTTTCTGAAATTTTTAACAGAGGCAATCGAATTCAGCTACAACAGCATGAATTGGAGGCTACCTTTTTTAAAACCCGTGAAATGGAACTGGTAGTGAGCGAGCAAGTGGTAGAAGAATACAACAGCTTACTACTGGCCCACCGTCTGATGCAGATCAGGTACGAGATGCAGGAAAAAGCCAGAACAAACCTGCAACAGATGGAAATGGAATTTAACATGGGAAACCTGGACGCTGCCAGCTATATGAGAAATGCGGAGATCCATACCATTGCGCGTTCAGAATATGAAAATGCAAGGAGTGATTTTTTTGTCGCTGCCAAAAAACTCGAAATCCTTATCGGAATGCCCTTAGCCAATATCATCCTGAGAAATGACAATTAAACAATTCATCCTATTACTTTGGAAAAACAAACTCTGGATCCTGCTGCCACCTGTCATTGCTGCGGTGGCTGTTTATGGATTTACCAGCAATATGCCAAGGGAATACGAAAGCAAAACCATCGTTTTTACCAACCCTACCTCCAATCAGGGCGCCACTGATGGGGGTGTGGTGAGAATGGATTTTTATACTTCAAACAACCTCTTTGATAACCTTACGCTACTGGTCAAGTCAAGAGAGACTGTAGAAGAAGCGTCTCTGCGGCTGTTGGCGGGGCATCTGGCGCTCTCTCAGCCCGATAGTGAAGTGATTGGCAATAAAGCCTTTGCAGCGCTTAAAACTCATTTTTCAAGTGAGTTGTGGAGCGAATTGGCCGTTCCCGGTGATGAAGCTGCCACCCTGGCCAGGATAAAAAATCATTATTCAAGGTATGAAAACTCTCCGATTGAATACCTGCTAAGGGAACACGACCACTATGCCATCAGCAAGATTATTGAGCGCCTGTATGTAGGCCGCAAAGCATCCAGCGACATGATGGAAATCGCTTACAGAACCAACGATCCCGGCATCTGCTACCACACGCTCAGGTTGATTACCGATGAATTTATGAGCAGGTATTCAGCAATGAAGGAACTCGAAAACATCAACTCCATCACCTATTTTCAAAATCAATTGCTCATCGCGCAGGACAAATTGCGGGCGGCGGAGGAATCGCTTAAAGCATTCATGACGCAAAACCGGATCCTGAATTATTACGAGCAGGGCAAATACCTGGACATTGCCAAACTGGAACACGAACAGGATGAAGAACGATCGAAGCGTTTGATCTCTGGCACAGCGTCCAACCTGGACGAAATAGAAAGCATGTTTGAAAATTTTGACAAACGGCAGGTTATTATTCAGCGAATCGGCACACTGCAGGATCATATTGTCGCCAAAAATATGGAAATACAGCGGCTGACCATGCGAAGCGATGAATCCCCCAGAATCGGGCTGCTGGAGGCTGAAATCCGCAGCCTGAAGAATCAGATCGATGAGGCATCTGTCGAACTGTTTAAAAACAGCAATACGCTGAACGGACTGCAAAGAGAGACCATACTCGAGGAATGGTTGCGGTTAAAAGTTCTGTATGAAGAGCAGAAGCAGGCGCTGGACGTCATGCAAAACAGAAAAACCTACCTATCGGAAAAGATTGAGGAATTTGCTCCCCTGGGTGCAGAACTGAAAAAACTGGAACGGGAAGTCAGTGTCAATGAGGACCAATATCTCTCGATCCTGCATGGGCTGAATATGGCCTATTTGAAAAAATACGACCTGGAAATGTCCTCCTCACAAAGGCTGATTGATGCCCCGTATTTCCCAAAAACGCCCCTACCATCTAAAAGGGCGCTATTGACCCTGGGCGGCGGACTGGCTACAGGTACAGTGATGCTCTCCCTGGTTCTGCTGACTTTTTTTCTGGACAATACGATCAAATCAGGCCCCAGAGCCGAAAAACTCACCGGATTGAAAGTAGCAGGTGCCTGGCTCGATGAGAGGTTGATGGAGAGGTCGGTAGACAAGGAAAAACTAAGCCAGAAAGAAATCGTACAGTGGCACAACTACCTGAGCAAACATCTTCCCAAATCAGGAAAAAAGCTGATTCTCTTTTACAGTTTACAACCCGGGGAAGGGAAGACATTTTTGATCAAAAAATTGGTACAAGACCTCAATGAGCAAAACCGGGAGGCCGTGTACTGGGGTTTGACTGCTGACACCGCCGCTATGCCTTGTGCAACCCTTTCCTATCCGGAGACGGCGAGCCTACAAATAAATAACGAAAAGTACTGGGAAAATAAGATTTCTGAGAATGAAAAAGAATTTATCCTATGGGAATTGCCCAATATCGCTGAGGCTTCGCTGAACTACAGTCTGATCAATCAGGCAAACGCCCTGGTGATGGTGTTGGATGCCGAACGCAAATGGACCCAGGCAGACCTGCATTTGCTCAACAACTTAAAGGAAATGGTTGAGATCCCTCACCTGATCTGGCTCAATAAGATGAAAAGTGATGAACTGGAAGACATCATAGGAGAAATTCCTAAAAAGAGATCTTTGATACGCTCCAAAATAAAAAAGCTGCTTTCCTGAACCATTTCAATTGATGGAGTATTCTCGTCCTCATATCGCTTTGCCCCTTTCGGGGCTAATACTGGCCCTTCTGATCAGTCTGGTGGTGGTATACTTTGGGACTTTTGGGATTGGTATCCTGATAATACTGCCACTAGCGGCGCTGCTGTTTTTCTTTATGATGCAGCATCCAAGAAATGCCCTTGCCACCGCATTGGTCTTTGCCTTTGTTTCCATAGGTGCCAGCAGGTACATTCCAAGTTTGCCCCTGGGACTATCTGTTGATTTTGCTCTCGCAGCGGTGCTATTTAGCGCAGTCTTTCACCGGAAGGTTAAAACAGATTTCAAATATCTGAAAAACAGCCTCTTCGCAGTAACGCTGCTATGGATGTCCTACAATATCGCTGAGCTTTTTAATCCTGAGGCCAGAAGCATTGAGGCCTGGGTGTATGCCGTTCGGGGCACCGCCCTGTACATGATGCTCACCGTACCCCTCACATTGCTTTACGCCAATAAGAAACGAGACCTGGATTTTATGATCAAAATTATCCTGCTATTTTCGGTCCTGGCTTCTTTTTGGGGATTGAGGCAATATTATATTGGTCTGGATGGAGCTGAGAATCGTTGGCTGGATGCCGGATCCCGCTCTACCCATGTGCTGTTTGGCAACCTCAGGGTGTTTAGTTTCTTTTCAGATGCAGGTCAGTTTGGTGCCGGTATCGCCCATTCGGGCATGATTGCCCTGGTGTTGGCACTGGGCCCTTTTTCAACAAAAAAACGAATCGTACTGGCGCTGTGTGCCCTGCTGTTTTTCTACCTGATGATCATGAGCGGTACGCGGGGTGCTTTGATGGTGCCTGTAGCAGGTTCGCTGGCATATCTTTTCGCTTCAAAAAACTTTAAGTTGATGACCCTGGGCCTTGCTTCCCTAACCTTGATTTTCATCTTTTTGAAATTCACCAGCATAGGCAATGACTATTACCAGATCAGGAGAATGAGATCTGCGCTGGACCCCAATGATGCATCACTAAACGTTCGGCTTGCCAACAAAGCAAAATTTTCGGAATACCTGAAAACCAGGCCTTTCGGGGGAGGTATTGGTACATCTGGATTCTGGGGGCAAAGATTCAGCCCGGGTACCTTTCTGGCCGAAACACCCAACGACAGTTGGTTTATCAAAATCTGGGCCGAAATGGGCATCGTCGGTCTTGGTTTACACGTGGCCATATTGGCCTTCATTGCATTGATGGCTTTGTTTAAAATATGGAAAGTGAACAACCCCCGGCTCAGGCAAAAACTACTGGCATTGTTTGCCGGGTATGTAGGTATCGCTGCAGCTTCCGTGGGGAATCCACTTCTCGGGCAAATGCCCACCGGATTGATCCTGTACATGTCTTGGGCTTACTTTTATCTGGCAGAAGACCTGGACAGGGAAAACCATTCACCAAAAGGTGAAATCGATACGAAAAAAATCACCACGAAACACTCTGGGTAATGGTGATTTTACCCGTCGAGGATTCTTCCGATGAGATCGGGACAATATTTGTAGCAAGTAAAAATGAATTTTTAACATATGGATAAACCTCTAATTTCTGTCATCACCATAAATTATAACGGCCTGCTCCATACGCTTGATTTTCTGGCATCGTTCCGGAAAGTAAACTATCCCCATCTAGAAATCATCGTCGTAGACAATGCTTCTACCGAAGATCCGGAAGAAATTTTACGACAGTTTCCGGATACCATATTGATACGAAATCCCCGGAACGAAGGATTTGCAGGGGGAAATAACCGGGGTATGGAAAAGGCTGCCGGAGACTATTTTTTTCTGATCAACAACGATACGGAGGTGGCACCGGACATTCTAGACGTATTGCTTGAAAGATCCCTTAAGGCGGAAAAAGCAGGCCTGGTATGTCCAAAAATCCTGTACCATGATGCCCCGGATACGATTCAGTATGCCGGATTTTCAGCCATCAACCCCATTACCGGGCGAGGAAAAGGCAAAGGCTATCAGGAAAAGGATATGGGACAATACCAGCAAGCAGAAATCACGCAGCTGGCACACGGAGCGGCCATGTTTATCCCCAGAAAAGTGGTCTTTGATATCGGCATGATGGCCGAACTCTATTTTCTCTATTATGAGGAGATGGATTATTGTGAATGCATAAAAAAGGGGGGCTACGAAATATGGTACGAACCGGCAAGCTACATTTTGCACAAAGAATCCATGAGCGTGGGTAAAAAATCCCTTCTTAAAACCTACTACATGAGCCGCAACCGTTGGTTGTTTCTGCGCAGAAATGTGGGCTGGCCACTATTTTTATTTACCGCTGCCTACTACCTTTTAATCGTCTTGCCCAAAAACCTTTTGGTATTTGCCCTTCAGGCAGACTGGTCTCATTTTCAAAGGTATTTTGCAGGCTTTCGGGACGGCCTGTTTATGAAAAATATCAAGGGAAACCCATCACTGAAGCAATTGTCATGAGAATCGGAATAGAAGCACAAAGGATATTCAGAAAAAACCGCCATGGAATGGACATGGTGGCGATTGCCCTGATCAAAAATCTGCAGGAAATGGATGGCGATAATGAATATTTTATTTTTGTAAATGAAATAGAGGACAGCACCCCAATCGACCCAAGCCCCAATTTCACCATTGTACCACTACCTGCCTCCCCTTATCCTATCTGGGAACAATACCATCTGGCAAAGGTCGTACACGACTATAAGCTAGATCTCTTGCATTGCACCAGCAATACAGCTCCGCTTTTCTGCAGTACCAAATTGCTCATCACCCTGCACGATATCATCTACCTTGAAAAACTGAATTTCCGGGAGGGGACCTGGTACCAACGTTTGGGAAACCTCTACCGCAGATGGATTGTACCCGCAGTGGTCAAAAAAGCCTCCCGTTTATATACCGTTTCCCAATACGAAAAAGAGCGGATTAGGAGGCAGTTTGGACTACCGGATGAACAGGTCAAAGTCATTTACAACGGGGTGGCCGGCCATTTTAAAAGAGAGAATAAAGAAACGATAAAAAACATCCGGAAAAAATACCATCTTCCTGATCGCTTTATATTGTTCCTGGGCAATACAGACCCCAAAAAAAATCTCAAAGGCGTGTTGAAAAGCCTTGCTTTGCTGGATAAACGGCAAGTTGACTTTCCCGATTTGGTCATGCCGGATATTGGCATAGAGGTGTTGAGATCCATGTTGGCAGCCATAGGTTCACCTGAGTTGATCAGGAAAATTCATTTGACGGGTTACATTCCAAATACAGATCTGCCTGCCATTTATAGTGAGGCCTTGCTATTCCTCTACCCCTCTTTGCGGGAAAGCTTTGGTCTGCCTGTGTTGGAGGCTATGGCCTGCGGCTGCCCCGTAATCAGCTCCAACACCTCTTCCATGCCCGAAGTAGCCGGCAATGCGGCTTTGCTGATCGACCCTTTTGACCCCGAGGATCTCAGTAAAGGAATAGAAAACCTGCTCGCCAGCGAGGAGTTGAGAAAAACGCTTACTGCCAGAGGCTATGAGCGACCTCCACTGTTTGATTACCGGAAGGGCGCTGCAGAAACATTGAAAAGCTATCATCAAATAGCTGCAAAATGACGGATAAGAAGTACTGGCTCAAAAGCGGTTTTTTTACGATGATGCACCGGGGCGTGGATTTTCTTCTCGGTTTCATCGGATTTATGCTGCTGGTCCGGATCCTGGCACCTGAGGATTTTGGAGTATGGGTTTTGCTGATCACCATCATTTCCATTATCGATATGGCCCGGAATGGACTGATACAAAACGGGCTGATCAAAATATATCTTGGAAAAAAACCCGCAGTGCAGGCCAAAATTCAGACTGCAGCGATCTGGCTGAATACCGGACTGAGCATGCTCCTGTTTTTGCTTATCTGGATGTCTGCCGGTCCACTGACAAATTTACTCCATGCTCCGGACCTGGCCAGAATTCTGAAAATTTATTCCTGGATCCTCCCCGTTCTGATATTCCATACCCACAACCTGGTCCTGATGCAGGCAAGGTTTGATTTCAGCGCGTATTTTTTTGCCGGGATCAGCAAAAGTCTTCCATTTTTCCTGGTGATCTGTATCGGCTATGCCGGGCACCTTAACCTCAGTCTTGCCGAGCTGGCCTGGTATCAAAACGGAGCTTTTTTCCTGGCTACCCTGGTTTCGTTTTATCAGGTACGCAAGTATTTTCACATCAGGTGGCGGGCTACCACCTACTGGCTGGGCAGGTTATTTCATTTTGGTAAATTCGTGTTTGGCACTAATCTCGTTTCCATGCTCACCAACAGTCTGGATAAATTTCTACTTGGAGCGCTGCTTACGCCCGTACAGGTAGCCCTGGCCAATTCAGCCGGCAGGATGATGAACATGGTTGAAATTCCGGTAAATTCCATCGCGTCTATCAGCTACCCTAAAGCTGCAGAAGCCCATGACGCAAACCATAACGGCGAGATCGGCCGGCTATATGAAAAGACGGTCGGAATGATGCTGGCACTCACCATTCCATTCTGGCTCTTTTGTCTGGTATTTGCGCATTACATCATCCTGTTTATTGCCGGAGAGGACTATCTGAATGCAGTACCATTCTTAAGAATTCTCGCTTTGCTGGCCCTGATTAAGCCCTTTGACCGGCAATCGGGTGTATTTTTGGATGCCATTGGAAAGCCATTCTTTAATATGATAATGGTATTTGCCACCTTTGTGACTGGTGCCGGATTTAGCTGGCTTTTTATCAATTGGTACGGACTTGAAGGTGCCGCGTTTGGTTTGGTGATTGCACTCTTCATCACCGCAGGCATCAAATTTTACCTGCTTTCGAGATACATTCCCATTAACGTGTTTAGCTGCCTGTCTCAGGCTGTAAAAAATTATAGGGGAGCAATTGACAGGTTCAGCAGCCAAAGCCGGTAACAATCACTTCCAGCGATGCTCCAGGTACTGAAATTCCCTTTTTCGCTTTTCCCATAAGGGGCCAATCTCCATCACTTCACTGTGCGTAGTGGCCATAAAATCCTTGCTGGCTTTTCGGATATGCAATATACCAGAAAGCTGCCCCCACACGAACAAAGGAATTTTGGGAATCGATTTGAACACCCTGCCGGGTGTCTTGTTAAAAGTCAGAATACTCAAAAACCCTAATCCAAACAAGCATACACATCCTGTAATCAGAAAAAAATAAGGCCACTTGATCCACAAAGAGGCTATCGCCAACAGCATGGCGGCAGCCGTCAGCATGATCATGGGTGGCATGGACACCATCAGGGCAAAATAAACCTTATTCCAATCCAACCGGAAAAGGCCCCTGAGAAAGAGACCCAATGAGGCAGGAAGCTGGCCAAAATAACTGTTGAGCCACCTCCCCCTTTGCCTGCCTACCTGATGGGCCGCCGTGACCTTTTCGTCAAAAACTATGGCTGCCGCTGAATAGGCAATGCGATGGCCACTACTTACCAGCTCCAGTTGCAGGGACTTGTCCTCTGCTACCACCAGCCCCCGGTCTTGCAATACCTGCATTTCTCCGGCGATGTTTTGCCGGTATATCGTTTTTTCAAGGGACATGCCTGAACCGGCAATAGTAGAGGAAGACCCCAGCATAAAAGGAACGCTTCTGACGGCAAAATCATAGTAGTATTCTCCGAGGGCATCCAAAGCTGCATAGGTTCCTTTTATATTTTTCGCAATCCTTTTCCCCTGAACAGCCACATAGCCGATAGCATGGTAGCGGTTTATCTCTCTTAGAAAATGGGCGGGTACCAGGTTGTCCGGATCGAACACCACCACATGGCTGTGGTGTTCCTGCATGCTGCGGAGCGCCAGATCCAGCGAAGCCACCTTGCTGTGCAGAAACTCCTCTGGCTTCAGGACCGTAAGCCGTTTATCCGAAACTGCCGGAGTGCGGACTTCCTCTATTCCGTCTACTACCAGGTAAATGTGGAATTTCGGATAGTCCTGTTGTAGCAAAGACCGGACAAGAGGCCAGGCAATGTCTGCTTCTTTGTAAAGGGTGATGACGCAGGCGAAATCAGCGCAATGAGCCGGATCTTTTTCCAGCTTCTCAGATCGGAATACAGCCAGGCTGGCACTGATAAGGGGAAACAACAGGTAAAAACAACAAATCCAGGTAATTATTTCAAACAGAACCAAAGCATCAAAAATTAATGGTTATTTTTAACCTAAATTTAAGATTTCCCGGTCGGAATCCATTTATATTTTAGAGAAAAAAGCTGAATGAATCATTTTTCAATTTCCCAATTAAAGCAATTGCCGATAGTCATGACAAGCATGTCCCGCTGGGATGGAGATTTTTCTTCAGCTTCCTGGTCGCTAGCCAAAACTTTTTCCCAAAAGCGTCCTGTGTTGTACGTAGACTATCCTTTTACGCTGATTGATTTTTTCCGCGAACGCAGCACTGCAGCTGTCAGGAAGAGAAAGGCTGCCTTACTATGGGGCAGGTCCAGCCTGAATCCCTTACCGGACTTTGGCAGACATTTGTACGCATTGACTCCCCCGCTGACGCTTCCGGTCAATTGGTTGCCCAGGGGACGGGTCTATCGGTTTCTGGCAAAGTGGAATGACCGAAGGCTGGCCAATAGCATCATTGAGGGGCTGAAAAGAATCAATGAAAAAGAATTTATTTTCTTCAATTCCTTTAATCCGCTGTATATGAATCATGTCCCGCCAAATTTCAAACCGACAGTATCTGTCTACCAGTCCAGAGACAATATTCGGGCGCTTGAACCTTACTTGAGAAAACACGGGGCTGCAAATGAAATCCAGGCCATCAGGAATGCCGACCTCAACCTGGCCACTTCACGGCAATTGCAAACAGACTTGCAGGAGCTATCCGGAAAAGAGGTCGCCTATTTTCCCAACGCTGCAGATTTCGACTTGTTTAAGGTAGCCTACAAGAAGGAATTACCGTTACCCGAAGAACTCAAAGATATTCCACGTCCGATGATCGGCTACACCGGCAATATCTGTCACAGGCTGGATTATGACCTGATCGCTGGTATTTGCGCAGCCAACCCGGACATCAGCCTTGTGCTCGTAGGGCCGCGAAATCATGCCGGCCATACCCGGATAGACCTGGACAAGATACCAAATCTCTATTTTACCGGACCTAGGAAGATAGAACAATTACCGGGATTTCTGAGTCATTTTGACCTGCTCATTTTGCCGTTTCTATGCAATGATGTCACCAAAAGTATCTATCCGTTGAAAATCAATGAGTACCTGGCATCGGGTAAACCTGTAGTCGCTACCCCGTTTTCAGCGGACATCAGGTCCTTTTTCCCTTTGATCCGACTGCAAAAAGATGCTTCCTCTTTTGCCCTGGCCATCAGACAGGAACTTGACAACGATACGGCAGAAAAGTCGGAAAAAAGGTATCTTGAGGCCTCCACAAATACCTGGGAGGAAAGGGAAAAACATTTCTGGGAATTGCTGGCTCAGACATTCTCGCTTTGAAAAAGCGCAGGAACAGTTCGTAACAGTATCTTAAGATCAAACCAGAATGAGAAATTTTTAACGTAGTCATTGTCCAGGCTCAATCTTTCCTCCTCAGACATTTCTCCTCTGCCCCTTTTTTCTACCTGCCAGAGCCCCGTGATCCCTGCCGGGCCTAAAAATCGCAGCGCATATTTGTCTGTGGTAATTTTCTCAGCCTCATACAATGGCAGCGGGCGGTTACCCACCAATGACATATCACCTTTCAGCACATTCCACAATTGGGGCAGCTCATCGATGCTCGTATTTCTGATAAATTTCCCAATCCTGGTCACGCGCGGATCGTCTTTTATTTTGATGAAAGCCGAATCCTGATTGCTGTTCTTTTTGGCCAGCAAAATTTTCTCACAAACCATCTGGTTGTCATCGTAGAGTGGCTGCAGGCATCCACCCCCGGCCTGCTCGCAAAACTCACAAAGCTCCTTTACGGAATGGCTGTTCAAGGCGGGGTCACTTTTCTCCCCTTCCACCCTGGTATGAGTAGATCCAGGCTGATTGTATTGGTTCAGGTGCTTGAGTTGCTGCAACCTGGCATCTGCATCCGGATCCATAGACCGGAATTTGTAGAATTTGAAAATATTGTATCCCGTACCGACCCTGTAAGAATAATAAAACACAGGTCCCCTGGACTCAATCCTGATCAGCAGGGCAACAATCAAAAAAAGAGGGCTCAACAGTAATAATATCAGGCCGGAAACCACAAGGTCCAATAATCGCTTCAGGAAGGGGATCTTGTAGGATTGTATCTTGGTGATTTTCCTGTTCTTTAATCTGCTGATGGGATGTTTGATTTGAAACGCAATCCTTGTCCTGAGCTTTTTCCTATTTACAGGCTTGATAAACAAGTCTGCAATGCCCGCCTTTATGGCTTTTAGGATATCCTCCCGGCTGAGCCTGTCTACCAATAGAAAAAAAGGCAGATGACCGTAACCCAATTTATCCATGGTTTCCTTCAGAGGAAGTCCGTGTACTCCCTGCAATGAGGCGTCGCTCAACACCAGGCAAAAATCCCCCGATGATTTGGCAAGGTGATTGTAAAAAATGATTCCATTTGAAAAAGGAAGGACATCGCAGGCGCCTTTCAACGCTTCAGAAATCGATTCAATTAGCTGTTGGTTTTTTGAAATCAACGCAATTTTACGGAAATTGTCAGTCATCGATCGTTTCCAATGCTGGTTTGCCAATTCTCCTCAATATAGAATTGATCCTGGCTTCCAGCTCTTTGGGGTTGAAAGGTTTGACCAAGAAATCATCTGCTCCAAGATTCAAAATATTGATCTTCTTCTCGGATGATTCTGTAGCCGAAAGAACAATCAGAGGAATCTCTGCAAAAAAACCACTTGACCGAATAAATTCCACAAATTCGGTTCCGCTGATTTCGGGCATATTCAAATCACAAATGATCATATCCGGAAGGTTGCCTTCGTGCATGGACGCAATGGCATCAGCAGGCTTGTTGTACACGTTGACATCAAATTTCTCTTTGAAGTAATGTTGAATTATCAGCAGCACGGAAGGCTCATCATCTATGGCGAATAACTTATACCTGCTTTTCATGGCTACAAGTATTTAATCAGGTGACAAATAATAATGATACAAGGTAAACAACCTCAGGCAAATAAAAAAAGGTTTTATCAATTAAATTTTCATAAAAATAAAATAATATGCCACTTCGCGAATTTAAAATATTGAAATTTAATATAATACAAAATTTAATATCTAAACGTCTAAATATTAGGTTTGAAAAAAACATCAGCTGATAACACAAAAAACAAAAAAGCACTGCCTTCTGTATCGAAAGCAGCGCCTCCACCTGTGATGTCATGTGAAGGTCAATATCCGCCTTCTTTCAGAACCTGATCGAAGTAGCTGATGGTCTCTATGAGGCCTTCCTTTAACTGCACCCTGGGTTCCCAGCCCAGTTCCTTTCTTGCCAGGTCGATATTGGGCTTGCGTTGCATGGGGTCGTCTTGCGGAAGTGGAAGAAATTTCAAGTTGCTCTTGGATCCTGTGAGCTCCAGGACGTTTTCTGCCAGTTCTAACATGGTAAATTCTACCGGATTACCAATATTGACCGGACCGATGAAACCCTCCCGGCTATTCATCAATTTGTGCATGCCCGAAATCAAATCACTCACATAACCAAAACTTCTGGTCTGCTTGCCATCGCCGAAAATAGTGATGTCTTCACCTTTCAAGGCCTGGACTATGAAATTACTTACTACCCGGCCATCAGAGGGGTGCATTCTGGGACCATAGGTATTGAAGATGCGCATGACTTTGATGCTCAGTTTCTGTTGCCGATGGTAATCAAAAAACAAGGTTTCGGCACAACGCTTACCCTCGTCGTAGCAGGCTCTGGGGCCGGTCACACTTACACTCCCCTTGTAGGATTCGGGCTGGGGATGTATTTCCGGATCTCCATACACCTCGCTGGTACTGGCTTGTAAAATCCGTACTTTCAGCCGTTTGGCCAATCCCAACATATTGATTGCGCCCAATACACTGGTTTTGGTGGTCTGAACCGGGTCAAACTGATAATGGACAGGGCTGGCAGGACAGGCCAGATTGTAGATCTCATCCACTTCTACATACAGAGGCAACGTAACGTCATGTCTTAAAAACTCAAAATTTTTGTTGTCCAGCAAATGGTGGATATTCCGCCTTCTGCCCGTAAAAAGATTGTCTGCACAAAGGACCTCGTTTCCTTCGGCAAGAAGTTTGTCACAAAGGTGGCTACCTAAAAAACCTGCTCCACCGGTTACTAAAATTCTTTTCATTTCCTATAATAATTGATTCAAAAACAAGCTCATACATTGCTAAAATATAAAATTCAAAAATAAGCATATATTTTCCATTGGTATAATATTTTTTTAAAGTAATTCGATTTTAATTACTTTTGATCAAAATAGTATTCTTGATTACAGCATTCAAATCAATAACAACATGAACCAAAATAAACTTATCGTTTCATCTTTGATGTTACTTTTCACTTTTTCCCTGAGCTTCTTTTCGGTGGCACAGGACGGCAAAAGAGATCTTTACGAGCTTAAAATTTATCACATCGCCAATAGCACTCAGGAGCAAATGGTGGATAAATATCTGGAATCGGCCTTTATTCCTGCTGCCCACCGGGCAGGAGTGAGCCAGGTGGGTGTATTCAAACCGCTTCCCTCGGAACAGGAAGCCGGCAAGCGAATTTTTGTCTTTCTGCCTTTTAAAAACTCCAAAGATTACTTTCAGTTTCAAAGCAAGCTGGACAAAGACCAGCGCTTCCAGGACGCCGGTAAAGATTACATCTATGCCTCGCATAACAACCCCCCATTCGAAAGGATAGAAACCCGCTTGCTGCAGGCTTTCAAAGGAAGTCCCAGGATGAAGGCCCCGGAGTTAAGCGCGCCGAAATCTGAGCGTGTTTATGAACTCAGAAGCTATGAAGCCGCCACAGAAAGGTTGTATCGCCAGAAAGTAAAAATGTTTAACAGCGGTGAAACAGACATATTCGACAAGTTGGCATTCAATCCGGTTTTTTACGCCGAAACACTCGCCGGAGCCACCATGCCAAACCTCATGTACCTGACTACCTTTGAAAACATGGAAGAAAGAAATGCGCACTGGGATGCGTTCAGGGTAGATCCTGACTGGGTAGCGATGAAAGACCTGGAAGAATACCAGAATACAGTCTCTAAAAATGTCACGCGCCTACTTCGTCCCACTGATTATTCAGACTTTTGATGCAGCAAACTTTGTGTTAGGTATGCAGTCGGGACTCAGGTTTCGGGGAAACTGCAACTGTAAAATAGAACGATTGTAAAGCCGATGTAAAGTATTCCGGGCGGAGTGCAGATCGATTAATTTGCAAGGTTGTATTCGGCACCATTGCCGAATTTCCTTTTAGTGAAAATACGGGACCCGATAGCTGGTCCCGTATATATTTACCGGCTGCGCGGAGCAATAAAGGTTTCTGCACCCGGTTTTTTGTCTATAAGCTTCAAACTTGCCAATATTTCCATTGTTTTTAACAAATGGGGTGCAGCCGGTTCCTCCTCCGTGGTCCAGGTGGTTTGGGCAATCCACTCCTCAACCCCCTTGGGGTCAAGTTGGTACCGAGCTGCAATTTGATTGACTGCGGCTGATCTATCATTCATAAGCCGTCGGTTAATCTGGTACAGCGCGTCCATGATCTGAAAGGCCAGCACTGCATTATCCCGAAGCATTTTCTCTGATGCTACAATGACAAAACAGGGCCAGGGCGTGGGTATCTCCCCTATCCGTTTGAATAAACCCTTGTCTACCAGAGGCTGTGTGGTGTATTTTTCCCACAAAAATGCTTTGGCACTGTTTTTTCTAAAGGATTGGATGGCACCATCAAGGTTACCAATAATCTCAAAATCGATATCGGAGGTGTTCCAGGACTTTCGCTGCGCCAGCAGATAAGTCATCAGATGAGAGCCTGAGCCCATTCTGCTTACAAGAAAAGGGACATTTTTCAGGTCTTCCACCGCTGACAGATCAGTCCTTGCAGGAACATGAATCCCCCAAATCAAGGGTGAATTCACATGAAAACCTATCATCCGTCCTGGGTTTCCTTCGATTTTGTCCTTTACAAAACTCTCTGTAAGTACGATGGCCAAATCGGTATTGCCTTCCCGCAATGCCTTGTTCATGGCACCAGATCCTCTCGATTCATCTTCCCAAACCAATTGTACATCGCTTTCCAAAAAAGGCTGTGCTTCTACAAGCAATTGCCAGGGAAAATTGAAATGTTCCGGAACTCCTGTGATAGTAATTTTTTCCATAAACAAAGATATAAAGGAAATTTTATAGTTTCTCAGCCTTGATATACGGCTGCAAAAGCCGCAATATTCGGCCAAATGGTATTTTTCGCCCAAAAAATAAGGCATTTGTTCTAGGGTATTCCTATCTTTGACGTAAATTTTCCATTCAAATCAATTGGACAGGAATCAATATTCAATATAAACGTAAATCATTCAATATGAAATTCAAACCTGGAGTAAAATACGGTGAAGAACTGAAAGACCTTATCGCATATGCCAAGGAAAGCGAATTTGCGATGCCTGCGGTAAATTGCATCAATAGCAATACTGTCAACGCAGTACTGGAGACCGCTAAAAAAGTGAATTCCCCTGTGATGATTCAGTTTTCCAATGGCGGAGCTCAGTTTTTTGCCGGAAAGGGGCTTCCGAACGACAAGCAGCAGGCTTCCATAGCTGGTGGCGTTTCAGGTGCCATGCATGTACAAAAAATGGCGGAGGTATATGGGGTTCCTGTAATTCTGCACACCGACCATGCCGCAAAAAAATTACTCCCCTGGATAGATGGACTGCTGGAAGAAGGGAAAGCCTATCATGCTGCTTTTAAGAAGCCGCTATTCAGCTCCCACATGCTGGATCTTTCGGAAGAGACATTGGAAGAGAATATTGAAATTTCTGTAAAATATTTCAGGGAATTTGCCAAACTGAATATGGCCATTGAGATCGAACTTGGTGTCACCGGAGGAGAAGAAGATGGAGTCGACAACACCGACGTGGACAGCTCCAAACTATACACCCAACCAGAGGAAGTGGCTTATGCTTATGAGGAGTTGAAGAAAGTCGATGACCTATTCACAGTGGCTGCGGCATTTGGAAATGTACACGGTGTGTACAAACCAGGCAACGTGTCCCTCAAGCCGGAGATCCTTAAAAATTCGCAAGATTATATCAACAAAAAGTTTGGTACAGTAGGCAAACCTGTCAATTTTGTTTTTCACGGTGGATCTGGATCTACTGTCGAGGAGATCAGGGAAGCCAACAGTTACGGATCTGTAAAAATGAACATTGACACCGATCTCCAATGGGCTTTCTGGGAGGGTGTTTTAAAATATTACAAAGACAAAGAGGGCTATCTCCAAACCCAGCTTGGAAATCCGGAAGGCTCTGACAATCCGAATAAAAAATTCTACGATCCCAGAGTCTGGTTGAGAAAAGGAGAGGAGAACTTCGGAAAAAGACTGGAAATGGCCTTTGACATGCTTAATGCCATCAACAGGAATTGATTCAACACGAAAGAAAAACAAAAAAGCTACCTCCACAGGGTAGCTTTTTTTGCTTCAGGGGTTTAGCCAGTTACGTAAATGTGCCGCTCTTGCGCCAATATCGGACTGCGGTATACTTCTCACCTGACTGTCCTTAAGGCTTTCTGACCATTCCGGAAAAGTCCTCTGATCCATGCTTCGCTCTTCCAGAATCAGCGGATTTCTATCGGCCAGATTTTCCAGCAGGTCTGGCAGATCATAGTGGGGCAGGGCTCCAGCCACGGTGTACGCTATCTGGGACGGATCATATTTCTGACTCGTAACCAGGGATCGGAAAGAATTCATCGGATTTATAAGCGCGATCGAGCGTATGTCGGGGTTATAATTGGCTGCATGCAATAATACCGAGGCCATCTGACCTTTTGCGAGACCTCGTACCTGCGATACACCCTGCTTTTCCTGCAATACCCGGACCAGCCGATTGACATCCCCTGCATGAAGACCTACAATACTACGGCCTATCAATATGCTGCCAAACCACAAATTATAGGATTCGCCCTGAAAGTTTGAATCGCCGGTAAATCCTCCATTGCCCATCTCCCCGGTATTCAGCAGGTCCGGGGCCAGTACCATGTGTCCTTCTTTCACAAGCGCCTCCATATCTGCACCTGCAGCTGCATCCGTACTTTTCCCCCCGGGGTCCAGAAAAAGGACAGCGCTGGAAGTCTGGGCATCGGGTTTCATCAGCAGAAAGGGAATCCAATAGTCTCCCTCTCCGCGCATTAAATGCTTTTCCACCGTATACCCCTCTCTTTGAAAGCGGCCGGTCATCATGGTAGTCGCTTCGCCGACAGGATCCCGGTACCCGGATAGCATTCTGGACTTCGCTACGCGTTCAGCCAGGGATCCCGGAGATTGGGCAGGTATATGCTCCTGATTCAGCTCGAATATGGTTTTGGCAGGGTAGCTGCTCAGAATCTGTCCGGTACTTGTCACCTGTAAATCTTCCCGGCTAAGTGTGTCAATGGGTTCGTCCCGTGCAATTCCCGGGTAATTCAGATTCTCCTGAAAAAATGCATACATGGCTTCCCGGTTTTTTAAGGTTGAGGCATGCCCTGCATCGTCCTCGACCATGCCAAATCGCTCTGAATGGTCAAATACGTCATAAATGCGGCGTACCTCAGCGGCAGCCTCCCTGGCTCCTTCAATGTTAAAAATGTCTCTCGTAGTAGTGATCATCAGGCTTGGTTTCGGAGCCCTTACCAGCAGCAGGTCAGGCTGGTCCAGACCGGAAGCGATCCCCCTGTAAAAATTCTGTTCTGCATCCTGAGGACCGTGCGTTAAAAGCAGACGCTTAAAATTGGTGATGTAATTTTCCGGAGCGGAAGCATAAATGCGCTCATCAAATGCCGCTATATAGGCAGATTGGGTACCTCCCCCAGACCTGCCGGTGATACCTATCCGGCTTGCGTCAACTTCCCGGCGGGTGGTGAGATAATCTACAGCCCGTATGCCATCCCAAATCATGTATCTGGCCTGGGATGTACCCGCAATAAAGGCCTGAGCCCCCGGATAGGAATGCTGCTTGGTCGGACCGCCGATCGTAGGCTTGTTATCTGCCGGGTCAAAGTATTCCAGTCGCTCCCCCTGCCCTACCGGATCAAATGCGAAAACAATGAAACCTTTCTTTACCAGATTCAAAATAACATGCTGATAGGTATGACTCCTGTAGGATTCCAGCGCATGTCCTGAGCAGTAAATGATTGCTGGCGCTTTTTCTGACAAGCCATCCGGTACAAAAAGGGTGGCACTGACATAAAATCCCGGTTGGGATTGATAGACCAGGTGTTCCATGCGAAAACCGTCCTTTTGCACTTTTCGGGTAATTTCAGCATCGAGTGGCGTTTTTTCAGGAAATGGCCCCACAGCATCCCACAATTTCTTCCTGATCTGCGCCTGCCATTCCTGCCATGATGCTTTGGAATCAAGCTGTTGCAGCGCTTTTTTCCTCGCACTGAGCAATTCAAAGGCCTGCATGGTCTGGTGCTTGTACAAAGCATTGGAACCATCTGTGAAGCTTACCCAATGGGGCTGTATTACTTTCAAATCCTCCTGCCCATAGGCTGCAAGCAGATAGAGGACCGATACCATAGCAGTCAATAAAATTTTTCTCAACATGGTTTTCCAGATTTTGAATAAAAGGAAAAAGAACCTATTCTCTAATTGCTACCTGAAATTTGAGCAAGCATCGCTGACATTGTTTTCTGAAACTAGAAGTGCCGGATATACCTGTCGATTAAACGCTGTCCCCAATTTCCACTATTGACGCTCGCTGCAATTATCACTCCTACCATTTGATGTCGAATACGGAAGTGATTCCGGATTCGGGAAAAGGATGATTGTCATCGAAGGGATACAAAACTTCCTGATCTTCCAATACAACCTTATCCTCATTCAAACTGCCATCGGGATGCATGGCTTTGGAAAGGTCCAACCCCAGTTGCTTTGCCAGAAACGGATATACCGCCTGCCGCTTTTTGTCGTCGTATCCATGATTGTCCTCCGGAATATGAATGTTTTCGACCATTTCCTTATCTCCCTTCAATCCATAAATATACTGCAAATGTGGAAATTCTACCTGGGGAGTATTTTTGGTCCAATCGCCGCCTACCGACACCAGCAACATGGGTTTTGGTGCGAAAAGGCCGGCAATTTCCACGTTGTTGGTTTGAAAATTGTTGCTTTTATGGATGGGCATTCCACTTTCACAAACACAGCCCCCAAAAAAGTGAGCCGATACCATCACCACCGGAGCGGCGACATCGATACGTTCATCTACTGCAGCTAGCAGAAAAGATTGAGTACCTCCTCCCGAAGCTCCGGTCACAGCCATCCTTTCGGGATCCGCACCCATTGACAAGATAAAATCCACGCCCCTGATACTGTTCCAGAGTTGCAATTTCAGTATTTCACCATCTTCCCGGTGCTCCCAGCCCAAATCTTTCTGCTGGCCATAGCCCACGGCATCATAGGCCCACACCATAGCCCCCATCCTGGCCATCGACGCAAATCTCTTTTGCGCATCAGGGCGATACCGACCTACCTCTCCTTCCTTGTCCCAGTGACCGTGGGGACTGAGAATACCGGGAATTTTTCCAGATTTATCCGAAGGCAGATACAAGCTTCCCGTGACAAATACTCCTGGCAAACTTTCAAAAGCTACATTCCGGACACTATAGCCATCGTATTCCCTGATTTCACCCAGGACAGGATTCAGGGGGCCCTTATCGGGCATTTTTTCCAGACCTGTACCTTTCAGTATCTGTTGGCGAATGGCTTTGGCTCTTTTGTCCCAGGCCCTTTCGCTTTGGTATTCTCCCTGCATCATTTGCAAAAAACCTGCACCCTCATCCTCTGTCCAGTGTGCGCCTACACATAGCATGTCCTCATCAGCAGAACGCTGGGCTTGCGCATAAAACACCGGCAAAAAAAGAATATAACAGACAAAGTACCTGAACTGGCGGCGGTATGTATTCATATTTTTGTCATTTTTTTGTTACGCTTTTAACCATTTGTCCCACCAGGAAAAAGCTTCCTGCTGCATGGCAACATCAAACTTGTGAGGCCCCGGATAATACGAAGCCCGGTAATTGTCGCTAAAGCCTGCTTTTTTATAAATTTCTGCAAGTATATGGTCAGCTTTCTTCATTTCCGGCAGTGTGTACAACTGGTCATCCTCATCATTCAACACCAGGGTAGGTAATGGTACCCGAAGCCCCAATATTTCCGGAAAATCCAGATCTTCAGGAAGGCGGGGAACGTATGTCATCCAGGTATGGGTGTAGGCTTTGTTCAACAGAAAGTCTGTCCAGGTACTCATAAAACCCACGCAGACCGCACATTTGATCCTGTGATCCAGTCCTGCCATCATCACCGTGCGCAATCCCCCACCCGAAAGGCCACCACAGCCTATCCTGGACGGATCTACATCCGGCCTGGACGAGAGCAGATCAAGGGCAACCTTGTCTTCGGCGTAAAATACTCCGGGCCATGTTGTTCCTCCGCAAAAAAGCGATTTGGCCATCACATGTTCATGCTTCGCCGCCCAATCATTGTATGCCGCAATATTTTCGGGTTTTTCAGGTGCTGAATCCGTAAGCCCTCCACGCTGATTTTCCGGCACATCTTTTATCATAACCCTCCTGCTGGCGAAGGTAAAAGCATCTGAAACCATGACCACATACCCTCTTTTGGCGATTTCATTGGCCCAGGCCATCCCTTCATAATAATGTTGCTGATGTTCCTCCATCAGAGGGTGTTGGTCATCTCCGGTTTTGGTGATTTTCCTCCGACCAAAATATTTATTACCGCCATGATCGTGGAAGGCAAGTATGGCGGGCAATTTTCCGGTCTCCCCGGCGGGCTTCAACACCAGTGCCTGTGTAGGCCTGCCATAGGGAAGCTGCCAGGACAGTGATTCAATTTGCAAGCCATCATGGTTCTGCGTACCGGATTTTTCGACCACAGGCAGAGGACCGGTATCCGGTATTCCCATACGGTCCCGGGTCAGTTCCATTGCCAGAGCCTTCCATTGCTCTAAATTGGTAAAGGAAGGGTTCCTAAAGGAAAATTTTGGTAATGTCTGTTTGTTCAATCCATCGATCCAGGGTCCATATGGGCCGATAATACTTTGATCGCCTGCTGCCTTGCTATTCATGTCGACTATTGCACCGCCTGCATGGGCAGCTGGAATAGGGATGCCAGCCGCCAATCCCATTCCGGCCATTCCTGCCTGCTTGATAAAAGATCTTCTTTGTAGTTTCATATCTAAATATCCGGAAAAGGAAGAGTCTGGCCTATTGGGCCATTTCCAGCGCTTTGGTAGTCACGTAATATTTGGCGAGCATATTGGGAACTTCCCAATCCGGTAATTTTCCAGCGGTGAGGTACTCAATATATCGCTCGGTAACTTCTCTGAAATGATCTTCGTGGCTGGTACGATAGGCTTGGGGAATTTCTATGCGCCATGCGTTCTCGCCAGATACCTTAACCAGCCCCAGTCCATTGTACCGTACCGATAATTTTTCTACCTGCTCCTGCAAGGTCTCTTCAAAATCAGCCAGATCTACACCCGCTACAGGCTCGATATAGAGCTCAGTAATGTAATTTTCTGCTTCATCCTGCCGGATGACCAAATTGGATTTGCTGCCACGCATGATGGAGTAATGGGTATCGGCCGAGCCTTCGGGAGCCACATAATTCCATATTACGGATACTTTGGCGTGAACATCATTGATGGTGTAGTTGATTTCACCATTGCCGTAAACCTTCAGGATTCCGTCATCTACCACCCCTCCCAGATAATCCGGATAGGAAGCCAATCCAGTAGAACGTGTAAATTGTTCCAGCGTGAGGTCGGTGGTCCAACGTCTGGCATTGATCAATTCAATGTCATTTTCGTAATCGATAATCTGTTCAGGAAAGCTCTCCCACTGAACCAAATCTACCAGATGGGTGGTCACATCCACAATACCATTGCCTTGTTGGGTGACATCATAAAACCAGGCCGGCCGGATGAGGGGGCTACCTGATACCTGCTTGTAGAAATGGTGCACGCTTTCCTTGGTGATCGCCGGATCCTCCAGGCTGCCTTGCACCAACTCACCAAAAACCTCAGGGATCCGGGAAAACTCTCTTTGGAGTATAGTAGATATTTCAAACCGTTCGGTCATGATATCAAATAGCAGCACATCGTTCTTTTTGGCCAGGTCAAAAGCTTCCTTGAGCATCTCAAAACCGGCTACGTCTATTGCCATAGGCTTATCTGCCAGCACGTGAAGCCCTGCCTCGACAGTAGCTTTGATATTGGCAGTCTTCTCCCTGTTGTTCCCTGCTGTGACCATCACATTACCTCTTTTTTCCTCAAGCATGCGTTGCAGGAAATCCTCGCCCTTATACACTTCAAGCTCCCAACTGGTAGGATCTTCCGGGCGGGTATTGTAATTTTCTATGGCCTGCAAATAGGCCTGTAGCTCCGGACCATCAGGGGCATACACATGTACTTTCGGATCTACCTGTTCGTACATGGATTTTTTTACCAGGTGGGCATGAAAATGACCCGGATCTAATGTTAAAAGTTTGATTTCATTCTTTTCACCGGTAAAGGTTGTTTTCACGTCTTCTTCCTCCATTTCTTTTTCGTTGGAACATGATACAGCTAAAAGTAAAATTGATGCAGCAAGGGGTGACCAAAATTTACTATTGATTTT
Source organism: Cyclobacterium lianum (assembly GCF_900143075.1). Lineage (GTDB taxonomy): Bacteria > Bacteroidota > Bacteroidia > Cytophagales > Cyclobacteriaceae > Cyclobacterium > Cyclobacterium lianum. Next base: position 177,859 of record NZ_FRCY01000008.1, on the reverse strand, counting down.
CATACGTTTATCTTTATAAATTAAATGATAATAAGTTAGTTTTTTAAAATTTCAAGATTTAATACCGAAAATCCGGACAGAGCAACATTAAATCCATACCACCTGTTTTCCCTGGGGAAAATGGGAAATTAAAGATAAAGAATAAAGCAAAAGAATAAAACATATATTAGCGCAATCGATTGCATTTGCTAAAATATTTCCTTATCATTCATTTTGAATGGACAAAAAGCCATTCCGGCCAATATTCTGCGTTCCGTACAAGTTGATGAGAAAGAAAGAAAAAATCACCATTCATGATATCGCTATGGAGATCGGAGTTACCGCTTCCACCGTGTCCAGGGCACTAAACAACCATCCGAGAATAAGTGAAACCACCAAAAAGATGGTCCTGGATGCAGCAAAGGCCATCAACTATAAGCCTAACCGGATCGCGGCTGCCCTTCGCCACGGAAAAAGCAAATTGATTGGGATCATCGTCCCAACCATCAACAGAAATTTTTTCTCTTCTATCGTACGCGGAATAGAGGAGCAGGCCAATGCCCTCGATTATAAGGTAATGATCAGCCAATCCTACGATGAATACGAGAAAGAAGTGGCCACCATTGAAGCATTGCTGGATGCAAGAGTAGATGGAATCATGGTCTCGCTGGGTAAGAATACCCACTCCTTCGAGCATTTTAACGCCGTTTTGCAGAAAGGCATTCCACTGGTATTTTTTGACAGGACCACCGACGAACTAAATGTTAATCAGGTGACCATAAACGATTATCTCTCTGCCTATCAGGCTACCCACCACCTGTTAGAACAGGGTTACCGGCATATTGCGCATTTTACCAGCCACATGAAGATCAGAATTTATCAGGAAAGGCTCCGGGGGTACAAACAAGCCCTCCTGGACAATGGTATAAATTTTGATCCTACTTTAGTAGTAGAAAGCAATATGCAACTGGATGGAGGACAAAAAAGCACCAGACAGCTGTTGGATAAAAATCAGGGATTTGATGCAATTTTCTCTGCCAGCGACTATGCAATAGTAGGCGCCTTACAGGAATTAAAACGCATCAATGTAAAAATTCCACAGGAGGTCGGCCTTGTCGGGTTTAGCAATGAGCCGTTTACTGCATTTACGGAACCAACGCTGAGTACAGTAGACCAGAAAGCCGTCTCTATAGGAAAAAGTGCCGCAACCTTGTTTTTTGAAATGATCAACACCGATCAGAAAAACAAGCCCACCGTAAAAAAAGTCGTGGATGCAAACCTGATTATCAGGGCCTCGTCCCAGAGATTTTGACCGTAAATTTTAAACCCTAATTCGTACAATCGAAAATATGAAACCATTAAACAGACAAACGATTACACAGACCCCTACCAGACCATTGAAGATAGTTCAATTTGGTACCGGTAATTTTTTAAGAGGATTTGCCGATTGGATGGTGCAGATTCTCAACGAACAGGCTGATTTTGACGGAGATATACAAATGGTGCAGGTGCACAGCCGCAAACCAGCCAGGGGGATCAACGCACAGGAAGGCCTTTACCATTTGATTGTCCGCGGCTTTCATGAAGGAGACACCGTAGAAGAGAATCATCTAATTGATTGCGTGCGAGGTGCCATCAATCCTTATATAGAATACAACGCATTTCTGGAATTGGCAAACAGTCCGGAATTGACCTTAATCTTCTCCAATACCACGGAAGCGGGCATCTATTTTGACGAAAAAGACAGAGACTGGACCCTTACTCCAGACTCTTTCCCGGGCAAATTGACGGCATTGCTCTTTCAGCGGTTCCGACACTTTGATGCTGACCCGGAAAAAGGCTTATTTATCCTGCCATGTGAGCTGATAGAGAACAATGGCGATAAGCTTAGGGAAAATGTGATCCGGTACGCTGACCTGTGGAAGCTCCCCGGAACATTTGAAGATTGGTTGGTAAAACACAATACCTTCTGCAATACACTTGTAGACAGAATTGTACCTGGATTTCCGCTTGAAAAAGCAGACCAAATACAAGAAACACTTGGATTCAGGGACGAACAGATGGTGATGGCGGAACCCTTTCATTTCTGGGCCATTGAAGAAGCTGAGGGACTTGCAGAAAAGTTTCCGGCGGACAAATTTGGCCTTAACGTACGTTTTGTATCTGACCTTACCCCATACCGAACCCGAAAAGTACGTATTTTAAACGGGGCGCATACCAGCCTGGTTCCGGTAGCTTACCTGAAAGGCATTCGTCTGGTGCGGGAGGCGATGTCTGATACCGAAACGAGCGCCTATATTAAGGAGACCATCTTCAATGAAATCATTCCCTCCCTGGATTTACCGGAAGACCTGCTTCATCCGTTTGCAGCGGCCGTATTGGACAGGTTCAGAAATCCCTTTATCAACCATAAATTGAGTGACATCGCGCTTAACTCGGTGTCGAAATGGAAAGTAAGGGTACTGCCCTCATTGTTGGATTATTACAGAAAGGAAAACGAACTGCCCCGGCATCTTTGCCAGGCCTTTGCGGCAATGATAGTTTTTTATCGCGGCCATTACAATGGGGAAAAAATTCCATTAAAAGACAAGGAAGACGTGCTGCATTTTTTCGATCAACTTTGGAAAATCAAACCTACCGAAGAAGTGGTTAGCGGGGTGTTGGCAAAAATAGAATTCTGGGACCAGGACCTCAACCTCGTACCCGGCCTCAGTCAGGCGCTTATTCAGGAAGTAAACATTCTTTCGGAAAAGGAAAAAAAATAAAAAAGAAAAGAAGAGGCTTTGAATATCAAAGCCTCTTCTTTATTTAAATGTATTGGTTAAGGATGTTTTCGTACATTTCTTGCTTTCCGCTGGTCATTTCAGGCTCACCGGTCTCAATGGCATGATCCCTCAGGGCCTCCATGGTCAACTTACCGGTTTCAAAATCCTTCCCTTTGCCTGAATCAAAGGAGCTGTACCTTCTTTTTCTCAGGAGCTGGTAATCCGATTTTTCCATGATGTCGTTGGCAATGATCAGGCTTCTGGCAAAGGCATCCATGCTACCCACATGAGCATGAAACAGGTCTTCCAGGTCTGTGGAATTTCGTCTAAGCTTGGCATCGAAATTTACGCCTCCCGTAGTAAATCCCTGCCCCTGAAGCAGCACCAACATGGCTTCGGTCAATTCCTGCAAATTGATGGCAAACTGATCGGTATCCCAACCGTTCTGGTAGTCACCACGGTTTGCATCTATGCTTCCCAAAAGTCCTGCATCCTGCGCCACCTGCAATTCGTGCTGGAAGGTATGGCCTGCGAGGGTCGCGTGGTTGACTTCAAGATTGAGTTTAAAATCCTTGTCCAGACCATAGTGCCGCAAAAATCCAATAACGGTAGCCGCATCATAATCGTACTGGTGCTTGGTGGGCTCCATAGGCTTGGGCTCGATCAGAAAGGTGCCCTGGAATCCCTGTTTCCTTCCATAATCCCTTGCCATGCTGAGAAATCGGGCCAAATGTTCTGTTTCCCTTTTCATGTCCGTATTCAAGAGCGACATGTATCCCTCTCGTCCGCCCCAGAAAACGTAATTTTCACCGCCAAGGGCGATGGTGGCATCAATGGCATTTTTGACCTGTGTGGCTGCCCTGCTGACCACATTGAAATCCGGGTTGGTAGCTGCACCATTCATATACCGGGGATGGCTAAACACATTTGCGGTGCCCCAGAGCAATTTGATGCCTGTTTCCGCCTGCTTCTGTTTGGCATAATCCACGATGGCCTGCATGTGCCGCTCGTAGGTAGCGATATCTTCTCCTTCATCGATCAGGTCCACATCATGGAAACAGTAAAAAGGGGCACCGATTTTTCCAATACACTCAAAGGCTGCATCCATTTTGTCTTTTGCCCGCTGAATGGGATCCGGATTTATATCCCATTCCCTTACCAGCGTACCCGGTCCGAAGGGATCATTACCGCCTCCACAGAAGCTATGCCAATAGGCAATCGCAAAACGAAAATGATCTTTCATGCTTTTTCCTCCGATCATTCGGTTTTCATCATAAAACCTGAAGGCCAGCGGATTTTTGGAATCCCTACCCTCAAATTTGATTTTATCAATCCTCGGGAAATATGATTTTGACATGTTTGTTGTTATTTAGGTATTTATATTGATCTGTTGTTTCTTTTATTTTACTTGTTGAAGCCGATGCTCCCATTGCTTGAATACTGAGCGGTAAGCTTCCTGCTTTTGCGCATCAGGTTCCAGCACCTGAATCCGCTCCAGACCCTGGAAAGCCTCGCTGGCACCGGCATAAATGCCTGCGCCCATACCAGCACCTCTTGCTGCTCCCTGTGCCCCATCAGTATCATACAATTCCAGGGCTACATCATTCATATTGACAAAAGCTTCACGAAATAAGGGGCTGAGAAACATATTGGCTTTGCCTGCTTTTACGGTTCTCAGATTTAGTCCCATTTGCTTCATGATTTCAAACCCAAAACTCAGCGCAGACACGATCCCTTCCTGCCCGGCACGCAGTACATGTCTCCTGTCATGTTTCAAAAGGTTCAGGCCGGAAAGATGGGCACCTACCTGCTTGTTTTCCATAATCCGTTCCGCACCGTTCCCGAATGGAATGAAGCTCAGTCCTTCAGCGCCTATGGGCACTTCTGCTGCAAGATGGTTCATTTGTTCATAATCCAAAGATGCTGATCCCAGCACTCTCTTGAGCCAGCTATTGAGTATGCCCGTGCCATTTACGCAGAGCAAAACACCATATCTTGGATCTTCGGCACGGTGGTTTACATGCACAAAAGTATTGACCCTGGATTTGGGATCATACACCGGCAGGGTACTCACTCCATAGACAGTTCCTGAAGTACCGGCAGTAGTCGCCAGCTCCCCCTCCTCCAAGACATTTAGTGAAAACGCATTATTAGGCTGGTCGCCAGCCCGGTACGTGACCGGTATCCCCGGGTCCAGCCCCAGTTCCCGGGCTACTTCCTCCATAAGCCTGCCCTGACTGCCAAAAGAAGAGACCGCATCCGGCAGCAGTGAAGCGTCGATGCCATAATGATCGAGCAGTTTACCTGCCAGTCCATTTTTTTGAAAATCCCAGAAAACGCCCTCTGAGAGTCCTGTCTCTGAGGTAAGAATCTCACCGGTAAGCTTCATGGCAATAAAATCTCCGGGAAGCATGATCTTGTGGATTTTTTCAAACTTTTCCGGTTCATTATCCTTCACCCATTTGAGTTTGGAGGCGGTAAAGTTTCCCGGAGAATTGAGCAGATTCTTCAGGCAATATTCGCTGCCCAACGCCTCAAAGGCCTGGTTACCAATCCCTACTGCCCGGCTGTCACACCAGATGATGGCCGGACGGATGACCGACTTATTTTTATCTACCATCACCAGGCCATGCATTTGATAAGAAATACCGATGGCTTTGAGCTCCCCGGATTTGACCTGGCCTGCCTGGAGCACTTCACGGCTCGTGTCTTTGATGTACTGCCACCAGGTCTCCGGATCCTGTTCGGCCCAGTCAGGCCTGGGGGCATCGATGGGCATTTCTTCCTTGGGTAACCCTGCAGTGGCGACCACCTTACCGGAATCGGCATCCAGCAGCGTGGCCTTTACAGATGAACTACCCACATCATATCCAATCAGTAGTCTTCTCATGCTAGTTTACAATTTTGGTTTACCAGAAAACAATGTAGAGTGCTGCGATGATGCCAGAAATCAGGATCGCTCCGATTTTGAATTTGGTACTCGTGACAAAAAGATCTTTTGTCACTTCAATACCTTTGGGATGGTCTTTGCCTTTGCCATCTATCAGGCTGATGACGATGATCAGGGCGGCAATAATCAGGAAAACCAACCCCATTCGGTCAATAAATGGAAGATTGGGGGTCAGGAACTTAAAGGCCGTAGACAGGGGAATGGTCAGTGCAGCGGCTGTGAGGGCTGCATTGGATGTGGTTTTTTTCCAGAAGAAGCCAAACACAAAGATGGCAAATACACCGGGGGAGACAAATCCTGTGTATTCCTGTATATACTGAAATGCCTGGTCCAATTCGCTCAACGCGGGCGCCACGATGGCCGCCACAAAAAACGCAACGATCGCAGTAATCCTGCCCACCCGTACCTGTTTGTTTTCGGACGCGTTTTGATCAAAAAAACTTTTGTAGATATCGAGCGTAAATATGGTCGAGGTGCTGTTGGCCATGGAAGCGAGCGAGGAAACTATGGCTGCAGTAAGGGCCGCAAAAGCAAGTCCTTTCAGCCCTGAGGGTAATAGCTGTAGCAGGGTTGGATAAGCCCTGTCTGACTTGATGATACCGGTATCCGGATCCGTCATGGAGGAGATAAAGGAGGCATCCATACCCTGGTTCACGATCACAAAAGCAGCGATGCCGGGAATCACTACAATCAGCGGCATGACCAACTTGAGGAAACCTGCGAAAACCATCCCCTTCTGAGCTTCATTCAGTGACTTGGCTGCCAGCGCCCGCTGGGTAATGTATTGGTTGAAACCCCAGTAGTTTAAGTTGATCACCCACATCCCGCCGATCAAAACACTGATACCTGGCAAATCGAGGTAGGCATCCCGTTCGCCGCCAGACCCATCCGGTATCATCATCTCTCCTTTCTGGATGATCATGTTAAAATGCGAAGGAGCTTCATTCAGCAAGGAGGTGAATCCGGCAATGACGTCTCCCGAACCCACTATAGACAGTGCAAGGTAAGTGGTGGCCAGACCTCCAAGCACCAGGAAGAATACCTGTACCACGTCAGTCCAGGCGACCGCTTTTAAGCCACCATAAATGGAATACAACATGGCGAAAAGGGCCAGCCCCGCAATACCGTAGGTAAGCGGTACACCAAGTATGGTCTCCAGGCTCAATGCCCCCAGATAAAGCACAGAAGTAAGATTTACGAAAACATAAACCAAAAGCCAGAAAACCGCCATAACGGTCCTCACCCTGCTATCATACCTTCTCAATAAAAACTGAGGCATGGTGCTGATACCTTCCTTCAGATATACCGGAAGAAAAAAGATCGCCACGATGATCAGGGTGGCCGCAGCCATCCATTCATAGGTGGAGATAGCCAGCCCCAGGGCAAAGCCTGAACCTGACATGCCAATAAATTGTTCTGCGGATATATTGGACGCAATCAATGATGCACCTACCGCCCACCATGGCAATGCTTTACTGGCCAGAAAATAATCGTTGGAATCCTTGATGTGTCCCTTTTTTTCCCTGGAAACCAGGTATCCCATCATGAGGATTAGGACACAGTAACCGATAAAGATGATCAGGTCTAAGGCGGTGAAATTCATGAATGTATGGATTAATGGGTTCGGTCTTAAGTCAATTCACTTGGTATTGTGATCAAAAACAAAGGTGCAATATAGTCAAATAAGGTTTTTATAAAATAAATTTAATTAGAAAGTCGACGATAGAGATTTTGCAGGTTCGTAAATTACCAGCTTGCCATTGGCGTACAGAACAATACATACCCTGCTGATATTCACCCGGAATCTATTGTTCCTCCGGAGATATATTTTATCTTTGGCGAAAACGTTGTCAAGTACCTGCACCTGCCTACATGAAAACCATTACTCAACTAATCCGGAACAGGATCATATTCCCCGCTTTGGCCGGCTACCTGCTGATTCCTTCATGGCTGCTGTTTTCCTCCTGCCATTCTGGGGAAAAGCAGGACAGCAGTAAGGGACAAGCCGAAGTAGAAGCGGTGCCAAAGGTGGCCATTGCTGATATTGAAAAGGGTATCAAAGCCTATATAGACGCCAAAACCGAGAAAAACGACGGCTACTTTTTGGTAAAAGACGGGGACAAACTGCTGCGGCTGCAGCTTGTACGCGTCCATACCGAATACCTTTCCAATCTTGGTCCACAGCGCCATTTTGCCTGCGTGGATCTTGCCGATGTGAATGGTGATGTGTATGATGTCGATTTCTTTTTGGAGGGGGACCCCGGAGCTATGGATGTAACGGCCACTTCCGTGCATAAACTGAATGGAAAGCCTTTTTATAGCTGGAAGCAGAAAGAAGACAAAACCTGGTACAAATTGCCTATTGAGGAAGCTACCAATGAATTATTAGGAGTGATCGAGGGCGAAGACGAATTTGTTTTTAACTACGAAGCTACCCTCCCTGATTTAGACAAAACTGCTGAAATGTGGATACCCATGGCCCTGACAGATGCCTTTCAGGAGGTGGAGTTGGTATCCATGGATGTACCGGGTGACCATCGGATGATAGAAGACGAAGCGAACCACAACCGGATTTTGTACATGGAACTCTCTCCGGCGCACAGCGGAAAAAAGATCAAACTGGTCTATGATGTCACCAGAAAGGAAAAAGGACCATATGAAGCCCGCGAGAAGATAGCCGACCGGTACCTGGCGTCCAACAGGCTGATGCCGGTGGACCGCCGGTTTCGTGAAATAGCACTTGAGGCGATTGGTGATAAAAACAAAGACAGCCAACTCATGCAGGCCAGGGCCATTTATGATTATATCATTGATAACATGCGCTATGCCAAATCAGGAGAATATGGCAAAGGTGATGCTGTCTATGCCTGTGATACCAAGACAGGGAACTGTACAGAATTTCATTCTCTTTTTATCTCTCTTGCCAGGTCGGTGGGTATCCCGGCAAGGTTTTCGATAGGCGCCGCGATACCGTCGGATAGAGACGAGGGTGGCATAGATGGTTACCATTGCTGGGCGGAGTTTTTTGCTGAAGGCAAATGGTGGCCGGTAGACATCAGTGAAGGCAACAAATATACCGCCCTTGCCACCTATTACTTTGGCCGGCATCCAGCAAATCGTATCGAATTTAGCAGGGGAAGGGACCTGGTGCTGGACCCGGGACCTGCCTCCGGCCCTGTGAATTTTCTGGCTTATCCCTTACTTGAAGTTGGGGGGCAGTCTGCTGTTGCACAGACTACTTTTTCGTTTACCAGAAAAAACTAACCAATAAAAAAAGAAGCATCGTCTAAATGCTTCTTTTTTTATTGGTTTTCTCTCTTTTATTCAGGATGTTCACCTCCATCACTGGGATGTTCTTCATCACCGGCTGCTTCCGGATGTTCGCTGGATTGCCCGGTGTCGTCCGTCTTTTTGTTTCCGCAGGAACTCACCGTAGCAGAAAAGAAAAACGCCATCAGCACCATCAGCAATGCCGCGGTTTTAAAACTCTTTAAGCCTTTCATAAATTTCTCTCGTTTTGGTTTTTACGTAAGCTTAAAGGTAACAATTTTGCCAAAAAAACAAATATTTCTCCCGTTAACAATCAGGTTTACCCTGATTGTTGCCGATTTGATCGTATTTACCTTTTCACAACTACTGGAAGGACAGCGGCTCCGGTGCTCAATGACAGATCGGTACTCATAATGACCGAGAAAGGAAATATACAATTGTTTTGAATTTCACCATTTCGATAGATGGCATGTTTACGCTCATCCTTTTCCCATTTATTTGGACAGTGAACTAATTGTGCGTACTTTAAAGTTTATAAGTACAATTGATTCGATTGTATCATCTATTATTTTTCACCACAACTTTACAAAATGGATAAGAAAGCCTTTAAAAAGAAAGTGATGGAGCAAGCCATCAAATACCAGGAAGCCATTGTTTCTGATTTTAGAACCCGTATCAGGGAATTGAGAGAGGGCGAGCAGCAGTCGCAGGACGACAAATACGAATACGATCAGCAGGGACAGGAGGATGAAAGTGCGATTGTCATCAATCGGATAGCAGATGAACTAAATTTTGTCGTGGAAGAACTGGATTTTTTAAAACAGATGCAAACCGCTGACAATCTTTTTGACGAGGTCACACTTGGCGCAGTGGTCAAAACAGATCAAATGACATTTTTTCCGAGTGTAAGTATAGAAAAGTTTGAAGTAGAGGGAAAAGAACTTTTCGGCATTTCCCAAAAAGCGCCAATCTACAAAGAAATGAAGGGGAAAAAGAAAGGGGAATCTTTCACCCTGAACGGCAGGACCTATAGAATTCTTGATGTATTTTAGCCCGGTACCCTCTGCGCTTGCAGCCCCACTTGCAGCAGCTGCAGGCGGCTATAAACTGAGGTACCAGCCAAATTTAAACCAGGTTCTCTGTCGAAAATCATCCTCAAAAAACCGGTCTGTACGGTAGTCGATGCCTGCCTGGAACTTTTGTTTGCCTTTGGAATAGTGGCCCAAAGCCGCCACCAGTCTGTTTTCCAGTCCGCTTTCTCCGGATTGGAGGCTGTAAATAGGTTCATCACTGAATACAAGGAAAAATTCGCCGGGGTCAAGGCTCTGTCCCTCTATGGGAATTTCAAATGATATCCTGTACCTTAACCGATATTCAATGGGTTCACCAGGTGCAAACGTTTGGTCTGTACGAACCCTATGTCCTACTTTGTACTGGCTTGCGCGCTGCAGGAAAGAAACCTGCTGTATGGAACGGTGGCTGTTGTCTCTTCCCGGCTCCACCCGGTACTGATAGCCCGCCGTTATTGCTACAAAAGGATTCAGTGATGTGCCCAGAAATCCCTGAAAATCGGTCTGGTTATGATAATATCCCCAATCAGCCTCATTGCTTTCCGTCTTATCCAGCATCCCATGCTGACTTTCTATTTTCCCGGTTACCTTTAGATTTTCAGCAGCGCTGAATCCGATCTGAAATTCGGGAAAGAGTCCAAAATTAGTAACTCGTCCCTGTCCCATAACCAGGGCAGGCAGAATAAAAATAAGAATACAAACAACTTTTTTCATTAAAAAAACAAATTATCTACAGGTGGAATCATTACCTCTCTTTTGTTCATAAAATTACCATCTTTGTCAAAGAGGCCTTCCCAAAGCCCTTTGCCCTCTCCCTTCTCGGCATAGTATTCTATTTCGAACCTAATCACTATCTGCTCCTGCTCTTCTTCGTCGATCATGTCCTCAAGGTCATCCGGCTCACCGGTAAATTGCATCTGTATCTTTTCTATCCTCCATTTGCTGTAATTTGCTTCAAAATATACTTCCAGGTTGTTTCTGATCGCTTCGGAAAGGTCCTGCCAGTTTTTTTGAATTTCTATATCTTCAATTTTTCCGCTAAGGTCAAATTCCACACTGTAATCCTCTTTTTTCCAGGGAAACTTGGCTTCAAAGCTTTTCTTTCCTGAAGTTTCCTCCATAAACCATTTTACCCTTTTGTGACCCTCAAAAGCATCATCCAGCCATTCCCTGGCTTCAGCAGGTACTTCCCGCACCTTTACGCGGTATTCCCGCTCCACCTTTTCCTGCCCATAGGCAACCAGGGAAGCAAAGAACAATAAAACATTTACTATCCGCCAATCCATTGTTTTGTATTGTATCTATACTTTAAGCTATTGCAAAATCGGGTAAATACGGAGCCAGAAGCACCGGTCTGATGTCAATGTGTCCCGCCGGACCAGGATACATTTCCATTAATAAACATGGCCTTTTCCCAGCCTGGCAATAACCGGCCCCAGGCTGAAAATGCAAAGAATACTTGCAGCTATCGGTCAGCCAAGCCGAGAGGAGGCAAACTCCCCCAACTCTATTATTTTTGTCATTCTTCCAGTACTAAGGCACTGACGGTCTCTCTGCACTAATACTCGTGAGATAGCGGAATCAGCCTGGCTGAAAGGTCCGGCATATCCATGTCCTTGTCAAATGGAAACATGGGGCGGTTAATCCTGGAAAACTCCAGACGCTCCAGGTCCTGGTCTACCCCTCCAGGAGTAAGTGCCATGACCCAATCAGCCCGCATGTCGTAAAGCTCAGGCACCAGATATCCGATTTTTACGACCACAATATCTGTGTCCCTTGGGCTCAAACCCAAATCGGTAAAATCACTTTCGCGGTGGTAGGGCTTACGCTTCCTGGTGACAATGACCTTTACACTGCCGGTGGCGATCACTACTTCTGTCTCTGCGTTTCTGTCACCATGGGTTATGGCCTCTACCTTACCGGAAAGTAGCAGGGGCGGAGAAAAGCGGTCGTCCACTTCCGCTCCTACAGCAGCTTCCACCTGCGCACCCACGCCTGCCGTTATGGCTGCTTCCACCATTTCGGGCCCGGGTATGGAAGCATAGATCAGAGAAGGACCATTTTCACTTTTAAATTCCGGCCGTTCAAGAATCTCCCTTAAGGTCCAGGTTACATCCCCGGCTCCTCCGGCGGTAGGGTTGTCTCCCATATCGCTGATCATAAAAGGCTTTTCATCACTGGCGATGGCCATATCCAAACTCTCTTTCAGGCTGGCGGTTGGAGCAATGAACTCAAAATCGTTCCGCTTTGCCCAAAAGCTTTGCGCCAATTTCTCGGCTGTTTGGGTTACCGTCTCTTTATTATCACCCGTGACCATTACCACGGCATGGTTTCTGGGTTCGTCGGCCCAGGCATAGCCTACCCAGATCGCCGCATCAACGATGCCCTCCTGTTCGGCCGCAGGATACACTTCTGCATACAAACTTTTTCCTGGATCCACTCTGGTACTGGTCTTTTCTCCGGGAAGCAAAATGGGCACGGGGATCCAGGCCTTGTAAGCAGGCTTGCCCTTTCCGGATTCAAGGCGTTCAAGCAAATTATCTACCGCACGTTTCTTAGATTCCAGGGCGTCCTCATGAGGCGCCATCCGGTAACAGGTGATCAGGTCTGAATGGGCCGCCAGCCGGCGGGACACATTGCCATGCAGGTCCATACTGGTGGAAATGATGGTTTCCGTTCCGACTACCTCCCTTACCCTTTCGATAAAATCTCCCTCCGGATCGTCAAGCCCGATAACACTCATTGCACCGTGGATGTCAAAAAACAGACCGTCATAAGGCAGATTTTCCCGAAGACGGTCTAAAGTTTCCCCTACCAAAGACTCGTATGCATCCCGGGAAACAATTCCTCCGGGAATGGCATGGCCCCGCAATGTAGGAAACCAGTTGGCTCGCTGCCTATTCAGCGAATCCCCGTGCATGAAAGGGTAATAAGAAAACACCTCTTCCCCCCGCCTGGCATGAAATGCCTCTTTCTCTGTGACTGCAGGCGAAAATGTGCTGGATTCGATTGCCAGCCCGGCAATGGCGATGTTTGGTAGTTCTTTTGAATTTTCTTCTTCCTTGCCACTACAGCTTATTGCAAAAATAAGACTGAGGACAATTAAAACCCTGGAATTAAAGCGGTTGGTCATAAACATGAATAAATTGATCTGAATAAAAACTTGAGGCAAGTGTTAAGGCTATCCTGGGACTATTCAAATTAAGTGAAAATTGAGGATAAAAACAGTATTTTTCACTTCTATTTTAGTAGGGATTTAGGTGTTTGTAGATAAATTTACTATCGTATTTTTTAGTAACTTTAGTACCTAATTACAGTTTCAAATGAATACTTTTGGCCAAAACAACAAGAGGGTTTTTACCGCCTGGCAAAACCGTTTGAATGACTTTACCAGGCAGGAAAAATTGCCGGGTAGCATCCTGTCTGTCTTCAGGGAAAAGCAGGAACCCATCGCCTGGACAGGAGCCACCGGTAACCTTTCGGAGAAACAGCCCTACTTTATTACCGGCGTAGGTAAACTGCATATACTGGCTTTGCTATTGAAACTAAAGGTAAGGGGATTGGTGGATTTGGATGCTCCCATCACCCGATTTCTTACAGGTGAACCGTACCGTGAACTAAGCAAGATAAAGGGGCAGGATTATACCTATAAAATTACAGTCCGACACTTACTTTCCCACCTGTCGGGGCTCCCGGATTATTTTCAATTTTCTTTTAGTGGGGACAAATCCTTAGGCGAAGAACTTTTGGCCGGAAAAGACCAATCCTGGACACAGGGTGATTGGCTTGTGGCAGTGAAAAGATTGGGCCCTCAATATGCTCCGGGAGCCAGGAAGAAAATAGTCTACGCAGACAGCAATTTTCAACTTTTAGGGAAAATAATTGAAGAAATCACCTGCCAAAGTCTGGAGGATACACTCATAAATTTTCACTTCAAGCCGCTGGGAATGCATGAAACCTATGTCTATAAGGATATACATGACCGTACACCAGCCACATTTTATCACCATGAACTGGAACTCGAAATACCTCGGGCCATGTGCTCACTTGGGCCTGTTGGGGGGATGGTGAGTACTTGCCGGGACAGCATGACTTTTATAAAAGCCTTTTTCCATGGCAACCTTTTTCCCTTGTCAGAATTGCAGCTGATTCAGGAATGGATCCCGGTAAAGGCCTCCCTTTCCTACGGATTGGGCATTTCCCGATATGAGAAACCCCGGATCAGCGTGCCCTGGCGAGATTACCCGGAAATCATCGGTCATACGGGTCTTTCAGGGGCCTTTGCTTTTTTTGTACCGGATTTGGGAGTCTTTTTGACTGGAACGACCAATCAGTCTACGGATACGCTGCTCCCTTTCAAACTGGCAAGAAAGTTTACTGACCTTCTGATAAAACAATCGACTTAGACTCTGGTCATTTGAGCCAATCCGGCTTTGTCGTGTTTACAGTCGCCTGTAACTGGTTCAACAGGTTATACAAACCAAAATAGGTACGGTTGATGTATAATCCATGCCTCGAACCTCTGGCTTGCTTGGATTTTCTAAACATCTTATCATTGGAAATTTTGTCTCCCAGTGCAAAAATCTGTTGGAAATAGCTGTCTGAGGAAAAATCAAACCGGTCTGCATGAAAAGGCTTGCCCAATAGCGAGATCATCTCCTTGAAAATATTCTTAAAATAAACTTTTTCCTCCGGAGAGTCTTTATCGGAGATAAATTCCAGTCCGTAAAAAATTTGATTGAGCTCTTCCTCATTGATAAGCAGGTCCTTCTTGATCAAGGAAAAATACCCGGTATAAAAATTCTCAGGTATTACCTTAACGCAGCCAAAATCAATTACTGCCAACTGATTGTCTTTCTGGATAATAAAATTTCCCGGATGGGGATCGGCATGCACCTGCTTCAGTTCATGTACCTGATAATGATAAAAATCCCATAATGCCTGGCCAACCCTGTTTTTTGCCTCCTGGTTCGGGTCGGTCGTCAACCACTCTCTGAGATGCAAACCCTCCATCCAGTCCATCGTGATCACCCTTGGACCACTCAGTTCTTCGTAGTAATTGGGAAACTGCAGGTCAGTGATATGCCCACATGCCTGGGAAATCTCCTTGCTCCGTCTTACCTCCAATTCATAATCCGTCTCCTCGAGCAGCTTTTCCTCAACCTCCTCCATGTAGTGATCCAGCTCTTTTTCATTCATATTTAACAGTCGGAGGGCGAAGGGTTTCACCAACTTCAAATCAGACCGAACACTAGAGGCTACACCCGGATATTGGATTTTAACCGCGTATACCTTTCCTCCTTTCGTAGCCCGGTGTACCTGCCCAATGGATGCAGCATTGACGGCAGAGCTGGTGAAGGTATCGAAGATCGTTTCCGGACCTTTGCCAAAATGTTGCTGAAAAGTCTTGACCACCAATGGATACGACAAAGGAGGTGCGCTGTATTGGGCCATCGTAAATTTATCCTGATAAGCCCGCGGCAGCAGATTCTTGTCCATGGCCATCATCTGTGCCACCTTAAGGGCACTTCCCTTTAATTCACTCAGTGAATCGTAAATGTCCGAAGCATTGCTCCTGTCCAGGTCATCCCTGGTCATGGAAGGATTGACTGCCTTCTTTGCATAGTGTTTCATGTAATTGCCACCTACTCTTGCTCCGGTGCTGATAAATTTGGCTGCCCGCTGTACCTTAGATACCGGGATGCTCTGCTGCTCTTTTATTTTTTGCGTCATTGCCTTATCTGGATTGAAATAAAAATTTAGCGAAGTCTACGAAACTGTCTACTGCGGATTTTCCCATCAGATCGAAAGCCAGATTTACGGATTTCTCTATCGCGGCATCTGTTTTTTCGAATGAAGGCGAATCGTCCTTTAACCAAAACCTGAAAACAAACATCACCTGAAGCCATAATGCCTCATCATACCTATCCGCAATGTAGGGTCTTTCGGCAATCTCCTCCGTTTCCTTCCCTTCCAAAATGATCTCCCTGGCAAAATGTTTGAAATTTGATTTAAACCCTTTTAGCTCAGTGGGGAAATGCGGGTCTTTCAAAATGTCCTTTCCGTAGACCGCAAGCAAGTACGACCTTCGCTTTTTCAGCTCTTCAATCCATGTGAAAAAAAATCCCAGAAGCTTCTCCCTTGCACTGTAGGTCTTATAGACCTCCTGTCCTTCCAGGTTATTTACTGTCTGATCAAAAATCATTTCCCAAACAGTTTTCTTTATGGCAGCAAAAGTGCTGAAGTGATCATAGAATGCAGCTTCCTGCATTTTCAGGTCTTTTGCAAATTTGTATATGGATGCCGGTTCTTTACCATTTTCCAGGATATAATGGATATATCCTTCTATGATCTTATCCCTATCTGACTTTTGGTGCTTTGCTTTTTCTGTCATCTCCTGATTCTCTTTATATTTTGCAACCAGATAACAATTACTGAAGGCAAGTGGTTTGTGAAAAATAACAATTAATTTGTCGACTGGGTCTTGCGATCCTGATTGATGCGGTACACGCAGACAATTATTTCCAGATTGTGCATCAAATTGCGGCCGGATTGCGTTATTAATCAAAAGTTTAAGAAGAGATTACATGTTGGTAGAGATTAAAAAATCAATTTTCGTCATTTTTTGTGGCCTGTCTTTCTGCTTCAGTTCGTGCCGGGAAGAATTGGACGAATTGCCACAAAACCCCGATCTGGTGAAAGAGGCCATTTATGAGAGCATGCAGGAATGGTATTACTGGAACGACCGACTGCCAGCTTCCCTGGATGTAGGGCGATACCGAAATAACGAAGACCTGCTATATGATCTGATGTACCTCCAGTTGGATCGCTGGTCATACCTTACCACCAGAGATGCTTTCAATAGGGCCTTTACCGGACAAAATGCTGGCCATGGCTTCGGTTTTGCGCTTGGAGATGATGACAGGCTGTACATTTCTTTTGTATATGACGATTCTCCAGCAGGCAAGGACGGATGGCAGAGGGGCTGGGAAATCATCGAAATCAATGGAAAAACGATCGAAGAATACCGTAGAGCCGGCGGCTATAATTTTGAATTGGGTGAAAACCGTCCCGGCGTTTCCAATACCTTCAGATTCCGGCTGCCCGATGGGACCACCACGACGCGTACCAACACCAAAGAAGAATACCAGGCCAATTCAGTTTTATTCAGAGATGTGTTAGAAACCGGTAATAAAAAAACGGGTTACTGGGTATATAATAGTTTCAAAGCTACCGCAGGTCTGAGTCCAAACCGGAGCCTGGAGGTGGAGGAAACGCTCGAATTTTTTGAAACTGCTGGAATCGATGAGCTTATTCTAGACCTGAGGTATAATGGAGGTGGTTCTGTGGATGTGGCCGAGCAAATCATGAATGGGCTGGTGCCGGCCGCTGCAGACGGCGCTCTGATGTACACCAATGCGCTGAATGAGGAAAAATCTAACCTTAATGAGGAATACAGGTTTGAAAAAAGTGGCGAAATTGCTCTTGAGCGGTTGGTTGTAATTACCTCCAGGGGGTCTGCCTCAGCCAGCGAATTGATAATTAACTGTCTGAAACCTTATTTGGATGTGATACTTGTTGGTCAAAGGACTTATGGCAAACCGGTAGGCTCGTTTCCGCTTTCCCAATTCAATGGCGTACTTGCTCAAAATGATGTAGAACTGGTACCCATTACGTTTGCTATAGCAAATGCCGAGGGCAATGCCGAATACTACGATGGTTTTCCGGTGGACGTACCTGCAGCAGATGACCCTTCTGTCAATTGGGGCGATATCCGGGAATTCAGACTGGCCAGTGCGCTCACCTATGTGCAATATGGAACAGAACCTACTGCGAGGCTCAAAATACCTGAAGACAACTGGCAGATGATAGATAATTTTCGCGGGCTTCAACAGGAGTTTCCGGTTTATTGACGATGAACCTCTCGCGTGGGATGCAGGTCCCATTTAAACAAGTTTGAATGGACAATAACTTCGCCGGTTTTAATTGAATCAAGGTAAGTGCAGGCTTTTGCGACACAGCAATTCGGTCCGGTTGGTGGACGGTATAAACATAAGAAAAGGCGATGGTACTTTACCATCGCCTTTTCTTATGTTTTTCCAGATCTTTATTCCTTCATTATCAATAGCCTGGATTTTGAGGTGCCAGGTTTGGATTGACATCCAGTTCTATTCTCGGTAAAGGCATCAGATAATCTCTGGAGGGGTCGAAATTTGGATGGGGTTCCAGACTTTCAGGACCATTGAATACCTCTTGTCCCAATTGTCTTCTCTTGATATCGTACCATCTTTTGTATTCAAAAGACAATTCCAATCTCCGCTCATCCAATACCGCATCTATGAAGCCCTCTTTGCTCAAGCCGTCAGGCAGGTCTTCAGGGAAACTATTCTGGATACCGCCGGCATTTCGGGCCCTTTCGCGAATATCATTGACATAGCCAATGGCCTCTGCAGTGGGGCCTCCATTCACTTCTGCTGCAGCCTCTGCTGCGATGAGCAACACCTCTGCATAGCGCATGGCCGCATAGTTATGGTCGGAGTATCTGCCATCAGAGTTGCTGTTTCCGGGAAACATCCTGTATTTGGCGATATGTGGCCGCTGCGTATTGGCAAATTCTGTATACGGTTCCATTACTCCATTGATTAGCGCTTCAGGCTGAAAACTTACGGACTTGCGGTAATCGCGGTCATCCCAGGTGTTGTAGACAGCCATCGAAGGTACACAAACGCTCCATCCCAGTTGATCTGCTCCCCGGATTCCGGTCATGGGCGGCATGATGTCATCATTGGCACCACCACCGCCATTCTGCTGACCGAGGAAGTCGAGCGTAAATATCGGTTCATTCAGATTATCCGCGATTTCGGCGCGAAAGAGATCCTGGTAATCCGCCTCCAGCTCGTAACCAAACCTGCCTTTATTCTCAATCACCCATTTGGCCTCTTCATAGGCCTTGGGGTAATCGGCGAGGGTAAGGTGTACGGAAGCCAGGTAAGATGCTGCAGTGCCTTTGGTAGGTCTGGAGCGTACATTATTGGGCTGGTTATCAGGAAGCCACTGTTTGGCAAATTCCAGGTCAGCCAATATGCCCTGATAAACCTCAGAAGAGCTGGTTTTGGAGATATCTTTGACCGCCTCCGGATCGTTGATAAAGTAATCAATGTATGGTATGTCTCCAAACACCCGTACCAGATGGTAATAGCTGAAAGCCCTGACAAACCTGGCCTCAGCTACCAGGCGGTTGTTTACCTCTTCCTGAAGATCCAGGCTCTCTGCGCCTGATATGGCTGCATTGGCTGCACCTATCACCTGATACCAGTATGGCCAGAATGAGCGGACCATGCCGTTGTTGTCATCCATATTGAAGTCGTTTACCTGCTGCCGCTCGGCAGGGGTACCGCGGTCTCCAATGTCCACCATATCTCCGCGCAACATGATCGCGGTCACAAACTGACGTCCGTACAATCTCTCGGATGCTATCCATCCATAGGCACCGAAAATGGCCGTCTCTACATCGCTGGCACTGTTAAACAGGCTTTCAGGAGCCAGCAATCCTACTGGCTTTTCTTCCAGATCAGTACATCCCGCAAACCAGCAGGCCATGGCCAAAACCAAAGATTTATATATTCTCGTTTTCATGGTTATTTCTGTTTCGTTGGCTAAATTAAAATCCTACGTTTATGCCCAATGTGTAATTTTTCGCATTGGGGTAGCTTCCGTAATCCAGTCCCAGGTTTCTGTTGCCATCCGTTGCTCCTCCGGACCTGTAGTTTACTTCCGGATCATAACCCTCGTATTGGGTGAATGTCAGCACATTCTGTGCACTCACATACAACCTCAACCTGGAAAGGTTCAGCCTGTCTACAATGGCCTGGGGGAAGTTATAACCTAAAGAAAGGTTTTTCAACCTGGTAAAGGTACCGTCGTAAATCCAACGGGTAGACACCCGTCTGGTGCGTCCGTTGAAAGCTCTGGGAATATCCGTTTGCGTATTGGTGGGAGTCCACCGGTCCAGGGCGGCAGTGGTGGCATTGTTGATTCCTGACATCAGATCCAGCTCCATAAGGGTATAGCTTAGGATATCGTTGCCGAAGGAACCCTGAAAGAAGATATTCAGGTCAAAGTTACGGTACCGGAAGTCATGGTTCCATCCCCAGAAAAAATCCGGATGTGGATTGCCGATGATTTCCCGGTCGTCGCTATTCAAGGTGCCATCCTCATTCAGGTCACGGAATCTTTCTCCACCGGCAGTTTGTTCAAATCCTCCACCGGGAATAAAATCATCACCTTCCTGATATACGCCATCATACACCCATCCGAAGAAGCTGCCTACAGGATATCCTTCCTTGAGCAACTGGGTCGTACCCAGGCCTACCATGTGTCCCGGACCGGAGCCATATTGGATATCATTTCCATCGGGAAGGGAGAGCACGGTATTTCTGTTGCGTGAGAAATTAATGTCCATATCCCATTGGAATGCGCCTACCAGGTTTCTAGAACCCAGGGTCAACTCTACCCCTTTGTTTTCTACTTCACCTATATTTCTCAGCTGGTTTGTATAATCTGAGTACTGCGGCAACTGCACAGCAAAGAGAAGGTCAGAAGTCACCATGCGGTAGTATTCTGCAGATAATGTTACCCTGTCCTCCCAGAAACCAATATCCGCCCCGATATTGAATTGGGCCGTGGTCTCCCAGGTAAGGTTATCGTTTGCCACCGTGGTAGGTCGTACCGCGTTGACCGGAGCGCCGTCGATCACTGAAAATACCGGAGAAAATCTCGCCAGGGTCTGATAGGGTGCAATGGCCTGGTTTCCGGTAATACCATAGCTGGCTCTCCATTTCCAGAAACTGATCAGGTCGGACGTTTCCAGAAAAGGCTCATTTTTCATATTCCAGGCAATGGCTCCTGAGGGGAAAAAGGCCCATTTGTTGTTTCTGGAAAATGTAGAAGATCCATCATATCTGGCATTGAAGGTCAGCAGGTACTTGTCTCCAAGCGAATAATTCAAACGACCGTAAAAAGAGGATATCCTCCAATCTGACAGTCCCGAACTTGGGGTTTGCCATACTGCAGCCGAACCCAGGTTCCAGAAAGAAAAGGCGTCTGTGATAAAGGAGGTACCCCTGGCACCCCAGTTTTCATTTTCAGAAGACTGAAAGGAATATCCTCCCATAGCCGTAAGTGTTTGGTTGCCGGCAAATGATTTGGTATACGTCAGGTAATTTTCATTCAGAAACAGGGTGTTTCGGGAAGCATTTATCCGTGCATCTCCTCCTACATTCCTGCCTTCCGTTACCGTGGTTGGCGAGTACAACCCGGTACGGCTTGCATTGGCGGTTGCTCCCAGGGTGGTTCTGAATTTTAAGTCCTCTGTAAAATCATATTCCGCGAAAAAATTACCCTGAAATCTGTCATTTACATTTTCATTGACCAATTGGGTAGCGACTGCATAAGGGTTGTCATGGGGGTCATTCAGCCGTGCCACGGTAAATGTCCCGTCTTCCCTGTAAATCGGTTGGTCGGGTTCAAACTTGAATGCCGAGGCCACTACTCCAGGAGTAAGTCCACCCGAACCCTCCTGAGTACGAACACCGTCGCTGCTGCTTCTTCTCGCAAACAGGTTCAAGCCGATTTTAAGTTTATCTGAAGCCTGAACGTCCAGGTTACTGGTGATGCTGAAACGGTTAAAATCAGAATTGATGATTACACCTTTTTGGTCAAAATAGGCACCAGATACATAGTAATTGACATTATCGGTGCCTCCGCTTATAGAAAGCTGGTAATTTTGAATCCCGCCCGTTCTGAAGATCTGGTCCTGCCAATCGGTGTCGCCTCCGGCAGGTTCTATATTCGGTCTGGCATCTGATATATAGTCGTTGAATTGCTCGGCATTCAGCAAATCCAGCCTGTTGATTTCGTTTTGCATGGAATAGGAGGAATTAAACTCTATCCGGGCGGCCCCGCTTTTTCCCCTTTTGGTAGTCACCATGATGACACCATTGGCACCCCGTGAACCGTAGATGGCGGTAGCCGATGCATCCTTGAGCACCTCAATGGAAGCGATATCCTCCGGAGGAGGCATGGCAGCACCAATAAAGCCATCCACCACAAATATCGGATCACTGCTGGCATTGATAGAAGTACCGCCTCTGATCCTGACTTTCAGACTGGCCCCGGGTGCTCCGTTATTGGCCTGGATCTGCACACCGGCAGCCCGTCCTTGTAGGGCTTGTACTGCATCTATGGCTGGATAAGCCGTCAACTCTTCTGCTTTAACCGACGATACGGCACCGGTGAGGTCACTCCTCTTCTGCGTGCCATAACCGATTACCAAAACCTCTTCAAGCGAGGACTCATCCATGCTCATGCTGATATTGATTGTGGTCTGGTTACCTACAGTGACCCGCTGTGTATCGTATCCGATATAGGAAAAAACCAATACCGCATCGTCCGGTACAGTCAGGGAATACGTCCCATCCAGGTCTGTCACCGTACCAGTAGTAGTTCCCTGTACCGAAACGGTGGCGCCTGGTAAAGGCTGCCCCTGCTCGTCTGTAACCACTCCACTTACAGTGATCTCAACAGCAGCTTTCACCAGATCTCCAGTCCGGTCGATTTTCCGGACATCGATCTGATCGTTGACCTGCCGGAAACCCAGTGAGCTTTGCTCCGAAACCTCTTTTAACATTTCTTCCACGGTAGCAGAGCTGGAGGACAAAACCACACTCATCTGCTCATCCAGATCCCTTCTGTCATAGGAAAAGGTAAAAGGTGTTTTGGCTTCAACCTGTCTGAAAAACTGGCGCAGAGACAGCTCATTTTGACTCAAATTGATCCTAACCTTGTCAATCGTCTCCAATTGGGCATTGACACTTCCTGCCAATACCAGGTTCAATACCAGCAGCTGCAGGGAAAATCCATAAAGGAAGTAGCGGGACAACATATAAATTGTCTTTTGTAATTTAAATTTCATAATTTTAAAAGGTTTATTGAAACATTCATTAAGCCTGGTTCGGCGATGGTGCATTCCCCAATGACGTTCCATCCCGGACCTTTTCAGGGATATTATCCCATTTTTCTATTGGTACTTTGTCATATATTTAGAATTTTAGGTTTACGTTTTTGCCTTTTATGTAATATTCGAAATTTTCTATAAACGCCATCCGGTCCAGAACCAGATCCAGGTGCTGATCCTGATATTTACCGCTAAGTTTCCATTTGCCGGACGGCCGCCCGGCAACATTGATCTCCACTCCGTACCAGCGTTCCAGTTGATCAACTACCTCATCGAAAGAGGCGTCCTTGAATTGCAGCAAACCGTCCTTCCATCCGAGGATATCTGATAGTGAGAAAGGAATTACTTCAAAACTTTGGTTCGATTTCCGAAAGTGAAGTTGTTGCCCCGGCTCCAGAAAAAATCTATTTTCGAGATTGTTGTGATTTATCCTGACTTTTCCGCTAACGAGTGAAACGGTAGGAGGCTCCGGGTCCAGGTACCGGACGTTAAAGGAAGTCCCCAGAGCTTCGGTAAGCAAATTGCCCGACTCGACTATAAATGTCCTGCTGCTGTCCTTCTGAATTTCAAAAAATCCCTCTCCCAGGAGCTTTACCCTTCTTTCCAGGGAGTCAAATTTTTCCGGAAAGACCAAAGAACTCCCCGAATTTAACCAGACCGACGAACCATCCGGAAGCTTGAAATTTAGCTTTTCGCCAAATTGCGTTTTCTTGGTGATTACGGACGCCCTGGCATCTTCAATGGGCACTAAAGGTGGTGGATTAAAAACCATTTTGCTCCACAGAAAAGTGGACATCAGCGTCAGCAGTAGTATGGCGGCCACTTTGGTCCATTGTCCCATAATGAGCCAAAGGAAAGGAGTCATGGGTACTGAAGCACTTTTGCCTTTCAGAGACATGGTATGGGATGTTTCCTTTGCAAGAATTTGCTGCAAAACCCTGTATTTTCGAGCTGCGGAGAAATCGCCCTGGCCCGCCTTCAGACCTTCAATCATTTCTCTCGCCTCTCTCAGGCATTTGATCTTATCGGGATGCGCAAGTATCCAGTTTTCCCAATAAATATCCAGCGCAGGATCAGGGCTTCTGACCCAACGAACAAATTCCGGATCGGTTAATAACGAAAGAATGGTTTCCTCGTGCTTACTCATTTTGCAGATGCTTTCTACGGGTATAAGGCAAAGCACAGGAAAACGACATCAATATTTTGAAAAAAATTTACTTTTTTTCTGCAAAAGGTAGGAAAACGATGAAAGAAACGCCGGACTGTTTCCAGCAAAAGAATAGCCTAGTTAATCGATGATCTCAATGTGGAAATGGCCTGATAAATCAAATTTCTGGCTGATTTTACCTGGGATAAGCCCATTAGTTCGCTGATTTGCTGATAGGAAAGCCCTTCAAAATAAAAATAGTAAAGGGCTTCTTTTTTTCGTCCCGATAATTTTTTCAGCGCCTGATTTAATTTTATTCCCTGTTCTTCATGGATCTGTTGGTCGATCAACACCTGCTCAGGGGAATACTCCAGGGAAAAGGATTCATTGTCTTTGAAATCCACATTCTTCCCGATTTTTCCCGCTTCCCTGATCAGTTTTCTTTTCAGGCATTTCATCAGGTAAAATTTAATGCTGTCCGTGTCTCCCAGCCCCTCTCTCCTTAGTCTTATCTGGATAAAAATATCCTGAATACAATCTTCAACGAGTTGAGGCTGTCCGGAAAACCTGAGGCCATAATCAAAAAGCTGGTCGAAATACCTCTCGTAAATTTTAATAAATGCGGTCTCACTGCCCTGCCTGAATTGCAACCAAAGGCTGCTTTCTGCCTCCGCCAAAGGCCTCTCTGAACCTGACAGTTTAAAATCCCCTCCTTTTTGAAGGTCAGTATATTTATTGGGTTTACTCATTGAGGACTTAAATGTAAACCTTTATGTTAAAAAATAAAAAAATAGGTTCCACTGGCGGGCAGCGTCCATGATTAAAAAATGACTCCTGTCACCTTTCGTAAAAAAAACAGTATCATATACCCTATAAGAATAAAAATGGATTTATTTTTGCCAGATATAATCATAAAAATCGATAACTAGTGATTCTAATATTTCTATTTCTGATCCATTGGTACTTCTCTTTGTTCTGCCAAAGCTTTTTTTTACACCGCTATGCGGCGCACCAAATGTTTATCATGAACAAATTTTGGGAAAAGTTTTTCTACGTTTTTACCTGGGTCGCACAAGGCAGTTCATACTTGTCTCCCCGGGCCTATGCCATACTTCACCGCATGCACCATGCCTACAGCGATACTCCTAACGATCCCCATAGTCCCCATCATACCGAAAACCTGTTTACCATGATGTGGAAAACGAAAAAAATCTACAATGAGCATTTTACTTTCAAGGTAAAACCGGAGGAAAGATTTTCAAAAGATGTTCCGGACTGGAATCGTTTTGATCGCTTTGCCGATACCATGGCGATACGGATAGGCTGGGGATTGGTTTATGTGTTGATATATGTACTTTCAATCAGTGTTTTCGAATTGGCAGGTACACATTGGTGGATGTATTTTCTGTTGCCGATCCATTTTATGATGGGACCTGTACATGGAGCCATTGTAAACTGGAGTGGCCATAAATACGGCTATGCTAACTTTGATAACAATGACCAATCAAAGAATTCCCTGTTTCTGGACTTTCTCATGCTGGGCGAACTGTTTCAGAACAACCACCACCGGCTGCCGAAGCGGGTAAATTTTGCAGTCAAATGGTTTGAGTTTGATCCTACCTACCCCCTCATTAAATTATTGCATGCTTCGGGAATTATCAAAATGAAAACTATCTCATAAAACTAAAATTATTCCTCAGCAGTAGCAGTACTTATGCTCAGCCTCCGAGACAATTTTAATTATAAATACTTTTTTTTGAATAATTCCATTTAAAATATATTTTTTTCAATAAATGTTTTGCAATTAAAAAACTAAATGGTTAAGTTCATGAAAAATCACCTACTTAATTAAAAATATGAGAGAGTTAACAAGAGCAGAAGAACAGATCATGCAGATCCTGTGGGACATTGAGAAAGGTTTCGTCAAAGATGTCCTCGAAAAAATGAAGACGCCAAAACCGGCCTACAACACTGTATCGACGATTATCCGGATCCTTGAAAGAAAGGGTTTTGTCAAGCACAATGCGTATGGCAAGTCTCACGAATATTACCCGATAGTCTCCAAAGATGAGTACAGGAGCTTCACGATCAAGAACCTGCTTTCAGGATATTTTAGTGGTTCTTTTGCCAAACTCGCTTCGTTCTTCGCAAAAGATGAAAAACTAGATATCAAAGAGGTCGAAAAAATCATGAACGAAGTCAAGGACGACGTAAAAGACAAGTAATGCAAAAAGGGTGATCGGATGATCACCCTTTTTTTTGCTATTGCTGATTGTTAGTTTGTACTTCCTATCGCATGGACCTGAAAGCCGATCGCTTTGAGCGCCTCCTTGTCCAGCAAATTCCTTCCATCAAATATATGAGCTGGTTTCAGCATACTGTCGTATATTTTCTGCCAGTCATAGGATTTGAATTCGTCCCACTCGGTAAGCACTGCAACAGCGTGTGATCCCTTGCAAACTTTATAAGGATCTTTTTCTGCCTGAAGTTGTTTTCTGTTCTCCTCCGGACTTCTGCTGCCCAGGTAATCGAGGTCAGAAAATATTTGCTTTTCCGTTACCTTGGGATCATACACAGCTATTTTAGATTGCTCATTTAACAGGTGATCTGCAACGTAGATGGCCGCAGATTCTCTGGTATCATTGGTATCTTTCTTGAATGCCCAGCCTAAAAAGGCGATTTTTTTTCCGCTTACCGTGTTGTAAAGGTTACGGATGATTTTCTTGGCAAACCTTCGCTTCTGGTGATCATTCATGATGATTACCTGCTCCCAGTAATCTGCCACCTCGTGCAGCCCGTAAGTACGGGAAATATAGACCAGATTTAATATATCCTTTTGAAAACAAGACCCGCCAAATCCTACTGAAGCTTTCAAAAATTTCGGTCCGATCCGGGAATCGGTTCCGATGGCTCTGGCCACTTCGTTCACATCTGCTTCTGTATGCTCGCATAGTTCGGACAGGGAGTTGATGGAGGATACTCGCTGTGCCAGATAAGCATTGGCAGTTAACTTTGACAATTCAGAAGACCAAACATTGGTTGTCAGTATGCGATCTTTCGGTACCCACCTGGCATAAACGTTTACCAGCGCCTCAATCGCGTTTTTGCCCTCCTCAGTCTGATCTCCCCCAATAAGTACGCGGTCCGGATTCATCAAATCATCAACAGCTGTACCTTCTGCCAAAAACTCAGGATTAGATAAAATTTGGAAATTCAGGCCATTTCCGGTATGGGTAAGTATATCCTTAAGTGTACTGGCTGTCCGTACCGGTAGCGTGGATTTTTCAACCACAATCTTATCACCCTGAGCTACCCGGGCAATCTGCCGCGCACAGAGTTCTATCCATTTCAAATCTGCTGCCTGACCTTTCCCCTCCCCATAGGTCTTGGTAGGGGTGTTTACTGAAATAAAAATCATTTCCGCTTCATCGATGGCCTTATCCACATCGGTAGAAAAAAACAGATTCCTTCCCCTCGCTTCTGCTACTACCGCAGACAGGCCGGGTTCGTAAACCGGAATATTATCGACATTTTCATCATTCCAGGCAGCGATGCGGGCTTCATTGATATCAACGACCGTCACAGTAATGTCCGGACATTGCTTGGCAATCACAGCCATGGTAGGCCCTCCTACGTATCCTGCACCGATACAACATATTTTTTGAATTTTCATTTTAAATGGTTTAAAAACTATAGATTTCTTGATTTCTCGACAAAACTTAAAAGAATAAAAATATTATTTAAGCGTACCAGCCAGCACGTTTTAAATTCAGATTCCAAAAATAGAGTATTCACACGACTATCAAAAATAAAGCCATTATTTTGATTGGCACTACCGATAAATATCAGCTAAGCAGCGGATAAAAAGGCATGCTCCACGAAAAATACCATCTGGCAAAGCATACAGATCCTTGCACCCCCCAATTACCCGAAAAAGAAAGAGGAACGCCTGGGCGTCCCTCTTTTCAATCCAGCTTGAGTAATTAAGCACTAATGCACTACAATCAGTCGCTGAAGGTTTCTGGCTCCTGTCTCCGTGATGGTACTTACGAAGTATACTCCGGCAGCCAGATTTTTTACAGGTACTTCAAAATGCCTTCCGCTGGCCTCATCCGCAGGCTGGAAAATATTTACCAGCCTGCCCCTGAGGTCAAAGATCCTTACTTCGGCGATTCTTTCCGTTTCATGATCAATACTCAGGTTGACATAGGTTGCGGCAGGATTCGGATACATCCTGATATCGAAGTTGCTTTCATCTACTTCTTCGGTTTCTTTATTTGCCAGTCCATCCCATACTGAAATCGGGATGGTTTCAGTGTGCAATGGAATACCGTATTTGCTGACGCGTACTTTAACATCATATTCTCCCGGTGTTTCATAGGTATGCACAGGGTTTTTCACCTTGGATGCATTGCCATCTCCGAAGTCCCAGAAGTAGCTTAATTCAGGATCGGCAGTTCCCAGCAGATCTCCGGAGAAGCTCACCATCAATGGCCCCTCTCCTTCCATCGGACTGGCCACCAGCATCGGTTTTCCGCTTGCTTTTACCCTGGATCCTGCGGCATTAAATCCTTCTATAGCTAATCCGGAAATGGTCGGCCTGTTCGCACTGACAGGAAAATCGATATTCAACTGTCCGTCATTCACGATGATGTTTTCAAAAGTGAGCTTGAGTGGTTGGTTTCCAGTCTCAAGGAATAGATCCAGGTCATCTTTCACCAACTCTCCTTCGATCAGGATATCAAACACCCTGTTTCCGGCCCCACCTGTAAAGAACAATTCGTTGTGGTAGGTACTTACGGTGTACACGCCATTCGGCACCTCAATTGACATGCTCAATGGTTTTAATCCGTCGTCCGGACCTCTTTCAGTCTGATAAAGAGGTTCATCGCTTGCTGCTGTATTGACGTAGGTGTGGTCCGAGTCATAATAAACCGGCAGATTAACATCTCCAATAAAGGTTTTACCTTCAAAACTTACATCCTGCGCACTACCCGTATTCAGGTACAAGCTGAAATCAGGTTCGGTTTGTTGTCCCACAATCTCAAAGGCTGACAGTTTGGGTTGATTAACCCCGTCAAGAGAAGAGAAGTTCATGTTTAGCTCCCCATCAGCGACCGTCACCGTAAAGCTCTCAGTGAGCACGGTCTGAGATCCCACTTCAGCATTCAGGTCCAGATCGTTTATTAGCAAATCATTCTCTATGCTCACATCAAATGTACGCTTTCCGGTACCTCCTGCACCACCTGCATTGGCTCCCCAGTAGATTTCTGCAAAGTGCAGTATCACCTGATAGCTGCCATTTGGCAATGGAATCGCATAATCGAATACCTTTGAAGGAGCACTGCGTTCGGTCTGGAATAGTACTGGCACATCTGCGCTGCTGTTGGAATAGGCCTGTCCACCGATGAAGTACGTATCGGCCACGAAATCCTTGCCCTCATGGCTCAGCGCAGGGCCTCCGGCATTCACCCGCAATTCGAATTCAGGATCATCCGGAATCACTACCACCGGCTCTTCAATTTCTATTTCAAGCAATGCCGTGTCGGAAAGACCTCCTTCGTCTGTCACCGTCAGGCTTACCGTATAGTTACCCGCGCTGGTAAAGGTATAGCTCGGATTGGCCGAGGTAGACGTATCTCCTGTTCCAAAGTTCCACAGATAACTTACTGCACCCTCGGCATCACTGCTGGTATCTCCCGTGAAGTTCACTGTCAGCGGAGCAGTGCCAGAGCTGGCTGATGCAGACGCAACCGCCACCGGTGCCAAATTTACCTTCTCCCTGATGATCTCAAATGCAGACAACTTAGGCTGATCCGAGCCCCCTACAGACGCAAGGGATGAGAAGTTCATGTTCAGCTCTCCATCGGTAACTTCCACCTCGAAAGTCTCCAATAGCGGTGTCTGTGGCCCAACTTCACTGTTGATGTTCAAATTATTCAACACCAGGTCGCCTTCTATGGCCACATCAAATACCCGGCTACCTGCCGCCTGAGCCGCACCGCCGTTAGCACCCCAGTAGATCTCTGCAAAGTGCAGCGTCACCTGATAGGTACCGTTCGGTACCGGAACGACGTAGTCAAACACCTTCGGTGAGGAACTTCGCTCTGTCTGGTAAAGTGCAGGCACCTGGGCACTACTGTTGGTATAAGACTTGCCACCCACAAAGTATGTATCGGCCACAAAATCCTTGCCCTCATGGCTCAGCGCAGGTCCTCCGGCGTTCACTCGCAGTTCAAATTCAGGATCATCCGGAATCACTACTACAGAACCGACCGTAATCTGTATCTCGTCTGTATCTTCCAGACCCAAATCATCTGTAACTGTGAGGCTTACCATATAAGTTCCTTCCTGGTTAAAGGTAAAGGTTGGGTTTGGCTGAGTCGATGTAAATCCATTGCCAAAGTTCCAAAGGTAACTGATAGTACCTTCCGGATCACTGCTACCGTCTCCTGAGAAGTTGACTGTCAACGGTGTACTGCCAGTGGTAACGTTAGCATTAGCAACAGCTACTGGTGGCGCATTATCAATCACCGTGATATTGATCGAGGCCGTATTGGTCTCACCCAATTCGTCGGTGACGGTCAGGGTCACCTCATAGCTTCCTGAGGCTGAGAAGGTATAGCTCGGGTTCGCATCTGTAGAAGTAATACCCGTTCCAAAATCCCATTCGTAGCTTACTGCTCCTTCCGCATCGCTGCTGTTGTCCCCGGTAAAGTTCACCGTCAATGGCGCAAAACCTTCAGTCACATCTGCTTCGGCCACTGCTACCGGTGCCGCATTGGCTACTACAGTAATGTCTATTGTGGCCGTACTGGTCTCACCCAATTCGTCGGTGAC
>NZ_FRCY01000008.1:0-146293 GCF_900143075.1 Cyclobacterium lianum | reverse complement strand
GGCTGAGAAGGTATAGCTCGGGTTCGCTTCTGTAGAAGTAATACCCGTTCCAAAATCCCATTCGTAGCTGACTTCGCCTTCCGCATCACTGCTGTTGTCCCCGGTAAAATTCACCGGCAATGGAGCAAAACCTTCGGTCACATCTGCTTCGGCTACTGCTACCGGTGCCTCATTGGCTGAGGTTGTTCCTTCTATGGCAATTCCGGAAATACTTGGCCGGTTCGCACTTGGGGCAAGTGTGATTTCCAGAATACCATCCGCCACTTCTATCTCGTTGAATGTCAATTTCAGCGGCTCATTTCCTGATTCCAGGAAGAAGTCCAAATCATCTTGAACAAGCTGGCCTTCCATCAGGATGTCAAACACCCTGCTGCCTGCGCTACCACTCACTACTTTGCCAAAATACAATTCGTTGTGATAGGTACTGACGGTATAGGTACCATTGGGTACTGCTATGCTTAAGGTCAGCGGGGCCAGATTTGCTCCGGAACCTCTCTCGGTCTGGAACAGGGCATCCGTGCTGGCTGCTACGTTGGTGTAGGTATGATCGGTATCGTAGTAGGCAGGAAGATTTGCATCACCTGCAAACGTTTTACCTTCATAGCTTACATCGGCTGAGCCACCTGTATTCAGATAGAGGGTGAAATCGGGAACTACCGGTTCTTCAGCAATACTCAAAATCTCAAATGCGGCCAACTTGGGTTGATCAGTTCCGCCATCTGCAGACAGCGCAGAGAAGTCCATGTTCAGTTCACCGTCAGACACCTCTACTTCAAAGGTTCGTGTGGTAGGTGTCTGGGTTCCTACTTCCGCATTGATATCAAAGTTATCCAACAGAAGTTGTTCTTCAATACTCACGTCAAAAACCCGCTGGCCGGCTGCAGCACTGCCTCCACCTCCTGTGGCACCATGGTAAATTTCTGCGAAATGCAGGATGACCTCATAGTTACCGTTGGCTAAGGGTACATTATAGCCAAATACTTTAGGTGTAGAGCTGCGCTCTGTCTGGTACAAGGATGGCACGGTAGCGTTGGTATTGGAGTAGGTTTTACCTCCTTCAAAATAATTGTCAGCTACAAACACCTTATCCTCATAGCTCACCTCTGGTCCACCGGCATTTACCCTGATGGCTACAGAAGGCTGTACGCCAGGTGATGTTACGACCACCTGAATCTGCTGCACATCTTCATTGCCGTTTGTATCGGTCACAGTCAGGGTCACATTGAATGTACCTGGCTGGGTAAAGGTATAATCAGGATTCGCCTCAGAAGAAGTATCCCCATTTCCGAAATCCCAGAGATAGGTTACATCACCCTGATCATCACTACTGCCTGAGCCGTCAAAAGCGACTGTAAGTGGCGCATCACCAGTGGTTACGCTCGCTTCAGGAACGGCTACCGGAGGCAGGTTTTCCTGAACTTCAATGGTGAGCGTTGCCTGATCGGATTCACCATTATCATCGGTAATCGTCAGCGACACAGTATAAGTTCCTGCCGAAGTAAAGGTATGGACAGGACTCACTGTCGTAGCCGTATTGCCGTCATCAAAATCCCACAGGTATTCGACGATATTGGTATTTGACTCGGATTGCGTTCCATCAAACTGTACTGTCAATGGCGCCAAACCTTGCTGCACATCTGACTCAGCTACTGCCAGAGGTCCATCCAAATCTACCACTTTAATGAGTTGTGTCGCAGAATTTTCAAGACCGCTCTCATCGGTCAGCGTCAACACCACTTCAAATTCACCTATATTGTTGTAGGTATAGGTAGGATTCGGTACCGTAGAGGTATTTCCATCTCCAAAGTCCCAGGCATAGCTTACGATCTCACCTTCATCGGTGGAATTATCGCTGCTGAATGCCACAGTAAGTGGTACCCTGCCTTCGGTGACATCAGACTCCAGTACAACCACGGGCGCCTTATTGATAATCAGGTTCATTTCGGCATCTGCAGTCAATCCGTTCAGGTCTGTAGCTGTGACGATAAGACTATAATTGTTCTCTTCATCCAGAGGAACCGTTCCTGCCAATACACCCTGTTCACTGATGTTCAACCATGCAGGTACTGCGCCTCCACCGGCAAGTGACAGACTGTATTGCAGTTTGTTACCAGGATATCCTTTATCAAAGGAACCCGACAGATCTGTGCTGAAGGAATCACCGATATTAACCATATAATCAGCAAGGTCTTCTGCGGTCGGTACCGCCTCAGGCCTGATGTTGATGTAATAGAATGTATTGTCATTCCAGTCACAGTTGGCTGAACCTGCGCCGCAACCGTTCTGCACAAAATCCTGAAGGACGATGTACTCATTTGGAATGATGTTTCCATCTCTGTCAATGGCCTTGTAAATTCTCAGTCCAAGCAGATCCGGACGATTTCCATTGATGTTGTTTCCACCACTGGAGAGATAGCTGGCGACCGAGATCCTGAAAGCCTGATTGATGGTGTTGGCCATATCGAAGTTAACGGTTTCGTTATCCCCGGCTTTGGGAAGCAGGGTCTGATACCAGTCTGCCTGATGGCCAAAGTTTATACCACCTACCGTACCGGTTCCATCTACTTCTACCAATCGTGAACCATTACTGGAAGGCCCACCATGAAGTGCAGAGAGTTGGATCCCAATTACCGGTTTGGTAGGATCTGCCTGTACAAAATTGTCAGACAGGATCATGTCTCCCTCATAGCCGGCATCAATATTGGCCGGGTCAGGATAATTTGAGCTTGGCCTGTAGGTGATGGTATTGGGTGGATTGATGGTACCATCATCATTGACGATACTCAACATGCTGGTCTTGAATCCAAAGGCATCAAACACCTGCTGCGCATCAATTTCTTTTCCACCCTCAGGTACCGGTACATATCCCCCATGCAGGGTAGCTACGGCTTTGACCCCATTATCGGCATTGCTGACAATTTCAATACTCTCCTTCATCAGTGTAGTATTGTTGCCGTTCTGACCGATAAATGTCAGTGACAGGTCTCTCGAGGCTCCTGGTTCAATTACCAGCGGCAAGGTCGTTGACTCAATTCCCTGAGGCACGATATTGTAAATAAATCGGTTTTCATCAGATATATTGATCTCGTCGATCACCAATGGCTCGGTTCCGGTGTTGTTCAGTCGCATGACATTCCCGTCATGGAACCTGGCGCCGGTAGAACCGGTATTGTTGATCCTGTAGAAGGTAAAGTAATCTTCTGCAGGGAAACCTCTGTCGGTACCCGGCACTTTGGTCATGTTCTCTATTTCGACCAATGCGCCCGTTGGCTCTTCAATGCTGAAGGAATAATTTCTCGAGGTCACATTGCCGTTGGCATCTTCAGCTTCTATCAGCAACTGATACTCTCCGGCATCGGAAAGCACTACCGGCTCACCATATTCTTCGAAGGAGGCACCATTCACACTATACTCCAGCCTCACTATTGCACCGCTTTCGCTTTGATCCGCTGCTTCCAGTGAAACAGAGACAGGCCCTCTGTATATGCCCTCCTCAGCTTCAAGGCCTTCGAAGAATGCACTCAGCGTGGGTGGCAAGGCCGCAGTGTTGATTGGTGCGATACGGATATAATTTGGCTTGGCATTCACACCTTCAGGTGCCAGCGCCAGTCTCAGCTTGCCATCCGTCACTTCGACCATTTCGGTGTTGTCAAAGAAGGTCAGGTTTTCCGGATTGCCGGCTTCCTGATTGAAGTCGATCACACGCACACCATTCACATCCAGGGCATGGTAGCTATCGGTAAAGTCAGGGTCACCTACGCTGATGTTTACGTTATACAATCCATTGGGCAATTCCACCACCCAGTCTCTTTGTGGGTAGGTGGCGGCTGTTCGGTGCCCGATGATGGTAAAGGTGTTGCGCAATGGATCCTCATCGGCCACAGTGTTTCGGTTTCTTGCGTTTACGCTGGCATCCGCAGGATTATCGGTACCGGGTTCTACCCATCCAAAGTTCAATTGACCCTGGTCAGTTGTTTGCAGGGCATAGGGAGCACCCAGGTCGTCTATATATCCCTCGGGAGATGCTGAAATCTGTTCTGGTGTCTGGAAATTAAATTGATAAACATATACGGCTTCCTGAGTAATGTTGACCCGGACTTCCAGCGTAGCTTCCACATAATTGGGCGCTGTTGCGGAAAGTGTAGCCGTATAGTTGCCAAGTGCCAAACCAGACTTGTCAAAACTGATTTCAAACGGAGTTCCCAACTCGAAGGAACCCGGCAGCGTAAGCCGGTCATCCGAACTGCTCAGGCTCACCTCTCCTGCAGTCAGGCCGCCATTGGCATTCAGGGTAATTTCCTGAACGATAGGTTCACTGTCGTTGACGGTTCCATTCAGGCTGATTACCTCAGGATCAAAACTCAATCGAAGTGTGCCGTCCTCGAAAGGAATCACATTTTCGATTACGAACATGTAATCCTGATAGTCTCCATTGTCAGCATCTTCATAGGTAACAAGATAGCTGTTGTCCACCAGATTGCCTTGTCTGTCTTTTACAGGATAGGTTCTTACCCTTCTGGCAACACCACCGGTATTCAGGTCATCTTCAGTAAAGTTGCTTCTGCCAAATACGTTGGAGGTTACATACAGACCGAATACCGCACCCTGTGGATCAAAATTATCTGTTCCATCCGAGATATCCGGGTAGAGCGTCTGGTGCTGCCCGAATACTCCGGACATCACGCCCACCTCATTCAGGACAACATCCTCATCTCTGGTATACCAGCCGAAAGGAATCTCCTCGTTGGGAGAGTACCTGCCCACAGGAATGATATTTACCTGACCAGGCCCGGCTTTCACCCATTGCTGCACCAGCACTTCTTCTCCCTTCAATACTTGTTGTGTACCATCGGCCAGACTAGTCCATCCCACATCGATACCTATTCCCAAAGCATCCACTACATCCTGCAGTGGTGGTTCGTTCCCACCTTCATAGCCGGTTTTCTTCAGCGCATGGAGCCCTACTTCAAACTCTGGCTGATCCGGGTTGTCGGTAGCGAATACCAGCACTGCCTCCTGATAACCCAGGTTGCTGTTATTGAGGTCCGGTGCATAGGTCACCGTATAGTTGACATCCTCTCCTGGTTCGAGCGTAATACTACCGGAAGGACTTACCGGATTGTATTGATCTGCAAACGGTCCGCTGATACTTACTCCCGTAATGGTCACACTTTCGTTACCTTCATTGGTCAGGAGCACAGACTTACTCTGCGACTGATCTCCCGCCGTATTATTGGTGGTTTCAAACAGCAACTCCTCAGGTTCTGCCACCAATTCCGGTTTTAAAGTAGCCGGAATGGCTGCCCGCAGTAAAGTCAGTCTCGGGATACCGTTGTTGTCCCGGTCGTATTCGGAGACATAAATATTTCCTGTCTTCGGATCCTCCACCAGATCAAGGGGATCATCAAATCCGCTCAAGCCAGGAATCTGGTTGTAAACTTCACCAATGTTGCCATTGTTGTTGGGCTCCATGACGAAGATATCATCCTGTCCGCTGAATCTCACTACCATCAGTAATCCCTGAAGTTTTCCATCGAAGGCGTCGCTCTTGTACTCGATTACACCATTTGGTGACTTGTTGTTACCAAAGTCATAGGCTGGAGTACGGTAGTTTGGATCCGGGCCCAGCGTAGTTGGGTATTTGGACACATCCCTGTACGGTGCGGTTTCCTGGCCAGGCACGCCACTGTAAGGCATACCTCCGTGATTCAGGACAAATTCACCCCGGTATGGATTGGGGTGTCCGTGATAGCTACCTCCCTGGGTTTTGAACAACCAGTCCTTCTGTGTTTCTCCGCCTGTAAGTGCAGGGGCAAAAGGAATGCTGGTCAATCCGTCTATTCTCCTGGCCAACGGATAGTCGTTTGTGGATGGAGAATTTGGCGAATTGTTATTGTTGCCGGCAGTTCCATTGGTGGGCACATAAAGCCAGCCATTGGAGTGCCATACTAAGTCATAAGCGTTTCGAATGCCCGTCGCAAAAATGGTCACCGGAGAATCGGCCGAGTATGGGTTATAGGTAGACCCATCCCCCATCAGCAGTCCATTTGCCGGAGCGGCATTGATCACTGCGATATCGTCTGTGGTGTACACACTCAAAGGCAGATTGGCCGGTAACTTGTCCAGGTCTACCTGCAGCACTGCAGCAGCCAGCAATCTTTCCGGACGGTTGTTCCATGCCGGATCGGGTGCACCACCTGCCGAATTGCTTCCCTGAGCAATGTACATCAGGCCGCTCTCGTCAAATGCAAGGCTGTTGGTGAGGTGGTCCTTGGTAGAACGTGGCAAATGAATTACCAGGTCTTCCACGGTCGAAAGATCCGGACCAGACAGTCTGGTTAGCTTGCCATCCCAGGCAGGACCATTGCTTAGTGATGCTGCGCTGTGGGTCACATAGGCAATCAGGTTATCCGCAGTGGATGCGGGATCGAATACCAACCCAATGATCAGGCGATCATCGCCCGCACTGATTCCCGTCTCAGGGTGTGGAGAGCCACTTAGCGCAGGTGTCAACACTTCCAGGTTGCTCAGGGTACCATCAGCTTCTATCTCCCATCTGAAGATCTCTCCATCTCCCTGGAAGTTTCCAACTGTACTTGCATATAGCTTACCATCAGGTCCTATCACCAGACTCGAAAACCGCTCATTAATGGTACCCTCGCCAAGTTCAACACCGCCAGGCACAGTTGTAAAAGCCACTCCTTCCAGATCTCTCACCGGTACAGGCAAGTCATCCAGAGTACCAGTAGTAAACCTGGATTCAAAAGTTGCAAAGGTCAACCTGTCGGAAAGGTCTCCCGAACGATTGGCTTCCACTCCGGTGATTCTGAAAATATAAGTGGTGTTTTCTTTCCAGCTACCAATAGGTGTCAAGGTGATGGCATCCCCACCACCTGTATCATTGGAATTACTTGGTACCAATACTTCGCCATCCTGGGTCAACTCGTAGAGATTGACATTTCCGGCAAGGGTACTCTTATCCAATTCATATCCATCTGGCGTGAGAATTTCCACATTCACCTGTAAGTCGTTCAATGATACGTTAGTGGCATTATTTGCGGGTGTTACGTTGGTAAATACCGGAACATCAGAGCCTGAGGTCTGCACGATTTCCAATGAATGGATCTTGGTATTGAATCCTCCCTGAGCGTCTACAGTCAGCCTTCCATCCAGCACATTCACCGTTACAGTGGCACTGGTCATTCGGCTGGCCGCTCCGTCAGCTCCTGCAGGCACAAAATCAGCTACCGCATTCACACCTTCTACATTGATAGTATGGGATGGAGTGGTTCCCTCCTGGGTGTCCACTTGCGGATCTCCTACCCCTACAGTGACTTCATAAGTCCCGTTTGGTACCTCCGTTTCCCAGATACCTTCGGTATTGATCCCATTTGTCCCGCCTACATCACCATATTGCATGTGAATAATGGTATTCTGAATGAGGTTCACGCCAGGCAGATCCCTGTTTCGGGTATTGTCTGTCAGGTTAAGGCCGGTCTGTCCATTGGAGGTCAACCAGCCATAGGTCCTTCCTTCTCCACGGTCACCATAAGGCGCACCGCTATCTCGGATGTATCCCGCAGGAATATCATCGATCGGTCTGGAGAAGTTGATCTTGATCGGATCAAAATCCGTATCCGGCAACTGATCTGGTGTTACAGAGAATTCAGTAAAGGTATACTGCACCTCTGCCACTGTTTCCCTGCGCTTGCTGGCAAATATGCCGGCAAAAGTCAGGTCATTGTGAGCCGGGTTACCATTGAGGTAAACCGCAGGAAGGGCCACGGAACCAAGTTCGGTTTCTGCTCCTCCATTGAGGCTGTAATATCCTGTCAGTAAATTATTTTCAACATCTACATACAAGCGCAGGGTTACTGCACTGCTATGAAGTCCAGCGACATTTGTCGCCTGTATATTGTTCGCTGCGTCCGCAGGAGCCAATCCGTTGATTTCGCGAAGGATTTCCACCTTGCCCCCATTGGCTACAACCAGTTTCACAAAGTTGTCTTCATTCAGACCAAACCAGATACCCGCCTGTTCAGAATTGTCGCTTCCATCACTGAAAGGATTAAGTACGGTGGTTCGGATGCTGAAATTGCCATATCCGGTGGCATCAATACCTACTCCCAGGGTATTGATCTGGGAATTGACATCTGTGCTGGTGGTATTGGTGGTTCCATTGGTCCTGTAAGCAATTCCATTGGCGGCATTGATCAGCAGGTTTCCATTGGTCAACTCCAGTCTTTCAGGTTCGTAACCAGGTACATTCGGATAGGATACCGGTGCATCTACCTGCAGTCGGGCAGAAGGATTGTCCACCATGGTAAAGCCGGTGTTGCCCAATCCACCTTCATCTCCGCTAAACTGCAGGCTAAATGGCAGACCTACCTCCAGCTCATCACAATCCAGCAAGCTTATTGGTGAGCATCCAGTGGTCTCTCCATCAAAAGGTCTTACATTTCTGGCAATGACCACAATGTCCTGATAGTCAAATCCACTGATATGTTCTTCTGTGGCAATGATATAGGCATTGGACTCTCCCGGTAAAGCATAGACCCTGATATGATGTGGTATGGCCCCACTGAAAGTATTCAGCGCATCTTCACTGTACAGGAAGCGGTTTCCGAAGAATGGCCACCTGTTGTAGAAACCAAAGCTTCCCGTCCCCGGATCAAAGGAAGTACTTCCGTTGATGACCGGATTGAGAGTCTGTGCGTTTCCGGTAATGGTGTTTTGCGCCGTGAAAAGCTCCTGGGTAGATCCACCATCGGTGCTGTTGTACCAGCCAAATCCTACTATTGGATTGCTGCCATCCGGACCATATATGCCCAGCACCTCAATTTCTACCGGCGCATCAGTGGCGCGCTGGAAGAACTGGATATCCAGTTCATCGCCAAGCAGGTTGTTGTAAGACTGTCCGGTAGGCAGATTGATCAGATTGGTAGAAGGATCGGTATCGCCTACGTTGACCAGACCCTGGCCGAGCTGGGTATCCAGGATCCATTGCAGGGAAGGCTCATTGTTTCCTCCGTTTCCTGTTTTACCCAATCCACTCAAACTGATCTGAACGGGATCTGCACCATTGCCGGAAAGCGTCAACTGAGCAAATTTAGGTCCGTTGCTCGTGGGGTCAAAAGTGACCGTAAAGGAAGCGGAGTTTTGGGAAGCCACCGTGGTGGGAAGTCCCGAAACCGAGAATTGATTGCTATGGGTGCCACTGATTTCAGCAGTGATCCCCTCCAGAGGCGCATTACCCAGGTTGGACAGTAATATTTCCTCGGAGTAAACAGACTCATTGACTCCTGTGGTGATGGCATCCCCACTGATCGCGTCCTTGCTGACGGCAATGGAAGGTGCAGGGGCAGCCTGGTTACTTGGCTTCAGCAGCACGATTTCATTCCTGGCATAATCTGATACATAGATGTTTCCTGTATTGACATCTTCGATCAGATCCAGCGGATCGCCAAATCCGGTAAATCCGGGAATGCCTTCCTTAAAAGTAGCAATATCCCCATTAGGTCCGTCTGGTACCAGGGCGATGATATCACTGCCTCCACTGTAGCGCACTACCAAAAGGGCACCGGTCAGGTTACCATTTTCAGCATTGCTGCGGTATTCGATAACGCCATTTGGCGATTTGTTAAATTCAAAATCAAAAGCGGTGCCCCGGTAATTAATATCCGGTTCCACACCATTGTATTTGTCCACATCCGCATCCCCTCGGTTCATGACAAACTCTCCGCGGAACGGATTGGGATGACCGTAGTACCCCAATCCGGACGAAGGATTCATCCTGAATAGCCAATCCCTTTGCACATTATTATTATTGGCGGCAGGAATGGGAGGAAAATCAGGATCGGAATGATCGTAGATGCTGCCATCAGGCCTTCTGGTCCCGCTTACAGATGCAGGCGAATTGCTTCCCCCGGCGGTACCATTGGCGGGCACATAAAGCTGGCCATTGGAATGCCAAACCAAATCATAGGCATTTCTTACCCCAGTGGCAAATAATGTCAATGGTGCATCCACGTAATACGGATTGTACATGCCGTCCAGTACAGGTGAATTAACATCTACATTGTTGATGGCCGTCTGGTTCCTTGTTGTCATTACATCCAGGGGAAGCGTGGCAGGCAGTTTGTCCAGGTCCAGTTTCAGCGTTGCTGCGGAAAGCAGGCTTTCCTCCCTGTTGCCCCAGGCACCGTCAGGTGCTCCTCCGGCACTGTTGCTGCCCTGATTGAAGTAAAGCACGTTTGGTTCTCCGGGTCTGAATGCAATGCTATTGGTGAGGTGATCCCTCAGAGATCTGGGCAGGTTGGTCACCAGCAATTCCTCATTTTCCAAATTCGCTCCGGTCAGTCGGGAAAGTTTTCCGTCCCAATCCGGTGCACTGCTCAAACCGGCAGAGTTGTGCGAAACATAGGCGATCAGATTTCCTGCTGTTGCCGAAGGGTCAAATTCCAGTCCAACAGCCGTTCTTCCTCCGTAAGCATTTTTCCAGCTACTGAGGGTTTGCTTGCCGGAAAGGGTACCGTCAGCATTGATGGTCCAGCGATGGATATCACCACCTATGGTCAATCCATACAATTTATCATCCGGACCTATGGTCAGCGTAGTGTACTTGTCGCCGGTTGCCACTGCCCCCTGTTTGGTAAAGGATACATTGTCCAGGTCAGTTACCGGTCCGGTGCTTCCTCCTGCTCCTGTGGTAAAGGAAGAAGTAAAGAACGCAAAGGTTTCTCCGGTAAGGTCTTTTACCCCGTCTACTTCAAAAACATAAGTGGTATTGGCTTCCAAAGGCAGGTTTGGCACCAGATTGATGGCATCTCCTCCACCTGTCCCGTTTACACTTGCTCCTACAGGTGTATTGTTGCCCTGCTTGAAAAGTTTTACCGTGTTGTTGGTAATGGTGCTGTTGTCCACACTGGTCAGTCCATCCTCATTTGGATTGGGCAGGAAAAGGTTGTTGGCAGAAATACTGCTATTGACAGGCACATTAACTGCCCCATCCGCAGGATTTACGCCAAGGATACTTGGTGTTTGTACTCCCCCGGCACTGGAACTGATTTGCACATAATTGATCTTGGTATTGAAACCATCGCCAGGATCAAGGGTCAGCCTGCCATCCGTAACGGTGACTACCAGCGTGGCCGTAGTAAAACGGCTTGGCGCTCCGGCATCCCCGGTGGGGACAAAGGCATTGATCGCATTTACTCCCTCCACATTGATGGTATGGGAAGGGGTATCCTCAACCGATCCATCAATGTTGGGATCACCTACCGCAACGGTTACGCTATAGGTACCATTCGGTACTTCAATTTCCCATTTCGCATCAGGAAGGTATCCATTGGCGGCATTGTCCGAAACATCCCCGTATTGCATGTGGGAAAGGGTGTTTTGCAGAAGGCTTACGCCCGCTACTTCCCGGTTTCTTCCATTCAGGGTTAGGTCTGCCGGAGAATCATTAGCAGCATCCAGCCAGCCAAAGCTGAAGCCATTGCCCCTGTCCCCATAAGCATCCCCCGCATCGCGGACGTATCCTGATGGAGCTGCCGTTTCCGGATCAGAGAAATTGATATTCAAATCAAAATCAGGTGTTCCCGGATCAACAGTTGCTTCCGTAATCTCCAGGATCACCTCCATTTCAGCATTGGTATAACCCAAATCGGGCTGGTCGATCGCTATGACTGTAGTGGAATAAGTGCCTACAGGCAAGTCTTCCTTCACCCCAAATTCAAGGGTTCCCAGACCCGGATTGGTGGGAAGAATCAACCACTCTCCGGAATCCGGATCGTCAGATAGCACCACCTCGGGCGTCCCAAAGCTGGCAGTCAGATCAACCACCTGAGCTGCAATGTCAGCACCTTGTTCGCCGGAGAAAGTCAATTGTGTTGCAGAGAAACCCAGACTCAATTCCGGACTTTCCTGCTCCACAGAGAAATAAGCAAAATCCGTGTCAAATGGACTGTTACCATTCCTGTAGGAAGAATAAATCCCTGCAAAGGCCATAGCTGCATTATCCCCTACGCTGATTCCATTCAGGTATTCCTGTGGCAGCACAAGTGCATCCAATCCGGTCTTACTAAGTTGTACAAAAGCTCCTGCCCCTATGGCATAATAACCTTTGATACTCATGTCAGATGGATCAATGACTAACCTCAGGGTCACATCCTGCCCGGCTACTCCCACATCGTTGACCTGTATCTGGTCGGGTGAAGTGGCTCCATTCTCGGACAGGGCATTGATCTCCCTTCGGATCTCCACATTGTCTGCATTGACATTCAG
The DNA here is from genome assembly GCF_900143075.1 of Cyclobacterium lianum. Classification (GTDB taxonomy): domain Bacteria; phylum Bacteroidota; class Bacteroidia; order Cytophagales; family Cyclobacteriaceae; genus Cyclobacterium; species Cyclobacterium lianum. The sequence goes on along the minus strand of NZ_FRCY01000008.1, from coordinate 134,008 downwards.
TTTGACAAAGTTATCTTCATCCAGACCGAACCATATTCCGGACTGGGCTGAAGTACCCACTGTATTGATGTTCAGCAATTGCGTTTCGATCACCAATGGCTGGCTCAGGTCAGTCAGGCCAACCCCCAGACTATTTACCTGGGTATTGGTATTGGCACTTTGGCCGGGATTCAGGTATGCTATCCCTTTGGAGGCAGTTAAAGTAAGGTTACCCCCGTTGATTTCTGTTTTCGACGGCTCGTAGCCAACGACATTTTCATAAGTTACCGGCAAATCGGCTGCAAGCCGGTCTGCACCGTGCGGATCAACCATGGTGAATCCGGTGCCCAGGCCATTGCCATCCTGCAGGCCTCCTTCGGTACCGTCAAATTCCAGACGTAAAGGAAGCGCTTTGGCTATGCCGTTACAATCCAGTAAACTCCATGGCGAACAGGGCAGCGGGTCTGCTATAACTACCGTTACAGTCCAGTCCTGCTGGCTGCCATCGGCCGCCGTAACGCTATACACTACCGGGCTGCTGAAATCCTGCGCTACGCCACTTTCAGGGGAGGCACTGGCCCCATCGGAAAGTGTAAATTCAGGAGCCAGGGCTGTAATATCCGTGCCAAAGGGCACGTTAAAGGTGACGGAAGCATTTTCTGTGTCGATATCGCCTGTATTGCCCAGACCTGCAAGAGAAAATGCCAGTATATTTTTTTCCGAACTTAAGTTTTCTTCTTCAATTTCTTCGGTCACCACTTCGCTGTAATCGGTACTCAGGCGTACCGGCCCGATTTTCCCGTCGTTGGTGGATGCCGAACTGATAAAAAGCCGTCCGATTTTAGGGGTACCGGAAACCGTTTGTGTGCCTGCTGTGATCCAGGCGTTGGCTGACTCCGCCAATTTCGGATCAATGGTCCACTGGTAACTGATGCTGGAAGCTCCATCCCATACACCTTTCACGAGAAACTGAATGGTTTCTCCAAATGCCACTTCTGCCGTGCCATTGTCAGACGCTGGAACACCCAGGCCGATTCGGGCAATCAATCCGGTAGCCCCTCCTTTGGCCATCTGCAACCGCACCCATGGTGTAGAAGGAGAATCCTCGTCAATGCGGATGGCTGTCCTGATCCTGTCTCCTGCACCAGCGCCAAAGCCGCTAATATTGAAATAGGTAGCAAAATAGAAGGGAACATTAGGCGTCAGACTTACCGGATTGTCTGTCAACGGGATCAGGTCATGCGCATGATTGCCCAGAGAAAAATCAAGAGAATGGCTGGTATTTGGGCTTAAACCTTCACTTAACACCGGAATGGAAGCATCCCCGGCGTTCTCCTTCAGCCATTGTGAGCTTGCTATCTCATGCAAATTGCCGGTACCATAGCCGTCAAAATTTTCTATAAAAGAAAAATCAGCCGATAAAGCAGTAACGGTCACGGTCCATACTTTCTGGCTGCCATCTTCAGCCGTGACCGTATAGTTCACCGGGCTGGAAAAGTCCTGAACCGCTCCGGATGCAGGCACCGAGCTGGCCAGGTCCGAAAGGGTAAAAGTCGGTGTCAGTGCACTGAGATCCGTACCCGAAGCCACAGAAAGCTCAATCGTCCCTGCCTGCTGATCGATCACTGCATCATCTGCCTGCTCAGGAAGGCTAAAATTAAAAATATCTTTGTCAGAACTGGCGGTCAGTGGCAGTATTTCAATGGCCTGGATCAGCGCATTGTTTTCTGTAGCCAGAAACTGCATGTTCAGTTCGCCATCACTAACCGTCACGTTGTTTTGGATAATACCCAATGCACCCCTACCGAAAACAGCAAAAAGATCCAGGTTATCTTGTACCACATCACCTTCCATGATGATGTCAAAAATCCGTGCTCCCGCTGCATTATGGTAATTTTCCACCATGTGTACACGCACAGTGTAATCCCCATTGGCTATTGGAAAATTATAGCCGAAATTTGCTCCAAACCTCCTGGGATAGTAAAGGTCTTGATGACCTCCCGGTACCAGATAGGGTTCCTGGATTTGAGTCAGAGATGCTTCGGTCTCCCCGGTTTCCACCAGGTAATCCGTATTTTCTGCGACAAAGAGATCCCCCTCTTTGGTGTAATCAAATCCCGCCACATTCATTCGGTAGGGAACACTGATCAGGCTTGGATCCACCACTGGATCGGCCTCAATGGAAAAATCCTGGAAAAGAACAGTGATGGGTTCACTCGCTGCGGCATTTCTGTGGCTGGTAAAGATGCCGGAATAGCTTGTACCGGTGAGATAGGATGCAGGCACCGGACGGCTGCTGCCCTCAGGACCGCTTACCGGTACTTCTTCACCCGCACCCAGACGGTAAAAACCCTGTACCGTACCGGACACAGGGTCAAATTCCAGACGCAGGTTTATCGGACCTGTATCCGTTGACAAGTTGCTGGTATTGATTTCGAGAAAAGCCGTCTGGCTGGACGTATTGTCCATGTTTTCCACCTGAAGCTGAATCTTCCATTGGTTGGGACTGCCATTTTTGACAACTACCAATTTGACGTAATGGTCTTCATCCTTGCCCAACCAGATTCCTGCCTGCTGTGAGCTGTTGCCCGAACTCGTTCCGAAATCCGGATTGATCATGGTGGCGGAAACACTAAACTTACCTGAAGGCAGCTCCAATCCAGCACCCAGGGCATTAACCTGAGAATTGGTGTTGCTGCTGGATGGACTTCCGGAAGGCTGGCTGTAAAAAATGCCCTTGGTACTGGTGATGGCCAGGCCTGTGGCATCCCGACTGATCAGCGAAGGCTCATAACCCGGAACATCCGGATTTGTCGGACTGGTCAGGGGGGCGCTGGGTTCCAATACCATGGTAAATCCGGATTCGGAAAGTCCCCCCTGATCTGTAGAAAAATCAAGGTTAATGGGCAAGCCTACCTCGATTTGGTCACAGTCAAGCGGACTGATGCCGGGGCAGGGTGCTTCCCGAAAACGATAAAGGCCTGGGAGGTCCGCAGATGCTGCTGAACCCCCGGAAATAACTGGCCTATCGACCGGATCCGGTCCGGGACCAGATAGCGCAGGATAGGATGCATTGACTTGCGACCCTGTGGTGTTAAAAAATAACAGCAACAAACAGAGCGCTTTGAGCAAATAAAGGTGCTTCATGTGTACAAAATGGTTTGATAATAATTCCAGAATCTTACATCAGCAAAGCAGACTATTGTATTCTAACAAGATGGTAAAAAATACAAAGACTATCGTGAACTAATGTTTACTCGAAATTCAAAAAACGTATATGTGTATTTAAAAAACAAATTTTTTGATTTAAAAATTTTTTGATGTGGTTTTTGACAACAATTTGGGGAAGTTTATACACATTTTTTAAAACACTTAAAAATTATATATTCTTGGAATATTTCAAATAATATCTTAGAAAACCATTTTATGTAAGAAAAAATAATGAAAAAACAAAAGTTAGAAATTCCGAAAACTTATTTTTTTTAGCATCCGGTTTTTTTTTATTCAAATTTTTATTATGGAGCGAAAAGTGGATCATTAAATTTATATCTCAACCCCGAGAACCAAAAAGATTTAACCTATCCAATTTATATAACTTAAATAATTTTTTTATTTACTTTTCTGTTTTTTGCGTTACCGAGGAAATTGACAAATAGACGCCAGCTGGCCCGGGGGGAAACATCAAATCGGAACAGGATTAGGAGGAAGAGAATAAAGAAATGCGTTTAGGCTAGAGCCCCTGCAGGAAGTCCTGAAATTCCTGATTGTCAAAATTGCTCATGCCTTCCTGGTAGAAAACAATTTCTCCTTCCGGACTGACGACCAGAGTGGTAGGAATGGCCTGACTCTGAAGCGAAGGATTGAGGCCGTATGCGGCATGGACAATGGGAAAGGAAAACTCTCGATCCTCAACAAATTCAATGCTTTTGTTAAAATCATCATCCAGGGCAATCATGAGAAAAACCACCTTTTCATCGTCCTTTACCTTGTCATAAAGACTGGAAATGTGCGGCATTTCTGCCCTGCAGGGAGGACACCAGGTCGCCCACAGATTGATGAAGATGGTCTTTCCCCGGTACTGGGAAAGACCTACCCGGTCACCATATTCGTCGAGAAACTGTCCGGTAAAATCGAATGCTTCCTTCTCTTTGTTTTCCAGAAGCACCATGGGCTTGATCAGCCCGGTAGAGAGCAACACAGATTGCAGCCCGCCCACGATAGGAGTAATCAGGCCTGAAAAGTACAAAAAGCCAAAAATCCCCAGCATGATACCCCAGCTTTTTAATTCTTTCTTCCAATTCATAAACGGCTAATTTTCAACAAAACTACCTTTTTTCAGGAAAACATCCCGTGACTTTTCTCACAAGCTTATGAATAACGAAAGATTTATTTACATTTGTAAAAAAAACATGAAAAAATCCAGACTTTTAATTCTTATTCTTCTATGCTTATTTTTTATCCAAACCACTCTTCTTAAAGCACAGGTGCATGTAGGCATTTATCAGGGAGGCATTCTGAACCATATTGGTTTGGGCACCAATCCGGAAAATACGATTTTTGGAGAAGCCCGTATACTGGCGGGCGATGTGATTAATCCCTATATCGGACTGGAAGCCCTGGGGCATTACAACTTCAAACAAAGTGACTGGTACAATGCCCATGCCGGATTAATGGTGGGTTATACAGAATTTGACGATGGTAGATTTGGACTACCTGTGGGACTCAGTATCAAGCCGATAGCAGCCCACCGTCAGTTTTCTCTATTGCTGGAAGGGACGCCCATGTACGCTTTTAACTTCAGCTTCAGGGCCCTGATTGGACTGCGATATACATTTGGCAAGGAAAATCAGTAGCCATATTTCTTACCCCATAATAGCCGCAACTGCTTTCGCAGGTCATTTTCCCGTGCATTGTTGCCGGGGTCATAGAGCTTGGTATTTTTTAATTCGTCAGGCAAATACTCCTGATGGATGAAATTGTTTTCAAAATCATGGGCATATTGATAGGATTTGCCGTAATCCAGGTCTTTCATCAGTTTTGTAGGTGCATTACGCAGGTGCAGGGGCACGGGCAAATCTCCCTCCTGCCGCACCAATGCCTGTGCCTGATTGATGGCTGTGTAGCTGGCATTGCTCTTGGGACTGGACGCCAGGTAGGTGACACATTGTGACAAAATGATCCTCGCTTCCGGATAGCCAATGATATTCACGGCCTGAAAACAATTGGTTGCAAGAAGTAAGGCATTTGGATTGGCGTTTCCTATGTCTTCAGAGGCCAGTATTATCAGTCTCCTGGCAATAAACTTCAGGTCCTCTCCTCCCTCAATCATTCTGGCCAGCCAATAAACCGCTGCATTGGGGTCAGAGCCACGGATAGACTTGATGAAGGCCGAAATGATGTCGTAGTGCTGTTCTCCCGATTTATCGTACAGGGCCACTTTCTGTTGCGATACCTGCATGACACGTTCATTTTCGACCAGGATTTCTTCCTCCCGGAAGCTCTCAATGACCATTTCCAGTAGGTTGAGCAATTTCCTTCCATCGCCCCCTGAGATTTTCAAAAGGGCATCGGTTTCTTTCAATACCACTTTTTTATTTTTGAGCACGGTATCGTGTTCCAGGGCTTGCCGCATCATGGCTTCCAGCTCCTTCCTTCCCAATGGGTTTAAGGTGAACACCTGACAGCGGGAGAGCAGGGCCGCATTTACTTCGAAAGAAGGATTTTCCGTCGTGGCTCCTATTAGCCGGATGGTACCTTTCTCTACTGCCCCGAGTAAAGCATCCTGCTGAGATTTATTGAAGCGGTGGATTTCATCGATGAAAAGTACTACTCCCTGCTGAAAACGGGCCTTCTGTATCACCTCGCGGATATCTTTCACGCCAGAACTGATGGCACTCAGGGTATAGAAGGGAGCCCTGACTTCATTGGCGATGATGTTGGCGATCGTCGTTTTACCCACCCCCGGAGGGCCCCAAAGAATCAGAGACGGCACGGTACCGGCCCTAATTGCTTTGTACAGGAAAGTCCCGGGACCAGAAAGGTGCTCCTGCCCAATCAGGTCTTCGAGCCTTGCCGGCCGCATGCGTTCTGCGAGGGGTGTCTGGTCCATCATGGATGATAATAAGCTTTAATTTGTGGATTTTACAAGGTACTTTTCCAATTGGCCAGCCTGGCCTCCAGGGCTTCCAGGTGCCGGTCTTCAATATCCAAATGGGTCACCATTCGGATCTGATCATTTCCGAATTTCACTGCCCGGATATTCTTCTCAGCCAATTGCTCCAAAAAGGATTCGGGGCTTATTTTATCCAGGCGGGCAATCAGAATATTGGTCGATACCGGCAAAATTTCCCGAACATGGGGAAGCTTCTGCATGATCTCACCTATGATCCTGGCCCGTATATGGTCATCTTCCAGTCTGGACACATGATGATCCAGGGCGTAAATACCTGCCGCTGCCAACATCCCTGCCTGGCGCATGCCCCCTCCCATTGCTTTTCGAATCTTACGGGCTTTTTTGATATCCGACTGCTTTCCCAGCAGTACTGAGCCTACCGGACATCCCAGGCCCTTGCTGAGGCAGATAGAAATGGTGTCAAACATCCTGCCCCATTCATAGGCGCGGTCTCCGGAATGGATCAGTGCATTAAAAAGGCGGGCACCATCCAGATGCAGCTTGAGTCCGGTTTCTTTGCATAACTGCCTGATGGGACGTACTTCCGCCAGATGGTAAACGCTTCCTCCACCCTTATTCATGGTATTTTCCAGGGAAACCAATGCTGTTTCCGGCGCATGATCGTCGTCAGGATTGATGACATGCCGGATGCTTTCTGCATCAATTTTACCCAGTTCTCCATCCAATAATCTAACGGAAGCGTGGCTATTGGACATGATGCCTCCTCCCTCGTAGAGGTAAATGTGAGACTGTTTGTGGCATACTACCTCTGTCTGGGGCTGCGTATGCAGCCGGATAGCGATCTGGTTGGTCATGGTTCCGGAGGGGCAGAAAAGCCCCGCTTCCATGCCAAATATGCCAGCGAGTTTTGCTTCCAGCTGCCGTACTGTAGGGTCCTCGCCAAAAACATCGTCTCCCAGACTGGCCATCATCATGGCTTCCTTCATTTCCCTGGTAGGCTGGGTAAGGGTATCACTGCGCAGGTCTATGACCCAATTTTCCTCCGACATGCTGTTTAGTCTTTTTTGGTAAAAAATTGATCCAAACTCCCGCCACCCTGACGGTTGAGCACATCCTCCATGTCCAGTAATTCCAGGTTTAGTGCATGGTTCGAAATCTGGAGTTCCATCAGGGATATGGCCAGGGAAATCAACAGACAGAGCATGCTTCCCATAAAGACCCAATTGGCAGCGGTGATGAATTCCTGGTAAAGCAGAAACATGCATATTACGCAGAGCAGAAAACTCAATACCCCAAAAATCTGCATGTTTCTGATCATGTATAAGCGCTTTCGAAGGTTTTTTATCTGGCCGATCAGTACGTTTTCCTGACCGCTGTTTTCCAGGTATCTTTCATGCAAGCCACGGATCAGGTTGGCCATGGCCAGAAAACGATTGGTATAAGCGAGCATCAGCAGTGTAATGGCTGAAAAGAGCAGCCCGGGTGTTGATAGTTGTAGTTCCATATTTGGGTTTGGGAGCGTTCCGGCCACAAGTTAAAATAAATAAAAATCCCGTCAACCTTTCAGGCGATCCTGGTGCTAATGCGGAAACCAGGGCTTGCTACAATGGTAGTGGTATCCGGGATACCCGACAGATACTGCCGGACAAATCCTTTAACGATAAAACGGTTTTTAGCTAACCTCTCCCAGCACCACCAGCTTTTCCAGTGTGGGACTTTCACTACCTCCCCGGGGCTCTATGGTAATGGCAAAGGCCTGCGCTGCTCCTGCAGCCTGCATGTGCTGCAGGTTCAGCCTCTCGGAGGGGTTAACCAGTCCTATACCTACAGGTCCATCTGCTCCTATAGCCCATAGCTGGTAATCGCTGTTTTCATCGAGATCAGCAAGCTGGTTTACCGAAAGCAGTACTTCACTACTCTCTTTATCCCAGAATACATCCACAAGGGCATCTTCCTGCATGGGAAGTCCCTCTCCCTTCATTGGAATCCGTTCAAAATTACCGGAGAGCAAGCGCTCCATACTTTGATCCAGCTCATCAAACCTGACCTGATTGCTCCGGGCATCATCGGCCAGAATGGCGTTTTGCTCCAGTGCCACTGCATACCTTTCCTCCGCGTCAAAATAGCTGTAAGCAAAATAAGCGGCAGCAGCTATCGCCAATACCGCAGTAAGGGAAGCAGCCACTGCAAAAGGTTTCCATGGATTTGCTCCGGGATATAGTTTTACTTCCTTTTCCACAGATTCCGGCCGACCAGGCCGGTCCGGAGACTCCTGAGCGGGAAGGGAAGCTTCAAGGCTGGAGAAAATTCTATCTTTTACTTCCGCAGAGGGCTTCTTTCCGGAAGCTTTGTCAAAGGCAAACATGGCAGCTTCTATGGCCTTTAGCTCTTCCTGTATTTCAGGATATTTCCTGGCCATGGAAAGTACTTCCTGCTGCTCCGTTTCGTTGAGGTCACCCAAAACGAAAAGCTCCAATTTTCCGGACGATATGTAGTTTTGGATATCCACTAGATTATATCAGCTTTCTTTTTCAACACATTGATCGCGGACCGGACCCTGGATTTAACTGTCCCCAGAGGAATGTTGTATTTTTCGGCTACTTCGGTATGGGTGTAGCCTTTGAAATAGATACATTCCATAATAAATCTTTGCTCCTCGTTCAGATCTTCCATCAATTCCCTGACGCCGATTCCATCCACTGCCGCTGCTGTGTCTGACCCGCTTTCCATAGCATATACGTAATCATCTATGGTATTGGTCTTACTGCTTTTTGAAAATTCTTTGGACCTCGTTTTATCGATCGCCGAATTCCGGCAAATATTGGCCATCCATGTATACAGTCGCCCCTTGGCGGGGTCGTAGCTATCGATCTTTTGGTTGATCTTCAGGAAGGCGTCGTGAAACACTTCCTCTGCCAGATCCGCATCATAAATGATCCGGCAGATAATGCCAAACAAAGCACCGGAATATTTTTCGTACAAATATTCCTGAACCTGTCTGTCTCTGGCCCTGAGCCCCTGTATCAATGCATGTTCTTCCAAAAAACCTGTTGGTCAGTAGTTGACGGTTTCAATTTTCTGCGCTTCCCCAAAGCAGTGCTTAAAGGTGTATCACTTCACCATATGCTGCGGCAGCAGCCTCCATCACGGCTTCTGACATGGTGGGATGCGGGTGAACTGTCTTGATCAATTCATGGCCCGTAGTCTCCAGCTTTCTGATGGCCACAATCTCGGCTATCATTTCGGTGACATTGTAGCCTATCATGTGTGCTCCCAGCAGCTCTCCGTACCTGGCATCAAAAATAAGCTTTACAAAGCCATCCTTTGCCCCGGCTGCAGAAGCCTTACCTGAAGCCGAAAAGGGAAATTTACCAATTTTCAGTTCATATCCCGCTTCTTTGGCTTTTGCCTCCGTATAGCCCACAGATGAGATTTCGGGCAAACAATAGGTACAACCGGGGATATTGTTGTAATCCAAAGGCTCGGGATTTTCACCTGCAATCTTTTCCACACAAATGATGCCCTCAGCAGAGGCCACATGCGCCAGGGCAGGACCTGCGACCACATCTCCTATGGCATAGTATCCGGGCATATTGGTATTGTAATATTCATCTACCTTGATTTTACCCTTGTCTACCAGGATGCCAACATCTTCCAAACCACAATTTTCCACATTGGATACCACACCCACAGCAGAAAGCACCAGGTCACAATCGATTTTTTCCTCTCCCTCTTTCGTCTTTACGGTCACCTTACAGCCAGATCCCTTGGTATCTACCTGCGTCACCTCTGCACTGGTCATGACCTTTATCCCTTTTTTCTTGTAGATTTTCTCCAGGGCTTTGGATACTTCCTCATCTTCATTAGGCACAATGCGGTCGAGAAATTCCACTATGGTGACTTCCACTCCTATGGAACTGTACACATAGGCAAATTCAACTCCAATGGCACCCGAGCCCACGACCACCATCTTTTTAGGCATTTTGTCCAGTGTCATAGCCTTGCGATAACCGACAATCTTCTTGTTATCAATTTTCAGTGCCGGTAGCTCTTTGGACCTGCCGCCTGTGGCGATGATGATATGATCCGCGCTGTATTCGGTTTTCTTACCGTCCTTGTCTTCCACTTCCACCTTTTTTCCGGGCTTCACCTTTCCCCAGCCGAGGAGTTGCTCAATTTTATTCTTCTTCATCAAAAACTGAACACCTTTGCTCATGCCATTGGCTACATCGCGGCTTCTTTTGATCATGTCTTCAAACTTGACACTTGCCTTGTTCACAGAAATGCCGTAATCTGAAGCATGGTTGATGTATTCAAACACCTGGGCACTTTTGATCAGGGCCTTGGTAGGGATACAACCCCAGTTGAGACAAATACCTCCCAGTTCTTCAGCCTCTACCACAGCCACTTTCAGCCCCAGTTGAGAGGCACGGATTGCTGCTACATAACCTCCTGGACCACTGCCCAGCACAATGACATCAAATTTTGTTGAAGACATATGATTCGATTTTATTTCTTTTTTTGCTATGCAAATTTATAATAATAATGTTCAGAAAAAAATTTGGTTTTGATAATCAAAGCTGGCAGATTCCCAATGAAAGTACAGCACCTGAGAAAAACACCGAAGATGGAGAAAGCATTTTTGAGGTTGTCTTCTCCGAAGTTTTGGAATAAATACCTATTTTTGGAAAAGAAAAAACCTAAAAATTTTGAATATGGGATTACTTACAGGAAAAAAGGCCCTGGTAACCGGGGCTTCCAAAGGTATCGGAAGAGCCATTGCCATGCGTTTTGCAGAAGAAGGTGCTGACGTAGCCTTTACTTTTTTGTCCAGTGTAGAGAAAGGTCAGGAGCTGGAGAAGGAGCTGTCTGCCTATGGTATAAAGGCCAGGGGCTATAGGTCGGATGCGGCTGATTTTAAAGCTGCTGAGCAGCTCATCTCAGATGTACAGGCGGAATTGGGAGGCATTGATATCCTTGTAAACAATGCCGGGATCACGCGGGACAACCTGCTGATGCGGATGAGCGAAGAACACTGGGACGAGGTGATCAACATCAACCTGAAGTCCTGCTTCAACACCGTAAAAGCAGTAACCCGCAGCATGATGAAAGCAAAGGCAGGTTCTATTATCAACATCACCTCTGTAGTGGGTATCAAAGGAAATGCCGGGCAGGCCAATTATGCCGCCTCCAAAGCTGGAATTATTGGCTTTACCAAATCCGTGGCACTGGAACTTGGCTCCAGAAATATCCGCTGCAATGCCATTGCGCCGGGCTTCATAGAAACGGAAATGACTGCCGTCCTTGATGAAAAGACCGTTCAGGGCTGGCGGGATGCCATTCCTATGAAAAGGGGTGGAAAGCCTGAAGAAGTGGCCGACGCCTGTGTGTTTCTGGGTTCCGACATGAGCACCTATATTTCCGGGCAAACCCTGCAGGTCAACGGAGCCATGTATACCTGATCGATTTGATCACCCATTTGAACAAACCTTTAAACCCAAAATAACTATGAATTTGCTGAGATCTCTTTCCCGAAATTCCCTCAGGTTTCTGGCGATTACTTTTCTGGTATCGCCTTTCTACTGTAGCAACACGGGCTATGCCCAGGAAGCTGTAGAAGTATCCGATGAGGTGCTGCTTGAATTGTATAAGGGAGCCCGGGTCACGGATGTCGTTGATGGCCTGGTCACCGTAGGCTATATGGATGTGGGAGTCATGAAGCCCGATATTGCTCCCTTGTGGCGGGATGTGGAAACCATGGCGCATCGCTTTTCCGGCATAGCCGTGACCGTCCGCTACGGGCCTACCAACAGGCCCATGCACCCGGGAGCTGACCTGACCCAACCGGAAAATTATGAGGTATACCGGCAGTGGCGTGGTATGTGGTACTCCCAATTGTCTGCTGAGCCATTCGGCGAATTTATCAAACCGGGTACCGTGGTAGTCATGGACAACAGGGATGACAATGACACCGGATCAACCGGATCAAAAAATATCATGGACTGGCAGGAGAAAGGAGCCGTCGGTCTGGTTTCTGCCGGTGGAGTCCGCGACATAGACGAGATCATCCGGCAAAAAAATCCGGTGTATACCGACTACAGCAAAAGGGGAAGAGGTGAGCGCATAGGACGAAATGAGGTGATCGATGTACAGCGGCCGGTAGTGGTTGGCGGATGCACGGTCTACCCCGGAGATGTGATCGTGGCAGACTCAGACGGTGTTGTGGTGGTACCCCGGCGGGTGGCTGTCCGGGTAGGACAGATTGCATACATGGAGCTGGTAGATGACATCAAAGGCAGAAGGGAGCTTTTTGAGAAAACCGGAAGGACCTATGACCAAACGGTGGCTGTACCGGAGGATCCTGCCAGCTTCTTTAGAAAGCACGGCTTACCGGAAGACCCCAACAAACCCTGAGGGTAGCAGCTCTTACAGCTACCGGCAGGGCTGTTCGGAATTTTTAAGTCCTAACCCATATAATGCAGGATTTGGAATCCGGCGAACCGGATGCGGTACTAAACGGGTATGTGTAAAGGGGATCACTTGCAGCTTGCCGGGATTACAAATCCTTTATTATCTGTCCTCGGGATTGCAAACCCTGCTGACGCAATATTTAATAATTAAATACGCCGTACACCAATCCCAATACCGTTGCGGGGATTACAAAGCTCCCGTTATCTCAACCACGAGATCACAAATGCTGGGGAGCGGTTTCAATCGGAGAAACTATTTTTCTATTTTCTGTCCATCCAGTAGTTCGAAGCGGGACATTTTACTGATGTATTCCGGCACCATTTTTTTCATGTGTCCAACCAGTTGCATCTCATCTTCGGGATCGAACAGTGTTTCAAACAAGAGCATTTTTCTCTTGATTTCCTGGTAATTGCCCGGCCGGACAAGTGCTATCTTGATTTTTGGGTGATGGGTTTCCACAGACAATTCTCCGGAATCCAATACCTCTTCGTATAGTTTTTCTCCAGGACGCAGTCCGGTGATCTCAATCTCGATATCTTTTCCTGGTTTCTTGCCACTGAGGTAAATCATCTTCCTGGCAAGATCAATAATCCTGATCGGCTCACCCATATCAAAAACGTAGATCTCTCCCCCATTTCCCATAACGCCAGCCTCCAGTACCAGGTCACAGGCCTCCGGGATTGTCATAAAGTAACGGGTGACATCCGGATCGGTAACGGTAAGGGGCCCTCCACTTTTCAATTGCCGTTTAAACAGCGGGATTACTGAACCGTTTGATCCAAGGACATTCCCAAAGCGGGTCGTAATAAAACCTGTACTTTCTTGGTGCTGTTCCTTTTGAAATTTATCCAGGGATTGCACGTACATTTCGGCCAGCCTTTTGCTTGCACCCATCACATTGGTGGGATTCACAGCTTTATCGGTACTGACCATGACCATCTTTTTTACACCAAATGCCAGTGCACAATCGGCGACATTTTTAGTGCCCAGCAGGTTGCACTGTACGGCCTTGGCCGGGTACTTTTCCATCATCGGCACATGCTTTAAAGCAGCCGCATGGAACACGTATTCCGGTTGGAAATTTTCAAATACCCGTTTGACACCTTCAAGGTTAGTAACATCCTCTAATACCGCATGCAGGGGCAAGTCCCTGAATTCGTTCCGGATAAATACTTCCTGGTCGTGCAAGGGAGATTCGGCAATATCCAATAGGATCAACATTTCTGGTGCGCACCGGGCAATTTGGCGGGACAATTCACTCCCAATTGAGCCTGCTGCACCTGTGACCAATACCCGTTTCCCGGATATCATTCCAGACACCTTTTTATTTTTCAGACAAATTGACTCCCGACCAAGTAAGTCTTCTATTTTGACATCCCTCAGCGCCCCTGGGCTAAGGTTCCCTCCAACCCATTGATTTACAGGAGGTATGGTCATGGCATGGATATCCAATGCAATACAAGCGTCAATAATCTCCCTTCTACGTTTTGGAGTAAGCTCAATAATGGCAATGATCAACTCTTCCAGCTCATACTTTGCCGACAAATCGGCCAATTCATCAACATTTCCAAATACCGGCAATCCTTCAAAATACTTGCCCTTCTTACGTGGGTCGTCGTCCAGGAATCCGTAGACCAAATACCGGTAATGACTGTCCTTTACTACCGCCCTGTAGGTAATGCTACCCGCTTCTCCGGCTCCATAGATCAAAATTTTCTTTTTCGGAAGATCCATCCCCTTGAGTTTGTTTTTTCTGAAAAAATCTTTGACCAGCAAGCGATAGGTAATCAGAAAAAACAAAGAGAGCATGCCTCCAATGATCAGTACAGCGAATGGAACTACCCGCCCGCTACCATTAATAAATACGAGTAGAAAGTTTAACAAGCCTACGACCAGTACCGTGAAACCCACCGTACGTAAGATAAGCATCCCATCCATTATCCCGGTATGCCGTACGATTCCGGTATAACTTTTTGTCAGGAACATGACCAGAAGACCTACAAATACAAAGGTCATTGATCCCTGAAACACCTGCAAATTGGCCATTTGCAGCCAATCAAAATTGGTGGCCAGAAAATATGCGAAAAAAATGGAAATAAAGAGAATGATCGAGTCAAGACATGCGATAAGCCATCTGGGCAGAATGTTTATTTTCTTTGAAAAAAACATGGATAAAAACTTACGGTTAGTAGCTGTCAACAAATACCTGCCAAAGATAATGGTTTTTACTCTTACAAAAAAGCCATAAGTTATCTTTGAAAAATACTTTATTGAAAATATCTTTCCCGAACTGAGACGCTTTCCGCTGACTTCGTTTGGCTTTTTATTGCCAATGATACACGGCCTGAAGCTGCAGGGTGAAATTCCTGCTTGCCGGTGCTACAGCCTGCCACTGGTAATGATGGGACTTGATAAACTGGCCGCTAGCTGAAAAGTTAATGTTCTTTATTTTTTTCTCCCAAAACAACGCCAGGGCCAGATCGGTCCAGGGCGCCAGCGATGCATCCTCTCCATTTGCCGCATAATAGAAATCTGCATTTCTCGCCACGCGGTCAAAACGTACCCCGACCTTCTTCCAATCCTTAAAATATGCCAGCTCTATTGTCTGCATATTACTGCCCGGCCCCAGACCCACACCCAGCGGTTCGCCCCGGTGGGTAAAACCACGCAATCTGGAATGCCCGTGCCAGGTCAAGCCGGCATTGCCCGCATAGCGGACCAGCCGATTGATCGATTCCTGCTGCTGCGTCATTTCTCCGCGCAACTGAAAATGTCCATTTTGCAATGTCCAGATTTTCGTGAAGCCCAGCAGATATGCCCGGGCATGTTCGGGATTGAGAAAAAACTCGCGCCAGTTTAATGCATGATCGCGGCGTCCATATTCGAAGTAAAGCTCCGATTGCACCAGACGCAACAGCCATCTCCCGAACACGGCTATTTGCTGATCCCATTCGCCATTGGCGTTGACGAAACCATAGTTTTCCTTAATCAGTGGCATGATGACCGGGGCGAGTGCCCTCAGGCCAGAAGGCCGGTCCCTGTTGTAAATCTGGAAAGTCCGGGAAAATCCAAGAGATAAACCGTCGATCCATTTGGGAGACCAGGTAAAAAGCAAGGCATTCAGGTAGCGGGGGTCTTTGCGGTGCTGGCGATAAAATTGCTGATTGAGACTCTCCTCCTGAACTGGATCATATGCCGTGCTTTGCAGCCTCCCAAACAACAGTTGTGTTTCGAAAGAACCCAAAAAAGTTGGTAGCGGACTTCTGGTACCTATACTGAAGTGCGGAAAACCAGGCGCATGGTGGCTGAAGATCAGGGAATGAAATTGTCCCGGGCCCCACCAAATGCTGTTGGTCCCCAGGCTCAGCTCCCATTTGCGCCAATGGGCAGCCAGCTTGGTTTGCCCCCATCCCATACGCAACAAGGCTCCCCTATTGAAGCGCTCAGGGTAATTGATGGTGTTCGGATACCGGAAGTATTTGCGGTTGGTGGGCAGGCCATATGAGTCAGGAAACCCCTGGTAGGAACGGTTTAGCGCAAATACCAACTCTGGCTGAAAACGGAACTCCAACCAGTCCTTTTCGTATTGCAGGCCTGGATTCAGCCAAAGCTGGGGACCCCGGGAAGGAACCGTCAAATACGGATATGCCCCATAGGGCCGTTTTCCCGCATGCCCCAAAGAAGCTCTGAGCGGCAATAATTTCCAATTTTCCTTTATTTCTCTTCCAGCCGGCAGGCTGTCTCCCTCCACCAGTCGGGAAAGCGGCATTGCAAAGGGGCGGAGGGTATAGCTGGCGCGATTTTCTCCCATATTCAGAAGCTGAGCCCTTCTGCCGGCTTCTTCCAACATGGGCTCGCCTGCGAAGACCTGAGCCTGGAGGGACTGCATCCCTGTACCGACAAGTAAAAGGCAAAGAAAGGATAGGGTTCGTAGCATCTGTGGCGAAAGATAAAATTTTTTTAATAAAAGCGGGAAAGATTGGGAATCTTAAATTCGGTCTTCATTCCCGGCCCCTGAAGAATCGATTTGGGTAAATAGCCCATGTGTGATCTCTGGCCCCATATCGGACCGCATGGGTGCAAATGTAGGAAACGGTAGGTCAACGCCCCAACGACCCCACATTTGGAATATCAAATTGAGATTAAGCAGGCTTTGCGGTCCCGGGAGGGCAAGTAATAAATGATGTAGAGAATTTCACAGGTTACTTTGGCTTTACGAGCAAAGCATATCTCCCATAATCTGAATCTGAGGATTGCCAATCCCCGCGGGGAGACAGAGCGTCTGGTAGGAATTTGTAATGGCAAGTCAGGTAAAACAGAAATTGTGATCCTGAGGAAGAGAAGGTGTACACCCTGCCGGGTTCTTCACTCTGTCCCTTTTAGGCCATTTCCAATCCAGGTACGGCCATCGGGCACATTTCGGGTCACCACCGACCCGGCGCCTATTGTGACCCAGGACCCGATTTGTATTCCGGGCAATACGGTACTGCCGGCACCAACCAGACTACCCTCGCCCACCTGCACCCCACCACATAAAATAGCTCCGGGTGCCAGGTGTACAAAATCCGAAAGCCTGCAATCATGATCTGCCGATGCCCTGGTGTTGATAATTACCTGCTTGCCTGCATGGCTGTCTGCCTTTACAATGGCCCCTTCCATAAGGACCGTACCCGCTCCCAGCGATGCCCGCTTACTCAAGACAGCCGTACTATGAACAAGCGTAGCAAACTCTGCGCGGTCACGATAACGCAGGTAGAGGGCTTTCCGATGACTGTTGGTGCCCACAGCTATTAACAGGGGTTGGTCAAAAATGAAATCATCCGGTACCGGCCCCAGAACCTGAAATTCCATCAAACGGGACAAAGCAGGATTATCGTCAAATATACCAGTCAGCTCCGTATCTGCGCCTAGAAGGTCGATAATTGCTTTAGCATGGCCAGATGCACCGATAATATACATGGATATGGCAAAAGGTTCTACTTGTTCAGGCACTTTGTTTATTTCCCCTGAAGGGAATTACTGAGCGGCTATCCGATGGATATATGTGTTCCTGCCTGATCAGCGGGCGGATCGTCAGGAAAAGAATCCAGAGGTCCAGTATAAAGGTGCGGTGGTTTACATACCAGGTATCGAATCGGAATTTATCTTCCCAGCGCAGGCTATTACGTCCCTTGGCCTGTGCCAGTCCGGTAATGCCGGGCAAAACCTCATGGCGGCGATTCTGAGCGGCAGAATACAGGGGGAGGTACTCTGGCAACAGCGGCCTGGGTCCGACCAGGCTCATTTTGCCAGCCAGTATGCAAAATAATTGTGGCAGTTCATCCAAAGAATTTTGTCTCATCCATCGCCCCAGCCGGGTAAACCTTTCTTCATCTGGAAGAAGTCGTCCAATGCTGTCCCGCTCGTCGGTCATGGTTCGGAATTTCAACAAGGTAAATGGTCTGCCATATTGCCCTGTGCGGGTTTGCCTGAATAAAACAGGTCCTTGCCTCCTCGACCAGATCAGGAAAAACAAGACCAAAATAAGCGGAGAAAGCACCAACAATAAAAAAAGAGCCGCCAGAAAATCAAAAATTCTTTTCCCCATCATCATAACATTTTTTCAGAAGCCCTTAAGCTGTCACCGTGTAAAGAGAATATCACGTCCAATACCCGCCCCATTTCGGCGTCGGACAATCCGGTACTGCTGGGCAGGCAAATGCCCTGAGAAAACAGTGCTGCCGAAACTCCTGTCCCATAAAAAGGGCTTTGCCTGTACAAGGGCTGCAGGTGCATGGGCTTCCAAAGCAATCTGGATTCAATATTCTGGTCCCCGAGGGTAAGCATCAGCTCTCTGGCGGAAAATCCTGTTTCCTGTGGTTGTATGAGCAAGGTAGTCAGCCATCGGTTGGAAAAATATCCCTGCGGTTCATCCAAAAACTGTATGCCAGGCAGGTCCTGCAAGTATTTCTTGTACCGCTGATAAATAAACCTTCGCCTCGCTACCCTATCCTGTAGGGCTTCCAACTGGGCCAGTCCTATCCCGGCTGCAATATTGTTCATCTTATAATTAAAACCCAGTTCCGAATGCTCATAGTGAGGGTAATCAAGCTTCGCCTGGGTGGAAAGATAAGATGCCTTCTTGGCCATAAATCTGTTGTCAGTAAGCAATGCCCCACCACTTCCTGTTGTGATAATCTTATTGCCATTAAATGAAAAAATACCCAGATCACCGAAAGTACCGGCATGTTGTCCTCTTATAGCCGAACCCACGGCCTCTGCCGCATCCTCTATCACCGGTATCTGATATTTTTGACTAATTTCCCGAATCCGACCCCATTTAGCCGGCATTCCGAAGAGATTGACCACCAGAATTGCTTTGGGGCGTTTGCCGATGGCAAGGCGTTTTTTGATCGTTTCTTCCAGTATATCCGGACACATATTCCAGGTATCTCTTTCGCTGTCTACCAGTACCGGATTGGCACCCTGATAAACAATGGGATTGGTCGAGGCGATAAATGTAAAACTTTGACAGAGGACCTCATCTCCATGACCAACGCCGAGTAAGTGAAGCGCCAGGTGTATTGCTGAGGTACCAGAATTGATGGCCACCACATGCTCTGCCTGAAACAAACCGGCCAGGCGTTGTTCAAAAGCCTCTATGAATTCACCATGTGTCGAAATTTTCCCCTCATCCATAGCCGCCATCACGTGCGACAATTCATTCCCCTGAAATTCCGGAAAAGACAGGTGAATCCTTTCTGTGTGTTTCTCCATTCTTACGCATTAGTCAGGTAAAACTGACTAAAGATAGTAACAATTCTATTAAATTTAAATTATATGAAATCCATAGAAAGCGATGAGCTGTGCTTTTAAATTACCAAAATCAGATAATTTTTTCGTCAAAAAAATCAAGTACTTTTTATTATAGGTTTGGTGCATTTTCCTGATAACTAAAATCGGAACGCCGGGTTTAACCTGTTGAGCCTTTGGAAATATTTTTTTTATTTTTTTTTGCAATTTTTTTGATAAGCTGGTTTCGGATCAGCAAAAATGCCAAAATTACCGCCAGCATGAATAGCACCGAAGGGAGCCATCGAAAGGTGTCCAATCCAATAAAATACATCCATGTCCCGTTAATCAGCAACTGCAGCCCGGCATACGCCACGGCTACCACAACATGAGGCAGCCCGGCCTCGTTGGCCAGATATTGGTACAGGTGGCTGCGGTGGGGTAAAAAGATGTTTTCCCCGCGGAAGAAGCGGAGAATCAAAGTAATTACCGCGTCAAGGCCATATAGTGTAAAGAAAAAAAGGTAGGCCGGATTGCCCGTCAGAATGATCAACCGTATCATCAGGTAGCCGAGCACCATGGCCAGGCTGACAGACCCCACATCTCCGGCAAAACACCAGGCCTTCTTCCGCACATTGAACCAGGCAAATGCCAGACAGGAAAGACTCAGAAAGATTATTAAATGACGATCTGCCTCCATTTCCGGAACCAGCGCAAAACTACCCAGGCTGACCAGAGCATAGAGTACTGTAATCCCGTTGATCCCATCCATAAAATTGAATAGGTTGGTCCAGCCTATCAACATGAAAAAGATGAGCGGTACCCAAAGCCCAAGGCTCGCCCCATTTCCAAGATCCAGCAGCAGCAATGCGGTGGCCAGGAAATGCGCTGAAATACGGGGCAACTGATGGAGTGGACGGATATCGTCCCACATACTGACTCCTCCTACCAGCAGAATGGCAAGGGCCAATTGCCAGGAGGCAGCCCCCAGTAGCCAGGCCAGAACTACCGAAAGTACAAAGACAATTCCCCCACCACGAATGGTACTGCGGGTATGCGATGAACGCTCGTTAGGTTTGTCAACGATGCCAAAAATACTTGCCAGTCGAAAGTAAAGGAGCAAAGCTCCAACGAAAAAAACGAAAATAAGCGGGTATTGGTAGTACATGGATCTAAAAAAGAGCAGTGCAAAGGTAGCTTTTTTTTATGTAATTAAAAGGATGGAGTCGCGGACAATCAGCGGGGATCCAAATTCCAGGGAGCACACAGTTCGGAGTTTGCAATTCCGAGCCCAGATAATGCATGCAGGATTTGTAATCCTGCGGACGGAAGCATCAACAGTTAAAAACTCCTAGTAGCCTTCTCCCAATCGTTTATCGGATTGAAAATCCCGAGGGGCAGCTGTGCGGGATTGGGCCTCCTGCGGGCGCAAACACATGCCTACTCAATTGCTCCCTGGTCTCAGCCTTCCTGAGGTGATCCAAAACAGAAGTACCGCATCAAAAACAGCATGTGCGGTTATGGCTGATAAAATACCAGCCTGCTCGTACAAATGCCCAAAAATTCCGATAAGGCCTACCATAAGCAAACCGTAAACACTAATCCGCCAGTTGAAGGGATTCAAATAACCATGAATCAATACAAAAACTACGGCTGTGGGCCACAAACCCAGCAAGGGTTGCAGCCCGGCACGAAAAAACATTTCCTCCCCCAGCCCGGCACAAAAGGAAATGAAAACTATACCTCGCGCAGACCAGTTCCACTGATTGATCAGCTTGTGATACCTGACCCTCTCCTGTCTAAAAAACGGCCGTAAAATCAGCCACCTGGACAATTGCGCCCCCAGAAAGCCCGTCATCGCGCCTGCCAGAAGTTGTGCAGAAAAGGACCAATTCCCTGCCCAGAGTGCTGCGAGCTGCTGTTCCTGAAAAAAATACACTAATGCCAAACCGGCCAGTCCAAAACCCAGGAGGGTTATCCAGCCCAAAATCCACATTTTCTGATGCATAGGTGGAAATAAAATTAAAAAAGTGCCGGAAATGATCTTCCGACACTTTTAATATAATGATCAACTTCTCCCACCTCAGGAAGAGAAGCTAATATTCAGCGTAATGGGAACTGAGGCCAACGCCTTGCTTACAGGACAGTTTTCTTTGGCTGCTTCGGCAAGTTCTGTAAACTGCGCCTCGTCCATGCCAGAAACCTTACCTTTCAGGTCCAATACAATTCCAGTAATAGAAAATCCACCCTCCTCTTTTTCGAGCGTAACGGTAGCGGTGGTGTCCAATTCGTCTGCTTTAAGATCCTTACCCGCAATTTGAAAGCTGAGTGCCATATTGAAACAGCCGGCATGCGCGGCGGCAATCATTTCCTCGGGGTTGGTTCCCTTGCTGCCGTCCTCGTTTTCAAATCGGGTCTTGGCGCTGTAGGGAGACTTGTCAAAAAAACCGCTGGGAGATGACAGCGTACCACTACCTTCCAATCCTGTTCCTTTCCAGATTGCTGTTGCTTTTCTTTTCATGTTAATTTTCTGTTGATGGGTTAATCGATTAAAACTTATTCAAGATATCAATAATCTGGCAAAATAACTAAGCCTGCTTGCTAAAGCCTGTGTGTTTACAAGAAATCAACCAGGCCCTTATGCTATTTGTTCAAGCAGTTTCGAATGGCAGGGAGAGAAAAGCTGTTACCGGTATTCTGGAGTTAATCGTCAAAACACCTTTACTGCGAGGGTGACTTCAAGCTCTACTTCTTCTCCCAGAATTTGTTCAATTTCGGCTTTAATTGACTTTAACCTGGCCTCATTCATATTGCCTTCACCGACTATTTTTACAGTGAGCCTGACCGGATTTATCCCTCTCACCGTAATGTCCCGCAATACGGTTCCATTTACCTGATACCCATCCAGTGTAGAGATCACATCTTTTTCCCTTACCATATCCATAAAGCCAAAAAACAGCGGTAAACTGATGACTCCCACGACGATCAGGGAATAGGCGATACCTTTTCTGGCGAGGCGAAAGGGGCTAAAACCCAGCAATAAGAATGTCAATGCTGCCGCCATGACCATTCCTGCAAGGTTGGTCAGCAGCAAAAGCAAAGCTCCCTGAAAAATACTCCATTCCATCCATCCCAGACCGATGCCCGACACCGCCAGCGGAGGCACCAGAGCTACAGCGATGGCCACCCCAGCAAGCGTTTTGGCAATTTCCTCCTTGGCACTGGCGTAGGCACCCGCTATACCAGATCCAACGGCGATCCCCAAATCCAACAGGTTTGGTCGCACCCGGGCCATGATTTCCTCGTTGGAGATATTGAGGGGAGTCAGCCAGGTGATCAACATGGCGCACAGGTAGCCCAACAGCATGCCCCAACCAATGGCTTGAGCACTGCCGAGGATCAACTTTTTGTCCTGCCGCAGTACGCCCATGGACAGCGAAATGATGGGGGCCATCAGTGGCGCCAGGATCATTGCACCTATGATGACTGGGGAAGAGTTACCAAACAGCCCCAGCGTGGCAATAAAGGTCGACAAAACCATCAATACCAGATAGCTGTTGCTCGTACGGGAACTGGAGCGCAGGCTGGAAAACAACTCCTTGAACTCTTCAGTCGAGGCATGATGGATCAGCGGCAATTTTCTTTTCAGCAATTCATCCCTTACTTCGCCCCTGGGCAATACTTTTACCCTGAAAACATCTTCCTCGGAAACATTCCCTTCCATGTCCAGGTGCCTGCCAGGGAGCATTTTCAGTGCTTTGGGACTTACCTTCAGGTCCAGTTTTTTGGCCGTCAGCAACTTTCCGTCCTGGGCATATTCAATGGCATCGTCGCTGCAAATCGACAGGGCCGCCGTTTTGATATGCGCCGCAAAGGGGGGAAGACTGGTCTTTCCTTTTTTCCTGAAAAAACTATCCAGCGCAAACCATAACAAGCCGGAAATGCTCTTAGGGGCCAGGATCATGGCATGCATTTTCCCATCATTGATGTAGGAGTCCTCCAGCACCTTTCGGCTGAGCAGGTTGCTTTTGCCATGCTGCACGATCACCATTCCGATGGCTGCGGTATCCAGCTCTTCCTTGTCTTCAGCCTGGAGGATATAACGGTGAGATTTCACCATCCCAAATAGCCTGAAAAAATACCGGAATTTTTTCCAGAATCTCTCCCATCCATTTTTTGCTACGGTACTGCTCATCAGGCTCAGCGACTCTCCTATTACCACGGTATTGAATACAGGCCGGTCATTTAGTGTAAGCAGGTCTACATTGCGCGTATCTTCCGCCTCCAGCACCTGATCCAGGCAGTCCTCCAGATCATTGTCTACACCAAAACCCTGCCGGCCATGTACCAGCTCCGGATGTGGCAAAAGGGCAATGCGCCATTCATGTTCCAGCGCTATGGGCAGCAACTCCTTCAATTGTTCGTCCGACAGGTAGGTGACAACGAAATCCTCCTTTCCCAGGTCTACTGACAATGTTGTATTGAAGGCCAGCTTGAGCTTCAAATCGGCCCCCAGTCTGGGCACAATGGTTTCTGTCACCCGTTCTTCTGCCTCGGGGTCGTACAACAAGACAATGCTTTTCATTGGTGTATCATTGTTTCTTTTGATTGTATCTTATTCCTTCTGCTACCTGGGATCGAGTTATTTATGGATTAGGACAGCATTCTTTGCCTATTTATACAATGCTCTTCTCCAAGCAATCTTTTCCGCTTTGCTGTTTTTTATTGGTCTTGAGAACAGGCGTTACCGGACTGCTGCCAGCCTGAAACCGGTTTTGTTTGTAGGCGGGTTTGAATTTGCCATTGCGAAAAGAATTGTAGAGAGGTAACCTGATCCAGAGATCTTTTCCAAAAGTAAACGTAAAACGGTTCAGAAGCAAAAAAACCGTTCATCATGGGACAGGTGTAAAACAAAGGAGTTTTTTCACTTTTCAAATATAAAAAAAATAAAAAGCCGCTGAACAAACTGCTTTCCCATAAAGTAAAAAAGTCAAGTAAAAATGCATTTTTTATTTAAGATATTTTTCCACAATTTTGTTTCCCCCTGTTAAGGAGTATTCAAGTTTTTTCCACTTTCGGTTAAATGAAATTCAATGAATTCAGAAGCGACGGCTATATGGACTGAATGTTTGCGGGTAATCGAAAAACACGTTAATGAACAAAGTTTTTCTACCTGGTTTAAGCCCATTACACCCGCCCGAATAGACGGCTCCGTGCTGACCATTCAGGTTCCCAGTCAGTTTTTTTATGAATGGTTGGAAGACAATTATGTAGATGTCCTCAAACTGGCCATCAAAACAGTAATTGGTGCCAATGGGCGGTTGGAATATGCCGTAGTAGTAGATAAAGGCAACTCCCATAACCAGCCCTATATGGTCAGCTTTCCGCAGGGGGTAAGCAGTCCGGCAGCCAAAAAGAAAAAAGAGGTCCTGGCAGGAAGCCACAATCCTTTCGACCTTTCAAGTCTGGATGAAGAAACCACCCTGCAATCCAATCTCAGTTCCAATTATACTTTCAGCTCCTTTATAGAAGGAGACTGCAATCGCCTTGCGCGTTCTGCGGGATTTGCAGTAGCCAACAAGCCCGGCATTACTTCTTTTAACCCGCTGATGGTTTATGGAGGAGTAGGGCTTGGCAAAACCCATCTGGTCCAGGCTATCGGAAACGAGATAAAAAACGGCCCGGAGGATAAATTTGTCCTTTATGTTTCCTCGGAGAAGTTTGTCAACCAGTTTATGGACAGCATCAAGGATGGCAATATCAAGTCATTCACCAATTTCTACATGCAGGTCGATGTGCTGATCATCGATGACATACAGTTCCTAGCCGGCAAGGGTCGTACCCAGGAGATGTTTTTCCACATTTTCAATCACCTGCATCAGAACAAAAAGCAAATCGTCATGACTTCGGACTGTGCACCCAAGGATCTGATGGGCCTGGAGGAAAGACTGCTCTCCCGCTTCAAGTGGGGGCTGACAGCTGATTTGCAAATGCCGGACTTTGAAACCCGGATTGCCATAATCCGGAAAAAAATGCAATCTGAGGGCATTACCATCCCCAATAATGTAATCGAATATCTGGCCTACACCGTAGACACCAATGTCAGGGAACTGGAGGGAGTGATGATTTCTCTGATCGCCCATGCCTCCTTAAATCGTGTGGAAATAAGCCTTGACCTGGCAAAGACCATCATGAAAAATATCGTGAAGGACATAGAAACAGAAGTCAGTATTGAGTACATACAGCAATCCTGTTCTGAATACTATGGTATCAAGGTAGAAGAGCTGAAAGCCAAAACCAGAAAAAAAGAGATCGTGATCGCCAGACAGGTAGCCATGTATTTCAGTAAGGAATTTACCAATCACTCTCTCAAATCGATAGGGTACCATTTTGGAGGAAGGGATCACAGCACAGTGATACATGCCGTACAATCTGTAAATGACCTCATGGAGACAGACACCAATTTCAGAAATGCCATACAGGAACAGAAGAAACAATTTAAGATCAGGTCATATTAATGGATTTTAGCAGAAAGGGACGGACCAGGATAGCTCTGATTTTCAAATTCACCGACATTTTAAACCTACAATTTCCCAGCATTACCCAGACTTTTTTTCTTTTTTGTTACCAGTTGACGCGCTGAATACATCATAATGGCAAACAGGACCATGTCTGATTGGTATAACATCCTACTTAATTTTTAGTAATCCGTCCATATGCCTGCGGATTGTATCATTTTCCGGCAAAATCGCTTAGGGATTTTTAAAAAGGATACCGCTCAAAGCTAACTTGCCCCATGGCAGATTTTTCATACCTGGCCAGGCAGACTTTTCTGAATTGAGGGTCGAAATGCGGCGGCTCGGGAGAAAGACGTATATTTTCCAATTCCTCGGCAAAAAAGAAAACCCGGGTGTTTCCATACTTGGTATGGGGCATAAAATCTCCATAGGCACGCATGTCTCCCCATAAACTGTCTTTGGCATAAACAGCATATATCCGGACCACTGGTCCGGTATTATTTTCATTTCTGTAGGTCTCCAGTTCACGGTATTCTCCTTGCAGCTCTGATATACCTGGCTGGCTGAGACTATCGTATACCATCACGGCCGCCAATATTGCCACTGCAGCGGCTATCAGGTAAAACAAATAATTTGTTTTCATTTTGGAACGTTTACAAATGTTAAAGCCTTAATTTAGCCCAAAATTCTGATAATGGCATTCGAATACATCAAAGCCCTGCATATAATTTTCGTCGTTACCTGGTTTGCAGGCTTGTTTTACATCGTTCGGCTGTTTATTTACCAGACCGAAGCCATGGATCGGCCTGAGGCGGAAAGGGCCATCCTGAAACCTCAGCTTGACCTGATGGCAAGGAGATTATGGACTATCATTACATGGCCATCTGCTGTATTGACACTGGTGTTTGGGATCTGGGTATTGCTGTACCGTCCTGCCTACCTGCAGTTGCCCTTTATGCATGCCAAACTGGGCTTTGTGATTCTGCTCTATGCCTACCATATCCGGTGCCACTATATCTATAAGGCCCTGCAGCAGGGTATAGCAAAGTGGAGCAGCGCAAAACTGAGAATGTGGAATGAGGTAGCTACCTTGTTATTATTTGCGATCGTATTTCTGATCGTTTTAAAAAACCTGCTCAATATGGTATGGGGAATGCTGGGACTGGTGATGCTGGCAATGGCATTGATGCTGGCAACCAAATGGTACAAAAGTATACGGGAAAGGAACTAATGTAACCAGGGCTGTGTACTATTTTAGATATGAAAACTAACCTGCGGTTCATTATTCCAGCGATATTCATTCTTTGCTGGACTGCCTGTCAAAACAAGGAAAAATCGAACGACAGCCTTCCCATTTTGGGCCACCGCCATGTAGCGGATCATACGGATTCTGGAATGGTGAAAGGAGATACAGTCTACCATACCATCGCCAACTTTGAATTCATCAATCAGGAGGGCGACACCATTACCCGTAAACACGTGGAGGGAAAGGTGTACGTGGCAGACTTTTTTTTCACCTCCTGCCCTACCATCTGTCCGATAATGAAAAAAGAAATGCTTCGGGTATACGAGGCATTTAACGACCAGCCTGACTTTAAAATACTCAGCCATACGATTGATCCGGAATATGATACTGTGGCGCTATTGAAGGATTACGCCGCCAGGCTTGGTATAGAAAACGCAAGTACCTGGAATTTTCTTACCGGAGACCAGGAAAAAATATTTGAAATCGGTCAAACTTCCTATCTGACCACTGCCATGACTGATAAAACCGAACCAGGAGGTTTCCTGCATACCGGTGCCTTTCTCCTAATCGACCGGCAGGGCAGGATACGAGGTGTGTACGATGGCACGAAAGCCACGCAGGTAGATCAATTGATCAATGACATCCCCAAATTACTGGCTAACAATGTCCCGGGGACTGAGTAAAATTCCGATACTACTATGGCTGCTGGTAACCATCTCCTGCAGCCCCGGGGAAGGGACGGAAGGCCCGGGCATCAACGAAATTGAAGACCTGAAAACCAAACAGTATGCGATCCAGGGTCAGCAGTTATACCTGCAATATTGCAGCAATTGTCATCAGGAAGACGGAAGCGGGCTGGCACGTCTGATTCCACCATTAAAAAAAGCAGATTACATGCTTGATGATATCGACCGCACCATCCGCCTGATCAAAATGGGTATCTCGGGAGAAATTATCGTCAATGGCACCAGCTATGATCAGCCCATGCCGGGTTATCCTCAGCTTACAAACCTGGAGATCGCCCAGATCAGCACTTATATCTACAATGTCTGGGGAAACAAAAAAGGACTTGTACCTGCTGAAAGGGTCAATACAGTTCTGGAAAACGCTTCAAACATCCCGTTGCAATAATTCCTCTGCTGTACTCAATGCGGAAAGTATATCGGCTTTCACTTTTTCGACCATCTGGAGTTGACCCTGCAAATAGGTCTGTGTTTCTTCCTCAGTCATTTCGGTATACTCACTTTTAAATTGACGCATCCAGACGAACATGGCGTCATAGGCTGACTCACAGGAATCTGCTGCTGCATTTAATTCCTCCCGGTAGACGGCAGTTTCTTCATTTCCTTCCAGCGCATTAGCTTTTTCCAGCAACCTTTCCTTTTGGGTCTTTAACTCACCAATCTCAGGCATAACTTCATCATGAACAGCAATAACCTGTTGCTTTAAAGCCTCATTTTTATCTTTTTCCGTCTGGCAAGAAAATAAAAGGGTGAAAAATAGCATCGATACTGCAAAACATTGTAATTTCATGGCTGATGTCAAGATTGGGTTGGGGTGATCGGTTAAACAGAAATCGATAGCAAATTTGAAAAATTTTAACCTTATATAAAAATATATTCTACTATTATTTCATTGTAAAATCAGTATTAGAGCAAAAAAATTAAAATTTATATAATTTAGGTAATAAATGAAACCTTACTGCTTTGCCGAAAACAAAATAACGAACAGTAATGAAGCCAGCATCCATCCGCTGGATATTGGACTGATCCGGGGATATGCAATTTTTGATTTCTTCAGGACGGTGGGCAGGCATCCGCTTTTTCTTGAAGAATACCTGGAACGATTTACCCAATCGGCAGAAAAGGCCGGTCTGCCCCTGGACTACAGCCTTCAGGAACTGAGGGATATTGTGTATACACTGATCGAAAAAAACGATCATCAGGACGGAGGTGTAAGAATGGTATTGACCGGTGGGCTATCTGACAACCATTTCCTCCCCGCACGCGGAAAACTTTTTATCTTTTGCGAACCCTTAATGCTGCCATCCCGGGAGAAGTATGAAAAGGGTGTAAAGCTGCTAAGCGTAGAATACGTACGCCCATTGCCGGCTATCAAAACAACGAACTATACCTATCCCTGCTGGCTGAGCCTGGACTGGAAAGCGCAGGGAGCAGAAGATGTGGTCTATCATTACAAAGACAGGGTATCTGAAAGCTCCAGAAGCAATATTTTCCTTGTCAAACATGGCCAGATATATACGCCGCAGCGGGATATCCTGTGGGGCATCACCCGAAACAAGGTCATGAAACTGGCAGGCGGAGTGGGACTGTCGGACTTTAACCTGGATGATCTGATGGGTGCAGATGAAATATTTATTAGTTCTACGACCAAGAGAATCCTTCCCATCACCGATATAGACAATGTGCAGATTGGCAATGGCCATCCGGGACCGGTAACCAAAGAACTGATGGCGGCTTTCCTGGATATGGAAAAAGAATCTGCGGGATCAGTAAATTAAGAGCGACAATAGGCCGCTTCAGGGTGATACCATCGTGGCATCCTTCAGGATATACATCAGCTTTTCCGGGTCCCTGGCATTGAGCTCAAGTTTGCCTTTCACCTGTACCTTTTTGGAAGTATACTTGATGGGATCTCTCAGCATAACTTCCATGACCGTCTCGGGGCCACCGGAGCCGCAGAAAAAGCACTCCGCCAGCGGCAGCGAGGAGAGAATAATGTGTTCCGGCTTGAACATGCCCTCAAAGGGAATGATGTAGCCCTCAGCAGTAATTTCCTTCCCCTGCAGTTTTTTAATTTTTTCGTCAAAAACCGGCAGGTACAATTCCCCAAACTCATCTTCCCCGATCTCATAGGTGACATTGGATAAATCTTTCCAAACACTGGCTTCCTGCCCCCGGGCAGATAAAGAAATTAGACTAAACAATACTATCAAGTATTTCATATTCGTGCTTCTTTGTTTAATAAACTGTAGGGTCTGCTTTGTGGCAGGTACCCGGCAATCAATTTCTGTCCGAATAAAGGTGTAACCCTTCGACCTCCTGCGTACCGGATGAAAATGCTGTATATTTCATTTGGTCAACTGGTTTGCAATGTCTGCCCGATAGGCGTTCCAAGCTGGTATCAGTGAGGCCACTACACCTACGACAAGCGCATAGGCAAGAATCCACCATTCCTGATTCAGGAAAACATCTGCTCTCAGGCCTGAGAGCGCACCCTGTTCATTGAGCATAACCAGAATGTACAGAAAAAAGTGCCCTATACCTAATCCTGCAACCGCCCCTAGAAAAGTAAGCAGAATACCTTCCAGAATGATCAGGATAAACAACTGCTCTTTCGATGCGCCTATTGCCCGCATCACAGCAAGGTCATATTTCCGCTCCTTGAGGGAATTATACAATGCGATAAATATGCCCAAACCTGCAATCAAAACGATGATAAGCGCCAGGCCCTGTACCAGCGAAATTCCTACTCCCAGCAACTCAAAAAGCCTGGATATTTCAAAAGAAGGTGAGGCTGCCTGCATGGAACTTCTGCTATTGACCAGGCGGGGCAGTTGCACCGCAGCGATGGGGTTTCTGTACTGGATCAGAAGTGTGGTAAGTTCTCTGCCCTCGTCCTCCGTTGCTTCCGGAAACCCGGTTTTAGCTACTTCCTGTTCCATCTTGTCGTGATCATGTGCTTCATCATGCGCATACCAAACAGATTCTACACTAGTAAGAATTAGCTGGTCCACTACCCTATCCGTAGGTGACAAAATACCAACTACCTGATAGGGATGCTCATCGTGCTCGTGGCTGGCCGCTGCAATACCGTGAGAACCTACAAAAGTATCACCAACACCGAAGCCGGTCTTTTCTGCGACTTCACTACCCAGCACCACTTCAAATGCTTGTTTCCATGCATCTCCACTGGAAAAGTCTGTTTCATACAGGTCCAGGTAATCGAGGTTGGTACCCACTATCCTGAATCCCTCATAGTTATCACCCAATGCCAGCGGAATGGCTTTTTTTATGAGCCGGTTTCGCGACATGGCTCTGGCTTCATCCAGGGGAATATTACCGGTAGGGAAATCTATATGGTATACAGCAGAAAGTACCAACTGCAAGGGGCTACCCTTGGCGCCAATTACCAGATCAATACCGGCTGCATCCCGGTTCATTTTGTTTTGAAATTGATCCTGAATCAGGATGAGCACGGTGATAATAGACAAACCAAGTGCCAGCAGAAGTATATTTAAAGCAGTATTCCAGGGCTTGGCCAGCAGGTATTTCCAGCTCAGCTTTAACATACTCATAGGTCCTTGCGCTTTAAGGTTATGCTTTGGTCGATTTCACTTTTGATGCGATGGTCATGCGTGACGATGAGCAGTGCTGCGCCGAGTCTCATTGCCTGGCTTTTAAGCAGGTGTACGACGATCCCCGCATTGTCATCATCCAGGCTGGCTGTTGGTTCATCTGCCAGTATTACTTTGGGATCATTGACCAGGGCTCTGGCAATAGAGACACGCTGCGCTTCACCTTCACTCAGGGTATCGATGCGCTTATTTTTTTTATCCATTATCCCCAGTTCATCGAGCATTCGGTCGACATCGCGGGAAACAGATTTTTTGCTGAAAAATTGAGGCAAGGCAACATTTTCACCAACGGTAAGTGGACTGAGAATATGAGGTTTCTGGAAAACGATCCCGATGTTCTTACCCCTAAACTTATCCAATCTATGGCCGCGTAGTGCGTAAAGTGAAGTTCCGTTTACCAAAACTTCACCTGCTTTGGGAGCGAGCAGGCCAGCCATGATATTCAAAAATGTCGTTTTTCCGCTGCCGGATTTGCCCAGCACCAGCAGAGATTCTCCTGCCCCGATTTCCAGATCCGGCAATTCGAAGGCCGGAACTCCCTCATAGGCAAATTGAATCGACTTGGTTGCAATCATTAATATTTATTTTTTTGCGGGTATTTCGAGATGAAACTCCGTCCCTTTATTGACTTTACTGGTGAATGATATTTTGCCTCCAATCACTTCAATACACTTTTTAACAATCGATAACCCCAGGCCAGACCCCTCTCTCAGTCCCACATTTTTTGCCCTGAAAAAGCGATCAAATAATTGTGACTGTTCAGGCTCTGAAATGCCGATTCCCTCATCTTTAATGGAAAGTTTGAGTGTATCGTCTTCATGGGTGACGTGAAAAAGCACTTTTCCGCCGTCTTTTGAGTATTTTACGGCATTAGAAAGCAAGTTTTCCAGGATCTGATAAAGCAGATCCATGTCCGAGGTAATCATTTTGGGTAGCTTTTCGAAAGAGGTATGGATCTTCACATTATTGTCTATACCGGCCTTTACCATGTCTACCACTTCATTGAGAAATGCTGAGGTATAGATGCGTACCGGTTTGTAATTCATCTTATCGGCGTCAGCTTTTCCAAAAAATAACACGCTGGTCAGAAGACTGTTCAGGTTTCTAACAGAATTTTCGATTTTTGTTGCGTGTTTGACAATTTTTACTTTGAAAGGATGGTCCTTCTCCGCATACATTTTCAGTAACTGCGCAGAACTTAATATTGAGGTGAGTGGAGTTTTGAACCCATGCGACACATTCTGTACGATCCTGGACTTCAACTCACTCAGTTCCCTTTCTTTTTCCAGGGCCTTTTGTAATTCCTTATTGGCTTCGTTCAGATCGGCGGTACGTTTCTTTACCTTCTCCTCAAGCTCATTATTGAGGCTTTGAAGCTCTTTTTCCTTCTTATCTTTGAATATGGCCAGTTCGATAACCATATTGAGCTCTCTGATGTTGAAGGGTTTGATTACATAGGCGCTTGGGTTGGTTACTGCTACTTTCTGCAAGGTTTCCGAATCGGAGCTTGCTGTGAGATAAACGACCGGAATGTTGTATTTTTCATTGATAATTTCGGTAGTTTTAATACCGTCCAACTTGCCAGACAGGTTGATATCCATCATGACGATGTCAGCACGGGTATTTTCCAGGATCTCCAAAGCCATCTCTCCGGAATCGGCCATGCCAATGATCTGATGGTGATTTTTCTCCAGGGCTTTTTTTAGTAAAAGTGCCGATACGGTATCGTCTTCGGTAATTAGTATTTTTAAAGAGAACATACTTACAAAATTATTAATATCTCGGATCTCCATGTGGGCTTACTGTTCTAAGGGGAGGGATATTTTTACCAGTGTCCCTTTTCCCTTTTCACTTTCTACCTCTATATGCCCACCCAGCCGGTCCACCAAATGTCTGGTGATGGCCAGACCGATTCCGGAACCCTCAAATTTACGGCTAAAACCTCTACTTTCCTGCTCAAAGGGATAAAACAATTTAACCAGGTATTCCTGACTGATACCCACCCCCTGGTCCTGAACCTGCAAATTCAAATTACTTCCCACTTTCTCTACCCAAATTTGGATCATTCCTTTCTCAGAATATTTTATGGAGTTTCCTACGATATTGTTTACAATTATTTCCAAACATCGTCTTTCTACTTTTGCTATAAATGGCCTGGTAGCAAATTTTGTTGACACCAAGATACCTTTTTTTATTCCGATAGATTTATGGTTGAGCAATATTTTTGAAATAAAATCATTGATGTTGGTGTCTTCTAAAAAGAGATCTACCCGATCAGACTCAATAAGTGACAGGTCCAGTATGCTGGTCATGGTGTGAAGCAGGCGTTCCCCACTTTCCCTGATGATCTCCAGATGACCCTGTAATTCCTCATCGCCAGTTCTGTTTTGAATCAATTGTTCCGTACTACCCAGAATACCATTCAGCGGTGTTCTGATCTCATGGCTCATGTTTGAAATGATGCTACTTTTCAATTGGCTCACCTCTTCTGCCTTTTCCTTGGCCAGTTTCAAACCCTGCTCGTAAGCTTTCTTACTGGAGATATCCCTGAATACATTCAGAAAAAGTGGCTTACCATGGTAGTCTTCCTTCATTCTCGTGATGTATAACTCTACCTCCAATATACCCGAACGAAATGGCATGCTTAATTCGCAGGTATACCCACTCGCATCAATATTTTGTAAATCTCCTTTGATCTGATTACGAATGGTAATATAATAATCAGGGTCAGCAAAGAGATGTCCCAAACCATAGGTTTGCAGTGATTTTTCAGATACAGAAGCCATTTTGCACAAATTGGGATTGGCTGCCAATACCTGTCCTCCCATTACCGAGAGCAACAAGCCATCTTGTGAACTGTTCCATACATTGCGAAACCGGTCTTCCCTATTTGCGATCTCTATGGTTTTTTCGTTGAGTGAGTTCTTCAACACCCCCTGGTGTTTTGCCTGTCTGTAAAAGGAATTGATCCCAATCCCCAGGGCTATTAAAAATAAAATCACCAATAGGATGAACCAGAGTTGGAAATAAAAAGGGTAATCAATTTGAAACTCGGTAGAATACACCGTTTCCGAATCTGGATATCCTGCCAGAGAAGCCTTCATGGCCAGCCGGTAGGTTCCGGGAGGTAAATTGTTGAAATAGAGATCACTGCTCCTGGGATTTTCTACTTTCTGCCAGTCGGAATGAAAACCCTCCAGCTTGTAATAAACCAGTAAACTGGGTGAATTGAGAAAGCTCGCAGCACTAAATGAGCACACAATATTGTTTAATTGATAGGGGACGGTGAGAAAATCTGTATCTACCGGCTCTGCATCCAGCACCGCCACCCGGTCCAGACTTACCAGGGGACTGGTGGGGAAATTCTGATCCTCCTCCGGATGGTATACCGAAACGCCATTCTGAGTACCGATAAAAACCCTTCCCCGATCTGCCTGTACCAGTGCTCCCCGTGCCACATCATTGCCCAACAAACCCGTGTTTTCATCAAAAACGCGAAGCCGGTCCCTTTCATGTAGGATAACTCCCGAATCGGTTCCCAGCCAGACGAATCCATTTTCGTCCTGAAGGATGGCATAGACAGGGTGAGTTATGGACTGACCCAATAACTCTGCCGGAACCAACTTCCCATCTGAATAGGAAAAATACCCTTTTTCGGTACCCAGAAATATTGTATCATTTTTCTCGAGAAAATCGTAGCCCTGCACTTTGATCAGCCCTTCGTATGCTTTTACCTCTGTGGTAGAGACGGGACTTCCCGCTACCAAAACGATCCAGTCTCCATTCTTCAGTTTTCCAATTTTTCGGATAAACCCGATATCTTCGTCTTCTGGAAATCCAACGTCTACGGGATGCATTTGTGGTTTCCTTCCTGGCGCAGGCAGCACGGCCCTGTAGATTTTTTCCTTTCCCGCTACAAGCAATTCCTCTCCATTGGCCCAGACATAGCTTACAAATTCACTGTCTGGAAGCGGAAATAAGGAATATGAATAGGTGTTGGCATCAAAAAATCCCAGGCCGTTTTCATAGGCAGAAAACCAGACATTGCCATTTTTGTCCTGACTGAAATTCAGGACCCTGTCCCGCCTGGTAGGCAATTCATCCTCATTGAAGAAGTAGGTTTTCACCACCCTGGCCCCATTCCAAACCTGAATTCCGTTTTCAAAACCTGCCAGATATTTCCGCCGGTCAAACTTTATGGTAGCGGATATGTCGGACCTCGCCATTCCTGTGCTCTGGTCAAAATTCTGAAACCGCGTACTGGCCAAATTGGCCAGACCACGGAAGGTACCCAGCCAGATGATCCCCTCCCTGTCTACCAGCGCAGTATTGATCTGATTGGTTCTCAAATCATCATAGACGGAAAGTTCAAAAACGCGCCTGGTCTGCAGGTTGTATTGAAACAAATGGGAATTAAAATAGAAATAAAGTTTGCCAAACCTGAAAAACAGGTCATACGAATCCTCAGGTCCTATAGATTCCTGCCGGAAGTCTGCCCTGACTGTATCAATCAGGTTTCCCGAGTGGTCTCCTTCGTAAACGGCATTTTCGGTCAGGAAAAAATAGCTGTCTGCTTCGGCTGCATAAACCATCTGCACCAGTGGATCCATGATATTCTGCTGTATCGAAAGGGATTTGGGCCGAAGTTCATCATTTTTCAATTGATACACCCCCTCCTGAAACAAAAACAGGGTGTCGGTGTCTGACACAAAATGAGAATAATACTCGCCCAGGCCATCGGTAGTTATGTTTACCGGCACCTTGGAGGGATGCTTCTGGTAGATAATCTGGTTTGGCAGCACCATAAACAGCTGCTTATTCTCTGATTTACCCAGCGGAAAGAAGTGGATTTCGTCAAAAACAGCTGCAGTATCCACCACAGACAGCAGGGTATTGGCTTTCTGCCAGGACTTCATATTGAAATGGTAAAGCATTGGCTGTCCTGCTGTCTGATAAACCCATACCATACCATCATCATCGACACGGATCTTCTGTTGCGTAGAAAAGGCTGCTTTGATACTATCTGGCAATTGCAGAGAGGCGATCCCGTCGGAATATTGCACCCCTCTGTTGCTGGCCACCCAAACAAACCCCCGCTCATCCTGGTCAATAGAATAAATCTGGTTGGGAATTCGGCCGAAGCCCTTGATTTGTTTATTGAATTTGAACGTTTGACCCCAGGCCAGAGCCTGGAACAGCAATAGAAAAAATAAAAGGAATGTTCTTCTCATGGTGTGTCAAACTGATCCTAAAAATATAAAAAGTTATCAATACTCTAAATTAAATTGATATTGTTTGCCATTTCTTTTTGTGATCGCTCTTTATCTTCTATTTTTGTAGCGAAATTAATGTACTATAGATATATGAGCGTAATGGTAAATAAACATTCTAAAGTAATTGTTCAGGGTTTTACCGGCACCGAGGGATCATTTCATGCCCAGCAGATGATAGAGTACGGCACCAATGTAGTGGGTGGCGTTACGCCGGGTAAAGGAGGTACCACCCACCTTGGGAAGCCTGTATTCAATACTGTAGAAGATGCCGTCAAGTCCAAAGGTGCGGACACCACCATTATTTTTGTACCTCCGGCGTTTGCAGCGGATGCCATCATGGAGGCAGCAGATGCCGGGATTAAGACCATCATTACCATAACTGAAGGTATACCCGTAAAGGACATGATGAAGGCCAAACCCTTCGTCAAACAAAAAGGAGCCACATTGATCGGTCCGAATTGCCCTGGTGTCATCACTCCTGGCGAAGCAAAAGTAGGCATCATGCCTGGGTTTGTGTTCAAGCCCGGCAGAGTAGGTGTGGTGTCCAAATCCGGAACGCTTACATATGAAGCGGCAGACCAGATCACCAAAGCTGGACTGGGTGTTTCTACTGCTATAGGCATCGGTGGTGACCCCATCATCGGGACTTCTACCAGGGAGGCGGTGCAAATGCTGATGGAGGATCCGGAGACAGATGCCATCGTCATGATCGGTGAAATCGGCGGAAATTACGAAGCTGAAGCGGCAAAATGGATCAAGGAAAACGGAAATAAAAAGCCTGTAGTTGGTTTTATTGCCGGGCAGACTGCACCGGCAGGCCGTCGCATGGGCCATGCAGGCGCCATCATTGGTGGTAAGGATGATACCGCTATCGCGAAAATGCGTATCATGAAAGAAAATGGCATCTATGTAGCAGAGTCTCCCGCCGAAATCGGAGAAGTCATGGCCAAAGCGCTCGGCGTGGATGCCTGAAAAAAAAACAACCCCGCCGATTGGGTAAAATAAATTCACACGAGAAAGGAGACCTAAGGGTTTCCTTTTTTTGTTGTACCCCCAGCCTCGCATTTGGGCATCCCGATCACCATCCATCAAAAGGCTATTGCAAAAGCCGAAATTTTTCTTTTACTTTCATTCCTTCTGACAGAATAACACCAAATAACCTGTATGCCTGCGATGAAAGCATGTATCTTCCTCCTTTTTTCTTTATTTGCACTCCATCCGACGATGGCACAGGAGACCCTCGACTATACCCAGGACATCATCCCTGTACTCCGGAAACATTGTTATAACTGCCACAATGTGGGCAATCCCAAGGGCGGTGTAAACCTGGAACGCTACGAAGAAGAAGGCCGGATCATCAAAGAAGGTCAACTTTGGCTCAAAGTAGTAGACATGGTCAGGACCAAGGAAATGCCGCCCTCTAACAAACCCTCCCTGAACGAGGAAGACTACCATGTATTGGTCGATGGCATCAATGGCATCCTGATCAAGTCGCTGGAAAAAAAGACCCCCGGGAAAGTTATCATCCGGAGATTAAGCCATACAGAATACCATTATACCGTGCTTGACCTCACCGGCATCTCCTATGACGCCGCAAACCGATTTCCTGCGGACGGTTCGGGCGGTGGTGGTTTTGACAATCAGGGAGGCTCCTTGTTTTTTACCCCGCTCAAGATGGAGAGGTATTATGATGCCGCCGAAGAAATTGTAACGAAGCTCTACGCAGATCCGGAAAAATGGCAGCAGCTGGTACCCATCCAATACCACCAAAAGCTCTGGCAACGCTTTCTGAATTGGCTCCTGCCAAAATTTAGTGCAGATTTCAAACCCATAAATCCTCCTGAAGCTGCAGCAGAATCGGTGATTTACCCCTTTGCGGGTAAGGCCTTCAGGAGATTGATCAAGGTGGAGGAAAAGGAAAACTTTATGGCGCTCTTTGAAAAAGTATACCAAAGCATGCCCGATGATCCCAATCCTCAACGGTTTAACAAGTCTGTGGCCGAAGTATTTAAAGCCATTTTGATTTCCCCTTCCTTTCTGTACAAAATGGAAGAGGAGCCAGTGGTCAATGACCCGGTCCCGTTAAGCGATTTTGAACTCGCCAGCAGGCTGTCCTTTTTCTTGTGGTGCAGCATGCCCGACGATGAGTTGTTCCAACTGGCCGTTCAGGGAAAGCTTCAGGACGAAGGCGTGCTGGAGCAGCAGGTCAGCAGGATGCTGGAAGACCCAAAATCGCTTCGGTTTTCTGAGTCGTTCGTCAGCCAATGGCTGGGAATCAACAAACTGAAAGACCCCAATGCTCCATTGGCTGAACTGGCCCGGTTTCCCCAGTTCACCCAGGACATCAGGGAAGCCATGTTCCGGGAAACCACCGCTTTCTTCCACCATGTGCTTACCGAAAGGAAGAATTTTCTCGATCTGATTTCAAGTAATTATTCCTTTTTGAATGAAGAATTAGCGGGTTATTATGGAATAGACGGGGTAGAAGGCGAGGATTTCAGAAAGGTAGCCCTTGCCACACCTGTAAGAGGTGGGCTACTGGGCATGGGAAGTGTACAGGCAGTGACCTCCCTTCCCACGCGCACCAGCCCTGTATTGAGGGGCAAGTGGGTATTGGAAGAAATTCTGGGTACCTCTCCCCCACCTCCGCCACCGGATGTGGCCGAGCTACCGGAAGACGAAGGCTTGCACAAAGACCTCGGACTAAAGGCACTGCTGGAACGGCACCGTTCGGATCCAGCCTGCCAATCCTGCCACGAAAAAATGGATCCTCTTGGACTTGGTCTGGAAAACTTCGGGGCTGATGGCAAATGGAGAGAAAGCTATGGAAATGTCCCCATAGACCCTTCAGGTGTGCTGGCCACTGGAGAAACGTTTGAAGGACCAGCAGAATTGAAGCGCTTGCTACTGGAAGAAAAAGAGAAATTTGCCAGAAATATTTCTCAAAAGTCGCTTTCCTTCGCTATTGGGCGGAGCATTACCTTCACCGACGAAATGGCCGTCAGAGAGCTGTCTGATGTGCTAATGGAAAATGACTTTAACCCGGATTTATTCATCGCTGAGCTGGTAAAAAGTTATCCTTTCCGTATGAAAATAAAAGATTTTCAGAAAAAAGTTAATGAAATAGATTAAATTAGCTGAAGATCACTGGTTTGACCGGTTGCGCAACGACAAACGCAGCATGCCAATGGTATCAGAAAAACGATAGTATCCATGAATAAAAAGTGGCAAATTTCGAGAAGAAAAATGTTAAAGGGAGTTGGTGCTGCCATCGCACTTCCATTTTTGGAAGCCATGGCCTCCCCCCTCAGTCTGAACAATTACAGCAAAGACGGCTTTCCCCTTCGGTCTGCTTTTATGTTTATGCCCAATGGTGTGCATCCCGGGCGCTGGACGCCCGAAGGTAGCGGCAGAAACTTTCAGCTTTCGCCAACGCTGGCTCCCCTGAGCCATTTGAAGGATGATATTCTGGTGCTCGGTCAACTGATGAACAAAAATGCCATTTTCCAGGGAGCAGACGGGCATTATGCGAAAACGGCAAATCTGCTTACCTGCATGCCGATTCAAAAAACAGCTGGTGATAATATCAATAGCGGTGGCATCTCAGTAGATCAGTTGCTTGCCAACCACTATAAAAATCAAACCCTTTTTCCTTCTCTGGAATATGGCCTGGATCGAATCCAGACCGGAGTGGACATCAATGTGGGATTTACCCGCCTGTACGCCAGCAGTATCTCCTGGAAAAACCCAACTACCCCGCTGTCTAAGGAAATTGACCCCCGGCTGGCCTTCGACAGGCTTTTCAAATCCTTTGTACCTGGCAGGCAAGCAGTAGAAAACCCGCACAAGAGCAGCATCCTGGACGCTGTACTTTCAGATGCGAAGACACTCAAAAATAACCTCGGTCGATCCGACCAGGACAAACTGGAAGAATACCTGGAATCAATACGGTCTATAGAAAAAAGAATCAACAACCAATCCAATATCAAGGATTTTGCAAGTAAAATCACCCCGGATATTCAAAAGGAACTTGTGCGGGTAAATCAAAATATCGATGAGTATGTAGAGGTGTATGCAGGGGTAGATGTCACAGAAAAAACCAGGCTGATGTTTGACATCATGGCGCTGGCGCTCTGGAGCGATGCCAGCAGGGTGGCTACCTTTATGTTTGGCAATTCGGTAAGCAACAGAAATTTTTCCTTTCTGGACGGGGTCAATGGTGCCCACCATTCCATCTCACACCATATGAACCACCCCGATAAAATGGAGCAATATGACCGAATTACCAAGTGGCATCTGGAACAATATGCCTACTTCCTGGATAAATTGAAATCTATCAAAGAGGGTGACGGCACGCTGCTGGACAATTCATTGGTCATGTTTGCATCAGGGCTTAGGGATGGCAACAGGCACTCCCCCCGAGATCTGCCTGTCATCCTGGGAGGCCACGGTGGCGGTAAAATTAAATCCGGTCAAAACCTTATTTTTGAAGAAAATACACCACTGGCCAACCTGTACACCTCCTGGATGCAGACAGCGGGAATAGAAATAGATCATTTTGCGGATAGTACCGGAGTATTGCATCCGATCATGAATTGAGTATTGCCGTTTTCTTACTTATTTTCTTAGCACTTATTTTCAGGAATGATCCTTCCTGCTATCAGGAAATTTATGCACGAATACAATCCCCCCAGCCAGGCACGGAGACGAAGCAAATTTGCTAAAACAGGCTTGCTATCCCTGCCTATCGCCGTTTATCTGACATTGTTGCTCCTGCCAGCTGAGACTGCCACGCAAAGTGCCGTGCTTGTTTTTCTTGGTCGCTTTCATCCGTTAATCCTGCATTTCCCCATAGTACTTATCCTACTCACCACTGCATTCGTTCTTCTGGGGAGACTCAATCCACTATTCGAAAAACCCATAATCATCAGATCCTTATTTGGCAGTACCGTATTTTTCACGCTGGTAGCTATACTGGCGGGATACCTGCTGTATATTTCTGATGCCTACTCCGGCGCCCTGGCCAGAAATCACTTTTACGGCGCCCTGCTTACCGGAGGAGCTATTACGGTCTGTTTCCTACTATACGAATGGGCAAAGAGTAAAAACAAGGCAAATGGACCGGTTTTTTTTTCCTTTCTGGCGCTGACCAATTTATCACTGGCCTATACCAGCCACATGGGTGGATCCCTGACCCATGGAGAAGATTACCTCTCCGAACCGTTGGCGGGGATCTTTCCCGCTGAAATAGAACAAAAAGATCCGGAAGAAATGCTGCTGTACGCAGATATTGTGGCCACAGTCCTGGAATCCAAGTGCGTCAATTGCCATAATGAAAACAAATCCAAAGGAGATCTGCTTCTGGACAGCTATGAGGCCCTGCTGTCTGAGGGTAAAAGTGGCAAGCAGGCCGTGGTACCCGGCAATCCCGATGAAAGTGAATTGATGGTCCGGGTCAGACTTCCTGAGGGACATGATGACCGCATGCCGCCCGAGGGCAAGCCGGGGCTAACTGCAGAGGAGCATGAACTTCTGGCCTTATGGATAGCCAATGGCGCCGATCCTCAGGTAAAAAAAGGAGAGGTGGACGATGCAAATATGCAAGCCAGTCTGGAACAAATGATGCCGGCGATACTACGCGCCCAATACAAAATACTGGAAGATAAGGCTGCGTTTGAGGCAGCACAGCAAGCGTTGGAGACGATTGCAACAGGGCAAGGTGTATCAATTGCGCCGGACAAGCAAATGAATAACAAGTACTTTGGCCTGAAAATGAAATTCCCTCCAGCTCCCTTTGGCACGGAGCA
The DNA here is from genome assembly GCF_900143075.1 of Cyclobacterium lianum. Lineage (GTDB taxonomy): Bacteria > Bacteroidota > Bacteroidia > Cytophagales > Cyclobacteriaceae > Cyclobacterium > Cyclobacterium lianum. The sequence continues at coordinate 91,432 of NZ_FRCY01000008.1, read as the reverse complement.
ATTGAAGGCATATACGGCATACTTTCCGTACTTTTCTAAAGTTTCCCTTGCCTCCACTGATATTGTAGATGACGATCTGTTTTATCTGGGAAAAATGACCGAGCTTAGAGAGCTGGTGTTGCAGAAAACTGCCCTCACCGGAGAAGGCCTGCCCTATCTAAAAGATCTTCCACACCTGGAAACATTAAACCTGTCGTTTACTCCGTTGGAAGATGCGCATCTGCTGCATCTCCTGTCTTATCAAAATCTAAAAAAGGTATATCTCTTTGGGACCCCATTGAAACAGGAAATTGTCGAAGCTTTTCGGAAACACAAACCTGATATCGCAGTCATTATGGAAGAGGGTCCCTATTATTGATGGTCCTTTTTCTTTATCCACCGGTAATGTTATTGTAAACGAACGATTATGCGCCACAACCCCTTCCACCTTCTTTCGAACAGGCTACACCTGCTGTGTATGCTTGGACTCTTTTTTTTCTCTCAATGCAATCCGGCTGAAACAAATGAGAACACCCGCTCATCAGTCAGGGGACTGGACTTGCTAAGAGCATATGTAGCTGAAAGGCAAGATGTATTTGACTATGAGCTGGTTCATTCCTCCAAAGGACGGGGATATTCCTACTATGTGCTGAAAATGGTTTCCCAAAAATGGCTTACCGGGGCCGAGGTCGATTCTACGACCTGGTGGCACTGGGTCTCCTTTGTCATTCCGGATAGCCTGCAACACGATACCTCCCTGCTGATGATCTCGGGCGGTAGCAGCGGGTCTAAAATGCCGGAAAAACCAGATGAGCTGATCTTGCAAGCTGCGCAGGCTACCGGGTCTCCAGCCATTAAAGTGCACAATATCCCTTATCAGCCACTGAGATATGTAGGTGACAGCCTGAAAAGAAGAACTGAAGATGGCTTGATTGCCTACGGATGGAGAGAATTTCTGGAGCGGGGCGCAACGGACGATGCTGCCATCTGGCTGGCACGGTTTCCCATGACGAAGGCAGTGGTATCGGCAATGGATGCAGTAGTGGCATTTAGCAAAAAGGAACTGGACATTACATTGGAAAAATATGTTGTGGCGGGTGCTTCCAAACGAGGCTGGACCACCTGGACAACCGCAGCGGTAGATGATCGTGTAGTAGGCATGGCTCCCCTGGTCATTGACATGTTGAATCTCACGCCATCTTTCCGGCACCATTGGCAAACTTACGGTTTCTGGGCTCCGGCTGTAGACGATTACTCCCGGGAGGGAATTTTTAACTGGATGGACAGCCGGGAATTCGACCGCCTGACCCAAATTGTTGAACCCTATAATTTTCTGGAGGTCTACGCTGAAATACCAAAATTGCTTATCAATGCTTCCGGTGATCAGTTTTTTCTTCCCGACAGTTGGAAGTTTTACTGGGATGAGCTCCCAGGAGAAAAACACCTGGCATATATTCCCAACACGGGGCACTCCCTGGACAATACCGATGCCGCAAAGATTCTACTGGGCTTTTATGACCATATTATCGGGAAAAAGAAACGACCGGACTATCAATGGGAAATTTCAGAGGAAGTCATCAATCTTCGCGTTGACCCGGAAAACCCACCTGTATCCATTAAGCTTTGGACAGCTACCAACGAGTCGGGTCGGGATTTTAGAATCGACGAATTGGGCCCCGCCTGGACGGCCAGCAACCTGCCGGTATCTCCTGACGGTAATTACACCATCCCCATCGAAGCGCCTGAAAAGGGCTGGCGCGGACACTTCGTGGAGCTGACCTATTCAGGTGAAAGCCCCCTGAAGTTTACCAGCGGGATAAAAGTCCTCCCAGAAACCTATCCTCATCCACCTTTTGTTCCCGAAACGCCCCAAGGAAGCCCCAAGGACTGAAATTATTCCTCTAGTGTGAAAGCAGAAAGACAAAAAAATGAAAAAATTACTGATCTGCAGGCATGCCAAATCGTCCTGGGACCAGCCCTGGTTAAGTGACCGGGAAAGACCACTGGCCCAAAGGGGGTTAAGGGATGCCCCGGTCATGGCCAAAAGACTGAAAACCAACCATATCTTTCCCAACAAAATCGTCTCCTCTAATGCAAAACGGGCCTTACAGACGGCAGAGATTTACCAGGATGAATTCAGCAAGGAGGATGTGTGGTTTGAAAAGACACCCGAACTTTATCATGCCTCGGTTCGGGAAATCCTGCAATTGCTTCGCAAGCAGGACAATCGGGTCAAAAGCCTTTTTATCTTTGGCCATAATCCGGGCTTTACAGACCTGATCAACTACCTGGGCGAACCGCTGGATAGTCTACCCACCGCTGCCGTATTTGGTTTCACTTTTACCACCGACCAGTGGACAGCTATTTCCCCGGAAAATGCCTCGTTCTGGTTCTATGACTTTCCAAAAAACCAATCACCTAAAATTCTCTGACGTCTTGCAATACGCCGGTAAAGTGCCCGGGATTTGCAATCAGATAAGCTACTTTTTTGGCGATTTCCTCCGGGGTACTGAGTGCTCCCTCTGATTTGAAAGATTTAAATTTGGCAAGGCTGCTGAAGCCTTCTTCAGGTGCCGACCGTATGGCTTCCTGCATAGGTGTATCAATGATACCCGGTGAAAGCGCAAACAGGCGAAATCCCCTGTTTTTTAAATCCGCCTCATGCTGCGCAACGGCCGTCATTTGATTTAGCGCTGCCTTGGATGCACTATAGCCAGACCACCCATCAGTAATTTTTCTTGCCGCACCCGAACTGACATTGACAATTATTCTTTCTCCATTATATCCATCATACTGACGCATAAACGCGTTCATTAAGATTGCCGGTGCAATCACATTTACCTGATAAATCGTCTGGATGGATTCCGGGGAAAGGTGCCCGGTATGGGCGATTTCTCCGATCCAACCTGCATTATTTACCAAAACCACCTTGTCGAAGGGGCCCTCCGGCAATATCTGGTCCATCCGTTCGATTAGCCCTCTGGTATCGCTCAGATCCATACTCAGGCCGGTAAAATTCCCCTGCGATTTCAGTGAGGATCTGGCGATTCCGATCACCAGATTGTCTTTGTCAGAGCGGAGCAGATCGGTCAGGGCCTTTCCGAGGCCTTTACTGGCTCCTGTGATGATGTAACAGTTTTTGTAATTCATAGCAAATCTATAATTAAGGACCATACAATAGGTGGGCCCGTTATCGCTTCGATACCTGGTGCAAGTGCAAACTTAAGGCATGAAATCTATAAATCAACATGATAGCCGTCAATGTCAAACCGGTCAGCAAGCCAATCCATATTCCCATCTCCTGCCAACCGAGCATGAAAGCCAGAAAATAGCCAAGGGGAAGACCGATCACCCAGTAGGCCACCAGCGTTACCAGGGTGGGCACTTTAACGTCCGATAGGCCACGCAGAGCGCCCAGTCCCACCACCTGGAGGCCGTCAGAAAGCTGAAAAAAGGCAGCGACCACCAGGAGACTGGCTGCCATTTCTACTACCTGCCGGTCGTCAATATATAGTAGCGGCAAATAATTTCTGCTTAGCAAAAATACGAGGGCGAAGAAAAGCATAAAAACAGCCACCATGGCAAAAATCGAAAAGCCAACGGCTCTTAGTTTGGAAATGTCTCTTTTACCCAACTGATTGCCCACCCTTACCATTGCGGCTGCAGAAAGACCGGAGGCCATCATGTAGCTGATAGAAGCGAGGTTAATTGCGATCTGGTGTGCAGCAAGCGCATTGACACCGATCCAGCCCATCATGATTGCTGCAGTGCTGAAGGCCCCCACTTCAAATACAAATTGTAAGCCCGTGGGCACTCCTATGCGAAGCATTTTTTTCAAAATGGATAGGCGAATGGTTTTAAAGCTAAAACTACGCAAAAATTTTGCATACCGCTTCGAGCGGGTAACGTAAAGATAAATCGCCCATGCCATCAGGATCCGTGCGATCAGAGTGGCCCATCCGGCTCCATTTAATCCCAGCTCCGGAAATCCCCAATTGCCGTAAATCAGCAGCCAGTTTAATATAATATTAAACAAATTAAAAGCAACAGTGATGTACATGGCTTGCCGGGTTTGGGAAAGTCCCTCAATGAACTGCTTATAGGTCTGAAAAAACATGAAGGGTACCAGAGAAAAGGTAATGATCAGCAGGTAGGGAATTGCAAGTCTCACCACTTCTTCCGGTTGATTTAACCACTTCAATCCCTGAGAAAGCCCGAGTACAAGGAGAAACAGCACGAATCCGGAGGCACCGTTAATGACAAATCCATGGCCCAGCAGGCGTCCGATTTTCCCCTTTTTACCTTCACCATCTGCTGCAGCTACCATAGGCGTTACGGCCATGGAAATCCCGATTCCAAACATAAGGATCAGGAAAAATATGCTGTTGGCGAGTGATGCGGCAGCCAGAGGAGTGGCGCCTAGCCGGCCTACCATAACATTGTCTGCCACACCCACCATCACCTGCCCCAGTTGACTCAGCATCACCGGACAGGCCAGCCTGAAAGTAAAATTGAAATCTGCGTTAAATCCTTTCCAATCCATGCCTCAGGGCTGTAGGTCTTTCAAAATAGCTGCAGTTTTTAAAATGGCTGCAATGCTGATCGCGTCTGTAATCCGGCCGGCCATCACCATTTCCAGCGCCTCGCTGAACGGAAGGCGCCAGATCTGCAGATCCTCCGTATCGTCAAATTCGGGCTGCCCGGCTTGCAGGTCCTCTGCGACATACACATAACCCACTTCATCGGTGACAGAATTTGAGGTGTGGATTTTCATGATTTCGGTCCACTTCTTTGCCGACAGGCCTGTTTCCTCTTTGAGTTCCCGCCTGGCACTTTCCAGAGCGCTCAGTCCCTGCGGCCCTCCCCCCATTGGTATCTCCCAGGAATACTCGTCCAGCGTATAGCGGTACTGCCCCACCAGCCAGGTATGCCGTTCATCGTCCAGCGGAACGATACCTATGGCCATGTTTTTAAAACAAACTTTCCCATAAATGCCCTTTGTTTGCCTGGGACTGATCACCTGATGTTCTTCTACCCTTATCCAGGGATTGTCATACACCTCTTTTTCTGAAAGTTTCGTCCAGGGATTTTTCATGTTTTTTCAATGGTTTCAATTTGGTCCTATTCTCTCAGACCTTATGGTGACATGGTTGTACTGATCTTCAGGAAGGATCTGGCGGAGTTGATCATCTTCATTCAATGTATCACCGGCCTGCTACCTGCCTTGTAACAGCTGTACCAGAGCAAGGGTGTAGCAGGCCAATTTTGATTAGTAAAAATCCATTATGCCAACAAACCTTTCCCGGATACAAGCTATGTTACGCGAAAGCCGCGGATTCGATTGCCTCATAAAAAAAGGGTGACATCAAGCCACCCTTCAAAGGAATTGAATTGAATCGATGTGTTTATGCCGGAATGGGCAGTACTTTGCTATCTTTGAAGGTAGAGAGAATAACCATAGACTGCATGGAATCTACTTCTTTAATTTCGCTGACTTTTTCCAACATCAGTTTTTGATAGGAATTGATATCCTTGGAAATGATCTTCAGGATAAAATCTCCGGTTCCTGTGATGTGATGGCATTCGATCACTTCGGGAATCTGGTCGATTTCCTTCATGAATGCATCTATATTGGATTTGTTGTGTCCAATCAGACCGACAAGGACGAATGTACTCACACCCAAACCTATTTTTTCGGGATCCAATTTGGCGTGATAGCTTTTGATGATGCCTGATTGCTCCAATTTCTTGACCCTTTCCAGAGTTGGTGCAGGAGACAAACCTATATCTTTTGAAAGCTGTGCATTGGTAATTTTTGCATTCGCCTGAAGGATTTCTAAAATTTTACGGTCGATTTTGTCAAATTTCACTTTTATGCTATTATCCATACTGTAAAGAATTTACCGAATTATATGTGGTACAAAGGTAATCTAATTTATATTTATTTTAAAGACATTTACGAAAAAAACGCAGGCGTGGGCGAAATATTGTTACAAATTTGTCAAATTAATTAAAATAATTGCTCTTATTTTTTGTAGATACTGAGAAAAGATACACTTCCTGCTGAATAAAGCCTTCAATAACAGTTTAGTGGCTATCAAAGTTTATTCTCTTTTAAAAAAGTTCTGGCCTCCTTATGGGCCGGGTGCTTTCTTTTGGCATGATTTTTCACCGACTCAAAATATCGCCGTGCTTCAGCGCGGTTGCCTTGTCCTAAATTGATTTTACCTAGCTGTAAAAGCGCAAAAAGGTAGTAGCCGCTTTCCTGAGACTCCAGTTCCTCTCCGAAGGCTACCGTTTGCATGTAATGTTTTTTGGCCCCTTCATACTGTCCCATCCTATCGAGATATTGAGCAGCAAAAAAAGAGGCATACCGACCGCTATTGGCCTCATATCCGGTCCAGCCCTCCTCGATCCGGCGGAGAATTTCCAGAGAAACTTCCATGGCTTCCTTTCCCCTGCCTACTGCATACAATTGCCGGGCAAAAAACCGGTGAAAATATGGGTTATTGGGATACTTTTCGTGTAAATAGGAGGTAATTTCCAAAGCCTTAAATGGCTTTTTCTCCTCAGAGGCGTAGAGCCTGAAAAGAAAATATTGGGCCTCCACCCTGGCGTAAAAAGAATTTTCTGCCACCTCCTGAAGCTGTTGTAGCCCCAGTTGTTGATCGCCCCTGGGAAAAAACAACATCACAGGCCGGAGCATGGGATAATTTTCCGGTATCCAGACCGAGAAATAATTGAACAGGGCATCGCCCAGGAGTAACTCTGGATTCAATTCTTCCTCTCCCCTACTCATTTCCATGTAATTCAGTGCGTTTTTCCCCGCAAAAGCCGCACTGGTCCAATTCTTTCTTTCACTATGAAGACGACCCTGAAACCCATAGGCTCCGGCAAGAAAAAAAGCTGCCTCCTTATTGTCCGGCTCGCGGTCTAATATGGCCTCCGCCTTTTCAATGGTGATGTCCATATACCGAAGAAAAAGAGCATCGTGAGATTCATTCTCTGTAGCAACAGCTATCTTCCACCATTGACTAAGCCCCATGAGAAAGTACGGCAGCGGATGATCCGGATAGGTGTACCGCATGACCTGAAACCCGCGTTCAGCATTTTCAAAATCAAAATTGTACATGCTATTGACCGCGTCAGTGATGCGAAATTGAAGTCCCTTGTCCAGCAGTAAATATTTACTTTCCGTCTCTCCAATTTGCGTCACGGCCTCCATCTGCGCCAGGGTTTTCGCGACGGGAACAAACAATACCCAGCAGGCAATCAGAAATATTATCGTTCTATTTTTCAAATTCAATTATTCGTCAGATCAAAATTATTCCACGAAAAACAAACAACATTGTTCTACAATTAATTTCTAACGCGGTGTGAAATTTAATATTTTATTGCATTTGCGCAATTAACTAAAAAACAGACCCATTAGACCAAAACCACATGAAATGCAGCTCCGGCCAATGGATCTGTAAACAGCAATAAGATAAAAAAATTAACAGCTTACCTTCTTACCGACTCCTTTTTAGGGGAGAGGTCTGTTATCGTGCTTTTCCAGGCGGTCAATGCCAGGGAATCCGGTATGTGGATATCGTCAAAAGTGATCAATTCTCCTTGTTCAATATTTCTCTTCAGCTCCGCATTACTGAGCAAGCCTATCGGCACATGGTTCATGCTATCTTCAATTCTCAATGCTTCTCCCCTTACTTCCATCCCACCAATACCCTTATCAATGACCGAGCCCTGTGAAAGGTCTTTTTTGGCTATCGCTCCTACACTTACAGTGGGCACTTTTCCATTGTCCAATAATATCTCGCCATGATTTACCAGGTTCAAAATGCTGTTCGGGATCTCAAAAAAGCAGAGATGCATGGGCTTATATAACAAGTAGAATGGTCCATCCCCCATTTTGTAGGTTTTCAGTTCGGCAGCAAGATCCTCCTGATGGGTAGCTGCGATAAACACACCGGGAGGCGATTCCCTGGAAATGATATAATCGCTGATAACCTTGTTTTCTCCTTTGGCAATTTCTGCCAGCGCAAAGGCCCCCTTTTCAAAATCAGAAGTTTCGTAGCCAACCAAACCTTGCTGGACAATATCGAGCCCCAACCCGTTAGCGATCAAGGCCTGCTCTATCTGCAACTTGGTGCCGTCAGTAAAGGATGTCACCGAACTCAGACTATAACCCTGTTTCTGGGCCCAGAACAACATGTCTTCCAGTGAAGGGTTCTTGTTCAGAAACCCCTTGATATTTCCATAGACCAGCGGATCAAATCCCATCTGGACAATTTCCTTATTCAGGGCAGCCAGACAGCCCGGCTGATCTCCATTGGCCTCGGTAATCACCCCTCTACGGGACAACCAGGACCCGGTAACTACCTGCGTGTCTGCATCCATCGTGACCACCGGCAGACCATATTCGAATGCCTTGTCAATCACTTTGGTAGAATAAATCGCATCACCAGTACTTACCACAATTAAATCCGAAGAGTCAAACAACTTTTCGGGTTCGGTAGTCAGATAATCCTGACTTACGCCAAGATCTTCAATGCTACCTTTTCTTCGGGTCAGAATGTGGGAAATGACCATGTCAGGCCGTCTGGCTATCAATTTTGCCAGCCCTCTGCCGATACCACCGGTACCTACTATACCGATCCTTAGTTTTTTGCCGTTTGTTGATTTCATATTAAAAATGTTGAGCTGTTTTGTTAAGACGATGTAAAGATAGATAAAAAAATCTAAAAACCATTTTATTGTATTTAAAATACATAAAAAATATTTTAAAATAGCATTTTCCTGTACCCAACAGAATAGGCTATAATCCCCTTCCTCCGGTATTTTTCCGTTTGATTAGTCAATTTTATTTTACAATATTTCTACAAATGGAATTTTTTAATATTTTCTTCGGAAGAGAATTATTTTAAAAAAAATAAATAATCCCGTTCAGGCTGATGGGATAATGGAATCCTGCTGGCAAAAGGCTGTGATGAAGGCTTAAAAAAAGTTAATTCAACCATAATTCCTGATAATTTTTTTAATTTCGCTTTTCAAAAATAATCCGATCTCATGCCAAAATATGCCAGGTTGAACAACATGATGGGTTGGACCGCCTTTTTAATTGCGTTCGTTACCTATTTACTTACCATTGAAGAAACTGCCAGCTTCTGGGATCCCGGAGAATTTATTGCCGTAGCCTACAAACTACAGGTACCTCACCCTCCGGGGGCACCGCTTTTTTTGTTGATCTACCGCATGTTTAGCTTTTTCTCTTTTGGGGATCCCCTTTCCATAGCCTATTGGATGAATGCCGGGAGTGCCCTGTTTTCAGCTTTTACCATTTTGTTCCTGTTCTGGACCATAACCCTGCTTGGCCGGAAATTGCTCTCCCTGGGTGATGCTGAACCGACGAAAGCACAAACCTTTGAATTGATGGGAGCCGGGCTTATCGGTGCACTCGCCTACACCTTTTCGGATAGTTTCTGGTTTTCTGCTGTGGAAGCAGAAGTCTATGCCATGTCGTCTTTTTTTACAGCCATCGTCATTTGGGCTTTTCTCAAATGGGACGTCATCAAAGATCCGCGGGCAGAAAATCAATACATGATTTTCATTGCTTACCTCGTTGGCCTTTCTATTGGGGTTCACCTGTTAAACCTGGTCACCCTGCCAGCTCTGGCATTGGTGGTCTATTTTAAAAAGTACAAAAACCACAATATTAAAGGAGGGCTTATCGCTTTTCTCCTGGGTGGCGTAGCATTGGTCATCATTAATAATATCATCATCCCCGGCCTGCCGAGCATTGCCGGCACTATGGAAATATTTTTTGTCAACAGCCTCGGCCTTCCTTTCGGTGCAGGCATCGTGTGTTTTTCGGCCATTTTTCTGGGTGGCCTGATCTATGCGCTGATTTACTCCCAAAAGCAAAGGAAAGTGGTTCTGAATACCGTGCTGGTCTGTCTCACTTTCATTCTCATCGGCTATGGGTCCTATGCACTCATCGTCATCCGGGCCAATGCCGAACCTGTGATCAACGAAAATGACCCAAAAGATATCATCAGCTTCGTCAGTTACCTTAAAAGAGAGCAATATGGATACCGCCCCCTCATGCACGGGCAATATTTTACGGCAGAAGTAGTAGATCAGGTTGAAGGTGCTCCAATATACGCAAAGGGAGAGGAAAAATATGAAATCGTGGACTACCAACTGGAAAATGTCTACGATCCTGAAAAAACGACCATACTGCCCAGAGTTTATTCTACGCAGCCAAGACACCAACAGATCTACCAATCCAAACTGGGCCTTAGGGACGGTGAAGACCCGACCTTCTTTGACAATATCTATTTCATGCTTGACCACCAGCTTGGTCACATGTACTGGCGGTATTTTATGTGGAATTTCAGTGGACGTGAAAGTGATTTCAGCGATGCGCCCTTTTTAAGTCTATGGACTACTTTCAGTACCGACTTTCCCGAATACATTAAAAACAACAAAGGGCACAACAATTACCTGATGTTGCCGCTGATTCTGGGGCTGATAGGCATCTTTTTTCAGGCGAAACACGACCCCAAATCTTTCTGGCTCACGCTGATGCTCTTTTTGATGATGGGAGTCGTTCTGGTGTTGTATCTGAATTCTCCTCCGGTAGAACCTCGTGAACGGGATTATATTTACGTAGGTTCTTTTTATGCTTTTGCTATTTGGATAGGCTTTAGTGTAATGGCCATCAGCAGGCAGTTGGGCCGGATGAAGAAGGGGATGGTGCTGACAGGGCTATTCGCTACCTTGATTGCATTGCCCGTACCCCTGCTCATGGCCGGCGAAAACTGGAATGACCATGACCGCTCAAACCGCTATTTCTCGGTCGATGCTGCAAGGAATTTTCTAGCCTCCTGCGCACCCAATGCCATTTTATTTACAGGAGGAGACAATGATACCTTTCCTTTGTGGTATGTTCAGGAAGTGGAAGGCTTCAGGACGGATGTACGGGTTATCGTACTGAGTTATTTTGATACCGACTGGTATGTCAAGCAGATGACCCGGCCGGTCAATGAATCGGCAGCCCTGGATTTTAGCCTGCAATACGATAACTTCAAGAAAGGTACCAATGACGTATTATATGTTACAGACAGGCTGAATAGCCTTTCTCTTCCCGACTATCTTACATTACTCAAAAGTGACAGTGAGCTTCTCAAACTATCTTCCAGCCGGTCTGGTAGTATCAATACCGTACCTTCCAGAACCCTCACCATGTCCATAGATCAGGAAAAAATTGAAAATCTGAATATCGTGCCGGAACAGTTTCGGGACCTGAGGATACCTGACATCAATATCAGATTAAAAGGAAACTATGTCACCAAAGGTAACCTGATGCTGCTCGACCTGATCGCCACCAACAATTGGGAACGGCCCATTTATTTCAACAATACTTCATTGGCCACAATAGGATTTGACATCAGTGACCATGTGGTAATGGAAGGCCTCACCTACCGGCTACTCCCTATTCAAAAACCCGATAACCAGGAGGAATTGATCAATACAGATCTTGCCTATACCAATGTCACGGAAAACTTTGCGTTCAGAGGCATGAATGATCCGGACAATTATTTTGACGATGAGTTCAGAAGGTTTACTTCCAATCACCGTAGCGTATTGAACAGTCTTACCATTGCACTTATAGACGAAGGAGATTTGCAAAGAGCTGAAGACATCATGCGGCTGAGTCTGGAAAAGTTTCCTCACGGGGCCATACCCTATGATCTGGCAAGTGGACAGGCAGTGCCGCTACTTTTCGAACTTGGCATGGACGATGAGGCCATGCATATCGTTGATGAAATGTCTGTACGATCTGTAGAAATGCTGGAATTTTATGAGGAAACCGGGCGTGCCATGGATAGGGAAGCATCCATTTCGATGGAAATGCTGCGCTATTTCATTCCTTTGTTAAGAGAGCAGGGGTTTGAGGACAAAGCCGATCAATTGCAAGGCGAATTTGAAAGACTCTTTGGTAGTATGGGCCAAAGGCTGCAGCGACGATAAACCGCCAGGCCGGCGGAAAAAGTAAACCGGCTTATCTTTATAAGATAAATTCGGATCATTCCGCTGCTGTTAGCGGTGTCTGACATAGCATTCAAAGCCACCGGGGATTGTAATCATAATTCCAGTAACCTCAGGTTTTTTTGTGCAATACATAAAATAGATCCAGTGCCTGCTGCGGATCCTCCAGTAAAGGGTAGTCTTTGTGCTGAATATCTTCCACTTCTTTTCCCTGTGTGCGGTGCAGCTTGTTGCGATTGACGCGGTTTAAAATTTCATAGGGGATTTTCAGCAGGCCGGCGGGAAGGCGGAATTGCAAATTGAGGAAATCCCATTTTGTGATTTTTTCTACAGACATTTTATTTGCCTCATGGTAACGCCACACTTTATCATTTCCACCTATACCTTTGGTTTCTACTTTGTCAAAAACCCTGCTGCAGCGTTCACGAAGCTGTTCGGGTGTATACTCCCGGATGTGCCAGGGATTTCTGGAAAGCGAAAAGCGGATATTGGGTGTGGATATGAGGGCGAATCCTCCCGGTTTCAAAACCCTGTAAATTTCCCGTAAATACAACAAGTCATCCTGTATATGCTCAATCACCTGAAAGCTGACCACCACATCATAAGCATTGTCTTTCAGTCCAGGCATGGGTGGCAAAACGACCTGATCAAAAACATATTCAGGATGCTTTTGTCTGAGTCTTTCCAGTATATCCCCTATTTTGTCTATACCATGATAGTGATCGATCTGGGGACCAAGCACCTCTACTCCCCGACCTTCACCACATCCGATCTCGAGTAAATCACCGAAAACATACTCTTTTGCGACAATGTAGGCCTTCAGTAGGCGTTGATGAATAGGGTTATCGCTGATCAACTTATCGGAAGTAATTTCCGTTGTATAGGTAGCCATTCAAAATTTTATTATTTTCAACAAAATTAAGGTTAATTTTTAAAACCAACTATGGAAAAAATAAAGTCGTTGCACATGAAAAAAATATTGGGTTGCCTGGCCGTGTTTTGCTTTTTGTCGCTTTCGGTTCATGCACAGAATAATCTTCAAAGTCTCAATCAAAACCTGAGATATTCCAGGTACTCCAGGATATCCCTGAAAGTGATACCGATCAAAACCGGCGAACGGACCTTTACCCTTCAAATGGTGGCCGAAAAGATCGAAGAGGACCCCGACTTTGACAACTACCTTTTTAGCTACACTATCGTAAGCAGTTTCCAGCAGAATATCGAAGACGAGCAACTGATCGCGCTGGACCGTGACCTGCTGAAGGCGGATACAGACAGACATTTCTATTTTGAAGAAACCGTAGACATCCCGGTAGACCAGGAGGAAGCCTATGTAGTCTTCAGGGCGCTGGATACCCGCCAGCAGGACGAATATGTTTTCCATGCAGACCTGATCAGCCCATTTGTCAGCGGGCAACCGGGTTTCGGAGCCTATTATGGCAATGATATACCCTTTGATCAGAATTTTTTAAATGTCGACGAGTCTCTGTTATTTAAAAGTAACCGCGGGGTCAATCTGCATCATTATTATTATCCCGGCGAATTTCCCCTGCCGCTGCCACCCATGGAGACCAAAACACCCGAGGTACCCAGGGAAACGGAAATTGTCGATGAAGGAAGTTTTCTCGTCAATGTGCCTGTACCCTTCAAGAAAGCTGGATATTATTTTATCCAGGCAGACACCAGTTCGTCGGTAGGGATGATGATCAAAACTGCCAGCCAAACCTTTCCCAGGGTGGCCACCTGGGAAGAAATGATCCAGATGGTGACCTATATTTCTACCAGAAAGGAGCACGAAACATTGCTCGCAGCAGAAAACAAAAAATTAGCTTTGGATGAATACTGGATCAGAATGACGCGTGACGAGGAAATAGCAAAAAGCCTGATCAAAGAATATTTCAGACAGGTAGAGTTTGCCAATATCCTATTTACTGATTTCAAGGAAGGCTGGGCTACAGACCGCGGCATGGTCTATATCGTGATGGGTCCTCCTCAGGAAGTGTACTTTGATAAGGACAAGGAAACCTGGGTCTACCTTTCCCAGGACTCGAATTCAAAAATTACTTTTACCTTTGCCCGAATAAAAAATATTCTAACCCCTAATTATTACACATTGAACCGGTCCAGGGCCTATCAACCCATCTGGTTCAAAAACATTACCGCATGGAGAAACGGAAGGATGGTTTTCTGATCGACAGAGACGAGCACCAAAAAGACTACCTATTTGGGATCAGGCCTATTATGGAGGCGCTAAACGCCGACCAGCAAATCGACAAGATTCTGGTCAACAAGGAATTAAAAGGTGAATTGTTAAGGGAATTGCTTGGGATGGCGCGGGAGAAAAAAATCCCGGTTACCAAAGTTCCGGAGAGCAAACTGAACCGGATCACGCGAAAAAACCACCAGGGGGTGGTCGCTTACATTTCGGCGATTGCCTATGCTTCTCTGGACAATGTGGTGGACGCTTGCTATTCCAGGGGTGTAGCCCCGCTCATTCTGATGCTGGACCGGGTGACGGACGTGCGTAATTTTGGAGCTATTGCACGAACGGCCGAAGTAGCCGGCGTACATGCCATCGTCATTCCCGAAAAAAGCAGTGCCCAAATCAATTCTGATGCAGTAAAGACCTCTGCAGGTGCCTTAAACTTCCTGCCTGTCAGCCGGGAAAAGAATCTGTACTATGCATTAAAAGACCTGAAAAAATCCGGTCTTAATGTGGTAGGTGTAACGGAAAAAACCCACCGTGACATGTATACGGCGGATTTTTCCCTACCCACTGTGCTGCTGGTCGGATCGGAAGAGGATGGTATATCCGAGGAGCTGATGGAACTGTGTGACGAATTTGTCAAAATTCCTGTGCTGGGGCAGATAGAAAGCCTGAACGTGTCGGTAGCTACCGGCATCGTCATCTATGAAGCCATCCGGCAGAGAAACAAACCTGCCTGAAAGACCGACAATAATACCTATGGGATTAGAAACGCTGATGCTGATTTTTATGGTGGTAGCCCTGGCAGGATTGGCCCTGGCAGGCTACCGTGGGTTCCGCGACAGGGCAGTACTTCAGGAAAAGCTGCGGGAATTGATCCTGGAACGGGATGGCCTTCAGGAGAGCAGACTGCTCCTGCGTCAGGATCTGGACCGTCAACTGCGGCAAAACGAGGCCCATATCGGTACTATCAAAACTTTAGAGCAGGACAAGTATCGCCTCGCTGTAGAAAAAACAAGGTTGGAATCACAATTGGAGCACCTGAATGAAAAGTTAAATTTCCAGGAAAAAGAACTCGAAAAGATGGGAGTAAGATTCCGGCAGGAGTTTGAGTTGCTGGCCAATAAGATTCTGGAGGAAAAGTCCCTGAAATTTACCCGGCAAAACCAGGAAAATATGTCCAGAGTACTAGATCCCTTAGAAAAAGATCTGGCGGCGTTTAGAAAGCAGGTCCAGGAAACGTATTCTCTGGAGGCCCGGGAGCGGTTTTCACTGGAAAAAAAGGTAAAAGAACTGGCCAATCTCAACCAACAGATCAGCGAGGAAGCCAGAAACCTAACCAATGCCCTGAAAGGAAATGCCAAATTCCGCGGCAACTGGGGAGAAGCTATCCTGGAAACCATACTGCAGCATTCCGGATTGGAGCGAGGCCGGCATTACAGCATACAGGAATTTTTGAAGGACGATTCAGGCCAACCCCTTCTCGGGCAGGACGGAAAAAAAATGCAGCCCGATGTGATCATCCATTATCCGGACGACAAAAAGGTGATCATTGATGCCAAGGTATCGCTGATGGCCTATGAGAAGTACAGCAGCAGTACCGATACGGAAATCCGAAAAAATGCGCTAAATACACACCTGAAAGCCATCAAAACCCATATTGACCAGCTATCGGCCAAGCAGTATGAGGCCTATGCCAAAGCCCTGGACTTTGTAATCATGTTTGTACCGTTGGAGGCAGCCTATATCGCTGCGCTTCAGGAAGATGGGAACATTTGGGAATATGCCTACAAAAAACGAGTTTTGCTGATCAGCAGTAGCAACCTTATCGCTGCCCTGAAAATGATCAAAGATCTCTGGATTCGCGATGACCAGTCCAGAAACGCAGCAGAGATTGCGGATAGAGGCGGACGCATGTACGATAAATTTGCTTCCTTCCTGGGAAATCTTGAAGATATCGGCAGGCACATGGAAAAATCCCGGGAAAGCTACCAGACTGCCATCAAACAGCTCAAAACGGGACGGGGAAATCTGCTTTCCCAGGCCGAAAAACTCAGAGCTCTGGGCATAAATGCACGCCAGAAAATTTCTGATTCGGGAAAAAATTAAAAAGGAACATCCCCCTGCTTGTCTTTCTCGACTACTTCGGCGTGCCTGGAAATCAAATAGTTTCTGCCGGTAGCTACTTCCCTGCACAATACCCGGGATCTCCTGGTCTCCAGCTTTTCAAAAACCCTGGATCTCAGGTCGAAATGAGCTCCGGGCTTCAGGTCTCCCAGCAGTACAGCAGGATCAGCACCTGCTGGAATGTCATACTTTTTGAGTTCTTTCATCAAAAAATAATCCGCCCCAGTGCTTGCCTTGGGATTGTTTATGTACAAGCGAAGCGGAACCAACACATCCATGGGAAAAACCTGATTGTGCAATAGCGGAGCCATTAAAAAGCGAAAGGTGCGCTTCCATTCTGCTCCATGGGGCTTAATCCCTTTTCCGCTGTATTGGCTGAAAACCCGGTGGTGGGCTACTTCATGTACGAAGGTGATCAGAAACTGATAGGGGTTTAAATCGTGGTTGATGGTGATCTTCTGAATTTCATGCCCTCTTCTGTACCGGAAATCTCCCAATTTGGAGATCCTGGAGCGGGTGATCTCAAACTGAAAGGGTTCCTCTTCCCACAGAGAATAGCAATAGGGAATGGCCTTTTCCGGCACCCTTGCATCCAATAGTTTACTCCATTCCGTACGGTTCATGCGCTGATCCTTGAACTGCCAAAAATAGCTTATTTAATGGACCGGTAAAAAATTCGGAGATATTATTATGGGCCATTTCAGGCAATCCGGGCCAAACACTCAAAAGAAGGACCCGAATAAAGCTGGGACCAATTAAACGGGAAAAAAATTACGCCGTCAATAGGGCCGTTTAAAGCAATTAAAAAAATTATTTAAACAAATCTTTGCATAGCTGACATTATTTTATAAAATTATTCTGCAATATCAAAAACTGCCCAAACGTGAAGGGCAATAAAACCCAAGATACCATGAAACCTACCGATACCCGCAACCCGGAGTATTACCACAAGGTGGTAGATTGTCAATACGCCTGTCCCGCACATACTCCTGTACCGGAGTATATCCGCAAAATTGCAGCAGAAAAATACACCGAAGCTTACATGATCAACTGGGAGTCAAATGTTTTTCCAGGGGTTCTGGGCAGAACCTGTGACCGACCTTGTGAGCCAGCATGCCGCAGAGGCCGCGTAGAGGAAGAACCGGTGGCCATCTGCCGGTTAAAACGAGTGGCCGCGGATAATAAAGGAGACGTGCAATCTCTGATGCCACAGGCCCCATTCCCTTCCAATGGTAAAAAAATTGCGCTTATAGGGGGAGGCCCTGCCTCTCTGTCTGTAGCCCGGGACCTGGCGCCACTGGGCTATGAAATCCACCTTTTTGACGAGCAGATCGCAGGGGGCGGCATGATGCGCAGTCAGATCCCCGCATTTCGACTCCCGGAAGAAGTGCTCAATGAGGAAGTAGGCTACATTCTAGACCTGGGCATCCATACGCAATTTATGACCTATGTAGAAAGCCTTAAAGATGTGCTGGAAAAAGATTATGATGCGGTCTTTGTAGGCACCGGTGCTCCCCGAGGCCGGGATTTGCCAAAATTGCCCGGAAGAAAGGAAGGAGATGCGCACATTCATATCGGAATAGAATGGCTGGCAGGAGTAGCCTTCGAACACATCGACAAAATCGGCAAAAAGGTCATTGTACTGGGAGGAGGTAACACTGCTATGGATTGTTGCCGAACTTCCAGGAGACTGGGCGGAGAAAGCGTCAAGGTGGTGGTCAGGAGCCCGTTTAAAGACATGAAGGCTTCCCCCTGGGAAAAAGAGGACGCCATGCACGAGGATATTGAAATCTTTGACAACCATGTCCCTTTGAGTTTTGAAGTGGAAAACGGAAAACTCACCGGTATGAAATTTCAACGGGTTAAAGCTGTTTATGATGATGCCGGCAAAAGAAAATTGCTTCCTACGGGAGAGCCTGACGTATTCATTGAGGCAGATGAGGTCTTGATCGCTATTGGTCAGGAAAACAGCTTCCCGTGGATCGAAAGGGATTTGGGATTGAAATTTGATGAATGGGATATGCCTGAGGTGGATAAAGTAACCTTTCAATCCACCCATCCCAAGGTATTTTTTGGAGGTGATGCGGCATTCGGACCGGAAAATGTCATTACTGCTGTCGCCCATGGACACCAGGCAGCAGTATCCATCCACCTGTTTTGTCAGGGAAAAGATATCAGACTGCGGCCCGCACCCTATACCAAGCTTTTCAGCACAAAAATGGGAATTCACGAATGGAGCTATGACAGCCCTGTGACGATTGATCAGCGCTATGTAGTCCCGCAGGCAGAAAAATCCATAACCCTGCTAGACAGGAGAAGAGAGGTGGAACTGGGATTTGACCCCCCTACAGGATATAAAGAGGCCCAGCGCTGCCTCAACTGTGATGTGCAAACCGATTTCGCCGCAGACCGTTGTATCGAATGTGATGCCTGCATGGACATTTGCCCTACCTCATGCATCACGTTTACCACCAATGAGGAGGATGAAGTTAAATTGCGGAAAAAGTTACTGGTTCCGGCTACGAACACATCTCAGGATATCCTGGTTTCGGAAAATCTGAAAACCGGCAGGGTAATGGTCAAAGACGAAGATGTCTGTCTGCACTGCGGACTTTGCGCTGAGCGATGCCCTACATCAGCCTGGGACATGCAGCAATTTTTCTACAGCGTAACCAAAGCAGAAAACCTATGAGTCCGCAACAAGCCATTTCCCGCCCAAAAGCCCGGATAAACAATTTCGTCGCCCGTTTTGCCAATGTGAATGGTACCGGGTCGGCCAGTGCCAATTTTCTTTTTGCCAAAGCAATTTTCAGGATGGGCATACCGGTGACGCCCAAAAATATCTTCCCATCAAATATCCAGGGACTGCCGACCTGGTATGAAGTGCGGGTCAGCGAAAAAGGCTACCTCGGCCGCAGGGAAGGCATAGACCTGCTTGTGGCTGTAAATGCCCAGAGCATGAAACAGGACATCGAAAGTGTACGGGAAGGTGGTTACCTGGTTTACGACAGTACCAAAAAACTGGCGCCGGACCTAATTCGGGAAAACATCCATTATCTCGGCATCCCCATGATGGAACTGGCCAATGAAAATTTCAGTAATCCCAGGCAACGCCAATTGTTTAAAAACATCATTTACGTAGGAGCCCTCTCCGTACTCCTGCAAATTGAGTTTGCAGTGCTGGAAAGCCTGCTCAAAGAACAATTTGCGGGCAAGGAAAAATTGATTGCCCCCAATATAACTGCACTCAAACTGGGCATGGAATACGTCAGGGAGCATTTTGACTACCCGCTTGATTTCTACCTGGAACGCCGGGACCTTGTCAGGGATAAAATCCTGGTGGATGGAAATACAGCCTGTGGCCTGGGTGCCGTATATGGTGGGGCTACGGTGATGGCCTGGTATCCGATCACACCCTCTACCTCGGTAGCCGAGGCTTATGAAAAGTTTGCTGCAAATTATCGGGTCGATCCCGAAACCGGCAAGCACAATTATGCGGTGGTACAGGCAGAGGATGAACTGGCCGCCATGGGAATGGTCATCGGCGCCAACTGGAATGGCGCCCGTGCGCTTACTGCCACCAGCGGTCCCGGGGTCTCGTTGATGAATGAATTTATAGGGCTGGCCTATTTCGCCGAAGTTCCTGCGGTGCTGATAGATGTTCAACGTGCCGGCCCCAGTACCGGCATGCCTACGCGCACCCAGCAGTCGGACATTACCCTGGCCGCATATGCTTCTCACGGGGACACCCGGCATCCCTTGCTTTTTCCGGCATCGCCAGACGAATGTTTCCGCCTCACTGCCGAGGCCTTTGACCTGGCCGACCGGCTGCAAACACCAGTTATACTGATGACAGACCTGGACCTGGGCATGAATGACCACATGAGCGAACCGTTCCGTTGGGAAGATGACCGAAAGTATGACCGGGGCAAGGTGCTCACCAGGGAAGATCTGGACGCCATGGGCCGGTACGGCAGATACCTGGACAACGAAGGGGATGGGATCCCCTACCGCACTTATCCGGGAACTCACCCTTCAAAAGGCGCCTTCACCACCAGAGGTACCTCCCGGGACGAGTATGCGGTCTATACAGAGGACAGCGCGGCCTACAAACGCAACATGGACAGGCTGGAAGTCAAATGGGAAACGGCCAAAAAGATCGTTCCACCTCCACAATTGTATCAGACAGTGAACCAAAGTGAGATAGGAATGCTGTTTTTTGGAACCTCTACCTACTCCTCAGAGGAGGCAAAAGACCTACTGGAAGAAAAAGAAATCCGATTGGATGCGATTCGCATTAAATCTTTTCCCTTCAGCGCTGAAACCGAAAACTTTATCCGAAGCCACAAATTGGTATTCATCATCGAACAAAACCGTGACGGGCAGCTTCGCAGCCTGATCATAAATGAGATGCAAATGAATCCAGAGAAACTGGTCTCTGTGCTGAACTACGACGGCATGCCCATTACTGCAGATCAGATTGTATTACAGATTTCCGATTATTTGAAGCAAAAAAACACGGTGCCCCATGACGTATCTGAAACCCTTATTTAGACATCCGAAACTACCCAAGAACAAACTGGGGTATACCCTTAAAGAATATGAGGGTACCATTTCTACCCTGTGCGCAGGATGCGGCCATGACAGCATCAGCGCCACCATCGTGCAGGCCTGTTTCGAATTGTCGATAGAGCCCCACCTGGTGGCTAAAATATCAGGCATCGGCTGCTCGTCTAAAACCCCGGCCTACTTTCTTGGAAATTCGCATGGTTTCAATTCCGTGCATGGACGCATGCCCTCGGTAGCCACCGGTGCAAATCTGGCCAATAAAAACATGGTCTATTTTGGTGTTTCAGGTGATGGAGACACGGCCTCCATAGGTATGGGTCAGTTTGTCCACGCCATCCGTAGAAACCTGAACATGGTTTATATTGTCATGAACAATGGCTGCTATGGTCTCACCAAGGGGCAGGACTCGGCCACAGCAGACGTGGGATCGGCCAGCAAATCGGGACACATCAATCCCTTTCAACCGGTAGATCTGGCCAGCCTGGCCGTAGAGTTGGGTGCTACCTTTGTCGCACAGAGTTTCAGTGGAGACAAACAGCAACTGGTGCCCCTGATCAAAGCAGCCATACAGCACAAGGGGCTGGCATTTATCAATGTCATGTCTCCTTGTGTGACTTTTAACAACAACCCCGGCTCTACCAAATCCTATGATTACGTACGGGAACACATGCAGGCTACAGGCACCTTCGATTTTGTACCGGAAAGGAAGGCTATACAGGCTCAATATGAAGCAGGCACGGATACATCTGTGGCGCTACACGACGGTACCCTCATGAGGTTGCACAAACTTGCACCGGAATGGAATCCGGAGGACAGGCTCTCGGCTGTTAACGCCATGCAGCAGGCAAGGGCCAGAAATGAGATTCTCACTGGTCTGCTATACATCAATACCGAATTTGGAGACCTGCATGATATTCTCGACACATCAGATACAGCCTTCAATACGTTAGATGAAGCCACATTAAGTCCGGGAAAGAAAGCACTGGAAGCCATCAATGCCAGCCTGCGATAGGTAGAACCAGCTCTGAACAAGATGGAACACGCTGATAATACCCGCAAGGTACGATCCTTCCGGACATAACCTCATAAGAAATTGATAATCAGGGTAAAAATCTCATATCACTGCTATTGACATTCTGTATTTACCTGATTTTCAACCCAAACCCAACTGGTCTGAGGACTTTCTGATTCAAACAAACCCTTGGAGTTGG
The DNA here is from genome assembly GCF_900143075.1 of Cyclobacterium lianum. Lineage (GTDB taxonomy): Bacteria > Bacteroidota > Bacteroidia > Cytophagales > Cyclobacteriaceae > Cyclobacterium > Cyclobacterium lianum. Next base: position 69,289 of record NZ_FRCY01000008.1, on the reverse strand, counting down.
AAGAAAGAAGAAGCCTAAACTGCTTTGGGCAGATTCTGTTACATTTCTTTTTTGGATGCCACAGACCTCATTCAGGAAGTCCGTACATCATGCAATTTAATAGTACAGTTTGCGGACAGTTGGTAGAAACCTAAATAAACGCTACCTTTATCCGACCGATAGCCCATCGGTGGTACAAATACCGGCAACATTTTCCGCCGAAACCTGTTAAAACGTTTACCCTTTTACCGGTACCAATCTTATCAAAAGCCGGTAGTCGTATGTATTTTTATTGAAAAGGGCTGAACATAGCTTATCACATTTAGAACAATGGCAGTGATTCACTGCCAATCAGTTAGGTCAAACCATGTTTTGGTTTTAAAGATGTAGCGGATATGAAAGAAACAATGGTAATGGCGTCCCCCCTGGGAAATATCCGGCTTATTGCCGAAGACGATTTCCTGTTGTCTTGTCGTTTCACGGAGGATCAGCCTTCGTCTGGTGCCGGGAGTCCTTTCTTTTTGGATATCATGGCCCAGTTGGACGCGTATTTCAAAGGCGATTTAAAAATTTTTGATATTCCCGTAGGCATTGGTGGAACTGAGTTTCAGAAATCGGTGTGGATGCAGGTAAACAAAGTACCTTTCGGCGATACCGTTTCCTACCAGCATATTGCCAGGAAGCTTTCCAAAGCTACTGCTGTACGGGCAGTGGGGGCGGCTATTGGCACCAACCCTCTGCTGGTAATTATCCCCTGTCACCGCATCATTGCCAGTACCGGGGAGCTTACCGGATATGCCGGAGGACTGTGGCGAAAACTCAAATTGCTACAGCTCGAATCAAGAGGAAAACCGGGCAACCAATTTGACCTTGGTTTTTAAATTCTAGTCTCCAAAGACTTTATTTTACTTCCAGACTTGTTTATTTTTGGCTATGGAAAAGGTAAATATTTTACCCTATAGTGAGGGGCTCGCTCCTTACTTTCTCTCCATCAACCGGGAATGGATTGAAAGATTCTTTGCCATGGAGCCCTTTGACTTCGCCCAGTTGCAACACCCGGTAGAAACACTGATCAATCCTGGCGGACAAGTGCTTTTTGCCGAGTGGAAAGGAGAGATTGTGGGTACCGTAGGAATGAAAAATATGGGCGGGCAACAATTTGAGCTGATCAAAATGGGGGTATTGTCCAAAGCTCAGGGACAGGGCATCGGATGGCTGCTGGGACAGGCTGCGCTTGACTGGGCGAGAGGGCAGGGTGCAGGGAAAGTACTGCTCTACAGCAATTCCGTCCTTGCTCCTGCCATTGCCTTGTACCGGAGATTAGGATTCAGGGAAATCCCCATGGAACCCGGCACCTACCAGCGTTGTGACATAAAGATGGAATTTTTGTTTGACTGAATTTCTCTCAATTTTTGTTTGCACTGATGCCAATATATACCTACTTTTGCCTCTCCAAACTGCGCACGTGGTGAAACTGGTAGACACGCCATCTTGAGGGGGTGGTGCCTTCGGGTGTGGAAGTTCGAATCTTCTCGTGCGCACATTAACCTTTCCTTTTTTCTGGAAAGGTTTTTTTTTGATCTACTTTTTCACAATTTTACCTGTATGCCATTTAATCTTAACTTTTATCCTTTATGTCAGAAGCAGCCGTTTACACGTTAAAGAATGAATCAGTAGAAGCCAGCATTTCCAGCCTGGGGGCTGAATGTATTTCCCTTAAATACCGGGGGCTTGAGTATCTCTGGCAGGCTGACCCTGCAGTATGGGGCAGGCATGCGCCTGTACTTTTCCCCATCGTAGGAAGACTTAAAAACGATAGTTACCAGCATGCCGGCCAGACTTATTCGTTGAATCAACATGGTTTTGCCCGTGACTGTAGCTTCCAATTGCTGGAACATTCTGAACAACATCTGTCATTGGTTTTGAACGCTGACAGGGAAAGCCTGAAACGATTTCCTTTTGATTTTGAACTGATCGTCCGATACACGCTTTCCGACAGCCGGCTGCAGGTGGATTACAGGGTAAATAATCCCTCAGCCGGACAGGAGCTATTTTTCAGCATAGGTGCTCATCCTGGCTTTAGATGTCCACTACTTCCCGACCGGGAGCGATTTGAAGATTATGAGTTGGACTTCGGAAAGCAAAGCTTGTCCTCCCTCCCCATTTACGCCTTGGAAAACGGCCTGATTGGCCGGAAGCGAAAGAAGCTTGACCTAAAGCAGGGAAAGCTTCCGATGGGATATGATTTATTCCGTCATGACGCCCTGATTTTTGATGTGCAATCGTTTACAGGCCTTCGTATCCGCAGCAAAAAAACCGGAAAAGGGTATGCCATGCAATTTCCCGATTTTCGATGGCTTGGCCTCTGGACTAAAGAGGATAATGCAGGGTTTGTTTGCATAGAACCCTGGAATGGCATAGCTGATACAACGGATCACGATGGAGAACTTAAAAGCAAATTGGGAATCATTAGGCTTTCTCCCGGTAGCTTTCATGCAGCAACATATCAGGTCGAACTCCTGGGTTAAACCGCCAAATTGCAGGCGGCAGTTGAAATCCTTTTTCCAAACCTGCTAAAAACCACTTTGTTTTCTTAATTTTGCGGCATGTTATCCATCAATAATCTCTCTTATTACCTCGGGGGGCGGCCCCTGTATGAAAATGCATCCCTACACATCAAGCCCAAAGACAAAATTGGTCTGGTGGGCATCAATGGGTCAGGAAAATCCACCTTACTGAAAATTATTTACGGTGACATACAGCCCAGTGCCGGGGAAATCCAGAAGGCGAAAGACTGTACCATAGGCTTTCTGAATCAGGACTTGCTTTCTTATCAGTCGGAAGACAGCATTTTGGATGTGGCATTGGAAGCGTTTAAAGACACCCTTGCCCTGCAGGAGGAGATTGACGCTGTGCTCAAACAAATGGAGACCGACTATTCAGACCAGGTCATCGAAAAGCTGGCTCACCTTCAGGAGAGATTTGAGGCCCATGAAGGCTATACCATCAAGGCCAAAGCGGAGGAAGTACTGGAAGGAATTGGATTTCAGACAGCAGACCTGAGCCGGCCGTTAAAAACTTTTTCGGGAGGGTGGAGAATGCGCGTCATGCTGGCCAAGCTGCTGCTGGAAAAACCGTCGCTCCTCATGCTGGACGAACCCACCAACCACCTGGATTTGCCCTCGATACAGTGGGTAGAAAACTACCTCAAATCCTATGAAGGAGCGGTGGTAGTGGTGTCTCACGACCAGACATTTTTAAACAATTGCAGTGAGACTACCGTGGAGGTTTCCCAGGGAAACCTGACCAGCTATGCCGGAAACTATGCGTTTTACAAAAAAGAGAAAGTAGCCCGCGAAGAAATCCAGCAAAATGCCTATGAGAATCAACAACAGATGATCAAACAAACGGAACGATTTATTGAGCGCTTCCGGGCCAAGGCTACCAAGTCCAATCAGGTGCAGTCGCGGGTAAAAGCGCTGGACCGGATGGAAAGGGTCTCAGAGGTAGTAAGGGATGAGGTTTCCGTCAACTTCAAATTTAAATTTACCCAAAAATCCGGCCGGGACGTAGTGGTGTTGGACGGAGTATCTAAATCCTTCGGAGACCTGCACATCCTGGGCAATGCCCATGCCCGCATCGAAAGGGGGGACAAAATTGCCCTCATCGGGGCCAATGGTAAAGGGAAATCTACTTTATTGAGGATCATCGATGGTTCCGAACCCATACAGGGTGAGCGGGAAGAAGGCTACAATGTGATCAAGTCCTTTTTTGCCCAGCACCAGCTTGAAGCGCTGAATATCAACAACGAAATCCTCCAGGAAATGGCACAGGCTGGAAGTAAAAAAACAGAGACCGAACTCCGGAATGTACTGGGCTGCTTTCTTTTTACCAATGAAGACGTTTTCAAGAAAATAAAAGTCCTTTCGGGAGGTGAAAAGTCCAGGGTGGCACTGGCCAAAACACTGATCTCTGAAGCCAATTTCCTGTTACTGGATGAACCTACCAACCATCTTGACATTCAATCGGTCAATATCCTTACCCAAGCTCTTCAGCAATATGAAGGTACTTTCGTCACGGTTTCTCACGACCGTCTTTTCATACAGGGAGTGGCCAACAAGATCTGGTACATTGAAGATCAGCAGATCAAGGAATACCCGGGCACCTATGATGAGTACGTGTACTGGCGCTCCAGACAAACTCCTAAACCGGAAAAGCCAACAGAAACACCTGCAAAAAAAGAAACGCAGCCACCTGCAGGAAAAACGATCAGCAATAATGGCAAAGATCCTGCAATAAAGTCAGCCTTGCGGGAAAAGGAGAAAGCCCTGGAAAAACTTGAAGAGGAGATTACAAGACTGGAAAATAAAAAGCTGGACCTGGAAAATCAATTGGCGAGCCCGGACGTTTATGAAAACGAAGCCCATATGCAAGAGCTCAATGCCTCCTATGCCCGGCTGCGCCGGGAGGAGGAAAAACTCAGTAAAGAATGGGAAACCCTGGCTGAACAGATCGAAAGCCTTCAGGGATCATAAAAAATGACCTACTCCGTCGTCATGAAATTTACCCCCCACCCTTTTTTGCTTTACCTGCTGGTGTTCCCTTTTCTATCAGAGGCACAAAAGGTTTATAGCGACCAGGTCTTTGAAGAAAATATTCAGACGGTACAACTCTTTCCTGCCTCAGGCGACTTCTCGGCACAGATGAGCTCACCCGTTATCGCCCTCAGGAGCCCTGTACCACTGGTGCTTCAGTTTGATGATATTGCCTATGAAGCAGACAGATATTCGGCCAAGATCATCCATTGCAACGCGGACTGGACCCGCTCCGGATTGCGGGATGCAGATTACCTGGAACAATACAACGAATTCAATGTAGATAACTACGAATACAGTATAAATACCAGGGTACCCTACATCCACTATACTTTTCAAATCCCAGGTGTGAGCCGCAGCGGAAACTACATCATCAAAGTGTATCGTGGCCGGGATGAGTCGAATACATTATTTACACGTCGCTTTATGGTATATGACAATCAACTTGCGGTAGGAGCTTCAGTGGTACCACCCAGTAAAAATGAAGATCGGAGAACCGCCCAGCAAATCAATGTAAATGTCAGTTTCAGCAACCGGGAACTTATCGATCCCCTGAACAGCACCACATTGGTGATCCGGCAAAATCAAAGATGGGACAATGCGATTGTAGGGTTGAAGTACAACAATATCCGCGAAGATCTCAAACAGCTTCAATATCAATTATTTGATGGCAGCAATACATTCGAAGCCGGAAATGAATTCCGATTTGTAGACCTGCGGTACGTCCGGACGAGAGGAAGGAATATTGCTGCCGTGCGCATGGAAGAGGACGTGGTATTTGCGGAGGCGGGAGAAGACCAACCCCGGAAGGGACAGAGCTACCTGGAATATTTGGATATCAATGGCCAATACGGAATTTTCAACGTAGAACGGCAAAACCACGAACTGGAAAGTGAATATGTTTTGCTAACCTTTAATCTGGAATCTGCACCCTTATCCAGCCCGCCGGTCGTATTAGGCGCTTTGAGCAACTGGGGAAAAAACCCGAATGCCAAAATGGTGTATGACCAGGCCACAGGAAGGTACCAGGCCACCTTGTTTTTAAAACAAGGCTGGTACGACTACCAATATGCAGTCCGCGGCGATTCGGGCTGGAAGCCGGAACCTTTTGAAGGTAACCATTTCCAGACAGAAAATGAATATGAAGTGTTTTTCTATTACCGGGATATGGGTTCCCGCTACGACGAATTGATCGGATATACCATACTCAACCCGAACAAGCGCCGGTTTTGAGCAAAAAGCATAAAAAAACCCGGGTCTAACCGGGTTTTTTTTTAATCAATCATTTTCTTCTTCCGAGCTACTGCTATTCCCCTCAGCCCGCTCGTCATTTTTCCTCGGCTCATGGGATTGTGAGCGGTAAGGGACAAAACCTTCTCTCTTGAATTTATAGGGTTCTGTACGCTGGCTCGGCATATTGTTGGCCAGGTCGAGCATGCCAAAACCCTTGTGGGTAAATGCTCCAAGGCCACATTTGAATACAAAATCCTGTACCTCTCCTGCCGCATATAAGGTGAAGGGAAGTGTATAGCCCCGAACCTCATATTTCACGTCCATATCATAAACGGAGTAGATTCTCGCAAACTTTTTCTGCTGTTCCCGCAATTTGTTGACGTAGTTCATGTCGGGTACTACCTGAAACTTGTAGAATGATTCCATTTGCTCCTGGTCATACCAGCCCGATTTTTCCATTCTGGTCAAAGTTGACTCATACAGAAGATCTGAAAACTCATCCGTATCGGGATTGATAAACCTCTTACCAGACTCATCATCAAAAGTCGGTGTCAGCAATACCAGCGGAGAAATACAAACGAACTTGTTGGAGGTCTCCAGGGGCGGTTCAATTTCTTTTTCGGTGTACTCCGGGGACAAAATCAGATTTCCCAACTCAATTTTCGGGGTTTTGAATACCTGTTCCAACAAGTAATCGATAAAGGCTTCATCCGGAGCGGATACAACGAGGGTGACTAAGCTGGAGTAATAATGCAACCCACTCCTACTTACTTTGGTTTGACCTTTCAAACCAGAGAAGTTAAAGTAATTGTAGTTAAAAAACTCCTCTTGCCCACCTTTTACGATCAAGCCCTTAAGAAATTGAGCAAGGATGTACTGGTGGTGAAAAGGTAAGTAAGCACCTTTGTTTTTTAAGGAAAATATTAATCTAATTCTCACGACGTTAAAAATGAAAAGTTAAACAATGATTAAATACATCAATTTACAGAATAAACTAATTTATGGGTAAATAAGTTGCAACAAACTTAACAATAATATTTCAATATGTTTATACATTGAAGCGAAAATGCATGATATCTCCGTCACAAACTACATATTCTTTACCTTCAACTGCAATTTTCCCGTTTTCACGGCAAATTGCTTCCGTCTTGAACTGTTCGTAATCCTTCAATTTGATCACCTCTGCTTTGATAAATCCTTTTTCAAAATCAGTATGTATCACTCCCGCTGCTGCTGGTGCCTTCCACCCTTTCCTGATGGTCCATGCCCTCACCTCCTGAACTCCGGCAGTGAAGTAAGTGATCAGATTCAGTAACTTATACGCAGCTCCAATCAAACGGTTTAAGCCGCTCTCTTCCAGACCATATTCACCCAAAAACATCTGTTTCTCTTCTTCATCATCAAACTCGGCGATCTGGGCCTCCAGCGCTGCGCATAGCATGATCACTTCGGCATGCTCTTTCCCTACCTCCATTTTGAGCTGATCTACATGCTTGTTGCCAGTTTGGATGCTCTCCTCGTCCACATTGGCCACATATAGTACAGGCTTTATGGTCAGCAGATGAATATCCCTGATGGCTTCCAGGTCATCTTCGTCTGCATCTACTGCCCTGGCATTCTGGCCAGCTTTCAGGGCCTCCCTGAATTTTTGAAGGCTTTCCATGGCCTTCCTGGCTTTGGCATCCCCACTTTTGGCTACTTTCTCCAAACGCAGGATTTTCTTATCCACAGATTCCAGATCCTTCAATTGTAGTTCCGTATCAATGACTTCCTTATCGAATACCGGATCTACCGACCCAGCCACATGAACGACATTGGGATCTTCAAAACAGCGAATTACATGGATAATGGCATCCACTTCCCGAATATTTGCCAGAAACTTATTCCCCAGGCCTTCCCCACGGCTTGCGCCTTTCACCAGACCTGCGATGTCTACAAATTCTATAACCGTGGGAACCACCTTCTGCGGATTTACCAGGCTTTCCAATACCTGCAATCTGTTGTCCGGAACCGTTACCACGCCTACATTAGGCTCTATGGTACAAAAAGGAAAATTTGCTGCTTCTGCTTTTGCACTTGATATTGCGTTGAATAAAGTTGACTTCCCTACGTTTGGCAAGCCAACAATCCCACATTTTAATCCCATGAATGTTAAATCTTGTCTATTTTAAATATTCTGTATTCTTTATACCCTTTGTACAATTCCTTAATCGAAACCCTGAAAATGGTATAAACGGGTATGGCAAAGATCATTCCCAGCACCCCGGCAATTTTTGCACCCACAAAGATAATCACAAATATTTCTAGCGGATGGGCTTTCACCGATTTCGAAAAAATAAAAGGCTGCAATATCACATTGTCACTCAACTGAACTATCGAAAACACCGCCAGAATCTTAATCAGGAAAAAATATATCTCACTGGCCGCATTGAATTCTCCGGTAGAAAGTCCCACCAGCACACCAAAGGTAGCTCCCAGTATTGGGCCGGCATAAGGTATCAGATTTGCCACTGCGGCAAATACCGCAATGGTCATGGCATACTCTATATTGGCAATGGTAAGCCCAATCGAAGCGATGGAAAAGATAACCGACATTTGGATCAATAAGCCCAGCAGGTAGTTGGAAAGCAATCGCTCGACCTTGTGAAAAGTAGCAACCGACAATTCAAAGTACTTATTGGGTATAAAATTCATCAGATTTCTGCGCAACAGTCCATTTTCAAGGAGCAGAAAAAACGTGATGAAACCAACTGCAAGTATTCCGATAAAAAAGCTACTGGTAGCAGAAATTACGCGGTTGATGAATCCTTGAAAATTTACTTCATTCAGGCTGCTGATCAGGTTTTCGCGTACCAGGTTGATCAGGTAGCCGGGTTCGTTGTCAATCAGGTTCAACTGTATGAGTATGGCTTCGAAGTTGTCTATGGGTCGCTGTATCTGGTCATACAGGTAATTGATGTCCAGATCCTTTAACAGTTCTATTTGCGAGCGGAGCAGGGGTGTAAAGAGCAGTATCAATAAAAAGACTACCGAAAGGATTGCCAGAAAGGACAGCAAAATGGCCATCGACCGGGGAATGTGTTGTCCCCAGACATACAGGTTGTTGATTTTATTCGTCAGTGGACGAAGTGCCGCAGCCAAAACCATGGAAAAGACGAAATACAAGCTGATATCTGAAAAATACCAACCCAGCAAAAATACAAGTGTGGTAAAAATAATCGCTGTGAGGACTACCTTGAACATATTTCAAAAATAACAAAAAAACGAATCCGGTAAATGCACCTGAGCAACTCAGCTACATTTCCCCAATTCGTTAACATTCATAGCGCAATATATTTTTACAGCTTTCGCCAAAAGCGAGGGCTTCCGGATCGCTCAATCCCACTTCAGATCCTCTCCAAATTTGTTATTATCATTATTAGATTCGGAAGGTTCCGGCTCGGTATCAAACTGTGAGAAGTCAAAATCTGCCATCAAATCATTTTTTACGTGATCTACAGCATCCTGAAGGGCTTCTACGAATTTTGCGAAATCTTCTTTGTACAAGAAAATCTTATGTTTCTCGTAAATAAAGTTATCATCTTTAATCTTCCTTTTGCTCTCCGTGATGGTCAGGTAGTAATCGTTGGACCGGGTAGCTTTCACGTCAAAAAAATAGGTCCTTTTTCCAGCCTTCACCCTTTTGGTGAAAATCTCATCTCTTTCGTAATCTTTGTTATTTTCCACTATCCGAACATTTATTTTTTTAAAAATGAATTTAATGCCAAGTTAAACCAATTCAAGCATCAAATTCAAGTTATTGAACGTTTTTTTTTAGAAAATTTGGGATATTGTTCAAATTACCTATTGGAAAAGACAGTTTTATGAGTATAAAAAACGGCGAAAGCTACCTATATGGCTATTCTCCATGCAGAAATTGCTTTTTGGCCAACAACTCTTCTTCAGACTCCCTGTGATCCGGATCGTCAACACAGCAGTCTACCGGACAGACCGCCGCACACTGTGGTTCCTCATGAAATCCCGTACATTCTGTACATTTCTGCGTTACTATGTAATAAAATTCATCGGAAACCGGCTCCTGTTTCTCATCTCCACTCACGACTGTTCCGTCTTCCAGGGTGACTTCCTTGAGTTCCGTACCTCCACCCCAGGTCCACTCTATACCGCCCTCATAAATGGCAGTATTGGGACATTCAGGTTCACATGCACCACAATTGATGCACTCATCGGTTATCATGATTGCCATTTTTCTTCTTTTTTGTTTGTTTGCAAAACTACTAACCAAAATACAATCTCACAAGTAAAATAATTCCAGTTAGCGTAAAATAAAATCCATACATTAATTGTTGTGCTAACTATTTTACCAGAAATAAAACCCTCAATCCACGACATTTTTTTATCTTTGGAGCTCATTTCACTTATATAACAGCCCTCCATTATGCAGGGATCCATCCTATGAATCTCAACCAAAAAATAAACCTTATATCCGACTGGCAGCAATGCATCATTAACACCCCGGAAGCGGAAAAATTCAATTTATTTGACCGCATGCGGCATCAGAATAGCTGGTTTACGCCAGATCAGTCGGCTTTGGCATTGGAAGGGATCATCAATTACCTTGATCCCGAAAAAATCAGGCCCTGGTTGTCACAATACGATTTATCCGATGCAATGTCTGAGCCGAGGAACATCGGCATCGTCATGGCAGGAAATATCCCGGGAGTAGGCTTTCATGATCTGCTTTGTGTATTGCTTTCCGGGCACCATGCAAAAATCAAACTTTCTTCCTCAGACAATGTGATGATCCCCTGGCTGAGAGCGCGTCTCAGAGATGTTTCTGAATCATGGGCACAGACCATTTCATTTGAAGAAAGGCTAAATGGAATGGATGCCTATATCGCCACAGGCAGTGATAATTCAGCCCGGTATTTCGATTATTACTTTGGGAGGTACCCCCATATTATCCGCAAAAACCGAACAGCAGTTGCTATTTTGGATGGGCAGGAATGCCCTGAGGACTGGGATTTGCTCGCAAAGGACATTTTTCAATATTTTGGCCTGGGCTGCAGGAATGTTTCCAAAATATACGTACCCGGGGAGTCTTCATTGATTGCTTTTCTGGAAGGAATGGATACTGCACATCAGGTAATAGAACACCACAAATACCTGAACAATTATGAATACAACAAGTCTAAGCTGCTGGTGAATAGGACAGCCCACCTGGATAACGGACATTTATTGCTGGAAGAAAGCCAGCAATTCGTGTCGCCCATTGCGGTGGTCTACTACGAATATTATTCCGATGTGAAGGCACTAGAAAAACAATTGACAGAAGCAGCAGACAAAATACAGTGCCTGGTATCCAGAAATGCCTGGTTTGAAGGTAGCATTCCTATGGGAAAAGCCCAGCGCCCGGAAGTATATGACTATGCCGACAAAGTAGATACGATGGCCTTTTTATCAAACCTTGAAAAGGAAATCCGCAAGCGTGCCGCCGACCCTCAAAAACACGGCTAACTTTTTTAAATCCAGTATAAATAAGTATATAAATTCAGCAAAAGGTCCGGAAAATGGCTTGTTTTCTTATCTTTGCCGCTTCATTGAATTTTCTACAATCAACAGTATAACTTCATTATCGATGGTTTTTGATATAGATATGATCAAGTCGGTTTACGCTGCTTTTCCGGAGCGTATAGCCGCAGCCAGGAAGGCGGTAGGCAGGCCGCTCACACTCACCGAAAAAATCCTCTATGCCCACCTTTCCGAAGGTGAAGCAAGCCAGAGGCATGAAAGGGGAATCTCCTATGTAGATTTCAAACCAGATCGGGTAGCCATGCAGGACGCTACGGCCCAAATGGCATTATTGCAATTCATGCAGGCAGGGAGGGCAAAGGTGGCGGTGCCCTCTACTGTCCACTGTGATCATCTCATTCAGGCAGAAGTGGGCGCAAACCCGGATCTGGCCAAAGCAAAAGATAAAAATCGGGAAGTATATGATTTTCTGTCTTCCGTATCAAATAAATATGGTTTGGGTTTCTGGAAGCCCGGTGCGGGGATTATTCACCAGGTGGTGCTGGAAAATTATGCCTTTCCTGGCGGAATGATGATCGGAACCGATTCACATACGCCAAACGCCGGAGGGCTGGGGATGGTAGCTATAGGTGTAGGTGGGGCAGATGCCTGTGATGTAATGGCTGGATTGCCCTGGGAGTTGAAGTTCCCTAAGCTAATCGGCGTGAAGCTGACCGGCAAGCTTTCTGGATGGACTTCTGCCAAAGATGTGATACTCAAGGTAGCAGGCATACTCACGGTAAAAGGCGGCACAGGCTGCATTGTGGAGTACTTTGGAGAAGGGGCTCGCTCCCTCTCTGCTACGGGAAAAGGCACTATCTGTAACATGGGTGCTGAGATCGGCGCGACGACTTCCATCTTTGGGTATGATGAAAAATCTGAAGCCTATCTGAGGGGAACAGACCGCTCCGAAGTGGCAGATCTGGCCAATGGCATCAAGGAACACCTTACAGGAGACCCTGAGGTCTATGCGGACCCTGAGGAATATTTCAATGAAATCATCGAGATCAATCTTTCAGAACTGGAACCACATGTCAATGGACCCTTTACTCCTGACCTGGCCTGGCCGCTTTCAAAATTTGCCGATGCGGTCAAGGAAAACAACTGGCCTCAAAAGCTGGAAGTTGGCCTGATTGGCTCTTGTACCAACTCTTCCTATGAGGATATTTCCCGTGCAGCCTCCCTGGCACGACAGGCAGTGGACAAAAAACTGAAAGCCAAATCAGAATACACCATTACTCCCGGATCTGAACAGGTCCGTTACACCGTAGAAAGAGACGGGTTTCTCGGCGTCTTTGAAAATATGGGGGGAGTGGTACTGGCCAATGCCTGTGGCCCGTGTATCGGTCAATGGGCAAGGCATGGTGCTGAGAAACAGGAAAAAAATTCCATCATTACTTCTTTTAACCGTAATTTTGCCAAAAGAGCCGATGGAAATCCAAATACTCACTCTTTTGTAGCTTCACCAGAGCTGGTCACCGCCATGGCTATCGCGGGAGACCTTACCTTTAACCCCATGACGGACACCCTAACCAATGAAGAAGGTCAGCAGGTAAAATTGGAGGAACCGGCAGGATTGGAGCTTCCCGTAAAAGGTTTTGCCGTAGAAGATGCAGGATATCAGGAACCTGCAGCAGATGGTTCGGAGGTCATCGTCCAGGTAGCGCCAGATTCCGAACGCCTGCAATTGCTGGAACCCTTCCAGCCCTGGGAGGGAACAGACCTTACAGGATTAAAACTATTGATCAAGGCAAAAGGCAAATGTACTACAGACCATATTTCCATGGCAGGACCATGGCTGAGATTCAGGGGGCACCTGGATAACATTTCCAATAACCTGTTGATTGGTGCAGTAAACTTTTTCAACGATGCCACCAACAAGGTTAAAAACCAGTTGGATGGCAGCTATGGTGAAGTGCCGGCTGTACAGCGGCAATACAAGCTGCACAATATAGGTACTGTAGTCGTCGGAGATGAAAATTATGGTGAGGGGTCCTCACGGGAGCATGCTGCAATGGAACCCCGTTTTCTAGGTGTCAGGGCAATTTTGGTGAAGTCTTTTGCAAGAATCCATGAAACCAATCTGAAAAAGCAAGGGATGCTGGCACTGACCTTTGACAATCCGGCTGATTATGACCTGATTCAGGAAGATGACTCGCTGGACATTATTGGTCTGGATACCTTCGCTCCCGGTAAAGCCCTGCTCGTTATTTGCCATCATGCTGACGGAAGCAAGGACGAAATCAAGGTCAATCATACCTATAATGCGGGGCAAATCAGGTGGTTTAAAGCCGGATCAGCACTCAATCTGGTAAAAGAAAATGCCATTTGAAACTTGCAGTAAACCTTCATGCTATAAAAAAGCTCAGAACTACGGTCCTGAGCTTTTTTTATACACCGCCGGCAAGTTTGTCTCTACTCAGCGGTGCCGGAAAAATGCCTGATTTTTTCAGATGGTCACAGCTCCAGGTATTGGTCGAGTAAATCCATGGAAGGATCTTTTTCCCGGACTTCCTTAAGCAGTCTTTCAGCCATCTCCTTTTCCCCTTTTTTGTAATAATAGATTCCCTTATTTCTGAGGGCATACAGATTGCTGCTGTTTTGTTTGAGGCTGAAGTTGATGTCTTTCAGGCCCTCTTCCAGATTGCCCAGGTACAACTGGTACAATCCCCTGTTATTGTAGTAGAAAGGATCGTCTTTTTCCAGGGCAATGGCTTTTTCTACCTGCTCGAGTGCCTGTACGTAGTCCGCTTCCTCAAAATGCAGCAGCGATAGCAGGTTGTAAATTGCGCTGTGCTCCGGGTTTATTGCTTTGGCCTTTGACAGATTACGTTTGCCTTCCTCCCATTCTTCAAGGTGATAATTGATGGTAGCCAGATTGATGTATAGCTCTGCATTTTCCGGATCCAGCTCCAGGGATTTTTTAAACGCTTCTTTCGCTGCATCATGTTCTTTCAGGGCTGCCAGGGTCAAACCAAGTATGAAATGGGCCTGTGCATCATTTTCGTCCATGGCCAGTAAGGTCCTGGCATTTTCTACTGCCTTGTAATTTTCGCCGAAATCCAGGTACGCCATAGTTCTTTGAATGTGCGCGTCCCGATAATTATTGTCGATCTCAATCGCCTGGCTATAGTCTGCAATGGCCTCCGGATATTTCAACTGTCGGTGCCAGGCCATCCCTCTGTTAAAGAACGCATCTTTAAACGCAGGATCAATGGTAATGGCCTCATCATAATAGGAAATGGCTCCTTTGGTATTGCCTTCCTTTAGCTCGTTATTGCCCTTCAATAAAAACCTCCCTTTTTTGTCCGTTTTTGTATCGCAGGACAGCACACTGACCAGGCTGCAAATAAAAATCGCCTTCAACACATGATTCATTTTTTCTCCCTTTTAAATATCGGTTCGACTTCCTCCTCTCCAAACAAATAAGCAAAGGGTTTGGTGCTATCTTTAAGTTCAAAAATTCTTTTTAAAATAGCCAGGGAGGGAATGATCAGGATCATACCGATGACGCCCCAGATAGCACCTCCGATAAGCAAACCCAGGAAAGTGACCAGGGCATTTAAGTTGACATTACCCCCTACAATTTTTGGGGTAAGGAAATTACTTTCTACAAGCTGTATCACGGTAAAGCTAATCAGCACCATCAGGGGGTAAAACAGACTATTCATCGTCAAAAATGAGAAAATAAAGGGCAAAATCGCTCCCATAAAAGGCCCGAGATATGGAATGATATTGAGTAAAGCGGCAAAAAGACCGAAAAAAATGGCATGTTTCACGCCTATCGCATAAAGGGCTGCTGTATTGAGAACGGCAAGGATACCCATTACCTTGATCATCCCAATGATGTAATACTGAACGACTTTTCTGAGATCTCTTATTTTTGACTTTACCTCTCCCTCATCTTGTTCTGCAAAAAACCTGGCAATAAAATTCCCCAAATGGTCCCTGTAAAGCAACATAAAGAAAATGAATACAGGTAAAAGTATCACGCCGGTCAATGAACCCACGGTATTTAACAGAAAATTAGCGACCGTTTCGCTGTTGGATTCAAGTAATTCGAAGAGCTGCGATTTATCTATACCGTCTCTGATACCCAGGTTGGCACCAAACCATTCGCTAGCCAGTTGATCCAGATCTGCCAGGTACTGGTTTAATCTGCCGGAAACATCCTCAAAGTCTTTCGTAAAACTCTTAACCTGCAAGATCACCAACACTATCAATCCTACGATGGCTGCAAGAGATGTCAACAATGCCACCAATGCTGCAAGGGGGCGGGGTACCTTTCTTGATTCCATCCAGGTACAGGCCGGAATCAATAGCATAGCCATATACCCTCCCAGCATCAGGGGTATAAGCAAGCTCCTGCCCATAATTAGTATAAACACGATTACAATTAACAGCAGCAAAATCGTAAGTGCCCTTAGGTGACCAGGAAGTTTTAATTCTGTCATATTACTTTCGATTTGGAACAGTTATTGTACAATTTATAAACAAATAAGGAAATTATTTTTCACTAAAACCAATAAAATCATGTCTACTAACTTAAAATTAAAAGGAAACTGGAACGAACTGAAAGGCAAATTAAAAGCCAAATATGGAGAATTAACCGATGATGACCTGGCATATGCTGAGGGACAGGAAGATCAATTGATCGGCAGACTTCAGAAGAAGACAGGGGCAGCAAAAGAGGACCTCGAAAAAATGCTATTCGCGGAGGAAGATCGAAGATAATATGAAAAGATTGCGCAATAAATAAAAAAGCACCGGTACTAGGTACCGGTGCTTTTTTTTTATTGCCCCTGGCTTCCACCCATTGATCTTACATTTGCTGCTTTGTCCATCTCCTCATGAAGCTGTACGCCTCCTTTTATGCCAAAGTCCAGAGTGCGGATCGGGAATGGAATCATGATGTCGTTGGCATCGAAGGCCTTTTTTATATTTTTTATTGCCTGATTTTTGGCGCTGATGTAGGCCCGGTTCTCTCTCGAATATTCCAGCCAGATATTGACCGAAAAATCTATTGAACTATCCCCAAATCCCTTCCAGAAAAGACTTACGTCCTCGTTGGCAATCCTGCCTGGCACGTCTCTGACCGCTTCCAGGGCGATCCGTTCCACTTTTTCAAGATCCTCGCCATAGCTTACCCCAACATCCACGCGGATACGCCGCCTGCCTTCCTCCGTATAATTGGTAAAATTTTCCTGAAAAAGAAACCGGTTGGGAACGTACACCATGGGACCATCGAAGGTCTTGACCTTAGTAACCCGCAGGTTTATGTCCACGACGTTTCCCATAACACCATCGTGCGTTTCAATCACATCTCCAATCGCGTAGGGCTGCTGAAAGGTAATGTAAATTCCGGACATAAAATTGGCCGCCGTGTCCTGAAATGCAAACCCTAGTGCAAGCCCTATAATTCCCAGTCCCGCGAGAATCGACGTTACTGTGCCGGTAAGGTTCAATATGGACAAGGACATCATGATCCCAGCTACCAGAATACCCAAAAAAATCAACCTGCTCAAAAACCCACTAATGGTTTCATCGAAATGAACTTTCATCAATTGCTTTTTGGAAAATCGCTCTATATAGCGCGCCACAAATAGAAAAATGAAAAAAATCACGATAGCCATAGCAAGATTTGGCAGATAGGCGACGAAAGAAGTTAGCCATTGCTCAAGTTTGTCTACTAATGTCTGGATAAGTTTTGAAGCTTCCATTTGCTGTCTTTATTTAAAAGCGATGAATGAATTCCGATGTCCGAAACGGCAAGGTAGCAAAAAAATGAAAAACGGCACATCTGGTCGGATATCCAAACGAGGTCTGTCGGAGATAACTTGCCGCTCAAATCAGCATTCTGAATTTTATACTGAGCTGATCGAGCAGCGAAAAATTATTGCTGTACCTATGCGTTTCATTCTTCCTGATTTTTTCTACGAGGTGAAGGGCCTTATGATAATTCTCTAATTCCAGGTAGGTAAGTGCCAGGTAAAAATCCAACTCTTCATGAAAATCATCCGATCCTGTATGATCCCTTATCTCACCAAGTTGCTCAAGGTAAGCCAAAGATGCCCGGGCTGAATCCAGTTCAAGCGCAGCGTTTCCCAGCAAAAGTAGCTCAGTGGCACTTAATCGCTCTCTTTCTCTCCCGGCAATGGCCTGAAACATTTGCCTGAATTCTCCCTGAATGAAAAGTGATTCCAATAGATTTTCCTGTGTCGACAAAGTCCAATCGGCGGCGATTTCGTAAGAAATATACCTGGCTTCATAGACTGATGGACCGTCGTTTCGTAACACATAAATGGTAAACAAGAAGAGGCACGTGATGGAAACGGCCGCAATAATTTTCAACCAGAATATAACCGGCATTTTCTTCTTTTCAATCCCCGGCGTAGCAATGCCTGTAAAATTCTTATTTTCCAACTTCTCCTGAATGAACTCCTGCTGAACCCGCCTGATGGTTTCTTTATTCCCATTCATTTTGACAGCCCGAATCGTAAACTCGATTAATTCAAGCCGTTCTTGCAATTCCTTATCATGAGCCTTTTCTTTTTCAAAGATAGACCTGTCCTCCTCACCTAAAGTCCCATTCAGGTAATTCAGCATAAACCGATTATTGAATTTATTTCCCATCGTCAATTGCCTTTCTTACCAGATTGCAAGCATGTTTGTTTTCTGAAAGCTGAGCTGTCAGTTTTATCATGCACCTATCTATATCCTCCCTGACGAGCAGCTCACTGCCATAATCCATTTCTACTGCTATCTCCTTCAGGGATAGGCTTTCGAAATGGTAAAGCATCAATATCTTTTTGCATTTGTTACCCAGCTTTTCGTACAAGGCATTGATCAGCTGGTAGCCTTTTATTTCCGCAAGGGAACGAGCAACATCACCGTTCCCTGATTGGGTCATATCCGGACCGGGGTCTGCAGATCTCTTTTCACTCTTGCGATCTGCCAG
This sequence comes from Cyclobacterium lianum, assembly GCF_900143075.1. Classification (GTDB taxonomy): domain Bacteria; phylum Bacteroidota; class Bacteroidia; order Cytophagales; family Cyclobacteriaceae; genus Cyclobacterium; species Cyclobacterium lianum. The sequence goes on along the minus strand of NZ_FRCY01000008.1, from coordinate 50,953 downwards.
AGTGCCGGCCCAGAGATTTCGATTGACTCTTTCCAAAACAGGCCCGACAGCAGATCCCTTACTAAATTTTCCGGTTTCTACCATGTTTAAAAATACCAACATACTTTTTTGAATGGTTTCTGCGGCCTCTGCTTCGCTGCCCTGATTGTCGAGTATATAGCCCTGCAGGGATTGATAATAGCCTATATACAATTGTCGTATTGCTGCTCTTTTTTGTTTCTCCTGAGATAATTCCTCCAGGATTTCCTCGTCTGTCCAAAATTTTCGAACATTCATTAGTGGTTTTGTTTTATTTGATTGCAAAGTTAACCAATACGAGGCAGTCTAAGGAAAAAACAAGCCAATTGTAAAGCCGAAACCCGGATGTTCTCACCATACTAAGGCAAACAGCGCCATTTCAAATAGTGGAAATAAGTATGTTACATTTTAAATTTTTATTCCGAACTTTAGTGGAACCTTAAATTTAAAACCGATGAAAACCTACAAATTTGCCACCGCCCTTCTGTTTTTCCTGACCTATACCTTTTTCGCTCAGGCTCAAACGAGCATGGAAGAATTTATGGCCAAATGGGAAAACAGCCGTGCCTTTACCCTTGAAGCCATTTCGACGATGCCCGATGAGTTGCTGGACTACAAACCACACGAATCAGCCATGTCCTTCAAGGAGCAGATCAACCATATAGGGAGTGCCATGGCTTCGATTTGCCAGGGATTTTTGCTTGGCGAAGAAATGGGCTTCGACCATAAGGCTTCACCACAAAGCAAGGAAGAAATGACCGCTTTTATCAATCAGTGCTATGATTATGGTAAAAAAACAATACTATCTCTCAGTCAGAAAGATCTGGAAGCAGAAATCGACTCTTTTGCCGGCAAAATTACCCGACGACAAATGGTTGGCCTGGTGGATGACCACACCACCCACCACAGGGGTGCTGCCATTTCCTATATTCGCGCCAATGGCATTCAACCTCCGGCATTCAGGGGATTATAGTCTAATTGCAGACCCTATCTTTCAGATGAATATTCAACAACATTTACAGCGCAACCGGATTGGCATGACTTGCCATTGGAACGGAGTTGTAATAATTTTAAAGTCGCTGCATTTAAAAAATGGCGGGTCAAATCTGGCCATGCCCATTTTTTCATCATACCACTCATTGATAAAACCAAAGCATTTTTAAAAGTGTTCCTTTATGTCAGAATTACTACTGCTATTTTAGTCATTAAGCCGCTTAATCAGAGCTAAAACTTAACAGCCTGCTTTTTGGCTTTGCCGGTTAATGATTTCCAGGGTTAAAAAAAATACCGAAACCAGAGGAACGGAATTTTATTTTATTAAATTGGTAGGGGGTAGTGTAATACTTGGGAAAATTTACCAGGATACCATTCAAATTAAAAAGGCTTTTTAAAGGGAATGAAAAATAATAACAAGTTGACGGGAGTCAAAGAGATCGCCAGATTAGCTGATGTTTCCATCGCTACCGTTGACAGGGTTCTTCACAATCGTCCCGGGGTATCTGCAAAGACAAAATCCAAAATTGAGGCTATTATCAAGCAGCTCAATTACAGTCCGAATATCTTAGCCAGCAGGCTGGCCTCCGGCAAGATATTTCACCTGGCAGTATTGATACCCAAAAGTTCGGACAGAACCGATTTCTGGGATGCTCCACTTAAAGGAATCGAGAGAGCAGCAGAAGAAATCAGCCGATATGGGGTCCGCGTAGCTTACTATTTTTTTGATCTAAACAATGAAGATTCTTTCGTATCGTCTGCTGACAGTATCCTGAAAGAAAAAAAACTGGATGGGGTTTTGATGGCCCCTTCGTTTGTTTCAAAATCTATACGATTCGTTCAGCGATGTAAGGAAAAGAAAATACCTTTTGTTTTTATTGATAGCAATGTCGAAGAGGCGGAGAGTCTTTCGTATATCGGCCCTCCCCTCTTCGAAAGTGGATTTCTCGGGGCCCGTCTGTGCGTCCTTGGCATGCATCGCTCGGACAAAGTATTGTTTGTCACTATCTCGCGGGAAGGCAGTAGCTACAATTATTCCAGAATTGAGGCTGGCTTCAAATTTTTTTTTTTTGAGAATGATCTACACCACGAGATGATAAAACTGGATATTGAAGACACCGAAAGAAACTCGGTATTTTCAAACCTTGAGAAGGCTTTTTCCAAATATCCGGACATAGAAGCGATTTTTGTAACCAATTCAAGGGTTTTTTCAGTAGCCCAATTTCTGGAATTGAAAAATTATTCGAAAATTCATCTGGTTGGATATGATTTTTCCCAGGAAAATCAGAAATACCTGAAAAAGGGGATGATCAATTTTTTGATCTGCCACAAACCCGAAGAACAAGGCTACAAGGGACTGATGAGCCTGTACCATCACCTGGCCCTCAAATTAAAAGTAGATCAGACCTATTATATGCCAATCGATATCGTCACCAGAGAGAACCAGGATTTTTACCGGTGAGCGGATTTTTACTTCTCAAATATTCGGTTGTGCGATTTAGTCATCGGCTTCATCGTTTTCGGGTGAAGAATGGCCGTTCACCGTTATTCGGCAAAACCATGATAGGAGGTCTCGGGATTAAATCAGAGATCGCTCCGAAAGCAGTGAGAAAACCGGTTTATGAATAGCGAAATTATGGTTGAAGCCCAAAAAGTTTCAATTTTCTCCGGGTATGGGATTTTGCAACAATTGCCCGTGCATCATTTGAGTTTAAAGCCAAATTGTATCCCTGTAAATGGGTGTTTTTTCTTTTTGAGTCAGCCTGTTGTTACACTCCCGCAAAAATAATCAGCAGCAGGCCGGCTATATAAAGCTGGCAAACATTGCCGCAAGCCAGATATTGATTTTCGCGGAGGCGCCTCTGAACTCCTTCCAGATAAAACTCCCCAAAATGCTGCGACCATGGTGGCTCCCTGGCCCAGCCCGTAGGAAATGGCAGGGCCGGCCTGTTCGGCCGCAATGATGCTGAAGGACATCCCGATGCACCAGATGACACCGCCTAAAATACCAACACTATGGATAGACCAGGTTCCCTTAAAATAGGCCGTGTATCCGATTGGTTTTCCTTCCAAAGGGCGTAGCATTAACAGGGTATTGAATAATAGGTTACTTAGCAAAACACCTATTGAGAATACAAATACGGCGGCGTAGGGCGTAAACTTCCCGGGTGCCGGCGTAGTGAAATTCAGAGACATGGATTGTTGCCCAAAAAAATAAAACAAAGACATCAATACCCCTCCCACCAAAGCCAGGCGAATGCCCTTGCCGGGATGTTTTGAACTATCCTTACTGATCTGCCGGTAAGCCATTGCATCCAGTATTATTGCTCCGGTGACCAAAGCGACTCCTAAAAAAAGAAATACATGGTCTCCTTTCTGCTCCGATATATAATTGATTACTACCCCCAAAACCAACGCCAGCCCTATTCCTATGGGAAAAGCAACCGACATCCCGGCTATCGCGATGGCGGCGACGATAAGGATATTGGCCAGATTAAAAATAATTCCTCCCGACAAAGCCTTCATGTAGTTGGAAAATGAAGCCTGCTGCAGGTCTCCGAGAAATGAGCGGCCCATCGTTCCTGAGCTTCCCAGGGTAAAGCCAATCAACAGGGCCAGCAAAACGATGCCAATTACGTAGTCCCAGTAAAACAACTCAAACCTCCATTTCCCCGCTGCAGGTTTCTGGGTGTTGGCCCACGAACCCAGCATAGCATGGTGATAAAACAGAAAACAACAGCCAGGGAATAGGATTCGATGATATACATGTAGTCGTGATTAAATGCATTTACCCATAAAACCTAAAAATTCATTATGGGTTAAGGCAGAACGAAGTTATTCATGCGGTGATAGAAGTCCTTCATAATCGCTTCCTTGTCAAAGTGTTCCCACACGACCATTTTTCTATGATTACCTGTCCTTTCCTTCCATTTTCCATCTTCCAATACCGGGGCCGGTACCAATTTATTCTGAGCCCAATCCGGGTTTTTTACAATGGCTACCGCGGCCATGTCAAATAAAGCCCGGGTGCCTGCTTGATCAGAAGTATGGATGTGCTCGTACAAGTTAACAGAATAGTCACCAAAATTATTAAAGGTACCCCCATGCCTCCCCTCGACGGGCTCTGTGGACCTGGGTCCTTTCCCGGGCATATTGGACCTGATCTCAGCGCGGTTGGCTGTAACCGCAGCCGTTCCGGATGGTTTTCCATACCTTACAGTGACCATTTCGAATGGAACCTCCATATTTAACAGGTAATTTAGCGCTGCTACATCATTGTCCTGATTGTACTCGCCCGGTTCGGGATAGTTTGAACCTAGCCACACGATCCTTACCTTCTCAGCAATATCCGGATCCTTATTCAGGGCAAGGGCAATATTGGTAAGTTTTCCCACCGGAAGCAAGACCAATCTTTCATTATCCATTTTTTGAGCCTCAGAAATGATAAAATTGACAGCCGCTGCTCCGTCGAACGCTGAATCATCGAGATGAGGGCGAATTTCCGCAAAAGCAGCATTTGCTCCTTTTAGCAGTGGGATTTTCCCATAAACGTTACATAGCTTCATTACCCTCCTGGCTTCCAGGTATTGCTCATTGATATCACCACCACTCCGTGTAGCATTCACAGTTACTCCAACTATATCGAATATATCCCCATTAAAAAACAGGTAGGCCATGGCGTGCTGGTCATCCAATTCGTTGTTAGCATCTGTATCAAACAAGACTTTAATTTTTTTTCTATTTGCGTTTTGAGCATTTAATGGACCTTGAAAAAATACAAATAAACCAATAAAAATAAAAAGTATTGTTGGCAGGATGGTTTTGTTAAGCGTCATCTTCTGAATGGTTTAATTGAAAGATTCTATTTCTGAGAGCCTGGGAACGGAGGATTGGGCACCTTTTCGGGTGACTGAAAGTGCCGCTCCTTTGTTCGCAAATTCAACGGCCAATTTGAGCGGCATTCCCCTTGAAATACCAACGGCCAAAGCACCATTGAAGGTATCCCCTGCAGCAGTAGTGTCTACCACGGTTACTTCCGGAGCAGGAAGCAAACCTTTAAATTCTGCCGAGGACAAATAAGCCCCGCGAGACCCCATCGTGATGACTACTACCGGTACTCCTTTGCTGTGAAAAAATGATGCCGCTTTATCTGCTGAAGTTTCATCGCGAATCTGAACCTTGCTGAGCAAAAAGGTTTCCGATTCGTTCGGAGTGATAGCGTACAACTTTTCGTACAGCTCATCAGACAGAAACTGTGCCGGAGCAGGGTTGAGTATGATCTTCTTACCGGCTTCTTGTCCTATCTTTGCCACATGGTTGACCGTAGCCATGGGTATCTCTAGTTGAAGCAGTATGATTTCTGACTGTTGAAGCAAGGCTTTATGCCGGTCTATATCGGGTACGTTCAAAGCCATATTGGCGCCGCTGGCCACCACAATGCAATTTTCTCCGCTACTATCTACCGTGATCTGCGCCACTCCCGAAGGATGCTCATCATCCTCAGAAATCCCGGTTATATCTATTCCCTCTTTCAGCAGGATTTCTCGTGTTTCTTTACCAAAAATATCTTTGCCTACCTTTGCAATGAAGGCGACCTTTGCTCCCGCCCTGACAGCAGCAACAGCCTGGTTGGCTCCCTTTCCGCCAGGATTCATGAAAAAATCACCACCCAGAATGGTCTCTCCGGGAGCTGGAAAATAATCTGTCCGGACCACCATGTCTGTATTTGAACTTCCCACGACCAGAACCCGATAAAAATCTTCGATGCAATTCCTCAATTTGGCTAAATCATCATTGTACATTCTGTAAGCGTTATCCCCAGAGTGGGTCCCTGATCTTTATCAAATCCTGAATGATTTTTCCTTCATGTTCCATCCTCGCCAGGGTATAGATATGTCTATCCTGTCCCAGGGCGATTGAATTGACATAGGTGGGAATGGTGCCGTCGGGATACAAGATAGGACCATGATCCCGATATTCACCGGTGCCGATCGCATAGGTCACAAGATGCAGGTTTTCCAAGCCTCTGGCTGCGCCTTTTGCTATATTATCCACTCCGCTCAGTCTCTTACCGCCTTTGTAAACCGGTCCGCCGGTAAGGTAGTATAGCGTATCATTTTCCTTGCATAGATCAAATCCAAGGTATCCGTAGCTGAATTGGTCAAACATCCCACTTTTTCGGGAGGGTTCAGAGGCAATTCTTTCAACAATCTCCAGCCTTTTTTTCTCAGGATCAAAGCGAAAAAGGTAGCCCGAATTGCCATGTACGCCATAAGCTACCTGCTCTCCTTCATGCCAGATAATTTTTCTCCAGTTGAAGGCCATACTCCCCGGTCTATCCGGTTCGTATTTACCAAAATAGTCCAGGCGGAGATTGACCCCCTTAACCAAACTTAAGGATTTTTTCCGATATTCATACCTGAATATATCTCCCTCTGCAGTGGAGAAAAATACGCTGCCATCTCTGGGATCTACAAATAGCGACCGACAAAGACTGCGGAAATCTCTTCCCGGAATTCCTGCCTCCCCACGTGCATTGACCAATCCCAAATCTTTAAATTCCTGCTCCTCGATATCAAAATGAAAAAAACGTCCGGTAGGCCAGGTAATCCCATAAATCTGGCCTCTTTCAACATCCATGGTCATGGATACTATGCCTTCCCCTCCTGGCACCACAAATAAATCCTCCACTTCTCCGGTACTGAGATCATAGGAAAGAATATGGCCGCCGGGATACTTTATATACCCTTCAGGCGGGCTTTCCGGCAATCGGTCCATGCCATCGATCAACTCATAAAAACCGACATGGGTGCTGAAGAATAATTTTCCTTTCCTTTCATAAAACGCAACATGACTTTTCCCCTGCGGTATCGCATTGCCGCCTGCTTCCCCGCACATTTCGGTCAGATCACCAATCCATTCAATTTTATCCTGCCCGGGTTTGTACACAAAAAATTGTCCTCCTGTTTTCAGAGATTCAGAAGACAAAATATAATAAATGTTACCGTCACCCGCACAGGAAAGGGCATTGTAAGTGTCGTGGGCAAGTTTAAATCCGGAATAATATCTACTGGCTTCCAGGAACGGAGCAGGGTTGGGTCTGTCTTCAGCAAGGCTTGTTTTGTTTCTCCTCATTGCAGGTGTTTGTCATTGTGTGTGCGTCGCAGGATGGTATGCCACTAACCCAGGCGCAAATTTAAATACATTCAATCTGTTGAAAACCAGCACTTAGCAGATCATTCGGGCAGCAGGTTGCTGTCCAGCCGGCGAATTCCTGCCTTTTCCGCAAGTTGAAGAAATTCGTGAAGAATCTCGATTTCTATATTCGACGCCCAGGTGCTGGGAAGCCCATACACCATTTGCGAGGAGGCTCCCTCATAGCCCCCTTCTCTGAGAATGGTGGTGGAAGGAATGTAGGCCATGACATCGTTGGTATACCCCATGACAAAAATATCCTGCCCGAAGATTTTCTTGAGTTCTATGGCATAGGCTACTACGGTTTCGCCTCCTAATGTCATGATGGGCTGATCGCCAAGCTTCCAAACCTGAACCGGAAAAGGATAGCTCCGCATAGGCTCCTTACCTTCTTCTCTTTCCGCTTGCATCCGCGTAGCCCACCTTTTCTGATAGCCGGAAGATGAAGCGACAAACTCCGAAAGGGCATCCATGGTGGGAGGTTCAGCCAGGGAAAGGTCGACTTCAGCATAAGCCGTTTGTATGCTGGGCTCCAACTGTTTCATTTCCTCGCTCAATACCCGCTCCACGGCAGCAGCCAAACTTTTACCGTATTGCCTTGCAAGAAAAAGGGTCCTTCGTGGAAGCGGATTTTGGTCCGCCCCGGCACCCTGAAAAAACAAAGCCGTAGCGCCGGGAAAAGACTTCTCCAGTTCTATCTGGGCAAATCCGGGGTAATCGCCAGAGAGGCGGTAATCTCCCATTACTGTGGGATGGCAGGCATATCCAAAGGCAATGGCCAGGATATTTCCATCTGTATCATCTACCCTGATCACAGGTACCGCATAATCATTGGGTCCATTGAGATCGGTGAGGCTTTCCAACTGATTTTCCGCATTGTTTCTCCGGTTTACCTGAAATCTGGTCACGCCGTTTTCTGCGTACACATGAGCCGGTTGAAGTGCATCAAAGGCATCCCCGACTAATCCAATCATTTGATCAACCAATTTATCTGAATACCGGCTTACCTGCAGTTTTTGGGACTCGTCCAGTGGATAGATGTCGGAGAGGGAATTTTCCAGAACGGGACCAGAATGACTGTGGGAACTGTTGATAATGATCTGCGACCTGGTCAGTCCATGTTTTTCATACAACCCATTCCGTACCCGGTCTGAAAGGGCTTTGGGCATGCCAAGGAGGTCTGCGGTAATCAAAACGACCTGCTTCCCGGCCGCATCTTCCAGTGCAAGGGCCTTTATCCAGATGGGATGGATAACTTCTTCGTAAGGTCGGTCCCTACTGCCATATCCTGCCAGCCAGATGGCTTCGTCCGGCGTGATGTCAACTTTGGATACGCCGGCCTTCCATTGCAAAGAAGCCTGGTCGTCTAGAATCCCTGCCTGACCTGAAATATTACTGAATAGAACCATAAGAATTACCGAAAAGACGGAAAAATTTATTTTCATAAGTAGCAATTTTAATATGTTTAATGACTTATTACTTAAATTGTATTGATTGCTCCGTTTAATCGGACTTCTAAAAAGGATTTAAAAATCCTTTTAATGTTGCCGACCTTTAAATTATACTTTTTTTTGGATTACTTCTCAACCATCAGCATGCTTACCTTCCTGTAACAAAATAGACTTATGTTCAGTCAAATTACGGGGTAATTTTAGCAATTCATAGATTTAGGTTCGTAAATTTTAACAAGGAAAAAAAACGTTTTTTCCTTTTCAGCTTACATACTGGTATCTTTTTGCATTCCAGAAGGACTCCCGCCGGAAATTCCCCGGGCCTAGAATGAGGAAGGAAGAAGTTCATGTACTGTGTTAATAATTAATTCTTCAATTTCCTCTGCGAAAGGAGAAGGTTTGTCATAGTAATACATACTTGACTCTGCTTCATATCCACCTTCCCTGATTACCCTACAGGAAGCAATATAACAGGGTACATTATTGGCATAGGCATTGATCCAAAGTCTGTTAGCACCTATCTCTTTTTTTAAACGCAGAGAATAATCCACCACCACCTCACCTGCAAGGTTTATCATGGCCATTTCATTGCCAAAAGTCCAGGTTTGGACAGGATACGAAAGCGTTTTGGGGATACCCTGCCCCCTGGCAATTCTATCCAAAGCCAAACGGGCATAATATCCCCTGACCGTTTTATCCTCCGTCTGGGATATCAGTTCCGGTACTGACGGAACATGGGCAAATGGCAGGTTTATCCATTTAATTTTTCCGGAGGGAGGTTGAGTGATTGGATGTAATTTGGAAGTCAGCAATTGCTCCACATTATCCGCCACCTCTTGGGCATGTACCCGCAGGTGCTCCATTTTTCCCCGCGGGTACGGGTTGGCATCTGCTCCGCAACCTATGGACACCATGGCAACTACCCCAGGATGGTTCGACTCAATCATCAATTGCGCCACTCCCATCCAATCACCATGAATTTGATTAACATCACCTCCCAAAGTAGTGCCATGACAGGCATAATTCACCAAAATGGCCTTTAAATTACCGGTTGGATCGGTGATTTTCATCAAAGGGAATGATTGGTCTACCGGACCTCCCTCCGTTCTTCTGTTTTTTGCAAATCCCATTCTTCCCTGCCCCCAGAATACCAAAGCAGGCTCCCGATCTGCAAGTGAGGAAAGGGCCACTGCAACCAGTTGGTCAGTTAAACGTTCCGTATACCTCGATATTTCCACCAATTCTTCCAATTTGAGTAAGGAATCACTAAACGAATCCCCCCTGTATTGAAGGATATTAAGCAGATTCCCCACTTCGGGACCACCATGGGTATGAGAAGCACAAATCACCAGGTGGGAGGCCTCAATTCCGGTTTGTTCAGTTATTCTTTTGGTCACCTTTGCTGTAATAATCGCAGGTATCCCCACCAAATCTACGGTGATCAGAATAGATGGTCCCTGATCATCCCTGCCAAAGGCAAGTGCTTTGGCATTCAACTGATGGATGATCCCCTCCGAAGGTTTTTCTTCTCTTGCACCGTATCCAGCCAACCGGATGGGGTGGTCCGGCGTAATGTCAATAGTGCTGACCCCAATATCCATATGGGTTTCCATCTCAGCCATTTCCTGGGCCAAAAGCTGCACTGAAGATTTTCCCAATAAAATCATCCACCAAAAAAAACAGATCAAGAAACACCTCAAATTTAAATTCATCATCGTATGGTAATTAAGATTTCGCCAGGTCTCCGGCATGGGCCCTGATTTTCAATATGGCTTCTGCAATTTGTTCCATGTCATTTTTTGTTCCCAATAACATGGATTGACCAAACCATACGGCTTGCTCACATAGCAAGTCATTTTGGGGACAAATGCTGTTTTCCAACCATTCCTGCATGGTCGATTTACCATATAAATTCAAATAATGTCTGTTTTTGGCCAAATCCTGGACATAATTCTCCTTATTCATCCTACCATATCCACCTGAACAAGGGACTCCTTCTGCCGATAAAGCTTCCAAAAATCTAGATTTTGGCATTTCAGCAAATGCATTTTTATCAAAACGGAACATGTAGAGATGATAAGCACTTTGGGTGACTCCAGGATATAATTTCGCAGGATAAATCCCAGGAATATCCTTTAACAGGCCGGTAAGGTATTGAGCATTGAGGGTCCGACGGTTGGCCTGTTCCTGTAATCTGCTCATCTGTTCCGTCAATAATCTGCCCTGGAATTCTGTCAGCCTAAGATTGGTACCTCTGGTGGAACGATAACTACTGTTTTCACCATCATTTCCCCGGCTTTGATTGTGAAAATTATAGGCATTATTTGCAAACATATCATCATTGGTGATGATGGCACCCCCTTCACCTGAATTGAGGTTTTTGCTGGATTGAAAACTGAAGGCGCCAGCCAGTCCAATTGTCCCTACTTTTTTTCCCTTCCATTCGGCCAAATGAGCCTGGCAGGCATCTTCAAGGACAGGGATTTTGCGTTTTTCCGCAACATCCATAACAGAATCCATATCGGCCGGGGAGCCGCCGATGTGTACCGGCATAATTAATTTGGTGTTTTGGGTTATCGCTTGTCCGATTTTATCCGTATCGATTTGAAAAGTTTCTAAGTCCGTGTCTACAAATTTAGGTAAAGCATAGTTTAAAACGACCACGTTATAGGTGGCAACAAAAGTATATACCGGAATGATGACTTCATCCCCGGGTCCTATGTCCAATACCCCTAAAGAAGTAAATAAGGCACTGGTGCCACTTGATACCGCCACGCAGTGTTTGGCGCCTGTCCATTCTTTGTATTTATTTTCGAAATTGCCAACCGCATTACCGTTTAACCTGCCCCATTTTTTGCTTTGCAATACTTCCGCCATTCCCTCTTCTTCCCTTTTTCCGGAAACAGGCCAACTGGGGAATGGGTCAGGATGGGCTCTTGGCCCTCCCAAAAGGGCTGGCTTTTTATTTCCTTCAGGGATATACGAAAAGGATGAACCAGCCAAGGTCACTCCTGCCCCCACCAGTGTCAGGGTACCCAAAAATTTTCGTCGATCGTGTTTATAAATCATGATTGTATTTTTTTGTTCGAGAATTTTCAACCCCTTTCAATTCTTTCCTATTTCGGGTCATTGTAAAGGTATGGCGATTACAGATCATTTTACCTTTGGCATCTCCTTATTTTTCCAACCTGGAAGTAGTTTTTGTACCGGAGTTTGAGAAAAAAGAAAGTTAATGGGTGAAATCCCAATATAAATTAAGTGGGGATGGAGTTTTACATTCATTTCTATCTGATTTATTGATCTGTGAGCGGGTATTTCTGTGGTTGAATCCCAACCTTTTCGGCCAATTTCACTGCCTCCCCAATAATCCGGTCTTCAATATCGAATGCCCAAGGCGTAGTGAAAATCGGAGAACGCGTCCCCTCATAGCCTCCTTCTTCCAACACTTTTTTGGTGGGAATGTAGGCCATCACATCATTGGAATAGCCCATGACGAAAATTTGCTGGCCAAATATCTTTTTCAATGCGATGGAATAGCCTACCAGCAATTCCCCACCAAAAGAAAAAATGGCTTGATCACCCAATCTCCAGGTCTGAACGGGGTAAGGATAGGAGGTAATCAGACTTTCCCCCTGATCTATTTTGGCGATCAATACCCGGGCATTTTGTTTCAGGTAGTCGGGAAAAGGAGAGTCGGCTCCGGTAATTTCCACCAACTCCTCCCTGGTAGGTGTGGGATTGGCAAAGGTAAGGTCAATCTCAGAATAGGCCGTGGCCAATTCTCCCTGCAGTGGTCGCATGTCTTCATGTAGTACACGTTCTACCGCAGCAGCCAATTCCTTTCCATATTGCTGCGCCAAAAATACAGAACGGCGCGGCAAAGGGTTCTGATCCGCTCCTGCTCCCTGAAAAAACAGGGCAGTAGCTTCTGGATATAGGTTTTCGAGTTCAATTTGTGCGAAACCCGCATAATCTCCTGAGAGCTGATAGTCGGCCAGGACAGTAGGATGGCAGGCGTACCCAAATACCACCGCCATCAATGCACCCCTTTCATCGGTCACTTTGATGACCGGCACGGCATAATCATTGGGACCTTTCAAATCGGTTTGCTTGTGCAACTCTGCCTCGCTATTATTTCTTCTGTTCACTTGAAAACGCGTCACTCCATTTCCCGCAAATAGCTGCACCGGTTTCAGGGATTTCATGGTGCTGCCCACCAAATCCACAATTCCATCGGCTACATTTTCTGCGTACGTTTCGATTTTACCCAATTCTGATTCGTCCAATTGAAATTGGTAACGGGCATAATCGGTCTCGGGACCCGTATGCGTGTGAGAGCTGTTAAGAATAACCTGTTTTCTTTCCAGACCAAATTGCCTCATCAGCCGGTCTCGGATCCTGGTGGACAAATCCTGGCGGATACCCACCAGGTCTGTTGTCACCAATACCGCCAGGTTTCCCGAAACATCTTCCAAAACCAGTGCTTTGGCCCAAATGCTATGCCTTACCCCCTCGGAGGGACGATCCCTGGCTGCATACCCCGCCATCCAGATGGATTCCTGTGGGGTGATGTCTGTTTTGGCCACGGCGGCCTTCCATCCGGATGGTGCCTGTCGGGAATAGGCAATCAGGCTAAATCCTAAAAATGTAATCGCCATGATAGAACTACGTAATATTCGGGTATTTCTTTTTTTCATGATGCTGCGTTTTTATCGGACTTTATGGCTCATAACCGAAAGGCTTATCTATCAAAGATAGGGTCTGTTCGTCTGACGACTTTCGCGACCGCATCTGCGATTCGGTTTTCGATGTCTCCTTTCCACCTCCTTGTTCCTGAGGTCATTACGCTTTGTGCAACGGCAACGCTTTTGTCTGACCGGCAGGGAATGCTCCGGCTCGAAAAAACAGGAAGGGACGCTAATCCCAACGTTCCCGCTGAAATAGAGCCAGTAAATTTCCGTCTGTTGATGGCAGGTTTTTTTCTCATGTTAAATCGGGAAATAATGGTGGATGCGTAGAAAAACATCATCTCCGACAAACCTGAACGGCATCGAAGCTGCGAATAAATCCCCCACTACCTTGTGTATCAAACACTGTGGCGTAGCGGGGGATTTGTGGTGAGAAATTTTTGACATTACTCAATCATGTCCAATGGGGGGACGTTATTTGCTGAACCGGTATATCCCAGGTTCTGATTGATCCTGCCAAGGGTGTTTGAATTGACCATGTCGTCGTCAATGGGCCATTGAAAATGGTAAGGCATGATCCTTGGCCTTTGCCCCAGCAAGATCACCTCATCGGACCTGTCATAAAAGTTATTCAGGTTCCGAACGCGGTCGTAGTACCAGTTGTTCTCATGCAATGTCTCCAGGCTGTATCCGCCTTCATTTCTGGCTGCCATAATGTAGGAGCTCATTTTGTCTGGGTTCTTCGGCAAAGAGCTCCCTGGCCCTTTCGTCAAAGATAAAATCAATGGTGACCTCAGCCGGGCTAATAGCCGGGGCGTTGGCCCTTTGTCTTACCGTATTCAGGTCCGTGGCGGCACTGGCCAGATCGCCCTGCCAATAATAGGCCTCAGCGCGAATCAGATAAGTTTCTGCCAGTCGATAGATGTACCAGTCGCCGTTACTCCCCATGGGGATGCTTGTTTGGTCAGGAGCATTTGGGGAATAGGTTTTGTAAAAAGGAGAGGGATACACCCTTGCCCAGTACTCAGAAGGAATGTCCATGTTCTCCGGATCGAATGGTTCGAGGTACTGAGAAGATGCAGGGTTATTGTAATACAATTCTTCTCTGTCAAACCAGTTGATATCCGCTCTCCTCAAATCGGGAGTATTGGTATAATCGTACCCGGCTTCTTCCCAAATGGTATAGCTGTGCCAATCACTTAACGCTACATCCGGGTTTCCCCTTCCTAGCGAATCATATAGTGGACCCGCGTCGATGGTGCCGCGGTTTCCGTCTTTGTCTTTTCCTATCGAGGAGTGCCACCAGGAGCAATTGTACACCCTCATGGTAAACAAACCAGGAGTTCTGGCAGTAGGAGGCGCCTCCCAGCGGTCTACAAAAGCCAAAATGGTTTCCGTGTTTTGCCCGCTGTTCTTGTTGGCATGTCGGTGAAGGTCCCAGATGACATTTTTTTCCGGATCGTCCGCCTCTACCCCAAAGCGTTCGGTCATCAGCGCATAGGGCCCGTCAATCACCCGGCTGGCTGCGGCAACTGCCTGATCAAATTCCATATTGGCCAGGTAGATCTTGGCCAGCAGATGATCACCAGCACCCTTTGTGGGTATACCCGGAGCGGCAGAAACCGGCAAATGCTGTACTGCAAACTCCATATCCGACTGAATTTGGTCCAGAATGGCCCATCTGCTGTGGCTCTGAAAATCCAACCTCACTCCCCTTACTTCTTCCTTGAGAAAGGGAAGGTCGCCATAATTGCCAATGAGCCTGTAATACCAATAAGAACGGTGCCAGTAAGCCTCAGCCAAAACTTCATTCCGATCTTGCTCATCGGTCCATTCCAGATCATCAATTCTCGTAATGGCCACATTGGCATTTTTGACCATCTCAAAAATATCGTTGATCTGGGTCACAAATTGCTGGTAACGGTCAGAATTGGGTGTGAGGGCTGTGAAATCCATCTGAAGCCAGGGTACTCCGGCTTCGGAGGCTGCCCACTGGTGGGCCATGAAGTTTTTCTGGGCTGTTTGTTCCCGGGTAAGGTCCTTCCTCATCGTAACCAAAAGCGCTTCAAAGCCGGCCCTATCGACAAACACATTATCTGTTGTAAAGAAAGACAAGGGCTGAGGCTCAAGAAAATCCTCGTTGCATGCTGCTATTACCAAAAACAGCATGGGAAGTATGAATATTGATTTGATATATTTTTTCATCTCTCAGGCAATTTTAAAGTGTAATATTGAAACCAACAGTGACAATCCTCGGCATTGGCGTCAGACCTGATTCAGGATCCCAACCCGGCCAATCGGAAAAGGTATACAGGTTCCTGACGGAACCAAAAATCCTCAAATTCTGCATCTTGTACCTCTGGGTCAGTGCACTCGGCAGATTGTAGGAAAGCGAAAGGTCCTGGATCCTTACAAAGGAAGATGGCTTATACGGCATGACCCCGCCCCCGAAAGGGGAATCATTTACACTTAGCCTGGGGTAATCGTTGGTCCTGTTATCTGGGGTCCAATAGGGATAATTGGCGGTACTTCTTCTGTCGAAGGTAGACCAGCCGGCCACCGAGGGAGGAAAGGCCCGCAAATGACCCAGGTCTGCCCGAATAAACAGAGAGACCGTAAAATTTCTTAGGAAAGTAACGTCGTTTCTGAAACCTATCCGATGCCTGGGCTGACTGAATCCAATAAACTTCTTATCCTGTAAAGCCTCATATAGACCATTCCCATCCACATCTTCTGCCTTGATATCACCGGGCCGCAGGTTAAATTCCGCAGCTTCCTGTGCCTCTTCTACCTGCCAGGTACCCAAAATGTTATAATCCCAAACCACATCTATGGGTTGACCTATAAACCATTCGTTTTCAAAATCGGGAATTTCTCCGCTGATGGTTTGTCCCTGTAGTGTGTACTCCCCGGTATCTCCAAAGAGGGAGATGATCTTATTGCGGTTCATCGAATAATTGATATTCGTCCGCCAATTGATATTCGGCCTGTTTACCGCTACTGCTCCCAGGGTTGCCTCAAACCCTCTGTTGGCCAGTTCTCCTATATTGGTGGTCACATTGGCAAAACCGGTCACCCTTGGCAAGGAACGATCTACCAGCAGATTTACCGTACTCATATCGTAGTAATCCAATGTGAGATTGATACGGTTTGCCAGAATGCCGATATCGAAACCCAGGTTGTATGATTCTGTCTCCTCCCAGGAAAGGCCGGGATTGGAAAGGGTGGATGTAAATATCCCCATCTGCACCTGAGACCCATTATAGTATTGGTTGCTTCCCATTTGAGCAAAGGAGGAATAGGGTCCAATATCACGGTTTCCGTTCACTCCCCAGGAGAGTCTCATTTTAAGTTGATCGATGAGGCTGGAATTGTAAAACGATTCATCAGAAATCTGCCAGGCAAAGGCCAGGGCGGGGAAAACAGCTCTGGGATTTTCCCTTCCAAACGCGCTGAATCCGTCTCTTCGTATGGAGCCTGTAAACAAATATTTTCCCATCAGGGTATAATTCACCCTTCCCATCAAACCTTCTCCTGTATAGGTGATATCGTCTGTTTCGATCGTGGGATCACCTCCAAACTGCATCCCATGATAGCCCAGAATAGCACTGGGAAGGAAGGTTTGATTGGCCATGCTTGAACTGTATATCCTGTTTTTTTCCAGGTTGTACAGAAAGGTGACATCAAAGTTATGTATACCGAATTCTTTATTCCACTTCAACAGGTTATCTACCATCCATTCGTAGGTATTGGATTCAAAGCGGGTAGCCCGGCCTCCGGCATAATCCTGTCCCCCCACAATGGTCTCAGGAGACCAGTAATTGTAATCTCTTACACTTTCAATACGGGGCTGGTAGGAAGACCTGAAAGTAATGCCAAACGGAAGTTTGAACTCGGCAAACAAGGTATTGAAAAAATTATTCCGTTTGTGAAACCGGTCCTGACCCAGATAATTGATCAGGGGATTTTGCCCACCTATATATCCATGGGGAAACCATTTGACAGATCCATCTTCCTCGTACATCTGTGCATATGGTCCGGTTTGGTACATGCCCGTAAGATTGGCCTGAACCACACTTTCATCCCTGGATGAAAATTGTGAATTCAATCCTACTTTCATCCAGTCTGTCACTTCAAAATCAAAATTAATCCGGGAACGGATTGTAGAAAACTTGTCCCCCACTATGATACCCTCATTGTCAAGGTATCCCAGTGACCAATAGTATTTGATTTTTTCTGTTCCACCACCTATGCTCAGGTCATATTCCTGACGCAGGCCAGGCTGCATCACCTTATTCCTCCAATCGATGGTTTCACCAGCCAGATAGGCAGCGACCTCGTCAGGGAAAAAATTTAACCTTGCCAGCCATTCTCGGGTATCATCAGGATTGGGATTGTTGTTGGAAGCCCTCCATTGCTCCAGTGTGACGCCCTCGGGCAATGCCTGCGGATTGAACCAATGGTAGTCCGGCTGGGCTTGTCCCAATGTCCTGAAATAATCTCTCCGGAAATCCAGATATCCCTGAGGACCGCGCACGGCAAAATCATCATTGGTTGGTCCGGCGACCCCCAGCTTGGTAGTGAAATTGATGGTTGGCGCTCCGGCTTTGCCCCTTGTAGTGGTCACCAGGATCACTCCTGAAGCAGCTCTGGCACCAAATACTGCCGCCGAACTCGCATCTTTGAGAATATCCACCGATTCAATATCGTTGGGGTTGATATCTCTGAGACTTCCATTGAAAATTACGCCGTCCAGTACTACAAGTGGTTCGGTGCCTGCGCTCAGTGAGGTAGGGCCCCTCACTTCCAGCGAACTGCCTCCGGCAGCAGAGGTCCCCTGATTGGCATTGAAGCCGGCCACAGTTCCTGCCAGCATGTCGGTAAGCTGCACATTACTCTGGTTTTTAAAAGATTCGGGATCCACCCGGACTACAGAACCGGTAAGGTCACTTTTCTTTACCGTACCATAGCCGACTACTACCACCTCTTCCAGCTGGGCCTGATCGGCGACCAGGTTCACGTTGATCGTATTTTGATTCCCAACCCGCACTTCCTGGGTCAGGTATCCTACAAAGGAATAGATCAACACAGCCTCTTCACCAGGCACGCTGATCGAGTAGGAACCATCGATATCAGTGACGGTACCCATAGACGTGCCTTTGATCAGAATATTGACCCCTGGCAAACTTTCATTGGTAGCATTGTCAAATACCTGACCTGATACCTGCCGGGCTTGTCGCGCATGCGCAAAGTGCCCCGGAACACAATTGAGAAACATAATCAGGAACGAAAGGACCAACACCTTGGCGGGATTTTGCCATTCCCTCCGTTCCCTGACTTGAGTCAGCCGGTCGGACTGACGGAGCAGTGAAATGTAATTTTGTTTCATGATGTAGTGATTTAAAGGAATAATTGATTGAAAGCGAATAAGTCTATTATGCTATTCGTTACGTGTACGTTACCTTAAAAATAAAATTTTATTCAGCAAGATCAAAAAGTTTTGTATCTATTGTTTGACAAAAAATAACAATAGTCGGTTTACAGGTAAGGACACCGACAAATTCTTCGTAAAAAATGAGAAAGTTGGTTATATTGGTAAGTGTAAATAATAATTTATTCTGTTAAAATGCGCCCATGATTCGAAAATACCTACCCTTATTACCATTGCTTATTCTATACCTCATGAGCTGTGCCTGCAAGGAACGTGGCAGTACCAGGTTAAATGAAGGCTTATTGGGGCATTGGAAGTTAGCCGGAGACGTCCGGGATCATTCGGGTGCAAACCGGCACGCTACCATTCATGGAGAGATCAACTTTGACGCATCCGGTCCCACGGGCAGAGAATCTACCGCAGTAGATTTCTCAAGCGTAAATACCTGGCTGGAAATCCCGTTGGATCAGTCTCCCCGATTGGGGAAAAAAGATTTTACGATTGCGGGTTGGATTGACCTCTCCGACACCGACAGGGAGTCACCTGCTGATATCATGAGTCAATACGATTCCCTCTCAAAAACAGGATTTCACCTGAGCACAAAGACCCAGGCAGTAACCACCAGCCTGGCCAACTACTGCCAGTTGCATTTTGGAATAAATGCAGACATAAGCTCGGATTGGATAGATTTGGGAAGCCCTGACAGTACGGTGGGTGCCTTTTCCCTGGCAAGCTTTGAAGGATCACTTTACGCTGGTCTTTCCCATCAGGAAAAGGAGAAGTCTGGTAATGTCTATCGCCTGGATTCGCTGGACCGGTGGATAGATTGCGGTTCTCCCGATGCTTCTAATAGTGTCATGGCTCTGGCTGTTCACAATGGCGAGCTCTACGCAGGCACAGGGAAGTATCGGTTTGCAGGTTCCGCCCTTCCTGAATCGGAAAACCTGACAGCAGGAGGTCGGGTCATGCGGTATGGAGCAGACGGGCAATGGGTGTCCACGGGAAAATTACCGGATACAGAAGCTATTGGTGGTCTGATCAGCTTCAATGGTTCACTATATGCCAGTTCGCTCTACCATCCCGCAGGATTCTTCAGACTGGATAACGATAAATGGGTAGCGTGCCCAACGCCTGAAGGAAAGCGCGTTGTCGCTCTGGCGGTTTACGACGGATACCTGTACGCTTCCAGTTACGACAGCGGAAACGTATACCGCTACGATGGGCATTCCTGGACCGACTGTGGGCTGCTTGGTGACAATACCCAAACCTATTCGTTTGCAATATATTACGGGAACTTGTATGTAGGCACCTGGCCCAGCGGGAGGGTTTACCGCTTTGATGGCATCGACAACTGGAAGGATGCAGGCCGTCTGGGAAATGAGCTTGAAGTAATGGGTATGCTTGTACATAACGGTACTTTAGTAGCCGGCACCCTCCCCCTCGCAGAGGTTTATGCTTACAGGGGAGATACCACCTGGAAAAAACTGGTCCGGCTGGATCATACTCCGGATGTCAAATACCGCAGGGCATGGACCATGGCTGAAAATAACGGCATTTTGTATTGCAGCACCCTTCCCTCCGGAAAAATCTTCGGATTTGAGCTGGGCAGGAATGTCTTAAGCCCGGGTGCACTGAAAAGCGGATGGCAGCATGTCGCAGCAGTAAAATCAAAAGGAGAGCTTGCGCTTTATATTAATGGTGAAAAAGTCGCCAGAAAAACAATTGACAACCCGGGTCAGTACGACCTGAATTCAGCGGTTCCGTTAAAGATAGGCTTCGGAGCAAATCACCATTTCAAAGGAAAAATGGCCGACTTTCGCCTATACCATCGTGCGTTGCATACAGGTGAAATCATATTCTTGTCCGACCCAAATAACCTTTGAGTGCAACCCTAGGCAATAAACTGAGGGCCTCTTGATGGGGGCAAGCAGCTTTGCACCGACCGGACTTCGCTTTCAAAAGAACGAGATTGACGGTTACCTGTTGACTGTCTGTCAGCTTTTATCGGTAGCCGGATACCGCCGAATCAGTACATTTCCATAAAATCCACAGCCAATTGGCTCAGGGCTTTTACACCCAGCACGAAACCACTTTCGTCCAGGTAAAAATCCGGCGTATGGTGTGAGGGAGCGGTCTCGGGTCCGCATCTGCCGGCATGCCGCCCAGAAAAATGAATAATCCGGGTTTTTCTTTCTGATAAAAGCTAAAATCCTCCGCTCCGGTCACCGGATCGTGCAGCCATACCTTTTCTTTTCCGGCTACTTTTTCCAGTGTTGGCACCATGGCTGTTGTCAAATCGGGATCATTATAAGTGACCGGATACATTTCTTTGATGTTGATATCAGCTATACAAAACAAATCGATTTCATTCTATAATTCAATTAAAAATAGGTTAATTCAATTACCTGTAATTTTATATATATTTATCATTGAATTTTCAATTTTTAATTAAAAAATTTTCCGTAATATAAAGGAAAAATTTTTTAACGTATATTTTTTATATATACAAAAATTTAAGCATCAAAAAAAAATTGTATTTTCTTCATTATTTAATATAGGACCTATTTTTCTTCCTTTTACATAATTAATAATATTTTTATTAATATTTTATCGAAAATCAACTTGTCTTGAAATAATTTAGTAAGGAATAAAATTCTTGATTAGTTGATGTAAAACTACATTTTTTTGTATCTTAGTTGCTGATTTTTGTGTTTCATTTCAAATCACAAAACAAGCATTTCGATATTGTGCAGGCAGAAGCCCAAAAAAGAAATGTTTATAAAAGAACTGAAACTTAGTAAACGTGGACTATTTGAATTAAAAATATATTATTTATAAATTTTAAAATATTTTTAAAACAATGATTGAAACCCAAAAAAACCTATTATTTATAAGTCAGCCAGAACATATAAATGAGCAAATTATTGACCTCATGAAATCCAATGGATTCACAGTAGATTTCGCTTCCGAAGTAGATGATGCCTTGAAATGTCTTCAAAATACCAAATACCAACTAACATTAAGCACGGAATTCATTGACGAAGCAAAAGGGGAACTGATTTTTCAAACGCTGGAACCTGAGCTACTCTCTCAAACAATTCCATTTTTTTTAATATTGGAGGATTGCAAAAAAGAGGATATCATGCTTGCGCTAGAGCTTGGAATTGACAACATCATTTTTCTACCACTGGACGAAGAGGCAACCATCCGGAAAGTAAATAAAGAAATCGCTAAAAAAAAGTATTTTAATTTTCTAAATACTTCGGATTTTAAATTTTACTTTAACAATTCCCATATACCTATGCTTTTGGTTGATAACGACCACATACAGGAGGTCAACAACTCTTTCAGCTGCATTCACCAAAAAAAAGGACTGAAGGGGAAGCGGATTGATGAAGTTTTTGAATTCCCTAATTCCTCACTGGAAAAATTAAATTACAAAAGATTTGATAGCAAAATCTCAAATTATTGTAAAATAAAGAACATTTCCTTTAAGGAGGCTGGAGAAATCAGCTTCAATATATTGATGTTTAAAGGTACTCATTTCAACCATAAGACCTACCTGATTGAATTGTCTCCGAATACTGAATCTGGTATGGAAATAAGCTATAATAGTAAAGCCGCGGAAACCGGAAATCGCACAAGCCCCATCCTGACACCCAGGGAAAATGAAATATTGGAATTATCGTCGCATGGACTGCCCATTAAATTAATCGCAGATCGCTTATCCGTATCCAACCGAACGATTGAAAAGCACCGATCAAATATTATGGAAAAATTAGGGGTGAGAAATATTATTGAGGCTGTTGCAACTGTAAATAATCTAAAACGAGGCAGAAACAATATTAAAGCGGTATAATTTTTAAAGATACATTTACTTTTTTCAATTGAATTTTCATACGTGCTTTCACTAATATCAAATTTTTCACTCTTCGGAAATCACGCATTGTCTGGGTAATTTATTATACCTAAATTTGTTTTTATCAGTTACCAAATACATTTTAAGTATATTATTATGCGTATTTTTATATTCAAAGTTAACCGATTTTCCAAGAACTTCTTTTTTCTGACCATTGGTCTTCTACTGGTCAATTTCGCAAACTCACAAGATTTGAAAAATTCAAAAAACGCAGCTGGCGAGCAAAAACGCGATGCCCAGGAGCACCAACGCAGCTCTGTTGATAGTATTTATATCCAAACTCAAGGTAATTCGAATTTTATAGAATTTAACGATAAAACCTTTCAAAACATTAAAACCATAATGGTCAAGGATTCAGTAAGCGGGACATTAATTCAAAAAGGAGGAAAAAATTCAATAAATGTAAGCGTAAAAAATCGTAAAGGCTCTTCTATTATCGTACGACAATCCGGCCAAAACAACCGGGCGACTATCAGACAGAACTCGGGTGTGGAACGGAAACAAGGTGATCAATAAAAAAATATAAATTTTCTATTCAATTAATTATAACCAAAACAAAAACAAAATGAAAAAGACAAGTATTTTATTCTCCATGCTGTTTGCAGCAGGCATCGCCTTTGCACAGGACGATCCAAACAACACCTCTCAGATTACACAATCTGGAAACAATCAAAACGCTGATGTTGAACAATCTGGTGCAAACGAAAATTCTTCGGTAATCAACCAGGAAAATCGGGACAATGTAGCGAACGTTACTCAAATTTCAACAAGCGCTTTCGAGGAAAACACCACGCTTTCCCACATTAACCAAACTGGGCGAAACAATGACGCAACAGTAGAACAAACCCACAACGGAGCGCTTGAATCCAGAGCTGGGGCTTTGGCGGCGTACATTACACAGTCAGGTAATAATAACGAAGCTATTCAAAGACAAGGTCCACACGGTCAGTTGGGTACAAGTACCGCCTCAATTAACCAAAGTGGCAGCGATAACTTTGCCTCACAAAATCAGGTGAGGTATGGAAATACAGCTTCCATAGTCCAATCCGGTGATAACAATAATGCACAGCAAGCTCAGGACATCAATATGCTTATTGATGAAGAAGGTAGTATGAACAACGGATCGATTAATCAGGCCGGCGATAATAATTCGGCTACTCAGGTGCAGGACGGATGGGCCAATACCGCTACAGCCAACCAGTCTGGTAATCATAATTCAAGCACCCAAACCCAAGATGCCTGGGTAAGTACAGCATCCGTTAATCAAGCAGGAAATGACAATGACGCTGTTCAAGATCAAACTGGAAGTCTTAACTTCGGTTATATCAATCAGTATGGAAACAGAGGTGTTGCAGAACAAACTCAAAGTTCAGATTTAAGACGGTCTAGCGGATATGATCCATTAAACCTCGCAACCATCAATCAGTATGGAGTTGATAACGATGCTTATCAAACTCAAACTACACCTGGCGGAGATATCGTATTGAATGAAGCCATGATCCTACAGGACGGAGCTCGCAATTATGCAAACCAGATCCAAACGGGTGGAAGCAATTTTAGCAATGTTTCGCAAGTTGGTAATGACCTAACTGCAAACGTTAATCAAACTTTCGGACTGTAAACTTCGCTCCTATTTTATTTTAGGTTTCCATCAATTTTAATTGGTGGAAACCTATTTTTAAAATAAAACTTGTTTGCAATATCGCAAAAATTCCTTTTATTGTTTCAATGTCTTCTCCGATTTCATATTTCTTTATTTTATTGATCAATGTTAGTGCCGTGCAGGCATTTTCTCAAGAGACTATAGACCCCGAGGCAAGTATTTTGCTTAATGTTCAAGCCATTGAAATGTATGAACAACAGGAGCGGAACAACAGTGCAATCATTGAGCAGGTGGGTAGCAATAGCGATGCAAGAGTATTTCAGGAAAATAAAGGTAATGAGGCTAACTTCATAATTTTGAAACAGTCAGGCAATGGCAACAGAGGATACGTAGATCAAAGTGGTCAGGCACATCGCAGCGAGGTCAATCAAAATGGTGACCAAAATGAGGCCAATTTATGGTCGATAGGAGAAGGGGTAATCACAAGCGTGCTACAAAACGGTAATGAAAACAGCATCAATAGCTATATTTTTCAGGACGGAATAACCAATAGGTCAGCAGCTTTGATACAAGAAGGGAACCAAAACAGTATCGATCTTTCGTTGGTAGGAAATGGAGTTGATACCAATATAACTCATCAATACGTGCGGATATCGCAATTTGGAAATCAACATGAGGTAGAGGCGATGATGGAGGATTTTAGCTCATCTTTTGAAATAACACAAAATCCGGGTATAAATGGAGAGGGAATGAAAATAAATATTTCCACTTCTCAATTTAACTTTCCCATGAAAAGATAATCAAAAAATTTAATCCCCTAAACTTCTTTTAATTTACAAAAATTTTACATTTCTTCACATGCGAATTGGTGTAACATTTAGGTTGGTATGGGAAATGAAGATGTTGGCAATGTACATAGCGCTGTTTATATTTTTTCCTGACGATCTGCTGGCACAAATCGACAGTACGCGGGTACAAACGGATAGCAATTCGGTGAAGGAGGCTCCGGAGGCCCTGATCAATCTATTGGAATCCATTGCCGAAGAAGAAAAAGAACGTGCGAACAACGGATCTGAATTGGAAATTGATGGCCTGCTTATTGACGAGACCAAGACCAAAAGTGGCAGGGATTTTTTCGAGTACTTTTACAGGCAATGGGAAGCACCCGAAGAAGCCAACAATTATTCCATTTTCATCAGGGAAAAGCCCTTTCGGCTCAGTACCACGATGATTGAGATTTATATTAACGAAACAATGGTGTTTCAATCTTTATTGCAACCAAGAAACGAAGTAGTGGAGCAATTGGTGTCACAATCGATTGGCTCAACTTACATGTATTTGGCAAGGTATGAGGAAATAGTAAGGGAACTTGCTGGTGAGGAACGCTCTGGTTCGGGTATATTTTAAATTAAACTATAATGAAGAAGATTCTATTTATTTTAACTTTGTGTGTTTATTACTCGATTGGATTTTGTGACGCACAGCAAATGGTATACAAGCCAAAAAATCCGGCATTTGGTGGAGAAACGTTTAATTATCAATGGATGCTAAGCTCAGCTCAAGCGCAGGATACCACCGTCGACCCTTCTCAACAGCAAAGAACCCAGCCTGGAATTACACAACGGTCTCCTCTCAATGATTTTACGGAAAGTTTGAACAGACAAATCCTAAGCAGGCTTTCCAGAGAATTGGTATTGAGGCAATTTGGCGAAGATGAAATACAGGAAGGAAGTTACCAATTGGGCGATTATCAAATAGAAATTGGAAGTGGAGGTGCCGGAATTAACATTAATATAGTGGACAACAGAACGGGTGCAAGTACAGTAGTCGACGTTCCATTTTTTTAGTAGATAGTTTAATAATTTTGTGTGGATGAAATTTTTGTTGAAGCAGTTGCATTCGTGTGCCCAATTTATCGCATTAATAGTCTTTCTGGGTAGCTGTAGTCCGTATTTTTATCAGCCGTTTGGAGACCGGGATGCTTCCCTTGGACCCGAGACAAAAATGAAAAAAGAGCTTTTGTCCTTGCCTGCGCCAAAAGAACCAGTGGTAGTGGCCGTTTACAAGTTCAGAGACCAGACAGGTCAGTACAAAGAATCAAATGTTGGCGCCAGTTGGTCCACGGCTGTGACCCAAGGGGCCACGAATATATTGATAAGAGCATTGGAAGAATCTGGTTGGTTTGTACCTATTGAGAGAGAGAACATCAGCAACCTATTGAATGAAAGAAAAATCATCCGATCCAGCAGGGAGCAATATGAGGGAAATAACAACATACTTTTGCCCCCGCTCTTATTCGCGGGTGTCCTCCTCGAAGGAGGTATTGTCTCTTATGAAACCAATGTTTTTACAGGCGGAGCAGGAATTAGATACTTTGGATCAAATGTTTCTTCCCAATACAGAGAAGACAGGGTATCCATTTATCTAAGAGCGGTGTCGACAAGTAACGGGAAGGTGTTAAAAACTGTTTATACGACCAAATCAATTTTGTCTCAGGAAGTGAGTACAGGCATTTTTCGGTATGTAAAATTTAAGCGACTACTTGAGGCAGAAATGGGTTATACCCACAATGAACCCCGGGAATTGGCCATCACAGAGGCCGTTGAAAAAGCGGTTCACAGTCTGGTCATAGAAGGGATAATAGGTCGGCTTTGGGAATTAAATGAACCAATCGACTCGGCACAACATATTATTGATGACTATCTGGAAGAAAAGGAAAACAACCGTGAAATTGACTATATGGGTCAGCCCCATATTTATCAAAGCAGATCGGGCTTTTATCTTAATCCAATGTTGACCAGTCAAAATTACCTGGGGGATTATCCTTCAAGCGAGATTCGGGGGGGGATTAATTATTCAATTGGGGTTGGAATCAACAAGTCATTTTATTTTGAACCTAGCATTGGCTATCAATACGTTAATATCAGAGATTTAGTGAATTCTTCTGAATTTTATGGTGATGCTAACCTGGTCTTCTTAGCCAATCCTACAGGTAAACTATCTCCATTATTTAGTATCGGAGCGGGATCCTATTATAATTTCGGAAATGAAATCAGTCTCTCCCAAAACCAATTCTTGCCCTACGTAACCTACGGAGCTGGATTTGAATATTTAGTGTCATCAAAATCAGCGTTGACATTTAAGGCTTATTTGAACCAACATTTGTCAGACAATTATGACGGTGTTGGTGCAGGTTCATTTGACGATGTCATTGTCGGAGCCAGGTTTGGATTGAAAATTTATTTAGGAAATTGATCATAAAATGAAAATAGTCTATTATTTAGTATCGGCCGTCGTATTTATTTTTTTTACAGGGTGTGAGTTAGAGCATATCACTGATGACAAATTCGGGACTATTTCCGGGGTTGTGGTTGATGGAGAAAGTTACGAACCATTGTCTGGTGTACAAATTTCAACTACCCCGCCAAGTACCATCGTATTGACCGATGAAGAGGGGGCTTTTAGTATTGAAATGGTCAGAGAAGGTGAAGTGGTGATCTCTGCAAGAAAAATGGATTATTTAACCGGCAGTGTGAGTGTAGCTGTAAATGAAGCACTCAATACCTCGCTGACTTTCTTTCTATTAGAAGATGATAATGATGTTGGAAATGTGGTCATCTATGACCCGATACCAGGAAACGGAGCCGTCGGACAACCGGAAGATTTGACTTTGGAGTGGAAAGTGGATCAGGATGTCAGGTCCAGGGAATTAGAATTCAATGTTTATATCTTTGAATCAAATTCCACTACTCAGACCTTATTGGGTGAAAATCTATTGGGAAGGGAAATAGGGGTTTCCAATTTAAAGCCAAACACAACCTATTTTTGGTACGTTGTAGCCAAGTACCAGGGAAGAAACGTGGCGAATAGTCCAACCTGGACCTTTAGGACTGACTAATTGAGTGAATGTCTATATATGAAGGAAATCACAATATATTTTGAGTGAATTTGGGTCTTCTGTATAATCTGCTAACCTTAATTCGGCAAACCTTAGAGATTTAATCGTATTATTTGGTTAGTTGGATTTACCAAGCCGCCATGCCGGCCCAAAAAGCCTTCACCAGACATATCGATTTGTCTTTCAGTACATGAAAATTTGTATCGGGAGAGAGGCAACCGTTTGCTAGTTGTCAGACGGTATGACCACAGAAAATGCCTTAACTGGGCAGCTCTTGACTGCTACCAGGCCAGCCTTCCTACGCAGGCTATTGCCGAATCAGTACATTTCCATATAATCCACAGCCAATTGGCTGAGAGCCTTTACACCCAGCACGAAACCACTTTCGTCCAGGTAAAAATCCGGTGTATGGTGTGAGGGAGCTGTCTCCGGGTCTGCATCTGCCGGCATGCCGCCCAGAAAAATGAATAATCCGGGTTTTTCTTTCTGATAAAAGCTAAAATCCTCCGCTCCGGTCACCGGATCGTGCAGCCATACCTTTTCTTTTCCGGCTACTTTTTCCAGTGTAGGCACCATGGCTGCTGTCAAATCGGGATCATTGTAAGTGACCGGATACATTTCTTTGATGTTGATATCAGCAGCGGCGCCCGCACTTTCAGCAATATTACCCGCGATTTCGACAATCCTCCTGTGAATGAGACTTTGCTGGTCCTCGCTGTAGGTTCGGATCGTTCCGATCATTTCTACTTCTTCAGGTATGATGTTGTGCCGTACCCCTCCGTGTATGGCTCCAATGGTAACAATGGCGGGAATCTCTATGATCTTTACATTTCGGCTAACAATGGTCTGCAGTCCCATCACAATCTGGGATGCGGTGACAATCGGATCCACCGAAGACCAGGGATAAGCGCCGTGGGCCTGCCTGCCCTTTACAAGGATTTCCAGATTGTCCACAGCGGCCATGGATGGGCCCGGTTTGTATTTGATCACCCCTGCGGGAGTTTGTGAATTGATGTGTAATCCAAAAATGGCATCCACATCATCCATCACTCCCTGCTCGACCAGTTGTCTGGCGCCCCAGCTTTCCACTGTTTTGTCTTCTAATCCTTCTTCAGCCGGCTGAAAAATAAATTTGACGGTTCCCTTGAGCTCATCTTTCATCCCCGCCAGCACCTCCGCTACACCCATCAGGATGGCCACATGGGAATCATGTCCACAGGCATGCATTACTCCCGTTTCCTGACCATTGTAATTGGTGGTGACCTGCGATTTGAATGGCAAATCATTGCGCTCTGTTACCGGCAAAGCATCCATATCTGCTCTGATGGCGACCGTGGGGCCGGGTCGACCGCCTTTTAAGATGCCAACAACTCCAGTTACGGCCATCCCTTCTGTGACTTCCATACCCAGTTTCCTGAGGTGGTCAGCAACGATGCCGGCAGTTCGGGTTTCTTCGTTTCCCAGCTCAGGGTGCTCGTGAATATCCCTTCGCCATTCAATGACTTTTTGTTCCAGGGAAAGTGCCCTTTCGCTTACTAGAACGTCTAAGTTGGTTTGCCCATTTGCAAACTGAATGATTAATAGTAGTATTAAAGTTGTGGTGGCTTTTTGCATGACATTAGGTTTTCGGTAGCATCAAATTTAGCATGTTTGACCTACCAATGGTACTGATTTTTCTGAATTATTCCAACCAATCGAATTCGGTAAGCACAAAAACCAACCAGGCAAATATTTTTAATTTAAATTAAGACACTTTTATCTTTTTTAATACATTT
This sequence comes from Cyclobacterium lianum, assembly GCF_900143075.1. Taxonomy (GTDB): domain Bacteria; phylum Bacteroidota; class Bacteroidia; order Cytophagales; family Cyclobacteriaceae; genus Cyclobacterium; species Cyclobacterium lianum. The sequence goes on along the minus strand of NZ_FRCY01000008.1, from coordinate 20,982 downwards.
GTATATGATCAATAAAATCGGTACATATGCTTGTCGGTTCATAGCTTTGGTGTTGCTCTTGCTGGCCGGTTGCCAGAAAGAAATGCCCGAAGAAACCAAAAGAGAATCTCCGAAAAAGGATTATATCCGGAAAATTGAAGGCAAGAATGAACCAATACCCGATGAGACGGTATCGAGGGGGGAAGTACTGGTAGCCTATTCGGGTTGTGCAGATTGCCATAGGGTGGATACCAAAGCCAAGGGGCCTGCTTTTAGAGACATTGCCGAACGGTATCCCGTGCAACCCGCCTATGTAGATATGCTGGCCCGAAAAGTCATTACCGGAGGATTCGGTTCCTGGGGAAACCCGATCATGAGTCCCCACCCCAACCTGAGTCTGAATGACGCTCAAACCATGGTCTATTACATCCTTTCCCTGGATCAACCCTGAGGTCAGTCTATTCAGGGCTGGCAGCACTAGCTGGGCACCGCCCTGATCATTTCCAGCAATTTGCTGCGCAAAGTTTCTTCTGCGGACCCGTCCAGATTACTGATCCGGCACCGCCATGATTCATAACCTCCCCTTTCCAACTCATGCAAGGGGGGCACATATCCCAGGTTTCCATTGGCCAGGCAGATCGTAAAATAAGGTTTTCCATTCAATTCCTTTTTAATTTTCAGGCCGGTTTCAGCAAATATCTCTCCCGGCAAGGCCCCTATACAGCCAGGGCCAACATCAAAAACCTGAACCGGACATTTGGCTACAGCGGGGAATCCGGCCAATAATACCTGTTCCCGCGCATAAAGGTACTCCCAACCTTCCTGATTGGGCTGCAAATTTTCATAATCTCCTCTACCTACCTTTTCGCTGGCTTCAGCCAGTTCCTTTTCATTGGGAAGCCTGCGCTTTACCTCGACTACCGCATGCCGATAAGCTAAATTTGGCTGGGTTTCCCAAGTCAACTCAGCGATTTGCTCAACTAATTTCGCCGCAAGGTCCTCCCCGATTAGCTGACCCTTGGCAAAATAAGTTTCAGGATATTTTTTCTCCTTCAGAAAATCCCAAATGTTGATGTCACCACTGGTCCCGTTGCTGAGGATTCCTATAAAATCCTCCTTTGCTCCCAGTTGTTGTTTCAGCGCCTTACTGAAAGTACCAAAATAATCGGCTGTAATGGTACCGCTTTCCCAGTCCCCTACATAATGCATGGAGTAATTGGCCAGAACGCTAATCCATTCATCTTTTAGGGTTCGAACTGCCAGGAATGCCAGTTCAGGATCAGGTTTGGATACCGGGCTGAGGATTTGATGCTCCGCGCCGAATGGATTGGTTTTAATTGCATCCTGCTCTCCCGATACCGGATTGATCGAGGTAAAGTTGTCCTTCATCCAAAATCTCCTGCAAACCGCATGTTCAGGAGCCTGTGCGGTTCCGAACGCCAATTGGGCTGGCTGCTTTTTCTTACCGGCAAGGGCAACAGCATCTGCTATGTATTCCGGAACCCTCTTTCGGTAGGCCAGATCTGCTGCTACCAAATGTACTTCCTCTACTGCTCCTGCTGCGTGGGTATGGGTACTGCTGACCATGATACAGGCGGGATCCAGACCTTGTGCTTTACAGATCAGCGCTTTTGCTTGATTGATCAACTCCTGTCCCATCACGCAGATATCTACCACCACGAAAACCAGTATTGTTTCTCCGATTTCCAACCACAAAGCCTTGGCATACAACGGATCGTGTATGAATTTGGCGTAGTGAGGTATAAAATCTCCATTGATAATCGTGCCGAGAGGAGGGGTCGTATCTACGCTTGCCGCTCCCGCTAAAAGTGTTTGGTTTGCCTGGCTCATTTTTCCTGTATGAATTGTGTGGTGAGTTTGATGCAGATAATTAAACCGGCAAGGCATGGCGCAAAAAACGCAGCCAGTTGCCATGGAAGATATTGTCAATGTCCTGACTGGAGTAACCCCGTTTGTCCAGTATTTCCTCATATTTCCGAAGGTCGGCGATGCTGTTCATGTCCCAGGGTGTCTGCTCTGTACCGAATATCCCATCCAGGTCGCTGCCTATACCAATGTGCTGGCTATCACCAGCCAACTGGCAAATATGGTCCCAGTGGTCTACCAAATGCTCCAACCTTATGTCCAGTTGCCAGGGATCAGATACCGTATCGATAAAACGAATGTCCATTGCCCAGCAATCCAGCATACCTCCGATTACAGCTCCTTTTTCGATCAGCTTTTTGACCTGGTGGTCTGTCAATTGTCTTTGGTTAGGTACAATTTTTCTTACGTTGTGGTGACTGGCCCAGACAGGACCTCCATAGCTGTCAATCGCCTCCTCAAAACCCTCATCCGTCAGGTGGGTTACATCGAGGATCAGCTGATATTTCTCCATTGCCTTAAGCAACTCCCTTCCCATCGGGGTAATACTTCCCTGCGTTTTTGTTCCGGGAGCGTACCTGCCGGGTCCAAAATGGGAAAGCCCAAGTGCCCTCAGCCCGTAAGCATAGGCAGTTTCGAGATAGGAAATGTCAACAAGCGAATCTGCTCCCTCCAGATTGAGCAGAAAACCAATGGGTTTGTTTTCGTCGGCAAGAGAATCGTCATTCCAGAGCGCTACCATCTGGTCGAGTTCTGACCGGGTGGTGATCTGCTTCATTTCTCCCAGGGCTTCCATTTCACGGTACCAGGCCAACTGGGCCTGTGTCATTGCCCAGGCCTGCTGGGCTGAGCGCCAGCCTGCGAGCGCCGAATCAGGAGGTGAGTAGCGGGCCAGTTGGGTGGCCACAACGATACCAATTTTTCCCCTCCTTAACTCAGGCAAACAAACCGTGCCCCTACCCCTGTCCGGTTTGTCTGGCATGTGCATCTCTGCTTTGCGGATCTCTGACAACGGCATACGCAGATCCCTGTTCCATTCAAGGGCATTCATAGCCAGGTCCAGATGTGCATCCACAATCAGTCTCTTGCTCATGAGCTAGCTGGAATTTTGGCGATGCAATCTATTTCCACCTTCAGGCCCTCGGCGAGGACAGATTGTACAGTTATACGTGCAGGTTTGGTATCTTTAAAATAACCGGCATACACCTTGTTGTACCGGTCAAATTCACTGATATCGGCCAGATGTACGGTACACTTGACGATGTGTTCCATACTTCCTCCGGCAGCTTCTACGATGGCCTTAATGTTATTCAAAGTCTGGTTGGTTTCCTCCTCAATGGTACCCAACTTGAATTGTGAGGTTTCAAAATCCACAGATGCCTGGCCACTGACAAATAGAAAACCGTCTACCAAAATAGCGTCTGAGTAAGCTCCGGTATCGAAACCCTGATCCCGTTTCGGATGAATAATTTTTTTCATGGTCATTTATTTTGTTTATGCATTGAGTCCTCCATCCATCAGGATGTTTTCTCCATTAATATACGCCCCTGCATCGGATGCCAACAATACGGCCAAGCCTTTGATATCATCATTATTGGCCATCCTTCCCAGGGGAACTTTTTTACAATAATTGTCCAGAAAGGGCTTTGGTTGATGGTTGAACAAGCCGCCGGGAGAAATGCAGTTAAAGCGGATGTTTTTGCCAGCGTGCATTTTGGCCAGGTAGCGGCTCAGATTGATCAGGCCGGCATTGTGAAAAAAATAATCCGGTGGTAAATCGCCCATATTCGTTCCCTCATAGTTGGACAGGTCAGGGCCTTTCATGCCCATCATAGAACTTATACTGATGACGGATCCGCCGCCGCTTTCTACGATCAAATCAATCATCTCCCGGACAAGATCCATCATTCCCGTGGCATTGACGCGCATGGATTCGTCAAATTCTCTGATGGGAGCACGATACCCCTGCATGGGTCGTGAAACGGCATTGTTTACAAATACATGCAAGGCTCCAAAGGCTTTCGAAAGCTCCTTCTTAAAAGCCCGGACAGAGTCGCGGTCACCCTGATCCACAGCCATTGGGTGAACGTCCAATCCCCTTTCCTGAAATTCGGCTGCCGTGCGCCTGGCCGATTCCATATTCCTGGAGGTGGTGATCACTGTACCTTCAGCCTCCGCCAGTCCTTCCACCAGGCATTTTCCGTAAAGGCCGGACCCGCCCGTTACCACTACGACCTTGTCTTTTAAGCTAAATAAATTTTTGATATGCATGTCATTTCAATGAAATCCTTTTACCTCCGTTTTCAAAACTTTCCTGTGCCCCTAAGAGCGCACGTATGATGGACACTGTCTTTTTAAATTCCAACCGGGGTTTGCCTGCCTCTACTGACCTGACGAATTCGATCAGGTTTTCCCTAAACATGGAATAGGAATTCTTAATCTCTGCCATTCTCCACCCCTCAGATCCAAAGAAAGACATTTGGAACGTGCTACTGATATCTCTGAACAGGTGAATCGTTGCCTGTATGCCCTGAGGAAAACCCAGCACTACAATATCTTTATTTTCTTCCCCAACATGCTGTACCCAAAGCGGATCAGGATCATCCAGACTGGAAAAAAGGGCTTCCAGCAGGTGTACGCCATATTTTTTCCAGTCTTTTTTACCTACCGCAGTAACAAGCTGCAGGGTGCCCATGGACTTCATTTCAGTTTTGAGGGTCCGGCACTCATGCGCATACCGCATGGATGAACATGACATTAAGAATTTACCTGCATGTACCTGGTCTTTAAAGTATTGTAAATCAGCATTGCTGAAAGCCAGGGGCTTGTCCACAAATATGGGGATACCCTCATTCAAAAACGGTTTGGCCATTTCCACATGTTTTTCCGGATCGTCTCTGGCCAAAATTACCGCATCCACTTTCCCAATCATAGCTGGCAAACTATCCACCACATGATCAATGCCCGAATGTCTGGCAATGTCCTCACTGACTTCCCGTTTCTGAGTCCAAACATGACTTATCCTGGCACCGGGAATCCCCAGGGTATCTTTATTTGCCTGTAGATAATCTCCGACTGCCGGATAGCCTGCTGCACCAATGCGCTTCGGATCAAATCTGCCGTTAATGATTGCCGACCAGGAATAGGGATGTGCATTTCCCGGGCTCATGCCAATGATGCCAATATCCAACATTATATTATTTTAGAATAGTTATCAATCCAACCAACCCATCCGGTCCCAATGAGGAATATCGATAAACTCCGGATCGGGAAAAGGCCGTGCACCGCGGAGCAGTGCTTCCGGGATCAATCCTTTCGCAGCAGTCTCAACTGCTACGTCCAGATATTCCAGTCTGTCTATTCCCAGCAATACGGCAGAAACCTGGGCCTGGGCCAGGACAAAGCGGGTGGCATATTCAGGTAAATCTATATGATTATTCCCAGCCAGATCCCTGTATCGGGCAATATGGCTTTCGATTTTATTCAGCGGCGCCTTCAGGTGTCGGCCCCGATCGGTCAACATGCCACGGAGCAGGACCGACCTGACCACCAGACCCACTCCTTTTTCGGCTGCCAGGTCAAAAACCACAGCTTGCCTTTGGTCCAGCAGGTTGAATGGCAATTGCACTACCTGCCAGACCCCTGAACGGATAGCCGTTTCAGACTCCGGCACAGTGTAAGTAGACGCGCCGATTACCCTTACCTTACCTGCTTTTTGGATATCCTGAAAAACCCTGCATACGGTTTCGTGCCGCAGGATCTCCAGATCCGCCTGGTGCAGCATCCATACATCCAGGTAATCGGTACCCAAAGCACCAAGACTTTCCTCAAGAGATCGGTGGATCAATGCAGTCAACCTGGAAGGAGTTGGCAATTGCCCTGAAGAATCCCGCAGATGTTGGCATTTGGAACACAGGATGACTTTCTCCCGAATATCCACAAAGGCCTTTCCCATCAGACGTTCGCTCCTGCCATACATCCTGGCCGTGTCAAAGAAATTGATCCCCTTATCGAGTGCATGCCGGAGAAGGCCGACTGCCTCCTCTTCCTGCATCATGTCCTTTTGGCTTCGAATGCCGGGTCCGTAAGGGAGCCCAATTTCCACTCCTCCGAAGGCGATCTCAGATACATCAATACCTGTATTTCCCAAGGACCTTTGGTTCATAAGTATGTATTTTTTATTCAACGGCCTGCACGCCTACCATATAGAAAACTCTCATGCATATCCATCACTGGCAGCCCAATTTCATGACTTGTAATAATGCCCGGAGGAACTATTTTTTGGATCTGTAGTATTGAAATCGGCCATCAGTTGCCTGCAGTATTGGGTCAGGGAAATCACATCTGCCCCGATGCTGATAAACTGATACCCCATCGTCTGGTAAATCGAAACCTTATCCGGTGTTCCGGTGGTACCGGCAAATTTTCTGTGTTTTTTTGCCAAGCGTACTACCTTTTCCCTTGCTGCTGTGATCTCTGGGTGGTTCATTTCTCCGGGGGCACCAATGGCCTGACTGAAATCTCCCGGTCCGAAAAAGAGCATATCGTACCCTTCCAGCCGGGCTATATCTTCCAACCCTTCCAGGGCCTCCGGATCTTCTATCTGAAGGATTACGAACCGTTGCCGATTGGCATCTTTCAGGTATTGTCTGAAATCGGCTGCAGTATATGCCCCATCGGCATTGCCCCCATCAATGGCCCGCATTCCCTCTGGATGGAAACGGGTCATCTCTACTACCTTTCTGGCATCTGCTGCATGCATCACATGAGGGACCATAATACCAGTGGCATCCAGTTCGAGAGGCTTCACATAATCGCTGTAACTTCCCCTGCTCACCCTTACCAGCGTATCTTTATTTTGTGATTTGGCGGCCCATATTTGAGCGGCAAGGATGGACCAGTCCTGCCCTATATGCTCCTGGTCCAGCCAAATGCAGTCAAAGCCTGACAAGGCTGCTATTTCCACCGCCCGTGGATCGGCAAGGTTCACTTTAAAACAGGCCACATTTTCCCCAGAGCGCAATTTTTGCAGCACCAGGCTGGGTCTCATGGATACAGTCATATTGTTTCCTTCTTCTTCAAATGTAAGACAGGTAGCAGGTCCTGACTATTACTTTTATTTGTAAAGCTGGTACTTTTTTTCAACCCGAGGAGTACCAGGATCCTACCTGAACACCAGGTTGCCTCGTTGTACCGAATAATAAACCAATCCTCAAGTGCTTCATCTAACTACTCATGATCGCTGACCGACACATATATATCCACTTCAGTGTCATCCCGGTTTTGGCTTTTTTCCCCGTACACTTCAAAATCAAAACCAAATGTCCGGTTCATCTTAGAATCCCAGATTTTTCGCCAGGAAGCTGACATACAATCAGGCATCTTTCCCTTTGCTGTGATTTTACAATATCGCTGTGTAGGCATGTTCAGCATATGGAGACCGGACAAATCTCCTGACTGTGGTCTTATCTTACAGCCAATAAAATAGCTGAAGGGTTCGGAATGGTCCCCTTCGTACTCATAATAAACGGCATAAATGTTATTGTCAATTTTGTTCGGAATTTTTTTGAAATATTGTCCCCTTTCAAATTCCTGCCATAAATGGCCACAATCTAACATAGATTGTCCATTTTCGTTGCTGGTCTTTGCGGCAAGTCTGAGACCAATTAATTGGAAGCCGGGAAGGGTGATTTTTTCCATTATTACCAGGGCTTTGTATTTTTTTTAAGCATATCGCGAAAGGTAGAAAAGTACTAATCGTCTTCAAAATTTACCCGCTAAATAAGCCGTTCGGCTGGCTCCAGCGAATTTTGGCAACATATACACTACCATCGCTTCCATATTTCTCTGCGCCTTCGGGTTGCATCCATTCTGATACGGTCACCCAGGTTTCGTCCGGGCTAATCATTGTGACCCCGAAATTACCTAAACGGGCTCCCCTTTCCGGTACAAGAATCCTCTCGGTATCCCTGATGACATACAATCTATCCGGATGGACTTTTGCCATAAAGAGCGGCGCCCGGTGGCGAAATACATGGTCATTGCCTGCGCCACGACGGGTATAAACCAGGTAAAGCCCTTCACTGTGTGTCACCCAATGTTGCTGGGTATTGTAATTACCCAGATCCGTACCGTCATCAAATTTCCAGGATTGAATAGGGGCATATTGCAGGCCATCCTCACTTTGAGTAACAAAACCCTGGTTGTCATTGCGAATGGTCAGGTAGTATTTTCCCTGAAACCGTGTCAGGGAGGGCTCATGTAGTCCCCTGCTTTCATCGTCAATGGACAGGTCATTGCCCTGCTCCAGAAATCGAAGCTTCTTCCCGTCGTAGGCACAACGGGTCACCGTTACCTGTGAATTGCTGCCTGGGGGCATAAAATAAATGGGCAAAAGAATATTCCCATCTGCCTCATCCCAGCGTTGCACACAGCCTGCCCCTGCATTTTGAAACTTCCGATGGTTTCCCATATCCAGTTTTTCCCATTTTGACCATTGATTTTTTCGGACATCATACACTGAGTAGGCTGTGTGCCGGGGCCTGGGATGAGCTACTTTCCAGTCGGCAGTATACACGATAGTATGCCCGGTGCCCAGGAGGCTTTTGCTTTCCCTATGCAATGCAGGCCAGAAATCACTTGCGGCCACCGGTCGTTCTTCGTTCTCCACTTTTTCGTACCTGGGGGCAAGCGGAGGCAGGGCTTCCGGCACAGTCCAATTGCCCCCTCCATCATCCGAATGCATTCCATACATGCCTTTAAAGACATCGCTCCCCGACAGGTCTAAAGTATTCATGGTCATCACCACGCGTGGTAATTCTCCCTTTCCGGCTCCCGGCACAATTCCCGCCCTGGGATGCACCCAGCATTTTTCGCCATCGAACAAGCGTGTCGGAACCTGTAGTTTTAGGCTAAAATTCAAGATCTCCTGCCCTGGAGCGGCGCTTAGCCTGTCTGCCAAAAGTGTAAGGGGAGCGATTCCGGAAAGGCTTATACCTGCAATCAAACTATCCCTGACAAAATTTCTCCGGCTATTCGGGTTAGCATGGTCCATAAATCATTGCATCGTTTTTGATCGAAAAGTCAAAATACAATAATTATCCTAAATCCGGAAATCGAATTCCGCAATACCCCTTTCAATCCACAGTAAATTCAACAATGCAGGCAAGCAGCGAAATCAGCCGCAACAAAAATCACAAAAACCCGGGTAAAGATCCGTCTAACTTACCAGCGTTTAACTGCGTATTTCCCTTCTCATAAACAGGTAATAGGACAAGGCAAAACAAAGCACAGTAGCTGCTATCAGGCCACTTAGCTGTGGCCATACGATCATCAGGCTTTCCTTTAAGGGAAGTGGAGAGGGTATGGCTCCTGCCATTTGCTCCATTGTGATGGGTCCAAGGCTCCTGACAGAGGGCATCAGCAAGGTGGTAGTGGCATCAGTATAGAGCTGGCTGGGGGCTAGTCGCAGCAAATTCAATAATAATTCATTGTAGCGCAGTATTGCTTGCTGAGACAAAGCACTTTCTGCAGGAACAAGCGCTTCTGCCACCAGATTGACAATGATTTGGTAGAATACAGTAAAAAACAACCATATCCCTATCGCTGTGAGCGCGGAGGTAGCGCCTTGCCTGAACAGTATCGATAGCAAGATAGATAAGCCTAGCCAAAATCCAACGTATATGGTACAAAGGAAAGTAAAACCGAGTATCCTGATCAGCTCCTCTACCTCGATCAATACACCTGTGATAAGGATTCCTCCCCCAATCATCAATAAAGAGAGCGATAACAACAAACTACCTACTAATGTCAACGCGCTGACAAATTTGGAAAGTAGCAAATTGTCGCGGAAAACCGGTTGGGCCATGATGCGGGTCAGAGTTCCGTTTTGTTGCTCGGAATTGACCGCATCGAAACCGAGACTGATACCCAGAAGCGGACCGAGAAAACTGAGAAATACATGAAATGGAGGCAGGGATCCTTCCGTGGTAGTCAAAAGCTTGAGGTAAAGAAACAAACTGTCCGGGTCATTGGCATTGCCCACCACCTGTCTGAGGTTGGCCATGGACACTGAGGTAGTTCCCCAAAATGTAAGCACTACAAGCACCAACAAGACCAGAAAACGCCAACTGCGAATATGATCGGCTATTTCCTTTCTCACCATCACCCAAAAGGGGTGGGGCTGGACGCCTGAACTGGTAGACGAATGACTTTTTAAAGAATCTATGATTGCTTTCATTATTCTCTACTTTTCAATTGAACTTACTGTCTTCAAAATACTTCTGGTAGATATCCTCCAAACCATACTCTTTCTTCTGGACGCCGGTCACCCCATATCCTCTGTGTACAAAAAACCGTACTACATCTGGTGTCACGTCTACCTTGCAGGAAATTGCTATCCTTTGGTCTACTGCGGAAACAGACTGCACTGAAGGCATTTGAAGCATCTCCGTCTCGTCTTTCCAGGGAAGGCTGATGGTCTCTTCCAGGCTGACATGAATCTCGTAAGATTTTTCTGCAAAAAGCTGGCTGGAAAGGCTATTGATATCACCCTCAACCAGCAATTCTCCATTGACAAAAATCCCAACACGGTCACATACCTGCTGTACCTGATGCAGATGGTGGGAAGAAAGCAATACGGTAAGTCCTTTTTCCCGGCTCAGGCGCATAATAAGGCTGAGAAATTCCCTGACACCACTGGGATCTATCCCCAGCGTGGGCTCGTCCAAAACGATAACTTTTGGTTCTTTGATCAGCACTTCAGCAAGACCGAGGCGCTGCTTCATTCCTCTGGAATACGCTGATGTTTTTTTGTGTATGGCATCTCCCTGCAGCCCCACCAAATCCATTGTGGTGAGGGCACGATTTTCTACTTCTGCCCGCGGAATCCCGTTTAGCTCTCCGATATACATGAGGTTTTCCAGGGCCGTCATGTTGTCGTAGAAGCCAACGCTGTCCGGCATATAGCCCACCAGCCTTTTTACGGATATCGGATCCCTGCTGGCATCAAACCCGCAAACCTGTGCAGTGCCGGAAGTAGGCTCTGTCAGCCCCATCATCATGAGGATGGTAGTGGTCTTGCCGGCTCCGTTAGGCCCCAGCAAACCGAAAATCTCTCCCTTGTTGATGGTAAGATCCAATCCCTTTACTGCTTTAAAATCACCATAGTGTTTTGTAAGGTGTCTCAACTGTATGATTGGGTTATCCATAATATGACTATCTTCTACCAAATTTTCGGATGAGGTAAAACACAAAGCCTATGGCGATTAAAATTACCAGAATTCCAACCCAGCCGGACAACACCGACGTTTTTACTGTCATCCGGTAGGTTGCAGTACTATTACCCGACGTATTCTTAGCAGTAAATTTGGTTACATAATCACCGGCCAGCGTTTTTTCCGGAACGGTGACTGTAGCAATCAGATCAACCGTCTCTCCCGGATCCAATTGGGCGATTTCTGATGGAGAAAAAGTAGCTTCCCACCTGGAGGGTGTCTGGGCGGAAAGGGTGATTTCATTCAAGGCGAGGGAACCCGTATTTTTCACCCTTAGGGTGATCTCAGCTTTTTTGCCCTCTGTAATTTCTCCACTCAATAGTCCCGAAGGCGTGGTTAGCTCCATCTCATAGGATCCTTCCACTACTGCCTCCAATGCTAGCTGCAGCGACTCACGGTCTGATATAGCGTGCACGGTAAAGGGATATTGGGCCGGCTCTGCCCCATAAGCGGGCTTGATCTCAATACTGATGCTTTCTGTCCTGTCCGGCTCAACATTAATGGAAGTGACCTGACTACCTCTGGCCTTGAATACCAACCGCCAGCCTTCGGGAACATCTGCACTTAACTGGAAAACTTGGGCACTTCCCGCGCCATTTTTAAGCGTGGCCTGATAGCGGAAGGTTTCGCTTGCCGGAGCTTCAATATTGATAAGGTTTGAGGTAATCGAAGATCCCTGCGAGGACGTCTGTGCGGTTGTTTTTGAAGAATTTGTGATTAGAAAAAAAATGGTAAAAAAGAACAATAAACGATGCACAACCCTTCCGAGTACCATGTTGTCAAAATTATCTGTTGTTTCCATATAAATAAGTGAAATTTATTGATTAAATGAATAATGTTAAATCCTACTTTATTTACCTTAAGATAACTTCAAGAATTGCAGCATCAATTTTAGATGAGAAGAAATATTTTCACAAGACCTGGTAACAAAAATTAACGTTTTTTAACATGTACACCCGTTCTGGGTTTTCACTCCACTTCACCAGGATCCTTAAAAATTGCCGCTTCCCGGCTTCTCTTTTCCATGGTTTCCCGATTTCCCAGGAGCCGGTAATCGAGATAGCTTAAAATGGATCCGGAAAGGATACCTGCGAGAAGAGAGGCCGGCAGGATAAAAAGAACTTCTATGCCCATCCACTTAAAAAAAGATATCGCAATGGCAGTAGCTACACTGATCAATCCCCCAGCTAATGTAGCTCTTGCCGTCGCAAACGGCACAAATAAGGCCATAAAAAACAGGACAAATAGTGGGGAGACGAATAAATTCACCACCCTGACAATCACATCGTACAGATTGCCTTCTACCTTACTGATCAGCACGCTGAGGACCAATGCGAATATTCCCACAAAAAACGACAGGTTCCGCACTCCCCGCATTTGGTTTTTTGGTGCCTTATAATTTTTGGTAAATCTCTTGATCAGGTCTTCTGAAATGACCGAGGAGGTGCTATTCAGTCCCGAAGAAAGACTGGACATGGCAGCTGCCAGTATTCCTGCAGCCACCAGACCGGAAATGCCTACCGGCAATCCAACAAGTATAAATTTCGGGAACAACTGATCGGCATGGCTGGATACCGTTTCCCCGGGCGATAAGTACTGCGGAAAGGCAAGAAAATAGGCCAGCACAGCGAGGCCGACCAAACCCAGAAGACACTGTACCACAAAGTTAGTGATCAGTGAAACCCCAAATGTCTTCCTGGCAGTTTGTACATTTTCGGTAGCCAGAAATCGCTGAATGGACATTTGGTCTGAGCCAGAGGAGGCTACGTACCAGACAAAGGTAGTCAATAGGGCATTGGCAATGGTCAGGCGCTCCCTGGCATCCAGCCCTATTTTCAACTCTCCCCACTGCGTCAGCCATTCGCCCGGAATCCAGCTTGTAAAGGAGCCCAATTGATAACTTACTACCAACAGCGTGAGAATTGCACCTCCCATCAATACGCCGGACTGGATCACATCTGTAAAAACCACTGCCTTTAATCCACCCATTGTGGTGTAAAAAATTGTAATCCCCATGAGCAGTATGCTGATCAACAGGGCATATTTCTGGTCAAATCCAAATATCGCCAGTATGGCCGTATGCACAGTGATAAAAATGATGGTTCCCATCCAAAGAAATCTCAGGGAGAGAAAAAAGAAAGTGGCCAGCAAACGGATGCTGACCCCGAGATTGATCTCCAGGATCTGGTAAGCACTGGTCACCCGAAGTTTCATGAATTGGGGAATTAAAAACCAGCCCACGACATAATAAACTAACGGAAACACCAATATACCGGACAGAATCACCGGCCCGTACTTTACCATTTCGCCCGGATAGGAAAGGTAGCTTAGCGAACTCAGCAGGGTAGCAAAGAGGGACAGGCCCACTGCAATGGGATTCATTTTTCCGCCACCAAGATAGTAGTCCCGCTCGTTTTTGTTTTTTCTGGAAAAGTAATAACCCACACCCAACATACCTGCCAGATACAGGACTACAACCAGCCAGTCTCCCAATGCGAGGCTGTATTCCCGTCTGCGGTCCATGGTCAAGATGCTGTATGCGGCAGTAGCCCGGATATCTGCCTGTGCTGCATGGTGCAGGGCGATTGCCTCAGGGTCTCCAGAAGGATCAACCGGATTACTGCCTTCAAGCAGTTTTTTCAAAACCGCCAAATCCTCCGGCCTGCCAGCCCTGCCCAAGGCAATGGCCAGCTCCATTTGCGCGCCTTTTTCGGCAGAATCTCTATACAAAAGCAATTGTTCTCTGACGGCTGCAAAGGTATCTCGGCCTTTTTCTGATTCGGGTGCATGGATAAACGCCGCAGACAAAAGATACACTTTTGCCGCGGAGCTCTCCTCCCTTGCCAATGCCTGACTGGCCAGGTTTTTCCACTGTGTAATACTCAAATTACCTTCATTTCGCAGCGCATATGCAGCTTGCATGACAAGGAGATCGTCCAATTTCTTGTTTTTAACCAACTCCAGTAAGGCTGAAACCTCATCGGCAGGATCCTCTCCCTGAAGGCTACTCCACATCGTGTAAACATAAAGGGAATTGACAGGTCCGTTCAGCACTTCTTCTGTTGCTTCCGGCGCCCATCTCTTTAGGTTGAGTCCCAATTTTGCCATCGATTCTGCAGCATACACCCTGTCGTCTCCCTGTTTGTCCCGGAATGCTGCGGCTATTTTCTCCCGGTATTGATCAACTTCAAGTGAATTACACTGCGCCAAAACCCGCCAGACGCCAATTCTGTATTGAGATTGGTTTTGAGCTTGCAGTAGTTCCGCCATAAAGGTTTCGGCGACATCTTCCGTGTAGCCAAGCTCTATTTTGTATTCTGCTGCATGGACCTTTACCCAACGTTCCTGCTTTACCATCACGGTATCCAGTTCCTGAATAGCCCTCTGTCTCAGATCATCGCCGATAGCAGCATCATTTTTTTCACAGGCTGAAAACAGCAACACACACAGGTAAATCAGAAAGCTGGAAATCGGCTTCTTTGGTATCATCAGCTTTTTTTGTTCAGTGATTTCACGTAGGAAGCTTTGGCGACTACGTCCTCTTTTGCTGATGCTCCGAAATAGATCAGGCCCATGGCTTTCCGGCTACGGTCCTTGCTGGTGTTTGGGCTGGCACGGTGAATGGTGAGCGCGTGGTGTACCAGCAAATCTCCGGGTTGGGCTGGAAAAAACACTTCATTTTCCAGATCTGCAGGCAAGCCAAAATCTGCAATTCCCTGCGAAAATCCCGGCGTTTGGGTTCGGGAATGATTACGCATACCCTTTTTATGGGAACCACGAACATAACTTGCCCAGCCGTTTTCTGCGTCCACCTCCTCCAGTGCCAGCCACATGGTAACGGCAGACATGGGCTGCAGCATAAAATAATACCCGTCCTGGTGAGGCGGGGTGGCTTTCCCAATTAGGGCCGGTTTGTTGAAATATTCCAGGGTCTTGCCAAAAACCTTCTCTTCCAGTAAATCTTCAGCCAACCGTGTAAAGCTGCTGTCGAAAAGAATGTCTGCAAAGAAAGGATCATAAATTTGCAGGTCTTGCAGCATTTTCAAGCTGGAAAAATCACCATTCTCCTCAAATTTAACATGCTCGGGAGCCATGGTATCTACCTTTGCTTCCGACCAACCCTTCAGCCTGGCATTGATCCCATCTACCTGCCCGCTCTTAAGAAAGCCTGGTAAATGGACAAATCCGTCGGCATCAAAGGATTTTTTTATTTCTGAAATATCCATCTTATTTTTTTTATTTTTTCCGATCCCTATTTTTTAATCTGAAGCCACCCTGATCGATCTCCGTAAGTTCTTCCTCAGAAGTTCTGCTTCTTGGAAAAGGATACTTTTCCATCAATGCCCTCATTTTACGGCTAAATTCGAGAAAAGAAATTTCCAGTTTACCAAGCCCTGAAGATGAATGGGCCTGATGGGCCCGTTCCGAAGCGTTTTTCATACTATCCTGCTTCACCATTTCCGCAAAAAAACCGGGAATATTTTTCGTTCTGGAAAGTTCCGGATTGAGATCTTTCATCACTACTCCATAGACAAATGTGCCCATCAGATCCATATAGCGGCAATTTCCTGCATATGGAAGGTAATAACCCGGATCATTCCGGCAAGCCCGATCGATGTCAGCTACCTTTACATACCCGTTTTCAATCAGGAAAAAGGCTTCCCTGGCCATGGCTGCCATTAACCGGCTACGGATACCATTCCCGCTTTCCAGCAGGTAGGGGTCCTTGTCCCAGGCCTCCCGGAGCAAAATCATTAAAGCTTTGACCTTTTCCCTGTCGGTAAGGGGATTGATTATTACCTCGGCAAATAGGTTTTGGTGAGCAGGATAGGTCCAGTTTAAACCCACCAATCTGCAAGGAAACTGCATTTGGTTTTGCAACTCGTCCAGTGTAATACTTTCTGTGTTCAGCGCTATTAAAGTGTCCTGTTTTGCGTTTTTTTCAATTTTCTTCAGCAGCGCAGCTTTCTCCTCCTCCCTTTCCCGTGTAATGGCCAGGACCATTGCGCAATCTGACAATTCAGAGTAATCTTCAAAATTTCCCTCCAAACCGTCCTCGTCCAATCGGGAAAAACCCGCAATATTCGCCAGAAACCTAACCTGTGCGAGGGGATTTTGGGGGGTAAAGGATTTTACCTGATGCCCTGCCCTGAGGAGACAACAGACAACGGTGGGGACCATCATTCCTTCGCCAATTACTGCCACCTTGCATTTGAGGTAATTCATATGTTTTCTATTTGCTTTTCAAAGGTCACAGCTTATTCCGATTTTTCTGGATTCCTTGTTCTGATCATCAGTCGGTAGAACCGGTCATACTGGCTAATCATCCTGGAGAGTAATATTTTCGCCATACCCCCTCTGATTTCGGGCCGGATCGATTTTATCTGTCCTGTGCAGTTAA
This sequence comes from Cyclobacterium lianum, assembly GCF_900143075.1. Taxonomy (GTDB): domain Bacteria; phylum Bacteroidota; class Bacteroidia; order Cytophagales; family Cyclobacteriaceae; genus Cyclobacterium; species Cyclobacterium lianum. Next base: position 4,443 of record NZ_FRCY01000008.1, on the reverse strand, counting down.
AACCTCTTCTGCCAGCTCAAGGGCCTGGTCAATTTCTTCCGCTGTGTGCACTGCGCTTATGTACCAGAGCCCGCGACCAATGATGCGCAGCCCGCGGTCATGCAGACGGGAAACAAAAGTTTTTAATTTCGCTTTATCAAACAGAAGTACATCCCGAAAATCGACGGCGCTTTCAAGGTCTGTAAAACCCGTGTGCACTACCGGCCCAATGCCTGATACCAGCATTGGCTGACCTGATACTTTTGCAATATCCCGAAGGCCTGATCTGAGTCTTTCACCCAATGCATTCATTTTGGGATAGGGGTCATCCCTTTCGAGAATATTAATAGTCGCCAAAGCGGCGGCTACCGTAGGATTGCCAGTGTTCATGGTACCGGCATGTATCACCCGTGCAGAAGCGATCTCTTCCATCCAGTCCCTTTTTCCTACTATAGCACTGATGGGATATCCGCTTCCGATCGCCTTGGCAAAAACCGCCATATCCGGAGTAACACCAAAAAGAGCCTGCGCACCTCCAAGTCCCAGCCGGAATCCGGTAATGACCTCATCGAAAATTAAGGCGACTCCATATTGGCTACAAAGCGTTCTTAATCCTTTCAGGAAACCCGCTTTTGGCGGAATGCAGCCATTGTTACACATGACCGGCTCTGTAATGATGGCCGCTATTTCCTGGTGATGCTCCTCCAGCTTTTTCGCTACCAGATCCAAATCATTCCAGGGCAATAGGAAGCTTTCTTCGGCTGCACCCTCAGGGAGACCCTGCGTCCAGGGATGCATTGCCGGGCTGTCCCTCGGACCCATGGCCTCCGGAGAAGGAGTGGAAATTCCATAACATACATTATCCAACCAACCGTGATAATGCCCTTCAAAACGTAAAAATTTAGACTTTCCCGTTTTGGATCGGGCTACCCTGAGGGCAGTCTGCACCGCTTCTGATCCATCCAGACAAAATCGTATCAGTTCGGCCGAGGGTATGATCTGCTGAAGCTTCTCTGCCAGTTCTATCTCCATAGCATGCTGCCCGGCAAACAACTGCCCTTTTAGGGATGCGTTTTTTACAGCATCCAGCACCTCCGGGTGCGAATGCCCCAGAATCAGAGGTCCCTGACTGAGGGTAAAATCCAGGTATTCATTTCCATCCACATCATACACCTTTGTTCCACTACCATGGGTGTAGAAAAGTGCATGCGGATGATTGTATTTTCTGAATTCGGAAGAAATCCCCGCAGCCAACACCTTTTTTGCCCTTTCCAACCAGGCTGCCGATGCCGTGTATTCGTATTTTTTCATGGACGAAATTTATTCGTTTTTGATTTTTTGGTATTGATCTGCCAATTGATAAATTTCCTTGTTGAATTCCGCAAAGGATTTTTCCCATGCTGCTGCCTCTTCCCGGGTATAGGTATACAGCCCTCTCGCCTGCTGCACTCCTTTTACTTTGGTCTTCACCATTTCCTGCATGAGCTGCGGCACTTCCGTACTGTTGTCCAATTTCGGAAAAATCCGCTGAAATATTTTGCTGAAATCCGAAAGTCCCTGCTGTTCCATCCTTTCAAATATCCCCATATAGGTCATCCAGGAGCCGGCATCATAACGGAAGGCCTTGTCTGCATCGGCAATCGTTGTTTCACCTTTGGCGACCAGGTGAAATATTTCCCGGTACACTGCATACATCAGGCGGTTGGTTACGAATCCCCGGATATCCTTCTGCAGAAAAGTAGGTTCTTTACCCCACTGGTGAGCCAGTTGATAGACCCAATCTGCATACCGGTCTTCGGTCCTTATTCCTTTGGTGATTTCCATAAACCGCGTCATGTATGCCGGCTCTGCCCAATGAATCCCCAAAAACCTGCCGGGTTCAGGCACCATCTCCTGCAAGTCACTTACCGGAATGGCCGATGTATTACTTGAAATTACCGTATCTGTGCCGGTTGCAGCCGCTATTTTCCGGTAGACGCGGGCTTTCGCAGCTTTGTCCTCGATGACACATTCCAGTACCAGGCGGCAATTTTGAAATACAAAGTAATCTTCCGACAGCCTGATCCTATTCATATAAAAAGATATTGGCTGCTGCAGGAGCCCACTTGCATCGGCATGCTGTAGTTGTCGGGCAATACTTTTTCTCGCATTCTCCAATTCATGCGCTATAGGGGCAACGGCCTTTACAGGGTGGCCGGCAATGCACAAAGCCACAGCTATACTGGTTCCCATCATCCCCAAACCTACTACACCGGTTTCTATTTCTGATACGTCAATTTTCGGTCTCATCGACTGCTTTTCATGAACTAAGATAATTATCGGGGGTCAACTATTCGTTTTTCCTGCTGACCGAAAAAGGTATTTTCAAAATTATCCGGATCACTCAAGACTTACTATTCATATTATCTGGAATGATGGTACTATCTTTCATAAAGCAGCAAAAGGTATTGCTCTGTGCAGTAAAAATTACCTCCTGAACACAGTCATTTCGATTTAACTATCTGGTAATCAAAAAAATAATAAAATACTTTAATGAATGGACACCTGTTACTATTCTTTATATTTATGGTATTATTTTTCAGATGTCAGTGCGAAACCTTTTTTCTAAACAGACTTTAAGTTAAATTAATAAGCTAAAAGAAAGACCCTATGAAATCGATCGAAGTAAGGCTACCACAGGATTTTGATAAATCTTTTATCGTATTCAAGGAAAAGGGACAGTATTTTCCCTGTCCCTGGCATTATCATCCGGAGTATGAGCTGGTGCTGGTGCTCAAAAGCCAGGGCAGAAGAATGGTGGGGGACCATATAGGCTACTTTCAGGAAGGCGACCTGGTGTGTATGGGGCCTTACCTGCCACACGTATGGGTCAATGAATCGAGTTTTGTGAATGGACAGGCTGCCTATGATGCAGAAGCCATTGTAATTCACTTTCAGGAAGATTTTCTTGGAGAGGATTTTCTTAAAATACCAGAAATGGAAACCCTCAGAAATTTTCTGAAACTTTCCAAAAGGGGCATGGCCTTAAAGGGCAAAACCAAGGAACAAATCAATGCACTGATGGAAGGCATGATCCACATGAACGGCATACAGCGTTTGTCCAGTTTGCTTTCGATTTTTGACATCCTCTCTCAAACCCGAGAATACGAGTTCCTGGCGAGCCCCGGATACCTGGACCAGATTGACCCCCAGGGTTCTGATCGGCTGGATAAAATAAAGGCATACATTCACAATAATTTCGATAAGGATATTTCATTGCCGGAAGTAGCCTCCATGGCAAATATGGCCGTAACCACCTTCTGTAATTTTTTCAAAGAACAGTACCGCATTACCTTTGTAGAATACCTGCATACGGTAAGGCTGGGTCATGCCTGTAAAATGCTTTCGGAGACGGACAGAAATATTGTAGAGGTTGCTTTCGAATGTGGCTTTAACAACCTGGCAAACTTTAACCGGCAATTCAAGAAGTATAAAAAAATGACACCCACCCATTTTCGAAAAATGGTCAACATGCAGGAGGTGGCATAGGAAGTCCTCATTTCGGGCTTAAGCCTGTTATTTTTGAATCTCATTTATTTGGAATGGGCTATTTCCTATTGATGAGCGATCGTCCATCGATTTAAGCCATAATTTGGAACCAGGGTTCGTTTGGTTCAATCGCCTCCTGCTTTAGCTGGAGGTAATGTTGAATTTATCGATGTCCCCGGCTTTTGCCAAACCATTAATCCCAAAAGACTAAAAATCCCAATTTCACCATAAATGCTCCGTTTCGCTCCTGGAATGGGACCAGGATAATGTCTTAATTTCATTCACTCATGTCCAGCCTGATAAACCCCATCTCATCATCCACATTCTGAAACACCCATAGCTTCCCGTTTTTGGAAAAGTACTTTACATAGTCAGTACTCAATTCAGGAATAGCTGTTTCGGCAATTAAATTGAACGCTTCATCAAAAACGGAAAGGTATACCACAACTTCTTTTATCTCCGGTAGAAATGCTCCTTCTTCCCGAATGTCTGAGAAAATCCTTTTTGCTGATAAACGCAGGTACCGTTTTGTTGTCTTATCCCACACCGGGGGGCCAAACCTTACCTGCTCCAAAAGCTCTTGATATGCTGTTTCAATCTGATCATAGGAGCTAATGGTTGTCGTGCTAAGATCTCAATGCTATTAAGTTAAGAAAAAAATGGCCTCTTGAGACAAAATAAGCCGATTTTCCTTATGAAAACCGGCCTACTTTAGGTAAATTATGTTGTCTTAAACATATAGCTATGAAGGTACAAAATACCAACCAAAACACGACGGATATATCTTGCGAATGTCCGAAAAAAAATCTTTGATAAAATACAATATACTGAAAATCAGGACAGTTACTGTTCTGATCCTGCCCATTTTTCCAGGTCTTCCCCACTCGACTTCCAAACTGTAGTACTTTCGGTGCTCCAACTGTTCAAAGAATCCGC
>NZ_FRCY01000011.1 GCF_900143075.1 Cyclobacterium lianum | reverse complement strand
CTTCGGCCAAGGCAGTGGAAAACCACGTAAGACCTGGGGAAAGGAACCCGATAGAAGGCAAGTTTGGTCAGGCAAAAAACGGATACGGAATGAACCGGATCAGGGCAAGGCTCAAAAACACCAGCCAATCGTGGATCGCTTCAATTATCCTAGTGCTCAACCTGGTCAAATTGGCCGGGATGGCACTCCCATGTCTGAGTTTTTCAGCGTGGAAAGATTTAAAAAACATGCTCAGAAACGCCATAAGGCAGATTCTGGAGATCCAGAAAATACAAAACCAGCCCAGAGAGCTATCTGGCCTGGTTTTATAAACTGGTCTTTTTTGAGTTTTTCAGCAGACCCTAATTAGTTAGTTGTTTTTAAATTTCGGTGCCACATTGCCTAAATTTGTTTTAAACGCGAATAAGGAATAATAATATACTGTAAATAGTTATTGTTGCAAAGATGGTCGTAGTGGTCCACCCGCCAAGGGTGGCTGCGGCAGATCAAAAATATCGCATTTTCCAAAGACCACATGGTCGACTACGGCGGCAAAGAATACCTGGTATTTGAAGTCGCTGCCCTCAAAGAGCAGGACCAATATGGAAAAAACCATACGGCCTATATCAGCAAAAAGGAAGTTGCTCCGAAAGGGGAAAAGCTAGAAGATTGAAAACGTGATAAAAAGCCTTAACAGGCTTTTTTTTGTTTCCTGGCACTGAGACAAATGAGAATTGTAATTACGTTTGGGGAAAGCTTGCAGGGCATGAAAAGCGGTAAAGTAGCAAAACTCTGACCGGTAATATAAAAAGCTTAAGTCATTGGCTTATTTTTTCATCACCTTTTAAAGATGTTTCAGTTTATAAATATTTTCATATTCTACAACAACTCCTTTGGAATATTATAAACCGCAATTCCAGGATCTTCGTCAGTAGTCAGTCCATAGATTTCATTGGATTCTTCATTCACTACAAAATTGATGATTGATCTATCCAGCATTAACTTCCAACGAGGCTTTCCCTTATGATCAAAAACCCAAATCTGCTCCGCCATAATCGCTGTTTTGTTAAATTCAGAATGTCTTACACCTGCATATAATGCAAAAATATATTTTTCAGTGACAACAGCGTCTCTGTAGTGGTAACGAGGATCTGGACCAAGGTACAAATGCTCCTTGCCATCAGCTCCAACTAGTTCAAACGGGGGCAATTCCATATCAGGTCCATCTATGATCATAAACGATTTGTCTCGATTGTCGAAAATTTCAAGTCTATCCCTTCTAAGTCCAACTCTAATAAAAAGACCTTCATCTGAGTTACCTTTAAAAAAACTGCTGTTTAATTCCGACAGTTGGTAATCATTAAGATCAGGTTGATCCTTTACCTTCTCCCAATTTCCATACCCTCCGATTTTATTTCCAGCTTTATCAAATTCCAAAATCCGATTTTTATCCTCTCTCGATATTCCCAGATAACTACTGTCAGTAGCCTGGGTAAAAAACCAAAGATCCATCATAGGCTCCGTCATTTTCCATTCACTTTTACCTAGAAGTGTAGAATCTGACATCGAATATTCAACTAATTTCCTCCTGTTCATCGAATAGGCCCAAAAAGTATCCGCATTTTTTCCTTTAAAAAACAAGCTGGCATCAATCACCTCTAAAGGACCTTCTCCAAATTTTCCCTTTGGTTTATCATAAGTCCAATTCTTAGAATCGATAATATGAATTCGAGGATGTTCCTCTGGAACTCTCCATGCTTCAGAAATCAGAACTTTTCTACCAACTAAACCAATATTAGAAGGATTGATGATTTCCTCGAAATAATACTTTTCTGAAGTAATGGAAATTATTTCGAAATCCTCCTCCTTAATAATTCTGTAGTTATCTTCCTCAGGGTTCTTTTGACAAGAACCTAGTGCAAAAAGAAAAAGGACTAGAATAAATTTGTTCATTCTTAAAGATAGTTTAATTCTGCCAAAAATGACTGGGATTATTTACCAAAACTTAAATTTTCGGTCACAGCCTCAATTTCCCCGGGGAAAAAAGTTTGAATTTTGTCCGTTCCTACAAAAACCCAAACACTTTTCCCCTCCCCAAGGACACCCATGCATTCCGTCTTCCCGGATAGGACTAGCTAACCTCCTCGGTCGACCTAGATCCTATTCGGCCACTCTATGCAAAAGTATCTAGTCCGATATTAGTAATCCATAGTGGAAAATGGTTGCAGGTGAAAAAAGGTAAATATAGGATTTCTCAATAAATAGTCAGGGATTTACAATATTTCGTTTAAATTATTAACCCAAACATGTTAATATAATAAACAGTGAAATATATCTCCCTGATCGTAATGCAATTAAAAAACAAGCAAGCCCAGATAGATAGGAAGATCAACCAGCTGATAGACCAGAACCTGGATCCCTTTCCATTTGAAAGGTTGGAAAAAGGTAAAAAGTTAAATGAGCTGATTAAAAAAATCCTGCAAGCCATCGAAGGAGACGACTTGATCCTTGCCGGTATGCATATCAAGGAATTGGAAATGGCAGGCTTGAAACTGGACCTTTGATGGTATTGCCGCTTTTGGGGTGTTGAAAGAAAAATATTACTGGACCCGATTATTAGCGACCTCTTTGTTCCAGTTTCCTCATAAGCTCCTCGTTTCTGCGCTCCAGTTCCCTGATCTTTCTGTCGGAATTGTATTCGTTGGGTTTAGATAGGGAATAGATAAACCAAACCCACACCGTAATGGCCACTATCAGACCCGGCCATTCGTTTTCGCTGCCCAAAGCACCGAACATGGCTACCACGCAAATAAAGGAGACGACGAAAAGTTTAATCAGGAATCCCATAGTTTTGCTGTTTAAAACGATTCCTTAAGTTACTAATTTTTGACGTAGAATGAAAGTTTTTTAGGTGAAAAAAAGCTTGTTAAAATATTAAAAGTCAATGGTTTGAAGTAGGTTCTAATTCGTGTTTTAGGCAGGTAAAGACGGGAGTGGCAAATTAGGAAATCTAGTTTTTTGCTAATTGAAAAAGACTCATTTCCAATAAACCTTTTTTTACACCCAATGTCTCTGTACGTGGCCTTCCCCTCCAGGGGACCGGGGGGCGAGGATGGGTCAAACGCCATTTTACCCATTTGTAAACGAGAGGAATATTCATTTTGGAGATCGAAATGGACAGGGGAGAGGATGCAAACTACAGCAAATACCTATTTTAGGAAAATCACATACGATCAAAAAAAAGTTTAATACCTTAATCATCTTATACGAACAGGACAAAAAACCCGATATTTCGCCCCTGAATTCGCCCCTGATTAAAAAAATAAAACCCTAACCTATTGATTTACAATTAGTTAGGATTTCATCCAGCAGAGGAGGAGGGATTCGAACCCCCGGAACCTCGCGGTTCAACGGTTTTCAAGACCGCCGCAATCGACCACTCTGCCACTCCTCTTTTTCCTTTCAGTAACGGCGAAAAATAAATCACTGCTACTGAAGTCCATTATTTATGTGTTTCGGTCTGCAAAGGTAGACCTATTTCCAATTAATTCAAATCTAATCGCCCTAAAAATATTTGATGTGGTATAATTTATTGTTTCTGAATCAGCTGCTTTTTGCGTGCTTTCCTGTCTCGGGCCTTATCCAGACTCACATTGATCTCAAACCCTACCAAAACCAATATCGAAGTGATCCATAACCATAGCATCACCGCTATCATCGTGCCGATTGACCCATACAGTTTGTTATAGGTAGAGAAATTGTTCAGGTAAAAGGTGAAAAGAAAAAACCCCAGGGTAATCAGTGTGCCGGCAACCACGGATCCCGTAGAGAAAAACTTCCACTTGTCATGGACCGCAGGTGCAAACCGAAATATATAGGCTGTTGCGATGATGAAGAGCAACAAGAGCACAAAGAATCGAAATGAAGCCAGAGAATAATAGTATATGGAGTTGCTCACAAATTCAAATTCAGAAAAACGGTACAGCAGGTTGCTGCCGACCAGCATCACCAATACCGCCCCGCATATACTCAGGACCAAAACCACTACAATACTGACCGCTACCAGACGTGTACGGAGAAAACCGCGGTTTTCCCGCGTCCTGTATACGGCATTAAAAGCATTCATCATGGAAATTACTCCATTGGTAGAAAGGTAAAGAGCCAGAAAAAAACCCAGAGACAACAAGCTTTGCCTCGGCTTACTGACGATATCCATGATCGTAGGCGCTGCTTCATTATAGATGTTGTCGGGCAATATATCACGTACAAATATCAGGATATTTGCCGTGGTTACCTCCGGGATAAAAAATTGTATGAAAGGAATCGTATTTAATAAAAACAGCAACAAGGGAAACATGGCCACTGTGAAGTTAAAAGCCATGGCGCTGGCCCTTTCGAACACATCGTCTTTTTGTATATGGTGCAGAAAAATTTTCCCCACATCATACAGGTTTTGATCGGGGTTACCGAAGTGAATGGGCTTTAAACGCAAGGCCTGCTCGTGTAACCTCACTTTAAGACGATTGATCCGGGTTTTCACATTGACGCCTTGGCTGATGGTTCAAAATACGGACGGATAAGTGCCATAAACTTCTGGGGAGGCCTGCAGGGCTTGTGGTTGTCTGTTTTCAGAAAGGTAAGCAGGGTCTCTCCCGTATGTATTAGTTCACCGTCTTCAGAATAGATCTCATAGTGAAACCGAATGCGTACACCGGGCATATCTTTGAGAATTACTCTGATGGTCAGCAATTCATCGTATTTTCCCGGAAGCAAAAACCGGCTGTGGTTTTCCAGTACCGGCATCATGATACCGTTTGCCTCCATTTCCTTATAGGAAAATCCAATATTGCGCAGTGCTTCCACTCTGGCCACTTCATAGTATGCTGCGTAATTGCCATAGTACACATACCCCATCTGATCTGTTTCTGCATACCTTACCCGGAGCTGGTGTTCGTGTGTAAACATTATCTGTAAATCTTTGAGGCGTTTAAAGCATTCTGATATTTCCGGGCATTGATCATGTGGTCCCGGAGATTGGTGGCAAAAGCATGGTAACCCGAAAAATCTGCCTTGGCACAAAAATACAGGTAATTGTGATCGGTATGATTCAACACTGCATCCAGGGAGCTGATTTCCGGCAAATTAATGGGGCCGGGAGGGAGACCCGCATACTTGTAAGTATTGTAGGGGCTTTCCACTTCTTTGTGTACGTTCAGCACCCTACGGATGCTGAAGTCCCCCAGGGCATACAGTAAGGTAGGGTCGGCCTGTAGCGGGATATTTCTTTCCAGCCGGTTGATATACACGCCGGCTACCAGCGGGCGTTCGTCGGCTTTGTTTGTTTCAGCCTGTACGATAGATGCCAGCGTGGCTACTTCCATCGGATCCATTTGTAGCTTTTCGGCCTTTTCAATCCGTTCCGTAGTCCAGAATTTTTCGTATTCCCGGTGCATCCTGTCAAACAGGTCGATGGGACCAAGGTTCCAGTATACCTCATAGGTATTGGGAATAAACATCGCCATGATGTTGGTGGAATCAAAGCCATATTTCTCTGTAAACGCCTCGTCTTCCAGCAGGGCCAGAAAGGAGCCTGCATCCATTTCAAGATTGTCCGTTATTTTTTCTGCCAGCTCTTCTGGTAGTCGGATATTGTTAAACGTAATATTGACCGGACTTTGTCGCCCCGAACGGAGCAGAGCCACCAACTCCCGGTTAGACATTTTTGGCTGTATGGTGTAGCGTCCGGGCTTGACCGCATCCTGGTATTTCATGACCTTGGCGACAAAACTGAAAGTTACCACCTCATTGATGATATCTCTGGCGATCAAACTGTCCAATACTTGCTGGAAAGTGCTGCCCGTGTAGATGTCGAGGACCTCAGGCTCCTCCCGGTCTACCAAGGTGTTGGGAGAGAAAAAAGCCTGATAAAAATAAAAGCTCAGAGAGGTGAGCAATACGGAAAACGCCACCAGTCCTACCAGTAAATATTTCTTTTTTTTATCTGTCAACATTTGTTTTTATTTCATTTCAATCTCTTGATTTTTCAATCTGCGGCCCTCTGCGCAAACCCTCACCGCTGCACAAATATACTATTTAATCAGGTACTTGGTTTTTAAGAAAAAATAAAATCGGCTGAAAAAAGAGATGCCGCTTTCTTTTTGTCGATTAAATGATTTAATTTAAAAATAGTTATTCTAAAAAAAACATCTTCGCTTAAATTTGAATATGGCTGCGGCATTTATCAAAATATACCCCGAAAATCCTGATCCAAGAAGGATACAGCAGGTAGTTGAGGTCTTGAAGCAAGGAGGTGTGATCATCTATCCCACGGATACCATTTATGGGATGGGTTGTGATATTTTTAACCAGAAAGCCATAGAAAGAATAAGTTTGATCAAGGGAGTTAAACCCAAAAAGCAGAATTTTTCGTTTATCTGCTATGACCTTAGCAATATTTCTGAATACACCAGGGCGCTGAGTACGCCGGTATTTAAAATGATGAAGAAAGCCTTGCCGGGTCCATTTACCTTTATTCTGGATGCCAATAACAAGGTGCCCAAAATGCTGAACAGCAAGAAAAAGACAGTAGGAATCCGGGTTCCTGACCACAATATACCACGTACGTTGGTAAAGGAGCTGGGCCAGCCTATTCTCACAACATCCATCAGAGACGAAGATGACGTGATCGAATACAGTACAGATCCCGAACTGATCTATGAGAAATTTAAAGATCTGGTGGATGTCGTAATTGACGGGGGATATGGCAACAATGTAGCCTCCACGGTCGTAGACTGTACAGCCGATCAGATAGAAGTCTTGAGAGAGGGGCTGGGAGAAATCAACGAAATCATTTGAAGAAATCTGTTTTTCATTTGCCAGAAGAATTTATCGGGACTAACTTTCCGCAAACGGAAGAATATGAACAGTACCTTTCCGGCGGTGATTTCTGATTCACTCTATTTGCCACCATTGTCGTATTTTGTCGCCATAAAAGCATGCAAAGAGATAGTGATTCCTGCATCCGAGCCAGTTATACGACAATCATATGCCAATAAGGCTGAAGTCTTACTGGCAAACAAAAAGGAAGTTTTGAGCGTGCCGGTGTTTGGAATCAGAAAAAGACTGCAAATCAAAGAGTTGAAAATAGATTATCAGCAAAAATGGTTGAATGTGCACCTGAGAGGCATTCAGAGTGCCTACGGAAAAGCGCCGTTCTTTGAGTATTTTTATTCTGACCTGGAGCACGTATATTTACAAAAGCAGGCGTTCCTTATAGACCTCAATCGGGAATTACTGACAGTTTGTCTTAAATCTCTGGGCTGGGATGTCAGATTGCGGGTTTGTGAAAAATATGATAAGAATGAAGCGTCGAAGGACATCAGGGGCTTGATTCATCCCAAAAGACTGATGGACAGGGATAAAATTTACTATCCTCATGAATATCAGCAAATATTTGGCGCAAACTTTGTTCCTAACTTGTCCATTGTAGATTTGCTTTTCTGTGAAGGACCTATGGCAGAAACCATTTTAAACCGATCAGAAAAAAGTAATTGAACAATATGTAAAAGTATTGTGTTTTTAAACCAAATTTGATAACATTAATCAAATATTCGAAATAATACCATAACAAAGGATATAATGGAAGCAAAATTTTCAAACAGAGTTAAAGAGGTGATCTCCCTCAGCCGCGAAGAAGCGTTGCGTCTGGGTCATGATTACATCGGTACAGAACACCTCTTGTTAGGAATGATCCGAGAAGGTGAGGGGGTGGCTGTTTCCATTCTTAAAAAGCTAGGCGTTCCTTTGGATGAATTGAGAAATTCTGTGGAACGGGCAGTAAAAGGCACCGCAAACCACAATGTGAAGAACCTGGCCAACATACCTCTGACCAGACAGTCAGAGAAAGTGCTGAAGATTACCTATCTGGAAGCGAAAATATTTAAAAGCCAGTTGATTGGTACAGAACACTTGTTGCTTTCTATTTTGAGAGATGAGGACAATATTGCTACTCAGATTTTGCAAAAGTTTGATGCTACCTATGATTCTGTCAAAGAAATGTTAGAGTTTCAGACCGACCAGTCTCCACGCTCCGGCACGGAGGCTGACGATTCCGACGAGGAGGGTTCAAAACTATTCGGATCATCCGGAAGCTCTTCCGGAACATCCAAAAGCGGGACGGAGAAATCCAGAACACCGGTGCTGGATAACTTCGGCAGAGATCTGACCCGCATGGCAGAAGAGGACAAGCTGGATCCGATCATCGGCAGAGAAAAAGAAATTGAGCGGGTGGCTCAGATTCTTTCCAGAAGAAAGAAAAATAATCCCATTCTTATCGGAGAGCCCGGGGTAGGTAAGACAGCCATCGCTGAGGGCCTTGCCCTGAGAATTATCCAGAAGAAAGTTTCCAGAGTGTTATTTAACAAACGTGTGGTGACCCTGGATCTGGCTTCGTTGGTGGCCGGAACCAAATACCGCGGGCAGTTTGAAGAACGCATGAAGGCGGTGATGAACGAATTGGAAAAGTCGCCCAATGTTATCCTCTTCATTGATGAGCTCCATACCATTGTTGGTGCCGGTGGGGCCAGCGGATCACTGGATGCTTCCAATATGTTTAAACCGGCCCTTGCACGGGGAGAAATCCAATGTATTGGTGCCACTACCCTGGATGAATACAGGCAGTATATTGAGAAAGATGGGGCACTTGCGAGAAGGTTTCAGATGGTGATGGTGGATGCTACCTCTCCTGAGGAGACGGTACAAATCCTTGAAAATATCAAAGACAAGTATGAAGACCATCATAATGTGAATTATACACCGGAAGCGATTCAGGCCTGTGTCAACCTTTCTGACAGGTACATTTCTGACCGGTTTCTGCCCGACAAGGCCATAGATATCCTGGACGAGGCCGGAGCGAGGGTGCACATCAACAACATACATGTACCTGAGAATATCCTTAAGCTGGAAGAAGAGGTAGAAAAGATCAAGGTAGAGAAAAACCGTGTGGTCAAAAGCCAGAAATACGAGGAAGCTGCCCAATTGAGAGATAAGGAAAAGAAACTGCTCGAACAACTTGAAAATGCCAAAGCCAAATGGGAAGAGGACAGCAAGACGAGAAGATATACCGTAGAGGAAGATAATGTGGCAGAAGTAATCGCCATGATGACCGGTATACCGGCAAGGAGAATTGCCCAGAATGAAGGCGCCAAGTTGCTGAACATGGGCGAAGAGCTTAAGGGTAAAGTAGTAGGCCAGGATGAGGCAATCAAGAAGCTAACCAAGGCAATACAGCGGACCAGGGTAGGGTTAAAAGACCCCAAAAAGCCTATAGGTTCCTTTGTTTTCCTGGGGCCCACGGGTGTTGGTAAAACAGAGTTGGCCAAAATGCTGGCCATATACCTTTTTGATAAGGAAGATTCTCTGATCAGGATTGACATGTCTGAATACATGGAGAAATTCTCAGTCTCCCGCCTTGTAGGAGCACCTCCCGGCTACGTGGGGTATGAGGAAGGCGGTCAGTTGACGGAAAAAGTGAGGAGAAAGCCCTACTCAGTAGTATTGTTGGATGAGATAGAAAAAGCACATCCGGATGTATTCAATATACTCTTGCAGGTACTGGATGACGGTGTGCTCACAGATGGTCTCGGCCGCAGGGTTGACTTCAGAAATACCATCATCATCATGACGTCCAATATTGGTGTCAGGGATCTCAAGGATTTCGGTGCGGGCATAGGATTCGCCTCCAAAGCCAAGGAAGAAAATATGGATGAGGTGATGAAATCTACCATCCAAAATGCGCTGAAAAAAGCCTTCAGCCCTGAGTTTCTAAATAGACTGGACGATGTGGTGATATTTAACTCCCTGTCTAAGGAGCATATCCATCAGATCATCGACATCAACCTGAAAAAATTATTCGCGCGAATTACCGATTTGGGTTACGTGATCGAGCTGACTAATGAAGCTAAAGATTTCCTTTCTGAAAAGGGATATGACAAGCAGTATGGAGCCAGGCCGCTGAATCGGGCGATCCAGAAATACCTGGAAGATGCCCTTGCGGAAGAGATACTGAAGGGTGAGCTTTCGGACGGTGATGTGATCATTGCTGATTATCCGGGCAGCGGAGATGCGCTGGATATCCGTGTGACCCGAAAGGAGAAGGCGGATTAATCATAATTCTTTTATGAGAGATTAAAAAAGGGGAGGCAGTAATGCCTCCTTTTTCCATTTTACGGAATAATATTTGTTTTCGGTATACAGTAGCTGTCTGGCATTTGCTCCGGACAGCAAAGAGTAATGAGGCGTTCGAAACAAATCAAAAACGTTTACGTTGATTCAAAATACATTACTGTATATTTGTAATTTGGCTATATAGTGTAAATCTTTTTATGATTACCGGACTCTTCTCCGGTAGGTGGATGAAATATTAAGCAAGTATGGGTTTTTTTATTGAGATGCTTCTGAAGTTGTTGTTTCTATTTTCCATCATACCTTTTTTGCTTTCAGAAAAGCTGCAAAAAAAGTATGACATGAGGATCAATCCTCAGGTGGAGTATACCATTTTTTCCGGACCCCAAAAAATTAGTCGGATAGAAGAAGATTTCATCGACGAGACCAGTGGCATGGTAGTTTCTCAAAAATATCCGGGACATATATTTGTACACAATGACAGTGATGGAGCAGCAGAAATCTATGCCTTGGATACCCTCGGGAATTATCTTGGCTCCATTCGACTTGACGGTGTCCGTAACAGAGACTGGGAAGACCTGGCTATCGGGCCGGGGCCTGACGCCGGAGAGTCTTACCTGTATATCGGTGATATTGGTGATAATTTCAGTCGGTATTCCGAACTGATCATTTATAGGATCCCTGAACCGGAGGCCCTTGACCCCGAGGAGAAATTGTTGGTTGTACCGGAAAAAATAGTATTGAAATACCCTGATGGCAGCAAAGATGCAGAAACAATGTTTATCGATCCCTTGACAGGACACCTGTATGTTTTGACCAAAAGAGATGCCAGTAATACACTTTACAAGGCAGCAGCACCCGATTTGGTCGATGGGAATAAGGTGACCCTGGAGAGGGTAATGGATATGCCGATTACGCTTTCCGTGGGCGGAGATATTTCTGCCGATGGGCGGCAGATTCTGATCAAAAATTACTGGGTAGTTTATTACTGGAATCGTGAGCCGGGAGAATCGCTTGAAGAGACCTTAAAGCAACAACCCAAATTACTGCCCTACGAGCCAGAACCCCAGGGGGAAGCGATAGCATTTACGCCAAGCGGGCAGGCTTACTTTACCCTCAGTGAGAAAAAGCTACGTGTGGAACCAGTATTGTACCGCTACGAAAAAGTCCTGACACCGGAGTAATTATTCCGCTAAATCCTTATTTATCAAGCAAGCGGTATTTAGTGACCTGCAATCGATTGTTATTACATTAGCCCTGAGGGGACGAACCAAAAATCATCATGTGGACGGCCTGGTTCCGGGCAAAAACCAATTTTCACTGCCCCGAGTGACATTATTAGATGCGAGTTATACCCTCATGACCTGTACTTTTATGCAAAATGATTATTTGTGGTTTTTTAATCTACTCCAAGGGTATATGCGGCAGGCCCAAAGCATTTACCACTTGACAGATTTAGATGTTTTCCTAGGCTTATTTTGATGGTATCTTTTGGGGCCTGCTTCCCATTTCTAGTTTCAAAATCCCCCCACCTACCAATGCATCGTGCCGGATCCCCATTTCATTTAACTCTGTGCCGTTGAAGGTTTTATTTTGAATGTAATAGTGGTTTTCTCCGTTATTTTCTGCCTGGATGGTAAAGGTGCCTCCGGGGTAGTAGTGCGGATGCAATTTTATTACAGCTTTATCGAAAATAGGGCTTCCAAATTCGTAAATGGGGTTTTCTTCTGTACCGGCATTCATTTGAAACAACCCCAGCTTCATCAATACCGCCAATGAACCCATCAAGCCCTGATCTTCATCGCCATTGTATCCCAGGTGCGGTGTCAAGGCAGAAAAGGCCCTTTCCAGTACTTTTCTGCTCCAGTACTGGGTCAGGTCCGGCCGTTCCAAATGGTTGAATACATAGGCCATCTGCATGGAAGGTTGGTTGCCATAGTTGACCGGGATCCGACGGTATTCGGGGTGGGTTTCTACCGCATGGGAAGTTCCGGAAGTGAATCCCAGTTTTTCTGCCTCTTCAAACTGCCTGTTGAGTCTGGCTGCTGCTTTTTCCTTGCCACCCATTAACTGTGCCAATCCGGGAATGTCATGAGGTACGAACCAGGTAAATTGCGCGCCATTAGCCTCCACAAAGCCCTTTCCATAGTCATAGGGGTCAAATGGCTCCAACCACTGTCCTTTATCGTTTTTGGGTCGCATCCAGCCGGAATTGGCGTCATACACGTTTTTATAATTTTGCGAGCGACTCAAAAACATGGCCTCATCTTCCTTCCTGCCCAAAGCCCTGGACAGCTGCGCCAGGGTCCAGTCCTGATAGCTGTATTCCAGCGTCTGCCCGGCTCCTTGCTCATGGCCACCAAAA
Organism: Cyclobacterium lianum; assembly: GCF_900143075.1. Taxonomy (GTDB): domain Bacteria; phylum Bacteroidota; class Bacteroidia; order Cytophagales; family Cyclobacteriaceae; genus Cyclobacterium; species Cyclobacterium lianum. The sequence continues at coordinate 147,220 of NZ_FRCY01000011.1, read as the reverse complement.
CGGCCTTTGGGATTGGGGTAGGGCACATACCCTTTGTCCATGTAGTCTTCCACATTGCCACCACTGGCTGTCCGGTGTTCGTAACCGGATTTGCTCATCATCCCGCCGGGGAGATGATTTTTCTTCAAGCCCTCATAAGCAAGGTCCACATCAAACCCCCGGACCCCCTTCTGATACAAACCGACAAAAAACGGGGTGGAGGAAGCGCCCGTCATCACATGAGTATAATTGCCACCTGAGGGTCCCCGCGGGATCAAGCCTCCATCTTTGTAATATTGGACAAAACTATTGGCAAACTCTTCTGCAATATCCGGATAAACCAAAGACCAAAGTACGGCGATTGTCCATTGTGCACCCCAGAACGAATCCGAATTGAAATGTCTGAACAATGGCTGCCCGGTATCATCCAGGGGGAGTTGCCCAATGCGGAAAGTATCACCGGTATTGTCCGGGTAGGCGCCGTTGACATCGCTTATGGTCCTGCGACCCTGCAGCGCTTTCCACAGATCGGTATAAAACCGCCGTCGCTGATCGACAGTATTGCCCGATATTTCAATCCTGCTTAGCAATTCACTCCAAACTTCCCTTGTTTCGGTCATTACCTGGTCAAAATTCCAGTGCGGAATTTCAGCCACCATATTCTGGGCTGCATTTTCAGGACTGGTATAAGAAAGGCTCACTTTCATCTGTACCGGCTCGCCCCTGGTTTCGCCCAAACCTACAATAATGTGGGGGAGACTATCGGAGGAAATCCAGTGGATAATATCTCTGTCGAAAGCTACCTGGAAATGAACGGTTACGGGCTTGGGTCTTCTGGATGTAGGGGTATTCGTAACCTGTCCTTCAAGAGTTCTTTTCCCGGTTTGCTTTAGCTGTCCATTTGCCATCTCACTGGGTCCCAGCATACCGCCAAGGTGAAACAAAACACCCGCTTCTTGTCCGGTTGGAAACCGATACCGGTGCATGCCTACCCGATGACTGGCCGTAAGCTCTGCTTCAATGCCATACCGGTCCAAAAACACCTGATGGTATCCCGCCCTCACCATTTCCTTGTCGTGGCTGTAGGGAGAATAGTAGTCTGCGATGAGCTTTTCCGGTGCTTCGGAATAACTTACCGGCATCAGGGAAACGCCGGAGAGCTGCCAGGCATGGATATGGCTAAAGCCTTTGATGGTATCTGCTTCATATCGGTAACCGCTGTTCCATGCACCGTCTATTTCATGGTCGGGACTGAGGTTGACCATGCCGAATGGTCGGGTAGCAGCACTGAAATAAAACCAACGGGAGTTGGCAGCATCCAGTAATGGATAAACGAGGTCCACGGGCTCCGGTTTTAACTGAAAAGAGGAGAGCATGGAAACCAATCCGAAAATACATAGTATTCTGCAAACAAATGACTGCATGGTTTTCTTAATTTTAGGATGGGGAATTTTCCCTCAGACTCAATTGCCAGTTCCAGCTATCTCTGAGGGCATCCTCCAGTGTAAAGCGGGCGGTCCAATTCAGTTCCCGATTGATTTTTTCTGTGTCGGCCCAGACCTTTACCACATCGCCGGGTCGTCTTGGACCTATCGTATAGTGAAGGTTTTTTCCGCTCACTTTTTCAAAGGTTTCGATCACCTCCATGACGGTATTGCCCTTACCTGTTCCCACATTATACCAATCATAAAACGGTGCTTTCCGGCCTTTCAGATAGGTGATGGCTTTCACATGCGCTTCAGCGAGATCCATTACGTGGATATAATCTCTCACACAGGTTCCGTCAGGGGTATCGTAGTCATTCCCGAAAACGGTCAATTCTTTGCGTATACCCGCACCGGTTTGGGTGACAAAGGGTACCAGATTGGCAGGCACCCCTATGGGCAGCTCTCCCAGCTGTGAAGATTCGTGGGCTCCTATCGGATTGAAATACCTCAAAGCGATGGCTGAAAGTGCTGCTTTGCTTTTTACCTGGTCTGCCAATATGTCCTCACAGATTTTTTTGGTGTTGCCATAGGGGCTTTCGGCATCTTTCCTGGGCGTGCTCTCCTTAACAGGGAGGGTGTCTGGCTGACCGTATACGGTGCAGGAGGAGGAAAAAACCAGATTGGCTACTCCATGCTTTGCCATGGTCTCCAGAAGCACCAGCAGGGAATTGATGTTGTTTTTATAATATTTCAGGGGCTGCTGCGTGCTTTCTCCTACCGCTTTAAATGCCGCAAAATGGATTACGCCCGACAGCTTGTTTTCGGTAAAAATTTTCTCCATCAGCTCCGGATTGTTGCAGTCACCCGTATAACAGGGTGTTTCCTTTCCGGTAATTTTTCTTAGCCCCTGGAGTACTTTCTTTTCAGAATTCGAAAAATCATCTATGATGATGGGTTGGTAACCGGCCGCATACAAAGCTACTGCGGTATGGGAACCGATGTATCCGGCTCCCCCCGTAATTAAAATTTTTTCCATGACCAAAGATAAAATTTAATCCACATGCAGGGAAAAAAACGGGTTAAAATGTGAGGAAAAGTTAATAGTGCTGAATCTTTTTTATTATCATTTACTTTTTCTACCTTTGCATGCTGAAAGGAGGTGTATTATATGATCGTAGTAAACGTTAAAGAGAACGAATCAATCGAAAAAGCGCTGAAGCGTTTCAAAAAGAAGTTTGATAAAACCGGAGTCATCCGTGAATTGAGAAGCAGGCAGCATTTCGAGAAACCATCCATTACGCGGAGGACGGAAGTGATTAAAGCCGCCTACAAACAGAGAATGCAGGAGCAGGAAGGAAAATAAGAAATCCTTTCTTTTTCATAAAACTATTGAGCATATTGGTGTGTAAATTCACTGATATGCTTTTTTCATTTATAAGCTTCCTGGAAAACGAAAAGAGGGCCAGTTCCCATACCGTTTTGGCCTACCGCAGAGACCTGGAGACTTTTTTGGACTTTCTACAAACGGCTTTTGGAATAGCACAAGCCGAGGACGCCGGACATTCGGAGATTCGGGCCTGGATGGTAGACCTGATAGAGGAAGGGCATTCCGCAGCCACCGTAAACCGAAAGATGGCAACGTTGAGGTCTTTTTACAAATTTTTATTGAAATCTGAGGTCATCAGCAGAGATCCTACATTTAAGATCCAATCCCTGAAGAAAGGCAGGCAGCTCCCCTCCTTTGTACCTGAAAAAGAGATGGGAGATTTGCTCGATGAAGCCAATTTTGAAGCGGGATTTGAGGGGCAGCGGGACCGTATGATATTGGAGATATTGTACCTCAGCGGAATGCGGCTATCGGAACTGATCGGATTGCAGTGGAAGGAAATAGACCTTGCTCAAAGCCAGCTAAAAGTATTGGGAAAAGGCAAGAAATACCGAATCATTCCCATTTCTCCGAGGCTTCAAAAGAATATTATTTCTTATCAAAAAGTATTTAAAGAAACATTTTCATTAGTAGACGGAAATGATTATTTTATCGTTAAATTAAACAAGGAAGCAGCTTATCCTATGATGATTTACCGGATTGTCAGAAAATACCTTGAAATTTTTGTACAGACAACCAAAAAAAGTCCCCATTTGATGCGACATACTTTTGCCACCCATTTGCTCAATAAAGGAGCAGACCTCAATGCCGTTAAAGATCTTTTGGGTCATGCAAGTCTGGCTGCTACACAGGTTTATACCCATAATTCTATAGAGAAACTGAAGGCTGTGTACGAACAGGCACATCCTAAAGCGTAAATAAAAGTCAAACTTTTAAAAATTGATTACTATGAAATTACAAATGCATTCAATTCATTTCGACGCCGATCAGAAATTGATCAACTTTATCCAGAAGAAGGCCGATAAGCTGGATACCTATTATGATCAGATTATTGACGGGGAGGTTTTTATGAGACTGGACAAAAATGATAAAAGTGAGAACAAAATCGTGGAAATCAAACTGAATGTACCTGGTAAACAACTTTTTGCAAAAAGCCAAAACGATTCTTTTGAAGCTGCAGCAGATGACGCCATTGAGGCATTGAGAAGACAAATTAAAAAGTACAAAGAGAAACTTGTGCTCGCTAAACAGTAAAACCATCAGGAATTTAAAAAGCTGCCTTCGGGCAGCTTTTTTTACAATGTCCCTGACATACTACTGGTTTGAACTCTCGTCCTGCTTAATTTTTTCCGCCCAGTAATATTTTTTTCCCCACTTCAATTTTTCCGCCTCAGTAGATCCGTTAAGAATGGCGCCTATCATTTTGTCCACATATTTGGGATCCCAGTTCAGGCTGGCAAGTTGGATGTGGTAAGCATCTGCCGGCAGATTTTCGCTGTTTTTCTGGTCACAAATGATAAATGAATAAGCATCCGGAATATCTTCCAGGCGCTTGAAGGATTTTACCTGATAGGCTTTCCCCAGCCCGATTCTAATTTTACTGGCATAGTGAACATGCCCCAAAAAGGCAATGTGACTGTCAGGGGGTATTGGATGATCGTCAAGAAAGGCCTGCATTTGCCGGCCCTGGTGGGGTATGGACAGGGGATGCGAGACCAGAGAAAGGTTAAAGAAAATCAATAGAATGGACAAGCCTTGCAGTAGCAGTGGAGGCAGGCCTTTCCGAAGTCCGCTGATCAGCATCAGGCTCATCAGCAGTCCTGCACACCACTGAACAAAAACCCATACAGGACTACCCAACCCAATATTGGCAAACAGGGCCACCAACAGTAGCAACACATTGAGTCCAATAAACATCCAAAACCAGGCTGTCCAGCGCTTCGGGCTTGCATCAGGCCATTTTTTTAGCAGGATCCAGGCCAGGCTAACGGCGGCCAGTGGAGTGACAGGGAGCAGATACCTTTCGTAAAATTTGGATACCAGGGCGGTCATAAATACGATCGACAGCACCCAGACCAATATAAATCCAATAAAGGCCCGGTTTTCCCGAAAGACAGCCATTGAGTTTTTACCAATTCTTTTGACCCCCATCAAGAACCAGGGGAAAAATAAACCCATCATCAGCACCAATGCGAATACCAGGTGGCGTACAATCAGCCAGACCCGGCTTCCCACACGCATGCCGACCTGGTCTTCAAAAAATGAATTCAGGTAAACCGGCCCAAATTTAAGATACATGGCCACAAACCAGAATAGGGCGATCCCTACACCACTCAGCATGGCAGGGAGGTACAATAGCCGCTTTAAGGGGACAGGTCTCCAGGGGTTGATCCACACATAAGCGATAGCAATCAATCCCAGCGCAGCGGCCGGAAGCCCCTTGACCTCGAATGCCAGACCCAGTCCCAGGTACAGCAGCCAATGGTATTTTTTTGGGGCCGTTTCCCCATATCGAATTAAGCCGGTGACCCCCAGCGCCGCACAGGTCATAAATAGTGCCAGCAGTATGTCCGGAATGGACCGGGTGCTGCTGAAAATGAGCACCGGATGCGTAGCTGCTATCCAGGCCGACCATACCGGGAGTTTTTTGTGATCACTGATCAACCTGGCTATCTGGTACACCAGAGGAATGATGGCTGCTCCGGCAAGCAGAAAAAATATACGGGAACCCAATGCCGAAACACCAAAAATGTTGAAGCCGGCAAGTACGAACCAGTAAGGGAGTATCGGTTTTTTGAAGCGCAGCATCCCATCGCCAAGGTAGGTAGTGAGGTAATCACCGTTTTGCATCATCCGGATGGCTGCATCGGTATAGTACATTTCATCTGGATAATGCAGGTGAAAATCGAGCGCAAAGGGGCCAACCAGCATCAGAAAAGCCAATGTTGGAAGCAGATAGCCGTTGGTCCATTTTTCAGGTAGGTGCATGGCGTAAAAATTGAGATGCGCAAAATTAAAAAAAGTAGGCTTTTGGGAAGGCTTTTCTTCCCAAAAGCAAATGAATAAATTAAATTTTCACCCGTTTGCCGGTTTCAGCGGACTTGAGAATGGCCTCTACGATCTGTATGTCTCTCAGCCCTTCCTCTCCGGGAACCAGTGGTGGCTTGTTTTCAAGAATGGCCAGGGCATCGTCGTCCATCTGTTTGGCCTGCTGCCAGGGCACCTGATAGGGATGGTTGATCTCACCCAGAGGGCTTTCTCCCTTCACTCCAGCATAAGCGGAGTAGGGTTTCATTTCGATATCGCCTTCCTCGCACTCCACAGTCAGGTAATTGATGTTTTCTGCGAAGCTGGTTTTGATATCAGCGAATACCTCGCCCGGAAATTCCAGCCTGGCCTCTACCACATCTGCAAGGCCATCCTTGTAAATTTCCGGACGGGTAGAAATGGCTTTAGCAGATACCACTGCCAGGGGCTCCATATTGGTACCCATGCGGGCTCCCTGTATGGAATATACACCCATGTCATAGATGACACCACCTCCCATTTCTTTCTTTTGTTTCCAGTGATCGGTTCTGTTTTCCGTGTAGCCGGCAGCACAATCCACGTGTTCTACCGCACCCAGCTTATTTTGCCGGATGATTGAGCGGTATTCCTGGGTATTGGGTTCGTGCTGTAGCCGGTAGCCGATGGTCAATTGCACCTTGTTTTTCTTACAGGCATTGATCATGTTCTGGCATTCCCGGCTGGTAACAGCCATCGGTTTTTCGCACCAGACATGTTTTCCTGCTTCGGCCGCCCGGATGGTATATTCTGCGTGCATGGAGGGTGGCAGGACTACATAAACCACATCAATGTCCGGATTGTCTGCTATGCTGTCAAAATTCTGGTAGTTGTAGATGTTTTTTTCAGGAATCTTATATTTCTCCTGCCAGGCTGTTGCTTTGGATGGCGTGCCGGTAACTATCCCGGCCAGGTAGCAATGCTCGGTTTGCTGCAGGGCCGGTGCCAGCAAATCAGTACTGTAATAGCCCAGGCCGACCAGGGCCACACCGATTTTCTGCTTTTTTTTGCGGGCCAGGATTTCATAGGGATTTACCAGGGCCAGACTGCCGCCCAGCGCCAGGGTTTTCAGGGCATTTCTGCGGGATTTTAAGTTCATCAGGTTTATATTTTTGGTTTGATCAAATGAGATGAAAAGTTGATTTTAAATTCACAGTTAATATAGGGAATTTTATCCTCCGGACAAACTTGCAGGCCTACCTCTGGGCTGCCCACAAACCAGTTTGGAAGGAAGGTTTTGGCTGTCCCGTTTGTTGTAACTTGCAAAAAGACGTATTTTCGCCTAAATTTTAAAATATGGGCCAGCCTGAGATTTCTGTAGTAGTAACTATTTTTAATGAAGAAGGGAATATCCCACCCCTACTCGAAGCCATTTACACTTCCCTTGCTCCCATTTCCTATGAGTTGATTCTGGTAGATGATGGTTCTACAGATCGGTCTGTAGAAAAGATGAAAATATTGGCAAATGAAAAAACCCGGATTTTGGTTTTCAATAAGAATTATGGACAAACCACTGCGCTGGCCGCCGGTATAGACCATTCCCTGGGACAGTATATTGTGACCATGGACGGAGACCTGCAGAACGACCCCGGTGATATCCCCATGATGCTGGATCTGGCCAAAAAAGGGGACTGGGACGTCGTGGCGGGGAGAAGGGCCAACCGGCAGGACGATTTTGTACTGAGGAAGTTGCCCAGCAAGATAGCCAACTGGCTGATCCGCACCACGACAAGAGTATACCTCTCGGATTATGGCTGCAGCCTGAGGATTTATAAAGCAAATATTGCCCAAAATATGGGCTTATATGGTGAGCTGCATCGTTTTATCCCAGTGCTCGCCAGGCAGGAGGGGGCAAGGATGACAGAAGTGGATGTCAGACATCATCCGCGCATCCATGGTACTTCCAAGTATGGTTTGAGCCGCACCTTTAAAGTAATTGCGGACCTGATCCTGATGCTTTTTTTCCAAAAGTATTTTCAGCGTCCTATCCATATTTTTGGTACGCTGGGCTTATTGTCTCTGGCTTTAGGTGTGTTGGTCAATTTTTATCTACTGGTGGAGAAGCTGATGGGAGAAGATATAGGGGGCCGGCCGATACTCTTGGTAGGCTCCATTCTGGTGCTGGGAGGCATTCAGTTGATCACTACGGGAATTGTCGCTGAAATCATCGTCAGAACCTATTTTGAGTCACAGGATAAAAAAACCTACACCCTGAAAGCCATTCATCAAATTGGTAAAAAAGAGGATTAAATTTTTACTCAAGGTTCTGCTGACGGGAGCCGCCTTGTATCTGGTTTTCAATAAAATCGATACCAAAGCCACCTGGAAGGTCATCCAATCAGCGCACCCGGGCTGGCTGCTGCTGGCATGGCTTTTTTTCATTGCATCTAAAGTATTCAGTGCGATTCGGCTCAATATTTATTTTAAAGACATTGGACTGCAAATTACAGAAACAAAGAACCTGAAGCTCTATGCCATAGGCATGTTTTACAACCTGTTTCTACCGGGTGGGATTGGCGGAGATGGCTATAAAGTATATTTGCTCAACAAGTTGCACCAAACGCCGGTAAAGCAGTTGATCAACTGTGTCGTGCTGGACAGGGGAAATGGCCTGGCGGTATTGCTTTGGCTGATGTTTGCCTTAATGCTTTTTGTCAATATCCGACTGGAGTTCTTTCTTCCTTTTTATTGGTTGGGATGGCTTGGCCTGGTATTGCTGCCATTTGGTTTTTATCTGGTCATGTATTTGTTTTTCAGGCCATTTATGGGCTCCATTCCATCCAGCACCGGATATTCCTTTCTCAACCAGGTATTGCAACTCTTCAGTGCCTTTTTTATCCTGATGAGCTTGGGTGTAGGACAGCAGTTTATTCCTTACCTTTTTGTGTTTCTGGTTTCCAGCACCGTCTCTGTCCTGCCGCTGACCATAGGCGGTGTGGGAGCAAGGGAATTGGTATTTGTATTGGCCCACGAATATGTGGGTATCAACCAGAATGTGGCGGTAGCCTTTAGCCTGTTGTTTTTTTTGGTGACGGTAATGACCTCAGTCAGTGGTGTTTTTTTTAAGTACAGGGAATAAAAAGAAATTTTTCGTGGTAGGGCTGTAGCATTCCGGGACCTTGTCTCGTATGGAGGACAATGAGCGCTCATTTGTTTTAGTTAACCATAAAAAAATCAAGAAAATGATTACTACGCTTAAAAAAATTACGCTTTTATTAGGTTCGGGCTTGCTTATTTTAAATTTGGTGAGTTGCAATGAGGATGAGGAACCCTGTACCGATCAAACGCTGGAGCCATTGCGCCTGATCGTCACCGATATGGATGATAATAACTTGCTGGATGAAGATTCAGATTTCGAATTGGCAGACTTTGCGCTTTTTTATCAGGATGGCAACGATTGGGTTGAGCTTACGGTAACACTGGAAGAAACGTCTGAAGAGGTACCTTTTATTGAGTCCATGGAGGCAGCAGAAGAAAGCCTGGAGGGCAATACGGAATTTCAATTGGTATTGGCGGACGACGAGTCGGTAAGCTTTGATTTTGTAGTCACCATGACTGACACCAGCGGCTGTGATGTATATACCTACGAAGGAACCGACACCGATGGTGAAGATCTCGGACAGCCCTCCGATGGAACGCCAAAGCCGTACATCATTCAAATTGATCTGGAAACAGCATCATAAATTTTGAAATAAAGACTACCTTTCCTTTTAACGGAAAGGTAGTTTTCGATTCCGTTGGACGCTATGGAGGTTTGTGCTATTTGAGAGAAATCAAGGCACCATTTTTTTAAGAGCAAAAATTGCGCGACTTTTGGACTATTATTCACCAAATCAGCTGGCGTAAAATGTACGAATACGACTATCCCCGACCTGCCCTGAGTACCGATGCCGTCGTCCATGATGTACTGGAAAACCGGATATTGTTGATCAGACGAAAGAATGAACCTTTTAAGGGTCAATGGGCCCTTCCCGGAGGTTTTGTGGAGGAGTTCGAGCTGCCCGCTGATGCCTGCAGAAGAGAGCTGAAAGAGGAAACCAACCTGGATCTGACCGGGGAAAAAATGCTGGGAGTTTTCGCCGAAAAAGGGAGGGATCCACGTGGCTGGATGGTAAGCGTGTCCTTTTACTTTTCCCTAAAGGAACAGCTTAGCCCGAGGGCAGGATCGGACAGTAGTGAGGCCATTTGGTTTCCGATTGCTGAATTACCAGACCTGGCCTTTGATCACCTCAAAATGGTTCAGGCCGCCGGATTGATATAAAAAATTAGTCACAAAGCACACGAAGGATTCACAAAGCCCACAAAGAATTTGTGTAGTGAGGTTAGGGGTACTACCATGATCATCCCGCCAGGAATATCGTCAGTCAGAAAAGCCTTATAAAATCGCCCTGGTACAAATCCCCCTTTCAAGGGGGCAAGGGGGATTTTTTTTCACATTTAGGACCAGAGATTGAAAAAAATAGTCACGAAGGAGGCACAAAGCACGCAAAGAATTTTGGTAAGGGTTGGAAATGGATTCTTAAGCTAACCTTCAGCTACCAAAACCAGCAGGTCAGCGCATACACATGAAATCGCACCAGGACAAAATCCCCCTTTTAAGGGGGCAAGGGGGATTTTTTTGTATTATTTTTGATTCCCTTTATTAAACCCGCTGGGATTTTTTTGAAGGGGATTCGTTTTCCTTTTCAGACACCGGACTTTTCCCATTAAGGAGCCTAATTCGAGACATGGCCCTGAGAAAAAAGTCAAAAAAAACCTGACCGATACGGGTCAGGTTTTTTGTTACCATATATTTTAACAAGATAAATTATCCGATAGAAACCCGCTTGAAATCAGCTACCGTCAATCCCTTGTTTACGCTGTCCAGGTATTGTGCAATGGTCTGGCTACTGTCCTTTACAAAGGCCTGGCTCAGCAAAGTGTTTTCCTTGTAGAATTTGTTCAATTTGCCCAGCGCAATTTTTTCCAGCATGGCTTCGGGTTTGCCTTCCTGTCTGGCCTGGTCTTTACCTACTTCAATTTCCCTTTCCACTACTGAAGCATCCACACCGTCCTTGTCCACGGCTACAGGACTCATAGCAGCAATTTGCATGGCCACATCTTTAGCCGCATCAGAGACGTCTGCTCCACCAGTATTGGTGAGCGCTACTAGTACCCCCAATTTGCCATTGGAATGGACATAGGGTTCCACTACCTCTCCGGAGACTTTTTCCAGATGGGAAACTTCAATTTTTTCCCCGATTTTGCCGGTCATTTCGGTGATTTTTTCACCGATGGTAATGCCCTCGAAGGGTAACGCCATTACTTCATCAATGCTGGAGGCATTGGCCGCAACGGCCTTTTCCAAAATCGCATTGGCGAAAGCGGAAAATTCTTCATTTTTGGCCACGAAGTCTGTTTCACAAGTCAGAGAGATCAGGGTTCCGGTTTTGCTGTCCTCGCTGACATGCGTAACCACCACACCTTCTTTGGTTTCCCTGTCTGCGCGGGAAGCGGATACTTTCTGTCCTTTTTTTCTCAGGATATCAATAGCTTTTTCAAAATCTCCGTCCGCTTCGGTAAGGGCTTTCTTACAGTCCATCATACCTGCGCCGGTCTTTTGTCTCAATTTATTTACCTCTTGTGCAGTAATCGCCATTGGTTTATGTTTTTTGTTGATAGAAAATTAGGTGCTGACAGTAAAACAAAAATTGAACACATGGCCTGCGCCAGTGTCCAATAATTGTAAATACGATGTCAATGTGGATTATTCGTTGGTTTCAGCGTCGGCTGCTTTTTTTGCTTCCTCTTCTTCAGAAAGCTTGGCTTCGTCCTTGTCTTTTTTGCGTTCGGACAAACCTTCTTCTATGGCAGCGCCAAATGCTTTCACCAGCAATGAAATGGATTTAAAGGCATCATCGTTGGCAGGGATAGGGAAATCCACCTCGTTGGGGTTGGAATTGGTATCTACCAACGCAAAAACAGGAATACCTAGTTTTTTAGCTTCAGAAAGGGCGATGTGTTCTCTTTTGATATCTACGATAAAAAGAGCCGCAGGAAGACGGGTAAGGTCAGCAATACCTCCCAATACATTTTCCAGTTTTTCCCGCTGACGGCTGATCATCAACCGCTCTTTTTTTGCCAGGTTGCTGTAAGAATCGTCTTTTGACATTTTGTCTATGGTAGACATTTTCTTCAGGGACTTTCGGATGGTGGCAAAATTGGTCATCATGCCGCCCAGCCACCTTTCAGTAACATAAGGCATTTTCAGCCTTCTGGCTTCCTCTGCTACCAGGTCCTTGGCTTGTTTTTTTGTCGCTACAAACATTACTTTCTTGCCTGAGCGTACGATCTGCTTGATTGCGTTGGATGCTTCTTCAAGGCAAACGAGCGTTTTGTTTAGATCGATGATATGGATCCCATTCTTCTCCATGAAGATATAGGGTGCCATTTTAGGATCCCACTTTCTTGTTAAGTGTCCGAAGTGAACACCAGCATCCAGTAAGTCTTTATATTCTATATTGGCCATTTATAAATATTGATTTGATATTTCGATTGGGAAAGAAATTCCAGAATTAACGCTTGGAGAACTGGAATCTTCTTCTTGCTTTTCTACGACCAGCTTTCTTACGTTCCACCATTCTGGAGTCACGGGTAAGAAATCCTTCCTTTTTCAGGGGAGTTCTGTGCTCTTCGTTGATATCACACAAGGCCCTGGAAATGGCCATGCGAATCGCTTCTGCCTGACCACTGATACCGCCGCCATCTACATTGATGCTGATATCATAGGCACCGTCTTCATTGACCAATGCCAAAGGCTGTTTCACCACGATCTGGTGCAACTCAAAAGGGAAATAGGTTTCCAATGCCCTTTTGTTTACGGTGATGTTGCCATTTCCGGCCTTGAGGTAAATCCTGGCTACAGATTCTTTTCTTCTTCCGATTTTGTTAATTACTTCCATTTACGGGCTAGCATTAAAGTTTTACTTCTTTTGGTTTCTGAGCACTGTGGGGATGTTCCGAACCGGCATACACATACAGGTTGGTGTACATTTTTCTACCCAGCCTGTTCTTGGGCAGCATGCCTTTTACAGCCTTTTCTACCAGGGTTCTGGGAGCCTTTTCCATCAGAATCTTGGGAGTAGCGATACGTTGTCCTCCGGGATAGCCCGTATGGCGCACATATACTTTTTCGTTCCACTTCCTTCCGGTAAGTCTGATTTTTTCGGCATTGATGACAATCACATTATCACCACAATCCACATGAGGGGTAAAGTTTGGCTTGTGCTTCCCTCTCAACATTTTCGCCACTTCGCTCGCAAATCTACCCAGCACCTGAGATTGGGCATCCACTACCACCCAATTTTTATCCACCGTGGCATCATTTGCTGATATGGTCTTATAGCTTAAAGTATTCACTGTGTGTAAATGTTTAATTATTAGCTTGTTAAATACATTTCACCCTCAAAAAGGGACACAAAGATAGAAGTAAATTCCATTAATTGCAAAGGAATCTAAAGTTTACTGCCTTATTTTCACAAGAATAGGGCCGCCGGAGAAGGCTTGTCCTTTTCCAGACCTGTCAGGTTTCCAAAACCTGCCAGGTCTAATTATCAAGTAACTCATTTTCCACAAAACAGCAATGCAGTTGTTACGAATTTAGCCTAATTGGACTGTGAACGGGCAATCCTTATTAATTTTTCACCTCACTTTGAATAATTGGGTTAAAACTGTTTTTGTAGCAACTACAATGGCCTTATCTGCTCAACAGAGCACGTTTTTCGGAATTTGAGGTAAAGTAAAACCGCAAATTCATTTGCCTCATTGGCTTACCAAAATGGATAGGAGGTTAATGTTTTTTACTTCTCCCAGAGAGGGTTAATCCTTTTTGTTTTAATCAGTAAACCCATTAGTCCTAGTTTAACTAAAACAATAAAAATAATAGAAATCTATTTTTCTTTTGTATTATTTTCCCCATATTATTTTTTATGCATTGGAACAAGCAAAAAAAATGGGAAAGAGAATTGAATTGGCAAAACTTTCACGGCTTGGTAAGCGCCATGCTCTTCTTGATTTTTTTTCCAGGCTGTAAAACAGATACCAGCAATATTCGGATAAGCCACTCAGAGGTATTTACCATGGATATATCGGATTCGGTTTTTACCAACCCAGGAACCATTCAATTGGTAGAATCAGATTCTGCGAACGTATTTTTCCTTTTTAATGGCATCAAAAAGAGCCTTCAATTTTTTGAATTCCCCAAGGGTAAACTGCTTCATGAAATTGATGTTCCCATGGAAGGACCGGGTAATTTACGTGGTTCCACCGGCGGGACGCTCATTTCCAAAGATTCCATCTTCTTTACCTTTTCTCCTCCGGCAATAGGCCTGATGAATTTCGATGGAGGGCTTTTGTTCAAAAAGGAGATTGAAGATGAACGATTGAGCATCCCTCTGCTGGAAGCGAATCAAAAAAGGCCTCTTTTTCAGCATCAGAACATGATTTTTGGTGCCCAGCCCCATTTTACGGATCACCACAAAATGAATGCTGAAGCGATCTTTGACCACCCCCTGATATACAGTTATGATATGGATGCCGATTCCCTGCGCTGGCACGAGGTTTATTATCCACCGGATTATTGGCAATACGGGAAACGAAGGGCAGACTTTTCCTGGGCGAAACGGGAAGATAAACTATATCTGGCACCCATATACCACGATGAAATTCAGGTTTTTGATATGCATTCAGGAGAAATAGTCATGCGGAAACCGGTCTCCTCTCCGGGAATCAGCAGCTTTCAGGTTATCAATTCCCTTCCTTCCAGTGCTGCAGAAGCGGATATGGCCCGTTTAATCCACGATCGCTACGGTACCTTGCTATTTGATCCCTACAGGGATGTTTTTTACCGCTTTTTCTTTCCTGGATTCGAGCCGGGAGAGGATTTATCCGCTGAGGACCTCAGCAACCTCAACTGGTCCAGACCCTATACGGGGATCACGGTCTTTGATAAGGAGCTGCAGGTGCTTGGGCATCACCCTTTTGATGCATACGAGGTATATGGACATGCCAATCATTTTGTAGGAAAGGAAGGATTGTATGTCTCGATTAACAATGAATTTCATCCTGATTTTGATGAAAGTCAATTGAGGTATAAGGTCGTACAATTTGATCTGGAGAAATGAAAATGGGTAGCAGGTATTTGACATTCATTTCCTTGATGTGAATGCCTTTTTTATCGAGCTGCGAGGACGATTGCGGTGGGGCGTATATAGTGTGTCTTTCAATCGCTTAATCAAACAAATTAAGAATTAAATCCGATCTTTTCCAACCTGATTCCGCTGCTACCTACTCGTCTTCTCCAACTGATTGATCAATACGGCAAAATCTTTGGGGTAGGGGGCTTCTGCGGTAATGGGCTCACCGGCCAGGTCCTGAAAGCTGATGGACTGCGCATGTAAGGAAACCCGCTGCATGATCGGCCGTTCCTCGGTGTCTTTTTTCAGGTTAAACTTTCGCTTAAGCTGGGACAGGTAGAGGGGCTTGCCGCCATACAGCGTATCCCCGCAAATGGGGGCACCCAGATAGGCCAGGTGTACCCGGATCTGATGCAGCCGGCCGGTGATCGGCTTGCAGGCGATCAGGCTGTGGGAAAAATAGGTTTTCTGGGTTTTGAAAAGGGTTTGCGCTGGTTTTCCCTGTGCTGCAATGCGGGCGATCCCCTTGTTGCTGGCCGTCAGGTTGCGGTCTACCAGCACCCCATCAAAGTTGTGAATGCCCTCGGCTACTGCATGGTATACTTTTTCTACGGTACGGTTTTCGAATTGCAGGGCAATATGCCGGTAAGCTTCCGGGTTTTTGGCAAAGACCAGGCAACCGGAGGTTTCCTTATCCAGCCGGTGACAGACCTGCAAATCCTCCCAATACTCCTTTCCCAGGGCAAGCATGTTTTGCGCCTCATGCCGGTCTTCCAGGGTAGCAAAGTAAGGAGGTTTGTTCACGATGATGTAGTCCTCCGTTTCCAGCAATATCAGTGATGTAAAGTCTATTTTTTTCATGCCTCCCTTATTTCGGCCCGAAGTTCCGAAATTAGCGGGTATAAAAAAATCAAAAGTGAATAAAGGGGCAGGATTTCAGTTGGTTTTCTGCTGCGAAAAAGGCACTTGACTGCTAAAAGGATAAGGTATGATAATTTAATTTTCCTGCAAAAAACAGGGAAAAGGCCTGGCTGCCGTTTGTTTCCCCATCCGAAATGATTAATTTACCTGCTTCAATTTCGGGTTGAGTTATTGTCCCATGGAACAATAACCTTTAGGTGCTTTGAAAGGGCTACAAAAAAAAATCTGAGGTCCATTAGATTGCTATTAGTGAATAGGTACCATGGAAAATGACGTACGCTGGAAACAACGGTTTTCAAATTACAGAAAAGCATTAAAACAGCTTGAAGCGGCGGTACGACTTGCCAATACGCGGGAATTGAGCCAATTAGAAAAACAAGGCCTCATACAATCCTTTGAATACACCCACGAGCTTGCCTGGCTGGTGATGAAAGATTTCTTTTTCTACCAGGGGAATCCCGAAATCCGTGGACCTAGAGATGCCACCCGGGAAGCCTTCAAAAACGGGTTAATTGAGAATGAAGAGATTTGGATGGATATGATAAAAAGCCGAAATAGGAGCAGTCATACCTATAATGAGGAGATTGCTGCTGAGATAGCCCAAAAAATCGCAGCGCAATATTTCAAAGACTTTGCTGATTTCATGGCCAAAATGGAGGAAATAGATTTAGAGAAACGATGATTACGCTAAGCTTTTCTGATACAGGCTTGTCTGCGATGTCCATTGAAGGAATACAATCGGTATTTTCCCGGTACCCTGAGATCGAAAAGGCCATTCTTTATGGTTCCCGTGCCAAAGGTAATTTTCGCAAGGGTTCTGACATTGACCGCACTCTGGAAGGAAGGCTACTCACGCTTACCTTGCTTAACCAAATTGACACCGAATTGGATGAGCTGCTGCTACCCTACCATATTGATTTATCCATTCGGCATAAAATTAAAAATACCGACTTGCTGGATCATATCGATCGGGTAGGCAAGCTGTTTTATGTAAAGGAGTAGTGGAGAGAGAAGACGCTACAAAAACCATTGATGAATTGAGTTCGACCGAATTTCGGGGGAAAACCGTTATTCCGAGGCTTGGAGAGGGTTTTGAGCGGTGAAAGCCGTGGGAATCTATAGCCAGACGATGCTGCCATACCCTTTACCAGCTCCTAATCCAACCTAAAAGGCTTACCAATGACGGGTTTATCAAATCGTTGAAAATCAATATATTAAAAATAATCATCATCATGCTTCTTGCGTTTTGAATAATTTTAAGTCTTATGATGACGTGGATAAAACCACTTTTTAAAAAAGTAGAGTCCAATAAAAAATGAAGATTTATATTTAAATTACGCAAAGAGCGCAGGCCCGACAAAAAACCGGGGTGCGCAGGAGGTTTGCGGCGTGAAGGATTTTTTTGTCTTGATTTTTTGGTACTTTTTCATCAAGGAAAAAGTACAGAGAATAGAAGGAAAAAGGCTGATTTTAAGCCATAATCCTGGTAATACGAGCAAATTTATATTCGCAAATATTTAAAATAACCTATCGTCATCCCAATTTCTGCATTTATAAAAACATTTAATTCTTGCAATCACGATTTAATCGGTTTTTTGACACTCAAAACCCAATCTCAGGTCTTTAATGAATAGCGCAAATCGACAGGTTCCCACTCTATTCGGACTTGCGTAGGTTTAATCTTTCTATCCCGGAGGTACTTCTTTATTTCCTGCCGGCAGGTCAAAGCTAAAAACCGAACCTTTCCCTACAATGGAACTGACCGAAATTTTGCTTTTATGCCCTTCCAGGATATGTTTGACAATGGCCAGGCCCAGACCGGTGCCGCCCTTTTCTCTGGACCGGCTTTTTTCTACCCGGTAAAACCGCTCAAAGATGCGTTTCAAATCGTCCGGATGGATGCCTGCTCCCTGATCCTTGATCTTAATGCTCAGGTGGTTTTTATTGTGACTCAATTGTATGGTTACTTTCCCTTCTTCCTTGTTGTATTTGATGGCATTGGACACCAGATTTTGAAGTACCCGATAAATTTTATCCCGGTCGGCGTAGCTGATATAAGAGCTGTCCGCATCATACTGAAAATCTATTTTGATCCCCCGCTTCTGGGCCTTCCCTTCCAACTGTTCGATGACTTCCAGAATGGACTCTCTTAGATCAAAATTGATCGGATGAAAGCGGATAAAGCCACTTTCTATCTGGTTGATGGTGATCAGGTCCTGCACCAGGTTTTCCAGGTTGTTCAGGCTTTTGGCGGCCCGTTTCAGAAATTTGTCCCTCACCGAATGGTCTTCCATCGCTCCGTCCAGCAGGGTATGGATATAGCCCTGCGCGGCAAAGATCGGGGTTTTCAATTCATGAGAAATATCTGCGATAAACTCCTTCCTGAAAGTCTCGTTTTTTTGTAGGGTTTCTATCTCCCTGTTTTTGGCCGCTGCATAAGCGTTGATATTGGCCTGCAGGCTTCTCAGCGGAGGGAGGGAGGCTTTCATTTTTTTGGTAGCCTTGATGGTAACATCTTTTTTCTGTATTTTTTCCAACACATTATAGATGTTGCTGATTTCCCTGAACACCAGAAATTCCAGGCTGAGATGAATCAGCAGGTAGCTGATAGAAAATGAAAGGGTTGCGGTAACCAGCAAAACCAGTCCTCCGGTTTCGTCCATAAGGGATAGAAATGCTACCAGCAACAAGGCTATAGATGAAGACAGTAGCAAAGCGATTCCCCTGGAGGTACTGACCATGTTTCTTATAAGTTAAATTTATAGCCTACTCCCTTGACCGTAAAAATATAATCATCGCCAATTTTTTCCCGGACCTTTCTGATATGCACATCCACGGTTCTGGCCAGCACAAAAACATCCGCTCCCCAAATATTTTTCAACAATTCATCCCGGCTAAAGACCATATTGGGATTTTTGGCGAGGAAGTAAAGCAATTCGAATTCCTTCTTTGGCAAAATAATGGTCTGACCGTCCTTACTGATCGTGTAACTGCTCCTGTCGATGATCAGGTCTCTGACAGCGATATGGTTAGCGTCGGTTTCTTTTTTATTTTCCCGGCGAAAAAGCGCTGCAATACGGCTTATCAATGCCCGGGGCTTGATGGGTTTGTGTATATAATCGTCTGCGCCCACGTCGAAGGCTGCCACCTCGGAGTACTCTTCGGAACGTGCTGTCAAAAAAATGATAAAAGTGTTTTTCAGCTCGGGCACCTCCCTGATTTGCCGGCATGTTTCCACGCCGTCCTGGTTGGGCATCATGATGTCCAGCAAGATGATATCTGGCTGGAAGGAAATTGCTTTTTTGACGGCTTTGACGCCGTTATCGGCAGTACTGACCTCGTAGCCTTCTTTCTCCAGATTGTACCTGAGTATTTCGATGATGTCCTCTTCGTCATCTACTACCAATACCTTTAATTTCTGTTTCTCACTCATTGCTTTGTAACGTAAAAACAACAGTAATGTAATTTTTCAGCCAAAGGTAGGGATAATAAAAAAAATCAGACTTACATCCGGAAAAGTTTTGGGATGATCCCAAAGAATATTTTGTAAAAATCCAGTACCTGTTACCTTATATTTAATTTTGCGTCAAGTTATTGTTAAGCAGGCCTTTTGCAGAGACGATGTCCATGTTGATGGAGCCTACCATCATACTGGCTTTGATTTTCACAGGAATACGGTTTTCATCTGCAGTGATCCATATTTTGACTGGTTTTTTACCCCTGAACAGTTTATTACTGGGCAAGGTAGGGCTAAAGATATGGGTGTTGAAATCGCCGATTTCGGTAGAAACTTCGTCCATGCCCTCGTATGTTAATTTTAGGTTATAATTTTTCTTGTCAAAAAAACCTTTGATGGAAATCTCTTCCCCTTTTTTTAACCCCCGAAGGTCCATCGTTCTCAGCAGGTAGTAGCCACTTACGATGTCCTGTACATTTCTGGGCACATCAAAACGCTCTACCTTGGTCAGGTTTTTATTTTCCCTGTCGTACAATTTTACTACTGCAGATTGCTCCTGATGGTCAAAGTCGATTACTTCGTGTTTTCTGTAGTTGCCTTCCTCAATGTGTCGGTATGATCTGAAGGGTACAATCTGTGCCGTATCGATATAACTTCCCCAATTATCTTTGACGTAAAAGAGTTTGAATATGCTCAGCGTTCGTCCGAAAACATCAATTTTATAGGCCGGCCGGCCATCGATATGGTGAACCTGGTCTGAAATTACCATTTTCGCTTCGGCAGCATTGATAAAAAAGTAGCTGACATTGAACGTGAGCTCTTCTCCGGTGGTGAAGGCCTGGTTTTTCCTCGCTGCCGGTATTTTATCTTCGGGTGCCTGCAGCAGCATCAGTACAGCTAAAAATAAGGATTGTAGGTACAGGTTCATTTATTTTTTTAATGGGTTACGATCAAAGTCCATACCATTTTGACTATCAACAAACAGGGGTAAACTATCCGAGATTAGTATAACGAAATACAAAAACAATGGTTATCCGCAGTTGGTAATGAACTGGCGAATGTTTACTTTCACATTATCAATTGAAAGATTCGAATAGAAACCATGAGTGCAAATACTGAAAAACTAAAGGCCCTTCAGCTGACGCTGGATAAACTGGAGAAAACTTACGGAAAGGGCACCGTAATGAAATTGAGCGATAATGTGGTGCTGGATGTCCCCGCCATTTCCACGGGATCGCTTGGCCTGGATATGGCCCTCGGGATCGGAGGGGTACCCAGAGGCAGGGTTATCGAAATCTACGGACCTGAATCCTCCGGAAAAACCACGCTTTCCATGCACTGTATCGCAGAAGCCCAAAAAGCAGGAGGTTTGGCGGCTTTTATTGATGCAGAGCACGCTTTTGACAAATCCTATGCGGAAAAGTTAGGCATAGATATCGAAAACCTGCTGATTTCCCAGCCTGACAACGGTGAGCAGGCACTGGAAATAGCGGAACACCTGATCCGTTCCGGAGCGATCGATATCATTGTGATCGATTCCGTAGCCGCATTGGTGCCCAAAGGGGAGCTGGAAGGGGAAATGGGTGATTCTAAAATGGGTCTGCAGGCCCGGTTGATGTCCCAGGCCCTGAGGAAGCTAACCGGAGCCATCAACAAAACCGGTTGTGCCTGTATTTTTGTCAATCAGCTTCGGGAAAAGATAGGCGTGATGTTTGGTAACCCCGAAACCACTACAGGAGGCAATGCCCTCAAGTTTTATGCCTCTGTAAGGCTGGATATACGCCGGATCGGCCAGATCAAAGAGGGCGCGGACAATATCCTCGGAAACAGGACCAAGGTGAAGGTGGTCAAAAACAAGGTTTCACCTCCTTTCAAGGTGGTGGAGTTTGACATTATGTATGGAGAAGGCATTTCCAAGGTTGGTGAGATCATAGATTTGGGAGTAGAGTTTGATATTGTCAAAAAGGCAGGATCCTGGTTTTCCTATGACGGCAACAAGCTGGGACAGGGAAGGGATGCCGTCAAAACCCTGCTTCTGGACAATCCTGAACTGATGGAAGAGCTGGAATTGAAAATCAAGGAACAGGCTGGCTTGATCAAGGACAGCAAAGAGAAAGGTAAAGCAAAGGCTAAAAAAGAAGTAAAAGATTTGGAATAAAATCCCCGGCAGCTAGGGTGCCGATTCAGGTGGTTCGGATGGCTTCTACGGGGTCCATCTTCGCAGCCATGGAAGCGGGAATTATCCCTGATGCTATGCCTATGGCGGAAGACAGGCCGATGCCCAGAAGAATGTTTTTGAAACTCAGGATAATTTCCAGATTGCCCAGGGAAATGAATGTCGCGCCAAAAACAATCAGTAATCCGGCAAAGCCTCCAATCAGGCTCAGAAAGGTGGCTTCAAACAAAAACTGCGTAAGGATGAAATAATTTTTTGCCCCGAGTGACTTTTGGATGCCAATGATGCCCGTTCGTTCCTTTACGGACACAAACATGATGTTGGCGATGCCGAAACCGCCAATCAGAATCGAGAAGCCGCCAATCACCCAGCCTGCCAGAGAGATAACGGTGAAGATAGAACCTACCGCATCCTGAATAAATTCTGACTTGTTCAGGGCAAAATTATTTTCCTCGGTCGGCTTTAGTCCTCGTTTGGCCCTTAACAGCCCAGTCATCTCATTTTCCAGCGCAACCAATCCCTGGTCATCGTCTCTTCCTTTGGCAGCTATTGTAGGTTCAATGCCATTTTTTCCCACATAAAAAAGCTTGTTAAATGCCCCATATGGGACCATCAGCGCCTCATCTTTTGAGGGCGTGTCAAAAAGTCCTTCGCCTTCTTCTTCAAGCACTCCGATCACCGTGAATTTCAGACCCTTGATCTTAAATTCCTTGCCTACCGGTGGCTGGGCGGGAAACAAGGCATTGGCGATCTTAACGCCGATTATGGCCACATTTCTTGAAGCTTTGATTTCCATTTCTGTGAAAAAGCGCCCCTCCTGGATAGGAATATCGTACACCTTGGTGTGGTTGTACACCACACCATCCAGATTGGCCATTTCATAGGCATTGCTTCCGGCCTTGACAGTAGTGCGGGTATTGGCGAAAATGGTGACTCCTGCGGCAGAGCTTAGCCGGTCTTCCAGAAAGGTGAATTCAGAATATGTGCCGGGAGGACGCCGGAAATATCTCCACCAGGGGTACTCCTGCGGACCTGAGGAAAAAGGAAACCTGTCTACCCGTATCACATTACTCCCCAGAAAAGTCAGGCTATCCTTGATGTTTCGTTCGAGTGAATCCACCAGGGTGAATACTGCAATGATGGCAAATATCCCGACGGTGACTCCAAGTAACGAAAGAATGGTACGGGTGAGATTGGATTTCAGGGCCTGCATAGCAAACCGAAAACTCTCCCAAAGTAGCCTAAGTATCATCAATTGTCAGAATATTTAAAACAATTTGACAATATAGGTAGAATAAGGGTAAATTCTTATTATCTTTGCATTTTTTACGATAATTACGTTTACGCTTTATTTCCAAAATATATTCATATGAAGTTATCAGATTTCAAATTTGAAATTCCCAAAAAGCTTGTTTCCCTGTACCCGCCTGAAAACCGGGACGAATCCAGATTGATGGTGGTTCACAGGGATACAGGTAAAATAGAACACCGGGTTTTTAAAGATATCATCGAATATTTTGGTGAAGGAGACGTATTTGTTACCAATAATACCAAGGTTTTTCCTGCCCGGCTATATGGCAATAAGGAGAAAACAGGGGCCAAAATTGAGGTCTTCCTTTTGAGAGAATTGAATCAGGACCTCAGGCTGTGGGATGTGTTGGTGGATCCTGCCAGGAAAATCCGGGTTGGCAACAAGCTATATTTTGGAGACAGCGATCTGGTAGCTGAAGTCATCGACAACACCACCTCCCGTGGCCGTACCATTCGGTTTCTGTTTGATGGCACTGATGAGGAATTTTACAAAACCATAGACACGCTGGGAGAAACACCTTTATTAAAGGAATTTATCGAAAGAGATGTGGTTGATGCTGACCGGGAACGATATCAGACCATATTTGCTCAGCATGTGGGGGCTGTTGCTGCCCCTACTGCAGGCTTGCACTTTACGCAGCACCTGCTTAAAAGGCTTGAGATCAAGGGTGTGGAGGTTTGTCCCATTACCCTGCACATCGGACTTGGCACTTTCAGACAAGTAGATGTAGAGGACCTGACCAAGCATAAAATGGATTCTGAGAATTACGACATCCCTCAAAGCACGGTAGAGTTGGTCAACAAAGCATTGGACAACAAGAAAAAAGTGGTGTCTGTAGGTACTACCTCCCTGAAGACAATTGAATCGTCTGTTACCGCAAACGGACGCTTGAAAGCAAGCAGCGGCTGGACGGATAAGTTTATCATTCCTCCTTATGAATTTAAGATTGCCAATGCGCTGATCACCAATTTTCACCTGCCTGAATCTACTTTGCTCATGACGGCTTCGGCTTTTGGAGGCTATGATCTGATCATGAAAGCTTATCAGGAAGGCATCAAAGAGAATTACAAATTTTTCAGCTATGGCGATGCCATGTTGATCCTTTAAGTAGCAAGTACTATCGTTGAGCAACCCGTAGAGAGCTGATTTCTACGGGTTTTTTGGGCTTTAGCCCGAATGGTAGCCTAGGAATCACAACGATAAAAGTGAGAAATCCCTTCCGGAAAGATCAGGACAGCGCCCTCCCTTTGATATGCTGGTTTTTTCAGGGTTGTCAGGTATATCAATCGAAAATCTTCAGATACTGACTTCCTTTTCAAACTTTTCCAGGGCTTCAGGGCGGCCCACCACATACACGATATCTCCGAGTTTGATTTTGGTATTTCCTGTGATTTCGGTTTTTGTCTTCCCTTCCCGTTTGATGGCCACCATGTTGATGCCTACCTGTTCCCTGAGATTGATGTCTTTGATGGCTTTTCCTATCAACGCGCCATGGTCTTTTTCTACCTTTATGCCGGCAAAGTTGATTTCAGGAACATCCAGCGTGATGGTGTTGCCGTTGTCGCTGGTCAATGTCCGGAAGACCTCGTAATTGTGAAACCGCACATCATGGGTGAAATCCTCAATTTCTCCCTTAGGCACCAGGTATTTGTTGAGCACCCGGGTAAATATCTCTATTGAGGTTTCAAATTCCTCCGGGATTACCTCATCTGCGCCTAATTTCAGCATGGCTTCTATCTCATTTACATAGCGGGTCCGTACGATGATAAAGGCATTCTGAGTCGCATCCCGAATATTGATGATGATACCCTTGGTAGATTCATGGTTGGAGATGGCGATGACCACTACCCTGGCCTTGTGGATATTGACATGCTCCAGTACGACAGAATTGGCTGCATCTCCGTACATGATGGGCTCTCCCTTGGCAGCTTCTACTTTTACCGTTTCGGGATTCATTTCTATGATCACGTAGGGGATGTTGGCCCGCTTTGCTGCTTTGGCGAGGTTGCGGCCATTGAGGCCAAACCCGATGATAACCAGATGATCGCTGAGTTGGTCAGTTTCTATCTCCCCACTGGGTAGGTCGATTTTGTCACCAAATCTGGCCTTGAAATTTTTGGGTACGGGTATATTGAGCACCCTGCATGCCAGGTCTTCCCGCCTTTTCAGCACAAATGGAGTGATGATCATGGTAAGAATGGAAATGGCCAGGAAATACTGGTAAGTGATATTGTCCAGCAGCTCATACTTTAAACCCTCCTTGGCCAGCAGCAGAGAGAATTCACCCACCTGGAAGATGGAAAATCCCACGATAAAGGATTCTTTGAAATTGCTGCCGATGGCTTTAACGGAAAGGGAAACGACAAGAAATTTAATCACAAAGGTCAACAGTACCAGCGCCAGAATGGTCAGGATATGGTCTACCAGAAACGTGATGTCGAAGAGCATCCCAACGGAAACGAAAAAGAAACTGAGGAAAATTTCCCTGAAAGGCAAAATTTTGCCTGTCGCATGATGGCTGTATTCGGATTCGCTGATGATCAGTCCCGCCAGAAAGGCACCCAAACCCAAAGAAAGGCCGAGCAGAGAGGTGACATATGCGACCGCAAAGCAAGTCACAATAATACTTAGGAGAAAAAGTTCTTCATTTTTTGACTTGGCTACCTTGTACAGCAACTGTGGGATCAGGTATTTGGCACCCAGAATGGTCAGGATGATCACCAAACCTCCCTTGAGGGCCATGTACAACAGGGAAAGCAGTATATTATCTGATTCTCCTGCCAGCATAGGGGTAAACAAAACCAGCGGAACGATGATGATGTCCTGAAAAATCAATATGGCCAGAGTGGTGCGGCCCGACAGCGTATTGATCTGCCCGCTTTCCTGAAGCAGTTTGAGCACTATGGCCGTACTACTCAGGGCAAAAAGAAAGCCGAAAAAGACGGCAATGTTCCAGTTGTACCCAAAAAAATAGGTAATAATAGTGGTTACTGCTATGGTTAAAACTACCTGTAGGCTACCTCCAATAAATACCGCCTTTTTGATAGCCATCAGACTTTTGAGGGAAAATTCCATGCCGATGACAAACAGCAGCAGGATCACACCGATCTCTGAGAGTACCTCAACAGCCGTGGAGGCATCCACCAGGGAAAGCCCGTAGGGTCCGGCTATGGCGCCGGTAAGCAAATACCCTATTATGGTGGGCAACTTCAGCCGCATGAATAGCAGAATTACCAGCGTGGCCAGTCCAAAGATTACCACGATATCTGACAAGAGAGGTATTTCAGCTGCTGCGAGTATAAAAGGGCTCATTAGGTCGTTTTTTGCAATTTAACGGTTAACAAGATAGTCAATAAATCATAGAAATAATAAGCGGATCCCAAATTGCAGGCTGTTTGGGGGGATGGCGGGGTTCCGGCAAAATTTAATAAGCGAGACCTAACCTTTTGTAAATGAAGTGCATCAACCAGGCAGGCCCAATCAATAAAAACTGGAGATCTTTGAAAAAAGAGGGTTTTTTGCCTTCAATCTTATGCCCGTAAAATTGCAGCACCCATGCCAGCAGAAAAACAAGCAGGCAGAATATCCAGAAAGGGAATGGCAAAATCAAACTGAGTAGATTGGCCAGTGCCAGGCAACTGGCAGAGAACAACAACATGCCCAGAGCCAATGGGGGAGACAGCGAATAATAATAAAAGAAAACCAATAGCAGTACCAGAGTGGCCCAATTGGCAAAATCGCCGATAAAGGGATCAAATTCGAGCATGGGGCCGGCAGGGATACTGTAGATCAGGCCAACTATACTGAAAAAAATAGCAGGCACACAAATCCAATGGATGATTTTGTTGGTCGGGTGCCGGTGGCTGATACCATATTCCGTTAACAGATTATCAATTCTTCTCATGGACCGAATAAATGTGATAATTCGTAATAAGTTAATAAAAAAAATACTAACAATGCAAATTACTTCCCCTTTTAATTTTATTTGAATACTTTTTTTATCAGCAGGGCTCATAAATGCAAGACAGAGACGAAGCTGGTTAATTCATATTTTTTTTTAACTTTAAACTTTTCTTTGCCTTCAAGATTTCTGCATGAATAGATCTCCAAGAAAACCTTCCATAGGGGAAGCTCTGTTTCCGATCATTTTCCTGATTGTCCTTCTGGCCATTAATATCAATGTCTTTGGAACCGACGGTTTGTTAGGTTCGAATCAATTGGTATTGGTGATCGCTTCTGGTGTTGCCGGCCTGGTGGCAGTATTCCGGCTGGGCGTAAAATGGGATAGCGTACAGGACGGCATGGTAAAAAGTATTTCTTCGGCCATGTCCTCCATTTTGATTTTGCTTTTGATCGGTTCGCTGGCAGGTAGCTGGATGATCAGCGGCATCGTTCCTGCCATGATATACTATGGCCTTAAAGTATTGAATCCTACGATCTTTCTGTTTGCCGCCTGCGTGGTTTGTGGTGTCGTTTCTGTTTCTACGGGAAGCAGTTGGACTACGGTAGCTACTGTGGGAGTAGCCTTACTGGGAATAGGCAAGGCACTGGGCTTTGGGGAAGGAATCATCGGTGGAGCCATTATCTCCGGAGCCTATTTTGGGGATAAGATGTCTCCACTTTCCGATACCACCAACCTGGCTCCGGCCATGGCCGGAACTGACCTTTTTACGCATATCAGGCACATGGTCAAAACGACCGTGCCTTCCATTTCTATTACCCTGGTGATCTTTGGTATTATCGGATTTTGGGGCAAACCTGCAGGCACGATAGGACAGGTGGAGGAGATATCCCGGGTGATAGCGGCTAGTTTTAACATCAACGGATGGCTGTTTATCGTCCCGGTGCTGGTGCTGGTACTGATCATGAAAAAAGTGCCCGCGATTCCGACGCTTCTGGCGGGTGCCTTGCTTGGGGCTGTTTTTGCGGTGATTTTTCAGGGAGAGGTGATCAGACAACTTTCTTCCGGGATAGAAGGTGGAGTGGCACTCCAGACATTTACAGTTGTAATGGGTTCCCTATTCGGAGATACGGCAATCGTAACTTCCAATGAGATCGTTAATGAACTATTGGTGACTGGGGGCATGGCGGGGATGCTTTATACGGTATGGCTGATTATTTGTGCCATGGTATTTGGCGGCATCATGGAGGTAAGTGGAATGCTTAAAGTCATCGCTGAGGCCGTAATCAGCAAGGTAAATGATGTGGGTTCATTGATAGCCGCTACAGCCGGAACCGGCGTTTTCTTTAATGTCACTACCTCAGATCAGTATTTGGCCATTCTTGTGCCGGGCCGGATGTATTCAGATATTTATAGAAAAAGAGGACTGAAAGGTGAAAATCTCAGTCGCACCCTCGAAGATAGCGCTACAGTGACGTCAGTACTCATCCCATGGAATACCTGCGGTGCTACGCAGGCCTCGGTACTTGGGGTGGCTACCCTGACTTATGCTCCATATTGTTTTTTCAATATCATCAGTCCCTTTATGACCATTTTGTTTGGGTATATGAATTGGGGCATCAATAAATATTCGGAGGAAGAAATGGAAAACATCAAGCAAGAAGAAATTTTGGCATGATACCTTTGAAAATCAGTAAACAGGAAGTTAATGGGATGGAATTGGGCGCTTTTGACGGCGAAATAGTCCTTGTCAATGATCAAAAATCGCTTAGGCGCATGGAGAAGGATTTGCTTTCTCAATCGTTTGTGGGCTTTGATACCGAAACCCGCCCGGCGTTCAGGAGGGGCGTAAGTCATGATGTGGCGCTGCTGCAGCTCGCTACCAAAAAAACCGCATACCTGATCAGATTGAATGAAATGGGTTTTCCGGAGGAAGCAAAAGCCGTTTTGGAAAGTGCACGCATTGTTAAGGTTGGCGCTGCCGTGCGCGATGATATCAAGGCACTGAAAAAGATTTCACCGGGTTTTTCGCCCGACGCATTTTTTGATCTCAACGAGGAGCTAAAGCGGGTGGGTTTTCTCAATGTAGGGGTGAGGAATCTCAGTGCCATGGTGTTGGGAATAAGGATCTCCAAATCCGAGCAGGTTTCCAACTGGGAAGCACCGGCGCTGACAGAAAAGCAGCTATTGTATGCGGCCACAGATGCCTGGGCCTGCCTGGAAATCTTCCTGAAACTGTACAGCGAAGGTTACCTGGACGAGATCTTTTCTATGTGAGTATTACGACGGCTGGAATACCTTCCAAAATACTTTTCAGGTCGGGATAAAGGTTTTCCCGGCATTCCAATGTAATCCGGCAGCCCTCAGCAAAGTCCTGGTTAACGATTTTAAACTCGTCGCGATTGAGTAGGGGCATTACCGTTCCCATAGCCTCATATTCAAAGCTAATAACAATTGCTTTTGTCAGGGTGCTGGTAATTATTTCCCCAGCGGAAATGGCTGCTGCAGCCGCAGTCTTGTAGGCCTGTACCAGACCACCTTTTCCCAGTTTGGTCCCGCCAAAGTACCGGACCACTACGATCAGGCAGTTGGTAAGCGCATTGGATCGCAGTTGTCCCAAAATCGGATCACCCGCACTGTGGTGGGGCTCGCCGTCATCATTGGCACGGTATACATCCATGTGTTTACCCAATATGTAAGCATAACAATGGTGGCTGGCATCGTAATAGGTTTTCTTTAGCCGAAGAAGCATTTCCTGCACCGCAGCTTCGTCTTCTACCGGATATATAAAAGACAAAAACCTACTTCCCTTTTCCCTGTGTAGTCCTGTAGCTGCTGATTTAATCGTGTTAAAGGTATCGTTCATTCCGCTATTTATGCTTCATATTCTGAGGAATACTGGATATTTGCTAATTTAGGCATTTCAAATAACCTTTTGTCTTCCGCAACCATAGAAAATGAAAGTTCCAAATTTTCCGCTGGTCAGTGTGATTTGTACCTGTTACAATCAGGCGGGGTATATCACCCAGGCTCTGGACAGTATTCTGGCACAAACCTATGAAAAAGTGGAGGTTTTTGTGATCGATAATGGAAGCTGGGATGATTCCAGAACGCAGATTCAGAAATGGATAGAAAGAAATGGGAAAAAGCTTCCGCTGAAGTACCATTTCTATGACCGGGCAGTCAATTATTGCAAAGCTTTCAATGCCGCCGTATCATCTGTCCGGGGGGATTATCTCGTTGACCTGGCGGCTGACGACTACCTCCATCCCAATCACCTTGCCCGTGCTGTCGCTTGTTTGACAAATTCCTCCGCAAAGGTTTATTTCAGCAATGCCACTTTGTTGTTTCCTGACGGATCACAAAAGGCCTTCTATCCGGATATCTATACCGGAAAGGTTCCTGAGGGAGACGTATTTGCTGCGGTAGTACAGCGCTATGTACTCAGTACAGCAACCCTCGTCATGGATACCAGGTCCTTTTTGAAGGAGGGCGGTTATGATGAAGAACTTGCCTATGAAGATTTTGACATACTGATCAGACTTTCAAGAAGATACCATTTTGTTTACGGCGATGAGATTGGGGTGTACAAGAGAGAATTGCCGGGTTCGCTTTCCAGACAACAGTATCAGGCGAAGCATTCTGTGCTCTTACCTTCTACCTTCAGAGTATGCGAAAAAATCTACCTTATGGTAGCTGACAATACAGAATTGGAAGCGCTGAAATTCAGGCTACTCCATGAGGCCAAACATGCACTTGCATCGGCAAACTTTGATGTGGCGGGGAATTTTCTGGACCTTTACAGCAAGCTACCGCCACCAGCACCGGGCTACTTTGCGTTCCGCCTATGGCAGCAGGTCAGGCTGGATCTTTCCGGCTGGTATACCTGGTGGAGGGAAAAACAATTGGCTTAAATTAAACCATTCCGGCGATTATTTCCTGCATTTCGCCTGCTTCAAAATATTTGCCAGCGGTGGCCTTCAAGTCCTTTTCTTCGAAATTTTTAATAAAATCCAATTGTCTGGAGAAATGGCTGAGATCCAGTCCCTGAAAATGCACCTGCTGAAAATGCCCCATCAAATCAAAAGGACTGCTGAAATTGGCCAACAGGGCTCCGGAGAGATAATTGCGGACAATTTCTATTTCTTCCTCCGGTATCGGTTTTCGGGTTAGAAGTTCGATTTCCCGGTAAACCTCCTCTATCACCTCGGCCCCATGGCCACCCTTCACCTCGGCGGCTACCATCCAATAATTTGATCCGTACAGGTTGCTCAGAAAGCTATTTATTCCGTATGTATAGCCTTTTTCCTCCCTGATGTTTTTGATAAGGCGGCTGCCAAAATATCCCCCCAGAAAGGTATTGAATACCGATAGAGCCGGAAAATCCGGATGAGCCATTGGTACCATCCATTTGCCCATTCTGATGCTGGACTGCAGGGCTCCGTCTTTCTTTTCCACTTCCCTGTGCCGGGCAGTCCTTGACACGGGAAAATAATCATTCTTTGGTACTATAAGTGGTAGGTCCTCAAACGATTTTGCTATGGTGGAGATAGAATCCTCTGGCAAATTTCCCGTCACAAATAGTTGAGGTCGGGATAAAAATCCGAAACTGTAATATTCCAACAGATCTTCCCTACTAATGGCGTCCACGTCATTTTCTGTGGCCTGGTAGCCAAAAGGGTGGCTTTTTCCTGCAAGTGCGGCTCTGATCAATTGGTTGGCGCGGGCGGAAGTTTGCTCCCGCTGTATACCTATACTCAATTTTTTCTGTGATTTTTTCCTGGCCAGGGATTTTTCAGGAAATGTAGCACTTGTAAACAGGGACCGGAATACCGGCAATACCTTTTCCAGATGTTTCCGGGTGGTCAGCAAACTAAGACCCTGTCTTTCATAACCTGAAATCACTTCTACTTCGGATCCGTGGAAGTCAAAAAAATCATCCAGGGCCTCGGATGGCAACTCAGTGGTGCCTTCCAGAACCATGTGAAGCATAAAAAATGGCAGCAATGGTTTTTCAAGCACTGCTTTGGAATAATGTACCGGAAAGATCAGCTCTATTTTAACCGCCTCTATGCTGGGTGAGGGCATGTAATACAAAGGAATGCCACCGGCGAGCGTCCGGTGTTCCGGTGGCATTAGGTTGATCTGGTCTGGAATACGGAATGCTGGTGCCTCGCTTCGGTTTACCCTCATCTTTCAAGGTTGTACAACAATGTGAACCGTAGGGTTTCTGCAAGCGGGTGGTTTTGTACCTGAGGTACCAGATAAGAAAAATCAAAACCCAAACGGTTAAATTTAAATCCAACACCCATGGTAAAATATCTCCGGCCTCCTTTATTGGGGTTTTCATAGAAATACCCGGCGCGCACGGCAAATTTTTCATCATAGGAATATTCTGTACCAAACGCTATCATTACTTCCCGCATTTCTTCTCCGAAACCATCTGGAGCATCAAAGAACGATCCGAACATCCCGCTTAGCAAAGGACGCGAAGGGTCTCTGCCAGCCGCAATATTCGGTTGGTTGGTATTGGGGTCAAGAACGAGCTGCCCGTTTTCATCTACCTCATACACTGGTGGGGTAGGCACCATCATTTTATTCAGGTCCAGCGCAAAGGTAATGGTATTCATTTCGTCCATGGGTATGCTGAGCGCCGTCCCCAGTCTCAGGTTGGTTGGCAGATAATCCAGGTCTTCTGCACTGTTGTATGTGATTTTAGGACCGATATTGGAAAGGTTTATGCCCCAGGAGAAATTTGCTTCCTTGTCTGAAAGGATGATTTCAGAACTGTGGTAGACACCTACATCTGTGCCTACACTTACTCCTGGCCTGCTTTCATTACCCCCGGCGGAACTCAGGTTACCTGACAGATTCGAGTGAATAAAACGGGCACTGATGCCCAGGGAAAGATTGTCGGATAATTTCCTGGAATAGGTACCTCCTATGGCGATATCCCTTGGGCTAAAATCCCCAAGAGGATTGCCTCTGGAATCTGTCAGCTGTATGTCGCCCATGTTGAAATACCGCAAATCTATGCCAAAGGCAGAAACATTATCGATCCGCTTGTATCCTGTGAGGTAGTTGAGTGACATGTCCGGTACCAGGCGTCCCAGCCAGGGAGAATAGGACAAAGAAAAACCCATGTCATCCTCAATAAACGCAAGCTTACCTGCATTCCAATGGGCGGAGTTGACATCAGGTGAGGTGGCCACTCCGGCATCGCCCATGGCCGAATGCCTGCTATCCGGAGCAAAATTAAGAAAGGGTACTGCGGTAATGATCACCCTTCTGTTTTGGTCCTGCCCGGAAAGTTGTGGAATAGAAATTTGTGCATGACTTTCCAGTTGAACTACAGTGAAAGCCAATAAAAAAGTTAGTGTTAGAAGAATTTTTGTGTTCACTTTCATTGAATAATAATTTTGCCCCCCTTTCTTTCTGAAGCACCGTCTTCTTCAGATTGAAGATTGATTTCGTAAAGATAAGTTCCTTTTGCCGGATATTTGGTTTTGCTTTGTAAAAATATCCATTGAATGTCCTTTAACGACCGTTCAGCTTTTGGGAAACGCCGTTGCAATGAAAATATTTCACCTCCGGAGTTAGAAAATACATTCAATTTCAAAATTAAATTTTCTCCGGGACGGTTATGGGTGACCCTGAATCCCACCTGCTCCGATGCAGGATTGGGGAAAGGCAAAACCTCCTCCAGTTGCATCTGCAAACTTCCCCTGACCTCAATATTACTCACCAATTGCCGCTCGTTTCCCTGAAGATCCTTCGCAGCAAAAACCAGCCGGTTTTTGCCCTCCTGTAAGTCCTCGATCATGAATTTGACATAACCCTGGCGAAAACTGCCGGCAAGGGCTGTATATCGGTCCGTAAGCGATTCCGGTTCCCCGCCATTTAGCCGGTAGTGAATGCCTTCTGGCCGATCAATGAGAATACCGGAGGTATCTCTCAGAAACAGCCAGACATTGCTCTGCCGTGAGGGTATGACCGTTGGGTTTGCCAGACTGTCGTAAAAAGCCACTTCCATGTGCGGACCTTCATGCTCCGGGGTAATGGAACCCGTATCTAAGCCCAGAGGAACATCCATACCGCCAAACGCTTCTGTTTCCCGGTTATCGTCTACGGCATAAAGCTTTATCCTGCCTGTGACTACAGCATTGGTGTCCAGTTTTCCCAACATGAGCTCACCCTGAAAAAAACCGTTTTTCACCTTTCCCTTTCCCCTGAATAAAGCCTGGTTATAACTCAGGTAGGAGGTAGGAGGGCTTTCGTCTCCAAGGGTTTGGGTTTTGCGCGGATAGCTTTCGATCCTTATCTCATAATCCCCGTCAAATTGATTGATCCTGGCCCCGGTGAGAGGGTCCTGAATTTCCCCGGAATAAGCCAATTGATGCAATCCGGCCAGGGTATCGATCTCCATGCTGGTGGTAAGAGATCGCCATGAAGTGGTTTTGCTATCCAGGTCAGGGAGATCGGTGTGGATGGAGGGGTCACCCAGCAGTGAAAAATTTCTGTTCAGGGAACCATTGAGACTGTTGTTCTTGGTGAGTTTAAATATTTCTCCCAGGCTCAGGTTTCCGTTTTCGCTGAATACGGCCTCAATAAATGCTTTGTTAAGCGCGTAGTTTACGCTGCTGAATACAGGTCGACCGGTAGTCAATACCGCGATGGCCCCTTTGTTAAGGGCAAACAAAAGCTCTTCTGCACCGGAGCGGATAAAGGGACTGTCATGCCGTCCAAATTCACAGGTAGCGGTGACGAAAATCGGGTAATGATCTGAGTCAGGCCAGTCAGCGATATCACTGGCACTGAATAGATTCTCCGCTGCCCAGGTCAGTTCGTTTCCATGGCCAATATAGTTGACGAGTAGCAGTCCGTCCTGCAATTCCCTGGCAAGTGCCTCCCTGGCCATCGGTGCGGTCTGCCGATTTTCTCCATGCGGTTGCGCATAGCTATCCAGGTACAGCTTTCTGATTTCAAACTCCGGATGTTGTCTGTTCAGATAGGAACTGTGATTTTCGGCATCATCCAGGTGGATATGATTGTCCCCGTCATCAGCCACAAAGAGCAGTCTTCTTTTCCATTGGCCCTCATTTCTGCTCTGGTAGTGGATGATCTTGTCAACGGCAATCGCAGCTTCACGTACATTTATTGCGGGGATTCGTCCTACACCAATGTCGAGCAGGTGATCTCCGCTGTCTGTTTCTTCCCATTGCCCCTTCCCCAGCTCCAAAAAGCCATAATAATCGTCAGATCCATAAGTGGTCAGTGGATTCAGGCTGTTTCGGGAGCTGTACGTGGGGACAAGGTTTGGTCGTCCCCCCAATTTATTTTTGTAGTCAAATGTCCCTTTGCCAAAAAGCAACACGTTTTTCAGCGTTCTGCCCTCCTGCCACTGCTGGGCCAAAAAGTTTCTGATGCTGGTAATGTCGGGGTTGCCGTAGCCATATGTGTCGTAAATATCCTGCAAACCTACCACAGCGGTAGGCAGTCCCAGGTTGTTTTTGAAATCGGCCAGCCTTTGTGCCTGAGACATCAGGTAGTCCGGGCTGATGATGAGTAATTCAGGATAACCTGAAATGAGTTGCGAGCGGTCTCTTACAGCTTCGGGGCGTGGAATTTCCGCCGTATGTTCAGGATCAAAAACAACCAGTTTTTCAGCCTGAAGAGGCAGCCCGGGACTGGCTTCCACTTCCTTCACTTCGTAAAACCTGCTGATATCCCAAAAATGCATCAACGCGGTATTGGCGAAAAAGGTAGCACCGGAGGGGTTGTAGTAAACTCCAGGTTCCCATTCCCGGCCGGTATAGGGAAAACCGAGCAGCACATATTTCAGGAAACCAGCGCCATTGGGATTGGTAGACAGATATGTAAACCTGAAGCTTAGCTGATCACCGCTTTCGGGGAAGGCAGCCTGTGTGGCATAAGTCGCCTCCCGTCCTTTGATGGCATACCTGCTGTCAGGAATGGAAGGCAAAGCAATTTCGCCAATGGATTCCCCGTTAAGGGCAAAGCGAAAAACACTTTCGCCAAAGGACTGGGAAAGAACTTCCGAAACTATCACTACCCTACCATCAGGGCGTACGTCAGGTTTGGGAAGCGCTATGGTTTTACTGTTGTTGGAAAAGGTCCGGTAGCCATACCAGTCCCTTCCGGAAGTCAAAAGGTTGTCTTCTTCGATTTTGAAATGGCTGTAGCGAAATAAAGGCGGATTGCTGAAAGTACCGGTTTCACGAACCGAAGCGGTAGCACTGGTCCTGACCTGGTTTTCAGGTGCGCTGCCGGTCTGTATCAGGTAGTAAAGGGTATCTGTAAAAACGTGTGGGGTCAGGCTGGGTTTACCCTCGGTCATTTGTATCTGGTCTGCCTGAGCCAGGAAAAAATACAGGCTGTTGCCTATCCTTTTCTGTGGCACTTCCCTGCATTCAAAGGCAGTGCTGTCCAATATTTGAGGCAGCATGCCCGGCACACCCAATATGCTGATTTGGTCCAGGTCTCCAAGGCCCCAGGCACTAGCCTGCTCCTGACTGAGCCGGTACACCCCTTCGCTGCTGATGGGAAATTTGAGGAATTGCTGGGAAAAAAGGGGGGAACCGGCCAACAGAAAGATCAGAATGATCAATGGTGATTTTGTCGCAAGATCAGGTTTTCCCCTCATTCTTTTCGAATCGGTTATTTATCAATGAAAGCAGGATGTAGGCGAGTACCGCCAGAGGTATCCCTGCCCAGCCCCAAAAAGCGAGACTTCCTGCAGATACCAAAACCAACAGGTAACGAAACAAGTTGTTTTTCCAGCTATAATCCTTGAATTTTAACGCTATCAGCGGTATTTCAGCCGTAAGTAATAACGCAAACAAAACGCTAATGGTTGACAGCAACCAGGGGTTTTGCAGCAGTTCACCAAAAAACGATTCTCCGGCTGCAAGCAGGGGCAGTGTAGAAAAAAACAGGGCATTGGCAGGAGTAGGCAGGCCAATGAACCGGTCTTCCTGCCGCTCATCAATGTTGAATTTGGCCAGCCTCAATGCAGATTGGATGCCGATGAGGAATGCCAGATAGGGCAGGAAGGGATGTCCTCCTGCCGATTGGATCAAAAAGAAAGCAATGAAGGAAGGCAATACGCCGAAAGTGACCATATCGGCAAGAGAATCCAACTGTTTGCCCATTTCCCCCTGTACCTTAAGCCAGCGTGCGGCAAAACCATCAAAAAAATCAAAAACTGCTGCGGCAAGAATAAAATAGAAACCATAATAAGGGCCATTCTGCACCACGTAGAGGATTCCAATCATACCTGACAACAGATTCAGGCAGGTGAGGGTATTGGGGATATGTCTTATTACACTCAAACTGAAGAATTTTTACCTACAAAGGGGTTGTTTTTCTTTTCTTCACCTATGCTTGTCTCCGGGCCATGTCCCGGGTAGACGATCACCTCATCAGGAAGGATGAAAAGCTTGGTTTTTATTGCACTGAGAAGGGTTTCATGATCACCACCGGGTAGATCTGTTCTGCCGATGCTACCTTTAAACAGGGTATCACCGCCGATGCAAATCCTGTTTTTCTCCTCGTAAAATACCAGATGCCCGGGTGAATGGCCCGGAACCCAGATACACAACAATTGCTGGTTTCCAAATTTGATCCATTCCCCTTCCTTGATGTAGTGGTCTGCTTTGCTGTCCTGATACTGGGCAAAACCATAGTTAGGGGCATAGCTGCTTACAGCACGCAAAATAGCTTCCTCTTCTTTGTGGTACCAGAGGGGAATATCGTAGGTAGACCTGACGAAGGCATTTCCCAGAACATGATCAATGTGGCAATGGGTATTGATCAGTTTTACCGGTTGCAGTTCCTTGTCCGCTACAAAGTCAAACAATGACCCTTTTTCCTGCTTTTCATAACAGCCCGGGTCAATGATCAGTGCGTCACCGGTTTCATCATAAAGGACATAGGTATTTTCTGCAAAGGGATTGAATGTAAAGGATTTAATTTGTAGCATGGTAAAATGATTGCGGATTCAGCTTCAAAATAACAAAGAATGATTTAATTTCAGGCATGAAAGCAGATTTTTTACTGATAGGACAGGGCCTGGCGGGAACAATACTCTCTTACCGGCTCTTCAGGGCCGGATACACTGTGCACCTCATCGATGATGCACATCCCTCCGCCAGCAGTAGGGTGGCGGCTGGGTTGTACAATCCGGTAACGGGAAGAAAAATGATAAAAACCTGGATGGCAGATATATTGTTTGCAGAAATAGAGCCGTTTTATCAGGAGATGGAAGGTTTTCTAAACCAAAAATTGCTGCATCCTCAGGGGATTTTCCGACCATTCATTTCCTTTGAGGAGCAAAATGAATGGCTGGCAAAAAGTGCCGACGATCAATTTGAAGGTTTTATCAAAGAGGTATTTACAGGCCCCCAATTTCCCGGTGTGAATGATGGCATGGGGGGACTTCTGTTAAAAAAAGCAGGCTATGTAGACATCCCGGTACTGCTTCAGGCATACCGGACATGGGCCAAATCACAAGGATTGATGACGGAAGCGGTGTTTTCCAGGAATCAGTTGAAACGGGGCAAAGATGGTGATTGGGAATACCAGGACCTTACTGCAGGAGGTTTGATTTTTACGAACGGTATACGGGCAAAGGATCAGGGATTTTTTGACTGGCTACCGTTTGCCCCGGTAAAAGGAGAGATCCTGACCCTGAGGCAGGATTTTTACTCCAGCAAAATTATCAATAGGGGAGTGTTTCGGATCGATTTGGGAAATGGACTGGGAAAAGTAGGAGCTACCTACGACAACCGAAATATAGACCTTGAGCCTACTGCCGCCGCAAGGCAGGAAATTCTGGACAAACTCCGGCAACTGATACCGGAAAAGGTACTGGAAATTTTGCATCATCAGGTAGGGGTAAGGCCGGCAACACCTGACAGGCGGCCCATACTCGGTAAACATCCTTCAGAGGAAAACGTTTACCTTTTCGGAGGACTCGGTGCCAAAGGTGTCTCGCTAGCGCCCTATTTCAGTAGGAAAATGGTTGATTTTTTGCATTCAGGGGAGGAACCTCAAAAAGAAGTGAACATAAATCGTTTTTTTAAGTATATTTAAGATATTGGCAAATAATTACTAAGGCAGGTAAATGAGA
Organism: Cyclobacterium lianum; assembly: GCF_900143075.1. Classification (GTDB taxonomy): domain Bacteria; phylum Bacteroidota; class Bacteroidia; order Cytophagales; family Cyclobacteriaceae; genus Cyclobacterium; species Cyclobacterium lianum. The sequence continues at coordinate 108,273 of NZ_FRCY01000011.1, read as the reverse complement.
CTTAAAAATCTAGCACTTATTTGGTTACTGATCTTTTGTGGTAATAGTGGCTCTTTATTGGCACAATTTGATCAGGAAAGGTTTGGAAAAAACCGGATTCAGCACAAAGATAAGGATTGGTACTATTTTACTTCCAATAATTTTGAGGTGTATTATTACGATGGCGGACAAACGAATGCGAGAAGAGCCATCGATTTTTTGGAGGGAGAATTTGATAACCTGACCCAGTCCATCGGATATGTAGCCTACACCAAACCTAAGATTTTTATTTATAATTCCAATCAGGAGTTGCTTGAGAGCAACCTGAATCTCAACAACAACAATTTTACTGTAGACGGACAGACCTTTTTCAGCAAGCTACTGGCAGAAGTAGCTTATTCAGGATCATGGGAGTCATTCAAGACAGATTTGCTCTACAATACCTCAAAAATCATCATCGAGGAAATGCTGTATGGTTCGAGTATCTCCGACGCCTTTCAGGCAAACCTGGTGAATAACTTTCCGGACTGGTTTATCGATGGTGCAGCCCTCTACCTGGCCAAAGGCTGGAGTCGGGAAATGGACGATTTCGTCCGCCACTATTTGCGGGATAACGAAAACCCAAAACTGTTTAAGCTACAAAACGAAGAAGCAGGCCTGGTAGGTCAGTCAATCTGGAACTACATTGTAGAAAAATATGGCAAACGGTATATCTCGAGCATTCTTAACCTGAGCCGGATCAATAGGAATGAAGAAAACAGTATTTCCAATACACTGGGCAGACGGTTCAGGGATTTCACCAGTGAATGGCAGAAGTTTTATACCGACATCAATAAGGATGTATTCCAGAATTTTAAAGACGTCAATGAGAGCAATGTCATCGTATCTACACCCAAAAATAAGTTTGGTGCCATTTCAGGGTTGAACTTCAGCCCGGATGGCAAGCACCTTGCCTACATCCAGAATACAGAAGGGAAGTTTAGGGTTAAGGTCAGGGAATTGGTCAGTGGCAGGGAGAGTGTGATCCTGCGTGGAGGCTATTCCTCTTACGAGCAGGATGCCGACTATACAAGCCCGGCCATTGCCTGGAGAGATACGCTTAATCTGGTGATTGCCACATTCAAAAGAGGCGTCACTACCCTCAGGATGCGGGCAATTGATGGCAGCAGCCAGGATAAGATTTTCCTGAGAAATATCACACAGATCCTTGGTCTGGACTTTGCACCCAATGGTCAGACCATGGTGCTTTCTGCCATTAACAACGGGCAAACCGACATATACACGCTAAATATGCGGGGGCAGGGCAGGAGGATCACCAATGATGTCTTTGATGACCGCACGCCCATTTATCTCAATGATTCTACCATTATCTACTCCTCAAATAAAACTGATCTGCCGGACAGTCTGATGACAGGGGTAATTGATGTGAATAACCTTCCGGATTATTACAACCTGTTTCAGCTCAATCTGGGAGACACGATCTCAGAGGAGCGGTTGACCAATCTGAATCACATTAATCTGCTTCCAAAAAAATTAAACAATGCCACGATCCTGCATCTCAGTGAACAAAGTGGTATCGCAAACATCATGCGGCTTGGGCTGGGCAGCAATATCTCCAGCCAGGTTTCTGCATTCAATAAAAGCCTGGAGTCCTTTGATTACGATGTTGAAAACAACAAATGGGCATATGCTGTACGGGATGGACGGCAGAGCAGGTTGGTGCTGGAAACCTTTCCCAATATGGACCAGTTTACACCAAGTACCCCAAGAATTCAATTGAAGCAAGCAAAAATGCTCAATGAACGGATATCCAATCGCAGAATCCAACGGGAAGATGAAGATGAGGAGGAGCCGGAAACCGGGACAATTGCGGAATCAGCCAGTGAGGACGAAAGTGAGGAAGAAATAGCGCCTCAGATAAGCGAAGCTGATACCAGTTTGGTAGGTATCAATCTGGAGGGGCTGATGCTTGGAGGCGTAGAGCAAGATACGTCAGTCCTGGCGCGGGAGGCCGGGGAAGCCGTTATGGCAGATACCCTCGCTCCGGATCAAACTCCTATGACCGGTGCGATAAATGTAGAAAGACTGCGGTTTGAACGAGAAGGGGGATTGGATACCGACAATTATACTTTCGATACGATCCCTTCCCTGTATGGCCAGCAGTCTGTACAGGATGAACAGGAAGATGTGTCCCTCGCCGAAAGGAGAAGCAACATCCTGGATGCCTTCAGACAACAAAATATGGTCAAAAGAGTGCAGGGGCCAAGGGATTATATACCCCAGTTCATTACAACCAGTTTAAACACCTCTTTTGTGGTGGACCCCTTGCGCGGGTTTGGCATCAATCTGAATGGGCGAATGACCGATCTGCTGGACAACCATTCCATCAAAGGAGGGGTCATGACTGCGATGGATTTTAGCTCCGGGTCAGATATTTATTTCGAATACGAATACCTGAAATACCGGCTGGATTTTAGGGGCCGGTTTGACAGGAGGTCACTTATGAGGGACGAAGGGGATTTGAATGAGCAAAAGTACGTGCTTACCAAATCTGAAATAGGGGTTTCGTACCCATTGTCAGTCAACACCAGAATAAGCCTGTCCCCATTTGTAGCCAAATCACAATATTTTAACCTGAATCCTGATTCTATTCTCAGAGGTGGAGATGGCCCCCAAAGCAGGCTGGATATTAATTTTGCCGGAGCACGGGCTGAACTGGTGGTAGACAAGACCAGGCAACTGGGATTATATATGGAACAAGGTTTGAAAGGAAAAATCGGTTTGGTGCATTACCAGGGGCTGAATCTTTCCGAGCGCTCCTTCAGTAATGTCTACCTTGATTTCAGGAATTACCAAAAAATCCATAAAAACATTACCCTGGCTACCAGGCTTTTTGCAGGGGGATTTTATGGCAATAATCCGCAAAAATACCTGGTAGGTGGAATGGACAACTGGCTTTTTAACCAGTTTCATCAGCCTCCTACCAACCGCCCGGAAGTATCTCCGGTGCGAAATGAGGAAGGAGTGGAAAACTCCAATCTTTTGTTTGCCGAATTTGTAGACCTCAGAGGTTTCGACTACGATGAGATAAGAGGGAATAATGTGATTACTTTCAATGCTGAATTGAGGATACCCTTATTTTCCTATTTGTCCCGGGGAAATATAACGTCAAACTTTGTCAGAAACTTTCAACTTGTTGGTTTCTATGATGCGGGCTCTGCCTGGACTAACTCGGCTCCCTGGGAGCGGGTAAACGATCAGAATACCGAGGTCATCAATACAGAAGGGTCTCCGTTTGTTATCACCCTCAATAATTTCAACAACCCCTGGCTTCAGAGCTACGGTGCAGGGATCAGGACGGTATTGCTTAATTACTATGTCAAGGTAGATGCGGCAAGGCCCATTCGGAATTATTCCGTTGAAAAAACCAGATTTTATGTAACTTTGGGGTATAATTTTTAATTAACAGTCCCCTTTGACATGATAAAATCAATGACAGGCTTTGGCCTGGCAAGCTACGAGGATCAGGATTATGCCATACAGGTTGAAATCAAAACCCTCAACTCCAAATTTCTTGATTTAAGTTTTAGGACTCCTAAGCAATTTTCGGATAAGGAAACGGAAGTTAAAACTATGATATCTGCTGTGCTGGAGCGGGGAAAAGTGAATGTTACTATTGATTTCCTTTCGAAAAAAGAGGATGAATTGCCTATCCTGATCCAGGATGAATTGTTTGAAAAGTATTATAGGAAATATGGAGAGATGGCCGATGCTGTCGGAGCCAGTGCATCGGAATTGTTTAAGCTGGCCTTACAATCTCCAAATGTAATCCTGTCTAACAATGAAAAATCGGATGCAGAGGCATCCTGGAAGAAAGTAAAAGGGGTATTGTCTGCAGCGATTGCAGATTGCGATGATTTTCGCCGCAAAGAGGGAGAGGTGCTGCTGACCAAATTCCGTGAAAGTCTGGAATCAATCGAAGCCAGTCTGAATCATATCCAGGAGCTGCTACCCCGCAGGAAGGAACGTTTGGTAAACAAGATTAAAAATAATTTTTCGGAATGGGTCAAGGAGCAGGCCTTTGATGAAAACAGGTTTGAGCAGGAGCTGATTTACTATTTTGAAAAACTGGATATCTCGGAAGAAATCGTGCGACTTGATGCCCATCTCAAATTGTTTGCGAATGTATTGGATTCCGGTCGCTCTGAAGGTAAGAAAATGGGGTTCGTAAGTCAGGAAATGGGAAGAGAGATCAACACCATTGGCTCTAAAGCCAACGACGCAGCTATTCAACACCATGTGATCGCCATGAAAGACGAGCTTGAAAAAATCAAAGAACAGGCACTGAATATCCTTTGAGCCTTTACAGGAAAGGAATCACCTGGCTGCAAATTTTATCAATTCTTTCAAATCGATAAGTTCCAGACTTTTTTCGTGGGTGGCTTCCAGCACTACCTTAGGTGCCACTCCGGCATGATAGGCCTGTACCCATCTGGTCAGACAAATGCACCATTGATCTCCTGGCTTTAAACCAGGAAAATCATATTCCGGTCTGGGTGTACTCAGATCATTTCCTACAGATTGGCTAAATTCCAGAAAAGCCTCGGTCATGACCGCGCAGACGGTGTGGGTACCCATATCTCCCCGTCCGGTGCGGCAGTACCCATCACGGTAAAACCCGGTCATGGGTTTAAAGCAGCAGGGAGTCAGGGGTTGTCCAAAAACATTATTTGCCATTGGATGAAATTTTCTCATTAAAACAAAAAAAGCTATAGATAAGGATCTACAGCTTTTTTATCGGAATAAAATATTTAGTTAACTTAACTCAGTTTAAATCTAATCGGTAATCTCATTTTTACCCTTACCGGACGACCACGCTGTCTTCCAGGCTCCCATGCTGGGGCGTTTCTGACCACCCTCATGGCTTCCTCGTTACATCCGCCGCCGATACCCCTCAGGATATCTACGTCCTGGATGGAACCATCTGTGTTTACCACGAAGACCACGTAAACGGTACCTTCTATACCCATCCTTCTGGCCTGAGTGGGATATTTGAGGTTTTTGGACAAGTACTTGTTCCAACCTTCCATTCCACCCGGAGGAGTAGGCATATTCTCTACCACATCAAAGATCTCTTCTGCTTTTTCTTCAACGGGAGCTTCAGTAATTTCTACTTCCTTGATCACAGTCTCTTCCTGAACATCAACGTCAAAGTTAACTTCGATCTTTTCTTCTATTTCCACCTCATCAGGGATTTCCTTAATCTCAGGCTGCTCCACTGGTGGTGGTGGTGGCGGTGGTTGCTCCGTAATCGGAATATCTAATAATTCTTCAAAATCATCTTCTATCGATCCCAGGTCCTTCAACAGGCCATCGTCATAAGACCTGTACTCGAAGGCAAACAGCACCAGACCGACGCTGACCATCAGGCCAAGATTCAGGAACATGCCCGTTTTCTTGGTCAAGTCAGCTTTAGGTGTTTTTTTAGCTTCCATGTTATAACTCCTTTTTATTTGTTGATTCGGTTTTCTAAATTACAAGTAACAATCATAACAAATAATTTTTATTTATACAAGAATGCTACCCTTCTTATTCAGGTAAACAAAAATTATTGTTCCGATAGTTCCTCCCATAATATTCGTCACTATATCCAGGTAGTCGAATGACCTGCCCGGAACCATTATTTGCAGGTACTCTGTAAAGATAGCAATAAAAATCCAAAAAACTAAATAATTAGTAAAAATTTTAGAATTTTTCTTCTCTCTCTCGTCTAATCTTTGCCTGATTACCCTGTTCCAAAGAAATGCCATACCGGAAAACATCCCAAAATGAATCAGTTTATCTGAGCCATAGAACTTCGGTAATTCCGGTACTTCGCTTCCCGGGCTAAATAGGGCATAAACCATGCCAAGCGACCAGATCACAGCAGGCAAAACAGGGTGTTTCAAAACGAGTTATTGTCCGATGACGGCCTGGTATTCTTCTACAGACAGCAAAGATAAGGACGCGCCTTCCTCAATCTTTATTTTGATCATCCACCCTTCTCCATACGGATCGTCATTGACCAGCTCTGGGGAGTCCTCCAATTGCTCATTCAATTCCAGCACTTCACCGGAGATAGGCATAAACAAATCGGACACGGTTTTTACAGCCTCTACGGTGCCAAAAACATCGCCGGTCTCCAGGTTTTCGCCTACCGTATCCACCTCCACAAAAACTATATCTCCCAATTCTTTCTGCGCAAAATCAGTGATACCTACGGTGGCGACGTTACCATCCAGGCTGACCCATTCATGGTCTTTTGTGTATTGTATTTCTTTCGGAAAATTCATCTGTTGTCAGTTAGCGATCCAAAAATACGAGGATTATGGATAGGACAAAATTATTCACTTAAATTAAATGTCAATTGCCCGCCAAAGGAAGTAGAACTCCTTCGGAATGCGGTCGATACTTTGGGATCATTGATCGTGCGGTCGAAGTAAAACTGAATGTTGAGCTTTTGGTTGACCACGTATCCGATACTTGGCCGCAGCTGTATGTTCAGGTTTCCGTTGGTAAGGGTATTTTCCCCTTCGATTTTTCTTTGTACCGTATTGGTATCCACAATGCGGGTAGATACCCTGATGGTGAGGTCATTGTTCAGTACTTCCTGCCTGCCCTGGATTTTGAAGGGTACCTTCACGCCCGCCTTGGTATAGCCCAGGTCAAAGCGGAAATCCTGGCTGTTTTGTTCGGTTACCTGTGCATTGGAGAAATTCAGACCGATGGTTCTGTCCGTATTGTATTCAAAACTGATGTTCATGCGGTCTTTGGTAAGCAAATCCACACCAACCAAAGGAGCAAACCGCTCTCTGATTACCACCTGGTTTAAAATTAAAATGGGGATATAAGCACCAAATTCATCTGTCATGCTCGGCATAGGCAATTGTTGCAGCGAGTTGTACAGTTCCAATCCCTCCTGATAAATAAGGGCGTTGGAGAAGTTGCTGACCTCATAATCGGATTGGTAGTTGTGGGTCAGGTTTATTGATGAAAAATAATCGCTCAAAGCTGGTAATCTGGCTAGTCCGCGGTATTCCACTCTCCAGTTGGGCAAGGGGATTTTCGGGAATGGGTTGAGGTCAATCCCTGTGGCCGACTGTCCGGAGTAGGCTGCAAGGAAAGCGGGAACCAAAACATTTTGCCCGTTGATATTGTAACTTCCTCCCGGATTTTCGGTTTCGAGACGGGCTTGAATGATACTCCGGTAATTCTCAAAGTCTGTAAACAAGGGAGATACATTCTGCGTATCCTGTCGCTTAAATACAGTCTTCAAAGCATTGTAGCTGATGCTGTACGAGCCCAGCCGGTTCGGATTGGTAGAAGTGAAGTCGTCTTCTCCTGGTCCCGATCGTCTGAATATCTCGCTGTAGTCGCCGTTTTCCCGCTTCCGGATGTCCAGGGTAATCCTGAAGTCTTTCAGTGGCTCGACCAGTGAGTTGATTCGCAGATTTCTGGATTCATTCTGCCGGAAAGCCTGAGTCAGGGAGCTGCTGGCTGCCAGTACTCCTCTATTGGCAAGGGCAAACCGGATATCGCTATCCTGGCTACCCAGGATAAATCCCATGCCAGGATTCAGAAAGCTTTTGTCCATGCCAAGCAGTCCTGTATTGGGCAGATAACCCGGTAAAAATGTGCCTTGAGTAATATTATAACTGAAATTGACCTCCTTCACCATCATCAGAAATTTCAGCATTTCAGCGGCAAAGCCTTCTGTAGAAAATTCTTTTTCTTTTTCTTCGCCTTCGGCTGTATTTTGAGGAGCGGGCCGACCGGGAATATTGGGTCTTTTCGGAGCATTCAGGGCATTGAGCCGCTTGCTTTTGTTGTAAAGTTGTACCAGATCCAACTTTCCGGTCAGGGATCTGTCCCTGGTATTCTGGATGACATTTCCCAGGCTGTCCCTTTGCCCGATGGCTCCTGTGATCCAGCTGTAGGTAGCCTCGTACCTCACATCTGCACTGATCCAGTCGGTTATTGGTGATTTGTCCAGGGGTATGGTATAGTTCACTACTGCCTGCTGGTTGTAGTTGGTAGTCCTTCCCAGATTTCTGATGTTGTTTCTCAGAGAATCGATTTTTCCTTCTGTATCCAGATCTCCTTCAGGCTCATCCACGATGGCATTGACACTGGAATTGACGTCAAAAGACAGATTTTCTGTCAGGTCCCAATTGAGGCTGTAAAAACGGTTGATGTAAAAGCTCTTCTGGAAAAGCGGATCCACGCCTGCGGTGCTCAATTGGTCGTTTCGGTTCTGGGTCCGCATGTACCTCCTGTCCACGTCCAGCCGTGCAGAGACGAGGCTGGGGGCGAAGTTGATGTTAAAATCACGGATCAACTGCAAGTGGTCGTTTCGGAGAAAACCCATCTGCTTAAAGGGTTCGACGATCAATGGGTCTGGCTGAAAGCTATAGGCAATGCTGCCTCTGTAGGTTTCAAAGTTATAGCTTTCCAGTTGGATATTGCTTTGTGTCACCGAGCCATAGGCGTAGGAAAAGGAGAAATTTTCTAGGTCGTAAAGCCGGTTTGTTTCTTTTTCCGGATTTTTTATTTTCCGGACGTTGTTCAGGCTGAAATTTTTTCTTTTGGATTGGTCCAGGACCAGGTTTTGGTAAGCCTCCCGCTCTGCGTTTGACTGGAATTTCTGCAAGGCAATCTCAAAGGGAACATCCGGATTCAGGGGGTCAAATTCAGGTTTGGTGGTGGAATTTTCAAAACTCAGGTACATGGGGATGCTGAGACCAAGGCCTTTTGGTAGGATTTTGTCTACATTGATATTGGCTGAAATGTCGTACTGGGTAGTAGACTCTCTGGCCCTTTCAGAGAGGCGGGTTTCCAATCCGCCAAACCCAAAGGTATTGTGCCTGATGGAGGAAGAAACCGTTGCCACATCGGCGATCTGGGCATTTAGCCGGGCATTGGCTGCCCAGCCGGAAGATTTGTTGAAATCCGTTGCCCTCAATTCATTTGCCCATACGCAGACAGATTTACTGGCTCCTCCTGTATATCCGGGGTTTCGGATGCCGATCATCATGCCCTGGATGAAGTTCAACTCCGGCCGCCCTACCACGGTCACCTTATACTGCCGGACCTGAATCGAGTAGGGGAGGTTTTGCGGCCGCTGATTATTGTCCCGCTCGGCTTTAACGCCGACGATCTCATCGATGGCAATATCGATTTCATTTTCCAATGGCCAGATCTCCCTCGGATCCCGCGTCCCCGAGGGCGTAATTTTCAGCGGTACTTCTATTTCGTAATAATTGTCTGTATAATCTGTACCTATTCTCAGAAATCCGGTCAGCTCTCCGTCAGTGGCATCCTGACTGTCTGCATGCAAAAACATTTTGAGCCGCCCATATTGTACCAGATCCTGACTTACATTTTTGAATACTGCCCTGGAATCCCTGCTCTGCAGGTTGTCCACACACAGTCTCAGCGATTGTTCGTTGAGCTGTCGTTCCACGGTAGAGGTATTGTCCCGGTCCCTGAAAATACCGGGTGGCAGCACATAGGGGCTCTGATTTTCTCCTCCCTGTCCGTTCTCCTCAATATTGACGACTCCTACCGTAAAGTTTGAATTATCGGGTTCGGGAATTTCCGAAAATGTCTTTTCGAAAAGGGACTCCTGAAAGATCCTCCATTGGCTGCCCACCAACCTGAACTGACCCATTCGAAGCACCACTGGCTGGCGGAAGTCAGTGAGATAGGTTCTGATAAACCGAATAGATTTAAATCCGGAAATACCTCCGTATGAGGCGTCCGGCTGTCTTACCGGAATACGGAACAAGTACCAGTTTACTTCTTCGCCATTTTCTATGTGTGTGATCCTGTCTACAATATTGTTTTCTCCTACTTCCAACCCACCGGGCCTGAGGTCCACCTCATACTCATAGTAGCTTTCTACCTCGTTGATGGTATTGTCATTATTCAGGTCTTCGTTGTCCGGGACATTTGATCCTGAAGGGGTGTAGGGCAGGTTGGTATTGGCAGTGATGGGCGTATTGCCTTCCATACCATTGAATTTTTTATACCGTTCCAGTATTTTGACATCATTTTGATCAAAGGTTTCATCCAGGTAGTACTGGAAGTCGTCCGCAGCGGGGTCTTCCATGATATTGTCCATGGACTGGGGACTGACGTTCAGCCTGTTGAGAAACCTGTCTTCATAATAGCCTGCTTCTTCAGAACTGCTCAGGCCATTCAGGCCTACATCCTGGTTTTCTCTGGCTTCGGGTGAATTGTCAAATGCAGGGGTGAGGAATTGCCGGTTGGTGACCTTTCCCCATTCATTGGAAACGGTGCCTTCATCAGCACCATCTGCCGGCAAACCATTTTCGAAGGCATGCCGTCCATCTACAACAAGATCTTCGGATATTTCTCCCAGGTTAAAAACCAGCTTGCCTCCGGTATTGTTGTTCTCATTGAATATCCCATCCAGTACCCTTCCATTTGGGCCAGCAAGGAAGGGGTCCATCAGCCAGAATTCAATGTATTCGATATTGGTACGGTCGAAGTCCACTTCAGAAGTAATGGCCCGGGTGATACCTCCGTAGTTTTCTCTGGGGTCTGGAAGTAAGCCAGAGGCGTCAAGCGCAGGATTGAAATTGTACATGCCCCTTTCGTGCGGGAAATAAGCCATCTCGAAGAGTGGCTCCGGAGTGATCAGTACATCCCGGTTTCGACCCCGGTAAATTTCCTGCGGCAACACCCGTCTGACATAGTGGTTTCTCCGGTCTTCATTGGTGATATTTGGCGGTACACCCCTACCTGCCGGCCGGTAAAATACATTGTCTATGGTATACCAGGACAGCCTGGCTCTTTTATAGGCATTGCCGAGCCTGTCTTCTGTCCGCTGACTTTCGTCAAATTTATTCTCATTTGTGGCAGGAGTGGCGGCCAGCTTCCAGGTTTGGGGAGCAGATCCCAGATTAAAGGGAATGATGGCGGTTTCGAAATCATCAATATAGGATGCCCCTTCTCCATCTACCTGATTGGAGGTACCGGGAATCAGGTGCGCAAATTCCCCGTTGAATTGTATCAACGACTCTTCTTTTGTCTCGGTAAAGGGCAGCGCATCTGCCAGTTTGGTCAGAAACAGTGATTCCTCATCGTAGTTGACATCAAAACCCCATAGTGAATTTCTAAGGGTTTCATTGCCGGTAGCAATTCTGGAAATATTCGGTCTTTCATTCAGGTAAAGGAATGTTCCCCCAATGTTGAAGTTGTCATTGACCATATAATCCAGCCGGGTGCCCAATAAACTTCTGGTCTGAAAAGATACCAAATCTGCTTTTTCAAAACTGACGCTGATTCGTTTTCCCGATTGCAATATGCCCTCATTGATGATCACTACCCTGCCTATATTGTAGTCTACCGTATAATCTACTCCTTCGGTGAGGGGGATATTTCCTGCCGTAACCAGCACAGAGCCCTCACTGATATTGAGTCCCGGCAGCATGATCTCAGAGGCCGATCCGGAGGTGAAACTTCCTTTCAGAAAGTATTTATTCAATCTGGTGACCAGCTCGGCATCTGCCTGGGTGGTTCGGTACAGCGTGTCATAGACAAATTTTTCCTTGAGGCTTTGTTCAGAGGGAAGGAAGTTCTCTTCCAGGGTATTCCCGAATGGCTCTACCACCGGGAATATGACCAAACCTTGCTCCGGGATAATGGTCAGACCCTGCACATAATCAAAATTTCCATCTGGCTGGGGATCATTCTGAGGATTGAGATTATCTAGCTTTAACAGGCGGATCAGCGGAATGTCTTTGACATTTTGGCCTTCCAGCAGGCTGGGGTTGTCCAGGCCGGTACGGTCGTCCCTGTATATGATCTGGAGCTGAAAGCCTTCTTTCTGGATTTGATTGGCATTCAGGTTGTAGATGTTTTTCATCATCAGGTCCCATGTGGGGATCCTCGTATTGATCCTTGCGGGTCGGAGCATTTTGAGGAATATCACGTTGTCTTCAGGCCTGTTTTGATAGTCTTCGGATAATTCCCCGACCTTGTACCGCTGACCGTTATAGGTATATTCATACGAAACGGCAATGACTTCATCATTCTGAAGTTTTCTGGACAGGCTGAAATATCCCAGTTGGGGATGAAAGGTGTATTCGTTATCTGCCAGTTTACGCGCCCCGTTGATTTGTTCAAATTCCACTCCCCGCTCCAGACCGAGATCCGAGCTGATGGCGCCGGCTGCGGTTTCAAAATCCCTGTAGGCGCTGTTGTTTCTCAAGGTATTAAACAGCTCATTGGCTTCGTTGGCAGCGGGGGACTGGGGATTTCCCTGGCCAATGGCCGGGTTTTCGGGATCATATATGCGCTGCCCTTCTCCCAGGTCCATGAAGGCAGCAAAGTTTCGCAGGGTCTGGGTATTGTTGGCCCTGTTCATGATGTATACTTCCAGACGGGTGATCTGCACCCCGGAGAGCACCTGAGGCAAGCCTCTCAGCCAATTTTCAAAGTTATTTCTGAAGAAATGACCGAGAAAAAAATGGCGGTTTTCGTCATAAGCTGAGGCCCGCACTTCGAAGGGTCTGCCCTGGTTTCCTCCCTCCAGTACAATCTCATCTCTCCGACCCCGCTGGGTAGAAGCAACGGTGGTCATGAATAACTTTCCAAATTGCATTTGGGTCTTTACTCCAAACAGATTTTGAGCACCCTGGATCAGGCTGTTTTGTACCGGCATACTTACGTTACCGATTTCAATGGTTTTTAAAATATCTTCTTCAAAACCTGCGTATTCTACTTTAAGTTGGTTTTCAAAATCAAAGGAATTGTTGCTGTCAAAATTTGCGCCGATCCGGACCTTCTGACCCAACATGCCATTGACACTCATCTGGATCTGCTGGTTGAAATTGAAACCACCGTTTCTTTGTTGCCTGATGGGTATGGAGGGGTTGTCTATTCGGCGGAAAATTCCTCCAAAATCCAGGTTTACATTGCCTGTAGGCACGATACTGATCTCGCTGCCTCCAAAGATCCTGTCAAAGGTAGGGCTCATGGTGATGGGAGGTATGAGGCCTCTTCCTCCAACGGCACTTTCTCCATCCAGCCCCCTGGACCGGTTTCTCCAGTACTCCTGCCGAATGCGCAGCTCCTGCATGCGGGAATAGTCTTCAAAATCCATGGAATAGCCTGGGTCTACGGAGCCTGAATCGAGATTTTGGTAAATCCGGTACCTTACAGCAGTATCTACTTCCACCTCTACCCGTTGATCCACCCCTGCACCAGGTAGAAAGGGCGACTGCTTTCTTAGAAATGGATTTTGGGATGGGTAAAGCGGGTTTGTATTCAGGTTATCCCAAAGCAAAAAAGAGGGCAGGTCCTTTCGTTTAGACAGTGTGTCCAGCCGGTCCGGAAGGGAGTCTGCAGGAGTAACTGCTGGCTCCTGAAAGGCATTGGCGCCGGACATTGAAAGTCCTGAAATCAGGCACAGCATTCCCCCACAAAGAATGACGTGCCGGTGAAATGACTTTATTCTCCAAAAAATATTTGAGAAAGTAAAGGTCAACGTTGCGTGTTTATGATGAAGACTTTAAAGATGCTTTAATTAATGCTTCCAATGAAACATCAGGGCCACTTTTTTTCAACACAGTTGTGATATTTTTTTCTGCCTGTGCCTTGGTAAATCCCAATGTGATCAAGGCTTGTAACGCTTCCTGTTTTAATTTATTGCTGTTTTGGATAAAGCCTTCTGGAGATCCTTCGCTACCGATGATACCCTCTTTTTTTATCTTGTCCTTTAGCTCAAGAACAATTCTCTGAGCCGTCTTGGCACCGATACCTTTAACCCGCTGAATGGTGGCGGGATCATTGTGCAGAATGGCTTGTTCCAGCTCCCCTACGCTAAGCGAAGACAATACCATCAGTCCGGTATTGGGCCCCACCCCGTTAATGGAGATCAGCTCTAAAAATGCCTTTTTTTCTGCAGGATCCCTGAACCCATACAGGGTATGGGCGTCTTCTTTGATGTGCAGATAGGTATGCAGCAAAATCGCTTCTTCATCTTTGACCATGCTGTAGGTAGTCAGGGAGATCTTTACTTCGTAGCCTATACCCTGAATATCAATGATCAGGTAGGTAGGGTCTTTGTGGACCAGTTTTCCTTTCAAATATGCTATCATGATGATTCAACGCTTTGTGCATCCACTACTGCTATGGCCACCATATTCACGATCTCCCGGACCGAACTGCCCAGTTGCAATACGTGCACGGATTTATTCATTCCTAAAAGTATGGGTCCGATAGCTTCTGCATTGCCGATCTCCGCTACCAGCTTGTAGGCAATATTTCCGGAAGCCAGGTCTGGAAATATAAGTGTATTGGCTTTATTATTGATCAGGGCACTAAAGGGATAATTTTCCTTCTGTATATTTTCATCCAGGGCAACGTTGGCCTGCATTTCTCCCTCAATGACCAACTCGGGAAAGCGGGCCTTTGCTTTTTGCGTAGCCAGCGAGGTCTTGCTGGGAACATCCCCTTTTGCAGAGCCAAAATTTGAATAGGAAAGGATGGCAATTTTTGGATCAATGTCAAAAAATCTAACCCCGTTGGCAGTCAGGCCGATGATCTCCACCAGCTCATCTGCACTTGGGTTTTCATTGACCGTGGTATCTGCAAAGAAAAAAGGTCCTTTATCAGAGTTGATAATGTACATACCGGCTACTTTGTCTACCCCTTTTTTTACCCCGATAATGTGTAAGGAAGGCAGGATGGTCCTTGGGTAATCTTTGGTAAGGCCGGATATCAATGCATCAGCCTCTCCGGTTTCCACCATCATGGCCCCGAAATAATTTCGGTCCTTCATCAGTTTTCTGGATTCATAAGGTGTCAGTCCTTTCCGTTTTCGCTTGTCGTAAAGGATTTCCCCGAATGCCCTGATTCTGGCTTTTTCTTCATTGGGGTCTATGACAGACACATCCTCCAGGTCCAGCGAGTTGACCCTGATCAGCTTTTTGATTTTTTGCTTGTTGCCCAGCAATATGGGCTCTCCGATTTTTTCATCCCGGATGAGCTGCGCTGCTTTCAATATTTTGGTATTGTCCGCTTCTGCAAACACCACGCGTTTGGGATCTTTTTTCGCCCTGCTGATCACACGAGACATCAATCTCTGGTCGATACCTATTCTTTCCTGCAGATCGAGTTCATAAGCCTCCCAATCCTGAATATGCGTTTTTGCCACGCCTGAGGCCATGGCGGCTCTGGCCACGGCAGGGGCTATGGTAGTGATCAATCTGGGATCCAGGGGTTTTGGGATCAAATAGGTTTTGCCAAAGGCAAGTTTGGCTTCTCCGTAGGCCTTGTTGACAATATCCGGAACGGGCTCTTTGGCCAGATTTGCGATCGCATGCGCAGCGGCAAGTTTCATTTCCTCATTGATGCCTGTAGCCCGCACATCAAGGGCCCCCCTGAAAATGTAGGGAAAGCCGATCACATTATTGACCTGATTGGGGAAATCGGACCTTCCGGTGGCCATAATGATGTCCTTGCGGGCGGCCATGGCTTCCTCATAGCTGATCTCCGGAGTAGGATTTGCCAATGCAAAAACAATGGGGTTTTCTGCCATGGATTGAACCTGCTCCTGGCTGATAATGTTTCCCGCTGATAAGCCCAAAAATACATCCGCGCCGACCATGGCTTCGCTGATATGATGTATGTCCTTATCGGTGGCAAACATTTGGTGGATTTCGGTAAGCCCGGGCCTGTCTAATCTGATGACACCCTCTATATCACACATGATGATGTTTTCCAGCCGAACCCCCAGGCCCACATAAAAACGGGCACAAGAGATGGCTGCGGCTCCGGCACCGCTCACCACCAGTCTGATGTCTTCAATTTTTTTACCGATCATTTCCAGCGCATTCAGCAAAGCGGCCCCCGAAATAATCGCAGTGCCGTGCTGATCGTCATGCATGACCGGAATATTCATCAGCTCCTTTAGCTTTTTTTCGATGATAAAGCATTCCGGGGCTTTGATATCTTCCAGATTTATGCCGCCAAAGGTCGGTTCCAGCGACCTGATGATCTTTATCAGGCTTTCGGGGTCAATCTCATCAATCTCCAGATCAAAAACATCTATACCAGCAAATTTTTTGAATAGCACTCCCTTTCCTTCCATCACCGGTTTAGAGGCAGCAGGGCCGATATTGCCCAGGCCAAGGACCGCCGTTCCATTGGAGATGACAGCTACCAGGTTGCCTTTGGCCGTATATTTATAAATATCGCCTGGTACTTCCTGAATGGCTTTGCAGGGCTCTGCCACGCCGGGAGAGTATGCCAGAGCCAGGTCTAGCTGACTGGAAAGCGGTTTTGAGGGAATGACTTCAATTTTTCCCGGTTTTTTGAATTGGTGATACTGTAAAGCATCTTCTTTTCTAATCTTCATGATGGTAATTCTGGGGAAAAATAATATAATCAGCGATCAGTTCTCTTCTACGGCTTCTTCAAAAGAGGTGGCATTTAAGATTGTTTCAATCTCTCTCAAAGAAGACCTGTGCGCCTCGTTCGGATAATAGACAAATCCCTCCGCATAAAATATTTTGCCTTGTCGCTCGTCTACAATCGTATAGGAAAGAAAAGATCCCCCCATAGAAAGATTGTTAGTTTTCCAGGCTCCGCGCATTTCCACACTGTATTTTCCATCTATTTGTGTGTTCTTAAAAACAGGAGGCACCAAAGTTTCTGTTACTATATAGGACTCCTTTTTGGCAGGGTCTCCGTATATTCTGCTTTTGGTGATTTCATTCCTGAATTGGATGATATTCTCCGGAAACAACTGCGCTTCGTCGGTGTAGTCGGTCTGATAGAAAAACAGACTGATGTCTGGTTTTTCCGGGGTAGGTGTCGGCTGTCTGTACCATAAAAATTTCTCCTCCTCCATGGCCAGTTGGTAGGAAGCTGGCAGATTGAGCGAAATGCCAAATTTTTCCTGCGATTTGAGGCTGGCTTCCCCATTTTTCCTGTTGAATAAGGCCCTGCCCAAACGCTCTCGTTCTCTGTTGATAAACAGATTTTGGAGCTGGGTTTTATTGGTTTTGAGATTTTTGATCAATTCCTCTTCATTCTCTCCGAACAAGTACAGTACTTCCTGTCCGATGGCAAATTCATCATTATTTCGCAGCATAAATAAGCTGGAATCCGTTCTGCTCATCTCGATCGATTCGGCTGTAAACTGGTTGTTGATGGTCCTACTGCCTGGATTTTGATCGTCAAAAGTAGTTACATAGACCATATTATTGGCCATTTTGAGTATCCTGGTCAATTTTCTCGGATCCACCTTACGGGTATAAAACATGGATTCGTCCCGGATGATCCCAGGTATACTGGCTTCAAAAACTTCTTTTAAAGCATCACCCACCGGCCCGGCATATTTGGCAGAGTCGATTACCAGCAGTATTTCTCCCAGTGAGCCCCTGGCTTTTGGTTTATTACCGGAGGAATCGCCCGTACCACCACTTTCACAGGCAAATAACAATAACAAGGACATAAGGCCAGGTATACAATATCGTAAATTCATAGGAATCGAAAATTGGTTTACAGTTGTAACAGGCCCAATTTAGGGAAAAATGCCAAACGGAAAAAATAAAATTAAAAATATAGTTTAAATCAACCTATTTTCAATTTTTGTCCCGGCTTGATCTGGTTGTTATTGAGGTTGTTTAATTTTTTCAATTGGTCTATGGTGACGCCATCGAGTTTCCTGGAAATTAGCCACAATGAATCTCCGGGCTGTACCGTGTACATTTTGCCTGCACTATTGTCCGAATCACTGTTTTGCTGCTGTGAGGAGGCCAGGCTCTTCTCAAAGGTGTCGCTATCCTGGTAAATATGAAGCACCTGACCAATGCGTATTGTGTTGGAGTATAGGTTGTTCCAGTTTTTGAGCTGGTTTACACTTACCCCATATCTTTGGGCGATTTTTCCCAATACATCCCCAGAGCGTACCCGGTATGTGATATTGTGCAGCGGTTTTTCTTCTTTTTCCGGCAAGGAGGCCAGGTATCGTTGTTGGGTCGTTTCCAGCGAATCTACAAGCCAGTCCATATTTTCAGTGATGTAAGCATGCTGGTACCTGGGAACATTCAACGAGATGTTTTTCCCGAATTCCGGTACTTCACTTCTCAGCAATGAGGGGTTGAGCAATTCCAGGTCTTCCAGGCAGAGGCCAGTGTGTTTCGCCAGATTTTCGAAGGTAAAACCTGTACCCAGCGTCACTTTCTCATGATCTACAGTATAGGCCGGCTCCTCAAGGATCAGATTGTGTTTGTCAGCGTGCCTCAACACATACATGATGGCTTGAAATTGTGGAATGTAACTTCTGGTTTCCCGGGGCAGATACCTGTAAATACCCCAGAAGGTGCGCTTTCCTCCGGATCTGCGGATGGCTTTGTTGACATTGCCCGGCCCACAATTGTAGGCAGCAAGTGCCAGTTCCCAACTATTGAATCGCCTGTTTAGGGCTTTGAGGTACCGGATAGCCGCATCAGTGGATTTCTCCGGATCCATGCGGTCATCTACATGGCTGTTGATATACAGTTGGTATTCTTTGCCGGTGGCAGGCATAAACTGCCACAAACCTATGGCGCCCACCCGCGATCTGGCTCTGGGGTTTAAGCCGGATTCTATGATCGCCAGATACTTGATATCTTCCGGCATGTCATGCCTGGACAATACTTCATCGAACATGGGAAAATACATTTCCTGCCGGGCCAGCACCATGCGTGTATAGTCCCTGTTTCTTACCGTAAAATAATCTATAAAGGCAAAGATGGTCTCATTCAACTCGAAAGGCATATCAGTATCCATTTCTGATATGCGCTTCTCCACTTCCTCGTAGGTAAAATCCGGAATGTGGTCGTAATCGTAGTAGGGGAGTACCGTTTCCTGGGTTTCATCCTCCCTGTCGGCCAATAATACGGATGCGTCCTGTGCCACTGCCTGCTGTAAAAATAAACCCGACACACCTATCAATCCCACTATTTTGCAGAAAAATCCTTCCCTCATATCCATAATATTTATTCGTTTAAACCTGATCTTGTCAAATAATTCGCAAAAGCGTAAAGTTCGGCTTCTTTGAATGAATTGGCCATGATTTGCAGACCAATCGGCAGTCCTTTACCGTCTTTTCCATTAGGAATAGAAATAGCCGGAACACCGGAGACTGAAGCCTGAACGGTAAAAAGATCTTCCAGGTACATTGCCACCGGGTCATTTGAATGTTCTCCGAATTTAAACGCTGTACTTGGTGTCGTCGGCAGGACAATATAATCAAATTTTGTCAATAAATCTTCTGTAAACTCTTTTATCAATCTCCTCACCTTCTGGGCTTTTGTGAAATAGGCATCATAGTAGCTGGCACTCAATACGAAGGTACCCAGCATGATTCGCCTTTTTACCTCCTCACCAAACCCTTCAGACCTGCTCAGCTTGTACATGCTCTCCAGGTTGTGGGCATTTGGGCTTCTGTAGCCATATTTTACCCCGTCAAACCGGGACAAATTGGAACTTGCTTCAGCCGTGGTCAGGATGTAATAAGTAGGTAAAACAAATTCCAGCAGCGGAAAATTCACTTCTTCCACCACGTGCCCCTCATTTTTTAACTTTTCGAGTACATTCAGGGTACGTTGCTTTATCTCTGGCTGCAGGGCTTCTCCCTGCACAGTTTCTCTGAGGTAAGCTACCTTTGCAGGTTTGTCAAAATGCAACAAATCACTATACGCAGGTACCGGTTTTCTGGAGGATGTGCTGTCATAATCGTCAGGCCCGGCCATAATTTCGAGCACCAGTGCATTGTCTTTTACATTATTGGAGAATACACCAATGGTATCGAAAGAGGATGCATAGGCGATCAGTCCAAACCTGGAAACTCTGGAATAGGTAGGCTTGATACCAATGACGCCGTTGAAGGCGGCAGGCTGTCTGACAGACCCGCCGGTGTCGGTGCCCAGGGAAACAGTACATAGATTGGCCTGAACGGCAACTGCAGATCCTCCCGAAGACCCACCGGGTACACGGGTTTCATCAATACCGTTGAGGACTTTTCCGTGGACAGAATTCTCATTGGATGAGCCCATACCAAATTCGTCACAGTTTAACCGGCCAATGATGATGGCGTCTTCATCGATTAGCCTTTGCACGGCTGTGGCGGTGAACTGTGATTCAAAGCCCTCAAGAATTTTGCTGGAAGCGTTGGCAATTTTCCCCTCCTGGCAGAGTACATCTTTGATACCCAGTACCATTCCGGCCAGTTTTCCGGCAGTTCCTTTTTCTAGTTTTTCATCGATGGTGGCTGCCTGTTGTAAAGCAGAAGGTCCATAAACTTCAACGAAGGCGTTGAGATGCGCCTTCGTTTCAATGTTTTTCAAATAATGGTTAACTATCGCCCTACAATCTGTTTCTTTATTTTCAAGCGATTTTTTTATCTCATCGAATGAGCGGAATTTTTCCAACGTATTATTTTTTTGCTTTTTTGTTGTCTTCTTTCAATCCTTCCTCCAAATCATCCTGGATTTCCTTGGTGGCATCTTTAAATTCCCTGATACCTCTACCAAGACCTCTCGCCAATTCAGGAATTCTTTTGGCACCGAAAAGAAGAATGACTACCAGAACGATGACCACCAGCGATCCTCCTCCGATATTTTGTATGAAACCCAATGTATTCATGTTTTGCTTATTTTGATTATGAAATTGTTACAAATATATAACCATGCTTTTCTAACGCAAAGATTTTAAAGCATGTTGTAATCTTTTTTTCTAAATATACTAAAATTTAAGCATTATTTACTAGAAAGCCAAATACTTGGGTCCATAACTTGCAGCCCTTTCCAGGTTTGAAAGTGCAATTCCGAAACCCCCTGATTGTCTGTATAGACAGTGCCTACAGTCGTGGAGGTATCGACTTCCTGACCTGACTTTACGGATATGGTTTTTAGCCGGCTATACATGGTATAAAACTCTCCATGCCTGATAATGATGGTGCCCCCCATTCCAGGCACGGTGGTAATTTTGGTGACCACTCCCGGAAATACTGCTTTTACGGGGGCATTGTTGTTGGTTTGAATATCCACTCCGTCATTGGTTTCCGTGATGCCTTTCAATGTAGGGTGCGGAAAGGTGCCGTATCTTCTGGAAATAAATCCGGATTCTACCGGCCAGGGTATTTTCCCGCGGTTATTCGCAAAGGAAGCCGACAAGGCGGCAGCCTTAGGTGCGGATGGCAGGCTCTCAGCTGGTTTAGCTGCATCTGGCTTTTCCGCTGCTTTTTCGGCCGCTTTGGCCAGCCGGATCTCTTCCGCTATTACCTGCTTGATCAGCCGGTTCAGCTCCTCTTGTTGCTTTTTGGTAGCGGCAATGTCTTTCCTCAGTTCTTCTTCTTTGTCACTCAATGAGCTGACGAGTTGTTGTTGTTCCGTTTTTAGTGCAGCCAGCGCTTTTCTCTGTTCCTGTTCCTGCTGAAGCACTGCCAGTTGGTCTGAGCGCTTTCGCTCTAATGCTACCTGGTTTTCTTCCAGTGCTGCACTTACGGATTTCATGCGGTCTACCTGTTTCTTTCTGGCATCGCTGTATTGCTTCAGATACCTTAGCCGCATGTAGAATTGTTTGAATGTAGCAGAGGAGAAGATAAAGGTGATGAGATTGATACCTTTGTTGAGTTTGTACGAAGTATAAATCATCTCTGCGTATTCTTTTTTCAGGGACTCTAATTCTGTTTCCAGTTGCCGGATCTGATTCGATGTCTGTTTGATTTCCTTGTTTACAATCCCAAGCTCCTTGTTTAAGGTAGCAATATAGGATTCCCTTGCCTCCAGTTTTTGGTTTACAGCCCTGAGTTCACTCAGGGAGTTTTGTTTTTGGGTGGTAGTTCTTTTTAAAACCGTGTCAAATTCCCGCAGCCGCTTCTGGATGGCTTCTTTTTCTCTTTCAAGTTGAGCCCTGTCAGCGGTAATCTGGCCGAATGCCGGAGAGAAAACTCCCAGCCAGGCAAACCCTACAAAAAACAGAAAAAAACAAAAGGTACAAGACCTGAAATTAAAAATTATATGGGAAACTGAGTGGGTCATCGGTGAGTTCTACTTTTACCATTTCTGCGTTCATGAAGAAATTGGTATTTGGTTTTTGTGGTAAGCTGAGGACCATTTTGATGATGGCCTGGTAGGGAAATGGCTGTCCGTTCAGATCCCTGAAATCCATATAGGACGCTGAGACGCTTCCGGACCTGTTTTTCGTCGCTTCGCTTTCCAGTTGAGACACTTTCCCATGTCCCGCATCGACCAGGGTTTTGTATTGAATGTTTTCGCGTTCCTGTCTTAACTCGAAAGTTTTACCTATTCTGATCAAACGATCCCGATAGCTGAATTCGTGTGGAATGTTGGCGAAAAGAAGGTTTTGAAAAAGAGAGAAGGAAAGAGGTACTCCGTATTTTTTCTGGAATTCTTCATAGCCCATGTCAATTTTCTGACCATTGATCCGGTCCCGGATTTTAATCTGATCCGTGCTGATATACCCTCTCACCGCTTCTATCCCCAGGCCGGGAGACATGTTAAACCAGATAATGCTGTCTTTTTTTGCCCTGATATTCAACGTGCCCTTGGTGATCTTGCCATCTTGCTCTTCAAGGGTGACCTTCCCCTTTGCTGTCAGGTAATTGTAATCCAGATATGAAGGTTCAAATTGCTCCATGACCGTGTCGCTGGTATAGGACATGGGCTTCCTGGCACAGGAAGCCGATAGTACACAGGCCAGAAGGAAAGCCACTAACTTAGCCTTACTCATAGTATGTTTTGTTTTTTATCTTGAGCGTCAGAAATTCAGAAGTCTCTTTCATTTCATTGGCCTTGTTCCAGTATTTCAGGGCAGCTTCTTTCTCTCCCAGTTTAAACAGGATGTCTCCATAGTGTTCAAGGATCACACCACTCGGTGTGTCCAGGTATTCGATGGCCTTTTCCATATACTTTCTGGCTTCTTCGTACCTGCCTAGCTGAAACAATACCCAGGCATGGGTGTCGAGGTAGGTGGCATTGTCAGGATAGCGGGATACCAATTTTGAAGACATATTGTAAGCCTTATCAAGCTCTTTTTTTTCCAGGGAGAGAAAATAGGCATAATTATTTAAAATATGCTCATTATTGGCATTTTGTGACAAAACTTTTTGATAGGCATCAAAAGCAGCGTCTTTTTCACCGAGCGCATAGAGGGCATCTCCCAGTTGTCCATTGGCCATTTGAGAGAGTTGAGAGTTTCTACCCGCATTCAGGTCAAGGGCTTTGTCCAGGGCAGTTCTGGCGGGTTCATGATCATTGGCACCCAATTGTGCCGTACCCAGGAAAAACCAAAATTCGGCTTTTTCAGGAAATACTTCAGTGGCCATTTCTGCCACCTCCACAATTTCGGCGAAAGGCTCCTGGTTCTCAAACATTAATGGAATAAGCTTCTGGTATACCTCCTCGTTGTCATTTTTGATCCGTATTGCTCTTATAAAATAGGCGATCGCCGGCCCGGTCGATTTATCTCTCAGTTTCCATTCACCTAGAGCTGTCAACACCAGGGGGTCATTCGGGTGATGTGTTTCCATGTACCCGCCCAGCGTGTCTAGTAGCTGGTCCCTGGAGTTGTTTTTTAGCTCTGAAAGGATTCCATTAAATGCCCTTACTTTTGTGTCGGCGTCCAGGTCCGGATTCCGAAAAGCCTCTTTGACAAAATTTCTGGATAGCTCCAGGTTACCCTTTTGCTTGTAAAGGGTATGGGCAGCCATTTTCAACTCCGGCTGATTGGGATAGCTTTTCAGGCTTTCCAAGACCAAATCCAAAGCCTGATCGGTTCTGTTGTTGTTAAACAAAATCTCTACCAAAGCCAGTATATACTGGGAATTGCCCGGATGGGCGGCTATCAGTTTTTCCCCTTCACTGATGGCCATTTCCAGGTTATTTTTCCGGAGGTATATCCTTTGCTTTTGGGCTGTGAGCTGCTCTACTATGCCATAGTACTCTTCCGCCTTGTCCAGTGCCTTCAGTGCTTTGTCAAATTCGTTGGAATTGAGGTAGATAGTAGCCAGGTCCAGGATGTAACGCTGGTAGTCCCCATCTCTTTCCATCAGATTCTCAAGCACTGCAGCAGCCTCTCCGTTACGGTTGAGTTTGGTGTAAATTTCAGCCATTTGCAAATGATAGAATTTATTTTCCGGATCCAGTTTCAGGGCTTGCTGGCCGAGCTCCATTGCTTTTTCCGGATTATTGGCCCGCATCATCATTTGCGATAATTTGAAATAAATGGCACTTTGCTGATCATCGAATTCCAGCGCTTTGTTGAAATAAAAATAAGCCTTTTCGTATTCTTCCAGCATCAGGTTTTTCTGTCCTTCAATAAACAGCCTGCTGGCCATCATCTCTTTTTTCTGCTCTTTCCGCTCTCTCCGGCTCATCTTTTCCTGGGCCACAGCACGTTCCTGTGCCAGCCCGGTGATGACGATTAAGGTAAAGAATAACCAGAATACTTTTTTATAATATTTACTCATTGTCTAAGGACTTTGGCTTAACAATCAATGGGAAAACGTTCCCGGCATACTTTGTGTTGCCATCAGGAAACTTCAGAAAAAAGAAAGTGTTGTCCATCAATTGATAAAGCTGGCTAATACAGATCGTCTTCTGTGATACAATAAACTTTTGCATTTGGTTCCCAAAGTCTTACCTGCCAGCTACTTCAGGCAGGACCTGAAACGACTACCTGCCGGTACTCCCGTATCCTCCCTGACCACGGGAGGTTTCAGAAAGTTGGTCCGTCGGGCTCCAACTGATTTGTTCATGTCTGGCGACCACCATTTGGGCAATTCGTTCTCCATCCTGAACGGTGAAATCCGTGTTGGAATTATTAATCAACAGTACTTTAATTTCGCCCCTGTAGTCAGCATCTATGGTTCCCGGGCTGTTGAGTACCGTTACACCGAATTTGTAGGCCAATCCGCTCCTTGGCCGTATTTGTGCTTCATATCCCTCTGGAAGTTCGATAAAAAGGCCGGTTCCGATCAACTGCCTCTCCAGGGGCCTCAAAACCACCGGAGTCGCGATGTTTGCCTGCAAATCAAGCCCGGCAGCAAGGGGGGTTTGATAAGCAGGGAGCGGGTGTTTGGATGCGTTGATTACGTTAATTGTCATGCTTTCGATTTGAAATGGATTGAAAAAGCGAATATAGTTCCTTTTTTTCCATCAGGAAAATAAGCATCAGAAAGAGCAGGAATATCCCATTCCGGAGGAAAAAATTCAAGAGCAGATCTCCTGAATCAAGAAAAAAGCCCGTATAACTGAATAAGAAGGAAACAGCAAGGTACAGGAGGCCTTTTTTGGTTTGGTAGGGTATGGGATAGTATTTCTGACCGGTGTAATAACACATGATCACCATGGTCAGGTAGCATGCCAGGGTACTCAGGGCCCCACCGATAAAACCCCACACGGGCACAAGGGTAAGGATCACCACAATAGTAACTACCGCACCTGTGAAGGTAATATAAAAGCTGTATTTTGTCTGGTCGGTGATCTTAAACCAGATGCTCAGATTGTAATAGACGCCGAGCAAAAGATATCCCATCAGGAGAATGGGCACCATAGAAAGGGCAATGGAATAGCCTTCTGCCTGAAAAAAAAGCTTTCCGATAAGGTGAAGGTTTACCGCCACTGCCACCATAAGGCTGGAACAAAATATGATAAACCAATGCATGACCCGGGCGAATAACTGCGGATTGTTTTTGTTTTCGGCCTGCTGGAAAAAGAATGGCTCTGCCGCATATTTGAAGGCTTGTATGATCAGACTCATCAGTATGGCCAGTTTAAAATTGGCTCCGAAGACACCTCCGGCTTCTCTGGGACTGAGATGCGGGTAGAAACCGGCGGGTAGCGCATGTTCGAACAATCCCCTGGAAAAAACTTCATTGGTCACTCCCGCCAGGCCCATAAACAGTAAGGGCAGCGCATAATGCCACATGGGCAGCAGGATTTTCTTATTGAGCTCAAATTTCCAGCCAGCTACCAACTTCCACAATAGAGGGAGAATTAGAAAATTGGCCAATACATTGGACAGTAAAATGTAATCAACCCCCCAGTCGGGGCGAAACCATGCAGCGACACAGGGCTGCAGTTGCCTTAAAATATCCCCCTCAGTGATATGATAGGCAACAACGATAAAAATAATATTGAAGCTTACATTTAATACAATATTCAGCAATTTGAGCAAGGCAAACGCGAGTGACTTTCCTTCCAGCCGCAGCTTTGCAAAAGGAATGGCCATGACAGCATCTATGGCTAAAATCATGGCGGCCCATTGAAACAAATGGGGTTTTCCCTGAAAATCAAAAAGCTGGCTGAGTGGAGTGGCGAAAAGATACAGCAATGAACCAAGTGCAACAGCCACGAAAAAGACCAGGGATTGGGCGTTTTGATAGACCTTTTGAGGAGGCAAGCCTTTACCTGTGGCGAAGCGGAAATAGGCCGTTTCCATACCGAAGGTAAACACCACATTCAAAAAAGCAATCAGGGCATACAGCATGGTAAAAGAGCCCAAATCTTCTTTTGCCAGATAACCGGTATATAGGGGAACGAGCAAAAAATTGATCGTTTTGCCCAGGATACTACTGATGCCATAGATGGCCGATTGCCCGGCTAATTTTTTCAACAGGCCCATAAAAAATAAAAAAGGGGACTATTCCCCTTTGAAATTAGGTTTTCTTTTTTCAAGAAAGGCTTTTGTTCCTTCTCTGTAATCCTCTGATTTGACACAGCGGGCAAAGCTGTTGGCTTCGATCTGATACCCGTTTTCATCGCTTGCATATACGGCGTTCACGCAATCTACGATCATCCCTATAGACAAAGGAGCCTTACTCATGATCTTTTTCAAAATTTCTTCGGCCCTGGCTATGGCGAGATCCTTGGTAGCTTCTACATGATTTAACAGGCCCAGGGTCCGGGCTTCATCTACATCGAGCATATCGCCGGTCATAAGGATTTCCGTTGCTTTGGTCCTGCCGATCAGGTGGGTCAATCTCTGCGTACCTCCATAACCTGGAATAATACCCAGATTGACCTCGGGCTGTCCAAACTTGGCATTGGCGGTAGCTATTCTCATGTGGCAGGCAATGGCCAATTCACAACCGCCCCCCAAAGCATATCCATTGACCACCGCAATCACTGGTTTATGGCAGGATTCAATGATCTCGAAAACTTCCTGGCCGAATTCAGCAAATTTTCTGGCATTGAGTTCATTGAGTTCAGAAATTTCGTTGATATCTGCACCCGCTACAAAGGCCTTTTCCCCGGCTCCGGTGATGATCACGCCCCTTATCGCCTTATTGTCATTTACTTCGTTGAAGATATTTTTCAATTCCTCCAGCGTGCTAAAATTCAAGGCATTGAGCTTGGGTTCTCTGTTGATGGTCAGGTAAAGTATTCCATCTTTGGTTTCGGAAAGAATATTTTTTTGTTCCGCCATTCCAATTCTTCAATGTTAAGCTCCAAATATACGAGGCGCACAAACAATCACAAAAGAAACAGATAAAAATCATGTGCTAACAAAAAGGTGAATTTGATAACATCACCAGTAAAATGCATTTGATATCTCTAAAAATTTATTTTGTAAAATAAAAGGCTGATCGGGTAGATACGCTGCGACGGGTATGCGTTAAACTTATTGCGCTGTACATCATGGCATTTCATTACAGTTTTTAGAATTAAAGGGGGTATGAAATGTTTGCGTACCAATATTTCCTATTTTTGTACTATCTTATTCAAAATTTAAATTCAACGTCAATCCTTATGTCCGAAAAAAGAAAAATAACAGTTGCCTATGGAGATGGTATAGGCCCGGAAATCATGAAAGCGACATTGTCCATACTGGAAAAAGCCGGTGCTGCCATTGAGACAGAAGTTATTGAAATCGGCGAACAGGTTTATTTGAAGGGAATCAGTTCGGGGATTGAGCCCAATGCATGGGATTCTCTCCGCAGTACCAAGGTATTTCTAAAATCGCCTATCACCACGCCTCAGGGTGGAGGTTTTAAGAGTCTGAATGTGACCACCAGAAAAACCCTGGGTTTGTACGCAAATGTACGCCCTTGCAAAGCATATGCGCCATTTGTCAGGACCCATTTTCCGCAGACAGACATGGTGATCATTCGGGAAAATGAAGAGGATCTGTACGCTGGTATCGAACACCGGCAGACGGATGAGGTATACCAATGTTTGAAATTGATTTCCAGGCCGGGAAGTGAAAAAATCATCCGGTATGCTTTCGAATACGCGCGGATGAATAACCGCAGGAAAGTCACCTGTATGACCAAGGACAATATCATGAAACTGGCAGACGGACTCTTCCACAGGGTATTCAGGGAGGTGGCCAAAGAATATCCAGAGATCGAAACGGACCATAAAATCATCGATATAGGTACCGCACTGATTGCGGACAAGCCGGAGATGTTTGACGTGATCGTAACCTTAAATCTGTACGGAGACATCATTTCCGATGTAGCCGCTCAGATCACGGGATCGGTAGGTCTGGGAGGATCCGCCAATATAGGAGAAGAAGTGGCCATGTTTGAGGCGATTCACGGCTCCGCACCTGATATTGCCGGAATGGATATCGCCAATCCCTCCGGCCTGCTCAATGGGGCAGTCATGATGCTGGTCCATATCGGGCAGCCGGAAGTCGCAGAAAGGATCAGCAACGCCTGGATGGCCACGCTGGAAGACGGGATCCACACAGGAGATATTTACCGGGATGGTATCAGCAAAAAGAAAGTGGGTACGCAGGAGTTTGCCGAGGCGGTGATAGAAAGGCTTGGCAGGGCACCCAAAAATTTAAAGAAAGCGGATTTTGCCAAAGAAGTACGCAGCGAGGAAGAAACCAGGAAGGCTCTGGCACTGAGGGAGGTAAAACCTGCAGAGAAAGTCCTCATTGGCCTGGATGTATTTATCGATTGGAAGGAGGCAAACCGGAATGCCAATACCATCGGGAACAAACTCAGGAAAGTAGATGCGGACGGATTGAAAATGCAATTGATCACCAACAGAGGGGTAAGGGTTTATCCAGATGGAATGAAGGAAACGTTTTGCTCAGACCACTGGCGGGTAAGATTTTTCAATGCGGACGAGACGGCCATTTCCCATGAACAGGTCATCGAAGTACTGCGGCAGGTAAACCAGCTTGGGTTTGATTTTGTGAAGACCGAGCATTTATACACCTTTGACGGGGAAAGAGGTTTTTCTCTTGCTCAGGGAGAATAGTCCACAGATAGAGCTAGTACATGGGCCACTTTGGCCTTCATGTTATTGTTTTGGTATGAAACGGGTCTTGATCATCACCTATTACTGGCCGCCAAGTGCAGGTTCTGGGGTACAGCGATGGCTGAAATTCACGAAATTTCTGCCCGAGTTTGGCTGGCAGCCGGTCGTGTTTACGCCTGAAAACCCAGATTTTGGCCTGTCTGACTCCACGCTTGAAAAGGAGGTAGCACCAACTACGGAAGTATTGAAATTTCCGATTTGGGAGCCGTATCAACTATTCAGGTTGGCTAAAGGGAAAAAGCTCAAAGATACCGGTGTCATTCTGGGGCAGAAAAACCCCTCCATGCTGGACCGCCTTGCTGTCTGGATGCGGGGTAATTTGCTGATCCCTGATCCGCGGGTGTTCTGGGTGAAGCCGTCGGTAAAATTTCTTGCAGACATCTGCGGCCAGAATAATTTCAGCGCCATCATTACGACGGGGCCTCCACATAGCATGCACCTGATTGGGCGCAATTTAAAGCGGAAAACGGGGCTGCCCTGGTTGGCAGATTTTCGGGACCCCTGGTCCGAATGGGAATTTCTGGACACCCTGAAGCTTACATCGGGAGCCAGAAACAAACACCGGCAATTGGAGGCATCGGTTTTCCGGGAGGCGGATGTACTGAGCACCATTTCTCCTACCTTTGCTGCTGAGATGGGAGAATTGGCGGATAGAAACATTCAGTTAATTACCAATGGCTTTGATCCCGATGACCTGCCCGCTGATTTTCAGCAACACAGACCTGAAACGGCATTGCTTGAAATCGTCTATACCGGGGTGATTGACTCCATAAGAAATCCCCTGCCTTTTTTACATGCCCTCAAAGCGGTATTCGGAAAGGAACAGGGAATCGTACGCCTGACATTTGTGGGAAAGGTAAGTTCACAGGTACTGGCCGCGATTAAAAAGGACGATTGGCTGGAAAGACACGTAGTGCTAACCGGTTACCTGAGTCATTCGGAGGTGTTTGCCCATTACAAGAAGGCAAATGCCCTGCTACTGATACTCACGCAGACCAAAAATGCCAAAGGAAATATACCCGGGAAGCTTTTTGAATACATGGCCACAGGACGACCAATAATTGGTCTGGGAGATCCTGGCGGAGACGCAGCGGCCATTATCCGAAAAGCCGGGGCGGGAATTGTTTTTGCCCACGAAGACCTTGAAGGCCTTTCGCGACATTTGTCAGCATTGAGGTATCAGAATCCCCCGGAAAAGAGATCAGGGGCGAAGCTGGAGCTATTTCATCGAAGAAACCTTACCGAAACGCTGGCAAAACTGCTGGAGAAAATGGTGAGGAGCAAGGCTGCCGTTCATTTGCCAGACCGGTAAACCCAGCGCCGGATAGCAGATCGCAGCCAGGATTCTGCCTCCGGAGCAGCCTTCATCCAATAGCTCAGCGTCAGGTACATTCCTGTCACCAGCCCGCTACGCAAGACCAGATCTACAATCACCCATTCGAAAACCGGCAGTAAAAAGTAGGACACCGCCCAGCTCAATGCTGCAGCAAGGGCGACCAGAAATACCCCCGGAGTGAAGGGATTGAATCCCAACTTTATTTTAACATACAGAAATTTGATCAGATTGTAAAGGAACATGGCCAGGAGAGAGGCAAGGGCTGCACCTTCAATCCCAAATGGGGGGATTAATAGCAGGTTGAGCAGGATTACGGTAAGGGCCATGAGTAAGGTAGCCGTGATGTTGAAAACGTAAAAGCGTGAGAAAACGATGATTTCTCCGTTCACAGAAAACAACACATCGCTGAGTTTGCCCAGACCGATAAGCAATACCACCCATCGGCCTGCTTCATACACGTGGCGATTGGGAACAAAATGGTAGAGGGTGTCAATATTGACCCATATCAGTAAAAACACCAGCGCACAAACCAGTAGTTGGTTGACCGCAATTTTTTTATAGAGCTCGTTGATTTCTCCGAGGCGGTTGGTAGCAAATTTTTCGGAAATAACAGGCATTGCTACCTGGGAAATGGCCCTGCGGGGCATTTCGATCACTACTGCAATGGAAAAACCGATGGTGTAGATGGCATTGGCTTCCAGTCCAATCATGGAGCTGACCATCAGGCTATCAATTTTCATGATCAGCAGGGCTCCGGCAGTACCGAGCATGGTGATGATGTTGTACTTCAAAAAGTCTTTCTTCAATTTGCCAGGTATATTTTCCCAATCAAATTGAATTTGGAAGATGCCGGCTTGTCGCATGTAAAACACCATGCTTGTCAGAGTGAGCAGATAGACCAATGCTATTCCCCAAATCATGAGGGGAAAGGAATAAAGGTGCAAAAAATACCCGATCACCAGCAAAGCCATTAGCAGTCGCAGCAGCACATCACGTATCAGCGAAGGAATGGCGATTTTTAAAAATGACCGGCTGAAGGCTTCCAGAAGGGTATTGAAAACCGATAGAAATGTGATGAGCAATGCTACCTGGATGTATGCGATTACTTCGGGAGATTTTTCCACAAATGCAGCGCTGATGGGTGTTTTGAAGAGCAGGAACACCAGCAGCAATACGGTGTAGCCGACGAAACCCGAACAGAGGCTGAAAGTAAGAAAAGAATACTTTTGAGCTTTCACCTGCGGGAAAAACCGGGTGATGCCATTGGCTATGCCCATCTGAGCAAAGGGCGTCATGAGCAATGCCATGTCTTGTATGGTTTTAAACAGACCAATTTGCCCGGGTTCAAGCACGTAGGGCAGTAGCCAAAGCAGGTTGAAATACCCAATCACCACGCCCAAATAGGACGAGATGGTGGTCAGTATGCTTTGTTTGGCGATTGTACTCAAGGGGATGTAAAACGATGGCGAAAACCTGGAAGCAAAGGTACCCGATATGCTGCAAATTCGGATCAAATTCGGGGTTTTTTCCGATTTCTGTTTTTACTAGAAATTTAATTCAAATGTGAATTAGAAAAAAGTAAAAATATATTATTATTGTACTTCCAATTGTTTTGTATGGTATTCGTTTTTTTAAGGTGAAGATGGTATGGAGAGGCTATTTTTAAAATCTTTTGTTTTTCTTTTTTTTATTACAAGTCATGAATTGTTTTCTCAAGTTAGAATTGATTTTTCAAAAAGAAGTCCAGTTGAGTCAGCCTCTAGAACTACTTATAATATAAATGGTGATTTCGCCATGATAGGCAATACCAATATGACTTTATTGGATTATGAGGAAGATTTAATGAATGATGGGATGATGGTATATGTAGATGTAGATACTGATCCTGAAACCTTCAACAGCTCTTCAGCGACACTAATTTATTCAAACGAGAATGAAGCCACCAGAAATTGCACGAGGGTATTATTTGCAGGGTTATATTGGTCTGGAAGGGGACCATCTCATACTATTTTTGAGGTGACAAAAGATGGTGTCACGAGACAATTTGATAAAAGGAAGATAAAATTGAAAGGGCCTGGCCAGCAGGAATATGTCGAGCTGCAAGCGACAGATGATGAGATCAGGTATCCAACTTCTCTCACCGCTGACCTGGGCTTATTCGTAGGCTACAGGGACGTAACTGACCTGGTACGGAATTGGGGAGAGGGCGACTATACAGTTGCAGATATTGGCCTGGTAGAAGGCACAAATTATCACTACGGTGGCTGGGGCATGGTGGTGGTGTATGAAAACCCATCCATGAAAAGGCGAGACATTTCGGTTTTTGATGGATATGCCTTTGTAAGAGGGCAAGGAGCAGCATCATATGACATACAGGTTTCAGGATTGTCTGCCATACAAAAGGGAGATGTAAATGTTAAAGTGGGGGTAATGGCAGGGGAGGGAGATGTTGGTGCCGATGGAGACTACTTCGCTATAGAAAGGGGAGAAGGTAGCAATGATTTTTTGAGATTAAGTCATGGTAATAACCAGGTTAATAATTTCTTCAACTCCTCAATATATACTGGAGGTAACCCCAGAAACCCGGAGTTAAAGAATAATACTGGAATGGATATCTCTGTTTTTGAAATTGATAACAAGGGAAATGCTATCATTGGAAACAATCAAAGCAATACCCAATTCAGGTATGGATCGACCTGGGACGTGTATGTGATTTACAATATAACTATGGCCATTGATGCTACTGACGTGGAGGTAGAAACTTTTCATGAACTTCTTTCAGTTAATGGAAATGAAGTAAACGGGCCAAAAACAAATATTTTTCCCGGCGACGAATTGAAAATTCGAGCAACAGTTAGAAACCGGGGTGACGTTACCATCGACCATTCAAGGATCGAAATTCCGCTTCCAGATGGTTTATTATTTTTGGATGCTAGCCCAAATCTATTGGTTGATCAATATAATAATGGAGAATTTGAATTTCTTGCGGAGGCAGGGGCAGGTGGAAAGATTATTTGGGAAATGGGACATTTGCCGGTAACAGAAAACAAGGATGAGGAATTGGCTTTCGTTGACTATACTTTGCGTGTTACAGATGATTGTGAGCGACTTTTCGCAATTTGCGAAGAGACATTTGAGATTGACGGGCTATTGTTTGGTGTTAATACACTGTCCCAGTCTCCCCTTGATCCGACATCATTTGTCTCTGATACGATACTGTCAGAAGAATGTTTGTCTCGGAATATCAAGGGGCCTTTGGCGTTTGATCTGGACGTTAATACCTATTTAGCTGAAAAATGTGGTTGGGATTTTCAAAACCTGAAGATCCCTGTTTGTGCTTCAGAAAACGATAGTGTACAAGTTGGAGATCTCTACGAATATTTCCCGGAAGGCACGCTGTTTTTTAAAAATCCTCCTGCTGGATATGATGAGCCTGCCTTGGACGTTGATCAATATCTTTCTATGGACCAGGATGAATTATCGGTATATGCGACACCTAGCCTCGGAAAGGAGTGTTTCCGGGAGATTAAGTTAATCAGAAATACCTTATCACTTGTGCCATGGGTAAACAGAAAGGTAGATTGCCAACAGGTGGATGAAAACGAAATTGGAGTGGAGGTGTCTGGAGGGATAGCCCCTTTTTCTTATTTGTGGAATGATGCTACCAATTCGACAAGCTCTACTTTGACAAATGTCGATGCAGGTGAATACAAAGTAATTGTGACAGACGCTTTAGGATGTAAGATTGAAACGTCGGTGATCCTACCTGACTATCCGGTTTTTTCTCTGGAAATTCTTGAGGAAGAGAGTATTCTAAATCTGGGTTGCAATCAGGAAGCCGACGGAAATATTGTTATCGCCGTAGAGGGGGAAAATACACCATTTGTCCTTTCGGTTTCTGGTCAGGGCAATGAAGGAACTGCCCTTTCAGAACAGATTGTTATTCCCTCGACTGGACTCCATGAAATATCAGATTTGAAAGGTGGTATTTATACGCTGGACCTGGAAGATTTGAATGGCTGTACAGTCAGGAAAACTGTTGAGATAATCCAAATAGAGCAGGTAGATTGGGAAGCTGATTTCACATTTAATTCCAGTTCCTATTCTGAATCTGGTATCTTATATCAGGATTCTGAAATTCAGTTTTTTGGTAATGCGGGTTCAGGACAGAACCCTATGTACTTTTGGGATTTTGGAAACGGTCAACATAGTACAGCGCAAAATCCAAGCATGAATTATCAGGAGAGCGGGCATTTTTTGGTTCGACTCCAGGTAACAGATGAAAATGGCTGTACTGCCATGTACGAAGAGTTT
Organism: Cyclobacterium lianum; assembly: GCF_900143075.1. Classification (GTDB taxonomy): domain Bacteria; phylum Bacteroidota; class Bacteroidia; order Cytophagales; family Cyclobacteriaceae; genus Cyclobacterium; species Cyclobacterium lianum. The sequence continues at coordinate 73,281 of NZ_FRCY01000011.1, read as the reverse complement.
TTGGAAATCTCTGGGTTTTTTATCCGCGTCCCCACCGCTTTTAGTCCAAATGGAAATAACTCAAATGAATATTTTTTTCCAGTTTTTTCTGAATTGACGAACATCCAGTTCTGGGTATTCAACCGCTGGGGAGAGCTACTCTATTTTACCTCCGACATCCACAGTAGGGGATGGGATGGCAGGCACGAGGGTATAGAGATGCCTGTAGGAAATTATCTTTACAAAATTACTTATAGCAACAAAGAAGTGGCAGATAGCCAACTCGCAGGGTCTTTTACCTTATTGAGATAGTCATTCAGGAAAGGCAACCACATTGGAAAATTCAGAAATTAACATACTTCTTATAGGGTCTAATTTACCCCTAAGCCCGATTTTGAATAATTTATAATTGCGATCCTTGAGAAATTCCAATATTTCTAAGGTCTCATAACCGGCGGCCTCACATGAAGTCTGATTGACTTCGGTGATAATGACAGGTTTGAATTTTTTTATGGTTCTTTCTGCGCCCCGGAGAACATGCAACTCAGCACCTTCCACATCTATTTTTAAACAATCTACGGCCTGTAAATTCAAAATTTCCACTTCCTTGTCCAGTGTCGAAAGCTCGATTTCATTGAGGAAAATGTCATGCTCTTCTGATGGGAACATGCTGTTGACTCCCTCATTGATTCCCGATTTCGTGTAAAGTTTAAGTTTACCAGGGGCATCCGATAGTCCCATTTTTCGGGCAATAGCAACCTGCTTATATTCAGGGTTCAGCCCGAGATTTTCTTCAAGATGCCTGAATAACCGCTCAGACGGTTCATAGGCAATTACTTTTCCCTGAGGCCCAACCTTCCGAAGTCCCCAAAGCGTATATTCACCCTGGTTCGCCCCAACATCAATAAAAGTAGCTCCCTTTTGCAGCACACGTTCCAATACAAATAAAGGGGCCCAATCGTGAGCTCCCCTCCAGAAGATGGCATTTCCCATGCCTTTTGTGATATCGACCTTAAAGGTGATCCCTCTAAACCGAAAAGTTCTCCAGTCAGGACTGCCTTGGGTACTGCAAAACCTGTTTTTCACGAATTGGACAATGAAATATCCGCCGGGAACCCGATAAAGCTCTCGGGTTAAAATGCTTAGAAAGGCTTCAATTCGGTTGCTCATAATTGTTGAGTAGCGTGGAAAGTGTTTCTTTGCGACGCGTAAGTGAGTAGTTTTTTATAATGTGCCGCCGTGCTTTTCGGGAAATTTCTTCTGGCTTGCTTAATGATAACAGTTGCTGGATGGCTTGTAGCAACATTGTCCTATCCTTTTTTTGCAAAATAAGGCCATTGCCAGCAATGATTTTGGGGATGTGGTTTGCGGATGAACCTATAGGGATACATCCCGAAAGCATGGCTTCTGCCAGGGCACATCCAAAACCTTCGAACGTAGATAGCTGCAGGTAATACCGACTACTGCGATAAGCGTTCGACAATTCTTGCTGAGATAATTTACCTAAAAACTGCAGATTGGGGGGTAGCGGTTTTTGCAGAGCATTCAATCCTGCAATTTTAAAATCAAGATCGGGGCGCAGCCAGGCTATTTCTTCGATAATATCTCCGCCTTTCAGTCTATACTGAGCAGCCGACATAACCGCTAGAAAGGTATTAGGAGGTTTTTTGGTAAATGCTTCGTACGGCCATAATTTGTGGTCAAAGCCATTGTATACTGCCGTAACGGGCGTTTTGATATCCCGAAAGTGGTAGTGAATGCCCTGAGATTTGTGGATAAGGACCGGATCAAAATCCAGGAAGACATTGCCCAGTGATTCACTGACTGGCAATAAACGACTTGCATGCTGGTAAGATATCTTACAGGCCCATTTTAATAATGGTAACCTCAGACTCCCATAGTTTAATTCAGGAATTGAAGCGCAGTCTGTTCCATGCAAGATGATGAATGAGGGTTTTCTGAACAATTTCCCCAAAAGTACCGGCCATACAGACCAGTAGCCTCCAAAGCTGGTAAGCAATACATCTACTCTAAATAGATTAACAAACACGGAAAAAAATTGAATAACAAAAAACGCTGGGGCCAGAATTTTATGCTGCCACGGATAATTATTGATTCGTATACTGAAGTTTTCTCTTAAAATCTGTATATCACTCAGGACAAATGAAGGAAAAAATGGGGTAACGAATAGTACCTTCTTTTTTTTCATGCCTGTTGTATTTTTTTACCTTCCACATATAATCCCGCAATTACCAACAGCAAAACAGCGTATTGAAATATGGCCGAGAATGTCCTGTTTCGATAATAGCCGGAAGGCTCAAATTCCATCTCCACCTTTACCTCACCACGGGGTAGCACCAGTCCACGCAGCAAATAATTTACCCGGTGGATCTTTACTGCGTTCCCATTCACCCTTGCCTGCCAGCCCTCCGGGTAAAAGATCTCAGAGAAAACTGCCAGACCCTCCTCTTCTACATTGCCGGAGTAAACCAGCTTCCCGGGTTCGCTGCTGTCCAGGTTCAGGCTCCCGCTTCCGGTGGGTAGCGCTTCAGCAGATGCAGCAGCATTGTAGGTGGCCTCCTTTTTTGTGTCCAGGCCGGCAAGCGCTCGGATTTCTTCTTCGTTTTCACTTACTGCAATGATTTTTTCGGGAAACCAGGCAGCTCCATTGGCTTGCGGATTCTGGAAAACAGCGTTTTCCGCACGCCCAGCCATAATGTATCGGGTGTTGAGCATGTTCAATACCGGTATGCCGGCATAATCAAAATTACCTTCCTGCGCTTTCTGTACAAAGGCACTGATTTCGGGTTGCAGTACCCGCTCGATCAAATCCTGGTAGCGGCTCATTTTGGCACCGTGATAGCCCCCTATACTGTGAAACCTATAGCTCGTCCGTGCATCGTTAAAGGGATTTTGCAGGTTCAATACCCTGAAATAACCCTCATCCTGCATGATCTTTTCATCGGCCGGACTGGCGGCAAAATGCTCCTCACTGGGGCTTTCGCTGAAGCTATCCTGATCCAGATACCGGCCATTGATTCCCCACAAGTCAACGAGTAATAGCAAACCGGTTGCCACGATGGCATATTCTGTTTTTAATTTTCTGTAGAGGGCAAGACCCAGCAGTACCGCGGCCGCCCCGATGAAAAGCAGGCTGCGTAAAGTGTCTGCATGGAGTAAACTTCTCCGGTCTGTTTTCAATGCGGCCTGCAACCAGTCGGGATAGCTGCTAAGGTTACCGCCAAAGCCTGACATGTATGCGGAAATCAATGCCAGCAGCACCAAACCACCGGTAATGCCCAGAGCTTTAAAGAAGGTAGCTTTGGTTTTAATGCCTTTTTCCTCCGAAAATAATCGTTCCAGACCCAAAGCCCCCAGAATGGGGATAACCAGCAAGGTGATGCCAAGTGCCATGGATACCGCCCTGAATTTGTTGTAACCGGGCAGGTAGTCAAACAGAAAATAATTGAACCATTCCAGATTTTTGCCCCAGGACAGCATCAGCGTAATCAGGGTCATGACAAGCAGTACATTCCGGTATAGCGGGGTTGCGAACAATATGCCCAGAACAAAAAGGAAAATCATGATCGCCCCCCCGTAGATAGGACCACCGGTGAAGGGCTGATCCCCCCAGTAGGAAGGCGCATTGTTGACAAATTGATTGACTTGCCGGGCCTCCATGCCCTGGCTTCTAAGGGCCTGCTCTGCGGCGGAATTATCCGGCAGGGCCTGTTGACTGGCGCCTCCCAGGTAATTGGGAATCAGCAGCGTAAAGGTTTCCAGCTTGCCACTGGACCAATTGAAGGCATAGGTCCGGTCCAGGCCGGAGTCATTTTCTTCTGGTAGTGGCAGGTTACGTTCTCCCCTGATAGAATACTGTCCATATTGCAGCACCGTAGACAGGCGGGCCAGATTACCAAGTCCTCCCAGCATGGCCGCTGCAAGCAGCAGGGCGGTAATTTTGCTGAATTGGATCAATTGCTTTTCCCGGATGGCCTTTATCAGCTGGCCTGCTCCGTATATCAATACCAGGATCAGGCTGTAGTAGGTGATCTGCAGGTGGTTAAATTTTAGCTGAAGCAATACGGCCAGTGCAGTGAGACTCAGGCCAAGAAATTTTTTGTTGGTAAATGACAAATGTACCCCTGCCAATAGCAGGGGAACGATGCAGACCGACCATATTTTGGCATTGTGGCCGGCCTCAAGACTCAGGAAATTAAAGGTATTGAAGGCAAACGCCCAGGCTGCCAGCGCAGCTATAGCCGGCCGTACCTTAAATCCCATCAGCAGCAGGTACATGGAAACCATCCCGAAGAAAAGTCCGCTGATCGGATGTGGTAGGCCCAGGGTCAATACCTTGATCAGCGTATTGGTGATATCTCCTTTTGGGTCCAGGTGTATCAGGTAGGCGGGCATCCCTCCAAACATACTGTTGGTCCATAGGGCCTCTTCTCCCGTGCGCTCCCTGTACTCAAGCAATTCTTTCGCGGATCCTTCCCATTGCAGGATGTCCGACTGAAAAATCATTTTTCCCTCAAATACAATCGGAGAAAAATACAAGATCACTATCAGATAAAAAGAGAGAATGGCTAAAAAATGGGGCAATACAGCTTCTTTTAGGTTAACATTCATGATCCGGGGTATTGGTCTTTGGTCTGCTATGTACTATGGGTTGCAAATTAAGAAAAATCAGTGGATTAATAAGTTAACCGATGGGATAAGCTCAGGAGGCAAACCGCTAAAATGCCCTTTGGGTAGGTGTTTTTAACCATTTATTATTGATGTAATATCCCAATGAGAATTCATGGCTGTTGTTGCGGTAGTTGTTATTGCTGTTGAGATTAAAATCATATGCATAGCCAAAACGAACTTCATCCGTAATAAACAAGTCAAACAGTATGGCCAGCGCCGTTCTGTTGGACGGCAGGTTACCAACATCTATATTCCCTTTTCGCAGCGAAGACCTGTAGGCCGCACCCAGCCAAAACTGTTCGTTCAGCAGAAACATGGTGTTGATATCGTAACTGCTCGGGCCTTTGAGATCTTCCCTTATCAGAATAGATGGTTTAAATGCCAAACCGTCAGAGAGTGGCAGCAAACCTCCTGCCTGAAAATAGAAATGATAGTTGTTGGTAGCAAGTGCCAGGTCGCTGTTTTTCAGGCTGTTTTGTCCCAGTAGATTAAAGGCGCTCAATCCCGAAAAGAATTTCGGACTGTGATAGAAGAGGCCTGCGTTGAGGTTAGGCGTAAACGCATTGAGCCGGCCCTGTGGTATTCCGGGGTCAGAAGGATCATCCGGCTGGAGTTTTCCTGCATCAAGTACATGTTCCGATACACCGGAACTCAGGCCAAGGCCCAGAAAGCTATCTTGTGTAAGCCGCACTTTATAGGCATAGGTAAGCAGGAAGGAATGGGTTTTGTATGGACCCAATTCGTCAGCTATGATTGACAGGCCATAGCCCATGGTTTCCTCCAGATTGCCCATATCTGCAGATATGGAAATTGTATTGGGAGCACCCGGAAAGTTCATAAACTGGCTCCGGTAGGTGGCTTGTACAAATGGATCTACCTTGTACCCGGCATAGGCTGGGTTAATGTGCAAGGCATTGAAAACATACTGGCTGTACTGGGGCATTTGCTGCCCTTTCGCAGGATTTTGGAACAAAACAAATCCGGCAAATGCTGTTAGTAAATATGTGTAATTGGAAAAATTCATTGTTGCTATTTGATCACCTGCACCCAACCTTTGTACTCCTTTTCATTTCCTTGTGAATCCATACCCTTCACCTGATAATAATACGTCCCGGCGAGCAAACCTGCCGCATCCCAGTCATTCTGATAGTCTTCTGCAGCGAAGACCAGATCTCCCCACCGGTTAAAGATCAGCAGCGCTACCTGTTCAAACTTATGGCTGGCCTCAATGACAAAGGTATCATTCCTGCCGTCAAAATCCGGTTTGATTACATTGGGAATAAATAGTGACAAAATATTCTTCTCGGCAATTGCTGTATTGTTTTCTGGTTCGGTATCTACACCCTGACCGCTTACCTCCGCTCTGTTTCTGATTCTTCCGTCTCGTAATGCCTTTACCGTAAGTGAGATATCCAGGCTTGCACCTACCGGGAAGGAGGAGATTTGCCAGGCAAGTACCTGACCCTCCCTACTGAAGACGGGATCCTCAGCCAGGCCGGCATTGATGGTGTTTGCACTGAGATATTGCAGTCCCTGGGGTAAAAAATCTACGATCCGCACATTGTCGGCAGCATCGAGTCCATTGTTTCCGACCCTGATTTGATATACAAAGTTGTCTCCATCCCTTACTGGTTCTGCTGTGGCTGTTTTGCTGACGGACAGATCAATCATTTTTGGCCTTACCTCCAGTGTTTCACTGGAAATGGTTTCGTCAAAATTTTCTACCCTTCCCCGAACCTGGTTGGTATAGCTCCCTTCCTCCGCAGCCAAAACGGACAATTGAAACACCAGGGTTTCTTCCGGGGCCATTTGAGGGATGATCCAGGTGTCATCCTCGGAGGGTTCGGGTGTGGCAGACAGAAGGATCAGGCCTTCCGGCAGGATCTCCCTGAGAGAAAGCGATGGAATAGCAAAGATACTGTTGTTGGTTACCTCAATGGTATAATCCACAATTTCGCCGGCCACTGCCTGCCTGCGATCTACGGTTTTTTGTATCTCCAATTCTATACCCACCACTTCTATCCGGATTTCCGCTTCATCACAATTTCCCGGGACATCGGATTGGCAAAGCCTGTATTCGAGAATGTAGGTGTTTGGAGGGGTGTCTTCCGGAATGCTGAAAACTCCATTTTCATCCAGGGAATACACGAGCTGCTGCGCATTTCCGGCTTCATCACGAATCGACAGGACAGAGACAGCCACATCCTCTGGCTGTGCAGGTAGCATTTTCAGGCTATCGTTTTCGAAGATCGATGGGAGCAGGTTGTTTTCAAAATTGATCAAAGGTCCAAAAGTATCGTCATTGGCCTGGATCCTGGCTACTTCTATAGTCAGCGTGACCTCATTGCTGAGAAAAGTGCCACAGGCATCATCGGTGGTTATTCGCCGAAACCGCGTATCTTTTAACAGAGGGGGAGGTAGAAAATCCTTATTGGTGGCTCCACCGATGCTGGTCCAATCACCATCTTCAGGCTTGATTTCCCATTGGAAAGTGTAATTGCCCGATCCGCCTTCTGGACTTTCTCCGATCAGTATTTCCGGCACTTCCATTTGATATAAGGTTTGATCCTCTCCTATTCCATACGAAACAAGCTCGGGATATACGTTTACCTGCACTGCCAGCCGCCTGTCAGAGGGGCATCCGTCCACTGTCTGATCGGCATAGTAGGTTTGACCGTCTGTAAGAGCCTCCTCCACAGGTAGAGCGGTACCGCCTTCAGGAGAGAGAAACCACCGTATGGCTTCTCCGGTAGCAGAGAGTGAGCCAATCGTGTATTCACCAGGCATACAAAATTGCTGGAGTGGCTCCCCCTGTGGTGGCGGAGGTACATTGCTCAGATTGATGGTAACCCGTGTAGACCTTGCTCCCGAGCAAATGCCCGTGACGTTGTATTCAAAGGTATAGCTACCGGCCGAAAGTGTCGTTGTGGCCCAGGTATTGCCAATCAGGGCACCACTATCGGAAATCTCCTCCCAGGTGCCATAGTCACTAAATGGTCCATCTAGATAGTCAAACAAGTCGATGATCTCCCCCTTACACACGGTCGCCACTTGCCCTTCTCCGGGCTCAGGGTTTAAGCTGTCTTCATCTATGGTAAATTCAAGGGTTTCGTTCAGGCAGGACTCCGGATTGCTGTCATTGAGCCTCACGCCATATACTCCCTCATGGGTGGCAAGATTAAATGGAGAAAATTCCAGGCTTGGACCTGTACTGAGTATCACATCCGGATTAGCTACATTAAACCATTCGAAATCCAGAAAATCCAGGTTTTTGACAGAAAGGCTTCCATTTTCTCCTTCACACAGATTTTCCGGAATGATTTTGGGTAAATTTTCGCCCCTTATCTGGACGGTGGTATTGGTTAGGTTGCCACAGTTGTCTTCCAGTTGCAGGCGGTACCTGCCTGCCTCAAGGTTTTTAAAGAGGGGGTCTTCTCCATTGTCTATTTCAAATGGCAAGCCATCTCTTTCTACTATTTTGAAATTGATAGGTGGGTAGCCGGAAGCACTGACAGAAAGTTCATAATTTCCCTCTACGCACTGAAAGGTGTTGATACTGCTGAATGTGCTTCGCTCCTGGATTTCAAATTGATCCAGCGTTTCGAGGCAATAGTTAAACGAAGGCTCATTGGGCACAATATCCTGGCCATTTTTCCAGATCCTGATCGATTTTACCAGTCTCAGTTCCCCATGGTAACTCAGATTGATGTTATTTGCCCGATTTACAAGCAGAATGGCATTTTCACCCGTCAACTCCTCTCCCAGCTGGTAAGCCCGGCCGGTTTCAGGATGGACCCATTCTCCTGTGGTGGGGTCAAATTTCTGTATGCCAAAACGCGTAGTTTGATTTTCGTCCAGATTGTCCTGATGGTCCAGACTTAGATTAAAGGAACCGCAGTTTTCGTCGACTCCGATCTCATTTTTGATGGTGCTTACTCCCGAAACGGTTACCTGAGTCTCATGCTCGGTATCGCAGGTCGTATAAGACACAAATTCATAATTCCCTGCAGGCAGGCTATTCATGAAAAATCTTCTGGGATCATTTTGACTGATGTTTTCAGACAGGTCTATTGGATATTGATTGGAGTAAGCCTCCGGACCAGCGACCATTTCTATCCGTGTAAACTGATAATCAAAACTATTTAATTGCAAAGAACCGGTACTCGGGCCACAACCTTTGTATACAGTGGTTGCTGGCCCTGACAATAAATCTCGAAACTCCTTCGAAAACTCGGCTGTATTGCCACAGGCATCTTCCACCATAAAGGTGTATTGTCCAAAGGGAATGGGCATTTCTTCTGATCCAAAAAATATGTTTTCTTCCTCAAATGGTCCGGGGTAGGCTTCATTATACAGAGACGGATCAAAATCGTCGGGATATTCTGAAAAATTGATTTGAAAGGGGGGAACAAAATTAAGGGGTTTGACTGATAATCTCCGTTGTCCACAAGGGCCGGCACCCCAAAGCACGTCTTCCGATATTTGTAGCGTTCGATTGATGAGGTTGTCTTCCAGGATTGCGATTTGGTCGCAATTGTCTGTGACCTGAAGATCATAACTGTATTCCTCGCCAGGATAGAAGGGAATGATTCCCATTAGCATTACCTCTGAAGCAGCTCCCTCGTCTACTTCTACCTGGATCTCTTGTTGCTGTCCATCGGGTAATTGCACAGTAAACAGCACTGCCAAAGGGTAGGCAATTTCGGCTCCGGCGACCCTCAGCAAATGCCCCACAGCAATTTCTCCGCAGCCGGCCAGGGTCGGTTGAAATTCCTGTATATCTGGGTCCAGCACCATTTCGGACTTTCGGATTTCGAAAGACTGGGAAAGTCGGTCTCCACATTCGTCGGTCACTACTACAGTATAACTTCCGGCAGGAATATTTTCAAACAGGGGACTATCCTGGGCCGGGCGCTGCAGGTCTCCACGGAGTTCGTATGATAGGGGATTTCCCGCGTCGGTGATTACCTCTATATGGCTCAAATCATTTTCACAGAGACCTTCTGAAAGAATGGTAAAAGACAGACTTTCAAATGTAGACATGAGATTGGCCTCGGCGGAGATCTCCTGCGGCTCTCCCTCTACGCTGTATCTGGCGGTTACCCGGTAGGAGCCTTCGATCAATCCGGTAAAGCGCCCCGAGCTATTGCTGGCAAGGACAGCAGACTCAGGTAACAGGTACAATTCGAACAAGAGATCGGCCGGATTCGCTACATTTTCAAGCACAGCCGAAATTTCTCCATTGCCAGGGCAGGAAGGTTGTTTCAGATCCAATCGAAGTACCGGTGCTTGCTGCCCTGCCGTATCAAGAGTGAAAAAAAAGCAGAACGTCAAAAAAAGGATCAATCCCGGAAGAATCGGCTTTATGTTTTCTATTCTAAATTTCAATGTCATTGATGCATTATTGCTGTCTTTTCTATTGCTGAGAAGTGCAGAACATGATTTCGTTGCCTGACTTCAAATAACGAACCAAATTGGTAATTTGGTTTAAAAATAAACTGATATTTTAATAACCTGATTTATGAAATAAACTGGAACACCAATGTAACGAAAAACACCGGGAGATAGGGAGTTCAATCAAAAAAAAATAAAGGGGTGATTAAGCGGGAGAACAATACGGAAATCAAATTCTTATTTGTAGGGATAGAAAATGATTAATCCAGGATTTCTGCCTGGTTCTGGCCGGAATTATAGTTTTGCTCCAGGGAATGTACAATAGCTTTGAGGAGCGTCAACACAAATTTGTCTTTAATTTTTGATTCGAGGAAAGCCGGCCCATACAGTGTTTGAGAGCGCAACAGCACGGTTGTAACTTTTCCCAACGTTACGGTGTCCAGTCCATATAGCAGGTTTGGCTCTGAATAATAACGCTCCGCATCATTTTTCCAAAGCATCCAGTCAAACAGCGGAACCAGTCTTAATTTCAATATCGCGTCGAGCAATCTGACATGTATACCACTCAACCCCAGCGTTTGAAGTGAGATTTCACTCATGTCTGTAATTCCCAACACTTTTTCAGCTTTGTAAAATTTGAGTTCCATCTCATGGATCAGATCGATAATGGGCATCAGTTTTCCCTTGTCCAGACTACTGCAATGGTCTGAAAAGCTGCCTAAGGGGATAAATAGCGGGATTTGGTCTTTGATCATCATTTTTTTGATTTTGGTTAAATTATCTCGATTTACGGCTAATGGTTTGATAACGACTATTTTGAATGTGTAAGTAACAACTTTTTTTTCATCAAAAAAATACCCTGTTCCGGGTATTTTTGTATATAAAAAACACCTTTTTGCGTTTTTTTGATAACAAAAGATAGCGGAAAAAAGTACCCCGGCAAGCAAATGGTCTTTTATCTTTACGCACAGACTTTTGTCCTGGATGCCTGACAAGCTTAAAAAAATCGCTATTTTTGTGCATTCAATAAAGCAATGACATGTTTGATAATCTAAGTTTTAAATTAGACCGGGCGTTCAAGACCTTAAAAGGAACCGGAAAAATCACGGAAATCAATGTAGCCACCACGGTAAAGGAGATCCGGAGGGCATTGATCGATGCAGACGTAAACTATAAAGTAGCTAAGGAAGTCACTGATAAGATAAAGGAGGAGGCATTGGGCAGAGATGTGCTGATAGCTGTATCTCCCGGGCAGCTTCTTGTCAAAATAACGCAGGAAGAGCTTACCAAATTAATGGGTGGTTCAAAGGAAGAGATAAACCTGAAAGGTGATCCTTCTGTAATCCTGATTTCCGGTTTGCAGGGATCCGGAAAGACCACATTCTCAGGCAAGCTGGGCACCTACCTGAAAAAGCAGGGACGACAGGTGCTGCTGGTAGCTTGCGACGTATACAGACCGGCTGCGGTAGAGCAACTGAAAACACTCGGCAGCCAGATAGGAGTAGAGGTTTATGCAGAGCCGGGTAATCAGAATGCCCTGCAGATCGCTCAAAATGCGATTGATTTTGCCAGGAAATCAGGTAAAAAGACCGTCATAGTGGATACAGCGGGTAGATTGGCAGTGGATGAAACCATGATGGCTGAAATCGCCACGTTAAAAGAAAACCTAAATCCGTCGGAGACACTGTTTGTGGTGGACTCCATGACTGGGCAGGATGCAGTCAACACTGCCAGGACTTTTGATGAACGATTGGATTTCGATGGCGTAGTCCTGACCAAACTCGATGGAGATAGCCGGGGAGGAGCAGCCATTTCCATTCGTCACGTGGTGAATAAACCCATCAAGTTCATCTCTACCGGCGAAAAGATGGAAAACCTGGATCTCTTTTATCCCGACAGGATGGCTCAGCGGATCCTGGGAATGGGAGATGTGGTATCTCTGGTAGAAAAGGCACAACAGTCCTTCGACGAAGACGAGGCCAAGCGGCTGAACGCCAAGATTAGAAAAAATCAGTTTGACTTCGATGATTTCCTGTCGCAGCTGGAGCAGATCAAAAAGATGGGCAATATCAAAGATTTGCTCGGTATGATCCCCGGTATGGGCAAAGCTATCAAGGGATTGGATATAGACGACGAATCCTTTATCCCGATAGAAGCCATTATCCGAAGCATGACCCCGCAGGAAAGGGGAAATCCTGCTTTGATCGATGGTAGTAGGAGAAAGAGAATAGCAAAAGGGAGCGGAAGGACCATTCAGGAAGTAAATAACCTGATGAAGCAGTTTTCGGACATGAGAAAAATGATGAAACAAATGAACAAAATGGGAGGTGCTCAGAAAGCCATGAGCGCACTCGGTGGCAATATGAAGAGGAGGTAGGTAAATTGAATTATTGGAAATAGAAAAGGATGCCGGCATGGAGCCAGACATCCTTTCTTATCGTCAATATGAATTACAAATTACTGACCTGCCTGGTCACTTGTGGAGGTAGATTCCCATTCCACATCCATGTCTACATCTTTCGGATCAATCTCCAGTAGTTCTGCGGCGTCAATCTCAAGAATCACTTCACGATTTACCAGCTCGGCAACGATATCCATCTGTTGCTCGAATGGGGCGTCATTTTCATGTAGCTTTCTGAACTCTTCTTCAAGCTCTTCATCGCTAAAATCCGCATACCGTTCTTCTCTTTCATTTTTAATCCGCGCCTTTTCTTTTGCCAACAATTCTTCTTTCCGTTTTTCCATATTGGCCCGGTATTTCTCCATCATCTGATTCAGCTCCTCACTCTCCGCAAAAGGTGTACTGCTTACGGTAATGGGTTCGGACGTACCGTCTATGTGTACCACAGTCATGGTGTCCGGGTTTTCCAATATGTATTCGTCTCCAGTCTCAGTATCCAGTACTGACTCTCCTTCAAATTGATACCTGTCCTCGTTTTCTCCGGAACAAGCAGCGAAAAGAAAAACCGCACTGGTAAATATCAATATATTTCTTACAGTCATTTTCATTTGGTTTTAGTAGTTTGAGTTTCTGAACAATTGGTTTATGTGTGGTTTTTTGTTGTAGCAAAAACCATTTACGGAAGAGGGGCAAAAATCGTGTCAAACCCATTTTTTCTGCCTTGCTTAACCTCTATAAAAATAAATTTATTGAAAAAATTTAACTTAAAATTTATATATTCATATTATTAGTCAGGACCAATACCGCAGCAGGCTTGGCTATCAATTCAGATAGGATATTTTTTTGGGAATTATTTTCTGGTTGCAATAAAAAAAGCAGCCATCGGATGATAGCTGCTTTCTGTTGTCTTTTAGTAATTAACCTTCTATTTCTGGTAGGTGACGGATTTTACCGCTTCAATGGTACGTTTTGCATTTGGAAGTGTCGCCTCAATATAGGAAGGCGCGTAGCTAAGCGGGATGTCCATTGAATTGACCCGCAACACAGGGGCATCCAGGTAGTCGAATGCATGTCGCTGAATATTAAAAGCCAGATCGGTGGAAATGGATGCTACCGGATTGGCTTCTTCTACGATCACGCATCGATTGGTCTTTCTGACAGATTCCAGCACCGTTTTATAGTCGATCGGTTTGACCGTCCTCAAATCGATGACTTCAGCTTTGATGCCGTCCTTTGCAAGTTCGTCAGCCGCTTCGAAAGCCACTTTCATCATCTTTCCGAAAGAGACCAGCGTAACATCATCTCCTTTTCTTTTTATCTCTGCCACCCCCAGAGGTAACAGGTACTCGCCCTCAGGCACCTCACCTTTGTCGGCATACATCAATTCGGACTCCATAAAAATGACTGGGTTATCGTCCCTGATGGAAGCTTTTAACAGCCCTTTGGCATCATATGGATTTGACGGCACCACCACTTTCAGGCCTGGAGTGTTGGCAAACCAGTTCTCAAAATTTGAGGAGTGAGTAGCACCCAATTGTCCGGCGTTTCCGGTGGGTCCCCTGAATACGATCGGCACGCTGTATTGTCCACCGGACATGGCAAGCATTTTTGCTGAAGAGTTGACCAATTGGTCCATGGCTACCAAAGAAAAATTAAATGTCATGAACTCTATGATCGGCCGCAGCCCGTTCATGGCGGCCCCTACACCCAATCCCGAAAAACCCAGCTCTGAAATGGGTGTGTCAAAAACACGTTCCGGCCCAAATTCATCCAGCATTCCCTGACTGGCTTTATAGGCTCCATTGTATTCGGCTACTTCTTCACCCATGAGGAACACGTTTTTATCGCGTCTCATTTCTTCAGACATGGCATCTCTGATCGCGTCTCTGAACTGTATTTCTTTCATTTATATACAAAATTTTCTATGCTCGTAAAAATAGAAAGGAATCTTACAATTACCAAGTTTGCCATGCCATTAAGGATGTTTAATTGTAATTATGTAGTTTTATTTTTTAAATGGATTGGCCTGCCGGCGGCAGATTTATAGCCGGGATAATTATTGATTGTTGACCAAAGGTGTAGGGTCAGAAAATAGTACAAATAGCAAATAATGAAGAGGATCGCATTGATAAGTGACACGCACGGCTCGCTTCCGGAACCAGCCATTGCTACCCTCGGGCGTGTAGATGAAATATGGCATGCCGGAGATATAGGAGACCCCGCCTTACTGGAGCGGATACCGGAAAAACCGGTACATCGCATAGTATATGGCAATATTGATGGTGCTGAGTTGAGACAAAGATTTGAGGAAGAATTGTTTTTCACGGTAGAAGGCGTTGACGTATTGATGTTGCACATCGGCGGTAAGCCTCCAGGATATGCCGCAGGAGTAAAAGCCAGGATCAAAAAGCTCCAACCGAATATTTTTGTCTGCGGTCATTCGCACATCTGCAAAGTCGTCCACGACAAGGAGCTGGACTGTTTGTACCTTAACCCGGGAGCCCTGGGAAATCAGGGCTTTCACCGGGTCAAAACCCTGCTCACCTTTGAATTGGACGGAAAAATAAAAAATCTCAACGTAATCGAATTTGGCAAAAGGGGACAGCTATAAAAATGCCCAGCCGGGGCCGGGTCATTTATCGCTTATTTCTTTTTGGAAAAATCTTTCTTGATCTCCTCAACATCTACATTCTTGATCACCGGTTTGGCGCTCAACTGTTTGATCTTGAGTATTCTGGCATTCTGTGCCTGTCGTTTTCTTTTTAACTTTCTCTTTAAGGTTGTAACAGCCATTGTATTGTATATTTTAATTCGTTCCTGAAAATGAAGGGCAAAGGTAAATAAATTATCATTAAAAACCCCGAATATTTAGCAAAAGAAGTTGGTGAATCTGTTTAATAAAGGGCTTTTTTGCGGCCGTATCCTTGTTTAATTTTTTAACTTTGGGCAAATTTTGAAAGCATGAGCAAACAAAAACCAAGTATACCAAAGGGAATGAGGGATTTTGGTCCTTCGGAGATGGCCAGAAGAAATTACCTGTTCGAGACCATCAGGGAGGTTTTTAAACTTTTCGGCTACCAGCAATTGGAAACGCCGGCCATGGAGAATCTTTCCACGCTTACCGGCAAATATGGCGATGAGGGCGATCAACTCTTGTTTAAAGTCCTCAACAGTGGGGAGTTTCTCAAGAAAGTGTCGGAGGCCGACTTTCGGGAGGGAGAGCACAATGTGCTCCCAAAGATTTCCGAAAAGGGCCTCAGATATGATCTCACCGTTCCCTTTGCCCGGTATGTGGTCATGCATCAGAATGAAATCACCTACCCTTTTAAGCGTTTTCAGATGCAGCCCGTGTGGCGGGCGGACCGGCCCCAAAAAGGAAGGTACAGGGAATTTTACCAATGTGATGCCGACGTAGTGGGTACGGATAGTCTGATCTGTGAGGCCGAAATTCTCATGATGATCAAGCAGGTCTTTGCAAAATTGGGCATCCCGGATTATTCGATAAAAATCAATAACCGGAAAATTCTCACAGGAATGGCCGAAGTGATCGGCGAAAAGGGCAAAGAAGGGGATTTGTGCGTGGCGATAGACAAACTGGACAAAATAGGCTTGCAAAACGTACGCGATGAGCTGTATCAAAAAGGATTTTCAGTGGACTCCGTTGCAGCTCTCGGCCCGGTTCTGGAGAAGGAAAGGAGGTCAAATCAGGATTGGTTTGCCTTTTTAAAAGAATATTTGGCGGGAAGCAGTACCGGGATGAAAGGACTGAATGAATTGGAAGAAGTGCTTGCTTTTTTCAGTCAACTTGGAGGCGCTGAGCAACATGTGGTTTTTGATCCGGTATTGGCGCGTGGACTATCCTATTATACCGGAGCTATATTCGAAGTGCAGGTCGAAGGGGTACAGATAGGGTCGGTGAGCGGTGGAGGAAGGTACGATAACCTCACCGGGGTATTTGGACTGGCCGGGATCTCTGGGGTAGGGTTCTCATTCGGGGTGGACCGGCTATACGATGTAATGGATGCCCTCGGGATATTTCCGGACCAGCAATCAGAAGGTACGCAAGTCATGCTGGTTTGCTTTGGAGAAGAGGAAAGGAAAAAAGGCCTGGCCCTGCTTTCAGCTTTCCGCAAAGCCGGTATAGCTGCCGAGATTTATCCTGATCTTGATAAAATCAAAAAGCAATTCAATTATGCGGATAAAAAGAATGTACCGTTTGTTGCAGTCATCGGCGCAGAAGAATTAGTAAATGACCAGATCAGCTTGAAAGACATGAAGAGCGGAAAGCAAGAAGCCCTTTCCTTGGAAAGGGCAATATCTGCTATCATCAACTCCTCGTTGAAATAGTTTCAGTCAATTTTAAATATAGCGTTGATCGGAATGGTGATCCCCCTCTTTAGCGAAATGAATTTATCTCCCACGGCCCAGACAGTGGTGTAGGTTTTGAAGGCTAGCTTATCGGCCGTTTCAAAATAGATCCAGACCTTCCCGCGTGAAATATTGCCCAGTATCTGGGACCTTTGCAGGTCGGTATAGCGTTGTTTGATGGATGCGTCGTCGCGTAATACATCAATGGTAGAAAAACGTAGCCCCAATACCTGCTCTTTTTCCAACGTCATGACTTCTTTCTCGAGTGTTTCCATAGGGGTAAAATCAATGTTTAAATTAGGTAGGTTACTTGTGAATTCTTACGTATTATTTTAAAATAAGGTTCTATTGTGTGTCAATATGGGTTAAGTTGGTATATAATACTGAATTTTAACTTGTTTCTGCAATTTACTATTTGATCGGTTTTCGACTGTCATCGTAAAAAAAATTATATTTGTGGCACAACCAATAAAAGGTAACTATGATAGATATCATGAGTATGATGAATAAAGTCAAGGAAGCGCAGGCCAAAATCAAAGAGACCCAGGCGGAACTTGTTCATCTGAGAGCAGAAGGCGAAGTCGGAGCAGGAATGGTGAAGGTCATTGTAAACGGTGACAGAAAGGTCCTGGACATAGAGATAGATCCATCGCTTTTTAACGATAAGGACAAAGACATGATGAAAGACCTGATAGTCGGCGCAACCAATAAAGCTCTGGAAAATATAGACGTCAAGATAAAGGAAAAGATGAGTGCCGCTACTGCAGGCATGATGCCAAATATTCCGGGTATGGACTTCGGAAATATGGTATAATGAACAAAGCTGCCATTGTTATTCTAAATTTCAACGGGAAAAATATTTTAAGAAAATATCTTTCCCGGGTTTTATCCCATTCCATATACGAAATTATCATAGCAGACAATGGGAGCAGCGACGGTTCCGTGGATTATCTGCTTGCTCACTATCCCGAGGTCAAGCTGATCCTGTTGCACCAGAATCACGGCTACAGCCAGGGTTACAACCTCGCACTGGAAAAGTTGAGGGGCGGGTACGAATACTATATTTTGTTAAATTCCGATGTATCTGTGACAGAGAGTTGGGATAAAATGCTGATCGACTATATCTCGGACAAGCCAAAGGTAGCTGCCTGCCAGCCCAGGATTCTTTCCCTGCAAAAGAAGGGGTATTTTGATTATGCCGGGGGAGCGGGAGGATTTTTGGACAGTATGGGATACCCATTTTGCAGGGGACGGATCCTGCACACCTTGGAGGCAGATCAGAACCAATACTCAGATTCCATTCGGGTGGACTGGGCTTCCGGGGCTTGTTTCTGTGTAAAAGCGGATCTTTTTCACGAATATGGTGGCTTCAATCCATATTTTTTTTCACACATGGAGGAAATCGACCTGTGCTTGAGGATGAGGAAGGACGGCTTTCAGGTTCATTGTTGCAGTGAAGCCAGGGTGTACCACTGGGGTGGCGGCACGCTATCCGATGCAAATCCCTTTAAAACCTACCTCAACTTCAGAAATAGCCTGCTCATGTTATATTCCAACTTGACGCTTTTGGGTTTCTGCCGGGTAGTCTGGAAGAGGTTTTTTCTGGATGCGGCTGCGATGATTCATCTCCTGTTTACCAAAGGCTGGCCACACAGCAAGGCCGTCGCAAAAGCTTACCTGGATTTTTTGAAGAAAAAAAATATGTCGGGCGACCGGCAGATATCACGGGTAGAAAGACTGGACTCAGAAAAAATCCGACCTGTTTTTTCGATTATTTTTCAATATTACTTATTCGGCAGGAAAAAATTTTCCGAATTGAATTAGTCAAATAAAATGGGATTATTCATTCTGCGGAAGTATTTCCGGAGCTTCATGGTCATGGCCAAACTCACATAAATGATCACTGGCGAGCCCAGTGTAATAAAGGAACTGTAAATGAAAAACAAACGGATGCTATCGATGGGGAAGTGAAGTTTTTCTCCTAATTTTGAGCAAACCCCGAAGGCCCTTTCCTGGAAGAATAATTTTACCTTTTCCATATTTGCTACGCGTTTTAAGTACAGAAAGCATTTAAAAGAACAACATATCGATAATAACCTGATTAACCTATGATTGTTATAAAAAAAAGTGTTGCTGTTAATGTTCTGTTTGCCGTTTTTATTTTCTATTCCTGTAATCAGGCCCAAGTTATAAAAAAAGCGGATAATCAAAAAATTGAAATTCATCCAAACACCTTGGAGCGCCTCGGTGATTCGGTACGCTTCAGCCTGGAAGTAAGGCTGCCCAATGCCAGTCTCCGGAAAAACGAGGTGTATACGTTAAGGCCGGTGTATGTCTTTGGCAATGAAAAACATACCTTCACCAATAGTATACAGGTGAGTGGTGACACGCTGGATCCACACGAAAGTATTGAGCTCAAAGGCAATTTTAGCATGCCGTTTACAGAGGGGATGGAAAAAGGGACAATGTATGCCCAATCGGCCATCAGCAGGAAAAATCAGGAAATAGCCGGAAGGGTGCCGGAAACAGTACTTACCCATGGCATTATCACAACGGCTTCCATGGCGCAAATCGGACAGTACAGAGGCCAGGAATCGCTTCCGGTACTGGGAGCGCTTATATCCATAGATTCTGAGGAGTCTATGGGTATGTTGGCAGATGGATGGCAGGCATTGGAAGACAGGCTTGCCGGATACAGCAATCTGCCCTACGCAGAAAAAGCGCCTTTTCTGGAGGTCTTGAAAGGTCCGGGTGACTGGACTTATAAAAAGAAGCAGATGGAAGGCTTGCCGCATTACCCCATTGTAGAAAGAGATGTGCTCTCCAGATTCGAAACGCTTTTTGGCAGGCAACTGGCTACCCGGGATGCTGGGGTTTCTGAAATTCAGCGGGCTATATTGGCCAGAAATATCAGGCAGGGTACGGTACCGGCAGATACGCTTACTGAGGTAGGTTTGGCAATTGCAGCAAGCAAAGAACCTGGCTGGACTGAGCAGGAAGCCCTGCTCAGGGCGATGGAAGAGGTCTATCCGAGCGCTTATGTCTATAACAATCTGGGCGTGGTATTTTTGAATCTGGCTAACCGGGTCACAGATGTCAAAATGAAAAATCAGTATTTGGAGAATGCACTTTTTGCCCTGAATCGTTCCAACGCCATTTTCGAAAATCCTCATGCGGTCTATAACCTGGGTGTGGTATTCTGGCTTTGGGAGGATAAGTTCAGCGCATACAACAATTTTTACCGGGCCCTGGCATTGACCCGGTCGGATCGGCTTACAAAAAGGTATGAAGCGGCCCTGGGTGCCGTTTCGATTTTCAACGGAGACTACCGGCTGGCGGCGATACACCTGAATAAGGCAGTACAAAACCCAGTCAATCTGTTTAATCAGGGCCTGGCCAACCTGCTGGCCAAAGATTATTACAATGCTACTGTAAAGTTTGAAGAAAGTGCCATACAGAACATGTCCAATGGTTTTCCTTTTTATGGATTGGCATTGGTGGCTGCCAGAAACGGGGAGGTGGATAAACTATACGAAAACCTCAGAAAGGCTGTAAGCAGGAGCGAGTATCTGAGGCAGAGAGCTTTGGTTGACCGCGAATTTGGCCTGTATCACGAGCAACAGAGATTTAAAGATATCTTAAGATCTCAATCCCTTGCTGATCATGAGTAAGGTTATCGGAGTAGACATAGGTGGCTCGCATATCAGTGCAGGTATCTTGAGTGATGATGGGATGTCCATTGCTGATACCGACCTGGCCAGAGGCCCGGTAAACTCTGCCGGATCCCGGGAGGAAATACTGGATGCATGGTCTCGCTGTATCCTTGCTCTGGAGATCGAAGCGGATAGCCGGTTGGGAATAGCCATGCCGGCACCATTTGATTATGAAAATGGCATTTCTCTCATGGTGACTCAGGGAAAATACCAGGCCTTGTACCGATCTGATATAAGAGCGGCCCTGGCAGAAAGATTATGCCTGCCCACCAAAAACGTTACATTTATGAATGATGCTGCGGCCTTTTTGCAGGGAGAGGCACATGTAGCAGGCTGGCCTGCAAGCGTTAACCTGATGGGCATTACTCTGGGCACCGGGCTGGGAGGTGCATTCAAATCCGGCCACCTGGCCGAAGACGGTGCGATCTGGTGCATTCCTTTCAAGGGGGGAATAGCAGAAGACTTGCTAAGTACTGCCTATTTTACCCGTTGGGCCCGGACAGAGTTCGGTAAGGAAGTGGAGGGGTTAAAGGACCTGCTGAACGACCCGCAAACGAGAGCGGAGACGCTGTCCAGGCTAAAGGACTTTGCCGGAAACCTTGCAGATCTTATTCTGATGCTTCAGGACAGCAGGCAAAGCGATATCGATAAGGTAGTCTTTGGCGGTAATATTCTCAAGGCTGAAGTATACTTTCTACCGCTGGTCAGAGAAATCCTGCAACAAAAGGGGTTTATGGCTGAGCTGCATATCAGTAAGCTGGGAGAAAAGGCGGCAATGATCGGAGCCTCAAGTGTATGTATCCAAACCTAAAAATCACTATCTTTTGCTAATTTCAGGATCAAAGATTAATATTTGTCCGATTGTTTACAGCATACTTCAGCGATAAAGTTTGCACATGGCCGGGCCTTACAGGTGTAGCGAGTCCGGCAATTTTGATTAAATTGCGGCAGCCAGTTGAAGGTGAGAACAGGAGAGTGACCATAAAGAAACCATTATTTAACAGATGAAGATAGAAAAGGAATTATCCAAGGATGAAATTTTTAGCACCGTCGAAAAATCCCTTTTAGCGGAGGGTTTCAGGCTGGTGGGCAAAGATGATAGCCGGCCCTGGGGCGGTTTTTTTGTGATTGATGAAAACCAGATCAGTGCTTTTCGGAAGAGATATTTTCCAGAGGTAGAATTGACCGCCGACCAGTTGAAAAATAAATTGAGCCCAAAGATATTACTTGTAGGTCCCGAAAAACGCCTTTCCTGGCAATATCACCATCGTAGGGCTGAGATCTGGAAATTAATTGCCGGAGATGGGGGGATCGTAAGAAGTGACAGCGACACCGAAGGCCCTCTTCAGCCTATGGAAACCGGAAAGGTGGTGCGCTTGAAGCAGGGAGAGCGGCACCGCCTGGTAGGTCTGAAAAACTGGGGTCTTGTGGCTGAAATCTGGATGCACACCGACCCTGCAAACCCATCGGATGAGAGCGATATTGTGCGGGTACAGGATGATTTTCAGCGTCGGTAAACCTTTCCGGTGAAGATGAAGCAGGACCTCACCCGGAATTCCCGCAATCATGCCATCGATGTATTTCGCGCAGTCACCATGATGCTCATGATTTTTGTCAATGACCTGTGGACATTGAGGGACGTGCCGGAATGGCTGAAACATGTGCCGGCAGAGGTTGATGGAATGGGGCTTTCGGACGTAGTTTTCCCGGCTTTTCTTTTTATTGTGGGTTTATCGATTCCGCTGGCCATAAACAACCGCTGGAGGAAGGGACACACCGACCGGGAGATTTTGATTCATGTCCTTTCCAGGTCCCTGGCCTTGCTGATCATGGGGGTATTCCACGTCAATCTCGAAAATTATCAGGAAGGCATCGCCATCCTCCCGAAAGCAGTCTGGCAAATTGTGCTGACACTGGCCTTCTTTCTGATATGGATAGATTATCCTGAAAAGGTCAAAGAAAGGACAAGATTTCTGATAAAATCGCTGGGCTGGTCGATACTGATTTTCCTCGCACTGTTTTACAAGGGAGGTACTGCAGCTGATCCAAAATGGATGGACATTTACTGGTGGGGTATTTTGGGATTGATCGGCTGGGCTTATCTGATTGCCTCGCTGGTTTTTCTGCTGAGCAGGGGCAAATTGCCATTGGTATGGCTGGCTTTCTCTTCCTTTATATTGTTCAGTGTACTGTCGAAGCTGGGTTTGCTTGGATTTCTTACCGCCGTGAAGCCCTATTTTTGGCTCATTGATGATGGGGCCACGCCGGCTCTCTCCACCTCCGGCATGCTGGCCAGCCTCTATTACCGCAAATATTTTAGTACTGACAAAAGATATCGTTTCTGGATAATCCTGTCTACCGGTGCGGCGGGAGGCCTTCTGATCGGTTTACTTACCCGACCTTTGTGGGGCATACACAAAATCGGATCTTCTCCCTCCTGGGTTTTGATCTGTATTGCCATCTCTCTGCTGACATATGGTTTCCTGATCTGGCTGGTAGATTTGAAAGGGCGAAAAGACTGGTTTAGCTGGATAAAGCCAGCGGGCACCAGCACGCTGACCTGCTACTTATTGCCTTATATACATTATGCGCTACTGTCACTTAGTGGCTGGGCCCTGCCTTTGGTATTCAGGAGCGGAATGGTGGGTTTGCTCAAATCCCTGCTGTATGCGCTGCTTATTATTCTGATAACCGGGCTACTCGAGAAGAAAAATTTGCGCTTAAAAATTTAGACTACTGTATAAACCCCGAACCAAATGAAAAACCTATCGAGTAAAAACTTCCTCCTTTGTGTTCTCCTACTGTCTTTCCCGCTGTTTACTGGCATGGCCCGGCAAATGCAGCTTTCAGACTTGCCTGTGCGCGGGATGGCGATTGCTGCTCCGCAAAAAGGCGGTGTAGACCGATTTGTCAAATTTATGGATGATGAACTCGGTCCCCGGGGACTGAATGTATTGGTCTTGAGAGTGGATTACAATTATGCCTATGAAAGTCATCCGGAATTGAGAGACCCCGAGGTGTTATCGCCTTCCGATGTAAAGAAAATCGTGGCGGCCGCTTCCCGCAATGGGATAAAGATGATTCCCCAGATCAATCTGCTGGGGCACCAATCCTGGGCATCCTCCCTCGGAAATTTGCTGAAGGAATATCCGGAGTTTGATGAAACCCCTCATGTAGCCATTCCTGAAAACTATAAATGGCCCAATGAAGACGGTTTGTATTGTAAGAGTTATTGTCCCTTGCATCCAGGAGTACATGATGTGGTCTTTGATTTGGTGGATGAAATCGTCACCGTCTTTGAAGCCGATGCTTTTCATGCAGGAATGGATGAGGTGTTTTATATCGGCGATGAGAAATGCCCGAGATGTGGCGGCAGGGATAAGGCTGAGCTGTTTGCCGGGGAGGTAAGTAAAATCAGAAACCACCTGCATGCGCAAGGAAAACAGCTCTGGATCTGGGGCGACCGTCTTATTGATGGAAAGACCACGGGAATAGGTATGTGGGAAGCCAGCATGAACAATACCCATAGGGCGATAGATATGATACCCAGGGATGTCGTTATCTGCGACTGGCATTACGAGCGGCCGGATCAGACTCCGGTCATGTTTGCCATGAAAGGCTTTGACGTCATCAGTTGTTCCTGGCGCAAGCCGCAGGTAGGTATGTTGCAGGTGGAGGACATGATCCGGTACAGGACCTATCAAACCAAAGAAATGCAGGACCGGTTTAAGGGAGTAATGCTTACCGTCTGGTCAGGGGCAGATGCTTTTCTGGACGGCTTTGAGGAATATACCAATGACCAGAATCAAAGAGAAGATGGAGACACAGAACAACCCTGGGTCACTTTTGTCCGGGTATTTGGGGAAAAAATACCTTAGGCGCCGCTGACGGTCCCAAATATACAAGTGCTACTATCAACCAGTTCTTATCCATGACCAGATACCAATCATTAGATGTCTTGAGAGGTCTCACGGTGGCTTTGATGATTATCGTCAATACCCCGGGAGACTGGAGGACCAATTTTTCACCCCTGTCGCATGCTTCCTGGCATGGCCTGACCATAACCGATCTGGTATTCCCTACTTTTCTATTTGTGGTAGGCAATGCCATGAGCTTCAGTCTGCGAAAACTTAAGGCCCGTGGGCCCCGCATTTACTTTAAAAAGGTAGGCAAAAGGACACTTTTTATTTTTGGGATAGGTCTTCTGCTTACTGCCTTTCCTTTTTTTAGCATGTCGGAGACAGGTATTATCCCGTATGATTTTAGCAAAATCCGCCTTTTGGGTGTTTTACAAAGAATCGCACTATGCTATGGGATAGCAGCTACGCTGGTTTATTTTTTTACGCTCAGGACTAGCCTTATTATTGGCGGGATAATGCTGATGGCTTATTGGTTTGTAATGTATTTATTCGGTGCAGCGGGGCCGGATCCCTATGTACTGGAGGGAAATGCTGCCAGGAAATTGGATCTTTGGCTGATCGGTGCTGCCAATTTGTATAAGGGAGAAGGAATCCCATTTGATCCTGAGGGTATACTGAGTACTCTGCCGGCAGTGGTCAATGTACTTCTGGGGTATGGAGTGGGTGTTTACATTCAAAATGAGAAAAGCAGGGGACGGACTGTTTCGCGGCTTTTTCTTCTTGGATTGGCTTTATTGCTGGCTGGATACTTCTGGGATTTGTGGTTTCCTGTCAATAAAAAAATATGGACGAGCACATTCGTGCTGGTGACCGCTGGCTATGCAACAGCCATACTCGCCGGTCTCATGTATGTTCTTGAAATCAAGCAAAGGAAAAAATGGTCCGGATTTTTTGAGCTCTTCGGACGAAATCCCCTCATCCTGTATGTACTCTCAGGCCTGCTGGTCCGCCTGATGATCATGATACGCGTGGGCGATCAGGCACTAAAGACCTGGTTGTATCAGACTGCATTTGTGCCTTATTTTCCGGCAAAAACGGCAAGTTTACTATTTGCATTGAGTTTTATGCTTGTGATTTGGCTCATAGGTCTGTGGATGGATAAAAATAAATGGTACATCAAGGTGTGAACGCAATTTTTTTGGGAGCCTTTTGAAGTTTGGCATGATTATTTGGTTTTATTTCCGGAAGAACTTTATTCCCGTATCTGCGAAACCGGACACACCAGACAGTAGGGTAGGTCAACAGACCTGATTTTTAATTGGGAAGCAGGTAGGGGACATGAGGTAAAAGGGTTTTCACATTTCGGTGGTAGTAGAATTGCTGTCAGGAGAAAATCAGGCTGATCTATTTCGAATCGAAACAAAGGAAAACAAGCCTGCCCGGAGTCAGCCTGGCATTTGAAGAACCTATTAAAGTGGGACAATT
The DNA here is from genome assembly GCF_900143075.1 of Cyclobacterium lianum. Lineage (GTDB taxonomy): Bacteria > Bacteroidota > Bacteroidia > Cytophagales > Cyclobacteriaceae > Cyclobacterium > Cyclobacterium lianum. The sequence continues at coordinate 47,389 of NZ_FRCY01000011.1, read as the reverse complement.
ATAAAACATAGGAAGCGCCCCAACTGAAAGAGATTTTCGGGACGCAGTAAAAAGCAAATTATAAACAGATGAAAAAGAAAGACAAGAAACAACTTCAGGAACTCATGATCGTAGGGGGGACCCTGCTGGGAACATTTTTGGTCAGAAGGGCATTGGAAAAAACCTGGGAGAAATCAACAGGGAAAGAGGCTCCGAAAAACCCTTACGAGGAGGGCAACTCGCTTAAGGAAGTGTTGGCCTGGACCATAGCTACAGGGCTCTTGGTTAGTGTGACCAAAGTATTTATCCGCTGGGGGGTCACCAAAGGTTCACACCAGGCTTTGGACGCATGAGACTAAAATCTAGGAAACAGGGCTTGTAAATCTCCACAATTGGAGTTATATTCAAAAGCCTGTTCGCACTGGATCAACAGGTGAATCAGATATTTGGGAAAGGGTATGATAGTCCGGTGCGAGCCATAACCCTTTGCTGATGAAGATTGCGCTATTTCTTTCGTTTTTGATGCCTGTCTTTTTGCTCCATGGGCAGGATTTGCAGATCGCTGAACCTGAATTTTCCGGGATCGTGCTGCTCGTGCGGGATCAGCAGACGGGAGAGCCTCTGGAAAAACAAAAAGCGTCCTCAGGATCGAAAGCAAGTGTAGGCGCAGCTTTGTTTGGTGTGGCCCGGGCAAAGGGAATGAATTTTGTGAATGCTGCCAGAAGTACCGTCAGGATCGGACAGGGCAGCGAGATCCGGCTGATCGTCAGGGCTGGAAACAATGACCGTGATCCCATGGAGTTGATCAATATTTTTGCTTTGGAGTCTGAACCTGACAAAGACCGGAGACAAATCGTCACCGGGACAGTAAACTTCAACAAATCCACAGCAGCGGCAATAGATTTTCTGCCTTTTCAGGCTTCCAGGTACAAAGATAGCTCTTACCTATTGGAAGTTTCCCCGTTACCTCCCGGAGAGTATGCACTCACCCTCGACGGTTCACGGGATGTGTTCAACATGTTTGGTGTGGATAGTGAGTAAACCAATCTGGTTAGTATAGCTGTAATTCGCCTTGCCGGCAGGGGATATTTTTTACCTTTGCAAAAAATCAACAGTTGTATGAGATACCAACCAGCTTCAGCAGCATTATACAAAAATAACCGGAAAAAGCTTATTGATAAGCTACCTTCAAAATCCATCGCCGTTTTTCATTCCAACGATATTCTGCCTACCAATGCAGACGGTACGATGCGCTTCAGGCAAAACAACGACCTGCTTTACCTGAGTGGCATCGATCAGGAAGAGACTATTTTGGTAATTTGCCCGGATTATCCGGATCCCTCGCTTCGGGAAATACTTTTTATTAAACCCACTAATGAGCAGATTGCGATATGGGAAGGGCATAAGTTTACCATGGAGGAAGCAAAGGAACTGTCTGGAGTGGAGACCATCCGCTGGACAAGCGATTTCGATGCTACTTTCCAGGCTTTGATGCTCCTGAGCAAACACATTTTTTTAAATACCAACGAGCACTTGCGGGCCGATAGCCAGGTTCAGACCAGGGATGCCAGGTTTATCCAGTCCTGTCAGGAGAAATTTCCCCTGCATCAATACCATCGGGTGGCCCCGATGATGCATAAATTTCGTTCGATAAAAGAGCCGGAGGAGCTGCATCAATTGCAGAAGGCCTGCGATATCACGGAGAAGGGTTTTCGGAGAATCCTATCCGTCGTCGGGCCGGGCCTCCGGGAATACGAAATCGAAGCGGAATACCTTCATGAATTTGTCAGGAGTGGAAGCAGGGGATTTGCCTATGAGCCCATCATTGCATCCGGAAAAAATGCCTGTGTACTCCATTATATCCAGAACAATGAGGTATGCGGAGATGGAGACCTGATTCTTTTTGATGTGGGTGCGGAATACGGAAATTACAATGCGGACATGAGCCGCACCATCCCTGTAAATGGCCGCTTTTCCAAAAGGCAGCGACAGGTTTATGATGCCGTTTTGCGCGTTCAGCGTGAAGCGATGAACATGCTTCGTCCGGGAATTTCGATTCAGGCTTATCACAGGGAAGTCGGCCTGATCATGCAATCTGAACTGGTCAACCTGGGATTGATCGATCAGACCGATATCAGGAACCAGAACCCGGAAAAGCCGGCGTACAAAAAATACTTTATGCATGGCACTTCCCATCACCTGGGTTTAGACGTTCATGACGTGGGTAGCATGCATGAGCCCATACAGGCTGGAATGGTATTTACGGTCGAGCCCGGGATATATATTCTGGAGGAAGGACTTGGTATACGGTTGGAAAATAATATTGTGGTGGAAGAAAATGGCTACCGGGACCTGATGAAAAATATACCCATCGACCCGGAAGAGATCGAAACCCTTATGAATGATAGGTAATACATGCAAACACAAGGTGACCAGGAAGAGGATGGGGTTTTGCCCGATGCCATTTCCTATAAAAGGCGACTGCAGGAGCTTGCCGGGCGTTTGAACCGGGAGCGAATTGAAGACCTGAATGAGCAAATCACTGCGCTCCGGGAAGCCAGTCAGCTGGAAACAAAAAGTAGTGCCGGGGATAAATATGAGACGGGCAGAGAGCGAATCAATCAGCGTCTCGACATGCTGGTGCAACAATCCGCACTTTGCAAAGAAGGGGATCATTTCCTGAAAAAAATAAAGATCGTCTCCCAGGATCGGGTAGAGGAGGGCGCATTGCTCCAATTGAGCTTCGGGTGGATCTGGATAGCGATTTCCCTGGGTAAAATTTCCATAGACGGACGGGAGATTCAACTGGTTTCTGTCAGGTCCCCACTTGTTCAAAGCCTGATTTTGCAGAAAAAGGGGCACCGCGTTGATTTTCGGGGAAAGCAGGTAGAGATCATGGGTATATGGTAGTTTTTCAATATTAGATGTGTTTTTCAGTATAATATTCTTTTTTTAAAACAAATACACTCGTTTTGGCATGTATATTGTTCCTTTTCAAATTGAATACGTAAAAATTAACATTCTTCTGGCAAATGTCCGGGAGAGATAAAATTTTAACGAAAACCATGACTATTATGAAAACCATATTCAATTCAAACCAGGTAAAAGCAATGTGTGGATGGGTACTTTCACTAGGCCTGATCATCCTGACCACTCACGCGGTGGCGCAGGACAAAGAGGGATCTTTGTCTGAGAGCGAGTTGGAAACCATGGAAAATAGAAACATGGATTACCTGATTCAGATCAATGAGATCGTAAAAGATTATCCGGCTTTTTCCTATTCCTACAAAATGGATGGGGGAGAACTGCAAGATGTAGTAGTGACAGGTGTCGATAATGACATGGATCGCAAAAAGCTGGAAGTTGTTTTATTCGATCTTAAAAGTAATCGCAACAAGATGAAAACCACTGCTAACCGTATGGGGGTGTTTTATTCGGTAGATGAAGAGGCCGAATTTGATGAAGGTGAAGAAGCCTTGAAAAATACAGTACTCAACAGTCTCGAATATCCGCAGGAAGCGAAAAACTGGGGGCTGGAAGGGACCATTTTTGTGAAGTTTGTAGTCGATGAGAATGGTTCTATTCCATTTGCTACTACTTCCAGCAATATTGACACTTCTGTAGACATGTATCTGGAAGATCTCGAGCAGCAGGCAATCGAAGCACTGAAGGCTACTTCAGGCGACTGGGAACCTGCAGAGATCGATAATGTACAGGTAGCCTCCTTATCGGTCCTGCCGATCACTTTCGATTTTGAGAAAAATCCTACGCTGCCTGCATTGATCAGGTAAGCGATCACAGGTTAATTATTCCGATAGAAACCGGGCAAAATTTTTGTCCGGTTTTTTTTTATTTCCGGGCGGGCTATATAACCTCCCGGATCACTCACCATCGAATTCAGGTTTACTACGGGAGGAAAGTCCCTTGCAATACTGTGCTTTCCCGATTTAATAAGGATTGAAATTTGCCGGCAGGGTGTCCGGCACGAGGTACCCGGTAGAAGCAAGGTAATAAATGGATGGAGTAATATCTTTCACAGGCGACATGGGATCCCTGTGAAAAAACTTTTTTGATAGCTGAATATTGTTGAACGGTAAGATTTATTCCAATCGGATTGCCTAATTTGTCATTTTTCCGGTATACAATAGAGCTGTATATATTGTAATGAATAATTATATTGCTGTCATTATATATTTACCAAATCAAATAATTCAGAATAACCATGAGAATACCAAAAAAAGAAAATCAGGATTCCGGCAGGCGTTCGTTTCTTAAAAATGCTGCAATAGCCTCGTCCATCCTTATTGTACCCAGGCATGTATTGGGAGGAGTAGGGTATACCGCACCCTCGGATCAATTGAATCTGGCCGCCATAGGAGCCGGGGGAAAGGGCTCCAGTGATATCAAGAATGCATCTGTCAATGGCAGAGAGCGTGTCGTTGCCCTCTGTGACGTGGATTTTTCGGGTTCAGCCTCGCGTTCGGTCGAAAACTTCCCCAATGCCAAAAAGTATCATGACTACCGCGAAATGTTGGATAAGGAAAAGGACATCGATGCCGTGACCATTTCTACCCCTGATCATGTGCATGGCCCTGCTGCCGCATATGCCATGGAGCGGGGTAAACATGTGTATGTACAGAAACCCATGACCCACAATATTCGCGAAGCCAGAAAGCTCACTGAAATGGCCAGAGCGAACAAGATCGTTAGCCAGATGGGAAATCAGGGAGGTTCCAATCCCCTGCTGGACATGGTACAAAACTGGATCGATGACGACAAGATTGGCAAGGTTTCCAAAGTTCAGGTTTGGACAAACAGACCGGTTTGGCCGCAGGGAATACCCTTTCCCGAGCCCGAACCATCTAAAAAGCCGGAAGACCTGCACTGGGATCTCTGGTTAGGCCCCTCAGCATACATTCCCTATACGCCAAATCTGCACCCCTTCAACTGGAGAGGTTGGTGGGATTATGGTACCGGTGCTCTGGGCGATGTAGGATGCCACCTGATCGATATTCCCTTCAGGACCCTGGGATTGATGTATCCGACAGACGCAGAGTGTAGTGTAGCTTCTATCTACACAGACATGTGGACCGCAGATTACTATCCCAAGGGATGTCCGCCGGCTTCATTCATCACCCTACATTTTGACGCAACCTCAAAGAGCAAGTCGCCGATCGAGATGACCTGGAGTGATGGGGGCATCAGGCCTTCACACCCTGATATTATTCCCGCAGATGACGATATAGGAGGACGAAACAGCGCAAACGGAGTTTTGATAATCGGAGAAAAGGGCATCATTTCTACCAATATCAATGACAGTTCTCCACTGATGCCCAAACTCTACCTAAACGACGGTACCACCGAATTTGGTCCGGAAGTGGAAGAGAATGAAGAGCCCGAATACGGACACCAGAGAAAATGGGTGGATGCCTGCAAAGCTGGGTTTAATAGCAAGGAGCACAAGGCACTCACTTCATCCTTCGATTATGCTGGCCCGATGACTGAAACCGTATTGATGGGTAACCTGGCCATACGCAGCTATATGCTGAGAAGAGAAAACAGCAGGGGCCAGGCTGAGTTCTTTGGCCGCAAGAAACTCCTTTGGGATGGGGAAAACATGCGCATCACCAATCTGGAAGAAGCCAACCAATTTGTAGGAAGAGAATACAGAGATGGATTTAAGGTGTAAAGCTGTCTGAAAGGCAAAAAAAAACTCCACAGGTATTGGCTTGTGGAGTTTTTTTTTGGGTTTGCCGGTCAGAAAAGTCTCCCTCGGTGTAGGGAATATTTGCCAAAATGGCGCGACCAGATTATGTCGGGTGTGTAAACATCATCCTGGTAGTTGTTGCGGGATATCTAACCCTCAGAAGCACCGCTCAGACAAAATTGGGATCGGGATGCTGGAACGGAGCCCGGTAGGGTCTCCTCAAAAGTGCTGTTGCCTCAGGATCGTTCCGGACAATCCTTTTTTCCGGATCGTAGGCCAATGGCCGCCCCAGTCCCATGGAAATATTGGCCAGTATACAGCTTGCGGTGGATATATGCCCCTCTTGAATATCGGCAACCGGCCGTCCGCCCTGTTCGATAGCCTTTAAAAAATCCCTCATGTGATCTCTGGTGGCAGGAGCGGCATGCAATTCAATGTCCTTTTCGTTCAGGTCTTCCGGATACTTTTCACGCTCGTACACCACATCGCCGCGGATCGGCTCCCCGCCACCCTGCGGGATAAATTCATACTTCATGACGGAGGCCATAAGTGTACCTTTGTCTCCATAGATCTTATACGCCCAGGGATATTCCGGATCCTGGGGAGTGCCCCAGGAGCGATGGGTCCAGACACAATCCATGTCATCATAATGGAATGTCGCTGTTTGGGTGTCGGCAATGGTCGATTTGCCTCCCTTCTGTACATAGATGCCCCCGGTGGCAAAAATGCTCTTGGGCCAGCCCAGCCCCAGCGTCCATCTTACGGCATCAAACATGTGAACACACATATCACCGGTAATACCGTTACTGTATTCCATCATGGTGCGCCACCACCTTCTGTGTGGAAGTCCGTCAAAAGGACGCATCGGACCTGGGCCTACCCATAGATCATAATCAAAAAAATCAGGAACCGGCCGCACTTCTGGTGTGCCATTGGCTCTCATGTGGTAATAACAGCACATTTCGGCATGGGATACTTTTCCAAGCAGGCCTTTGTCGACGATATTTTTTTTAGCCTCTACCAGGTGTGGAGTACTTCTTCTCTGCGTGCCAATCTGCACCACTTTGTTGTGTTTTCTGGCGGCCGCCAGGATAGCTTCACCCTCGATCACATCTACACTGATAGGTTTTTGTAAATACACGTGCGCACCAGCCTGAATGGAATCTATGGCCTGAAGCGCATGCCAGTGATCCGGGCTTCCCACCAATACGATGTCCAGTTTATGGGCATCCAGCATCTGCCTGTAGTGATTGTATGTCTTCGGTGTATTGCCGGAGCTTTGGCGCTGACTCACCAGACTGGCGGCCTCCTCCAGCAACCGCTGGTCGGGATCTGCCAATGCCACCACCTCCACCTCTGCTACCTGAATCAGCCGGAACAGGTCACTTTTTCCATACCAGCCTGTTCCTATCAGGCCTACCTGATAGGCTGCCTTTCTGTCTTTTCTTTCCATGGCCTGTACGCCTACACTGCTAAGGGCCATCAATGCGGTACCACCTTTAATAAATTTTCTTCTGTCAATTTTGATAGGGCTCATTGAAATTTCTCGTTTAACTATTTTAAGCAGTCAATATATAAAAATTATCCCTCAGGTTTAACCATTTTAGTTTGAATAATCATTTTTACCCGCATTTCCTTTTAAAGGGCAAATACTTGTGGTATTTTTCAGAAATACCAGGTCTGCTGCTAAACAGTATCCACCTATCCGGGTAAATACCAGTTGTGATCCAAAAAAGGGAAGATCTTTCCTGCATCATATTTAGGCACGAAGGGGCCGAGTTTCATTTCTTTATCAGGTAGAAATTGAATAGGATGAAAAAAAAGTCTGATGGCTGTGACATAGGGAGGGGAATTTGTAGGGCTGACCTATTCCCTGTCCGTTGCAATACTGCTTTGTCTCTCACAAGGCATGCACTTCTTCTGTTGCTGATGTCAACATTTGCACCCTTGCTGTGCCCTGCCCAGGAAAGTAATGATTTTGACAAGATGGTCCCCTGGATCATGCATACCATCGACAATAGCTCACTGGGTTCGGATGGTTCAAAGTTGGCGGATGTGGATGGAGACGGAAAGCAGGATGTGGTGGTAGGCTGGGAAGAAGGTGCTGTGGCCAGACTATATTTTCAGCCGGAGGATCCAGGAGATCCCTGGCCATTTGTGGAGGTAAAAGCCCCTGATGTGGAGGATGCTTTTGCTGTGGACCTGGACGGAGATGGTTTTCAGGACCTGATTACCCTTTCTGAGGGCAAATACCAAAGGATACAGGTACACTGGTCACCAAAGGATTCCAGCCTTTTGTATCAAAGTGAGGCTTGGGAATCTGCTGATATTCCAGCTACGGTAGGAAAAACAAAGTGGATGTTTGGAAGAGCAATGGATGTGGACGGGAAAAATGGTGTCGACCTGATCGCGGGATCCAAAGATCCGAATGGAACCATAGGCTGGCTGGCGTCGCCGGAGGATGCCAGGGATTTGTCTGCCTGGGAGTACCGGGAAATCTCCGCAGCGGGCTGGATCATGTCGATTGAATTGGTGGACATGAACCATGATGGACTGACAGATATGCTCATCACAGACCGCTATGGTGCATTGAGAGGGCTCAGGTGGCTGGAAAATCCGGGGCCGGAGTTTGCAGAAAACCAGTGGCAAAATCACTTTATCGGCTTACAGCATGGAGAACCCATGTTTATGGGAATTCATGGATATCACCATGAGAAGCCCCCTTCAATTGTGGTGCCGGACCTGGTAAATGGCTGGGTTCACTTTACTGCAGAGGGAGGCAAATGGCAGGAGGAGCAGATGGCCTTCCCCCCCGGGACCGGATCAAGAGGTAAATCTGCAGTCGTTGCCGATATTGATCAGGATGGGAGATTGGATCTGCTGGCCTCCTTTGAAGGTGCATTGGGAAAATCAGGGCTGATTGCAGTCCTCGATTTTAAGGCTACCACCCAAAGGGTGTTGAATATAAGCGGTCCGGAGGGAGTAAAGTATGATTTCCTTACCTTGCTGGACATGGATCAGGATGGCGATTTGGATATTCTGACGTCGGAAGAAACTGCCGGCGATGGTAGCAAACGGGGATTGGGAGTCATCTGGTATGAAAACCCGTTGAAATAAGGTAATGGCCGGTGGTGTTTTTTTTGACGGATAGATGGGCCCGAATCTGCTTTTTTCGAGTAGTAAAATAAAGCATTTGAAGCGCAAAATTTTGAAAGAATGATAAAAGAAGTTTACCTGGTAGCCAGTGGTGATTTGAGGTTAGCTGCCAACCAAACATGTTGGCAGGCGCAGGCAGATATGGAAAAAGGCTTGCAGCAGGTCCTGCATCGTCTGGGTGTGAAGGTCCGGCGGGCCCATCCTTTTGATGCGGAGAAAGGGCATGGCTTTATCGATTCCCAAAAAATGGGCATGCAGGTGTTCAGAGACCTGGATCCCCATAAGCCACTCATCGTCGCAGAAAGCGTTTGGCAATACTCCCACCATGTATTGGCAGGTCTATGCACCCACAAGGGTCCCATACTTACCCTGGCCAACTGGAATGGGCAATGGCCCGGCCTGGTCGGAATGCTCAATCTCAACGGTTCTCTGACCAAAGCAGGGGTAAGCTATTCTACGCTTTGGAGCAAGGATTTTTCAGATGATTTTTTTCTCCAGGGGCTGCAGGAATGGTTGGGTTCAGGCAGAGTCACCCATGATCTCAGCCATGTGCGGGATTTTGAACCCGATGCTGCGCCGGGTAATGCGGTGGAAGCAGGGGAGAGTTTTTCCCGGACATTTAAGAAAGAAAAAGCCATCATGGGGGTTTTTGATGAAGGCTGTATGGGCATGTTTAATGCCATTATCCCGGATCACCTGCTTCATCCTACGGGTATCTTCAAGGAAAGGCTTAGCCAGTCGGCCCTTTATGCAGCCATGAGAACAGTGGAAGACGCAGAGGCTGAAAGGGTCCTGCAATGGCTGCTGGATAAGGGCATGACTTTCCAATGGGGTAGTGATCCTGAATCCGAGCTTACCAGAGAACAATCCCTGGAACAATGTAAAATGTATCTGGCTGCACTCCGACTGGCAGATGATTTTGGCTGCGATACCATCGGAATACAGTACCAGCAGGGCCTGAAGGATCTGGCCGTAGCCAGTGACCTGGCCGAAGGCCTGCTGAACAATACCGACCGGCCACCGGCATTCACCGCTGATGGCAGGGAAATCTTTTCCGGCAAAGCACTGCCCCATTTCAATGAGGTGGATGAATGCGCCGGCCTGGATAGCCTGATTACTTATCGCCTCTGGGAAAAGCTGGGCTATACCGGTGACAATACCCTCCATGACCTCAGGTACGGGGAGGAGTTTACCATAGATGGAAAGCAGGTATTTGTCTGGGTTTTTCTGATTTCCGGGGCGGCCCCTCCCTCGCATTTCACAGACGGATATGCAGGTGCGAGGAGTGAGCGACAGCCACCCATGTATTTTCGACTGGGGGGAGGTAGCCTGAAGGGGGTGAGTAGACCGGGACACATTGTCTGGAGCAGGGTGTATATCATGAATGATCAGTTGCACTGCGACCTTGGCCTGGGGAAAGTAGCGTCCCTTCCCCCTGAAGAAACGCAGAGAAGATGGGAAATGACCACCCCGCAGTGGCCAATCATGCATGGAATACTTGAAGGAGTGAGCCGCGATCAAATGATGGCCCGTCACAAAGCCAATCACATCCAGGTGGTCTATGTACCGGATCGGGAGAGGGGCCTGGAGGCTTGTTACGCCAAAGCCGCCGCGATGAATGAACTGGGTATCAAAACTGCCTTATGTGGTATTTAAAACCAGGGTGGGCAAGTTATATGCCCGTATCCAGTGATCAACCCCCCATAGAATAAATGTCAATTGGCCCGGGCTCCTGAACACCCAATCCAGGCTGAATGCTGAAGCATAAATAATAAATTCATGATGACCAATAAATTACATTTGTCTACACTGGGCATTGCCCTGCTGCTGCTTTTTGGCTCCTGTGGAGGGGCTGAAAAAAAGGTGGCCGAAAATGATGGACTGGAAACAGCCGCTGACAGGGTAGAAAAAACCGAGCTGCCTCCAAAAGCCGAGGTCGGCGAAGGGGCTTTGGTCCGGGCCGAACTGATCTATCCATTGGAAAATCGCCCCACCCCACAGGTACACGCATCCACCCTGGTGGAAACCTCAAACGGAATCGTCGCTGCTTTCTTTGCCGGAACACACGAGAGGAACCCCGATGTGGGTATCCGGGTCAGCCACCTCGAAAATGGCAAATGGACCCGACCGGAGGAAGTAGTCAATGGTGTCCAAAATGACAGCCTGCGTTATCCCTGCTGGAATCCGGTTTTGTTTCAGCCGGCAGATGGGCCGTTAATGCTGTTTTACAAAGTCGGGCCTAACCCCCGCGAGTGGTGGGGGATGTTGATTACTTCTACAGATGGAGGCAAGAGCTGGTCTGCACCGCAAAAACTTGGAGAAGATCCCGCAATCGGGGCACTGATAGGACCGGTAAAAAACAAGCCTGTGCAGCTGGAAGATGGTACCATCATTGCACCCTCCAGCATTGAAATTGAGCAGGATGGAGAAACCTTTTGGAAAGTTCATTTCGAAATCAGCAGAGACCAGGGCCGTACCTGGCAGGTGGTGGGCCCCATCAACGATGGGGTAGCATTTGATGCCATTCAGCCAAGTATTCTGATTCACGATAATGGAGATTTGCAGGTGCTGTGCCGCACCCGGCAGGGTGTGATCGCAGAAAGCTGGTCTTCTGACCAGGGTCAGACCTGGTCGGAGATGCAGGCTACATCCCTGCCCAACCCCAATTCGGGTACCGATGCTGTCAGCCTGCAGGATGGCCGGCATCTTCTGGTCTATAACCACAGCACCAAAGAGGGAGAGGAACCCAATGGGCGAAACATTCTCAATCTGGCCATTTCTGCAGATGGCAAAACCTGGGAGCCCTTTATGACGCTGGAAAATGAACCCAATAAGGCAGGGTACAGCTACCCGGCCATCATTCAGAGTGAAGATGGCATGGTGCACATCTCTTATACCTATGACCGCGAAACGGTAAAATACGTGGTGATCAATCCCTCCGATATATAGAAGGAGCCTGAAAACGAATTTTATGCTTATTTACCGGTAAAATTTTTAATTACACAAGTATTTTAAAAAATGCCAATTGATTTGAAGATGAATCCGCTGAAGGGAGTTATTCCTCCCATGGCTACCTTGCTCAGCGATGCCAATACACTTGATTTGCAGGGTACCACCAAGCTCATTGATCACTTAATGCATGGAGGAGTACATGGTTTATTTGTATTGGGTACAACGGGTGAGTGTACCAATATCGCCTATCCGATGAGAAAGGAATTGATTGAATTTGCCTGCAGGCAGGTGGCAGGTCGTATTCCTGTACTGGTAGGGATCACAGATACCTCCCCGGCTGAGAGCCTTTCTCTGGCCCGTGTTGCCGCCGATGCAGGTGCGGATGCTGTGGTAGCTGCCCCTCCCTATTATTTTGGATTGGGTGAAAGAGAGCTGATCTCCTACTTTGGCAGACTGGCGGACCAATTGCCCTTGCCGCTATACCTTTACAATATGCCTTCCCATACCAAAACCAGCCTCACAGGGGCAGCCGTTCTGGAGCTTTCCTCCCACCCCAATATTCTGGGCTTAAAAGATAGTTCGGGTAATGCAGTGTATTTCAATGGTATGCTCTATGCATTTAAGGATCGACCTGATTTTACCCTTCTGGTAGGTCCGGAGGAGATGATGGCCTCAGCCGTGCTGATGGGTGGACATGGCGGCGTCAGTGGAGGAGCCAATATGTTTCCAAGACTGTATGTGGACCTCTATACCGCCGCTACACAGGGAAACCTGCAGGAAGTGGCCCGCCTGCAACAAATGGTGATGGAAATAGCGGCTGAGATCTATGCCTTGGGAAGCTACGGCTCCAGTTTCCTGAAGGGGTTAAAAGCATCGATGGCAGTCCTGGGATTGGGAAACGGGCGCCTTTCCCCTCCTCTGGAAGCCTTTGACGCGCAGAACATGAAACAAATAGAAAATAGATTAAAAGGATTGAAAGCATACCAGACCTATGCCTGAAAAAGTCAGGTCCGAAAACCCTAACCTATGGAATTACCTCTTATTGATTTAATTGTTTTTTTGGTTTACATGTTGGCCATTGTGATATTCGGGGCTTCTTTTTATTACAAAAAGCGATCTTCCTCAGATTTTATCACCGGTGGGGGAAGGCTTCCCTCCTGGGCCATCGGGATGTCTATATTTGCCACCTTTGTCAGCAGTATCAGTTTTCTGGCCCTGCCTGGAAATGCCTATCTCTCCAACTGGAATGGCTTCGTATTCAGCCTGTCCATTCCCATAGCAGCCATTTTGGCCGTCAGGTTTTTTGTTCCGCTTTACAGGGGGATCAAGAGCCCATCTGCCTATTATTATCTGGAAACCAGATTTGGTGGCTGGGCACGTACCTATGCATCGGTCTGTTACCTGCTCACACAACTGGCCAGGATGGGGGCCATCATGTATCTGCTGGCCCTCCCCATGAACGTCATGTTTGGCTGGAGCATTCCCGTAATCATCATCGTTACGGGCATCAGCGTGTTGATTTATTCCATTATGGGCGGATTTGCAGCGGTGATCTGGACCGATGCAATACAGGGGATCATCCTGATATCGGGCGCACTGGCCTGCCTGGGTATCATCTTTTTTTCCATGCCGGAAGGTCCCGGACAGGTGTTTACCATTGCGGCAGCGCACGACAAGTTTAGCCTGGGAAGCTTCGGACTGAGTCTTTCTGAAGCTACATTCTGGGTGATTCTCATTTACGGTTTGTTTATCAACCTTCAAAATTTTGGTATAGATCAGAATTATGTGCAGCGATATCTCAGCGCCAGGACGGATGCCGAAGCGGTGAAGTCTACCTTACTGGGAAGCCTGCTATACGTGCCGGTTTCCCTGTTGTTTTTCTTTATCGGTACGGCTTTATTTGCCTATTACCAGGCCATGCCGGAATTATTGCCCGAGGCATACCGGGAGGGGGAGCAGGCAGATAAGGTGTTTCCTTATTTCATCGTCAGTGGTTTGCCTGTCGGCATGACAGGTTTATTGATCGCATCCATTTTTGCCGCAGGCATGAGTACCATTTCTACCAGCATCAACAGTTCCGCCACCATCATTTTGACAGACCACTACAAGAAGTACATTACACCGGAAGTCAAAGAGAGTTCCGAGATGAAAATCCTGGTCATTGCTTCTTTGGTGATGGGATTGCTGAGTATCACCGTGGCCATTGCGTTTAACGGGGTAGAAAGTGCACTGGATGCCTGGTGGGCCTTGTCTGCCATATTCAGCGGAGGGATACTTGGATTGTTTCTGCTTGGATTTATTGGCAAAAACATCCGGCGTAGTTATGCCGCCATAGGAGTATTGCTAGGTGTTCTGGTCATCGGATGGATGAGCCTTTCGCCGGTGGTATTTGAAGAGGGGGCTGCTTTCAGGAGTACCTTCCATGCCAACCTGACGATCGTTTTTGGGACCCTGGTCATTTTCCTGACAGGCTTTTTATTGTCTGCCTGGGCCAACCGAAAATAAGCAGTTCAGTTGGAATTGGAAAAGCTTTCTTTCTTCTTGATACCCCTGGAGGAATAAATCAGCATGCTGATAATGATCAGCAGCACAAAAAGAACAGCATATTCAAACTGCAGCCAGATATCTGAGCGTGCTTTGATCCTGTAGCTCAGGTTGGTGAGTTTTTCTCCCTCCCGAAGCTGTATTTTTGAAAGTTCGCTGAGGTCATAAAACACCCGTTCAAAATCATTGTTAAATTTTTCCACACTGCTTTGGTAGTTCCTTTCAGACTCTTCCAGTCCGGTAAAATAGCTTTGGATTTCCAATTTGTCCCGTACCAGGCTCTTAAATTCCTGCAGGTATTCTGCCTCCTTTTCCGTGAGATGGGTTTGCTCGAAGTCGGCGATGATGTTTAATATCTGGTCGTGGTAGTCCATTACCTGACCCCGGATGGAAAGATACTGGTCAAGTGATTCTGTATTCGCAACCAGCAAGCGCATGCGGAAAAGTAGCTCTGAAATATGAAAAATGTAGTCCTGTACTACCAGCCGGTCCTCATATACGGTCACAAAGGAAGCTTCCAATTCATCTACATTGCTTTTATCAACCAGACTCTTTGCAAAAATCAAAAACAAAACCAATGTGAGGGCAATGGCAATCTTAATTTTGAATGCTTTGAATTTTGTGTCGTTCATCCTTTCTGTTTTTTTAATCGATTAGCGCCCTAATAATCCGGTAAGGCACAAGCGCATTCTTTGGCAAACGCTCCCCAGGAACTGATTTACGTTTCTGACAAAGGAAAAGATTCGCTTTCATTTCCGCTTTATAAAGTAAGATAATTTTCACCAATTTACCAATCCGGTTCCGGGATATTATTTGGCCATTACCCGGCTGCAGGCAGAGTAAACGTAAAGGTACTCCCTTTGCCGGGTTCGCTGGATACCTTGATGTCTCCACCGTTTTTGAGGATAAAATCACGGCTAAGTTGCAGGCCAAGTCCGGTACCTTTTTCGCCGGAGGTGCCGTAGCGCTGTTTTCCTTTAAAGACCGGCTGGAAAAGTTTGGAAAGGGTCTGTCTATCCATGCCTATGCCATTGTCCTGGATAGAAATTTCCCAGTGAGTATCTCCTGATTTCTGGCTTTTCACAATTATTTCTCCGCCGCGGTTGGTAAACTTCAGGGCGTTGTTGAGCAGGTTCCTGACGATCAGGTTACACTGCTCTTTGTCTGCGAGACAGTTGGTCTCCGGATCCAGTTGGTCAAGGACCTGAATCTGTTTGATTTCGGAGACTGGCTTATACAGGTTGATGTTTTCCTGCAGGATTTTGTTCACAGAGACCTTTTCGGCTTCTGTGACGATTCCTTTCATCTGGTTTTTTGCCCAGTGAAGCAGGTTGATCAGCGTAAAATGAACATGCTCCACTTCATTTCTCAATTGGGCAGAAACCAGCAAAAACTCTTCCTGGCTAAGTTTTTCATCAACGGCATATTGCATCAGCCCCTTTAAACTATTGATAGGGCTTTTGAGATCATGGCCGACGATGCTGAACAGCTTGTCCTTTGTTTTATTGACTTCTATCAACTGTCTGGCAACCTGTTCGGTTTCTTTCTTCTGGTGAAGGATTTTTTTGTTTAAAGATTCCAGTTTGTCTTTCTGCCGGGTCAGCAGATTCCTGGCTTTGGTCTGGTACCTGACAGACTTTAAGGCAATAAAAAATGCGATCAGCAATATGACCAGTATAATACTGAAGCCGATACGAAGCCGTCGCTCCATCAATTTCTCATTTTCCAGTTCCTTTTCCCGTTGCTCCTGCCGCAAAGCTGCTTCCTTTTTATCAAATTCATATTTTGCAGCCATTTCCCGGATTTGTCTTTCAGACTCCAGGTTCCGGAGGCTGTCCCTGTAGGAAGTGTGTTGTTTGAAATGGTATAAGGCAGCGCGGTTGTTTCCTTGTTTTTCATAAATCTGGTGAAGCAAGTCGTGTCCTTTCTCCAGGTTAGTTTTGATGTCACTTTCCAGAGCGAGGTCCAGGCTCCGCTGCACCGACCGTTTTGCTTCAGAGAGGTTTTCCTGCCTGACCAGTGCTTCACCGATGCCCAGCAGGTCACTGCTGATCGCTGCGATATCGTCCACGTTGCTGTCCAGCTCCAGAGCCGCTTCAAAATGATACAGGGCTCCTTCAAGGTCCTCTTGTTGCAGCAGGATATCGCCGAGGTTGAAATGACTCACGGCGATCAGTTGGCCGTTTTCGATCGTTTCACCAATTTCGAGGGTGGTAGTATAGCTGGCTAGCGCTTCGTCCAATTTGCCCTTTTTCTTGTAGATGAGGCCAATATTGGCCAGGGAGGAAGCCATACCGAGTTTGTTGTTTGCTCTTTTTCTGATGTCAAGCGCCCGGTTGTGGAAGTTCAGGGCTTGGTCGAAGTCACCCATATCTGAAAAAACCAGACCGAGGTTACTTAAGGTTTTACTTTGTTCGTATTCAGACAGGTGTTTTTCTTTGATTTCCAGGGCCTTTAAATAGAGAGTCACAGCCTCCTGATAATTGCCTCTGTCATAATGGTTCAGGCCCATGCTGTTATAGATATTCGCCATGCCCAGCCAATATTGATTTTCCCCGGCCAGATTCAGGCCTTCTTCAAAATAATTCATCGCCTGCGCATATTGCCCCCGTATGTTGTGGAAAGCGCCGATATTTCGGTAGGCATCAACGATACCGTCCTGATAGCCGGCTTTTTCACTGGCCTGCAGACTTTTCATGCCTAGCAGAAAGGTGCTGTCCGGGTCCAGGTTGTAATATAATTCTCCCAGTCTGTTCAGCGCATCAATATAGGGCTTGTCCGGAGAAAAATTTTCTTTATCTTCAAAATCCCGGACCCGGGATAGTAGCGATTCGATTTCAGCCCTTTGGGCAAGAGAAAAACCAGAAATCAGCACCAGAATCAACAGCACTGAAGCAGAAAAAAACTTTCTGAAATCTAAAAACACTTTCAAGTTTTTGTGTTATTTTTTAATTACGCTAATATTTTTTATCACAAAAATGATGTAATTCTGACAGTATATTTAAATTTTTAAATGTTTCTTCACTATTATATATATCTGCCAAAAACATAAACCTATCATTTAAATAATATAGCAAAATTAAACCTTGATCAGAAATTTTTTTAGCACTTAATAAAATATAAAAAAGAATAAATTTTAAACAACAGGTGTTCGGATCGGCTAATTTATTCATTTTGATTTGACCTGCAGCCTGATTGGACAAAAAAATAAAAATGGAAATACTTTTCCGTTAGCCGATTTCCGTTGCAGATGGTCCGGCACCAGGTATACTGCTGTGGAATCCGTTTATCTCCGGATCTGAAGTAGATTGGAAAAAGAATAGCGGTTTAGTGCGGCGGGTATGGAGGATCCATAGGAAATCTCCCTCCGCCTACTGACAAAATGAAATGGTTGTTTAGATGCTTGTATTTTTATTTTTAGCTTTATGGCCCGAATTTGAACAAGTAAAGCAATGAAAAATATAAACCCCAGCAGCACTGCAGCATGGAAAGCGCTGGATGAAGCTTCCAAAACTTCCACCTCTATCAGTAATTTATTTGAATCCGACCCGGGTCGGTTTGACAAATACCATATAAGGTTTAAGGATATTTTACTGGACTACTCTAAAAACAGGATTGACGAGAAGATCTTCCGGTCCCTTATAGATCTGGCAGACCAGACGGAACTTAAAGCAGCAATCAGTGCCATGTTTGAAGGAAAGCTGATCAACGGTACGGAAAACCGGGCTGTTTTACACACCGCCCTGAGAAACAGGTCCAACACTCCGGTATACGTAGATGGCAAGGATGTGATGCCGGAGGTAAACAGGGTCTTGGAAAAAATGCGGATTTTTTCAGAAAAGGTAGCGAAGGGGGTGTGGAAAGGTTACACCGGAAAACCCATCAGGTCGCTGGTGAACATAGGAATCGGTGGGAGTGATCTGGGACCGGTGATGGTCACTGAAGCGCTAAAACCTTACCAGCATCCTCATCTTAAAACCTACTTTGTGTCCAACGTGGATGGTTCGCATATTACTGAGGTGCTGAAGCAGGTGAATCCAGAAACTACCCTGTTTTTTATTGCCTCAAAAACATTTACCACCCAGGAAACCATGACCAACGCCCACACGGCCAGAGATTGGTTTCTGGAAAATGCACACGACAAGAACGAAGTCGCCAAGCATTTTGTGGCGCTGTCTACCAATGGCAATGCGGTGCGGGAATTTGGTATTGATCTGAACAATATGTTTGAATTCTGGGACTGGGTAGGGGGCAGGTACTCCCTATGGTCTGCCATAGGTCTTACCATTGCCTGCGCGGTAGGCTACGATAACTTTCGCAAGCTGCTGGAAGGTGCCCATGCGATGGATACCCACTTCAGAGAGGCCCCATTTGACAAGAATCTGCCCGTCCTGCTTGCGCTCATAGGCATCTGGAACACCAATTTTCTGGGAGCTGCGTCAGAAACCATTCTGCCTTATGACCAATACATGCACCGTTTTCCGGCGTATTTTCAGCAAGGGAATATGGAAAGCAATGGGAAGTGCATTGACCGGGAAGGCAATCGGGTGAGCTATGCTACCGGACCGGTGATTTGGGGCGAACCCGGCACCAATGGCCAACATGCATTCTATCAATTGATTCATCAGGGTACCCAATTGGTTCCCTGCGATTTTATCGCTCCGGCCCAGACGCATAATCCGGTAGGTGATCACCATGTCAAACTGATGTCCAATTTCTTTGCACAGACTGAGGCCCTCATGAATGGCAAGTCACTGGAAATGGTAAAAGAAGAAATGAGAAAAGAGGGTAAGTCTCCTGAAATCATTGATAAAATTGCTCCGCACCGGGTATTTGAAGGCAATAAACCTACCAATTCTATCCTGGTGAAAAAGATCAATCCCTCCACATTGGGAGCGCTGATTGCCATGTATGAACACAAGATATTCGTTCAGGGTGCCATCTGGAATATTTACAGTTTTGACCAGTGGGGAGTGGAACTGGGTAAGGTGCTGGCCAAGACCATTCTGCCGGAACTGGAAGCTCCGGAAAAGGTGTCCGGACATGACAGCTCCACCAATGGACTGATCAATGCGTTTAAAGAGTTCCGGCAGGATTGATCTGAATATCCGCACAGGGGCGGTGATGAGCTCAGGTGATTTTGTTCAGACTGATAGGTTTCTGTCTGGAGCATTTAAACCGGTATAGCTCTCCTCCGGGTCGGTTCTTTTGGTGTTTCGTCTGCCGGTTTTGCACCCGTTTTCGCCACCTTTTAAAAGCACTTTCTTTCATTTCCCTGCGCATCAATTTAATTACTTCCTTTTCCGGCATTCCAAATTGGCGGAAGATGGCATCGAATGTAGTCCGGTCTTCCCAGGCCATCTCAATTATCCTGTCTATTTCTCGTTCGGTCAACTTCTTTAGTAAAGCCATATGCCTTAAACTTTTAACTTCCCGAATGGTTTGAATGGGATGAAAAGGATCAATCCGAGTCGGAAAGAATCCTTGCAAAACATACCATGCCCAATCGGTGGGCCTGATTTACCAGCGGTTTAGCTGTTCAATGATATAGGACAGTTCCTCCTCCTTCAATGCCGGATGCAGCGGCAGGCTGAGTGTTTCATGGTGAATCCTTTCTGAGAGGGGTAGTGATTTTTTCGGGAAAGACTTTTGGTATACCGGCTGCTGGTGGGGAGGAACAGGATAATGTATGGCCGCTTCTATCCCGAATTTGTCCAGATATTGAATCAGCGCTTGCCTTTTGCTGGAAAGGATCGTAAATAAATGCCAGGTATGATGGAAGGCCTGAGACGCTTCAGGGGGCATAGGCATTCTTATTTCAGGATGCCGGATTTCGCTTAGGTAGCGCATGGCCATATCGTTTCTTTTTGCATTGTCTTCATCCAGGAAAGGAAGTTTTACACGCAATACGGCGGCCTGAATTTCATCCATTTTGGAGTTTGTACCTATATGGTGGTACCAGTACCTGGTGGGACTTCCATAGTTGGCCAGGGATCTGCAGATCGATGCCAGCTCCTCATTATCTGTGGTAATTGCTCCGGCGCCCCCCATGGCGCCGAGGTTTTTGGAGGGGTAAAAGCTATGGGCGGCTGCATCGCCCAGGCTTCCACTTCTCTTCTCCAGGTACCGGCTGCCCACCGCCTGTGCATTGTCTTCGATCAACAGGATGTCATTGGCCTTCAAAAGGTTGTGGATCTGTTCCTGGTAGGCGTTACGTCCGTATAGGTGAACCATTATCATGGCTTTGGTTTTCGGGCTGATGGCAGGGGCCAGGGTTCTTGTCTTCGGCAGGAAAGTAGAGAGGCAGGGCTCCAGAGGTACAGGTACCAATCCCCTGTTGATAACGGCAAGGAAGGTAGCAAAAAAGGTGTTGGCAGGGACCAGTACTTCATCGCCATTCTTAAGAAGCCCCATTTCTATGTATCCCTGCAAGATGACTTCCAGGGCATTGGTACCATTACCCAGTCCGATGCAATATTTGGTTCCTATGTATGCTGCGAATTCTTTTTCAAAACCATCGGTTTGTTCACCGTTCAGGTATCGGCCACTTTGCACCACCTCCTGTATGGTCTGGCTGAGCAGGGGTTCAAACCGCCGGTTTATCGCTTTCAGATCCAGAAAATGAATATAATTTTTGGCAGGCATTAGATGATTGTAAGCGTTGAGGCCGTAAATTAGGCAAGCATCCTGCATTCCGGCAAGCACATTTCTAAACAAATAAAATTCAAAAGACTTTCCGATGGGTTCGGGATTTCTTAAAAATATTCCCTGATCCCTGCCAGAAGTAGGATCCAGACTTCATTTCTTCTGAATGAACATTTCTATGGTCGTCTCATCCCGGATCTGATAGGGAGCTCCTAAAAGCAAGAGCCTGCCGTCATGCGTGACCTGGAGTCCGGCAGCTGCTTTAAAATTGACCGTTTCACTGGTTTCAAAAACCTTTCTGGAAATTTTAACAATAGCTGGATGGGCAGCATCAGGATTCAGATGAAAAAGCTCAGCTACCTGCTTTCCGTCCGGTGCCTGAGCGGTTCCTGCCACATACAGTTGTCCCCGGGCGTCGGTAAACAAATTCAGGTTCTGATAGGATAGCCAGTGAGGATCAATCCAGTTTTCACGGTCTTGCTGACCCATTTCAAAGCTTATGTGCAGCCGAAACTCTGCCTGCCCGCCGTAAAATTGCTGCCGGGGGCAGGTGTACATATCCAGCACCTTGCTGTCCCAATTGGCTACCAGCAGCCACATTTTGTCCTGATGCGCCGTCAGCCCTACCGCACCGGCGGTGACCTGCTCAGGCGCTCCTTTTCTCTCCACCCTGGCCAGGGGAGACTGCCAGGGGGCTTCGTTTTTCAGATCATAGACCATTATCCTTGACAGGTCTCTTTTGTGATTGTCTTCTATGCCCACGGCCAAATAATGATCGTAAACCTGAAATCCCCCGGCATGCCGCAGGGGAGAGGGCAATAAAGTATCTATGGCGATAATGGTCCGCTCGTCCAGTTTGGCAGTTGCCATATAACTGTATCCGGCCGAACTGCCGC
Organism: Cyclobacterium lianum; assembly: GCF_900143075.1. Lineage (GTDB taxonomy): Bacteria > Bacteroidota > Bacteroidia > Cytophagales > Cyclobacteriaceae > Cyclobacterium > Cyclobacterium lianum. Next base: position 25,510 of record NZ_FRCY01000011.1, on the reverse strand, counting down.
TCAGGTACAGGGTGTTTTTTTCATATAGCTGAATGCCCTGCAGGTGCCCTCCTTCCTGGTCAAAGGTTATACTGTTTTTGAGGGTGATTGTCTCAGGAGAGGAAGGTAAAGCCTCGAACGCCTGTTTAAAATCAGCAGGCCTTGCTGTACCGGCATCTTGTGCGGGACTGATAATGGGGCGCAGCAGCATGATCCAGAACAAAAATAAGGCAGGGATTTTCATGGTAGCAGAGATTGACTGTCGAAAAGTAAGGCTAGCTTCCGGAATATGCAACTGGCAATTAAGAGATTTTCCAGGACAGGATTGAATTCCGCACTGCCTTTTCGGTCAGAACCAATTTATTTTTGCAGGATAGCAATCTGCCCAACTCCTTATGTGCGTAAATGTGTCCATGGAAACAAACAGAAAAATACAGAAGGTACAGCGGGGCAGACTGCAGAAAGGACGACGAGACTTTCTTAGCCGGGCAGGTTCAATATCGGTCATGTCCATTTTTGGGACAGCATTTTTTACCGGATGTACAGACGAGGAAGACATGCTACCGGATGATGGTCAGAACGATAGCGGAAACGGTATTCTGGTCAGCAACCAACAAGTTACCATCGATCTGGCCAGGAATGAAGCCTTGCGGGATTCGGGTGGCTGGATGTTGATCAGGGAAGCACAGTTGCTTGTAGTGAATCTGGAAGGTCAGTACAATGCCCTTTCTTCGGTCTGTACACATTCTCAGTGCGACCGCAACTGGACTTTCGGCAATCAGGTGTTTACCTGTACCTGCCATGGGTCCAGATTTGACACGCAGGGTAAGGTAATCAATGGTCCGGCTACCAGGCCACTGAAGACCTATTCCCTGTCTCAGGCAGAAGGAAATTTAATCATCGACTTGTCATGAGTTGGAAAAGAAAATGGTTGATACCCCTGATCTACCTGCTGGTGGTAAGCAGGGCCGGTGCTCAGGAGTTCAAAACGACTGCGGGGGAAGTAGAATTTCTGTCTCAGGCAGCACTTAATGAATTTACCGGAAAGTCGGACAAACTACATGGATTGATCGATTTTGAGCAGAACCTGCTGGACTTTTACATCGACCTGAATAGTCTAAGGACGGGTATCGGACTGAGAGACAGGCATATGCGCGACAATTATCTGGAGACCGATCAATATCCTTTTGCTGAGTTTACAGGTAAGTTGAGCGAAAAAGTAAATCTGGAGCAAAACCAGTCCATGGAGGTAATGGCAGACGGGATATTTAAAATACACGGACAGGAAAAGGAAATGGAAGTACGGGGTACCCTTACGCAGGTGGGCAGAAACGAAGTTTTGCTGGAGGCCACTTTTGAGGTGAAACTGGGAGATTTTGATATTGCCATACCTCAGGTGATGTTTTACGAATTGTCGGAAATCCAGAAAGTGAAAATAAACGCCAGATTGACCAGATAGATGATGGAAAAAATAAGAAATTATTACCTGGATAAATGTGTGCTGCTTTTCATGGGAATCCTCATGTTTGATGGGATGGCCATGGCGCAGTTGGAGCGGAAACTGCTGGACCCGGATGCGGAAGTGGAGTTGATCTTTCATGCTCCGCGGCAGATCAACCTGCTCACTGTAGAACCTCTGGAAGAAAAAACGCTGCATTTTGCCATCATGCATACCTTTGGGCCGGTGAGTGGCGGCATTCGCAACCTGTATGGGCTGGACAATGGTGCCAATATTCAATTTAGCTTCGAGTATGCCTTTGACGCGAATTTCTCATTGGGAGCTTCCAGGTCAGGCAGGGATAAATTTTACAATTTGTATGGCCGGTATCATTTGTTGAAGCAGACAAAAACCGGATCCATGCCCTTTTCCCTGTCGATGGTGGCTGCTGCGGGGGTGAACACGTCTGATTACACCTTTCTACAGGAGGAGGCCCCGGATTTTCGGGAACGGAGCAGTTATGCGGTTCAATTGCTGCTGGCCAGAAAATTTTCCAACAGAGTCAGTGTGCAATTAAGTCCATCACTGGTTTATTTTCAAGCGCCCCACCCTGCATACCTGATCGAGGGTGACCAGCAGCTTTACCTGGCTTTGGGTTTTTCCGGAAAATACAAGCTTACAGGCAAAAGCTCGCTGACATTACAGTGGATCCCCAATCTGAACAATGATCTGAGGAGCAATGTAGGTGTTGGTATTGATATTGAAGCTGGGGGACATGTTTTCCAGATGTATTTTGTGACCTCTCCGGCGCTGAATGAACAGTACCTGCTGGCCGGTGGAAATGGAGTACCGGGTGAAGCTTTTCGGTTGGGGTTCAATGTCAACCGCATCTTTGGTACCAGATCCAGGTAATCTCATGCAAATTGGCTGTTCAACCGGTGCAGTCAGACGTCGGGAGCACAAGCTGTGGAGATGCTCAAAGCCAGCTAATGCACCACTACGTTTTCGAGCTGCGTAGCATGGGCCACCTTCTCGATCAGGTTACTTTTCCAGTCTATAAGCAAGCTGACTATTTTTATTCCTTGCTGTTTCACGGGCCCTTCCAGCAGCGGGTGTTGATAGATGGTTTGGGCCAGATTTCGCGAGTGGACCAAAGCCAGCTTCCGGGCTTTTTCCCTCCGGGATGCGCATTGATTGATCTGATAATAATGATCGATATACAGGTCAAAAAGGTATTCTTCGGCATAGCAACTGAGTCCCTTTTCGTGGTTGATGATCCGGTTTTTAAAGGGGCAGTTCAGGTCCTGCACCATCAGGATCTGATCGATGCGACCCTGCATCAGGAAATCCGCCACCTGCTCCACAAACCGGACTTCATCAAACCTGAATACGCTTCCCAGCGCTGTCAGGAAAAAATGGTCGGTGCCAAACTTTTGTTGTAGAAATGCTTCCAGGTGATTCGCCGGACAAACCAAATATAGATTCTTCTGCATGGAAATTAATTTTTGTTCGCAGCGAAATTAGACCCCTTATTTCATAAATGAAAATTTATAATTCTTATTTGAAGCATAAATTAAATTAATAATTAAGCCAATTGCATGGGGAAGTGTTGGATAGCTGTATGTGTCAAATGTGCGGGAATGAACTAGTATTTGATATACCACTCAAATTTCTTTTTGATGATAGCGGGTGCTTCCATTCTGATATAGTTCAAAAAGGCCTTTGTGACCGGATTGTGGTTTTTGCCCTTCATCCATACCAGTTGCCACATGGTAGACAGCGGCAAGCCCTCAATGGGGTAAATTTTCAGATCCCCGTTATTCAATTCATTTTTGATACCAATCAAAGGCATGATGGAAAACCCCAGGCCCGCGATCACGGCTTGTTTTACCGCTTCATTGGAGGTGAGTTCCAGTTTCTTGGATATGGTCCAGTGGTTTTGTTCTACAAAGGCTTCCATCATCTGCCGGGTACCGGAGCCTTTTTCCCGATAGATCCAGTTGAGTTCGTTCAGCTGATCTGAAAGCGGTCTGGTCTCATCATAGCGGGCGTTTGCACTTCCCACCAGGTACAGTTTGTTGGGCATCAGATCAATGTGCTCCAGTTGCAGTTTCTCCGGCAAAATGGAAACCATAGAAAAGTCCACTTCATTGTCTGCCAGACTGTCGATCACGCGCAACTTGTTGGTGACATCCATCAGCAGCTCGATGCCCTGATGGCGTCGCAGGAAGTCTGAGAGAAAATAGGGCATGACATACTTGGCAGTAGATACAATAGTGATCTTCAGCCTGCCCGCCAGTTGCCCCTTGTACTGGAGCGTCTTCTGGTTGATGGCGTTGACCTGGTTGATGATCTCTTCTGCTGCCTGTGCGATTTCCTTACCAAATTCGGTAATATAGATTTTTCTTCCCACCACTTCGGTAAGCGGAATGTCGAATTGATCCTGAAAATTTTTGAGTTGAATAGAAATGGCCGGCTGAGTCAGGTGGAGTGCCTCGGCCGTTTTGGTGACACTTTGCGTCTGGGCGACTTTCAGGAACACCTGAAGCTGGTTAAGTGTATAATGCATTGCTAATGATGGCTAGACTTGAATATTAAATTTCGTTAATATAAAAATCTTTTTTCAAGTCTTTGGCAGGATGTGCGCTAAACCGATATCAATTTAAAATGGCAATTGCTGCTCTGCTGCTGGTTGGAAATTTTCATTTTGAGGTGGTAAAATGCCTCCAGGAGGCCGGCATTTTCGAATTCACCTGCATCAATGGCCTTGAATCCCGCCAGTTCAATCCATTTTTTTACTTTTTGCTTGTGTTCGTTGTCATCTCCGCAATAGTAGGTCTCCTGAATGATCCCGAGAGGATCTGAGCTGGGATAATCCAGCCCCAGATTGTTGAAGGCTTTGAACAGGTGGCTGCCTTCGAGGTGTTTTTTGATCGCCAGGGTATTGGAGGCTATTCCGGCAGTGAAGGCTCCGTTGGTACAATCTACGATCACCTTGTTCTGATTTTGCAGTAGCCCGCAGATGGTCTCCAGGCATTCGTTTTCACAACAGATAAAAATGACATCCGATTTTTCGATCGCTTCCTCGTAAGGCAGCACTTTGTCCATGAGCTTGTTGTAAATCTTCCACTCAATGTCGGTAATCTCAAAATCAGGTTTGACACCAAAAATCACATTGATACCCCTTCCCATGTACCGGTTTCCCAGGGTTCTGGCCAGCTTGCTTTCACCCAAAATCACAAGGTCCCTCATCTTCCTATCTTTTGTCCAAAAATCTGCCAATTGTGGCAAAACACAGTGAAAAGTAATTAAAATTATGTATTAAATAAAATAAAATAATGAAAAAATAGAAAAAATATATTAAAATACAAATATTGTAGGTTGTAAGCCAAATAAGGATCTATCAAATAATGGTTGAAAAATAAGATTTTCGGGTTTATCGGAATAGTGAATGTATGTAATTCAGACTTCGCTAAGGCGGCTTCCAAGGGCGACTGCCAGCAGCAGCAATCCGGCAAATACCCATAGGGTGATTTGTACACCTATGCTACCGGCCAGGGCACCCAGGCCGGCGCCTGCCAGCGTAAAAATACCTATGACCGTGTTGGCCAGAGACACATAGGAGGCCCTTTCCTTGTCGGGTGCAAAGTCTACCAGGTAGGTTTTTCGGCTCAGGCGGGCACCTCCATGTGCCATCACCTGCACCAGAAAAAGAAATGCAAAAACGTACATGTTCTGCAATCCTTCCGGCCAGTGGGGGAAAAGGGACATGAGCAGGATATTGGCAGCGCCAAGCAAGGCTACAAAGACCAACATTTTCCTGCTGGATCTGTCGGCAAACCTACCCCAAAAGGGGCTGCTGATCACATTGGCAATACCGGCGGCAATGACCATAAGGCCCAGCGTGCTGACCTGATCGCCGATCTGCTCCTTTCCCAGGATCACAAAAAAGGGTTGTGCCAGAGGTATAGCCATCAGGAGTCCCCGGGTAAAAATAAACCTGCGCAGGTTGGCATCCTCTTTCCAGAACTTCCGGGCAGCGCGGATTTCGGCTGCAGGCGTCCTTCCGCCGGAGGTGGCTCCCTTTTCCTCTGCGATCAGGCTAAAGACCAGGCCTGAAATGAACCAAAGCACTGAACCGGCCAGTACGAGCAGGAAAAGTGGATTTCGCTCATTAATCTCCTGCAGATCTGCCAGAATAATTCCTCCTGCCAGTAGCGTCAATACACCTCCGAGCGTAGCCCGCAGGCCGAGCATTTGCCCTCTCTTGCCTTTTGGGATCGTTTTGGCGGTCACATCCTTAAATGCAATGCTGGCCACTCCACTGCAGCAGCTAAATATCGCCAGGGAAAGCAATATCAGCCAACCGGCGGTCTCACCCTCAAAATTCAATACGGCAAAGGCCATCCCGACAAGTGCCAGCGCCTGTGTCCATGCGGGAATTACCCAAAACCACTTTCGCCGGGGAAAGGAGCGGATTTTGGCGGAGACAAACAATTGCGGGAGCAGCGATCCGGCATCTTTGATGGGGACAAGCGCTCCTGCAAAAGCATTGGGAACGCCCAGTGCAGAAAGTATCCAGGGAAGGGTGGTACCCGGGCTGACCAATTGTTCTGACAGCTTGGACAGGGTGCCGCTAAAGATATTTTTAAAAAAATTAAAAGGGGTCTCTTTACAGGCCGATTCGGATATATTGTCACAAACCCGCAATTCACCCTCATCTGTAATCAACTCATATGTTTTTTCTGCTATTTCCTGCTTTCTGCTCATTATAATCGAAAATCAGATATAATTTAAAAGTAAAATTTATAACCGAATTTTATCTTGTTGGTTTAATGTTTGCGGTCACTAAGTTCAACATAAACTTTCAAAATCTTTTAAAAAATGGATACCTACCGATTACAGATATTAGAAAAGAAACAAGTTACACACGATACCTACTCCTTCAAAGTAGAAAAGCCGAAGGGCTACAGTTTCAAGCCCGGGCAAGCCACAGAATTGAGCCTGCTGCAGGAGGGATGGGAGGAAGAAAAACGTCCCTTCACCTTTACCAGTCTGCCAAAGGACGACTTTTTGGAGTTTACCATCAAAACCTACGATGATCATGAGGGAGTTACTAAAAGGCTGGGAGATGCCAGTGTGGGCGACCATGTGGAAATCGGCGATGCCTGGGGAGCCATTGAATACAAGGGTGAAGGTGTATTTATTGCCGGGGGAGCCGGAGTGACGCCGTTTATTTCTATTTTCAGAGATCTGAGACAGAAAAACCAAATTGGTAATAACGAGCTGATTTTTGCCAATAAGACCAACGAAGACATTATTCTTTTTGAGGAGCTGAAGACCATCCTGGGTCATAAATTTCACAATATCATCGAAAAGCAGCCGGATACGGCTTATGACCGGGGGAGAATAGACAAGGCTTACCTAAAGGATAAGATCAACGATTTTAAAAATCAGCATTTCTACATCTGTGGTCCGGAAGGATTTATGAAAGCGGTGGATAAGGCACTAAGAGAGTTGGGTGCCAGTCCGGATGCGCTGGTGTTTGAGCAATAGCCAAAAATAAAGGGGATCTTCAGCGCTGAAGATCCCCTTTTCGTATCAGGACAGGGCATTTACAGCCCGATGCAGTTTTTCTTTTACTTCTTTTGCCAGCGGCTTGATGGCTTCATTGCCAAGCGGCACCATGGCCACTTCCGGATCAATGGCCGATACTTCAAATTTCCCCTCAGAGAGTTCCCGTATGCTCACATTGCAGGGCAGCATGGCAGTCATGTTTGGGTCAATACTAAGCACCTTGTCGGCAAAGACCGGGTTGCAGGCCCCGAGGATCAGCATGGGTTTGTACTCTTTGTCCAGCTTTTTCTTCATGACGGCCTGGATATCGATTTCCGTCAATACACCAAAACCCTCTTCTTTTAAGGCGGTGGTGACTTTTTCCCTGACAAGCTCCATTGAAGCTGCCTCCAGTATTTTATCCATGTGGTAGTTCATAATGTGTTGTTTTTTTTGATTGCTTGCTGGTAAATGTAGGCCTTTTCACAAGAAATCTCAGTGACCCTGGTCACATTGCTGTTCGGGATTTGCAATCCCGAACCCAGATGATGCAGGATTTGCAATCCTGCTATCGCGCACATCAATAATCGCACCTGTGTAGAGCAAATTCGAGACCGTTCCGGGGATTGCAAATCCCCTGTTATCTGACCACGGGATTACAAATCCCGAGGAGCTGTTCGGGATTTGCAATCCCGAACCCAGATGATGCAGGATTTGCAATCCTGCTATCGTGCACATCAATAATCACACCTATCTAAAGCAAATTCGAGACCATTCCGGGGATTGCAAATCCCCTTTTATCTGACCACGGGATTACAAATCCCGAGGAGCTGTTCGGGATTTGCAATCCCGAACTCAGATGATGCAGGATTTGCAATCCTGCTATCGTGCACATCAATAATTACACCTATCTAAAGCAAATTCGAGACCATTCCGGGGATTGCAAATCCCATTTTATCTGACCACGGGATTTACAATCCTGCTGAGGTGCCTGTCAATATTTGCTATCAGGTAAAACAAATTCGAATCCGGTATTGGGATTGCAAACCCCTCTTTATCTGACCGCGGGATTGCAATCCCCCTTTTATCCTGATTTTTCCCGCTCAGCTGATCATCCACATGATCGCGATAAAGTGAAACACCGTTCCTGCCAAAACAAACAAATGCCAGATGGCATGCGCGTAGCGCATCCTTTTGTTCGTATAGAAGATGACGCCGGCGGTATAGGCCAGGCCTCCGGCAGCCAGCAGCAGGACGGTGTCCGGGCTGAGCCGGTCCATCAGAGGGCGGATAAAAAATATCAGGAGCCAGCCCATGCTCAGGTAAAGGATCAGGGAAAATCTGGAAAAGCGGTGGGTATAATAAATTTTGAATACCAGGCCCACCAGGGTCAAACCCCAGATGATACCAAAATAAACCCATCCGCTTGTACCTCCAAGACCTATCAGCAAAAAGGGCGTATAGGTACCTGCGATCAGGAAATAAATGCTGATATGGTCAAAGGTCCGGAGCAGGGGCTTGATACGCGACGAAGAGATGGCATGATACAGGGTAGAAAAGGTGTACATGAGCAATATGGTGCCCCCAAATATGCTGCAGCTCAGTACATGGATCGCTGTGCCATTCATAACCGAAAACACCACCAGCAGCGATATGGCAACAATACTGAAAAGTATACCAATCAGGTGGGTAATGCTGTTGGCAAACTCTTCCTCCAGGCTTTGTTTCCTTTCCCCTTTTTGTGTCATCATTATCTCATCTAACCAAATGGGACCAGATTTCATTCCGACCAGATCAGCTATTTTTTCGTCAAAATAATGACCAAAGATAAAGTTTTATCTCCAATCCTTTCGGTAAATCTGATAAGTAAAAGGCCCCGGTGGACACCGGGGCCTTTCGGAAAAATGTTGTAAGGAGTAATAAAAAATTGTCGCTGTATTACTACTTCAAAAGTATGTCATAATTTTTTGCGCCCGGAGAAAGCAGCATTAAGGATTCATTATTTAATCCCTGCCGGATTAATAATTCAGTAACATCCCAGGAAAGCATTTTTTAATGGCCCGTTCTATGGTTATTTTTGTACTTTTACGGGATATTATGAAAGCAAGAACCATCAAAAAAGATAAGGTCAATATCATCACCATGGGTTGCTCCAAAAACCTGGTGGATTCAGAGGTATTGCTCAGCCAACTGAAGGGAAACGGCATTGATGCCAGGCATGAATCCAATGCAGCTGATAACAATATCGTTATCATCAATACCTGCGGATTTATAGACAATGCGAAACAGGAATCCATTAATACCATATTGGAGTACGCTGCCGCCAAGGAAAAGGGATTGGTAGACAAGGTCTATGTGACCGGCTGCCTGTCCCAGCGGTATAAGGACGATCTGGAGCTGGAGATTCCCCAGGTCGATGCTTTTTTCGGTACACGGGACCTGCCCGCCCTGCTGAAGAAGTTCAGGGCCGACTACAAACACGAATTGGTAGGGGAGCGGCTATTGAGCCATTCTGCGCACTATGCCTATATGAAGATATCGGAAGGTTGCGACCGCCCCTGCTCTTTTTGTGCCATCCCGCTGATGCGGGGAGGCCATATTTCCCGGCCCATTGAGGAGCTGGTGCAGGAGGCCAGGCACAAGGCGGCCATGGGCACCAAAGAGCTTTTGCTGATAGCCCAGGATTCGACCTATTATGGTCTGGATCTCTACAGGAAAAGGCGGCTGGCAGACCTGTTGCGGGCGCTTTCAGATGTGGAGGGGATCGAATGGATCCGCCTGCACTATGCCTATCCTACGGGCTTCCCCATGGATATACTCGATGTGATGGCTGAGCGGGAGAATATCTGTAACTACCTGGATATTCCCCTGCAGCACGGATCCACTGCCGTACTGAAAACCATGCGCAGGGGCACCAGCAGGGAAAAGCAGGAAGCCCTGATCGAAGCCATTCGGGAGAAAATACCCGATATAGCCATCCGGACTACCCTTATCGCCGGGCATCCGGGCGAAGGAGAGCGGGAGTTTGAAGAAATGCTCGACTTTGTGGAGCGCATGCGGTTTGAGCGGCTGGGGGTTTTTACCTATTCCCACGAGGAAGATACGCATGCTTTCAGCCTGGAGGACCATGTACCGGCGGCGCTGAAGCAGGAAAGGGCCAATAAAATCATGGAGGTACAGGAACAGATATCCTACGAGCTGAATCAGGAAAAGGTAGGCAAAACCTTCAAGGTACTTATTGATAAAAAGGAAAGCGGGCATTTTGTAGGACGGACCGCCTACGATTCCGTGGAGGTGGACAATGAGGTGCTGATCGACGCCTCCAGGTTTTACTGCAGAATCGGAGACTTTGTGTCGGTAAAGATCAACTCTGCTTCTGAATTTGACCTGTACGGAGAGCTGGTCTGAGCCCGTTTGTAATTTTTGTGAACCAAACCCAAACTGAAATCACCCCATGCAGCTACAGGAAGTGAGCACCAAAGCCCAGCAGGCCGAGTTTGTAGAAATGGCCGCAAGGCTGTACCGCAATGAAGAAAACTGGATCAGGCCCCTGGACAAGGATATAGAAGATCTATTTCATCCCGAAACCAATAAATTATTCAAGACGGGCGGAAAGGCCATTCGCTGGCTGCTGCTGGACGATGAGGGCAATACCATCGGGCGAAATGCCGCCTTTATCAATCCCAAGTGGAAGGAAAAGCAGCCGACCGGGGGCATGGGTTTTTTCGAGTGCATCAATGATCAGAAAGCGGCTTTTATGCTGTTTGATGCCGCCAGGGATTGGCTGAAGGCCCAGGGAATGGAAGCCATGGATGGCCCGGTCAATTTCGGAGAGCGGGACAAATGGTGGGGCCTGCTGGTGGACGGCTATGCGCCACCCAATTATAACATGTACTGGAATTTTCCCTACTACCGGGAGCTTTTCGAGGCTTATGGGTTTCAGGTCTACTTCCGCCAGTATACCTATATGCGTCCGGTAAGGGGGGTGACCCTGGACCCCAAAATGGAGGAAAGGGCCAGAACTATCCTGCAGGACGAAGACTTTCAGTTTCGCTATCTGAAAGGTAAGGAGCTCTGGGAGAAATTTCCCGAATATTTTATGAAGGTGTACAACAAGGCCTGGGCCCGGCATATGGGCAAAACCATTTCCGAAAGGGAGGCGAGGCTGATGCTGACCAAGATGAAGCCGGTAATTGACCCCTATCTGGTTTATTTCGGCTTTTACAAGGGGGAGCCTGTCTCATTTTTCATCAACATACCGGAGATCAACCAATTGTTTAAATACGTGAACGGTAGACTTGACCTGATGGGCAAGCTGAAGTTTCTCTGGAACAGGACCTTCAATCCTCCCAACAAGATGCTGGGGCTGGTATTTGGCGTGGTGCCCGAATTTCAGGGCAAGGGAGTGGAAAGTGCCATGATCACCGAATACCGGGATAATATTGCCGAGAAAAAGCTCTCCTATAAAACCATTGAAATGAACTGGATCGGGGATTTTAATCCAAAGATGATGCGTGTATGCGAACAGCTGAACGCTTCTATCTACAAGACCCACCATACCTACCGCTACCTGTTTGACCGGGAGAAGCCCTTTGAAAGGCATCCTGTATTCAAGTAGCTTGCAGGAGCGTACCAATTCTGGTTTCTACTGCCATTTCAGCAAATCCCTCCCGACTTTTGCCGGGGCAAGCCCTGCTTCCTAAGTGAAAAGGGAATTTGCTTTCGCAGGGTTTACCGAAAGCGGTATTGAAGATAATCATTCTCATTTTTTTAATGACACCTATTCAACTTTTATTGGGTAATCGTCCAATCGTTTTATACCCATAGTGTACGGGCAGCTCTTTCGGATATTTGTAACGAATTCCCCCTTTTAAGGGGGAAAGGGCGATTTTCTCTGTGGCTTTCTGTATATCAAATTGTTTTTTGTTACTTTTTTAAAATCTTTACAAATTTCGGACGCTGCTGTAACCGCGAAAACGAAATTTTTTAATAATGCAGAAATCGGGATGATGAATAAATTTTTTAAAAATCCAGGAATTCAGGAAAGTTCGGTGTATCAGGGTTTAAAACCAGCGATAGAGGAAAAATAAAATTTTCATTTTTGTGAAAACCTGCGGGTAATTTCAAAATGCTTTTATTTATTGCGTCTGTAAAACGGCTAGCTCATGTTTGGAAAAAAATATTTGAACCTAATGCTCCTGACTTTGGGCCTTGTTTTGCAGGTGGAGGCCCAGGAGCTGTTGGAAAAGCATTTGCGCCCGGATTTTCAGCAGATACTGGATTCGGCTGGGGTGAATGGTGTTTTGCTGCTGGCTGATTTTCAGGGCAGCAGGCTGTATTCCAACGACTTTGGCCTGGCGGAGCAGGGGCAGTTGCCCGCCTCTACGTTCAAGATCCCCCATTCCCTGATAGCCCTGGAATTGGGCATAGTGGAAGATGAGACCACGGTGTTTCCCTGGAACGGTGAGGAGAGAGCCATGTCCCAATGGGAGCAGGATTTGACGTTCAGGCAGGCCTTTCACCTGTCCTGTGTGCCCTGTTACCAGGCAATCGCCCGGCAGGTCGGGCTGAAGCGGATGATGAATTACCTGGCACATCTGGATTATGGGCGCATGGATGTGTCAGAGCAAAACCTGGATCAATTCTGGCTGCGGGGCGATTCCCGGATCAGTCCCCTGGAACAAATTGATTTTCTGCGGCGCCTGCATGCTGGCGAGCTGGATCTGGCTCCGGAGACCATGGAGACATTTCGTGAAATGATAGTCATCGAGGAAAGTGAAGGCTACCGGCTGAGCGGGAAGACCGGCTGGTCGGTAGATCAGGGCGTGGATAATGGCTGGTTTGTGGGTTATCTGGAAAAAGCGGGGAAGGTATATTTTTTTGCCAGCAATCTGGCACCTTTGCCGGGCACCACTGATACTGATTTTTTACAGGCCAGGAAAGGGGTGACGGTGGAGGTACTGCGGGTACTGGGGTTTTTGTAGGGGAAAGGCGCAGCTATGGCCGATTGGTCTCCGGATCGTCGATGGTAATCTGGTACCTGACCAACTGTTGGTTCATGTATTCCTGCCAGGTCACCACGTTGATTTTCTCTTTTTCGGCATAGGCGTACCCGTATTCGTAGCAAAAATAATAATAATTGCCCTTTTGGGTGACGTATTGGTGGGTAAAGAAATTGAAGTCAAAGCCCTGCCGGGTGAGGATTTCCCTGCGAACAGCCGTAAGTCCTATTGGGTTGAGGTTTTGCAAGATCCGCCGATTTTTCCGAAGTATTTTATTGATGTCCAGAATGGTTTTTTCACTTCTCCGCTTGTTTCGGTTATGTCGTTGAAAGCGGCATTGGTCCGAGCAGAAAATTTTATCCTCTCTACCATGGATAACGTCTCCACATTCGGGGCATTTTCGATCCATATCCGTATTATTAAACAAGTATAAACGTTTATACACGTGTAATAATACGGAAATTATTTTTAGAATTCTTTTTTTTACCACAAAAAAAGGATCAAAATGGAAAAGAAAGCCACCATTTATTTGAATTTCTGTGAGGAGAGCAACAAGGAAAGGGTGTATTTTTGGCTAAAAGCAGGCCATCCGCTAAGAAGCAAGGTTACCGGTCACGCGTGGTTGGAATTCAAGGCGGATCGGGGCCGCTGGGAAATGGACTATTCGGATCACAGCCTTCAACTGCTCAGGCAGTTATGTCTTCCCGACATTCTGGTAAATACGTATTACCTGAACCGTGAACCGGTGATCTATTCTTCGGAGTGTGAAGTTCTCAAGCCAGTTTCAACAAGTCGGGCAAGTGGGGATGGGAGGGATTTGCCTACCTTATGGGCGATGCCTATAGTACACGAGGGGCATACAATGATCAGGTACTCCTTTTCCTACAGCAAGCCCATCTACCAACTCCTTAAAAGCCAATCGTTTTTAAAATGGAGTCAACAATACCGCTGCTTTGTGGGCAAAAACGATTCCGCTGATTTCAAGATACTTATCCGGAATCTTAAAGGAATAGCCCTGTTAAATTTCCGCAACGGAATAAAGATCAAAGACATGGAATTGCTACAGCACTACCAGGCCCAGTGGGACAAGGGAAGTCATAGAAAAAGTTGTCAGGTGGATTTTCTGGAGATGATGCAGGCCAAAAATTACAGTACCCGAACGGTGGTAACCTATAAAAAAATGATCGAGCGCTTTATCAACGAACCTGCTTGGCTGGATAAAGACATCCAAAAAATAGAGATATCCGACATCAACCAGTACCATGAAGATTGGGCTTCCCGGGGAGGGTCTTCCGCCTCTATCCATCAGTCTGTAAATGCGCTGCGATTGTATTTTACTCATTTGGGCAAAGGGAAGCTGGTTCTTAATGATATCAGCAGGCCAAAGAAAGAGAAGAAGCTTCCGAAAGTATTGAGCAAGGAAGAGGTAAAAGCCTTGCTCAAAAAAGCTGGTATGGAAAACGAAAAGCATTACCTGATACTGATGCTGCTTTATGGAGGGGGATTGCGAATAGGGGAGTTGATACGCCTTAAAAAGGAGGACCTCGAGCCGGACCGGAAAATGATACGAGTAAAACAGGGGAAAGGAAAGAAAGACCGCTACACTTTACTCCCGTCAAACATCCTGGAACGGCTGCAACGCTATATCAGGAGGCCGGATGAAGGAGGCTATGTATTTGAGGGGCAATTTGGCGGCATGTACAGCAGCGGCAGTATTCAGCAATTCATCCGGAAGTACGCCGGTGCCGCGGGGATTGGGAAGAGGGTGACCCCTCACATGCTCCGTCACAGTTTTGCCACGCATCTACTGGAGGCGGGTACGGATTTGCGGTATATTCAGCAGCTTTTGGGGCACAATTCCAGTAAGACTACGGAGATATATACGCATGTGAGCAGCAAGCAGCTGGGGCAGATTGTATCTCCCGGAGATATGCTGGACAGCTAAGATGAATGGGAATGAAAAAGCTAGTTGAGTTTTATTGGATTTTTTATATATTTAGGGGATTTAACTCCCATGGCCAAAAGGGAAGTAACCTCAAGGGCAGGGGTTAGCCAATAGTTAGGTGCAAGTGGAACGAACCGCAGAAACAAAATGAATGACAATGAAATCGAAAATATTATTGAACGAATTAAAAATGAGGAAGTCGTTTTGCTTTTTGATATGGATGGAACTTTGATAGATACAGATTTGGCAAATTTTTCGTCTTATAAAAACGCAATTGAATCGGTTATTAAACTTGACCAAAAATTAGAATTCAATCCCAACGAAAGATTTAATAGAACAACTTTAAAAACTGTCGTATCGAATTTAACCGAAAATCAATATCAAAAGATAATCGAACTTAAAGAAGAAAATTATAAAGACTTTTTGCCAAAAACAAAACTAAATAACAAGGTTGCTAATATTCTAACCAAATTTCAAAATACCAACAGAACCGTTTTAGTAACAAACTGTAGAAAAGACAGAGCAATAACGACACTAAACTATCATAATCTGTTTGACAAATTTAATGACTTACTTTTCCGAAAATCTTCTGACAGCGAGAGCAGAACGAACAAATATAAAAATGCAATATCCAGTTTGAGCCTATCGGCTCAAACTGTTATTGCTTTTGAAAATGAGAAGCAGGAAATTGATGATGCTATAGATGCAGGAATACCATTCAAAAACATTATTAGCCTTTAGAATATGACACCATTTACCATTGAAAGAAATAACTACTTAAATCAGGACATTCAAGCATTCTATTATACCGATTATATAGGTTGGGAAAGACGTAATGAGGTTGAAAATTATCCAACTTATTTACTGACATTAAAAAATGACCGTTCTCAATGGTGGGATTCTAAACTTCAAGGTGCTCAAAGAAACTTATTGAGAGTTCTTCTTGACGACCTACCAAACATTTTAGAACAAGTAAATTCTAATAAACCAACCGTTTGTGTTGTTCCAAGAGCTAAAGCTGATAACACATATACTCCAAATCAATTGCTTTTTAAAGCAACTGTAAGAAATGCAGTTAATCAGTTAGGAAATGATTTTATAGATGGAACAAATTTTATTGAACGTCATTCTAACACTAAAACAACACATTTGCGAAGACCAATTGAGGGATTTGAAAATGATGGAGAAACGCCATATCCAGGAATAAGTTCGGACACTTGCAATTTTTCAAGTAGTATCAATGGTATAGATATTTTATTAATTGACGATATTTATACGAAGACAGTAAATATAGATGAGGATATGATTCAAGCGTTACTAAATTGTGGAGCAAATTCAGTAACTTTTTATGCCATTGGTAAGACAATCCATAAAGAACCTGACTTTATACTTTAATAAAATTACATAAAATGAAGTACACAGACAATGCAATAAATATAATAACAGCTAAAACTTTTAAAGGAATTGGTAGAGCTTGGATTGTCAAAAATTTAAAAGGCAATGAAAGTGTTGAAAGCATTGTTTCGTTGATAAATAGTAAATCAAAACAAAAGGAAGTAATAACAGTTAATGATTTTGAATTTGAAAAAAGTCAAATAATTAATCAAATTGAAAGATTTGAAGATAGCTGTGATGGTGTTGTTGCTATTGGTGATAAAGATTTCCCTCAATATAGAGGAACAGTCAAGGAAAGCGAAAGACCAATTTTCCTTTTTTATAAAGGCGATTTGAGTTTGTTAGACCTTGAAAATGACAATATAACCGTAATTGGTCTATTAAACCCAGACGAAACGATTGAAATTCGAGAAAGAAAAATAGTTGAAGAAATTGTAAAAAGAGATGTTACAATAGTTAGTGGGTTGGCTTTTGGCTGTGACAGTATTGCTCACAAACAAGCGTTGATTGGCGGAAAAACTGTTGCAATTTTACCAAGTCCACTCTCAAAAATAATGCCTGCAAAAAATAAAGGTTTAGCGTTTGAGATTCTTGAACAAGGTGGACTTCTGATTACAGAATACTATGACGAACATAAATCTGCAATGGATTTAAGCAGTCGATACAAAGACAGAGACAGATTACAAGCACTTTTTTGTGATGCCATTATTTTGGCAGCAAGTTATGCTCAAGATTCAGCACAGCGTTGGAAAATATTTGACCAAAAATTAGATAGTGGTGCAAGATTAGCTATGGGTTTTGCGAAAGATTACAATATTCCCCGAGCTGTAATGTATGACCAAAGTGCTGATTTGGAGAACCCAATGTTTGACCTAAACAGACAATTAATTTCTGAACAGAAAGACATTACTATTTTGACCCAAAAGACATTACAAGAAATGATTGATAAAATTAAATCAAGCAATAAAAGGAAAGTTGAAATTCAAAGAGACCTGTTCGGATAAAAAAATAGAAAAACACCTGCACCTAACATTGTGTATAAGCAATAGCGGGTTCAGTACTATTTTTAAACATAAAACTATAAATCAAAGTTCAGTGCTATTCGACAGTTTAGGGGCTTAAAATCCGCTACTGCTCATACACGAGACCGTTAGCGTCAATGGTAGGACGACCCCAGCCGACAGCAAGACACCCGACCAAACGACTCAGACCGACACGAACAATTTAAAAAAAGCCCACCGCGCAGGAAAAAATTTTTAGCCAACGCCATTGGCACATTTGCAAACCGTACCATGCCCACCCACCACCCAAAGTTTGCAAAAGAGCCAATCCACCCCACAAATACAGGTAAAAACAAAAAAAGCAAAAAAAAATTGCACAATCAAAAAAATGTTTTTACATTTGCCGACTAAAAAACCAAAATAGTCGAATCGTTTTATGTTGGATAAAGAAGAAATTGTCATACATGATATCATTAATAGTGCTAAAAGCCTGATGCAGCAATATGGTCTAAAAAAGACTACCATGGAGGATATTGCCAAGGCGGCTGGGAAAGGTAAAAGTACGCTATACTACTATTTCAAGGACAAAGATGAAATATTTGACAGAGTAATCAATTTTGAAATAGATGAATTCTTTAATACAGTGAAAACAGCTGTAACGAAGCAATCGGATGCAGTGAGTATGTTGAAAGCCTATATGGTAATTAGAATCAAAACACTTAAAGACAAAACAAACCTTTATCGTTTTGCAATAGAAAATGATTTTGAAGGAAAAGTGAATAAAGAATTTGGCAAACTGAGAAACCGATATGACAATGAGGAAAAAAAACTGATAAGTTTCATTCTTGCAAAAGGTGTTGAAAGCAACTTATTTAAATCTGAGATCAGTCATGAAATTGAAAGTATAAGCGAACTACTCGTAAGTTGCATAAGAGGTATAGAAATGGATTTTATTGCACACCAAAAAAATAAGCACTTAGTTGAAAAAGCAGATTTGTTCACAGAGTTTTTATTAAAAGGAATCGGGAGATAAAAAATTCGATGCTTTAAGAAGCATTTTTTTACCCATTTTTTTAGACCGAAAAACTAAAATAGTCTAAACGTTAAATATAAAAAAAAATGAATATAACTAAAGTAATTGTCCTTGTGGGACTACTTGCCTTTGCTAGTTGTTCACAAAAGGAGAGCGAACAAATGTCTGAAATAGAAAATTTTATATATGTGAAGACCGAGCTACCAGTGGAGTATGGAGGTCAAAAAAATATAAACTACTCTGGTGTAGTTGAAGCAAAAAAAACAACGGCATTGAGTTTTATCAATGGTGGCACCTTAATGGAGATAAGGGTGGTGAACGGTAATGAAGTCAGAAAAGGGCAATTGTTGGCTAAGTCGGATCCGTCAACTGCCCAGAATCTTTATGAGGCCGCCTTATCTCAGCAAAGGCGAGCAAAAGATGCCTATGACAGACTTAAGCCCATGAAGGAAAACGGGACGCTCCCGGAAATTCAATGGGTAGAAGCGGAAACCGGTCTTGCTCAGGCAAATTCTGCAGTTGCAATTGCTAAAAAGGGAATAAAAGATAGCGATTTATATGCTCCTGAAAATGGTGTAATAGGGAACATTTATGCACAAGTAGGGATGAATGTGGTTCCTACGCAACCGGTGATGGAGCTTTTGGATATAGAATCAGTTTTCATCAAAATTCCTGTCTCCGAAAATGAAATAAGCTACTTCGAAAAAGGGAAGAATGCGCAAATTACCATTAATGCCATCAATAAAAATGTAACAGGTACTGTAAAGGAAATAGGTGTAAAGGCAGATGTATTATCCTATACCTACCCGGTAAGAATTGAAGTGGACAATACAGATGGTTTAATCAAGCCCGGTATGATTTGCTCTGTAACCACTAAACCAAACGATAATCGATCTGGCGTACTCATTTCGAACAAAGCTTTACAGAAGGATTTAGACGGTGAACAGTTCATTTTTATTGTAAAAAACGGAAGAGCAGAGAAAATCAGTGTAAATACCATCTCACTAATTGAAAACAAGGTTTTGATTTCGGGTGAAGTTCCATCAAATGCTCAAGTTATTATTAGCGGCCAACAAAAATTAAATACGGGAACACCTGTCAAAGTAATTAATTAATTATGTCAAGAAAAGGTTTTAATCTTATAGAAATGGCTATGAAGCATAATCAAATAGCCATACTTATTACAAGTATTTTAGTTTTACTTGGTATATTTTCTTTGACGACCATGCCCAGAAATGAATTTCCTGAATTTACTATTAGGCAAGGTCTGATTGTAGGTATTTATCCCGGTGCAACTTCCGAGCAAGTTGAAGAGCAGCTGACCACCAAAGTAGAGAGTTTTCTTTACGGTTTTGAAGAGGTAAATCGAGAAAAAACGTACTCTATCTCAAAAGAGGGGATGTTGATAGTTTTTGTAGAGGTTAACAATCGCGTAAAAGACACTGATGCATTTTGGGATAAAATAAAATTTGGATTGGATGATCTCAAATTAGAATTACCGCCACAGGTATTGGCCCTAATGGCTAATAATGATTTTGGCTACACTTCTGCCTTGCTACTTACAGTTCGTTCCGATAGTAAAAACTATAAAGAATTAGCCCATGAATTAAAAATTATTGAAGGAGAATTTAGAAAAATAAAAGCCGTTTCAAAAGTCAAAAATTTAGGCTTGGTACAAGAGCAAATTTCCATTTATCCTGATAATGACAAGCTGGCATATTATGGGGTAAAGCCGTTAAGTTTATTAATTGCAGCACAGTTAGAGGGGGCAGTTTATAATTCCGGAGACTTGAATACTGAAGAGCTAATCAGCCCGATTCATATATCATCATCATACAGCAGCGAAGAAGATATCAAAAACCAAATTGTTTATACTGACCCACAAGGCAATGTAATACGTGTAAAAGATGTTGCAAGGGTAGTTCGCGAATTTCCCAACCCCGATTCATATATAAAAAACAATGGCTTAAACAGTGTGCTCATTTCCTTGGAAATGCAACCTGGAAATAATATTGTCGCTTTTGGAGAAGCAGTAGATAAATCTCTGGAAAAATTGAAAGGGAAAATTTCGCCTGACATCAAAATTGATAAAATCGCGGATATGCCCAAAGCTGTTTCCAATGCTATTTCCAATTTTATGATGGATTTTTACATTGCCATTGCGGCAGTAATTTTAGTTACCTTTTTGCTTTTACCTTTTCGTGTAGCCGCTGTAGCTGGGGTGACTATACCTATCACTATTTTTATTACACTGTTCTTTCTAAATATTTTTGGAGTAGAACTGCATACCGTTTCGTTAGCCGCTCTTATCGTGGTTTTGGGAATGGTAGTGGACAATGCCATAGTGGTAATAGATGGGCATTTAAATTTATTAGACAACGGAGCAAATCCCTGGAAGGCTGCTTGGAAAAGTGCTAAAATGTTATTTGTTCCCGTTCTATCAGCCACTTTAGCAATTATTGCTACCTATGTTCCCTTAGTGTTTTTTTTAGAAGGAATGGTGGGTGATTTTGTGTGGGCTTTACCCGTAACTATCGCTGTTTCATTGATCACATCTTTATTGATTGCATTTTTATTAGTGCCTTATTTTAATTCTGTTTTCATCAAAAAAGGCCTTAAAAAGGAAAATCAAAAAGAACAGAAAAAATCACTTTTAGATGTATTACAAAAACTTTATGACAATACGTTAGAGCTGGCATTTCGTTTTCCTAAATCAATCATTTTCATAGGTTTGAGTTCGGTAATTTTGGGTGTAGTAATATTTGCATTGTTGCCTCGCCAACTTTTTCCAAAAGTTGAAAGAAATCAGTTTGCAATAGAAATCTACTTGCCAGAAGGAAGCACCTTAGAACAAACCGCATTTGTTTCGGATAGTTTAGAGCAAATGCTGCTGAATGATGAACGAGTGGTAAATGTAGCGGCATTTATCGGTACAAGTTCTCCTCGTTTTCATACTACTTATGCGCCTAACTTCCCATCTAAAAACTACGCTCAGATGGTGGTTAATACAAAAACACAGGAAGATGCGGTAGCCATTTTGGGAGAGTACGAAACCAACTACCGCAATTCGTTCCCAAACGCCTATGTTCGCATGAAGCAACTAGACATGATGAGTACAGTTGCACCTATTGAAGTACGAATTGCAGGAGATGACTTAGATTCGATAAAACGTGTTGCCTTTGAAGTGAAAAGTGTAATGGAACAAAATCCAAATGTGATTTGGGCCAGAACAGATTATTTAAACCCACGGCAAGGAATTAGTATAGATATAAATGATGAAGCTGCAAATCGACTGGGCATCACAAGAGGAGTCATCGCCTCTTCATTGGCAGTTGGAATTTCCGGACTACCAATAGGTACAATTTGGGAGGGTGACTATCCCGTGAAAGTATTTGTTTCAAACGAGCCGGAGCAAAAAAATAGTTTTGATGATATTGCCAATCAAAATGTAACATCAAATCTTACAGGAGCTACAGTTCCCGTTCGACAACTAGCCAACCACATTTCAACAGATTGGAGCGAAGGGCAGATTGTGAGAAGAAATGGCACTAGAACAATAACCGTGCGAGCAGATGTAAAACGAGATGCACTACCCTACCGGGTTTTAAGTGATTTGAAGAAAAAGATCAATGAAATTAATATAGGCAATACCATTGATTTGACTTATGGAGGAGAAGAAGAAAGTGAGGTTGAAAACTATACACCCTTGGCTAAAGCACTACCGGCTGGTGTTTTGCTCATCTTTTTCATTCTGCTGTTTCAACTTAAAAGAATACGATTGTCTTTATTAGTGATGATTACCATGCCACTAAGCTTCTTAGGTGCTGCCATAGGCTTACTTATTACCGGATATCCTTTTGGCTTAACTTCATTCCTAGGTATTATGAGTTTGATGGGTATTGTGGTTCGTAATGGAATCATTTTAATTGATTATGCTGAGGAGCTACGCATAAAAGAACACATGGATTTAACAGAAGCAGCCCTGACAGCAGGTAAACGAAGAATGCTTCCTATTTTCCTAACCACATTTTCCACAGCAGTAGGGATAGTCCCCATGATTTTAAGTGGCTCTACTTTGTGGGGTCCTTTGGGTGCAGTAGTTTGTTTCGGATTACTAGTTTCTATGTTACTTACCTTGATAGTATTGCCGGTAACCTATCAGCAATTATTTAAACACAATTACGCTAATTAAAACATATTATGAAAAAAAATATATTAATAGCCAGTTTGTTTTTTTTATCGTTTTTTTCGGCAAATGCACAAACTTACTTAACACTTGAAGAAAGTAAAGCACTTGCTTTGAAAAATAACAAAGCATTACAAAACAGTACTTTGGAAACAGAAGCTGCCAAGCAGGTCAAAAAAAATGCATACACTAACTATTTTCCAAAAGTTAGCGCCAATATTTTGGGTTTTAGGGCTATAGACCCATTGATTGAGTTTAATTTGCCACAAGGCAATCTGCCCATATATGATGGAAATCCCGCTAACTTACCAACAGCCACCCAGTTTGCCTACTTCCCGGGCATTGAACTTAGCATGTTTCAGCGTTCGGCAATTGGGGTCTTAAATATTTCACAACCTTTATATGCAGGTGGCCAAATCCGTAATGGAAATCGACTAGCCTCCATAGGTGTGGACGTGAAAGAAATGCAACAGCACCTTAGCGAGAATGAAGTTTTGATTAAAACCGAAGAGCAGTATTGGCAACTTATTTCACTCCAGGAAAAGGAAAAGACACTTGAAAAATATGAATTGTTACTTAAAGGAATTAGAAAACAAGTAGATGATGCTTTTAAAGCCGGATTGATTATTAAAAATGATGTGCTCAAAGTGCAAATCAAACAAAGCGAATTGGAAGCCAATAAGAACAAATTAATTAACGGTAAGAAGTTAGCGACCATGCAGTTTTGTCAAACCATAGGAATACCCTATGACAGCACATTGGTTTTGCAGGAAAAAATTGATGTAAGCCATCATCCAAATCACTACTATGTTGATAATCAGAATGTATTAGCTCAAAGAGTGGAATATCAACTATTGGAAAAATCGCTAGAAGTTGCAGACCTACAAAAAAAGATGAAAACTGGAGAAAATCTGCCAACAATCGCAGTTGGATTGGCGGGCTATCAAATCAATATGCTGGAAAATGGTGTTGACAATATCACTAACGGATTAGCTTATGTATCTGTATCCATCCCCATATCCAACTGGTGGGGCGGCAGCTACACCATCAAAGAACAGAACATCAATAAACGCATCGCAGAAAACAATTTTGAAGATACAAAGGGCTTATTGAATCTGCAAATGGAAAAAGCTTGGATTGATGTAAACGAAACGTGGAAACAAATAGAAATAATGAAAGAAACTGCCATGCAAGCAGAAGAAAACCTGAAAGTAAGTCAAACAGGTTATGATAGTGGCGTTGTTTCTTTATCTGATTTATTGGAAGCACAAGCCTTAGTTACCGAAACAGCCGATAAGCTTACAGATGCACAAACACAATACAAGTTGGCGCTTACTTTTTATTTGCAGGTAACAGGACAAAAATAGAAATGCCGAAACACAGGGGCAAGGACATTTGCAAACCGCACAAAGCCGATACTCAGACCAAAGTTTGCAAAAGAGCTTGCCCCTTTCCGACACAATAAAAATTTTTCCTTTCCTTCTTTTTTTAATTTTTTCCCGACACACAACCCAACAAACACAACAACGCTGACAACGACAGACCACGAACGACAGAACCACAGCCGCTAACAGCACCTACACGCAAGCAGGGAATTTGTGCTTCGTAGGACAGGAAAGTGCTATATTTGTAGTTCAGTTCTTCATAGGAAATTCAGTGGTGAAAATCCCTGCCTGCGTGTAGCTGCGAACCGTTACCTGCTATGTAAAAAAGACGACCGTGCTAAACAACAACGACACGTTTTGACGGACTGACTTTAGACATTTGCAAAATACAGGACAGAAAAGGTATTTTAAACTCAGACATAAATGAATTATTGGTTACACAGAATTTCACACATCGCAGAATTATCATATCCATTACTCGATAAAGGATTTTTGACAATAGGTTTTTCAGACTTTACCCATAATAAATTCATTGATAAAGTACTCGAAGATGATTGGAACTACTTCAACGGGCAGTTTCGAGAAATGTGGGGTAAAGTTCCTCGGACAAGACATAACCTTTGGAGATTTTTGAAATTCAATAAGGGTGATGTTGTTATCGTACCAAGTTGGGGAACATTTTTTGTTTGTGAAATAATAGACGAAAAACCCTTATTAATAAGCGAGACATATTCTGATGACCTCAAAACATGGGGAGATAAAAAGGTAACCACTGATGGAACCTACCTTATCTCAGAAAATGGCAAAGCCTACGACTTGGGATTTGCCAGAAAGGTGAAAATTCTTTACAAGAATATATCCAGAGCAAAGTTTGCGGATGCCAAGCTGACATCAAGAATGAAAATCCGCCAAACTAACGGCTCGATTGATGACTTGAAAAAAAGCATTGAAAAAAGTATCGCAAATTACATAGAGAATAGACCAATACACCTCCATTCGATAATTGTAGAAAAAACAGCGAACCTTGTTTTGGATGCCATTAAGACTGAATTGAACCCCGATAAATTTGAAAAGTTAGTAAGGACTTATTTTAAGACTATTGGTGCAAATGAAGTTACAATTCCAGCCAAGAATGAGAGAGACAAAGAAGGTGACGCTGATATAGTAGCTGTTTTCGAAAACATCAAATTGATAATTTACACCCAAGCTAAATTTCAAAAAGGCAAAATAAACGAATGGGGAACAAATCAAATTTTGGATTACAAGACAAACAAAGAAAGTATTGATGATGGGTATAATAAAATCGCATGGGTCATAACATCAGCTGACACTTTCAATGACGAAGCTGAGAAAATAGCAACTGAAAATGAAATCCAACTAATTGACGGATTAGAATTTTCAAAAATGCTCTTGAATGCAGGAATTAACTTATTAAATACCAATTTATAAAAAGAAAACACAGCAGGTAACACAGCATATAGCTTATGGCGGGTGAACGGCTGCCAGCAAGGTTTTCGCTCCGTAGCCAGCTTTGGTTTCGGTGGACAGGAAAGTGCTTCGAAACCGCCACAAGCCATATGCAAACCGTTA
>NZ_FRCY01000012.1 GCF_900143075.1 Cyclobacterium lianum | reverse complement strand
GTTTCCCGGTCATCCAGATTGAGCATATGCTTGATGATCACTGCTCCGATCAAGACTCTTGGATTCAGGGCAGGCCTTCCGGTTGCTTTAGGCGGGTTTCGTTTGCTATACATGTTGACCAGATCATCCCAGGGAATCTGCTTACTGAGTACCACCCAACGGTTGGATGGGGCCAGTTGGTTATAGAATGGTGTCTCAAATCCTGAAAGAGAAAGCTGGTTTGGGCTGGTATATTCGCTGCGTGGTGCACGCCTTTTGGTGGTCTTTCGCATAGTTACTTGCACTTATACACCCTTAATTTGTGAAAAAAACCTCTAAAAACCGCTAAAACGTCACTTTTTTATTTTCTAAGCAGACCCTAATTAGGATTTACAATTTGTACTGGCTATTTTTAAATAATTAATTGGTTCTATATGGGAGAATCCGATTCGGAATTAGGCACCCCTCCCATCTCATCTAAAATTAACCACCTTTACAATGTCAATTCATTTCCTTTTCTTATCCTTTTTCCGTAATGGACTTTGTATCATGTTATTTTTTTGTATTTCCTGTGGCAGTATTTCAGAAAATGACCAAAGTAGCAATAATGTAGCTCGGGAACTTCGTATAAACGAAAATAGTATCCAAATTCCATTGGATGAGGAGACTTCCCATTATAGTATGGGATTAGACTATTTTAAATCAGAACGACCACTTTTATTTAATTTCAATCATCTCAAAAAGTGTATTCAAGTATACGATATGCAGGAGAAACTACTTTCAAAGGAGATGAAGTTTGAGAAGGAAGGAAGTGAGGGGATCGGTAGCCTCACCGGGTTTTATGTCCATGACCTGGACAGTATCTTTATATTTACTACCCCGGGCACAATGTATCTTACGGATTTGGAGCAAAGCTATCTTTCTCCCATCACCCTGGAAATCCCGGATGGCTATGTTGGGCCAGTGTTTCGGGCAGCCCCATTTAATTCAAACCCGATCATTCGTGGAGATAAGATGTTGGCCAAAGTCCTTGTTCCAGCTCGTCTCCTTGATATGGAAGAAAGCCAACTTTCACAACAGTTTCTCAGTGCCGAATTTTCGCTGGATAACGGAAAAGGGAATTTTTCAGCCCATAAATATCCAAAGGGCTATTTGGAAGAAGGTTTAAAGGCACCCTATTATAGCATGGCTGCGTCTCCGGATCGAGTCGTTTATTCTTTTTTCGCTGATCACCGCCTGCATGTGGCAGAGGGAGTCTCTTCGGAAACAAAAACTGTGGCTGCAAAAAGCCAGTATTTGCCGGAAATTTTTCCTTCTCTTTCCCGAACCGCTGTTCAGTTGGAATATATGACTTATTTGTTTACCTCTCCACGCTACGAGGGGTTGATATACGATAAATACCGGGAGATCTATTACCGCTTTTGTTATCCTTCTATCGAAATAAGTGGACAAGAAGAAATCAATCAATTGCGCGGATACCCAAAGGATTTTTCCATCATGATCCTGGATAGCGAACTAAATATTCTAGGAGAGACCAGATTCACAGGGAAGCATTTGGTACCTAATAATGTGTTTGTAGCAGAAGAGGGACTGTATATCTCTGCAAATCATCCTGATAATCCCAACCTTAAAGAAGATTGGTTGGAGTTTAAGCTTCTCGAACTGGTTGAAGTGGGAAGTTGATATCGAAAAAACTATCTGCAATAAAATTATTTTATTTCTCCTTTCCTGGCTTTTCAACGCTGATCAGTTTATCAAAGAGATCTGTTTTTAAAACGACAAGGTTGTTCTTCCAAAGCTCACCCTCGTATTTTACCTCTACCAAACCAAAATATCTCATAAAGTTTTCAAAAACACGATAGGAAAAACAATTTTCACAATGATCAATTGTGTTGGTGTAAGGTGGATCAGGGACATTGAGCAAATCCGGAAATGCCTTAAAATATTTTTGGGTATAAAAGCTACCTTTTTTCCAATCCTGGCCGTACCTGCTTACTAAAATGAGGGAAAACCCAAAACCCATTTGGCCGATACCGTTTTCTCCAAACCCATCAAAAAAGGCCCAATTGAATTTTTCCCCATAGGTTCTTATGATCAATCGGGTTAGCGCATCATCATTTTGTATGATTTTTTGTCCCTGCTTGGTCAAACTCAGTTTATTTGATCGTTTTTTCACCAGTCCAACGATGATAAGCAATATCCTTGATAAAGTAATAGCAGGTACATCTGCTTCCCGAAGTTGTTTAGGTGATCGTAGTTCAAAATATTTGTCCTTAATTAGGTCCTGATCGTAGATATCAGCCACCACATTCAACGGAAGGAATCCCAACTTTGTCAATTTGAGCTCTCCCTTATCCTCAATTAATGTAGCGAGGTATTTAACCTGGTTTAATAATGGTATTTTTCTGTAATCGGCAGCATCCAATTTCTGCAAACTAATTGGACTGCTTCGTTCAAAAGTAAAGTGAAAAATCGAATGCATTTCTGCCGGTGAATACCCTTCAAATTCAGGGACAGGCCGGTTATTTTGTTCATTCATTAATCTATTCAGGTGCTTTTGCAGATCTTCAAGCATTTTTTCCTTTTGAAAATAAAATTAAGAAGATAAAGCCACATGTTTGGCATAGCAAGAGCAAGTTTTTTTCAGCCTACGTTTCAATGAAATTTCGTAAATATGGTCTGAACGGAAAAAAAGCCCCTAAGGGCTTCCCATCAGATTTTTGATTTCCTGGCCTTACTCCCTTTCGGAACAGCTACCTTTTTGCTGATATAGGCGGTATGGGTTTTTCCAAATTGGTCCGGCTCTTTCAGCGAGGCGACTTCAAATACCAGGTATTCTTTGCCGTCGTAGTCTACCATGTGGTCTTTTAGGATTTCCTCCAGTGTTTCTTTGGAGATGGATACCCGGATGATGTTGAGGTCCTTTACCTGGGTTCCTTTGCCGATGTAGGTTTTTTCAAATTGTGACATGACTTTAACTGTTTAAGGTTTGAAATTTGATTATGCCTAAGAGAATGGGGCTGCCAGGGACACCCAAGCCAAGGGCCGTGCAAAAAAAATTGTGGAAGGCTTCCTTT
This sequence comes from Cyclobacterium lianum, assembly GCF_900143075.1. GTDB lineage: Bacteria > Bacteroidota > Bacteroidia > Cytophagales > Cyclobacteriaceae > Cyclobacterium > Cyclobacterium lianum. The sequence continues at coordinate 145,567 of NZ_FRCY01000012.1, read as the reverse complement.
GGAAAACCCTATTTTTTTGATCGGGCGAAGCGTACCCTTGGCGGGTGTACCGCAGACCCCATCTTTGCATGGATCATAATTCACAACCGGGAACAGGATAGGCCATGGCATTGGAAAGGCTGCAATAAAAAGAGAATTAGGATTGATCCTTTGCAGTAAAAGGATTTCACCAGCTATAGAAAACAGGGGAATTTGAGGGACATGGAGGAACGGCTGTTAAAGATCCTGAAATTTGAAGTTACCACGGAAAGTATGAAAAGGTGAAATAGGAAAACCCCATCCCGCTCATAAAGAAAAATTGCCCAAAATGGGCTAAAAGGCCTACTATATTTATTCCGACACCGGATCTAGAATTCCGGGGTGATTGTTTCCGGGTTTGTTGACCTCCTTGGATATTTCGTAAGCCTCCATGGAATCGGCCGGATAAGCGTTCAATAATTTGAGCAAATCCTTGGGGTTTTGATCGGGATCCAACCATAATTTTTCTTCTTCCCTGGTCAAAATCACTGGCATTCGGTCATGGATTTTTTCCATCAGATTATTAGGAGCGGTGGTGATGATGGAGAATGAATTATACGTTTCCCCCTCAGGATCCTTCCAACTTGACCAAAGCCCTGCGAAAAAAAAGACCTCCCTATCAGGAATGTAAATCCGGAATGGCTGCTTTTCTTTGCCCTCCTTTTTCCATTCAAAAAAACTGTCCGCCAGGACCAGGCATCTTTTATTGTTAATCACAAGGGGTTTATAGGAGGGTTTTTCAAGCAGGGTTTCTGAGCGGGCATTGATCATTTTATATCCAACCTTTTTGTCCTTCGCCCAGTGTGGCACCAAACCGAAATGAAAGACATCCATCAGGTCAGGATCATCGGAGGTGACCACCGGAGCCAGTTGCGAAGGTGCAATATTGAAAGATGGCTTCCAGTCTTTGGCCTTTTCGGACAACCTCAATTTCAATTGGTCCTCCACCTTTTTTAGGTCTTGCTTTTCGGAATATCTGCCACACATGGTTTCCGGTTTATGGTAAGCATTCAATTTACAAATAACATGGATAGGTTTTTACTTTGCCTTCCGGACATTGGCTTAGGGATAGCAATGGAAATCCTTTTTTTGGGAGGGAAGTGAAGGGGAAAAAGATTGAAATGGAAGCGAAGCGATAGCCCGACCCGAAGGGTAAGCCCCAAAAATATTTAAATCCTTCCAGGTTAGCCACTAAACTTTTCTTTTAAGTGTTTATAACATTCCATTGCCAAAGGCTTGAGCTCTTCTCCGGAACGTGGAATAGGAAATTCCAGGCTCTGTTGCATGGCCGCAATATAAGTGGTAGAAAATTCATCCATTTTGTCATCTTGTACCCCCATCAACCTTTGAATCAGATCCAAAATACCCAAAAAATGACAATAACCGCTATCAAGGTTTAATCTGTCTAGCCCCAAAATCAACTGATTGTGTTTCAGGTCTTGGAGGATCAATTCTATAATCAACTCGTCCAAAGTCATATTTATTTTTAATCTAGATTTTCGGTTGAATAGTGTTCACTCTTTGGGGTAAACCGTGAGCCAGCCTTTCAAAATTCAATAATCGATGCCCCCTACCCTATTCTGATAAGGCATATCTTATTTTCTGAACTTGCACAGGTGCTGGTGGAAAAAGATGAAATCCAAGCCGATTCCACATGGCCACCAGCATAAATTATCCCACCAACGGATATTTTATTTAAAAATCCCTTATTACCTTATAGCCAATTCTATGGAAATGGTTAATTTGATCAATTACAGATCAAAACAACATGCCAGGAAAAATCCACCAGGACCGCAATATCAAATGTTTCCCTAAAATACATAAGGAGGAAGCCCTGGCCCATGAGCTGGGTGCTGACTGGTCCCAAAAGAAAATATCCCTTCTTGAGCAAAAAGAAACAGTGGAAGATGCCATCCTGGTCCAGGTCTCCGAAATCCTTAAAATCCCCGTGGAAGCCATTCAAAATTTTGATGAAGAGCAGGCGGTGAATATTATTTCGAATACTTTTAATGACCAATCAAATGGATACAATTATTACCCAACTTTTAACTTAAATCCAGTCGAAAAGTGGATTGAAGCTTTGGATGAAATAAAAAGATTGAATGCAGAAATCATTCGTTTAAAGGATGAACAGATCGAGATGTTGAAAGGGATGTTAGGAAAGGAGGTTAAATAATATCTTTCTTTACTAAAGAATAATTAAATAATTGTAATTTTTTAGATAAGGCTATGCACATTTTAAAGATAAAGCAAATATTTATTATTTCCCTTACGTAGCGATTGAAATAAAGGAGTGAATGACGAGAAGGGCATGAAGAGGCTGCTGTTTTTTCGATAAGCCCGAAAATAGTAGATCAAAATTCATGCAATGATGACTATGCTTTACCTGCGTTAGGAAAAGCAAGTGTGGCACGGTATGGAATACGCGCTAGTCTTGCTGTGAGGTGGTGGAAGCTTGTGAATGTAAAGAGGAACGAACGGAATGAACAGGCTGTAGGCACATGGCCGTGTTATTGGTCTAAATGTAAACTGAAATGGAATCTGGAAGCATATTGCCGTTCTGAATCAATAGATAGGGTTCTTCAATAATTTTTATTTCCAGTCCATCTTTTTTTCCGACATTAAACAATCTGTAAATTGTATAGTCAGCCTTTTTTTCGAACATAAAGTTCCATTCGCCCTTTGACATATAAAATTCCCCCTTGTCTTTTGAAGGAGTTCCTTTGACCTCAATGTACTTTTCTTTCTGATTTTCAACAACAATGAAATCATAGGGCAGATACGCTTCTTCGTCTTTGTTTAACCAATTGATTGAGGTGTATTGTTCTTTTGACTGTAAATAATTGTATATGTACTCCTCGCTCCATCTGCCAATATCAATTTTAATTTCATCATTTTTCAGCTTGGCATAGTCTTTTGAAGTATTTACAAAACCTACCGATTGATGATTAACATTATTGATTTTTACATTTATCGTATCAGCAGCCTGCGCTTCAATTTCCGGTTCAAATTCTTCGATTATAACTGATTCTGAATAATTAATTTCGGGATCCGCAACCTCAAAAATGCTATTAGCAACTTCCTCGTCACTCACACTATATTCTTGAGGCGGGAGACTCGTAGAGCTTGGTATCTCGTAACCTTTTTCAGTCAACCAATCTATTATTTCAGTTTTACTTATTTGTAAGAATAAGGATAGTTCACGGTCAATATTCTCAATGCCTAAATAATCACATAGGAGAGAACAAAGTGAATATAGCGTTAGTGGGCTTAGCCAATTACCTGAAAAATAAAAGCTGTTGCCATCATGCCACGTTGTTATGGAGGAATTAAAAATTATTTCATCTGCTTGATCCCTGTATAAAAGAGTGAGCGCCTCAGCTTTATATACTGTTGTAGAATCAATTATTACGTTTAGCTGAGTGAATATTTTGTCAAACTCTAAGGAATCTTTATGAGAAATGATAATGGATAAAAAGGGAAGGATTTCGTTGAGCTTTGCTTTCAGTGAGTCGTCATTTTCACGGTTTTCATAGTTGAAATCTAAATCAGAGTAGGTAACGGCTGGTATTTCGAACATCTGACAGAAAAGAGCTTTGTCCTTATCAGAAAATGAATCTGAAAATTGAATAAACCTATCGGAACTCACTGATGGGGATAGTGAGCTGATATTAAAGTAATAAAGACTATCAATAGATTGATATGAATTGTTTAGAGATAAAAGAGTAATGGTAGAAATATCAGTAGCTATCCTGTTTCCTTCTTTGTAGGATTTTATTATTTCGTCATACAGAGCAAATATCTGCTTTTTTGTCTCATTGGTAATATCTTCTATTGCGAGGCTTGCCAACAGAGATATACAATTGCCTATCTCAATGAATTGCCTCAGACCTAGGTAACTTATCTGCTCTTTGGACAATAAAGTACTTTTGAAGTCGGCAACTGGATATTTGTCCTGTATGATGTTTTTAAATCTTGGAGAGTAGACCTCAGTAGATTTGTAGCATTTCCTATCTGTCGCAGGAATCGAAGGGAAGTTTCTTACGTAATATTGCAAGTAATCAGGGACTTCATTGACCCCACCGTAGTGAAGATATTTTGTTTTTGGATCATCTAACTGATAACTATTCCAGTCGCCTAACAGAATATCCCAAAAAAGCTTAGCGAATGTTATAGATTTCAGGTGATCTATAAAAAAGAAATACCTTACATTGGATAAATAATGCTGCCCTGAATTTTTGTATCGAGCATAAATTGAATCATAATAGCCATTATTGTCTATCCAAGAAAGATAGCCTGAGATTTCAGGAATAATTGAAGATAATTGCCCTCTTTCTGTCTTGTCATATTTAACAACGGTTATCTTTTCCTTTACAAAGAGTCTGAGAAAAAAACTCTTCCAGGTCTCTATATCCCCATTACTTGAGATATAGTCTTTGCTTACATAACTCTGCTCAGGCACAAGGTCTTCAAGCTGTAGTCGTGGATTATAAGCGTTTGATAGATGAGTTTCTGAAGCGATTTTTAGGCCATTATTCGTTAACAGTTTAATTTTCCTTAATGTCTTGTAATCGTTATCGGTTAGCTCACCCTGAGTATATAGATTAAAAATAAAATGCGTGACTTCAAATGTGGTATCCAGTGTAATACGATCTTTATTGATCATTGGAAAGATTGACTTGCGAAGAATTTCGATGTTCTTTGGGAATTTCACTCCAAGTTCAATTAACCATTTTTTAAGGTCCTCATATTTGTCGATTTCCGTAAAAACAGTTGCATCAACAAATGTTAGCTCCGTAAATGAGATGGTTTTTGTAAACGAGTTCGAAGGGAAATATAGATTTTCCGGTGTCTGAAGGTTTCCGGTGCTGTCCAGAATGAATTTGAGTCTCTTTAGTACCTCCGGAGATAGATACTTCTTAAATAGAAAATACATCAAGCGAAAATTGAACTTCCTGTCGGAAGTTGCTGCGGCTATAAAGGTTTGAGACCTAAATAAGGCTTCTATTTCTCCTTCATCAAAATATGATGCTCCGAAGGGAATCAGTTTTTCAGTAGAAACAAGTTCTTGAATCACCAGACTTGGATTATTACTGTATAACTCAGTGATATGTTCTTTAGGGAAATATTTAGAGTATTCCAGCACATCAATCAAACAATTTTGAACTTTTAAAAGTTTTGATTCCGATAGGTCAGGAATAAAAGAAATTTCATTTATGGCTGCTGACAATCCTTTGTTGAATGCTTGTTTAAGGCTATCCGAGGTATATGAAAATGTTTCTTTAAATAAACGAAGGATGTCATTCTTAAACCTAGTGGTACTAAGCTCTACCAGTAAATTGATTTGGGCTGTAGCTATTGCATTTAGGAGAAATTCATTCCAATCATTTTTAAGCAATTGAGTTCTTTCAGCATTGGTAATAAAGTCTCCATTTACGATGTAGGGGAAATCATAACCGACTTTTGTGGGTAGATAATTATATATGATCGTATTTGCCAACGCAACCAGGTTAGTTCCTTCAATGAGTGCAGCAAAAGTAAGTTTGGTCTTTTTTGCTTCCTTAAGTTTTCTTGGACATTCTTCATCAGAAAGGTTTGTTAACTTATCTCTAAGCGAATCGCTGATTTCCTGAGTAAATTCGGATGTATACCAATTGCTTTTAAGAGTACTATTATAATATAGTTCACAAGTATTAGCACCGGTGCTCTTTTTGATAATTTCAAACTCAGCAACGTTGTTTCGTTTAAATCGTATTGAGTTGACGTTCCGTAAGAACAAAATGATCTGACAGTCTTCAAATACATCCAGAATCTCAGAGTAGAGAATTTCCTTGTTCTTGATTTTAATAATGGTATTTACATCGGAAAAATCAATGTAAGGCGCAACCTCCTCAGGAATTTCATCATGCCAAATAGGAATTACCTGCCATGGGTAGGATTTGTCATTTGCCCATAGATGATGGTTTTTATCAAATTTGAACTTATATCCGTTAGAGCTGATCTGAACGCAATCTGATGTTCTGAAAACAGACTTGAAACCAATTCCTTTGTAGCCAGTTTTCTCCATTTCTTTGTCTTTCCGGCTATCAAGACTCCCTACTCTGGAAATACCCTTTACATCAGATGTATTGAAATGCTTACCATTATGTGAAAATAAGAGGTAGTTGTCGAATAGGTGAAATGTCACATTTAGTTCTGCCTGTGAGATAGGTATAGGGGAATCATCAGCATTCTGTATTAATTCAAAGACAAATCGGTTAACATCTCCAAAAACCGTTTTTGAAAGAATATTTAGAGTAGTAGCAAGATCCTCGGAATTACTATCGTTCCTTGCTTTCTCCTCATAAAGATTTTCTATTAATTCTCTTTCTATCATTTAATATTCTGGTTTATTATAACTATAAAAATAAAAGATTTATCTCCTACCCATGAAAAGATCTATACTCAGTCTGCCTTGGAATCATGGACGATTTGAGCATTTCTTTCAAAGATTTGAAGATTTGTTTCCTCCAAAATACGTAAGGTTTTAAAAAGTTTGATTGAATTTTAGAGACTATTTTAAGAGATAATGTCATTATCTCATTTAGAAACAAGTTAAAATAAAGTCCTGTACACCTGCCATTATCTTCGGTTGATAAATATAAAACAACGGGTTGCTTTTGCCAGTTGAATGGAAATAAATTAAAGAATAGTTCCTGTTGTTCCATAAGCTAGATTTCTAATGCATTTGAAGTGATTATACCAAAAGTGAAATTGTCACTCGCTTCTATTTTAAGCCTGGATTCAAGCTCAGCCTGTAGCATCAGTGGTGATTCAACTTGATTGAGTAGGTTTTCAAGTTGTAGACTCTCAAAAAGATCATGTACACCATCAGAGCAGACAAAGAGTAAGTCTGTGTTGTCTTGAAATGTATTAGAATCGATCTCTGCCTGAGAGGTTTTTATATCACCTTGTATGGAGCGAGTAACTACATGCCTATACTTTGACAGCTGGGATGGTTCTGTAATTGATCCATTCTCAACCAGATCATTCACCAAGCCGTGAGGTATAGATTCAAAAAGTATTTTCTTGTTTCTGAAATGAAATATTTTGACATCACCAACCCAAAAATATGAAACAGAAGAACCCTTAAAAATGACACCACCTATAGTGGCTCCCATACTTTCAGATGATTCTGTTTTTTGCTGGCGAAGTGCCAGATTTGACTTATTTATTGCTTTTTGAATGTGAAAGGCATCAATAGTTCCGACAGTAGATAAATAGGTCTCAATATTCTCACCGACTATTTTAGCAGCAATTTCTCCACTTTCATAACCTCCCATTCCATCTATCACAGCGAAAAGGTATGACCCATCAATAGAGGTATACTCAAGTATTAAATCCTGATTAATGTCTCGCTTTCCTTTATGTGATACTGCTATTGCTTTCATTGTTCACCAGTTGCTTGAATAGTAGCACCACCATGTTTTGTCACTCGTGGCCGTGTTGAAATTTTTAAAGGTTTAGCCGAAATACTTCGCTCAGTTGCCTTAGTGGCCCATAGAAAGCCTTCACCTGGAGATAATGAACTCATATCTGTTGGAGAAAGACTGGATAACTGAGTGACTGATTTTTGAATATGCTTCAACCACTGGGGGCTATTAAACTTATGAAGTAGAACGATTGAACTAAGCTCGATAATTTCATTTGGCAAGCTTGGAGGGTCTTGACTCGCAATCATGATGCTAACACCTTTGTGTCTCATCTCTCTAATTGCGGTAACTATATTGCCAGTTAAATCCTTATTATCCATGTATTTGTGTGCCTCATCAAAAACGATAAACTTATTAAAGTGCTTTCCATTTACATTTTTAACAGCTGAGAAAATATTCAGCATTATCACAAACAGGCCCAGGGCCTCATCCTTGACAATAAACTCGTCTCGGAGGTCAACAATGATTAATCTGCCTGGCTTTAGGGTGTCTCGTAAAATGAATTTATCATCAATGTACTCACGAGCGAAGCTCAATTTCTGTTTTGCTAATGCTTTTTGATTGGTGGATAGTAATAAAGAATCCTCAACTGCTTGAGCAATACCATCAAGAGTCAAATCACGTCTAAGTTCTTTCATGATCGCCTTAAGTTGCTTGATGTACGTGGAATCATTCCCAATTGCGCCAAGAAGGAACATCCAATCTTGAACGTTTAACTCTTTTGAATTAAAGGCAATTGGCAATACTTCAATTGATGGGTATTCTGCTTTCCTTTCTTCTATTTTGTCCTTTGGAGTCAAGATAATCACATCTTCAATGCTGTCCGGTTCAGCTCCGTATCTTTCACGAAGTTTTGAGAGTTCTGTTTTTTTATCGTTGGGGCTTTTCATTGAAGTGAACTCAGGCTCATAATCCATGCTTTCGCTATAGTGAAATATTACTCCTGCTAGTGGTGCTGGAAGTAAGTTGATATGGTTGAATTGCTTCAGTACCATTTCTGAGATTGTACCAATAGTGTAGCTTTTACCGCCACCTTGGACACCAAATAGGCTGATAGTGTTAGTTTCACTAAGGTCAATTGCTATTTTCTTACCATGAATGCTTTCGCCAAGGATTCCATATTGGTCGCTTGGAGAATTTTTACCAATAAGAATGTCATAATCCGGTGGTGTAACATTGAATTGATCTTCGTTGGAAATAGGTTCAGAATCTTCTAAACCAACCTGATTATCAATTGATGTAGAGGGACTTGCTGATGTATTATCGGGAGAATCATCTACTGGTATTTCGATTCCACCATCTTCATGATCCGGCTTGTCATCCTTCTGATCTATCGGTTCTTTGGATTTTAGTTTTTGGATGAATGGCCTAAGCTTGGTATTAATACCAACCGCTTCACTTAACTCACTATCCAGTTGATGATCTTCAAGACGTTTTGTGTTTAAATCGGAATCCGGATCAAGAATTTGTTCAATTAACTTATCTCCAAATGTGAAGAATGTGAGATCGTTGTCAATTTCTTCTTTATAATGCTTTTGATCTGCCGAAAAATTGAAAATCAAACCAAGTTGCTTAAACCTCAACTTGAACCCTTGATGAAGCAACTGCAAAAACGCATTATAACTTGCGAAAGCATTTTCTGTCAAATATTCATAACGATACGCACGTTCAATGTAGAAGCCTAAGAGGGACTTTAACTCCTTATTTTTAATCTCTCTGTCCAGTCTATCAAAAGACATTTCATATTCTGGGTCAAAGTGCATTCTTAGAGCAGTTATTGTGTTCTCAATTTGCTCTTTCATCTTACTCTTTAAATCTCCGTTCTCAGCAGATCCAATACTTTTTCTGCACTTTATCTCAATTACAGTGAATTGTATTTCTCTTGTTTCCGGATCAATCGAGACTAAAAGATTATCAGCTCGGCTTTTACTTTCTGATGGGAGATTTTCAAATAGGTTATGGTGTAAATCAATTGGAATTAGAAATGATTCTTCTAAAAGCCCTTTTTTTTCCAAAACCCTCTTGGTGAAAGCTGAACCGATTACCTCAAATGCTTTGTTCTTTGAAGAGTTTAATTGGAGTACTAATGAACTGGAAACTGCTCTGAGATCTTCAAGAAGAATCTTAACCTTCTTCTCATCCTCTGGTTTATGTATATCAATGTTGAACTCCTGAAAATGCGGCCCGAGTAGTCCAAGAACTTCAGATGTCGGTCTTGTTGTGAGATAAGAGGATATTCCTGTTATCTCTTCACCAGGAACAAAGTCTAATAAAAATGGAATTTTTCCATCCTTAGAGGGTTGATCGAAAACCTGAGGACCAAGATTTTTATCAAATGTTATTACCCAATCAGAAAAATCATGCAGATGGGTAAGAAGGACTTTATCCTTATCGTTCAAACGAAGCTGAGTAGAAGGTATTGATTCCGTGAATCTTGAAGCTAATGCCCCAGCGATGAAAGATTGAAGGTTATTGAAAAGACTGACACCACAAGTACCTGAATTTTTATAATCTGGTATTACCTCATTTCCCTGCAAATACCTATTCCATTTAATTTCAGATCCGATATCATTTACAGCAATCGTTGGAGTTGCGATAAGACCATTCAAATAGAAATTACGATCAAGTTTATGTGGTTTGATCAGTTCTACAGTAATTGGAAATGGGCTTATTAGAAAGCTTAAATGAGAAGAATACCGAGAAGGAGATTTAAGATAATCCGAGATACTATTGATTGAAAATCGCATCTTGGGAAATAGACGATTGGCTGAAGGTTGTGAGAATGCCTCAGCTTCTTCAGATATATTTGATTCTGGATTAATCAGGGTGCGAAGAGCTTCTCCATGTTCAATTATCTTGTCATCTCCTTTGAAAATTCGAACTTCATATTTTATGTTCTGAAAGTTCGTCTCTCTTTCTAATTCTACCAAGGAATCTGCAAAAACACCTGCATCACCAGCATTTATTAGATTTATAATCAGTTTGTCGGTATAAGGGTGTTGGGATAAATAATTTTTGATGTGGCGAACGACCAACTTTTGACTAATCTCGGTTTCGACATAGTTGTCTTTAGTGATGTTAAAAAGTTGTCTGAAATAGTGCTTCATTTGACGGGATACAGACGTCATCCCATTTTTGGACTCTTCTGAAAGTACATTGAGATAAAAGCCCCAACCAAATGCTAATTCACCGGAGTAGTGATAGCTTTTAAATGTGTTGGGTTCAACTAGAACCAAGGGATTGTTTTCTGGAGATAACTGACCCTCGAATAATTCTGATAATCCTTTATTCCATGCGGACTTATAACCTTCATATTCACTTGTGCTTTTTTCCCATGTGAGGAATACATCAATCAACTGCACCCACCAGGCTAGTCTTAAAGGATGAATAGGGGATAAAAGAAGCGCCTCAGTTGGCTTTCCATCTGGCAGCTTCGTTTTTATTTTAACCATGTCAAGCATTTGAACTTCAGCAAGAAAATCCTGAATGGTAGATTTCTCATCATCAGTTGTTTCTTCATCTGAAATCTGACTGTGAAGTTTTGCAATCCAAGTGGTAAGTTTTTGGATGTATGTTCTTATTGATTCAGAAATGAACATGATGTTGGTGGTCTCAAATACTCCGTTTTCATCGTCATTCGAAGATTTAATTTGATCGAAGATTTCAGATCGTAGTTTGAGAATGTCTTGCGGTATTAGTGTAGAAATTTCACTTGGAATGAAACTTATGGATTCAAAACCTACTGCAGAAGAATTGCTCTTTAAAGTTGCCTTCACATGACCAATGCTGCTTCCGTTTTTTAGAAATGCATCTTCAATACTTCTGAGTTTTGAAGACAAATTGACCTGATAATTATGCTTGTCAGAATAGTTAATGTGAAAGGTCGAAGTATGCTTAGTGTAATCTGTGAGCCAGATATTTGATGTTTCAGAAGATTGAGGTACTTCAGGGTCTGAGCCTGATCTTAACTTGTCAATTCTGAATTTAAAAAACGCCTGTAGGACATTGTTTAGTTTGTCTTTGCGCTGGTTTTCTTCTCGTTCGGTGTTTTCTTCAACTACATAGTAAAAATCGTCTGAATCACAGGTTAACTTATACGGAAAGCTGCTCTTGGATTTACTTTGATCTTCTGATTTAGAAGCTTCCCAAGCGGATTGAATTTTTATGTCTTTAAAATCGTCATCTCCATTAAGGATATTTCCATGTTCATCCTCAGCCCATATTTTAAAAAAATATGAGCCTTCTTCCATTATATTTGGACTTAACTCAACGGTAGCTTCTCGGTATGGCCTGTTAGAATTTGAGTTTTTGATTTTGCGAAGCACTTGTATTTCCTCACCAGCTGCACCATCTACAGCCATTAAAATCACCTTAAAGTATTTCAGGTCTGAAATGTCTTTTGGGTTTTGGTTCGTTGAGAAGCGAACCTTGACTTTTGAAGTTGAGTTTGGCTGTGCTTTTAAAACGTTTTTCCCTTCTTCAATTATGAAATCTGTAGACCTAATTTCCTCGGTAGTAAGTTTAATATGAGTGAAATCAAGATCAGGAATTTGCCAATTAGAGAAATTGAGATTAGGATAGCTTTTGTAAATTATCCTGCATATGTCTTCTGAACTTCTTGAATCACTTTCTGACTTTATGAAATTCACTAAATCTTTCTGAAGCGTATTGGGTTCGAGAGGTAGTTCAGCTATTCTGTCGTATAAGGGTTTATGAAAAGAGCCTAATAGGGATATACTTTCAAGGTTAAAATTGAGCCTTGAACGTATTTTATCATGTTCCTTAATCAGCGTGCAATCAGGGATTAAGTCTAATAGGTAGATGTTGTTTCCGATTGTTTCTGCATTGTAACCTTGCTCTTCAAGAGAGAGCAGATAATCGATAACATAGACAGCATCTCCATGAAGAATATCTAGATAACCAAGTATTTCATTTTTGATAATATGATTAAATTCTGACGGTACACTATTAAGTAACTCTTCCTTGAGTTTATGCTCAATACCTTCAAGTGAAATTTCTTTGAAAGTTGCGTTTCCATAAGAGTCTTCGGCGGCTGTTCTGCTATTAGATGGAATTAATACAAGGAGTGGTGCCTCCTGCTTATTTCGAAACTCTATGAGTTTGGTAGCAGTGATAAATCTGGAGTCCGAGCTGGATTGCTCAGAAACGATGAAAGTATTAATGTTAGGATATTTTTCACGAATCAATTCCCACAAGAACTCCAACTCGGACATTCCAAGGCCAGTGATTTTCATGCAATGTCCTTGAATCGCCTTACTTAAATCATCATGATACAATTCCAGTATCAAGTTAATGATTCGCTTATAATAGGTATTTATAGATGAGGTCAATTCCATTCTACTAAGCATTTAATTCGTAACGTGGTCTAATTCTTTGAAGAATGTAGGCATCACTTAGATCGTTATAAAATCCAATTTGTCTGAGTTTCAATTTGAACGCCTCCACATTTTCTTTAAAGGCTAAATGAGTATTCAGATCTGCATCTTTAAAGCGGTCTTCAGAAAGTCCGTTTATTATTAGACCATACCGATCTCTGATTTTCTGGATCAATTCTTCAATGGATAAACTTTTAGTATGAAAGTCCTTTCCGTCTGATTCTAAAACCAGAATTTGAACAAGTGTTTCAAGCAAGCGAGTACCAAGAACGTATCTTCTTGGATGTTTCTTACTCCGTCCTTGGCCCATAATTCCTCTCTCATTATTTTTTTGAGAGAGGTTGTCTATTAATTGCATGTGGTAGCGGAACTGGTAATTACCTCTTGCTTTTAAGATAAGCTCGATGTATCGGTCAAAATAGGTTTCTTCATATTTCACCAAGTCTTGAATTAATTCCTTGTCATCATCATCAAGCGTACTATACAGGATATCCCATTGAGTTTCAAAATAGATTTCAAATTCTTGGGGTTTATTTTTCAGAAGTTCTAGGGCTTTGCCCAAATGTTCTGAATTGGTTTTTTCCAGTCTTAGTCGTCTAAGTGCAGCGTTTACCTGGAATGTGGACTTGATATAGTCATTAACATTGTTGCCCAAATTTTCAGCTTCCTCAGCTGACATTTTTGCAATTCTACTCTCAAAATCGTCAGTTGCATCAACCACAATACTCCAGTCGACTCTTGAAGTATCCGTACCATTTTCCACCATTTGAGGTAAGGTGAAAATCAGTTTTTGGATATAGATAGATAGATGAAAAGAAGTAATAGTTTTTAGGTATTCAATAAGTACATTTCTAGGGAGTTTTTTCTTATAAACCAAGAGACGCCTCACATCATCACAATACAGTTCTGCTTGCTCATTTAAAAGTGGTCTTATTTGATTTAAACTGGAACTACTATCAAGGAATCCGGGCTTTACATTCTTAATGATATGAAGCAATCCAAGACTGTCAACATCAAGCTCGTTCCCTAGATTTATTTTGCTTGTAGTTTGATCCCAGCCTTCCATAAGAAAGCTTTTCAAGTCATCCCGAACGGTAGGGTTCGCACCAAGCATAAGATAAACCTGATCTGCAGTATTATAGTCTCTTGTATTAGTCGCATTTCTTACCCTATAACTTTCCAAGTGGATTGGTCTTAAAGAGGAGATTTTCTCTTTGTCTAAATTCCCTCTATAAACCATGTTGACCAAATTACTGCGCATCCATAGCACTGCTGCTTCCGGGTTGTTGTTAAACCCAGTAATAGAACCTTCCTCCTCAAGTTTAGAAAATACACGCTTTAACGTCTCAAGGTCAATAAAGGAATTACTCCCCGCTCTGGCTCGCTGCTTGGGACGAATTCCATTATGCTTTAATAGCATGAAAAGATTTACCAAAGTGTTGTCAATATTCACCGCCTTGGCATCAGCTGTAAATATCAGCTCGTTGCGAAATATGCTCTCTTCTTTATTCAGTTTAATTGCCATAACTATAATTCCATTGGTTCAATGTAAAGTCTGCTCTCTTCATCCTTACTAATTCTGTAAAACTCCATGTTGTCACTGGAAACTACAACTTCATTGTAGCTAAGATTTTCCAGAAGGTTTTTGAAAATGATCAATTCAATAAATTTCCCTCTCAGGTCATTCAATGAAGGACTAAAACCTTGTTGAATGAAATAGAGCATTTCGTACAAATCCAAAGAAATAGTAAGCTTGATGTGCTTTTTAGACCTATGTCTGAAAGTTAGGCTGTCCGGTTCATACTCTAAATATTTAACCAAATGATCCGTTCTATTCACGTACAACTCAAAATCATCTAAGTCAAACAAGCGGAAAGATTTACTTAAAGGATCTCTGATTTCGGTGGATGCCAATACCAAATAGTCCTTATCAATTCCAGGATTATCGCACCCTTCATTTAGAGAAATAGCTCTTGAAATACTGGCTTTTGTGTAGTTCTCAGCGTCACCTTTTTCAAGAACTTTTACGAACTTGTAAACCGAGTGGTACGGTAGACGGAGTAAGTAGGAGGGAAACTGTGCTTCTTCTGAAGCAGCATCACCTTTTACAAAGCCATTTTTAATAGTCAGTAATTCTGATTTCCCTTCAAAATATTGATGACGAATGAAGTTCTTTTGGATACCACGGATTCTCTTAACATTCGTGTCATCTTGTTCATGAGCTGGCACCCATATTTTATTGTTGTTAAACTCATCAATTAAGTCAATCCCTCTTTCAGCAAATTCCAAATAATCATTCGATTGGTGATTTCCAAAGAATAAATCGCGATCTCTATCAGGAATAGCGACTTCTCCAATGTCAGTTTCACGGAGCAGTTTTATTAGCCTATCCTGATTTCCTGAATCCTCAATAGATGGGTCGGTAATGTTAAAATAATAGTGCTGCCAATAATTCTCGGGTATATCAATATTTTCAGCATACAATTTTTCTATATCAGAACACTCATGATCTCTAGTAAGCGAGAAAGCAATAAAAGATCTTAGATCACGCATGGTAATGTGCAGTTCTCTCTTGAGCCCAGCAGTCCTGAGTAGCCATTCCATTCGTGAGATGACTTCTTCACCCATCGCAGGATCATTGAAGGAATCCACATTATACTTAATAAAACACTTATTCGCTAAATCACAACCTTCACATTTGGTCCAAAGCTCTTTTTTGGTGAGTGCCTTGATTTGCTTTCTAAAGAGGCTTGGTTCTTTATCATCTAGCGCAGCAACGGATCTTAGGTTTAAATTGATAATCATCAACCCGCCAGGCAAGTTGTGATGGCCTTCGTTGTAAAAGTAGTTTTCAATAGTATCATGTAAAGGTTTGTGCTTGGTGGAGGTCTTTAAGAACTCAACTAACCTACCTTCATTGATTGCGATTATTCTTCCTTCTTTAGCATCGTTGTAGTTTGCCGTGTTTTCGAACGGTTCAAAAAAGGATTCTAAAACGTCATTATTGGCTCTTTCATCTTCATCTTGTGAACCATCATAGTTACTTTCGAAGTTGATTCCATTGATCCTAAATTTTGCACCATTTTTATGTTCCTGATGATTTAGATCTTTGATAGCGTTGTCATACTCAATACGTTTGATGAAGGCGGTTTTACCATCACCAGCGTTTCCAGTGATAATAAGCAGCCTGTATTTCCCATCAAGTATATCCGGGAGAAGTTTTTTATCAAGTTTCGATGGAGTGTAAGTCAGCTTGTCAAATTCATTGACATTTTCACTTGCCCTTGTACCAAAGTTTCCGTTTCTGGATTGACTATATAAGGAATTGATATACTCAATAAAATCAAGCCCTTTCACTTCAATTTTATAGGCATTTAACTTTTGCTTGTGTTCTTCAAAAACCTGAAGCAGCCCTTCGTGTAGGTGTTGAATATTGCCATCAGTAAAATTTCTCGCTCCTCCTTTCCAAAAGGGCTTATAAATGATAATCTCGCTATCAACTTTAAGCGTTAATTCAATCATTTCTCCAAGTGAAAGGCTGTTGCGATAGGTTGAAAGTTTATCCTTAAAGCGGTCGAAGTTGTTAAGGATCGTCTTCTCAAGTTCGAAGAAAGTGGCCATCTTATCAAACAACTTGACTCTCAATCCTGGTTGAGAAATCATCAACTCTACGTGATAGAGCTGATTGTCATTTGTGATGGATTTCTCTTCATTTATGCTCGCCTCCAAAATGCCGTCTTCTCCGATCTCAATAAGCGCATCCATCATTTGTTGGGCGTTCTGGAAACGATTTTCGACCCTTGGATTGATCGCTTTATGAATGAAACTGGCGAACGCTTTAGAAATGCGGGGTTCTACTTCCTTAGGATTGATTGGTTCGATACTTAAAACAGGCATTTTTTTAGGTGCCCAAGGATATTGCTTGCAGATTAACTCGTATAGGGTGATTCCTAAGGCAAAAGTGTCAGCAGATGTGTCCCAATCCACTTTATAGCCATCGGCTATAAGGTCGGGGGCTAAATAAGGATTGGTGCCAACAAAATCCTTATTTTCATCCGCAAAAGAAGCCACATTGAAGTCAATGAGCACAAATCTTTTTTGGTCATCCCAAACTATATTTTGAGGTTTAATATCTCTGTGCAAAATCGGCTTTTCAAGACTTTGCATAGAAACCAACGCACTCAGAATATCCTGAGCCACTTGAAATACTCGGTATATAGGGAGTTTGGCATCAGTTCGAGCATAAACACTCAAATTTTCACCATCCAAATACTCCATAACTGTATAGAATTGGCCACTTGGAGCTTCATCATTCCAAACGAATTTCACAATGTTATTATGACTCAACTCCTTAAGTGCACTATACTCGTCAATTACAGAATTGGCATTAACGCTTTCGTGAAAAAGTTTTAGTGTAAAATATTTATCCTGCAAACGGTGCTTGACTTTGAATACACGTGAATAGCCGCCTTTGCCTAGAACTTGATGTATGATGTAAACTCCTAACCGATCTCCCTCTTTCAAGTCATAAGTATCAATCGACGGAGTCTGAGGCGAAACAGTGTTTCGCTTTGAATCTACAGCACTATCGCCTTCTTTCATAGATTCTTCTATGAATTGTTCTATCTGTTCTATGCTGTCTACCCTTTTCAAATCATCCGTTAGGATGGTTTTATTGCAAAGTGCATCAAGCCATTTTGGAAGCGCTTTATTTAGAGAACTAGGTAATTTTTCCGATGGGAGCTGACCGCCTAATTTATCAAGATCATAAGGGGTGTTGAATGGTTCTTCGCCTGTGAATAGCCAATAAGCCAATACACCTAACGAATATATATCTGACGCCCTGGAAGCATCTCCAACGGTTAGTTCAAGTGGATGGTAGGGAGTAGCATTGGATTCGTTGATGGTCGCCATCACCGTATATCCTTGCTGGTTATGGTCAGTGAAGTAGGATTTTCCGAAATTGCCCAGATAGGCATAACCGCTGCTCATGTAGATGTTATCAGGGTTAATGTCTCTATGGAAGATATTCTCTTTGTGGGCTTCCTTTAATGCAGCCATTACATTTCGGAGAATGCCAATTTTTTCCTGAAAAGTGAAGGTCTTAGATCGAGCTTCAGCTCGCAAAGAATTTTCGTCTAGGAAGTCTGAAATCTCGTAAAACTGATGGTTTTCTTCATCTATCTTGAACTCCACATTAAGAATGAAGGGTTTTGCCTTGATTTTATGTAAAGCCTTGTATTGGTTTTTAATAGCATCTTCTCGTTTAAGTAGTTCAGGTTGTGAAAGCCCGGCTACTTGAAGAGAGTATTCTTTCACTCTTTTGCGAATGGATGAGGTTACACCTTTTGGCTTTACCAGATACTCAATGAAGTTGGGTTCTTGTTGCAGAATCTCTATGATTTCATAGCCTTCAACTTCACGCTTTTCGTCTGGGGATTTTTTGCTCTGACTACCATCCAGATACTTGACTATGTCTTGATAGATATCCTGAATATCATTTTCTTGCTTTCCTACCTGATCAGGATCTATTAAGAAATAAATTAGGTTGTCATCGAGTCGAAAAGTGAGCTTACCTGCTTCTTGCCATAGTGAGGGAGCATAAGTGTTTGGGTAAGAAAGGGAAACCATGTTTTGTATCCATGCTCTTCCCCATGAAGATTCGTTTTCCTTTAGTTTGGAGGCAAGTACAGCAGTCTTTTGCCTTCCAGTTTTTAGTGGGTTTTGTCTTTGACGATCATTGACATACCAATAATTATCATCCCCCTCAATGCGTCCTTTCCAGTCTTTATTCTCAATGTTGTAAATGGCATGTGGAGTAACTACCAAGAGGTCATACTCCCAATATTGGGTACGGTTGTTTCTGGGGTTAGTGGAGGCAATCTCCACATTGGGCACTAAGTAGTAAGTGTCAGGTAGGTTTACTTCCAGATAGTCAAGCAAACGCTTTTCTCCGGCATTCACAACCGATTCAAAGTAGGGTGGTTTTATGATTCTTGCCATGATTCGATTTCTTTTTCTATTAGGTCGATTGCTTGATTTTCAAAGTTTAAAGCATCAAATAACATAGTATGAGCTTTTTTTACTTGTTCATCAATTTCAATCATAGATTCTTTGTCTAGAATTGGTACAGGAATATTCTTAAGTAATTCTTGAATAGGTCTACAAAGTTTGGTGCCCGTGTGAGTTTTTCTTATTAACCGAAAACCATAATCTGAGGAGAGCCACGCATATAAATATCCAGAGAGTACATTAGCTTTGGTCTTCATTCTAATAAACTCCCCTGATATTAGTTGACCCTCCAATTCTTCATTGGCGAAAATTGCACGACAAAACGTTTCACCTTCACCTAAGGTGCCAACACCTGCTAGAATTACCTCTCCATATTCCACCAGTTTATCGCCTCGAACAAACATCCGAGCTAACATTTTACCTTTTTTTCGAATATTAAAAATGTCGGATTGATTTATCAGTTTTATTGATTTCGGAGAGTTCAATTCTAATCTCTTAAAAGAACCGCTTGAAAAGAATTGACTGTCATCCAGACAGTTTGACAGACTCAAACAATTGTTTTTCTTAACAATGACCTCCAATTTTTCAATCCGTTTTGAGTAATTGAAAGCATTAATTGAAAGCGGACTTATCTGATTGATGTTTCGTGTGAAAGTGGATGTTTCTCGGGAAGAACTTTGATTTCCAAAAGACTCATAGTCTGAATTGTTAAGTACAGGAAGGTTAGCCTTTTTAAATAATAGTGATTGAACCTCGGATAAAATGCGATTAGCCTCAGCCCGAAGATCTGACGATTGTATAGTTAGGGTATGAATTTCTTCTTGTACCTTATCAGAAGGAAGTAAAATGGGTAAACTACCTAATTCTTCTGCCGAAATTCTAGGGACAACAGCCCCGTATATCATAGATTGAATATATTCATATATGATTGGTGAACTTAAGTAAGCAAATAAATATCCTAATGGGACTTTTGATGTTTCAATACGAATAATTTCTTGGGATCCAATGCATCCTGCAAAACTTGAGTTAACAAGTACGGTGTTTCCTACAGTTCCAGCGCAGCTAACTAATATCTGATGGTTTTTAAGGGTCATTTCATCAATCCAGGGAGTGAATTTCTTAGATAAATATTTTGCAGTTTTCAAAGGTTGAGTTTTGACCATATCAGTCGCAGTAACGTAGGGATAGGACTTGTTTCCTGCTTCATTATAATTTCGCTTAAATATCCCTCCTTGATATAGCTTATCCGATAGGGAATCAAGCCTTTTCCATGCTACCCCTTTGTCCAGAAGATTTGAAATGGTTTTTTTTCCTATATTCAAGTAATAATCCGGTGTGAAAGAGCTTTGCCCTTCCCGAATCCAAGACATCTTTATTTCTCCAGATCGCATTCTCTAAATCTTTTTAGTCTGTTTATGAAACGCTTTAGTAATTTTCGGAAGGTCATCATCCAATTGCTTTATCTTCTCTTTTCTAGTTTTTACCTCTAATTCTCCATCCTTTTTATGGATTATGTAATTAGTTTCGGTATCAAACAGGATTTCCGCACCATCTTCATCTCTCATATAGATCGGATTGCCTCTTCTGTCCTTACCTAGTTTTTCTGCAATGGCCATAAAAACCTTATAGTCTTCAGCACTGTCCTGTGCTAGTTGGCGCTCTAATTCCGTTTTTTTCTGTAAAAAGAGTAGAGAGGCTTGCACACCAACCTGTGGCAGAAATGCCTCTACTGCTAAATCTACTGAGGCCAGTATTTTGTACTTATCCAATATCCATTCACGCACAAGTAAAGTGTTGGGGTTGCCAAGAATACCATCTGGCAAAACAATTCCCATCTTACCACCTGGTTTCAAGTAGTTATAGCAGGCTTCAATGAACAGCACTTCAGGCGCATCGCTGTATTTCGATAGATAGTATTGACTGGCTACTTCTTGTTCAACCTTCACCTTGGCTCCAAATGGCGGGTTGGTAAATACCATATCAAACTTACCACGAGCGTCATTGCCATATCTCGACTCAATATCCTTCATGTCGGACAAGCTTTTGTTGATAGAGGCATTGATTTTCTGAATCTCCTCCGGGTGCTCCCAATTGGGATAGGCAAGGGAATTGACATGAAAAATGTTGGCATGTCCATCTCCAGCCATTACCATGTTCATTCGTGCGGCTTTTTTTAGATCTGGATCAAAGTCAAAACCGAATATGCACCTCTCGGCATATTCACGCACACGTTCATTTACTTCAAATGAATTGAATTTCTCAGCCAACAAAGGACCATCGAGATCAGGGTGAAGTTCCGATGCTATTTGCTTGCGCACATGGTCTAATGCCATTACTAGGAATCCTCCTGAACCACAACAGGGGTCTAAAATCCTATCTGTTTCTGTTGGGTTCATCATTTCGACCATTGCCTTAATGATGTTTCGTGGTGTGAAGAACTGACCCGCTTCTTGCTTCAGTGTGTTACTGACAATCGTTTCATAGGCCATTCCTTTCACATCAACGGATGCGTCAAGGAATGAGTATTTAGCAAGTTCACCTGCTATAAAGGCTAAGCCTTTATCGGTTAGTCCAATGGCTTCATTACCATCAAAAACTTCCGAAAAGATTTCATCTGTTTTAAGCTCTTCAAATAACCCTTTAATCCGTTCAGCTACTGCCTTTCTACCTTCCTCTGTGTTTTGCTCTTTTACGCCTACCCAAAACTTCCTGCGGTAGCTTTCTTCAGAGGGCATAAACCTTCGCTTCTCATCATAGAGCTTGCAGAAGATCAGGTTAAGCAATTGCCAGAAAGCGTCCTTCTTTCTCCCTTCATTGCCATAGATATAATCGTGAGAGCGTTTAAATACCTTTATCAAGGAGTCATTAGCGGGCTTCTTGCTCGATGAACGATCAGCTCTGTCCAAGTCATCTAGTGTCTCTCCTTCACCAGGAAAGTCAGAAAGATCCACAAAGTCATAATCAAATCCCATGGCATCATCTTCCTTCTGTAGGTAGTGATAACTGGAGCCGTTTGCCCAAAGGCCGAAGACACAGCTTTCCACGGCACCCATGGCGTTTTCCAAAGTAGGTTTTACACCCTTCTTTTTGTCTTCAGCTTTGATCTTATCGTCAAGAACAACGCATATATGAGTGATAAAATCCTGCTCATGTGTTTTCCCTTTTTCAAATATCACTAACTCAACTTTTTGCTTCTTAGGCTTTCCTGTATCGGGATCAGTATATTGGATAGTGAAATCACGTTCCATGTCAGACAAGTCAAAGCCATATTCCTCATTAAGCATAAGGATTACAGATTGCAGGTTGGTCTCTTGGGCTTTTACCTTCTTAATTTCACCAGAAAGTATACATACCAGTTGGTTATCTTCTAAGACAATATCTTCTTGATCAAGTACTTCTGTTGACATTATGCTATGGATTTTAGTAGTTCGTTAATTTCTTTTCTTTTATCTCGTCTGGATGCATAGCGTAACAGCTTACTTTTATTCACATTGTACTTAGCAAATGCCTGTACGTAAAGTTTGTGAATGTCTAAGCCGATAGGCTCTAAAAACTGTTCATACTCAAACCATGCATTTACCAGGATTGCTTCAATGCTGGGAGATAGATAGTCGCCTGATCGTTCCGTCGGTGTCTCAGAGATCAACGCCGTTAAAATGATAGCTTCATTCTGTGGGATGAGGTATCGGGCAGTTGTTTCTTTGTCAGGTTGCAGATAGACTTTTTTGCTGAAGGATAACATCTCATCAAATAAGGAATCCAAATCATCTTTGTTCAATGCAATAAAAACCCAATACTTGGAGATGTCATTACCACCAATGGTATTCAATAGGGTGGTATCCCACATGACTATTTCACCCGTATAGATGCCTTTAACCCGATTGAAAAGTCTTTTGGATTTTAAGCTGAGTTCGGGTGAAAATTCGGGTTTGTAATCAAAAGTGTAGAGACCTCTACCTATCTGATAAAGAAGTTTGTCTTTTTTTAGTTGATTGAGCCTCCAG
The DNA here is from genome assembly GCF_900143075.1 of Cyclobacterium lianum. GTDB lineage: Bacteria > Bacteroidota > Bacteroidia > Cytophagales > Cyclobacteriaceae > Cyclobacterium > Cyclobacterium lianum. Next base: position 122,665 of record NZ_FRCY01000012.1, on the reverse strand, counting down.
GCTATAGTACTGCCAGACAAATCAGGAAAATGCTCTTGAAGGGTATCCGTGATTTCTTTGGTAGTAAATTCTTGTTTACCTGAAAAATGTATTTTAAGACTATGTGCTAGATCAGTGTTTTTCATCTTTACTTAGGCAAATTTAGTTTAAAAATTAAAATTTCAAAACTTCGGCAGTTTAAATTAATATTTGCCGAAAAAATAAGTCTATTTCAGTAACTGATTTTTCTCAAGAAAAAACCCACACTATACGTTAATTCGAAAAAACTATTCCTCATCGTTTCAGATCCTCAACCCCAACTCCTTAAACATCTCCCCCGGATCCACATTGATGGCCAGGGCTATCAGGTAAAGTTCGTCTGCACGGAGTTTGGCGGAGTCATTGGCTGTTGCTGAGAACATTGCATTTGCCGATCGCATATTTGAAATAGTAGTCCCAAAAGTAAATCGTTTTTCTGACCTTTTCCTTTAATAAAAATTAAAATCTCCCCCTGGTCAAATCATATGAATCCAGGAGGAGAATCTTAAGGCTAAAATTAATTTTACATATCCTACAATAAGGATTGGATTGGAACACCAAGCTCAAAGTCCAACTTCACTTTGACCTTCAATAGGCAGTTTAATTCCCCTTCTTCCTGGTTAAAGAAAAAAACAGTACCTGCAAAAGGCAAATCCAAATAGAGATGAATGCTATGCTCGAATTCCCCATTCTGATAAAAATAGTTTTCTATCCTTTCCTTCATGTGGCCCAGCTGCGTTTCCAATTCATCCAATGAAATCTCGACCTTTGCACAGGTGTAAGCTAAAGATGGGACCCGATTATTACCTTCCCGGGTAAAGTGGTTGTCTGCGATGAATGAAATTAATTGGTGATATGGATGCCTACGGCTAAACATTTTCCAAAGAAAATCACCCCTGTGAAACATTTCCTCATAGAAATCTAACAATTCCTTTTTCATACAATAAAATTTTGATTTGACAATGTCGGAAGGGATTTTCCCCACCAAAACATAGGGGGGTATACTTCACCATGGGTAGGGGGGCAAAAATTATTTTTCAATTTTTTTTTATAAAAATATTTTACTGTATTATTTTGATATGCAATCATTTACAACCCGGTACTGAATATTACTATGCTCAAAAACATGGCGAATCCTGAATTGGAAGCAATCATCAAAGAAATATCAAATAATGGGTCAATAAATCTGATTGTCCCTGCTAATCTTACTAAGCCTGACCCCCTGGTGGTGGCATTAAAAAATCATTTAAAATCAAAAGACCATAGAACTTCTTACGAAAGGAAGGGGATCATATCTACCAGGTCTGGTTACTTCAATACCTCGATTAAGTTGGAAAACCTCAATAGGGCTTTACCAATTATCGATACCTTCGTTAAGGCCCTAAAAGGACGAAAACATCAACTATTAATTGGGGATAAAACTTTTGTAAAAATTAACGATGAAAAAGTAGAGATAAGATTTTGGGAGAAATGCCGGAGCGAAAGAAAAAAAGAAAAAAGTTGGGATACCCGGGAGTTAATTCCCACAGGTCATCTTTTTATTCAATTGATTGATATGTGGGTGATAAAAGAATGGGGCGACACTCCCTACACTTTACTTGAAAACAAGCTGGGGAGGATTATTGGTGCTATTGAATACTTTGCCAAAAAGGAAGCAGAAGAAAACATCAGGCGGGAAATTATGAGAAAAAAATATGAAGAGGAGGAAAGGGTTAGAAAAGAAATCAAGCAAAAAAAAGATGATGAACAGAAAAGGTTCTCGGAATTGTTGCAAGAAAGTAAGCGGTGGGCAGAAGCACAGCAACTGAGGGCTTATCTTAGTTTTATTGAATCTAATTGCTCATCTAAAGAAAATTTGTCAACGTGGATTGAATGGGCTCGTGCTAAGGCTGATTGGTATGATCCATTAATCAAGAATGAGGATAAATGGATGGACGGCTTTAGTTAGGTGTCACCACCTTCAAACGGGTCTTTAGTTTTGCTATTCAGAAAGGATTTCCCTACCAAATACCTAGGGGGTACCTTACCTTTCGTTGGTGTGTGTTGTATTTTCTGAAATTTTTTTTTGCTTTTTCCCGATCAAATATGACAAACCAAAAAAAATGCACTCGAATATGTGGTATCCGGTGCATTTCATGTTCAAGGGTAACAAGGGTTTGAGTTAACCCACACAAAATCTAATATGTTGTTAGATGAGATGGAGTAATTATAAGTTTTAAATTAATTTATTCAATTACAGTTCATCGATAACAGAAATACTATGTTCTCTCGCTTGGGAGAATCGTATTTTATTTCCACTCTAAAACGATGGGTTAATTCTTCTATTCAGTGAAAAGAAGGAATGGTGTTTGATTTTTTGGAGGGGGTGAATTTTGACATTATGCCTTATCTTTCTTTTCCCTCAACCCCAACCCCCCAAACAACTCCTTAAACATCTCCCCAGGGTCCACATTGATGGCCAGGGCGATCAGGTAGAGTTCGTCGGCCCGGAGTTTGGCGGAGTCGTTGGAAGTCAGCTGGGTTAGGCGGGATTTGCTGATGCCCGTGCGCCGGGAAACTTCTGCTTTGTTTACCGTCCTTTTGGCTAAATACAAGCCCAAATCTGTCATGGATGTATCGTTTTAGAATACATCAATTTAGCTATCCGATACTTTTGTTACTAAAAATCAAATAACTGTTTTGAAAATAGGTATATTTTCTATATTATTGTTTAGAAAATAGAAACAATCGTTTTATATTTTAATACAACTAGGGTTCGGGGTCTTAGAGTCCACCGGTCCTGATTGAGAAATATGGAGAAAAAAGAATCGTTTACCTGCCCGCATTGTGACAAAAAGCTGCCCTTTCGGGTAATCCTGAAAGTCAAAAACGATCATGCCTTTGCCTGTCCCAGGTGCGGGGGTGCTGTGGTTCCGCAGAAAACCAAATCCTTCACCTGGGGCTATGTGATCGGATTTTTGTCGTTTGTGGTACCCGAACAAATTGTATTCTACCTGCACGAAGATATCGTGATGGCATTCCTGATCGGATTCGTCCATGCCCTCACCGCATTTGGCCTGGTATCCTTGTACCTCTATTTCAATACTAGATTTTCAAAAGCCATTTCCTTTTTTATTTGATTCATTCACTAAAACAAAACAAGTATGAAAACTAAAATGAAAGGTCTGTTTATCCTGATTGCCATTTGTGGCAGTTTCGCGATGGGAAGTGTGGAACAAGCCGCGCCTAAAGAAGGAGAAGTTTGGGCGGGAATTAGTTACCTGGCCGCACGAAGAGGCGCTTCGGCTGAAGCTGGATTGGCCATCAATGCCATTGGCCTAATAGATGCTGCCGCATGGGGCTTTGGCGTTGGCATGGTGGCAGGCCCTGCCGGAGGGATGATCGCAGGAGCCACTGCCGGTATGTAGTGAGCCATGAACGCTAAACTCCTTACCCTATCAGCTGCCGCCGTCTACCTGACCGGGATGCTGGTAGGGTATTATATGGATTCTGATTTTGATTTTAGCCTACCGGAAGTCCAGCCAACGGTAGCAATGATGGCTGATTCCAAATCAAAGTTGTTCTGTTCCATTGCCGGAAACAATATATCCGTGGCCCTGATCAATATAGCTGGTGGTTTTTCCCTGGGCACCATTTCTATTCTGAATACTTTTTACAATGGTGCCGTATTGGGTTATGCCCTATCTGTGGCAGGGGAAAATTTTTCATCTATCTTAATTATAAGACACCTGCTCCCCCATGCCATCGAAATCGTGGCCATCATTCCTTCGGGTTCGCTTGGGTTTTACCTCGGACTATATCTACTCAAAAAATTCATACTTGGAAGGAGCCATCAATTTGACTACCAAAAGTTCTTGATCCTCTCAGCCACTACCCTGGTCATCCTGTTATTAGCCGCTGTTTTGGAAGTTTATGTCAGTTTCTCCGGATGAAAAAATACCTGCCTTATATCGTTCTATTTACCCTTTCCATCCTGTTTTACTGGATATCCAGCCGGTCCTATTCTCTTCAGTCCGGTGAATTGGAAAATATGGAGCTGTTCAGGTTGTTTCGGGGCATCAGCAATCTGATTGGCCTTTTTGTTCCCTTGATGCTTTTTGTCTTTTACATGCTGACATCCGGACTGATGTTTACCCTGCTGAATGAAAAAGTCAATCCCGAGAAGATGGGCTTTGCCATTACCATATCATTCATTCCCATTATTCTCAATTGCCTAATTTATCTCCTTGTCTTGTATGGAATCGAAGATGGCGGAACGCTTTCGGAAATGCTTCACCAACCCTCATTTATGGGATTGGGGCTGTTAGATATGGAGGAGTTGAGTTATATTTTCTGGTTGGGGTTTTACCTGTTTTTTGCCATTTTGTTAGGGCATGAATTTGAACTGGGAGTTAGTAAAGCCCTAGCCATTAGCTGTACCCCTACCCTATTGGTGGTTCTACTTAGGTGGGCTGTGGGTTTATATTGATATATTTTTAGGTAACACAATTATAACAGTATTAATGAAATGAATTGACCAAAATTGCATTTGGATGGTCGATACCACTATTGAACCCTGGTTTTAACTGATTTGGCTTCCTACCATATATTACCCCTGTCACTTTTTTGCTGCAGGTCAAAAAAGTAACCAAAAAACCCCGCCGCTGTGCATCTTTTGGCTAAATTCCGGACCCCACCCTCACATAGGCAAACTCCTCGGGGTTTTAAAATTACTCCATAAAAGATTCATATTTCACTCAAACCCCTCGTCAAACATGCCTCTGTTCTTCCCACCGCACTGCCCGGAATTTTTAACGCCAAAATCTGCAAGGCGGAAGATAAAAAAGTGAAAATATTTAAGGATCATGTTTCTGAATGCTATTTAAAGTACTTTAACCAGCAGATGAGTGGAATTTGGAACAAAGTGAATGAGATTTATCAAAACTAAAATCCCATTCACTTGTTTAAAAATGAAGGCCTATATCAGGCCTTCATCTGCAAAACTGAGGTAGGAAGCATCGGTAAAAATCAAATGATCCAGGACCGGTATTTCCAGGCTTTTTCCGACTTCAATCAGCCGCTGCGTTAGCCGCTTGTCCGATTCGGAAGGGTTAAGATTTCCGGAAGGGTGATTATGCACCAGGATCAATCCCGAGGCAAGGTAATCCAAAGCCTTCTTGAAGATCAACTTGGGATCCGCCAAGGTACCGTAAGTTCCTCCTGAACTGATCTTATGGAGTTTTACCACTTGATTATTTCGGTTTAATAAAACGATGTAAAAGTGCTCCACAACTTCATCGAAGAGATACGGCTTCATACAATTGTACACATCCTGGGAACAGTTGATTTTGATTCTTTTATCCGGTTGTTCAACCATTCTTCTTCTTCCCAGTTCAAAGGAAGTGACCAGTGCTGTGGCCCGGGTAAATCCGATGCCCTCTATTTTGAGAAATTTTTCCATGTCCCATTTGGCGAGTTCCGAAAGCCTATTATCTGCCAGTTTAAGGATCTCCCGGGCTTTGTCTACCCCGATATTGGCGATGGCGGCGATGAGATGGTAGTCCGTCATAGCGGATTTCCCCTGGTTGTAAAGCATCTCGGTGGGTTCTGATAATAAATTGAAACGTTTCATAATGTTCTTACCGACTTTAAAACTCCTGGCACTGGAGGGCTAAATGAATGATAAGCCCATCCCATGGGGAGTTTTTCACTAAGCGCAAGGAGGAACGGAATAAAGCATCTCAGTCAATCAGATCCTATTATGCCGTAGTTCCTTGGAATATTTCAGACCCTCAATTCGGATGCATGTGAAAAATAGCCCATAACTTTGGTGGGTCATTGGTTTATTTAAATTCAGCTCCACCAGTACTTACCTATGGGGATCAATGTCCCCGGTTTTCCTTACCGGTCACCACATCAACGTTTTACCTAAATGCAGCGCAAGGCGGTTTAATAGCCGCTCCGGCAAGCAGCCATCGGAGGGCCTATCTATTGTATAACCAATAATCCTCCATCCATTTCAAAGCATTAAGCCCCTAGGGGCTGATTCAAGTCACACCCAGTATGCAGCTACAAGAAGTTGGCGATTTCGGAGACGAAAACTGTCTACCACCGCTGAACTTGACACGAAGCACAAAGCTTCATTTAACCACTTAAATGCAAATTTCTTTTAGGTGCTGTCAATGCCACACGTTCAATCCCTTATGGTCAAAATAAATGACAATATCGTTTTCAGCTTATTTTTCTTTTTATTATGTCGTAAATTTAAAAGCATTGCTGTCAAGCCAGGAATGCATAAAACTGTCATAACACTTTGGAATGTGGCTGTAGAGTGTATAGATTTGGCTATGGCAATGACAAACAATCAAAAGGTTTCCCCATTTATAAGACAACCACCAATAATGCATTGAAGCATATTTATCCTTTTAGTATAAAGTTTTCAAATTCACCTATGCTCGTTGATCCTAATGGAGATTCACAGAAAGCACACTTAATTCTTACACAACTCCATCAATTCTTCTCTGGTAGCCTTCAAAATAGAAAAATCAAATTTTAAACGCTTTAGTCTTAAATTATCAAAAAACTTGACCTTCAATGTGTTTTTTGCTTTTAAAACCTTTTCTGATTGTAGGTATTAAGGTGCCAGCCCTCTATTGTTCTTGATCATAACCTTATCAATATTTAAATTTTAATCGAACCATGAAGTTTATTATTTAAGAATTTTCTTGGATTTGTTCTTGCAATTAGGTCAAATTCTTCTTCGGCTAAGTGACTCAAAATATCTGAATAAATATTCTTCTCTGATTTATGATTTCTTACAACATAGAAATCAGTACCAAACAATACTTTTTCTTTCAAATTAGTATTAAGCATTGTTAACTTGAGTAAAGGCTGAATACTAGAACTGTGTATGATGTAGCTTAAATCTGAGTACACATTGGAATACTGCAACATAAGACTGGAAATAATAGAATACCAGTCCACATATTTCCAGATTTGTTCAATTTTCCCTGGCCGGTGTCCTCCTTCCTCATCAACTAAAAATTTTATCCCTACAGTAGGATTTTTGATTAACTGACTACTGTAATTATCTCTGTCAAGCTCTAAAAATTTATTCCATTCATCATCACCACCATAATGACCAAAACATATTTTCAAATGATTTAAATTATGTTTCAATTCTGTCTCCATATTGGAAAATCCGAATAACTCGCGAATCTTGCTATCCTTGGACCCACCAACAAGTTTCCTAAGATACGTTTCTTCAAGAAGACATAAATAATTTAATGGATGAGTAAAATTATTAATGAATTCACTATTAGGAATTTCATTTAATTTTAAAGGCTCATATTCTTTATTGAATCCCATCTCTTCAAAAACAGGATGCTCATCCCATTCCTTCTTTTTGCTTCCCCGATAAAAAATAGTCCCTCTAATACAGTGGGTCATTATCGGCAATTCATTATCGGCAGCATATTTCCACAACGGTAGAAGAACTTCTTCAAAGGGGTAGTATCCTAAGGCAGGATAGATTTTAAATCCACTGAATTTATTCCCTTCAATATAGGTTTTAATAAAGCAGTCTTCCAAAACCACCTGCCCGTCCTTAACACTATAATTAAAATGTTTATTTCCCTCATCAATAATTCTTCTTGAGTCAATAAAAACAAAAGGGAAAAACAAATCCTTAGTACTTGAATTATCTTTTATCGATTTTAATTCAGCCATTTGCGATTGGTAAGTGAATTCTGGATTGAGCTTTCCTGCTTTCATATACTCCATATCCATTGGCAACACTACAAAACCGGTTCCCGGAGGATATTGAGTAATTAATCGACTTAATATTGTTTGTTGCTTGTGGCGAAAAGCAAAACGTCCTATAAGCATATAACGTTCAGCCAAATCCTTACTTTTTGGTCCTGGTAGCCTGCCAAGAAATGTCCAAATTGATTTGAGGATAAAAAACACCGGTTTCCTTCCCGACTTAAATAAGAAAAAAAACAGGAAAAGGATTAAAAGTTTCCCGAAAAATGATTCTGGAATATATAGTAAACTATGATTTGCTACCCATTCTTTAGATTGTTGAACACTGCCCCATAAAACAGTCTTTTTTCCAAAAATCAGGGAGATCCACTCATTCAAGATAAAAATCACCTGTATACCCAAAAGAACTCCCACTACAATTCCAATTAAACTATTGTACCAATATCGATTACCGAGCATTTTGATTAAATAGATTCTTTTCAAAATCGATTTATACCAGGGTTTATACTGCCAGGTGTTAGGATATTTATACCAGAACCTAAAACCTTTTACAATACAGGAAAGAGAAAGAAAATAATATAATGGCCAAAAAACAAAAGTTTTAGCTAGGTAGGGCGGAACATAATCTCCAGTGAAAATATGGGTATGGCAGTTTATTATTGGTGGTTTTTCAGGCATAATCATATACTTTCATTATTAAACATTTAAAATGAACCTCAAACAACAGGATGTTCAACAATCAATCAAAGTAAATTGTAAAGCCTTGGAGACTTAACTACTTATTTCAACTAGTTAAAATATACTCCAAGAAGCGTTTCAACCTCAGATTTACAAGCTACCTATCTCGTTATTCAATAAGAAGATTTTTGACTGTTTTCTTTTAAAAACTGACCAATTATAATTTGAAGCAAATAGTAATGAAGTCTAACCAAATTACAATATTTTAATACTAAACTCATTGATTATTTCTACAAAAGTATGCTAGGGTTTTATCCTGACATTTTGATCCTTAAAAGTTTTTAGCCCCTAAAAGGATATGATAAATTTACTTTAATTTTTTGTTTCTCCAAGACTCTTCGAAAACGAGATCGCCCTCATAGTCCAGTATCTTCTCGGGAAAACTTCCACTACTTGTATAATTCACTCTCATCAGACCGCCACCCGCGGTATAACTTAATAGCATGGACTCCCCCTACAGTGGGTACTCAATGCTATTAAGTTAAGAAAAATAGGCCTTTAACCCCAAAAAAGCCGATTCCCCTTATGAAAACCGGCCTTCTTTAAGTAAATTATGTATTTTAAAACATATAACTATGAAGGTACAAAATACCAACTCAAACACGACGGGTATTTCTTTGCGATTGTCCAAAAAAAAATCTTTGATAAATTTCAATCGACTGAACATCTGTCATTTTACTGTCCGGATTCCGCCTATTTTTCCAGAACTTCACCGCTTGATTTTCAGACTGTCGCACTTTCTGTTCTTAAGTTGTTTAAAAAATCAGCGGAAATTGTATCCTCAAAGGTTCCTTCCTAGCTCGGTAAACAGGCTGTTACCGGTAGTGCCTTTACCCAGGCGAGGTATAAAATCGATTGGAGGTTCTTTTCCGATCTTTGCGCTATCACTTCCCAGGCTTATTAAAGTTTTTCTATCCCTCAGATGAAAGGGATACCGGATTCTTGCCGGGGACGGCAGTACTTTAAATCTGCCCGCTTCCAAACAGATCCGGGGATATTTCGGAGTGTATGCCAATAGTGCAGCGATTGACCTGTGAAAGAAGGACCTTTTGCATTCGGATGTCCACCGGGATGTCCAATTCTGCCAAAGGGGTAATGGCTGACAGCAGGATAGATTTTACCGCCGAATGGATACCCAGTAAAAAGGAGCAGAAAAACTCAAAAAGAGAAAACCCGATACAGGTAAGGATAACCAAGGCTGTCCTGGAAACCGGCGAAACCGAGCTACTGGTCAGTAATTTGGAAGAAAGTAAATTTAGTACTGAGGATTTAGTAACCCTTTATGGAATGAGATGGGGTGTGGAAGAAGGAATAAAAAACTTGAAACCTAGGATCAAAGTGGAACAGTTTGGTTGCAGGAAACCGGTGGGGATTTATCAGGAATTTTACGCCCATATACTGGCCATGAACATGGTGGCCCTGACAGGAATGGCTGCTGGCAAGGAGATCAAAAAGAAGAACGCAAAAAGGAAACTGACCTATAAATACAATTGGAAAAATACTTTTTTACACCTAAGAGCCAAGATTGTAAAGCTATTCATCCGGGAATGTGTGGTAAAGATTCTGGATAACCTCATCATTAAAGTAGCCCTAAATCTGGTAGCTGTAAAAAAGGGAAGGAAATTTCCTCGAAAAGACACAGACGAGCCTACCCGGGTCAATCAGTACTATAAATAGGAATCAAAAATCAGTGGACAAACAAAACCGTCAAATATCACCACAAAATAAGCTCTTGAAAAAGGGGAAAGGAAAAGTATGCCCATTACATGATAATTGGTCGAGAAACAGAACCTGAAAAATTAAAAAAACATTTTCAGACAAGAAAATGGTAATTCGAAAAACTTAACTTAATTGAGTGGGTACTGGCCTCACTATACAAAAGTAGGGCAAAGGCACTATGAAGGCTCAAAGTTGGACATATTTCCCAGCACCGAAATATGAAAGAGGATTAGAATAATTAAATAAACTTTAGAAAATATTTTTATCTAAAAAAGCCGAAAACATTTTTTTTTAAAAAAATTTTCTTAAATTGAACAGACTTGTAAAATCTACAGCAAATAAGGGAACCCTTACAAATTAATTGATAGAGTTCTAATAGCTACCGGTAATTTTGAGTTTTAATCTCTAAGATTTTCACTTATTATTTTACAGTCTCTTAAAGATTTCCTAAAATTAAGTGTTTCTTACCCTCAAAAATTATTTCAATTAAATTTTAAAAGAAAAAACTCAGGAATTTGCCAACTCATGCTTTCTGAGTGAATGGCACTGAAGTCAAATTTCAATTCCTTTAATAATACAGCCATCTCCCTGGGAGAGTTTCTTAAGTAATAGCAAAATAATCCGGAAATGCTCGTTCATGTTTGCGTGGACCTCCAGGAAGCTTGCATGAATCCAAATATCTGTTGTACAAAGATATTCGAAAGAATGATTCAAACCCTTAATACAGCAAAAATATTTAAATATAGAGAAGTAAAATGAATCGTAAAATAATTGAAAACACTTTAACTACTATTAAAATAATAATTTTTCTGAAATCAAAATTTTATAACTTAATTCATTATTATTTATATGGTAAATTTAGATATCCGATTTGATTTACATGTTCACCCCAGTTCAAAATCATTTTTAACGAATGAAGATAGGGCTGATAAAAAAAGTCCGTGGAAGAAAGTAAAGGTTGGACCTTGGGGAGTACTTGCTCCAATACTGAAATCTCAAAGTAATTTTTCAAAATTTTTTAAAGGTAATGTACGTTTAGCAGTTTTTCCCATAGTTCCAATAGAAAAAGGATTTTCAAACTATTGGCTAATCAGGGATATTATTAACATATTTTCAGCATTAAATAAAAAATTTCTTAAAAATATAAATGATGGAGTTTATTCTTACAATGAACTATTTTGGGATGAATGGGAACATTTAAATTCTAAACTAATAAAGGGAGAGAAACGAGTGAAAATTCTAACTTGCATAGAGGATTTTAACCCTGATGAATCAATTATAAATGGAATAATAAGTATAGAAGGAAGTCATGCAATTACAGGGAGCACAGGACAAGGTAATATAATGTTAAAAAACCTTACCGAAATCAAAAAATTTCCTGACTTTACCATTCTGTATCTAACTCTTACTCATTTAACCTGGAATTACATATGCAATCATTCATATGGTGCTAAAATTACGAAAAGTGTCGTTTTCCGTCCATTAGAAAATCAAAAAGGCATTAGCAAAGATGGCATAGATATAATTAATCTATGTTATAATACCAGCGCTGGGAAGCGTATTCTGGTCGATATAAAGCACATGAGTGCATACGCTCGATTCCAGTTCTACCAACATAGGAAGAACAATGGATTTAGTGATATCCCCATTGTTGCTACCCATATGGGCTTAGCAGGTTTCAACGTTAAGGAAATCGAAAAGCATATAGAGGTAGTTCAAGATCAAACTCCATATAAAGTGGTAGTCTATAAAGAAATTTGTGGAATTAAAGGTAAGAAGCAAGACGAAGAAACTAATTTTAACCCTTGGTCAATCAATCTATTTGATGAAGAGATTAAAATTATTCTTGATTCCGATGGCTTGATCGGCTTAAGTCTAGATCAACGTATTCTGGGATTTGGAAAGACAAAATTGGAATTTTTTCAAGCTGATGAATTCAATGAACTGTTAAAAGGACCTTTTAATATTGAGAAGGTTAAGTCATCAAATCCTGTTAAATACGCATCTACTCCTGAAGATTTAGACCTAATCCAATCTCTGATGGATGAGCCAGAGGAATTTGATGATGAAACATTTTCTGACGAAAATAAAGCCTTCTTAGAAGAAAAACAACTTAGACACTTATGCAATACCATATTACATGCAGCTTCTGTCGGAGGCAAAAAAACTTGGAAACACCTTTGTATAGGTTCTGATTTTGATGGACTTATCAAACCAATTAATTCGTGTAAATCTATTAAGGATTACCCAAAACTCGAAAAGGATTTGATCAATGAATTACCGGCTATGGCTAAAATAGGACAAAATAATAACCCTGGTCTTAATTATCATATTGAAGATATTAGGACACAGGTTCGGGATATCATGTACAATAATGGAAAGCAATTTCTTGATAAATATTTTACAAAACAATATCTTAATAGTGGAAAAATATAAGATTCAATTAACAAAAGTATTAGTTAGCTGATACAGTTTCACTTTAATTTTAAGAAATTCAGAATTAAAAACTACCAAAAAAACCTGTTTGATTTGGCAGTTTATTGTAAAACAAAGATATATAATAGAAATAGGTAGGTTGAAACTAAAATTATTTATTCCTAACAATAAAATAAAAAATACTTTTGAACTATTATTAAAATTAAGGATTACATAGTTAGAGTTACTAAGAATATCGATAATTTTGAATACTGTGTAGAAAACGAAATACATTTTAAAAAAATGGAAACAGTAAAAATCATCTCAATAATAGTTGCTGTTGTAGTAGTTACAATTTGTTGCTTTGTCGCATTTATGACAACACTTCTTAGAGAATCAAGTTCTAAGTCTTCTCCTTACAGCTTTTCAAGATGTCAGTTGTGGTTATGGACTTTGATAATATGCCCTGCTTTCGTCTTAAATTGGGGATTTAAGAACACCAACCTTCCGCAAATTAACCAGACCTCCTTAATTCTTTTAGGTATCACTATAGGCATAGGATTAACCGCAGGTATTGTGAGTGCGACTCAAAAAGCATCTGCTAAACCAACAACTTTATTAAAGTCTAATTCAACAACAACGCAAGGTTTTTGGATTGACATATTGCTCGATGATAATGGACAGTTTTCAGTTGGTAGATTACAAAATCTACTTTTCACTTTAATTTATATTACGATTTACGTTTCTTTGTTCTTTAAGGGTCGAATGGAATATCCCAGTTTTGATGAAACCGCATATGTTTTAATGGGGATTTCATCAGGAGGTTATTTAATTGGTAAAGGGATGAACAAATAAGCCAACCCACAAAATGTCAAGTGAAAGATACCCGATTATCTCTACTTTAGAATTGTTCGATTTTAAGGGTAGAAGGCAGGGAGGTATTCAGTATTTTCAAATTGTAGTATGAAATTTAATCTCTTACCTAAATGAACTTAACCATCCAATCGATTGCCCTGACACCTTTTCAGATAATATTTTCATGAATTGGTCAAATCGTGTTATTCCATGAACTATATAATCCGCAAAAATTAAAGATATATAGAACTATAATCTTCCAAGTAATGAAAAATCCCAATTCACATATCAAGATTGCTTTCCGAAAAGTACAATCCGCTCTTATGTCGTCATGGACCGATTTATTTTTTAGCAAATCAGTAATATTTATCATCCTTCTGATTTTTGTTCAGCGGATAAGTATCGCTCAGGAACTTCCCGAACCATTAAACAATCTTCCCGATGCGCTAAGGCAAGAAGCCAAAAGACTAACCGAAAATACTGAGGACAACTGGCCCGTCCATGACGTCAGGATCAGAATATTTGGGAGTAAAAACCTGCAGGCTATTATTGACGAAGGCAACAAAAATTTCAATGTCAATAGACAAAATAAAGAGTTGTTTCTCTTGCAAAGTATGGTTCGAAATGAAAAAATTAAACTTACTTATATCAAAGATGGAACCACCAATTCGGTTGAATGGGACCCCAACAAGGTTGACGATGAACGATTACGATTGCTCTTTTTTATTGCGCTAATTGCTAAAAATAAAGATCTAAATTATCAAATCAATTATGATCCTACAACTTTATTGATTGTACCCCCTAGTTCAATTCTTGAATTGAATATTAGCTACGAACATAGTTTGATTTTTAATAATACGCAGCTTAAACAAGAACGAATTGTACAGAAATGTCTGGTAGATGCTGACAGCATGATAACACTACCGGTGTTTTATGAAAGCATAAACAGCAATGTAGCGCCTGCCATCAGGGAATCGGATTCAAGCGTGTGGTTTGACGCACAGTCCAATACATATAAAATGAATGCTGCCGGGCTGAACTATCATCAGGTTGAGAAAAAGATCACAGACTTTTATTACCAGCGGATTGGTGAAGGGTCACAGGTGTCGGATATCTCAGTGAGGATTACCCCTGAAAAGTACTTTTCTACGTTACGAGTCAATTACAAACGAAAGTGCTACGAGCTGAGCTATGCGAACACAAGCTTCGGTAAATTTTTCGCTGATGAGACGATACGTGCCAGGATCAGGTTAAGAAAGAAATTTATCAAAGGAATTATTTTTTCAAGGCCTAATACCTTGGGCACCGATCCGAAACGAGAGGCCCGCTATCATCCAAGTCGGAATTTCGATGAAGAATCTCTTTATCCGGGAGACATTATCTACTTAAAGTAATCTGCAGCCATGACTACAATTCTGCTATACAAGTATCAATCATTGTTTCGCTTGGAGGGTAAGGCGGGCGAAAGCTCAATCGTTGAGGACAATGGTGTGAATTATGCGCAAGGGAAATTTATGCTTCAATTTACCGTGGACGGGAAAACCAGCATTTCTGATCCTGCTCTATTTCCAAATGGCAAGATTCGGGTTTCGAAAGAAGGCAATCAATACACCCTCCAACAAACTGATCAGTTTTATGCATTCAGTTTTGCGTCTGCCATAAAGGTGGCCAAAAATCCGGAATCCCCTCATCTTTACATCAGCAAAATTTCGATTGCGATGGGGCAGCAGCTGGAAGTTTCTCTGGAGAGATTTTCTGTTTCGATTACGGGTGATATCACCCAGGTCGATACCTCGAAAAACTTGTTTTACTACAAGTCGGACGAAACGCCCACTTTGCTCAGTCCAATAGTATCGGATATAAGCGGTCGACTCGGTCATTTCCTTAAGTTGGAAAACAACCACGCTTGTGTAGAAATGGGTTCACCTACCTCGGCCGCAAACCTGGAGTCTTTTGGTACGCTTAGCTTTACCATACAAAGAAAGACTACCTTCATTTTCAATTTCGTGTCTAAGGCACTTGATCTGATCTCGGATCAGCGTAATGCACACCATGTCAAACTCAATGGACAAAGCAACTGGCAACTGGACGGGCGAAGTTTGGGGCAGGGATCATTGTTGACCTTCAGTCGAATGACTTGTCTGGATGGTCAGATCAGAAGTCTGGGATTTCAGGCTTCGGAAACAACCATATCCTATAAACATTCTGACCGAAAAGTAGGACATCAGGGTAAACGAACGAAGATTTTCACCGGCACGAACAAGATGGCCGGGGAAGAAGACAGACTGATATTTCTCTTTCCCTTGGAGATTACCGGTAGAACGGCTAAAAAAAATGAGATCACCAATCACGAAAAGGTGTTCAGGTTCAATCCGCAGTTTATCTATCAGGGAGATCTCAGGGAAGATTTGACACTGGCTAATCAACATTACGGCATTCGTGTTCGGGGTTTGAGTAATGAAAAAGGCTCTTCAATCAAGCTGGATGCAAATCTGGCACTGCTAGCCTTCGATCCGAATACTGATGACCTCGTATTGCAGGCCGGTAAAAAGTTGCATACGGCTTTGGGTACGGCAGATTCATTGCTGGTGCCGAAAAAGAATATACAGGAAGGTGGGCGAAGAACAGTAAGGATACCAAGCATTCCCTCATTTCTGATTGCTTCGAGCGATGGGCAGACCAACAGCTTTGTGCTGGATTCCGGAGACAAGGAATTTGTCGTACTTAAGCCTGAACTGGAAATCTCACCTTTTGCACCGGGCAATTTTGAATCAAACGATAAACCAAGCCTGGACAAAATAAATTGGAAGTACAAGAAAAGTCAGGTGGCGTTTGACATGCTTGAGGACGGTATTAAGCCGAAAGATGACAAATGGCTGACAGAATTTAGCATCAATCCGACCACAAGTGAGTTTAAGCTGTTGGACCATGAGGAATCCGAAGTGAAGTACGATTCATATGACGCACCAAAGGCTTTCAGAACTGAGATTACCAAGACTGAGATCACAACGGAAAAATATGACGAGGAGGAAAAAGAAAAGCTGATCTACATGGCTTATGCATCCACGCTTGTATTGAGTGCCGGATATGTTACTGCAGGATTGATATGTGAATCATTTAATCCAGCTGAGATCTATGCGACCTGTCTGCCCCGAGAAGAGAAAGAACTGCTCAATGTTCGTTTCGATGTTAAAAAAATTGATCCCGATACGTTCAAGGAGTGGCTTTTGAACAGAAATGTCAATGAGCTGTTGATCACTTTTTACACAACCAATGCGGATATCAAAAGTAGGTTCAAGGCCTTTGTTGACGATAATATAAAAATTAAGGATCCGGATGGCAAGATCAGGACCTCTTACGGCTTTTGGCCGCTTTTCAAGTCTATGGGGATCCCTTTGGTGCGAAAAACAAAAGAGGACTCAGGTACAATCAAAGTAGACTATGCCTATGACCTGGTAGCCGAGCGGTATCCGGGTCACAACATTCCATCGGGTATAGCCATTGATCAAAACAAAAAGGGCAGCCTGGATTTCGACGGACAATTGGGCTTTACAAAACAGTCTTTCCATGCACTGGCCACATCTGACCGATACAAAAAACTATTTCCATCATACAACCACAATCTTCCGGATACTACCAATGGAAAAATAGACCCTACAAGTCCCCAGTTTATGGGTATTGTGTTTCGGCATATGCCATTAGTGCTCAGTCTCAATTTCAATACCGGGTATTTTGGCAAGACCCTAGATAAACTGATAAAAGAAATCAACGATAACCTTTTTCTGGATTTTGGCTGGCGTGATGCCAAAGGATTTACCTGGATAGCCAAGGTGCCGGACGAGATTACTAATGATCCCAACTTCACCATCAATATCCTTGACAACAGCATTATCAAGTTTGATGTATCCAAGATCCATTGTATTGGGATAGAAAATCAGTTGAGAGATTTTACCTTCGATGTCAACCTCAAGTTGCTACAAAGAGGTACCGATTATAAGTTCGATATCAAGGGCAACGCAGCCATGACTTTTGACCAATCGGGTGGAATTGAAAGCTTTAGGATCACTCCATCGTTGGATTATGTAAAACCTCTGGATGTCAGGGACACTATTCCTGGCTTGGACTTTATCCGTTTCAGAAAATTCGATACCAATTTCAAACAGCTATTCGCGTCGGTAGAGCTGTTTCCCAGTGCAGAACTCGCGAGCGCGTTACCGATTTTTGATAAATATACGCCTGCCAATGGCGAACCCAACATGCATCACATACTGAGGACCGCCATGGGATTTGATCTTGAAGGGAAAACAGCCGTGCTGTCTATCATCATGGGAGGTGACACCAAAACTGATGTATTTGGCAAGTGGCCGCTTTCTATCAAGGCCATCAATATCATCATAAGCGAGGCCAACGGCAATCGTCTGGAGGTGGCCGGAGAGTTCAACTTTGGACTTGAAAACTTTGCCAAGATCGGCGGCAGGGTAGTGGTGACCATGAAAGCCGGATCAGGTTGGGATTTTGATATTCACCTCGACAAGATCGAAGGGAGCCTGGCGCTATCCGATGAGATCAGGATCGGTGGTATGCTGGCTTGGGGTAAAGCCTTTCCGGATGCAGGTTATGATCCGGTCAATACCCCACCGAGAGAGGCACTGGAGCGAGACAATTTGCTTTCGCAGGGCAGGGATCGCGAATTTTACGGCGTGATCTTCCTTAAGGCACCAGGTATTTTCGGCGATTCAAATGAAATTTTTGTGAAAATCGCATCCAACAACGGTGTGAAGTATTGGGTGTCCGGATTGAGAATAGGCGGCGATATTAACCTTGGATTCGGCAAACTTAGAGATGCGGAGTTAGTGTTCTCCAAAAACAGTGATTACAAAGGCCAGATCGCCAATATTGTAGAAAATGTGGATGAAGGGCTCAAATCACTTCGAAAGCCTGATAGTGCCAGCCGACCTGAGTGGTTGGAAAACTGGACCTATTCCGACAAGACAGGCTTTGCCATGCTCGCTTCCGGTTACCTGGTTTATGACCTGATTACTGCAGGTAATAATTTACAAATAACCACTCCTCCGGAAGAAGAAAAATTTACCGGACTGCTTTATTCATCCGAAGGTATCATCAGGATAGAGGGTTGGGTCAAAATGTTTAAAGGCATAGAGGACGTACAGATCCTTTTTACCATAGACCTGGTGAAAAAGAGGATTTTGGTAGGTTTTCAATTGCCAACCTTTCATTTTCCATCTCCTAGCGCACCCAAACGCTGGTCGTTTCGACCCGGTCAGATCCTGTTAGGGACTTCATTTGGAGGGCCAGCTTATTTGCT
Source organism: Cyclobacterium lianum (assembly GCF_900143075.1). GTDB lineage: Bacteria > Bacteroidota > Bacteroidia > Cytophagales > Cyclobacteriaceae > Cyclobacterium > Cyclobacterium lianum. Next base: position 103,851 of record NZ_FRCY01000012.1, on the reverse strand, counting down.
GGCGAGCTTTGGATGGCCACCGCAAACCGGAGGAAACAGTTTTCAACGAAACTGGAGCAAAGCCAGCCAGCTGTCTTACTTTCCGCCTACCTGGCCGATACCCAATGTGATAGCCGGTGGCTTCAAATTTGAGCTGGATCACAGAAATGGCTTTGTACTGTTTGCCATAGCCATGAAGGCCGGTTGGAGTTATGAGGTTAAATTTGGCATTGGTAAGGCAGGATTGACCATCGATCTGGGAGGTGTACTGATGGTTAAATATGTCTATGACAAGGCGCTTCAGGAAGCATTTACCGTTAGCCGGAAAGCACTATTACCTGAAAAGCTTAGGCTTGAGGCCCGGGCATTTGTACTGGCAAGCCATTCATTTCTTGAAGATGAGTCATTTTACCGGATACGCAATATTCACAACCTGGTAAGAGAAGACATTCTTACAGCCGAAAAAGATGTGCTGTATATTTTAGGTGAGATCTTCGCCAATGTACATGGCTATGCTTATATCAAAATATTTGGTGTAACACTGGCCGGGTTAGACGTATCGGTATTTGCGAGACTACGCGTTTGTGGAGACACTAATAAAGGGATTACCTTTTTGGGAGGATCTTACGGTGCCACGGCTTGTGTAAAAGTAGGCTGTGCAACAAAATGTAAGTCATTTACTATTACGGTAACGGTCATTTCCGGCCCATGTCTTAATAAGTCTTCTAACTATTCATTTTTACCTGAATTAAACCTTAACTAATACCATGACATTAGCTATATCCTGTATTGGGTTGTTGAAAAAGAATAACAGCGGGAAATTTGAAATAGTTGCCCGATGGTACCTCAATGATGACGCCACCAGCGACCTGACCACCTATCTACCCAACCCTGAAGGCAAGTTTGTTTTAACCGTTAAGACCAAAAAGTCGAAGGAATACCTGAAAGCCGATGGAACGATTGCAGTAGGGCGACCGACCGGTACAGCTGACCTACCGGTGATCAAGCCTATGAATTACCTGATGTTTGACCCACCGACTGTAGGGAATTCTGACCCGGATAACCCGAAAAAAACCAAACCGGTAGCACCAATCGACCCCAATGACGTGAAAGCTGAAAAGGGTATTGGCATTTATCACATACTGGCAGACAGTGCGAAGAGCAGTTATCCTAAAAAACTTCATAACATCACCATGAAAGCCATCAATGGCAACGCAAGGGCACGTTTGTCTGAATCATTGGAAGGAGTGGAGAGAAGTGTTTTTGCCGATCAGTTTAGTCGATACCTGATTGATAATCTGATCAGTCCCAGAAACTTACAAGCCATTTTTGTTAAGGAATTTAAAGAGCTCGAAAAACAGACCTTTGCAGCTGAAGCGCCGCTATCTATGTCGGAGCTGCCGTCTCTCTTCACCTTTCATCTGCCGAAAGGCAAAAAACTAAGCGGAAAGAAAGAAATTTCGACCCATCTCGAAAGCACCTGGCAAATGGTCAGTATCCTATCCGAATTGCTTAAGAACAGAGTTTTCCTGAGGGAGATGGAAGAGGCTGTGGCCGAACCCGAAAACCTGAAGTCTCAGCTATCGGTTTTGGCCGGACAGGGAACAGAAATTATTGATTATTGGTGCAATCCCTGGCAGAGTCAACCCAATCGCGTGGAAACTGATTGTGGAAAGAAATATTCGCTCGCGGAGGCATTGGGTTTGGGGGTTACGCTTGGAGAAATTGAAAGTAGCAAAGTGCAGGAATGGCACACCAATGGGGACAGTCTGTTGTTTAATGTTTCCTACATACCTCCGACCAAAAAAGCCCTGGAGGATTCGGAATATGACTGGGACAAGTTTCATGATATGGATATGGTGGTTGGGGTCCAGAAATTGGACTCGCCGACCAATATCATTACCACCGACGGCACCAACAGCCTGAAAAATGCGCTGGATCATGCTACCAGTTGCACGGTCGAACAGCCTTTGACCGGTGAGTTTGAGTACGATATTTACATGAAAAGACTGATCCCTGATTTTGACGACGATTTGTTGGAGAAGATTAGTCACGGAGAAAACATAGAGAAGGGTACCGGTGACGGCCGTGCCCTGATCAAATCGCAAAGACCGGCAGAAAAACCGTTTCCAAAAGTAGTATCAACTGCAGGAGATGTGATCAAGGAGGAAAACTCGTCTATTATCACCGGTGTAAATGTGTACGGACTCTGGCAATCTGAGGCAACCGCAGATCTCAAGAAGTATTTTGATGATCCTAATTTGAATCCCGAACTGGATATCATCAAGCCCTGGCGAATCACGAGGAAATACTCCTACAATAAAGAACTCAAGCCTTTCTTTGCTGTGGACAACCCCAATATCAAGGCTGCCCAGCAAAACCCTCCGATATTGCCGGCATTTCAGCAGGTAGACAATACCCAAAACCTTGAAAAGGTCCTGGCTGTTGAGGAGAACAACCGGGTGATCAACGAAGAGATGCCAAAACGAAATGAGAAGAAGGATGAAGTGATCTTTTCGATCGATGTAAGAGACGGGTTTAGGATCGACTATAACCCGAATCTGCCCGAGACCTGGGATAAATTTCCATTGGATGCACGTGAAAAAGAATGGCAACCGGAGATGCAAAGGGGTAAGACCAAAAAGACGGGTAAAGTACCTCAGGCTTATCGATTTTGGGTAACGGCTGTAGATGTGTTTGGTCAGGAAAGTGAGCCAATGCCGGTTGAAAATCTGGAAAGCTCAATAGGTACCGTTACCAATGTTTTCCAGTTTAAATACAGAGCAGAGTTGCAGGCGCCGCCTTCAAACGATGAATCCACCAAGGATTACATCCAAATAGAAAATAAGAATGGAGTGATAGAGACCAAATGGCAATCTCCATTCAAATCCGAACTTGGACATTTCGGCAAGACCTCAAGGGGGACTGATCGGCACCCCAAAGACGAGATTGAGTCCAATATATTGTACTTGAGGAAACGGCATCGGCATAGATGGGCAGAGGTGTCGGATGATCAGCTCGATGCGCATATTGATAAAATGCTGGCCGGTTTGCCTGTTGCATTCAAAAATAATCAATGGATAATAGGGCTTACCGAAGTATTGAAACACAATATCGATTGGGAGGTATTTCATGCCGAAGGTAAATTGACCAATACAGCCAGCGGTCATATCTGGAGCCATAAGATCACCTTGAAGGAAGAGGATAGCGGCTATGATTACATGGCGCTGATGAATTTTTCGATAAGGTCGGATAAAAGAAAATTTTGGGTGGAAGATGATCCCATGCGCCCTATAAACGTGACAGAGCAGGTAAAAGCCCCCCCGCTAACACGATACAAAGAATATGAAACGACGTACATCAACGAATTGCCATCCACAAGTCAGATTGCATTTACCGAATCTATTCTGGTAAGTGACCAACGTTCGCCAAGGTTGGTCAAATTGCTGCCACACGAGCCGTCATTCTTATTTGCAAGACCGGTTTTAGGCGTTCAGGCCATTGACCGCGACCTGGCACTTTCCAACATATTGACTACACCAAATGAGGTCAAGGACGTCAGCCCGGACCCAAATGGTGACCCTATCAAATCAGTTGTATTCAAAGAACATAAGGAATTTCTGTATACAGAGGTGCAGGACTACATGCTAAATGCAGCATTAAAGCGGTGTAACCCGATCAAGGAATTGGACCTTGCCGATGCGCAGCGAATATTGAAAAACGAACTTTCTAACCTAAACAAGGAGGTTTTTTCTGAGCTGAAAGGGGTAGATGGCAAGGTATATTATGCTTATGACAAAGATGAGGTAAATGAGATCGTTTCTACCGATTTGATTGGTTTCAGGGGATTGAAGCAACTTAAGGTCAGGTATAACAGTGTGCTGTCCAATTTCGACGATGTCACAGGAGAAGCAGAGGCAGTAAAATTGCACCTTTATCAAACCCGAATTACGCTAAAACGAACCTCGGATTTTACCTACTCATTCAAGGCCAAATCATATGAAAGGACATCTGTCTCTAAATTCAATAAGGTGACTTTTGGTCAAAAAATCGAACCGGAAAAATACGATACTCCACTCACGCTGGTGGTGATCTGTGAGTCAGGTTATCAGGTCATGCCGCTTAAGCCGGTCTCAGCTCCACAAAATGGAATGTATACCCTCGAAGGGCAGAATACATTGGTAGACACGTCGAATGGCACCGTTCCGAAAGAACTATTGTTTGTACATGGGCAACAAATTTTGGAAAAATCGATTGAGCTGGAAGATCAGTTGTTTTATGAATGCGACCTGTTGATTCCGGTTGGGGGCGGTTTACGTGAACTGTTTATATGGGCCATCAAAACCACATCTGCCATCGGCAATCAATCTAAAGGGGCACAGGTATTTTATGAAGAATATCAAACCTCGATCCTTCCGCAATTGCCATTGGGATTGGAAGCCTGGACCATCAGCACGCCTGACGAGAGGAGTTCATATGCTCTAGATAATAACTTGCACGTACACTGGATACCTGACGAACTGAAGGTTGGAAATCCTGATTTGAAAAGACAACCGCGAAACTTCCTGAAATGGACGAGGCAAGATGAGTTGCCGACAGATATTTACCTGTCGATTGAAAGGGAAATACGGGAAGAGCAAACGCTTAGTACGAAATTGGCTAAAAAGGACGAAAATTCGTGGGAATTGCTGTCCAGAATCGAAAAAGGTCTGTTGGTAGACGAATGGCACAATCCTGAAGGCCTTATCAAAATGGAATGGCTGGAAAATACCGGTGGGGTTTCATTGTATGACTGGCTCAATTTGTCCGAGCAGGTAGTGAAGCCTGGCGAAGGAGATGTTGCAGGGCGTGCGGGCCTAATATTTGTTGGCCCGGGAAGTAAACTATTCGACCCTAAAAGGCAATTATCGATGGTCGATGGCCTGATATCAGATCCGCTATCCGAAGAACCCAATGTGATGTTTGTTGACTATTTTTATGACAATGAAGATTTGCACTTTGGCATGGATACTTTCAGGGCGTATAATTATCGGGTAACCAGTTATATCGACATTGACCCAACCGGAGTGCTCGGCCTGACACATAAATATCTTTATTCGAAACCCGGCCATTGGTCGGGGTGGGTGAGACCGTCGTTCCCGTCTATTGAAAAAATAGAAAAGATAGGCGAACAGTCTGCATATCCGGAAGGCCAGCTGACCCCTAAACTTCAGTTTTCATTTGAATTAAGCCGTTCGAAACGCCTTGAATTGCTTCGAAACGTCAAGAAGAATATCTTTTATCGGGTGATAGTGAAACGTGAGATCCAAAACTCGATTTCGACTTATCAGAATGCGCCTTCTGGTAGTGAATATCTTGAAATAGGCGAGGCACGTAATATACCGATCAACCCTGAGCCTGGAGAGTATATTTTTATATTTGACGACCGATTAGAACGGGAAAATCTGAATGATGACTTACGTCTAAATTACAAATTGGAGGTTTCAGTCATCGCAAGAGACGCAGATGATAAAATGATTTTGATCAGGGAAGCTAAAATTGTATTTTTTAAAGGTATTGTGATTGAGCCTAGACAAAAGAATGAACATGTTAAAATAATTAGTTTAATGATTAGCTGATACTTAGATTTCAGAATCCAATAATTAGAAAGGGGTAAATTTAGACTTACTATATTGATTGATATTATTTGGTACTGTTTGTTGTATAGGTTTTTGAGTCAGGAAGTAATGTCCTTATTTGATACATATTTTTGGTTAGCGCGATGGCCCTGTTTGCGGAAAAGGAAACTTTAGCATTTTTAACATTAAATTTTCCTAGGACTCACTCTTTATGGTTTTCAAGATTATACTTTTGCTCGATTTAAAATCTCCGGAAAAAAACCAATATTAGCCTCCTTAAATCTCAATAGACTACCTAAAAAGAACATATTTTTAAATTTCCCAACTTCATATTCGGATTGATTTAGTAACCAAAACAGAATTCATTGGAGCACAAACAGTAAAATTGCAAATTGACTCTAATTTCTTCAATCGGAACTTTACTTAAACTCAAAATATGCATTAGGAACTCTATTGCAGACTGAAATTACTTCAAAATCAGTCACTTTGCCGCGGTTTTCAACTTCACCATAGCGGTGGAGTTTCCAAACTGCCTGATTTTTTTGAAATTTCAGCCTTCATAACGAAAGCTAATAAATAATCCGGAATCCGGGTTAAATTTATTTCTTTACGTATCAGTCCAAAGAACCCATTAGATTTAGCTAGGAATTAGGGCAGGGAATTTTTATAGTAAACCTTTGATTCTATATTCCTCCCAGTGGCAGGGTAGGAGCTGGTAGATGTCTTTGTGTTTGTGGGACTGGATCCTTTCAAAGATATCCTTCAGCCACTCAAACTCCTTTATATTGTTTTTCTTGCACCCGCATGAATGATGACATAGTTGGGCAAGTTTTGACGTAGTAGGAAAGCATGGACTCATTTTCCTTTCTTCTCCGGTGGGACAAAGTGATAGTTGTTTTTAAAATTGGAATCTGGGTATCCGTCCATACCCCTTTTCTTACCTGCCCTGCTAACTGTCATCTCACTGAAATGATACAAAGGGATCATTTCTAACGCTCGGTTCTATTCATAGGCATGGTCTTGCTCTACTCCAATTCTGATTAAATTCCTGCCTAAGGCGGCAGGCAGGTTTAGGTTTCCGCTCAGGCTTCCTCTCCCGATTGCCAGGACCAGATACAGTTGCGGAGGAGGTTTATTCACGGATATAATTGTTTTCAATAGAGTTCATGAATTCTTTCCTCATTTCTGAGCTATTCATCAATGGCTTTTACCTTGGCGTGGATACTGCTCCGATAGCGGGGGGGGGGGTAGTTTCCCATCCCCGCTTGACCTCTGCCAGCTTCTTCACCTTCTATAAATTATTCAGAAAAGTAAAACCCCCTTCACTAGTAAGAGGGTTTTTTAGGTGGACATGGATATAACTTTTCTCAGGTTGGTAATCTGCAAGTATACTCAATAGCTTTTACTAAAACCTCACCGTCTCACTCAACGGCTCCGATACCTCCCCTACCGGTCTTGCTGTATATTGGTAGGTTTGGACCTCTGAATTGTTTCCAAATACCCTGATGGTGGCACTTAAATCCACAAAGTCCTCATCGGGAATGTCCCCAGTGTGCACTACGTTGAAAATAAAACCGAAGGTATGAACGGGTGCTGCTGATTCAACGATAAGTTCGGAAAAGGTAAGGGGCGTGGAAATGTTAAAGGTATTGGCCTGTTCGATTACTTGGGTCCATTCCAGCTCACCGGGCTGAACGATGGTGGCACTGACAAAACCGCTTTGCCCGGTATAGAGGGAATGCACGCCAAAATTAACCAGATACTGGTCCAGACTTCCCTCGAAGCCAATTTCAATCCGCGCTGTCTTTTCTACCAGCGGCTCTTCATCCGGATCATTACTGCAGGAAAATGCCAAAAAGATGCCGGCAAAATATAAGAGGCTTTCAAATCTTTTCATATCCGTGGTTTGGTTAGGTTATTTTAGGGATTTAATTGGGTCTATTTTAATGTTAAATTGGAAATCATACCTAAAATTAACTAAACAAATAAAAATTGTCAATATTTTTATCAATTGGTTTACAGGCGCTTATCGTTTGCCGCAAACCTACCTGCCTGCAATGATTCCTCAACGAAAACTCCCCCACCTCGATCCAAAACTCCTTGCCTTTAAATAAAATAACCACCTTATTACCTGCTACCCTAAATGAACCATCCAATCCCTTTACCCAATGCTGCACTTTACAGTCCCTGATCCTTCCAATAAGCGAATGGCCAAACAGGGTATATATTTTCACACCCTCAGGATACTGATCCATTCGCTTTTCGATTAATTTCCGATCCATTCTGGCTCCGGAGACCAAAAAAGCAGCATATGAGAAATCTATCCGGTGGATTTTTCGCTGCACCATAAAGATCAAATGCATAATCGCATCGGAAATATACAGTGTGCGAACATTCTCTGGCAGTGCGGGTGAAAAGTGAAGGATACCGCAAGAAGACATTTTCTGCATTGAAACAGCAAGAATCTCCTGATCCACAACCCTTCCCTTTTCATCCCGGTAATCCGCAATCAATTTGCCACTGGCATCCTCCCGCAAACCGGCTGAAACCAGGTGCTGAACTTCTCTGCTAATCCCCAAACTGTCCAGCAATTCAAATCCTTCTTTGATGCTGTTCATCTTCTGATTGATTCGGGGAGTTTATCTCGGTATCCTTGGAGTTAAACCGTTTGACCTCATCTACATCCTTGCTTTGATAGTTTGCCGGATGACCTGCGGAAACTTTTGAAAGTTCCTCCCTGACATTGTTCAGGTCTCTGACTGCATCCCTGTCATTGGGGCTGAGGGCAATTCGCCGTTCCATATTTTTCTGCATCGTTTTAAGACCTTCCTGATAGCCCTTGGAATAGGATTGTTCCTCAGTACTTTTTTTGCCCAGCATCCTTCCCAATCCGGTCAGCAATAAATAGGATATTCCTCCGTCCAGCAATATGGATACTACCAGCCCGTTTCGGTTGGACCGGATACCTCTTCGATCAGTTGTTGAAAATTGAAATTGGGTACCATCTGCCAGGTTCACTGTTTCCCCCTCTTTGAATTTTCGCTTTTGCTCGGCGGTCAGTTTTTCATTGTTCACTGCTTCCGGTGCCTGGACGGACCTGGGATCATGGCTCATAAACTGACGGGTATTTTTATCGTATGAAATGATCTCCGTCCGTACGTTTCCATCCCGGTCCACGTAATTCTTCCGGATATTGGCCAGATCTTCCCGGAGCAACCTTTTTCTCTCCTCCGTAGAGAGTTGGGGATGGGAATTGGGGGAGCGGTACACCGGATCAATTCTCAGAGAGGGATTGCCGTCTGTACCCCTTACGATGGATAGCCTGGCAGGTAAACTGTCAATATGCACATCCTTTCCCTTCAAATCTTTCAATTCCACTACGTCGGTCATTTTTCCTTCCTGTAATGCCCGGACCTGGTCTTCCGGGATGGTAAACTTTCCGTCTTTATAAATTCCGAATAGTTTCAAATCCTGCATGGGTAATTTCTTTTCAATAATCATCTTCCAAATTTTAAAGTGGGTTCCAAATCTTCTTGCTGTTCTTTATTTTCCGGCTGTTTTGAAAAATCCGTTCCTGGCTGCATTTCTTCCTGTTGCTTCTGCTCTCTTTTTCGGTCAAAGGCCATCAGGTAATCCATGATCTTTTGGGAGTCGGCTGCTGCCTGGTGGATTTCAAAGGGCTTTTCGGTAAGGATTTTGATCCAGCTGTCCACATAGGCCACATGTTGCCGAGGATCATGACCGATCTGAAGTTCTGATCCCAACATCATGCTGGCTATTTCGGCTCTCAGTTCTTCTCTGGCATATTCCTGTGTACCAAAGGTGTTCATGATACTCCGGTCCAGCCGACCCTTATGGCCGGTCCAATGACCCAATTCATGCAGAAGGGTGGCATAATACCTGTCGGAGGCCGTAAATTGCGTCCTTTCCGGCATCCTGATCCGATCCGCTAAAGGAGAATAATACGCTCTGTTACCTTGCACATGTTCAATATTGGCTCCGGTGTTTTTTACCAGGTTTTCTACCCGGTTCAATTTTTCCCATTGGCTTACCTCCTGCTTTTTTTCCAGAGGGGTTACGCCCTTTATCTGTTCGGCATTAAAAACCCAGGCTTTGGTGACAATGGGAGTATTCAATCTCCTCCGGATTTTTACGGGTTTTCCTTTTTGATCCAGGACAGGTTTGCCTTGCTCATCTCTTTTGGGAATCAATTGATGGGTCTTAACGAAATTGATGGCCATTCCCTTCGCTCCTTTTTGTACACTCCAGCCCTGAGATTGGGCCTGTTTGAAAGTGGCCCAGCGCGGGTCGTCAAAGGGGGTGAACAGTTGAAGAAAAAGGGAATTCAATCCCCGGTAGGCCTTGTTGGTTACCGCATTGTAAGGCTTTTCGAAGGCCCCGCTTGATTTCTCCCAGGGCAGTTGCCAGGGAGCCGTTCCTTCCTTGAGCTGGGCAATGATCCTCTCAGCGACCAGTTCGTGCATTTTCGGAGTTTCAATCGCCATATCTCAAGTGATTATTGGATTCAACATGATCTTCTTCGGGAAGCTCGTCCATCGTGTCAATCTGGTACAATTCCGCTTCCTCAGAAGTCAATTCTACCTGGCCTTTACTTTGAAGCCGATCCAATTTTTCCATCAGGGATCGCATGGTTCGTTCATCTTTTGAATTCATTTGGATGGTGTTTAAATGATGGATGCATTTTCTTAAGCTGATGCGGTATAGTAGTTGATGATGTTCTCTACCTCTTCCCGGATCCGCATAAAATTCCGGGTGAGGATTCGTTCTTTTGCATCGTTAAATTCATAGCATTTGGGAATGTCCCGGTAGTGTTGTTCTTCTGCTTTTAATGCTTTGGCATCGAGATTTATCCTACAGTGAAAGGCGGCGCTTTTGTATTTTCCATTGAATTTTTCCGCATCGACTGCCAATAATCCCGCCAGCTCCCCGGTTTGCATTCCGGCTATTTTTCCGGCAGGGATCAGGGGGTCGTATTTTTCATTCATCGAAACAGAGGTCTTCATGCGATCAATGGAAACGCTCTCGCCTAACTGTTTCTTTTTGCCAAACATCCGTTCCAGCCATTCCAGGGTTTCTTTATTCCTAACCGAACCGCTCAGCACATTGCCGATCACAGCATTCATGGTGGTGGCCGTATCTTTTCCCTGCAATTGCTTCAACTGGGGCAATTCCTGTAGCCCCAACAAAACGGCTACCTTGTTGCTTCTGGCAGTGGAAATCAGGTTTTCCACCCGATGGATATAAAGGGTGGGTGCCTCATCCGCCACAATGGCAACGGGTAAGTTTCCCTTGGTATTGATCAGTCGGGTAAGCCGGTTTACAATCACCGAATAACAGGTGGAGTTGATGTTTTGGGTGGCCGGGCTGTTGGCCAGCACCAATATGGCCGGAGACTTCGGGTCGGAAATTCGCAGGTCAAAATCATCCCCGGAAAAAATCCAGGCCGTTTCCTTGGTATTCAGCCTGGAGATAAAGATTTTCAGGGTCCCCACCTGCCCTTCCAATTGCTCAAAGGCCCTTTTTTCCAAAGCACTGCGAAAAGGGCTTAGCAGGGATTCCAATTCCGGAAAGGAGGATAGGCAGGTAAAAATTTCCTCATAGGTCCGGTTTAAAAAAGCAAGCAGGTGAGCAAAGGTGGAGTGCTTGCCATCCTGATGCCTGGAAACAAAGTAAATGGAGGAGGCCAGAAAATTGACAGCGGATTGGGTGAAGAATTTATCCGAACCTCCGGTAGATTCTGTTTTTTGGAGGGATTCCACGATGGCTTCCGCCGTTTCAGAAGCATCTGCCAGGGTCTGAATGTATTCCCGTTTCAGGGGATTTAGCCGTCTGGAATATTCCACCTGGTCCAAATTAACCACCAGAAACCGGTAATTCGGAATCTTCCCTTTCTGCTTTGCCAACAAATAATGGTAATAGGCAATTTGGCTCAGGTCTGGAAATTTAAAGTCATAGAGACACATGGTATACCCTTTGGCAATCATTTGCCGGATAAAGGGATTTACCACGCTAAACGACTTACCACTTCCCGGAGTGCCAATCAACAGGGTGCCACGGAAAGGATTGACAATATTGATCCAGCCCTTATGAATGCGTTTTTTATAATAAAATTGCATGGGTATATTGACCGAATAAGGGGTCTCCCGCCTTTTCTTTTCCTGCATAAATGATTCCCCTTCAATGTTCCATTCATCTTTCCCCAGCTCACTTTTGATCAACTTGGAGACATTGTCCAGGGCGGTATGGATCAGTACTGCTCCCAGCAGAGATGAAATCCCAAAAGCCAGGTCAGTCCAGCTCGTATAGGGTAGTATAATGGCACGAGCCTCCATGGAATAGAAAAACAATGAACCGAAGAAAAAGCCAAATCCTAACATCAGGGGAAATACAATTTGATTTTTGGCGTTTAGGCTTAACTCCTTCTTTGACCGGGTTCCGATGGCGGCCAAACAAATCGCCAGTAAAATAGATAGCTTACTGTAAACCAGATTTTGGTAGATCGGAAATTGCATCAACCTATCCACCAGGGGCAAAACCTGCCTGGATATCCCCTCCCCTGTCAGGACTTTTGGACTGTAGATGAAAAGAAACAGTTCCAGGAATACCATGCCGTACACCAGAAACTGGATCATTCCGTATAGCTTTTCCAACTGTCTTTTCTGTTCCATTTAATTGAGAGGTATTTTAATGCCCGCATCCAGCACCACACGCCACTGCTCCGCTTTTTTGGCCCAAAGCAATAACTGGCTGTTGCTGCCCAGGCATAGTTCCAAACGCTTGAGTAAAACCCAGGAAAACTCCCAACCCACTAAGGGAGCTATTATTAGCCCACTAAAATCGGTTCCCAGTGCAGACCCCGCCCTGAACCTTAGGGAAGTGGCATTCCTTCTGAAGATTACCAGTTTGATCAACAGGCCCAGCAATACCGTTTGGTAATCGGTTTCCCTGGTTTTCATCCACTCCAAAAACACTTCATGTCGTCGGTGGTGTTGGGAATTGAATTCGTATCCCAGACGGCCTAAATCCAGAAGCGGCACGCCCACCCCCCCTTCAAAAGTGAGATGCTGGGAGCCGTTTTGGGCCATTAGCCTACCTGCCCACAAAATCAATAGGATGCATAAAAGCCGTTTCATGTGTTTATAATTGTTTCTTAATGGTCACATGGAATCTCGCATGATTAATGTTCATCCCACTGTGTGACGATTGCGTCATGCTCGATTTCATCTGTATACTTGTTTTCATCGGTCAGCGGGAGTTGCTCTTGACTTTATTCAGCACTCTCCCTGAGTTGCCTCCGGCTGGCTCGATTTCAAAGTGTGTCTGCCCGTAAAAGGTCGATGTAGTCAATTTCAAGTAATAGGGTTCTTCCGGACAATTGCTTCTCCGCCAGTTCTATGGTCAGCACCTTGTTGTTAGGAAAGGAAAATTTCTCCAACACGTAAATGTTCCGGAATTTGCGTTTGAAAGATTCCTTTTCAAAAAGAGTGAAAACAGGTTCCATTTCTATGGCCTGTACATTGGTGGCTTTGGGAATCTTCTTGTCTGCCACCCTGAAACTAACCTGGTCGATATCAAATTTCAGATTGGTCTTATTGGTGTAGGTGATGTCCAGGAAAATGTAGTCATCCAGTGTATGGATATGATTGACATTACCGGTGATGCCGTATTGGCTGCTGTAAAGGCCTTTTTTGTTGCCCTTTCGCTTATACGCCTGCAATGAAAACTCCCTCAGTTCATTTTGCGTAAGGGGTGCCGCTCCTGTATTCAATGGGCGCATATTTTCAGGCCCAATTTCCAGCAAGGTGGGTAGTTCCCGGCTGCCGGAGGCATACTTAAAATCATATTGGGCAATGAATTTTTCACCGATGATGGTCACCACCCCAAGGTCATGGGGTTCATTTTCCCCTTCAACAGCACTATCATCCTTAATTCTAATTCGGAACACGTTGTCAACCGGCAGATCCCCTACCAGCTTTTTGCTTGAAATATCCACATATTGGATGGGCTCGGGTGAGGTAAAATGAAGGGTAATGCCTTCCCGAATAAATAGGCTTTGTTTTTCAGGAAAGTGACTGCCCGAGGCAGTATGCTGAGCAAGGGTAGGTATGGTAAAAAAACCATACAGGCATGCGATTAAGATTATCCTTTGCATATCAGTTAGGGTTTTGGTTTGAATAGTTTTGTGAATTCAATTCTTCCGAATCAATCAGGTAAATAAGGGTGCCGTATTTCAGATTGGCCTTATTTTGCCGGATCCTCTTGGACACAGCCTGGGAACTGGAGGTAAAAACCCGTTGAAGGGCAGACAGGTACATCTGGTTCATAGAGGAAGGATCCTGTTGCATCTGAAGGTTCAGTCCTCCGGTGACATTACCGCCCAGGTCCTTTGAAAATTCCCGAAACGAACTGGCGGGAACATACAGCCCTTCCATGCCATCCTGGTCATAAATAGTTAAGGCGATGGGTAGGATTTTATCACCTACCATCACGCTGCTAATCGTCAGTTTGACCCGCTGGGACTCATAGCCGCTGATCCAGGCATAGAGATAGGTTCCTTTGGGTAAGACTTCAGCACCTACCTGAATGTCATTCAATAGCCGTATCCTGATCCGTTCGCCCAAGGTTCCGTTGCGGATTTCCTGATCTACAATGGCCTGAATAAAAGATGATTGGGAGGTTTTCTTGACGGTATTAAAATGGGTATCCGGTTGGCTAGCCTTTGAAACTTTCAACCGCTGGGTTGTGGGATCTTTTTCTATCGCTTCAGCTTCCGCCTGTGGGGCTTGATAGGATGGATCATTGGCTTTGGAAATGGAATCCACCAGGGCCATTTGGGCGCGAAAAAGGTCCATGGGATCTTCGTACTTTTCCGGCTCCCGGTTATTTTTTTGGTTTTCCAATTGGTTCAATGCCTCAAGAATTAACTTATCCTCTTCGGTAGGTGGGGAAATTCGAGGCCTGGTTTCGGTGGATGGGCTAAAAGCGGGTTGCGTTGAAATTTGAGCTTGATCCAATGAATTTTTAAAAGCCAGATCAATGGAATCCAGCATTCTTTTTTCGGCCTCATTGTACTGGGAAAGCATTTCATCTTCCGGTTCCACGTCAATTCTCAGATTTTGGATGGCCGTGTAGCCATCTGCCCTTTTGTACCTGGACCGAAAGGCATCCAATTTCCCATCAATTCCCCGGTTCCGGATCTGATCCGATACCTCTCCTACACTTTCCTGAAGGTTTTCCGTTCCTTCGTCATGTTGCATTTCATCTTCACTGGTAAATGACTGCATGCCAAAATTCAGCAACAGCATAAAGGGCAACAGGATCAGGGGAAGGATGTATTTCGGTTGCTTGATGTTAATCTTCATCATCTGCAGGGTTTAAATGATTATAATTTTCGAGTTGGCGAAGGGCATTTTCCAGGAAAAGACTATCCCTTGCATCGAGGTATTCCTTGGCCATGATGCTTTCCACTTCCTTTTTTAGCTCTGCCATCTTTTTCAACTCATCCTGAATTTTAAAAAGTGACCTAACTTCATCTGTCATCCCGGAACCAAGGTTTTTGATTTCATCCATCAGTTGTTGGGGATCGTTAGTCTGCTCAGTCCGATGGCGAATGGGAATCACAAAGGCTAGCAAAGCCGACAGCATAAGGCTGATTAACATGCCAGCAAAGCATTGCCGGGGATACGTTTTCAGCAAGTATACCCAACGCTTTTTGCCCTTGATGGGAAGGTTTCCGAGTTCGTTCCTCAATGCTCCGGAAGTACGCTTATCGCTAGAAGGTATTTTTCGAAACATGGCTCAGATCTTTGTTTTCAAGTGTTTTCCAATTCGTGATCAATACTCCATGGCTATTATTTTCCGACCTTGGAATATCCATTAAATACCCTTCTGTAATCAGGGACCTGGTGATCGTGGCACTCCTTCTTTCGATCTTCTGTTTTCCATAAAAGGTGAATTTTTTATTGGGGTCCAGAATGATGGAATCAGTCTGGAGAGTCAAAACAGAGCTGGAACTGAGAATGGAGTTGAAAAACCCTTTCTCCTTGAGGTTATTGTATTGCAATACACCGGATTCGTCTGCCAGGTACATGGCCTTTTTCATTTGGTATTCTATATGTTCGTCATCTGGAGTCAGGGAGAAAAAAAGGCTGTGAAAAAGATCCACGACAGCTCTGTATTCCGCAGGACGATTCATTTCCATATTGGTTTGTTGCGCCAGAATGGGCACATCTTTATCCAGGATGTATATGGATTTCCGGGCATTGACCACCTGCCGGTAGGCAAAGAAAGAAACCGCAATACAGATAATGGCTGCTGCCAGCAAACTACCTACTGATAAAAGGGTAGCGAGTTTGATTTTTGTTTCAATGTTTTTGATGATCATTTTCATTGCGTTTTATTTTCCAAGAATTCCTTTTGCCGACATGCGGGACCCGCTGCGGCTTAGGGTAGAACCAGTCCTACCTGCCGTTGCTGCGGCTGCCGTGATCCCTGAGGTGCTGATGATCCAGGTAGAAATAGACGGTACCGTGGTGATGGCAATGGCTCCAACCAAAAAACTAATGATCACCAGGCCAAAAGAGAGGATGCCATTACCTGCCATCCAGGCCAATTTGGTAAGCACTTCCTCGCCGCCCGATGTATCTAAAAGCGCTTCGTATTTCTGAATTTCCTGCAGAAAGGCATATTCCTGCATCAAGCCGCAAACATAGAGTACCAGGTAGGCGATGCCTACGTACAGATTGACGGCCACAAATCGGGCTATCCAGGTAGTGAAGGCATCCCTAAAGGCAGGTAGTATGCTCGCTGCCAGCGAAAAGGGACCCAATATCACCAAAATGGTAGAGTATATGATCTGGATAAAAAAGATGAAATAAACACATATCCGTAATATCCAGATGGCTAAAAGTTCCAGTAATTGGGTGACCAATAGCTGCATATTGGTCTGCATCCGGATTCTCATCTGGACCAATGGACCGTATACATTATCTGTAAAAAATCCCTTAACCCCATCCACCATCACCGTTCCCAGGCCTTTATCTGCCTCCTGAGCTTGTTGCGAGGCCAATTCAGTGGTCGCCTGGTATTCCACCATTTTGTCAGCCACCTCTATGATGTATACTGCCCGGTCTAAACGCAAAGCGTTGATCCGATCATTTTGGGTGGAAAACATGGCCTCTGTTTTGGCCGATATAAGGTCTGTCGGAAAGGCAATGATTCTACAGAAAACGCCCCACCACATGGTTAGCATCAATAAGCCGAAGGGTCGCAGAAGGGGCATAATCTCCATCTTTTTATCTCCCACCATCATTTCGTAGGCCTTAATCGAAAAGAAAATCAGCATAAAAACACAGGCCAATGCCTGGGCATCCTGAATAAAGGGGCCAAAATGACTGTAGGCATAATCGCGCATGCCTTCGAAAAACCTCATGATACCCCGATCATAAACGCCATTTCCCTGAAGAAAAGAAATGGCTTCTTTGTACTCATCAGCAGGTACAGGAGTCTGAGCATTTGCCTTAGGCAGACAAATCAGAAATAAAGCGAAAGTGATCAGAGAGTTTTTCATCTTAAAGAGATTCGTCGTTGTAAAATGCCCGAAAGAATTTCGTCGGTTGGATCTGCTTTTTTCACTAACTGGCCACTCCCATTCTGCCTTTTAAGGATGGTTTCCTTTAAGGCAAGGACTTTCCGGGACAGGGCCAACTTCTGATCCCAATCGCTCTTAAGTTTTCGGAGATCTAATAAAATCCGGTGATACATGAGGATTCGTTGGCCTCTTTCCATGTCCTCCGTTTTTGCAAATCCATATCTTTCGGCCAGGCTTTTCATGTTTTCCAGGTACCAGGCATAGGCACCATTTTCTTCCAGATAGGCCTTCACCTGAGCGGATTGGTGTTGGAATGCCTGGGCTTCACTATTTTCCAGCGGCGCAAGCTCCTTTTTGTAGTAGAGCAGATACAGTGGATCAGCGGAAGAAAAGGCTCCGGAAATGCGGGCCATTTCCCTGGTAGCCAGGTTCCGGATGGTATCTGTTTGCTGCTTGTAATAGTCCGAGGAAATTTTCATCGCCACTGCCAATGCCATTCGCTGCGTTTGCTCCCCTCTCGCAGAAAGCGGCCTTCTGTCCAATTTGGGGTAGTTGGGGTGTAAAGCCCAGGTCAAATACCAGTTGGAATTGGTGGGGATACCCAGAAAGCGATTGGGACGGGGCAGGAATCGGTCTTCATCCCATTGTTTGAAAACCATTCTTTCCTGCTGGGCTACCACTGCCCGGTCCTGAATGGGAGTTTGTGCCTGGCTACCTGCCATAAACAGCAGCCCGAAAGCCGGAAATAATATCCAAAATTTTGGGTTCATCATCGCAGCAGGTGTCTATGGGCAAGGATTTGGTTAGCCAAATTCTTACTCTGATTGATATAAGCCTGATAGGGATTTAGCTTTTTGAGCACGCCATTGATATTGGCCCAATACATGGCATGGCGGACTGCAAGCAGGTATCCCGCTATCCGTTCCAGTTCCTTCTGGATTTTCCCTAACAGCTCATCTCTCACATTAGGGTTGATAAGGAGATTTTTTCCTTCGGCCAATACAAAGGCGGAAACCTCCGTTACCAGGGTAAAGCTCCTTTCTTTGGCCTGGCGGATATAGGTTTCGGCAAAAAGGAGCAAAACGGGATTTTGGGAAGCCATGGAAATGGTTTCATCACTTAAGGCATAAATCCGTTGCAGGGTCCTCCCGATCTGTTTTACCTGGATGGCATCCTTTAATCCTTCATTGACCTGGTTGAGCGACCGGAAGATCATGGTCTCTACCATGGCCAGGCTGGATACATTCAGTCCAATGTCATCCGTGTTTTTTCGGATACCGTTCAGGCTTTCCTGATAGCCTATCTCAGTAATATTCCTCATGGCTGAATTTTCATTGATGATGCGGAAATGCTCCCGGTCAAACACCACCGTTTGAGCTTGCAGCTCAAAGGAGAAAGCCAAAATGAATATCGTCAGCAGCTGTTTCAATCTTTTATCAGTTGAATGTTTGCCAATATTTCATCTACCATTTCGGTAGCTTCATTTGGGTATTGCGGAATGTTGTTTCCCGCTGATCTGCGCCTGATTTCGGAAGCCAGCGTTTGCGAAGTGGCGCTCGCGAGCCGGTTGATCGACCGGAGTTCCTGTATGACATGCTGCAACAACAGCCGCCTTTCGGAAACCTTCATCTGGTTAAGGTCACCGATGGAGGCCGCTAACCCTATCAAATAATTCATCAGGGAATAGGACTGCTTTACGAAAAGCTTTTCGGTTTCCAGTGCCAGCGGGATCAGCAAGGGATCCTTTTGGCAATGGAAAGTTATTTGTTCCTGGTGACCAATGATAGACCTGAGCAAAGGATTGGCTGATGAAGACAGCCCTACTGCCTCTATCAGTAAATTCAGTTTAGCATAGCGCTCCTGCAGGGTACGGTATTTCACCTTTACTTGCCCCATCAAATTCCTGTTCACTTCTTCATTGATGGCATTTTTGGCCTGGTTGGTCTTTGCTTTGGATTGCCTTTCATGTTCCTTTTTCGAATCTTCCACCAATTGATGTAATAAGGCAACGTTGACCTGCCCAAAAACAGGGGAAGAGAAAAGTAGGCAAAGGGTGAATAGGAGCTTTTGCATGGCTTATCGGGTTAGGACTTCTCTTTTTCTGAGGATGTCATTCATAATGGCCAGGTCCATTTCGATGTATCCCTGGAAGGGGTTCAATGACTTGAATAGTCCCTTCATGCTGGCAAATTGCATGGACCGGTACATTCCATAGGTATAGGACCTCAGGATCAGCAATTCATTCAGAATGGTGTTGATTATTTTTGCCCTTTCCCCTGCATCCATCAGGTTATCCTTGCCTCCCTTCAGGGCAAATTGCTGCACTTCAAGAGCCAGGGCGGTGGCCCTTTGCTGAAACAGGGAGGCATTTTGTTGGGCAAAGACAAGGAATTCAGGGTTGGTACGGGCCAGTTCCAGGATATCCCGGACATCACCGGAAATGCCCGTTGCGATCCGGGCAATCTCTTTTACATCGGCCAGATTGGTGAGTATGGCGCTCACCTCGGTCAGACCTTTATAAAGTTTCCCCTGCATGGTATTCACCACCTTAAGGTTTCCGGTCACCGCCAACTGCCCCCTTTCTATCAAGGTCAGCCGTTCATTGGTGTTGTTCAGCTGGGTATTGATCACCGCTGCATGGGTGGCCTGGGCTACCGAAACGGCAGGGTCCACATACACCTGGGCCTGCGCCAAAACGCTGGTGAGCATCAAAATAAGAAATGGGAAGGTTTTCATCATGAAGGATTTTTAAGTGGTTATTTCTTTTTTTTTCTGAATAGGGAATTCCGAGTTGATTGATCAAGGAGAAAAAACGGTTCAGTTCCGCTCCTGAATCTTTGAAATCCGCCACAAAGCGGTCCAGGCCTTCTTCGTAATTGCCGTAGCGATCAATGTAGATTTCCACAGCCGCCTTTTCAGGCTTTTCCGTAGTATAGGTCAGGTATTGGTGAAGGGAAACCTCTACACCGTACACCTCTCCGGTAGCTCCCCTCCGGATATAGACCTCCTTAAACCGGCCCCGGCCTTCTGTATTGTCAAACTGGTTGATAGTGAAGATCTTTTTCCTTTCGTGTTCATTGATGGAAAGCAGGGAGGCTATTTCATCGTAGTGGTCCTTGAATTTTGACTGATCCAGCAAAACAATGGTATCGGAGTTATTTATAATGCTGTCCTTGACCACGGTATTGCCGATAATATCTCCCAGTTCCTGGGTCACCACTATGGCTTCTCCCCAGAATTTCCGGACCGTCTTGTACAGGTAAAGGATATAGGTGGCCATTAGCGGGGAGGCAATGGCTTTCCAGGCCTCTTCGATAATGAGTGCTTTTCGCTGCCTGCTTCTAAAGCGCATCTTTTGGATAAATACATCCATGATGATCAGCGTGACGATCGGAAAAAGTACTTTGTGTTCCTTAATGGAATCAATTTCAAAGACAATAAAGGATTCCCCAAAAAGGGATTGGTCCACTTCTTCATTCAGCAGGCTGCCGTACTCCCCTCCCTTATAAAATTTCTTCAGGACGAACTTGAATTCATCGATGTTGAAATGGATGTTTTCCTTCTGGATCATCTCCGGAATAAATACCAGGGCAAATTCATAAAAGCTGTTAAAACAAAGGCGTGGTTTTTCTGCGGGGGCTTTAAAATAGGATTGGTAATAGGCGGCAATGGTATCGGATATCACATCAGATTCTACCTGAGAAATCTGGCCTTCCGCTGATTTCCACAGCACAGAGATCAAAGTCAAGAGGGCATCTTTCTTCTCGATGTTGTATTCTTCCCTGCTGATGGCAAAGGGATTGGTGGTAATGGGGTTTTTCTCGGAATAGGTAATGTATTTCCCCCCATAATAGGCACAAAGCCCAAAATAAGAATGTCCCGTATCCACGATGACCACATCCATCAGCCACCTGGGTTCGGGGCTTTTATTGTACATGCAGTACTGTTCGATCAGGGCGTTCATAAAAAACGACTTGCCCGATCCCGATGGGCCCAGGACAAATTTATTCCGGTTGTTGATCCGGTTGGTTTGCATGGGCAGGTCGGCGGGATCAATCTTTACCGGTATGCCCTGTCTGTCCGTCAGCCTGATCTGAAAATTGCTGACCTCGTCCCGGCTCATGGATTCCTTAAAAAAGAAGCACAAAGCCGCATCGGAAGTGGTCAGGAAATAATCATAAGGTTTCAATTCGGCCGTATTGCAGGGCAATGCGGTTCTGAACAATTCCAGTTGGTTGTAGGCATTCTTGGAGGGGATAATTCCCTGCTGAAATAGAGAAGATTCTATGAAATTGGCGGTTCCCTGAATCAGTTCTTTCTCTCCCGACACCAGGATATTGAAATGGGAATTGACCAGCAACTGGTTGCTTCTGGTAATGTCCTCCAACAGTTGGTCAATGTCTTCCACACACATATTGTTCGCAGAATCGGGTATGCCAGAATGTCTTTTCCGTTTTAGTTCCAACTTCCTCTGGGTCATGGCCTGTGGCACGATTTCAATCACCTGATTATAGATAATGGTGTTGAAATGGGGGACTGAAAACAAAAAGCCCATATTGTCAATGGGAAAGCCCTTTAGGGTATCCTTATCGGTCCTGACCTGATGGGTGCTCACCGTTTGGGGAAGGTCAATGGTATCCGTATTGATCAGACTGATGGAGCGGACTGCCATTTTGCCCATTTCTACCTGCTCATCTCCTGCAAGCAGGTTGTTGAGACAGAATTGGCTTTCGTGGAAATTCATGGATAGGATCCGCCTGATGTAACGGTTGATCTGATTTTTGTTCAAGGCATTTACAGGCAGATGACTTCGGATAAATAGATCAGCTACCTTGTCAATGGATTGTGTAAAATCATGGAGCTGTTTTTGGCTGTAGGTATAGAAACCTGATTTTGCCCTTTTGGTAATGACCAGAAAAGTTTGGTGGAAGGTGTAGATCCTGCCCCGGAAATGTTCATCGTACTTCCGTTGCAGATATTCGCCGGAAGCTTCCGGGTTGAACTGCTTCCTGCTCAGGATATCCTGTTTCTGGATCAGGTAACCTTCTCCCAGTATTTTGATGGCATTGACATAGAGTTGGTGGAAATTGTCATAATTCCCCGGATCAGCAGCAAACTGCAAGACGGGGTTTTTAATTTCCAATACCACCCCAAAGTCACCTTTTTCGTTGAAAAGGATATCATACCCTTTGCAGTGATCCACTCCAAGATAAGGCAATTTAAAGGGTGTTTTTCTCCGCTTTGGCATGGTGATAATGCTTTAAATCTGTTGGGGGCAGGAATACCCCCAGGTTTCTTGTTTTATTATGCAGGCCTTTTTTCTGTTGTTGACTGGTAAAATAAAGGCCACCTGTAATCGTGCTTATGGTAAGAATTCCTCCAAAAACCATATCAGTAAGGCTTCCAATCAAACCGCCCAGGACCAGGCCCATCACAAGGGAGGTGATGCCCCAACCAATGTATTTGCCCTGAAAACCTTTGTACATCAGGGGTTTTTGAAGCCCTTTGTAGATGGAAAATTGCTTGCCCATCAGACTCCGAAAAAGGCCTTGATGACCACGCTGACCAGGACCATAAACAGGCAGGAACCTCCCCAGCCCATCAGTTCTTTGTTGATGTCCTGATCGCCGCTGTTCCATTTGATATAGACCCTTACCCCACCTATGATTCCGACTACCGCGCCGATAACCAGACACAGGGAGGCCACCGGATCCACATAGCCTATAAGGGAAGATTCTGCTGCCGTGATGCCCTGCACTCCCTGTGCTTTTGTTTGAGCCAGGCTTAGCACCGCCAGGCACAGACTTAGAATTGATTTTTTGCTGTTTTTAAACATGATTGAATGATTTAAATGGATTGGTTTTGTTGTTGATTTCGAATTATTCGTTTTTTATGCTATAGGTACCTGATACAAGGCACTCAGAAAGATTCCTAAAACGGAAAGGAAAATACAGGCTCCAAGCCAGCCGGCTACTTCCATGTCAATGTTTCTCCTGCCCATTTGCCAATTGTTGTAAATCCTCAATCCTCCCAGTAAACCGAAAAGAGCTCCCAAGACCAGAATCGCAGAGGAAAGGGCCCTGAAGTTTTGGGCCATCAGGATTTTTCCTTCATTGATCTCCGGAATTCCGGGAGGTGTTTGTGCCATGGACACCCTAATTCCTACCAGGAAAAACAGGGTGACTGCCAGGATAAGATAGGAGGTCTTCATATTAGTAAACCAGGTGTTTTTTGACTTCTATCGTTTCGTTTTGAGCCAGCTTAAACAGTTCTGTCATACTACTGACCCCACCGGTGGAAACATTGGTATTTTCCCGGTAAAGTCGCCATTGGTCGCTGCCTTCTGGTTTGGCCTTCCCCACCCCATAAGCGGAATGGTGGTCATCCTGATCGTCCTCCTCCCCGATAATCCTTGTCGGCGCTTCCTCTGGTAGTTCCAGGAGTTCATCTCCTCCGATCAGCAATTCATCGTTTTGAGGTTTTAGCAGATCCAAGACCACCAATAGCCCGTAGTATAGCAGGTAGCCGGATGCCAGGTATTTGATAAATTCAGTCCATCCCATGTCATAGTTTTTTAAAAGATTCGCGGATCTCCTCTATCAATTCCGGATGATCCTGAAAGAAACGCGTCAGCAGGAAATTGATAAACCGGGTCACGTCTACGGAAAATACCGGATACAACACCTTTAGAATCTCCTCGTGCCGCTCATCGATTTTTATCAGTCTCTTTTTGCTCCCTTCAATTCTCAAGTCTCTGACATTTTCCAATTGATGGAATATTTCTTTGTCATGGTTTAGCGGGCTCCCTTTGGTCAGCTTTCTCATCTTTCCGCTGGCAGGTTTTGGGGAAGACCTATCCGGACGGAAATTGCTCATTAGATTTTTTATGTATTCGTCTTGTGCCATGCCGGGTCGATGTATTCGTTGTAAATGGACTCAAAAACCGGCTCGATCACCTCAATGATGTTTGCCGGTATGTCATAGGTGGTGATACGTTGGAAATCTATCCGCTCGGTAATGCTGTTGGTCACCACACCGAAATTTTTCAGGGCCTCCTGAACAGATTTCATGGTCTCGTATTTGACACTGCTCCGCACCCGATTGGGAATAAAAATGATTTTAGCCTTTGGATTGATCTTTAGGATCACAAAGGAAAATTCGATGGTAGAAGAAACGGAGTACTCATCGTAGCTGAAGGGACAGAGGATCAAGTCTGATTTCCGGAACACCGGAACCAATTCGTCGTCATCCATTTTACCCGCCAGGTCAATGATGCTTACCTGGTTTTCTTCCTTGGAAGCCTTTTTTTGAATAGATGTAAACTGGGAAAGTTCGGCAGCCTCTACCGGATATAGCGGTTCGTTGTCAATCACCTCCGCAGCCTGCGCTTTGTTGTAAAGGGATCGCTGAAAGTCCATGTCATAGACTTTTACCGGTTTGTTTTTGGCCAGGGAGAGGTAATTGGAAAAAAGGACTGACAGGGTGCTTTTTCCGACTCCCCCTTTTTGGTTTGCGAATAGGATAATCATATGCATTGGTTTTTATCTGATGCTTCTTTTTTTGTTGTCTTTCTCTTTGTTCCTTTTCCTGCCATGCAAGGCCTCATCGTCCACATCTTGATGGATGTCCAGGTTGATGTTGGAGATCGGGTTTGCTGTCTCCCGGTCAGGTTCGACCTGATCATTTGCCTGGGATTCTGAAGTAGGGATTTCTTTCTCCGGATGTACCGGCACCAGTGCTCTGGATGCTGCGCCGATTCTGGTCAATGGGCTTTGTTCTATTTCAATCCGCTCTGGAACATTCCAGAGGCGGGCAAAGCGATTGTATTCGCCGCTCCTAAGAATGGATTCGAGGCTAATAAAAAACCGCTCCCGGGCATCCAGCAAGTAAAGGCGCTTTTCGTTTACCAGTAGATGCAATCCGTATTCTTCCAGACCCTTCTGAACCTGGTGATGGCCTTCAAAAACCGAAAGTAATTTTAGCCGGTAAGCGGATTCTCTGGGCAGGCGTTTGAACCGGAATACGGTATCCGTAGTCCCGGTAATGTTTTCATAAGCTGTTTTATCCACTTGGAAAGCGAAATTGATGACCTTAACGGCATCCCTTGTATCTTCCTTTGTCAGGTTTTTGAGTGGAAAAACTTCACTGCCTTTCAAGATGATTTTTCTATTATGGTCGATGATGGTATAGCCATAGGGGGCTTTCCCATCCTTTCCGTGAAAAATCAGTTCCACTCCGAATTTTTCTTTGAGAAAGTCCGCCATTTCGGATCGGTATCCGGTTGGTTTTCCCAGGCGGTTGCCTTTTAACGGTTCGAATACAGGGACGGGGGCACTGTTGTATACCTTTCTGTATTTGTCGCATAAAGCATGTAGCTGCTTTATTCTTGCTTTGTCCGGGGAATAGGAATTGGCTTTAGTATTAAATTGCTTAAGCAAAAGTTCCCCCTGCAACAGGCCAAATTTGAACAAGACCAGTTTGCCCTCTTTTTCATTGAGGCTATATCCCTGGGTTTCCAGGTATAGCTTGGCCTGGCTTATGGTGGAAAAGGAAAAGGATTTTAGCTTATCCAGCACCTTGTGGCATTCATTCTCCGGATTCCGATTCCTGATTTCCAACATGCATTTTTGCGCCCGGATCCTTTCCATGCTGTCGTTGATTTTCTTGGCATCGGCTCCAATTCTCGAAGAGACCATATGAACATGGTTATTTTTCGTATCCCCGTGGAAGACAATCAGGTAGGGATTGCTGCCATAACCCATTTTATGCAGCCATTTTTCGGCCATGTCAGTAAGCTCTTTTTTGTCAAATTCCCTGCCCTTACAGGAGATCATGGCATGGAACTGCTGGTTTTTCACCCGGGTGTTGCGGTTGGCGTGGACTTTCAGAAAGGTTTTCATTTCATCCGGTGTCACTTTCGAGGCCGATTGCAGGTAACCGAAATTCCGGAATTTCATCAGCTCTCCCTTGGCAGACTGGGTTTTGTTGGTGTTGTAGGACACCCCGTTGAAGGTACTGGTCGATGATAGGATTTTGACGGTCATCAGCTAAGGGATTTATAGATTTTCCTGAACGTCCGGTTCATGTCCTCCTGGTAGTCCAGGTACCGGGCAAGTAGGCTGTTGAATTGGACAAATACCTTCGGGTCCAGCTCCTCCACCCTGGAATACTGATTGGCATGCTTGGCCAGCTGGTTGATATTGTTGTTGACCCTCCCCTGCTCTGCAGCCAGCTCATTCAGCGTTTGAAGCAATTTATCCGTCTTGATAATGGAAGCATCTCCCTGTATTTTCCTTATCAGGTTCCTCAGCGTATCGCTTCTGGAAATACCCGCACTTTTGGAGAATTCATCCAGGAATTTCACTTCCTGATCATTCAGCCGGAAGGTGATTTTATGTGTTCTGTTTTCATGGGAATTCTTCATATGTATCGGGCAGCCTGGTCCTTACCAGGTTTTGTTTGATCCAAAGAGAAGGAGAAAAAAAATGGGATAAAATACGTAAAAAGCTATATTTTAGCGGTATACGTAGGTATACGTATAAGGGGAGGCAAGCTTATGCATCTATTTGAATTATGTTGTTTAAAAAGTTTGTTTTGTCCTGAAATAGGTTTACTGTTTGAGTGGTTTTAAAACAAAAAACCATTAAAATTGTAAAGCACTATTTGTACGATTTTAAAAGAAAGATTGTTCGGTATTATCTTAGCTCTGATGACAGTATGAGCACCACCGCCGTTAACTTGCTAATGCTTCTGGACACGACTCCCGCGCCAAATGGATACCGAGAAAAGTCGGCACAGGTTTTTCATTCACCATTCAAGACACATTCACCGAGTATAATTCATTTCTAGTGCAAGCTTACACACGAAAATCCTAGCGGATTTTCTATTCAGTTTGTATTTGCTAACTTTAGTGCTTAAACACTCAACAAAATCATCCACAAACGACTTGGGCTTTAGTAAAAAAACATGAAATTAGATATTACAGATATAAATGACGCTTTCTCACCAACACATGAAATAAGTGATCCAACAAAATTTGTAGGACGTTACGAGGAAATTGAATCTCTAGTTCTTGGATTGACCACTGATAGCTCTTTTCTGTCAATCTTTGGTCTACGAGGAATAGGTAAATCATCGATTGCGAAACAAATTAAATTAATTGCAGAGGGAGATAAAACACTTACAAAATTATTAAGCCTTGAATACCTATTACCAAAGAAAGGTTTCAATTACATGGTGCACCTAGTTTCATGTGATGAATTCATTCTAGATATTACTTCCCTTATCAAGAGAGTTCTTTTAGGTGATGATAAAAATGAATCCATTTTTTCACACAATAAAAACGGAGATAAAAGAGTCAAATCTTTTAAGGAAGGTGGAAAAGCAAATATTGGAGGAGGATTTATGGGTATTAAAGGAGGTATTGAAGGTTCAGATGAAACCACCTTTGAGTCTATACAAACTGACGATTTAGTACAGGAATTTAGAAAGGCACTTTCCACAACTCAAAAGGACAACCAGAAAAAAACAGGATTGCTTATTCTTATTGACGAGTTTGATATTTTAAAAGATAAAAGAGGATTTGCATCTCTTGTAAAAACCTGTTCATCTAAGTATGTAAAATTCGGAATAATTGGTATTGGTGAGAGCACAGAAGACTTAATTGAAGATCATGCATCAATTGGAAGACAAATAAGCAGTGTTTTAGTCAAACCAATGAATATAAAGGAGTTATTAGATATAATTAACCATGCAGAAAGTTCGATTAGAAAAGAAATTAAGTTTGATTCTGATGTCAAAAAAGACATGGTTAAAGAAGCTGAAGGCTTTCCCTACTTCGTCCACTTGCTTGGCAAAGAGTGTCTGCTTTTAGCATTCAAACGACAACTTAAAGTTGTGACCGAAGAGTTGTATTGTGAGGTGAAAGATAAATTGATTAAAGGAAAGATTCAATTAACACAGGAATTTCGCTATGTTGAAGCATGCAGAACCTCGCAAGAAAGAGAGCTATTATTAAGACTTTTTGCATCTTCAGACGACAACAAGATCTTAATTGAAGAAGTTTATAGTCAAGCAAGAGAATATGGTATAGAGAAGCCCTCAAGTTTCATGCATAAACTAACCGAAAAAGGTAAAATAGAACCAATATTGGTATACTCTAGAGATGAAAGGCATGTAAGATTTTCTGATCCTATTCTAAAAGTCTATATCAAAAAAAGAGAGTCAATCCATGAGAAAAACGACTAAATTAATCCCAATCGAGGTAGCCTTTAACTAAGCTAATTTGCGCAGCTAAAGGCTCTCAAACCGCCGTAGTACGACAAGGAGTTGTTTGAAAAATTTTTAACGTTCCATAAACGATTAAACCTTGTGTTCCATCAATAGGATACGTGCATTTCTGGTAACGGAATTGTGCGAAGCTTTCTAGACAAGACAGTATTTTGAGAATAATGCCTGCTGTATAGTAACGTCAGGTGCGGGAAGTTATGGGTATGATCAACATACGTGAACTGCTGATAAATGTCGTGAAGTGTAGACAGCGAAATACAGTGGCAGGTTGTGACCAAAATGGTAAGGGGCATAGACAGCAGGCTTTTCGGTTTCTGCTACATGGATTTCGATTCCCCCGGCTGGCGCTCTCACTGCAGACCTCCCCAGTGAAAAGTCAGGGTTACCCCTGCGCTTAGGGATACCGATTAAGATCGGCACTAACGAAATGCTTCGGCACAGGTTTTCACCCGTTGGAACGGTCAACTTTTTGGACTATATTCACCAATTAAGGCAAGCATAAAGCTAGGAAAACATGGGGGCTGACAGGTTAAAAAGCACATTAAATAAAACTTGATTCTTTGTTTAAAACCTTTAGTTCCAAAACGCCCACGTTTCTTAGCCATGTCCGTTAGCAACCAGTATTTAAAATGAACAACTCATGTACCAAAGTGAAATAAGAGATAGCACTATTCAAGCATTAATCGAAAAAGCTCGTAATAGAAACTACGGAAAATACCTTTGTAAAGTTTTTTTGAACAGGGTTAGAGGGCTTCAAAATCAAACAATAAGTTTCGATTTTCCAGTAACAGCAATAATTGGAACAAATGGTGGCGGAAAAACAACAATAATCGGATCCTCGGCAATTATCTATAAGCATATTCAACCTAAAAAATACTTTGCTCGCGGGGGTAATTTTGATTTAGACATGGCAAATTGGGAGATCCAGTATGAATTGATTGATAGAACTAAAGTTCAAAATGATTCGATAAGAAGAACCGCAAATTATAGGCGACTCAGATGGAATCGTGATCCACTCGAAAGACAAGTTCTAGATTTCGGAGTATCTCGAACTGTTCCACCTATAGAAAAGAATGAATTCAATAGATTTGCTAACAGCAAAATTACGTTCGATCCAAGTGTAATTCACCCAATATCAAATATTTTAGGATCTGCCATTGGACGTATTCTTGGTAAAGACATTTCACAATTTAAATATGTTCGATTTACTACGTCTGGAAAAATCGACTTCCTTTCAGGGACTAATGAAGCAGGTCAACAGTTTTCGGAATTCCATTTTGGAGCAGGAGAGTCAAGTATTATAAGGATGGTGTCTCAAATTGAGGCTCTTCCGGAAAATTCACTCGTTCTTATTGAAGAGATTGAAAATGGTCTTCATCCCGTTGCAACTATTAAAATGGTCGAATATCTAATTGATGTAGCCTTTCGAAATAAAATTCAAACAATTTTCACAACACATTCAAACGATGCACTTAAGCCACTTCCAGATATGGCAATTTGGGCGACTATAACTGGTAAATTGTTCCAAGGAAAGCTGAACATACATTCTTTAAGGGCTATATCAGGAGAGGTTGAAGCAAGTCTTGTGATTTTTGTAGAAGACCCCTTCGCAAAAATGTGGATTGAATCTATACTTAGAAGTTTGGATGGGATTGTAATGGAAACAATTGAAATCCATCCATTAAGTGGAGATGGGAATGCTATAAAAATGCATAATCATCATACTATCAATCCAACGACTACAGATAAGCCATCTGTTTGTATCATTGATGGTGACTCTCGCCAAAATGTAAATATTGAAAATCGTATATATAGATTGCCAGGTGAATCCCCAGAAACATATATTTTTAATTCGGTGTTAGAAAAAATGAATGAATTCAAGATTATTCTGGCAGCTGCCTTACACAAAAAACCCGATGATGCTGATAAAATTGAAAAGATATTAAAAGAAGTTAAAAATAGTAATATGGATCCTCATTTACTCTTTTCACAAGTAGGATTGAAATTGGGCTTATTACCTGAGGACCTAGTTAAGATGGCATTTCTAACTGTTTGGAATCAAGCATATCCTGAAGAAGCAAAAACCCTTATCGATAATTTTGATCAACTTATTCCGAAAGAGAAATAGTCAGTTGTTAATCGTGTGGCCGTAAGAGAAAGACCTGCCTGAGCAACTCACCCACAACTGATTTTCGACAAGATAACTGTTCAACGGTCCATGAACGATTGATGTTTCATCGATAGGATACGTGCATTCCTGGTAACGGAATTGTGCGAAGGTATCCGGACAAAATAGCCCGTAAAGGGATTCTGAGAAGAATGCCTGTTACGCACCAACCTAAGGTGCGGGGGAGTCATGGGTATGGGCAACATAGGTGAACTGGCAACAGATGTCGTGAGATGTAGACAGCTAAAAACGTTGACACGTTGTGAACAAAACGGTAAGAGGTCCAGTTGGCAGGCTTTTCGGTTCCTGCTACATAGATTTCGATTCCCCCGGCAAAGAGGCAGGACCTAACCCCGTCCATTATCTAAGCGGAACTTGGTAAGTTGGCATCCTTTCCCAGTAATCCCGGGATTATTAGGTTGCAAAGCAGGCCAAACGGAATGCGGGTACAGGAAAGATGGAGAAAGCAAATGCCGCCATATAATGTGGCGGATAGGCCCACTTCCGTCATAGTACTCTTTTAACGTTGGGCCCTCTCACAGCAAACCACCCCAGTGAAAAGTCAGGGTTACCGCCGTGCTTAGGTTTACCGATAGAAGTTGGCACAGACTACCGAAATGCTTCGGCACATGCTTTCAACCGTTGGAACGGTCAACTTTTTCACCTATATTCACCATTCAAGATACACATAAGGCATGATAGCCTCATACCGCCCCCTCTTGGATAAGTTCGACAGTATTCGTACTTGGGTAAGCAAAACAATGGATGGTGCAACCTGATAGTTTGTGAGGTACAACCCTATGTGCTAAAACTTTGGGGCAAATAAAACAGACACAATTCAACTATGGGTGACAATAACATTTTTCATTATCCTCCTGATTTATTTGAATTATTGGTTCAGACAATCCCTTTGCTAAATAAGTCAAAGGAATCTGTTCTATTATTTTTTAAAGGAGCAGGAGTAAATGAGAGCATATTTTCAGATATATCAAATAAAGTACGTGTGGACAAAGACAGAATTAATAAATTTTACATTGTTCGCACGATCCTTGAAAGGATAAATGAGAAAAATGAAACACATTTAAGAGAACGACGAGAAATTATAAAAAGAGTCACTGAATTTGAGTCTTTTTCAAATTGCTGGGAAAGTGATAGACTTAAAGCTATAGGATTAGTTTCTGAAGTTCAAAAAGTGGTTAACGTAAAAGACTCATTCACTCGAATGAAACAACAACGGGAAACCGAGCAAAAGAAACGCGCACAAGAATATCAGAAAAAAGTTGATGAAATAAGAAAAAAACAAGAAATAAAAGACCGAATAAAAAAAGACCTTTATTCTCTATTTGGAGAATCAAATGCTCAAAAAAGAGGAAAACATTTAGAGAAAGTTCTGAATTTTTATTTCAAGACATTCGACATTTTAGTAAAAGAAGATTTTAAGAGAACTGGTGAAAACGGAGAGGGGATTCTAGAGCAAATTGATGCAATAATTGAAATTGACTACCAAGTCTACTTAGTTGAAATGAAATGGATGAAAAGCCCAATCGGAAGTAACGATCTTTTCGCTCATCTAGGGAGAATTTATCATAGAACTGGAGCTCATGGCATTTATATATCTGCATCTGGATATACGCCATCTGGAATTGAAGCAGCTAAAGATGCATTAAAAGGAAACGCCCTTCTTGTTTTATTTGAACTTGAAGAATTCGTTAATATTATAGAGGATGAGATAGACTTTAATCAATATCTGAGAGATAAGATTAAAAAAGCAATAATAGATAAAAATCCCTACGTACGAATGGACAAATAATTACGCGTGCTAATCTAGCCTGACCTGAGTAATTTATCTCAAGTTGAGGCTCTAACATCACCGGTGTTCGACAAGAAATCGTTTAGATAACTGTTTAACGTTCCATGAACGATTAAACCTTGTGTTCTATCAATAGGATGCTTGCATTTCTGGTAACGGATTTGTGCGAAGCTATCTGGATTATAGAGGCTGTAATGGGATTCTTTGAAGAATGCCTGTTGCGCAATAACGTCAGGGGCGGGGGAGTTACGGGTATGAACATATGTAAACTGCCAAGAAATGTCGTAACGTGTAGACCGCGAAAAACGTTGACACGAAGTGGCCAAAATAATAAGAGGTATAGTTGGCAGGATTTTCGGTTTCTGCTACATTGATCGAGATTCCCAAAGCTAGCCTTCTCACCGCAGGCCTCCTCTGTGAAAAGATAGAACAGGCTTTGCTTGGTTGGCTTCGGGACGTTTTCCCCGCAATTAGGGATTTTCACCCGTTGGAACGGTCAAATTTTTGACCTATATTCACCATTCAAGGCACACACAGATGCTAAAAAATCATAGGCTAATGAGCTATTTGCAAAGAGCTTTTGAATCGGGTACTTTTAATAAATTAACAAGCGGTCAGCCTACATATTTTAGCTGAACGTTTTATTCTATTGGTGTAAACGTAATAACCTATGCTTTATATAATTCCAACTAAGAGAGGAATCGGAATTGAACTCTGGGGAGCTTACGGTGACTTAAATAACTTTTATGAAGTTATAGGTAAATTTTGGAATGACGAAAAAGCATCCGAAAAACTAGGATTCGAAAACCGAGACAAATTGATAAGTAACTTTTCATTCGAAATAAGAAAAGCAAAAGATAACAGTCGTTTAAAAAGGGAGAACAATCACCTTTATCCATTTGAAGAAGGAAAATATTTGGGTACACAATTTTCATGGGTACACTTCTTGTTTTCAATATCAGCACTGAAATACAACATGCAGTTTTACGAAACAAACAAATTCGATATTTCAGTAATTCTTCAAATAGAATTTTGGCTTGAAAAGGCCATGAATTCCTACGATGAAACTGGGGCAAGAAATCTGATACCATTTATCAATGATGGATTACATGGAGCAAATGAATATATCTATCAATGCATGAGAACAACAAACCTTGAATACTTCTTGCTGGGAGGTGGCAAGAAAGCTTTTAGGAAGTTGCCAGAACTTTTAAAGCGTGGAATTTTCTATACTGAGGAGTCAATGCTATTAAGTTAAGCTTTTTGGTTTGTTATTTTGGTTTCAAAATGGAATAATTTTGATTTTTCCCTGCCGGTTTCGGGCTTTTTATCAGGTTTAGGGCATAGACTTCCTTACTCCTGAAGCAGGTGTCAATTTTTAGTGCGATATGTTGTATTTTCTTCTCTTTCCTTCCGCTTTTTGCTATTTATAGTATTGGTTAGTCCTTGCCGATTTTCCCAGACCCTTTCTAGAAAATTTCCTTCCCTTCTTTACCGCTACCAGCTTTTGGGCTATCTTGTTGACCAGGGTTTCCAGTATTTTTTCCACACTTTCCCGGCTGAACAACTCCACAATCCTTTTTCTGAGTTGTAGAAAAGCATTTTTCCAGTTGTATTTGTACGTCAATTTCCGTTTCTTTTTCCTGGACCTACTTTTCTTTTCAATCTGCTCAGTAGCAGCTATGCCGGCAAGTGCTACCATGTTCATGGCCAGGATATGGGCATAAAATTCCTGATAGATCCCCTGCGGCTTTCTACATCCGAACTGCTCTACTTTAATCTTAGGCTTCAAATTTTTTATCCCTTCCTCAACTCCCCATCTCATGCCATAAAGTTCTACAAGGTCTTCAGTTTTAAATGATTCCATATCCTGTAGACTGCTTACCAGCAGTTCGGTTTCACCTGAGTCAAGAACTGCTTTGGTTACCCTTACCCGTATCGGTTCCGATGTTTTGGCTGTTTCCCTCTCCGATCTGCTTGGTGCCCATTCGGTGATAAAATCCATCCTGCTATCGGCCATTACGGCTTTTGCAAAGTTGGATATTCCGGTAGACATTCGGATGCAGAAGGGTCTTGCTTCGCAGGTCATTTTGTGTGCCATGTGGAAGTTTCCAAAATTCCTGTCCAGCACCAGAAGGTCATCCGGCCTGGGTGGAATTTCCAACAGGCAGTCATCGAGTAAGCCGGATTCGCCGGTACTCATTCTTCCGAGTCTTGCCTGTAGCGTAAGGCCGGTAAGTACGTCATAGACAAGAAGTATCCTGGCTAGTGAGGTCTTTGAACTACTGGATTGAACTCCAAAATATCCTCTTATCTGCTTGGATGCTGGCAAATTTAGCGTACTTCCATCGCCACCAAAAACCCTGTATCCCTTCCATCTGGCAGTGGTGAACGTGTCATAATCTTCTGAACTGATAGCGCAGAGATCAGAAAAAAATTGCCATTCAATTTTATAGCGCGCCTGTGAGAAAGCACTTCCGGTGACTTCTCGTTTCCCCAGCTTGGAAAGGACGTCTTCAGTATCAGAATCGGCGGATTCTTTGAACAGTTGGAGCACCGAAAGTACTACAGTTTGAAAGTCGAGCGGGGAAGACCTGGAAAAATGGGCAGGGTCAGAACAGTAATTGTACTGATTTTCAGACGATTGTATTTTTTTAAAGATTTTTTTTCGGACAATCCCAAGATATATCCGTCGTGTTTTGGTTGGTATTTTGTACCTTCATAGCTATATGTTTAAGACAACATAATTTACCTAAAGTAGGCCGGTTTTCATAAGGAAAATCGGCTTATTTTGTCTCCTGAGGCCATTTTTTTTCTTAACTTAATAGCATTGACTGAGGAGTACAACGAACACCATAGACGTTTGGAGGCGGATGCGAATAGATTGAACTGCAAACCTTCAGAATTGGAAATTGATGATGACCACATAGATTACGACAGTATAAAATGGTAAAAACAGACTCCAGTCGAGTAGGTAAAGAGGAGTCCCACCCCTATACCTTTCACAGAACCGTAGTACGACAAGAAGTCCCTTTGATAACTGTTTGACGTTCCATAAACCATTAAACCTTGTATTCCATCAATAGGATACGTGCATTTCTGGTAACGGAATTGTGCGAAGCTATCCTGACGATATAGCCCGTAAAGAGATTCTGTGAAGAATTTCTGCTTCGTACCATCGTCAGGTGCGGGGGAGTATTTGGTTGGATAAACATTTGTGAACTGCTTATAATTGTCGTGGCGTGTAGACAGCGAAAGACGATGACAGGTTGTGACCAAAAAATGGTCTTGTTGGCAGGCTTTTCGGTTCCTACTTTTTAGATTCCTGTTCTCCAGGCAAATAGGCAGAATCTAACCCCATCCGTTTTCCAAACGGAAAATTTCCGGTAAAACAAAGCGAAAAATATCAGCACAGCAATTCCACCCCTTGGAGCTGTTAATTATTTGGCCTATATTCATCTTTCTAGATGCGATAGCACTATGAGGAAATTTTTGAACCGGTGAAATAAGTAATTGTCGCCCTCTTCTAGTGTTGTCTACATTAATAAATTAAACGAACTATATTTAATCGACGTTCTCTTCAAACATTTCCCGAAGAACGTTAAAATGAGAAATCATAAAAATTTTAAGATATGAAAAAATTTGGTAATCAAAGCGTATCCTTGAATATTAAAAATACAGGTACAAATAGATACGCATCTATTATTTGGAAGCATGATGAAAACTTGGATAAGGAACGATTTGATATTTCTACCGGTCCTTTAAATAAATTAACAGTCCCGGAAATTTTTGAAGAAATTAATGAGCCAATTGACTTTATCGTAAACAATGACGATGAAGATCATAGAATTACTTTTGAAATAATCCCGAATTGGGAAAATGATCTAATAAACATTAAAATAAAAAAATATCCTCAAATAGGAGACTCCATATTAACTAAAAATGAAAAAGAAGGGTTCTATGTTAGAATAGTAGGGAATTAACACTACTTCTTTTTGGGCCAGACCAGAGCCAAATACTTCAGGATTAGAATCTACCATTAATCAATCGCAGGTATGTCCACCAAGGCGGGACAAAATTGGCTTCGATTACTATTAGACATTTCCTAAAGGATTTGTGTTCCTTCACGTTGGATACCTGCATTTCTGGTACGGAATTGGGCGAAGCTATCCGGACAATATAGCCTGTAAAGGGATTCTGCGAAGTATCTCTGTTTCACACCATCGTCAGGTGCGGGGGAGTATTGGGTATGGTCAACATACGTGAACTGCTGATAAATGTCGTGACGTGTAGACAGCGAAAGACGTTGACACGCTGTGATCAAAACGGTAAGGGGTATAGTTAGCAGGCTTTGCAGTTTCTGATACATGGATTTCGATTCCCCCGGCTGGCCCTCTCACGACAGACCACCCCGGTGAAAAGTCAGGGGGCTTTCCGAATGGCTTGCCTTCGGGACAGCCTGCCCCGACTCAGTCAGGGTTACCCCCGGTGCTTCGGGATACCGAAATGCTTCGGCACAGGTTTTCACCCGTTGGAACGGTCAATTTTTTGACCTATATTCACCATCGAGTGCACACGTTATGGAGAACCAATTCAATTATTTTGACAATCCTATTAGACTAAAGGTTTTCCAATTAGCGGGAGTAGTTATACGGCTATTGGGTTTTGTTATTGTAGGAACCTTTTTAAGTCAGTTGCTTTTGTCTGCATTTACTGGGCCAAACCTTATTGATTCTGATAAAATGATATTTGAAATGGAAGATGGAACAGAAGCGAGGTTTTTGTTTTTATTAATGCAAGCACTCTATGCTATATTTGTGTTTTTTGTCTTGCCAATACTTTACATATTTTTTTTACAGAAGAATTTAAAACAAATTTTTTTGATTAGAAAAAAAAGATTAGGAAGCTTTATTTTAATATCACTTCTCATTTTTATAGCTGCATTACCTTTCATATCTCAATTGATTGAAATTAATCAACAATTCCAGCTACCAGAAAGACTGTCAGACCTGCAAGAAGTTCTTTCCAAAATGGAAGAACGTGCTCAAAAAGTTACGGAATTAGTTGTGCTTTATGATTATTGGTATGAGATAATTCCTATTTTGTTTGTAGTAGCTGTTTTAGCAGGTATTGGAGAAGAATTGCTGTTCCGAGGAGTTATACAAAATGAAATTCATAGCATTTTAAAAAACCCCCATGTTGCCATTTGGATTGCAGCAGTTTTATTTAGCTTTATTCATTTTCAGTTTCAGGGATTTCTTCCTCGATTGTTTTTGGGTGGTCTGTTAGGTTATTTGTACTACTGGTCAGGTAGTTTACTCGTACCAATATTTGTACATTTCGTAAACAATGTACTCACTTTTGCTTTAATTAATTATTCAAAACGTCAAGATGAAATCCTTTTAAGCACAAGTGATTCACTAGGAATTACTGTATTATCAACTATAGTTTGCATATTTTTAATTATTGCTTGCTACCGACTTTTTTTAAAGGTAAGAAAGGTGAGTTATAAAAAAATAAATTAACGAAAATACTAAAAACTTTGATCCATTTTGGTTAATGATACGGGATAATTAACACCAAAAAATGCGCACAATCGGATGGATGGTCGAAGGCCCTAAGCCTGCGGAGCACCTCTCACACCACCGAGGTGCGACAAGAAGTCGCCTTGATTACTGTTTAACGTTCGTTGAAGGATTAAACCTTGTGTTCCATCACATTGTGATACATGCAATTCTAGTAACGGAATTGTGCGAAGCTATCCGGACAATATAGCCTGTAAAGGGATTCTGCGAAGTATCTCTGTTTCACACCAACGTCAGGTGCGGGGGAGTTTTGGGTTTGGTCAACATATCTGAACTTCCGATAAAAGTCGTGACGTGTAAACAGCGAAAGACATTGACACGCTGTGACCAAAATGGTAAGGGGTGTAGACAGCAGGCTTTTCGGTTTCTGCTACATGGATTTCGATTCCCCCGGCTGGCCCTCTCACGGCAGACCACCCCGGTGAAAAGTCAGTGTTACCCCCTCGCATAGGGACTTTCATCCGTTGGAACGATCAACTTTTTGGCCTATATTCACCATTCAAGGTACACACATTGTATAAGCGTAATGCAGGCCGATTGTCTAAAATTGAGTATTTTGCCATTTATCAAAGTTTGTTGTAAGTGGATAGGGCTCCGAAATCCCACACGCTTATACTTGACCTTTAGCAGCAATTTTACAAAAATGTGAATTCAAGAACAGAAATGGAAAGAATAGTATTTTACTCGAAAGAGGATATGGCTACAAATCCTAACCTGATAAAAGCAGAAAAACTATTAAATAGTTTCAATCCCGAACAAAATTTCACATTTAATGATTTACTTGAATTTTACAATATAAAATTACATTTTGACAACGAACTTTATTTAACGAATTGGAATAAATCAGATATAGAAAGGTATAATCAAATTATAGAAAAAAAATGGTTAATACTAAAAAATAGATTTTCAAAAATAAACGACCTAAATATTGAGGGGATATTAAACGACTTAGAATTTAGGTATAAAAATAACTTTTGGGAGTTAATTAACAGTCTGAGCATTTATAAAAACATATCTCATTCAACGTTCAGCGATATTCTTGGAAAGTTTTCATCTCAAATAAACTATATCCTTCTACAAAAGAACATTGTTCAGAAATTCAATAAAGAAATCAGAGATTTTTTACTTACTTATAAAAATTCAGCTGAAATTTTACTGTCACAATTTGAAGAAAAAAAAAGTGCCAAAAAATCAACTAAATATTACTTTCCAAAAAGTTTAAGTTTAGCAGATAAAGAAAAAATAATAAACTCATACTTAGACGGTTATGATTCGAATTTAAATTATGTAGGATTAGTCGAAAAATCAAAAGATTCTAGTGAATTGAAACTTTCAGATAAAACAAGATACAAGGCAAAGAAAAAGGCTGAGGAGCAAAACAAAGAAATACTAGAAAAAGGGCACACTTGGAGTATAAGAGTTCAAGGTGGACTTAGTAAAGACCAAGATGAGCCTGTAATTTTTAAAAATGAAAATGGGTTAATTGAAGCTATTTACAGCGAAAAATACCTAGATGGAATTGAAAACCCAGTTGTTTTATTCAAAGCTTTTAGTTATCTATTTAATTACACCGATGATACCTCATTAATCTATTTAATGAGTAAAGAAAGCGAATTAGACGTTATGGAACGTATAATGGGTTTAAAATCAAAAAATGAGTATGAAATAGGTGAAGTCTTTATGAGAAAGGAAATGCTTTCTATATTACAGTTACATCTCATTGAAAATTATTTGAAAAGAAAAGGTAGCGGAATTGAGCAATTAATTAATTCTTTTATCTCCTATATAAACGCACTACTTGAACCCAATAATTTAATGTTTCAAGTTAGAATTTCAGACTTACCTGAATTAGACAAAATTCGTACTCTTTTACCCGATTTTGATTTTTTACTAAAACAGTATAAAAATTTAGCCGATGATGGTGCTATTGATATTGAATTTCTTCAAGTAAGTTCTAAACCACTTGGATTTAATCAAATTACCAGTCAAAATAAAATAAAGTATATTTATTCTAATGAAAGACTAATTCTACAGCTCAAGCACATATTTTTTTCAGACCAAAGTCATATGTACTACACAGAGACTTTCGGAACAAAACATACTAACCTGTTTGACTTATTAACACAGGAAACAGTTAACATAGAAGATTTTGCAAACTATCAAAAAGATATAATTCGGAGTTTAATTAAAGATGGTTATCTAAAAGTCAATAAGGAAAATAACGTAGAAATAGATAAAATCACTTTCATTTACATCATAAGAGAATTACATCGAAATGAATCATTAAACTATTGGAATTATCCAAAATTCGTTAGAGACGAAATTGACTTGCAAATTGAGGATAAAAAGTTATTTGTAGAGAATACTTTATTTTCCAAAGAAGAAGTAAAATATTTTAATTTTTATTTAAATAAAAAGATATATACAAACGGATATGATTTAAGAAATAAGTATTCGCACGGAACAAACACTCAATCTGAAGAAAAACATAAAAATGATTATTACTTATTACTTAAAATAATAATCCTTACTTTGTTAAAGATTGAGGATGATATAATTATAAATAAAAAAACAGCTGCAAATCGAGTGGATGGCCGCAGGCCATAAGCCTGCGGAGCACCACCCTGCATCCCGACTCTTCGCTAAAATGATTCTAGGGATCATTTTTTAACGTTCAGCCCCAGTTCACTGGATTGAAGGTTGTAATTTGAGCAATTAGGAAAGCATGGATTAGTAATCCTTTCTTCTCAGGGGGAAAAAGTGATAGTCGTGATCAGAAACGGACTCTGAGGCACAACCCAACCACCCTTCGCACATTGCAAATGCTTAAGGATACGAATCCAGCACACAAGGGACACCGAAATGCTTCGGCAGAGGCTTTCGCCCATTGGAACGGTCAACTTTTTGACCTATATTCACCATCCAAGGCACACACATGACCTTGGATCCAGCGGGCGGAGCAGTTTAGTTTTCAAATGATGGCTCAGAATGCCCGCTGCCTCCTCGCTGAATCACTTTATGGGCCATTGGAGGACAATCCACACTTAGGCAATGAAGGGGCTGAAAGACAAATAGAACTAAAAAAATAATGAAAAAAATTATAATCATCTCTTGTATATTAGTCTTGTGTTGCACTGCTTATGGCCAACAGATTAAAAAAAATAATGTCGAACTCGACGACATAATTAGCTTACTCGGTGCTTCTGGCTATGAGGTTTTCAGCTTTGATATAACAGAAATGCTCAACGAGCGATATGATATAGTGTTTACCAAAAAGGAGTTTTTAAAAGGAAAAGAAATTAAGTCTTCAGACCTTGCTACGGTATCGAATAAAAGTCTTTTGACTGATATTCCAGAATCTCATAGGCAAAAAATAATAGACGAGGGTGGAGTTATTGACCCTAAAACCCAAGCCATTTCCCACGCTGAAAGGTTTAGTTTTGGATTCTTTCCTTCTGGTAATGATTCTACAAAAACCATGCAACTTGAGGTTCCTGGCTTTCTTAAAATGGGCAGAATTCCTTTTAAACTCAGAGGACTTTCAACAAAAGATTCGGATAAACTGATGTTTTTATACTTTACACGCCCATTCAAATTAGTTGCGTTTAAGGAAGAAGAATTTATCCCTCTCATTTTACTTGGCTCGGGTTGGTACGATGAAAAATATAATGTATTCCGATTTTGTGGAGAGATAGAAATTGACCCCAATATGTCAAGTCAAATACTGAAAGATACCCCACCATTATGTTATCGGTGTCAAATTTGTCAAGAAACAATAACTAAAAAGTGGCATACAACAAATAAATTTCTGGCCAAGTAGGTTAAGTTTGAGATGGCAGGACGGCCTCCTAATTCGGTTAGGGGTGACTTGGAAGTGCTCGAAGGACCAGATTCGAGTTATTTACCGGCATCCAAGGCAGAGGGCTTTTACCGTTTCGAGGGTGGCCTGCGTAAAATTCAGGACTGAAATCGGCTTTTTTCAAATAAAGGGTAGGAATTCCGGAAGAGGCATGTCCCAAATAGGGTGAACAAAAAGTCCTGTATGTCGATTCATAAATCCGGGCGGTTGGTCTTCGGAAGTAAAAGACTTTTAAGATGAAGATTGAGAGGGCCCGGACCGCTTTGGGGGAGCTGGCGGAAAAACCCTGAAAATAGTGATCCATCGGAAGCTGGCAATCCTTGAAACCATAAGGGGTTCGATCAGGATATACGAATCTGGTCCAGGTCGTTGGGTGATGACATTCACGTTTTGAAAATTTGATCAGTACAACCGTGAAAACCAGAGCGAAAACGCCCGGCCTCTAATGAGTAGCCCGAACTGAGCCAAATGGCTACCATTGACGGCTCTATAATTATTCTGTAAATATAATTAATTCAATATTTTATTCTAAAAAAATGCTCCAA
Source organism: Cyclobacterium lianum (assembly GCF_900143075.1). GTDB lineage: Bacteria > Bacteroidota > Bacteroidia > Cytophagales > Cyclobacteriaceae > Cyclobacterium > Cyclobacterium lianum. The sequence goes on along the minus strand of NZ_FRCY01000012.1, from coordinate 61,388 downwards.
TAATTAATTCACCTGCAAGTTGCTCAGGACACTTATCTGGCTATACCGTCATTTCCTTTCTGTAATTGCAAATTTTTAATACCCAGGTTGACGCTCTCAAACCACCGAAGTGCGACAAGTCGTTTAGATAATTGTACTAACGTGCAAAGAACGATTAAACCTTGTGTTCCATCAATAGGATACGTGCATTTCTGGTAACGGAATTGTGCGAAGCTATCCGGACAATAGTATCCGTCCGATAAACCCCATCTTTCACAGTTGGCAGATTGTGGTTAATCTTGCGGTATGAAAAGTCAGATCGAACAAAAAAGGAGGGATCTGTATCGGGAATGGTTGTCTTCCGGCAAGAGCAAATCTGACTTTGCAGATTGGGTTGGCATGGTCCGCACCACCTTTTACAACTGGACCCAAAATTTAACACCGAGGAAGGGGCACCCCCTTTCTTGCCCTTCCCTACCCCGTAATCGAAAAGGGCTTCCTCTCGGAATCCGTGGTCGCTCAACTGGTTGTCGACAAGTATGTCTACGGCATGCCCCTGCACAGGCAGATCGACAAATACGGCAAGATGGGGATAAGGGTTCCCGCCCAAAGCGCCTCGGACTGGATAATGCAGGGCTAGGAGCAGTTCATCCCGCTCTTTGAGATCCTCCTGATCGTCGCTGGCCAGAAGTACCACCAGGATGACAAAACGCCGATAAAGTTCCTGGACAGGGACCTGGCAAAGGGCATCCACCATGGATACATGTGGCAGTACCACGCCCCCGCGGACAGGCTGGTGTTTTTCGATTACAGAAAAGGCCGGGACCGATCAGGCCCCAGGGAAATGCTTGCCGATTTCATGGGATCATCCAGACGGACGGTTATTAGGTATATGATTCCCTTTTTGGGGACCATCCCGACATCCATTTAACCTTTTGCATGGCCCATGCCAGACGCAAGTTTTTCGATGCACGCAAAGCAGGCCGACCATGTCCTGGAGGAGATACGGGTGCTCTATGCCTTCGAAAGGAAAATGAGGAAGGAAGGGCTCCGCCGGGAGGAACGGACACGCAAAAGGATGGAGCACGCTCACCGGTGCTGGATAGGCTGGGAAAGTGGTTGGAGGAAATCCAATAAAGCTACCGGCCCAAAACAGACCAATAAAAAATCCAATCCATGATTCCTACAGGAATTTAACGGGTTCGTCGGATGAAAACTATTATTGCGCTAAAATGCATTTCAAATTCAAATCCTGCTTGTTTTTTTAAATCATATCCTTAATTTGAAATAATCTTGAATAATTTGACTATGACAGGAAGACTTCAACTTATCGAACAAAAATTAATTGCCATAGACCCAGCAGGATTTCAAAACCTTTGTGACGCATATTTAATGTTACGGGAGGAAGGAATACGCAGCTTCAATAGGACTGGAAGCCAGGTCGGTAAGCAAAAAACGAAAATAGGTACGCCTGATAGTTTTGTGAGACTTGATGATAATAAACTTGCCTGCATTGAGTACACAACGCAAGCAGAATCGAAAGTTTCAAAAATTAAAGCAGATATCGAAAAATGCCTAGATGAGGAAAAAACAGGAGTAGACGCTGAAAAATTGGATCAAATTATCGTCTGCTTCAATTCTCGATTGACTTTGGAGGAAGAAGCGGAAATCCAAGATTTTGCTCAACAAGTAGTGAAGAGAATTGATCTAATTGGAATTGATACTTTAGCTATTGAAATTCAATCAAAATATCTCCTACTATCTAGAGAATTTTTGGGTATTTCGATTGAAACTGGGCAAATTTTACCGTTTGATAAGTTTATTTCTGAGTACAATAATAAGGCTCACCAATTATCTACCCCCTTGGATAATGAGTTTCTTAATCGAGAAAAGGAACTTCAAGAGCAGCTTGGGTTTTTGGAGAGAACTGATTTACTAATAATATCAGGAGCTCCGGGAATTGGGAAAACCAAAATTGGGATAAAAGTAATTCAGGAATTCACCGAGCTTAATCCTTCTTACTTTTCTTTTGCAATTGCTAAAAAAGGAGTGGACATTCTTGACGATTTAAAAATTCAGCTCCAAGTTGATAGGGATTATATTTTACTCATTGATGATGCAAATAGACAGCTTTCGAATTTGACTCAAATTTTGGGCTTATTTAAAGAAGAAAGGAAAGGAAAAATAAAAATCCTTATCACAGTTAGAAATTATGCACTCGATGACATTAAAAATTTAACCTCTGATCTCGAAAAAGAGGTCATGGATTTAAAGAAATTTTCTGATGAGGAGATAATTCAGATTATATCAAGTGACTCATTTAAAATTCTTAATCCAGAATACCAAAAGAGGATAGTCGGAATAAGTGATGGAAATGCCCGATTGGCTGTAATGGCCTCCAGACTAGCAAACAAAAAGCAAGAGGAATTTTTGATCGGGGATGTTTCGGATTTATTTGACTCCTACTTTGGGACTTTTATGTCTGATTTTGATTTGTTTAATGATAAAAACGTTCTAAAGGTACTAGGGATAATTTCTTTTTTCTTCTCAATTAATCGCAATGATAAGAGTCTTTTAGAGTCAATTTCAAGGCATTTTGAAGTTGGTTACTACGATTTCAATGAGGCGGTTGAAGAGTTACATAAACGAGAGTTAATTGAGGTTCAGTTCAATCGGGTTCGCATTTCTGAACAAGTAATGGCAACCTATTTTTTTTATAAGGTTTTTATTAAGGATCAGATTTTATCATTTGATATCCTGATAAATAATTTTTATCCTCTTATGAAATCCAGATTCAAGGATTCAATCATTCCGGCGAATAATTCATTTGGTTATGAGAATGTTTTCAAAAAAATACATCAAGATTTAAATAATTATTTTCAGCAAAAATCAGGAGATGAAGATGCAGCTCTCGATTTTCTCGACTTGTTTTGGTTTTATTTACCAGAAGATGCATTGACTTATTTTTACACTAAAATCACAGAATTACCAGAACCTTATTCTTCGGTTTATAGGACCAAATATGAGATTAATGATTTTGTTTTTGAAAAAGAGAAGACGTTAGATTTTATTTCGAGATTCTTCCGTCATATTACCAGCTGGTTTGATACCGCTGTTCTTTTAGGTTTTGAATATATTAAAAAGAAGCCTGAGCATCTTCCGGAATATATTCGGCGCATTAAAGAAACCTTAAATTTCGCACATAGTGACGAAAAGTATGGTTTTAAACGCCAGGTGGACTTTATACAAATTCTTATTGATAATGCCCATAGTGGAAATCCCCATTATATGGCTGCTTTTTTTACCCTTTCAAAATTCTTTTTGCAACAGTCTTTTCAAGTATCCGAAGGAGGAAGAAATCACTCAATTTCATTTTATGAATACCCGCTGCCGTTGTATAGTGTGACTAAGGAATTGAGAACTTTAATTTGGGAAAAGCTTTTTGAATGCTTTGAGAATTACCCGGAGGAGGTCTACGGGGTTATAAAGGATTTTAAACCTAGTTATCATGAATTAAACCCCGAAGTATTAGACTTTGATTTAGGTTTGTTAGTTCCGTTTATTTCTGAAAACTTTTCGCCAAAGACTTTCAAGTATGCGCATTGTGTGCAAGAGATGATATATCGCTTTGATAGGGAGGAAAGGATTACCAACAGATCATATAGGGAACTAAAAGAAAAATTCTTAACAGAGGATTATTTATACTATCGAAAATTGGATTGGGATAAATTACGAGACAAAGAAGAATTTGAGTTCGAAAACTGGGAAGAATATGGGACTCTTAAATCTGAGGAATTGAAGAACTATTTCTTGTTTGATAATGAGTCCGAATTCCCTAAACTTTTTACTGCTATAGAAAATCTTCAAACTGTTAAGGAGAGGGATTACTTTCCCGCTGGACAATCAATAAATATTATCATTGAAGATAATTTTAGGAAAAATAATGAATTGGGATTTCTTTTATTTAGAAGAATTTTAGAAGAATTTCCAAAAGGGCTTCAGTTTCCGCATAGAGCCATAAGTGTGATTGTAAGAAGCTCACCTAGTTGGTGTCTGAAGATTTGGGCTGAGCTTGATAGATGGAAAAATGAAAGTAGTCCTTTTTGGAAGGTTAGTTTTTTTAGACATCTTCCAACTGATTTTATTGACAAGTTCTATTGTGATTGTTTGCTTCATTTGATTGATAGTATTGATAGATATATCTATTTATATGTCGAGGACTTTTCTCGATTCAATTTGATTGATAAGGGTTTCTCAAAAACAGCTTTGACAAAAATATCTAAGAAAAATGATGACATAGGTCTAGTAATTGCCTTTGAGGGTGATGTCTTTGAAAAAAATCTAGATTTATTCGATTCAGATTATGAATTGATAAGGAAGTCTTATTTTCAACAGTTTCGAATAAACCATTTTCAAATATTTGACTATAAGGGTAAGGGGATTGAGGCAATTTTTAAATCCTATCCTGAATTTCTTATGGATTTTGTACATCAATTAGAAGAGATTGAAAGAAATGGGAGAGGTGGAAAGGATATTAGCTTTGGGTTTGTTTGGAAATATGAAGGAGTTGATGAATTTATATCAGAGGTAAGCGATTTTTTCGCTGAGAATGACAGATACCTAGGTTATAGCTATCATGCACATTCTATTCTATTTCAGGATTTGAATCAAGAATCAATCGAGAAGGCATATGACTTTGTTCAAAATGAAATTCGAAGGCACAGCAGGGATTCGAAGAAAATCCAAGTCTATTTTCAAACAATTAGGAGTTGTTTTAAAGACAAGTTTGAAATCGCATTTTTAGATTTTCTATCAATCAATTCTGATTTGGAGATGTTTAAATCAATTGATTGGGTCGGGAATGTCGGGGTTGTCATGGGGGACGTTAATTTTGGTGAGCTTAATGCCAAGCGATGGGGGAATATTTTGGATTTGGTTAATAAGTCTGATCCTACTTTATCAATGATTCCCATTAAGGGTTTTTTGAAGAAAAGGATCGAAGCAGAATATAGATACGCTGAATATGAAAGAGAAAGGAAATTCTCAACTCCAGATTGGTGATCTTTTTTGATGTCCATAAACTTTTGAATTGGGAGGCTTAATATTAGACCGTCTTCAAAACCATACCTTAGAATACGAAGGCGAAACCTACGTCAAGTTCAACGTTGCCAAACTGAAAGAAGCAGACTAAAATGGCAAAACCCACACGGTCTACGTCTCAGTGAAAGACGACCAAAAAGGGTCCAAAAAAATATACCTTCTTGGCTTTTTTGCTACTTCTATTTACTTTTATGCTTTTTGAGTTATCGAATTAGACTTTGCTAATATTCAGACCCGAGGCTTTTGGTGTAAGTGACCACATTGCCTATACACCGGGTTGATAAATTGGGCTACTTTTATTTTCAGCCTTGGAAAGGGCATTCCAAAATGGAATTAGGGCACAAAAGTTCATCAACTTCCTTGCTGTCCCGGCAACAGCCCTGTTGATTTTACTTTTGGTATTCCTAAAAATGAGCCTGCTTCCAGTGAGGTATCAGCAATGCAGTTAGGTGTGATGTGGCACCCCATGCGACCTCATGGCCTCAGTATATGGCATTACATGCACCCTCTTCACACTCCTGTGTTCGGGCCTGTACATCAGTACATACACCATAGGATAGGTTACTTCACTGCATGCCTCACTGCAAACCAGCCCCGCTTTGGCGGGACGGGCTTTGCCACTTGCTTTGCTTGGGGTAACAGCCTGTCCTGAAATTCATCGGGAACTCCTGGACATAGGGACTTTCACCCGTTGGAATAGTGAATTTTTTGACCTATATTCACCATTCAAGACACTTTAATCAAAATATTTCAGTAAAGGTGTCCAATTTTACCCGAAATGTCTGAACCAGAATTGAACATGTAAAAATCTATGAAACTGTATCCATATGTAATGTTAACCTGCTTAGCGTTTATACTGCATTTACCAAGAAATTACTGTTTTGACCAAGGAAGTATCAACTTAGTTTTAGACAGTATAGAAGTGGTATTATTTGGTGAAGTTATTGACGTTTCTGAATTGAATATAGAAAACAGATATAAGATCGTTACTGTAGTTGATGGTGATGACCCTAATTTTATGGCTCAATTAAAAGAAATAGGTAAGGCTATAGATAAGATTGGTAGCCATAGTCCATACACTTTTATGATTTATGTCCGGGGGGATAATATTGATCCTGCTAGTTACGGCATCGGAGATAAGGGGTTGTTTTTTAAATATCCGCTATTATATGATTCCCAAGATGCTTTCCGGAAAGCTAATCCTACTGTTTCCAAATTGGACGGCTATAGTGTTTTTCTCTTAGATTCTGATTCTGAAATATTATTGAAAAATTATTCATTTAGTGATGAATTTGTTAGTACAGTGATTGAACATTCTCAAAATCATCCCAAATTTATTGATTCGCCACTTCCAAGGCCCAAGCCCCTGTGAGATGCAAACTAATTTTTTGCATAGATCCCAATGGTAAAAAAAGTCGGTAAGTTCCTCAGTACAGGCACCACTGTCTGGGTTATAGTATTTCCTGAGGCTTCAGGCGGTCCCCTTCCTTTCAGCCTGGCTCCTCACTAAAAAAAATACAGGTTTTATTAAACGTTCTGAACTCTCCCGGCAAAGCCCCGGAGCGGCGGGACTGGCTTTCCACTTACTTTGTTTCGGATAACGACCGTCGTGCGCAAGCCCATTTCACTCGTTGAAACAGTCAACTTTTTGACCTATATTCACAATCCAAGGTTCACACATCCAACATAAGTCGTGGCATACTAACAAAGCGTTAAAGGAAGGCGGTTAATTGACAGATATAAGGTGGTTATTTGGCACTTAAACAGAACTTTTGGTCAAATAATTTCGAAATGGATTCAATAACATTCCCGGTACCAACAAAATAAATAACGAAACAGATGAACCAATATTCAGAAAATGAAAAACTGAATCTGTTCAAAAGCCTCTTCAAAGGTAGGGAAGATGTCTTTGCCATACGTTGGGAAAAAGCTGCCCAATCCGCTGGTGGAAGGATTAAAAGCGGATACATGCCTGCATATCAATACGACCCTTACATGTATAGGCTCCATAAAATGAAGGGGGGATCCTTCAAAGACTATAAAGACAAAACCTACCGTCCACTTACTGATCAGCAACTTCTAAAGCATTTCAATGGGAAACAATTAATCGGCATTTATCCATTGCTACAGAACAATACATCCTGGTTCATTGCTGCAGATTTTGATAAAGAGAAATGGGCAGAGGAATGCCGTGAATTTCTCAATATTTGCAAAGAACATGCTATTCCGGCTTATCTGGAACGATCCCGTTCCGGTAAAGGAGGTCACGTCTGGATATTTTTCGAAGAGCCCTATCCTGCCATTAAAAGTCGTAAGATTTTAATCTCTCTTTTGGAACAGGCAGGTATCTTCTCTGTATTTGACAAAAGCTCCAGCTTTGACAGACTTTTCCCCAATCAGGATTTCCTGACAGGAGAAAGGTTGGGTAATCTAATTGCATTACCACTATATAAACCGACAATGAAAGAAGGCAACAGTTGTTTTGTTGATGAACAATTGAACCCCTATCAGGATCAATGGGGATTTTTGTCGTCGATCAAGAGGGTGTCTTTATCTCATCTTGATACGATCTTTCATCCACTCCAACCGAAGAACGATCAGGTTCCAAACAACGTCAATTCAGGTAAGCTGCATATACAACTCAACAATTTAATTCACCTTAATCGGTCAGGTATGACACCCAAACTGATCAATTTTCTAAAAGAGGAATTAAATTTTGCCAATTCGGAATATTTCATTAAAAAGAAAAGTGGCAGAAACACATGGGGAACCGAGCGGTATTTCCGGTTTGTAGAGGAAACAACGCATGAGATAATTCTTCCGAGAGGATTTATAGGTAGATTGATCCGGTACTGCAAACAGCAAAACATTGATTTCGAATTTCAGGATGAACGGAAGAAGCAGGATCCTGTTTTATTCACAACAAATTTCAGTCTAAAGTCACACCAGAAATCCGCAATTGAAGTTACCTCCCGCAAAGAATTTGGTGTCATTACCGCACCTCCAGGTTCCGGAAAAACAGTAATCGGGTTGAAGATAATTGCTGAAAAACAGCAACCTGCTCTGATCGTGGTGCATCGTAAACAGTTGCTGGAACAATGGGTTGAACGGATTCAGGGTTTTCTGGGCATACCGAAAAACGAGATTGGTAGGATAGGACAAGGAAATGCCAAAACCGGAAAAGCGATTACGGTAGCAATGATCCAGAGTTTGGGTAAGTATCTTGACAAACAGGAAACAGATGAATTTGCCCTGTCTTTCGGGATTATTATCGTTGATGAATGCCACCATATCCCAGCAGAAACATTCCGAAATACCATTTCAAACTTTCCGTCTTACTACCAATATGGGTTAACGGCAACTCCTTTTCGGAAAGGAAATGATGGCAAAATAATTTTTACCCATTTGGGCGACATCATTGCAGACATTAGACCGCAGGAAATTGAAAAATACAAGCAGGCAAAAATAATCGTAAGGGAAACGGCTTTAGATATTCCCTTCAATCCAAAAACAGATCCGTTTGAAAACCTATCAAAGGTATTGGTTCACGATTCTGCCAGAAACAAGTTGATACTTGGGGACATTAGCACTGAATTGAATAATGGGAAAAAGGCTGTTATCATTACAGAAAGAAAAGAGCATATTGATGCGCTTTATCAGTTACTGAAACAGTCTTTTGAAGTGGTGACACTTTCTGGGAAAGACTCGGAAAGCAACCGTAATGCAAAATGGCAAATACTCAACAGTGGAAATTACCAGGCACTAATCACAACCGGACAGTTTTTCGGAGAGGGAACCGACTTGCAAAATGCCTCCTGCCTTTTCCTTGTTTATCCCTTCTCTTTTAAAGGTAAACTGATTCAATATATTGGTCGTGTTCAGCGATCTGAAATCAGCCCGGTTATTTATGATTACAGAGATCATAAAATTGAATACCTGAACCGGTTATTTCTGAAAAGGAATACCTATTACCGACAGCTTAATCGGCAGGCAACATTATTTGATGACACAGCGATTGCCGAGCCCCCCTTCGGGCAAACATTTACAGTTGATAAAAAAATCAAGGTACTTATTGACCAATTGGATTTTCGTTATGGTGCAATTGCTTTCCGCTATCGAGTTTCTGAGATCAAGACGGAAGTGGAGTTTGAAATAGAAAATGAAGAGGTGAGGCCTGAGTTTGATGTTTTGAAGCCATATTTCTCCAAAATATTAAAGTCAAAATACGTGGAAGCTGAAGTTTTTGCGGAGTTTGAAAATAACGAGTTGGTTTCACAAAAAGCTAGTTCGACTGGTCTGGAAAGTATCAACCGGGAGATCATTGAAAGCGTAAAATTCCGATTTATTGAACAGGGAATTCTCGGTAAGCAATATGTTCCAGGTATGGAAGAAAACTTACTCGGGCTCGACAAGATACAGGAAGGACAAAATGGTAAACCATTCTATGATTCAGAAGAACAATTGTTAAGTGATCTTTTGAAAAATGAGAAAGTGAGGCATTACAGGCACCTACGATATCTGGCATCCAGGCATGACGGCACTACATTAAAACTCAGGTTTGTCTTAAATCCATTCTCATTCGTGTTCCTTCTTTCCGGCACAGAACAATATCATGTTGTTTTAGAAACACTGGACTCCGAAGAAGCTACTTACATCTGGCATGTTGCGAAAAACAGGCAACTGCTCCCACAAAAGCTACGAACAATTGACAAGGATCTAACTATTATCCGAAACAAAGGCAGACAAATGTTTCTGGAAAAGCAACCAGAAAATTTCAGCCGAATCTTCCATGACTATACGGACGAAAGAAAAGGATTTGTCATTTGGAAAGATAACTTAGAAGAAAGATTATTTTGAAACCGAGGGGTCCAAAAATTCGCTCTACAAAATCGTTAAAATTCTCTTAACGAATAAAAAAGGCTGTTTTTAAGATTGAATCACTATCCTCTGGAAGACGGGAATTCCAATCCCAAGTCTTGGAACAATTTCCGCACTTTAAACCTCCAACTGATCCTGGCTTCTTGCCAGGACTTGCTCCCATCAATGAGATCAATTCTGTCGTTGGAATGGAAGGGCTTGTTTTTTGAATATTTCCTTTTGTCAAATTCCAATAATAGCTCAGGCCTGGTTAGTGGGCTGATTTCATTGTCCAGGTCAAATATATTCCGGTGTTGCGGTTTATTGTACTTCTCTGATTTTATTTGAAGTAAACTGAATAGTTCTCCAAGAGGGATTTCATCGGTAATGTAATCCAGATCATAAATATCCTTTTTGGCGAAACGGTTGGAGGCACTCATCAACTTTAGCAGTCCGATGTCCTGTTTGGATAAAATTCTCATTCCATCAAATTCATCAGGTTCGGTTAGGTATTGGATGTTTTGAAGCAATTCTATTTTTATGATAGTTTCTGATTTGGTAATAAATAGTCTTAAAAAAATGAACTGTCCATCCAATTCCAGGTTGATCCGGTTTACTATAATATTTTTTGAACCATATAGGCCAGCTACCTCTGTTATGATTCTTTCAAACCCGTCTTTCCCGATAATGTTGTTTGATACAAAATCTATATCATAAGAGACCCTATGATTGTACAAAAGTGCCAGATTGGTACCACCAGCCAGCATAAAGCTGTTAAGGGATGGGAGTTGCTGAAGTTCTTTGATTGTTGAAACCAATAAAGGGTCAACAGCTTTCATTGTTTAAAACGAAAGAAAATATCCACATCATATCTGTTGGCAACCAGCCTGCAGACCTCATTGCTTATCCTTTCTTTTGTGGTCTTGAGATGTTTTAGGATCTGTTTTCTGGTATATAGGTTTTCCAGAATAGCAATATCTGTATCAAAAGTTTCCGGTGTAGTTGCAAAGAGTGCACGTGGAATAATAATATCCTTGTCCCTTTCAAAGTCAAGCGCACTACGGTCCATGTCCCAAAATAGATGTTTGGGGAAGACTTTGGCTATGTTGATTTTTTCCTTCACAGTACAAAGTTAACGATATTTTATAAATAAAGATGCGTAACCGAGCGGTGGTGTTTGTCGTCGACCCTCTGGTAATTTTACTTTGTCTAACGATTGTAAGGCGGTCCGGAGTAATTTAATCATTCATTTTGTCACGCCGACTTCACCCTTCTGCTAATCTTATTCAACAGGTCAAGCTTATTATTACTTCCAGCCTTTTTGAAAATATTCTGTATGTGCTTGTTGACGGTCCTTTCGGAGATATTCAGCGTATCGCCGATTTCTTTGTAAATGTAGCCATCCCTGACCAATTGGCAGATCTCCGTTTCCCTTTTGGTAAGTCCCAAATTCTTACACCGGATGGCGAAAATTTCTTCTTCATTTTTGGTTTGGATCAGGTCCAGTGTTTCCAGATCCTTGCGGTTTTCCTCAATCATGTTCCGAAAAAAAAGAAAGGTGATGATCAGGAATCCTCCGTTGGTAAAGAGCACCTCAGTAAGTTGGGTTACCTGCAAGTAGGCCAATAAGGGCATCAGTGCCCAGGGTGCTACGGCAATGTAGGATAAAATGGCATCGAAAGAGGCTTTTCTGTTTTTGTATCGCTGCCGAATGCCCCAAAGGATGTTATATACCATGTAGAACGCATAGGCAAACGGAATAATCATTCCCACATAGATGACCGTCATCAAATCCAACCCAAGTGGATAGAGTATGCAGAAGAAAATGATAAAGGGCAAAATTAGGAAGATCAGCACGCCATATTTGGCATGAAATTTAAGATGGGTAATGTTGTAGGACTGGTAAAAATAATAAGGAAAATAGGCACCCATGGAAAAACCGGCCCCATAGGCCAGGATGTATTGAAACACAACCGACAGGGGTAGGTTTTCGTCGGGAAAGAGGCCCCCGGCAAGATTGTAAATGATCAGTAAGAATAGCAGGATCAGGTAATATTTTCTCTTTTTCTCTTTGGGCTTTTGCAGGTAAAAGACCAGTTGGTGGGAAAACATTAACGTTTCCAGAATTACAAACAGAAGGGTTACAATATGTATTTCAGTATTGAGAACGGTCATGGCGTTCAGGCAGTTTTTAGAAAATAGAACGGAAACCCAAACCGCTCTGAAACGGTATAAATCTCCATGCCGTGTTTTTGGTACCAGGGCAGGTTTCGCTCGGTAGAGGTTTCGAGGTAGACCGGCCGGTCGAGCGTCCTGGAGTAATCCAATACATGCTTCAGAACTGCTGTCCCAAAGCCGTTCCCTTGCCGCTCCGGATTTACACCAATAAACCAGAGGTAGGTAAATGGTTCGCTGGGGTAATGCTTTTTGATAAAAGATTCCCTGGCCAAGGCCTTGGGGATGTTGCCCAGGCCGATGGTTTTAAGTATCAACTGTATATCCAGATAGGTGCTTTTCCAGGAGAACTTTTTCCGATCCTGAAACTGGATCATGGCGCAAGCTTCGCCATCATCGGAAATAAATACCTCTCCGGTATCCATGCAATTGTCAAAGGAATACTCCATCAAATAGCGGATCTTTTTCTCTTGCTTCCCTGCAATGTAGTTGACGCTCTTGTTTTTTTTGAATGCTTCCAGCAGTATGGTTACCACTTTCTCCCGATCATTTTGGGTTGCTCTTCTCATAATTTTCATTTTTAAATCCGAGTTGCGAGGATTTTCCTCCCCTCCTCCCCCACAAATCCGTATGGGAAAAGGAGGGGCAAGTTCGTTTTTGGCTGATAAAAACCGGGAGGTTTTTTGTCGGACAAAGACACAACTTGCAAGGACCGCGCACAGCGGGTTTTAGGGTTAATTCAAAGTGCGTTTTTGGACGTTCTTTCATCCTACAGGGATGTAAATAAGAACGGTTTTACTATAGTAGATTAAATGAATAATCCTATTTTTACCAACTAATATAAATTTATATCTAAATAAAAGCAAATATATGTAATTTATTTAACGGATATTTGAATATGAAAGTATAGTATTCCTGTATTTTGATACCTTTATATGCGCATATAGGAAAATTTTAAAATTAAATTTGCCATTTTTTGGCATCCATATATGGGGACATACAGACCAAATTTTATGCGTATATATGAATTTCGGTATACATAAATAGTTGAAATTGGATTTCTATCCACTAACCAAATTTTCACCTGCAAGCAGACCATTATCTTTTTACACCAAGTTTTTCGCTACTCATCCAATACTCATTCAAATCTTTGTAGGGAGAGAAGAGTTTTGACTGATCCCGGCATTGCGATAGGGATTGCATTAATTCTTCCGTAGCACCTTTTCCAGCTTTGTCCCGGTCCAGAAACAAATCTATTTGGGAGTACTTTCGGATTTCGGGAAGGGCTTGTTTTACATTGGCCAGGGAGTTGAGTACCATAAAATCCTGCCTGTATTGATCTCCCTTTTTCATCTCGGCAAAACTCAACATATCGAATATTCCTTCGAACAGGCTAAGTTGGGCCGCATTGTTCCTGTAAAGGGAAAAGCCCTGGGCGGTGCAACCCTTCCAGTATTTGTTCCGTATGGACCAGCCGTTTTCATTTGCGTTACCAATCCCGAAATACCTTTTGTTCCCAATTCGGTAATATACCTCCCGGCAGAAGTCGCTTGCCGTCTCCAATGATATGCCCCTGGAGTGCAGGTAATCCGTAATTGCACGATTGTTTCCAAGAGGCTTGGTTTTAAAGATGGTAATCCCAGGTGGTTCCTTTTCGGAAGGCTTCGCATTGGAAAGAATTGGCGGGTGAAGAAAAAAAGAGGGCCCGCTTATGGTGGCGATTTCCTGGATGGCTTCAGATATGGTAAAGACCGGATTCATTTTTAGTACCAGGTCTATGAGCGTACCTCCTGCATTCCCATCTCCGAAATCCACCCAGAGATTCTTGATGGGGTGGACTTTAAATGAAGGCGTCTTTTCCTCCCTGTAGGGGGAGTAGTAAAAACAGTAGCCTGCTTTTACCTTGCTTGGTTTTATTCCCATTTGATCGAGATAAGTTACTATGGATATCTTATTGGCTTCTTTGGCATTCATGGTCTTGAAGTTTAATTTTTTGAAAAAACCACCTACTACACCTACTACCTTACTACATTTTGTTGTTATTTATTTGGTATTCAGTTATTTATAACTGTTGAAAATCAAAAAGCATCTTACTACAAAAATCCTTTTTGTAGTAGGTTGTAGTAACTTTATTTATTCTATCTTACTACATGCTAATGATTTGATTTTCACTTTTTTAAGCCTTATTTGTAGTAAGTAGTAGGTTGATTTTGTTTAATGTAATATCCCTTTTCGGGGAAGGTTTGGGCTTCGCTTCTCCGCACTTGGGTCTGGATGTGGCCGAGCAGTTTCAGGGCCTTGCCGATTTCTACCGGGCTGATCCTTAGGTTTCCGGAAAGGTTCAAGGTCAGTTGGTGACAAATCTCAGTGGCCGTCATAAATTTGTCATGATTGTCCTTGGTACCCGGGGAAAAGAACTTCTGCACCAGTTCCACTTCAGGGGAAATGGTTTTGTACTGATTGTTCATCAGTTCATTTTCCTGAATTTCACCCGCTGTCATCTCGTATTTGAAATCCGACTGATACAACTGATAGGCCTGGGCCCAAACCCGGTCGATATCAATGTCACGTTTATAATCCCAGTTGATCGCCCTTACCGTAAAGCAGAGCCAGCGGACACTTCCAGTCACATCGGTCAGGAACTCGGCCTTATTAGTGGATCCCCAAATAGATGCCCGCCTGGGTTCCATTTTGGGTTTTTTGTCATAGGGGTGCCTGACTTTGACATAAGATTTACTCATCAAGGTTTTCTGTGCATTGATCTCAGTTCTGGAAAGCGTGGAAAGCTCATCCTGGATCACCCCGAAATTCTGACTTAAGGCGATCAGGCTGTCCTTGTCCACCGAAATGTTTTCGGCATGGTAGGCCATCAATTGATCCGGGATCAGGAAACGGGTCAGGGTTGTCTTGCCGCTGTTCTGCTGCTCCTGCACAAAGATCAGTGCCTGCTTATTGAAGAAGTCATCCCGTAGGCAACAGGCCACGCAGCGGACCAGCCATTTTTTGAACTGCAACTCAAAGCGCTGCTGACCAAGTACCTGGATATAGCCGCTGAATTTTTGGATATAGTCTCCATGGAGGGTGTCATCCCATTTGTTCCGGACATGTCTAAAATACTCCACAAAAGGGTTGGTTTTGGGAATAAAGTCCGAACACAGAAAGGTATTGATTTCGCCTACCGAGGTGCGGTATCCGGCCTGTCGGCATTCTATGTAAAGGGTATTGGGATTGACCGGGCTGTAGCTGTTCCCTTCTTTTTCTCTGGCAAAGACTTCGTTTAGTACCAGGTTATTCTTAAAGTCGTATTTTGACATCAGGAACCTGATCATCCGAATGGTAGGGCTGGAAGATTTCTCATCTATCTTCCTGATAGGGTTTTCCTCGTCCATTATTCTGTAGGTTTGGGTTGGTAAATCCACACAGAAATGGTATATTTGACTCATTCAAAGAGGGATACCATTTCCTAATGACATTATTTCAAGCGGATCGGGCATGATCCGCTTTTATTTTTTCCGGCCGTTTTTCTGGTAACCGGCATTGAGTATATCCGACTTTTTGAAATATACCCTGGTGTTGATCACCTGCTCTTTGAGGAAACCTTCCCTGCGCCAGTTATTGATGGTAGTGCGGGATCGTCCCAGCAGCCGCATGGCTTCTGGGATCTGTATCAGTTCGTCTTCCTGTACCGGTGGCTGCAGTTCGGGAATTATCCTTGAGGCCACTTCTTCGGCAATCTCCTGGATGAGTTGCCTTTTGTCAATTGGTGAAAAGATCAAGTCGTTCATAATCGGCTTTTTGTTTGGTTTGTTGGCCGAATATGGTCAGAACTTGGCAGGGGTAGTTAGCTGGGGTAGTACCCCAAGTTTCCAAAAAGCTTCATTAATGGCTGGAATGGAGGGATTTTAATGAAAAAAAATAGCGAAAGGAAATTGACAGATTGGCGATCAATAGAAAGCCAGATTGGATTTAAACTTTTGCGGATTTTCAAAGGAGAAAAAAGCCAACGTGAAAAATGATATTGCTTGCCGCAAACGGCTTCCAATGGGCTTTTATGAGGATTCTGCTAACTTTAATTTTGTACCAGAAGCTTGGTAGGGTTAGTTTAGTAAGACCTAGGTTCTTGTTTTACATGCCTTACCCGGAGGATTTTGATTTCGCTATCCGTATGCCGGTAAGCTACCCGATAGGAGTATTTTTCAAAAGCCCGGTAATTCCCTGGGTTGTCTTTTTTAAACCTGTCCAAGGGATATTTTTCCGGGTGATCCGGCAATTGCCGGGTCATTAAAAAAATGGTTGCTTTCACCTTCTCCGCATTCACCGGTGAGCTTTCTTTAATTTTTTCGCAGGCTTTTTGAAAAGCAATATAGGCACTTTTGGACCAGGAAACTTTAGGCGGATGTTCAGGAAGATTTTCTATAGGATCATCCGCTACCATTTTTTAGCCATTTTCTCTACTTCATCCTGGCTGTAGAATTCGCCCCGATCCATTTCGGCTTCAGACTCATCCATTTCCCGGTTGTATTGCTCAACGCTGATAGGACCTTCCTTGAACTTAATCAAAGAAGTTTCTAATTCAGTGAGTTCTTCTTCATTCAAGTGCATTACCTTCTCTATAATCGCGTATTTTCTGGCGGCAATTGTTTCCATCCTTATCAATATTTAAGTCTTTTCAAATATAACGATTTTAAAGGAATTTAGATTTTTCTGACTATTTCCGTTAATGGTATTCCACCCCATTTTTCAATCCAACCCTTGGACTTTCCATGGTGTCAATAAGTCTGTCGATTTCACTGGCCTTCGACCCCAATTTTGCCTGATTGAATATTGCTTTGACATTTCTAAGCTGATCGATCCTTTTGGGTGAAAGATTTGCTCCATATCTGATTTCGCTTACCTTTTTAGTGATATCCTTTTTGATGTTATCCGGAGAAGCTGTCAGGATTTCTCCCAACACCCGGTAAACACCTTCCTTCGACAAACTGCAATTTGGATCCAGGCAGAGTTTGTTGATCAGTTCATTTAATGTCCCCGGTCCACCCAACAAAAAATCGATGGCCAGTGATTTCTCCGTTTTATCCAGTTTGTTTTCTGAGGTTTCGATCACGGCATAATCTCGCTTTGCCCGCATATTTTCATAGAAAAGTAGTGCAGCCTCCCTGTCAAGAAAATCCAGGGTTTCAAATTCCCGGAAATTGGCCAATTTCTCCGTAGGATCTACATACTTTAGAAAAATACCTGTCTCCCGAATGTTCTTAAGGGTATTGCCAATCAGATTATAAATAATCCCCGCCGTAATCCCTGAAAAAATCAGGGCCATGGGTAATTTTAATGTAACGTCAATCGTCAAAACCGAAACGGCTAGCAAAAGGCTAAGAAAAGTAAGTATAATGGGATAGATTAAGGACAAGTAAATAAACCATTTTCTCCGCCGGATGAAATGGGCAAAATCCTCAAAGTGTTGTCGGTTACTGGAAAAAATATGCCAACCGTACCGGTAAGCCAGCATCCTTTCTTCTTCAGAACTTCCGTCAAAAAGCAGCAGGTACTCCCGGAGCTTGTACAGCCAAAGGGGCCTTTTTGGATCGAACTTTTTCATGGCTCAATGTTAAATTTTTCATACCGGGGCTCCCCAGGCTTTCTGCATTTCGTTTCTTTTTCTTTCTTCCGTCACCTTCACATAACGTTGAAAGCTCTTGTAATCGGCATGGCCGGTAATCTTCATTACCGTCTCTGCAGGGATTCCCTTTTCCAGGGATAGGGTGGCAAAGGTTTTCCGGCCGGTGTGGGCACTAATAATTTCGTGTTTTTTGTAGATGGTAGATTGCTTGGTGGCACCCTTGTACCGGATTATTTCTATGGGATCATCGATTCCCGCCAGCTTGCAGAGCTCCTTGACGTATTTGTTGAACTTCTGATTGGAGATCATCGGAATGGGGCTTGCCAGGTCCTTGTATTTTTCCAGGATGGTTTTGGAATACTGGTTCAAAGGGACAATGGCAGGTTCCTTGGTTTTTCGGATGGTCAACCGGATTTCCATTTCTTTGATATGTTCTCGTTTTAGTTGCTGCAGGTCCGAAAACCTGAAACCTGTCGCACAACTAAAGCAGAAAACATCACGCACCTGGTCTAAACGCTTGTTGGAGCTCAGGTTAAAATTAAAAAGTAGGTCCAATTCACCCTGAGTCAAGGCGATTACTTCGAGCTTGTCCTTCTTTATGGAAAACTCCTTATACCCATCATTGACCTTGATGCCCTGCCGTTTGGCATAGCCAAGGAAAGTTTTAAGGGTACTCAGTTGCTTGGCGATGGTAATGTTATTCAAGGTTTTTACCGTGCCGGTAGTCTCATGTACCTCTTCCCAGCCAATCAAATGGTTTTGAAAGGCCTGCATAAAGTTGTAATCGATTTTATCGAACCGGATTTTGCTCCTGGTTTTGGCCTCATAATTTTTTAAGTGCTTTTTAAGGGATTTATACACCACCAGACTACCCTTGACCCTGGTGAGTTCGTGTTCCTGAATGTAGCGGTCTACAAAATCATAAATGAGATTGGAGGGGTCTTCCTTTTTGGTGAGATGCTTTTTTGAATCCCTTATTCCTTCCACCAGCATTTCTACACTATAGGCTATGCCCCTGGACCTATAACCCTCCTCTAATTTTCGGACTTTGTTTTTCAATTCAATAAGGTCATCCTGGTACTGGATTAGGGTATGCTTGTTTGGGAGGTTGTCTCCATATTTTTTTTGGAGTTGGATTTTAAGCCTTCTGGTTAGGTTTAAAATTTGCTGACGCTCCCCTGACCAAAGTTCCGGGATCAAATTAATTCCTGTACCGACTTTTTTCCTTTGGCTCGCCAGGTGGATCAATAAGGTGAGCGGTTGTTCCCCTCTTTTGTTTTCCAAATCCCGTCTTAACTCATATCTCAATGATGCTTCCATCGCCTGATTTTAAATAATGATAGCTAAATTTACGAATAAAAAAATTCAGGGGCGAATTCAGGGGCGAAAAAGATGATTAAATGTGTTCAAAACTTATCTTTAACCAAGATATAATATGTCCATATATATGTATATATGGCATTTATGATACCTTTTGGTAAAATAGTATTGTTAGGTTCGAATCCCTCCTCCTCTGCATTCAAAAGCCAGGCATTTTGCCTGGCTTTTTCATTCCTAGTCGTCGGGACCGGCCCAGCAAGCTGGCCCCTCCCTAAAAAGCTCCACAGGAGCTTTTTTTTAACGGTCGGTCCTCTCCTCCTCTGCTGAGCGAAACCATAACTACTTAAAATATAGTAGGCTAGGGATTTTATTTTTAAAAGAGGGGCCATTTGGGGGCTATTTTGAATTAATTTTAACCGTGCAGGACAATCAAAAGCCTACACCCACCCTGCCCCTTTCAATTTCCAAAATAATTACTCTCTTTTAGAAAAAGGTGAAGTGATATTTACCCCACCCTCGCCCCTCGATCCCTTGGAGGGGAAGGCCACGCGCAGAGACAGTGGGTGTGAAAAAAGGTTTAATTGGAAATGAGTCTTTTTCAATTAGCAAAAACTTGATTTCCTAATTTGCTACTCGCAAATGATGACTTGTACCAGTCACTGATAGCAGATAAAAAATTTAAAAGTCCTGAAACCAACCCGAAAAGAAATCCCGACTAGATGCAGGTTTTAGCAATAGATTCGTTAAAAACCAAAAACAGGCCTAATTTCTGCTCCGATTAGAACATTCGGCTAAAATAAATACATTCCCATGCCCTTATTTCATCTTTCTGCTTTTCTTATCGCAGGATTAATTGTTTTGTTTTCTTTCTTTGAAAAAAAGATACAGCAAGGTCCGGTATCGGAACCCCTTCTTGCAATGATCTTCGGAATTATGGGCAGTTTTTTATTGTCAGATTTTTCAGAGCCATCCCAATGGAACGATCGATTTCTGGTTTTGCATCTTGTTAGCGAAGCTTCCATTGCAATGGCTTTGATGGCGACTGCTCTGCGCCTACCTAAGAATTATCTAAAACAAAACTGGAAATCCATGTCCGTTGTACTCTCTCTCGTGTTGGCTTTAATGACTGTTTTTGCCGCGGTTTCCTTTTGGGTCTTCCTTGAAATCCCAGTTCTATGCGCTATACTCCTGGGGGCCATTATCGCCCCGACCGACCCGGTTATTGCCACGTCTATTGTTTCCGGACCTGTTGCCAGGGAACGAATACCTGGGTCCATCCGGCATTCCCTTTCTATGGAGTCAGGCGCAAACGACGGGTTGGCAATGCCCTTTGTCATGCTTCCGATTTTACTTTTTCAACAATCCTCCGGATCTGCCTGGACTGAATGGCTGTTTAATACCCTGTTATGGGAGAGCATAGGAGCCATAGTGATTGGTGCGCTGGTGGGCGTTGGAGCGGGCAATCTGCTTAAGTTTTCGTACAAACGAAAGCTGTTGACTGCAAAAGCTTTTCTGATGTTTTCGGTGGCTCTGGCATTCTTTGTTCTGGCTGGGTTGGAGTTGGTTAATGCCAATGGGATAATAGGGGTCTTTGCAGCCGGACTCGGATTGAACAAAGTCTTGGATGAGAGTCATGAATTAGAAGAAGAACGTGTCCAGGAGGCTGTAGAGCGTCTTTTTACCATTCCCGTCTTCTTTATTTTTGGCCTGGTTCTTCCCTGGCATGATTGGCTGGCCCTCGGATGGAGCGCAGTAGTGATACCTATTGTTATTTTACTTGCCCGCAGGATCCCTGCCTATCTCATTGCGCGACGCGGGATCAAAAACCTAAATCGAACTGCTGACTTTTGGTTTGCAGGCTGGTTTGGGCCCATTGGAGTTGCTGCAATTCTCTATGCCCTGCTGGCGCATAAGCATCTCGATGACCCGATTTACTGGACTATTCCTTCATTGATCGTTTTTAGCTCTACTCTGACCCATGGGATTACCAGTGGACCCTATACAAAATGGTATAGTATGCATTTCTCTAAAAAAGCAGCGTAAAAAAAATACAGGCTGTGTGTATTTTTTCTATTCTTGCTCAATACCTGAACAGGTGAATGGACAAGGTTTACCAAAATCAATTAGTTCTGTCATCCTTTACCATCTCAATGGTAGCGACTGTTTCAGAGGTGCATGACAGTTTCTCCGGATAAAAGAACACCCACCATTAATCGCTTTCTACACCCTATCCATCTTGTTTTATTGGATTTCCGGACGGTTCTCTGACCCGCTGTCCGGCATACCGGTCTGCTTGGAGTTATTCACATTTAAACCGAAAATCTATTAAAACCAGGCATACAAAACCCAAACTCTCTGATTAAAAGCAGTTTAATACTGTATTTTCAAATAAAAATCTTTATTCCTATTCAATATATCATTAAATTAAGAAATTATTTTATCGGATGAAACGGTGAAATAGACCACCGCCAAAACTATATATTATTTGAGAGGCAAGATTTCACTTGCAGGGGATAGTTGAGCATGACAACTATAATACGATTGCGAATGATTTGAATTTCAATTTGAAATTATACAAGCAATGACACCAAACACCTATCCGTTAATCAGGTTTTGGATCTGTGCCCTGACCGTCCTGCTCATCTCCGCCTGCGACCCCCCTCCACCAGGTTGCCCGCACTGTTCTGACGATTTACAGCTACCATCCATTCTAGCCGACGATATTCCTTTCAGAACGCTGGAAATGAAATGGAACGCACTGAATGGCGCCCCTTCTATTGACGACCCTTCGCTCCTTTGCGAGGATAGCATTGATGAAGTATTGCTAAACCGGCATCTGCGTGCAGGACTCTGTAACTGGACACAGTGTAAGATCCTGCTGGGAACCGTTTTCGGCCCCACTTCTAATTACGGGCTCTTCAATGACCCCGACCTATCCGTCGGGGCAGCAGGTGACGTTGTGGTACACAACACCTCGCTAACGCAGGAAATGGAGGATTTGGCCATCCTTTGCGACAACCACTGGAATATGCAGCCTACGGGTATAGCCGCCATCGCTGTTCGTGAATTTGTAAATGCCGATGGCTCCGCCAGCCCGATCAACGGGATTGCTTTTGCCAATTCCGGTACCCGGCCTTTTTTGTTTATTGGGGACCTTGAATTCTTTCCTTCCTCCCACCAGGAGATGCAGCGAAATACCGAGAGGATATTGGCCCACGAGATCGGACATGTCCTTGGACTGTGCCACGCCAATGGTGATGATGGGGTGGCTTGCAACAGCGGCTTTGTCGATTTTGACGATTTTGGAAATCTTATGTCCGGTGCCGGGAGTACAGCCAACAGTAGAACCCTCGTTGAGGATCAGTGTGATATAGTGCGCACCCGTTATGCAGACCTATTTTTCCCCTTAGATGGCACTCGAAGCCGCATTGTTTCCCTAATGGACGAAGGAACGGAACGCTTTGCTTCTGCTGATAATTCCGTTGACCTCTACAAAACGATGGTGTTTGACCAGCTTGCCGAAAGGGGCTACCTGAAGCTGCTACTGGGAACAAATGGTCTCTTTAGCCCTCGAAAAACCGAATACTGGGTTTTGCTGGACCTGGATAATAATGAAAATACAGGACGGAACGGTCGTCTGATCGTGGAAGGAAGCGATCAGGAAGGCGTGGATATGGCTGTTAAGGTAGAAGTGAGTGAAAATGGAAGCCGAAGCAATACCACCTTGTACGGAGCCGGGGAAAGAGACTTCCAGCCACATTCTCTTACTAGGGAATTGGTAAGATCAGGGCTCTTCACCAGTGAAATGTACGTTTCTTCGGAGAAAGAATGCACCAGTGTTCCTGTGTTTCAGGAGATCGAGATCAACCTCTTGCGGGAGGCCTTGACAAGGTATAGCGATACAGGACAGGTAGACCTTTCATTTGCCAATGGCTTGAAAATACAGACCATCTCGATCGGAACCGCAGCAAATGGAGAAAACTTGATGGATAAATCCCCGGAGCGGCCGCGGGCGATTTTCCTGCAATAGCATTAACTCTTCGGAGATGGCAGGATGCCAGGCTCTTTCTACCGGTGTTCCTTTGCCACTTTCAAAAGATAATTGGACATTTATTGCTTAATGCTTTTAAACCAAATATACCTGAAAATTTACTGGAACTAACACTCCCTGCCAACGCCACTTTCCTAGTCCCCTACTGTACCAGTTTTCACTCCTCCGGCTCGCTTGTAATTAACAATGATCACGCCGCTGGGTGTCACTGTGCTTGCTGTAAGCGTAAATGCAGCAGGGATCACACCCGCGTCAAATAATTTCTTACCCCTACCCAGAGTCAGGGGGTGAATTTTGAGCCATAATTCATCCACCAGGTCATGTTTCAACAACAGCTGGATAAGCTTACTGCTGCCGTGAACCTGAATATCCGTCCCTTCCGTATTTTTAAGCTGTTTGATATCCTCCAGGCTGCTGAGGAAAACCGAGTTTTGCCAATCCGATTGTTGCATCGTCCTGGACAAAACGTACTTTGTGACATCATTGATACCTGGCCATTCATCGCTACGCTCCGGCCAATACGAGGCAAATATTTCAAACGTCTTCCTGCCCAGTAGCAGATCTGCGGGACGCAACTGCTTTTCCATGACCGAAGCATAGGTTTCATCAAAAAACGGAGCCAGCCAACCCCCATAAGTAAATCCGCCGGATGTATCCTCCTCAGGTCCGCCGGGTGCTTGCATGATACCGTCCAATGTGACGAATGAGAGCACAATTATCCTTCTCATAACAAATCATTTATTTGAAATACAATCGACAGTTATGCCCATAGGGTTACTTCACCCTCTGGTATCTTCCTGATTTTCCTTCTCGTCAGCCAGTACTTCCGCATGGAAACCCGTACGTTGAAGCGTTTCAATAATATAAGGGGCATGGGGTAGCTTTCCGGCACATTCCACCCGGAGGATATTGTCACAGTCCTCAAGGTCAAAGTTGGCCCGATACGCCGGGAACTGCCTGTGAATGATTTCGACCAGCGATTTGGCGTTTTTTGGGTGGCTCACGTTGGTTTTAAAGACTTCTACCATTTGATGCTTCTGGTTAGCAGTAATGAGATGCGTCATGCGATCATCGGAAAGTATTTTTTACGATTCTCAACGATCACCCAAACCAAAATCGCAAACAACACGATTGGAAGCGCAAGTCCGGCAGGCGCCACCACCAGATGATGGATGATGATTCCTACCATTACCGGAAAAATGACCATTGCCCCGAGGGCTCGCGTCTTTGCCGGAATAAAGAGCAGGCCTCCCAGAATCTCAATCACAGCTACCAATGGGTTTATCCAACCAATCATGTTGAAAGCGTCCATGGTTTTTAGGATATTTTCAGGCAAATCATCGGGGACCGGCATGTAGTAGAAAAACTTGTTGAGGCCGGCGTTGATAAACAGTAAACCGAAGATTAAGCTTACAATCGTTAAAATCTTATGCTTCATCACTATAATTTACCATCCACAACACCCCAAATTTATCGCTGAAGCTTCCGAAGTAGTCACCCCAAAACTGCTTTTCAAGTACCATTTCAATTTCTCCCCCATCGGAAAGACCGGCAAAAAGGCGATCCGCTTCCTCTTTGCTTTCGGGGTGAATGGAGATGTACAGGTTGTTGCCTTTTTTTAGTGTATGCCCCATAGAAGGCAGGATATCTGAGGCCATCAGAATGGTGTCTTTGCCGATCGGCAGGGAAATGTGCATGATACGGTTTCGCTCCTCTTCCGGAAGTTTATCTACGTTCGGGGCTTCGCTCATTTTCATGACAGTCAATTCCCCACCAAACACCGACTGGTAAAATCGGAAAGCCTCTTCGGCTTGTCCGTCAAAGTTGAGATATGGATTGGTTTTCATGGTACGGTTGTTTTTATCTATCTTTTTTCGTCTAAATCTGATTTCTGGCAAGAAACACTATTCGTTTTATTCTAATTTTTTTTCCGGCTTAACTAAATCACACACATTTCGACAGGCATAAGTAACGGCCTTTTAATCCATGGCAGAGGCCCGAGCAAGGGCCGGAATTTTTTTGCTCATGTTTTTTTAACTGCTGATAGATTACTTTAAATCCATCTTTACAAAAATAGGCTTTCTGCATTAGGATACTAGCGTGTAAAAACGACAAAGAAAAGGGAAGAATGCGACAAAAGATAGTTATTTTGCGTCATGAAATCGAGCTTGCCTAAAGTCAGTTAGCCATGATGAAATCCTCACAAAGGGTGATAATTATTCCCTATATGAATATTCCCAGCCTGACTTATGTCTTTCGGGCCGACATCTGACCATCAAGACAATTTTAAGGATGAAACATGTTTCTATCTTACTCCTGCATGGCGTAAACCTGGCAGGAATGGAGAATGCACGGCAGGGATTCCTTGAGGCCAACGCCTACCTGGAGCAGCAAGGGCAATCAGCCATTTTTAATGTGGAGCTTGTGGGCTTGGAACGCAAAGTCTGTTTAAATCATTACACTATCGAAGCGGACAGCTTACTTCATGAAGTCCAAAAGACAGATTTGATCCTTATCCCGCCGGTTCAGCAGCATTTAACCGCCGAAGCCATCAAAAAGAACCAGGGATTTTGCCCCTGGATCAGAAATAATCGTGACAAAGGCGCTCAGGTGGCCAGCCTATGCCTGGGAGCCTTTATTCTGGGATCCACCGGATTGCTCAATGGAAGGAGTTGTGTAACCCATTGGCGGGCAGCTGCAGATTTTCAAAAGCTGTTTCCTGAAATCAATCTGGTGCCGGACAAAATACTCACAGATGAAGACGGCATTTACACGGGTGGGGGAGCTTTTTCATCAGCAAACCTGATACTATATTTGATTGAAAAGTACGTAGGCAAGGAGGCCGCCATATATTGCTCCAAAATCTTCCAGATAGATATGGGCAGGACCTCCCAGTCGCCATTTATCATTTTTAGCGGGCAAAAAGACCATGCGGATGAGCGGATAAAACAGGTTCAGCATTTTATCGAGTCTCATTACCAGGAAAAAATGACCGTGGAAGAATTATGTGGACGATTCAATCTGGTCCGGAGAACGATGGAGCGAAGGTTTAAAAAGGCAACAAGCAACACCGTGGTCGAATACATCCAACGGGTAAAGGTAGAGGGTGCAAAGCGGGAGTTGGAAAACGGCCATAAGACGGTGTATGAAATCATGTTTGATGTAGGGTACACCGATACCAAAGCTTTTCGGAATGTGTTTAGAAAGTATTCGGGCATGTCCCCGGCCGATTACCGCCTGAAGCATGTCCGTACCGGAACTTCACCTGTATAGTTCAGTTTACTGCCTGGAGATTCAGTTCATTATGATAACCACTCATCGAAATCCCTAGTTTGTGGAAAGCAATGGAAATCATTTTTTTGACAGAAGCAGTAACGAAAAATGTATCCGTTGAAACGATGTTCCAGGCTGAGCTGAAAGGTTTGGAAAATCCATTTTCTGTCGGTAATTTATAGGGTTCAGAAAGTGGTTTTATATTAACCATTGTGAATAATAAAACCCTCACCAATTTTTGTCCACTATCTTATCTTTTCCAAAACGGCATCCTTTATAAGCAGAATATTAAGTTAAACGGATATAATCCAACCGTTTTACAAATGAAAGAAAATGAAGTTCTCTTTAATATTCCCAATTAGCCCGCTGAAAGGTAACCCAGCCAAGGTGTCCCCTGGTCCTATCTTGCCTGAATTCAATAAATGCTACTAATCCAGGCTTTGGCCGACCTGGGGATTTCTGTTTTCTGTAGTTGTTTCCGATTTCCGGACCTTGAAAAGCTTGGGGACTTTTTAATTATATTCCTATTTAGTCAGAGGGTGGTGATCGTTTAACCATTACTCATGGAAAGCTCCTCAAATGAAATTTCAATCGCCTCCACCGCTATTTCATCTGCGTCTGATTTTAAATCAGAAGAAGTTATTTTGACAGGAAAAGCATTGTTAAGGGTCCAGGTCATCGTTGGAATACCATTCCCATCACAAAGTTTGATGATTAGGGTTCGGCGTTCAATGGTATTCATCCTGACCTTTTTGAACCAATCCCAAAATAGGTGGTCGCTCTTAAAAATGCCCTTCTTTAAAGTCACACAGCCATACTTAATCATTCCCGGCATTTTGATAGGAGCAAATACCGGATTATTGCCATGTCTGTATTCCATTCGTTGTGGTTCTGTCTCCAAACCACTCACCTCCTGAAAGGGAACGGCAGCCCCGGTTCCAAAGTCTACCTCGAAGTAAAACTTTGGTAAAGGCCATATATTATCTTCTGCTTCTTCGGCCATGGTAACTTAAATTTAGGCTATTAATTTTTAAATGATTGATAACATGGAAGGTGGTGCACAAAACAAATGTCATTTCACAGTCAATCGAACAAAAGCCAATTCATCGCTCACATTCAAATAAAACCATACCATTCCATCCTTAAAGAAAGGTCTCTGGGGTATGGGAGTCGAAAAAGGCTTACCAATACCATTTACAACCTCTGTCTCTCTGACTACCTCAAAAGCATCATTGAGAATACTGATTAACACCTTGTGGTCATACATTTCCAGCAGCCCTTTGTCATTCCTCCTTGGTAAACCTACGATTGAAACCCTAACCTACTGGTTATTTGCCGAATCGCTCATTAAGGTAAAAAGGTGACCTCTTTCCCGATCTCTGGTTTTCGACTGTTAAATTCTTCTCTTGAATTGACATACCTGGTATAGGTCCCTGATTTTTCTGATGCGGTTAAGGTTGGTAGGCAGGGGTAGTGTTTCAAGTTTTCTTCGACTAAATCATATACGGCTATTTTGCTAAACACGGGATTCGTGATTACGAGTTTGTTTCCCAATCGAACAATCTCTGTGTTTTGGGGAGAAACGGATGCCCCTCTTCCTTGCTGGTATCTTATTGTAAAAGCTTTTGCCTTCTCAAATCCATTTAGCTTTACTTTTCTTAAAACATCCGTTTCCTTGTTTACTTTTTATAGCCCTTACTTTCCACGATCTCTTTTAATCTTTCAACCCCTGCATTCGCCTCTGATAATAAAGTAGTCTCCAAGTGAAAAAGGTCTTCCTTTACGAGCCGTTCTATTAATACAGAAACATCTACAATTTTTGTATTGGAATCGAGGTCCAGTAACTTGTTCAATGAAAGGTTGGCAACGTCTGAATACTGCTTTTGAGAGTCATAGACATTGGTTATTACCTGAATGGTATTGATATTCAATTCATTAAATATACCGCTTACCTTTGCGCTCTCATAAAAAGTAGCGTTTGTTTTCGCAATTATATAGCCTTTCCAGCTGGGCAGCTTGGTGAAATTAAACTTCTTATAATGCTCCAGAAACGGTAAGAAATAGTCTTCTTCATCCAGTGTTTTGCTTAGACTATCCAGTTCAACGCTAATTTTTTCGTGGTAAGCAATGCTGTTCTCTAAATTCCGGGCATTTGCTTCGAGTTCGGAAATTATCTGTGTTAATGCGTTTAATGTATTTTGGTCAGTCTTCTTTTGGTTATTCCTTTCACCCACATATAAGGCCAGGAAAACCCCGAAAGCAACAATTAGTAGGTCGATGAAATACCTGGAAAAACTCCTCAGGAATTTTAATATCCGTTGCTTGAAACGAAATTTAGCCATACGGTTTTTGAAAAATGATTGGTTTAGATACAGGCTAAAAATAATAAATTTTATCCAATTCTGATCATTTCCCTACCGGCACCAGCGTCAGCGCTTTTAAATCCATCAGAGCCCCCTCATCAAAATCCTCCCCGGAAGCCACAATAATCCGGTTAAAATCCTCCTCCAATGCCAGTTCCCCTATCTTCGTTTTTTGAAAGGTCTCCCAGGATCCGGAAGGTTTTACGATCCCTTCAAGGGTCTGTTCGCCGGAGGTAAGCACAAAAGGCTTGCCCGCCTCTTCGTCGGATACAGACCATTCCATCCAAACCTCATACTTACCTTTCTCTGGCAGGTCCAGGTCCCATTCCACCCTATCCTCAGCCGTAAACCAGCCAAATGCATTCCATTCCGGCATGTATTTGATATCCGGACCTATACCCTTGCCCTTTTCTGCAGTAAGGTAAATGGTTTCTCCCTCAGCAGGCCGGGATATACCGGGAATGTTCAGGTTCCCTTCCATTTCTGCCCGTTTTTCCTTGACATATTTCGCAACCTCCCCGACTGGAGCGATCCAAATGCCATTGGCCGGATCATTGGCGTAAGCAGCCAGCTTTCTCAGCATGCTCAGGTAAGTGGTCTGATTGCCCTCCGTCCTGGTCTCATGCCCGGCCAGGACCAACCATTGGCGGTTTTCAGCAGCAGCCTCTATCAGAGGCAATATTTCCTCAAAGGACTTGTTGTCCATTTCCATCCCGGTGAGCTGCGCCATATCCGCATAATAGGGATCTACGGGAGCTTCATCCTTCCAGCCCCTTCCCGAGAGAAACATTTCTGCGATCAAAGGCACATAACTTTGGGTACGCTCCCCTTTGCCCACATAGGTAAGCCCGCAAGGATAGGCAAAGACTTCCGGTCTTACCCCCAGGAGCCGTTCTACCTCCTCATTGGCAGCGGACAATTCACTACGCATACGCTCCAGGGTATAATCCTCAAGGGCTTTATTTCTCGACCAGACAAAATTGCCACTACAGGGATGGTACAGGGAGTGGTTTCCAATCTCATGTCCCGAGGCGACAACCTCTTTCCATGCTGCAATATCACTTTCCATACCGGACGGAACCACATAAAAAGTAGCTTTGACCCCATACTCATCCAATAAGGCAGCCCCCGGATCGGGATTGCTGGCCCGGGCATCGTCAAAGCTCAAACTCAGGGCCATCCTCTTCCCTTCCGGCCAGGGAAAATCCGGGTTTTGGGCCCAGGAATTGAAAATCATGGAAATGGATAAGACGGGGATAAGTACACTCACAGAAAATAAGGATTTCATCTCAAAATTAGTTTAATTTTTTGCTTTTTAGTTCACTTTGTAAGTAAGACAAAACTGCCTCACCGAATCTTTCACCGGCACCGGGAATAAAGGGCGATACAGTCGGTTCATAACCTTTATAAGCCCACTCCTCCTCGGTTAGCATATAGCCCAACCAACCATTGGTATAGCCATAATAAAAGGTATAGAGAAAAGGAGACCGATCTCTGACCTCATTCGAAATTTCACAAAACAGCTCCAGGGGACTTGCCCAAATCCCTATTTTGTCATTGATATTCAGGAAACGCGCAGGTACTTTAATCATTTTTACATCGGCAGTGGTATCCGCAAGGTAATCATTTAAGGCCTCAGGCCATTTTAATCCCTCCTTCACCGGCGTCAAAAATTCCATCTCCGAAGCCGTGAATGAAACCTGGTTTTCATAGTTAAGGATCTGAGCATTGGCCTCCAGAATTTTATCTCCCAGAAGCCTTCTGAATTGATTCAGTCTTCCTGATCTGGCATCCGGATATACACTGTAAATAGGAGCGATATTGCCTGCCGCTCCATTGATAAACAGCATGGGGGCACCAGATTTTTCTTCCACATAGTTGGCGACTACTCCGGAGACATCCCCGCTGATCAGTAAATTTTGTCCTCCCAAAACGGTCCCGTGAATGGCATAATTCGCCACTGTAGCCATTAACCGGTGATCTTCCTGCTGCACTATTTTCAGGATACCAATCTTTCGGTCCACTGCTCCGTCCGGGTTGAGGCCCAGGAAAGCGATATCGTCAATATCCCTGGCTCGCCTGTTGATATTGGCGAATGAATGACCCCAACCAACACCGAGGCTTGCGGGCGCAAGTTCCCTTATGCCCCGTTCGATACCGGCCAATAATTTGGAGGTGACCAAATCCGTATAGCTGGTATCAATGGGGTGGGTATACCGCTCTCCCATAAAAGCCGCCGGGAGTCCGGGCCCGCCTACTTCCGGTGCAGAATGCGTATGAGTGGCAGCCCACCAGAAATGAGATCGTGCTATCCCAAACTTTTGCTCCACCAATTTTGCTACCTGGTCATAGGTAGCGGGAGAGATCAAACAGATATCTGTGGACACCAGCGCAAAGATAGACTCACCGTCATCCAATAATAAAATCTGATGGTAAATACTATCCAGAACCCCTTCGGATTGCCGGGCTCCATACCCTAAAAGGAATTTGGATACTTTTGGGGTTATGTTTTCCTTGACCACTGCTGCCCTAAAGTCTCCGGCAAAAGAAAAATGTGTTGATAAAAGCAGAGGCAGCATCAGGAAAAAGACCACGATGGATTTTTTCTGTTGGTCAGACTCAAGGGGTGTGGCAACTATCAGTTGAGAGCATCTCATCATTTACTTGATTTAGGTAAAATAGCATATATACCATTCATGATTGTCTCTTCTACGTCCTCAGTAAATTTAGAGGGCTTCTCATACCCAATCATCGCTGTTTCCGCTTCATACCCTCCCTCTCTCAATATCCTCAGCGATGGAATGTAACAGGGCATATCATTGGCATAGGCATTTACCCATACCCTGTCTTCGCCCAACTCCTGCTTCAGCCTTAGCGCATAATCTACCACGACCTCCCCAGCTAAAAAAATCATCACCAGGTCTTTTCCAAAATCCCACACCTGGATCGGGTAATTGATTTTCTCAGGAATATCGCCACTTCTCGCCATTCTACCTAATAACAGAAGTGAGTAATTACTCGTCCGTCCCGATCCTTTGGCATCGGCGGCCAATTGTTTCGGATCAGGCATACTCGCAAAGCTTAATTCCACATATTTCATTTTGCCTTCAGGCAGCTGATGGATGGGTTTCCAATCATCTTTAGTCAGCAATCGATCGACCTCATCTGCTATCTGTTTTCCCTGATCTCTGGCATAAACCAGATCCATTTCCGGCTTATCCGTATTCATTCGCGGGGAGGAGTTTTGGTCGGCTCCACAGCCGATGACCACCATGGCCAGGGCACCGGGAGGTAGGTTTTCTTCCATCTGAAGCTGGGCTTCCCCAACCCAATCCCCATGAACCACATTATTCAGGGGGCCCAGTGTTACTGCATGACAGGCATAATTTACCAGTACGGCCTTAATTTCGCCATTCAAATCTGTAATTTTCATGATCGGCAAAGAATGATCCGTTACCCCCTCTGGGTTAATTGAGGTTCTCCTGTTGATTGCAAAACCTACTTCTCCTTTCGAATGGGATACCAGGGAAGGCGAGGCATTTGCTATGGCATCCATCGCCAAATCTTTTAATTTAGGCACCAACCCCATGGCATACACGGCTATTTCTGCCAACTCGTCCGGATCCAGCGGCTTGTGAAAATGGGAAACAATATTCCCAATTTGCGGACCACTATGAGTATGGGAAGCACAGATAGAGAGATTGGCGGGTAAAACACCTATCTCTTGTGCGAGCGCTTCCCTCACCTTTTCGGTGATCTTATGTGGAATACCCAGTAAGTCTACCGTAATAATTATACGGTATCCTCTTTTTTCATCGCCAAAAGCCATCGCTTTGGCCCAAAGGTCATGATGCACACCCTCAAACGGTACATCCCTGCTGGAATAGCCGGTTAGCCTAACCGGCGTTTCAGGAGTAATAATTACTCTTGCCAGTCCTACATTCAGAGGCTTGGGGGCTGACCCAAAACCAGTCAGCTGAAAGGCTCCAAAAGTCAGCAGCGATAGGATCAATCTTTTCATATATAGCAATTTCATTTTCTTTCGGTTACTTGTGAAATATTTGTAATAAGTAATGCAATTGTATCATTCTGCTTTACGAATATAAGCAAGTAAATCTGCCATTTCCTGGACCGAAATACCTTGCTCAAGTCCCGTGGGCATGGCAGACATTTCTACTAATTTCAGCGTCTTTATGTTGGTCCTCGAAATGTTCCTGTCAATTCCTCCAGCGTTCCTGAGGTTGATTGCTGTGGGAGTCTCCGAGGAAATAAGCCCCTGATGAAGCTCCCCGTTTTGTAATTCTACTTCCCAGAGATCATAGCCGTCAGCAATGGACAAATTAGGATTGAGAATATCCATCATAATACTGGCAGGACGTCTGTTTTTTAGAGAGGAAAGGTCCGGCCCAAAGGCAATCCCCTGCTCCTCGCCCATTTGGTGACAGATAGCACAATTTTTCCGGAAGACTACGGCACCTTCATCTATGGTCCCCTGAAGTTCGAGAGCAGGTTGGTAGGTCTCTATAATTTTCTCGCTTTCGCCTTCCGGCCGGGTCAAAATAGCCCTGGCCCTTACCCTGAGCGTTTCGTCTTTGTTGGCCATCAAGCCTACACTTCTTCTCCAGCCAATAGTGGCCTTCTGTATCAATCCATCTTCCAGGGCTGTCAGTAACACAGTAATCCGCTCCCCATTCATCATCATCGCACTAACAGCCGCATCCCTTAATTCGGGCGTGAAGCTTTCCCACCGGTCGATCACCAATTTTGAAAAAGAACTATCCTCTGATTTACTTAAAGCACGAAAAGCTGCCAATTGAACAGGCAAAGGCTCCATTACTTCCACCATTTCTACCAGCATATCCTGGTATTCTGCTATATTGCCCAAAGCCAGAAAACGAATTCCGATGCTTCTTTCTTCTCCACTTAAAGATTGGTTTTGTGCGATCGCCTTTGCTTTGGACAAAGCTTCGTTCTTTCGCTCCACATGCTCCAGTCCAATACCTTCCAATACCTGAATTGCCGCCGCCTTTACTTCCGGTGAAGGATGATCAAAAACGCTTGAGGCCAGCAGACCTGCAGCAGCTTCGTGCGCTCCTTCCAGCTTTTTGCTTTTGATCCCTTCTGCCAAACCACGCAACAGAGCGGGCTGCCAATTGTACTCATTCTGGGTATTGCTTTGAACCGCTCTATGGACCATGGTGAAAATAGCCTGCTCATCCATGCTGGAACCCACCATAGAGGCCAACTTTTGCACCAGACTGTTGTAGGCCGGTGTGGCCGTATACTGGTCCAGAACCGGTGTAATAAGACGGCTGCTTTCTGAAAACGGTGCTGAAAGCGCTGCCAATTGCACCCACTTGTCATCAATATCCCGGAACAAAAGTTCTTCCCGAGCCAGAAACGCAGGTTCACTTTCCACATACCCAAGCGTCTGAATCAACTGAAATC
Organism: Cyclobacterium lianum; assembly: GCF_900143075.1. Taxonomy (GTDB): domain Bacteria; phylum Bacteroidota; class Bacteroidia; order Cytophagales; family Cyclobacteriaceae; genus Cyclobacterium; species Cyclobacterium lianum. The sequence goes on along the minus strand of NZ_FRCY01000012.1, from coordinate 27,205 downwards.
GGACCTTTGGGTCCGGATCGTCCTTCAATGTCAACAACAGGTCGGTCAACTCAGGAGAAGATGCCAGAAAAAACTCGGAGAGTTTGATCGCATTTTCCCTAATCCCAGGTACCGGATCTTTCAGAGAATGGCTGAGGGTTTGCTGGTCCAGCGCATCCATACCCTGCAAGGTCCACAATGCATGAAGTCTGCCCATTGGGTCTTCCCCGGACACTGCCAACTCTTTTAGAGCGGGTATCAGGGCAGGAGGTTGCTGGTCCAGTAATAGCCTTTGGGCATTCATCCTCCACCAGGCATTCTCATGAGACAGGTAGCCCATTAACTCCTCTGGAGATGCATTTCCCAGTTTCAATTTATCGGACCAGGCTATGGGTTGGCTGCCCTTAGATGAAATGCGGTATATTCTACCCTTGTCGGTTCCGTTATACAAAGCACCGGATTGGACCACCTCTTCGGCCATCCATTCAGGATGTTCGATAATCTGCCGGTAATAATCAACGATATACAAGGCGCCATCCGGCCCGACATAGGCATTCACAGGGCGAAACCAGGCATCTGTAGAAGCCAGAAACTCTTTGTCAGGATGCTCTCTGGATGCAATAAAACCAGTGCCGTCCTCTTTAATAAGATCCACATGCACAATATTACTTACCGGCTCCGATACAAAAGTCGCCTGGTGGTACCGCTCCGGAAAGGCCCCACCAAGGTAAGCTGTCAGTCCGCAGGCAGAGGTCATTACTCCCAGGTCTGTAAGCAACTGATGTTGGGGGTTGATGGTAATGGGATAAACTTCAGCACCACTGCCATGGTCAGAGGACGACTGTGTAACTTCCGTAATTACCAGATAAGGATTTCGTTGCAGGTATTCAGCAGAAAGTACCTCCTGAATGATATGGTTGCTGTTGTTTACCAAAAACCGATGACCGAAGGCATCCGCAGTATGGCCAAACTGGGTCCTGCTGCTCAGCAACTCCAGTTCATAGGTATCCGGTTTAAACCGGATACTCCTTCCCCCTGCATTTTGCGGCAACCTGTTGATATCCGGCCTTTCGGGAAAATAGACGTCCGTACCTTTGTCTCCAAATTTATCCTCATAAATAGTGGTGGTTACGGAAGGTTCATGGCCAAGATAGATCCAATTGTCTAAGGCTAGTTTTGGGGTATTCACATTATGTTGCGGATTCGACAACGCAAATCCTGTCAGGAGGATATCTTTGATATCTGCTTTTCCGTCACCATCACTATCTTCAAGGTAGTACACGTTTGGCGGATCGGTCACAATCAACCCTTGCTTCCAGCGCATGATCCCGGTAGGCATCACCAAACTGTCTGCAAAAATGACACTTTGATCCATTTTCCCATCTCCATCGGTATCTGTCAGCCGCTTCACCTTGCCAGACCCGCTCAAATCCAGCGGGTATCCGTGCATTTCAACCACATACAAGCGGCCATGCTCATCAATCTCCATAGCTACCGGATCTGCCACCAATGGCTCCCCTGCAACAAGCTCAATCTCAAAACCTTCTTGGAGCGTAAATGTGGACAAGGCATTTTCCGGAGATCTGTCATCAGCCGGTGCACCGGAATGGCAAGCAAAAACCATCAGTCCTGCCCCCAAAAGAAGAGGCAGGATCCGAGGGTGATAAAGACAAACGTTAACTACAGGTACACACAAATTCTTTTTCAGCATATTTTTATTGATTCGTTCAATCCACATCCCACCAAAGTGGAGTGAAAATATTGTCTTCTCCATTTAAGTAAAGGCCGATTGCTTCCTCCACAGATGCCTGGCTACTATTGGTTATTGAGGTGGGATATGTAATCCGTTTTATGTATTCGCCTCCGGTAAACTCACTGTAATTGACGGCAACCGGATATAGTTTTGGGTAACCGGTCCTCCTGAATTCGGACCAGGCCTCCTGCCCATCCGGATACATGGCTATCCATTTTTGGGTGATTATTCTTTCGAGCTTTCGTTCGAATGTATCATTCTCTTCCCATTTAACAGTGATGTCAGTGGTGGGAGCTATGTTATTTGCAGGATTATAAGGATCAACATATGGCAATTGCGTACCAGTACTGTTGTTTAGGTATTCATCTACACCTCCAACTCCATTGGCATTGAACGAAACCCTGATCCCCTCTTCATAAAAATCCTTTGCTGTACCCCCCATATTCCAGCCTCTGAGTGCGCCTTCGGCCCTGAGAAAGAAGCTCTCGGCTACGTCCATTACCTTTACATAGGGGTTTCCAAAAAAGTTTACCTGAGAAAAACCAAGGTAAGGTTGCGCACCAAAAATAGCTCCGGACCGAACTCCTTTTATTTGCCCGTTTAAATCGGGATCTGATGCAGGTACCGCATAAACCGGTAATCTGGGATCATTATATCCGCCGAGCAATGTTTCAACCATCGCATTGATTCGGGTTTCCTGCCAGGCAGAAGTAATTGTTTCCAAAGGATGTATGGTACCAGTCGACATTTCGAAAGAAACATCTGCTGCTGTCAAAACTCCTCCTTCCGCCAGCGCACTCTCCGCTTCCTGCCGGGCCCGTTCCGGATCTACTTTCGAAATCCTGATTGCAAGCCTTAACCTTAGAGTGTTTGCAACTTTTATCCAGGTATCATAATCTCCCCCGTATCTGGACTTATCAAATTTAGCATACCTGACCTTATCTGCATCTGGATTTTCTTGTTCAGCCTCTCTCAAGACAGCTACAGCATCTTTCAATTCTGCAAAGAATACATCATAGGCTTCTTCCACCGAATCAAAACGCACATCGCTTGACTCACCGTATTTTGAATAGGGAATTGGTCCGAAAATATCTGCAAGTCGATGCCCTGCAAATGTTTTAAAAATTATTGACAAAGCATAAAGGTCCGGATAAGATTCATCAAACCCCTTTTTTTTCATCATCACCCATTGATCCAATACCTTTTCAGACGGTACCAGCCAAATTTGATTGTTCCAGCTATCGACCATGGCATAGGTTCCATTATTTCTGTTATCAAAAAAAGGTGCCGGCAGACTCATATATCCACCATAATTGTCAGCATTTAAGTTTTGCTGCATCTCAATGCGCCAGGTGGTGAGTACATCCATTATGCCGAGTTGCATGCCCGGGAGAGAAACCCCTCCCTCATTGGCATCGTGACGTAGTAATTCGTCGGTAATGAGCTTTTGATCCCGATTCAGATCTTGCATGTACTCTACACAAGATACCGATACCAGAAGAATTGCAGCCATGATTATGACACTGATACTTTTTATATTTGGAATGAAATTTTTCATTTTCTTTTATTTAAGTTGACAGACTCAGAAAAGATCCATTTTAAACTCTCGTTTTAAATGATCAAAATACAGCCCTCAGACTGGCACCAAATGATCTGGTTTGGGGTTGACTAAACGAAGCTATACCCTCAGAGGTCGGAGATGTATTTACGCTGATCTCTGGATCAAACGGAGCATTTTTGAAAAAGAAAAACAAATTGCGCCCAATCAGTGAAAGGTTCAATTGCTTGATGAAATCATTAGTGAAGGGCAGGTTGTAACCGATTTGAAACTCTCTCAACCTTACGTTTGTGGCGTCATAAAAATATTCAGAGGCGATGGCCGTTGCGCCGGCACCAGTTTGGTTTAAGTAAAACTCTTTTGCATCCACCAGCTGCCCATTTACCATCACACCACCATTATCCCTTGCCAATCCTGTCCTCTCTGATAGCCCTTTATAATCCAACCAAACTTCAGTTCGATTGACCACACCTCCGCCAAAACGGCTATCAATCAGGAAAGACAATGAAAAATTCCCGTAACTGAAAGCATTGTTTAAACCTGCCAGAAAATCAGGGTTTGCATTCCCTATAAACTGGTCGGGATTAGGTGAAACCAATGGGATTCCAGCCTCATTGGTGATTAAATTCCCCTCGTCGTCCCTTTGGTATGTCCGCCCATACATGTCACCAAATGCACCATATTTTCCGTCTTCAGGTCTTGTCAGGAATATGGATACCAACCTGCTCTGATTAAAGCTGGTTAACACAAATCTCTCTGCTTCAAGTAGGTCGCTCAACTGCCTGATTTGATTCCTATTGTGGGAAAAATTAAGTGATGTGGTCCATCTGACAGCTCCCAAATCGGTGTTGTAATTGACGATACCTTCAATGCCCTTGTTTCGAATTATCCCTCCATTAATCCAGAAATTGGAGGCTCCTGCCCCAGCCGGAGCCTGAATTTGCAATATTTGATCATATGTGGTAGCATTATAATAATTCAAGTTAACGCTCAACCGGTTGTTGAAAAACCTGAGTTCTGCACCGACTTCATAAGACTTTGTCCTCTCCGGGCTAAGGTTCAGCGTGTCACTTCCGTCAAAATAGGGAAGTGTTCCTCTGGGGTTAATATTTCCATTATTGTCCAGGGACATGGGGGGTGTCCAATTAGCTATTCCGAAAGGCAGACTGTTTCCAACCTCCGCGTAGGAGGATGACAATTTCGCAAATGATAAAACCCCTGATGAACCTCCACCGCTAGCAGATGCATCTTTCAAAATATACGAAACTCCAACCGATGGATAGAAAAAAGGCTGAGAGACAGTTGAACTCCACTCATTTCTTCCTGTAATATCCAGATAGACTTTATCCCTGAAACCAAGTGTTGCATTTCCAAATGCTGCCTGGGTCATGCTCTTTCTCAGACTTTCACTTTTATTGAAGAGTCCATTCAGCGCAAAAACCGAAAAATAGTTTGGAAATGTAAGCGAGGTGGCAACTGTGCTGGATAGATTTAATCCATCGCTGGTAGTCTCACGATTGCTAAATCCCAAGGTACCGGATAAATTAAAATCATTACTGATATTTTTATTGCCAATTAATAACAAATCAGAATAAATATTTCTCACCGCAGACCTGCTGATTCCATACCCGCCGTTCGGACCAGCCACTGTTCCCTGCGTGCTGGCATAATTTCTGAACTCGGATTTATCAAAAATTTTATCGTAGGTGACCCTTCCCTGTAAGTCCAGCCAGCTGTAAAGCTCAAGTTTAGCTGTAATTGCGGAAATGGTATGGTCCCTTAAAAAATCCCGCTGGTTTCTGTTCTGCACCCAATAGGGGTTTTGATTGGGGAAAGTTTCATTCCGTATATAGGGCCAGTTCTGGACATACATGGCCCTTACAGGATCCCATACTTCAAAATTGTCTTTGTTGTACTTCGAGAAATCATCCCCTACCGGAAAGGAATATATTCCCGGGAGCGCACTATAACCGCCTGCAGAATTTTGGTTATAAATCTTCTGGTCAGTGTAATTGACAGCCGCATCTACGGATAACTTGTCGTTAAAAAATTGAGAGGTTAACCTTACGGTGAAATTGTTTTGCTCTAAATCATTTTCAGGAAGTATCCCGCTGGCATTGGTATTGGAATAAGACATGTATAGCTGACCAATGTCACTTCCATTGGAAAATGAAATCGAATTGATCATGGTCTGCCCGGGCTGGAAAAATTCCTTCAGATGGCCATCGCTTCCATTATTAATCCGTTCCCCCCAACTGTCATTAAAATCCGGATTTGTCTGCCCGTATGAAGTTTGCAGTCTCGGTAAATCGACCGCGTTTTCGACGGTATAAGTTGAGGAAAATTCCACCTTGGACTCTCCGTGAATTCCTTTCTTCGTATTCACCAGAATAACTCCATTTGCGGCCTCGCTTCCATACAAAGCCGCTGCAGACGCTCCTTTCAAGACCTGAATACTCTCAATATCTTCCGGATTGTAATTGGAGAGAATGTCTGTACCCCCTACCATAGGCACACCATTCAAAACAAACAATGGCTCACTATTTCCGGTAAGAGATTTATTTCCGCGTAGAAGTATTCTCGGTGCACTTCCCGGCCCGAAGTTACCTTTTGTAATAACCGCTCCGGCAACTTTTCCCGCCAGGCTATTCATGAAATTCGGATCCTTCACTTTGATCGCTTCATCTGGTGAAACCTTCTGGGTGGCATAAGTGATGCTTTTGGGATCCTTTTCTACACCGAGAGCAGTCACCACTACTTCATTCAAACTCTGAACGTCTTCCTCTAGAACGATATCAATGGTCGATGTTTCCGATACACTAATCTCCTTGTCCCTGAACCCAATGGACGAAAAAACCAGTATTACTCCACTACTTCCCGGAACCTCCAACCTGTATTCTCCATTAATGTCCGTGACAGTACCGTTGGTCGTGCCCTTTACCAATACAGTTACCCCCGGTAAAGACTCGCCATCACGGGTTGTCACCGTACCGGAAATGATCATTTGGACTAACTTTATCGATGAAATTCGGTTTTTTATCTCATCATTAGATGATTGATTCAAAATGATTTGCTTTCCCAAAACAAAATATTCGATACCTTTCGATCTGAACATTTTGTCCAAGACCAATCCTAACTCCTCATTTTTGATTTTCAAAGAAATGGTCTCTTTCGGATTCACTAACCCTACCGAATAAGCAAATTTCACATCAGCAATTTCCTCAATTTGTTTCAAGACCTCTTTTATTGGCCGCTCATCTATTTCCAGTGAAAGATTGATCTTCAATACGTTCTGAGCACTTGAAGGACCTGCAAACGAAACCCCGGTAACTATCAGTAAAATAATTAGTTGAACCAATGATATTCTCATTATTTTTATAAATAATGCAGTGTGGTGTACTTGAATTTTCATACATTTGTAAAGTTTTTGTTACAAAATAATTTAGGCAAAAACGTCCCTATAGGCATCTAGCCTTCGCACTAGGGAAGCAATCAGGTCAAAAGTGGCTCCAACACTTTTGGCCTTTTTTCTTTTCTTTTATTTATTTCATATTTATTGTTTTTTTAGTTTATACATCCTTTTCCATCAATGAAAATTTGATCATCTATTTGATAATACTTCGCATTTATAGCCCTGGAGATGATTTCAAGACAAAGATCTAAGGTTTCGTTTGTCAAATCAGCAGTAATACTGCAAGCGCTTAGCGCTTCATTTTTTATTTTTATCCTGACATTGTGAACATGATTCAATTTTTCTATAATTTCCTGAATAGAGGCTTCTTCAAATTTTAAATCCATGTTTGATCCGCCCGACATCAAGGGTGGTTCATTCTTTATCACTTCCTCACCGAAAGGAGCTGCCTTATTGTAACTGACTTTCTCCCTCGATTTCAATACCACGTTCTCCCGGGTTCCGTCCTCCCTGTTTAAAGTTACTTTGACACTTCCTGTCAATACTTCAACGGCCTTTTCGGCCTGCTTTTTGTAATCCCTTACATTAAAACTTGTCCCCAGGACCTTTGTGATCATATCGCCTGAATGGATGATAAATGGCCTGCTTTTATCATGGACCACATCGAAAAAAGCCTCTCCTTCCAAGCGAACTTCTCTGCTATTCTGATCAAACTTTTCCGGATAGTATAGTCTGCTATCACTTTTTAACCATACTATACTACCATCAGATAAGTTGATCTTGTTTACGTGGACACCCAGCTCTGATGCACTGCCTTTTTCAGAAGTTGTATGATTGCCTACGAACACTGAAAATGTTAGTATGCCCAAAATGAAAACTGCTGAAATTTTAAGGGCATAGCTGATATCAATAGGTAGGAAACGATGTCGATTTGACGAATTTTCAGATTGATAATCTGCCATGGCATCGATCTTCCCATTTACCTGCTTCAAAATTTTTTGGCCGATGTCGACGATCTCTTCCCGAGACAGTTCGCTTTTATGACTATTTAAGGAATCATACCAATTGTCTATCACCTGATTCTCTTTGGCGGATGAGCGACCAAATCGGTAATTCCTTAAAATCTCCTTGATTCTTCTTATTTTCAATTCCAGACTGATTGATTTTCAATTGTTCAAACAAATGCCCCAATACTTTTAAGTCAGTTAAATACCTGCATCGTACTAGCCGGTACCAAAAAAAATATAATCTATTGGGTAAAATGAATAAAAAATAAAATTGCACAAAACCTAATTACTGATATATTATTCCAAACTGTAAATAATGAAAGAATATTATATAAATTTAATGTTGACGAATTCAAAAAAAACAAATTAAGATTGCTTTTTACACACGGCGAAAAAAATAACGGGATATCAAACAAAGGGTGTAAAAATCAACCAAAAGCAATTATGTATCAGGTGCGCCTTTATAACCTTTAGTGCTTTCGATATCTGATTCTTTACCGTTTGCTTCGAAACTTCCAATTTTTCGGCAATTTCATCCAGGGACATGTGCTCATTCCGACTCAATTGGTAGACCAGCTTCACTTTCGGAGACAGCTTGTTGATGCCCATTTCCACCCTCTTCTCTACCTCAGCAATATGTAAATTATTTTCGGTGGCACAATCCAATTCATCGAACGCATGTTTTAATGAAGCCAGGTGATTTCTCCTCACCTTTTTTGACTCAAAGCAATTTATTATTTTGTATTTCAAGGCCGTAAACAAATAGGACCTTAAAGAAGAGGTAATTTCAAAATCCGCTCTCTTCATCCAAATGGAAACAAACAAGTCCTGGATAATGTCTTCAGCCTCCTGCTTATCTCCTAATTTTTTAAGCGCACAGAAAAACAATTCCTCCCAATACCTTCCGTAGATACAGTTAAAGGCATCCCTGTCGCCCTTTTTTAAAAGCATCAATAGGTTTTCGTCGGTATGGTTGCCGTGATTTTTGATAGATTTTTCAATTAGGTGATAAAACAGCTGTCGTGATAAATTTATCAAAGAATTCGCTATTTCCAAAATAGATTATTTTGGAATGGAAAGTGTAAAAAATCAGGATATACAAAACAAACCATTGCTTCGCTGATTTAAACCGATTATCCTAATCCGCTTCTTTTCATCAATTTTTTACCCTTCCAAATGAAATCCACTCTGTGGATAAAAATCCAACCCGGGAATATTTCTTTGCAAAAATTGGCGCAATCAGGATTTAATTTTACTCCCTATCCGGGCTGCTTTATGCGCAGTATACCATTTCGAAACTCCCTTTTGCTCCGCACTGTGGTAACCTGCTGACTTTGGCAAATGCAGAAAACCCGGCATAGGAACGTGTCAGGCAAGCGCATTGTCAACCCCACCAGTTCACCCGGATTTCGCCTTGCATGCCAGCTTTTCTTTCCTCCTGCTGCTGATCATTTTCTTCCCGGACCCTGCTGTCAACCGGATAATTTAGTAACTTAGGTGCATGGAAAAGGAAATCTCCGCAAAAAACCTTTCTGCTTTCAGTTTTCTGCACCCTACGCTGCCATCGGAAATACCAAACCATCTCCACACACCATGAGACTACCTATAATCATCCTTGCGCTTTTTGCATTTCTTCTGCCTGAAGTATCCGCCCAAAACCAATCCCTCAAAGTCATCAGCTATAACATCTGGAATGGATTTGACTGGGGAAAGGACCTGGACCGGCAGCAGGCAATGGTCCAATGGCTCAAAGAGCAAGACGCAGATGTGATAGGTTTACAGGAGCTCAATGCCTTTACTCCGGAGAAACTCGCCCGGCTGGCCCGGGAATGGGGGCATCCCTACAGCCTGCTTTTGAAAGAAGATGGCTATCCCATTGGCATCACCTCCAAAACCCCGCTTGAACTAAAAAGCCGCATGCTTGGTGGATTATGGCACGGCATGCTGCATGCCAAAACCCGGGATATCGATTTTCTGGTGGTTCACCTCAGTCCGCACGACTGGCAATTCCGGCGATCTGAGGCAGAGATCATCTCCACCTATATCGAAAATGTGCTCATCAAAAATGATCAGAAAAAATTCATGGTGCTAGGAGATTTTAATGCCCACTCCCCTTTCGATGCCGGATTTGACCGGGCACATCCCGAAACGCTGAGCCGAAATCAGCAAAGCGACAGCCTGCGATTGGCCGAACAGGGCCCGGATGCCTACCAAACCCTGCGCCGGGGCCATTTTGATTACAGCGTAATGTCCAGGTTTTTGTCCCTCCCCCTGATCGATGTGGTACAGGTCCACACCGCGGAAAACCGGAAGTCTTCATTCCCTACCCCCATGATCACCCGTGATCTCGATCCGGCCCAGCGCGCCGCATACAAACAGCGCATCGACTACATCCTGGTAAGTCCCTGGTTTGAGGCTGCCTGCACGCATGCGGAGGTAATCAATTCCGGCGCACCGGACCGGCTTTCCGATCATTACCCGGTGGCCGCTTCGTTTGGCTGGGAAGAATAACAGCGGAAATAAATCTCTACCCAGCCAGCCCCAGGCGTACAAATGCCAATTCGTCATTGACATTCAGATACAGCCATATTTTCCCGTCTTTCACAAATGGCTTTTGGGTACCGGCAGAAAAAAGTTTCCCCACCTCATCCCCGATTTCCTCCTCCCTGATTACTTCAAAAGCACCGTTAAGGATACTGACAAACACCTGATAATCGGTAATTTCCTCCAGGCCTGCCTCGTTTATCGTTGATTGCCCTATGAGAGACAGGCGCAGGTACCGGTCATTGTCCTCGTCATACATCAGGGGCAGGAAGGTAACCTCCTCTTTTATCTTGGCCACTTCACTTTCGAAAGCCTCTCTGGAATCGACCTCCCCTACATATTTGCCCACCTTTTCGCTTGCAGTGAGGCTGGGTCTACAATCGTAATATTTCAGGTTCTCATCGACCAGATCATAAACCGCTATCCTGCTGAATACCGGATTGGTAATGACCAGTTTATCTCCCAACCTCGCTATTTCTGTGTTTTGGGGAGAAATGGTGGCGCCGCCGCCCATACTGTGCCTTACCGAAAACTCACTTGCCTTCTCAAATCCCCCCAGTTTTATTTTCTGGAGTGAAGCGCTTTCTTCATCCAGGATTGCAAAAAAGATATCGCTCGTCTCATAATTCTCCGTCAGGCCATACACGGTCTTATAGTCGCCGGAGGGGATAATTTTTGAAATAAATTGCTCTCTGCCCTCCAATCGATCCCCGTCAAATTCCCTGCCGGTTAGCTGGTACATTTTCAGTTTTTGTTTGTCCCGGGTAAATATACTCGTACCATCCCAGCTTGTCAAAATCAGGTTATTATTGACGTCCGCACTCACCCCATATACATAGGCACCAAAAGCATTGGGCCCGTCGGTTTCAAAATCCATCTTCTCTTCAAATTCCAGGGTCTCCAGATTGATTCTTTCCAGATAGGGACTGGTACCTCCTGAATTGTAAAGATACTTCCCATCCTTACTGAGACCAGAAAAATAGATCCCAAAACGCAGGTTGATGATATCCTCTCCGGTATCTATCATCACCGTATCGATGGATAGGTCAATTCCCTCCACCTTCTCAGAGGCCGAAGGATCGCTCTTGCAGGCCAGCAAGAAAATGGGTACCAGTAGTGTAGACAGGAAATTTTTCATGTTTTTATTTTATGTTTTTCTGAGGCCGGATGCTTGCCTGTCGGCAGTCGGTGAGTCTATGCCGATAAAAACCACCATCACCACTCTTAGCCAGGAAACAGAAAGGAGAATGCAGCCCTTCTCCTTTCTGCACCAGTACACTCCATTATCCTCGCCCAAGGCCCGGACATCAACCCAACTTCTCCTTAAAAAACCCTATGGTCCTTTCCCAGGCCAGTTTGGCAGCCTCCTCATCGTAGCGGGGGGTGGAGTGGTTGTGAAAACCATGGTTTACCTCGGGATACATAAAGGCCTGGTATTCTTTGTTGTGCGCCTTCAGCTCTTTTTCATAATCCGGCCATCCGGCATTCACGCGGGTGTCCAGCCCGGCAAAATGCAGCATCAGCGGTGCCTGGATCTGGGGCACTTCTTCCGCCGTGGGCTGCCCGCCATAGAAGGGAACAGCGGCGTCCAGGTCCGGCACACGGACAGCCATCATATTGGATATCCAGCCGCCAAAGCAGAAGCCCACTACGCCGGCTTTACCCGTACAATGTTCATGGTTTTTCAGCATTTCGTAGCCGGCTATAAAATCCTGCAGCATGTCTTCCCGCTCCCGTTTGGACTGCATGGTGCGGCCTTCATCATCCGTGCCCGGATAGCCCCCAAAGGGAGTAAGTGCATCCGGCGCAAAGGCGATAAAGCCATCTAGTGCCGCCTGATGGGCTGTATCCTCGATATAGGGATTCAGTCCACGGTTTTCGTGTACCACCAGAATGCCAGGCAGCGGACCGGTATGGTCCTTGGGTCTTGTCAGCAGGCCTTTCATGGTACCGGCACCCTTGGGAGAGCTGTAGGTCACATATTCGGAGATCAGCCGGGGATCGTCCTGGGTATAACGGCGGGCCGCAGCATAGTTGGGCATCAGGTAGCCCATAATGGCCGATACGGTAAGGCCGCCTACGGCAAATTTGGACAGGCGCTGTATAAAGTCCCTTCGTTCAATACGGCTATGGGCATAATCGTCATACAGGTCAAATACTTCCTGGTCCAGGTCTTTTTTGTCAATTGGTTTCATGAGATGTAGGTTAGAATGAAAAGTTAATTTAGTGAATACCATCGAAAAAGTTACATCCTCAGCTAAAGTAATGTCCGGGTATTTCATTCTGTGATCCGCTAAGGCATACCACTTGATGAACTGAATTCTGTCGGCAGCTTTGGACTAGCTCAGCGCATACCTGTAAACAGCGGGAAATGGGAAAACGCCATAGCCAATACATAAACAGAATTTATTCATCAAAAAATTTGGATATTTGAATAAATTAACTAACTTCACTCTCCGTAATTTGTCAATAGCCAATTTAACTACCGCCGATTCTTTGCTGACATTTGTATTGTCAAGGGTACTTTTTGCTGCCAAAGCCGTTGAACTTTCGGGCAAAAAGGTATTTCAATCAACTGCAAAGCCGAAAACTGTTGACATTAAACAGCTTTTTTCAAAAACAAATCTACCAATTCATTAGCCTTCAGGTGTCGATGCAGTCCCGTGTGACTTTTTGAATGCCATTTACCCTTATTGCCTAAAGGCCTTCGTTTACCCAAGCTTGTTTTTACCCTGTAGACAGGAGTACGGCATTATCATGTATTAACCGAATAGTGCCTCAAATTTTATGAAACGCTTTTTATCCTCCCTCACCGGGCTTTTATGCCTGTGCCTGGGAAATTTGTATGCCCAGGAAAAAATCAATCAGAGCCTGATCGTGGATGGCTATATCAGATCCACATCCAACCTGCAGGCCATGAATCCAGGTAATCCATCTGCAACGGCCTCGCTCAACTGGTTTGAAAATACGGCTCGCATTCGCGTTGGCGGCAACGGAATAGGGGCTGCCGGCGGCCTCGACATTCAGACCACCGGCAACCGCAGCCTGATGCGCCTGCTACACAACGGCAAAATAGGAATCGGCACCAGTACGCCTGATGCAAGACTGACAGTCAATGGGAACATCCGTGCCAGAGAGCTCAAACTGGAAGTCGCCAACTGGCCGGATTATGTTTTTTCTGCGGATTACTACCTCCCTCCCCTGGCAAAGGTAAAGCAGCACATCATATCCCATGGTCGGCTTCCCGGATTTCAACCTGCATCTCATTACCAGCAGGAAGGGCTGCCACTGGCCGAAACATCCCGCCTCCTGCTGGAAAAGATAGAGGAACTGACCCTCTACCTCATACAGTGCGAAGAGAAAATTTCAGCGCTGGAAGCGAAGGTCAACCAACTTCAACTCCGGAAAAAGGATGAATAACCGGTAAAACCAAGCTGAAAGTTACGGGTATCCACCGACAACAGAAATCCTATTTTTCAAAACCTCAATAAATTTTAAGATGAACACACCTACTATCTTCAAAAATTCCATTTGGGACATTCCCATGTTGGGTAGGCTGATCCTTATATTGAATTTGATCCCTACTTTGGCTGTTGGCCAGCAAATCGAACTCAAAACACAGACCCTCCCACCTTCTCCGGAAGTGAGTGCTTTAGCCAAATTTGCAGATACCCGGATATCCCGCTATTCCGGTATTCCCGATATCAACATACCTTTATACACTATTGTAGAACAAGACCTTGAAATGCCCATAACCATGAGCTACCATGCCGGGGGTATCCGGGTAGAGGAAAGGGCCGGATGGGCAGGCCTGGGATGGGCCCTGAATGCGGGCGGGAGCATCAGCAGAACGCTGAAGGGCCTTCCGGACGAATCCGACCGGTCCCGAAGTGGTTATGTCAACCATCACGTTATTCCCGACCAGCTATCGCTTAATGAGTTAGTGGATTACTACAACCGGTCCCAGTCAGGAGTAATTGATTTTGAGCAGGACATATTTCACTTCACTTTCGGCAGTTATTCGGGAAAATTTGTACTCGGGAAAAACGGTTCAATCAACTTTCTGAATGCCAGCAATCTGAAAATTGAATATGAAACGCTAAACGGCAGCATTATTGGCTGGAAGGTTCGGGACGAGAATGGAAACCAATATATCTTTCAGGACACGGAACGAACGGTCACAGAAGATATCTCTGAGGCCAGATCGACTCCCTACCGCTCCAACTACATTTCTGCCTGGCATCTGACCAAGATCATTAGCTACCGCGGTCGGGAGATAACCTTCCATTATGAAGGGTATACCGAATCTTACTACTCCAGGTCCGCGCAATCGGCCTCGTATTTCCTAAGTGGAAGTTCGGGCAAGGGCGTCTGCGGAACCGACAAAATTACCGATGGGTATTCAGAGGTTACCGTTAGGGGAAAACAATTGATTTCTATACAGTTTGGTTTGGGAAAAATTGAATTGGAAGGCCGGAATGACCGGCAGGATGCCAGCGCCAGGAGGCTTTCCGGATTGAAAGTGATATCCAGCCAGGGGCGACTGATCAAATCCTTTTCCTTTGACCATGATTACTATCGGTCCACTTTATCAAACCAGCACATTGATCTTCCTGATTTTATTGCCAGGGCGACCCCTAACAAAAGGCTTCGCCTGCTGAACATCCGGGAAAATACGGCAAGCCCGGAATTGCTGTACCAAATAGAATATCGGGGCGATGAATTGCCTCATTTATTCTCCTATTCCCAGGATCATTGGGGTTTCTACAATGGACAGAGCAATCAGAGCCTTATCCCCCAATATTTAAAATTCCGTAATGCCAATGCCAACCGGTTGGTTGTACCTGACAAGGCATTGATAGGCTCGCTAAAGAAAATCACCTACCCAACCGGAGGAAGCATTACCTATGAAATGGAAAGCAATAAGGCGGTGGTCAGCTCAGGAGAGTATTACAATTTTTTCAGTCCCATAGTCCTCGAGGAAGATCAACCCAGATATTCTGCCTCAGTAAATAGCCAGAACACCAAAGCCATCTTCCAGGTGGAACCTGCGGGATCACCTATTGATACACTAAAATTGATTCAATATACCGTCCACTTGAATGATATGAGAGATTGTGACGGGCGTGGGAAAGATTGCGTTGGAACACTGGATATATACTTGTATTCTGCTGCTGAACGGTCCTTTATCAGTTTGCTTTCCGACAATATGAGAAAGGGGAGCATTTCAGGTGAGCTATGGTTAAAAGCAGGTACCCAATACGAATTGGTACTGGAGGGGCCGAGAAGGATTCTAGCAGGAGTATCCGCTTCCGTTTCTGGAAGGAAAAACCCACCCAAACAAGAGGAAACCGGACAGATTGAAGTGCTGGTAGGTGGGCTAAGAATCAAATCCATTACCAAAGATTTTGGCAACCAAACGGAAACCATCGAATACCGCTACGAGCAGGAAGCAGACAGCCTTTCCTCGGGCTCCCTTGCCTCCTTTCCAAAATACGACCTTGTTACTTTTAATACAGTTGCCGAAAAGGTTCCGGGCAGAAATGATATCCTCGTAGATCATTGTATGAAATTCGAATTGCGGTCATTTTCTCAGGTTCCCCTATCTGCAAACGCAGATTTCTTTGGCTACGCCAACGTAAAGGAAATCAGGGAAAATGAACAAGGTGTAATTCTTCGTACCGATTACCAATTTCTTTCACCAAAAGATTTCCCCGACCAGACACGGTACCTTGCTCCAACAGGCATTATCCGAAGCAACGAAGTCAAACGAGGCGTCCCGGTAAGGGAAATTTATTTTGCGCAGACCGACGAGGGGTTCAAAAAGTCCAGAGAATTAGTTTATTCCTATCAACCAAGTGAAAAGCTGAGGCACGAGAACTTTACCTTCTCCTGTATGGGATACGGACCAGGGGGGTGCCAGGATGTGCGTTACCTGAAATATTACAATACCACAGTCTGGAATCCACTCATTGAAATTCAAGAAATTCAATATGATATCCAGACAGGTGCTGCCTTTGAAAAAGTCAGCAGGATTACCTACGATGAAACCTATCTGCTCCCCATTGAGAAGACCTTTTTCTTATCTCAAAACACTACTCAGGAAGAGTATTATTATTACCCATTCAATATCCCCGAAAGTATGAATGCCGCCGGGCAGACCGCAGTTTTAGCCGGCCTGATGGAAGCCAACAGGATAGCTCTCAATCTTGCCCAGCTTAAAAAATCAGGTGGAAAACTTCTGGAACAACAACAGTTGGAAATGAAAAGGTACCATGGGAAAAATTTACCTGTGGGACTGCATAAAAAACATGCTGACCAGCCCAGTTATAATGAACTTAGCATTTTATCTTATGATGTTTACGGAAATATTCTGGAGCAAAAATCCAGAACCGATCCCAGTGAAAGTTTTCTCTGGATTGAAGAAGGTAGCCTGATGGCCGCAACTGTACAAAATGCGGCTGCAAATGAAATTGCCTACACTTCCTTTGAGTCTGCCGAGAAGGGAGGTTGGTCCTTTGGCGGAGAACCGTATTCCGACAAAAGTTCCAAAACCGGGAACAACCTGTACCACCTCGGAAGGGGTAGCATTAGTAAATCCAATATCCCTGCAGATCTGGAAAACCTCTTTTTACTTTCCTTCTGGGCTAAAAAAACCAGCAGCAGGACTTCCGGGGCATGGACCTTTATGGGTAAAACAGAGATGTTGACCGATGACTGGCAACTGATCCAAAGAGAAGTTACAGACGACCGGGTTACCCTTGCAGGCCAGGGCGTATTGGTGGATGAGTTAAGACTGCATCCCAAAGATGCATTTATGGAGACTTACACCTACGAACCCCTCCTTGGCATCAGCAGCCATACAGACCAAAGGCACTACACCAAATACTATGAATACGACGCCCTGGGGAGACTGGCCACCATCCGAAACATGGATAGGGACATTCTGGAACATTATGCCTATACCTATCAAAGCCAAAACAGATAAAGCCATGAAAACCAGATCCACGCTACTCTTCCTCCTGATATGGCTTTTTTTTCCGGGAATATCAGCTATCGCCCAGGGAAACCATATACGTACTTTCCGGCCTCAGGAGCCGGTAAAAAAAGTTGCTGCACTGCAGACTGCCTCCTCAATGATCAAAACCAACCTGTATCTGGACGGTCTGGGCAGGGAAATACAGCTTATCCAACAGGGTGCCTCCCCAGGTGGGGGCGACATCGTGCAACCCATCCATTACGATGCCTTTGGCAGGCTGGGCCGGCAGTACATGCCCTATGCCATTGCAGCTCCTGAGCTTGCCGGGGACTTCCGGCCCGGCTTTGAAGCCGAGCATGCTGCCTTTCATCAGCAACACTATGCAGGAGATGCCTTTGGTTATCAGGAAACAACCTATCAGCCCTCTGCCCTCCAAATCCCTCAATCCCAATCTCCGCCCGGCAAAGCCTGGCAACAAGGGTCTGGTAGAGAAACGGAATATCAACAGCGGCCCAATTTGGCGGAAGAGCAGGTGAGGATATGGACCATCGACGAAAATGGCTTGCCCCTCACCCAGGAAAGCTTTGAAGCAGGGAAGCTTTGGGTAAATATCATTTCCGACGGAGAAGGCATGCGCAGCCTGGTGTACACCGACAGGCTGGGAAGAGTAATACTTAAAAAAATTCAGGCGACGGATAAACCCACACAGGCCCACACAGGATGGCACTGTACCTATTACATATACGATATTTTAGGCGATCTGCGTGCAATACTCCCACCCAAAGCAATAGAAGTTCTGGACAGCGACTGGCAACGCTCCGGCGATGCCGATCTGGCTGAAGGCTTGTATTTCCTCTATCAATTTGATGGAAAAAAACGGTTGATCGAAAAGAAAAGCCCGGGAAAAGGAAAAGAAGAATATCTCTACGATCGCCGCGACCGGCTCGTGGGCAGCAGGGATGGCAACCTGCTGGCAGCAGGTAAATGGCGCTATACCCGATATGATGTCCACAACCGCCCGGTAAAAACCGGAATCACCACCGATGAACGGGAGAGGGAAACCCTCCAAAAGATCCTGGACGGGGAGGACCCCCACCATGAACAGCCGACTTCGGCAACTGGAAGGGTTCGGTACGGGCAGACCATCAGCAGCAGCTCTTTTGAGGGCCACGAGCGCTATACCGCCGCAAAGGCGGTGATCCTGAAACCGGGATTTCACTTTATCGCTCAGGGGAAACGGAGTTTTGCAGCAGATATAGGTCCTCAACCGGAGAAAATGACCGCGGACGGAAATTTCCCCCGCGAGGAAGGTCGGGTTCTTACCGTCAACTATTATGATGATTACAGCAAAAGCAAAAAGGCCTTTCAGAATTCTCCCTCTCTTCCCGCAACAGGATTCTATACGGGTGGACTGGTACGCGCAGACCTGCTCACTGAAAGGGCCGTTCATTACGACAAGGAGGGCAGGGTCATAAATCTGCTGAAAGAAGATCACCTGGAAGGGGAAAGCCGTCAAACTTTTACTTACGACTTTAGCGGAAGAATACTTGAATCAAATACCCGGCTCAACGGATCAGTGACACTGGACTATTCGGACAGCTACAGCTACAGTCCGGAAGGCTATCTCAATACCATACAACGACGCATGTCTGGGCAAACGGAAACCCTAGTGGCAAGGTATGCCTACGGCATGACCGGAGAGCTGGCCACAAAAAACCCGGGAGGACTGGCACCCTTCCACCATCAACGTCACATTCGCGGCTGGACGAGTGCCGTCATCCCGGAAGGCAAAGACCCCAGTCTGTTTTCCTTCACGCTTTCGCACGAGACCGGTACCAAACCCCTTTACAATGGCCATATTTCTGAAATGGTTTGGAAAGGTAGGGATGGGCAACAAAGAAAATACCTCTTTGGTTACGATCCGGCCGGTAGGCTGAGGGAAGCTACCTATGCGGTTCCCGGAAGCCCGGCACACCAGGACCGCTACAGTCTCCGGGACCTGCGCTATGATGCCAACGGCAATATCCTCTCCCTAACCCGCAGCAACCGGCAAGCGGCTGAACGCTTTGGGGAGGTGGACCGGCTCAGCTACGGCTATGCACCCCACAGCAACCGGCTGGAAAGCATTAGCGATGCAGTGCCGAACGCTGGCTTTGAAGCAAACGATTTTAGTGCATCTCCAGCCGGTGACCATTACCGTTACGACGCTAACGGCAACCTGATTGCCAATCCCGATAAGGGCATCCGCCATATCCGGTACAATCACCTGGACCTTCCCGAGGAGATGGTTTTCGATACGGGTGAAAAACTGCTATTTGCCTATTTGGCCGAGGGGATATTGTTATCCAGAAAGGCGGAAAAAAATGGAAAAACGGTGGAGCGAACTGATTACCTCGGTGAACTGATACTGAAAAACGGCCATAGTGATCAACTCCTTCATCCTGAAGGCCGGTTTGTATATGAAAATGAAAACTGGCTGCCGGAGTTTTTTGTACGGGACCACCTGGGCAGTGTGCGACAGGTGCTCAGAAAACCGCTGACGACTACTTTACTGGCCAGCATGGAGCCGGTCAAACGTAACGAAGAAATCAGATATTTTGAAGGAATAGACCAGAACCGGCAGGCCGGAATAGAACATAACAGTACCCCCGGGGGCAGCTATTCTGCCTGGCTGAATGCCAGTCGTGGCCGGATACTGGGCCCTGCACGCAGGCAGCAAGTGCAGATCGGGGAGCAGGTAAGGCTATCTGTGAAAGGAAAATACCGCGACAGCAAGGGACTCGCTATCAAACCGGAGACCTTCATCTCCACCGGCGCCAGAACGCGCCTCCTGGACAATTTGACGGAATTCAGAAATACTCCGGTGGCCGCCGGCAACCCGCTGCTCTGGTTTTCGCTGGCTGATCTGCTGATCAGAGAGCTGCAAACCAAACCGGTGCCCGAGGCCTACATGCTGTATGTACTCTACGACGAGCAAGGCAAAATTTACCGCAAAGAAAAGCGGTCATTGACAAAAAATGCTGCCGGCAAGCATGAATTATTGGAAGCAAATTTTTATATTGAGAAGGATGGGCATTTGGAAGCCTTTCTGGTCAACGAAACGGAGGCCGATGTCTGGTTTGACGATTTCCAGGTGCAGACCCAATCTGCCCTGGTGGTGCAGGAAGACCACTACGATCCCTGGGGTCTGCCACTTAGCGGGCTGGAGTACCGGGCGGCGGATAGAGAGGAGAGCAGGTATGGGTTTAACGGCGGAAGTTATATGCTGGAACGAATTGGATTGTATCAAACTCCAAACCGCTTATACGATCCGGCATTGGGAAGATTTTGGGGCATGGACAAACTATCCGATATGTACACCTCTATTAGCCCCATGGCGTTTGGTTTCAATAATCCCTTGCTCTTTTCGGATCCCACAGGATTATATGGAGATTGTAAGGGATGTCCTGAATTTCAGCTTCCGGCGGTGACGGTCAGCAGCATGCCGGACAGGAGCAGCCGGATGCAGCTGGAATCGCAACTGCAGCTTATGCGTCAAAGCCGCAACCCCGTTTACCGCAACCTGGGCATGACGGCATATCGGGAAGGGATGCGTGCCGCCAGGGACTTGTACCAGCGGGGCAGGAAGCTGCATTTCAGCGAAACTGATGCCCAGGCATCCAGAAACAGCAGGTACCTGGATGGCATCGGCATGATGGTATCCTACGGCATCACCGGCAGCATGGTCGCTGCGGCTGCCTCGCCGGTGCTGCTCCGGGGGTTGGTGGATGGTTTAGGTGCCCGCGCTGTACAGCGGATGGGAATGGAGGCAGGATTGCAGATGGGGATGAGTTTGGTATTCAACGGGAATTTTAAGAAAATGGATTTTGCAGATATTGGAATGGCAGGTTTATTTGGGAAATGGGCTTTTGCAAGTAATGCTTTGATTGATATAAAACCCGACCAAGGATTCTCCACCTCACTTGGAATTGGCAATAAAAAATCACTCTATGAAACTAGTATAGATATAGGAATCGGAGGCTATAATCGAAGTTTTAACCAATTGCTTAAAACTTCAGAAATAAATAAAAATGTAATAAAAACTATTTCTTCAATCAATGGCACTTCAAGAATGATAGTTGGTGAAACAATGAAAATTCATTCAATAAAATGAAAAAAAATGCTATAATGAAATTGGCTTTAAAGATAATTTTCGTTCTTTTATTTGCTTATTTCGGCAATCAATGGTATGAAGATAGATACCGTTCTTTTGAAAAAAATTACGTAATAGGAGAATTAGGAGCCACCTATAGAATGTATGGGCAGGGAACCTCAATCGATTTTAATTTTAAGTATTACGGCAAACTCAAAACAGCATCAAATTATCTAGGGACCAACGAAATAAAAAGTAATAAATATCTTATCGAAGTTCCCATCAAGGACATCGAAAAAAGCCGAATCCTTTGGGACTATCCCGTCCCGGATACCTTAAAAGCCCCTTATGAAGGCTGGGATGAAATACCGGAGTTCTTGAAGAATAACGAATAAAGTAACGGAGTCAGGAATATTAGGAATGCTGCTTGAGTCGCATCAGCGACTTATGCGGGAAAGTCGCAGTCCGATCTATGCTAACCTGTGCTTCACGGCATACCGCGAAGGGATGCGTGCCACCAGGAATTTGTACCAGCGCGGCAGGAAGCTGCATTTCAGCACCTCCGAAGCCCAGTCTTTCAGAAACAGCAAATACCTGGATGGTATTGGCAGGATGGTATCCTACGGCATCACCGGCAGTATGGTCGCTGCGGCTGCCTCGCCAGTGTTGGTCTGGGGGTTGGTGGATGGATTAGGCGCCCGCGTTGTACAGCGGATGGGAATGGAGGCAGGATTGCAGATGGGGATGAGTTTAATATTTAATAAAGATTTGGCGGGAGTGGATTTGGCGGATATTGGAATGGCAGGTTTGTTTGGTAAATCCGCCTTTTTTTTACAGGCGTTAATAGATATTAATGCAAAGGACGGATTTAGCTCGTCGATCGGGATTGGGAATAAAAAACAGTTTTCGGAAACTGCTATCGATTTAGGTGTAGGCGGATTTAATTTCGGTTATAACAAACTTTTAGATCATTCCGAAATAAATAGAAATGTGATTTCTATAATTTCCAATATAAATGGCTCAGCTCGAATTTTAACTGGGAAAGTTTCTACAACCGAATATTGATCATGAACAAAAATCTCATTCTCACCATTGCAAAAATCATATTTGTTCTATTGGTTGTATACTTTGGAAATATGATTTTTGAAAACTACTACAAATCCCTTGAAAAAAATTATACAGTTGGTGTTTTGGGAGAAAAATACCGAATTCCAAACCAAGGAAGTAGAATTAATTTTCATTTTACATATTGGGGTGAGAAATTTCATTCTGATAATTTTATTGGCTCAAATGAAATTTCTAAAGGCCAAGTAACTTATCTTATCGAAGTTCCCATCAAGGATATCAAAAAAAGCCGAATTCTTTGGGATTATCCGGTCCCGGACACGCTCAAAGCCCCTTATGAAGGCTGGGATGAAATACCGGAGTTTTTGAAAAAGCAGGAACTCTTTGATTAAATTAAATTTTTTCGGTTAGCGAAGTACCTTCTCCTCTACTGACTTGGTTGACCCCTGGAATCCGGTAGCTGGGGATTTGCCAGGCGGCACTTGGCGACCTTGTACAAGAGGAGTCTCGTTTTTTAATGTTTCGTAATTACTCCGGGCCAACTCAATAGCGTTGGGTTTTGGTCAATTGGTGTCTCCAGTGTTTCTGCTTGGCTAATTGATTTTTTCGAGACACTTGGGACTCGTGAAACAGCATCCCAAGTGTCCCAAGATGTCCCAAAAACTTATTTGTCTTTTTTTCGCTGTTCAATCCTGGCTCGGGTCATTCGTTCTCGGAGCCCTCCGTCCTTGACAAAAGCAATTTCCAATTGATTAATCTGTTGTTTTAAGAGATAGGTACAGATTTTAATTAACGTTATCATGGCATTTGCACAAATTTCCGGATCTGCGTGCTCAATAGCTTTTTTGAATGTGTCGTAGGATGGTGATGGTGCACTGTAGCTACCATTACCCCATTTATTCACAATTGAAGTGGGTAAAATTCAATAGCTAAGTTTATTGACTATCCCCAGTTCCGACCCGGTATTATAGCGTGTCCAGTCCTTGTCCATTTCCTGCAAATCCAGAAAAGGGGGTAAAAACTGTCCGCAATTCTGCGCATATTCCATCACCTTTTCCAAAGGGGGCAGTGCCATCGCCCATTTTAGGAATGGTCTGCCGCTCGGAAGGGCTAAGCGCTACCAGATAGGGGCCGAGGGTAGTTTTAAGTGTGTTTAGAGCGTCCCTGATAGCTGTCAGCTCCTCCTCAGGGATTTGAATGGAAATTGAGTTTTTGGTACTCATGGTCTATTGATTTTAGGTTTAACATAATTAACAGAATGAAAATATCTTTTATGCATGTAAAATACAAATTAAAGGGGTTGAAATTTGATTAAAAATTCAGTTTGAGGGAGTAAGGGGGTGTTGGGGGGAGATTGTTGAATTAAATTTCCGAATATCGCAAGTTGCGGCTTAAGTGACTCAGATTTATCAGTTACACATTGTTTTTAAAAAGCAGTCAAAAATATCATTTTTGGAAAGTATTCCGCAATTTGTATTATTAATTGATATGATTAGTGTAATTTAATCAAGAATTTTTAACAATTGGAATTAGAGATTTTATTACCTTTTCGAATCCTCCGATAGATAATTCTTCTTTACCAATATCTCCATTCTTTTCAAATTCGATATGGTTCCCAAAGTATTTTTCAACTAACTTAATCTTTATATCTCTCTTTTCTTCTTCTGGTAACATCTCAATGAATGGGGTTAATGATGCCAATTCAAGTTCCAACTTTCTATTGAGTGTTTCAAGTTTTCGATGTTTGCTAGATTCTTTTGCAGCATATGTTGCTGGATATGATAATGCTGCAGCAGCGACTATTCGAATTACAGATTTTATCCAATCATAATTTTCTGAACTTACATCCCAAATTGTATAAACTAAAAGACCAGATAAGATTGCCATAAATATTATTGCCAGCACTCTCCAAATATTTGCGGTCACTTTATGCTCATTTGCTATATTTTGATAATTTCCTGTTACACCTACATTGCCTATCACGTTTACTAAGCGTTTTGCTTCATCTAATTTTGTTTCGAGATCTTGAACCAATGAACTTGTATCACTGTCGATTGTATTTTTAATTCCTTCAATCTCTTTTTCAAAATTGGTTTTTATAGAATTAAATTCCGAACGAATGGTTTCTTTTGAGGACTTAAATTCTTGATTTTGTTGAGACTTTATATTATTAAAATCAGTTTGAAAAGTTGAGTTTAAATTCTCAATTTGATTTTGTTTTATTTTTAATTGCTCTGTAAGTTCTTCTATATTGGTGTTTTTCTTGTCTAATTCTTCTTTAAATTTAAAAATCTCTTTACCTAAATCATCTTTTTCTTTCTCTAGGGCATTATATTTATTCTTGACTATTTTTTCAAAATTCGCAATCTTTCTAGAAAAGTTGAAACTGCTTTTCGATAGCGGAATAGGAAAATTTCTAATCTTATTAAGAGCTGAATTGAAGTTATTAGTTGCATTTGTTAAATGACCAATATTATTATTTCCTATATAAGAATTAATCTGTGAAACTGCCGCATTAAGCTCAGCACTCAATTCATCCATTTCACTTTTTTGGACAAGATCAGGGAATGTAATATTAATTCTGTCTTCAATATAACTTACCGCAGTTCTGAAAAAAGAAAGTTTTTCAAGGTCGATTTTACTTTCTGTTTTTTCTTCTTGTAATGTTTCACTTAACTGAGAAATTCTGTCAAAAAGAACGTGTTTTTCAAAATTTTCACTATTCATTTTAATGTTAGTTAGTTATACGATTTTGCAATAAGCACAACTTGTTTATTGCTACTATTTTATCTCCTTATTTTAAAAATAGAGTTGTATAAAAACCAGTTTATCATCCTTATTTCAAACTAGCCTATCAGGTATAAATTACTTCCGGGATACCTTTCGGGATACCGTACATAGAAACTTGTCCTTCCGGTCATATGCATGGATAGTGCTGTTCCCCATTGTTCACAAAAGGAAAAATGAGTCCTATACCCGCCCCCAACGTATGCTCTTCCGGAATCCGTCTTTCATTCTTTTGAAAAAACTCCATTACTTAAAAACACAAGTCCAATATACCGGAAAAATACCATTTCACCAACGGTTGGTTTAGGATATGGAATTAAATTTTGTGGATACAGTTAAAGTACCCTATGAAAATTATCTGTAGAAATAGGAGTTTTTGGAAGAAGAAACCAACTGACTATAAATTTACGGAAATAGGCCCTTTTTTACACCCCTGTCACAGGATGCCCCGCACAAAAAATCAACTTTTAACCTGAATTGACGCCTCATAAGGACTGCTAGAGTTCGAATCCTACCAAAGCACTTCAGCGGTTTTCCCCTTAAAAGATAACAGGTTTTGCAGAAGTGCATTCATTATCTCCCAAAATGGCAGACAACAAAACTTAGTTGTTGTATACAATACCTTTTTACAGCTCCTCTTTAGATTCAGTTTTATATTTTCTTGTCAGAAGAGTAATTGTAGCGAAAATCAGCAGTAAAATAATTTTTCCCACCAAATATCCATAGCCATATTCAGTGAGTCGATTTAAATCATTTATCAATATTTCAATAATGTTTATCAGAAAAATAATTGATATTATTAATGAAACATAAAAAGTCCATTTTTTCATAAAATTGATTAAAAAAAAGAGAGTTTGTTAGTCCCTAACAAACTCTCTAGTTCAGATATTACTTGGTTACAGTCGTGGTAGTCGGCGTATAAATACCGAATGTAATCGCAGCAACTAAGCCGTTCACAAATGAATGCCTTGTGTGAACGGTGTAATTTTCAGCACCATCTGCCATTTGATTTGAATCGGACACGCCTACAGGTGCCAATCCATAAATTACGTAATGATTCCATTCTGTCGTTTGACGATTTCCCTGAGCTCCGTCTCCTACCACACTCGTGTAAGAATAACAAGAAGTTAATAACAAAGATGTAGTAAATACAACTGCCATCATTTTCATTGTTTTTTCAATCATTTTTTTAAAAATTTAATTTAAACATATATTAATAATACTCATTTTGAGTGCTTTCGGTCTATATTGTTTACAATTAATTGGCAACAACAGGCACATAGGCCTGAATTTTAAAATGTAGCAGTAAAAAAAACTGTTTAATTATCCTTATTTCAAACTGCAATAATAAGCAAAAAACAACTACATATTACCACAATTAGATCTTTTTTCTTAATATCCATCTCCGAGTATCTTTTGATTTCACATCCTAAGCCCCTCTATCTGTATGAATCGCTTTACATCTTTTTGTTTGCAAAAATATATAAACAGGCTAATACAGGGCAGTCCTACCCTACTTTTCTTGATTCCTCTTCATTTCATCTTTTAAAAATCCTTTACCTGAAAACCTGCTTTCAATATACCGGAAAAATACCATTTCGCCAACGGTTGATTTAGGATATATGCATAAATTGGGCTGGGTGCTATTAAAAATTCCCTATGGAGTTTAGCCGGAGCCACCTGGTTTTCAATGCTATTAAGTTAAGAAAAAAATGGCCTCTTGAGACAAAATAAGCCGATTTTCCTTATGAAAACCGGCCTACTTTAGGTAAATTATGTTGTCTTAAACATATAGCTATGAAGGTACAAAATACCAACCAAAACACGACGGAGATATCTTGCGAATGTCCGAAAAAAAATCTTTGATAAAATACAATATACTGAAAATCAGGACAGTTACTGTTCTGATCCTGCCCATTTTTCCAGGTCTTCCCCACTCGACTTCCAAACTGTAGTACTTTCGGTGCTCCAACTGTTCAAAGAATCCGC
>NZ_FRCY01000001.1:469513-659747 GCF_900143075.1 Cyclobacterium lianum | reverse complement strand
CAGCTTTGGACGCGGGATAGTGACGACTCGGATTGGAAGCTGGCAGATACTTTCCGACCGACACCCTTACAAAAAGACGCCCCAAGTCTGCTCCGTCAGGTGGACATTCCTTTTTCAGCCAAAGGGGTTCGGCAACTTAAATTACTGGCCTCGCCACTGGACAAATTGCCCGCCTGGCATGGCGCAGCCGGCAGCAAGGCCTGGCTCATGGTCGATGAGGTGGTGATGAATTAAGGCCGGCCCACTTGCCTGAACCGGTCTGTAAATAGCTGACCTGCTGTTAAAAAAAATCTTGCAGCCCTGACCTGAATGCATCGTCAACATTGGAGTTCAAGCTTCAAAGATCAATGGGTTTGCTGCCTGATACTGGGGCAACGTCCCGGATTTTGAGCAAATACACCTTTACTTTAAAAAAAAACAGAGACTGTTTGAACAAGAGCAAAAAGACAGGCCCGGATCGGTGTCCGGGCCTGATGTTTTTGCTTACTGCTCTTTATCCTTTACCTCCTCTTCGCTCTGAGCGAGCAGAAATGCCTTGATAAAATCATTAAGCCCTCCATCCAACACGCCCTGCACATCAGATGTCTCATGTGCTGTCCTGGCGTCTTTTACCAGCTTGTAGGGATGCAGAACGTAATTCCTGATTTGAGAACCAAAATCAATTTTCATCTTGCCAGATTCTACTTTGGCCCGCTCCGCATTGCGCTTTTCCATTTCCAACTGGTACAATCTTGATTTAAGCATTTGGGTTGCTTTCTCCCGGTTGCCAAGCTGGGATCTCTCGGCCTGACAGACCACCACTATTCCGGTAGGCTTGTGCGTCAACTGAACCTTGGTTTCCACCTTGTTTACATTCTGGCCTCCTGCTCCACCGGATCTGGAAGTATGAAACTCCACATCGGAGGGATTGATCTCTATATTGATGGTATCATCCACCACAGGGTAAACATACACCGAGGCGAACGAAGTATGCCTCCTGCCTCCACTGTCAAAGGGCGAAATCCTTACCAGGCGGTGAACACCAGACTCTGACTTCAGAAAGCCGTAAGCCAGTGGTCCTTCAAATTCCAGGGTAGCCGATTTTATTCCGGCCACCTCGCCCTCCTGCAAATCTACTTCCTTTACCTTATACCCATTCTTTTCACCCCACATGATGTACATGCGCAGCAATATCGAGGCCCAGTCATTGCTTTCAGTACCTCCGGCACCGGGATTAATTTCCAGCATGGCATTCAACTGGTCCTCTTCCCCGCTGAGCATCTTCCTGAGCTCAAGATCTTCTACCTTTTGCAGGTTCTTTTTGTATTCTGCCTTTAACTCTTCCTCTGAAACTTCCCCCGCGCTATAAAACTCAAACAGTACTTCCAGATCCTGTACGCCTGTATCTACATCCTCATATTTACTGGTCCAGCCTTTCCTGGCCTGGATCTGCTTCATTGTCTTCTCTGCCTCCTCAGGGTCATTCCAGAAATCCGGTTGTGCTGAAATGGCTTCAAATTCCTCTATTTCCGTTTTCTTCCGGTCGTAGTCAAAGATACCTCCTCAAGGCCGAAACACGGGCCTTCAAGTCTTTCAACTGATCTGTTGTCATAGTTGCTTTCTCTTGGTTTTAGATTGAAATAAAAATCAAATTTCGGCAATTTCACTCAAATTACCTATTTCACAGGATAATCAGCTTAGTCTTCGTCGGGCTCCAGCTCCTCCAAAGCGATTACCTGTATTTTGTTCCTTCCTTTGACGGTAAACGTATTGTACCTTAGAAACCTCATCAGAATGCCCGCGCCGATCAACCCTCCGGCCGTGGCCAATACCCCGGGTTCATAGCGGATATTCTGGTCGGCGTACAAACTGTTGATCCCCCCAGCGAGCAGCAATAGACCGCCAGCCCCTACCGGAAGCAGACTCATATTTGACAAGGTCTGGTTTCTGGGATCCTTGTTTTTGATATCAATGGCCTCAATCTGATGGAGTGCCAGTACATTTTCTTCCAACACGATGACATCCTGGTGAATCTCCCGGATTTCATCGCGGATGTAGTAATCCAGGCCCTTTTGCAGGTAGACCAGCGATTCGCCGACTTCGTAGGTCAACCGGCTTTTCTGATTTTTTCCCCGCTGCAGTATCAGGTAATTCTGGGCCAGGAGGTCAGCTTGAACCAGAAAGAAAACAAAAAACACAAAAAAGATACTTTTTCTTGACGACATGGCTGAGGGTAAATCCTGTGAAACCGGCGACCCCGGATTAAAATTTCATGATCCAGCCGTACTCATCCTTTATTCTACCATATTTGATATCGTCCAGTTGGGTCAGGACCCTGGTAGAAAAAGCACCATCTGCCTTTTCCGGGAGCACATAATCCTTGCCGTGAATATTGATCAGGCGGATAAACGCCACAGTGGCAGCAGTCCCGGTACCAAATGCCTCCTCCAGCTTTCCTGAAATGAGTGCCTCCTCAAGTTCTCCCACAGCCAGAAACCGTTCCTCCACCGGCATGTTCATCTCCCTGGCGAGGATCAAAACACTGTCCCTGGTGATCCCCTTTAAAATGGTACCGGTACTGGTAGGAGCTGTGATAAGCTTCCCGTCAATCACAAACATTACATTCATGGTACCACTTTCTTCTATGTACTGGTGGGTTTTTCCATCCGTCCACAAGAGTTGGTCATAACCCTCATTTTGGGCTTTTCTTGCCGGAAATAGCGACCCTGCATAGTTCCCGGCGGCTTTGGCCGCACCGGTACCTCCTTCTACAGCCCGGGCATACTGCGTTTCTACCTTCACTGCCACCGGCTTGGAATAATAATTTCCTACCGGGCTGGTTAGAATCATAAACTTATAGTTGTTGGAGGGCCTTATTCCCAGGTAATCATCAGCAGCGAAAACAAAGGGCCGGATATACAGGGAACAGCCGGGCTGTCGCGGAATCCAGTCTTTGTCTATCTCCAGGAGTTTGCGCATTCCCTCCATAAAAATCTCTTCCGGTACTTCGGGGATACACATGCGCCGGGCAGATTCATTCAGCCTGCGCTGATTGGCGTCTCCCCTGAATACCAATATCTCGCCTTTCTCATTTCTATAGGCTTTCAGTCCTTCGAAAACAGATTGCCCGTAATGCAGGGTTGCATTGGCAGGATTTATTTGCATGGGTCCATAGGGTTCAATCCTCAGCTCCTGCCACTCTCCATCTTTGTATTCCGCCACAAACATGTGGTCACTGATGATCTGACCAAAGGCGAGATTATCAAAATTGGTAGTTTCCAATCTGGACTGCTTTGTCTTGTCGATGCGGATAGGTATGGTCTTGTTCATCATGGATCAATCACCTGGGTGCCAGGTTATTTCTTTTATGTTTAATTCAACTGCAAGCTGTCTGCCCAGCACAAAAAGGTAATCTGAAAGTCTGTTGACAAACTCCAGGATCAGAGATTCTACAAAGGAAGCCTCATTTAACAGTACGATACACCTTTCTGCCCTTCTGCACACGGTCCTGGCAATATGTGCCATGGATACCACCGGATGTCCACCTGGCATGATAAAATTGCTTAGCGGGGGCAGCGAGGTTTCCATGCTATCAATTTCCCGTTCCAGAAAGGCAATATCCCCGGCAGAAAAGCCAGGTTTTTTAATCTGCCCTTTTTCCGGATCACTGGCTAGAAGCGCTCCGATGACAAAAAGTCTGTCCTGAATGAAATATAGTTCTTTTGCGCGTTTTTTATTGACTTCCTGATCGCGCAGCAAGCCGAGATGGGCATTGAGCTCGTCTATGGTTCCATAGGCATCAATTCGCAAATGCGACTTGTATACCCTTGTTCCACCCAAAAGGGAGGTTTCACCCTTATCTCCGGTCTTCGTATAGATCTTCATAAATTAGCAAAGCAGGATGGGGGTGATTTATACCACCGATTTATCTACAATTGTGGGATTTGGGTTGACCTCATCCGATTCTACCAGGCCATCTCTCAGACGAATTACCCGATGTGCATAGTGAGCTATATCGTCCTCATGCGTCACCATGATAATGGTATTCCCTTTCTGATGCAATTCGTGAAACAAATCCATGATATCGTACGAAGTCTTTGTATCGAGGTTACCGGTCGGCTCATCAGCCAGGATGATACTCGGATCGTTTACCAACGCCCTCGCAATGGCCACCCTTTGCCGCTGCCCACCCGAGAGCTCATTGGGCTTGTGGTGGATCCTGTCCTCCAGGCTGACACTTTTCAAAGCAAGAAACGCTTTCTCGTCACGTTCTGTTTTGTTGTAGCCGGCATAAATTAACGGCAGGGCCACATTGTCCAGGCAGGTAGCCCTGGGAAGCAGGTTAAAAGTCTGGAAAACAAAGCCAATCTCCTTGTTCCTGATTTCGGCCAGCTCGTTCTCACTCATATCACTGACATCCTTGTTATTCAACACATACTGTCCTGAAGTGGGGGTATCCAGACAGCCGATGATATTCATCAAGGTAGATTTTCCAGATCCCGAAGGGCCCATAAACGCCACATATTCTCCTCTGTTTACGTTGATGCTGACAGATTCGAGTGCATGGACCTCTTCAGAGCCCATTCTGTAAATCTTTTGTATTTCCCTGGTTTTTATAATTTCTGGCATGGCAGTAGAATTTAAAGTGTGAAGATAGGAGATATTGCACAAAAACCGGAATCCTTAGTGTTAAATTATACCAATGGATTCAGAAGTTTTCCAACTGCAATTCAAGCAGATCTTCCGGTGCGATCCATTCCGCCATCATCGCGAGGTTGCTGCTGGCATACTGGTCCATACCAATAATTCTGCTGTACCTGACCAACTCTATCCACAACAACGGGTCTTTATTGAACTGACTGGCTTCCTGAAGCAGCGCGTACCGTTTCTCGTCGTCAGCAAGATCATTTGCAGCAGCGAGAACCATGGGCGTCAGGTAAGCATTGTGGGGATCTGCACTCCATTGGGCTCCATTGGTGGTTTCAAGACCCTTTACCTGTCTGACATAGGCTGACAGATAATCGGAATCCACTACTAAAAACTCCTGAGCTGAAGCCAGATCCAATAAAGCGTCCAACTGCTCAGGCTCAAACCAATGTCCCTTCTTCAATATCATCTCTTTGGCCAGAAAGGCTCGGTGCGATTCCGATTCCAGCTCGTTAAGGGCCGGCATAAGTTCCTTTCCAAGCATTTCAGGCAAGTCAGCCAGAATCTGATAAAATTTTACGGTATCATTGCCGATCAATTGCTGCCCGTCGTCAAAGCGCATCCATTCCGGAAAATCTACCCCCTGCGTTCCCGATACAAACAAGGCCTGATCCTGCATCCCGCCAAAATAAAGGTAGGGAAGGTGGGCAGGTGTAAAGCGGGCAAACCCACTGAATGCAGCCTGGTTCCAGGAGGCAGCAGCTTTTTTGAAATCCCCCTCCCTGGCAAAGACATACCCGGCAAAGGCATGGTAATATCCGGCGTTTCTTTTGAACCGAAATGCCATGCCGTTCAGCCTGCGTAGCAGTTCATTTATCCGGCCGGCCCTGTATGCAAGCACCAATCCTGACTCCCGGACACTTTCCTCATGGCTCAGCAACAGATTTTGGTCATTCAGTAAGGTATCCACCATTTCTAAAAATCTTCCAGCTGCTACTCCCGTTTCCATGGCGGTAAAATGGTTGCGCAGCATGGCCCGATTGACCGGATCCTGAACCTGGCTGATGCTGTCGACAGGGAGCTCAATGGCAGTTTTTTTGCCCATCACATTTGCATGTGCGGTCAGATTTACCATTTCCTTCAAGGTAGCTGCCTCTTCGTCTCCTTCCTCCAATCCTTTACCGTGCATGATCTTTATGCCCAATCGGTTCAACCTTTGGCTAGCCGTTTGCCCATTCATCCTACCCAAAACCTCCAGGGCATCGTCAGGCCGTTTCATCTGATGGTATATCAGCCCCAGGTTATTGGCCAGGTAGGCATTTGAAGGGTAGTATTTTAAGCCTTCTTCCAGGTAGTAAATGGCCTCATTTATCCGATCCCTTTTTTCCAGTAGTTCGCTCAATAAAATGATATCTCTTACCTGAGGATTTTCTTCAAAGCTCCTCATCAGCGTATTGAGTGCCAGGGTAGGCTGATTTTGGTCCAGGTAGAGCTGGGCGCTTGCATACAATGCTTTCTGATTTCTCCGGTACCTTTCAAAGGCATTTTCATACAATACGGTGGCCTCTACCGGTCGATTGGCCGCCAGGTAATAGTCCGCTGACAGCTGGGTCGAGGAAGTACTGAACTGTACCGCAACAATTCCATCCGCATAAACGATGAAAATGAGTAAACTCAGGACTGCTCCCAGGCGCATGTGAAAATACGGGAAAAAGGGTGGCTTGTAGACGATTTTTTCTATTGCTGTTCCGCTGTTGATAATTCCTGAGAAATTCACCCAAATGTACAAGAAGAAAAGCAGGCCAAAACCGAGCTGGCTGTAGATAAAAAAGTGCCGGACAAAATCCAGCATAGGGGTATTGAAGGCAAGCCTTGCCTTGAAGACCACCAGCAGGCAAATGGCAAAACCTGTCAGGTAAAACAAATTCCCCACCCAGCTAAAGCTATAGGGTTGTTTGCTGTTCCTGATCTTGTGGTGAATATCGAAGTACCCTACTAGACCGGTGAGGACCAGCATTAATTCAAGGGGAGGGAGGGGCCAGCCATTGAGACTGCCGGTGATATCCAGAAGCATCAGACCCATAAGCGCCAGGTAAGCCGTGCCCAGGAGCGCAAAGTGCCAGCCGATCTTAATTCCCACACCCTGGTTTAGCCTGGCCAGAATCAGGTACAAACCCGATATCATCGATTGACCGGTATAGATCAAAAAGCCCGCCGCCATGCTCATGGTCATCAGGAAAATATTCTCTGAAAAAAGGACGGTAGGATAGGGAGCCCGGGCAAGGTAAATCAAAAGCCCCAAGCCTGTCAAACCTGCACCCATAACGATCAAAATACGCCATCCCAGGGAGGTATTTTCAAAGAAAAGGTGGATAAGTGCTGCCGGAAGCAACACCGTAACAAGGCAGATCACCAACCCGTAATTAGTACCAACGCCCCCTATATTGAGGCTGTTTACTCCACTAATGGTCAACAGTAATACCAGCAAGCCTGCGCCAAGCAAAAAGGCATTTCGCTTTAAGAGCGTCAGCAATGTGGCCAGAATTAATACGAGCAGCCAGGAAAAAATCCCCAGCCACTGGTTGAGTATGGGGTAAAGCTGAATATCTCCTGCGACAAAGCGGTCAAATAGCAAATAATTTTGTGTGTATTGTCCCAGACGGCCGGTACCTGAGAAAAAATTTCCGAGAAGGACCTCAACGGATTCCAGGCCGGTGGAAATAAACAGGGCTGATGGCTGTACCATTCCCCACTGCACCATCAAAATTCCCACTCCCGCAAACAGGAGAATCAGACAAAGCAGAGCGAAGATGATTTTCTCCCACTGTCGTTGGTGCATTATTCCATTACCTTGGGAACACGGAAGTAATCAGAATCTCTCTGAGGAGCATTTTTCAGCCCCTTCTCATGATCCAGATGTTCTCCAACCACATCATCCCGCATGATATTTACTTCTGAAGACATGGTAATAAGCGGCTCCACTTCCGAGGTATCCAATTCGTTCAACTTCTCCACCCAGTCCAAAATCTGGGTCATGTCCCTGGTCATTTTCTTGGCCCCCTTTTCGTCAAACTCCAGCCTGGCCAGATGGGCAATTTTCTTTAGGGAATTGGTATCTACTTTCATAGGTTTTAAGTTTTATCGACCAGCCTGGCGTTGTCTTTCCACAACTGATCCTGTATTGTGCGGTAACATCGTTCCTTGAGCATGCCCACATCCTTGTAATCTAAACCTTCCACCGCAATGGGGGGATGGACGACCACTTTTACCGGTTTGTACCGCAGTAAAAACCGGCCATCATCCGGCAAAATTAAATGATTGTATGATAAAGTGATAGGAATTATGGGAATTTGTTTGTCCAGGGCCACTTTAAATGCTCCATCTTTAAAACGAGCCATTTGCGGCGGCTGCTGGCTGGATATCCCTCCTTCGGGAAAGAAGACCACACTGCTTTTCTGCTCAAGGGCAGCTTTCGCTTTCATTATGGACTCTCCCCGACTCTTCAGGCTGTTTCTGTTGACCGAGATATGCAGGTTTCTGAACATGTAACCGAAGACAGGAACTTTGGCCAGGGAGCTTTTGCCAATGAAAACCAGGTCAAAGGGGATCAATCCCAATACAGGAATGTCCAAATAGGAAAAGTGATTGGCAACAATCACATATTGGCTGCCTTTCCTGAAATGGTGCAGGTTTTCTATCTTTACTTTAAAAAACAACAGACCAAAAAACACCTTTGACCAAATCCTGTTCAGCTTCCTTCCCTGGGCCTTTCTATTTCGCAGCTCTATGGTCAATACAAATACCGGAAACAAAACCAAAAAAGTAGTAATGAAAATTATACTTCCATATATAGAATAAATCCTTCTGAACGCTCTACTCATATCACTCAGGTATTTGGTCAGCGAAAATATACCGGTTGGATTTTACTACCCGGGTAAAAATAGGTCGCCCACCAGATACTTCATATCTTAAACCACAATTTTTTTGACTTTCAGAGATGTGCCTTCCGTACTTATTACCTGGATTTTCTCACCTTTATCGATAAATTCCCCCCTCGAATAGGCATCATACATTTCATCATCTATCAAAACTCTGCCACTTGGCATCAGGCGGGTATGAGCAATTCCCTGCTTTCCCAGCAGGTCATCGCTGTAAAAAGAAGAGGTGTATCCCTCTGTCTTCTGCTGGGTAGTAGACAGCGAGAGTCTGCTGAAGCTTTCCCATTGGTTGATTTTTGGAGTAATAGAAAAGATCAATACCGTAGCGACAATCGCCGAAACGATTACCGTCAGCAGGGCAGTAAACAACTTTCCTGAACTGACAAAGGTGAAATCAAACTGTTCGTTGGGTAACATGCCCATGGTGAGACCCGCCAGAATACAGATGATCCCCAAAATGCCAAAAACACCAAAACCAGGGATGACAAATATCTCTACAGCCAACAATATCACGCCAGCTACGAAAATAACGAGTTCCAGATTGCTAGCCAGTCCGGTGAGGTAATAGGGGATGAAATAAAGCAGAATGGCAATTCCACTGGCAGCAAGGGGAAAACCGATCCCTGGTGTCTGGATTTCAAAATAAATACCGGCAAAAATGACCAGTATCAAAAAGCCACTGACGGCGGGGTTTAGAAAAAAGGAAATGATATCTTCCACCACAGAAGGGGAATAATAATGTATCTCATAATCCTGAATCCCGTTCCGCTCGACGATTTCATCGATAGACGACACTTCTGCCTCGCAAAAACCATGTTGGATGGCTTCGGAAACAGAAAACGTGACCACCTCACCGGCTTCGGAAATCTCCTCAATTTCTATATCTTCATCTACCATGGCCTCCGCAATCCTGGGATCTCTGCCTCTGGCCTCGGCGGTACTTCGCATAATGGACCGCATATAGGATTGGTACTTGTCCGGAGCGGCCTCACCCGTGCCACCCATTACCACGGTAGCCGCCCCTATGCTCCCTCCCCTGGCCATGTAAATGCTATCGCAGGCGATGGAAATTAAGGCCCCCGCAGAGGCGGCATCTTTATCGATAAAAGAATGGATCGGTACAGGGGATTCCAAAAACAAGGTGCGGATTTCATCAGCGTCGGTCACCGCCCCACCATAGGTATCCATGTGCACGATGATCATGACAGCCTCTCGTTTGGCGGCGTCTTCCAGTGCCAGCTTTACCTTCCGGTTCATTCTGGGATCAATATCACTTTTCATCTCCAAAACATAAACTGTTTTCAATGAATCAACTGTACCATCCTCCTGTGCGAAACCTATTGTACCGCCCTCAAACACCACAAACGCATAAAGCATTAAACCGAATACCAATTTCATTTTTTATAAGATTTGTTATTTCCGTTTGAATATACCAATAAAAACAATGAAAGCCCGTATTGGTATAAAATGGAGTTGCAATTGATAAAATAAATATCAAATTTGCATCAGTATTGGGGATTTATCGTCAGAAAACTGAAATATCATGAAGTACTGGATATTGATTTTGGGATTGATTGGGGTTGCTCTACCGTCTCAGGGCGGCATATTGACGCCAATCGACTCAATAGGCATAGAGCGGGTGGGAGAAAAATCCTATATCATCCATCAGGTAGCAGCTCAGGAAACACTTTTTGGAATTTCGAGAAGGTACGGTGCTCCGGTGGGCGATATCGTGCAAAGTAATGATAACCTGAAATCCGGTTTGAAAGTAGGTCAAAGAATCCGCATACCTTTTGTAGAAAAAGTAGCCATTCCAGATGGAGCAAAAGTGCATAAGGTAAGCCCTGGAGAGACATTGTTTTCCATCTCCAAAAATTATCAGGTCGAAATTGCTGAACTGATGGAATGGAACGAACTGCAGGGAAATGACCTCAGCGTAGGCCAGTCATTAATTGTCAAGGTACTGGGAGAAAAAGAACAACCCGTAGCTGAAGCAAAGATAGAAGAAACCGCAGCATTGGCAGACCGTACGGTTGCTGTGACCAACGAAAAGGTATCTGCAGGTGCGGAAAAACCAAAAACGGACAAAAA
Source organism: Cyclobacterium lianum (assembly GCF_900143075.1). Lineage (GTDB taxonomy): Bacteria > Bacteroidota > Bacteroidia > Cytophagales > Cyclobacteriaceae > Cyclobacterium > Cyclobacterium lianum. The sequence continues at coordinate 649,092 of NZ_FRCY01000001.1, read as the reverse complement.
GGAGAATCCGGGCCCTTCCAAAAAAGCATCTCCCGGTGCTGATGGCGGCAACACCAGTTCAACTCCACCCGCTGTATCCCCCGATGGCAACTGGATTTCCCACAAGGTTACCCAGGGCGAAACGTTGTTTGGCATCGCCAGAAAATACGACGCAAAGGTTGATGACCTGAAACAATGGAATGCACTGACTTCCAATAACCTGTCCATTGGACAAACGCTGAAAGTAGGCAGGGAGGTCAATGCCAATATTCCTGTCAGCCAACTACCCGCACCGGTAAACAAAACCACAGCAACCAATACCTCAAATGACAAACCCAACAGATCCACTTCAGGCTCAGGAACTGCTGTGTCCGGCTCTTCCGGGACAAGCAATGTAAGCAGTTCGACGGCATTCCGCAATGTACAGGAAAGCGGTCAGGCAGAAGTGATAGAGGGTACTGGCAATCACAAAAAATACCTGGTCCTGCACCGCACAGCCCCTGTAGGCACCATCATGAGGATCCGTAATGAGGAAAACGACGTGACTGTTTTTGCCCGCGTAGTAGGCGTACTACCTGAAACCGGCGACAATAACAAACTGCTGATCAAGGTTTCCAAAGCGGCATTTGACCAGCTCAAAGCCGTTAATTCACGTTTTAGGGTAGAGGTGTCCTATTGATATTATCCCTTTACAGGCCTGGTTCTTTGAATTTCCCGGCGAAGAATGCCCTGCTTTAATTTATTCTTTTGGATGATACCGAAATGCTTCTGTTCAAAGCAGGGAAAAGATAGTTAGAGGATAAAAATTTTAATGCCTATATTACGGGAATCCAAAATTCAGGAACGAAGACTCAAAGATTTTTAGCGCGCATGAATATAAAAAAAAATAAGCCTGTTATTGGCATCAGTATAGGAGACATCAACGGGATTGGTGCAGAGGTGACCATGAAAGCCCTGCAAGACAGTCGGCTGCAAAGAATGATTACTCCTGTAATCTACGGCCACGGCAAAGCCATTACCTATTACCGGAAAGTCATGGAGATGAATGACTTCAACTTCATGCAGGTGAAAAGCATTGAAGACATTCACCACAAAAAGACCAATGTCATCAATGTGGTGCAGGATTCTCCCGAGGTCATGCCGGGAGTAGAGACGAAAGAGGCCGGCAATATGGCGCTGGCCGCCCTGGATCAGGCCATTGCAGACCTCAAAAGCCAGCAACTGGACGCTCTGGTCACCGCACCGCTAAATAAAAGCAATATCAATAGTGCCGAGAAGCCATTTGTAGGACATACGGAATACTTATCAGATGCATTTGAAACAAAAAAAGTATTGATGTTTATGGTTTCGGACGATATGCGTGTGGGCCTGGTCACGGGACACCTGCCGCTGAAGTCTGTAGTAGAAAATATTACTCCTGAATCTATTAAGGGCAAGTTAAAGATCATGCTCAAATCCCTGAATCAGGATTTTGGTATTGTAAAACCAAAAATAGCCGTCTTGGGACTAAATCCCCATGCCGGAGAGGACGGGCTTTTGGGAAGAGAGGAGGAAGAAATCATCCTACCGGTAGTAAAAGAATTTAAGGAAAGAGGTGAGATGGTATTTGGCCCCTACCCTTCGGATGGCTTTTTTGGCATGATGCACCAGAAAAAATTTGACGGAGTAATGGCCATGTACCACGATCAGGGCCTGATCCCCTTCAAGACAGTATCTTTTGAAAACGGTGTAAACTTTACCGCCGGATTACCAATAATCAGGACCAGCCCGGACCATGGCACAGCCTATAACATTGCCGGAAAAAATGCTGCGGACGAAGGCTCCATGCGGGCTGCCATTTTCCTGGCCCATGATATCATCCGGAAGAAAATGGACGCAGCTGCAATTGACTGAAATTAATCGCGCCTGCGTTTTATTAATCAGAAATTATTATTTAAATTTGCGGTCTTATTCAGAAGATGAAATTCATAAGGAAATTCGATATCGACATCATCCGGTTGAAGGAGGGGGAGCATCATTTCAATTTTGATATTGGAAGAGACTTTCTGGATCACTTTGAAAAAATCAAAGATATAATCCACAAGATCAACCTGAAAGTAAATGTATGTCTGGATAGAAAAGTTAATCTCATTGAAGCGGATTTTTCCATCTCAGGCAGCGTAGGATTAACCTGCGATAGAAGCCTGGAAAAGTTTGAGCATGGGCTGGATGTAGAGAACAAGATTCTCTACAAGTATGGTACGGAGGAAAAGGAAATCAACGAGGAAGTATTCCAGATCACCCCGGATACACCGACCATCAACGTAGCTCAGCTGATTTATGAATTTATCTTGCTGGCCATCCCTGCTAAAAAAATACACCCGGATCACAGGACGGAGGATGACGAATCTGAAGAGGAAGATGGCTGGATTGTGTATGAAGCAGGAAATAGCGAAGAAAAAGAAGACGACAGCAATGGCCAAAACCCATTTTGGGAGGCCTTGAAAAACTTGAAACAGAACGAATAATCTAAAAATTACATAGATATGGCACATCCTAAAAGGAAAATTTCCAAAACCAGAAGAGATAAGAGAAGGACGCACTATAAATTGAACGCGCCCGGCCTGGCTCAATGCCCCACCACCGGTGAATTTCACCTGCCACACAGGGCATTTTGGCTGGATGGCAAATTATACTACAAAGGCCAGGTCATCGTTGAAAAAGAGGTATTGGCCTGATCTGATCTCAATAGCCCATTCAAGCTGCCGGTAAATGATTTTGCTGGCAGCTTTTTTTTACCTACCCATTTATTTTTCCAGCCTTGGATTTTTCGAGAAACTTCTTTTGGATTACTTCCTGTACGGGAACGTTTTCAATTTTACTTTCCAACCAGGAAATGATATCCAGATACAAAAATGCCCGCTTTTCGAAAGGGTGATTTTCATAGATCTTTAGTTTCTCTCTAAGGTCTATAAAGGCCCCTTTTAGCTCGTGGTCATATATCCTGCTCAGTTTCCTGACAAACCACATCATTTCCTTTTGCACCTGGTGAAGATCATCCATTTTGATCAGAAAGCGGTACACATTCCGGATCTGACCGTCTAATTTTTCATCCAGTCCGGCCTCGTAGCTGGCGATAAGCTTCAGAATATGAGCAAAACACTGCAGGTCTTCCCGCAGACCATCCTGATTGTTTTCAATCACCTGATCCAGGTAAAAAATCGCTTTTTCGTTGTCCCCATGACCAAAATAAAGGCAGGCTACCTTGTAATGCAAGACCATCAGGTGGTGAATGTCAAGCTTGCTTTTTATCGGCTGCATTTCCCTCATCAACACCGGTATCAGCTCCCGCACACCCTTTGAAAATTCTCCTTTCAGAAAATGGATGTTGAGCAAATTGGAATAAAGATACAAGAATGCCAGGACCCGGCTGTTGTCGTCCATCACGAATTCTCCCTGTTTCAGGCTGGCTCGGAATTCTTCCAGTACTTCCATAAACCTGTCGAAATATCCCAGGTAAAATAGCGTATCCAGCAGGTAATGATAGGCTTTCAGGTAGTTGCCCGTTGCCACCCGGATCATGTGTGGGGAATAGTGAAACAAGTCCACCCAATGCTGGGCAGCTCTATAGCACAGTGGGAAGTCCTGGATAATGTGAAAATACCAGACCTGGGCCTGAAAAAGGTACATTTTTTCGTAAAAACCCAGATCGCTAAAAGAATAGTCCGGCATATTGCGTTGGTAAAACCTTTCCAGCGTACGCCTGCCCTCTCTGTCTTTGATATAGCCTGTTTTCAAATAAATGCCATAAAGTTGTAGGGAGAGACTTGAAAAACGGTTCTTCAGATTGACCTTGTGGGAGAGCGCAGCGGATTCCTGACCCAAGAGCTCAGCCCGGTTTCGGATACTCCTGGTGATGTGCTGAGACTCGATGACCTTTTCCATTTCTACCACCCTGAGCATCACCGTGTCCAGACCATATTGCCCGGCCACCTGCTTGGCTTTGTCCAATACTTTCAGACTGTGCATATACAGACCTTTATTGAACAATATCCGTCCAAAATCGATCTGCTCGTTTAGCTGCAGCTCCACATTCCTATCGGCATAGAGAAGCCTCAATGAGGTCAGTATCTGCTTGTACAAATGTGCCTTCATGTTTGAGAGTTGCTTCTTACCTACCGGGGCCTTTTTCAACAGGTGGGCTTCATCGTATTCCTCCATGCCTTCCAGCACGTCGAAGAGGACAAGAAACTTGGCATGCTGATTAGAGGAAAGCCTTTTCGCGTAGAGTTTGAAATTGCGCTTTTCTGAAGGCGACAAACTGCTGATCAAATCAAAAAGAAAATCTTTTTTAAAATTGGATATCATATATAAATAAACTATTACCTATTGATTTTTAAATATTTACATGTAAAAAAATCCTTTTAGGTATCGGACACATAAAGGTAATTGAATTTCATTGTCCGGACGAAGGTTTTACATTGGATTTTAATAAAAACTGAAAGAGCATGGATGACAATCACGTATTGATCTTTGACACTACCCTGAGGGACGGAGAACAAGTTCCCGGATGTAAATTAAACACCCCACAAAAGATCGAAATCGCCCGCCAACTAGAAGCTCTGGGCGTGGATGTGATCGAAGCGGGCTTTCCCATCTCCAGTCCAGGAGATTTTAAATCAGTGGTAGAAATATCAAAAAATGTAACTGAACCTATTGTCTGTGGCCTCTCCAGGGGGGTAAAGAAAGACATAGAAACTGCTGCCGAAGCGCTGCGCTTCGCCAAAAGACCCAGAATACATACCGGAATCGGCACCTCCGACTCCCATATCAAATACAAGTTCAAGAGCAACAGGGAGCGGATACTGGAATGGGCCGCTGAAGCCGTGGCGCATGCCAAAAAATTCGTGGAAGATGTAGAGTTTTATGCCGAGGACGCTGGTCGTACAGAAAACGAATATCTGGCCAGGGTTTGCGAAGCAGCCATCAAGGCCGGAGCTACGGTATTGAACATACCGGACACCACAGGCTATTGTCTGCCAGACGAATACGGTGCAAAAATCAAATATTTGCGAGATAATGTACCGGGGATAGAAAACGTCATCATTTCGGCACACTGCCACAACGATCTGGGTCTGGCCACGGCCAATTCCATTTCGGCAGTGATGAATGGTGCCAGGCAAATCGAATGTACCATCAACGGCATAGGCGAGCGGGCAGGTAACACTTCCCTGGAAGAGGTAGCCATGATCATGAAACAACATCCGAGGCTAAACCTCCAAAACAGGATCAACTCCAGACTGTTAAATCCTGTCAGCCGCCTGGTGGCAGAACGAATGGGCATGCTGGTACAACCCAACAAAGCCATCGTAGGCACCAATGCCTTTGCGCACTCGTCCGGCATCCACCAGGATGGGGTAATCAAAAACAGAGAAACCTATGAAATCATCGACCCTCTGGAAGTGGGAGTAGATGAATCCATGATAGTGCTGACTGCACGTTCCGGTCGCGCAGCACTTGCATTCCGAGCCCATAAAATCGGATACAATCTCACCAAGCTGGAACTGGACAAAGTGTACCATATTTTCCTGAATCATGCAGACATCAAGAAAGAAATCATGGATGAAGATATCCACGAAATCATTGCGGAGGCTGGGATAAATCAACACCAGGAAGTTTAAAACCATCAAAAGGAGAAATAATATTCTCCTTTTTTTTTGCTTCCGGCAAAGAAGGACACACCCTACCCTGCCAAATTCACCAGATAAATTTTTATTGTGTTGTCACATTAAAAAAATTCTTGCAACTGGACTGCCAAATTTTTACTTTGATGAAAAAAATAATCCCTATGCAAGCCGCCCGTACAATCCCCGTATTGAAAAATCCAGAACCTTTCTCCTTAGCGCTGAAAAACAGCCTGATGGCTGTCTTATTTTTTGCGCTGCTACTGCCCGCAGCAGCCCAGCAATATGACATACTGATCAAGGGGGGCCATTTGATTGACCCAAAAAACAAGATCGATGAGGTCATGGATATCGCCATCAAAGGAGAGGCAGTGGCACTGGTTCAGCACGAAATTGCAGTTGACCTTGCCGCTCAGGTAATTGATGCCAGCGGACTTTATGTATGCCCCGGGCTGGTAGATATCCATACCCATAATTTTTACGGATTGGACCCTTACGGTCAGTACAGCAACGGGTATAATTCCATACATCCGGATGGATTTACGCTTCCTTACGGTGTGACCACAGTGGTGGATACAGGAGGAGCCGGATGGCGAAATTTCAGACAGTTTAAGGAACAGGTGATTGATAGGGTTCAAACCCGCGTATTGGCCATGCTCAACATCGTTGGCCACGGTATGAAAGGCTCGCCCTACGAACAAAATCTCAACGACATGGATCCTAAGATGACCGCTTTAGTGGCGCGACAATTTCCCGATGATATCGTTGGGATAAAAGTAGCGCATTACTCGGGGCATCAATGGGAGCAAATAGACCGCCTGGTGGAAGCCGGAGAGCGGGCCAATATTCCGGTAATGGTGGATTTTGGAGGTGCCAATCCCCCCTTGTCCCTGGAAACCCTTTTTATGGAGAAGCTGAGGCCCGGCGACATCTACACCCACATTTTCGGTGGAGGCGGCTTTGGCAGGGAAGCCATTGTAGATAAGGGAGGTAACCTACGCCCATTTGTCAAGGCGGCCCAGGAACGAGGGATCGTATATGATGTGGGACATGGAGGCTCTAGCTTTGCATTCAAGCACGCAATCCCTGCCATGGAGCAAGGGCTTAAACCTGACGTTATCAGTACCGACAGCCATATGAGCAGCATCATGAGCGGCATGAAAAACATGAATAATGTCATGTCTAAGTTTTTGAACATGGGCATGAACCTGCAGGAGGTGATCACCGCTTCCACCTGGAAGCCGGCCCAGGTCATCCAGCGTACAGAATTCGGACACCTTAGCCCCGGTGTAAAAGCTGATATCGCTGTTCTTAATGTACTGGAGGGCGACTTCGGCTTTACAGAAAAGACCGGAGAGGGTAAAATGAAGGGGAAATACAAACTGGAAAATGAACTTACCATCAAAGCCGGTCGCGTAGTCTGGGACCTGAACGGACTTACTGCACCCCTTTGGAATGAGTAAACAAATATGAAAAGGAGACATTTCTTTCAACAAGCCGGGATGCTTTCTGCCGGCATTGGCATGGGCCTGTCCGGATCATTGAAGGCGGCTACCGGTAATGTAAACTACAAGAAGCAACCCTTCACTGTAGCCGTCAATGATTTTAAAATCGATTTTCATGTACCCCATCTGAAACAGGCTGTAAAAATCCTGCACATTACCGACACCCACCTTTGGCGTGACGACAAGCGCGGTAAACCCTACCGGCAATTCAGCGGCAGAATGGCGGGGGCCTACAACGAGACCAAACATTTCCTCACCGGTGAGGCCACGCATCCTGAAGAAGCTTTTGAACAAACATTGAAAATCGCCAGGGAATCAAATGCAGACGCCATTACCCTGACTGGAGACCTGTTTAGCTTCCCCTCCGAGGCTGCCATCGAGTGGACAATGGAAAGATTAGATAGCCTGGACATGCCCTATTTCTATTCCAGCGGCAATCATGACTGGCATTATGAAGGCATGGAAGGAAGCCTGCACCAGCTTAGGGAGACCTGGATCAACAGGCGGCTGTTGCCCCTGTACAAAGGAAACAACCCCCTCATGTATGCTGAAGAGGTAAATGGAATCAATATGGTCAACATCGATAACAGCTACTATGAAATCCTGCCGGAACAACTGACATTTTTTCAGGAGCAGGTCCGCAGGGGACTTCCCATGGCACTGATGATGCATATACCCCTATATGCACCGGGAAGGAGCTTAGGATACGGATGCGGACACCCCGACTTCAAGGCTGAAAATGACAAGAATTATCAACTGGAGCGCAGACAAAGGTGGCCGGAGAAGGGGCATACCCAAACTACCATGGACTTTCACCGGGAAGTATTCAATGCAGAAAACTTGCTGGGTGTCTTTGCCGGACACGTACACCGGCAAACGGTAGACTGGGTGAAAGGAACGCCTCAGTTTCTCACTGAGCCCAATGCTGCCGGAGGTTATCTGGAAGTAAATTTTTTACCCATGGACCATACAGACCTGAATCAGGTCAGCAGGTAAGTTTGGCCGCTAAATTTTCTGCCTTATTGATGCCTCATCCAATCCGGCTAGCATGCTTCCGTCCTCAAAAATAAGGATAGGCCTTTTGATCATGCTGCTTTTCTCCCGAAGTATGGGCATAGCGGATTCTTTTTTATCTAAATCCTTTTTGGCAGTATCATCGAGACGCTTGTAGGTAGTGCCCCGTTTGTTTACCACCGTTTCCAGCCCAAGGGTATCAATGAACTTCTCAAGCAACGCATTGTCAGGCTTCTCCTTCTTGTAATCCACAAAATCATATGCTTTGCCTTCTGCTTCAAAAAGTGCAAAGGTCTTTTTCATCGTATTGCAATTCTTAATGCCGTAGATTTTGGTTTTCATTTTTATCCTATTTAACTAACTTTAACAAGGAAATTTTATAATTTTGGAATGTTTATTGCAAGAAAGTACTTGAATTTTATTTTAATCCAAAGTAAACGAAATCATGACTTATTCAAAACTATTGAATGCATCTCTATTTTCCCTTTTGTTATCCGTCTGCTTTGCCTACGGAAGCATCGCACAACAGCTTCCACAGGGAGGCCAAAAGGTAAATGACAATTTTACAGACGAAGAATATGAACAATTTGTTACCATCAACCAGTCCCTTGCACCCATGCAGGCAGAAGTAGAAGCGAAAATGGTGGGGATACTGGAAGACAAAGGAATGGAAGTACCCAGATTTCAGGCCCTGATGCAGGCCCAGCGGCAGGGCAATATCATGGACGCAACCGATGACCCGGATGAGATCGCCTTGTTTAACGAAGCCGGACAGGAAATCATGAAAGTACAGCAAGAAAGCCAGCAAGAGCTTCAACAGCACATTGTAGACAATGGCATGGAAATCCAAAAATTTCAGGAAATGTCCATTGCCTACAATCAAAGCCCGAAAGTTAAGGAAAAGGTAGATGCCAAGATGGAAGAGATAGAAAACCAATAATTTTAAAACTTGTATTGCGTAAAAGGGGGCAGATTTGCCTCCTTTTTTGTTTCCGCTCGCCGGTGCTTCCGGTTTTCAATCTCTCTCCGGAGCTTCCTTCAAATTTTCGAACTGCCTTTTCCCAAAACTTTTTCTCGAATTTGCTGCGACTGAGAACCTGAATCAGCCGGTGATCGCTCCTGTAGACCGTTTCATTTTTTGCACAGGTTTTTGAGCCGGATTTTTATTACATTTAGGCTAAATTCACCCCCAAACGCATGAATATCAAATACAGCATTGCCGGAATATGCCTTGTAGTGGCACCTTATTGCTGGGGACAGCAAGTCGAGGTATCGGAAAAACCCACTACTTACACAACTTATCCATTTTCGGATCCCAGTCCGGTACCCTCATTGGCATATAAACCTGATATTTATCCCTACTTTAAATTTGAAGGATACAGTAAGGATCCGGTGGAGCAGGATTGGAAGCTCATTACGCTGGAAAATGAGTACCTCGAAGTAAGGGTCATGCCCGAAATCGGAGGCCGGGTATGGGGTGCTGTGGAAAAATCTACCGGAAAAGATTTCATCTACGAAAACGAAGTCGTCAAATTCCGGAACATTGCCATGCGCGGCCCCTGGACCTCGGGTGGTATTGAATTTAATTTTGGCATCATCGGACATGCCCCCTCTACGGCCTCGCCCGTAGACTACATTACCTACGAAAACGAAGACGGCAGCATCACCTGCGTGGTAGGGACAATGGATCTTCCCTCCCGTACGCAATGGCGCGTGAAAATCAATCTTCCGAAGGAAAAGGCCTACTTCGAGACAGAGGGGATCTGGTACAATCCCGAGCCTCTCCGCCAGCCCTATTACCACTGGATGACGGCAGCAGCTCATGTGGGAGACGATCAGGAGTTTTTTTATCCCGGACACATCGCCCTGCAACACAGCGGAGCACTGATGGACTGGCCGATCCAGGGAGGGAAAAATGTGAGCTTATATGCCAATAATGCCTTCGGCTCCAGCAAATCCCACCACATGGCAGGATCCTTTCGGAATCACTTTGGCGGGTATTTTCACGATCAGGGCTACGGATTCGGACATTTTTCCAGCTACGATGACATGCCCGGCAAAAAGTTATGGCTCTGGGCTTTGTCCCGATCGGGAGGCATTTGGGAAGACCTGCTGACGGACAATAGCGGGCAGTACATGGAATTCCAGGCGGGCCGGATGCTCAATCAGTTTTCCCCTTCCAGCCGGCAACCCAGTCCCCTTACAAAGGCTGGCTTTGCTCCCTATAGCATAGATCGCTGGACGGATTACTGGTTTCCTGTCAAGCAGATCGGGGGTATCAGTACCGTAAGCCGCAGCGGAGTATTTCATATTCAGGAAAAAGAGCAGACCCTTTCTATCGCCCTGAACCCGTTGAAAACTATCAATGAAAACCTGTTGGTTTACATCAACGACCAGGCTGCTCAAAACATTTCCCTCTCCGGACAGCCCATGGATGTGATCCGCAAAGGACTTCCTCTGAACGGCCCGCTTGAAAAGTTGGAATTGGTATTGGGTAACGAGAAAGTTTATTCCTGGGCGAGCGAAGACCCCATGTAATTGAGCCGGTCGTTTGATAAAGCCGACGCGGCCCCGCTGTCGGCCATCGAAGAATTGTATTACAGTGCCCGGCAGGATTACTACAGCAGGGACTATCCTCAGGCCCAATCAAAATACGAGGAAATTCTCCGTGAGGAGCCAGGACACCAGCAGGCCTGTATCGACTATGCCGAGCTGTTATTCCGCTTTGGCCGTTATGAAGAAGCATTGGAACAAATTTCTCAGCCCCTCTCTACTGATTTTTTCGATCCGCAGGCCAATTTTGTAGCTGGTAGTATTTACCGGGCAATGGACAGGCCTGTTGATGCGCTGGAAGCCTACGGATGGGCATCCCGGTCCATGGAGTTTCGCTCCTCGGCTTATACCGCCATGGCGGAGCTCCAACTCGCTGAAAACAACCTGGAAATGGCTGCCGATTATGCGCGGAAAGCCCTGGATTACAATGTACACAACATCATGGCCTATCAGGTGCTTGCCGTCAAACACAGGCTGGCGGGAGAACAACAAGCTGTAGATTCCGTGCTGGAAAAGCTATGGCAAATCGATCCTCTGAATCACTTTATCCGGTTTGAAAAGTACCTGAACGAGCCGGATGCGGCAAAATTGGAGACATTTCAGTCCCTGATCAACAATGAATTTCCATACCAGACACACCTGGAACTGGCCGCCACCTACCTGAAATATAAGCAAAAGCCGGATGCCCTGCAGGTCCTGGCACTGAGTCCCGAGCATGCCCTTGTAGACCTCTGGATGGCGGCACTGGATGAGGAGAAAACCGATTCGAAACTGGATGCCCTGCTGGCCAAACCCATTGCCTTTGTGCTCCCTTACCGCAAAGAGACCCTGCACCTGCTGCAGCAGGCCCGTGAGAAACGCTCGCACTGGAAGCTGGATTATTACCTTGCCCTGAACAGCCTGGCATTTAATGAAATACAGCAGGCGGCAAAGCTACTGACAGAGATCGGCGATGCAGCAGACGAGGCCACCTTTTACCTGAACCGGGCCTTATTGCTTGAGCGGGCAGAAGACAGGGACCCATCGGCAGACCTGCAAAAGGCCTGGGAAATGGATCCTGCGCAATGGAGGCATTGGCAACACCTGGCCCGGCATAGGGCAGAAAACGGACAGGAGCAGGAGGCGCTTTCCTTACTAAAAAAAGCCACAAGCCGGTTTTCGGGAAATTATGTATTGGAAATGGATTACATCCGGATACTCAACAGCCTTGGACAGTACAAGCAGGCCATGGCCCTGCTCGATAAAATCAAGGTGCTGCCTTATGAGGGAGCGGGAGAAGGACGTGCACTCTTTGAGACGGTTTACCTGAATGCAGCCCTGGAGGACATGCAGGCAAAACGCTGGAACGCCGCGCAGACCAAACTTGAAAAATCCCTGGAATGGCCCGAAAATCTGGGTGTAGGTAAGCCATTCACTGCCAACGAAACCATGCAGGATTACTTGCTGGGGCTGGTGGCGAAAGCCCGGAATCAGCAGGATTCCTTCCGCTCCCACATGCAGCAGGTGCAAGCCGCTACCTCCGGTATATCTCTCAATCGGTCCGAACAACTACTGGCTTTATTTGCACTGGAAGCCCTGGAAAAAAGCGAGGAAGCCGCTGCACTTTGGAAAGAAATCCAGGAGGAAGGTAATGAGGAAACGGTCCGTTTTATCGGCCAACTCTACCTGGGAAGTAACGAAACGGTGCGGTCCGATCCGGGCAATCGCCGGGAAGCCTTACTGGAAAAGATCGCGGAACTAAGGCGGATGCTGCAGTAGTTTCCCGGCCATCAAATCCGGGTATCGGTTATAAAATTCAGAAGATTCAGCTATTGCATCTATTCCGTTTTTATTACCGTTGATTTCGACAATTAAACCCGTATCGCCTTCCGGTCAGGAAAGACAAGCTATTTGTTTTTGTCCCCGTCTAGCTGGTTTAAGATCCGCCTGATTTTGACCTTTACCGAAGCACTCACTTTTTCCAGTGAATCTTCACTGAGCAAGCGGAATTCATTCTTTAGCCCGGGAAAAAATTTTACAATCTCAAAATAAGCCGCAAAGGCCGAGGCTTTGACAAAGGCGCGATCAGAAGACAGGTGATTTCGAACAACGGGCTCCAGATGCTCGGCTTGTTCCTCGGTGAGCGATATCATAGGGATTATTTGAAGTAGGTGAAGCTGGGCCTGCCAATAATGTAGCGCTCCCAAACACCTTACCAATTGATCTACTTGTGTTGTGTTAAGCAGGTTTCCCTGTTCCACATGATGCTTCACCACCCAGCTGCCTGGCACTTCAACTCCCTTGCCTGCTGTCAATAGGGCAATAGTATGGGGAATAAACGAGGCGTCGTCAATACTTTCCTGATACAGGGTTTTCAGATGCCCAATATGGGTACCGTCCCACTTCAAATAGACTTCCTTAAGCGTTGATTGGTCCATATTGATCGGATTATCCGGCATTCGGCGTCAGCAGAGAGCGCTAAGTCCCGGATGCATGCGTTATTAACTTGCCTTGTTAAAATTACAGAATTATTGAAAACTTATCCACCTGCAGCTTTGCTATTTTGATCAACCTGGCCTTTCCAGGATATTGGGAACCAGATTGTGAAATTGAATTGCCCATCGCTATGCCACCAAAAGGCGCGTTTTGTGGTAAAGCAAACCGAAAAATGGTAATAAACGGCTTTCTATCGGCCTCGGTGATGGAAAATCTTTTTTCGTTTACGAATAGTGTCGATAACTGTACCCCAAGGAGCTTAGGATCTATTAATTATAGACACTGGAACCAGATAGCACGCTCCCACCGCAATCGTCCTGATGACTTTCCCTCCTGCCTCCAAAAATCAACATGCCAAACCGATTCTTTATCTATCCTACAATTGATAGGCTCACTGCCGGGATTTACCCCATTCGACGCATACAATTCACCCCGCGTTACGCTTATACAATGTCGTGGGTAGTATTTCATTTGGGTCAACAGCTACAAATCCTGCCCGACTCTGTCATTCAGGCGGGCACAACCTATAATCCAGTGAACTGGGGCGGAGCGTTAAGAAATGACCCATTTGGGTCATTTTAGTGACGAGCCGGGATGCAGGGAAGCTACGAGACCCGTACGCTTGTTGGTCCCGATTTTCGGGATAAATCGTGAGGGGTGCTCCGCAGGCTTACGGCCTGCGGCCATCCACTCGATTAGGGCATTGTGCTTCTTTTTCGTCCGCTCGGTTTTCTTTCGGTTCTGTCGAGCGTTGGGACAGACACACTCTTTGACAAGCTTGGGTTCAAGCGTTGGCATGAGCGGCTTGGCAATGTGTGTGGCTGTGAAGCGTGGGCATCATTCGTTTAGTTTTTTATAAATTTTCTTCATCATCAACTCTTTTACTAAGTCTCCAAACACCTTGTCTTCCAGTATTTTTTCAAATATATCTTGGTTTTGATCCATACGTCCGATGAGCTTGTCAATGAATTTGTCGTTGAATGCGAATTTAAATGTATCAATTTTGTTTACTCTTGCTTGTGTCTGCAAGGTTTCATCTTCCATCAATTCTGCTTCAATTTGGTCGAAGAAAAGTTTGTCTGCTTCTTCAAATTCTGTCCCAAAGCGATCGTTGAGTACATTAATAATTTCCGATAATAACGCTTCTTCGTCTTTTGCCCTTTTCAGTCCTGCTTCGGATGTCCCACTTAATTCTCCTTCTTCTCCCTTTTGCAATTCAATGGAGCCTTCTTTAATCTTCTGTAAGCGATAATACTCCAAAGCTACTTCATCATCTAAATGCAAGGATTCTGAAAGTTCTCGTTTTGGAAGTCTGGTTTGTAATAGCTTGGCATAGGCATAGAACTTCTCAAATTCTGCATCAATAAAAGGCATGATTTGAGATAGGAAAGCATAGAGGTTTGTCCAGGAACGTAAACCTTTTTTAAACTCGTCTTGCTTTTCTTCTTCGGATATGGCTCGATACCTATCAACAGCAGGGTCTGTGAAAGCATAAAGATGTTTTTGTTGTTTTGGATTGTTTAATTTGGTTTTGGGGTCAAAATATACATTGGCAAATGCTTCTATTTCCTGTTCCCAATAAACTTGAAATTGATCCAGCCTTGCTTTCAAGTCGTACAGATGGTTGATATCCGTTTCCTCAGTTACGGATGTAACTTCATAGTAGGGTTGGAAGGAATCCAGAATCGTTTTTCTCTCATTGGCAAAATCTAAAACAAAAGTGTCTTCTTTGCCGGGGCAAGTTCTGTTTAGACGTGAAAGCGTCTGTACTGCTTTAACTCCTGAAAGCTTTTTATCAACATACATGGTATGAAGTAGCGGTTGGTCAAATCCGGTTTGGTACTTATCTGCTACGATCAGGATTTTATACTCATCTTTCTCAAAGGCACCTGGTAGTTCTTTTTCACTGTAGCCTGTTATTTCCGGTTCTGAAACCCCTTGTGGCACATCATCGTCAATTACTTTTCCTGAAAAAGCGACCAGAATTTTTATTTCATTATCGTAGCCTTTCTCTTCTATATAGCTTTCAAATTCTTCAAAATACCTTTTTGCATGGAGTCTTGACCCACAAACCAACATGGCTTTGGCTTTTCCTCCAATTTTTTTGGAGACTACATCTCTGAAATGCTCAATGATGATTTCTGTCTTTTGTGCCAAATTGTGGGGGTGCAATGAAACATATTTCCCAATGGCTTTTGCAGCTTTTTTCTTGTTTAGTTGTGGGTCTTCCTGAATGGCTTTTGTCAGTCTAAAATAAAGCTCGTAGGTGGTGTAGTTTTGCAATACATCCAAAATAAAACCTTCTTCTATGGCTTGACGCATAGAGTACAAATGGAATGGTTTGGGTTTCCCTTCTGAGCCTGCCTGCCGCGCCCACTTCGCTAATGTCTGTTTTTCAAACTCACGCTTTAGCCATTCCCTACCAAATCCAGTCTTAAGTTTCTTCTCTCGATCAACGGCATCTTCACGTGTATTAAAAACTTCCCAATGAATTAATTCTACGGGCAAATATTTAGACGTCCAACTAACTTCACCTCGTTCATGCTCAGAAAATCTTCTTGGAAAATCTTGAGATTGTCCTATGTAAAAAGAGTTGTTTGAACATTTTAGAACATAAATACAGAATTGACCCGCTTGTGGTCTTGGCGCAGGCAGGTCTTTATCTCCAAATACTTGTAAGGTTTTATACTTGGGGGTTGCAGTGAAAGCAAAAAATGAAATATTGTCCTGCTGACCTCTTGCGGCTGCTGATCGCACTATTTGTTCACGAACAAAATCATCCCCGGTATAGTCTTCTTCCAAATCTTCTTTATCTGCATCTTCCAAAGATTTTGAAGCCAAGACTTCTTTCATTTTCTTACTGGCTTCACCACCTTGTGAACTGTGGGCTTCATCAATTATAACCGCATACTTTCTGTCCGGTAGTTCACCAACCTTATCCACCACGAACGGAAATTTCTGTAATGTGGTGATAATTACATTTGTCCCATAACCCAGAGCAGAAGCCAATTGGTTACTGTCCTTATCAATTTTCTGTACAACCCCGGATTTATGCTCAAATTGGTAGATGGTATTTTGTAACTGCTGGTCAAGGACTTTACGGTCTGTTACAACAATGACCGAATCAAAAATTCTTTCCTCCTGTGCATTGTGCAAACTGGATAATCGATAAGCTAACCAGGCTATGGAATTACTTTTTCCCGAACCTGCCGAGTGTTGTACGAGATAGTTTTTACCCACACCTACTTCCAAAACCTTATTGCCAATCTCCCGAACAGCATCTAACTGGTGATAGCGTGGGAATATTAATTTCTCTTTTTTAAAAACTTTTCCACCTGCTTGCCCGTTTGGCGCAGGCAAGTCAACTTCGATTTCTTCTGTTTGCAGATGTACAAATCGCTGAATGATTTCCATCCAGCTGTCTTTTTGAAGGATGTTTTCCCACAAGTAGGACGTTCGATATCCGTCAGGGTTTTGCGGATTTCCTTTACCATTATTAGAGCCTTTATTAAAAGGTAGCCAGTAGGTTTTACTCCCTTCCAATTTCGTACACATGAATACTTCATCCTGATCAACGGCAAAATGAACCAAACATCTTTTTTTGAAAGTAAAAAGGGTCTCCCGGTTATCTCTCGTGATGCTGTATTGTTTAAGTGCGTTACCTGTGTTTTGCCCGGTGAATTGATTTTTCAATTCCATTGTGGCAAGTGGAATCCCGTTCAGGGCTAAGACAATATCAACCGAATTTTTATTCTTCGTGCTGTAATATATCTGTCGATAGACTTTTAAACTGTTTTTATTGTACAAGTCCACCGCATCCGGATTAAGACCCGAAGCAGGCTGAAAATAGGCCATTTGAAACCGAACTCCATAATCTACAAAGCCGTTACGTAACACATCCAAACTGCCCCGTAAATCCATTTCTTTGTACAGCCGCTGAATTACTCTGTTTTCTGCCTCTGTTCCATGAATGGCCGAAATCTTTTCCCAGCGTTTGGGTTGCGATTCCTGTAAAAATCGAATGACCTCATATTTAAACAAGCCCAAAGCTGGACTGTAATCTTGTGCATTACCTTCGGTATAGCCACCTTGTTCTACAAGGGATTGAACAAGGGCGGTTTCAAATGTATTTTCAGTTGTTATACTCATGATGCATAGAATTTATCATCCTTCCAATTGGCGGGATTGTTTATGATGTAATCCGAAATGCGTTGATATTCCGCATCATCTCTTATGATATGGTCGTGAAAACGGGGTTGCCATCCGTTTTTAAATCCCATTCGGTTAGCGTGTTTGGTCACGGCCGATTTGTATGACCCAATGATGGACGAAACCGTATTTTTTCCAATATTCTGAAAACGGTTTTGTCCGATGAATGGGGGTTGGGGTTGGGGTTGTAGAGACAGGGCATGCCCTGTCTCTACAACAACGGTATCAATCCCCACGGTATCATCGATATCATTTTTCCCATCCGGTTTATCCAATATCAAAATCCCGTGAATATGATTGGGCATGACCACAAAATCGCCCAATTCAACAAATTTCGAATGATTTGGAATTTCATACCATAAAATATCGGCAATCACCCCTACGGACGACAATATCATTTTCCCATCGTTGATTTCCCCAAAAAAATGTTCACGGTTACGGGTGCAGATTGTAATGAAATACACGGCATTCCAGCCATAATCCCACCATTGGGCACGGGCTGAGGCGATGCGGTATTTGTTTTTAAATTTAGCCATGGCAGTGCGTTTTGGATGGGCGGAACCGGACTGCCGGGTCTATAAAAAGCGAAGACCCGCGAGCAGATCTGACGGGATGCCACACGGGTACTGTTAATAAAAAGGTACAACGATTCCCGGTATTTAGCAAATCACCACATTGTCTGAACCATTGAATTAATTGATTTGGGGATTTCTCTGATTTTTTAGTGAGATGTATTTTAAATGTTCCCATCGTTAGCTGTGCTTATCAAATTTTCTTGATTTGAGGGTTCCCCTGAGTTGTTTGGTTAAACTTTCGGTTAACAATTCGCTTATGCTGTAAGCTTTTGCTTCCGAAATTAATAAGTAGACCTACCTCTAAATCATACGCTTCCAAATAGTTGATGGCCTGTGCGAGATGTACATCTTCCAGTTGGGTTAATGCTTTCAACTCAACCGAGACCACATCTTCTACCAAAAAATCCACCCTTCTGGTACCTATTTGTTGATGCTTGTAGTAAATGGGCATTTCATGTTCACGCGAAAAGCTCAAACCTCTATCGGCCAATTCAATTTCCAAAGCCCTTTGATAGATCACTTCCTGAAAACCATTACCCAAAGCCGAATGAACCTGCATTGCAGCTCCGATAATTTTCCCTGTTATGTCGGAATATTTGTATTGTTCTTTTATCATAGCCTAATCATTTGATGTCTGAACCTCTGATTTGTCCGATTACCGGATTTCGCTCATTCCATTTTTATTCGCCAATTTATTCTTTATTAAAATCATAGCTAATCATTTAATCATAAAAATCAGTGGTTCAGACTACTTTTATTTTCCCCGTCACCACCTCGCTAATCAAGGCTTCACGGTATTCCTTTAATAAATCAATCAGCTTTTTTGTACGTGCTACCTGCGTATCAATGCGCTCGCATTCGGTTTCGATGTGGCGGACGATGGATTGTTGTTCTTCAATGGAAAGAAATGGCAAAATAAAATTCTTTAATGCTTCAAAGTTTAACCCTTCTCGACCGCTCCCAGTTTGTTCAATACGAATTTGTTCTTGACCAATATTTGAACGCAGGATGAAATAAAGAAATCTTGTATCTGTTTCAGAATTTGGTCTTAAAATACAAACGTGCTGATTTACATTTGCTTCTCCCAACCAACTTTCCACGAAATAAGCTCGACCAATAGATGCACCAGTAATATTCAGCAACACATCACCACTTAAAACTTGACTATTTTTCATAGATTCATGGATATCTTCCGTAATGTAAGCGACATCATCCAATCTTAACCCGTCAAAATGAATATTCTGACTTCTTAAAAGTGGAATTCCGCTTAATTTATAAACACTTGCGCCTCCTGAAGGTGTAATTCCGCTGCCGACTTTTAAAACCAAGTGCCTAACCTTTTTCACCTCCCAATGCTCCGGAATTTCTCCTATCCACTCAATCCCCGAATCTTTGACTTCGGCAGGCTCAGCCCAGGCATGACCATTCCAGACCTTTTTTCCGGTGACCAACTCATTGATGATGGCTGTTTTTTCTTCTTCGTAGAGTTCCAGCAGGCGTTTTTTGTCGGCTATCAGTTCGTCTATATCGGCTGTTTTGCGGTCGAGGTAGGTGGCGATTGCGGTTTGTTCTTGTTTATTGGGAAAAGCAACATATAGGTCTTGAACCTTCCCTACTTTAAGATTTATGCGTGTAAACCCATTGGCCTCAATTAACAAATTATGTCGTAGTTGTTTGCTGTGTAAATGGTAATTCAGGTATTCAGGATATATTTTTGAACTGGTTAACCTCAATCCTTTACAAAAACTATTTAAATAGGTTTCGGGTAACTCCTCTGTGAGAACTGCTGACCCACCAACATCATCATAATCCTCAGAACTCATTAGAAAGAATAGATCACCAACCTTTACTTCATTCTGCTTGTCATCCTCTTCAATAACTACGTGTTGTAATTTGTCAGGATTGATTTTAAGGTTACCGGCAATGTTAGTAAATGGGATGTAATATTTGTTATCATCATTGTCAGGTTGGTCAAAATCTTTTGCGGACTTACCGGTCAAACCACCATATAAGTAACCCAAAAAACGTAATCGTTTTTCTTCCCAGTGTTCTGGAATTTCATCCAAAAATTCAATTTTGGTGGATTTATAGGATTCGTATTTTTTCATTTCCCCTTTTTAATTTTTTCTTCCAGGCTTTTTAGTTCTTCCAGGTCGGCTTCATCGGCTTTTTGGGCTTCGTTTTTTTTGCGCCTGTCATCAAATACATCATAGATTTTTCTCACCTGCTTTTCCATAGCGGTATGGGAAATACTTCCAGCATCACGCAATACGCTTTTATCCTGAAATTCGAGGATCTTATCCACGTTATCCTTCCAAAATTGCATGGTCAGGTCTTTTCGATTTTTGGCCCTCAACTCTGCACTTTCCAAAAACAATACGACCAGCCGG
This sequence comes from Cyclobacterium lianum, assembly GCF_900143075.1. Classification (GTDB taxonomy): domain Bacteria; phylum Bacteroidota; class Bacteroidia; order Cytophagales; family Cyclobacteriaceae; genus Cyclobacterium; species Cyclobacterium lianum. The sequence continues at coordinate 628,729 of NZ_FRCY01000001.1, read as the reverse complement.
TTCAGGGTATCTATTTCATCGTGGCTGAGGTAATTCTTGGCGATAAAAATGTCCTGCTTGCGTAGGACACTTCCTTTCCATGAGGTCAGGTTCATATTGGGTTGGGAAGCATCCGCACGGGAAACTACGATTTCGGCAGCCGTTTTTCCGGTCACGGCATAAAGCAGCTTGTTTTGGGTCTCGGCAAAAAACATTTGGGTGGCCTTGTCGGTGGCATCATAATCACTGCTGAGGGCAAACAGCTCGCGAACTTTTTGGTAAAACCGTTTTTCAGAAGCGCGTATATCGCGGATGCGCTCCAGTAATTCATCAAAGTAGTCCGGGCGGCCATCCGGGTTTTTCATGCGATCATCATCCATCACAAAACCCTTGATCATGTATTCTTTCAGGTTCCGGTTGGCCCACTGCCTGAATTGCGTGCCTCGCTTACTCCTCACCCTGAAACCGATCGCCAGAATCATGTCCAGTGCATAGAAAGTAACCTTGTATTGCTTACCATCTGCGGCAGTTGTTAAGTTATGCTTAACAACTGAATGTTCTTTTACCTCATTCTCTTTCAGTATTTTAGATATATGCATACTGATGTTGGGTTTCGAGGTGTCAAAAAGTTCAGCCAGTTGATTTTGATTCATCCACACCGAGCCGTCTTTGGCGTAGAGTGCTAAAGAAGCCTTGCCGTCAGCTGTATGGTAGATGATGATATTTCCCTTGTCCTCACTCATTGCAATACCCTTTTTTCGGTATCCAATACTTTTTCTTCCAAAGCCAGAATATCCGCTTTAATCTCCGCCAGAGGCCTCAACGGCTTAAACTCATAGAAATACTTGGTGAAATTGATTTCATAGCCAATCTTGGTTTTGTTTTCATCTACCCACGCTTCAGGTAAGTGGGGCAGCACTTCGGTTTCAAAGTATGCTGATATGGTTTGGGGAACGAGATTGCCTTCTGCGTCTTTTTTAAGGAATGGTATATTTTCATAATCCCGCAAAGATGAATCCGGCTTGGGGTTGCCACTTCTGTCTGTTGCAATCTGTGGAGACTGAGCATGCTCAGTCTTTACTTTTAAAGGCTGCTCAATGGTCACCCTCCAATAGCCAAAGAATTCGTTGGGATAGATTTTTACAAATTCATTTTCTTCAAAATTGCCGTAGAGTTGGGTGATAAAACCAATTCCCTTTTCATTGCCGTTTTCGGCAATTTTCTTGCGTTTGTTGCCCAGACTTCTGTCCATCTTTTGCCAAAAGCGATTAAAATCAAGTTTTCCGTCTTTGTAAAGCTCCTCGTCTTTTGCTCCTGTGGCGTTGATCAGTTGTACCTTACCCTTTCGCTCGGCACTTTTTTTATTGGTTACTATCCAGATGTAGGTGCTAATTCCGGTGTTGTAGAAAAGCTGGTCAGGTAATCCAATCACCGCTTCCAGCCAGTCATTTTCTATAATCCATTTGCGGATATTGCTTTCACCACTTTCCGCAGCACCTGTAAACAGCGGTGAGCCATTAAATACAATTCCAATCCGTGAGCCACCGGGCTTCATTTTGGAAATCATGTGTTGCAGGAAAAGCAAAGAGCCGTCATTAATGCGGGGTAATCCAGCACCAAATCGTCCGCTCATACCTTTGTTCTCATGCTCTGCTTTTATGATTTTCTGCGCTTTTTTCCAGTCCACGCCAAAAGGAGGATTGGAAAGCATGTAATCAAAATTTTCTTCCTCAAGTCCATCTATCGTAAAGGTATTGCCGAATTTGATATTGCTTGGGTTTTGTCCTTTAATCAGCATGTCCGATTTGCAAATGGCATAGGATTCCGGATTGATTTCCTGCCCGAATACTTTCAGTTCTGCCTTAGGATTCAGTTCCTTTACATATTGTTCACCCACAGAGAGCATTCCGCCTGTACCACAAGCCGGGTCATACAGTGTTTTTACAATGCCATCTTGGGTTAATATGTCTTTGTCTTCAATGAACAGCACATTTACCATCAGGCGGATGACTTCTCTTGGTGTAAAATGTTCTCCGGCTGTTTCGTTGGATTGTTCAGAAAATCGCCTGATTAAATCTTCGAACAAATAGCCCATCTCCAAAGAATCCTGTTCCATATTGTTGCGGTCGGGAGTCAGGTCGATTTCCTGAAATTCTTTTACCACTCGGAAAAGGATGTCGGCTTTAGGGTCGTCCATTCGGTCGATATGATCGTCAAAATTGAAGTATTCGATAATTTCTCTTGCACTGGTAGAAAAGCCGTTGATATAATTCCTCAGATTGACAGCAATATTATTTGGGTCGGCAATCAGCTTGTCAAAGTTGAATTGGCTTCTGTTGTGGAAGTTTAAACCGGCAATTTTATTCAATGCCAAGTCTTTTGCTCCCTCTTTAAGTGCTTTAACCTTTGGGTAGTAATCAAGCACTTTTTGTTTGGTAGGTTCCAGCACGCAGTCCAATCTTCTTAATACTGTCATTGGCAAGATGACCTTTCCATAATCTGACTGCTTATAGTCGCCTCTCAGCAAGTCAGCCACTCTCCAAATCAGGTCAGCTTTTTCTTTAAAGTTCTTCATTTATGTCTTTTAATATTTTGTCAAATTTACTGTTCATTTTCTGTCGAGCGGTGGCAAAATTCAAGCTCTTTTGGTTTTTCAGCGTTGGCTTTGCGTGTCGGCAAAACCAAATGTGCCTGTTTGCGCGTTGGCTTTTTTCGCATGAAGCACAATATCAGTATATAGCTACGTCTTGAAAGGGCAGTTGCATGTGTATGTACTATGTCCAATAGCCCGCTCGCAATTTTCATTGGACAAATTAATTAATTCGTAGAAAAAACCAGCAACCAGCACCCCATTTGTTACCCCTACAACTGCCTGCCCCAACCAAACCGGAAAAAAGGCCCCTCTAAAAAACTCCCAGCTACCTGGCTCTGACATAGCAAATCCCTGCATCCGGTAGATCCCGGCTATTTTTCAGGATGCAGCAAGGTTCTGCCTGCCTATACGAAATCTATCTTCTGACGTGAAAAATACACCGGAAATGGCTCAGGGCTTTAATAAATTGCTGTAAGAAAGACTTTCATCCCTGCGGCTGTTCCCATAAGGAGGTATTTTCTGACTTGGTAATAGTGAAACTTACCCCAGTCGAAAGCGAACCGGAAGATACATCCATGCAGTAGTGGGAATGCCTTGAAGATTGCTGGCAGGCAGGAAACCTCCTGTGTATCGATCCAGTACCCGTTCCACTTCTTTGACAAGGCCGGGATCTGAAGAAGCGCCGTTTACCACGGTACTTTCCACCAATTCCCCCGACTCATTGATTTTCAGACCAAGCCAGATCTCCCCTTCTGCCCGGTTATTTCTGGCAGATGGGGGATAGGACAGGTTCTTGCCCAGGAATTCATGCCAGGCCTTCATGTCAGGTAAACCAGGCTTAAAAATATCTCTATCCACAGCTTCCGCTTCTCCGCCCGGGGCTACAAAGGAACCTTCACAGTTTAGTGAACTATCACAAATTTGACAATTTACCAACTAGAAAATTATTTCTACCCTTTGGGGCTTTCCCTGCTACAGCGCCATTTACGCACAGTACTTAAGCCTACACCGCTCGATAAACCGGACCTTATTATCAAGAAAACGATTAAAATTAATTAGGTTTTTATTGTTTACCAATAAATATTTATTGTTATTTGTAAAACAAAAAAAATTCGAAGACTATGAACTGGAAAGAAGCCTGGAAAAAAAAGTGGGAAACCCAACCCATATTGATGTTACTCACCATCATCATCTGGTCGATTTTTATCGGACTATGTATCAAAGGCGGAACCTTATTGTTTACCTCCATATACAGCCTCTTCAATCCGGAGGTGGCCCAAAACCTTTACCAGGGATTGGATTTGTCGGTGGCCAGGGAATGGCATACAGGGTATTACCTGGGGGCTATATCCCTATTGCTAGGGATTTCGATAGCCAAGGCCTATATTTTCTTTTTGGTAATCCGGGTTTTTCTGACGATAGACCTCCTTCACCCTTTCAGTAAGGAAGTTTCAGTTCTTATTTCCAAAATTGGCAAAGTTACCGTTGAGGTCGGTATTTTAATCATTATAGCCTCCGGGTATTTTAATTGGTTGTCTTCCGAAACAACGTCTAGTCCTGCACTCAGTGGATTTTTGGGTGGTGCATTTGAATACCTGATTATGGGTGCCGTTATCTATTCCATTGCGTTGGTTTTCAAGCGCGGCGTAGAAATCCAAACCGAAAATGACCTAACTGTATAGCCATGCCCATTGTCGTAAACCTGGATGTCATAATGGCAAAACGAAAAATGTCCCTAAACGAACTCTCGGAAAAGGTGGATATTACCCTGTCAAACCTTTCCATCCTTAAGACGGGTAAGGCAAAAGCCGTCCGGTTTACCACCTTGGAAGCGATTTGCCGGGCCCTGGACTGTCAGCCGGGGGATATCCTGGAGTTTGTGGAGGATTGAGATTACTTTACTTTGTGCTTGCCGAAGGGTTCAACTTTAGGTGGCATGGTGTCTGATGGGTTTAAGAAGCGGCTCCCTATCAGTTTAAACAGACTTCTTATTGCGAGTCACAAACCTTCTAAAACCACTGAAACCCGCATGCACTATACCCTGTCTTGACAACCGGTTTTATTTCATCGCTTCAATGAATTGTTTAGCAGTCATTGTCGGTAACTTCGAATTTTTAAAATTCTTAAGGTTTCGAGAAATAATCAATTCTTGCTCACCTTCAATCGCTGTAAAATATTGAAGACCGTCCTCAAAATCTGCAAAATTTTCGTCATTTAAAGCCAATCCGATAACCTTATCGTCCAATGGCAATATTTTTAAAATCAACCTAAGCTTTCTCAAGACCGATTTTACTTTGTTGAGATCTAATCGACGCAACAACACATAACTGGTATTGGCGATGGTTAAGGACGAAACCGACAATTCGACTTGTTTTCTGTCTGCAAGAGAAAATAATTCCGCCGTTTCTTCAAAAAAAGGTTCTCTCCGTGACAATAAATCAATCAAAATATTTGTATCGACAAATAATTTTTTCATTTGTACTTTTCATCTAAATAATCACGATATTCTTTTTTGTAATCAAAGTCAACTGGCAAATCAATCACTCCGCTCAAGCTCTCAACAAGGGGTGTAATTGAAATTTTTCTTTCTTCTTCTTTTTGTTTAGTGATGCTGTCAAGATATGATTCAACCATCTTAGAAAGACTAATCTTATGATTACGTGCATAATTTTTAGCTCTTTCTATAACCTTATCATTTAGTCTCAAAGTCAACTTCGTTTCCATATTCATTATATCAAAATACGTACAAATATAAAAAATTCATACGTCATTCTCAATGCTTTTGTTCTGTTGGCTTGCTGCCAACATCTGCCTACTCCCACCAAACCGGAAAAAAGCCCCCTCACCTTTGTCTGGCTCTGACATAGCAAATCCTTACATTCTGGAGATCCCGGCTAATTTTCAGGACACAGCAAGACCCTGACTACCTACACGGTATCAATTTTCTGGCGCGAAAAAAACACCCGAAAATATTTTCATTCGTTCTTAGTTTAGCGCGATTTACATTCTTCCTCTTGGGTGGATCGGGACATTAATGTACCCATCGCGATTCAACTTGGGCTGTCTGCGGGAAGGCAGCAGTCGGAGCAAATAACTTCCAGCCTACTCCTAACTTCTTAAAGATTCTGATTTTCGCAGTATGTCCGCAAGCTATACAGAAACTTCGCCCAATTTGCAGATACCATGGAAAAGGCTATGTCTCAACGCAATTTGATGAAGCGACAGTCAACAATTCTTCTCCGTAAAAGGTACCTTTAGCCCAATGCAAAAAGCAAACTTGTAACGAATTGGCCAAAGGCCACCGGCGCCCAGATGCGTTCGATTTTACTGGGGGTGATGACATTCATAACGGTTCCCAATGCAAAAAAGACCACCATCACCCATATACCTACCAGGGAGATGGAATAGATTTCTGGAAATGCCCGACCCGCTCTGGCCCAGGCAATTACCATCATCCCTGTCAAAACCAGGGCATTGACCGAAGCTACCAAACGCATTTTTGGCGGGTATTTGCCGGGGTACTTGCCACCCATAGAGGCAGCTCCCCAGGGCAAACCGGCCGCGAGGCAAAGTTGAAAAAGGATAACAATGATCGTCAGGATGGTGAACAGGTAAAGGGATAGCGTTACTACCATTGGTTTTGTTTATTTCCGGGTTAAGGTACTAAAAATCCAACTGCATGTACCAGGTACGGCAATGAAATGTAGGCCCGCCGGTCAAATATCTTGTCGTTTGCGCAGGATTTTACCGATCCGATTGAAGGTGATCTCCGAAAATCCCCAGGTGTATCCATCAAAATTGGTCGTATTTACAAACTGGATCACCACCGCATCGATATCTTTGTAATACCGGGCGAAGCTCTGGTAACCCGGGATCAGGCCGGTGTGCTCGTACACGTATATGGAAGAATAGATCTCCTGCTCCTCCTCCGTCATCAGGGATCCATCGTTTAGTGCGCGGAGGAAGGCACCTACATCTCCCGCACTCGCTATCATCGAACCATAGTCTGTCGTTTTGATATCTTCCTGCACACCCACATAGTACCCGCTCATCAGTTCTGCCATTTCCACCTCATGTATGGATGCATAGGTATTTTTCAATCCGAGGGGACGGAAAATTTCCTCCTCCATGTACTGGAATTTACCATACCCCAGTACCCTTTCGATCAGCAGGGAAAGTAAGAGGTAATTGGTATTGGAGTAGGCATAGGCTTCTCCCGGTACAAAATCTGCTGGCAGGTCAAGCACAAGTGCCAGTGCCTCTTCGCTGCTACCGGGCGGATTGATCCAGAATCCGGGTGTATCTGTGAAATTGGGAATCCCACTTCTATGCTGCACCAGCATGGCGATGGTAATCTGCGCGGAATGTTCAATCCTTCCTGCCAACTCGGGGAAATGATCTGCGAGAGTGTTGTCCAGGGACAGACGCTGCGCAGCAACGAGTTTTGCGATCAGGACGGCATCATACAATTTGCCTATGCTGGCAATTTTGAACAGCGCATCAGGCCGGGCTGGTACTTTCTTTTCCCGATTGTGCCAGCCGCCTGCATAATATTCCGGCTCCTTTCCCGCTTGATCCACATAGACGATAATCCCGTCAAAATCGTGTCTCATTGCGTTCGCTACTTCCTCCTCCACAGTGTCCGGCACTGGTGCCAACCAGGCAAATAAAAGCTGCCAGGGGACAAAATAGAGGGATATTGGCGTCCCTACAAGTAAAATAACCCTTAAGATTTGTTTTGCTGACATTTGAAGTTAATTGATTTTATATGTTGATTTTGAAAGGAAATGGGCTTCAGATCCGGAAGGCGGTCAAATGAGAATCATTTGAAGAACACCCACAGGACTGGACGGGCCAAATTAACTATCTTCCGCGTTTCATTCAGTAAGGTGTCGAATTTTTATGATTTTCCCATTCTCCAGTCGGAGATCATCGCGCTCCACCAATGCGAGGATATCCCCGCCAGGCAGCTGTTTTATGGTGCGCACCCTTCCTGGAATATCCAATGCCACCGTTTCGCCGGAATTCGGGTCATATTTCATCATTCTCCGGTAGGCCAGAGAACCGAAGACAAAGCAGCCATTCCAGTCAGAAATGGTGCTTCCCGATACTTTTAGCAGGCAGGAAGGAGCTAATGCCTGACCACCGCTTCGCGTCGGTACGGTCCAGGTATGCTCCGGGAATACAGTAAAAACGGAAGCTGAGTCTTCCGAAATCGTGGACACGCTGGCTCCGTCGTAGTTAATACCGAAGCTAAAGAGGGGCCATCCATAATTGCCGCCCTTCTCAATTACGTTGAATTCATCCCCTCCTTTCGGGCCATGTTCCAGCCCAAACAGGGTATCAGATGATCGTTCATAGAATAACCCCTGAACGTCTCGGTGGCCATAGCTCCAAATGCTCGTTGGTGATGTGCTTCCATCAAAAACCGGATTATCAATGGGGACGCTTCCATCTTCCCTAAGCCGGTGAATTTTCCCCGCATCGTGGTTTAAATCCTGAGCATGCATAATGGGATTTGTACTCGTTGAAAAGTCTGAATTTCCGATGTTTAGAAAAAAGTGAAATTCGTCCTGCCAGGCTATCCGCATACCGTTACCGGTATAATTTTGATCTCTGGTAACAAAAATCGTCTCCAACCGATCAATGGTATGATTTTCCAGGGTAAGCCGGGATACCTTTGCAAAGCCGTCATGGTCCAGGTAGGAGATGTAAATCCATCCGTTTGATGCGTAATCGGGATGGAGGCTTATATCCATGAGGCCGCCATGCAAAATTGCCGGCAGGCCTGGAACACCGAAGGTCACCACCGCTGGCAGTCCCGTTACCTCGGTAATGGTATTCCCGTTCAAATGAAACATCTTTCCTATCCGGTCGGTAATGAAATACTCCTCTTCGCCAACAATCGCTATACCATAGGGTATGGTAAAGCCTGTTGCTACCGTATCTATGACAAAGGAATCGTCAGCAATAGGAAAGGGAGCCTCTGGCACAAGTATCCTGGTTTCTATACAACCAAGCAGGAAGATCCCTGCTCCAATCGATAAAAATTGGATATTGATTTTCATGATTTTGTCTATTTTCATTGTTTTAATTATTTTGCCAAGGTGCAACCCTTAGTCTTTTCCTACAGGCAGGCAATGTTTTCATGGAAAGGCAGCTACCGCATTTGCTGAACCTTTGCCAGGGGCTTCCATTGGCCGGGATTCCTTCTTCATCCCAAACAGCGGCCTTAAAAACCCTACCCTCCTGATAAGTCCCTCATAAAGGAGAAAACATCCGGCAAGAGTAAATGCAATGACCGCGATGAATTTTAATAGGGCAGGGATAGCGAGCGGCAAAATCAAGGCGGCTCCCATATACAAAACAGCCATGTGAACAATATAAACCGGATAGGCTGCCCTACTCAGATAGGTTAGCATGCGACTGGGTTTGTTCAGGTACTGATAGCCAAATCCGAAAATGCCTAGAATCCAGCAGTTGGACTCTATTGCCAGCCCGTAACCAGGTAACTTAGTTTCGAAAAAGACAAGTCGGACCAGGTAGGAAGCCAGTGCCAGCCCCAGGTAAAGCCATTTCCACCGTAGTACCGTTTTCCAGAAGACTTTTCCACTGTAGACGAACAGAAAGCCAAAGAAAAAGGCAAGAAGGCCCAGGAAAAAGCCATGCCAGGTCAGGGCGTACATTTCAAATACAGCAGGCTGGAGAATGAGTACCTCCGCTACAAAAAATACCGATAAGGAAAGCGGACCCACGGGATTTCCCATGATGGCCGTTAGTCCTCTCCTGAATCCAGGAAGTGGCCTTCTCATCAACAGGAAGAATAAGGGTGTCAGCACCAATACATAAATAAAGATATTCCCCAAGAACCACAAGTGACCGGGGTGCAGAAAATATTGCAAAGGCATCCCGTAAAATTGCTGAAAAACAAATACATGGAGCGGCGCAATGGCAAACAGGCCAAACACAAAGGGGATGAGTATTCTTTTCGATCTCTCCTTCATCAATTGCCAGCAATTCCGTTTCCGAATGGCAAAATAGACGCCCATTCCGGACACGTAAAACAGAAAGGGTATGCGCCACACATTTAACAGGGACATCAGTTTCCAAAGACCTTCCATCGGTTCTTCACTTCGGATAAAACCAATAAAACTGGCCCATGGTTGAAATACAATGGCGATGTGGTAAATCAACAGCAATCCAATCGCTATTACCCGCAGCCAGTCAATATCGTATCTTCTTTCAGTTAACATCTTTCTACAGTTTTTATTGAAGCATCATGGCAATTACGGGGCGGGTCTTTTCCAGTTCCTTCAGGTCCAGCTGTAAGCCCAGGGGCCCCAGTTGCGTTTGCATCATTTCATATACCGGCTTGACGGCTTCAAATGGCCCCATTACGGTCTCCCTTGGCGTAGCCCCGTATTCGTTTCGCAGGGTTTTATCTGCTTCCGCATCCAGCAATGCCTGAACCACTTCTACCCGACAGAAAAATGCAGCCACATGGAGCGCCGTAGATCCATCGTTATTTTTAGCAGATAAGTCCGCGCCGGCGTCAATGAATTGTTGGGCGATCCCGGTTTTTCCAAAAGTTATCGCTGAGATCAGCGGCGTGGCTCCGCCAAGCGGCTCCTTTTTATTGATATCAGACCCTGCTTCAATGTGCTGCCTAACTACATCTACATTTCCTTCCAGTACCGCGGCATGGATATCCATATCCGGTATTTCTATCCCATTTTCATTTTTCCTTTCAGCAGATGGGGAACAGCCGAACGACAAAGCGAGCAATAAGCCGATACATACAAAGGCATTTATTCTTTTCGTTTTCATTGATTTGTATTTATTTGGTTGAAATTTTAATTGCTACGAAGCTCGTCGAAGTGCCGAAACCTGGTGTAACCGGCATGTTGCCAAAAGCATCAATTTTGAGGAGGGGATAAAAATTATGAAGCAGGAGTATAAATTATGATGCAAATCCGGGTTTTCCGCAATGAAATTGGCCCACATCTTAGCTTATGTATTGCGGGAATTATTTGTAAATTCGATGGTTAAAAAATCCTCATGTCAGACCCATCCATTTCAGGCGAAGCATTTATCGATACCATAGAGGCCATTGTCCTGGACAATGTTTCACAGGAAGACTTCGGGGTATCCGAGTTGGCTGAGGCCATGAACATGAGCCGGTCAAATCTGCTCCGGAAAATCAAGAAATACACCCATCTCTCCGCCAGTCAATACATCCGGCAGATACGGCTGAAAAAAGGCATGGAATTGCTGAAACAAACTTCTCTAACTGTTTCGGAGATTTCCTTTCAGGTAGGCTTTGGCAGTACTTCCTATTTTATCAAATGTTTTCGGGAGCACTATGGCTACGCTCCGGGTGAGGCCCGAAAAAGCAGAAAGGAACCACCCGCTCCTTTCCTACCCGGAAAAAAATACCGGCTGACCGCATTGGCAGGGCTAGTGATCCTGCTATTTGCTGTTTCTTTTTTTATTTTTAGGTCCTTACTTCCTGACCGCAGCACCGAACAGGAGAAATCCATTGCAGTTTTGCCCTTCAAAAACGAAAGCAGCGATTCCGCAAACCTGTATTTCATCAATGGCCTGATGGAATCGGCGCTGAGTAAATTACAAAAGATCCAGGACCTGCGGGTGGTCAGCCGAACTTCGGTGGAACAATTCCGAAATACAGACCTGTCCATTCCGGAAATAGCAGAAATCCTCCGGGTCAGCTATATTCTGGAAGGCAGCGGACAACGTGTGGGCGAACAGGTCTTGCTCAACATGCAACTGGTGGAAGCAGCGACGGATCAACCGGTGTGGTCTGGACAATACACCCGTGAAATCGGAGATATTTTCGCCCTGCAAAACGAAATAGCCGGCGAAATCACCGATGCTATCAAAGTAGTGGTTACTCCAGCTGAACTGGAACGCATCGAAAAGCAGCCTACGGACAACCTCATTGCGTACGATTATTACCTGCAGGCCTTGGAACGTATGAATGAACAAAATCGGGAGGGGCTGCTTACGGCCATTCCCTTGCTTGAAAAGGCGGTTGAAGAAGACCCACAGTTCGCCCTGTCCTATGCCAATCTGGCCATTTCCTACTATTACCTCGACATCTATCAGATTGAGAAACAATTCACGGACCTCATCAACAACTACGCCGACAAGGCACTCCTGTATGATTCTAAATCTGCCGAAAGCTTGATTGCCAAAGCATTGTATTACCTGCACACAAAGGAGTATCGACTGGCCCTGCCCCACCTGGAGAAAGCACTGGAATACAATCCCAACTCTTTGCCGGTGATCCAACTGCTGGCGGATTTCTATGCACGCATTACCCCCAACACCGCCCGGTACCTGGAATATGCCCTGAAAGGCATTCAACTGGACGTGGGCACGCAAGACTCGGTAAACAAAAGCTATACTTATCTGCACCTGAGCAATGCCTTGATCCAAAACGGCTTTGTAGACGAATCCATCCGGTATATCAACCAATCAATAGCTTTCAACCCGGACAACGAATATGCTCCTTTCCTGAATGCCTATATACTGTACGCCAAAAACCGGGACATAAAGCAGACTACTACGCTGCTTTTGGAGGAATGGCAGAAGGATAGCAGCCGGCTGGACATCCTGCAGGAAGTGGCAAAAATGCATTATTTTCAGGAAGACTATACCAAAGCCTTTGTCTACTACGAGCAGTTTGTTACCGAAAGGGAAAAACAGGGACTGGGCATTTATCCCCAGGAGGATATCAAAATCGGGCTGGTGTACGAAAAAATGGGCTACCCTGAGCGTGCCGCAGAATTTTACAATGCTTATGCCCGGTATTGCGAGCAGGACCAATCCATCTACAAAAGTGCCAGTATGGCTGTATTGTACGCGCAGGAAGGAAAAATTAAGCAGGCCTTTGAGCAATTGCGCATTTTCTCCCAACAGGAAAATTACCAATACTGGATTGTCCTGTTTTTCGAACTAGACCCATTAATCGCCCCCCTCAAAGAACATCCGGAATTTAAGAGCCTGATGCAGCGGATAAAGGATCGGTTCTGGGAAAAGCATGGGGCCCTGAAAAAATCATTGGAGGCCAAGGGTTTGATTTAGTGTCAGGAGTGTTCTGGTATTTTTTAGTCCCATATTTCCGGACAGCCTATTTTCATTGTTCGTAAATACGAAATGAACTGGCCTGCGTGAACCGATTCGTGATATCCAATCCGTAGTAAATAGGGTCCGAGAATTTTCTTTTCACCATTTCCAGGGTGAATGATTTCGGTTTCGCTTAATTGCGTATCCGAAAATTGGCCAACAGTTTTTAAAAACGCCTTTCTATAGGGTTCAGCAAATTCAAGTTCATCTGCAAGGCTAATGAATGGTCGATTTTTCCAGGGCGTTTGATAATTTGTCATATTCCCATTATTGATGATAATATTCCAGCCATAATCGGCTTGCAAAACGTGCCTAACCATTTCTATAGCAGTCATGGCTTTCTCGTCAGGCCTCCAATGATAATGGCTCTCGGGAAGTCCATTCCAGAGCTTCATGCTCCTTCTTCTTATTTCTTTAAAATTTAAAATTATCAGTTCAGATTGAGTCATTCTCTTCGTTTACGGGGATGCCAACTCAAATCATAGCCAACTCCTATGTACGGACGTACTTTTGGTATTTGCGGTGGACATAGGTGGATATGATTTCTTAAAAAGGAAACAGCTAGTCCATTAATGATTAGAAGTAGTGCAGGTTTACTTCATAAATAGTCCGAGGTTTTACTCCGAGTTCAACCTTTTCAAACCTTTTTACAAATTCTACCTGACTATTTTTCTTCGCCATGAGAGTCTATTGTGGGTAAAATCTATACAAGAATACACAAAGGCAGGTAAACTCCAAATACCTGTCTGATATGCATCAATTATTGTTTTCAAATTAATCATTTCGGATAGAAATCATCCTCTGCTGATACCATTTATTTTGAAAGCAAGGGATTTAGACCAATAACCAGCAAGGGATCACCCTTTTCAGCTTTTCTGCCCCGGTCCGGATGGGCTACTGACCCGGTAATGTCCTGTTTCCAATCAGGGTGTTGCCGTTGATTTCGATGATCATTTGCTGGTTTTTGAAAAAAATTTTCAATTCATCCGTATAGGTAAGCCGCAGGTAGCCTTCACCCGCCGCCAGGAGCTCATCGTCCAAAAACAGGCGCCCCTCAAATTCATGCAGGCGTATCTCTTCACGGTCCATGCCCAGGTGTTTTTTCAGCTCTCCTCTCACAAAGGTATATTGCCCCATCCGGTCTGAATAGGCCCCTGGATCAGCGAGACCGTCATCTGAAGGCAGGGAAACAGGCTGCCCTCTCGCTGTCAGGTACAGGTCCCGCAGCAATTGCAGGATGGGGGTGTTGCCCCAGTTGGAGGTGATGCCTATAAAATCACCACTCTCCGGCATGCGAATGATCACGCTCTTGGTACCGTACCCGCTGCCGGCCGCAAAATAAATTTGCTCTTCCCCAAAATATTTGATACTCCAGCCATAGCCTTCTTCATCGGATTCCCCGCTTTTAATTTGCGGCCGGAACATCAATTCGGTATACTTCTCTGACAGCAACTGCTGCGCTTCCAGCCCTTTAACGAAGGAAAAAAGATCCGAGGGATTGGAATACAGGCCACCACCGGCATTGTCGCCAAAATGCTTGCTCCTTTGGGTAAATTCCAGCCCATTGGCAGAAAGCCGGTAGGGCACGGCTTGTCGCTCCACCACGTTTCTACTCCGGTAGTATCCGGTGTTATCCAGGTGCAGTGGCCGGATAATGCGGGCATCGATATATGCCCCATAGTCCATCCCGCTGACCTGTTCGATCAGTGCGCCCAAAAGTATGATCCCGGAATTGGAATATTCGTATCGCTCTCCCGGATCAAAGAGCAGGTATTGCTTCCCCACCAGCCCTAGCTGCTCGGTAAAAGTCAGTTCATCCTCCGGCTGTACCCCCGATTCCCTGGGGAGTCCGGAAGTATGGCTCAGCAAGTGGTGTACGGTGACGCGGTCTGCCCAATCTGCCTCCAGTTCGTTCAGGTATTGTGAAATTGGTACCTGCAGCCCGATTTTATTTTCCTCTGCCAACTGCAGCACAGCCACAGTGGTAAAAATTTTCGAAACAGAGTTGATCGAAAAGCGGGTAGTGGGATGATTTCTTTGGTTGAAACTTCTATTGGCCAGGCCATAGCTTTTCTCAAATGTCTTTTGGTTATCAGAGACAAATAAAATGGTGCCTGAGAAGCCATAAACTTTTTGATAAGATGCGGCAAGGCGATCGAATTTAGCATTCAGACCGGGCTCCTGAGAAAAACCGGCAGACACATGCCATAAAAACAGCGCAAAAATAATTTTTATGTTCACAGCTATCTCGTTTTAGATGATGGATCAGAAAGCTTCAAAGCCGAATCATGCCAGCAGGGCCTCGTGTTGCAACAGGACGAAGGCGGGACTAAATTACTCGGCAATTTTTTTTTAATTTCAAACCAAAGCTCCTTTCGCACTGATTTTAGAAGACTTAACCTGACATTTCTTTCCCTATATTTTCTTTGCAATATAAAACCCATAACTGTAAAAATCCTTGTATTTTTGATACCATTCCATTTCCATTTTCGTATCTGCAACCACTTTTTTGGCAGGTTCGGAATGGCCCTGCTGGTCCAGGAAAGTTGCAAAATGCTTTTCCAGGGGCTTATAGTAGTGATCCGTCCAGCTTTCCGGCGAAAGATAAAAGTAGGCTACCGGTGAAAAACCATTGTGCTCTAATATCCTGATTTTATCGGATGCGGTAGCTATTTCCGGGTAGGCCTGATGCCAATAATCCTCAATTTCTTTTGGCCGGGCAAGACTGATCCAGGTGATTTCAGTCAGGGCCAAATAACCCCCGGTTTTCAGGAAATTCTTCCAGTGCTTTATACCGCTTTCAAAACCTATATTGTAAATGGCCCCTTCGGACCAAATCAGGTCAGTGCGAAACTAATTTTAGTCCGATAATGGAGGCGATCAATGTGCTGATAAAAAACAGGCGCCAGAAGGTGGCCGGTTCCTTAAAAATCACTATTCCAATCAGTACCGTCCCTACAGCCCCAATGCCGGTCCATACCGCATAGGCCGTTCCGATCGGTAGCTGTTGGGTCACCTTTACCAACAGCAGCATGCTGATCCCAAGGCAAATCAAAAATCCCAGGTACCAGTAGGTAGCCTCTATACCGGATGCTGCTTTCGCTTTGCCGAGGCAGGCAGCAAAAGCGACCTCAAATAGGCCGGCAATCACCAATAGTATCCAATTCATTTGAGTCGGTTTATATATCCGGCTGCAATATCGGGTTATTATTTTATTGGACCAGTTCCCGGCGGGCATTCATAAAGCTGCATTGCGTACCTCGCATTCGGAAAAAGAAGCAATAAGCGAAGTGAAGTGGATACTGAGCAACGCAATTTTCCCGGGGAAAGCGGTAAGATGAAGTTCGATGGTAAGCTTGCAAAGTGACTGGTTCGTGCCTGCCCGATTCTGGTTAGGAAACTACCCTTGTTCTCTACTGCTATCTTCCAGCGCTTTCTTCAGTCGCCCGGGTTCCGGTGTTCCAACCATAACCGACTTTTTCTTGTCCTTTCGCATATAATCGATCTTGATTGCCTTCGAACCTTGTATATTGTACAGCATGCCTTTTGGCGTTATCCGGATACCTAGTCCGTAGTACCATGGGGTGCTGATAATCTCTGTTTCCAACAGTTGGTCCATTTCAAATGTGATTCTGATCAGGCCAATTCCATAGGTGAGTCGGAGTGTCGATTCACCGAGTTCAACGGTTAGTTTGTAAAACAAAAAACCAAGCCCCACGAAAAACAGCTCCAGAACCAGGAATGGTGTAAGAGGAAGTGGCTTGCTTCCCCATTGATTCACAAAGGCGAGGAAGAGAAAGATGCTGACCGATCCAAAGATCGTTATTACTACCCAGCCGGTTTGTGACTTCCTGTATACCACACCCATCACCAAATTAAGCTTACCACAAATTTCATTCTCCCCTCCTATTCGTTCGGCGCTTTGCTTCTTTGGTCAATGCAAAGCTCTCCCTTCGCGTAATATTTTTGATATATTCCACTTTCCGGAACCGCAAGGCACTCCAGTCCTCGTCAATGGCAACCTGCCTGACCGCTTCAAGCCCGTAATCACCAAGGATCCCAAAACCCGTGTCCCGGTTAAAATCACATTTGTACCGCTTTGAACTGGCTTTGGGATAACATATCCAGATGACCACATCTCCCGGCAGCTTTCTTTCAACAGTGGAAATAAAGCGATCGATTTCCGCCTGGGTCATCACAAAACAAAGGGCAAATGTTACCGCCTCAGGCTTAGCGGAATCACTGTAAATGATCACTTCGGTAGATTGGGCCAGCGCATCCAGTTCTTTTTTAAATGATTCGGGCGCATTGACCACCAGGATTTGCTCCTGTCCCTTATAGTTTAGCTTTTTGAATAAAGGTGTCATATAATCAGTCTTCGTTAAAAACTTTGTGATTGGATTTTGTCGATGGTATTTTACTTTTGCGATAAGATCTGATTGATTACTGCAAGTTGTTTGTCAACGATCGATTGATTGTGCCCATGTGCCGCATCAGGTACTAAAAAATATTCCTTTTTTGGGGCCTGAATTTTATCAAAATAAGGTTTGGTGAGCTCTTTTGAGGTCAATATGTCTTGCTCTCCCTGTATCAAATAGACGGGGACTTCAATTACCAAACCATCCTTGTCGAAATCAATGGCTGAAACCATCGATTCTATCCCAAGTTTGGCATGTCCGACAAAATTGATAAAGGAGTAGTCATCCCCATCATTTCTTGCTTTCCTATCTTTATCATTGTCATATTGAGCTGCTATTTCCCACCATGCATCAGGAGCAGGAATAGAACGATCTCTCTCATATTTTTTTACTATTCGCAATAATTGGCCGTAACTTCTGGCATCGTCATAAGGTGGCTCACCTAATGAATCAAGCACATCCAATGAAATAAGGTCTTCAGATTCAATAGCCAACTCATGAACCTTATTATAAGCATAGTCGATATTTCTGGAAAAATTCACTACCTGAGCGTGGCCCAGATAGGCATCAAAAATCTCAGGGCTATCCAAAATCATTTTCATGCCAAGAATAGAACCCCAGGAAGTGCCCACCAGTATTAGTTTTTGACTATCAAGGTAATCAAGAATATACCTTGTAAGCTCGACCCCGTCTTTGGTCATCTGTTCTACCTTCAATGGATTTTCTACATAATATTCTTCATTTATGTCAGAAGGAGCACTGCGGCCAAAGGTTTTTCCGGCCCCCCTTTGGTCCCAATTTACCAGAACAAAATCCTTCTCCCAACCGGCATACATATTGTTATCAAATTGACTCAATGTGCTCCCCGGACCACCATGCAGAAAAAGGATGATGGGATTGCTTTTATCGTCACCTTTTATTGTAATCCATTGCTCAATTCCCCCGATGGATACGAATCTCTCTTCATTTATAGATTCACTTTGTGCCCACAATAAAGCTGTGGACATAAAGAAAAATAGAGTGAATAAGCAGGAGATGCTATTTATCTTAATGTTAGACATGTTTCATGCATTAGTTTCCATCCAAAAGCATCTGCTAGCTACAAAGATTTGCCTCGAGTAAACAGGAGTAATTACAGCTCAAGTTTCTCACCGAATCGTTCATCGGATGGGCATTGCGACCGGCTTCTCTTGTAAATAAACCGTTCTGCTTTCCTAAGATATCTATTTGTGAACCAATTTCAAACTCACCAACAGGCAGGGAACAAGGAAATGCCGGTTCCATCAACGAGCACTATTCTAAAACCAATGCCTTTTCGGGAGGTCATCGTCATGTGGGTTAAGAAGTCTTTTATCAGTGATGGGGGGGGTTAAAAAAAAATTAAGGTGAAATTGAAAGTCTAAAATGAATCCGGTTTTATCAAAAAAATCTACTGAATAAAACCCTTCATAGGGGTTTTCGGAGTTTCTATTATAGGTGAAAGTACCCATTTTAACATTGGTACCGAGGTAAGCACCTTCAAAGAGTTTGATTTGAAAACCATATCCTACTTTCCCAAACAGGTAGTTGTAGGTAGCGGGATAGTAGGTGTTTCTTTGACTATGAATAATAAATAGTTGTGTAACGAAATAGTGGGTGAATTTCTGATCTGTTCCATTACTCAGGCATTGTGTATTCGATCAATTCTTCCACGTAAAAAAAATCACCCTGGGATTGGGTCAGTTTAATGAAATTTTTAACCGCAGGTGCATATAACCAAACCTCCTCTTCATGGGAATTATACCCTCTGGAATTGGTGGTTCTTCCGGTGTATTTTATGGTGTATGCCATGAATGTTCCCGCTGTTACCGTTTCTTCCCGGTAACTCAATACCTCTGCCTCCTGACTTTGGCTTCCGGTTGTTCCATCCTGGCTGGTCCAGTTGTTCTCATATTTCCACTTTTTACCCACTTCCAAAGGCCAGTCGTATTTAGGTGTACCGCTTTCGTCGGGCCTGACAATGTCAGTAACAGGAATAGTATCGCTTCCTATGGTCATGCCCAAAACACCATCCATATTGACTATTTCTCTGGTATCTTCGCCATCCGAGCGGACTTCTCCCTCTGTGGTGACACCTTTGTATTTCCAAATCCATTTTTCACCGAGCCGGTAATCGGCAAGCGTTGGTTGCCGGGAGGTATCAGATGTCAATGAACGGCTACAGGAACCCATCATTACCAATGCCAAACATAATAGGATGTAACTTTTCATTTTTTGATCTATTTTGGATTTGTTTATTACGCCCCAAACCTTTTTAGTGTGTTCAGGCGGTCTTGATCTTGGTGTACATGAGTTCCCCGCCCACTTACTGAGACAGTGGAAAATAGCGGTGCCGTGGCTATTGATTCTTTCTGATTATTTGCGCCATTCTATTGTTAATTATTTCCGACAGGTTCCAATTGTAAAGCTTAGGGTCAGTTGTGCTGTAGAAGGCAACAATTACGGTATCTATATCTTTATGATATGCGGCGAAACTCTGGTAGCCCGGAACCCAGCCTCCATGCTCGTACTCGTAAAGGGAAGCATATATTTCCTGTTCTCCGGGTTTAAACAATGATCCCTCGTTCAAGGCCCTCAGAAAAACACCTACATCCGCTGCTGTGGCGTGCATGCCGTGATCATTTGTCTTGAGATCAGGAGCGTATCCCACATGGTAGCCACTCATTACATCGGCTATATTCACCTCCTTCAGCGAAGAGTATGTATTTCTGAGCTTCAGGGAATCTAGAATTTCCTCCCGGATAAACTCAAAGTTGCCATACCCCAGTACGTCATCCATAATCTTGTTGATCAACAGGTAATTGGTATTGCAATATTCATAGTCTTCACCGGGTTCGAAGTTGGCCGGTTTTCCGAGTATCAATGCAAGGCTTTCTTCATAGGATCCGGTGGGAGAGGCCCAGAAACCAGGTGCATCTGTAAAATTGGGAATGCCGCTCCTGTGCTGAATCATCAACCTTAGCGTTATTTTATCTGCATGCTGGATTTTTCCTTCAAGTTCAGGCAGGTACTCCGCTAAAGTTTTGTCAAGAGAAAGCCGTCCCTCACTTACCAGTTTTGTGACGGCTACTGCATCATACAGTTTGCTGATACTTGCAATTTTAAACAGCGCATCGGCTCTGGCCGGTGTTTCGGATTCCCGGTTGTGCCAGCCAGCAGCATACTGCTGCGGTGTCTTACCCCCCTGGTCGATATAGACGATCATACCGTCAAACCCATGAGCGATTGCCTCCTCCAACTGTTCCTGAATGGTATCCGGCAGGGGAAGGATCCAGGCTTTCACCAACAGCCAGGGAACAAAGAAGAGCGAGGCGATTGATCCAAGGATCAGGACTACTCTCAGCACTTGTTTGGTATAGTTCTTTTTCATGGTTTTTCGATAGGTAATGATCCGTTTTGATAAAGGAATAGGTTCAAATCAGTCTTTGCCAGATTTAGGCAGGGGCAAGGCCCACATTTCTTTCCTTGTGCCCCTGTTCCACATATTTGTGCGCTTCTGCAATTTGCTCCAGGGGATAGCTTCGATGTCATATTTGACGGGATTTGATGATAACACCACAAAGATGAAGGATAAACGCTTAGCGGAAGTTCGCAATCTCCGCAATAGGTTCGGAATTACAAATCCGAACCAAAAAAAGATGGTAAAACAGAATAAAGGATTTAAAAACTGCCCAAACAAAAGGAACGCTACCGGCTGCTGCCCGCCAACCGGGAAAATTACCGGCCTAAAAAAGCCCAATAATAAATCCCATTCATGACTCCTATAGTAATTTAATGGGTTCCTCGGATGGATACGAAGGTTTACACTACCCATTATACCCAAAGGCTTTACCCGCATCAGGCTTTATGGAATACTGGCCACTGCTTTCAAGGCTAGCCACAAAGGAAATAGCATCAGTCAGATCGGTCAGGTTTTAGTAGAACTTGGAGAAAAATCAGCTAACCTGCTCAGAAAGTGTCGTTGTTGCAAGACCGCAGAATTGCATACAGTGGCATGTTTCGACCAAAGGGGGCCACCAGCTAACTGGCTCAACAAAATCAGCAAACAAAACAAAAAGCACCTGGTAGCTTATTGCCCAAATGGTAAAAAAAACCCAAAATCCGCCCCAAAACCCATAAACAAGTGGACAACATCTACTAAAAAAGCCTCATCGGCCAACGAAAAACGTAAATTCAGTAATTTTTTCAATCACCGTAAGCCAAGAAATCAAAGACGGGAAAATCATTCCCATAGTAATCCAAATACCCACCAACCCTTCAAATATTCATTGCAGGCCCCCCTGAGCCTGCCGAAGGGATTACCTTGAGCCGGCCGGAGGGTTTACCCTGAGCTAGTCGAAGGGTTTATCCTGAGCCAGCCGATGGGTTCAACACTGCATTCAGAGCAGGCTATTCCGGCCGTCAGAATGCTTAGTTATTGTACGCTGGCCTTTTTTATCTGCCCTATAAATATTAAAGCAATTTATGAAAGAAAAGGGAACTCTCGTGAGATTACATATACATAAATGCTTCATTAACAAGGATTGTGATGGTATAATGGATTCTTTCGTTACGTTGTAGTCACCATAGGCTGCTTGTCCGTTGTTTTACTGAATTTATCAATCATTAGGGTTTAGAAATGATACCATTACCAAAGGAATAGGTAAGGATCACGTTCCATAAAAAGTCTTTTCCAGCGATGCTGCTTGAGATCTTCTTGTTCATTACGGAAGAAATTGATAAGGGGAAATTCCTTTTGGAGAGCTTAAATGCTGATGCCATATAATACCCTTCGCCAAAGTCAAAAGAAGAGAGATAAAAAACCTGTGGTGATATCTCAAACTCCATCGATTTGGATAATTTGATGTTGCTGAAATTGGCGGTAAGCGCTAAAAAGTGCTGAAGCTCATTCGTACCAATGTCGTAGCCTTTCGAAATCATATATTGCATTCCGACCATGATCTTATCAGAAATTTGATACGTAGGAACCAATTCCCCAACTAAATAACGTTCTGTTTTAATTATTTCATTATTAGTGGAATCCGGTATCTTAGCAAAGTTCAGACCAAGATGCCCTCCGGCACGCAGCTTAAACTTGTCCCCTTCGATAATTTTATATCGCAACCAGTATACCTGGTACCATGGCCTACCTTCTTCCAAGGAAAAGGTTAATTCCGGTTCAAAACTAAATCGTCCTTTTTCCAATAAAAGATTAAAGATGGCCGCAGGTTGTTCCAGCGAAAAGTTAGGAATGAATGAAATACCGTTATTGGTAATAC
The DNA here is from genome assembly GCF_900143075.1 of Cyclobacterium lianum. Lineage (GTDB taxonomy): Bacteria > Bacteroidota > Bacteroidia > Cytophagales > Cyclobacteriaceae > Cyclobacterium > Cyclobacterium lianum. The sequence goes on along the minus strand of NZ_FRCY01000001.1, from coordinate 606,293 downwards.
CAGCTTTGCCAGCGATTTGTGTTTTGTTGCTTTGCTCCGTTTGTGAACAAACATTTAAAGCATAAAAAAGAATACAAATAAGGAGGACGGTATTTTTCATTATTTTTGAAATATCTTAGTCTTCTTCCGTGATGAAAATATGCAGTACAGCAAGCCGAACTACCTTACTTCGGTGGCATGCCAGAGCATCATTTTCCATGTATCCTGCTCTCTAACCCACAATTCAGTAAATTCTACACGTATGTCAATCATTGTCCCTGAAGCATCTACCAAAATGCGACATATACCTGAAACAACACCAGTACCGCCATGAACCCTAACTGCAATATCTTTTTCGTCAGTAATGGCTTGATATTGCAGCCTGCGTGTTTCCAATGCTTCAATGAATTGTGCTTTACTCTCTACAACCGCATTAGCGTGAGTGAACGTAAGGTCTTCGGTCATCATTGAAGCAACTGCATCAGCGTCACCACTTAGTGTGGCAAGCCTCCGTTTCTCATGAGCAGCTAATACTTCTCGCTCAGCGTCATTTTTATTTTCCATAGTTGACTTTTTTTCATCGCAACCTGTAAGAAATACATAAGCTGCAACAAGGATTATCAAATTAAATTTCATAGTTTATTTATTTTAAATGGTTTTGATAATTTTTGCTGGAGTACCTCCAACAATGGTATTGTCAGGAACATCTTTGGAAACGACCGACCCTGCCGCGACCACCGCGTTTTCGCCAATTGTGACCCCTTGTAAAATGATGGCATTGGCCCCAATCCAGGCGTTCCTTTTGATATGAATCGGTTTTGGTACAAGAGAATGCCTTTCTTTGGGTGAAATGGGATGTGCTTCAGAGAGCAAGCTGACTTTCGGTGCTAACAGGACATTGTCTTCGATGGTGATCCCACCTAAATCGAGGAATACACAATCGAAATTTATAAATACGTTCTTCCCGATCCGGGTATGTTTTCCATAATTGATATACAAGGGAGTAAACACAGCAACGCTTTTTTCAATTTCCGAAGCTGTAATCCGACTCAACAAATCCCTTATTTCTTTGGGATCGGATGAATTGTTCATTTGTACCAACAATTCTTTGGTGGCAAATGAAGCCTCACGCATTTTATAGGCCTGTGGGTCATTGGGCGGTATGGTTTCGCCTTTCCTTAACCTGTCGAAAATATCTGTTGATTCCATCTTTGGAAAATTTTATAGAGCAAAGGTAAGTGTTCTTTTTATTCCTTATATTACACGAATTTCATGAATAATGTCACATATTACGTATACTTGAAAAAAGTAATAGCACCTAAATGAATGGAGAAAAGGAAAGCGTGATCTTGTTTGAATCATCAGTAAATGTACGGTTTCCTGATGATTTTTTGGGTCGATATCATACACATCTCTACTGTCACAGCGGAAGTATGGCATTTGTTTTTAATGACAAACCTTATGTATGCAAAGCAGGGGAATTTGTTTTTTGGTTTGCAGAAAGCAAGTTGACAAATTTAGCATATTCAAAAAATTTTAAATCAACGGTATTGTTGGTGGAAAAGGAGTTTCTGTTTGAAAATATTCCCGACCAGAGCAGAGGCATTGATGCCACCTTACATTCTAAGGAATACCCTGTATTGCATTTAGGCGATAAAAAAGACAAGCACCGGGTCCTGTCGAATTTTCAACTCCTGTACGATAAATCGCAACAGAAAAAGCACCTCTTTTATCATGAAGTGCTGAAATTTCAAATGCGCTTATTCATTCTAGAAATGTGGCACACATTCGCCAATGAAATTGAAAATAGAAAACGTACGGTGCAGAGTGGAACGCTTTACGAGCGGTTTGCCCAATTAGTCCAGGAGCATTGTAAAAAAGAACGGGAAGTACGGTTTTATGCACAGCAATTGCACATTACCCCCAAGTATCTGAATTATATTTGCAAGACTACTTCCGGCATTACTGCTTCGGAATGGATTAAACGGTATGTCCGTGAACGCCTGGAACTCCTACTTCAAAACACGCAATTAAACATAGCTGAAATAGCCGATAATATGGGGTTTTCCAGCCGGTCATTTTTCACTCGATATGTAAAGAAAGTCTTAGGCGTTACTCCGAGTGAATACAGGAACCGATTGAGATAAATCAGTAATGTATATGATAGCAATCTTTGCTCTTCTTGGGGGGTAGGTTTTTAGCTTGCGTACAACATCCATATATAGCTATATTCTGGAGCTGAGTTGCGTGTATATGCACTATAACAAATATAATTTTCCCGGTTTTTCGTGGTCAAATTAAGAAATTCGGAGGTAAAAAAACTTACTTTTTCCTTTTTGCGAAAAAAAACACGAAAATCAGCACTGAACATTAAAAAGGCCCATTCTCCATCCCTGCACCCAACCTAATACCTCCCCGGCCCCAGAACCGTCCTTTCCACGGCCACGGAATCGATTTTTTCCCGGGAATAGTACAGGGGGAAGTACTCGTCCCTGGCCCAGGATTCGAATAAATTGTCGTAAAAGGGACTGTTGGGATCGCCGGACTGACCGGGGGCATTGGTTGCCTGCGTTTCGTCCCAGGCTCCCGTGTTCACAATGATCCGAAAGGAAGCACCGGAACTTTGCCGCTTGTTGCCCCCCGTGGATCCGGGAGTGTAGGCATTGCCGCCCCGAGGCAAGGGCCCCAGGTTTAGTTGGTCCTTTACCTGCTCATTCCCCAGCGCTCCCAGGCTGTGGACCAGGTACACGTGCTTGAAGCGCTCCTGCCCGTACTGCCAGGCATCCCGATTCGCTCCCAGGTTTTCCTCCAGGTCGGCCAATCCCTGCGCAAAGGCATCGGCCAGCAGGCGGTCCCGGCCGGCCTCGGGATCAGGGCCAAAGCGTTCGTCCGGTGCAGCGATCCAGTCCAGGATTTTCTTCAGCTGGATGCGGCCGATGGCTTCTCTTCCGGCTTCCGGCACCAGGCGTTCGCTAGCCAGCCGCAGCAGCGCATCTTCAAAGGCCACGTAAATGGCGGCCGGAATGGAGTTGGGGTCCAGCCTATGGTCCCATCCCCGCAGCCGATCCCGGTCGGCAGCCGCCTTGCCGGAAAGGGGAAGGTCCAGCAGATAGGACACCAGCTCCCGGGCGGGAATGCTGAGGTAGTCTACCTGCAGGGCTTTCATGTCTTCCATGGTGACGGCTTTCTTCGTTTCCAGCACTTCCTCCACCCGATCACCGCGAAAGGGATCCGACCAGGAAAAGCCGATCGCCTCCCAATGGGTATAGTCGGCAGGCGTCACGTTCTGATTGGCCGAAGCAAAGTAGCCTTCCGGGGGATTGACGGTATGGGGCTTCTGGGGAATGGGCAGGTAACCCTCCCAGTCGTAGCGCCCGTCTCCGGGCACGGGCACCAGGCCGCTGAAATTCCGCCGAATGGGCGCAATGCCCACGGCCTGCCAGCCAATGGTACCGTCCTTGTCTGCCCAGACCATGTTCTCCCCGGGAATATGGCTGTAGGCACAGGCCTCCCGAAATTCCTCCCAGCTTTTTGCCTGGTCCATGCGCAGGGAAGCCAGGTAGGGAGCTCCTCCGGGTTCCAGCCAGGCACAGCGTACCGCATAGGCCCTATGGTGCACGGAATCCACATAGGTCACCGGTCCGTGACGGGTATAGCGCAGGCTAACTTCCTGATCCTCCTGGCCCTTTACCGGGATGGTCTCGGTAAGGATCTCCATGTCTTCCCAGGCCCCATCGTAGCGGTATTGGTTGAGATTCTCCGGATTCAGTTCGTACACGTACAGGTCTTCTCAGTCGGTCCGGAACACGGTGAGTCCCCAGGCCCCGTAGCCGTTATGGCCGATGAAGATGCCGGGGATTTCGGGTTCCCCTCCTCCGATCACATCCCATCCGGGGGCATTCAGGTGCACCATGTAGCGCAGCGAGGGGACGGCGATGGTCCGGTGCGGATCGTTGGCCATGTAGGGATGCCCGCTGGCCGTACGCGAACCGTCCACCACCCAGTTGTTGCTGCCCAGGGAAAAAGGCGCCTCCTCCGCAAGACCCGCAGTTTCCTCTGCGCTGCCCATCTCCGGATCGCGGTATTCGGGCAGGATATCGGCAGGCCGGAAGGAAAGGGGCTTTCGGTAGGCCTTGTACAGGGCCAGAATATCGGGAAACAACCCTTCCGGCTCAATTTGCGGGTCCAGGGCAATATCGGGGTCTTTGGGATGAAACCACTTCAGGTCTTTGACCTGCGCTTCACCCAGGCGCGCCACGGCCCTGCCCAGGTCCAGTTCCTCTTCTATATTACCCAGCAGCCCCTGGTGCCGGGATATCACCACCTCGGGTGTCCATTTTTCCGGCAAAATACCGAGCATCCGGAAAGGCAGGGGAAGTTCTTCGGGCCTGGACCGGACTTCCTCAATAAAGGCATTGACACCCTCCGTATAGGCCGTGATGATGGCTGCTCCTTCGGGGTGGTAATGATTCATCTCCTCCTGCATGTCTCCCCGGAACCGAAACAGCCGGGTACCGATGTCCCGCTGCAATTCGGCGGGTCCCAGGATCTCGGCTACCGTGCCGGTGGCCTCTCGCCTCCAGATCTCAAATTGAAAAAGACGGTCCCTGGCAGCAGCATAGCCTTGCGCAAAAAACAAATCGTGCTGGTTTTTGGCATAGATGTGATTCACACCCCATGGATCACGGATGATCTCTACAGGTTCCTGCAGACCGGAAAGGGAGATACCTTCGGTAGGGTTTGATTCACAGGCCCAAAGCAGGGGCAGGAACAAGGCAAAGACAATGGCTCTCATAGGTATTTTAATTTTGAATCGGTAAAAAAGAAGGAAAAAGAACGGGCAACGCCGGGCTGTTGGCATACCGCACTGGCAAAGCCCTTTTTTCTGCCGGGAATGGACAGAGAGTCTTGCTTTGCGCCAAACACAGTCGTTTACCAGCTCTTCAGGAGTAAAGGCCACCCATTTTTCCCTGCATTCAATATACAGCAAAAATACCAATTGCCCAATGCGGAATTTACGGACAATCCTATTGGGCTACATTCAAAAAGCAAAATCCGCCAGTGCCTATACACTTCTTGCTGAAAGGCAGATTGGCTATCAACTTCCCGGTAATTTTTCGCCCCTGGCAGCCAGCTGGACAAGTTGGTCGATTCTTTTTTTCCTGGTTTTTTCGGTTCGCGCCAGTTTGAGCCATCTCAGTACAAAGCGCTTGCTTGAGGGATTGATGGCTTCAAAAAAAGCGGTGGCCCCCTGGTAGCTTGCCAGCGCATCGGCCAGGTCCAGAGGAACAATCAATTGGTCTACCTCATCCATAAAGTCCCATAGCCCACTTGCTTTGGAAGTTTCAATGGCTTTCAAACCCGATTCCTGCATTTTACCTGCCGCAATTAGTTTTGCTGCCCGCTCTTTGTAGCTTCCTGCCCAATGTTCCACCTTTCTCCAGGTGATCAATTGCATGGTCCGCTGCTCGTCCAACTTGCGCCGGATGCCGTCGATCCAACCAAAACAAATCAGCTCATCGAGCACTTCCTCTCTGGAAACATACCGTTGCGGTTCACTTTTCTTCCAGGTCACCAGCCAGACGCTCTCCTGCTGGCCATGATGCTGCATCAGCCAGGACCGGAGTTCTTCCAGGGAAGAAACCTCCACTTTTTCGAAATTTTCGGTTTTAATCATCGCTGCTATCGATTTTCAATCTAACCGTGCTGCGACAATTTGGTTCGCTAGTCGAAGCAATACCACTGCTTTCTGTACTTCTTTTGCCTACCCCAACAGGATTGATTACTTGCAAAAGGGCTTCACATGCCCTATCGTCCGTTCACTTCCGCCGGATTTTTCAATCCATTTGAACAACCGGTTTTGAACACCATTCGGAAGATTAAGTACAGGTCGGTCGTCGCATTCCTTTGAATACTAGATACTTGAGATAGATACTGGTAGCAGAACCTGGAGCCGATGTCAAAAAAATCAGGTAGTATCCCTGTTCAGTTCACAGGTACTGGCATCCAATTCTACCTGTATGGTATGGTGATGGAAATCATATTCCTTTAAAGCCTCCAGGGCATGCTGCCGTACCTGATCTACTTTATCGTATTCCGAAATATTCTCCAATACAAGGTGTGTGGTAAAGACATGATGGCTGCCATCGAGTGACCAAATATGCATGTGATGAACCGACTGCACGTGGCTTACAGCCTTAAGTTTTGCCCTGATTTCTTCCAGGTCGATTTTTGCCGGAACGCCCTGCAGTAGCAAATAAAGCGTGTCCCATAATCTGCTACCCACTCCATACAGGATAAAAAGCGTTATACCGATTGACAGGGCGGGATCCAGAAAATACCAATCCTTAAATTGCAGAATAACGGAGACGATCAGTACGGCCAGCCATCCCAATACATCTTCCAGCAAATGCCAGCTAATGACCTTTTCGTTTAAAGAGGTGGCTCCCCGGGTTCGCCAGGCTGCGTAGCCATTGGCCGCCAGACCAATCACCGCTATCCCCATCATCCAAAGCGACTGTACCGGCTCGGGATGCTGAAACCTTCCTACCGCTTCTATGACGATGTAAACAGAACCTCCGATCAATACAAGTGCATTTACCAATGCCCCTAACAAGCGAAAGCGTGCAAACCCGAAGCTGAACCTGTCTGTTGCGCTTTTTTCAGAGGCTTTCTTTTCCAGGTACCATGCCAGACCCAGCGAAAGGGAGTCCCCGAAATCGTGTAAAGCATCTGAAATAATGGCAATGCTATTGGTAAGAAAACCACCTGCAATTTCCAGACAGGTAAAGGCAAGGTTTATAAAAAAAGCGATTCTCAGGTTTTTCGTTCCCCCTGAATGTTCATGCGAATGGGCCATTGCTTACTTTTCTCTGGTTGAAATCCATCTGACAACCTCCTGGAGTTGCCGCCGCAGCAATTACTCCCTGTAAAACAGGTCCCAGGCGCCCTACTTTTGGTGGCCTCCTGCGAACGCTAAACCATAAATACCCGTACAAAGCCTATCGGCACAGTAAGGAACCAGGATAGGTCATCGCCGCGCTGCCTTTTTCCCAAAACTCAATCGCCAGGCTCACCGTTCCCGCAGCAAATACTCCGCGTAACGCAGGGCCGAGGGTAGCAAATTGTTCCGCTCCCGTGCATGACCCGTAAACGCCTCCAACTGCTCCCGGGAAATGTAGCGCCCGCCAACCCATACCCCCTCCGGCTCCCTCATCGTGTCGGGATCTTCCACTGGATTGCTTTGCACCAACACCAGGTTGGCCTTTTTCCCCACTTCTACCGTGCCGGTATTGGTCAGAAAGTCGTGGGTTTTTGCCGGATTGACGGTGGCGGTTTGTAACGCCTCATAAGGACTCAGGCCGGCTTCCCGGTAAAAGGCCAATTCCTGATGCATGGAGACACCGGCCGGGGTGATGCCAATGCCGGCATCGGTACCCGCGACCAGGTTGACACCCGCCTCCTGCAATTTGCGAACCGCAAGCAGGTGAAAGCGATGCTGCGCCAGAATCTTATGAGCCAGCAGAGAATCGTTCTTCTCTGCTGTTGTCCACCGCTGGTACTGGGCCTCGCTGTCCACCATCCGGATCAGTGGATTCATAAAATCCAGATCCGGGGCCTCCAGGATCTGCTCTTCGGTCAGCAGGCGGTAAATATTGTAATACACTACCAGTGTGGGACAGTGTGCGGACGAGGGAAAGGAAGCGTAGTCCGCCACTACCCGGGCCAGACCGGCCGTATCCAATTGGTAGTTCAGGGCCTGCTGCACGATGTCTTCGCTATGTTCTACGCTGACAATCTCCTCCCGCAGGTGTGCCGCATAGGGAAGGGCCGACGAGGGGTGGGCGGCGATGTCTATATCCTGTATCCGGCACTCCTCCAAAATGGCCTCGAAAAGCTCCGGTGTCAGCCCATTGTAGGTCTTGATAAAATCGTAGCCTCTCGCCTTGTAGCTGGCCACTTTTTCCCGGGCCTGGTCTACAGAAAGAAGCTGCAGGTTATCGTCTCCCGGATAATCGGGCCCGGTGAGTTTGGGGCCGGAGGTATAGAAGTCCGGGCCCAGCAACTCGCCCTTTCGGATGGATTCCTTCATGCGCAGGTGCATGGGCTGACCCCAGAGGTTGCGCACCGTGGTCACCCCATTGGCCAGGTACAGGCCCAACTCCTGGGAATCCCAGACGTGCACATGCATGTCCGTCAGCCCGGGCATCAGGTATCCGCCTTTTCCATCGATTACCGGTATTTCCGACAACTCAATTTGAGAAGCAATTTCAACGATAAGGCCGTCCTGTAGGTGTACCATCTGATCGGCTAGCACGGTATCGGCGGTCATGGGTACCACATGCACATTTTTGATCAGGTAGTCGCGTTGCTGCCAGTCAGCTTGCTCCGCTATTTTCAGGTAAGAAAGGCTGTGTTGCTCCTGAAAAATCAGGGCAAAAACCAATATTAAAATCAGTAGGAGTAGGCCGCCGGCTATCCGGCTTATTTTTTTGACCAGATTCATGAGAGAGCAGCAATTGGTTGAGAAAAGCGCTGCCGGCAGGCCCGGAAAAGCAGCCAGAATGCAAAGCCAATCTCTGCAAAGGCCATGGGTACGCTTGCGATCATTTCGATAAATGCAATCTCTTGTACATAGCCGGGAATCATTATTTTAGCTAGGTGTATGCCCGTGTAAAAACCACCCGCGACGAGCAAAAGCCAGCCGAAAAAGGAGGGTATTTCGCTTCCCCTGACTGCCAACAATCCCAATCCCAGCAAGTGAAATCCAAACAGGACCAATCCCTGGGACCATACCCACTCAAAGCGCTGCAGGGAGAGCAGCACCTCCTTGGCACCTGCAGCAGCTTCCACCAATGCGCTCGCCTCCAGCAAATGGACCACTGCCGCCAACAATACGAATGCATAAACAATCCTGATCAGGGCGGTAAGGGCCGAAAGACGGAAATTAACTTCCTTCAGGAATCCGTGCAGACTGCCTGCTACCAACAGGTCCAGTACCACAATCGCTCCCCAGGCTGCGATCCCATAGCTGAACAACTTACCCGATGATTGCAGGTTGCGGTAGGTTTCTTCGGGACTGTTTGGGTCGATCAGCCCGCTGTGCACATATCCATAGGCAAAGCCGGCTAGCAGGGCCATGGCTATCAAAGCCAGCCCGGAAAGAAGGGCCATATTTCGTTTATCTGACATCATTCGCATTCAATTTACTGATAAGAAATCCTTTTATCAACAAATAGGCGGTGAGTGTAACCTCCCCCAGAACAGCCGTCACTCCCACCAGTACCGCCAGCCAGGCTTCATTACCAGGAAACAGGAAATCGCCAAAGGCTTCCATTTCGTAGCCGATCCCAGCCATGATCATCAAGATCCCCAACCAGCCGGGTACCGGAGAGCGGTACAGCAGGAGCCCTAATAGCAAACAATGGAGGCCAAAAAACACCCCTGCTATCAGATAGCCTGTTCGGTGCGCTTCCATAAAGAGCAGGCTCATCGATTGAAGCTGCGGTCCGTCAAATCCAGCGAGGAAATCCGGTGCCAGAGCTGCCTGTAGGGCCAGGTAATGATTGAGCAGATTCAAGCTACCTATCGCCGGATGAGCCAGTAGCCGCAACACCATTGCCGTCAGCGCCAGCGTCTGCCCATAGGCACGAAACAATTTGAATAAAAAGATCGAAATGATCGCATCCAACAAAAAAGCGATCAGATCGAGTCCCAATCCCAGGCGAAACAGGCCTTCCTCGCCCGATATATTCAGGGAGGTGGCCACCGCATCATCCGGAACGATCAGACTACTCCGGATGTACCCCTGACTGAAGCCAGCCAAAACGATTACCAAAAGGTACATGAGGCCCGTTTGCCTCATGTACGCCTTTCTTTCCGATTTTTCCTGTAGTGGATTCATAGCGAAATACCTTTAACTACAATTACCTGGTAAATTCCACCACCGTCCCACTTACGGTCAGGGTCCTTTTGTAGTAGAAAGGAGGAACCCCGCCTACATGTTCTTCGGTGAGTACATTGGTAATGGTACGGCTACCTGACGTCAAATCTGCCTCTTCGATCATGGCGGCATAGGCTTCATTATAGAGGCTTGTCCGGTTTGTTCCACCGAAAATCAGCACGTAGTCGACCGAAGCCGCACCGCTTACCTGACCAATGACTTCAAAATTTTTACTACCCAGGTGCACCTCAGTGCTGTTTTGGTTCTGATTCAGAACCCAGGCCTGGTTGACCCCGCAGGATCCCAATCCAACAAGTAATGTGAGGGCAATGATTGCATTCTTTACGTTTTTCATCTTTGTATATAGTTTGAGTTTTAATGATCTGATATCTGCCTGTCGGCAGAATGTTAAGGAATAATTCTAATCCTGTAGATTTTTTTTTCCGGATAGGATTTGATTTGAAACAGAAGTGAAATCTTCCGAGTTGATAATAATGATATTTCCTCTCTTGTGACCGGAGTCGATGTATTGGTGTGCTTCGGAAAGCTTTGCCAGCGGATATTGCCGGTCGATTACGGTCCGTAGCTTTCCCGCTTGCTGCAGCTCCAGCACCTCAGTCAACAGACCCCTAAGCTGACTGTCAGAAAGCAAACCGGTCGCTTCAAAAACCGCCTTTTTAGACGAAAAGTAGCGGGTAAACAGCATTTGGGCGAGTAGTGAAAATTTGAGAACCGGAGAATAATAGGTACCCTCCTTCTTCAATACCCGCCGGCAGTCCGCAAAGGAGCGTTTGCCCAGGGTATCAAAGATCAGGTCGTACCGGCGGTCACTTTTCGTAAAATCCTCTTTCGTATAGTCCACCACATGGTTGGCTCCAAGTGATTTTACCAGGCCAGCATTCCTGCCGCTGCAAACTGCCGTCACTTCTGCGCCCAGGTACCGGGCGATCTGTACCGCGGCCGTTCCCAGGCTTCCGGAGGCACCGTTGATCAATACCTGATCGCCCGGTTTTACTCCGCCAAGACGCTTCAGGTAATTGTAAGCCGTCAGGTGACCGTCGCAGAAGCTGGCTGCCTCCGAAAACCCAAGTGTTTCGGGGAGCGGCAGGAGTACCCCACTGGCTTTTAGGCGCAGGTATTCGGCATTGGCACCAAATCCAATGGTGGTTTCGCCGAAAACGGGGTCCCCAATCCGATAATTGTTAACCTCCCTGCCAGTTTCTACCACGTAACCGGCAAATCCGGTTCCCGGTATGGGGCTTTTAGGCTTCCTTAGTCCGATAATGAGCCGGCCAAACCAGGGCTTACCGGTACGCATCATTGCGTCTGCGGTGGTAGCCGAAGAAGTGATGACTTTCACCAATACTTCGTCGGCTGCGGGCTGTGGCCTGGCCACCCGGTGTGGTTTCAGAACGGAAGCGGGCCCATATTTTGTGACCTGTATGGCCTCCATTTTTTCGTTGTTCATGACATTTCTTTGTTGATTCGCAACAAAGGTGGTCTATGGAAACCTCACAAAGGTCCGGAAAAATGTAAAAGAAGTTCGGAATTATAATCCTGAACTCATTTGTCCGGTAAACTGCTGCTTTTTTGAAATTCCCTGGGGGTCATACCGGTTTCTTTTCTGAATACCGTATTAAAAACCGTTTTGGAATTGAAGCCACTTTCATAGGCCAGTCCGATCAGCGAAATGTAGGCATTTTGGGGATCTGCAAGCAGTTTTTTAAAGTGCTCCACACGAAACGCATTGATATAGGCATTGAAGTTTTTGCCCTGCTTTTCGTTCAGCAGCCAGGACAGCTGGTTGGGGTGCATTTCCAATTGTCCGGCCAGAGAGCGCAGGGAAAGAGAGGGATCCAGAAAGGGGCTTTCGGCAGCCATGAAATCAGCCAGCTTCTGAAGGCTTTGGTCTGCCTCCGATTCACTGAGTTCTGCGCTGTTCCGCCTGGAAGACGTGGCGGCTGGAGCGGCATCTGCATAAATCCGTTGCCGGTATTGCTCAAAACGGGTGCTGCTACGCAGGTAATCGGCCAGGGGGTCACCAAAGGCCAGTAAGAGAATGGAAGATTGATTCTGGAATAGTTTTTCCAGGATCGAAAATGCCTGCTCCTCCTGATGAAGGGTACAATACACGAAAAACAAATAGGCATGTGCCTGAAAGGATGTATCTCCCGAGGCATTGGTTTCCAATTCGGCCAGCAGCGGGGAATAGCTTTCTTTTTCCCCCTGCATGACCCGAAGGAGGCAGGTCAATCCCAATTTTTCATCCGGCATGATACCGTCCGGCTCCCCGTGAACAATCAAAGTCTCTGCCCGGTCAAATGACCGTGTTTTCAAAAACACATAACTCAGCGTAATGAGCGCAGGTAGGTTTTTGGCGTTTGCTTCCAATAGCTGCTCGAGTAGTACTTCTGCCTCATCAAAGGATTGAGAACGATACAAAAAATACGCCTGATAAAATTTTGTTTCCGGGTTAAGTGGATCTATGGACCGGGCATAGCGCAGGTGTTCGCCTGCTTTCTTCAGGTCGTCCTTCAGCATAAAAAGAAATGCCAGAAACTGATGCCCTTCGGCATAGGTAGGTTTACTGGCGATCGCCTGCTGGCCATACCACATGGCTTGGCCAAAATTGGCTTCGGTAAAGAAAGCCTGGTTGGCTAGCAGGTAGTTCAGTGGCGCATTTTGGGGATCAAGGGCTTTGGCCCGCTGAATGGACTCGATGGCTTTGGCCCAGGCAATCTCGCGCGGAGCAAAGCCGGCAACCGCCAAAAAACTGTAGGCATCGGCCAGGCCGGTGTGTGCGTCGATCAGGTCGGGGTCGATCTGCAGGGCCTTTTCAAAATACCCGATGGCCTGGTTGGTATCTTCTGGATTCCAACGGTTAAACAGCGACTTACCCTTTAGGTAATGCCGGTAGGCCTCTACTTTCCCGGTCGGTGCCTGTACCAGTTGATCGGCAATGTCCAGGTGCCCAAATTGTTCCCTAAGCTTGTCAGCGATCCGAAGGCTGATTTCATCTTGTACGGCGAAAATGTCTTCCAGTTTTCGGTCCCAGCTTTCGGACCAGAAATGAGAATCGTCTGATACATTGATCAATTGCGCACTGATGCGCAGGCGATCGCCACTCACCCGCAAGCTGCCTTCGAGCAAATTCGCCACTCCCAATTCCCTACCAATTTCTGCCACCGGGCGATTTTGCCCCTTGAAGAAAAAACTGGAAGTACGGGAGGTGACTTTCAGCTGTTCAATCTTCGCCAGTGCATTGATGATTTCTTCCGTAATGCCATCGCAGAAAAATTCGTTTTCCGTTCCGGGACTTGTATTGACAAAGGGCAAGACGGCAATGGATTTCGGGTTGATCATCCTGTAGTTTCGTTTATCCGGGATTCAGCGAGTCAAAAATTGGGGTTTCAGGTCCTAATTTATATATTTTTTTTATAAGAGACCCCTGACTTCCGGATATGCTTTGGAGCTGCCCCGTTTGCATGGCGCAAATCGCAGGAATTGTGATGTCCCTTTCAGGACTTTTAGCAGGTATACATGCCACTGATGGACCCCTTTCTTTAGCCGGGAACCCGATCGCTTAAAAACAAATCTATATTCCTACTACTTCCCTGATCAGGTAGTGTTTACCCGGACATTTCCCTGCCTGGCCTCAATTTTCGCACCGGGTGTGTCGTGGCTTTGGGGTGATGGTGTGTTAATCCGGACAAACCGGTATGCGGTTTTGGTTCGGTACCAGACAACAGTGCTGCCAATCTTCCTCGATCAATTGACTTTCCTGGCCGGCACCCATATCCGGTAAACTCCGCTGCAATATTTTGGAATTCTCGTTCTGATATTCACCTCACCGACAGGGGTATAACCGTGTAGCCAAGAGCGCTCAGCTGATTGATCAATCCGCATTTGTACATGAGATGACTTAGTCCGACCGCGATGAAGCAATTCTTTTCGCTGAGTAATTCTCCAATTCTCTCCATCCATTTATTGTTCCTGTCTGTCAACATCAGCGCATTGGTACAAGGGGCCTGCAATTGGTAGTCTACCTCCATCCGCGCATACCAATCAGTCTCTTCACAGTCACTGGTATGCCTGGCTCTGATTTTTTCTATGATGGCGGACAACCTGCGTCTGTGAATTTTTCGGGGCATCCCCTCGACATCCTTATTGATCAGCGCTATTTGCTCGGCTGTAGATTCGAGTCCAATAAGTTCGATGTCTTGTTCTACGGCCCGAGAAGCAATGTAATCATCCAGCGAGAGAGAAGTATCCTCAGGCGCTTTGTTCAAACAGATCTGTTGTTTAAAATGCCTGTTGAGGAAAACATGCATTTCGGTGGGACTCATTTTATTGAAATCTGTAGGGCTGTCGGCAAAGAGATCCTCGATGTACATCAGGTCATCCTTTGCCAGGTATTTTTTCCAGGTGGTAGTCGCGGTACGTGCATTGATGATATCTTCCGGAGTTTTCCCTGGAATATTCAGGTTTTCCTTGATCAATACCTCACTGGATGACAGCGCTTTGCCTGCGTTCGTCAATGCGTCGAAAAATTCCTTTCCAAATGCATGGTGTGTTCCAAATAGGTAGGAGACATTATTGCTTTCTGAAGAAGTCACCTTGAATAAAATGGTATTAACGGGACCAGAATTTATCCTGGTTTGTCCTCGTACTGACCCCACCTGAAGCGTGAGCCATACTAACGGAAATAAGAAATAGAGGATACTTTTTATTGTATGTTCCATATCAGATGATGATCATTTTGTCCGGTCCAAAGTATTATTCTCCAGGATCAGCACACTGGGTATTTCCTCCAGACCTCTCATTAGCAACTTGGTGTATTCCATGGTATTGTGGGCATAGGATCCCAGCACAATATCGCTATCTCCGTCTCCGTCAAGGTCACCCACATCCATGGTCAGCCATTTGCCGGCCGCAGCTTCCGGGATCATCCTGGGCTGAAAGATCAGGTCTCCCCGGTTTTCAAACAACAGGAACTGCTCATTCGGATCTTCCAATTCATCATAGAAGGCGATGGTGGCCAGATCCAGATCCCCATCTCCATCATAGTCCAGGGCCATTACTTTTGCAGCGCCGTATTGGGGATAAAACCAGGCTTCCTCAAATTGGCTGTCGCCCGTATTGAGATAGATTCGAAATCCATGGTAAGGTTTGTAGACACTGGAATAATCCCAGTTGTCCCCATTGCTGACCAGCAAATCCGATACTCCGTCTCCGTTCAGATCCTGCAATTCAAAATAGCTGGTGCCCATAAGCGGGGAAAACCGGAGCAATATTTTCTCTGCTTCAAATTGTCCATTACCCTTATTGAAAAATACGGATATGCGCTCGTCTCCCTGGCAAAAGAGTGCCAGTATATCCGGCCTGCCGTCCTGATTCAGGTCAGCAACTTCTACTTTCCGTGCCCCGGCACCGCCAAGGGTAAGCGGATCGGATTGAAAATCGCCATCCCGGTAGATGGAAATGTTCCCTCCATTGTGCCCATAGTTGCTGATCAGCAGTTCCGGGCTTCCATCTCCATCCAGGTCTGCCCAGGTACTGTATACGGGTCTGGCTAGCCGATCCAGCTTCCTATTCCAACTACCTGCATTCAAATCCATCTCGTACAATGCTCCCCGGGAAAGGTCGCTTGGTGAGATGGAGCCAATCGTGATGAAATGATACAGATTGGCTGCTTCCCTGGAAAAATGCACCGCAGCACTGCTGATAGCAGGAAGTGTAAAGAGCTCATCGTTTTTATCCATGGCGTACAATTGATTGCTGCCAGCATCCGAGATAAGCAGTTCGCTACGCTCCTCGTTGACTGCTACCAGGCTGGTTTTAGGACTTTTGATACCTTCAATAAAGAGTGTTTTGGCGGTAAAGCCCGAGAGCGCTTCAACAGCTGACCTGGGCACTTGCGCAGGAAGCGCTGGTGGCGCTTCGGCAAGGTAAAAATCTACAATGGCCTGAAAATCCGAAGGGCTGATCAGGGGCTTAGCAGGATACACGCCCATTCTTTTTACTACCGCTATTTCTTCTGCAGTCTTTTCTTCCCATACCCCCAAACTATCCTGAGCAGCCTGATCACCCATCAGCGCTGCCATCTGGGGCAAAACTTTTTCTTTCCAGATGGAATTTGGCAATAGAGAAGGGGAAGGATAAATATGGCAACTGCCACAGTAAATTTTGGCCAGTCGCTCTCCCTTTAGCAGTGCTTCCTCCTGGCCCCAAACAACATGGCTTTGAAATACTCCCAGCAGGAACAAGGTAGCGGATAGACGAAACAGGAGCACTTTAACCAAAGTCATTTCGGTTGCAGACGCAGGATAATCAATATTAATTTTATCCTTAAGCGATCTTGTATTGTGCAGGCGGAATGGCTGTATTTGAATCATAAAATCCCGGCACCAAAGATAGGGCATTAACCGAAAGCGAGAGACAAGCGGGCATAAAAAAAGCACAGGAAAACCATTTTATTCCTGTGCTCCCTAATCTTTTGCTACAGCCTGCAGTCACTACTACATGTCCTACCTGGTAAATTCTACCACAGTACCGCTTACCGTAATGGTACGCTTATAGTAAAACGGAGGAATACCGCCCACATGTTCTTCTGTAAGTATATTGGTAAGGGCCCGTGATCCGGAGCTCAATTCCGCCTCCTCTATCATTGCCGAATAGGCTTCATTAAACAAATTCCTTCGGTTTTTTCCACCGAAGACAAGAATATAATCTACCTCAGCCGCTCCCTTTACCTGGCCAAGGACCTGAAAATTATTGCTTCCCAGGTTCACCTGGGTGTTATTTTGATTTTGATTGAGCACCCAGGCCTGATTGACGCCGCATGAACCCAGACCGAAGATTAGTGCCATTCCCAGCATGACATTTCTGGCTTTTTTCATGGTAGATGATTGAAGTTTTTTACAAAATAGCGTATAGAATGAATGGGGTTGGGAAGTAAGTGGCAATGCGAATTGGGCTCTCCTACAAGCGGCGCCATATTCGTCAGTTTTCATCCAAACCTATTCTCCTTTCACGTATTTTCTCCAGTTGTGTTGCTCTTTAAATCCCAAAACTTCACGGATTTTTTTATTGGAAAACAAAGCCTCATGTTCGCCCAATTCACGGGTAATCTCCACTCCAGGAAAAAACCGTTCCGCCAATTCTTTGCTGGGAATAATTGCTCCGTTGTGGTCATTACCGGCATTGAATACCTGGTATCCCAACCCATCTTTCTTCACACATAAGTCCACAATCTGCCCCAGGTCACGGGCGTCAATATAGCAAAAGGCGTTTCTGCGGCGCACTTCGGGATGTTTAAAATAGTAGGGAAATAATTCCTGGTATTCATGCGGCTCAATCACGTTGCCAATCCGGAGCGCGTAAATATCGAAACCGGAACGTCGCTGAAAAGCGCGGGCCGTTTTCTCATTGACGACTTTGGACAGGCCATAGCTGTCCATTGGGTTCACATCATAATCTTCTTCGAGTGGAAGGGAGTGTGGATCGGTAGGACCGTCAGAAAAACAAACTCCATAGGTGGTTTCCGAGGAGGCGATGATGATCTTTCGAATGCCCATTTTTACCGCAGCTTCAATCACGTTATAGGTACCGATGGTGTTGACCCGGAAGGTCTCATTATCCGGATTGATCAGGATGCGGGGTACAGCGGCAAAATGCACTACCGCATCAAATTCCGGAACGCCGTTGCCGGGCTCCAGCTCATCAAGGCCGGCATAGGAGCTCATGGCATTGAACATCTGCCCGGAATCGGTAATGTCGGCGATAAGGTTATCCACCCCGGGGTGATCCAGGGGTTTCAGGTCAACGTTCATCACCCGGTATCCCTGATCGAGCAGGTAAGGAACTACGTGTTTTCCTGCCTTTCCGGATCCTCCGGTAAATAATAATCGCTTTTTTGTCATAGGTTTATCGATTGCTTTCAGTCAAAATTAGGGTAGAATGAATGTTCACCGCGACCTCCACGACTTTATTTTTTAACTGCAACTATTATTCCCGTTGCCCGGTTTTGTTTTGTAACATTCAAATCGTTTTAAGCGCCGCCTCATTGGCCTCCAGAATTCGATCCAAATGCTCAAGCTCCAGGGCGGTGGACAAAAACAGACTTTCGTATTGCGATGGTGCCAGGTAAATGCCCCGATTCAGCATGGCATTGAAATACCTGCCAAACATTGCGGTATCGCAGGTTTGTGCATCCTGAAAATTTTTCACTTTCCGATCCGTAAAAAACAGGCTGTACATACTCCCTATAGAATTTGTAGTGAACGGCATGCCCAGTCGCTTCAGGGTAGCCTGTATGCCTTCCACGAGGGTCTTACCGGTTTGCTCCAGGCGTTTGTAGACTCCTGGATTTTTGTTGAGGTGCTGCAGCATGGCCAAACCTGCCGCCATGGCAATCGGATTTCCGGAAAGGGTTCCTGCCTGATAGACCGGACCCTGTGGGGAAACAAATTCCATAATTTCCTTGCGGCCGCCGTAAGCACCCACCGGCATGCCTCCACCAATGATTTTGCCCATGGTAGTCAGATCAGGCCTTACACCCAGGACTTCCTGGGCCCCTCCTTTGGAAAGCCTGAAGCCGGTCATCACCTCATCAAAAATCAAAACGATGCCTTCCTCGTCACAGATTTTCCGCAATCCTTCTAAGAATCCCGGCTCCGGTAACACGCAGCCCATGTTGCCGGCTACCGGCTCGAGTATGATCGCTGCCACCTCATCCTTATTGGCTTCCATCAACAGCCTGACCTTATCCAGATCATTGAAAGGGGCCAGAAGTGTGTCCTTTGCCGTACCACTGGTGACTCCCGGTGAATCGGGGTTTCCCATGGTAATGGCACCCGAACCAGCAGCAATCAAAAAACTGTCGCCATGACCATGATAATTGCCTTCGAACTTGATAAACTTGTCCTTTCCGGTATATCCCCTGGCCACCCTTATGGCAGACATGGTGGCTTCCGTACCGCTATTGACCATCCGCACCTTCTCTACAGAAGGTACCATGGTTGTGATCAATTCCGCTATCTCCACCTCCATGTCCGTCGGGGCACCGAAGGAAGTACCATTTTCCATGGCTTTGACCACCGCTTCCCTTACTTCAGGATGATTGTGTCCCAGAACCATGGGGCCCCAGCTATTGATCAGCTCAATATACCGGTTACCATCCACATCAAATATGTAGGGTCCCTCTGCTTTGGAAATAAAAAGAGGCTTCCCACCTACGGCCTTAAAAGCCCTTACGGGAGAATTTACCCCTCCGGGAATGTATTTTTTGGCTTGTTCGAAGAGTTGCTTGCTTTTTTCTGTAATCATGAGTGAATTATTCTTCTATAGTCAATACGCCTTCTTCCAAACTAAGAATAGGAATGTAATCGTTGGACCTTTTGCCGGAAAAATCAAATCCAAATGTGAGCTCACCACGTTGATACCCCATCTGATCCAGATTTTTACGAAAATCAAAGCCCTGGTCTCCGTTTATCACCCGACTGACGAAGTCCCCGAGTTCGTAGCCAGTGTACACAAATGCACTGGGGTAGGTCTGGTAAGTATCCAGATAGCTCTCCCTGAAATCAGTCAGGTTTTGTCTATTAAAATCTACTGTATTGTTACCTACAAAGTGGAAATTTCTGGTTTCCATCATTTCATAATTGGCAAAATTAAAATACAACCAGCTTTCCATGACTATTATGGGCAGGTCAGGACCGATAGCTTCCACCATGGCAAAAACCGGAGCCGCCACATTCGGGTCGTCAGAGAAGACCACCATCATGTCCACCTCTGCTTCTTCATTGTTGCCCAATCCCAGATTCTCAAAAAAACCACGCATGTCCTGGCTATTCACTTTCCTGCTTTCGCTGATCTGCAAACCGTTCCTTCGCGCCATTTCTGTAAAAAGGCGCGCGAGCTGCTCATCTCTGCTTGCTCCGGAATAGGCCAATGCAATCCTTTTCCCATTGAACCTCCTGCAATAATCAATGACTTTCTGGCTAATGGCTTCCACTGAGGGCCTGAACAGATAAGAGTAATTGGAACCCTTGATATTTTCGTCCATATTGGAGAGCGGGTTGATCTGCGGGATCTGGTACAGGTTTGCAAACTCAGCCACCAGGGCAGTTTCCTCGGGATAGATCGGCCCCAATATAATATCGGCGGTTTTCAGAAAGGGCTCTGCTAGTATGGCACGGACTTTTTCGGTATTCCGTTGTGTATCATATACCTGAAAATTGAGTCTTGTACCCTTTTCCCGGGCCTGATCCAGGGCAAGCTGTATACCCTGATACAACTGAAGGACAAAATTATTTCCCTGAAGCGAAGCGGTGCCCGATCCGCCATCGTAATTGAATGGAAGCACTACTGCGATATCCAGCACCTGATCCTTCCCGGCATTCGATTCGCTTTCAGCAATATCAAAAGCTTTCCTTCGTACTTCCTCATAAAGGTTCCGCTCAGTCGTGGACAAAGTTCCCTGTGTTTCCAGCAGTCTTTTCAGCGCCATTACCAGACCCATATTTTCGGGGTACTGTCTATATTGCGCTTCCAGCACACTTGATGAACTCACCTTCAAAAATTCATAGGTAGCCTTATAGGCTTCTTGCCGTAAGGCTTCAACAGATATGGCCGCAATTTGTTTGAGAGCCTCGCCGGGTGCAGACAACTGAAAATGCGAAAGTGCGAGCAAATACCTGGCTTCATCCTCTCCTTCCCAGTTGCTGTTCTGCTCCAGTACCATCATACTCGCATTTTTAGCCAGTTCAAACTGTCTGTTTCCATAAGCTGCACGGGCAAAATGATAGCTCGCAAAATCTGCAAGCTCGCCGTATCTCTCTCTATCCATGTATGGTCTCAAAAGCTCCATGGCAGATGCATGGTCTCCTTCCTCAATGAGACGCTTTGCGCGTTCGTAGCTGGCTATATCTTCCTGAGCGAACAAACCCCCAAGGCTGATGAATAAAAAGATGATCGGTAGTATTATTTTCATGGTCGGCAGATTTTTACAGGCTAGGATAGTCAAATTTCATACCTATTTTTTTTAACGCTAAGTATACCATAGTCCGGCTGATACGGTCTAAGACTATTTCGAAATCAATCACTGAACCTGCCCCTTGTAAGTTCCGGATTGATTCTACTGCAGTGTAAACGTTTCTCTACTATGGTGAGGGGCTAAAACGACTCGAAAGGTATCATCCGGCTTAAAGATAGTTCAGATCGGGTTGAAATCCGAAAGAAAGGTGCCGTAAACCCTTTCCGTATATTCGAATCAGGGTCAGCATGGCTTTTATTCCCATTCTATCGTGGCAGGAGGTTTGGAGCTGATATCGTATACCACGCGGTTTACCCCCTTCACTTTATTGATGATATCGTTGGATATTTTCCCCAAAAATTCGTAGGGAAGGTGGATCCAATCTGCGGTCATACCGTCTACGGAAGATACCGCCCTGAGGGCCACAACGCGCTCATAAGTGCGTTCGTCGCCCATCACGCCCACTGATTGGATGGGCAGAAGAATGGCTCCTGCCTGCCAGACCTGATCGTAAAGCCCTGCATCTTTCAGGCCTTGAATAAATATGTGGTCCACTTCCTGAAGGGTTTGGACCTTGTCCTGCGTGATATCTCCCAGGATCCTGATCCCCAGACCAGGGCCGGGGAAAGGATGTCTGCCGATGATAGCATCCGGAATATCCAGCGCCTTTCCTACCTCTCGTACTCCGTCTTTAAACAAGGTTTTCAGGGGTTCTACCACCTTTAGGTTCATGAAATCGGGCAAGCCGCCAACGTTGTGGTGCGATTTGATTGTAGCAGAGGGACCATTGACGGATACCGACTCAATGATATCGGGGTAGATGGTGCCTTGCCCCAGCCACTTTACATCCTTAATTTTATGGGCCTCTTCGTCAAAAATCTCGATAAATGTTCTTCCGATGGCCTTGCGCTTGCCTTCCGGGTCGGAAATCCCCTCCAGGGCATCATAAAACTTCTGTCTGGCGTCTACGCCAATCACATTCAGACCCATCCCTTTATAGGAATCCAATACCTCTGCAAATTCATTCTTGCGCAAGAGTCCGTTATCCACAAACACACAGGTAAGCTGCTCACCGATAGCCCGGTGGATCAAAGTAGCCGCGACGGAAGAATCTACCCCTCCGGAAAGGCCCATGACGACCCGATCTGAACCTATCGTTTTTTTGAGTTCATCTACGGTGATATCGATAAATACATCAGAAGTCCAGTCCTGAGAGCAGCCACAAATCTGGACTACAAAATTTCTGAGCAGGTTTTTCCCCTCGGTAGAATGAGTTACTTCGGGATGGAACTGAATGCCGTAGGTTTCCTCCCCCTGGACTTTATACGCTGCTATCCTTACTGAGGGAGTACTGGCAATGATGTCAAAGCCTTCAGGCAGCTCCTTGATGGTATCCCCGTGTGACATCCACACCTGCGAACCATGCGTCATTTCCTTAAACAAGTCAATATGGGTATCCAGGTGAGACAAACTTGCCCTTCCATACTCCCTGATCTCTGAAGGCGCCACATTTCCCCCATATTTCTGGGCCAGCAACTGGGCCCCATAGCATACGGCCAGGACAGGGATTTTGCCCCGGATCATTTCCAGATCCAGGTCGGGAGCGCCTTCATCTCTCACCGAACAGGGGCTCCCGGAGAGGATAACACCTTTAATGTCTGCAGAAAGTGGGGGGATTTTATTGAAGGGATGAATTTCGCAATATACATCCAGTTCCCTGACCCGCCTGGCAATAAGCTGGGTGTATTGGGAACCAAAGTCAAGAATTAAGATCTGTTCGGCCATGCGCAAAGTTAACCAGCCCCTCCCAAATCCCGAAATAAAAACGCCAATTTTCAAAAGATTGTTTGGGATGCAGCCCGGATCAATCGTCCCTGGCATCCGCCGCATCCCCTTCGAACAGCGTATCCAGTACGAGTGCCTCCAGCCCCTGTTCGCGCAGGTGTCTGGCAAAAGCCTCATTGAAGCCGTGGGTGAGGTAAATCTTTGAAGCACCGGTAGCGGCTATGGCCCCATTCAGGCCCGCCCAGTCGGCATGATCGGACAATACGAAACCGGCATCTGCCGCCCTCCGCCTCCTGGTACCCCTGACATTCATCCATCCCGAGCAAATGGCCGTACGATAGGGCGCAAATTGCTTCATCCAGGGACTCCCGGCTGCTGATGGCGGAGCCAGTACCAGGGCATTCTTGTATTGCGTCTTGGGTATTTCCCGACTTACCTTCCTCACCTCTGGCAGCAAAATCCCATCCGCCTCCAAGGCAGCGTTGGTATTCCATATCGATCCATGGACAAAGACCGGACCTGTGTCCTGGTCCAGGTGTCTGAGAATGCGCTGGGCTTTCCCCAGGGAATAGGCAAATACTACCGTGCAACGGTTTTCTGCAGCATTGTCTGCCCACCATTTATTCAGCCCGGCAAAGATGCTCTCCTGCCTGTCCCACCGGTAGATCGGTAGTCCAAAAGTGCATTCGGAGACAAATACATGGCAGGAAATGGGAGTAAAGGGACTGCTGATCCCATCCGCTTCGGTCTTGTAGTCTCCGCTGACGACAGCCACCTGACCCTTGTATTCCAGTCGCACCTGTGCTGATCCCGGAATATGACCTGCCGGATGAAGGGAAAGTCTCACTCCGTTGATATGGATGGCTGTGTTGTAAGGAAGGGTTTCCAGGTTTATATCTGCGCCCAGGCGATATTTTAAAATGGACCTGGATTGTTCATGGGCCAGGTAATGTTTCATCCCCCAGCGGGCATGATCTGCATGGGCATGGGTAATGACAGCCCGCTCCACAGGTTTCCAGGGGTCTACATATATGCCTGCCTGCGGGCAAAAAATTCCCTTGTCATCAAGCGTAATCAAATGCCGCTTTTATTTTAGCTGTCAACTCCTTCATCTCTGTTTCCGGCACCTTCAATTTGGGCCGGCTGAAGTTGATATCATCCATGGTTTTCAATGGCACCAGATGGATGTGTACATGTGGTACTTCCAGCCCTATTACTGCTACTCCTATTCTCGTGCAGGGTACTACACTTTCCTGGGCTTTCGCCACCTTTTTGGCAAACAGGTGCAGGCTGGAATAAAGCGTATCGTCCAGGTCATAGATATAATCGACCTCCTTTTTGGGAACCACCAGCAAATGACCTTTGACCAGGGGCATGATGTCCAGAAAAGCGATATGGTGTTCATCCTCGGCGACGATATATCCGGGGATTTCTCTGTTGATTATTTTGGTAAATATGGAAGACATGATTCAGGAGCTTAATGGTGTCACACAAAAAAATCCCGATGCAAAGCAATCGGGATAGCGTTTAATAATTGATGTCCAATATTTCAAATTCAAGCATACCCGCAGGAGCCTGTATCTGAGCAATTTCACCAACTTTTTTACCCAGCAGACCTTTTCCGAAAGGGGATGCCAGGGAGATCTTATTGGCTTTCAGGTCAGCCTCTTCCTCAGAGACCAGTGTATAACTTACGGTCATGCCGTTTTTGACATTCTTGATTTTCACGGTACACAAAATGCCAACTTTGGAGGTGTCCACTTTGGAGTTGTCCAGGACCCTGGCATTACCGAGTACATTTTCTAGTTTGGCGATTTTCAACTCAAGATGTCCCTGAGCATCTTTGGCGGCATCATACTCCGCATTCTCACTCAAATCACCCTTGTCTCTGGCCTCTGCGATCTGTTTGGCAATATCAGATCTGCCCTTGGTCTTGAGTTGCTGAAGCTCCTCTCTGAGTTTCTTCAACCCTTCTTCTGTGTAATACTGAATGTTTCCCATATCAATTAATTAATAGCCTGACATTAAATAAAATAACGGTCTCAACTTTGAGACCGTTCCCTTACGCTTCCTGTATTTTTGTATAGACAAAGATATAATAAGAATTCCTATTATACAATTTAAACGGCCATTTATTGGCCGTTTAGCCCCTCCATTCTCCGCAGATCTTGGCCACCAATACCTGGTTGATCTTGAGGTAAGACTCCCGCGTCCATCCGGCCACGTGGGGAGAAAAAATTACGTTTTCCCATCCTGTTAGTTTCTCTAATGACAGCTTTTCTGCCGCGGTCAGTGTCTGAAACTTTTCCTTTTCCAGTACGTCCAATACCGCTCCTTTCAACAGGCCATTTTGCAAAGCCTCATTTAAGGTATCCATTCGGATTACTTCACCCCGGGCTGTGTTGATCAGGTAAAAGGGCTTTTTAAATCCGGCTATTATCTCGCGAGTAAAAAAATTCCGGGTTTCATCAGTCAGCGGTACATGTATGCTCAGCACATCTGCCCTGTCCTGAAGGGTCTTGAAATCGCATTCCCGCACCTGAGGGCTACCAAATCCCGATTTATACTTATCGTAGGCGAGGATTTCTACATCAAAACCGCTTAACTTTCTGGCGAAGGCTTGTCCCATATTGCCATACCCGAATACCCCTACGGTTTTCCCTGCCAATTCCTCCCCCCGGTTTGCCTCCCTGTCCCAAATACCGCTGCGAACCTGCCGGTCCGACTGTATGTAGTGGTTAAACAAGGCAAGCAGCATCCCGATGGCATGTTCGGCCACAGCATCCCGGTTACCTTCCGGCGCATGGTAGAGTGCAATGTTATTCTCCTTCAGAAAGTCCAGGTCGATATTGTCCAGACCGGCCCCTGCCCGGGCTACAAATTGCAGCCTTGGCCCCTGCTCCAGCAGGGGCCTGTCGATCGGCGTCTTGGAGCGTATCACCAGGCCTTCATATCTCTCCAGGCAAGCGAGTATTTCCTTTCTGTCTATTTCAGGCCGGTAGTCTACCGAATGCCCGCGCTCCTCCAATAGGGGAACGATGCTTTCATGCATTTGATCAATGATCAGAATCCTCATGTTTTGATTATAGGTTTAGCAATAGCGTGGCTACGCCAAAATAAACGCCGAGACCCAGCAGGTCATTGGCCGTAGTAATAAAGGGACCAGAGGCCATGGCCGGATTGATCCCTATCTTATCCAGAATAATGGGTGTAAGGGTGCCCATAAAAGAAGCCAGCAGGACCACACTAAACAGTGCGATGGCGACTACAAGGCCAAATTTTGCCTCTTCGCCATAGAGATACACTACCGTAGAAAACACAAATGCTGCCAATACCAGGCCATTCAATATAGCGACCAGCAAAACCTTGAAAAACCGTTTGGTAAGGCTATCCTCAAAAACCGATTTGTTAGCGAGGCTCTGCACTACCAGGGTAGAACTCTGAATACCTACATTGCCGCCAGTCGCCGTGATCAGGGGGATAAAGAATGCCAGTGCAGTAACTGCATTGAGACCATCTTCGAAAAAGCCAATAAAGCCTGCTCCCATCAGCCCGCCCACCATGCCAATCAGCAACCAGGGGAGCCTTGCCCGGGACAGCCGGTATATCGAATCGGACTCCTCCACGTCATCAGAAAAACCCGTCATGGCCTGTATGTCTTCTTCTGCCTGCTCGCGGATCAGGTCAAGAATATCATCCACAGTAATCCTTCCCACCAGCTTGTTTTTTACATTCACCACCGGCACCGCCTCCAGATCATACCGGCGCATGATCTCAGCTACTTCTTCGCCTTCCATATAGGTAGGCACGGAAATGATATTGTCTTCATACAAATCAGCCACCTTGGTATCCGAAGCCGCCAGAATCAACTTTTTTAGCGCTATTCGCCCCAAAAGCTTTTCCTTGTTGTCCACCACATAAATGGAAAAGATCTTTTCTACATTCTCGGCCTGCCTCCGTATTTCATCGATGGTCTGTACCACGGTCCAGTTAAGGTTGGCTTTGATGATTTCTTTGGCCATCAAACCACCCGCACTGTCCTCATCGTAGCGCAGCAGCTCTATGATATACAGGGATTTTTCCTTCTTTTCCAGATGACTGATTACAGCCTCCCTATCATTGACTACCAGTTGATTCAACACGTCTACCGCATCATCGGAATCCATGTGATCGATCAGTGTGGCCAGTTCTTCGGGTGGCATGGCGGTGATCACCTTATACTGTGAATCTTCATCCAGCTCGATAAGGATATCCGCAGAAAAATCCGGGTCCAGGGCACGGAGCACAAAAAGCGCCTCCTCCATGTCAAGTTCATCCAGCAGGGCAGCTACATCTGCTCTGTTGGCTTCCAGCATGGATTCCTGGATAAAAGCACTGTTTTCACTGCTTATATTTTCCCGCAATGCCTCCAAATACTCTTTGGAGAGCTCAAATGGTATTATTCTTTCCAAGATATTTCAAGTTGTCGGGTTAAATAAACAAATTCCGCTACGCCCAATTGTTCGGCCCGCAAATCTAGCAGGGGTTCATTTTTAAATGCATCGGATAGTCCCATAGGTTTCAATGCATTGCGAAGGGTTTTTCTCCGGGTATTGAATGCCTGCTTTACCAATCGGAAAAACAACTTTTCGTCACAATCCAGCTGGTAGGTGTCATTTCGTTTCAGTTGGATGACACCGCTATTTACTTTGGGAGGAGGATCAAAGACTTCCGGAGGCACATCAAACAGATAGCTTACCTCGTAGTAGGCTTGTAGCAGGACGCTCAATATGCCATAGGTTTTGCTTCCTTTTTTTGCAGCGATCCGTTCAGCTACTTCCTTCTGAAGCATACCCACGATTTCCGTTACCTGCTGTCTTTCCTCCAAAACCCGAAAGAAAATCTGACTGGAAATATTGTACGGAAAGTTTCCTATAATGGCATAAGGCTCATCAATCAGCGTCCTGAACCTGCGGTCCAGGAAATCCCCCTTGATCACTTTTATAGCCGGGTCTGCATATTTTGACAGCAGGTAGTCTACAGCTTCCTCGTCAATTTCGATAAGGTACAATTCCCAGTCTTGCCGGGCCAGAAAATCTGTCAACACACCCATGCCCGGACCGATCTCCAACACCTTTTTAATCTGCCGATGGCCTGAAAGTGAACCAGCTATCCTTTCAGCTACCTGCAGGTCTGTAAGGAAATGTTGCCCCAGATGCTTTTTGGCTCGCACTTTACGCATATTGAAAGGTATTTAATAGGGGTTTGAGTATCAAAAGTAAAACAATAATCTGTAACCACCATAGGCAAGCCGTTGCTCTGATATAAAATTTGGAACGGTAGGGGATATGCCTCAAAATCGGTCAGATACAGGAAGGAATTGCATAAATAACCCGGGCTTATGACCTCATTACCTCAGTGGCTTTTTGACGATTTCGGGGCGTTTGCGGTAGGCAACTCCCTGAAAATAACTCCTCAGCCGAATATCCCGGGGCACTTCCCGGTACTGCTTTCTCACCCAGTCGATGGCATGGTGGCTGAGCAACTCCAGGCTTACCGGAACAATCCCGTCACGTACCATATCGAGGTGTTCTGCTACTCCCTTCGACAAATCTATGATTCGCCTGGAGGATTTTGGCAGGCGGTCATTGATCCGCACAATGGCCTGGTATCCATTGTTTTTGTTGGTGACCTTTATCAAGGTTCCAAAAGGGAGGTGCTTGTGTGCAGCGGTAAATTCCCACATATCAAATATCTCACCATTGGCTGTCATTCGCTTGTGAAACCTGCTGCCATAATAGCTGGCAATTCCTTCCTGAATGATCAAAAGCGAATCAGGGGCTGTAAAAGGGGATTGGGCCATTGACGGAAAAGCCAGAAGCAACTGGCTCAATATCCCTATGGTAAAAATAAATTTCATACGCTTAATAATTGTCTTTGAACGAACTTATGCCTGTCGAGGAACTTCAGAAGAGGATCTCGCAGATCACCATCTCTACCCGGGACACCGGCATCATACCCCTCTGCACGGGCTGGCTTGATTTCATAGCTATTTACCTGATGATACATCTTTATGGCTGCCTGCGAAAAGAAAGCCAGGTAATTGATACTCAACCCTGTCCACTACCCGGATGGTTCCCAATGGTCTAAAAATCGTCTTTTGGTTCCAAGAGACAAACTAAAGCCAAAAATTTTGCTGTACGTTCAATGTCCGGATTTTTTTCCAAAACCACTACATCTGTACCAGGAAAATTTCGCTAAAAACTCATTGCCCTACCCTCCCTTTGGTGTAAATTGAGCTTTCAATTAATGTTTTAGCAGTCAATTTCTCAGCAATGAAAATCCTACATACAGCAGACTGGCATCTGGGCAAAAAACTCCAGGAAGTATCCAGGTTTGAGGAGCAGCAACTTGTGCTGGAAGAAATTGCCACCATTGCCGGAAAACATGATGTGGACCTGGTCCTGGTTGCGGGAGATATCTTTGATAATTTTAATCCCAGCCATGATGCTGTGGAACTGCTCTACAGGACCCTTCGCAAACTTTCCAGAAATGGAACCCGTCCGGTGCTGGTCATTTCCGGCAACCATGACGCTACCCAATTTGTAGAAGCGCCGGATCCACTGGCCAAAGAAATGGGGATATTTTTTTATGGAAATTACGATAGAGTGATTCCGGTCGGGAAACTCGACAATGGCTTGGAAATACTGGAATCAGAAGCTGGATTTGTTTCGCTGAAAATACCCGGGGTTGATTTCCCGGTACGGATAATTCTGGCACCTTATGCCAATGAACTGCTGTTGCGCAGCTATCTGGGAGAGAAAGACCGTGAGCAGGAACTAAGGAATCTTTTGGCCGGAAGGTGGAAAAACCTTGCTGACAAATATTGTGACGCCAGAGGTGTAAATTTATTCCTGGGTCACTTTTTCTTTGTAAATGAGGGGGAGGATCCGGGACCGGAACCGGAAAGTGAGCGGCCGATCCTGCATGTAGGCGGCACCCAGGCGCTGTACACCAATCATATCCCCAATCAGGTACAGTATGCAGCCCTGGGTCACCTTCACCGTTACCATGCTGTACGCAGCTCCCCATTTCCTGTAGTGTATGCCAGCTCTCCGCTGGCCTACTCCTTCAGTGAAGCGGGGCAGGAAAAACAGGTAGTACTTATCGAGGCCAAACCCAATCAGCCTGTAAATTACTCGGCCATACCCCTGACTCAGGGGAGAAATCTCGAGCGGAAAACCTTTGCAGAGCTGACTGTTGCGCTGGAATGGCTGGCTGACCACCCAAATTGCTTTCTGGAACTAACCTATGTAACCGAACACTCCATAGACGCTGCTACCCGGCGCAGCCTGATGAAAGCCCATGACGGGATCATCAATATCATTCCACAAATCAACCGCAATAAGGGCGGTTCGGACCAGCAACTGCAGGTGGCGGACCTGGAGAAAGACATGCTGACGCTTTTTGGGATGTACTACCAGGAGGAAAAAGGTCAAGCGCCCCATCCGGAATTAACCGCCGTTTTTAAAGAAGTAATCAGCCAAAACGACGCCTGATGATCCCCATCAAACTCAGCATACAGGGCCTCTATTCCTATAAGGAGCCCCAAACCATTGATTTCACCCAATTGACCGCTGCCGGACTATTTGGGATTTTCGGAGCTGTAGGTTCTGGGAAATCCTCCATTCTGGAGGCCATTTTGCTCGCCCTGTATGGCAGTACCGAACGGCTTTCCGACAAGGGTGAAAAAAACAGTATGGTCAATTTGCAAAGCGATATTTTGCAGATCAATTTTGAGTTTACCGCGGGTAACAACCACCATATCAGCTACCTGGCCAGGTATGCTGTCAAAAGAAACCCGAGAAACTTTGAGGATATCCGTCCAGCAGAGCACACGTTTTACCGAAAGCAGGACGGAGAAATGGTGCCGATTTCCGAAAAAGCGGAAGCAATCATCGGCATGAAAAAGGAGCACTTCAAACAAACAGTGATCATCCCCCAGGGCAAATTCCGGGAGTTTATTGACCTTAGGCCCGGACCACGCGCCGATATGATGAAAGAACTTTTCGGACTGGAAAGATTTGATCTGTCTGGCAAGACAGGAACCCTGGCGAAAACGGCAAAAGAGGAGAGAATCAGGTTGCAAACCAAACTGGATGCCCTGGAAGGGCTGAACCCGGAAATGCTTAGCGATAAAATGGAGGAAAAGCAGGGACTCGAAAAGCTCCTGAAAAAACAGGAGGAGCTCTGTGATTTAACCGGCAGGGAGTTGCAGCAAATGCAGGGAATCCGGGAAAAACACCTGGAGCTGAAAGTTCAACAACAATCCTGGGACAGCCTGGAAAGACAAATCCCGGAAATAGAAAGAAAGAAAAAAGAGCTGAAAGCCTTTCTGGAAGCCAGAACCCACCTATTTCCTGTCTGGGAAAAAATACAGGAAGAAGAACTGAGTCTGGAAGAAGCCAGCGTCGGATTTACGGACTGTTCCCGCTTTCGCCTGGCCTACGAAGAGGAGATCAAAAAACTGGAGGATGAAGAAACTTCTCTGAAGGAGAAAGCAGAGAAACGATCTGAGCGGGAAGCCAAAATCAGGGATCTGCAAAAGGTCCTGGAAATCCAGGCCATACAAGAAAAACGGCGCGCAGCGGAGGAAAAATTAAATGCGCTGAAACCTGATATGGAAAACTTCTCGCAACAGGAGCAAGTTCTTAAAGAGCAATGGGAAAAAGTGGACCGAGAAGCCGAAAAAGCGGAAAATACGGAAAACAGAGAATTGCTGGCCAGCTATGGAAACAAGGTCCGGGACTGGCAGTCTTTAACCTCTCGTAGCCGGGAGATCAGGGAAGAAATGAATGCAATGGAGCAGCAGGTACAGCAATTTGCGCATCAGGCAGACAGCATTGGCAGGAAGCTGCCGCCCGGATACAGGGACTTTGAGGAGTGGCAGCATGCCCAGAAAGCTGCCATCCAGATTCTGGAAACCGAAAAGGAAAAGCTGATAGCGAAAAAAGCCCTGCAGCACCAGGCCCACATCCTGACAGAGGGAGAACCATGCCCCTTGTGCGGCTCTTCAGAGCACCCTGCTCCACTCAGTCCTGCACCCTCACAAGACCTTTTGGAGAAGGCTAAAGATGAGCTGAAACAAGCGGCCAAAACTCTTGAACAGATCCAGGAGATGGCCAGGGACCTGTTGTTTTTGCAGACCCGGAAAGAAAACGAAAGCCTGAACTTGCAAAACAGGGCCGAGGCGCTCAAAAGGATAGATGAGGAGCTCAACGTGCTTCAGCAAGAGCTTGCAAAGGAGGGAATCCGGGACCTTGAAAGCCTGCAAACCGCGCAACGGAAATTGGAAGTCGAAATCGGGAATCAGAAAGCCCTGCAGGTCAAGAGCAGAGCGCTGAGAAAAAAACTGGATGAATTGCGCATGGCTATGGAGAAAAACCGAAATGAATTTCAGGAAATGGAGCAGCAACTTTTACAGGCGAGCAGTACCCTGAAAGCCAAAGAAGAGGAAATCAGCGATCCGGATTTTACAGCGGCATATCTGCAACGATCCAGTGACACCATTCACCAAACCATAGCAAAGGTCCGGGAGGACATCAGGGAAACGAACAACCTGCTGGACAGCAAACGAAAGGTCCTGAGCGACACAAAAAGCAAAGCTGCAACCAATCTGGCAAACCTGGAGAACTTTAAACAAAAAAGGGAAAAAGCGGCTGAAAAACTTCAGGGTCTGAATGAAAACTTCGAATTGCTCCGGCAGGAACTTGGCTTTTCAGACAAGGAACATCTGGTACAGCTTTTTGCCCTGAAGATGGACACGGATCAGATGGATCAGGAAATCCGCGAACATGAAAAGAACTACTCGGTGGTGAAGTCCAGAATTGCAGCATTGGAGCAGGTGCCGGGGGTGAACGCATTCCGACAGGAGGCATTCGACGAATTGAAAATCAAGCATGCAGCAGAGAGTGAGGAACTGGAAAAAATCCGAAAACAACTCACCCTGTTGAATAAGTCCATTTCGGATATCCGTGAAAAGCTGGAGGAAAAATCCAGGCTCAGCGAATTGTTTGAAAAGCTGGAATTGAGGCTGTCCTATCTGAAGGAACTGGAACAGCTATTCAAGGGCAATGGGTTTGTAAAATATGTAAGCCGGATTTATCTCCGGGAGCTGTGCAATACGGCAAACCTGCGCTTTACCAGATTAACAAAAAACAGCCTGAGCCTGGAAATCGACGACAACAATACTTTTTGGGTAACGGACTACCTGAATGGTGGTAAAAAGCGCCTGCTAAAGACCCTTTCCGGAGGGCAGACCTTTCAGGCTTCCCTATGCCTGGCCCTGGCTTTGGCCGAAAAAGTTAAATCCCTGAATCAGGCCGATCAAAGTTTTTTCTTCCTGGACGAAGGCTTTGGTGCCCTGGACAGAAATTCGCTGCGGATCGTTTTCGAAACCCTGAAAGCACTCAGGCACGAAAACCGGATTGTGGGCATCATCAGCCATGTAGAGGAGCTACAGCAGGAAATAGAAGTCTATGCCGGCATCAGGTTAGATCCTGAGCGGGGAAGTCAGGTCAGCTACAGTTTTGGTTGACAAACAGCCCCTTGTGAATGAAGGGGCTGCATGTCCTGCTTGAGAAACGGTAGAGCCTTAACTGGCAATGCGCTCCTTTTCATCCTGTTTCAGTCTCAGGATAAAATCGCTCAGCACATTCATATAATTGATAAAAGCTTCGTATGGACTTTCATATGGACTAAAATACGCGTGTATATCCCCGTCTGAAAAGAACTTGGTACACATGTAATAAAAGTGGTCGCTGGTCTGCAGGTATAGCCAGTCTCGCTGGATCTCCGGATTACTGGATCGCTTTACACTTGCCTCCAGTTCAAACAGGCGGTCAAAGGCCTCATCCTGAAGGTCATTGCCCAGCCAGGCTGTCAGGTCACGTTCTTCATCTGCCCAGGAAATTGGGATCGGCACATTTATTTTACCCACGGGTGAGGCATTGGCGATAACCTCCGAGGGTGTAGAAAAACCAAAATTGGTTCGATTCAACACTGCTTCCGGAAGGTGTCGCATGAACTCAAAGATGCCGGTTTCTTTCCATTGGTGCTCTCCGAAAGTTTCATAATCCATAAACAGGTTGATCACTTCGTCTTCCTGCGGGACCTGGTTGAGCCAACCGATAAATTTATCTGTTGTAAGGGGGTAGTCTGACCAGGTTTTTTCTCCGAATCGAAACGCTATGTCGTCACTCAAACGGAAGTTTTTGAGCAATACTTTCAGCTTCGGTTCATGTGCATTGACATACACAAAATTCGGACTTTTCCATCCCAATATATGTTTGGCACCTTCAGAAAGGATGCCGTCGAAGCCCATACCCGCTACCATCTCTCCAATGCTGTCGGAGTAGATGAGCTCTGTATTTCTGAAGACCTTTGGCTCATAGCCTTTAAAGTGATGTTTGATCTTCTCTTGGTGCAATTGAACCATATGCTTGAATTCAGACTCGCTTTTGAGTGCGCAAAGCGAATGAGAATAGGTTTCATTGAGCAGCTCTACATGCCCGGTATCCACCAGCTCCTGAAAGCTGCGCAACACCTCCGGGGCATAGGCTTCCATTTGATCAAGTATACATCCCGAGAGAGAAAAGCAAACCTTAAACTTTCCCTGAAATTTATGAATAAGCTCCAGTAAAAGTTGGTTCATGGGGAGATAGCATTTCTTAGCCACTTTATTCATGATGTTCCGATTGGAATAATCGTCCCAATAATCATGATCATCCCCAATCTCAAAAAATCGATACGGCTTTAATCTGAATGGCTGATGTACTTGAAAGTAAAAACAAATGGTTCTCATATCCTATTGATTAACAGTTTGCGTATAAATATCGATTACTTTTTTAGCCACGTGCTCCCATTTTAGCCTCTTTAGCTCCTCCCTGCCCATCTCTTTAAACATCTTGGAAATCCCATTATAATGGAGCAGTGCAAATATGGCATCTGCCATGGCATCTATGTCCCAAAAATCAACTTTTACGGCATTTTGAAGCACTTCGGCCACACCCGATTGTTTGGAAATGATCACCGGTGTATTGTGTCTTACCGCCTCGAGTGGAGATATTCCAAAGGGCTCTGATACGGAGGGCATGACATAGACATCACTGAGGGCAAACATTTTGTCCACATCGTCTCCTTTCAGAAAGCCGGTAAAATGAAATTTGGTACCAATTCTCAATTCCGCCACCCGCTGGATCATCCGATTCAGGAGGTCGCCGGAACCGGCCATGACAAACCTCACATTGTCGTCCTTTCTGATCACCTTATAGGCTGCTTCTACAAAATACTCCGGCCCTTTCTGAAAGGTGATCCGACCCAGGAAAGTGACTATTTTTTCGGGTACTTTCTTTTGCTCCCTGGACCTGATGATACTGGTATCCAAGACCGCATTGTGCACCACCACTACTTTTTCTTCCGCTATACCATATTTTGTGACGATGGTATTTTTGGTCAATTGACTCACGGCAATGATCTTGTCCGCCGCTTCCATACCTGCCCGCTCTATATCATACACGCGTTGGTTTACCGTCTGCCCGGAGCGGTCAAACTCGGTGGCATGGACATGGGCGATCAGCGGCTTGCCGCTCATTTTCTTGGCGGCTATTCCGGCCGGAAAAGACAGCCAGTCATGTGCATGGATCAGATCGAATTTCTTGTTTTTGGCGATCTGCGCGGCTACCAATGCATAGCGGGACACTTCCAGGATCAGGTCTTTACCGTATTTGCCACTAAAGCTGAATTTATTCGCCAACACGCTGGATTCCAGTTCATCCTGATCTCTGAGGAGTCGCTCGGTATGGTTGTGGTATTCTTCAGGACTCAGGTAAGGGATTAAAAATGAACTGACCTCCAGGTAGGTGAGGTTTTTCCAGATATCCCGAAAACGACGTTCCCGGTAATCGATTTCCACATCACTGGCATTGACGAATTCAGCCAAAGGATCCTCATCTCCCCATAACCTGGGGACGACAAAAATCAGGTCCTGTTTGTGGTGGGCCATCCCCTTTACCAACCCATAGCAGGCCGTACCCAAACCTCCTGAGATATGGGGTGGAAATTCCCATCCAAACATCAAAACTTTCATAAAAACCCTTTTAGAGATTATTGATTAAATATTTCATCCTTAGTAATTCGCCCACACTCCATGCCTGGGAAATAGATCCCTTTGGCCTATGGGGGGGGTCACCATCATAAATTTCGGCGATGGTGCCAATCCCGTACTGCGTCATTACCCCGTCGAAGCTACTGATCATGTTCTCTACCAGCTTCTTACCCTGCTTGCCGTGCAATTTGAGATACCCTTCCGCAAAATGTCCCAATAGCCAGGGCCAGGCTGTGCCCTGGTGGTAAGCGTTGTCCCGCTCATATTGATCCCCTTTGTAATAACCCTTATACCTGGGGTCACTTGGAGCAAGTGTCCTGAGTCCCCGGTGGGTAAACAGGTTAGTTTTCACTACTTCCAGCACATGGTCTTTTTGCTCGTTACTCAATGGGCTGAAGGGTAGCGAGGTGGCAAAAACCATATTCGGGCGAATAGACCAGTCTTTTTCTTCCCCATTCACTACGTCAGCCAGATAACCTTTCTTTTCACTCCAAAAACTTTCCAGAAATGATGTATCTACCTGTTCCGCGAGTTCGCTGTATTCTTCCTCTCCGGTGAGCTCATGAAAAAAGCAGAGGGCATTGTACCATAGGGCGTTGATCTCTACAGGACAGCCCATCCTTGCCGTAACCGGGCCATCTTTGGTGACTGCGTCCATCCAGGTGAGCGCAATACCTTCTTCTCCACCGCACAGCAATCCGTTTTCAAGAACGTGTATGTTAAAGGCAGTCCCCTTTTTAAACCCCTCAATGATCCCGCGACATTTTTCCAAATACTTTGAACGAATCGTTTCCTTATCACCGGTAAACAATACATATTGCTGCAGGGCCCAAAAATACCAGAGAGGTGCATCAATAGAATTCATGTTGGTCATCACGCCACTACCTACATTTGGAAACAAAGCGCCTTTCAGGTCCTTTGACATGGAGTCCATCACGTCCAGAAAAGTTTGCGTATCTCCCATGGTCAGGGTCAGGCCGGGCAATGCGATAAAAGTATCCCTGCCCCACCAGCCAAACCAGGGGTAACCGGCGATGACCCGGGTCTCTCCACCTCTCCTGCTGATAAACTGGCCCGCAGAATTTTTCAGGCAATTTTCGAAGTTGTCTCTTGGAATTCTCCTGCTGATTTCCTTTTCGAACGAAGCATGTAGCTTGGCCGGGTCTGCCTCCTTCAATCCGGCAGACAAAATGACAGACTCTCCCTTTTCCATATCAAATTCAAAATACCCTGGTACATAAAGGTCTTCCTGGTAGTCGTATCCCCGCTCAATTTCCCTGATGTACTCAATATTGTAAAACCAATCAGGTACAGGAACAAAAACATTGTCTTTAGAAACCTGCAGAGAGAGGGGATCATAAGCTTCATAAAGCCTGAACTGTACGCCATTTTTGATTTTTTTGAATTTTTTGTTGACGTAGGTATTGGCCTTGGAAAGCCCATGATAGCCCCTGAACGCTAAAAATGGACTAACTCTTAATTTAGTAGGAATCAAAGCCTCTTGTAGGGTATATTTGATCATCACCCTATCTGCAGTAGAATCCAGAATGATCTCTTTCTCCAGTAAAACCCCTCCTACCCGATAGCTCAGTTTAGGTATGGGTTCGGAATCAAAATCTTCCAGGTATTTGTGCCCTCTGGGATAATAATTACCTGGATACTTGTTGATCCCAAGATTAAATACTGCATCCTTCTGTGCGATGCTCTCGTGCACATTGGAAAGCAGCACATGCAACTGTCCGTCAATCTGCGGCTGAGGAGCCACAAGCAAGCCATGGTATTTTCTGGTATTGCAGCCGATAATCGTTGTACTCGTATAACAACCTGAACGGTTAGATCGGATAATCTCTTTTTCCAAAGAATAATTTAGGTTGATGAGTTGCGTTTTATCGAAATGTATGTAGCTCATTTAAACAATTTTTGTGGTTTTTATAAAAATACTTGAATACTTCGTAAAGAAAAATAATTGTTCGAAAAACTAATAGAAATAAGTTTTTTAGACAGGAAATGTATTTTCTCATAAAAATTTAGCCCAAAAAAAAAAGGGCTTCAATGCCCTTTTTCTCTACTTATAGTATATAACTGAAATTCAACTGTTTTCATTCTGGATTTCTTCCAGATTCTTAATCGACTCCTCAAACTTCATGATGTACAATTGAATTTGATTCAGATTGACGTATCTGATTTGAGGAAATTTTTTCGGGGGGCGAAATAATTGAAACATGACTTCTGAAAATTAAATAAATGCCTAACAACAAATCTCAAATAATATGCCACAAACCCTTGTTTGGGCTATCGAAAACGCTGCGATCTGAGACAGCTTGTAATGGATCTAACACCTGATCATGGTTTACTAAAAACGCAATCTGTATCAAATAGTTCAAAATACCGTCTCCTGACAACTGGTATTATACCGGCGCAGGCAGAACCATTCTAAAAAAAACAACCCTCCCGTTGCAGGGGAGGGTCTGGGTGAAAGACCGGGTTCGAACCGGCGACCTCTGGTGCCACAAACCAGCGCTCTAACCAGCTGAGCTACAATCACCATCTGGTATACTTTTGGTGCTTCTACCGCAAGAGAGTGCAAAGGTAATATGCTTTTTTTAGTCAAGCAAAATATTGCTATACATTTCTCGAAAATTTAAGCCGCTCTCCCTGCTTGTCTTCATGGAATGTACCATTTTCGTACGCCAGGTGTCCGGATACGATGGTATGGGTGATTCGGGACCGGAATGTCTGGCCTTCAAAAGGAGACCAGCCGCATTTCGACAGGACATTCTCCCTGCTAACCTCCCAGGGATCTTCCAGGTCTACCAACACCATGTCGGCATGGTATCCAGGCCGAAGATAGCCTCTCTTTTCAATTTCAAATAGTATGGCCACATTGTGACTGGTTTTTTGCACGATTTCTTCCAGACTGATTTTGCCATCTTGATACATTTCCAGCAGTGCTGGCAGACAATGCTGCACCAAAGGGCCACCTGATGGGGCCGAGGTATAGGGCTGAGATTTTTCTTCCAGGGTGTGCGGCGCATGATCTGTCGCGATCACATCGATGTGTCCATCCAAAACTCCTTTCAGAATGCCTTCTCTGTCTGCTGCCGTTTTGATGGCGGGATTCCACTTGATAAAATTGCCCTTTTTTTCGTAATCCTCCTCAGCAAACCACAAATGATGCACACAGGCCTCTGCGGTAATTCGCTTTTCCTCCAGGGGTAGTCTCTGATCAAAAAGCCGGACTTCCTTTGCCGTACTGATGTGCAGCACGTGGAGCTTGCTGCCGTACATCCTGGCCATATCCACCACGGTCTTGGAGGCATCAAAGCAGGCCTCTTCTGATCGGATCTTCGGATGAAAACGGGTAGGAATATCGGCGCCATATTCCTTTTTGTACTTTTCCAGATTGGCCCTGATGATACCATCATTCTCACTGTGGGTAGCGATCAGTATGGGACAGTGCCTGAATATCTTTTCCAGGCTGTCCGGATTGTCCACGAGCATATTTCCCGTAGAAGAGCCCTGAAACACCTTGACACCACAAACCGTATTTGGATTGACCTGCTTGATGGTTTCTATATTGTCATTGGTAGCACCCAGGTAAAAGGAGTAGTTGGCCAGGGACTTTCGCGAGGCCAGATTGTATTTTTTCTCCAGCAATTCCAGATCGGTAGTCTGGGGGTCTGTGTTGGGCATCTCCATATAGCTCGTAATGCCACCTGCCACCGCAGCTTTGCTTTCGGTATATATTTCTGCCTTATGGGTCAATCCCGGCTCCCGGAAATGGACCTGGTCATCGATCAGTCCAGGCAGCAGGTATTTGCCTTTCGCATCGATTTCTATATCGGCTTCATATCCGGACAGGTCTCCCCCGATGGCGAAGATCAGCCCTTCCTTAATGTAGGCGTCTCCGGCCATTATCTTGCCTTCATTCACTATATTTGCACCGCGTATCAATATTCTTTTCATATGTCTGTTATTTTCCTCTACCGCTCACCACTTGCCCAGCAGCCCAGGGGCGGCCTTTCATGATCTTCAGGGAACCTCTCAGGGACAACAGTCCTACCTTAAGCTACCCCTTGAAAAGCTGGATATCATGCCATTCGTTATCTCGTTTAGAAAACAAGTGGTTTGCCTATTTCAATTTTAATTTCCATAAAATTATAAAATCATGTCCGATCAAATGCAATCTTTTGAGAATTTTAAACTCAATAGCCAACTATTGAATGCTATTAAGGATATCGGCTACACCAGACCAACTCCCATCCAGGAAAAAGCCATACCCCTGGCGCTTGCAGGACATGATATCCTTGGCATTGCACAGACCGGCACAGGAAAAACAGCTGCTTACCTCCTGCCCCTCCTATATAAAACCAAATACGCCCGGGGCCAGCACCCCAGGGCACTGATACTGGCGCCTACCCGGGAACTGGTCATGCAAATAGAAGCGGAC
This sequence comes from Cyclobacterium lianum, assembly GCF_900143075.1. Taxonomy (GTDB): domain Bacteria; phylum Bacteroidota; class Bacteroidia; order Cytophagales; family Cyclobacteriaceae; genus Cyclobacterium; species Cyclobacterium lianum. The sequence goes on along the minus strand of NZ_FRCY01000001.1, from coordinate 565,957 downwards.
ATCAGGAACCTGGGAAAATATACGGATCTGCGCTTTGCCTGCCTTTATGGAGGTCTGGGACCCAAACCACAAATAGAAAAACTCGCGGAGGGAGTTGACATCATCATTGCCACTCCCGGCAGATTTATGGATCTGTACAAAAAGGAAGTTCTCTATACCCGGGATATCAAAACCATGGTCCTGGATGAGGCGGACAAAATGATGGACATGGGCTTCCTTCCCCAGATCCGCTCCATTCTGGAGATCATTCCTGTAAAGCGACAAAACCTGCTGTTCTCGGCGACTTTCAGCGACAGAATAGAAAAATTGTCCCATGAGTTTTTAGAATTCCCGGAACGGGTAGAGGTAGCCCAGCAGGCCACCACCGCTGCCACCATCACTCAGGCAAAGTTTCTTGTCCCCAATTTCAAAACAAAACTTAATTTACTCGAAAAAATCGTCAGGGACAGCAAATTCGAGAGAGGCATTGTATTTACCAGGTCACGTAAAAACGCTGAAGCAGTATTTCGTTACCTGGAACAGCAGCGAACGGGAAGTATCCGTGTGATCCATGCGAATAAAGGGCAAAATACCCGCATCAATAGCATGGAGGAATTTAAGAAAGGCAATATCAGCATATTGGTGGCTACCGACGTGGCTGCCCGCGGACTGGATGTCAGCATGGTAAGCCATGTGGTAAACTTTGATGTTCCGGTGATCTATGAGGACTATGTACACCGAATCGGCAGGACCGGCCGGGCAGAAAATGAAGGCATGGCCTTTACTTTTATCAATCCCGCTGAAGTGTATCATTTTGAAAAAATCGAGGACATTATCCGCATGCAGGTTCCTGAACGCAGGATACCAAAAGGTGTAAAAATACTGGAAACACCTTTTGCAGAAAAACAGGCCTATGAGCGGGAAATTGACAAGCAAAAGAAAGGAACAGATCCGGATTACAAGGGAGCTTTCCACGAGAAAAAATACACTCCCAAAAAGACAACAGACAAGCCAAAGAAGCGCGGCAACAAAAACAGCAAGGCCAAGAAAAACCGCAACCAGATGAAAACCAGGGGCAAGTGGAAAAAGAGTTGAGCACCGGCCGCTGGTGACTTCACCTGTATATATTTTCTTTGAGTAACCCGAAAGCCTGTCCGGAGTCCAAATCCGGAGAAGGATCCCGCATGCTTTATGATCATTCCGCTGTGCGAGCTTCACCCATTGCCGGCCTGACTCCGGGCAGAGTCGATTTCATAAATACAAAACTGTTTTTCAAAAATTAAAATTTGTTTATTATGTTTTTATAGTATTTATTATTGTTTTTTATTAATTTTAATTTTTTTATTTTGAATATATGTGCGATATTTGTCAAGCGGGATCTTCGCGCAAGCGATTGGGAGATGTCTCGTGAAGATGCAGGCGGTGTTGGATTTTTTCCAGCTTTTTGATGTATAGTATTGAACATATACCTTTTTAAAAATATTAGCCATGAAAAAGATCATCTGTTTTTATTTGCTGACCTTTATGGTGGTAAGCCAGGTCAGCGGCCAACTGCAGTTTTTTAAAAATGCAGACTTTGAAAAAATTGCCGATGCTCACGAAACGATAGCAACGGTACCATTTTTGGCTAAGGTAAACCTGCTTCCGGAGCAAATGGATACCATCAGCACAGGGGAACTGGCAAATTTGGAAAAATCAGAGGGAGAAAGCATCCAGAAAGCCATTTACGCCTGGTTTCTACAAAAGCAGGAAAAAGGAAAACTTTCTGTTGCGATTCAGGCTCCACTTGTATCCAATGCCAGGCTGGAAGCTTCCGGTATCGATCATAAAAACTACCTGGCCTATAGCCCTACTGAGTTGGCCCGCATTCTGGGCGTGGATGCCGTGGTAATGGGCTATTATGAGACCAACCAACCCAAGGCCTGGCAGCAAAAAAATGGTGATTGCGAACATAAAAACGAGGGTACCGGGCTGGCCGTAATTAACTTTTCCATTTTCAATGCCGAAGACGGGGAACTACTGGTAAAGTTCCGCAACGGCATTGCAGCACAGAATGAAAGTCCCAATGAGGAAATTATCCAGGCTTTGATGAAAAAAGTTTCCAAACGGATGGCATATACCAAGATTTGAATGACTTATCCAACTATATTTTAATCTATCAGATAAGCTCCGGTAAAAATCGCGAGCTTATTTTTTTGCTATATTACGATCAGGATAGAAAACCAAGGCTATGGATCAATTTATGCAAGCGGCTATAGAAGAGGCCCAATCCGGCATGCACAGCGGGGGGATACCGATCGGATCGGTACTGGTATACGAAAATGAAATCATTGGAAGGGGACATAACCAGCGGGTACAAAAAGGCAGCACCATACTACACGGGGAAATGGACGCTTTGGAAAATGCAGGAAGGCAACCGGCTGCCGTCTACAAGAAATGCGTCCTGTATACCACCCTGTCGCCTTGCCCCATGTGTTCGGGCGCCATACTTCTGTACGGAATCCCAAAAGTCGTCATCGGTGAAAACCTGACCTATATGGGTGCCGAAACCTTACTCCGGGAAAATGGTGTGGAACTAACCATAGTCCAGGACAGCCGTTGTCAGGCACTGATGCGGCGTTTTATCCAGGAAAACCCGGCACTCTGGCAGGAGGATATAGGAGAATAGGCTTGCCGTTTTCGGAAAGAATTTTCACTTATTTCTGCCGAAAAGTGTCAGAAACGAAACTCAACACATCGGGAAGAGATTCCCTCCAATACGTCCAGTTGTGGGCACCGTCCCGAATCCTGAATTCGTGCGGGATTTCCTTTTTCTTCATGGCGATGTGTACCAGGCTATTCCCTTCATAAAGAAAATCATCGTCTCCGCAGTCAAAATACCATTTAACGGACCTGATGTCATCCAGCTCATTTACTTCAAGTTGCCGGAGAGCCTGGTGCCTGTCATAATAGGACTGCAGGGCCGCAGGATCATTTACCTTAGTCTGGTTACTTTCCAGACCTTTCTGGAAATCCTCAAAGCTGGAATTTCGCAACGCTGCACTTAAGGGGCAGGCAGAAGAGAAAAGATCTGGCCGGTGCATGGCATAAAAATAGGTGCCTCCACCCCCCATAGATAAACCGGCTATGGCCCGGTAGCGCTTTTCCTTTTTGATCCGGTACTGGGATTCCACATAGGGCATGAGTTCTTCAAAAAAGAAATCTTCATACCGCCAGTCATTGTTGACATCATTGAAGTAACCCCTCCTGCCGGTATTGGCATCCGGCATGACGATGATCATCTGAGTAGCGATGCCTTCGGCAAAAGCCTTGTCAGCAATATGCTGGACCTCACCAAACTGAACCCAGCCTGTCTGGTCATCTCCAGCACCATGCAACAGGTACAGTACGGGGTACGATCGCTGAGAATACTCATATCCGGGAGGCAGATACACCGCAAATTTCCGTTCCATATCCAGAATTTGGCTCTGCATACTGAGCGCATCAAAGACACGGCTTTCCTGCGCATAAAGGCTGCTGACCAGGCACAACAATAAAGGCAAAAGAAATTGTAAAGATCTCATAGATAATCTTGGGTTAATATTTTCTGGCTGGTAGAAGAAGTTCGACCTGACGATTAACAAGGCACAATCTACTAAATTTACTTGTTATCCAACAAAAAAATGGCAAACCTTTTAAACAGCAATCCCTGATTGTAAATTATGGTCTCTGATTGGGCCGGCAAAGAGCCGTGGCAGCAGCCTTCAACTGGGTGGATCAGCCAAAAAAAAAAAAAGCGCTTACCGAAACCGGCAAGCGCTTTTGCATATGGAAACAATTCCTTGATTATCGCTTTATTTTTTGGATTGATCCATTTTTTCTTTTAGTGCAGACAGGGCATCCAGATCACCCAAAGTAGATTTCTCTCCTCCGGCGCTACTGTCTGATCCTGTGGCTTTCTTCTTGGTACCGGACGCTGCTTTCTTGGCAGCAGCTTTTGGCATGGCCTCTTCTTTAAAAGTTGCCGTATGTGAAAGCACAATTCGCTTGTCTTCCTTAGAAAATTCGATCACCCTGAATTCAAGGCTTTCTCCAGCCTCTGCCTGTGTACCGTCTTCCTTCTCCAGGTTTTTGGCCGTAACGAATCCTTCCAGGCCGTAGGGCAATTCCAGTACGGCGCCCTTGTCATTTTTGGAGATGATAGAACACTTGTGCGTAGATCCGATTGGGAATACGCTCTCGAAGGTATCCCATGGATTTTCTTCCAGCTGCTTATGACCCAGAGCCAGTCTTCTGCTATCCAGGTCCAGCTCCAGAACAATGACATCCAACTCGTCGCCTACTTTCACAAATTCAGAAGGGTGCTTGATTTTCTTGGTCCATGACAGGTCAGAAACGTGTACCAGACCGTCGATACCCTCTTCCAGCTCCAGGAACAAACCAAAGTTGGTCAGGTTTCTGACAATACCTTTGTGTTTGGTTCCGATGGCATATTTGGTGCCCATTTCGGCTTTCGTCCAGGGATCTTCTGTGAGTTGCTTGATACCCAGCGACATTTTTCTTTCGTCTTTGTCCAAGGTCAACACCACGGCATCGATTTCGTCACCTACCTTCACAAAGTCAGCAGGGTTTCTCAAATGCTGAGACCAGGACATCTCTGACACGTGGATCAGGCCTTCTACACCTGGTGCCAATTCAAGGAAGGCACCGTAATCGGCCACATTGACAATTTTACCACGTACTTTGGATCCAACCTCAAGATTGGCAGAAAGTGAATCCCAAGGGTGTGCAGTAAGCTGCTTCATGCCCAGGGAAATTCTCTTTTTGTCATCATCAAAATCCAACACAACCACCTGTACCTTATCGTCCAGGTTGAGTACTTCTTCCGGATGGTTGATGCGGCCCCAGGAAATATCAGTAATGTGCAGCAATCCGTCCACACCACCCAAATCGATAAATACACCGAAGTTGGTCATGTTTTTGATCACTCCTTCCAGTACCTGACCTTTTTCCAGGTTGTTGAGGATTTCTGCTTTTTGCTTTTCGAGGTCTTTTTCTATCAATACCTTGTGAGAAACGACCACGTTATCGTTGGCGTGGTTGATTTTCACTACTTTCACTTCCATTTTCTTACCTACATAGATATCAAAATCACGGATAGGCTTCACGTCTATCTGAGATCCGGGAAGGAACGCCTCTACGCCATATATATCTACAATCAGACCACCTTTGGTCCTTCTCTTCACCAATCCCTCAATGACGTTATCCTGCTCCAGCGCCTCTTCGATCGTCTGCCAGGCTTTGACCATTTTGGCCTTTTTTCGGGATAGAACCAATTGGCCCAAAGCGTTTTCCTGCTCCTCAATGAAAAGCTCCACCTCGTCTCCGATCTTCAGGTCCTCTACGTCGCGAAACTCGTTCAAAGGAACCAATCCATCCGATTTGAAACCGATGTTGATGATCACGTCCTTGTCGTTGATGCCCACTACCGTACCGGTGATGACCTCTTTTTCGGTGATCTCGGTCAGCGTTTTGTCGTAAAGCTTCTCCATCTCGGCTCTTTCTGCCTTGGTATAGCCTTCTCCAAAACCCTTGGTTTCAAATTTTTCCCAGTTAAAATCTTCTTGATTTGACATATTAAATGATACAACCCTGATTTTCAACAGCCTTAGGGTCGTCTGGCTGAGGTTTTTATGAAGAATACCTTCTTTGTAGAAGGACCGTCCACCCGAACGGATTGCAAATTTACAAATTATTTCAGGAATAGAAACCTGTAACCTACAAAAAATCAAGTTCTTTTGCAGACAAGGCCCGGGCTCAACCTACCGTTTTGGCGGCTAAAAATGGCAGCCACTCCTCTGCGTGTCGTTCTGCATATTCCGCTAAAAAATAGGCCAGTGTTGGTTTGAAAGGCAATGCTTTTAACTTAAGGCCGGCCTGCTCAGGCGTCTTGTCGCCTTTTACTGTATTGCAGCGGTGGCAGGCAGTTACGAGATTCTTCCAACTCGTTTTCCCTCCCTTGGACCGGGGAACCACATGATCCAGGGTCAGCCCTTTATCTGTACCGCAATACTGGCAGGAATGCTGGTCCCTCTTGTACAGGTTGTTCCTGTTTAGCATCACTCCCTTATAGGGTATACTCTTGTATTCGACAAGGCGGATCACAGCGGGATATGGAAAATCCCTGTCTACTGTCCTGATCGTAAGGTAATCAAAATGAGCAAGGGACGAAGCTTTATCGAGCAAGGTTAGTACCAATGCCTTTTGCACATTGACCACGCCCACAGGGGAGTGGTCCAGATTCAGCACCAGCACTTTTTTTTCCATCCATTCTTTCATGAGCCCATAAGATTTTTAACATGAAGAACCTGTAGCTGTTTGGATTTGTTTTCGGCTGAGATCCATTTGTCCGGGTCAAAGGGGCTTAACCTTACTTTTCCCTGTATGGCCAGCATTTGGCCATCTCCCACATACAGTCCTGCCCTGGAGGCAAATCCCTGCTCATTGCCAAAAACCACAATGTCTCCCGCCTGTATGTCTGCCAGGCCCACCTCTTCTCCGGATGTCAAAAGTTGTGACAGGTAATTGGGTATGATATATCCGGCAATCTTGAACACCAAGTGCATCCAGCTTCCCTCATACAATCCAAAAATACTCCTTCCCCCGGACAGGTACGGCGCATTTATGAAGGTATTGGCTATATTCACCAACTCCGTCCTGTCTGCTTTTTTAGAAAAAGGCCGGCTACTGCCTTCAAAAGAAAATAAGGTTTCCCAATCAAAAAATTCGTGATTTCCGGCATGAAGCTGGCTTCCCGGCAGCAATAAAACCTGTGATTTTTCCCAAATGACTTTACTGATCGGCGCTGTAGTGATATGGAGTGGACTTTGTAGAAAAACATCAAAAGAATCTGCCGACAGATCATGGTGCTGGCTGGCCAGCATCCAGCCGGCCCCGGCCTGGGACTCCCCTGCTACAAAATACCACAGGCCGTCCCTGGTTTTGCGCTGCACCTTGTATAGTTCTCCAAACAGCAACTGCGACGTCAGCCCTGAGCCTACCACGGGTTCCCGGTACAGACTGAGCAGGGATAAGCGGCAAATGCCGTATACCGGTTCAGAAAGCCATACGTTGGAGGTCTCGTTTTGCATCTTTTTCCTTTATAGACTGCCTTTTGTCATGGGTCTTTTTGCCTTTAGCCAGGGCCACTTCCATTTTGGCCAGACCCCGGTCATTGATAAATATACGCACCGGAACAATGGAAAGGCCTTTTTCGGAAAACTTATTTTGAAGTTTTCTGAGTTCCTGCTTTTGCAACAACAACTTCCGCTCCCGCACAGGATCATGGTTAAAATGGGAGGCAAGGCTGTAGGGGGCGATATGCATTTGTTTGATAAACAACTCTTCTCCCCTGAAATAACAGTAGGCCTCTGTCAGCGAGACCTTTCCTTCACGAATAGATTTGATCTCAGTACCGCGAAGTACTATCCCCGCCTTGTATTTGTCCAGGAATTCAAATTCAAAACTTGCCTTTTTGTTCCTGATATTGATGATCTTGTCGAACTTATTATTTTTTGCCATGATTTCCAATTTTCATTCTTGCCAGCGGGCTGATATCCAGCCCACAAAACTGGCCGGCCTGGTACTTGTAATGGGCAGCCATGGCCACCATAGCTGCGTTATCGGTGCAATACTCCAATTTGGGCAAATACACCTTCCAGCCCTGCTCTCCGGCCGATTCTTTTAACGCTTTTCTTAAACCAGAGTTTGCAGACACGCCTCCTGCAATGGCCACTTCCCTGATCTCTGATTCATTGCATGCCCGGATCAGTTTGTTCATCAACATTGCGATCAGCGTTTGCTGTACCGATGCACAGATATCTTCCAGGTTGCGGGCTATAAAATCAGGATCCTCTTTGAGGTTCTTCTTCAGAAAATACAAAACGGCCGTCTTGATTCCTGAAAAGGAAAAGTCTAGTCCCTTCATGTCTGACAAGGGGAAAGTAAATGCATCCGGATCTCCGTTACCTGCCAATTTGTCCAGCTGTGGACCTCCGGGATAGGGCAGGCCCAGTATCTTGGCAATCTTATCAAACGCTTCTCCCACTGCATCATCCAAGGTTTCCCCCAGGATCTCCATTTCCAGATGGCTGCTCACCCGCACAAGCTGTGTATGCCCTCCGCTTACCGTAAGACAGATAAAAGGAAATGAGGGGCTGGGCTTTTCAATGAAATGTGCCAATACATGGGCCTCCATGTGATTGACCTCGATAAGGGGCAGATCAAGGGCATGGGCAAACGATTTGGCAAAAGAAACGCCCACCAGCAGGGCTCCCATCAGCCCTGGACCGCGGGTGAATGCTACTGCCGAAAGAGCGGATTTGTCCACTCCCGAAGATTTTAATGCCTCGGAAACCACCGGGACCAGATGCTGCTGATGTGCTCTGGAGGCCAGTTCCGGAACCACACCCCCATATTTCTCGTGAACGGATTGCGTGGCCACGATATTATTAAGTATTTTGCCATCAGAAATCACTGCTGCTGACGTTTCATCACAAGAGGATTCTATAGCTAGTATATTACAACTCATTTAGTGCCTGTTGGAAAATAAACCGAAAGTTAAGGAAATTTTGCTGAATGCCCTTAGGCGGCTATATGGGGTATTGCGGTACCTGTTGGTATTTTTGCTTACTTTCACACTCTTATTGCAGATTCCGGGGATTCAAACCTACCTGGCCGGATTCATTACCAACAGGATTTCCAGCAATACCGGATATGTAACAGATATCGGCCGGGTAAACCTGCGCTGGTGGGATGCCATTAGTCTACGCGATGTGACAGTGTACGATCTGCAGGACAGCCTGATGATAGACCTGGAAGAGGTTTACATTGACTTTTCCATTCAGGGCTTGCTGGATAAGGAGCAGCCTGGTCTGGACGTAATCAATCTCAGAAACGGAAATGTACGTTTGCTTACCCACAAGGACGGTGAAGGGTTGAACATTTCTGTATTTCTGGAACGTCTCAGGGCCAGCTTTTTTTCCCGACCCATGGAAAAGCCCCTGCGGGCATCCACCTTTTCCATCTCTGACATTTCCTTCGAACAAACCTCTCTGGACATCATCGACTATACGCTACCGGATATTGATCTGAAATTTGACTATGCCAATCTGCAGTTCAGGGATCTGGTAGCCAATGCCACTGATTTTTACGTAAGAAGGGATACGGTAGCCTTTGATCTTGAATACATGAGGGGAGTGGAAACCAATTCGGGAATGGTTTTTCAGCAACTCCAGACAGATTTCACCTACTCCAGTACCGGCATGGAATTCAAATACCTGTTTCTGAAGTCTAATGAAACAGAAATCAAAAACTACCTCCGCTTCGATTATGAGAATGTTGCCGACCTCAGAGATTTTAACCGTAAGGTAGACCTGCTCGCGCGCCTGGACGAAGCCATTCTGGATATCCGTGATCTCGGCTATTTTTCGGACAATGTGCCCCTGATAGACGATCGGCTGTATCTCAGTGGTGAGATTATTGGCAAGGTCAATTCGATGTTTTCGGAAGAGTTGTTATTGAGGTTTGGGGAGCGGAGTGCGCTATTCGGAAAATTCACCATCGAGGGATTGCCGGCAGTGGCCGAAACCAATTTTAACCTTTCCCTCATGAATTCAATTTTGCAACCTGAAGACCTTTACCCCTACATCTCTGCAGAAGCCAGAAATGAAGTGGCTAAATTTGGCGTCATCCGTTTTGACTCTGATTTTGATGGCTACCTGACTGACTTCAAGGCAAAAGGTGAATTCAGAACCGCCATCGGTACCTTGACAGGAAATCTGAACTACGTCAATCAAAACGGAACACCTACTTACCGGGGCAACATAGAGGCACGAAATTTTGACCTGGGAGTGCTGACCGGGGAACTAGAAAATTTTCAGAAAGTAAGCTTTAAGGGCGACCTGAGGGGAACTGGCCTTACCGTAGACGAAGCACTCATCGATTTGGATGCACATATCAGCAAAATTGGCATTAACCAATACGAATTTACCAATATCAATACCAAAGCCACTTTCGGAAAAGACCTTTTTCAGGGCCAGCTTAACATCAAAGATCCCAACCTGGTGATGGAGGTGGACGGCACCCTGGACCTGAGAAATGCAAAAGACTCTGCCAACCTGGTCATGCAGTTGGACACGGCTTTTTTAAGGGACATTAACCTCACGGAGGAAGACATTTTCCTGAGCGGCAATTTTGAACTGGACACCAAAGGCATTCACTGGGATACTATAGAGGGGGTGACCCGTTTCAGAGATGTTCTGGTCAGTTATGACGGCAGAGACCTCTTTCTGGATTACTTCCTTTTCCAATCCCTGTTTACGGAAGACTCCAGGGTGATATCCCTCAATTCAGACCTGCTGGTCGCGGGGATCAGCGGTAATTTTAAGGTCCGTCAATTGGCTCAGGACCTGACACATTTGTGGAAGGAATATTATGCCATTCTGACCAACGATTATTCGGGACCTGTGGCCAATGCTCCTCCCGCCGGAGAAGCCTACGAAATCGACCTGTCCCTCGACCTCCGTGACCCAAATCCCATACTCAACCTGATTGATCCCAGGCTGTTTATATCCAGCAATACCACTGTGGAAGGTGCATTCTACCAGACCGATCAAAATACGGTATTCAACTTTTTCACCGGTATCGACACGATCTATTACAACGGCAATTACTTTATCGACAACAATATTGACCTGAATACCGCTAAATACAAAAACAGCGATGAAGTCCTGGCTTCGTTCTATACCTTGTCACGTGAAATCCAGTTGAATTCCGGCTTTAATTTTCACAACCTATCCATGGAAACGATCTGGGATCAATCCCGTCTGAACGTTTCCTTTTACCTCGACCAGTTGCTTACAGAGAGTTACCTGAACATCGAAGCAGGTATCAATCTTGCCCGGGGAAACACCACGATTGAATTCAGCCCTTCCGAAATCAAATTGTTGGAAGACTACTGGCAATTTGAAGAAGGCAACAGCATTCGCATCGCTGCAGGCGAAACGATATTTGACAACCTGAAAATCTATCATGAAAACCAATACATATCGGCCGATGGAAAAATCAACCTGGATCCCGGGGACCAGATGGAAATCAACATTCATGAATTGAACCTGGATTTTTTAAATTCTTTCGGCACCAGGGAATTTGAAGGGTTGGCCAATGGGCGTATCGGACTTGCGGAGGGCTGGAATAAGGAAGGCATGGAGGGACAATTGGATGTGCAGGATATCCACATTAACAATTTTCTTGTGGGAGACGTCTCCGCCAATGCAACCTTCGCAGAGCAGGCCATCAACCTCTCCCTGCAAAATTACCGGGAGGGCAATAAGATAATCGACATTACCGGCAATCTGGCCTCTGAGGATAAAGAGATGGCGCTCAATGCTAACTTTGAAAATGCAAATCTGTCTGTTCTCGAGCCCTTTATCGAAGACTATATCAGCAATATCGATGGCAACCTGAATGGAAATCTGGGCATCAGCGGAAGCCTTACACGGCCCATCGTGGAAGGGCTGGGAAAACTGGAGAATGCCACCTTCCGCTTCAATTACCTCAACACCACCTATTTGGTGGATGGAAACGTAATCTTCGAACCGGACAACATCAGTTTCCGCGGCCTGGAGCTCAGGGATGTCAATAACAACACAGCAAGGCTGCGGGGAGGGATCACGCATGACAATTTTGACAACCTGATTTTAGACCTGACTGCCGATATCAATAATTTTCAGGTAATGAACACCAGCGCGGCAGACAATGACTTGTTTTTCGGAACAGCATATGCTTCCGGCGATATCAACGTGTTTGGTGCAGCAAACAACCTGGACCTGACGGCTAATGCCAGTTCCCAGCCCAATACAAGAATATACATCCCCATCGGTGAAAGCAATGGGCAGGCGCAGGAAGATTTTATCAACATCATCAATGTCAGAGACACGACGGAGTCTGTCAATTTTGAGGAAACGGTAGAAAAGCTGGCTATCAATAACCTCAGAATGAACCTGAATCTGGACATCACACCCAATGCATACGTGGAGATCCAGATTGACCCCAAAACGGAAGAAAATATTCAGGGAAGAGGGAGGGGTATATTGAACCTGAACATTGACACCCAGGGCAACTTCAACATGACCGGCAATTTTGAAATTGTAGATGCCTTGTACAATTTTTCGCTGTACAATGTGATCAACAAAAAATTTCTGATCGAACCCGGGGGGATCATCAACTGGTACGGCGATCCCTACGAAGGCGTAATGGACATTTCGGCGGTTTATGAAGAAAACGTATCGCTGGCATCGCTGCAACCCAATACCAATAATGGTCAGTTTGAAAGCAGCCAACTGAAGCGCCGGTTTCCGGTCAAAGTAATCATGGATCTGAATGGCCCCCTTTTGTCGCCGGATATTGCATTTGACTTCGATTTCTCCGAATTTCCGGAAGATAGTGAAATACAAACCACCATTTCCGCTTTCAGTAACAGGATAGCTAATGACGAACAGGAAAAAAACCGGCAGGTGTTCTCCCTGATCATGCTGCGGAGGTTTTCTCCCGAAGGGCAGTTTAGCGGGGCCGGCATTGGCTTTTCCAACCTCAGCCAATTGATTTCCTCCCAGCTCAACAACCTGATCGCACAGGTGGACGAAAACCTGGAGATAGACTTTGATTTGCTTGGACTGGATGAAACTGCCCTGGAAACCTTTCAGCTCAGCATCGCCTACACCTTCTTTGACGGCAGGCTCAGGGTCACCAGAGATGGTGGATTTACCGACCTGCAGGGCAATGCAGATTTCAATACCATCGCCGGAGACTGGCAGGCCGAATACCTGCTTACCGAAGACGGCAGGTACCGGGTGAGGGTGTATAACCGAAACAACTTCAATACCCTGACAGCGCTCGGTATCAATAATCGAGGTCCGAATACCTATGGGGTTTCAGTATCACAAAACCTGCTATTCAGCTCCTTGAAGGAGCTTTTTCAGAATTTCAGCCGGAAGCGGTCACTGCCAATGAACGATTCGGACGAATACCTGCGCAGAGACTTCAACATCAACCTGGACAAAGTAGCCCCCGACTTGTTTAAACCCGACCCAGTCGAAGATCCTTCGGGCATACGGATACTGGAACAGGAAAAACCTGGCGAAAAATAAACAAAACCCTGCCCAAGACTATTTATACCTCATGGAAAAAATAACCCTTTTTTGGTTCAGAAGAGACCTCCGCCTGGAAGACAATATGGGTTTGTACTATGCCTTCGAAAATGAAGAAAATGTACTCCCCCTTTTTATTTTTGATCGTGAGATCCTGGATAAACTTGAGGATAAAACAGATGCCCGTGTCCAGTTTATCCACGAACAAATCCGCCACCTCCACCAATCCCTACAGAAATACGACAGCTCGATACTGGTGAGGCATGGCAAGCCTCCTGAGGTTTTTAAATCTCTTCTCAGTGAGTATGAAGTAAAAAATGTGTATACCAACCGGGATTATGAGCCCTACGCCCGGGCAAGGGACCAGGAGGTAGAGGGATTGTTAAAGGAGAAAAAAATCGACTTCTTCGATTTCAAAGACCAGGTGATCTATGAAAAAGACGAAATCACCACAGAAAAGGGAGATTTTTATAAAGTGTTTACGCCCTATAGCAAGGTATGGCTGAAGAAATTTAAAGCATCAAAAATCGAAACCGTAAGGCTCGATGGCCGCAAAACCGGCTTCTTACAGACCAAACCATTGCCCCTACCCACTCTCAAAGACATTGGATTTCAGGAAAGCGATATCGAAATCCCTCCTATGGATATCAACAAACCCCTGATCAGGAAATACGACAAAACCCGAAATTTTCCTTACCTGGAGGGAACAAGCAGGTTGGGGATTCACCTGCGGTTTGGAACCATCAGTATCCGAAAGCTTGCCCTTGAAGCCGCCCAGCTCAATGATACCTACCTGAACGAACTGATCTGGAGGGAATTCTACATGATGATCCTCTACCACAATCCTCCGGTCGTGGATAAAGCCTTCAAGACACAGTATGACCGGATTCCCTGGCAAAATAATGAAAAAGAATTTGACCGTTGGTGTGAGGGAAAAACCGGTTTTCCCCTGGTAGATGCCGGTATGAGAGAGCTCAACCAGACCGGCTACATGCACAACAGGGTACGCATGGTGACGGCAAGCTTTCTGACCAAGCACCTGCTGATAGACTGGCGCTGGGGGGAAGCATACTTTGCCAAAAAACTTCTGGATTATGAACTCTCCTCCAACAATGGAGGTTGGCAATGGGCCGCTGGCACCGGAACAGATGCGCAACCCTATTTCCGGATCTTTAATCCGGAATCTCAACTGGAAAAATTCGACAAGGAGAAAAAATATGTAAAGAGATGGGTCCCTGAATTCGGTACTGAGGACTACCCCAAACCCATGGTAGACCACAAAACTGCCCGTGAGAGGGCGCTGAAGGTATACAAGGAAGCAGTTGGAAACTAAGTTCAGGAAATGAGGTGTTGATCAAAACCCAAAGCCACCAATTGCTCAAATGCCCTCCATACCTCATCGGGTATATCCTGATGTATCTGAAAGCCTCTTTTGGGGTATTCCCTGATCCGCTGCAAATCTCCCACCATGGACTGGATTACTACGGCCATGGGGATCTCCGCATTGGGATAAGCCTCCAATGAAATGCGGGGACTGGTCACGTATACCATTTTATCCGGCCAGTGCTGCTTGAAGGTAGCATAGGACCTCCTTTCCATATACGGCTTCTGGACGATGATAAACTGATCGATATCCAGCCCTTCTCTGGACAGTAGCTTCTGCGTAAAACGTATGTTCTCACCGGTATTGGTAGATTTATTTTCAATCAAGATGGCGTTTTCGGGAACACCAAGTTCCAGCGCAATTGCGGCGAATTTATCCGCCTCTGCTTCGTCCCAAACTCCTTGAGTGAAATTGCCCAAACCTCCGGAAAAAATCAGGTACTCTGCCAGGCCTTCCAGCCACAATTCGGCTCCCCGTACTGCCACCCGGGTATCATGGCTGCCCAGCACCAGGATGGCACCTGCAGGCTGAAGGCTGTGGTTAAGCTGGTGGTAATCCCATAAAATTTGCGCCAGTGAGAGAACCTCTGAATCAATTTTTGGCTGATTTTCCTGAAACATGATGACAATTTTTTCTTCCGGGCACAAATATAATTGTTCCGGGCCGTAAACCATACCCGAGTCCCTCTGCCATGCGCAACCTGATCATACCAGATTTTGTCAGTATTCCGGGGTTTTAATTGTCGCCAATTACTGGTAATTTCACAGAAAGGCCTGCTCCCTTGCCCTTGAATGAAAAAGAATATACCCTCCTGGTACGAATCTTATGAATCAAAACAAACACCAGATCCTGTTTCGGCTATTTGACAGCTTTATTCCGGTGATCAGCATTGGAGAAAAAGTCCTGTTGTTTTCTGTCTGTTCATACAGAGAAGAAATGGTAAAAAGAAATTTCCAGACAGCGGTCATTGATACTCCCGGTGGATTGCTCAAATACTATAAAGGTTGTGAAGGACCCGCTCCCTTGACCGATGCGGATATCATGTCTGCCAGCACTCCATTGCTGGAGGCCTTTGACAAATTGGTGGAGCAGAGAAGATTTTTCCTGAAAGAGGGTCAGCAGATCAGCCATATCGTCACCCAAAGTGATCTGGACAAGATCCCCATGAGGCTGGCCATGATGGGTTTTATCAGCGTATGGGAGACCTATCTCAGGGATTTGGTGAAAACGGATATACCAGACTGGCAACAAAGTTTGTCAGCCCGTCGCATGCAGGATGCTCAGAAACTTTTTGCATTGAAATCGGCCAGAAATGAAGAAATCGACCTCATCCAATGTCTTCAACTGGCCGATCTGGGCAGCATTTTTTCTAAGAAACAGGGGTTCAAAAGATTCCTTCCGGACGGCAATCGGGAAGAATACGACAATATGGTCAGGAAAATCGGGAAACTCCGTGATGCGCTTGCCCACTCCCAGGCAGTGTTACCTTTCTCCTGGAAGGAAATCCACCTGCTGCTCGCTTTTATCCGAAATGCGATTCGATCTGTTTGATGAGGCAGGCGCAAAGGGCCCTGGTCCATCTGCCAGCTCTGGTATGGGACTCTGCTCCGCTTCCATTCCGAAATGCGCCATCATCAGCAAAGCTCCAGCCGTACCGTCCATGGTGGGCTCATTGGTACTGTAGTCTCCCACATCGTCCTGATATACCACATGATCGTTTTGTAAATGGGCAAACTCATCCGGATCATTTAAAGTGAGCCCCAGCAAATTATCGTGTATGCTCCGGTAAATGGGACCGTCCACCAGTCCTCCGGGTACATCAAGTCCCAGTAATACATATACACTGGTATGAATATCCTCCGGTACCTCTCCACCCTCCGGCAATCCGGTAAACATGGAGGTACCCCAGGGGTTTCTACCAAAAAGCCAGTCTCGCTGCCTTGCTAGAAACTGCTGGTATTGTTGGTCACCACTCATCTTTTCGTACAGTATCATCTGAGCGATCAAACTCGTAAGCAGGTTATTAGAGCACCAGATAAATGGCACCCCTATATGAAAGGGATTCCTTTCGGCCCTGCGCCGGGTATAGTCTATTCCCGCTTTATAAAATCCCTCAAGTATGCTCTTGAATTCTTCATCCACGTGCCGGTGCAGTGCAAAATGCCCCAGATTGATGAACGGATAGCGTTGGTAATGCGCTGCAGTATCTTTGGTGGTCCAGGAATCAGCATTGCTGCTCTGCAGGGCATAGGCTTTGGCCTGCTCCAGGTAAGCTTTCTCTCCTGTCAGCGCATATAGCTCGGCCGCTCCCCACTCCATATCGTCTGCCCAGGTATCTTCATTGTAGCGGTAGGGTGCGCCATAGGAATTACCCTGCTGGTATCCTTCGTGCTCCCGGCCCAGCTTGTAGAGCGAAATCGCAGCTCTTCTGCATTTGGCTGCATACACAGCATCCCCCAAATGCGATTGCCATATCCGGGAAGCCAGGGCCATTGCCGCAGCACTTCGCCCGGCCAGGTTGGCCAGACCTGTGGCCTGACTTTTAAACTCGCCCAGACCCTGTGGCTCGCCGGTAGCCAGATAGGCTGCCCGGTAGCTGTTTTCTCCCCATCCATAATCTGAATTGTCCTTGTTGGGGATTTTAAATCCTCTGTGATCCCGGTCGTCGGCTACCTGATGGAAAAGCATATCGGGAGCAGCATGCATTTTATGTATCCAGTCAAGGCCCCATTTTGCTTCATCCAATATGTCCGGTATACCGTTGCTTTTGGGCTGCCCGAGGGCATTGTATTCATCAGCAAACTTTTCAGGATACAGTTCAAAAGTCATCAACATGTGTGCTGTAGCGTAGCTGCCCGTGATCAGATACTTGAGCTGGTCTCCTGCATCGTGCCAGCCTCCACTCAGATCCACATAAGTGCTGTCTGGCAGGCTGCCATAAAAACTCCTGCCATCTTTTTCATGGCAGACCATGTCCAGGGTAGGATTGTATCCGCAGCGTTGCTGACGCATGAAAGTTAGCAGTGTTTCCTGATGCCGGCCATACGCCGCCGCTCCGATTTGAAAAGAAGAAGACCGATGCCCGGATTTTTTGGTCCGAAGAAAGTATTCGCCCGACGCTGTAAAAGCACTGAAATTCAGTGTATAATAAAAAGGAAAGGTACCCCAATTTTCCGCTTTTTCCCTTTCTGGCTTTAGCTCCAGGACTGGCCTATTGTCTGCAGACCGGATAAGTAATACAGGTTCCCGAACAGCCGAATGGCTAAAAAGCAAGGCCTCTTTATGATCCTGTGGCAGATAACCCAGCTGATTTACCCTCAGGTAAATGTCTGACTGGCATCTGCCTTGCAGCATCATGCCCAGACCGGTAATCAACAATAAAATAAGTTTTAATTTCATTAGCATGCTGACTCAATCAAATTTTCCGAACCGAAATTAAAAAAATTGATTCATTCCCGGAGTAAAAATTGATAAATCCGTTAATTTTTTCGTTTTCGGCCATTTTCAGCTTTCCTGCTTCCGGCAGCTTCACTATTCTTTTTTGGCTGGGTCAATGAATTCTGCCATTCTATTTTTATTATTGTAAGATTTTCTATGGTAAAACCACCCAACATACCACGAGGCAAAATTTACGTGCTGCTGACCATACTTTCATGGTTTTGCCTGCTGCTAGTGGATCTGGTAAGAATTTTTGGCGAAATCAACGAGATGGAGGGGGTGGTAAAAAGAGAAATCACCTGGATCCTGGAGATCATCTTCTTTATCCTGCTGTATTTATTTTTTAATAACTCCATCAACAAAAAGGAAAACAACAATTTTCTCAACCTGATCTGGAGGGCAGCTTCTACCGGATTGATTGCCACCGGCACCTCGTTTCTGATCATTTACTTCTACTACATCCTGGAGGACACCCGGCTATCTGACGATCCCTTGCTGAGAAATTTTTTCTATCATGTAAATTTTGCGCTGACCGCCATCTTTCTAATCTCTACGGCCCTGCTCTGGAAGCATCTCATCTTATATCAGAAAAACAAAGCTGTAGTCCAACAATGGCAGGCTTATGAGGTCATTTTGCTGATCAGCATGTTTTTCGTGCTGATCAATCAGGAAAGCTTCAACTATGGCTTTATGTTTGGTCTGATTTTCCTGATCATATACGGCATCATATTGTCGGTAAATTTAAAATGGATCCCCTACCTGACTTTTAAAGAAAAATGGAAATCCATATTGTTTCTCGCCATCATTGTAGCCTCTACCATATACCTGTTGATTCAGTTGGTATCCTACACGCAGAAAAATGTCCATTTTGTGAACCTCAGCGAAAACCTGTTTCTGCTCGGACTTTTTGCCTTTGTGCTGATTTACGCCGTATTCAGCTTTCTGGTCACCTTGTTTAATCTACCCACTTCTTCCGTCTTTGAGCAGAAGCTGACGGAGGCCATCAGCTTCCAAAAATTGAGTCAGTCCATCCAGCCCGGTGAAAATGAGGACCAGGTTCTGGATATTTTGATGGACAGTTGCATGAGCGCCGCTTATGTGGATGCCGCCTGGCTGGAATTATATCCAGGTCAGCATGAAGAAGAAAAAACCGGTGCCATACCCTATCAAAAATTTATCAGCAATGGTGAGCGGCAGGAGATCATGGACCTGCTGAGAAGGACGGAACCTTATTCAGATTACCTCAAAAACCCTGCTGATGTCAAAATTGAATACCTGTATGGAAAGATCGCCCACGAAATATACCAATCTGTGCTGATCATACCGGTGCGGGCAAACAAAAGGCTTCTGGGAGTCATGTTTTTGCTCAAAGAGGTGAAGGACGGATTTAATCGGGAGATGATCAACATTATATCCACTTTCGTAGGTCAAACCTCTATCTCGATAGAAAATTACCGCCTGCTCAATGAGGCCATTGCCAATGAACGGTACCGGGAGGAGCTTGAAATTGCCCAGCGCGTACAAAGAAGCCTGTTGCCATCTGCCTTGCACCACAACAATTGTTTTGAAATCGATGGCTTCTCCGCAGCAGCCGATGAAGTAGGTGGTGATTATTATGAAACATTCCGTTTTGACAAAGACAATTTTGCGCTGATCATTGGAGACGTATCCGGTAAGGGTACTTCCGCTGCGTTCAACATGTCTCAGATGAAGGGGGTATTTCACAGCCTGGTGCAACTAAATTTCAGTCCCAGGGAATTTCTGGCCAAAGCCAACAGTGCCCTGAGCCGGTGTCTGGAAAAAAACAATTTTATCACCACTACGTATTACACGGTCAATACCGGGGAAAAACTCATCCATTTTGCCCGGGCAGGCCATTGTCCCACGCTGTATTATAACCACAAAGAGCAGTCTTCCAGGTTTCTGGATATCAAGGGTATGGGCCTGGGAATTGTAAGAAACGATACCTATGAACAATACCTGGAAGAGGGCACATTGCACTATCATCCCGGCGACATTATGGTCATGTATACAGACGGCGTTGTAGAGGCTAAAAATAACAAGGGCGAAGAATTTGGCTATGGCAACCTGAGAGATTTACTGGATTCGCTGCAGGGGTTACCGGCACAGGAGATACGGGAACGCATTATCCAGGAGGTGTATACCTTCGTCGGCAAGGAGACCCTGCCAGACGACGATTATTCCTTGCTGGTCATCAAATTTAAAGCATAAACTTAAAGGGAAATAAAGCGTATAATCGGATATGTTATCAATCAATAAAGCGCCCGAGCGAGATCATCTGGTCATTACATTGAACGGAGAAGTGGATGCCAGTAATTCAGTGGAGCTGGACGAAGTGATTCAGGAGGCAATTGCAGAAAACGCCAGCAAAATACTCGTAGATGGCAATCGTCTGGAGTACATTTCTTCTGCAGGCCTGGGGGTATTCATGTCCTATCTGGAGGATTTTAATGAAAAGCAGGTAACCTTTGTCATCTTCGGATTAAATGAAAAGATTTTGAATGTGTTCCATATTCTTGGCCTCGACCAACTCATCAGCATCAAAAGTACAAAAGAAGAAGCCGAAAGAGCGCTTTATGAAGCATGAATTGAAGCTATATTGTGAAAAAAGCCGATTGGCAGAACTGAGGAATTTTTTATCCGGTATTTTGTCGGCAAGCGGACTCAATGATATCACCCAAAACCAATTGATATTGGCAGTGGAGGAGGTCTGTGCCAATCTGATCATTCACTCACACGACTGCAATCCCCTAAATCACATAGAACTGGAAGTACTGGTCGGCAAGGATACCATTGTCTTTGAGATCAGGGATTCCGGCAAAGCATTTAATATCATAGAATACAAATCTCCGGAAATCGATGCAGTGGTCAGGGAAAAGCGAAAAGGAGGACTCGGCCTGCTATTGGTCCGCAAAATCATGGATAAAATCGAATTTGAAACTGACCCCTCCTTCAATACCTGCCGGCTGATCAAAAAGCTGAAATCCAAATAAATGTTAAATCCCCTTACTTATCCTGCGCATCTCCCCGAATTGTGGGGTAAAATTCGTAACATTGCAGGCTAATTTGTATCCCTTGTCCTATGAGTTTGAAGCATATATATTTCCTTTTTCTGGGAATTTTATCTGCAAGTGCGGTTCAGGTTACTGATCAAGGCATGGAAAAGCCAGCTCCTGCTGACTTTCTTCTGAAGATAGACGAGACTACCTCAGACCAGGAAGAATTTTTATACATCTTCAACAAAAACCGGCAAAGGGCTGATTCCGCCCTTAGCAGAGCAGCTTTTGAAGAAAATTTTGAGCTTTTCGTTAATTACAAGCTAAAGGTGAAATACGCAATTGACCTGGGCCTGGACCAATCTGAGGAGTTTCGCAGCGAGTTTGCCTCCTTCAAGGCAGATATCATCAAGCCATACCTGCAGGAAAACAAGTTGGAAGATGGAGAGATGCAAAGGGTATATGAACGGATGAACGAAATGGTAAAGGCCAGCCATATTTTGCTGCAATTTCCCCCGAATGCCAGCAAAGAGGATTCCATGGCTGTCTACCGGATGGCAAAAAAGTTAAAATCAGAGGCTGAAAGTGGCGCAGATTTCAGCAAGCTGGCATTAGACTACTCCGAAGACCCCTCCGTGAAGGACAATCAGGGCAGCCTCGGCTATTTTACGGCACTCCAGATGGTTTTGCCCTTTGAAGAAGCTGCTTTTGCACTAAATGAAGGAGAAATTTCCGAGCCGGTCTTATCCGATTTCGGATACCATGTGATCCGGCTGGAAGACCGAAAGACAAATCCGGGGCAAATCCGGGTTTCCCATTTACTGATACGCAGCCCGGCGGAAAATCCCGAAAGTGAAGCGGCAGCACAGAAAAAAATCGCAGAACTGTACCAAACCCTGCAGGCAGATCCAGCCCAGTGGCCAGATCTGGTATCCGCTTACTCTGAAGATCCGGGCAGTAAATCCAACCAGGGAATAATCCCCTGGTTTGGCCCGGGTGCTATTGTTCCCGAGTTTGAACGGGCTGCTTTTGACCTTCAGCAAATCGGAGATTTTACGGCGCCAGTGAAAACCAGGTATGGATACCACATCATCCGGCTGGAAGGTAAGCGGCCCGTACCGCCCTTCGAAGAGCTTAAGCCGACAATACAGGCCAGAATAAGCCGGGGAAGCAAATCAGGCATGCTTCAGGACAAGATAATGGACCTGCAGAAAAAGCTGCTGCAAGTGGAAGTCAATGATTCCCTGCTCAGCGATCTCGATGATATCTTTAGCTCCCTGAGAGGAAAGCCCTATGCAGATCTTCTGGACAAACTTGCTGAAGTCGGGCATAGCAATACAGATTTGGTACAGTCAAACCGGCACACAGCCACACTCGGCAATTTCATTAACCAGGTAAAGGTGGCGCTCAGCGACACTACCGCTACCGTGCATGTTTCGTTTGACGAGCTATTTCAGCCCTATCTGAAAAATTTACTGGCCTCCTGGGAAGAAGAATACCTCTATGCGACCAATACCGATTACCGGCAGCTAATCAATGAATACCGCAACGGAATGCTGCTATTCGAATTGATGAACCGTGAAGTATGGCAGAAAGCAGTGGACGACAGTACCGGCCAACAAAAATATTTCCTGGAAAACCGGCAAAACTACCTCTGGGGCGATCGCATACCTGCAGTGCTGGTGAAAGCAAGGGCAGATAAGGACCTCTCAGATGTCGGCAACTGGCTCGCAGAACAAAAATATCATTCAAAACTGGACTCCCTGCTGAAGGAAAAATTTCTTCTGGATGACCCCTTGTTGTTTACCTTGGAGCAAAAGGAATTTGAGATTTCAGAAAATAAGCTGCTGGCTTCATTGGACCTGAGCCAAAAATTTCACCAGCTACATGAAAATGGGGAAATGGTGCTGGTATTGTCGGGAGAAAAAATACCTGCCGCACCGAAGAAATTTGAGGAGATCCGGGGGCGGGTAATTCAGGATTATCAGCAATACCTCGAAGAAAACCTGCTTCAACGCTTACATAAAAAGTATACCATCCAAATCAATGAGGATGAAAAAGAAAAAATTTATCGCTCCCTTGAAAAGTAAGGTACTGCTCGTATTCAGTAGTCTGCTGTTCCTGGCTTCCTGTGACCTGTTCAGTATCAAGTCAGAGGAAGAAGATCCGGACAATCCCCTTGTGGCAAGTGTGGGTACCGCCAATCTTTATCTTGCAGACATCGATCATATCAGCAAGGAAATGGCTACCACGCTGGATTCTGCTGAACTGGTCAACCGGTACATTCAAAGCTGGATCAAAAAGCAGCTAGTGATCCGGGAGGCGTCTAAAAACCTGACCCTGAATGAAGCGGAAATTAACCGTAAACTCCTGGATTACCGCTATGCGCTGATCGCCTACGAATATGAAAAAAACTTCGTAGAGCAAAGTCTGGACCGGGAGGTAACACCGGCTGAAATTCAGGCTTATTATGAGACCAACAAAGAAAATTTTGCCTTAAAGGAAATCATCGTGCGTACCAATTTCATCAAACTGGAAAAATCACTCCCCCAGAAAAGGCAATTGGAACGCTTATTGGCCGGTAATCAGGACGACCAGAAGGAAGAACTAAAAGAGTTCGCCATTCGTTATGCCAATAACTATTTTATTGAGGATTCGACCTGGATAAAATTCGATGATATCATCATCAATACCCCTCTGTCTCAAAACAACAACCATGTGCAATTGCTCAGAAATGAAAAGCTGATCAGTGTGGACGACGAAACCTATTCCTATTATTTCAAGATTCTCGAATATCGGTTAAGAGACCAGGTACCGCCACTGGAATTTGTCAGAGACGAAATCTCTAAAATAATCGTTAACAAACGTAGAGTAGAGATAGCAGAAAAATTAAAAAGAGACATATACAACAATGCACTTGAAAACAATGAATTTACCATATATGAATAACTGGGCAAGAAAGGTAAGCCTCTTTTTGATCATCCTCGGCCTGTATGGTCAGCAAATCAGCCTGGCGCAGGATACGGACAGCCCGGCAGCCAGCAGTAGTGCGGAGACGGCTGAAGA
Organism: Cyclobacterium lianum; assembly: GCF_900143075.1. Taxonomy (GTDB): domain Bacteria; phylum Bacteroidota; class Bacteroidia; order Cytophagales; family Cyclobacteriaceae; genus Cyclobacterium; species Cyclobacterium lianum. The sequence goes on along the minus strand of NZ_FRCY01000001.1, from coordinate 541,886 downwards.
AAAACCCAGTGGGCAGGTCCTGGACAAAATTATTGCCAAGGTGGACAATTATATTATTCTGGAGTCAGATCTGCAGAAAGCCTATCTGGAAGCCGTCTCGCAGGCGCAGCAGGGAATGGAAGCACCCAGTCGCTGCCAGATATTTGAATCACTGCTGATCAATAAGCTAATGATGGCCAAATCTGAAATCGATTCTGTAGTTGTGTCGGAAGCGGAAGTGATCATCCAGACAGACCAGCGTTTCAATATGGTCTTGCAGCAATTTGGAGGAGATGAGGAAACCCTGATCGAAGCCTATGGAAAAACGGCAGACCAACTCAAAAGTGAGATACAGGATGCCGTCAAGGAGCAGATGGTGGTACAGAAAATGCGTGGTGTAATTACGGAAGAACTGGAAGTATCTCCCAACGATGTTCGTAAATTTTTTGGCTCCATACCCAATGATTCGCTGCCCTTTTTCTCTGCGGAGGTCTCTGTGGCCCAAATTGTCAAAAAACCAGAGGTAAGTCAGGAGGAAAAGGACAAGGTTGTAGAACAATTGTTGTCTATCAAAGAAAAGATCCTTTCCGGAGAGTCGGACTTTGCGACCATGGCCCGGCAATACTCCATGGATCCCGGCTCAAAGGTTCAGGGTGGTGATCTGGGATTTTTCAGAAGAGGTGAGCTGGCACCGCAATATGAAGCCACCGCCTACAGTCTGAAGCAGGGAGAAATCAGCGATCCGGTAGAAACCATGTTTGGGTTTCACATGATCCAGTTGCTCGAAACCCGCGGAAATACCTTTAATAGCAGACACATACTGATCATACCCAGCCCGTCAGAAAATGATATCAAAAAAGCGGAAAGGTATCTGGACAGCCTTCGCCAGCAAATTGTAGAGGATAAAATCACTTTTGCGAAAGCAGCGAAGGAATATTCTGATGATCGGGAGACATCCGACAATGGTGGCTTTTTTACAGACCCGGGAACAGGATCCAATCGGCTGACCTTGAGAACGCTGGAAGACCCGGTACTCTATTTTACCCTGGACAGCATGGAAATAGGTCAGATTACCCAACCGATAAGGTATGAAGATCAAGACCCCAGAACGGGCCGGTCAGAGCCCGGCGTGCGCATCCTGTACTATAAAGAACGCTTTCCGGCCCACCGCGCCAATCTTTCAGATGATTATGAAAAATTAAAGGCCGCAGCGCGCAGAAAGAAAGAAGAAGATATCTTGTCCAATTGGTTTGTACTGGCCAAGGAAGAGGTATTTATTGATATCGATCCTCAATACGACCGCTGTGAAGTGCTGCAGGATTAATTGAGTCATGCTTGGGTGTAACTACATCCCTAATATACCATGGAATACGAAACCTTAGGTATTTATAAGGCCATTTCTTTAAGTTAGATCGTAAAAATGGTTATATAAAACCTGCACGATTAGCCATTTTAAATGGCTTTTGGGTGGCTCCTTTTTAGTTACGAATGCGATACCAAGGTGAAATGGTATACTTCACCCAGTTTCTTATCTTTAATCTGTCTCAATCCGCGTAATCTGTGGTGCACCTTTTTTCTTACTGACTGTTACTCGTCCGCTTCGTACTCACGATTTAGAAACTGCCACCAGGAAGCCTGATCCTTCATGGGATGGTGCTTTCTTTTCAGTAGGACTTCCTTTATCAGTTCGGCCCTTCTGAGAAAGGCCTCCTCCTATGGAGAAGACCAGAAAAGTGGTTCATGCCAAAAATGCCACTGCACAGCCTCTTGCATTTGCTCCCAATCCCGCTTAACAGCCCCGGCCCGGAAAGCTTGCCATTTTTCGTGCTTCTTGCGCATATAGGCTGCGTAAGGATTCCCATTTATCGGTGCGGTCTCTATCTCCAGCTCACGAAGCAGCAGGTCCCTGAAAAATACCGCAAAGCCCGTACGAATATCCGCAAGATTGGATTTTCGGATGGTGAATCAAAAAACCAAAAGATCTATATGTTTACAATAATAGATGTACGAGGATATGCCAAGTGGAAGCTTGTAGATGCTAAAACAGATGATCAGAATTATTCCCTAATTTGGAAATATGGATAAACTAATCCTTTTCTATAAAATAAATTCCCTCTGTGAAAGTTTTAAAAGGGAAGTTCAGGATTTTGCGGGAAACCTGAAAGGAATCCTGTACCTGTAAAAACCATTTTAATCAATCTGCGTACATTTTTGTACATTGTAAAAAAAATGATTACCAAAGATCAAAAAAATATCATTATTGAGGTTTTGCAACCTTTTACCCCTAAAATGATCGGCATTTTTGGCTCCTTCGCCCGAAATGAGAATAAGGAAAATAGTGATTTGGATATTCTGGTAGAATTCCAGAATACAGTAAATCTGCTGGATATTATCGGAGCTGAAATGCAATTATCTGAATTGTTGAATCTTAAGGTGGACCTTATCACCACTAAAGCCATTTCCCCACGATTGGTCCCTCGAATTGAAAGCGACTTACAGCAAATATTTCCTGATGAAGGATAATGTAGTTTACCTTTACCACATCCACGATTGTATTGTTAAAATTCAAAAATACACAGACAACATTTCCCTGGATGAATTTTTGAGCCAATCAGTCATCCAGGATGCGGTTATTCGAAACTTTGAAATAATTGGAGAGGCAACAAAAAATCTTTCCTCTGGACTAAGAAGAAAATATCCTGATATCGAATGGAAAAAGATTGCTGGAATGAGAGATAAATTAATCCATGATTACCTCGGTGTGGATCTATGGGCCATTTGGGCTGTTGTGGTCGAGGTTATTCCTGAATTTAAAATTAAAATCCAGGATATCATTAACGAGGAGAGATAAAGCTATAAGGGCTAATGTCCCCTGCGACAGGCCCGTCAGCAAATAACTCATCGAAAGCATTTGTATCGATAAAAACCCGATCAACGGTCATAGTTGCGAATTTTCTCAATAAAATCATCTTAGCGATTAAGAGGAATCCAATTATTTTGACCAAGCCTTGCATCAACTTATTCTGGCAGATCTAGTGTTATATATATTATCTCGCCTGCATCCATATCAAAGGAATATAGCGTTTTGCTATCGGGGGATATTGAAAAAGACATGACCTTTCTATCGAGCTCCAATTTTGCTATTGGAGATCCGTCCCAACTATACACGTGAACTATGTCAGATAAAAAGGGGTCGATAACATTGTCGTAATTCCCGGAAAAAAGTACAAAAATATACTGATCTGTTGCTGCTACATCAACATTACAATGTTGAATTTCACCACCTCTTCCGAACTTCATTACTCCAAATTCATCTTTCTTCAACGCAAATTCATTATTTATATTCCCAGGTCCCCTAATCAAAAAGCTTTCGGAAGTCTCCAAATTAAAAATTTCAATTGCCTCATTCCACCTGTAGGCCGACACCATTTGCTTTCTGTCAGGCTTTAAAGCAAAAAAAGCTTGGAAGAAATATTTAAATACATCACCCTTAATAATCTCAGGTACCTTTTCAAAATCGCCAAACTCGCCTAATATCTCTCCGGTATGACGGTTTAATTTTTGGAATTTTTTTTGAGAACCCATTAATCCGTTAGCGAAGATTTCATTTTCATTAAAAATTTCAAGAACGCTAAAATAGTCGACTAATTTGGTTTCTTTTTGCGATTCTTTTGCATCTAAATTTGTCAAGTCATTTTCTATTACCTTATGCATGGTAAAATCCTGGACCCATAAGGTCTTATCTACAATTCCGGACGATTTTGGAGAAAATGTTTCATAAGGGCCACTGCCCTTTCCAATGTAACTGGCTGTAAAGCTATCTAAAGGAAACGAATAGAAGTGAAATACCCTATCATCCCTTGCGTCAATATCAAAAATATATAATCCTGAATCCACTTCATATAATTTATAGGGCATTCCCACATTATAATCAATTAGTTTTGTGAACTTCAATTCACTATTTTCAGGAAAGGATTCGATCTCATAAAAATTCTTGTTTATAATGATCTCCATGTCCTCTTTAGCACTGCATCCAATCAAAATAAATAGTATCGCACTTTTCAAACACAGAATTTTCATTGTTACAAAAGGAATAGATTATTAAAATTTAATTTTTTTGGTTAGTATAAAAGTCCGGATTTTTCTAGGTATTTCTGAGGAAAAGCCAAGAGGTAAACAGCATTTTCCAAGGCCTTCTCCGTTTCCGAAAACACCGCCTTAGAACCACCGAGCCCAAACTGCCAGCCGGCTACCATCAAAAAAGCCACCACTCCAAGAGAAGCCAATAATTTTCTGGAATTTTTAAATTATCTCTCCATAATTTTTTAGGTTTAATCTAACTAACTGTTTTACAGAAGACAAGATGCAAAAAAAACTATTCGTTGCCACTATTTTTTTTAAAAAAATATAAAAAATTTAAAATCAATCTTTTTTTTAGCATGTATTGTATTTTTAGGGGGAGACGGATTTTGTGATTATTTTCGAAGTTTTTTACCACAGATTCGCACAGATTTTCGCGGATTTTTTAGCTGTCAGGATTGATCCTTCGACTGGGTGTAGATTGCATCTACATCACTTTTATAATTTAATTTACGCCAGCAAGGCATTTGCAATGCCGGGTCCTGAGGACTGACCGTTTAAAAAATCATTCCCGGAAAGGTGTACGTTTAGCCATTTCAAATGGCTTTTTGGCGGGTCTAAATCGTTTGTGGATATTCCGAAGATAGCAGGGTGAAGTGGCATACTTCACCCAGTAGAGGGAAATGTGCCATCCTGGATTCAGTGCCCGCTAAAATTTAACAAGACGGATGACAAACTCGTCTCCCTTCAGGTGGTCTTTTACCCATTCGGGTAAATCCTTCATCGTCTCTTCGCCAATGTATTCCGGATCAAGATAGGACAAGGCATAGCCATCATCAAAGCCCACAAATTGACCCAAAAACCCATAGTAATCGGTTTTGGCTCCTAAGTAAAGCTCGTTTTCAAGTGTATCCATCAAAAAAATCCGATAGCCTCCCTGATCATATAGGCTTCCCAGATACCCCTTGTCAAAACCAACCAGGAAATTTCGCATGTATCTAAAGTTCTTGATTTCCTCGAAATTTTCTTCGAGGTTTTGCTTGAGTTGATCCGGAACATTCAGCAAGCCAAAGTCGAATTTTAACACCTGATTTAAATCTCCTTTCTGATCAAAAACATGGACTCGATTATCTATGGGCTTGTTGTAGTAGATCTCAGACCCATTGCTTCCAAATTGATAATCCATCCAAATGGTTTCATTTAAGCCTTCATCAAAGTCAAGCATTGCGAATTTGTCTGTCAGTTGGTTATCCGTCCTGAGAATTTTCTTGCCTTTAAAATCGCCAAAATTCCAGGAGGAAAGGCCAAATACAAGTGATCCATCCTCAGTAACTTTAACCACATCCGCTTCAAAGGTCAACTCTTTCGATCCCTCAAGATCATGATCTGCATCATAAACAAACAGGCGGTCTTTGTCCCTGAACCCATCCAGCAGGTATACCTGACCATTATTCGTCAGATCAAAATCCGAAAGATTCATAAATTCCCCGGGACCTGTTCCCTGCCTTCCGATATTTTGTAAGAATTGGCCGCTTTCATCAAACATACTTAGGATTTTTTTTGATTTATCCAGGATATAAACCTTACCGTTTCGGTATTTGATCTTATCAATAAACGTAAAATAATCCTTATCGAAATCCCGCTTGATGGGAATGTATTTCACTTCCCGGATAAATTCTTCTGGGAAATAATCCGTCTGCTTAATGTCAAAGGAAGAAATCGAAATGGTTCTTTCATTTTCTCCAAATACCTTCTCTTTTTTATCAGAACAAGCTGATAAAAAAGCACATAGGCCGCATAAAAACAAGAGATGCCTGATTTCCATTGTAAATGACTTAAAACAAATAAACACCCAAAGATGAAAGAAATTTTTGGGTTTAAAAATCTCACATTCAATTACTGACATCCAGAATTATCCTTGCAATTTATCGTTTTTAGGGATAGAGACTGGAACGTAACCTCATGTGTAGGTCCTCCCCAGGGTGTTCCTGAACTAGCAAAGGCCTCGATTTCTTCTTTGTCCGCAATTTCGATTGTATAAGCGGAACCAAATTGCCAGCCGGCTACCATCAAAAAAGCCACCACTCCAAGAGAAGCCAATAATTTTCTGGAATTTTTAAATAATCTTTCCATAATTTTTTAGGCTTAATTTAACCAACTGTTTTACAGAAGACAAGATGCAAAAAAAACTATTCGTTGCAACTGTTTTTTTAAAAAAAATGTAAAAAAATTAAAAACAATCTTTTTTTAAGCATGTATTGTATTTTTAGGGGGAGACGGAGTTTGTGCTTTATTTGTGAAGCTTTTTCACCACGGATTCGCACAGATTTTCGCGGATTTTTTAGCTGTCAGGATTGATCCATTTTCCAGTTTTTTATCTGTGTTAATCTGAGTAATCTGTGGTGCACCTTTTTTTAACCACAGACTCGCACAGATTTTCACGGATTTTTTTATTTTTTGCCATTTTAAGGCCGGGCGGGAAAGGGTGTAGGTTGAAACTACACCTAAATATTTTCGGCCCATTAAACAGCAAAACTTGTCCTATGGCGAATTGTATCCGTGTCCGGAAACGGTTCATTACGTATTTCTAATGGGTACCGGCATTACAAATTCCGCAGATACCTTTATTCCTGATAAAAGTGTGGAAGATGCAATCTGCACCCAGAATAGTAGCTCTTCTGAAGACAAGCCCAGGCTGAGTGCCGTTTTGAATAATAAAACCTATTGACAACACCCCAGGCACCCCTGGCAGTCTGAATCGATGTGTACACGACAGGTGTACCTAATTGCCATTCTTCGATTTCCTGACGGTATCGCTCCGGTTCAGATTGCTTCGCAGAGCTCGCAATGACGGGTCTCATCGTTACTGCGAGAATTAACTTTTCTTAAACGCAGAAATTGGGATGAAGATATATGTTTTTCAATACATTGATTTACAGGTATTTAAAAAAAACCATCATGGGTGGGGTGCAGTTTTTGAATAATTCAACCTATCGAGAACATCTCACGCACCCGCGGCAGTCTGAATGAATGTGGACAGTCTATTTCGATCTTGAATAATGAAAACACATGAAAAAACCCCTACTCCCTTAATAAGGGGGATTTGCTGAATGACTCGGTTTAAGCTCAATTGGTTTCATTGAAATGGGCAGAAAAAACTCACCGGTAATACCCGTGACCGATAATTCATTCTGTCCAAATTTTCCTTGAAAAGAGATCAAAATATTTTTTTTTGAAAATCCTGGGAAACTTAGAATCTACCTAGGGTTAATTGGCGGCCAATACCAGTTCCTGCTTTAAAAATAAGCTGAAGTCCCGGATCCTTTCGGTATCATGGTACTTCAGGGCCGTAATGGAAAACTGATAGGCGGCCAGGGGATTGCCTTCATTGAAGTAGCGGATGGCCTGGTTGAAATACTGCAGGCCCAGAAGATTCTGGAGATCTATGGTCTGGTAAATATCCGGCGAGGCAAACGAAGGACCAAATTCTTCACCTTCCCATAAATTGTCTGCAAGCCGGGAAAAATCACTCAGATACAAGCTCTTTTGCGCTGCGTCGGCAATAAAACCAGCCCGAGGGTCGGTGACTTCCAGTAGCAGCGACTTATCGTTCAGCCATACCTCCAGAAATACATGGTAGGACGTTTCTTTTACCTCATAGACAAATCCAAAGTGATCCAGAAGGGTTGCCAGAATCAAAGAGCCGCTGACACAATCGTATAGCCCCTTTTCCAGAACATCCCGATCCAGGGTAAACTGCTGATATTGACGAAAAAGTTTTTGATGAGCCCGGTAAAAAATATTCTTTACCATTTTCTCACTCTTGCCAAACCTGAGAAAATCCTTTTCAAGAAGTACCTGCAAATCTGCAAACCTTTCACTTTCTGCTCTCCAGCTATCCAAAAACACCTTTCCAGTCCTGGGTTTAGCTTCAGAAGGGGTGCCATAGGAGGTCAGGGCTGAGGCTTTTCCCGCCATTACAGCCAGCAAAAAACAGATAATGGTAAAAACACGGATATGCATTGGCCGATGTTATTAAATCATTAAATCAAGTTAACAATTTATTAACATACAAGCAAAAAAATATCCCTTCAAATTGAAGGGTTATTTTTTAAGGTAATGCCCCTATTCTAAAAGGAGTACGAAAAATTCAGGTTGACCAGGGTACCTGGATTCAGACTCGAAAAAATCTGATCCTGTGCTCCGTATGACCTGAACACCTCCTGCCGGGACTGATTCAGCAGGTTCTGAATATTCAGGCCCGCCTGAATTTCTTCCTCTGCCCCGAAGGATTTGTTTATACTAACATTCAGGGCATGGAACGGTACGGTATAGGTATCGGTCCGGTTTCCAAAACCAATGTAATTGAGGGTAGATCCCTGGACATTGTAAAAAATGCCTGCCTCGACCCCGGAGACAAAATCGTTGTAGGACAGCCCGGAATTGATGATATAGGGGGCCTGTCCTGCCATATCCCTGGTCGAAGAGATTACCTGCCCTTCCCTGGCTGTCAGCCTGCGCGAACGTAATTCAGAAGCTGACATCTGTATGCGCGATGAGGTAACGGTTCCGTTAAAGGTAAAAAAGAGGTTTTCAAATTGAGGATAGAGAAAAGCAAGGGACTTTCTGGCCTCCAGTTCCAGTCCCGCGACGGTACCATTGCCTACGTTCCTGGGCTGAAACGCTCCCGGATCGGATAAAAACTGCACCATTTCGATGGGCTTGTCGAAAGTCTTGTAAAAGGCACTCACTGAAAATAGCTGACCAGCAGGAAGGAATTGCTCCCATCGCAGATCAAAATTATTGATCCTGGTGGCTTCAAGTTGTCCATTCCAGAGGACCTCCGTGCCACCGTTGGTAGTTTCCGGAAAGAGCGCACCGATAAAAGTCCTGCCCGTTATGGGGTCCAGAATTTCTGCAAAGGACATTTCTTTAAATGAAGGCCTGGCGATGGTCCTGGAGAAGGATAGACGAATATTCTGAGTTTCCTTAAGGCTGCCGATCAGGTTGATGGTAGGAAACAAGTCCAGGTCGTCCAATACTTTTTCGTTGTCAAACACGATGGTACGGGTCTGATTGGAGCCGGTATAGTATTGCTCGTATTTCTCAGCCCGGAGGCCAACGATCGCTTTCAGGTTGTCGAATGGCGAAAATTCGCTATGAACATACAGACCTAAGTTGTTCAGGTTCGCGTCAAAGCTATTGGGATTATTGGGAATAAATAGCGGATTGTAGCGGACTCCATTCCTGTTATTTTCCGAGAAAAGGTTTTCTTCTTTCATCACTTCGTTGGGATCGCCCGTGAAGGTGGTATTCCCGGTGGAAAACTGGAAATCCTGAATAAGAAACTCCCGCTGCTTGTGGGTGAAGGCGGACCCAAACCGCAACCTGGCAGTCTTTCCAAACAGGCTGTGGTTCCTTGTCAGGTCCAGTTTCCCTACCAGATTTTGTTCTTCCAAAGATCTCCAAATGCGCTGCGGCAAACCTACCTCGGAGGAAATGGTATTGTTTGGACGACGAAATCTCAGCACCCGTACATCCGGATCGTCTATGGTAGACAATGTAGGTGATACCTTCCAGTTCACTTCCCAATCACCTCCAGAGAGAAAATGCGCTCCACTGAGCATCAGATTGGTCAAAGACCGCTGACTGTATTCAATATTGTACTGGTCTGCTTCAAAAACAGCCCCCAGATTGGTATTGACAAAATCAAAGACACCCACTTTCGACTCTCCATTTTGAAGCCGGATCAGGTTGAGCTTGTATTTAGAAAAATCTGTTTTGTAAGCCAAGCCTGCAAGCCCTCCCAACAGTACATTGCTCAGGCCAAAGTTTCCTGTGGATTGTTCCAGGGGTTCCAGGGCCGTTTCTCCACTCTCTCTGGGTTTTGCATGCAGATTGTATGCTGCATTCCGGTAATATTCCGAAGTGTTTTTGTAGGTAAGGGCCAGGTTGTAACCCAACTTGTTCTCTCCGACAGAAAGCTGATTTCCGAGCGAAAAGCCCAGGCTAAAGTTTCCCAGGTTCCTGTTCTTACTTCCTTCAAATTCCGGGTTAAACCCTCTTAAAATACTTTGGTATTGCTGACCTCTTTCTCCGGAAGGATTCCCGATGACCTCACCAAATTGGGGGATATCGCTTACTCCACTTGTGGGGATATCCCGGAAACCATTGTCGAAGCCCAAAAAATCGGTTTTGCTGCCACTGGCAGTAAGAAAGTCGGAGTTGAAATGCATGGCAGGATTGTACCCGGCACCCAGAGAGATCCGAATGGTTTTTTCCTCCGGAAAATCTTTGGTTTCTATATCCACCACGCCTCCCGTAAAATCCGCCGGCAGGTTACTGGTAAAGGATTTGGATACAATGATATTGTCAATGATATTGGTGGGAAAAATATCCATCTGAATCGTATTTCTGTCTGGATCCAGCCCAGGAATATCCATTCCATTCAGCACGGTCTTGGTATACCTGTCGCCCAATCCCCTAATGTAGACATATTTACCCCCCTCTATGGAGACCCCCGTAACTCGCTTTATGGCAGAAGCGGCATCGCCGTCCCCAATCTGTCGGAAGGCAGAAGCAGAAATACCATCCACGAGCTGTGGTGCGTTTCTTTTTACGGTCATTAGTGCTGCTTCCGTAGTTCGGATCGCTTCGGCTGTAATGGTTACCGTCTCCAGGTCAGAGGTGTACTCTTCCATCTTCAGGTTGTCCAAAACGGTGACTTCTCCCGAGCGTACCACAATCTCCTTCAGATTAAGGGGATTGAAAGAGATAAAAGAAGCCTGTAAATCGTAGGTACCCGGGGCAATAGAAATTTCGAAGTCCCCGTCAAAATCGGTAACCGCACCCGTCTGCCCGCCAACGACAGAAACTGCCACACCAAATAAGGGCTCCCCGGTACCTCCGTCATAGATGGTCCCTCTGATGGTTCCATTCTGGGCTGACACATTTGCAGACAGGAACATCATTCCCATGCAAAGCCAAGCAAAGATTATTTTTTTCATTTTTCTAATTTTAGTATATACAGCGATGTAAGGATAAAAAAATCGAGAAAAGGGATGCACAAGCGCATCCCTTTAAAAAATGATATGGTTTTCAGTGATTACAATTCGTCTAATTGCCCTGCTTCGGCAGCCCAGGACCAGCCTGCAAATGCTGATTTGTCAGCACCTACCGTGTTTTCTCCAAGGGCTACCTGGCTGGCATGCTCGTGGGTGCCGTTTCGGAATACGGTCTCAAGCGTCACTCCCTCTGCCAGGGTAGCTTCCAGGTTTTCGAAATTCAGGATACCATTCTCAAAATTGGCAAGGCTCAGATCGCCACTGAGAGAGAGATCACCCCTACCTTCGGTTTCGGCAGGATCGGAAAATCCGAAGAAATAGATGTTTTTGAAAGTACCTCTGGCACCATCACGAAAATCTCCCAGCTCAGCAACATCATTCCCCACTACAGTGCCGTTAGTAAGGGTATGTGCGGCATTAAAAGAACCCTCAGGGCCGTCTACCTCCATGGCATGATCTGTATTCGGTCCGCAAAGCAGGATAAAGTTATCCATGGTACCTGCCCATGCCTGATCGGTATCCAAAGCATCGTCGCCGGAATTCCAGATGATGGCATTTGTCACGCTTACAGTTCCTCCAAACCACTCGATCCCATCGTCCTGGTTGGCAACAACCTCTATGTTTTCCACTACTGTAGCAGATCCTACTCCTCCAAGAGTAAGGCCATTGATCTCATTACCTTCACCGATGTTTGATCCACCGTGGCGAATGGAAATGTACCGCAATACCCCGGAATCGTCTTCCGGATCATCTCCTCCGTAAAGGCCATTGGTATCTGATGGGGGAATGCCTTCAATTTGCACCTCAGACACATCTCCGGCAAAGGAAGATGGCGCACGTCCCAATACGATCAGCCCACCCCAAAGGCCCTCAATATCGGGATCCAGATTTGGACTGGCAACCATACCGGGCTCAATCTCATCGGCTACGGAGGTAAAAATAATGGGTTGATCGGCTTCTCCGGCAGCATTGATCCTGGCCCCTCTGGCAATAACCAAAGCTGTGGCATTGGGACCGGACCCTGCTTCACCCTTGACAATTACACCCGGCTCTATGGTCAGCGTGGCGCCATTGGTGACTGTGATTCTGCCCCCCAGGATATAGGCCTTGCCGGTTTCCCAGACAGCATCTGCTTCTATGTTTTCCTCTATTCTGATGGTTGTCGCTATTTCACCTACTGTAAGTACATGGGTGGCCGTCTGCGTATTGCCATTACTATCGGTAGCGACAAATTCAAAAACCAGGTTGCTATTGGCATCTTCTTCGGTAGAGGTGTAGGAAAACTCATGGCTGGCCGAGGTTTCACCATCAAAATTCAGGGTTTCTATGGTGGCACCGTCCTTTCTTACCACGACAGAAGCCAGTCCATCGCTGGCACTGATGCTCACTGATACCGGCCCTACTGTTTCCCCTGCTTCTATAACAGCGGTAGGTGGAACACCTGAGATCGATACGGATCCAATGGGCTGCTCCTCTTCTCCACAAGCCATAAGCAGGCCTGCTGCAAATGCAAAAGTCGTTAAACTCCTGAGAAATTTCTTCATAATGAGTAGTAGATTAATAAGTCAGATTAATTGATGGCACAAAATTGACTTAAAAATCTATACCCGGAGAAGAAAGGAAATTATCAAATTTTAAAATTATATTCGGAAAATTAATATTAGGGTAACATTAATTCTAAGATCCCCGTATCAGGCCTCTACGTCGACTTTTCCGGTCAATTCTGGCTTCAGGAATCTGGCCGTATAGCTGCTTTGGTGGGCAAGCATATCCTCGGGTTTTCCACTAAACAGAATTTCTCCTCCCTTCTCCCCTCCTTCAGGCCCCAGGTCCACTATATGATCGGCAACTTTGATCACGTCCATATTGTGTTCGATGATCAATACCGTGTTGCCCTTATCTACCAGTTTATTGAGTACCTCTAGCAGATGGCCTATATCCTGAAAATGTAGGCCGGTGGTTGGTTCATCCAGGATGTAAAATGTCTTACCAGTATCTTTTTTGGACAGTTCTGTGGCGAGCTTAACGCGCTGTGCCTCTCCACCGGATAAGGTGGTGGCATGCTGGCCCAAGGTAATGTAGTCCAGACCTACCTCGTGCAGGGTTTTGATCTTCCGCAGTATCCTGGGCTGATTTTCAAAAAATTCCACCGCCTGCTCTACGGTCATATCCAGGACATCAGCGATGGATTTGCCCTTGAACCGTACTTCCAGGGTTTCCCTGTTGTATCGCTTGCCTTTACAGGTCTCGCAAGGGATGTGTACATCCGGAAGGAAATCCATCTCTATCAATTTCATACCGCCCCCCTCGCAATCTTCGCATCGGCCGCCTTTCACGTTGAATGAGAATCTTCCAGGTTTGTATCCTCTTATCCTGGCTTCGGGCAACTCTGTAAAAAGTGCCCTGATATCGGTAAACACTCCCGTATAGGTTGCCGGATTAGAGCGGGGAGTCCGTCCGATGGGAGACTGGTCCACTTCAATGACCTTGTCCAGATGCTCCAGCCCCTTGATTTCCTTATAGGGCAGGGGTTCTTTTCGGGAGTTGTAAAAACGCTGGTTGAGCAATGGGTAAAGTGTCTCGTGAATCAGCGAACTTTTTCCAGAACCCGAAACACCCGTTACGCAAATCATGGTGCCTAGCGGAATATTCAGGTCTACCTGTTTGAGATTGTGTCCACTGGCACCTTTTAGCTGAAGTTTTTTCCCCGTTCCCTTTCTTCTCCTGGCAGGCACTGGTATACTCAATTCCCCGATGAGGTATCTGGCTGTTAAACTGCCCGAATGTAACAGTTGCTGTGGTGTCCCGCTCGCTACCACATGCCCGCCGTGCCTGCCAGCTCCCGGGCCGATATCCACCACATGGTCTGCCTCCAGCATCATGTCCCGGTCATGCTCGACCACAATAACCGAATTGCCCAGATCCCGGAGATCTTTGAGAGCATGGGTCAGTTTGACGTTATCCCGCTGGTGAAGTCCTATGCTGGGCTCATCAAGGATATACAATACCCCAACCAACTGGGTGCCGATTTGAGTTGCCAGCCGGATGCGTTGGGCCTCACCGCCGGATAGAGTTCTTAAGGGTCGATTCAGCGAAAGGTAGTCCAGGCCGATATCCAATAGAAATCCGATACGCTTCCGGATTTCCTTCAAAACTTCGGCTCCGATAATCTTTTGCCTTTCTGTCATCCGCCCCTCCAGGTCCTCAAACCATGCACCAAGGCTGCTGATATCCATATGCGCCAGCTCTCCGATATGCTTTTCTGCAATCCTGAAATGCAGGGCTTCTTTCTTCAAGCGGTATCCATTACAATCCGGGCAGGTACGGTTGGTAGTAAAATCGGCTATCCATTTCCTGATTTTATCGGAACCCCCGTCCTGTTGCTTCTGCAAAAAATTGAGGATACCTTCAAAGGTGGTATTCCATTTGGTACCGGGATATTTTACCGAATCGACTGCAACTTCGGTCTTGTCTCCATATAGCAGCGTGTGGACCACCTTTTCGTCCAGCTTTTCGATGGGGGTGGCCAGGCTATCATTATAGCGCTTGAGAATGGCTTCGATTTTTTTAAATATCCAGATGTCCCGGTATTCGCCTAGTGGGGCTATGCCTCCCCGGCTGATACTCAGGGAGGGGTCGGGGATCACATTTTCCTTTGTGATTTCCTCAATCACGCCCAGTCCGTTGCAAGTAGAACAAGCCCCATAGGGACTGTTAAAGGAAAAAGCATTCGGTGCCGGCTCATCGTAGCTTAGCCCGGTCCTGGGATCCATAAGATACTTCGAGAAATAATCAATTTTACCATTTTCATCCAACAGCATCATGATCCCTCTGCCATGTTGCAGGGCAGTTTTGAGCGATTGGCTGATCCGGTAGCGGTCTTCCTCTTCAGCGACCACTCTGTCGATTACAATTTCAATGTCATGGATCTTATAGCGGTCTACCTGCATTTTGGGTTGGAGCTCCTGAAGTTCGCCATCTATGCGGACTTTGGAATAACCCATTTTCCGGACTTGCTCAAAAAGCTCCCGGTAATGACCTTTTCTTCCCTTTACGATGGGGGCAAGGATTGACAATTTTTTGCCGGAAAAGTGTTGAAAAATCTGCGCTATGATCTGATCCTCTGTCTGCCTCACCATCTTTTCGCCCGAGAGGTAGGAATACGCCTCGCCGGATCGGGCATATAGCAAGCGCATGAAGTCATAGATCTCCGTGACCGTACCTACTGTGGACCTGGGGTTTCTGGATGTGGTTTTTTGTTCAATGGAAATGACTGGTGACAAGCCATTGATCTTGTCTACCTCCGGCCGCTCCATTCCTCCCAGGAAAGATCGGGCGTAAGCCGAGAAGCTCTCCATGTAGCGGCGCTGGCCCTCCGCATAGATGGTATCGAATGCCAGAGAACTTTTTCCACTTCCGCTTAGTCCTGTGATGACCACCAGTTTGTTTCTGGGAATGGTCAGGTCCAGATTTTTAAGGTTATGCTCGCGGGCACCAAATATTTCTATATGGTCCTGAGAGGAATGGTTTTCTTCAGACATAGGTAACGTTTTGCGCAATAGTTGAATCGGTCGGACAAAATTAAGCATTCGATAGGTAAAGGCCCTAATACAAAACAAATAAACTAAAATCCGGCTGGAAGGTTCAGTTATTGATCTACCTTATTGATCACGCATTTCCTCCTCCGTTTGGCCTGTAATGGTCGATTTCAATCCGCTCAGGACCAGGTTCCACCAATAATGGAAAATAAACTTGTGCTTTGCCCGCTTGAAATAAACGTCTCCCTCACTTAGCGTTCCGGATTTGCTGGGGTTCTGGGAAGGGATCACCACTTTGTTGGCCAGAAAGGCCCCCAATTTGCGAAAAATATTCTGATCACGCTGGTAGTTTTTATCGAGTATTTCAATCTCCAGATCTTCGTACCTGACAATCACATCTCCTGTGCCTTCCAGGTCATTTGCAGAGATATTGAAAAACAACTCGTTGAGGCGCCCGCTTTTCAGTGCCACCCTGGTGGCCGGCATGATCAAATCGTTGAGCGGCGCCAGCACCATTCCTCCGATACTGCCTCTGATAAAAAACTGCCCACTTTCATCATTGGTGAGGTAGTCTGCCTGCATGTCTATCAATCCTTTGCCCATCAATCGGCCTTTGGCCGACACTTTGAGGGTGTCATTTCCCGATTTCATATTGGAAAAACCTGAAATATTTCCATTTACCTGATCAAAAAATATCTTCCCTGAGGTAGGAGCCTGGGTGTCGGGCCGCTCTTCATATGCTATGTAGGCATCCTCAATGGCTATGTGCCTGAGCTGCACTTGCCTGGGCAATTCGTTCAGGATCTCATGAATCATCTTGGGCCGGCGGGAAGTATCTTCCTGCTTTCGCTTGTCTCTGAAAACATGCAATTGTATCTGAGCTAACTGCATGCTGTCTACCATGATTTTGCCATTTCGGAAATATTCCTGAAAATCCATGCCATCCACCTGAAGCCTGCCATCGGACAATTCCATCCAATTGGTTTCTTTGTCAAATTGGTTAACATAGGCATATTTCTCCAACTTGTTGTTGAACGCCACTTGCTGGATCATCAGTTTCCGGTCTGTGGTGTTGAACGAAAAATCCTTGGCCCGGATGATGTTCCGGTAGTCGTTGATATGCAGCCTCGCTTCATCCATGTACCCTTCAATATTGTCTACTGAGAAGAGTGCATCCCTACTTTGGCGGTCTTCCTTACTGAGGTTGAAGCCATCGGCAAATACAAACAAATCCTTGATGGACAATCTCACCGAATCCGTAGCCGAATCTCTGTTTTCAAAGGATACCTGATTTACCCTCAGGTGATTTAGTCCGATATTCTGGTAATCTTTCCCTGAATCGCTACCGCCGCCGAGCTCCTCCGTATTTATTTCCTCCAGATCCGGAGTGACGGTTTCCAGCAACACTTGTTCGATGTAGGCTGAATCCAGCTTGATACTATTGAAAAACAAGAAGTCTACCCATTGAAATCCGGTAAGGCTGGCCTCATCAAAACTCAGATGAAACTTAATTTTTTCTTCATCGCTCAGTTGCTCTCCGGGCCTGATTTCTACAGATTCCATTTTCAGAAAAGTGCCCCGATAATCGTAATCGAGTTGAATATTTCCAAAATGCACTTCATGACCGGCGAAGTCATTGGTCCTGGTAATCATATTGCTGACAATCCTTTCGGCGTTGTTATTCAGGTAAAAATTGACCAGCAAGGGCAGGAATTGAAAAATGGCGAAAATTAATCCGAGGACAATGAGTATGATGATGGTGTACTTTTTCATGTAGGTAGGAATTGCTGTTTAAGATACTCATAATAATTCGATCCGGAGGTACACCAGCAATTATTTTATTAAACCGGTAGTTTGATAATATAGGTCTGCCCTTTCTTCACGTTCAGCTGTTTATTGATCAGCCAGGGATTGTAGATTTTCACTTCTTTGTAATTGCTATCTCGTTCTCTGGCCCATTCGGCAAGGTTGTCTATGCTCTCCTCTATTTCGATCTCTCTCAGCGAGGGCAGTTCATACAGATCATCCTGCTGCAATTCAAAGCCATACTTACCGGGATGCTCAAAAATCTCCTTCAAGGCCAGCGCCCGGAACAAATACCTGCTGGTTTCTTCATTCAAGTAGAGGTCATAATAATTCGGACTAAGCTGCTCATTTTTTCGCCGTGTGATACCTGCTATTCCCATATTGTAGCTGGCCGCCACACTGGTCCAATTTCCGAATTTACCGAATGCAGACCGAAGATATTTACAGGCCGCCAGGGTTGATTTTTCGAAGTGGTACCTTTCGTCAACATCCATGCTTACCTCCAGACCAAAATCCCCTGCTGTGCCTTTCATAAACTGCCAAAAACCTTTTGCACCGACGGGTGAAGTGACGTTCATCAAACCGGATTCGATCAGCGCCACATATTTAAAATCTTCGGGTATTCCATTCTCTTTCAGGGTCTGCTCGATAAATGGGAAAAATTTACCTGCCCGCTTCATCATCAGAAGCGTATTGGACTCCCAGTAGGCATTCACATACACTTCTCTTTCAAAGCGCTCATACACGTCCGGGTCGTCCATGGGGACTTTCTCACCTGCAAACTCCGGTTGTTCAGGCAGATCAAAAATCCATACCTTGGGTAGATCAGCCGGTTTGGCTGCTCTGATTTCGGCATTTGTGTTGGCAGGAGGCTGATGGTCCCGACTATTACCGGTAGGGTTGAACCAGAGGTATCCAATAAACAGGAACTGCAACAGTACCAGTACATACAGGTATGCGATATGTTTGGATGCCAAGAGCTTAATAGTTTGGAGATAAAAGATACTTGCTGTAAAAATTGTCAATCACCGCTACAGCCTCTTCAGCAGTGTCCACCAGGGCAAAAAGGTTGAGGTCCTCCTCATTGATATTGGCATTCTGCTGAAGCACCACATCTTTGATCCAGTCAATAAGTCCGGACCAATATTCCTTGCCCACCAAAACAATGGGAAAGCGGCCGATTTTTTTTGTCTGAATCAGGGTGAGGGCCTCAAACAATTCGTCCAGTGTTCCGAAACCGCCAGGCAACACGATAAAACCCTGTGAATATTTCGTAAACATCACCTTCCGGACAAAGAAATAATCGAAAGTGATCAATTTGTCGGGATCAATATACACGTTGTTAAATTGCTCGAAGGGTAAAAGTATATTCAGACCTACGGATTTGCCCTTTTCGGTGTGGGCTCCTTTATTGCCGGCCTCCATGATGCCAGGGCCTCCACCGGTAATTACTCCATATCCATGTCGAACCAGTTTGCCGGAAATGGCCTCTGCTACCTGATAATAATGATTGTCTGATTTGGTTCTGGCTGACCCAAAAATGGTAACACAAGGACCAATTTTTGCCAACTTTTCAAATCCCTCAACAAATTCGCTGATTACCTTAAACACTACCCAGGAGTCGGCACTTTTTATTTCCGCCCAGTCTCTTTCTTTAAAAGCTTTTTTGATTTTGTCTTCTTCTTTCAACTGCTCCATGTTTACTTTTTTTCAAAAAATATGCACTTCTCTATTAAACTAATAATCATTTATATCTACAAGATATCCGTTTAAAACACAGGAAACAAGCAAAGAATTCATTTCCTGTGAATTTCCTGAAATGCAGAAAAATTATGCGTGTAGAAAGGAAAAATGGTTACAATTCAGAATTTTTTTCCTTAATTAAACCATGTTTTCAATATTCAGTAACGATTATTGGCCTTTCGCCATTCTTTTATTTAGTATTGGACTTGTCACCCTGTTGATTTACAAATGGCGATTCCATCCTTTTATCGCCCTGATCCTGGCAGCAGTTTTTGTCGGACTACTCAGCCCGGAATTGATGGAGAATGAGGGAATGCTGGCAGCCCTCGAGTCGCCAATGGAAGCTTTTGGCAGGATGGCGGGCAATATTGCCTGGGTGATTGCCCTGGCAGCTATTATCGGTACGGCCATGATGGAAAGTGGGGCCGCTGAAAATATCGTAAATCGCCTGCTGACGACCATGGGCGAAAAACAGGCTCCCCTGGCCCTGATGCTCGCCGGCTTTATTCTCTCAGTACCCGTATTCCTAGACACGGTTTTTTTTCTCCTGATTCCCCTGGGCATCACCCTCGCGATCAAGACAGGGAAAAACTATGTGCTTTATGTCTGTGCCATCGGAGGTGGTGCAGCCATCACCCACAGTATCGTGCCGCCTACCCCGGGACCGCTGATCATGGCAGAAACAATGGGACTGGACTTGGGCATGGTAATCCTTATGGGGCTATTTCTGGGGGTACTTCCGGCTATATTGGTCATTCAGGCAGGCAAAAGAATGAATCGCCGGCTGCATATTCCCGTCCGGGTAAGTGTAAACACATCACCGGTAATAGCCAAAAAATTATCCCTGCCGCTGTCACTTGCACCTATCGTATTGCCCATTATTCTTATCGGTACTGCCTCTTTGTATCAGGCCCTTACCGGCCAACTGCCCGAGGTGCTGGCGGTGATGGGCAACAAAAACACCGCCATGGCCGCAGGCACCGGCCTCGCGCTGTATCTATGGGCCAGATCACAACAACTGAAAGCCGCAGAGCTATGGACGAAAGTAGGAAAGCCACTTGAGATCGGTGGCCTGATCATCCTGATCACCAGTGCAGGTGGGGCCTACGGTGCCATGATCGGAGAGAGCGGTATAGGGGAAGCCATCAGAAAGGCTACCGATGGTATGAATATTCACCTGGTTCCCCTGGCCTGGCTTATCGCTGCAGTATTGAAAACCGCGCAGGGTTCCGGTACGGTGGCGATGATCTCCAGTGCTGCCATCATTACTGCCCTCCTGGGAAACAACATTGAGCTGTCCTACCATCCGGTATACCTGCTGATGGCTATGGGCTTTGGTTCACTTTTTGTCTCCTGGATGAATGACAGTGCCTTTTGGGTAGTAGCCAGGATGAGCGGGCTTACGGAAAAAGAAGCATTGAGCACCTGGACACTTTTGCTGGCGCTCATTTCTCTGGCAGGAATGTTGCAGGTTTGGCTATTGTCCTGGATAGTACCTTTAGTATAACTTAAACCCATTAACCTATGCATGTATTGATCATTGGTGCAGGAGGATTTATCGGTAGCCGTCTCGCTACCGAATACCGGCAGGAAAACCCCTCTGCCTCCATCACGCTTTTTGACCTTCATTTTCCCGAAAAGCTTCGAGAGGATCCCGGGTTTACCGTCATCACAGGAAATTTCGGTGAACCAAAATGGATAGATCAGCTATTGGAAAGCAAACCAGACCTGATCTTTCACCTGGCGGCGGTAGTAAGCGGAGAAGCAGAGAAAAATTTTGAGCTCGGCATGGACGTAAACCTGAGGGCTTCCTTGCGACTGTTGGAAAAATGCCGCGAACTGGGACACCAGCCACGCATCGTTTTTGCGAGTTCATGTGGGATTTTTGGGGGTGACGTACGGCAAATCATTACCGAGGATACCGCACCAAAACCCAGAAGCTCCTATGGAACCCAAAAAGCAATCGTCGACCTGTTGATGAACGACTACAGTCGTAGAGGCTTTGTAGACGCCCGCTGCCTGAGGTTGCCTACCATTACGGTACGGCCCGGGAAACCCAACGCCGCCACCTCATCCTTTTTGAGCAGCATCATCCGTGAGCCGCTGAATGGGCAAGAGGCCAGCTATCCGGTAAATCCTGATGCTGAATTCTGGATCCTTTCTCCCCGACAGGTAGTGCGAAACTTTATTCATGCAGCAAGCCTTGACGCCAAACTGATAGGTGCCGATCGATGCATCAACCTGCCTGGACTTACCGTTTCGGTGCAGCACATGATCGATTGTCTGCAAAAAGTGGCCGGTGTGAAAACTGCCCGGCGCATTCGCCATGAGCCGGATGCATTTTTACAAAGTATCGTACTTACCTGGCCTCCGCACTTCAATACACGCAAGGCAGATCAGCTTGGCTTTACTGCCGACAGGGATGTAGAAGAAATTATTCAAAATTATATCCGAGAAGAAAACATACAAATCGACCTTCATGAATCCTAACATAAAAACTGCAATCATTACCGGAGCAGGGTCAGGAATAGGAAGAGCCGTAGCGCAAGCACTGGCAGACGATGACTGGACCCTTATCCTGGCCGGTAGAAAAAAAGAATCGCTTGAAGCAACCGCCCGGTTATGTACCGGAGAAAATCACCTCCTGTGCCCTGCAGATATTACGGACCCTGCCGACGTGAGACAGCTCTTTCTAAAGACCAGAGCGCATTTTGGCCGTCTCGATCTGTTATTCAACAATGCAGGCGTAAATGCCCCCTCGGTGTCACTGGACGAGCTTTCCTTTGCAGACTGGAAAATGGTCATCGACACCAACCTTACAGGTGCTTTTCTGTGCACGCAGGAGGCTTTCAAACTGATGCGCGAGCAAGATCCGAAAGGGGGACGTATCATCAACAATGGATCCCTCTCTGCGCATTCGCCCAGACCGCAGTCGGTGGCCTATACCGCCAGCAAACATGCCATTACGGGGCTCACCCGCTCCACCAATCTCGACGGCAGGGCGCATGACATCGTGTGCGGGCAAATCGATATCGGCAATGCCAGAAGTGAGATGACCAAAAGAATAGAAAAAGGTATCCTGCAGGCAGACGGTACACACAAGATAGAGCCCACTATGGACGTAGCAGAGGTAGGCAGGGCGGTAGTGCACATGGCCAGCCTGCCGCTGGGCACCAATATTCCCTGGATAACCCTAATGGCCAATGGAATGCCGTATATGGGCAGGGGCTGATGGCCTATTTGAAGTCTGAAATGGTAAGACATAATGAGCACATGTATTTTCAATACCTGACAGACCCGAATCAAACAAACGTCATATGTTATTTCCCTTGCGTACTTGTCTCCCCCTGATCGTCTTTGCACTGACCCTATGCGCCGGATGCGGGGAAGAAACCGACAAATCTGAGCCCTCTACCGCACTATTTAAACGCATCAACTATAACCAACCGGAGGGCTCTGCCTTTCTGGGAGTAGGTCTGTGGGCCTGGCCCCTGCCGATGGATTACGATGGTGATGGAGATATGGACATGCTGGTATCTTGTCCCGACAAGCCTTTCAATGGGCTCTACTTTTTTGAAAACACCAGCGGTGAGGCTTTTCCCGTCTTTGCTCCCCCGGTACGCCTGGGAGATGCCATTTCCAAAGTGCAGGTCTCTCATACCAGACTGGGTGAACCGAAGGTGACTACCCCGGGCGCATTGCTGCAAAATTTCCACACCGCGCTGGACTCGATGCCCGAAGATTTGTTTCCTGTCGAAGAGCTTACAAAAGATTTAGGTAAAAATCCCCGCTTTAACCAATGGAAAATGGCCGATTACGACGGAGACGGAGACCTGGATATATTGGTGGGAATGGACGACTGGTCGGACTATGGCTGGGACAATGCCTACGACAGCAGCGGAAATTGGGTCAACGGACCGCTTCATGGCTATGTGTATCTACTGGAAAACAAGGACGGTGAATATGTAAATAGAGGGCGTCTTCAGGCCGGCGGCGAGGAAATCGATGTGTACGGCGCTCCTTCTCCCAACCTGGCAGACTTTGACGGGGACGGGGACCTGGATTTGATATGCGGAGAATTTCTGGACCGCTTGACCTATTTCGAAAATGTGGGCAGTCGGGAGCAACCCGTGTATAGCAAAGGCGTATTTTTGGAAAACCAGGAAGGAATCCTCAAAATGGACCTGGAAATGATCATTCCGGTGGCCATTGACTGGGACCAGGATGGCCATGTGGATTTGATTGTAGGAGATGAAGATGGCAGGGTGGCCTGGGTACGAAATACCGGGGAAATCCGCAATGGGATCCCGGAATTTACCGCTCCCAGGTATTTCCGGCAGCAAGCCGATCATTTGAAATTTGGTGCCCTGGTAACTCCCGTAAGTGTAGATTGGGACCAGGATGGAGATGAAGATATCATCGCCGGCAATTCTGCCGGTCACATCGCCTTTATCGAAAATCTAAGTGGTGGTTCGGACCCCAGGTGGGCTGAACCGGAATTATTGAAAGTAAAAGGGGAGCCCATACGCATACAGGCCGGAGAAAATGGCTCTATTCAGGGGCCTGCCGAAGCCAAATGGGGCTACACCACCCTCTCTGTGGCAGATTGGGATGGTGACGGCCATCAGGATATTATTTTTAATTCCATCTGGGGAAAAGTGGAATGGATCCAAAATGCCGGTACAGAACTCCGGGCTCCCCAGCCCGTCAGGGTAGACTGGGGAGATCAGGATCCACCCTACCCCGCCTGGAACTGGTGGAAGCCAGAGCCCGACGAACTGGTGACTCAATGGAGAACTACTCCTTTTGCCGTTGACTGGGACGAAGATGGCCATATGGATCTGGTCATGCTCGATCATGAGGGCTACCTGGCCTGGTACCAGGGAACCCAAAAAAATGGACAACAGGTGCTGCTACCCGGCAAACGAATTTTTTACGGGGAAAACGGGTCTGCATTTAACAATAAAAATAAGGTGCAGGATGAAGGTACAGGACTCCTTCGCCTCAACACAGCGGAGGCGGGCAGTAGCGGCAGGCGGAAGATCAGCCTGGCAGACTGGGACAATGATGGAGACCTGGACCTGTTAGTGAATAGTCTGAATGTGTCCCTTTTCGAAAATATCAGCCAAAGCCCCGATAAGGTAGTTTTCCAATACAACGAGCCATTCACCGATCAAATGCTGGCCGGACACACTACCAGTCCTACATTTGTGGATTGGGATAAAGATGGGGTTTGGGAATTGCTGGTAGGGGCCGAAGATGGACATTTTTACTACCTGCCCAGGTAAGAATTTATGGAATCTTTATTATTTTCCGGATTCATCTCTTTTAAAGAACGAAAGGGGTATATTATATACCTACATCAAATCGATTTTGGAAAAATATTCTTCACTTGTCTTTTAATAATTAGTTTGCTTAATCAGATTATCCTGGTTTTATGAATTGGACCGTATTCTTGTGATTTGATTCTTCTTTCCTCTTTCTCTTTGTCTTAAAACAAAAAGAAACAAAAAATTCAAGACAAAAATCCTTCCGCCCGCAAGCCCACTGCACCCCCGGTTTTTTGTCGGCCCAACGCTCTTTTCGTATATCAATAAAATTTTCGTTTTGTTTATTAGTCTCTTAATTTATTTGGATAAATGTTCTATCGACTAAAATAAGAAAGAAACTTTTTTTTGAAAATTCAATTTTTCCTTCATCACTCCAGGTGTTTCACCTTTTATCCGGATAAATTCGCTTAAAATATTGGGATTTTCTCAAGGGGAGAAAGGGCTTTTTCATACCGGCTGTAGATTTGTAAAACCTTTCACCGCAAGAATTTCCGGATTCATCGCAAACTTTTTCAGGTTGATCTCCTTTGCGGATTCAGACCTTTATTCCTCCTTATGTTTGTCCTGTAAATCATTCAACAACCGTCTGCCAGCTGGCAGGCATAAAAAGAAAAACCATGAAAAACATAATGAAAATTTCCGCAATAGTCGCATTAGTACTGGTATCCTTAACCAGCATGACGCCTGTCCCAACCAGCAGCTTGATTAGTAGCTCCGACGGTAAAAATCTGTTTTTTACCCTGGATTCCCATGCCAGGTCATCGATCATAAAAATTACAGATCAAACCGCCAATACCTTGTTTTATACAACCGTATATGACGACGAGTACGCTAAAAAGTTCAACCTGGATCAATTGGCAGCAGGCACCTATTATTTTACGGTAGACAACCCTCAGGCCAGTGTGACCTATACGTTTGATGTCAAGGGTGATAAAATAGCCATCACCCAAAAAGAGGAAAAAATTACACCTTCTGTTTTCAAAGTTATGGGCGACAAAGTGGTTTTAACGCTTTCTGACGAAGAGCTGAAAAAAGTGGACATAAAAATCACCAATAGCAACAAACAAGAAATATTCAGTGCTTCTGAAAAGGTAGATGGAAGTTTTGACAAAGTCTTTAACTTTGAAAAAGCCGTAAAGGACGAATATACCATCACCGTAAAAGATGGGAAAAAGACTTACTTCCAACATTTCACAGTTGGTTAATTTAGCGAAACTCAATTAAGGGAAATGGATTAACCTAAAGAAACCGGTCTTGCAGGCCGGTTTCTTTTTACGCCCTTTCAGGCAATGTGAAGTCGGAATACCAATAATTTTCTTGTTCAAAATGCTTACCTTAGGCCAGTTATGCCACGAATTCAACGTTAAATTTAAATGCTATTGGCTAAATATACCGAAGCCTATCCTTCTGAGGATCCCGGTAGCTGGATTCCTCAACATTCGGAACAAAGCGTGAGCAGATGATAAACTGTATTGCCATAGATGACGAGCCCCTGGCCCTGGAGTTGCTAAAAGATTACATCAGCAAGGTGCCCTTTTTAAAGTTGGTAGCAGTCTGCGGGGATGCTTTTGAGGCTATGGAAGCGCTCCGGGTGCATTCCGTTGACCTGATCTTTGTGGACATACAAATGCCAGATCTGACGGGATTTCAGTTTATTTCCAGTCTGAAGAAGAAGCCCCTGGTTATCTTCGTTACGGCCTACAGCCAATATGCCGTAGACAGTTTTGACCTGGATGTGGTGGATTATCTGGTCAAACCCGTACCTCTGGAGCGGTTTATCAAAGCCTGCAACCGGGCCAGGGAACTTCATGAGTTGAAAACCGGCAATGCCCCCTCCACAGTAAATACACCCGACCATTTTTTTGCCAACGTGGATTACAGCCAGGTAAAGATCCGGTTTGATGATATTGTATGGATAAAAGGGTATGGTGACTATATCAAATTTTATCTGCGAAACCAGGAGCAACCGCTGCTGGTTCGCATGAGTTTCAAGGAATTGGAGTCAATTTTACCGCCTAAAAAGCTGATCCGCATCCACAAATCCTACGCTGTAGCGCTGGACGAAATTACGGCCATCCGCAAAAACAGCCTTTTTTTGGGGGATCAGGAATTTTCTATTGGGGAATCCTACCGGGAGGAGGTGGAAAAATGGGTGCGTAGCGGGAAATGAACCTGTGGCACCATGGGTTAATTACCAGGTAATGTCCATCCGGACAAATCCCATTTCGTCCTCAAGGTTTTCAAAAAACCAAAGTTTACCGTCTTTGGCAAAATGAAATGGAGGGCGCTCGTCCATAGATTGTAAATGACTTTCTGCGATTAATTTGAAATCTTTGTCTAAAACACTAAGGTAAACATCTGCACCTGTGGTAGGCGTATATAACTGTCCATCTTTCGGCTTCGCATTATCATCATATTTCATTTGATAGGAAAAGCGGTAATAAACCTGTTTTTTTTCATCCCAAACTGGGTTCATGAAACTTATGTCCTCCATAATCTTACGATGAAAATTACTATATTGAACCCTATCTCCAAATTCAGTGGGGTAGTTGCCGCTTTTTTCGTTAGGTGTAAGCTGGTTGTTGTAAGCAATATGGTTTAACTCACCGGAAGTATTGTCAAGCACATAGAGTTCATTACTTACTTCTGTACCTACTATTACATTTCCACCTTCTTTTGAAAGGTACCGCCCTAAGCCCATGGTTAAAATTCCTTGTCCCTCTTTGAGAGTTAACTCGTAATCTTTTGTTTTTTCCATACCGGGAAGAGCTATCTTATGAAAGGTCTTAGCTATATGATCTATTAGGGCAAATGAAGCGTTTTTATTCTCCGAATTGACGATTAAAGAAGCATATTGGCTGCCATCTTGTGATAGACTAATGGTTTTGTAAGTCTTGTCGCCTTCCGCCAACTGGCCTTGTTCCTTACCCATTTCGATGATATCAAAGCTTTTTAGCTTTTCCCCTTGCCAATTGAATAGGTGCTCATTTTGATGAAAACTTATGAATAGTGAATCATTGTTAATTAGCGCAAATGTTCTTAAAAAATTCCCAACCCCATTTGGACCTTCTCTTTCAAAGGGGTATCTTTTTTCGAATGTCAATGTATTGAGGTTGATTTTTTCAATGGCGTATTCCTGAGAATTGACATTGTAAAGGTACTTTTTATCATCACTCAAGTCACTTGCCCATAAACCGAAATTGAGGAATAAAATTTCCTCACCAGGATCAACCATGACCGTGTCCGTCGCAATTTCCAAGGGAGTTAGACCTACTTCATCTGGGCTGGAGCAAGCAATAATAAAGACAAAAATACTACGATAAAAACAGTGTCTCATATTTTCAAATCATTCAGATTGATTTTTCTAGTGTTCATTCCTAACGATTGATTTTATACAGGTTCTTTTTATCCGGCCTCAATTTGGCAAGTTACAAACTTGTGGTTAAATAATGGATTTCATTTTCCGG
This sequence comes from Cyclobacterium lianum, assembly GCF_900143075.1. Lineage (GTDB taxonomy): Bacteria > Bacteroidota > Bacteroidia > Cytophagales > Cyclobacteriaceae > Cyclobacterium > Cyclobacterium lianum. The sequence continues at coordinate 513,879 of NZ_FRCY01000001.1, read as the reverse complement.
ATGGATCATTACCGTATCTATATTGACGGTGAATTGGTCCCCGGTTTCGGATTGTTTTACTGAGGGCTGGCAGGCAGCGAAGGCCATCAGCAGGCGCGATAGGCAAAGGTATTTCATGGGCGGCTTGGTTTTAGACTAAAAATTTAGGCTACTTAAATTGGATTTCCTAAAAAAAGGGGATTTATTTTTTGGGATAAGTGGATAACCAACAGAAGGGCTGGTTTCATTTCTTTTCTATCATTCTTCATCCAGATCAATGCGAAATAAATATTCCCTTCAGCCTGACAGTAGGCAACTTGAAACTAAAAAAATAAATATGTTGGGGATAGCCAACTAATTCCAGGGTTCCTTTGGTGGTGACGCTCATTCGTTAATAAATTTATCATCCTTCCAGTTTTCAGGATTTGATATGATATAATCAGAAATCCGTTGATATGCTGCGTCATTTCTAATAATGTGATCGTGAAAACGGGATTGCCATCCATTTTCTAATCCCAAACGGTTGGCATGTTTGGTAACAGCGGATTTGTAGGATCCAATTATGGATGAAACCGAATTTTTTCCGATATTTTGAAACCGGGTTTGTCCAAATGTTGGGGAATTTGGTGTTTTGTTGGTCGTTTGTTTCCATGGTAATTGCGACGAACGTAGGGTCAGGCCATGGCCTGACCCTACGTTCGGTCCATCGTCACGGCCATCGTTTTCATCCCCCGGTTTATCTAAAATCAAAATACCATGAATATGATCCGGCATGACCACAAAATCACCCAGTTCAACAAATGGTGCATGGTTTGGGATTTCGTGCCACAAAATATCGGCAATCACACCCATGGGGGATAATTTCATTATCCCCTTATCGATTTCACCAAAAAAATGTTCCCGCCGACGGATACATATGGTGATAAAATACGCCGCATTCCAACCGTAATCCCACCATTGGGCACGGGCTGATGCATTGCGGTATTTGTTTTTATACCTGCAAACTGATAAAATATCCAAATCTGGGTTAAAAGCCCGTCGGGTGAGTGTTGATTTTCCTGAATGGATGGTTCAGGAACTGGATCGTGCTGCCCAAAAATTAGGTATTACCCGACAAAGCCTGATTAAAGTTTTCATTTCAGACAAATTAAAAGAATCCCATTGAATTACTTTATTCGAAACAGCTGAGTATTTGTTATTACTATCCCCAGGCCTGGGTTTTTGATTTTCATCTAAAAAACTATGGCATCCCCACGGTTTTTGCTCGATTCTGGGTAATGCTGATCCATGCATAAAAAAAACCTGCCATTGACAGGTTTTTGCTCCTCCTCTTGGGCTCGAACCAAGGACCCTCTGATTAACAGTCAGATGCTCTAACCAACTGAGCTAAGGAGGAAAAATTGCGATTCAAGGACATTTCCTTAAATGAGATGCAAACATAACAGGTTACTTAATTTTTTCCAAATATGGCTGTCGGGATTTTTCATAATTTTTACCGATTATTAAACTTCAGGTTCAATACCAGTGACTTAAAATTTATTCCGGTAAAAGATGCATATTTTCCAGATGGCTACCAGTTCTTTTCAGGAGAATTTTTAATTGCCAGCCCTTTTTTTTACCTGAAAAAAGTATAAATTTGCCAATCCAAAACGGAAAACATGCATGTATGGTGCGTTTCCGCAGGTCGGACTGTAGCGTAGTCCGGTAGCGTATCCCGACTTAGGTCGGGAGGGTCCTGGGTTCAAATCCCAGATGAAAATTGAAATAATGAATAATAATAAATAAATCTCGGGGTGTAGCGCAGTCCGGTAGCGTACTTGCATGGGGTGCAAGGGGTCGTGGGTTCAAATCCCGCCACCCCGACGAGAGTTAGGCCAGTTGACTATTGCAGCTGGCTTTTTTTATTTTCTGCCTTTCGGTCCGGTAGCGTATCCCGACTGAGGTCGGGAGGGTCGTGGGTTCAAATCCCGCCACCCCGACGAGAATTAAGCCAGTTGACTATTTCAGCTGGCTTTTTTTATGATTTTTTTTTGTGTACCTGACTACCTTAGGCGTTTAACCAAACCCATCAGCCAAAAACGGGGTATTTACTGTTTGGAAATCTAACTGCATCCAGGCAGGTTCTAATGTCTCCCTACCTGAATAAGTGGAGTGTCAGGTTCACAACAACCCGGTCGGTAATGGAGTCGAGGCCAAAAGTTCCCTTGGTGTTATTGGCGAAGCAAAGAAGCCCACCAAAGGATCTGAGTGACTACCGAGCAGTTAAACGCCAAAGCTTTTGAGGAATTGGTGCTGTATTGTTAGGGGGAACGGATTACCCACTGGATAAGCGATTTTACAGTTGGATATACCGGACTAAGCTGACCCCCCGATCCGGAGACTTAAAAATAGCGAAAAAGTAACTGTCAATCCGGCAGATGCTGACCCCTTGTTTTGAATAATCCGGATTATACTGACCCCTCAAGGTCGACAATCCGGAGTATGCTGACCCCCTAAATGGATTTTGGTTAATAAGTGGTTTTACCAAACCATTAACCAGAACTTCAGATGGCCGGAAAACCAAAACCCATGAGTCAGATCAAACAATTAACTCGAGTAACTTAAAGCAAAATAAATCAATCCTTTCATTAAAAGAGGCTATTACTGTCAGCGTAAAAAAAGATGCAGCAAATCTAAACAAACAATAAGGTGTCGTTGAAATTCAATGATACCCATTTCATAACCAAACTATGAATTTTTACTACTTAGTTAGCTTTTTACTATCAACCACCTTTAATTACAGACGTACAAATTTTAAGACTTATTTTTTGATATTATATTACAATATTTTAATACTATCTTACTTTAATTTATATTATAAAAGGAAAACATTCTTTAATATTTGTATTCCTGAAAAAAATACTTTTTAAATACATAAAAAAAATCTATATTAATCATTTAAGAAATAAATTCTTAAAGAGACGTCTAACTGTTTGTCATACTTGGGTTTCAGGATTGTTTTCCCGAAAGGACTGGATTGGTTCGTTAGCACCCTGCAGGTGGGAAATTGCAAGTCGATATAGAGATTCAAAAAATGCTGTCAGCCTGATAATTTTCCGGGTTTCCGGTGACAGAATAGACAATGTTGAACAGGGAAGTGGCAATAAAGATCTATTAAGTGAATTTGCTATACTGGTTCTGGAAGACCAGTATAAAAGTGAAAATTTTTACCAACTACTTATTACGACCCTTTTATACAAGCCTTGGTGGAGAGGTATGTAGTATTCTGCCTACTCCCACAAACCTATAGTACCGATTTTATTAACATTTCTAGCAGAACATGAAAAAGTAGAATAGGAAAAGCACCCTAGCCATAAATTCTTCCTGTCACTATAACTCAATTATATTTTAGTAAACCCAAAACCAAGAGCACTATGTCCACAGGATAAAACGAAAAAAGTATCGAAAAGTATTAAAAGCCGAGACAAAAAAACACACAGAACTCGGTTCCAATTTTATCTAAAATGAAAAAAAATGAAAAAAAAAGGACTTTATGAAGATTTTGTAAATCTTCCCCGCAATACCATGTGGGTTACGCAATTATGTTTGTTAATGCTAATAACAACTTCTGCGATGTTCCTCAGTACCATTTCCTATGCGCAGGGTACAAACATCGCGCAATCTCAGCAGAAAACAGTTACCGGAGAAGTAACCGATACCGAAGGTCTCCCATTGATTGGTGTTGCGGTTTTGGCCAAAGGTACTTCCAAAGGTACCGTTACGAATCTAGACGGCGAGTTTTCACTAACCATTCCGATAGCTACGCAAATGTTGACTTTTTCTTACATAGGGTATCAACCACAGGAAGTTGTAATAGGATCCCAGTCAACATTCAACATTACAATGACTGAATCTGCAGTGGGGCTGAAGGAGGTGGTTATTACGGCACTGGGTATTTCCCGTGAGAAAGAATCATTGGGATATTCGGTAGGAACAGTTGACGGGGAGGAATTGAATAAAACGCCACAGGCTAGCGTACTCAGCTCAATGCAGGGGAAGATTGCCGGTGTACAGATTTCTCAAACCTACGGAGTTAAAGGTTCTTCTATGAACATGGTTATTAGAGGAGCCTCATCTTTAAACTCAGACAATCAACCTTTATTCGTTATTGATGGTGTGCCCGTTTACAATTCTACTGACAACCTATTTAATCAGGCTGACCTTGGTAATGCTATTTCAGACATTAACCCGGAAGATATCGCATCAATGTCAGTATTAAAAGGACCTAGTGCTGCCGCTCTCTATGGATCACGTGCGGCGAATGGGGTAGTCCTCATTACGACAAAATCAGGTTCCGGTAAGGAAAAAGGGTTAGGGGTGGATTTCAATTCTTCTTTTATTGTTGACAATCCTTATCAATACCTTCCTGTTCAAAATGAATTTGCTTCGGGGCAAGAAGGTGCATTTGTATTTGAAAACGATGCCTATGAATTTTGGGGACCAAAGCTAGACAATGGTTTTATTGCACAACAAAGAAACCAGGATAGTCCCGCTGAATTGGTTTCACACAAAAACAATATAAACCGTCAGCAAGATTTTTATCAAAACGGATGGACACAGGTAAACAATGTGGGGGTTAACGGTAACTATGACAAAGCCAATTTCCGCGTTTCTTTGGGTAACTACCTTAACAAAGGTATTATGCCGAACGTGGATTTAAAAAAGAATAATATCAGCATCAATGGAACCATGAACCTGACTGACAATCTGGAGGTGACGGTGATGACGTCTTTGAATGAGTCCAGCTCGGGTAATAGGCCTAATACCTATAGAAGCTTTCTTACCCCGACAAGAGCCATTTTAACTGTTGGACCACAAGTTGACATGTCCCTTTATAGCAATCCGGAAACCTGGTGGATGCCTAACCAGGAGGGTATTGTCCAAACTCGCTGGAAAGAAAGGTGGAACAATCCTTACCTAATGCAAGAGTTGGCCACAACCAGTTTTGATCGTATACAGGCAATGACTAAAATACAGGTAGGCTGGGAGTTTGCTAAAGACCTGCGCTTTACAGCACGATACTTGCGGAGTCAATTAAACCAAAGAGCAGTCAATCAAAGGCCATGGGATACCGTAGATTCAAAGAAAGGAAATTACGATATTCAAAATTCCGGTTTTAGAGAACAAAACTGGGAGGGTATTTTCTCTTATAACAAAACTTTTGGGGCTTTTGACCTACAGGCCAATGCTGGTGGAACGCTTAGATACAACTACCAGGAAAATATGCATAATTCGACAACTAACCTGGTTATTCCTGGCTTGTATACCATTAGCAATGGAGGCCCAGGCTCGGTCATTTATACCAACTTTTTGAGTAAAAAGAAAGTGAACAGCCTTTTCGGCCAAACTTCTATAGGATATAAAAATACGGTATATTTGGACCTGACGGCCAGGAATGATTGGTCTAGTACATTGCCAAAAGAAAACCGCTCATATTTTTACCCTTCAGCCTCTTTAAGTGTGCTGGTAAATGAAATGTTTGCGATGCCAGCTTGGGTTAGCCTCGCCAAGGTTCGTGCAGGTTATGCTCAGGTGGGGAATGATGTAGACCCTTATCAGCTTCAAAGATATTATAATTTTGGTGCAGATTGGGGAGATACCAAACGAGCCAGTATCGACAAGGTTGCTAAAAATGCGCAATTAAAACCTGAAATAGCTACGTCGAAGGAAATTGGAGTTGACTTGTCTTTGTTTAATAACAGATTAACACTGGATGCCACCTATTATACGATGGATAATAAAAATCAGGTACTTGGCATTAGTACTCCAATTACTTCAGGGGCAAACAGCAAACTGATCAATGCCGGACTGGTAAGAAGTAATGGCTGGGACATCACGCTTGGCACCTCTGTCATTAGGAAACAGGATTTATCATTTGATTTAGGGTTAAATTTCACAAGAAATAGAACTACCATTGTAGAGCTAGCTGACGGAGTCGAATACTTTGGGTATAGCCAAGGGTACGCCTATTTCTATACCTATCCAGGAGATCAGGTAGGAGATATTTATCAAGCTCCTTATTTTAAAGTGGAAGATCCAAATTCTGAGTACTATGGTCATGCCATCATATATAGTAATGGCAAGCCTGAGAGAGATCAAAATCCCGAGAATTTTGAAAAAATTGGAAACTACAACCCTGATTTTATATTGGGTATAAACCCTAATGTGCAATATAAAAACTTTAGCTTTACCGCAGTTATAGATTGGAGGTCCGGAGGAGAATTCTACTCGGAGACGTTGAGGCAAGGAAAGAACGATGGCAGATTTCCGGAATATATTAATGGAAGTGTGGATTATGACCCCAATGTAGACATCGTACAGCAAATTAAAGATAATCCTGAGAAATTTTCACATAAATGGGTTGGAGGACGAGATGCTGAATATGGAGGTTTTCCTTGGCAAGATGAGCAACAACGAGAAGCCAGAAGCTATATCAATGCTGATGGGGAAAAAGTATATGTAAATGACGCCAGCTTTGCTGTAGGAGTTAGGGAAGATGGCGAAGGAGGTTATATCGAGAATTTTGGAGGCCCGGGAACCATATGGCTAAGTCCCTATAACGCCCAAAAGGGAGCTGATAGATACCTCGCATCAGCTAATCTGTACAGTGCAACTTATGTAAAGTTAAGAGAGATATCAATTACCTATAGGTTTCCTAAGGCTATTGTAAATAAAATAAACCTGCAAAATATGTCTTTATCGCTGCTCGGTCAAAATTTATTTATGTGGACAAAACACAATGTATTCATCGATCCTGAAACGGCTTACACCGCCAGAGGAAACAGGAATGAACCGGGGTATGAGTTTTACTCTGTGATTCCACGTACCCGTAGTATCGGTATGAAACTAGCTGTCGGATTTTAATTATAATGACTATTGATCATGAAGAAGAAAACTATAATAATAATAGTATCCATTGCAATCATTCCACTTCTAAACTCATGTAATGATTTTGATAAATTGAATGTAAGTCCCAATGATGTAAACGAAGTTGATCCAAACTTCCTATTAACTACAAGTACCTATAATTTTGCCAATACGTATAGTGAATTTGGTTATTGGGGTTCCAGGATTCCTTCCCTGTTGCAGTATTACCAGGTGGGTGATGGTTATAAATCAGAGGAATTAAATGCGCTGTATTGGACGCCGGGACAGAGTAGTCCTTGGGTAACTATTTACGCTAATTTGGTAGATATCCAAGCCATGTCTGACCTCAGTGTTGAGCAAGGAAACGTTTTTACTGAGGCTGTAGCTCTGGTATACCAGGCTGGCCTTATAGATTTAGCCACTAAAATTTATGGCGATGTTCCCTTTTCAGAAACGAATCGCCTAGACGAAGAAATTGTTTTTCCAAAATACGATGAGCAAAAAGAGATTTATGAAACCCTGCTGGTCAATTTGAAAACAGCAAAAAATATGATTGAAGGGATTCCCGGGTCTCAAGTTCCTGTATTAGATGGGTATGACTTGTTGTACGATGGTGATAAAGACAATTGGGTTAAGTTTGTTAATTCACTCAGAATCCGGATGTGCTTGTTGCTAAATAACAAAAAAAATGAACTAAGCATCGATTTAGATGCTGAGTTCCAAGATGCTGCTCAAAATATTTTCACAAGTAGTGACGACAATGCTGTGCTGGACTATCTGGGAAATTCCGCAGCAACTTCTTTTCGAGGGGGACCATTTAGGGCTTCTGAACTGACATACGCCAGGAGAATGGGCTTAGGGTTTCTTAATTCATTAAGAGATCAAAATGATCCGAGATTGTATAGGTGGTTACGACCTGTTGAAAAGAAATGGGATAGGGACATTGCAGCCGCAACGACGATCCAATATACGGATCCGCTAGGACAAACTTTCCCTATTGAAGTATTGCCGTACCCAAATGGCTATGATGACCTGGATACAAGTCTGTACGTTGGATTGCCGGTTGGTAGTCAGGCTTCCTGGACAGCCTATAATGCCGGTCCTCAAGCCACATCAGTTGAGCCTAAAACTACTCCGTTTAATAGTCGTCTCAGTGAGATCTATTTTCAAAATGCAAATCAATATGTGGGTATGAATATTATCACCTATTCTGAAGTTGAATTTATATTGGCAGAAGCCGCAGCTATTGGGGCATTTGGTGTCAGTGATGCGGAAGGTCATTATAAAAAAGCTATTGAAGCTTCTATGGATGAATGGGGAATATTTGGTGATTATGTAGGAGGATTTGATTTTAATGAATTTTACAGTCAGGAAGCTATTGACTTGAGTCAAGCAACCAATGAGCATGAGCGCATCATGACTCAAAAATACATATCCATGTTTTTCCGACCCGAGCCATGGTTTGACTGGCGTAGAACAGGGTATCCGGATTTTGTACCTCCTCATGATGGTGCTCAGCCTGCAATTCCTATTAGGTATCATTATGATTCACCTACTCCTCCCGATCCTCAGTATGTAGCTAAATACAAAGAAGCTGTTGAGCGATTGGAAAAATCAGAATATGTACAGGTGCCAACAAATGATGATACCCGCTCACGAATGTGGTTACTGCAAGGGACAAATAAGCCGTATTAACTATTTATTGACCTCCAAATGGTCGACGAGGGTTTACTGATACCTGTTTCAGTAAACCCTCTATTCTATATGAAAAGGAATTAACGGGCTGAGGTTATTTCAGCGAGGCACCAATATGCAACTGTTACCTGTAGGGTAGAAGCAAGATATAATAACTTAAACCCTCTCACATTTCTAAATTTTAATAAGTTTTCTCTATGAAGTCTGTCAACCAACAAAAATTGACCGATACCTAACCTAGTTAAACCAAAAAAGATTATAGTGTGGTTAGAGATCTTCCGCTGTTAACGGCCGAAAAATGGAGCCATTCTCTGCTAACCAATTTCAAGCTGCCAGAAGATACATATTTTTATATTTACTCGCTCCCGCCCATCGGGACTACAACAGATGGAGTCCGACTGTTTAACCAATTATCACAGTAAATCTCTCATTATAAATGCTAGAAGTGGGTAAATCCAGAGGTAGCCGAGCCGAGGAAATCCATAGTATAGCGGGAATAGTGCCTCATAGTGCCCACAAAAATGGGACATCGCAAACACTGTATTACCAGGTTTTAAATAATCGGTAAGTTGGAACAGGGAAAATGTGGAAAAGTGATAGGTAATTACCGGGAAACATAGGTTTAGAACAAGCTCTAATTAGGCCATTTGGGCATACTCTCTCGAATAAATCATTTGTATTATCCGGAAGTCTCAGGCTTGATGCCAACATCCGCAAGAACATGCCCCGGTTTTTTAAGCTTCTGACTTTGGTATTTTATTTGCAGCTTTTTGGGCAAACCACGAAGAATGTCAGCTCCGAAGGCTCAAACAAACGAAAAACTCAAGAAACCGCTCAATTTGCCCCTGCTTATTTTTTATGGGGTTGGGACGATTCTGGGCCTGGGGATCTATGTGCTTTTGGGAAAGGTCGGTGGGGAAGCCGGCATGCTGGCCCCATTCGCCTTTTTAGTTGCAGCCATACTGGCCGGCTTTACCGGCCTGTCTTACGGGGAATTGTCTGCCCGTATTCCCAAAAGTGCAGGTGAGGTAAATTACGTAGACGAAGCCTTTGGAAAAAAACACCTCTCCATGGCCATGGGTTGGCTGATCGTTTTGTCGGCCATGGTTTCTACCGCTACTGTAGTAAATGGCTATGTGGGGTATGTGCATGTATTTGCAGTGATCCCTGACTGGCTGATTATTATCAGCATTACCCTCCTCCTGGGCGCTGTAGGTGCAAAGGGCATTTCAGAGTCGGCTATTTTAATTACCGTGATCACCATCATCGAAATATCCGGACTTTTTCTGGTAATTTTTATCGCCGGTGATAACCTGGCCTCCTTTTCAGCCCGCTGGAATGAATTTATTCCGGGAGCAAACAGGACAGATTGGGAAAAGATTTTATTGGGAGCCTTTCTGGCTTTTTTTACCTTTATTGGTTTCCAGGATATGGTAAATGTAGCTGAAGAAACCAAAAACCCGGAGAAACACATGCCCATCGCAATCATGGTCTCACTGGTCATTCTAACTGTGCTCTATATGCTGGTTGCTGTAATTGCAGGTCTGGGATTATCCCCGGAAGAATTGAATCAAAGTGAGGCTCCCCTGGCTGATATCCTTGCCAGAGAAGGCGAAAATTATCCCAAAATTATCAGCGCTATCGGCTTAATTGCGATCGTCAATGGCGTGCTGGTGCAGATTGTGATGAGCGCCAGGGTACTTTATGGCATGGCCCGGAAAAAAATGGCTCCGGCAATATTCGGTAAAATCGAGCCCAGGACGAGCACCCCCATTTGGTCAACAGTTGCCGCGACAGTCTTTATTCTGATCCTCGCCCTTTCATTCGACTTGAAAAATCTGGCTATCGCCACCAATTATATTCTGATCCTGGTATTTATTCTGATCAACCTGGCATTGATAGCCATCAAAAAACGCGTTCCCCATCCGAAAGGTGTCAATACCTTCCCTATGGCCGTACCCGTTTTGGGTGCGATTTTCAGTTTTGGCATATTGGTATTTCAGGCCTGGTCATCCATTTCAAATCTCTAAATTTTTGGGTACTCTGTTGTTTTATATAGGAATTGTCATCGCCGCTTCCATCCTGGTCTGGAAGGCAAGTGGCATGCTGGAAAAATCTGCTCAGACACTATCCGAATACTACCATTTGCCTCCGCTGGTTCAGGGCACCATCATCACAGCCGTGGGATCCAGTTTTCCTGAATTATCCACCACCGTAGTCTCCTCGCTGATCCATGGCGAATTTGACCTGGGTATGGCCGCTATTGTGGGGTCTGCCATTTTCAATATCCTTTTTATTCCCGGCCTTTCCGGGCTCATGGCAGGTAAAATTTCAGTTGACAGCATTCTGGTATACAAAGACGCCCAGTTTTATATCACCTCAGTCGCTGTTCTCTTGCTGACATTTTCTCTGGCAGTAATTTATTTCCCGGTTGAATCCAATCAAATCAAGGGGGAACTCACACGGGTCGTTGCGCTCATACCGATAGCCCTTTACCTATTGTATCTTTTTTTACAGCAGCAAGACACCAGAGAATACCGAAAACACGCCAAAAACGATCGGGACGGTAGGGATAACAGAAAAAACCTGGGAAAGGAATGGATGAAATTACTGCTCAGCCTGGTACTGATCGTTGCGGGGGTGGAAGGATTGCTGCGCTCGGCGATCTTTTTCGGGGACCACTTTCAGACACCCACCTTTTTCTGGGGCGTCACCGTGGTTGCGGCCGCTACCAGTATTCCGGATGCCTTTGTGAGCGTACGGGTGGCAAAGGCAGGTAAGGGCGACGTGAGTATTGGAAATGTATTGGGTAGCAATATCTTTGACTTGCTGGTTGCCATCCCCGCAGGCGTCCTCATTGTAGGTTCTTCGGTGGTAAATTTTTCTGTAGCCGTACCGATGATGATGTTTCTAACGCTGGCAACCATCGTGCTTTTTGCCTTTTTGAGAACGGGCCTGTATCTCAAAGTATGGGAAAGCTGGCTATTGCTATTGCTCTACGCCATTTTCATCATTTGGATGGGCCTGGAAAACTTCAACCTGGTCGATTGGGTCCCTGACTAAAACAGATTGAACTCTTGGTAACAACCTGATTCATTGCATTTAGCGCAGCGATCCCAAAAACAATTAACTTTGAATTTTGAGTTAAATTTTTTAATTTTTGAGCATATATAAATTACATTTCTCTCCCGGGTTGGGGGCCATGATGATGGGTTACCATATATGAAAATCATTTCAAAGTTATTATTCAGCCTTTTCTTTGACCTGATTTGGATGTCGCTGGCGTTCATGTGGCTAATGCCATTCGGTACCTTCGATTACCTGCATATTGATTTTTATTTGTGCATTGTACTGGCCGTATTCATGGCGGTATCCATCAGGAAATATTTAAAAAAATACCAAAAAGGATACATGGAAAAGATAAAGTAAAGCTAAGCAACTGAAAACCCTACAGTTTTTGACATCCCGGAGGATTTTTACATAATTTAGCCGATAATTCTCCTGATCATATGCTCCGCTATCTCGTTTTTTCTGCATTAGTGCTTTGCCTGTCCTGTAAAAGCAGCAATCCGACCGGGATGAATCAACAGAATCCCTCGCCAATGGTTGAACACATCCGACCACACAGACGGGTAGACGGGTCTGGGTTTGAAGGAAGAAAAATTCCGATATCCGGAATTTTTGAGAAAGAGCCTTTGCTTTTAATACCCGACGATATTCCCCAGGAACCGGTAAACCTGCTGGTCCATTTCCATGGAGACGAAAGTGTGGTAGCGCATGCCATGGCAGAAAACAAGGGCTGGGCAGCCGTGGTAGTAAATCTTGGAAATGGGTCCTCTGCCTATGGCGTGCCACTAGTTAATCCCGAAAACTTTGATTCCCTACTGCTGGCCGTTAATAAGCAAATAACAAAACCCATCGGTAAGATATACCTATCCGGCTTCAGTGCCGGATATGGAGCCGTTCGTGCCATATTGAAAACCAGGAATTATGAGCTCATTGAGGGTGTCTTGTTGCTGGATGGACTCCATGCCGGTTATGTTCCCGCCCAAACTCCCATGGCCAGGGGAGGGCAAATAGACAATAAGGACCTTGCTGCCTTTAAAAAGCTGGCAGCCGATGCGGTTAAGGGATCCAAAACATTTGTGTTTACGCACAGCAGCATCTTTCCCGGAACTTTTGTGAGCACTACGGAGTGTGCCGATTTTCTGTTGGAAGCCACTGGCATCCTCAGGGAACCGGTACTCAGGGAGGGGCCGCTGGGAATGCAACAGCTTGGGGTATCCGTTGAGGGAAACTTTAAAATCCTGGCTTTTGCCGGCAACACGGCTCCTGATCACATCGACCACCTGCACGGATTGTTTCATTTTTTGCGATTGCTTGAAGACGAAAATTAAACTGCCTTTCCTATAAATATGGAATAAAAAAAGATTCACGGGTAGATCTCTACCCATGCGTAATGGTTACGTAATTCATTTTGGCTTTTTAGAATTTAACCGATGGTTTTAAAGTATTTTATGACTATATCGCATCGTAATTTTTTTATGACTAGAATCATCTTTTTTATTTGAATTTTATTTCCGATTTTTAATTGGTACAAGTAGTAGTTTAGGCCTTTAAAATCGAGTTTGATCCAAATTTTGTCAGGAAAAACCCGGCACTTCCATTGAGTATTGATTTGCCTCTCAAATCTAATGGAATTGGCAGTTGGTAAGGAACAAAATCCAGAAGTGTGAGGATTGGTAGGAAATCCTGAAAAAAAATTTAATCTTCCCCCTTTTTGCAGGAATAAACCGCTTTTTTTATTCCACTCACATTAAGCCTACTCGTTATGAAGCCCGCCTTACTCTCGCTTACTTATCTTTTTTTCGCCTGCGCTCCGCTCCTTGCCCAGGTAATACCTCTTGATCCAACCTTCCATCAGTTAGACAGGGGTGCAGGAATTGGATTTAATGGCACCCTAGGCGATTTGCTAATCCTGGAAAACGGTAAGCACCTGGTAGGAGGGCGATTTACAAGCTACAACGGCCAATCTGCCAATGGGCTGGTCCGTTTACTTCCGGATGGCCAATCAGACCCTTCCTTTTCTATCGGTTCGGGTTTTCAGACTCAGAGTAGTGGTGATTATGCAGTAAATTCCATTCAAGTCCAGCCAGATGGAAAATTGTTGGTGGGTGGAGGATTTATTGCCTATAAAGACAGTGAGGCCAAAAGGTTGATACGCTTAAACCCAGATGGCAGCAGAGATCCCTCCTTCCAGACCGGGACGGGGTTTGACCAAGAGGTACTGACAATACGGCTACAGTCAGATGGAAAAATTCTGGTAGGAGGAAGAATGTTTACGACCTACAATGACGAACCCGTAGCCTCCCTGGTTCGGATTAATCCCGATGGATCCCGAGATCCTTCTTTTAACGCCGAGGAAACAGCTCTAAGTATTGTAAGAGAGGTTGCACTTCAGCCAGACGGAAAAATATTGGTGAATACCGGTGATAATTTCATCCGGTTGCACCCAGATGGCAGCAGAGACAACACCTTTAAACTGGCAGATCCCTTTGGGAATACATTTAATGATCCCGATTACGGGACATATACCAATACTTTCCATGTTTTTTCCGTTTTTATGGAACAAGATGGCAGTATTCTGCTACGTGGAGATATGCGCCGGAGCCTGAAGAGTTCCGTTGCTTTTTTGCGTCTGAATCCTGATGGATCCCTCGACAAGTCATTCCAATCTTATGAAGAGGAAATAGGCTTCGAACAAGTAGGCAATCTGGCCAAAAGCCTAGATGGGGAATTGTTTACCGTTGGTTTAGGCCAGATCGGTTTTGATCGCTCCATTCAGCGCCTTCTGCCTGACGGAACACTGGACGAAACATTTATTCCAGCGGAAGATTTTAGCGATGAGGCGTTGCTTTTATCCGGTACTATCCTGAAAGTACAGCAAGATGGGAAGTTTCTGGTAAACGGAAGTATCGGAAAAAGGAGTGGACTCTTCCGGATAAATCCGGACGGGTCCCTGGACCGGAGCTACAATCCCATACCTGAATTTAACCGGGAAGTTCACACCCTGACCCTACAGCCTGATGGAAAAATATTGGCCGCTGGAAATTTCAATCGCTATAACGGTCAGGTTGCTAACGGGCTGGCCCGAGTTCATCCCGATGGCACCCTGGATGAGACCTTTGATTCGGGAACAGGCCTGGATTATTCCTTTTACAACCCGCAGCTATCTATATTCATACAGCACGATAACCGAATTCTGCTTATAGGAAACTTTATTGCTTATAATGACATCCCTGCCGGAGGAATTGTCCGACTGCTCCCTGATGGCCGCCAAGACAGGAGTTTTCAACCGGGCACTGGGTTCGAAGCTGGTTCCGAACTACCCGCGATACTACAAAAGGATGGAAAAATTGTTGTAGCCGGAACGCTTTTTAATGGAGATGCATTTCCTGGTTTGTTCCGTCTGAACCCCGATGGCTCCAAAGATATTACTTTCGACATCGGATCAGGATTCGATCGGTCAGTTTCCTGCCTCGCCGCCGCCCCCGGAAACAAAATACTGGCAGCCGGAATTTTTACTTCCTTCAACGGAGATCCGGTAAACCTTTTGGTTAGGCTCAATCCCGACGGCAGCCGGGACCACTCTTTTAATGTCGACATGGAACTGGAAATCCGGCCTGAAAATCTCCTCGTACAAGGGGACGGCAAAATCCTGGTGGCCGGTTCAGATGGTCCGACAGGTCACGAATCTCGTCTGATCCGCCTCAACCCTGATGGTTCACTCGACACGGGGTTTAAGACCGGAATAGCTGCAAGTGAACGCATGGGGCCCCTTACGCTTCAACCGGACAGAAAGATTCTACTCAGCCTGGGCAAATATGGTCCACCAAACATATTGGCCCGATTGATGCCGGATGGGAGCGTTGATCCTACCCTCAAATTGGATTATAATTTTAATGATGGAATTCAGACGATGAAGGTTGATTCTAAGGGGAATCTTCTGGCAGGCGGTTCGTTCACTTCATTCAATGGTGTAAACGCTTACCGAATGGCAAAAATCCCGGATATCGTGGATCAACCCGCTGCACTCGAAAATATCTTCCGGATCAATGCCGGAGGACGGGAGATTTGGCACGATTCGGAAAGATGGCTACCTGACACTCGTTTTTCCGGAGGGGGGTCGTATTCCAATTTGGTCCCCATTTCAAATACCGAAAACGATGCCTTATACCAGACGGAACGCAACGGTGATTTCAGCTATGAAATTCCAGTGTATCGAAAAGGGCTTTATACGTTGGAATTACATTTTGCTGAAATTCATTGGGCCCGGTCCGGAGCACGCCTGTTTGACATCTTTGTGGAAAACAATCTTTTCAAAAGCAACATCGATCTGGTCAGGGAGAATGGGGTAAAAAAAGCCACCATAATCCGGATAGAAGACCTGGAAGTGAATGACGGAAACCTCAGTCTGGAACTGATAAGCCAAAAAGACCGGGCCAAGATTTCAGGCATTGCTCTGTACAAACAAACCCAAAATGAAACTCCGGAAGATATCCGGATCAACGCCGGAGGCGATGCGCTTTACTACCTGGGAGAGGAGTGGTTGTCTGATCGGTATTACCTGGGCGGGAAAACCCATTTTGACGATACCAATCCCATCAGCGCTACTGACAGGGATGAATTGCACCATTCCGAACGGTATGGAGAATTCAGCTACCGCATTCCTGTTCCAAAAGCTGGAAAATATTTTCTAGTTCTACACCTATCCGAAATTTTTTGGGAAAAAGAAGGAGAGCGGGTATTTGATGTTTTCTTGGAAAATGAGCAGGCAAAAATTGAAAAACTGGACCTGATCAAGCTTATCGGCGAACCAAACCATGCATACATGTTGAATGCCGGTACAGTGGAGGTAATGGACGGGATCTTTGATTTGGAGTTTATACCCCGGGTAAACGAAGCGAAAGTCTCAGGTATACGCCTGGCGCTGGTGAAGCCGGATGCCAAAGCTCCGGTCATTACCCAGCCGTTAGACTTTACCTTTAATGAAGGACAGCAGTGGACTTATCCGGTGAAAGCGTATTCACCAGTGGAAGGACAAAACCTTAATTATTTTGCAGTTGGGCTTCCTGAATCAGTAAACATTGACCCTGATACCGGACATATCAGTGGTATTTTTCGTTCACCGGGGAGATACGAGGTCACACTCAAAGTAACCGACCAGCAAGGATTGGCCGCCTACGCAGATTTTTCCATCACCGTAAATCCATTGACAGTAGTATCCCGGATCAATGCTGGTGGGCACTCTTTGGAATTAGGGGACAAGGGACAGTGGCATGGCAATCTGCGCCATCCTAGCGGACGCATCTATTCCACCACATCATCCATTTCAAATACCGGACTGGATACAATATATCAGTCCGAACGAAACGGCGACTTCTCTTATGAAATAAAGGTGCCTGCAAGAGGATATTATACGGTGGAACTTCATTTTGCGGAGATCCATTGGAACAGGGAGAATGCACGGCTTTTCCGCTACCAATTGGAAAATGAACCCCTGAGTGAAATCATCGATCTGTATAAAGATCATGGGGGAGCGAACCATGCCTACATTCGTACGATTCACGATGTACAGGTAAAGGACGGATACCTAAGTCTTGAAATGATTACGGTCAAAGACCGGGCGAAATTATCGGGCATCGTGGTGTACCGGCAGGGCACGTTGGCTTCAGCGGCCAGGTTGGCTTCAGAAATCGGAATGGAGGAAGCGTACGCATCTTCAGAGCCAGCTAACAAAGAGGAGCCCGATGCCACTATACTGTATCCAAACCCGGCCAGGAACGAGCTTAATCTGGAATTCGAAACAAATGAACCGGGGGTTTGGAACTTTGTGCTGATCAATTCATTGGGTGTATCCACTTTTCTGGACAGGGTAAGCCTGGAAACCGGCCGACACCGGCTTCAGTTTGACCTCTCCGTTTTGCATCTAAGTGCCGGGACCTATTACCTGCGCCTGGAAAGCGAAAAGGAAAAACCCAGGGTAAAGCGGGTAATTATATATTAAGCTTAATCCGAACCGATTTGTATATAAAAACGCTGAATATAAATGTATTAAAAACCTACACCGTCATCCCTATTTTTACGATCTTTTAAAACGTTAGGTCCCGGACTGACGATAAAACCCGTCATTGCGAGCGTAGCGACGCAATCTGAATCGGAGCGTAAGTGTTAATTCATCGAGAAAAGGGAATATGATAATGAATTCGTTTACGTACGGCTTTAGACTGCCGCGGGTGCCAAAGCGATTGATGAAACTCGAATAGGCCCAGGTTGGCACCCTCGCAGTGACGCCAAACCTCGTCATTGCGAGCGCAGTTGGCCCCTGAGCCTGTCGGACTTCGGCAAGCTCAGTCTAAAAAGGGAGCAATCTAAATCGGAGCCCAGGCTTATATCCTTGGAGAATAGGGAATAAGATCGCAAGTTTGAGAGGGTATTTTTATTTGTTGATTTAAAATTGTTCTAAAAAATCATCGTAGATAGGTAACCAAAAAAGTTGACATCAAGGGAATTTCAATCTGACTATCGGCTACCCAGGCCTGTGCACTTTGCGGTTAAAGTATTATTCTAACCGCGCCGTGTTTTACTACTGCGGACTGAGTAACAACCTGAACCTATCGGCTCCATTGTATTTATCAATCAGACTAATCTGATACATGCCCTGTCGTACCCCTGAAATTGGAACGATGAAATGTCCATTTTCCCGGCTGAGTTGGGTTGGAAAATATTGATGTACCAGACGTCCCTGCATGTCATGGATTAAAAAATAATGGTAGTGATCTCCCTCGTTGCCAACATCAACGATAAAATATTCCCAGGCAGGATTTGGATATAATCTGGGAGGACCCTGGCCCTCCAAAGCGCCAGCGGCTGAGGTATGGAGCTTTCCCCCGCCCGGGCCTACCCTTGCGCTTGTTTTCGAATTCTCTTTGACAAGCTCCCTATCTTTTTCAACTCCAATAATTTTCCGCCCTTTTATCATTAACGGTGCGAAATTCCCGAAATCCGGTTGGGAATTGAAGGTAAATACCTTGTACAGAGCCGTCTCAACAGGAAGTTCAAGGAGTAGAGCCGGGACGATGCTTTCCGTTGAAAAGCGCAAATCCTGGTTCACCCGGTGTTGTTTTCCAGCATCCTGAGGAAGAAGGCTTGCTATATGAACATCTGCAAACGCATTTGAAGCTGGGGAAAAGCCAATATGCATATCCCGATTGGCAAATAGGGAAGGGGTATAATCCCGGTAGTCTTTACCGGGGGTTGATACTTCAGTGTCTTCATTTCCTGTTCCTTCTTCTTCAGGCACATCGGACAACACCGCTGCCACATGCAGGGTGATCCCCTCCGAGTTACCCACCCTGTTTCTTTCGTCAGTTGCGACAGCTTTGATGGTATAGCTTCCCGACACCGGCTGAATCCATTTAATCGCATAAGGAGGGGTAGTAGAAGTACCAATAAGTTCTGTATCGTTATAATATTCTACCTTTACTATTTGACTATCCGCACTGCTTACCTCTGCCTGAATTTCAACTTCCGAATCGCTCCTGACAATACTATTGTTGTCGGGTGCAATAATGGATACCGAAGGGAGAAGGTCTTCTACAGGTATTGGCTGTGTTCCGGGCAAGTGAATGGACACATCATCCACATAGAAGTTCGTCAGCGCAGGAAAGGTTTTGTCCGCATAGGCATTGATACTGAACATATTCTGGTCTACCTCCGGCCGGAGCGTATTTCTTGGCCCGGTATCGATGATCAGATGGTCATCCTGCCAAACCAAAATCCGGCCCCTATCTCCATGATCCTGAATGATGCGCATTTGGATTTTTACCCACTTATTTACCGGAAGATCCATCCCGGCAGGAGCCTGCCAGAACGCGCCCGACTGGTTAACATGAAACTCTTGTAGATCAGACATTACCAGGAAATTGGCTCCACCGCTGCCTGCACCACCCCTTACCTTCAAACCCAATACGAAATGGGGATCGTTTATCTGATCCTCACCTGTACCCGCCCCACCAGGAGCAAATTTTACACTTTTCGTTTGAATAAGATTAAACCATGCATTTTTTTCATCCAGATCTATCCTGGCAGGAAAGTAAAAATATTGCGTGAAGATCAAATCCTCATGATTTCCCAACTCTGCCCAGCGGTAATTTCTTGTCCCGTGCCCCTCACCTCTGCTGGTATTGATGGACATCTTCAGCGAGTAATTTCCGGTGTGACTCAGCTCGCTGCTTACCGTACTATTCCCTGAACCGGTGTTGAATTCGCCACCTCCCCCGTCCTGGGACCATTCCCTCTGATCACCTGATTCATGCCCCGCTGTCCAAAGCTCATCGCCCAAAAGGTTGCCCGGTACTCCTTCCTGCTGGTGATGTGCAAATGTTTGGTGGCTGTGTACAGCGCAAAAATATCCCTCTGATAAAAGCATAAGTGCAATTACCAGGTTCCGGGTTATAAAAAGCCGGGAAAACAAATACATGTTCGTTGTTTTCATATGTTAGCTGGCTCAGGAGGGGTTTATTATTTACTGGTTATCAGTTGCTTTAACCCAACTAATGTAAAAAAAAATCACATAATTTCCTCCAATTTTTTTCGGGAAGTTTACCAAAATGGGGCTTGCTTCGGGAGTCGGTTATTTTTGAGATCAGGCCTGGGCGCAAAAGAAACCGGGATGTAAAACTAAATATTTATTCGGTAGACCTGGCATTTAAAAAAATGTAGAAATCGGAATGACGAATGGTTTTTTGCAATAAATGGGGATATAAGGTTGTTCTTGTTTTTTGTCAGGATTAGACCGTAACATCAGCTAGAAAACGTATTGTTCTCTGTACTTATTCCCCCGATTCGCTTCGCTGCTCGGGGCAGGCTTTGATAAAAAAGATACCAAAAAATCAAGACAAAAAAATCCTTCCTCCCACAGGCCTCCTGCGCACCTCGGTTTTTTGTCGGGCCTGCGCTCTATCCGTATTTAAAATTACCTCTTCGTTATTTAACAGACTTTTTAGGGATTCATCTTTATAAAAAATACTTCATTCAATTTCGTCACCGGTAGGCTAAGCATTTAGAAAATACACAAATAAGGATAATAGTGTTTGTTTTTCAATATATTGATTTACAGGTATTTAAATAATACACTATCGGTAGGGTATAGTGGGGACTTGAGCGATGGAAGCCGTGGGAATCTCCGGTAATATGGAACTGCCAAAACACCGCTCCAATATAAAAGAGTTAGCAGTAAGGAAACACCCGGTTTTTAATAACATTGGTTTTTCGATTTCAGAATATTAATTTTATTCGATATCATTGATAAATCTTTTAAATTATTTTACATTTGTAAAAATGTATTTCACAATATAAAAAATGCGGAACGATAACTCAAGTGGGATTGATCTGATCTTCGAGTACAAATTGCTTTTTTCAACCCATTCCTGAGCAATGGGTATGGTATCGCGATAATGTGATATCGTAAAAAACTTTATTGGAAAAGTTGGTAAAACGGCATTAACATCAATAGAATCACTTTTATAGGTAAAGCATCAGACAAGGCATATAAACGGGCAGCATTAATTTTTAACAGACGATGGATTATCAGGCAAGAAGAAAGCTTTTAATTGTAAATCGGGAACAATACGGGTACCACGTAGATCCGTACAAATATACGGTTTACCTGAAAAAACAATTTGAAATCACCCATTTGTCCTGGGATTATGGGCTCCCTAAAATAAGCCAGGAGGGAATAGAAATAAAGTACATTTCCCGATCGGGAAATAAACTGTCAAGGTACTTGCGATTTTTAGGTGCTGTTCACAAGGAAATCCGAAACCATTCCTATGACCTGATATTCCTGGTTTATTTTATGGGCTGCTCCATCATTAGGCTGCTGAACGCTTCGGGGGTCTTTAATGTGGATATCCGAACGGCTACAGATTCAACAAATCCCCTGAAAAATCGATTTCAGGATTTAGTACTCCTCGCAGAATGCAAAACTTTTAAAAATGTCAGTATTATCAACGAAAACCTGTCCGAGAATATGGGCTTCAAGCGTACCCACCTTTTGCCCCTGGGAGGAGAATGCTTTTCTACAGAAAACAAACAGAAAGATGGACTGTACATGCTGTATGTTGGCACATTGGAAAATCGCAACATGATCACTTTTGTCAAGGGCTTTCATCAGTTTTACCTGGAACTGCTGAAGAAACCAACACCCAAACCCATCCACTTTACCATCGTGGGAGATGGCCCCGGGAGTGAACTGGAGGAGATTAAGGAGTACGTCCGAAAAAACCAACTTCAGGAGGTCATTTCCACAGAGGGGTATGTTCACAACGACCAGTTGCACCACTATTTTAGAAAGAGCAACATAGGTGTTTCATTTATTCCCATCACAGATTATTACCAGGACCAGCCGCCCACAAAAACCTACGAATACCTGCTTTCCGGGCTGGCGGTGATTGCTACTGCTACCAATGAAAACGTCAAGATCGTCAATGACAAAAACGGGGTATTGATACAAGATACTGTAGAAGCAGTGAAATCCGGGCTCCAGCTTCTGGATCAGCGCCTGGAACGCTATCATCCCGAGGAAATCAGACAACAGATGAGGGACCATCACTGGGAAAAAATCGTAGCGGAAAACCTTAGGCCATATCTGATCTCCCTGATAAGGGCCGGTAAAAGTTTTGTTACTTCAGTAGCGAAAACATGATTTGCAAAAAATAAATGTCTCTTTTAGGCTAAATGAACACAAAGTGAAAAATCTGGTAAAAAAACTGATTTTTTTGGTTTTGCGGTATACCGGCATTCCGTTTTTGATCAGGGAGATCTGGCAGAAAAATAAAGTGACCATTTTGGTTTTCCACGACCCTTCGCTTGCTGCGGCAACGAAAGCTTTTGATTTTTTGAGCCGGCACTACAATATCATTCCGCTGAGTCTTTACCTGGAAGCTTGTTTAAGCCAGGATCCCCAAATCCTTCCTCCCAAAGCCATGGTGATCACATTTGACGATGGACACCGAAACAATTACAACTTGCTGGAGATCTTTAAAAAGCACGCGATTTTTCCCACTATATTTTTATGCTCGGGCATCATCAATACCAACCGGCATTATTGGTTCCTCCATCAACAAAGAAAACTATCTGATAGCGAGCTGAAAAAAATGCGGTCAGCAGTAAAATGGAAGTATCTGGAGAGGACCGGATTTCTGAAAGACAAAGAATTTGAAGCTCCCCAATCATTGAGCAAGGCCCAGGTCATCGAAATGAGTAGATTTGTAGACATGCAGGCCCATACCGTGTTTCATCCATGTCTGCCGCAAGCAGACGATCAGGAATCCCGTAGGGAAATCACCGAATCAAAAGCAATACTTGAACAGGATTACGGTTTCAAAATTTGTTCCCTGGCTTACCCCAATGGCGATTACACAGAACGTGAAATCAAATTTGCCAAGGAGGCAGGTTTTCAGTGCGGATTAACGGTTAAGCCAGGCTACAATACCATCCATTCTGATATGTTTCAATTGAAACGCTTAGACCTAAATGATTCGGAAAATATCAATGAGATCGTGGTGAAAGCTTCGGGGTTGTGGAGCGTTTAGCGCTTCCAGCCTTTCAATCCTGATAATTTAGGTAAAATTCTGACAGAAAAATGGCAATTATCATTGTTTGGATAAGAGTATGCGTTGGTATAGTCTGTACGTTTTCCTGCTTATGCTGGACCAACTATTGTCGGAATCCTCATTTCTTTTGAGGACATTGTCCCGCAGATATTGAAGCTTAGTTTGATTCTGAAACAAATCGACTATGGCATGGGATAAATCTGCGGCATTGCCAGGCGCAATTATCATCCCCGTCACATTATTCTCAACCATTTCCGGCAATGCCCCTACATTAGTAGCTAATATCGGATTACCAAAAGCAAAAGAAGTCATTACGACACCACTTTGAGAGGCGCTTAAATACGGGCATACTACCAGGCTGGCAGACTCGTTCAATTCCGCAATTTCCCTATTGGATAAGTGTCTATTCAATACACGCAAATTTTTACCGATCCCGGAGGTATCATAGTGAAATTCACCGGCACCAGCGATAATAAACTGAATATCCGACCTGATGCTACCCACAGTTTTAATCGCAGAAATCAAAACATCAACCCCCTTATAGTTCGATATATTTCCGTAAAACAGCACCAATTTGGGATTTTTACTCTGCTCCTTTTCCAAAAACTCCCGGAAAACTTCCAAGGCCCCAAAGGGGATAATACTGACTTTATCCTCCGACACCTTATAATTTTCTCTAAGCCTGTTATAGGATACTTTAGATGGAACAGTTACATGATTACTTGAATAAAGCGCTAGTCGAATAAAAGATTTAAATTTAAAGAGATGATACTGCGGATATTTTTCAAAAGGATAGGGTTCGTGAATGGTATGAACTTTTGGTACATCATTAAGCAAAAAATTCAACATTATTATCCAGGGATTATTTCCAACAAAATGCAACAAATCGTATTTTTCCGAAACAATATGTCTTTTCAAACTCAGCAATAACCTAATATTACGAACATCGATTATTTTTATACTGTTAAACAGAAATACCTTCAATTGGATGGGGTGTATGTAGGATAGTACCTCCTTAGAAATCATATCAGACACCTGTGATTCCGGAATGAAACCATAGCCTAATTTAAACCCTTCAAGATCTATAATTTCAACATTCAATCTATCATGGGATAAAATAAAAATAAATTCTATCACGGTATCTGGGTAGATTTTCGCTAAATATTTGCCAAGAGAGATTGTGGCATCGAAATGATTATAGCAAATGATTGAAACTTTCATAAATGTTTACATTTAAAATAGGTATCAGCACAGGTAATTGAACGGACAGAATGGATCACTTTAGGATTCTAAGATTTTAACATGGTTTCGACCTTCTTTTTAATGTAGGAACCCGCTATAATCGCTATACTTACAAAAGCCAGAAATTTGACACCAATACCAAATTCAAAGGGAACAAACAAAGAAAAAACGGCTGTAATCGCCAATAATGAAAACAACTTAACCGAGTAACCCATGTTCAAATAGGGAGAAAGTAACCTACTAAAAATCACCCAATGATAGGTCATATTTATACAACCTGAAATTACAAAGGCCCAGGCTAAACCAATTGCTCCATATTTGGTGCCAATATAGAGAACTGGTATTGCCAAAACACCGTGGACGATAGACAAAACCGCAAGCTGTCGTTGTCTGTCAAATGAACTAAGAACGGTACCAATTGTACTGAAAATACCGAATAACAAGGTAAACCAACATTGTATTAAAATAACCTTTACGGAACCCAGGTAGGCCTTACCGAACATGAGCAAAACTACCTCTTCGCTGAAAAGCGTAAAGCAAAGGCAGGCTGCGATGCCAATTACTGCTAAAAGATTGATCAAGATCTTTATATTCTTGGTAAACAGCTCCTTGTTTTCAAAAGCCAGCCGGGCAAGTGAAGGATAGAGCGACACCAGCGCAGTGTTTAGAACCATTGAAAGCGGTGATAAAATACGGTATCCGAGATTAAATACGCCGACTTGCTCTAAAGTTGAATTTTGATTCAGCAATAGAACTGGAATCTGAGATTGGATGGTCGAAAAAATTGCCAATATAAAATAGTAATTACTCTGACGAATAAAGAAGGAATAATTGATGCCCGGGTCTACATCTATCGGTTCCTTTAATCGAGGGATTTCCCAATTGAACCAAAGATAGAATGTAATCGTTTTCAACAGCTGAATGACCGCAAATACCGTAAACAATACCTCAATATTGAAATTTGCTTTGGGTATAATGAATATTGAAGCAACCCATAATGTGGTAAACAAAAGGTTGATATACCCGGAAGCAGCCATTTTCTCGTTTCCAAATGCTATACTTTCAATCGAATCCCATGACGATTGAAAAAAAACACACATGGATAAGATGAAAACCATGTAGGAAGTGAATTGAACTTCATTTATTAACAAATTGTAGGTGACAAGGCATAATATGGCAATTAGAGTGGTGACCAACCGGATCCGGTTTGACACGTCAAAAACATATCTGGAATGAGATTTATTCCTGGCTACATACCTCACAATTACCAATCTCAATCCATAAACAGCGACAATAGAAAATATCCCGATTTCAACCATCATTAAGTTGTACAATCCATATCCTTCAGGCTGCAAAAGCCTGGTAAGCCGGATACTAGTCAATATAGATATCAGCTGGATAAAAATATTTGTGCCTGTTAAAATCGAAAAGTTTTTAAAAATTCTATTCGATAGGATGGCCTTAATCATGTTATTACTTTTATAGTGGACCAATTTACCTTTTAATCAATACCAATTTCCAATTTTCAAAAGCAGCAACTTTACTATCAAAAATCTTGATCAAGCGACAAAATCGCAATTTTTCCTGACATTTATCTCTTAAATATACGTCACAATAGAAATAAATAGATTCTATAAAATATTCACTATTTTAAAATAATTATTTGGCAGATATCCTTTTTTTGAACTTTTGGATCGATCAAATCGGATACTATTACCAGAGAAAATACTACACCGACATCTTTCAATAAATAAATTTTGTATAAAATACTATTTTTTGTTTTTCGGCTTAAACAGCTTGTATATACTAATAGCAAAACCAACTATACTTGCCGATAGATTATGAAGTCGATTTCTACCGTTGAGAAACGTCATATGCTTTAATAAAGGTGAACCCGATATTAGAAGAAAATCTTGATAGTCTCTGGCAATTCTTTCTGGCAATAGTTGATTTAACGCTTTTTCTCGTTCGTCATTCTGGGAATTAAATTGACTGACTTGGTTACTAATCCCCGACATTTCAAAGTCTATTGTCGCAAAACCTAGCTTTTTTATGGAGCAGTTTTCAAAAACGATTTTTTCAATGAAAAATTTCCAATCTGATACAATCTTTAATTTTTCATCATATAGACCTGAAGAAAAGAGATCCCTGCGAAAAAAAGAGGCCTGATGAGACAAACCAAATTTAATGAGATAGGCAAGTGTGATCTCTTCCTCGTTACCTGCAACACGTACCTCGAAAGTCCCATCCTCAAATACATTATTGGCATCTCCATACAAAATATCTTCAATATAATTATTTGAAAATACCTTTTCAAGAATTTGCCCATTTACCAAACAATCTCCTGAATTAAGAAATTGCAGGTATTCTCCTTCGGCTTTTACAACACCTTTATTCATTGCATTGTAAATACCCCTATCTGGTTCCGAAACCCAATATGTTATTTTATCGGCATACTCCCTGATGACTTCGACACTCCCATCAGTTGAACCACCATCGATAACTATATATTCAAATCCAGTAAAGGTTTGGTTTACTATACTCTCTATCGTTTCTCGCAAACCCAGCGCATTATTGAAGTTGATAGTGATGATTGACAGGCGTACCATAATTTGTCAAGTGATGTTTTTTAACTATTCCTTAGTTTAGACCATACGTTTGCAAAAGAAACGACTAGCATTGATCCTCCTTTTTACACACCTTCATTTTTGCAAAATTGACAGGCAGCCTAAAAATAAATATCAGGACACACTCCTTCTTAATTTTGACTGAACAAGCACCTATAGTGTACGAAATCAAGGTATCTGAATTTAATTTTTGACATCATGCCGTCTATTTCTAATAACGATAGATTTGTACGCAAATCTAGGAGATGGTTTACCTTCGCTCACCTGGCCTGTGAGCTGAAGGAGTAAATAAAATCCATGAAACATTATAAGGGGCTGACTTGTATTTCGAAAAAAAGGTAGGCAACTGTTGTATTTTTTCTCTTCCAGATGCGGCCCATTTTACAATTTTCCAGAGGCAACAAGAAACCACCTTTTCTCCGAATGAATCCATCTCATCCATTCAAATCTTTCAAATGACTTCACGACTATCTAATAACATGGAAACGGTCTTGGAAATAATCAAGTGATAAAATCCAATACTCCTCCCCATAAATTCTGAACCGAAAATGATCAATCTTAAAATAGCCTTTTCGGGCATCAGAATCCGAAAACCAAATATACAAATGATTTCATTAATAACCATTATTAAAATACTATTTTTTGTATTTCAAATCTTAATATTTGCTGTTTGAATCTAATTTTCCAACTAAGTACCGGAAAATTAGGAGTAGGAAGGCCTAATACCCTATGCCTCAGGTACGGATTTCTGGCGGTATACCCACAGTGAAGGTCTTCGCAGGACCTAATGGGTTACTACTGGGCCTAATTGGATATCAAAACAAGAAGAAATACACTACATAAACCCAAACCACCACAACCTATACCGGAATCACGCCAAAAGTTCACCCCGGCCATGGACAAAAAACCGCTATTCCTAAATTCCTTTACCCACGATAAACACTACCAAAACCCCGGCATTAAAAAGCATCCAGCCTATTTCAGGGCCGCCTTATCAATGGCATCCAGTAAGCTCCCTTCTTCTTTGGTGTCATTGCCCAATTCCCAGAACATGATACCACCCAGTCCTTTCTCCCGCACGTATTCGGTTTTTAGGCGCACAGAAACCGTATCGTCATAGGATACCATCAGACTGTCTGTAGCATTGTACATGTACGGCGCTTTGGCCAGCTCATCCCAGTAGCGCTGAAAGTTGCTGTCCGGTTCATACCTGTCCCGAATCTGATGGTAGGCCATCCAGCCGATATGAATTCCCTTGGCCAACTGGTACAGACCGTTATTCTCCGGCGGAACGCCTTTCCAAACCCGACCATAAAATGCACTCCCAATGACAATCTGTTTGGGATCAGCCCCTTCATCGATAAGGAAATTCACTATTTTTTCGGCTGAACGTGGGTCCGGATCCTTATTGGCTCCGGTCTGGTACAAGCTATCCAGGTAATCATGGAAAGGCGTGCCCGCAATATCTTCACTCCTTACCTCTCCCAGTGGAGTGTGGTGACCCGTATACTTGGAAACTCCCGATACCTGGTCATAGGTCATCACATTGGTGTAATCGGCATATTTCATCACTTCATTTAGCTCGATGTGGTCATAATACCGTTTCCAGCCGGCCGAGGCAAAGGTCAGCAGTTTGGGTGAATCAAACCCGTCCAGCATCTCGCGCAGTCCTTTCATCAAAGCGGTAAAATTCTCTTTGTCTTCCTCCCTGGCCATGGTTCCGGCACCCGATATGCCCGGATACTCCCAGTCCATGTCCATTCCGTCCAACTGATACGCTTCTATAAAGTCCGCAGCACTTGCTATGAATTTTGCCCTGCTTTCTTCGGTCAGGGCCATATCCGAAAATCCGTCTGCTCCCCAGCCCCCGCAGGCAATCATTACTTTCAAATCCGTATTGCGCTCCTTTTGTTTCACCAGCGCCTCCAGTTTTGGCCCCGACTCCTCCGGCTTCCGGAATCTCATCTCTCCGTCAATTACATGGGTGAAGGAATAAATAATATGCGTAAGCTTTTCTACAGGTATTTCCTCAGGCTTGTAGTCACGCTCGGGCACG
Organism: Cyclobacterium lianum; assembly: GCF_900143075.1. Lineage (GTDB taxonomy): Bacteria > Bacteroidota > Bacteroidia > Cytophagales > Cyclobacteriaceae > Cyclobacterium > Cyclobacterium lianum. The sequence continues at coordinate 484,696 of NZ_FRCY01000001.1, read as the reverse complement.
TAGTAGGCCATTACCAGCGGGCGGCTTGCCGCAGAAACAAGCTGTTGAGACTGCTTGTTCAACGGATTCGAACAGCTTAGGGCCACTACAAGCGGCACAAGGGAGAGCAGATTTTTGCTAAGAAGAGAAATGCGCATTTTTACCGTATTTTAAGAGACAGGTTGCAAACCATATGATTTAGCTAAAAAACAAGTTTTTCATTTAATACTGAAGAACTACTTTAAAAATTTAATAAAGAGACTTGTTATCCGGAAAAATGAAAGGGAGAAAGGGGCAAATCTTAAACCCATCATACCATGTAAATGGCCGGCAGCATTGAGCTAAAAATATTTCTGATAAGCAGCTGATTGAAAATGGATTTCCACGAACCCGCCTACAATCTGGACGCAACACTTTTTCATTTCAATGCTTCCCATTCATCTTTTGTCGCCGGGCTCTTTTGGTATTCCATCATCATTTTCCAGGTACCCTCCTTTACCAACAAGCCATCAAAATGGATGTAATAGCCCTGCTTCTCCCCGTTCACCTCAAAGGAATAGTGGAAAATACCACTTTCATAGGCGGTGGTAGAATCTCCTAATCTTCTGTTAAATCTAAATGCTACGGATGATTTCCTTTCTCCGGATTTGGTGGTATCAAAGTCTCTTTTCCATCCGGACAGGGCTTTGGCAATCGGATAAGCTACCCCGCTGATACCGGAAACCAGGGTTGCCTCCTTATGAAAAGTATGGGCATAGCCTTCAAAATCGCCTTCTGCGACTGTTCTCGAAACTTCGTTCCAGAAAGCATCCAATTCCGCCATTCGACCCGCATCAGCTTTATTGCCAGCTTGTGAAAATGCATACAGTGTTTGGAGCAGGAAAAATGCCAGCAGGCAGGACTTTACAGTCGTCATGGGTGTAGAATTAGGTGTTTTACAATACCAATTGACTTACCTTCAGCGGATCTGGAGCCAACTTCCAGAATTGGTCAAACTGATCTATCAGCATAAGTGACGGTATTGCGGTTGCTCAATCTAATACTTTTTTTTTATTTCAGAAACTCATTTTTTTGGTAGCCACCGGACGGAAGCTGCTATTGATCCCGAATGTGATAGGCATCACGGAGCCGATTTACCTTTTCCGCATCAGGTTTTTAAAAAACAAATGGCACACCCGCGGCAGTCTAAAATTGTACTAAACCGTATTCCTGATCCTTACCCCCCTTCTCCGGGAATAAACGTCTAGGCTCCGATTCGGATTGCTCCCTTTTTAGACTGAGCTTGCCGAAGTCCGACAGGCTCAGGGACCAACTGCGCTCGCAATGACGGGGTTTAGGGTCAATGGTCGCATTGCTTGCACTGGCAAAAGATCAAAACCTAAAAATTGTCTGATCAGATCTTTTCAAAAACGGTCTTAAAACTACAGGCTGCTGCCAACCGGCCATGCAGTTGGGCAATCGCTACCCGCTCCTGTACCATGCTGTCCCGGTGCCGGATGGTGACGGTGTCGTCTTCCAGGGTCTGATGATCTACGGCTATGCAAAAAGGCGTTCCGATCAAGTCCTGACGGGCATACCGCTTGCCTATGGAGGCAGCTTCCTCATATATAATATTAAAATCGTACTTCAGTTGCTCAAAAATCTCCTTGCCCTTTTCCGGTAAGCCGTCCTTTTTGGTCAGGGGCAGGATGGCCGCCTTAACAGGAGCGAGTGCCGGATGGAACTTCAGGTAGGTCCGTATCTTGTCCTCTGATTTTTCCTCCACATAGGCATTGCAGAGAGCCATCAAAAACAACCGGTCGGCCCCGATGGAAGTTTCGATCACGTAGGGTACATAGTTCTGATTGACTTCCGGGTCAAAATACTGTTGCTTCTTCTTGCTATAATCCTGATGTGCCTTCAGGTCAAAATCGGTACGTGAATGAATACCTTCCACTTCCTTGAATCCAAAGGGAAACTGGTACTCGATATCCAGGGCTGCATTGGCATAATGGGCCAGTTTGTCGTGGTCGTGCCTCCGGATCTTCTCCTCAGGAATGCCTAATGCCAGGTGCCACTTCACACGGGTATCTGCCCAGCGCTGGTACCATTCCAGCTCCGTACCAGGCCGCACAAAATACTGCATTTCCATTTGCTCAAACTCCCGCATCCGGAAAATAAACTGCCGGGCAACAATCTCATTTCGAAAAGCTTTGCCGATCTGGGCTATACCAAAGGGCACCTTCATGCGTGCCGTCTTCTGCACGTTTAAAAAATTAACAAATATACCCTGTGCCGTCTCAGGTCGCAGGTAGATCGTAGAGGAATCCTCCGATACCGATCCCACCTGGGTGGAAAACATCAGGTTAAACTGGCGGATCTCCGTCCAGTTGACCGTTCCGCTTAGCGGGCAGGTTATGCCCTCATTGATCATCAGGTCCCTCAGGGCAGCAAAGTCCTCGGCATCCAGCAACTTGCCCATGGCCGCCAGAAGCTCCTTACCTTTCTCTACCTCTCCTGATTGTTCGTACTGCGCCGCCTTTTCTTCAATCAGTACATCGGCACGGTAGCGCTTCTTGCTGTCTTTGTTGTCCACCATGGGATCGTTGAAGCTATCCACATGGCCGGAAGCCTTCCAGGTAGTAGGATGCATGAAAATGGCTGCATCCAGCCCCACAATATTATCATTAAGACGGGTCATGGACTCCCACCACAAACGCTTGAGGTTGTTCTTCAATTCTACCCCATAAGGCCCATAATCATAGACTGCCTGCAGGCCGTCATAAATCTCCGAAGAGGGATACACAAATCCATACTCCTTGGCATGGGCAATGATATCTTTAAGCAGATTGCTTTCCTGAGGTTGTGCTGATTTTGCCATGGGCGCAAAATTAACCAAAAACCGATAGTGTACAAGGTTTTTAGCTATCTCCCTGCATCAGGTAGCTGCGGATGTCGGCAATATCCTGAGGAGAAAGATCCATTTCGGCCGGTCTGGGCATCAGACTGACCGGTACCTGGCGCTTTTCGGCTACCTCGGAGGCCGGAACCACAAAGCGCTGTCCCTGACTGGTCAAAACGGTCACCACCGGACCGTTCGACTGCAGCAATCCATACAGCATTGCTCCGTTTTTCAAGCGGACCAACCAGGATTCATATCCAAACCCTATGGCTGCATCCGGCTGAACGATGGCATTTACCAAAGTAGGTCCATCCATCTTCTGGCGAATGCCTACCAAATGAGGGCCGATTTCATTGCCGGATTCACCGATACGGTGACAGGCAAGGCAGTTTTGGGCAGCCAGCACTTTACCAGCCGCTGCGTCTCCCTCCAGCCCGTTTACGACTCCCTCCTGCATCTCTCCTGTATTTCCAAAAAACCGGGCCAGCAGGCTCCTCACAGCCGGACGGCGTTCATCAGACCATTCCAGTACAAGCTGCGCTTTCAGGGAGTCCGGGATATTGCCCTTCGCTGCCAGCAAGGCCAGATGCAGCCTGCCGTCAGAATTTTCGGCAAGATCGGATTTCGCTTGCTGACGCTGATTGTCGCTGGCAAGACTGTCGTTGAAAATGGCCAGGGAAGCCAAAAGACCGGGTTGACCGGCGGGCAGCTTATCCAGAGGAGGCTCCCAATCTTCCAGAAAGGCCTGCCATTCGTTGTATTTTCTGAACTGCAGCCACCAGGCTGCTCTTTCAGTGAGTGCTCCTTCTCCATCTGCCAAATCCAAAAATACTGCGACAGACTTCCTATCAGGGATAAAGGCGAGCGTTTCCAGGGCCTGCATTCTTTCTTCTATGCCCAGCGTTTTACTCCCCACCCGCACGGCGAGCGCCGGGATCGCTGCCTCCGGATGCATTTCCCATACCAGCGAGGCCTGAGCAGAACTCCATTCCAGCGGATCCACATCTGCCCATTCCCTGGCGAACACCTCTTTCTCCCGCCCTCGCAGGCCAATACCCAGGGCATTCCGGTACCAGGGATCCTCTCCGTCATACGCTTCGATCAGCCTGGCATAAATGCTTTTCGTTTCCTTATCATCCAAATGGCGAAGTAAAATCGCCAGCTCCCTGAGGACCATGGGACTTGCATCAGGCAGGAGGGATTCGGCTAGGGAAGGCAAGGATTGGGGAGCAAAAGCCGCCAGGGCACGGACCGTAGTGAGTGCCAGCTCGGCATTCTGATGGGAAAGAAAGGGCTGTATTTTTTGAATGCCTGCTCTTCCCATCCCGGCAAGTACCCATATTGCCCTGGCCTGGTAAAAAGGATTGGGATCTTCCAGCAGGCTTTCCAATGCTGGAATTGCCGATGCGCCTTGCTCCCGTAATAACTTCGCCGCCTGAGCCCGTACATGCACGGCTGGATTGCGCAATGCCTCCACCTGGCCTGAAACAGTGGCATAATCAATTTTCGGATTGGTATAGTCCCTGCCCTTTTTGGTGATCCGGTAGATTTTTCCCTGGCCCACCTTGTCCCTCATCTGGTGTCCGCCCACGATGGGATCATACCAGTCGGCCACAAATAGGGAACCATCTGTTCCGAGGGTTACGTCACTGGGGCGAAACCATTTGCTGGTATCTGCTTCCACCTGATGCCAGATATAGCCTGCATTATCTACGTCTACCGAAGCGATAAAATTCTGCCTGTCTGCCAGGGAGTATCCGGACCCATCTGGCCTGGGATGGTAGCCGAAAATGATATTTCTACCGGCATCGGCAGCGAGCAGCAGGCCACGGTGCGCTTCGCCCAGCTCGTCTCCTTCTATGCGCAGCATTCCTGTGGGGGATCCGGCACCATAGATATCTCCTGCAGGCAAAACTCCCGGGTCATGTTGGTGCCAGTGTGCCTCGGCAATGGTCTGACCGGGTCTGCGGTCTGCCTGCCAGGTACGGTCCCCCTGCTCGCTGAAAAAGCCCGCATTGCTCCCTTCCATCAGCCAGGTGGTTCGGCAGGAGGCTGTTTGATCGTCATTATCACTTTGCCACATGTTGCCAAAAGAATCCACAAAAACCTCGTAGGCGTTGCGGAAATTATGGGACATCACCTCCATACCGGTTCCATCGGGGTTGAGCCGAATGATCAGGCCCCCGGTGTAAACATTACCATCATCGCTTACCTGAGCCGGCAAGTTCTCGGTACTGTAAGGAGTATATTCGTTGTACACACTTCCCGAGCGAAGGGTCCAGCCATCTTTGTCCCGTACATGATGCGGACCGGCATTTCCGGTAATGAAATACCATTTGCCATCAGGCCCAAGCTGGCCGGCATGCAGGCCATGGTCATGGTCCTTTCCGCCAAATCCGGTCAGAAAGATTTCTTTGCTATCCGGAACATCATCCCCGTCGGCATCCGTGTACACGATCACATTGGGAGAGCAGGAAACAATAACCTGATTGCCTACCACCGCTATGCCCAGTGGACTGCGCAAATCTTCATCCTGGACAAATACCCTGGAACTGTCTGCCTGACCATCTCCGTTGCTGTCCTCCAAGATCACTACCCGGTCACCGGATTCCCGCACCAGGTGCCCGTCAGCATTGCGAAAATCCCGGTAATTGACCGCCTCGGTAACCCATAGTCTGCCCCTGGCATCGACATCCATGTTGGTGGGATTCTGAAAAAGGGGACTGCTGGCCCATAAGGTGACTTCCAGACCATCCGGTACAAATAGCAAGGCTGCGTCCTCACCGGCGCCCGGCCCACAGGACTGCATGCAAAACAAAAAAAGGAGGACTGGGGTCGCAGCAATTTTCATCATTCTAGCTTTTTATAAGTTCTCTGACAAACCTCAGATTCTGTTGGTAAGCCGGCAAAATTTCGGCCCCTTTGGGAAGCGCTCCTTCCATGATGATCCAGTTTTCGTAACCAATCTTTTCCAGTGTGCGCTTTACCCGTTCAAAATCTACCTTACCCTGCCCCAGGAGGTTGCCATTTTCCTTAAAATGGATTTCGCAAATGTGTTTGGTTCCCAGCAGTTCGATTTCCCTGAAGATATCATACCCCATCTCCGTAGCATTGGCCACATCATAATAAACCTTCACATTGGGAGAGCCAATGGCTTCGATCAGCCTCAGGTGATCTCCGGCACTCAGCCAGGACTCAATAGCCAGGTTCACACCAGACCTTTCTGCTTTGGGGGCTACTTCCCGGAGTCTCCGCACTACTTCCTTCTGCCCTTCCGGATCCTCCCGCAAATCTCCCTCACCAAAAAAAGCCAGCAGGATATTGGTACAACCCAGATTTCTGGCCACATCAATACTATCGTTTACCCAGGCCACGGTCTCCGGAGCCGATTTATAGGGTATCCGGTTCAGTTCACCGATAGCCAGACTGGCAATGGCCACCTTGTTTTCCCGCGAAGCTTCCAAAAAGGCCTGCTGAACAGGCTTCTGCCTCAAGTGCATGTCATTCTGTGCCGTACCCAGGCTCACCTGCAGACCGTCAAGCCCGATTTCACGGGCCAGGGAAAAGGCTGCCGTGTCGGAGGTTTTGCCTATGGACCAGTCGCAGGCTCCGATGGGCAATATGGGAAGTTTTTTTCCATCAAACCCGTAACCTGGCAAAACTGCCGCCATGGCTCCCAGGCAGGCCATGCTTTTGAGCACTTCTCTCCGCTGGTAATTCATCATAGACCCTCTGATAATGTTCCTGTCATCCGGTATACCTTACCATCGGCTTTGGTAAAAAGGTACATCTCTCCGGACCTGTCCCTCGCCAACCGCAAATCCACCCGGTTACTACCTGACAACTCAGAAAGGGGTTTGGAAACACCCTCATAGCTCACCTGCCATTCGTATATCGGAGCCTGACTGCCCCGCTCCAGATCGGCTGTCTCCACGTAAAACAGTCGGCCATGGACAATGTCGCCAAAAAAATATTTACCCTGCAATTCGGGAATTTCTGACCCCTGATATTCGTACCCTCCGGAGATGGCATTGCCCTCGTCATGGTCATACATGGCCACCGGGTAGATATAACCCATTTCGGCATCATTTTCTGGCAAGGGAAAAACCTGGTTCAGGTCCATTTCCGGTTCGATCACAAAAGGCCCCTCCCGGACAGGCCAGCCATAGTCATCCCCTGGTTGTACGATGTACAGCGATTCGATCTGACCCTGTCCGATATTTGTGGCGAGCATTTTTCCATCGGATGTCCAGGTGATTCGATGCGCATTGCGAAAGCCATGGGCATAAATTTCATCCAGCGCTTCCTCCTGACCGACAAAGGGGTTGTCTGTGGGAATTCCGTAATTTCCGTTACTACTGTTATTTCCTGATGGATCAATACGGAAGATCGCTCCCCATGCCTGATTTGCCCCATGCGGAACCCAGGCATGGCCCGCCCCCACGCTTCCGCCATCACCGACGCCAATGTACAGCAGGCCGTAATCCGGGTCTCCTTTTGCTGCAAGTGGATTGAAGGTCAGCTCCTGCATACCGTGAATGCCTGTCACCATGTCTATCCGGAAAAGCTCCCTGGTTTCTGCCTCCAAGGGTACCTGTAGGGGTTGTCCGGTTTTCCATTCTGTCACTACCCATTGCAGTGTAGATTTGATGCTGTCTCCGTAGGCAAAATCTGCCGGAGCGGTTCCCGGTTTTTCGGTATGGCTGGTGTAAAATAGTCCGTTATTGCCAAAATCCGGGTGAAAGGCAAAGCTGCCAAAGCCGGTTGCCAGGCCGGGTTCATTGATAAATTCAGGCATTTCCTGCTGCATGTCCAGGTACACTTCGGTTTCTTCCCCCTCCATGCGGTACATTTTGCCCCGTAGGTCCATGATGTACAAGTCGCCTGTTACCGGGTGGTAGTCCATTTTGGCAATTCGGGTTCGGGGTTTGTTTTCCGAAGAGGCCGGGATGGTGCTGATCCATTCCAGTTCTACCACGAGGTCAGAAAGGGGAATGGCTTCAGGAATGGGGTTTAAAATGGAGTCAGCCCGTGCACCTTCTACCTCCTCCGGGGCCGGAAACTGGTGCATGTAGGCGATGATCGCATCGATTTCCTGCTCCTCCAGGTAGCCAAAAGCCGGCATGTAGGTATTGTATTGCTCAAAGACAGCTTTGGCCCGCTCATCCCCGCTTTCGATGACCTCAGTGGGGTTTTTGATAAAGCGGCGGAGCCAATCTAAGGACTGTTCCCGGGTGATACCACCCAGGTGGGGACCAATACCGTCCTGTTCAAACCCATGGCAGCTGCTGCAGTGGGTATCAAATAGGTTTTCGCCGCTTTCCAGTGCGGCTTCGTCCATGGGAATCTGTTCTTCCAATTTCGGATTTCCGGATGAACAAGACCAGAAAATAAGGATCGCTGGGAGAAAAAGATAATGGTAAAATCGAAGGTTCATAAAAGGCGTAATATCAGGAAATATCAAAACAATTGAGCCAACTAATCTAGTCTATTCTATCAAAATAAAAAAATATAATTTTCCGCTTTTGAAGCCAGTTCTTCCGATGCTGGCTTGAAATTCCTACCGATAAGAAAAATGCCTTCAGCTGCTTAACTTTCCCAAAGTTTAAAGCCGTGAGAAGTTACAAAAATTGAACTCCTTTGATGTACTTCTATTGGCTTTCCTGTAAAAATTCAACTTTTCTACCTATTGTATTTTTATCTTTGTGTTTTCCCAGACATTGAAGAACATAACCCATGAAAAAAATTTACCTATCTGCCCTGTTTTTTTTAGCTGCCTGCCCGCTTTTTGCCCAGTCTGATAATTTCGGCGGGGTTCGGGGAAAAGTCATCGACAGTGAAGGAAATGTTCCACTCGGCTTCGCCACAGTCAGCGTATTTGCGGGCGAAAGCGCGGAAAGAAAACTGGTGAATGGTGGCATTACCACCGAGGAAGGGAGCTTTGACCTGGATCTTCCGGAAGGAGAATTTGATGTGCTTATAGAGTTTATGGGCTACCTACCTCTGGAAATCAATGACCTTACTATCAACAGGGGTAACCGCAACGTCAATCTGGGGACCCTCGAAATGGAAGCCGATACCGAAAATCTGGAGGAAGTGGTGGTACAGGGTGAAAAGACACTTATGGAGCTGTCGCTGGACAAACGCATCTTTAATGTGGGCAAGGACCTGGCCAACGCAGGAGGAACAGCCTCCGATATCCTGATGAACCTGCCCTCCATAAATGTGGATCCGGAAGGGGGAGTAAGCCTGAGGGGATCCAGCAATGTACGGATCCTGGTAGATGGAAAGCCTTCCGGCCTGGTCAGCTTTAAGGGCAGCAGTGGCCTGCAACAGCTACCTGCCAGTATGATCGAGACAGTGGAAGTCATCACCAACCCTTCAGCCCGCTATGAGGCGGAAGGCATGGCCGGTGTGATCAACATCATTCTTAAAAAAGAAAACAATCAGGGGTTCAACGCCTCCTTTGAAGGAATCACCGGAAATCCCCACAATTTCGGCCTTGCTGCTAACCTGAACTACCGCCACAAAAAAATCAACTGGTTTGTCAACTATGGCGTAGCATACCGCCGGGTGCCCAGGGAAGGCACCATCCGGCAGCAAGTCAGCAATGCAGATACCAGCTTTTATTCTCACCAGACCACTACAGGTACTGTGAATGGTTTGAACAATAATATTCGGGCAGGCCTGGACTATTTTTTCAATGAAAACAGCATCCTTACCGGTTCCTATCTTTGGAGAAGGAGTGATGCCAGGCGCCTGACCAATATCCGTTATAATGATTACCCCTCCGCAGCAGCTCCCACTCTGGACAGTTACACCCTCCGGACACAGGATGAAGATGAAAAGGAACCCAATTCGGAGTTCAACCTGACCTATAAGCGAAGCTTTGACCAGAAAGGCCATGTGCTGAGTACGGCCATTACCTACCTGGACTATTGGGAAAACTCCGATCAGGTGTATACCCAGGATGCCTACTTCCCTGATGGAACGCCCATTCCAGGCGGCTCCCTGTATCAAACCTCTATCAACGATGAATTTGACAGGCAATGGCTGCTACAATTGGACTATACCAAACCTATCGGCAGTGAAGGAAATTTTGAAACCGGCATACGCAGCAGTATCCGGAATATGGAAAATGATTTTATTGTCAGCGAAAGAGCGGAGTCCGGGGACATGGTACCCCTGCCCGGTCTGGACGATATTTTTCTATATGACGAAAACATCCATGCCGCTTACGCCATTCTGGGCAATAAGAGCAATAAGTTTTCCTATCAGGGAGGTATTAGGGCGGAATACACCGATGTAAGCACCACCCTTGTAAAAACCAATGAGGTCAACCCCCGGGATTACGCTAACCTGTTTCCTTCAGCCCACCTGACCTACAACATCAGCGCGGATGATGCCCTGCAAGTCAGTTACAGCCGCAGGATCCGACGACCTGTTTACAACGATCTCAGTCCCTTTATGACCTTTTCCGATGCCAGGAATTTCTTTAGTGGCAACCCGGATCTGAATCCGGAATACACGGACGCTTTCGAACTCGGGCACATCAAATACATGGACAAAGGCTCTGTTTTCTCCACCCTGTATTACCGGGATACGGAGGACAAAATCGAGCGGATCCGGAGTGTGGATGAGGAAGGAAATGCCATCACCCTGCCCTATAATATAGTAGGCGAACAGTCCATGGGCTTTGAGTTCACTACAGATTATTACCCCGTGGACTGGTGGAAGCTGGATGCCAATTTTAACTTTTTCTATGCCAAAGTAGATGGCAGCAATATTCTGGACACCTACACGGCCGATACCTATAGCTGGTTTACCCGGCTAACCTCCCGCTTCACTTTGCAGAATGGGCTGGACCTGCAGCTCCGGGGAAATTATGAAGGTCGCAGAAGGGTAGCCCAGGGGGTACAGAAGGCCATCGCTTATCTGGATATTTCTGCGAGTAAGGACATCATGAAAGGACGTGGAACGCTCATTCTGAATGTAATGGATGTGTTCAATTCCCGCAGAAACCGGTATATTTTTGAGGGGCCTGGCTTCCTGACCGAAGGGGATATCCTGCCCAGAAGAAGGCAAATCAACCTGACCCTGAACTACCGGATCAAGCAATCCAAAGCCCAAAGCAAGCCGACGATATTGGGGGAAGATTAGGTTATAAATAGACAGCATGGCCGAAAACTCAATCGCTAGCATCCCAAAAACGGGACGGTGGCTTTAGGAAATACCCGTAAAAATTGTAATCAAGAGCTTCATGGATGAAATTTTGGCTAAAGCCAGAAAGTGTATTGCCTCTTTTTTACCCACAGCTAAAGCAGTGGGCAATTGAGTAATAATTGATTCCAATTCTCTTCTCAATAGGAATGCGGCTTTAGCCCATTCCCTTCAATAAGATTCCATAAATCCCGGCTTTAGCCGAAATTGGGATGGTTTTGGGGCACAAATGCTTCCCGGGGGAAATTTTGGCTAAAGCCAATGATGTTAACAATCCAAATAATTGCCCCCAGCTGAAGCAGGAGGCAATTGATCAGTACGGTCCTGTCTATTGTTTTTGATCAATAATCTTTGAACTGCCCCTTCAATAGGATGGCGGCTTTAACCCCATCTTATTGATTGAGACCCCAATCTCCCGGCTTCAGCCAAAACTGGGGAAAGTTTTGGGAAATTCGGAAACTAATTCCTTGCCGATATAGTGTTTGGCTAAAGCCAATAGGTGCAGTGCCCCTTTATTGCCCACAGCTGAAGCAGTGGGCAATTGAGTAATAATTGATTGGCATTCTTTCCTCAATAGGATGGCGGCTTTAGCCCCATCCTTAGAATGAGATTTCATAAACCCCGGCTTTAGCCAAAATTGGGATGGTTTTGGGGCACAAATGCTTCCCGGGGAAAATTTTGGCTAAAGCCAATGATGCTGATAAGCCCATCAATTGCCCCCAGCTAAAGCAGTGGGCAATTGATCAGTAGGGCACTCACTATTGCTTTTGATCAATAATCTTTGAACTGTCCCCTTCAATAGGATGGCAGCTTTAGCCCCATCTTTTTGATTGAGACCCCAAAGCCCGGCTTCAGCCAAAATTGGGGAAGGAATTGGGAATTTCGGAAACTAATTCCTTGCCGATATAGGGTTTGGCTAAAGCCAATAGGTGCCGTGCCCTTTTATTGCCCACAGCTGAAGCAGTGGGCAATTGAGTAATAATTGATTTGCATTCTTTCCTCAATAGGATGGCGGCTTTAGCCCCATCCTTAGAATGAGATTTCATAAACCCCGGCTTTAGCCGAAATTGGGGAGGATTTGGGCCACAGATGCTTCCCGGGAAAAATTTTGGCTAAAGCCAATGATGTTAACAATTCAATTAATTGCCACCAGCTAAAGCAGGAGGCAATTGATCAGTAGGGCACTCACTATTGCTTTTGATCAATAATCATGGACCAGTCCCCTTCAATAGGCTGGCGGCTTTAGCCAAAATCTTAAACAAACACACCTACTTGAATTTAATCACAATCATTGGTCACGTCCTCAAAGATCAATTAAAGCTGATAACTAATTTATACAGCATTTTAATATTTTATTTCATAAAATTACATATATTTATTGAATTAAAACTTTAATAGGAGGACCGCTATCTCTTAACCCCTCTACTAAATTAACTTAGTTTGGAGCAGGGGCAATTTGATTCCGTCTCCTTTTCAAATTGTGTCCTTTACCTCATTTGATTTATGCGACATACGTATACTTTTCTGGGAGTATCCGCCTGTATGATCATTTCTACTTTTATAATAGGCTGCAAAAAGGAAATTGAACAAGGTCCTCTTATGACTGATCTTTTTACAAATACTGCTTCTCTTTCTATCAAAGGAACTTCGATAGAAATAAATGAAAACGATGAGATTTATTTTACACAGATGTGGGAGATGACCTATGCGGAGGGAGTGCTAATCATCCGTGATAAAGATCTGACTCATTATTTCAAAGTTTTTAATCTTAATTCAGGTGAAATAACCAAACTGGGTCAGATTGGTGACGGACCTAAGGAGTTACAAACTGATTATACCCGAGCATCCTATGACGCTGCGAACCATCTCGTATATCTTTCTAACTTTCCATTTTATTATGCATATAGTGTGGACAGTATGAAAAACAACGGTAACCCAAATCCTTTGTACCGCCTAAAGATCGATCCCCAGGATGATATATTAATCGAAAGCACCATATCCAGTGGTTTTGTTATCGGAGCCATGTTCAAGAAACGCTTTGGCCTTTACCGGTTAGAAGATGATTATTTCTCCAGTTTTGGAGAATATGAACAGGGAACATATATGTCCAACCAATGCCTTATTTTTCCCAATCCTCTCAATAGGAAAGCTGTTAGGTTGGAGAGGGCATCAGAAGCTTTTACAATTTTAGATTACTCCGACGGCAATTTGTCCCTGGTAGAGGACTTTAAAGGTTGGAGCAGTGAACAAATTGAAACTGAAGAATCCGGAGGAATGGTAAGAGCTGTATCCGGCGAGGATGCTAAATATTGCTTTGTAAGCGGGGCTACATCCGAAAAGTACATCTATGCGCTGTACAGTGGCAACCTCAGATCCGCTACGGAATTCATAGATCCCGCACTTGCAAATATCGTCTATGTATTCGACTGGAAGGGTAATCCCGTCAAAAAACTCACTTTGGATCACCTGGTAAGGTCCATTGCCATAGATGAGGAAAACCAAATACTTTACGCAGCTGCGTTTATTGACAAAGACCTTGGTCTGATAAAGTATGATTTAAGATAAAAAAAGACTTAATTTGAGATCGATGGATGTTCCTTATCGTAGCCAAAAGCAGTCATTCATTCAATATATCTGCCAGGTGAATCATTAACTAAAATTGCTTCTCAATACTATAAAATTGAGGCTCCAAAGATGATCTGATTTTTCTCAAATATTTTTCCAATGAAAAGTTTCCTCAATTTAATACTCGTCGTTACGGCTCTTTTTTTTTTGAAAACATGCGGGGAAAAAGAGCCATTAGCAGATAATACTTTGACCATAAATCCACATGAGGCAGATCAGTCCGTTCTCTTGTCAGCATTGGTGGATTCGGTAACTTATATTCCTCTTGAGACCAATAAAAATAGCTTGATGGCGCGTACGCGGGAGATCATTATCAAGAACAAATACATCTATGCTGTGGACAGGGATTTAAAGGCCGTTTTTGTATTTGATAAGAAAGGCAAATTTGTTTCCAAACTCAGTAAGCACGGATCAGGTCCCGATGAATACGGCATATTGTATCAGGTTTTAGTAGATGAGGAGGAGGAATACATTGAAGTGTTTGATTACAGAGGGGAGAAATCACGCATTATTCAATACGAAAACATAACCTTTGAATATTTGAATGAACAGGAGATATCCCTTCCTTTTGCCAATACGATGAGAAAAGAAAAGGATAAGGATATTTACTATTTTTCTGCCCAACAGCAGGAAAATACCATAGGAAGCAAAATTACCAATGCAGATATCCTGGTTGTGAAGGGTGGAAAAATACAAAATTCGCTTTTTGATAAGCACATAATAACCGAAGGATCCACGTTTTCCCCAAATTCCGAAAGTTTTACCACTAACAAGCAGGGAGACATTTTTATTTCGCTAATGTATAACAACACATTTTTTCGGCTTTCGGACATGCAGGCTGAACCGGTATTGACTGTAGATTTCGGTAATTATGGAATAGACCATTCCATAGGACTAAATAGCACCAAAGAACAACAGGAATATTTGTATGCAGGTGATCAAACGAAGGGCCTGGCATCTTTCCCGGTGCTAAATATTTACGATTCGAATATTACTGCCCTTACTTACTATTTCAAAACGGCCGGAAGAAACCAACTGAACCTCTATATTCACTTCAAAAATACCAATCAGACCTTCCATACACGGGATATCATTAATGATTTAACCAATTATCCGGAAAAGGTTTACCTGAGTTCTTATTATTACGCTGTTAACCATGAAGTTTTGCATGAAAATTACCTGGTGGATATTGTCCTTCCCTGGCACAGCAATGAAGGCAAAACCATAGAGATCCCCGGTGTAGGAAAAATCGAACCCGAGGACAACCCTGTTATTGTAATGATGAAACTAAAGGATAAATACATACAATAAAAAAGCAATCTCCCATCATTGGGATATTGCCCCATACCATATAGATGGTTTTCCCCAACCTCCCGGCTTTTTCCAAAATCGGGGTGGGTTTGGGGCACAAATGCTTCCCGGGAAAAATTTTGGCTAAAGCCAATGATGCTGATATCCCAATTCATTGCCTCCAGCTG
>NZ_FRCY01000001.1:0-469503 GCF_900143075.1 Cyclobacterium lianum | reverse complement strand
ATGGAGGGCGTTTTCGGGACACACAAAGACCATTACGGACTCAAAAAAATAAAAGTCCGGGGCGAAAAGCGGGAAATGATGATGGTACTTTTTGCAACTATGGCGGCCAATGCGGTGAAAATCGCCAAAAAAAGAAACCGGGAGGAGCCTGCACCCAGAGAGAAGGCAGCCTAAAGGCGAAAACGATCAAAAACCCTTTCCGATGGGATAACTATGCCCCATTGACAAAAAAGCAAAAAAGAGCCACTCGATTCACTAACAAATTGTACTTTACCGAAGCGAAATTGTACTGTCGAGCAGAGCGAATAATCATAAAAAAACCACGAAGGATGTAGTTTCATCCTGCGTGGTCAAATTTTATAGAATTTTCCAAGAAGCCCTATTGTTTTTGATCAATAATCTTTGACCTGCCCCCTTCAATAGGATGGCGGCTTTAGCCCCATCCCTAGAATGAGATTTCATAAACCCCGGCTTTAGCCAAAATCGGGGTGGGTTTGGGGCACAAATGCTTCCCGGGAAAAATTTTGGCTAAAGCCAATGATGCTGATATCCCAATTCATTGCCTCCAGCTGAAGCAAGAGGCAATTGATCAGCATGGCACTCACTATTGCTTTTGATTGATAATCTTTGAACTGTCCCCTTCAATAGGAATGCGGCTTTAGCCCATTCACTGGAATGAGATTTCATGGACCCCGGCTTTAGCCAAAATTAGGGCCAGCCTAATATACCAGGTGGTCTTTAAATTCTTTTGTTTTGACCAGAAAAACAGGGGCACAGATTTATTCAGCCGATTCAAATTACTAAATTAGTGATTATGAATTTTAATCAAGGAAAATGAAACACCTGCTGGCTGCGCTGTTATTATTTAATCTTTATGGATGCTCAGAGGAAAAGGCTGAAAAAAGTTACCTGTTTACTTCTGTAGACCCTGCAATTTCCAACCTGAAATTCAAAAATGAACTCACAGAAACCAATAACCTTAGCATTCTGTATTATCTCTATTTCTATAACGGCGGAGGGGTAGCCATAGGGGATATCAACAACGATGGACTTCAGGATATCTATTTCACCGGAAATCAAGTTGCCAATAAGCTGTATTTAAACAAGGGCAATATGGAATTTGAAGATATTACAGAAAAGGCCGGAGTTGCAGGTGCCTCAGATTGGAATACAGGCGTAACCATGGCCGATGTGAACGGTGACGGGCATCTTGATATCTATGTATGTGCTGTAGTAGGAATCCACGGTTTGCAAGGTAAAAATGAGCTGTTTATTAATAACGGAGACCTTACTTTCACGGAAGAAGGAAAGAGATACGGACTGGATTTTCAAAACTATTCCACAATGGCTTCCTTTTTTGACTATGATAACGACGGAGACCTGGATATGTACCTGTTAAACCATTCGGTACATACGGTTAATTCCTATGGTCCCTCGGAAATAAGGAATGACAGAACCGATGAAAGTGGTGATAAATTACTGAAAAATGAGCGCGGAATATTCGTAGATGTAAGCCGGGAAGCCGGAATTTTTGGTGGTGCCAATGGCTATGGTTTAGGATTGGCAACTACCGATTTTAATAATGACGGGTATACAGATCTCTATATTAGCAACGATTTTCATGAAGATGATTATTATTACATCAACAATGGCGACGGAACCTTTTCTGAACAACTGAAGGACAAATTCAGCCAGGTAAGCCGGTTTTCCATGGGAAGTGATGCTGCGGATATCAATCGGGATGGTTATGTGGACATTATCTCTCTCGATATGCTTCCCGAGGATGAGAAAGTGCTAAAATCATCGATGAGCGATGACCCTATTTACACCCATGACCTCAAAATTGAACGCCTCCACTACCATCCTCAGTATGCCCGAAACATGTTACAAATCAACCGCTCCGGCGAATATTTTCAGGAAATAGCCTTATATAGTAATGTAGCAGCAACCGACTGGAGCTGGAGCCCGCTAATCGCTGATTTTGATCTGGATGGTAACCAGGATTTATTTATATCTACGGGTATAGCCCGACGACCCAATGACCATGACTACATCAATTATATTTCCAGTGAGGAAATCGAGCGAAAATTTAACTCATCAAATATTTTCGATCAGGAGGCTTTGAAAAAGATGCCCTCGGGAAAAGTGAAAAACTATATTTTCAAAGGGAGCGAAGATCTTCGGTTTTCAGACAAATCAGGTGAATGGATTTCAGATATTCCCAATATATCCAATGGTGCCGCCTGGGGGGATTTGGACAATGACGGAGATCTGGATTTGGTTACAAATAACCTCAATGAGCTGGCTTCCATATACTTGAATAATTCGAAAGAAAATTCACCGTATTTGAAAATCAAGGTAAACTTCACTGCACCGAACCACTTCGGGATTGGCACAAAAGTGATCTCCTGGCATCAAGGCAAAATGCAGTTAAAGCAATTGTATACTACAAAAGGCTTTCAGTCCGCATCCGAGCCTCTGATCCATTTTGGGTTTGAAAATCGCCAGCCAATAGATTCCTTACTCCTGATCTGGCCGGATAATTCATTCGAAATGAAGTATGAGGTCGCCGTTAATCAAACCTTGATTCTAAATCCGAAAGAAAACCGCCAAACAGTAGATTATTCACGAATTTTCCCTAAGCCTGAAACCTGGTTTCGAAAAGTAGCATCCTTACCCGGATTAGCATATGAACACCAGGAAAACAGGTTTATCGATTTCAACCGTCAAAAGCTCATCCCCTACAAAATTTCTGACAGGGGTCCGGCAATCGTCGTCAAAGACCTGGATGGCGATGGCCGGGAAGATATATTCTTTGGAGGTGCTACCGGCCATCCTGCCCGGATTTTCCTTCAAAATCCTGACAGTTTTAAGGAAAAACAGGTCGTGGCCATTGCGAGTGATTCGATTTATGAAGATGTATCGGCGATTGTAGAAGACCTGAATAATGACGGGAGAAATGATGTATTCATTGTCTCTGCAGGTGGAGAGTTTGCGGACGAAAATGAGGCTCTGAGGGATCGTCTCTACATCAATAACACCGGTGGATTTAGTAAAACTGAGCTTCCTTCCTATTTTGAAAATGGATCGGTCGTAAAAGCAAAAGACTACGACAAAGATGGTAACATAGACCTTTTTGTCGGAGGTGCGGCAGTTGCCAATGACTTTGGAAAACTTCCCGGATCTTATCTTCTGAGAAATAGAGGAGGCAGCTTTGAGATCATCGAAAATATAGACCTGAAACGTATCGGAATGGTAACAGATGCGGTCTGGACAGATTTTGACGGGGATGGTTGGGAGGACCTCATTGTGGTGGGGGAATGGATGAGCCCAAGGTTTCTCCGAAATCAAAACGGTGTTTTAAAGGACATGACCGATCATGTACTAGACCAACAGCTAAATGGCCTTTGGCAATCGATCATCCCATTTGACATCAATGGGGACGGTAACATGGACTACCTGTTGGGAAATTGGGGGTTAAACACAAAATTTAAAGCCACTCAAAAGGCTCCGTTAAAAATGTATTATTCGGATTTTGACGATAATGGGCGTACCGAAACCATAGTGGCTTACGAAAAAAACGGAAACTACTATACGGCTGCAGGACTGGATGAACTAAGCAGCCAAATGAGCTTTCTTAGGAAAAAGTTTACCGCTTACACGGATTTTGCAGGCAAACCTGTGGAGGAAATTCTTGACGAAGAGCAACTGGAAAAGGCCAGTCTTTTAACCGTCCATACGCTCGCATCAGGTTACCTACTCGATTCCGGTGGCGGCTTTACTTATGAAGCCTTTGAAGCACCATTACAGGTAGCTCCACTGACCTCCTTTCTAAAATATGACTTCAATGGTGACGGTAAGGAAGAAGTTTTGGCAGGCGGCAATTATTTTGGCGTATCCCCCTACCATGGTCGATTTGGAAGTCTTTCCGGAAATATCATTACCGCTGAGGGAAAATTACTAGACGGAGATCAGCTTGGTTTAAACTTTACCCAAAAGGCCGTAAGGAGCCTGGATATCGTCAATTTTGGAGATGAAGACTACCTATTGGTCACCATTAACAATGAAAAACCGGAAGTATTTAGGTTAAAATTTGGAAAGGAATAACCGGCACCATCCTACACAAAAAATCCCCATTCCGCTTTTGATATAATAAAAAATCCGGCACCCGGAAATAGATCCCGAGGCCGGATTTCCCAATTCAACTAAAAAAGCTTTTACTGAAGCCTTATTAAGGCAGCCTTAGATGATTAATACCCTGGATTCTGTTCCAAAACATTACTGGCCGATAACGCTTCAGTAGGTACAGGAAACCTGTTCAGGTGATCCGAATTTGAGGGCGTGTGATCCCACCATCTTTCTGTCGTGAAAAAACCCAATCTTATCAGATCGGTCCTTCTTCTACCTTCCCCTAAAAACTCAATTCCCCATTCGTCAGCCATGCGGTAAAAGTCAAGGTTTTCGGCAGTAGCCGGATTCGGGTCAGTACCTCCCTCAAAAGCTCTCTTTCTCACTTCATTTATCAACTCGGCTGCGCCAGAAGGTTCACCCATTCTCAATCTGCACTCAGCTAACATCAGGTATACTTCAGCCAATCTAAATACAGGATGATCAGCTGCCCATCTCAAATTAAGGTCTTGACTTGAAGGCACCGGTATTTTCACTATCCTTACACCGGTATTTTCCTCACCTGCACCAATATTTGACGGCAGCTCATCAATAGATTCAAAGGTTGACCCCAGTTCTGAAAACCTTCCGACCTGGTCGACAAAAACAAGGGGCTGTCCGTTATACTCCTCATTGCCGATTACCTGCTCACCATTTATGGGAGAAACCTGCGGACCTACCAAAAACATTCCTTCATAATTACCCGAACCCAAATACCTGAATGGCTTCTTTCTAAGATCCGTATCTTCAAACTTTTCGTAGGGAGATCCCAACTTAAATTCTTCTGTATATAAAGTCCCATCTGGTTTTCTTGATGGTTGTAAGTGCGTGCCGTTATTAGAGCCTAAGTCCACATCAAAGTAAACCCGGGAATTATAATGATACATGTGACCGTAGTGCGTGTATTCCAAGCGGTTAAATTCGGAAGGTATTGACCATATAATCTCCGGAGAAAGATGATTCTCGAAGTCGTGGGGTCCCTTCCAGTCCGGGTCCAGGCTGTAAGTCCCATATTCATTGCCTATAATTCCCTCGGAGATTCTGGCAGCCTCATCATACATGGGCTCACCGATGTAGGCCTCTGCATTAAAATAAAGTCTGGCCAACATTACAGCAGCCGCTCCTTTCGTGATCGCTCCTTCCTGCGGCGCTCCCACTTCATTGGTGGACAAGTCGGTCAATGCTTGTTGCAGCAATCCTTCTACATGATCGAACGTTTCCCTATCTGTGCTTCTAGGAACATCTTCCTGATCCAGGCTGGTAAATATGGGTAGCCCTCCAAAAAAATCAAGCCCCCTCAAGTAGAAAAATGCAATCAGGGCATCTAATTGGCCTAGATGTGCTGCTTTATCTTCTTCAGAAAGAGCGAGGCTAGCGTAATCCAGGCGACCCAAATCCTGCTTCACGTCCAAGCCTAGTGCCACGCCTTGCAGGGTCCCTCGCCATGTTCCGAACAATTGAGACTCGTCTGGCGTCCATTCATGGTGTTGGTATCGTGCATAACGCCCTCCATCATACCAATGTCTTCCTTTTGTTGATCGTGCAAATTGGTCTGCAGAAAATTCCTGTGCTATCCAACGATCTCCGGTTAGATACCATCTTGCATGTGTAAAAGGCCGGTACAGCGCTGATAAAACATCCCCTTCCGTCTTAAAAAAGGTTTGGGGCACCACCCTGTCATACCATACTTCATCCAAAGAGCAACTTGTTACAATGACGCAAAATAGAACAATTATATATTTTATCAATTTCATAGTCTTGTTTTTTATTTTAGAAATTCGCTTGAACACCAAACATAAAAGTTCGGGTTTGCGGATAGGTTGCCCTCTCTTCAAACCCAGGATCCAAACCGTTGATATTTACTTCGGGATTCAGGCCGGAATAATTGGTTAGCACCAATAAATTTTGCCCTGTAGCATAAACACGCAAACCTTTTACATGCCGGTTTCCTCGGTTCCCCTGAAAATTAAATGTATATCCTATAGAAAGCACATCCAACTTCAGAAAGTCTCCATCCTCAATCCAGTAATCGCTCAGCTCCTTTTCTCCCGTGATATGCCTTTGTTCTTCAAAATTCTCTACCAGGACATTTCTAGATTCCAGTGGTATCCCATAGTAAAAATTAGGCATATTGAAAATATCATGCCCTGACCAGCCTCGGAAATACGCATTTAGATCAAATTTTCCAATAGTAAATTGGTTATTCCAGGCCAGGATTAACTTCGGTATGGCATTACCGATAAACTTTTTATCTTCGTTGGTTTTGGTTCTTTCAGTAACATCAAACACCTCTCCATCGCTTCCTCTCAACATCCAGTTTCCTGTTTCTGTAAATCCTGCATGTTCCCACACAAAGAATCGCCCGATGGGCTCTCCCGGAAACAGCCTGACAGCATTTCCCGGACTCCCCGGTGCAGGAAAACTTTTTCGATCCCAAAAGGTCTGATTACCCCAAAGGCTCACCAGCTCACTTTTATAGGCCGATCCGATTACTGTAGTTACATAGCGGAAGTCGGTATTATCAACAGCATTCCAGGTAAGTTCTGCTTCCCAGCCTGTATTTCGAAGGACCCCGACATTCATGGTAGTCTTATCGTGAATGGCCGGTGGCTGCGGAACAGAGATATCATAAATCAAATCGTCCACATCTCTTTGAAAAACATCGAACCTACCGGAAATATTTCCGTCCAAAATAGCAAAGTCAATACCGATATTGTATTCTTTCTTTGTTTCCCATTTTAAATCAGTATTCTGGTTATGAGAAACTCCATAGGTCCTTCTCCACTCGCCATTCATCAACCACCAGGTATCCGGACCGTACATTCTGGTAGCTACACCAGGTGCAAAACCTTCATTCCCGGTTTCACCATAACCAGCACGAAATTTAAGATTGGTAAACCAAGTCTGCCATTGCATAAACGGTTCATTGTGGATATTCCATCCTATAGAAATGGCCGGAAAATTTCCCCACCTATTGCCTTCGGCAAATTTCGACGATCCCTCACGTCTCAAGCTGGCCGTGATCAAATACCTGTTGTCAAAGCTATAATTCAGCCTAGCAAAATATGCCATCAATCTGACGCGGGGATTTTTATAAGAGCCTAATCCAGCCCTTCCCTCAGCCAGAAATCTACCAGTCCCCAGGTCATTTTCTTCTATGCCGTCTACTGCAAAATCCGAATTATTTGCAGAAAATCCTTGTCCGTTAAATTCTTGAAAACTATAACCTCCCACTGCATTAAGGGTATGTAAGCCAAAGATCTGATCATACGTAAGAAATGTCTCAAACGTGTTGTCCTTTGATTCCCCATAACTGTGGCTGGCATACCCAGCCACCCCTTCATCTAAAGAAGTTTTATGCTGTGCGGACCTCCAATAAGTGCCATAGTTGTCGTCATTATTCATTGAATAGCGAGCAGTAAGGGAGAGATTATCGGAGAGATTGAACAGAAAACTAGTGGTATTCAACAGGTAGGAATATTTTCGTTGATCGGTCCGTAATCGAATATCGGCTACCGGATTATACCAATCATATCCTCCGGTCCAGACATTTAGACCGTGGGCCTCTGTGGGATCATAAGGTGTTTCGGTCGGATTAAGCTGTAAAGCCATCCTGAAAATATCATTATTCGAAAATTCAGATTGTCGCTCACTATAAGAAAGGTTATTGGTTATTCTTAAAAATCCATCGAATAAGGTAAAATCTGTATTTATTCTTGCTTGGGTTTCATCTCGCTGCGCCCCAATGGCAAGGCCTGTAGCACTCCGATTACTTATCGTAGCTCGGATTTTTGCTTCCTCTACACCTCCACTTAGGCTTATCACGTTTCTGTAGCTTATCGGCACATCATTCGTTACCTCGTCAAACCAGTCGGTATTGTGCCCTAAATCATCGCCTAAACCTTCTTCAAGGAAACGATCCCTCCCCAGTGGCTCATTATATCTTCGCACGGTTTCAGCAAACAATTCTCCGGTGTAACTGACTGATAATTTACCTGCCAGCGCTGATTTGGTAGTGATAAGAATAACCCCTCCGGACGCCCTCGTACCATAAATGGCAGCACCGGAAGCATCACGCAAAACTTCTATGGAAGCTATGTCTTCTTTTACAACCGTGTTTATATCCCCACCTGGCACCCCGTCAATAACAATTAAGGGACCCTGAGAGGCGTTCACGGAATTGACCCCTCTTAGTTGGATGGAGACCCCGGAATTGGGATCGGCGCCATTGGTAGATTGTATACTTAATCCCGGAACCTTTCCTTGAATCGCCATCAATGGTGAAACGGTACCTGCAACAAAATCCTCCTCATTCAATGAACTCACCGCACTGGTAAGGTTTTCCCGGTTGACAGATCCATAACCAACTACGACTACCTCATCAAGGGATGCAACATCTTCCGACAATGATACATTAATTTCTGTTTGGTTATTTATCTCAATGCTCTGGGATTCGAATCCGATGAAAGAAAAAACCAGAGTTGACCCTTCCGGAACAGTGATGGAGTAATTCCCATCCAAATCTGTGGCCGTTCCGATCCCTGTACCGGGAATCGAAACCGTCACTCCCGGTATCGGTTGCCCTTCCTGGTCTGTCACTACGCCAGAAACGGTTACGTCCACCATGGTTTCTGAATCAAATACCAAATCAGAATCGATGACATCTGCCTTACTATATGGGCTTCGAAAAAACAGTGCAACAGGCGTAGACACTTTCTCAAACAGATTTTCCTTACTTTTTCTTTTTTCCGCATAAATGCGGTCAATTGCAACGCATTGGATAATAACAACAATTGAAAACAATTGTATTACCGGCCTTAATTGTTTTAGTCTGGGTTGTTTCATTAGTTTTTTGATTAGGTTATTTAGAATTAAATATAAACGAACAGGCTATTCGAATAAATAAATAAAATCGATAATAATAAAATATTTACATTTAGACTAATTTTTTGTGTTTTTTTATTTTTTTAATGATTGAATTAGTCGAATAGATAATAATAAATAAGCCTGATATACCGATTTTTACGCTGTTTATACATAATCAAAATCTAATTTTAGATTGCATAAAAACAAAAAATCTATATTTATTCAAAAAATATAAATTATTATTTAAATCAAATTTTTTCTATCTATAATATATTTTTATAGAGTTAGTGGGAATTTGCAAAATTGTACTAATCCGCAAAAAGTGAAATGAAGTTACGGGCCTATCAATAAATATACATCCTTTTGCACCAGAGACTATTGCTTTTTTGAAGCTGTTGTACTCGATCTATCCAATCTGAAATCAGACGGTTCGCGTAATTTTTTTCGCAATATTATGTTCTTTCTACTTAGGCAATTCTTTACACACTACGATGTTAAAGTTGTCAAATCAGGGTGTTGTCTTTGACCCTTTCAGCTAAAATATTGAACTAAGACAGGGTGCAATTGAATATTAATCAATTACCAATCTTCTCTCATTAGGTATTCGGTTTCCGCCCGTTTTCTGAAATTAGATTCCTCAAACCCTGACCTTAGCCAAACCTGGGGAGAGATTTGGGAAAATTCGGAATTTAATCCAACCCTGATAAAAAGGTTTGGCTAAAGCCAATCAGGTTAATAATCAAAATAATGACTCCGAGCTGAAGCAGGAGGCAATTGATCAGTACGGTCCTGTCTATTGTTTTTGATCAATAATCTTTGACCTGTCCCCTTCAATAGGATGGCAGCTTTAGCCCCATCTTTTTGATTGAGAACCCAAATCCCGGCTTCAGCCAAAATTGGGGAAGGAATTGGGAATTTCGGAAACTAATTCCTTGCCGATATAGGGTTTGGCTAAAGCCAATAGGTACCCTGCCCTTTGATAACCCACAGCTAAAGCAGTGGGCAATTGAGTAATAATTGATTGGCATTCTTTCCTCAATAGGATGGCGGCTTTAGCCCCATCCCTAAAATGAGATTTCATAAACCCCGGCTTTAGCCAAAATTAGTATGAGATCATGGGAAAACTTGGAATTAAACACATTCCTGGCGAAAGGTTTGGCTAAAGCCAATGATGTTGATATCCCAACCAATTGCCACCAGCTGAAGCAGGAGGCAATTGATCAGTACGGTCCTGTCTATTGTTTTTGATCAATAATCTTTGACCTGCCCCCTTCAATAGGATGGCGGCTTTAGCCCCATCTCTAGAATGAGATTTCATAAACCCCGGCTTTAGCCGAAATTGGGGAAGGTTTTGGGCCACAGATGCTTCCCGGGAAAAATTTTGGCTAAAGCCAATGATGCCGATTTCCCCACCAATTGCCACTAGCTGAAGCTGTGAGCAATTGATATAAGAATATACCTCTTCTCTGAACCAAAATATCCTACCCTTTCCACAGCATCAAAAAAATGATATAAATCATTTATAATCATGTATTTAAAGCTTCATTTCCTTGGTTTATTGTGTGTAAATTTAATGAAACCGCAGTAGCGAAATCTAAAATTTTAATGAAAACATCAATGTCTATGAAAACACATAAAATTGTTCCCATTTTGATAGTAGCCGTCCTGTTGGGCAGCCAAATCAATGTATTAGCACAGGAAAGCAAAAATGAATATCTTGAAAAAAGCCGGAGACAGAAGACGGCAGGCTATATCATGGCAGGAGGAGGGCTTGCCATGGTCGCCGCGGGAAGCATCATGTTTTCTGAAAACTTCATCCTTTTTGGTGCTTCCAATGCGGAGGAACGAGCGACAGGAATGGGTGTAGCCATGGCTGTTGTTGGCGGAATCGCAACTATAGGAAGTATTCCGATGCTTATTAGCGCCGCAAACAATAAAAGGAAAGCTACACAGATGAGCTTTAAGCCTTTACCTACCAGTGTCCCAGGGTATGCAGGGGGAATTCCCAGTCATATTCCCTCTCTTACCTTGACCATTCCGCTTTGATTTAAAATGCCAAACGAAAACTCTGTTCTTTCACATTAGCGAAAGCAGGCAAATCAACCGCCAATACCGGTTTTTTGTAAAAAACACTTTGGCTGAACAGGAAGTTTGTTTACTGTATGCGATATGAAAAAGCACTCGTCTGGCTGAGAAATGACCTGAGGTGGGAAGATAACCTGACCCTTAAAAAAGCAACCGAACTTGCCAACAGTATCTTAATCGTTTATTGTCTGGATCCCCGGCAGTTTGGACCGGGTGATTTTGGTTTGCAAAAAACCGGTCCCTTCCGCGCCAGGTTCCTTTCCGAAACCATTCAGGACCTGCAAAATCAAATCTCAGCAAAAGGAGGAAACCTGCTGCTCCTGCACGGCAAACCTGAAGAGGAGATACCCTCCCTGGCACATAAAGCCGGGGCAGGTGTGATCTGCTTTTCCCAGGAAGTCACGGCTGAGGAAATCAGGGTGGAACAGGCAATGGAAAAAGCCGCCTGGAGCAAGGGCATTGCCACGGAAAGCTACTGGCAAAGCACCCTGTTCCATATCGATGACCTGCCATTCCCGGTAGCACAAATGCCGGAAGTATTTACCAAATTCAGAAAAGAATGCGAAAAACTCTCCCGGATCCGGCCCCTGTATAAAATTCCGGAACCTGTCCGCTTTGCCGAAATCCCGGAGGGACATATTAATTCATGGCCGGAAATAGTCAAACCGGGTTTCCAGATTGAAGCACAGGCCGCCAATGGAGACATGCTTTTCCGGGGAGGATCAGGTCCTGCGTTAGAAAGAATGAACCTTTACTTCTGGCAATCAGACAGTCTTGCCAATTATAAGGAAACACGAAATGGCTTATCGGGCGCTGATTATTCCAGCAAACTCTCTCCCTGGTTGGCCCTCGGAGCCCTTTCTCCACGACAAATTTACGGGGAAGTTAAACGCTACGAAAAAGAAAGAACCAAAAATCAATCTACCTACTGGCTGATTTTCGAATTGATCTGGAGGGATTTCTTCCGCTTTATGGCCAAAAAGCATGGCAACCGCATCTTTAAGCTTGGGGGCATTCAGAACAGGCCAGGCTACTGGAAAGAAGACAAAACGTTGTTTTCTAAATGGGCAGCCGGCAAAACCGGAATTCCCTTTATCGATGCCAACATGCGGGAACTCAACCAAACCGGCTTCATGTCCAATCGGGGCCGGCAACTTGTCGCCAGCTTCCTGGTAAATGACCTGGAAATCGACTGGCGCTGGGGAGCTGCTTATTTCGAGCAGCAGCTCATCGACTACGATCCTTGCAGCAACTGGGGCAATTGGATGTATATCGCCGGAGTGGGGAATGATCCACGACAGGATCGATATTTCAATATCCTGCTGCAAGCCAAAAAATACGATCCCCAGGGTGATTATATTGGAAGATGGATACCGGAACTGAACAAGTTAAAAGGTTTTGACCGGCACCTTCCGTTCCATCTTTCCTCAGAAAAACTTGACAGTGGCCGCATAAAGCTGGGAAAAGACTATCCACTACCCCTGGTATGCGCGGAAAATTGGAGCTTTTAATCAGGCAAACTTTCCAATACAAGTCTAACCAATTCGGCTTTCGAGGCATTCTTAATCCAGCGGCTGACAATGATCAGCTCATTTTCCTCATCCACATACACCATATTGGTACCTGCTCCCAAATGAAAAAAAAGAAATAGGTTTGGACCGCTTTCATCAATCTAACTAACTAATACATGGCCATGCGCTTCACTTCCTGGTGTCGGTGGCACTGTACCAGGTGGTCGTTAACGATTCCTGTTGCCTGCATATGGGAATACACGATGGTACTTCCCAGAAATTTAAACCCCTTTTGCTTCAGGTCACGCGCTATCTGGTTGGAAAGCTCGGTAGCCGCGGGAACGGCAGACATGCTTTTCCACTCATTTTGCAGGGGTTTTCCATCTACAAAGCCCCAGATATAGTCGGTAAATGTTCCGTAATGTTCCTGTATGCCTATAAATTTTCGGGCATTGTTGACCGCAGCCTGGATTTTTAACCGGTTTCTCACAATGTCCGGATTCCCAATCAGTCTTTCTATCTCTTCCTCAGTGAAATCGGCTACTTTCTGGTAATCAAAATCCTCGAAGGCCCGCATGTATCCCTCCCTCTTTTTCAGGATGGTAGCCCAGCTCAATCCTGCCTGGGCACTTTCCAGCACCAGAAACTCAAAATGTTTGCGGTCACTGTACACCGGCACACCCCACTCTTCATCGTGGTACCGGATGTAATCTTCAAAACCCAGACACCAGGGGCAACGAAAGGTTTCGGTTTGGTTAGGAACAAGCTCGCTCATGGCCGGAAAGGTATTTTCTTAGAAAGATAAACAAATACCCCATAAAAAACAGCCTTGATCTGAAAACCATAACCCCTTTTTCAAAATTAATTCATTGAAAAAAACAGGGCATTGGCAAAAACCAACTTCCCTGCCTCCCAGAAACTCCGGAACATGGGATTGTCTACCATATAGACCAATTGGCCGCTCCCCCTCGGCTCCACGCCAAAAATCATAGAATTGGCCATTAATGGTTTTATTCTATAACCTATAAATCCTGTACGGTGGTTTTCCGAGCCGTAGATGTAGCCGGCATTGATCCCGTCCTGTATTAAAGCATACCGACGCGAATTATTTTTTAGCGTATAAAATTTACCACTACTGCCGTAGCCTAGGGGATGAGAGCTATCCATTTTTACCTCATAGATGGCTCCTGATGCATAATTGGAAATCTCCAGCCGCTCTTTTTCCAGAAAAGGTGCCGTTTTATCCCCTTCAGAACCTTTGGCTATCACACTTTCCAGCCTTTCCTTTTCCTCCTCACCGGCATAGGTCTGAAGCAGGCCTTCCTCCCTATCCGCAAACAAAGCCAAAGCATCTTCCATCGCAATGAGCTTACCGCCGGCCGCGACCCAGTCTGTCAAAATAGGGTGTAATTCCTCTTTGTAATCTCCGGAGGGAAGAATCAGTACATCATAATCCTGCAACACAGATCCATTCAATTGACCTTGCTCAAGAATGACGACCGGGTACTTTAGCTCGCTATCCAGAAAATGCCAGATTTCCCCAAAATTCAGTGATGACACCCCTTCGCCTCCTACAAGGGCAATGGAGGGTTTGCGAATAATCCTTACGTGAGAAGACCCGAAATCTTTCCCGCTGTCCATATACCCGGTTTGAGTTTTGCCCAAATTGATATTAAAAACATTGGCCAAATCGGTTACCTTCTGGTGAAAGTCCGAAACGTAGGCATTACCTCCCCGGGTGATGATCAGCGAACCGGTAGGGTAACTGCTTCCTCCCACCTCAAAGGGGTATTCGTTGTACCTCACCCTGATACCTTCCTGCAGCAGGGCGGCGAGATATTTTACATGAAGCGTCGCATTCCAGGGCGCGATATAAGCCAGTGTTTCTTCGTCCGGTTGATTGGGCACAAAACCATCCTCTTCATAAGGCATACCGGCATCCAGGCGGCTCTCCAATGCAAAAGCCTCCAGACCGTAGGCATAAGGCAGTGCCCAGGAGGTAATGTCATACGTAATGCTGTCATTCAGTACCGGTTCGGGTTCGAACAGCACCTGGGTCAGTACCGATTTTGGCTGAAAAGCGTTAATGACAATATCATCTTTTTCCAGCATCTGCCGGCCCGAGCTCCCGCTTTGATAGGAAAAACCGTTTAGGTTTTCATTCTTCCCACTTAGGCCGTAGCGGATACCGTTTTTGTCCAGCAGATCCAGCAGGGCCCTGACCTTGTCCGGCGGGTTGCTTCCCTTGATGACAAAGCTTTGGTACGTACCGGATGGGTTGCTACTGCTTTCGGTAAAATATTGCTCGTAGGCCTCCAAAACCCTGCCGGCAATGGAGGAAGTAGTCTCAATGGCAGAAATGCCGGTGGTGTGGTGGTGGATGATCCTGTCCTTAAGCGTGATTGTATCTCCCTGGGCATCATAACCAGCTATGCCGGCCCTGCCCGAGCCCCCCTGCTCTATGGTCATGCCTATGGCCCCATTGTACATGGGATAGGTGTCTCCGTAGCTGGGATATAGCAGGTCAAACCTTTCTTTGGTGAAATAAAACCAATCGTTCTGGTCGAAATAAGCCGCAGTATTCCTGCCGAAAATCTCCTGATATTCCTGCTGGAAGTCCGTCAGCTGTAGGTGAAGGGGTTCCGCTGCGGGTGCAAAGTAGTAGGGGGAGTTGATCCCCTGCTCATGAAAATCCAGATGAACCTGCGGCAGCCAGTCATTGTATAGGGCCAGCCTCTGCCGGGTTTCCACCTGGGTCTGCCAGGCCCAGTCTCTGTTCAAATCGAAAAGATAATGGTTCGGTCTGCCTCCCGGCCAGGGTTCTCTGTGCTCGATGGATTGCAGGTCGGGCTGAAGTACCTGATTCATTTTTTGCTGATACCAGTTGACATACCTTTCCTGCCCGTCAGGGTTTATACAGGGATCCAGTACTACGAGAGTATTGGTAAGCCAATCCTTTGTTTTGGTATTGTCAGGATCCACAAGGGCAAAAAGTGTCATCATGGTAGCTTCCGACGAAACTGCTTCATTGCCATGCACATTGTAGCTCATCCAATGCACGGGAATGGAAAGTTCCGGACTGCCCTCCATCAGGCCAGCTCGCTTCAGGTTATCCGTCCTTATGGTTTCCAGGCGATCGATATTTTCCCTAGAAGAGACAAAGGCCACCATCAGTGGTCGCAATTCATTGGTCTTCCCGTAGATTTGTAATACCACGTTGTCGTTATTGGAGGCGACATGTTGATAATAGGAGACTACCTTGTGATGGGGTGTAAATCGTTCTCCCAGCTCATAGCCTAAAAATTCTGCGGGGCTTTGTGTTTGTGCCAAAAGGGTGACATGCAGCAGCATAAAGCTGAAGATGGCGTATAATTTCTTCATACCTATTTGAATAAAGCGTAAAAGAAAGGAAAACACCTTCCCACGCTGACTAAATGTGAGTGCAAATATAAAAGTAAAAGCCAAAAAGCAGCTTCCGCAGGAAAGTAATCTGTGTCTACATGTTTTTCACCACTTCTTTTTTGGGCAAGGAAATGCTCCACATACCCCGCAACTCACCCGCCTTGTACCCAAGGGCCTTGTCTTCCGGGTATTGAGCCTTGATCTTCTCCAGGGTGGGCTCATTGACTTCCTTCCCTGGTTCCCCGTGGCAATTGAGGCATAGGGCTCCGGGGATAGTAATGGCCCGGGTGTATAACAATACCTCTCCGTCGTTGATTTTCTGGATATTGGGCCGGATTTCTATATCATTTTCGATATTGAAAGCATAGGCTTCCAGGAGGGTTTTTTCCATATCATTGGGGCTATTTACGGGATTTCTGTTTTTCAGAGATACCCTCCTAATGCTGACACCATGCTTTTCGGCCACCTCCCGGGTGATGGGAAGGGCCTGAGTCTGGCAGAAATCAATAGCCCCGGTAATCCCCTTGTCGCCGATCGCATTTTGCAAGGTACCGATGAGTGCTGTCTGAGCTTCCTGGCTGATCTCATCACCCCATTTGATGGCAAATGCAGTGATCTCCGCGTCTGAGACCTTCTTGACCTCATTGGCTTTATTCACCTCCTCCACCACACCACGGTCGATTTTTTTGTTGTCCCCGCAAGCAGCTAATAATTGTGTAAAGATGAGCAGGGGTATAATAGGTGTTAACTTTTTCATTTGCTTAACTGTTGGGTTGTCTATCTAAAGATACTGACCATACTTCAGAAAAGTTCAAAAGCTGACCAAAATCATTCCTGCGCCAGATCGCAGCCATTATCACCCTTTCCTCAGGAATTCATCAACAATATTGCTTAATTTTGCCTTGCAAATAGAGAGACAACATGCAGGATAAACTGGAAGCCATAAAAGAAAGATTTGAAGAAGTATCGCAGTTGATCATTCAGCCCGATGCCATGTCGGACATGGGAAAATATACCAAGCTTTCCAAGGAATACAAGGATCTGGAAAAAGTGGTCAAGGTCTACGATGAATATCGCTTGATTTTGGACAACCTGAGTAGTACCAAAGCCCTTCTGGAAAAGGAAAAAGATCCTGAGTTCAGGGAAATGGCCAAAATCGAATGGGAGGAATTGAAAATCAGAAAGGAGGATATAGAAGAGGAACTCAAAAAAATGCTCATTCCCAAAGACCCGAACGATTCGAAGGACTGCATACTGGAAATTCGTAGCGGTACCGGGGGAGACGAGGCGGCTATTTTTGCAGGAGATCTTTTCAGGATGTATGAAAAATTCTGTGAGAAGCAAAACTGGAACCTTACCGTCCTGGACCTCACCTTTGGCACCTCCGGAGGCTACAAGGAAATCATCAGTTCCGTATCCGGAGCAGATGTGTACGGCATGTTGAAATATGAATCCGGCGTACACAGGGTGCAGCGCGTCCCTGCCACCGAAACACAGGGAAGGGTACATACCTCTGCTGCCACGGTGGCGGTATTGCCGGAAATGGAAGAGGTCGATGTGCAGATCGATATGAACGATGTGCGGAAAGACACCTATTGTTCTTCAGGTCCGGGTGGGCAGTCGGTAAACACTACCTATTCTGCTGTAAGGCTTACTCATGAACCTACGGGCCTGGTGGTCACCTGCCAGGATCAGAAATCGCAGATCAAAAACTTTGAAAAAGCGCTTAAAGTATTGCGGTCCAGGATTTATGAAATTGAGCTGGCAAAACACAATGAAACCGTAGGTGCCCAGAGAAAATCCATGGTAGGAAGCGGAGACCGATCCGATAAGATCCGGACCTACAATTATCCCCAAAGTCGCGTGACCGATCACCGGATCAACAAAACCGTCTATAACCTGCCCGAAGTAATGGAAGGCAATATTGAAGAATTTATCAGTGCCCTTCGTTTTGCGGAAAATGCCGCTAAAATGAAAGAAGGGGGAGTAGACAGCTAGAATACAATAATTTTTCGTCGGTATTCCGCATTTCTTGTCCGGAAAATCAGTAGCTGAAGTCCTTTTGGCAGCCCTTTTACCGAATAGATAAACTGCCCCTCCCGGGTAGGAATATCCCTGATCCTTTGCCCCTTTGCATTGTAGATCTCCAATTGACGCAGGGAAGGCAGTCCGTCCAGACTGATATCTATGTCTCCGAATGAAGGGCTCGGAAAAATTCGGATATGCGCATCATCCGGTTCCTCTGGCAGAGCAGTGATCAGGTTGACATTCACCGATAGCGTCTGGCTAGGCCCCTGATTGCAGGCATTCATTGGAGTAACCACGAGATCATGATCACCTTCGTCGGTCCAGTTTACCCTGACCGCACCAGTGCCCTGTCCGCTGATGATCTCTCCTCCTTCCACAGTCCACTGGTAGTTGATATCACGGAGAACATCTACTTCGTAGTCAGCTTCCTGAAAACCCACCCTGTCGGGCCCCTGTATGGCCGAAGGCTGCCCGGGAATGGTGATCACCCGTATGGCTTTCCCGGTGGTTGGTCCTTGTCCGCAGGGGTTGGTGGTCGAAACCGATACGGACTGGTCACTCAGATTGGTCCATTCCAGGGTAATTTTTGCCGTTCCCTGACCGGACCTCACCACACCTCCCGTTGCTTCCCAGAAATACTCCGTTCCGGGAATGGAGTCAACAAAATATTCTTCGAGGGTATTGACACATACCACTCCCTCTCCCTGAATCTCAGTAGTGCTGCCGGGCTCTTCAGAAACAATTACTTCCATAGCTGTAGTATTCCCATTGCCACAGTTGTTTTGTCCCCTTACCAGTACGGCATTTCTTCCGGGCCTATCCCAGCGCACCACCAGCCGGGTGCTACCCTGTCCTTCAATGATGGTGCCTCCATCAACCCTCCATTCATAGCTTGTCCCCTCCTCGTCCAAATCCTGAATGGTATAGATCTGCTGACTGAGACAAATATTGTCCTCTCCAAAGATGGTTGCAATGTCCAGCGGTACCTGGCAGGTATATTGGTAGAATATGCCATTCTCTCCTGCAGCATAGCCTACATTCAAGTCGCCAAAACTCAGACCGGTGAAATTCTGAAAAGTACCGGTAGGCAGCAATTCCCAGGTCTCCCCTGCATCGAAAGTCCGCAATATCAGGCCCGCATCTCCGGTAATAAAGCCTACCGATTCGTCTAAAAAATCCACATCAGTGAAATTCTGGTTGTAGGCAGTCTGTATCCGTGTCCAGGATTGACCCCTGTCGCTGGTTTTAAAAACCGTACCCGATGCCCCTACAATTATGGCAGTCGATTCGTCCAGAGAGGCGATGGCTGATAATTTTGCCGTACTATTCACGCTTTGCTGTTGCCAGTCCTCTCCGCCATTGCCGGAAGAAAGCACCGTTCCCTGATCGCCAATCACCAGTCCATCGTTTTCGTTGAAAAAGAATATGTCGTGAAAGTCTGTTTGGTTCATGCCTGCAGGAATGGTCTCCCAGTTCACCCCCCTGTTGGTAGTTTTACTGATCAATCCTCCTTCACCTACCGCAAAGCCCCTGTTGAAATCAAAAAAATACAAGCTGTTAACATCCCTGATGGTCCCTGGATTCAATGTAGTCCAGTTGGCGCCCGAGTTGGTGGTACTGATGATATTTCCGTTGACACCTGAGACATATCCGGCTCCGTTCGAAACGAAAAACAGGGAATTAAAAGCGAGTGATATCGGCCTGGAACGATCGACGAAGGAATTACCACCATTGCCGGTTAGCAAAATCAGCCCCCGCTCGCCGGTCAGGTAACCCCGGAGATCGGTAGTGAATTGTACCGCGGTATAATCATTGGCTCGTCCTGCCAGGCGTATGGCCCAGCTCGCGCCGGAATTATTGGACGATATCAAATTCCCACTATTACCTACTGCAAGTACATTGTTGGTGCCCGGTCTGAAAGCTGCGGATTTTAGGTCCTGTCCCGTTCGTGCATTGGTGGCAACGAAAGTCAGACCACCATTATCTGTTCGCAACATGGTGCCATCTTTACCACTGATAAGGCCGGTCAATGGCAATGTGGGATGAAATACCACAGCAGTAAGGTCGGTATCGATACCACTATTGATAAATTGCCAACTCTGACCCGCGTCCTCTGTCTTGATGATGGAACCAAGATTTCCTACAGCATAGCCGGTAGAATCGCTGGTAAAGAAAATGCCGTTTAAGCTCATGTCAAAGCCGGTGCTGTGTACTTCCCAATCACGACCAGCATTGACCGACCTCAGCCACTCTGCATCTGATGAAACCGCAAATCCGAGGGTATCATTTATAAAATGTACATCGTTGATAGCTGCACTAGTCCTGCTGTTGGCTTGCTCCCAACTCAAGCCGCCATCATTAGATCTGATGATATTGCCACCCTCTCCCACCACCACAATTAGCTCCCTGCTCAGATGATGAATTTTTTTCCAAATGATATTGCCGGGATGGACATAGCTGGTCCAGCTTTCTCCTCCGTTTAGGGTACGGAATATTACGCCCTGATCGCCCAGCAACAGTCCTCTTTGTTCGTCAAAAAAAGACATATCGACAATTATTCCCCGGCTCGGTGATTTTTTTTCGACCCAGCTTAATCCGCCGTCAATTGACTTTAAAAAAATATTTTCACCCGAAATGAATCCTACATTTTCATTGACCCATTGGATGCTTGAAAAATCATTTCCCCAGTCTCCTACTCTTCTCCAGCTTTGCCCGAAACTCTCCTGGCACAGGATTAGCCCGAGAGAAACTAAAAATAATGCCCGCTTCATACAAATCCCTAAGTTTAAATAAATAACCCTACAAAAATAAGCTTAAAATCAGGATTTTATAATAAAATCGGGCATTATCCTCAGGCCGCTTTTCAAATGCATTTTTAATTTTGTGAATTGAAAAAAAGTGAGCATAAAAAAAAAGGGGTGATCGACCCCTTTCTTATTTTCAAAATTTTTATGTGTGATCAGCGATCTTTGCCGCCAACAGCAATCATGGCACACCGGAAGCCGATATGGTTAGAGGCTGAGTCCTGATGCATAAACCTTCTGGTACCTGGTGCCAGCCAATAGGCTACATCTCTCCATGAACCTCCCTTGTAGACCCGGTAATTGTCGTCGATCAGGGTGGTGTTGTACGTATCTTCTTCATCATACACACCATCCTTTCGCAACGGGTTCAGGTCATCAAAATCCTGAAAGGATAGGGGCCGGTAGACATCCTGCACCCATTCGTTCATGTTGCCGGCCATGTTGTAAAGCCCAAAATCGTTTGCCGGGAAATCATAGACGTTGGTTGGAATGATTTCTCCGTCATTAGAGACGCTACCGGGTATACCGGCATAGTCACCACGTCCTCTCTTGAAGTTTGCAAGAAAATCTCCCTGGCGGGATTTTCTTTTGATATTATAAGGATTTCTGGGGCCCCGACCGTCCCAGGGGTAGATACGGCCATTTTCCTGGTTTTCGTCCATGTATTGCGTTCCTATCATGGCTTTGGCAGCAAACTCCCACTCCGCCTCATTGGGCAGTCTGTAATCGGGAAATACGGATCCCCGCTCAATCAATTGGTCTTTTGTAAGTGCCGAATCGAGCTCATTCTTTTGCCTTTCCAATTCGTTTACATAAGCAGTCCGCCATTCACTGTAGGCATTGGCTTGTGTCCAGCTAACCCCTGCGACCGGATAGAAATTAAAACCCGGGTATCGGAAGTAGTAGGTGGCATACACATCATTGTAAGACATGGTTCCGTCCCAAACATCTTCTTTCGGTTCCAGCTTTTGAATGGAATCGGCACTTACTCCGTCCCTTTTGGCCATATTGAAAAGAAACTCTTTGTAATCCACATTGGTGACTTCAGTTTCATCCATGTAGAAGGAAGCAATGGTAACCGTTCGTTCTACATTGTCCCGGAAGCCCATGATGTCCTGTTCCTGAGAGCCCAGTACTGCTCTTCCTCCCTGAATAAAAACCAACCTTGGTCCGACCACTTCACTGGGCAGTCTGAAAACCTGAAAGGAAGTGGAATCCTCTTCGTCAAAACTATACCTTGCACCTGTGGAGGCACTAAATCCACCCGGATCACTGGCAGTTCGTCTTCCTGACTGATTTCCACAGGAAGATAGCAAGGTGCCGAGAACTGCAATCGCAGCAAAAAAACCGATTTGAAATTTCTTGTTCCCCAATTTCATAATTTTATCATTGTCTAAAGCTGGCAAATGAAAACTCCCTGATTAAGAAATACTTCGTTTTTATCGCATTCTCCCCTGCAGGAAATATCTGACAACTTTTTGGTTTTGCCCTATTCAAACGCTAATATATGATCAATAATACATTATATCAATTATCTTTTACTGACCCGGAATGGCATGAGAGCTAATTCGAACCAAATTCCGTGAGATAATACATTAATTTTCATGCCATAGTATTTATTCGTTCCATAAAAAATTTAAATACTTTTTAAAATTTTTTATGGATTTTTTTGCTTTACCCGTGATAAGTCTCTATCCCTAAATTAAATAGGCCCATATAATTTACCAATCATCCATTGGCACCCATATCACGCAGCCATTTTTTGGCAGCGGGAACACTATCCACCCCTTTGATTACCAATAGTAAACGGTCTTTGGCTTCTTTTATTTTACAGAAGCGTCCTTTGGACTGAATAAAGTTGATGATATTCATGAACAAGGAAGAGCTGAAATATTCGTCTTTTCTGGAAGAAACGAAATAGCATTTCATTTGTTCGTTTTTAAGCACCAGCTTTTCAAAGCCCAGCTTTTCCGCCATCCAGCGAAGCTCTACTGTTTCAAACAGCGCCTGTACCCGATCTGGTATAGGACCAAACCTGTCCCGGATTTCTTTTTTAAAGGCTTCCAATTCAGCCTCTCCCTTAATGTTGTCCAGTTTGGAATACAGATTAAGCCGCTCTGAAATATTATTCACGTAGCTCTCAGGGATAAGCAATTCCATATCGGTTTCGATCACACAATCCTGCACCAAAGGTGCGGTTTTTTCCTTCAGGTCTACTTCGAACAGGGCGGCAAATTCTGTTTGTTTCAGTTCCTGCACCGCTTCATCCAGGATTTTGTGATACATCTCAAATCCGAGATCCGATATAAAGCCACTTTGCTCGGCACCCAGTAGATTACCAGCCCCCCTGATATCCAGATCTCTCATGGCCACTTTAAATCCATCGCCCAGGTCGGAAAACTCTTCCAGGGCCTGAAGCCGCTTCCTGGATTCGGTACTCAGGGTGGCTGTGGGAGGCGTAAGCAGATAACAGTACGCTTTTTTGTTGCTGCGGCCGACCCTGCCTCTCATCTGGTGCAGGTCGCTCATCCCAAACATATGTGCCCTGTTGATGATGATCGTATTGGCATTAGGAATGTCTAGTCCGGACTCTATGATATTGGTAGACACCAGCACATCGTAGGATCCTTCGATAAAATCTACCATGATTTTCTCAAGTTTTTTGCCATCCATCTGCCCATGAGCGCCTATGACCTTCGCGTCCGGGACCAACCTAAGGATCAGGTTGGCAATAGTGTCAATTTCTCCTACCCTGTTGT
This sequence comes from Cyclobacterium lianum, assembly GCF_900143075.1. Lineage (GTDB taxonomy): Bacteria > Bacteroidota > Bacteroidia > Cytophagales > Cyclobacteriaceae > Cyclobacterium > Cyclobacterium lianum. The sequence continues at coordinate 445,881 of NZ_FRCY01000001.1, read as the reverse complement.
GAACAAAAAATACCTGGCCCCCGCGACTCAATTCATTGGCCACTGCGTCCCTTATGATGTCCTCCCTGAAGGTATATATTTCGGTGGTTACCGGCTGCCGGTTTGGAGGTGGTGTGGCGATGACCGACAGGTCCCTGGCCCCCATCAATGAAAAGTGAAGGGTTCTGGGAATGGGAGTCGCGGTGAGGGTGAGTACATCTACATTTACCCGCAGCTCCTTGAGCTGGTCCTTCACTTTCACCCCAAACTTTTGCTCTTCGTCAATGACCAGTAGGCCCAGATCTCTGAACCGGATGTCTTTATTTACGATCCTGTGGGTCCCTATCAGTATATCGATTTCTCCTGAGGCCACTTTTTTGGTGATTTCTTTCGTGTCTTTGGCAGAACGAAATCTGTTGATATATTCAATTTCTACCGGAAAATCCTTCAGCCGCTCCCTGAAAGTCTGATAATGCTGCATGGCCAGAATGGTGGTGGGCACCAGCACAGCCACTTGCTTGCGGTCATTCACAGCTTTAAAAACTGCCCGGACAGCGACTTCGGTCTTCCCAAAGCCCACGTCTCCACATACCAGGCGGTCCATAGGGTAAGGTTTTTCCATATCTTCCTTCACGTCAGAAGTTGCCATGGCCTGGTCAGGGGTATCTTCATAGATAAAGGAGCTTTCCAATTCAATTTGTAAAACGCTATCGGAGGAAAACTGGTGACCAGGTGCTGTCTTTCGCTTGGAATAAAGATTGATCAGATCTTTTGCGATGTCCTTCACCTTCTTCTTGACCCTCTTTTTTTTATTTTCCCATTCAGGCGAGCCCAGCTTGGACATGCTGGGCAGGGTACCCTCCTGACTGCTGTATTTGGATATTTTATGCAGTGCATGGATATTCACATACAGCAGGTCATCGTCTCTGAACACGAGCCGGATAGCTTCCTGCCACTTCCCATTTACATCCACTTTTTCCAGGCCCGCAAAGCGCCCGATGCCATAGTCTACATGCACCACAAAATCTCCCGGATGCAGGCTCTTAATTTCCTTCAGGGTAAGTGCTTTGGATTTGGAAGGCACCTTGCTGGTCTTGTACCGGTGAAAGCGTTCAAAAATCTGATGGTCTGTGTAACAGGCCAGTTTCAAGGCCTGGTCGATGAAGCCCTCCCGAAGACTGATGGGCAGGGTCTGGACATTCAAAGTGGGGTCCAACTCTGAAAAAATATTCAGCAACCTGCCGACTTGCTTTTCACTATCCGAGCAGATAACGTTGCTTATGCCCACGGCTGCATTTTCATTCAGGTTCTGTACCAGCAAGTCAAAATGCTTGTTGAATGAGGGTTGCGGCTTGCCCTGAAACTGAACCTCAGGTACGTCCTTCCATTCGAACCTGTGCCCTATCGCGACCCGGGTGAAGTTGCCGATCCCATTTTCAAATTCCTCTGCATCCAAAAACAGCCTTTCGGGTGACATCAGCAGTGAATTGCCGCTTTCACTCCCGCTTTCGGAATCCGAAAAGTATCCTTCGGCTTTGGTGAAAAGACTCTTTAAAACCGCCAGGCAACTGTTATAATCCTTGATCCACAGGTAGGTGTCCGGGGGAAAAAAGTCCATTACAGGTTGTCTGACCTCTTGTTTCATTTTGGTCTGAATGTTTGGCAGTATACTGATCCTGTCAATTTCACCGGTCGACAATTGCGTCTCAGGATCAAATGTGCGGATACTTTCAACCTCCTTCCCAAAAAGTTCCAACCGGAACGGCAGCTCATTGGCATAGGAAAACACATCAATGATACCGCCCCTTACGGCAAACTGTCCTGCTTCGTACACAAAATCGACTTTCTCAAAACCGTAGGTATGCAGCAGCTCTTCCACAAATACCAGGTCTACTTTCTCTCCAGTTTCCACCGAAAAAGTATGTTCCTTCAGGCTCTTTTTATTGACTACTTTTTCATATATCGCCTCCGGGGAAGTGACCAGCAGCTTGCCTTCGGTGGGTGCCTCCGAAAGCTTATTCAAAATCTCCGCCCGCATCAACACATTGGCATTTTCTATGTCTTCATGGTGGTAGGGCTTTTTATAACTTGCAGGAAACAGATAGGGTGCCTCTCCGGTAAGGGCTTGCCAATCACTGCCCAGATAGTTGGCATCTTCTTTATCGTAACCTATGAGCACATGAAATCCTCCTACCAATTTGGTCATCGCCTGTATGAGCAGTACGTCCATGCTACCGGATAGCCCCTTTACCTGCAGCCTGGGATGTTTGCCTGATTTTATTTCCAATGCCAGGTTTCTGACAAAGGGATCTTCCTCGTATAAGGACAAAAATGACTGTCTATCCAACTGATTCTCGCTTTAGTGGTCTTCAAATAATTGGCGCAATTTATTAAATTCCCCATACATATGGGGCAAATCTTACCTGGTCTGGAACGCAACAACAGAAATACCAAAAGTAATTCCCGAATCGATCAACAAAATTTCAATTCCTAATGTTGATAATGTAGATCTATGCAAAAAGAAAAAAACATGCACTGGTTTGAAAAAATCGAGAACCTGCACCCTTACAGAACCATCATGTACCTGGGTATGTTTGGCAGCGGGCTGATTTTCTTATTTTTGATGGCAGCTTTTATTCTTTCGCAACCCGAGGCAGGCAGGTATAGTCAGTTTACGATACCCAAATCCTTTATCATCAGCAGCATGGTAATCATTTCCAGCAGTTTTACGGCCGGAAAGATCATCCCGTATTACAACAACAGCAACCTTACCAAAGCAAAGGGTTACCTGTTAGTTACCTTGTTCCTTGGCTTGTTGTTTTCTACCCTGCAATTTACAGGTTGGCGTGAACTTGCGGGGATGGGAATTGATTTCCGGGGGCTTCCCTCCGGCAGTTTTCTTTATTTGTTGAGTGGGATACATTTGTTTCACCTGGCGGGTGCCCTGATCTATGCATTTGTATTGTTAATCCAGTTGCAAAAATCTGAAAAAGATCCGGTGAGCAGCCTGATCCTCCTTGCAAATCCCTATGAGCAGATGAAGCTTGATCTTTTTTCGGTATACTGGAAATTTATGGATGCCGTATGGTTGATACTTTTCCTGTTGTTCCTCTGGATGTTTTGATCCCGGGCCAGGCATGGCGTTCAAATGATCAGCTGCCTGCCGCTGTATTGCGGTCAATTAATTGTAAATTGCCAAAAATTCTTCTCTCTTATGTCAGACAACCAATTTGAAATCAACATTAACCCGGATTGGATAAAAAAGTATTTATCGAGAATTCTTCTGGTTATCGTCGCTATCATTTTAGTTTTTTCCTCCGTAAAAACCGTCGGTCCTGAAGAAGAGGGGGTTGTTATCCAGCTCGGAGAGTACAACCGGACTGTGATGCCGGGACTAAATTTTATCATCCCTTTTGCTGAAACCATGTATAAGATTCCAGTGCAACGGCAGCTCAAACAAGAGTTTGGATTTAGAACCAGTAGTGCAGGGACAAGGTCAGATTATGTTAAGTCAGGCTATGGCGACGAGAGCATGATGCTTACCGGAGACCTGAACCTCACAGATGTGGAATGGGTGGTCCAGTACAGAATAGTCAATTCTTACAATTACCTGTTTAGGGTAAGGAATGCCGAAAAGACTTTGAATGACATGTCGGAGGCTGCCATGAGAAAAATCGTAGGTGACCGTACTGTAAATGAAGTATTGACCGTGGGCCGGCAGGAAATTGCCAGCAGCGTAGAAGTATTGCTCCAGGAGATGTGTGATGAATATGAAAACGGCATACGGATTGATCAGGTGGTATTGCAGGATGTCAACCCTCCCGAACCCGTAAAACCAAGTTTCAATGCCGTCAATGAGGCCCAGCAAGAGCGGGAAACGCTGATCAACCAGGCGGAGGCGGATTACAACCGGGTAATACCCCGGGCCAGAGGAGAAGCTGAAGAAACCATACAACTGGCCGAAGCCTATGCTTTAAACAGGGTAAATGGGGCAAGGGGAGAAGCCGAACGGTTCAATTCGATCTTTGAAGCTTACGTACTCGCACCCGAAGTCACCAAACAAAGACTCTATCTGGAAACGCTCGAAAAGGTACTTCCCAAAATCGGGAACAAGATTATTACAGACGAGCAGGGAAGCAACGTACTACCGCTGCTTAACCTCAACAAGGCAGGAACAAATCCAGCTCCTTAATCCCTTTTAGAAAGTTTACATAACAATACCCTATCTGATGCAAAAAAGTAAAGTAATTTATATCATACTGGTTGTACTTGGTCTTATTCTGCTCGGGCAAAGTGTTTTTATCCTGGATGAAACAGAGCAAGCCATCGTCACCCAATTTGGTAAGCCCGTTGGCGAGCCCCGGACGGATCCCGGAGTAAACTTTGTCATTCCAATCATTCAAAAGGTACAGTTTTTTGACAAACGTTACCTGGAATGGGACGGAGACAAAAACCAGGTTCCTACCAAAGACAAGAAATTTATTTTTGTCGATACCTACGCCCGCTGGGAAATCACAGATCCGCTGCAGTTTTTTATCCGGCTGAGAGACGAGAGGTCGGCTCAATCCAGACTGGACGATATACTGGATGGTGAAACCAGAAATGCAATTGCTAGTCATGATCTGCTGGACATCGTAAGGTCTACAAACCGGGACCCGGAAGTAACCGAAGATTTCATGGAGGAGCTGGAAGTCCTGGAGGACATCGAAGTAGGCAGAGAAGCCATTGAAGAGATCGTTCTGCAAAAAGCCAATGAGCGGACCTCGGATCTGGGAGTGAGAATTCTGGATTTTCGCTTTAAACGGATGAACTATGTAGATGAAGTCAGGGACCGTGTGTACGACAGGATGATCAGTGAAAGAAACCGTATCGCCGATCAGTTTCGATCTGAAGGCCAGGGAGAGGCGCGAAAAATACAGGGGGACAAAGAACGTGATCTGGCTCAAATCCAATCCGAAGCCAAAAGACAGGCTGAGGAAATTCGGGGCAGAGCAGATGCAGAGGCCACTGCCATTTATGCCTCGGCGTATAACAAAAATCAGCAATCGATTGCGCTATACAGGTTTTTGCGATCCATGGAGGCTCTGGAAAATTCACTGGATGAAAAAACCAACCTGGTCATTTCTTCAGATAGTGATCTCTTCCAATACCTGAAAGAAATGCAATAGCAGGTTTGATCCAACCGAGACTGATGAATATACATCTTTCCACCCGAGTAAATCAGCCCTACCTGAAAGTCAGGAAGGGCTTCGGCAAAGAACTTTTTGAAGCGCTGAATCCTCCCTTTCCTCCGGTAAAGCTGTTGCGGTTTGACGGATCGGAAAAAGGCGATCTGGTCAGTTTGGAATTGAATTTTCTTCTGTTTAAACAGAAGTGGACAAGTGAGATCACGGAAGCCCACACAGATGGCGAGGCCTTTTATTTTATTGATGAAGGAAGACAGCTTCCATTTTTCCTAAGATCCTGGAGACACAAACACATCATTAGGAAAACTGCAGCAAACCGATCTGAAATCAGGGATGAGATCAGTTATAGCAGCGGAAATGGGATCCTGGATATTTTTTTGTACCCAGTCCTCTATCTTCAATTCGCCATGCGCAGGCCTGTATACAAGCGGGTTTTTTCCGGAAAATAGCCAGCCTTATTTCACAAATGTTGTCACATCACCTGTAAATTCTCACAGTCTGGAATCTCACAGTCACCGTACAAAACCAAAGAATGGCTGGTGATATGGGAGGAAAATTCCTTACCCATGGCTTCTTTGATGAGATTGATCCGCTGATCAGAAAACTCCTTTATCTTTCGGCACTGATTGCACACATAGTGGTCGTGATGCTTGTAAGTGAGCGCCTGCTCGTACAAGGCTACCTTGTCCTTAAATTGATGTTTGACTGCCAGTCCGCATTCCACCAACAGGTCCAGGGTATTGTAGATTGTGGCCCGACTGATAGAATAGCCCCCGTTTCGCATTTTTAAAAAGAGCCCCTCCACATCAATGTGTTCATCCTGGGGCAGCGCATACAGTTCATCAATCACGGAAAATCGCTCCGGAGTCTTTCGGCTCCCTTGACGAATTAGGTAGTTTTCGAATATTTTCTTTGCTTTTTCAATAATTGACTTGTCGGCCATGGTGCTATCATTCTAAATATTAAAGATGCGGTATTTTTTAGATTATTCAAACCCAATGCTGCAGCAAGCGAGCGCGGCGCACTAATTTCCAACCTTTCTAAATAAGGATTTCAAAAAATTCAAACTTCAATAAAGAAAAGGTGTTAAAGTCTGTGTACTGGAATTTATTTTATATATTAATCCTGCCAATTCGAATCAAGCATATATGCACCCAAGCATCAAAAGCCTATTTCTATTTTTGCTTTCCATATTCTTTGCTTTTTCCCTTCAGGGCCAGGTGCCCGGATTCTACATGAAGGAAGAGAAAAGAAGGGTCAAACTGCCCTTTATCGACTCCAACAGCCTGATCATCATGCCGGTGTCCATAAACGGGGGAAAAGAAGTAAATTTTTTATTCGATACGGGGGTGAAATCAAACATTTTTTTTAGCAAAACGCTGGCCGACTCCATGCAAATGCAATACACCAGAAAGTTAAATCTGGTGGGTGCGGACGGCAAAACAGTATTGAGTGCATCCGTATCGCCCAACAACCATTTTGATCTGGGCCCTTTGGAAGGCATTTTTCAGGCCATATTGGTACTGGACGAAGATTTTCTGGAATTGGAAAAAGTGATTGGCGTACCCGTATATGGGGTAATCGGCTATGAGTTTTTTAAGAACAACCCTGTTAAGATTGACTATGACAATAGTACCGTGATTTTTTACAGGCGGTCCGCATTGAAATGGCGGCCATTTGGATTCCGGAAAATGGATATTGACATTCAGGGAAACAAGCCTTACATAGAAACTTCTATCCGCCAAATAAATGGACCGGATTTAGCTGCCAAATTGCTCATAGATACCGGGGCCAATCATGGCTTGCTGTTGAACATGGAAACCGACGAAGATATCGTACTTCCGGAAAACAATCTGGAAAGTGATCTGGGCCGATCACTGGGCGGTGATCTTTTTGGATATGTGGCCCGTATCAAACGATTAAATATCCAGGGCCTGAAATTTAGAAACGTAATCACTTCCTACCCGGAGGAAAACGAGTTCTCTGAGGTGATCATCGAAACCGGAAGACAGGGAAGTTTGGGCTCAGATGTACTTAACCGGATGAAAATCATCATGGACTACCCGCGGAACCGAATGCTTTATAAAAAAGGTGCAAAATTCAGCGACGAATTCAAATATGATATGAGCGGACTGATGGTAAGGGTCTACTCTGCGGAAAACAAGAGATTTTACATCAGCCAGGTAAGGGAGGATTCTCCTGCCCACCGGCAGGGTGTAGAGGTCTATGATGAGATCATCACGATCAACAAAATACCTGCCGCCTTTTGGGAGCTTTCCGAGATCACCGAATTGATGCGATCAGAAGAAGGAAAGGTAATATCCCTGGAGCTCTTGCGTACCAATCCATCTGATCCGGAACAAAGCACCTTACATAAAATTACCTTTTTGTTGGAAAAACAATTGTAAAGCTTTATTCATACATGTTATTTTATGAACTTCCTATATAAAATTTTGATAATCATATCTATTTTACGGTTTTTATATAATTTTTCTTATTTATTTAAGATATTTGTCTAAAAATAGTAGCTAACTATTCCATGCGCTAAATGCCTGAGAAGATTTTTAACAATTTACTACTCACTTTTAAAAAAACAGGTGAAAAGGATTTTGAGACCCTCTATGTATCAAAAGGATTCTTCAAAATTTTCGATGACCCTTTAAGATCCTATCAGGTAGACTTTTTCGACCAGGTTTTCCCAACAGTACAAAATCCAGTTTTTCAAACGATATACGACTATCTGGGCCGGGCCGAGGTGTTGGAAATACCATTCTTTATCAATGAGAATTCTTTTACCTGGGTAAAGATCGAAGGCTTTACCATGGCGCAAGAGGACGGTAGTTATCTGGTCAATGCAACGATTGATCCCATCCGGCCGGCTCAGGTACAATCATGTTGGATCGTTCAGGCAATACGCAAGCAAATTTATACTGATGTCTCTAACCCTTCCGGTTATTTCCCTTCAAACCTGGAGGCATTCTGCCGGTACCTGAACGATAAGTACCGGTTTACCGATCCGGGGAAGCTCAAACAACTCTGTGAAGGCAGAATCAATGGGCTGGTACTGGATCTGGATATATTACGGCTAGACAACCAGGCCCTCGACAATGGCTACCACCTGCTCAGCCTTAAAACAAATCCGGAAAGAGCCGGCTTTCCCAATCTGATTGAAGAGGATTCAAAGTACCTGACAAATAGCTTTCTGGACATCATATATTTTGAGTACCTGAAGGAAGATAGGGAAATGATATGGTCAGGTGCCATCAATGAGCTTCTTGGCTATCAGGAAAACAGATTCAGAAGATTTTCGATTTGGGATTGGCTCGAAATCATTCATCCTGATGATCGGAATAAAGTGCGGGATGTGTTTTTTGCAGAGCGATACGAAAAGGATGCCTACACCTACACCTACCGGGTAAGAAATAAACGGGGCGAATACCTGCACCTCAAGAATAGTTTGAAAGTATTCTACAATATTGCCGCAAAAAAAACCATTCTCGTAGGAATACTCAATGACGTCTCCGACATCAACAAGGCCCAGAAACACTTGAAGGAGAAGGAAGGCATACTGCAAAATCTTTCGGAAAAAGAATATATACAGCAGGCCCTTCAGGAAGTCTCTGAGATATCGTCACTTTTTAAGGGGCTTACACTATTTGATGAGATCACCCAGTTGATCTATAAAAAACTGGGCTTCACCTATTGTATGGTTGCCCATATAAATCCGGTAAATCATAACTATGAATTGATTTCGCTTCGAAAAAACGGCAAAAAATTACAAAATTCATCTGCAAAATGGACAAAATTTATCAATTCGCAGCTCTATGAACTGGATCCGCAATCCAGCTTTTTGATAAAAGACAGCTCCGATCCGGACTTCTACAGCTCCGGCACATTTTTCATAAAAAATGGGCTAGCGGCCCTCATCCGTCTGGACCTGTTTGACAAAAACCGGATAAAAATTGGCACATTATGCTTTTTGAACGAAAAACCACTTATTAATAAACCTCTTTACGGGGAATTATTTCGTATCCTCGGAGACTGGATCAGTAAGGAACTGCTCCGGTACCGGTTTGAATCGGCACTACAGGAAACCAATTTCATGCACGATGCCATACTTAATGGTACCGCCTATGCAATTTTCGCTGTCAATCACCAGTTCGAAATTATTCTGATCAATAATAAAACCCTCCCCGTTTTCAATCTGAAAAAAAAGGACCAGTTGATGGACACCGTATTGCTCAAAGATGGCAAAAAAGAAAGTCTGAGGAAAGTCATCACCCGGTTTGCCCAGTCAAAAAAAAGCACCGCTTATTACCTACTCCCTACCAAAACAGACCACAAAGAGCTAAAAATATCATTTACCCGCATACAATATGGGAGAAAGCACAAGGTCTCCTATGTGGTATTTGTAGACGATATCACGGACAGGACACATTCTGAGAAGAAGCTGATCGCCTCCGAACAGCTTTACAGGAGTATTGCGGAAAATTTTCCGAGAGGTACAATTGACGTTCTGGATAAATCTTTCAACTACATTTTTACTGATGGAGAGGAATACAGGATGTCCGGCATTGACCCAAAAAGCCTTATTGGCACCAACCATCTGCAGCTATATTCGGGGGACAACCTAATGCTCACAGAAAAAAATCTAAAGAGAATATTAAAGGGGAAAACTGTTTCCTACGAAATTGAGGCCAATCAGCAGAAGTTCCTTAAAATCGGGGTACCATTAACAAATGATGCAGGCACTACAGACCGCATACTTTTGGTAAAACAAAACATCACTGAGGCGAAAAAACTCGAGGCAGAAAGGGAGAAACTGATCAAGGATTTGAAATCCCACAATGAGGAGCTTTTACGTTTTGCCTACATCGTGTCCCATAACTTACGGGCTCCAATTGTCAATATTTCTCTCCTGATTGACCTTTTTAACGAGGAAGACCCGGCGGATCCTGAAAACAAGGAGGTGCTCGAAAACCTCAAGATCTCAACCAGCCTGCTCGATGCCACCCTTCAGGACCTGATCGAGGTGGTGTCGATCAAAAAACAAAAAATCCCGAAAGTAGAACTGATAGATTTCAAAATGCTTCTCAATAACGTGGAAAAAAGCCTCTTTAACCAACTTAAAGAATCAGGGATAAGCATTCACAAGGATTTTTCAGCAATGCAGGAGATGAACTATGTCTATGCTCACCTGGAAAATTTTTTTATGAATTTCATGACAAATGCGGTCAAATACAAACACCCGGACAGGACACCGGAGGTCTGGATTTCTACCTACAGAGAACAGCAATACTGTGTCATCCGTTTTGAGGACAATGGCATCGGCCTGGACTTAAGCAGATATGGCGACCGCATTTTTGGGCTCTACCAGAGGTTTCACAATCATGTGGAGGGCAAAGGCCTGGGACTATACCTGGTGCGGGAACAAATTCGGGCCAATGATGGCAGAATAACCGTAGAAAGCGAAGTAGGGAAGGGCACTGTTTTCAAGGTCTATCTCCGCAATCTCATCCTGAATCCCAACCATAACCCGGATTCGGCAACCAGTACCTTTACTTCCTGATCTGAATCCAATTGTTGGTCAACTAATCCCTTTGAAAGAGTGATACAATGAAAACCTGGAGTGCAAACACTTGAGGCGTGAACATGACTTTACTGTATTGTCATCATTGTTGGTGCACATGCCAACAACGATGACAAAACAGTACCAGGCAATTTTCTACTTTTGAATTCCTTCGATCAACTCATCTGAGTATCTTTTGAAGAGACTATTGCAGCAGCGAAGCAGCCTCCTCATCCAAAAATAAAGCTACATGCTCATGTTTTTGCAGGATACTGGCAGGTAAATCTTCCGAAACTTCTCCGTTTACCATATCCCTTACAGCTGCAGCTTTATGACTGCCGTATGCCAGTAAAATGATCTTTCTGGCCTCCATGATGGTTTTAATTCCCATGGTCACTGCCTTCGTGGGCACCTCTTCGCTGGTTTCAAAAAAACGGCTGTTGGCTTCGATAGTATCCTTCAGGAGTGGTGCCACATGGGTCCTGCTTTCGAATGAAGTGCCCGGCTCATTGAAACCTATATGGCCATTGGTACCAATCCCCAACAACTGAAGGTCTATACCCCCGGCTTCCTGTATCAGCGCTTCGTATTCCTGACAATTATTGTCCAGATCGCCTGTACCCAGTGGCACATGTGTCTGGTCCGCCGGGATATTCAGGTGATTAAACAAATGGAAATTCATGAAGTGACGATAGCTTTGATCGTGGTGCGCGTCCAGACCGACATATTCATCCAGATTAAAGGTGACGATACTGCTGTAATCTGTTTTATTTTTCTTGTAATCATCGACAAGCAATGCATAGGTATCTACCGGTGAACTACCTGTAGATAACCCCAACACGCTGTCGGGTTTGGTTTTTACCAGCTGAATGATCTCTTTGGACACAGCACGGTGGAGTTCATCGTTATCCGGAAAAATGTTAATGAGCATAAACGAATTAAATTTGAGTTTGAACTGTAATATATACGGTATTCTTATGAAAATTTACTCCTCTGCCAGCGCACTTTTGTCATTCTCCGGGTCAATTTAAGGTAGGTAAGCTCAGTTTAAACCTTACCGCGATGAGCCGTATGAGAATGATGAGGGCGATGGAAGATAGCAAATTGAAATTTCTTTGCAAGCCGAAGTAATCCAGGGTCAAGTACAACACAGCACCGGCCAGGCAGGCCGACGCATAAATTTCCTTCCGGAACAAAATGGGCATCACGTTGGTAAGTGTATCCCTGATGACACCTCCCATTACAGCACTGAACATCCCCATGATGGCAGCTATTTCAGGTCGAAATCCCAGCAGCAATGATTTTTCCACACCCAGGATGGTAAAAAAAGCGATACCAAGGGTGTCAAATAGAAAAAAAGTCTTTCTCAGCTTTGCCACAGCAGAAGAAAACAGAAAAGTCGTAATCAACCCGGCGAAAATCGCATACAAAAAGTTAACATTGCCAATCCAAACCAATGGATAGGCCCCCAGGAGAAGGTCCCTAAGGCTTCCCCCTCCTATAGCGGTAATAAAACCGGTAAACCCGGCACCAAACAAGTCGTGCTCCCTATCCTGCACTGCCAGTGCGCCTGAAATGGCAAAAAAATAAGTCCCGACCAGCTCCAGGGCATATTGCAGGTCCAGTTGCAATAGAAATGTCTCTTTCATACCTGATTGCCCTTTCCTTTTTGAAACAAGAATGCGCCCATGGCCCTTTGTCCGTGCACCAAAACTGATTTTAAAGGCTCCAGGGAAATCAATCCAAATTCCTGTATGAATTCATGCGTCAATTCCTCAGTGAGAACAAAACGTTCGGTACCATCAGGCAGCCTTTGTTTTCCCTCTGGAGAGGCATCCGCAACGGAGAAGCAGCCAGCCCCATCGGTACACATTCTCAACCAGAAAAGTCCTCCATGCATCAGCACCCTCATTTGTTCCCGCATCATGGTCATAAAATGTACGCTATCATCGGCAAAATGCATTACGGCGCTGCTGATAATGGCGTTAAAAGCCCCATCGTGAAAGGGCAATTCCTCCACGCCGGCAACCTGAAAACGCTGTGTGTCAAAGGTAGGGTCAAGTGTCTTTGCCGATATTCTGGCCATACTTATAGCCGCCGGATTCTTGTCTACGCCCAGAATTTTGTAGCCCTGCTGAATGAAATAGTGGGAGTTGCGCCCCTCCCCGCAGCCGGCATCCAATATGATCATCTCTTTATCAAACCTGCCCTTTAGCAACTGATCCAATAAATAGATGTCGATATTTCCAAAAAGTTTATTCAATGCATTTACTTCCATGGTATACCTGATAAAATCAAATCACTTCATTCAAACCAAAATAGAAAGCCGGCTGATCCCCAAATGCAAAATCAATCCTGAGGTTTAACCCTTCCTCATTCAACCTATAACGGAATCCGAGCCCACCTGCAAATCGCAGGTTTGAGTTGACACCAAATGCTGCCAATTCATCGCCTACCTGTCCGGCACTGCCAAACGCCACCATGCCGAGATTGCGGTAGACGGGGAAACGCCATTCCGCCTGATATACCATGGCATGTTTGTCCCGGTACCTGCCTTCGAAGTATCCACGCATCAGATCACTCCCCCCCCACATGGAGAGGTGCTGAAATGGAGCGTTACCCTGGGTAAAACTAAAACGTGCCTGACCCACAAAAATATGTCCCGATCCCAGGGACCAATACTTTCTGAGGTCCAAAACCCATTGATTGAAATCAAAATTACTGCCAAAGAAAGAATGAAATTTCATCCAGGTCAGCTGGTGGTATACTCCGCTGCCGGGCTGAAAAATATTATCCCGCCTGTCCACATTCAATGCAAGGCCCAAACCGGAGAGCCGAGGCCCCTCACTGCCGGGGATATTTCCCGCTTCCAGCAGGCCGCCGGGAGATTTTCCGTAGATATCATCTATTCTGAATTCATACCGCGGCCCCAGGTATATTCCCCGCCCGATCCTTTTTTCATAATAGAGATGAAAATACAAATATCTGGTGGCGTAATTCTCTGCAGGCATAATTTCGTTTCCGATTCCGGAAAATTGAAAAGGGTAATCTGAAACAATTACCCGGCTATGCAGAAAAGATCTGTTTTCCTTCATCCAGAGCTCCAGCTCTCCGGTCAAAATCAATTGGTGTTTGAGCGTATACAGAAAAGTGAGTGGAAGGGAAGAAGGCCTGGTATCGGCAGGCAGCCCTTCGCCTGTCCTAAAAATCCTGAGTGCCCTGCCGCCTATTCCCAGGCTGGTCTCTGGCGAATAGGTCACAGCAGGAATAAAGGTCCAGGTATCCGTACTGAGCACATCTACCACTTGGTCTGCCAGCACGAAAAGCCGGTCTATGGACCTGGTTTCGTTTTGGGGAATACTATCCGAATCCTGCAAAATCTGCGCAGCGGCAGGAAGGATTGATACCTGCATCAGGGCCAGAACAAAGAGGTGGATTGTCTTCATCAAGGCGCGAAGATACTACATTGTCCGCTAAAACTCTATAATCAAACCGATAGTTGGCAATACGGTACCGGCAGGATTTGGAACCTCCCGAAGCAGGTAGCGGCTCGGATCTTCCGGATCAACCACCAACTGGTCCTGATCATCACGCTGTGGTACCAGGTCAGGCTGCTGCTCGGCCTGAAAATTATAGGCATTTTGTATATCAAAATACCAATTTAAATTCCAATTGTCAAAAAAGTATTTCTTGTCTATCCGAAGGTCCAACTGATGAAAACTTTTCAGCCTTTCTGCATTGATCCGGTTAAAATCAAACCTGCCCCGGTTAAACAGGTCCCAGTTGCTTCGCAGGGATGAAGCCTGCAGATCATAGGGTGTAAAAGGTGTACCTCCCAAAAATCTCCAACGCCCTCCTATTTCCCAATCCTTGGGCAGCCTTTTTCCTGCTGTTAGACTTACTATAAACTGGTTATCCCAGGAAGAAGGCAGGTATCCCGTGTTCGGGTTGGTAAATTCACTACGTACCAGTGTGATGGCAGCAATACCGTAAAAATCATTGAACAGCCGCTGCTGCGCCAATAACTCAAGACCATATGCCCTACCCTCGGCATCGGAACGCACCGGTTCATTTCCAATCACACCAAAATCTGCACCCAGGTTGGAAAGTGCTATGCCATTTCTTACGGAGCTGGGGTAATTGTCGTATTTTTTGTAAAAAAGCTCTGCCGAGACCTTCCTGTTTTTAGCAGGAAACTGCCATTCAAGGCCGGAAATGTAATGGGTGGCGCGAATGAATCGCACATCGTTGTCCTGATTGACAAAGGCACCCTCGTTGTTCTGAAATCCAAGTACCGTATAGGGCGGCTTTTGGTAATAGATGCCGGCGTTGACATTCCAGAAGAGGTTTTCTCTGATCTGATAGCTGGTAGAGAACCTGGGGCTCAGTTGATTCAGGGGATTGGCAGCAGTTTCCCCAAAATCGCTTCCGTCAATTCGCAATCCCCCATTGACCAGCAGTCGGTCATCCAGGTATTTCTTGCTCGCCATTACAAATCCACCGTAACTATTGAATAGCGAAACCGAGGAGATGTTCAGTTCCTGTCCGTCATCTACCAGAACCTGCCGGTCAAAATTTTCGATCAAATACCTGCTAAACTCATAATTTACACCATATTGGAAGGTAAGGCCATCCTTAAAAACACTGTTTTCAGCCCTGAATTTATTCTCACTTTCCTGAGAGAGGTAGTCAAATAGCAGGTTATCTTCGGTGGATTCATCATTCTGCGCATATTTGTATGCCCTGTTGTTCAGCATGTTTCTGCTCAGCACAAATGTCCAGAAACCGTTGTCCCTGTATCGCTTCAATTTCAGCCCGGTAGCATAGTTCCATTGTGTGGAAATGGGTAGATTGTCCAGCAGATACAGCCTGTTTTCGCGTTCCTCCGAATTCTCTTCATCCGGAACATCAAAATTAAGGGAAAATTGATCTATGGCACCCACCCCCAGGACGGTGAGTTCGGTTTTGTCATTGATCCTTGTTTTTGTCTTGAAAGTAAAGTCGTTAAAAGTGGGCAGGAACGGAAGGCCTAAAAGGCGAAACAAACCTTGCAAATAAGATCTGCGGGCAGAAAAGATATAGGTAGTATTTTCGCCGATAGGCCCCTCATTTGACAAAGTCAGTTCACTGGCGCCGACCGTCACCTGGGTAAACATCCTGTCCCTGCGTCCGTCTTTTAGCTGGAATTCAAAAAATGAACTCAGCGAATTCATCCTGTTGGCAGGAAAACCACCACTGATCACTTCCACATTTTTTATCAGGTTGACGTTAAGAATTCCGACGGGGCCTCCTGAAGAGCCCTGTGTAGCAAAGTGATTGATTACCGGCACCTCTATCTCATCGACAAAAAATTTATTTTCACTCGGAGCTCCTCCCCTGATGATGATATCGTTTCTGAAACTGGCTGTGCTAGCTACGCCGGGCAGTGACTGAATGACCCTGCTGATATCCCGATTTCCGCCCGGGTATCGCTCTATTTCGTTGGCATTTAACTTCCTGGCAGACAAAGGTGTTTCTTCTGACCGGGAAAACTCCGAATCTACGACCACTTCCTCCAGATTAGAGGCATCTTCCTCCAATTCAAAATCCAGTTGAACCGGCCGGGCCCTGCCTACCTGTACCTCATAGAATGTCTTTGATTTGAAGCCCACAAAAGACGCCTTTATATTGTAAAGCCCTGGCTCAATACCTGAGATGGAATAGTTGCCTTCTTCGTCCGATACCGCGCCTAAATCGAGACCCTGGATGATCACATTTGCGAAAGGAATGGGCTCGTTATTTATCGGATTGATAATTTTTCCCTGTATGGTACCGTCCTGGGCCTGGACTCCATAAACTAAAAATAACAATACCAGAAACAGTAATGGTTTTTTCATAAAAGCAATTTTTTTATCTAGGATAATGCATATGAAACAAAAATGTTTGTCAATCAATGGTGTTTTTTTCGCTATATCTCCTTTTTTGTTTTCCATAATCGCCACCAGGGCGTATTTGGGGCTTCATGATGCTCCAGGTGATAACCGAAAAAATAACAGGAAAGAAATGCCCAAAAATGATTTGCTGCCATTGTTCCGGAATGATGCTTGTTGTCGTGGCTGCCTTTATGGGGCAGATAGGTGCCGAAATAAAATAATTGAAGGGTAGACAGCACGGCAGGTAACATCCAAAATACTATAAGGTTTGAGACAGGAAATACAAGCTTTAGCAGATTGTACGTGACAGCCATGAGGATTACCTGCCAGATATTTACATAATGAAAGATAAATTTCAGATACCATGGCAGAAAACGGTTTGAGACATGGTAGTCGGGATCCTCCGCAGTAGCTACATGTCGGTGATGTTTGTGGTGCTCCGGAAACAACCTCCAGTAAAAATTGTAAGAAAACAAAAGGGCCGCCAGCCATCCCAGAGCATGATTTAATTTTTTGTTGGAGGACACTACCCCGTGCATGGCATCATGTGCGGTGATAAACAGGCCGGTGTACAAATGGGTTTGTAACAGCACGCCCACATAAACCACCGGATTGCTAAAAACTACCGGGAAGTGGAGCCAAAATATCAATGATGAAAACCAGGACAATATTATGGTCATGGCAACCAACACCCCTTTTGGATCTATATTACTGCCAAGCTTCTGTTTCTGGAGGGCTGCAATCATAGGTAGGAAACAAATAGGAAATTTAAATCATTCAAAAATCTCTCAATCGGTCCTGAACTTTTTCCATCAGCCACATCGGAGTGGAAGTTGCTCCGCAGATGCCTACGCTTTCTCCCTCGGCAAACCATTCAGCATCTACTTCTTCGGGGCTGGAAACAAAATAGGTACGTGGGTTTTTTTCTCTGCAAACATTGAACAAGACCTTACCGTTTGAGCTTTTGGTACCACTCACAAAAATGATATGGTCAAATTTTGAAGCAAATTCCCTCAGTTCTTTGTCTCGGTTGGAGACCTGCCTGCAAATGGTATCATTGGAATTGACAGTGATACCATTTTCCTTGAGGATTTCGTTTATCTCATAAAATTTATCTGTGCTTTTTGTAGTCTGGCTGTATAGGGTAATATTTTTGGGCAGAGATGGGATATCGAGCTCGCTGATGTCCTGAAATACGATGGCCTTATTTCCTGTCTGCCCCATAAGGCCGATCACTTCGGCATGCCCATGCTTGCCATAGATGTATATGTGCTCGTCTTTATCATACGAGTTTTTAATCCGGTTCTGAAGCTTCAGGACCACCGGACAACTCGCATCCACCAGGGTTAGGTTATTCTCGATGGCCAATTCGTAGGTGGAGGGTGGCTCTCCATGTGCTCTGATGAGAACTTTCTCGTTTCTTAATGTTTTAAGGGAGTCATGGTCAATGATGATGAGGCCTTTTTCCGTCAATCGCTTGACTTCCTCATCGTTGTGTACAATATCTCCCAGACAATAGAGATGCCCCTCATCGTTTAGAATCTCTTCCGCCATCTCAATGGCGTAAACCACGCCAAAACAAAATCCGGAATGTTGGTCAATATGTACGTCTAAGTGTAACATGTACTATAAACCAGGCCTTTGATCAAATGTTTTCCGTTTTAGTAACTTTTCATAGATGCTGACATTCAATAACAGCAAGCCTAACAGGTAAACACTATCTTCGAGGGGTACAGTTCCTATTCTGATACCGAGATTCTCTTCATCGTTATAACCTACAATAGGCTCGTCCAGCCAGGAACCCGTAAGCACCCCGTTTACCAACATGAAGGGGATCAATGTGACCAGGAAGCCAAACAAAAACCGCCCCAACAGCTTGTCTTTAAAGATAATGAAGTGAACCATAATAATCAGGGCAGTAACGATAAAGTTAAATGAAGTATACATTTTATCCCGGAAAACCAGTCCCAGAATGAATAGTGAAGGTGCCATCAGAAACACGAAGGGTTTACCAACAGGTTTTAACCAATCTTTCGGAAAAAAATAGATCAGCACTTCGTATATAAAAATACAGGCAAAAGGAACGATAAAGAAGAATGAAATTTCCTCAACCGGTAATTCGAACAGGTAATATCCTAAAATGTACCTTTCATTGAACCACCATACTCCCTCCACGGTAAACCAATGGTCCCAAACAATGTAGGCTATCGCAGCGACGAATGTAGCCGGCCACAGGGCATACCATTTTTTGTGGTAACGAATCCTGTGCTCAAAGGATTGTGCCAGTGGATAGAGTATGGTAAATACCATTAATCCCAGATAGTAATATTCCTCTCTCATCTATCCAAGCCCTGTTTTATAACCCAGGTATGTCCCGGCAAGCAGCATCATCTTTCTCGCATTGGGTATCCTAATCCGCTTTTGGGTGATGACCTCAGGTGAAAGCCCCTTGATTTTCTGAAACAATTTTCTGTAATAGAGATAGGCAATCTTCACCCCAAACATTGCACCCTTGGGCAACTGTCGTATACCGATCAGTGCTTCATCGAAATCCCTCTCTATGTCCGCTTCAATCTCAGATTTGATATCCTGATCGAACTTTTTAAAATTTACGCCGGGGAAATAAACCCTGCCCCGGTCTTCATAGTCACTTTTCAGGTCCCTGAGGAAATTTACTTTTTGAAATGCTGACCCGAGTTTGCAGGCAGCCGGTTTCAATTTCTCGTATTCGTCTTCGTCCCCCTCACAAAATACCCTCAAGCACATCAGCCCCACCACTTCAGCGCTTCCATAGATGTACTCCTTATAGCGGGAATCATTGTAGGTAGTAAAGTCAAGGTCCATCTCCATACTTTTCAAAAAAGCAGCTATCAGCGGCCGTTCTATATGGTACTGATTTACAATTAATTGAAAGGCGTGAAGGACGGGGTTCAGACTGATACCATCTTCGATGGCCTTGTAGGTATCTGCGGTGAAAGCGTTTAGTAATCCCTGCTTGTCTTTGTCATGAAAAGTGTCTACGATTTCATCGGCATATCGCACAAATCCATAAATCGCATATATGGGCAGGTGAAATTTCTCATGCAGGGTTTTGATTCCAAGGGTAAATGATGTGCTGTACCTTTGGGTAATGATTCTGCTACATTCCAGGGCAGTGTTATCAAAAAGTTTTCGCTGGTCAATCATAACATGCTCAATTTATCGAAATTATTTAGAATCTTTTATCGACTTCATCACCTCTTTGGCCACCACTTCACCGGAAATCAAGGAAGGCGGCACCCCTGGCCCGGGTACGGTAAGCTGACCGGTATAGAACAGGTTTTTCAATCTTTTGTTTCTCAGCGAGGGCTTGAGAATGGCGGTTTGCATAAGGGTATTAGCCAGGCCATATGCATTCCCTTTGAATGCATGATAATCATTCTTGAAATCGCTGTGTGCATAGGATTTCTTGAAGACCACGTGTGGCCGTATGGCCTGTCCTGTCAATTTTTCCAACCTGTCCATTACCTTGACATAATATTTTTCCCGGATTTCTTCTTCATCCGGCAGATCCGGTGCCAATGGTATCAGTATGAATAAATTTTCCATCCCCTCGGGAGCAACAGAAGGATCCGTCTGTGAAGGTGCGGAAACGTAAAATAAAGGCTTTGCCGGCCATCCGGGATTTCTGTAGATGGCTTCTGCATGAGGGCCTAATGGCTCATCAAAGAACAGGTTGTGATGCCGGAGATGCTTCAGTTTTTTGTTTATCCCCAGATAAAACAAAAGCGATGAAGGAGCCAGCGTCCTTTTGTCCCAGTAGTTGGCTGAATAGTTGCTGTACTGAGGTTCAAGCAACTTCCTGTCTACATGATGGTAGTCCGCACCTGCTACCAACACATCAAAATCAATGGTTTCTCCATTGGATAGAACAAGGTAGCGGGCTTCCCCTTTGCTACACACAATCTGGCTCACTTCAGCATTGGTCCTTATCTGAACTCCGTTCTCCTCTGCCAGGGATACCATACCGGCTATTATCCGATGCATGCCGCCCATAGGATACCAGGTTCCCAGGGCAATATCCGCATAATTCATCAAGCTGTAAAGGGCCGGTATGTTCGATGCAGTCTCCCCCAAAAACAAAACCGGAAACTCCATGAGCCGGATGATCTTTTCGTGAGAAAAATATTTTCTGAGGTGGGTGGACATGGATTGAAAAATATCCATTTTAAACAGGTCCTTTAGCAGGGAGAGATCGGCAAACTCCAGTAGAGAAAGGCTGGGCCGATGGACGAGATCATGAATGCCTTTCTGGTATTTGTAGGCAGCCTGAGCCAAAAATTCATCCAGCTTCTTTCCGGACCCCGGCTCCAAATCCTCAAAAATCTTTTTCAGTGCTTCCAGATCGGCCGGGATATCCATAAATTCCTCCTCTCCAAAAATTACCGCATAAGAGGGATCCAACCTTACCAGTTCATAATAATCGCTGGTATTTTTACCAAACTTGCCAAAGTACCGGTCAAATACGTCGGGCATCCAGTACCAGCTCGGCCCCATGTCAAAAGAAAAACCCCCGGCTTCAAACATTCGTGCTCTACCTCCAGGGGAACTATTTTTCTCCAATAACAAAACTTCCTGACCTTGAGCTGCCAGATGCGTGGCTGTAGATAATCCGGCAAATCCCGACCCAATTACTACAACTTTTCGATTTGCCATTTTTTAATTTTTGGTAATATACACCTGAAGTTCGTCTTTTAATAGTTTGCGTGCAATATGAATCCTGTTTTTTACTGTACCTATGGGAATGTCCAGTTTATCAGCAATTTCATGATACTTGAAGCCCTTGTAGTGCATCATGAAAGGTGTCTTGTAGACATCATCCAGGTTATCAATCGCTTTGGTAATATCCTTCATGGCGAACTCTCCAAAAGCATCGTTTTCGATCACTACAGATCCTGAGTTGATGAAATGAAGGTTGTCTGAGGTATCGACGAAAGTGCCTCGCCTGACCATTCTCTGATAATTGGTGATAAAAGTGTTTTTCATGATGGTATACAACCATGCCTTGAGATTGGTCCCATCTGCGAATTTGTCTTTGTTGGTAAAGGCCTTCACCATGGTATCCTGTAAAAGGTCATTGGCGTCATCCATGTCCCTGGTGAGCTTCAGTGCAAATGGTTTTAATGTCTTGCTTAACTTGTTGAGGGAGTAGCTAAATTCAAGTGTTGTCATGGTTTTGCTTTTTTGTTTAATCAAAGCTAATATTTGTTAAACATTAAAGCAAATGTTTTGTCGAATATTTTTTATTTTTTATTAAACAAAACTACCCCTAAGCAACCTCTTCTCATTAAAAAACCCCTTTAAAGCTGATTTAAAGGGGTTTTAGCACGAGCGTTAGGATTCTAAAAAATATTTATTTTGTTTAATATTAATATTTTTTTGTTAAAATATCTACCTGGCCCATGACTGGCGTAGAAACCTTAGCCAGTTGCCGTGCATGACCAGCTCAATGTCTGCTGCCGAATAACCTCTTTGCTGGAGCATGCCGGGGATCCGTCCAATATCCGCAATGGTTTCCAGATCGTAAGGACTCTGTTCCCTGCCATAAGCACCGTCCAGGTCTGTCCCGATGCCGATATGCTGCGCATTTCCGGCAAGCTGGCAAATATGGTCCAGGTGATCTATTACTTTCTCCAGGTCACAAGCCATTTCTCTGGGCATGGACACGCCTTTTATCCAATTGGGCACCATCATCCATGCATCCAGCGCTCCTCCGATCACCGCTCCCCGGTCGATCAATGCTTTGATTTGCTCATCACTGAATTGCCGGTTGTGATTGACCAATGCCCGGCAATTGTTGTGGCTGGCCCAAACGGAACCATTAAAATGCTCCAGTGCCTCCCAGAAACTTTCATCGCACAAATGGGTGGCGTCAAGAATGATATTCAACCGATCCATTTCTTTGAGCAGCGCTCTTCCCTGCTTGCCCATCGGCCCGCTGGCATCCGTTCCCTGCGCATACCTGCCAGGGCCGTAATGCGCGGGCCCCAGCGCTCTCAACCCCTTTTCGTACGATTTTTCGAGGTAGCTCAGGTCAATTATAGAATCAGCTCCTTCAAGCGATAGGATATACCCCACGGGTTTTCGGCTATTATCGCTGCCATTTTGCCACAAATCAACATGGGCATTCAATGTTTCCCGGTCTCTGATCTGCACCATTTCGCCTTTATCTTCCATGGCCTCATACCAGGCGAGCTGCCCCTGAGTCTGCGCCCATGCCTGTTCCGGACTGTGCCAGCCCGGCAGTGGGTTTCCCGGTGCAACGTACCTGGCGATCTGGGTGGCCACCACCAATCCAATATCTGCTTCTCTCAACGCAGGTAATGATACGGTCGCATTTCCGCGATCAGGTTTGTCTGTCAGTCCCTGCTCTCTTTCGTTGATCTCCTGAACAGGAAGCGTCAGGTCCCTGTTCCACTCCAGTGCATTCATACTGAGGTCAAGGTGCGCATCTATCGTGAACATGTATATCTGATTAAAATGAATGGTAACGCTTAAATTGAAATCTTTCTATCCCTGGAAATGGTTTTCCATGCACCCAGCACCTCTCCGTCCCGGATCAAGACCACCTCCTGATGCAGGGCTACTGTGGGACAAATGTGATAGGGCACACCATACAATACATCACCCCACTGGTACCCATGATCCGTTGAAGTCTGTAACACCAGGTGCTCTTCGCTCTGGCTCACAGCAAGGAGATTTCTGGCATTGAGAAAACGTACCCGCTTGTCCAACGGATTCTCTGACGCAACGGCTTTATGCCCTAAATCTACGCATATCAGGTTTTCCGCAGGGAAGGATACGACCCTGCACATGAGCAAAGCCGCAAATAAAAAATCCTGCTCCGGAAGCGTGTCAGCATAGCCATCATCCCAATAGATAAAGGTGCCCGGTCCACAGATAACCCGTTCTCTTTTCGCGTGTATGGGGAAGGTTGTGGTACCTCCGGCGATGATCTCCAGACTCCTGCCCTGATCTCTTTCCAATTTTTCCCGCATGCTGGCAATCGGAGCAAATCCGCTGTCACATTCTTTCTTTCTGATATCGAACACAGGGTTTCTCAAGTGCCCGTCGTAGAGGTGAAAACCCCTGACGTGCAATCCTGGCATTTCCAGAATCGCCTTAAAAAGAGCTTCTGCTTGCTGCCCAGGGGCTATCCCCGTACGGTTTGTTCCGGCATTCAGGTCTATGTAAACAGACAGCACCTTTCCTTTTTCACCGGCTTTGGAAGACAGAGCCCTTGCTGCTACAGCATTGTCCACCAGACAATGAAATTGTATCTCAGGAAAGTCTTCAATCAATCTGAGAAAGCGGTCGATTTTTGGACCCAGCGGTTGATAGGCCAATAAGATATCCTCAGCCCCGGCCCGGGTCAACATCTCTATTTCAGCTATGGTGGCACCTTTAAAGGCTTTTATACCGGCATCCATCATCATACGGCAGGCCTCAATGGATTTGTTAGTTTTTACATGGGGCCGGAGACGATCCGGAGACCCAACCACCTCTATCGCCCGCCTGATGTTTTCCCGGGCCCTGTCCGGATATACCAAAAGTGCCGGGCTATCTACGCTATCCGGATCGTGCAGGGCATACCATTTTTCCTCCATATTCATTATTGATTCAATTCAAAGGTAGCTTCGATTTCAACAGCAATTTTTCCAGGCAGGGAACCGAAACCCACAGCGCTTCTGGATCCAATACCGTTTTCCTCTCCCCAAATGTCTCTGAACAACTCCGAACAGCCGTTGATCACATAGGGATGGTCTTCAAAGTCCAGGCTACTATTCACCATTCCCAAGACCTTGATCACCCGCTTGACCTTATTGATGCTTCCCAGTTGGGTCTGCAGTGTAGAAAGCATCGTAAGGCCAACCTGTCTGGCGGCATCTTTTCCCTGTTCCTTATCCAAATCTATCCCGACTTTTCCTTTGATAAGGCTGCCGTCTTCACGCACGGGTCCATGACCGGACAAGTACAATAAATTGCCCGTGATGACTATGGGGCGGTAGACTCCACCGGGAGGCGGGGCTGGCGGCAATACCAGACCCAATTCTTTTAATTTTCCTTCTGCTGACATGTTTTCCATTTGTTTTGGTTATTCTTTCATTATACAAACAAATCTAGTATCAAAACCCCCGCCAATCCAAGAAAGGCCACGACCGTTTCAAGCAGCGTCCAGGATAGAAAAGTTTGTTTGATACTCAGGTTAAAATATTCCTTTACCAGCCAGAATCCCCCATCATTGACATGGGAAAATATCAGGCTGCCACTTCCTATGGCCAGCACCATCAAATTGGGGTCGGACCCTCCGGCCATTACCAGCGGGGCAATGATGCCTGCAGCGGTAAGGGCAGCCACGGTGGCCGAACCCACGGAAATGCGGATTACCGCTGCAATCAACCAGCCCAATAACAGGGGATTTACCGGTAGCTTCTCCAGCGCCGTGCCAATCTGAGCACTGACCCCGCTGTCCACCAAAATTTCTTTGTAGGCTCCGGCACCTGCAATGATCAATAGTATCAGGGCAATATCCTTCACAGCCCCTGCATATCCCTCCATGATCTGCTGGATCTTAACTCCTCTGGTGAGTCCCAGGCTAAGTGTAGCCCATATCAGGGAAATCAACATGACCACATTAGGGTCCGAGATAAAGACCAGAAAACCAAATCCGGAACTATCTTCCCCCAACTGTAGCTTGACCAGAGACAGGGCAATGAGCAAAAATACGGGGAGCAAAGCCGTAAATAAACTGTTCGCTAAGCCGGGAAGCGCCTCCTCCGGCAGCGGTTTGGCACTGAAAACCTCCAGTGGCTTTATTTTCATGGTTTGAAAAAAAGGCCACTTCCCCAGTATGGGGCCTGCCAGCACAACCATAGGAATCGCCAAAATAAGGCCATATACCAGCGTGGCACCCATATCTGCATCAAACTGCGCCACCAAAGCTATCGGTCCCGGATGGGGTGGAAGCAAACCATGGGTGACAGAAAGTGCTGCCAACATTGGAATGCCGACGGCCATAGCCGGAATTTTGTATTGATAGGAAACCGAAAAAACGAGAGGCACAAGTAAAACAAAGCCCACATTAAAAAACAGGGGTATGCCCACAATAAAAGCGGTAATTGCAATGGCCCAGTGCACGCGATGCTCTCCAAACCGGCCCATGAGGAAAGTGGCTATCCGCTGCGCCGCACCGCTATCGGCTACGATTTTTCCCAACATGGCCCCCAGCGTAATGACGATTACCAGCGCTCCCATCAAACTACCTATGCCCTCCTGAACAGAGCTGGCGATGTTCTCCAGGGGAATCCCTAAAAACAATCCGGTCAGGATAGATGCAATCAAAAAGGCAATAAATGGTTCTACCTTTACCCAGATGATCATCAAAACCAGCAAAAGAATACTGAAGGCAACAACAACAAAAGTCATCATGAATTTCAAATGAAATCAAAAATTACAGCATAATCCGCTAAATGCCTACTCGACCAGTAAAAACCTGGCAGTTATTTTACGGGGATCCCTTCTGCCATTTGATGGTATGAATTTCCCCCAGGCTGCGGAGCTGAATCAGGTAGGTGCCCGGGGGAAGCTCCTTCAAGTACATTTCTACCATCGGGGAATCGAATTCCTCTTTGAAAAACAATGTTTGGTAATCGACTCCTTTCATGCTCCACACCTGTACCGTCCTAATGTCCTGCATATCCCCCAACTGAAGGTTGATGTCACCGGACTGGTAGGGATTTGGAAAAATGGAGGGATTTTGCCGGGCATAAAACGGGTTGGAAACCCTGATTACAGGACTATAGCTGATTTCCGACTGATCTTCCATGGCCGACACCTGATAGTACCAAAATGGTTTATCTATGGGGAAAAAACGATCCTCGAAGGTGATCGTAATGCCATTCCTTTCCTCCTGGAATGTACCGATGGGAAAAAATTCAGGTTTCTCACCGTCGCTTCGCGAAACGGTGTATTCAATCAGATTTTCGGATGTACTCTTCCAGGTAAGTCGAACCCGGTCTCCTATCAAAATAGCCTCGAAGTCCAACCATTCAACCGGTAATACGCTTAATTCGCTAATGCTTCCGATTGTAAGAAAACTAGTCTGAGCCTCATCAAATTCAAATAGCCTGCCTGCCCAAAGCATGCCATCCCTGAGTGATGCGGACACGTGATCACCTATAGCCTGCTCACCTGCCCCTACTATACGCAAATGGTCGATGTCCTGCACCGCCAAATCCTCCGCCAGTATCCAGGCACTTATCTCATTGGTAGCAGTACCAACCGTATTCAACTCAAAAAAGCTGTTCAGGTGATAAACGACCACCTCCCCATGATCCGAAAATTCCGGATCGTAAGTAAGGCCGGGAGCTTCAATATAGCTGATTTCAATTGCCTGCGCCGAACCAGACAAATTTCCTTCCAACACCAAATGTCTGGGCGCATCAAAAACCGTATCGTATATGGGAAAGGTGGCATTTGAATCATCCAGAATCAGGGGCAGATTTTCGTAATACAATTTCCCCAGATTGAGCCATTTTCCTCCTGAGTAGCTGTAAATACCCGTGGATCCGAATTCCAGGGTCAGGTCCTGATCATGGAAATTTATTGTACCCGCTACCTGATTGAAGGTTTCAAAAATCGTTAATCTATGTCTTAAATTCACGGTCCCGGATAATTTATCCAACAACAGTCCCGACAATTCCAGTCCGGGTATGTTCAACTCCTGGTCCACATTTCCGGTCAGTTGCAATTCGGTGTCAAATCCAGTGACCTGCCCACCTGAGACATATACCATATCACCCTGTACCGAGAGCTCGTCCGGAAGAACTTTGGTAGCCAGCCCCTGGAAATAGAGGTTTTGGTATAGGAAATCTGATTGGGACTCAGCCATAGAGGCTTTTAAAAATCCCTGTGTGGCCCCGTCTGCGGCATAGAAAACATTGCCATCCAGTACCACATTGACCGCATCGATGATGGGTTCCTCTCCCTGCAGCACCAGGTTCGCGCCTTCTTCCAGAATAAAGGAGCTTGCGGGTTTGGTGTCTGATCTTCTAAGTATTTGGTTAAATTCACGGGTCGTCTCTGAAATGAGTGTAGCTCCCGGCGCAATACGAAATTCTCCAAAATCTTCTGTACCGAAAACATCGTCTGTTGTAAATGAAAAAGTAGACGAGGCAGGTGAGCCATTATAATTTACCGTTTGCCGGACCGTCCCGCTCTGTATTAAAAAGTTACTTGCTTTAAAAACAGCATTTACAACCAGTTCCTGATCCGGATTTGGATAAAATACCACGGTATACCTGCTGGCAAGATTTTGTCCGCTCCAGGAGTTTCTATCAACTACAATTCTTGAGTTGCCTCTGAAAACGATCCTTCCTTCCTCTGGATAAATCCAGTCATCACCCAACCAGGCACTATCAAACAAGTTGTAATCAGCCCCAACCACATGAAAACTGTGAAGGCCTCCATAGACATCCAGATCAAAAGTTTGCAGATTCAACTTTTTCCCCGCATCGGCTGCACCAAATAAATAAAGATTATTTACTTCTTCATTACCCGTCAGTCTGATTTCATTGCCTTTAATGATGAAAACATCATTATCCCGATTTGGAGGCAGGCTAGCAGCTGTCCAGGCTGTACCGTCATATACCTGCCAGCTCGCCGGGTCGTCCCAGTCACCCTGGCCTCCCTCAGGCAAGGCAGACCGATAGCTGAAAGTGGACAACGGAATCTGCGCATATGCAGTAAATCCAATGACGAACAGCAGGCCAAACAGCACTGCAATCCTGACGATCAACAGTCCATGTACAGTTTTGAGGGTCCTTTCTTTATAAAAAATATCCATAATAAAAATGAATAGGTAATAAAAATAAACATTACCCAAATAAAATCAAAGGATGTAAATCGTATATTTTTATATAAACATCATTTTTAATTATTTCAAACAAAATTTTTGCTACCAACACTGGCCCCTACGAATTAACACATCCCCTACGGAAAACTGAATTAAACCAGTAAATTTGTCCTTGTCTAATTGATTTTACCTGATCAACTCCTATGCAACGCTTCGCTTTTTCCTTTCCTGAGTTCAAATCCTGTCTGTTGTGGGGAATCCTCTTCTTTTTGTTACATAGCCCATCGCCAGGCCAGGCACAGCAATATAAGATCAGCCTGCTTACCTGCGATCCGGGGGAGGAATTGTACGCTACCTTTGGTCACAGTGCAATACGTGTGCGCGAGCTGGAGACCGGTCGCGACCTGGTATTCAATTATGGTACTTTTGATTTCAACACACCCTTTTTCTATGTCAAGTTCATTCGCCGGACACTGGATTACCAATTGTCTCTCACCACAACTGAGAATTTTCTGTACGAATACAATTATTTCAGAAGAAGTGTAAGGGAGCAGGAGTTGAATCTCTCAGATGTACAGGCCAGGGCTGTGGTGGCTTTTTTGCAGAAAAATTACAGACCCGAAAACCGAAAATACCGCTACGATTTCTTCTTTGACAATTGTTCTACAAGAATAAGAGAAATGATGGAATCGGTACTGGGAAATTCACTGAAGTGGAACCTCCCTCAGCCGGAGGAAGAGAAAAGCTTTCGCAACCTGATCGATGAGTATGTGTACCCGCTTCCCTGGTCAGACCTGGGCATTGATCTTGCCCTGGGAGCTGTAATAGACCGGGCTGCCAATGAAAAAGAGAAAATGTTTTTGCCAGATTACCTGGAGGCAGCCTTCCAAAGTGCAAGTATTATAGGAGACGGACCGGAACGCCCATTGGTGAGTCAAAACAATGCTATTTACGATTTTCCGGATGGGGAGCGGGGTAGTTTTAGCCTGGTGAACCCTTATTTTGTTTTCTGGGCCCTGGCCATTCTGGCCGGACTACTCACTTTCTTAGGATATAGAAAGCAGCGGCTTTTCCTGGGACTGGACATCGGCCTTTTTACCGTGCTGGGCCTGCTGGGCCTATTGCTTTGCTTTTTGTGGTTTTTCACCGAACATTCCCAAACCAAAAATAACTGGAATCTTTTCTGGGCGTTTCCGCTACACCTCTACCTGGCTGCCAAACTGGCCATCCGTCCCCAAAGTAGAGGGATCAGAAAACTTTTACTTGCGTCAATGATCCTCGCCGACCTGGCACTGGTCATCTGGATATTGGGTTTCCAGTCCTTTCATCCCAGCATTCTCCCCTTGCTGCTGATCATAATCCTTCGTACGAATTTCCTGTATTATAATCTGCACAGGTTCAGTCGTTTTGGTAAAAGTACCTGATCCTGAAAACTATTCCCGGCCTTAAAGGCGTTGTAATTAAGTAAATTAAAATTATATGGATTTTAATATCATTTCGGATTATGAACCCACCGGGGACCAACCGGCAGCCATCAAAAGCCTGGTATCGGGGATCAAAGGCGGAGATCCGGCCCAGGTTCTGCTGGGTGTGACCGGATCGGGTAAAACCTTCACCGTGGCCAACGTGATACAGGAGGTGCAGCGGCCTACCCTTGTATTGAGTCACAACAAAACCCTTGCTGCCCAGCTTTATGGTGAATTCAAACAATTTTTCCCTGACAATGCCGTAGAATATTTTATCAGCTATTACGACTACTATCAGCCTGAGGCGTTTATTCCTACCAGTGGTACCTATATAGAAAAAGACTTGTCGATCAATGAGGAGATTGAAAAGCTGCGGCTCTCTGCCACTTCAGCACTGCTCTCAGGCAGAAGAGATGTCATTGTAGTGGCCTCCGTTTCCTGCATATATGGTATAGGAAATCCGGAGGAATTTGGGAAGAACGTTATCAAAATACAGGAGGGCGACCGGATTCCCCGAAATCAACTGCTCTTCAAACTGGTGGAAGTGCTTTACAGCAGGGCTACCGCAGATTTCAACCGGGGAACCTTCCGGGTTAAGGGAGACACGGTAGATATTTTTGTGGCCTACGGAGATTTTGCGTATCGCCTTTTCTTCTGGGGAGACGAAATAGAAGCCATACAGCGGGTGGACCCCCTGACTGGCAAGAAAATTTCTGACGAGAAAATCATCACCATCTTCCCTGCAAACTTATTTGTGACCGGCAGGGATGTTATCGATACGGCGATCCATGAGATACAGGATGATTTGGTGGCGCAGCTTGGATTTTTTGAAAAGGACATGAAGCTGATGGAAGCCAAGCGGCTGAAAGAGCGTACTGAATTTGATTTGGAAATGATCCGCGAGCTGGGATATTGCTCCGGAGTAGAAAATTATTCGCGGTATTTTGACCGCCGGCAGCCTGGTACCAGACCCTTCTGTCTCCTGGATTATTTTCCCGATGACTATCTGCTCGTCATCGATGAAAGTCACGTAACCGTGCCCCAGGTTCGGGCCATGTGGGGTGGAGACCGGTCCAGAAAAGTAAACCTGGTGGATTACGGGTTCAGACTACCCTCAGCGCTGGACAACCGGCCATTAAAATTTGATGAATTTGAATCCCTCACCAATCAGGTGATATACGTCAGTGCAACACCGGCAGACTACGAACTGACCAAATCCGAAGGGGTGGTGGTCGAGCAGATCATACGGCCCACTGGTTTGCTGGATCCTGTCATAGAGGTACGGCCCAGTGGCAATCAAATTGACGACCTGCTGGAAGAAATAGATCAGACGATAAAAAACGGATTTCGGGTACTGGTGACCACCCTTACGAAACGGATGGCGGAGGAATTGGACAAGTACCTGGCCAAGGTAGGTGTCAAATCCAGGTACATTCACTCGGAGGTGAAACCGCTGGACAGGGTAGAGATTCTGAGAGAGCTGCGATTGGGCATATTTGATGTGTTGGTCGGTGTCAATCTGTTACGGGAAGGCCTGGATCTCCCGGAAGTAGCTTTGGTGGCTATTCTGGATGCGGACAAGGAAGGTTTTCTGAGAAACGAAAGGAGTTTGGTACAGACCATCGGTCGGGCGGCCAGAAATGAATTTGGAAAGGTAGTGATGTATGCCGATACTACTACTGAAAGCATGCAACTGGCCATTGACGAAACGAACCGGAGAAGGGCAAGGCAGAAGGAGTACAATGAGGAGCACGGAATCACTCCCAAAACGGTCATCAAATCCCACGACAGGATCATGGGACAGACCAAGGTGGCGGACAGCAAAAGAAATGCGAAAATTTATGTGGAAAACAATCCGGAAGAGGCAGATGTGGCGGCAGACCCGATTGTTCAATACCTTAGCAAGGATAAGTTGGAAAAACTGATCAAACAAACCCAGAAAAGGATGGAAGCTGCGGCCAGGGAATTGAACTTCATGGAAGCAGCCCGGCTTCGGGACGAGTGGACGGGTCTCAAAAAACGATTGGAAACCTTGAATGCCGAGCCATCATGAGGAAAATTGTAACCCGGGCATTCCTACTCAGTGCCATGCTCTTGCTGCTGCTGGGCGGAATCTCCAGAAGCCATGCCCAGCAGGCCGCAGGAAGCTTTTTGATCAGTAGCGGTTTGGATCTGGTCAGAACAGATATACAGGGTATCTTTCAGAAAGCGCAACTTGGTGCGGAGGTCAACTATTTTCACCTTCACCAGCTCTCGTTTTCGGGCGGTTTTGAATACAACACCGCAGGTGCAAATCAAATCACCGGAGGCCTGAGGTTTTATCCGCTCGAAGCGGCTTTTATCCGGGCGCGCGCTCTGGTAGGCAATAACGCAGACCTGGGCCTGGGAGCTGGCTACACCTATAATATCACTTACAGGATGCGTTTGGAAGGAATAGCAGATTATTATGTTCAGAACCAGACGCTGGGAGCAAGAATTACGCTGGCGGTTTTAATAAAATGAAAGGCAATGACGATTCAGGAAATTGGGAAGATAGCCAGAAGGGGAGAAGGCCTGCACGTGGAATTCAAAAAAAAAGCAGCCCACCCGGAAAAAATAGTCAAGGAAATTGTGGCCATGGCCAACACCGACGGTGGGCATTTGTTGATTGGCGTGGACGATGATGGTACGGTCAGTGGGCAAAGGTATATAGAAGAGGAGGTCTACGCGATGGACAAGGCCATTCGGGAATTGATTCTGCCTCCTATCCACCTGAATAAACATGTGGTGCATCTTACCCCAAAAAAGGGCGTGGCTGTATATGAAATTCAGAAGAGCAAAGCCGGCCCGCACTTCATCTGGGATGAAAATAAGAAAAAAGCGTTTGTCAGGGTAGCGGACAAAAGTATTCAGGCAAGCAGGGAGATGTGGGAGATCATGAAGCGCAAACAGCGCCAGGAAGACATTATCTTCAAATATGGTAAAAAAGAAGAACTGCTCATGAAAGAGCTCGCTGTCCGCTCCCACATCACGCTGAAAGAATACATGGTTTCAGCAAAAATTCCGATCTATATCGCTTCCCGAACCCTGGTCAAATTGGTATTGGCCAATGTAATAGACGTCATCCCCCAGGAATCAGGGGACCGATTTGTCCCTAAACAGTAGCCAGCCCATCTACTACATCCTTTATCAGATCTGCTTCGAAACCCCTGAATAACAGAAAACGAGATACTTTGGCTTTCTTTTTATACGGGTCGGCTTCATTGGTCAATTTCCATTTTCTTTCGGCAAGAAACCTCAATGTCTCTTCATATTCACTTTCGTCAAGCGCAGCAAGAGAATCCCGGATCAGGTCTTCAGAAATTTGCCGCATTTTCAGTTCCTGGCGGATCCGTATTTTGCCCCATTTCTTTAAGCCGAACCTACCTCTCACAAAACTATCTACAAATCTTTTCTCATTGAGGAAATCCTGCTCTTCCAATCTGGCGATCAATTTGCCGATCTCCTCCGGCCCCAGTCCCCAATCTTCCAGTTTTCCCCTCACTTCAAAATGACTTCTTTCCTGGTAGGCACAAAAAGAGGCTATTCTCCTCAAAGCCGCGGCATAACCTGGCTTCTTTTTTGCACCGGTATCCGAATTTTCTTTTTCTGGAACTGACATTTTACGTAATTTTAACCTTTGGTACATGAACGGGATAATCCTGACCAAATATATAAATCTTAACTAATATATCATGCGAAAAAAAATTGTTGCCGGAAACTGGAAAATGAATGGTGTTCAGGAGGAGGGGCAAAAGCTTACTTCAGAGATTGTAAATATGCTCAGAGATGAACCACAGAAAGATGTAACGGTAGTATTAAACCCTCCATATGTTCACCTTCACGGAGTCAATAAATTGATAGCAGGAGTTAAAAACATACATTTGGGCGGCCAGAATTGTTCCGACAAGGCATCCGGTGCATTTACAGGCGAAATTTCGGCGGAAATGCTGGCCTCATTTGGGGCCGAATACGTAATTATCGGCCACAGTGAAAGAAGGGAGTATTTCCGGGAAACCAATGCGTTGCTTACAGAAAAAACCAAGCAGGCACTGGCTAATAAGCTGACACCGATATTCTGTTGCGGCGAACCGCTTGAAATCAGAGAATCCGGCACCCATGAGGATTACGTGAAAAACCAATTGACTGAGAGTTTATTTGGGTTTTCTGAAAACGAGATCAAAAACATCGTCATTGCTTATGAGCCTATATGGGCCATCGGAACAGGCAAAACCGCGTCTGCTGAGCAGGCTCAGGAAATGCATGCCGCCATCAGGCAGCACCTGGCCGGCAAATTTGGAAGCGCTGTGGCCGATGAAATCTCCATCCTCTATGGTGGTAGCTGCAAACCAGATAATGCCAGAGAGATCTTTTCCAAGCCAGACGTGGATGGAGGCTTGATTGGGGGTGCATCCCTGAAATCAAGAGATTTTGTAGACATCATCAAATCTTTCTAAGCCTGCCTTTGCTGCCAGCTTATTCTTGCCCGGGTCGCCTGCTGTCCCGGGCATTTTCATACACCATCCAAAAACTTTACAGAAATGGAATACCTGGAATTCAAGATCACCTGCAGCCCTTCCTACCGGGAAATCCTTATCGCTGAAATGGCCGGGATCGGTTTTGATTCATTTCTGGAAACTGAGGCTGGCATAGATGCCTATATACTGCCCGAAGAGCTCGACAGAAAGGACTGGGAGGCTCTGATTGCCCGGTATAAGGAAGCTGCTGCCGTTCAGGTCAGCGAGGGAGTATTGCCCAAAGTGAACTGGAATGAAGCCTGGGAAAAGCATTACGATCCGATAGCAGTGGCTGACCAGGTATATGTCAGAGCCACCTTCCACCCATCAAAAGCGGCATCCTTTGTCCACGAAATCATTATCAACCCCAAGATGTCTTTTGGCACAGGACACCATGCCACTACCTTCCTGATGCTCAGCTGGCAGTTGTCGCTGGACCACCGCCACAAAAAGGTAATGGATGCAGGGTCCGGAACGGGAATCCTTGCCATCATGGCCAAAAAATTGGGTGCAAAATTTGTGACAGCCTTTGATATAGACGACTGGAGTGTGGAAAACGGTAATGAGAATTTTGAAATTAACGGCCTAGTCGGAACCATCATGCAGAAAGGTACTGTGAGGTCGGTAAGCAAGGAAAAAAACTACGACCTGATCCTGGCCAATATCAACAAAAATGTATTGCTGGATGAGCTTCCCACATACGCCGGAGACCTTAGTGCCGGGGGCCTGCTGGTACTGAGCGGGTTTTACGAAAAAGACATCCCTGAAATCAGAAAAGCGGCAGAAGAACAGGGACTCGAATACCGGGATAAAAAATGCAGCAAACAGTGGGCCGCTGTCCTTTTCAGCAGAACCCACTGATTGCCGGAAATTACCGGATTTTGGTGTAATAAACCTTTAACTTGATATTGTCTTTATTGACGACAAACTCCCGGAGTGATCGCTTGAATGCGTCAGAATTTACCGGCGCTCTTTCTGTACTTGGGGTATTGGGATACAGGAACAAATCTGTCCTTACCAGCTCTGATCGATAAAGTGCATTGACATACGAGGTGATCTGATTGGCATAGATGCCGTCTTCAGTATTAAAGGCCAAACCTGTCTGGTTGTTTGTCGTAGGAACCACATTTCCATTCTGGTCAAATGCGGTTTGGTTGCCACTTTCACTCTGAACGGCCACCTCTCTGCCGTCAAACCGCTGATAAATTTCGTTATCTACCGTGGCAAAGTACATCACCAGGGAATTATAGGGTGTTTTGAATTCGGGATAGGGTTCAACGGGCCCTACTTCCAGCATGATCTGGTTAAAGGTAATGTTTTCCAGCGTATCCAGAAAATCATGAACCGGACTCATATCCAGCTTGAGCAACATTCCAAGCCCGGCTTTAGCCCCTACCAGATTTCCGGGCACATCGTATTCCTTTCCTCGTTCTGTCAGGCCTTCGATCGCTGAACCTTGCGCTTCATTGCTCAGCCCGGTAAAGTGTCGGGACTGAATGGTATTGATAGGATAGCCGGTAGAGACAGTGTCTCCATCATAATGATAGTACAACGTCATACCGGTACCGCTGCCCATAGCCAGTGACAGGGAGGTGTTTTGTGCCGGATCTCCGGTCATGACGATACCCGGGAAGTAATCCCGGAAAGTAAAGATATTGTCAAATACCGGGTCATCAGCCTTCAGCTTTTCAAAGAAATCAGATGATATTTCAGGCGACACGTTCATCCTCAGAAGATTTGCCGTGTCCGGCTGCAGGACGAAAGATCCCGAAGCAATAGTACTTTCCTCCTCGTAGGCAAGGCTACTGAAATTGTAGTAGGCAGTATCCAGAATCGGCTCCGTGAGGCGGTGTACGCTAAAGGTCTTTTCCTCGTCAAAATCTTCTCCGATAAGGTCCACCACATTCATGGTAAACACGGCCGAATCAAAAATCGCCTCCTCTCTGGGCGGAACACCGTTGGGATTGAACGACAATCTGCTGTAAGCTGTGGCACGGGTAGTTCCGAACAGCTCACTTTGATCCCCGCCCACTACTACTCTTCCCTGGCTGGTAGTATTAAAGGAATCTGCCAGGACCAAATAAGAAGAAAGGGGTATTTCTTCATAGAAAACCCCTATCTGATTGGAATCCGGGTCGAGTACCAAACCTATTTCTGATGGGTCAGAACAGGCCCCGGTAAATAGCATGATAGAAAATAAAATTCCGAAAATTTTAGCCTGCCAGATCGGTGTAGATATTGTAGTAACTCTCAAAAAGCTGAGCTTCTTCTTCACTATTAATTTCAAACTGCTTGTCTTTAGATGTTTCTTTTATCATGGTAGTGAGGTTCTCAGAGATATCCTCGCCTTTTACTACGACATCGGCATACTCCATTCCAAGTTTGAGGAAACCTTCGTAATCCTTGGTCTTTAATGGGTCTAGTAGCTCATCGTCGATATCTACCATTTTGATTTTTTCAAATAAATCGTCCCCAAATTTATGACTAAATCCGTTATTATAAATGGCAAAGACGGATTTTGTTTCCTTAAATAGGGGTTCGTTCTTATAAGTGGTTTTGAGATACAAGGGTATCAAACTGGTCATCCAGTCATTGCAATGTACCACATCTGGTGCCCAACCCAGTTTCTTTACAGTCTCCAATACGCCTTTGCAAAAGAAAATCGCTCTTTCGTCATTGTCTTCGTAAAACTTATCCTGCTTGTCAAAGAAAACGCTCTTTCGCTGGAAATAGTCTTCATTGTCTATGAAATAAACCTGAAGCTTTGCATTGGGAATGGAAGCCACCTTG
Source organism: Cyclobacterium lianum (assembly GCF_900143075.1). GTDB lineage: Bacteria > Bacteroidota > Bacteroidia > Cytophagales > Cyclobacteriaceae > Cyclobacterium > Cyclobacterium lianum. The sequence goes on along the minus strand of NZ_FRCY01000001.1, from coordinate 408,551 downwards.
ATAATCAGCGGTTTTTCTTCCTCACCTACAGAAATATTGATACCGGAAAGGCGTACTACCTCGTGCAGTCTGTTCTTCCTCTCATTGATAAGGCCGAATCTGGGTACCAGAATCCGGATTTCCATTCCCTTTTCCTGCATGGCCTGCGGTAACGCCCTTACAAAATTGGCAACTTCCGAGGTTTGAAGAAATGGATTGATTTCGCTTGCTACGTAAAGGATACGAAGTTTAGACATATCTAATGTGTTTTGTTAAGGGATATAACGGGACTACAAATTTACAAAAAAAATAAGGATTTCCCATTGTTTTTAATCAGAATAATATACTTTTGCACCTATTTTCCTACACCATCCCAAAGAAGCCCTTGGAGAAAGTTGAAACCATACCCGCTGTAAGACAGCAGATTAAGCGCCTGAAAAGCCAGGGAAAATCGATTGGTTTGGTACCGACCATGGGTGCTTTGCACCGGGGTCATGTGGAGTTGATCCGTGCGGCCAAAAAGGTTTCAGACATTACCGTAGTATCGATTTTTGTAAACCCCATACAGTTTAACAACCCGGAAGATCTTTTTAAATACCCAAGAACTCTGGCCCGTGACCTGGAATTGCTGGCCGAAGAAGGCGTGGACCTGGTATTTGTTCCGGATGAAAAAGAGATCTATCCGGAATCTGTCATTACAGAATTTGATTTTGGGCCGATGGAACAGATCATGGAAGGCAAATTCCGGCCGGGACATTTCAACGGGGTAGCCATAGTGGTGGCCAAATTGTTCCATATACTGCTACCTGACCGTGCATTTTTCGGTCAAAAAGACCTGCAGCAGGTAGCTATCATCCGCCGCCTTACTGCGGACCTTTCTATGGATACCCGTATCCGGATGATCCCGACCGTGCGCGACGAAGACGGTTTGGCTCTATCGTCCAGAAACCTGAGGCTTTCTGAAAAAGGGCGCACCACCGCTCCCCGTCTTTATCAGGCACTCCGGCGATGTGAGACTGAACTATTGAATGGAGGAGATTGGTTTACGGTAAGAAATAAAGTCATTCAGGAAGAGCTTTCGCCGGCCGGCATACAGACAGAGTACCTCGAACTGGTAGAATTGAAACGATTTTCCTTGTTGCATAAGCAGTCAAATGGAGTACCCTTCGCGATATGTATCGCTGCCAACATTGAGAATATCCGGCTTATCGACAACCTGGTAATAGGCGAATAGCAGAACAAAAATTGTCATGCAGATCCAACTTCTAAAATCAAAGATTCATAGGGTAAAAATCACCCAGGCCGAACTGCACTACGTAGGCAGCATCACCATAGACGAAGACCTTATGGATGCAGCAAATATCATTGCCAACGAAAAAGTACAGGTGGTGAACATCAATAATGGAGAGCGACTCGAAACCTATGTGATCAAAGGAGAGAGAGGAAGCGGACAGGTCTGTCTTAACGGGCCAGCGGCAAGAAAAGCACAGGTGGGAGATGTGGTCATCATCATTTCATACGCCTCGATGGACTTTGAAGAAGCGAGGTCTTATCAACCTATCGTCATCTTTCCGGACGATCAAAATAAATTGCTTTGAGCAAAAAAGCCAAACAGGGTTTTCAGGTTGCCTTCTCCCTGCTTATTGCAGTATTCATTTTTTATTATTTATACAGGGACCTGGATGGGCTTGCCCTGGTAAACTCCATAAAGGATACCGATTTCCTGTTACTGGCTTCTTCCGTGACTATTGGTATCCTTGGTTACTGGCTTCGGGCGTGGAGATGGAAAATCCTTATCGAAACCGGCGAAAAATCTAAGGTTAGTACGGGCCGTGTATTCTGGGCCCTCATGTTTGGATACCTGGTCAACCTGCTGGTCCCCAGAGCGGGGGAGCTGGCCCGATGCGGGGCAGTAAATAAGACCGAGTCTGTCAGGGTCGGGAAATTGCTCGGCACTGTTGTATTGGAACGGACCATAGACATGGGGTTTATGCTGCTGATGATCGGGCTGGCATTTCTGCTCCAGGGCAGTATTTTTCTCGAAATTTTCGGTTTATTGGTTTCCCTACCCCAATTGACTGACTTCACGAACAGCTATTTTTCTATCGGCCTGGTGATCTTGGTAATTCTGCTGGGAATGCTTTTCTTTGCCTATCGCAGATACAGACATTCGGGCTGGATAGGGAAAGTCAGACAGTTTTTGCGACAATTTGTCAGTGGTCTGGAGACTATATTCCAGATGAAAAAACAGTTTGGATTCTGGTCCGTGTCGGTGTTGATCTGGATCATCTATTTTCTGATGATGTATTGGATCGCTCTGGCTATGCCAGCAACTAACTCACTATCAATACCTTCTGTGCTAATGGTGTTGGTGATGGGAAGTATAGGGATGATCGCGCCGGTACAGGGTGGCATTGGCACCTTCCATGCGATGGTAGCCTTTATCCTCTTGTTTTATGGCATATCAGAAGAGCAGGGCAAGATATTTGCAATGGTGGTTCATGCCTCTCAGATGCTAACTGTAATGGTTTTAGGAGGCATCAGCTTGCTGCTTTTGCCGGGCAAAAAAAAGTAAGCAACCTTACTGATTGAGGCATCGTTTATGTAGCAAAAAACAATTTTATAAAGAAAATGGGAATCATATTAATAGTAGTTGTATTTGGGATTATCGGTTATGTGGTGAGTAACAAGCTGAAAAGTAAATTCAGAAAATACTCCCAGACCTCTCTGAAGGCCAATCTTTCGGGAAAAGAAATCGCCGAATTGATGCTGGCGGATCACGGCATTCATAATGTAAGTGTAAATTGTGTCGAAGGGCAATTGTCTGACCATTATAACCCGATGAACAAGACTGTAAATCTGAGCCCTGATGTCTACTATGGTCGCAATGCTGCAGCCACTGCTGTTGCGGCGCACGAATGTGGTCACGCAGTACAACATGCACGCTCCTATACATGGCTTCAACTCAGATCCACGCTGGTACCCATACAGAATATCAGCGGTAAAATCCTGAATTTCGTATTGATTGCATCTTTGTTTGGCGGGATCGCCCTGTTCGGCCTCCCCTATGAAGTGGTAGGTATAGTGGTAGTCGGTGCGTATAGCATGCTGACCTTGTTTAGCCTGGTCACCTTACCGGTAGAATTTGATGCAAGTAAACGGGCACTGGCCTGGGTACAGGAGCGCAATATTGTGACTGCGCAGGAATACGGGATGTCCAAAGATGCTTTGAAATGGGCAGCCATGACCTATGTGGTGGCAGCTATCGCCTCCATGGCCACGCTGGCCTATTATTTCTTTATTTTCTTTGGAGGAAGAGAATAGAAGAACTTGATAAAACTGACGATTAAAGGGGCACTGATAGCCCCTTTTTTATTTTTTAGCGTATATTATCCAGATACACATGTGTCAGTGAGCGATCATAGTAATTGATCGTTGCCAGGAGCAATTTGCTGAAAGGGATGCGGCCGGGTATTTTGCCAGGTCGGGTGCCACGGCCAAATTGTATGTATCTAAGGTAGCCATGGAAGTGACTAAAGAGGTGGTACAGATCCACCGAGGATACGGATATGTACGGGAATACCCTGCAGAACGCATGATCAGGTAGGAGAAAATCACATAAATACACGACCGGAGGTCTGAAATTCAAAAAATAGTTATATCCCGGAGCCTTTTAAGATAATTGCATAAGCTGTGGATTTTTAAAAAAATATATTAATTTTCATATCGAAATTTAGTTTATTCTAATTTTTTATCTATTATTGTCCTAAGAAATCAGAAAAAGAATATACTTTTACTTAAATAAACCTAAAGGCACTGATCATGGAATATTACAATAAGGTGATTGAGTCGGTTGGAGTGAGGTACATTAAGGGGAATAATTACAAGATAGAAAGGCCCGTTACCATCACCGATTATTCAGACTCGGAAAACACAGCCATTCTCCTACATAGGGGATCTCTTAATTTTGGCGAGGACCAAGAGTCTGTAAATGAGGGAGAAATACTTTTTATTCCGGCAGGTCGGGCGACAAGGGTATCCTTTGGAACTGTCACCAAGAGAAATGAAACCAATAACGAAAATTTTCTTGAGAACAAGAAAAAATACCTTCAAACCATCAGTTTCAAAGACATAAAGAATGAGGAAGACGATTGCATCACCTCACTTTCTTTCGAGGCCAAGGTTTTTGATGTGGTGAACTTTTTCAATTCTCTGGGCATTCCTGCATTCGTGATCCGTTTCAATGACCGGATCGCATCTATCATCGAAGATGTGGTAAAGGAATCCGAACAGGCCACTCCTGGCAAAGAGCGGGTAATCAAGCTGTATACCGAGCTCCTGGTCGTAGAATTGGTCAGGCACATCCTGAAAAACAGGCTCTTTGTGGAGGAATTGTCTACTAATAGCACTTATTTCAAGGACCCCAGATTGATTGACATGTTCAATTATATTAAGAAAAATATCGGAGGAGACCTCTCAAACAAGGTGCTTGCGAAAGTAGCCAATGTATCTGAAGATTATGTAGGCCAGTATTTTAAAATGCTTACCGGCATCAATCCCCAGGATTACATTGAATACCAGAGAATGGAGGCCGCCGTAGAATTACTCAGAACGACAAAAAAGAGTATCCGTGACATCGGTAAGGAAGTTGGCTACAAAGACACGGCCTATTTCTGCCGCAGATTCAAAATGATGTATGGATTACCGGCGGGTAAAATGAGAAGAAGAGAATCTTTAATTAACGTTCAGTGAGGCATTGTACCACCTGGCGTACTGAAGGACCTCAGCAATCAGGCTGGGGTTTTTTTCTGCCCCATTGCCAATGACCAGCACATCCGCACCAGCCTCCCAGGCCCGTCGGGCACTACTCAGGGAACATATACCTCCACCTACGATCAAAGGTGCTTTTGTATGCGCATTCACTGCACGGATCATATCAGGAGATACGGGCACGCGGGCACCACTTCCCGCGTCCATATAAAATACGGACAAGCCCAGATACTTGCCGGCAAGTGCGGTAGCTGCGGCCAGATCCGGTTTGTCCTGGGGAAGCGGAATGGTTTGACTGATATATTCCACGCTGGTGGAACTCCCTCCGTTGACAAGCATGTATCCGGTCGGAATAATTTCCAGTTTGCTTTTCGACAAGTGCGGAGCGGCCAATACCTGCTGACCGATCAGCCATTCCGGATTTCTTCCGGAAATGAGGGAGAGAAACAAGATCGCGTCGGCCTCATCGGATACCTGCATCACGCTTCCCGGAAAGAGTACGAGGGGTACCCTACCCCCCACAATCTGATTCACGCTTGCCATACATTTGGCCAGTTGATCTGCACTTACCAGGCTGCCGCCGATGAAAATAAAATCTATTTCCAGTTCTGTGGCCCCTTGAACAAGCTCTGTAAATGAGGACTGCCGATCCATTTTTTCCGGGTCAATTAAAAGTGCCAGACTTTTTGAACCTTCCGATTTCCTTTCAAAAAGTAAGTCTCGCAGTCTAGTGCTCCGGTTCATCTTCCTTACTTGCTTTAGCGACCAATTGTTCCAGGAGTCTGGACTTTCCGTAATCTACTGCCATCCAAAAAAACCGGTTTCTGATATTGCGCAATATACTGTATTTCTGCTTTTTCTTGCCTTTCAGCCTTTTCCCAGGTTTTTTGCTTTTATTTCTACCTGAAATTATTCTGGTGGCACCCACGGCCAGAAGTCCACTTATTAATGCTATACCGCCAACTTTCAAATAAACCCCGGAGTCCTGCTTCAATAAGCCCAACTGTTGTCGCAGGGTTTGTTCCAATTCTTCAGATTGCCTTTTTAACGCCTCATCCATAATCAGTCCTTTTTACTCTTGAATAAAAATACATACCGGGAGAGTGAGTTTTTAAGCCCCGTTTGAATAAAATTAGCGTTTCTCACTAGGTAAAGGATAATAAATAACAAAAAATAAATTCCCGTTAACAACAAAAACCCTACAGAAGTACTTCCGTACAGTTCGCTAAAGTAAAAGGCCAGGGCGATGCTTCCAAAAAGCAGTATAAAAGAGGCGGACAATACCATCAGCAGAATAATGCCCACCCTTGCCGCAATACTGCTAATTTCATCAAGGATTTCGGATTTCAGAATTTTGAACCTTACTTCAATCAATTTTTTTATGGTGGTAAAAATCTCTGTCATGCTACATCAATATTATAATAGATAAAATCCTGTTCATTTGATCAAGTTACTATAATTTTTAGCAAAAACCTTGCTGAAGCTCAATTGCGGCACATATTCTTGGCGGACAACAGGCCTGAAGCCTGAAAAACCGGTTATTCCCAAAACTGTTTCAAGGCATCTCTTGTCAAATAATCCAGCGACCTGAACCGAGCCCTGGCTATCGGTTGTTTCTTTTAGTCGATTTAAGCACAAATGATTTGCCTAAAACATTACATTGCATCATGAAAATAAAAATCTGGAGCGACATTGATTGTCCCCTTTGTTACCTGGGCAAACGGAAATTTGAAAAAGCACTGCTGGGCTTGAAGGCCAGACAGGAGCTGGAAATCGACTAAGGGAGTTTTCGGCTAATGCCTGACATGCAAACTGATCCATCCTTGACCGTCGATGATTTTCTGGCAAGAACAAAGGGCATGCCTTTGGAGTAAGTCCGGAATATGAAGGTGCATCAGACGTTTAAACTCTTCGATTTTCTTTTAGTTTTACGAGTATGCAAAAAAAAGCCATAATCATCGGTTCGGGAATTGCAGGCCTGGCAGCAAGTATCCGGTTGGCTCACAAAGGATATCAGGTCGAAGTTTTTGAAGCCAATAGCTATCCCGGAGGGAAGCTTTCCGAAATCTCCATCAAGGGGTATCGTTTTGATTGCGGCCCTTCCTTATTCACCCTTCCGGAAGAGGTAGATGAGTTGTTTCATCTTTCGGACAAAACTCCCGAAGACTACTTCCGGTACCAGCAACTTGATGTCAATTGCCATTATTTCTGGGAGGACGGCACTACGGTCCAGGCCTATGCCGACAGGAATGATTTTTCTCAGGAAGTGCTGGAAAAACTGGGAGAAGAACCGTCACACATTAACGCTGCTCTGGACAGGTCTGCCTTTATCTACAAACATCTGGCCCCCTTGTTTATGCACCGGTCGCTCCATAAATGGAGCACCTGGATCAACAAAGATGCGATAAAGGCTTACCTGAAACTGGGCAAATTGGGTTTGTTTCATACCATGAACCAGGCCAATAAAAAACAGTTTAGTCAGGATAAGCTGGTGCAACTTTTCAACAGGTACGCTACCTATAATGGCTCTGACCCTTACCAGACACCGGCTACGCTGAACATTATTCCCCATCTGGAATTTAACAGAGGAGCATATTTCCCCAGTAAAGGCATGCATGCCATTACCCAAAGCCTGTATGCGCTGGCAACTGAGCTTGGGGTGAATTTTTCGTTCGGCACACCTGTAGAGAAAATTGTGGTTGAAAAACAGCATGCAAAAGGTGTGCTCGCCGCAGGCCGGTTTCATGCTTCCGATCTGGTCGTCAACAATATGGATATGGTCAATGCCTACAAGACCATACTTAAAGATCAGGCCCAACCGAAGAAATTATTGCAACAACCCAAATCGAGCTCGGCATTGATATTTTACTGGGGAATAAAAAAAGAGTTTCCGGAATTGGATCTGCACAACATCCTGTTTTCCGAAAATTACAAACAGGAATTCGACCACATTTTCAACAAGCAGATCATTTGCGAGGACCCCACGGTCTACATCAACATCACCTCCGTATATAAAAAAGACGATGCACCGGATGGATGTATGAATTGGTTTACCATGATCAATGTGCCCAATAATCAGGGGCAGGATTGGGACTTGTTGAAGGCCAAAGCAAGGATCTCCATTATCAACAAGATCAATCGCACACTGAAGACAGACATCGAGCCACTTATTGAAGCAGAGGAAATACTCGACCCCGTAAGTATAGAGACAAAAACGTCATCAGCTAATGGCGCGCTATACGGCAACAGTTCAAATAACCGGTATGCTGCGTTTTTACGTCATGCAAACTATTCCTCCAGTATAAAAGGACTTTATTTTTGCGGAGGCAGCGTCCACCCGGGAGGAGGTATACCTTTGTGTCTGCTCTCGGCGAAGATCATGAGCAACATGATCCCGAAAGCCTAAGGCTCTACCAGCACCTTATAAGATTCATACAATCCATACACCTCCCGCACGTAGCGCACGGTAACATGTCCTTTGGCATAGCCACTTTTCACCCAGGGATCCCGGTAGATCTCTGGCTGAGATTTTCGCTCCAGGTAAAAAGCGATATTTTTCCAACGGCGGGTATCTTTCCCGTATTTGTAGGCGAGCCTCCAGGCATCCTGCACATGGCCATGACCCACATTATAGGACGCCAGAATAAATTTAATACGCTCCGTATTGTCCGGTACCCTTTCCATCCAAAACCCGTCCAGATACCTTAGATAGCCCACCCCACCCCTCAAACTTTCATAGGGATTATTGGGATCATTTACGCCAAACCGCTGAAGGGTTACCGGCATCAACTGTAGCAAACCGACAGCGCCAGCGTAAGACACGGCAGCATTATTAAAACGGCTCTCCTTGTAGACCAGCGCTGCAAGCAGTCGCCAGTCCCAGCCGAGCTGATCCGCCCCTTCTTTGATGATCTCATCATACCTGGATATCCTACCGCCGGAAACTGAGGAAAAGGCAGAAGAAGTGCGGTAGTAACTGTTTTTCTTATTGAGAAAATATTTGTGATAGAGGATGGCTTTGTAGCCGGTCCGGTCTATCCGGGCGATCCATTCATTGATTAAGGCCAATAATTCCGGTGCATTTTTTCTTACTGCCCATGAAACGGGATTTTCCTCACTGACTGTCAAGTCTACATCCAGGATTTCATAATAGGTCGCGTTGACCAGGGCAACATCGTTATCTACTACGGTATAGTCGATTTCCTCCTGAACCACCTTATTGATTAAATTCTCGAGGCCAGTGTTTTCTTCCGCTACACTTAGCGACAGCTGCAATGAATCCTGAAGGGATCGCATGCGGTCTTTGTACACCGTCCCCTTCTTGATATACACCTGCTTACCGTTCAATTGGGCCAAACTATCTATATGACTGCCGTCATTCCTTTGGACCAGGACTGTTTTCATCAGGCCTACAGGTTGGGTAAATGCGGCATATTTTTTCCGCTCTTCATTCACTTCAAAATTAATGGCAACGATATCGGCTTTCCCTTTGTTCAACAACCGGAAGGCATCCTCCAGATCATGCCTCACGATCAGGCGCAGTCCCACTCCAAGATGGTTGGCGAGATTTCTCAAAAGCTCAAACTCGTAACCCATGGTCCTGCCCCTGTAGATATAATAGCTGGCAGAGGAATTGTCTACTATGGCCCTGAGAAATCCCCTGTTTTGTATGGCATTGTAATCCAGCTCCGCTGGAAATTCCCAAAAATCGGGTTTTGTTTCTTCTGATTCCGGTGACTTACAGGCACTCAAAAAAGTCAGTAATGATAGAATTGGAAGAAAAAAAAACCTTGTCTTTACCATACACGATTGCTCCATGAGGGGGCATTGGTTCAATCAATTATAGCCTATTATCCCCAATAAACCAAAAATGCCCGGTACTATCTACCGGGCATTGATCGAATTTCGATTACAGGAGAATAATATTTTAAATTTCTTCCGGAAAATAAATTTTACCGGCTATGCGCATCAGTTCTATTTCATTTTCCTTGATGGTATACAAGGACTCTATCAACCTGCTTTCCGCCTGCAATCGGTTTACCTGCGCATCCCGAAATTCGAGGTAGTTTGCAATCCCCAGGCGAAATCTGTCCAGTGCTATATCGGCATTCTCCACCGCCACTTCATAATTCTTGCGTTCTATTTCCAGCAAACGCTTGCTATTTTGATAGGTATTGAATGTTCGCTGCAAGTCAGCCTGCATCTGGTTTTCAAACTGCTCTATCAAATGCCGCTGATTATTGATCTGAATTTTTGCCCCCTGAATTTGCCGGTTGAGGGCCAGACCACTGAAAAGATTTAAGCTGATGGTTGCTCCCAGGTTAATCCCTTGCTGTTGGTTACTCAAAAGAAACCCTGCATCTGAATTCAGGGTATTGTCGTTGTAAGAACCATTCAGCGTGATCGTTGGCAAACGCTGAGCTCTCAATTCCCTGAGCTGCAGATAGGCCACATTTTCCATCCGCTGAGTGGCCAAAAACATCTTATTTTGACTGTAAGCACTTTCTGTGAGCTCCTCCATAGAAAGGTCTTCTTTGATGGTAATGGTATCTCTCACCGCAAAATTATCCTCCAGATCCATCGCCAATAATTCGTTTAGATTTACCCTGGAATTCTGTATCACCTGTTCCTGGGTGACGAGCGCAGTCAGGTCGGCATTGTAATCTACCTGCGCTGCCAGGAAATCCCTTTTGGAAGCCCTTCCAAATTCGTATTGGGCCTTTGCGATTTCCAGTCTTTCGTCGGAGAGCTCCAGAGTATTGTTCAGGACATCGTAGCGCTGTTGCTCCAGCACCAGCCTGTAGTATGCAGTGGCAATGGCCGCTACGGTATTTTCTATCACTACTTTGGCCTCCAGTTCACTTACTTCAGCCAGTTTACCCAACCTTTGCAGGGCAACCACCGCATCTGCGCTAAAACCATATATCGCCACCAGGCTATAATTATTTGTTCTGGTCTGGGCTCCCGGTATGATCCGTGGGTTTTCCGGATCACTGACAAAAGCCTGCTCCGTATCCTCTCTCCTGTAGCCCCTGGTATTGTTCAGGTCCACAGTAGGCATCAGTACACTGGTAGCAATCTTGCGGTCATTTTCTGTTAAAAGCACCTGGTTGGTGGCAATTTTTACATCAAAATTGTTTTCCAATCCGATCTCGACCGCCTTTTCAAAAGTCAGCAACTCCTCGTCCTGGGCCATCAGCCTCAGTGAAACAACGATCAATACGTTTAACAATAAAAATTTCTTCATATTCAGACTCGTGCTAATCTACCTTCTTTAGATGTCAGATAAGTATAAATGCCAGGGATTACAAAAAGGGTAAGCACTGTCGCCAAAAGCAGGCCTCCGATAACGGCTACACCCATGGGCACCCGGCCTTCTGATCCGGCTCCCAAAGCCAGGGCAATGGGGAGGATACCCAGAATAGTGGATAAACTGGTCATCAGTATTGGCCGGAAACGCGCCGCAGCAGCCCCTTCTATGGCTTCAGAAATACTCATACCGCTGGCCTTGCGTTGGTTTGCAAACTCTACGATCAAAATTCCATTTTTGGTAACCAGACCAATAAGCATGATGATACCAATCTGGCTGAATACATTCAGGGTAAAGTCAAACAACCAGAGGGAAAACAGGGCGCCAAATATGGCCAGCGGAACGGTAAACATGATCGTAAGCGGATCCATAAAACTTTCGAACTGAGCAGAAAGGACCAGATAGATCAATACCAAAGCAAAAATAAACGCAAATACCAAACTGCTGGAACTGTCGCGGTACTCTTTGGAGAGCCCCGCCACATCCGTAGAATAAGTTTCATCCAGGACCTCCGCGGCAATCTTATCCATTTCCTCCAGACCGGTTCCCACTGTTTCTCCCGGTGCCAACTGTGCCTGAACAGTGGCACTGACAAAACGATTGTACCGGTATAGCTGGGGTGGGGTGCTCCTTTCAGAGATGGTGACCAGGTTGTCCATTTGTACCAATTGTCCATCTTCGCCACGCACATACAGCATCCTGAGATTGATCGGTTCATTCCTGTCTTCCAGACGCATCTCACCTACCACCTGATACTGCTTTCCATTCATGATAAAATAATCAAACCGCTGACCCGAATAGCTGAGCTGTAGCGTTCTGGCTATTTCCTGAACCGAAACACCAATATTCCTGGCTTTTTCCCGGTCTATCTCCACTTCAATTTCAGGTTTGGTGAATTTCAGATTGACATCCGAAAAACTAAAAGCAGGGTTTTGGCCAACCTTTTCCATAAAAACGGGGATGATATCTTTCAGTTTGTCAAGAGTCTGGGCCTGAATCACATACTGAATAGGCAGGCCTGCCCGGCGATCACCAATGGAAGGTTCCTGAGCCCCAAATGCCCTGACAGCCGTTTTGGTTTTCAGGTACTCCGACACTTCATCGAAAATAACCTGCTGAGACCTTTCTCTTTCTGAGGCGTCCTTAAGAATAACCCTCACAAAACCGGAATTGGTACTGGCCGTACCAAAGCCGGGGGAAGTAACAGATATTAAACCCGCACGCTCTTCGTCAGGAACCAGTTCCATTAACTCCTCCGTCATTTCGTCAATGACCCTGTCCATATAGCCAAAGGTGGCTCCTTCCGGACCGGCAAGGTTGATCCTGATCTGACCCCGGTCTTCGATGGGAGCAAGCTCCGAGGGGATGTCGTTGAAAAGAAGATAAGTACCATAGGCCATAATAGCCAGCAATACGAATGAAAGCCATTTTACTTGCATGAACCGAGACAATGCCCCGGCGTAAAGCTCGTTCAGCCATACAAAGACTGGCTCGGATTTGGTGTACAGCCAGTTTTTCTTTTCCCTTTTTTTCAGCAATTTGGAGCTGAGCATGGGCGTCATGGTCAACGCTACAAAAGAAGAGATAATGACCGCACCAGCCACTACCACACCAAATTCCCTGAACAACCTGCCTGTAGTACCGGTAAGGAATATCACCGGCAGAAACACTGCAGCCAGGGCCACGGTGGTGGCGATTACCGCAAAGAAGATCTCTTCCGCGCCCTTCTCTGCCGCCTTATCAGGATCTTCACCTCCCTCTATTTTGGTGTAGATGTTTTCCAATACCACAATGGCGTCGTCAACCACCAAACCGATAGATAAAACGATTCCGAGCAGCGTCAGCACATTTATGGAAAATCCCGCAAAGTACATGATGAAGAAAACACCGATCAAACTGATCGGGATGGTCAGCACCGGAATAAAGGTGGTCCTCCAATCACGGAGAAATATAAATATGATCAGCACCACCAGAATAAAAGCCAGAAAAATCGTTTCCTGGACTTCGCTGATAGAACTCCTGATGTATTTGGTGGTATCAAAGCCAATGCCCAATTTGATATCCGGCGGCAGGTCCTTTTGAATAAAATCCAACCTGCGGTAAAACTCATCCATGATCTCGATACTGTTGGATCCGGGAAGGGGCACCAGTGCCACGCCGACCATGGGCACGCCGTCCCTTTTCAATACCGTTCTTTCATTCAAGGGAGCAAGTTCGGCCCTGCCAATATCCTGAAATCGGACTACATTATTGGACTCTTCTTTGATAATGAGTCGGTTAAACTCTTCCGGGGTACTCATCCTGCTTCTGGTTCTCACAGAAAGCTCTATAGACTGTCCTTCGATGCTTCCTGTAGGCAGCTCCACATTTTCACTTTGTACCTTGGTGAGCACATCCAGGGGGGTAATGCCATAGGAAGCCATTCTCAGCGGATCCATTCTCAGGCGAATCGCGTATTCCTTTTCTCCCCAGATCCTGATCTCACTTACCCCATCGATGGTCTGAAGCCGCTCCTTGAATACATTGGTGGCGATGTCGGAAAGCTCCAGCAAGCTGCGCTGTTCGCTTTGGACGTTGAGAAAAACTATCGGCTGGGTATCCGCATCCTGCTTGGTAACGATAGGTGGTTCGGCGTCTATCGGAAGATTACGTTGCGCCCGGGATACCCGGTCCCTGACATCATTGGCAGCTGCCTCCATGTCTGCACCGACTTCAAATTCTACCGTAATACTGCTTCCTCCATCGTTGGAAATCGAGGTCAGCGACTTGATCCCGGAGATACCATTAATACCTTCCTCCAGAGGTTCTGTAATCTGGGCCTCAATTACATCGGCATTGGCGCCCACATAGGTGGTTCGGACGTTTACTACCGGAGGATCTACACTGGGAAACTCCCTGATGCCCAGAAATGATATGCCAATGACCCCAAAGATCATGATGGTTAGCGACATAACGATGGACAATACGGGCCTTCGGATACTGATAGTGGATAAACTGGACATAAAAGATCAATTAATTTGATTGACATTTACAGGCATACCTTCCCGGGCTTGCAAAACACCGGTAGTTAACACAAGCTCTCCTGGAGCCAGACCATCTATGATTTGAACCCGGGTATCCGACCGTTGTCCTATGGTCACCTTTCTGGATTCGATTTTTCCCTCGTTGGCGATAAAAACCTTGTAACCCTCAAGTTCAGGGATCAGGGATTCGGAAGGAATCATAATCGCATTTTCGATTTCATTCAATACCAATCGCACCCTGACAAACATGCCCGGCAGAAATTTCTTTTGCTTGTTGGGACTCATTGCCCTTATCTTCAGGGTCCTGGTAGCCGCATCTACATTCGGCTCAATGGCGTAGACTTTCCCTTCGGCTTCTTCAATACTATTGGTCGCCCTGAAATATACGACCGAACCAGGTTTGATCTCATTGGCGTATCGCTCCGGTATGGAAAACTCTATCTTAATGGGATCGACGTTCACAATGTTTGCAATTACATCGGTGGTTCCTATCACACTGCCTTCGGAAACCTGTCTGAAACCCAGCTCGCCATCAAAAGGTGCACGAATCACCATTTTGTCCAGTTGTGCTTCTATCAACCTCAGGTCTGCCAGGTTTGTATTGTACTGGCTCAGTACGATATCATATTCCTCCTGACTGATCGCTTCCCTGGCCAATAGTTCCTTTTGCCGATTCTCCTGGCTCTCGTAAAGCTTCTTGGTATAGCTCAGTCTTTCCCTCTGCGCATCCAGTTCTTCATCATTGAGATAAAGCAAAGGCGTCCCTTTTGTTACAAACTGACCTTCTTCGAAATTGATCCTTTCCACCAGCCCTGCAACTTCCGGCCGTAAGGTTACAATTTCATTCGGGATCAATGAGCCTGTGATATTGAGGTTGTTTTGCAGCTTTTCCTGCCGGAGCTCTACTACATTGACAGGCAGACTGGTTTGGGCATTTCCATTTTGAGATGCAGCGGCCATCTCCTCATCCCCGCTCAGCAGATCTAATCTAGGGTAAAAAAATGCGATACCTACCACCAGAACGATGATAATAATCAAAATAATTTTGGTTTGCTTTTTCATTACAGGCGCTGGTCTAGCTTTAATATTAGCGGCTAAGATAATTTATTGTGAATAAGGCTATCTGGTTCTGTTGGAAAACCGAACTGTAAAATTTCTTACAAGTCTATTCCCGTATACAAAACAAACATAAAACTTTTGAAAACATTCCAATCAAATACCAAACTAATTGATATTTTTAATTTATGGAATTAATTAAACATAAGAGGCAATACAGGAATACCAATGGCTGTAAACCGGTGAAGTGCAAGGTAGAGACCCGCTGATTTGCCGGGAGCTTACCAGCAAGTCAGGCCACCCCGTTGGCAACGAGGTGGCCTGAATATCAGTTTACATGCGTATTAATTTTTTAAATGTAACTTATTCATCCCCCAAAACAGGTACCATCACCTTATCGATAACGTGCACAAAGCCCGTTTGGAAAATCTCATCGTTAACAGTAACCATGGTGGAAGCCGCATTGTTTTCAGCATAGGTCAGCATCACATTGTCTCCATCTGTGGAGACCCTTGGTCTGATTTCTCCCTGAAACTGAGGAGTCAGCGCCTGATTATTGGAAACATTCGCAGAATAAACCAAACCATTGACAATATGATATCGGACAATATCCCGCAAGGCCGGCTCACCCAGCATGTCGACCAGCTCACCCAGGGATCCTGCCCCCATTGCATCCAACAAATCCAAAAATGCCTGATTGTCAGGTACAAATAGGGTCCTGAAATCTGCGGACAATTCGGATTCCAGTCCCAGTAATGCGACTACTTCGCTGAATATGCTCAGTTCCGGATTTGAATTCAGGTAAGCAGCCATGGTATTTGACCTTGGAAGTAAAACCTCATCAATCAGGTGAACTGTTCCATTTCCCGTTTCAGACCGTAGAATATTTACGGTTTGATTGTTGAACCGGACCTGTCCTCCGGACCTGTTTACAAAGATGTCCTGATCGGCATTGGTCTGGATAAAATTGAAATTCGTTTGGCTCAGGTCGGCCTGTCTGATGTTAGGATCAGCGATATGGTAGGCCAGGACCCGATCCAACCCAGCAATGTCCTCCGCCGATTCAAAGCCGTTTGCCGACATAAAATCCTCGATGGCAGCATTGGTAGGCGCAAATACAGCCCTTTGATCCTGTGTCTGCCTGCTCACCAACAGGGGAAGTAATCCTTCGCTTTCGAGCAGTTCGTTAAAGACGCTCAATTCAGATTGGGCTGCAATCACATTGCTAAGCAGTTGGCTGTCTGTACGCCCGGCTACAGACTCCTGGTAATTCTCATCTACACATCCAGCCAGGGACGCAGCAGCCGAAATAAGTAATAATATATTTTTAAAATGGAGATTCATAATAGGTATGTTTTCTGTGGAGCACCGATTTATTTGAAGATATACCTTAAGCCTACCTGCGCATTCCAGGTTTGGCTTAAGTTAAACAGAGACTGAGAGATACGGGTAGGGTACACACCAGCTTGTCCCTGAATACTGTTCAGGGTAAATTGTGCATTTCCCTCGCTGTCCACTCCGTTAAAGTTCAGCAGATTGCTTTGGATTACCTGCCGGCCTACTCCCCATGAATCCTTCAAAAGATTACCTACGTTCAGGATATCCAGGGAAATCTGCAGCTTGTGTTCGTTGGTATCTTTGGTCAGGTGCAGATCCTGTATCAATCTGAAATCAAAGCGGTGAAGCCAGGGAAGTACTGCTCCATTCCTTTCGGTGACCTGCCCCCTGTTGGCACTTAAATAAGGATCCCTGGCAATGTACTGGTCCAAAATATCCCATTGCTCTTCTGCGGTCTGGGTGATCACGCCCCCCACGACCCTGTCAGCCAACTGAGCATCTTCAAAACCTTCCGGCACATACATCAGCCGCACACCACTGCCGTCTCCAAAGTTTCCGGAATAGGTATAACTATACCTGCCTTGCTCTCCTCCATCATAAAAGAGTGAGATTTGGGTATTATTGTATTCGTTAAGTCCTTTGGTATTGAAGGAGATCAATCCGACGATCCTGTTGGGCTGATCGAAGCGGTTGAATCCCTCCTCAGGATTGTTTCTGTCCCGCTGTACCTCTGTCGGCCACAGAGAGGCAGCCTGCGATCCGCCGATCAGTCCGAAATCCCTTTTTTGGCTTCTCGTATACGCCAGGCTGGTAAAGATTCCGGAACCCCAATCCTTTTGAAGGGATAGTGTCAAAGCGCTATAGGTGCCTACATCAATATTGGTAAGCAGAAATAATTCGTTGATGGGAGTGCCTTCAATGCCCTGAGCGTACCTGGGATAAGCATTACCTCCTATATTGACGGTCTCTCCCGTAGCTGTACTCGCAAGGTTGGCGGAAAAAGGCATGTTGTAATCCTTGGAATGCATGGCTTCCAGTGTAAAGATGAAACCATCTCCAAATTGATAGTCTGCAGCAACATTTGATCTCCAGGTTTGCGGCAATTTGAAATTTTCATCCGTAACGTTCACAGAACTGGAAATCTCCGGCTCCTGTTCTGCAGGGTTTGGCCGGTAGAAATTGATATCGGATTGGAATCCCTGCCATTCACCTTCCTCCCACTGATCGGGGGTCCTGCCAACAAAACCCCTGGTGATGCCATTGGCGTTGATTTGGTTGGACAGGTGAACGAATATAGGCCGGGCGGTAAACAAACCGGATCCGCCCCGTACCTGAAGTGATCCGTCACTCAGGGCATCCCAGTTAAAACCGAATCTAGGTGAGAAAACCGGATTTACCGGGGGAAACTGGCTTACATCAGGGCTGATCGTCTGACCCGGGTTTCTTGGATTTTCCACGGAAATATTTAAGGCATCTAACCGGGGGTTTGCCGGTGCATCTATGGGGTAGAACGGCATGTCTATCCGTAAACCTCCGGTAAGTTTCAGATCGTTGGTAGCCTGGTATTCATCCTGTACATACAATCCCACCTGGCCAAAGCTTACCTGATCGGTAGGAAGTGTAAACGGGTTGTCCTCATCGTAAGTGAATCCAATGGCAAATCCATCCGGAATGACATTTGGATTCTGATTGATCACACTTTCCACAAAACTATCGTAGGAGTTGTACCTGTACCAGGAATCCCAGGTGGGATTGAATGCATTGTCAAAAGTCATGTATTCAAAGTTGACACCGGCGGTAAAGGTATGCTTGCCCAGGAAATAATTGAAGTTATTGGTCAGGTTAAAGGTTTTGTTGTCCAGCAGGTTGCCTCGGGTAAACAATTCAGTACCCATGGAGAGATAGTACAGGGGCGTATTGCCGTCAAATTCCAGTACCTCGATCATGGGAAATGCCTGTCCTCCCGGAACACCCCTCTGGGTTACGGCACTGGTATAGCCTATATTCAGGGAATTGGCCATATTGTCTCCCAAAGTCGAATTCAATTCGGCCACTATAGATGACACATTGTCTTCGGAGGTGTAATGGGTATTTCTGAATGTCAGCGCTTCGATACCACCTCTGTCGGTATTTCTGTACCGCAAATTACCTGGAAGACCCCTTATGCTGTTGCCATTGACGGTTACATCCCTCAATTGCTGAAACCGGTTATACCTCAGGGTCAGCTTATTCCTGTCATTCACATTGTAATCCAGTCTCAGGTTCAGGCGGGTGGCGTCGTCAGCAAAAGGGATGTTTTCGTAGGCACCCGTCTGATAACCATACAAATCGTTCAGCTGCTGACTTACGAATTCTGCTCTGGAAGCAGGCACACGAGACACGGTTTGGTTGTCTGGAAGTAATCCCTGATCTGGCCTGGCAGCCAACCTGTTGTCACCCGGAAGATCATTTACTTCCATTTCAGCACTCACAAAGAAAAATAACTTGTCCTTGATGATGGGACCACCAAAGGCAATTCCGTGGATGTTCGTCTGCGAATCGGAAAAGGGAACCTCACTGCCTCCATTTACAGTGATGCCCTGCAGGCGGTCATTTCTGAAAAGCGTGTAGGCAGTACCCCTCCACACATTCGAGCCGGCTTTTGTGATGGCATTTACATTGGCGCCGGTGAAGCCGCTTTGCGTAACGTCATAAGGGGCTAAGTTTACCTGTACTTCTTCGATTGCATCCAGCGAGATGGGATTGCCTCCGGCAAACTGGCTGGATCCCAGACCGAAATTGTTGTTGTACAGGTTGCCATCGATTGTGTAGTTATTATACCGTTGATCTGCTCCTCCGAAGCTCGTGCCGTTGCTTTGAGGAGTCAGCCTGGTAAAGTCATTAATGCCCCTGCTGATCGTAGGCATGGAGTTGATCCGCTCATTGTTCAGAGAAGTGGCGGCTCCGGTTCTGTCGGAGTTCATGATTCCATCCCTTCTTCCGATTATCTCTACTGCTTCCAGCTCTACACCATCGGTAAAAGTGGCATCTATCGTGAATTTTTGACCCAATGACAGAACGATCCCGTCAAACACTTTGTCGTCAAAGCCTACGAAGGAGAAGGTAACCGTATATGGCCCTCCGACTCGCATGTTGGGCAGGTTATATCTGCCATCAATATTGGTGACCGCCCCGTATCGGGTACCGGATGGTTCGTGGATTGCAACCACGTTTGCGCCGGGTAGTGTTTCCCCGCTGTCGTCGGAAACAGTCCCCTGCATGCTTGCCGTTGTTACTCCCTGCGAATAGGCTAAACCCGAAATCAATAGAAAGTTTAACAACGCAAAAAGACTTTTTTGTAATAATTGCCTCATTTTTACTAGTTAATAGGTAGGAATATAGTTACGGTACAAGGTTATTTTGGCAGGTACAAAGATAAACTTATATCAAGACTATCTTTTTTGCAAATTGTTATGTTTTCGTTTTGCATTGTAAATGTAATTAACAATTCCGTAACTTCAGAAATAAGAAGTAAATTTTTAAAGCCGACAGAAAACAATCTCCGAGGGTCTATTTTTATTGAAATTATAAAAAATACACTACAAATATTTCAAATCGACCCGATTGTAAGGGGATGCATTGGTATCAAAAAAAACTTCTGATTTTACAAATATTTTTGATGGAAGTGTCTTACGCAAGGTAAGCTTGCCCGGATTGGATTTTTTACCTTTAAAGTCTTTATCTTTTGGGCTTCAAAATATCCCCGAACCGAAAACAAGAAAAATGTATAAAAAAGGAATTGTCTGGTTGTATGTTTTCTTAATTGCTGCATTGGCAGACATTGCGCTCCTCCTGCATGCAGCTCCATCCTACCGGCTGCTGAGCAAGCCATTGATTGTTGCAGCCTTGCTTGGTTATTTTCTGCAGTCGACGGTGCTGATCAAAGGAAGTATTCTTAGAATCAGTGTCTCAGCGGCTTTGATATTTGCCGTCGCGGGAGATATTTTGCTGATGTATCCAGGCTTATACCTGTATGGGATGGGCGCATTTTTTATGACGCACATCTGCTATATCGTTGCCTTCAAACTTACCCAAAACCACATATTCAATCCGCTGAGGGTAAACTTTATCAAAATGTTCTTTTACAATCTGCCCATCTATATTCTGGCGGCGTTTATTTACTTTTTGATTCACCGACAGCTTCTTGAGCTAAAAATACCCCTTATCGTTTATTTGCTGGCCACTGTGATGATGGTGACACTGGCCAGAGAACGGTTTGGAAGAACCCATGCGGCCAGTTTCTGGCAGGTATTTATCGGCGCTTTCTTCATGTTTACTTCTAATGCCATACAGGCTTTGGACAAATTCTTTTATCCGGTGCCAGATGGAAAGATATTGATCATGGGCACTTACGTGCTTGCGCAGTTATTGATCATCATGGGAATCAGGAGCCATCTGGTTCACATCAGATAGCTCCGGTCTGGCCGAATCATTTTTGCTCATTCCTTTCCTGAATAGCCAGGGACAGTTCCTCTAACTGCTCGGCGGAAATACCACTTGGAGAATTGATCATAACATCCCTTCCGGCATTATTTTTTGGAAAGGCTATGTAGTCTCTGATAGAATCACTGCCTCCGAATATGGCGCAGAGCCTGTCAAATCCAAAAGCAATGCCTCCATGTGGGGGAGCTCCGTATTCGAACGCCTCCATCAGGAAACCAAACTGAGATTGGGCCTCAGCCTCGGTGAAGCCCAGATGGCGGAACATCAATTGCTGGGTGGCGCGGTCGTGTATACGTATGGATCCTCCGCCTATTTCCACTCCATTGATCACCAGGTCATATGCATTTGCCCTGACTTTTCCGGGATCGGTGTCCAGCAGGGGAAGGTCTTCCTTTTTTGGAGAGGTAAACGGGTGGTGCATGGCATGAAATCTGGAGGTTTCTTCATCCCACTCCAGCAAAGGAAAGTCCAGTACCCACAAAGCCTTATACACAGACCGGTCTCTCAATCCCAGATCTTCGCCCATTTTCAAACGCAGTTCGGAAAGCTGCTTTCTGGTGGCATTTGTATCTCCGGAAAGTATCAACAACAAATCGCCGGCCTGGGCTCCTGCTTTATCAGCCCAGGACTTCAGGTCCTCATGGCTATAAAACTTATCCACTGAGGATTTGAACGAACCGTCTGCATTGCATTTTACGTAGACCAGTCCTTTGGCACCGATTTGAGGCCTTTTGACCCAATCGGTCAACGCATCCAACTGCTTTCTGCTGTATTCCGCTGCTCCCCCGGCACAAATGCCTGCGACCAGTTCAGCACTGTCGAAAACGTTGAAGCCTTTTCCCCTGGTCAGATCAGTTAGTTCGAAAATCCGCATATCAAACCTCAGATCGGGCTTGTCATTCCCATATAGCCGCATGGCATCGGCATAGGTCATACGTGCAACGCTCTCCAATTCCAGCCCCTTGACAGTGCGAAACAAATGTCCGATCAATCCCTCAAAAATTTCAAGAATATCCTCCTGCTCCACAAAGGACATTTCACAATCAATCTGAGTAAACTCCGGCTGACGGTCTGCCCTCAGGTCCTCATCCCGAAAGCATTTGACCAGTTGGAAATAGCGATCGAAGCCACTGACCATCAGGAGCTGTTTGAAAGTCTGCGGCGATTGTGGCAGAGCGTAAAATTCACCGGAGTGGATTCTGCTGGGCACTACAAAATCTCTCGCTCCTTCAGGAGTGGATTTGATCAAAACGGGCGTTTCGACTTCCATGAAATGATTGGCATCCATGTATTTCCGGGTTTCCTGCATCATCCTGTGCCTCAGATGCAATTTTTCACGGATCACATTCCTGCGCAGATCCAGATAACGGTATTTCATCCGCAAATCCTCTCCTCCATCCGTATCGTCTTCTATGATAAAAGGAGGGACTTTTGCCTTATTCAAAACCTTGAGATCATGTACTTTTATTTCAATGTCTCCTGTGGGTATTTTATCATTCTTTGCGGCCCGCTCAATCACTGTCCCTTCAGCCTGAACCACAAACTCCCTGCCCAGAGCACCGGCTTCCTTAAGAAGCGATTCCGCCACTTCCCCCTCTTCAAAGATCAATTGTGTGAGACCATACCTGTCTCTCAAATCTACCCAAATCAGCCCCCCTTTATTCCTGACCCTCTGGACCCAACCGGCCAGGATCACTTTCTTGTTCAAATCTTCTAAACGCAACTCCCCACAAGTATGTGTTCTATGCATAAAATCTAAAGTTTGTTTGCAAATGATCGCCAAAGATAAACATTCATCAGAGAGTTTGCTATTTTAGCTGCAAGATAAAGCAATAGGAAGCACTTTTTATCCGTTTGGACTTAGGAAAATGAGGTATATATCTGGTTAAAAACCTATATTTGTAAAAGAAAAAATGAACAAGAATTGTAATTTATCTGGAAAATTGACTTATTTTGCATAACATTTATTATTTAAACTTGAATTCATGAAAAAATTTTGGACATACGGTGGAATAGTCTTGATTATCGGGATGACTTTTTGGGTGCTTGAGAGACAACAGATTCCTACCGTTGAAACGGATGAGCCTGAGGAAATAATCGTAGAAGAACTGCTCCCGATCGAGGAAAACCTGCTTTACGGGATCAATGTTGACGATCTCGATATCACGGAAGGCATCGTTAAGAGAAACCAGACTTTGTCTGCCATACTGGCACCGTTTAACGTTCCTTATCAGATCATCGATGAAATTGCGAGGAAATCGGCGGAAATTTTTGATGTCAGAAAAATCGCCTTTAACAAAAAATACACGGTACTCACCCCCAAAGACTCACTTGCCGCCCAATTTTTTATTTATGAACCAAATCCAACGGAATTCGTCGTGTTTAAGCTGGATCAACCCGAGATTTACAAGGAATCCAAGCCGATGGAGATCAAAAACCGGGAAATAGGGGGCACCATCTCCTCTTCATTGTATGTGAATATGACCAACCTCGGGCTAGGTCCTGACTTGATCGACCAGTTTGCCGATTTGTATGGCTGGGTAGTTGATTTTCAGCGCCTTCAGAAGGGAGACAAGTTTAAGGTAGTTTTCAAAGAGCAATTGGTAGAAAATAAAACCGTCGGAATAGAAGATATTGAAGCGGCCTATTTCGAACACATGGGTCAGGGATACCATGCCATACCTTTTGAGCAGAATGGCATCATCTCCTACTTTGATGAGGAAGGCAATAGCTTGAAAAAGGCATTTCTGAGAGATCCCTTAAAATTTACGAGGATCAGTTCCCGCTACAGTCTGAGCCGCTTTCACCCGGTCCAGAAGAGATACAAAGCCCACCTCGGCACAGACTATGCCGCTCCCAGGGGAACTGAGATCCGCTCTGTGGGAGACGGAACAGTGTTAGAGGCAGGTTATAGCGGCGGCAATGGCAATTATGTTAAAATCAAGCACAACGGCACCTATTCTACGCAATACCTGCACATGTCCAGGATTGGCAAAGGGATCAAAAGAGGAACCCGGGTTAAACAGGGACAGGTAATCGGTTATGTAGGCAGCACCGGGCTGGCTACCGGCCCCCACCTTTGTTTCAGATTCTGGAAACATGGCAAGCAGGTTGACTGGCTGCGGGAAGACATTCCGCCGGCTGAGCCCATTGCAAAGGAAAATCAGCAAGCTTTCGAAAAGGTAAAAAGGGAAAAGCTGGCAAAGCTGGATAGTATAGCCTATACAGACAATGTAGAATTGCTTACTAGTGCAGAAAACCGGCCGTAGTCATTTTTTTTCAACTGAATTTTACAAAGTCGAAGTATGTATTAAAACATTTGGTTTGATAGGAAACTTAGCCTCAAATTATCTTTCTAATCAAAATAAGGTATACTTTTTAGCTTTTCCATTGCTTTTCACGATTCCTATTAGTGATTATTTAAAATAGAGTTGTTTTTTTAATTATTTTGCAAATTTTAGTTTCGACATAATTTTATTTTTTTGAAGTTAATTTCCTGATCCAGCTAGGATCTGGCTTGGAAATCGTGAGTAATAGAAACAAATAAAATCTATTAAAAATCCGATACATAAATTTATTATTTTAAATTTTAGCAACAAAAGTTTATTAAATTGTTATTTTTGTATTTTTAACCTTTTATTATTCTGTATTTATACTTCATACACTAGATTTTTTATTTATTCCACATCGTGTCCCATTCATGTTTATCAAAACACTGTTTGTCACCAATTTGTACTCAATAATCACTTGTTGGCTGAAATAATAGCATCCAGGCGGTTGATATTTTTTAAGATTGAGTAACTTTCAACTTCCACTAACAACTAAAACATGAGAAAGAAATTACCAATAATTTTATTATTGGGTCTTTTCGTGCAATTTTCTTTTGCACAGACCCGAGAAATTAGCGGAACAGTCATTTCCGCAGAAGACAATGCACCTATTCCCGGTGTAAGTATATTGGTCAAAGGCGCCAACATCGGTACCGTTTCGGATTTGGACGGCAAGTATATGTTGGACGTACCTCAGGGAAACGAAACCCTTATTTTTTCCTTTATCGGCATGGCTACCAGGGAGGTCAATACCGGTGATCGCTCTGTCATAGACCTCTCCATGTCCCCCAATGTAAATGCGCTGAATGAGGTGGTAGTAACTGCTATCGGTATAGAGCGGGAAAAAAAGGCATTGGGATATGCCGTATCAGAGGTTGATTCGGAGGAAATCACGCAAAGGTCTGAACCGGATGTCATTCGCGCGCTGAATGGAAAGGTAGCCGGGGTATTGATACAGGGTTCGGGTGGAGTCACTGGTGGAAATACCAATATCACCATCCGAGGGAGTTCTTCCCTCACCGGAAATAACCAGCCCCTTTTTGTGGTAGATGGTATTCCCTTTGACAATTCCACGCAGGGGTATACAGATCAGGGTGGCAACAGTGTTGCCAACCGGGCATTTGATATCGATCCCAATAATGTGGCTTCCATGACCGTACTCAAAGGAGCTGCTGCCGCAGCCCTGTACGGCTCCCGGGCGCAAAACGGCGTAGTGATCATCACCACAAAAAGTGGTAGCGGAGCTTCCAGAAAAGGCCTCGAGGTAAACTACAGTACTTCCTTCGGCATAGAAGAGGTGGCCAAGCTACCCGATTACCAAAATGAATACGGGCAGGGGGGCAATGGTAATGTCTACATCGAAAATTATTTTGGTTCTTTCGGGGCGCCCTATACGGCTTATGACTCCGTGCCCCATCCCTACACCAACCCGGCTCTCGGCCCCTACCTGAACTCTCCCTCTTACCAGAATGTAGCAAGCCGTGGAGACAATGTGCTGTATCAACCCTTCACAGAAAAGTACCGCAATTTCTTCAATACCGGAAAATTGCAGGAACACGCCATTTCGGTCCAGTCCGGTGGAGAAAAAACCAATCTCTCGGCAGGCTTGTCCTGGATGGACAATACCGGAATAATACCCAATTCCTCTGTAACCAGGATATCTGCCAACCTGGGTGGTAATGCCACCCTAGACAATGGCCTGAAATTGAGTGCGGGCCTGAATTATGTCAGTACAGTACAAAATAACCCCGCCCTGGGTAGTGGTAATTTTGGTGGGTTCAATCAATCCGCCTCCCAACTCGTCCTGTGGGCGCCAACGAGTTTTGATTTGGACGGTTACCCTTATCAAAGAGAAGAAGATGGAGGGGCCATGTATTACCGAACGGCAAACAATCCCTACTGGGTAGCTGACAATTCCATGAATGAAAGCAATGTAGACCGATACTTCGGAAATGTAAAACTGGGATACGATATTGCTGACTGGATCAACGTTGCGTATCAACTGGGCTTCAACGCCTATACAGACCGGAGATTTTTTATGATGGAACCCGGTGGGTTCGGTTCAGCCATCGAACAATCCGGCTTCATGCGCAGGTCTACCTACTACAATGCTGAACTGGACGGAAACCTGCTGATCAATATCAATAAGGCTCTGAACGATGATTTTTATTTGCGCACCATCACCGGTTGGAACATCAACCAAAGAACCAACACCGCCAGTCAGTTCGGCGGAAATGGCGTCATTGAAAGAGGTATCCAATCCTTCACCAATACCTCATCCCAGTTTATCATCGATGACCGCTTTGTGCGGAGACGTTTTGCGGGCTTGTTTACAGATATCTCCCTGGCCTATCAGGAATGGGCCTTCGTCAATCTGACGGCAAGAAATGATTGGTCTTCTACATTACCGGAGGACAACCGAAGCTACTTTTATCCGGGTGTCAGTACATCCCTCATCCTGAGTGACGCCCTTTCACTGAACAGCAGCTTTCTGGATTATGCCAAGATCCGCGCTGGAATTGGCCAGGTGGGAAATGATGCTGATCCTTACCTGACCAGCAATAATTTTCTACTCAACCAACCAGTAAATGGCTCCGGAGGAGCTACGCAGTTTCCGTTCAACAATCAGTTTGGAACCGTAAATGGGTCAGCCATTAACAGCAACCGGGGTATTCCTCTCTTAAAGCCTGAACTTACCACCGAAACTGAAGTAGGAGCCGAATTGCTTTTTTTCAAACAACGCATAGGACTGGACTTCACCTATTACAACCGCAGCACGGAAAACGGTATTACTGCCATCGATGTGCCCCCTTCGAGTGGTTCTGCTACGCAGGTAGTAAACATAGGAAAGGTCAGAAACCGGGGCATAGAAGTAGGGTTAAATCTTAAGGTTATCGAAAGGCCCAATGGATTCAACTGGAATATTTTTACGGCTTTTACCAGAAACCGCAACGAGGTCCTGGAATTACAGGAAGGCGTAGACCAAATCGTGCTGACCAGCAGCGCAGGCAGCAGTGAGATTGTCCAGGTTGCCCATCGGAATGGGCAACCCTTCGGCGTTTTGATCGGAAGGAAGGCAATCCGGGATGCAGCGGGCAATTTGCTGATCGACGGACTACCGGGAACTACATACGGAAAATATATCGACAATCCGGAACCCCAGATCATAGGCGATCCAAACCCGGATTTTGTAGTAGGCATCACAAATGATTTTTCATACAAGGGCCTGACACTGGACCTGGTCCTGGATTGGGTGCAGGGCGGTGACTTGTATTCCAAATCTAACCGGGAGATCGTCGGCAGAGGACTTACCCATGATTCGGGAGACAGAATGGTGTCACGGATCATGCCCGGATATATTGCGGCAAGAAATGAAGATGGCAGTCTGGCCAGGGACGAAAATGGAAACTACCTCGCTGCTGTTGATGCCAGTGGAAACCCAATTCGCAACAATATCAATATCACTAACTTCAACTGGTGGTACGATCGCGGAGGGTTCGGTTGGAACGCTGCAGAGGAATTTCACACCTTTGATGCCACTGTACTTAGACTCCGGGAGTTGGCATTGAATTACAATTTCCCATCCAGATGGCTGGACAAAACCCCCTTTGGCTCTGCCAGGATTGGTATGTCAGGACGGAATCTTTGGTTTATCACCCCAAACATGCATGAAGGCCTTAACCTCGACCCCGAGACAAGCTCCTTCCCTGGACTGAGGGGCATAGATTTTATCGGTGTCCCTTCTGCCAGAAGGTACAGCATGAACCTATCCTTTACCTTTTAAATGACTCCACCCATGTTGAAATATATATTTAAATTCAATCCCGCTCTTTGTCTGCTGTTTTGTAGCGGCCTGTTGATTCTTTCCTGTAGCGAAGATCTGCTGGATATCAATCAGGATCCCAATACCTCTACGCAACTGGCTCTGCCCAATACGCTGGCTTTTGCACAGGTATCCCTTGTATCCAACCTTTTGGACGAACCGAATACCAATGCCGGATCCTTCAGCAGAATGTGGTACACCACGGCGATCCGAAACTACGAGCAAAATCAGGGTACCTATAGCAACTCCTGGGTAAACCTGTATTCCAGGCCTTTAGCAAATCTGCAGGCAATTCTGGATGGTACAGAGGAAAATGAATCCGGGTACAGAGGAATCGCCAGACTGCTAAAGGCTTATACCTTCAGCATTTTGGTCGATCTCTACGGTGATGTCCCCTATTTTGAAGCCCTGAATCCAGAAATCACCTTTCCGGGTATTGACCAGGGGCAGGATGTCTATGCCGATTTGTTGCTCCAAATAGACCTCGCTATCGAGGAAATCAATGCTTCTTCGGAGCCAATTCAGGGTGACATGATCTACGGTGGAGACCGGAGTAAATGGATCAAAATGGGCAATTCGTTGAAACTGAAAATGTACGCCCAAACCAGAAAAGAAAACAGTATCAACTCGGCACAAGGCTTTACACAGATGCTAGACAGTGAATTGATCACCGAATTGGCAGACGATTTTCAACTCAAGTATGGCTCAGAGCAAACACCGAATCAAAACCGCCACCCCCTCCACGTCAACCATTACAATCAGGCCACTGCATACTGGATGGATAACTGGACCATGGCAAACCTGCTAAACGACGGCACCGTAAGCGCTGTCACCGGAGAAAGGGTTTCCTACCGGACGGTGCCGGATCCCAGGCTGCGGTACTACATTTTCCGGCAGGTGCCCGGAGACGGTGGCGGATCGGTGGTCACCTGTGCCGGTGGTGGCTGCCCGATTGGATTAATCGGAAATGGCTACCTGGGCCGGGATGCAGGCGACCCCTCTGCTTTTTCCAATGAGGGCGCACTGATCGCTACCTTCGGTGTCTATCCGGTAGCCGGCCTTGTAGATACCGACGATCCCAAAACCGTAACAGCAGCAGATGGCACGGGCAGAGGTATATTTCCAATGCTCACCACTTTTATGATCAAATTTTTGCATGCAGAAATGGCACTAACCAGCACTGTCGAAGGGGACCCACTCGCACTTTTACAGGAAGGTATCACCTTATCTATGGATAAGGTACGGGAGTTTGGCGCCAGCGAAATGCCATCCATCTCAGGAAGCGCCTATGAAATTTCGGATGAGGCCATTGCCGCATACATCGCAGACGTAAGCAGAGCGTATGAAGAAGCGGAAAATGAATCCGAAAGACTTAATATCATCATGACTGAGTATCAGTTGGCACTTTGGGGCAACGGCATTGAAGCATACAATAATTTCAGAAGAACAGGTTTTCCCGATTTCGCAAACACTTCACCAGTAATGGGCAACCCTCCATACCCTCAGCGTTTCATTATTCCTGTTTCTGAACTGGAAACCAACCCTTCCTTGTCTGATTATTCGCCGGATCCTTTTGAACCGGTTTTCTGGAGTCAGCCTTGATTTTCGTACCACCAAATGACAAAAAAAATGAAAATAAAATCACATGTTCTGATACTAATGGCAGGCCTCTCCACGCTTTTCACGGCTTGCATAGAAGAAGACTCCATCAAGGAGCCGGATTACGAAATCGGCATTATAGCCCGAGCCACCATTGCACCCGGTAAGTACTGGTTTAACATCAATGAGCTGAGCAGTTCGGAGGTATCATTCGATCTGAGCTACGAAGGCTTTGAGGTTCATACTGCCTCCTCCATTGAATTGTTTCTCAGCAGGGGATCTGATCAGGTTTCCCTGGGAACCTATACTGAGTTTCCCTCCACAATCAACTTGACCGGAGAAGAGGCATATGCCTATTTTGGAGAGACCCCTGCCAGTATCCTGGCCTCGGGAATTTCCAGGGATGAATTCCGGATTACCTATGAGATCACTACTACGGAAGGAGAGACATTCTCCCGGTACGGCCAATACTACAACTATAATCCTTCCCTGGATGGTCGGTTTACAGGCAGGTACGCACAATTCTATACCAACCTGCCGGGATTTGGAACACTGGTACTTGACGTGAGACCTCCCAATCCACAGAATCCCAATGAAGAGTAAACGAAAAATCTTTTCTGATCGGGCCAGGACTTTGCCTGGAAACCAATGAAATCGGATACTGCACTAAAGGAATATTACCAAAAAGGAGCTGGCTTCAGCTCCTTTTTGGTTTTCTTAAACTTTTCATCTATTGGTTTTCCCTTTTGATTCCATTTTTCTTTGGATTGGGAATGCTCGGAAGGATCATTTCCGTTCTCCGGTTAAGCTGGTGCATCTCCGGCGTGCAAGGCTTTTCCTCGCAATCGTTTACCGGCCGTGATTTTCCAAAAAATTCATATACCAACCGCTCTGAAGCAATTCCCTTTCCTTCCAGATAGTTTTTGACCACCAATGCCCTTTTTTCAGACAACTCCTCATTGTACTCATCTGAACCTCTGGAGTCGGTATGCCCGCTAATGGCCAGGTGACGGTTGAGCATATTCCTCAACATCAACGCAACTTTCTCCAGCGCCATCATATCTTCAAGATCCAATTCCGACTGATCAAATCCAAAGTATATGGTAGGCAATTCTTCAGGCATCTGTATGTTGCTGATATCACACAAGTCTTCATTTTTCAATTCTTCCGGCATGTCATACGCTTTTCCTACTTCAGGAAATGCCAGCAGCAACAGCTCTGTTCTTCTATTCAGTTGATGGAACTCTTCGGAACAGGGTTTTCCATCTCCGCAGTCGTTGGCCAGCTCTGCTTCACCCAGCCACTCTGAGGAAATTCTGGATCTGTCTACACCAAATTTAGCCAGATAATCCCTTACAGCATCGGCTCTTTTTTGACTCAGCGCTTCATTATAGGCATCGCTGGCTCTGGCATCAGTATGGGACCTTACCACTACGTTTAAAAAGGAATACGTTTTCAGTAACTCGGCTACCTTGTTTAACGGGACTTCGGCATCCTGTCTGATCAATGACTCGTCCAGATCGTAATACACCAAATCTACATAAGCTGCCGTATTGTACGGGATTCTCACCAACTGATAGGTTTTTTCAAGGGTATCGGCGTCCAGTCCTTTGGTACTGATGTCCATATCCCGAACAGCAAAAAATCCCTGCTTCCTGATCAACATTTCGTAGTCCTCGTCCGGTGCCAATTCTCCGAGCAGCATGCCATTTCCTGAATTGGAAAGCGCAACATTTGAATCGTCCGTACTACGAACCAGAGAAGTATCCAATGGGCCGGTCACAGGTTCTCCGTCGCATTCCAGCAACAGGGCGCTAAATCGGCTGAATAGCGTTTCCATCTCAAATATATCATCCCAACCAGTACTTTCAGGTCTGTTGGAAGAAACCAGCACCCTTTTGTCCTCCGTCTCGTAATATCCGAAGTCATCCTGGGGCGAATTGTAGGGAAGTCCCAGGTTCTTTGCACCGGCAAAAGCGCCATCCCTGATATCAGAAACAAAAATATCCAGTCCGCCCAGACCAGGATGGCCATCTGATGCAAAGTAAAATTTCCCATCCAGAACGAAGGGGTCTGTTTCATTACCGGACGAATTGACCAGGGGACCCAGATTGACAGGATCCTGAAATTCAAAATTTTCATCATAATCCATATAATACAGATCAAAGCCTCCATGTCCTCCTTCCCTATCTGAAGAGAAGTATAATCTTTTGTTGCTTTCGTCTACAAAGGGGCTTTTTACGCTATATTCCAAAGGAGCATTGACCGGCAGTCCCTTGAAATCGACCGCATTGCCGCTAGCGTCCAGCCTACTGAAGTACACCTCCGGGTGAACTTTGTAGTTTTTAGTTCTTCTGATATCTCTCGTCACCGTGTAGAAGATGACGTCCTCCTGCTGCAGCGGATAGGGATCAGCCGCATGAAAAACATCAGAAATAGGGACTTCAAACGGTGCAATGGTACCATCCTCATCTTTCCGGTATATGCCCAGATAATCCCGGCCTGTCCAATCGGAAGATTTGTTGTAATACTTGTATCCTTTATCTATCCTGAGGGCTTTCCTGTCACGATCAGATTCACCGCCCCGATCGGAGGTAAAATAAACCCTGCCCTGCCGGTCCTTCACCCATCCGAATTCGGTACTTGGGCTATTTATACGGTCCAGCTTTTTGAGCCCGGCGTTTGCTGAACTGCCATACCATTGCCGCAGGGAGTCCAAACGGAGATTTTTGATCGCGGCACTACCACTGGCATTTATAGTATCCAGCGCAGCAAAAACAGCGTCCTTTTCTCCGGCCCTGTTGGCTGCTGCAATATAATTGAGCCAGTCATTTTCGCCAGCTTGATCAAAATTAACGGCCTTTTCCCACCAATTGTAGGCCTGAGGATAATCTCTTAACGCATCGTAGGCCAAGGCAGCACCTTTCGCTGCCTCAAAAGTCGGCTTTCTGGAATAGGCATCTGCAAAGCCTTGTCCGGCCTCCAGGTAATTTTCTTCTGCCAGCTTTCTGTCTGCATACCGCAACAAGCCGGTTTGGGCAGCAGCGCTGCCAACCAGCATACCGCATAAATACACCAGAATAAAATAATTAAAAATGCTCTTCATATTTAAAACCATCTAGGGTTGTTCATATTCACTTTTCTGGGAGAAATGTAGTAACCCAGGGAAATTTCATGGGAATTGTTTCGTAAGCCGCTGAATGCATTTGTCTGCACATCATAAGCATAACCGAACCGTAACTTTTCTGTCGCAAACAACTCCAATATCAGTGCAACCGCATTTCTTGAGGACAGACCTTCCGGCAACTCACTTTCTCCCAACTTGAGGTTGGTACGATATGATGCCCCCGCCCACACCCTGTCTATAAATAGAAACATCCCGTTTAAGTCCAGGTTACCTGGTCCACTGCCGCCGCTGCGCAACAAAAAAGAGGGTTTAAATTGAACCTGATCCGATAGTGGAAGCAATCCTCCAGCAGTAAGATAGTAGTGTACGTTGTGGTAGGCCAGGGCGACAGCTTCATCTTCCAGAGCCTTCTTTCCCACAAGATTGTAAGCGCTGAATCCCGCATAGAAATCCGGACTATGGAAAAAGATGCCAGTATTCAGGTTGGGTGTAAACCGATTGATCCTCCCCTCAGGAATTTCGGCATCATCAAAGTCATTGGGGTTAAACATGGATCCATCGATGGCATATTCTGTAAGCCCTCCGCTGATTCCAAAACCCAAAAAAGAAGCATCCCCCGTTTGAATTCTATAGGCATAGGTCAGGAGTCCTGAATTGGTTTTGGCTGGCCCTTGTTCATCAGATAGGATAGCTGCTCCGAAGCCCATCAAGCCCTCATTGGCGCTGATATCAGCCGTAAGGGTAAAAGTAGTAGGTGCGCCAGGCAAGCCCGCCCACTGACTTCGATAGGTAGATTGCACATAGTGTTCGCCCTTATACCCGGCATAGGCCGGATTGATATGCAGTCCATTGAACATGTACTGGCTGAATTGGGGCAACTGCTGGGCATTCGAATGGCCCATCCCCATCAACACCACCAAAAATGCTAAAATGCTAAAAATATTCTTCATTGATCTTTCATTTAAACCATCCCGATTAACAATACATTACTACTTCACCACCTGTACCCAGCCTTTGTACGTTTGGGTATCTCCCATGCTGTCTGTAATGACCAGGACATAATAGTATGACCCGCCATTAAGTCCCTCAGCGGCCCAGTCGTTCTGGTAGTCCTCTGAGGCAAACACATGATCCCCATTCCTATTCATGATGGTCAGCCTGCTTTGGGAAAACCGACCGATTCCCCTGATTTCAAAGGTATCGTTCTTCCCATCTAAGGTGCCCGGAGTGATCACGTTGGGTATAAAAAATGAACTGACCTGATTGGTATCCGTGGCTTCCTGAACGGGCGACAAATTCACCTGGTCTGCAGGCACCTGAAGTAGGGCAGTGTTGCTAATGGTACCGGTGCTGGTCGCCTGTACCCTGATACGGTAGACCTTCTCCTCACCCGCTTCGATATCAGCAATTGTCCAACTGATTGTGTTACCAGACACTCCAGGCGTTGCATCTCCGGTAAATCCGAGGTAGGCCAGTCCGGAAGGCAATTCATCCTGTACGGAAATACCTTCTACCGCACCGGAGCCATTGTTGCTGACACGAATTTCGTATTCAAATTCGTTGCCTTCATAAATATCAATACCAAAGGAGGTTTTGGAAATACTGATGTCGACTGGTCTGGGCAGGACATCTACCGGAACGGCCTGGGCCAAATCGCTGTAGTCTCCTATGCTGATTTCTGCAATGTTCACTACCTGTCCCAGACTTGACCCCATTACTTGAAGTTCTATGTTGAATACCTCACCTGAAGCAATATTTTCTATTAGCCACAGATCATTTTCCGCCGGTTCGGGCATTGCCGACAAAAACATCAAGCCTTCGGGAAGCACGTCTTCCACCCGAACATCCTGCAGGTCAAAAGCTGAATTGTTGGTCAATCGAATGTTGTAGTTTACCATTCCTCCCACGGGAATTTCAGTAACATTCGGCGTTTTCACTACTTCCAGCAGTATGGGTCTGACCACAATGCTGACCATGGCCTGGTCACAGAATTGCCTGTCCGTATTCTCACAAATTTCATAGCTAAAACTATCTGCGCCCGAAAAATTGACATTCGGAACATAGGTGACAGAGCCGTCTGCATTTTGTACAAGATTCCCGTTTTCCGGTTGGCTGATGATCTGCAGGGTCTCTACCAGCAACTCCCCGGTATTGATAAAATCATTTTCGAGCAAATTGATGTCAACCGATTGGTTCTGATCGGTTATCACCTCGTCATCATTCGCCTCCAGTTGTATGTCCAGCAGAGAAAAGCGGATAGTAGCCTGGTCTGTATTCCCTGGATTGATGGTTTCCTTCAGTTCATACAATAGCTCATACATTCCATTCGGAAGGCCCTCAGGGATACTCAACGCCCCCTCAGGTGATAGGCTGACACCGCTCAATCCATCTGCATCCAGCAGTTCAACGGTTGCCCTTCCTTCGGTTATCGCTTGACCGTTCAGGAGATCGTTGGGAAGCACCTCGCCAATAATACCCGCCCGGTTAAGATTTACATTACCAAAATCATCATCAACGGCGTCCAGAACGGTTGGGGCTACTACGATTTCTACTGCTGCCTGATCACATTTACCCGGGTCCGCTGAATCACAGATCTGATAGACCAGCGTGTAACTACCCCCTGGAATACCTTGCGCAATATCTACAGAACCATCGTCTGTGAGGCTGATAAATGCCGGTGATTCATTGCTCAGTGTGCTGAGATTCACATTCTCTATCAGTGCCGGAAGACCATTCAAGATATCATTATCCAGCACGTTCAGCAGGCTGTCCTGTCCAAAACTGTCGGGCAATTGGGCGGCATCGTCAAATGCCTCAGGCTTATACTCTATTACCTCTATCGTTACTTCGGCCCGGTCGGATTCGGTACCGGTACTGATTTCATATGTCAGGGTGTAATCTCCCGGTGCGGTATTTGGGGCCACATCTACGGTTCCATCGGGATTGAGCACAGCGGTACCTGGAGGAAAGTCTTCAATCACGTTCAACTGAACATCAATTGGGTTCAGGGGAAGGCCGTTCAGCTCATCGTTATCGAATATATTCAAAACGGCCTGCCCACCCAGCTCACTATTCACCCGCTCTGCCACATCTGGAGTGGCAGAAATGGCATTCACAAAAAACACCAGCTTCCCATCAGGTTCATTCACCGCAATGATCCTGATCCCGTGAATGGGTTCATCAGATTCAAATATAGCGGGCGAAAAAAGGACCATTTCCTGAGACTGATCAGGAACATTGGTGATGTGGTGGATCCCTGTCTGCCATTGAAATCCCCTGACCTCAATGACATTGGCCCCCTCAATGGGTTCGCCGTCCCTGCCCAGCGCAATAAAATCCGTGGCCGAATTTCCGTCCCGCTCCGTGTAGAGGAGGTACCCGGAAGTGACCACCGGGCCATCGTATATCAAATCAACAAACTGTTCACCTCTCGGAATAGAAGGCTGCGCATTGATATCCCAATAAGACCGGATATCGGGGGTGGAAACCACCGCCTCCAGGTTTTCAAAAAAAGTAGCGTCCCGGTGAGAGATGATGGTATTGTCCGAACGGACGATCTGAATGGCAGAGGGTCTGATCTCGTTGTTACCTATGGCTTGATTGGGGTTGCTGACAGCCGGCGTCCTGACGGTAGCGAAAATGGTGCGTCCTTCTGAAGTAATGATTGAGCTGATGACTACGGGTACATCTTCCGGGCTGGGGTTCTGGTTACCTTCTGCGGACACCTGAACCAATTCCTCCCCGGCTATCGTATAGTTCACCTGTTGGATGTCGATGTTGTTTTCTTCGCCGGTAACGGTGACTACCTGTGCAAATCCAGGAAAAACCATAAAAAGCGCCAATGCCAATACGGTCAGCAAGCTGTAAAAAAAGACGCGCTGCCTGTCTAAAGTTAAATATCCCATGAAATTTATATTAAAAACCTGCTGTTATTCTCAAGGTAAAAACAAAATAAATAAATGCACTGCTAAAATAGTCCATTTATCACCAAATATCAAAATATAATCTCAACCACTTTTGGTATATCTCCATATTAATTAACAGTGATACAAAAAAAATCAGAAAAAAAGATCAGGCACTGAATGCAATGCCCGATCTTTCTTTCATCTGTCTTCCCTACCTGGGTACCCTGGCCCTGGGCCTTGTCGGCACAGGGATATCATTGCCTTCTACATTTGCATTCAGCATGACCTCTACATTCCGGTAGCCACTGTTGTCGAGATACCAATCTGTGTAGGACTCACCACCAGAGATCACCCAGTCAAAGAAGCGAGTGTAGCCTTTGGTAATCGGAACTTTGTTGACCAGGTAAGGAATGCTCACCGGAACATTCAAGCCCCATGGCAGGCCGTTTTCCTTGTTGCGGTAGTAGCTTTCAGCTCCCGCAGTGCTTCCGTCCTCTTTGGTGCCAAAAATGGAGGCATCTGCATGTTTTGTAGGCTTTTTGCCTGGCAAGTGTACCTCAACACCTCTGGTCTGGTCTACGATCAGAAAGGGGTTGAAATTTTCCAGCGTCAGATCGGAAAGGCGGGTAGGTCCTGCTGCAGTCGGCTCTCCACCTTCTTTCAGCGTCAAAACGATGGTCTGAGGTTTTAGGTCCACAAATCCAAACTTGGGATCGGTATTGATACCCAAAGCACCCTGACCAGGATGGGTGAGTACCAGATCCACATCGTCAAAAGGAATAATGGTCGCGAATTCATTGCCTGCTTCTAATCCATTTTCCATAAAGGTATGGATGCTGGATGATGTCGTTTTGTGGCCTTTTACCTGAATTACTTTTTCGGGAGACAGCCCGGAAAACTCTATCCCGAAGCCATTGCTGTACCCTGCTCCCGCTGCCCTGGTCAGAAGTTCTATGACCACTTCTACGACTTCACCTTTTGCATCGGTAATTCTATTCATCCGGTAGTCAACTACCAGATCATTGAAATCATAATCACCGCGGGAAGGCCAGAGATCCTCAAACATCAAGGTACCAAAACCAGTAGCGGGAAGATAGTTGTTGTAAGCTTTATACGGGTCTTCGGGATAAGATTCTTCTTCGTCAGCGATACCATCTCCGTCAGTATCATTTTTCTCTGCCAGCGGCAAACATCCCTCAGAAGGGTCTGATGCGTACTCTCCCGGAATGACGAGTTCATCCATCCCCACTCTCGCAGAACCGCCGCTGCCCACAAAACTGATAAATACCCGGACCGTTTGCCCGATATAGCTCTGCGGAACAGTTACTGATACTTCGTGTATCTCGGTTTGTTTGTTGATCGGGTTAGGAAACTCGAAAGAACCGATTTCGGCAATATCGCCTTCTCCTGTTGATTCATTTTCTGGATCAAAAGAAACAACCTGCATCAGAATGCTCCGGTTGCCTCCGGCAGCACCGTCAAGTCTCGTTTTAAAGGTGATCTGCCCGGCTTCCAGTTTTAGCCAGGGGGATTTGATCCATGTGGCCGTATTAGATTCATTGGTCACCTGGTTGGTTCTCAGACTATAACTTCCGGAAATAAGGGTGCTTTCATTATCGCTTACCGTTACGGCACCCATGCTCCAGCAAGTGGCAAAATATTCGTTCCTGTCACCCAATTCTGCATCTATTGTAACGGTGTTTTCCTGAGCAAAGGAGCTGAGGGCTGTCAAGCCCATGATATAGATAAATATTGCTGTTTTTTTCATTTTATCGGTATTTAAAAATATTGGGAAAAGTGATCAAAGAGGAATGAATCATTGCATCAGGGCTGGATATCTTCATCACCCATGTCAACGATAAAGTCAAAAGACACCTGATTATCGGCAATCTCCGCCTTCTTTTCGATATTGCCGTAAAGCATGGTCACTTCCCTGACATGGGCAGGCAGGTCAAAGACCATCTCAAAATCGGATCCCATGTGCTGCAAACCTGCGTAAAATTCACGCCCGTTTTCTGTCTGCAAAATCAGGGTACGACTGATAGCTACATCGGCGGATAGGCCTGACACCAGTACCCTTACCTGCTCGGTTGTTTTCCAATCAAAAAACTCAGAAGCCTGAAGAGACTCAATGCCCTGAGCACCGCCTGACCCAATTGGTCCTTCTATGGGCTGGTCCTCACAGGACGCCAAAAAACCAGAGAACAAACCAAAAAAGATCAATAATTTCAATCTGCTAAAATTCTTGCTGCTTTTCATTTTCTTTGCTGTTATATGTTTTTTATCAAACCATTCTAATGCCGTTGCTGGTTGATACCCCTAAATTCAGCATTCTTGTCGTGTCATTTGAATATTTTCGATGAAGATGGTTTTTTGGCCGTCCAATTGAGAAAAACAAAGGTCAAATAATCTGGTAGAGGTTGGTTTTCAGGCATAAAAATAAAAAAGATAGAATACCCTAAAAAGCTATTTGCGATAAATTTTCAGCATTTATGGTACATAATTTTTTTATTTATTCAAAATACAAAATTATATACTCAAATATATTGAAACACTTATTTTTGATGATAGAGCCATTCTTTTTGCAGTTTAACCCGGACGAAATCAAATGTATAGGAGTGGGAAATCACAATTGGGGTAGGAGGCTTGGGGGCAGAGGCTGAGCTTGAAAAAAGAAAGCATAAAAAAACCGTTGGAGGCATTCCAACGGTTTTTTTATGCTTGGTGATTAGAAGGTAAAACGAATGGATAGGGCTACCTCATCCCCCCAGAAACCCCCACCGTTGATGATATTGAAGGCTGGCTTATAATCCAATGATAAATTGATCGGAGCATCCACGAACTTGTAATCCAGACCAATGATCCCATCTATCCCAACTATTGTGGATCCCCTGTATCCTGAATCTGCCCAGGGCGGAGGAGGATTACCACTGTTCCAGCTGCCAATATGGGCTCCGCCCCCATAGAACCAACGCAAACCACGGACTTCACGGATATTCTTGTGTACCTCGTACAACCCGGTAATGACCAAACCTCTCCATCGGGTATGGAGGATACCCTCCAGAGCCGCATCATCCTGAATAAAATGCTTCACGGTCAAGCCATTGCTTACTCCCGCCCTCAACCCGATTCCGGTAGCATAGGTCTGGGCCTTACCCTCATTCATCAGCGAGCATGCGATAAGGAGGGCAAAAACTGCAATCATCGATTTTTTTAGCATAAAATTGTTGTTTATTGATTAAAAATTATAAATCCATCAGGAAACACACAGGCATCCAGCGGGACATCATGCACATCCACAGGTAAGCTGGCTTCCGCTTCAAAATAGGACAAACCCACCTTGATTACCTTTTCCCCCAGGCCTGCCAAAAACCGGTCGTAATAACCCATTCCGTAGCCAATCCGGTTTCCTTTGCTATCTACAGCCAAAAGAGGCACAAATACCAGCTCTATTTCCAGGTCTGGCGTAAATTCCGGTTTCACCGGAACAGGTATCCCCATCTTGTCAGCTTCAAACCTGGTATCTGCCGCTAACCTTACAGTACTCATCTTCTTTACAAGGCTGTCCGTTACAGACCCATAGACCTGATACCCTTCATCCAGAAGCTTTCGCAACAACAATACCGTATTGATTTCATGCAATCTATCAATCGGCAAAAATACATGAACATGGCGGAGATCA
Source organism: Cyclobacterium lianum (assembly GCF_900143075.1). Classification (GTDB taxonomy): domain Bacteria; phylum Bacteroidota; class Bacteroidia; order Cytophagales; family Cyclobacteriaceae; genus Cyclobacterium; species Cyclobacterium lianum. The sequence goes on along the minus strand of NZ_FRCY01000001.1, from coordinate 368,128 downwards.
GGGTACTGGCTTAAAAATAGCATGGCCTGAACAACAATTTTCTGTGACAGCGCCATTCGCTCACTTTCATTGATAGCCTTTCTCTTAGACCTGAAGATCTTTCTTAGTCTCTCCTTCTCTTCCATCCTCCTGCAAAATTATAAAATTAAAATCCAAAGGATCAAAAGTTTTGTAGAGGTGATCGATAAAGTTTTTGTCTTTCAAATAAAATTCCAGAAAATTGACCTTTCTTTCCTGCAAGGTTCCCTGCGGAAAAAGTGCTTCTTTGACGGCAGCTATCTGTCGGATCGCATCGCCTTGCTTTCGCTCCGCTGCCTTTCTGAATTTGACCTCCACCTGTTCCAGGATCTTCTCGGTTCTTTTCAGGGCAGCATTCACGGCATAAACGAGCGTACTGTCCAGATCCGATGCTTTTTCTTCCACTGAAAAAAATAATTTTTCCAGTTTTTCCTTCTCCTGCATCAGTTGTATATCCGATTTCGCATGCCTGTAAACATAGTCAATTCTCAGCCTATCCATAGGCAAAAACAGATCCGGATGCTGTAGGTTTAATTTGTCTATTTTTCGCTGTACTTCCACCGGAACCACCAACGCAAAATTCCTCGGAAGAAGAAATGGAAAATCAACCTGATAGTGGTCAAACACACCTTTTAACTGAAACCAGTAGGCCACCTCGGCGGGCCCGCCCAGGTAGGCCAGATTGGGAAGGATCAGTTCCTGATATATCGGACGCATCACCACATTTGGGCTGAATTTCTCGGGAGAATCCTGAAGGAGTTGAGACATTTCCTCTGCGGTCCACTGGTTCTCCCCATCATGGGTTCTGAATATCCCCTGGTGATTGATCAGCCGCTCGCGTCTGCCTGGCTCCATGTAGAAAAAATTGATCTCCCGGGGATAAACCTGGGTTTTGTATCCTTCTGCTTCCAATGCCGCATTACGCTGATTGATCAGCTCATTGGCCTTTTGAGAAAACAGGTCATCTTGTATGACCGACAAAAATGAAGATTTGAGGAGCCGGTCGTTCGCATCGAGGATCACCAACCCCTGCTCGGCAAACAGGTGATGTACATATTTCCTAACAGCCTCCTTCAGGGATTTACTGCCCACATAGGCTTCCCTGAAAAAATCGGGTAGGAAATCCCATTGCTGTATCAATTCCCGTAACCCATCGTCCAGCGTAAACTCGCCCACAGGACCTCTCTGGTCAGACTCCCAGCGGTATTCTGTGCCATCAAAATGAAAATGATTGATTTCCTCAAAGTCATGATCCTCACTGGCCATCCAGTAAATCGGGACAAAATGAAAGGAGGGGAAATTTTCCTTGAGTTTGCGGGCCAGCAAGATGGTAGAGACGATCTTGTAGATGAAATATGCCGGACCGGTCATCAGGTTCAATTGGTGTCCTGTGGTCACCGTAAAAGTATTTTCCTTTCGCAGTTTTTCAATGTTCCTGCTCACCTCAGAAGTTTCAAATCCACTGTATTGCGCGGTCAAAACCTGCACCAGGGTTTCTCTTTTTTCCGTACTGAAGGTTTTTTCTGAAACGACCTTTTCGAAATGCTTCAGGTTCGGAAATTCCTGATAAAATTTTCTTAGAGATTTCTTGTCTTGAATGTAGTCTAAAAATAAAGGTGAAAACAAACCGGTACAGGCCGGATCTACGGTTGATTTTAGCATGGAAAGTGAGATTTAAGCTTCTTTTTTCAGCGGCTTTTCCTGGACGAAAACCAGGATATTAAAGCTAAAGTTCAACATTTTTATCGATTTATCAGAAATCGTGTTGTACATTTTTTTAAAAATTATATAACAGGTGAGTATCTATTCCCCGTAATTTTGACGAACAAAGCTGGTACACTTAACTAAGGACTGGCACAAACAAACGATTTTCCATGTGAATAGCATAAATGTGCATTGTGGGACAATCCTACGATCGCTAAACGATTTCAAACAAATGAAAACCATTGAAATACCGGTATCGGGAATGAGCTGTGCGGCCTGTGCAGTAAGTGTAGAATCCAGGCTCCAGACTACACCCGGAATAAAATCCGCTACTGTAAATTATGCCACTCAAACGGCAACAATTGTTCTGGAGCAAGACCAGGCAGATTTGAGCCAGGCCAAAAAGAACATTCAGGAAATTGGGTATGAATTGCTGACGGATTTGGCGGACGGTGAAAGCTCCGAAGAACTCCAAAAACAAGCCCACAGGCAGCTCAGAAGAAACACCATAGCAGCCGGGGTCCTGTCTTTTCCGGTTTTTATCATCGGTATGTTCTGGATGGATCTTCCCTATGGCAACTGGATTATGTGGGGCCTCAGCAGCCCGGTACTGTTCATTTTTGGCCGATCCTTTTTTATCAATGCCTACAAGCAGACCCTGGTCGGGAAAGCCAACATGGACACCCTGGTTGCACTCAGCACCGGAATCGCCTATGGCTACAGTACCTTCAATACATTTTTTCCACAATGGCTGCAAGCCCGGGGTCTGGAGCCGCATGTATACTTTGAGACCGCGGCGGTGATCATCTTTTTTATCCTGCTGGGACGCATGCTGGAGTCCGGCGCCAAAGCCGGCACCTCAGAAGCGTTGAGGAAACTGATCGGCTTACAGGCGACAGAGTTGATTCTGATCAGGGATGGAAAAGAAATCATCTGCCCGGTGAGTGAGGTGGGAGAAGGAGAAACGGTACTGGTAAAACCCGGTCAGAAGATCCCATTGGATGGCCTGATCATAGAAGGTGAATCTTTTGTGGACGAGAGCATGCTTACCGGTGAACCCATCCCGGTTAAAAAACCCGAAGGAGCTGAAGTCTTTGCCGGTACCATTAACCAGACGGGGAGTTTTCGGTTCAAAACCACAACAACAGCGGCAGATACCGTACTGGCCTCGATCATTAGCAGAGTAAAACAGGCTCAGGGAAGCAAGGCTCCGATTCAGAAAACAGTGGACAAGGTCACTGCGGTCTTTGTGCCCGCGGTCCTGGGACTGGCCTTCATCACCTTCCTGGTTTGGACTTTCAGTGGCATAGACGATGCTGCCTTGCGGGGCATGCTTTCTGCCATTACCGTGCTTGTCATTGCCTGTCCCTGCGCGTTGGGGCTGGCAACTCCCACGGCCGTCATGGTGGGCATAGGCAAAGCTGCCTCTATGGGGATCCTGATAAAGGATGCTGAAAGCCTGGAGACCGGCAAAAAGACCGACATCCTGATCGTTGACAAGACGGGCACCCTTACCGAAGGCAAGCCAAAAGTAAAGGAGGTGCTGTGGAGTGATGGTGTAGATAAAATCCAGCTTGAGCCGGTATTTCAGGCTTTGGAATCGAGGAGTGAACATCCGCTGGCGAATGCCATCGCCAGGCATTTTTCCGCCCCTGAGGTACAATTGCCACTGACAGGTTTTCAGTCAGCCACCGGCAAGGGTGTAGCTGCTGTTTTTCAAGGCAAAACCTACCGCATCGGCACTTTAAAATGGCTACAATCTGAGGGAATAACTGCCGGATCTTCGCTGATACAGGCGGGCGAAAAACTATTGGAAGAAGGAAACATAGTGGTGTTCATGGCTGAAGAAGAGACGCTGGCGGGTCTGGTATGCATAGCAGACCAGCTCCGGGAGACATCCCCAAAGGCCATAGCCGCCATACAAAAGATGGGAATCGCTGTACACATGCTTACCGGTGATCAGGAAAAAACTGCCGCCACAGTAGCCAAGGCGGTAGGCATCGAAAAATTTCGGAGCGGGATGCTGCCTTCAGATAAAGGAAAATACATCGTTGATCTCAAAAAACAGGGCCATGTGGTGGCAATGGCAGGAGATGGAATCAATGACAGTGAAGCACTGGTATTGGCAGACCTGGGCATTGCCATGGGTGCCGGGTCAGACGTTGCGATGGAGACCGCCAAAGCCACATTGATGCAGTCCAGCCTGATGGATATCCCCAGGTTGCTGCATTTAAGCAAAGATGTGGTCCGGACAATCCGGCAGAATCTTTTCTGGGCCTTTTTTTACAATGTAATCGGCATCCCGATTGCTGCAGGGGTACTGTATCCCGTCAGTGGATTTCTGCTCAACCCCATGATTGCGGGTGCTGCTATGGCGATGAGCTCTGTCTCTGTAGTCAGCAATAGCCTGAGATTAAAATTTAAAAAACAAAACCTATAGCGTAATATGAAAAATACAGTCAAACTCAAAACAAATGTCAAATGCGCAGCATGTGTGGCCAGTATCAAACCGGCTATGGACCAGCTACCCGCAGATTGCTGGGAGGTAGACCTGCAATCTCCTGACCGTATCCTTACCGTACAGGGCGATGTCGAGGAAGAAACCATCAAAATGGCCCTGGAAAAATCCGGCTATAAGGGAGAAACTATTTGATGGAACAGGGGAAAAAGGAGGGGAATTCATTACTTTTGATCCCGTATTATGATCAACTATAAGGAATTTGTTTTAGACAATGGATTGCAGGTGTTGGTACATGAAGACCCCTCCTCCGAAATGGCCGTTGTAAACCTGCTCTACAAGGTAGGTTCCAGAAATGAAACGGGAGGCAAGACCGGGCTGGCCCATTATTTTGAGCACCTCATGTTTGCTGGTTCTGAGCATATTCCCGGATTTGACAGCGCACTAGAAAGGGCGGGGGGATCAAGTAATGCTTTTACCAATACAGACATTACCAATTACTATATCAGCCTTCCCGCAGTCAATCTGGAAACAGCCTTGTGGCTGGAATCAGATCGCATGCTGCACCTGAGCCTGAAAGAAAAACACATCCAAACGCAGAAGCAGGTGGTCATCGAAGAGTTCAAGCAGAGATACCTGAATCAACCCTATGGAGATGCCATGCATCACGTACGCAGCCTGGCTTTCGAGAAGCATGCCTACCGTTGGCCCACCATCGGAGAAAAAATAGAAGACATTGAGCAATTCGGAAAAAATGACCTGATCGATTTCTACCGAAATCACTACAGCCCGGACAATGCTGTGCTTTGCATCGCCGGGAAGGTTGATTTTGAGACCGTGCGCGGTCAGGTAGCACATTGGTTTGGTGAAATCCCAAAAGGGGGGCATTCCCGGAATATGCCGACGCCGGAACCATTACAAAATGAGAAAAGGAGCAAAACCATAGTAGGGAAAGTGCCTACCGATGCGTTGTACAAGGTATACCGCATTCCGGGTAGGTTACAGCAGGGCTACCTGGCCTGTGACCTGATCACAGATGCCCTGAGTTTTGGCAGGTCCGCCCTGCTGGAGCAGAAACTGGTGAAGGGAAGTCCGGTTTTTGCCAGTTGCCAGGCCTACGTCCTGGGCAATATAGATCCCGGGCTACTGGTGATCACCGGCAAGCTGGAACAGGGCATCTCCGCCGAAGATGGAGAAAAAGCACTGGATGCTGTCCTTGATGAATTCAAACAAGAAACCTTTCCGGAAAAGGTATTGCAAAAAATCAAAAACCAGACGGAAGCGATGAAAACCTATGAATCAGTCTCGTTGCTGGGCAGGGCCATGAGGTTGGCGTATTGCGGCTACCTGGGAAATCCATCCCTTATCAATGAGGAATACGCAATAAAAATGGCGATTTCAGGCGACCGCATACAGGAAGCTGCCAATAACTACCTTAGGGATGAAAATGCCTCTGTGGTCTATTACAAAAGGCAGGAATAACAGGCATTGGTATAAAACACACACAAAAAACAACAAATATGAGTGCTTTCCGTGTTGGATTCGGATATGATGTACATCAGCTCAAAGAGGGAGCTCCTTTCTGGCTGGGAGGAATAAAAGTGCCACATGACAAAGGAGCGACGGGGCATTCTGATGCCGATGTGGTCATACATGTGATCTGTGACGCCTTGCTTGGCGCTGCCAATCTCAGGGATATTGGCTATCACTTTTCGGATCAGGACCCCCGGTACAAGGGCATTGACAGCAAGATATTGCTGCAGCAAGTCATGGAATTACTGGCCAGAGACAAATATGAATTGGGCAACCTGGACGTGACCCTGTGTCTGCAGCAACCCAAAATAAATCCATTCATCCCGGAAATGAAAGCCTGCCTGGCCAAAGTAATGCATGTCTCCGAAGACAAAATTTCTATCAAAGCGACTACTACAGAAAGGCTTGGCTTTGTAGGGCGGGAAGAAGGCGTATCTGCGTACTGCGTAGCTTTGATCCATCAACAACATACACCATGACCCGTCAGGAACCCAAAATCATCACCACCGATGACGGTTCGCATTCCGTCTATCTGCCCGAAATCAATGAAAGCTACCATTCCTCGCACGGTGCATACCGGGAATCTATCCATGTGTTCCTACTTTACGGATTGGAGGCCTGGTATGCCAGGAACAGGGGGAAATTCCCGATCCGGATCTTTGAGGTTGGCTTCGGTACGGGTCTGAACGCCTGGCTTACGCTTATATGGGCTGAACAAAACCAGGTACCGGTGCTCTATCACACCATAGACCCCTATCCGCTGCGTCCTGAGATTTACAATGCGCTTAACTTTACTCAGATGGATGAAACCCTGACCCACTACAACGGGTATTTCAAACGGTTGCACCAAATGGACTGGAATGAAGGCAAACCTGTCACGGACTATTTCAACATCAAAAAAGAAAAAGCAGGCCTCGAGGAGGTAAAGCTCTACCCTGCAGACGTCGTCTACTTTGATGCCTTCTCTCCAAAGAAGCAACCGGAATTGTGGGAGGAAGCCATGCTTCAAAAGGTCTCTGAAAGCATGAAGCCGAATGGAGTTTTCGTAACCTATTGTGCAGCCGGACACCTTAAGAAAAACCTATCGAAACTGGGAATGAAACTGGACGAAGTACCCGGCCCTCCCGGTAAAAAGGAAATGACCCGGGCATGGAAGCAAAATTAGGTAAGTCGGTATTACTGCTGTTTCTTTTTTGCTGGATAGGATCAGGCTGCAACCCGAATAAGGATGCGAAAAATTCAAAAAGGTACTTAGAAGAGGCAATATCAGCTCCTAATACGAATGTATCACCGAGGAAAAAAGGTTGGTTTGAAGAGGAGGAAGGGGACAGTACCCGGCAAAAACACCTGGAAGACAACATCATTTTATATGAAAGCCTGCTGGTCAACGGGGCTCGAATTTACAATAAATTTTATCCACAGATACTGGATGCATTTCTTTTTGAGGACAAATTCTATTTAAAAGCCCGGTTTCCCCTGGAATATCCTGGCCAAATCCAATTTACTTTTCCGGAATACCCTGACTATGTCGTCACCAATACCGGTAAACAAGCCTATCAGGTAGTGATCAATGATGCTTTGGATCTGAACCGGGTACTCTTTCAGTTACAATACATTCCCTCGACAGAAGACAGCCTGGTAAGCACCCATTATTCATTTACACATGTAGTCTTCGCAGAATAAAAAAAGGGACGGAAGTATTCCCGCCCCTGAGTCACTAAAGTGGCCTTTTGATTCAATCAGGCCTTTTCCGATACCTTTTTAATTACAATGCCAGGCATGCCATTTCTGACAAAATAGCTTCCAGTCACCTCCACATTAGCAGCAGCGAGTTCCTTTAACGATTGGTAGGGGCTTGCATTCTTATGATCTTCTACCAGCAGATAGACCTTGCCATCTGAGGCAAGCAGTCCAATAGGCATGCCATTGGCCATGCACTTTTCGGCGCAACCTTTATGGCCTTCTCCCTTGGCACCACTGGCCATAAAACAGGAAAGATCCAAAACCTCTCCGGTAACACTGATTTCTTCACCATCTCCCTCTTTTTCAAAAGCGTCGACCTGAAAGAAAACAAAACAGCCTATGGCCAGTAAGAGCAGGCCATAACGAAATGAATTTTTTGAAATTTCACGACTTTTCATGATTAAATGTTTTGGGTTTACGAATATGCCCATCAATTTATTTATAAAAGACTGTAATAGCAACTTTTTCAGAAACATATCAGGCACAGGAATGGCCTAAATTCCTGTTCACCTATATATATTTCATCGGGATCTATGTCTGTGTTGGGCTGAGACGGTCAAGAATTTTACCTGCCTCTTCCCAGGCAAGGCGGGGACCAAATTGGCTGACTATTTTGGATGAGGCCATACTGGCCAGTTTACCGCTGGAAGCATAAGAGTGTCCATTTGTGATTCCATAAAGAAAAGCACCGGCAAACATGTCACCGGCACCGTTGCTGTCCACAGCTACAGTGGGATAGGGTTCGATATCGATGAACGTGTCTCCGTCATAGATCATGGCTCCATTCTTTCCCTGGGTAATGACGAAGTGATCTGCCAGCTTTTTCATGGCTTCCCTGGCCTCGGCAAGGTTGTCCTTTCCGGTATAGATCATGGCCTCTTCTTCGTTGGCGAAAAGCAGGTCTACTCCGGAGCCGATCAACTCCTGAAACCCCTCTGAGAAATACTTGACCATGGCCGGGTCCGAAAAGGTCAGGGCCACTTTCACCCCATTTTCCTTCGCTACCTTTTTAGCCTCCATCATGGCAAGCCTGGCATCCGGGGAAGTAATCAGATAGCCTTCTATGTAGAGGTATTTGGAACTTTTTATGGCTTCGATATTCAACTGCGCCTTCGAAAAGGTTTGGGTGATGCCTAAAAAGGTATTCATCGTCCTTTCCGCATCTGCCGTCACCATCACCAGACATTTTCCTGTGATGCCCTGCTCTAGCTGAAAGGGATCCAGGTTGTGACTTACACCGGAGTCCCTCAGATCCTCCATAAAGAATCTGCCCAACTCATCCTGAGCTACCTTGCAGCAGTAATATGCACTGCCGCCAAATTGGCTCAGGGCAATGATGGTATTGGCTGCAGAACCCCCGCACTGCAGCTTCGAAGTCCTGGTATTGATGGCAGCCATGAGGTCACTTTGTCTCTCCTCATCCACAAGCGTCATCAAGCCCTTTTCTATGCCATTTTTTTCCAAAAATGAATCGCTGACTTCAAATTCTATATCGACAAGCGCATTTCCTATACCTGTCACATCGTATTTCTTCATCTGTTTGTAATTGTAATTTAAGTGGTCATTACTTTTCATGAGGCGCAGGCTGGATGGGCTTTCCTACACCTGGAAGAAAACTGATCCTGCCGGTCGAAACTTTGGTGTAATCGGTAAGGTATATGAGGCATCGATAAAGGCGCAAAAATCATTGATCAGACCGTTTTACATTTGATTTTTTCTGATTTTCCAAAAGACGCTTCCTCCTGCCAATGATGGCCGTCAGTGCAAATACCACTGCTGCCACCAGAAGACCGAAAAACTCCCTGTTGATTTCCATGCCCTGTGTTTTCATGGAGAGATTCTTTTGCTCCCATTCCTGTCCTACCCAGGAAAAGATATTTTCCGGCCAGAAGAATATTGCCGCAATGAGGAAGGTAAAAGTGAAGATTACCGAGATGTTTACGTTGAATCTACCAAAAAAGGCAAACCCGGCTGTGACTGCCGCAAGCAGATATGCAGGCACCCAAAACTCCGGGTCCGGATCATTGATCTGCCAATAGGCAAACAACAAAAACAGCACCGCACAGATTCCAAAAAACCTTTTCCAAACCTTACTCATGATTTCACTAAATTAGAAAATTTTGGCCTAAATCCTGTTTCGAAAACTCATTTTTGCCTCACGGTATCGTAGATCAGCGAATAAATGGCTGTGGGATCAACTTTTTCCCGTTCAACCTCAGAAGCACCATTTCTTACCAGCACCGGCCAGTCCAGGTCGCTTTCGCTGATCCTACCGTGAGAGCCCTTTACCAGACTGGCATCCAGCGGAATGACATCCATCAGATACCTGAACCCCAGCTTTTTCTTTAGCAGTGTCCAGCCCAGCTTTGCCTTCAGGAATCTGATATCCGGATTGGCAAACATCTCTACAGGGTCATATCCCGGCTTGCGGTGAATATCTACTGTCCGCGCATAATCGGGAGCCTTTCGGTCATCGAGCCAGTAGTAATACGTAAACCAGGAGTCCTTATCTGCCACCGCTACCAGGTCTCCTGCCCTGTCATGCCCGAGCTGATATGTTTCCTGCTCCTTCTTATCCAATACCATTTCCACTCCTGCAAGGCCCTCCAGCAATTTTTTCACCGCGCCCTTCTCTCCCGGGTCATTGAGGTAAACATGGGCGAGCTGGTGGTCAGAAACAGCAAATGCTTTGCTTGTACCGGCGTCGAGTGTCTCCAGGCCCAATTCGTCTTTTACCTGTATGTAACCCGCCTTACGTAGTGCTCTGTTGATGTGAATGGGTTGGTTTACTGAGGTAATCCCATATTCCGACAACAATATGATTTCCGCCCCTCGGTTTTCATAATACCCGATCAGCCGCTCACACAAGGCATCTATTTCCTTCAGTTCATCGCCTATTTTATTAAAATCTATCCCAAATTTTTGCAGGGCGTAATCCAGATGGGGCAGGTAGATAAACGTAAGAGTAGGATCGTGCCACTCGTCTACTTTCATGGATGCCTCTGCGATCCATTTGGAGGAAGAAATATTGGCATTTGGCCCCCAAAAAGAGAAAAGGGGAAACTGCCCCAATTCTTTTTGAAGGCGGTCTCTCAGACCCATGGGCTGGCTGTGTATATCGGGGAGTTTCCGGCCATCTGAAGGATACAGCGGCCGGGGAGTAACCGCATAATCTACGGAAGAATACATGTTGTACCACCAGAACATATTGGCACAGGTGAAATTTGGATCTTCTGCTTTCAGGGCATCCCATACCTTGGGTGCCTGTACCAGATGGTTGGATTGCCTCCAGAATTTAATTTCACATTCGTCTTTAAAATACCACCCGTTTCCTACTATACCATTTTCCCGGGGCCATTTGCCTGTCAGGTACACGGACTGTGCAGAGCAGGTCACTGCCGGCAGTACAGGCTTGATAGCAGATTGTTTGCGCGCTTTAATCCATTGGCTTAAAAATGGTGTGTGGGGGCCAATAACCCTAGCGGACAATGCGACAATATTAAGTACTACGGTTTTCTTCATGTGATCTGATTTTTCACCCAATCCAGCTCTCTGGAGATAGACTGATCAAGTGATAAATGTATGTCTTCCGGCAATACCTCCCAGGTGTAGGTTTCTACTTCCAATTGATTCGAATAGTGGTTTAGACCGTTTAAGTTCAAAACCGTCAGAATATCCTCCTGTGTAGACCGGAGGGTACCATAGCTGGATAAAAATACGGGCACATGGAAGTGTATGCGCCATTCCCGGTCACGGCTGTCTGCCAGCTTTAGCAAGGCATCTGGCAGGTCAGGATAAGCCTGAAGCTGCCTGTCCGCCGATTGCCCGATTACCTGATGCAGGTAGGTCGACTCTACGAAAGGCAATAATGCTTTTTCCACCTGCTTCTTTTGGCTCACTTCCACAGGAATGCCTATTTTCAGGGCTGCGCTCAACTGAAATTTACCAATTTTGATCCCTTCCTTTTTAAAATTGTCCAATACTTTTTGATGATCTTCATAGGCCACGGCAAAGTGGCAGACATCATAGCAAACCCTTACATGATTGCGGATAATATCCAGGGCTTCTTCCCTGGAAACCTGATATTTTCCGGTAAGCATATCCACTCCTTTGGGAAGCAGCCAGGTGTCGAAAAATGAATGAATTCCGGCAGCATTTTCTATCATCCCGTCCGGTTCCGGCTCAATGTCCAGATGGAGCAGCTTTCCCCGCTCCAAATAGATATTGTAGAGGTAATCCACCACCTCCAGCATGTGTAGGCAAGAGGACTGCAGGACCTCATTCCTTGCAGATTCGCTGTGGTGCCAATGTTTGTAGCTCAAAGGAGAGGTAGAAATACCTGCATCCATACCTTCCGGCATGAGTACTGAAAGGATATCAAACAGCCGGAGGGTATACTTAAGCCTTTCTTCGGTGGTCCAGTCCGGATGGTGCACTTCATCTTTTACCACCTGCCGGTGAAATCCTCCGAATGGAAAACCATTTAGGGTAAAAACATAACAATTGTTATCCCTGAGCCATGATTGGAGCTGCTGCAATGCATCCTCTGCCACCAGTTCGCGACTCGCTTCATCAGACAATCTCAGACCAATGGCAAAGGGCCTGTCAGGACTGAGGCTTGCCTTTATTTTGGGCACGTATTGTTTTAGATTTTCAAAAGTTGCTTCCCAGCTTTCGCCCGGGTGTATATTGGTGCAATAGGTAAGGTGATTGTCGGCAATTTGCATATTTGGCTAATTTCCTGATTTTGTAATTAACAAACCGATCAGGCTTTCTGATAGGCCAGTTGAAGTTCATTCAATCTTTCCACTGCCCTGAAGATCAATGCCTCATCCATCTGGTGTACTTCTACCCCGCTACCGATCTTGTCCAGTAGCATGATGGTCAATTCACCCCCCAGGTGCTCCCTGAATTCGTTCAATCCCTCTAAAAGTGTTTCTCCTGAAAGCTCAGGAACATACAGATCAAATCCCAGTTTTATGATCAGGTCCAATACCCGGTTCAGTTCATTTTCTGAAATTCTGCCGGATAAAAAGGAATAAGTGGTATCTAAAGCAATACCGATAGCTACCGCTTCTCCATGTCGTATTTTGTAGTCAGTCAGGTGTTCTAATTTATGTGCTGCCCAGTGTCCAAAGTCAAGCGGTCTGGATGAACCTGTCTCAAAGGGATCGCCTGACGCGATATGATCCAGGTGCATCTGCGCACAACGGAAGATCAATTCTTCCATAGCCGAATGGCCCTTATCCATCAGGTCCAGTGCCTGTTGCTCTATCCAAACGAAAAAAGATGCATCCTTGATCAGTGCTACCTTCAGGGCTTCAGAAATGCCCGATCTCCAATCCCTTTCTTCCAGTGTTTGAAGAAAATCCGGATCATTGATCACGGCAAAGGGAGGTGCAAATGTGCCCAGGTAGTTTTTCTTTCCGTAGGCATTGATTCCGTTCTTTACCCCTACACCGGAGTCATTTTGTGAAAGCACCGTGGTGGGGATACGGATGTGTCTGATACCCCTATGGGCAATAGCAGCAGCGAAGCCAACCATATCCAACAAGGCGCCTCCGCCCAAACCAACGATGAAGGAATGCCGGTCGATACCATAGGTATGGGTCGCCTTTAATACCTCCTGAAAATATCTCTGGTCATTTTTGATATACTCTCCTCCCGGTACCACCAAGGGACTGGCACATAATGTAAAGGTATCGGCATTCGCCTGAGCGTATGCTTCTATTTCAGTTATCAGGTTGGGATGGTGCCGGACCAGCCCTTCATCCAAAACAAAATAGACTTTGGGTAGCTTATCCCCTTTGACAAGCTGTGCAAAAAGCTCATTGCTCGTGGAAAACAAACTTTTTGTAAAAAATACCTGGTACCTGAAGGGTACGCTAAAAGTCTGTTCAATTGATTTATTTGCCAATTTTTTCATTTTTTTCCGGGCAGTTCCTGAGAACTTTTCATTTCATTATAAATAAGTAACAAAAGCCTGTTTTGGTTCACTAAGTAACTGCAAAAGCCCTGGCCAGCTGAAGCGAGATGGGCAGCAAAATCAATACCGACAAGGCCACCAGCCATCCCGCGAAAGCCGCTGCCAGCGTGGCATTTACGATAATCAATGCCAAAACCGCCGCTTTCACCGACTTTCCAATCAAAGCGGGCTCCTGATGCTTTATCGCCTTGAGCAAGGGCGGGAAAATAAAGACAGCCAGTAAAACCAGAAAGGGCAGGCTCTCCCACCATTGCTCATTATGGGCATATGCTACGGCAAAAATAAACAAAATGATACCACTGTAAATGGCGGCTCCTCCTTGCAGGGCCTTTTTATTTTTACCATGCACCTCACCACGGCTCACCATGGTGATGGCGGATACATAGAGTAAGGGGATAATAGCTACAAACCACCATTCCCGCCAGGCATCCTGCACAAGGCTCATACCCAGCAACAGGTTTCCTGCCCGGCAAAGGCCCATGTTGACCGGCCCGACAAATGACTGATGTTTGCCCCATGCGTCATACAGGAGGGCAAGCACGGCGACAGCAAAAGCCAGACCTGCGGCATGCAAACTGACCTGCCAGGCGGCCAGCACACCTGCAAAAAGTAATAGCGATCCCATCACTGCAGCACTTAGCACACTGGCCTTACCACTGGGAATGGGCCGTTCCGGACGCTCCACCTTGTCCAGCCCGGCATCGAATACGTCATTGAAGGCCACGCCACCGCCATAGAGACCGATGGTTGACAGGACCAGCCAGCCAATTTTTATCCAATCCACGGATTCACCGCTGCCAGCGGTGAAATAGAGTCCTCCAGCGATTGCAGCTCCGGCCAATATATCGGCTATTGCCGTCACGATATTGGCAGGCCGGGTTAGTCTGATGTGTGCAGAAATTACTGACATCAAACGGGCTAGTTCTCGATAATATTGGAAGAATCATTGTCAACCCGTGGCTTTTGTCCTCCCCTGAGTACGGTGTTTCCACCGTGCTTCTTGGTTTGGTCTATAGGCTCCTTCTCCAACCAGTCTTTTTCTTCCATCTGTCCACTTTGTCCGTAAGCCGTCAGGGCATTTCCATAACAGGTCATTTCTATATGGGCCTCCGGAATACCTTTCTCTTTCATCAAAGCAGCCGTTTTGGGTACTGCCAGGGGATCGGAGATGCCCCAGTCTGCTGCGCTATCTACAATGATCCTTTCCGGACCATATTTCCTCACAATTTCCACCATGCGTTCACTTCCCATCTTGGTATGGGGGTAAATGGTAAATGCAGCCCAATAGCCGCGGTCGAGTACCTCTTTAACTGTCTCCTCATTGTTGTGATCTACAATGACCATTTTTGGATCCAATCCATGCTCTTCGCTGACGTCCATGCTCCGTACAGTACCTTTTTTCTTGTCCCTGTGGGGGGTATGTATCATGACTGGCAAATCCACTTCTTTGGCCAGTTCCAACTGCAGGCGATAAAACCTGTCTTCCGCAGCAGTCTGGTCATCGTAGCCGATCTCACCGATGGCGACCACTCCCTCTTTGCCTACATAAAGCGGTAGTAGCTCCATTACTTCTTCGGCCAGTGCTTCATTGTTGGCTTCTTTGGAATTCAAGCCTATGGTACAGTAATGAACTATGCCAAACTGCTTGGCCCGAAACCGTTCCCATCCCACCAGGCTACTGAAATAGTCCTGAAAACTGCCTACCTTGGTCCTTGGCTGCCCAAGCCAGAAGGCTGGCTCTATCACGGCGACGATACCTGCTTTTTGCATGGCCTCGTAGTCGTCAGTTGTCCTGGAAGTCACATGTATGTGTGGATCGATATACATCATAATGAGTCAATTTTACCTGCTAACCTAAACTTTTTTATATGCAAATCATAACATTACCAAATGAGCGGAACATTTTAATGGGTAACGGTAGTATAACGGATCCAGTCAGCGCTCCGCATCGAAGGCTTGACCTATTGTCTCCCAACTTACTGTACCGCTTTCTATGGGCTCCAGGAATTCGGGATACCGGCTCAGCAGCGCCTTGCAGCCGGCAGCCTCAGCCTGAAAACACGCCAGAGATACCGCCTGGCGCTCTAATTCCCCGCCCTGCTGCAATACTTTTTCAAACAGGCCAATGATCTCTTCGTCTGCAAAAGGATGCACAAACCGCCACAATTCAGGAACGACATTTCTGCCGGCCGACCAGCGCTCGTGGACATAGTCTACAAGGGTTCTGGCCAGGTTCACATTGGCCCTGGTATCTGCCCCGGTGATCCGGTAAAGCGGCCGTTGCATAAAGATGGCTTTCAACAACAGTTGATTCCATGCCGGCTCGTCGAGAAATTCCGAAGGGTAGGGGTTGTTTAATGCCACGGCATCAAATACCGAAGTAATATTGGTTCTGATCCCTTCGGCCGCACGTTTCTTGAATTTCTCCGGAAAGGGATAGAGGGGGAGCGCCGCATACAAGGCCTCCAATTCGTTCATATCCGCAGATTCGAAAAGCTTATCCAGAGTGGGTACCCAGTCTGCGTTTTCTTCTGTCAGTGCTTCAAGTACCAGCAGGGTCCGGGCCGTTTGCATTACGGTCCAGAAGCCTGGCTGAAATCCGGGTCTGATTTCATGGGCAGCCGACTGGTCCGAGGCTGTCAGACCCAGTCTCTCTCTGGAAAAATGTCTGGACGCCTGACTGAATGCCAGAAATAATTTCATGTCTCCCTTCGCTCCTTTGATCCTGGCTACCTGATCCTCCAGCCAGCGCATGGATTCCGCAGAACTATTCCGGGTTAACAAATCTTTTAAAAACTGTCTGATGGTCGATTGCATCATCGTACACTTTTCGGGTTAATACTCCGTAAATATAACACTTATTGCAATTCTATTAATTGATCATGAGAACAATCATCTTTTCGGGTGGGTCTGGGCGAAAGCCTGGCAGTAAAAGGAAAAATCCGGACCTGTATGGGCCCGGATTAATGTATCATTCAAGTAGGGTGCCGGATTTTACCAATCCACACCGGTGTCTTTCCAACTTTTAGAAGCGGCAGAGTCCAAAACCGCCTGACATACCTTTTGTGTCTCGTATGCATCCTTAAATGTAGGAGCGCAAGGTTCATTTCCTTCAAGGCTCTTGAAAAAGTCAGCTACCTGATGGATAAATGAATGTTCATAACCGATACCGGTACCGGGGATCCACCAGCGTCCCATGTAGGGCTGATCGTGGTCTGTCACATGGATAGAGCGCCAGCCTCTGACCACAGACTCATCCCGGTGATCAAAATACTCCAGCCGGTTGAGATCATGAAGGTCCCAGCGTATAGATGCATGCTCTCCATTGATCTCAAAGGTATACAGGGCCTTATGTCCCCTTGCATAGCGGGTCGCCTCAAACAATCCCAGAGAGCCGTTGTCAAAATGGCAGTGAAAAGAACAGGCATCGTCTATGTTTACTTTTTTCTTTTCACCACTACCCTGATGTACTCTTTCTTTGATAAAGGTTTCGGTCATCCCCGATACGTCTTTTATTCCACCATTGAGCCACATGGCCGTATCAATACAGTGGGCTAGCAGGTCACCGGTAACTCCCGAACCGGCAGCGTCTGCATCCAGCCTCCATAGTGCGTCTCCACCCTGGGGCAGATCCGGGCTTATGGTCCAATCCTGAAGGAAATTTGCCCGGTAATGGAATATCTTTCCGAGTTTTCCGGAATCGACCACCTGCTTGGCCAGCGTCACTGCCGGTATACGGCGGTAGTTGTACCATACCGTATTTTTCACTCCGGCTTTCTCTATGGCCTCAACCATAGCCTTGGCTTCGTCAAGGGTCCTGGCCAGTGGTTTTTCGCACAATATCATTTTCCCTGCTTTGGCAGCAGCAATGGCAATCTCGGCGTGGGTGTCGTTGGGGGTACAGATATCTACTGCATCTACATCATCCCGCTCGATTACCTTCCTCCAATCCGTCTCGTAGGAAGCATATCCCCACTGTTCGGCAAAAGCTTTAATCTTGTCTTCCCTCCTGGAACACGCTACCTGCAGTACAGGACGGTATTCGTATTCGGGAAAGAAATCCCCCAATCTTTTGTATCCGTTGGTATGGATCCTTCCCATCAGACCCGTACCTATCATTCCTATTCTGATTTTCTTCTTCTCTGACATGTTTTTAGTTATTTGTTGGAAAATAAAGGTTTGTCCGGTACCAAAGAAGCTCAGGCTTTCCAGCCATGTGCATCGCGTACCTTAATCATGGCTGCCAGGATATTGTTCCAGGTATCCTGCTTACTCATCACTGCGTTGGGAAACATACATCCATCCCAGCAGATATGCTTGAAAGCTTTGGTAAGCTCACCTTTTTCATCTCTCAACCAATAGCCGGCGTCCTCTGCAATTTCCAATTTACCATTGGGATCATTGGCCAGACAGTGCCTCCCGGTCTTGTCGTGAGATCCTGAGCCAAATACCGTAGCATCATTCTGCGCCACATGGAAATCTATGGTCCATGGCCGGAGTGCATCGGTCATTTCCTTCAGTGCTGCCTTCCAGACAGACCGGTCTTTCCAATCATACCCCTCCGGCAAAATCCTGTGTTCCGGGTAATTGTATCCCAGCGTGTACAACAGGGTATGTGCCATATCGGCTTGAAAACCGACATAAGGGCTATCTACGGATTCCAGGGTTTCCAGCATGGTTTTCCAACTGTGCATTCCTCCCCAGCAAATTTCGCCCTCAGCAGCAAGCTTTTCACCGTAATTCTCAGCGATTTTGCAGGCTTCCTTAAAGGTCTCCACAATGATTTTCTGACTGCCTTTGGGATCTTTGGCCCATTGCTCCGGGCTGCTGGCGGTATCTACCCGGACAATGCCGTTGGGCCGGATACCTGCATCTCTTAGCTTTGATGCCAGCTTGCATGATTTCTCAAGCAGATCCAGATAGGTAGCCCGATCTTCTTTTGACCCCAGGATAGGACCTCCCCAGATGGGCGCCACTACCGAGCCGATCTCCAGATTATAGGAAGAGACTTTGTCTACAAGTTTTTTCACCCCGTCATCGCCCATTTCCAGATCAATGTGCGGATCAAAAAGACCTATATCCACCCCATCAAATTTCACACCGTCTACTTCTGCTTTAGCGGTATTTTCCAGCATTTCATCAAAGGAAATGATGGGTTCTGAATCTGGCCCCTTTCCTACGATTCCAGGCCAGGTGGCATTGTGTAACTTTGGAAAATTATTTTGGGACATAATATTATTTTTTTTATTATGAATAGTTGATTGAAATTAAAATAAAGCTTTGTGAAAGGTGACAGCTCTCTGGCTCCCGGAAATCTGCCCCCTAAAAATCCTCTTCAATTTAGTAAATAACTGAAAGAATCCCAGAATTTAGCCGGATTCCGGCTGTATTACGTGCTAAATCCTACATTTTCAGGTCAGGATTGCCGGGGCCAAAATGCTTGAGCATCACGATAGGATCCGTTTTGGAATGATTGCTGATCCTGATGCCTTCACTCGCGGCCTTCTCCGTTACGAAATATTCATCGTTCGTCAACTGTCCATAACGGATCAGGGCGGGTGTTTCCACATCCCAGACGCCCATGGTGCCATGCCCCTGCATCATGATCATCCCATAAGCCGCACTGTCTTTGATCGTTACTGTCTGTCCGGGCATAACGGTAAGCTCTTTCGCACTGAAAGCATCCGACCGGTAACAGATCCAGTTTTCCACATACCCTTCTGCTTCCATGGCCCCCTGGTCCTTCACCGGTTTTGGAGCCATAAAACGGGTTTCCAGAATGTTCGGGTCTACATTGAGCTCCCAATCGATTACTTCCATCAATTGATCGTAATCTCCCATACGGTCCTTGGGTGTTCCTTTCCAAAGCAGCTCTTCCGGGATAATGGCCTCATTGACCAGAGACTGGTACATGGCAAAAACATCGGATGCTTTCTGAGGCTCGTAGGTACACATACTTCCAGGCGCATGCAGCATGCCCGGAGGCACATCCCAGCCGGTGCCGGGGTCCAGTTTAAAAGCCTGGGAAAAACTGGTGATCTTATTGTCGCCCTTGGTGAAGTTCATCAGGCATTCCTTGATTTGCTCCCTGGTCGTACCCGGGGCGATACCAAAAAACGTATAGGGAAAGTCACCCCCGTGGTTGTTTAGCTGCGGAGGAAAATAATAGGCTTCCGGCTTCCCTTTCATTCCTATCTTGGCAGCATGCTCATCATTGTGATGGATATGGTGAGGAAGGGGACCCATATTGTCGAAAAACTTGGAATACATGGGCCAGCTCTTGTGCTCGTTCCATATCCGATCTCCAATGATCTCTCCCTGAAGTTCGTCGATCAGGTCTTTCAAAAGAAGCTGCTCTTCCTTCCCAGCGGCACCGACTACCACCTTGCTCAGCCCTTCATGCTTTCCTGTAAGGGGCCCGTTTTCGGCAGGGGTGGTAGAGGAAAGCCAGCGCTCATCAATACCTCCCCGTTCGCCTCCCAATACATAATAATCGTCGGGATGGAGTTTTATCCTTCTTCCGGGAACACAGAAAGACCGCGGTACCCAGGTAGGTGCCAGCCGCAAAATACCCTGACCCTCTTCTAATGCTTTTTTTGCCAAACTCATAGGTTCTAATTTGATTTATTGTTGAAGTTGCACACTAAATTTTATTTTACAAATATCTCAATATCCTCCGCTTTTGTCAGCAGGTCAAAACACAATTTGTAATTGCGTTTTTCTCCGGGCTGAAGCATGATCAGTGAACCCTCTTCCCTGGCCCTGCGCTGGCCGATTGGGGGATGGGTTCCGGGCTCCAGTGCCGTTACATACTCATTTTTTCCCCAGTGTTGCCAATTGATCAGCCAGGGCAATTGCTTCCTGTCAAACCTCATGCGAAGGGCGAAACCCAATGCGGGATTAAAAATGCCTGCATGGCAAAGCCCGTCGGACTCCACTTCCGGTTCTATGAATGCCACATCTTCTCCGAATCCGTCATGATCCTTTCTGGGTGGGGGACATCGTCTGAAATCGTTCTCATCATTAAAAATCCGGTTTTTAGGGTCCCCGTCAGCGGCCCTCCATTTACCCTTCCAGACAATACGACTGCCCTCATCTATCAGGGGCCAGCCAAAATTAACATGATATAGCAGCATATGTGGGCAAGCAACATTTGAGGTATTGGTGACCTCATCGCTGATTGTCAGACAGGCATCTCCCAGCGTCCCGGAAATGGTCCTTTTCAAAACCAAATGGGGACCGAATACGCTGCTTTCCCGGACGACACCGGTAATGTGCATGTCCAGGTCTCCATGGATTAGATCCGGTTGTTTGATCTCCAATATTTCGGCGGGCTGGTTGGATATCTTTCCATGTAGGCCACGTTTCCCCTGCTCATCTGCCTCAGGACCACCCACGTGGCTGAGCCCGCAGCTGGTGAGCAGGCCGCCGCCAAAAGTACTCAACCAATCCAATCCTTCTGCAGTGAAAGGTGAGGGAGGGGTAATCCCCACCTGGCTGATCCAGGACAATCCATGAGATCCAAAAGCTGCAGCCGATATATCCATGGCCCGGTCCAGCACAAGCTGGTAACGAAGACCTGACCCGGTGTCGACCCAGGCAATGCGTACGCCTTTGCCGGATCCATTGTCAAGCACAGAGGTCTCAATACCTCCAATCTGCCTGACGTTGCCTACTTTTCCTTCCCATGGATGTTTTCCTGCCTGCATAAAATTGGTTTGTTGGATACAATTTAATTAATCTGATATTATCAACTATCCTGTTCTTTCGGGTATGCCTGCGGAAAAGTCATATCCCTGCGTCTTTCAGCTTACAGCTCCTTGATGTAGATATTTTTGTAAGCAACCTGCATGGGAGGCCCCACATGCACCTGCATTCCCAAATATCCTTTCATTGTCCTATTGGCAGGATCTTCGTCGGTCACATCACTCATCAGCGTTCCATTGATGTAGTGCTGCAGCCTGTTGCCTTTAGCGATGATATGAATTTCATTCCAGTCATTGGACTTGACATTTTTTTTCATTTCTTCCCGGTCTCCCAGTTCTTCCACCACTTCCAGGCCAAGCCAGGCATTTCTTTCTACATTGGCTCTCAAATCGCCCTCCTTCTCCTGTGGGTTGATTTTTGTTTTTTGTCCGATATAGGCAAGGGTGGTCCTTTTTCTTTCTTCATAGTTTTGCCCGGTATAATTGTTGCGACCGTCGATATCTGCCTGGTATCCCTTTAAAGCATGATCGAGCCCCTCTACAGGTTCACTCCGGTAATTCACACCTGAGTTTCCTGCCTCCGTGATTTTAAATTCGGCCTTGAATTCAAAATCTGCGGGCTGCCCACCCTGCCAAATGATAAAGTGGTTTCTTTCCAGGGTAGTCTCTTCGGTAATTTCGCCGATCAAAGCACCATCTTCGACGCGCCAGTAGGTAGGATCTCCATCCCAGCCGTTCAGGGTGCTGCCGTCAAATATCTGTTTAAATCCATCATTGTCATCCTGCACCTGCACGGCTTCTGCCACGCTCTCGGTTTCGGAATCATTTTGCTGGCCGGATCCACATGCAAATGCCAGCGTGGAAAAAACCGCCATAAGGGTCATTCGGGAAAACTTCTTCATCGGAATACTGGTTTGGTTTAAATTTTTCAGGCCAAACAAAAATGCCTGGCCTGAAATATGGTTATTTATAGAGAAATATTATTGGTAGACCTCATGGTTGGGGTTGCCACCCGACACGAGGTAGGCCATCAGATCTTTGAGTTCTTCTTCGTTCAGCCGGTTTACCAATCCCGGCATCATGACAGAGACATCAGATTCCTTGATGCTGGTCACCTGATCCTTAGGGACCTCCTTGATCACTTCGGGTGCAAATGGATTCTGGGATACGTAATAGGTGTCATCGTCCTCCCGGATCAACCGGCCTACGACAGAGGATTTATCGCCCATTACAAAGACCATGGCAGCATACTGGTCTGAAATCACCGCACTGGGGTCTAAGGTAGCCTCCAGTATATCTTTTGGCGTAAAGCGGGTTCCCAACTGGGTCAGATCCGGCCCTACAGCTCCGCCTTCTCCACCAATGGCATGACAGGAGCTACAAAGTGCGGCTGCATACATGGCCTTACCTTTTTCCAGATCCCGATCGCTCAGGTCTTCTACCAACGGTGCCGCCTCGTCAACTGTCCACCTTCTGCCGGGGCCCTCGGGCTGCACCGCAGACACCGCGATGTCATTTCCGGAGCCAGTAAGCAGCTTGCCCCCGGATAATTCATCATACCGTTCGTATTGGGATTGAGGCACCGTGCTCAGTGCCATCTTTCTTGCCCTGTCTATAAATCCAACGTAGCTTCTGCCTCCCTTGTATTGAAAGGCATTGTGGGTCCAGTTGAAATATTTCTCGTAAGCTTCTTCATCCCAACCAGCCTTGGCACCACCCAGTACGGTAGCATAATAGGTTTGCTGTGCAGGGGGTACATTGGCCAGCATGTTGGCGATATCCAGACCATATTGAGGATTTCTCATGATCAGATCTGAAGAGGCGGTGAGCGTCTTCTGGAAATTAGGATCGTCTTCAGCGCTTTCCAGCAGGCTCAGCAACTGTGGAACGGCAGACGGAGCTTCCAGTGCCACCAACACTTTGCCCAATACCCTGTTCAGGCGGTTGCTTTGGGCAGGAAAATGTTCATCCAGGTAGCTGATCAATTGATTCCTCACTGCTCCGGAAGGATTGCCATGCCGGTCAATTACCACTTCTACTGCCCTGGAAAGGTCCATTTGATCCTGTTCATTCAGAGCGCCGTAATCTATCCCCATCAAAGCCTGTAACATGGCATCTCGCTGAGAGGAGCTACCATGTCTGGCCAGGGCAATCATGGCCTGGGTCAATGTTCTGGGATCTTTTTCATTCAGCGCCTTGCTTTGCCATTCTGAAAGCGGCTGGTGTTCTACGGCAATTCTGGCAGCATACTGCACAAACCTGTCAGAATGCTTCAGGTAAGGCCAGGCAAAATCGATTGCCCCGGATTGGGGACCGCTATGGTAGGCTTCCAGTTTACGACGTATCTGGTGTTCTTCCGGCAGATCTGCCTCTGTCAGGCCACCATTCTCATCGGCACTCAGGTCTCCGGTATAATGCACCCTGTACAGATCTGACTCCAGTCTTCTTCCTCCGGTCATGAAATATAAGGCTCCATCAGGGCCGATTACGCCATCCGTAAGCGGCAGTGGCGATCCTGAAATAAATTCTTCTCCGGTAGCCTTATAGGAGCCGCCTTCGGGTTCAAGATTTATTTTGTACATGATGCCAAAACTCCAGTCAAAAGCATATAAGGCATTCCTGTAAGATGCGGGAAATTTGGCCTTTGTGCCATAAAATACATTGGTAGGAGAACCCTGCCCAATATTGAGAATTGCAGGAAGGTTGTCGGTATAGTCAGGAGACCATTTTTTGTTTCCTGTTCTCCAGCCATATTCGCTGCCGCTGGTTACATGGTTGATCCTGGTAGGTCGGTACCAGGGCATGCCAAAATCCCATTCCATATCCGAGTCATAGGTAAAGAGATCCCCCACCTCATTGAAGGCGATGTCAAACGGGTTTCGATAGCCTACACTGATCAGCTCCCACTCTTTTCCTTCCGGATCAATTTTGGCTACCCATCCTCCCGGTGCGCCCCTGTTATTGGCATGTCCTCTGGGGTCTTTAATTTCCGGGATCAGGTTATCATCGGCCCATACTCTGGGGATCCGGTAATGGTCCATTTCAGGCACATCAATGTGATTGCCAACTACAATGTATATGGATTGTCCATCAGGTGAGACCACCATGCTGTGGGGGCCATGTTCACCCGGACTACCGGTAAATTCTTTGATGGTGGTGATTTTATCGTATTGATCGTCTCCATTGGTATCCTGTAAACGATAAAGACCGGTTTCTTTGTCGAAATTCTCGTTTGCCCGGTTGTTTACCATCACATAAAGGCTATTAAAGGCATAAAGTAAACCCTGGGCATAGCCCATCCCGATTTTTCCATCCCCGTTCTCCCCTATGATGAGTTTCTCCACCTTCGGAGTCAGCGAATCTGAACCGATAGCAGGTACCTCAAGCCGGTATATCGCCCCGTATTGGTCTACGGTGAGCAGCCTGTCCTTGTCGTCAAAGGTCATGCCCACCCATGAGCCCTGCTCATGTTCTCCGGGACTGTAAAGGTGCTCGGCTTCAAAGCCAGAAGGTAATTTCAGCTTGGCTACCTTGGGATGCACATCCTTTTGCTCTCCACTGCCTCCATCGCCGCAAGCTCCGGCAATTGCCAGAATGATTACGGCCATCAGCCAGTTTTTCATTGAATTTCTGTTATACATATGATTGTTATTAATTGGCAATTCTTTATTCAAATGATCGTAAAGAAACCTGCTTAAAATTAAACCAATTGGCCCGCTTATTAAAGCCAGTAATAGGAAAATTACACCTTTGGTAATAATTAACCAAAAACAGCGGAAAGCCATGATGCTCTCCGCTGTGTCTTTTTGGCTGGGTTACACCGCTGATTTCATATTTTTCAACGTATCAGAAATGAGGGGTAATCTCTGCTTCGGCAGCAGGCAGCGCATAGTATTTGGTAATATTGGTAAAGGCATTGGAACGGAAGGTGGCACCTTCAGGATAGTAATAGTCCTGTGGGTTGGCCAAAGCCCTTTGACCAAAATCACCAATAATTTCCTGTACCCTGTCGGCACGGGTGATGTCAAACCACCTTTTGTTTTCAAAAGCCAGCTCTACCCTTCTCTCCTTGAAAATGGCTTCCCTCATGTCTGCCTGACCGGATGCACTGGTATTTCCAAGCCCCGCACGATTCCTTACCATATTCAGGTAGCCTGCAGCCTCTGCGGTTTTGCCCTGCTCATTCAATGCTTCCGCCAGGAAAAGTAATACTTCTGCATAGCGGTAAATTGGCCAGTTGATTCCATGATTTCCATGCAGGTCATGGTGCTTGGCATATTTCTTAATGTAAGGATAAACCTTATCATCCCTGTCGCTCCCTGAAATTTCTACATAAGCTATGGAAGCATCCTCTCTCAAATCGCCCTCTTCGTAAGCCGCAATGATGTCAGGTGTAGGAATGTTATTTCCTTCGCCATCCAAAGGCTGGGGATTGGAAGTCCCTGTAATGGGTTGCAATTCATCAGGCGATATGGGTCTGGGCATGAAACTGTACAGAAAGCTGCTGTTCAATCCCTCAGGACCTTCCAGATACTGCACTTCAAAAAGGGATTCGGCATTGTTTTTATTGGCAACGCTTTCTGAAAACACATCGGCGTAATTTTCGATCAACTCATATTCGCCACTGTTTTCAATGGCCTTCAGCAAGGTTTCGGCTTCTGCCCAGCGCTTTTGCGTGATAAACACATCTGCCAGCAACATCTGGGCAGCGCCTTTGGAGGCCCTGCCTACTCCCTGCTGGGAGCGAACAGGTAAAAGATTGATCGCAGACTGAATATCGCTGATAAGCTGGGTATAGATTTCAGCCTCTGGCGTCAAAGGCAGGGCAGCTTCTTCCCGGGTAGTAACCGGTGTAAGGTGAAGGGGAACACTACCGAAGTATCGGGCCAGTTCATAGTAGGCATACCCGCGCAGGAAAAGCGCCTGACCTTTCAGGTTGTCCTTGGTAGCCTGATCAAAGTTCACGTCATCGATCAGGTCCAAAATCTGATTGGTTCTGGCGATGATCAGGTAATCCTGACGATACTGGTTCAATACATGCGTATTGGAAGTGATTCCCTGTGCTTCAGGCAGGGCATGATCAGAAAGGTCTTCCTGCTGCTCGGTAGCACCAAAGTTGATATTCCGCGCATAGATGGTGTTGTCGGAGCGCATTTCGCAAAGCAACCAGGAACGGTCGTTGGCAATGGTACGCAAAGGTGCATAGGCTGCATTGACAGCCTGTTCAAAATCCGACTCCGTTTGATAGAAGGTGGCCGAACTCAGGGCCGTCTCCGGAGCAATGGTCAGGAAATCTTCACAGCTTGACAGCATGATCCCCAAAACTGCTATTATAATATGTATTTTTTTCATTTCTTAGTCAATTTTAGATGAATAGCTTCTTTAGAAGGTAATGTTGGCACCTACTGTAAAAGTTCTTGGCACGGGATAACCGGTAAGGTCTATACCAGGACTCAGGTTACCGCCATCGCCACTTCCATTATCTTGCTGACTTACTTCCGGATTGGGACCACCCCAATAAGGAGTGAAAATATACACGTTTTGAACAGACGCGTAGACCCTGGCAGCTTTGATTACATTTTTAATGGCTCCTATATTGTACCCCAAAGTAATGTTTTTGATGCTAAAGAAGGAAGCATCCCATACAAAGTTGCTGTTTGCCCAGTCTCTTTCGATACCGGTCACATTACCTCCACCCACGGTGGTCCCGAAAATGCCTTCACCGGGATTTTCAGGAGAACGGAAACGATCGGTAGCTTTCTGTACCATATTGAACACCCCATCCAGGTTAGCTGTACTGTAAAGGTGTCTCATGTACAACTGATTGCCATAGGAACCGGATCCGATGATATTCAAATCCCACTTTCCATAACGGAAATTATTGGTGATTCCGTAGGTAAAATCAGGGAAAGGGTTGCCGATTATGGTTCTGTCATCGTTATCCCCGCCAATGGTAATGATGCCATCTCCATTTACATCTTCCAGTTTGATCGAACCAACCGTAGAGCGGCCGGGTACCTGTGGAGAGCTGTTCAGATCTTCCTCATTCATGTAGTTGCCCAGCTTCCTCAAACCGTAAAACTGGCCAAATGGCTGCCCTACCTGGGTTATGTGGAAAGTACCATACACCCTGTCGATACCTTCGGCGAGATCCAATACCTTGTTTCTGTTAAAGGAAATATTGGCATTGGTGGTCCATACCAGTTTCCCCTGGGTATTTCTGGAAGTGATGGCAAACTCATGGCCCCAGAATTTGATCTCACCAATATTATCGGTGAAGCTGCCAAATCCGGCTTCCTGCGGAATCTGCACGTTGTAAAGCAGGTTGGTGGTGTTTTTAGTATAGAAATCGTAGACAAACTGAATGCGGTCGTCAAGTAATCCCAGATCCAGGCCGATATCGAATTGGTGGGTAGTTTCCCATCCCAGGAATGGGTTTTGTAGTGAGGTAACGGCCGCCCCAGGTACTACCGTGTTATCGAAAACATGGTTTACCGTATTGTTTACCAGGGCATATTGGGTATAGTTACCAATATTGTTGTTTCCGGTTACGCCATAGCTACCCCTTAGTTTCATGAAGGAAACCTTGTCGCTGGTATTCAAAAACCCTTCGTCAGACATCACCCATCCTGCAGATACAGAAGGGAAGACACCCCAGCGGTTTTCAGAGCCAAATCGGGAGGATCCGTCTGCCCTGATGGCCGCAGTCAGCAGGTATTTACCCTGATAATTGTAAGTCAGCCTACTCAGGAAAGAAGTCAAGGCCCATTCCTGTACATCCGATATGGTGCTGCCTCTATTGATATTGATGGCTCCCTGTACGGTAGGTAGGCGGTCATCCGCATAGGTATTGGCGGCCACCTGGGTACGGTCCAATCGAAATTTCTGATTGGTAAAACCTCCCAGCAACTGGAAATTGTGATCGTTGATGGATTTAGTATAGGTTACCGTATTTTCATTCAACCAACTGAATATTTCCCGATTATCACGGACAGAAGACGCCACCGTGGGAATGGCCACATTCATGCCAGGTGTGGCAGTGGAAGGGTTGAAATAGAAATACTTGCTGTTTCTGATTTCGGCGTTTATGGTGGACTTGATTTCGAGACCCTCTATGGGCTGGTATGACACATAGGCATTAGACAGCAAATTGGTTTGCTTGGTCTCATTGGTGATTTCAAGGGCAGAACGCACATAATTGGGATAGGCGAAAATATTTCCTGTTTCACTCGGAAAGCGATTGAAATACGTCAGCTCCCCATTTTCATCGTAAATGGGCATATTTGGCCAGGTATGTAGTGCATTGAATAATATACCCGTTCCTCTCGACCCGTCTGTTCTTGGAGTATTGTCTCTGACGTAAGTGGGAGCGAGGTTAAAACCCAAAGTCAATTTATCATTAGCGGTGTAATCAGTGTTCAACCGCAATGAAAACCGCTCGTAGTCAGTATTTAATACCACACCTTCCTGATCAAAATAACCTCCGACCACTGAGGTGCGCATTTTCTCAGTATTGGAGTTAATCGTCAGGTTATAGTTGGTGATAGGAGCCGTTTGCAATAAGGCATCGTACCAATCCTGGGTTTGACCCTCGTACGAGGAAGGATTCTGAAACATTTCCGGAACCGGACGTCCTGCGTCTTCAAAATACTCCTTTTTAAATTGCGCAAACTCAACTGCATCCATCATTTCCAGTCGGTTATAATGGGGGACGTTTTGCAATCCTGTGTAAACGTTTAGGGATACTGAAGATTGACCGGCTTTTCCTCTTTTGGTTGTAATCAAAACCACACCATTTGCAGCCCGGGATCCGTATAAGGAGGTAGATGCAGCATCCTTGAGAATGGTAATATCCTGGATCTCATCCGGATTCAAGGTAGCAATGTCTCCGGTAATCGGGAAACCATCCACCACATAAAGCGGCTCACTTCCTGCAGAGACGGACAATTGTCCCCTGATCCGGACATTCATGCCCTGACCTGGTTTACCTGTGGTCTGGTTGATTTGTACACCAGCTAGTTGCCCTTGCAGTTTCTGGGCCATCTGCGGAGCAGGGATGTCCATCAGGTCATCGCCCTGAATCGTTTGTACAGCCCCGGTAATTTCCTTTTTCAATTGGCTACCATACCCCACGACCACTACTTCGGTCAGGTCGCTCATAGAGGACGCCAATACGATCTCATACTCCGTCTGCCCTCCCTGGACAGTTACTTCCTGGGTGCTGTAGCCGATATAGCTCACAGACAATACCTCGCCCGGGGCTGCCTGCACCTGAAACCTGCCGTCCAGATCGGTGACGGTTCCCCTGGTGGTACCCTTTACGAGGACAGAAACTCCCGGAAGGGTCTCATTGTCTCCTTCAGAACGCACCACACCCGAAACGGTGTCCTGTGCATAGGAAACGAAAGTCAATAGCATGGCCGCCATGAAGGCAATCAGGCGCCTGCTATCCAAAATTGGGTAACAATCTTTTTTCATAATTTTTAGGTTAATTTACATGGATTTATCCTAACATCCTCACAGGCATGCCTGTGAAAATTTCCGGAATTAAACACATATATTTTTTACAGCCATCCTGTACTGTGCTGAATAGATTTTGCCAATATAGATTCTGAAAAAATATTCATTGCTGTATTTTATCTGAGCGAAAAAGGACAAAACAGTATATTATTCCTAATGTTATCTATATTAGGGGCAGTAGGAATATATAATTAGAATGTATTGAGCTTGATAAAAATTTACTTTTGATAAGAGGAAAATTATCGGAAAGACAAATCACCGGAAAACTGAGCTGATGGCTTTGCTTTCCGGTGATAAAAATCATGTAATATCCGGACCTCAATAACCTGGATTTTGGGTCAAATCCGAATTGATCCTGATTTGGTCCTGAGGGATCGGAAACAAGATTTCATGGGCCTCAAAAATAAAATCTCCATTGGAAAAGGGGATGCCTTCTCTTGATGTGGTCGGATCTGCCCGCTCTCTCAATCCATAGTCATTCAGGAAAGTAACCAGCTCCTGAGTACCCATGGTTCTCTTCAGGTCAAACCAACGGTGATTTTCAAAGGCCAGTTCAATCCTTCTTTCCTGCATTACAGCCTGACGGAATGCATCCTGTCCCAAACCACTCAGGGGTTCCAGACCTGCCCTTTCCCTTACATCGTTCAGATAACCATATGCGGCTCCGGTGGGTCCATCTGTCTCATTGATGGCCTCTGCAAGCATTAGCAATACATCTGCATAGCGGATTACCGGCCAGTTGTCATTGGTGACCCCGCGGATGGAGTGGGGATGATTGTACTTATTGATGAACGGTACCGGCACGTACTCACCATCCAGGTCGGTGAAGCCTTCTTTTAAAGAAACGTCCTTCCTCAGGTCTCCTTCTTCATAGGCCGCAATGATATCATTGCTGGGTGTATTCCATCCGCCACCTTCCTGTCCTGGAAAATCGATCACTGCTCCGAAAGACTCCCGTGGAGCGAAGGTGTAGATAAAATTACTGTTTACGCCAAACTGATTCTCTCCCTGATACTGGATATCCCAGATGGATTCCTGATGGTTTTTGTTTTGGGGGTCAAAAATGGCAGCATAGTCGGACAACAAGTCATAACCCAGGGTGGTCACCTGGTTTAGCGCCTGTATGGCCTCTGGGTATTGTTTGCGTGTGAGGTGCACTTTTCCCAGCAGGCTCAGTGCTGCACCTTTGGTCACCCGCCCTACCTCATCGTCATAGCTCACAGGCAACGCATCTACCGCGGCATCCAGGTCTGAAATTATTTGCTGGTAAACTGTCTCAACAGGCTGTCGCTCATATTCGAAAGCTTCTGCAGGGGAGCTTACAGGTTCGGTGATCACAATCACGTCGCCAAAGTGCTGCACCAGGTGAAAATACAGGTATGCCCTGATAAATTTCATCTCCCCCTCTGAGCGGGTTTTTATGGCATCGCTTGCATTGGCATCCGGAAGCTTTTGCAAAGTGGTATTCACGTTTACCAGTATTCCGTAGGTACTGTTGTAAAGGTTTGTAATATTGGGTGTAGCCGGATTGTACTGCCAGAATTCCAATGCCTCCAGGGCAGGCCCCTGTCCCCGGTTTCCCGGATTGAAATGCAGGGTGGTATTGTCTGAAATAAATTCCGTGTATTGCCATTGGTTCAAGTGCAAAGGTCTCAATTGCCCATAAACTCCATTGACGGCCTGAATGAGTTGACTTTCGGTCTGGTAAAAGTTGTCGGCAACCAGCACGGTAGGATCTGTTTTGTTCAGAAACTCTTCGTCGCAAGCGGTAAATGCCAGCAAAGCTCCCAGACAAAGGGATTTTATATCTGTGTATTTTTTCATCTCTTCGGTAGTTTACTGTTAGAATCTGATGGTTGCTCCCAGGGTAAAGGTTCTGGGCATGGGATACGCTTCGTCATCCACCCCAATATTGATTCCTCCTCTTCTGTTGATCTCCGGATTGGTGCCGGGAAATGAAGTGAAAAGGAAAGGATTCTCTGCGCTGAAAAACACCCTGGCATTCGGGATCACCTCATTCTGGGGGATTTTGTAGCCCAGGGTAATGTTTCTCAGCCATACATGGCTTGCGTCATATACATACCTTGAGTTGGATTCGCGCTGCCACTTCCAGGTGTTGGTGGTAGCACCTCGTCCGTCACCGGGATTTTCTGCCGAACGCCAGCGATTGATCCCTGACTGCAGGATGTTGAATACCCCGTCCATGTTCATGGTGGTGGCTTCAATGTTTCGGAAAACATCGTAGTCAAAGGCTCCGGTAAACATGAAATTGAAGTCAAAATTTCTGTAATCTCCTCCCAGGGTAAAGCCCAGCACATAGGCGGGATGGGGATTACCGATTTCGATCATGTCCTGTTGGTCGTAAGAGATCTCTCCATCTCCATTGGCATCAAAATATTTGTAGGTACCCGGAATGGCACCGTCTTGGGTAGGCCAGGCTTCAATCTCATCTTCTGTATCAAATATACCCATCATGCGGAATCCATGCAGCATAGCCAGAGGACGACCTACTTGTGACACATTGTAGGTACTGTAGAAACCTCCCGACCAGATTTCATCGTTTTCGCCCCTGATTTCAAGCACCTTGTTTCTATTGATCGTCAGGTTCAGGTTACTTCTCAGATTGAGTTGGTTGACCCTTGTCCGGTAGTCCAGAGCCAATTCCAGTCCCCGGTTTTGTACCTGGCCCACATTGTCCAATGACTGTGTAAATCCAGAAATCACTGGCATCTCAACCGACAGCAGCATGTTGTCGGTCAATCTATTATAGTATTCCGCAGTAAAGATCAGCCGGTTGTCAAACATGGCCAGATCCAGTCCTATATCTGTCTGCTGGGACTGTTCCCAGCCCAGATTGGCGTTGGCAAAATTAGACAATACCTGCCCGTTGGCAATAGTCCCGCCCAACACGTAATTGGAGATACGCATATTGGACAAGCTGGAATAATTTCCGATAGCATTGTTACCGGTGATGCCATAACTTGCCCTTAACTTCAGGTCCGTTATCCAGTTGGTTTGCGGCATAAAGGATTCTTCTGATATGCGCCATCCGGCAGAAAATGCAGGGAAATTACCCCATTTATTATTGGCACCAAACCTGGAACTCCCCTCTCTTCTGTAGGAAGCAGAAAAAAGATATTTATCATTGAAGGAATAATTGGCTCTGGCAAAATAGGCCAGCAAACTCCAGTCGGCCTCACCCGAGGTAGACACCTGGCGGATCGCTGCACTCAGGTACCTGACCTGGTCGTTGGCAAACTCGTTACCATTACCCTGCAGGTATTTATAGGTTTCTTCCTGGGCCGAAAATCCCAAAAGGCCCTCTACTCTGTGGTTGCCCAAAATTTTATTGTAGGACAAAAGCTGGTCTGCGGAAATGTTCAGGATCTCATTTCGTCGCTGATACAGGGTAGCTTCTCTGGGAGGTGCTTGATTAAACCCGGGGCCGGCAAGTGTGGAAGGCCGAAACTCCTTCTGATCTGTATTTTCCAAAATGGCATTCACGGAAGTTCTGAATTTGAAATCCTTGAGAAAGGAAAATTCCAGATAGCCGTTGGTCAGCAGGTTGTTTTCATTCAAGGTCCGCTCCATTTCCATCAGTTCCTGTACCACATTGGCCGTTCCGAATACCCCATGTGTGCCTCCGATAAAATCATTGAAGCTGCCGTCTTCATTATAGACCGGATACCGGGGATCTGCCCAAAGTGCCCTGCCGATCAGCGCATCTCTGCCATCCGTTGAGGCATAATCTTCTCTCGAGTGCGAGGCGGCAATGTTCCAGCCCATACTGATGAAATCGTTGATCTTGCCATCAATATTGGCCCGCACGTTGAACCGTTCAAAGCCAGTCTCTATCACTGCGCCTTCCTGATTGACATAGCCGACCGACACCAGCGAGCGAATATCGCCCTTGCCAGCAGATAGGGTAGCGTTGTAGTTTTGGAACCTGGCGTTTTGGTTCATGATCTCTTCAAACCAGTCTGTAGAAATGGTGGTCTGCTCCGGAAACCTGAATTCCAGGGGAATTTCTTCGAGTGCCGGCTCGCGCTGCTCAAAATACCTTATGCGATCTACAAAGCTATCGTGTTTGAACTGTGCGAATTCGGGACCACTCATCATGCGTGTTCTGCGGCCGTCCGGCACGTTCTGAATACCATGATTGACCACAAAGTCCAGATTTACAGTACCTTCCTTGGCGGATTTGGTGGTGATCAGGATTACGCCATTGGATCCTCTGGCACCGTAGATGGCCGTGGAGGCCGCATCTTTCAGCACGGTCATGCTTTCAATATCCGCCGGATTCAGGTTCTGGCCCAGGGAGGTCCCCACCGGAAATCCATCCACCACATACAGGGGTTGGCTTCCTGCTCCCAGGGAGCCGATTCCGCGGATGGTAACTTCCATTTCCTGACCGGGTCTTCCGGAATTTTGTCTTACCTGCACACCCGCTGCCTGCCCCTGTAGCAAGCGGGAAACGTTGGTGGTCGGTACCTCGCCGATGTTTTCCATGTTGATCACCGAGACAGCAGAGGTGATGTCTGCTTTCCGTTGTGAGCCGTAGCCTACGACCACAACCTCACCGAGATCGCCCATGGAAGCTTCCATCGTTATTTCGTAGCTGGTCTGGCCCCCGGTCACCGCCACTTCCCTGGTTTCAAAACCAATAAAACTGACCGTAAGTACTTCGCCGGAAGCGGCCTGAATGGCAAAATCCCCATCCATGTTGGTAACGGTGCCGCGCGTGGTACCCTTTACCAGGATGGATACCCCCGGGAGGGGTTCGCTGTCCTCTGCGGCTATGACCTTTCCTGTGATCTGACCTGCCTGCTGGGCATAGCCAGAAAAGGTCAATAACAACAGAAAAGCCATTACAGCTATGCCTGAGCAGCTCAGGGCAGAATAGTAACATTTTTTCATTGTTTTTTGAGTTTGGTTAAAATCGGTTCATGATTTTAAATAAACCCATATTCCCTAGAAATACTATCCTGCACTATCCTGTTTAATTAAAATTATATAGCGGTATAAAACTAAATAAAAAGTAATATATATGGTATATTTTAAATTTAATAAGCAAAAATTAAAGATTCTGGGAGGAAATGCCACAGAAATAAAAAAACTACAACCCGGAAAACTGGATCAGCTTTCAGCTTCTCCAAAGCGTAAACAACCGCAAAGGCTCTCCAGACAGATCTGCCTGAATTCCTGGTACCTACAGGCCCCATCTACAGGATAAAGGCAGGTATCTTGCTGGCCCCCGGGCATAAAAAAAAGGGCCGAGTGGCCCCTTTATCCTATGCTACCAGTAAGTTGATCCTTATTTTTTCAACCTGATTTTCTCCTTGATCTTGGCAGATTTTCCTTGTCTTCCTCTCAGGTAGAAAAGTCTTGCCCTTCTTACCTTTCCTTCCCGGAGCACTTCAATTTTTTCCAGACTGGGAGAGATGATGGGAATAATTCTTTCCACTCCAATCCCGTTGGATACCTTTCTTACAGTAAATGTCTCACCGTTAGTGTTGACATTTTTCCTTTGGATTACAGTCCCCTGAAATTGCTGGATACGCTCTTTGGTACCTTCAGTAATTTTCACGTGGACGTTTACCGTATCTCCGGCTTTGAAAGCAGGAAATTTTGACCTTGCGTCTTTGTAATCCTCTTCTACGAATTTAAGTAGTTCGCTCATTGCTTTACTATTTTGCTTCTCGCTGATATGGATACCCTTCGGATATCCTTGATTGTCTTATTTATCCTTTTTATCTTCTATGTTATCGCCCTTTTCCAAAGTTGGAGTACCAGCAGGTAAATCTGGTCGTCTTTCTCTGGTTCGGCGCACCGATTGTTCAAATCTCCAGGATTCTATTTTGGCCGCATGTCCCGACAAGAGTACTTCAGGCACTTTCCACCCGGCATAGTCTGCCGGCCGGGTATATACGGGCGGAGCCAAAAGGCCATCCTGATAAGAATCTGTCAATGCAGAAGTCTCGTCATTCAACACCCCCGGGAGCAACCGGATGACTGCATCCGTCACTACCGCAGCGGCCAACTCTCCACCTGAAAGCACGTAATCCCCTATACTGATTTCTCTGGTAATCAGGTGCTCCCGCACCCGCTCATCGACCCCCTTATAATGGCCGCAGAGTATGATCAGGTTTTGCTTCAGAGAGAGTCCATTGGCCATGGACTGAGTGAAACGTTCTCCATCCGGACTCATGTAGATGACTTCATCGTAGTCGCGCTGGTCTTTCAGATCGCTAATGCAGCGAATGATGGGTTCTACCATCATGACCATTCCCGCGCCCCCGCCGAAAGCATAATCGTCTACACTTTTCTGCTTGCCGATACCATACTTTCTCAGGTCATGGAGCCTCACTTCTGCCAGCCCCTTTTCTTCTGCTCTCTTTAAAATAGAGTGCGAAAAGGGACCCTCCAGCAGGCCCGGCAGCACCGTAATGATATCCACCCGCATATCAGTCTTCCAGGTAAATGTCAAGCAAGCCTTCCGGCAGCCGGCAGAAAACTTTTTTCTCTGCCTTATCTACTTTTTGCAGGATTCCTTCCTGAATCGGGATAAGCACCTCTTTGTTTTGGTATTCCATTCCCAGCAAGTCCTGGGTCTCCAGATCATATATCACCCGAACCTCGCCAAGTTGCCCCAAATTTTCGTCCACCACGGTAAATCCGACCAGATCGTGAAAATAATACTGGTCATCTTTGAGTTTCGGTAGGGAACTAAGGGGAAGAAAAAGGCCGGCGCCCACCAATGGTTTTACCTGATCTACATGGTCAAACTCCTCAAATTTTGCCAAAAACTTATTGTTTGGCTGAGGGACCATGTGTTCCAGAATGAAAGGTACCAATCGGCCTGATTTTTCTACAAAAACATGAGGCAGATCCTCATAGTCTTCGGGAAAATCCACATCCAAAACCAGCAAAAGTTCTCCCTGCAAACCATGAACTTTGGCGATATGGCCCAATTGAAAACAATTGTCTTTGTTCATGGCTAAGTGAAAATTTAAGCTTTGTCTTCTTCAGAATCTGCAGACTCATCCGCTTTGCTTTCTTCAGCAGAGGGACTTTCTTCGCTGGCTGATTCGGCAGTAGCGGCTTCTTCAGCCGGAGCTTCCTCCTGAGGTGCTTCTGCAGCTTTAGCTTCTGCCTCAGCAGCGGCTACCGCAGCGGCAGCTTCTTCGTCCCGCTTTTTGATGGCATCAAGACGGGCCTGATTTTTAGCAGCTT
This sequence comes from Cyclobacterium lianum, assembly GCF_900143075.1. Taxonomy (GTDB): domain Bacteria; phylum Bacteroidota; class Bacteroidia; order Cytophagales; family Cyclobacteriaceae; genus Cyclobacterium; species Cyclobacterium lianum. The sequence continues at coordinate 331,227 of NZ_FRCY01000001.1, read as the reverse complement.
CTGCCTCCAATGCGGTCTTTCTCGCACTATCTTTTGCAGACTGGATCTTATCTACCTTACTTGCGATCGCCTTCTCCTTGTTTTCCAGCCAGGCCTGAAATTTCTCATCAGCCTGTTCCTGGCTGATCGCACCTTTTACCACACCGATTTGCAGGTGCTTTTTCAGCATTACCCCACGGTAGGAAAGCATGGCTTTTACCGTATCTGTGGGTTGTGCTCCATTCATCAACCATTTTAACGCGCGGTCATTGTTGATGTTAATGGATGCAGGGTCAGTATTGGGGTTATAAGACCCAATCTTTTCGATAAAGCGTCCATCTCGTGGAGCCCTTGCATCAGCTACTACTACATCATAGATGGCCATTTTTCTCCGGCCTCTACGTGCTAATCTGATTTTTACTGCCATATTATATTGACTTTTAGTGAATTGATGGAACCCGTCCATCTTTAATTTTTGGACTGCAAAGATAAGGCATTAATATCAGAAAGTACAATAAGGCTATATTTTATTTGTGAAATAGTAAAATAATGGTTTAAATTGCGGTGTTTTTCGGGGGAGAAGCCCCTGTTTTTGGCTTAAATAAAACCTTAGGGACTGTTTTTCAATAGGTTACCGCTTCAAAAAAGCATGGCCTCGTAGTTCAATGGATAGAATAGAAGTTTCCTAAACTTTAGATACAGGTTCGATTCCTGTCGAGGCTACAAAAAACCCCATTTACATGCTGTATTTGGGGTTTTTGTATTTTGGGGGACAGTTTGGGGTTTCAGATTTTCCCCACCCACCTTAACAAATTATTGTATTCCCTGGACCAGGTACGTTGGATGCGCAGGGGACCGTTGAGTTCGCGCTGAAAAAAATCAGCATGCTTTTTATTCAAATAGTCAATCCGCTCCCGCTTTTTCCGGCCGGTTCCCGTCTTTTTCCGCTTGCTATCCGGCGTCATCCGGTAATAAAAACCGACAAACGGAAGCTGAACTACCTTCCCACCATTTTTGAGCATTTTGATCCAGAACTCCCAATCCTCCCTGCCCATGTGCATGTCTTCCGAAAAGCCTCCGACGGCCTCTGCATCTGTTTTCCGGAACAGCGCAGCCACAAAAATCATATTGTCCCTGGCCAGGGCAGCCAGGCTGAAGGGTTTCAATTTCCAGGGTTTTTGCCCTGCTTCAGAAAATTTTACCGCCTTGCAGTAGACTACTTTTACCTCAGACTGCTCCCTTAGCAGCCCCACCGCAGCCGCGATGTAGTCCGCAGAAATCTTATCGTCGCCATCCAAAGGCAGGATGATTTCTCCCTTGGCTGCTCTAATTCCCATATTTCTGGCTTTGGCCACTCCACCATTAGCCTGGTCAATGACAGTAAGTTCTTCATGTTTTCTCTGAAGGCTCAATGCTACTTCCAGCGAATTGTCAATGGAGCCGTCGTTGACAAGCAGTACTTCTAAAGGACGGTAGCTGGAGGCCAATACCGATTGCACCGTTTCCTCAAGGTATTTCCCCTGATTGTAGCAGGGGATGACTACGGAAACGAGCACACTTTTCATCCCTCAAAAAATCGGTTGAACAAAGGATTGGATCTTTTCAATGCCAGCGTATTGGGGCCGAATTTTCGGGTGCCATAACCGCTCTCCTGCAACAGGGCAAGACAGGAAGCATAATCCGCCTCGTTTAAACCCACGTTTTCAAAAACAAGTGCCTCCGGTTGACTTTTGGGTATATCAAATATGCGGATCACCTCCAGGTCATAGCCCTCCGCATCGATTTGCAGCAGGTCTATGTGATCGAGCCCATAACGCTGTATCAGGGTATCTGGAGCAATTACCTCCACCTCTTCCTGACTGATCCATTGGTCTTTGTCTTCTGGAATTTCAATCCCGAATTTCTGACAATTAATCTCCACTATGCCGTCTTCAAACGCCTGCTCGATTTTTTCCCTGGAAAAAGAGCTTAATCCGGTGGCCCACCGCATGCTGGAAAACGCTATTTTGTAAATGGGCTGGGTGCCATCGACCTCTCCAATGGCCGCACAGACTGTTCTGATACCCTCATTCCTGGCATAGATCTTTTTCAGGTATTGGTGGTATACGTCCGGCTGGGGTTCGAGCAAGACCCCCTTCCAATTGTCCCTTTTGATAAACTTGTGGATGGGATCGTGGGTAATGCCATCATTTGCGCCAATCTGCACTACCGTAAAGTCACCTTTACGGGATTGAGAATACTGGTTTAGAAATTCGGCCAAACTACCCTTTCCCGGTTGATACAGATACTTGTAAAACGCAATGAACGCCGGATGATTCGATGCACTCAGCCGGAAACGAAGGTTCTTCCATTGGCTTTGCAGGTTACGCTTGATAGGTAAAAGTATTGATTGCATTGTTTTTTGTATTCAAGCCTGAAGTGCTATTTCCTGACGTGTCTGCGGCAACTCCATCGCGCTGCCCTTACTTCCGCAGTACAACATGCTTAAAGCAAGCTTCTGAATTGCCGCAGAAAGCGGATATCATTTTCCGTAAATAACCTGAGGTCATTGATCTGGTACTTCAGCATGGCGATACGCTCTATACCCATGCCAAAGGCAAAGCCGGTATATTTTTCGGAATCAATGCCACAATTTTCCAGTACATTGGGATCCACCATACCTGAGCCACCGATTTCTACCCAGCCTGTGTTCTTGCAGATATTACAGCCTTTACCTCCACAAAGCTGGCAGGAAATGTCTATTTCGGCACTGGGCTCTGTGAAAGGGAAAAAGGATGGCCTGAACCTCACCTGGGTATGCTTGCCGAACATTTCCCGGGCAAAATGATAAAGGGTCTGTTTCAGGTTGGCAAAACTGACATTTTCATCAACATACAATCCCTCCACCTGATGAAAAATGCAGTGGGCCCGAGCTGAAATGGCTTCATTCCTGAATACCCGGCCTGGAGAAAGCGTGCGAATCGGAGGCTTCTCACTTTCCATCACCCTTACCTGCACCGAGGAAGTGTGTGTCCTCAGAGCAATGTCCGGATTTTTCTCAATGAAAAAAGTGTCCTGCATCTCTCTGGCAGGGTGGTTTTCTGGAAAATTCAGGGCAGTAAAGTTGTGCCAGTCATCTTCAATCTCCGGTCCTTCGGAAAGATTAAATCCGATTCTCTCAAATATTTCGACTATTCGCTGCCGGGTAGCAGTAAGCGGATGAATACCACCCACAGGCCAGGTGGTAGGAGGAAGCGTCAGATCTAGGTCCTGATGGCTCTTCTTTTGCCCTGCGTTTTCTACCTGCTGGATCAGTTCCTGAAATTTTTCCTCGGCCAGTTGCTTAACTTCATTGACCTGCTGTCCGTAGGCCTTTTTATTTTCGTTGGGAATATGCCTCATTTCGGCAAACAAGGCGCCCACCACACTCTTTTTACTGATAAACCGCATCCGGTAAGCCTCCAATTCTTCCGGACTTACTGCATCGGCAGCGGCAATTTCCGCCTTGATCTGATCTATTTTTTCGCTTTGCATCCGCAATCTGGTCTATTTAAGACCACAAATCTAAAATAAAATTTTGAGGCGACCTACCTTTTAAATCAGGTAAAGTCATTCTTCGCGATCAAAACGGGCTTCCTCCTCTTCCTTTCTGGGGATCTTGGGCTGCATCAAGCCAGAACTGCCCATCAGCCCTGAAAAGGTCGCTTTCCACATATAATTGAAAACGAATTTATGGGGCATGCGCTCCACATAAATGGGTGAGGACACCAGCCTCTTGAATATGGGCCTGGGATTGTTTTTACGCATGGCCAGCGCATTGATCACAAATGTAAGAATGCCTTTACGGCCACCAGCCTCCCGAAGGGTACGCTCTTCCAGAAGGCGTACTTTGAGGTCATTGTACCTGAGTGTCATCTCACCGATGGCATTGTCCTGGTCGGCCACAAAATGCCAGTTGCCCCCCTGCACCATGCCTCTTTCTACGGTCACAAAGGCGTTGGATTCCAAAATAGAATTGATTACCGGGAGCTCAAAAGCATTGACACTGGACCGGACCTGTATGGGATAGGGAGCCTCGAACGCCATAGCCACATCAACATCGAGCCGGGCGGCATGATTGATCTCAAAGGAGGCATTGATATGAGCCTCATCTCGTTCCTTGCCAAATGCCCCTAACCTGAAGGGATACATCCGCGCATTCATCTTGTTGAAGTTTATTTCTCCCGGGACCATCCCCTTCTCAGGAAACTCCCTATACCTGAGTCTGCCGTCCGAAACGATAAGCGTGTCCAGCTCCAGAACCATTTTGGCTGCTTCCATCAACTGCTGCGGCATGGGTTTTATTACCGTAGTGTCTTCTGCTACCCTTTTGTCCCTGAATACTTCTGCATGGGGGGAAAACAGGGTCATGGAGCGGGCTACCAGCTTTTCTTCTGCTACAAACTTTCCGGCGTCCAGACCATCGATGACCAGCCGGGGAATATACAGCTCTGCTACGTCTGTCTGTTTGCCCACCTTACGGGCGTAAGCATATCTCCCCAGACGGGGAAAAAACCGCACATCATGCATGACCAGGCTGTCCTCTGACACCAGTACCCTTCCGATGTTCACCTGATTGAGGCTGTCCGGTAATTTTCTCGTATAGTCAGATAATTCAAAGCGAAAGTCTTCGTTAACGAAGAAATCTGTGGTAATTGTCTGGTTTTGAGTAAAATCAAAATTCAGGTCACTTAAGATCAGGCTGAGATTATTCAGGCCAGTCACTTTGCTGGTATCTGCCTTGTCCATCCAGGAAAGTGTTCCTCCATGAAGTTTGAAATTTCTTACCAAAAGACGCTGCAGTACCTGCGGCCCGGACTCCTCTTTTTCCTTGCCAGGCTTCAGCAGGCTTGCCTTCCCGGCCTCGTCCAGGTAGAGTCTGACTTCCGGGTCGGTGAGCTCCAGCAAAGAAACATCCAGGGATCCTGTTTTCTGAAAGCTTTGCAGGGAACGGGTGTTGATGGCCACTCTGGGTACACTTGCCTTCAATATGGGCACACCCTTAATACCGTTAATCGTATTAGGTACCACATTCAGGTTCTCGACGAGAATTTGTTCGTCCCGGGAATCCAGTTCTATTTTAGAAAAATTAAGGGTATGAATACTATCCCGAAGTGCCAGTGAAAAATCATCAACTCCCAGGCTCATGTTTGAAAAAAAACTGGCAATATCGCCTTCAGACAATCGGGCAGAATCCAACATGAAATCAGCGATTGCCAGGTTAATTCCAGTCTTAATCAAATCCAGATCCTTGCCCTCCTGAAAATAGGCTACATTGAAGGAAGCATTGGAAGTAAGAATGGAGTCGATCTGAATGACATCAATCGTCTTGGGTAAATTACGGGATTTGGTAGTCTGCTCTTCTGCATTTTCTTCCTCGCCAAAATCCTGGTTGATAGACAGCTTCACATCAGCATCTGACAACCTCAGCAGGGACAAAGAGAGGGTATTGTCAAACAGAAAGGCCTCCAGATCCACACCGCTGAAGCTGAGTTCCGGCACGACGGCAGCTATGCTAACCTTCGAATCAAGGTAACTGTTGGGCATCAGGCGAACATTAAAGGTATTGATCTCCTCTCTGGCAGAATTGAATGCTATCCGCTCTGCCACAATGCTGTACCTTCCGTTGGCAATGTTAAACAGATAATTATTCAGGTTAACATCCACTTCCTCTGCAAAAAGCGTTCGGTTTTCTGCCGGATCGATGTCTTCATCGAGATAAAAGTTACGGATTTTGATGGCAATGTCATTTTCCGCGAATGTACGGAAGGTTTCATTCGCAAAATTTTCGTAGACAAAAGTTCCCTCTTCTATGCTGAGCGAATCGATGCCGACTTCCTTAAAATAGTTTGAGATCAGATTCAAAATATCACCGCGCTCCAGTTGTTCCTGTTCCGATTGATCGCCGGGAATGTATTTGGACCACCGGATAATGGGACTGGGGATGTCGATATGGTTGATAAACAACCTTTCTTCAAAATACGCTCTGTTGATATCTACACCGGTAGCCAGAAATTCAGGTATTTCTATGTCCAGCACCGTGGTCTTGTCATATCTTTCTAAAATCGGCAAAACACCGTCCGGAGAATGGGGCTTGAGGCGAAAGCCATTGATCATGAGCCGTTCATCATGGGTATCAATCAGTATCTTGTCTGCTGCAAACAAGTGCAGGTTGTCGGATAACTTCAACGCATAGTCATTGATCTCCAGACGCAGGTTATCTGCAAGAAATATCCGGGAGGAGGAATCTGCCTGCTGTTTTTCATCCAGCTGAAAATTTTCCAGTACAAAATCGATTCTGCCAAAGGAAAGGCTGTCTTGCCGCAGCCGGAGATGATTATCCAAAACCAGGCTACCTTCCTCCATTTCCAGTTTCTGGATATAAATGGCTTTCAGAAAACCCTGAGTAAGCTGTGGCAGGGCGGTAGTAGCCAGGCTTGTCTTCGCCCGGGAGGAATTCCCCAGTATGTCTTTGATCACCACATCAGGTGACCTGATCATCAATTCTCCGATATCTATGATTTTTTCATTATAAATTTTCCTGAGGTTTGCATTGGCAAATTCCAATTGGGGCACCGTGATTTCGAAAAGGGATACATCGGACAAACTGTCCTCCTCCACCAGCGGCTTTAATTCAATTTCATTGATGGTCACCCGGTCTTCAAAAGAAGAAAGATAGATATCACTGCCCGAAATCCAGTGGATTTCGTCTGCCAGGGCAATTCTCGCCCTGCTGATCTCCAGCGAAGCATCCCTGGCATAGAAAAAACTATTTTCCCTTAAAGCCTCATCCTGTCCGATATATACATCTTCCATCGCAAAATGAATATCCTCCGCTTCAATTCTATTTTTATTGGGTGAATTAACGCCTCTCTGAAGGAATTGCCCCTGGTTAATCGTCAGGTTTTGGATGGAAATGGACGCCAATACCTCCCGGATCAGTTCATACAAGTCGGTCGTTCTTCTTTCGCTCTCCAGGGTGGCGCGGTCGGTGTACAGCACAAAATCAGGTGCTTCCAGATTCAGATCACCAATGTCTACTTCTGCGGTCTGAAACATTTCCATGATATCGGCATCCGCCAACTCCAGATGATCCAGGGAAATTTCATAGTACACATCGGCTGTCTGTTTCAGATCGGGTACTACCTGAAGCATTTCGGCGTTTATGCGCTTTTCTATAGAAGAAATACCGACTTTTTGCGCCGCCACCCTATGGATACTGTCTGCCAGTATAATTTCAAAATCGTCAAAATCCAGTTCAAACCCCTGAATGCCAAATGGTGTCTGCTCCTGTTCTTCGCTGCTCAGATGAATGTGCTGTACGTATAAATTGGTATTGGAAGCGGAAATGGACTTCTGGCTGATAAAGTTCTCAATCAACAAATTGGCCTGGTCTACATAAAAGTCCCGGATATGAATTTCCTGAACTTTTTCTCCCAGGGACTTTTGGATTTCTGCTTCCAATAGCTGGAGTGGGCTGGCATCTTCGTTTCCAGGCAGCTCAGAATGTTGCCGTGCCTGCACTACAGGAGATGTGAGCCGCAGTACCCCGATGTCTATGCTGCCGCTGCTCCTTGAATACCCGATATCCAATATCTCGAGCTGGTCCAGCGATATCCGGTAATAAGGGATCTTCTGGCGGTCAAATATCTCCGGATCTGCAGGAAAGAGGCTAAAGCCTTCTACAAAAACTCCAAGCTGAAACAGGGAAAGGTAAATCCGGTCAAACTCTACCCCGTATTTTCCGTCCGAAATCCTCTCCACCTGCTGCTTTACGTATTCCCTAAATAGCCAGTCACTTAAAAAATATAAACCTACCTGCAGGATCAGCAGCAAAACAACAACGATTCCCGTTATTTTCAGCCAACGCTTTCGTTTGTTTCTGCGCTGTTTGGTATGTAGGGTTTCTTCACTCATTTGCCAACTCAAGAATACAAAATATAGTGGATATTATTCAATATTGAGCGACAAAAGAAAAATTGAGGCTTGCAGCAAGGCGAGAAAAAAAGCCGGAAACTATCCTGGGATAATTTCCGGCAGCAAATCTGTGCTGTAGGAGAAGGATTCGAACCTCCACGGAGCCGTTAGGCAACACATTGAGCTCGATGTGCGCTTTATCCGGTACACCAGATATATCTGGATCCTCCACCCCCGAGACAGGAGGGCTTGTCTGCCAATTTCAACATCCTACATGAACGAAAGGAAGTGTATTCAGCTCGGTTGCCTATAGCAAATTGCCAAATAAAATTCCGATGCAACAAATGTAATAAAAACCTTCTTTTGAGGAAATTATTTCATTAAAAAATGAGTTATTTTTCTGTTTTTTAAATTAAAAACGATTTTTATTACAGTTAATATAATTTTGGGTTTATTTTTAAACACCCAATTAACAATTTAATAACCACCTAACTGTCATACTGGACGTAATTTTTCCATTTTTCGATGACTGCTGCCATGTCTGCAGGGATCTCGCTATCAAAAAACAGTGATTTGCCGCTGACAGGATGAATAAAACCAAGCGATTTGGCATGCAGGGCCTGCCTTGGAAGGAGTTCAAAACAGTTGTGAACAAAGGTTTTGTATTTAGAGAATTGTGTTCCCTTCCTGATTTTATCCCCTCCGTATACTGCGTCGTTGAACAAAGGATGCCCCAGATGTTTCAGGTGGACACGGATTTGGTGCGTTCTACCCGTTTCCAGCGTACAGCGGATCAGGCTCACGTACCTCAATCTTTCGATCAATTCCCAATGGGTGACGGCCGCCTTTCCTGCATCCCCCTCCGGGAAAACCTGCATGACCTTCCTATCCTTCAGTCCCCGACCTATAGGCATGTCAATCGTACCCGATGCTTCTTTCATCTCCCCCCACACCAGAGCCACATAACTTCTTTGTATGCTGTGGTCAAAAAACTGTTTTGCCAGATGGGTCATCGTTTTTTCCGATTTGGCGACTACCAGGAGGCCCGAAGTGTCTTTGTCTATGCGGTGGACCAGTCCGGGACGACCGGAATTTCCCGGAAGTTCGGGTAGATGCTTGAAATAATAGGCCAGGCCGTTTACCAATGTACCGGTCCAGTTACCGTGTGCCGGATGCACCACCATTCCTGCCGGTTTGCAGACCACCAGCAAATGCTCGTCTTCATAGCGAATATCCAACGGAATAGGCTCAGGAATCACATCCGGATCCTTTCTGCTTCTCTCCATCACAAAGCTGATGACATCACCTGCTTTGGTTTTGTAATTCGCCTTCACAGGTAATCCATTTACCTTTACCTCTCCGTCAGTAATGCGCTGTTGTACCTTATTCCGGGAAGCATTGGCCACCTTATCCGTGATAAATTTGTCTATTCTCAGCGGACCTTGTCCGGGATCGACCCGCAGCTCTATGCGCTCAAAATACGAGTCCTCTTCCGGCAGTTCCTCTTCTATCGATGCAGTCATGGTGCAAAATTAGGATTTGATCAAAAACAATCGGTATTTTATCTGTAATTACTGTCAAAATTTACTGTGGAAAAGCAAACTTTACCGGCTTACCAAAATATCCGCCTTCCGCTGCTGGCGGAAAAAAATGTCCATCTGCAGATCAAAAGACTCGATGTACTGCACCCTGAGATCCAGGGCAATAAATATTACAAGCTGCTATATAACATCCGCGCTGCAAAAGAAAAAGGATGCACCGGCATCCTGACCTTTGGTGGTGCTTTTTCCAACCATGTCCATGCGACAGCCATTTCGGCGGCGCAAAATGAACTGGCGGCTATAGCTATGATCCGGGGGGAAATTCCACAACCCCTCAATCCCACACTGGCCGATGCCGCAGGTCATGGCATGCAGCTTTATCCCATGAGCAGAGCTGCCTACCGTGAAAAGGAGGATCCGAAAGTGCTGGAACAACTCCAAAACAGGTTTGGCAACGTGTACGTAATTCCGGAAGGAGGGACCAATGCTCTGGCAATTAAGGGTACTTCCCAGATCCTGAATACTCTGGATACCGAAAAAGATATTCTGGCACTGCCGGTTGGTACCGGGGGGACCTTTGCCGGATTGCTGGCCAGCGCGCATAGCAGGCAGCTATTGCTGGGCTTTTCCGTGCTGAAAGGGGAATTTATTCATGCTGAAATCAACCGGTTACTCGAAACAAATCAGATCAGGCCACGATGCTCCTGGCAGATTCAGACGAGCTACCACTTTGGAGGGTATGCCAAATTCACACCCGAACTGATCGCATTCATCAAAGAGATGAAAAACGATTACGCACTCCCCCTTGATCCGGTTTATACCGGTAAAATGCTTTTTGGTTTGCTGGATATGGTCAGCAGGGACCGTTTTAAGCGGGGAACCCGCATCCTGGCCATCCATACCGGGGGGCTGCAGGGCATTCGGGGGTTCAATCAGCGATTTGGTACCGGCATTTGATTTCGTTCGCTGCATCGTATATGCCGCACCCAGCTATGATGCAGGTGGCTGGGAGACCTGGTGTTCAGGTCAGTCTGAAACACTTCACGAATGCGGGGACAGGATGGATTCACATCAGGTATCACACAGCCCGGAATACAGTTGTCATACAGGCTACAATTAAACCGCACCCGATACCACTACCTGATGGAGAATATCTTCATAGTCCAGACGGTCCCAGTTTTGGGTGATCAGCGGATCACTCATCACCCGATCCATCACCTTCTCCTGAAGCTTACCAATCGCATAGGCCTCGGAATATTTCATTTCCGAAAAGGTAACCATACTATACAGCGGAACCCATTCCTGCGGGTACAATTCGTGCAGGCGGGCTTCAATTTTCTTTCTGATCAGGAACTTCGGATCTGCGACGTTATCGCTCATCTCAACAAAATTGTCCATGGCAAGTTGGCAGATGGCATCTGTGTCCGGCTTTCTCCCTTTCTGAAACTTTTCAAAAACAAGGTCCCAGGAAGAGGTCCCGTATTTGGCGATCAGACCATCCAGAATAGAACAATCTTCAAACCCGCAATTCATCCCTTGTCCATAAAAGGGAACCATGGCATGCGCTGCATCTCCGATCAGGAGGGTATTGTTTTCTGTCCACGGATAACATTCCGTATTGATCAGGGCTGCTGTGGGGTTACGCGTGAAATCTTCCAGCAGGTTGGGCATCAGATTGTACGCATCGTTAAAGTGCGTTTTAAACACCTGCTCTATATCCCTTTCATCGTGAATGTTCGCAAAGCTCACCTTGTAACCCTCAAAAGGCAGGAAGAGGGTGCAAGTAAATGATTTGTCCAGGTTGGGGAGTGCTATCAGCATGAATTTTCCCCTTGGCCAGATGTGTAATGCATTGGGATCCATCGCAAACTCACCCTCCGGACTGGGTGGTATACTCAGTTCCTTATAGCCATGCGAAATGTACTGCTGGTTGAAATTAAACCTGAGCTGGCTCTGGAAAGCATTTCGGAGAGCTGAATAGGCTCCATCAGAACCAATAAGAACTTCCGAATGGATGCTTTTTTCACTGCCATCTTCCAAACTGAATGACACTTCCCTTGCAGCCACATTGACATGCTCTACTTTGTGACCGAAATGGACGGAAGCACCCTGCGCCTCGGCCTCGTCTAGCAGTATCTTATTGAAAGCATTTCTACTAATGGAATAGATCGCCTGATCTTCTTTGCCGTAGGGCTGGAAGAAAGTATCTCCATGCTCGTCATGAATCCTTCTCCCATACATGGCCTGGGTATACGGAATTACTTTATCCTTTATACCTGCCCTTTCCAGCGCCTTCCATCCCCTGTAGCTCAAAGCCATATTGATGGAGCGGCCCTCGCCGGACACATTCAGGTGACGCCAATCCTGTCTCTTCTCGAAAATGGAAACCTCCAGCCCCCTCTTTCTCAAATAAATAGCCAGCAGCGATCCGATTAATCCTGCTCCCAGTAAGTTTATTCTTTCCTTTTTCATTGGTTCAATAAATTGTAGGGGAGACCAGTCAGCGCGAGTCTCCCTGAGATAACTGCATCAGTTTGCCGAATGCATAAATATCCTCAAAACTGTTGTACAAAGGTACGGGTGCCAGCCGGATCACGTTTGGATTTCTCCAGTCTGCCACCAGGCCCTGTGCCGTCCATAACTCAAATTTCTCCCTGCCTCCCTGATGCAGAAACAGCGACAATTGACAGCCTCTTTCACTTGGTTTTGAAGGAGTTATCAATGTAAACTCTTCCGGGTTACCAATTGTTTTACGAATTACAAACTCTAAATAAGCGGTCAATAGTTCGGACTTTGCCCTTATTTTTTCCATTCCTGCGGCTGCAAAAATATCCAGGGATGCCTGATGGGCTGCAAGGCCCAAAACCGGATCATTGCTCAGCAGCCACCCGTCTGCTCCCGGCATGGCATCAAAGCCTTTTTCCATCAGAAACCGCCTTTTTTCATTATGGCCCCACCAACCCGCAAAGCGGGGAATATCTTTATTGCTGCCGTGCTTTTGGTGAACAAAAATCCCGGATACATTCCCGGGGCCTGAATTCAGGTATTTGTAACTACACCAGCTCGCAAAGTCCACCCCCCAGTCGTGCAGGGAGAGCGGCACATTGCCAATGGCATGGGCCAGGTCGAAACCAACTTTAATCCCATACCGGGAGGCTGCTCCGCTGATGGCCTGCAAATCAAAAAACTGACCGGTATAGTATTGTACTCCTGACATCATCACCAGAGCCAATTCATCTTGATGCTTGTGGATTTGCTCAATGATCTCACTGGTTCTGAGGAGCTGCTCTCCCGGCCGGGGTACCAATTCTATGATGGCCTCTTCAGGACTATAGCCATGGAACTGTACCTGCGAAGCCAGGATATACTGGTCGGAGGGAAAAGCACCCGCTTCGGTAAGGATTTTGAATTTTTTTCCTTTTGGCCGGTAAAAGGAAACCATCAGAAGATGCAGATTGACGCTCAGGCTGTTCATGGCCACGACCTCGTCTGGATGTGCCCCCAGCAAGTCTGCCAGTATAGGTCTGGAAGGCTTGCGGGCATCCACCCAGGGAAGTGGGCCATCAAAATGCCCCTCCACACCTTTCTCAGCCCATTTCTCCAAATGTCTGCCAATATAGCTCCCGGTAGTCCTGGGTTGTAGCCCCAGGGAGTTGCCACAAAAATAAAGGACCGGATTACCATTTCGCTCCGGAATATAGAATTTCTCCCGGAATTGCCGTAGCGGATCCTGCTGATCCATGGCTCTGGCGAATTCCAGGCTAAAATCAAATGATACAGGGTTCATATACAGTAAAATTGGAATAATGGCCACCCGGTAAAGGTTGATACCTGAAGAGAATCAATTTTTTATCTGGACATGACAGTACCACATTTGTCACAAGTGGTGTGTTCCGGGTTGGCCCAGAAACGGTCCATAATAGGCGGTAGCTGATGGACAATATCGGTGATGGCGGCATATTCATCATACAATTTATGCCCGCAATTTTCACAAAACCATAAAAACCCATCCTGCTCACCAGGTTTGCGGTACCGCTCTATGACCAGACCTACGGTATTGGCGGGTCTTCGTGGACTGTGAGGAACCCTGGCAGGCAGTAAAAATACCTCTCCCTCTTTGATCGTAATGTCTTTCATTTGCCCATCATCTACCACTTTCAGGGTAATGTCTCCCTCTACCTGGTAAAAAAATTCCTCACCTTCATTGTAATGGTAATCCTTTCTGGAGTTGGGACCTCCGACTACCATCACGATGAAATCGTCGTTTTGCAGGTACATCTGCTTGTTGCCTACCGGCGGTTTGAGCAAGTGCCGGTTATCTTCAATCCATTTTGTAAAATTTATTGGCGGGAATATGGCCATGACTTTATGGTTTCTTTTTGATAAACTCGATTAAATATCAAAAATACACTTTCTACATCCAAAAGTAAAATTAATTAAAAATCCTCCAAAACAGGGTAAACTGAATCTGCAAAAAAAAGCCCTGTCTCACAATTCAGAGCTATACATCAGACAGATTAAAATAAAAAAAAGTTAACCTTCTTATACTGAAAAATTTTATTTTAGTTTTACTGCCATCCTACAGACTTTGAAAAACCTGGCCGCAAGAGCAAACGTTGAAACAATACCATGTCTTCCCACCATTTTGTAAAAGAACAACAAGAACCTGCCTTACTCATTCTGGATACCGAACAATTGAGCTTCTCCCGGCTTGAGAGCCTTTTGGAGTGGGTGCCTACGGTGATTGTAAGCCAGGACGCCGTTTTCAAAACCATTAGCTGGGGAATCAAGATAGACCTCATTATTGCCGATCAGGCATTTCAGGAGATTCATCCGGACTTACCTGACGCTCAGTATCCGGTGCAGTTCATCGATTTGGATGGTGAAAGTTACCTGGATGCAGCTATGAACTACCTCATCGCGACCGGACACCATGCAGCCAGCATTGTGCAATGGGATCACCAGAAAGCAGGGGAATTAGAGCCCTATTTGAAACATCTGGACCTCACATTTCTGGATGGAATCCTGCGGTACTTCCCCGCAAAAAATGGAAATGTCCAAAAATGGTTTGCAGAAGGGTCCATTCAGCTTCATGGGAGAGAGGGGCAATTTGTAGAAGTTCGGTCGGAAGGACTGCGGGATATTGCCCAAATCAGGCATGCTACGTTTATAGAAGTGAACGCTGGGCTCGTTCGTTTGAAAAGTAGCCAGCTCTTTTGGGTAGGATGCTTTCTTGAGGCATAAACCAAATCACAGGTACACCGAGACCCTCGCATGCCAGATCGTTGTACATACATCAACCGGGATTCACCGCCCAGGCAAACCGGTCTTTTCCGTTGAGGTCTTTTTCAATGTGTACCTGCGGGTACCCACATGATGACAACAGGGCTCGCACTGCTGCACCGAGTGCTTCATTGATCTCGAAATAAATATATCCGCCGGATTTGAGGTGATGCCTGCCTTTGATGGCAATGGCGCGATAGAAAACCAAGGGATCATCATCGGCTACAAACAAGGCCAGGTGGGGCTCATGGTCCAATACATTGACATGCATGGTTGCCTTGTCCATTGTCCTTACATAAGGTGGGTTGCTGATAATAAGGTCCAGATCCTGCTCCGGCAAAGGCTCCGTCAATACGTCTGCTAAAAAGTAACTCACGCGGGCTTTCAGTTTCAAAGCATTTGCTCTGGCCACTTCCAGAGCCGTCCTACTGACATCCATGCCAAAAACCTCCGATTCGGACAGTTCCAGAGACAAGGTAACGGCGATGCACCCGGAACCCGTTCCGATATCCAGTATGCGACTTCGACCCCTATGCCGTTTGATGACCATGTTCACCAATTCTTCAGTTTCATTTCTTGGAATCAGTACGTCGGAATTCACCATAAAATCCCGTCCGAAAAAAGCGGCCTCTCCGAAAATATATTGTATGGGCATACCTTTCAGCAGCGCGTTCAGCGCCTCGGGGAGGTCAGGCGGAATGAGAGCGACAGGTTTCTGAAGCAACAAATCCCGCCGTTTCAATCCCAGATACCTGTTGAGCAGCATCAGGGTCAGGCTTTCGGCTTCTTCCCTCGAATAGATTTGCTGCAAAGATTCTTTGTATGTCTGGTATATGTTCCTGGCTGATCGTTCGGGCATGGCTTTGCAAAAATAGTAACTTATCGCTTTGGGGTATTGATAAAATAATAAAACCAGATGGCGCCTAACAGGTAACAGAGCAGATCCCACAAGTCCCTGGTGTAGGTTGCCGACCAAATGGGGAGCAGACCTTCGAAAAGAATACCAAAGTAAACCAGACCTACCCCGACCTGAATTGAGGTAAATAAAAAATTTTCTCTGCGGGGATGAATCCATCGATAAACCTGCAAGGTAATTCCCAACACTACAGGCATGGCCAGCAGGTCATCCAGATAACTGAACAAGAAGGGGATAAAAACCTGCTTCACTTTTTCCAGGTACTGGTTGGTCCAGAAAAGCAGGACCGGTATAAAGAAACAGGGATTTTTGAGGACGGACATTATCCAGGTAAGGCTGCGATCAGCCAGGCAATAAAGGTAATGATGGAGATGTAGATGGTGTAAAAGAAGTTTCCGGTTTTCTTCATCGCCCTGACAAAATCACTATCCGTCTCTTTGATATAGAAAATCCACTGCTCTTCTCTTTCCTTTTTTTGGGCTGCTGCCTTTTCCTGAAAGTCGAGGTCAGCACCCCCTAGTGTTTTGCCGCAGTGCTGGCAGGTATCGGTTAAATTCTGGTTCCATTCGGACCATTCCCCGCAATGGGGGCATTTTTTTTCTCCCATAGCCACAAAAGTACCAAAATCCTGCCAATTTCCGGCATTTTCTCGCTAGGCGAATACAGGCTTAACCTATCCGGCACTTATAATTTAGCTATATTTGTGCCTTAATGTCAAAAAGAAAACATGAAGCTTTTCCCGAACACGGTAAACGGGGTCGTCAAATCCCTTACAGATATTTTTGACAACAACCAATATGCCGATAAAGTGATCGAGCGGGTATTGAAATCCAATCCAAAGTGGGGAGCCCGGGACAGGGCATTCATTGCTGAGAGCGTATACGAAATTGTTCGCTGGAAACGCCTCATTCAATACCTGAGTCCGGCTGAAGATTATTACCATTGGTTTGGCACCTACTGGACACTGCAGGGACGCAGCCTTCCCGAGTGGAAAGAATTCAGGAAAATTGACCACGAGAAAATCCTCAAAAAGCAGGAAACAATAACCCAGCGGACCCTCCGGCAGTCCATACCAGATTGGCTGGATCAAATGGGCCAGGAGCAGTTGGGGGACAGATGGGAACCGGAGCTGGAGAGTCTCAACAAAGAGGCGGAGGTGGTACTCCGGGTCAATACGCTTAAAACCAGCAAATCCAAATTAAGAGAGGACCTGGAAGCATTGGATATCTCTGCTTACACCGTCAAGGGATATCCTGACGCGCTGGTACTGGAAAGGCGCCGAAATGTGTTCCGTACCAACCTTTTTAAGGACGGACTTTTTGAAGTGCAGGATGCCTCTTCACAGCAGGTGGCTGAGGCCCTTGACGTAGCCCCGGGCTTGCGGGTGATCGATGCCTGTGCAGGTGCCGGAGGGAAATCCCTGCACCTGGCCGCACTGATGGAAAATAAAGGACGGATAGTCGCGATGGACCTGGAGGCCTGGAAGCTCAAAAACACCAAACTCAGGGCCCGCAGAGCCGGGGTGTCCATAATTGAGACCCGACCGATTGAAGGAAGCAAAACCATCAAAAGACTTTACCAAAGTGCCGACCGACTCTTACTGGATGTACCCTGTTCGGGCCTGGGCGTACTCAGGAGAAATCCGGATACCAAATGGAAATTAAGTCCCGAGTCCATCGGAAAGGTACAGGGCATGCAAAGTGAAATTCTCACACAGTACCCCTCCATGCTTAAACCCGGAGGTATTCTGGTCTATGCCACCTGCAGTATTCTGCCATCAGAAAACAACCTGCAGATAGAGGCATTCCTCAATAGTCCTGCAGGGCAGTCATTTGAGCTGCTCGAGGAAAAACAGGTCTTTGCTCACGAGAGCGGCTTCGACGGGTTCTACATCGCCAAAATGAGGAAAAAAGCATAAAAGCAACAGGTTCACCCATAGTGAAACACTTGAAACGACCCCGTACTACAATGAAAATCTCCGCATGGCTGGCTTTGATCCTACTTTTATCCGCCTGTGGCCCGGAAGAACGCGATACCGTCCAAATCCGGAAAATCCTCGTAATCGGTAACAGCATCACCTATCATCCTCCCGAAGCCGCCATCGGCTGGAACGGCAACTGGGGAATGGCTGCGACTGCTCCGGATAAGGACTATTTTTCCCTGCTTCAGGACAGCCTGGGAGTTCACCTGCCCGAATTGGAAATGATCCGTGAAAACGTGTTTCCTTTCGAACGGCAATTTACAACCCTCGATTTCAACCAGTACGACTACCTGAAAGCCTTTCAACCTGATTTGTTGATTATCAGGTTAGGCGAAAATGTACCACTCGAAAATATTGATGGCTGGAATTTTTCACAAAGCCTGAGGGATTTTGCCGCATACCTGGGCACCGCTCAGACCCGGGTGCTGCTGACCACCACCTTCTGGCCAAACCCATTGGTCAATGAGCAGTTGCTTCATGCGGCTACAGCGAGCAGATGGGAGGTGGTGGACCTTTCTCCACTGGGCACAGAATCCGTGTATATGGCTTTGGGTGAATACAGCAACGAAAGTGTGGCCCGCCACCCCAATAACCTGGGCATGCAGGCCATTTCCAGGCAAATCGCCCGTCAACTTCTCAGGGAGCCATAGGCGGCCCATCATCCAAAGAAAATTCCACTGATCAAAACAATTCAGGATGCAGGCGGCAACTTTTTTTGTTAATTCATTGATTTGCATTTGAAAATCATCGTATCTTTGACGGGCAAATAGGGTTACTAACCATTTGCCATGAATCCAGAAACAAACAAGTTCCTCTTTGAAGCACTCACCTATGATGACGTGCTTTTGGTACCCGGTTATTCCGAGGTGCTTCCCAGAAACACCAGCACTGCCACCCAACTTACCCGCAACATCCGGCTACAGATACCTTTGGTTTCTTCCGCTATGGATACGGTTACTGAAGCCGAATTGGCCATTGCCATCGCCCTGGAGGGCGGATTGGGTTTCATCCACAAAAACATGTCCATAGAAAAGCAGGCCGCGCAGGTCCGCAAGGTAAAAAGGTCTCAAAGCGGGATGATCCTGGACCCCATTACTTTGGATATCAGCGCCAAAGTAAAAGATGCAGAAGCCATCATGAGGGAATTTAACATCGGTGGCATCCCGGTAGTCGATGAGAACCGGTACCTGAAAGGAATTATCACCAATCGCGATTTGAGGTTTATCAAGGACATGAATCGTCCGGTGAGGGACATCATGACGAGAGAAAATCTCGTAACTGCCAAAGCCGGGATAAGCCTGGAACAAGCGGAAGAAATTTTACAGGAATACAAAATTGAAAAACTGCCGATTGTAGACGAAGAGTATAAACTTACCGGCCTCATTACCTATAAGGATATCCTGAAAAGAAAAGACAAGCCTCATGCCTGTAAGGATGAGTTTGGCAGACTCAGGGTAGGGGCCGCAGTGGGAGTTACTTCCGACATTGTAGAACGGGTCGAAGCACTGAAAGTTGCCGGGGTAGATGTGATATCCATCGATACCGCCCATGGTCATTCCAAAGGAGTGATCGATACCTGCAAAAAGATCAAGACTCATTTTCCGGATCTGGAGGTGATCGTCGGCAATATTGCGACTGCTGAGGCTGCCGAAGCCCTGGCTGATGCAGGGGCAGATGCAGTCAAGGTAGGTGTGGGACCGGGTAGTATATGTACGACCAGGGTAATTGCCGGCGTAGGCATGCCGCAGCTCTCCGCGGTGATGGAAGCCTGCAAGGTACTGAAAAAGAGAGATATTCCCGTAATTGCAGACGGTGGTATCCGGTACTCCGGAGATATCGTCAAGGCACTCGCTGCGGGAGCAAGCTCGGTGATGATCGGCTCAATTTTAGCCGGAACAGAAGAAGCTCCGGGTGAGATCATTATTTTTGAAGGCAGAAAATTCAAATCCTACAGGGGAATGGGATCCATTGAAGCTATGGAGTCCGGATCAAAAGACCGGTACTTTCAGGACGCAGAAGACAATATCAAAAAACTGGTGCCCGAGGGAATTGTGGGCCGGGTGGCATTCAAAGGTCTGGTATCTGAGGTTCTGTACCAACTGATAGGCGGCTTGCAGGCAGGCATGGGCTACTGCGGTACGGCTACCATTGAAGATTTAAGAGAGAATGGAAAATTTGTGAAGGTCACTGCAGCCGGAGTGAGGGAGTCTCACCCGCATGACATCAGCATCACCCGTGAAGCGCCGAATTACAGCGTGAAAAATTAATGCAGGGCGCTTGTTCGCCCTGTCGATTCCTACCAGGTATGAAGGAATTGCAGGCGGATCATCCCGATTGGATATTAAATCAGCCCCTGGACTATTGGTACGGACAGCACCAAAACCAACCGGATAAGGGTCTGTTTTTCGGGACTATTTCGATGCGATTTCCTGCAAATGAGCATATAAAAAAAGCCTTCCAATCGGGAAGGCTTTTTTTATTCTCTTTTTCGTTTCAGTTTTTTAATCCATTCCCAAAAATTCCACATCAAACACCAAAACAGAATTGGCAGGGACCCGAAGCACATTTTCGTTATCCTGGTACCCATATGGGGAGGGTATAATGATGGTGGCTTTGGCACCACTTCTGAGGCGTTTGAATCCCAGGCTAAAGCCTTCTATTGCTCCGCCCTGAGATGCGGGTAAATCCAGAAAGAACGAAAAAATATCGTAATTTCTGTCTTCGTCATAGATGTCGTTCTCCCGCGCTACATCTTCCTGATTGGAGTCAAATACAGTACCATCAAGCAGGTAACCGGTGTAATCCGTATAAACCACATTGCCTGATGTCGGCCGGGATCCTTCCCCCTCTTCTTCTACGATGATGACTACACCTGAAGGATCGTGGATCCTGTAAAGACTATCGTATGGAGCTGTCTCCAGGTAATCAGCAATGATTTCCCGGTCTATGGCCAGATTACCCTCCCTGTCATATACCGGTCCTCCAAAACCCCCTAACCTGTCGTCACAGGAAAAAACCACTAGTGCCAATAAAAAAATACAGATATGATGGAATGATCTCATTTGCTTATGTTTTTAAGGTTGGTGTGGTCTCACCTCTACCAGGTCCAGTTCAAACACCAGTACTGAATTTGCCGGAATGGGCCCCTGAGCCTGACTGCCATAAGCGTAGGCTGAAGGGATCAGGGCTATGGCTTTTTCCCCTTCCTTCATTCTGGAGAGGGACCAATGCCATCCGTTGATCACATTGGACACACCCAATATGACACCATAGGGCTCATAATTTCGATTGGGATTAAGCAAACCATTGTCCTGAGCGACCTGTTCTACGGAGGTGTCAAATACTGTTCCGTCCAGAAGTTTTCCGGTATAGTCTACCGCCAGGGTATCTCTGACCTCCGCCAATTCTCCTTCCTCTACTTCCTCAGTGAACAAAAGAACGATCCCCGTCTCTCCCACAGTTTCTCGCCTCATGTATTCCGTGTCTACGGTTTGGATGTATTCTTCTATCTTCTGCAGATCCTGTTCAAAGATCACATCCATATTTTCTTCCTCAGAAATACAGGAAGCCAACAGTATCAGCCCAGGCAGCAATCCCCAGGCAAAAGCACTCGTTTTCATGGTAGTTGTTCGTTTATTTACAGATCAACAATCCGTCTGCCGGACTATTGCTTTTCTACATCGGTCACTTCTACATCGAAAATCAATATAGAATTAGGAACAATGACAGCTCCACGCTGACTGGGTCCATAGGCCAATGGTGAAGGAATCAAAAACTTGGCTTTTGCCCCCTCTTTCAACAGCTGAAGACCCTCATCCCAGCCCGGAATCACCATTCCCTGTCCCACATCAAAGGTGAACGGTTCGTATGGTCTGTTCTCATTATAGGTATTGGATTCCCGTGCTTTGCTCTCAATGCTGGTATCAAATACGGTTCCGTCCAGAACATAGCCGGTATAATTAACGGAAATTTTGTCTCCCTGCTCCACCTGAGGACCGGACCCTTCTTCTTCTATGACGTAATAAAGACCCGATGCTGTCTTGCTTGCATCCAGATTATTTTCCTCAATATACGATGCTATGGTTTGTACGTCCTCATCCAACTGAACACCGGCTTGTTCTTCTTGTTTTTTCTGCTGTTCTGCAACAAGGTCATTGAAATAATCTTCGAATACTTCCTCTTCCAACACATTGAGCACCCCTATGCTGATGGTCACCGTTTCTTCATTGTCGAGAAAAGGAGGCACCCCTTCCGGTGTAAATATTTTCTCAGCGGTGGAAGTGATGACGATGCTATCCCCATTGTTTAGATTGAGAAATATCTCATCTATCCCTGTTTTGGCTTCGGCAGAGTCCAGGTGCTGCAGATAGGGTGGTACCGGCTGATCGTAGCTGGAAATAAAAAGCGAATCACTACCGGTCTTTGCAGTAAAGTGATAGACGACAAATTCGCCGTCCTTGGTTTCATCGTCACCTTGTTTGATATACTTGTATTCTATACCATCCGAAGTCGTCTGGGTCTTTTCACAGGAATAAAGTAAGGCGGAACCCGCCAAAAGAACTCCCAAAACTAAATTATTGATTTTTTTCATCGATTAATTCTAATTGATTAAATAGGATATGTTTGTTTTCTTTTACTAATTTTTCAAACCTGTTAATGGTCTCTTCCAGAGAGAGTTTAGAAATTCCTCCGGAGGCATTCTTATGGCCGCCTCCATTGAAGAAGGTTGCCGCAAATTTATTGACGGCCACATCTTCTGAAGAGCGAAAAGATATCTTAACCCCATCTTTCCTTTCTGTAAAGAGGGCAGCGATTTTTATGCCATCAAGGGAGAGTGCGTAATTGACCAAACCCTCGGTATCTCCGGTTTGGGATTGGTATTTTCTCAGGTCTTTTTTGCTAACTCCAAAATAGGCGGTATTCAGCTCCGGCAAGATGGTCAGCCTTCTTGTAAGGGCAAAACCCAAAAACTTCAACCTGTTTACAGAATAGGTATCGTAGATCAGCCGGGCGATCTTTGAATTGTCTGCGCCCAATTCGATCAATTCTGCTGTGACCAGGTGAACATTCTTGGTGGTATTGGGATGCCGGAAACCACCCGTATCGGTCATGATGCCCGAATAAAGACATTCGGCAATATCTTTATCGATCAGCTCCCGGTCCCCAACTTTTACGATCAGATCGTATAAAAGCTCGCAGGTAGCTGCAGCTTTGGGACTACAAAAACTGAAATCTGCAAAATCTTCCGGATCCTGGTGGTGGTCAATATTGACTTTGTAGGCTTTAGCATCCCTTACCACCTGCTCCATTCCCTGCAACCGTCCCAGATTGGAGAAATCCAGACAGAAGATCATCTCTGCCTGAGCGATCAGGTTTCTGGCTTCCTTTTCCTTCTCAGGATCTTCAAAATTCACCACTTCATCATTGCCCTCCATCCAATGCAAAAACGAAGGATAGTCTGAGGGACTCACCACAGTGACCTGGTGATTCTTTTTTTTCAGGTACCCTGCGAGGGCCAGAGATGAGCCCAGAGCGTCTGCGTCAGGTTTATGATGGGTGGTGATGATGATCTTTTTAGATGAAGCTGATGAAATCTGTTCTTTAAATAGATCTAATTCCTGCATGAGTATTGATTGAATACCGTATTTAAAAAACACGGACGACAAAGTTCTGTATAATTTTCTGAAATTCCCAATGACAATTTTCTCTGCTCCAGGCATATTGTCCAGAAATGCCCCATAAGCTTCGGTGTTTCGTGGAAAAGGGTTAATTTTGTGGGCTCAACAAACATGCTTATCAATTTATGGCTACCAACCGAACATTTACCATGATCAAGCCTGACGCCTTCCAGGCAGGAAACGCAGGTGCAATAATCAAGATGATTGAGGCATCCGGCTTCAAAATCATCGCCCTCAAAGCCACCCGTCTCAGCAAAGAACTGGCCGGTGAATTTTATAAGGTGCATCAGGAAAGACCCTTTTATTCCGATTTGTGCCAATACATGTCCTCCGGACCCATCATCGCCGCTATACTGGAAAAAGACAATGCAGTGGCAGATTTCAGGGAACTGATCGGCGCCACCAATCCGGAGAATGCTGCCGAAGGAACGATCAGAAAATTGTACGCTACTTCAATCGAAGCCAATGCCGTTCATGGCTCGGACTCCGATGAAAATGCAGCTATAGAAGGAAATTTTTTCTTTAACGCCTTTGAGCTTCTGGGCTGATGCTTATTCCCTCCACTTTCCTTTTCCGGTAAATGTGGAGGGAATCTTTTATGATTTTTTAACATTTATTCCTGATACCGTCAACGGCATGATGTCTGGTTTTTTGATTTTTCTTAATTTGCCTGCCTACCAGATCCTCAGGTGTATGATACTGAAAGCGCTTTTATTTTCTGTGATTTCTCTTGGTCTCTTTTCATTTTCAGCGGCACAGGCCCAACTTCCCCGCCTCAAGGTGGCCGAAAACCAACGGTTTCTCGTAACAGAAGATGGTGAGCCATTTTTCTGGACTGCAGATACTGCATGGGAACTTTTCCATCGCTGTGACCTGGAGGAGGCAGCTTACTATCTCAACAAGCGTGCCTCACAGGGATTTAACGTAGTACAGGCAGTAGCACTTGCAGAGATTGATGGGCTTCAGACGCCAAATCCCTACGGTGAAACGCCGCTGCTCGGAATGGACCCCAAAAAGCCTAACCCGGCCTATTTTTCCCACGTGGATAAGGTAGTGGAAATGGCCGCATCAGCAGGTATTTACGTGGCACTGCTCCCCACCTGGGGCGATAAGGTGTTTACCAATACCTGGGGGAAAGGACCAGAAGTCTTCACAGAGGAAAATGCCAAATCATTTGGCTTCTGGATAGGCAACCGCTACAAAGACCAGTCAAATATCATCTGGGTCATAGGTGGTGACCGTAATCCCAGGGAAGGTACCCCCGATGTAGCCATTTGGAGGGCCCTGGCCGCGGGAATCGTCGAAGGAACCGGTGGACATGATAATGCCTTGATGACTTTCCATCCCCAGCCCACTGGCCCAGGCGGGTCCAGCAACTGGTTTCATCAGGATGAATGGCTGGACTTTAACATGCACCAGACCGGGCACTGCGCCAATCAGGCCACTTACAGGAAAATAAGCCACGACTACCAGCTCAGCCCGACGAAACCCACTCTGGATGGAGAGCCATTGTATGAAGATCACCCAAATTGCTTCAATGCCAAAGCGCTCGGTTACAGCTCGCAGGAAGATATCCGCAGGATCATGTATTGGAATGTCTTTGCGGGAGCCTTTGGTCAAAGCTATGGATGCCATGCCGTTTGGCAAATGTATACGCCGGAAAGGGAAGGAATCAATGGTCCCCTCAGGCCCTGGAAGCTGGCCCTGGATCTACCCATGGCGCATCAAATGCAACACCTCAAAAACCTGATGCTGAGCCGCCCCTTTCTGAGCAGAATACCGGCACCGGAAATGGTGATGGGGGAGCAGGAGGATGGTATAGATTTCGTGGTCGCGACCAGAGACAGTGAGGGGAGCTACGCTATGGTATACTTTCCCACCGGAAAGCGCACGAAAATCGACAGCAGCCCACTATCCTCAAAAATGCTTAAGGTCAGCTGGTATGACCCCAGAACCGGAAACCAGATCGAGGCGGGATATGCAAACCGGAGCCCGCAGAGTACATTTGTACCACCAAGCTCAGGGAGGATAGGACATGACTGGGTGCTGATTCTGGATGCCATTTAGAAATTCAAAATACCTCAGCTGGCAGGCCGGTCCTTCTTCCTGAAAAAAACCTGCCGGATCCAACGCGGCAGAAAGATGGCTCCCAATAACAGGTAAGGGTAATAGGAAAACATACGCCACAATATACTGGTCACAAAGGTGTATCCGGTAAGGAACTCATTGAAAAACTGTGCAAAGAAGAATTCAGCCGTGCCACTACTCCCCGGGGTAGGGCTGATCATCATCACAATCCACATGATGATCTGCCGCGCAAAAATGACCACGTGTTCGAAGAAACTTATACCGGCATAAGCGGATATTAGCGCATTCAGCATAAAATACCTGGAACACCAGATGAAAACAGTTGCGCCAATGATCACCAGCCAGTATTTCAGATTCTTTCCCCTGAATTCTTTGCTGGCCTGGATGATTTGGTCTCCGTAGGTATTGGCCTGGTATTTCCACTTTTTCAGCCATCTGATCGAAAAAAGCTTCAACAACAACCATTTGAATACCCGTGGCCGGTAAAACAATGCCAGGGCCATAAGTGTAGAATACAGGGTGTAAAGGGAGTAGGATACCCAAAAAAGGTACTCCAGGCTATTTCCGAGCCGCATTTCCAAAACCCGGCTGTCGGGAAAAATAAAACCTTTGGCAAAGAACAAGATTATTGGTGCTCCAAGTACAAAAAAGAGGTTGTCCAGAATGGCGGTTAACATGGTAAAAGCCAGTGCCTTCCCAAGAGGTATCCCTTCCTTATTCAGAATAAACACAGCCACGGCCGTACCACCTACAATAGAGGGGGTAACGGCAGAGGCGAATTCCCACAAAACAATCACGAAAATGGCCCTGCCCCAGGTAAGGTGCTTGTCCGTCACTTCCCTTATCCTGAACACATAGCCAGCGTCTCTCAGGAAAATAAACAGTACAGCCAGCAAAAGCGACCAGGCCGAAGCATCAAAAACCCCTCTCAGCGTCTGAACGTTTACGGTAGGGTCCATGTAAAACATCAGCAATACAATTGCAATCCCGATCAATACAGGAACCCAAACCTTATTGGGATTTAAGGTTTTAAAAACTTCCCTATTGTCTATTTTCATGTGCTTTCTACTGGTATGGATGCTAGCTTCTCAACCCAGAAATTATTGAAACCTTCACCAATTTTTATGGTCACCAGGGCAAGCTGAAGCAATTCTAAGATGGCTAAAAAGGTATAAATGACAAAAATCTTGTTTGGGTTGTAAACGATGAAATCCGAAAAAGGAATCCTCGGCTTTTCGTTGAGCTGGTCTAAAATAAAGGATTTCTGCTGTTCTATGGTATAAGGGTATTGAATGACGGTGTGTTTGGTATCGTCACTTCTGTGGGCATATTTGGTCATTACTTTTTGGTACACCTTCAGGAGACTGTACAGGTCCAGGTCCTGTAACTCCGCATCTACGTTATCAACTTTGGAAATCTGCCGAAGCTCATCCAGCACATTGCCACGGGTAAATTTGGCCATCCGGTCTGCCTCCATCTGCCCAAGCTCAGCGATCACGGATTTGTATTTCTTGTATTCCAAAAGGTGCCTGATGAGTTCCTCTCTTGGATCTATCTCTTCACCATCTTCGTTTAGCTCCGGTCTTGGCAGCAGCATTTTGGATTTGATCTTCATTAAAGTAGCCGCAAAAAGAATGAATTCACTGGCTATTTCGATCTCCATCTTTTCCAACTGATGGATATAATCCAGGAAGTCATTGGTGATTTTGGAAATAGGTATATCGTAGATGTCCAGCTCATCCCTTTCTATAAAGAAAAGCATCAGGTCAAATGGTCCTTCGAATAAGGGTAATTTGATTTCAAAACTCACTGGATACGATTATTTTTTGTTATTTTTGCATTTCCTGTTGCGTTCAAAGATATTACATATCTTTTTAAATCAATAGGCATCCGAATAATTTCCCCAAAACCATGGCCTCTTGAATAATTATTGGTATTATTAAACATTATACAGACTCAGGGGTTGTTAATTTTTACAAAGAAACGCTGCATATGCAAATAGAACCTGGAAAATTACTCAGGGAAATCCAATATCCGGACGACCTAAAAAACTTCCATAAAGACCAATTGGTTCAGATCTGTGATGAATTGAGGCAATTCATCATCGACCATGTTTCCATCTATGGTGGACACTTCGGTGCTGGACTGGGAGTAGTGGAATTGACCGTAGCTTTGCATTATGTACTCAATACCCCTGATGACCAGCTGGTATGGGATGTAGGGCATCAGGCCTATGGGCACAAAATCCTTACCGGTCGCAGGGAGCAATTTTATACCAACAGACTTTACAAAGGTTTATCGGGTTTTCCCAAAAGAAAAGAAAGCCCTTACGATGCATTCGGAGTAGGACATTCAAGCACCTCCATTTCTGCTGCATTGGGCATGGCCATGGCATCCAAATACAAAGGCGAAACCCAGAGACAACATGTGGCCGTGATCGGTGATGGGGCCATGACCGGCGGTATGGCTTTTGAAGCCATGAACCATGCCGGGGTTTCAGATACCAACCTGTTGATTATCCTCAATGACAATTGCATGTCCATTGATCCCAATGTAGGTGCGTTAAAGGATTATCTAACCGATATTACCACCTCCCATACCTATAATAAAGTAAAGGACGAGGTGTGGAGCCTTTTGGGCAAAATCAGCAAGTTTGGATTCAGTGCGCAGGATGTAGTTTCCAAAGTAGAAGGAGCCATTAAGTCTGCCCTGCTGAAGCAAAGCAACTTGTTCGAGTCTTTAAACCTGCGGTACTTCGGACCTGTTGACGGCCATGATGTCAATCACCTGGTTGAAATTCTCTATGACCTGAAGCATATACCCGGACCAAAAATCCTGCATTGCATCACCGTAAAGGGCAAGGGGTTTGCCCCGGCAGAAAAAGACCAGACCAAATGGCATGCTCCTGGAAAATTTGATAAAATTACCGGTGAAATTGCTAAAAAAATTCATACTACCCCTCAGCCCCCCAAATACCAGGATGTTTTCGGCCATACGCTGGTAGAGCTGGCTGAGAAAAACGACAAAATAGTTGGTGTTACTCCAGCCATGCCTTCCGGTTCGTCCATGAATATCATGATGAAAGCTTTTCCGGAAAGATCCTATGATGTGGGCATTGCTGAGCAGCATGCCGTGACATTTTCGGCCGGACTGGCAACGCAGGGGCTGACTCCCTTTTGCAATATTTACAGCACGTTCATGCAACGAGCTTACGATCAGGTGATCCATGACGTCTGCCTGCAGGATCTTCCGGTGGTTTTCTGTCTGGATCGTGCAGGTTTTGCCGGAGCCGATGGCCCCACCCACCACGGTGCCTACGATTTGGCTTTTTTCAGGTGTCTGCCCAATCTGGTGGTCAGTGCACCCATGAACGAAGAGGAGCTACGAAACCTCATGTTTTCGGCCTCGGAGCACAACGGCCCCTATTCCATCCGGTATCCAAGGGGCCAGGGCGTGATGCCTGACTGGAAGCAAGCCCTGCGGAAAATACCAACCGGGCAAGGCAGAATCGTAAAGGAAGGAAAAGACCTGGCCATTTTGAGCATTGGTCATGTGGGGAACTATGCAGTGGAAGCGGCAGCAATACTCCAGAATAAAGGCATCGACATGGCGCATTACGACATGCGATTTGTAAAGCCTTTGGACGAGGCCATGCTTCATGAGGTTTTCAGCAAATTTGACAAGGTGATTACCATCGAAGACGGCTGTCTGATGGGAGGGTTTGGCAGTGCCGTCCTGGAATGGATGGTAGATCACGACTACCAGTCTAAGGTAAAAAGACTGGGAATCCCAGACGAGGTAATCGAACACGGCGAACAACTGGAACTGCACCGGGAGTGTGGATTCGATCCGGAGGGGATTGTGGCCGCTGCAAAAGAAATGCTCGGAACGACCATTTCGGAAAAGTTGAAGTAGTTAAAGGCCAGGTAGGGCTTACCGGAAATTTGAAGTTCATGCTTACTAATAAAGGTACGTACCGTCTCTGCGAGAATTAACTTTTTTAACGCGGCAATTTGGATGACGATGTGTTTTTGCAACTCATTGGACCTCGCCTGTGGATGGAATGACATCCGGGCGAATAGAGGATAAACGAACAAATTGGGAGTCACAAAGCGCACAAAGGTTGCACGAAGAACACGAGGTAGTATCAAAAAATCCTCTGGGTCCTTTGTGGTTCTTTGAGTCCTCTCTACATGCGGCAGACAGGTGTGACAAAAAATTAGAGGTTCCAAGAACACTGAAGGTGCACGGCTGCCTGCCGGTAGTGCCATCCTATCATCAAACGTTCACATGATCAAAGTAGCAATGCTGAGGACCTGCGTCTACACCTCCCCAAACACCTCATCCAGATCCAGGACAAAACCCGAAAGAACTTGAGACTCTACCTGGTCTCCCAGTGTGAATAACCGGGAAGGGTGGTATTTTCTGTCTTCCAGGGTATAGATCAGCAGGGTACGTTCGTCGGGATGAATGACCCAGTATTCCTTCACACCAGAGGCTTCGTACACATCATATTTCAATTGCAGCTCTTTCTTATTGTTTCCCGGAGAGAGAATCTCCACGATCAGGTCCGGAGCACCCAGGCAGCCTAAATCATCCAGCTTATCCGGATCGCATACCACACAGAGGTCCGGCTGTACCACGGTATCGATGTCCGTATGCTTTCTGGAAGCAACCGGAAGGCGCACATCAAAGGGGGCCGTATACACCTTACAGCTTCCTCCTTTTAAAAATCCGTGAATTCTCGTTACCAGGGCTACCGTAAGCCCCTGGTGGATTCTACGGGGAGCAGCCGCCTGCCGGAATACTTTTCCGCGGATCAGCTCCACCATCTCCTCCAGCTGCCAGGAAAGGTAATCCGCATAGGAATAGCGTCCATAGGCGGAAAACGGCTCGTTCACTTTATCTTGGGGCTTTTCCATATTTTGCACAAACCGAAAATGGTTACTAAAGATAATAAGATTTGGGCAAATCCACCAGGGTCCAAAATCGGTATATTGAATGCGATCGCAAATGTTTAAAGTACTGCCGGTTCCGTCGTTCCCTTTACTACGACAGGTCACTGCGCAGCAAACCTGGGCTCCGTTCAGCCTGAAAAGCAATTTGAAGGGAAATAGAAACGTAAGATAATCCCAATGTGTACTTCAGGTGTTATCATCCGGTCCCGTAGGGACCAAAGGTGGCTATAAATAACATAATGAATCCTCTTCCGTGCCTTTAGGTACGGAATATGGTGATCGGAAACGGGGAAACCGATCGGTTTCGGAATTCAGCTTGGAGACGGCGGGTCCTTCCGGAGCCTACTTTTCCTGGCCTGATCGAATATTGTTGGATTAACAAAATAAAATTTTTAACGCTCCCCCTAAATGGATTCAAGGTGATGATATAGACCTGATTTTTTTCAAACTTCAATGGAAATTTTGACTTTTCCTCCCAATCCTTTTTCAACTATGTCGAAGAGTGTTTTAAGTGTCAGGTTGCTTCCGTTATTTTCGACTCTTGAAATGTAGGTTCTCTTCTTGTCTACTAATTCTGCCAGTTGCTCCTGAGTCAAATTCCTGTCCTCTCTGGCTTTCTTTAATAATACGCCGATCTTAAATGATTCAAAATCTCTTTCAAGTTCGTCTCTTCCTGATGTGCCTTTCATTCCATACACATCATCTTTTATGTTATTCCAGCTTTTTGTATTCATGGCTTCGTTCTTTTCTTTTCTTCTGATTCTTTTTCGGCAAAGTATTGGTCCATCAACTTACTCGCCTTTTCAATTTCCTTTGGTGGTGTCTTTTGTGACTTTTTTTGAAAGCCATTTAACAAAATAACAAGCTGACCTTCATCAAAAAAACAAAACACTCTCCAAATGTTTGATCCCAACTGAATACGGGCTTCAAACAACCCCTTCTTGGTCTTGATAGGTTGCAGGTAGGTTTTGGGTACTCTTTCCAAGGTCTCAATAGCCTCAATAACCTTGTAAATTTTGTTTTGAACTTTAACTGTCTGCTTTTTTAGAAAGTTCTCAAAATGGTCTTGGTAGGCTATGACTTCCCTTACTTTATCCATGAACGTAAATGTAACTTAAAGGTTACTATTTTCAAAGTTTCAGAAAGTTGTTTATTCGTGAATGTACCTCCTCAAAGTGCTAAAACTATCAAATCTATTGTGTTCCCGAAAGGGTTACCAACCCTGTTTATCCAGGTTCGGCATTGCAACTCCCAAACAACTCATTTGGTCCCAGGCCATCTTATCCCTGTAGCGTTTTGCAGTCTTTTTTCGTCTTAAGAGGAAAAGACGAAAGGATTAGGAAATTAAAAATAAAACCTATATGTTTAGTAGTGTTTTTAATCCTTTCTTTTTTTAACCGGATGGAGTAGCAATTAAAACTTGATTCTAATGAAGAAAGTAGTAGTTTCTAAAAGTAGATGGATGGTTTTGGTAGGCATGGTTTTTCTTATACCGGTTCTCGGCGGATGCCAGGATGAGGAATTACCGGAGGGCGAGATCCGCTTAAGCCAAATTCCTGATAACCCTGACTATACATCTCTTCCCTTGATAGGCACCACATGGAAACTTATCGGGTTTGTGGATGAAGGGCGGAATAGGGTGAAACTACCAGAACCTGATGGGGAAAGCACCTATTTGCTAAAATTTAATGGCAATGGTGAAATAAGTGGACGGACATCTACTAACTCGGCCTATGGTCGGTATCTTTTGGGCAGTGATGGTCTCTTGGAAATTCTAACATTTACCAATACTACCGAGCTTAATGAGCTATTTGATGGTGGCTATTATATAGCTTCCTTGAACGATGTTTTTTCGTTCGCTCTATCACCAAAAGGGTTGACACTCTACTATGATTCCGAAAAATCCATGCTTTTCCAACCCCAATAAGTGGTAGTTTTAATTAACAAAACAATCAGTAAAACCCAACAATGATGAAAAGAATATTTACTTTGTTGTTCATTTGTCTTTCTTGCTTTTCAGCCATCGCACAGATCAGCACCGATGAGTCTCCCGTTAGCTTTAATTTGTCTGAAGAGACATTTAAAGACCAGAAGATCGATCTAAAGACCATGCCTAGCCTGGATATGGAGCGGATCCGCGAGGAGGACGAAAAAGATGAACAAGAGGGCATACCACCAAGGTTTGGCTACCCCCACAAAGCTGATTTCAACCTAACAAACTCGGGGGTTTGGACAAGTCTTCCTAATGGTGATAAAATATGGCAATTGAGCATCTTTTGTCCTGATGCACTCTCTATAAACTTGCTCTATGACCAGTTTTGGTTGCCTGAAGGTGCAAAATTTTTTCTTTATACAGATGACCAAACACATATGATAGGTGCGTTTACATCAAGGAACAATAAGGGTTCGATAGATAAACCCCAAGGCTTCGCAACAGGTTTACTTTATGGGGAGAAGATAATACTGGAGTATTATTTACCAAAGGAAGCAAGGGAGATTGGTGTTATTTCGATTGCCAGTGTGATACACGGTTACCGCTATATTGACCTGCAAGGTGAATCTTCGAAAAGCCTGGGTTCATCGGGTAATTGTCAAGTCAACGTGAATTGTAATGAAGGCACCAACTGGCAACAAGAAAAGAACGCTGTGGCTATGATATTGGTAAATGGGAACAGATACTGCACAGGTTCATTGATAAATACAACTTGTTCTGATGACCGGCCTCTTTTATTGACTGCCGACCATTGTTTAGGGGGATGGGCTAATAATAATATCAAACATGATGCTATTACAAACCCTGCTTTAAACCATTGGTCTTTTTACTGGCATTATGAAAGACCTGGTTGTCCAAATACCGGGTCACCACCCTTATTGGCTACTTCAGGAGCTACGGTTGTCGCTAACAATGGGGCCACTGATTTCGCCTTATTGGAGTTAACTGAAGACCCCGCAGATAAGAATGGCGTGACACCTTATTACTTAGGTTGGGACAGATCTGGAAATCCAGGAATCGGTGGGGTAGGTATTCATCATCCAAGCGGTGACGCAAAAAAAATTGCGACATATACTCTTACTCCAACTAATTCTAATTGTATGGATGAAATAGATTATCTCGATATAAATTTTTGGAGAATAAACTGGATTCCCACTCCAAATGGCCACTCCGTCACCGAGGGTGGATCATCGGGGTCTCCCCTAATAAATAGTGAAAGAAGGGTAATTGGGCAATTATTCGGATCGGGGCCTCATTGTCCAAATCCTGATTGTTCAAACCCAGGTCAGGACATAGGGAATTACGGCAAATTCAGTGTTTCCTGGACAGGAGATGAAGCTGCTGAGGAAGAACGTAGACTTGATCATTGGCTGAACCCAGGAGGAGGAACTGCTCCGTTAATTCTTGATGGGAAGGATGGCACAAGGATAATCGGCCCCGACCGCATCTGCACCACAAATACCAACTTCACCCTTCAAAATGTACCGGCAGGGCAGACGGTGACCTGGGCGGTATCGCCTACCTACCTCTTTCCCTCCACAGGAAGAACGGGTACGGGTACTACCGCCACCTTACGCGCGGCAGGTACATCTGTCAGTGGTGCAGCCACCCTTACCTACACAGTGGATACGGACTGTGGGGAATACGAGGTGAGCAGGGAGATCTGGGTGGGCGTACCCAATACTAGCATGCAGGTGGATGCAAACTACTACCCCATCTGTCTGAACGAATACACCTATATCAACGCCTTCTATGATCCCTATAATACCAATCCTGAAGGCAATAAGGATGCTGACATTACCAACTTTATCTGGCAGCAGCCCGCTGGTGTCAGTTGTTTTACCGCAGGTACCAGAAATGAGGTGCTGGCTTGCTGGTTTACAACACCGAATATGTATACCGTAAGGGTGCGTGCCGTCAATTCTTGTGGTCAGGGCGCTTTTCAGAACGTATATCTAAATGTGTATGGCTGTTCGTACTATACCATGAGCCTCAATCCCAACCCCGCCAACGGCAGGGTACGCATAGCACTTACCGAAATGCCTTTGGATGAATCCGCAAAAGCCATTCTTCAGTCGGAAAACAAAACCAGCAGGGAATACCAGGAGTACAGTTTCGACAGCCCTCCCCAGCGCATCCGGGTCTTTGACCTGACGGGGGCGGAAAGGATCTGTGTGGAAGAACCTCCTTCAGACAGCAGCTATGAACTAGACATCAGCCACCTCCAGCCCGGTGTCTATGTCGTCCACCTGGACCACCGCAATGGCACCGTCACCCGGCAGCTAAGGGTAGAGTAAAACGCCAGAAAGAACAAATCTGATCCCCGACAGCTTGTCGGGGATTTTTTTGTATCAGGACAGGATAGGTCTCCGGTTCTTTTCAGGCAGCTATTTTAGCAAGACCTGTTTTGGAAATTCATGAAAACATATTCCCTGAATCTCTATAGAATCTTTTTTTAACCACATAGGTACATAGTTCACATAGGGGGCTTCCTTCAGAATTAGGACTAGAGGGATTCCCTTAGAATTAGAACCCCTCAGCAAATTCTGCTTTGGCCGCAACAAACTATGTGCGCTATGTGTGCTATGTGGTTTATTTATCTTCGTACTGAACACGCCATTGCCGTAAATGAATAACAGCTTTGGTCCCAAGCCATCTTATCCCTGTAGCGTTTTGCAGTCCTTTTTCGTCTTTAAAGAAAAAGACGAAAGGATTAGGAAATTAAAAATAATACCTATATATTTAGTAGTGTTTTTAATCCTTTCTTTTTTTAACCGGATGAGGTAGCAATTAAAATTTGATTATAATGAAGAAAGTAGTAGTTTTTAAAAATAGATGGATGGTTTTGGTAGGCATGGTTTTTCTATTTCATTCCTGTGTTGATCGGGAAGAGGAAACTCCTAAAATTGAAATACCTGTCGATACGTATTGGATGTATTCAAGCAATTGTTTGAGGGAGAATTTTGAAATGAATTTTTTGAATAAGCAATATCTCCGGATCACAGACAAAAAAGGTTTTGATGTGCTGACTTCCTGCTCTGTTGAGCTTCCTGAGATAGATTTTAGTGAATCTTTCCTTTTGGTTACTAGGATTGAATCCATGCAATATCCCGACTTAAGGAATCAGGGTTTGTATTTTGAAAATGACACGAAACTTGTTTATGAAATAAATATTAATCTTTCTGACTTTCAAGGTATAGGTGTTATTTATTGTTTCGGAGTTATTCCTAATGATTTTTCTCAAAATGAAATTAACGTCCAAATTTATGAAAATTAAAATTTTATTTTATTTAATTCTAGCAAACTGCCTGTCAAATTTTGTTTTCTCCCAAGATACCTTCTTTTATTCAGGAGACAAGAAAATTACATTGAATGAAAATGCCGAAAAATATTATTTAAAATTTGAAGGGAAAGTAGAGGAAAACAGACTTACTCAATTGGGATATTCGTCAAGAGAAAAATTACAGTTTGAAAATGAAAATAGTTTCGGAGCAATAAACCCTATTAACCGGGACGTTCAATATTCTTATGCGGTCGTTTCTTCCGATTTATCTTCGGTTGATATAACAGAAATATCAAAAGATCTTTATGTAATGCCGTTTTTTACAACCGCTGCAAATATTGAGCTGGGTATTTCACATTTATTTACAGTGAAACTAAAATCTAACAACGATTTCCCCATATTGGATTCAATTGCCAAAGCAAATAAGGTGAAGATTGTTGGCAACCACACATTCAGGCCCTTGTGGTATACATTATCCTGTGATATTGGTTCATTGGGGAATGCATTGCAAATGGCGAATACATTTTATGAAACCAAATTGTTCCAATATGCTATTCCGGATATTATGGAAGAACCTCAGATTCTAGAGCTTTCTCCACCACCGTCAGATCCCCTCTTTTCTACCCAATGGAATTTTTTGAACACCGGACAGGCTGGAGGAACACCAAATGCCGATGTAAATATTACTGGAGCTTGGGGTATTACCAAGGGTTCGAGCAATATAGTCGTAGCAATACTTGACTTGGGCCTACAATCCAATCATCCCGATCTCACAAATATTAGTCCAATAAGCTATGATGCTGATTTGGGACAATCTCCTGCATATTGTTGCTTGCAACATGGGATGAATGTTGGAGGGATAATTGGGGCAAACCATAATTCAATAGGAATAGCTGGGACAAGTCCAAATTCGCCCCTTATGTCCATTTGGAACTCCAATGTTTCTAGCCCATCAATCAGAAAAAAATGGGCTGATGCTATAGATTTCGCATGGCAAAATGGAGCATCAATTATTAATTGTTCATGGGGTTTTATATAGATTATGCAGAAATTGAAGAAGCTATTGACAACGCTACTTCGTATGGCCGATCCAATAATGGGGCTATAGTGGTAGCTGCAATCGGAAATGACAACACAAATGACCTTCAATATCCTGCTGCGTACCCTAAAACAATTGCAGTTGGAGGAACTGATAGGAATGACCAGCGGTCTTCTTTTTCAAATTACGGGAACGGATTGGATATAGTAGCACCCGCTACAAGTGTACCCACACTTGCTTATAACACTAACCAAAATATACCAGCCGACAACTATACTATTTTCAATGGTACATCAATAGCAACGTCTCAGGTTTCCGGAATAATTTCCTTAATTCTTTCCATGGACAATGACTTCACCTA
Organism: Cyclobacterium lianum; assembly: GCF_900143075.1. GTDB lineage: Bacteria > Bacteroidota > Bacteroidia > Cytophagales > Cyclobacteriaceae > Cyclobacterium > Cyclobacterium lianum. The sequence goes on along the minus strand of NZ_FRCY01000001.1, from coordinate 294,192 downwards.
CTTAGAAGTTGCGGATATTTTAAGAAGATCGGCGCAAAAAGTGGGTGGGTATATTTACACACCTGGCCAAGGACATGATCCCAACTTAAGCTGGAATAATCAAATGGGATTTGGAAGAGTTGATGCTTGCATGGCATTAATCGAGTCGTTTAAAATGAAATCTGACGTAACCGGCCCCGACCGCATCTGCACCACAAATACCAACTTCACCCTTCAAAATGTACCGGCAGGGCAGACGGTGACCTGGGCGGTATCGCCTACCTACCTCTTTCCCTCCACAGGAAGAACGGGTACGGGTACTACCGCCACCTTACGCGCGGCAGGTACATCTGTCAGTGGTGCAGCCACCCTTACCTACACAGTGGATACGGACTGTGGGGAATACGAGGTGAGCAGGGAGATCTGGGTGGGCGTACCCAATACTAGCATGCAGGTGGATGCAAACTACTACCCCATCTGCCTGAACGAATACACCTATATCAACGCATTCTACGACCCCTATAACAGCAATCCTGCGGGTAATAAAGATGCTGATATTACCAATTTTATCTGGCAGCAGCCTGCCGGAGTCAGTTATTTCACATCAGGTACCAGAAATGAGGTGCTTGCCTGCCTTTTTACGACACCAAACATGTATACAGTAAGGGTGCGTGCCGTCAATTCTTGCGGCCAGGGCGCTTTTCAGAACGTCTATTTCAATGTGTACGGCTGTACGTACTATTCCATGAGCCTCAATCCCAACCCCGCCAACGGCAGGGTCCGCATAGCACTTACCGAAATGCCGTTGGATGAATCCGCAAAAGTCATTCTTCAGTCGGAAAACAAGGACACAAGGGAATACCAGGAGTACAGCTTCGACAGCCCTCCCCAGCGCATCCGTGTGTTTGACCTGACGGGGGCGGAAAGGATCTGTGTGGAAGACCCTCCTTCGGACAGCAGCTATGAGCTGGACATCAGCCACCTCCGGCCCGGCGTCTATGTCGTCCACCTGGACCATCGCAATGGCACCGTCACCCGGCAGCTAAGGGTGGAGTAAAACGCAAGGTAAACAAGTCGCATCAAACCATGCCCTGTAAGGCTGAGCCTGTCGAAGCCCGACGCTGCTCGACCGATAAGGCGAATTTAAAACCCACGATAGCTCAGTACAGGGTGAAGTATGTCAATCACCCTGCTATTTTCGGTGTCATGAACAGATAAGAACTGGCAAAAAGCCATTTGTAATGGCTTCTCGTATGCTTTTTAAAGAGGGATTTTATATATGATTGATCTATGGCTTCTGGCATTACAAATGCCTCGATAGTGTAACTCATCGGATACCTGGGATGTAGCTGCAAACTTCCAGAGACAGTTTTGGGGATTGCAAATCCCCTTTATCTGAACCACGGAATTGCAAATTCCGCGGAGCGGATCTCCCGTTCTTTTCAGGCAGCTATTTTGGAAATTCATGAAAATATATTCTCTGAATTTCTACAGAATTTTTTTAACCACATAGTTGCATAGTTCACATAGAGGGATTTCATAAGAATTATGACCCCACAGCAAATTCCCGGTTTTGCCGCAATAAACTATGTGTCCTCCTATGTGCTATGTGGTAAATCTTTTGCATGCTGAAGATTCATGAAAATTGGGTGTCCATTAAAAAGGATCACTGGTTTTTTGGCATTTATTTTTTTATTTTGGCTCTTAGCAATTCAATGCCAGATACAAACCAAAAAACCTGTCAAGCCCATGTCGTTCCAATTCAATTCCAGACGAGATTTTCTCAAAAAGTCCAGCCTGCTAACGGTAGGCTTAGGATTATCCATGCCCCAAAGCAGCCCTGCTTCAACGATGGCTCAAAATAAATTACCCCGTTGGCGGGGCTTTAATTTGCTGGATTTTTTTAATCCGGATCCGGATAAGGGACGCAAAAGCAAAGACAACTATTTCAAATGGATGGCCGACTGGGGTTTTGACTTTGTCCGCATTCCCATATCCTATCCCAGTTACCTGGATTTTGACCGCAGCAAGCCCATCACTCCCGAAGAGGTCCTGCAATTTGACGAACGAAGGCTGGAGGAAATTGATACGCTGATCGATAAGTGCCACCAGCAAAAGCTGCATGTCAGCCTTAACCTACACCGGGCACCGGGCTTCTGCATCAATGCCGGCTTTCAGGAACCCTATAACCTCTGGGAAGACGCCGAAGCACTGGATGCTTTTTGCGCCCATTGGGAAATGTGGGCAAAACGCTACAAAAATATCTCTTCCAAAAAGCTAAGTTTTGACTTGGTAAATGAACCCTTTAAAAGGCAAAATCCCAATGATCAGCACTCTCCGGGAGGGCCGGTACCGGTAGAAGAATACCGGAAAGTAGCTAAAGCAGCCCTGGATACCATCAAATCCGTCAAAAAAAGCCGACTCGTCATTGCCGATGGAAACGGTGGCGGTGGTATGGCCGTGCCCGAACTGGCGGACCTGGACCTGCACCAGAGTTGCCGGGGTTATTTCCCCATGCACATTTCCCATCACAAGGCCTCCTGGGTATATAAGGATCCCGACAGCCTGAAAGAGCCGGTTTGGCCCGGCATGCACAATGAAAAATACTACAGCCGGGAGGATTTGGAAAAACACTATGCGCCCTGGATATCGTTGATGCAAAAAGGTGTAGGCGTACATTGCGGGGAATTGGGCTGTTACAACAAAACGCCGCACCCTGTTTTTTTATCCTGGTTTGAAGACATCCTGGACATACAGCATGCCCATGGCATTGGTTTTGGTCTCTGGGAGTTTTCAGGTACTTTTGGGGTATTAAACTCCGGCAGGGAGGATGTGGACTATGAAGATTGGTACGGTGAAAAACTGGACCGAAAACTTTTAGACCTTTTGATGAAATATGCCTGACATCGCCTTTTGGAAAACCGGAAAAGGACAGCCACTGGTATTGTTGCCGGGTTTTGGTGAAACCAAAGAAATGTGGCAGGAATTCGTTCCTGAAATAAGCCATGACTGTGAAATCTGGTGCCCCGATTTACCAGGTTTTGGGGAAAGTCCCGCACTCAAAAAGGGATATGCCTTAAATGAGGTAGCTCTCGTTTTGGCAAATTGGCTCCGCTTACAGGGAATCGAAAATGCCAGCCTGATTGGGCATTCGCTGGGAGGCTATATAGCCCTGGAGATGGCTGCAAATACAACAGCTAAGCCGGCGGCCCTGGGTTTATTCCATTCCACTGCCTTTGCAGATAGTCCGGAAAAAAGAGTAAACAGAGATAAGACCGCTGAGTTTATCGAAAAACATGGAGCACCTACTTTTATTCAATCCTTTGTGGCCCCCTTGTTTGCAGCGAAAAACCGGGAAACCTGTCAGGCAGTGATAGAAACTTTGATCCGCCGGGGCAGCCAAAACAGCAAGGAAAGCCTGATCGGCTATACCCTGGCCATGAAAAACCGGGCCAACCATATGGCTACACTGACACAGTATAAAGGCGATAAACTCATGATCTGTGGGGAGGAGGATCCTGCTGTGCCCCTGGAAGCCAGTCTGAAACACCAGCAGGCGGTTACCGCTTTTCACCGGTTGCCGGATTGTGGGCATATGGGCATGTTTGAAAAGCAGGCAGACTGCCAGGCCATTATCAGGCAGTTTATGAAATCCTCATCGCCCAAAGATCAATAAGTGGCCCGTCCTCCGGAGAGGTCAAAAATAAAGCCGGTGTTAAAACTTGCTTCCTCAGAGACGATCCAGGTTGCGATCGATGCGGCTTCTTCAACGGTACCCAGGCGCTGCATGGGAATTTTGGAAGCCATGTAAGCCAACTGTTCCGGTGCTGTGTCCTCGTTCATGGGCGTGCGGATGACGGCCGGAGCAAGACCGTTTACGGTAATTCCGGAAGTAGCATATTCCTTTCCAAGGCCCTTTACCAATCCAATCACCCCTGCCTTGGTGGAAGAATAGCCCACCATATTGGGATTGCCTTCCTTGCCGGCAATGGACGCGATCAGCAGTATGCGGCCATAGCCTCCCTTTTCCATCCACTTCAAAGCATATTTGCAGGTCAAAAAAGAGCCACGCAGGTTGACCCTGTAGATTTCATCGAAAGCGTCGGTAGGGTAGTCGGTTATTTTGGTCTGGGTAGGACCAACAATACCTGCTGAATTGACCAGAATATCCAATTGGCCCAATTCCTCCACCGTTTCACGGAAGGCCCTTTCTACAGCAGTTTCGTCCGAAATATCTACCTGAGCGACCTTCACTTTTAGGCCACTGCGCTTCCAATCCTTTTCCAGCGTTATTAATTGATCGGTCTTGATGTCCCACAGGACTACCCTGGCGCCCTGGTCAGCAAGCCTTCTGGCTATTGCTTTACCTATTCCATCTGCTGCGCCGGTAATCACGGCGACCCTGTCTTTAAACCCCGTTTTCATATTTGTTCTTTTAGTTTTTCCTTTGGCTAAAATAGAGAAGTAGCAACAAAGGTTTTAACCTACAACAAAAATATTGATTCGTATCAATATTTGTATTTAATTGGATTTTATACGTATAAATCTAATACCGTTGAGGTCTTTGGGACCTCGATGATTTTTTGGGTCCCCGCTCCGGTTAAGACCTTCGGGGCTCGGGAAACCCCAAAGGTCAGGGATCTTATTCATTCAAACCCCAGTCATAATCCTTAAAACTGATTTTGGCATTGGGGTCCAGGGGACTATCAGCGTAGCGGTTGATAAATGCTATCAAACTGCCATTTCTGGTAAAATCCTCCTTAAACCAAGAAAAAATACTGGACACCTTGTTCTTGTCCGTTTCATTCAGGATGGGATCATTGATGAAGGCTCTGGTCGCCATTTCCAACTGCTCGTCCAGCCTATCGGCCGTAAAGGCACTGTTGTTAAGTTTGGGGCAGGATACCGAAGCACAATTGATGGCAAAGTGAATCCGGGGTTCTTCAAACTCTTTCCTCAGAATTTGATGCTCGATTTCATCCAGGCTGGCTGCCTTTCCGCCTATTTCAAAAAACTCCAGGTGCCAGACGGTATTTACCAGCGGAATTTCAATCCTGGGTCCAATATCCCGGATGCTTTCTACCGGGTAGTGATCTATGATCAACTTGATGGTAAAGGCATTGTAAGCATTGATCCAATAGGCTAGTTGTTCTTCCTTCGTCCAGGTATTCCTATCCGGCGGGTTTTGAGAAAGCCGTTGCAGGTATTTTTCTAATATTTCCTTATCCCGGATAAATCCTTTGTAATCCACCCTCCCTTCGTCTCCTACATGTTGCTGCAGCAGGGCATCAAACAGTGCATGAGAGGGCGGCTCGGTATTCGCTGCTCCTAACTCGGAATGGCCACAGGAGAGGTTGAACAAAAACAACACAAGAATGATGGATTTCATAATATCAGAATAACGGGTAAGAGTTAAACGCAAAGGTTCAATACACCTTTTTCCCCTTCTCTAACCAGATGCCCCACATTTTATTGTAGGTATGTACCTGCTCGGTCTGGATGCTGTCAGGTGTAAAGACCGGATTCTCCTCGTTGACCCAGTGAAAAATACCACCATATAGGTTGTATACATTTTGGTACCCGGCTGCTTTCAATCTTTTTCCAATTTCCTGACTTCGGGCACCAATGGAACAGTAGACCACAATCGATTCTTCCCTTGGGATATCCGCAACAGATTCCATCGAGAAGGTCTCGTACCCGACCCAGCGGGCCGGTTTCAGGTGGCTTACAGAATATTCCTCCCATTCACGGGTATCCAGGATCACTGCCTCATCCAGCAAGTCTTTCTGATCGGGATAGACCAATGGAAAATCCTTGTCATAGGTGGTTTTTAGCAAGGTTTTAAACGGCAGGCTTTGACTGAACACAGGCCCAGCCAGAATAGCCAAAACAAGTAGCAGGAAGAGTCTTCGGAAAACCTTGCGCATGGGTTCATAACAAATTATTAACGGCAATAATTTCGTAGCATACCCGAAATGTTGCCGGCAGTGTCCTTATTACCAGCCCACGTAGTCAGGAGCTTTTACACCATTCATCCGAAGGTATACCAAACATTGGGCCCTGTGATGTGCCTGGTGGTCGCGCAGCAGATAAAAAATGTTTTCCTTAGTCATGGAAACGCCTCCGAATTCAATCGTCTCATTTAGCTGAGAAGCTGAGGCGTTTCGGATCAAATCCAGCACATAGTTATTGGCGCTATCCAGAATATTCAGCACCTCTGCTTTCGCAAAGCCGGACGCGTCTTCCTGGTTATAAAACGCTTTACGATCACCCGTAATGCGTGCGGTGAGCATGCTGATATTGTCTGCGATATGAAGCCACTGGCGCTGAAAAGACATGGCCTCTTCCGTAGGCTTGTATCGATATCTTTCTGCTGGCATGGCTTCTGCCACGGCTTTGGAATAGCTTAAACTTCTTTGCCAGACTCCGGCATACTGTTTTTCAAAATACTCCTGCGCATGTAGATTCGTTCCAGCCATCATAAATAAAAGGAGTGCGATTTGTCGAAACACCATTTGATTGTCTGCATTTTTCAATTGCAATAAGCTGAAGTTTCGATTAAAAAACAATTGTAGCGGACTGTTTACCTCACATTTAGAAGACGACAACATCCTCGAAATCAGATTCAAGAATAAGCCCGGCTTGTACCTAAAAACCGGGCTCGGTCCCAGGGGAAAATGCTGCAGGGTTTCTCAGTCCTGATCCAGAATGTCTTTGATCCTTTGCAGGCTGTCTTCCAGGTGAATTTTGCTCATCCGGTCAGCTGTCCCGGGTATCGCCCGTTCTATCTGCTCCTGCAGGTTTCTCAGACTTGCGCGCGCTGCAGGTCGAATATCAGATTGGGATGCATCAAGCGAAGCTGCTGATCTCCCTGTGGCATTTTCAGTAAGCAACAGCTCCAGCCGCTCAATGTGTGCCCGCTGCAGGCTCCTGCGGTTGACATCTATCAGGCTGCCCTGACCCAACTCTGACCAGATCCCTTCCCGGAGCTCATCCATGAGTGTCAGGAGACCGTAGGCTTTTTCCCCATTTATGGCTTCATTCTCAATAACCCGGCCCAATCGCCCCCATTCCAATATGGCATTCAGGTTGTTCACTTGTATTTTTCTGATACGGTCAAGAATACCAAAATCTTCTATTCTGCGGGTGATGGCATTGTCTGTAAGCCAATCCTGACTGGCAAACAATTCCCGATTGAGGAAAGCCATGGCCTCTTGCTGGGTAGTCTTGTCTACGTGGGTGTATACCGCCTCATCCTGGCCAACGGCCTTATATATTTCGTATACGCCTCCGATATTGGTCTTTACATGACCCATGTAGCGGTTAAATTGTGCCAGTACCTGCCCATACAATTCCTCCAGATCATCGTAATCCTTGAAGGGCTTGTCCTCCTCAGCAGTCCATTCGATCAGATTGGGCAGGATTCTTTTCAGGTTTTTGATCCCATAATCCGAGGCTTTCATGGCGTTATCTCCCAGGTCTTCGCTCTGTGTGCTGGGATCATAGGCATTGCCCTGTCTGCCATAGCGAAATACCGGATCTCCTTTTTTGTCCAGTATCCACTGATCAAGTATGGCCTGCTCCTCCTCCGGGGTAGCGGCTTCCAATATGGGTCTGTACCCCCAGCCAACGGCAAACTTATCGTATGGACCCACCTCCGGGTACAAATGCACCCCTTCATCCTCAGGCTGGGCGATGTAATTGAAGCGGGCATAATCCATAATGGAAGGAGCCGTACCGTACTCGGCAGTGAATGTAGCCGAACGCAGGGAATCTACCGGATAGGCGAAGGATGATGCAAAATTATGGGGCAATCCCAGGGTATGACCTACCTCATGGGCAGAGACAAAACGGATCAGCCTACCCATTACTTCATCCTTAAATTCAGTTCCTCTGGATTCGGGATTGATGGCAGCCGTCTGGACAAAAAACCAATTCCTCAGCAGATTCATTACATTGTGGTACCAGCCAATATCCGATTCGATAATTTCGCCTGAACGGGGATCTGATACATGGGGACCATAGGCATTCTGAATATCCGAGGCAAAGTACCGGATTACCGAGTAGCGGGCATCTTCAGGATGCCAATCCGGATCCTCTTCTGGGGTAGGAGCATCTTTGGCCACAATGGCATTTTTAAATCCTGCCTCCTCAAAGGCCACATTCCAGTCTTCCACCCCTGCTTTCAAATAGGGTACCCACTTTTTCGGGGTAGCTGGATCGATGTAGTAGACGATTTGCTTTTTCGGCTCTACCAATTCGCCTGCTTTAAATTTCTCCATGTCTCCCTCCTTCACTTCCAGTCTCCAGCGATCCAGATAAGTCCTTTGGCTGGCCTTTTGGGCATCTAGCCCATAATCTGTCACCCGGGTGCTGAACCAGCCCACCCGGCGGTCTGCCAGGCGCTGCATCATGGGTTCCTCCGGCAGCAAAACCATGCTGCTGTTCATTTCTACTGTAATCAATCCCGTGCTGGAATTGGAAGGTGGTTCAGCGGCGGCATAGGTGAGTACATATCTTGCTTCTATATTGGTAGGGTAGGGACTGATGCGCTCCACATAGGTCCGGTCTGTGTCCAGCCGGGAGACTTTATATTGCGTGCGCCTGCTCTTTTGTAGGCCTAGCGCCTGCACATCCTTCGAAAAAAGATCGGTAACTTCTATTACCCAGCCCTTGTCCTCTTTCCCCTTTGCCTCTACATCAAATCGATACAGAATCGGCTCCAGGTTCGAATTCTTCACCGCATCATAGATGGGGAGCGAATCAGCGGCCGTATTGGAATAGGAAACCACTTTGAGTAAGATATTTTTATCGTTCTTATCCCAGCGCAACATTTGGGTATTGGTCCGCTCTCCCCCATATCCAATTCCTGAAGCTGTCCTGGCAATGGTCGTCACCATCAACATCTCCCTTCCAAGCATTTCTTCGGGGATCTCATAGTAATATTTCCCCTCCACATTATGTACGGTAAACAGACCGCTTTTAGAAATAGCTTTATCCGTGATTACCTTGTCATACGGCTTTAAGCCATCTTTGGATTCCGGAGCTTTCTCCTCCTTTTCTACTTCCTTTTTCTTGCTTCGTTTGATACTTCGTTGGGCCTGCGCCTGATCCATACAAATCAGATTGAGCAATAAGCCTGCACAAAAAAGTACCAGAGCTGCAAGCCTGATATTCCGAATACTTCTGTTCATTACCAATTAATTTTATTGAATGGCGAAAATAAAGTTTTAATTTGAAAGGGCTGCTAACTCCTGGACAGAAATAATCCCATAAATTACATCTGCCTATTCTAAACCTTCCTGAAGAAGAATGGTTAACACCTTGCGCATGTTTGAAAACGAAATCATAATCATCGGAGGAGGATTGTCCGGGCTCACTGCCGCCTATCTACTGGCAAAGCAGGGAAAAAGTGTTTTGGTCATAGAAAAAAAAGCCTATCCTTTTCACCGGGTCTGCGGAGAATACGTATCCAATGAGGTGCGTGACTTTCTGATTAAAGAAGGCCTGTTTCCATTCGAACACTATCCGGCCAGCATCAACCACTTCAGATTGAGTGCGGTAAATGGTGATGTAGCGGATTTTCCTCTGGAACTCGGGGGCTTTGGTATCAGCAGGTTTGTGCTGGACCATCACTTTTTTCAGAAATGCCGGGAGGTTGGGGTCAGATTTCTTCAGAAAACTCAGGCCACGAACGTCCGTTTTCTGCCCGAGAAACGGCACTTTTTAATTGAAACCAGCGATGGCAGTCTGCTTCCGGCAAGCTATGTACTGGCGGCCTATGGCAAAAGATCAAAAATAGACAAACAACTTAACAGGGGCTTTGTACGCCAAAAGAGTCCGTACATAGGTGTCAAATACCATATCGAAATTGAGGGCCAGAATGAAAATATGGTAGCCCTGCACAATTACAACGGAGGTTATCTGGGTATCAACAAGGTAGAAAATGGCCAATTTAACCTCTGCTACCTCGGAAGCCGTACCCAATTAAGGGACTCGGGAAGTATTGGTGCTATGGAGGAAAAACACTTGTACGCCAACCCGCACATTAGGGAAATATTTGAAAAAGCGCATTTTCTCTGGGACAGGCCTGAAGTGATCAATGAAATCAGTTTTGCCACAAAAAAACCTGTGGAAAACAACATGCTCATGCTCGGTGATGCGGCTGGAATGATCACCCCCCTTTGTGGCAACGGCATGGCCATTGCCATACATACCGGCAAACTGGCCGCCGACGCATTTTTGCAACACAGCCGTCTGGAGGATCTGCAGAGGGCCTACCAGGAAACCTGGAAAAACTTTTTCTACAGCCGTCTCCGATTAGGCAGGAATGTGCAAAGACTATTCGGAGCCCCTTTGGTTTCATCCCTCGCCGTCAATGTACTCAAGAAATCCTCCTTTCTTTCCAGAAAGATCATCCGCCAGACTCACGGATTGCCGATTCAGTGAAAGGCAAGCCCCGACAGGGCCCACCTCTCTTTGAATATTGAAATCAAAAGCGGATGGACACACCCGCCATGTAGTTCGTGCCTGCCATGGGGTAATAGTAGTTTTCTGTTACCAGCTCCCGGCCAGTGGCTCCTTCGCCAGGAATAAAATAGCTAAAGGTATATCCATTGGGTTCGTATAACTGGTTAAAAACATTGTTTACTTTTATTGTAAATGCGATCTCCTTCACCCATTCCGGGGACCAGAGGTAGGAAAATCTGAGGTCAGAAGTCCAGAATGGATCCAGGCTGCGGTCTTCCTGCTGGGTATTGTCCAGGTATTGCCGGCCCACGTATTTGTTGAGCAGGCTGAGTTCCATATTTTTTAGCGGTCGAAAATCGATGATTGCGCTACTAACCAGTCCTGGAGAAAAGGCAATATCGGTGTTGGTATAGCTGGTACTCTCCTGACCGGCAAAACCCCAATTTTCATCATATACATCATTGTATTCCGTAAAGGAATCAATCTTGTTTCGGCTCAGAGCAATATTACCACCCAAAGTCCACTGGGGAGCCACCTGTACGGCCGCATCCAGTTCTATGCCTGCCCTGTAGCTGCTGGCCACATTCTCCCTTATATAGGCGCCCACATCATTAAGTTGACCTGTGAGTACCAACTGGTCTTCGTAGCCCATATAGTAAAAATTGGCACTGTACTGATAGCCGGCTCTGTTTACCCTGAGCCCCGCTTCCAGGTTGTTCAGTTTTTCGGGCCGCGGAATCTCTGTAAGCGGCGAATCGGTAAAATCCCTGCGTACCGGTTCCCGGTTGGCCACCGCATAGGAAGCATATAGGGTCTTCCCATTTCCCGTCTCATAGGACAATCCAACTTTTGGATTAAAGAAGTTATAGTCCTGCTTGCCGGAAATGTCTCTAAGGTCATTGTTGATCCCATTAAAGCGGTAGTGGATATTTCTCCATTGCAGGTCTCCAAATAGATACAGGCGATCCCTTAGCTCATAGGTGGATTTCAGATACACATTTCGGTCATCTTTGACCGCCACATTATCATAGTATCGGTCCCTGATATCAGTATCGCCGGCAAATCTCATCCAGATGATCTCTCCAAAGTGGTCTCCGTCATACCGGTTTGCCCCGCCTCCCAGGATAGCATCCAGCTTGCCATCGTCAGAAACATATTGCAGCGAGAATACGCCACCATAGAAATCATTGTCGAGCCACCTCCGGCGGATAAGGTCCGTACTGCTGATCAGCTCATTGCCGATGGCTATGGGTGCTATCCCATAATTGCCCGGCAAATTATCATCGGGCCGGAACTGCTCGTAATACCCCTGTCCCTGCGTGTAGTGCAGGGCAAAATTGGCTTTTATGCGGCTCCCCCAACTACCGGCATAGATAAATTGATAATGGTCTTGCTGGTAGTTATCCGTCTCATTTTCGTAGGTATAGCCGTTGTAGGTACGGTTTGTTTCCAGCAGGTTTTCGGGTACCCCGTTCCAGGCCTGATAGGTCTGCTCTGTTCCTGAGAAAACATTTACCTTGAATACATGATCTTCTCCATAATAACCTCCGGATACAAAATAAGACTTCAGATCCGAATATGCCCGGTCTATATAGCCGTCGGAGCTGATTCTGGATAGCCTGGCATCTACTGCCCAGCGATCGTTGATCAATCCGGACCCTGCCTTGACGGTATGTTTTCGGGTATTGAATGAACCGAAGGAATGGTCTGTTTCTGCATATGCCTTTTCCCGCTTATTGTCTGTTTGGATATTGAGGCTGGCTCCGAAGGTGGCAGCCCCGTTGGTGGAAGTGCCTACCCCTCTCTGAATCTGAATATTTTCCACAGAGGAGGCAAAATCCGGCATGTTTACCCAAAACACCCCGTGTGATTCTGCATCATTCAGGGGGATACCATTTACCGTCACATTGATGCGGGTCTGGTCCGTACCCCGTATGCGCAGGCCGGTATAACCTACCCCTGCTCCGGCATCGGAATGGGTGACCATGGACGGGGTATAATTCAGCAGCATCGGCAAATCCTGTCCCAGATTATTCTTTGAAAGGTCAGATTTTTCTATCAATTGAAAGGTAGTAGGTGTGGTGGCGGATGCCCGCGTGCCGGAAACAATAAACTCCTCTGTGGTCAGCGTAGCCGGTTCCAGGTCAATCAGCAGCATGGTGTTTGTTTCCGTTGACACTTTCAGACTCCGTGTTTGGTAACCTACAAAGCTGATGATCAATGTGTAATCCTCTTTGTCAAGAGCCTCCAGGTTAAACTTACCCTCCCGGTCTGCGACCGTGCCCTTCGCGACTTCCTCTACATAAATATTGGCTCCCGGAAGAGGCATGCCATTACCGGCATCCCTGACTTCTCCTTCAATGCGGCTTTGCGCCTGAGTCCAATGACAAAACAGCGACATTGCCGCCAACAGATAAAAGCGAATCATGATATTTTACGAATTTCGGTTAAACATAAAAGGAAAAAAGGGGCTTTCCTTTTTCGATTGTTTACCCAATAGCATTGCGTACGATTAGCTATTTCTCATTTCCCTTCGCCGGCACTACCCGGATCAGGTAATATGGGTATGATCTCAGCCCGTTGCTTTGGGGCACCCCTAATGATCTGCTGACAAATGTAAGCGGTAGAAATGGATTTGGCAAGCCTTTCCGGAGAAGTTAGGCGGTACCCAGAATTCTCAGGTGACGAAAATGGGACAGAAAGGCCATACGAAGCCTTTTATGTTCCAGATATGTAATGTCGTACTCTTTACAGGCCTGCCTGATGATCCTGCTGATAGCCGGATAGTGGATGTGAGAGATCTTTGGAAACAGGTGATGCTCTACCTGATAATTTAAGCCGCCTAAAAACCAGGTCAGCAGTTTGTATCCGGTGGCAAAATTCGCTGTGGTGCGAATTTGGTGAATCATCCACTCATCTTCCAGGCTGTTTGTGGCAGGAGCAGGGACCGGAAAAGCAGTCTCTTCCAGACTGTGGGCCAGTTGGAACACCGTAGTCAGAAGCAGGCCCGCAAACAAGCTGTATACCAGAAAGCCAGGTAGCCATTGGCTCCATCCAAGCATGAAAACGGGGATGGCGACAAACAACACCAGGTGGATCGCTTTGAAACTCCAGAAGCTGATATGATCGGAAAGTTTCATTTTTTGGATTGGCACCATGCCTACCCTTTTGGTCACGTATTTTTTATAGTCTGTGAAAAACACCCAGTACAGGTACAAGAGTGAATAGGTGAAAATAAAATAGTAATGCTGGAAGCGATGGATCCTGAATTTTCGCTGGCTTGGAGAAAGCCTTAAAAATGGTCTGGCATTCAGGTCATCGTCTACTCCGTCCACATTGGTATAGGAGTGGTGTACCACATTATGTTTGGTTTTCCACATAAATACATTTGCACCCAAAAAGTTGATGGACAGGCCCGCCATCTTATTGATCCAGGGCTTGTCGCTGAAGCTTCCATGTGCCCCATCGTGCATCACATTGAATCCTATAAACGCTGTCAACGCGCCGAGCACCAGGCATTCTGCCAGGGCAATGAGCCAATGGGGAGTAAAAAAAATAAGGTGGGTGTACACCGAAATAAACGATAAAACCATTCGCCCTGCTTTCAGATACAAGGGCCGGTTTCCCGAGCGCGGCAGGTTTGTCTCCTTGAAGTAAGCACCAACCCTCTGTTTCAGGTCCTGATGGAAGGTAATTGTGGATTTTGAAAATTTTGGCGTAGCCATAATACGTTATTGGATTTAAATACTGGTGATTGTAAGCAGAAGAAAGGGCTGGATTGGGAAGCACGTGAAAAATCCCTTTGTCGGACTAAAACACATTCTTTTGTAAGGTAGGCATTTCAACTGGCAATATCAATCGAATTCAACACTATTGATCAGGTGCATCATGTCTGTCTTGACATATTCGATGATCGGTGCCAGGGAATCGTTTTTTACTGCCGTTTGGAAGTACAGGGCTCCACGCAGAAAATGCTCCGTGGAGTCGGTAACAAAAAACTGAAATTGAGTGGGTACCTGACCGCTCAACTCCGCCACCAGACCCGTATAGCCCCTGGGGGTCCGGACCAGACCTTCGTCTATACCATAGGCTTTTACCTGATGTTTGAATGTCAGGTTTAACGCATCGTCCAGGTAAGCCTTCAGATTTTCTTTTTTTCCTTCAATGGGTTTGTAGGTAAGGTGTACGCGGGCACCCAGAGAGGTATAGTGCAGGTTGATCCAGTTCTTTTCATCCATATTAAAGGAATCCGGCTCAATCTGCAGGTGGCTGGAATGTTCAAAAGAATAGGGTAGGTCCATGTCGAGAGATTCAAACTCCCGCTCAGGCAGGTCTATCCTGTTGTAGCCCATGGGCTTGGGAATATAGTCTTCCCCGCAGGCGCTAAGCAGAACTATCGTCAGAATAATCCAGCTAACGCTCAGGGCGGGCGATGGTGCTTTTAATTTAACCGGCAGCATCAATCCTTTACCCAGGTTACTTTATCAGAAATGGGCTTGCGGCGGCCCTCCGGCCAGCGGTCTGATGCTGGCTTGGCTACATAGAAAAACCCCATTAGCTTGTCCTCCTCGTCCAGTCCGAAGAAAGGCTTTGCCTCCGGCCAGAAAGTGGGGCCGCCAGTGCCCCAGTACGCTGCCAGACCATGGGCGCTGGCAGTCAGGTACATGTTTTGCACCGCCATCGCCACTGCAGCCACTTCCTCCATTTCCGGAAGATTGGCCCTCAAGTCCTTCTTCATTCCGATTGCAATGACATGAGATGCCTTTAAAGGGTTTTCTTTCAGCTTGTTGTAGGTAGCTTCAATAAAATTGCCTGTCTTTTCACTCCTCTCTCTGTAAAGGTTTGATTGAAAATCAGCAAGCTTTTGCAGGCCTTCGCCCGCAAAAACTACAAATCGCCAGGGTTCTGTCAGCTTGTGTGTGGGCGCCCAATTGGCATTTTCCAACATTTCCAAAACGATGTGCTCGTCCACCGGGTCGTTTTCCTTAAACTGGGCTACAAATTGCGATCTCCGGTTTCGGATGATTTTGTTGACTTCCTCTATATTAAATACGGGTCTGTTATTCATGATGGTATTTTATGCTAATATTTTAACCCAACCTTTATTCCTCCATAAAAGTTTCTTGTCGCAGCTGGCTGAAAATACCTGCCTCCAAACGGATTCAGGTCATTTCCAAGGCTGTAACTGGCATTCAACATATTTTCTACCCCTGCAAAAACCTCCAGGTCCAATTTGTTGCCGGCCGTACCTCTCCAGCCTGTTCTGGCATTCACCAGGTGATAGGCCTCTTGGTACACGGTATTGGCATCGTTAAGCGGGATATCATCCACAAACTGATGTGTAAAATTGACATAAAATCCCGGTCTGGTCCGTATATCCAACTGATTAACCACTGTGTGTGGAGCCACTCCGGTAAGATCATTCCCGGAATAATCGTTTTCGCCCTGCATGAAATCGGCAAAGGTAAAATAATGACCTGCAAATGTATGGGTAAGTTTCAGTTCTTGTACAAAAGCCAATTGATTCCTGATCAGGGCATAGTCTACCAAAAATTCTATACCTTTCTGGTCGGTAGCACCTGCATTCCGAAACAAGACTACCCCCTGTTCATTGGTATAGGTGGTGATGGTTTCATCCAGTTGGAAATAAAATACGGAACCATCCACGTTGACCCGGCCCTGGTTGAAGCTGCCGCGGTAGCCCAATTCATAGTTGATGCCTTTTTCGGCTTCCAGATCGAGGTTGATGGTACCTTCGTTGGTCCTGACCTCATCGATGGTAGGGGGTGAAAATCCCGAGCTGATACTGGCATGCAGTGCCGCTGTGGGGTTTAATTTTGCGGACAAGGCAATCCTGGGAATGATTACCGGATCAAAGGTTCTTTTTGCAGTAGAGGGCATCCCGTTGATTGCATCAATGTTTCTGGCAATATCAAAGCTGGAAAAATTTTCGCTCAGGCCCAATGTCATCAAAAACCGGTCTGAAAGCTCTGCTTCTATCTGCTGAAACAGGAATGCGGTGGTGGTCAGCAACTCATCACTAAACCGGACTGTATCGGCCATTCCTCCCCGGTTGCCAAAATTCTGCGCCGCAGTTTTCGAAAATTGGTATTCTCCCCCACCAATCAATCTTACAGGAATGGGTCCCCAGGCACCATCATAGGTAAAGCTCGACCTTCCGCCATAGCTATACTGTGTCTCTTTCTTATAATCCAGGTTAAATGGATTTTCAAAATCCACTGTATTGATATAGATTGATGTCTTGTTGCTGAAGTTAGGGTTGATTTGGTAATCGTGAGATAGGACACCGTACATAGACTGCTGGTCTATAGAAGCATTCTGCGCCGCTGATCCGGGTCTGGCCTGCCGGGGATCCTCCTCCCGTTGAGCTGCCGTCAACGCTCCGGGCAATTCGTAAAAAAGATCTGAATACAGCAATTGGGTGGTGAGCCTTTGCTTGTCGGAAGGCTTGAAGTATCCCGTCACCTGCAGCACCTCCCGATCCATCGCTGTATGCTCCCGGTATCCGTCAGAACGCTGTTTGGCATAAGATACTTTAATTCCGCCTTCCTCCATCTGCTGGTCCACACCGATCCGATAACGCATCAGTCCGAAATCCCCCAGAGAAAAATCGGTGCCAATCCGGTTTTCTGTTACCCGCAGGTCAGATTTAAAGCTGATCACTCCCCCATTGCCAGCACCATATATGCTGCCTGCCGGTCCCTTGATGATCTCTGTATTCTGGATATTGGAAAGGTCCAGCATGTTGAGTGGGGTGGTACCGTCCGCAGCAGTAAACGGTATCCCATTCCAGTACACTTTTACATTTCTTACGCCAAAGGGAGCACGCAATGAACTGCCCCTGATCGATATCCTGTAACTGGCAGGTGCCCGCTCTTCTACGCGTATTCCTGGTTTGGTATTGAAAGCATGAACCAACGAGGTTTCATTAAACCGGTACAATTCGGATTCTGCAACCCTGGCGATGCCGGCTGCCTGCTCCAAAAGTGGCCTTTCTGAATCAAATGAACTCACCACCACCTCCGTCAGGGATGTTTCCGCCCGCTGCATGGATATTGTCAACTCACCTGAATCCGGAACGGTCACCTGCCTGCTCTGAAAAGCCACGTGGCTCAGTTGCATTTCTGTCTGCACCGCAATGGTCAGCGTTATAACACCATTCTCATCGGCCACATAGGCTTGCTGGTTATTGCCTTTCAGTGAAGCATAAGGCACAGGTTCCCCTGACTGCTCGTCCACCACTCGTAAAGTGGTCTGGGCAAAAACAGAAACAGGTAGTAGCCATATAAGGAGTAGAAATCGAAGCATTAGAATTATTTTTGATTTTTTTAAACTGAATTTCAAAATTACCCCATTTTCCCTTTAATCCACCACCAATAAAAAAAACCTGTGGCGCTTAATCAAAAAATCAATATCTTGCCCGGGCATTTTCAATAAATCTGCCGGAAATTATGGATAGAAGAACAGCCATGAGGCAACTGGCGATTCTTACAGGAGGGGTCATTGCGATTCCATCCTGTAACTTCAGCGAAGAATCGCTCCTGCAAGCCTATCAAAACCTTAAAATAACTGCTTCCCAAAAAGCAACACTGACAAAAATCACCAATACGATCTTTCCCGGAACAACCCTGATAAAGGCGGAAGAAATTCAGCTCCAGGATTTCGTACTTGTCATGTGCAATGACTGCCTCAGAGAGGAGCAACAGGAAATCTTTGTAAAAGGACTCAGGGGGTGGGAGACCTTTGTACAGGAAAACTTTGGAGAAGCCTTCTCAAAAATGGAACAGGATAGCGCTGCAGATGCCATTCGTCAGACCATGACGATGGAAGCAACTCCGGAGAGTGAGGCTGGAATCATGGCCCGTTTTCTGGCCTTTACCAAACAATTTTCCCTGCAGGGTTACCTGAATTCAGAATACTTCATGACCGAGGTTAAACCTTATGAATTGGTCCCTGCCCGATTTTTTGGAAGTAAAAAAATTGAAAAAGCATAAATGAATCTAGCGCAATGGCGAATTTAAATATCAAAAGCAAGAAAGAAAACACCTATGATGCCATCGTGATTGGCTCAGGAATGAGCGGGGGATGGGCGGCAAAGGAACTTTGCGAGAAGGGGCTTAAAACGCTGGTGTTGGAAAGAGGACGGGAGGTGAAACACGTTCAGGACTATCCCACTACCAATATGATGCCCTGGGAATTTGAGCACAGGGGAAATATCCCGGAAGCGATCAGGAAGGAAAATCCAGTCGTCAGCCGCTGCTATGCGTTTCGGGAAGACGCACAGCATTTTTTTGTCAAGGATACCGAACATCCCTACGTGCAGGAAAAGCCATTTGACTGGATCCGTGGCTACCAGACCGGGGGTAAATCTCTGCTCTGGGCCCGGCAGGTTCAGCGCTGGAGCGATTTTGACTTTGAAGGCCCGGCCAGGGATGGATTTGCTGTGGACTGGCCTATACGGTATAAGGATCTGGCGCCCTGGTACAGCCATGTAGAAAAATTTATAGGGGTTTCGGGCAATAAGGATGGAAAGCCTAATTTGCCTGATGGTGAGTTTTTACCGCCCTTCGAACTGACAGCAGGAGAATTGTATTTCAAGGATTTTTTACGAAAAAATTATCCTGAAAGAGAAATCATAGTGGCCAGGTGTGCCCATATTACCGGCAACCAGGAATTTTACGCCAAACAAGGCAGGACCTTGTGTCAGAACCGCACGCTATGTCAGCGTGGATGTCCTTTTGGAGGATATTTTAGCAGCAATTCTTCTACGCTACCCTGGGCTGCAAAAACCGGCAACCTGAGCATGCAGCACCATGCCGTAGTCCATTCCATTATATATGACGAAGACAAGGGAAAAGCCACAGGGGTGCGGGTGATAGATGCCCAAACCAACGCCTCCACAGAGTACTATGCAGATGTGATCTTTGTCAATGCCAGTGCACTGAATACAAACCTCATCCTGCTTAACTCCATTTCCAACCGCTTTCCAAACGGACTCGGCAATGACAGTGGGGTACTCGGCAAATATGTGGCTTTTCACAATTATCGCGCAGGCATATCCGGTGAGTTCGATGGGTTGAAAGAGTTTACCACAGAGGGACGCAGACCTACTTCCGGTTATTTCCCCAGGTTCAGAAACGTATACCGACAGGAAACCGACTTTCTGAGAGGCTATGCGGCAGGCTTCAGTGCAAACCGCAGCATGGTCAATGACTACTCTGGCATAGGAGATGAACTGGAACAAGCCATGACCCGTGAGCAATACGGACCCTGGAGGGTCGGTTCCCACATGATGGGTGAAACCATTCCTAAAGAGGAGAGTCAGGTAAGTCTGGATCCTAACCTGACAGATGCCTGGGGTATCCCGCAACTTAAAGTCTCCATAGACTATGACGCCAACGATGAGGCCATGATCAAAGACTATCTGGAGCAGATGACGGAAATGTTTGAGGCGGCTGGATTTACCAATATCCGCACCCGGGATGACAAGCGGGCGCCCGGGCTGGACATCCACGAAATGGGAGGGGCAAGAATGGGCAATGATCCCAAAACCTCCATACTGAATAAATGGAACCAGGTTCATGCCTGTCCGAACGTCTATGTCACTGATGGAGCCTGCATGACCTCGACGAGTACGCAAAATCCTTCCTTGACATACATGGCCTTTGCGGCCCGTGCCGTGGACCATGCGGTGAAAAACCTGGGCTAAACACTTTTCTCTTCACATCCTGAAAGAGCTGACGTTTACCCTTCTCCGGGAGAATGAGACTTTAAAATCCAAGCGGTTTTGAGTACCTTCGTTTTTTCAATCAATAACCAGCAAACATGGAAATTTCAGGAAAAATAATTCAGGCACTAGAAGAGCAATCAGGAAATGGCAGGAATGGAGCCTGGCGAAAAAGGGATTATATCATGGAAACGCCCGGCCAGTATCCAAAAAAAGTATGCCTTACCGTTTGGGGTGAAAAAATTGATCAGTTTAACATACAGGAGGGCATTGAAATCACGGCAAATATTGAGGTCGAGAGCCGGGAATTCAATGGCCGTTGGTATACCGATGTCAAAGTCTGGCGGGTAAATAGCCAGGACAACAGCGGAAGCGGTGGAGGACAGCGCACCGGAACCCAAAAAAATGACCAGCCGGATGTCAGCACATTTTCCGACGACAGTGAAGGGGATATCCTGCCATTCTGAAAAGAGCTAATCGGTCTGTTTTTGGTGGTCACTTAAAGCGCTGCAACAAGGACAGCACGCGCTAAGCCAATTTTTTGCCGGCAGGAAATGAAATCAGACGAATGAGCATAGTGGGTAATCCAACGGACAAAACCACGGTAAATTAGATTTTTTGTCTATATTTACTATAAATCCCTCATTTTCTGCCGGCTATGAAAATCCTTATCCTTTATTTTCTGGGCTGTTTACCGTTGATTTCGGTGAGCGGCCAAATTAGCAAATCCGGCCCACCCATCATTTTTATCTATGATGCGAGTGGATCCATGTGGGGCCACCTTGCCGGAAAAACCAAAATGCAAATTGCCGCTGAGGTACTGACGGATGCGGTCAATGAGCTTCCCGAAAACCAACAAATCGGCCTGGTCGCCTATGGACACAGAAATAAGGGCGATTGCAGAGATGTTGAGTTTTTGGTAGATTACAATGAGGGAACGAACCCCGAATTCATCGCCGCTGTTGCGGCAGTCAAGCCCCTGGGCATGACCCCATTGGCCTACGCTGCCTCGTTGGTAATAGATCGGATAAGAGACTCAAAAACCCCGGCCACCGTGATCCTTGTAACGGACGGCATTGAATCCTGCGACGGCAATATCTGCGAGGTGGTAAGGAAAGCCAGAGAACAGGGAGTGGATTTTCGTTTGCACATCATCGGATTTGGCCTCGTCGATGAAGACACCGGACAATTGGAATGTGCTGCAAAGGCAGGTGACGGCCGGTATTTCCCTGCATCGGACGCGGCAGACCTGGGAGCCGTAATGCATGAAGCCACTGCCTCTACCGTTGACAAGCCCAAAAATAACGCCTCTGTATTTGCGTTTCAGAACGGGAAACCCATTGATGCCCTGATAGAAGCTTATGATATCATTGGGAAAAGGGATCCAATCCGCGTTCGGACCTATCGGGATACGGCATATTTCTACCTTCCCCCCAGCACCTATAACTTTGAGGTAAGACCGCTCGAAGGAAGCGATGTAAAAACAGTCACTGTCTCCGGAATCAAAAGCAGAGAGGACGACCTGGTGCATCAGGAGATTGGTTTTGACGGAGGTAAAATCAATATTGCCATCACCAACAACGGCAATTACTGGGATGCCATGGTCAAGGCGATTGATCAAGACGGGGCTGTGGCAGGGGCCGTCAGAACCTACGATGCCGCAAAGGAACTAGAGCTAAACCCCGGCTTATATACGGTGACGATCCAGGCGCTTGACATCAACGGTCTGGATACCTTTGCTGAGATTGAAAATGTCTCCGTCACCTCTGGTGGAACCCGACCGGTAAAACATGATTTTCAAACAGGAACCGCCTTTATCGATGCCAGGCTGGCGGACAAATCTATTGACAGTATAGTGACCATCAGCGAATCCGCGTCTGGCAGGCAGGTGGCTGCCGGACGCACCTACGACCGAGGCAGATCTTTTTTATTAAATATCGGTGTCTATATCGTAAAAATCACCCCTCTGGGACCACACAATGACCGTAGCCCCCAGTTACTCACTATTGAGGTAACGCAAGGGGCTGAAATAGTAAAGACCGTTATCTTCTAGATCATGAAAAAGCTTTTCAAACCCGCCAGTCTCTTGTTTAACCTACTTTGTTTACTTGTGTTTTTTTTGACCGGAATATTTTATGCCGGTTGGATAGGTGCAGGGGAGGGACAGGGACTGGCTGCCGGCGCTATTGTATTGAGCTGGGGAGTCACGTTCGCCTTGGTTGCTTTTTTGGGCTCCTTCTTTCTTACCTACCATCTTGTTCACAAAAAAATAATTGTTGTGAACTGGATTTTCTTTGCCCTTTTGCTGCTCGCCTATGGAATCAGCCACTACCGCTACGTAAACCGGACCAAACCTGAGGAAAATAAAAGCATTCCTATACATAGCAGGCCGGATTCCACTACCCCAACCGGTGATCAGACAGGTGTGCTTACAGCTTTTGAATCCGCCCAGCCCGCAGACAGAAAAAGACCAGCCGCCCCGGATCACAGCCTGGGTATGGGGTATTTTTCACCCAATGTGTCTGACAGCAGCATACTGTATTTTTACCATAACCCAAATCTTGAAAAATCCATGCTGGAACCTACAGCGCAGGACAGCATCACCTTCAGGAAAAATGAATACAATCAATTTGAAATAGCAACTGCCCCACCATGGCTGGTTCCGGATATCATGAAGCTGGATTATGACATGCTCTATTTCAAAATAAAAAGTGTATCCAGAGAATGGGTAGAAATAATTGTAAATAGCGGAAATGGACAATCCTCATTTGTATACAGACAGGCTGGAGAGCTGGTTTATTGGCCGGAATTTTTGCTAAATGTCAATTCGGTAGAATTGCTGCCGGATGCGGGAGAAAAAGTAAAAACACGTCCCTTAACGACATCAGGCGACATCCAAACGACTTATGCGTTTTTAAGGCCGGTGAAGATACAGGGAGACTGGGCAGAAGTGGTCTTGCTAAACCAGGATTTTCAGGAAGTGGGCAGAGGCTGGATACGGTGGAGGGAGGAAGATCACTTGCTTATCCGTTTTAATCTACTCAGTTAATTTTTAGCCCCGATTGATGAAGAAGTATTGAAATGGATCGTGTACCGTGCCAGATTAACCCGATAATCCGGGTTTAAACAGTATTAAATTACGGATTTCCTGGCCGAAAACCGTTCTCAAAATATAAAAAATACCGAAATTGGGATTCTACGCTGGCAAGGGGTTAATGAATTCAGGTACAATGAATCCGTGATTAAAATGCTGGAGATACTGGGATTTTGCAGGGAGTATGCCTGTAGTTGTTTAAACCATAATATTAGGACGAATGGTATGGCAGTAAACCTTAACCGACCATCAAATTTGGCTTTTACATGGATAATGTCGAAATCTGGCAGGGAATTATTATAGGCGCTGTTGGTGGTGCCATCGCAGGATTAGTCATTTGGCTGGCCGAGCATTCCCGCCAGGAGTACCTGAAATACTGCCATGTAAAACGGGTGGTGAAATGGCTGCAGGAAAATACCAAACCTAAACATCCGGAGGAATGGCGTTCTACGAGGGCCATCGCCAGTCATAACAATTTGTCAGAGGACCGGATCCGATTTATTTGCAGTCATTCTGATAAAATACAGTTGAATACAAAAGATGGAAATGAGTCAAAAGAACTTTGGAAACTAAAGCAATCATGAAAATTCGATTACTACCAGTCATTTTTTTTGTATACTTTCAGGGCCATGCCCAGGGCAGCTATTCACACCAACCCCAACTAGAGAGCCGGGCGGTAGCCCAATTGCACGTAGGGCAGTTGATTTTTAAGGACCTCAATAAAAACAGTAGACTGGATCCCTATGAGGACTGGCGACTGCCGGTAGCACAGCGGATCGAAAATCTGCTGAGCCAAATGCACCTGGATGAAAAGGTTGGCATGTTGCTGATCAACACCCTGAATGCAGCACCATATGGTCGTATGGACGAGCGGGCCGTGCAATTTGTAGAAGATGAAAAGATGACCCGTTTTATTTTTCGGAATGCGTTAAAAAATAATCCGAGCCGCACTGGAGGAGCCACTGGATTTGGAGGAGCCGAAATCACCCCCTTCGAAGCGGCACAATTTACCAATTCCGTTCAGGAAATGGCTGAAAATACCCGGCTCGGCATACCAGTAATATTCAAATCCAATGCACGAAACCATGTAGATTTTGATGCCAGGGCCGGGATCAATGTTTCTGCAGGCGCTTTTTCGGCCTGGCCGAAGGAAAGTGGGCTGGCTGCTACCCGGGATATGGAACTGATTGCTGATTTTGCCAACATCATGGCCAAAGAATGGACGGCCGTTGGCCTGCGAGGCATGTATGGCTATATGGCTGACCTGTCAACTGAACCACGCTGGTACAGGGTGCATGAAACGTTCACTGAGGACAGCAAACTGGCTTCGGATATTATCACAACGCTCGTAAAAAACCTGCAGGGTGAGTCTCTGAACGCAAACAGCGTAGCGCTGACGATCAAGCACTTTCCAGGAGGCGGCCCCCAGGAAGGAGGCGGCGACCCTCACTATGATTTCGGCAAAAACCAGAGCTATCCGGCAGATAATTTCGATTACCACCTGGCCCCGTTTCAGGCAGCCATAAACGCCGGAGCCTCTTCTATCATGGCTTACTATGGCATACCAGTGGGGCAGGCCTATATGCCAAATGATGTGGGCATGGCCTTTTCCAAAGGTATCCTCACCGAGCTGCTACGCGAAAAATTGGGTTTTAAAGGCTATATCAATTCTGACACGGGCATTATCGGTGACCGGGCATGGGGTCTTGAAGACAAGACCGTAGAGGAACAGATTCTCATTGCCATAGAGGCCGGTACAGATGTACTCTCCGGATTTAATGATAACCAGCAAATCCTGGATTTGGTCCAATCCGGTAAACTTTCAGAAAAGCGCGTGGACCTATCCGTGAAGAGGCTTCTGAGAGAACAGTTTGAATTGGGCTTATTTGAAGACCCCTATGTGGACCCCAACCGTGCGGCCTACCTGCTGGGCAATCCGGCCCACCAAAGGAAAGCGGATATCGCCCAGAGAAAATCCATCGTTCTGCTTCAAAACAAAATGAATCTCCCGCTTTCACTTCCGGCAGAAGAGGACTCCCTTTTGATCTATACTTTGGGCGTAAATCCGGAGGTATTTGAGGATCAGTCATGGCCTGGCATAAGGGTACAGCCCGGTGATCACCTTCCCAGCGAAGACGAAGCCATTGTTCCCATCAGTGATGCTGCCGAAATTGCCATCATTCGTGTAAATGTATCGAATAGTGGCGGAAGAGAAAGCGGAAGGATGTTTGGCGGGGCAGACCCCAAAGAACTGGATTTGCTCTCCCTATCAGCCATGGAGGGCTCGGCGTCCTGGGAAATAACTCCTTCATTAACAGACATAAAAACCATCATGGAAAAAGTTGGCGCTGAAAATACGGTACTGGCCATTGACTTTCGCCAACCTTATGTTCTGGATGAAAAATCGGGAATCCTGAATGCAGGTGCTATACTGGCAACATTTGGTGTCACGGATGCGGCTCTCCTGGACATCCTTACCGGAAAATTCAAGCCAACAGGGAAACTACCCTTTGCCCTGGCGAATAAACCGGAAGCTGTAGTAGAACAGGCACCCGATGCACCGGGATATCCTGAAAAGGATACCCTCTACCCTTTTGGTTTTGGCTTGACTTATTGAAAATTATAGGCAATCGAAAAAATTAATGGTCTCTTCCTGCACCAATTGAAAGTCCTGGTTTTCGGGATCAAATCGTTCGTTCCAGGTACCCGTCGGTCCCCCTGGGACCATGGGGGCTTCCGAATCTGTACAGGCAAAAGGAAAAAAGCCGGCTTCGGATACGCAATTGAAGTTTTCATGGGAGGTAATGTTATATCATGCAGAAAAGACGGATAAATTTTCCCTTTTGTCACCATTTCTATGGAAAAAATGCAATCGCGTTAAAAAATCACTGATATATATATGCAAATATAACGGCTATAAAACACGACCTATTCCCCCAAAATCTTCCTCCAACCCTTTTGTTCTACTTCCTTTGCACTGGCTTCCACCTTTGCCTTTAAGGATCTTTTGAAAGCTTCCATACGGTTGCCCACTGCTTCCTCAAAAGCCCCAACGATGGAAGCAGCCAGGATGCCGGCATTCTTTGCCCCATTCAGTGCTACTGTGGCTACCGGTATACCAGACGGCATCTGGAGAATGGAAAGAATACTGTCCCAACCATCGATGGAATTGGACGACTTTACAGGCACCCCAATTACCGGCAGACTGGTCAGGGAAGCCACCATTCCCGGGAGATGTGCTGCGCCCCCTGCCCCCGCTATAATTACCTTAATGCCCCTCTCCCTTGCCTTTACGGCATAATCGATCATCCGATCCGGCGTTCGGTGGGCCGAAACGATCGTAAGCTCGTAACCTACTTCGATCTCCTCTAAAAACTTCGCTGCTTCTGCCATAACCGGAAGATCCGACTGGCTACCCATGATAATACCTACCTTAATATCGCTCATGCTTTTATTTTAATTAAATTCTTTAATCGCTGGGCCTTCTCTCTGAGCAGCTGCATGTCGTCTTCCAATACCGTCACATGTCCCATTTTGCGAAAAGGCTTGGTCAGTTTTTTCCCATAAAGGTGCAGGTAAACGCCCTTTTCTTTTGCGGCTTCATCCAGGCCTTCCACCAATGCGTCTCCGGTAAACCCATCTTCGCCCAGTAAATTGACCATGGCCGCAGCACTTCTGATCTCCGTATTTCCCAGCGGCATGCCCATTACCGCCCGCAGGTGTTGCTCAAACTGGGAGGTAAAATTGGCTTCTATGGTATGGTGGCCACTATTGTGCGGCCTGGGGGCAATTTCATTGACCAGAATTTCTCCTTCTTTGCTGACAAACATTTCGACAGCAAGCAGGCCGACCATATCCAGTTTTTCGATCACTTCCAGCGCCAGGGCCTGTGCCTTTCTGTCCGTTTCAGGCGCTACCGAAGCAGGGGAAAACAGAAATTCGACCAGATTATGGACTGGATGGAAGGCACATTCCACGGAAGGAAATGTCTTTACCTTTCCCTGCTCGTTTCTGGCTACGATCACGGCCAGCTCCTTGTCAAAATCCACAAATTTTTCCAGTAAACCCGGTGCGTCAAAGGCTTTGTCCAGATCAGCTTTCTCACGTATGAGCTGTACACCCCGGCCATCGTAGCCCTCCTTACCCAACTTATGAACAGCCGGTAAAAATGCTGCATGCTGGCGTACCTCTTCCCTGTTTTCTGTAAGCAGAAAGGGAGCAGTAGGGATACCATTATCCAGGTAAAATTGCTTTTGCTTTCTCTTGTCCTGTATCATTTCCAGGACCTGGGGCTGGGGAAAAACTTTTTTGCCTTCCTTTTCAAGTTGGTAAAGGGCCTCTGTATTGACATGTTCGATCTCGATGGAGATGATATCACAATCCTTCCCAAAATCGTAAACTGTCTGATAGTCTTTTAATGCTCCCTGAACAAATCGGTTGCAAAGATGCTTACAGGGCGCATTGGCATCAGGATCAAGGATATGTATGTCCAGGTTGTAATTGATTCCGGCCTGAATGAGCATCCTGCCCAACTGCCCTCCACCCAATATGCCTAAGGTCTGTTGCTGGTAGTTTGTTTGCACGGTTTTCCTGTGTCTTTTTTTAAGCCACTAAAATAGGCAATATCTACGGTTGCAAACAAAAAAAGCCTCCCTAAAGGGAAGCCTTTTATCAAATTTCGTTTATTCGCCTATACGGATCTTCCGCCAATAAGACGAAACAATACCGCTATCACGGCCAAGACCAATAAAATGTGAATCAGTCCACCTACGCTATACACAAACGCTCCAAAAATCCATCCAATCACAAGGATGATCGCTATCAAATATAATAAAGAACTCATAGTGGTGTTGGTTAAATTAATTTATATAGAATACACAAAAATTACCAAATTTTATGCCAAAAAATATTTGCATACTTTTTTATATTTTCTCATTTAATTTTTATTCCCATCAGCTCCATGAGTTTTTGCGCATTGAAATTGGGGCAGGGTCCAGGTTTAATGGTGTAGTCAAAAACAATTTCATCCTGCTGAATATCGTGATGGAAACTGTAATTTACCAGAGATGGCAGCTTGCGCTCCAACCCGCTCAGCTCAATGTCATGTGTAGAAATGATGCCCCTGGAAGCAGTCTGTACCAGTTGATGAATCAACGCTTCACTTCCCATGATCCTGTCTGCAGTATTGGTCCCTTTTAAAATTTCATCCAGTAGGTAAAACAGGGGGACTCCCTTTGCCGCCTGATCCAGCAATCCCTTGATTCTGGCCAGTTCCGCATAAAATGAACTCACACTTTCCCCCAGGCTATCGGTATTTCGCATACTGGTATAGAGTTGGAAGGGTCCGCTTTGAAAAAACCTGGCGAAAGGAGGCACCCCCATACCAGCCAATACCATGTTGATCCCCACAGTTCGCATAAAGGTGGTCTTACCAGACATGTTAGAGCCAGTCAGCAATACCACTTGCTGCGTTTCGCCGAGCGAAAAATCATTGGCGATGCATTCCTCCGGTTTGATCAGCGGATGTTTTACCGCCTTCATGCGCAGTATATTCTCGTTACTCCATTGCGCAGGGTAGACCAAATCCTCTTCTTCAATAAAAGCCGCCAGAGAAACAAGTGCTTCCCAACTCTCAAAATTCTCTTCCCAGAGCTGCATGTTTTTCCCTACCTTTTCTTTCCAACTGGTAAGTCGGTAAAACACATAAAAATCGGTCCAGAAAAAAACATTAAAAATCAGGTACATCAGGTTTGTCCGGTTTTGAATCAAAAAAGTGAGGCTTTCCAGTTGCTTTAAGGCGTTTGAGGCCAGAAAACCATGATTTTTTACCGGCTTTTGGTAAGCTTCAAGAATAGGGTGGTCAAAATGCTCCGCTTCAAGCAGAGCGGCCCAGGCTTGAAAGGTTTTCAGATCGTGATCGTTAGGCATGGCCTTCATGGCCTTCAGCAGCGGAGAAAATACCACACTCAATAGCCCCAGGCTAATCAAAATATACAGGCTGATGTATGCAGCAGAAATGTAGCCAAACAGTACTGCGATCAGTAGTGACATTCCGGCGATCGGTCCGAAAACCATGGGCAGAAGGAAAGCTTGCTTCCAATTTACCTTGCTGTTCAGCCATTGATAAAACAAATGTTTGGACTTTTCCTGCTTCAGAAAGGCTTTCCCCAGTGCTTCAAAAACTACGAGAAATTTTTTCTTTCTACTTAGTTCCGTCAATGCCTCCTGCTTCTGCTGCGCCTGCCCGGGAGACAAAGGCCATTGCATCCAGGAAGCGAGTTTCCTGCTTCCACCCCTGCTCACGGTATGGTCAATCAATTGGAAAAGCGAGTGGTTACCGAAAAGGTCAAGGTCACTTGAAAACGGATGTCCCGGATCAATAAACACCTCGCCCCCGTCAAATTCAGTTAACTGACGCTCCTTTCGCCTGGTCCTTGCCTGCGCTATTTCTTTTACCGCCAGGTAAAAATGCTCTATATCCTTCTGTTGATTGAATTGCAGGATCAACCATACAAAAACCCCACTCAAAGGAATAAACACCAATGCTATCCAATGTGCCTCAGCAATTCCAACAACCAGTACAATTCCCATCAGGAAGAACATGATCAGCCTGGCTCCCGAAAGGAGTAATATCCTTTTGCGGGCCATGGCCAGTGATTTTTCGGGATCTGAAAGGTCAAAAGCTGTATTCATTGTGGATGTGGGTTCTAAGATCAGGGACCAAAGATAAAATTTATTTTCTAGCTTAGAGAAAAACACCTCCCCTCATCGGCTGAATAGAAATTAAAGCCGTGAGCACCTGCATATTGATAGGCCGTATCAATTAAAAGCGCAACCATTTAAATGGATTTTCGAGCAGGAAATTCATGAATATTAAAATAAATTTTTAAACTTTTTCAACAAACCCTTTTAATTAGAAACAAAAACAAGTCTATCAGTGCATACAAGCTGCATTTTTAAATTGGGCAGCCACATTTTTTTGTACATTTTTTCGAGCACACCTATTTTTTTGCTTTTTGAAATCAAATATATGTTTTGTTAATTTTAAAAGTAAATAAATTTGTTTTTTATTGGTTTAGCAATTTTTTCAATATTACATTTCGAATACAAACAAACGATCATTGACTTTATCACAAGGTTAGAGATGGGGATTTCAAAATTTAGTTTCCTGAAATATTGGGTTGCAAGTATTCCTTTCATTCTCTTTTCCTGCATGCCGACGGAATCTGAAGATCTGATACCCGCTGCAGAAATACTTTCTTCCGGAGAGGTTTCAGACATGATGGGTTTGATAGAAGAGGTAGACCTGCTGGTCCTGTCTGCCATGCAACAGGATCTGACACAGTACAAGATCAGGCCCTTGCTGGATGCTTCAAGCTGCCCGGGATCAAGCATTAGCAGAGATGAAAAGAACAAGCTGATCAGGGTAGATTATGGTGACGGATGTGTCTGCAACAGGGGACTGGAGAAAAAAGGGGCAATTGTAATCTCCTACACCGATGAGTTTCTGTTTAAAGGAAGTGAAATGAGCATTACATTTCAGGATTTTTCTCTGAACGGACACAGGATGGAAGGGCAGCGAATATTGAAGAATCTGGGATATCAGGTCTCGAGCAGAAGCCTGAGATTTTCTTCAGATACGGAAAATTTTCAATTGGTCAACGTTCAGGGAAAAAAGTTCAGCATGCAGCAGCGATACGTACGGGATCTGCAACTGTCTACAGAAAAAACAGGTTTCAGGATATACCTTTCAGGATCGGGACGCCTGTCTACGGAAAAATATCTCAGCACATCCTTTGAAATCGTAAAACCCATCGTGTACCTGCAGGAATGCATGGAATCTGCTGTTCCCAGCCCTTCAGAGGGTAGTTTGCAGCTTTTTAACCAGGGGGATAAAAAAATATTGGTTCATTTTGATGCGAAAGCATGCGAATAAAAAATTAAAGGTTTTATTTTTTTGAAAGCAAATTACGTGTGCGGTTGGAAGTGAAGTGGATTCAGTTTTGGTAGTTGGTTACTTTTTAATGTAGGGTTTGCCCGGAGCCTCTTTAACTTGGTAGTGTTGGAGGCTCCGGCTTTTTCACCCTTATTCTTTGCTATTATCCCTTTTTCTCAGGCATACCTTCCGGAAAAAAGTGGTGCACATCCCGCTGTGGGAATGGTACTTCAATATCAGCACCTTCCAGAGATTCTTTGATCGCTTCCATGTTGTCCCAATACACCGGCCATAAATTATCGGCATCGGCCCAGCACCTCACGGACAAATCCAGTGAATTGTCTCCAAAATTTGTAAAATATACGGCAGGCGCAGGATCGTTGTGTATGCGATCATCCCTTTTCAAAGTGTCTAAAATCACCTGTCTGGTTTTTTTCAGGTCAGTGCCATAGGCTACGCCTACAGCCATTTCCACCCTCCTGGTAGGTTTAACAGAAAAATTGGTTATGCTATTGTTGGCCAGAGCTCCGTTAGGAATAGTAACCACTTTGTTGTCAAAATTTCGAACAGTGGTATAGAGAATGGCGATATTTTCTACTGAGCCAAGGGTTCCCTGTGCTTCGATGGTATCCCCTACCTTAAAAGGCTTGAAGATCAGTATCAGGATCCCACCTGCAAAATTGGCCAATGATCCCTGAAGGGCCAGACCAATGGCCAGGCCGGCGGCACCCAATACAGCAATAAAGGCAGTTACTTCAACCCCCAGGGTGGAAAGTACAGCCAGAATCAGCAGTATATACAACAAGCCTTTTAAAAAGCTTCGTAAAAAGCTTGATAGAGAGGGATCAACATCATATTTCACGAAAAGTTTGTCTATCGCCTTTAAGGTAAAATTGATCACCCATTTACCAATAAAGTAAATAATTACGGCAATCAGAATACTCTTCAGGGCGAGTAAAATAAGCGGCAGCGCATTTTCCATCATACCTGCAAAATCAATGGTATCCATGTCCATAGTTGTCTGTCTTTTATGTTTGAATTGGTTTAAAATACGAAAATTTACTCAAAACCAGCAAATAACCTGCCATCTGAAGGCCCAGTTCCAGGAAATTTTAAATTTTTCGACATTGGCAGCCTTTAGGATGTGCTCCCAGTCGTTTCTGGAGAAAGCGCGCAATACCGACAGCGGCGCATCATTTTTTACCATCGCCGATCTCGAAAACAGGCTGGTTAGCCCCATGATACTGTAGTAGGCCAGAAAATGGCGGTGAAGGTCATTGATGACAATGCCGATGCTGCCGGACTGCTTTAGGTTTCCGATCAGCGAAATAAGTTCTTCATTGGTAAAATGATGGGTAAATAAAGTACAGGTGATCAGATCTGTGCCCTGCTGTAAAAATCCCGGGTCAAAAACATTGGCTACATTGAAGTCTACTTCCATACCTGCAGCCCTGCATCTTTCTCTTGCAAGGGCAATGATGTTGGGGTTGGCGTCTATCCCGGTCACTTTACAATCATGCCCCTTCTGGAGGCTCCATTTTTTTATCCATATGGCCATATCCCCCCCACCACAGCCCAGGTCGGCAATAGCGTACTGCTCCTGAGGCCTCTGCCGCATCAGGTAATCCAGGCCTGAGGTGGTCACGCTGTTGCCGCCAAGTAGCCGGTTAATGGTCTTTAGCTCCCGTATAGTTTGGTCCAGCTCTCTGCCGCTGCATTGCAGGTCATCCATCCATTCTTTGGCCTCGCTTCGTTGGGAAAATTTATCCATCATTTTTCCAGCAATAATGTTTCCAGGGTAAGTCCGGGGCCAAAACCCATGGCCAGGATATCTCCCTGTATGGCTGGATCTTCTAAAATACCTGCCAATACAAACAATATCGTGACTGACGACATGTTTCCAAATTTCCCCAGCACTTCATGGGCATGAAAATTTTGCTGCTCTCTGATACCGAAAGCCATTTCTATTCTTTTCAGAATCTGTCTACCCCCCGGGTGTATGGCAAATTGCCGGATACGGGAAATGCCGAATTTCTTTTCCAGATTTCTTCCGAACTGCTGAATACCGTTACTGAGCAGCTCCGGAATATATTTGCTGAGTTTCATCTCGAAACCAAAATCTCCTATCGACCAGGCCATATCCGACTCTCCTTCTACCAGGATATTGCTTTGGTATGCTTTGATAGCAAGTCCCTTCGCAGATGATTTGATCAATACAGCGGCAGCTCCGTCTCCAAAAAGGGCGTTGGCGATGACATTGTCTTCATTGTAGTCTTTCTGAAAATGGATGGTACAAAGCTCAACGCCTACTACCAATACCTTGGCATCCTGCTCACTGTGACAGATGCGGTCCGCCAGTTTTATCGCGTTGAAGGCAGCATAACAGCCCATAAAATGTATGGCATATCTTTCTATGGTATTGGCGAAGCCCATCGTTTGAATGATATCCATTTCCACTCCCGGAGCATACATGCCCGTACAGGAAACCAGCACCAGATGGGTAATGCTTCCTGGCAATGCGTCTGCTTTTTTCAAACAGCGTTCGATGGCCAGATTGGCGAGAACAGGCGCCTCCTTTCTGAAAATTCTCATCCTGCTGGATGTACCCGGGAAAGGTTCCAGGCTAGGATTGTTCGGAAAAAAGGCAAACTTTGCCGGGTCTTCGTGGTGAAAATCACTCAATGCACTGTACCGCTGACGGATACCGGACTTCCGGTATACAAATCCTAATTTTCTACTTTCTTTGCGATCCAAGCCATGAGCCATTTGCATGAAGCGACTGATTTTCTCCTGAGGTATAGGGTTTCCGGGATTGGCCAACCCTATACTGACGATATGGCTTTGCATGGATTTCTATTTAGCTGATATTTATTGTAATTTTCAAGATAAGTAAAAAACCGTTGCCCTGACGAAAAATTATAAAGCTTTCGAGTTATGTTTGCCAAATCCAACTGGGAACATCTGAGGATTCCCTTTTCCTACTACCTGATGCCAGTGTACTTATTTGCACTCGCAGTTGTTCCAGAGATTGACACTGGCAGGGCGATTTGGGTGTGGGTCATTCTTCACCTCCTCCTGTATCCTTCCAGCAATGGATACAACAGCTATTTTGACAAAGACGAGAAAAGTATCGGCGGGCTCAAAAACCCCAAAAAAGTTACCCGGGGATTGTACTACCTTTCACAAGTTTTCTTTTTGCTGGCGTTATTCGCTTCCCTTTTTCTCGGTATAGTCTTTTTTGCTATGGTTTTGGTGTATGGACTGGTGTCCATGGCTTACAGCCATCCCTCCATCAGGTTGAAGAAATACCCCTACATCAGTTGGCTCACCGCCGGCTTCTTTCAAGGGGCATTTACCTTTGGAATGTGTTATGAAGGCATTACCGGCTCGGGATCCACCCAGCTCCTGCAACAGGAGGTCTGGGTGCCCGCGCTACTGAGCAGCGTTCTTTTGCTGGGGTCCTATCCATTGACCCAGGTCTACCAGCACGGTGAAGACCTCAAAAGGGGAGATATTACGCTCAGCATCAAACTTGGCGTGTCGGGTACTTTCGGTTTTGCCGCCATTTGGTTTTTATTGGGAGGTGTTGCTTTTATTCAATATTTCCTAAATATTCCCCTGCCCCCCGCTATTTGGGCATTTTTGTTTGCCATGTTGCCCGTGGTGAGCTATTTCTCCCTATGGTTTTTGCTGGTCCGAAAAAATCCCGAAGAGTATGTAAGCCACCAAATGGCCATGTGGATGAACAAGGTATCCTCCACTGCACTGAATATCTTTTTCATTTACCTGGCCTTCCATTTCTAAATCAGATGCACAGGTAAGGCATCCCTTTCCCGGGCTGCAGCCCGGGCCCGGGAAATAAGGAGCCATTTAAACTAAATATGGGCCAGTTGAGGCTTTATGAAAAAGATATTCTTTATATTGCTGCAAAAATTAAAACGAAGTATGTATATCAATCGCATCATAAAGGGCTTTCTGGCCCTTTTGTTTGCAGGCCTGTTTTTAGCTGCCTGTTCTACCAGATCCGGAGATCCTAAAATATTGGTCTTTTCCAAAACCTCGGGTTACTACCATGAATCCATTCCGGATGGCGTTCGGGCAATAGTGAAATTAGGGAAGGAAAACGGATTTCAAGTGGATACCACTACCAATGCGGCCATGTTTGCAGAAGAAATACTGCAACAATACAGTGCGGTGGTATTTCTCAGTACCACGGGAGATGTGTTGAACCATTACCAGGAAGCAGATTTCGAGCGGTACATTCAGGCAGGCGGCGGCTTCGTGGGCATACACGCTGCAGCCGATACCGAATATGACTGGGCCTGGTATGGAAAGATGGCCGGAGGTTATTTTTCAGATCATCCGGGCATCAATGACCCGCATCCCAATGTGCAGGAAGGTGTAATCGATGTGGTGGATCAATCCCATAGCAGCACTTCATTTTTACCTGAACAATGGACAAGAACAGATGAATGGTACAGCTACAAGGATTTCAATACAGACGTAAAGGTGTTGATGACATTGGATGAGGACAGTTACCAGGGAGGAGAAGATATGGGAGAGCATCCCATTGCCTGGTACCATGAGTACGATGGAGGCAGGGCCTTCTACACCGGAGGCGGACATACTTCAGCTTCGTTCGAAGAGGATTTGTACCTGAAACACCTGCTGGAAGGCATCAGATATGCCATAGGAGATAACAAAATACTGGACTATTCCAAAGCGACCAGCAAAAGGGTTCCGGAAGCGGACCGCTTTGAAAAGGTCACTATGGTGCGGGGTGGGTTTACCGAACCCACCGAAATGGCCATCCTGCCCAATCTGGATATATTGGTGGCCCAAAGACGCGGCGAAATACTGTATTATCAGGCCGGTGATTCTACTGCCAATCAAATCGCGCAACTGGATGTATACTGGAAGACAGACGTACCCAGAGTAAATGCAGAAGAAGGCTTGATGGGAATCAAAGCAGACCCTGATTTCGAAAACAACCGCTGGGTGTATGTCTTTTACAGTCCCGTGGGTAAATCTGTCAACAGGCTGTCCAGATTTAAATTTGAAGCTGAAGAATGGAAAATGGATAGCGAACAGATCATTCTGGAGTTTTATTCTCAGCGGGATATTTGCTGCCACACCGGAGGGTCTATAGCCTTCGACAGCGAAGGATTGCTCTATGTTTCTGCCGGTGACAATTCTACTCCCTTTAACCAGCCCAATCAGACGCACACCTTAAGGGGGTACGCTCCTCTGGACGACCGGCCCGGATTTGAGCAATACGATGCGGCCCGTTCTTCCGGAAACACCAATGATCTTCGCGGAAAAATACTCCGGATCCGGGTCAATGAAGATGGAAGCTATAGCATTCCCGAAGGAAACCTGTATCCCGAGGGCATGGAGGGCACCCAGCCGGAAATATATGTACAGGGTAACCGTAACCCCTACCGGATCAGTGTAGACCAGAAAACAGGCTACCTCTATTGGGGAGAAGTCGGTCCTGATGCAAGGGCAGACAGCCTCGGGGTGAGGGGGCCAAGGGGATACGATGAAGTCAACCAGGCGAAAAAAGCCGGGTTCTTTGGTTGGCCCTTCTTCGTAGGAGACAATTATCCTTACAATGCCTATAATTTCAATACGGGTGAACCGGGAATACAATTTGACCCGCTGTCGCCGGTAAATATATCTCAAAACAATACCGGCCTTCGGGAGCTGCCTCCTGCCCAGCCTGCCTTTATCTATTATCCCTATGACCAGTCTGAGACTTTCCCCCAGGTAGGAACCGGCGGACGAAATGCGATGGCCGGGCCTGTATATTATTCGGACCTGTATCCGGATGGTGGAGGACTTCCAGACTACTACGACGGCAAGCTCTTTATCTACGAATGGATCCGAGGCTGGATCAAAGTGGTAAGCATGGATGAAAATGGTGATTATGTGAAAATGGAGCCCTTCATGGAAAATGTGCGCCACAATGCCCTGATCGATATGGAACTTGGCCCGGATGGCAAACTGTACCTGCTTGAATATGGCAATGGCTGGTTTAGTGCTAACCCTGATGCCGCACTCTCGGTTATCAATTATAACCCCGGCAACAGGGCGCCGGTGATCGCCGGTATCAGCGCTGATAAGACTTCCGGGAGCCTGCCCCTGGCGGTAAACCTGAGTGCTGAGGTTACCGATCCGGAAAATGATCCGCTGACTTATACCTGGGACCTGGACAATGGTGACATCATCACCACCGATGTGCCTGAACTTAGTTATTCCTTTGAAAACATCGGAGACTATGATGTGTCTGTTCGGGTAAACGATACCAGCGGTGAGACCGTAAGTAGCAATACCATCAATATCTATGCGGGCAATGTCGCCCCGGAAGTGCATATTGAGTTTACAGGAAACGGAAGCTTTTATTTTCCAGGGAAAAACGTAGGGTACCAGGTCCTGGTCAACGACCCGGATGATCCTGAGGCAGGCAATGATCTGTCTTCTCTTTATGTTTCGGCAGATTATATCGAAGGTTTTGATCAGGCCGAGGCCGCTATGGGCCACCAGGTCATGTCAGAAGCCATGGCCGGCAAAAGCATCATGGAATCACTTACTTGTAAAACCTGCCACAAAGAAAATGAAACCTCTATCGGCCCGGCCTATACGGAAGTCGCAAAAAAATATGAAGGGGATGCCGGTGCGGTAGACCATCTGGTAAATAAAATCCTCAAAGGCGGTTCTGGAGTTTGGGGCGAAACCATGATGCCGGCAAATCCCACCCTTAAGGAAGGAGATGCCAGAAAAATTGTGGCCTGGGTACTCTCCCTGGGAGAGTTGGAAAATCTGGAGGCCTCTCTACCAGCAGAAGGAGAACTTGACCCCCTTCAGGACAAGGAAATGGCGGCAAATGGCGTTATGATCCTCAACGCCAGCTTCACAGATAGAGGGGGAGAAAATATCAGGCCTCTGAGTTCCTCCACCACTGCATTCCTCAGAAATAGCAAAATTAATCTGGGCGATCTTAACTCAGGCGGAGGGTTCAATACATTCGATGTGAATGGACAACAAATATTGCTGGCACCAACGGGCCAGGGGCATTTCTCCTTAAAAAATGTTGATCTGAATGGCATTTCAGGAATTGCCTTCCTTGCAGGTTCGCAGCGTGCATTTGACTTCGGGTACAGGGTTGAGGCCAGGATAGGTGGTCCCGAGGGCAAATTACTTGGCCAGGCGATCATCAGAAAGAAACCAGCGGAGGGAATGACGCAGTATCCTTTCGAACTTTCTTTTCAGGATGCCGGTGAACCTGGCTTCCAGGATTTGTATATCGTGACTTCCTCACTAAACGAAGAAGAGTCTGTTAATATGGCCATCATGTCCATGGAAATGATGCCGGAATAACATACAAAACAGGCACTGCGGTAAGGCGGAGATATATACTAGCCGCTTACATCTAAAACCACCCCGAACCACCAGGCGTTCGGGGTGGTTTTTTTTGTTTTTCTTTGCCGTCACCTGTTTTTTATAAGCATACCGATCGACTGTTTAGCAAAGAAGAACTACCAAAAACCCTTCCCGACTTTCGACTATATGGAAATTATTTCCCAAATGAAAAATTTGCTCCGACCTCAACTGAAACGCCGTGAGTGCGATCCCTAAGCAGGCCGGTTTTAGAAACAGGCAACCAGTACTGGCTCCGCAAAAGCAATTTCCATCGCTTTGTCAACAGGTAATTGGTTCCAACTCCAAGGCGCAAATGGCTGACTGTAAACTGCCCGGGGCGGGCTGAGGCATAGTCGTATTCCTCCTCGAAATTATTTTCAAATTCATAGGTAAAATCTTGCTGGTACAAGTAATTGCCGACTATTCCAAAAGCACTTTCAAAGCTGACACCAGCAAAGCGGGGGCTTTGCCAGCGAAGCTCCAGAGGGAAAAACCACTGCCGGTTGGTAAGGTATATTTCGTCCAGATTACTGATGTCCTCAGGCACTCCCGGAAGACCATCCACCAATGCAGGGTCTAATGCCATGATTTCCTCATCATCCAGCTCCCCTTCAACCTGATTACCTATTGCTCCCAGGTAAAGCCCCCAGCCGCTACGCCATTCCAGTCCCAGGTGCGCTCCGTACTGAATGGGGGTATAATACTCAATTAAACGACTGATTGGAAACTGCAGAGAAGTGCCAGCCTCCAGGTGTACTGATGGGCCCATCTTTCTGGGAATGAATGTCTGATTCAAGTTGCTGGTATCTCCGACAACGATTTCCTTTTCTGCCCGCATCACAAACTCATTCGGGCCGGTGACCGCCGGGGCAGCATATGATTTCCTCCGGCCGGTACGACTAAGATCTTTCTCAAAGATTTCAGCAGCACCCGGAACATTCAAATCCAGGCCAGTGGAAAGCTCCACCATTGCAGACCGGTCACCATCATAGCATTTGGGTATTACGTGAGAGGTGTCCAAAGTTATGGAATCAGCTGCTGCTCCTTGCTGTAGCTTTGCCGCCGTTGCTTCAGACCCGGCAACACCCAATCCTCTTGCACCTCCATAAGCCACAATTCCAATTGATTCAGTAGGGTTTTCACTTAAACCGGATGCTGTATTCTCTCCAGGTAAACCCTTAGGGATTTCTTTGACAAATATCTTCTGGTACATATAAACGGTATCCACCAAATATACAGTATCGCTTCTGTGAACTGTATCTACCCATTTCCTATCCTCTTCCGGAGAGAAATGGGTGTCGGCGTATTTTTCATCTTTTGTCTCCAACCACCAAATGGCACCCAGGAACAGCACCGTAGCGTACAGGTAAGGTGAAAGCCAATGCTTCCAGAAAGAAGTTTCTGGCCTATCCAGCATCTGGGAAAATTTTTCCCAGGCACCCTCATCTTCAGGGGAAGGAAGCTGTTCGAGCTTCTCCCTGATTTTCTTTTCGAATGGATCTTGCTTAGCCATGATATTTTTTCTTTTCCAGGTGAAGTGCCGCCAGGGCTTTTTGCATGCCTGCTCTGGCTTTTGCATAGTTAGATTTAGATGTGCCCTCTGAGATACCCAATTGTTCAGCAATTTCTCTATGGGTATAGCCCTCTACTGCATAAAGGGAAAACACCATCCGGTAGGCAGGAGAAAGATTTTGTACGAGAGCAAGGATTTCTTCTGCACTGATTTTGTCCAGCAAATCATCGTTAAAAGAAGGTGAGATCGGTGCTTCCTCGTAGCTGCGAAACCGGTCTTCGTAGCGTTTCCTGCGCCGGTAATGATCGATAGCCGAATGGACCATGATGCGACGCAGCCAGCCTCCAAAACTCAAATCCGGACTGTAGGTTTCAAGCTGCCTGAATACTTTGAGCATACCTTCATTGACTATTGACCGGGCTTCGTCCAGATCCTGAGTATAGCGGCGTGAAACATTCAACGCAAGCGGGTAAGCCAACTTAAACAAGCGCTCCTGCGCCTTCCGGTTGTGTTTGCGACACCGGCGAATCAACTCCTGGATTTCCTTGGAATCGGGTAAGTTCATAATTGCGTATATCACGATCAAAGCACCTAAAAAGGTTGCCTCAATGAAAAAATTTCTACTTTCAGGCAACGGTTTCGGAAAGCCGGGACGTAATGCCTCTGAAACCAAATCAACATCTATATGAAAAAGTCAATTGTATTGCTATTCTTATTGGGAATCACCACGGGCGTTGTCAGAGCACAGGAAAGCCCTGAAACCCTTTTTGGCAACAAACTCTCTCTCGAGCATATTGGGTTTATGGTAGATCCGGGTGCCCAATTAAGCCAGGTCGCGGGCGAGGGTGCCGGTTTCGCAAATTTTCGGGCGGGCATAATCTTTCACGACAAATTGACCGTAGGTGGATTTTACGGACAGCTGCTGAACGATATCCGGCCTTCCTCATTTGAAAACTCCCTGCCATCAGGAGCCCACATGGATGCTTTTCAGGCGGGGGGATTTCTCGAATACACACTTTTCTCCACTCGCCTTATACACTTTACTTTCCCTTTTTCTATGGGGGTCATGGAACTGGAGATCGATGAGGAAGGCAGATATCTGGATTATGAAGAAACACAAAATCTCTTTTTCGAGCCCGGCGCCCAGCTCGAAATAAACCTGCACCGCTTTGCCAGATTGCATGCCGGGCTGGGGTACCGGATCATGGGTGCAAGCCTGCAAGACGCTACCGGTGTGCCAGCAGCCGGAAATAACCTCACTTTCCAGGTGGGCCTGAAAATGGGAGTGTTCGCTCTGAAAAATTTGAAAGAAAATTAGATTCCGATGAAATCCTATCCTATTATCCTATTACTAGTTGGGCTACTGTCCTGCAACTTATTCGTAGAAGAATCGCCCCCTTCTGAAGAACAATTGTCTGAGAGAACTATCACTGCCGCTGACCTCTCAGAGACATTGGTGTCTTCCGCTGGTGTCCGCATCAGTAGGTTTATCGAAGATGACCGAGATAAAACTGCTCATTTTGAAGCATTTGTCTTCAATTTTGATGCCGATGGATCTGTACTGGCTAACTCCGGTAGTCAGGAGATCAACGGAACTTACCGGTTCTTACGTGACGATGGAAAACTCGAGTTGAGCATGACTTTTCCATCCAATTCCAAGTTAGTACCAATTGCCCTAAGCGCATGAAAATGAAGGTGAAGGTTACTGTTTCGAAAAATCGGCTCTAAAAATACAATGTAAAAGCAGGCCATTTATGACCTGCTTTAATTTATTGATATTCTGCTTGCCTTATGGCTAAAAAAACTCACCTTAAAAATATCATTTACACAGATTTTGGGACACTGTCCAATTTTCCTGTAGACTTCAAGATTTACGCACATACAACTTCCGCATACCCATGTAACCCGGTACACTTTCCGAAATGCCACCCTGTTATTCCAGTCTGGCAAGACGCAAAACTTATATTGAGATTTAAGAAAAGGGTGTGGTGTTTTTTAGCGTCTTCAAAACAGTCACCTGTTTTGCTCGGCTTCCTCCTTACGCTTTTCTATCGTTTTTTCTCGTTCCCTAATTTTCTCTTCAATGACTTCTATCTTCGCTTCCTGTTCTTTGCGCCACTCCTTCATTCTGGCTTCAAATTCCTCCATCCGGGGTTCGTTGGCTTTTCTCCAGGCTTCCATTCTGGCTTCAAATTCCTCCATTCTGGGTTCGTTTTCCTTTCTCCAGGCCTCCATTTTTGCTTCAAACTCTTCCATCTTGGGCTTAAATTCAGCTTCCCAATCCTTCATTTTTGCCTCAAATAATTTTTGAGCATCAGCCATTTTCTGCTGAAAATCCTTCATCTTCTGCTGAAATATTTCTTTCTGCGCCATCCCATCAGGTGTGGTATCTCTATGAAACTGTACAATTTTGGAGGCGTAAATGCGGATACTGTCTCCAAACCCATCCATAAAGGTGTCAGCAATAAAAGGATGGGCGTCTGGAAATACCGGCGCGGGAGGCATGGCCGGGAACACCGGTGCAGCAGAAAGACCCGGAAAGACCGGTGGAGCAGGAATTGTCCAGGATGGCATATCCGGAACGCTGTCAAGCCGGACATTGGCCTCCACCCGCTC
Organism: Cyclobacterium lianum; assembly: GCF_900143075.1. GTDB lineage: Bacteria > Bacteroidota > Bacteroidia > Cytophagales > Cyclobacteriaceae > Cyclobacterium > Cyclobacterium lianum. The sequence continues at coordinate 251,414 of NZ_FRCY01000001.1, read as the reverse complement.
GCCAGCCGAATCCATCTCAACGGCTATATCCATGCTGAGGATCCGGGTTGACGAGGCGGAATTGGTTTTATTGGTATCAATATCGAGATCCAAAGACAGGGGGGAGTCCTGATCAATAGCATAAACGGTTGCGTAACGGAGCCTGGTCTCCAGCCAGTCTTCCCGGGGGAGATCTTCCTGTTGTGCCGTTCCCAGTAGCAGCACACAGCTTAGCAAACTTGTGATCATCATGGTTTTTGTGATTAATGGTGTATTGTTTATTCTATTGGGTTTCATCCCCATCATTCGTTGTATCCTGTGAAGGGTCGGAAATCCGGACTTACTGGCGGCCATGGCCAGTTGGGGTGTCGGTGTGCTGGTCATGTTGACGATATGGGCCAATGCGTGCGCCAGATCAGCACCTTTCGCTCCACAGGCTATCGCCAAATCATCAGTAGCCTGCTCTCTGGATTCCCTTATGGTCTCATTTATCCACCAGAAGGCCGGATGGTAGAAAAAGATCATTTCAAGAAAAGACTGAAACAGGTTGAACGCAAAATCATGGCGGCGAACATGGGCCAGCTCATGGGCAATTATGGCCTCCAGCTGAGCAGAAGGCATATTGAATACCAGACCCGCAGGAATCAAAACCATCGGTTTGAGTATCCCAAACACCATAGGCACCTCGATTTCTTCACTTTTTCTTATGCAGACCGGAAGCCGGATCTGCATCTGTTGCATACAGGTTTTGGTGCAGTCAAAAATCCATCCGGACAAATCTGCAGAGGACCTGCGCCTGATCTGCTGCAAACTGACAAAATTTCCCAACAGGCGCAGCATGTAAAACACCACGCCAATAAACCAGACATTGACCAGGTAGGGGAGCACCTTCCGGAAGAAATCTACGGCCATAGCAGTCAAACCTTGCTGGTATCCGGCAGGTCCGGAAGGCATGGCCAGGTATGTAGAAGTAGCGGACGGCATGGCAGGCGCTGCCGCCAGTTGCAGGTATTCGTAGCAGACTGTGGACAGAAAGCAGAGGAACATCAGGATCAGGCTGAAAAAACCTGCCAGGTAGCGGTATCGGGGTATCCGAAAAATGGGAATACGCAATATCAGCGCATATACACCCGCCAGCAATAGAAATTGCCACAGGGAATGCAGCAAAGCCCAGCCCAGCAATTCGGGTATGTCGGATAAAGGCAAGGTCAGATTCATGATCTCTTGTTTTCAATTTTGTCCAGAAATGCACGGATCTCCTCAATTTCCTCCCTGGAGGGATCACTTTGCCCCAGGGCTTGCATGACCAGCTTTTTGGCTGAGCCACCAAATGTTTTGCTAATAAAACTTTTCACGAGTGATTGCTGGGTATCTTTCTGGCTTACCTCAGCACGGTACACATGTCTCTTTTTCTGTTCATCTCTGCTAAGCAAACCTTTCGCATACATATTTTGCATGATTTTGAGTGTGGTAGTGTATCCGGTTTCCTTGTCCAGTGCCAGTTTTTCGTGCACATCCCGTACACTGGCCTCGCCCAGATCCCAGATAATGGCCAATACTTCCAGTTCGGCCGCTGTCGGTTTTTCCTGCATCTTTAAGTACGATTGATTTCGTATCAAATATATACGACATAAATCGTAAATCAAAATTTTATACGATTTTTATCGTATTAAAATTTGTTAAAAATATGCCGGATATTTTTTTCCAAACAGCGCTTCTCACTTAATTTGTGAATGTGTTTGATTAGCTTCAACTGGCAACAGCATCCGGAATATAAACTGGTACTGACAGCAAACAGAGACGAGTTTTATGAGAGGCCCAGCAAGGCCCTTCACCGCTGGGACAGCGGAATATACGCCGGCAAGGATCTGAAGGAAGGAGGTACCTGGCTTGGCTTTCATCCGGACGGCCGTTTTGCCGCACTCACCAATTTCCGGGATATAGCCAATGAAAAACCACGGGAAAGATCCAGGGGTGAGTTAGTGACAGGTTTCCTGAACGGTAAAAAAACACCACTTGACTACCTGCATGAGGTAGCAACAGTGGGCAGCTCCTACAATGGCTTCAACCTGCTGGTCGCTTCAGGGGAGGAGATGTATGTATACTCCAATTATGGCGGCGACATACTACAGGTACCACCGGGCGTACACGCCATTTCCAATGCCTACCTGGACAGTCCCTGGCCAAAAGTAATCCAGGCCAAAAATCAACTGGTGTCTCTCCTGGACCGCAAAAATCCCGAGCTGGACGATCTATTGGGCTTGCTGCAGAGTAGGGAAACCGCTCCAGAGAGCGAATTACCCGAAACAGGTCTGTCGGTAGAACTGGAAAAAGCGGTCTCCGCCCAATTCATCTGTGTAGGAGATTACTACGGCACCGTCAACACCACTGCAGTACGCTGGCACCACGACGGCACCATGGGGATCAAAGAAATCCGTACGGTACCCCTTAAGGAAATCAGCGAGTTTACCATCCCGCCAAAATAGTGGCTTTCCGGAACTATGGTCGCATAATGGTGTTTATATGCATATGAAAAAGTTGGAACTATTGATTATTGGCGCCGGACCTATAGGCTTGGCATGCGGTATAGAAGCAAAAAAGAATAACCTGGACTACCTGATCGTAGAAAAAGGTGTGCTGACCAATTCAATCTATAACTATCCGGTCAATATGACTTTTTTTTCCACTTCAGAAAAACTGGAGATGGGAGACATCCCCTTTATGTCTATCTCCAATAAACCCACCCGTCCCGAGGCCCTTGAATACTACCGAAGGATCGTCAAACACTACCAGCTCAGGATAAACCTGTACGAAGAGGTTTTACAACTGGAGAAAAAAGATGACGGATTCCGGGTCAATACTTCCAAAGGTGTTTACCTGGCCGAAAAGCTGGTCCTGGCGACTGGTTTCTACGATCTCCCCAACACCATGAATGTACCAGGTGAGGATTTACCCAAAGTCACGCATTATTATAAGGAACCCTGGCCCTATATCGGCCAAAAAATAATCGTAGTCGGTGGAGGCAACTCTGCCGTTGACGTAGCACTGGAGACCTGGAGAAAAGGCGCAGAAGTGACCATGGTCGTTATGAAGCCAGAAATCGATCAAACGGTGAAGTACTGGGTCTTGCCGGACATTGAAAACCGCATCAGGGAAGGGTCCATCAAAGGCTACTTCAATACTACCATCAAAGAAATCCGGCAGGATGAGGTGGTACTGAATACACCAGAAGGGGAAGTAACTATTGCCAATGATTACGTACTGGCCATGACAGGCTATAAGCCCAATTTTGCCCTCCTGGATCAACTCGGCGTGGAGCTGAGTCTGGATGAAAAAAGGCAGCCCTGCTATGATGACAGCAGCCAGGAATCCAATGTACCCGGATTATATTTAGCAGGCGTGGTTTGTGGCGGACTGAATACCAGGGAATTTTTTATTGAAAATACCATTGTACATGCCAGAGCGATCATTGAGGACATTGTAAAGAAAAAAGCTATACCTTCAAAAGTCGAAAAATAGCTGTGGCGGATTGGCAAATAACCTGATAAAGAAGAAGATCCACAAAAATCCGAATGTATGATCGCAATGTTGACCATAGCTTTTTCAAGAATCCGGTTGGATCGGACATGTGGTCAGAAGCTGCCTTTTAGTTTGCCTTCCTGAAGCATTTTAAAAATGATTGGTGGAAGGAAGAACGCACAAATAGACGGAGGGTATAAGGACAAAAAGCAGGTCCAAAATTATTTTCCCCTGCTCGGGTTTGTCTCAGGATGGACCTTATCCTGATGAAGTAAAATGGTGGAAGTGGGATAGGCGATGCGGATATTGTCTTCTGGCCCCAGCCGTTCCAGGATACTTTCAGTAATGGCATGCTCAAACATACGCCGTTTTTTTGGATCACACAGGTAGCGCATGGATAGCTGAATGCCCCTTTCGGTAATTTTTGTAAAAATCATCGGAGTAAATTGCTTGTAGACGATCAAATGATCCTGCTTGGCTTTTTTAAATACCCGTTCGGCCAGTTTCAAATCTTCCTTCAGGTGTTCATTCAGGATTTCCAGCAGTATTGCCTTGGCCTTTTTGAAATCGCTTCTCAGGGTAATGTAAATTTTCTGCTCATTCCAGATATAATCAAATCCGATGGAATAGTTGGCCTGGGAATCCATAAAAACCTTACCGTTGGGCACGTGAATCACCCTGCCGGTACTTTGATCTGCATCCACCCAATTGCCAATTTCCAGCAGGGAAAACTGAAACAACCGGAGATCAATGACATCCCCTTGTACTTCCCCAATCTGAATCCGGTCACCCACATCAAAGGGCTTTCTCAAATAGATGAAAGCCCAGCCGGCGATGTTCACAAAAATATCCTTCAAAGCGATGGCGATACCTGCGGAGAGCAATCCAAAAAAGGTAGTTACGGATTGAAAGTTGTTGATCCAAAGATTGCCTATGATGAGAATCCCAACGATAAATGAGGTATACTCAATGACTTTTCTCCAGTGGTACTGCCGTTTGAGTTCCACGGCATCGCCCCGATAAATGAGCCTTACAGAAATCTTGTTGATCAACCACATGATGAATACAATCAGGATAGTCTGCAGAATCCTGTTTCTCAAGGCTACATCAATGTCAAAATCCAGGAGGTTATCAAACATGTTACCGGTATTGTCAAAATCAAGGTTTAAACTAGGCAAATATATGCCAATAATTCAACGGTGTAGAAAGAATTATTTTGAAAGTCTGGATTTACGGTTGCCAATCCATACCCCGATAATAACTGCGACAATCCCAAAATAATGGAGCAGAAATAATCTTTCTCCGTCCCATACACCCCAGAGTATGGCCACCAACGGCACCAGGTAGGTAACGGAACTCGCAAAAACCGGCGTAACCAATTTGACCATGGTATTGAACAATATCAGAGCGGCAGCGGTGCCGACAATACCCAGTAAGGAAATGTAACCGGCGGCCAGCCAAGCGCCCTCCACATGCAGCAGCTTAAAGGAAAATTGGGTAAAGGCCAATAAATACAGGGCCGCAAGCGGCAGCACCATCATCAGCGAAATGGCGGTAATGGTCTTTGGCCTGATTTCCTGAACCCTGTATTTGATGATATTGACATTGAGGCCGTAACAAACCGTTGCCGCCACGACGAAAAGGCCGTACAGGTTCAGGTCAGAAAAAAAGGAAACGCCGGTCTCCGAACCGGCCAGTACCAGAATTCCTACACCGACAAAGGCAATGATCAGGCCCAGGGAAGCCTTCCAGGTAATAGTGGCCTGAAAAAATAACCCCCCTACCAACACCACCATCAGGGGAGTCAATGCGTTGATCACGCCGGCCAGAGAGGAGGAAAGGTTGGTCTGGGCTGTAGCAAACAGAAATGAGGGAATAAAACTACCGACAAAACCGATTACCAACAGATAACCCAACTGCTTCCGCCTCAAATCTTTCAATACCGGCATGGCCAGAGGCAGCAGTACTGTGCCGGCGGTTACGATCCGTAAGGCGCCTACTTCTCCGGCAGAAAACACCAGCAAGGCCTTTTTGATCAGGATAAACGAACTTCCCCATATCAAGGCCAATACCAACAACATCCCCCAGTTTTTAATTGGCTGGTACTTGTCTGCTTCAGGCATTGGCGTGAAAAATTTTCATCTGTCTGTGGCTCGTGAGTGGTTGAAATGTTGATTCAGAATGCGGCGCCGGCAAATACCCTGGAAACTTCATCCAGAATCTGCAGCACCTCCTTATGGTCTTCTGAAGTAACCAATGCGGTTCGGTAAGGTTTAAAATGTGGTAATCCCCTGAAATAATTGGTGTAATGTCTCCTCATCTCCAGCAGACCCAGCTTTTCTCCTTTCCACTCTACGGAGAAATCCAGATGCCTTTTGGCTACTGCCACTCTTTCCTCAAGGTCTGGTCCCTCCAGCAGCGCCCCTGTAGCAAAATGGTGTTTGATCTCATTGAAGATCCAGGGATAGCCAATCGCCGCCCTGCCAATCATCATACCGTCTACGCCGTATTGGTCCCGATAAAGCCTGGCCTTTTCCGGACTGTCTATGTCTCCGTTTCCAAACACCGGGATATGAATCCGCGGATTATTTTTGACCTCCGCCAGGTATTTCCAGTTTGCCTCCCCTTTGTACATTTGCTTGCGTGTACGGGCATGTATACTGATGGCCTGAATGCCTATATCCTGCAACCTTTCGGTCACTTCCACTATGCGAATGGAATTTTCGTCCCAACCAAGGCGGGTCTTGACCGTGACCGGAATGTCCACGGCCTTCACAATCTCGGACGTCATGGAGACCATTTTGTCAATGTCCAGCAAAATACCTGCACCAGCCCCCTTGCAGGCGACCTTATTGACAGGGCAGCCATAATTGATGTCCAGTATGTCCGGGCCCGCGGCTTCGGCTATACTTGCCGCTTCCCGCATAGAACTGATTTCATTACCGAAAATCTGAATCCCTATGGGTCTTTCGTAGTCGTAGACATCTAGTTTCTGCACGGACTTTGCTGCATCGCGTATCAAACCCTCCGAACTGATAAACTCTGTATACATGAGGTCTGCCCCGTTACTTTTGCAGACCGCACGGAAAGGCGGGTCACTGACATCTTCCATGGGCGCCAGCAAAAGCGGAAATTCCCCCAGTTCTAATTCTCCAATTTTAATCACACTATGAAATTTTTTGCAAAAATGATTGTTTTTCCTTGAATATCAATAACATTGCCACAAATGTAGCCCAAATCACCGGTATTAATTTAGGTGCCGGGGCGGTGGTTACCTTGTGGTGCACGCTATTTCATGTAAATTTACTGAGAATATGGAAATATATGAACATCGGGCGGGCCAACAGGTACATCAGCATTGGCTGCTTTCTATCACAGTTTTGGTGCTGATCGTATTTGGTACCCTTGCTATCCTACAGACCATCGCCATAGGTTTGATACCTGTATTATTTGGAATTTCATTTGATCAGCTACCAGGACTACTCCAAACTACTCTGAACCACCCAAACAGCAGGATGGCGTTTTTGTTTATTCAGGGATTGGGTGGCGGACTGGCATTTCTGGCAGGAGGATGGATATTCATACGCTTCGTAGATAAGAAAACGTTAAAGATAAAAACCCATTTTACCCGGACCATACCAGCACAGATAGGGATCACGGTGCCTTTGCTGCTGGGCTTTGTGCTGCTCAATTCCTTGCTGGTTTACCTGAATATGAATGTGGAATTCCCCGATTCCATGCGTGGACTGGAAACAATGTTCCGGGAAAAAGAAGACCAACTCATGCAATTGACCAGGTTCCTGACCGATTTTGATTCCGTTGGAGAATTGTTAATGGGCGTTCTGGTCATAGGCGTACTGGCGGGCATTGGGGAAGAATACCTCTTCCGCGGTATCCTGCAACCAAAACTGCACCATTACACAGGAAGTGCCCATCTGGGTGTCTGGATCACGGCTTTCATCTTTTCTGCCATCCATTTTCAATTCTACGGTTTTCTACCCAGGCTGATGCTCGGAGCTTTGTTTGGTTACCTTTACCTCTATTCCGGCAGCCTGGTCTATCCCACGCTGGCCCATATTTTGAACAATACCTTTACCGTATTCATGGTCTATCTGAATAAATTCGATCTGGTGGAATTTGATATGGAAGATTCGAGCCAATTGCATTGGGAATATGTGCTTCTGGGAGCTATCGTTTTTCTGATGAGCTGGCGGATGTTTTTGAAACTGGAGAAATCAAAACAATATGGGAAAATGGCATAAAGTTTTTGTAACCGATGCTCCGATTCGGGCAGAAATTGTCAAAGGTGTTTTGGAAGAAAAAGGTATAGCAGCAGTTATCCTGAATAAAAAAGATCCGGTTTACAAGATTCACGGTAACATTGAAGTGATGGTTGTCAGGGAAGATGCCGTCCGGGCATTAAACATTATTGATCATGAGATCTCGTTTTAGTATCAGCAACTACAGCAATCTGGCACAGCGTGTGATCACAGCACTGCTTGGGGCGGTTGTTATCATTACCAGTACCATATATAGCGAATGGTCGTATTATGCCACCTTTGCCATCATTCTTGGTTTCACCCAAATGGAGTTTTACAAGCTTTCCGGTTTGGATGGGATGCTTCCATTGAAGAGTTTTGGGACTTTTGTCGGACTTTTGATCTTTACCTTCACATTTTTAGAGGAGATGAAAATCATCCCAATCGCTTATTATTTCCTTGTTTTCCCTCTGGTATCCATGATTTTCTTTATCAAGTTGTACAGAAAATCAGACAAAAAACCCTTTACCGGCATCGCCTATACCATATTGGGCATTTTCTATGTAGCCATTCCTTTTTCACTGCTCACAGTAGCCGCCTTTTCAGTGGACAAAACTTTTCATTTTGAAATCATCATCGGCTCGCTTTTCATTCTGTGGGCCAGCGACTCCGGGGCCTTTTTTGCCGGTACCAAATTTGGAAAAACGAAGCTTTTTGAGCGGGTGTCTCCCAAAAAATCATGGGAAGGCAGTCTAGGGGGAGCATTCACGGCATTGGTAGTCACCTATTTCATTTCCAAAAATTTTACTGTTCTTCCGGAATGGCAGTGGTTTTGCATCATGACCATCATCATCATCGCAGGCACCTACGGAGACCTGATAGAATCGCTTTTCAAGAGGAGTATAGCCATCAAGGATTCCGGAAAGGGCCTTCCGGGCCATGGTGGGTTTATGGACCGTTTTGATGGTTTATTGTTATCCACCCCATTTATTGTAGCATTCTTGAAAATATTTTAATATATCCTCAAAAAAATGCTAATATTGTAACGGGAAGCGTACCTCCTGTTGTTAGCCTTTTGCCGGGCATCCAAAAACGCTTTATTTGGATTAAATGTTGTATCGCCATGACCATTCATAAAGAAGGAAAATCACTTTTGTTCTGGACCCTGATCGTTCTTGCTGCCATCAATATTGGCTTGCACCAGGCCTTTCCGGAAAAGGACATGTTGCTGAATTTAGTTTTGTTGGGCAGCATCATCCTCTATCTGGCCATTTTACAATTTTTCCGAAATCCAGCCATACCCCTACCCGATGACCCCCACCTGATCTATGCTCCCGCCGACGGCAAGGTCGTGGCCATAGAAAAAACCTTTGAAGAGGAATACCTCAGGGAAGAGAGAATCCAGGTATCTATATTCATGTCTCCGATCAATGTGCACGTCAACCGCTCTCCCATCACCGGCATACTCAAATATTTTAAATACCATCCGGGAAAGTACCTTGTCGCCTGGCATCCTAAATCCAGTACTGACAATGAACGCACCTCTCTGGTAATTGAACATAGCAGTGGCATTCAGCTTATGGTAAGGCAAATCGCCGGCGCCATGGCCAGAAGGATCAAGTGGTATGTAGGGGAAGGCGATCCTCTTGTGCAGGGACACGAATTCGGATTCATCAAATTTGGCTCAAGGGTAGATGTATTTATTCCTACAGATGCCGAAATTCTGGTAGATATCGATCAGGTAGCGAGAGCTGGCATCACTCCCCTGGCCAGGTTCAAATCCTGATCCGATCAAAATTTCTAAGGTATCTATCCGGAGCTCACTTTCAAGTATCGTTTTTAGTAAGAGATCCCCCTTGTATATAGCAGGATAGCGTATATAATGCGCCTGCGATAAGCCCGCAGTCGGTATGCTGCCCCCCGAAACCCGCGCCGGTTGCTTTAGGCGTTACCTGATAGGGTATAGAAAATGCAGTACGCCGTTTCTTCAGGCAATCATCAGGCGATTCGCGAGGTCTGCGCGCCGTTCTTTTCACGGAGGCAGGCTCATTCCCAAACTGTACCGGTGGTCAGCCAAGGCCCATATCCAGTGCCTTTTTTACCAATTCCGCCACGGAAGACACTTCAAGCTTTTGATGGAGGTGCTTACGGTGTGTTTCTACCGTAAAAATACTCAGGTGCAGCTCATCAGCCACCTCCTTGCTGGTTTTGCCTTTTGCAATCCACTTTAGAATCTCTATTTCCCGCTTGGAAAGTTTAAAGGCGGTCTTGAAATGGTCGTACTGCTCGAAATCATCGTCTTCGGCTTGTTGCAGGACGTGATCAAAATTAGCCAGATACCTGTCTTCCATTACCTCTCTGATCGTAAAAATAAGCTCATCCGGATCGGCATTTTTCAAAATATAGGCATTGACACCCTGTTTGATACATTTCCGGAAAATTTCTTCTTCATCATACATGGAAAGCACGATGGTCTTGGTTTTCCACCGTTTTTTTTTGATATGCTGAAGAATGGCCAGACCGTTGGTCCCCGGCATGTTCATATCTGTGATAACCAGATCCACCCTGATTGTTTCAAGCGCTTCCAGTGCTTCCCTCCCATTGTGAAAAACACCGGTTACTTCGAAGTCAGCCTCTCTTGACAGCAGGTTTTGAATCCCGGCGGCAAAAAGCTTGTGATCATCTGCCAATAAGATCCTCGTTTTGTTTTCCATCATGCGCTAGTTTTCCTCTCTCTAACATTATCCTGATTTCGGTGCCTGCATCGGGAACAGAATTTACCTCTACCCTTCCCTCAATGGCCTGTATGCGGGATTTTAAGTTTTTTATACCCAGACCATTGGAAGTCTGTGAAGTATCGAACCCTATTCCGTCATCCGCAATCACCAATACCAATTCATTTTCGTCCAAGCTAAGCTTGATACTGATCAGGCTTGGGGAGGCATGTTTGATCGCATTGTTCAAACATTCCTGAACCATTCGGATCAACACCAGCTTTTTGTCTCCCTCCAGCATATCGACCGGATCTCCTGACTGTTCAAATGCCGTAGTACAATAGCCGGTCTTTTCTATTCTGGCCAGTTCTTCCTTCAAAAAGTGCTCAAACGCCAGTTCCCTGATATAATCGCGGTTGATGGATTTGGACAGGCCCCTTACTTCTCTGATTACCTGATTGATCAATTTCCTGCCTTCGCCCAGACCTGAGCCATCCGGATTGTTCAACACCAACTTGGTGAGGGAAAGCAATTGTCCGATGTTGTCATGTAGCTCCTGACTAACATGATGCAGTGTTTGCTCCCGAATTTCCTTTTCTGCATTCAATATGGTGTTTTCATAATCTGCTTTCAGGATCTGAATTTTGTGCCGGTTTTTGATCTGCCGCTGCCGGTGAATCACCACGATGGTGATGATAAATACCGCCATGATCACCATCAGTACTACGCCCGTGAGAATTGCAAGAAAGGTATTTAAAGAACTATCTTCCATTTCCGCTCCTCATGAAAATCAAGCTGGAATAAAAAGAAAGGCCAAAAATCAGGTATAGCAGTGCCGCAAAAATCCGGTTCAGGGAAGCCAATACCGTCAGGTACCATTTATCGATATCCCACAATAGATTGATGGACCCAAAGTAGATAAAATTGGGACAGTAGAAGAGGAGTATAGCAGCTATGTTCCAAAAGTGGGGTACGCTCAGCAGCGGCTGGTCCCAATATCCGTCTACCAGAAATATCCTGTACAGCAGGTAACAACAAAGGGCCACGATCCCGAAGCTTCCCAGCAGGTGGGTGTAGTGCTGAAACATCGCCGTAGGGTGCTGGAAAAAAAGCGCATTGACCGCCGCCCAAATCAAAAAACAGGGGATAAAAAAGAGCAATGCCTTTTTTATCCTTTGCTGATCGATTAGCGCATTCAGGTAGGCCAAAATCAACAGTGTCTCGCCAATTACAAAGAAAAGGTTGTAAACCAGCACGTTTTGTCGCCCTTGCTGCACCAGGTAGTAGGCATAAAGCTCAAAGGCCATCACATATACGATGATAAAAAAAATAAGCAAATGTGATTTTCTTTCTTCCAAACCATACCTGTGGTTTAGATAGAAAAAAAACAACGAAAACAACAAACCAAGGCCAATAAAGGAAAGGTATAAAAACGGGGTCATGGGAATAATGGCATTGTTTGCTACAGCAATATCAACAATCGGGGGGACAAACCTTGCCTCCATTTATGATCATGGTTTCCTGGTCTGGATCTTTATTCCCGTCGGAAGCTGCAAGCACCAGGGTCAGTTTGCCAATATAGGCTTCTGCTCGTTCCTGATCTTCCCGTTCAGACAGGGTGTCTTCATCATACATCCCGAGAAAAATTTTGATGCCCCCGGTCTCCGGATCTGTTTCCGCCAGCAATTTCTCGATCACTCTTCTATCAAACCATACCGATCTGGTCTGCTCAATGGCCTTTTCTTTGTTGATTGCCTTTTCCGCCTCAGTGATAAACGTGTTGTAGTTCTGCTTCAGTCTGTCAAATTTCTTAAAATCCATGGGAAAATTTGCTTTTAGGTGATTTAGTGATAATCAAAATTAACTATTCCTGTGTATAAAGTACGGAATAATTAAAAAAAATACTCCTGTTTGCTACTGGCCAAACAATAAATTGGCATTCATGCATTTAATCCCCACAAGCCACTTTTCCAAAATCAACTACCTATTTTTTGCCTTACTGACAAATTTAAACCCGGTAAATGGCCTTTTTTTCAAGTTATCTGTACAACAAAGCGTAGTCTTTGCATCAAATTCTGCTACTGCAGGTTCCTTTTGGAATAAAATAGCTATTTTGGTCCCTGATACATATCCAATAAATTATTCAAACGCATGATAGTCTCCCTTTTGATCATTGGTATCCTGTTCGTTTTGGTTATTACTACCTACAACCGGCTCATTCGTCTGCGCAACAATGCCCGGGAGGGATGGAGCGGTATAGATGTTCAGTTGAAAAGAAGGGCAGATCTGGTACCGAACCTTGTCACTACTGTAAAGGGGTATGCCACTCACGAAAGACAATTACTGGAAGAAATTACTAATTTGCGAAACCAAAGCCTCTTGGGGCAGACCGTCCCGGACCAGGCCAAAACTGCTTCCGAACTGGGAAGATCACTGAAACGGCTGATGTTCATTGCTGAGGCCTATCCGGACCTGAAAGCAGATGGCAATTTTTTGAAGCTGCAGCAGCAGCTATCCGAAATTGAAGACTATCTTCAAAAATCCAGAAGATATTATAATGGCACTGTACGGGAGCTCAATATCAAAATCGAATCTTTCCCTTCCAATATCATTGCGAGGATTTTTGGGTTTGCAAAGTTTGATTTCTTTGCACTCTCAGATGAATCTGACAGAATGGTACCAGAAATCAATTTAAGCTAAACAATGCGCCAGATCTTTCTATCTCTAACCTTTATTTATTCGCTCTGCTTTTCTTTCGCTCAGGCGCAGGAAAGCGAAGAAATACTTCGTTACCACAGCGAAATAGAAATCCAATCGGATGGCTCTCTGCTGGTAACTGAAGAAATACAGGTAAGGAGCACCGGGAATGCTATCCAAAGAGGCATTTTCCGGAGTTTTCCCGTCCGCTACAGGGACCGCTACAACAATCAGGTCCGGGTTGGATTTGAGGTAGTGGAGGTTCTCAGAGATGGTGAAAGTGAGCCCTATCAGGTCATCCGTCAGGGTGACTACGAAGTAGTGCGGATAGGTGAAGAAAACACCTTTCTGGATCCTGGTATTTACGATTACACCCTTGTATATACTACCAACAGGCAGATCGGATTTTTCGAAGATTTCGATGAACTGTATTGGAATGCCATAGGAGACAGTTGGGATTTCCGGATTCTGGAGGCATCGGCAAGAGTTGTCCTTCCGGAGGGGGGGAATATGGACCAGTACACTGCCTATGCAGGTCCTGCCGGAAGCAGTGATTGCCCCTGCGATATAGAAAAGGAATCTGACCGCAGCCTTTTAGTTAAAGTAAATGAACCGCTGAATGCGGGGGAACCATTAACCGTAGCTGTAGCCTGGCAGAAAGGGCTGATCGCTCCCCCTGGAACGGCCCAGCAGACAAAGGAATTCCTGGGTGACAATGCAGGCATATTCACCGTCCTGGTTGGCCTTATACTTGCTTTTGCCTATTATTTTTATGCCTGGTCCAGGGTGGGTAAGGATCCGCACAAGGGTGGGATTTACCCCCTCTTTGAGGTTCCCGAAAATCTGGATGCCCCTGCCGTAAGGTACCTGTACAAAATGGGCTTTGATACGAAGGCCTATGTGGCCGCCATAGTGGCGCTGGCCACCAATGGCTGGCTGAAAATTAACGAAGAAAGGAAAAAGAAATATGAGCTTGAAAAAATCGATTTTCCTGAGACCAGCAACAGTGGTTACCAGCGCATCATGTCCAACCTTTTTCCGGGTGCAAGTCAGCGCATCAGCCTCAATCAGAAAGAACACAAAAAGATAGGCGGGGCGATGAAAGGCCTGCAAAAGGACTTGAAGGAGCGATTTCAGGGCAGTCATTTTAAAAACAATTATGCCTGGCTGGTTCCGGGTATATTGATTTCTATCGCCAGCATAATTTTGGGCGTAAAATACACCATGGATAACTCCCTGGAGTCAGAAAATGTATTTCTGATCATGGGATTATTTTTCTGCTTGTTTTTCCTCATGTTTTTAGGTAAGGTGTTTATGACCATCATGCATTACCTGGATTATGGATACGTAAAGATGAGTACAATTATCAGTGAAGTATTCAGCTTTTTGTTTGCCCTGGCCTTTCCGGCCGTTGCCATCTATTTCTTTGATGCACAATTTCCTGTAGGCTTTTTATTGACCGCGCTAGTTTTGGGGCTGATCAATGTAGTTTTCGCTTTCCTGATTAAAGCCCCCACCGAAAAAGGCAGAAGGGTAATGGATGAAATCGAAGGATTCCGGATGTACCTCAACGCCGCAGAGAAACCCCTTCTGGAAACCTACAATCCGCCGGGCATGACCCCTGAGATTTTTGAAAAATATCTGCCCTATGCACTGGCTCTGGATGTGGGCGAATCCTGGGGCAAAGCCTTCGAAAATAAAATCAACTCCCTGTCGGGAGAAGAACGCCAGGCTACACGCCGTTATCAACCTTCCTGGTATGCCGGCACCGGCTTTGCCGCTGGTTCACTGGCTGGATTTTCCTCCAATCTGGGAAAATCATTTGGCTCCGCTTTGAGCAATTCGGCCAGTCCTCCGGGTTCCAAATCCGGTAGTGGTGGAGGAGGCAGTTCCGGCGGAGGCGGAGGTGGCGGCGGAGGCGGTGGCTGGTAGCAGCAAAAAAAAACCCTGAATGCTACTTTCAGGGTTTTTACTTATCAGAATATCAATACTATTGTTGCTGCAATACGGTTTTCATGGCCTCCAGGTACGAAGGTTCCGGTACTTCTGCCTCCTGCAGCAGCATCACAAAATGCTCTGCCAGAATTTCCTCTGGGTGTAAGGTATAACTGGTATTGTCACCAATTTTCTGCTTGAGGTCAGTAGCAGCGGCAAAATTTTTCAATACAGGCATATTATCTACCAAGGTAGCCTGCTTGTCATCATCTCCACCTTCTACAAACATCAGGCGTTGTTTCAGGTAAGTGAAAAAGGAGCCGCCATCCCACTCTTCCTCAGAAATCAGGATAAACACCACTTCCTCACTCTGCCCGTCGATCTGCAAGGTGATGGTATGTTCCAGAAACGGAGCATCAGGATTTGTAATGACAAAATCCCGTATACTTTCCGGGTAAGCAATGCGGTTGCTTTCATAAAAATTGATTGTCTCAAACAGGTCCTTTCTTACTTCCGGCTTGAAGCGGGTCAAAATATGAAACAGCTCGTGGATCAGAAAACTTTCATTAACCAGTCCGCGTACCACAATGTAGTTTTCACGGGTATAGCTTACTGCACCGCCTTCTTCCTCCATTGTAGATTTGATCAACAGAATTTCCTCCGGAAACTCCAGCTGGAGCCCCATGGCTTCTATTTTATCCTTTATTCCCAAAATCCGCTCTTCCAACACAGTTTTTTCTTCCTCAGTCCATGCCTGGGCTTGTTGAGAGGCATAAGTAAGGTAATCCTCTTCTTCTGTGCTTGCCTTATTCTTGGTCCTGGAGGCCAGGTCAAACTTACTTAACAGCTCGGTATAGCTATCAGAAGTACCCAGTCTCTCTGCTGCCTCCTCTAGAGGAGTAAAGACGATATTGGTACCTTCAATAAACGGTACTTCTATTTCCGGGTCCCGTGGTGCCGGATTTTCCGGATCTTCCGGCTCCTGGGGCGGATTTGGTTCTTCCACAGTACATGCTGCCATGATGATCAGTAGCAATAGGGGATAAATGCTTAGTTTTTTCATTTTTGATAAATTAATAGATAGGGATATTATATTTTGTTATTATTCTTTTTTATGGTCTATCACCCGCTGAAGCAGCTTGCCAAATGAGGCATCGTTTGGCGGAGACAGCATGGTGATGTGTTCACCATCAGCCTCCCATACCCGCAATTCCTTGACAAAAGGTTTCCATCCGAAACAGGCCTTATCCGGAAGGTACCCCGCCGCAATCCTGGCTTTGATCAAGTCTACTGAACCTGGATACTTTTTTATGCTGTATTCCCGGCAAGCCTCTTTGTATACATATTCTACCCGCTTGTAGGTTTGCAGCAGGGAGGATTCAGGGTTTTCCCGGTCTGGATTGAACAAACGTCGGAGCCTATTGATCTTTTTCTCAAACGATTGCCTCTTTTTTCGTTTAAATATAGCAGGCTGCTCGATCAATAACTCCACATCAAACTTTCTTTTTCCAATAGCGTGTCTGATCTGATTGAAAGTCCGCTTCCAAAAAGGCTTATTGTGATCACTTTGGAAGGCATAGGTATCAAACAAGACCAATTTTTCAACCTGCTTCCCCATTTCCAACAATTGAAACGCCATTTCGAATGCTATAATTCCTCCTAACGAATATCCTGCCAAAAAGTATGGCCCATCGGGATTTTGTTGCAATACTTCGCTAAGATACTGGGAAGCAATGTCCTCCACTCTACTCAGAGGCTGTGCCACACCGTCCAGTCCTTTGGCCTGGATGCCGAAGACCGGCTGCTCGCGATCCATTTTTTTCGCCACCGCGTAAAATGGCAGAATATTTAACCCTCCACCATGCACGATATACAAAGGGGGCTTGCTACCGGAAGTTTTGATGGCCACCAGACTCTTCCACTCACTATCTCCCAGTACGCCACTTTTGATTGCCTGGGACAGTTTTTGAACCGTAGGATACCTGAATAGTACCGATAGGGGCAGCTTGATGCCAAATACTTTCTCCAACTGCACCATCACCCTTACCGCAGTGAGGGAATGGCCACCAATTTCAAAGAAATTATCCCTCTTTCTGATCGCATCTCTTCCCAGTGCCTTCTTCCAGATATCGGCAACCAGCCGCTCTTCCGGACTCATTTCTTCCTCTATGGCAACATAGGGATGGGAAACCCGGTCCGGATAGGGCAAAGCATTGCGGTTCACTTTGCCGTTTTCCATTAAAGGAAATCTTTCCATCCCCACAAAGTCTGTCGGAATCATATAATCGGCCAGGCTCAGGCTGAGCTGACTTTTCCATTGTTTTACCTGCTCAGAAGAAATTCGACTTCGGCTCCCTGCTGCCCTGGCTTCTCCAGAATTTACCACTACATAGGCAACCAAAAAAGGCATGTCATCCAGGTCCTTCTTTACATGTACGATCACATCCCCCACACCCTTCAAGCTACGAATGGCATTTTCCACTTCCCCTAGCTCCAGCCTGTATCCCCGGATTTTTACCTGGTGATCCAGCCTCCCAGCGACTATCAGTTCTTCGTCTGCACTGATGCTACCCAGATCACCAGTTTTGTACAATCTCCGCACCTGCCCGTTTTCAGCGATCAGCTCCAGAAATTTTTCCCGGGTAAGATCAGGGCTGTTGATGTAGCCTCTGGCAAGGCCATGACCTTCGATGAAAATCTCCCCCTTAGCTCCTTTTCGTACCGGATTCCTTTCCCCATCTAATATATGGATTCTTGTGTTCCTGACCGGTTTGCCAACAGTCATCGGCTTGTCAGTAGAGGACACCCGCTTGATGGTGGAGTAAACGCTGGTCTCGGTGGGTCCATACACGTTCCACAACTGCCGGCAGAGAGGCAGCAGCCTGTCGGCAAGAGCTTTCTCCAGGTGTTCCCCTCCGCTGATGATTTTCAGCTTGTCAGATCTTTCACTCCAGCCATTGAGCAGGAGCATCTTCCAATGGGATGGCGTTGCAAACATGAGCGTGATGCCCTCTCTGCGTAAAGTATCAACAATAACATCCGGCTCTTTGCGCTCCTGCTGACCAAGCATGTAGGTTCGGGCACCGAAAACGAGAGCAACCAGTGTTTCCAGCACAGCGATATCAAATGATACGGAGCTTACGCCCAGGATCTTGTCGTCTTTGGAGAGCCCTGGTTGCGCTCCCACGACTGCGATGAAATGGTTTACGTTGGCATGATCCAGACGGACACCCTTGGGCTTGCCGGTGGTACCGGAGGTATAAATAATGTATGCCGGGTCATCACCAGATACATTTAGCTGGGGATTATGGTCAGGAAGGGAGGCAGTTTCCGTATCGAAATCATGCCACATGATCCTTTCCACTTTGGTTTCCAGGCGGTCGTGTATGCCGGATTCCGTCAGGTAAAATCTGCAGGAATCTTCCAGCATGTAGCTGATCCGGTAATCCGGAAAATCACTGTCTACCGGAAGATAAGCGCCTCCTGCTTTCAGAATTCCCAGCATGCCTATGTAATATTTGGGTGACCTGTCGACGAGCAAGCCTACGATGTCGCCCTTCTCGAGGCCCTTCTTCAGCAGATAATGAGCGAGTTGGTTGGCTTTGATATTCAGATCACCATAGCTCAGAATCTTTTCTCCAAAAACGACTGCCGGCCTGGAAGTGTCTCTGGCGACCATTTGCTCAATTTGCTGATGTGCGGGTGTAAAAACAGCATTTTGGGCTGCTTCCCCGGAATATATTTCTCCAATGGTGCCGGAGACGCGATCTGACGAAATATCCCCGAGCTCGAGCTCCGGGTTTTCCAGCATTCGCCCCAGAATGTCCGCAAAGTCCTCAGCGAGCTTTTCGATGAATACCGGGTCAAATATATCCCTCGCATATTCTATCCGAACATTAAAAGCCCCCTTGTTTTCATTTACCAGAAAGGTCAGGTCAAACTTCGAAGTGGTCTGTTGCACTGGGACAACTTCCATGGACAGGTTATTCGAAAAATTCTGGTTTTCATTGCCGTATTCCATGACAAACATGACCTGAAACAAGGGGTTCACACCCAGTTGCCTTGACTGGGCGGTGGCCGCAACGATTTTTTCGAAGGGTACATCCTGGTGCTCGTATGCCTGCAATGTATTTTGCTTCACCCGCAACAGGATTTCTGTAAAAGTACTCTCTGGTTTCAGTACGGTACGGATGGGGAGCGGATTGACAAAATAGCCCAGAAGCGGTTCCAGTTCTGCCTGCTTCCTGCCACTTACTGCTGTCCCAACACAGATATCCTGCTGACCGCTGGTTCTTTCCAACAGCGATTTAAACACAGTCAGCAAAATCATAAAAGGAGAAAGACCCAGCTTTTTACCCAACCCGAGCATGGCATGCTTCTGATCGGGTCCGATCTGGAAATCAAAAGTCGCACCCTCATTGCTTCGCTTTGATATTCCTGCAGAAGGCTCATTGAGATGGATAGGCCGGACACCCCTCAAATGATCTTTCCAGAATTGTAGCTTATCGTTCAGCACCGCGTCAGTAAATCTTTCTCTCTGCCACAGTGCGTAATCTGCATATTGAATTTTCAGGTGGGGTAACAAGAGGTTTTCCCCGGAAAGTTCTGCTTTCAATAGGGCAAAAAGTTCTTTGATAAACAAGGGAATGGACCAACCATCAAATGCGATATGGTGAAAAACCAGCATCAGCAGGCTTTCGCTTTCTCCACTTGCAAATTGCCTTGCCCTGAGCATAAAGTCACTTCCCAGATCAAAAGGTCTGTTCAGGAAATCGGCCATTTGCCCATCCAATGCCTCTTCGCTGTCTGCTTGCTGGTCTGCGGCCATTTGCCAGCCCAGGACCGGCATCACTTCCTGCCAGGTATCTTCCTCCTGTTCGCGGATCACCGTCCTGAGTATTTCATGACGTTCCATGATGCTACGAATAGCATTGGAGAGTAGCACGGAAGAAACCGGCCCCTTTAATTTTAACAGAACAGGTATGTGGTACTGAACCGATCCTTCAAGTTTATCGGTAAGCCATAGGCTTTCCTGGCCAAAAGACAAGGGAATGTTTTCCGGCCTTGGTTTCATTGCCGGGATACGCTCTGCTTCCCCTGCTTTTTCTACCTGCTCTCCGATAAGTGCGGCTACCTGACGTACTGACGGATGCGCAAACAATTCACTGATGCTTACTTCATGACCCAATGTTTCCCTGATCCTCCCGATCAGTCGGATAGCCAGCAGCGAATTGCCTCCATAATCAAAAAAATCAGCATTCACACCCAGGCCATTAAATTGCAGCACCTTCCGCCAGATATCAAGCAGATCACTTTCCAGCAAAGTCGAAGGGGCTTCAAACGAACCTGGTCCCTCTTCGGGGATTGGCTCCGGCTTTAGGCGCTCCAGCGCTTTGCGGTCTATCTTCCCATTTGGGCTCAGTGGTAACTCATCGAGAAACTGTATCCTTGAAGGAACCATGTAGCGTGGCAGACGACGCGATATTACTGCAATCAAATCGCTTTCCCTGACGCGATCATCTGCTGCCACAAAAGCAACGATCTGCTGCTCTCCGGTATCCGTATCCTGCAAAACAGCTACTGCATTTTTAATTGAGGCATGTGACTGCAGCGCGATGGAAATTTCATCGAGCTCTATCCGGTAACCGTTTAATTTCACCTGATTATCCAGCCGTCCCAGAAAAATAATTTCCCCATCGCCCTTCCAGCATCCCCGGTCACCTGTTTTATATAAGGTACCGCCATTGGGTCCGGCAAATGGATTCGGCACAAATCTCTCTGCCGTAAGATCAGGCCTGTTCAGATAACCTGACGCCAATCCATACCCTCCCAGATATATTTCACCTGGCACACCGACCGGACAAGGCACCAGATCCTGGTCCAAAACATAGGCAAAACTGCCCGCTACAGGCCTGCCTATTGTTATCGGTCCACCTGGTTTGAGTGTTTTACAGGTAGAATAGGTCGTATCTTCGGTAGGTCCGTAGAGGTTTCTGATCACCAGGTGCTCCCGGGACAGGCTTTCCAGCAGACCGGAAGTCACAGGTTCCCCGGCCATGTTCAGCAAGCTCACTGGTCCAAAATCCAAACCAGCCTCCACCATTTTCCGGACCACACTGGGCACGGTGTTTATCAATACCCTGCTGTCCTGCTTCAGCTGTGCTGCGATGTGCAAAGCATCTGGAAGGATCCTGACCGGCTTTCCATAGGCCAAAGGAAAAAACAGCTCAAATACGGACAAATCAAAACACATGGAAGTAACGGCATACACCGACTCAAACGCGTCTGATGGAAATTCGCTTCCGCACCATTCCAGAAATGCAGACAGGTTACCCTGAGTCAGACATACCCCTTTGGGTTTTCCTGTACTTCCAGAGGTATAAATCACATAAGCCGGTTGATCCTGCCCGACCTGCGGATAACCTGATGTTTCGATATGGCTTTGCCCCAGCCTTACATCCAGATTCATCCTCACGAGACCCTCTACCCTGGGAAGTTTGTTTTCAGACGCCTTGTCGGTGAGTAAATATCCCGCTCCGCAATCTTCCAGTATATACCTGATCCGGGCCTCGGGGTAGTTTGGATCTACCGGCACATAAGCTGCACCTGCTTTCCAAATCCCCAACATTGCGGCCACCATGTCCAGACTTCTCTGCACCAGTAGTGCTACCCTACTTCCGGGCTTCACTGCATTGTTTCGCAGGAATCCGGCAATCTCCATGGACCTGATGTGCAATTTGTTGAAGGAGATCTCCTCCGCGCCGATGTGCAGTGCCGTAGCAGTGGGTCTTTCCTGCACCTGCCGGTCAAATCGCTCAAAAAATGTCTGGAATGCTATTCCTTCCCGGTACCTGTCTCTCCCCGAAAAGGCATCGACCTCCGCCGAGGAAAGCAGGGATATTTTCTTTACCGGTATATCGGCTGACTGGGTAAGCCTCCTGAGCAACTGAAGATAATGCTGGCTTATCCGCTGTACCGTTTCCTCCAAAAACAGGCCTTTATCAAATTCAATATGCCCACTCAAGCCATCCTCTTCCTCAACCAGGGTTAGGGTTAGGGCGAACTTAGGCCTCATGGGATCTGCCTCTAACTGCTTGGCAGATACTCCGGGAAGTTGAAGTTTTTTAGTACCCTCAGATGCTTCGTGCATGACAAACATGAGGTCAAAAAACGGATTCTGATCTTTTGCAGTTGCAGAAGGGAAAAGAGAGGCAAGCTGCAAAAACGGTACTTCGGCATGTTCTAAAGCAAACAAAACACTGGTCCGTACATCATCCAGAAAATCCTGAAAGGAAGCTGCCGGTTTCAGTTCCGTCCTTAGTGGCAGGGTATTGATAAAATACCCAATGGCATTTTCTGTATCGGGCAGGTTTCTATCTACCACGGTGGTCCCCACGCAAATATCTGTCTGCTGTGTGTAACGGTAAAGCAGCACCTTAAATGTGGCCAATAAGGTCATGAATAGGGTAGCATCATGTGCTTTGCTAAAATCCCTTATAGAACTCATTTCTGCGCCATCCAGGTAGAACCGATGCACGCCGGCCTCCAGTCCGGCCTTCTCGCTGTGGGGAAAATCATAGGGAAACAGCAACTTCTCCTGGCCTGTCAACTTTTTCCTCCAGGATCCCAGTCCCCTCCCTCCGGATGTGCCGGCCAGGCTTTGCTGCCTGTGCCGGGCGTAGCTGGCAAAAGGCAAGGGATGCGACTCAGGCTCTGGCTCAGATCCCTGGTCCAATAGCGTATAATTTTCAGACAGCTCCCTCAGAAAAATCTTCAGGGAAATATCATCAAAAGCGATGTGGTGAAATACCAGGCCCAGCACCTGCTCCCCACTTTTAAAACAAATCAATTGAGCCCGCAGCATAAAGTCTTCTGCAAGATTAAAGGGTCGGCTGAAAAAGGGTTGCCAGTGCCTGGAAAAGTTTGCGTCTGTATAGGTTTCGCCTGTTTGGTCAACCACCGAAAGTTTCCAGTTTTGCCCTTGCTTTACGGCAGTCTGCCCGGATCCCTGAAAGGTTGTGGCTAGAACCGGATGCCTTTCTACAATCAGTTGAATCGCCTTTTCAAGATATTTTGGATTGATATCGCCTGTGAGCTTGTAGGCCACCGGAAGGTGGTAGGCCTCCGTGCCTTTTATCTGATCGATCAGCCACAATGATTGCTGTGCAGGAGAGAGCGCAAAGGTCTCTGAATGGGCTGTATGGTCTGACTCGTCCGGCACTTCCACCTTTACGGAAGCTTTCTGTTTCAGGTGCCGGTGCAAGCCGGATATTGTGGGATGGTCAAACACATCTTTCAGCGCAACCGGAAGGGCAGGTTCATTTCTTAGCCTGGCCAGAAGCCGCATGGCTGCCAGAGAGTTGCCTCCTCTTTCAAAAAAATTGTCCTCTACTCCGAGATTGGGAATCCCCAGCGAAGCGCTAAAGGCATCATGTATTTTTTCCTGTAACGCATCGGCCAGGTCTGCCCTTTGAGATACAAAAGCTTTCTCTTCAAGTCCGGACAGCAATGCCCTATGGTCCACCTTTCCATTCTCTGTAAGGGGAAAATTTTCCAGAGCGATAAAGGTAGCGGGCACCATGTGTGCGGGCAGGCCGGCAGCTAGTTCCTGCCGTAAACCAGTACTTTCCCGAACACTGCCTTTCGGAATATAGAAAGCTACGATTTGCTCCGGTTGTCCTGGGTTATTAACCAGGCTTACCCAGGCCTCCCTCACTTTACCGGTTTCCTGCAAAGCCTGCTCGATTTCTGTTGGGTCAATACGTGTTCCCTGAAATTTGAATTGTCTGTCAATTCTTCCCTCATACAGAAAGCTCCCATCCGCCAACTGCCTGACCAGGTCTCCTGTGGCATATAGTCTAGCTCCTTCTTCCGCTCCAATCGGATCTGGCACAAATTTTTGAGCGGTAAGTTTCTGGTCCTTCCAATAGCCCCAGGCAAGTTGCCTGCCACCCAGATATAGTTCTCCGGATTGCCCGGCGCTGATTGCCCCACCATCCTGATCCAGGACCTGACAACGCATGCCCCCGATGGGCTTGCCAATCGAAATCTCAGTGTCAGATGGCTGTACAGCAGCCACCGTAGCCCAAATGGTGGCTTCGGTGGGGCCATATTCATTGTAAAGCGCAGCCTGGGGCTGCAGGTGGAAATGACTGTCAACAAGATCTTTTGTCAGTTTTTCTCCGCCCAAAATCACCCTCTTGGTGGCCTGTCCCGGCAAAAGACTCTCTTCCAGCAAAAACCGGTAGTAAGCGGGAACACAAAGTAGCGTATCGGTATGGCGTAGCAGTTCGGGCAGCCTTTCCACATCCTGAATGGCCTCTCTGGATGCTGTAAAAAGTTTTCCCCCTGTACACAAAGGCCACAAAATGGCTGCCTGCGCTGCATCAAAACCGGGTGAAGGAAGAAGCAACAATTCCGGTCGACACTGGTAATAGGTAATCCTGGTCTGAATCGCCTGACGGAGCTGTGCATGTCCTATCATCACACCTTTTGGATCGCCGGTACTTCCGGAAGTATACATTACATAGGCCAGATCCGATTGCCCCGCCAATAAACTGCCGGATGGTTCGGTCGATGCTCCCGAAAATCGGGTCCAGGGCAATACCGACAAATGGGGCGCAGAGGTACCAAAATCCTCATTTCCTTCGGAAGTCAGGACCCAAGTGGCAGCAAGCTCGCTGAGTATTTTCAATTTTCTCTTTTCCGGCCATTCGGGAAGTAGGGGAGCAAATGCAAGACCGGCCTTCCACAGCCCCAGAATTGTGGCAATGAGCTGATGCCCCGGAGGCATGCAAACCGGGACGACGGGCTGATATTCGCCTATTGAATGCCGGAAGAATGTGCCTATCCTGGAGGATAATGCATCCAGTCCCTCGTAGGTTATTAACTTCTCTCCGTCAACAATTGCCGTTTTGTGAGGATTTGCTTTCACCTGTTGCTGAAACAAATCGATAACGGTACTTGCTTTCTCCCCGGAGGAGGTATTAAAGAATTCTGTTTTCAGCACATCAGACAAAGTCAACACAAGTTTATTTCCCGGCTTTTCCGTTTTTCAGGGAAAAGCACACCCCAAATATAGCCCAATAGGTCTTTATACCTAAAATGTGAATTATTTATAATTCATTTTTTTAGATATGAAATGCAAATATATGGAATATAAAGTGAATTTACCTAGATTTTTTTTCAAGCACATTGCAAATTTCTGTGAAATGAAAAAATTTAAACATCTCTCAGGTATTTAAATTAATCAAAAAGTGTGCTTACTTTAAATTTCCCTTGAAAAAAATAATGTAACCTCCTTTGCCAATGACAAGCTTCCCTTCTAAAGAACGGCTGGCCCATATCGTATATGAATCCGATGACAGGGCTTCTAAAAATTTTGATTTGGGCCTTCTGGTTTTGATTCTGTTGAGTGTGCTGGTCGTAATCCTGGATTCTGTCCGGGAAATCCACCTCAACTACGGTAGCTTACTCTATTGGCTGGAATGGTTTTTCACCATTGTGTTTACTTTGGAATACCTGCTCAGGATATGGCTCAGTAACGACCGGCCCGGGTACATCTTCGGATTCTATGGTATAGTAGACCTGCTGGCGATTTTGCCTACTTTTTTGAGCTTAATTTTGGTTCAAAGTCAATACCTGATGGTGGTGAGGGCCCTGCGCTTTTTGAGAATTCTCAGGATTCTGAAGCTACCTGAATATCTGAGAGAGGCCGCTCTTCTGGCCAGCGCATTAAAAAACAGCCGGGCCAAAATACAGATATTTGTGGGCTCGGTTTTGACGATTGTACTGGTGATGGGATCTATCATGTATATCATTGAAGGTCCGGAAAATGGCTACACCTCTATTCCGAGAGCCATGTACTGGGCGATCGTTACGCTGACAACGGTTGGTTATGGCGATATTTCGCCAAATACCGACCTGGGGCAATTTATGGCTTCCATTATCATGCTGCTGGGTTACGCCATCATCGCCGTACCTACTGGCATAGTGACTTCAGAAATGACCTTTGCCAAAAGTAAAACCGAAGCCGCCGGAGAGCACACCCTCAAGATCTGTAAAACCTGCCGCCTGCAAAGGCACAGCGCAGATGCAGTCTATTGCCGGCAGTGCGGCAGCAAATTGGAACCTCCCGAATAAGTATCACATCAATTCGAATGGTTCAACTCGTAAAGCCCCCGTCAATGACATAGGTGGCACCGGTGATAAACCTGCTTTTGTCCGAGGCCAGAAACAAAGCCAGGTCTGCTATGTCCTCATTGGAAGCATACCTGCCCATAGGGATCATTTTGGTAAAATTTTCCTTTACCGTATCTCCCATTCCGGGGGCAAAACCTTCTTCCAGAGAACGCATCATGCGGTTGTCAACGGGCGAGGGATGTATGGTATTTACCCGGATTTTGTCAGCAGCTCCTTCCAATGCACCTACACGCATTAAGCCTACAGTCGCGTGCTTGCTGGCCACGTAGGCACTTACCTGAGCAGTACCCCTTAATCCGGCAACGGAAGAAGTGATGATGACGGAACCTCCTCCATCCGTTTTCATGATGGGAAAGGCATATTTCATGCCCAGCCAGACCCCTTTTACATTTACCCCCATCACCTGATCAAACGTTTCTTCCGGATAATGCTCCATGGTTTTTACCAATCCCTCCGTGCCGGCATTCAGAAACAAGATGTCAATTTTACCCCATTCTTTTTTTACCTGATTGGTATAATTCTTTACATCCTCAGCCTGACTGACATCTGCCTGTATGTACATCAGCTTTTCTGAGCCCAGGGTTTCTTCTGCCTTTTTTAGGTTTTCCCGGCTGAAATCAACAATAGCTACCCCTTTGGCTCCCTCCTCTAAAAAGAGCTTCGCAGTGGCCAGACCAATTCCGCCTGCTCCTCCGGTGATCAATGCAATTTTATCTTTTAATATCATGGGCTTGAGTTTTAAGTGAATACATGTTCTAATTGGTTTATTGACTTAAAGTTAGGGTCTTTGTTACAAAAAAATCCGCTTGCATCTCAGCCTGGAATATGAGAAATATCATGGAACAGGTTTTGAAAGTATTTTTAGCGATTCGCCCACATGCATGAGTAGTGATGGGATCGGCGGAGTAAGGGATTGGGAAGGTAGATGAGATTGAAGGGATTGAAGGAGATTGAGGGTGTCGGGGACGGAGAGACTAAGAGACGGAGAGACGGAGAGACGGAGGGACGGAGAGACTTGGGGACGAAGGGAAGTCCGTGGCAAACTGATTGACGTTTACATATTGACGAGCCGGGCGACCAGGCAAATCCTTTCAAAAGAAGGCTTGTGCGCTATTTGACCAATTTTTTAGTTTTCTTACATGAGAAAAAAGCCATGAAACAATGTTCCATAGCTTTAGTCAATTAACAATAAACCCAAAATAACCTGCTGTAGGAGAAGGAGTCGAACCTCCACGGAGCAGTTAGGCAAAATACGAGCTCGCTATTTGCTTTATTCCGGAATCTCCACCCCCGAGACAGGAGGGCATGTCTGCCAGTTTCATCATCCTACAGTATTGTGTCAAATATCCTGGTTGCCAGAAGTAAGCTTCTTTACCAGATCAAGACCGTTTGTCTTTGTTTGATATTTCAAAGGTAAGCAAAAGGGCCTAATATTAAAATTAATTCAACAAAAAGATTTAAAAAATACACATTATTTAATTATACTGATCTTTTAATGTGAATTCATTAAATTTGATTGTAGAAATATCTTTATTTTTGTCATATTTTCAGTGCTTAAAACTGGTGAAAGAGAGGTTAAATGAATAAGGATACGAGAAAAGAAATTTTTTTGTCTTTTCTTAGTCGCACGACAGGAAACATTCGCTTTTGCATAGGCAGATAAAAATTATTCTGAGTCCCATTGGTACTAAATTTTAATCGTTAGGTAGGGTCACCTTTATATTTATTGGGCCTAAAACCATGAATTTAACGCTCAGTAATCTTTCTTTTTTGCTTGACTAAAAAAGTCAAGACAAAAAAATCCTTCCCTACTCAAACCACCCGCACCCTCCCGAAAAAAATCGGGACAGGCTCGGTTTTTTGTCGGCCCACGCACTCTTCATAACCAAAACGGATTCCTTATTTAAGTTTTAGAAATTTTCAAACAAGAACAGAATCTGCCTCCGGAATTCCCTATACGCACCCTGGTTTCCCATAGCATAAACCTTTTAGGTCAATACCAGGCTGAAGCTTTATTACGTGTTAATCAAAGGTTTTGGAAGAGTCCGCCACCAGGGCGTTTAATTCCTTTAGTTCTTTCGGGCTAAGGTCCCGCCATTGGCCTACCTGAAGGTCAAGCTGGATGTGCATGATCCGGGTCCGTTTTAATGAAACCACCTCATAACCCAAAAAATCACACATCCTTCGGATCTGCCGGTTCAGGCCCTGGGTCAGGACAATTGTAAAAGTAAATTTCCCGGTTTGCACCACTTTGCATTTCTTGGTCACCGTATCCAAAATAGGAACCCCCTCCCGCATTTGCCGGATAAAATCTGCGGTAATGGGCTGACGAACCTTTACCTGGTATTCTTTTTCATGGTTGTTTTTGGACCGCAGAATCTTATTCACGATATCCCCATCACTGGTAAGCAGGATCAGGCCCTCACTGGGTTTATCCAGCCGGCCTATGTGAAAAATCCTTTTCGGATGGTTGATATAATCGATGATATTGTTCTTTTCTCCCTCTGTATCTGTGGTACACACGATACCCACTGGTTTGTTAAACGCAATGTACACATGCGATGCTTTGGGTGTTGAAATCAAGGCACCATCTACCCTTACCTCATCCCCGGGGCTGATTTTGGTACCCATTTCGGGCACCTTTCCATTGATGGTCACCCTGCCGGCTTCGATCAGCCTGTCTGCGGCCCGGCGGGAGCAGTAGCCCACCTCGCTCAAATACTTGTTGATCCGTACCAGATTTTTATCCTCCATTTAGACCCACATTTCTTCTATCAAGGCTGTGTAAAATTCCTTCAATGTCTTTCCCGTCGCCCTCACCTGCTGGGATATCAAACTGGTTTCGGTTTGTCCTGGAACAGTATTGATCTCGATAAAATAGAACTTTCCGGTATCTTTTTCCAAAAAATAATCCATCCTTACCGATCCCTTGCAATTGAGTTTGAGGTACACTTTTTCAGCAATCTGTTTTACCCTTTCCACCTCTCGTTCATCCATGCGACCCGGAGTGATCTCTTCGGATACCCCAGGGATGTATTTGGCATCAAAGTCAAAAAACTCCCGGGAACTGATGATTTCGGTAGCCGGCAATACATGCACCTGCCCGGCAGCCTTGTATATTCCAATGGAAAACTCCCTCCCCGTCACAAATTCTTCAACCAACACCTGATTGTCCTCTTGAAACGCCTTGATCAGCGCTTCCTCCAGCTCCTCCGCCCTTTTGACCTTAGACATCCCGATACTGCTGCCGCCATTGTTGGGCTTGACGAAACAGGGGAGTTGCAACTGGCTCAGCACATTTTGTACGTTTTCGGGGCGATGGGAAAACAATTGCAGGGACCTGGCCAGGTGCAGGTCTTCTATACCGCTCAGAATAGCCTTCGTATACCCCTTGTTCATGGTAATCGAAGAGGTCAGCGCATCGCAGGTGGTATAGGGCAGACCAATCATATCAAAATACCCGGCCAGCTTTCCGTCCTCACCCGGAGAGCCATGGATGATGTTAAAGACACCATCAAAGCTTATCTTTTCTTCATTCATTGGCACTGAAAAGCCATTCATGTCTACTGGCCATTTGGTGCCTTCTTTGTCCTCCAGGTACCAATCGCCCGGATAGATATGCACTTTGTGCACCTCATAGCGGTCCGGGTCCAGGTGTTGGGCCACCACAGCGGCACTTTTTTCGGAGACCACCGCCTCACCCGTATAGCCGCCCATGATCAGGGCAATTTTTTTCTTTCTCATAGAAAATCAATTACAGGTACGAATTACCGGAATTTTAAGGTAAAAGAGAAAGGGAATTTAATGAGAAGAGGAATTAATACGAGCTGAAGGTACCGGAATAGTTTTAAAACGGATTCCAGAGTCCTTAGGCCTGCGCTGTCCGAGATTTGCAATCCCGGACAACAGATGAACATGATTTATAATGGTGCTTTGGTTCACTTTCTGGGATTACAAACCCCTTTTTATCGGTACCACAGAATTGCAAATTTCGCGGAGCGGGTGTTTTCGTAGATACCAGAGTTGAAATTGCAAATTTCACCCAGCATATTTGAAGGTTTGATTTGCTAATGTGCTGATGACCGTTAAGCAATTAATAAAGCCCCTAAAACCTCGTACTGTACTCTGGTGGAACTCCCCTTTGCCTGTTCGAATGTGGCTTCGTGGCATATTATCAATATATTTTCTCATTTTATAAATCCCTTCTCGGAAAAATGAGGTAGTAATCATTCCAATGGAGATTTCCGTCTACTATTCAGAATTCCAAAATATTCAAAATTTATCTGAATCCATCAAAATAATTTTTCTGTTAGCACCATGACGACATGAGCAAAAATATGTGCGAGGAAGGCACTTTCCAATCCTTTTTTCCAATAGAGCCATCCGAAAACAAGCCCTCCAATAGTGTTGCCCAATAGCACGTAGGTTATCATAATGATACTGGGATTTCCTACAGATTGAAAGACTACGGGGAAATGGCCTATTGCAAAAATAAGGGAGGAAATGATTATACCCATCCAATATATTTGGGACTTGGTTCCCTTTGAAAGTTTGGCTCCCAACCAAACCAACAGCGTCATCAAACCAAAACGCATGAAGATTTCTTCCGTTATGCCACCATATAAAAATCTTGCCGGAAGTGTAAGTTGCAGTTGACCGCTGAGGAGTTCAAATTCAGAAGGGGAGAGTAAGCTAAAAAGTCCGAGTAGGCTCAATATAATTCCTGTGAGAATTCCCCCTGCGATCCCAAATAAAAGTATTTCCCTAATTTGGATGGAATCTTGTTTGATGTCCAAAAACTTCTCAATTATTGGGACGCTGAGGTTTACTTTTTGGTAAAGTAAAGTCCCCGCAAGTACGGTCACTATCAAAATAATGGTAGGGTTAATCAATATCAACAGCTTAATTTGGGATGGAGTAAACTGATCCCCTAATACGGATAATACCTCCTCCGGCAATGGGATTTCCACGGTCAAAATGGACAGCATGCCCAACATGCCAAGGACAAATAGGATAAGGGCGAGGTAAAACTTCTTTTTTTTCATTGCTCTCCTTTTTTGGTACTCAATATATCACTTGCAAAAATGGTAACACTCCTGCTGCCCCTGTCATCCAGGCACCTTTTCCGGGCTATATATTCTGTTTTACCGCAATAAGCTGCTTTCAATGTAGTGGAAAAAGAGGATTTCACCAATGGTTGGTTTAGGAAGTGTCCGGGGATTGTCTGATGGTAAGATGTGCTAAAAATGGCAATGATTTAATAATATGATGGTTTGATACTACGATGCCATTAGCTGTTTTTCATTTACGCCTGGCCATTGCAAATGACCTACGGGAGAAAGGTTTTCAAAACAGTATTTTCGTAGATGCCAGGGATGAAATTACAAATTTCACCCAGCAGGAAAAATATCAACAATACATGGGAAGCCAACGAGGGAAATTTTTTCGCCTTTCTGCCCTCGTTTACTCTGCAAGAGTAATAATTGCCCTCGTTCTTTTGAAACGTTTTCCAAATCAATGCTAAAAGATACCACCGACAGACCTTCCCTAATATTGATCAAAGCTGCTGAAGAAATACCATTCTTTAAATGGTCAACTCTAGCCTAATAAACCCCAATTCATCGGCTATATTGGCGAAAATCCAAATATCGCCCTCCCGGACAAAGTACCGAACGGGATTTTTTACCAGTTGGGGAACCGGGACTTCTGCCAGTATCTCAAAGTCTTTGTCATACACAGAAAGATGTATATTCCTGTCTATAGCTTCAGGCAATACTTTACCGGCTTCCTTTTCTTCTGCAAACTCAATCCTGTAGGAAAAGCGGTAAAAGTGCTCATTTTTATCATCCCAAACCGGTGGGGAAAAACTAACTTGTTCCAATACTTTTTGATAATCCAACATCAGTTCGTCCATAGAGGCATACTCTCCCCGGTAATTCGCTGTTTTTTCATCAGCGGTCAATTGGAATTGATTCTTTTTAGAGATCAGTGAATCCCCTATCGGGTCGTAAATATGGATTTCATTGGTGATATTGGATGAAATAATCAGCTTGCCGTTTTCCGAAGACAAGTATACATATGGTCTTACGGCAGGGTCTTTGGAAAGGGCAGACACCTTAAAAGTGAACTTTGGAAGTATACCCTCCTTATCAAATTCAAATTTAGTAATCCGGTTTTGCCCAAAATCCATTTTTCTCAGGTTATAGGTCTTGTCCTTCCAGTTGAAAACCAGGACAAACACGGTTTCAGGTTGCCCGGGAACAATGATATTGCTGTGCAAATGTTCGAATTCGGTAAGAACCTCCCCTTCCAGGCCATTGTTGAGCAAGTCATAGGTAGCTGTTCTGGTCCCATTTAAATTGAATTTTCCCAGGCTCCATTTATCCGACAGGTAAACATGGTTTTTGTCCAGCATATTCAAATTATAGATAGGACTTACAGTTCCGTTTGGGCCCTCCTTTTCAAATGGCAGCTTTTCCAGTAGGCGGAGTTCTTCCAGGTCTATTTTTTCCAGTGTATGGTCATATCTATTAAAGTTATACAGGTATTTCCCATCAGGGGCAAGGGCAAAATCGTGTCCGTCCAGATACAGTATCTCCTCTCCTGCATCCACCATCAGGGTATCCAATTTAATTTTCAAATGAACTGTAGTACTGGTTTCAGGCTTGTTTCCACAGGAAAAGCCGATCATTGTCAAAATAAGCAGCAGTATTTGTTTCATCATATAAAGCTTTGGACAGTGTAAAATAAAAATACTTAATGGGAAAACGAGGTTAAAAAAAGTTAATGCCAGGGTGAACTACTGAAACCTGAATACCTGGCGGAACAGGTAAAACAAGCGCATCAGGTGGCAGTTAATAGGTATATGTTTTGATAGTAGGCTAAAGTGATAACCGAACTTCATACCCGTTTGGCCATTTCAAATGGCGTAGCTGTGATAGGTTTTCCAAACGGAATTTTCCTGGTTATTATGTAAAAATTGAAAATTTCACCCAATGGCGGGTTTCAAATTCCCGAATATCTATCTACGGAATGGCAAACTCCGGGGAGAAATTAGGATGAAAGGAGAGTTTAACGATTTGTAGATCTGGTAATGGAAGGATGTGCGGATTGGGTAGGTTGCGTGGTGGGATGACATTACCTGTTCCTAATGCCTGGGCATCGCAAATATTCAGGTGCCAAATGATCAGCGATTTCTTTTTCAATTGCAGGTGCCCGGGGATTACAAATCCCCTTTATCTTTCCCACGGAATTACAAATTCCGGGGAGCGGGGCAGCGGCAAGCTTCTGCCAGAAATAAACCTGACGTTTTGGCACCCCTGCAAAAGAAAAATCTCTTTGTATGAGCAATTGTTGCCGACAATTTTCTTTATTTTGAAGAAAAATAATCTCCTGATATGCTACATACCATCCTTGGCTCCGGCGGTAATATCGGAACACAATTGGCAAAAGACCTGAGAAAGTATACGGACCAAATCCGGCTGGTCAGCAGAAATCCCGGCCCCATCCATGGGGATGAAGCACTATTTAAGGCCGATTTGTTGAAGGAGAGGCAGGTAGATGTGGCCGTGGCAGGATCTGACACGGTGTATCTGGTGGCCGGCATTACCTATAAGACCCGACTCTGGCAGGAACAATGGCCAATCATCATGAAAAACACCATCAGCGCCTGCCGGAAGCATGGGGCCAAACTGGTGTTTTTCGACAATATGTATTGCTATGATCCGGATCATGTCGGCCATCTCACCGAAGAAAGCCCCGTGAATCCAAAGAGCCATAAAGGGAAGGTTCGTGCGGCAATCGCACAGATGGTCCTGGATGAAATAGAGGCAGGTACCCTCAAGGCCATGATTGTGCGGGCCGCAGATTTTTACGGGCCCGGTGCTACACTAAGTATGCTGAATGCCTCCGTGATCGACCGGATGAAGGCCGGCAAGGCTGCACAATGGCTATACAATGCCGGAAGAAGGCATTCTTTCACCTATATTCCCGATGCCGCCTTTGCTACGGCTTTTTTGGCGCAACAGGAAGATGCCTGGAATCAGGTTTGGCACCTGCCCACTTCAGACCGATATCCCAGCGCCCGGGAATGTGTAGAGATCCTGGCCAGGGAACTGGGTGTCCCGCCGAAGGTACAGGTATTGCCGGGGCTTATGGTCACTGTTCTGGCAGTGTTTATCCCCCTGCTCAAAGAGATCAAAGAGCTCAGGTACCAGTTGGATATGGATTATTGTTTCGATTCCGGCAAAATCGAACAAGCCTATGGGTTAACGGCTACGAATTTGGAAGAGGGGTTGAAGCGTTGTGTTTGAGTCATCAGATTTCAAAAACATAACTTTTCATGGCTTTGATTTTGGGGTCTTTAAAGCCATTGAAGCTATAGATATCACAAAAGGAATAATTCTTTCCTTCTGGCGAAATCATACTTCCCTCTACCACCGCTTCCCTCCCATGGGTGACCATGTGCCGGATTTCCAGTTTCATGGGCTGGGGAGAGGCCATCTCCCGAAGGCTTTTCGCAAAGGGCTCCTTTCCGCTGATGACTCTGTCTCCCACGATGGTCCACTGGATATCATCTGTGACCGCATCCAGGATAAATTCCAGCTCGCTGTTTGCGAATGCTTCGTTTAACCTTTTCAAAAATACCTGTTGTTTGGTTTCCATAATCAGCGTTTTCTTGCTTAGGAGATTTTGTGATCTTTAAAATATTTACGCGGGAAAAACCGACCTGAATCAGTCGGAGATGGCTCTTTCCAAAGTAGGAATGTCCAGTTTCTTCATGGGCATAAAGGCAGCCATTAGCTTACCGGCCTTTTCGGGATCTTTCATTCCCTCGGACAGCATGCGGGGAACCACCTGCCAGGAAACGCCAAACTGGTCGTAGAGCCATCCACACTGCACGGCCCCGCCATCACCCCGGGTAAGTCTATCCCAGAAATAGTCAATTTCTTCCTGCTCCTCACAAATGATCATAAAAGACACCGCAGGACTTATGTCGAATGCATGAGCCAATGAACTCTCCATGATCATAAAGGTATTCCCTCCCAGATAAAATTGGGCATGCTTGATCTTTCCGGTTTCATCCGGGTCCTGCTCCTCGTACCGGGCTATGCCTTCCAAAGCTGCGGGCTGAAACACTTCCAGATAGTAGTCTATTGCAGGCGCGGCTTTTCCAAATTTCTCGCCAACAAACATCAGGGAGGGGACAAACTTTTGTTTTACATCCGAAAGTTTTCCCAGAGAGATCTGCCAGGAAAGCCCGAAGCGGTCGTTCAGCCATCCATATTTTTCGCTCCAGGGGTATTGGTCATAGGGCATCAAGACAGAACCACCTGCTGCCAGGGCTTTCCATACCGCATCCGCCTCTGCCATGGTCTCACAAGTGACGTAAAAGGAAATGCCAGGGCTGTGTTGGTACATGGATCCACCATTCAGTGCCAGAAATTCCTGACCGTGAAGGGTAAAACTCACTGACAAGACCGTACCTTCAGGTTTCTTGCGCTGTTCAGCTCCTTCCTTACCATATCTGGTGATCGTGCCGACGGTCATATCACCGAATACATCCGAATAGAAATTTACTGCTTCCTCTGCTTCCTGATCAAACCACAGACAGGGCACGATAGGGTTTTTCAGTGGTGGGGTGTCAAAATTCATTGGTTTGGACATTTTTTGGGTCTATGGTCTTTTTATTATTGAATACTACAAACTTAATACAATTAAATCAATGGTCAGCAGTGTCAATCCGACAAACTAAAGGGTTGAATACGACAGCACTACGGGATTTCCTCAGACAGACAGGAAATACCCATATTCCGGCTGCCGAGACAGCGCGGCCGGCAGCCATTGCAGATCCACAATACATATTTATCGCCATCAATGGTTTTATGAAGGCAGCAGGGCAAGCTTCCCTTTCTGTGCAGCATTTTGCAGGGGCGGGCCCGCGAAAAGTTCAGCAAGGACTTATCGCTTATCAGGCCTGATAGTTTGATGTGGAAAGAAGATCAATCAAAGCTGATCATTTATTTGTATGAAAACTTTTGTTTTTCATATATATAAATAATATTTTTATCAAAAGGACCACTGTTGGATGTAGCGTTAATTTCTATTTCTCCACTTTTTGGAACGAATGGTAAACGGAAGTCTTTTTTAAACCAGACTATTATTTTCCTACAATAAATCAGAATTTGGCAGATCAGCCACCCGACTGGATTGTGATCTTGATTGGGCTTTTGGCAGTGAAACGCCCTGCTGCGCATGAGGACGCTGAGCTGGCACGACCGGAGTATGCATTGCTGAACGCTGATGGTTCGGTGCGCGCGAATCCGTCTGTTGGACGGTTTCAAATTGAACTTTCACAACCGCAAAACCGAAAACGGGGAGGGTGAAATATCAAAGTTCCCAAATTCCAGGCCTGAAACCATAAAACACCAACGAAAAATGAAAAAGTCCAGTCTGATAGCAGTAGTCCTGCTGGTTTTAAGTGGCTCCTACATGGGTTGTCATGCGGGTATTTGGCGGGTTAACAATCAATTGGAAACCGACAAATCCCAACGAATTTTTTCAGAGCTCTCCCCGTTAAACGACGATGCAGATGTATTTCCCGGCGATACGATACACCTGGAAGGCTCGCCAGTGAGGTACAATAACTTTAACTGCTCCAAGAGATTGGTCATTATTGGTCCCGGATATTTTCTCACAGAAAATCCGGAAACCCAGGCCCGGGCAGAAGAAGCGACTATTTCCAGCATTAGATTTAATCCTGGTTCCGAGGGTTCTCTGGTAATGGGAGTGGTGTTTGATTATACCAGCAGCAGCGGGATTTTTGTTGCTACCAACAATATAACCATTCAGCGTTGTTACATGAGGGGTGGGGTGACCATCACTGATCAGACCGGTATCCGCGTGTTTCAGAATTATATGCTCGGTGAGGTTGGTGGCTATACTTCAAGTACCGTTTACAGCGATGTGGTAGTCCGCAACAATCTGTTTATCGGTGGTGGGTTCAATACCCAAAGCGGTAGCTTCTCGATTTGTGAAAACAATGTCTTTACCGGAAATAATATCACGATCAGTGCCGCTTCTTTTCGGAACAATATCATTACCAATGCAAATGCCAATGTCAGCATTACTTCCGGTAGCGCGCAAAATAACCTGGCAGCAGGCGGTCAGCTTGGAAGTGAAAATGGCAATATGGCGGCAGATGCCAACAGCCTTTTTGTGGAGTCGGGCAGTACGGACGGGCAATATCAATTGGCACAAAATTCACCGGCCAGAGGGGCTGGATTCGATGGGGTAGATGCCGGTGCATTCGGTGGTGATTCCGGGTATCGCTTGTCCGGTCTACCACCGATTCCTCTGGTATATGATCTACGGGTAGATGACAGCGGTAATCTGGAGACGGGTGTAGGCATTCAGATCAAGGTGAAATCCAACCCATAACAGCATGTCAAAACGCTATCTGGCTTTGGTACTTAGCTTTTTATCTGTCTTGCTCGCTGATGCGCAGGAAATACAGCGGATGGAATATTTTTTCAATGATGACCCTGGATTTGGAGCTGCCATTCCGCTTGATATTACACAGGCCGACCGGATTGAGACCGCATTTACCTTGTCACCCAACGGATTGGAATCCGGTATGCACCAACTGTTTATCCGGGTAAGGGACGAAGCGGGTCACTGGTCGATGACGACATCGCGGATATTTTTTATTGATCCGATCCCTGCGGAAAGCGTTTATTTGCAAGGCCTGGAATATTTTATTGATACTGACCCAGGTTTTGGAAATGGGACACCCATAAATGTAGAAAACCAATCCAATATAGCACTTGACCTTTCAGCGGATTTAGCGGATAGTAATATGGATTTCGGCTTCCATCAACTTTACATCAGAGCTCGGGACAATCAGGGAAGGTGGTCGCATACCACCAAGCGTATTTTTTACCTTCAGCCGGGTACACCTGGCCTGGCAAAAATTACCCGATTGGAGTATTATCTGGCTTCGGGAGAATTTGTTTCAGAACTCCAACAATATTTAATCCCCGAACCTGCCACCACAGTGGATTTGGATTTTCAGGCCGACCTTTCCTTTCTTCCTTCGGAAAACAAGATGTATCAGATGTCGATCTATGCCGTCAATGAAATGGGTGTTCGCAGTCTGGTGGAGACCAGGC
Source organism: Cyclobacterium lianum (assembly GCF_900143075.1). GTDB lineage: Bacteria > Bacteroidota > Bacteroidia > Cytophagales > Cyclobacteriaceae > Cyclobacterium > Cyclobacterium lianum. Next base: position 212,939 of record NZ_FRCY01000001.1, on the reverse strand, counting down.
CCGTGAATATTTGCGATGGCGAGCCGGCGAAAGCCGGATTTGAATTTACGATCGCTGAAGGACGGATAGACCTGAGCAATACCTCCACTTCAGCTAACACCTTTCATTGGATCATCGGAGAGGAAATCGTTGAGGAAAAAGACCGCTTTTTTGAATTTGAGGGGCCTGGAAGGTACCCGGTCTCTCTGGTGGCAGCCAATATTTGCAATCAGGACACACTTAGCCAGGTGATTGAGGTACCAGGCTTGCTGGATGTTTTTCCCAATACCGGTAGTATCCAGCAAAACGAAGCCAACCTGACCATCACTGGCTTTGGACTGGATTCGCTGCCGCAGGTAATGCTGGAAGACGAGGGAGGAAACACTTATTTTCCAGTCTCGCTGTTGAGGGCAGATACGATGCGGCTGCGGGCTGTATTTGATTTTTCACAGATGCCGCTGGGCGGCTACATGGTGCAGGTCGCCAACGAATCCTCCGGGGACACGCTCAGTTTGGGCAGATCATTTACTTTGCTGGAAGGAGGGACCATGCCATATGACCAGTGGGTGGAATTTGAGCTGGCACCGGACAGCACTTTCCGGCAAACTGTCCTTATTCCGGATTCCGAAAAGATGCTGATCACCATGAAAAAGGCCGACCGCATTGGATACTCAGGTACATGGAGGGGGGAATTGTCCCTTTATCTGGGAGAGGAGCTGCTTGGTAAGGCCCAGGGCAGTCCGGATTTGGAGCTCGAAATAGAAGAACCCTTGTCCACCCTATATACCGTAGAGGTTCCGAATACCACCCGGAGACCGATTACCGGCAAGGTAAAGGTATCTTTTGCACCAGACTGGCTTCCGCTAAATGAATGGACAACCGGGGAAATCCTCCGCCCCTACGGGTATGACTGGAAGTATGTGGACATCGGGTCCAATGTGGATACCTTGTTTTTTGAAACGGAAGGTTACGGTCTATGGAGCACCATAGAGGTGTTTCAGGAAAGCATTACAGAACCGGTTGAATCCTGGACCTTTAGCAATATGGGCGCAGGATACGCTATAAAAGGGCATGTTTTGTCCCCCGAATCCGGCAGGTATTATATCCGGTACAAGGATTCGGCAGTGTTGCAAAAAACCGAAAATGGAAATCAGCTAAGGGATTACCTGATTTATGCGGGGTCATCGGCCTCTGATCCGGTTGACGATGAACTGAGAATTAGCGGTATCTCAAACACTAACATTGGCAAAGATCAATCGACGTTAAGTTTAAAGGGAAATGGATTTAGTTTGAACGATACCATTTATTTAGAAAACAATGGTGTAGAAGTTTTAATCTTTCCGGAATGGGTGGATGAAGATGGCAGAGAATTATCATTTAAATATAATTTTTCCAATATTTCTTCAGGTAATTGGAATTTGAAAATAAAAAATGGCAATAAGGAGGCGTACCTCAACGAAGAATTAACTATATACGATAATTCAGAAATTGATCTTTGGGCAGAAATTGTTGGCAGAGACAAGCTTAGAATAGGGAGGAAACAGAAATTTATTATAAAATATGGGAATAGAGGCAATGTTGATTCCTATGAAAATGTTTTGTACCTAAAAGTCCCAAAAAATGTAGTAGATACTATTGGTGTACAAAATGATTTATATTATGTAGAAGAATCAGATGATTTTTACAGGGACATAAATTATATTTTTATACCAAGTATCCCTGGTAACACTGATCATTCTTTTGAAATAACCTTGTATAGTAAACAGCTGGATTCTTTTGAAATCGAAGTAGGTTATTTAGACAGACCGAAGGAAGATAACTTGGAAAATCAAAATAGCAGGGTAAAAAAGACAACTGAATCAGATATCTTAATAGAGTGTTTAGAAAAACCTAACTATGGCGATATTGTATTTTCGTATTTTGGATTGAAAACTAGTTATTTCAAACATGTAGGGATTTTAGGTTATAAAGAGGATCCTGATGGTAAGGTACGGGATTACGTATTTGAATTATACAGGGATGGTCATGTATATGCCAGAAGATGGGTGTTTTCAGAAGCTGAAGAGCTAAATTATAGGGTTGATTTTGAACAAGTGAAAAATGGTCTAAAAACCAAGGAACAATTCCGAAAAGATTGGGCGAAAATTGGTGTTAATATTGATGACCCGGCTTATAAGGGCGGTTTATTGAAGAATTATAAAGAAAAAAATGGTGACGGCTTTTTTATTGGATATGCTCGATTAGGTTCTAATCCAAGAGAGAGTAATCTAACAAGACTAAATGATCTTTTAAATCAGAACTTTGAAAAGTTTAATGCTGTGAATGGGAAACCTTACGTTGATTATACGATTATTTCAAGTTTATTTTTAGATTATGACGAAAAGGGTCACTGTGGAAGTTTTGTGCTCGATAATACAGTTTCATCAGGTTTTGGCAGCCTAATTGAAGGAGATAATCCATCAGCATACCCATATAAGATGGTTGAAAATATGGAAAGTTATGGATTACTTTGTAGAGAAACAGAGAAGGATAAGGAAGAAGGGGAAATACTACTAGTTCCCATGGAGAATGACTCTACCCTTATACAATTGGATAATGAATCTGATTCTACCCGAATATTGAAAAGCAGGAAAGAAATAGAAGCCATCTCCTCCGTCACACCGGAAGACAAATACGGCCCAACCGGGTTTGACCAGGAGACGGATGGTGACCTGGCCAATAGAAAACGTTTCATTCCGCAAGGACAGCTATTTGAATACAAGATCGATTACTGGAACAAAGAAGATGCCACCGCACCGGCAGCGGAGGTATTTATCCGGGATACCCTGGATACCAATTTTGATATCAGCACGGTGAACTTTACCGAGATTGGCTTTCTGGGCTGGAAAGTACCGCTGGAGGGTGGACAGTATTTTAACGTAACCGTTGATATGCGGCCGGAAAAGGAATTGCTGGTAAATGTAGAGGGAACCGTAAATCCCGAATCCCGGGAGATTTACTGGGTGCACCGTTCCCTGGACCCTGAAACTATGGAGCTACCGGAAGACCCGACGGCAGGTTACCTACCACCCATTGACTCAACCGGGTACAATATTGGCTGGGTGATGTTTACCGTGGAAGGGCTGGACAGCCTGGGCCACAACAGTACCTTTCAAAACCAGGCGCATGTCAACTTTGATGGAGTAGGTCCCTGGGGCCCGGCACCTCCGTATGGTCCCTACACCAATACCATCGATCAGGTAGCTCCGGAAAGTAATGTAATGGCCTTGCCGGAACGTTCGGGTCCGGAATTTACCGTTCAGTGGCAGGCAACAGACGAAGGCGCAGGCGTGGAGGCTTACGATATCTTTGTGCGGGAAGACGATGGTGATTTTAAAGCCTGGCTGCAAGCTACCTCCCTGGAAGAAGCTGATTTTACAGGAGAGATCGGTCGACGTTATGCCTTTTACAGTGTGGCCACCGACCATGCTGGTAATCAGGAGACGAAAACGGATACCATTGAATCAAACACCTATGTTCCCAATTTGCCTGGGATCACCAGCCTGGTGTCACCACTGGAATATGTGGTGTCTGCCGAAAAATTTATCTGGATGAGCGCTGACGAGGCAGACAGGTATACCTTGCAGGTCGCTGCTGATTCCTTATTCAAGGAGATATTGGTCGAGGAAATGCTCAGCGACACCAGCATAAGGAGCGGACAGGTAGAAGCCAATAAAACCCACTTTTGGCGGGTGAGGGCCTCCAATGTTTCCGGAGACGGGGATTGGTCTGAACCGGGGGTCTTTGAAGTAGATATCGTGACTAGCCTGGAATCAACTGATAGCCACAATCCGGAAAATTATTCCTTCGGTAACCTGTATCCTAACCCATCAGAAGGAGTTATCTTCTTCGAATTTGCCATCCCTGTTAAGACAAAAGTTCGGGTCGAGCTATTTGGTGTTTCCGGCAGTTCCGCACGGGTATTGATTGATCAGGAACTCGATCCGGGTACCTACAATCTGCGATCGGATCTTGGGATGGAAGCATCTGGTCTGTACATCCTACAGATGTGGGCCGGAAACTTTACTGAAGCCCATCGCCTGATTATCAACAAATAATTTGATAAAAATATGCCGAACCTTTCCCTAAAAGATCCGGCCTGTACTATTAAACTTTAGTTGTATTTACAAACACCTTTAACGATCTCAGAAAAACATTGCATCTGATTGACGTATCCTGCTGATCTGAAATCATCAATACCTGTAAATCCCCGCAATACCCTTATCTGTAGGTATATATTCCGGGGGCATGACTACTACCCTACCACCCATTTTCAAGACCAGTTCACCCATATCATCCAGCAGGTCATCTACCCTGGGATTGTCCATATCTTTCCTTTGGGCGTTGCCGGTAATCTTATTGGTTTCCCCGGCGACCGGTCTGAAAATGAAATGTGCTTTTGAATTTTGAGTCCTAAAGGCTAAAAAATCCCTAGCTTATCGGATTTTTGGGCAGGGTAAAATGAAACTGACTGCCTTCCCCGGGCTGTGAGGTAACCCAGATATCCCCACCAAATTGATTCACAATTTTTTTGCAGGTCGCCAATCCCAAGCCGGTGCCTTCATAGGTTTTCTTGCTGTGTAATCTTTTGAAGGGGTTAAAAAGTAAATGCAGGTTTTCCGGCTTAATGCCAATACCATTGTCTTCCACCGTAAAATGGAAGTACCTGGCATCCTGCCGGAGTTTTACCTGAACCCTTGGTCTTCTCTCCTGCGGAACAAATTTAAGTGCATTGTTGATCAGGTTCAGGAAAAGCCGGTAAATGTCATTGGCATGCCCGAAGAGCTCGACATCCTGTGCCGGCAATTCCACGCTTGCATCCGATTGCTCGATCCGCTTCTGCAAGTCATCGAGCACATCCCGTAAAACTGCAGCAGACTGGAAGGATTCCATTTTTTTCTTGCCCATGCCCGCCCGTGAATACTCCAAAATATCCTGGATCATCCGCTGCATCCGCACGGATCCGTCCACAGCAAAATGGATGTACTGTCTTCCTTTTTCATCCAGTTGTGAACCGTATTTTCTTTCCAGCAATGAGGTAAAGGCCGAGACCATTCGAAGCGGCTCCTGCAAATCATGTGCTGTAATGGAAGCAAATTGCTCCAGTTCCCGATTGCTTTTCTCCAGCAGCGTATTCAATTCCTGAAGCTTGGCTTCGGCTTCTTTGGCTGCTGTGATGTCTATGATAATGGCCACAAAGGCCGACCTTCCTTCATACCTCATTTTTTGCAGGTGTACTTCCACAGGGTAACGGGTGCCGTTTTTTCTCTGGTGTACTGTCACGAAAGTCAATTTTTCCCTTTCATCCAGAAGCAGCGGCGTAAGAAAGGAACGGAAACGCCTTTCGTCAAACTCAGGTTTGATGGCGTAGGGAGTCAGCCGCTTCAACTCTTCCAGCGTATACCCCATATTGCGCAATGCCCCCCGGTTTGCATAGCTGAAATGCAGATTTTGGGTATCAAAAATATAAATCTCATTCAGGCTGTTTTCCATAATATTGGCCATCTCAGATTTGACCGACAGGGATTTCAATTCCTCTGTCCGGTCATTCAGCACGGCCAATATGCTGTCCCGGCCTTCGTAGACCAGCTCATGAACCATCAGGTCTCCCAATATCAACTCCCCATTTTGCTTCTTCTGTACAATATGGGATAATTTAGACTCCTTTTTCGACCCTTTGAGCCTCTGAATGGCATCGTAAAAAAAACCTATTTCCTCTTCCTGCATGAGCATCCCCCATTTACTGCCCAGTAGCTCTTCTTTCCTATAGCCGAACTTCTCGAGTGCAGAGCGGTTGATTTCCAGGATCTCCAGACTATCTATATCCACCAATATTTTTGGTAATGGACTATTGTCGAAGAGCATGCGGTAATTGGCCTCCGATTCACGCAGTTTCAGTTCTGCCGTTTTTCGCTCTGTAACAGTTTTGGCAAAGAATGCCGCTCCGGTGATCTTGCCTTCCACAACAATCGGGTGGGCATTCAGTTCTATCCAGATCACCATCCCGCTTACCAACTTGTCCGGTCTGCAGTATTCTTCTACAAAAGCCTCTCCTGATAAGGCCCGGTCAAAGAAATTTTTGAATTGCCGGTGCAAATCGTCGGGAATACTTCCCGGAAATAGGGCAGGCATGCCGGGCCGGATCTCCGCTCCGATAAGTGCTTTTATTTTCTTCGAAAAAGCTTCATTGAAAGTGATGAACCGGTAGTTCTGGTCTATGCTCCAGATATCGTCACTGGTGGTGTTGATAAGCGCTTCATTGTTTAGTTTCTCCCGGGCACTTTTCTGCTCCATCTCCCGCTGTAGCCGGTAGCTTTGCTGGATTACTTTCTGCTTCTTTCTCCCTTCAAGTAATGAGGTTACTTGTTTGGCCAGTAGCGATAAGGATCGGAGCTGTTCGCTGCTGAGCCGGTGTGGCTGTGCGTCAAATACAGCCAAGGCTCCCATATGAAGCCCATCCGGAGAGACAACCGGAAAACCGGTGAAAAACCGATAGGCTGTGTTTTCGGGGATCTGCACCTGGTGAGCCCCCCCATTCAGAGACCGGAGATCTGGAATGACCGTAGGTTTGTCCGGCTTTTTTGAAAGCAATAGGCGGGGCGGGCTGCTGTATTCAAAATCCTGTAAATCCGTACCAAATACCGACTTGTAAAACATCTCCCGGCTGCCAAAAAAGGAGAGGGAAGCCACCTCAGCTCCGCTTACCCGTGCCGCCAACTCGGTAATAGTGTCCAGTTCAGGCTCCGGACTTGTTCCTATCAAATCATAGGAATCCAATATTGAAACCCGCTTCTCTTCTTCTGCATCACTGATATTTTTCATGCCAAAAAAATACGGTGAAAATTCAAATTATTACTTGTAGACAGGCTTAAAACCCAAAAGATCGTCATTAAAATTACGGATAATAAAATTGAAAACCGACACATCCCAAAAGAAAAATACCGCCGGGTCTTATTTGTGAGTCAGGGCCCAATCAGCTATTGCGTTCTTTGTCCGGAATTCGCCCAAATCAATGCCTCCCTGACTAAATTCCTTAGGAGGTTTGTCGCCTTTTAATCAGTTTATGGCCTGCTGCGTCACAGTGGATGCTATTCAGGCAGAAAAGGTGTTTCTGGCTAAAAACTGCCGGTGAACCAAAAAAATCCCCAGCCTGCGGATTCCAGATTCCGTCAGCCGGGGACCGGTTTTGATCAAAACAATTTTGCAGGATTGATTTAATTGAGTTTGAATCGAATCGGTAGTCTTATCTTGACGTTCGTCTCCTCACCCTTCTGCCTACCGGGTTGCCAGTTGGGCGAACTGCGGATCACTTCAAGCGCAGCCTCGTTGAGGCGGTCATCTACACCCCTCAGCAAGGCCACATCCCTGACAGATCCGTCTTTGGCGACCACAAAAGTAGTGTAGACAGTTCCCTCCACACCCTCATTTCTGGCAGAAGCAGGGTAGCTCAGGTTTTCCATCAGGTACTGGTTCCAGCCCTCCATACCGCCGGGAGGTGAGGGCATCTCTTCCACTACATCGAAGACTTCACCCTGCATCAGACGCTCGGTGATTTTGTCGTCATTTTTGTCGTTTATATCCAACATCTCTTCCTGGTAGTCACAGGCAAAGAGGACGAATAATAGTCCAAATAACGGAAGGGACAGGCCATACCTGATTTTGGAAAGCGAACGGGATTTTGGTTGATTCATCATCTTGAGTCTTTTTTTGATTTGAAATTGATTGAAATTATGAATAAGGGCACAGGATCTCCCCGGCCGGATTAATGTTAAAAGCGCCTCGGCATAATCTTTTCTGGATTGTTCTGCAATGATCTTTTCATCCACCTGGTATTCATGTACTTCCCGCAGGGCATTTTCGACAAGCCGAACGATTGGGTTAAACCAGAATAGGGCTTTCGCCAGCTGTAACAGCAGGAGGTCCAAGCTATGCTGAAGCCTGCTGTGTACTGCCTCGTGTGCCGTGATCCAGTCCCGGTTTTTTTCTCCCCCAACATCCGGAGGCAGGAAAATGTAGCGGAAAAACGAAGAGGCCTCCACATCCGGATGCTCCAAAAGGACAACATCTCCCGATATGGTCTTTCTGGACTGATTAATCTGCTTCCACAGCAGCGCAAATCCCCAGATCGAACGGAATAAGAAAAAGAAAAATCCTACAGCATAAATCCCTACAATTAGCTCAGAAAGGGCATATCCCATATTTTGAAAATAATAGGAGTTTTGATTGGAGATTTCGATCACCGGAAGCAGCAGTTCATCAGCTACAAGCAGGTTAGCAGCAGGCATCATTGCGGGAAAACGAATGGCCGGTAAAACCATGGCAGCCAATATTGACAGTAGCAAATAGGTCCGGTTCCAGGAAAAAAAGGTACTTCCATTAAGAAAAAGCCGATAAAACAACCACAATGCAGCCAGGCAAATACTGGCTTCCCATAGATAATTCAATACCTGATCCATCATTTTTTATCATTTTTGAAGTTCTCAACCATCTTTTCCAATGCTTCAAATTCCTCGTCGGAAAGTTTTTTTTCCTTTACCATAAACGACAACAGGTTTTGAGCAGAGCCGTCGAAATAGTTTTTGACCATTTGGTTAAAGCTTCGGTGGCGGTAATCTCGCTTGCTGATCAAAGGAAAATACTGGTGGGTAGTCCCATAGGTAACATGATCCAGAAAACCCTTTTTCTCCAATTGCCTGATGACCGATGCCAGTGTGGTATAGGGCGGTTTGGGCTCAGGATAGCGCTTGAGTACCTCGCGTACCAGTGCTTTTTCCAGTTCCCAGATGATACCCATGACCTGTTCTTCATTGCTGCTTAATTGTTCCATACAGGAAAGATATATTTTATTTTTTAGTTTTCCTACGATTTTTCCGTAAAATTACGAAAATCACGTAGAGTTCGGGAATCTGGTAATCGAATCCGGTATTATTTCCAGAAAAAATTTTATTTGGAGCTAATTTCACAATATTTTAATATATTGAATCCGTCTTTATACAAACTAAATGTCATGGAAAATTTTACCCTTTTAGTCAACGGAGTACGTAGGGAGGTAACGGCCCCGGCAGACATGCCTTTGTTGTGGGTGATCAGGGATTTGCTATCACTCAAGGGCACCAAGTTTGGCTGCGGACAGGCCCTCTGCGGTGCGTGCACGGTGCATCTGGATGGGCAGGCCGTCCGCTCCTGCAGCATTCCCATTGCTGAGGTAGGGGAGCAGGAGCTGACCACCATTGAAGGCCTTTCTGTCGAGGGCGAACATCCGCTTCAAATAGCCTGGCAGGAGCATGTGGTCCCTCAGTGCGGCTATTGCCAGACCGGCCAGATCATGAATGCAGCCGCCCTGCTTCGCAATAATCCAAGTCCGACTGAGGTAGAAATAGAAAGTGCCATGGCCGGCAACCTTTGTCGTTGCGGTACTTACAACCGGATCAAAGCTGCCATTCAGACCGCGTCTCAATCCTGATTTCACCCTTTCCTTTCTGCTCATGATACCAAAATTTCCATTTCTTTCCGGTCCAAAGACCAGCAACAGAAGCAAAGTCTTCAGACCTTCACGACGGGAATTCCTGAAGATAGGATCCCTCGCTTCAGGAGCCTTTCTAATAGGCGTCAATTTTCAATGTTCCGGCCCCAAAGGCGAAATCCGTACCTTTGCGCCCAACGCCTATCTGAGCATCAATTCGGACAATGAGGTGAGGATCATTGCCCACCGATCCGAGATGGGTACCGGTATACGGACTTCTCTGCCAATGATTGTTGCCGATGAGCTCGGAGCTGATTGGAAATCGGTTAAAATTGAGCAAGCCGTTGGTGATGAAGCGACCTACGGAGACCAGAATACAGATGGCTCGTACTCCATCCGCATGTTTTTCGAACCCATGAGACGGGCGGGAGCCACAGCCAGGCACATGCTGCTGGAAGCAGCTGGCAAAAAGTGGGAGGTAGATCCCGCTGGTTGTGATACAGAGAATGGACAAGTGATCCATGCAGCAAGTGGACAGCAAATCAAATTTGCAGACCTGATTGACCTGCTGCAAGACATGGAAATTCCCGATCAGGAAACATTGAAGCTTCGAAAACTCAGCGATTACAAACTAATTGGAAAGGATGTTCCCATATATGATGTAAAAGACATAGCCCATGGTAAGGCCCTCTTCGGTGCAGACATGGACCTGCCCGGTCAGCAAATTGCGGTGATCGAACGCAGTCCTGTGGTAGGGGCAAAAGTGATCAATTACGCAGAAGATAAAGCACTTGAAATACCCGGAGTCAACCGGGTGATTAAAATTTCGGGAAATGGTGCCCATCCGGGATTGAATAAGCCACTGGAAGGCATTGCCGTGATAGCCGACAATACCTGGGCAGCCATCAAGGGAAGAGCCGCCCTGCAGGTAGAATGGGACCTTGGGGATAACAAGGATTACCAATGTGCCGCCCAAATGGAGGACATGATCCGGGAAACACTGGAAGATGGAAAACTGAGAAGGGAAAAAGGTGATGTAAAAACAGCTTTCGGAAGCTCCGGAACGGTCCTGGAAAAAACCTACCGGGCACCATATTATGCCCATGCTACCATAGAACCACCTGCTGCGCTTGCCCATTATAAAGCAGATGGTACTGTCGAAATCTGGGCACCGACCCAACACCCACAATGGGCCAGGGATTCAGTAGCAGAGGCATTGGAGCTGGATGCGGCCAATGTCAGGGTGAATGTGACCTTGCTGGGGGGAGGTTTTGGCAGAAAATCTAAGCCGGACTATGTGGTGGAGGCGGCATTGCTTTCCAGGGCCATCAAAAAACCCGTTCGTGTGCAGTGGACCAGAGAAGATGATATCCACCATGATTTTTACCATTCCCATAGTGCCCAGCGAATAAAGGCAGGGTTGGATGCTCAGGGCAAATTGATTGCCTGGAATCACCACACTGTTTTTCCAGCTATCGGGGGCACCTCCAGTGCTGATGAGTTACATCCTTCTGATGGTGAAATGGGTTTGGGCTGTACCGATTTTCCATACGATGTACCCAACATACGTATCGAATCCCATGAGGCCAAAGCACATACCCGAATCGGCTGGCTTCGTTCAGTGAGCAATATTCACCATGCTTTTGCTATCAGCGGTATGCTGGATGAAATTGCCGAGGTCCGTGGAATGGATCCTGTGGAGCATACCCTGTCCCTTCTGGGAGAGGATCGGCAGCTTAGCTTCAATGAAGAAATGAAGGGTGAATACCCCAATTACGGAGAGGACATCACAGCCTATCCCTGGGATACCGCAAGAATGAAAAGAGTGATCGAAAGGGTCTCTACAGAAGCCAATTGGTCAAAATCAATTCAGGATGGGAAAGCAGTAGGCTTTGCGGCACATAAAAGTTTTTTGACTTATGTGGCATGCATTGTCGAAGTCTCTAGAGATGAAAATGGGAAAATCATTGTTCCAGTTGTGCATTATGCGGTAGACTGTGGCATTCCGGTCAATACTGACCGCATCAGGTCTCAATTTGAGGGAGGGGCGCAATTTGCCAGCAGCCTGGCCATGTCTTCGGCCATTAATTTTGAGAACGGGCAAGTCAGACAAAATAATTTTGACAGCTACCAAATCATCCGCATGCCTCAGGCACCGAAACAGATCTATACCCATATTATAGAAAGTCAGGAGAAACCTACCGGTGTGGGAGAACCACCGGTACCTCCTTTCATTCCGGCTTTGTGCAATGCATTGTATCAGTTAAATGGAAAAAGGATTTATGAATTGCCGGTAAAGGAGGCTTTTGTTTGATAAGCGATTCCTGCGATATCCTTTCAGCTGATTTGGGTTATCGGTGGAGTTTATTTTTTGGACAGTTTTCACTAAAAATTAGGTACAGTTAAGCAAATTTGCGGTAATCGCCCAAACTGCAGGAAAGCGTTCTCATATCCCACTCGTGGTAATTTACCATCGAACCCTGCTTATGAAAATTTATTGTCCATTTGATTTTTCCACAATATACCTGAAAGTCAGGTTGATTCTGGGTGCATGTACCTTTTTGGTGGGTGGCAACCTGTGAAGCCAGTGGTCCTGGGTTTGACCTTTCATAACGAGCAAACTCCCATTTTCCAGGAACAGGGAAATGGTTTCCTTGCTCCTTTTGTGTTTAAAGGCAAACTTTCTCTCTGCACCCAGGCTTACTGATGCGATGGCACCATGCTTTTTCAGGTCTTTTTCTCCATCACTGTGCCAGGCCATGCCCTCCTCACCGGTATGGTAGAGGTTCAGCAGGCAGGAATTGAAGCTTTCCCCGGTAAAATCCTCTGTTATGGCTTTAAGAGACAACAGCTTCGGGGTCCAGAGCAGCGCTTTTTTGGTGATATTTGAATAGGTGTATTCAAACTCCCGGTCTCCATACCAGGCGACCTTTCTTTTTGTAACCACCTTTTTACCAAAAATCATCGCTTCATCATTTTTCCATGCGACTGTTTCCCACAATACTTTAAAACAGGCATTGGCTTTTTCGGCTGGCATTATCTTTCCCCAATAGTAGACCGTGCCATCCTCAGGCAGCAGATTTGCTGACGGGGAGGCGGGATAATCGAACAAATTCATGCGTGAAAAACAGGCGGAACGGTCTTTTGGTTTCTCCCCAGTCTCCAAAAAGGCATTGAAAAATGCAACAGAACGATCGGTTCAATTGCCTGATAAGTTTCAGAACTATCATTCTGAAAATCAAACCCACTTTTTCTATCTCATTATTGTGTTAACAAATGCTTTTTTTATGGTTTAAAAGTCAATATTGTTGATATATTTTTGGAATGATTGTTCCGAAAATATATATTTGGAACTTCCTCAATAAATTAATATATGGCCCGCGCAAAATCATTTGAGCAATCTGAAATCCTGGTGAAAGCCATGGAATTGTTTTGGAGGAAGGGCTATCATGCTACATCTGTACAGGATCTGGTCGGCCATCTGGGTATTAATCGGGCAAGTTTGTATCATGCTTTTAATGGCAAGGAGGACTTGTTTTTTCAGGCTTTTGACAATTACAGAAAAATCAACAAATCGGTCATCATGGAAGCGCTGTATTCCCAGCCGAATACAAAGGATGGCATCAGAAATCTATTTGAAGCTGCGCTCAAAGAAAGACAGGACCGGAAAGGATGTTTTTCAGTAAATCTCACGGCAGCACTGATGCCGGGGGACGAGCGTTTGCAGGAAGCGCTGAGAGATAATCAAAAAGCCTTCGAAAAAATATTTTTTGACTATCTGAAATCCGGCGAAGTCATGGGTGAGTTTCCCAGGGGAAAAGATCTCCGTGCAATTGCCAGCCTTCTGTACACCCTTTATAATGGCGTGCAGGTCATCTCCAAAATAGAGACGGCGCCTTCCCGACAACTGGCAGCGGTGGAACAGGTATTGGAGTTTTTAGAGGTAGAATAAATCGACCGGAATAAACTGAGTGAGTGACTGAGTTAGGACCCAATTATTTCAAAAACTCATCCAATTGCTTTCTGAATACCTGCCTCATACCAATTTCGGCATCACCCAACTCGGAAATGAAATCCCCTTCCATAAAAAATGGAGCAATCGTATTTTTCTCCTGAAGACCAAAACGCTTCCATATTTGGTTTTCTTCAATAAACAAGCCATCCGGATCATGTATAAAGGGATAGGGAAACTCATATTCGGTCAGTCTCTGAATAATTTCATCTTTATCTTCTCTGGTAATAACAAGAATCACAGGCATCCCCTCATCATATTCGGCTATGATGTCCATAAAGGGGATGGAAAATGCATAAAGTTGTTTGGAAACCACCACCAATTTTTTTTCAGCATGGAACCAGTCTGGATTAAAGGCAAGGCTGTCTGAAACCTGATAAGTCTTTAAATTCCCGGGAAAAATAATTTTATCTTCAGAAGGGCCGCACCTAAAGAAAACAAATGGGATAAATGATAGCAATAGCAGGTTTAATTTATTCATCATTACTTATGGATGAGATCAATGAAAGCGCCAAATTATTTAAAACCTGAGTTCGACTGAATTTCGTTAAAAAACCGTCATTCCGAGGCTCAGAGAGGGTTTTGAGCGGTGAAAGCTGTGGGAATCTCTGGCCAAACGAGACTGCCACACCCATTCCCAGCGCCTATACCCACGACAATGGGTTCGCAGTGACGATTCATTCGGTTTTTATTGACGATCTTTATTCTAACTCAGTTATATGATAGGTTTATAGTCAATTGGCGGGAAAATTGATGATTTAAAATTTGACAAATAGCAATACCGGGTTATCTCCTTCCTGAATTTTGGGACTATTCTCAGGTAATTGATCCGCATTGAGTTTTAAATAATCCGGTGCCTGAGCGATGAATACCAGAAAGTTGTCCATCATACCAACCGGGGAAGAAAATGCTGACAATGCCGTAGCCGTAGTAATCCTTTTGCCTACTTCCCCGCTCGCTTTTTCTAAAATGACCTGGTGTTTATTCAACTCGTCATCTACCTGAACGGCCACTTCAAAAAAAGCCTTGTCTTCATTTTCCCAATACTGCGAAATGGTCGCAAATCCCTGCTGGTTAAGCATTTCGAAACCGGCCATCCAGTCCATCTCAAAAAATCTTTCGGGAATGCTGTATTTTCCAAAATCAAATTGATATCGAAGCAGGAGACTGTCTGCCTGTACCATGTAGGTGTTGGGATTGTAAATTTCATGGAAGAAAACATGCTCACCAAGGGTATAAAAATTCTTCTCCCCAAAGGGTAAAATTTCATGGGTATTGGGTAACCATTCCTTTGTTGTTTCACCTTTTTCATTAATTACCGCCAGCCTGTTTTTTACAAAGGGAAGATTGTAACTCCCGGAAGCCACATATCGATCTCCGGGCAAGGGCGCAAAGGAGGTTCCCATATAATCAATACTGATGGTTTCAAGCTGTTGACCTTCTTTATCCAGGCGGATAATTTCAGCCTGATCACCTTTTACACTAAGGATGTCCATCCCCTCGGGAGTCGGGATAAAATCACTGATGCCCCTCAGCATACCGGGTCCTTCACCTATTTCTACGTACTTGCTCAGGTATTTTCCATTTCGGTCAAAATGGTGGATGCCATCTCTGGCACTTTCATCGTAAATAAACCAGGAATTTTGAGAAAATTTTAAAGTTAACTGGTCGCCAAGTAGGTTCTCTCCATTGGTTTCCAGTGGAATTACCTTAATGACAGAATAGGGATTATTGACCTGTTCTATCGCTTCCAGTTTCATTAGGGGCAATTCTCCTGAAGTCTGGTTTTCATTTTGGCAGGAGTTCAGGAGTGCTACTACCAGCCCGGATAAAAACAAAATAGAAAACTGTTTCATAAATTAACTTTTTCTAAACTAATATTTTAGAGGAAATAATCCAAGGATTTTTCCGCAATTTTTTTTTTGGAAAAAAAAGAAAATTAATTTTGGATGAGCCTGAACCTATGCCACTTCACTACTTCCATAAAAATCGACTCTCAAAAATCAAGTCTCTTCTGGACCCCAGCTTGCTGAACCGGGGTTATACGCTTTTCCGTGAGGGAAAGGTGGATTTTTGCTACCTCGACCCATCCACAGAAGTGTATTTTTTTGATGTAGCCGGCAATATAGAGCCCTCTTACGCAGTAAGCATTTGCCTGGAAAGCCATCCTGGGGATGAACTCAACCTGGAAAAGGGGCTTTTACAATTTTTGAATGATCCGGGAAGAAGACAGCTTTCCGGGAGCTCTGGACGGAGATAGCATGTTGTCTTTGTTTGACTGACCAGGACGCCAGGCACACCTTTTTTGCCCTCGTTACTTCAGGCCTCCGGCAGGGCAGACACATCGAAATACCGGGGAGAAAGTTCCATATCGGAGGATGCGATGCTCAGCCAATGGTCACCGCGCATCCGGAAGCTTTCTAACCTCCAGGCACTATAGATTTGGTGCTCCGCAATGGTAACGGTTTGTTTTCCATCCAGCAAACAGTATTCCTGCAGGTGATCAGAGAGGCCCAATCCGATGCCCTTCAGAAATGCTTCTTTCCGGGTCCAGAGCTTAAAAAAGGCTTCCTTTGGGCTCGGCGATGCAGCGATAAACGCTTTCTCAGATGCCTCAAAAAACCGGGACACTACCTCCTCATGAGCAAATGCCTTATTAACAGGCTCTATATCAATGCCTACCGGGGCACTGGAAAGTGCTATTACTACCCAATCGCCCGCATGGCTGAGGTTAAAGTGAAAAGGCTGGTCTGCTTTTAATATCGGTTTTCTATATGGACTTTGGCTAAAAACCAGGGTTCTGGGATCTCTGTTCAGGTAATTACCGGCCAGCTTTCTAAGAAATCCCCTCCCGGTGAGATACCTCAATTTATCTTCCTGACGGTAAAAACTGTTTGCTTTCCGAATTTCTTCTGCATCCAGCAAGGGCCTGAAGGGGTCTGTTATTTTTCCGGACAAATCCAGGGGCGCCCTCCAGATATCAAGAAAGCCGGAGGGCACTAGTGGAAAAGAACTGTTCCAGACCGGCTGAGCAGCATCCTGGCAAAAAATGTTGATTTGGGACCTGAGCATTTGATACTTTCTATATTCTTTAGGGTAAAAATCAATATACCGAATTATTGCTGAATCAGGCAGGCAATCCATTGATTTCTGTAGGACATAATGTAGCTACAATTGAGTTTTTCGCATATACCGCTTTTCTCCAAAAATTGGGCCGCTTAAAATCGGAATAAATCCTTATAAAATTGGTGTTTATAACAGCTATTTGGAACATAATTTTGATTGTTTTATTTTTATGGCATCTTTAAATCTAAAAACTTTTTGTCGGGCTTTTTTATTGGGTAAAAGTGAAAGAAGCATTAGAAAATACTTTTGATCTCAGGGGCAGGAAACTTTTGGTAGCAGAAGATGACCCCATATTTGCATTGATCCTGAAATCCATTTTTAAATCCTGGAAAAACACCATTGCGGTCTTTGCAGGGAATGGTAAAGATGCATTGGATAGGTTAATGCTGCCAGATTTTGACCTGGTCCTTATGGATTTGCAAATGCCGGTAATGGACGGTTATCAACTTAGCCGTGCCATTCGCAGTGGACAGGCAGGAACAGCGTATTGCCATATTCCGATCATAGCGCTCACTGCAGACCTTTCTGCAATGGCACAATCGCAGTGCCAGGCAGCAGGAATAGACGATATGGTGATCAAACCTACCGATAGTGCCGGTCTTTTCGCCGTCATCGCCGGTTTGGTATCCGAAACATCTTCGATACCTAAAAACTCCCTCAGGCTGCAGCAGGCAAAATAGCGGAGAACACCTGTCCTTTTGTAAGTTTGCCTTATCTTCGTGGGAAGATACCTGCTACAGGCGCTGTCTTAGGGCCTGAGGTTAAATTTTATCCAGGCAGAAATGTTTTCACCGAAATACAGCATTTACATCATATCTGCGCCCGGTCCGTATTTCCGGTTTGCCGCTATCTACCTGCTTTTATTGATGCACCTGCTTGGTGGGTGTGGCAGGGATAACCGGCAGGAAGAGAAAATTGGTGCCGGGGGTAGCCAATACTCAGCGCCGGTTCAGGAAAACGGGGAAACACTGAAACAACCCGCTGATATTCTGGCAAAAAGCTATTGTACAGGCTGTCACCTGTACCCGGATCCGGGCATGCTGGACAGATCCACCTGGGAAACCATTTTGCCCAGAATGGGCCACTATTATGGCATTTATCCCGATGATACCACCAGAAATTGGCTCATTGAGGGAGGGAGAGCCGGCCAAATCGTGAACCGGCAAAATATCTTTCCGGAAATGCCTGTTATCGACAGCCTGATCTTTAACAAAATCAGCGCATATTTTCTCCGGGAAGCACCCGCAATGCTTTCTATCCCTGAAAAAGAAAAAATTCAGATCGGTATGCCGGGTTTTTCATTGAGAAAACCCGAAAGTCCGACAAAAAACCCCATGACTTTAATGGTCCACATCAGCGGACCTGACCGCTTTTACATCAGCGATGTGGGTAGATCTGTGCTGGCCATCATGAACAATTCTTTTGAGGTACAGCAAATGAGCCCCAGTCCGGAAGGAACGGTGTGGATACACGAGGGCGACAGATACGATTACGCCCTGGTAATCGGCACCTTCAATCCTACCGATATGGACCTGGGCTTTGTGATGCGATTACCAGACGCTCCGGGACAGCCTGCGGCTATCCTGGCCCGAAACCTGCAGCGACCAGTACACATGGACCGGGGAGATCTGGATGGGGATGGCTTGGAGGATATGGTCATTTGTGAGTATGGTAAGCAAACAGGTAGTCTGGCCTGGTGGAAACAGGACCAGAATGGGGCTTACCAAAAGCAAATCCTGCTGCAACAACCCGGTGCCACCAAAGCCTATATCCGGGACATGGACAATGATGGCAGAAAGGATATCATTGCCTTATTCGGACAGGGAGATGAAGGCATATTTTTTTTCCGCAATCAGGGAAATGGTAAATTCATCAGCGAACGCTTGCTGCGGTTTCCGCCCACCTATGGTTCCAGTTATTTCGAATTGTTTGACTTTAATGGCGACGGACACCCCGATATCATCTATACCAATGGAGACAATGCAGACTATGATCCGATCGCCAAACCCTATCATGGCATCAGGATATATATCAATGACGGCAACAATAGGTTTAGTGAGGAGTTTTTCTATCCGCTAAACGGTGCCTACAAAGCCGTCCCCGCAGATTTTGATCAGGACGGCGATGTGGATATCGCAGCGATTGCTTTTTTTCCCGATTATGAAAATGCGCCCGAAAAAAGTTTTATTTATCTGGAAAATAACGGCGCATTCGATTTTGAAGTCAGCAGCTTTGAAGGTGCTTCCGACGGTCGCTGGATGGCCATGGACGTCGGAGATATGGATGGAGACGGAGACCTGGATATCCTGCTGGGATCCATGGTATTCGGGACAGATTATACCGACTATTTTGAGAAATGGGTAGAGGGATCCCTCCCATTTTTGTGGCTGGAGAATCGCCTCAGGTAGGCATCACAATTTTTCTACCAGTTCTACCAGACGCTGGGAATACCCTGACTCGTTGTCATACCAGCCTACCACTTTTGCCAAATTTCCCATAGAAGAAGTCAGTTCCGAATCCAGTATGCAGGAATGGGGGTTTCCTACGATATCAATCGAGACTATGGGATCTTCCGCATACTCAATGATCCCTTTAAATTGGTTTTGGGTAGCCTCCAGAAAAGCCTGGTTGATCTGATCCGCACTGGTATCCTTTTCCAATAGCACGATCAAATCTGTAAGCGATCCATCCGGGACAGGAACCCGCATGGCTGAAGCCTCTATTTTTCCTTTTAATTCAGGTAAAACCACTTCCATGGCCTTTGCGGCATGGGTGGTGGTCGGAATGATGGAATAGGCGGCAGCGCGCGCCCTGCGCAGATCCCTGTGAGGTGCATCATGCAGGTTTTGATCGTTGGTATAGGAATGTACTGTAGATACATAACCTTTGACTATACCAAAAGCATCGTCCAGTACTTTGACCATCGGTGCAAGACAATTTGTGGTACAGGAGGCGTTGGATACGATCGTTTCGTTGCCCTTCAGGATATGTTCATTTACACCCAGGACCACCATGGGTACATCGCTGCTCTTGGATGGAGCGGTGATGATCACCTTCCCGGCCCCTGCCCTGAGGTGCATGGATGCACTTTCCCTGTCTGTAAACTTCCCGGTAGACTCAAGTACCACATCGATGTCCAGCTCCGACCAGGGAATCAGGAGCGGATTCTTTTCTGCGAAGATCCGAATGATCTTTTCTCCAACCTGGATGTTGCCATCCTTCTCGATGATCCGGCGGCCATATTTGCCATGTATGGAGTCGTATTGCAAAAGATGGACGAGGGTTTTGGGATCCGTAAGGTCGTTTACAGCCACCAACTCCAGATCGGGTCGGTCCAGTAGCAACTTGATGGTCAAACGGCCGATCCTGCCACAGCCGTTTACAGCGATTCGTTTCTTCTTCATAAATAAAATCTGCTTCGAAAATAGGAAAGATTTTGTCCAAAGACCATTTAATTTGGAAAAAGCGTTAAGAATAAACCTCCTTTCCGGTAAACCTCAGTAAAAAAACACATCGGTGGCTACAGAAACCTGGTCAAAGCTGATCCAGGCCCATCAAAGCAATACCGTATGCAAAATACCGAACAATTCTAAAAAGGCTGAGGAACAGGTATTTTCTCAAGGGAAGCCCTCCAATTCCACTTAATAAGGATATTGCTGAAAAAGGAAGCGGACTGATCGAAGCCACGATTACCAGGTAACCGCCATATTGCCGAAACATGCGCAGGTATTTATTAAAACGAGGGTAACCCAGTCTTCTGATCCATTTTTTGTCCTTTGCCCATCTTCCCAGATTGAAATTAAAAAATCCTGCAGCATAGGAAATGACTGACAAAACACCAATGCTAAAAAAATAGGGGCCTATCAGAGAGGTCTCCAGGGACCAAAGCATAAAGACCTCTGGCGGAATGATTCCAAAAAGCAGCTCCGACACCACAAAGATAAACATGATCAGTGCGGTATCATCATATATAGCACCAAACCAGTTATACCTTTGCTCTTCACTGCTAAACTGTTTAAGCAGGAGGAACAACACCAATAGTATGGCCAGATATATAAATCCTTTCAGTAGATTAGAAAGAAGAAAATGCTTTCTTTCCCTGGCGATTCCCCGAACCATTAAGCTATCCGACTGGTGATGAAAAACTATTTGTCGGGCTGGTAGGCCTCTTCATAGGGAGACCATATTTCATAAATCGGATTTCCTGTAGAACTCAACCCACTGTGGTGCCATTCGCCGTCGATCACTTCATAGTCAAAATTCAGCGATGCTCCTACACGGCTGTCATCTCTTGAGAAAAAGGTGATGTGCTCCGTATATTTTCCGTCTTCGGCATCGTAGGTACCTCCACCAGTGCCACTAAATTCCCTGGTTTCGGAATTGAATGCTATCCACTGGAATCGGCCTCCACTCAGGATTTTCACCGTCCTGCGGGCGCCCGGGGTCATTTTGGAGATTTCTCCATCTCTTTTTCTGCCTGTGATCACCCAGTTTCTCGTAAGGTCATCTTCCCTGGAGGATATTTTTTCCCAGATTTCTATCAGATCTTCTCCTTTGATTTTACCTGATATGACCATTCGATCATTGGCAAAATCCAGGTTGTAGGCATTGGTGGTCCCCACCTGATCCGGGTCCAGCGTCAGAAAATCCAGGCTCTCCTCATAGTTGTTACCTTCCAATTGGTAATTGCCTCCCCCTGCCATGAGAAATTTATTGCCTTCAATTTCCTTTGCCCCGACAGCAAAATAACCATCCTGATAGATTTTTATATACTCCCTGTTTTTCACGGGTTCCCCGTTTTGGTGGGTCAGTTTCCAGGCTCCTTCCAAATCCTGTGCACACAGGGAGCCGCCAAGAACCATTAGAATGATAGATAGTAACGTTTTCATAAGCGAGGCTTCATTAAAATTACTTTCAATTTAATTATTTAATTGCTTTTCACAATACATCTGCTGTTGAATCCTCACAAATGCGGAAAATGAAGTGCAAAATACCTTTCATTTGTCTCCGCTGTTAGGATAGCAGCCATATACCAGGTATAAATCCCGGGATTTGTAAGTCATTTGGCTGGTTTTTTGATACAAATGACGCAAATTTACCGGCAGCACATGCAAAAATTTATCATAGGGTTCATATTGCTGTTTTTTGGATTTTCCGGGATATCACTCGGACAAAGCTACGGAAGTGCACTTGGTCTTCGGCTTGCAAACAACAACCAACACCGCATGATAGGGCTCACGGCCAAGAAGCGCATTCAAAAAGGTCTTACAGCGGAGGGCATACTACAATCAGATTTAAATGTAAATACCAGCTTCCATGCCCTGATCCAAAAGCACCGACCTCTGCTTACCAAAAGACTGAATTATTACTATGGGGCCGGGTTGTCATTTGGGATCGGGGAAAACAGGGAAAAAATACCCGAACGCATGGAAATCATCCGTACCTATGGCAATACCCATGTCGGCGTTGACCTGATTGCCGGCCTGGAATTTACCGCCTTAGGTCTGAATTTTTCTGTAGATTACAAACCCAATGCAAACCTTATCGGCCGGCAGCCCTGGTACAGCGGTCAGGTGGGAATATCTGTACGTACTGTGCTGGTCAAGGGGAAACAGCAGAATAGAAAGAGAAGGAAAAGAGAAAGAGAAAAAAGAAGGGAAGCGGGCAGCACCCTGCTTCAAAAAATAACCAAACCCTTTAAACCCGGGGGGAAATAATATGGCCGGGCCGGTAAAACCGAAAAACGGAATACAAGCCTCGGGAGAATGCGGATCGACAACAACAATGTCTTTAAAAATATATTAAAAATGAGAAAATTGTTTATTCTATTGCTTGCTGTACTACTGCCAGGCCTGCAGCATGTTTGCGCCCAGAAACCTGTCAGAATCGCCGTGATAGGTCTTACACATTCGCACGTCAACTGGATTTTGGGCCGTGAGGATAGAGGAGATATTGAGATAGTAGGAATAGTTGAGCCAAATACCGATTTGGCCAAACGATACCTGGACAGGCATGGCCTGAGCATGGAACTGCTCTACCCGGATATGGAGAGCCTCTTTGATGAAGTGAGCCCTGAAGCCGTAACGGCTTTTGGCTCTATCTATGAGCACCTGGAGGTAGTAGAGGCCTGCGCCCCACGTGGTATCCACGTAATGGTAGAAAAACCGCTGGCGGTGAGCATGGACCATGCCAGAAAGATGGAAGCCCTGGCCGTAAAACACCAGATTCATTTGCTCACCAACTATGAAACGACCTGGTATGCCAGTAACCATGAGGTAAAAAGGCGGGTGACGGGTCAATCGCCCATTGGAGAATTGCGGAGGGTGGTGATCAATGACGGCCATGAAGGCCCCATGGAAATTGGGGTTAACCAGGAGTTTTTGGATTGGCTTACCGATCCGAAAATGAACGGAGGAGGAGCAGTGATAGATTTCGGTTGCTATGGTGCCAACCTCATGACCTGGTTGATGGATGGTCAGAAGCCTGTTTCCGTGACTGCAGAGCTTAAGCAAATCAAACCAGAAATCTATCCAAATGTGGATGATGAGGCTACCATACTGCTGGATTACCCCGAAACACAGGGGGTCATTCAGGCTTCGTGGAACTGGCCTTTTAGCAGGAAAGACATGGAAGTGTATGGGAAGTCGGGATATTACATCGCCAAAAACAACACCCGATTGATCAGCCGGGAGGCAGGAGAGAGCCAGGAAACTCCCGAACAGTTGAAGCAGAGGACTTATCCCTATGATGATCCTTTTTCCTATTTGGCAGCAGTGGTCAGAGCTGAGGTAGAGGTCAGCGCAAAAGACCTCTCATCACTTGAAAACAACATGATCGTGGTTGAGATCCTGGATGCAGCAAGGGAAAGTGCTAAAAAAGGAAAGCGTATATATTTGAAATAAGCTGAATATTACCCGGATCTGCCGGGCTGAAAATACCGCAGGCGATAGGCCTGGATGGCCATCCTCCCCAATTGCTGGCTCAATTTGTAATTGGCCACCGCTCCCACGCCGGCGCCGATAAGGGGAATCAACTGGGCCAGTTTTGCCAGGTCCATATAATCCCGGTATTCCAACTGGAAATTTCGCCAGTCGAAATCGTCCAGGTCGTCTGGCAGTGACCCGGCATATGCGTTCCAGTTTTCCAGGTTCACAATGATCTCATTTCTGGTTTTCTGACTGGAAAAAGTCAACTTGAAAATGTGCAATAGGAATACTCTTTCCTTAAAATCCCGGGTATCGTGCCCATAGGCAGCGGCTATCTCGAACAGCATTTTCATTTTGATGGCCAGGAAGGCGGGCAAATCCACAAATCCCATTAGTATACCACCTGCCCCGGTCACTGCTCCTTCTACCGAAGCAGTTCTGGAATAAATACGGATACTTTTTCGCGCTTTGTATTCCCGTAAGCTCAGCCTGTCTGCCAGGTAGGGTGATGGGGCAATATATTCATTACCGGTCAAAACGCCCTTGACCATTTTTTCAATTGCAAAAGTGATGGCCTTGTGTATCTTTTCCGGAATAAGGTTATTGATAGACCGCTGGGTGCCAGTGGTCATCCGGTTGATCAGAGATGGTTTCTGTTTTGATTTTTGCAGCCAGCTTTGCATGTCCCGGTAAGCCAGATTTTCATACAGCTTCTCAGGGTTGGATTCAATCTTTTCCATGACTTTACTAACGGTTTTGCCTGTAGGTTTGATTTAGCGGGTACTCCTGAGATCCGACTTACTATCTACTTTCCAAGGTACTTTTGGGAATGACCTTTGGGTATGCTCAGGCTATTCCAGGGACCATCGACCAGCATTTTGCCCAAGTAAATCAATTGTCCTACATGGGAGGCATAGTGTGCAAGTTGGGTATTTATTGCATGGAGCACAGTATAGGCCTTGCCACGGATATATACCGTCTTCTTCAGGTCAGCGGCCGACAGCGGCTCCAGGGTTTCAAAAAGCAATGTCCACCCCTTCTCCCATATATCCATCATTTCCGCTCTGCTGCCTATGTCATTTTCAAATTCCCCGTCCCGCTGGCGCCAGGGCTTTTCCCCATCGGAGTTCAGGAAATCGGTCCAGCGAGAATGCATGTTGCCCGAAAGGTGCTTGACAATGGTAGCCATGCTATTGCTATCCGCATTATACTGCCAAAAGAGGCTTTCGTCTGAAACTTGTGCCAGCGCGCCTTCTCCCAGACTTTTGTAGGTACGAAAAAGCTCCAGGCTACTTTCCAAATAGGATGAACTGTTCATGATTTCCTGATGTAATGAATGCAATGACCCATCAATTTACTCCATAATCTGAAATAAAAAAAGGCAACCGGTACAGTTGCCTACTACATATCGGTAGATATTTGATGTCAGAGTCCAAACTCCTTTTTGATAAGGTCTACATGGTCCAGTTTTTCCCAGGTAAACAGTTCAACATCAAGTTTTATGGATGCCTTGTCCGGTGAATAAAACGTTTTGGAAACCACCTGGCTTTCCCTGCCCATGTGTCCGTACGCGGCTGTCTCTTCGTAGATCGGATTCCTGAGCTTCAGACGCTTTTCGATGGCAAAAGGCCGGAGGTCAAATAATTTTTCGATTTTTTGAGCAATCTCTCCATCTGACAGATTTACTTTGGAAGTACCGTAGGTATGCACGTACAGCCCCATGGGCCTGGCCACGCCAATGGCATAGGATACCTGTACCAAAACCTCGTCTGCAAGTCCGGCAGCAACCATATTTTTGGCAATATGCCGGGTGGCGTAGGCTGCAGAACGGTCTACTTTGGAGGGGTCTTTGCCAGAAAAAGCACCACCACCGTGTGCTCCCTTCCCCCCGTAGGTGTCCACGATGATTTTTCTTCCGGTGAGTCCGGTATCTCCGTGTGGTCCTCCGATGACAAACTTCCCGGTAGGGTTGATGTGATAGATGATCTCGTCAGTAAAAAGTTTCTGAGTCGCCGGAGGTAGTTGTGCTTTTACCCTTGGAATAAGGATCTCAATGATATCCTTTTTGATCTTTCCGAGCATCTGAGCTTCTTCTGCAAAGTCATCATGCTGGGTAGAAATTACGATGGTATTGATTTTTTCCGGCACATTGTTATCGCTGTACTGGATCGTCACCTGTGCCTTGGAATCTGGCCTGAGGTATTTGATTTCATCATTTTCCCTCCTGAGCACTGCCAACTCCTTCAACAGCTTGTGCGAAAGATCTAATCCAAGCGGAATATAACTTTCTGTTTCGTTGATGGCATAGCCAAACATCATACCCTGATCGCCGGCACCCTGTTCTTCCGGCTCATTCCGGTCTACGCCCTGGTTGATGTCGGGAGATTGCTCGTGCAAGGCGGATAAAACACCGCAGGAACTGCCGTCAAACATGTACTCACTTCTGGTATAGCCTATCCTGTTGATGACATCCCGGGCAATTTTTTGTACATCCAGATAAGTGTTCGACTTTACCTCACCAGCCAGAATGACCTGGCCTGTAGTGACCATGGTTTCACAGGCTACCTTGGAATTGGGATCAAAAGCCAAAAAATGATCGATGATTGCATCTGATACCTGATCTGAAATTTTATCGGGGTGTCCTTCGGAAACCGATTCCGAAGTGAATAAATATGACATACAAAGCGGATTTAAAATTAATCCGTAAATCTACAGCTAATGCCTAAAATTAAAAACTATTTTTTGACATAGACCATACTTAATAGCTGTAACGCCTCTTGAAAACCATAGGTGCATATAAGGAAAGTCCAAAGGAGAGATACATCAACCCACTGAAAAACTGTACCCATTGAAAAACTGGGCCCATACCGTAGTCGCCAAGGCTTGGGAAGTAATAGGTGAGAATGAAAAATATGTACCCCTCTCCAAAAGAAAACAACACCAGGGTAGCTATCCAGAAATAGGGTATAGATAGCAGGTTGGTTTCTCTGAATTGGCTTTGCTTCAGGATATCCTTGAAAAAAATAAGACTGTAGAACAATACCAGTCCATGCCCGATCAGGTAGCTGTAGGACTGAATATTTGTAAAAATCGATTGAAAAAACAAGCTGATGATCAGGCCTGACCCTAAAAATGCTGCCATAGAGGGCAGAATTTTTTTCTGCAGCTCACAACTGTAAGGTAACTGGCTATAGAGCAGTAACATCACCGAAGGCCTCAGGTAGATATATAAAATATTGTACAAAAGGCAGTTTTCCATCCCCGCAGACCGGGTATAATTCCAGATCGTCTCGGTGAGCAGACCGGTAATCAGGATCAGCAAGACCAGTAAGTTAATACTTTTGTATTGATTTTGGCCATTTCCCGACAGGAGGTAAATTACGGCAAACAATGTACCCAGCAATAGGGCAATAAAATAAAAAGAGAGCACCATTGGTAGATTTTAAATTTCATGCAATTTAAAACAGGTCAAAAGTGAAGGCAATACCCCGTTCAGGGTATTTATTTTGCATTTAAACCAAAAAAAAGCCGGTTCCCATATAGAAACCGGCTTTTTGTATCTTTTCTCGGACCGATCAGGCCACCTTTTTCTTAGGTGCCGGGCTGGGCGTATCCGGATTATTTGCCAATTCCCGCTTCATCAGATCCACGACTACAGGAGTAGCAATGTAAATGGAAGAATAAGTACCTACCAATACCCCGATGAGCAGGGCAAAGGAAAAGCCTCTCAGCACTTCGCCGCCGAATATCAGCAACACCAATACCACGATCAGCGTGGTAGCAGAGGTAATAAGGGTCCTGCCCATGGTTTGGTTGATGGCATCGTTAAACATCTTCACGATCCTACCTGTACCCCGGTTTTCGATATTTTCCCTGATCCGGTCAAATACGATCACTGTATCGTTGATCGAATAACCGATCACTGTCAACATGGCTGCGATAAAGACCTGGTCGATTTCAAAGGTAGCGCCAAACGCACTGGCGATGGCAAAAGCGGCAACCACAAACATCGAATCGTGAATCAGTGCCACAATAGACGCGAGGGAGAATTGCCATTTTCTGAAACGCAACAGGATATACAAAAATATGGCTACCAGTGAAAAGAACATCGCTTCCAGGGAGGAGTTCTTGATATCATCCGCCACTGTGGCCCCGACCTTATTGGATCCGGTGATGGCAAATGCACCTTCTGTCATTTGCGTGGCATCATCAATAAAATTGAATCCTGTGACGCTCGCAATACCCTCTTTGATTTTGCTTTCCACCTCTCTGTTGGCTTCCTCATTGTCCTCATTGACCAGGTAGGAGGTGGTTACTTTCAGGATATTATTGGCACCATAAGTCTTTACTTCGACAGAGCCTTCAAATTCGTTGTCCAGACCCACTTTCAATTCAGATGCAGGTACCGGCTCATTGAACTCGACGATATAATACCTACCACCAGTAAAATCTACACCAAATTTCAGTCCGGAGGTAAGCGCCAATATCATACCTATTACAATAATGGAAGAGGAGATCAGATAGGCAACTTTTCTCTTGCTCAGAAAATCTATATTGAGATCAGATAGCAGGTTTCTGGTGAAGGGGGTAGCAAAGGCAATACTGCTTTTATCTCCCTTTTTGCTCATCCAGTGCACAATCACCCGGGTGATGAATACTGCAGAGAAAAAGGAAGAGGCAATACCTATCATCAGTACAATGGCAAAACCCTTGACAGGACCCTGGCCCAGTGAATACAATATGGCACCGGTAAGAAAAGTGGTCACATTGGAGTCCAGAATGGCGCTAAATGCCTTGTTGTAGCCGCTGCTGATGGCCTGCAGTATGCCTGCCCCATTGCGCAACTCTTCCTTAATCCTTTCGAAAATCAACACATTGGCATCGATCGACATACCAATGGTAAGGACAATACCTGCTATTCCAGGCAAAGTGAGTGCGGCCCCCAACTGTGCGAGGATACCCAGGATAAAAAAGATATTGAAGAGCAAAGCGGCAATGGCTACAAGACCACCTTTGGAATAATAAGCCACCATAAATAAAACGACCAAAACCAGTCCGGCGATCATGGAATTGATTCCCTGATTTCTCGCTTCTACTCCCAGGGTAGGCCCTACTATCGCTTCTTCCACGATATTGGTTGGTGCTGGCAAGGTTCCGGATTTAAGTATATTTGCCAGATCCTTGGCTTCTTCCATGGTAAAATTACCCGTGATTTCTGATTGCCCGGAAGGGATTTCGCCCTGAACGGTAGGTGCGGTATAGACGTAATCATCCAGTACCACGGCTATTCTGTTGCCAATATTTTCTGCCGTCAATCTTCTCCAGTTTCTCGCTCCTTCAGCATTCATCTGCATGCTGACAGCCGGCCTGGAAGTCTGGTCCAGAGACTGCCTGGCATCTGTGATGACATCACCCTCCAGTGGTGCCTGATCAGTTCCCCTTGGCGCTTTGATGGCATGCAGTTCCAGCAGCTCCATTCCCTCCTGTTCCTGAGGTTTGACGGACCACATGAAACGAATGTCTCTTGGCAACAAGGCCTGCACATCTTCTCTTTTGAATATTCGGTTGATGGCCATGGTATCCCTGACTTCATAAACCAACCCATAATTGGCTTTCAAAAGCGAGAAAAGTGGCGATACGCTGGTTCCGAGTGAATCTGTGTCTGCGCCTTCCTCCGCCAACTGTCTGGCGAGGTCACTCTCCAGGTCGGTAGTATCAGCAAGGGCGCCAGCATCCTCCTCTGCAGCATCGGCCTGCGATTGCTGGCTACCTGCCTCCTGTACCAGAAACGAATTGATTTGTTGCAGGGCATCTCCATACTGGTCAAATTCAGCCACTTCCCAGAATTGGAGCTTGGCTACCCCCTGTAGCAAGCCACGAACACGCTCGGCATTGTCTACACCGGGCAGTTCAATCTGAATCCTCCCGGTATTCTGGATCCGCTGAATATTAGGCTGGGAAGTACCAAACCGGTCTATACGGGTTCTCAAAATATTGAAAGAACGGTCGATGGCGTTTTCTATTTCGTTGTCCAGGATATTGAGAATATCCGAATCTGAAGATTCCAGAGAAATACGGCCCCTGTTGGCCGCAGTAGCAAATATGGTATTTAGTTGCCGGTCTCCGGCTTCCTCCTGCCAGGCCTGGTAAAAGATATTTACGAAAGGCTCATTCTGGGTTTTGGCCCTTTCACGGGCTATTTCTACCGCCTGATTAAACGCCTGATCTTTGCTGCCGCCAGCGAGACCCTTCACGATCTCTATGGGAGATACCTCAAGTGTCACATGCATGCCACCCTGCAAGTCCAGCCCCAATCCCAGTTCAGTGTTTTTGACCTCCTGGTAGGTAAAGGGAATTCCCAGAAAATTGTACACAGGTTCGCGCCAGACCGAGTCCAGATAAGTCTGCCTTTTGTCAAAGTCAATATTGCCAGATTCGTCGGTGGCATAGGTGGTGGCTTTCTCCTGAACACTATTGGATACCAGCGTAAAGGACAGATAGTACAGGCATAGTCCTGTGATGACCACCGTTAAAAAAACGATAATACCTTTATTCTTCATGATTATTGATTGATTGTTTTGTTATTAACTAAGGAGATAGCTGCGAATGTTTATCATCCAGAGCATTAGGAAAGGATAAGGACAATTTAATCAGGGAGCATTCACCGAAATGATCTGCTCAAAAAGTATTTCAAATAAATGGTTATGCGAAGGCACAAGACCCGAATAAAAGTTGACTTTCGGGTTTTCAGCACCTGCAATTTCGTATATAAAATGGTAGGCCTGATCCATTACGATCAAAACAAAAGGAACTACCGCATCGATGGCCGTGTGCACATAGGTTTTTTCTTCTCCCTGTGCAGGTTCATCCCCCTGATCCCCATTTACATTCAGTTCTATGTCTACTCCGGAAGGGCTGACATCAATTTCTAGCTGAGAAGAGGAAACAAAAACACAAAACAGCATCACCACCAGCAGGGTCAGCCTTTCGCGAATCAGTCTGTTATGTCTCCAGTATCTCTGCATGAAGCGCAAATATAGAAAAGATTTTTTAAAATGACAGGCTAATGCTGTTTTTTTTGACGATATAAAGCACTTGTCAGTCAGACAATTAGCACATAAAAATCTTTGCGGGAATTATCTACCTTCTCTATCTATATCTAGAGATTTTATCCTACAAATGCTGCTGACTTTTAATTTTTTCCTTCAAAAAAACCTGGATTACTTCCAATGCGCGCTCAAATCCCTGGTTGTTGGGTACGATCAAATCTGCATCATGTTTGAAGGGAGCGATGTATTTTTCGTAAGTAGGCATCACGTGCTGCTCATATCGGTACAATACATCATCCAGATCGCTCCCGCGTTCCATCTTATCTCGTACAATTCTGCGTCTCAATTTGATATGGTCTTTGGCATCGATATATACTTTAAGGTCCAGCAGGTCGGCTAGTTCGGGGTAGTACAACACAAAAATACCCTCCACGACGACTACAGGGGCCGGATTAAAAGTAAGCATTCGGCCTTGCTTATTGGGATTGTTGAAGGTGTATTCCTGCCGGGTGATGCTTTTCCCCGCCTGGATATGCCGGATATCTGCAGCATATTGCTCAAAGTCTATAGAATTCGGGCTGTCAAAGTTGTGTATTCCCCGCTCGTCCAGTGGTTGCAGGTCTCTGGGTTTGTAATAGTTGTCCTGTGAGATCAAACAGACCTCCTCCGGCGCTAAAGCGCCCAATAGCTTGTCCAGAAAATGGGTTTTTCCGGAAGCGCTTCCTCCTGTAATTCCTATGATGAATGGTTTTCCCATGGGTACCAGTTAATATTTTTTAATCCTCTACTTTCGCTGAGGAAGCACCAAATGAGCGAAGAAATCCGGCCAGTTGCTTTACCGCCTTGCCCCGGTGGCTGATGGCATTTTTTTCCTGCATGCTCAGTTGTGCAAATGTTTTCTCGTAACCATCCGGCTGAAACACCGGATCATATCCAAATCCCTCAGTACCAAAACGTTTCTGAATGATCTTTCCTTCGGCTTTACCTTCAAACGAATACACCTTTTCACCAATAATAAGCGCGATTATCGTCCGGAAGGCAGCTTTCCGGTTTTCCTTTTCGCTCATCTTTTCCAGCAAGAGAGCAACGTTCCTTTCATCACTTCTGGGCTCACCGGCAAATCTGCCAGAGTAAACGCCCGGCGCTCCCTGAAGCGCAGCAACTTCCAGTCCCGTGTCATCGGCAAAACAGTCTACGCCATAGTGGTCTTTGACATAGCGTGCCTTCTGCAAGGCGTTGGCTTCCAGCGTATCGCCCGTCTCCGGCAATTCTTCATGGCAGCCGATATCGCTAAGGGAGAGGATGTCAAAATGATCCCCCAATGCCGCTCTGATTTCGTCCAGTTTTTTGGGATTATTTGAGGCAAAACAAATTTTCATGTATGATTTGATCTTAAATGGCCAGATGACTTGTCCCGGATTGATCGGGAGTATCTTTGTCGAATAAAATCATCATTCAACAAATAGAATGAAGATGATTTCAAACGTGTCGGTTTCACGGGGTGAAATTAATCGAGCTTTCTGTAAAATCCATTGATCGGCTGACTTTTATGCTTGGCGGGATAGGAGAAAGACCCTACGCCCCAACAGCATGCAGGAAAACCCGGCCTTTGTTTCAATAGATCTGGTATATATGTATTCTCATGTGGGGACCAGTGAAACCATCATTTCCAGGTATTTTTGGTCGGTTGCATCAAAACCCGCCAGTTTATCGGAATCTATATCCAGTACTCCGACTACGGTATCTGCTTTCCGGATCGGGACTACGATCTCCGAACGGCTATCGGCACTGCAGGCGATGTGACCCGGAAAAGCGTCTACATCCGGAATCAACTGGGTCTGCCCGGTCTCCCAGGCTTTACCGCATACGCCCATACCAAAGGCGATACGGGTACAGGCCAGTGGCCCCTGAAAAGGTCCCAGGACCAACTGCCCCTCTTTTACCAGGTAAAACCCCACCCAGAAAAAGCCAAAAACATCCTTCAATACTGCTGCAATATTTGCCAGGTTGGCAATCAAATCGGTTTCCGCATGTACCAGGGCTTCTAATTGCGGCAGCAAAGCCTCGTATTTCCCGGCCTTGTCGGCCCCTGCAGGGATCATAATGTGCTCAGTCATGTTGGTAGTAGGTTTCTAAAATATCAGTGTCTATGACCATTCGGCCTTGCGGAATGACAGGCATCCTGGGTGCAGGAATGCCCAGCCCAAAAGAACCAGTTCCGGTAAAAACCCGTGCCTCGTCCCACAATCCCTGCCGAATGAAACTTTCCAATAAGGCCGCTCCGCCTTCTACAAGCAGGCTCTGTACCCCTTTTTGCTGCAAATCCGCCAAAAGGCTTTTGAGATGAAAGGAATCATCTACTTTGATCCATTGGGTCTTACCAGTAATGCCGTCACGCTTATGGTTATAAACCAGCGTCTGCTGACTGCCATCAAAAAGATTCAGCCCTGGAGAAAGTCGCAGGTGTCTGTCTACGACCACCCGAATGGGATCTTTCCCGTACCAGTCACGGGCATTTAGCTGCGGATTGTCATGGTGTGCAGTATGGGTGCCCACCATGATGGCATCTTCTT
Organism: Cyclobacterium lianum; assembly: GCF_900143075.1. Taxonomy (GTDB): domain Bacteria; phylum Bacteroidota; class Bacteroidia; order Cytophagales; family Cyclobacteriaceae; genus Cyclobacterium; species Cyclobacterium lianum. Next base: position 179,772 of record NZ_FRCY01000001.1, on the reverse strand, counting down.
CAGTTCGCCAGCGATGTACAAGCTGCCTGCTTAGCACAGAGCTGATCCATTTGCTATCAAAATTGGTCCTGGCGATAAAACCGTCAGTAGTTTGTGCCCATTTCAAGAGGATATAGGGTCGGTTCTTTTCGATACGGGTAAAAAACCTCCTGTTTTGCCACCTTATTTTATCTTCCAGCACGCCTGTAGTGACTTCAATACCGGATTTTCGGATCCGGGAAAGCCCCTTGCCAGCCACCAGGGGATTGGAATCCATCGCACCAATAACCACCCTTTTTAATTGATGCTTCACGATCAGGTCCGCACAGGGAGGTGTTTTTCCCTGGTGCGCACAAGGCTCTAACGTGACGTATAGCGTCGCTTCCTGAAGGAGTCGCTGATCTTTGACGGATTTGATCGCGTTGGGTTCCGCATGGGCCTCTCCATACCGCTCGTGATAACCCTCCCCTATAATGGTATTGTTGTGGACGATCACACAGCCCACCATGGGGTTGGGACTTACCCAGGCAGCTCCAAGGGAGGCAAGATCAATGGCCCGCTGCATAAAAGCCTCATCGCCGGGAAGGTCTGATGAAAAGGGAAGGACTCGGGGATTCATCAGGGCAATTGGGGTCTGAGGTTGATGGAAGGCAGCGTCAGCAGCGTATCTCCGCTCACGGCAACGTCAAAAGCAGTATCCAGATAACCGGCAGGAGCCTCGATGAAAACCTGGTAGGTATTTGGTGTGATACCCTGAAGATAAAACCCACCGTTGCCGGCCGTAAGGGTACTTAGCGTATCGGTAGTGCTGCGCACATACACGTGGGGAGCAACGTTTCCGGGTAAAATCCGGCCCCGGATAGTGGCAGCTCCGGCTGGATCAAATGCCCGAAGTTTGGGATCCAGCAGAAAGCTGCCATTGGCAGCGGGTACGATAGAACCTGCCAGGTCCATATCAAGAAAAATATCATAGGAAAAACCGGGTAGGGCATCTACCGCAATATCCATTTCCAGCTTGTCTGCCAGGTCCAAATCCGCAGCCAGATCTATCCGGATACCATCCTGAATCAGGTACATTTCTCTTCCCAGCAATAGCCGGATTTTTGATACCAACCCGGACTGGATCTCCGTTCTCCCCAACAACAATCGTTCGTCATTCACGAGGTCGCTGATCTTTACCGTATTGCTGGCCGCACGGTACGGAATTCGTATCCAATTGGCATTTTCAGTACTTCCCCTGCTTCCGGCAGGCAAAATTTCCACTCCAAGAACTTCTATCCATACTTCGTCAAAATCGCCAGGGGCATCTACCAATAAAATATTGACAAGGGAGCGATTTTCTGAGGTGACATCGTCACAACTCATAAACAGCCCCGAAAGCATCGCCATCCATAACGCCAAAAATGTTTTGCTCATCAGCTCGACTTCTATTTAGTTACTGACCTCTCTTAAATTATACCCAGCTCTTTTATCCGTAAAAGCAACATAGCTGTTGGCTTAATGATTATAATCAATCTGTATCAAATCCCGGATATATAACGGTTCACAGGTATTGACTTTTTCAATCTGTCGAATCCGGGGTTAGGTTCTTAATTTCCGACCGGCCCCATATTCCGCAATTAATCCTGCCATATTCTACTGTCTTCAGTGATATTCCAACGCCTTTCGCCGGGTATGGCAGACGGAGCGGAAATCTTGAACCTGGTCTCGCCCACCTCAAATTTCACCTCTGTTAAACTACTGACAATATCGAGTTCATCAGGATGCTTACTGTAATGTCCGGAGTTAGCAAATAGTTTCCGCTGCGCCTCATAATATTTTCTCAACTCATTTTTAATTTTTTCATCCGGATGAATTTGAAATGATGCGGTCCCTTCACCTACAATGATATCTGAAAACTGCACATAACCCCAGCGTTCCGGAATATGCATGTTGACCTGGCCCATGGCAGACCAGACCCAATTGTCTTCAGGGTAGGCCTTTCCGGTATCCGGATTAATTTTTTTTGCATAGCCGTTTTCGGTCGCTTCAATCCGCCATTGTACGCGCGAAAAATTGATCTTCCAGTGTTCGCCTGGTTCCGGGGCCCTGAAATTTGGCCCGGACTGCGAAAGGCTTTTCCAGGGAATGGCCGTTTCCAGTATCCAGTACTCATCGGTATCTGAAGGCTCGTTTAAAGTGCCCTCCAGGTGCACGGCATATTGAAATTCATTGATGTTCCATCCGTTGATGGGTTTGCCACCGTTTTTATAGGGCCGTGTCATCAGCAGGTCCCAGAGGGTTCCCAGGGCGTTGATCTCAACTTCATAGTAGTGGTGGGTATCCCCATCCGGGTCAATAAATATTTCTATGTCATTTTCCTGAAATATGACCGATTCCCTTTCGGTATAGGTCGCCCAAAGATGATTTTCCTCCAGGCGAATAGCAATATACAGGTGGTTTTGGTCCCAGAGCAATTTCATCCGGGTAAGCTGTGCAGGTGCGGGAAAATCTCCTCCCCTAATGTCTTGAAAAGGCTCGGACCAGGGTGCCTTTTTCCAGGCGGATTCTTCCAGCAGCCCGTCTATAGTTAGTTTCTCCTGCAACTGATAGGCCAGATAACTTCTGGGACCAGGAATATCCTGTGCCAGTAGCGGCAGATTGATGAGCACCACAAGCAGCCCTAAAGAAATATTTCTATGCATTGTTCCTCAATGGTGAAAAAACAAATATAGGGCAAGATAGGGAATGATCTTTTTAATTCCGGTGGTTTTCTGCTGAATCGGCCAAAATCATGGGGCAGCGATCAATCACCTGTTTACCCTTGTTTTTTTCCTCTGGCATCGGTCCGGGATTGCGTTTCGCCATGCCCTCCCTTTCAGCAGGAATAACCAGCGCATCTTATCATCAGCCGGCTGTATATCCACGTTGTCCTACCTGGTTCCAACAGGCAGGCTGGATTCTATCAAACATTCCGGCCTGTTTAAACCTGATTTTATCCGTTAATCTTGTCGATCAGGGGCCTGCCTGATTTTATCCTTGGTTTCGCTGATAAAATTTAGTAAATATGTTCGTTGTTAAAGATTGTAAATCTGGAATTTCAGAACTTTAGCAAAGGTAAAAATTGGAGGAGAATTGATAATGAACAGAGAAAATTTGAGTAAAATCAGTGCAGTATTTTTTTTGCTATTGGGAGGAATTTTTTTTTCCTGCAATCAGGAAAATCAATCAAATGAAAATTCTGCCAAAATCAAAGAATTTCCGGTCATCAAAGTCGTAGCAAAAGACACTATCCTGCACCGGGATTATGTGGCAGACATCAGGGCCATACAAAACGTAGAATTAAGGGCTCGCGTGGAGGGTTTTCTGGAAAAGGTCTACGTAGATGAAGGTAAGGAAGTCAAAAAGGGGCAGCTGCTATTCAAGACCAACGATCAGGAATACAAGGCTGATCTGGCCAAAGCCAGAGCCAATCTGGAAAGCGCCAAGGCAGAAGCCAAGGTAATGGAGTTTGAAGTGGAGCGGTTAAAGATCATGGTGGACAACAATGTGATCTCTGAATCCGAACTGAACCTCACCCGCGCAAAATATGATGCAGTGATGGCCAAAATAGAAGAAGCCAAATCTGCTGAGGCGAATGCGGCAGTGCAGCTTTCCTATACTGAAATCCGCGCGCCCTTTGATGGTACCACCGATCGGATACCGCTTCGAACGGGAAGCCTGATCGATCCGGGTAGCCTGCTCACCACCGTGTCCGATGTCAGTTCGGTCCATGTTTATTTCAATGTGTCAGAGCGTGAGTATCTCGAGTACATAAAATCCAAGGACGAGACTGCAGAAAACAATGTTGTGGATCTGGTGCTGGCGGACGGTTCTCCCTACCCCTTTAAGGGAATGATAGAAACCATGGAAGGGGAGTTTAATGCCAATACGGGCTCTATTGCTTTCCGGGCAAAATTTCCCAACCCCAATAAGATCCTGAAACACGGATCTACCGGTAAAATCATCCTGACCAACCGGATCAGAAATGCCATCATTATCCCTCAGAAGGCAGTGTTTGAAATACAGGACAGAAGCTTCGTGTATGTGGTCGGAGAGGACAATCAGGTGGAAATGCGAAGTTTTGTGCCCCGCGCCAGATTTTCTCATTACTATATCGTAGACTCTGGACTAGAAGCCGGAGAGAGCCTGGTGTTTGAAGGCATCCAAAACATCAAAAATGGCATGACGATTCAGCCCAAAGTTGTAGCCAGCGAGGATGAAGCAGATCCCGGTTTGGAGCAAGACGATGCCGTAGCAGAAGCAGTACAAATCCCCTAAGCCAGTACAGTCATGTTTAATTTGTTTATCAAACGGCCGGTATTGTCTCTGGTCATATCTTTGTTTTTTGTCCTGCTGGGATTGCTTTCCTTTTTTACCCTACCGGTGGAATTGTTTCCGGATATTGCCCCCCCTTCCGTAGCCGTGAGGACCAAATACCGGGGAGCAAATGCCGAAGTGGCCGCCAAAACGGTGGCTACACCTCTTGAAAAAGTAATTAATGGCGTACCTGGCATGACCTACATGACTTCTGTCAGTAGCAACCGGGGTACCGTGATCATTAAAGTCTATTTCGAAGCAGGCACTGATCCGGATCTGGCAGCAGTAGAAATACAAAACAGGATATCAACGGTAGTGAATGAATTGCCTGAGGAGGCGATCAAGGCCGGTGTGACGGTAGAAAAACAGGTGGAGGGTTTGCTGATGTACATCAATGTTGCCAGTGAAGATCCTTCCCTGGACGAAGCATTCATATATAATTTCACTGATCTGAATGTGCTCCAGGAGCTCAGACGGGTGGATGGTGTCGGCCTGGCGGAAATCATGAGTACCAAGGATTATTCCATGCGTATCTGGCTAAAGCCGGACAGGATGACCGCCTATGAAGTGTCTACGGATGATGTGGTAGCAGCCATTCGAAATCAAAACGTGGAAGCAGCACCGGGTCAATTGGGCATCAGCTCCGGCAAAGACATGCAGATGCTGCAGTATGTCCTGAAATACACCGGTAAATTTTTTGAACCCCGTCAGTATGAAAACCTGGTGATCCGGGCCAATGCCGATGGCTCTATTTTGAGGCTGAAAGACATCGCAGACGTTGAATTTGGCAATCTGAATTATGGACGTATAGCCAAAATGGACGGCAGGCCGGCAGCCTCCGTTATGGTGATCCAGCGTCCGGGATCAAACGCCAGTGAGGTCATTGCCAACGTGAAGAAAAAAATGGAAAGTATACGGGAGGGGACCTTTCCCTCTGGCATGGATTACAAAATTTCCTATGACGTCTCCCGGTTTCTGAACGCCTCTATACAGGAAGTGCTGGTGACACTGGTAGAGGCATTTATCCTGGTTTTTATAGTTGTATTCATCTTCTTACAGGATTTCCGCTCCACGCTGATACCCACCCTTGCGGTTCCGGTAGCATTGATCGGCACCCTGTTCTTCATGCAGTGGCTGGGCTTCTCTATCAATCTGCTTACGCTGTTTGCCCTGGTGCTGGCCATTGGGATAGTGGTAGACAATGCCATTGTGGTGGTGGAGGCCGTCCACGCCAAAATGGAAAAGGAGGGCCTGGCACCACGAGCGGCGACTTTCGCTGCCATGAAGGAAATCAGTGCGGCAATTATTGCGATCACCATGGTGATGTCTGCGGTATTTATTCCGGTGGCCTTTATGTCAGGTCCGGTAGGAATCTTCTACCGGCAGTTCTCCCTAACCCTGGCTTTTGCCATATTTATTTCCGGCATCAATGCGCTTACCCTTACTCCGGCCCTTTGCGCCATCCTGCTACAAAATCATTATGGCATGGAGAAAAAACGTACGCTGCTACAGCGCTTCTTCGATGGGTTTAACCGCTTCTACAATTTCTTTGAAAATAAATATTATCAATACATTACCTACATCGTCCCCAGGAGGGGAGTCACTACACTTATTCTCGTATTTTTCTTTATTGCCACCTGGGGCATCAGTAAGATTCTGCCAACGGGCTTTATACCTACCGAAGATCAGAGTATGGTATACGTCAATGTCACCACTCCGGTGGGTGCCACAGTGGAAAGAACAGAAAAGGTACTGGACGAACTGGTGCTCAGACTGGAGGGTAGTGAAGCGGTAGAATCCGTGTCTAGCCTGGCTGGATATTCCCTCGGAAATGGGCTGTCTGGGGCCTCTTATGGAATGGCCATGGTCAATCTAAAGTCCTGGGATGAGCGGAAAGATCTGCCCATTCAGGAAACCCTTGATGAATTCAGAAACCTTTCTCAGGATATCAATGATGCCAAAATCGACTTTTTTCTACCTCCCACGGTTTCAGGTTTTGGCAATTCCAGTGGTTTTCAGATGAAAGTTCTTGACCAGACCGGAACCGGTAACCTGGACCGTCTGGCCACGGTGACCAATGACCTGATCGCTGAGCTGGAAGCTGCGCCGGAAATTAACAATGCGTTTACAGATTTTGACCCCACATTTCCTCAGTTTCTGGTCAGTATTGATCAGGATATGGCGGCCAAAAATGGCGTTACCATCGCCAAAGCACTGAGCACCATGCAGGTATTGCTTGGAGGCATGTATGTGTCCGACTTCGTAAGGTTTGAGCAAATGTATGATGTCATGCTTCAGGCCAGCCCGGAATACCGGGCAAAACCTGAGGATGTACTGAACCTCCACGTCAAAAACAATGAGGGTGAAATGGTACCCATATCCTCATTTCTGACCATGGAAAAAGCCTACGGACCGGAACAACTGACCCGTTTCAACATGTACAACTCCTCTACCGTAAAAGGAGCTGCAGCTCCGGGATACAGTAGTGGGGACGTCATTGCCGCGATCGAAAGAATTACGGCAGAAAAGCTGCCGCAGGGATACAACCACGATTGGTACGGCATGTCCCGGGAAGAGGTGGGTTCAGGAAATCAGGCCATCATCATATTTTTGATCTGCCTGCTCTTTGTATATTTGATCCTCTCCGCCCAATACGAAAGCTTTTTGCTGCCACTGCCGGTCATTCTATCCCTTCCTGTAGGTGTGTTTGGAGCCTTTTTTGCGCTTTACGTATTGGGTTTGCAGAACAACATTTATGCCCAGGTGGCGCTGATTATGTTGATTGGATTGCTGGGTAAAAATGCCATTCTGATCGTAGAGTTTGCCATTCAGAAAAAAGCAGCAGGGCATAGTGTGATCCAGGCTGCAGTAGAGGGTGCAGTTACCAGGCTCAGGCCCATCCTGATGACCTCTTTCGCATTTATTGCCGGTCTGCTTCCGCTGGCAATGGCCTCAGGTGCAGGTGCACTGGGCAATCGGTCCATAGGAACGGCGGCTGCTGGAGGAATGCTGATCGGCACCATCTTCGGATTGATCATCATACCTGGCCTCTATGTGATTTTTGCCCATTTCACCTTTAAAAGAATCGAGACTGCACCGGAGTTGCCTGTAGAGGAAGACGCACCGGTCTCTTTTTCCAATAATTGATCAAAACCCATGTTTTTAAAAAATACGAAGTACGTTCATCTGGCGATAGCTGCATGCATCTTTTTTGCCATGTATGCCTGCAAGAGCATAGAGGTACCCAGCCTCCCTGAGATGGAGCCTGTGCCGGAAACCTTTCTGGACATTACAGATTCGTCCAGCATAGGGGATATCAGCTGGAAAGAATTTTTTAATGATCCCAATCTGGTCTATCTTATTGAGGAAGGGCTGGACAATAACCTGGATCTGCTGGCTGCATTTGAGAGAATCGAAATCGCACGTACACAATACCGGATAAGCAAAGGTGCCCTATATCCGACCATGGATGGGATTGTGCGTTACCGCTCGGGAGACATCAGGCCCAACTTGCTCGGTGGCACGATCAATGGTGACAGAAATGTAGTCAATCGCCTGGAAAACAATTTTATCGGCTTTCAAAGCACCTGGGAAATAGATGTCTGGGGTAAGCTGAGGGACCGGAAAGAAGCTAATCTTGAGGCTTTCATGGCCACCGAGAAAGGGAGGCACCTGATGGTGACCAATATCGTGGCAGAAATAGCGAAGCTGTATTATGAGTTGCTGGGTATGGACATCGAGCTGGAGACCATAGAGCGAAACATAGAATTTCAGGAAATGGCGCTCGAGCTGATAAAAATCCAGAAAATGGCAGGCCGAGCCACAGAGCTTGCTGTGCAGCAATTTTCTGCCCAACTGCTGTCAACCAAGAGTCTGGCTTTTGAAAAACGACAGGAAATCCTGGAAACCGAAAATTACCTGAATTTTATTCTGGGAAGGTTTCCTGAACCCATTGCTCGCGCATCTTCTTTATTGGAGATCAAGCTGCCTTATGGAATGGAAGTGGGGATTCCCTCCGATATGTTGCTTCGTAGACCAGACATACAGCAGGCCGAACACGAACTCCGGGCAGCCAACTTCAATGTAGAGGCCGCCAGAAAGGAATTTTTGCCCTCATTTAGTTTTACTCCCTATGTAGGACTGAATGACAGGAGTCTTCCTGCCGCCCTGAAAATGCCGGGAGGCCTGACCATAGGCTTGCTGGGTGGGCTTACAACGCCGATTTTTGCTCAGAATAGGATACAGGCAGGTTTTGACCAGGCTGTGGCTAACAACAAAATTGCTCTGTACAATTACCAGCAGCGAATTCTGGATGGCTACCAGGAAGTGAGCAACAAACTGCTTCGCCTGGACAATCTGAGGAACGTTTACAGTCTCCGGGATGAGGAAACTGCCGTATTGCTGAATGCGGTATCGACGTCCAATGAATTGTTTAGGGGTGGGTATGCTACCTATCTGGAAGTCATCACCGCCCAATCGAGGGTGCTGGAGGCAGAACTGAACAAGACCAATACCCGAATCCAAATGTTCCTGACAGTGGTAGATCTGTACCGGGCTCTGGGCGGAGGATGGAATTAAGATAAATTACTTTTTCCTCAGCGCCTCTCTTTGTATTTTTGAGCCTGATGATGAATTGGGAAAAATTATTGCTGCCTAAAGGCCTGCATGCTGCCGAAGCCGACCAGCAGCGAAGCCAGTTTGAGAAAGATTATGACCGCATCATTTTTTCTGCTCCCTTCCGGAATCTGCAGGACAAGACACAGGTCTTTCCACTTCCTGAGGACGACTTTGTCCATACCCGGCTGACCCACAGCCTGGAGGTTTCCAGCGTGGGCCGCTCTCTGGGAAAATCTGCCGGGAAGTTTTTGCTGGAAAAGTATCCAGCGCTGTCGGCAAGGAACCTGCAGCCCTTCGACATCGGCGGAATCGTAGCAGCGGCTTCCCTGGCCCATGATATCGGCAATCCCCCATTCGGCCATGCGGGAGAGGAAGCCATTTCCGATTTTTTTAAATTCAATCCCCTGGGACAAAAATGGAAAGGCCAGTGTGGTGAAAGAGACTGGAATGACCTGATCAGCTTCGAAGGAAATGCGCAGGGCTTCCGGATGCTAGTGGACAAAAAAAATGGCATTTTCATATCCCCGCCCAGCCTGGCTGCCTTTACCAAATATCCCAGAGCCTCCTGGTCCAGGCCGGGAGATGCAAAACGCCGTAGCCAGAAAAAGTTTGGCTTTTTTACCGGTAACCTGAATGAATATACAATACTGGCGGAAATGATGGGTATTCCCCGGATTGCAGATGCCTGCTGGCTACGGCACCCGCTTGCCTTTCTGGTGGAAGCCGCCGATGATATCTGTTACAGCATCATCGATCTGGAAGATGGCTGTACCCTGGGATTGGTAGCTCTGGAGCGAACCATTGACCTATTGGCGGCCATCGTCGGAGAAAGATTTGATCCTGAAAAGTTGCAAAAGTATGACAATGACAGACAAAAGCTGGCCATCATGCGTGCTATGGCCATCAACCAGCTCATACAGGAAACATCCATCGTCTTTGAAAACCTGGAGCCACAATTATTGTCCGGAGAGTTTGACCAGGCCCTGACAGATATTATCCCTTCTGCCGGAGCGCTTAAGGATATCACTGATCTTTCGGTGAGAAAGATCTATCGCTCCCAGCCGGTATTGGAAAAAGAGGCGGCCGGATACCAGGTCCTGGAAGGCCTTCTGGAGACCTTTGCCGGAGCCCTATACGCCTATCATTTTCAAAAGGAATCGTTTTCCGGACATCACAAAAGTATACTCCGGCTGCTTCCATCTTCCCATGGCCTGCGGGAAAAACAGGATGCCAGCACCATTATCCGAAACCTTCTTGATTTCATTTCCGGCATGACGGATAAGTATGCCCTCTCGCTGTACCGCAGGGTAAAAGGTATTGCCCTGCCGGGCCATTGATCAGACAGACCGCAAACTGCATTGTGGAAAAACCTGTGGACAACTCACCAAAAACTGGTTCAATAAAGTTGATTGCATTGTTTGGGCAGGATCATTCTCCCCAGGCGGTAAGTACCAGCTTTCTACTACCTCCCTGGTCGCGAAACTCCCCAAGGTATATTCCCTGCCAGGTACCCAGATTAAGTTTTCCACCACTAATGGGGATTTGTACCGATGCACCGAAAATACTTGATTTCAGGTGTGCAGGCATGTCATCGGGGCCCTCATAGGTGTGGATAAAATGTGCATAATCCTCAGGAACCAGGTCGTTTGTAAAGGTCTCAAAATCCTTGCGCACAGTAGGGTCTGCATTTTCATTGATGGTAAGTCCTGCGGAGGTATGTTTGATCCATACCTGAAGCATGCCTACTTCTATATGTTGTAATTTTGGAAAGTTATCCACAATTTGAGGCGTGATCAGGTGGAAGCCTCTGCTGAGCGGAGGCAAGACTACCTCCTTTTGGAAAATTTTCATTGTTATTTTATGTTTTTTGCGTTTTCTCAAAGGTAAAAAATTTAAGAATACCCATTAATTCTTTATATTGAAGGCTAAACCATTAAAACCGGAAAAACCATGAAAAAATTTTCCATGATCTTCCTGCTGCTGTTTGCCGCAAGTACCATGCAATTTTCCCTAATGGCTCAACAGACGAGCAGGATGCTGACCTTAGAGGATGCCCAGAAGATTTCTGATGCGGCAGAATCCAGGGCCAAGCAGGACAATTGGAATGTGGTGATCGCCGTCATGGATGCGGGAGGGCATCTCATTGCGCTACGCCGCATGGACGGTACACAGATCGGAAGTGTAGATGTAGCCATGCAAAAAGCCAGCACTGCTGTGAAATTCAAACGTCCGACCAAGGTTTTTCAGGATGGTGTGCAGGCTGGAAATATGCACATCATGAGCCTTCAGGGTGTGGCCGCCGTAGAGGGTGGGCTTCCCATCAGGGAGGGTGAGCAGGTGATTGGCTCCATAGGAGTCAGCGGTGTCACCTCTGCCCAGGATGGTATCATTGCTGCTGCAGGATTGGCGGCATTTGAATAATCAGAGACAGGTTGAGAAATTCCCTGATGGGAATGTTTTTTTAATTTATGCAACAAAAGAAAATTTTACCTTCGAAATTACCCTACGCAGGAACGACTATTTTTACGGTGATGTCTAAACTGGCCACAGACGAGGGGGCCTACAATTTGTCTCAGGGCTTCCCAAGTTTCGACTGTTCGCCGAAATTGAGTGAACTGGTCAGCCATTATGTAAAAAACGGCTATAATCAGTATGCCCCTATGAGTGGTGTGCCGGCCTTTAGGGAAAGTCTGGCGGAAAAAACCAGTCTAATATATGGTGTAAACTACGATCCCGAAACAGAGGTGACCATCACCTCCGGAGCTACCGAAGCCCTCTTCTGCGCCGTCACGGCTGTGGTATATCCCGGGGACGAGGTGATCGTCCTCGAACCAGCCTATGACAGCTACGTGCCGGCCATAGATTTAAACGGCGGTGTTCCTATTTTTGTAACCCTCGATGCGCCGGACTTCAAGATCGACTGGGAAGCCGTGAAGGAAAAGATAACGGATAAAACCAAGGCCATCATGATCAATACGCCCCACAATCCGGTGGGGACGGTTTTCAGTAAGGCAGATCTTGATGCGCTGGCCAACCTGATACAAAACAGGGACATCTACATTATCAGCGATGAGGTATACGAGCATATTGTATTTGATGGAGAAATCCATCATTCCATGATGACGCATCCGCAGTTACAGGAGCGTACTTTTGTTTGTGGCTCAGTGGGCAAAACCTACCACACCACCGGATGGAAAATCGGCTATTGCCTGGCCCCAAAAGCGCTGACAGAGGAGTTTAGGAGAATTCACCAATACATTACTTTCAGCACGGTGACGCCCATGCAATATGCACTGGCCGATTTTTTGAAACTACCGGAGCATTACCTGAATCTCGGAGAATTTTACCAGAAAAAAAGAGACCGGTTCAACGATGCACTGAAAGCATCCCGTTTTACCTTTAATCCGTCCAAAGGAAGCTTTTTTCAAATTGCTTCCTTTCGCAATATATCGGAGGAATACGATTACGACCTGGCCGTCAGGCTCACAAAGGAAATCAAAGTGGCTTCCGTACCAGTATCGGTATTTTATAAGGAGAAAAAAGACGATAAGTTATTGAGATTTTGTTTTGCAAAGGACGATGAGATCCTGGATAAAGCCGGGGAAATTCTATCCAAATTATAAAAATTCAATTTTATGCTCAAATTAGGATTTGTAAGTGCTATTTTGCCGGAAAAGACTTTCGAACAAGTAATCGATTTTGCGGCAGCAGAGCAGTTTTCTTGTGTGGAAATCATGTGCTGGCCCAAAGGAAAGGCCGAACGGCGCTATGCCGGAGTGAGCCACATCGATGTCGGAACGCTGGATGATGAAATGGTGCAGCACATCAGAACCTACCAGAAAGAGAAGAAGGTCTTTGTTTCCGGCCTGGGATATTATCCCAATCCCATGGATCCCGACGACAAAAAAGCAGCGACAGCCATGGCCCACATCCGGGCGGTGGTGGACGGTGCTGAAAAGTTGGGTATACCAGTAGTCAATACCTTCATTGGAAGAAATCCTTCTCTTAACATCAATGATAATTTGAAAATGTTTGCAGAGCGCTTTCCTGAGATTGTAGCTTACGCATCCAAAAAGGGGGTAAAAATAGGCATAGAAAATTGCCCCATGTTTTTTACCAATGATGAGTGGCCCGGAGGCAAGAATCTGGCAATATCTCCGGCAGTCTGGGAAAGAATGTTTGACCTCGTTCCTGATCCGAATTTCGGATTGAACTACGACCCCTCCCATTTGGTATGGATGCAAATGGATCCAGTGCAGCCCATTTATGATTTTAGAGATCGACTGCACCACATCCACCTCAAAGATGTGAAGGTATATCCGGAAAAACTCAACCGGGTAGGCATACTGGCCAATCCACTCGAATACCATTCGCCAAAAATCCCCGGTTTGGGCGATGTGCCCTGGGGAAGATTTTTTGCTGCGCTTACAGATGTGGGTTACCGGGGGCCCTGTTGCATTGAGGTGGAGGACAAAGCTTATGAAAAATCTGAGGAGGACATACGTATGGCCATACTCACGTCAAGAAATTACCTGAGGCAATTTATACCAGGCAGCTGATCAGATGGTCAGCATGTTTGGGTTTGCCTCATCAATGGTTTTCTTGGTCCAGTGTTTTTCGTCCTGCTCCAGCTTTTCCTTTTGGTCTTCCTGCCCATTTCCATCAGAAAGAACGAGGTGAATGAATATCGGGAAATGGTCTGATGAAATGGAAGGGAGTCTTTTGATTTTGCGGAGCATAAAGTGTTCGGAATGAAAAATGTGGTCCAGCGGCCAACGCAACAAGGCATGCCTGGCATGGAAGGTATTGAAAAAGCCTCTACCTTTCCTGGGGTCCAGCAGGCCGCTTATTTTCTGGAACAGGCGTGTGGTCCGGGACCAGGCCACATCGTTGAGATCGCCAAAAACCAAAACCGGGAGATCGGCATTTTTGACATTTTTTCCTACGATCAGCAGCTCTGCATCCCTGGGAACGGAAGTATCACTTTCGGTCGGACTGGGCGGCTCCGGATGCACACAGTGTATTTGTACCCTGTCGCCAGAGGGCAATACCACTTCCGAATGTATGGACGGAATATCGTCTTTTACCAGATAGTGCACCTTGGTGTTTTCCAAAGGCAAATTGGAATACAGGTGCATGCCATACAGGTTGTCCAGCGGGATCTTCACCTGGTAGGGATAATCTTTCTCCAACGGCTTCAACTGTTTTTCCCACCAGGCATCAGTCTCGAGGGTCAGCACCAGATTTGGCCGGTGTCGGTTCACCAAATCGATCAGTTTTTCTGTATGCCGGTTTGGGGTAAGTACATTGCTGACCAGTACGGCAATTCCATGATCATGGTCCTTTCCCCGAAAGCGTTTGACCTCCTTTTTTGCAAAAAAAGTGTACGGAAAGATTTTTCTGGCCTGGAAAAAAAAGCTGAAAACCACCAGCCCAAGCAAGACCATATTCCAGGTCTTGATCTCCAGAGTTGGAATAAAGAACAGGATCAAGGCTATACTTGCCATGCTTAGCAATTGGATCCTGGGAAAATCAAAAACCCTGATCCACCAATTGCCAAGTTTAATTTTCGAAGCTATCACAGCCAGTATGCATATCGCACTTAGGATGATGCGGCTGATGGTAATGGCCAAATCCATGATTAAAACAGGTTATAATGTGTTTCTGGTTGTTTTGACTGCTTATTGCCTGCAAGGTATGCGAAAACCGCAGATTAATTTATAATTTTATCCCGTAAATCGATAATTTTCAAGCCATGAATTTTTTAAAATCATTTTTCAGACAAGAGTTTGAAGCCCGGGGACTCGACATGTCCAATGAACCTTTTTTACAGGCATTGGAGATCGCCTTGCATACTCAAAAATCCCTCTTTCTGACCGGAAGGGCAGGCACCGGCAAAACCACCTTTTTACATACCCTGAGGAAATTCAATACCAGCAAAAACATGGCGGTGGTGGCCCCTACCGGTGTCGCTGCCATCAATGCCAGAGGCAGGACCATCCACAGCTTTTTTCAGATCAATCCCCGACAGTTGCTATTGCCGGGTGACCCCAGGTTGCAGCCCGGAGGAAAGGGCAACAAGGAAACTATCTTTGACACATTCAGGTATTCCAAAAGCAGGCTTAATGTGATCAGAAATCTGGACATGCTGGTCATCGATGAAATTTCAATGGTAAGGGTAGAAATGCTGGATATCCTGGACCAGATCCTACGCGTATTTCGCCGTAAAAAACATCTTCCTTTCGGAGGTGTGCAGTTGATACTGATTGGAGACCCCTTTCAATTGCCGCCGGTAGTCCGGGACGGGGACTGGTCCATACTTGCAGATCATTATGACACCCGATTTTTCTTTAGCTCCTACGCATTCAGGCAGCTCAGCCCCTACCACATCGCCTTGCAGAAGATATACAGACAAAAAGATGACCAATTCATCGCACTGCTGAACAGGATCAGGGAAAGTCGCCATACCTCTGAGGATATTCGTTTTCTAAACGAGAGGGCAAATAGCTATCACTTTGACTTGCTGGACAGGGGATACATCCTGCTGGGTACCCACAACCACTCCATACTACAAATCAATCAACAGAAGCTGGCCTTGCTGGAGACTCCGGCCAGGGACTATAAAGCAAGCATTGAGGATGAGTTTCCGCCGTCCATGGCACCCTTTGATCCAATGGACATCACCCTGAAAGTGGGTGCTCAGGTAATTTTCATGCGAAACAATAGCGAAAAGAATTACTACAATGGCATGATTGGCAAAGTACTGGAGCTGGAACCCAATACCATTAAGGTGGAAGGAAATAATGGGGCGATCTATGAGGTAGAGCGGGAAGTTTGGGAAAACGTTGATTTTCGCTACAACGAAAAAGAAAAACGGGTGGAATCGGAAGTAATAGGTAGGTTCACGCAATTTCCCTTAAAACTGGCCTGGGCGATTACGGTGCACAAAAGCCAGGGTCTGACATTTGATAAATGTATCGTTGATATCGGCAGATCCTTTGAGGCAGGACAGGTATATGTAGCGCTGAGCAGGTGCACCGACCTGGATGGGTTGGTGCTGAAAGCAGCTATCGGTATGCATAGCGTTAAGGTAAGTCTGGATAGCCTGACTTTCAGCCAGCAGCGCCATGAAGAGCGGGAGATTGAAGAGGAATTGATATTTGAGAGGGCCATGTCCTCCCTTTCTCATGCCCTGGCAGCCTATAAAAAAGGAGACTATCAAAAAGCAAAGGCCATTTTCGACGCCGTACAGCAAATCCATGACATCACCCCTTATGCCAAATGGAAGCAGTTTCTTCAGGTAAAGCCCTGGCTGGAGGCAAGGCATAAGAGACAATAGTATATTGTACCGATGATTTTCAGGCGTTTAGCCTGAATTTTTTTGCCCTATTTTTTTGAATTCATATTTTAAATATATATTTTTGTATTTGACAGCAATATAAACGCTTTTTAATTACAGCAATTTTTAAAAAAGGAGGGGTTTTGAGGGCATTTAAACAGCAATGGGATAATCTATCTAGACTAGGGTTAACTGTAGTATTACTAGCCGTAACCAACGGATCGGTTTATGCTCAACCTGATTGCGAGCCAGGTACGATTCCGGGTGGGGGGTATTCCAGGCATTCCACCTGGTATGCCTACGTTTACCAACTATCTCCGGACTTTAAGCCCTCAACCGATTACAATAGGTTTTTTGTGGATTTCAGTCAAGCTGATAAAAAGTTTAAAGGAGTTCTAAGAAGAGGAGGCAGTCATTTTTTACCTGCCAATTCCCTTAATTTTGACACTACTTTCGGAGATAGTTCTGTTGATGGTTATTCCAACGACGAGAATTTTTTTTCTACCGGTGCTGACCCTTATTCTGCCGGTGGCTGCGATACGCAATTACAGCATTTCGGATTGATAATGAGAAGCAGAAAAGTTATGGATGAACCCGGAATATACAGAATAAGAATAGGAAGCGACGACGGTTCCTATTTTAGAATGTACGAACCCAATAATACTTCCAATCCCATTTTGGATGTTAATGGAGATCCAGTCATCCATGATAACTGGTTTAAGGATGGTAGTGATGGTGTTTACAATTACGTCTATGAAGACAATATCCGTAACTACTACGTTCCCTTTGACGGCGGGGAATCCATTTGGATGGATCTTAATTTTTATGAGAAAACCGGAGAAAATAGATTGAGTTTTAATTTCGAATTGTATTTCGGTCCCGGAGAGATCGCCAACCCTGGCAATGCGGGTGGGTTTAGGTCGTATTGCGGCATAGCACCTGATCCAGAGCCATTCCAGTCCCTGGGTCCAGCTGTGTTTGCTGAAGGTACTGATCCTGAGTACCAATGGCAGTACACTACATTGCCAAATCCTACTGAAGAGGACTGGATCGATATTGCCGGTGCCACGGGTCTGACATACGATGTGCCTCAATACGATGAAAATGATCCTGACAACAACTGGACAGGGACCAGATACTACAGAAGGAAAGCACAGAATACTGCTGTAGACGGGGAAGGCAATACGCTAGTCAATACTTTTGCATCCAATGTGCTGGAAGTAAATATCAGCGTCATTGAGGAGCTGGATCAAAACGAATTCGGAATTGACGAGTGGATAGGCCATATATACGCTGGAGAGAAAAATTTTAATGCTCAGGACTACCTGGGTAGAATGGTGGAGCAGGATATCTTTCGACAGGATTTTAACTACAACGGTCTTCCTTCATCCCCAGTTACCTATACTCCGGCTTACGGCTGTCCCTTCCTCACCGACAGATTTTCTATACGGTACAAAATGAAATTGAGCGTCGAACCTGGGACCTTGCGGTTTAGTGTGAAGGCAGACGATGGGTTTAGATTAAGCGTGGATGGCGGCGCCACCTGGTTGCTCACAGGCCAGTGGGAGTCGGGTGGAAGCACAGCCAATACCTATACGGCGCAATATGACATCACTGCAGGCGTCGAATCGCTGGATCTGGTGATAGAATATTATGAGGCTACCGGAGGCAATACCATTGATTTTAACTACGACCTGGAAAGTCTCGTTTTGCCCTTACAATGGGGGGACATATCCGGACAGGCATGTGGAGAGGAAAATTGCCTGAATTGGACTACGTTACAAGAAAAAAACACCAGCCATTTTGAAATAGAGCGTTCTTTGAATGGGCAGGCATGGACCGCCCTGCCCTACAGTATACCAGCTAGTGGACAAAGTAATGCGCTCAAGAGCTACCAGGCGACTGACAGCGCTGTAACCGCCAAAACGATGTATTACAGGGTCCGGCAGATAGATCTGGACAGTGCAGACAGCTACTCTGAGATCATCAGGATAGAAAATCTTGCACTCAAAAAGAAGCCTCTCCCCTTTCCAAACCCGACTACAGCATTTATTCATTTTGAAACAGAAGAAGAGATCCTGGCAGTACAGCTAAGTAGTCAGGATCAGCGGATAGATACTACACCGGATTTAGATCGCTATGCACCAGGTAGGTACCGCATCGATAT
Source organism: Cyclobacterium lianum (assembly GCF_900143075.1). Lineage (GTDB taxonomy): Bacteria > Bacteroidota > Bacteroidia > Cytophagales > Cyclobacteriaceae > Cyclobacterium > Cyclobacterium lianum. The sequence goes on along the minus strand of NZ_FRCY01000001.1, from coordinate 161,332 downwards.
GCGAAAATATCCGGCGACCCGTTATTTACTCATCCTGCAAACAGAAAAAGAAAGGGTTGTCTATAAAATCATCAAACGCTGACAGACGCTGGTAACCTGAAGGACCGGAGTCTGAATTTTCATTAACAATTTATCATTTCTGGGGTTGGGTTGGTATCTTTGCAAGTTATGGCGACAAAGCATACTGAGAAAATTACAGATCTGGAAGAACTGGACCCCAAATCCTATATAATCATCAAGAATGCGCGGGTAAACAATTTAAAGAACCTGAGCATTGCCATTCCAAGGAACAAGCTTGTGGTGGTAACCGGACTGTCCGGATCCGGCAAATCTTCCCTGGCTTTTGATACATTGTTTGCTGAAGGGCAGCGCATGTATGTAGAGAGCCTAAGCTCTTATGCCAGACAATTTTTGGGACGAATGGAAAAACCTGATGTGGAATACATCAAGGGAGTTTCGCCAGCCATAGCCATCCAGCAAAGCGTCAATACCAAAAATCCCCGATCTACAGTAGGGACCACTACTGAAGTGTATGATTACCTCAAATTGCTTTACAGCCGCATCGGGAAAACCTATTCTCCCATCAGTGGGGAAGAAGTAAAACACCATACGGTTACAGATGTGGTGGATTTTATCCACAGTTTTGAAAATGGTGAAAAGATCATGATCAGTTGCCCCCTCCACTTTCAGGAAGGGAGAAATAAAGAAAAGGAGCTGGAAATTTTGCTTCAGAAAGGTTTTACCAGAATTCTCGTCGACGGAGAGGCATTCTTCGTAGAAGACCTCCTGGAAAATAAAAATTTTCCAGCCGGGGACTATGAGATCCTGATCGATAGGGTTTCTGTGCAGGTAGACGAAGAGGACAACCAGTTCAGGATTGCGGATAGTGTTCAGACTGCATTTTTCGAGGGGCATGGTACCTGTACCATCGTTGTTCCGGACAAAGCGAGGAAGACCTTCAGCGATAAGTTCGAATTGGATGGTATCCGCTTTGAACTGCCCTCTGTAAATTTTTTCAGCTTCAATAATCCTTATGGAGCCTGCAGAACCTGCGAAGGCTTCGGTTCCGTTTTGGGCATCGACCCGGATTTGGTAATCCCTGACAAAACCCTTTCCGTTTTTGAAGGCGCCATTGCTCCCTGGAGAGGGGAAACCACAAAAAAATGGCTTGAGCCTTTGTTGAAAAATGGCATCAGGTTCGATTTTCCAATACACCGACCCTTTGAAGATTTGAACGAGCAGGAAAAAGAGGTACTGTGGACCGGAAATTCTTATTTCAAAGGCATCAATGATTTCTTTGCCTTCGTAGAAAGCAAGCTCCATAAAATTCAATACCGGGTAATGTTGTCCCGGTTTCGTGGCAGAACCAGTTGCCCCGACTGCAAAGGCACGCGGATACGTAGAGATGCCTCCTATGTAAAGATAGACGGGAAATCCATCACCGATATTGTGCTGATGCCACTAAACAGGGCTTTGGGCTTTTTTCAAGATATCAGCCTGAGTGCTGCAGAAAAGAAAGTGGCGCAAAGACTGTTAACGGAAATTATCAACCGGCTGGAATATCTGGATCAGGTGGGTCTGGGATACCTAACACTCAACAGGCTTACCTCCTCACTATCCGGCGGGGAGTTTCAACGAATCAAACTGGCAACATCATTGGGAAGTGCGCTGGTTGGGTCCATGTACATCCTGGATGAGCCCAGTATAGGCTTGCACCCCAGAGATACCATGCGCCTGATAGCGGTGCTGAAGCGTCTGAGGGACCTGGGAAATACGGTGATTGTAGTGGAGCATGAGGAAAAAATAATCCGATCGGCAGACCAGGTCATCGATATTGGGCCCGATGCCGGTATACATGGCGGGGAATTGGTCTTTCAGGGGAGTCTCCAGGAGCTCCTTCAGGCAGGCAATACCCATACGGCCAGGTATATCAACGGACTGGAATCCATCAATGTGAAAAAAGAAAACCGAAAATGGAAAGCGCATATTCTGGTAAAAGGGGCCAGAGAGAATAACCTTAAAAACATTGATGTCAAAATACCCCTGGGAGTGCTCACTGTAGTGACGGGAGTCAGTGGTTCCGGCAAGTCCACGCTGGTAAAGAAAGTACTGTATCCCGCATTGGGCAAAATACTGGGAACCGTTTCCGACGAATCGGGAAAATTTGAACGGCTGGAAGGAGATTACCGGCAGATAAATCGGGTGGAATTTGTGGACCAAAACCCCATCGGCAAATCATCCAGATCCAACCCGGTGACCTATGTTAAAGCCTATGATGGGATCCGGACCTTGTTCGCAGACTTGCCACTTTCCCGGCAGCGGGGCTATAAGCCCGCTTTTTTTAGCTTTAATGTAGATGGTGGCCGGTGCGAGGCCTGTCAGGGTGAGGGTACCCAAAAAATCGAAATGCAGTTTATGGCGGATATTTTCCTGACATGTGAATCCTGCAAGGGCAAGAGATTTAAAAATGAAATCCTTGATGTAAGGTATAAGGATAAAAATATCGCCAATGTTTTGGCCATGACCATAGATGAGGCGATCGAATTTTTTACGGATGTCAATAATGTTATTCAGAAGCTCCGGCCTTTACAGGAAGTGGGGCTCGGATACATTGGCTTAGGTCAGTCTTCCAATACACTCAGCGGAGGGGAAGCCCAGCGGGTAAAACTGGCTTCGTTTTTAGGGAAAAATGACACCCGTGCCAAAGAGAACATATTGTTTATTTTTGATGAGCCGACCACCGGGCTTCACTTTCACGATATCAAAAAGCTACTCCATTCTATCAATGCGCTCATCGAGCAGGGCCATACCGTACTGATCATCGAACACAATACCGAAGTGATCGGTGCAGCGGACTGGGTGATTGATCTGGGCCCGGAAGGAGGAGAAAAAGGTGGGCAAGTCACTTTTGAAGGACTACCAGAAGAACTGACCGGTTTAGAGGGGAACTTTACCGGGGAATTCCTCAGAGAATTGAAGAAAAATGGCCACGATGTGGAGTAACTACCCAGGCCATCAAAACTCAGCTGTATTAAATATTCAATTTTTTGTGATTTAATAGCATTTTAATGTTTTATAATCATAAATTTGTGGGAAATCCAAGCTTGTAAACTTTTGGCACAATTGTTAAGAGAAATAGGGGCAAGGATTAATATTTTACCCTACAAATTTTAGCCGACTGCATGTTATTCAATTCGATTGAATTTCTCCTGTTTTTGCCATTGGTATTTATCCTTTATTGGTTTGTTTTCAATAAAGACATTAGGCTGCAAAACCTTTGGATACTGGTGGCCAGTTACATATTTTATGGCTGGTGGGACTACCGGTTTTTGACATTGATCGCCTTCAGTTCCCTGGTAGATTTCCTCATAGGCCTTCAACTCAATCAAAGGGAAAATCCTCTACACCGCAAATGGTTGTTATTTACCAGCCTGGTAGTAAATATTGGTTTTCTGGGCTTTTTCAAATATTATAATTTTTTTGCCGATAGTTTTGCCGATGCTTTCACACTTTTTGGCAGACCCATGGATCCGGAAAGGCTTGCTATCGTTTTGCCGGTGGGAATCAGCTTCTATACCTTTCAAACAATGAGTTATACGATAGATGTTTATAGAAAAAAGCTGGCACCCTCCACAGATCCGGTTTCTTTCTTTGCCTACGTAAGCTTTTTTCCGCAATTGGTAGCGGGGCCAATCGAGCGGGCAACCCATTTATTGCCGCAATTCCTAAAGACAAGAGTCTTCCAATTGGGTAAAGCTCATGATGGAATGCGTCAAATATTATGGGGTTTGTTTAAAAAAATTGTCATTGCCGACAATTGTGCCATCTATGTCAATGATATTTTTTCGAATTATGAGGATTATTCCGGAAGTACACTTTTTTTGGGGGCTGTTCTTTTCGCCTTACAAATTTATGGGGATTTCTCCGGATATTCTGACATTGCTATCGGTACTGCCCGACTATTTGGATTTGACTTGAGGAAGAATTTTGCTTTCCCCTATTTTTCCAGAGATATAGCCGAATTTTGGCGCAGGTGGCATATTTCACTCTCCACCTGGTTTCGGGACTATCTGTATATTCCCCTGGGAGGTAGCCAGAATGGCAAAAGCAAAACCATCAGAAACATCTTTATCATATTTATGGTAAGCGGATTCTGGCACGGGGCAAATTGGACTTTCATTTTTTGGGGTGCACTGCATGCTGCTTTTTACCTGCCCTTGTTATTGACAAAAAGGAACCGACAGTACACCTCAGACACAGTAGCCTCTGGCAAGATATTTCCATCTGTCAGAGAGCTGCTTCAAATGAGCTCTACTTTTTTATTGACCTCTCTGGCTTGGATATTTTTTCGGGCAGACAGTATGGGTGTTGCATTGGACTATCTGTCCATTATTTTCTCGGCGAGGCTTCTGGAGCTTCCGGTCAGCGATTTCTGGACCATGAATACCGGAAATCATCTTATCTACCTGTTTTTTCTCATTATAGGGTTTCTATGCGTCGAATGGTCTCAGCGGGAAAAAAACCACGGTTTAGAGCTTGATGAGGAAAAGGTGCCCAGGGTAATCCGCTGGGGAACCTATTACACAGTGATGATTTGCTGCTTTATCATGAATGGGGTACAGCAGGAGTTTATTTACTTTCAATTTTAACCTATGGCGTTGACAAGATTACATGTACCGAAAAAGATTACGCTATCCGTCAAAAATTTTTCCTGTCTGGCGAGTTTGGCAGAATTCGGCAATAAAAAAATATGTTAAACCGATGAAATCGACACGATTAACATCATCATTAAATATACTGGACAATGGTTATTTTAATCGCCAAAGATTCCCCCGAGGAATTCGGGACAAGGCATCTGACCATTAAAAATCAAATTATATACAGATGAAAAGATTTATTATCAACGGCGCTATTTTCTCCATTCCCTTCGGGATATATTGTCTGTTAATCGCCTTGATCGATCCTTTCAACTACTTAAACCATTCCCAATTTTTTTCCCAGAAGGAAAAGGAGGCGATTGTGCAGGATATAGAACCTCACCTCTTCAAAATGATTGCTTTTCAGAATAAGCCAAAAAAAAACTGGGTAATTGGTGATTCCAGAACCAATGGCCTTTATGAAGTGATGGACAAGAATAGCTGGTCGAATCTGGCCTATGGAGGAGCAAGCTTGAAAGAGATGATCCAATCGTTCTGGTGGGCTTCCTCTTTGTCAACACCGGATACCGTCCTGATGGGTATCAATCTGAGCCTTTACAACAAATACAACAAACGTTTTTGGGTGGAGGAAACCATAAGCAGAAAAAGCAATTATTTTTCCTATGCATTTAACAATTATACGTTTAAAGCCGCATTTAAGCTGGCCCTTCCCGAAAAGCAGCTTAGCGATACAGCGTACAGAGATGATGAGGCGGATGCAAAAAAGTATTTCTGGCAGCAAAAGTTAAAGGGAGTAGACAAATTTTACGGGAAAATGGCCTATCCCGACGAATACTTTAGTCAATTGACGGAAATATCAGCTTATTGTCAGCGGCGGGATATCAAATTGATCTTCTGGATCCCGCCTATACATGAAGACTACCAACAACTAGTGGACCAGTACGATTTGGACGAGTACAACGATCGGTTTTTGAAAGATCTGCGGAGGCTCGGAGACGTATTTGATTTCAATGAAAATTCTAGTTTAACAAAAGATAAGGACAATTTCAGAGATCCGGTACATTTCACGACTGAAATTGCACGCAAGATAGAAAAGGAAATCAGGTCCTACAGCCCGAAAAATGCGGTGCTTTACCGGGAGTTTTCTCCAGGTATTTCTTCCTATTAGCTGATCCGAAATCGCCCCCACAGATAACCGAAAAAGCCAGCTTATTGCCTTCCCTGTCATTCGGCTTTCAAATATTAAAAAATAACAGTAAATTCCCCACCTGATACCAACACAGATATCAGATCATAAATAATATTCAATACCAGTTTTTCATCCAATTAATCCATGTTTAAAACCTTAAAAGCAAAGGCCGTCCTGGGAGTATCGGGTATGGTTTTATTTTTTGGCAGCGCATTTTATGCAGCATTTTCGTTTGATCCTTACGAAGAAAAAATTCCGGGGACCGGTTTGTCTTTTCAAATGGTCCCCATACCGGAGGGAAGCTTTAAAATGGGGAGCGAATCCGGTGATCCGGATGAAGGCCCTGTGCACGAAGTAGAAATAGCACCGTTCTGGATGGCCTCACATGAGGTCACCTGGGATCTGTTTGAGCTTTTCCTGGATAAGGGTTTTGAAGCGTCCATCAGCGAAGGACCGCTGGATCCGAAAGTGGATGGCTTAAGCAGACCTTCTATTCCCTACCTGGACATGACCTTTGGGATGGGAAAGGAAAATAAACCTGCCATTGCCATGACCCAGTACGGAGCCATACAATTTTGCCGCTGGCTGTATCTGAAAACGGGAAATTTTTACCGCTTGCCCACCGAAGCCGAGTGGGAATACGCTGCAAAAGCGGGGTCAGAATCGGCCTACTTTTTTGGGGATGACCCGAACCAACTGGATAAGTATGCCTGGTACGCAGCCAACAGCGACGGTACCACACATAAGGTTGGCCAAAAGGAACCGAACCCCTGGGGCCTGTATGATATACTGGGCAATGTCAACGAGTGGACTCAGGATCACTATCAGGCAGATGCCTATGAAAACAGGAAGCAAATTGCTGCCAATCCGCTGATAACATCTGAAGAACTTTATCCCAAAGTGATCCGGGGCGGCAGCTATGAAAGCGAAGCGGAAATGTTGCGAACCAGCAACCGTTTTGCCAGTACAGCGGAATGGAAGCGAATCGATCCGCAAATTCCAAAAAGCCAGTGGTGGTTTCCGGAAGCCCCGTTTCTTGGGATGCGGGTAGTACGTCCACTGGATCCTCCCGCTCCGGAAGAAATAGAGGCATACTATGGCACTACGCCAATGGAAGATTATTAAATACCTAACTCAAAATAATATGAAAATTATCAAGAATAATCCAAGAAGGGACTTTCTTAAAACTTCAGCGCTTGCCGCCGGAGGTGCAATGCTCAGTCCGTTTACCCTTCCCGGAGCCTATGCAGCGGGAGATGATGCCATTAAGATTTCTGTGATCGGCTGTGGTGGCCGGGGTACAGGTGCCGTATTTCAAGCCTTTGAAACGGGACACAACATCAAACTGGTGGCCATGGCAGACGCTTTTAAAGATCGTCTGGACCAAAGCTACGAACGCATATTCAAGCGCTACGGAAAGGAAAAAGTTGCCGTGCCTGAGGAGATGAAATTGGTTGGTTTTGATGGCTACAAAAAGGCTATAGAAGCAGCAGACGTGGTGATCATTGCTACGCCTCCGGGTTTCCGCCCAGACCATTTCGAAGAAGCGGTGAAGCAGGAAAAACAAATCTTTATGGAAAAACCAGTGGCTACCGATGCTGTCGGTATCCGCAGGGTGCTGGCTGCTGCAGAGATCGCCAAGGCAAAAAAACTAAACGTAGTAGTCGGTCTGCAAAGACACTACCAGGACAATTACATACAGACCATTGACCGGATCCACAATGGCGCTATCGGAGATATCATCGGCGGACAGGTTTTCTGGAATGACGGCGGAGTATGGGTGAGAGAAAGGCAGCCCGGGCAGACTGAGATGGAGTACCAGATGAGAAACTGGTACTATTTCAATTGGCTCTGTGGAGACCACATCACCGAGCAGCATGTCCATAATATTGACGTGGCCAACTGGGTGAAAAATGCTTATCCTGTAAAAGCAGAAGGAACAGGCGGAAGGACGGTACGAAGAGGCAAGGAACACGGAGAGATATTTGACCACCACGTGGTGCTTTTCACCTATGAGGACGGCACGGTGATTCATAGTGAATGCAGGCATTTTCCCGGCGCTACCAACCGGGTGGACGAAAGCTTCCAGGGCACGAATGGCAGGGCTTACCTGAATGCCGGACATACCGGGAGGCTGAGCGACTATAAGGGCAACAGCTTGTATGAACACGATGGTGCAAACAATGCCAACCCGTATCAGGTAGAACACGACAAACTTTTTGCAGCCGTAGTGAAGGGCGAGTATAAATTTGCCGATGCGGAAAACGCTGCTAAGAGTACCATGACTTCCCTATTGGGAAGAAATGCCACCTACTCCGGTAAAGTGGTTAGCTGGGATGAGGCCATAAACTCAGACATTAGCCTGATGCCGGAGCGCCTGGCCTGGGATGCCATGCCAAAAGTGGTTCCCAATGATGAAGGTTATTATGCATTTGCCGTCCCTGGTAAAACCAAAGTCGTCTAAGCTTTATGGAGAGAAGAAAATTTATCAGAAACGTTTCCCTGGGAACTGCCGCTGCTGGATGGGCAGGACTAAATGGTGTACAGGCCAACACTCTCGCACAGCCTGCATCCGATGAGACCTTTAACCTGGATTATGCCCCACATTTCGGGATGTTTAAGCACCATGCTGGTGAGGATCTGCTGGACCAGATTACCTTTATGCATGAGCGCGGCTTCCGCAGTCTGGAGGACAATGGCATGATGCGAAGAACTCCGGAGATGCAGGAAAAGATCGCCAACCACATGGCCCGCCTGGGCATGACCATGGGCGTTTTCGTGCTGGACAAAGGGGGCAATGGTGCCAACACCCTTGCTGCAGGTAAAAAAGAACACCTGGACATATTCCTGGATGGGTGCAAACGAGCTGTGGAGGTAGCAAAAAGGGTAAATGCCAGGTGGACTACCGTAGTGCCCGGAGATTATCAGAGAGATCTGCCTCTCGACATACAAACCGCAAATGTCATCGAAGCCTTGAGAAGGGGAGCCGAAATCCTGGAACCACACGGGCTGACGATGGTATTGGAACCATTGAGCGATACCCCCAACCTGTTTTTGCGGTATTCTCCGCAGACTTACCTGATCTGTAAAGGTGTTGATAGCCCTAGCTGTAAGATATTATACGACATCTATCACCAGCAAAAAAATGAGGGGCACCTGATAAGCCTTATGGACATGTGCTGGGAGGAAATAGCCTATATTCAGATCGGTGATAACCCGGGAAGAAAGGAACCGGGTACCGGAGAAATCAACTATCAGAATGTATTCAAATTCATTTACGATAAGGGATTCAAAGGGGTATGTGGCATGGAACATGGCAATGCCAATCCCGGTCTGGAAGGAGAAAAAGCAGTAATAGCGGCTTACAGGAAGGCAGATAGCTTTCTTTAGCCGGCGCTGATCAATAAACGCGGAAAGGGAATGGCAGCCATTGTTGCCATTCCCTTTTTTAATTTTTTTTAAAGCCTTTCTATCCGAAATTAGCCCAAATAACCTTTTCTTTTGAGGATAGTCTCCACAAATTTGACTTCGTTCGGGCTGTTGAAAATCTTGAAAGGCAAATGAATAAACTGCGCTTTGGACAATACAAGGATATAAGCATCATTTTTTATCTGAGCAGCTTTGACCATTTCCCATTTAATGGGCATCCCTTGCCGGGCATTAACTTTCATCATGACCTGCCGGCTGTCAATTTCGTACGACAGCTTTTCAAACATAACTTTGTTTTGTTCCATTTGCGTCACTCCGGCAAACTGAATAAGCCAGAAAAGCCAGTACAGGGCGTAGGCTAAAATGGCCATGCTGATCCACCACCAGGAGGGTATCCAAAAATAGCCGCAGGCAATGGCGATGGCTATAAGCAGTACCCACCATTGTTCCTTAAAAATGTTTATCAAGCCCTGTTTGATATAGGTCCCTGTTTCGAGCTTGTATTTTTTCGTTTTGACAATCATTACTCAAATTTAATTTTGATGGGCAAATATCTTATCTAATCCTTTAGATAGCAAGTTTATTTGGTTTACCATCCGAATTTTATTTTTTTCCAACAAAGCCCCTAATCTCCCGGTTAACTTATTGATTTATTAAAAATTATATTGTAATTTGATTCAAATCTTTAATAATGATGAGTAGCCTGGTAATCGATCTAATTTTGTGCGGAGTAGCCTATGTGGTTTTGATCTACTTTGTGGCTACACTTACCAAAGCAAAGATCAATAGGAATCGGAACAATAACGACGATGACGGAGACGGAGGCGTAGAAGACCTGACTCCTCCAAAAATAGATTTACCTCCCGGAATCGTCTGGCCCGGTGAAGATCAGGACAAATCAAAGAAACCAGTAACGCTCTGAAACCGGTCAGCTACAGTTTTTGCAGGTTCCCTGTATCAGTAAGCTCATTTCCTTTGACAAATATCCCTCAGGAAGCTCTATTTTCGGCAGTGATATTTCCTCCAGGCAATTCGTATTGCCACATACCTCGCATTTGAAATGTACGTGTTCATGATCGTGGTGTGGCTCGGCGATGCTATGGCTGCAAAGCGCATATTTCGCTGCTCCGGTATCATCGAGTACCTTGTGGATAAGGTCGTTTTCCAGAAACGTTTTTAAGGTCCTGTAAATGGTGACCCTGTCAAAGTTTTCCTTTAACGCTTCCTCCAGGTCGGAATGGGACAAGGCCACCTTCCTTCCCAAAAAGGTTTTTAGTACGTCTCTCCGGCAACTGGTAACTCTCAGGTTACTTTCTTTTAATATCTCAGTTGTCTCGACTGGCATGCTAACAGGTTTATGCGTTTGAATGGGTAATCAGGCCCATTTCCAATTTCCTTGTTTAACTGGTTTTTTCAAAGAATAATTCCCGTTTCTTTTGGTCAGATGATCTGATTACAGGACTATCTCATTTTTTTCCATCCCCTGAAGACCAGAATACCTCCCGCCACAGCCAGCAGAGTAGCAATAACAGCGGCCAGAACCTGTCCATAGATCCAAAAACCTACGGCAAAAAGCGCTGCATATACCATGACCGAAGCGATCAACATCAGACCGATCTCCATAGGTAGCTGACCTGTTTCTTCTTTTTCATCCGGATACCTGGACAGAAGTTTTTTCCATCCCCAGGAGGCCGGCCGTACTTTACGGTAAAAAGCAAGCAGCACCCTATCCTCCTCAGGTTTCGTCAATAAGGTCACCGCCACCCAGGTAAGCGTAGTCAGCGTAACGCCAAAAACCAATTTCAAATAGGCCATATCATCAGGTATAGGCCAAAATCCAAGTTTGTTATGAATGGATTCGAAATATATTGCTACGATGAAAGAAACGATCATGGCAGAAATTTCCGTATAGGCATTGATCCTCCACCAAAACCAACGAAGAATAAAGATCAGTCCGGTACCAGCACCTATCTGGAGGAGGATGTTGAATGCCTCCAGTGCATTGGAAAGCACTGTGGCAAGAAGGGCCGCCAATACCATCAGGCCGACCGTAGAAATCCTCCCTACAGCCACCAGCTCCTTGTCTGATGCATTGGGTTTGACAAATCTGGAATAAAAATCATTGACCACGTAGGAAGAACCCCAATTGAGGTGCGTGGAAAGCGTAGACATTACTGCAGCAATGAGGGAGGCGAGCACTACACCTGCTAAACCTGAAGGCAGGAAGGTCAGCATCGCCGAATAGGCCAGATCATCCCCCAGTTTTCCCTCTTCAATATTTGGAAAAGCTTCCTGCATGTCGCTCAGTTGTGGAAAAATGATTAGCGAGGAAAGCGCAATAATGATCCATGGCCAGGGCCGGATAGCATAATGCGTGATGTTAAATAGTAGGGTTGCACCGATGGCATTCTTTTCATTTTTCGCAGAAAGCATCCTTTGGGCGATATATCCGCCACCTCCGGGCTCCGCACCAGGATACCAGGTGGCCCACCACTGCACTGCAAGGGGCATGATAAATAAGGGTATCAACAGGTTCCAATCACTGAAATCCGGTATAATATTTAATTTTCCTGCCACATTGGGATGGCTAAGCAGGTTGTTTAACCCACCGATCTCTGGCAGGCCAACTACATATATGGCTGCCCCAAAGGCACCAGCCATGGCAAAGAAAAACTGGAAAAAGTCAGTCAGCAATACTCCCTTCAGACCGCCCAGAGAACTGTAAAAGACCGTAACCACAGAGACGATCAGCAGGGTTTCCCATGAACTCAGGCCGAGCATTACCCCGAATATTTTTATGGCAGCCAGCGAAACGGTGGCCATGATCACCACATTGAAAAACACTCCTAGATAAAGCGCCCTGAAGGCCCGGAGAAAAGCGGCTCCCTTACCTCCATACCTCAATTCATAAAATTCCAGATCCGTGGTTACTTCAGAGCGGCGCCATAACTTGGCATAAACAAAAACGGTCAGCATACCAGTCAGCAAAAATGCCCACCACACCCAGTTTCCGGATACACCGTTTTTTCGGACTATATCGGTAACCAGATTTGGTGTATCGGCTGAAAAGGTCGTCGCCACCATACTAACACCAAGAAGCCACCAGGGCATGTTTCTGCCTGAAAGAAAAAATTCCTTGGCATTTTTACCTGCTGTTCTGGATGCAATGACCCCGATCAGCATGGAAATGACAAAAAAAAGGATGATGATGACCCAATCGATGATTGAAATGTTCATGGTTACGCTAGGTTAATTTTTTCTTGTATTTGTTGCCGCTCGCTTGTTCCTTCCGTACGGTTATTGGAAAATTTTTTCAAATAAATAAATCTTTTTCCATTATTTTAAATAATTCGGATAAATTTTGAAACTGTAGGTTTCCGGAATTTTTCTGCCTGCTGCCAATGTATGTCCGGGGTAAATATAAACCCTTTCAACTATATATATTTAAAAGTATTGTAATTTTACCATTCCTGTTGCTTATTGTATTGATAGTATAGACGAACCAATCATTCAGAATGATATGAAGGAGGGAATTTTGGATGCCTTAAAGGCAGCTTATCGGTTAAACGCAGAAAACCTAAGTATAGAGCGCTTTGGATCCGGTCATATTCACAAAACGTACCGGGTACTTGCCGGACAGAATTCCTATATTTTACAGGAATTTAACGATCAGGTTTTCAGGTTTCCCGAGCGAATATCCGGAAATCACCAGTTGCTGATGGACCATTTCGACCCGGAAGACCTGCCCTTTGCGCTTCCTTTGCCTGTAGCCAATAGGGACGGTGCTTTTTTTACGAGATTGGATGGGGGTCTGTACCGCTTATTTCCATTTATAAAAGGTGTCACCAGAGATGCCATAGCAGAAGCTGGCCAGGCCAATCGCGCGGCAGAGGCCTTTGCCCGGTTTGTTTTGGTATTTCTTCAGGCTGATGCTGAAAGGTTACAGGATACGATCATAGATTTTCACAACCTGGAAAAACGGTTTGAGCAGTTTGATTCGGCCCGCCGGACACCTCAGGTTCGACTGGACCGTACAACAAAAAAAATGATTTCCGTCTACGATAGCCGGAGGGATTTGTTGGAAAAGTACCTGAACTACAAAAAAGAGCTGCCGCTGCGGGTGACACATAACGACACCAAAATCAATAACCTGATTTTCAGCGAAAATATGGACAGGGTCAATGCCTTGATTGACCTGGATACCATTATGGCGGGGTTTGTTTTTTACGATTTCGGGGATCTGGTCCGCACCGTAGCCTGTACACATGATGAATCCTCTCTGGACTGGGACAGCATCCAGGTGGATATGGATAAATATAGCGGATTGCTGGAGGGATTTTATACTGTGTTGGGGGGGCAGATGCATGCCCGGGAACTGGCCTCGCTGCCCTATGGAGGCGAAATGATGACGCTGATCATGGGCCTCCGTTTTCTGACCGACCACCTCAACGGAAATGTATATTATCAGGTTCACTATCCATTACAGAACCTCCACCGGGCCCAAAATCAAGCTGCACTGCTTGATGCACTTATTGGCAAAAGAGGGGAAATTCAAGTATTGGAAAGCAAACTGAAACAAAAAATAACACGGTAATTGGACTAAAAAAAGTAAACCTTGACCGGATTTTTTGAAACAAGAATTGAATACCTCAAAGGGGTGGGGCCTCAAAAAGCAGCCCTGCTGAATAAAGAGCTAGACATTTTCACTTTTGGGGAAATGTTGCAATATTACCCTTTTAGGTATGAGGACCGGACAAAGTTTTATAAGATAAAAGAGCTGCACCCTGACCTGCAGCAGATTCAGGTTATTGGGAAGATCACTACGGTACAAACAGTTGGTGAAGGGAGAAAAAAAAGACTGGTTGCCCAATTTTCGGATGAAACGGGAAGCATGGACCTTACCTGGTTTAAGGGCGTACAGTGGATAAGCAGGAAACTTGTAAAAGGGGTGACTCTGGTTGCTTTCGGCAAGCCTCAACTTTTTGGCAGTAGATTCAGCATGGCCCACCCGGAACTAGAGCCCCTAACGGCCCGGCAGGATGAGGGGGCGTATTTCCAGCCGGTATATCCGACCACGGAAACATTAAAGCACAAGTACCTGGACAGCCGGGGTATCTCAAAGATACTTGCTGTACTGCTTCCCCAGGCTTTGTCCAGAATACCGGAAACCCTTCCGGACAGACTTTGTGCTTCCCTGCAATTGCTTTCCAGACCGGAGGCCATCAGGGAGATCCACTTTCCCTCCAGCCAGCAAAACCTTAAAAAAGCGGTTTTTCGATTAAAATTTGAAGAGTTTTTCTTTCTGCAACTGCGCCTGCTAAAATTGAAACTGGCCCGGACAGAAAAATTCAGGGGCAGGGTTTTAAGCCAGACGGATTTGCTGACCCGTTTTTACAAGGAACATTTGCCCTTTGAACTCACAGAGGCTCAGAAGAGGGTCATCAAAGAAATATATGCCGACCTCAAGTCCGGCCTGCAGATGAACCGGCTCATTCAGGGAGATGTAGGATCCGGCAAAACCATCGTGGCTTTCATTTGCCTGCTGGTGGCAGTAGACTCAGGCTATCAGACCTGCCTGATGGCACCCACGGAGATCCTGGCCAACCAACATTTAGATGGCCTGAAACCATTTACCGAACAGATGGGACTCAAAATTGCCTTGCTGACCGGCTCAAGCACAAAGCGGCAGCGGGAGACGATTCACCGGGAGCTGGAATCAGGAGAGATTCATCTGCTTATTGGTACCCATGCCCTTTTGGAAGATGTGGTGGTTTTCCGGCAGCTGGGCCTGGCCATTATCGACGAGCAGCACCGTTTTGGCGTGGCACAAAGGGCTAAATTATGGGCAAAAAACAAAGATTTCTACCCCCACGTATTGGTAATGACGGCTACTCCCATTCCCAGAACTTTGGCCATGACCTTGTACGGAGACCTGGACATCTCCGTAATAGACGAACTGCCGGCGGGACGGAAGCCCATACAGACCGTTCACCGCTATGACAAGGACCGGTTAAAGGTTTTTGGATTTCTCCGGAAGGAAATCACCAAAGGCCGCCAGGTATATATTGTCTATCCGCTGATAGAAGAATCTGAAAAAAGCGATCTTAAAAGCCTGATCGATGGGTATGAGAGCATTTGCAGGGCCTTTGCAGACCTGCCTGTCGGTATTCTGCATGGCAACATGAAAGCTACCGATAAGGATTTTGAGATGGCGAGATTTGTAAAGGGAGAGACCAAAATCATGGTGGCAACGACCGTTATCGAAGTAGGGGTGAATGTACCGAATGCTACTGTGATGGTTATCGAAAATGCAGAGCGTTTTGGTCTCTCCCAGTTGCATCAGTTGCGGGGCAGGGTAGGCCGTGGCTCAGACCAGTCCTATTGTATTTTAATGAGCAAATACGAATTGAGCAAAGACAGCCGGATCAGGCTCGAGACCATGGTGAGAACCAACAATGGTTTTGAGATTGCCGATGTAGATCTGCGCCTGCGGGGCCCCGGCGATCTTTCCGGAACCCAACAGTCCGGTTTAATGGACCTGAAACTGGGAGATCTGGGAAAGGACGGGGCGATATTGGCCCAGGCCAGATCCGCCGCCAAATCCGTTTTGGATTCTGATCCGGAACTGAGCCTCCCCGAACACCGGCCCATTTTGGATCAGGTAGCCCGGCTGAGAAAAAATGAGCTAAACTGGAGCAGAATTTCCTGAACTTATTGTCCCATACACAAAGAAAATTAGCGGGAAGGTGATAAATTGGTATGTTTATAGTGGTATTCGCATAAAGATCGGAGAAATGATGAAGAAAAGTCGGATTATCAGTGGTATGATATTAGGGGCATGCCTGATGTATTCCTGCGTACCCCAGAAGAAATACCATGCTGCCCATGTAAGGAATGCAGAAATGATGCGTTCATTAAGGGCCACCGAAAATGATTTGGATAGTACCCGGCTGGAGGTGAAGACACTTCAGGGCAGGGTCAGCAGCCTGAAAGATTCGCTGGCAAGGGAGCAGCAGGAAAAAGCAGAATTGACCTCCAGGCTGGAAAATGCCCTTTCTGCCTCCACCTCTGCCCGGCAGGAACTCTCAGACAAGCAAAGCCGGCTTATGGAGCAGCAGGAGCGACTGGACATGCTCCAACAATTGTTGGATGAGCAACGGGCCGTGATGGAAAATCTCAAACAAACGATGGATAAAGCCCTGGTGCAATACCAGTCCGATGAGTTGCAGGTATATGAACAAGACGGCAAACTGTATGTTTCCATGCAGGACAAATTGCTTTTTCCATCAGGGAGTGCTACGGTAAACAGAGATGGCCGGGAAGCACTTGGCAAACTGGCAACGGTACTGAACAACAATCCCGATATCCAGGTAATGGTGGAAGGACATACCGACAATGTGCCGATTCAAGGGAGGTTTGAAGACAACTGGGCTTTGAGTACAGCCAGAGCGGCCGCCATCGTGCGCATCCTGACGGACACCCATGATGTCATCCCGGAGCGGGTAATTGCCGCTGGCAGGAGTTATTACTATCCAAAGGCATCCAATGAGTCCGCTGCCGGAAGGGCTGCAAACCGGCGAACAGAAATAATCCTTACTCCAGAATTAAAAGAATTGTTTGAGTTGTTGCAATAAGTCAGTCAGATGGAGTACAGGTATTATCGGATATATAAGCCATACGGCACCTTAAGCCAGTTTAGCGGTGAGCGAGATACATTGAGAACACTGCATAATTTCCCGGATGATGTATACCCGGTCGGCAGGCTTGATAAAGATAGCGAGGGCCTGTTGTTGCTGACGAATGATAAATCGCTGAACCATCGCTTGCTTGATCCCTTGCACGGACATAAACGAACCTACTGGGTGCAGGTAGAGGGAGAAATAACCACCCAGGCACTTCAGGATCTGGAGGCCGGTGTCAGGATATCCATCAATGGCAAGCCCCACCAGACTTCCAGGGCAAGTGCAAGCCTCGCAGCCCATGCCGGCTCAGTTTTGCCGGAGCGGGAGCCGCCTATACGGTTTAGAAAACATATTCCTGAAACCTGGATTGCCCTGACACTGACAGAGGGCAAGAACCGACAGGTAAGAAAAATGACGGCAGCGGTGGGTTTTCCCACACTGCGTCTGGTCAGGTGGTCCATCGAAGGCCTGACATTGGATGGTATGCAGGTAGGGCAGGTAGAGGAACTCAAACCTGAAATACTGTACGAAGCGCTCAGAATACCCCGGCCGGCAAATCAATCTGGCCAGCAAAAGCGGGGCAAATTTCACAAAACGAAAAAGAAGAGCAGGTTCTGAATTGTTATAGCGCATGAATTATTCTAATTTAGGCTTCCATTTTATACAGCATGCTTAATTTTCAATGGATAAAAATTTATTTTATTGTCAAAATCAGATTCCACTATGCATCAGGAGAAGATAAAAGAAGTAATCAATGAAGTAAAAAAAATCGTGGTCGGTCAGGACAAAATGGTAAACAGACTGCTGATCGGTTTATTTACCAACGGGCACATTCTTCTGGAGGGTGTTCCTGGACTGGCAAAGACACTGACCGTCAATACACTGTCGAAAGTGCTTCATTTAGATTTTAAACGGATACAGTTTACTCCTGACCTTTTGCCTTCAGATCTGGTAGGAACCATGATCTATAACCAGCAGAATGCCAATTTCGAAGTAAAGAAGGGTCCGATTTTTTCCAATATTATTCTGGCAGATGAGGTAAACCGATCTCCTGCAAAGGTGCAATCCGCATTGCTGGAGGCCATGCAGGAAAAGCAGGTGACCATAGGCGAAACTACCTTCACCCTGGACAAGCCTTTTCTGGTACTGGCCACGCAGAACCCCGTAGATCAGGAGGGAACCTATCCCCTGCCCGAGGCTCAGGTAGACCGTTTCATGATGAAGGTCAATATTGCCTACCCATCGAAGCTCGATGAGCTGGAAGTAATGCGCAGGATGACCAATGCGCATTTTGTGTCTGAAGTCAACCCCATACTGGACAAGGCGGACATCTTTGCCATCCGCAATGCCATCAATGATGTACAGATCGCCGAAGCCCTGGAAAATTATATCATTGAGCTGGTATTTTCAACGAGATATCCTGAAAAATATGGCATGCAGGAAGAAGCCAAATACATTCAGTTTGGTGCATCACCAAGGGCTTCAATCAACCTAAACCTGGGAGCGAAGGCCATTGCCTTTATGGATGGCAGGGACTACGTGCTGCCTGAAGATATCAAGTCAATTGCAGAAGATGTATTGAATCACCGCATCATTCTCAATTATGAGGCTGAAGCTGACAACGTAAGTACCAGAGACCTGATCCAGAAGATACTTGAAAAAATTCCACTGAATAAGACCGCAGGCATCCGGTAGTACAGGTGTCTGGAGCTGTAGGGAAAGTCAATGGAGAAATATAAGTTATATTGGTTGCTGCAAATTTTTGGCTGGCTGAGTTTTGCTCTGGTCAACCTGTTTTTCGTATCGCTGGCCAGGGGTATAACTCCGATTCAGATAGGCGCCTATTTTTCGCTGGCTATATTTTATTTCCTTTCCACCCATTTCTTCAGGTTTTTAATCAAAAACAAGAATTGGCTGGAGTATCCGTTGAGCAGGTTGATCAGTCATGTATTGATCGCCGTGCTGGTGCTGAGTGTGTTGAATACCTTTGCGCAAATCATCATCAACTGGATCTTTGGCACTTTGCACCTGATGGAGGATTTCAGGCCTCTGGTATTGCTGGCCAATCTGTTTACCAGTTTTCTGTATTACTCGCTCTGGTCTTTGTTGTATTTCTTGTTTTATTTTCTGGACAATTACAATTCCAGCTTGAAATATCAGGCGCGCATCAACGAAATCAAGCTGATCCATCTGAGAAATCAACTGAATCCTCACTTCATATTCAATGCGTTAAACAGTATTCGTGCATTGGTAGACGAAAACCCGGTTAAGGCGAAATCTGCAATTACCCAACTGTCCAATATTTTGCGCTATTCATTAATCATGGACAAGCACAAAACCATCCCGCTTGCAGAAGAGATGAATACGGTCAGGGACTACCTGAATCTGGAATCTATCAGATTTGAAGAGCGCCTCAAGGTCATTTATGATATTGAAAAGAAAGCAGAGCAATACCGGATTCCCCCTATGATGCTCCAGACCATCGTTGAGAATGGAATCAAACATGGCATTTCCAACCTGATCAGGGGCGGTTTGATTGAAGTTAAATGCACGATCGGATTGCTGGATGATTTGTATATTTGGGTTAGGAACAGCGGGCAGCTTAAACCACAGGATGCCAGCAAAAAAAAAAGCGAAGGGCATGGTATATCCAATACCGTACAACGGCTGAAATTGATTTATGGCAACCGTGCTAGTTTCAAAATATTCAATTATGGAGATGGATTTGTGGTGACGGAACTAAAAATTCCAAAACAAAGCCTTAATTTAGATTAAAATCAGAAAAACATGCGTGTATTAGTAGTAGATGATGAGAGATTAGCCAGGAAGGAACTGATCAACCTCCTGAATCAGAACCAGAATGTAGAAGTTTTGGGAGAAGCCGCCAACGTAGATGATGCAAGGGAAAAGATAGAAAACCTGCAGCCTGAGGTGATTTTTCTTGATATTCAGATGCCTGAAAAGACCGGCTTCGATCTTCTGGAAGAATTGGATCATGTACCCCTGGTAGTTTTTATCACCGCTTATGATGAGTTTGCTTTGCAGGCTTTCCAGGTAAATGCGCTTGATTACCTGCTTAAACCCATAGAACCGGAAAGATTAACAGAGACGCTCAGGAAACTGGATAAAAAACTCGAGGAGCTGAAAAAGGAGCAGGCAGAAACAGTGGAAACGCCGAAATCAAAACTTGCACTCAATGACCAGGTCTTTGTCAAGGATGGCGATAAATGTTGGTTCGTAAAGCTTGCCAATGTGCGGCTCTTTGAATCAGACGGCAATTATATCAAAGTGTATTTTGAGAACAACAAGCCGATGATTCACAAATCCCTGAATGCATTGGATGAACGCCTGGATGAAAAGTCTTTCTTCCGCGCCAGCAGAAAACACATCATCAACCTCAGTTGGGTGGAAACCATAGAGCCCTGGTTTAATGGAGGTTTGGTAGTGACCTTAAAAGGTGGAGAACGCATCGAGGTGAGTCGCAGACAGGCAGCCAGATTCAAAGATTTGATGAGTTTGTGAGCGACTGTTTAAAAAATTCAGACAATAATAATTGCACTTTGCTGGCGATTGTTAGCATTAGTTAGTATTTTATTTGTAAATTAGTCAAAACAGCTTTTATTTAAATTTTTCCCTTAAATAATTAAACCATGAAAGAAGAAAGGATACTGATAGTAGAAGACGACATCAATATTTCTGAAAACATTGAGGAAATTTTACAACTTTTAGGTTACGTAAACATCGATATAGCCAATTCTGCCAATCAAGCCATCAAGGTAGTGAAGAAGTACCGTCCGGACATGGTATTTATGGACATCAAACTTAAGGGGGACAAAGATGGTATAGAATTGGGTGAAATCATCCAGCAGATGGTGGACGCACCAATAGTGTACGTCACCTCCTACAGTGACCCAGCCATTATAGAAAGGGCAAAAAGAACGCATCCCGCCGGCTTTATCGTGAAGCCTTTTAACAGCAATGACATCCATGCCATGGTGGAGATCGTGCTCTACAATCAGCGAACCAGGCCAGCGCTATCAGAAGGTGTGAGTACCAAGCTGGTAGAAAGCCCCTATCTGGTAGTGGATGCGGTATATATCAAAGCAGACAACAGCTTTGAGCGCGTCGACTATGGAGACATTTATTATGTAGAGGCGAATGGCAATATGGTAACGATTTTTACCAAAAACAGGAATTTTACCATTAGAAAATCCATGAAGGATATGGAAGAAAAACTGCCGGCTAATCTGTTTCTGCGGGTACAAAAATCCTATATCGTACAATTGGGTCAGATAGAAAGCTTCAACACCAAAGAAATCAATCTGAAAACTGGTGATGTGGTGCAGGTGGGCCGGCAATACTACAACAGCTTTCTGGCAAAACTCAATACCATTACAGAAAGCTAAATTTTTCCATTCCTACAAAAGTTCATTGGCCAGGTTGGCCAGTTCGGAACGTTCCCCTTTTTCCAATTTGATATGGGCGTAAAGGGGATGTTTCCTGACCCTGTCAATCAGGTACGAAAGTCCATTGCTCTGGCTGTCCAGATAAGGTGTATCAATCTGAAATACATCGCCCGTAAAAATGATTTTCGTGTTTTCTCCTGCCCGACTGATGATGGTTTTTACCTCGTGAGGGGTGAGGTTTTGGGCTTCATCCACAATGAAGAAAATATTGGATAGCGAGCGCCCCCGGATATAGGCCAGCGGCTGTATGACCAATTTTTCCTGGTTCACCATGTCCGTTATGCGCTGGTACTCCTTGTCGCTTTCCTTGTACTGGTTCTGAATAAATTTGAGATTGTCCCACAATGGCTCCATGTAGGGATTCAGTTTGGATTTGATATCACCAGGTAGATAGCCAATATCTTTATTACTCAGCGGAACAATGGGTCGGGCAAGAAATATCTGTTTGAAATTGCTCCGCTGCTCCAGGGCACCAGCCAGGGCCAGAAGCGTTTTACCCGTACCTGCTACTCCCTGTATACTCACCAGTTTGATATCCGGGTCCAGGATTGCGTGCAGCGCAAAGGCCTGCTCTGCGTTTTTGGGGCTGATATTATAAGCACGCGATTTGGAAATTTTGTTGAAACTGTTTTCTGATGCATTAAAGAAAGCCAGAATCGAAGCATTGTTGGAGGCTCCCTTCAGGATATAGAAGGTATTGTTATCCGGAATATGCTTTTTGCTCCTTCCAAAAATTGCTTTTGCGTCCAGGGTATTTCTCTCATACAGCTCATTGATCGTTTCGGGATTGACGTTTTCCAGCGTCTCCTTACCCGTGTTTTCAATTTCTGAGATATTTTTGATCTTTCCCGTCTCGTAATCCTCCGCCAGAATGTCCAGAGATTTCGCTTTCAGCCGTAGGTTAATGTCCTTGCTGACCAGAATCACTTTCCTGTTTTTCTCCGTTTGCTTCAGGCTTAAGGCTGCATTCAGTATTTTGTGGTCATTTTTTTCTTCCCCAAAGATCTCATTGGCGTTGAGTGCATTTTCAGGATGCATCATTACTTTGAAGCAGCCTTTGTTTTTGCCATTTAAGGGGGTCCAGTGCTGGATCATGTGGTCTTCGGATAACTTGTCCAGCAGCCGGATAAATCCACGGGATTCGAAATTTCTGGTGTCATTACCCTTTTTAAACTGGTCCAACTCCTCCAGGACCGTAATGGGTATGACCACATCGTGCTCAGCAAAATTCATGATGGACTGGTGATCGTATAGGATGACAGAGGTGTCAAGGACAAAAATTTTCCGGGATTGGGTCGCTGCTTTCTTCGCCATAAAGCCTTTTTGGAATTGAATAAGGCTTAATAATAATTATTTTAATCGATAATGCTTTAAGAAATCTCCTAAATTAAAAGCATAAACGTGACCCGGCTATTCTTGACCGGGTTAACTGGTTAAGGAACTGTATTTTACCGATCTGGGCCGGGAGACAAATTCATTTGGCCAGCTACTGCTTTACATCCAAAACCACTACTCATTCCAGATTTCCCAGGCTGCCTCCGCCTGCAAGTGAAGCATTTCCAGTCCGTTTTTGGTTTTGGCTCCACGGGCAGCGGCTTCGCGCATCAGGGCAGTAGTAGTAGGGTTATACACCAGGTCATACAGCCAATGACCAGCATTCAGGAACTCCAGCGGGATATCGGGCATGGCCTCAGTTTTCGGAAAAGTACCCAGTGGCGTGGTATTGATGACCAGTGGATATTCCTGCATCAATTCTCGCTTTTCACGGAGCACTTTGTAGTCGATGGTGTCGATTGAATTTGGTTCCGGACTTCTGGAAACCTTCAGATAGGAGATATGGAGGTCTTTCAGGGCCTGGGCCACTGCCTTGGATGCCCCGCCCGTGCCCAGAACCAGGGCTGGTGGCCTTTCTTCTCCCAGCCAGGCAAGCAGGGAGGTCTTGAAACCGAAATAATCTGTGTTGTATCCTACCAGCTCTGTAGGGCTGACCTTGATGCAGTTTACTGCTCCTATAGCCTCGCAAGCAGGATTTAACCGGTCAAGAAAGGGAATGACCTGTTCTTTATAGGGTATGGTGACATTCAATCCCATAAGCAAAGGTTCCTTTGCCAACACGGAAGGAAAAGCCTGTATATCGGGGATTTCATACAGTTCGTATTGACACCATGTTTTGCCCTCCCGCTCAAATTTTTCCGTGAAATATTTCTTGGAAAAAGAGTGGGTCAAGGGGTATCCGATCAAACCAAATTTCTTCATTCTTTGCTAAAGCTTTGTGCCAGCCTTTCTATGCCCACTACGAGCACAACACCAATCAGAAAGGACAGTATGGCTATTAGAAAAGCGGGTTCCTCCCCTGTCTCCGTGAGGTAAACATGTGGAAGGATATTTTCGGTGAGCAGGGGTTTTTGCATGCCACTGCTGGAAATCCGGTAAGTAAGTACTTTCTTCCAGGGCCAGATCTTATTGATCGATCCGATCATAAATCCGGATAGGAAGGAAAGGGTAAGCCCATGGAAATTTTTCAAAAACCAGGAAATCACCCTGCTGAATAGCAACAATCCGGTGATACAACCCAGGGCAAAGACAGCCAGTACCAAAAAATCCCTGTCGTTTACTGCCGTCAGGATGTACTCATATTTGCCCAATATGAGCAACAGAAAACTTCCGGAAATCCCAGGTAGGATCATGGCGCAGATGGCGATCGCACCGGAAAGGAAGGTGAGCCAGATATGGTCTGGCAACACCATCATTGGTAATGCCGTGATGAAATATGCCAGCACCACACCGAGCGGAAAGATCAAAACGGTCATGAGGTTCCACCTGCGGATATCTCTCAGGATAATGATCGCACTAATCAGAATCAGCCCGCAGAAGAATGACCACAGGGGAATTGGAAAATGATCAATCAGGAAAGTGATGGCCTTCGAAAAGGCAAATATACTGGTAAAAATCCCCAGTAGAAGTGTCAGTAAAAATCCCCCGTTGACCTTTTTCCAGAAGGCCAGTATGTTGAATTGCAGCAGCAGCCTGAGGGCCTCCAGATCGAAGGCATTGATGCTTGCCAGCAACTCCTCATAAATTTTGGTAACCAATGCAATTGAACCTCCCGACACACCCGGAACGATATCTGCACTACCCATTCCCATTCCCTTTAGGAATAAAATAATCCTCTCACGTATCCGTTTCATTGCCAGACCTATTATTTAGGGGATAAAAATGATCTTTTTTTACTTGTCAAGAAAGAAATCAAAAGTATCTCCCCGCAGACCCAGCCTCAGGGTCTCTAGTGGAATGATCTCATTAGGGGCGATATTTCCCAGATTGACATTTGAGCCAAGCAATTTGATAAACCATACTTGCTGCTCTTTTTGCGGGGCCTCCCATATGATTTTCTCTTCCGGCACCTGCGTGAGGATTTCTTCTACCAGGCCCTGCCTTACTTCTCCGGAATCCCGGAAAAGCCCTACAGTGCCTCCTTCCCGTGCCTCACCGATTACCTTCCATGCGCCCGCATTCAGCTCCTTCTGCATCTGGTCTATCCATTTATAGGGAGGGATGATTTTAGCAGCATCCTTAGATCCCACTTCGGAGAGCACGGTAACCTCTTTGGATAAAGAAGCAATATACCCGCATTTTTCATCGTGATCCAGGGTGATAGATCCGTCGGATACTTCTGCAAAAGTCAATTGAAAATCATTCAACAGTCTGACATAGTCGTCAAATTGGTCCCTGATTACAAAAGCTTCAAATAGGGTACCGCCAAAATAAACGGGTATTCCTGCCGATCGGTATATTTCGATTTTTTCCCTAAGTTTTTTGGTTACAAAGGAAGTTGCCCAGCCTAATTTTACGATATCTATAAAATCTCCACTTGTTTCAATAAAATCTTCTACTTCACGAAGGCTTAGCCCCTTATCCATTGCCATTGTAAATCCAGAATTTCTGGGCTTGACGGTCCGCGAAGGGATGCTTTTAAGCATGTAATTCATTCAACAAAATTTTGGTAAATTAGATAAATATGAATTTTTATCCTTTAGAATCTTCTCTAAACTGATTGATGATTTTATAAATTGCTTTTTGTTGCTCCAGTTCGGGCATCAAATCGAAAAGCAATATGTGTTTTTCAAAGTCCAAAGTTAATGCATTTTCCAAAATTGAAAAGGCTTCTTTGTATTTCCCGGTCTTTATCAGATACACAACCAGCCGGTAATACAGCTCTGCCTCTTCAGGCAATTCCTCCATACCTTCCTTGATCACGTCCTCGGCCTCTTCAAAGCGGTTTTGATCAAAATAGATCAGGGACAGATTGATATAGGTTTCGATGATACCGGGTTCCAGGTTGATGGCTTCCTCATAGGCCTCCGAACTGGCCTGAAGATTGCCCAGTTGGTATTCAGCTCCCGCAAGGCCTACCCAGTAATTGGCATTCTCGGAGGTCAATTTGAGCGCTTTTTTGAAGTAATGGATCGCCTCAAAGTATTTCTTTTTCTTGATCATGCACATGCCCAGACCAAACCAGGCATCGTCATACTCGGGATCCAGCTTGGCCGATTTCTTAAAATATTTGAAGGCCATTTCGATCTGGTCCAGCTTTTCGTAGGCTGCAGCCAGGTAGCAGCAATTCTCGGCATTGCTGCCCTCACAATGGATGGTATTCTGATATGCCTCCAAAGCTTTTTCAAATTGCTGCGTATTCATCAGTGCATTCCCCAGGTTAAAATAGGCGGAAGCGAAAGCATCATCTATCAGCAATGCATAGTCATAGGCCTGGATGGCATCCTCAAATTTTCCCAGCCTGTTGTATACCACTCCCAGGTTGTACCAGGCATTGGCATTGTAGGGATCCTGATCGATAAATTCCTGGTAAAACTCCAGTATCTCGTCAAAGGAACCTTCCTCTTCGGTCATCATGGCCAGCTGAAAAAGTGCATCCTCGTGGTTGATTTTACACTTCACGGCTTCCTTGAAGCAGGCAATAGCCTCGCTATCCTTTTTCTCGATTCGATAGAAGTTTCCCAGCAGGTAATACACTTCTGCCTTGTCCTCCGCTAAAGGCAAAAATCCACTGAGAAGCTGAATGGCTTCCGCACTTTGGTCCAGCAGGGAAAGCGCATTGGCCATGGTCAAAACGATTTCCTCGTTGTTTGGAGAAAGGTTGTTCAGGTTTTCGAGCATTTCCAGACTTTCCTCCACCTCATCCATAAAAAGGAGCGATTGGGCCATCAATAACTTGAGCTCCATGGAAAAAGGGAATTTTTGCAGTGCCCAATTGCAGGTTTTGAAAGCCTTTTTGTATTGCAGATGGTCATGGTAATACCTGACTATATCTTCCAGTTCCTCTTCCCCGAAAAAAATATCGTGGTTTGATTTAAGGGAATTTTCAAACCTTTGTACCAACTCTTTTTCCTGATCCGAATGATTATCAAAATCTCCTGTCATAGGTTTGATATAAATTTATTGCTTAAGATACCAAATATTTTCAATGCCGGTGATAAACTCCCATTTATTTTAAACCCAACAAAGGCATTTTTAATTCAGGTTTTTTCCAGCGCCCAGCGTAGCGTTTCTTCGAATGGAGTAAACGTATAACCGGTCATCTTTTTCACTTTGCTATTGTCGTAGACGATTTTAGACTGAGCAGAACGAATGGTCTGCCTGCTGATCGGGATCTTGTTTTTGGTAAATCGATTCATCCAACTCGCCCAACTGACCAGCAGCAGGGAAAGCCAGTGGCTAAGCGGCCATTTCGGAGCCTTTTTCCCGAAGACCCGCGCCATTTCTGCAAAAAAGTCTTTGTAAGGAAGGCTTTCCTTACTGATAATATACCGTTCATTCCATTTGCCCTGATCCATGAGCTGCACCATTATATCTACGGCATCCCTGATGTCTATATAATTGACATTTCCTCTGGGATAGTATTTGTTTTCATCCATCACGTAGCTATAGATCTGACTGCTGCTTCGCAGGTCTGTAACTTTCCCCAACAAAACCGATGGGTTAAAGATCATCACCTCCAGTCCTTCCTGCGCAGCCCTCCATACTTCCAGCTCTGCCAGGTGTTTGGATATCGCATAGGGAGTATTCCATTCGGAATTGACCCATTTTTTGTTTTCATCTATGGGCACTCCACTGTCATCCCTGCCCAGGGCTGCTACGGAACTGATAAAGACCAGTTTTGTATGACCCACACTCAGCAGCGCATCGACCAGACAGGCGGTGGCATAGGCATTCGTTTGCAACAGGGCCTCTTTTTTTGAATCGTCAAAGGACACCAAACCGGCCGCATGGACGACCAGATCCTGGTCGCGGCAGGCCTCCGCCAGCAATTCCACATCCGTGATATCTCCTTCATGCCATTTTATTTTTTCTGACAGGTCACCCAGCAACTTTGTGCTGCTGCCAGCTCTTTTCAGGCCCGATAGCTCAGCATGTCCGGCCAGCTTCTTTGCCAGATAACTTCCCAGAAGTCCGGTTATTCCGGTGATCAATATTTTTTTCCCCGGCAAATACTCCTGTTGGCCTAGGTTTACAGATTTTTGTTCCAAAGATCCAATTCCTTTAGCTTATCGAAATATTTTTCCCTCGGTAATCTTTCCAGTGCATCCAGGTATTTTTCATTGTGGCAATCTGTGCCAACCAGTTTTACCAGACCCATATCAATGATCTTCTCCGCAAATTTCTTCACGCCTTTTGAATAGTAACCAGTCAGAGAAAGTAAATTCAGTTGAAACGGAATGTTTCTGTCTGCCAGTGCTTCCAGCGTACTGCTTTCCTGGTGCAAATAGATGTACCTCTCCGGATGTGCAAATACAGGCTGATATCCGGACATCTCCAGCCGGAAAAAAGTCTCCAAAAGTATGTGTGGCTTGCTCATAAATCCGGTTTCAAGAAGCAACAGTTTCTGGCTGCCGAAAGTTAGCAGCTCTTCATTTCTTTCTACTTTTTCAAAGAAAATCTCGTCCAGGTAATATTCAGCGGCTGCTTCGATCGCTATGTCTATTTCGGCTGAGCGGACTGCTTTTCTGAGCTCACGCAATCCCTCTAAAATGATCTCAGGCGTATTTTTGAAAAACTCACTCATGATGTGGGGTGTGGTAATGAGCTTTTTCAAACCGAAAGAAGCGAGCCGATCGATCAGGACCAGTGATTCCTCCATGGTTTGTGCACCGTCGTCAATCCCAGGTATCAAATGACTATGCATGTCAGTCTGCATCCATCTTAGATCCAGCTTTTCAGTTTCCGAAGGCTTTTGAAACTTATTGAATAAATTGAATATAGACATTAAAGTCCTCCTCTGCTTATTTCTTCAAATTCTTTCAGACCGGGCCAGCCTTGATCCTTCTCAGACAAGAGCGGATCGGCTACTCCCCAATCTATGCTTAACTGTTTATCATTCCAAATGATTCCGCCCTCGCTCTCTTTATGGTACAGGTTAGAGCATTTGTAGGAAAAGACAGCATCTTCCCAAACCGCAAAACCATGTGCGAAGCCAGTGGGAACATACAACATATTTTGCAGGGATGCCTCCAACACCACCGCATGGTATTTACCGAAGGTAGGAGAGTTTTTGCGCAGGTCTACGCAAACATCCAGGACTTTTCCGGAAATGACCCTTACCAACTTCGCCTGAGCGTGTGACCCTGTCTGGAAATGCAGCCCTCTGACGATTCCTGCCGTAGAGTAAGACTGGTTATCCTGTACCCACCTGGTATTCATTCCATGCGATTCAAAAAGATCTTCCCGGTAAGTTTCCAAAAAATACCCCCTTGGATCTTTAAAAATTTTGGGGTAGATTTCATACACATCGTTGATCGGCGTTGTCCTGATTTCCATGTTTGCTATTGATGAGGTCCAAAAACATTGCAATTTGGCGAATATGTCGTGAAAATAAACCAATATTAAACGTTTTTTAACGAGATGCCTCGCTTAACAGTACCTTTCTATGCTGGTAAAGCGAGATAGCAAAAAATAGACCTGGGTAACGGTTTGCGCAAATGAATCTATTTTCAGGAGATTACGTTATTATAGTCTTTCGGAATAGATAAAAATAATTCAAGTCACATTGACCCGATTGAATGAGTAAATACAGTAGAAAACTTGCGAAAATGACAGATACAGCGCCCAGGCAGGAAACTGCAGTTCTGGTAGCATTGATCCATCAGCATGAATCAGATCTATTGGTACAGGAGCACCTGGATGAGCTGGCATTTCTTACGGAAACCCTTGGCGCAAAAGCAGTTCATCGCTTTACCCAGAGAATGGAAAAACCTGATTCCAGAACTTTTGTCGGCTCTGGCAAACTGGAGGAGATCAAGTCATATATCGAATATTTCTCAGTAGATATGGCCATATTTGATGAAGACCTCACTCCCTCACAGGTGAAAATCCTGGAAAATGAGCTTAAGGTGAAAGTATATGACCGGTCCATGCTGATCCTGGACATCTTCTTAAACCGGGCGCAAACCGCCCAGGCCAAAACCCAGGTTGAGCTGGCCCGATACCAGTACCTTCTCCCCAGGCTTACCCGGATGTGGACACACCTGGAGCGGCAAAGAGGTGGTACTGCCACGCGAGGCGGTGCCGGTGAGAAAGAGATTGAGACCGATAAACGGGATATACGTCAGAAGATTGACCTGCTTAAGGGAAAATTGAAGAAGATTGAAAAACAGGGTAACACTCAAAGAAAAGGTAGAAAAGGCATCGTAAGGGTAGCATTGGTCGGTTATACCAACGTGGGAAAAAGCACCCTCATGAACCTGCTGACCAAAGCGGATATATTGGCAGAAAACAAACTGTTTGCCACTGTTGATGCCACGGTCAGGAAAGTCGTTCTGGAAAACATCCCCTTCCTGATTTCAGATACTGTAGGTTTTATCCGCAAACTGCCTACCCACCTGATCGAGTCATTTAAGTCTACCCTGGCTGAGATTAAAGAAGCAGACCTTTTGGTCCACGTGGTGGACATCTCTCATCCCGGATATGAGGATCAGATTGCCGTGGTAAATCAGACCCTTCGTGAGATGGGAGCCGGAGACAAACCGGTAGTTATGGTCTTCAACAAGATCGACCTGGCACCGAAAATGCCTTCCGAAGCAGAAAGAATGCTGATGACCGAACTTGAAGTAGAAAATGCCAATTTTATTGATTTCGAAAAACTGGAGCAGAGCTATACCAGAAAATCAGACATCAAGCCGGTGTTTATGTCAGCAGCAAATGCCACCAATATCGATGGTTTCAGGAAAGTAATCACGGCAGAGGTGAAAAAAATCCACCAAAAAATTTATCCTCACTATCTGGAAGATGAAGTGTTTGATTTAAGCAGTTTTGGTGTGGAAGAATGATTATTGCATCCGTATGCGCCACTCTTTCGGGTAATAATTGTTTGACCGCATTCCCAGATTTTTGACCCATCCGAGATTCAAACCCTTATGTTTGACCAACACCCATCCCTTATCCCTTATCGATAAGGTGATGGGTTCTTTTTTTAGATACATAATCGCATCTTCCTCCGATATCTCCACCGAAGGATAAGCTGATATCGGATACATACTCAATGCCCAGGCGTGTGCCGGCAGAAACTTTTCCTTCACCCAATCTCCGAGTTCAACACCAAAATATTGGACATTCAGCTTTGAAGCCAACATTTCAAAAACCGGGGCCCAGGCTGCGTTCAAGGCAAAAATATGGTGCTCATACCGGTACAATTTGATATCAAATGGAAAAGAAAGCGATGGAAATTTTGCCTCCTGCTTCTTGTTGATCGAAAACCTGCTGAGATGTGGATGATTAAAGTCCCGGGATCTTCGGACCTGGGCAGCCGAATCTTCGCTACCAGGTCTTCGCAATATGGTCATAAAAAGACCCTCCCCATCTACCTGATGCGGATAGAAACGGTAGGAGGGGTAGCTTTCTTTCCCGACAAGTACCTCACTGCGGATAATATTCCATTGATCAGGTAGAGATAAACTTACTTTTTCATACCCGAAATTCTCTACCAGATAGCGGACATTTTCTTCGTTTTCCTGCCGGTTATAGGTGCAGGTGGAATAGATAAGGTAGCCGCCTGGTCTGGGGAGCTCCGCGGCCTGCCGGAGTATCCGTTGTTGCCTACCCTGACAGATCATAACATTTTCTGCTGACCATTCCCGGATGGCGTTGGGGTCTTTTCTGAACAGACCTTCCCCGGAGCAGGGAGCATCCACCAAAACAACATCGAATGCTCCCGCCAGATCAGAAAAATGAGAGGGATCATTCTGGGTGAGCACCACATTGGCTGCTCCCCACTTGATGACGTTTTCTTTCAGGATTTTGCTTCTGCCTTTGATGACTTCGTTGGCCACTACCAGACCTTCATCACCCAGAAAACTGCTGATCAGTGTCGTTTTGCCCCCCGGAGCTGCGCATAAATCCAGTGCCAGGGAAGATGCTGGGATAGCTATCTGATGCAGTACCTGCCAGAGAAAATTTGAGGATGCTTCCTGCACATAGTAAGCGCCGCTGTGGAAGAAAGGGTCCATGGTAAAAACGGGGCGCTCTCTGAGTACAAACGCCCAGGGACACCAGGGCAGGGGCTTTGCCTCATAGGGAACCTCCTTCAATTTCTCCGGATTAAGCCGGATACTTACCCTGGCTTTTTGATCCAAAGCCTGTAAAAAAAGCTGCAGCTCTTCTTCGCTGAGGAGCCGTTTCATCTGTTGTAAAAATGCGTCAGGAAGGAGATCATTTGTCATCTGGAAAATCTGGTTTTCATACGGGTGCTGCAAATTTACGATAAGCATTAAAAAAAACCGGATTATATTTTACAGGAATGTCAGACAAAGCAACTGCTATTATTCGCACATCCGGAATACCGGCATCAGGACAGAAATTAATATCCAAAGAAAATCCTAGGTAAATTTATTGGAGGCAAACAAATTTTTGACCTGGCTAATCCCTAAATTTGTGCCTGTAATTCCCGGCTCACAGATCCATCAACGAATGTTTTCATCTTTGTGAAAAAGCAATTAAAAAAACTGTTTCAGTGGTCAGCATACACCTTGCTGGGACTATTCCTGTTTTCAGTAATTTCGGTGGTGTATTATGTCAGCCTACCCGTATTTTTTACGCCTCTCATGGGGATCAGGGCAGTTGAACAGTGCCTGAACACCGAAAGAAATGTTCGATTTGAAAAAGATTGGGTGCGCATTGAGAACATCTCCCCCCACCTGTACCGGGCGGTGATTGCCGCCGAAGACCAGAAATTTCTCAAACACCAGGGATTTGATTGGGAAGCCATACAAAAAGCCCTGGAGGGAAACCGAAGCGGACAACGGCTGAAAGGTGGGAGTACCATCAGCAACCAAACGGCAAAAAACGTTTTTCTCTGGCCAAATAGAAATTGGTTGCGGAAAGGACTGGAGGCCTATTTTACCTTCCTGATAGAATTTTTCTGGTCAAAAGAGCGCATTATGGAAGTTTACCTGAATGTCATTGAGATGGGCGACGGCATCTACGGCGCTGAAGCGGCCGCACAAGTCTATTTCGGAAAGCCTGCTGCCCAGCTAAGCCGGCAGGAATCGGCCTTGATTGCCGCGGTTTTGCCAAATCCGTTGCGCTGGCGGCCCGACAAGCCCACCAATTATATCAGAGGCAGGCAGGGCTGGATCCTGAGAAATATGAATAACCTGGGAGAACTGAATCTTAACGAGTAAATACTGCCCTCACTTTCTGATGAGGTTCCGTAGCCGGGTGCTGAACCTGGGCCGGTCCTCCATCACGTTCAGGTCATCCTCCGAAATCCTTTTGACGCTTTCGATGGTATAAAAGGCCTTTTCATTGCTTTTCCGCAACTTACCGATCAGGTCCGGCAAAAACTCTCTCTTGATGACGGTAAACATCAAGATTACTTTTCCGTACCTGCCTTCAGCACCCACGGAGGTAAAACGGTATTCCTTATCCTTCATGTATTGTACCAGCTCCGGCAGTGGCTCTGGCGTGATGATCCTTACCAAAACCCGGCCCAGAGCGAGACGTTCCTCTATTACCATACCGATGTAGGTACCCATGGCATATCCACCAGCGTATGCCACATAAGACATGGGGTTATTGATATTCTGAAAAATCTGACCAATCGCCAGGAGCCAGATCAGGGCCTCAAAAAAGCCCATTACGGGGGCTATGGTCTTTTTGCCATTCAGTACAAACATGATCCTCAGGGTATTGATGGAAACATCCACTACCCTGGCGAGAAAAATTAGCAATGGCATGAGCAAATAATCAAAAAAAGGCTGTGATATGCCAAAAGACGCAAAGAACTCCTGCATAAAATCTAATCGGTTTGTCCGGCACAAAATTAAGTAAAGCTGGTGATTTATGGCAACATTGTTGGTTACTTCTCTGCAATCAGATCGTGCGGTTTTTACCGGCAAAATATCCGAATACCATGAATATCCCCGAGGCACCGAGCATCAGGTAGATCAGCAAGTCCCAGTTCTGCCACAAATCGAAAGCTATGCCAAACAACATGGGTCCGAAAGCGGCTAAAAAATACCCGGCTGACTGGGCCATTCCCGAAAGCCCGGAGGTATACTGGTCATTCCTCGTCCGCAGCGCTATCAGCGTATAGGCCAGGCTGAGACTGGCCCCCATGCCCAGCCCTACCAATCCGATTCCGATAACATTTAACCAGATGGCATGGAAATACAAGCTGCTGAATCCGATCAGATAAATGACCCCTATGGACAATGCCATTCCGGATTGCTGCCTGAACCTGGTAGCAATGACTGGAGAGAGCAAGGTACCGACCAGCCCTACTACCTGCATGAGGGACGCCAACAAACCTGCCTGTGTGGGCGTCAGGCCCCTGTCTATCATCATGTCTGGAAGCCAGGTGATGAGCGTAAAAAAAAGCAGGGACTGCACCCCCATAAACAGGGTTACCTGCCAGGCTAGCGAGGAACGCCAGACGGATTTCCCTGCTTTATCAGGCTGCTGGCTGGGTTTGGGAATTGACCTTAACTGAGGCCACCAGACCAGAAGTGCCAGAAAAAGGAAAAGCGTCCAGAATAAAAGTGAACCCCGCCAGCCCCAATCAATCGCCAAAGGCACGCTGACGGCTGTGGCAATCGCTGCCATCAGAGACATGCCCGTGCTGAACATGCCCATTACCTTGCCTGTTTTCGATGGCATTCTGGATTTCACCAGGGGAATGAGTAAAACATTGCAGATTACTATGCCGATGCCAGTCAGCGCAGTGCCCAGATACAGGGCAAAGGGACCCGCTGCTACACGGATTACCGATCCCGCACCGAGTACGATCAATCCCATAAATATCGCCTTTGCCTTTCCGAGGCGCTGCCCAATGGCTGCTGAAAACAGAGAAAATGTAGCAAATGAAAGCAGGGGCAATGTGGTGAGAAATCCGGCTAATCCATTTGACAGGTTCATGTCTTCGCGTATAAAGGGAATCAGTGGACCCACGGCAGTGATGGACGGGCGAAGATTAAATGACACCAGCAAAATGCCTAAAATCAGCCAGCCGTTGCTGGATTTGTCTTTCAAATGGATCATAAAAGCCGGATAGCGGATGGTGAAAAAAACTATTTGGAAACTTTTCTGCCGGAAGTAACAGCGGTAGCCTCATATTGGTTGCGAATTACTTCAATTTCCTGCTTTTCTCCTATGATTGACAACTCATCTTTTGCTTTTAATACTGTATTTCCATGGGGAAAGATAATTTTTCCATCCCTTTTAATAACGGTGATCAACGATTTTTCCGGAAGGCGCAATTCCTGAACCATCTTCCCAATCAGAACGCCTGAGGGCTTGTCCGCTTCCAGCAGGAGGTTGACAAATCGCTCATCGCGAAGTAAAATCTGGCGGAGTTCATGTTCGTTTTCCGCTTCCAGCCACCTTTTAGGGAAGTTTTCATTGTCCAGAATCTCGGCCAGATGAGCCAGCATTCTGAGATGCTGCCCGGAATGCTTCTTCGAACTGACCAGAAATATTATAGCCTGCAACTTCTTGTGCCAATTGCGCTTCTTGGCTTTAAACAATTCGAAATACCGGAATTTTACCGGAATACCGTCCTTAAAACGTGCTATGGCTACTTCTGAATCGATGTCGGCCTCAAAACGAATATGTTTCAGGGCCGTGGTCTTTCCAATCGCAATCAAGCCCTCTTCCCTTTCATCCTCAAAAGCCTTCATCAGGGTTTTCTTTTTCACGCCCGTCTTCGCGGCAAAATGATCCGATACCCTATCCAGCAATTGCTCATAATCAGTTGCCACAGGGAGGGCATCCAGGATCAGGGCCCGGCTGATCACCCTTTCGTACGGATCTTCGGCTCTCAGGCCCCTTTCCTTCATCATGTCCCATAGCTCCATTTCCAGTCCATCATACCGCCTCTGCCCCAACTTGCTGTAAACATGAAACATGGCCCCTTCTCTTTTTACCCGGTCTTTGGCATAGCTGAAATACCAGAAAATGCTGGCACCTATGATCAGGAATGTAAAGATCAGGGACAAAAACCCCATTTCAATAATCAGAAAAAGAGAAAACAACAGTCCGGTGATCTGTACCCAGGGATATAGTGGGGACCTGAAACCCGGATCATAACCCTTCAGTTCACTTTCCCGCATGACGATCACGCAGATGTTTAACAAGCCAAAGAGCATGAGTTGAAAGGTACTTGCGATTTTAGCTACCGACTCTACGTTGAACACCAGCAACAGAAATACCATCAATAAGGTAGTGGCAACGGTCGCATAAAGAGGTGTTTGGAATTTGCCCAATTTACCAAAAGCGGACGGAATAAGCTTGTCCCTGGCCATACCCAGCGGGTACCTGGCGGCAGACATGATCCCCGCATTGGCTGTGGAAGCAAAGGCAGCGATCGCCGCTACCACCACCAGTATCAATCCTGTCTTTCCCGGCAGCCAGCTCATAAATACTTCTCCTGCGGTAGCCACAGGAGTGAGATCGGCAAAAAACACATCTCTGTCCAGCAGGGAAACCATGATAAAAACCCCGATAACATATATGGTCGTAGCCGTGGCCAGCGAATAGATCATCGCCAGCGGAATGTTTCTATCCGGATCAGTGACCTCCTCCGCCACACTTGCCACTTTGGTCAGACCCGCATAGGATACAAACACCAAACCAATAGCGCCAAAAAACCCTGTGGCACCGTTCAGAAAAAACACATCGTATTCTTCCCGCAAATGGTTGAAAAAATCGTACCGGAAAACACTGGACAAACCCTGAATGGCATAGAAGGATAGGATCAATACCAGGGTCGCTACCAATACTTTCTGAAGCCAGCCTGCCTCTTTTGATCCGATGATATTGGTAAAACCAAAGGTCAAAGTCAGTCCGATAGCTACCGGCGTGATAGGCACATCAATGAAAATGGCAATATAGGCTCCCATACCGATCAGCGCAAACGCGCTTTTGAATATCAGTGCAAACCAGGATCCTATACCTCCGATCGTCCCAAAAAGCGGACCCAGACTGCGGTCTATAAAATAGTAGGCCCCACCGGCCCGGGGCATTGCCGTCGCCAGCTCCGCTACACTGAGCATGGTCGGATACATCATAAAACCTGCAACCAGATAGGCCAAAACTACGGAAGGCCCGGTCATGACCGCCGCTAATCCGGGCAATAGAAAAAAGCCAGAACTGAACATGGCTCCGGTACTGATGGCATAGACATCAAATAGCCGCAAAGTTTTCTTTAATCGCTTTTCTGACATTAAACGTCGTTTTACAAGTAATGAAACCGTAAACTGAAATTGGCTTTGGAATTGACTAAAAATAAATATAAAAAGTGATATTTTCATTACGGCCCCACAGGAAAACTACGCTACAGCCTGATTTGTTTTCATTTATACAGAACCGGGTTTATTGGAGAAACAAACTTATTACCTCATAAAAGTGTTATTTATATCTATTTATTTGTATTTCAGATAATTTATGACGACATTTGAGCTTACTATTTCAAATGACAGCATATGAGGGCGGTGGTGATTTTTACGTTGATTTTTATTTTGATATCTCAAGACTGGTTGCATGCCAGGCAAAGATCCTGCAGTGCGGGGCAGGCCTCCAAATCGGCCAAACTGGTGGATCTGGGGCAGGAAGGCATCCTGGAGGGCTTCACCAGGGAAAAGGATCAATTTATCCTGAGACAATATCATCCTGGCGGTAAAGCACTTTGGGAAGTTCAGTTGCAGCTGGCTTCCGGCCGTTCTGTAGTCGAAATGGTAGCATCTCCCGCTAGCCAGGACACATTTGTGCTGGATTTTACCCCATCCCTTCGTGGTCCGGGTACCCTTCAAATCCATCATGTCCAGAGCGGTACAGTACGCCGCAGCCTGTCTGTTGAAGACCAGCAGCAACTGATGGGTGAATCATTGCATGCAGTTTTTGCAGATGATTCCTATCTTTATTTTCTGACTGCGGAACATAATCCCGACAAATTCAGGCTGCTAAAAGGGCAGCAAATGAACTATCTGCTCAATCGCTTCCGCATCGCTGACTTTTTCTTCGATCAGGTCAGGCTAGCCTTACCCGAGGCGGGAGAGAGCGACCAGGATCCGAAATGGACCTTTGCCGGTCAGGTAGGCCAGGAGAAATACATGGTTTTGAAAGATGTGGACCTGCAAACCAATATGCTTCGCTGCCAGATAGCAGCTTTTGACGCCGGGGGACGTATTACCCGGAAGATCAACCTGAATTATGCTCCAAAGGACCATGCCATACGGCCATCACTTCATGTGGACGACAATGACCGACGGTTTTTGCTTGCAAAGGATTACAATTATCCGGGGTACAGCTCATTCGGGCCCTTTCCGTCTGCACAGGGTTTCGGGATTGGCGCATACTTTGGTCTCAGACTGGATGAGCAGACAGGAGCATTCTATATCAGCGGACTTTCCGGCAATGAATCGTTTGGTAAAAACCCATTTCATTTTAAGGCCCAGCAATACAGCGGGTTTTACCTGAGCAAATTCAATGCAGACGGGCAACTGATTTGGGAATCCGGACACAGGGCGGATGGAAAAATCATCGCTGAAGAAGATTTTCAAAAACGTGTGCGGCCGGTGAATAAGCAGTCAGGGATTGCGCTTGCAGCAGAAACCGGCGAGATCCATTATGCAATCCGGATTGGCAGTAGCTCCTTTGGTTTTGTGCTGGATGAGGAGGAGGGTGAGCTAATGGCGGTAAATGGTATGCCCATACAGCGGACTTCGGAGAAAACACTAACCTCAGCCGAAACGAACCCAGTGCCGGTAAGCGGTAAAGGCCTATTCCAAATGATTGAGCCTGCTGCTTTGGCGGGGAAAGAACAAAAACACGCAGCGCGCAAGCCAGGTTTGACCTTCTAGTGCAATCGCTGCTCCTGCGGATTATCCGGATTGTCTCCTAGGCGAGAATTTCCCGGATTACTCTTCCATGTACGTCCGTTAACCGGAAATCCCTGCCCTGAAATTCATAGGTTAGTTTTTCATGATCAAATCCGAGTCTCTCCAGAATAGTCGCTTGCAGATCATGTACATGGGTTCGTCCTGATACGCCGTAATAGCCAATTTCGTCTGTTTCACCGTGAACCATCCCCTTTCGGACTCCTGCGCCGGCCATCCACATGGTAAAAGCTTCCAGGTGATGATCCCGGCCATCAAATCCCTCTCCGGTTCGGGCTTCCATCATCGGTGTGCGTCCAAATTCCCCTCCCCACACCACCAGGGTTTCTTCCAGAAGTCCCCTTTGTTTGAGGTCCTTCAGCAGGGCAGCAATCGGCTGATCAATAGCTTTGCAGGAGCGGCGCATTCCTTCGCCTACACCATTGCCGGCGCCCACCCCATGAGTATCCCATCGGTTGTCAAATAGCTGTATGAAACGAACCCCTTTCTCTACCAGTCTTCTGGCCAACAAACAGTTATTTGCAAAGGAGGCCTTGCCAGGAGTCGTACCATACATCTGATGTACATGTTCCGGTTCATCATTGATATTCATGGTATCCGGCACAGAGCTCTGCATGCGAAAGGCCAATTCATACTGGGATATGCGCGTCAGGATTTCGGGATCTTGGGATTGCTCATACTCCATTTCGTTGATCCTGTTGATGGCTTCAATAGATTTTTTGCGCAGGGTACTGTCTATGGATTTGGGGTTAGACAGAAATAACACGGGATCTCCCTCGGAACGACATTGTACGCCCTGGTACACAGTAGGTAAAAAACCACTTCCCCATACACTCTTGCCCGCACTGATCGCTCCACCCCCCGAGGTCAACACCACATAGGCCGGCAAATCCTTATTTTCCGAACCCAGACCGTATACGGACCAGGCACCGATGCTTGGCTTGCCTAATCTCGGACTACCGGTATGCATGAACAATTGGGCGGGGGCATGGTTAAATTCATTGGTATGCATGGCTTTGAGCATACTTACCTCATCGACCATTTGCGCAAATTCCGGAAGGTAATCAGAAACATAGGCACCCGACTGTCCATATCTGGAAAAATGTGCCTGGGGCCCCAGTAATTTTGGAGTACCTTTCAAAAAGGCAAATTCCTTTCCCTCCATCAGAGACTGGGGGGTATCTTTACCGTCGAGTTGCTCCAGGGTCGGCTTATAATCAAAAAGCTCCAGGTGTGACGGACCTCCTGCCATATGCAGAAAGATCACGCTCTTAGCCTTAGGGGCAAAATGTGGCCCCGCGCCGGCCAGGCCTGCTGCTCCTTTGCCGGCTTCGGAAGGCTGCTTTCCACATCCCACCAGCGAACCCAGGGCCAATGCGCCCAGCCCTGAAGTACATTTTTTCAAAAAATGCCTCCTGCTATTGTATTGTGACCGCCGAATAAACGCTTCCTCCCAAATATTCATCTTATCTTCTGGTTACAAATTCATCTAAATTCAACATCGCATTGCTCACCAAACGCATGGCGGCAAGCTCAGGATTGCTGTCCAAATCCTGCCCTTCCTGCCTGTAATAAGCCAAAGACTCCCGGTATAGCTTGTGTAGCACCTCTACCTTTTCCTGTTCCGGTGGCTTCGCAGTGATCAGTTGCAGGTTTCTTTCTATTCCCGATTTGATATCCTTTCCGCTCTCCTCCAGAATCCGCTGCGCCCAGGCATCGGCTGCCTCCACGTAGACCGGATCATTCAGCAAGACCAGAGATTGCAGCGGAGTGTTTGTCCTTACCCTTCTGGACGTACAGACCTCCCGGGAAGGGCTATCAAAAGTAACCATGGAGGGATACGGGTGCGTTCTTTTCCAATAGGTATAAACAGCTCTCCTGTATTTGTCCCGGCCCTCGCTTTCGTACCAAAACCTACCCCCAAAGCTGATGATATTTTCAGGCTGGTAAGGCATTACACTGGGACCATAAAGCTGTCTGTTCAGCAAGCCGCTAAGGGCCAGCGCCTGATCCCGGATGGTTTCCGCCGGGAGTCTCGTCCGGGATCCCCGCGACAGGTATTTGTTATAGGGGTCTTTCTGCTGCTTTTCATCACTGGAGACAGAACTCTGCCTATAGCTTGCCGACATCACGATCATCTTGATCAGGGATTTCATGGACCAGTTCATATCTTCCCGGAAGGTCAAGGCGAGCCAGTCCAGCAGTTCGGGGTGGGTGGGTGGAATACCCTGGCTTCCGAAGTCCTCCATGCTTTCCACTATACCAAATCCAAAAAGTTGCTCCCATATGCGGTTTACCATCACCCTGGCGGTAAGCGGATTGTCTTCACTTACCAGCCAAAGGGCAAAATCCATCCTATCCGGATCAGCATCGGAAAGCTTACCCAAAATATCCGGAATGCCGGCCCTGACTTCACTGGATGGAGACCGCCAGTCTCCACGCTCAAACATATGGGTCTTTCTGGATTGGTCTTCCGGCAGGTCCTGCAGGATCGGCGTTTGTACGGGCTTCACAGCCAAAAGCTCCTCCAGCTTTTGCTGTACAGCTTCAGGATAGTGGTTTTTTACAGGCGCTTGTTCATGGTAATACAGCCAGTCGACCCGTACCAGATCCTGGGCAAAGATCCGGTCTTTTTTAAAGTAATAATACAGGTCCCGTTTTCCGTTCACAGCATCGATTGGTATTTTAATCGTTTTCCACTGTTCGGGACGATTTGAGGGAAATCCTTTGCCGGTAACCCCAAAGGTAGCTTCGCCGATTTTTCGTCCCAGAATGGAATCCAGTCTGATTTCCACCCTGGCACCGGTAAGCGAGGCATAGCTCATGCTAATGGCCTCCACGTCAGTCAGGTCTACCTGCTCAAACATGATCCAGGAGCTGTCTTGTACCTGCCAGATAGAGGCCTGATCATGCCCTACGAGTTCGATAAACCGGCTCTTATCCTGAAATTCCTCGGCCTCCACCTGCCGGTGACCCAAGCGGTAAAGCAAATCTTCTTTCTGCCGGTGAAGAAATTCATCGGAAACAGCTTTTAACTTGTCCTCGGGACGCAGTCGCTCGTTTACCCAACTCAGGATATCATGTACTTTTTGCCTTCCCGCCGGCTCATAGGTAAAAACCTTGGGCTGCTCATTGTAAAGGTCCTTGTCGCGGGTATTGTTAAAAAAGGCCATGGACCGGTAAAAATCCTCGTGTCGGATGGGATCATAGGGATGGCTGTGGCATTGAACACATGCCATGGTGGTTCCTTGCCAGACTTCAAAGGTAGTCCCCACCCTTTCCATAACTGCGGCTACACGAAACTCCTCATCATTGGTGCCACCCTCATCGTTGGCCATGGTATTTCGGTGGAAAGCCGTGGCCAGCAGGTCCTTTTCGCTGGGATTGGGCAGCAAATCACCGGCAATCTGAGCGATCGAAAAGGCATCGTAAGGCATGTCCTCATTGAATGCTTCGATCAGCCAGTCGCGGTATTTCCAGATCTCCCTGTGAAGATCCTTTTCGTATCCTTTGGAATCCGCATACCGGGCCAAATCCATCCAAAACGCAGCCCATTTTTCCCCGAAATGGGGAGAATCCAGCAGGCGGTCAACGGCGTTTTCGTAGGCATTGGGAGAAGTGTCTTTGTTAAAAGCCGCATAGGCTTCCAGGTCGGGCGGGATACCGGTAAGGTCCAGGGCCAATCTCCGAAGGAGAATTTCTTTAGGGGCTTCGGGATTGGGTCTGAGCCCCATTTCATCCAGTTTGCTGAAAATAAAATGATCGACACCGTTTATTGCCTCCGTATCTCCCCCGGGAGAGGAGGGCAGCGGAATGTTTTTTTCGGGAGGAATATAGGCCCAGTGCTTTTCCCATTTTGCTCCTTCATTGATCCACCTTCTGATCAGATCGATTTCCTGCTCCGAGAGCGGATCCTTCCCGAGGGGCATGCGTATCTCGGGATCGTGATGGCTAAGCCGGGCCAGCATTTCTGAAGCTTCCTCATTGCCCGGAATGATGGCAGGCTTACCGGATTCCGTTGGCATTTTGGCTTCCGATTCAAAGAGCAGCGAAAAGCCCCCCGATTGCTTTACGCCACCGTGGCAGGAGATGCATTTGTTATTGACAATAGGACGTATGTCCCGGTTGTAACTGACTGGATCATCCTTGTGCCAGGACCAGTAAATGATCCCTGCCAACAGGGGTAAAACGAATAAAGATTTCCAGCTTTTCATTGGGTGCGTATCTCCGTAAGATCTAAAAGTAACAATTTATGCCATCATTGTCAAAATCCAATCCTGTACTGTACTGCAATACAGGTATAATATGGTTTGCTATTGTTTGGGGCTTTATTTATCTTTTGAGTTATAGACAGGATAGTACAGGCTGGTTTTGCCACTGGATTTAATTATCATTGTGAGGTATCCTCTGCATCCTCCAAAGCCTGAGGGTAGTTTTCTTGTTACGCTATCAGGCGATCAGCTGAGTACAAATCCGTAGAATAGATGATTGAATTGAGATATGAATAAATTAAAGAATACAGGAAATGCTTTTTTAGGGCTAATCGTTCCGGTTTTACTCTGCTTGTTGCTGGCCCAGGGCACATTGGCAGCAGGACTCCAGGAAAACACTGAGACGGGCAGTCCATTCTGGCTTTGGAAATTTCTGGGCCGTCTTCACCCGCTGGCAGTACACTTTCCGGTGAGCTTACTCCTTTTTGCCGCCCTTCTGGAATTAATTACCCTCAAAAATTTCAAACACAAGCTCAGACCTGGCATCGATTTGCTGGTTTGGGCGGGAGTCCTCGGAGCCGTTCTGGCTGCCCTGCTGGGTTGGCTGCTGGCTACTGTGGAAGATTATGGTGGCAGTACCCTGGGGATACACCAGTGGACCGGCATTGCTACAGCCGCACTGGGACTGGTACTCCTTTTCTTTTTAAAGAAATCCGCAGATGGCAATAACCTGCAGGCGGTCAGAATATTTCGGGTGGTCTTGTTTGTTTCCGCAATCGGGGTATCTGTGGCAGGGCACTTTGGCGCTTCCCTGACCCATGGTGAAGACTACCTTACCAGCACCTTTCCCTGGAATGAAGACACCTATTCACCTGAGGATCTGAATATCGATCTGGTGGCATTCGGTGAGGAGGGAGAGCTCAGCGAACAAAAGCAGGTAGAGCTGGTAGGAAAGGTTAGGGCGGTTTTTGCCCATAATTGTTACAAATGCCACAGTGACGCCAAGATCAAAGGAGAATTGAGGCTGGACGAGCGGGAATATGTTTTTGAAGGCGGCGAATCCGGCCCTGTGGTTGTGCCGGGAGATCCCGGTAAAAGCGAACTGGTACGAAGGATCAAGCTTCCGGTAGATCATAAGGAAGTCATGCCCTCAAAAGGGGATGTACTGTCATCCGATGAAATCGCACTGATTTCTTTCTGGGTGGAACGAGGCGCTCCATGGCCGGACGCTGCCAGTGAGGTAAGCGAGTACAGGGTCGCTGAACTGGCCCCCAGGAGACCCAACGTGCCTGCGCCCAGAAAAGGTCTGGACCAACCCATTGATATTTGGGTAGATGAATATTTTCAGGAAAAGGATATCGACTGGAACGAACCTGTGGATGACAAAACTTATCTGAGGCGAATATTCCTGGATATTACCGGATTGCAGCCATCACCTGAAGATTACCAGGCATTTGCCGAAGATTCCCGTCCGGACAAGCGTGCGGCCTGGGTAGAGACCTTGCTCAATCGGAATGACGACTACGCCACCCATTGGATGACCTTCTGGAACGATGCACTGAGAAATGACTACACCGGCACCGGATATATCACCAAAGGACGCTTTGCCATTACCGACTGGCTATACACTTCTTTAAGAGAAAACAAGCCCTACGATCAGTTTGTCAGGCAACTGCTGGACCCGGACGAAAAATCCAGGGGATTTATAGCAGGGATTCGCTGGAGGGGCGATGTCAATGCCAGCCAGGTGACTGAAATGCAGGCCGCCCAGAATGTGGGACAGGTGATCCTGGGACTTAACCTCAAATGTGCCTCCTGCCATGACAGTTTTATCAGCGATTGGAAACTTGAGGAAGCCTATGCCTTTGCAAACATCTTTGCCGATACCACCCTGGAAGTCAGCAGGTGTGAAAAGC
The DNA here is from genome assembly GCF_900143075.1 of Cyclobacterium lianum. Taxonomy (GTDB): domain Bacteria; phylum Bacteroidota; class Bacteroidia; order Cytophagales; family Cyclobacteriaceae; genus Cyclobacterium; species Cyclobacterium lianum. Next base: position 116,379 of record NZ_FRCY01000001.1, on the reverse strand, counting down.
CCATAGGGAAGAAAGCCAGCACCAAAATTTTATGGGAAGAGCTGGGAGAGATAGACAGTACCGCCAGCAGAGACAAAAAGCTGGAGCAACTGGCAGAATACCTTGTTCAACCTGCCAACGGGAGGATGTACCGAACGATCGTCAACCGGATTTGGAAGCAGATGATGGGTAGAGGTCTGGTGGAGCCAGCAGATGAGATGGACAATTTGCCCTGGAGCCAGGACTTGCTCGACTGGATGGCGACTGATTTTGAAGACAATGGCTATGACCTCAAAAATCTGATCTACAAAATCGCTACCTCGCAAGCCTACCAGCAACCAGCAGTAGCCATCGAAAACCCCCAGATACTTACCGATGAAGAATTTGTCTTCGAGGGCATGGTTACACGCCGGCTAACGGCCGAGCAATTTGCTGACGGGGTGAGTCAGAATATCGAACCCTTGTTTGCGATGGAGGACCTGAAGTACCGGCCCAATGAGCTGGCTGTGGCAGAACAGTCTACCATGCCCTTTGCCAGGGCAGCTCTGGTCGCCAATAACAGTTTCCTCAAAGCATTGGGCAGACCAAACCGGGAGGTGGTTTCTACCAGTAGAGACAGCCAGGCCAGTTTACTTCAGGCATTAGAGCTCACAAATGGAGAAACCCTGAACCAGGCACTCAAAGCCGGAGCGCAGAAATGGAAGGAGAAATACGTTGACGGGGATATCATCGTTCACGAAACCTACCGGCAGCTACTGGGCAGGGAACCCCACCAGAAGGAATTTAACGTGGCCATGGAGGTGTTGGGTGAGAACCCCGAACCTGCTGCCATCCAGGATTTGTTTTGGGCAGTTTTGTTATTGCCTGAATTTCAATTAATTTACTGATCAAAAGTTATTCGTAATGAATTATAATTGGAGAAGAAGGGATTTTCTGAAAAAAACCAGTGCCGCAACCATGGCCGCCATGGCTGCAGGGATGCCCCTATCCGGATTGCTTTCTTCATGTAACGAAAAGGAAAAAATAAAGAGTACGGCAGATACCGTAATCCTGTTATACATGGCTGGGGGCATGGCCCATACCGAGACCTTTGACCCCAAAAAATACACCCCCTTCCGGAAAGGTATGGAGTCCAAAGAAGTCTTGAGTACGTTCAAGTCTGTTCCTACAGCCCTGGACGGAATTTCCTTTTCAGAAGGCCTTGAAAATATTGGACAGATCATCGACAGGGGAACCCTTATCCGTTCCTACGTTGCTGCCGACCTGGGTCATATCCTGCACACCCGCCACCAGTACCACTGGCATACCTGCTACGAGCCACCACAATCTGTGGCAGTACCGCATATGGGGTCCTGGATGGCAAAAGAACTGGGGCCGGTCAATCCGGTAATTCCGCCCTTTATCAACATCGGGCAACGCTTTACTGTAGGAGAAGGCGAGGAGCTGAAAGCCTTTCACAGCGCCGGATTTCTGGGTAGCGAGTACGGCCCGTTTCTGATACCTGACCCTACTTCAGGGCTCGATAGTGTGCGGCCACCCGTAGGCATGACTACCAAAAGATTTGAAGCCCGTAACCGGCTGTACGAGCAATTGGTACAGGAAAGTGCCATGGGTGAATTCGGATCCGACTACCAGAAGGAATCGCTTAAAAGGTCCATGGAACAGGCTTACATGCTGCTGAATTCGCCTGAAGCAAAAGCCTTTGACCTGAGCCAGGAGCCCAAAGAAAAATATGACATTTACAATACCGGCAAGTTTGGACTGGGTTGCCTGATGGCGAAGCGCCTGGTGGATCAGGGAGCCAGATTTATCAGTGTCACTTCCGAGTATGAGCCTTTTATGGGCTGGGATACGCACGAAAACGGCCATACCCGTCTGAAGGACATGAAGAAGATGATCGATGCACCCATAGCGCAGCTGATCAAAGACCTGGATGAAAGTGGCAGGTTGGACCGGACCATGGTGATCGTTGCCAGTGAATTTAGCCGCGACATGCTGACCGAGGGTAGGCCAGGTGCCAAAGTAAAGGATCAGGTAGAAGTACCCGATATCATAGATGACATGAAAAATTACGGCATGCACCGGCATTTTACCGATGGCTGCTCTGTACTTATGTTTGGCGGCGGAATCAAAAGGGGGCATGTATATGGCAAAACCGCAGATGAAAGACCATGTAAAAGCATTGAGAAACCGATCAAAATTGCAGCACTACACCAAACCATCTACCATGCCCTGGGTATAGACCCGGAAACCAATTACGAAATAGAAAAAAGACCTTTTTATACCACACCGGATGGTGATGGAGTGGCAGAAATGGATTTACTGGCTTAAAAAATTAACATGAAAGACAACTTAAACCCAAGAAGGGAATTTATCAGGAAAACCGGCCTCTCGGTACTCGCAGGTGCGGTGGTTCCCAATATCATTATCAACAAATCCTACGGCATGAAAAAAGAAACCATAATAGGACACGGATCCCACCGCTATCGGGTCATTGAAGGATGGGGAAATCTGGACCCTTCCAAAAACCCTGTCAATGACTGCCACGAGATGGTGGAAGATGCCCGGGGCAGGTTGATCCTTCTCACCAATGAGACCAAAAACAATGTCATCATCTACGACAAGTCCGGAAAATTACTGGAGACCTGGGGCAACAGCTATCCTGGCGCCCATGGCCTGACCATAAGCGACGAGGGCGGTGAGGAGTTTTTGTACATTGCCGACAATACCCGCAGTCAGGTCATCAAAACCGATCTGAAAGGGAAAGAAATTATGGTACTGGATTACCCCAAAGAAACGGGAAATTATGATTACCCCCGGCAGTTTGTACCTACCGAAACAGCCATCAACCCCGCCAATGGAGACATTTACATCGTTGACGGCTATGGAAAGAATTACGTGACACAGTACGATGCCAATGGAAAACTTATCCGGCAATTTGGGGGTTCCGGCAATACAGACGATACCTTTAATTGCTGTCATGGTGTGCTGGTAGACACCAGGGATAAAGCAAACCCTACCTTGCTGATCACGGACCGGGGTCACATGCAATACAAGCGGTTTACCCTGGATGGAAAATACATCAAGACCATACCTACACCAGGTTCCTTCGTCTGCAGACCAGTACTGAGAGGAGACAATATCTATGCAGCCGTATACAGGAGTACCTCGCAGTCCTATCCCAACTCTGGCTACATCACCGTGCTGGATGGCAACGACAAGGTGGTATCTACTCCTGGAGGTACGGCTCCGGAATATGTGGGAGGTAAACTGCTGGAGCAGCGAAAGGACCTGAGCTTCCAGGGCTTTATGCATCCCCATGATGTTTGTGTAGACAGAGACGAAAATATCTATGTCCCTCAATGGGCTTCTCAGAAAACCTATCCGGTGAAGCTGGAGCGGGTATAGGTTTTTGTAGTTAGCATCTGAGGGTTTAAAAAGGGTCTGATGGTTCTAAATCGTCAGACCCTTTTTTATCCTAGGTTTTTTTATATCGGCAGGACATATTGGTTATTGCTTTCGTATAGGCTAAAACTAAATCTTAAAAGGTATGACCAAGCACCAATTACCGGCTGCGCTATTTATTTCCCTGGTATTTTTTTCTGTCCTGGCCTGCACCGACTCCGGAGACGACTTTGACCATGCAGGACTATACGGTTCCTGGGAAACAGTCGATTTCAGGGAAGAATACGGCTTAAACGAAGTCAATTCTCTGGTGCTGAACCACAACGGGAGTTACCAAAAATCCATTACCTATCGTGATCCGGATACGGATGCAATCGTTGGTTATTACCATTTTCAGGAAGGCACCTTTACACTTGCAGGAGAAACAATCGCTTTTGAAGCTGAACAAGACCTTTTTATCGGAAACGAAGCTTCATGGGGAACCATGGAAGAGCTCACTGAAATGGAAATCAATACCGAGGCTCAGCCTGTAATCTCCACGCTCGAATACCGGGATGGGGGATCAAAATTGGCGGTTATCACCGCATGCAATGATGTGTTATTATCCATGTGTGCACCCCATCCGGTATATTCCCGGGTATCCAACTAAGCCTGGATTAATCGACACTCCTTACAGGGTTTGATAAATGGGCACTATTAAAAAAACCTGATGCGAAGCAAATCGAATATGCTTGATAATCCGAACTGAAAGGTGCCCCAAATTTCATGTGGCGGGGAATCTGCAAGGTTCCACCTAAACTTTTCAAAACAAATTACAGACTTATGAAATACACGCTTTACTTTGCAGCTTTGATGGCATTTGGGTATTTGGTTTCTTCCTGCGTATCCGATGATCTTGAATACGAGAACGAATTTGAGGCAAGTCAAACTGCGTGGACGAATTTCAAGGAATCGTCAGGCAATTCCTATACCTACACCGTCGTTTTTGGAAGTTGGGTTGGTTTTTCCTGGGAAACCAGCCTGACTATAGTGGATGGCTACGTTACAGAAAGACATTTTGAATATACAACCTTACCGGACGATCTTTCTGAAGAAGTGCCGGAGGAGGAATTGGAATGGACGGAAACCGAAGCCGAACTGGGCAGTCACCAAATGGGAGCCGAACCTATGACACTGGACGAAGTGTACGCAAAAGCTCGGGATGAATGGTTGGTGAAAAGAGAAAACGCAGTAACCTTTTTTGAGCGGAAAAACGACGGGATGATCTCCACCTGCGGCTATGTGGAAAATAATTGTGTCGACGATTGTTTTATCGGGATAAAAATCAACCGTATTGACGCACTTTAACAATTTGTTTCCCGGCGAGCGGATAAAACCATTATAATGCTGGGAAACCTCTGTTAAGCCAGCGGCCTGTTTCGTCGGTGAAACAGGCCGCTGTTTTTTAAATTTTTTCCGATCGTCTAAATTTCTTTGTGTTTGCGCATGAAAATTTCTAGCTTTTGAACAATTTATGTCTAGCACGATTGAAGGTCAATTTAAGACGCCAAATAAACCCAGATACGATGAAATACCAGATAGTAGCCCTTTTAGTCTGCTCACTTTTGATTCTCCAAAAGGCCATAGCTCAGGAGCTGGCACCGCACGAGCGTGTTTTGATAAGCAACAATGCAGAAGCCACCGGGATTAGCACCAATGAAAACGGGGAATTGGTGGTGAATGTTAACCCGGAAGACATGCGCACCTTTATGACGCAGTCCTTTGTTCGCTACAGTGATCTGGGTGCAAAGGGTGATGGGAAGACCGACGACATAAATGCGATCGCTGCCACCCATGCTGTCGCAAACCAACAGGGCCTTCAGGTAAGGGCAGATGAGGGCCATACCTATTATATCAGCGGAAAAATGCGGACGGCTGTTATCCAGACGGATACGGATTTTGGTACGGCGGAATTTATCATCGACGATACCCATGTGGAAGACCGTACCAAACATGTTTTTCTGGTAAGTTCCACGCTGAGACCCTTTGACCTGCAGGGGGTAAGCTCACTGAAACGAAATCAGGATAAAATCGAAGCCGAACTTCCCGGTCCCTGCCTGGTGACGGTGACGGATGCCAATGTGCGGCGTTATATCCGCTACGGCCCCAATCAGAATGACGGATCGCCACAGACGGACATTTTTATAGTAGACAAGGATGGAAACGTAGATGGGGATGCGCCGATCATCTGGGATTTTGAACAAATCACCGAGATCACCGCGTTACCCATGGACCAGGAGCAGCTCCGCATCAGTGGGGGCAAATTCACCACCGTTGCCAATCAGGACGAATCCAGGTATACCTATTACAGCCGCGGCATTGCCATCCGGCGATCCAATGTGCTGGTAGACGGCCTGGAGCACCGTGTCACCGGCGAAGGAGAGCAGGGGGCCCCCTACGGCGGGTTCCTGAATTTCCGGGATTGCGCCTATGTTACGGTTAAAAATACCGTGTTGGCCGGTCACAAAACCTACCGCACCATCGGATCAGCCGGGGTGCCCGTGTCTATGGGTACTTATGATATCTCCCTGAGCCGCTCGCTGAATGTTTCCTTCGAGCACTGCAGCCAGACAAACGACATCAACGACCGCACCTATTGGGGTATCATGGGTTCTAATTTTTGCAAAAACCTGATACTCGATCATTGCACCTTTTCCCGATTTGACGCCCATATGGGGGTAGCCAATGCTACCGTGAAAAACTCCACCCTTGGGCATATGGGTATCAACGCCATTGGCACCGGTACCTTTCTGGTAGAAAATTCTACCCTAAACGGCCGTACCCTGATCAATTTGCGCTCCGATTACGGCAGCACTTGGGAGGGGGAGTTTATCATCCGGGATTGTATATTTATACCTGCCGGCGGTGCCAGTACCAGTGCCAGCCTGATAGGCGGCTCCAATTCCGGGCAGCATGATTTTGGCTACACCACCTATATGCCAGAGCGGATTGTCATAGAAAACCTGCATATCAAAGATTCCAACCATCCCGAAGATTACCAGGGCCCGGCCATTTTTGGCAATTTTAATCCCAAAATGACGGATGACTCCTATGTGGAACAGTACCCGCATCTGCGGCCCGAAGTAGTGGTCCTGAAAAATGTGACCACAGAAAGCGGCAGGGACCTGCGGCTCAGTGACAACCCTTATCCGTTTAGGAATGTAGAGATACGCAAGGAATAGGCAGGATTTTCAAACTTAGATTGTGTACGGCAATTGAATTACAAATTCTGATTTGCAATGGTTCAGATTTGCAATTGTCAAACGAAGCCGATCTGAGGAAAATGTAACTCCTCTGAACAAATGGGAGATAATCAGGCATGGATGTTTGCCGGAACAGCAATAATATTTGGTTTTATAATTGCCGAACTCCTCCTCAATTCATTCCATCCTTAGCAGAAATTTGACCTATCTAATCAATAATTTCTTTAATAATAGCTGCTAACTTACGGTCATTTGGAGCTGTAAAAAGCTCCGTGTGGATACCCTCTATATCGATGATTCGCATGGACTCTGAGCGGCCTTTCCATCCCAGATATTGCTGGTCAAAGAAGTACTTTGTCTGGATTTTGGCCCGGATCAGGGTGATTTCACCTTCATAAAATCCAGGGTTGTACGCCTGGCAAGCAGCTACAAGCATGTCCTTAATTTTGCTGATCCGTTGGATGACGGGACTTTCAGCATTCTTGGTTTTAACACCTAAACTGATAAGGGTATTGTGTAATTTTCTGTTCAGAGATTTCACTTTAATCGCCTTTAAGATGCCTGGATGCTTAACTAATAACTTCAGTTCATGAGATCTTTTATGATATTCAAGATGAAGTTTCGTAAAAAGCTTATCCTTGGGGAGATAATCACTATCTGAAAATGTTGCAAATGTGTCAAACAAAATGAGGTGTTTGACAGAAATAGCCGATGCTCTTAATTGTTTAGCCATTTCGTAAGCAATGATTCCACCCAGGGAATAGCCGCCAAGGACGATTTCGCCGGAGGAATGGTTTTTCGTTATCTCATCCAAATAGGACGAAGCAATTTTTTCTATAGATTCATATTCGATGTTACTACCGTCCAATCCTTTTGATTGCAAACCATATATTGGTTGTTCGAGATCGAAGTATCCTGCCAGCTGTTGGAACGGCATAACATTTAATCCTGCTCCATGAACAAGGAACATCGGCGCTTTTTTCCCTTTGGGTTGAATAGATACCAGCGAGTCCCATTCGGTGTTTAATGTGGATTTTTTTTCCAGGAAGGCAGCTAATTGCATTATCGTAGGGTACTTGAAAAGGATGGAAAGCGGCAAGCGGGTACCCAGGTCTTTTTCGATTAGGGTCATCACCTTTACTGCAACCAATGAATGTCCTCCTAAATCGAAAAAATTATCATTGATGTCAATGTTTGACAGCCCCAAGGTCCTCTTCCATATTTCAGCAAGCTTCTTTTCTTCAGGAGTTTCGGGCAGATAAATGGCTTCCTGATCTAAGGCCTCCGGACCAGGGAGCTTAAGCCGGTCCACTTTTCCGCTGGCTGTATGAGGAAAGCGGTCTACTATAACGAAATCAAAAGGCAGCATATATCCGGGCAGGTTGGTCGACAAATCTTTTTTCCAGGATTTGACCCTTTCTCGTTTAAATAGCTTATCGTTTTCAGGCGAGGTACCTGTATCAGCGTTTAGCAGCAGGTAGGCTACCAGGCCTTTGTCCCCACGAGAAGTCGTTCTATACAATACTACACTATCCTTTACCCCAGCCAGCATCTTGATGGCTTGCTCAATTTCTTCAAGCTCAATCCGGTGTCCTCTGAGTTTGATTTGGTTGTCTATGCGACCCAGGATCTGTATTTCGCCGTTGGGTAATAATTTCGCCCTGTCGCCGGTTTTATACATATACCCCTCGGCATCATTCTGAAATGGGTCAATAGAAAATTTTTGTCCGGTCAATTCCGGTTGATTCAGGTATCCTTTTGCTACACCTTTGCCAGCAATATAAATTTCTCCAACTGAGCCTTGGGGAACATGTTGTTGTTTCTCATCAAGAATGTAGATTCTTGTGTTCAACACTTCTCTTCCGATCGTAACAAGTGGCTGATTCTTCTCAATTTTTTTTATGGTAGAAAAGACAGTGGTTTCGGTAGGCCCGTAAATGTTCCAAAGACTGTCGCACAATCGCAGTAATTTGCCGGCCAATTCCTGGCTCAATGCCTCTCCTCCACTTATAATTTGCAGGTCATCCACAGGAGATGTCCAACCGCTTTCAAGCAGCATTTTCCAGTGAGTGGGTGTGGCAAACATAATGTTTGCCTTATGCTGCTTAAGATAGTCTAAGATAACCCCTGGGTCCTTTCTTTCAATCTGATCGAGAACGACCACCTGGGCCCCGTGGACAAAGGGAAGAATTAATTCCAGTAGCGCAATATCAAAGGAAGCAGAGCTAACCGCGAGAAATTTATTAGCTGAAGTAATGCCTGGCCTATGGCTTACCGTTTTCAAGAAATTGTACAGATTTCCATGACTAAGGATAACTCCCTTTGGTTTCCCGGTTGAACCGGAAGTATAGATAATATACGCCGGGTCTTTTGGGTCGTTATCAGAGGAAGGATTTTCTTTGGAAAAATGCGACCTATGCTGCCAGAATTCCTCCCAAAGTACTTCCTCCGAAGAGGTATTGAAGCGTCCAGCGTGTTTTTTGTGGGTAATATGAACTTTAGCTGCATCTTTAAGCATGTATCCGATCCTTTCCGGGGGAAAGTCCGTGTCTACCGGAAGGTAAGCAGCGCCCGCTTTTAAAACCGCAATAATCGCGGTGATCATTTCGATAGATCGATCCATCACAACTCCCACAATATCGTTTCTTTCTACCCCTTTTTGGGTAAGTAGGTCAGCCAATTGGTTAGAAGTCTCGTTAAGTTGCTGATAAGAAAATGACTTGTTCCTGGCTTTGATGGCTTCTTTGTCACCGAAGTTCAAAACCGCCTTTTCTATTAATTCCTGGACTGGTATAAATTCCTCATCAAACCCACTGGAAATTAATTCAGAATGGCTGCTTATATCCCTTGCTTTTTTGTTTGATAATTGATCAAACGTGACAGATGGATTGTCGCATATTATTTCCAATAAATGAAGATAATTTCCGATGATGCTATCAATTTCGCTGGAAGTAAATGCGGAGGTTTTGAATTCCATCAGTCCTCTTAATCCGGATTGGATTTCCGAAACAAAAAATGTTAAATCGAATTTGGCATTTGAAGAGGTACTTCCAAATTCTTTTACTTTTAGATCACCTATTTTCCATTCCCTGTCGTCATAGTTGTCTTGAAGTAAAAACATCGCCTGAAAGAGGGGATTGGTTCCTACTGTTCTTTCAGGTTTTACCGCTGCAACGATTTTTTCAAAAGGAACATCCTGATTGTCGAAAGCCTCCAGACAATTGTTTTTCACCTCACTTAAAAACTCAGAAAAAGTAGATCCGGGATTCAATTGAGAACGGATAGGTAAAGTATTGATAAAGTAGCCAATTAATTTGTCGGTATACTGATACTGTCTGTCTGCCACTACCGTCCCAATACACAGGTCCGTATTTTTAGTCAACTGATACAGCAATGTTTTGAAGGTGCTCATCATTAGCATGTATAAAGTTGTGCCTGTATTGCTTGCCAAGGTCACAAGTTTTTCGCTTGTTTCTTTCGGTATTATAAAGGAGTGGGTTTTGCCGCCAACGTCTTTTAATGTTGCGGTACTTACTGATTTGGTTAGGTTTAGGGCTTGTACTCCCCTGAGCTTCGTTTTCCAATAGTCAATTTTATTCTCAAACGCATTGCCCTGAAAGTGCTTTCTCTGCCAAAGGGCATAATCACCATATTGGATGGGAAGAGGTTCGGTGTCAATTTTATCCTGATTTTTTTGCTGTTGATAGAATGATTCAATTTCTTTCATTAATATCCCTACGGACCATCCGTCAAAAGCTATGTGATGGAATGTCATAACTAGGATATGTATCCCTTGACTTTGGCGAATCAACCGGGCGCGGAACATCAGGTCAGTTTCCAGATCAAAGGGGCGATTGATTGTTTCCTGAATATCATCACGTAACTGCTGCATCTTCCAGCTTTCAGTGGAAATATCTTTCACATCCAACTGCCAGTTTCCAAGATCCCGAACAACCTGTTGCACCTTGTCGCCATTATACTGATAGACGGATCTAAGGACTTGGTGTCTATTAAAGATGGTCATTAGTGTGGTTTCCAAAGCACTGACATCGAGTGCTCCGGTAAGTTCCAATACCAATGGAATATGGTAATGACGCGATCCCTCCAACTGGTCTACCAGCCACAAGCTTTCCTGGCTAAACGAAACCGGAAATTCCTTCATGCCGGAAGAGCGTTGAATTGATTTCGTAGAGAAATTATCAGTGCTATCGCCTTTTATTAACGAGGCGAGCTGATGAATGGTAGGATGCTGAAATATCTCGGCAAATTTTATTTCATAATTAAAATGTTCTCTGATGGCATTTATTAAGCGTAAAGCAAGAAGAGAATGTCCGCCTATTTTGAAGAAATCATCTTCAACCGAAATGTCGTCCCTTTTCAATAAACCGGTCCAGATAAGTTTCAACTTGTTTTCAACAGCATCATCCACCTGGGAGCTGATACGCCGGACTGGTAAGGCTGTTTCCATTTCCGAAAGTTTCTTACGGTCTATTTTTCCGTTTGCAGTAAAGGGCAGACGGGCTTCAAATTTCCACTGAGATGGAACCATGTAGGCGGGCAAATTATTGGATAGGTGGACTATAAGTTTATGAACTTTTTGCTCGTCTGACAGAAAATTAAAATCGCTATTGGTGAGAATGTGGCCAACTAACTTTTGACTTTCAGAAGCTTCACCGGATAGTGTAACTACTGCCCTGGATACAAAATCCAATCCGTTTGTGAGGGTCTCAATTTCTTCAAGCTCTATTCGGTACCCCCGCAGTTTTACCTGATTGTCTAGCCTTCCCATAAACTCCAGGTTTCCGTCATGAAGTAATCTTGCTTTATCACCAGTCTTGTACATCATGCCTTTGCCCTCGCTTATAAAGGGATCGGAAATAAAACTGGACTTGGTTAAATCAGGCCGGTTTAAATAGCCTTTAGCCAGGCTCTCCCCGGCAATGCATAACTCTCCCGGAATACCAACAGGGCATAATTTTCCATTGGAATCCGTGATATATACCCTGAGATGGGGAATTGGCTTTCCTATTGTAATAAAGTCCTTTTTTGTTTTCAATTGCGTTACGGTGGCCCATACTGTAGCTTCCGTAGGACCGTATTCGTTAAATAACTTTGCGCTTTCGTTTTTTTCAAAGTGTAAGGCCAGAAGGGAGACATCCATTTTTTCGCCGGCCACAATTACTCGTTTGATCTGCTGGGAAGGAATTATGTTTTCTGTAAGTAAGAAATGATAAAATGAGGGGACACATAAAATGGATTCGGTGAGGATCAGCAATTCCTTTAACGCTTTGGGATCTTTAAGCTGACTGGGTTTTGCAAGAATTAGTTTACTACCGCTTGTCAAGGCTCCAAATATAACCGCAACGGAAGAATCAAATGAAAAAGACGGAATTAGTAAGGTAGAAGCACTTTCCGGATAATAACTGTTCCGCGAATTGGTGGATAACAACAAGCCTCTGTGCGTAATCATTACTCCCTTAGGCTTTCCGGTGGTACCGGAGGTGTAAATAAGGTACACGATATCGTCCGGATCGTGAAGGATCTCTGGTTTTTCAGGACTCTCCCGGTTTATCTCTTCTAGTTTATCCGTAAGTGTTAAAATGGAAAGTTTTTCAAAATGTGCTTGAAAAAAGGCTTCATTTTCCTGATCCGTAATAATCCAGCTGGCACTGATATCTTCAATAATAAATTGAATTCTTTCCTTCGGAAATGTCGGGTCAATCGGGATATATGCCGCACCCGACTTTATGATTCCTAATATCCCTATTATCATGTGAGGCGAATTGTCCAGACAAATTGGTACGAAGCTGCCTCTGCCAATACCTTGAATGAATAAATAATTGGCCACTTTATTGGACAAATTGTCCAATTCAGCGTATGATAGTCCCGTCTCATTAAAACAGACGGCTTCCCGGTCAGGGTGGCGTTTTACCATCTGATCAATCAGATTCAAGACCGTTTGTTTAGAGACATCAATTGAAGGAGCAAATTCCCCACGCCCTTTTAATATAAAGTTTCGCTCCGCAATGCTTAAAAGATTGATGTTATCTATGGTTTCCGTAGGCTGCAGCACTACTGACCTGAGCAGTTCCACCAGGTGCACTGCCATTGTTTCAATAGTAGAATGACTAAATAATTCCGTTTGGTATTCAAAACCTGCATGTAACTGGCCCTGCCTTTCTTCTATTTCCAATGTCAACTCAAAACTGGAAGTTTTGCCGGGGATTTCCACCATACGGGTCTTAAGTCCGGTAAATTTCAAATCTGCCGATTCGTTATTTTGCATCACAAATAGCACCTGAAATACCGGATGCCTACTGACACTCCGAAAATCTTCTGACAATTTTACTATTTCACTAAACGGAACATGGGCATGGTCAAACGCTTCCAAGGTGTTGGCTTTCACCGCCTGTAGTAAAACGTCAAATCCGGAAGTACCGTCCACCAGGGTTCTGACAGGTAGGGTATTTACGAAATACCCAATGAGTTGATCCAATCCTTCGATATCCCTGCCGGCGACCGGAATACCGACGCAGATATCTTCCTGGCTGCTATGCCTTTTAAGCAATGCATTAAAACCGGCGAGTAAGACCATAAAAAGCGTTGCGCCATGTTTTTTCCCCAAGGCTTTTAATTTGTCAGTAATTTCTTTATCGATAATGAATTTGTGACTTCCTCCTGTCAGTGGATCGTCCAGAATTCTGGGGAAATCGGTTCTGAGCTGACTCGGTACGACTCCACCAAGTTTCGCTCTCCAATATTTGAGAGACTGATCGAGTAACTTACCATGGAATTGGTCCCTCTGATAAATTGAAAAGTCGGAATACCCTAGTTCAGAGACCTCGGTTGAAATTGGAACACCTAGATTAAAATGGTCATAAAGCAGTGACAGCTCTTTTTTAAAAAGCAAAGTAGACCATCCGTCCCAGGCAATATGATGGGCGACGATACCAAAAAGGTATTTTTGGGGCTGAATATGAAACAATCCGGCCCTAACCATGTAATCACCAGCCAAATCGAATGGCCGTTCTACCATCGATTCAAAGGGCCAATCGTTAAGAATCTCTTCCTCAGTTTGTTCGGAACTAATTTCCTGCAAAGTCCAGGAGCCCGGGTCAATCAATTGTTGTTCGAGCCCTTCTTCACAGGTTTTGAACACCGTGTGTAACGGAGCGTGTCGTATGACGATTTCCTTTAAAGCAGCCCTTAGAGAAGAAACATTCAATTCCCCATCTATGGTGAATAATATAGGTAAATGAAACTGACGGCTACCACCAGTGCTGTGCAGGAAATATAATGCTTCCTGATTATGGGACAAGGGGATAAATTCCGCCTGCTGTTTGGTGAGTCTGTATCTGGAGTTATCCTCCGATTCGTCGATCAGTTGGCTTAAACCGGCAATCGTGGGAAAATCAAAAAAATCCCTGACCTTTAGCCGTTTAGCGTATGTATGCTTAATCGCCGCTATCGAACGGATAGCCTGTAATGAGTCACCTCCAAGGTCAAAAAAATTATCCCTGACGCCGATATTTTTCAAGCCCAGAATCTTTTGCCAAATGCTATGAAGTTGTTTTTCTGTCTCATTGGTTGGGGGTTGGCGAATATTAGTGGAGGAGACTCTCCAATCCGGATCTGGCAAGGCCTTTCTATCAATTTTCCCATTGCTATTCAGCGGCATTTTTCGAAGCTCTACCCAATATTGAGGAATCATATACGGCGGTAATTTTCCTTTGAGCTGAATCTTTTGTTGCTCCCTGTCAAATTCATCTTTAGGAACAAAATAAGCAACCAGGAACGTTTTTTGTTGATGATTTTTTTTGGCCATAACGGCGATTTGCTTAATTTTTCCGGACTGATAGATACATTTCTCAATTTCCCCGGGCTCAATCCGGTTTCCGTTTATTTTAACCTGATCGTCGATGCGCCCCAGGTAGAAAATTGTACCGTCCTCAGTAGATTTGGCCAGATCACCGGTGCGGTATAAGAAGCCTCCTTTTCTCCCGGAATAAAAATCAGGTATAAAACTATTGGCCGTAGCTTTGGGTAGATTGAGGTATCCCCTGGCGACACCCTCTCCTCCGATGAATATTTCTCCAATTTCTCCGGGCTTCACCCTTTCAAAATCCTGGTTTAGAATGAGTACAAAAGAATTTGAAAAGGCTCTTCCGATGGGTATCTGCTCATAGTGCCTAGTCAGATCTACCTGATGAATCGTCTTTGAAATTGAAGCCTCCGTGGGTCCATAATGGTTAAACACATCCCCTGCGAAATGGCTTTTTCTCAACAATGAATGAATGGATACTGGAAAAATTTCCCCGGCAAACAATAACTTTTTAGAGGGTAATGGAATCAAGCCACTTTCTGTGTGACTTAGCCACAGGGAGGGTACGATTTTCAAGCAGTCAATTTTTTCCTCGGTAAGGTAATTGCTTAACTTCTCACTGTCCAAAAGCGTATCATCCGACAGCAGATGCACAGCGGCACCCTGAATAATACCGATATGCGTACTGGAATGACTCACGTCGAATGCCATTGGCGATGTTATCAGGTAGGACCTGCATTCTTGCAGGCGCGCTGCTGCAATTAGCCCGTAACAGTGATCCATTAAACCCCTATGGTGGACCATGACGCCCTTTGGAAACCCGGTAGAACCGGAAGTGTATATGGTATACACCAGATTTTCAGGCCCGGATTTGCGTAATGGGTTGCTCTTTGAAAGCGAATCCAGGGGAAGGGAAGAAAAATCCCAAACTTCCACTTTTCCTGAAAGGGATAATTTTTTGGGCAATCCCTTACTTACAAATAACAGGCCGGCAGCCGTGTCATTTACAATATATTGAATCCGTTCCTGTGGATGCTTTGGATCAATGGGAACATAAGCAGCCCCGGATTTTAAAATCCCGAAAAGAGCCACAAACATGTCGATTGACTTTTCCATACAAAAGGGTACCAGGGTCTCTGTGGAAGTGCCTTTCTTAATCAAAAAATTCGCAAGCTGATTAGCCCTCTCATTTAGTTCCTGAAAGTTGATATGTTTGTCCTCATATACCGCCGCAATATCTTCCGGGCAGATTTTAGCTTTTTCCTCAAGTATGTCGACAATGGTTTTATCTTCAGGAAAACTAACCGTCGAAACAGGCAGATCAGATGTTTTTAGGGCAATGGTAGATTCTCTCTGGAAGGTATCTCTCTCCAAAGGTTTTTCCTGTTGATTGTTGAAAGGTAGTTTCATTCTGTTTTGCGTTGATACCAAAAATCATTGTTTTAACCTATTGGTTGAAGCAATAGGGTATTTTTACTGTACCATAGATCCATTCACCGTCCCCTGTACAGGCCTGATTGCCTAACCTTAACAACAGAACGGTTAATATTTCACCTGCACAATGATAAAATGACTAAAACCTGGTGCTGAAACACGTTTTGAATTATCGGATTGTTGAGGTTTCCTTTCTTTAGCCATCCCGGATGTATATACGATATATATGTAGTGCTTGGATTTTTTCAGGCGTGTTTTACTGGATTTGCAACAAAAAACTAGAACTAAGCGTCGTCCATAAGCCCGGATATTACTGCTGTTAGCGAACTACACCAGGTCTTTGTCAATGCAGTAGTCTGGAGGAGCTCAATCTATAAGCTTAAATTTTATAGTACTGTTTTTATTTCTTTTTAACACCCGTTTATCAGCTCGTTACACTCTCCCATGAGTCTGTTAGAGTAGTGCAGAAATGTAGTTGTGTGAGACATTTGCCCGAAAGATCAAGAGTAGTAAACGGAAAGAGGACCCAGGTTCCCTCCCTCATCGCAAATGCCGAATAATACAGCTCCTCGGAATTTTCCATTACATGGCAAAAATCACGGAAGATATCTGATCCCCTGACGGCAGGAATTCGGTATTTCTTCTCCGGTATCTTTGTTTTAGGTGGTTAGCGACTGCATTCTTCCTAAGTCATTTCTTCTTTGAAAAAAACGCTTCCCGGCATACGAAACTTAATGATCATTGAAGAAAGAATAGTCAGTGCCCCAATAAGAAAAATGGCATGATCTATACCGAAAAAATCGGCGGTAATCCCTGAAATAACCGCGCCGAAGGCGTAACCCAGATCCCGCCACAGGCGAAACGTTCCAATGCTCTCGGCACGTTGCCCTGGACTGGTAGTCTGGGCAATGGTAGAGAGAAAGGTGGGATATACCAGGGCTGTCCCCAATCCCAAAATGACAGAAAGGGAAACCAAGAGGTAAAAACCAACGCTAAAGGGAATCAACAAGATGGCCAGGCCCTGCGCCAGCATGCCCCAAAAGAGCATCGCTTTTTTGGAATAATTGTCGGACATTTTACCGGTAAAAAGTTGGCCTATTCCCCATACGGTAGGGTAAATAGCCGTAATGATGCCGATGTTTTCGTGGTTGTAATCCAGTGAGACAAGCAGGATCGGCAGCAATCCCCAGATCATGCCATCGTTCAGGTTGTTGATCAAACCTGCCTGGGTCACAGAACTTAAGGTTTTGTTTCTAAATGTGCTTTCCATAAACACATTCTTTAGCTCTTCGGTAGTATCGGTAGCATTTTCTTTGTGGACAAATGCCCGGGTGTCCTTTACCCAGAGGGCTGTCAGCACAAATCCTATCACGGAGATAAAAATTCCAATGTAAAATGGGTAAGGCGCTATGCCGTATTTATTGGCCACATAACCTGTCAGAAAAGCCACCAGGCCTACCGCTAAATACCCGGCAAATTCATTTAAACCCATGGCCAGTCCCCGGTTTTTCTCTCCGACCAGGTCTATTTTCATGACTACGGTACTGCTCCAGGTCAAACCCTGGCTTATCCCCAGGAGCACATTGGCAAAGATCACCCAATTCCAGCTGCCTGCATAGATCAAAATAAAGGGTATGGGGATGGCCAGTAGCCAACCAAATAGCAGCAGGTTTTTTCTCCCAAACCGATTGGCCAATCGTCCTGTATAATAGTTGGCAATGGCTTTGGTGATACCAAAAACCGTGATAAAGGAAAGTATGGCCGTTTTGGAAGCAATACCAAATTCCTCCTCTGCAAATTGCGGAATGATCGTTCGTTCCATTCCGATCATCCCACCTACAAAGCCATTGATAATTACCAGAATGGTAAATTGTTTCCAGTTTTCCCTTAGCCCCAGCTTGACAGAATTGGTATTCATACAAATCTTTTTATCCCGCAAAGGTCCAATGACTGCAGTAGAAAAAAATTAACAAATGATAAAAAATCAATCCTGTAAGCTGGATCGGATCCGACTCAGAGATACCTGGGTAATACCCAGATAGGAGGCGATGTATTTGAGAGGCACTTTTTGAATCAAATTTGGGCTGTCCACTAGCTCAAGATACCTTTCTCTGGCAGATTTAAACTGAAAGTTCTCAATTCTCTTGAGCGTGTTCACATACTCCCGTTCAAAAATTAGCCGGAAAAGCCTTTCCAAATCGTGATATTCATCGTATAGCTGGAAGAGCTTTACTGAATCAATGACCACCATCACCGTGTCATCAATAGCCTGAATTCCCTTGGCTGTTGGTTTTCCGGTAAACAGGCTTTCCGCCCGGACAATCACCTCATTTTCAAACGCAAAATGCTCCGTGATATCGTTTCCCTCTTTGTAATAAAAGATGCGAGCTGCCCCGCTTTTTACCATGTACACAGTGCGGCAGCGACTGCCAATTTCCTGTATGATCTCGTTTTTGGAGTAGGTTCTTTCCCGGATAATTTCCTGCAATGCCGCCCTGGCCTCATTGCCCACCCTGTAAATACTATCGAAAAAACGCTGCATAGCCTTTTGATTTGCCCGTAAAATAGTGCTTATCCTTACCCTATCCAATCAATCAGCGGTATTCTGTCAGCAGAGATAAAAAAACCAAATCCTGTCTATGAAGCACAAGAATTTACGCTGCCGGTACAGGTTCTTCCAGGTCCTCCAACACGGATCCCTCATCCACCACCTGAATGCCCCGGATAAGTGGAATGCACAAAAGACTAATCACAATTGCCGCATATCCAATCATGTCAAAATTGTACAATCGGCCATCCGATCCCTCCACCAATACCAATCCTCCTACAAAGGAGGCCAGGCCTGCACTTAATTGTTGCACAGCTGAATTGAAGCTCAGAAAACTGCCCCTGTTTTCAGGTTTTGCGGTACCGGTTATCAAGGCTGCTGCGGGTACCATGCGGCCATTAGAAGTGACGAAAAAGAGGGTAGACACGAGCAGCGCATAGATGATGGGCGTTTCTCCCAGATGTGTAATAATGGCTATCGGGACCACATTTAGGCTCATGAAAATGGTGAAAATCCGGATCTTTCCGTATTTATCTGTCATCCTTCCCACCCAGGGGGAGGTAAAGACGGTAAATAAACCTCCTGACATATAAATAAAGGTGAGCTGCAGCTCTGTAAAGCCAACATTAGACACCATAAAAGGGCTGAGAAAGGGAATGATCATAAACTGACCCAACATCATCATTACGGTAAGCGAAATGGCCCTCATTTGGTTGGAATTGCCGGTTACTCGCCGAATGACCTGCAGTGGACTGGATTTCACCTGGTCTGAGCGCAGGTGGCTGGTGATCGAAGGCACATATTTATAGATCAACACCATGATGATCACCGCCATAATCGCAAGGAAGAAAAAAGGTGCATGCCAATTGGAAATACTTGCAATATACAGCCCGAAAGGTACCCCTAGAACAGAGGCTACGGAAAAAGCAGCCATCACCAGACCCATGGCACGGCCGCGGCGTTTGTCAGGTATGGCATCACCCACAATGGCAAATATCAAGGCCGAGGTCATCCCACCAAACAGACCTGATAAAATACGTGCGCTAAGCAGAAACACGTAGTTGCCTGCCAGGGCACAGGCGATAGTACCCAGCAAAAAACCCATAAATACCCACATAAGGATGGTCCTCCGGTCATATTTATCCAAAATAAACGCTCCCAGAAAGCTGCTTAGCCCTGCACTGAAGGTATAGGAGGATACCAGAAGGCCAAACTCCTGCGGACTTACATCAAAAATCCGCATGAGTTGCGGTCCTAGCGGCATAAGGATCATAAAATCCACGATGTGGGTAAAATTGACTGCCGCCAATGTCCAGAGTAAAAGTTTTTCTTTGTTCATGCTGCCAAAAGGTATCCATAAAGAACCTCAAGGCGCTGCTGAAAGTTCGAAGAACTATAGATTATTCTGTCGAACATGGTTTACAATAATCAATTATTAATTAAATATGGTTTTTTGTGCCTATTACCATAATATATTTCTAACTTCCTTTCCAGTACCTTTTTGATCCAGATTGAGCGTTAACCTCAGAGGCAGGACCAGATGTGGAAAATCCGGCACAGACAAAGCAGAATGGATAATCACGGCCTGGGGAAAAATATACCGCTGTGTTCATTTCCACCGTCCTGCAGCATCTCTGCCCTGATTTGCCTAATTTTACTTACCTTTGCATCTTTTAAGATTATCAGTTATCATATGATACTCTTAAATCATATATAACTAACGATACAATGACGTTTGAAGATCTCAAAATAATACCCCCATTATTAAAGGCGCTGGAAGAAAAAAACTACAAGGAGCCAACCGCAATCCAGGAAAAAGCCATTCCTGTGGTATTGAATCAAAGGGATATACTGGGCAGTGCACAGACAGGGACGGGCAAAACCGCAGCTTTTGCCCTGCCGATCATTCAACTGCTACATACTACCGACACACAGGAGAAAGGTCGCATTAAGATCAAATCCCTGATCGTGACGCCTACCCGCGAACTTGCGATCCAAATTGACGACAACATTGCCTTGTATGCCAAACATACCAGGCTCCGTCATGCAGTCATCTTTGGTGGAGTAAAACAGGGTGCACAGGTCAATGAGCTGAAAAGGGGGGTAGACATCCTGGTAGCCACTCCAGGCAGGTTGCTTGACCTGATCAATCAGGGCTTTATCACGCTGCAACATGTCAAAATCTTTGTGCTGGATGAGGCTGACAGGATGTTGGATATGGGATTCATTCACGATATCAAAAAGTTGCTGAAACTACTGCCCACCAAAAGGCAATCGCTGTTTTTCTCCGCCACCATGCCAGCAAGCATTGTGGAGCTTTCCTCAAAAATATTAACTGATCCGGTAAAGATTGAAGTCAACCCCGTATCCTCTGCCGCAGAAACATTGCAGCAGAACGTGTACTATACCAACAAGTCTACCAAAAAGGAACTGCTGCTGCATATCCTCAAAGACAGGAATATGAACCAGGTATTGCTTTTTTCCAGAACCAAGCACGGGGCAGACAAAATCACCAGAAACCTGAAATCCGTAAACATCAGCGCCGCTGCCATCCATGGCAACAAGGCCCAAAACCACCGGCAAAAAGTCCTGGGGCAGTTCAAAGATGGAAGCATCCGGGTCCTCGTGGCCACTGACATCGCGGCCAGAGGCATCGACATTGACAAGTTGCAATATGTGATCAATTATGATATCCCGGAGGATCCGGAAACCTACGTGCACCGCATAGGAAGGTCGGGGAGAGCCGGAGAATCGGGTATCGCCATTTCACTCTGTGAGCCGGAAGAAAATATCTATCTCAGGGATATCGAAAAATTGATCCGTCAGAAAATCGATGAAGTCAAAGACAATCCCTTTCCGCAGACAGATAAACCAATGACGGCGCAGGAGAAGAAAGAATTCAATAAGGAAAAGCAGCGAAAAAAGCAGGCTTTCTTTGCCAACAGGAAGAAATCGAGGTAAGCGACATAAAGGATCCTACAAATAGGCAATAAATTTTCTGGCTCTCGTCAACACCAGTTTTTCCTGCGCCTTGCGGATTCTTTCCCGTTTCTCTTCCGCCTGAGAGGAAAGCAGTTCCAGACTTACTTCCCAAACCTCATTTCTCCATGAACTGATTAGCCGGGATAGGAGCCATTCGTCAACCCTGCCCATCAGTTCATCTATGGCAGCCATGCTCCATGAGCTGGGATTGATGATGCTGTCCTGCACTGCATCGATGGTATTGGCGATGATTTGATTTACCATTTCATGGTCTTGCTTCAGCAAACCCCTTTCTTTTTCGGGAAGGTCCCTCCAGGTTTTCACCAGGCAATCATAAAGGGCCAGAGGCAAATCATAATTGATGTGGGCATTGACACCCAACAGGAGGTTTTGGGTTACGCTGATTTCCGGATTCAGGCTGGCATCATGTACCTGCCTCCATACAGCCGGAGCAATGGCCGGCTGTTTGTCATAATGCGCCAAAGCATCAAAATAATATTCGGAAAACCGCAGCAGTAAACGACTTACCCATTCAGCATTGACAAATTGCTTCATGCCAATGGCATCGTACATGTTTTGGCTCATCATGCTGTAACAGCCCAGAAAAACATGTCTCTGATCACCGGCATTTTTCCAGTTTTCTGCCCTTGATTGCATGTTTGCCAATAACGATTGTACTTCCTGCATGTTTGTTACAATGTTTATAAAATAGCGATTCCTGAAATTCCAACGGAAACAAATATAAAACCGGGCCTTTTCCTATTGGGCATTGTATATACCGTCTTTCCTGAAAACCGGCCACTCCAAATTATGATAATGAACATACAACATTAAGATGGATTGATACCTTCCCGGACAATAAAAAAATATACTAACATTTGGCGAGAGGAATAAATAAACAGGCAAGTAACTGTTTTGGAGATGTTCCGCCTGCCTCCGTAAACCCAAATCGCTTTACCCAAACAGGGATCAGTTGGCGAAAAAAATATCCGGTTCTCCATCAAAGCTAAACTGCCCGTTTTCCAACACCAAAACTCGTTGCGCCATGCGCCTGATTTCTGAGGAATCGTGACTGACCAGAAGGGTAGTAAGCGCAAAATCCTTGTGGAATTGGACAATGTATTGCTGCAGGTTGGCCCGCATTTGCATATCTAAAGCAGAAAGTGGTTCATCCAATAAAAGGAGCTTTGGCCGCCGGACCATGGCCCTGGCAAGTGCTACCCGCTGTTTTTGACCACCGGATAAAACCATCGGCCTTTTTTGGGCCAGCTTTTCCAGGCCCACTCTTTCCAGCATTTCCGAAACAATGCCCGGCTCCTGACCCTTATCCAGGGCAAATAGCAGGTTTTCCTCAACCGACATATTGGGAAAAAGGGCATATTCCTGAAATACCATCCCCATATTTCTCCTTTGGGGCTTGAGGTTTATCCTTTGGTCCCGATCATACCAGGACTTACCAAAAACGTGCAACTTCCCTGCATCAGGCCTCATCAATCCGGAAATCATCCGCAAGATACTTGATTTCCCTGCGCCGGAGGGACCATATAGCCCTACCAGTTCCCCCTGCTTGATCTGACAGGACACCTTTAAGCCCATTTTTCCATCCGGCCCAAACAGCGATTTTTCCAGATCCAACTCAATCATATCCCAGTACCCTGTTTTTATCGTGATTGACCCAGTAGGTGATCAGTAATACCAAAAAAGAAAACCCAATGAGCAGTAGGCTGTACTTATTGGCCTGTTCATAATTCATGGCCTCTACCTCATTGTATATGGCAACAGAAATTACCCTTGTTTCCTCAGGAATATTGCCTCCGACCATCAGTACCACTCCAAATTCACCAACCGTATGCGCAAAGGATAAAACAGCGGCGGTAAGCAAAGCACTTCTCATGTTGGGCAACAATACCCGGGTAAGTGTGATCCACCGTCCCTTTCCCAGAGCTTGAGCCGTATCCAGCCAGGATTTGGGTATGGAGGTAAAGCCGGACCGCAGGGGCTGTACCATAAAGGGCAGGCTGTAGATCACAGAGGCCAGGACCAAGCCGGGAAAAGTAAATACCAGGCGCAAGTCTACAAATTCGTCCAAAAATGCTCCCAGCGCATTCTCCGGACTAAAGGCCAGCAGCAGGTAAAAACCCAAAACAGTGGGCGGCAATACCAAAGGCAGGCTCACAATCGCTTCTACTGCGTATTTTATCCGGTATTTACTATAGGCCAGCCAATAGGCCAGTGGTATACCCAAAAAAAACAAAATCAAGGTAGTGAACAAAGCCAACCGCAAAGTCAATATAAAGGGGCTAAAATCCATTACCCTTCAGGCTGGTTAAATCCATAATAATTAAGAATTTTAATGGCCGTTTCGGTTTTCAAAAAAGCCATAAAGGAGGCTGCTCCTTTACTATTGCCCCCATGACTGGTCATCACAGCACCTTGCAGCAGTGGCTGATGGCTTTCTTCAGGAATCAGAAAATAAGAGGTTTGGTAGCGTTTCATAGTAGGTGACAGCGCCAAAGATAGGGCAATAATGCCTGCATCTGCTGCTCCGGTGGAAACAAATTGTGCCGCCTGGGAAATATTTTCTCCCAGCACAAGCCGGCTGGAAAGGGAATCATACATTCTGTAATAAGTCAATGCTTCTACCGCACGCTCCCCATATGGGGCATGATCGGGATTGGCTATGGCTATCTTTTTTACCCCGGCTTGCTGAAAAGCAGTCATGCCCAAGGGGGCCGTATCTATTTTCCTGCTCCAGATGACCAGTCTTCCCAGACCATAAAGGTAAATTGCTGAAGACGTTAAAGCCTTTTCTTCCAGCAATTTAGGGTATGCCACATCGGCAGACATAAAAATATGGAAAGGTGCCTGATTAGATATTTGTTCATACAATTTACCGGAAGATCCGTAAATCGGACGAATAATCACCGGGTTAGTTTCAGAGAAAACAATAATGATGGAATCCAGGGCAAATTTAAGGTCTGAGGCTGCCGCTACTAAAACCGGTTTTTCTCTTTGCGCTGCAGCCAATTGAAAGACCATCATGGCACCAAAAAACATTACTATCGCTTTTTTAGCAGTTTGCATGTTTTCTATTTTAAGTAAAGCTATTCATTCGCCATTTTTATTTCAATTCCAGTTATACCCACCTGGCCTGCTTTTTCTCATGGGGAACTACCAGTCGGAACGGGCCGATTCCCGGTGGAAGGGGCTTCCCATCCTCTTCAAATGCCAAAAGCACCCTTTTATGTGTAAAAGCAGGATTCGTTATATATCTAAATATATATCGGATTGCGGTAATTGCAAAAAATTTGGGATTAAATAATGCTGCTTCCCACAAATGAAAAATGATCAAAATTATTGGTATGGATTACAACATATCCATGATGGCTGCTTCATCAGCGGCTATTTTTTCCAGCTTTCTTTCCAATGCCGCAAACCTGTTTATAAGTTTTTTTGCATGGTCGGTAATTTCGGCACCCCCACCTTTCTCTCCCCCTTTTTTGAAGATGACATAAGCCTGGCTTCCGCGGCTGTTGAGGTCATTGACCATGTCCCAGGCTTTTTTGTAGGACATGCCCATTTGTCGGGCGGCTTTTGAAAGAGATCCTTCGGACTGGATCAGGGTAAGGAGTTGCAGCCTTCCCGGACCGAAAAATTTCTCCTGATCCAGGGTAATCCAACACCTGATTCTTAGTTTTTTTTCCATGAGCTAAATTTTGAAGCAGGGTTTTAAGATGAAAGAAAACATATTACGGACCATAATAAACCGACAGCGATCCGGAACGCATTCTATATCCGGAATTAAAAGTACGATCCTTTTTGCTATTTTTGAATGAATAGTCTGTCTGTTCCCGCAATAAAGACTACTATTGTAGTGATATTAAAGCGTTATTCGATTCAAATCACACGTGAAGAGGATGGTGGCGTACCAAAAGCGGTATTGAAAAAGTCATTGAATCCTGAAATTATTATTTCTGGAAGAAACAACCCCGATTTCAATTATGGCGAATTCGCCACAATTAAAAGTCAGCCCGGATTAAACAGCTACAAAATAAGTGTTAAAGAATGGACCGAGAAGACCAATGCCATTGGATTGAGAGCCAAAGCAGGTCGATACGGTGGAACCTATGCGCATTCAGATATTGCATTTGAATTTGGCATGTGGATCAGTGCAGAATTTAAAGTTTACCTCATTAAGGAGTTCAAACGACTCAAAATCGAAGAAAACGACCGCTTGCAATTGGAATGGAACTTCCAGCGAATCCTCGCCAAAGTAAATTACCACATAAACACAGACGCGATCAAGGAAAACCTCATCCCTGAAAAGCTTTCCAAAAAGCAGATATCATTCGTCTATGCCAATGAAGCAGATGTGCTGAACATGGCGCTGTTTGGTAAAACCGCCAAATAATGGCGGGATGAAAAGCCTGATGCCAAAGGAAATTTTTGCGACTAGGCGTCTTTAGAGCAACTGGTAGTGCTCTCGAATATGGAAAGCCTCAATGCCATGCTCATTCATCAAGGAATAACACAACCTGAACGATTGACACAGCTCAATAAAATGGCTATCACGCAAATAACATCCCTTCTAAAGCATAAAGACCAAAAAAAAAAGAATACTTAAATCCGAATACCGGGCAATTGTTGCATAAGCCCTCCACGGACTTTCTAGCTTTAAGAGGCTTTTTTATATAGAAAGTATTGTTTAGTTTGTGATTATTATTAACCTTATTGTTATTATTCTGGGCATTTAAATACCTTTTCCTATGAATCCAATCCCATTCTCTTCGATTTTCCACATTTTTTTGACGGTCAATCGCATTTTCCGACTCAAGTTAGTTTTTGTTTTTCTCCTATTTGCCTCGCTTGTTTTTTCTTATAAAGCGAACGCAGTAGAAGTAGTTATTGAGGGAGCATCTGCTTTTGTCTGTCCGAATAATTCGGTTACTTACACTGCAAGAACATTTAATGAAACTTTCGGCTACGAAATTTATTCCTGCGGTATTGTTTGGAATGTATATAAAGGTAATGACATCGTAGGTGGGGGATCAGGTATAAATTTTACTTACACCTTTGAGGATGTTGGAGTCTACGAAATTAAAGCTGCTGCTTCAAGTTGCGATGCCCCTAACTTTGGTAGCGGAGAAAAAACGATTATGACAACTTCAAGAGTACCGGTTCCAAGTCCAGTTTCAGGTCCTGCGATGTGTTCTCCGGGACAACCCTATACATATACCACAAGTCCTAGCTTAGCTAGTATATTCCCTGTCACCGGAAACTGTTACTACCATTTTCCTTATTCATGGACTGCTCCTGCCGGTTGGTCTATCAATGGAGAAGGAAATACGGCGTTTACGAATGAAACGATCAGTATAACTGCGCCTGTTAATACTCCAGCAGGAAGTTATACCATTTCAGTACAAGGGTCTATAGAAAAGCCAGGACAAAATGGTTTTTGGGAAAGTACTAAAAGAGACTTTTCCGTCCAAGTTGGACCATTTAGTACCTCCCAAGTGACGGTTTCCGGTACTGTAATGGTATGCAATGGCAATTCTTACACCTACACAGCAAATATGCCAGGAGAACATCAAAATGGATATACCTACAACTGGACCTATCCCCCTGGGTGGATTGTAGAAAATACCTCTGAAAATACCATAAGATTTTATGTTCCTTCATCATACAATTCCTACGATGCAGTTCGTGTATCAATAAATAACGGCTGTGGAGCCACTCCTTTGACTGGAATTACTGTCTTCCCTTGCAGTTTTATGATGTCTTCCGGTGATTTTAAGATTTATCCTAATCCGTCATTTGGCGAATTGTATGTTGAATATGATGTTGAAGGAAATAACTTAAGTGAACCTTTTGATGAAGAATCACAGACTCAGGAAGTTAAACCGGTTAAATTTAAAGTAGATATTTTTGATCGAACTGAAAAGCTGGTAGGAACCGGAGAGTCTAAAAACAATAAGGTTCATTTGGACACTAAAGGATTACTGCCCGGAACTTATTTCCTTCATATTTATTCGGGTAAAGAGGTTTGGAGAAAACAGATTTTGATAAAAAATTGACGAAGTAACTATTAACCAAATGTTCTTCCGTAAAATTAGAAAGCAATGAACCTTAAACACAAATACCTTTTTTTCTTTGTTTTGTTTCTTATTGTTGCTATTTCCTTTAGGGGAACTGCTCAAACAGAAGATGTTAAATTTACCGCAAAACAGGCGGTCTATCTTGAGGTTGGTGGAAATGCAGGCCGGTATGCAATCAATTATGGGCGAATAATCCATCAAAAAGGGAAACTAAAGCTAAATGCGAGTGCAGGTTTTTCAATGTTTCATGACAGATTAAATGCTAAAACAACATGGCTCCCGGTAGTACCCGTAGAGATATCAGCATTATATGGTAAGTCAAACCATCATTTGGAATTGGGTATGGGAGTTACTTCTTACCTAACCAGACGTTTAGGTTTTGATTCGGAAACATTTCAAACAACCGATAAAGTGGTTTTTGATGCGGGCATACCTTTAAGAATTGGCTATAGGTATCAAAAGCCTGAAGGGGGATTCTTTTTCCGTGCGGGATATACTCCAATTATCAATTTTCCAACTGGCGGAGGAGAAGAATGGTCCTTTGAGCCAAGGTTTGCAGGATTGAGCATAGGAAAGAGTTTTTAGTGTGCTTGGATGGCTTCAAAAAAAAATTAAATCATAGTACGATGTCATTTAAACTCAATTCAGCAATTATAGGGACTTTAGTTCTGGCATTGGCGTTCTCTTTCGATTGCTCCGCTCAAACAGAGGTCGAAAAATTTACAGCTAGGAATTCAGTCTATCTTGAAATTGGAGGAAATGCAGGTCAATATGCTTTTAATTATGGCGGTTTGATTTATCAAAAGAGAGCGTTTAAGGTAATTGGAAGTGTGGGTTTTTCCCTGTGGGCGGAACCTATAGAAGGTCCTACAATTTGGAATCCAGCGATACCTCTTGAAGTTTCTACCCTGTTTGGGGCGAAGAAACATCACCTGGAATTTGGGGTGGGAATTACCCCTTTTTTACAAGCGGGAGTAAATTCGTCTTGGGAGTCTGGGAATTTAGTCCAATCAAAGGGGGCTAGCCATCTGGGTGCCATTCTTCCAATTAGGGTAGGCTATAGGTATCAAAAGCCTGAAGGGGGCTTCTTTTTTAGAGTGGGGTACACACCATTTTTTGCCATGCCTAATAAGACCCGCGAAGATTGGGCTTTTCAGTCGGTTTTTGCAGGCTTGGGTTTGGGAGTGAGTTTTTAAACCGCCATCAATCAAACTCCTTGATTTTATTCTTTTTGCAGCTGAAGTCCATCCATTCGTCTGTCTTAAGGATACACTGTAAAACATCATGGTCATAAATCACAAGCCTATTCACTCCAAACTTTAAAAGAAGTGTGTAGTTGGATGAATGTTTACGATTGAATTAGACCATGGAAGATGTACTATCCAGTCTCTAAAGTCTCCCCCTCTCTTCGTTCTCTCCAGTCTCCCCTTCTTAGTACAAAAACCTTCTTTAGTAAGTGCAATATTCCTGATTGAATGAACTTGTCCTCCTAAAAGAATCTTTTACCAGCTCCTTGCGCCACCTCTTCCAGGTCCGCGAAATCCTCCTGGTCCATCTTCAGGTCCATCTGATTTTTTGAAGTTTCCAATAATATAAGTAAAAGAAACCATCGCGTACCGGGTCAGCACATTAGAGAAAACATCGGTGACCGCAACATCCGAAACGGTTCTGGAAATGCTGTTGTTTTGCTTGAGCAGGTCAAAGACATATACCTTTAATTCCCCCTTGTTGTTTTTCAGGAAACGGTAACCGGCTTCAATGTTCCATAGCCATACCGATTGGTCCAGCCCTTCAGAAAGACCCCGGTAAAGCATGTTGTTCACATTGTTGGCGATAAAGGTTTTGCCATCATTGGGGGAATAATAAAACCTCAGGTTACTGTTTTGGATGTAATAATTCTGATCCAGGTTGCTCTGCAAACTACTGTTCACTATAGTGTAGGTACCATTGGTGGAAAGTGTAAAATCCACATCCTTGCTAATATTGCTGGCAAAAGTGACTCCCTGCCTGAAATCGATGTTCTCGTTCACGTTGGTCTGCCCGTTGATGATACCCGGTGTCCTGCCGTAGCTGATGCCAGGGTTAAAATTAACTTTTGTTTTCCATCGCGGAATACTGGTGCCGAAATTTACAAACAGACGGGTATTCATTTGCCCGTTGAGGTTTACCGGACTGGTGATCTGACCGCCTCTACGAAGCAGGACTTCGTTGTTAATCAGCGTATCCTGTGGGGCCACAAAGGTATTGGTTCCGATGAAGTTGCTATTGAAGTTGGCAAAAAGGAACATGAAAAGGCTTTTGTTGGTCTCCATATCAAATTTTGACATGTTGGCAAAAAGCGTGTGGTTATAGCTCTGGCCCAAAGCCGGATTACCAACAGAAAGATTCAAGGGGTTGTTGTTATTGATCACATTTTGCAGTTGGTTTACACTGGGTTCATCTGTGCGAGTCCGGTATCTAAACCGGTAATTGGTGCCCCCCTCATTCCGGTAGTTCAGCGTAACGGTGGGCATAACGTTCCGAAACTCTCTGTAGAAGGTGCCCTCCGTGGGGAACACACTTTCGTTGTCCAGGACTGCATACTGATAGTCCAGGTTCAGGTTGATATTCAGTCCTTTGTTGTTGTAGCGGTACCCCAGGCCGGTCCTTTGTGTGAGGAATTTATTGTCAAACTCATTGCTGAGTGCGGTATCCAATACCATGATGCCCTGCTCATTGGCAAGTTGAAAGGTTTTCTGGTCCGCTGCACTCTTATTGTTGCCCACCTGATAGGACAAGGTGCCCACTGATCTTTCACTAATAGGTTCGGTATAGGTGAAGTTTGCCCGGTAGTTGAATCCATCAGACAGGGCTGTGGTTTCCTGGACCAGGGTGTCAAAGGAATTTCTTACATAATCTTTATTAGAGGAGATCAGGTCTGTCAGTTGGTCCCTCTGGTTCCAGGAAGTAAACAGATCGGTAGAAAAAGTACGGCCCGTTTTGTTAAACTTGTAGCGGTAGGTCAGGTTATTGGAAATGTTATATCCCTGGGTTTCGTTTTCGGTAAGGTTACGGGTGTCACTTAGGGAATCCAGGGATTGATCCAGGTTCAAACCTTCCAAATTGCTGTACCGGCTATTGTCCTGGAAACTGATACTTGGATTGATAATCAAGGCATTTTTTTCGTCAATATCATATTCCATGCGGGCATTCATGCGGTGGTTTTTGTTGGCAATTGTGCTGATCTGGTCTTCCTGATAGACCTGACTTTGGTCCTCATTGATGACCGTCTGCCTATTGGTGTTTTCAAAAACGGTGTTGTCTGAAGAGTTGAAGAAATAACTTCCGGTAAAATTCACCTTTTCCCCCCATTTGTCGCTGTAATTCAATCCAATCGAATTGGTCGTAACGATGCCATTGTTTGACGAGACGCCAAAATTATTGCCTCCTCCACCTGGGCCTCCTCGTCTGCCCCGGCGACCCCCGCCACCCAGGCCGCCGCTCACACCTAATAGATCGTCCGAGGCAAAATTCTGCTGGTTGACGTTATTGGACATGCCAATGATGGAAATGCGTCTGTCTCCATTAAAAAAATTTATGTTTCCTCCTACTGAATAGGTATTGTCGGTACCGTAGCCACCGTAGACCCTTCCGAAATAGCTGTTGCGCATGTTGCCTTTTGTAATGATGTTGATGGTCTTGGCATAATTGCCATCATCCAGTCCTGTAAGCCGGGACTGGTCAGAACGCTGATCCAGGACCTCCACGCTGGAGATGGCATCTGCCGGAAGGTTTCTCAAGGCAATAGAGGGATCGTTTCCAAAAAATTCTCTTCCATCTACCAATATCTTCTGCACCTGTTCGCCCTGCGCCTGAACCTGACCGTTTTCTATGGTGATACCCGGAAGCTTGCCAATCAGGTCTTCGGCCATGGCATTTTCCTTGGTTTTGAAGGCATTGGCATTAAAGACGGCGGTATCGCCTTTCATTTCTCCTACTGCATTTTCGCCTTCAATGACTACTTCCCCCAGCAGGTTGCTGTCTTCACTTATGGCGATGGTACCCAGGTCCAGGGGCATTCCCCGGCTGAATTCCCGGGTGACTTTTTCAAAACCCACGTAAGTAATTTCAAGTTTGAAAACCGGTAGACGGGGATAGGCAATACTAAAAGTTCCGTCCGGACCAGTGGTGGTGTTGCTGATCAGGGAGTCCTGCTGCGTCTTTAACAAGACATTGGCCCCAATCATGGGATCCTCGCTGCCCTTGTCAACGACTTTTCCGCGAATCAGGGGTACATTTTGGCGATCCTGCCGCGCCATCA
This sequence comes from Cyclobacterium lianum, assembly GCF_900143075.1. Taxonomy (GTDB): domain Bacteria; phylum Bacteroidota; class Bacteroidia; order Cytophagales; family Cyclobacteriaceae; genus Cyclobacterium; species Cyclobacterium lianum. Next base: position 84,572 of record NZ_FRCY01000001.1, on the reverse strand, counting down.
GATCAGTGGTGGCAAACCAGCCGATGCAGACGAATAGAATAAAAATCCTCATATGATTGATCTGTTTTTTGATATGAGGATTAGACCACTAATCTGTCCCGGAGTTTAACGGCTCACTTAAAAAAATTTAAACGGTTGAAAAACAGGAACTGGCGGCTCAAATAAGGGGCAGAAAATTGCTGACCAAAATAGATCCTTACGCACCCATGGCCACGATATCCCGATAATTGATTCCCATATGGCTGTTGTCATAAATGGCCTCGCCATCTTTGATAACAATCACCTGGGGAGAAGCATGGTCTACACCAAATTCTGAAACAATGGCATTAGAAATATCCCTGTGGGCAATCAAATCGAGAAAATATGCAGACAAGCGATCACTGTCTTCGGCTTTCCAGCTACGTTCCATGCGATTCCAGGCCATGCTGCTGATAGAACAACGGGTGGAATGTTTGAAAATAACTACCGGCCTGGCTTTGCTTTCCTCCCTGATGTGATCCAATTGGGATAAATTATCTAGTTTTTTCCAGCTCATAATACTATTTTATTTTCGGATAGGATAACCAAAACACAAGGGTTTAAAGTTCAAAACCGCTAATAAATTTTGAATTCCCTTATATTTGTCTTCACAAATAAAATAATCTGAATGTTGCATGCCATTTGCTCCATTCTATCGTTCTTTCTATTGATGCATAAATATTCTATCTATCTCATCATTCTTTTCTTTTCAATTTACGGTTGGGCTTGCCGAAGCCTTCCCATGGACGGACCGGAGGCCCTTGATCCGCCTCCTCCGCTTCCCGAGGCACCGGCGACAGTAAACCTCAACATGGAAATACCGCTTTCCTTCGCAGAGGAAAAAATCAATTCCGGTCTCGGGGAGCAGCTCTTCGACGAAAAAGACCTGCAAATCGGCGATGGGCTATTTGCCGATATTGACCTGAAAAAAGCTGGCCTACTGGGTCTCACTGCAAAAGAAAGTGGCCAGGTGGTCCTGGAAATGCCGGTCTCGCTGGATGGCAAATTGAGAGTGGAGAAGACACTTTTTGGACAACGGATCGCTACCGCATTGCCTTTTCAGGAAGAATTAAACCCTCAAATCAGTTTTTTACCCGTGCTGAAGCCAAACTGGGAGTTTGATATAGAAGACTTGGAAATCCTGTCCTGGGGCAAACCGCTCGAGTACGACATGCTGGGTTTCAAAATCGATTTTGAACCCCTCGTAAAGCGGCAGATAGTACGCATCATGGAAAACCAACTGCGGACCGGTACCCTGGCGGCCCTGGACTTCAAACATATAGCGAATAATTTCTGGTCCTCCTTTAGCAGGCCCAGGTATGTGGAAAATGGTTTTTCCGGCACTTATATCTATCCGCACGCTGAAAAATTAATAGTACACGACAGGTTTACGGCCGATCAGACCCTGCTACTGAGCCTTACCCTGGAGGGTGAAATGAGAAGCCAGAAAGACAGACCTCTGGCAACCCAGCTGGCATCACTGCCTGACATCTCGCTGGAGAAAACCACCGGTGAGGGGCTGGACATCACCACTCCGCTCAGGATTGGCTTTGAGGACATCAGTTCCTACCTCAATGAGACACTTTCAGACAGCCTGTTTGTGCTGGACAGCAGGACTACACTTAAGCCGCTCCGTTTTACCCTGCGGCATTATGGTGCGCAAACCATGATCATCATGGATTTTTTGGCCAGACGCCAGGGCAAAAAGGATCTGGAAGGCAAATTCTATCTGGCCGGACAGCCGGTATTTGATCCGCAATCAGAAGTCATAAGGATGGAAAACGTGGATTTCAGGCTGGATACCAAAAGCTTCTTTGCCAACTCATCCAACTGGATGAGACGGAGGAAAATCATGAAAGCGATCAGGAAACTGGGCGTAATTCCCCTGACCGGATATCTCGAAAATGCCAGAAGCAGCCTGATGGAAATGGGTGAATGGCAAACCGGATTTGCGACGTTCACGCTGGACCGACCTGACATTTCGATTTCGGGGATTTATCCCACCAGCAATGATTTGGTCATATTTGTTCAAACCAAAGCAGGCATTCAGATGGAATGGATCAAGTGAGTTGTCAGCCCATCAGCTCACCGAAGGTTTTGATCCCCTTTTTCTCGGCCTGCTTCAATAGTTTGACCAATAGCTGGGCGGCCAGAAAGGCGTCTCCAGCTGCTGTATGCCGGTCATCCGGTACTATATTGTATCGCTCACAAAGTTTGTCCAGGGAGTATTCACTGCTGACTATTGACCGGGGATCGTAATATTTGCCCATATCCAGCCTCACCGCCAGGTCAAAAGTATCCAGGGCAGGGCTTTTTATTTTCCGAAGCCCCAGGGACCTGCCCACTCTTTCCATCATGGCCAGATCAAAGCCCAGATGGTGGCCTACCAATACCCGGTGCCGGGCATCCTCCAGGAAACTGCGGATCAGCGCTTCCCTGCTGACAAAAGGCCTCTCCCGTACCAATCCGTGTACTTTTATCGCCTCCCTGTTTCTTTTTTTAGGTCTGAGGTAATATTCCTTTGCGGAGGAAATTTTTATGCGATTATGGCTGACCTGCACTGCCCCGTAGGAAAGCACATGGTCCCTTTTGGTGTCCAGGCCGGTGGTTTCCGTATCAAGCACCAGAAATTCCAGTTCGCTGACTGGTTTACGGCTGGCGATTCTGCGCTCCAATGTCTTTTCATAGGCCCTGATATACTCTGGTTTCGGGAGGGTTGCAAACCCAAAAAACGTTCTCCAGTCCATGTCAACTGCCAAAATAGTCCAACTGAAAGCGTACCTTCAGGATCTTCTGTATCTCCTCTATGGGAAAAAAGGCATTCTTTAGTAATTGTCGCTGCAACTTTCCCAGCGAATCGGGATTAATAAACCTTCCCGAGGAGTTGGTTGACAAGCCCTCCAATGCCCTGATACGCATAAAAATCTCGTAGGCCTTGCCTGCATCCTTAAACAAGGCCGCCTGAGCAGGTTCCAGTTCAGCGAGCTTTTCATATCTTTTAAACGTATTGTTGATGCCTACCACCTGATGGCTCAATATTAGGACCCTGGCGGCATCTGCCAATGGCATCATGGCGCGCAGCTTGATGTCAAATTTTTCCGCATGTTTTCCGGATTTTTCTACCATGAAATTCCTGAAAAAACCAAGAGGCGGAGGGTTTAACAGTGCGTTCTTGGCAAAAAAATTCAGAAATACTTTTCCCTGGTTGATTTCTTCGTACACATGCTGGGTAAGCTCATCGGCGAGACCCTGCTTTCCACTCACCGCCCTGAAATCAAAAAATATCGTGGCCATCATCAGCGATTGCGGATCGGGTTCGCGAATCCACCGGCTGAAGTATTTTTTCCATTGACTCAATGGCTGGCACCAGCGCGGGTTGTTGGCCATCATCTCGGCAGGGCAGGAGTGGAAATCGCAGGCAAACAGGATATCCATTACATCTCTTGCTATCAGGTGCATGAAGTTTTGGGCCTTTTCTTTAAGGCCTTCAGGAACATCCTCGTATACGATGGCATTGTCCAGGTCTGTTCGCAGCAATTGCTCTCCCCTGCCTTCCGAGCCCAATGCCAGAAAACAGAATGCGATATGCCGTACTTCCGGAAAATCTGCCTCATGCCGGGCTATGGCCATGGCTATGGCCTGCCGGATTAAGGTATCGTTGATCTCGGTAACAATTCCTGCGATAAAATCTATGGCCAGCTCATTTTCAAGGTAATACCTCAGCATACCTTCCGCCTGGTTTCTGTATTTGGCCATTTCGTGTATGTCCCGGCTCTCCTGCAAAGCCTTTATCAACACCGCAGGACTATTGCCCTGAGACAGCAGGATATCATGATCGGAAATTATACCCACTAGCGGAGAGTCTGCGCTGCCATCTTCAGTGAAGACCAGGTGGTGCAGGCGGTGCTTGACCATATTCAGGTATATCTTTGAAAACTCCAGGTCCTTGCTGGCTGTGACTACAGGCTGGCTCATGATACTTGCTACAGGCGTATCGTAGGGAAGGTTCTGGCCTATCAGCCGGTTTCGGAGGTCTTTGTCAGTAATGATTCCCTTCGGATGTTTGTTTTCATCCACCACGATGATGGAACCTACCTTGTGCCGGTTCATCCTGGCTACAGCCTCTGCTGTACTCTCCCCGATAGGACAATAGATGACCGGATGGGAATATTGAATGGCAGTCTGCCCAGAAAAAAGCATCAGGCCATTTTCGCTGTCACTTCTTCCAAAAAGGGCCCTCACTTTCTGTGTCTGCGACAGTCCGGAGCGCACCACCAATTGCCCCGAAGCAAATCCCGAGGCAAAATATAGACTTACCCTATTGTTTTCATTCAGTATTTTTTCGAAGGTAGCTACCGGTACAGCGATGACCAGACTGGGTTCATCTGCGCGGGCATTGAGAATATAGGGCCTTTTGCCCAGCAGGGCCAATACGCCAAATACATCTCCTTCATCGCAGATTTCTACTGTTTCCTCTTTTCCGGAAACATGATCTGTCAGCTTGATGGCACCCTCCCGCACCACAAAAAAGAAACTTTTGGCCGGTTCTCCTTTCTGAAATAAAAATTCTCCTTCTTCAAAATAGACCAAATCCACCTCCTTTGCGACCTGTGCAAGCAATTCGTCAGACAAAAAGCTGAACGGAGGATACTTTTTGAGAAAATCAATGACCCTATTGACTACGACATTGGCCATACAATGTATGTTACGGGGAGATGAAAGAGGGAAGGTGAAGGCATACCCTCACCTTCCGAAAAGAAAGGCTAAGATAACTTACCCGATCCTTCCTGCGATGATTTTGTCTACAACATCCGGATCCAGCAGGGTGGAGGTATCACCCATATTGTCCATGTTTCCTTCTGCTACCTTTCGCAGAATTCTACGCATGATTTTACCCGAGCGGGTTTTGGGTAGTCCCGGCACAATCTGGATTTTGTCTGGCTTGGCGATAGGTCCTATGATTTTGGTCACCGTATCCTTGATCTCATTGGTAAGGCTCTGCTCAGACCGGTTTTTCATATCACATATCACATAGGCATATATTCCCTGACCTTTCACCTGATGGGGATAGCCTACCACAGCAGATTCTACCACCAGGGGATGCTCATTGATCGCATTTTCTACCTCAGCCGTACCCATGCGGTGTCCTGATACGTTGATCACATCGTCTACCCTGCCCAGGATCCGGTAGTATCCGTCATGATCCCGCTTTACGCCATCTCCGGTAAAATACATGCCCTTGTAAGCGGCAAAGTAGGTCTGTTTGCAACGTTCATGATCTCCATATGTAGTACGGATCATCCCGGGCCAGGGAAATTTGACGCAGAGGTTTCCTTCTACTGAGTTGCCCTTCATTTCATTGCCCTCCGGGTCCATGATGGCCAGTTGTATGCCCGGCAGGGGCAGGGTAGCATAGGCGGGCTTGGTCGGGGTAATACCCGCGAGCGGGGAAACCATAATGCCGCCGGTCTCGGTTTGCCACCAGGTATCTACAATGGGGCATTTGGTTTTTCCGATATGGGTATGGTACCAGTGCCATGCTTCTTCGTTTATGGGTTCTCCCACGGAACCCAGCACCTTCAGCGAGTCCAGCTTGAAGGGCTCTATAGGTTCTGTTCCATGAGCTTGCAAAGCCCTGATGGCCGTGGGAGCAGTATAAAACTGATTTACTTGGTACTTGTCCACGATCTCCCAGAATCTTCCTGCATGGGGATAGGTAGGGACCCCTTCAAACATGATAGAGGTAGCTCCTGACAATAAGGGACCATATACGATGTAAGAGTGTCCGGTGATCCAGCCAATATCTGCCGTACACCAGTAAATATCCCCGGGATTGTACTGAAATACGTTCTCAAAAGTATATTGGGAATAAACCATATATCCACCACAGGTATGCACCACACCTTTTGGCTTGCCGGTGGAGCCTGAAGTATAAAGGATAAAAAGGATATCCTCGCTGTCCATTTCTACTGCTTCCTGATGGACCTTCTTTCCTTCTATTGCTTCGTGCCACCAAAAATCCCGTCCGGACTGCATATTGATTTCCTGACCCGTTCTCTGGTAAACAATAACCGAAGTGACCGTGCTGGTGTTTTCCAACGCCTCGTCCACCACCGCTTTAACGGGGATTTTTTTGTTGCCCCTGAAATTGCCGTCTGCAGTCAATACTACCTTGGCTTCGCAGTCATTGATGCGGTCTGAAAGAGCATTGCTGGAAAAACCTGCGAAAACTACAGAATGGATAGCACCCACCCTGGCGCAGGCCAGCATGGCCACCGCCGCTTCCGGCACCATAGGCATGTATATGATCACCTTGTCCCCTTTCTGTACTCCTTTTTCCTGCAAAACATGGGAAAACCGGCACACCTCTTCATAAAGCTGCCGGTAAGTGAGTGTTCTGCTCTCCTCCCCGGGTTCATTGGGTTCCCAGATGATGGCCGGCTTGTCTCCAATGGTGAAGAGGTGCCTTTCTAAAATATTCTCGGTAATGTTCAACTTACCGTTGAGGAACCATTTGACGTCAGGTCCGTCAAAATTCCAGTCCAATACTTTGTCCCAGCGCTTTTTCCAGTGGAAAGAGTCAGCCACCCTCGCCCAGAAATTTTCCGGATCAGCTACACTTTTCTGATATTCATGGAAATAACCGCTAAGGGTATGTATTCTATCACTCATCTTCAGTTATTTTTGGTTTCAAATATGCTATAAATTACGCTAAATTTATTCAATTCTAACAATTTGGGTAGTAATCCTGGTTGTTGATCAATGCTCCGATGCTTTACCCGCTCCCCGCGGAATTCTGATCTCCTGTATCATTTCCTGAACATCCTCCGGAGGGTCGGGAGTAAATTTAGAAACCACAAAGCAGGCTGCAAAATTGATCAGCATGCCCAGAGAGCCGATGCCCTCGGGGGAAATTCCAAACCACCAGTGACCCATATCATTCAACTCCGGATGGATAAATTTAAAATAAATAATGTAGCCCAGGGTAAATACCAGGCCACAGATCATGCCCGCTATGGCTCCTTCCTTATTCATGCGGGTAGAAAAAATACCCATGATGATGACCGGGAAAAAAGAGGCTGCTGCCAGGCCAAAGGCGAAGGCGACTACTTCGGCGACAAACCCCGGGGGATTGATACCAAAATATCCCGCTACTATTACCGCCAGTGCTGCGGCCAGTCTTGCAATGATCAGTTCTGTCTTTTCTGTCATTCCGGGTACAAAGGTCCTGAACAGATCTCTGGAAACAGCCGTAGAAATGACCAAAAGCAGGCCTGCAGCCGTAGACAATGCAGCCGCCATTCCGCCAGCAGCCACCAACCCTACCACCCAATTGGGCAATTCCGCAATTTCCGGTGCCGCCAGCACCATAATGTCCTTGTCTACCGTAAGCTCATTGACTTCCGGGTCGGCCAGGTACTGTACCTGCCCATCGCCATTGAGGTCCTCCACGACAATCAGATTGGTTTTTTGCCAGTTTTCCACCCAGTCCGGCAGGTTGTCCACCGGCTGCCCTGCTACAGTATCGATGGCATTGTAAATACCAAATGCAGCCACCGCAGGAGCAGTCGTGTACAAAATGGCGATAAATACCAGCGCATATCCGGCAGATAGCCTGGCATCCCTCACCCTTGGGACAGTAAAAAAACGAACAATCACATGAGGTAAACCGGCGGTGCCCACCATCAGGGCCAGGGTGATCGCAAACATGTCAATTATGGATTTTCTGCCGGAGGTATACTGGTGAAACCCCAAATCAACCAGGATACCATCCAGCTTGTCAAGGAGGTAGGTCCCATCCTGCACCGTCCCTCCCAATCCCAACTGAGGTATGGGATTGCCGGTGAGCTGTATAGAAATAAATATGGCAGGCACCATGAAAGCAAATATCAACACACAATACTGGGCTACCTGAGTATAGGTGATACCCTTCATGCCACCCAAAACGGCATAGAAAAACACGATGGTCATCCCAATCAAAACACCTGATTCGATGTCTACTTCCAGATATCTTGAAAACACAATACCCACTCCCCGCATCTGCCCGGCAACGTAGGTGAAAGAAATGAAAAGTGCACAAAATACGGCTACTACTCTTGCCTTGTTGCTGTAATACCGGTCGCCAACGAAATCGGGTACGGTAAATTTACCGAACTTCCTCAGGTAGGGAGCCAGGAGCAATGCCAGCAAAACATAGCCTCCCGTCCAACCCATCAGGTAGACCGAGCCATCATATCCCGAAAAAGCGATGATCCCTGCCATAGATATGAAAGAAGCCGCTGACATCCAATCGGCTGCGGTAGCCATTCCATTGGCCAATGGCGAAACCCCGCCTCCGGCTGTATAAAATTCCTTGGTAGAACTGGCCCGGGTATAGATGGCGATACCGATATAAAGGGCAAAGGAAAGGCCTACAAGAATGTAGGTCCAGGTTAAAATATCCATAGTGGGGTTATTGGCGTTTATTTCTCGTTGACATCAAACTTTTCATCCAACTTGTTCATCTTATAGACATAAACAAAAATCAGGATTACAAACGTGAATATGGAACCTTGCTGGGCAAACCAAAAGCCTAACTTGTATCCACCAATTTTTATTGCGTTTAGCGGCTCTGCCAGCAGGATGCCAAAACCAAAAGAAACAATAAACCATATGGAAAGCAGGACCAACACCGTTTTGATGTTTTGTTTCCAATATTTTTTCATTTGTTGTTTATGGTCGTTCATAGGTTTTGTTTTGGGAATTTTGAAGTGTTGAAAATATTTAAAATTTTGGGAAAAATCAGCCCTTTTCCGGTATCCTTTTCAAATTATGATAGTTTCGGTGAAAGAACAAGTTAAATGGCTTGCCAAACCAAACAGATTTGCCGGTTAATGTCTATTGCTATTCTCAATGGCGGCAATGCCAGCCCGTAGCCTTTGACCCGGATTTCCGGAAATTTTTACCCAGGGCACCCCGGTCGAGACCAGCACCTTTTCATACAGCCGCATGAAATAGCTCCGCATTTCCGGGTCGGGGTGCTCCCTCAGGGGATCATCCTGCCAGGGAATGTCTATATCGGTGAGCAGGTACAAATCGTATTGTCGTTCTTTTATTTTCTGTGTTATCCAGGGATGCGTACGTCCGAATTTGTGCGTACTCCAAACATGAATTACATGAAGGTCTGTATCGCAGAAAAGCAGTTTGCCTGCCTTTTTAGCCAGGCTGTCCTCCAGTTGTATCTGCCCCCGGGCGATGGCGAGCAAATCCTCAAATGCATAAGGTCGGTCCAGCATAGCAAGGTATTCCCGGGCATACTCCGGCACCCAGGGTTCGGAATAATGGCCCGCAAGGCCCTGGCTAAGGGTGCTTTTTCCAGTAGACTCTGGCCCTATGATGACTATTCTATCCATTGTCCCTTGCATAAGCTGCGGCCAGGCGAACCCAGGCTACCAATCCCATGGCCGCCAGTATTGTAAAAACCAGAAATTGAAAGGAGGTGAGCAAAAGGCCTTTGTAAAGGTACAAGGGTACCGATACCAGATCGGTAATAATCCAGGCAATCCAGTTTTCTACTTTCTTTTTGGCCATCAGCCACATGCCCACAAAAGCTGAGGCGGTGGTGAATGAATCCCAGTAAGGCACATCGCTGTCCGTGTAAGTACGGAGTACATAATACAAAAGCCCATAAGAAATCAGCAGCAAAAGCAGGGCCCTCAGAATTCCCCTGTGGTCCAGCCAGGTGATGGGTACACTGGCTTTGCCGGGTCTGGGATGAGTCCAGACATACCAGCCAAAAACAGACATGACAAAATAATATCCATTGATACTCATGTCAGCATATAACCTGACCTGAAAACAGATCCATACATAGATGAGCGTACTGATGATACCGGTGGGAAACACCAGTATGTTTTCTCTCATGGAATAATAAACAGAAGCCAGACCGAAAAAAACGGCCAAGGCTTCCAGCCAGCTCATTTGCTGTATGCCTGCATGCATACCTTCTACGATGTATTGCCAATCCACGGGTCGAAATTGAAATAAAAAACTTAGATAAAAAAATCAAAAAACACTATATACTGACCTTTGGGGTTTCCAAAACCCCGAAGGTCTTTTTAGAAACAAAAACGTTAAAAACCTTCGGAGTCCCAAAGACCTCAAAGGTTAGCATGAAACCATGACCTTTGGGGTTTCCAAAACCCCGAAGGTCTTTGTAGAAACGAAAACGTTAAAAACCTTCGGGGTCTCAAAGACCCCAAAGGTTAGCATGAAAACATGACCTTTGGGGTTTCCAAAACCCCGAAGGTCTTTTTAGAAACAAAAACGCTAAAACCTTCGGGATCTCAAAGATCCCAAAGGTTAATCCATTTACCCAATATTCTTCTTTTTCAACTGATCCACGATGTATTCAGAAGTCCGGATCGAAAGCGCCATGATGGTCCAGGTGGGATTTTTATCGGCCTGGGAAACGAAGGAGGCAGCATCGACTACAAAGAGATTGTTACATTCGTGGGCCTGTGCGTATTTGTTCAGCACCGAGGTTTTGGGATCATCACCCATTCTGGCCGTGCCCACCTCATGGATGATCCTGCCGGGTGCTGCCAGCCCATATTGAATTTCGGCTCCTGGTTTATTGCCCATAACCTGGGCCCCCATGGCATGAAAGATTTCTTCAAAGGTATCCTGCATGTGCCGGGCCTGCTTTACCTCATGGTCTGTCCACTTGTAATGAAACCGAAGAACCGGAATACCAAACTTATCTACGGTATTGGGGTCAATTTCACAGTAGTTGTCGTATTGCGGTACGCTCTCGCCTCTTCCGGCGATGCCCACGGTAGCCCCGTACACACTTCTGATATCTTTTTTCAATCCGGCGCCATATCCTCCATTGGGGCCGGCATTGCCAAATTCATCCTTGATGTATTTCCTCATGGAGTCCATCCCAAAGCCGAATCCATAATTGGGCATGCGCATGCCCCCGCCGAATTCCAGGTGATATCCCCTGGGAAAGTCTAGTTTTTTGTTATCCAGCCACCAGGGCGTATAGACATGCATGGATCCTACGCCATCTTCATTGTACTTGTCCCTACCTAAAAATTCAGGCATCAGTGCAGACCTGCTGGCTCCGGTGGAATCGTGCAGGTAGCGGCCAAGCGTACCGCTACTGTTGGAAATTCCGTTTGGGTGCCGGGGCGAACTCGAGTTCATCATGATGCGGGCACTTTCACAGGCGGAAGCGCCCAAAACCACTACCCGCGCTTTCAGTTTGTACTCCTGCATGTCTACTTTGCTGACATAGGAAATTCCTGTCGCCTCACCTTTTTCATCGGTCGTCACCTTGCGTACCATGGCATAGGTATACAGGTCTACATTGCCTTTTTTGATCGCAGGTTTTACCAGAACGGTTCCGGCAGAAAAGTCCCCATACACCTGGCAGGCCCTGTTGCACTGGGCACAGAAAAAACATGCTCCCCTTTCATTATTAACCGGTCGGGTAAGCACCGATATTCGAGAAGGGATGACGGGCAGATTGATTTTTTTACCCCCCTTCATAAATGCCAGTTCGTGCAGCCTGGGCTTAGGCGGAGGCAGAAAATAACCATCGGGTTCGTTTCGAATACCCTCTTTCGTTCCAAAGACGCCAACGATTTTGTCTACCCTGTCGTAGTAGGGTGCGACATCTTCATAGCCAATGGGCCAGTCATCTCCCAGCCCGTCAATACTTTTTCTTTTGAAATCATCGGGACCAAACCGGAGGGATATCCTGCCCCAGTGATTGGTCCTGCCACCGACCATTCTGGAGCGAAACCAGTCAAACTGAGTACCGTCCTTACGGGTGTAAGGCTCACCTTCTATGTCCCATCCACCGTAGGCGGCATCGAAATCCCCGAAAGCCCGGACTGTATTGGCTCCCCTGCGGGGAGATTCCCATGGCCAGCGCAGTTGCGTGCGGTATTCCTCCAGGGCCGGATCAAAATCGCTTCCAGCTTCTACCACGGCGACACTAAGTCCAGATTCAGAAAGTATTTTACTGGCCATGCCACCTCCGGCTCCCGAGCCGACGATGATCACATCATAGCTGTCCATGGATGATTGAATTTCAAAACTCATTATTTTTTGTTTTTAATTGACAGACCAAAATAGGGCATATTCCGTAATATATCACCATAAATGTTGTGGAAACCTTTTTGCAATACCGGTTTCCCTGCCCCCAAACCAAATTTTGAATCGGTTTGCGGGCATTTCCCATTTGAATATACCAGAGGACTCAAACTTTTTCCGGTGCTTTCCGATGAATATTTTTAGGCGCTGTGCCGAAGATTTATACTCCGCCCAATCCGTAAAACAATCTTCATGAGGGAAAGCATGATTTTAGAGGTATAAATGTTAATTTGCCCGAACATTTACTAATCTTATACTTCCAAAATAACAAAAGTACTAGCCGTAAGGAAAAGATACTTTTTCGATAAAATGCCTAGCAAAATATGAGCAAAAAAGAAAGAAGAAGCCAGGGCTGGTTTGGTAAAACCGGCAAGGACGGCCTGATCTACAGGTCGTGGTTTAAAAAACAGGGTATTCCTACCCACGAGTTGGGTGGCAAACCTATCATCGGTATATGCAATACCTGGTCAGAACTGACGCCATGCAACTCCCATTTCAGAGAATTGGCTGAGTTTGTAAAAAAAGGAATTCTCGAAGCCGGGGGTTATCCGGTGGAGTTTCCCGTGATGTCTCTGGGAGAGACCGTCATGAAGCCTACCGCCATGCTTTACCGTAACCTGGCCAGTATGGACACCGAAGAATCCATCAGGGCCAATCCGCTCGATGGCGTGGTCTTGCTATGTGGGTGTGACAAGACAACACCCTCCCTGGTCATGGGAGCCAGCAGTGTGAACCTCCCCACCATCGTGGTATCCGGCGGCCCCATGCTTACCGGAAGATACAGGGGAGCTGATGTGAGTACCAGTGATATCTGGCGGTTCAGCGAGGCTTCCCGGCAGGGAAAAATGACGCAGGAAGACCTTTACGTAGCTGAATCGGCCCTATGCAGAAGCGATGGACACTGTGGAGTCATGGGCACTGCCTCCACCATGGCCTGCATGGTGGAAGCTTTGGGACTTAGCCTACCGGGCAATGCGGCGATACCCGCCCCCGATACCGCCAGAAAGGTGCTCGCCCACATGTCCGGGATGGAAATCGTAAAAATGGTCGAAAACGACCTAAAAATCTCAGATATTCTAACCAGGGAGGCTTTTGAAAATGCCATCATGGTAAACGCGGCCATTGGAGGTTCTACCAATTTTGTGATCCATCTGCTCGCCATAGCCGGAAGGATCGGGATCAATTTGAACCTGGAAGACTTTGATCGCTTTTCTTCCAATATCCCCCTGCTGGCCAATCTGCAACCCTCCGGCAAGTATTTCATGGAGGATTTTTATTATGCCGGCGGACTGCCTCCGGTGATCCGGCAATTGAAAGATCACCTACACAGTAGTGCCATCACGGTGACCGGAAAAAGCATCGGGGAAAACAACGAAAGGTTTGAAAATTTCAATCAGGAAGTAATTGCGACCATCGATTCTCCTTTCAATCCCATTTCGGGAATCGTGGTTCTCAAGGGCAATCTCTGCGAAACGGGCGCCATCATCAAACCATCCGCTGCCAGTCCTTCGCTGATGAAGCACACCGGAAAGGCGGTGGTCTTTGAAGACATTGACGACTACAAACAAAAAATTGACGACCCTGACCTGGATATAGACGAAAATTCTGTGATGATCCTGAAAAATGTAGGGCCAAAGGGATATCCGGGAATGCCGGAAGTAGGCAATATGGGACTCCCCCCAAAAGTTTTGGAAAAAGGGATTCAGGACATGATACGGATTTCGGATGGCAGGATGAGCGGCACCGGTTTTGGAACGATAGTGCTGCATGCTACTCCGGAAGCTGCCGAGGGAGGCAATTTTGCGGTAGTTCAAACGGGAGATATGATAGCCCTTGACGTGGAGGGCCGTAGACTGGACCTTTTGGTTTCAGAGGAGGAACTGGCAAAAAGAAAAGCGGCCTGGAGAAAACCGGCAGCGCCTGTGGAAAGGGGGTACGTGAGCCTTTATGTAAAACACGTGGAGCAGGCCAATCTGGGTGCCGACCTGGATTTTCTCAAAGGAAACTCAGGCAGCGAGGTAACCAAAGACTCTCATTAATCAAAAAATTACTGTTATGCTGATCAAATGTCGTAAACCAGGTAATGGAAACAAAAAATAAGTCTGCTCCTCAAGTCGCCCTGGTAACCGGTGCAGGTATGGGTATAGGTTTTGAAATATGCAGGAATTTTGCATCAGAAGGGATGGCGGTGATGCTCAATGATCTGGACCCCGGCCTCACGCAACAGGCGGTGGAAAAAATCAATGCGGAATTCCCCAATCGCTGCAAAGGCCTGGCTGGAGATGCTTCCGATACGGATTTTATTTCTGACCTGACCCGGCAAACCGTCGCGGAGTTTGGCAGGCTGGATGTGGCAGTCGCCAATGCTGGCATCACCGTCTTTGGTGATTTTCTCGATTACAAAGAGGCCGATTTCCACAAACTCGTACAACTCAACCTGGTGGGCAGCTTCTTTCTGGCCCAGCAGGCTGCCCGGCAAATGATCGCCCAGCAAACAGGTGGAAGTATTCTGTTCATGTCATCCGTCACAGGCCATCAGGCGCATAAAAACCTTGCTGCCTATGGCATGAGTAAAGCGGCTCTGGAAATGCTCGCCAAAACCCTGGTATTGGAACTTTCTCCTTACAAAATCAATGTCAATGCCGTAGCGCCCGGGGCCACAATGACCGAACGAACCGCTTCTGAAGCAGGCTACGAGCAGACCTGGTCCAGGATTACTCCCATGGGACGGCCGGCTTTTCCAAAAGACATCGCTGCAGCAGTGAGCTTCCTGGTGTCTCCCCGGGCCAGACATATCACGGGCCAAAGTTTGGTGATCGATGGCGGCTGGACCGCCACCAGCCCATCTCCCTACCAGGAATGAGCTAAAAAACGGTTTTTTCGGAAAATGGCACTAAAAACACTAAAAAATAAGTGTTTTTCACGATTTCCACCGGTCGGATTGGAGTATAACGCTGGTTTTTATTGATAATATCACTTTCGATCAGCATAGAACAGGACAGTTGAAAATATAAAATAATTTAAATTCGCTAATCTATAACACAGCAATCAAAACTATACATATCTAAAATATGGCAATTACTAAAAACACTTTTAAGCACGTAGATTACTTGTGGGACGAAGAAAAAGCAAAAGCCCTGGGGGACGATCAGATCGCCCTGCTGCTCTACAGGTCCAATATTTTGGGTGCTGACTTAAGAATAACCAACTACGGCGGTGGTAATACAAGTTGTAAGACCATCGAAAAGGATCCGCTAACCAAAGAAGATACCGAAATCATGTGGATCAAGGGTTCGGGTGGAGACATTGGCACTTTGAAAAGAAGCGGGCTTGCTGGGTTATATATGGACAAGCTGCTTGCCTTGAAAAACGTCTACCGGGGACTTGAATTTGAAGACGAAATGGTTGCTCTTTTCAATCATTGTATTTATGATCTGGACTCCAAGGCTCCGTCTATCGATACCCCGTTGCACGCCGTTTTGCCTTTTAAGCACATTGATCACCTGCACCCTGATGCAGCAATAGCCATTGCTGCCTCCAAAGATGGGGAAAAGATCACTCAGGAGTTGTTTGACGGACAGATTGCCTGGGTTCCCTGGCAACGTCCCGGTTTTGACCTGGCCCTGAAACTCGATCAGGCCCTGAAGGAAAATCCCGGCATCCGCGGCATCATGCTGGGCGGGCACGGGCTCTTCACCTGGGGAGAAACTTCCTATGAATGCTACATCAATAGCCTGGAGGTAATCGACATGGCCTCTCAATACCTGGAAGAAAACTACGGCAAAAAACGGCCGGTATTCGGCGGTCAGAAAGTATCTTCTCTCCCTGCAGAACAACGAAGAGAGCAGGCTTCTAAAATTGCCCCCCACCTTAGAGGTTTGGCTTCCAGCTTTAACCGCATGGTAGGACATTTTTCGGACGATGACCGGGTACTGGAATTTATCAACAGCAATGACCTCGAAAAACTGGCTCCTCTTGGAACCAGTTGCCCAGATCACTTCTTGCGGACCAAGATCAGACCTCTGGTATTGGATATTCCGGCCGACAAGGATCTGGAAGATATGAGTGAGGTAAAAAACTACCTGGAAAGAGAATTTGAAGCTTACCGTCAGGACTATACCAAGTACTACGAAGACCACAAAAGGCCCAATAGCCCTGCCATGAGGGATTCAAACCCGGTAGTTATATTGTGGCCGGGAGTAGGCATGTTTTCCTATGCCAAAAACAAGCAAACAGCAAGGGTAGCCAGTGAATTTTATACCAACGCCATCAATGTAATGAAGGGTGCGGAGGCGATTTCTTCTTATGTATCCCTTCCGCTTCAGGAAGCCTTCGACATTGAATACTGGCTCTTGGAAGAGGCCAAGTTACAGCGTATGCCCAAAGAACAGCCCCTTTCCAGAAAAGTGGCTTTCGTAACAGGCGGAGCTGGCGGTATCGGAAAGGCCATCGCTGACAAACTCGCTGCAGAGGGTGCCTGTGTGTTCATCACCGATATCAATCAGGAAAGACTCGATGAGGCCGTCAATACCTACAATAAAGATACTGGTGCCGGATCCATCATGGATGTATCTAAAATGGAAGATATCGAAACAGCCCTTAAGGCGGCTTGCCTGAAATTTGGCGGTATTGATATCCTGGTGAACTGTGCCGGGCTGGCCATCTCCAAACCGATCGATCAGACCTCAGAAAAGGATTGGGACCTCCTGCAAGACGTTTTGGTAAAAGGTCAGTTTGCTGTTTCCAAAGCGGGAGTAGCTATACTCCGGGCCCAGAACAAAGGTGGCGACATCATCAATATAGCAAGCAAAAATGCCCTGGTATCCGGACCGAATAACGTAGGATACGGTACAGCCAAAGCCGCTCAGGTACACATGAGCAGATTGCTGGCTGCTGAATTGGGGCCTGACAAAATCCGGGTCAATGTGGTGAACCCCGATGCAGTAATAGAGGGAAGTAAAATCTGGGAAGGCGAATGGGCCAGGGGCAGAGCCAAGGCCTATGGCATCACTGTGGAAGAACTTCCTGCATTTTACGCCAAACGTACGATAATGAACGAAATCATTGGCGTCGACGATATTGCCAATGGTGTATTTGCTTTCGTTGGCGGCCACCTCAGCAAAAGTACCGGTAATATTTTGAACGTTGATGGAGGTGTAGCTGCCGCCTTTGTCAGATAAGTGAATTTCATGCGAATTGATAAAAATCAAATCAATACTCTCAATGATAAAGCTCTCCCGGATCACCGGGAGAGTTTTGAGTATATAAGCCATAAGCTTACAGCCAGGGATATCCCGGTCGCGTCGCTGATCGAAAAAATCCAATCCTTTCAGATAGCCATTCCCAGTTGGGCGCTGGGCACGGGAGGGACCCGCTTTGGGCGTTTTCCCGGCGGCGGAGAGCCCCGTACGCTCGAAGAAAAAATCGATGATGTGGGTTTGCTTCATGCGCTTAATGCCGGCTCCGGAGCCATTTCCCTGCACATACCATGGGATATTCCCGAAAATGTAGCCCAGATAAAAGCCCATGCTGCTTCCCATAACCTGCTCTTCGATGCGGTGAATTCCAATACCTTCCAGGATCAGCCGGAACAGCAGAAATCCTATAAATTCGGGTCCCTTTGCCATTCAGATGCGGATGTAAGAAGTCAGGCTGTGGCGCACAATATGGAGGTAATCCGGCATGGAGAAGCCCTGGGCTCCAAATCCCTCACCGTTTGGTTGGCGGATGGGTCTTCGTTTCCAGGTCAGATGAACTTCCGGAAGGCCTTACAACGTACCCTGGATTCCCTACGGGAAATATACGCCCGTATGCCGGAAGATTGGAAGATGTTTATCGAATACAAACCCTACGAGCCTTATTTCTACCACACCGTCATACAGGACTGGGGCACTTCCCATTTGCTGGCTTCGCAATTGGGAGAGCGGGCATTTACCCTCGTAGACCTTGGCCACCATTTGCCCAATACCAATATAGAACAAATTGTCGCCACCCTGATGATGCAGGGAAAACTCGGAGGATTCCATTTCAATGATTCCAAATTTGGCGACGATGACCTCACAGTAGGCGCCATGAAACCCTACCAGTTATTTTTGATTTTCAATGAATTGGTAGCTGGAATGGAGGACAATACCTCCAAAAATCCCTACCCGGCCTGGATGATCGACGCCAGTCACAACCTCAAAGATCCCCTGGAAGACCTGCTCCAGTCCGTAGAGGCCATCCAACTGGCTTATGCCCAGGCGCTGCTGGTAGACCGGAAAGCGCTGGAGAATGCTCGTGAGGACAACGATCCCGTCCTTGCCCAGGAAATATTGCAACGAGCCTTCCGGACAGATGTGAGACCACTGGTGGCCGAGGCCAGGATGGAAGCCGGCGCAGCTCTGGATCCTCTGGCAGCTTTCAGAACACTATCCGTCAGGGAAAACCTCGTACGGGAAAGAGGCAAAAAAAGCATGGCCACCGGACTGTAATCAATCATTGTATCCAAACTAACCATATAAACTATGCCCATACCGGTAATCGCCATATTTGATATTGGAAAAACCAATAAAAAATTTTTTCTGTTTGACGAAGATTTAAATGAAATCAAGGAGGAGTATGTCAAATTTCCAACCATTACGGATGAAGATGGTGAAGAGTGCGACGACCTTGAAAAAATCACGGAATGGGCGCGAGAAAAGGTACAAACATTGTGCAATGACCCGGCTTATGAGGTTCGCGGGCTGAATTTCTCGACCTACGGAGCTTCCTTTGTCTCTATTGGGGAGGACGGAAAGCCAGTTACACCTATCTATAACTACCTGAAAGATTTTCCTGAAGACCTGCACCGGGAGTTTTATGAGGCGTATCCCGAGGAGAAAATCAATCAAACGACTGCCTCACCCACGCTGGGCATGCTCAATTCCGGTTTGCAGTTGTATTGGATAAAAAGGAAGCGGCCGGAAATTTTCAGTAAGATCAAATACTCCCTTCATCTGCCACAATATATCTCCTACCTGTTTACTGCGGAAGCAGTCACTGAACCCACTTCAATAGGCTGTCATACCAAATTGTGGGATTTTCCGAAAGGAGACTACCATGAATGGGTATACAAAGAAGGTATACACGAAAAACTTCCCCGGCAGGTGCCTACTACCCATACTTTTGAAAAAGAGATTTGTGGCAGGAAGGTAAAAGTAGGAGTCGGTATTCACGACAGCTCATCGGCATTGGCCTCCTACCTGATCAAGATAAAAGAGCCATTTTTATTGATTTCCACCGGCACATGGAGCATCACATTGAATCCTTTTCCCAAAGGAGAGCTCAGTTCCGCGGAACTTCAAAACGATTGTCTCAATTTCCTTTCCATCCATGGCAAGACTGTTAAAGCAAGCCGGTTTTTCCTTGGCTACGAGCTGGACCATCAACTGGAAAAACTGAACGCTCATTTCCAAAAGGAGGCCAGGTATTACAAAAACATAGCCCCTGACGAGGAGCTGGTGCACAAATTGCTGTCCGGAAAGGCAGCAAATGGATTTTACCCCCAGACCATTGCCCGTACGCCCTTAGTGGCAGAGATATTTCCCGATGATCACTGGGATATAACGTCCTTCAGTGATTTTGAGACCGCCTACCACCACCTGGTGTTTGGGCTGGCCAGGATGCAGGTGGCTTCATTGCTCCTTGCCAGGGGGGCTTCCGAAACCAGGAAGGTGTATATTGATGGGGGCTTCGTCCACAACAAAGTATTTATCCGCTTTCTGAATGGTTTGCTCGAGGATTATGACCTTGAGTTTTCAGATTTTCCATTGGGTTCGGCTTACGGAGCTGCCCTCATGCTCAAAGCCTTCAAATGATACCAAAATACCGATAGTGATGTTTAAACGATACCTTATTGCCTGCCTGACCATGACAATTGGATTTGCCAACGCACAAAACCAACCCATTACGCTGGACATTTATCCCGGAGAAGCTCCCTTTCAGAAACCGACTGAGGTGCAGGAAGAAGTCCGGGAAAACGATATCCTTGTGATCAGCAAGGTACAGAAGCCTCAAATTCAGGTTTTCCTGCCTGCCAAAAGATCCGCTACGGGCAAGGCCGTGATCATCTGTCCTGGAGGAGGCTATGGCGTTTTGGCTTACGACTGGGAAGGCCTTGACATCGCCAAATGGCTCAACAGCCGGGGTATCGCTGGCATTGTACTGAAATACCGCCTTCCCTCCTCAGAAACCCAAAGCAGCCCACACATTGTACCGATGGCGGACGGTCAGCGGGCAATCCGCCTGGTCCGGCATCATGCAGAGGACTGGGGTATAGATCCGGAGCAAATCGGTATCATGGGCTTTTCTGCCGGCGGTCACCTGGCTTCAACCCTGGGCACCCATTTTGATGAGGGCAACCCCGGAGATGAGGACCCGATAGAGCAGCAATCGAGCAGGCCGGATTTTATGATTCTGGGCTATCCGGTAATTTCCTTCACCGAACACATCACCCATATCGGGTCCAGAAACAACCTCATCGGCAAAGACCCGGAACAGAAATGGGTGGAATATTTCAGCAACGAAAAGCAAGTGAGGGCCGATTCCCCCCCTACATTTATTTTCCACTCCCAGGACGATACCGGAGTACCGGTACAGCACAGTTTGTTGTTTTATCAGGGGCTTTTGGAAAAACAGATACCTGCCGAAATGCACCTGTATCCCACAGGAGCCCACGGATTCTCGCTCTCAATCAACAAAGAGGGAACCCAGAAAGGCTGGATGGAAAGTTGCATCAACTGGATGCATCATTTACCTTAGGTAGATGATGCAACATCTGCCCTCACTTCGGATAAGCAGCAATGGACGTTTTCTGGTTACTTCAGACGGGCATCCCTTTTTCTGGCTGGGCGACACCGCCTGGGAGATGTTGCACCGGCTGAGTCTGGAAGAAACCAGGCATTATTTCAATAATCGCAAAAAGAAGGGTTTCAGTATCATCCAAACAGTAATCCTGGCGGAGCTTGATGGCCTGCAGACTCCCAATGCCAATGGCCATCTGCCCTTAAACGACCTGGATCCCAGGCAACCCAATGAAGCTTATTTTGATCACGTAGACCGTGTAGTTTCGCTGGCAGAGGAAATGGGATTGTACCTGGGGCTGCTGCCTACCTGGGGTGACAAATTCAACAAAAAGTGGGGCACCGGACCGGAGATCTTTACAGCAGAAAATGCAAAAAGCTACGGCCGCTTTCTGGCCAGCCGCTATGGCAGGTGGAAACACATCGTGTGGATATTGGGTGGTGACCGCATTCCCGAAAATAAGCAGCACAAGCTAATTATCGAAGAAATGGCCACCGGAATACGTGAAGGGCATGAAGGTGCACTCATCAGCTACCATCCCAATGGGGGGTATGTAGCCAGTGACCTTTTCGGAAAAGCTTCCTGGCTGGACATTGATCTCTTCCAGACCCGACACCAGAAAGGGTTCAGGGAGTACCGCTTCACGCTAAAAGCCAGAAAAAGAAAACCTACGAGGCCTGTTATTGACGGGGAGCCCGGATACGAAAACATTCCAAACCTGCTGAACAAATGGAACTTTCAACGGCTCGATGCCGCTGATATTCGCAGATCTGCGTATTGGAACATGCTTTCGGGAGCTGCGGGATACAGCTATGGGTGTAATGAAATATGGCAGATGTATGGTGGGACTGAGGCCCCTAAATTCGGTGCTCAGTTTTCCTGGAAAGAAGCGCTTGATCTCCCGGGTGCACATCAGATGGGTATCCTGAAGCGCCTCTTTGAAAGCATCCCCTGGCAGGAAATGGCGCCCGACCCAAAGGTTTTGGCAGAAATGAACTGGATCTGGCAGCCCCGAAAGTTGGTTTTGTCCACGGCTGACCGCGATTGGATCCTGGTGTATTGCCCGGGAAGTCAGAAAATTAAACTTAAGGCTGGTTTGTTTCGCAAAATCCGGAGAACGGCCTTTTGGATAAATCCGGTAAACGGTGAAGTAAAGCGCACAGATGGGGATTCGGGGCCGGTTTTCAGTTGTCCGGACAAAAATCAGGATTGGCTCCTCCTTGTGCTCTTACGGCAGGCAGCAGATCAATGGGATTACTCCGGAATTACTCTGACCAGCAAGCTGTAAACCTGCGACAATCTGATAGACGGAGATAGAGACAAAAAATAGTCCGGCCACCTGTCTTTTTCCCTGATTGCCGAGTCGGCTACCGACCCATGCCCAAGCCTGATGCCAGGCTAAAATTTCACAGGTCGGTAATTTTATCTGCAAGTGGCCAGATAGCGTCCTGCGTGCTTTGTAATCCTCCCAATGTGCCAGGTAATCGTCCTGCCCGAATTCATGTAGCTACAGTTTTTCAGCGATTGCCATACATTAACCCTAGTTTTCTATTAACTTTACGCCTTCTTTTGAGGCACAATGGATTGCCGCTGAAAGTAGCGATGAAGCATTACAGAAATATTTTCGATTTACAGTGAAGAAATATCAGGAGTACAAACAGGTTGATTATCCCGGCATCGGGGAAGACATATTGGCTTTTTGGAAGAGCAACCAGATCTTTGAAAAATCAGTAGAAAACAGGGAGGGCGCGCCAAGCTATACCTTCTATGAAGGCCCTCCTTCTGCCAATGGCACTCCTGGTATTCACCATGTGATGGCCCGTGCCATTAAAGATGTTTTTTGCCGGTATAAAACACTGAAGGGCTTTCATGTGAAAAGAAAAGGGGGCTGGGATACCCACGGCCTTCCGGTCGAATTGCAGGTAGAAAAAGAGCTGGGAATCACCAAAGAAGATATCGGCACCAAAATATCTGTGGCCGGGTACAACCAGAAATGCCGGGAAACCGTGATGCGCTACAAGCATGAATGGGACGAGTTGACAGAAAAAATCGGCTATTGGGTAGATTTGAATGACCCTTACATCACTTTTGATGTAGACTATGTAGAAACGCTCTGGCACCTGCTTAAGAAACTGTTCGAAAAGGACTTACTGTACAAGGGCTACACCATTCAGCCCTACTCCCCTGCAGCCGGCACCGGTCTCAGCTCCCATGAACTCAATCAGCCCGGTTGCTACAGAGATGTAAAGGACACCTCCGTCACTGCCCAGTTTAAGGTAGTGGGCGAAACAGACCTGTATATTCTCGCCTGGACCACCACACCCTGGACCTTGCCTTCCAACTCGGCTTTGGCCATAGGTGAAAAACTGGACTACGTAAAGATAAGGACTTTTAACCCCTACACCTTCGCACCGCAAACAGTGATCCTGGCCAAAGCCAGGGTATCTGCCTATTTTCATCCCAGGGGGGAAGATTTGCCACTGGAGGATTATAAGGCGGGAGATAAAATTATTCCCTACAAAATCATTGATACGCTCAAAGGTAAGGAACTGCTGGGCATGAAATATGAGCAATTGTTTCCCATCGAAGCACTTGCCCTTCCGGACCCGGCTTTTTCTGTAATCGCCGGGGACTACGTGACCACAGAAGACGGCACCGGAATCGTCCACCTGGCCAAGGCTTTTGGTGCGGATGACTTCAGAACCCTGGAACAGCAGCAGATCCCCGGAATATTTTTAAAAGATGAACGGGGCCAGGAAATTCCTGTGGTTGACAAAAAGGGAAAATTTCTTCCGGAAGTAGGAGCATACCTGAAAGCCAAAATGGCCGAGCATGGCATCCATGCACACAAGACTTTCACCGAAGATGATTTTTATGTCAAAAACTATCTGTTGGATGATGAAAGTGATAAAGAGTATAAAAGCACGGATGTAATCATTTCGATTATCCTAAAAAATGAAAACAAAGCTTTTCGGGTCGAAAAATATGAGCACAGCTATCCGCACTGCTGGCGTACCGACATGCCCATATTGTATTATCCTCTGGAAAGCTGGTTTATCCGGACCACCGCCTACAAAGACAAACTGGCGGCGCATAACAAAACCATCAATTGGATGCCTGCCTCCACCGGTACCGGGAGGTTCGGGAACTGGCTGGAAAATCTGGTGGATTGGAATCTCAGCCGCTCCAGGTTCTGGGGTACACCGCTACCGATCTGGAGAAATAAAGCGGGCAACCAAACCAAATGTATTGGCTCCGTAGCTGAGCTTCAGGCAGAAATACAGCGGTCCATAGAAAAAGGCTTCATGAAGGAATCGCCTTTCGGGGAGGGAAATGTGGATTTACACCGGCCGTATGTGGACGAGATCATTTTGGTATCAGAAAACGGTGACAAAATGTTCCGTGAGCCGGATTTAATTGATGTCTGGTTTGACTCCGGAGCCATGCCTTATGCCCAATGGCACTATCCCTTCGAAAATGAAGAACTCTTCAAAGCCAACTATCCGGCAGATTTTATTGCCGAAGGAGTGGATCAGACCCGAGGTTGGTTTTTCACGCTGCACACCCTGGCAGTCATGCTTTTTGACACTGTGGCCTTCAAAAACGTCATCGCCAACGGGCTGGTGCTGGACAAAAACGGCAACAAAATGTCCAAAAGGCTCGGAAATGCTGTAGACCCATTTCAGAGTCTCAAGACCTATGGCCCGGACGCCCTGCGCTGGTACATGCTGAGCAATGCCAACCCCTGGGACAATCTTAAATTCAACGAAGAAGGAGTGATGGAGGTGCAACGCCGCTTTTTTGGCACCCTGCAAAACAGCTATAATTTCTTTGCGCTGTATGCAAACCTCGACGATTTTGTGTACCTGGAACAGTCAAAGATCCCCGAAAAGGAGAGACCCGAACTGGACCAGTGGATCATTTCCAAACTACAGTCGCTTATCATTGAAGCTGAGACAGCCTACGAAGGCTATGACATAACACCCGCTACCCGGGCGATCATGAATTTTACCGTAGATCAGTTGTCCAACTGGTATGTGCGCCTGGCCAGAAAAAGATTTTGGAGGGGAGAGATGAATGCCGATAAGCAGGCAGCATATGAAACCTTGTATGAATGCCTGATCAGTATCTCGAAGCTTATGGCACCGGTGGCTCCCTTTTACGCAGACTGGCTCTACCAAAACCTCACCGCCAGTCAGCCGCGAAAACCTCAATCCGTACACCTGACCGATTGGCAAAACGCCAGCACACCGCTGGTCAACGAAGGCCTGGAAAGCAGCATGCAGCTCGCTCAGGACATTTCTTCATTGGTGCATTCCCTGCGAAAAAAAGAAAAGCTGAAAGTCCGGCAGCCGCTTCAGAAAATTCTAATTCCTATTCTAAACCCGGAAACCCGCGGTTATATCCAGCATGTAGAGGAACTCATCAAGTCCGAAGTAAACGTGAAAACTGTCGAATATATAGATGATACCTCGGGAATATTGGTCAAAAGTGTCAAACCCAATTTTTCCCTGCTGGGAAAAAGGTTTGGTCCAAAAATGAAATTGGCAAACCAAACCATCCAGAGGTGGGGTAAGGAAGAAATCGCAAGAATAGAAAGAGATGGTCAAATAGAAATTGAATTAGATGGAAAAACTGAAATCCTGAGTAGGGAAGAGGTACTGATTCAATCGCAGGACATTCCGGGTTGGTCTGTGGCCAGTGATGGGGGCCTCACCGTGGCCCTGGATGTGACGCTCACCGTCTCGCTCCGGGAAGAGGGTATAGCCAGGGATTTTGTAAATCGCATACAGAATCTGCGAAAAGATCTCGGACTGGAAGTTCAGGATAAAATCAAGATCAAAGTGATGCCTCAGGCGGAACCCGTTGACGCGGCCCTGATGCACTTTGCCGATTACATAAAAACGGAAACCCAGGCTTTAAACCTTACGTTGGATGATCAGATAACAGATCCTACCCTGCTGGACATGGATGATTTTGAGCTTGCTGTAAAAGTAGAGAAAGTATAAAGAGATGAATTATTGGAAATATTTTGGCGTCACGCTGATCGTTATCCTGATAGATCAGGCTGTTAAAATGCTGGTGCACAACGGAATGGATTTCGGTACTGCCGGGCAGATAAAGGTATTCGGAGACTGGTTCAAGCTCCACTATACCACCAATCCGGGGATGGCCTTTGGCATGCAGTTGGGTTCGGAGTACGGGAAGTTGATTCTTACGAGTTTCCGCCTGATTGCCATGTTTGGGATAGGCTACTACCTCTACATGCTGATCCGCAAAAATTCCCACCCCGGATACCTGGTCTCTATCGCCTTGATCCTGGGAGGAGCTGTGGGCAATCTGATTGACAGCGTATTTTATGGGGTCTGGTTAAAGAATGCCCCATTTGACGCTCCTAATCCCTGGTTTCACGGCCAGGTGATCGATATGTTTTATATCGATATCTGGGAAGGCTTCGTGCCGGAGTGGATTCCACTCTTTGGCGGTAGCTACACAGCCCTCTGGCCAATCTTCAATATCGCAGACGCTTCTATTTTTATCGGTGTCGCCATTATTCTTATTTTTCAGAAACGGTTCTTTGAGGAGGACAACGACAAGGAAACGGAGGATGAAGTGCAAAAACAATTTATCGACGAAAAACAGGCCTGAGCTTTCTGATACCGTGTCTTTCCGGAAATTTCCGAAAGACAGCTAAACTACTTATCTGATCAGCAGAAAGGTACCTGAGCGGAACGCTTCACTGCCATCAGGAGCGGTATACCGGAGTTTATACACATAGGTTCCCGCCATGGCCTCCTTTCCCTGAACAGTGCCATCCCAGCCGGACCCATTTCCATCATCGGTGTAGAAAATCACTTCGCCCCACTTGTTGTAAACCCAAAACTCCAGTCCATCGATCTTTTCAAAGACAGGAAAGTAATGGCTGTTGCTTCCATCTGCTGAACCGGGTGTAAATGCATCTGGCATCCGGATCTGAAACTCCCGTATGGAAATTGGCCTACTTTCACGGGCTACACATCCATTGGCATCTGTCACTTCTAAAGATACCTGAAAATCGCCCTGGCGGCTATAGCTATGGCTGGGACTGGCCTCTTCACTACTCGTGCCATCACCAAAATCCCAGAGATAGGAACGGATATTGCCTATCGAAGCAGCTTCAAAGCGGATTTCATCCGCGATGAAAAATGGCGTTCCCGCTGTAGGGTCAGGGCCGTAAAAATCAAATCCGGCATTAAGCGCATAGGGGAGCACTTCCACCTGTTGTTCCGAAACACATCCGTTTTCTCCCCTCACGCTTACGGTATAGCTCCCCGGCTGTGAACTCACCATTTCCCTTCCATCTGCGGAGCTTTGTCCACCGCTCCAGATAATGTCCACGTCTTCCTCATCTGCAAGCTCTACGAAAAACGTGGTCTTTAGCCCCGGAGCACCGCAGACTACTTCTGTTGCCGAGGAAACTGCAAAAGATAGCGGTTCCAAAGGCGCTATGGTAAATTGTTCCTCCCTGCTGCATCCGAACGAATCTGTGATCCTAACCGAATAATCTCCGGCAGCCAAACCTTCAATGCCTGCCGTAGTGGCGCCGGTGGACCAGAGGTAGTTGATGGTATCTGCATCTCCATCCGGAATAATCAGAATCGCACCACTCTCTGGCTCCTGGCAGTTTTCCAGAGGGCTTACTGAAGTGCTGTAGGACAGGGGTTGAATCCCTTGCACCTCAAAAGCCAATTCACTGGAACACTGGTTTGCATCGCTGGCTTTTATAACATATCTCCCGGGCAGCAGGCCCTCAAAGCTAAAGGTTCTATTGGTACCGGATTCATATACATCCACAGACTCTTCCGTTCCGGACGCTCCAACCGATAGCAAAGCTGCTTTAACCGGCAGACTTCCACCCCCAACTTCAAAGACAACAACACCTCCATCAGACCCATCACAATCAAGATTGAAAACTGAATTTTGTGTATCGAGTTGAATGTCCACAGGCTGTGGCTGTTGCAAGGTAATGGAAGCAGTGACCGAACAGGACTGGCTATCGGTGACAGTGACTGTATAAGTGCCTTCAGGTAGGTTTTCCACACTTTCGGTGGTTGAATTTCCGGGGTTGTCCCATTGGAAGGTATAGGGTGGGATACCGCCTTCTACAGTAGCTACTGCTGTTCCATCGGATGCACCCTGGCAGGAGATACTGGCTCCGTTGTAATCTGAACTGATGCTGACAGAGACCTGCATAGACTGGTAATCGAGCAGGAATGGTCGAAAACAGCTTTCATCTCCCTCCAACACTGCAAAATACTCCCGGCTTTCCGCTACCTTTGGGAAGGGATTTGCCCCATCGTAGGCCCTGGCTGAAGGACCCGGCGGAAATGCATCATAAAACTTTGTCCCCTCCGGAAAATTATCCGCTATTTCAGAAACAGGTATCCCATCCCCAGGTAGCTCACAAAGGTTAATCTCCAATACACCTTCAACGGAAGAGCAGAATTCCCCCTCAGAAATTACTTCAAACTCCATGGGACCCGAATTTGGACTGGAAGGACAATCTTCATCTTCCGGAAAACCCTGTATCAGAGGGGCTGAAAAAGCCACACCGGTTTCGGCATTTGCGCCGGTCACCTCTCCTGACAATGAAAAATCTGTATCACACTGAAACCCTTCCGGACCGGCACAGTTGTCGGGAGAGACAAGCGTATATTCCAGGTAGCCCAAAAGTTCATCCGGATCCGTGGTACCCGGAACGGATCCGATCTCCCAGATAATTGAGCCTCCAGGCCCGATGGAAGCATCGAAATAAGCTTCTCCGGGGTTCCCTGAGCCGAGCAGCCAGGTGCTGGATACGGAAGAAAAGTCTGTGAGTGCAGACAGGGATATTTCTACGCGCG
Source organism: Cyclobacterium lianum (assembly GCF_900143075.1). Taxonomy (GTDB): domain Bacteria; phylum Bacteroidota; class Bacteroidia; order Cytophagales; family Cyclobacteriaceae; genus Cyclobacterium; species Cyclobacterium lianum. The sequence continues at coordinate 55,704 of NZ_FRCY01000001.1, read as the reverse complement.
CATCTTCTATCGGCTCCTGACCCCTGTTGCGGATTTCCAGGCGGAATGGCAGCTCCTCATTGGCATTCACCTGATATACATCATTTATTGGCTGAATGTCATTTCCCAATTCATTTTTTGCCTCCAGTCGGGTTTGCCTGGCATTGATAGAAAAGGTGATGTTATAAATGACATAGGTGTCAATAACGGTGGTATATTTGATCCTCGTACTGCTTTGTCCGTTGGCGATAATGCTATTATCTTCATTGGGAAGCTCAAATACAGCCAGATCTATCCCGGTATTGTTGATCAGTTCCGGATTGCGGGGATTGCCACCGGTATAAATACTGGAGTTGAAAAAATTAAAGGTATCATTGGCCTCATGTGAGAGGCGGACAAATTCTCCTGAATTTTTGCCCTTTTCAATTTCAATATAGTCTCCTGTTCCTCCTCTTTCCCCCTCTGCTCCCATCATGCCCATTTTGACCTGCACAGCACCGGATGCTACGGCGGAAAACCCTTCCAGATCTAAAAAATAATCATCATCCAGATAGGATGCCACGTAGGCGTAACCGTCAAAAACTACCACATCTCTGGCCTCCATCAGGGGGTTTTCGTAAACGATCACCATACCCCAGCCCCCGTAAAATCCGATAGAACCGCCAGTTCCCTCTTCCAATGCAATATCTGCCAGCCAATACTCTCCCTGCCCTGCTGCCTGTACCAAATCAGTCACATCTGCGTAGCCAACAAATAATCCGTCCTGTTCGAGATAGGATCCTGGAAACCAAATTTCCTCATTTTCGGGCCTGATGGTGGTATAATTGGTCTGTCCCGGGGTTTTAAAGGAAACGGCATGTTTGTCAAAGCTTTTGGTAACACCGGATTTGCTGACTTCAAATTGTCGCTCTTCTCTGGATCTGCCTGTCCAGTACAGGCCTGCATACACCACCCGGGTGCAGGTTGGGTCTGCACCATTTTCGTTGGGAAATACCAGATCTGCTGAAGATGAATTGAGCGTTTGCGGATCGTCATCGGCATCCACGTACACCATCGGATAATTATTCTGAAAATTCAGGCTGTAATTCTCCAGCGTCAGGTTGGTGTTTCCGATAATCGAAAAGTCTCCATTGATATTGTAAATGCTGGTGCTTGGTCCGCTATCCGGTACCCGGGGTTGAAAGGGCTTTACCAATTGTGCTTTGGAATCTGTGGCAGCCAGCAGCAGCAAGAATGCAGCCAGGCAAATTTGCCAAAGGTAGTTTTTAGAAAATTCCGGCGCCGCACTCACTTGACCAATTGATTCGGGTTGAAAGAATCAATTATACAAAGAATAATTGAATGGCAGACAATTTAGGAGGTAAAATATAAGCACCTGTAGGAGAGCAGAAAGCCTCATGGTGCCTGTTGCTCCTGAAACCAGGCAGTTACCTGATCTTTGGGTAAAGCTTTCACCAGGCGGCCATTTTTACCCTTCATGTCATCGGCAGCAAAAAGGGAATTGACGATTGCCTCCTCTGTAGCTTCGATTACCGCCAAAAATAAGGGGCTTATCTCATCATTTGCCAAAGCGGCCGTCTCTCCGGAGGTCAAAAGCTGCTCTCTCGTGGTACTGAATGCCAAAACATAATCACCACTTCCGTTAGAGGCAATTCCTCCGGTCCTTGCCAAACCCATCATGGCCCTCTTGGCCATTCGCTCCAGGCTCCGGTGATCCAGAGGTGCATCTGTGGCAAGTACCATCATACAAGATCCGTCTGCAGACTCCAGTTGGTTTTTGAAACTATATTGGCCCAGGTTTTTCCCTACCGGTATGCCGCCGATCTGCAGCACTCCGCCAAAATTGCTCTGGACCAGTACGCCTACCGTATAGCCACCGAGCCGTTCCGGCAGCTTGCGTGAAGAAGTGCCAATACCTCCTTTAAATCCAAAGCAAACTGTGCCTGTACCTGCCCCCACATTTCCTTCCTTCACCGGGCCGCTTTTCGCTTTGTTTATGGCTTCAACCACATTTGCCGGCTTTACATGCCTGCCCCTGATATCATTCAGGTAACCATCGTTGGTTTCACCCACCACCGCATTGAGCGAGCCCACATTTTCGTTTCCTTCTAAAAAGAGCATATGGTCCAATATTCCCTCGATACCTGCAGCAACGCTGAGCGTGTTGGTGAGCACAATCGGAGATTCCAGGTTTCCGAGTTCCTGTACCTGAGTACTTCCTGCCAATTTGCCAAAACCATTTCCCACATATACTGCTGCGGGCACTTTTTCCTGAAAAAGATTGTCCGTATGGGGCAAAATAGCTGTGACACCGGTACGGATATTGTCCCCTTCCTTCAGCGTTACCTGACCAACAGCTACTCCCGCCACGTCTGTAATGGCATTCCATTTGCCCGGACTCAGCACACCAAGTGTAATGCCGTAATTTCTGGCACTATTCTGGGCGCTTGTTTTATGGCATGCCAGCCCTGTAATTAAAAACAAAATCAATAAAAAGCGCATGACTTCAGTGGTTTTTCAGGATGGACGCCAGGTTGGCGGGTGAGTAATGAATGGATTTTAAGGTTTTGTTGTCTGATTTCCGGTACACCAGAAACAGCCCGTCCATTTCCTTATAATAGCAATCGGTACCCTTACTGATGTAAAATGCTACCGTTTCCCGGGCTTCTGCCTCGCTTTTACAGGCTTTGCTCATGTTTGAACGCTGCACTTCTTCAAAGAGGGACTGGAATTTATCTGCCAGACCAAACTCCAGTATGGCTCCTGAAAGCACATACTGAATATCGCACAAAGCATCTGCTACTTCTACAAGATTCTGGTTTGCGATGGCTTCTTCCAGTTCCTGCAATTCTTCGGCGATCAAATCTACCCGAAGCCGGCACCTGCTGGCATCGGGGATGCTCGGTTCTGTTAAGACAGGATGTTGGAAAGCCTGATGAAATCTGGCTACAGCGGAGAGGCATTGAGGTTCTTTCATTTCATGTATTGTTAGTGTCTGTGCTCCTCAAATAAAAAAAGAGCCTGCTTAAGAAGCAAGCTCTTTCAAAAAAATAAAAAAATGTCTGCACTTAAGATCCACTTTCAAATTTTACAGCAGACTCCAGATTGGCTTCGATTTGGCTATACAAATCGGCGTTGCCATCCAGATCACCCGGTGCTATTTCAATTACACCATCAGAATTTGCATCAGCGGCAGCCTCAAAATCTACATTTTCAAACAAGTCGTCCAAATCGAATACCAGCATCAATTCGGTACCTTCATTGACTTCATGCCCCTCTTCATTTTCCGCACTAGCACTGATCACACTTTCTGTATCCATCCAGACCTGACTGGTCTCCCCGTTGATCTCTCCGCTTATCCACAGGGATTTACCATACATGGGATCTTCATTTTCCACTGTCGTGTTTTTATACAATTCAAATTGTATTTCCTGATAATTGCCTTTCGGAGTGCTGCCCTCTCCCACGGCAGAAACCCTGCTCTGTCCTTCACTTATCAAAATCAGGGTCTGAGGCTCGCTGGCGTCTGCACCAAGTTCCGTATCTATATTCGATTTTAGGCTGATACTGCCCAAATCGATACCTGCAACGATATCTGCTTCAGCAGCATATTTCATTTCTATCTCCCTGGTACCTACCTGAAAGTCTGACACCACCATGGTGTTTACCATACTTCTGCCCCCGGGGTCTGTTTCTCCTGTCTGCCTGGCTGTAGATTGTAGCTGGACCTCTTCCTGGTTTTCCGGGGGATTGGTATCCTCCTCCATCTCGCAGGAAATCATTCCAAGAAAAATTCCAAAACTGAGGCCGGAGCCAATCCATTTTTTCACTGTAGTTTGCATAATTAATTGGTTTGGTTCAGGAGCTCACTACGCAATCAATATGCCAGAAAACAGGTGAACTGTGTAAAAATGAATGTAAGTGTCTGTTTTTTAGGTATTAAAATCATGCGGTTTTTCCGATTCGTTTTTTTGCAGATCTGTTCAGGTTCGCAAAGATTTCGTGACAAGCTGTGGAAAAATCCTACGCCCGAAAGCGATAAGCAACGGCCATCGGACCCGGATAATACCCACGCAAAGCACTGCCTTGTTTCTCTATCCAGGAAAGTTTTTGCGCTTCTGCGTTCAAATCCAATAGTTAATTGAATATTAACCCATAATTTCGGACAAGATGATTATTTTTGTATCTCATTCGGATATTGGTGAGGTTTTTGATCGGGCATTTACCGCAAACCTGCTGAAATAAAATGAGCAAATCATTTGTTCTTTCGAATGCAACAGATTTGTTTTCAGATGGATATCAGATTTTACAAATACCAGGGTACAGGAAATGATTTTATCATGCTGGATGGCCGGGAATTTTCTCTGGGAGAGGATCCGGTCCCACAGGTAAAAAAGCTGTGCCACAGAAAATTCGGTATTGGTGCGGACGGACTGATTGTGCTACAGGAAAAAGAGGGGTATGACTTTGAGATGTGCTATTACAATGCGGATGGCAGCCAAAGCATGTGTGGCAATGGAGCCCGGTGTGCGGTGGCTTTTGCTGCATTTCTGGGAATCATCACGGAAGAAACCCATTTTCTGGCCATTGATGGACCTCATCGCGCCAGGATCTCGGGAGACTGGGTCGCACTCGAGATGGGAAAGGTACAAGGGATACAAAGCAGGGAAGAGGCATTTTTTGTAGATACCGGATCTCCACACCATGTGGTATTTGTGGATGATGTAGCAAACCATGATGTGATTGGACTAGGAAGAAAGATCAGAAATGACAGGGAGCGTTACCCCCACGGCACCAATGTGAATTTCGTGCAGCCCATAGGTAAGGACCACATACAGGTGAGAACTTATGAACGGGGGGTGGAAGATGAAACACTTTCCTGCGGCACCGGGGTTACGGCCTGCGCATTGGTCTACGGATCCCGCCACAAACAACAATCCATAAAAATCAGCACCCCTGGGGGCAACCTTGAGGTGAGTTTTGCCGAAGATAACAATGGGGGTTTTGAATCCATCATTCTTTCAGGACCAGCAAAGCAGGTCTTTTCAGGTACAATATCTTTGGCAGTAGAAGCGGTCAGAGAAAGAGAAAATTTAGAATAGAGATAAAGAATTAAAGTATATGATAGAAGCAATAGCAAAAGGCCTGGCTAAAGTTTTTGGTACCAAATCCGATAGGGACATCAAAAGCTTGAGCCCGGTAGTGGCCCAGGTCAATACAGCTTATGCCCAGCTCTCCTCCGTGACGGATGATGATTTAAGAAAAGAAACCAGAAATATCAGGGAAATCATCGATGCTGACCTGAAGGATTTTGACGATAAAATCAATCAGCTAAAACAAGATATTGAAGCGCTTAAACCCGAGCAGGTTCAGGCCAAGGATGCCTTGTTTACCGAAATAGACAAAGTAGAAAAGGAGCGGGACGATGCTTTGGAAGTTAGCCTGGAAAAAGTCCTTCCCCGGGCTTTTGCCGTGATCAAGGAGACCGCCCGCAGGCTGAAGGAAAATACATTCCTTAAGGTAAGTGCTTCGGAATCTGACAAGGAAATGGCAGCAGCCAAATCATATGTAGAAATCGAGGGAGACCAGGCCATATGGCACAACAAATGGACCGCGGCGGGGGTGGAAGTGACCTGGGACATGTTGCACTACGACGTGCAGCTTCTGGGTGGCGTCGCCCTGCACCGGGGCAATATTGCCGAAATGGCGACGGGAGAAGGTAAAACCCTGGTTTCTACCCTTCCGGCTTATCTCAATGCGCTCTCCGGGAGAGGGGTGCACATAGTCACCGTAAACGATTACCTGGCCAGGAGGGATTCGGAATGGAATGCCCCGCTTTTTGAGTTTCATGGCCTGAAAGTAGACTGTATCGACAAATACCCGCCCAACTCAGAAGGCAGGAGGAAAGCGTATCAATGCGATATTGTCTATGGTACCAATAATGAATTTGGCTTTGACTATCTCAGGGATAACATGGCCAGGGACGCCAAGGACCTGGTACAAGGCAAGCACCACTTTGCCATGATAGATGAGGTTGATTCCGTGCTGATTGACGATGCGAGAACCCCTCTGATCATATCCGGACCGGTACCCAGGGGTGATCAGCACGAATTTTACGATATGAAACCAAGGGTCTCTACTCTGGTGGATGAACAACGCAAGCTCGTGCAAAACTACCTCACCGAAGCCAAAAAGCTGATCAGGGAAGGCAACGAAAAAGAGGGTGGGCTGGCCCTGTTCCGCGCATTCCGGGGTCTTCCCAAATACAAACCCCTGATCAAATATCTTTCTGAGCCGGGTATCCGGGTTATTTTGCAAAAGACAGAAAATTATTATTTGCAGGACAACAAGCGCAACATGCCCGAGGCTGATGAACCCCTGTTGTTTACCATAGATGAAAAGTCGAATAGTGTAGACCTGACAGACAACGGCATAGAAACGATTACCAAAAAGAATGAAAATACGAGCTTCTTTATCCTTCCGGATATAGGAAGTGAAATTGCCGACCTGGAAAAGGACGAAAGCATAGATGAAAAAGAAAAGCTCATCAGAAAAGAAGAGCTGATCAAGGATTACGGTGTCAAGGCCCAGCGCATCCATACTGTAAACCAGCTCCTCAAGGCCTATTGCATGTTTGAAAAGGACACCGAATACATTCTGGTGGAAGGCAAAGTAAAAATTGTCGACGAGCAGACAGGCCGGGTAATGGAAGGAAGAAGGTATTCTGACGGACTGCACCAGGCCATAGAGGCCAAGGAAAATGTAAAAGTGGAAGATGCCACGCAGACTTATGCCACCATCACCCTGCAGAATTATTTCCGCATGTACCACAAGCTATCCGGAATGACAGGTACAGCCGAAACCGAAGCCGGAGAATTCTGGGAAATTTACAAACTGGATGTCATCGTCATTCCAACCAACAAACCTATACAGCGAAAAGACCGGGAGGACAAGGTGTATAAGACGGTACGGGAAAAATTTAATGCCGTAGTGGATGAAATCAATGAGCTGACCGACGCAAACCGGCCGGTATTGGTGGGTACCACTTCAGTGGAAATTTCCGAACTGCTTAGCCGGATGCTGACGATCCGGAAGATCAAACACCAGGTGTTGAATGCCAAACAACATGCGCGGGAAGCCGATGTGGTGGCAGAGGCCGGAAAACCCAAAACGGTAACCATTGCGACAAACATGGCAGGTAGAGGTACGGATATCAAACTTACCCCGGAATCGAAACAGGCGGGCGGTTTGGCCATCATTGGCACCGAAAGACATGAATCGAGACGGGTAGACCGGCAGCTTCGCGGTAGGTCTGGTCGTCAGGGAGATCCTGGTTCATCACAGTTTTTTGTGTCCCTGGAAGACAACCTGATGCGACTTTTTGGTTCCGAGAGAATAGCAAAGCTGATGGATAGGATGGGTCTGGAAGAAGGAGAAGTCATCCAGCATAGTATGATCACAAAATCCATAGAACGCGCGCAGCGCAAGGTTGAAGAAAACAACTTTGGGGTGCGTAAACGCCTTCTTGAATACGACGATGTGATGAACAGCCAGCGGGAAGTCGTCTACCGAAGGCGGAAAAATGCCCTGGTCGGTGACCGCCTTGAGCTGGACATTCTGAACATCATGTATGATGTCTCCCAGGACCTGATCGAAATGGCCAAATCCACAGAAGATCTCGAAAACCTGAGGATGAATATCTTCAGCTCCCTGGGTCTGGATTACCAGTTTTCGGAAACCGACCTGAAGGAGAAAGATGTAGCCAGCCTGACCAAAACCTTGTTCAGTGCAGCCTATGAAAATTATACCAAAAAAAACCAGAACATCCTTGAACGTGCCATGCCCATACTCAGGGATGTATATAAAAACCGCGGCGCTACCGTAAAGGAAATCATGGTGCCCATTTCCGATGGTATCAAGCAAATTGGCGTGGTCATCAACCTGGAATCTACCATCAACAACGATGGGCGTGATCTCATCAGGGCGGTAGAAAAAACAGTGACACTGGCCATCATCGACCAGAATTGGAAAGAGCATCTGCGTGATATGGATGATTTGAAGCAGTCGGTGCAAAATGCTGTTTATGAACAGAAAGATCCGCTGCTGATATACAAATTCGAAGCCTTTGAAATGTTCAAACGCTTCCTTGGTAAACTTAACGACGATATCATATCGTTTATTTCCAAATCTGATCTGCCCAAGCAGGACCCCGAGCAGGTCAAAGCGGCACAGGCCCAGAAAAAAGCCGAACCGCAGGTAACAGCTTCTAAGGAAGAAGCAGGCAGCAGTCTGGGGAACCCATCCGGACAAAGAGCCGCTATTGCCAGCAGCCGTGCTACAGCCAACAGGGAACCGGTGAAACCAAGACGGTCCGACAAAACCTATGGCCGGAATGACAAGGTTTCTGTCAGGTACGTGGACGGTAAGGTGAAAAAAGATGTCAAATACAAAAGTGTGGAGCAGGACATCTCTGAGGAAAAATGTGTGGTAATAGAAGATTAAACCAAACAATATGTTAAAAAAGGCCAGTATATATTTGCTTTCCTTATTCTTTCTGAGTGCCTGTGGTATCATCAATATCCGCAAGACCGGAGATACCAGCGAAAAATTTGACAATTATTCAGAAGATCTTTCCGATTCGCGGATAACATTCGATGATTTGCCTGTTCCCAGCTTTTCTACGGCCGGGGGTTCAGACGCCGGACCGATCAATCAGGAGCTGCAGCGCAGGATCAATCAGATCAGCGAGGAAAACAACAGGGAGAATTTCATCAATGGGTACACGATTTTGGTATATAGCGGAGCTGATCGGGAGCGGGCCTTTGAAGTACGGAATGAAGTCTACTCCGAATACCCGGATATACAGACCAATATGGAGTACAATGAACCCCGCTATCTGGTAAAGGTGGGTCGCTTTGTCAATAAAATTGAGGCGCTGGCAACTTATGAGAAACTAAACGATCTGTTTCCCAGCTCCCGGATACAACCGGACCGCTTTCTGAAAAAGCGCGAATCTGAAGAAGAAAAAGAAGATAATTTAGAGAATGCTGAAAGATAAAATTCGCCAACTGGCTGACCAATTCAAATCAGAAACAATCGACACCAGAAGACACCTGCACGCCCACCCGGAATTGTCTTTCGAAGAGAAGGAAACGGTAGCATTTGTTGAAAAAAAACTGCGTTCTTTTGGGATCAGCAAACTGAGCCAGAAAGCCAACACCGGACTGGTGGCCTTAATAGAAGGAAAAAATCCTGGTAAGAAAATTATTGCCCTAAGAGCAGATATGGATGCGCTTCCCATCACGGAAGCCAATGATGTTCCCTATAAATCTACCAACCGGGGTGTGATGCATGCCTGTGGGCATGACGTCCACACCTCCTCTCTTTTAGGTACTGCCCGTATTCTGAACGAGCTCAAAGATGAGTTTGAAGGGACAGTAAAACTCATTTTTCAGCCAGGAGAGGAAAGGGTACCAGGAGGAGCCTCTATGATGATCGCAGACGAGGCACTCCAGAATCCTAAACCTACTGCTATTCTCGGGCAACATGTCATGCCATTGATACCAGTGGGTAAGGTGGGTTTCAGAAAGGGCATGTACATGGCCAGTGCCGACGAGCTGTATATTAAAGTAATCGGCAAGGGCGGTCACGGCGCCATGCCGGAGACGCTGGTTGACCCGGTGCTGATCAGTGCACACATCCTGGTAGCACTGCAACAGGTAGTCAGCAGGAAAGCAGATCCCAAAACCCCTTCTGTATTGTCCTTTGGCAGGGTAGTGGCGGATGGGGCCACCAATGTTATACCCAACGAAGTGAATATTGAAGGGACATTCCGAACGCTTGATGAAGACTGGAGACAAATGGCCCACGAGCAAATGATTAAAATAGCGAAAGGCATCGCCGAGGGTATGGGGGGAGAAGTAGAATTTGAGGTTCGCAAAGGCTATCCATTTCTAAAAAACGAACCGGAACTCACCGAAAGAGCCATTCAGGCGGCACGGGACTACCTTGGGGATGAAAATGTGGTAGATCTGGATATCTGGATGGCTGCAGAGGACTTTTCCTATTATACCCATGAAATGGATGGTTGTTTTTACCGGCTGGGAACCAGAAATGAAGGCAAAGGTATCGTTTCTGGCGTACATACACCCACTTTTGATATAGACGAAGATGCCCTGGGCCTCAGTACCGGGTTAATGGCCTGGTTGGCCCTGGAAGAATTGAAATTCGATTGATTTAACTTTTTTTGTAAGCCGAAAAATGAAAAGGATCACACTCGTCCTGATGATCGTATCAGGCTTTGTCGCAAATAGTTTTGGTTGGGGACAAACCGGACACCGGGTAATCGGGCAAATTGCGGCCTGGCATCTGAGCAAAAAGGCCAGCAAAAACATTGAAGCCATACTGGGTCCGGAATCCCTCGCAATGGTATCTACCTGGATGGATGAAGTCCGTTCCGATCCCGCCTATAACCACCTGAACACCTGGCACTACCTGACGGTTAAGGCAGGTCAGGGTTACGATCCGGATATACAGGAAAGTGGGGGAGACGCCTACGGCAAAACCAAAATGGTGATTGCAGCGCTGAAAGAAGGGAATTTGTCTGAAAGACAAAAAAGCGAATACCTCAGGATACTGGTACACCTGGTAGGAGACCTGCATCAGCCCCTGCATGTGGGAACCGGTGAGGATAGAGGCGGAAATGACATCAGACTAAGTTATTTCAACGAAAGCACGAATCTTCACGCCGTTTGGGACACCAGGGTAATTGAAGGAAGAAATCTGAGTTTTACTGAGCTGGCCCATCATTTGAACCGACGCGTAAACAAGCCACTGATCAGGAAATATCAAGCCAGTACTATGGACCAATGGCTGGACGAGGCAGTGGAGCTACGACCGCTCATTTATGACCTGCCGGAAGATCGAAAACTATCCTATGCCTATGGATACAGGACATTTCCTGTGATGGAGGAGCGCTTGCTGGCCGGAGGCATCAGACTTGCAGGCATACTAAACGATATATTTGGATAATCCTAGTTACCTGCGGCCAGCGCAATAAAGTCAATGGATTTTGGCTGGTGAAGATCCAATGTCCTGGCACATGCTGCCAGCGTAGCGCCGGTGGTAAGTACATCGTCTACCAGAAGCAGTTTTTTGTTTTTGATGGTTTCAGGATGCCTTACTTCAAATACCTCAGCTACATTTTCCCATCTCTCCATCCTGCTTTTGTTGGTTTGTGTTTGGGTAGGAATTTTTCTGATCAGGTGATTTATCGCAGAAATTTTCAATGACCCGGCCAAACCCACAGCAAACTGTTCACTTTGGTTATAGCCCCGTTTGTTCAGCTTTTTCTGGTGTAAGGGCACCGGGACCACCTCGTCCCATGCCTGTGAAAAGCCCTTTTCTACCAGCAACGCGCCATACATTTCTCCCAATAATCTGGCCAGTAAAGGCTTGTTTTTATATTTGATCTGATGGAGTAGCTTTTGACTCAATCCCTTTTTAGAAAATCGCAGATAAGACATGACCATGCCCACCGGGGCCAGGCCCAGTACTTTATGCTTCAAATCGTTGTCTTCGGGAATGAGATGGTAATGGGTAATCGGTAATCGGGATATACAAATCCTGCACAACTGCTTTTCAAAAGGAAAGAGGCTCCGCTTACAGGTACAACAGGTTTCAGGAAAAACCAGGGACAAAAAATCTTGCCAGTAATTGAAACGCATAGCTTATTTGGGTTGTTTTTACACTCAGAGCCATTATACCTGTTATATTTGTATTTTGCATCCTGCGATGAATTTACAGAAAATTTGCTGCGGATAAAAGTTACAGGATAATGGTGCTTTCTTTAAAAACGGATTGTATATGGCATTATTAAAAAAGGACCTGGATCTTGAAAAGAGATGGGGCAAATTACTGGAAGGACTGGGGGAAATCTTCGGCAAAAAACCTGCTGACTTAAATGCCGTACTATTTATCATTGGAGTTCAGGAATTGGGCAAAGGACCCCGCCACTTTTCTAAAGAAGAAAAACAGGACTTGATGCACATTGCTACCTGCAAAGTGCTGAGCCTTTCGGGATTTTATGTTTTGGATTTTATCGATCAGGACGGCTGGCCGCATTGGAGTCTGCGCAAGCAGGTACCCCACCTCAATACCGCAGAGCAGGAAAAATTATTAAAGATTCATGTGTTGGACTACTTTGAAGAAGAATTTGAAATAGACATTAAATGAAAATCATATCCTACAACGTCAATGGTATCAGAGCAGCTTTAAAGAAAGGATTTGCTGACTGGCTGAAAGCAGCTGATCCAGACATCCTGGGTCTGCAGGAAATCAAATCCCTGGAAAATCAAATTGACCTGGACATATTTAAAGACCTGGGATACCATGTTTACTGGTATCCCGCAGTGAAAAAAGGATATAGCGGAGTGGCCATCCTGAGCAAGAAAGCAGCTGAAAAGGTCACCTATGGGATGGGGGTAGATGTGTATGATGACGAAGGCAGGGTGATTCAGGCCGATTATCCTGATTTTTCATTTATCAGTGCCTATTTCCCATCAGGTACTACAGGTGATATACGACAAGACTTCAAATACCGCTTTTTGGATGATATCTATCACTACAGCCAGGATTTGATACAGTCCTATCCGAAACTGATCCTGAGCGGCGATTATAACATATGTCACAAGCCCATAGATATCCATAATCCCGTAGCAAACAAAAACACCTCCGGATTTTTACCTGAGGAGCGGGCCTGGATGGATAAGTTTACTTCCTCGGGACTAGACGACAGTTTCCGTTTGCTAAACAGTGCACCACATCAGTATAGTTGGTGGAGTTACCGCGCCAATGCCCGTGCCAACAACAAGGGATGGCGCATTGACTACCACATGACCACGCCATCGGTAAGCCAAAAAATCAAGATGGTAGACATATTGCATGAGGTACATCATTCGGACCATTGCCCAATCAGCATTGAGCTCTAGTAATTTATAATAATTAAATCATGATTAAAGCCTAAAAAATCAATGAAATCAATTAAAATTTCTATCCCATCTATAATTGAAAACATAACAATTATTGAGAGTTTCATTGATAACGCCAAGGAGAAATTTCACATCAGTGATGACATTTATGGTAATATCATGATTTCGGTAACAGAATGTGTCAGCAATGCCATTATTCATGGAAACAAGGAAGACAAACGGAAATCTGTTCGCCTGGAGGTCCGTTTTCTCGACGATCAACTAAAATTCATCGTGGAAGATGAGGGGGAGGGGTACGATTACCAACATCTGAATGATCCGACATCACCGGAAAACCTGGAGAAATCTGGCGGTAGGGGTGTTTTTATCATGAGGCATCTTTGCGACGAGATTCATTTTGACAATGAAGGGGCCAAGATAACACTTACCTTTTACATGAATTGAGATGGCAATACATTTCTTCGAAGAAGATATCCGTTCAGAAATTCAGCAGAAAAGAAACCTAAAAAATTGGATAAAGAAAGTAGCAGCGGGAAAATCCTTCCGTATCGGCAATATCAATTATATCTTTTGCACTGACGAATATTTACTAGAGATCAACAAAGCTTACCTGAATCATGATACCCTTACAGATATCATCACTTTTGACCAATCCGAAAGATTCGGAGAAATCGATGCCGATATTTATATCAGTGCCGAACGAATCCGGGAAAACGCCGACATATTGGGCAAAACTTACCAGGAAGAACTTCGGCGCGTTTTAATTCATGGTATTCTGCACCTCTGCGGGCATAGAGATAAAAGCCCTGCAGAGAAAAAAAGCATGCGGGAAGAAGAAGACAAAGCGCTGAACTTGTTTGATTCCGCAGATGTTCCACGTGGAACACTCAAGAAATAAAAATCCATACATTAAAGTGTTCCACGTGGAACACTAAAAAAATTAGAATATGTTTCCAGAATATGATGTGATCGTGGTGGGCGCTGGGCATGCGGGTTGCGAGGCTGCACATGCAGCAGCAACCATGGGTTCCCGCGTAATGCTCTGTACGATGAACATGAACACAATCGCACAGATGTCTTGTAATCCCGCAATGGGTGGCGTAGCAAAAGGACAAATCGTGAGAGAAATAGATGCATTGGGTGGCAGGTCAGGAATTGTGGCTGATAAGTCTATGATTCAATTCCGTATGCTCAACAGGTCTAAAGGGCCAGCAATGTGGTCGCCAAGAAGCCAAAATGACCGCATGCGCTTCGCGGAAGAATGGAGATTGGCCCTGGAACAAACGCCAAACATAGATTTTTGGCAGGAGATGATCACAGGCCTTATCATAAAGGGCAAGAGAATAAGAGGCGTTAAGACTTCTCTGGGTCTGGAAATTCCTTCCAAATCCGTAATCCTGACCAACGGAACCTTTCTTAATGGAATTATCCATATAGGAGAAAAACAAATGGGAGGGGGGCGTACCGGAGAACGGGCAGCAAAAGGTATCACTGAAGATCTCAGGCAACTTGGTTTCGAATCGGGCAGGATGAAGACCGGCACACCCCCACGGGTAGACGGCAGAAGTCTGGACTATACCGTCATGGAAGAACAACATGGTGATGCAGAACCAGAAAAATTTTCTTATTCCCCGGAGACAAAAGTGCTTTCTAAGCAAAGAAGTTGCTGGATTACCTATACCAATAACAAAGTTCACGAAACCCTTGCCACGGGATTTGATCGCTCACCCATGTTCAACGGCAGAATACAGGGACTGGGCCCAAGATATTGTCCATCTATCGAGGACAAAATCAATCGGTTTGCAGAGAGAGACAGGCATCAGATATTTGTAGAACCTGAGGGCTGGGATACCGTGGAAATTTACGTGAATGGATTTTCAACATCACTCCCGGAAGATGTACAGTTGAAAGCGCTGAGACAAATCAGGGGTTTCGAGAATGCCAAAATGTTCCGGCCAGGATATGCCATTGAATACGATTATTTTCCTCCGACACAGCTCAAATTGAGTCTGGAAACAAAATTGATCGACAACCTGTTTTTTGCAGGTCAGATCAATGGAACTACCGGTTATGAAGAAGCCGCCTCCCAGGGACTACTCGCTGGTATCAATGCACACCATAAAGTAAAGGAAAAGGAACCGTTTATACTTAAACGATCAGAAGCCTATATCGGTGTTTTGATAGATGACCTGATCAACAAAGGTACCGAAGAGCCTTACCGCATGTTTACCTCCCGGGCCGAGTTCAGGCTATTGTTGAGACAGGACAACGCTGACCTCCGGCTCACCCGTTATGGTTATGAAATGAACCTGGCAAGCAGACAACGATATGATCTCATGCAGGAAAAAGAGGCCAGAACTTCAGAGCTGATCAAAAAACTCGAACAGGTCCGGCTCCGGCCAGAAGGCATTAACGGCGCCCTGCAAGAAAACAATACGGCACCCGTAAAGGAAAATATCACGGTTGAGAAACTACTTAAAAGACCACAGTTAGGTATCAGAGACATTATAAAAATGGACCATCGATTGGAACAGGAACTCGCCCAATACCATGAAGCCGTACTCGAACAAGCAGAAATTCAAATCAAATACCGTTCATATATAGACAAGGAAAGACAAATGGTGGATAAAATCAATAATCTCGAGAACCTGAAAATACCCCACCACATGGATTATTCTTCCATTAAGGCCCTGTCTGCCGAAGGAAGGCAAAAATTGTCCAAGATCAAACCGGAGACCATAGGACAGGCATCCAGGATCAGCGGGGTATCTCCGGCTGACATGTCCATTTTGACCATATATTTAGGAAGATAGCATGTATGAAAGGTTACACAAATGCCCACTTTGCAAAAGTGAGCTTTTTATTAATCACATGGTGGTAAAAGATCATGCCTGCAGTAAAGAATCCTTCATCATTTGCGCCTGTAAAAATTGTGATTTGTGGTTTACCAATCCCCGGCCTGACCAGGAAAATATATCCCGGTATTACCAAACGGATAATTACATCTCTCACCAAAGTAGTATCAGGAGTACAAGGGATTTGATTTATAATATTGTGAGAAAATATACCCTAAAGCAAAAGCTAAAACTTCTCAACCAACGAATCAAAACCAAAGGGCGACTATTGGACTTTGGCTGCGGTACCGGCCTTTTCGCCAAAACCTGCCAGTCTGATGGCTGGCAAGCATATGGTTTCGAGCCGAATCAGTCCGCTGCAGCACAAGCCCAATCAAAAAACCAAATCCAACTGATAGCCGATTTCAATGCCCTGGAAAAACATAAGAAATTTGATGCCATTACGTTATTCCATGTACTGGAACATGTGCATGACCTTAACAAAACCATCAAGACCCTTTTGGGAAAATTAAAAAAACGGGGTTTGCTGTTCATCGCCGTCCCAAACAGATCTTCTAAAGACGCAGGCCTGTTTCGCGAAAATTGGGCAGCTTTGGATGTACCCAGACACCTCTACCACTTCAATGAAAAATCGATGAGGTACCTCGTGGAAAAACATACCTGTCGTATCGCCGAGATACTGCCCATGCCATTTGATGCCTACTATGTGTCCCTTTTAAGCTATCAGTATACCAATGCGGACTACCGCTATCTGAAAGCGCTTAAGTCGGGCTATCTTTCTAACCAGGCCGCCTCTAACTCTAATAATTATTCCAGCTTACTTTTTATCATTAAGAAAAAATGAGAATAATCTTACGGCTTTTATCTTTTCTCATCGCTATAGGCCTTTACTCCTGTGCCAAACAAAGCTCACCAATGGGAGGCCCCAAAGATGAAGAACCACCCATATTGCTTTATTCTAACCCACCTGACCAGAGTACCAACATCAAACCATCAGAAATCGATCTGGAATTTAACGAATTTGTAAAGATCGAAAATCCCAATCAGTCCGTAATCATTACACCACGTCTGGAAAAAGACAAAATCGAATACCTGGCTATAAAAAACAGGATTAATATCAATATCAATCAGGACCTGGAAGACAATACCACATATCTGTTTAACTTTCAAAAAAGTGTTCAGGATATCACAGAAAGCAATCCAGCAAATCGATTGAAACTTGTATTTTCTACAGGGGAATCAATTGATAGCCTCAGTGTATCCGGACAGGTCGCCTTTACCGATCCATACGCGGAGCTCGAATTTGATGATGTCCTTGTAGGTTTATACGCCGCCGATGATACCACAGATCTGTTCACCGCACCACCATACTATATCGCTCAGCCCGACTCTACCGGACGATTTGAAATCACCAATATCAAAGCAGGAGAATTCAGAGCTTATGCCTGGCATGACGAAAACAACTCCCTCAAAGCCGAATACCGAAACGAGGCATATGGATTTGCACCAGACATCATAAGCGTAGACACCAATAAAGAAGGGCTGTTTATCAATATCGCGAAGGGTGATTTGTCAGACCTTAAAATCAACCGCGGCACCATCACAGGTAGAAACTTTGATATCGTTTTAAGCAAACCCATAGCTGAATTTTCCGTTTCTCACCCAGATAAAAACAAGCAGCTATTCTACCGCATACAAGATAAGACCATCAGACTTTACCATACGGAAATGCGAAATGACAGCACCGAAATTGGCCTGCTGTTAAAAGACTCTGTAGGTTTTCTGGTTGACACAACTTTCTACGCCACTTTTGAGGAAAGTGATCGATCAAAAGAGAAACTTGAAATAACTACCAACACAGGCCTCAAATTTGTCAACACCATACAGGCAAAACTACATTTTAACAAACCGATCGTTGATATCAATTACGATTCGCTATACTTAAAATATGACAGTGCCAGGTTGATCCCTATCCTACCTGAAATGGTCCGGCTACCAGACAGTACCCATCTGAGAACCGATATTTTTATCGATATCCCACTACCCGACACCGTCAGCAACAATGCTTTTACGCTATATGCATCAGATTCAACTTTTCGTGACGCAGAAGACATGTGGAACGAAGATCCGGTAGAAGCTAAATACACACGTCTAAAAACTGATAACCTCGCTGATGGCATAAATGGAAAAATAAATACGCCAGAACGACCTATCATCCTGCAATTACTAAACTCAAAAGGGGAAATCATCCAGGAAAAATATCTGCTGGATACAAACTATTTTGAATTCAACAATATTGAAGCCACTAACTACTCAATCCAGGCAATAATTGATAAAAACGAAAATGGGCGATGGGATCCAGGCAACTATTACCAAAATATCCAGCCAGAACCGATTTATGCCTTCTTCGATGAGGAAACCAAAAAATATGAATTCATATTACGGGGTGGATGGACGCTCGACGGCCTGATTATCGAACGCAGGAATTCCTCAGGCTTTATCGAAGACCAAAACAAGCCCGACTTAATTGATAACATACGGCTACCCATCGAAATCATGGAGATCGATCCGGAGGATTTACACAACTAACTGTAAACCTGTATCTTGTGAATAAATAATCAATATATGGAGTTTGTTGATAAAGAAAATAAAAACGTGAATAAGTAAGTACTAGCTGAAATTAACCAACAAGTTTAGCTATCAAAAAGATACCGAAGATTGAAAATTAAAATGTGCTGGTGATAAACCTGAATTTATCCACCCTTATCCACCGGTAAACACCAGAAGCTTTATACACCTTGCAGAAATACGCCGTTTCCCACCATAATCCAACCGGATAAAATAACACTTTGATTTCAAGCAAATTAGAAATAGAAGCTGTGTGGGTAAGATGTGAACAGAAATTGGCTTACCTGAGGGAAGAGGTTGACAACTCAATCCAATCCACTTTACCCACATATCCACCTTATAATAGTATCCATACTTTTTCTAATTAATAATTTTTTTAAAATAATTACCGTGTGGACATCTTTATCAGAATCGTGCGGATACCGGAAGCCAAAAGATAGCAGTGCTTTAAATGGCCTGGTATGGGGGCGTACCGAGAGTATACTCCCTGAAGGCTCTTCCAACATCCCTCTAATACTGGATTAAACAAAAATCAGTTTGCTTAGACCATGGGAAAAAACCTTTAATAGGCAGATAACTCACTGTGCCCGAAAAAGTTTAAGCATCTCCATTAAGCTAAGGTTGAAAAACAGAAAAATTTTTCATTTTATTATGCATGCATAATTTTTTTCCTTAACTTTTAAGTATGGATTTCAGCGATAGATGAAAAAGGAAGAAACCATAGACTACCACATCAAATCCTGTTGGCACTCGATTTCCAGAATGTACAATCAGAAGGCCAACATGGAGGGAATAACCACATCTATGGGATTTGTACTTATCAATATCGATTCCCGGGAAGGAACACCGGCAACTAAAATAGCCCCGCTTATGGGTTTGGAATCCCGCAGCCTGACGAGGATACTGAAATCCATGGAACAAAAGGGTCTGATTAGAAAATCCCGCGATCCCAATGACAGGAGATCTGTAAGAATTTTTCTTACTCCCCGGGGCAGGGAAAAAAAAACCGCTGCCGTAAAAACGATCAACCATTTTAACGAGGAGCTCAGGAATGATCTTTCAGCGAACGAAATTGAGTCCTTTTTTAACCTGTTTGAAAAGATCAATCAGGTGATCCAAAGGATTCAAAACTCCTGAATACAAATACTGATAATTCAGGTGTGAGAAGGAGCAAACAAAGATTGCACAAAATGACAAAAATGGTTGGCTCAGGGTATTTCATAAAAATTGGACAGTCAGCCCGGACAAAGGATCGGAGCTTGATTTAGCCGCTTAAAGATAATTATACGCATATGAAGAGAACCATAGAAAAAGTAGCTGTTTTAGGATCAGGAATCATGGGATCCAGAATCGCTTGTCACTTTGCCAATATAGGGGTCAAGGTACTGCTTTTGGATATTCGTCCAAAAGAGCTTAGCGAAGCGGAAAAGAAGAAAGGCCTTACTTTAGAAAGTCCATCGGTGAAAAACCGGATTGTGGACAAAGCGTTGGCAGATACGCTTTCCTCCAAACCTTCCCCTATTTATGAAAAGGACTTTGCCGGTCGAATTACTACTGGCAACTTTGACGATGACCTTCACAGGCTCAGCGACTACGATTGGATCATAGAAGTCATCGTCGAAAATCTAGAGATCAAACAGGGTCTGTTTGAAAAAGTCGAAAAATACCGCAAGGCGGGATCATTGATCAGTTCAAATACTTCCGGGATACCCATTCATCTGATGGCAGACAACCGTTCTGAAGACTTCCAAAAATGCTTTGCCGGAACGCACTTTTTTAACCCTCCCAGGTATCTTCGCTTGCTCGAAATCATACCCGGACCACAGACCAAACCCGAAATTGTTGATTTTCTCATGGATTATGGGGATCGTTTTTTGGGGAAAGAAACCGTGTTATGTAAAGACACACCAGCTTTTATCGCAAACAGAATCGGGGTCTATGCCATCATGTCTGCAATACATACCATAGAAGATATGGGTATGGGTGTATCCGAGGTGGACAAACTTACCGGTACTGTTATAGGAAGGGCCAAATCCGGTACTTTCCGGACGTTAGACGTGGTCGGATTGGATACCACAGTGCATGTTGCCAATAATCTTCACAAGGTTCTTGAGCATGATGAATCCAGGCAGCGATTTGAACTTCCCAAGAGTGTATCGGTGCTGAAGGAAAACGAGTGGTACGGAGATAAGAGCGGGAAGGGATTTTATCACATGATCCGCCATGATGACGGAAGCAAAGAACTAAAAGAAATAGACTTCAGTACCTATACCTACAAGCCTGCCGAAAAGCCGAAAATCAAAGCGCTTGATGCAGCGAAAGGAATCGAAAACCTGAGGAAACGAATTAAGTTCTTAGTGAATTTTGAGGATAAATCGGGCGAATTTTACCGAAAAACCTTTTTTGATCTTTTCAGGTATTGCTCAAACAGAATTCCGGAAATAGCGGATGATTTGTACCGCATAGATCAGGCCGTTTGCGCAGGTTTTGGCTGGGAGTACGGACCATTTGAAAACTGGGATATTCTTGGCGTCAGCGACACGGTGAAAAAGATGGAGGAATCCGGCGATAAGCCAGCCGAATGGGTGTATGAAATGCTGGATGCCGGAATCGGCAGTTTTTATCAGGTAATAGATGGCAAAAGGAATTACTATCATATAGGTTCCAAATCCTATCAGGAGGTTCCGGGCTTGGAAGATTTCATCTTACTGGACACGCTCAAATCGGCCAATAAAAAGATATGGAGCAATGAAGGCGCTTCCATTTACGACCTAGGTGAGGAGGTAATTGGTTTGGAATTTCACACCAAAATGAATTCCCTGGGTCAGGAAGTAGTGGAAGGCATCAACAAGGCCATCGGTCTGGCAGAGCAATCCTACAAAGGTCTGGTAATCGGTAATGAGGGCCCGAATTTCTCAGCCGGAGCCAATTTGGCCATGCTCTACATGTATGCCGGCGATCAGGATTTCGATGAAATAGACCTGATGATCGCACAATTTCAGCAGACCATGATGCGGGCTAGATTCTCCTCTGTTCCGGTAGTAGTGGCTCCACACAATATGGCATTGGGAGGCGGATGTGAACTTTCATTGCATGCAGATCTGGTACAGGCGCATGCGGAATTGTACATGGGATTGGTAGAAGTAGGCGTAGGGCTCATTCCTGCCGGAGGGGGCACCAAAGAAATGACACTTAGGTTTTCTCAAAGCCTGACTTCCGGAGATGTGGCCCTGAATCGTTTGCAGGAAACGTTTATGAACATCGCTACAGCCAAGGTATCCACTTCCGCCGCCGAGGCAGCAGGATTGGGTTATCTCGAACAAAAAGACAGTATATCCATAAACCGAAAACGGCAGTTGGCGGAAGCCAGACAAAAGGTATTGATGCTTCATGATGCTGGCTATACCCAGCCACTCGAAAGGAAGGATATTCGTGTGTTCGGAAAATCTTCATTGGCTTTGTTTGAGGCTGGCATTACTGGTATGCGGTATGGTTCCTATATCTCTGAGCACGATGCTAAAATTGCCCGCAAGCTGGCATGGGTAATGAGTGGGGGAGACCTGTCGGAGGCAACAGAGGTGAGTGAAAAATATCTTCTCGAACTGGAAAGAGAAGCCTTTCTAAGCCTTACGGGCGAAAAGAAAACCCTGGAACGGATCCATAGCATTTTATTTAAAGGCAAACCGCTCAGGAACTAAAAATGCGAAGGATCCAATTTCGGAGTACGGTAGATTTATCTTTGCTCACATCTTACATACATAAATAGAATTTTACAATGGACGCATATATTATCAATGGTTTTCGCTCAGCAGTAGGAAAAGCTAAAAAAGGTGGTTTTCGTTTTTATCGCCCGGACGATCTGGCCGCCGATGTAATCAAACACCTGGTCAATGCAGTTCCGGGCCTGGAAAACAAGATGGTGGATGACCTGATTGTAGGCAATGCGATTCCTGAGGCCGAGCAAGGCATGCAGATGGGACGTATGATCGCGCTGCTGGCCCTGGGCCAGGAAAATCCGGGATTTATTGTCAACAGGTATTGTGGTTCTGGAATCGAGGCCATCGCTTTGGCGACTGCAAAAATTAAAATGGGCATGGCGGATTGTATCATTGCCGGAGGAACGGAATCCATGTCAATGGTACCCATGATGGGATATAAAACGGCATTGAATTGGAAGATAGCATCGCAAAACCCGGATTATTACCTGAGCATGGGCCTGACAGCCGAAGAATTGGCTAAGGATTACAATGTGAGCCGGGAGGACGCAGATTATTTTTCGGTGAGATCCCATGAAAAAGCGATAGATGCAATAAAAAATGGCAGATTTAAGGAGGAGATCGTGCCGGTGACCGTAGAGGAGACATTTGTGGATGAAAACCAGAAGCGGAAGACAAAAACTTTTACCGTAGATACCGACGAAGGTCCACGCCCGGGCACCACCATGGATGTTTTGGCCAATCTGAAGCCCGTTTTCAAACAGGGAGGTCAGGTAACCGCAGGGAATGCGTCCCAGACTTCTGATGGAGCTGCCTTTGTGGTAGTGATGTCCGGGCGCTTGATGAAAAGTTTGAATCTGGAGCCGAAGGCACGTCTGGTTTCTTACAGTGTGGCTGGAGTAGAACCCAGGATCATGGGCATAGGTCCGAAGGAGGCTGTGCCAAAAGCCCTCAGGCAGGCAGGCCTGGCGCTCCAGGATATCGATCTGATAGAGTTGAACGAAGCTTTCGCCACGCAGGCCCTGGCGGTAATACGTTCACTGGATTTTGACCCGGAGATTGTAAATGTAAATGGTGGCGCGGTGGCCCTGGGACATCCACTGGGATGTACCGGAGGCAAATTGACCGTGCAGATGATGTACGAATTGGCCAGGAGACAAAAAAAGTATGGCTTGGTCACCGCTTGTGTGGGCGGCGGACAAGGAGTAGCGGGAGTGATCGAAAGGCTCTGATGCCAAAGCAAATATAAAACGAGCTAGCTAAAATCATGTAAAATGGAACCCTTAACGAAAAATAAAGCCTTGAATGGTGGGGAATACCTGATCCGGGAATCGGCTGCAGCCGACGTCTTTATCCCTGAGTCCTTTAGTGAAGAACAGAAAATGATGGCTGCCGCCAGCCAGGAATTTCTGGACAGGGAGATATTGCCCCATATGGAGGAGATTGACAGCATGAAAAATCCCGATTTGGTCCCCCAAATATTGAAAAAGGCTGGAGAACTGGGTTTGCTGGCCATATCAGTGCCGGAGACCTACGGTGGACTGGGCATGAGCTTCAATACCTCCATGCTGATTGCGGATATCATAGGCGCTGCGGGATCTTTTTCAACCACCTACGGTGCCCATACAGGCATTGGTATTTTGCCCGTCCTTTACTACGGTACAGACCAGCAAAAAGAAAAGTATCTTCCCAAACTTTCCAATGCCGAATGGGCTGCCTGTTATTGCCTGACGGAGCCGGATGCCGGATCGGATGCCAATAGTGGACAAACCAGGGCTGTTTTAAATGAAGAAGGCACCCATTACCTGATCAATGGCCAGAAAATGTGGATTTCCAATGCCGGATTTGCAGATTTTTTTATCGTTTTTGCCAAAGTAGATGATGATAAAAACCTTACCGCCTTTTTGGTAGAAAAGACCTTTGGCGGTATCAGCATGAACGAAGAAGAGAAGAAAATGGGCATCAAGGGTAGCTCCACCCGTCAGGTTTTTTTCAGGGATTGTCCCGTGCCAGTAGGCAATATGCTTTCAGAAAGGGGTCAGGGTTTCAAAATAGCAGTCAACATTCTGAATATCGGGCGTATCAAGTTGGGTGCCGGCGTATTGGGTGGCTGCCGCAGATTGCTGGGTCTGTCCATTCAGTATGCCTCTGAAAGAAAGCAGTTTGGCGTACCGATTAATTCTTTTGGTGCCATCAAGGCCAAACTTGCGGAGATGGCCATCAAGACCTATGCCTGTGAATCACTTTGCTATCGGGCCGGGCAGGACATTGAGGATCGTATCGCCGCGCTCGAGGCGGCGGGTATGGAAGCCAGCAAAGCCAAGCTTAAAGGCGTAGAAGAATTTGCCATAGAATGCGCCATCGCCAAAGTGCACGGTTCGGAAGTGCTGGATTTTGTGGCAGACCAGGGTGTACAGATTTTTGGTGGTATGGGCTATTCTGCCGAAGCCCCCATGGAACGTGCCTATCGCGATGCCCGGATTTCCAGAATTTATGAAGGCACCAATGAAATCAACCGGATACTGATGGTGGGCATGTTGCTCAAGCGGGCCATGAAGGGTGAATTGGCCATTATGGATGCGGGAAAGCAGGTAGGAGAAGAACTGAAAGCCGTGCCGGATTTTACTTCCCGGGATTATTCTGCCCCGCTTTCCCGGGAAAAGGCCATTTTGCAAAACCTGAAGAAGGTGTTTCTGATGATCGGAGGGCAGGCCGCAAAAAATTTGGGAGATCAACTCGAAAGCGAACAGGAAATCATGATGCACCTGGCAGATATCATGATAGAAATTTATGCTGCAGAATCTACGCTGCTCAGGACGGAAAAATTGCTTTCAGAAAAAGGGACAGAGGCAGTGAAAACCCATCTGGCGGCCAGCCGGGTCTATCTGTATGAAGCCGTTGACAAAATCAATGTAGCCGGCAAAGAAGCCATTTATGCCTTTACTTCCGGAGATGAACAAAAGCTGCTGTTGATGGGCCTGAAAAGATTCACAAAGACCGATGCTGTCAATACCAAAATGCTGCGAAGAGAAGTGGCAGATGCCCTGATCGCAGAAGGCAGGTACTTCTTCTTTTATGCCTGAAATTCAAAATAGAGCTACCGCTATGAGCAAACCAGAAGTATGGCTTAGAGGTCCGATACCTGATATCCCCTTTCTTCTGCAACCAGCCGCCCATGCCCTGCTGCAAACGGCAGAGGAGCTGGAGGTTTACCTGCAGGAATTTCCGGAAGACAAATTGTGGCAGAAAGTATATGGCAGGGCATCAGTAGGATTTCACCTGCGGCACCTGACAGGCGTGCTGGACCGGTTGATTACCTATGCAGCAGCAAAGGAACTGAGTGAAGAACAGTTGACTTACCTGAAAAATGAAGCCGTAGCGGATCAAGACGGAGCTGACCTGCTCTTAGATAACTTTCGGCAGAAGGTAGCTCAGGTGCTGGCAATATTTAAGAATACCTCAGAGGAAAAATTAAGAGAACACCGGACAGTAGGGAGAAAAAAGCTTCCCAGCAGTGTATTGGGTTTGTACTTCCATGCGGCCGAGCACAGCCAAAGGCATCTGGGGCAATTGCTGGTGACGGTATCGGTACTTAAGGAAAACCGTTCAGGAACTCAAGTTGGATAATTTGGCCCTGGTGGATTCCGGGGAGACCACTTATTTTCCAGAATATCTCATTTGGGCCCATCCTGCAAGCAAAAGAAAATCGTTATATTTATTTCACAAAACCGATAATTTATAGGGTAGGGAAGCTTTTTGCATAAGGGATTTATCGGAAGAATTCAGGACTACGACTGGCCATTGATAAATAACCGGAAAAAATGAACAAAACTGCTTTATTGCTGATGGTATTGGGCTTGAGCTATGGGATGGCTATCGCCCAAAAGGCCACAAAAACAGAAAATATCTTCCTGATCACAGTGGATGGCCTCCGCTGGCAGGAATTTTTCAAAGGTGCCGACTCGCTTTTTGTAGACGATACAGGCATGATCAAAGACCAGGGGTCCTTGCTGCCTGAATTCTGGCATCAGGATCCCTTAAAACGCCGCCAAATGCTGATGCCTTTTACCTGGTCTACTCTGGCAGAAAAAGGACAGTTGTATGGTAACCGGGCTTTTGGCAACAAGGCTGACCTGAGAAACGATATGCTTTTTTCTTACCCCGGCTATAACGAGATACTGACAGGAGCCCCCGATGACGAGAGGATCAACTCCAATGCCAAAACCAATAACCCCAATACCACACTGCTGGAACACCTGCAGCAAATGCCGGAGTTTGAAGGGAAGGTGATGGCCTTTGGCAGTTGGGATGTATTTCCCTACATCATCAATGAGGAAAGAAGTGGAATTCCCGTCAACGCCGGCTTTGACAAGGCAGAGGGCGCTAACCTTAGCCCTGCTGAGCAAATGATCAACCGGATGCAAGCCGAAATCCGGGGTCCCTGGGGAGGGGTGCGGCTGGATCCTTTTACCCACCATTATGCGATGGAAGCCATCAGAAAGCAGGCACCGAGACTGGTGTTTATCGGCTATGGCGAACCCGACGACTGGGCGCATGGCAACCGTTACGATGAATACCTCCATTCCATTAAACAGTTTGACAGCTACCTGAAGGAATTGTGGGAATACATTCAGACTACGCCGCAATACAAAGACAAGACCACCATGATCATAACCACGGACCATGGTAGGGGCGTAGAAAAAAGAACCTGGACCGGACATGGCGCTGGCATTCCCCGCTCACGGGAGGTGTGGATAGCCGCTATCGGCCCGGATAGCCCGGCCCTGGGAGAAGTAAAGCAGGAAGCGCAGGTCTATACGGCCATGATCGCCCGCACTGTTTTCCAACTGCTCGGCCTGAGCTATCCTGAAGAAAAGGCCGATGATGCCATAGCATCCATCTTGCCTTGAAAATAGGCATATATTTTTCCTCTGACTCAGGAGGAGCAGCTTGACCGCCATCAGTATCCGGGACAGAGATATCAGCAGAGAAAGTGACGCGATTGGCCAGGTTTCGCCGTCTTTCAAAAAATTGCCTATTTTTAGGCCATGAAGATGCGAACAAACCAACAACTGGTCCTTGCCCTATGCCTGGCAACATTCATATTGGTACAACCCCTTGCTGCACAATCGGGAGCCAAACCCTATTTTATGGAGGGCGAGGCTCAGGTAGTGCCCGCCTTTCAGGATCCCGCCCGATGGATCCGCCACGATCTCTGGGTAGAAACCGAATTTGATTCCGATGCCGACGGACTCCCCGACCGCATGCATGTGGCAGTGACCCGTCCTTACCAAACCGAATATGAGGGATTAAAATTGCCGGTGATTTATGTCAGTAGTCCCTATTTTGCAGGAGTGGCACCGGATGTAGAAGGCTTATTCTGGGATGTGCGCCACGAACTGGGCGCACCGCCCGAGAAGCGGGTATCTCCGGAAGTAGAGGCCAGCAACAACAGACCCTTTATTTCCGATTCCCATATCCAAACCTGGGTGCCCAGGGGATATATACTGGTGCATTCTTCCTCTCCGGGGACAGGCTTATCACAAGGCAGCCCTACCGTGGGCGGAAAAAACGAATCTCTGGCTCCCAAAGCCGTAATTGACTGGCTCTGCGGAAGGGCCAACGGCTTTACCCAACCTCAGGGAGGGGAGCCTGTGGAGGCCTACTGGTCTACCGGAAAAGTAGGCATGACCGGCACTTCCTATAATGGCACCATCCCTCTGGCCGCAGCCACTACCGGCGTGGAGGGACTGGAGGCCATCATTCCCATAGCACCCAATACCTCGTATTACCATTATTACAGGTCTTACGGATTGGTGCGTTCTCCCGGAGGATACCTGGGAGAAGACATTGATGTATTGTACGATTTTATCCACAGTGGCGACACCGCCAAAAGGGCCGGGAACAATACCCGCATCCGCGATACAGAAATGAAGGAAGGGATGGACCGGGTGACCGGAGATTACAATGATTTTTGGGCGGGCAGGGATTACCTGAATCAGATGGAACCCATGAAAGCCGCCCTGCTGATGGCGCATGGATTTAACGACTGGAATGTGATGCCCGAACACAGCTACCGGATCTATAAAAAGGCCGAATCCATGGGATTGCCGGTACAGTTGTATTACCACCAGGACGGGCATGGGGGTCCGCCTCCGATGCGCATGATGAATCGCTGGTTTACCCGCTACCTGCACGGCGTGGAAAACGGGGTAGAGGAAGATCCAAAAGTATGGATCGTGCGGGAAAATGACAGCCAGGACAACCCGACTCCCTACGATGCCTATCCCAATCCCGGAACAGAACCCGTGTCTCTTTATCTCGAAGGTGCGGCCCCGGCAGCGGGAAAATTGCATTTGCAGAAGCCTTCCCGGCAGGGGAGGGAGACACTGGTAGATAATTTCTCATTTGATGGGGCATCCCTGGCAAAGGCAGAGATCACGGAACACCGCCTGCTGTTTTTGAGTCCGGAGCTGAAAGAAGACCTGCACCTCTCGGGGCTGGCAGAGATGCGTATCCGCCTGGCATCCAGCAAGCCTGCCGCCAACCTTTCTGTATGGCTGGTTTCTCTGCCCTGGAACGACTCAAAAAACGCAAAAATAACGGACAACATCATTACCCGGGGCTGGGCGGACCCGCAGAATCACCAGTCCCTCACCGAAAGCGAGCCTTTGAAGCGGGGCCGGTATTATTCGCTTGCCTTTGCGCTGCAGCCCGATGATCAGATCATTCCCAAAGGCCAGCAGATCGGTTTGTTGATTTTTTCCAGCGACAAGGAATTTACCCTCTGGCCCGATCCCGGCACGGAGCTGACGGTAGACTTGGATGCCAGCTATCTGGAATTGCCGGTAGTGGGCGGCATGGAGGCCTATGAGGCTGCTACGAAATAGTTTTATTCACCACAGATAACACAGATTAGCACAGATAAATAGGTGAACGGCAGGTTAATATTTAAGTAGTTAAAAATAATCGGTGTGAATCTGTGGTAAAAAGAATTCACCACGGATAACACAGATTAATACAGATAAATTATGGATAATAAGGTTAAGTAGAAAGAACCAAAATAATCTGTGAAAATCCGTGCGAATCTGTGGTGAAAAAGGAATTTACCACAGATACCACAGATTAACACAGATAAATTATGGATAATAAGGTTAAGTAGAAAGAACCAAAATAATCTGTGAAAATCCGTGCGAATCTGTGGTGAAAAAACTATACACCAAAGATTTATTTGATTCATCCCTATGGAATTGAATGATTTAACATATCGAATCATTGGATGCGTCTACAAGGTTCATTCCGGATTAGGACCTGGGCTGCTGGAATCTGCTTACGAAGTTTGTTTGGAGCATGAATTACTTAAGGCAGGGTTAAAGGTAGAGAGACAGAAACCGCTTCCAGTGCAATACGACCAAATAAAAATGGATGCCGGCTATCGGATAGATCTGTTGATCAACGATCAGGTCATTGTAGAAATAAAGTCTGTAGAAGCAATTGCTCCTATCCATAGAGCACAAGTCATGACTTATTTAAAATTATCCGGATTGAAGGTAGGTTTATTGCTGAATTTCAATGCCCAGGATATGAAAAAAGGAATCACAAGAATTATCATGTGAATGACAGATCCTAATAACCTAAAATGTGTGTAAATCCGTGGTGAAAAAAAGTGGAGGCACCACAGATAGCACAGATTAACGCAGATAACCAGGTGAAAGGCAGGTTAATATTTAAGAAGCCGAAAAAAAATCTGTGTAAATCCGTGAGAATCTGTGGTGAAAAAAACGGTGGCACCAGGGATTGGTTGGCCTATATCCGTATAAAGGCCACTAAAACCCGAAAGACAAATTTCATGGAAATGCATTTTTCCCTTCCAAAAAAAGCCACTATATTGTTAGGGAAATTTCGTCATTATGTAGTTTTTTTGAAAATATCGTAGCATACGGTTTAGAGAAAAACGAGAAAAGTTAATCCTTATGTTTCATGAGCTTTTATGATCAATTACTGAAATTTTTAAGTCAAGCAAAGACAGATAACTTAAAAACGAAACACTATGAATCGGAGTACTCCGGAACAAAAGTAAGTGTAAGCTTCGGAAAAGGGAACACTGCAAGAATACCCTGGATTTCCTTTCTGCGAAAGCCGAATACAACTAGCAATGGAATATATCCTGTTTACTTATATTTCAAAGATTACGATTTATTAATTTTAGCCTATGGAGTAAGCGAAACGAATAAACCAGAGATAAATTGGAAAGCTAAAAATAGACAAACCATTACGAGGTTTTTTAAAGAAAAATATTCTCAAAATCCCGATCGATATGGAGAATCGTATATTTATAAAACATATGATGTAAAAAACCTGCCTTCAAAGGATGTAATAGATAATGATTTAAATAATTTAATAACTGAATATGTTGATTTTCTGAATGCTTTTACAGACTTAGAAAAAGACCGAGAGGAATTTAAATTAAGTCTATTGATTGAAGATTTGAATGCCTCAGAATTAAGGTATTCGAACGAACTGCTAATTAGGTTAACGGCCTCCCTCCTCACCAAGCCATTCGTAATTCTCACCGGCCTTTCTGGTTCAGGAAAAACCAAATTAGCACAAGCATTTGTGCAATGGATATGCCAAGATGAAAACCAATATTGCCTCATTCCAGTGGGTGCCGACTGGACCAATCGTGAACCCCTGTTGGGGTACCCCAATGCCTTAAATCCCAAAGAATATGTAAAGCCTGACAGTGGCGTACTTGATCTGATCATTCGGGCAAATAGTCATCCGAATTTACCTCACTTTTTGATTTTGGATGAAATGAATCTGAGCCATGTGGAACGGTATTTTGCGGATTTCCTAAGCGCAATGGAATCAAAAGAAGAAATACCATTATACGGACAAACAAAAGTAGAAAACGGTGTTCCTGCAAAACTAAAAGTCCCTTCCAATTTATTTATTATCGGAACAGTCAACATAGACGAAACCACAAATATGTTCAGTCCAAAGGTGCTAGACAGAGCCAATACCATTGAGTTCCGGGTTACGCAGGATGAAATGAAATACTTCCTGGGCAATATTAAAAACATTAACATGAATGCCTTAACCGGCAAGGGTTCAGGAATGGCTAAAAGTTTTTTAGGCATGGCATCAAGCAAAACGTTGGAATCAGATAATGAAATAAATGAGACATTGATACAATTTTTTGGGGAATTAAAAAAGACAGGAGCGGAATTTGGCTTTAGGAGTGCCACAGAGATTTTGCGATTGGTTCATCACCTTTCCGTTTTAGATAGTAACCTTACAAAAGCCCAGAAAATAGATATTGCTATCATGCAAAAATTACTTCCCAAGTTGCATGGTTCACGAAGAAAACTCTGCCCTGTACTGGAAACGTTGGGTACATTTTGTTTTTCAGATGGTACAAATGTCTTGAAAGAAGTGTTTGAAAACGAAGTTTTTGAATACAATGACTCAAGGGTAATTTATCCTTTGTCGCTAGAAAAAATTTCTAGAATGTACAAAGGAGCCTTAGACCATGGATTTGCAAGTTTTGCAGAGGCTTGATCTATGATATCTTCGGACTCCATAGAGATTAACCTAGATTCTGTAAGTGAAGGATTGCGTCTATGGATTGATGCCCGGCAGCCAAAAACACTTTTTGATGCCTCTGATAGTGCCTCAGAAAATAACGAAGCAAATATTCAGTTGGTGGAGGGTTGTTTTTACGATTATCAGATTAACAGTGAAGACTATCTGCTTGCAGACCCGTTCGATAACATTGTCCAGGCACATAAGCGCAGGCCCAACCTGGGCACTATTGCTCCTAATATTTATGTGGGGACCCTCGAATTACCGCTGATACAGAATGAGACCGGCGAAAAAATGGCTGACATTTACCTGGAAGTACAATCTGTAAAATCAGGGTATCGGGATGATTATCGGGACATGCTGGCCATGATCACCGAAAAATGTACCGATTTATTATTGCATGCCAATTCACCTGTATCTCACCGCTTTGAAATTGATTTTAATCAGGACAGCAAAACCCTTTATCAGCGTTTTGCATTTGTCAAATCGGTGATTGGAACAGATGAATTTGCTGAGGCCGTTCATAGAATAGTCAGCATGCCTGTTACCAAATGGGCGGACATTTCGGAAACAAGAGATATCCGAAATGTTCGGAGATTTTCTAATTCAAATATTCGGCAAATACTCAGCACGGGAAATCGGACTGTATTGCCCGAAAATCATTATTTAAAAGGGTTTGGGATTAAAACTTTACCAGAGCGAATTACCACTGTTCGAAAAACAGATTCTGTAGATACCCCTGAAAATAGGTTTATCAAATATGCACTCGAAACCTTTCTGAAATTCTGTACAGATATTAATTCCATAGCCAAGGCAAAAAACCACAAAAAACTATATCAGGAGTCTTACTTACTTATTCAGGAGCTAGAGGGTCAATTGCACCATACCGTATTTAGAGATATCTCAAGTCCTAATACGCTGAAGTTGAATAGCCCTGTGCTTCAACGAAAGGAAGGATATCGTGAAGTGTTGCGCGTTTGGCTCCTTTTTGACCTTGCAGCAAAGTTGATCTGGAAAGGTGGCGAGGATGTTTACGGAGCTGGGAAAAAAGACATCGCTACTCTGTACGAATACTGGCTGTTTTTCAAATTACTGGAATTGCTCGAGGATATCGTTTCCATTGAACCGAAGGATATTTCTGACTTGATTGAACCGACAGACGATGGCTTGAGTCTGCGGATCAAGCAAGGGACATCAACTCTCCTTCAAGGAATTTATGATTCGGGAAGTAGAAAAATAAATATCCGGTATACCTATAACCGTTCATTCTCTGGGAAAAGGAATTATCCTGATGCAGGAAGTTGGACTACCGCTTTGAGACCGGATTACACGCTATCGTTCTGGCCTGTTGGAATATCGGAAGCGGAGGCGGAAAGGCAGGAATTGATCGTTCACGTTCATTTTGATGCAAAGTATAAAGTTGCGAACCTGTGGGATTACCTGAACCCGGATACCGAAGGGAAGCTGGACCAGGAAAAAAATGAAAACAGGAAAGGGGTTTACAAAAATGCCGATCTGCTGAAGATGCATGCTTACAAAGACGCCATTCGGAGGACGGCTGGAGCTTATGTGTTGTATCCGGGAGACAAACCTTTAACGAAAAGAGGCTTTCATGAAATTATTCCCGGCCTTGGTGCCTTTCCGGTAAGACCAATGAAGACTGATAGCGGAATTGGAGAGCTAAAGGCCTTTATTCTGGAAATCATGGATCATTTTATAAATAGAGCTTCCCAAAGAGAAAAAACCGCTTTCAGAACTTTTGACATTCACAAAGATCCTCCTGAATCAGATAGTGAAATAAGGGAAGCACTACCAGAAGCCTACCATTCCAATAGAAGCCTGATTCCGGATGAAACCTTTGTTTTAGTTGGTTATTACCATTCAAAGGAACAATATACCTGGATTGCAATAAATAAACTTTACAATTTTAGAATGGGATCAGGTTCGGGTTCGCTTATTTTGGATAGAGAAACCGTGGGATCCAGGTATTTATTGTTACACACTGCGGGAGACAAGCAATCTGGAGACTTATGGCGGATTGTCAGCAAAGGCCCCAAGGTGTTTTCGAAAGAAGACATGATCAAAACAGGTTATCCGGATCCTTCTCAGGATCATTACCTGCTCATACGTTTGGAGCGGGTAAGCGATCCGGAATTTCAAGGGGTAAGCTGGGATTTCAAAAAGCTAGCAAACTATTCCCCCGGAAGGGCCTCAGCTTTTCCGTTTTCCTGCAGCCTGGCGGAATTGATGCGGCACAAAATCAGGTAAGCATTCGTATTTCTTTATAAAGGCAAAAAATAGCCCTGGCAAATCGGTGCTGAAATCAAATCTATCCCGGTTTGATTATCGTGAATAATCAGTTTTCGAATATGGAATAACGTGTTTAAACCCGATAAGGTATTTTAGCAACCATACCTTTATCGTAGCCCCATCCAGGCCCTTATACCGTTTATGTGGTTTTCCTTTTTTGACGCTATCACAGTCATTGAAGGTGATGTATAGATAACACAGGTTTACACGGAGAAAAATTTGAGAAGACCTATACGCTTATGTGGAAGGATCAAAATATCGTATATCGAGATAAGCGATATTTAGTTGTAAATACTTGTAAATCATTTATAAATACCTTATTATTGCGTATCGCGATACATAATAATAATGAATAAAATGAGAATTTCGGTCATGCGACCGCAGGATGTAGTGGTCATTTTGAAGCTCATTCTTGAGCAGGATACTTCCTGGACCCAGACTTCCTTGTCACGAGATCTTCATTTGAGTCAGTCGGAGATTAGTGAATCCATCGCTCGCTCCTCGTATGCTCGGTTGGTTTTTGACAAGGGGCGGATGGTACAACGCCAGGCATTAATTGATTTCATTCAATATGGCCTACCCTATGTATTTCCACAGCAGCCCGGCATGGTTCAACGCGGCTTTCCAACTGCACACAGTGCTTTGCCATTATCCGAGGAAATTGTAAGTGAGGAGAAATACGTGTGGCCATCGGCAAAGGGCACAGCACGAGGACATTCTATTTTACCGTTATACCCATCTGTCGTGCAGGTTATCCAGTCAGATGCTTCGCTGTATGAACTATTGGCACTTGTAGATGCTGTAAGAGTTGGCCGTGCGCGTGAGCGTAACCTGGCCATGGATATGATTAAAAGCAGGTTATTGTGAAAAACACGTTGATCAATCGACTGGCTACCTTGAAAGTGGCCAAGGCGCTGGATGACTTGTGCGAGGAAGTGGTGTTTGTAGGTGGCGCCATGGTCAGTCTTTACATAGATGATCCCTATGCGGAAGACATTCGTCCGACTAAGGATATTGACG
Source organism: Cyclobacterium lianum (assembly GCF_900143075.1). Classification (GTDB taxonomy): domain Bacteria; phylum Bacteroidota; class Bacteroidia; order Cytophagales; family Cyclobacteriaceae; genus Cyclobacterium; species Cyclobacterium lianum. The sequence continues at coordinate 20,622 of NZ_FRCY01000001.1, read as the reverse complement.
TTACATTTCAAATTACCACGGCGTGGGAGTTGGAGCGTATTCGCATTTTACTCAATCAGAAAGGGTTTAAAGAAGCCGCAGACTCCCCGGTAACCTGTCGATTCAAATACGATGACTTGCCGGTAGATGTGATGTCAACACAGGGAATTGGCTGGGCTCCAGGCAATCAATGGTTTTCGAAAGGATTCGATCAGGCTATACCCGTTTTAATAGATGAAACCAAAATTAAGGTATTGCCTTTGCCTTACTTCCTTGCAACAAAGTTCGATGCGTTTTTTCATAGGGGCATCAAGGACGTTTATGCCAGTAAGGATTTGGAGGATATCGTGTACCTGTTTAATCACACATCTGAAATCGTAGATCAAATAGTAATCGCAACTGACGATGCTGGTCTATATGTAAGAGAATCTGTACAACGGTTGATGAATGATCCGATAGCAATGGGTGCTATTCCGGGTCATTTATTCTTTGAAAATGCCGATGAGCAGTATCAGGAAATAAAACAGAAATTTAACAAACTGGCACGTGAGCTTTAACGAACTCAATAGCGTAGAACATTACATCATCCACCAGCTAAGTGAGGAGAATCAAAATGCTAGTGGTGTTCAGAAAGGACAAACAAGTTATAACAAATAAATTACCCGCCCGCAATAGATCCGGAATTTCAAGGCGCTGTCTGGGAATTGATGGGTCTGTCGGGATATAAGGCAAGAACGGGCTTCGGCCCTGCCATTTCCCTGCAGCCTGACGGAATTGATGCGGCACAAAATCAGGTAAGCATTCGTATATTTTTTAAAGGGCGATAAGCAGATGAACTATTGGCTTGCTGTCTATTCGTTGAAAAAAGCGGTTTCATTGATGCCGCCCTGCTGCAGGTTCTCCAGGCGCTCATTTAGGGCATTTGAAATTTCCGGTTCGTTATTTCTGGCATAAATTTCCTTTAAAGCAATGAGCGTCTCCACGCTGTTCGGGTTGATCCTTTCCGCACTCTGGAAATAGGGAAGTGCCTTGCCAAAGGCAGCGAATACTTCAGCTTCCCTCTTTTCGTATTTCTCCATCCCCGCTGCGCTGAAGTCCCGGGACAGCTCTTTCAACGTCGTCGTCAGACCAGCAGCGCGGTTGTAGTACAGGGTACCGCTGCTATACAGCGCGTCGAAATTGGTCGGATCTTTTTCCAGGGCCTGATGGTAATAACTGAAGGCCTGGTCGAAGTAGTTCCCGACCAGGTCGCTGTTTCCGGCAGCGGATTCGCGCTGGTACAAGTTATCGTATACCCCGCCCAGTGTGATATAGAGTGTCAGGTTGTCCGGTTCGCTTTCGATGGCCATTTTCAATTTATCAATGAGTTCATCGGGTCGGTTGAGTTTCAGGAAATGGTTGATCTCGGCAAACAGCAGGGATACTTCCCCGGGATATTTTTCCCTACCGGTCTTCAGGTACTGGTAGGCAGTTTGCAGGTCGGCGTCTTCGCCGCTGGCATGGATGGTGTACAGGGATTCATAGATAGCCGCCTGATCGTAATTCGCCTGGTAGAGCTCTTCAAAGAGCGGCCTGGCCGCTTCTGTCATGTTGTTGTTCAGGGCCGCCAGGGCCGTAGTGTATTTCTGGTCCATCATGGCGATGGCATCATCCAAAACGCTCTCCTGGCCTTCTTTCTTCAGGATTTCATGGGCGGCCAGACCCGAGGAGAAGTTGAGATAAGCCGATCCGTAGTCCCGGGTTTCGAAGGCGTAGATCCCAAAGTTGTACAGGTGCCCTTGTGATTCCTGGATACCTTTCAGCACATCCCGAAGAAGATACCCCGGCGAATTGATAGCCTGTGCATGTTTTTCTACAGCAGTTGCATGCGCGTTAAAAGCCTTGACCGCTACACCTTCTACCTGCGGAAGTTCATCTAAAGAACCCAGGCCGGTCTCTTTCACAACGACGATCTGGCTAGCCAATGTGTTCAATATTTCCCCTTTCAGGATGTAAAATTTCGGATCGCCCACATCTTCGCCAACAGGGTCCGGCAAGATGGCGGCTAGGGCTTCCTTAAGCCTTTCTTTTGAAGCATGGGGATCGAGATTGTAAGCGGTCATGGCTCTCGCAGCGGCTTTCGCATCTGCATGTTGCGCCTGTACCGAAACGGCAACGAAAACAAGGGCAAGCATTCCTGAGATTATTTTATTCATAGCCGTTTAAATTTAATGGATCAGGAAACAGGGGTTTTGATCGTAAAAACCAAATTAGCGCATGTGAATTGGGATTCAGTAAGTTAGGAAATGTTTCTGTTAGAAACTGTCAAAACCTTTATTCTTTTTTTTTGCCAAATGCTGGCCGGTCCTTTTCGTTTTGGGAGAGATCGAAATGAGGATGGAAAGCCTGCCTGTGAAAGGTCAAGTTGCTTCCTGCCAAAAGTCCTGGACCCAATGCTTTATGTACCTCAATGGCAGCACCATTAACCTGGTAAACTAAATTCTTTAGGAATCGCCTGGTTATTTTCATCTATTGCAAGCTTTGGACCAACACAATATAAATTTTTCCCGAAAAAACCACTAATTTCTATTGATTCAAATTGGCCATTTTTTACATTAATCTCGTTATTGTAACCAATTAAGTTTTTTGTGGGCAAATTTATTAACAATCAACCCCTTCGGTGCCCTTATGTACTTTATAGGGTTCTATTGCCTAAACACAAACCACAGTAGAAAAGGGAAACTTTTAATTTGGAATCATTTGTCGTAAATTAAGGCTTTACCAAACTTCTTAGCGATTTTTAGGGTTTGCATTATTTATTCAATCTAAAACCAACCAGCCCTGCATGACTTTACCGATAATCATTGCTTTGTGTATATTGATGCTCTCGGCCTATTTTTTCGATATTACTTCGGCCAGGACCAAAATACCCCCTGTGATCTTGCTTTTTGCCCTGGGATGGGCAGTAAAGCAGTTGGCGGAGATCTTCTGGCTGGGCATTCCGGACCTCAGTACGGTACTCCCCTTTCTGGGCACCATCGGGCTGGTGCTCATCGTATTGGAGGGCTCCCTGGAACTCGATTTTGACCAATCCAAGTTCTCTTTTGTGGGCCGGGCCATTTTGATCGCCATCATACCGGTATTGGTTTTCAGCTTTGGTATGGCTTTCGTTTTCCGTCAGTTTGCAGATGTCACCTTCAAAACCGCTCTGCTCAATGCCATTCCCTTCGCTGTGATCAGCAGTGCCATTGCCATCCCCTCGGTAAACAACCTGAGTGCGAAAAACAAGGAATTTGTCACCTATGAAAGTAGCCTTTCAGATATTTTTGGTGTAATCTTTTTCAATTTTCTCCTGGAAAATGAAAGGATAGGTGTGGCCTCGGTGGGCTATTTTTTCGGAGAAATTGTATTGATACTCATCATTACGTTCGTGGCCAGCATTATCCTGGCCTTTCTGATCAGCAGGATCAAGCATCCCGTTAAATTTGCGCCGATCATATTGGTCATTGTGCTCATTTTTGCAGTCTCGGAAATGTATCACCTGCCGGCATTGATATTTATTCTGCTATTCGGCTTATTTATCGGCAACCTCAACCAACTCAAGCAGCAGTTGTTTGTCAAAAAATTGCATACCAAAAGTTTCAAGAAGGAGATTAGAAAATTCAAGGAGCTGACCATGGAACTCACTTTTTTGATACGCACCCTGTTTTTCCTGGTTTTCGGCTTCCTGATCAATACCCGCGAATTGATCAATACCGAAACGCTGATCTGGTCGCTAACCATCACCGGCGGTATTTTTCTACTGAGGGTATTGATCCTGCAGGTCTTTAAAGTAAAAATCCTCCCGCTATTGTTTATTGCTCCGCGTGGCCTGGTGACCATATTGCTCTACCTCAGCATTCCCGCTTCTTTGGCGATCGATATTGTGAACGATTCCCTGATCATACAGGTAATTATCCTTACCTCTGTGGCCATGATGGTGGGCATGCTCACCGCCAGGCCCAAAGCGGCGGAAGCCCCGAAAGAGACCGGTTGAGCTGCATTACAGACTGATCCGCGCCGTAGGCTACCAGTGGATCCGGCCCGCAACAGAAGTGGAAAGATGCTACCTGGACATGCCCCTGGCCATTACCGGAATGATCATTTCTACCTTTCCCCGGCGAATGCCGTAAATCCGGACGTACAAATTGATGACCGGGTCACAGTGCGGCACGATCACCTCCAGTCTGTCTCCAACACGGTAGGTCTTATTGGAGCGGTCAAAAGTAATGGTACCGTATTCATCCGACCCGGCATTGTAGCTAAAATCCGGCTCGCCGATGACCATGCCGCCGGGCTTGTTGATGGTAAAGGCCTTGGCCCCAGAATCGGTAATCAGCCGGTTTGGATGATTGGTATTGATCACGGTGCACATGACAGTAAGGGAAGGATCAAAATCGTCGTAAAGGGTATCGTTATCCCGGCTGCCGATAGCCATGTACTGGGTATCCATAAAGAGATAGCTGCCTACCTGTACATCGGTAAATCCGGGCACCTCGCCCATCATGTCATAGGTGCCGGTGCCGGCTCCACTGAAAATTTCTACATTCAATCCCGATTTTACCATGCTTTCATAGGTAGCCACCACGGGTTCAAAAGTCTGAATGGTACGGGCTTTTCTGGCGGCATGCCCGCGCATATGCTGCGCACCGCCATCATAGGCCAATATTCCCAAAAAGCGAAGGTTTGGAGCACGGTCTACCAGCTGCGCCAATTCAAGAGCAGGCTTCCCGGTTGGCACTCCCGACCTTTTGATCACATCCAGGTCTACCACTACATCTGCGGTAACCCCCGCAGACCGGGCTGCATCCTGCAGCTCAGCTGCATTTTTCGGGTTGTCCACCGCCTGGATAAAACCGGGGTGCCTTTTCCTCAGGGCCATGGCTTTTTCTATCTTTCCCTTCGTCACGTTTACCCCTGTCATGAGCACCTGGGGTATCCCGTTTTCGAGCATGATTTCAGATTCAGACAATTTTGCAGCGCACACACCGACAGCGCCTGCGTCCATCTGCAGTTGCGCCAGGTAGGGACTTTTGTGGGTTTTGACATGGGGGCGTACGCCAATGCCCGAGCCCTCAAGGGCCTGGTGCACCTTTTTGAGATTGGCTTCCATCACCTCCAGCTCCAGACAGAGGGAAGGAGTCTCCAGCTCCCATTTGGAAAGGCCGATTTCGCTGTTGCTCAGAAGAAGTGGCTGTCCTGCGGGACTTTTTCCCGGAAGAAAAAATGCACCGCCAGCCATACCGGTGTACTGAAGGAATTTTCTGCGGTCAAAATGATGTGCCATGGAAAGTGGTTTTGGTGAGTTTAAAAATAAGTAATTTGGTTGAATGCAACCTTATGATTTTACCGCAGCGGGTAATATTTCTCTAAAATCAACCAGTCCCGGCACAATGGGTGAAAATAATTGCCTTCAGCCTCAACCCTAAGATTTTCTCTTCCTCAAAAAAGAGCTATATTGAAATGACTTTAGAAAATAGCATGCAACAAATCGCCATAGTAAAACATGGAGCAGCCAGGGAGGCTTTCGAGCTGCAGCAGGTCTCCCGCCCCACACCCGCATCCGGTCAGGTACTGGTAGAGGTGGAGGGCTTTGGCTTGAACTATGCCGACGTAATGGCCAGGAATGGCCTGTACAAGGAGGCGCCGAAAATTCCTTTCGTACCCGGTTATGAGATCACTGGTCGGGTAGCAGGTATGGGTTCCGATGTGCCGGGGGAATTGCAGGGCAAACGCGTGGTGGGATTTACCCGTTTTGGGGGCTATGCCGATGTAGCACTGGCAGACTACAGGGCAGTTGTACCCATTCCGGAAGACATGCCCGGGGGAGAAGCTTGCGCTCTCGCTACGCAATATTGTACAGCCTACTACATGACAGACTACCTGGGCAGGCTGCATGCGGGGGAGACAGCGCTGATACATGCTTGCGCCGGGGGCGTTGGCACGGCTCTCACCCAGCTTTGTAAACGCAGCGGGCTAAAGGTGATCGGACTCTGCAGCTCAGCGCAAAAAGTTGCTTATCTGGAAAAAACAGGCGTAGATTTTCCTGTCAATTACAAAGAGGTAGATTATGCACAGGCCATTGAAAAAGCCTTTGGCAAGAGAAAGATAGACCTGATCTTCAACACCGTAGCAGGCAGCAGCATCAAAAATGACTTCAAGCTGCTTTCCCATGGGGGCCGGTTGTTTTGCTTTGGCGGGGCTGCGCGAAGCGGACAAAAAGCACATTTGTTCAATGATCTGGCATTTTTACTGAAAACCGGTTTTTTCAGCCCCCTGTTTATGATGATGAAATCCCATACCCTTATCGGGGTAAATATGTTGCGCCTGGCGGATCACCGCATAGACATTATCGGCCAATGTCTGCATGATTTGGTCGATTTATGGAAAAAAGAGGAGGTCAAACCCCATGTAGGGGGGACATTCGCTGCCAGGGATATAGGGGCGGCACATGAATTGCTTGAATCCGGTACCAGCACCGGCAAAGTGTATGTACAGTGGTAATACAAAGCAAACCCTTACCAGTAGACGCCTTTTGCCGGCTGTTAACCGATTTCAATACCATTAAATCAGAGGGAAATAGATGATACTCTTGTTTTTTTATTTGTTTCTGGCCATAGGAGTATCATTTGTATGTTCCGCGCTGGAGGCTGCCTTGTTAAGCATTACTCCGTCTTATATCGAATCACTGAAACAAAAAGGCAAAAGCTACGGCAATACGCTTGAAAAGCTCAAGAGTAACGTGGACCGTCCGCTGGCAGCAATATTGAGCTACAATACCATCGCCCACACGGTAGGTGCTGCAGGGGTGGGCGCTCAGGCTACAAAGATCTTCGGAGAAGCCTATTTTGGACTGATCTCTGCGCTACTGACCCTGGCCATCCTGGTTTTTTCAGAAATTTTCCCGAAATCCCTGGGCGCTACCTATTGGAAGCAAATGGCACCCATTATGGGTAAAATCCTCAATTTCATGATTCTATCCATTTATCCGCTGGTAAAGGTGTCGGAGTGGATGACCCGTTTCTTCAAAGACCAGGGGGCGAAGCAAACCAGTAGGGAAGAAGTGGCGGCGCTGACCAATATGGCGACCAGGGAGGGTGTTCTGGAGGAAAATGAATCTAAAATCATTTATAACCTGATTCGCTTTCAGTCCATATTGGTATACCATGTGATGACACCAAGAACAGTGACGGTTGCCCTGGAAGAAAACATGGGTTTGAAAGAATTTTTGCTGCATCCGGGAATTAAAAAATTTTCCAGGATACCCATTTATGAAGAATCCATCGATCAGGTTACGGGCTATATTTTGAAGTATGATGTGCTGGAAAAGCTGGCTCAGGACCAGTTTGGCTATGTATTGAAGGACCTGAAGAGAAATATTATCGTGGTAGCGGTGGAAGATCCTATTCCGGAAGTCCTCGAAAAGCTGATGCAGGCGCGGGAGCACCTTGCCATGGTTACCGACGAATATGGAGGCCTGGCCGGTATTGTGACCATGGAAGACATTCTCGAAACGCTGCTTGGACTGGAAATACAGGATGAAACGGATGGAGTAAAGGACATGCAGGAACTGGCCCGTATGAAGTGGAAGAAGCGGGCGATGAAAATGGGTTTGTTTCCACCCGGAGAAAATATAGATTAAATGTTTTTGGACTTCACTCCATGAAATAAGCGATACTTCATGAAAAAATACCAAACAGAAATCAAATGGGGACTCATATTTGGGCTGATGAGCCTGCTTTGGATGGTGCTGGAGCGGGTGGCAGGACTTCACGGGCCGTACATTGAGCAACATGCCATTTATACCAATTTTGTGGCTATTCCGGCCATTGCCATTTACGTTTTGGGTCTTTTAGAAAAAAGAAAAAAATACTATGGCGGAAGCATGAGCTATGGACAGGGCTTCAAAGCGGGGCTTTTTATCACCCTGGTGGTAACTCTTTTGACGCCATTGACCATGTGGCTTACCCTAAACGTTATTACTCCGGATTTTCTGGACAACGCGGCTGCCTATGCAGTGGCATCCGGAAATATGGAAGAGCAAGCCGCAAAAGAATATTTTTCCAAGCGCAACTACATGATTCAAAGCATCGTGGGGGCACCGATAATGGGCATTTTGACAGCGGCGATAGTAGCCTTGTTTACCAGGAAAAAATAAAACCCGCTGCCACTGCCAAAAATCAACCCCAGGGATAGATTTGTTGGGTTTTTTAGGTACCTTCCAACAATTCATTCCATTTTATATCATGAAAAAACTCTTGTTTTGGTGGTCAGAGCTAAAGTCTACTTTTTGGTTTGTACCAGTTTTCATTATCCTTTCCGGCATCTTTCTGGCAGTTATGCTGGTATACTGGGACAGCCAATCGGACTTTGATCCCAGCGAAGTCACCAAATTCTTTTTTCCCGGCAGCCCCGATGCCGCCACGGATATATTGACCATTATTTCCGGCGCCATGATCGGAGTAGCCGGCACGGTATTTTCCATTACCCTGGTGGCGCTTACCCTGGCGAGCAATCAGTTTGGGCCGAGAATGGTCAAAAATTTTATGTATGACCGCATCAACCAAACTGTGCTGGGTACCTACGTATCCCTTTTCATTTATTGCCTGATCGTACTCAACACTGTAAAGCATGCGGGAGATATGGAATTTATTCCTTACTTTTCTGTGGCTTTTTCCCTGCTTATGGCGATTGCCAATATCATCCTGCTGATTGTATTCATTCACCATGTAGCCACAAGTATACAGGCAGATTATATAATCGGCAATATCTCATTAAACCTATCCCACAGCCTGAAAAGCCTGTTTCCACAAAATATGGGAGAGGATTTGGAAGAGCATGATCCAGAAGGGGTAAAAAGCGGCTACAACCAATCTCAGCACCTCGGTTGTGGTTTTGACGGGTATCTCCAATACATTGATAGCGAGGGATTGATGAATGATGCAAGGGAGTTGGACATTTTTATAGAATTGTACCATCATCCGGGAAGTTATCTGGTTAAAAAGCTGGACCTGGGCAAAATCTATTCCAATAAAAGCCTTGCAAAAGACGACCTGGATCGCCTCAGGAAGCATTTTCTGGGAGGCAAAACAAGAACTCCGCAACAGGATGCCGAACACGCCATTCACCAGATGGTAGAAATAGCGGCAAGAGCGCTTTCTCCTGGCATTAACGACCCATATACGGCAATTTCCTGTATCGACAACCTTTGTAGCAGCCTGACATACCTTACCCAGGTGCAATTTCCCTCTCCCTACCGGAAAGACGACTCCGGCAAATTGCGCATACAAGCAGCTGTCCTCACCTTCGATGGCATGATGGATGCCGCATTCAACGCCATCAGGCAGTTTGCCAGAGACAGTCCGCCGGTGATCATCCGGCTGATGGAAGGCATGGTGACGCTAAACAAATTTGCACAAACTGTGGAGCAGCGGGAGGCAGTAAAAAAACACGCGGAAATGACCTGGAACCTGGCGAAAAAGCAATTTGATGAAGCAAAGGATTTGGATGATTTGGAAAAGCGCTACAAAAAAATATCCTGAACCGTAACATCCTTTACAAAGGAATTATTCGTAATATTGCATCCCATCAGCATTTGGGCTGATTGAAATGGAGATTTTAAATAGGCTTATATTAAAAGTGCTTAAAAGATTTACTTTTTTTCCTGCATTCGGGTGTGTGCTGTTTTTCATTTTACTGTTGGCAGGAATAATTTCTACCGGTGCTCAGGCCCAGCAGTATTCCATAGGTGTACAGTCGGGAATGTTTACTCCCAATGATTATGGCAGGTACCCGGGTGCCCGATTGGGTTATTCCATGGGCCTGAGTTTTGATTACCGGTTTCAAGGTAAGCTATCTCTAGGCTCCCATTACCAGTTTGGAAGTTTTACCTATGCCCCGGAGGGCTCACAGCACTCCGGGCTGCCGCAAAGGTCGGCGGTAAGCGTACACCTGATCTACTGGACGCTGCAAAGAAATTTTGCATTCGGAAAGGATTGGAATCTGGCCGTGGGCTCTGGTCCAGGATTCTTCCTGGCCAGCTTTCCCGACGAAAGGGATGTACAGACCGGCTTTGCACTTTCCAGCCGGGATTTTAGCATGCCCCTATTGCTGAATTTATCCAGACCTCTGGGCAGCATCGGTACCGTAGGGCTTAAGTCGGGTTTGTTTTTTACGCCGTTTTATGCCATTGGCGGTTTCCATTTGGGGCCTGAAATCCGAATCCTATTCTGATGATGAATTTCAAATCGACCATTTTATTTCTTTTGCTGATTGGTCTGGGACATTTTTCGAAGGCCCAGGGCCTGGAAAGCCGGATAGGGCTGGGATCCTTTGCCCTGAACCGCGACTATGGCTACGAAAGACCGGCTCGGGGCTGGAACTTTTCGGTAGGTTTTACCTATGACTGGAGGCCGGACTGGGCGATGGGCACGGTGTATAACCGCTCCTTCAATACCTATTTTCGCGAATCTGTGGCCGAAACCCCATTACTGAATGGGAGTCTGCCCACGAGAAGTGAGCTCATTTCGGATCACTTTTCGTTCCTTATTGGCAGGAAATTTCCCCTTCCGCTGTACCTGAGAGGACAGATTGGCCTGGGCCTTGGTTTGGCGATAGACGAAAACCGCTTCTACCAACCGATATTCTTCGATGAAGATCGCGGCGCCTACCGGGGCTTTAACCTGGTAGAACAATACCAGATAGGGTTGATTTTTCCTGCTCAGATCTCCATCCGCAAAAACCTGGGGGATCGTTGGCGTTTAGGTCTGGAAGCGGGACTGTTTATGGACGATCGCCTGCGGGTGCGCAGTAGTTTCTGGGGGCCAGCCATTCATTTTAGTTTCTGAAAAAAAGCTATCAATATCACAACACAACTAAATGTTAGTAAATAAACTAAAAAATAGTTGTGTAATTAAAAAAGTATTTATGCATTTATTTCATGAAAGAACTGAACGAAAATGAAGAAAAGGTCATGCTCATACTCTGGCAGTTAAAAGAAGCCATGGTAAAAGAGATCATGGACAAGATGGAGGAACCTGTGCCTCCATACACTACTGTTTCTTCCATTGTACGTCTCCTGGAAAAGAAGGGCTACGTAGACCATAAGGCATATGGTAAAACGCACGTTTACTTTCCTGCTATACCCCAGGGACTCTACAGAAAAAGAAGGTTCAATAAAATGATGGCTCATTTTTTTGACGGATCGGTGAGCAATGTATTGTCCTTTTTGGTTCAGGAGAAAAAGCTGACAAAAAAAGAAATAAAAGAATTGCAGCATATTGTCGATCAAATGGAAAAGGAGGAAAAGTGATGTACTGGATTGAATATGCTATCAAAGCCAATATAGCACTTCTTTTTCCTTTGAACAACTGTCCGGCCCGGATGTCAGTGCCATGGTGGCCGGAGGAGAGGCGCTGCATGTAGGCGGCCGGTTTTTGATCCGGGCAGACGGAAGCTACAAAATATTTGATCCGAAGGGGAACCAGAATGGAGAAGGACACTGGGAGGTAAATGATGGAATTTTAAGGACCAGTACAGCGGACCAGCCGGATCAGGAATATCAGCTCATTGAACTGAATGAGGATAGTTTGGTGACTCTACATCAGGTAAGCATGGACACACCTGAGGGAGAGGTCAAAGGTAAAATCAAACTTACTTACACCCGATAAAAATTTATCCTAAATAACTAAAAATCCGTTATAAAACTAACTTCCCCTGGATCCTGTCACTGATCAGGATTTCTCCAGGGGGAGTTCGATTAAAAGAAATGAATCAGGCAAACAAGTCATTGACTACATTTCCGGCCACATCTGTGAGCCGGAATCTTCTCCCCTGGTGCTTGAAGATCAATTGCTCATGGTCCACCCCGAAGAGGTGCAGCAGGCTGGCATGAAAATCATGTACATGTACGGGATCCTGAGTCACATTGTAGCCAAAATCATCGGTAGCACCATAGGAGAAACCTGGCTTGACACCGGCACCAGCCATCCACATGGTAAAACACCTGGGGTGGTGGTCGCGTCCGTAGTTGGTTTCTGTGAGCGTACCCTGACTATAAACCGTCCTGCCAAATTCACCTCCCCAAACCACCAGGGTATCTTCCAAAAGGCCCCTTTGTTTTAAATCCTTGATCAGAGCCGCCGTGGCCTGATCTGTTTTGGCACACTGGTTTCGGATACCCCCCGGCAGATTGCCATGCTGATCCCAGCCCTGGTGATACAACTGGACAAACTTGACATCTTTCTCGATCAGTTTTCTGGCCAGCAGGCAATTGGCGGCGTAAGTTCCGGGATCCCGGCTGTCTTCACCATACAGATCAAAAACCCAGTCGGGCTCATCAGATAGGTCGCTTACCTCCGGTACAGAACTTTGCATGCGAAAGGCCATTTCATACTGCGATATCCTGGCATTGATCTCCGGGTCCCCGTAGGTATTGTATTGCAGGCCGTTCAGCTCCTTCAGGTAATCCAGCATTTCCTTTCTGTCTTCTCCCTCATAATTTTCAGGATTGCTAAGGTACAAAACCGGGTCCTTGCCCGAGCGGAACTGTACGCCCTGGTGCTGGGAGGGCAGGAAGCCATTGCCCCACAGCCGGGCATAAAGGGGTTGGTCCCTGACGGCATTTTTGGACACCAACACCACAAAGCCGGGTAGGTTCTGGTTTTCTGATCCCAGTCCATAAGACATCCAGGCACCCATGGAGGGCCTGCCGGGGAGCTGGTGGCCGGTTTGCATAAAAGTAATGGCAGGATCATGGTTGATTTGCTCGGTGATCATGGACTTGATAAAACACAAATCGTCTACCACTTCAGCGGTGTAGGGCATGAGTTCGCTTACCCAGGTGCGGCTCTGTCCGTACTGGTTGAATTCAAAGGCAGACCGGGCCACGGGAAAAATGCTTTGGTTGGCACTCATGCCGGTAAGCCGCTGGCCCCCGCGAATGGACTCCGGAAGATCCTTCCCATGCATCTTGTCCAATGCGGGCTTGTAGTCATACAGGTCCAGTTGGGAGGGGCCGCCACTTTGAAACAGGTAGATGATCCTCTTGGCCTTTGGCGGATGATGGGGCAGTCCGGGTAATCCCCCGCCGGGACCCAGGCTTTTTGCCATCAGACCATCCTGGGTAAAAATAGAGCCCAGGGCCAGTGCGCCCATGCCCATGGCCGTTCTGGACAGAAAATCCCTTCTACCCATCTTTTTTTCCAGTTCGTGGAGCTCTGGTATGCCCTGAAATCGGTGTTGTTTATGGTGATGACACATGTTATCTTTTGGTTATGGTAGCATCCGAGTTTAGGATAGCACTGGCTACCACCGTATTGGCGGCCCATGCCAGCCTGTCTGGATGAGCTTCTACCGGGTAGGAACCGGTATTGAGCCATCCGGCTGTTTTTTCGGGTGCATCTTTAAATTTGTCGAGTTCATTGTCCCTCAATGCCAGTAAAACATCGATTTCCCGGTTTTGCGGAAGCCTCCCGGTAAGTTTTCGGAAGGCTTCCCGGATGCCCTGCCGGGCATCCTGGTGCCGGGTGATACTGGCCCCCATTACTTTGGCTATTTCAACATATATGGGATCATTCATCAGCACCAATGCCTGCAGCGGGGTATTGGTTTCCTGCCTTTTAATGGTGGATTCAGACCGTTCCGGGCTGTCGAAAATGTGCAGGGTAGGGTGGGGGACAGATCTTTTCCACAGCGTATACAGGCTGCGGCGGAAGAGGTTTTCGCCGCTATCTTCGGTGTATTGGCCGCCGTTGACCGACCAGAGACCGTCGGGCTGGTATGGCTTCACGCTGGGGCCGCCGATGGTTTTGCCCAGCATGCCACCAGCCATCAGCGCATTGTCCCGGATCATTTCTCCCGGCATCCTTCCGGAGGGTCCCCGCGCAAGCCAGAAGTTTTCCGGATCCTTCTCCAAAAGTTCCGGGTTGGTCACCGAAGACTGCCGGTAGGTAGCGGACATAACGATCATTTTCTGCAGTTTTTTTACATTCCATCCAGACTCCCGGAAAGTGACCGCCAGCCAATCCAGCAATTCCGGATGGCTGGGCATTTCTCCCTGGTTGCCAAAGTCTGCTGCGGTAGCCACCAGGCCCCGGCCAAAAAACTGCTGCCAGAGCCGGTTTACCGCTACCCTTGCGGTAAGCGGGTGGCGTTCATCGCAAAGCCATTTGGCCAGGCCGAGACGGTTTTTGGGGAGATCGCTGTCCATAGGCAAAACGGATTCCGGCGTGCCGGCATGTACCTCTTCTCCATGGGCATGGTATTCTCCTCTTTCCAACACATAGGTAGGCCGTCTGGGCTCCATGTCCTGCATGATCATGACCTCCTGGACCGGTTCTACAGCTTCAGCCTGTTTTTTTCTGGCGGCTTCCAGGGATTGCCATTGTTTGTTGTAGGCCGAAGAAATATTTCTCCAGTAATAGCTGGTTAATAACTCTTTTTCCTGGGTGGTAAGAGCCGTAGCTGCCTTATTCTTCAGAGCTTTAAGGGCTCCCGGCTGAATCAATGCCATGATTTCCAAAGCAGTGAGCTCCCTGTCATACACCTGAAATTCGTCCACCGTAGCCCCCTTGAGTCCTTTGCCTCTCCATACGGCCCCTATCTGCAGCCCTGGCTGTTGATTGCCCGGAAAGAGTATGTCCTTGTAGAGATTGTCCCTGTGCATCTCGCTTTCCATCAAATGACCGTTTAGATATACCTTTAGTCCACTGGCCTTTGACGAGCCATCGTAGGTCATCATCAGGTGTATCCACTCCCCGCGTGGCACATCCTCCTTACTGAGGTTGATGATGGCATTGTAGGGGGCAGTATGGGCAAGCGTCATTTCCAGGCGGTTATTTTTCAGATAGAGGTGGTAGCCTCGCCTGTTGTACAATACCGCGCCAGTCCCGGTATGAAACAGGGCACCATTTTCCAGTTGCTCTGGAATATTGACCCAGATACCTACACTGAAATCTTGACTTCTGCCAAAGCTACCTACTCCTCCCATCCGGAGCCAGGCATCTCCATCAAGAAGTGCGGCTTTTCCCTTTTTGCCGCTTACCAGCTCGGGTTGCTGGTTTTTTACTTCATTGCTTTCCATCACGCCGGTGATCGAAGGTTGCAGCCGGTTTCGCATGGGTACCTGCTCAAAATCAAAATGGGCCTGTAAATGACGGTTGGGGCCGGCAGCATCAATTTTCCTGTATTGCTCCTGGCTGATCCAGTCTTCCAGTGCAGCAGCCTGGTCTTTTCTGATTTGCTCAAGTGTATTTTCCGCCTGGTCCACTTCGTTTGTGAGCATGTCCAAAAGGCTGTCTTTTGCGGTATCCGTCCAGAGCATGGTTGGTACCGGCATGGCATTGTCCCAGGAAATCTGACCAGCCTCGTCCACCTGGTTAAAAAAGCTGCTCAGTTGGAAGTATTCCTTCTGACTGACAGGATCGTACTTGTGGTCGTGGCAGCGGGCACATTCCAGACTCAGGGCCATAAATGCCTTTCCCAGCGTATTGGTGCGGTCTGCCACATATTCCACGCGAAATTCTTCTTCTACGATGCCTCCTTCCATATTTTGGGGGTGGATGCGGTTAAATGCTGTGGCCAGCATCTGGTCTTTTGTGGGATTGGGCAGGAGATCTCCTGCCAACTGCTCCAGAATGAACTGGTCGTAAGGCATGTTCTGGTTGTAGGCCTGAATCACCCAGTCCCTCCAGGGGGACATGTCGCGGTATCGGTCCACGGTATATCCGTGGGTATCGGCAAAGCGGGCAAGGTCCATCCAGTGCATGGCCATTTGTTCACCATAATGTGGAGATGCCAGCAGCCGGTCTACCTGTTTTTCATAGGCCTGCCGTGAATCGTCGTCTAGAAAAGCATCCAGCTCCTCCAGACTGGGAGGCAATCCGGTAAGGTCCAGACTCAGTCTTCTCAGCAGCAATTCTTTGTCTGCCTGTTCCGAGGGACTGAAGCCGTTTTCCTCTAGTTTCCGGCCTACAAACAGATCAATGGGCTGTTCAGACCATTGCCGGTTATCAGTATCGGGCAAAGCCGGCAGCGAAGGAGTAATAAATGCCCAGTGTTTTTTATATTCCGCACCGGTTTTGATCCATTTGACAAGTATTGCCTTTTGGCGAGCAGATAGCGTAAGGTGTGATTCCGGACTAGGCATCAGGTAGTCGGGATCAGACGAGAGAATGCGGCGAATCACCTCGCTTTTTCCCGGATTTCCCGGATTGATGGGAATGAGGCCACTTTCCTTTGAGGCAGCATAAGCCGCATCGGCCAGGTCTAGCCTGATCCCCGCCTCCCGTGCAGCTTCGTCGGGTCCATGGCAGGAATAGCAATTGTCGGAAAGAATGGGCTTGACATGGTGGTTAAAGTCCAGTTGCTCCGGCAGATCCGCCATGGCCATTTCTACCTCGTCCGGCAGATCCGGCGTACAGGCAAAGACCAGAATGATACTTAATAGGTATAAAATACGATGCAACATTATTTTACCTGGGACAAATGGATGAATAAATCTAAAATTAGCCGAAATTTTACTCAGTTCCCATATTTTCATAAAATAATAAGCCCTCTGGTGGAAAGGAATTTCCCTTGTATTCCTTTGTCCGTTAGCGCATTTTAAAATTGGCCTCGTTTTTGAAATGGAGCTATTCTATCTAAAACCAACGATTAATTTACCATGAAAAAGCTACCATTTATCTTCACTTTAGTGCTGCTGGGAGGCATGGCTTCCTGTGTTTCGAAAAAGAAATATACTTCCCTGCAGGGAGAGTTGTACAGCACCCGGGCTGAGTTGGCACAGACTACCACAGAAAAGGAAGCATTGGAGGCCAAATTTGAACAGATCGAACGGAGGGTCGCAGAGTACAATGCCAAGATCAATTCCCTTCGCGGTGACAATGAGCAATTGCTGGAGAGAACCGGAAAGATGATGACTCAAAATGGAGATATTCTCGTCTCCGAGCAACTGAGAAAACAGTTGGAACAGACGATCAGCCAGATCGATACGGAAAAACTGGCTCAGGCAAAGACGCTGGAGGACTCCGTGAACCTGGCCATCTCTCATAACCTCTTTTCGGCCATAGGCGGCCACGAAGAGGGACAGGACGAGGATATCGTAATCGATGTGGACAAGACGGTGGTGATGATATCGGTATCAGACCGTCTGCTGTTCAATACCGGTAGTTTCCGGGTAAACCAGCAAGCCAATCCGCTGCTGGAGAGGTTGTCGGCAGTGATCAATTCTGAGCCCAGCCTGGAGGTAATGGTGGAGGGACACACAGATCCCAGATCTATCTCTACAGCTACCGTTCAGGATAACTGGGACCTGAGCGTAAAACGTGCTACGTCTATCGTCAGGAAACTGGTGGAGGAACACGGTGTGGCTCCGGAGCAGTTGATCGCTGCAGGGAGAAGCAGTTTCTTTCCGCTCGTAGAAAATGATAGTCCGGAGAACATGGCTAAAAACCGCAGGACACGGATCATTCTGATTCCGGATCTGGACAAGTTTTTTGCGATGATGTGATCCCAAAGAGAAGCCCGGTCATGTGATCGGGCTTTTTTATGTTAAAGATTTCCTCTTGCAGGCTGGGGCCGTTTAGCCCGATGGCCGGCACCGATACCTCCGCTGTTAGGATGAATATTCATCGTTGTAGATGACGGGCATTTGTCCTTTCCATTTTTCCCAGAAGCTATCTTCTTTGATTAGCTTTGCCATAACATGTCCTACATTTATTCTACTGGTTTTGCCCGGATTAAAAATCGCGCTCCTGCTGGGTGAAGGACAAAGCACATAGTCACTTACCTCCTTCCGGTCTGTAAGTGTGTCCGGCCGCACCACCACCCATTCAATAAAAGGATGGGATTGGCCGATTTGGCTTCTAATATATTCGGCCGCCGCTTCATTGTCGGTATGAGGGGGCAACACCACCCGGATCAGGCGGATCAGGCATTTTTCTGCAAAGGAGATGGGTTCTGACAGGTCCCTGTTTTGGTTTCCTGCCGTATTCATGAGGAGGAGTTTTACCGGCTTTTCGGGTTCGTTTAAGGAAATGGCCTTGCAAAGCAGTTGGATAGCCTGGCTTACCAATTTCCGTGGTTTCCCGTAAATCCCCTTCCAGGTCAGGTTGTGGCCCAGACAACAGGCTACTGCATGACAATTCCTGACAAGGGTAGCCAGAGAGGATTCATCGGTTTTTGATATCTCAGCCCGGATGATGTTGATATTTTCATCCTCCGACCAGACATCCGGTATTTTTGCACCCGGGCGAACGATAACCTTGACGTTTTGACCCGAGTGCAGCAGTTGGCTTACGAGGTGCTTTCCTGTGGCACCACTTGCACCTAAGACTACTGTTTTATGGTTTACCATAGTTATATTCCCTTACATCAGTAAAACTGCTCAGTGCTTAAATTCTCTCAGTCGGAACAGCATTCAGGATGATATTCATTACATGTATTTCCAGGTACTAACGGACAGGGGAACCTGTAATATAAATCTTTTCGGGCCTAATCAGAATATCTATTTAAATAGCCGGATATAATCGTCAAACCAATACTGTTTTCCTCTTTTTGCTCCCGTGAGCCATTTTAATAAGCCTTGACGACAAGGGTAAATCATCAAGAGATTTAATTGCTGAATTCAGTGCATTGATATAGTTCTGAACCTCTTCCCAATCATCACGTTGCTCTTCTTTAAGCTCTTCTCTGTCTTGCAACGCCTCTTCAATATTCGTTTTGGTCCCTTCTATTTTACTAGATTTGGTAGCTTCCTTTAAAACGTGCATGGAAATAAAGAGATCAATGTTTGGCGTGTGTTCCGAGTACATGTCAAGTCTACCAAGCTGTCTATCTGCCTGGCTTAATAGCTCTATTACCTCCATATCATCAAGCGTCCATTCTCTATTTATCTCTTCAGAGATAACGCTTTTGAAGGATCCTTGATTAATGTAGGTCCCCGCTTTAAAGTTCTTCATGAAAGTTCTTCATGGTTTATTCATTAGTATTTTCACTAATTTAAGAAAATAATTAAAATCTTTAATAAGGAAAGGATGTTTTTAAGAATATGGTGAAATTCTTTAAAAAAAATTGTTGTTTTTAAACTTTTCCCAATGCTCTGCCAAAGTGTTCTTAATTTATCATGCAATGGAAAGCCAATCTAGCAGGTTCCCAGGTTTTGAAGGAGTTTGGATATAGGTTATCGTGAATTTGAGGGAGGTATCTCCATTTATCTCCTTAATAACTTCAATCGGCATGGCTGACCGGGATCCGGTTCAAGATTTGTTTTAATTTCTTCCAGTTGGGTAGACGATGATCCATAAGCGATTTAAAGGTATGGTCCTGGTGCCTTTCCAATAGGTGTACCATGGAAAGGTTTTTCCTGGTGGGCTATTCCGATAAAAACCAGCCTTTAGAAATCTTTATTCCACCTGGGACAGTGAGTGGCCCAAGCTACTGAAAATGGCCTCATCTACCGAATCCTGAAAATTGATCAGGTTGAGTTGAACTGCTGCTTTCCCTTGTTTGCTGCTGAGGTTTACCTGAAGAGGAAGCCCATCTACGCCGAATTGCTCAAACTGCTCCAGCTCATCCTGCGATTTTCCGGCCCCTACCGTTTGATAACTTAAGATTTGCATCATGTTGAGCGGGATCTCATGGGTAATCCACATCTCGGCTTTATAATCACTGCTTTCGGCATATACCTTTTCGCAGGAATAGCCTTCAATGGTCCGGGATTCAAATCCTGAGGTCGGCGGTACCTGGGTCACAGAAACGATTATTTCGTCCCAAATTTTTCATTCTCGCCTAAATCCGGGGTTTCTGATGGTTTCAGGTTGGATTTGGCAATTTCGAATAGCTGTACCAGCTTGTTGTTTTTTGAGTCCCAATGCTCTCCTTTATGTATTTTGATTTCCAGCATCGCCAGGTCAGGATCTTCTTTTCCATTCTCAAACCAGGCAGCTACAAATGGATTCCAGTATTTGTCAATCAATTCCTTGTCTTTAGTAATGTTGCCTTTTCCGGAAAGGGATACATATACATTGTCTTTGGGATTGCTGAAAGTAAGGCAGGTATCCGTATCATTTGCGATTTCAAAGGCTTTGGCGTCGCTTTTAGAGGTGTAAAAAAACAGGGTGCCGTCGTAGGCGTCCTGCACCAGGCTCATAGGCCGCGCCCTCAAGCTTTCATCTGTTTCGGTAGTTTTGGTGACAAGCATCCCCACTTTAATATCCTTGATGAGGTTCCAAATTAATTTCTTGTGTTCCGGACTCGACATATCTCCTTGATTTTGAGTGAATAAAATGAAATAAGCTAGCTGAAAAAAATTGTTCTACAGAAAAATTTTCCAGCAGCCCATCATAGGAGTGCAAAAGACATTCCAAAAAGATTCAAATGTTCACCGGGATAAACTTCTCGTCTACCAGACGTCTGAAAGCAAAGAAACCCTGCTCCGAAGAACAAGGTTAAAAATGTTTATGTACCTACCCTGCATCCCTGGCCCAAGCCTAAAAATGTCCTTGGGGACATTTTATTAACGGCTTGTCCTCGCTGGGGCTTCCCGAATCAGCCCGCAGCCGGCCCTGCATCGGGATAAACTTCTCGCCCATACCAGACGTCTGAAAGCAAAGAAACCCTGCTCCG
>NZ_FRCY01000002.1 GCF_900143075.1 Cyclobacterium lianum | reverse complement strand
TTGATGATCACTGCTCCGATCAAGACTCTTGGATTCAGGGCAGGCCTTCCGGTTGCTTTAGGCGGGTTTCGTTTGCTATACATGTTGACCAGATCATCCCAGGGAATCTGCTTACTGAGTACCACCCAACGGTTGGATGGGGCCAGTTGGTTATAGAATGGTGTCTCAAATCCTGAAAGAGAAAGCTGGTTTGGGCTGGTATATTCGCTGCGTGGTGCACGCCTTTTGGTGGTCTTTCGCATAGTTACTTGCACTTATACACCCTTAATTTGTGAAAAAAACCTCTAAAAACCGCTAAAACGTCACTTTTTTATTTTCTAAGCAGACCCTAACTATATGCAAAATAAATCAACTACTGAGGAAATTAGAAAGAGATTTGACGGAGATGTAGAGCGTTTTTCCAATCTGGATACCGGGCAGGAGGCAACTATGGACGCCCCCTTATCCATGGAGCTTATCGCCAATGCGGTAGTGGTATCCAGTCCTCAGGCAAAAACTTTGCTGGACATTGGGTCAGGTGCAGGAAATCTATCCCTGAAAATTTTACAGTACCTTCCTCAAATAGATTGTGATTTACTGGACTTGAGCAAACCCATGTTGGATCGGGCACAGGATAGGGTGTCCTGGGCCACTACAGGCAAAGTCTCTACCATACAGTCGGACATACGGGATGCTAATTTGACAGGCAATAAATATGATATCATCGTCGCGGCAGCCGTACTGCATCACCTGAGAGATGAGCAGGACTGGGAGCAGGTATTCGAAAAAATTTACGGGCTTCTGGCACCCGGAGGTTCCTTCTGGATTTCTGATTTGGTGGCACATGATGATCCGAAGATACAGGAGATGATGTGGAACAGATATGCCCGGTACCTGGAGAAGATCGGTGGATTGAAATACAGAAAGAAAGTATTTGACTATATAGAAAAAGAAGACAGCCCCCGTTCTCTTACTTTTCAGCTAAGACTGATGGAAAAAGTAGGTTTCACCCAACTGGACGTGCTGCACAAAAACTGCTGTTTCGCTGCCTTTGGGGGCAAAAAGCCCATGGCCAATATTTAGGGATAGCTTCCTAGAGAAAGAGGAGCCGGTACATTTCCTCCAATTTTCCAATCGGTACGATTTCAATCGGAAATTTGCTGCGATCCAGTCCTCTAATGGCATACCTGGACAGTATTATTCTTTTGAACCCCATTTTTGAAGCCTCGGCTATCCGGCTTTCAATGCGGTTTACTGCCCTGATCTCTCCACCCAGGCCCACCTCTCCTGCAAAACAGGTGCCCGGATCGATGGGACTTTCCTCATGGGAGGAAATTATGGAAGCGCATACAGCCAGGTCCAGGCCGGGGTCATCCACCCTGAGGCCTCCGGCAATGTTGAGAAACACATCCTGCTGTCCCAGTCGCATTCCACCCCTTTTTTCGAGTACAGCCAGAAGCATGCTGAGTCGTTTGGCGTCATGTCCGGTGCTGCTCCGCTGCGGGGTGCCATAGGTGGCCGGGCTGACCAGGGATTGAATTTCTATGAGAAGGGGGCGATTTCCTTCCAGCATTGCACCGATGGCTACTCCGGTGAGTTGTTCTTCACGCTGTGTCAGAAGTATCTCAGAGGGATTGGTTACCGCTTTGAGTCCATCTACATGCATCTCATAAATTCCCAGTTCATTGGTGGAGCCAAAGCGATTTTTAGAGGTTCGGAGAATGCGGTAGCTCAGGTGCCGGTCACCCTCAAATTGCAGCACCGTATCTACCATGTGCTCCAGTATTTTCGGTCCGGCGATCGACCCATCCTTGGTGATATGGCCGATTAGAAACACAGGAGTACCGGTTTGTTTGGCAAATTTCATCAATTCTGCCGTGCATTCCCGGACCTGGCTGACCGATCCGGCAGCAGATGCCACGTACTGGCTGTGCAGGGTTTGTATAGAGTCTATGACCAGCAGGTCTGGTTCCAACACTGCTATCTGCTGAAAAATCTGTTGGGTATTGGTTTCCGAGAGAATGTAGCATTGGTCGGATTGGTATTTCATCCGCTCACTGCGCATTTTGATTTGGCTTTCACTCTCCTCGCCGGAAACATACAGGATTTTTGTTCCATTGAGCATGAGGGCGATCTGGAGCATCAGCGTGGATTTGCCAATTCCCGGTTCCCCGCCGATCAGGACAAGAGAGCCGGGAACGATGCCAGTTCCCAAGACGCGGTCCAGCTCAGCATCTCCCGTGACCAACCTGCTTTGTTCTTCATAGTTGATCTCTCTCAATCTTTTGGGTTTGCTGGTTTTTGCAGGACTCCGGTCTGATTGCCAGGTGCCTCTCTTGCCCTCATCTTTCTGCACCACTTCCTCCACATAGGTGTTCCATTCCCCACATGAAGGACATTTTCCTACCCACTTGGCACTTTCCACCCCACAGTTTTGACAGAAATAAGCAGTTTTAATTTTGGCCATGTAAATGGGCTGTTTTTTTAAAAGATGGCGTATATCGGGCGCTTACAAATAAAAACCTCAATGTGCTTCGAGCCAGTCATTTCCTATCCCCACTTCCACTTCCAGGGGAACGGCAATTTTGATGGCCTCTGACATGAGTTTGGGTACCTCTGTCTTTAACAGGTCCGTTTCTTCCTTGTGGGCATCAAAGACCAATTCATCGTGTACCTGGAGTATCATTTTGGATCTCAGCTTTTGTTGGAGCATCCATTCGTGCACATGGATCATGGCCACTTTGATCATATCTGCTGCAGAACCCTGAATAGGTGCATTGATGGCATTGCGTTCGGCAAAACCCCGCATCGTGGCATTGCGGCTATTGATATCCCTCAGATACCTCCTTCTCCCCAGAATGGTCTCTACATACTCATTTTTCCGGGCTTTTTCTATGCTCTCATCCATATACGCTTTTACGGAGGGAAATTCCTTGAAATAGGCATCAATGATATCTTTGGCCTCTCCCCGGGGAATTTGAAGGCGTTGTGACAATCCAAAAGCAGAAATTCCGTAAATGATGCCAAAATTGGCGGTCTTTGCTTTCCGACGCATGTCCCCGCTTACCTCTTCCAGTGGCACCTGAAATATTTTCGCTGCGGTGGTCGCATGAATATCACGCCCGTTTTTAAAGGCCTCAATCATGGATGAATCCTGAGAAAAAGCCGCCATGATGCGCAACTCTATCTGACTGTAGTCTGCCGCCAGGATCAGGTGGTTTTTGTCCCTGGGGACAAAAGCCTTGCGGATTTCTCTTCCCCTTTCTGTCCGGATCGGAATGTTTTGCAGGTTGGGATTGATCGACGAGAGCCTGCCTGTGGCGGCTACGAACTGATTATAGGTAGTATGGATCCTGCCGGTTTTAGGATTGATAAGACCTGGCAGCGCGTCCACATAGGTGGACTTGAGCTTGACCATCTGCCTGTAATCCAATATTGCCTGAGCGATCTCATGCTCCATCGCAAGTTTGCTCAGTACTTCTTCTCCGGTAGCGTATTGCCCCGTTTTTGTTTTCTTTGCCTTAGGGTCCAGTTGGAGTTTGTTGAAGAGGATCTCGCCCAGTTGCTTTGGAGAGCTGAGATTAAACTTTTCACCCGCCATTTCATAGACCTTTTTTTCTATCTCCCAGCTTTCACTTTCCAGGCTTTTGGACATCTCTGCCAAACTATCGGTATCGATGCGAACACCCTCAAACTCCATGGCCGCGAGCACGCCTATCAATGGGCTTTCGACTTCGTGAAGCAAAGGCTCCAGCTTATTTTCCCGGATGATGGGATCAAGAGCCGATTTTAACTGAAGCGTAATGTCGGCGTCTTCGGAAGCATAGTCCACGACTTTGTCCGGGTCTACATCCTTCATGTTGCCCTGATTTTTCCCTTTTTTTCCAATCAGGCTCTCAATGGAAACAGGCTTATAATTGAGGTACTGTTCGGCCATCCAATCCATGGAATGTTTGCCCTCGGGCTCGATCAGGTAATGGGCAAGCATGGTATCGTATAGCTTACCCTTCACTTCCATCCCGTAATTCATCAATACCAGAATATCATATTTGATATTTTGACCGATTTTAAGGATATGTTCGGATGAAAAAACCGGCTCCAGCAGGGCCAGAATTTCTTTTGCTGCCTTCATTTCTCCGGGGAAAGGAATGTAGTAAGCCTCACCGGGCAAATAGGCAAATGAAATACCTACCAATTCGGCTTCATTGGGATTGATGGAGCTAGTTTCTGTGTCGAAACAAATCTCCTTTTGCATCAGGAGGTAGCGCACCAAATCTTTGATGGCGGACTCTCCTGAGACCTTGTAGTAATCATGGTCCCGGGTAAAAAGATTGCCCGGGCCGCTGCTGCTCGTAATGGGTGGCGCAGGAGCTGGCATATCCTCACTGGCCGCAGCATCCCCCCCTGTAAATAAACCCAACTGTTCATCCACTTTCAGTGCCGGCTTTTTGAGGGCTTCTCCAAATACTCTTTTTGTAAGGGTCCTGAATTCCAGTTCAGCAAAGAGCGCTTTCAATTTTTCTTCATCTGGAGGGTCCCGTGTGAGGGCTTTCTCATCAAAATCAATGGGTACATCCTGCATGATCGTAGCCAGCTCCTTGGATAAAATACCCTGTTCGGCAAATTTTTCTACATTTTCCTTCTGCTTTCCCTTTAGTTGATCGGTATTTTTGACCAGTTCTTCCACCGATCCGTATTCTTTCAAAAGCTTAACAGCGGTTTTGGCACCAATGCCGGGTATTCCGGGTATGTTGTCCACAGCATCTCCCATGAGCCCCAGAATATCCCTTACCTGGTCTACATGCTCGATATCCCACTTTTCGCAAATTTCCTTTGGCCCCATGATATCTACTGCGTTGCCCATAAAGGCCGGTTTATAGAGATAGATGTGGTCTTCCACCAATTGCCCGTAGTCCTTATCGGGAGTCATCATATACACCGTAAAACTGGTCCTTTCGGCCTTCTTGGCCAGCGTCCCGATGATATCGTCCGCTTCGTAGCCATCAAGCTCCAGCGTGGGGATATTGAATGCCTGCACAATTTGTTTGACCCAGGGAATACCCACCTCAATGTCTTCGGGTTGTTCCTGTCTGTTGGCTTTATAGGCTTCAAATTGCTTGTGGCGAAAGGTGGGTGCACTGGTGTCGAAAACCACGGCGATATGGGTAGGGTTTTCTTTTTCCAGGACTTCAAGCAGGGTATTGGTAAAGCCAAGCATGACCCCGGTGTTCAGGCCTTTGCTATTGATTCTGGGATTTTTGCTGAAGGCAAAATGTGCCCTGTAAATCAGGGCCATTGCGTCCAGAAGAAAAAGTTTTTTACTGCCTTTGGCCATTTGTGGATTTGGTTTTTGAGGTTTTTACAGAAATGGTTTGCAGATCATTTCAGCTAAATTGAGCACAAGTTAGTGATTTTTGGGCAATGCTTAGGATGGAAAAATATAAGAATTTGTGCAAAGGTCTTTGGCGAGATCAATCCTGCACTCCGCTTTTCACAATCATTCGGAAAACAGGAAAGATGAATGTAAACAGTCCATCGCCGCTGAGGAGAGCGATTTTGCCGTTCGATTTATTTTCAAGCTATCTAACGAATTGGTGGACTAGATCAGGGAAAAGGATTTCAATAAATTGACCCTTCATGGCGTAATTTTTTTAATTAGAAACCTTTGGGGAAAACTATCAGACAACCGCAGTTTCCTTTCCGTTATCTGAAATGTAAGGATTACAATGGATATTTTTTATAAACCCACTCCCCTTAGGTAAGCATTCCAAGCCAATGCTCCAGCAAAACTCCCATATAGAATTGATGGGTTAAACGGCTTCCTTTCTTGCGCAATACAAACTTGCCCTGTAAAAAATACTCGGTTACATGACCATTGGTCTCTACTAAGATTTTACAATCCGGGCGAATAAGTATTGGTCTTGAGCGCTTACGCATTTGGGCAAAGAGATTTTTAAAAAAAACTGAAATGCCAGACCCCTGTACACGTCTTAGTTCGTTTAAAAATAAACTGCGTTGGTACGAATCCAATGTAAGTTCGTTTGGGGTACCATACTCAATTATTTTAACAGTAGTAGCCATCACCAATTGCCATTCTTAAAGCCTATCCAGCATGCATTTCCGGTTGCATTTGACCCTCCGGGGAATTTTTCCCAGATCGTTGTCGTCCAGGGTGGTATGGATAAGGCCAATTCCCGCTCGGTGAAGGTATCGACAGTTTTTTCGCTACCTTCTACATGAGACCCTGATAGATATCCTTTGGATCCATATACCCAGATTCTATGGGCAAACGACGTAGCATTAAATTGTAGGGCATCCGCAAGTAACTTTGCAATAGGGCCTGTTACCAAAGGGTTTGTTATTCGTGTTGTACGCATTAGTCCAGTGTTGCATCCCGAAAGATAAATACTGGCTTCGTCACACCAGCTAAGGGTTTTCAACTGGCTGGCCCAGGAATTGACATCAGACCGTGACAAGTCATTGATTGCTACAGGATTGCCGTGGGCATAAATTTCCAAAGTTTTCAAACAAGGATGATCAGGATCTATGGTAAGTAATTGATTGATTTTATTGATTAGATCCGGAAGATCATCATATCCTAATATTACCTCCCAGCTATTTGGTGCGTTGCGGACTATGCGGGCTTCAGTACGACCGTATTGATTTTGCGAGTCCCATCCTTTTGTGTAGGGAGCAATCACATTTAATTCAGTAGCCATATTTCCATGAGCAGTTTAACCATTTCGTCAACTGAAAAAGTGGTAAAATCCGATATAATGTAGAAATTAAATTACATAAATCAAAATTAAAAATAAACTATTATCTGATATGCACTCCTGTAAATTGCTGGAGTCTGGCTGGATAATTGTAGAAATTTTTACTGTTATGGCCCCTGACAGGCATTAATTATTTTGAACTTAAGGACGCCAAACCTCAGGAACAGCTAAAGCACCTATGGCAGTTATTTTTTCCAATTGCTGTCTATTTCCGTATTTTGGTAGGATTATTGGTATATTTCGAAAAATAGTCAACCTCAGTGGAATCTCTCATTTGAAAAAATTGATAAATTATGTTTAACCTTTAATACACGTACCTATGAAAAAGATCGCTTACTTTTTATCCATGCTGATGTTGTTGACCGCCATTGCTCCTGTGGCCATTGCCAGCGATAAACCGGCGGACAAAGAACCCAGTCCTGAAGAACAGGCTCGTTTGGAACAATTGGACGAGCGGGTGAAGGAAATTAAGGCCATGGATTTTAAAGCCATGGACAAGGAAGAGCGTAAAGAGATTCGAAACGAACTGAGGGAAATCAACAAAGAAGCAAAAGCCCTGGGGGGTGGTGTTTACATCTCTGCTGGCGCACTGATTGTGATACTGATATTATTGATCATTCTGACCTGATAAAGTTTACCCCAATCTTGTAAAGGAGATTGGGGTAGTTTATCTCTGATTCGGTGAGTAATAAGCCGGCAAAAGGGCAAAGATTGCGTTGAAATCTGGTTGTTTTTTGTTTCCTGCCGATCAGGATTGTGTTTTCAGAAACTTTTTTACTTTTAGGGCTCTCCATAGAATAATGGCCAACGGAATCAACCAGATGGCCTCATTAAACAGCAAATGAAAAGCCACCCGTTTGTTCCACCCCAAAGCTCCCAGGTACAGGCTGAGAAAACTTAACAGTGAGATTATTTTGCCCAGCATCCCAATGCCCATCAGGTATATCCAGCTGATAGGATAAAAGGCCGAAAGAAAAAGCAATAATCCGGCGGCCATGCCGATCGAACCATAGATCAAGGTGCCGGTATCTGCTGGAACACTAGTCTCCATCGCGAGCCAGCCCAGGACTGCTGGTCCAAACCATCTGAAAAATGCTCCCCAGAGTAAGGCATAGATTCCCGAAAGTAAGAGTAAGCCCCGGTGTGGCATGGTAAACTTTGGAAAAGAGGTTGCAGGTGCTTGTTTGTTCATACTGTATCTAATCAGATCGCCTTGAAAAAAGTTTAGAGGATTTGCTGAAATTAGTTTTTTATCGTTTCCGAAAAATACCTGAACCCCCAGAGGGTTTGACTGATAAAATTTATCGGTTGATAGGTTTGCCGGATGTTTCGGGGAATAAAACCATCCAGCGTCACCCTGAAATGGTTAAATCTGTCTTTTTCCACGTAAAGGTTGTAGTTAGCTGTCAGTTTAAGTAAGTCTCTCGGGAAAAACAGCTTTTTGTGAACTTTAACGGGGGGAGCAGGAAATCCGAATTTTTTTTGTCCCGCTGCATAAGATTGGACTGCCATTTCGAAAGCCACAGGGGCCATACAGAGGCTGGATTGTCCTACAAATTTAGGATTAAAGAAATGGGAGAGCTGGATATCGTTTTTCTTAAATATATAGTGTACGTCCTGGCTTACCTCTTTCTTGAGAAATACTTGGTTTTGGGTGGCAAAAAAATGCCAGATCGTATCAATTTTCTTGAGCTCCATTTCAGGTATATTTTGGGTCTGTCGGCAGGATAGTTTGCTATCTCAGGCTCTTTCGACAAGATAGAATTTATTATTGTAATTTTTGTCCATTTTGCCAGGAAGCTTACATGCCGCCGGTTGTGTTTTTCCTTACGCTCCCAAAGCTTGTAATGCAATTCAAAGCTGACCGGTAATTTTGAGAAAATCGTTGTAGCTGTTTACAAAGGCCTCCCTTTCACGTTTGCTGTCCAACAGCGGAATCCAGCGCTCACCCACGTTGGCCTTAAGGCTATCTATCTCGCTGCTTAGCCAGTTGAAAATGATACCTGCCTGCTCCAGGTGCACATAGCGGTCACCGGTAGAGATCTCCAGTGTCCCGTACAAGTCGTCCTTTTTGATGGCGTGCAGCAGGAGCGGCTCCCGGCGCTTCAGTTGCCCTGCAGACAAGAGGTAGGGTGATGCCGTATTCCTGTTTTTGTGTACAATTATTTCCAGAATCAAAGTGTTTTGTGTACTGTCTCTGTCGAATCCTTTGTGGGTATAAATATCGATGCCTGCGTCTGGCATGCTCCTTACCGCATAATCGATTCTTCGGATGTTTTTAAAAAACAGCATTCCGGAGTCACTGAGCCTGAAGCTGGGGTCCTCTCCTGTATTATTGGCGCGTCGTTCATTAAACAAAGAAAGCAACAGGACCAGGCCCAATGAGGCCAAACCAAATATTTTTAACAGCCGGACCATTTCCCGTCCCATTTGATCCTTATTGGCAGAATTTTCTTTCATCATCAATGATATAGAACATACCGCGGCCCGGGAAGGTTTACCTGAAAATGGCCAAGACTTTGGCCTCGAAGCCAGCGAATTCCTTATTTATTGCTTATCTTTGCCCTCTTAAATGAAATTGATGGCTGTTTATGAGTAAAGAAGTACGCGTAAGATTTGCCCCTTCACCCACGGGAGCTTTGCATATTGGTGGTGTCCGTACTGCCTTGTACAATTATCTTTTCGCCCGCAAACATCAGGGCAAATTTCTTTTGAGAATTGAAGATACGGATCAAAACCGTTTTATTCCCGGCGCGGAGGATTATATCAGGAATTCGCTGGACTGGATCGGTATTTCTCCTGACGAAAGCCCATGGAAACCAGGGGATTGTGGTCCTTACAGACAGTCGGAGCGGAAGCCATTATATATGGAATATGCCCAAAACCTATTGGATAAGGGACATGCCTACTATGCTTTTGATACTTCAGAGGAGCTGGAAGCCATGCGGCAACGCCTGACTGCGGCCAGGGTGGTATCTCCCCAGTACAATTCCATCACGCGGACCCA
This sequence comes from Cyclobacterium lianum, assembly GCF_900143075.1. Taxonomy (GTDB): domain Bacteria; phylum Bacteroidota; class Bacteroidia; order Cytophagales; family Cyclobacteriaceae; genus Cyclobacterium; species Cyclobacterium lianum. The sequence goes on along the minus strand of NZ_FRCY01000002.1, from coordinate 568,142 downwards.
GATGAAGAATTCCCTTACCCTGCCGGCAGATGAGGTAAAGGCAAGACTGGAGTCCGGAGAACCCTACGTAATCCGGGTCAAAATACCCAGAAAGGAAGAAGTGAGGCTAAATGATATGGTAAGAGGATGGGTGATGGTGCATTCCAATTCTCTGGATGATAAAGTATTGATGAAGTCCGATGGTATGCCGACCTATCATCTGGCAAACATAGTAGATGACCACCTGATGGGAATCACCCATGTGATCCGGGGCGAAGAATGGCTGCCTTCGGCTCCGCTCCATGTGCTATTGTACAAATACCTGGGTTGGGAAGAAAGCATGCCCGAATTTGCACACTTGCCTCTTCTATTGAAGCCGGACGGGAATGGAAAACTTTCCAAGCGGGATGCGGAGAAGCATGGATTCCCCATTTTTCCCCTTGACTGGACCGATCCCAATTCGGGAGAGTTGGTAGATGGTTTCAGGGAGGCGGGCTACCTTCCAGAGGCATTTCTCAATTTCCTGGCGTTTCTGGGATGGAACCCGGGAGATCAGAGGGAGCTATTCACCCTGGACGAATTGGTGGAGGCTTTCTCCATTGAAAGGATTGGCAAGTCAGGAACCAAGTTTGATATCAACAAAGCAAAATGGTACAATGAGCAATACCTGAGAGACAAAAGCGACGAGGTACTGGCAGAATACCTTCAGGCTGATCTCAGGAAGGAAAATATTACTGTATCTCAGGAAAAAGCCGAGAAAATTGTGGCAGTGATGAAGGAAAGGGCTACTTTCCCTTCGGATTTATGGAAGGAAGGTAAGTTTATGGTTTTTCCTCCGAAATCATTCGACGACCAGGTAGTAGCAAAGAGGTGGAACCAGGACGCCATCACCGTGTTGGCTGCCTTTAAAGAAAAATTGCTAGCCGCGGAGGCTTCAATAACAGCGGAAGGCTTCAAAGAAATGCTGGGCCATGCCGCTGCGGAAGCGGGCATCAAATTGGGAAAAGTAATGCAGGCAGTAAGATTGGCCATTACCGGTGTCGGTGCTGGACCCGACCTGATGCAGATATTTGAGATATTGGGTAAGGATGAACTGATCAAAAGAATAGATTTTGCGTTAGAGAATATAAAGGCCGGATAAGGCGTCCGATTCCTAAGTCAAAAACAAAATGAAAAGTGTCATGGCAAAGAAGGCAAAGAAGAAAGAAACGCCAAGGGTAAATGAAGAGTTGGAAGGCTTCAACATGAATATCAACTCCTTTGGCGAAATTTCCAGTTCTTTTTCGATCGACAAGATCAATGAATTCCTGAATAAAAATGTAGACGATAAGAAATTACGGGACCGGGAAGAGCGGAACGACAAAAAGAAGAAAGGTTAAGAAAACGAATACGATTCTGTTTTTCCTGTATGAAAACCTGGTGGATACTATTGTGGATTATTTTTTTATGCTGCTGCCAGGTTAGCGCCCAAACCAGCATTGGTATCAAGGCCGGTTACACCAGCTCTAGTGCCACCTACAGGGTTACTTTGGGCAGTTTTCCAAGAAGCGTGACCGGAATCACAGCTCCTTCCTACTCACTGGTAATAGAGCAGTTTTTTGAAAAAAATGCCGGTGCGCAAATAGAGTTTCAATGGCTGACGACCGGATATGCTGCCACTGATACGATCAATATCGGGAATGAAACCCATTTTGACTACCTGAAAATGCCAATTTTATCCAATTTCTATCTGGGAAATTCAGGAAGATTTCACATCAAACTTGGCCCCCATCTGGGTTATCTGCTTGAAGCCAGAGACCTGAGGCGGGAAGTAGAGGGAGAGTTGGTCATTCCAACCTATGGTCAGCCGGCTGACCGGCCGAGAAAGATCATGTATGGACTCACAGCGGGTGTCGGATTGTCCAAGTTGTTTGGAAAGCATACGCTTCAGGGAGAGGTGCGCTACTCTTATGAATTTGGGCGACCGGAATCTCAGGAACGTATTTTTGACCTTAATTTTACCCAATTGGAGTTTTCTCTGGCCTATCTTTTCAGGGTCATTCAATGAAATCAGGTTTTTTGGTAAATTTTTTCGGCTATTTATAACCTGAATATGATTCTGGGTAAGGTTTGCAACAACGCTAACCAGACCAAACAAAAAAGCCACTTCTGGCTAGCAGAAATGGCTTTTTATCATAAATTCCTATTAGGTCATATCAATCTTCCACATATATGTCCCAGTTTACTTCTGATTGGGGATGTGGAAACTGCCGGAATACAGATCCCTGGTCAAAGGAGGTATTGATCTCATCCAAACGGTCATACCTCCTGGCATCAATCCAGCGATGCCCCCAGGGCTCTGCCCAGAGAGAGTACCTTCTTTGATAAAGGATTTCATCGATCAGGCTTTGCTGATCAGCAGGCCCAGTATAATCCCCGATTTCCGCCGCATTTCGAATGATATCGATCGCTTCAAGCGCCAGTTCTGTCTGGCCCAATTGGGCATGGGCCTCAGCTTTGAGCAATACCAATTCTTCATTTCTGATAAATGGAATTGAGGTAGTGTTATTTGGCCAGCGGTTGTCCTGATGCGTTCCTACCAGCGGAGTGGCATCGGTAGTGACGACTACAGGATCTTCCCGCTCGTAAAATTTCTCCGCTACCCTGGCGTCCCCTTCTGTGGCGTCTTCCAGCACGGAGGGGTGAACGACAATAATGGTATTAATGGCTGCATCCCTGATATAAAATAAAGGGTTAAATTCATCAGGCGGACCGTTGTAGGGATGGGCCGGACCTACATCTAAGTCACCTTCCAGGTTCATAAAGGAATTGTCTAAAGCGTTCAATACGCCTTCCCAGTCTTGGAGATAAGCATTGTTTCTGGCGAGTATGGCATTGGTCACTTCCTGTAGTGCATCAATGGAGGTAAAACCCTCAAAACCTGGCGTCAGTGTAAAAGGAAACTCTCCGCTTGCTGAAGCAAACAATTGATCGGCTTCATTCAACAGGGATCGGGAATGCTGCATGGCTTCCTCATAGCTGACATAAGGGCCGGGATTAAGCGGGTCTTCTACATCAATTCTGATACCATTGTCATAGACAAAATTTGCAGGGATCATGAACTGATACCCCTGAATCATGCGTCCGAAACCGGAGAGTGCAGCTTGTTCGGCGTCTGTGAGGACGTTGGTGTTTTCTGCAGCAGAGATCAGCACCTCTGCCTGCCGGATAGCCTGGTAGGGATCTGCCCAGGAGCCACCTCCTGTGGTGCCGAATCCAAAGTAGATCCGGTCAGGCTCCCGTCCGGCTTGTCCCAGCCAATCGGTTTGAAAACGAGGATCCGAACCATTCAGGTACCATATTTCTCTCCCAAAGGTATTCCATGCGCGGGATACATTGGTGACATAGTCCCGGTGGCGAGACTCCAGCCCGGTTACCAGAAATTGGATCTGAGAACGACTGGCATTTTCGCTTACACTCCCCAGGGAAGGGTTATTTGGATCGTCTATTTGATCCAGTTGCAATGGGTTGCAGCTCGCAATAGCAAGTGCAGCAATGGCGGCAAATCCGATATATGATTTTATCATTTTCATAACTTTCATCGATTAGGGATTTAAAAATCAAGATTTACGTGAAAGAAAACCCTTCTTGGGGTCGGGTAGGGTGCAATGTCTACGTTGTTGTCTACAGACCGGGCACCAAAAGTGGATGTCTCCGGATCGTATCCTTCATAATCGGTAAAAAGGAAGGCATTGTTGACCGATAAACCAAAACGCACACCTGCCAGGGCATCGCCGAAGGTATTGGCGACCGTTGCCTTAGGTAGGGTATAGTATAGGCCAATTTCTCTGACTTTTACAAATGAGGCATCCTGGACCCATCTTCCGGCATTGTTGTAGGGTTCCGGAGGTCTCTGCCTTCCATTCGGAACGCCATCTCCATTGTCATCGTCAAACCAGCCGTTGGTAGTCCCCCCGGAATCGGAAAGAAAAGAAGTCAGATTGATGTTTTCACCTCCTTGTCTCCATTCCACCAGGAAGGACAATTCCAGGTTATTGTAAACTCTCATCGTATTGTAGAAGGATGTATTGAACTTGGGTTGGGCATTTCCCCAAACCGTAAATCCACTGGGATGATCAGGATTTGCAGGCGTGCCCACGATGGTAGTGGGAGCGAAGCCCTCCGCGTAGTAGAAAGTTCCGAGGGCAGGTCCGAAAGCACCGAGGGTATATTGTGGTATCCCCAATCTTGTCATGTTTACCCTGTTTTGCCAATACATGACTCTTGAAAACCAGTTGAAGTTGGCCTGGCCCACTACCGTTCCGGAGATACTCAATTCCAAACCCTTGTTTTGCAGTTCCGCCTCATTGCTGGGTATGGTGTTTACACCCGTGGAAGGAGCCAGGTTAAGATCCTGAATATTGTTTTGGGTGTTTTTGATATAATAGGTGGCTTCCAGAGCAAAGCGGTTGTTCAGAAAACCAAAGTCCACTCCAAATTCCAACTCTGTTGCCGTTTCGGGTCTGATTTGGGTGTTCCCGATTTGGGTTCCTACTACCGAACCCAAAAGGCCTCCAATATTGGCGCCCTCCAGTCTGGAAAATGTATTTCCAAAGGCGACTGGCCCTGCTGTTTCCCCATAAGCGATCCTTGGTTTCAGTTGATTGATAAAGGAAGAGTTCCAGAAATCGAAATTCCCAAGATTAAAAGCTACAGATGCTCTGGGAAAGGTATAGTATTGGGAGGGGTCGCCATTTAAGGTTGACTTGTCCCACCGCACCCCGACTGTGCCAATGATTTTGTCTTCAAAATTAGCTTCCTGCTGGAGGAATATACCCGCTTCCTGAACTTCGCTATTAAACTGTTCGACAATTTCCTGAACCGATGCCTGCTGCAGGTTCGTTTGACCAGGTACCAGACCCCGGCCCCTGTTAAATAGCTGGCTGTTGTTGAAGTCGAGCCTCACCAAACCAGCCTGGGAATTCATGTTGACCTTGCCCAGATTAAAATTGTAAACCAGTGCAGCCTGGAAGTTGGTGTTGAAACTTTCCTGTTTTCCCCAAAAAACGTCACCAGGATTGGCCTGACCTCTCTGGAACTGAAGAAATTCTGGTAAATAAATCAGGGTGGAATTTTGAAGGAAGTCCAATCCACCGGCTATATTGGCTTTCAAAAAACTATTGCTGTTGCTGAAAAGATCAATGTCCAGTGTAAATGCCTGTACAAATCGTTGTACATCGGATCTGTTCTCAGCATTGTCTGTGACTGCAGCGGGATTCTCGCTAAAATATGGGTTTGTCGGGTAATTTCCGTTTTCATCAGGGCGGATGTCAAAATAATTCGGGATGTAAGCGATGCTGTAGCCTATGCTTGCACCTGAGTTGTTCTGGTTGCCTGTGAAGCCCCTGTCTGAAGTAGACTTGATATAATTGGAAGAAACACCCAATTTAATCTTATCGGTTATTTTATGGTCCAGATTTGCCCTGACCGAAAATCGGTCAAAACCCGTATTTTTCACGGTGCCATCTTCAGCATTGATGTTGCCGGAAACATAAAACTTAGTCTTTTCATTACCTCCGGATACGGTCAGACGGGTGTTGCTGAGCAAAGCCGTATTGTTGTAGAAGTAGTCCTCATAATCTATTCTGACCCCTTCCCGGAAGCGTTCCAACTCTATGGGTCTTCTGTTTTCCGGGAAAAATACATTAATCTTTTCCTCACTCCAGTCATCTACTCCCAGAAGGCGCAAGGGTTTTGCAAAGCCGATATCCTGTGAAAGGGAGACTTTGGTTTTCCCCTCAGCACCGCGCTTGGTGGTGATGATGATTACACCTGCATTTGCCCTGGTACCATAGATGGCGGCCGCTGAAGGGCCTTTCAGGACCTCAATGGTTGCAATGTCTGCGGGGTTTAGGTCAGCCAGCCTGTTTGCCCCGTCGTCCTGGCTCGAAGCACCTGCGCCGGTGACTGTGGCACGACCAGTTCGCTGAAAGGAATTGTTGATATAAACCCCGTCCAGAATGATCAGCGGCTGAGAAGCGCCGGTAAGACTAGAGATCCCCCGAAGTTGTATGGATAGCCCTCCTCCCGGCGCACCTCCATTTGAGCGAATATTTGCACCAGCAATTTTTCCATAAAGGGCACCATCAGTAGTTTGGATGGTAGTGGTTCCGGTTAATTCCCTGGAAGAAACGGAGGAGACGGCATTGGCCAGATTAGATCTTTTTACCGAGGATGCCAAGCCGGTTACTACTACCTCCTCAAGATTAGTAGCGTCCTCCTTGAGAGAAACATTCAATTTATTGTTTTCATTGGGCCCTACCTCAATCGTCTGACTGAGATAGCCCAAAGAGGAGATGACCAGGCTGGCTGGATCATCGTTGTCAAAATTAAGGTTAAACCTGCCATCCAGGTCTGTTACGGTTCCTCTGCTGGTGTTGCTAACCAAAATGCTGGCCCCGATCATGGGCTCCCCGGTTCGCTGATCGGTGATGGTCCCCGAGACGCTGTACTGTGCATGTGCCCAGCCTACAAAGAGCGTAGAAAAGACCAGCACCAATGAGAATTGGTAAATTTTAGTCATAGAAATAAGTTTAGATTACGGTTTTTATTATTAGAATTTTAAAGTTTAGATCATAAATTTGTGTTTTTTAGCAAATGATTATTATTTTACAATAATAACAATTTAATAATATAATTTAGCTTCCTGGTGTTTTTCTAACATATTCTTTTAAAATCAGATATATTCCAATTTGTTTTGGGGGTAAGCAATTTTTTTTTTAATTGGCATTGATTTCGGCAGATACATTTCATCTGCCAATCCCGGAACCAGGCCATCCGGAGGGGGAGGAGCAGGACTGGCTCCTCCCCGGGCGGTATCTTTTACCTGTGATTGCGCAGGAAAACGGTATTTCTTGCCCTTAGAAAACCGGGGATACTGCCCGAAATACAAAAAACTGAAAGGTCACAGTAAGCTTTTCACAACAATCAGGAAAGCGGCTATTTTTTCCGGATAAACTGAATATTGCGCATCATTCCCGTCCATTTGCTTCGCTTAACAGCGGATTTCCGGAATACCCGATCAAATGTGTCTTTGGTCATTTCCTGCCAGTCGAGAGATTCTACCTCTGTATGGGGTAAAAATTCAGGTTCCCGATGAGGTCTAGAAAAGCGATTCCAGGGGCACACATCCTGGCAGATGTCACAACCGAAGGCCCAATTTTCCATTTTGCCCTTAAATTCAGCGGGAATTTCTTCTTTCAGTTCGATCGTCAGATAGGAAATGCATCTGGAGGCATCAACCAGGTTTGCTTCTACTATGGCATCGGTGGGGCAGGCATCAATGCAGCGGGTACAGGTGCCACAGTAATCTCTTTCGACCGGATTGTCATGATGAAGGGGTAGATCAATGATCAATTCGGCCAGGAAAAAAAAACTACCCATGTTTTTGTTGAGCAAAAGGCTGTTTTTTCCTGTCCAGCCCAGTCCTGCTCTCTGCGCCCATTGGCGCTCCATAACCGGGGCGCTGTCCACAAATGCCCTCCCGTTGATCTCTCCGATTTCCTCTTTCAGGATTTCAAGAAAATGATTGAGTTTCTCCCGTATCACGAAATGGTAATCCTTTCCGTACGCATATTTTGCGATCTTAATATCGTTTTTCCCCTCGGGAAGCTTTTTTGGCGGGTAATAATTAAACACCAGGCTTACCACCGATCTGGCATTGTCCACCAGCCTGGTAGGGTCCAGTCGTTTGTCAAAATGATTGGCCATATAGGCCATTTTTCCGTTATAATTTCTCGCCAGCCAGGCCTCCAGTTTCGGAGCTTCTTCTTCCAGAAATTCCGCCTTTGCTATTCCGCAATAATCAAACCCCAGGTGTTGGGCAGTTTTTTTTACCAAAAGCGTATTTTTCTCCAACTGACTCATCGGCTAAATTTTTGAATATTATCCAGGCCGGGCTATGAATCAAAAAGACTACCAGATTGACCACCAAAATCCGGCTTCAGTTTTAGGTGTTTGTAGGCGGCTTCTGTGGCAGTTCTACCCCTGCTTGTTCGTTTGAGATAGCCCTCCTGTATGAGAAATGGTTCGTAGACTTCTTCTATTGTTTCAGCCTCTTCCCCGCAGGCAGTGGCAATGGTGGAAAGGCCTACCGGGCCTCCGGCAAACTTCCTGATGATGGTCAGCAAAATACGGTTGTCCATTTCATCCAACCCATTCTCATCCACATTCAATGCATCCAGGGCTATTTTGGCGATGTCCAGATTGATGCGGCCATCACCTTTGATTTCAGCAAAATCCCTGGTTCTCCTTAGCAGGGTATTGGCTATCCTGGGAGTACCTCTGCTTCTCCGTGCGATTTCAAAAGCAGCTTCATCATCAAGCGGAGTACCCAGAATGGAGGCAGATCTTTTGACGATGGTGCTGAGCAATTCGGCATCGTAATATTCTAACCTGGCATTGATGCCAAAGCGGGCACGAAGCGGAGACGTAAGCAGACCTGATCGGGTAGTGGCCCCTACCAGTGTAAAGGGGTTGAGGCTGATCTGTACTGAACGCGCATTTGGACCTGAGTCCAGCATGATGTCGATGCGGAAATCCTCCATGGCAGAGTAAAGGTACTCCTCTACAATCGGATTCAGCCGGTGGATTTCATCAATAAAAAGCACATCACCATCTTCCAGGTTGGTCAGCAAACCCGCCAGGTCTGAAGGTTTGTCCAGTACGGGCCCGGATGTGATCTTCAGGCTGGATTCCAGTTCGTTTGCGATAATATGGCTAAGCGTGGTTTTTCCCAGCCCGGGGGGGCCATGCAGCAGGACATGATCCAGCGATTCTCCACGTTTTTTTGCCGCTAACACAAATATCTTTATGTTTTCTACGGTCTTCTGTTGACCGGTAAAATCGGCAAAGCTCAATGGCCGTAGCGCCTTTTCAATTTCCTTGTCTCCGGGGGCCATGCCTTCGGGGTCTCCACGCAGATAGTCTTCTCTCATATGATCTTTCTAACAAGTACAAATATAGAAAATTCATCCCAGCTTTGCAGTGTTGCACCCATGCCGGGCAAACGGTCTGCTCAGCATAAGGGGGTAAAAACGATGAGCAATTGAAAAATAAGACTTAACTTTCGGAAAATTAAAACAGCCTGGTTTTATGCAAAAATCTGCCAAGAAAAATATCATCTATAGCATTTTGTTGTTGCTGGTGGTATTCATGGTTTACCTGTACAGGCAAAATAAAGAGAGCCCGATGCCGGTCCTTGATGAGGGACCAAAGGTGGTTATCTCAGGACCTACCATGGGAACGAGCTACAGAATCGTCTACCTGGATGAAGGGAGACGGGACTTTAAGAAAGAAGTAGATGCCTTGCTGATGGAAATAAATGATGCATTGTCGACCTATATACCCGAGTCAGAAATCAGTCGTTTTAACCGAATGGATACCCTGGACTTTGAATCGAGCCACTTTTATCCGGTGCTGCAAAAGAGCAAGGCAGTATATGAGGCCACAAATGGAGCCTTCGATCCTACTGTAGGCCCTCTGGTCAACGCCTGGGGCTTCGGGCCGGAGGGGGCATCGCTGCAAGACAGCACTGGCGTGCGCCAGCTTCTGGATCAGGTGGGTTTTGATCAGCTTGTTTTTGACGAGAATAGGATCAGCAAAATCAACAGTGATGTCTACCTCGATCTGAGTGCTGTAGCCAAAGGATACGGGGTAGATAAGCTTGCAGAGTTATTGCGCGAAAAAGGCATCCGGGATTATCTGGTAGAGGTAGGAGGGGAGCTGGTGAGCAGTGGGCTGAATGAAAAAGGTGAATTGTGGAAGGTGGGCATCTCCCGACCCGAAATAGAAGGGCAGGCCAACGACCTGTACAGCATCCTGGCCCTGGATAACAAGGGAATGGCTACATCCGGAAATTACAGGAATTTTTATATCAAAGATTCCGTGAAATACTCCCATACCATCAGTCCCTTCACAGGGTATCCTGTAGAACATTCGCTTTTGAGTGCCACCGTTGTGGCCGAAGACTGCATGACCGCCGATGCCTTCGCCACAGCATTTATGGTATTGGGAGTGGAGAAGGCCAGGGAGATTACGGAATCGATGCCAACGTTGGAGGTTTTTCTTATCTATAACGATGAACAGGGCCGGTTGCAGTCCTTTGTAAGTGAGGGCTTGATTCCGTATATTACTGTGATGGAAAAGGAATAGTTCCGAAAACCCGATTTAGAAGATGATGCATTTTATTTTACTTTTTTTCGCTGCATTTGGAGCGGGTTTGCTGGCTTTGATAATACCCGAATGGAAAGAAAAGAGCTTCAAACTGGCCTTGATATTTGCAGGATCTTACCTATTTGCGATTACCATTTTACATATTCTTCCTGAGTTGTTTGCAGACCAGCAATCGGCCTACTACATGGGCCTTTATATCCTGCTTGGATTTTTGCTGCAACAGGTGTTGGATTTTATGTCCTCCGGAATTGAGCATGGTCATATTCATCATCATGGGGGAGATGGCAGGGGAAATAGTGTATGGACGCTGATGATAGGCCTGTTTTTACACGCTTTCCTGGAAGGTACCCTGCTTTCAAAGCAGCCCATGCTGGCAGGTCATCATCATGGCAGCGAAACGCTTTTAATCGGGATGATCCTGCATAAGATGCCGGAGGCCTTTGCCCTGGTAGCAGTACTGATGAGCAGGTTGAGCAAGTGGGGAGTAATCCTGCTATTGGTATTGTTTTCTATGGCTTCACCTTTGGGAATGGTGTCTACAGATGTGCTGTATGACCAACAATTGATCGGGAGGGGTACGCTGAATATTCTGTTTGGACTTGTAGCCGGGGGATTCCTTCATATTTCTACCATCATTTTCTTTGAAAGTTCTCCCCAGCACCGATTCAACCTGCATAAGCTGCTGATTATTCTTCTCGCTTCGGGAATAGCCATCTTAACAGAGTTTTTCATTTAAAACACCCTCACTGCAGCTCGCCATACCCAACCTCCAGATGCCGCACTACCGGATAATCCCGGAGGCTGCTTTCCAATAAAAAAAATGCCGGAGCCTTATGTCGCCATAAGACCCCGGACAAACCCTACATTAAAAAATAACCAACTTCCCTTACGGATATCCCACTTCACTTAGCTCTCTTATCCGCTCTTCATTTCTTTAACATTCGAAAATTACTGCGTAAAAAATTATAAAACCAATATTTTAACAAATAAATTATCGTAAAAATATACAAAATATTTTAATTGTTCTGAAATACATTATTATAGCTATGGAAAAATTATAAACTGAAAATATTGTTTTTGGCCCTGGAAAAAATTCAGTTAGTAAAATTCAATGGCTTCTTTTTCAGTGTATTAGCTATGATATGTGCAATAATTCTTGAAAAAAGATTGTTTTTTTTAAAAGGGTCACTATCAAAAGGAAAATTTGTTTTATCATAGAGATTCCTTTTCACTACTATTCTGTTTCTGGGATGATCCAGATTTCAGCAACCTGTGAACCTCTTTCTCCTTCACCACAGGTCCAGGTAAAAGTAAGACTTCCATCCCGGTAGGCACTTTGTGGCAGAGGGAAAGAATAAACAGGTTGTTGACCGGTCTCAATAAAATCATGAATTAAAATATCCTCATCAACTGATAGTTTCATTTTTGATCTAAACCTTCCTGTATATGCGACCTTAAGCCGGTATTTTAAATCGGGGTTCAGGTCTTCGTACCTGATTTGCAGCGGCGTATCAAACAGCGTGTTGATTTGTGTCATCCAGGCCTTCGGGGTAGCTTTTCCCTCAAAGCCCACAGCTTGCACCTCATGAACCCATTCTTCTCCGATAAGTCCAACTCCAAAACTTACCCTTGGCCCGTAAAGACTTCCCGGGTCTTCTATCAGTGCTTTGCCATGCACCACTTTTCCCCAACTCCCGGGGGTGCCAAAATTGTCATAAAAACCCCCGGGTCCGGGATTGGTCCGATGGATTAAATGCTTTAATTCCCTGAGCCTTGCTTCTTCTGGTTCCATGGTGGCAATAGACCGGAGGTTGTCCATAAGCCAGGGTGAATCATTCAGAACAGCGTCTAAATTGTCTATGAAGTTGCCCCTTCCGGGCGCCGCGCCATGTGGCACTATGGTCAGTTGGGCACCAATGCTTTGGTAAAGGGAGTTTGCCAATTCGATACACCTTTCTTTCAACCGGGCTGCTCCGGGATCCTTCCAGGGGTTTTCAAGGATTTGCATGGCGGTATCGATTACCCATCGACTACCCATTTGATTGGCCAGATCAAGTATATTCCTGGCAAGCTGTTCCTGCTGGGTATCGTGAAGTAGTTTTTGTTGGATGTAGGCATCAAAGTAGGCACGGATCAGGCCCATCTGGAACCGGAAATTACCCAGCATTTCGGAGCTGGCCCGCGCCTCCATCTCCTGCCACTGAAGCAAGGTTTGCGGTACCTGGTTGTTGGTCAACAAAGATCCTTTCAGGTTGGCCTCTTCAGCCAACAAACCCTGGGTGACAGGTTCTGTCCATTCTGATCCGAAGAAAAAGCGGGCATAATCCCGGACTGTTTCAGTAACTTTCCTGTCAGGATCCCAGTCCTGATCTGTCCAGACAAATTTATTAAGATCGTCATTTGTTCCCTCCGAATAACTTATGCTACCCACTGCCAGTTGGTCCAGCGCATTGTGTATTGTCTTTTGATCTACCGGTCTGGGGTTGATGCATTCCCTGCCCAATGTCATGGCAAGTGCGAGATCCCAATCTGCGATGGGGTATTGTGAACTCAGACTGTGGGTAATATCCGGATACCTGCGAATGGGTATACCCTCCTGTACCAATTTTCTAAGCTCCGGCAAAGGTATTTTCACCCATGGGCCAAAAACGACGCCACCCAACCAGGGGTAACCTTTGTTGATATGGTGAAAAAACCTGTCAAACCAGACCTGGGTAGGTCTGAAAACCTGTGGAGAAACCCAGATTTTTGCTCCGGGATGGTATTCTAGAAGCAGTTCAGCGGTTTTTTCCAACCAGGCAAATAAAGTGTCAGGGTCCAGGTCACCCGGATCTCCTCCGGGTACAAACAGGTGATCTAAACGGGTCAGAGCGGCGAAAACTTCCTCTCTTTCTGCCAATTCAGTGACCTGGGAATCCGGATTTTGGTAATCTTCTCCCATATTGGGATACCACATCCAGAGGTCCAGGTCCAATTCGTCCGCAATCCGCGATTGCTCGCTGATCATTTCAATGGCCGGAAGCGTCATGTGCCGGCTGCTAGAATCATCGTCTGTGCGAGGAGGTACTATTTCAATACTGTTTGTACCGAAAAGTGCCAACTCACGAATGTATTGTTCAAATCTTTCTACCGTAAAAGCGTCATAGGCATTGGTCTTTGGTCTGTAGCCCAATTGATGGCCCCGAATGGGATAGACAGGAGAGGAGCTACCTACCAGTGATTCCGGCAGGTTTAATTTGCCCATTGCCCAATCCATTTTTCGAAGCAACTGTCCAATACCGTATAAGAGCCCACGTTCATCCTGGCCAATGATCAAAAAAGAGGTCGATAAACTATCTTTTTGGAGGATTATCTGATAGCTTTCAGGTGATTGTGGTTGAAGATTTTCCAGTCCTTTGATGTAGCGATTGGGCAGGCTCTTTCTGTCGGCATACAAGGACAGCACAATTTGCGACCTATTTTCGCTGATGGTATCAGTTTGAATGAGGAAGGGCTTGCCCACCCTTTTTTCCAACTCTTCCTGTAAAATACGGGCAAAATGGCCTGCTCTTTTGCCAGAACTATTTTGCATAATTACTGCATCAGAAAAATCAAGTGCCTGCCCAAAAACAGGCACCGAGGTAACTATTGTAAATACTAAGCTGAAGTAGATTAGCCTGTTCATAAAACCAAAGTTTTACATCTATACCTGAATCTGGCTTATTGGTACTATTATTTGATTTCAGGGGATTACTAAAAAGGTTTAAAAATTGGCTTCGCGCTAAGCCATTATTCTTTAAGGAAATTCAATGCAATTTGATTGAACGCTTCGGGTTTTTCCACATTGACTACATGCCCACAGGCAGGAACAACCTCCAGTTTTGCAGAACTGTGGTTTTTCACCAGCTTGGCAATGGAGGGTAAAAACATGTAATCCTCCTCGCCCATGACATAAAGCGTGGGGATTGGGGTTTCTTTGATTCTGAAAAATGCCAATAAAGGATTGACTTTTGAGGCCAGAGTAAACCAGCGGATAAACTCTTTTTGATAAAGCTTTTTGGCCTCCTGCACAAAAAGGCTCCTGGATGCTTTGTGATTCTTTTTCGGCATGATAATAAAGGCAAACAATTTATACAACAGCAAATAGGGGATCACGGACTTTAGCAAAATTCCCAGACGCATCAGGATCTGACCACGGATATTCAGTTTCATGATGGCACCTGCCAAAATCATGCTGCTCACCCTGTCCGGATGCCTTTCTGTGATTTCTCTGATTATGATGGTACCCAGAGAAATTCCTACAAAATGGGAATTTTTAACTTTCAGGTGATCCAGTACCTCTATGACTTCATCGCCAATGACGTCAAAAGAATACCGCTTTAGCTTTTGGTATACGTGGTTTTTTGATTTGCCATGTCCTCTCAGGTCGACGAGCAAAACGTTGAAGGACTTTTTGAAGTCCCGGATCTGTCTGAACCAAATGGCACTACTGCCACCTGCGCCATGGACAAAAGTAACCCATGGGGCTTCCGGATCAAGCTGATAAGTGGTATAATGAAGCATGATAGCTTATAAACTGTAAATTGAATCTTAAAGTTTTGCCAGGGGCAATGGATACTAAAAAAAGTACCTGCGAATATACATCAATCTCTTTTAATAATCTCCCAGTTTTTGCCCGGAGAGGAATAATATATTCTAAAACCTAACACATGAAAAATTTCCTTATTCAGCCAGCGGGCGATCCTCGGGTCCACAAGGAACCTGTTTTCGGAATGAGATTTTTGGGAGATTCCGGGTAGCAGCGGCAGGAGCTTTGGTAGAAATGTCTTTCTGAGCCATTTTGATAGCCCCATCCAAAAGGATGAGACCGGCTTAACAATGAAAAAACCATCCTCGCCCTGGCTTTGGTACAACGGCAGAAAGACCATTCCTTTATATTGGCTTCGCACTGGAATGCCGTTATTTATGGCCAGTTCATGGCCTTTTCTCACAGGTTTGAAGTTGGAAAACCCAGGCTTCATTTCAAATTTCTGATCCGGACCGATGGGGTACCGGCACAAGATTTCGTAAAAACCGCTTTTAATCCCGAGATCATTTGTCAATAGCCCTTCCTCAGCAAGGACATCGGCGGGCGATAAGTGTATTATTGCCAGGTGGTGCATGCAAAGTTTGATAAAGGCCTGGTGCCGTCTGGCACTTTGGGGATCATCGTGTTTTCCGGCTTCAAAACCCAACGCGGGATAGCCAAGGTCATTGATGTGGCTCATCAGTGGTCCGTCCAGGTATTCTTCTATTCCAAGTATCAACGGTACGGGAAAATGCCTGGCCATGGCGCGATTGGGTAAAGTATCGTTGAAGGGCAGGAAAGCACAACTGTCAGCAGAAGTGGTATGTAAGTCTGCAAACAGAATTTTACCAGAGCCATAGACCGCAATGATGGAATTGATCAATTGATCCAACAGTGCCATTTCCCTCAATTCCGGATAACTGAACCCCGGTGCTTTCTCATGTTTCATCCGGACCAGGTGGAGGTTTTCGTGGGTCCAAATCCGGTTCAGGTCCCTGGAAATGTATCTCTGTCGTGACTCCAGGGCCCGGGTGTTTCCCTTTAGCACGAATACATTGCCTTTAAAATCAAAATTTCCTTTGTTTTTTGGCTCGAAAAGCGCTTCCATGGCCTGAATGGATGCGGGTTCATTACCGTGGATGCCGACGATAGCTACCAGGGTAGGGAGGTCAGTCCCCTGGTGGTTGGTAAAAATAACCCTGGAATTGTCCGTAGTGAGCAGTGTTTCAGGCATTGTTTTTTTGATAAAGCTTTTCCCAGACCATTTTGGCATCCTTGTCGGTGACCAATCCGATAAGCCTGTCTCCATCCACTACCGGCAGGCAACTGACGCTTTTGTTTACCATTAAAAGCATGGCATACTTGATGTCGGTCTCAGGCCCGGTAGTAACCATGTGGGTGATCATGATGTCTTTGGCAATCTCCAGTCCATCCGCACTTTCCGCGTATTTTTGGAGGGTGCTGCCGGTAATCAGTCCCCTAAGTTTTCCTTCCTTATTCTCGACAGGAATGTGGTGGATATTTTTCCATTCCATGATTTTTTTCACCAGCGTTATCAGGTCATCCTCCTGAACAGTGATCAGGTTGGTTGTCATGATATTACCTATCCAGTCATATTGGATGGGTATGGATTGCAGTTCGGCCTTTGTGGCTGCCAGCCACTCGCTCACAGGCTGGTCTGTCTTTCTGCGCTTTTGCATGGCAGCTGTGAGGGTCACCATTGCTTCATCCCTGCTCATGTGCTTTTTGATCTTACGATAACTCTTAATTAGCCAGGAACTGCCAGTCTGACCTGATTTGATTCTTTTCCGGATGATATCCAGGTACCTGTGGGATTCTTCTTCCGGAATACCGGCATTGCTGAGGCCTTTCTCTGCGAGAGGAAGAAGCTGGTCGAGTATGAGTTTCTGCGCCGGAATCATGCGGCCGTTCCATACCATGCTGCTGTAAATTCCGGAAGTAGCAGCCCGGTAGAAATTGCCTTTGGTGTCTTCAAACGATTTTCGCTGCCAGTTGCCGCAGTGTGCCGGCGGCATTGTTCTCATCAGTCCCAACCAAAATGCAAGATTGGCCATTTCATCCATGATGGTGGGTCCGGAAGGAAGGTAGCGATTTTCAATTCTTAAATGGGGCTTGCCGTCCGTGGTGCCATAGCATGGTCTGTTCCATCTCCATATGGTGCCATTGTGCAACTGTAGCGCTTGTAACCTGGGGATGCCGCCGTCCTCGAGTACCGAAAGGGAATTATCTGTAGACTTATGGGTAAGAATAAGTGGAAACCGGGCGATATTTTCCTTGTAGATTTCCGTGGTCTCTCTGATCCATTGATTGCCGAAAGAAACCCGCTGTTCCTTTTCTTTCAAATGATAGCCTTTGCTGCGAATATCGATGCTCTGCTGGAAAAGAGGGATCCTGGTTTCGGACCATAGTTCCCTGCCGAAAAGCAGGGGGGAATTGGTGCACACAGACAACACTGGTCCTGAGATCATTTGTGCCCAGTTGTATTGGTCCACGAAACTTTTTGCGCTTACCTGAAGATGGCACTGGAAGCTGGTATTGCATGCTTCGAAGAGGATATTGGTATGGGCCAGAATCAATTCGTCGACTCCGGATATGTTCAATTCAAAATCCTGACCCCGGAGCTGTTTGATGATTTCGTCCAGGGCCTGATAGCGGGGATTTGGGGTCATGTAATCCATCTGTCCGGATCGAAGGTCTATGGAAGGTAAGATCCCGGTCAGGACTACCTCGTCGCCAAAGTCGGCGGCTACTCCTTCGGCTTGCCTGAGGTATTTTCTCAATTGTTTTTCCATCTTGTACAGGCAGCCGGTCTGCAATTCCTGCGGGTCCAGGTTCAGCTCCAGATTGTACATGGCCAATTCTGAAGTAAAGTGTTTGTTGTCCAATCTTCCCAGGATCAAAGGCCCGTTTTTGGAGGGTTTGTAGTGCTTGTTGATCAGTGCAAATTCCTGTTCGGCTCCTATTCGCTGAACATCCTCTTCTATCATCCCGTCACGGATCATGCTGTCCAATGCCTCGATGTCATGGATTAGGTTTTTGAGAAATTTTCTTCTCTCAGCGCTCTTTTTATTGGTATTTTTCGCCAGTTCTCCCATCTATGCCATCAATTTACACAAGGCGCAAGGATTTTGAAAACAAGGGAAGAAGTTTCTAATGGATTGATGCTGGTTCAGGCGAGGTTAAAGCTGGTAGGGCGGACAAACCTTCCGGTCAGAGGGGTAAATTCCCGACAGACCTATTCCGCTTCTTTGTGCCCAAGAAGGAGGAAGAATGGCGCTGTGCTGCCGCACAAAACACTGATATCGTTCCGGGTAAAGAAACCAATCTGGCTGATCTTGACGGTAGGAAAAAGGCGGTAGATTATCGATCCAATTATCCAGCTAACTGATTGTTGTTATTATCTCTGAATGTGCCGCTTTATGGCATCTGCGAGCACTCCGGCTCCCTCCCTATTGGGGTGTACGCCATCGGGGAACAACTCGCCATACGGTTTCAGGGCTTCGTGAAGGTCGATGATTTCTGATTCGGTTTTTTTTGCCACATCCCTGATCATCGGCGTCATTTCATTGACGATGACTTTTTCGGTTATCCCGTAGTTGTCTTCAAAAACCGGAGCGGGCAGACACAGGTATATCTTCCCATTTTCCGGCATGTTATTTTTTAGGATTTCGACCATTTCTACATAGTCAGTTATGAAATTTTCCTTATGTATCCAATTTTGCGGTTTAGAATCATTTGTGCCAAGCTTGATGATAAGGATATCCGGCTTGAATACCATTGCCTGTTTGAATTGCGGCTCCCTCCAGAACGGAAAATCTCCCTTTTTCATCAAGGTCCTGGCTCCTACCCCTAAGTTTTTGACCAGATAGGCGTCGCCTAGTTTTCTTTGGAGTTGCATAGGGTAGCTGTCCCGATGCTTTCGGCCCGGACCTTCGGTAATGCTATTGCCCACACAGGCTACTTTTACAGGCTGCTGGGCAAAAGCCCCATGGCCCAGAAAAAATAATAGGGCATAAATAACTTTTCTCATGAAAATGATTGTAGATGAAGCGGTGTCGAATGGGAAATTACGGAAATTTTTAAATGATTTGGACGAATCAATTAATTAAATTGCAGCCAAATAAATGAATGGGTGAATTTGTTTCAAAGAATATTCGTAAAATTTTTCGATATCTTTAATCTGCTCTCACTGGATGTAGTAGCCGGTGCCTGCGCCGGCTTGTTTTTTTTTGCCGACATGATGCGATTGGAATTGTCTGCCTCTATTTACCTGCTTCTAGGCATGGCCGTCTGGTCCATTTATACCTTTGATCACCTGCTGGATGCCAGGAAAATTCCCCAGAAGGCATTGTCCCGCCGTCATCGCTACCACCAAAAGCATTTTCGAAAGTTAAGTTTGATGACGTTACTTGTGGTAATTCTGGGATGGGGGTTTGCCTTGAAATGGCTTTCCTGGAATGGCTTGATGGTAGGCGGCTTGCTATTGAGTGGAATCATATTGGTAGTCATCATTGGCTTGCGCTACGCCCCGGCAAGATTGTCCGTCTTGAAAGAGGCTTCTATCGCTTTTTTGTATGTCGGTGGTATTGCCCTGGTACCCATTTGGCAACAGGATTTTGGATTTGGCTCGTACGCCTGGCTTTTTTACCTGCCCGGTTATTTTATACTTGCCTGGTATAATCTGGTATTTTTGTCCTATCTGGATGCTGCACTGGATAAAGCCCAGGGCCATCAATCCATCATGACAGTCCTTGGCAAGAAAAAAACCCGCCTATTGCTTTGGGGACTAACGGCCCTGGCATTGATTTACATGCTCGTACTTTTCTTTGCTCTGCCTTCTTTTTATCATCGCTATACGCTGATTTGGGGGATAATGGTATTGGTGCATGCCATAAGCTTTATGGAGCACCCTGCCAATATAGCGCAGGCAAGAAAACGATTGGAACTTTCCTTTTCTCTACCCTTCCTTTTAATTCTATTGGGATAAATCATGGGAAAGGAAAAGTTTCCGGATCATTATCGCCTGCTGGCCCCTTTTTACGAAAAGCTGGGCCACCTGATTTTGGGGCAGGATTTTCCTTCCAGCAAAATGGCTTTTCTGGAGGAGGTCTCCAGTGGGGATCAGGTGTTGGTACTGGGAGGGGGAGCCGGCATAAATATACCGGATGTCCTGCAGAGGTGTGGAGAAAAGGGCAAGGTGACCTATATGGAAGCATCTGCATCCATGATTCGGAAATGCAAAAGCCGGCTGAGCGATGATCTCCTGAAACGGATTTCATTTGTACATGCGGATTCCCCGGATATATTGCCTGAAGTTACCTTTGATGTGGTCATTACGCAGTATTTTCTGGATGTTTTGCCAGACGAAAAAATCACGCAGATTTTTGCTGCAGTGCATACCAGGATAGACAGACACAGCCGGTGGATTTTTGCGGATTTCTTTCCTTTGGCAGCAAAACGGTTACAGCTTAAAGCCATGATCGTCGCCTTTAGCTTGCTGACAGGCCATCAGAGAAACGACCTTCCGGATTATGATACCTTTTTCAGCAATTGGGGATGGTTCGAAAAGAGCAGGAAGGAATTTTGCCGGGGTTTCTACCAGGCGAGGGTTTATAGTTTGGATCCCAGATCTATCAGGCCCGAAACCAACTCATTGAAGTAGGCACCGTTGTACGGGCCATAAAAGTTCATGTCCCTGACTTCGTAGAGTGCTTTATGATAGTATTTGTCGGGTGTGATGTAACCTATATAGCCACCATTGAAGGTGGTCACCATCAGGTTCAGGCCCATTTCTTCTGCCTGTTTTTCCCAGTTTTCATAAAACACACCTGACACCTCACCTGATGAAGAAATGAATACCATATTGCCAATCCTTACCAGGTCAAAATGCGCCGGATAATTCCCTATGGCCCAATCAAACAGCCAGGGTCTTAGTCTCCAATTGTCGCTGATCCGAAAATGTGGTTCCCGGAGTTTGACCGGAAGCTTGCCGGCAAATACAGCATGGCCCTGTAAGGGTAAAGGGGCGGCAGGAGAGTGCATCACAACAGAATCAAGTTGATTCGCATATTTCTTAACACTTGTAATGTCGTTTCCCTGTAGCTTTGGGCGATGGCTGCCCACTGCTCCGGCGGCAAAGAGCACCAGGTCATGATTGCTCTCCAATTTTTTTGACAGGTAATGGGGGTAATCTCCGGACAGGCCCATGAACCGGCTGCTCAGGCAGGTCGCATGTGCACTGTAGGTAAGCAGACTCGCTGTATTGCCGTTTTCCTGGCGGATGATAAGCTGCCTCAGATAGGGGTCAACAGGGTCATCGGCTATCAGGCGGTTGGAGACAAATTGTCCGGCATGACTCTTTTTGAATGATACATTGACAGTATCCAGCTGAGAAATTGCCTGCTGCAAAGCTTTTACAGTGCTGCCTGCAATTAGGTTGACCAGTGACTGGTCCCAACCGCCAAGAGCAAAATGAGACAAAGGGCCGGGAATGGTTCCTCCCATGCCGCTATGGGTATGGGTGGCCGTAAAATAAAGGTGGTCTACAGGCAGTTGGTGTTGCCGGATTGCCGTCGAAACCGCCCGTGCCAATTCAGGGTGGACAATCAACAGTTCGTAATTGATAAAGGCGACTTTGAAATCAGTGTTGCCCAGAATGATGGTTTTGACAAAGCTGCTGTCCTGGACAAACTCGTAGTCTCCTCTGGGGCGATAAGCCAGTAATGGTACGGGTGCGTCCGGAGTAATGTTTTCCCTGGACCAGCCGCCTAATAGCACTCCATGATCGCTACCACGGAGGGAAAGGCTGTCTAAATGCCGCCTGGTTTCCTGGTAGTAAGTTGTTTCTCTCAGCGGTGTCCAGTCCACGCTGGTAATGGTAGCTACCGCTACCAGGAGAAAAAATACAACGATACCGATGGATATTCTCAGAAACCTTCTCATTTATTGCTGAGCAGCATCATCCTTCGTAGCTAAAAACACCATGCTGTCCATCTACAGTTACTTTCTTTCCCTCATGGGGGACCACCCGTCCGATTATTCTTGCCTGCACACCGAAAGATGCCGCTATCCGGATAACTTCCTCAGCATACTTTTCTTCCAGATATATTTCCATGCGGTGCCCCATATTAAAAACCTTATACATTTCTTTCCAGTCCGTGCCGCTTTCTTTCTGTATGATAGAAAACAGTGGAGGGGTGTCAAAAAGCTGGTCTTTGATCACGTGCAGGTCATGTATGAAATGCAATACCTTGGTTTGCGCGCCGCCGCTGCAATGGACCAGCCCATGAAGGGCAGACCGGTAGTCTTTCAGTATGGCGGCGATCACCGGGGCATAAGTTCTGGTAGGCGAAAGTACCAGTTTTCCCATGTCAAGCGGCGTACCAGGTGCCGGGTCTGTCAAGCCAAAACTTCCCGAATACAGCAGTTCCTCTGGCACTGCAGGGTCGAAGCTTTCGGGGTAGCGGGTCATGAGGTCTTTATTGAAGACATCGTGTCGAGCGGAGGTAAGTCCATTGCTTCCCATGCCACCATTGTATTCGGATTCATAATTGGCCTGACCGAAAGAGGCCAGCCCCACCACCAGGTCTCCGGCCTGGATCCGGTCATTGGAGATGATATCTTGTCTTTTCATCCGGCAGGTGACGGTGCTGTCTACGATAATGGTGCGAACCAGGTCACCTACGTCTGCCGTCTCTCCACCCGTTAGTAGCGCATTGACCCCATGATCCCGAAGCATCTGCAGGACTTCTTCTGTACCATTGATCAAAGCGGATATGACTTCACCCGGAATAAGATTTTTGTTTCTCCCTATG
Source organism: Cyclobacterium lianum (assembly GCF_900143075.1). GTDB lineage: Bacteria > Bacteroidota > Bacteroidia > Cytophagales > Cyclobacteriaceae > Cyclobacterium > Cyclobacterium lianum. The sequence goes on along the minus strand of NZ_FRCY01000002.1, from coordinate 545,570 downwards.
GTAGAGGAAACCAAAATGTTGTTTACAGCCCCCACACAAAGCAGGTCGTCGATGTTCATGATGATGGCATCCTGGGCTATTCCCTTCCACACGCTAAGATCACCCGTAGCCCTCCAGTAGAGATAGGCGAGGGAGGACTTGGTGCCCGCCCCGTCAGCATGCATGATATTGCAGTATTCCGGATCATTGCCGAGAACATCCTCCACTACTTTACAGAATGCGTAGGGAAATAGTCCCTTATCCAAATTGGAAATCGCACTGTGCACATCTTCCTTGGAGGCAGAGACCCCCCGTTGCATGTACCTTTCGCTCATAACCTTGGTTTTGAAAAAAACAGTTAGGCGGCAAAGATAAGGATTTTAGTCGGTGATTTCTATTACCTTAAATTCCGTTCTTCTGTTGGTCTGATGCTCTTCCTCGGTTTGGGCATTTTCAATGATCAATTGCCTTTCGCCATATCCCCTGGCCTCCAGTCTGTCACTGTCGATTCCCTGCGATACGATATATTCTACTGCAGATTCTGCCCTTCTCTGTGACAGGTCATCATTGTACGCATCACTGGCCCTGGCGTCGGTATGGCTGCTGAGCTCGATCCTTATTCCCGGATTGTCCTTCAGGATCTGGACGAGTTTGTCCAATTCTGCTGCAGCATCGGGTCGAATGTCGGCTTTGTCCAGATCGTAATAGATGTTTTCAAGTACAATGGCCCGCTCCAGTACCAATTGTTCCAAAACTATGGTGGTGTCCAGGGTCACATTGGTAACCTGCTCCACAAGGTCTTCTCTGGCGGGGGTTTTTCCCACGGTGCTGTAGGGGATACTTTTGGTAAAATACCCGTTCTTGGAAGCGATCATCGAGTAGTTTTTATCTGGCTCCAGCGGGAATCTCAGCCTTCCATTTTGACTGGAGAAATTTCCATCGATCGTTTGGTTGTTTTCATCATACAGCACCACGCGGGTCTGGGGTAGCACTTGTTCTTCTCCGTTTTCCAGCCGTTCTTTTGTCTGCACATTCAACAGTACATTGACCACCTTTGGCGGGGGCGTCATGTCTTTGAAATAGTAAATGTCATCATCGCCCTTTCCACCCTCGCGATTGGAAGTGATGAAGCCTTCTTTGGGATAATCGGTAAAGAAAATGCCGAAATCATCTGCCAGAGAATTGAAATTGGGACCAAGGTTTCGAACTCCGGTACTGTCCTCATCCTCCCTGAGGACGAAGAGATCGAGTTTCCCATAACCCGGATGGCCATCAGAGGAAAAATAAAACTCCCCGTTGGGCATGGGCCGCGGAAACATTTCGTTGCCTGCCGTATTGATTTCAGGCCCCATATTGACCACGTTTCCAAAGTCTCCGTTGGCCAGTTTGGTAGACTGATAGAGGTCTGTGCCCCCATAGCCCCCGGGCCGGTTAGAAGCAAAATAAAGCACTTCTCCATCCGGACTAAATGCGGGAGTGGAATTCCAGTATTCCGGTTCACCATTTACCGGCATAAATATCGGCTCTGTGAAACCTCCGCCCCGAAAGTAGGAGGCAAAAAGGCTTACGTCGGGGAGGTCATTTTTTGAGCCGGCATTTCCTCTCGCATAGATAATGGTATTGCCATCGGGACTGATGGCAATGGCCCCCTGATTCAATCCGCTTTCGTTGCGAAACTCAGGGAGCGTCTGTACATTCTGTACGTCCACATTGACTCCCTCAGCCCTGGCGCGAAACAGACGGGTATAGCCCTGACCGGTAGCCGGATACATGTCCCCGGACCCCCTGGAGCTGGTGAAGTAAAGATAGTTTTCACTCAATACCGGTGCATAATCTATTCCGGAAGTATTCAGTAGTTCGTAGTTTTCCAATTCGTGATTTGGCCATATTGGCTCAATGGACGAAATGGCTTCAATATTTTTGATTTCTTTTTCGGCAAGGGCAATTCTTTCGTCATCCATGGTCAGGGTTTTGGCTGCTTCGAATGCTTCCTTTGCTGCCTCATAATCCCCCTGCCCCTTCAGGCTTTTTCCTTTGTAGTACTGACTCTCAAAAGTAGCATCCTTTTCAGTGACCTTTTTGTAGTATTCTGTTGCTTTTTCTACCCTATTTGAAAGCCGGTAACTTTCTGCCATGTAAAAATTGGCTTCACTGTTGTCCGGTTCTTTTTCCAGCAGTCTGGCGAAGGAATTGATGGCCATCTGATACTCTCCGGCACTAAATTGGTTCTGTGCTTTCTGCTGCAGGCTGGTACACGAGACCTGGAGCAGCAGTATGCCTGCGAGGGCAAGAATGGCGTTAAAATAACCTAAATACGTTGCTTTTTTCATATGAATGGCTTCTCCCTCAGGTTTATTTGGAGAAATATTTTTTTAACCAACTGTCGTCTGCCGGGATCAACCATTGCTTCTCCAGATCGGAAATTTTATTTACACCCGGGTTGAATACCTTGCTTCGGGCTTGCAAAGATCCTTCGTCGATGTGTTGCCTGATTTCGGGAAGAAAGGCTACTTTCACTCCGTTATTATCCAGATAAGACACTTTCCCATTGTCCAGAAGATTGACGTTCAGTTTGGTTTCGATCTCCCGCAGTACCTTTACCGAACTGTCGATAGAACAACCGCTTGCTCCCAGCTGGCTTTCATCCACAGAAAGTACAATGAATTGATCGTATTTGATATCAAAAGAACTGGGCATCAGGCTACCATGGGTATTCCATTGATTGCAGAAAGTGACCAGTTTGGATATGATCCAGGTTTTTTCCTGCTCATCGAATGGCCTGTCTGCCTGATACACCCAAATTCTTGCCTCTTCCGGCATTTCTTCAAAAGGTATGTACATGCTTTGGTTCCTTTTTATTGGTTAGAAACGTATATTGACACCTGCAATGCTGTCAGGCTACCAACGTATTAACGTAGATTGAATTTATTATGATACATAATATGCTTTAAGATCCTTTAAAAAAACCAAATTACCAAAAGTCAGGATGCCTGGCATTCAGACTTTTTCCTACAGACCCTGGTCTTTGGCGATCAGTTCGGCGAGATCCAGCACATTGACCTCCTTTTCCTTTTCTTTGTTCTTGACGCCATCTGCCATCATCGTCAGGCAGAAGGGGCAACCCACGGCCACTGTCCCGGCCCCGGTTTGCAGTGCTTCTTCGGTCCTTTCGATATTGATATCCTTACGGCCTTTTTCCGGTTCCTTAAACATCTGTGCGCCACCGGCACCGCAGCAGAGGCCTTTTGTCCGGCATCTTTTCATTTCTACCAGTTCCAGGTCCAGGGCACGGATTACTTCCCGGGGTGCCTCATATACGTTGTTTGCCCGTCCCAGAAAGCAACTGTCATGAAAAGTAATTTTTTTACCCCTGAATCCGCCTCCACCTTTCATCACAATTTTGCCCTCATTGATCAGGCCCTGCAAAAACTGGGAATGGTGCATGACCTCATAATTTCCCCCCAGAGCGGGATATTCGTTCTTCAGCGTGTTGAAGCAATGGGGGCAGGCTGTAACAATCTTTTTGACCTGATAGCTATCCAATACCTGAATATTGCTCATGGCCTGCATCTGAAACAGAAATTCGTTGCCAGCCCTCCTTGCCGGATCGCCGGTACAGGTCTCTTCCTCCCCCAGTACGGCAAAATTGATCCCAACTTTATTGAGTATCTTGACAAAGGCCAGTGTCACCGCCTTGTAGCGTTCATCAAAAGATCCGGCACATCCTACCCAAAAAAGGACTTCCGGACTTTCGCCGGAGGCAGATTTTTCTGCCATGGTAGGGACTTGATAGGTTTTTTCACTCATTTTTCTTGGCTTACTTTGCGTCTTTATTGATTTCTGATGCCCAGTTAAAGCGATCTGAAGGGGCAAACTTCCAGGGCGCAAAACTGGTTTCTACATTCTGAAACATGGCATTCCATTGGGCAGGACTGCCACTTTCCTCCATGGCTGTATACCTCCGCATTTCCAGGATAATTGCCAGAGGATCAATGTTGATGGGACAGGCTTCTACGCAGGCATTGCAACTCGTGCAGGCGTTAATTTCTTCCTGGCTGATATAATCGCCCAGCAATGACTTGCCATCGTCAAAACCCTTCTTTCCGGCTTGCATATTGATACTGACCTCTTCAGCTCTGTCCCTGGTATCCATCATTATTTTTCTCGGGGATAGTTTTTTGCCTGTAATATTGGCCGGGCATTCGGCAGTACACCTGCCGCATTCCGTGCAGGAAAAAGCATTCATGATATTTACCCAGGTAAGGTCATTGACATCTTTTGCACCAAACCGACCCGCTTCAGCCGCTGCGGGTTCATCTGCAGATGGCTCCGTCTGCAGGCCTAGCATTAGTTTCACCTCTCTGGTGACCACATCCATGTTTGGCATTTTGCCTTTGGGCTCCAGATTGGCATACCAGGTATTGGGAAACGAAAGAAAGATATGCAGGTGCTTCGAGTAGGTCACATAAACCGCAAAAGCCAAAATACCAATGATGTGAAACCACCATGCAAACCTTTCCAAAGTCAGGAGGGCATTGTTACTCAGCCCGTCAAAGATCCATTGCATGCTTCCGCTTATCCAGAGCCCGCCCAGGGGTATGTATTTTTCTACACCCCTGTAAGCGAGTATCTGGTCGGTAGCATTCATCGTGAGTATCGCCAGCATAAGGAGGATTTCTATCCACAAAATAAGGTTGGCATCCAATTTTGGCCAACCTTTTAATTCGGAGGAGCTCAGCCTGGGAACCTTGGTAATGTTTCTTCGGAGGAGGAAAAACACGCAGGAGACCAACACGCCCATGGCGAGGATTTCAAAAATATTGATGGCTACTGTATAAAAGCCTGCCAAAACCGGCGCAAAAATACGGTGGGTGCCTGCAATGCCATCAATGATAAATTCCAAAACTTCCAGATTGATGACGATAAACGAAAAGTAGATAACAAGGTGAAGCAAGGCAGGGGCCAGTCTTTTAAACATTTTTTTCTGCCCAAAAGCTACCAACATCATCGTTTTCCACCTTTCTTTCGGATGATCGGTCCGTGAGACCTGCTTTCCCAGCATGATGGTCTTCCGGAGGAAACTGATGCGTCTGTACAGCAGGTATCCTGCCCCGCCCAAGACCAGTAAAAAAAGGATTTGTGGTAAGCTGCTCATATTGAATTGATTGTTCTATTCCTTCTATTTTTTTAGCCAAATCATTTGTACAAAAGTAACAAATACCTACCTTTGCATCACTTTCGGCGGTGATGTAGCTCAGTTGGTAGAGCATCGGACTGAAAATCCGTGAGTCGGTGGTTCGAGCCCACTCATCACCACCAGCAGCCCTGACTTTGTCGGGGCTTTTTTTTGTCCATTTTTTTCCGTTTGCCTGAAAATTATTTCCATATTGAAAGGGTATGCTTTGCAGCGGCAAATTAATAAATAGTAAGGAGGCATACTATTTTAATTTAGGTTTAAACCCCGTCTTGAGGCGCTTGTTTAAAATTTCGAATGGATTGGTAGCACTGCGCCTTCAAAACCAAAAATTCTAAAATATTTTTCCAAAAAGTGTAACCTTTCTATTTTTCAAGCATCACCTACCTGTATGAAGTCCTTTTTTGAAAGCGAAATCTGGCCCCTGAAAAATAAACTCTACCGTTTTGCCCTGCTTTGGTTAAAGGACAGAGATAAAGCACAGGACGCTGTACAAGAAACCCTTACCAGGGGATTTGTGCATGCCAGAGCCCTGGAGAAAATGGATAATCCGAAAGGGTGGATGATGCGAACGCTGAAAAATGAATCGCTGATGCAAATCAGACGGGAGGGGAGATATGAGGTATTGGACGAAGCGCAGGTAGTAGAAATGCATGGGAATCTTGAATCAGCCGATTTTTCTCATGAAGTGAAAATGGTTTACCGCTTTCTGGACCTTCTCCCGGCCAAACAAAGAGAAATATTCTTCCTGCGGGAAGTAGAAGGACTAATGCATCAGGAGATTGCGGGCTATATGGAGATATCTGAAGCACAGGTGAAAGTAAACCTGCATCGGGCGAGAAAAAAGTTAAAAACTTATCTGCAAAACAATGAAAAAGGACAAATCTGAATTGTGGGAAAAATATTGGAGCGGCGAGAGCAGCCTGGAAGAAGAAAACTTGCTCTTTGGCAATCCCGGGGACTTGCCGGTAGCTGGTCCGGAAAAATCCTTTAGAAAAGGAATAGTCGCTTTGCGTGGGGAAAAGCCTAAAGCCATCCCCAAACCATATGCGGGATTGCCCTGGCAGCGTCTGGCAGCGGGAGTAGCCCTGCTGTGTACGATTGCAGCGTGCTGGTGGGGGTATGAAAGCTACAGGGAGCAACAAAGAAAGCAGGCTTACCTGCAGGTGGTGGCGGCGATGGAGCTGATACAGGAGCAGCTGCAAAGAGGCAGTCAAGAACTTGAAAATGTGGAAAATCTGAAATACCTCAACACAGGAGCAGATTGGTATGAAATCAATAACCAACATCAAAGATGAAAAAAATCCTATTACTGATCGTTTTGCTTGTCCCTGTACTGGTACAGGCGCAGGAGGACGCCATTGAGCGCTTTTACAGCAAATACATGGACGACGAGCGCTTTTCACGGGTGTTTATCAGCCCCAAAATGATGCAAATGGCAGGCGGATTTCTGAATGCCAATAGCCCGGAGGGAGATGAGGACGCAGAAGAACTTTTCAGTCTCATTTCCAAAGTCAGGGGAATCCGCATACTTTCCGGGGAGCAGGTGACCGGACTGAGTATGTTTGATGAAGCGATTGGTCTACTCAACCGCAACCAATACGAGGAGCTGATGGATATCCGGGACAAGGGTAGCTCGCTTAAATTTATGGTGCGTGAAGAGCGTGGTCGTATCAAAGAGTTATTGATGATTTCCGGTGCAACAAATGAATTTACACTCATGAGTATGTTGGGCGATTTTACCTACCAGGACCTGAACATGCTTTCTGAAAAGACCAACCTGCCCGGAATGAAGGAATACGGCCAGGCAAAAAAGGAATGAACAATATCTACCATTTGAAAATAAACGAAACACCATTATGAAAAATGCATTGAACATCACATTACTGTCGCTTCTGTTTTATTTACCACTGAGTCTTTTTGGCCAGAGCAAAAGTGTTGACCGGCTGTATCAGCAATACAAGGATAATGACGCATTCTTCCACCTGGATCTGGCAGGCAACTTTCTCGATTTTGCCAAAGGTTGGGACATTGACATAGAGGAAGCCAATTTGTCTGCCATTACAGAAAGCATTGACCGGGTAAAGCTTTTTAAGCTGCCGGTGAATGGTGATCAGGCCCGGTCTGATTTTAAAAAGCTGTCGCAGGGCCTGCGGCGGGAAAATTACGAACTCATGATGGAGGCAGAAGAGAAAGATAGCGGGGTGTCCATTTATTCCCTGGGAGAGCGCAGCATGAAGGGTCTGGTATTACTGATCCATTCCGGGCCCGATTCGGACTATATGGTTATTGAGCTGGAAGGTCAGTTTGACCAGAAAGCGCTGGCCAAAGTAGGTAAAGGAATTTGATGGTATCAATATAAAACCGGTGGGTGCATACCTCCGGCCTTTGCAGAAGGTACCGGGGGTATGCCTCCTTTCACCAGGTAATACCTATTCTGACAAATCTCCTAATGATTTAAGGAGTTTTTCAGACATCCCGGCCAAAGGTGAGCAGCAAGGTGCCATTTTCGTCTCTTAATTCCAGTACATTCTCCATCAATTGGTAATTTCGGACCTGTTCAAGGGATTCAAAAAAGATGTTTTCCGCTTGCATTTCATCCTGACAAAATTTTTGGGTCCTGCCTATTTTTCCAAGTTCCAGTCCGTCTCCTGCTTTCAGGGTATACACCCCGAAAAAGTTATTGCAGCCTCCAAAACCGTGAAGGCGACTACTATCCTCCTCCAGAAAAACAAAGATTGTCCCGGGACTCCAGTCCTCATGCGGATAATTTTCCATTCCTTTTAGTACCCATTTGCTGTTAAGCAAGGGATGTCCGGCTTTGTCAACGACTTTTTTCAATACATACTTATCGGCCAGGGCTCCCCTGATCCTGTTGCCCTCCTGATCCAGGTGGAAAAGTTGGTTTTCGCCTACCAAATACCGGTCGGGTGAATCCGATATACCGGCCAATGTAATGGTATTGCCGGCTGAGTTCCATTCGAAACGTCCTTCCTGGCGAAATGCTTCTTCACTTTTTCCCAGGTAGCGGCTGCTTTTTACGTATTTCCCTTCCCTGTCCAGGCTGATGGAGATGGCGATGCCTTCACAATCTGCACAGGGCAGCACACCAGAATAAGTTCCCTCCCAATCCAGGGCGTTTTCACTGGTATCTCCTATGGGCAGTGGTTGACTGGTTTTACAATTGCTGAGCAGGATTGCAAAACAGAAACATGCCATTAGGGAAAGCTTTCTTCTCATGACTTTCGTTAAATTTTAGCCTGATAACTTTAGCTTATAACGGAATAATTGAGGTAAGGTTGAAAGGGCTGATTGCACCCTTTATCCGGTATAGGTCTGTTTACTGATTGAGACCCTCTGTTTTGCATACCAGGTCCCACAGGGCTATACCAATAGAAACTGAAATATTTAGTGAATGTTTGGTACCTAACTGGGGGATTTCCAGTACATGATCAGCTGCGAGTAACACATCCTCATGGACTCCGAAGACCTCATTGCCAAAAACAAGTGCATAAGGTTGGCCCGGTTTGGGCTGAAAGCGATGTAGCGCAATGCTGTGAGACGCCTGTTCCAATACGCATACCTTGTATCCCTCCTGCTGAAGTTGTCTGATCAGGTCCAGGGTGCTTTCCCGGTACTCCCAGCTTACTGACTCGGTGGCGCCCAGTGCCGTTTTGTGAATATCCCGGTGGGGAGGCGTACCGGTAATGCCACAAAGGTAAATTTTTTCGACCAGGAAAGCATCACCTGTACGGAAAGCCGCGCCTACATTGTTCAGGCTGCGAACGTTGTCTAAAATAAGAATTATCGGGTTCTTATCGGCCTTTTTAAATGCCTCAACGGAAAGGCGGTTGAGTTCATCTAAACTAAGTTTTTTCATATTCAAAAGGGATTTGGTCAGTAAAGATAAGTGTTGCCTGAAAAATTAGAAAGCCCTTATTTTTTGCTGTATTTTTGTTTATCCCAAGGAAGAGGTAAATTCAGGATTTATTTGACAAAACATGAAGCTCACATGGCTAAACCGGCAGTGAAGGAAACCCCCCTGATGAAACAATACAATGCCATCAAGGCAAAACATCCCGGAGCTATATTGCTGTTCAGGGTAGGGGACTTTTATGAGACCTTTGGAGAAGATGCCATCAAGGCGAGCAAAATTCTCGATATTGTGCTGACCAAACGCGCCAACGGCGCCGCTTCCCACATTGAGCTGGCGGGCTTTCCACACCATTCCCTGGATGCCTACCTGCCCAAGTTGGTCCGGGCAGGAAATCGGGTGGCCATCTGTGATCAACTTGAAGACCCCAAAGAAGTAAAGGGCATTGTAAAACGTGGAGTGACCGAACTGGTAACACCCGGACTGGCGTACAATGACAATGTGTTGGATAAGCGCAGGAATAATTTCCTCGCCAGCATACACTTTCAGGGAGACCAGATGGGCATTGCCTTTCTGGACCTTTCCACCGGAGAGTTCATGTGTGCGGAAGGGAACCAGTCATACATAGAAAAATTACTGCAAAGTTTCAATCCTTCTGAAGTAATCCATTCCAAGGGTTCGCGTACAGTGGCGGGAGCTTTGCTCAAAAACGATTTCACCACTTTTCACTGTGAAGACTGGGTTTACCAGCAGGATTATACCTACGAAAAACTTGTCAACCATTTTGGTACCAACAACCTGAAGGGCTACGGTATCGAAAACATGGTGTTGGGTACCATTGCAGCAGGTGCGGTGCTGTACTATCTGGAAGAAACTGAGCACAAGGAGGTCAGGCACATCGCCTCTATTTCACGAATTGCGGAGGAAAAGTATGTTTGGCTGGATAAATTTACCATCCGCAACCTGGAATTGATCTATTCCCAGCAGGAGGGAGGCATTCCGCTCATTCAGATCCTCGACAGGACCCAGACTCCAATGGGTAGCAGGATGATGAAAAAATGGCTGGTGCTGCCATTAAAGGAAAAGGAACCCATAGTCGAAAGGCAAAAATCTGTCAGTTATTTTTATGAAGAGTCTGATTTGAGAGAAGAGCTATCTTCTCATCTCAAGCATATAGGCGACCTTGAGCGGCTCATCTCCAAGGTAGCGGTGGGGAGGATCAATCCCAGGGAAATGAACCACCTGAAAAAAGCTCTGAAGAGCACACTCCCGGTTAAGGACTTGCTGGGCAGACAAGACCATGCTGCGCTTAAGAAGCTGGCAGATCAATTGAATACCTGCGCCTATCTTCTGGAGAAAATCGAAAAGGAACTGATGGAGGATGCACCCATGCTCACCCATCAGGGGGGTATCATTAAGAATGGTGTGGATCCTGATTTGGATGAGTACCGCAAGCTGGCCACCTCCGGAAAAGACTACCTGGTGCAGATCCAGCAGCGGGAGGTGCAGAAAACAGGCATCAGCTCCCTGAAAGTGGCTTTTAATAAGGTGTTTGGATATTACCTGGAAGTGAGCAATACCCACAAGGACAAGGTACCCGCGGAGTGGATCCGAAAGCAGACCCTGGTCAATGCCGAGCGGTATATTACCGAGGAGCTCAAGACTTACGAGGAAAAAATCCTGCATGCAGAAGAGCGCTTGCTGGTATTGGAACAAAAATATTTCCAGCTATTGGTACAGGATGCGGGAGATTATGTGACACAGATACAGCAAAATGCCCGGGTATTGGCAGCACTGGATTGTTTGTTGAGTTTTGCAGAGGTAGCCGCAGAAAACAACTATTGTGCGCCCAAAATTGCGAGCTCAGATGCTATTGAGATCAGGGATGGCAGGCATCCAGTGATAGAACGGCAACTGGCCATAGGAGAGGAGTACGTGCCCAATGACATCTATCTGGATAATTCTTCGCAGCAGGTCATTATCATTACGGGGCCCAACATGGCTGGCAAGTCGGCGTTGTTGCGGCAAACTGCGCTGATTGTGCTGATGGCACAAATGGGTAGTTTTGTACCGGCTTCATTTGCACGCATAGGCATGGTAGACAAGGTTTTTACCCGGGTGGGGGCTTCGGATAACCTGTCCAAAGGAGAATCTACCTTTATGGTGGAAATGACCGAGACGGCAAGCATATTGAACAACCTGTCGGATCGCAGCCTGGTATTGATGGATGAGATCGGAAGGGGTACCTCTACCTACGATGGTATATCCATTGCCTGGTCCATAGTAGAATACCTGCATAACCATCCCAGGTGCAAGGCCAAAACCCTGTTTGCCACCCACTACCATGAGTTGAATCAACTTGCCCATGACTTCCCGAAAGTAAAGAATTTCAATGTTTCCGTACGGGAGGTTGGCAACAAGGTCATTTTTATGCGTAAATTGGAAAAAGGCGGCAGTGAGCACAGTTTTGGCATACATGTGGCGCAGATGGCAGGAATGCCCAATCCGGTGGTTTTAAGGGCGGCAGAGATCATGAAGTACCTGGAAAAGGACAAGCAATTGAAGCAGCATCAGGATACAATGAAAGACATCCCGAAAAACAATTATCAGCTCAGTCTGTTTGAAATCGATCCCAAGTTTAAGGAAGCGAAGGACTTACTGGAATCTCTGGATATCAACACCATTTCTCCGGTGGAGGCATTATTGAAGTTGAATGAAGTAAAGAAAATTTTGGAGTAAGCTAGTCGCTTTACATTCAGGAGACTAGCTTTGAAAGCGTAAAAATTTCCTTTGGAATATTGGAGAATAGAAATTATAGCGTAAATTTGCACTCACAAATACGGAAAGAAAAGCCTTTTGGTATTTACAGTTGATAAGCGAAAGTAGCTCAGTTGGTAGAGCACGACCTTGCCAAGGTCGGGGTCGCGAGTTCGAATCTCGTCTTTCGCTCCAAGAAAAGCCCTGAATCAGGGCTTTCTTTTTTAGGGGCTCGGGTTAAAGGTAAAATCGTCAATTTTAGCTAACTTTGGGTTTTAAAGGTATGCCGGGATGGTGGAATAGGTAGACACGCAAGACTTAAAATCTTGTGGCCATTAGGCCGTGCGGGTTCGATTCCCGCTCCTGGTACAAATTTAAAGCTGCTTTTTGAGTGGCTTTTATTTTTTTGGATTTTTCCGACCTGCCATGGCCCGGGATAGAATGATTTTGTTTTGGTCTCGCTGAAAAAACTACAGATGTAACCCGGCTTCACCCGCTTTGGAGTGAATCCTCGCCACCTAATGGGTATGGAAAAGCGGGTGTTTGAATACATATAACGGGAAAAAATCAGAAGGGCGATAAGGGAAGATGCCTTCGTTTTCCCAAAACCTACTCCCGTTTCCCCACAAAACCAAAATGGAATTGGCCAGATTCAATACGGGGGCAGAATGAGCAGCTGTACGGCTGTCAGCGACCGAGTATATGGTCCTTGAGCTCATCTACCCAGCTAAGTCTGCGGGCAAGTCTTGGTCCGGGACTAAAGCGGTAAATGATGTTTAAACGGTAGTTGCCTGTACCTGCATTTACTTTATAACCCGCCACAGGCGCAATATTTACCTGATTATAAACATAATTGATATTTACTGACCAGTTTTTAGAGTTGTATCCGGTAAACCCTCTGAGGAATAAATTGGGGCGCAGGCCCCACTTGATTTCTTGGCCCACTGGCTGGAATTCCATGACCGTTCTCCCCAATGCAAGGCTTGATGTAGCGGATAAAGTGATAAAAAAGTGGCGCATAATGATCAGTGAATGTGCATAGCCAATATTGGGACCAAACTCAAGAAATTTGATTTGATCGAAAAAAATGCCCTGTTCTGCCGGAGGCAGAATGCCATTCTGATTGCGCACCTGTCCACCGTAGATTTCAAATCCTGCCAATAGGGAACCAGCGGATTTTTGCTGCCATTCATTTTGAAGGAATGCAGCCCGATAAGAAAATTTGTCGCCATTAAACAAATACTGAACAGAAGTACCTACTTTCCTCATTTTCATGGAGGGAAATACAATAGGACCATCCCTCCCGGAGAGGTTGTCTGGTCGGCGTAGAAAATACCCATTATAAAACTGTCCAAAAAGGTCAATCACCAGGTTATTAGGGTAGGCGTGGGCCTGTAAATCCAGATAACTGGATTCTCCTCTCCCTCTTTCCGGATTCAGGAAACCAAACCCCGTAGCCAGATTCAATGTGAGGTTCTGATAGGTGAGTCCAACACCCATATTTAAAGTAGAGTTGGGCATGTACAAATATTTCCTGTCTTCATTTTGGAGGCCCATCCCGGTGTATTTTCTGGAAAAATAAAATCTGCCCGTAAGTTTTTCCGGGTAAGCCTCATAAAAGGGAAGGCTATCAGCTTCCTGACGTCCCGTAGCGTTGGCAGCGAAAAAAAAACAAAAGTAAAATAAAGGCAAATAAAATCTCATGCACTTGTTTTATCAGGATGCATTTTAACATCAGATTTTCGCAAAGAGGAGGTTAGTAAAAATGATTTCGAAATAACCTCCTTTTTAAGTATAAGAAAAAGACAAGTACAAAAAGTTGCTTAATCACCCATAACAAAGGTAATCAAATTTATGGAAATAAAACAAAATTTCATTCTTTGTATTTTTCTTTATTATAAAGAAATAATTACAATGGTGCGCGCGGTGTCAGATCCTTTTGCCTGCCATCGTTGCACTGCTGTTTTATAGAAATAATCCAAAGTTTTCCTCACCCCACAAATATGATAAGATTTATCGGCTTAAAAGTGATTTAAATTATATTTTATAGTTGCTTTGTTAAACAATATCAATTTCTAGACCTCATTTTTGTAAAGATATTACTTTAACAATCAAGAAGTTGACACCGAATACAATAGGGGTGTTATCCATCAGTCCGTTTTTCAGAGGAGGGCATTATAAAATGATTCTTTAAATAATTATATTTACAAGATCACAAAATGTTGCTACTCGATGGTAATAGCGTATTCTATGGCACCTATAGGTAGCTCTTAAAAACTTGAAATATGAGATATGGGATTTTTCATACTACAAACAAACTGTAAAAAAGTTAAATCTTATCTTTTCCGGAAAACCATTTTTTAAAATAATACAGAATCGGATTTTTATATTTTAACTGTTTCCATGGGCGACTACCATGGGGATTGTGCTGCACCGGAAGGTTCATGAGCACATGGTTGTCAAAGCCCAATTCCAGTGATTTTCTGCTGATGTGGGTATCGTACCAATCCCGGCTTTTATCAAGCTGACTGAAATCGTATTTTTTGAGAAAATCTTTGCTAATCAGCGTACAGCAGAAACTGAGACTCCTATCCGTTTTTACCGAAGCTTTGCTGCTATATTTTTTAAATTTGAGGTAGGGAAAATTGATATTTCCATCCTTGTCGTGCGTGATTGCACCTACCATCCCGATGCGCGGATTGGATTGAGCAAATAGCAACAGTTGCTGTAAGGTATTGGGCTGTACGGTTACATCAGACTCGACGATGATCAAGGGTACATCTGCCTCAATGGCTTTTTTTTGAGAAAACTGCAAGACTGTTTTGTAGTTGGGTGATGGGTTAGAGGTCAAATCCTCCAGATGTACCAGTTCGAACCCCAGTTTTGATTGCGCATCTTCCAATCCCCTTTTGGTGTGGGGTGTAGAGTAATCATTGAACACCCAATATGAAAAATTTCCCCGGGATTCAAATATCGCACCAATGGTGTCCAAAGTGGAAACAAGGGAATTCTTTACGGGTGTGACGACAATTGCCTGCATGATTTTACCAAAAAAGCCCTGGAAAATTCCAGGGCTATATTGTTGTTATTTTACGTTCTCCAGCGCATTTTTTATGCGTTTCAATGCTTCCTTCAATTCTTCCTCGGAAGCGGCATAGGACAACCTGACGGAATTCGGCGCACCAAACGCCTCACCGGTGACCAAAGAGACATGGGCCTCATTCAGCAGGTAGAGACAGAAATCACCAGCCGTATTGATCTTAAAGTCACCAGCAGATTTACCGAAAAAGGAAGATACGTCCGGAAAGAAATAAAATGCACCTTCAGGAACGTGGGTTTTGATCCCCGGTATATCCCTAAGCAATTCCAAAACCAGATCTCTCCGCTTCAGATAAGCTGCTGCCATTTCCTGCGAGGGTGTTTGATCACCGGTAAGCCCTGCCAGTGCCGCTCTCTGTGCAATACCTGTACCTCCGGAAGTAAATTGTCCCTGAATTTTTTCGCAAGCTTTGGCAATGGGAAGTGGAGCGCAAATGTACCCTACCCTCCATCCTGTCATGGCATAACCTTTAGAAAAACCGTTGACCGTGATGGTCCGCTCAAACATTCCCGGAAAGGAGGCAATGCTTGCCTGCTGACCGGTAAAGTTGATCAATTCGTATATTTCATCTGCTATCACCACCAGGTCCTCTTTGGATTTCACCACCTCTGCGATGGCTTTCAATTCCTCCTTGCTGAATACCGATCCGGAAGGATTGCAAGGCGAAGAATATATTACCGCCTTGGTTTTATCGGTTATGGCCGCTTTAAGTTGTTCTGCGGTAGCTTTAAAATTGTTTTCCAGGTTTCCCTCAATCAATACAGGTACGCCACCAGCCAATTTTATGATTTCAGAATAGGATACCCAGTATGGCGAAAAGATCACCACTTCATCTCCTTCGTTGATCAGACACATAAAAACATTGGCAATCGAATGCTTAGCGCCGGTAGAAACTACGATGTTTTCAGCCTTCGCTTCGGAAATATGATTTTGTTCCCTTAACTTTTTGGCGATGGCCTCCCGAAGATCCTGATACCCTGCTACAGGGGGGTAGGAAAAATATTTGCCCTCATCAATGGCCGACTTGGCTGCCTCCTGGATATGTTTCGGGGTTTTGAAGTCCGGCTCTCCAAGGCTCAACCCAATAATGTCAATACCCTGATTTTTCAATTCTCTGGCAGTTTTTGCCATGGCCAGCGTAGCTGACTCTTCCATATTGTTGATGCGATCAGATAGAATGGAATTCATGTATGGTCTTTTTTGTTTGACAATCAGAAACGTATGCGTTTATTTTGTACCGCAGCCCGAAAAAAGGCGGGGTAGCGCACCCAGTTTTTTTTTAGTTTGCAAAATTAACCATAATGCCAATCTTTCCTAAATCTTTGAAGAGTTTTGAAAGTCGCTTTGACTGAAAACACCAGAAGGAATTTTGCTGCTGCAAGGTTTATAAAAAAATAAAGTGAGAATAGAAACGTTTTACAATCCATGAGAAAATACTTAGCGCTGCTTCCCGCACTTGTATGGATCTCCGTCGGGCAGGGCCAGGCACAGGAGGAAGAGAGTATCAGCGATCCGGACTCTTCAGGTGTAGTTAATAACCGGCTACTACCTACTTCTACCCCGGTACTGCTTTTTTCTGATGCTGAAGATGATTTGAAAGAGGAGAAAAAATCGAAAAAGAAAAAGCGTAAGAAAAACGTATATTTCGGAGAACGGACAAAGAAAACGCTGATCAAAAGCAGCTTCAGGGACCAGGTCACTTACCAGGTGTTTCATTTTACCCTCACCAAAAAGGAGCCTGACCCTTACATTCGCGACATTTACTGGTATGATTCGAAAAATAAGGCTGTAAAAAAATCCGGGTACAATCCCTCGCGGGGATACCTGCTGCACGGGCCTTACGAGAGGCGCATCGGCGAGCAGGTCGTAGAGACCGGCATGTATTATTATGGCACCAAACACGGACGCTGGATGACGTTTGACGGGAAAAACATCCTTCAGGACAAGCGCCATTATGATGAGGGCTGGCCCAAGGATTCCCGGATTACCTATTACAACAGAGGAGAAAGGAAAATCGAAAAACTTACGCCCATAGAGTACGAATTGGAAGAAGGTAATTTTTATCATTTTTACCCCGATGGTCAGGTGGCCGTCACCGGAGAGTACAGCTATGGAGAAAAAGTAGGTTTATGGACGGAATACTGGCCCACCGAAACTGAAAAAACCGTAAAAAAGCGGGAAATCCAATACCAGTCAGAAGCCTTCACCAATGGCTATAAACCCTATATTCGCGCTGAATGGGATAAAGAGGGTAACTTGATATACCGACACAATTAATCAGTAAAATGCATCTTCAAAATGCCTGAAGGCAATATGGCCCCGCCGGTCCCTGTACACACCCACAATGTCAAAACGGATATCCTGGTGCCAGTCTTTGGCAAAAATATAGTGGTCAGCTGCCCGGATGATCAGTTGTCTTTTTCTATAATCTACAAATTCTTCTGCATAGCCATAACCCGTCCCGCTGCGAAACTTGACTTCTACAAAGATCATAATTCCATTGTGCGTCATGATCAGGTCAATTTCGGCATGTTTGTAACGGTAGTTGGCCTCCACAAAGGCATACCCCTTCGTTTCTAACCAGCTCTTTGCGAGTTGTTCAGCCTCTTTGCCCAGATCGTTGTGCACAGCCATATGGTAATATTGTTTATATTTGAAAAAATTAAAGCGGAAAGGTGAATCAATTTATCAATAAAAAAGTATATTTTAAAGATTTGGGAAGAAAAGATTACCGCGAGACATGGGACCTGCAGGAGCAGCTTTTTGCCGATACCGTTTCAATTAAAATCAACAACAGAAATGTCCCCCCTCATTCCCAGCAGCAGACACCAAATTACCTGCTTTTTGTAGAACATCCTCACGTATATACACTTGGGAAAAGCGGCAAACCCGAAAACCTGCTTCTTGATAACGCCGGATTAGAGAGGGTCGGAGCAAGTTATTACCCCATCAATCGCGGGGGAGACATCACCTACCACGGTCCGGGCCAGCTTGTAGGATACCCGGTGTTGGATCTGGACAATTTTTTTACGGATATACACAAGTACCTGAGGTTTTTAGAGGAGGCCATCATCGCCACACTGGAAGAATATGATATAGCCGCCGGGAGAATTGAAGGACTTACCGGTGTATGGATAGATCATATTCATCAACGGCATCCCAGAAAGATTTGTGCTTTGGGTGTAAAATCCAGTCGGTGGGTCACCATGCATGGATTTGCTTTCAATCTAAATACCGATACCAATTACTTCGGTCATATTGTGCCCTGTGGGATCAGTGACAAGGCAGTCACCTCCCTGCATCTCGAGCTCGGCCATCCGGTGGAGGAAGCAGAGGTAAAACAAAAGGTAAAATCGCATCTGGCCAGGCTTTTTGAAATGAAATTGGAGGAGAATTATCAGATGCCGGAAAAAAATATTTGAAAAGCGCGTTTGCTGAGGCTTCGCGAATTAATTTTTTGATAAAAAGTTTATCTTTGTAGAGAAGGTAGCACGTAAAATAGCTGATATGCCTGGCAAAGCGTGAAACCAGGACATTGACCTATAGCTTATGGCCAATTTTTTTGAACAACTGAACGAGATTCTTTTTTTGGACCTGGAGACCATATCCGGAGCTGAAAATCTGGAAGCATTATCTCCGAGAATGCAGGAAGAGTGGCGGAAGAAATCGCTGCAATTTCAGCAGCAGGAGGATCGGGACCTTGCCGCGCTTTACTTCGAAAAGGCAGGGATCTATGCAGAATTTGGCAGGATTATCTGTATAGGAGTTGGATATTTTACCTATATCAGGACGGAAGATCAGCTTCAATACCGAACCAAATCATTTTACGGTGAAACCGAGCACGAATTACTTTTGGCTTTCCGGGATTTGCTATGCAAAAAGGACTGGATCATCTGTGCCCACAATGGCAGGGAATTTGACATCCCCTACCTTTGCCGAAGAATGCTGGTCAACAAAATTCCCTTACCTGATGTTTTGCAATTGGCAGGAAAGCGTCCATGGGAAATACGGCACCTTGACACACTTGAACTCTGGAAATTCGGCGATTACAAACATTACACCAGACTGGACCTGCTGGCAGCGATATTTAACATCCCTAGTTCCAAGGAAGGGATAGACGGGAGCATGGTAAATACGGTGTACTATAAAGACAAGGATCTGGAAAATATCCGCAGGTATTGCCTGAGGGATGTAGAGGTCACTGCCAGGATTTACCTTGCCTATCAGGGACTGCCTGGAGACCTCGAATTTGACATCATCAATCTGGACGAAGCAGCGCCGGAGGACGCCGGAGAATGATTTCAAATTATTATGATTACCTTTAAAAGATTAAAAAATTTTTATGGGAAGAAACTCAGGAAGAAAAAACTCAAGATTTAAAAATAAAGGGGACAAATCCTCGGATCTGTCACGTTTAAAACACCAGTTGACACAGTTTTTTGACAGCAATTTCGGAGAGGAATTTGCTGAAAAACAACTTATTAAAAAATTATCCCTCAGGGATGCAGCGACCAAACGGTTGTTGTCAGAGGGGCTGCAAGAACTTTTGGCAGCAGGGAAGATTTCTAAAAATCCCAGAAACCTGTATTCCTCCGCGGCAGATCCGGATTTTATCACAGGTGAAGTAGATTATGTGAATGCGCGTTTTGCGTTTATCATCCCAGAAGATCAGGAGAAAAAGGAAAATGACATCATGGTAAAAGAGGCCAACCTGAAAACGGCCCTGGATGGAGACATAGTTAGAATTATGGTGTTGCCCCAAAGAGGTAAAGGCGGCAAACGAGAGGGGAAGGTGCTTGAGATAATTGAACGCTGCAGGGACGAATTTGTGGGAAGGGTCGAAATATCTCCCCGTTTCGCTTTTGTCGTACCTGATTTCAAAAAAATGCATCAGGATATCTTTGTAAAGAAATCAGACCTGGCAGGGGCGCAACATAACCAGAAAGTCGTGGTCAAACTTACCGACTGGAAGGAAGGAGACAAAAGCCCGACAGGCACCATCATCAGGGTATTGGGTGAAGCCGGTGACCATGAGGTGGAAATACATTCCATCATGGCTGAATTCGGGCTTCCGTTTGAATATCCGGACGAGGCCATCGCTGAGGCGGATGCCATATCCGAAAAGATCCCTTCACAGGAATTGGAAAAGAGAAGAGACTACAGGGCTGTGAGCACCTTTACGATAGATCCGGCTGATGCCAAGGATTTTGATGACGCCATTTCCTTCCGCTACCTGGACAACGGGAACATGGAAATTGGGGTGCACATCGCAGACGTAAGTCACTATGTAAAGCCCAAAACCCTGATGGAAAAAGAAGCTTACGACAGGGCTACTTCCGTTTACCTGGTAGACAGGACGATACCTATGCTGCCGGAAAGACTAAGTAACGGGCTGTGTTCACTCCGTCCCAATGAGGATAAGCTGACCTTTTCCTGCGTATTCGAAATGGACGAGCAGGCTCAGGTCAAAGGTTTCTGGATTGGTCGCACAGCGATCCATTCAGACCGCAGGTTTAGCTATGAGGAGGCGCAGGAAAATATGGACAACGGAGATGGAGATTTTGCATCCGAACTGATAAAAATCAATGATCTTGCGCACAAACTCAGAAAAGAGAGATTCAAAAAAGGAGCGATCAATTTTGAAACGGTTGAAGTTAAGTTTCGGCTGGATGAAGCCGGGACGCCGGTGGGGCTCATTATTAAGGAACGCAAAGACGTTCACAAATTGATTGAAGAGTTTATGCTATTGGCCAACAAGACGGTAGCTCAATTTATCTTCGATAAAAATAAAGGTAAGAGCACCTTTGTATACCGGACCCATGATTACCCGGATCTGGAGAAACTTACTACTTTTGCCAATTTTGCCCGGAAATTTGGTCATGACATGCAAATTACGGACGAAAAAAAGGTGTCACGCAGCCTGAACCAACTGATGGATGAAATCGCCGGTAAACCAGAGCAGAATGTGTTGGAACAACTGGCCATCCGGAGCATGGCTAAAGCCAAGTATACCACGGAACCAAAGTTGCACTTTGGACTGGCCTTCGCCCATTACACTCACTTTACCTCCCCCATCAGGCGATATCCCGATCTGATGGTGCATCGACTCCTGCAGCACTATCTTGATGGGGGGAAACCACCGGAAAATCAGGCCTGGGAAGAGAAGTGCCTCCATTCTTCGGAAAGAGAAAAGCGGGCTTCAGATGCCGAGAGAGCTAGCATCAAGTACAAGCAGGTGGAATACATGAAACTGGCGGAGGTGAAAGATTATGATGGAATCGTTACCGGGGTGACCGAGTGGGGCGTATTCGTCGAAATTACCGAGACCAAATGTGAAGGCATGGTCAGGCTTCAGGACATGACGGATGATTATTACGATTTTGATGAAAAAAACATGCGGCTGGTCGGCTCCAGAAATAAAAAGATGATCACCCTTGGAGACAAGGTAAAAGTCAGGGTTACCCGTACGGATATAGACAGGAGAACCATAGATTTGGAATTTGTATACGATGATAAATGAACCGCAACTCGAGGCAATCAGGGATTCTCTGCGAAAACATATCCTCGACCTCAACTTTGAAGGGCAACCCAAAGAACTGTATGATCCGATCAGCTACCTGATGCAATTGGGGGGGAAGCGCATACGGCCACTTTTGGCCCTGCTGTCCTACGGCCTGTTTAAAGAGGATTACCAGAAGATACTTACACCAGCCGCGGCGGTTGAGGTTTTTCACAATTTCACGCTCATGCATGATGACATCATGGACAATGCTCCCTTACGCAGGGGCAAAGCCACCGTTCATGAAAAATGGAACGAAAATACGGCCATTCTTTCCGGAGATGTCATGCTGGTAAAGGCTTATGAGATGCTGCTGGATGTGGATGCTGATAAACTGCAGCAAGCGCTGAAATTATTCAGCAAAACAGCGGCAGAAGTTTGCGAAGGACAGCAACTGGACATGAATTTTGAAAGCCTGGGTCAGGTTTCAGAAAAGGAGTACCTGCACATGATCCGCCTGAAAACTGCTGTACTATTGGGGTTTTCCCTGCAGCTGGGAGCGGTGCTGGCTGGAGCAAGCGCATCAGATGCGCAGCATTTATATGATTTTGGTGTAAATATCGGCATTGGTTTTCAGCTAAAGGACGACCTGCTTGACGTCTATGCCGATAAGGAAAAGTTTGGCAAACAGGTCGGTGGTGATATCCTGGCCAACAAGAAAACCTACCTGTTGATCAAGGCAATTGAATTGGCTGGTGGAAAAGAAAAGGCGGAACTCGAAAAATGGCTGTCGGCTGAAGATTTCGAACCGACAGAAAAAGTACAGGCCGTGACGGCGATTTACGATCAGCTTCAGGTCAAAGAAAAAACAATGGCACTTATGGCTGATTTTTTTGAAAGGGGATTTAATCAATTGGCAGATATAAAGGTCGAAAGGCCTGAGGGATTGAAAATGTTGTGGCACCTGACCCACAATCTGGCTAATCGGGAAAATTGAGAATGCTATGGAGTTAAGCCTTACCCTGATCATCATTATCCTTACTTCCCTGATATCGTATTATGCCTGGAAAAACCCGGAGTTTATCGAACGCTGGCTCTTTTCGCCTTACATCATAAGTAGAAACGGTGACTACCTGAGATTTTTGCTTTCTGGGTTTATCCATAAAGACGGGACTCACCTGTTGTTCAACATGTTTACCTTTTATTTTTTCGGAACTGTGGTGGAGCAATACATGTATTACGCGTTTGGCCCCGAGGCAGGACTGCTGGCCTTTCTGGCGTTTTATCTGCTGGCCATAGTGATAGCAGATATCCCCACATACCTGAAAGAAAAAAATAACCCCTCCTACCATGCACTAGGCGCCTCCGGCGGGACCTCCGCTACGGTGTTTGCGAGCATAATATTGATGCCACTATCAGATATTTGTATATTCGGGATCTTTTGCCTGCCTGGTTTTATCCTTGGTATGCTATTCCTGGCCTATGCCTATTATAAGGGAAAACTGGCCAATGACAATATCAACCACGACGCCCATTTCTTCGGTGCCGTATTTGGCATCGCCGTCATATTGCTGATCTCGCCCCAAAATGCGATCTATTTCTGGGAGGAAATAAAAAGCTTCAGTCTTTTTTAAAGACCAAAGCATTTTTAAAGTTATTGTCTTAATTTTTTTAGCTGTCTTACCAGCTTGTCTGTCACGTCTTTCAGCAGGGGAATCCAATGTTCACCTTTTTCCTCTGCAAAAACATCAGGTCCTGGTATGCCCACACGCATACCGACCACACTTACCGCTGTCCCACCGGAGCCTTCGGTTTTGAAATAAACGTCAACAGCGTTGATATCATGCGTAAACTTCGACAATTTGTCAATGGCAGATCGGATTTCCTGCTGTGTACTTTCGTTAATATCGAGGTGTACGGACTGTACATCAATCTTTATTCCTTTATAGTTTTCTGTGTAATTCATAGGGGTAACAAAATTTCAGCTACTTGAGGGAAGCCGTATGTAATTGAAACAAGTAAAATAATGGGCTGATAAGTCATCAAAACAGAAAAAGGCCTTTAAGAGTATAAAGGCCTTTTTCTGTTTTCTCTTGAAAAGGAGTTATGCTTCGGCTGGCAATACACTTACATATGACTTGCCATCGTGCTTTTTCCTGAAAGCTACCTTTCCGGGTACCAAAGCAAATATAGTATGGTCTTTGCCCAAACCAACATTGTCACCGGGATGGTGCTTTGTGCCGCGTTGCCTCACGATGATGTTACCGGCAATTACGGATTCACCTCCAAATTTTTTTATACCGAGCCGCTTACTTTCCGACTCTCTACCGTTTCTGGAACTACCTACACCTTTTTTATGTGCCATAACTTGTTTTTTTAGTGCTTCCTTGCGGAAACTTACAATACAATATCTTCTATTAGAATTTTCGTAAACTGCTGTCGGTGACCGTTTTTCTTTTTGTAACCCTTTCTTCTTTTCTTTTTGAAGACAATCACCTTATCGCCTTTGACATGATCAAGAATCTTTCCTGATACCTTTGCCCCGTCCAACAGTGGAGCGCCTACCGATATAGTACCGTTGTCGTCTGCCAACAGTACCTGATCGAATTCTACGGAAGCGTCAACTTCGCCCTGCATTTTTGGTGCAAAGACATGCTGATCTTTTGTTACTTTGAACTGCTTACCGGAAATGTTAACTATTGCGTACATAATGGTTTGATATATTACAATTATCAAAATGAGGTGCAAATATAGAGAAAATCCAGGAATACTTAAAATAAATTTCCATTATAAATGGTCTGTTCTTTGTGTACGGCGGTGGGTATAGTGGCCTTTTCCCATCAAAAGCAGCTTTTTGGCAGCCATATTCATTTTTGCGGTGATAAAAATAAAATTAATGCTCCATCTCATTGGTAATCAACCCTGTAAAAATGGGGTAGATTTTTTTCAGTTGACCGAGAGTCAAAAAAATAGGACAAAAGGCACTATTCTCGACGAACTGAAAATTTTTAAAAAAACTTCGATCCCCAAATAAAGCCATTAGTGATTAAAGTAATACTATTATTAAATCTAATTAAAATATTGAAAAACAGTTATATAAAATGTATTGACTATGAGTCAAAAAAATGAGTTTTGATACCTTTTTCAGCTTTTCTTTTCCGATTTTCTTGGCCATATTTGTTAAGGGTTTGTTACCGATACATGACCTGACCTCAAACCGGTAACGAGCAGTGGTGTAAATACCTTGCAAAGAATATACATTTCAAAAGATTAAACCAATTTAAATAATGAAGCCAGAACCTATTTTAGAACAGGGAGACAACAGTCGTTTTGTATTATTTCCTATTCAGCACGACGATATCTGGGAGTTTTACAAAAAGGCTGAGGCTAGTTTTTGGACAGCAGAAGAGATTGATTTGGGACAGGATCTCAATGATTGGAAAAATTTAAGTGACGGGGAGAGACATTTTATTTCTCATGTCCTGGCATTTTTTGCTGCCAGTGATGGGATTGTCAATGAAAACCTGGCCGAGCATTTTGTGTCTGAAGTACAATATACAGAGGCGAAGTTTTTCTATGGATTTCAGATAGCCATGGAAAATATTCACAGCGAAACCTACAGCCTGCTGATTGATACTTATATTAAAAACGCTGCCGAAAGGGAGCGGTTACTCAATGCGATAGAACACCTGGATTGCGTCAAGAAAAAGGCTGAGTGGGCATTGAGGTGGATTGACAATGGAAGTTTCCATGAAAGACTTATCGCATTTGCTGCCGTAGAAGGCATTTTCTTCTCGGGTTCTTTTTGTTCTATATTCTGGCTGAAAAAGAGGGGATTGATGCCAGGTTTGACTTTTTCCAATGAGTTGATTTCCCGGGATGAAGGGTTGCATTGTGATTTTGCTTGTCATTTGTACACCGATCACGTGATTAACAAATTGCCGGAGGAAACCATCACCGGCATTATCAAGGATGCCGTAGAGATTGAAAAAGAGTTTGTCACTGATGCCTTACCGGTGAGGCTGATCGGTATGAATGCCACATTGATGTGTCAGTATATAGAGTTTGTAGCCGACAGGTTGCTACAGGAATTGGGATGTGCCAAAGTTTGGAACAGCACCAATCCATTTGATTTCATGGACATGATTTCCCTTCAGGGGAAAACCAATTTCTTTGAGAAAAGGGTTGGTGATTATCAGAAAGCGGGCGTAATGAAAAACAGGGATGCCGCCAGCGGTCCGGGGAAATTTTCCGTTGAAGAAGACTTTTAAGCATTTTTTAACCACCTTAATAACTGTGTAAGTATGTTAGTAATTAAAAGAGATGGCCGAAGAGAATCTGTAAGATTTGACAAAATCACCACAAGAATTGAAAATCTTTGCTATGGATTGGATGCCCGGTACATCCAGCCGATCGACGTAGCCAAAAAAGTAATTGACGGTCTGTATGATGGGGTCACCACGGCTGAATTGGATAACCTGGCGGCAGAAGTCTGTGCTTCATTGACGGTAAAGCATCCGGAATACGCAATTCTGGCGGCCAGAATTGCCATTTCAAACCTTCACAAAACGACCAGCCAGTCTTTTTCTAATACCATGAAGAGGTTGTATACTTATATCAACCCCAAAACAGATGAAAATGCGGCGTTGATCGCTCCGGATGTGTATGGCATCGTAAAAAAACATGCTGCCAAGCTGGATGAGGTAATCGATTACAGTCGGGATTTCGACTATGACTTTTTTGGGTTCAAAACTCTGGAGCGGAGCTACCTGATCAAGCTGGACGGCAAAGTAGTGGAACGTCCGCAGCACATGCTCATGCGTGTGGCCATAGGTATACACAAAGATGATGTAGATGCTGCTATAGAAACCTACCACCTGCTGTCTCAGAAGTGGTTTACCCACGCCACCCCTACACTGTTCAATGCTGGTACGCCAAAACCTCAATTGTCTTCATGTTTTCTCCTGACCATGAAAGATGACAGCATAGATGGCATCTACGACACGCTAAAGCAGTGTGCCAAAATATCCCAGTCGGCCGGAGGAATCGGTCTTTCCATTCATAATGTGCGGGCCAAGGGCTCTTATATAAGAGGTACCAACGGGGTTTCCAATGGCATTGTGCCCATGTTGAGAAATTTTGACATGACCGCCAGGTATGTAGACCAGGGAGGAGGAAAAAGAAAAGGAAGTTTTGCGATCTATCTGGAACCCTGGCATGCAGATATCAAGGATTTTCTGGATCTGAAGAAAAACCATGGAAAGGATGAGCTTAGGGCGAGGGACCTGTTTTATGCCGTCTGGGTATCTGACCTCTTCATGAAACGCGTAGAAGCCAACGAGGACTGGTCGCTGTTTTGTCCCCATGAGGCGCCCGGTTTGTCGGATTGTCATGGTGAGGAATTTGAACGGTTATATGAGAAATATGAAAAGGAAGGCAGGGCCAGAGAAATAGTGAAAGCTCAGGAGCTTTGGTTTGAAATCCTGGAATCCCAGATAGAAACCGGCACGCCCTATATTTTGTATAAGGATGCCGCTAATGGTAAATCCAACCAGAAAAACCTGGGTACCATTAAATCGTCTAACCTTTGCACAGAGATCATTGAGTATACCTCCCCCGATGAGGTAGCTGTTTGCAACCTGGCATCTATAGCGCTACCTAAATTTGTAATGACCACAAAGGAGGGCAAAAAGTACTTTGACCATCAGAAACTTTATGAGGTCACCAAAGTGGTGACCCGAAACCTGAATAAGGTGATTGATGTCAACTACTATCCGGTGCCGGAAGCCCGGAAGTCCAACTTCAGGCACCGGCCTGTAGGTCTGGGCATACAGGGGCTGGCAGATGCCTTTATCTTGCTGCGGATGCCATTTGATTCTGATGAAGCCAGAGGACTCAACGAGGATATCTTTGAGACCATGTATTTTGCTGCTATGGAAACTTCCATGGAATTGGCCAAAACCAATGGAACCTACGAAACCTATGAGGGATCACCGGTGTCGCAGGGATTGTTTCAGTTTGATCTTTGGGGAGTAAAGCCAAAATCAGGCAGGTGGAACTGGCAGGAGTTGAAACAAAAGGTGGACAAATACGGTATCCGCAACTCCTTGCTGCTGGCACCAATGCCCACGGCCTCAACCTCTCAGATCCTGGGCAACAACGAATGCTTTGAACCCTATACTTCAAACATATATACCCGAAGGACACTATCAGGGGAGTTTGTAGTGGTCAACAAACACCTCATGAAGGATCTCATCCGACTGGGATTATGGAATGATACCATGAAAAACAGGCTGATCGCAGCAAATGGTTCTGTACAGCAGATACCTGAAATTCCACAAAACCTAAAGGATTTGTATAAAACGGTATGGGAGATATCCCAAAAGGTGATCATTGACATGGCTGCAGACCGGGGGGCATATATCTGCCAATCGCAAAGTATGAATCTTTTCCTTCAAGAACCGAATTTTGGGAAATTGACTTCCATGCATTTTTACGCCTGGAAAAAAGGATTGAAAACCGGCATTTATTACCTGAGATCTAAGGCCGCCAGCAGTGCCATACAATTTACAGTGGACAAATCACAATTGGCGGGTAAAGCCAGTCAGGAAGAAGATCCTGCTCATAAGAAAACCCATCAAGATGCTATTGCCTGTTCTCTGGACAATCCGGATGATTGCGAAATGTGCGGTAGCTAGGCCAGGCTACTGATTCTTAAAATTGGAAAAGCGGTTGTTCAAGGGGAACAGCCGCTTTTTTTTTGTCCGGTAACCTGAGGTCTTTTCATTTATTGACCTGAATTCGATTTTAGTTGACGCCTTTTTACTTAATCTTTACCGACTTTAAATCAGACAGGAAGAAAAAGTTTTGTCTGGATCCGGACATAGATAACTGATGAGAGTCATAGATTTTTTCAATCGAAAAAAAAATTACATAAATAAAAAAATTTGTACCTTGTTGCAAGCAAAGGAAATCAATAAATCTATTCTTAATTATGGAAAACAACTCAAACCCAAATGCAAAACTATCCGATCTCAATGAGAGTATGGCAAAATGCCCCTTTCATGGAGGTGCGCTGAAACAGACTGCCGGTGGTGGAACAAGAAACAGGGATTGGTGGCCCAATCAGTTGAAATTAAACATACTCCGGCAACATTCCTCGCTTTCTAACCCCATGGGCGAGGATTTTGATTATGCGGCAGCCTTCAACTCTCTCGATCTGGCCGAAGTGAAAAAGGATCTGGAAGAGGTATTGACTACGTCTCAGGAATGGTGGCCGGCAGATTACGGGCATTACGGTCCATTCATTATTCGCATGGCCTGGCACAGTGCAGGTACCTATCGGATTTCTGACGGACGTGGTGGCGGAGGAACCGGCACACAGCGCTTTGCTCCATTAAACAGCTGGCCCGACAATGCCAACCTGGACAAGGCCCGGCTATTGCTCTGGCCTGTCAAACAGAAATATGGAAAGAACCTTTCCTGGGCAGATCTGATGATTTTGGCCGGAAACGTAGCGCTTGAATCCATGGGCTTCAAAACCTATGGTTTTGCGGGAGGTCGGGAAGACGTATGGGAGCCGGAAGAAGATGTATACTGGGGCTCTGAAGCCGAATGGCTTGGCGAC
This sequence comes from Cyclobacterium lianum, assembly GCF_900143075.1. Taxonomy (GTDB): domain Bacteria; phylum Bacteroidota; class Bacteroidia; order Cytophagales; family Cyclobacteriaceae; genus Cyclobacterium; species Cyclobacterium lianum. Next base: position 516,540 of record NZ_FRCY01000002.1, on the reverse strand, counting down.
AAGCGGTATACCGGTGACCGGGAATTGGAAAATCCCCTTGGGGCCGTTCAGATGGGTCTTATCTATGTAAATCCGGAGGGTCCCAATGGTAAGCCTGACCCGGTAGCGGCTGCTCGCGACATCAGAGAGACCTTTGGCCGGATGGCCATGAACGATTATGAAACCGTGGCATTGATAGCCGGTGGGCATACATTTGGCAAAACCCATGGAGCAGGAGATCCTACCAAATACGTAGGTCCAGAACCCGCTGCCGCCGGAATAGAGGAGATGGGCCTTGGTTGGAAGACGACCCTTGGCTCGGGTAACGGCAACAATACCATTACCAGTGGACTGGAGGGTGCCTGGACGACCACGCCTACCAAGTGGAGTAATAATTTCTTCGAAAACCTTTTTGGGTACGAGTGGGAACTTTATAAAAGTCCGGCTGGAGCCAATCAGTGGAGGCCAAAAGATGGTGCTGGTGCAGGGACCGTACCAGATCCTCACGATCCTTCCAGGAGTCATGCGCCCTTTATGCTGACCACGGATCTGGCTTTGCGCATGGATCCTGAATATGAAAAGATCTCCAGGCATTTTTACGAAAATCCTGAGGAATTCGCTGATGCATTTGCAAAGGCCTGGTTTAAGCTTACACACAGGGATATGGGGCCACGAGCCCGTTATTTGGGTCCGGAAGTGCCTCAGGAAGACCTGATATGGCAGGATCCGGTGCCGGCGGTCGACCACGAGTTGGTCGATGGCAACGATATTGCCAACCTAAAGAAAAGAATTTTGGATACCGGGTTATCCGTGTCTGAACTTGTAGGTACAGCCTGGGCATCAGCGTCCACTTTCCGCGGCTCTGATAAAAGAGGCGGGGCGAATGGGGCCCGAATCCGCCTCGCACCCCAGAATAACTGGGAAGTAAACAATCCAAAACAGTTGAAAAAAGTGTTGGATAGGCTGGAGGGTGTTCAAGAGACTTTCAACGGCTCTCAATCAGGGAACAAGAAAGTGTCACTTGCCGACCTGATTGTGCTGGGGGGCTGTGCAGGCATAGAGCAGGCAGCTAAGGCGGCCGGCCATGAGGTTACTGTACCTTTCAGTCCAGGCCGTACAGATGCCAGCCAGGAGCAGACAGATGTAGAATCCTTCGCTATTTTAGAGCCTTCAGCAGATGGTTTCCGAAATTACCAACAGGAGGTCCATAAGGTTGCTGCTGAGGAAATGTTGGTAGACCGTTCTCAGCTCATGACACTGACTGCGCCCGAAATGACGGCATTGGTCGGTGGTATGCGGGTGCTGGATACCAACTTTGATGGCAGTAAACATGGGGTATTTACTCAAAAGCCAGGTACCCTCACCAATGACTTTTTCGTCAACCTATTGGACATGGGGGTAAGTTGGAAAGCTGCAGATGACTCGGACAAGGTTTTTGAGGGCAGAGACCGCAAAACCGGAGCCGTCAAATGGACCGGGACGCGGGTAGATCTGATCTTTGGTTCCAATTCAGAATTGCGGGCTATAGCCGAAGTGTATGGTTGCAGTGACGGCAGGGAAAAGTTTGTAAAGGACTTTGTAGCCGCCTGGGATAAGGTGATGAATCTTGATCGCTTTGAGCTGAAGAAGTAGTCAAAGCTATTTCAATAACTTACATAAGGGCTGCCCCAGGTAGGGGCAGCCTTTTTTTCTATTGTTATTGTCACAATTCTATCCCATTTGATTAGTTAAAAATTTGCAGGAAAATGTTTAACTCTGCGGTTCAAAGTTGTATGACTAATTATTTTTGTTTATGCCACTTGGGAAGCCGTGAGTTTTCACTTGCAAAAATCATTTTTTCTTGTAATCTGAGCAATGGATCGATCGGCTTAAGTAATAAGCGATGTTGGGAAATGCTCGAAAATTCACAGAAAAAAGGCTAGTCCAGCATTTACTGAAAGTACCGGTAATGGTACGAAGACAATGATTGCTGCCAGCTGTTCAAAAAATACGCCCTGGTTTTGATTACATTCCCGAAAGTTATGGTTAAAGCGGATCACCATATAAACCGGTACGAATTTCATCACAAACATAGATTAGCTAAGGGAATTCTCCTGGAGGCCAAAGCCAATACCTGAGTTTCTCGTCATTCTGATACCAGAGTATTTTTTTTGCCGACAGATGTGAATTTTGATAAATTTGCCATAAATTACAAACTTTAACTAAACATCAGAACACATTAAAAATAACCTGAATTAATAGCTGAATTCGGTCAAATCTGAGCATTTGACCCTATCCTTGAGTAATTTTAAAGTACTTAGGTGTTTATTTTAATATATTGGTTATTAAAAATTTCGAAATAACAATGCTAATCTATTGGTTTAGCTACTAAGGGATTTGAGGCAAAGTATTCAAAAATGGTATTTGCCTGTCGTTTTATTTTACTTTATCCAAAGAACTGATAATAGATGAAATACTAAATTTATTGGCTCCAATTTGGAAAGATGCCTATCAACCTAAAAATCAGAATAATGGGAAAGATATCTTAAATCAATATTATTTTTTTAAACAATATAAAAGTATGTGAATTTTCCCCTAAATCTGTTTTACTTTGAATATAGAGAATGCTACATAAAATTTATAAATTACGCTTTTAGCAAACTATCCCGGGTGAATGTTGCAAAATTAAAGCACATGTACCACCGTGCTGTAATCAGTCCATTTGGGAACCATAATTATTGGATTAAATGCATTAGTTAATATACATAAATATTTGTCAAATAGATTTTTGGTTTTATTTTGAAAAGGTAATGTTGATTATTTAAAACAGATGGTTTTATGTGTGGAATAGCAGGTACGATAAACAGTGAATTACAACCCGGGCATATTGATTTGATTCATCACAGAGGACCCGATGCCCGTGGACTTATTCAGACCAATTTAGGTCCACATAGTGTATACCTGGGCCATACTCGATTGACTATTTTAGAGCTTTCTGAGGCCGGAAGTCAGCCCATGTTTACAGATTGCGAAAAATATGGGATTGTATTTAATGGAGAAATATATAATCACGAAGAATTAAGAAATGAGCTCAATGGTATTTCCTTCAAGGGTCATTCTGATACTGAAACCATATTGTATTACCTTAGGGAATACGGTATAAACGGAGTTAAAAAATTCAACGGAATTTTTTCTTTCGCCTTTCTCGATAAAGTGCAAGAAAAATTATATCTCGTCCGAGATCAATTTGGGGTGAAGCCTCTTTATTATTTTAGCAAAGGGAATAAATTAATTTTCGGTTCTGAATTAAAAATAATAAAAAATAACAATGATTATACGAAGGAAATCGACGTTTCTGCACTAAATACTTATCTTAACTTAAATTTTAATCCCGCCCCACAAACATTATTCAAAGGTATTAAAAAGCTTGAGGCAGCCACCTATTTGGAATACAGTAGTGAGGGAAAGCTTAGCATTACTCAGTATTGGGATAAAAAGCAGAAAATTGATTACAGTATTACCCAGGAAGAGGCAGTTTCAGAATATAAAAGACTTATGGAGCAAGCAGTAAGGCGGCAGCTTCTTAGTGATGTGCCGGTTGGTTTACTGTTAAGTGGGGGGTTGGATTCTGCAGTACTAGGTTGCCTAATGGAAAGAAATTCATCCACGCCTATCAAAACGTTTACGGTAGGGTTTGAAGGTAAAGGGAACTTTAATGAATTGGATGATGCAAAGGAAACAGCCAAGTGGATAAACGCTGACCATCACGAGATTTCCCTGAATCAAAAAGACTATATCGATTATTACATCAATTCCTTTTACCATACGGAAGAACCCATAGCAGCCCCACCGGTTCCCGCATTGTACTATGTATCGAAATTGGCATCACAATCAGTCAAGGTGGTTTTAAGTGGACAGGGTGCCGATGAACCTATGGCCGGATACAACAGGTATAGAGGCGAGAAGCTTCTGGCCGACTATCAAAAAATGCTATCTTTATTGCCTTTATCTCTACTTTCAAAAGTTTTCCCAACCAATCACAAACTTGACAGGATGATCTATTCCTCCCAATTTAAAGAAGAATTGGAGCGCTTTGTCGGGATTTACACGCTTTTCACCCCCAGTATAAAGGAGGATTTATATCAGAATCAATGGCAGTACCTTATTCAGGAGGACCAACAAGGTATTTTCAAGAAGCTTTACGATCGTGCAGATCCATCTTCTCATTCATTATCGAAATTACTTTATATTGATACACACAGTTTACTGCCCGATCAACTCCTGCTGTTTAACGATAAAATAACCATGTCGAATTCGATCGAGAACAGGGTTCCTTTTCTGGACATTGACCTGGTTACCTTTATTGAAAGTCTGCCCATTGATATGAAATTGAACGGAAAGGTGACAAAATTTGTACTTCGCAAAGCGGCAGAACAATGGTTACCGGCATCAATTATCAACAGGAAAAAGAGAGCTTTTGAAACCCCAATTGGAGAGTGGTTTAAAAATGAACTAGCCGATACATTACTACAACTGGTGAAAGATTCAAATTCCTTCAGTCAACATTTTTTCAATATCAAATTTATTGAAAAAATGCTTTCGATGCATATATCTAAAAGGAAAGACTACTCCAAACATCTTTTCATGATCCTGTCGTTGGAACTGTGGTACAAAAATTTTTTTCTGAATAATGATATCCGCTAGTTTAGGTCGAACTATCCTGAAAAATATGACTTTTCACCTATTATATTCAATTGGAGGCGTTTAAATACTATCATAGCATGTATAATAAAAAAATTATTCTTATCTGTTCTGATGGGGGTCACCTCGCTCAGATCCTGGAGCTAGAGGAAATGTTTCTTCGTTATAATTATCTTATTGTTACAGAGGAGTCACCAGCAACCATATCTTTGAAAGACAAATACAATATCAGGTTTTTAAAGGGAAGGCCAAAGGGTCAAAATAGAAACCTTGCTTTCTTTTTCAGTCTGATTGCCAATACCTACTATTCGTTGAGGATTCTATTTGAGCACTACCCTAAGGCGATCATCACCACAGGAAGTCACACGGCGATTCCAATGTGTATATTGGGTAAAATAGCGAGGGTCAAAGTATTATGGATCCTTACTTACGCACGAATGAATTCACGAGCGCTATCAGCGGATATTATCTACCCAATAGCCGACAAATTCATTTTACAGTGGCCAGGGGTGCAAAAATATTATAAAAAGGGAATTTATATTGGAGGGATCTATTAGGTCAGAATATTATGATTATTGTATTGCTCGGAACTTTTCCTACTCCTTTTCAAAGACCATTGCTTGAGATCGACCGGCTTTGTAGAAATGGTATTATTCAGGAAAAAATCATTGTCCAGTGTGGCCATACCCGATTTGAATCGGAATTTTTAGATATGCGGCCTTTTATCCCACCTGCTGAGCTCACGGAGTTATATAAAGACGCCAGAATTGTAATATCACAGGCAGGAACAGGATCTTTGATTAAGGGATTGAAGTTAAGAAAAAAAATTATCTCTATTGCAAGAATAGCAAAATATGGGGAAGTAGTGGATGACCATCAGGAAGAAATTCTAAACGAATTTTCTAAACTAAATTATATTCTTCCATGGAGGGACGGAATGCCTTTAGAGGATGTTCTCGATAAGATTGATTCATTTGAACCTACGCCCTATGTTTCTACCAAACAAAAACTTATAGACTACCTGGAAGAGTATATTAACTCGATTTAGGGTTACTGCAGTTTTTTTAGAATATTCCATTGAAGTACTGACCATTAATCCGGCTTGCCTGCTTCATGCCCTTCAGCCCTACGTCCTCTACACAGAACATTGCCCGGTATCACTTTCTATTGGTAATGTGGCGTGGTTGTATTACTCATTCCAAATGCACAATACTCGCCTGGTAAAAGTATTCGTGGTCCTATCGTATTCCCCTTATCGTAAATCTGAGGAATCAGGCTTTTTTCCTTTGAATCGATTACACAGACCTGAAGTCGTTATTTCCCGGAAACCAATTCATTTTTGGCTTACTGAATTGAACAAACAAAAAATCAGTTTTTACCAAATTTTTGAACGAAGATTTATATGTTCCGGTTTGATTTTACCGCGGTTTTTATCGCAATCTGTTTCCAGGGGCGAATCAGGAAGAAGAATTCTCCTGTGCCAATTGATTTAAATAAGCGGATCCCAACAAAAGAACCAAATCTCACTATTAAGATTTAATTGAAATACTTGAAAAACCGATTAAATAATTTTAAATTTGTAAAAATGTAATTCAAATCAATAAAAATGAATTATAGATGTATCGATTCAGTCGGGTTTGATTCAATGTTGCACAATTATTTTTTGTCAATCCGGCCGGTAAATAATGGAATTATGCCTTTCACCCTTTTTGGATTAATGGAGTGAAGCAATATTCGAAGTTTAAAAAAAACAGTGGTTGAAACAAAATAATCATAAAATCCAGGTGGGACGCATTTAAAATACTTGAGGTTAGACGATTGCTGGAATGCACATGGTCAGAAATGTTCTGCTTTTTATGAGGATAGGCCATTTGGTGATTTTCCTTTGCATGCAAAAACTGGTAGCAGGATGGGGTAGAACCCGTCTTGATGGAAAGTTGTCCTGCACGTGTGCATGATGATAGCGGTTGTTGATCTGGTATATTTGAGGTTCAAAGGTGAAATAAGACACAATGTAGCAGTTCGTACAATGGGGAGATGTAAACCGTACTGGATAACCGGAAGAATTTGCCTGGGGATGTGGCATGCCATGGTGTAAGAATGCATATGAAAAGCAAGAAATTTTTATAGACAGGAAAAAGTTTAATTGTTCAATTTAGCTGAGATCTTAATTAAAAGATGATGAAACTCTTACTGATTACCAACATGTATCCCGCACCAGAACAGCCATCTTCAGGGGTTTTTATTAAAGAGCAGATTGAAGATGTTCAAAATGAGATCGATCTGGAAGTCGACGTATTTTTAATCGATGGAATAAACCGCGGAAAGTTTGAATACCTGAAATCAATTTTCACCATTCCCTATCAGTTGTCCAGAAAAAAATATGACGCCATTCATGTTCATTATGGAATTTCAGGATTATTTTTACTCTTCTTCAGGCCTAAAATCAAAAAATTCATGACTTTGCACGGTTGTGATATCCAGGATTGGGGCTCTAATTTCTGGAACGTCTGGATTACGAAAAAAATCATCAAAAATGTAGATTTGGTATATGTTCAAAATCAGAAAATGAAAAGTGTGGTGGAAAAGATCAATCCAAATGTTGAAATAATGCCCTGTGGCACAAATTCCTCTTTCTTTGCACCGCCGCCAAATTTCAATAAAAAGGCCAAGAGTGATTTTTTAATTTTGTTCCCTGGTAGTCCAAAGAGAACGGTAAAAAATTATCCCTTATTCCTGGAGGTAATGCGTACTGTTGAAGAACTTGGTATTCAGAATATCCAACACTTGTGTCTGGAGAATATGAGCAGAGAGCAGGTAAAAGATGCAATGTTGAATGCAGATTGTCTTTTAATGACCTCTATTTCAGAGGGTTCTCCACAGGTGATAAAAGAGGCCCTCTATTGTGATCTGCCTATCGTTTCGGTACCTGTAGGAGATGTAGCAGATATGCTTGCCGGCATTCCAAAATGCAAAGTGGCCAACACCTTTGATAAACTGGAATTGGCCCGTTTGTTAAAATCAACTTTATCTGAAGACTATGCTCCAATCAGAGAATCTTTTATGACAAAAAATCAATATAATAACCAGTATGCGTCCAAAAGATTGGCCAGGCGGTATTCTGAAGTGAATGATCGTGAAACAACATTGCGTGTGATAGGAAATAAATCTCTGGTAGAGTAAAACTAGTTCGAATGAGACAGGCGCCAGAAGGTCTGGTATTTTTCGTCTACGGTATATTGGGTTCGCCTTTATGATTAGGGAAGCCTGGCAAAAAATAGAATTGCGATTCTCATTTTTCATGAACCTTCCTGGCATCGGGGCAGAGCTTTTGAGTTTTTTAGCTATCATTGTAGCACCATTCTGGTAAGCCTGTATTTGAAAGCAACCTTGCTTTGATATTTCACTACTGGGTATCCTTTTAGCTCAGATAGCTTGGGAGTCAACAGAAACGTCTACTTAACCTGAATCTTATTGGTGCTTGTCAAACGAGAAAGATTTCCGGCTCTGTATATTCGCCACGGACCATATTCATTTTTTGCTGAAGTTCCCGATTCCATTCTCCAGCAGGTGTCCAGCGACTCCCTTCAGCGGACAGGCTCTTTATAGCATTTATTTCTTTATCTGTCGTTTAGCAAGTACTGACTAGACCTGTTTCCTCCCACAGTTTTTTATATATAACTTCTGATTAGCTTCTTGAGGGTATAATCTTCAGTCCCTTAGTCATCATCCACTAGTATACTGCTGTACATCAGAAGACTGTATTCTGTGTTGAACCCTACGATCAACTGTATGTCAATGAGGATGAAGTAGACCTTTAGGAACATTATAGTAAACTTTCCCTTTGCATCTAACCACCTTGAAGCGGTGGGACCTTCATTCTCTTAAGGAAGGGGTCTCACGTGGCCGTCCCAGGGAGCAGAATTTTTTATCTGACAGAACAATCAATTCCATAAAATATATTTTGTCGAACATACGTCGAAGTTTTTGAAATTCTGGATGTTAAAAAAATGGGTAAAACCTAAAAAGTGACTATTTTCCAGGTTTTTGAATTAATTTTCTATTACTTAATTCATTAAATTTCGTTTTTTAGGGTTTCATAAAGAAGTCCTGTTTTTAAACCAAAGAGGCAGCCTTGGGGGCCACCTCTCCGTATGCGAAGCGTATCTGTATAGTTCTTCCCTCTGAGCGGTTATTTTTCAGTTTCTAATTACATTTCGCAAGAGACCAGCTCCCATTCCAGTTTTCCCTCGTACCGGTGGCCGACCTTGCCCTGCTCATCCAAAGCGAAAAGGTAGATCCATTCATTGTCGCAAAGATCTTTTACAGCCTGATGTTTTTCCAGAATGGCATTCATGGCATCTATCGGTGCATCAATGATCACATTCAGCCTGGCCGGCTCATGCTGGTAATTCTCCCCATCATGGACCGACTGCAGAGGCAGGCCAACTCTCAGATCACCCGAGTAGCCTTCCATAACCCCCAATCCCGAGGTCACATTGTGTAGGGTTTTGTTTCCTGAACCGAAATGTGTGTTGTCTACGGTAGAACCATAATACTGCAGGTTGATCCAACTGGTCACCACCATTGGTGCGGTCATGATCAGTTCCAGTATGGAAAAATCCTCATCCTTTTTCCATTCATACGAATGGAGAAAGGTTTGGCCTCCAAAGTTCAGTTTTTTGGTCCGCTCTCTGGGTGCTACCACAAAAGCGTTACATCCGGCAAGGCCCCATTCTGGCCGAACCTGCGACCAGTCTTTGCTTCTGGCGATAATCTCTTTGTCCAGGTTGCCCTTTATCCCCATCCGCAGGGCTCTCTCAGCTCTGGTCGCCTTACCGGCCTTTTCAAGGGCTTCTTTCAGCTCCTGGAATTCTTTTTTCATCGTTTCAGGCAGCCCATCTTGATTGAATATTCGGATTTTATCGGTTGTGGTGTCGTGAAGACAGGCCAAAAACAGGGTGTCTGACGGAATGGTGATATTTTCTTCCCGCAATTGACGACGTACTTCCTTGTCATTCAGCACTGCAGCGGCTACTTTGGCATTGGGTTCGCCACTTCTTCCACCACAAGCTCCACAGTCCAGTCCGGTTGCATGAGGGTTGTTCACGGTCGTGGATCCATGTCCGACGACCAACACAAAGCGGCCGAAATTTTCTGTCAGCGACATGGCCTTCAATGCATTTTTTGCCATTTGAGTACGCTGTGGCAGTGGAATACCAATATTTACATCCTGATGGTTCACAAATTTCAGAGACACACTTTTCTGCTTCGCAACCTTCGCACCGATGCCAGCAGTATCCGGGTGGGGCACAGGCCGGGTCAGCCCAAATGAATCGGTAAGTAGCTTGGGCAGATACGATAATCCCATGGGACTTACAAAACCGAAGCAGCTTACCGCCCCGGACTTAAAAGATTTCCAAATTTGTGACACCTGGTGGCGGAGAACCCGTCCTTTGAAGGCTGCCTGATGCAGCTTTTTATCTGCAATTTCTTCGTGCACTTTTGGAGCCGGCGTTATCAGTACCGGACATTGAGGTTCACTAATGGAATGCGCTATTGGTAAAAAGTCGATGGGGAATGCAAAGAATCCGGCAAAACCGATGGTGTCAATCCCGGAATTTACCTGCTCCAGATTGCGACGAAAGGTTTCTGAGCGCACATCAATACAAAATATTGCCTGGGCTAGCGGTCTGCGGGGCGGCGCAATCGGGTCAGTTTTCACGGCTTGAAACTTTCCTGCAATTTCCCGTTGAACTGACAAGTCGAAAGCCTCCTGTAATACGAGTTTTTTTTCAAGCTGAGCATCCTGTCCTTTGCGCTTACTTGCAACTTCTAAATCCCGTTTTGCGGCAGTCCATAGCAGCTCAATTTCAGGATCGTGCAAAGATTTCAGCATGCAGGCTTCCCAACAGATAAGTACTGCCAGCCATTCGATCAGCAAGCCACTCTTCTTACCGTAGAGTTCATTGTCCCAATCCAATCTGGCCACATGTGCCGACCATCCTCCCACTCTTAACAATAGGCGATGTAGGTAATCAGGTAATCCGTCATCTGGTATATCAAGGTACGCTATAGCCATCTTTGCAGCCGTCAAAGGCTGATCCGGCAACGCCTTTACGTTTTTCCGGAAGTAATTTAATCCGGCAATTTCGGTGCTCAGGTCCACCTGTGCCTCTGCTCTCCAGGATTCAAAAATCCCCAACAGCTGATCGGCCGCTTTCCAGCTGGCCTGGCTTTTGTCAAAATATGAAGCGGCCCAGGTCGATATTCTGGCAGTAACAAACCGATTCCAATCCTGACCCGTACAGTTAGTGGCCACATCAATCAAGGTAACTATACCCTGGTTTCCGGAGGGCAAAGGCTGTGTGTGTTCCAACTCACTGATAAATGTTTGTACATCCATAGGAGACTGCATCTTTTTGGATATAGCGGATTGCAGGTCCACGTAGGTGATTTTACCCTCCCGTATTTTGTTCAGATAAAAAGAAACCGGCAGGGTCATTTGGACGCCGGCTACCCGGTTTAGTTTTCTGGCAGCCACATCAAAATGGCAACCCGTAAGTCCCAGGTAGGGATTCACAGCAGTAAAACTTTCCAGAGGCCAGACAGGAGCTACTTTTTTACATGCTTCACGCATGCTGTCCAGCAAAGTGGTTTTTGTCTTTTCTTTAGATCGAATTAATATTTGTCCTTCCATATTTTTTTCTTGTTATCACCAAATAGTTGTTTAGTGGATCAGTTAGTTATTGATTTAGTTCCGTTCCGGAAAAATATTTGCCGAGGCATTTGCTGTAAGTGAAGCACTGTTTTTAGCAGAGGGTATTTGATAGGCTCCGATCTTCTTGTCAAACCAGGCATTGACATAAAACCCATTTCGAACATGGATGGCGAGCGCCTGATACTGCGGCTTGTTGGCGATCCGGGGTGCCAGAATCTGAATCAATACCACAATCGCAAAACCCAAAAGCATGACGCCGGCCACAATCGTTTTGGCAAGGTCCGGGACCGGCATATCCGGCACCTGCGCTCCCAGCAAGTAGCCTGTAGCCGATTCCAGTGAAAAGAACGCCGTGGTGACCAACAGTGAGAGCAGGATGGCCCTTCCCAAAATGCTGGCATGTACTTTCCGGGTAAAAGCCGTCGTAAATAGTTTGGAGAGTCCCATCACAATAACGGCTCCTACAAACATCAGGGCCAGCTCATCCTGGGGGTCAATACCCCAGAGCCATACAAAACCAGCATACAAGGCAACCGACATGAGGATCCCTAAAATTACTTTTGAAGGAGCCAGATCGCGGGTTTCGTCTTTCACTTTTGATGCTCTTACCAGGTCAATGATACTTCCAGAAGACAGAAAGGCATGCGCCTTATAAAATGAATGGGCCACCAGGTGAAGCATGGCGGCAGGATATACACCAAGACCACATACCATCAGGCTAAAACCCATGTGCCCTACACTGGAATATCCCAATGCTGTTTTGATCGCAGTTTGAGTGAGGTATGCGACAGAAGCAAAAAGAGCGGTAATACCTCCTACAAGTAACAAAAACAAAGGGGCAATTTCACCAGCTTCCATTACATAGGCCATCCGGATGATTAGAAATGGCCCTGCATTAAGCAATCCGGCGTGAAGCAAGGCAGATACCGGAGTCGGGGTTTCCATGACTTCAATCAGCCAGCCGTGTGTAGGAAACTGAGCAGATTTCAGGACCGCTGCCAGCGCCAATAAAAGGGCGGAAATTTCCAACTTCCATGCGGCGCCTGGAAGGGCCGCGCCACTGTTAAGTGACGAAAAAATGACCTTTAGATCTCCGGTTCCAAATAGCTGATAGAGCAGAACAATGGCTAGTAATAAGGCTGCGTCACCAAACCTGGCCAGAATAAATTTCTTTTTTGCTGCAATTTGGGCACCTGGCCGCTCAGGGTAGAAGACCAGCAAACGGTGCAGGGAGATGCTGGTCAACACCCAGGACAGAAAGAGTAAGCCGAGATTTCCGGAAAGCACCAGCAATTGCACCGACGCAAGTGTAGCTGCCAGTTTTCCAATAAATGCTCCCTGCTTTGGGTCACCATCCAGGTAGTTGGTACTAAACCTGATAATTACAAAACCGAGCAGCGAAATCATTGCTGACATGGCCAGGCTGATGGCATCCAACCGAATACCAAAGCCAATTCCGTACATTTCCCAGAAGGAAAAGCTCACCGAGCCATGCCTTATTATAAAAATACAGCACAGTACTACAATTAAGAGACTGATGGTGGATGCGGTTTTGCTCAACACAAGAATTTGTCTGGGCTTTGATCCGCCCTGGAACCAGGAGGCTACCGCTGTGGCAACAAAGACCAGTGGAGAAAGCAGTGCGATGAATGAAAGTGAGTTTTCTGTCATGTTTTGCTATTTTTAATTTTTCTGCTGCAAAGTTTTGAAAAAAAATTCATAAGTTTTTATTTAAAAATAGTATGAGATACATAAAAAATATTTATGTTTAATCACGCGATGTCCTTACATTTCTCCCAGGTGCAAAAGGTTTAGTGCATTAAAGCCATCATTTTTTTTGGTTTCGTATTTTAGAAATAGGGGGAGTATTGGAGAGAAAAAGGCTGGAGTAGGCAATTTCCAGGGCTTTTTACCGGTTACCTTTAGGATGTTCCAATAAAAAATTCTGAAATTAATCTACTATTCTGATAAAAATTTGTCTCCATCGTTTGGGTTCTTTCTATCTACCCAGCGATCAACGCCATGAAGACGAAAAAGCCCGAAAAAATTATCTTTTTTCTTTTCTATCGATGGAGATCAGCTTTCAGCCCAGGAAAATCGGCAAAAAATTTGGATAAGTAGACTGCTTTGGGCAGCCGCGGTAGGCCTCAGCAGGATGAACTGAGTTCACCCGGAATAAAAGAAATGAAGAGTAGTATCAACCTAGCCAGTGTACAGCAATTCCATGTCACAGGTCCTTCACCCGAAACATCCGCAGGGATAGCCACGCAGGACAGAGGGACCATGCCAGCATGATAAGCAGGCTTGCCAGCATGCCCCGCCATTCGCTAAAAAACTGCCTGAAAACGGCTCCACTGTAGCCCATCAGTGCCGCTGCCTCCGTTTGCATCAGTACCATGATCCTCCCCAGGTCCACAGGATTGAGAAAAGTAATGAAAAGGACTATTTTGCCAATAGGATAGTCGCTGAAATTATACATCATCAATAGCACCAAACCGTCAAATATCAAGACGAAATAAACCCATAGAAACAGCGCCATACCCATACCCCTGGCCTTGTCTTTCAGCCATACGGCGACGAAAAGCGCCAGGCCAATGAATATAAAGGTCAATAGCAGGGCGACGACAATTAGCACCAGCGATACTCCGCCGGGATGCAGCAGCCACAATGGCAATCCCAACCCTGCGAGTATGGCCAGTCCGAACGAAACCACCAAGCCCAGAAAAAGACTTCCGAGGATACTCCTCCTCCGGAGCGGCTGTGCCATCAATAGGATCAGAAATTCATACATGTTGTAGTAATATATGGTGGAGAAAATTACCGTGATCATGGGTACCAGCAGCAATGTCAGGTTTAAAACTCCGAGAATAGCCTTATCACCCTGCCCTTCCAGTAAAAAAAAGCCCAGCGTAGCCAGTAGCAGTAAGGCTGTGTAAAGTAAAAGGATCCAGTTTTTGATGAGATCATTAATGATGAATTTCGTGATATTAATCATGGCTATTTTGCTGTTTTAATACCTGAGCGATGATCCGGTTAAGGCGGCTTTCCGCTGTTTCTGTTTTTAACTGCTCCAAAGGTTTAAAGAATTTTACCTCTCCTTCCATGAGGTAGCTGACATGGGTGGTGATATCATCCAGATCATTAAGAATATGTGAACTGATCAAAATCAGGCGTTCTTTTGCTAAGGATTGTTGTAATTTATTCTTCAGGATTTCGTTGGCGATTGGGTCGAGCCCGGCCGTGGGCTCATCCAGTACCAGGACTTTTGGATCAAAAAGGAAGGCCAGGGCGGCACTTACTTTTTGCTTCATTCCTCCGGATAGTATTTCCAATCTTTTGGACCCCATTTGGTCAATATCGAAAGCCCGGTACAGGTCCAGGTCCCGGCGGGTTTCATTCTTCCGGAGGCTTTTCATCATGCTAAACAACTGGCTTACGGTCATGTTTGCCGGAAACCGGCTCATTTGCGGCATGTATCCGATTTCCTTCCGGTAGTGGCTTTGCCCCGCTATGGAAATGCCGTCGAAGGTGATTTCTCCCTGTTGTGGCAAGACCAGCCCCAAAATGGTCTTGATAAGCGTAGACTTGCCCGATCCATTTGGTCCAATTAAGGCAATTGCCTGATTTTTCTCAAAATGAAGCGATATATCGTTTAAAACCTGATGCCGCCCAAAATTTTTGTACAGGTGGTCTATTTTAATCATGGTTTAGGGGTTTTATCCGCGGACGCTCATCAGACAAGTTTTCGGGAATGATCTCCGGAAACATTCGCTCTGCCATGTCCAGGGCATTGACCAGAAAACTGTACAGGAGCATATTGGCAGCAGGAATTTTATCTGTGATCAATGCAAAGAGATTGACCGGGCGATGTGGGAAGTCACCTATGCCATCCTTGTCCAGATCATATCCGCTGTACTGAGCCCAGTAGTTTCCTTCAAAATGATTCAGGTTGGAGCTGGAATTGGTCAACACTTCAAAGGTATTGCCGATAAAATTATTGGAAAGGATTTGATTATCGATACAATTACCCTTGATGTCCATGGCTTTTCCATTGTCGATGAAATTGTTGTTTTCAATTTTGATCCTGCTGGCTCCTTCGGCATAAACACCTACGGTATTGCTTTTGAATGTATTTTGAGACATAAAGCCATCGCTGATTTCTTTCAGAAGTATGCCATAGGAAGATCCACCCCAATTTTCCTCAAAGGTGTTTTTTACCATTTTGATGTGTTTGCTAAACATGACAGCTACCCCGGCTCCGTTTCTCTGAAAGGTATTTTCCTGGTAGGTGTCGTAGTTGGAAAACATGAAATGCAAGCCATAGCGCATATTGTCCTGACTGGTATTGCCTCGGATCAGGCTTTGGTCTACAAATTCAAAATAGATGCCGTCACGATGATGGCTGAGGTGATTGTTGATCACTTCCATCTGTCTGCCTTTCCAGATATGGATGGCGTTTCCCGCATTCATTTCGTCATAGGCTTCCCCCCGAACGGTATTGTTTCTTACCGTACATTGAAAGGAATTTTGAAGATAAATCCCAAAAAAAGTATTGTTCAGGATATTGTCGTCAATGATGACCTCCCTGGACTCCACGATCCGGATGGCAGCACGGTCTTTCAGGTGACTGACCCCAATATTTTGAAGGCGAAACCCGCGAATCAGTACATTGCCTGCCTCGACAATCAAAATCTCATCACCATGCTGGGCGTCAATTATGGGTCTGTTGACACCGATCAGGCTCAGTGGTTTCCTGATCAGGAGCTGGGTTTCGAGGTAGGTGCCTTCGTGTACGAATACCGTATCGCTATCGCCTGCAAGGGCAATGGCTTTTTTTATGGTATGCAACGGCGTACCTTTTCTTACATGAAAGGATGCGGCTTCAGCTTCATAGATTAGCGCTGAAACAAATGCCATTGTAAAAAGGATGGGAAAGAATATTCTCATTTTTCCGGGCTGTTTGCAGGATGGGATAAGGAAAGTCGGTTTTGCAGGGTCCGCCAGTTCAGCGAGGTATGCTCATCCGGAGGATCGGCACTAAATGCTGCCAGGTGGGCTCCCATAGGGCTGGGGAATTGTTCTGAAATAGCAAATTTCAATTGGTCAACTGCAATCAATTTGCCAGGCTCATCATAGGCTAGGCCTAAAATATGCGCAAAATCGTTCTCCGTACTTTCTTTTTCATAGGTTATGAGGCATTCCAGAGCATCGAATTTAAATACTTTTCCTTTTAAAGTGACCAGTTCTCCCCCAAATCTCGGATCGGATATGGTCATTTTGCAGTAGCTGCATTGGTCTGTGCCAAATGCAATGGGTTCAGGGTCCGCGCTGCAAGCCGATAGAAAAACTGGCATGCAGATCAGCAGCCTCAAATCGATGCAAATAGAATCTTGTAAGGAAAGGGTCATTTGAAAGGTTTTTAACTGGTTGGCTATTTTTTGTATTTGCTTTTTATAAATGCCAGTGCTCCGAAGAGACCCGCCAGTCCGAGGAAGAACCCTCCCCAGTGTGGATAGGATTGTACCTTGAAGTTGAGCAAATCCTTTTTTCCAAGCAAGGGAGGCATATAGCTCATTCCTTCAACCTTAATGGGTGCTTTAGGATCCAGGTTGTGGCCATAATCGTAGAGCCAGAGATAGAAATCGTACAGGCCTGAAATCCCCAAGGCGATAAGCAGAACCGTCCAACCAAAAAAACCGATGCTTTTATTGATCCAGGCAAACAGTAGCCCCAAAGCGATCATGAGGTAATTGATCAGAGGAAAATATTTAAGCTCTGGAATGGAGTCCGGGTGGATGGCCTGCATGCCGATGTAGTGGTTCAGTATATTGATGTTCTGGATGATGTTTTTATCAGTACCCGACACTTTATTGATCCAGATGTGCAGTTGCAATCCTCCCGGGAACTGGGCGGCATCCAGGCGTATCTGCCATAGAGGGAAAAAGAACAGTGCTGCCAAACTGGCTACTGCAAGAAGCATTAGAATTTTGGGGCTGGGTAGATTTTTCATGTAAGAACTGTTTTACGGATCTTAATTGAGAAAATGCTGCCAGCCGGTTGGGCCGGCAGCAGCCTGAAAACTACCGGGAAGCCCTGGCTTTGGCTTGCTCATAGAAGGTATTTGCGGCCTCGCGGTTGTCACTTAATTCCTCATTGAGTCCCCACTTGAGCGGAACATCTGACCCCTGAGCAGAGACCCTGGCGTACCCGGACATTTCCTGGTGCAGAGCAGAGCAGAAGTCGGTGCAGTAAAACGCGAAAACCCCGGGTTTTTTTGGTTCCCAGAGTAAGGTTCTGGTTTGGCCAGGCATGACCAGCAATTCAGCATTGGTCGCTCCCTGCATGGCAAATCCATGAGGCACATCCCAGTCCTGCTCCAGATTGGTAAGGTGAAAAAACACCTTATCTCCTACCTTGATCCCTTCTATGTTATCCGGTGCAAGGTGACTTCTCATAGCTGTCATGTAAACGTGTACTTCATCACCTTCACGCTCCACCCTGGAATTACCTTCGCCCATGGTGGCATAGGGATGGGTATTGTCTTCTATTGGGTAGAATTTTTTGGAATTGGACATCAGCTTGTCTGCAGCTATTGCCTGAGCGTAGTGAGGCTCGGCCTTAGTGGGAAAGTCCAGAATGAGTTCCATCTTTTCCCCGCTAATATCAAATAACTGAGCAGAGTGCATCATCTCCGGACCGGTAGGCAGAAACCTGTCCTTGGTGATTTTATTCATGGCTACCAGGTATTTGCCGTCGGGATTCCGGGTTTCCCCGCCGGGTATCACCAGGTGCCCCGGCGAGTAAAAGGTGGACTGGCGATCCAGAATTTCTTTGGATTCCACATTCCATTTGACTACTTCTGATGAAATAAAAAAGGTTGTATAGGCATTTCCCCTGCCATCAAATTCGGTATGAAGGGGACCTAAACCGGGTTTTTGTACGATACCATGTAGGCCGGCCTCATAGTTGATGATCGGAATCCCGTCGAATTCGCCATCAAAATTTTCTTCTTCGATCGCCTGCATGATCTGGCTAAAGGAATAGACAGACATGTCAGCAGAAAGCTTTCCATTGCCGACAATGTATTCTCCGGTAGGGTCGATATCACATCCATGGGGAGATTTAGGTACCGGAATGAAATACACCATATCCGGGCATTCCTTGGGATCCAGAATTTTGGTGGTGGTCTTTTCTTCGGAATTGACTATTCCCGATCCTTCATCCATAAGATTGTGATAATAGGACGTTTCTCGTTCTGTAAATTTGCCGGCCGCCAGGTATTCTTCCGCCTTTTTCCAGTTCACAATAGCCATCAGGTCTTTGTCCATTTGAGAAGCGTTTACCTCCAGCAATGAATGGGCTTGTTCGGAATTGTAGGTTGTCAGAAAGCTCCATCCATGAGAAACAGCTTTACCGTTTCTGGCCAGGTCATAATTGAATCCTGGCATTTCAATCTGAAAGGCCAGCTCCATGTGACCATGCTCCTGGTCCAAGGATACGTAATTGATCAGGCCCTTAAAATTTTCTTTGTAGGTGTCAATGGGGACATCTTCCTGGGGTATGGGCACGCTAAACCGGGTACCGGATACAAGGTATTCCGAATTTTCTGTAATAAAGGGCGAACAATGGAGTCCGGCTACATCGGGAATTTCGAGGATTTCTACGGTCTCGAAAGTGCTGAGGTCTACCCGGGCTATCCGCGGTGTATTGTTCCCGTTCACAAACAGCCATCTGCCATCAAATTCTCCGTTTTGCTGCGAAAGCTCAATGTGGTGGGAATCGTCCCAGGGCACAAAACCATAAGATGTATTGAAGAGGTTTTTTGTTTCCTCGCTGTAGCCATATCCATTTTCAGGGTACTGGGAGAAAACAGGAATTTCTTTAAAGAGTCTTCCGGAGGGCAGGCCGTAAACGGTAATTTGTCCGCTATACCCACCGGATAGAAACGCATAAAATTCATCGTATTCACCCGGAGCTACGTAGGCTTGCTGGGCTGCGTCCCCATGTATGAGCTGGCTGGAATCCTTATTTTTACAGGCTACCATGCTGGTCAGTAAAACTGACACCATGAGTGAAAGTGTGTTTTTGTAAAGTACCATAGTTATTTGGGTTTAAGGTTAAATCAGGAGTTTGCCTGGTCTTTATTTCCGGTTTTCTCTACATCATTTTTTCGGAAAAATTCCAAAATATTTCTGGCATCGCCTATCGAGACATTCTGGTTAGGCATTCTGGTAAGACATTCTTCCAGCATGGCTCTGGCTGCAGGATCTTCATCCAGCATGACATCTACATTGGTGATCATGTTCATGATCCATTCGGGTTTGCGTCTATTCGTGACGCCCTGAAATCCAGGTCCTACCACGCGCTGGTCGGTCAGTTTGTGGCAGGCAGAACATTTCATGTCATAAATTGACTTGCCCATTTTTACCATGTCTTCATCCAGTTCTGCTTCCAGATTCACTTCTTCTATTTCGCCAATACCTTTTCCTTCAGCGATGGATTGGGGCACTTCAGGTTCCGAATTCTCAGGAGCCGATAAGGTGTTTCGCTCGTTTTCTCCCGAACCACAGGAATAAAGAAAGAGCGCAATGATAAACATGTTGATGAGGCTTAGATTTTTCATAAGGTACATGGATTTAGTTGTAAGTATTTTTTACTGTATTCATCTTGGTTATTTCCGCATTGATGTTCTTGACCTGAAAGACAATTACCAAAATGGAAAGGGGTAGCATCGCCGAGAAAACAAATAGCATTTCGTGATAATAGGGCAACTGGCCCCATTGCATCCAGTAGGATAAGCCCTGGGAAAACAAGAGGACCTCGGTAAATACAATGCCTGATAGGAAAAGTATCAGCGCCATTAAAAATTGATTTGAATCTGCGCTGATATGGCCGGTCTGGGAAATGAATCCGAGAAGAAAGGAAGAAACAAAGCCCAGTACGGTCAGGTGTACAAAACCCATCATCAGCGGTCGTAGGGTAGTAGCAGCATCTGCCATTTCAGGGAAGATGGACACACTATGTATCACGATTTTGCTCAGCAGAAAAAGTAATCCAAAGCGAAAGATCAGGTTGAGTATGTAGCTACTTCGATTGAAGTACATCCGGATGCCATCTCTGGATATAGTCAGGAAAATTCCTATGGAGGCGAGTTGAAGCAGAATGCCCAGGTTATTGACCCATTGGAACGCTGGTGTGCCATAGGCCCAGAATAAGACAAGACCAAAGCTCAGAACTGTAGCAGAAGTAAACAAATAGAAAAACCAGGAGAAAACCCGGTTATTGATTTCCCAACGCTGTCCGAGCAAGCTGTTCAGGAATATAGCAAGAATGGCAAACGTAAACCATCCGTGGAATTGAAAATGCAGGTAATGCTGTATGGCCACCTGATACAGGGCTGTATTTCTACCTCCGGTGACAGCCAGCGGTCCTAAGAGCCAAACGCCAAAAGTTGAGAGCACCAGAAATACCAGGGCGCAGTAAACTAATTTTCTAACGGCAGGGAAGGCAATTTGCTGGTCTTTCCAAACCCGGTAACAAAACACATAACTGGCTAAAATATGTAGCGTGGCAAAACTGATCGATACCGCCGCATAGCCCTGCAGAGGAAAACTGATCATCATCCCTATTACAGAAATCTGTGTAACCCAGAATAATCTCGAATAGCGTCTGGATGTTGAAGTAGGAATGAAATGGTGGCAAAATAGCGCAAAAATACCCATGTATACCCATCCCAGCATAGCAAGATGGGAATGGGCGTGCAGGATATTCCGGTAGACGATCCAATTGATCTCCCAGACAAAGGCGGCCCGGAGCAGGAGGCCAAAGAGAGCGGCAATAAAAAAATTTGAAAATGATAATAAAATCCAGAACTTTTTCATTCGATTAGGATTTACATTATACCCTACCAATGTAACATTTTACTATTAAATGTACAAGTTTAGCAACTATGTGGCAGGGAACTGACAAGAAGAAATGAACCGTTTAACTTGTAAATCTGTGTTCTCGAAGATTCGTCCTGGATTTTTATTTTTATTGTTCCGAAAAGGGTCTGCGGCAGGTATCAACGCCGAAAACCTCACATAAAGAAATGATCATCACACCTGTGAGCTTCCCGGTTTTACCTCAGGCTCGCGGGAGCTATTAGAAACCATGGAATGAGATTTTTTGCTCATTCCTGCATCCTCGCTTCCATCTCGATAGCTTTTGGAAACAGGATATTGTTTTCAAGGTGAATGTGCTGGTGCAAATCGGTTTTAAACTCATCGAGTAAGGCATAAGTGACCCGATAAGTACTGCAGGCATCGGTGGGAGGAGTGAAATCGTCCGCCAGTTTGGCGATTTTCTCAAAGCGATCACCTTCATTTTCGTGCTCATCCATCATCATTTTGATGGGGTTTTTTACCGTGCCAAAATGGGGCCTGGACTTTTCGGATGCCGGGGCTTCCTGATCTTTCAGCATTTTTCTGACATACGGAAATAATATAAACTCTTCTTTTTTCATATGGGCTGTCAGCTCGCCAGCACTTTGGTTGAAAAGCTCGGTGATGTCAAACAGTTCGGGGTGGGCTTGCCCATGTACCTTACACAGCTTGTTTAGGTATTGTTTCAGAAGGGGAATTCTTTCTTCTACATATCTGTGATGCTTTTTTTCAATGTAATCTGCCAGCAAATCGAGTGGCCAGAAGTTAAAATCCTGCATGCCTTCTGTAGCAGAGTTCAACATTTTATTTACAGCGGTCCACACGGTCTGGCTGTTGATATTTTTCGTTTCGCAGGCTTCTTCTATGGATCGGTTTCCTTTACAGCAGAAATCAATACCAAAAGATTCAAACACAGTGGCCAGCCGATAATCCTTAGCCACCAAAGCGCCAATTGTTTCTTGTTTTGTAGTTTCCATATTGATCATAGGTTAAGATTTAAAAAAGGAAAATCAGACCTGGTACTCTTTTAATAGCTTTCCAGGATTATCCTTTTTGTCTCATTGTGAAGCAAAGGTAGCACAAAAATAATAAAGGACAAAAAGGTCCTCTATTATTTTTTTGATTTTTCTTTAGTTCAATGAAAGTTGTTGTGGACCGAATTCTTCAAAAAAGATGGCATTTTCATGAATACCGATAGCCTTCAAATCCTGGTATTGCTTCTCAATGAACCCTGCCGGGCCACAAATGTAGCATTGTGCGTTTGAGGGTATTTTATTACCGGGGAGGCTGTCCAATGCTACCGGGCCTTGCAAAATGCCATTTTTTCGATCCTTTGCTGTTACCTGATCAAAAAAGACATATTGTTCCATATTTGGCTTTTCCGCATTTATTTCGTGGATTTTATTTTTAAAGGCATGAACTTCCTGACTCCTGCACCCATGAATCCAGGTAATGGCTTGTTCATGGTCTTTTTCAATGGCAGTTTGCAACATGCTGATCAATGGTGTTACGCCAACCCCTCCACTGATCAGGACCAGCGGGGTTTTGCTTTCCTCGTTCAAAGTAAAATTGCCGGAGGGGGCGGTCAGCTCAACAATATCCCCTACATCTACAAAATCGTGCAGCCTGTTGCTGATCATTCCATTCGTGTTGGGTTGGGGCCCCTGTTCCCTTTTCACCGAAATTCTGTAATAATTTTCGTCAGGAATACTTGAAATGCTGTATTGCCTGGACTGGTTAAGACCCGGGTCGGGCAGAAAGACCTTTAAACTTATGAATTGACCCGGAAGGTGGGGCAGTACTTTTCCTTTATCCGATGGGTACAGGTAAAAGGAGGTGATTTCTGATGACTCCTCCACTTTTTTGGCCACTTGAAAAGGCCGCCAACCGGTCCAGCCCCCTGGTTCGTTAGTCAGTTTTTGGTACATGTCAGCTTCTAAACCTATCATTAGCTCCGCCAACTGGTAATAGGCTGCTTCCCAGGCATCGATAATATCGGCAGTAGCACTATCTCCCAAAACTTCCTTAATCGCGGCCAATAGGTGATTGCCCACAATGGGGTAATGTTCCGGACGGATATCCAGGCTAACGTGCTTGTGTCCGATACGGTGTAAATCCGGAAGGAGTACCTCTGGTCGGGAAATATGTTCGGCATAGGCTAACAGGGCCATGGCCAGGGCCTGCTGCTGTTTTCCGTTCTTTTGGTTTCCCATATTGAACACGTTTTTCAACTCGGGATGGTGCTGAAACATTCTTTTGTAAAAGTGGGTGGTTAGTGCCAGACCATGTTCTTTCAGTGCGGGAGCTGTGGCAGTAATTACTTGTTGTTGTTTTTTGCTGATCATTCAATGATTGCTTTAGGGCTTTAAAATATATTTTTCGTTTACCAGAATTGAATAGTATCCGTTCCGGAGATACAAATGTACCTATTAATATAAAAAGATAAAAATACCCTTTAATATTATAATAAAATTTCCCGGTACAGTTTCCTTTATTTTCCCAAGCAATAATTCAATTCGCCGGCTTCCAGATAGTTTGACAATAACTATTGATAATCAGTCACCTATCCTTATTGTTTGCGGTCATGAAAAGGGCAAGCCGGTTTTCTCATGTCCAGCTTGCCCTTAGTAGAATTTATGCTGAGTTTCCAAAGTATTGGTATATCGTCCTGCTATCCAGTGCTATTCTCTTTGCCAGCTTTTAACCGCATTTCTCCGGCTGCTTCCACCATCAGCCTGAGTGCAGCTTCGGTTTCCGGCCAATTTCTGGTTTTCAAACCGCAGTCGGGATTGACCCAAAGCCGTGAATTGGGAATTACTTTTTGGGCCTTTTCGATCAGGTCTATCATTTCTTTTTTTGAAGGGACCCTGGGAGAGTGTATATCATAGACGCCAGGCCCGATTTCATTGGGGTAGTTGAAATCTGCGAAGGCATCCAATAGTTCCATCTGGGAACGGGAACATTCAATGGTAATCACATCTGCATCCATGGCTGCGATACTTTCCATGATGTCGTTAAATTCGGAGTAACACATGTGGGTATGGATCTGTGTATCATCTCTTACTCCGGAGGATGCGATCCGGAAAGCCTGTACAGCCCATTGCAAATAGGTTTTCCAGTCTGCTTTTCTGAGGGGCAATCCTTCCCGGAGGGCAGGTTCATCGATTTGGATTGCTTTGATGCCGGCTTTTTCCAGGTCAATCACTTCCTCCCTGATGGCCAGGGCAATCTGCCGGCAGGTCTCTGCCCGGGGCTGATCATCCCGCACGAATGACCATTGCAGGATGGTGACCGGCCCGGTAAGCATCCCTTTTACCCATTTTCTGGTCAGTGACTGCGCAAAACTGGACCAGAATACGGTCATAGGAGCCGGCCGGTCTACATCACCGTAAATAATGGGAGGCTTTACACAACGACTTCCATAACTTTGTACCCATCCGTTTTGCGTAAAGGCAAATCCATTTAATTGCTCCCCAAAGTATTCTACCATGTCGTTCCTTTCAAATTCCCCATGTACCAGCAGATCAAGTCCAATGTCTTCATGTTTCTGAATGGCTGTTGCTATTGCCTCTTTTACCAGTTCCTGGTATTCCCTCTCCCCAATTTCTCCTTTTTTTAGTTTGGACCACCAATTCCGGACCTCCCGGGTCTGCGGGAACGATCCTATTGTGGTGGTGGGCAATAGGGGTAGATTTAAAGTGGCCTGTTGTAACGTTTTCCTTGAGGCATAATCGCTCAGCCTATTGGCATCCGCATTCCGAATGGCATTGGTCTTTTGCTTAACTTCCGGATTTTTGACCAGTTTGGATGCCTGTCTGCTGCGGATAATATCTTGTTTTTCACTGAGAATTTGCAGGTTCGATGGTTTTCCGGATGTGAAAAAAGCTGCTTCAGGAGGCTTACTTCTCCGATTTTTTGCCTGGCAAAAGCCATCCACGCTTTGATTTCCGATAGGAACTGTTGCTCATTATTTTCCGCTTCCAGGTCATGTGGCACATGCAACAGGGAGCAGGAAGGTGAGATCATGATGCGGTCGTCTCCAATTTTTTGGTTTGCCTGGTGAATGATGTTCAGGGAATGTTGGAGATCATTTTTCCAGATATTTCTGCCGTCTACAAGACCCAGGGAAAGGGTCATGTCTTCCGGCAGTTGATCCAAAGCCTCTTCTAATTGCTCCGGGCAGCGTATCAGATCGAGGTGAAGGGCACAAACGGGCAAAGACAAGGCCAGGGGGAGATTCTCTCGCAACCCACCGAAATAAGTCGCAATCAATATTTTAAGGAGAGGAAACTCCTTTCTGATTTTGGCATACACCCATGAATATACTTCCCTGGCCTTTGGACTTAAATCCATGGAAAGAAATGGCTCGTCAAATTGGATCCATTCTGCCCCTGCGGCATCCAACCCGGCCAGTATTTCCAGATATACGGGCAATAGTTGATCTATCAGGTCCAGCCTGTCAAAACCAGGTTCTTTTTCTTTGCCCAACAATAAAAAGGAAACCGGACCTATAATAACAGGTTTGGTCTTGATTCCATCATTCCCTATTAATTCACCTTAAGTAAAACCTGTTCCGGTTGAAAAGAAATAAAAAAGAACTTATTTGAAAACAAATGTAGAACCTTAAGCGCTATTTTCCATCAATACCCTTCAAAAGATCCTGAAGATCTAGTAGGTTCCCGTTTAAATGTAAACATATTCAGTTTATCAGTTGATTTGATATCTTTCATACAGCATCCCTATGACATCAATCCCTGAAATCAAAAAAATTTTTTTGACTGGTCCCTGCGAAATGGTATTTAGGGATGGGAATAGCCTACAACTCCCCAAACACCTCATCCAACTCCAATTCAAATCCGGGAAGTGCCTGCGACCTTATCCGATCCCCAAAAGTAAATAACCGGGAGGGCCGGTATTTCCCAGACTCCAGGGTATAGATCAGCAAGATACGCTCGTCGGGATGGACCAGCCAGTATTCCTTCACGCCCGAGGCTTCGTACACTTCGTATTTTATTTGAATCTCTTTCTTGTTATTTCCCGGAGAGAGGATCTCCAGGATCAGGTCCGGAGCACCCAGGCAGCCCAGCTCGTCCAGCTTTTCCGGATCGCAGACCACACAGAGGTCCGGCTGCACCACGGTATTGATTTTGTCAGGAGCTCTGGAGGAAACGGGCAATCGAACATCAAAGGGAGCCACGTACACTTTGCAGGTCTTTCCTTTCAGGAATTCATACAGTTTATTAGAAAGTACCATGGAAATTTCCTGATGCAACCTTCTGGGTGCTGCTGCCTGTCGGAACACTCTTCCCCGAATCAACTCCACCATCTCGTCCAACTGCCAGGAAAGGTAATCGGTATAGGAGTAGTGGCCATAACCGGCAATGGGTTCTTTGACTTTATCCTGGGGCTTTTCCATGATTGGTGGATCTATTTCTAAAGATAAAAAGAATTGAGCAATTCCGCCAGAGGTACAAAACTGATAATCCGGACGCGGAATTGTAACCACCGGACAGCCCGTTTGGTCCCTGGTGTTCTTATTCGTGTAGCGTTTTGCAGGCTTTTTTCGTCTTAAAATAAGAAGACGAGAAAAATTGGAAAACGAAAATTTAAACTATTCATTTAAATGTAGTTTTTTTCATTAGAAAGTGGTTAACAGTTAATTAGGATGGAGAAAGAAGCATATTTCACAGGCAATTGGTTGATTTGGCTAGTCATGCTATTTCTATTACCGATTATTAGCGGATGCCAGGACAATGATGAAACACCCGTCTTTCAGGCCGAAGGGTACCTGATCGGCCACCACCCCTGCGTAGGTAATGCTACAGTAATGACCAGTAAAGGAGAAGGCAAAGGTTACCTGGTGGCAACCATAGGTGCAAACCCCGATACCATAATGCTGTTTGGAGTACCAACCGACATGTTTGATGTTCCATTGGAATGGCACAGTTTTCTGCCAGATGAGCCTCGTGATAGGTTCAAAATGAGATTTTCCTATCAGAAATCTCAGGAAAACATTGGTTCACGATACCATTGTTTTGGTTATTTTCCAGGGCGTATATTGCCCTATCTGGATCCCGAATATATAGTCTTGAAGGCAGAAAAAATCCATTGAGCTCGGATCGAAGACCTGAATAGGTCACCTGTAAGGATGAATTTTTGCTACAGGGTGGATCAGCTTGTAATGAATTGCCTATTGCGGATTAAACACCTCATTTATCTCAGCGATGGAAATCCCCAATAACTGCCGGGCGATTTTACCCAGTGTGCTTTCGTCTCCGGTAAAGTGGTATACGTGGTGGAAATGTGCCATGCTTTCTCCCGGAGAAAGAAAGGCTGCTGGAGAAACGCTCTCCAATTCATAAAACGGACCCATCTGGCTTCCATCCCCCAATGGGCCATCGTTATACGCGTTGACGGCATCGCCTTTAAAAGGATCGGTTTCGGTGTTCCACTCTTGATTGAGGTAGGGCAATTCCGACTTAATATCGAACGTAGAAATGGTCAATACCTTCTGGAGGGGATCGTAGCTGGCGGCCATGGGAAGGGCTCGGTCGGGAGAAACTCCCACCTTCCCTCTGCTTTGCCCATCGGCTTTTAAGAACAGGTAGTTGTCCGTAATGGCGATTCTTT
The DNA here is from genome assembly GCF_900143075.1 of Cyclobacterium lianum. Lineage (GTDB taxonomy): Bacteria > Bacteroidota > Bacteroidia > Cytophagales > Cyclobacteriaceae > Cyclobacterium > Cyclobacterium lianum. The sequence continues at coordinate 488,607 of NZ_FRCY01000002.1, read as the reverse complement.
CCTGCGGAATCGTTCCGAAATAGTTGGTGGTGAGGCCTTCGTTTGTTTCGCTTGCTTGAAGTGGAAGCACGATGGTGGTTTCCGGGCTGGGTTTGAACATGTCCAATACCCAGATGCAGGGAGCTCCGGTTTTGCAGGTCCATGGAAAATCTCCGGTATTTTGAATGGAATTGATGGTTTCATATCCTACCATCCTGATGGAGGAGATGTCGGCGGTCAATCCGGTGTTTGCTAAAATTCCTTCCTTTTCCAGAAGGGTAACGGTCCGCTGTATCATCAATGCAAACTCGGTGCCCTGATAGTTGGTAATCGATGTGGATTTGACCATGGATACGTCCCTGGGACCCGCCTCGATTTTTTCCCAGGCTTCGTGGTCGATGGCTGCCGGGGTGTGCCAGTTTTCGAATTCCATTTTTTTGCCTGGTTCAAAGAATAAAGAGAAGGTATTTCCTTCCGGTCCCAGCCACAGGCGGCTTTCGCCACCATAGGCATTCATGTGCTTGTCCAGGGGGCCGTCAAATGCCTCGTAGTTTATCCAGCCAAAGCTTTCTCCATCGTCCCCTGCAGCGGTGGAGGTGAAAACCTTGCCCTGGTATTTGGGGGATACCAGGACTTTGGCCTGTTGGTCTTCCGTACTCAGCTCGATAAGTTGTGGATCGTATTTTTCCAAAAACGTTTTATCCTGAAAGAAATTGGTTGGGCGATCTTCTGAGTTTTGATTGCTTTTTTTACGCGCTGAGCAAGCATTTGTTAAGATTAAAATGCTGAGAAAAGCTAAAATTAGGCGGGAGTTGTTCATTTTGGGTGGATTATTAGGCGTTTTGATCGCAATTATACCATAAAACCCAGATGATGCAATAGGATTCGTAATGATTCCTTTGGATAGCATAAGGTCTATTGCCTATTCTGAGGTTAAGATTTTAAGTAAATTTGAATATACAAATCGAAAATACAAATAGCTGAATTGACAGGTCTGTCGGATACAGATTTAGCGTTTCAAATGCTGTATTTTCCACAAAAGATTTGAGCAATGATAGCCTACAAACCGGTTATTACCATTGAACCGGGAAAGCATAGATGTAAACCATGCATTCGGGGAATGCGGATCACCAAAAGCAAACATTAAACTGGATTTGAATAGGCGAAATGAGAATGAAAATAAGCCCCCAATTCCCGGAGCAGTAGTCGTGATATGTGTTTTAATATAGAAAACCAAAAAGCCATAAAGGAACCTTCGTGCCAAAGCCAATTTCTATATCATCCGCAGCAACCAGGAATGCCGCTTCTGTTTTCACCTGGCTGGCTTTTTTATTTTTACCCCCTACTTCAATATACATATCGGAGACATAAAAATCACCTGAGCTGGGCAAGGTGACGGATTGTTTTGCATTGATTAACTGGTTAAGCAAAAATGTTTCTCTAATCGCTCCAAGGTCAGGATGGGTTTTCATGGCAAAAGCCAAATTGGTGTTTTCCAGATAAACCTTTTCTGGCTTTTGTAAGGTGGAGATCCCTTTCCCTTTGGATAAGAGCAGATTTAGCATGCGGGCTTTTTCCAGGTGGACAAACCATGCGTAAACGGTTTCTCTGCTTACATCTAACTTCCTGGCCAATGCAGAGATATTGGGTTTGAACGGAACTGACTCGGCCAGTACCCCTAAAAGTTTTTTAATTTTGAATGCTGTCCCATGGCTATATCCTTGTATAAATGCCAAATCTGTCTCCATCACGGTATTTATGGTCTGGTTTAATCGTACGGGGAGTTCTTCTGGGATACTCTCTTTAAAGTAGGGGAAATAGCCATGCCGTAGGTATTGCTTAAAAAAAGGCAATGGCTGTATATCATTGACAATATCCCTGGCAAGTTCATTCGGTCTGCTTATCAGATCATTCCAGGGGATTGCCGAAATTTCCAGGTTTGCCTCCAAATTTAAAAATTCCCGAAATGATAAACCCGGCAAATCATAGGAGATCACCCGTCGACTTAAATCAGCCTCGCCCCTGTAAATATCCAGTGCAGAAGAAGAGGAAAAAACAACCCTTAAATCCGGATACCCATCGTAAATATTCTTTAATTCCCTGGACCAATTTGGATATTTATGTACCTCATCAATAAATAAGAACCTGCCTCCATTTTTATAGAATTCATCCGCTGTTTCTACCAGGTTGTGTGTGTAAAACCAATAATGGTCCGCAGTCACGTACAAAACCTTTTCGCGAGGTTGTTTCAGATGGTAACGGATATATTGCAACATCAAGGTGGTTTTCCCGGTGCCACGGGGGCCTTTAATGGCAAGCATCCGTTGCTCCCAATTAATGGTATGTATCAGAAAACGAAAGAAGGCATCATCTATCTGCTTGATTAGATTGTCATGAAAAATATACAAACTGTCCATACTTTTGTCATCTAAACATGACAAAAGTAATCAATAATTGTCAATAATCGGTGACAAATATACGATTAGGTTGCCTTTGCTCGGGATCAGGGTGGTTTAGAAGTTCTCCCATTTATTATAACTGAATAAAACTGTCTAACCTGAACTTACAACTCCCCAAACACCTCATCCAGATCCAATTCAAAACCAGGAAGAGCCTGCGACCTTACCCGATCACCAAAAGTAAATATCCGTGAGGGGCGGTATTTCCCACCCTCCAGCGTATAGATCAACAAGGTGCGCTCATCTGGATGCACCAGCCAGTATTCGTTTACACCGGATGCCTCGTACACTTCATATTTCAGTTGCAGTTCCTTTTTATTGTTCCCGGGAGAGAGGATCTCCACGATCAGGTCCGGGGCACCCACACAGCCCAGCTCATCCAGCTTTTTCGGGTCACAAACCACGCAAAGATCCGGCTGCACGACGGTGTCAATATCCTCATGTCGCCTTGATGCTAAGGGAAGCCGCACATCGAAGGGTGCCGGATATACTTTGCAAGTTTTTTCTTTCAAAAATTCATAAAACCTGTTGGCCAATATCATCGAGACTTCTTGGTGAATCCGCCTGGGGGCGGCGGCCGCGTGTCGGAATACCTTTCCCCGGATCAGCTCCACCATCTCATCCAACTGCCAGGAGAGGTAATCCGCATAGGAATAGTGTCCATAACCGACAATGGGTTCTTTGACCTTATCTTGGGGTTTTTCCATAATTGCTATACCAATTAAGAACTGTATCTAAAGATAAAAAGAATTGGGCACTTCCGCCAGAGACACCGAACGGATATTGAGGACCCGGCATAATAACTACCGAACAGCACGAATCTCCTAATCATTACTTCATCTGGAAAAGGGTTCGTTTCCGCATTCCGAAACCAAGCCAATTCTAGGGATTGCTAATCCCCCTATCTGACTAAATAAGTAAAATTTTTTTATGGCTATTCATTTTTGGTTATCCTAAATTCAATGGGAAACTCCCTATACGCAATTGGGATGACGGCAAAATAAAATACATCAGTCGGTTTGTGACAAACCAATTTTCCAATTTCAATGTGATATCCAATTTTACCACAGTTCAGGGATACCTCCTGATTTTTTAATCTGCCACAGACGGGAAGCGAAGTCCTCCCCGCCAAAATAAAGAAATCCTCAAAGTCAATTTCAGTAATTTCTCCATTGCAGCTTATGAAGTTTTCAAAATCATCCCGATTTTCGATAATCAGAGAAGTTTCCTCTTCATTTTCATCTATATTTTGAAGCATGCAGCGAACATCGTCCATTTCAAGTGCTTCAAATGGAACAGGTTCCGTTATGTTGCAATTGGGATCAGGTTCATTCAGACTGCACCCCAGAAATAATAGCACAGGCAAATAGGAAAGAAGCAACTTTGTTATTAGATTAAAATAGATGTGATTTACGCTTAAAAGATGTTCCATACTCGATGTTGTTTATTTATAGGATGGTATGTCTGTTAAAAGTGCTACAATTTGAGATTAAATTATAAGTAGTTCCTTGAAAACATCAAAATAATGCTGCATGAAATCCTCGAGTAGAACTATTTTCGACTCCGATTCAAGGGGTTGAATAATTTTATCACACAAATATTTTATTCAAAAACTGACTGACTATCGATAAATTTGTGCAAGACCGTTCATTTTATCCTAAACTCTTATTCCCGGAATTCCCAGGAAACAGCAAGAGGACAATCCATGATCTGCAGACTTTTCTGACAAAGAAATAGAAAGCAATTTTTCACAAATTTGCGCCAGTACCTGGATTTTATTATCTAATTCCTAACCTTTTAGTTAAAACTTGAAATCGCAAATTTATTTGAAAAAATTAGTTTCAAAATTATTTTTTTGATCGAATTCAGGAAAATAATTAAAGGATCGAAACGGTAAATGAAAGCAATATATTAAGAGCGAAACGAATTTCGGAAAAAAGCAAACGTAATATAAAACCGGAGCAAGAACATCTTTTATAACCTCTTCGTTCAAGCAAGAATTAGAATTACTCAAACACCCCATCCAATTCATGGAAGTTCCTCGCAGCTTAACTGAACGCCTAACCAACCACTATCCTATTAACATTACATCATGCCTTCGACAGGCTCAGGCACCCTGGACTCCGTATCAAATCCCCACCGGTTCCTAATGGTAATCTGTAATTGCCAAGTTAAGGCTGTGCAGGGGACAAAGGGTAATAAGTTAAACCCGGTGCAATTTATACGGATACACCCCATCGGCATTCCACTGGCAAACATACAGGTTTTTGTCCCGGTCCAGGCAGACGTCGTGACAGTGCTTGAATACCGGTTGCTCCTGTAGCATGAGTTTCAATTTTCCATTTTCAAATTGTGGCTCCGTACCTCCCGGATTGGAGACCACCCGGTTTTCCTTATCCAGAATGGTCACAAAGCCCCTATTCAGTTGCATGTTATAATTGCCTTCCGTCATGCCAAAGCAGACGCCTGAATAGATGTTGTCACCATCCAATACCGGGCGGCTGACAAAGGCACCCGGCAGGTAGTATTCTTCGATGTACTCCCCGTCAAGTGAAAAACGTTTGAAGGAGTTTTTTATCCGAGCGGTACACAGCAGGGTAGGATTGTTGGGATCCCTGTAGTCAATGGCTACCCCATGTGCCTGCTTGAATTTGTTGGGTTGTAGAAAGCTGTCCCCGCCAAACTTTCTAATGAATTGACCTTCGGCATCGTAGTGTAAAATAAACTGCGATCCGTAGCCGTCCGCCACATAAATATCCCCATTGGGACCTACGGCGGTTTCAGTCGGCCGGTAGGCTGATGTTTCATCGTAGGCCCCCAGTTTGGCCGGATGTTCCAATTCCAATAGGATTTTTCCTTCCAGGCTGCACTTGACCACCTTGCCCAAACCCGGATCGGTAATATACAGGTATTCGGCATCTCCCTCATCATGGATGCTCAACCCATGGGCACCCGGAAAGGAAAGGGTCCAGGAGCCCAGCAGCCTGCCGGAGGTATTATATATAATAACATTGTTTTGGGGGTGATCGGTCAGCATCAGTAGCCTTTCCTTTTTGTCCATCACCATCTCATGGCAATTTTTCACAGGATGTTTTTTCGGGTCCAGGTCCCCCCAGCCTTTCTCTACCCTGTACCTGAAATCCCCATGACCCAGGATTGTTTCCTCCAGCTTTGGGGAAGTCGGTTTGATGTAAAAAGCAGATAGGCCGGAGACCGACAGTGCCCCTCCGGTCAAAACCGTATTTTTCAGAAATTTTCTTCTTTGGTTCATGTCATTTGCCCGTTTGGGGATTATCTCAGGCCAAAAGGTCTTTTACCACCTGCCCATGTACATCGGTCAGCCGGAAACGCCTGCCCTGGTGCTTGAAGGTAAGTTTTTCGTGGTCAATACCCATCAGATGAAGAAGCGTGGCCTGGAAGTCATGCACATGGACAGGATTTTGGGCTACGTTGTAGCTGAATTCGTCCGTTTCTCCATAGACCATGCCTTTTTTTACCCCGGCTCCTGCCATCCACATGGTAAAGCATCCCGGATGGTGATCACGTCCATAATTGTCGGCAGTAAGCCTTCCCTGGGAGAAGCTGGTGCGGCCAAACTCTCCACCCCAGACCACCAGGGTATCCTCCAGCAGCCCCCTTTGTTTGAGATCCTGGATGAGTCCGGCCGTGGCCTGATCGGTGCTGAGTGCCTGCCTTTTGATGCCTGCCGGTAAACTGCCGTGCTGGTCCCAACCCATGTGGTACAGCTGGATGAATTTTACATCCCGTTCGGCCAGCCGCCTGGCCTGTAGGCAATTGGAAGCATAAGTCCCCGGGATTTTGGCATCTTCTCCGTACAATTCGTAGATATAATCCGGTTCATTGGACGTATCCACGGCTTCCGGAACGGAGTTTTGCATTTTGTAGGCCATTTCGTACTGGCTGATTTTGGATTGGATTTCCGGGTCCTGCCAGATATCAAATTGCTGCTCGTTTAGCTGCCGGATATGATCGAGGGCCCTTCTTCGGTCATGATCGTGTACGCCGTGGGGATTGTTGAGGTACAACACCGGGTCTTTACCCGAACGGAATTGAATCCCCTGATGGTGGGAAGGAAGGAATCCATTGCTCCAGGCGGTGGAATTCAGTGGTTGGGCCCCCGAGCTCTTGGATAGCAGTACCACAAAGTTGGGCAGGTTTTCGTTGTCGCTGCCCAGTCCGTAACTCAGCCAGGAACCGATGGAGGGCCTGCCGCTCAGTTGGGAGCCTGTCTGCATGAACATCACAGCCGGTTCGTGGTTGATCGCTTCGGTGATCATGGACTTGACGATGCAGAGTTCGTCCACTACCTGTGCCGTATACGGAAATAAGTCGCTTACCCAGGCTCCTGACTGTCCGTATTGCTTGAAATCATAAATGGACTTGACCAGCGGAAAGGTGGACTGGTCTGCTACCATGCCCGAATTTCGCTGGCTGCCCTGTACGGAAGGGGGAATTTCCTTCCCGTGCCACTTGGCCAGTGAAGGTTTGTAATCAAAGGTTTCGATCTGAGAGGGTCCGCCGGACTGGAAAAGATAGATTACCCGCTTGGCTTTGGCGGGAAAATGCGTGCCATTCAAAATGCCACCAAGTCCCGGGTCGCCCAGGTTTGCTCCCCAGGCTCCCGTTTGCCCCAATAGACTGGAAAGGGCGATGGAGCCAAATCCAAGTGAGGCCTTTTTCAGGAATCCCCTTCTGCTTTCTCCAAATTCGGTATGATCGTGTCGATTCATTTTTTCTTCGTTTATCTGATGGTGTATCCGTCACTGGTGTTCATGATGCCATTGATCACGGTAGCCAGTGCGGCGACCTGAACGGGATCCAGGTCAGTCTTACGGGGATTGCTCCCCGTGCTCAAATAGGCCAGTGCTTCGTTTTTGTCCTGGGAAAACCGCTCGGTCTCCTCGGTAAAAAACTGCTGTAAAATCTCTTTTTCGTTGGGGTTTGGCTGCCTGCCGGTACTCAATTGGAAGGCGTTTTCCAAGCGCTGTTCCGGCTCGTATTTTTCAATCAGTTTTTCTGCCGTCACTCTGGCGGCTTCCACAAACTGAGGGTCGTTCAGCAGCACCAGGGCCTGCAGGGGCGTACTGGTTTGGGTCCGCTTTACGGTGCACTCCGCCCGGTCTCCTACATCAAAGATCATCATGGAAGGAGGGCCGGAGGTTCGCTTCCAGATGGTGTAGAGGCTCCTTCTGTAAAGCCCATCTCCTGGCTCCTGCAGGTAGCGGTAGCGCCAGGATTTCGTGCTGATTTCATCCCAGAGGCCTTCAGGCTGGTAGGGGTAGGCACTTTCACCTCCGATTCTTGGAACCAGAAGCCCACTTATTGCCAGGGCATTGTCCCGGACCATCTCGGCAGTCATGCGAAAGCTGGGGCCCCGGGCCAATAATTCATTTTCAGGGTCTTTTTCCTGCAATTCCGGGCTGGTTTTGGAGGATTGCCGGTAGGTAGCTGACATCACTATCAACTTGTGCATTTTTTTGATGTCCCAGCCTGATTCGCGGAAAGTTACCGAAAGCCAGTCCAGCAGCTCAGGATGGCTGGGCAGGCTTCCCTGACTCCCAAAATCATCCGAGGTTTTTACCAGACCATTTCCGAAATGCATTTGCCAGAGGCGGTTCACAAATACCCGGGCGGTCAGCGGGTTCTTTTGATCGACCAGCCACTGTGCCAGGCCCAGCCGGTTTTGCGGAAACCGGGAGCTTTCGCCAGGTAAGACGGCTTCCGGAACATTGGGGTAAACCTGTTCAGTAGGTGCGCTGTACAGGCCCCGATCCAGGATGAAGGTAGGTCTGGGTTCGGGCAGATCACCCATCACCATGATTTCGGGAATGTCATTGGTGTGACTCGCCCTTTGCTTGCGCAATTCCTGTACCGATTTCCGCAGTTTTTTGGCCTCTACGTTACCTGATTTGAATAGGTGCTCCCTAATCATTTCCCTATCGCCTGCATTTGTGGCACTTTCGATCAGCTTTTTTGCTTTTTCCGGGTTGTTGGCAAATTGAACCTCAAGGCTGGAAAGTTCCCGATTATAAATCTTCAACTCATCCAACCCTCCATTGAGAAAGGTTTTCATCTTGTCCCGAACTCCCAGGACAAAGCCTCTGAATCCATAGGTGTGGATATCCGGTTCAAACAGGATCGACTTGTAGATGTGATCCGCTTCCACCGCTACCGGGACTTTTTCTCCGTTCAAGTAGATACCGATACCGGCGGCCTTTCCCATGCCATCGTAAGTAATGCTGATATTGGACCATTCCTCTACCGGGATGGGATCCCGGGTTTTAACCTGCAAGGCATTGGTCGGCCAGCTGTAGGCCATGATGAAATTGAGTCGGTTGTTTTCCAGAAACAGTGAATAGCCTTTCAGCCCCAACCGGATATCTTCGCAGTGGGTGAAGAGTACGGCTTCTTTGTACACCGTATCTGGGAAAACCGATAATGAAACAGAAAAGGGATCTGTTTGGTCAAACCAACCTACTCTTTCAGGAAGAGACAAGGTGGTGAAATCGTTGATAAAGATACCTTTTCCCCGCTGGCCTGCCGCAATATCAGGCTCTCGTATCAGTACAGGACCGGAATTTCCGGACCAGCCTGAATTTTTAAAGGTCTTTCCATCATTGCCCTGTGGAGTCAACTGGTCAAAATCATAGGAAGCTACCAGGCCCTGGGTTTGTAGCTGCTTTAGATCTGCTTGCAGGGTTTCCGGGTCAGCCTGCGGGGCATCCCTGTCCTTCTCGGCCAATTCATTCAGCTTGGATTCCGTGTTGCGAATCTGACTGTCCAGATACTCCAGCAGCTGTTCCTGTTCATCATTGGTCAATAACAACGACGGACCAGGTACTTGTCCGGGGCCATACACCGCGGTACCCAATTCGTTGGTACTGTTGAAGTAGGCAGAAAATTCGTAGTAATCTTTCTGGCTGATGGGATCGTACTTGTGATCATGGCAGCGGGCACATTCCATGCTCAATCCCAGGATGGCTTTCCCTACCGTATTGGTGCGGTCGGCCACGTACTCTGCCCGGTATTCTTCAAAGACAATACCTGCTTCTGAGTTTCGTTTATGCAGCCGGTTAAAGGCCGTGGCGAGTACGCTTTCCTGGCTGGGATTGTCGATCAGGTCTCCGGCAATTTGCCAGGTGATAAACTGATCGTAGGGCATATTTTGGTTAAACGCTTCGATCACCCAGTCCCGGTAAGGGCTGAAATCCCGGTGTTTGTCGTCCAGGTAGCCATCAGAATCTGCATACCGGGCCACATCCATCCAATCGGCGGCCATACGTTCTCCATAAGCCGGAGATGCCAGCAGCCGGTCCACCAGATTTTCGTAAGCACCCTCAGAAGTATCCGAAACGAACTGCCGGATTTCCTCCAGGCTAGGGGGAAGCCCTGTTAAGTCAAAGCTCAGGCGACGGATCAACACCTCTTTGCTTGCCTCTGAAGCGGGTTGTAGGTCAGCAGCTTGCAGCTTTTCGGCAACAAAAGCGTCGATTTCATTTCGAGCCCAACCTTTTGTTTCGGGGCTGGGGAGCTTTACAACCTCCGGAGGAATAAAGGACCAGTGGGGTTTGTATTCGGCTCCCTGTTCAATCCATTTGGTTAGTATGGCAATTTCCTCGGTACTCAGGTTGAGGTTGGATTCTGGTGGTGGCATGAGTAATTCCCTGTCATCTGAGAGGATCCGCCTCACCAGTTCACTTTTTCCGGGCTTACCAGGCACGATCGCATGACTGCCTGCATCACTTTTTAGGGCAGCAAAGGCGAATTCTTCCTGGTCCAGCCTAAGGTCTGCTTCCTGATTGGCCGCATCGGGACCGTGGCAGGCAAAACATTTATCTGACAGGATAGGCTTTACGTGGTAATTGAAATCGATGGCCTCGGGGAGATCTTTGTACTCCGCCTGAATTCTCTCCGGTGTTTCCCAGCCACAGGCCACCCATCCCATGGAATATATGACGAGGGGCAGGAGCTTTCGGAAACGGAGACTTTTCATGGCTACTTGGTATTTAAAATAGAGTTATTTGCTTTGAGGTATTTTCCAAATATACCTGGAAAAAACCGGGCAATGCAAGACAAAAACCGTTTTGTTAACTGTTAAAGATATTGATTATCTTTAAGAAATGAAAGAAACCTACGGGATGGACAGGGCTGTTTTTCTGGACCTTACAGAAAAGATCATCAAGAGCAGGGGGTTTGGAAGGTCGACCACCTATGCCAACCTGCTGCGCTTTCTGGTGCGCTGCTCATTGGATGAGGATGCGCCCAAAGAGACAATTATTGCCGCCGAAGTATTTGGAAAACCCGATTTTGATCCCTCCGAAAGCACCTTGGTGAGGGTATACGTGTACAAGTTGCGGGAAAAACTGCGGAAGTATTATGCGACTGAGGGGAGTGAGGACCCGTACCGGCTGCGCATACCCAAAGGCAGCTACGGAATTGTATTTGAAAAAACGAAGCAATCGAACGGTCTTCTGCGCTTGCTTCAGAGGAAAAGCCTGCGGATCGGACTTGCGGCTGTGATTGGTGGCTGCTTTTTGCTTCTGGTTTGGTTTCAGATAGAGAGGGGTTCGGACCGCTCGCTCCGCGAAAGTGTCTGGTCAGACCTATTTACAAACGGCTTTCCCACAGCCGTATTTCTGGGGGATTTGTTTATTTATGTGGAAGATGATAGTGTTAACAGTATGAGTCGGACTATCCGGGATCCAGCTATCAATAGCAGGGCTGATTTTGAGGCTTTTCGAATGCAGGATTTACGACAGGGAGTGACCACCGGTGTGCTTTCGTATGGCCTGCTCATTCGCGGTAGCCTGCAATGGATCAAAGATCTTACCCGCATGTTCGATGCAGCAGGGCATTTTTTTTCTATCCGAACCATTTCCCGCTTTAACCCGAAGGAATTGCAGGATCAGAATTTTGTGGTAGTGGGCATGATCAAAACGCTGGGTTTATTCAAAGATTATTTTACATACTCTCATTTTGCATACGATGAGGCTGGAGAGGCTTTGGTTTTAAGAAAGGGGGAGGAAACCAAAAGGCAGGTTTTTTCTCCTATGGGCGATCCGGATGGCTACCATACTGATTACGGCTTTATGGCCAAATTTCCTGGCCCAAACCAAAATACGGTTTACCTTTTTTGTGGTCTTTGGGATACCGGAGCCACGCAGAGCCTTAAAAACTTCACGGATGCCTCGCTGCGGCAATCCATAGAAGCTGAAATCGCCGAACAATTGGGGGAGGTACCCCCCTATTTTGAAGTACTTTTTGAAGTGTCCGGCATTGACCGCACCGAGCTCAGCACCAAACTTATCCATGTATTTCCGCTGGAGGAACCTGCTACTTTTTGGGTGGATCCGGGGGGCGACATCCAAAACCGTTGAGGTCTTTGGGACCCCGAAGGTTTTTTACGTTCTCGTTTCGGGAAAGACCTTCGGGGTTTTGGAAACCCCAAAGGTCGCAGTCCTGATTTAACCTTTAGGGTCTTTGGGACCCCGAAGGTTTTAACGCCTTAGCTTCGTTAGGTACCGGGAAAGCCTCCGTTCGGAGGACATCTTATTTTTTGATGAGCTTTTGACTCCGCATGTAATTCACTATTTTCCTTTTTCAATCAAATCAATACCCATGAAGCAATGGCTATGTATTTTGGCATTTCTGTTTTTGGCCGCCTGCGGAACCGGCGATTCCTCTGATGAAAATGGGCAAGCACGGGATATGGAATTTACGTTGGATACCGTGCAGATCGATGCCAAAGTGGAAATCCTTTTTCTGAACAATAGCCTGCGTTTTGCTGATCTGAGTAGGGACAAAAAATACCTGTACAATCTCAACAGCCAAAACTACACCGTCGAACAAATTGACCTGGATAAGCTGGCACTGCAGGCCCTGCTTCCTTTCGAACAAGAAGGGCCTGATGGCATAGGCGCATATAGTCTTGGGATGAGACTGGTGGATGAAGATAAATTCCTGATGTCCGGGTATGGCAATCATGCCCTGTTTGACAGTAACGGTAAGAAACTGGCTGATGTAGGACCGGAAACAGTCCCTTCTTTTGTCTCAGAACCGGAAGAAGGAAACGTGCTGTTTCCGGTACCACTGCCGGGCAATGCTTCTTCCTATGTGGGCGTATACATTGTCCCCGGCAGGCGGGAGCCGCAGCTGTTGTTCTGGAATACAGCAAAGCAATCCTACCGGAAAGTCAGCAACCCTTTACTCAAGAAATCGCTGCAGTATCAGACGGACTTTGACGACGGGACTACGGCCTTATTTATTAGCGGTGGCGAATACCTGGAGCTGGTAAATGATAAGGTTTTGCTGGGCCTAAATGCCAGTTCAGATCTTTATATAGGTGAACCGGGGCAAGAGGAATTTCATAAAAGGACCTTCCAAAGCGGTTGGCTTCCCCGGGAAAAGGAGACCGTCTTTCCGGAAAAAATAAACGACAGGGCCTTATTTCGAGAACTGTATAAGAAAGCTACGGAGGAAATTTCCTATAATAAGCCCATCTGGGACGAAAGCCGGAACGTCTATTTCCGGTTTTCCTACAAGCTGGAATACGGCGTTGCAAATACCAGTCCGTCTGATGGCCTTTTTCCCAAACCTACGGGAGCCAGCGTGTATCTCACGATCTACGATGCCGATTTTAATTTGCTGAGAGAGACTGCCGTTCCTGCATTGGACCAGCCACCGGCCTACCACTTTGCCAAAGACGGCAAAATCTGGATTTTTGAGAATATAGAAGATGAAATGGCTTTTGTCAGGTTGAGCTTTGATTTGTGATTTCGGATTGTTTGTAGGTCGTTTGAACAAATGCTAACCATATAAGGCATAGATGGACATATAAGGGGATTTTTAGATCAGGACACTATTTCAATTTATTCTTTAAATAATAGTTGATGATCGATTTCCAGAAGAAAACGCCAAAATGAGCCCTTACCCTTATAATCCCTTATATCTCTTACATGGTTCAAAAAATTGATGAACCATATAAGGTATAGGAGTACATATAAGGGGCGTTTTGTAATTTTTGATGAATTTGAAATACATACTTCGAATATTTAAATTTGCCGGGTTTAGTTTCTAATCCTTGATCGCAGATCAGGCTGGCTTAACGATTATTTTCGGGGTCTTGGCCACATACCAGTAAACCTGAAACCTCACCTCGTACAAAGTATCATCTGCTTATTTATTTTAATTATCAATTTTTAACAATTATTTATTTTTATTGCCATATAAAATTCCTAATTTTTTAGTCTCAATAAACACCTATCTTATGAAACAGTCAATTATTATCTTGCTATGTGTAACCATGTTAGCCTGCGGAGGCAGTGATGGGGGCGAAAATGGAGATCAGGTTCGTTTAAGTTACGCGATTGACACCGTAATGGTGCATCCCGGCCAGGAAATTCTATATGTGAATTCCAGCCTGTATCAAGCTCAACTTAGCAAGGATAAAAAGCACCTGTATAATTTCAACCAAACCGATTTTGCCATCGAAAAGATCAATCTGGATGAACTTGCCTTCGAAGAAAAAATCACACTGTCGAAGGAGGGTCCGGATGGCGTGGGGCAATATTTTTATGGCTTCCTGCTCAAGGATGAAAATTCCCTTTTGATCAGGTGCTACAATCAGGATAATATTGTTGACTTTAATGGGAAGAAAAAAAATCAATTTGACTTTAAGAAAGTGGGCGATGAGACGGAAAGGCTTTCGGATACGGAGAGCCTCATTTCTGCGGTGCTGTTGCCTGATCAAACTGACGTATACTATGGTTTAATATCCAGCTGGGAAGAAGGCAATACGGAGGTGGCCAAAATCCTTGTTGAAGAAGATAAGATTCAACGGTATGATCTGCCGATATTCGAAAAGGCCAAAAAATTTGAAATACAGATCGCTGATGGAGGGAGATTTACCATGGGCAAATATATCATTAATGCAGGGGATAAACTGATAGTAGGTGTAGAGGGAACCAATGAAATGTATGTATTAGACGAGGACACCGGTGCGGCACTGCACCATGAATACACCAGCGAACTCACGGCTACCGAAAAAAAGGGAAACTATCCTTCACAAGTTGGAGGGATAGAGGACTTTGCTGGCATCTATAGGAGAATATATGAGGAGGTAGGTTTTTTGCCTCCGGTCTGGGATGAGGTCAATGAGGTGTATTACAGGTTTTCCTTTATTATGGAATTTGATGACAACGCTGAAAAACCTGAGGGCAGCCCCTTCCAACAGCCTTCCGGAGCTAAGGTGTTTTTGACGGTTTATGACAAAGATTTGAACATGTTGACCGAATCAGCCATTCCCCAAATGAAAAATCGACCACCTTTTCATTTTGCCAAAGATGGTAAACTTTGGGTCTTTGAGAACATTGAAGATGAGATGGGGTTTGTCCAATTTAGTTTTGATTTATGATCTGATGGTTTGATGTGCTGTTGGCAGATACTTACTATTCGGCTGAATTGTACATCAGGAGCCTGAGGTGCCTGAGCTTGTCGAATTCCGTACCTAAAGGCACGGAGGATGCAATCCACTATACCTTTCCTACCCATATTTGGTCCCTACGGGACCGGCTGGTTTGATAGCACGGGCTGTTCGGAATTTGCAATTCCGAACCCTGATATACAGGATTTGCAATCCTGGTATCGTAAAATGATTTTAAAACGCAAACCCATAAACAACTTATTTAATGTTATTAAATTTTTTTAGGATATTAAATCCTTTATAAGGACATCCAATACTCCAAGCGATGACTCAGTTTAATTTATCTTTGTTTTAACACGAATTTATTTGTATTAACTTAAAAAATCCCTAATTTTTTCGTCTCAATACCACTTGAAACAGATGAAGCTTTTAATCTCCCTTTTCCTTTTTGGACTACTTGTAGGCT
Organism: Cyclobacterium lianum; assembly: GCF_900143075.1. Taxonomy (GTDB): domain Bacteria; phylum Bacteroidota; class Bacteroidia; order Cytophagales; family Cyclobacteriaceae; genus Cyclobacterium; species Cyclobacterium lianum. The sequence continues at coordinate 473,261 of NZ_FRCY01000002.1, read as the reverse complement.
GTGGGAGCAGTGATAATCTGAAGAAAACCGGTGAAGTTGGCCTGGATTTTAGCCTGGATACGGTTATGATTAATGGGGGAGAACAGCTTGTTTTTCCCTATTTAGCTGCTTCAAGTAGTTTTTTTACAGAGAATAACCGGTTTTTATATAACTTCAATTTTTTTGAACACGCCGTTGAAAAAATTGATCTGGCTAAACTTGCGTTGGTCGCTAAATATCCCTTTGAAAAGGAAGGTCCCAACGGTACCGGGGAATATGTGGATTACCTGATATCGCTTGACTCCGGAAAATTGCTCATACAAACGAGCAATCAGGCAGGCATTTTTGATTGGGAGGGAAATAAAATCGGGGAATTTGATCCACTGCTGGAGGGTACTTCGTTGACGCACGTTGAGAGGAAGGCTTTTCAGCCCGTTAGGGCAGCCGGTGGGCGGATTTATGGACAGATAGTAGACAATGGGGCCAATACCAGTGAAGTGGGATACGCTGACCTTACCGAAGGTAAATTTTCAACCATTCCATTGGCGAAAGAATTCAGGCATGAGGACTTTAATCTGGAGCACAGGGAAGGTAATTCCCGGCGAAGGTATGCGGCAGGGTTCATCATGCAGGCCTATGAAGAGAACAAGCTTGCGGTGGGCAGTACAGTGTCCGGCAGCTTGTTTATTTTCGACCCTGAAACCCGGCAATTAGAAAAGAAGGAATACAATCTTTCCCTGACAGCAAATGAGAAAAAGGGGGTTTACAGGCTGGCAACCGATGATAAGGCTGCTTTTCAGCGGGCATACGTGCAATTGTATGAGGAAGTATCATTCGGTCCTTTAATAGCGGATGTTGAAAATGAACGTTATTTTCGTTTTTTCTATGAGTATTCCTATCCGGAAGAGCATCCTCCGGGCGGATTTCCAAAACCTGTTTCCACCGCCGTCTACCTGATGGTATTGGATAATGACCTTAACTTACTTCATGAAACCGCCGTGCCTCAGCTTGACCATGTACCCCACTTTTCTTTCGCCAAAGACGGTAAAATCTGGATATCTGTAAATATGGAAGATGAGCTGGGTTGTTTGCGCCTCCAAATAGATTTTGTGAATTCGAATTTATGATTATCCCATTTTACATCTGATATCCACCCTAATTCCAATTTAAGTTCAAATGAATAATCCACTTGACATTTTATGCTTTGTATTTGGTTTGATTTTTATGCTGTTCTCTTGTGGTTCTCCGGCGGAAAAGGAGATACAGGAACTCACAATCAGCGTAGATACCGTACAGATCGATCCGGGAGAGGAACTGTTGTTTCTCAAGTGGGGGCTTGAGCTTTCCGGTCTGAGCGAGGACCAACGTTACCTGTTTAATTTTGATGTGGAGCAGCACCAACTAGAAAAAATTGACCTGGATTGTCTGGTCCTGGAGCGTAAAATTTCCTTCGAAAAAGAAGGTCCAAATGGACTAAATAGTATACATTCCCTGAAGGGCTGGAAAGGAGATCTTATTTTTTTCAGTACCTGGAAAGGGCCGCTGCTTTTTTCAGAGTATGGGCAGCTCGAACAATCCTGGAATGTGGATCCGAAAGAATTTTCCGGGGATGTGCTCAGCGAGAAGGAATCCCTGATGGGAGTCCTGATTGATCCTTCCGCTGAGAAGGAAGCTTATGGACTTGCAAAAGCTTTTCGAAATGAGATGGTATCATTTGTCAGGTTGGATTTGGACCAAAATCAGATATACCGCTATTCCTTACCCTTATTGGATAAGTTAGGCACCTATACCGCCTCCCTGAATGATGGGGAGAGCTATGCCTATCATGATGCTGAGACTTATCAGGAAATAGTGGACAGTGGCGTCTTGTTTGGAGCGGAAACCGGAAGTGAATTTTACCATTACGATCCCAAAGCCGATACCATCAAGATTGTTGGCTCTAATAGTAAGTGGCTGGAGTCGGAAAATAAGGCAAAAGGACATGATTTTGCGTCTGCAGGTGAGTTTTCAAGGTACTTTCAGCAATTCATGGAGGGACCTCACTACTTATTGCCTGTTTACGATGCCCAAAACAAACGGTATTGGCGGTTATTTTACGAGAATTATTATAAAAGCGAAAAAACGGAAGGGCTTTTTCCCCAGCCTGCGGGTGCCAATGTTTACCTGGCTTTATACGATGAGGAGTTGAACTTAATCCAAGAGGCTGAGCTTCCCTTTTTAACCGAGAAACCTTTACGGCATTTTATTAAGGATGGGATGCTTTGGATCGTCGTCAATCTGGAAGATGAGATGGGGTTTGTCCGCTTGTCGGTTTCGGGCTGATGATTTATAATGAAAAAGTAAAAAAGAGTAAGCAGACATATAAGATTATTTTTTGCAAGATTATTGACGATGAAATTTTTGTGTAAAATTTTTGTTATACTTAGTGTATATTTATTTGCCATGCGTACCAACATTGAAATAGATGAAAAATTGATGGATGCAATTATCCATAAAACTTCTTTGAAAACCAAGAAAGAAATTGTCCATGCAGCACTTGAAGAATTTCTGCAAAAACTAAAACGGGAAGAACTTGCCTCAATGGCCGGAAAAATTGATTGGACAGCAGATTTGGAAGAAATGCGAAGAGATTGATGAGCGTTTTGATTGACACCAGCATCTGGATTCAATTTTTTAGGGGAACAGATGAAAAGCAGGTACAGCTTGTTCAAAAGCTTATCCTTAGCAATGAGGTTTGTATTTGCCCTCCAATTCTTCAGGAAATCCTTCAAGGAGTAGGCGATACTAAAACGTTTGAAATGCTAACTGACCAACTGATGAGTCTCCATGTTTTAAATGCTGACCCAAAAGTCATGGCCATACATGCAGCCAAAATCTATGTTAATTTAAGGAAAAGAGGTGTTACAATCAGAAAAAGTATGGATTGTCTTATTGCCGCATACGCATTGGCATTTGATGTTCCCTTCTACCATTCGGATAAAGATTTTGAACAAATCACCAAATATTTTCCTTTAAGGGTATTTATTGAAAAATAATCCACCTTATCAGACCATTTAAAAAGGGTGAAAAGATAAAAAGCTCCATACCGGACCCCCCTTATAATCCCTTATATTTCTTACATGGTTCAAAAATGGAGAAACCATATAAGGGTTAGAAGGACATATAATCTCGGAGAATGTGATTCAGGGTGTATTTGTGATTCGATACCCCCAAAATCCCACCATTGGTCTATTTTTTGGTAAGTTTAAGCTTATTTTGAATTTGATTCGTTGTTATCTAAATAAAACCTATTGGTCTAACCAGAAATTATAAATAAGCTTTTACATGTTAAAAAATCTGCTTGTTGCCATTGCCGCCCTTATTTTAGTTTTTTCACCCATGCTGCTCCAGGCCCAGGAAAGGCATGAATATGAGATTTCCATTTTGGGCATCAACATTGGTGATATGCTGGCCACCAAAGAAACCAAAGCCGATACCACGTATTTTTTGCTAAAAAGCGAAGTCAGCTTCTGGTTTTTTGGGCGGATCAACCTGGATTATACCACCGAGGTAAAATACCATCAGGGACAGTTTATCGAATCAACCGTAGAAAAAAAGACCAACCGCGGAGATTTTCTGTCCCGAATCTGGCTGGAGGATGGGGTCTATGAGATCCGGGCCAATTCCTATAAATATGAATTCAATGATCAGGTCAGTGAAAAAATCGATTACAGTGCGGTACGTTTGTTTTTTGAGGAGCCCAAAGGTAAAACCAGGATGATTACCGAAAACCACGGCCAATTTGCCAGCATTACCGCCAAAGGAAACGGGGCCTACGATACCTATGTAGAAGGCAACGAAAACAACTACCAATACGAGAATGGCCAATTGCAGGAGGTCAGCATGCACAGTCCTATCAAGAATTATGTGATACAGCGGAAGGAATAATGGTTGCTAATTTTCCGATCGTAATTTCCTTGAAATGAATTTTTCAAAGGTTATTAATTAGAGAATTGGACAAAAAGTCAGGATTCCACTTCGCAAAAGACGGACAGATCTGGATTTTTGAGAACTTGGAAGATGAATTGGGTTTTGTTCGGCTCAGTATAGATTTATGATTTCGGAATCTGAGAGCAATTTTTTTTTAGCATGTGGAGGGATTAATATCCTGGAATAAAATTGATGGCTTTAAAAGCTGGGTTTACGGCTGTAGGTTTGCAAGCCCTGTTTATCTGAATTCAGCATGGCAAACTCTGAAAAGCTGGTACACCGTTATTTCTTCCGAGGTTGGCAGAGGAGACCTTATTTCCAAAAAGGACGGTCGGTTCGCAGGACATTGTTCAACCCCTGCCGGGGTTGGGTGAAGGCTGGATTCTTGCAGTCCCCGGGTTTCGTCCGGGGTTATTGCTGTTGAAGCCTTTCAGGCTTTGGGGTCGAGGAGGTTTTTGGTAATCAGTGAAGAAGTCCGATTATTCGATTTGCTGGGACCTGGATTGAAAGAAATTTGAGATTTCCAGTCAAAAAATTAGTCTGGAAGCATATAAAATACCTTTGAATCCCTATTCTGCTCCTATCGACTTCCCTGACGTATTCCAGGCCTGAGGGGCCTGAACAACAATAACCGTGGGTGCAGCCCAGGGCTGATGGACTACCGATAACCTCCAACCCCGGACGGGGTTGAACTTGACGTAGTTGCCAAAATAAGATCAAATATTCCCGTACATATAGCGTCCTTTCGATTATAGGATTGCAGAGGAGACCTCGTTTCCAGATAGAGCAGTCGGCTCGCAGGACCATTTTCAACCCATTTCGGGGTTGAGGGGAAATGGATTGGCTCTTAAGCGCCAGGTTTCGCCCGGGGATATTATTATTGAAGTCCTTCAGGCTTCTGCATTAGGAGTTCGATAATTAGGGAAGAAGTTTGCTGATTCGATTGGCTGGGATTTGGATTGAAATTGATTTGAGCGTTACGGTTTCATTATTGGAATTGAGGTATAAAAGACCTTATTTATTTCTAAGTCTGTTGGGTAAGGTTCCTTAGTTCATCCCAGGCCTGAAGGGCCTGAACAATAATAACCGTGGGTACAGCCCACGGCTGATGGACTGTCGATTATCGCCAACCCCGGACGGGGTTGAACCTTACTTTATTTCCCGGCCGGCAAAGTCCAGTCATTGTTGTAAAACCCGGCAGCCTTGATGGCTTCAACACCTTTTACCGGCAGCTCGGAGGTAAAAACGACGAAATCCGGGAAACCGCTTCCCCCCGCAAAATATTGGTTGGCATTGGCTGTATGCAGGCCTTTCAATCCAGTACCGCTGACCACCGCCACTCCGAGCGTATCGTTGTCTTTACGGGGGACCATAAAATAAGCCCCCAGGTTGTCCTGCTGCAAAATCTGATCTCCCAGTCTAACTGCCTCCCGGGTTACCTGAACAGGACTATTGGCAAGGAGTGTTTTCCAAGCCCGGTTGGTATCGGCATTGCCATAAACAATGATCCCTCTGTCTGCATATTTCTCCAACTCAAATTCCCTGTCTGAAACCAGATCCACGGCACCATTTCCCCTGTAGTACCAGCTTTCCGCATCAAAACGCGCTTTATTGTATGCCCATTCATTTTCAGCTTTATTGCCGGCTGTGCCGTATACGAAAATCATCCGGTGGTTAAAGGGTTCTTTGAAGGTTCCGTTTCTAAGGATGCCTTTGGCAGAAAGATCCGGTTTTTGGCCAGGTCTCCAGACCCCATTGCTTTTGTACAGGTAAAGGGTAGGTGTTCGGTCCTTTACCCATACCAGCTCTTCCCCGTCCAGGTGCAGAGAAATGCTGTCTCCGACCTGAAAATCCTGGGTATCTATCCCCAGCACGGCAATATTCTCTGTTATCCCACTGATTTTCAACTCTTCCCTATCGCGTTGCAGATTGGCCCGGCTGTAGGAAAGGGATTGTTCCTGTTGAAGGATATGCAGCCATTTGTTGCTGGAGGAAATGGCCGTATTCGCTGTAGAAAAGTCAATGGTATGGGTCAGACTGTCCGGGCTACGCTCATGCCATTTAAAATAATCGAATAAGGGGGGCCAGTCCACACTTTCGCTGCCAAACCAATGGCTGCCTCCCGGATATTCGTAGTAGCTGAAGTCCGGATGAAACTTCGCCAGAATGCCCCGCATCTGCCGGGCATAATTGACAGAGACCACCCGGTCATTGTCGCCATGGTGGATGTAGACCCCTCCCGAGGCATAGTTTTTCGCCAGTTCGATGGTGTTACTGGGGTTGCTGGCCCGTAATAAAGTTTTTTCCAGTTCGCTTTCGGGGTTTTCCGGAATTTTCCCATCGGCAGAACCATAGCCCATCAAGGTGGGATAGCCAGCGCAGGGAGCGATGGCTGCCCATTTACCGGCAAAGGTGGCACCCAAATACCAGGTACCGTGCCCACCCATGGAGTGCCCGGTCAGGTAGATCCGGGAGGGATCGGGTTTGAATTTTTCTGTTGCCAGGTCCAGGACTTCCATGGCATCTATCCTGCCCCAGTCTTCCCAGTTGAATCCCCTTGGCCGGCGATTGGTAGGGGCTACCAATGTTCCCCAGTCTTTTTGCTGATAGGCTCTCGCCTGGCCTATCGCTTCCACGCCTGCACCATGCACGGATAAAAATAAGGCTGAACCGGGGCTTCCCCCATCCGTTTGGGGTGCGACGCCATAGTACTGTACGCTGCCATCTATTTCGCTGACAAATGTCTGCTTATAATGTTCGGTGGCTTCTCTTGCATCCAGGCTTATTGTTTGATTATCGACTACCTTGTTTCCCAGCAACAGATTAAGGGAGCAGGCATATTCACCTTTTTGCGATATTTCGCTGGCGTTTATTTCAAAGCCGACTTTCCGAATGGTCATGGGTGGAATCGTGGGGAGTGGGGTGGTTACCACTTTTTCGTTGAGCATGGCCTCCATGTTGGCATTGCTGATGGGCTTGGAAGTATTGTTGATGACCACCACGGCTCCCATCAGGGTGCCATTGTCCTCTCCCAGTACAATATCCGGAAGGGTAGCATCTGCTACTTTTAGAAGGGCCGGTTTTTGATCCAGCAGTAATTCTGCGGCAATTCCAGACCAAAGCCCGTTAAATCTGGCTAAAATTTCATTTTCACCTTTTTCCAGGGTAATGGGCAGGTAAAGCCAGCCATCCCCATAGATATCTCCTGCCCGCGGAACCCCATTGACATACATCATGCTGATGCCACTAACCTTTATTAGGGCATTTTGCTTTTTTTCGGATTCGTAGGTAAGGTAGAGGTACCCACTTCTGATACGCCCTTTAAATTTACCATCTTCTGCAGGCTGGATGGTTTTCCAAACGGCATCCAGATCGGCGGAAATCCGCTGTCCTTCTTCCGGTTTTTGGAAAGTCCCGTCGGACAACTGGAAGGCAACAGGATCTGTAAATTTAACCTCTCTGCCATACTCGTGAATATTTTCCAGATACAGCCCGCTGGTAAATGTGCCGCTGTCCTGTGCATGGGCAGGGGATATCCCCAAAAGCACCCAGCTAATCAGAAAATATATTTTCAGGTAATGGTGGGAATTAAATTTCATAAAACTATCGAGTCTTGGAGAAATAATTAATTAAAGGATTGCCCCAAAAATAAACATATTGATCTGATAATAAAGTTGGTTCATATTAATTTATTGATTTAAAATTAACCATTTAATAGGTTTTTGAATCATATTTTTTAAATTTATAGTTCTAAACATATAAAAAAGTTATGGCGAGGATTTTTCCCTTACTGGTATTGCTCCTATTTCAGATAGCCTGTGACAGCAAAGACCCATTAGACAACCTGAAGGGCAGTACCACCCTGGACTATACCCTGGATACGGTGATGATAGATCCGGGAGAGGAATTGTTGTCTGTAGCAGGACAGCTCTACCAATCCGATCTGTCGCCGGACGGCAGGTATTTGTACAATTTTAACCAACATGACCATAGCTTTGAGCAGATTGACCTGGATGAAAAAAAACTTGTCCGGAAATTGCCTTTCGAAAAAGAAGGGCCAAATGGTACCGGGGAATTTTTCAGGTCATTTTTTCTTCTGGACAATGACCATTTGGTGATCATCAGCTTTCCTAATCCTGGTGTTTTTAACCTGAAAGGCCAGAAACTGAAGCAGCTTGAGTTTCAGGGCCTGGATACTGGTGACGGTAAGATCGGTGAGGGACAGGCATTTTTGGTTGAGTTGAATTTACCCAATCAGCAAGATCAGTTTCTAGGATATCTGAGAAGCTATGAAACCAAATCCAGAGCGCTGATGCGTGTCGATCTAAGCGATGGCAGCACCAGGACAATGTCCGTTCCTGAATTCGAAACACTGCAGAATTTTGAGTTGCAATACACCGACGGAAAAGGCTACATGATATCCGGTCCTCAAACCTATCTGGTTAGGGAAGGCGGAAAAATATTGCTGGGAAGCAATGTGCAAAACAAAATATACCAATATCTGCCCGAGACCGACAGCCTTTTGGCACGTAGCTACCAAAGCCAGTTGACGGAGGACAAAAAGACCGTTCCGGCGGGAAAAGAATTTGATACGCAGGAGGGATTTTTGGAGGCAATAACAAAGGTAAGGGAGGAAATCAGTTTTTCATCGCCCAAATGGGATGAGAAGAATAAGGTCTATTACCGGTTTTCCCACAAAGAAGTTCTGGAAGAACCGGATACAGAAAACTTTCAATGGCCTGCTGCTACCGCTGCTGAGGTATACCTGACCGTTTTCGATGAAAATCTGGACATGCTGGCAGAGAGCAGGATACCAGATATCACCATGCCACCAAAGAAGCATTTCGTCAAGGATGGGAAGATCTGGATGTTCGTAAATGTAGAAGACGAGATGGGCTTCGCGAGGATGGCCATCGATATGGGTAGGAGAGGAGTACCTTCAGAAGGGATATCTGTTAATGACAATTAAATAACAAATACAATGAGCAGTCGATTTTATTGTGCCAGTTTCTCAATGGTTGTTTTTTTAAATTTCCTAAAGGACAAACAATGATTTACATACCATTTTTTTTTTATAAGAACCTAAATTATTTTTTATATTGCTTCCTTAACCCTTGATCATGAGCAAATTTGGTTTTTTAATTCTTCTTCTTTTAATCGTTGGCTGCGGAAGTCCGGATAAAGAAAATCTCGGGCAAGAAATGCAACTTACTTTTTCTGTGGATACGGTACTGGTGGATCCTGCTGAGGAAATCCTTTTTTTGAATAGATGGCTTAGCCAATCCTTTCTTTCTCCCGATCGAACTTACCTGTACAATTTCAATGCACAAGATTACAGCCTTGAAAAGATTGACTTAAATCAGCTCAGGTTAATGGAAAAATTTTTCTTTGAAAAAGAAGGACCAAATGGAATAGGTGAACGAATCAGTACCGTTTTTCAAGTGAATTCCGATAGCTTGTATTTTGGTGGATACAATGGTATTGGAGGGATTTATACCTGGGAGGGGAATAAAGTGATGGACCTCCCTTTGAATGAGTGGGGTGATTCAACAGCACAGCTTTCTTCCAAAGAGCAATTGGGAGGAATAAAGGGTTTTCCAAACGGGGAAATGATATTTTATGGAATGGTCACAATTTTTGACAGGGATGAGACCGAATTGGCTACGATTGATGTGAACAATGCTGATTTTAACCGGATACCACTTCCGCTAATGGACCGAACCAAGCCATTTCGGGTCACCTTCACGGATGGTCCCGCTAAAAGTTCGATTGGTCCTGTCTCCTATCTGGTTACTGAGGGTAAGAAAGTCATCTTGAGTACGGCGGTAAGCAATGACTTGTATGTTTTGGATGAGGTAGGGGATTCCCTGCACCATTTTTCATTCGACAGCCAGATCATGCCCATTGAAAAGGAAGGAAAATACCGAAACGAAGTAAGTTCTGAGGAAGAAATGTATGCCATTTATCGAGCCATCAATGAAGAAATCAACTATTTCGCCCCCATTTGGGATCCTGAAAAGGAACGGTTTTACCGGTTTTCTTATATAGGTGAAAACGATTCGGACTCCGAAAAACCAATTTTCGATGTTTCCCCAGATAGGTCAATAGTCTACCTTACCATTTATGATAAAAATTTGGTACAAATTGGGGAATCATTGGTTCCGGCACTGGACAGAGCTCCTGCCCGCCACTTCGCCAAGGACGGTAAGATCTGGATTTTTGAAAATATAGAGGATGAATTGGGCTTTCTGCGGCTTAGTATTGATTTATGATTTCGGAATCTGAGCGCAATTATTTTTAGCATGTGGAGGGATTATCATCCTGGATGAGAATTGATGGCTTTATTAACTGGGTTTACAGGAGTAGCGTTGCAAACCCTTTTTATCTGAGCCCCGAATTGTAAATATCGAACATCGGGTTATGGTTAAAACACCTTTACTTCCTATCCAGGCTGGTAAGTAGACCTTATTTTTAGATAGGTAAGTTGGTTGGCAGGACCATGTTCAACCCCTGCCGGGGTTGATTGAAGGATGGATTCTGGCAGCCCCCGGGTTTCGCCCGGGGTTATTGTTGTTGAAGCCCTTCAGGCTTCGGTATTGCAGAGGAATTATATAATGAGGTAAGAACCCGGATGTTTCGAATAGCTGGGAAGTGTTTGGGAAGTGATTTGAGTCATCAGGTAAAATGATTGAATTATGAGCAAGTAAAATATGTTCCATTTCCCTGACGTATCCCAGGCCTGGAGGCCCTGAACAACAATAACCGTGGGTTCAGCCCACGGCCAAAGGCCTCCCGATTACTTCCAACCCCTTTAGGGGTTGAACCTGACGTAGCTGCCATTTTTAGATTAACTATTCTTGCACATACAGCGTACTTTCGGACAGGGGATTGCCGAGGAGACCTTATTTACGGATAGGCCATTTGGTTGTCATGACCATGTTTAACCCCTGCCGGGGTTGCATGAAGGCTGGATTCTGGCAGCCCCCGGGTTTCGCCCGGGGTTATTGTTGTTGAAGCCCTTCAGGCTTCGGTATTGCAGAGGAATTATATAATGAGGTAAGAACCCGGATGTTTCGAATAGCTGGGAAGTGTTTGGGAAGTGATTTGAGTTATCAGGTAAAATGATTGAATTATGAGCAAGTAAAATATGCTCCATTTCCCTGACGTATCCCAGGCCTGAAGGGCCTGAACAACAATAACCGTGGGTGAAGCCCACGGGTTTGTGACAGTGGATTGATTCCAACCCCGGACGGGGTTGAACCTTTTGTGAATCAATTCACAGAAAATCCAGCTTTTTGGTGCATAGCTAACAGGCAATGATTTAGAGAAGCTTCAAAATCGGGACATCCTGAAATCTATTAAGGAAAATTGCAGGGAATTTGTGAGCTCATTTGGGCAGTAGCCGTCTGAGGCCACATCCATTACTTTCAGTAATGTTACTTTAGCGTATACACAATCAGCACCGGATTTTCGGAATGTCTTGCGGCAAGGGCTGTTTTGGCGAAATTCCTACCCTTGTTTTTTGCCCAGTTTTCGAATTCCGCCTTTTCCATATGGGCTTTTTTCTCCAATAGGGTTTTATACAGATCTCTGCCCGGAACCCTCCACCCAACTTGTCCCGGTGCAAGACTATAATGGATCCCATAAGGTTCGTATCCTCCATCAATATCATTTGTGAAGAGGTTCTCAATTAAATGAGTTTGTTGACTGCGTCTGTCAAAAAATAAATTGTAGGCTTTTTTTTCATAAACTATAAATGAATGTAGCTGTTTTTCAGAAACATGATACTGGCCCCGGAAATATAGTTTGGCTCTGTTGTTGATAAAATTCACCCTTTCCATGCCAGCATCAAGTCTTTTAATCTCATCAAGATCCTGCCCGTATTTCCCGAAATCAAAAACGAGTTTTGCAACAAAATTACCCTTGTCGACCTGATAGATGGTATCCAGATAGGCCATTCCAAAATAGAGATTCTCTGTACTTTTCTGAAAAAAATCTCTACCGGAAAAATTTCCATACAGCCTCTCAGGATGGTACGGAAAATGCTTACTAGTGTCCTGAAGGGATTTATTGAAGCTTTTTACAAAATAATCTCCCGGATCCCGGGTTTCCGTATACAGGTAAAATCGTTGGTCAAATTCTGAAAATATACCCGGTCCAACCCTCTCTTGAAAGAAAAGTTCTCGTAAGAATTCTCCCTCCAGGCTAAACCACATGATCTTACGGGGAAATACTCCGAGGAGGATCAGTTCTCCGTCTACCACTGCGAAATCATCAAAGTCCAGGTATTGGCCCGGCCCCTCTCCATGGGCATCAATCTTTGACAAAAACTTACCGGATTTATCGAAAATGTGGATACACTTGCACCCGAAAATATCCAGGGTATAGATTCGGTCTTCGTAAAAAAGTATTTTTTGCAATCCGGCATTGAGCTGGGCCTCCTGAGAATCATCCTCCAGCCAGATATATTCAATACTGGGTTCGAAAAATTCAGATAATTTTCCGGTACGCGCTTCCGAAAGATCCACGGATATCCTTTCCAGGCCCGGGACAGATTCGGTTTTTGGATTACAGGCTCCGGACAGGATGATAAAATTTCCCAGCAACAATACGTACAGCCAGTACTGAAGAAATAGCAGAAATTTAAGACCGGGGGCTTTTGCCAATCCGGCAATACTGAATGTAGCTAGTGAAAGCTTCATGGTAAAAAGAATTAGATAGTTAATATACTAAAAAATATTGACATATTAAGCCATTTACCCTCTGTCTGATAAAAATGAGCCAGGAATTTTTCCCAATATTTCGAAAAATGAAGCAAATGCAGGATTAAAATGCTCAGGGATTTTCTTTCCAGATTTTGTCGGCGGCATCCAGGTACATGGGCAGGGCAGCAGAGCCATACCAGGGGTAAAGCTTTACGTCCAGATACCCTTCCTGAATAGCTGGATCACTGCTTACCAACTCCCTGGCTTCTTCAACTGTGGCCACGTCAAAAATAAATATTCCCCGGTAGCGGTCATCATTTGGGCCAAGGGGACCGGCAATCAGCAATTTTCCCGCTTCAACCAGCCGACGAATATTGGCCATATGGCCTGAGAAAGCCTCTCTAACTGCGGTTTGGTCATCTGGTGCTGTATTTCCCGTCTCAAGGATGGCCAGGACGTAGCTTTTCATGCCATAATCATCTGCGCCAAGGCTGTCGGCCAATGCAGGGTCATAGCGCGGATTGGTTTGCTGGGCGGTAGTAGAAAATGTAATCCCCAGAAGTAAACAGATGAATATCAAGTCTTTCATACGTTTTCTGAGGGGTTATTCCGTGTTAGTCTCCACTTGTCCCATAAGGTTGTTCAGGCTTTCGGCAAGGGTAGGGTGGGCAATAGGCAGATGCTGGATCTGATCGTACGGAACCTTGCCCACCATGGCCATTTGCAGCACGGCCATGATCTCTCCGCCGTCCTTACTGAGGGTAGTGGCTCCGATAATTTGCTTATTTTTCGGATCTACCAAGACTTTAAAAAAACCTTTGGTCTCATCGGTTTCCAGGGCTCTCCCCGCATGTTTCATCCAGAATTTCCCTGTTTTATAGGGAATTCCTCTTTCCTTTGCCTGCTGCTCATTCCATCCGATCCGTGCGAGTTGGGGATCTGTAAAAACACAGTAAGGCACCAGGCGGTCCTGCGCTGAGAGCGATAGGTTTTCTTCAAAGATCCGGTTAAAGGCTATATGGGCATCATGATAGGCCATGTGGGTAAAAGGCGGGCTTCCGGCCACATCTCCCAGGGCATAGATACCGGGTACATTGGTTTCAAAATTATCGTCTACCAGGATATGGCCTTTGTCGCCCAGTTTGACACCCGCAGCTTCAAGCCCCAGGTGCTCACTGCTGGGTTTTCTGCCGGTAGCTACCAGCAAATGTGATCCGCTAATCGTGGCAGCACCCTTTTTTCCCTGGTAGTGTAGGGTAAAATACCCATTTTGAAAACCTGCTTTTTTTACATCGACGTTAAAAATAGTGTTGATCTTTTCTTCGGCAAAAATATCAGAAATTTCCTGACAGACATCTTCGTCCTCTTTGGGTACTAGTCTGGGTGCCATATCCATGATGGTCACCTTACTGCCAAATCTGCTGAACATCTGGCCAAATTCCAGTCCAATGTAGCCTCCTCCCAGGACGATCAGGTGTTCGGGGGTTTCCTCCAATTCCATGATACTGGTGCTGTCCAGATACGGGCATTCGCCCAAGCCTTCAATCGGAGGGATATTGGGGGCAGAGCCGGTATTGATAAAGTATTTTTCTGCCTGCAATACAAGATCTTCCTGCCCGGCTCTTTTGACCAATAGGGTTTTATCTGCCTGGAATACTCCTTCACCCATGATGATGTCCAGGTTTTCGGCTTTTTGTAATCCCTTGGTGGCCCCTCCCCGAAACAGCTCCACAATACGATTTTTGCGATCACGGACCGCCTTTTGGTTTACCCGGAAGCCTTTGACTTCTACCCCGAACTCACTCGCCCTGCTCACCATATGAGCGACCTTTGCAGAGGCCACCATGGTTTTGGTGGGCGAGCAGCCATCATTGATACAGGTGCCCCCCAGGGCCCTTTTTTCTATCAGTGCCACTGAGAATCCCTTAGCGCTTATCTTTTTGGCCAGAGGCATCCCGGATTGCCCGGCGCCAATCACTATGGAATGGTATTTTTTCATGAGCGATTATTCTTCTACTTTAATACCCTTCCAGAAGGCCACGTGATTTTGGATCTCAGCTGCCGCGTCTTTCGGGTTGGGGTAAAACCAGGCAGCATCCCGGTTGGTATCCTCTCCGATCCGAACATGGTAGTAATTGGCCCTGCCTTTCCAGGGGCAATCGGAGGTGGTATTAGAAATCTCAAAGAACTCCCTGTTCAGTGAATCGTGTGGGAAGTAATGGTTGTTTTCCAGGAATATCGTCTCATCTGACTGGGCCAGAATCTTATCTTTCCAAATGGCTTTCATAAAGTCGGGTTTAATTTCTGAATAAGATAACTAAATCCTTGCCAAAAACAAAAAGCGACTTATTGAGGTCGCTTTTTGTTTTTACGTTTATTCATGAATTTGAGGTTGATCACCTCTTTTTCATTTAGGAACCGGTACTTGCCGCGAGCAATATCTTTTTTACTCAACCCTGCAAACATCACCCTGTCCAGTGCCGTCACCTCATATCCGAAATGGGCAAAAATCCTGCGCACTATCCGGTTTTTCCCAGAATGGATTTCCAATCCCAAAATGGTTTTGTCCAGAGAAAGTACCTGAAGGTCATCCACCATGGTAAGCCCATCTTCGAGTGTGACACCTGCCAATATAGCCTCCAGGTCATTTTTCGCCAAAGGTTTGTCCAGGGTTACCTGGTAAATCTTTTTGACTTCGTAGGCGGGGTGGGTAAGCCTGGCTGATAACTCGCCGTCATTGGTAAACAACAGCAATCCGGTGGTATTTCTGTCCAGTCTGCCCACTGGAAAAAGTCTCTCCTCACAGGCCCCATCCACCAGGTGCATGACTGTCTTTCGCTCCAGCGGATCATCCGTAGTAGTGATAAAATCCTTGGGTTTGTTCAGCAACAGGTATACGGGCTTTTCGGGACGGATGGCCCTTCCCTTATAGACTACGCGGTCTTTGCGGGAGACTTTATAACCCAGTTCGGTGACCATCTTTCCATTTACGTTTATTTCACCACCCTCAATCAGCTTATCAGCCTCACGGCGGGAGCAGATACCCGAATTGGCAATAAATTTATTCAAACGGATTTCATCTTCATCTTTAGGGGAGCTCCTTTGAATGGATTTCAGATCATACTCGGGCTGGGATAGGCTCTTGTCTTTGTTTTTGCGGTTTTTGGAGAGTGGAGAAAAGGGCTTCCTGAATGATTTTTTGGAAGGATCTCTTTCCTGATAAGCGCCGTAGGTTGGTTTTTCATTTTTGCCCCTGCCCTTGTATTCACGTTTTTCAGAAGGGGTGTTTGCTTCCTTTTCCGAAGCTTTCTCATCTGATTTCCGCCCCTTCCGTCCGGAGCCTGGGCGGGCTGTTCTCCTGGAAAAACCACCCTCTCGTTCATTTTTTCTTTTCATAGACTTGCAGCATCTCTGCTGTATGGATAAATGGAATGTTAATAAGCTATAAATGAAGGAAATGTCTTCCTTCAATGCGCTTGCAAAAGTAAAAGAATTTTATGGATTTAGGACAAAGTCTTTTACAAATCAATCGGTTTGATTGCCGATTTCGTTTTCTTCGGGTTTGAAATCCTTAGGCTGTGGCAATTCGCTCAGGTCGTTGATGCCAAAGTATTCCATAAATTTCGGGCTGGTGCCGTAAAGGATGGGCCTCCCTATTCCTTCGGACTTGCCCTTAATGGCGACCAGGGATTTTTCCAGCAATTTCTGAACCGAATAATCACAATTTACCCCTCTGATTTGTTCAATTTCAGATTTTGTGACCGGTTGTTTGTAGGCGATAATGGACAAAGTTTCCAGTTGAGCAGTGGAAAGTCTCTTCTGGGATTGGTGCTTTTGGAGGATGGAAATGCTACTTTGGTAAGCAGGCTTGGTTAAAAACTGGTAGCCACCGGCCAATTTTTCCAGGTTGAATGCATGATCATCGGCCCGAAATTTTTCCTGGAGGGCAGCTATTGCCTCTTCCAGGTGCTCCATCGGAACCTCTGATTCAAACATTTCGGTCAGGCATTTCTGTATCTCCTCCAGACCCAAAGGGTCGGAGGAGCAGAATACCAAAGCCTCGATATGTCGGTGTAAAAAATCCAAAATTATTTCTTGGCCATTTTGGCTTCAATACTGTGCATGGTATGGGGTACAGCGCGTAATCTTTCTTTGCTGATCAGTTTGCCCGTATCCACGCAAACTCCGTAGGTGCCATTTTTAATTCTTCTCAGCGCATTTTCAAGATTGACTATAAACTTCTGCTGTCTGGCAGCCAACTGGCTCAAGCTTTCCCTTTCCAATGTATCCGCACCGTCTTCGAGCAATTTGGATGTAGAGGCAGTATTGTCTGTACCACTGTCATTTTGTTTACTGAGAGATCTTTTTAGTTGCAGAAACTCTTCTTTTGCTAAGGCTAGCTTTTCATTGATAAGCACTTCAAATTCCTGAAGTTCCTCCTTGGAATAACTGGTTTTTTCTTCCTGGCTCATATACAGTTCTTTTTAAAAATTTCTCTAAAATACAGTGACATTTCTTAAATCAAAAATCTATTTTTTTTATTTATTTTTTTAGTAGCCAGGGTACAATTGGCTGTGAAAGAATTTATTTTTCTATCCAGGGTAAAAAATTCTTAAAAACAGGATTAATTTTTTCTTCCAGCGATCAGGTAGGATTTAATTTGGCTTTTCCTTCCAGGTAAAAATGTACTCAGGGATTCTGCTTTCTTTTTTGAATTATCCCTTTAATTGTAGTAATTTCAACCAGAAGAAAATAACCTAAAATAAAAAAATGAAAAAAATCATAACAGTAGCCCTGTGCGCGTTGATGTCTTTTTCGGTTGCTGCGCAAAAAGCGGATAAAGACGGATGGATCAAACTATTTAATGGAAAATCCTTTAAAGGTTGGACGATAAGCGAAAACCCGGAATCCTTTAGTATAGAGGATGGTGTGATAAAAATTGATGGCCCCAGGGCCCATATGTTTTATACGGGTAAGGTGGAAGATCATGATTTCAGGAATTTTGAGCTGAAGATGCAAATCAAAACCATGCCCAGTGCCAATTCAGGCGTGTTCATCCATACCGATTTTCAGGAGGATGGCTGGCCTGCAAAGGGCTACGAAATTCAGGTAAATCAAAGCCATGGGGATTGGAGAAAGACCGGAAGCGTGTACAGCTTTAAAGACGTACGGGATACCTACGTATCTGACGGAGAATGGTATACCAAGCACATCATCGTGGATGGTGAAAATGTGACTGTGAAGGTAAACGGCGAGGTAGTCAATGAGTTTACTGAATCCCGGGACAGGGAGGCCATAGGCGATAGCCCTAAAAAATTGAGTAGCGGGACCATCGCTCTGCAGGCCCATGATCCAAACAGTGTGATATATTACAAGGACATCATGATCAAGCCACTTCCTTAAGCGGATCGACAGATGTTAACGACTTGATCAGTATTCCATTCCATCCGGCATATTCTTCAGGACTGTGCCGGATTTTTTTGTTAAACGGGTATAGATATGGAAGAAAATGTGCGATACGATCCCAAGGCATTGCGGGTCTTTATGGAAAGGGTTTTTTTGCATTTTGGCATACCTGAGAACGATGCCCGGCTGGCCACTGATGTACTTGCTTACAGCGATGAGCACGGTATTGATTCTCATGGTATTGCCAGGCTAAAGACTTATTATGGACTTTTGCGTGCTGGCAGAATCAATCCCAAACCCCGGGTGAAACTCATACGGGAAAAACATGCAGTGGTGCAGGTAGATGGAGACAATGGCCTGGGTTTGGTAGTGGGGCCGAAGTGTATGGATATTGCGATTGAAAAAGCCGGGAATTATGGTTCCGGGTCAGTAGCAGTATGCCACACCAACCATTTTGGTGCTGCGGGATACTACCCGCTGATGGCCGTAAAACACGATTTTATCGGGATGGCCATGACCAATACCAGTAAAGGAGTGGCGCCTTTTCTGGGAAAGGAAAGGATGTTGGGGACAAATCCGGTAGCGATGGCTTTTCCTGCAGACAAAGAACCGACGGTACTCATGGACTTTGCCAGCAGCACAGTGGCCTATGGGAAAGTGGAGATCGCCAGGAGGGCAGGAAAGAAGATCCCGGAAGGCTGGTGCCTGGACGCAAACGGAGATGCTACTACAGCCCCGGAAAAAATGATCAATGGAGGCGCTTTACTTCCCCTGGGTAGCAGCCGGGAGGGTTCCGGCCATAAGGGGTATTGTCTTGCTGGAATGGTTGATATTCTGAGCGCTGTACTGAGTGGAGCCAATTGGGGTCCGTTCGCCATTCCCTTTGCCATCGACACAGTCGGTGGGGGCAGGCAGGTTGGCAAAGGGATCGGGCATTTTTTTTCTGCCTGGGATGTAGATGGATTCCGGGAAGTGGGAGAATTTAAGCAGGAGATGGATCAATGGGTAAAAACCCTCAGGGCCTCGATACCTCTCCCGGGCGAGGCAGAGGTGCTCATCCCAGGGGACCCAGAGTGGCGGTCATACCGGGAAAGGACGAAGAGTGGCATCCCGCTTCAGGGAGAGGTGGTGGCCGACCTGAAAGCCATCGCTCAGGAGACCGGTATTGCCATGCCTCATAGAACCAGTTGATCAAAAATCCTGTTATGTTCTGTGATGGCAATCAGGGAATTAAAAAGGATATGCTTTGGCCGTATGGGTCTGATTCTGCTCAGGCACTTACTATGTCTTATTTTTTATGCCACCCCTGTATTGGGTAAAACCTACTCTCAAAATATTGACCCCATTTCTCTCCGGGTTTTTTCACAGCTATTTGTTCCAGGCGAATTCCACATCAAAGGGGTGATTGACGATAGGACTGACAGGTCTCCGGTGGCCTTCCTGGTGGCCAGCTTGAGCAGTGGCAGCCAACTGGAAACGGTGGATTTGGAGGGAGGAGCAATTTCAGCCCTCCAAAAGTATATCTTTGGCGCCTTGCCCAGAGATCAGCGACTGCGCCCCGTAGTGATCAGGATCAGGGACATGAAAATCATCGAAGTTTTGGCGGATGCCAGAAGGGGCCTGGTAGAAGGCGAGGTGTACCTGGATTTTTCCTTTGAGTTGGACAGGGGTGACGAGCTGATTCATTTGCTTGATTTTCAGGGGGGTGTGAGCTACAAGAGAGGCGTACGGCAATTTTCAGTGATAGAACCTGTGCTTCGCAAATCTATTAACAATTCGCTCACCTACTTCAACGACTGGATGGAACGGGAATCAACAGAAGACATCAAGCTGGCCCGTGAGGTGAAAATTAATATCAGAGACTACCGCGAAGACAATCGGGACGATACTGTTTTTTACAACCCACAACGGCCTTTGACATGGAAGGACTTTACTGGTAGGCCCAGATTCAATAATTTTGCTGCATCAATTTTCGCCAGTATCTCCTACGAAGGAAACAGTTGGATAGAGGAGGGTGAGGTTATTGTAGACCTGGTCTTCAAAACTTACATGTTAAAAAGCTCCTCCTGGGTGAGGGGGACGAACAACAGTTACGGGCTCAATCACGAACAGCGGCATTTTGACATCGCCAAGATTATCGTTGAGCGGTTAAAGGAAAAAGTGGAGACCCTGGATCTTCAGCCACACAATTATGACCGGAAAGTGTCCTTTCACTACCTCGAAGCTTACCGGGAAATGAACGAGCTGCAGGAGCGATATGATAGGGAGACGGCTCATGGGATGAATTCCAGGGCTCAGGAAAGCTGGGATACCTGGATTGACGAAGAACTCGCCGCTTTCGGTGTCAGGTGATCGTTGCATGTCTGAATTGGTAAATCCGGTCCCGGGGATCAGGAAAAAAAATGACTACATCCTCGTGGGGAGTAGCCATTTTTTGAACTTGGGTTGGTGGTTTTCAATTCAATAAGATACGGGTTCGGCGATGGTATACTCGCTGGTTTCTGTAAAGGTCCTGCCAAACATGTCGGTTGCCCGGACTGTAATGGTGTGCTTGCCCAGAGGAAGGTTCGTAGGAATACTTCCCCGCCACAAGTGTGTGGAATTGACAGGGTTTGATGGTCTTCTGCCAGGAACCAATTTTTCCATGAGGTCCCATTCCATCACGTCTGCCAGATAAGCGGGATCCGGGGCCTCAGTCCAATTCATGGTTTTCCATTCTCCTTCGTCAATTTTGTATTCGACCTTGTCATTTTTGTCGCCCATGTAAAAATTGGCGAAGATTCCGGAGGAACTTCCCCTGTTATTGGCGACAACCTTTGGGTTAAAAATTTTGATCTGATGCTCCAGTGGTTTTCCGATTACCTGATAATCGATTTGATATTGATTGCCAACCACCCTCAACAGGGCATATCCTTTGGGTGTGCCGTCTCTCATGGTAGATACAGGTATGCCTTCTTCATTGAGCTGCCCTGAGTACCAATCTCCAGAAGTGGTGCCGGCATTGTATTCATGAAATCTTCCTGCTCCTTCCCATCCGTCTGCCGCTGTATAGAAATTGTGCCGCTGGAGATGGGTATGGGCAGAAATAGCGAGCCTGTTGGGATATTCCTTCAAAAGGTCAAAAAGCCGTTTCCGGTCGCTGTCCCTGAAGGAATTCTCATTTTCGTGCCACAAGGGAATATGAAAGGACAACACCACCAGCCTGTCTTTATCCACGTGTTTGAGGTCATTTTCTATAAAATCAAGTTGGTCCTCCCTGAAACCTCCCCAATACCCCTGCCCATCGCGGGGATCCGGGTAAAGTATGTCTTCCAATACGATGAAATGGGCATCACCGTGGTTGAAGGCATACGCTGAAGGGCCAAAAGTTTTTTCAAAGGATTCATCGGACTGGCTATCCGTAGTGGCATCATAATTCATGTCATGATTGCCCATCACGTTATACCAGGGCCAGGAAGTATTCTTCAATACCTCGGCATATTTGGGATGGAGGTCCAGATCATCTCCCGCCAGATCGCCCAGGGATATGCCAAAACTAATTCCTTCTTCATCTTTGGCTTTATCCACTACCCCCCGGGCAAACAATTCCAATTCTTTTTCTGTGTAGGGCTGCGGATCCCCAAAGATCATTGCGGTAAAAGATTCTTGTTCCTCAGTAGGGTACAGGGCAAAATCTACGGACCGGGGCAGGGATCCTGTAGGCTCAACGCCCTTGTACTCGAGATCTGGAGATCCGGCGGGTTTGTGGATATAGTAGTACCGGGGTAGATTGTTTTCTGATACCGGTACGGCATAGCCAGCAGGCTTGATTACAAAAATGATGTCGTCATCACCAATTGGCAGGGTATAGGCTCCTTTTTCATCTGTAAGGACCACTTCCACTCCGTTACTTACTGCCACCTGAGGCAGGCCTTTTTCCCGTCTTTCCTTTTTCCCGTTTTTGTTACTGTCTTCATAGACAAATCCTTTCACGGTATCCTGGGCATGCAGGCAATAGCTGAAACATAGCGCCCAGCAAATAAATAGTATTTTTTTCATGTGTATACGATTTGATTTTTAATGGTCAGTACCTGTCCGGACACAAAACCGGGAGAATCGCGATAAATTGAAGGAATCATTTTCCTGCGGGTTTAACCCTAATTATTATCGTTTCGATTTTAGGGATTCTTAGTATTTTTTTGAGCAAGTTACGGCATTCGCGCATTAAGCTGGTAAGCTTAACGTTAAATTTTGGTTACGATTGTGAATCAACAATAACCCGCAGTAATCTTCCCGATTCAAAATGCAGTAAGCAAAAAAACTCTTCCGGCTATTTTACTTGCTGCCTTTGTTGTGAAAAACGACCAGACCATCTTTTCCGGCCACCACAATATCCAGCAGGCCGTCCCCATTCAGATCTTCTACTGCAAAGAATAAACCAGCGCCCTTGCCTTCTCCAAACGGTCCGTAGCTGATGATGTTTTTCGTAAAGGATTCACCGTTCCATTTGAAATAATAGAGTCCCATAGGGTCGCTGGCTCCGGGATCATTGCCATTATGCGCCCGGTACCTTTTACCCGTAATCAATTCCATCTCGCCATCATTATCGATGTCTTCCCATTCCATGGTATGGTACTGAGACTGATACGGATCAATGGGATGTTGGGTAAAGGTGATGGCATTGCCTTGCCGCTTTTGCTCGTACCAATGCAGTCCGTAGTCATGCCCCTGACCTACGATCAGGTCATTCAGGCCGTCTTTATTTACATCTACTACCAGAATGGGAACGCTTGCACCTCCCAGCTCGAAAGCCTTATGAAGCCTCCATTGACCTTTTTCCAGGTTTTCAGGTGCTTCAATCCAGCCTTCCGGCACGATAAAATCTCCGCGTCCGTCTCCATTGATGTCACCAAACCCCAGACCATGACCGTGTTTTTCCGTTACCGCATGCTTATCAAAAGTGCCGGTGCCTTTGCCATTTTCATCTCGATTGAGGCTGTAATAGGCCAAAGGTTGATTTGGGGTATTGGGCACGATTTCCAAATTTCCATCTCCATTTACATCCCAGGCCCTTGTTGTTTCAACGTTACCGGTATTGGCAATTTCATGAGGTGTCCACTCTCCATTGGTTCCGGGGTTTTCTACCCAAAAAAGCGTTTTGCCAAACCATCCGCCGGTCACATAATCCATGTTTCCGTCCCCGTTTACATCCAGGGGAATGGTGGAGAAGTCGTCAAAATATTCACTTACCCGCTTGACTTGTCCGATAAGGTATCTCTTGTTGAATTCGGGACCCTGATACCAGTAGCTGCCCGATACCAGATCGGGCTGACCATCTCCATCCACATCGAAGACACCTACCGATTCTGCGCTTTCCATGGCAATCAACTGTTTTTCGAACACCACCGGCCTGGGGTCCTCTGTAGCAAAAAACAAGACACTGAGCACTAATAACGTTACATTCATAATTTAAAGTAAAGGCAAAGCGGTGGAAAAGTATCCTGCACTGTCCTGTTTTTGAGACATTCTTGTGCTATAGCCCGGCAGCAGGGTTTACTTTAAAAGTAATTTTCCGTTTGATGGTGGAAATATACCAGATCAAAGCATAGATGAACACAGATGTGCCGATCATTTCAAGGGTCTCTTCCAGGGTATAATAGCTCATGTACAGGAGACCAAAACCCTCACTGTCCATCTGATTGCCTCCGAGCATTTCCATACCAATCGCTCCGGACAGAAAGATCGCTCCGGAGACCAGCATGAATAACAACATCCGTCTGTTCAAGTGTCTGAAAAAGGGAATATAAATGATACCAAGGAGAAGCAAAGCGGCAGAGTAGGGGATGATCCATGCATAGTACAGGTAACCGGATACATCAAACAACTCTCTGGAATAACCAATTAAAAATTCATGTATTTGTGTGGCTTCATCCAGGGTAAGAAAGACGAAGACAATTGAGAGACCCAGCCAGCCGATGGCGTTCTGCTTTTGTTTTCTTTCAATTCTGTATACCAGGTAAAGAAAAATGGCGGCTACCAATAAAAGTAGAGAAGAGAAGAAGGCAGGAATGTTTCCTTCCTGGTTAAAGTCAAAAAGGCGGATAAAAAATTCGTAAAGAGCTCTTTTTTCGACCATGGAGTGTTGCATCCACACACTCACGAGGTTCAGGATCAGCAGCACTAAGATAATGATGCCCAGGATTTTTAATACGTTCACCGGAGGTATTTTGAATTTCATAGTTGGTTAATACAAAATGATAGCTAAATCCGACTGAATGGTTGTCCTATCCGGGCTGGCTGATCCTGGCGTATGGCCAAATCTTTCGCTGGGCTGCAGTTTGGATACTTTTTATGGGGTAACCCAAGCCGCCACAATCCACAGGCAGTCTGGTATTTCCGGGTATCAAATCCGTTCAAGATGGCTCATTCCTGGTCGGGTTTTTGGGTTTAGTTGCATACAATTAACAATTTGTTTTTAATTATTTAACAATTATTTATAAAAAAATGCTGCGTCTCCAATTAAACAATCGGAGACGCAGCATTTGTTAATGAGGCAGAAATAGGAATTTTACTCAGTTCTCGGCCAGCCATTGGCGCACCCTGTGGTTAAAATCATCAAGATTCTCCCAATGGAAGGCGTGGCCGCTATTCGGGTAAATGTGTAGCTGGGAATTGGGAATGGCAGATGCTACTTCCCGGGTCATCCATTCGGGTGTAAATGCATCTTTTTCACCCCCAGTCACCAACACCGGCTGCTGAATACCGGAAAGCAGGTCCAGCACATCGTGGTGCATACAGGCCTCTGCCTGCCCTGCCAATCCTATCAACGGCTGAGGATTTGGATCCAATGCGGCATTTTTCCTGTCTTCCAGCATGCTGTGGTACATGTCCGGGTCATCAAAGGAGGTCTTTGAAAAGATCAGCAGTTGTATATATACGGCAAATTCCTCAGGTTTTAGCCTTGCCTTAATGTCGATCATGTGTGTGAAGATATCCCTGGCGGTATTGTCGCACCGGGCCCAGGGGCACATGAGCACCATAGATCTCACCAGCTCCGGATGCCTGATGGCAAGTTGCTGGGCGATAATGCTTCCCATGGACACTCCGGCTATTCTTGCCTTGTTTATGCCCAGGTGATGCAGCAAGCCGGCACAGTCGTCGGCCATCTGAGCAGAACTGTAGGGACCGGGAGGCTTGTCGGACGATCCCACCCCGCGGTTGTCTACCAGAATACACCTGAAAGACTTTTGCCAGTAGTCTACATGTTTTTCCCATACACTTCCGGGAGCGGTAATGCCCATGATCAGAAGTAAAGGTTCCCCCTCACCTCTTTCTTCATAATATAGATTTATTCCATTGCTTTGGATCGTTGGCATGGCTTATTTTAGTTTTGGGATGAGAGATCCATAGACCCATTTGCCGTCATGGAGCGTTACAAAATCAGGATCCTCCAGCGCCTCCTGTCCCTCATCTTCACAAATGATCCAGCCATCGAAATTTTCGTCTTTGAGCCACTGGGTAATCGCTGTAAAATCTACTTTTCCTTTTCCCATAAGGGTAAACTCCGGATCGCCATTCCAGTCCTTGTAATGGACGTGGTTGATAAGTGACTGGTATCTTTTCATTTCTTCCAGCGGATCCATTCCCCCATTGATAATATGACCTACATCCGGACACCATCCTGTCACATTTGCGTCCAGCCCTTCCAGTATCACCATGTAATCCTCCGCCGTTCTGGTAATCGAACTATGTGGGGAATTTGGATGAAAGCTGCTAGTCACTCCTTTGTCTTTGGCTCGGGCGGAAACTGTATTGACAATGTCGATGAGATTTTTCCTCCGCTGGTTGATATCATGTCTTCCCGTTGGGATTTGCACGGTACACAGCACGGAACCTGGAAACCTGGCCAGTAATTTTATGGCCTCATCAGCAATTCTCTTTTCTTCATCCGTCTCCTTGCTGCCATTCCAGTCCAAAGCAAGAGCAACCGCTGCCAATTCAATGTTTTCTTCTTTAAGTTTTTTCTCGAGCAGATCTGCATCTGCCAGAGGTCCCATCCAGGTGAAGATGGGCTGAATGCCTTCAAAACCGGCTTTGGAGATCACCTCTATCATGTGTCCCAGCTGACCTTTGTAGGTCTCGCCGTTATTACTCATAAACCAGGTGTAAACTTCTGCTCCAAAGCGGAAAGGTAATTTATCCATAAGACTGTTTTTTTAGTTTAAAATATTTGATATGCGGGTAGGATCAAAGGCCATGTTTTTCACCCATCTCTTTTATAAACTGATATCCATTTTCAGCCATTTCCCAAGGCTGAGAAAATTCCCTCCAGACTCCTATGGAATTGGCAAAATCAGGATCATTTCTGGTAAAACCTTCAATGGTCAGCCAGCCTTTGAAGCCGATTTCCGCTAAGGTGGAAAAAGTGTCGTCCCAGGGCACATGTCCGGACCCGGGTGTGCCCCGGTCATTTTCACTGATGTGCACATGTCCCAGATACGGAGCCACTTTCCTGAGGGCGTCTCCCAGCTTTTTCTCCTCAATATTGGCATGATGCGTATCAAACATGGCCTTCACATTGGGGTGGTTGACCTTTTTGATGAGGTGAATGAGCTGATCCATGGTATTGCAAAGGTAACATTCAAAGCGGTTCAGTGCCTCAGGTGTAAGAATGATACCTGCTTGTGCAGCATGCTCGCCGGCCTGCTGCAATATTTCAGCGCTCCGGTTGTATTCGTCCTCTGTAGGAGATCTTTTGGCAAAAGTGGAAAAGGCCGAATGGAAGGGGCCGCAGATTACTTTGGCACCAAGATCGTGCGAACGGTCAATGGTCCATTTGATTTTGTCCAATGCTCTGGCACGTACTCCGGCGTCCGGATCGATGGGATTCTCATCCGGTCCCAATACAAAAACGGTCGTTGTGTCCAAGCCGGTTTGCGCAGTGAACTGTCCGATCTCCCTGTAGGCTTTTTCGTCGGGCGAACCAACGAAGAACTCTACTCCGTCGTAGCCTATGGTTTTTAATCGTTCGATGATGGGTTTCAAATCATCCGAAACAACGGCTGACCATGCCAGGACATTAAATCCGATTTTATTCATTTTTTATTGTGGGTTGATGTTACTTGTCCGTAAAAGTCCTTATTCAAAATCTGTTACCTTCATTCCCTGGCGGAAATTGTCAAAGCCAAACATGGTGGGCGCATAATCGCCGACGATGTCGACTACAGCTTCTTCAGGGATCATCGGTTCCATATCCAGACCCCAATAGGTGGCATTGATGATCAGCCGGCGCAAATCCTCACTTTGTAAATCTACAGAAGCACCCATTGTACTGGCAAATACGCGCCCTTTTTTACCCCCATCCAGGTTGTAGGATTTGGTCCAGGCCACCGGCATCAGAGACTTTTCCCAGTTAATAGGGGCATCAGGATTCATTCCGGAAGTGGAGGCACCGTGTACGAGTACGGTGGCATCATCTCCAAGGTGGGTAACTGTATAGACATCAGAGGCAGCCCAGATATCAGTTACCCCGTTCAAAATTGGGTTTTTGTTGGCCACCTGAAGGCCGTCTAACATGCCTCTTGTACCCTCTTTTGCATGCTGTCCGTGATGCGCCACCCAGGTTTCACCAAGTATTTTCCGCCCGAAACCTTTTTCCCAGCCAGGCACTGTACTTTGCCAATGGTATTTGGCATAGGGACTTTTGCTGTCCTTGCCGTAGTTAAAGGCGTGCGTGGAGGTTCGCAGTGCGATCAATGGTTTTCCGGCCTGGAGAAAATCATCAAAATATTTCATTTGTTCATCCGGTAATTCTCTGAACCTAAGCAGAATGATGGCCAGATCTGCATCCTGAAGCTCCTCCATCCCGGGTATGTTGCTTTTATGGTTGGGTACTATCTGGTTGTTTTCCGGGTTGATGGGAAAAAGTACCGTCGTCGAAAACCCATGGTGGGTAGACAGGATTTTGGCCAGCATGGGCAGGCCCTCTTCGGAGCGGTATTCGTCATCGCCACTGATGAGTACAA
Source organism: Cyclobacterium lianum (assembly GCF_900143075.1). Taxonomy (GTDB): domain Bacteria; phylum Bacteroidota; class Bacteroidia; order Cytophagales; family Cyclobacteriaceae; genus Cyclobacterium; species Cyclobacterium lianum. Next base: position 445,198 of record NZ_FRCY01000002.1, on the reverse strand, counting down.
CTTTTTTGCCCTTTCCAGGACCATTTTCACCTTCAAAGTGTAGCATTAGCTTTTCGTCCTGAGCCATGCTCCAGCCGAAGGTAAACAGATACAATGCCAGCAGGACGGGGAGATACCTGCTGTTGCGGTTAAAATAAGGTGTTGTCATAGGGAATATTTTAATTCAGATTGAAATTAAGCAAATTGTTTTGAACTATCCTTAAGGAAGGCTTAGCGATGTTACAAAAAAAGGATAAAAGGGGCAAACCGGGAATCATTTCCCGATCCAACCCCTTTTATCACCTATTGCCGTACCTAACCAGATCAGTAGCCAGGGTTTTGGCTCAATTTATCATTGTTTCTGATTTCTGCAGTAGGAATGGGGAATAGTAGCTCCCGTTCCCGGAGAGTGGGACCATAGGAAAACTCATGGCCAACATAGTCTTCAAATTCGCGGGTGTTGACGTTAAAAGCTTTCCTCAGCCTGGCCATGTCGTACCAGGTTTTGTTTTCGAAGCACAGCTCCACCCATTGCTCTCTCCATACAGCTTCCCGGAATTCCTGCTGACTGAGGTTTGCCAGGTCGGGAAGGTTGGCCCTCCTTCTCACCAGGTTTACTGCTTCGTAGGCTTCCTGAGTAGGGCCGTTTACCTCATTGATGGCTTCGGCATAGTTGAGCAGTATTTCTGCATACCTGTAAACGGGCCAGTTCATACCACTGCTGGTGGTACTCAGCTGAGCTTCTTCGTCAAAATGCTTCCAGATATAGTAGTCTCCCAATTCCATGGTGGTGCTCCTGTCAGATTCCAGGCTGTACTCGGTATAGAAAAACTCCTTTTCCTCGGCTCTTTTGTCGCCTGGTTCAAAAGATTCCACAAATTCCTGATTGGCGAAGATACCGCCAGTCTCTGCACTGTAGGCAGAAATCCCCCTGTTATAGGGTATGATAGATACCTGCCAGGACGATGGAACTGTAAACGCGGCATACTGGATCATAAATATATTTTCGCCCAGGTTTTCATCGTCCACAGAATGGAGCTGGTCGTAGGAATCAAACAGTTCGAATACACCGGACTGGATGACCTCGTTTGCCTTCTCGGCTGCAAGCTGGTAGTATTGATTACCAGCCTGCAGCGGGTAGCCGGCCATGGTCAGGTAAACATCCGAAAGCAGGGATTTTACGGCGCCCATGGAGACCCTTCCGCTGACATCCCTCCAGGGAAGACCCGATCCCTCGGCCACTTCCAGGTCTGCTACAATCTGATTGTACACCGCCTCTGTAGTCGCAGGATCGGGATACAATTCGGGACTGGTCAAATCAATGGAAGTGGTGATCAATGGGATGTTTCCAAATATTCTGATCAGATTGAAGTAATAATATGCCCTGAAAAAGTGGGCCTCTCCCAATCGACGGTTTTGCAGGGCATTGTCCATTTCTATTTCAGGTATTTTTTCAATGGCCAGGTTGGCGTTTGCGATTCCCCGATAAGAACTGGTCCAGTAGGTTTGTCCGTAGCCATTGTCTGAATTGTTGATCAGATTGCGTACGAAGAGACTGTTTTGCGCCTGTCCCAATTCGGTGTTCGCAAGACCAGTGGCAAATTCCAGCATCATCCAGGGACCGCCACCAAAACCACTAGACATCACCGGCTGCAGACTTTCATATATAGAATTTACCACGCTGGTAGCATGCTCTGGCCTGGTGAAATAATTCTCCAGCGTGAAGTTGGATTTGTCGGTTTCTTCCAGGAATTCATTGCATCCCCAGGCCGTGCTCATCAATACACCGATGACCAGGACACGGCTTATTTTTATGATGTTATTTTTCATCTTTTTATTTTTTCTATGTTTTACAGATTACAGAGCGATGTTTACACCCAACATGAATACCCTTGGTTTTGGGTAAGCGTACAGGTCTACGCCCTGATCGAAGGGAGAGCCTGAGGTGGAAACTTCCGGATCATAGCCCTGAAATTTGGTGCTCAGGAAGAAGTTCTGCACGGAAACAAAGGCACGCAGGCGGTTCAGTTTGATCCTTTGGATCAGTCCCGGATCAAAAGTATAGGCAAATAGCAGGTTTCGCCCTCTCAGGAAAGAGCCATCCTGTGCCCTGTCTGTATCATTAAAGGTATTATAGCCGGCTGTAAGGGGCCTGAGTTGGGCAATATTGGTGTTTTGGTTCTCCGGGGTCCAGGCATTCAGCACCGTTCTGAAACTATTGGCAATGCCCTGGCGGTCTTCTGCAGAGTGCTTGCTTCTCCACAATACGTTATTGCCATACATAAACTGCAGATCGACCATAAGCTCAAAGTTTTTGTACTGAAAGGTATTCATCAGCGTTCCAAAACCTTTGGGAATACCCTGACCGATGATTACCCGGTCATTGTCATTGATGGCACCGTCTCCGTTTACATCTTCATATTTGATATCTCCCGGAAGCTTGAAATACTGGGCGGCGAGATCTGCCTCATCGGTGTCCCAGGTACCCAGGTGCACAAATCCAAAGAATGAGCCTACGGGCTCACCCTCCCGGATGATCGTAGACCCGGAAAAGATGTCTGCTCCACCTGTAAGCTCCAGGACCTTGTTTCTGTTCACAGAAATGTTGAAGTGGGTATCCCATTTAAAGTCATTGTTGACCACGTTTACGGAATTCAGTGCAAACTCCACCCCTTTGTTTTCCATACTACCGATATTACGTGTCACCTGGGTATATCCGCTACTGGAGGGTACCGGTGCATTGAGCAACATGTCCTCGGTCAACTTCCTGTAGAGGTCCAGCTCGAATGTCAATCGGTTGTTGAATAGACCCAGTTCAACTCCTACATCTGTCTGGAATGTTTTTTCCCACCGCAGGTCAGGGTTGGCCAGGCGGTTGATCCCCAGTCCAATGGCCCTTGAATCGTTGAAAATCACGGTATAGTTACCCATTCCGGCGAGTGCCTGATAAGCCGGTATTTCAGAGTTGCCGGTGACACCATAGCTGGCCCTGAGTTTCAGGTTGGACAGCGTTCTGCTGTCTTTCAGGAAATCTTCCTCTGATACCCGCCATGCAAGCGCAGCAGAGGGGAATACCGCATATCGGTTGGCCTCTCCAAATTTGGAGGATCCGTCAATCCGGCCCGTAAAGGTCAGCAGGTATTTTTCTTTCAGGTTATAGTTGAACCTGCCAAAATAGGAATTCAATCCATAAGCTGAGGTGCCGGAAAGGGTCTGAAAGACGTTGGCCCCGGCACCCAGGTTATTGAATTTGAAATAGTCATCCTGGAAATTCTGGGATCTTGCGGTGCTGTTAAACCGGTCTACATGCTGCCAGGAAATTCCCAAAAGCGCATTGATAGATTGATTTTCGTCTATGTCTTTGTTATAAGTCAGATAGTTTTCAAACTGCCAGGAGTTTAGCCGGTCATTCATCACGGAAGCATCTCCTCCCTGATTTCTTGCAATATAATTCAGCATCCTTCCTCCGTAATAATCTACACGCTGATTGATGATATTCGTTGCCAGTACTGACCTCAGTTCCAGGCCCTCCGCCAGGCTGAAATTGGCATACAGGTTGCCGAGCATGGTTTGGGTGTTGACCATATAGACGCGATCTTCTACCACGTGAAGGGGGTTGTTTCCACCTTCCATACCGGGATAGTCCTCGTTGCCGGCCCAGCTTCCGTCAGCATATTTTACCGGTATAATGGGCAAGGCTTCCAGAACCTGCCGCATGGCAATGATGCCTCCAGCACCCAGGGGATCTACCTGTCTTTCCCGCTGGTCTGTGTAACTCAGTGTTCCACCTACCTTGACCCAATCTTTGATCTGGCTGTCAAACACAAATCTTCCTGCGTATCTCTTTAAGAAAGAACCGCGCATCAGGCCTTCTTCATTTCTGTGATTGACATATATCCCGTAGGAATCCTTTTCATTTCCACCCGTCAGGCCCAATTGATAATTTTGGGTAATTGCCTGGCGAAAGGATTCGTCCTGCCAGTCGGTATCATGCAGTGGGTTGCCATTGGCGTCAAATAGCAACGGGTTTGTCCTTTTCAGCTGGGGATCCCTGTAAATGCCATTGGCCCATCCGGTAGGATCGTATTTTTGCGCATTCTGGTAGGCAATATCCTCTACCATCAGGAATTCTTCCGAATTCAGGAGCGGGATTTTCCGGGGAAGTACGCCCACGCTGAGGTCAGTATCGAAAGTGATCATACCTCCGGAATTGCTGCCTCTTTTGGTAGTAACCAGAATTACTCCGTTGGCACCCCTGGCACCGTAAATGGCTGTAGCGGAGGCGTCTTTCAGCACTTCAACAGAAGCAATATCATTGGGATTAATATAGTCGATAGGCGTACTTCCATTGGCAAGACCTGCCGCGTGAATGATCACCCCATCAATCACATACAGGGGATCATTGGCAATACTCACCGAGGTGTTTCCACGAATCCGTATATTGGCCCTTCCGCCAGGACGACCAGAGTTGACCGACACGTTTACACCCTGTATCCTTCCCGAAAGCGCCTGGTTTAGAGAAGCCGCCGGCCTTTCCTGAAGTGCTTCGCTGCTGACCGATCCCACAGCACCGGTGAGGTCTGACTTTTTCTGAGTGCCATACCCGACCACAACTACCTCGGAGAGGTCCGAAAAGGAGGAATTTAGCAGGATTTCCAGATTGTCCATGCCTTCCTGTACGGTGACCTCCTTGGTTTCATAGCCGATAAAGCTGGTGACCAGAACATCCCCATTGGAGACCTCAAGGCTAAACTCCCCGTCGATGTCGGTGACGGTACCTCTCGTGGTACCTTTTACCAGCACAGACACACCAGGTATCAGCTCCTGATCTTCCTGTGCTTTGACTACTCCGGATATCGTCCGGACTCCCTGTGCCATAGTATGGCTGCTTAATAATAGCAGGGAGAGGACAAATACAGCCAGACTGTATTTGTAAATTTTTGGGAAAAATTTGTCCATAATTTTAAGGTTTATTGATTAATTAATTAAATAGGTAATTTATTGTATGATTTGCATAGATGAATTAGAATTAGGTTAAATTACCTAAATAATTTAAAATATTCTATCCTGTACTATGCTGGTTAGCTTTTTTTTGGGTTGACTTTTTTAAATAATACGCAAATAAATTTTATAAAAGGAAGAAAAACCTGATTAGCCAAAAGTTTTAAAGCCTAAGTGGAGGGCGGGTTTGGGGGTGGACAAATCTGGTTTCGCCTAATTTTTCGCATGGATTAATTTGCTATCTTTGGCTTTTCCCACCCATTGCTACAAATAAATTGACATGTTGTATATGCAAAAGATAATCGGATGTTTGGCAGTGCTGGCGTTTTTGTCTGAATGTTCATCCACCGCTTATCAGCCTACGGAGCAAGTATACCTTTTTTCCTATTTCACCGGCAACGGGGAGGACGGCCTACACCTGGCTTATTCCGTGGATGGGTACCATTACAAGGAATTGGGAGAAGGAAAATCCCTGCTTAAACCAACCGCAGGGGGAGATAAGCTGATGCGGGATCCCTGCATCATTCGGGACAAGAAAGGCAGATTCCATATGGTATGGACCGTAAGCTGGAACGAAAAGGGTCTGGGGTATGCCTATTCAGACGATTTGGTGAGCTGGTCTGAGCAGCAGTATATACCTGTAATGGAACATGAGCCTGCAGCCAGAAATACCTGGGCCCCGGAGATCTTTTATGACGAGAAAGACGATAAGTTTATCATTTATTGGTCCACTACCATCCGTGGTTTGTATCCCGAAACCCAGTCTCAGGAGGATGATGGCTACAATCACAGGCAGTATTACGTGACCACACGTGATTTTAAGGAGTTTTCCGAAACCAAATTGTTTTACGAGCCAGGTTTCAATGTAATCGATGGTACCATCCAGGAAATTGACGGGGAATACTGGTTATTTGTGAAGGATGAAACCAGAGAGCCACCAAAAAAAAATATCCGGATCGCCAGAGCTGAGCATGCTGACGGCCCCTATGGTCCCGCAGGACCACCCATTACCGGCAATTATTGGGCCGAAGGGCCGACAGTTACCAAGGTCGGTGACTATTGGATCGTATTTTTTGATAAATACATTGAAAAGCGGATGGGTGCAGTCATGTCATCTGATTTGAAAAATTGGGAGGACATCTCGGCACGGATCAGTTTTCCAAAGGATAGCAGACACGGGACCATCTTTAAAGTGGAAAAGAAGTTTTTTGAACAGTTACCATTTAAAAGATAACCGTTCACTCCGGGGAGACGGTGGATTTGGATTCATAAACCGCATACCGGTATTGGTAGATATTTGTAAATGATACCTTGGGGATGCTGTTTTACATAAAATCGGGCAGGTAGAACGCGACACACAGAGGGATGTTTATTTAACACGAGCGGGATTACCCCGATTTAAGACCGGGACCAGCTATGTGGCAACTGAAAAACTATGGGAACCAAATGAGACGATCCTGGAGCGCAGTTTTTTTATAGTAATTTCTGGCGCGAAAGGCTTTGTAAATGAAACTGTTGATTAAACAGTGGCTCTTCAGTAAAAAATAATATGACCTGAAAACAGTGATTAAATGCAAATTTCTTTGCTGAAGATATTTTAATTTCTCATTTTTGCATGCAAATGCGCACGTGGCGAAATTGGTAGACGCACTGTCTTCAGGTGGCAGCGCCTTCGGGTGTGAAGGTTCGAATCCTTTCGTGCGCACATTTTACTTTCCGGACCATTTTTTTCGGAGCAGGCGGATGAAGTTTTCGTTTTTTTCTATTACCGGGAATTTATCTCCAAGAAGGTAGCCATAGGGCTGGAGCGAAGGGATACGGTCAAGAGTAATCTTGAGAATGCCGGTGAGGGGAATGAAAAGAACCATTCCGGAAACGCCCCAGATTCCACCTCCTATAAGAATGGCCAGAACGACGGCCAAAACATTTACTTTGACTTTTGAGCCTACGACCAAAGGAGTTATCAGGTTGTTTTCGAGTAATTGAATGCCCCAGAGTACCAGTAAAGTCAGTATGGGCAGGAGAAATGAGTCTGATGTCAGGAACACATAGAATATTACCAGTACAGAGCTGATAACCACACCAATGTATGGGATGAGGTTCATAATGGCAATAAACAGGGCGAAGAGAAGGAAATATTTGATGCCAATCAATTGAAAATAGATTCCAGCCATGATGGCAACGAGGAAGGTGACTTTTACCATCCCAATCAGGTAGGCATGTATGACCTGGCCCGAGTCAGCTATCGCGGCAAGTATGGCTTCATTGCGTCTGGAGGATGCTTTTAACAGGAATTCGATAAAAAAGTCTTTGTAATAAAGCAGCAAAAATACGTACAGGGGAATGATACCAATCAAAGTCAGGGATTTTCCTGTATTGAAAAGTGTGTTGTTTAGGTTTTCGAATGAAAACCAATTGCGCAGTGTGATATTGTCTGAACCGGAGAAAGCATCCAGGCCCAGTTGCATTTCAATCTGCTGGAGAAAATCAGCCCATTTCTCGTTGAGTTTTGTGCCGATTTCAGGGATATCTGCCAGCAAGAGGACCATCTGATGGATCAGCAGGTAGAAAATAGCACCGCCGGCAATGCTGACCAGTACCAGCGTACTGGCAATGGCCAGGGATCGTGGGAATCTTCTGTTTTCCAGCCAGTTGCTGAAAGGGTACAACGCAAAGGCAAAGAAAATACCCCAAACCAAAGGTACCAGGATAAATGCCGCCACCTGCATCAACCAAAGGACCAAACTGATGGAGATAAGGGTATAGGCAGTAAGCTGTATAGGGTGTAGCCGATCAGAACTCATACAAGAGTAGGATAATTTAAGGTCAGGCAGAAGAAGGTTTTGAAATCTGACATACAATAAGCTTGGAAATTTGAATTTCACTATATTAATAACAATTTCATAAAAATTTGCGTATTATTAGCGTTTGATGTAATATTGTGATATCAAATAAGCAGAAGATCCCCATCCTGGGGAGTTTAGCATTGTCTGTATACCTTTTTATACCAATCTAAGTTACATACCATTTCATCATTTACACAGTCTAGAATTACATTCACACGTTTTTTATGTATAACATAGAAGAATTAAGAATCAGGCTATTGTCTGAACTAAAAGAAATAGCAGAGGAGTTGGGGGTTAAGAACTTTAAATCTTTAAAAAAGGAGGATTTGGTTTATGCTATATTAGACCAGCAGGCCATCACACCGGAAAAATCTCTACCTAAGAAGAAGCCTTCTAAAGTAGAATCAGAACTGGTAGAGCAGGAGGTCTCGGGAGAAAAGGCTGCTGGTGCCGCTTCTATGGAAGAAAAACCGAAATTTAAAAGGCAGAATGTCACCGAGCTCCCTAAGGAAGAATCCGGGAAAAATACCGATAAGGAGGACAAAGCCTCCAAATCTCCCGCAAATAAAGCCGCTAGTCAGGAACGGAAACCAAAGAATAAGCCTGCCAATAAAAAGGGTGATGAATCCAAGAAACCGGATGACAGCCGGAAGGATGATAGCCGGAAAAGTGAAGATAACGGCAGCAAGGCAGCTTCTAAGCCAGAAGATGAAAAAGGCAGAAGCTTCAGACCGAGGCGCCGGGCTGTGGTAGATCTGGATGAGATTAAATCCGGAACAGATGATCAGGGCCAGGCCGCTGCTGATACAGACTTTTCAAAGAAGCGCAACCACAGGGATTCAGATGAGCAATCGAACCAGGATCAACAATACAGTCCCAAAAGAAAAACTTCCGTTACCATAAAGGATTTTGACGGTATCATTGAAAACTCCGGTGTGCTGGAAATTATGTCGGACGGATATGGATTCCTGAGATCTCTGGATTACAATTATCTTGCCTCTCCGGATGACATCTACGTATCTCCCTCTCAAATCAAGCTTTTTGGTCTGAAAACAGGAGACAACATACAGGGTCAGATCAGACCACCCAAGGAAGGTGAAAAATATTTCGCCCTTTTAAAAGTAGGTACGGTAAACGGAAAAACGACGGACGAAATCCGGGATAGAATTCCCTTTGAGTACCTGACGCCATTGTTTCCCGAAGAAAGACTTAATCTGACTACTAAGCCGGACAATTATTCTACCAGAATTGTAGATCTGTTTGCACCGATAGGAAAAGGTCAGCGGGGCATGATCGTAGCCCAGCCAAAGACAGGGAAAACCGTTTTGTTGCAGAAAATTGCCAATGCTATTGCCGAAAACCATCCCGAGGTGCATCTCATGATCCTTCTGATCGATGAGCGACCTGAAGAGGTGACCGATATGGCCAGGTCTGTGAAGGCAGAAGTGATATCGTCTACCTTCGACGAACAAGCAGAAAGACACGTAAAGGTGGCAGCCCTGGTACTGGAAAAGGCCAAAAGAATGGTTGAGTGTGGACATGACGTTGTCATTCTGCTCGATTCTATCACCCGCCTCGCCCGTGCACACAATACTGTGGTACCTTCATCCGGAAAAATATTGTCTGGTGGGGTAGATGCCAATGCCCTTCACAAGCCCAAACGCTTTTTTGGTGCAGCAAGAAACGTGGAAAATGGTGGCTCCCTCACCATTATTGCCACAGCGCTTGTGGAAACCGGCTCCAAAATGGATGAAGTGATTTTCGAGGAATTTAAAGGTACCGGTAACATGGAGCTTTCTCTGGATAGGAAATTGTCTAACAGGAGGATTTATCCCGCTATTGATGTGCCCGGATCTGGTACCAGACGCGAAGACCTGCTTATGGATAAGGAGGAGATGCAGAGAATCTGGATCCTTAGAAAAATTATGTCAGACATGACTTCTCAGGAAGCCATGGAATTTTTGCTCCAGAGAATGAAAGGTACAAGAGATAATGCTGAGTTTTTGATCAGTATGAACGGGTAAGTATACCAGAAAAATACCCTATACAAAAAAAGGCCCGACACTCGGGCTTTTTTTATTTTCAACAAAACTAGGCATTTGAAATACAAAAAATATATTTCAAAATACCTTTATCTGTATTTTTTACCATCCTGACCCGCGATTGGTCCCGTTGAACGATTAATTCATTCTATGCCCTGATGACTGTTTAATTTTATGCTGTTAATCAATCAAACAGCAATGACAGTTTTTTCTAATCTTTCGTTTAACCCTACTTTCAAGTCGCTATCTCTTTACTTTTTTTTGATACTCTTGCTTACCCGGCATTTTGTGGCTGCACAAAACTTTACCAGCATTGCAGCCGGGGAGTGGAAGCAAAATCAGACCTGGACAAGCACTCATAATTGCGCTGCCAATAACAATATCAGTCAGGGTCAACCTCCGATTTCCAAAAACTGGGGCTGTCCGGTGGAAGTGACCATCAATCATGAACTGGTGTACAATGGAAATGCCACCGGTTTTGGCAGCGGGGTGTTTGCAGGTATCAATATCGGTGCAAATGGTCGTTTGCTGTTTACAGGCGATCTGACCATCAACGGTGGCGGTTCCTTGCCCAAAATTGAACTGGCAGAGGGAGCTGAATGGATTGTTCAAGGTACCTTTGATATCAATCGCGGCGTTGAGATAGTAGTTCCCAGAAATGCCAGCTTAATCATAGACAGGCTGATTGTAGGAGACAACCGGCCGATTATCACCGTGGCGGATGGCGCTACGCTAATCGTGAAAGAAGAAACTCTGGTAAAGAGCAATGCTACACTGAATCTCGCGGGAGATTTTGAGACCAAAGACCTGACATTCACCTCAGGCGGTACCATCAACGCATCCGCAGCTGATGGCCGATTTAATGTATCCGGCAATTTATTGATTAACAACGGAACGCTGAATATGCTTGGACAGAGCAGGATACAGGTTGGGGGTACCACTTCTACTGGCCAGAGCGGGCAGATCAATTTCAAAAACACTGCTTCCGGATTATTTTCTGGCGATGTGACCATGTCCAATGGTGGGGGTATATCCGCCGAAGGTAATTCCGGAATTACATTTGAGGAAAACCTGAACATGAGCGGTGGTGCTAAACTTGATCTTAGCAATTTTTCAAGCCTCATCGTTCAGAAAGATATCACCATGACCAACGGGTCGATCAATGTTGCTAACAATACAGAAGTAGCCGTCGGAGGAAAGCTCAGGGCTTCCAACGGAGCCAGTATCAATGGCAGGAACAATGCGGCGGTCAACATTTGTGATTACCAGAATTCAACGAAAGAAAGTACCTACCATGTCAGTTTAAGAAATAATGCGTTTTATGGCCAGGGATGTTTTGCCCTGCCGGTGCTTTGGAAATCTTTTGACGTGGCTGTAGAGGGCGAAGAATTTTTAAGACTGGACTGGAAGACATCAAAAGAAGAGGCCAGTAGTCACTATGAGATAGAGAGATCCTTCGGCGGAATTGATGCATTCGAAAAAATAGCAGAAATCCCGGCGGCAGGATGGTCTAATGTGGAAACGCATTATAGTTTTCAGGATAATCAGCGAAAAGGATTTAATGGAATGGTTTACTACCGAATCAGGCAGGTAGATTTCGACGGCGAGTTTTCTTTAAGTGAAGTAGTGGGAGCTCGCCTGACAGCGAAAGAACATTCAAAAATGGAATGGCTCGCCTATCCAAATCCCTCTGATGGATCCAGCCTGAAAATTAAACCCGTCGGCGGCGACGTGTCGGGTAGGGTAAAAGTCCGGTTCATGCAGAATACAGCGATCGCTGCATATGAAGGAGAGATTGGCATGGAACTGGATCAGTGGCTTCAGGCAAGAATTAGTGAAGCCGGAAAAGGGCTTTGTGTCGTTGAGCTGATTTTTGATAGCGAAATATACCGTGTTAAAATTCTGAAAGTCTAATCCAGCGTTCCTTCCTGGACTCAATTTGGTGAAGACCTTAATCAAAGAGTATTCACAATTCCATAAATTCGTTCAGGTTCATTACACGTGAAAACACATTTGCAAACATAAAAATGTGGTTGAAAAATAAAAAAATGTATTTAAAATTATAAAAAGCTTGTTAAAGCCGGGTCTATCAGCTAATTTCGTGGATTGTGTAATGCAAAAAAGTGTATTGCAAACGGTATTCATCATTCCTGTCCATGCCCAGTCATATTCCGGTTTTATTGCTATTGCTATGCAGTGTTTTACCACTAAGGGGATCACATGCTCAGGTATATACATATACTCCTGAAGCTATTGGCTGTTCGGCATCCTGGCGTGATGGGGATTGCTGGAGCAAGACAGCGCTCAATGAGCCGTCGGGTTGTGCTGAAAATGGGGCATGGCCTTCCTTCACTCCTGCGGGATGTCAGGTAGTGGTCGTTATCAACGATGATTTGCAGGTCTCAGAAGATGTCGAATTGGGCGGCACATTTACTTCGCTCTTCCTGGGGGATGGTGCTGAACTCACCATTGGGGGCAATTTGACGATTCTGGGGCAACGGGATATCCAGTTTGATCTGGAGGCATCCTCCCGGATGAAGGTTACCGGGGCTTTGACCCTGGCTCAGGGAGGGACTTCTGATCAAACGATTCTTAGTTTGGGGGGAGACGATTCCGGGATGCTGACAGTAGCATCCATAGAAATGGGCAACAGGTCTGCTCTTGAGGTTTTGGGAGGAGGGGCTATGACCAGTGAAGGACCCACCGAATATTCGGGAAATTCATCTACAATCAATGTGACCGGATTTTTTCGTACCCGAAGCCTGCTTGTCACCGGAGGTAGACTACACCAATTCAATACTTATGGCGGTTCTCAGGTACAAATAGATGAAAATATTGATATCCGGGGAGATACGCAAATTGCCGTTGGAGGTACCAGTGAAGTCTACGTAGGCGAGGATATTCTCGTCAGTGGAGATGCCACCATCATAGCGGAGGATCAATCAAAAATTTACGTTTGTGGAGATTTTCCTCCGCCGACACCGGGCGGAAAGACACAAGAGATTGATGAGGGCAAATTCTTTCCCTGCAGCATTCTCCCGATAACCCTGCTGGATCAGCAGGTCGAATATCATGCCGGGGACAGGAAAATACGGCTGAGCTGGAGTACGGAATCCGAAGAAGATTTGGAGTATTTTATCGTGGAACGAGCCATTGGCCATCCGGGATTATTTAAGCCTCTGGAAGAAATTCCCGCAGCAGATGAATCAAAGGAAATCAACAGCTATGAATATTGGGACAGGCAACTTCCACTTTTCTACTCGAGGATTTATTATCGCCTGCAGCAGGTAGGGGAGAGTGGCGAGTCGGAGTTTATTGGAGAGGTACTGAGCCTGCAGGTTCCGGGAGCGGCTACCAGGCGCCATTTGGTGTGGAGACTCTATCCCAATCCCAATCGGGGAGATGAAGCAAAACTGGACCTGGTGGATGTGGGTAAATACAATGGTGAACCTATTGATCTGCTCATATTCGGTTCCCTGGGAGAAGTATTGTCCCTAAAAGACAGCAGTTTGGAAAAGATAAACCAGCAATTGTCAGCCCATATCAACTCCCTGGTCCCTGGGCTTTATTTTTTTCATTTGGGCTGGGGAGAAGAAAGTCAGGTCCTTAAAGTCCTGAAAAAGTAAAGCACTGGGGCGCCGTTGGGACTTGATTTTTTTTTGAATTTGTAGTAGCTTAAATACTTTTTACCAACCAAGCTTAAGCGACCTTGCATGAAACCACTGGATGTATTAAAGAATTTTTACGGGTATCATTCCTTCAGGGGCCATCAGGAAGCCATAATTCAAACTGTTCTGGATGGGAAAGACTGCATCGCCCTGATGCCAACCGGCGCAGGAAAGTCTGTTTGCTTTCAGGTACCGGCCATGATTTTACCGGGTCTCACCCTGGTCCTTTCTCCATTGATTGCCTTGATGAAAGACCAGGTGGACGCCATGAACCAACTGGGAATTCCTGCTGCATTTCTAAACTCATCTCAGGATATCAGTGAGCAGAGATACATTTCCGGGCAGGTGCTGGCTGGGCACATCAAAATATTGTACGTAGCGCCTGAGAAACTCTATGGAGGGAATTATCCCCTGGTGGACATGCTGCAAAAGGTGGAATTGTCTCTGGTGGCCGTCGATGAAGCCCACTGTGTGTCTCAATGGGGACACGACTTCAGACCAGAGTACCTGAAATTGGGGCAACTGCGCAAGTCATTTCCTTCAACCACTTTTCTGGCCCTGACAGCGACTGCAGACCGGGACACGCGAAAGGATATCGCAGATAGATTAAACCTGCAGCGACCGCAATGGTTCATATCTTCTTTCGACCGGCCGAATATTACCTACCGGATTTCTCTCAGATCCGACGCGTTTGCCAAACTTGTAGATTTTCTGCGCATTCGACCAAATGATTCGGGAATCATTTACTGTTTATCCAGAAAATCTGTCGAGGAGACGGCGGACAGGCTTTGTGCCAATGGTTTTTCAGCGGTACCTTATCACGCGGGTCTGGAAAGGGACGTCAGACAGGCCAATCAGGAAAAATTCATAAAAGATGAGATCAGGATCATCGTGGCTACCATAGCTTTTGGTATGGGAATCGACAAGTCAAATGTCCGATTCGTAGTGCATACCAATATGCCCCAGAATATTGAAAGCTATTACCAGGAAACAGGTCGCGCCGGCAGGGATGGACTTCCCGGAGAAGCATTGCTGTTTTACAGTTTTGGTGACAAGATCACGCTTGGCCGTATGATCGAAAGTTCGGACAATCCGGAGTATGTACGGAATATGAAATCCAAATTGGACACCATGGTCCGGTTTTGTCAAACAAAAAAATGCCGGAGAAAATTTTTACTTCAATACTTTGGTGAGGATTATGGTGAGGAATGTGGCAATTGTGACATCTGTTTTCAGAAGGGGAGCAAAACGGATGTGACGATTTATGCCCAGATGCTGCTTTCAGCCGTGGTACGCCTGGATCAAAAGTTTGGCATCGGACATGTCATCATGGTATTGCGGGGTTCACAGGCAGCCAAAGTAACTGAACAACAAAAGTTGCTTTCGGTATACGGGATAGGTAAAGACAAATCTGCTGAATTCTGGAAATTACTTGGGCACCAGCTACTGGTCGAGGGCTATCTGTTACAGGACGATCCATTGAGACCGGTATTGAGCCTGACCTCTCTTGCCTGGGAAAAGTTGAAGAAAAAGGAGAAATTCTTGCTGTCTATGCCCAACGATGATTTTACCAGTGGAATGCAGCAAACAGAGAAAGATGATGCCCTTTTGGGGCAATTGAAGGTGCTTCGGGCTGACCTGGCCAGAAACCAGAATGTACCTCCATACATCATATTTTCTGATGCTACTCTCGAAGAGATGGCCCGATATTATCCCGAATCGGATCATCAATTGCTCAAAATCAATGGTGTGGGGCAGCAAAAGCTGGAAAAATATGGCAAGCAGTTTCTGACAATCATCCGGGACTACCTACGCGAAAATGAAATTAATAAGGAAGGAAAAAGCCAGTCGAAAAAGCCGGTAAAAAAGGGGATCTCAATTTCAGAAAGAGACACCCTGGAATACTTTAAGGAAGGCTTGTCTATTCCGCAGATCGCAGCAAAAAGGGGCTTGGCCCAAAGCACCATAGAAGGCCATATCGTGGATTTGGCAATGGCAGGCGAGATAAAGGTGTCGGCTTTGCTTACAAATGCCGTTCAGGAGGAAATTCAGATGGTCAAAGCACAACTTAGGGTAGAAAAGCTCAAACCACTAAAAGAGCACTTCGGAGATAAATACAGCTATTTCCAACTTCGGCTGGCCACGCTTGTCGCGGAGACCGCAAATTGACCGGCGGAGGTTTCCTGCCTTGTCTGCATATCCGCAATCTATCGATCGCATCACACCTTTTTTACCACTATTTGACGGATCGGTCTAATCTGCGGCGTAAGTGTAAAATTCTGAATATCAATAAGGTGATTTAGAAAAATAGAGACCGAACAGACGTCAATCTGCCCAGCTAGTCAGTAAAAATGCAAAAAAAATACCCCGTTCAGGGTATTTTTTTTGGTTAGTGCCTGACCTACCTTTGTTACGGGTGATTAAGCACTTTTTAAGCTTTTATTTTGCAAAGTTCTTAAAGGGCAATTTTATTTCTATTTTTTAGCCCTTTTATTTTAACCATGCAAGACTGATCTCATCAGGAGTCTTCATTCTGTCTGCCAGGCGGGAATACCGGGAAGATAGTCCGGCCAGATATTCCTGAGCCTTTGCAGCTACATCATTTAATCCAGTTGCCGTCTCCACATTCCAGAGCTTGACCAGATGATCGATAATCCGGGCATAATCCCAGCCGGTATAGATGCCGACTTTTTGTGTGATGGCGGAAAATTGGTCAAAGAGGGTTGGGTTTTTGCCACCTTCACCCATCAGAATTGCGGGCATGACGATTTGCTTGCGCATCATTTTTTCGAAGGCCAGCATTGCTCCGTTTGGATCTATTTTGAAAATTTCTGTCATGAAACTTTTATAGGCCTTTTCATGTCTGGCCTCGTCTCCTGCAATTTGTTTACAAATTTTGCCAAGTACCGTGTCACCGGCTTTATCTGCCAGCTTACCGGTATTCACATGGGAAATTTTTGTAGCTCTTTCCTGAAAGGAAGTGTATATGATGGCCTGATACGGATCTTTCTCGGACCTGGGGTCAAAACCATTGTAAATTAGCCGGTGAATGGTTTGTTCTACCTTTCGCATATCCGCTCTTCCGGAAAGGTAGAGGTATTTGTTCAACAAGTCGCCGTGCCGGTTTTCTTCGGCAGTCCAGGCCTTGGTCCACTTTACCCATCCCCTTTGGCTGGTAAGTGATCCTTCCTCATTGATTCCTTCCAGCATGTTGAAATAGGTTTGGTAGCTAGGCAAGGCCTCCTCCGTGATCATGTTTCCAACCAGAGAGGTGATCACCGTATCCGGTATGCCTTCTGCCCGTTCCCTGAGCAGCCGGACCTGATCCAGCGCATCCGGTTGCGACATGTCTGGAAGGAAGTCTGTTGGCTGCCAGCAGTCATCCGGGTCCATCAGGGTAGTACCTACCGTTTCTGTCACAAAGTCATCCAGTTGACTGATGACCTCTGCGTTCTTCTCCAATTCGTAATTGATATTTTCTGACTTGTTCATAAACTATGCTTTCGCTTTATGATATCGGCAATACTGCAATTATTTAAAACCGATATCTCTCTGCAAATTAACTACAATGCTGCTAAAATTTAAAATATTTGGTTGTTAACAAAGCATTGCTATCCTATACCTTATAACGAATGCATTGGAATATTCATTCAATATGATGATTAAAATCTAAAATGCTTTCAATAGGACAGTTTATATGCGGCGACTTTGTTTTTAAAGAAAGTCGGAACCAATACAATATCTTCTCCCGGGATGAACCCGATATCGGCTGTGTTGGATTCTTCTGCGGTAGTGTCGAGAATTTTAGTGGCAACGCCGTCCTCTATCAGGAAAATCTCTCCCGACCACCGGCTGGCGATGAATGTGTTTTCATCGAGTACGATCAGGCCATCTCCGCCGGTGACATCCGCATTAATGATCTCAAAACTGCCATCTGTCGCATATTGTTTTAATCCCTCTGCGTCCAGACCATAGAGGGTATTGCCATTGCCGACGCGAAGCCCATTTATGTTGTTTTGTCCCTCTGCAAAAGTATGGATCGATCCGTCTTGCAGATAATGGATCTTGTGGGTTCTCATGTCGGAGAAATATACTTTCTCTCCGTCAGTGGTGGCATCATTTAAAAAGACAGCGTCTGCAATCTCATAGGTATTGCTGATTTCTCCCGTAGCCAGGGTTATTTCCACCAGACGGTCGATATCCGTGACATACAGGTAATCGCCCATAACGGCCATCCCTTTGGGAGCATTCAGTCCGCTTACCCAATCTTTCTCCAGAATCTCTCCGTCTTCATTGATTTTGGAAATAGATCCAACACCATCCTTTTCATCCGGACCACCCTCAATATTAGCAACATAAATGAGGCCATCGCTCTCTTCATAATGCACAGATTCATTGGTGGTCAGCTCCGCGGGTGTCTCCCAGATTTTTTCCAGACCGGGTTCCTGCACGTCGGCGGTTTCTTCTTCCACTTCTTCCGTTTCATTTTCTGTGTTGGTGTTGGTATTGGCAGGTCCGCAGCTCCAGAGAACCAGCAGAGATAGCGCACACTGTACGATGGTTGAGGGTTTTGCTATGAATTTCATGATTGTTGTTTTTGGTTGTTGTCCAAATTTCGCTATTTTTTTTGGGGATTGCTTCATTTTCGCCAGAAAATGAGTTTTTTGAAAGGTAGATATGACCCGAAAGATCAGTATATTTGACGATCGAATTGTGAAATTCTCAACTACTAACAACAAAATTTACAAAAAATGAAGTACTTTAGGTTTATTTTATCACTTTGTTTACCCATTCTAGCTATATCTTGCGGAAAGGACAGCGCAGATACAATAGATTACACGAAGCTTTCTGAATCTGAAATCATGGAAATGGCCAGAGATCTCGCCCAAAATACGATCATGGTAGACGGCCATGTTGATCTGCCCTACAGGATGAAAGTAGGTGGATTTACCCTGCAGCGAGAAATATTGAATGTGGCTGAAAGGACGGAAGGAGGGAATTTTGATTTTCCCAGGTCCAGGGAAGGGGGATTGGATGCCCCGTTCATGTCGATCTATATTCCTTCCAGGTACCAGGAAATGGGAGGAGCGAAAGCCCTGGCAGACTCTCTGATCTTAATGACCGAACGGCTCACTACCACCTGGCCGGATAAATTTGCGCTGGCTTATGGCCCTGATGAAATCAAAAAGAATTTTGAAGCAGGTAAAATTTCACTGCCTATGGGTATGGAGAATGGAGCTCCCATAGAAGACGACCTTGACAATATCGGCTATTTTTATGATCGGGGTATCCGGTACATTACCCTGACACATGGTAAGGACAACCTGATTGGGGATTCTTCTTACGACACTACATATACCCATGGTGGGCTGAGTGAATTTGGAGTAGAGGTAGTAAAGGAAATGAACAGGACAGGCATCATGGTGGATATTTCCCACGTGTCTGATGATACCTTTTATGATGTGCTGGAAGTAAGCCAGGTGCCGGTAATCGCTTCCCATTCATCAGCAAGACATTTTACGCCAGGCTTTGAGCGGAATATGGCTGATGAGATGATCAAAAAGCTCGCTGAAAACGGCGGTGTAATCATGATTAATTTTGGGGGAAGCTTTATAGATCAGGATTTTCGGGAAGGAAATGATGCGGCCAGAGAGCATATAGTCAATTGGCTGGCAGAGAACGAACTCAGCAGAAATGACCCGGAAGCACAGGAGTATATTGCAGACTATGTTGCCGAAAACAATCCGTTTCCTTCGGTGCAAAGGGTAGCGGATCATTTTGACCACATTGTAGAACTGGTAGGAACAGATCACCTGGGCTTCGGTTCAGATTTTGACGGGGTGGGTGATACGCTTCCTAACGGGTTGAAGGATGTGTCCATGTATCCCAATCTGATAGCAGAATTGTTAAAAAGGGGATACAGCAAGGAAGAAATCGAAAAATTTTGCTACAAAAATATATTTCGCGTTTGGGAAGAGGTCGCAGATTTTGCGGAATCTGCTTCCTGATACCTCTGGCTCTGGTCGCAGGAGGAGGAATAACGAAAAAACCACCGGGATTATTTCCGGTGGTTATTAGTTGATTTTTTGACGGGTACCCGGATCAGGCTTTGGTCATCGCATTGAATAGTCGCAATTGTTCCTCCATAGCCGCTATGCGGTTTGCAGGTGCAGTCCTGGCTTCCAGTAATATCCAGCCCTTATAGTTCATTTGTTTGAATAAATTCATCAACTGCTGGTAAGGATAATCACCCTCGTTGAGTTCCCGTATATGTACGGTGTCACCAAACCACTTTTTGACGGAATTGAAGTTTGCTTCCAGTCCGGGAGGCAGGAGATCCTGATCATTGCAATTCCAGCATACCTTCACGCTGTCTTCAGTGACCTGATCAAAAATAGCTTTCATATTGGGAAGCTGCTGGGTAAGCTTGCCGTGTACCTCCACACGGACCAACTGACCCAGATCTTTGGCAAACCTGCCCACTTCATTGAGTGAGTCGGCAATCTGTGCAATGGTTTTTTCTTTCGACACTTCTTCGGGAAGTCCGTTGGGCTTTACCTTAATGCCTGTGGCCCCAATGTCTTTACACAATTGCAGGTATTGTTTGGTACCCTCGATATTTTCACGGACTTCCTGTTGGTCTGTGTAATGATAGGCAAAATTAGACCCATAGCCCAGACAGGTGACGGGGCTGTCGGCAAATCGCTTATTGACTTCTCTTCTCTGACTTGAGGAAAGCTGGGTCTCTACACCATGGGCATGCTCGGTCCTGAGTTCTACCCCCAAAAGGCCAGTCTTTTCACAATTGGCAATCAATTCAGGCAAATCCCAATCTTTACCCCATTGATAGGTGACCAGGCCAAGCTGCATATTGCTCTGCTGCGAAAAGGCTGCAAGATCAGCCGGATTCCAAAGTGCAAGTCCAAGGCCTGCCGCCAGGCTTTTCTGGAGAAAATCTCTTCTTGATTGGTGGTGGTTCATATTGATTTAATTTTTAGGAAGATGCTGATCTATTTTTTGGCATATTCATCCGCCATCTCATTGATTTCAGCATCAGATAGATCTGAGGAGGCTACTACAAAGCGGTATTTGAAAGTCGTCTCTTCACCATTTTCAAGACTGAAATTCAACTCATTTTCTCCTTCTGATAAAGCTTTCTGACCAAGGGTATTGGCTGAAAAAAGCCCGTAATCCCTGGCATGCCAATAAGTTGGATACCCTACGTTGTCTGGATGATCAATGATCACCAGTGACACAGGTTCACCTTTGATCTCACTCGATAGTTTCATCCACCGGGCCCTGGTGCCCCATACATCTCCACCTTCTATGCCCTCCGAACTTCTGTAATTCCCTTTTACATAAGTGTTGTCCATTTTTTCGACGCGGGTTTTCACCCCATGCGAATCCACCAGTTCCGTTGGCTTATCACTGGGCAATTCCAGCTCCCGGCTTACCCGTATGGCAAACATACCTTCCTTGTTGTCCGTAAAATCAACTTCATCCACGGCTGCCGTAAGGGTTGTGGTGCGATCAATGATGCGCATGTCTTCTGATGCCATAAAGGTAAAGGAGGTTTCCTCTTCAAGTAGTGTGGTATTGTCCGGCGCTTTCCACAAGGCATTAGTTTCCAGAACGGCTTTTCCTTTGCCGCCTTTCGCTTTTTCTACAGATTCGTGGTATATGGTTCCATAATTGTCTTTCCGTTCCGCAGGAATGGCTTCGGAGTTGTTCCAAAAATCCAGGCCGTTGACATCACCATAATTGAGCCATATGCCCACATGATGAGGATGGTCGGTTCGGTCTCCTTCTTTGTTGATCAAGGGATAGCTTCGGGTGACCATATTTCCTCCCGGCGACATAACGGGCCACAAAACTGGCTTCATGATGTTGTCAGGATAGATATAGGAAGTAAAGTGTTCACCCCCCACCATTACATCCACTTTTTTTTCCGCTTCATTTACCTGTAACTCTATCTTTTCCTTGCCTTTTTTCTGAGCAAAGAGTAGGGTGCTGCTCATCAACATGATCAATAATATGATTGCACTGTATCTCATAAGTTTATAATTTATTTATGGCCAAAATTCGCTCCCGTTTATGGGGATACAACCTCACATGCTATAAAATCGTCGCACTGTGCGAGGTAGTCGTTACGCCTTGAGTAGGCCGGATCGGTTTATTGTGTTTATCATTTTTTTACCTGGGTCGGGCGCTCCCCTTTCCGCAGATAACCTCATTTTTACACTCAGGCAATTCCTGGCCGCTGATAATTCGTTGAAATGTTAGTGTAAGACAATTACCGGCCGGAAAAACTATTCTGGCCGGTAATTGTCAAAAGCCACAGCCGCTAACCAGGTCTAACAATCGATATCAGACCTGCTCAGGAACTTCAAAGCCTTTTCTGTAATTACGGGTCAGCATTTGATCCGCCTCTTCATCATTGACAAAGGTTTCGGATTGGGGATTGAACGTCAACACGCGTTCCAGTTTGTAGGCAATATTGCCCAGATGGGCCAGACCTGAGGAAAGATGGGCTGTTTCCACAGGGCCATTCAGGATGGTCTTGTCATGCTTGCGCACCGCTTCGATGAAATTGGCAAAATGTCCGTCAGTGCCTCCGGCTCCCCTGTCCATGCCTGTTCCGGATGGGCCTCCGTCATCTCCTGACTTCCCGGGAGTTCGGTCCTGGCCCAGGAAGGATTTGTATTTGTCGTACCCGTCCACTACAATGTATCCCTTATCTCCATAGAAGATGTTGCCTACAGTGGCGCCACCTTCTTCGTTGGTACACCAAGGCCGTACTTCAAATTGGATGATTTTATTCTCTTCCGGATAATTGTACACTGATGTGAGCACTTCGGGTACTTCCTTGGCGTCATCCCAGAGGAATTTCCCGCCCATAGAGGTGATCTTTGTAGGAAGTCCTACGTCCAGCCCCCACATGCACAAATCGGTTTCGTGGATGCCCTGGTTTCCAACGTCTCCATTGCCGTAATCCCAATGCCAGTGCCAGTTATAGTGGACCAGATTTCGTGAAAATGGCCGTTTGGGTGCCGGGCCGGTCCAAAGATCGTAGTCTATACCATCTGGTACCGGAGAAAAGCCCTTGTCTCCGATGCTCGGTCTCCACCTGAACACAATACCACGGGCCATGTACACATTGCCTATGTAGCCATCGCGAATCAGGTCAATAGCCTCCCTTACGGCCGGAGAACTGCGGAGCTGCACGCCATGCTGTACGATACGGTCGTATTTATGAGCCGCTTCTACCATCTTTCTGCCCTCCCATATATTGTGGGATCCTGGCTTTTCTACATAGACATCCTTTCCTGCCTGGCAGGCCCAGATGGTGGCCAGGGCATGCCAGTGGTTAGGTGCCGCTATACTGATCACGTCAATATCCGGATCGTCAAAAGTCCTTCTCATGTCCTGGACAAGAGCTACGTCTTTGTTATAGGCCTCCTTGAAAGACTTCTGCCGCTCTCTGAGCAGGTTCATATCCGGATCAACGAGGGTAGTAACCTGCACGTTTTCCTGATTCATCAGGCTTTGGATGTGGTTTTTGCCCCTTCCGTTTACGCCCAATACTGCCGCGTTGATCCGATCATTGGCACCAAACACGCTCGATGATACGATAGTAGGTGCTACGATGGCCGCAGAACTGGCGATAGCGGACTTTTTGATAAATGATCTTCTGGACGAATCATTATTCATAATATGCTGTATTTGAGTTTATAATTAAATTTTCCGTGTAAATTAAAAAATTCACCCGACTGCACATGCCTCCGGGTGAATTTTTATATGATCGGCATTACTCCCCTATGGCCCGCATAGGATCTTCGTTAGGCGCACCGGCAGGTTGAACCACATGATTCAGGGGCTCAATATTGTCCTCAGCACCGTTGTACCCTGTGGTCTGGTTAAGGGTGGCTTCCACATTACCTACCAGATAGGGCTGGTACACCGGCCAGAAAACATGGTGCGGATCCATGGTATACCGGGTGGTGTTATAAGTGGCCCAAGGCACCTCGTCCCGGAAGAAATTGTTTTTCTCCATCATTCGATCATAGTAAAAACTATTGGCCGAAAGTGATTCTTCGATATCGTTTCCGGAGATGGAGTAGGTCTTGCCATTATAGGCCATCTTGCCGGTTTTGGCCAGAATAACAGAAATCCTAACCAACTCGTCGTGACGATATTCTTCACCGAATAGCTCCCGGTTTCGCTCATCCAGTACCGCTCCTATACCTTCTGTTTGCATATCGGCGATGGTATACATGTGAATGGCATTGGCGCGCTGGCGGATGGTATTGATGTCCTCGGCAGCTCCGGCCAGGTTATCCTGCCAGAATCTGGCCTCTGCCCTTACCAGGTATGCTTCAGCGATGCGCATGATGTACATGTCCATCTTGCCGCCGTCCTGCCGGTCTGGCCGCGACTCCTGATTGACAGAGTAGAACTTGTACCTTGGATAGCCGTACCAGCACCTGATGGTGTCCTGGCAGGTCAGGTTGCCATTGTCATCGTAGAGTCGCAACGGTTGCATGTAATAGGGGCTTCCATCGTCCTGCAGAGAGGGATTATCGTACAATACGTCCTCCATTTCAAACCAGTTCAGATCCTTGTGGCGGTAATCCTGCTCATCAAAGGTTCCCTTGAAATTCCAGATCTCATACTGAGAGTAATTGGTAGGGCGGGCAAATCCCTGGCCCCGGCCCCATTTCTTCATCATGCGTCCACGTTCATCCGAGGTGGATTGTTGCACATCTGTACCGATGCGGGTGGTTCCAGGTTCCCAGACTCCCAGATTGGTACTTACGAAATTGGGACCCCAGGCACGGATTCTGGCGGATCTTCCCTGTGTTCCCAATACGAAGGGTTCGTTTACCACCAGCCAAATACCTTCCGGATTGGAAGTTTTCTGGGCGCCACGGTCCATATGCAGGTAATTTACTGCATCTACAGGTGCATATCCGGATCTGCCCGGAAGCGGATTACCGGTATTCGGATTGTTGGTATTGGCTACCTCTACCTCCGTTACTCCCGAAGGGATCATGTCGTCGGTGAATAACTGAGATTCTCCCCCGTTGATCACATCATCCATCAGTTGTTCCGCATCTGCAAACCTTTCGTTGAGCATGTAGTATTTGGCCAGCAAAATTCTTACCGCATCTTTAGGTGCCTGCCCTACAGGTAGCTGGCTTTTGGGTTTCACCCATTGCACGGCAAACTCCAGATCTGTGATCATCTGGTCCCAAATCCCCTGCATGTTGAATGCCTTGAAGTCCCTGCGGGCTTCAGATACCACATTCAGAGGAAAAGCCACATTGCCAAAGTCCATGGTGAGTTGCATGTAGAAAAAGGCACGTAGAAAATAAGCAGATCCCAGCAAATGGTTTCTTTCCGGATCGTTTACACCATCCGGCCATTCGGGCAGGTCGATATAATCGATGACCGTATTGGCTTTTTTGATGTGGTTGTAATTGTCAGCATAGAAAGAGCGTGCTCGACCCGCATCGTTGTTACGCGAATTGGTGGGCGTGGCATAGGTACGCAAATCCACAAAAGCATCGGGCTTATCCGTAGCCGATACCACCGAGGCATCGCTCATGTTACTGTTAAACATCAGTTCCCGGGTGTCACCATTCCACTGCGACATCACACCCTGCAGACCTGCATCCAGTGCGGTCTGTAGTCCTGCCGCATCCCGGTATGTGTTTTCCGGACTCAGGAAGGACAAGGGCTGTTCTTCCAAAAAGTCCTCCGAACAAGATACGGATGCCAGAAGGAGCACCGATAGGCCGATTCCTTTAAATATATGTGTGTTTTTCATCTTTAATTCGATTCTGGTTAACATTTAATTGTCTCTGTTCCGGACCTAGAAAGTGAAGTCCAAACTTAAAGAATAGGTGCGTGGCATTTCACGGGCCGACTCCGGATCTCCCAGACTTCTTTCCCAGGGGGTAAATACCGCCGCATTTTCAATGTTCAACGCCAGCCTCAGGCGGGTAGCATTCAACCTGTCCAGAATACTGGCTGGGAGGTTGTAACCAACACTAATGTTCTGCAAGCGCAGATAATCGCGGTTCAACCAGGCGTTGCCGCCACCCAGGTTAATGGAATTGATCCGGGCAAAGTTATTTTGTCCGTTCAAGGGTGTCCAGTAAGGGATGGTATACCAGTTGTGGTTTTTGATATATTGCTGGGAGTTGTTGAACGGTTCCTGGGTACCGCCTTTCCAGCCCATCTTGGCCAGGAATACCAGACCAAAATCAAATCCTTTCCATTCAAAGTCATTTCTGAAAGTAATGTACCATGGATTTTGCCGAAGGCCAAGAAATACCCTGTCATCCACATCAATATCTCCGTCTCCGTCCTGATCCACAAATCGGAAATCTCCTGGAAAGAGTCCGTATTCCGCAGCTTCATCCGCTTCATCCATCTGGTATATGCCATCCAGTTCCCAATCCCAGATGATGTCCTTGTTTTCACCTATAAACCAGCCGTTTTGCAGGTCATCCGGCTCTCTTTCGATCATATTGCCCTGAGAATCGGTCATCGGAATGGGGGCATTACCCAGGGTTGTAATTTTATTTACCGCATAAGTCACATTGAAATTACTGGTCCAGGTAAAATCGCTCCTGGTCATATTGATAGACCGGATTCCCAGATCAAAACCCCTGTTTTGCAAGTTGCCCACATTGGTTTTAACAGAGCCAAAACCGGTCAGGTCAGGCAATTTCTGGTCCAGCAAAAGGTCTCTGGTTTCCGATTGGTACATGTCGAGTGAACCACTCACCCTGTCATTAAAGAAACCATAGTCTATACCTATATTAAAGGATGCATTTCTCTCCCAGGACAGAAATGGATTCGCAATCCGGGTAATTTCTGTTCGTGGAGCCGGGAAATAGCCACCGTCATAGTTGAGGTAAAGACTGTTGCTGAGCTGGGCATAGGCATTGTAATCTTCCAGTCCACTACTGTTGCCATTCACCCCATAGCTCAGGCGCAGTTTCAGGTAACTGACAGCAGCTCCCTGAGGCATGAAATCTTCATTGGAAATGGTCCAGGCTGCCGATACGGAGGGGAAGTTACCCAATAAATTATTTACACCAAACCGGGAAAACCCATCTCTCCGCAGGGAAGCTGAGAAATTGTACTTGTCGCTGTAGGCGTAAGTGACCCTTCCCAATAATCCTGTTCTGGAGTTAACCTCATCATACGATGACATGGTGGGGTTCAAACCCAACTGAACCGCATGATAGCCCAGGCTGGAAGTAGGAGAAAAGTTGTTGGTGATGGCTCTGGTTTCCCAAAACTGATTTTTTTCGGTATTGTACAGACCGGTGAAACTCAACCTGTGATCCCCGAAACTTTTGTCCCAGTTCAAAATGGTATTGGACTGCCATCTGAAAGAATCGTTGTACCTTCTTTCAGCCCGGTCTACTGCTCGCTGCGGATTGCCTTTTTCATCAAAATCAAACCTCTTCCTCACATCAAACCTTGGGGTGTAGTCTGTACGCAGGCTGAACCCATAAGGAAGGGTGAGCTGAGCATATAGTGTTGGATTAACCATAAACCGGGTATGGCTGCGGGTGTTCCAGGAAGGATCCTGATAGGGGTTGGAGATATTTGATCCGGCTGCCTGATCGTTCAGGTTTTCGCGGGTTCTGGGCTCCCCATTTGCCCAGGGCTGATCGTAGGGTGAAAAAACCCTGTAGGAATCATTGTCAATATATTCCTGTCCTTCATCCTGAAACGTAAACTGCGTATTGGTACCTATGGAAAGGAATTCTGCCAGGTTTACATCGAGATTCAGCCGGGAAGTGATCGTTTGAAAGGATTCTCCCAACCGTACAGACTCCCGGTCACTGTAACCAAGAGAGTAGTAGTATGATACCCGCTCGTTTCTACCGGAAACACTGACATCATAATCCTGCCGTACGCCGGTATGGAACAAAAAGTCCTGCCAATCATAAGTGACTCCGTTTCGGTAATTTTCCAATTCAATATCCCAGAAGCCAAAGTTGTTTACCCGGGCCATGCGGATGGCTTCCGGGTCGGTTTCTCCCGGAATACCATTGGCAGCAAGCCAGTCATCCTGGTATTGGGGGTCGATGTCGTTGTAGTCTCTAAACCGGGTCCAGGGCTCGGTAATGGAGTTGGTAATCGTCTCATTCATGTCGGTCAGCCAGTTCAGCACTTCCTCTCCACCTTTATAGGTTTGTTGTCTTCTGGCACCAGTAACAAGTCCAACCCTTGAGCTGAAGGTGATTTGTGGCTTTCCATACTGCCCTTTTTTGGTGGTAAAGATCACCACACCATTGGTGGCTTGCGAACCATATACGGCTGCCGCACTGGCATCCTTGAGCACGTCGACACTTTCTATGGTGTTTGGGTTGATCTCCGCCAGGTCTCCCTGAAAGATCACCCCGTCCAAAACGATCAAAGGACGGTTGGCAGCCCTTTCCTCTTCTCTGTCTCCATCTCCGTCCAAATCTGCTTTCATGGAGTTGTCCCCCCTCACGTTAAATTCCGGCACGTTCCGGGCATTGGTGGCATAGCCCACACTCAGACCGGGTACCGTAGTTCGGAGAATTTCCGAAACACTGGTCGGTTTGTACTTCATCACCTCCTCGGCCTGAACATTCACTACAGCACCGGTAAGGTCCTTTTTCTTCTGGGTACCATATCCGACCACCACGACTTCATCCAATGCCTGTGCGCTTTCCACGAGTTCTACATCTATGGTGGATTGGTTGTTTACCGCTATGGTTTGGCTTTCAAAACCAATGAAAGAGAAAACCAGGGAAGCACCATCCGGAACGGTGATGCTGTAATTTCCATCGATATCAGTGGCGGTACCAATGGAAGTACCGGGCACCGATACGGTGGCTCCGGGTATCGGCTCCCCGTTTGAATCGGTTACGGTACCGGTGACCGTAACATCAAAGGGTTCGCTGGTTTCTACTATATCCGTACGAAGGCTGGAAGCCCTTTCGGATTCGCTTGTGTTATTATTGTCATTGTTCCGGGAAAGCAGTGTCCCTGAAGACAGACAAAACAGGATTGCTGCCAGCGCAAACCTGCCCGTTGCCAGCCGGCAATTGCGTAATTTTCTTTTCATAATAGAATTTGGGTTTAATTAATTGGATAAGCAGCTATTGAAGTTAGCTGCGAACTTGAGGGGTGTGTTTCATAGGCTATTTCAGGTTTAAATTTCGTTATGCAAAGTGCAGTGATTCCGCTTATCTGGGTGAAAAGCCGCCTTGCCGTTTTCTGAATTGCGGAATCGATTGCACTAATATTTCCAACAAACTGATTTTTCCGTTCATAAGCTTCAAATGCCTTTGGAAGTCAATTTCTCTTCCTTGACATTTTTTCCAGGATTTAATTATAGAAAAAATTGGCATGCGAAAAAAATTATTTCGGTTAAATTTAAAAAACATTCCCAATATCTGAATGTGGCAGAATAATGTTTTTCAAAATCCACTAGAAAAGTATATATTTTTGCAGGTAAGTGCTGAGGCAGTTAAAAAACGAAATAATTAGGTGTTTCATACACCATCGTTCATTCTCCATTTCTGGTTTGCAGTGTCCGTCCATTATAAGGTATAGTATATACATGGAAAGGTAAAAGAAGGGACTACCGGTCAGCGCTAACCTATTTGCTTTTTTCCCATACGTATCTTTGCTCCAGCAGCGGCAGTCCGAAGGTATCCGATGATTTTTGTTCCGCCAGCCTGAAGCCCGCATCGAGATAGAGGCTTGCGGCTGCCTGCAGGTTTGCGGTGGTCCATAGATATACCGTTTCATATCCATGGTCGTGGATGTGTTGCATGTAGCTGCCAAAAAGTAATCTGCCCAATCCCTGCCCTCTGACATCCGGAGTGACGATAAAATACCGGAGTTGTGCATTTAGTTCGCCCCGGTCTACCAATGCAATGCATCCCTTGATGGTTCTCCCTTCCGCTGCTATCCAGATTTTGTCTTTGGTTTCCTGAAAATTGCAGGCAAATTCGGCAAAGGTTCGTGCTACATATTTTTCAAAGCCCAGTCCGAAACCATAGGTATCATGGTACAATCTCCCATGCAGCCCGATGATGGTGCCAATATCACCGGGCTCAAAGTGGTTTCTGATTCGGATTTCTGAAAGAGGTGAGGAGTAATTTTGGCGCATAGTAGTGGAAATAAACGAAAAAACACAAGGTCCGCATTTGGTCAATCAGCCCGCTAAATATAGAAAAATCATATATGAATGTGTACCTGGGATAAATAAAAGGTTGCTGCAAATGGACTAATCTGTATCAATGTGTTGCGACTACGCCTAATATCAGTTAACTTGAAGCTTTAACGAAGGATTATTTTTACACAAATGAAAATCCTTTTTCATTGAAACCAACCCATTTCAGAACATGAGTCAGATAGCGATTAATTTTCAGGATGCACAAAAGGCATTCTTGATATTAAAAACATTAAAGAAAGAAAAAATTTCCGGTTTTCTGGAGGAAATGGCCGGTCAAATAGATGCGATCAGAGATGACCTGATACCCACAGCCGCAGGTGAATCGCACCTGCCGGAGGGCAGGATCACCGGTGAACTGGGCAGGACTTTGGGGCAGATAAGACTTTTTGCAGCACTGGTAAATGAAGGGAGCTGGGTAGAAGCTACCATAGATCACCCGGATCCTGACAGAAAGCCAGCACCCAAGCCCGATATCAGGAGAATGCTAAAACCGCTGGGTCCTGTGGTAGTATTTGGTGCAAGTAATTTTCCTCTGGCTTTTTCTACTGCTGGAGGAGATACCGTATCTGCGCTGGCGGCCGGTTGCCCGGTTATCTACAAGGCCCACCCGGCCCATCCGGAAACCTCCCGCATGGTAGCAGAGGCCATCAAAAATGCTGTCCGTATCAAAGGACTTCCAAAGGGAACCTTCCAGCATGTGGAGGGCGGTATCGACACCGGGCAGGAGCTGGTCGCACATCCCCTGGCCAAAGCAGTAGCCTTCACCGGATCATTCAGAGGAGGAAAAGCTCTCTTTGACGCATGTAATGCCCGGGAGCATCCGATTCCGGTGTATGCGGAAATGGGCAGTGTAAACCCGATTTTTGTTCTGGAAGAATACCTTTCGGAGCGAATGGATGCAGCAGCGGCGGCCTATGCCGCTTCACTGAGCCTTGGGGTGGGCCAATTCTGTACCAATCCCGGACTCATTTTTATACCCAAGTCGCGGGAGGAAGCATTTTCTACAGCAGTGGCTGACAGATTAAAAGAAGTGGCAGGTGCTCCCATGCTCCACGAAGGCATATGCCATGCTTATTATCAGGCTATCGAAACGCTCTCGCAATCGAAGAAGTTAAAATGGCTGTTACAACCTGAAGAGTCAGACGTCCTTACCGGAAATGTAGCCCTGGCAAAAGTTAGCGCCTCAGATTGGCTCAGCGATGCGGCCTTTCAGGAGGAGGTTTTTGGCCCCTTTGGTATACTGGTTGTATATGAGGACGATAAGCAACTGCAGGCTCTGGCAGAAAATCTCAAAGGACAACTCACCTGTACGATCTGGGGAGAAGAGGCAGAGTTGCAAAACCAGTCGGCATTGCTGCTTCTCCTGGAAGAGAAGTGCGGCAGACTATTGTTCAAAGGCGTTCCTACCGGAGTGGAGGTGGGGCATGCCATGCAGCATGGAGGCCCATTTCCTGCCACCTCAGACAGCAGAAGTACCTCTGTCGGCAGCTATGCGATCAAGCGTTTTGCCAGACCGGTGGCTTATCAGGATATGCCGGAGAGTCTCTGGCCCGATGCATTGAAAGAAGGCAATCCCCTGGGAATACTGAGAAAGGTTGATGGCAATTGGGTCAGTTACTGATGAGTTAGGGCCAGAAAAGCAAAAAGCAAAGGAAGCGGGACCTGGCAGGCTTGCCCGCTTTCCTTTATAACAATACAATATCGTCAACGACTGATTTCCCGTATTTTTCCTCAATCAGCAGCAGGATCCTGGATTTGTTCAGCATCATTTCCTTCTTGAGAGGTGCCGAACTCATTTTGACGTAAAGTTTCTTTTTGCTGATGGAGAGGCTGATTGTTCGGGTAGCTACAGTTTTGCCCATGAGCGAGCCCCATTCCTGTATCAGGGTTTTCTCCGCATACCTGTCCTTGAGCTTATAGGCTTCCAGCAGCTCCTCAAAAACTTCTTTGAGGGGTGAGGTATTGCTTTTTCTCTGGCTTTCGGTCGGATATTTCTTCACCATACAAATATAGCCTGATTCTTCAGATAAATAGTTTTGCTGCCAGGTAATCTGCGAGAAGCTTGCCTTTATTGGTAAGGATTACCGCCTGTGAACTGACCTGAATCAGATCCTGTCCCAGCATATCAGCGAGGATATTTTGTCTTTCTTTTCGCAGGTCCCATCCAAATTGCTCCGTCAGGTAGGCCGTATCGATTCCCCAGATGGTTCTCAATGAGGTGAGCAGGTATTCATTGATCTGCTCGTGTTTGTCCAGGGTTTCTATCTGGAAAGGAAGTTTGTTTTTCTGCAACATGCGCATATACACCGCATTGTTGGAGATATTGTGTCCACGGTGCTTTCCATCAAAGGAGTGCGCCCCGGGACCCAGACCCAGATAGGGTACCCCTTTCCAGTAATTGCTGTTGTGCAGGGAAAAAGCCTGATGCCTGGCAAAATTGGAGATTTCGTATTGCAGATAGTCAGCCTTGTCCAGAGTTTGAAGCAAAATTTCAAATTGTTCCGCTTGAAAGTCGTCTGAGGCAGCGTTGAATTTTCCTTTCTTCTCCCAAACACCCAGGGCAGTCCCGGGCTCTATCGTAAGGCAATAAGAGCTGATGTGATCCGGAGCCAGGGAGATGGTTTGGGCCAGGTCCTTTTGCCAGATACTGTGATCGGCATGCGGAAAGCCATAGATCAGATCAATGGAAATCGACCTGAAACCAGCCTTTCTGGCTTTATCGATGGCTTGCAGGGACTCGACGGCTGTATGTGAACGGTTGTAAAAACGCAATACCTGGTCGTTGAAGCTTTGAATTCCGATGCTCAACCTGTCGATGCCCATATCCCTCAATGCATTTAATTTTTCCGGAGTCAAATCGTCCGGATTGGCCTCCAGGGTGGTTTCGAGCAGTTGGCAATCAAAATTTTCACGGATACAAGCATAAATTTCCCCAATTTGCGCTGCGGGAAGAATTGAAGGAGTTCCTCCTCCGAAGTAGACGGTTTGTATGGGTTGGGCTTTTGGCAGGTAGTTTTTCCTCAATACCAATTCCCGGCAGATCATTTGTACCATCTCAGCAGCCGGCTTCCTGTTGGTGCTGAAATGAAAGTCACAGTAGTGGCAGGCTTGCAAGCAGAAAGGAATATGTATATAAATACCTGACATAATGGCGGATAAGTAGCAGGCTGCGATTCGGAACAGCTTGTTTCTTTTTCTGTGGTGAGAAGCTGGGGTTTTCTCCCTCCTTATTTTATGGAGTCAGGTGCAAAGCTAAAGATTATTGAGTAGAGGTTTTAGGAATTGGTGATAATTGAGTTAATTTTGAGCCGATATGATTCATCATCGCCTAAAACCCTTTGAAATGACAATACCCAAAGCCATATTTCCGCTAGCAATGCTCGTTTTGCTTTTATCGCAACTTTCTTTTGCCCAGATGGAGATCAAGAAAAGTCTGGTGCAAAAAAACGCCCGTCTGGAGAAAGTTGGAGAAGGGTATAGTTTTACAGAGGGGCCGGCCGTAGACAGGGAAGGTAATGTGTTTTTCACAGATCAGCCAAACAACAAAATTTACAAATGGAAATTTTCCACCGGAGAGATCACAGTTTTTTCCGAGGACGCGGGACGGTCAAACGGACTTTACTTTAACCGGGAAGGGGATCTGATCGCCTGTGCTGATCTCGAAAACGAGTTGTGGTCGTTTGATAAGGAGGGCAATGCCGAAGTGCTCATTGAAAATTTTAAGGGGAAAAAGCTCAACGGACCCAATGACTTGTGGATCAATCCCCGGGGAGGTATTTACCTGACCGATCCATTGTACAAGCGCAGCTATTGGGAGAGAGACCCTGAAATGCAGCAGGATGGCGAGCATCTGTACTACCTCAGCGCAGACGGGCTCCAGTTTTTCAGGGTGGATGAAAATCTGGTAAAACCAAATGGACTGGTGGGTACACCGGATGGAAAAAAACTTTATGTGTCTGACATCGGAGACAAGAAAACCTATGTGTATGACATTGAAGAAGACGGATATCTGACCAACAGGCGCGTGTTTGTGGAAATGGGCTCAGATGGCATGACCCTGGACAACAGGGGCAATGTGTATCTGACAGGTGATGGGGTGACCATATTTGACAGCAAGGGAGATAAAATCGGGCATATACCTGTAGACGAAAATTGGACGGCAAATGTATGTTTTGGCGCGGGAGACAGAAAAACCTTATTCATCACGGCCAGTGGATCCGTGTATACCTTTCCCATGAAGGTAAGGGGTGTTTGGTAGGTTGGAAAATTGCATTTTTTTTTCTGCAGCTTCTTTTTATTCCAAGATTTAGCCAGGCTCAGGATTATGTGCTCAGACTGCAGTATGCTGACACGCAATCGACTGCAGATACCTTGAAATTTAGCTTTTCCGATAGCCTGGCCCTGCACAGGTTTTCTGACTACCTGATAGATTCCCTGCAGGCGGAGGGATATTTGAATTTGGAAAGCAATCTCCAAATCAAACCGGACAACCGCTTTTTCTTACAAGTGGACGCAGGTACACAGTTCAAATGGATACAGCTTGGTAAGGGAAACCTGGAGCCCTGGATGGAATCTTCTTTGGATGGCGGAGCCATTATTGCGGGGGAGAGCCCATTCCGGATCGAAGCGGTTCAGCACCTGATGGGGCAGATCCTGGAGACGGGTCAGAACAATGGATATCCTTTTATGGCGGTAAAATTGGACAGCATTGAGCTCGACAATGGACAATTGAGGGCATCTCTATACATGGAAAAAGGTCCCCTGATCACTTTCGATACTTTACGCATCACAGGCAGTAGTAAGATACAGCCTATATACCTGGCCAGAAAAACCGGTATCATCCCCGGCAACCCTTTTTCGCAAAAAAAGGTTAACAAGCTTAGGGAGGTACTAAAGAATAGTGTACCCTATCTGGCCCTCTCAGGAAGCCCCGAAATGTCCTTTCAAAACGAAGAGGCCACAATATACCTGCCAGTTGAAGATCGTAAAATGAACGCCATTGACGGCATCATCGGATTTTTGCCCAACGAAATCGAGGCCAATAAATGGTTGGTCACGGGGCAATTTGATCTACAGCTATACAACGTATCCGGCAAAGGCAGAGATTATCAACTCAACTGGCAGCGGCTGACACAATATTCTCAGAATCTCCGGGTAGCAGCCCGCGAACCCTATGTATTGGGATCGCAGCTGGATTTGGGAGCGGCTTTTTCGCTATTGAAAGAGGATACCACCTTTTTGAACCGGGACTTCAGCCTCCGGCTGGGCTATCAGGTGACTGCCAATACCTACATCGATTTTTTCAGCAAATGGCAGGCCGGAGACTTACTGGAAGTAGGCCGATATGAAAACGCCACTGAACTTCCTGAAGTGGGCGATTTCAGGTACAATAGTTATGGAGCTGACTTTAGTTTTACTGATGTGGACGACCCGATAGTGCCAAAGTCGGGTTGGAGAAGCAAGCTGACACTGGGGATCGGAAACAAAACCTTACGGGAAAATACAGGAATAGATCCGGCACTCTATGCGGGGATAGAGCGTGAATCACTACAATATTATATCAGGGGAGCGGTAGATTATTACTACAGGTTAGATAAAAACTTCAGTTCCAGGGTTTCTCTGCAAGCCGGGGAATTGAACAATTCCAACCTCTTGCTTAACGACCTGTACCGCCTGGGTGGTTTGCAGTCTATCCGGGGTTTCAATGAAAATTTTTTCTATTCCAGTCGCTACGCATACATGAATCTTGAGCCAAGGTATTACTTTGGTAATTATTCCTATTTTCTTTTGTTTACAGACCTTGGCATGCTGGAAGATGCAGTGAGGAAGCGGGAAAGGGATTGGCCCTTCTCTTTTGGTGCGGGGTTAAGTTTGGAAACTGCCGGCGGTATGTTTAATTTCGTGTACGCATTGGGAAAATCTGCCGGGCAGCCATTGGGATTTAACTATTCGCGGATACATTTTGGTTTTACGGGACGTTTTTAATGAAAGGGAGGTACCAGTTTTTTTTATTGTTGACCGCCATCCTTTGGATGGCGGGATTTCCGGCTCAAGCTGTCTCGCAGGTATTATTGAATCATGACCCGGAAATCGAAACTTCATCAGATAGAGGTCTGCTGTTTCCAAACGAGGAGGTTTCCGTCTGGGTAAATACCCGGCAGTTTGAGAGCGCAGATTGGAGGATCCGGCTGCCAGAAGGAGCAGCATTATTTATGAACGAAGAATTGTGGCAGGTAGTTGAGAAAGACACCGTCCTTTTTATCTCAAACCGAGATTTGGAATCCCGTTTGAAGGAGTCCGGTAAGCTGAAAATTACCGCTTTCAAAAAAGGGATTGCCCCGGAAGATCTTTCCGTGAAAAAAGGTTTTTTTGGACCTGAGGCTGAAAGGCCTGCAGTTTTGAGCGAGGTATCCGACAACAGGAGAAGTAAGGACAGGTTTAAGGACTTCTTCTTTACAGTCGTCCTTGTCATTTTGTTTTTCCTTGCCTTATTCCGGATCCTTTTCCCCTCTATTTTCGGACTTTTCTGGAATCCTCTTGCGATTTTCTCTTTTGAGGATTTATGGGAATCTGTAAGTTTCTCAAAGGTATATTCGGCGGAACTGTTGTTTTATTTGATTCTGATCAATATGGGCATGGCTTTGATGGGGATACTGGGCATGTATATATTTGATGTGGATTTTTTCGGATTTTCACTGGAAAGCGACTTTGACGTCATGATTTTCGCCTGGTTGGCATTCACGCTTACCCTGACACTGGTCACTTTTTTGAAGTTTATCTGGCTGGGGATCAATACCTATATATTTGAGTTGCAGAAAATTGCACTGCCACATTTTTTCTACCTGCTAAAAGTTAGCGGTTTTGGGTTGTTGGTTTTGATAGGGACTACGGTAATTTTTTATACCAACGATTTGCTCTATGGAGGGATATCAGTTTGGTGGCTTTACAAAGCCTTTTTGGTACTCTATACCCTGGGCATTATTGGATTATCGATCTGGTTGTATAAAAAAAATGGTTTTAATAATTATCATTTATTTTCATACCTTTGCAGCTCTGAATTGATCCCCTTTTTGGTGATTTGTAAATTTCTCCTAGGGTAAAGGAAAAAAATATAAAATGGCGCAATCAACAAAAGACAGATTAAACCGGGTAAGAAGCATTCTGGTATCCCAGCCAAAACCATCTGATGAACGGTCTCCCTATTTTCAGTTGGCTGAAAAATACAAGATAAAAATTGATTTCAGGCCATTCATTCAGGTCGAGCCGGTATCCATTAAAGATTTCAGAAAGCAAAAAATAGAAATACTTCAGCATACGGCGGTTATTTTCACCAGCCGAAATGCAATCGACCACTTTTTTGGGATTTGTCAGGAATTAAAGATAGAAATGCCTGCAGACATGAAGTATTTTTGTATTTCAGAGCAAACGGCACACTACCTTCAGAAATACATTGTCATTCGTAAAAGGAAGCTGTTTGTAGGAAATCGTACAGCAGCGGATCTCTTTGATTTTTTCAAAAAGCACAAATCTGAAAAGTATTTGTTTCCCTGCTCGGATATCAGAAAGGATGACATCCCCAATTTTTTAACCCAAAACGGTATCTCCTTCACCGAGGCGATCATCTACCATACGGTGGCGGCTGACCTGTCCGACCTGAAGGATATCAAATACGACATTCTCGCTTTCTACAGCCCCTCCGGCATTAAATCTCTATTCACGAACTTTCCGGATTTTGAGCAGGGAAAGACCAGAATTGCCGCTTTTGGCCCCACGACCTCACAAGCCGTAAGAGAAGAAGGTTTGATTTTGGATATTGAGGCACCACTTCCGAATGCACCAAGCATGACAGGGGCCTTGGAACTATACATAAAAAAAGCAAACAAAATCTGATATCTTTTAATCTTTTTTCAGGAAAATTCAGTTTAAATGTGTAGAATAGATTTTCAATTGCAAAATGTCTTTTACACATGAGCATAAAATCCTACCTGTTAACCTGTGTATTTTTTTTCCTTGTATTTCTATCGGATATTCCGGCAGTGATAGGGCAGCAAGATGCACAATTTACCCAGTACATGTACAATGGTCTTTTTTATAACCCAGCCTTTGCGGGCAAGGATGGCGGCTATTCGATTGCAGCTTTGCACCGCAGCCAGTGGCTGGATTATGCCACGAGTACAGGGGCAGGAGGCGCACCTACTACCCAATTGCTTTCAGCTTCCGGCAGGGTCAAAAATATCCCGGTAGGATTTGGACTGGTAGCCGTTAATGACCAGATTGGCCCATTTAACAATCAGGAAGTAAATCTATCCCTTGCCTACCACCTGACCCTTGGCAGAGGCGTATTGAGTATGGGCGCTGCCGGAGGTTTTTTTTCCAGTACCATTCGTTATGATGAGTTTATCCCGGTAAACCCTGATCCCAATATCCCTTCCGGAGGAAATGAAAATCAATTGCACCCCAATGTTTCTGTGGGTCTGATGTATGACCGTGGCAGCTTTTATCTTGGGCTCAGCAGCAGGAATCTGAATGAGCCCGGCTTCGATTTTGGAGACGGCAGTCTGGCGAACCGCCTGGAAAACCATAACTACCTGCTCCTGGGCTACAGGATAAACACTTTTGCTCAATTTTCAGTTGAACCAAGTATATTGGTAAAATCCGTATCCCTGAATAATTTTTCCTACGACCTTAGCGTTATAGGCTCATACAATAATAAAATTAGTCTGGGATTGGCTTATCGGGGAGAGGAATCCGCCTCAGTGTTGTTGGGCTATAGCTTGTTAAGAGACAATTCCCTGAAATTAGGTTATGCGTTTGATCTGGTAGTGGGCGGGCTGGAAGCAAAATCCCCCACCTCCCACGAGTTTATGTTGACTTATAATTTACCCCAGGTAGCCAGACAAATGGAAAGGGTGATTCAGAGAACGCCGAGATTTAGGTTTTAAGGAATTAAACTTATTTGAAAAATTCCTTGTGTTTTTCTGATAAAATCTGTTAAATTTCGAATTGGTTGTTCGTTTAAATGGTTGAAAATGAATGTAGTTAATTTAATGTCATTTATGTTTAAAAAAATGAATCGGCGCTTTTTTCCCCTGATTTCAGGGTTGTTAATAATGACACTACTTCAAGGTTGTGGTCTTTTTGGAAACAAGGGTACTTCAAGCGAAAAGCTCAACAGAAGAGGAGAGGTAACTGGTGTACCCAAGCGCTCCGGCTGGCAACAAGCCCTGCCCTTTGAAATGGCTCCGGTCAAAGCCGGTACCTTTTGGATCGGTCAGGCTGACGAAGACATCGCTTTAAGTATGGCTTCTATGAACAAGCAGGTTACAATATCTGAGTTTTTCATGGACAAGTACGAAGTATCCAACAACAAATACAGG
The DNA here is from genome assembly GCF_900143075.1 of Cyclobacterium lianum. Taxonomy (GTDB): domain Bacteria; phylum Bacteroidota; class Bacteroidia; order Cytophagales; family Cyclobacteriaceae; genus Cyclobacterium; species Cyclobacterium lianum. The sequence goes on along the minus strand of NZ_FRCY01000002.1, from coordinate 406,042 downwards.
CAATTTCTGGATGCAGTTCGCATGGGCGAATTGGCTCTGGGAACGCCTACCACCCAGGCAGAAGCTCCGGATTTTGTGCTCGAAGAATTGCTTCCTGACACCACTGTCTGGTCAACCAGCTTTACCCACCATTATGGTGATCCACTGATGGAATACTATTTTGATCACCCTGCGTTTGATGATTACCCCGTTGTGGGAATTAGCTGGGACCAGGCCAAAAAATTCTGCGAGTGGAAATCCTATCACATGAATGCCAATGACGAGTCTGAGTTTGACATGCCGAAGTTCAGGCTGCCCTTTGAAGCGGAATGGGAATATGCTGCAAAAGGAGGAAAGGAAATCGCCAAATATCCCTGGGGCGGCCCATATCTCAAAAACAGGCGGGGATGTCTGATGGCCAATTTTAAGCCAGGGAGAGGTAATTACATCGATGATGGATTTGCTTATACCGCGCCAGTCGATGCCTTCGCTCCAAATGGATTCGGACTGTACAACATGGCCGGAAATGTTTCAGAATGGGTAGAAGACGCCTATAATCCAGCGGCAAATGCATTGATTTGGGACATGAACCCCACTTTCAAGGATACCACCGAAACGAGAAAAGTTGTCAGAGGAGGTTCGTGGAAAGATGTGGCGCACTTTTTGGAGACCAGTGCCAGGAACTACGAATATCAGTACGTACAGACGGCACATATAGGCTTCCGTACCGCCATGACATATATCGGACGGTCTGGAAGTATGGAAGTGAAGTCCAATAAAAGGAGCAGAAGATAATATCACCTGATCACCCATTTGTAAATTATAATCCATTCATATTTAAAGTTTTTTTAAAATTATGTCAACAGAGAAAAACACTTTCGCTTATAAGTTTTATGGTTCGATCATGCCAAAGATTTATGGCATAGGGGCTGCAGTTGTTATCCTGGGAGCCATGTTTAAAATTTTGGATTGGCCTTTTGCATCCCTGATGATCGGTGTGGGTTTGACCACAGAAGCAGTTATTTTCTTTTTATCTGCATTTGAGCCTAAAAATGAAGAGCTGGATTGGACAAAGGTATATCCGGAGCTCGCAGGTGCCAATGCGGGTGCCGCACCCTCCAGGCCGGTCAGGACCAGCACAGACCAGACCTCTCAGAAAATGGATGAGCTCTTGGAAAAAGCCAAAATAGGTCCGGAACTGTTGGAAAGCCTTGGAAAAGGCATGCAAAATCTTGCGAGCACTACCGAGAAACTAGGTACTCTTACCGATGCAACTGTCGCAACCAATGAGTATGCTGAAAATGTAAAGAAAGCCTCAAAATCACTGGTGGATATCAATGATTCCTACAGTAAGACCGCAACTGCGCTGGCGGAAATGTCTTCTGCTACAGACGATGCCAAGGCCTACCGCGAGCAGATTGTCAATGTGACAAGAAACCTGTCCGCATTGAACAATGTATATGAAGAGGAACTGAAAGATTCCAATATGCATGCCAAAACTATCAGTAAATTCTATTCCAATGTCACGGCTGCAATGGAGGGTATTTCGGAAGCCGGCAAAGAAACAGAAACTTTTAAAACCGAACTGGCGAAGCTTAACCAGAATGTCAATTCCCTGAACAAAGTTTACGGAGGCATGCTTTCAGCAATGAAAGGTTAAGTCGCTATTTATCAGTTCTTATTATTTCGTACTTTATTAAAGACAATTTAGCTTATGGCGGGTGGTAAAGAAACACCGAGACAGCGGATGATCGGGATGATGTACCTGGTACTGACAGCGCTGTTGGCACTTCAGGTAAGTAATCAGATACTCCAGAAATTTATACTGATCAACGATGGACTGGAGAGAACATCTAAAAACTATATCCAGAAAAATCAGTTTTCTGTGAATATCATTTCCTCTACTGTCGAGCAGCAGGGGAACAATCCGGTAGATGTACCCAAGGTGGCTGCGGCTGAAGAGATTCGGGCCAAAAGTACTGAGCTTTATGGGTATCTGGAGGATGCAAAAACCAGACTCATAGAGGAATCCAATGCCATTAATGACGAAGGTAATTTTAAAACTTCGGCACTCAAAAACGTAGACATTCCCGGCAATATTTTTAACAACAACCGTCTGGGATATGAAATGCAGGAAAGGCTGAACCAATATCCTGAGGAGCTCAGTCAGATCCTGGCTGAACTCGGTATACAGCGATCTTTTGAGAAGATTGCCAAGGATGCCGGAGAGATTGACCTTTTTAAAAATGATGTGGATGTAAATTATAAAGATTACGTAAATCTCAACTACGTCAAATCCCCAATCGGTGCAGTTTTGGCCATCATCAGCCAACACCAGAATGAGGTACTCAATATAGAGAGTGAAGCATTGAATGCCATCACCAATTCCCTTGGGGAGTTCATCTTTGAGGCAGATAACTTGAAAGCAAGAATTGCAGCGAATTCAAATGTGGTGGCCGCGGGTCTTACGTTTGAAGCGGAAATGTTTCTCGCCTCATCTTCCTCCTCCACAGAACTTAAAATGACCGCTGATGGGAGGGAAATCCCAGTAACAGATGGCTTCGGGCAGATTGAGTTTCCAGTAACGCCAGCGTCCAATTACGATGACAGGGGACTTGCTGCCAGAACCCTTGAAGGGCAGATTGTGGTCCCTATCGGTGGGCAAGACAGCGTCTTCAATGTAGAATATGAATATTTTGTCGCCCAACCGGTCATTAAAGTAAGCTCTGAAGTCGTCAACCAACTGTATGCAGAATGTGCCAATGACCTGGTGATCGAAGTGCCGGCATTGGGTAATGCCTACTCGCCAGAGTTTTCAGTTTCTGGTGGACAGGCGATTAAAGGTTCCCGACCGGCAGATGTGACCATCATTCCCGGATCTTCCGGGCAGGTAAACATTGGCGTATCCAGTGGAGGAAACAGAATCGGCTCGGTCGATTATGACATCAAGCCAGTACCGGCTCCGACGATCAGGCCTTTTAGTGGAGACACGCAGATCGACCTGCAGAATCCTGTTCCAGCCAGTAGCCTGATGAATCTGCAGATAAGGGCTTTACCAGAGCCTACTTTTGGAAGGACCATGCCCAGAGACGCCAATTTTGAGGTCACTGGCGGTGAAGTCCGGTTGGTGAGAAATGATGTACCCAGGGAAAGTGTCAACATTACCGGCCAGAATGTGGCTGTGCGTAATCTATTGGCGCAGGCCCAAAGTGGAGATAGGCTGGTTGTGATCGCCAGAGAGGTGACCAGAACCAACTTCCGGGGAAACCAAATAAAAAGTACTGTTAATGAAGTCTTTCCGATTCCAATCAGGTAATAAGCACAAATTGGTTTCGTTATAGATTTGTAAAAGGAGAAAATCATGAAGGAAGCAAAAAAATTTCTAGGGGCGCTGTCCCTGCTTTTAGTAGCAGGTGTATTTGTGGCGGTTCCCGGGTTTGCGCAAAATACCAATACCCAAAACCCCAGCATGCAGGAGGGGGATTCGGGATTTGATATGGACACTGTTTTTTCGGTCCTTCCCATTCGCGAGGATGATAAAATGTATCAGGTGGGGGTGTGGAGAAGGATAGATCTGAGGGAGAAGTTCAATCTTCCCTTTTATGGTACAGGGGGCCTAAAATCTGACGGCATTATGATGAATATTTACGATGCTGTCGTCAATGAGAATGCCTTTGAGATTTTTGCCGATGAGGAATTTACTCAACCCCTGTCCATCAGTGAATTCCAGACCAATTTTCTTACCGCCGAAAACGGAGATAGTGTCTTCGTAAAGGACATTTACTATCTGGACTTCAAGGAAGATTTTGTATTTGACAAACACCGTTCAGAGGTCAAGTTTGATGTAAAGTATCTGGAACTGGTAATGCCTTCCGAAACCAATGCTGGTGTGGGGCAAAAATCTATCGCATTTATCCGTTTCAAGGATTTTTACAATTACTTTGATGATCTCGAAAAAGGTCAATGGCTCAATTTCCAGAACACGTCCAAACATTTGCCTTACAGCCAGGCATTTGACCTGAGGCTTTTCAGATCAGTTGTCAGAAAATATACCAATCCCGACAATGCCCTTATCGTAGACATGGTAGATGCCGACAATCCAAATGCACAGCTACAGGCATATTTGAATTCCCTCGAATTTGAATATGAACTTCTCGAATGGGAAAACAATCTGTGGGAGTGGTAAGCCAGGAAAGTATCGATATTAAAAACAGCTTCAGTGGGAGCTGTTTTTTTTTGGGTGATACATGCTGAAGATCTTAGTGGCCTTATCTTTTCCGACCTGTTGCGAAAGATCTGCCAGGCTGGCCTGCTGTATATTTTTCAGGGATTTAAAATGCTTCAGTAGTTTGTGCGCTGTATGCTCTCCAATGCCTTCAATTGAGGTAAGTTGACTTCCCAGCGCACCTTTACTTCGCAGGTTGCGGTGAAAAGTAATGGCAAAGCGATGCGCTTCATCTCTGATGCGCTGGATTAACCGCAGGGATTCTGATTTTTTGTCAATAAAAATAGGGTAGTTATCTCCGGGAAAGTAGATTTCTTCCAGTCTTTTGGCGATACCGATAATCGGTACTTTTTTGTAAATGTCCAGCGATTTTAATGCGGCGACAGCGGATGACAATTGTCCTTTTCCTCCGTCTATGACTACTAGATTGGGAAGTGCTTTTTCTTCCTGTAGGATGCGTTTATACCTTCTGTACACAACTTCCTCCATACTGGCAAAGTCATTTGGGCCGACTACACTCTTGATATGGTAATGCCTGTAGTCCTTTTTACTGGGTTTCCCGTCCTTGAAACATACCATGCTGGCAACGGGATTAGAACCCTGAATGTTCGAGTTGTCAAAACACTCTATGTGGTAGGGGAGGTCTTCCAGGGAGAGGTCTTTTTGAAGCTGAAGCAGTACCCGGTTTTTTTTATTTTTAACTTCTCCTGCGAGCAAAGCTTTTTCTTTTTTGTAATAAAGGGCATTTTTCAGGCTTAAGTCTACCAGTTTTCGCTTGTCACCGATTTTGGGAAGTATCAGTTGCAAACCCTCTGGGCTCTCCTCATAGTCGAGATTTACCAATACCTCTTTTGCATCGCTTTGAAATTGGTCCCGGAGTCTGATAATGGCAGTTAACAGCAGTTCCTGATCTGCCTCGTCCAGTTTCTTTTTTATTTCTACCGTTTTGCTTAACGTGATAGCACCATTTTTTATCCGCAGGTAGTTTACGAAGGCATATTTTTCTTCGCTGACGATTGAGAAGACGTCTAAACTGTCCACATTGGGGTTGATGACAAGGGATTTGGCCTGATATTTTTCGAGCAGATCGTATTTCTCTTTGTACAACTGTGCATTTTCAAAGTCCAGGGCGGCGGCAGCCGTTTGCATGGATTCCTTAAAAAAGTTTTTTGCAAAGCTCAGGTTGCCTTTCAGGATGTTTCTGGCCTGATCAATGTCTTTCAGATAACTGGTTTCATCCTGAAGTCCTTCGCAGGGACCTTTGCAATTTCCCAGGTGATATTCCAGGCAGACCTTGTAGTTTGATGTCCTGATTTTTTCTTCAGAAAGATCTAGTTTGCAGGTACGGATTGTAAACAATGAAAGGATCAGGTCCAGAACATTGTTCATGGCCTTTACACTGGCAAAGGGACCAAAATAGGTGCCTTTCGAGGGGATTACCCGTCTGGTAGGATAGATTCTGGGAAAAGGTTCGTTGGTAAGAAGCAGGTAAGGATAGGTTTTGTCATCCTTTAACAGCACGTTGTATTTTGGCTGGGCTTTTTTAATAAGGTTATTCTCCAGCAGTAGGGCGTCAAATTCAGAATTGACGATGGTAATTTCGATTTTCTGAATTTCTCTTACCATTCTGCGGGTTTTTTGATTGATTCCCGCGTTTTTATTGAAATAGCTGCCGACCCTTTTTCTAAGGTTTTTTGCTTTACCGACGTATATCAGTATCCCGTCCTTACTATAATACCTGTACACTCCCGGTAGCTCGGGCAGTTGATTGTAGTCGCCCGGCAAATATGATGGGGATAGCATGTCATCCATACCTACTAGCGATTAATGATGAAACCCCAAGTTACTGTCAACTGATTACTAGAAGTCTAAAAGTCCGTACTTGCAGCGTCGTAGTCAAAGTCCTGATACACATCCTGATCCAGATTGTACCTGGAGCAATCAATTTCCACGCTGAGCGGCCTCTCCGGTTTGGGGAATGGTCCTTTAGTTATTTCCAGAGATGGGTCTTCGTATACCTTGGTCATGAATTTGGACCAAATGGGTCTTGCAGTCCTGGATCCCTGTCCGTTTATCCAGCTTCTGAAGTGTATGGCGCGGTCGTCACCGCCGACCCAGACACCACTGACCAAATCTTTGGTGATACCCATGTACCAGCCGTCAGAGGCATTTTGTGTAGTACCTGTCTTTCCACCAATTTCGTTTCCTTCGTCCCGGAGATTCCAGGGCAAGCCCTGGCTGGTACCTCCTTCTTCCTCGGTGCCACCCCGGAGCATGTATACCATGAGATAGGCGTCTTCCTCGCTCATGGCAGGGCGTTTTCTGGGGATAAACTGATGCAGGACATTTCCATTCTTGTCTTCAATCCGGTCTATGTATATGGGAGTGATGTGTTCACCCTTATTAACAAATGTGCTGAAGGCTCCCACCATTTCCATGATAGACACATCCACGGTACCCAGGGCCAGTGCAGGAACAGCCTCCAACTCACTGTTGATACCGATTCGGTGGGCAGTCTCTACTACCACTGCGGGACTCAGTTTTTTCATCATGTAGGCCGTGACGGAATTGACAGATTGGGACATGGCCGATCGGATAGTCATTCTTTCCCCGGTGAACTTGCCGTCTGCATTCTCAGGCCTCCAGGTAGGCTGGTCTGGAATATTGATTTCCACAGGTTGGTCAATGACGGTATAGCAGGGTCCATAACCATTTTCTATCGCTGCTGCGTAGACAAATGGCTTAAAGGTGGACCCGGGCTGTCTCTTGCCTTGCTTGACATGGTCATATTTAAAATATTTGTGGTTGACGCCACCCACCCAGGCTTTGATATGACCTGAATGCGGGTCCATGGAAACAAAACCAGTCTGGAGAAACTTTTTGTAATACCGGAGAGAATCCATGGTGCTCATCATGGTGTCAACTTCTCCTTTTTCGTAGGAGAAGACCTTCATTTTTTTCTTTTGGTTCAGCTTGTATTCGATGCTGTCCTGATCATCCCCATACCGTGATTTAAGATTTCTGTAGGCGTCTGTCCTTTTTACGGCATTTTCAATGAAGCCCTCTATGGGTCTTCCGTTTCTATCGATCCAGGGTGCCCGGTTTCCCATTTCTTCCCGAAATTTTTGTTGTAGCTCCGGCATGTGTTCGGCTACAGCTTCCTCGGCATACTTCTGCAAGCGGCTGTCTATGGTTGTATAAATCCTTAGCCCATCGCCAAACAGGTCGTAGTTACTGCCGTCAGGCTGCAGATTTTCTTTCGTCCACTGAATCAGATCAGCTTTGACCACTTCCCTGAAGTAGGTAGCCAGTCCTTCATTATGGCTTTCCACATTGTACTCCAGTTCTATAGGAAGCTGTGACAGGCTGTCGTAGGCCGGCTGGGAGATATATCCATACTTATTCATCTGCGAAAGGACAGTATTCCGTCTACGGGTGGAGTTTTCAGGATTATATACCGGACTGTAATAGGAAGGTGCTTTAAACAAGCCTACCAGGGTGGCAGATTCCTGCAGGTTCAGGTTTCTGGGCTCTTTATTGAAAAAGGTACTTGCTGCCGTCTTGATCCCAAAAGCATTGCTGCCAAAATCGGATGTGTTGAGGTACATGGTCAGCAGTTCTTCCTTTGTATAGGCCCTTTCCAGTTTGGCTGCCACAATCCACTCCTTTGTTTTGATGATGATCATCCGCAGTACGGGGATGTTGCTCAGCAAACCCTGTGAAGCTTCGGTTCGTGTTTTGAACAGGTTTTTTGCGGTCTGCTGACTCAGTGTGCTTCCGCCTCCGGCTCCACTTTGCCCCAGAATGAGTGTTTTTACCAACACCCGGGTCAGCCCTCTGGGATCTATGCCCGAATGGTCTTCAAACCGGACATCTTCGGTTGCGATCAGGGCATTGATCAGGTTGGGTGATAGCTCATTGTAGGTCACCGGTGACCTGTTTTCCCGGAAATATTTACCTAACAGAATCCCATCTGCAGAATAAAGTTCTGAGGCTACCTCGCTGTCTGGGTTTTCAAGCGATTCAAATTCAGGCATTTCGCCGAAAAGCCCCAGAAAATTGGCACTTACTGCCAGTACGAAAATTACAAAACCAATCAACCCTAAGCCAAAAACAAGCCACATGTACCTGATGATTTTTTGGTAAATGGAAGACCCGGTATTTTTCTTATTCTTATTCATGTGTTTTTAATTTGCTATTCATTGGCCAGAACCCGTTCCGGTCAGAGGATAGGGCTGGCTGTTATGATCTTGAGCAGATTCTGCATGTTTCACAATCGCCTCAATGCCTCAGGCGCTCCTCAGGGTTGATATGCTATGGATGTTCAATAAGCCTTCTCATAGAAGGATCGATATTCCGCAATGTCTTTCCTCTTGTTGAGTTGCTGAAAATTTTCTATTGAAATCACAAAACTACTGTTTTTTATTTCTTCAGATAAAGAATCCTTGTTAAAACTATTTAAAAAGGTCTCTTTGTACATCAGTGATCTTTCAGCGTTTGGAAAGGGACTGATGATGAGGATGCTTGTCTCTCTGCTAATAGCGATAGTACCAGTCCTCAGTCTTTCATTGGCAAAGTTTTCAGCATGAAATTTCTCGAGCGCCGCAGTCAGGTCCCCTGAACTTTCTGCTAAATCCTGATCCATGGGCAAAATGAAAATGTGGGTTTGGCCACTGTTTTCTTTATAGGGCGATTCAGAGGCTGCATCAGCGGGATCTATAGGTTGCTCCTGCGCTGCCAGTGCCTCCTGGTCATTTTCATCCGTTTCCGTTTCCATGGCAGCTTCATCCTCTTCACTAACAGCACTCAGGAGATCTTTCGCAAAAGCGAGTAATTTTTCATCTCTGGCTTGCTGCAGATATCCCTGAAGCCGCTCTTTGTACAAGTCAAGGGATTCAAGTTTACCGGATATCATGATGTCCAACAGCAATAACCGGTCCGTATTTTTAGTCAGTGGATACCGGTTTAGTGTTTCTCTCACTATATTTCTCGCAGTGACATACTCCCGGTTCTGGAAGTAGCCGTAGGCTTCTTTGTAATTCTCACCGGATTCAAAATTGGCCTGGGACCCTGAAACCTGATCCGGATTATTGATCGATTTGGTAAATTGTGAATCCGGAAATTCCACATTGAGCAATTGGGCGTATTTTTCCGGATTGGTATTCAGCTCCTGGGAAGCCAGGTAGAGGGTGTAATAGGCTTCCGGCTTTTTGGGCGTGTCTGGATACTCCTGGATCAATTTTTCCAGGTAGCCAATGGCTTTTTCAGCTTGTTTGAGATCGAAATACAACAGTTTGCCCAGGTTAAAGTAGGCTTCTTCCATCTCTGCTTCCATCATTTCACGGGTTTCCGGCTCATTGGGAATCTGGCTGAGCAGGCTGGCCTTATCCGGAAGCGTTGCTATCTGTGCGGAGGCGAGCGAGTCCTCTGCCGTTTCTTCCAATTCGGCTAGCTGCGGCCGCGATGATTCGGTGGATTCATCTGCCTGGAAACTTCGGTTACTTCTTCTCCAGTTGTCGGTAAGGGGCCGGCTTCCCCATACCCGGTTAAATTCGAGCGCACCCCGCTGTATGGCGGTGGGATTGTCCCAGTAGAAAGTGGAAGAGGCACTTCCTCCTGCCCCACCGAAGGCGAGCAGGTTTTCAAAGATGCTGGTGTTTTCTTTCTTTTCGGCTGCCTGGGCTTCCAGGATCAACCTTTCTTCTTCTTTTTCCAGAAAATCGCTTACATACTTTTCCTGCTCTTCCGGACTTAGACGGCTCAGCCGGATCAGACTGTCGTTTCTGGTTAGCAGTTCATAATTTTTCGCATATTGGTCAAAGATTTCCTTTCTGGAGGCAAGTTCGGCATAGTTTCGGTCAGTTTCCTTGAATCCCTTGAGGGCACTGTCCAGGTAATATTTGGTTTTGAGAAAATTCTCTTTTTCATGAAGAAAGACGTCCGCCAGTTCCTGATAAATGTAGCCTTTCTGCCTTTCATTTTCCCCGGGTTCCTTCACGGCAAGGCTGTATAGCCGGATCGCATCGTCAAGATTTCCTTGTTTTTTCTCAAATCGCCCTTTTTCAAATAGGATGACATCCCGGAAATCCACATTCTTGTTATCTTCGTACAGATCATCATAATAATCCCTCACCCTTTTGAGATCCTTGCTCTTTTCCAGTTCGGCCACCTGCTGGGAGTACAGTTGGGCAAAAAATGTTCTTTCGTAGCTGGGACTGCCGGTCAGAGCTTTCTGATAGTATTCGTAGGCAAAAGCATCCAGACCTGCCTTCTGGTACAACTGTCCGAGCATAAAATGCATGCGAGAAATTTCGGCGTTATCATTGGAAAATTCCAGTGCTTTGAAAATAGAAGGTACGATCAGGTCTTCCTCGCCCCGCTTTTCATAATAGTAAGCCAGGGTTTTGTAAAGAAACTTCTTGTTTTCTCTGGAGATTCCAGCCTCTTTGGATAAATAATCGATCACAAAATTGGCATCTTCAAATTGGTCCAGGTCGATGAAGCTTCTTAGTAACTGGATCAGTGACCGGTGGCGGACCGCATCCTGCTTGCTGTTTACATTCAGGTATTTAAAGGTATTGCGGGCTTCGTCAAACTGGCCCTGATAATAATCTACCTTTCCGATAAGGAAATAGGAAGGATCTACCCATTTGCTTATCTTGTGCCAGTCTATGGCTTTGGAAGCCATTTCTCTGGCCTCTTTCAGGAGTTCCTCATTGGCTTCAATGGTACTGCTGTCTATAGGGTAGAATACAGGTAGTACCTGGGAGTAATCTTCCTGGTATTTCTCCTTTATTTTGTCTTCCAGTTCCATTATTTTTGCGTCGGCATAATAATAGGCATTAAACCTGGCCGTTGTATTGTGATACAGGCGATTGGTAAAAGTGTCCTTTTGAGAGGAGCACGACAAAACACTGAATACCACAAGCGTAAACAAAAAGAAATAAAGGATACTTTTCTGCAATGGAACGGGGTTTGAAAATTTGACCAATTTAGTTCTTTTGTATCAAAAACTTAAACGAAAGGAATTTAATTCTATTTTTGTAAAATTAATAATATTTAAACAGGCAGTGACTTGAGTCTAAAACAGAAAATCAATGATTGGATTGAAACCAAATTTCTGATTGTCATCAGAAAGGAGGAAGACTTTTCGGTCATCACTTCTTTTAACATTACCAAAATCAGGGTGGGATTATTGTTCATTTTGGTTTTTATGACTTGCTTTGTGGCAGCACTTTTTCTGTCAAAATCCTTACTGGCAAGGTGGTTTGATCCGGTGTACATAGAGACAGAAAACATGGTAAAGATACATGCCCTGTCAGAAACGATCGATTCTCTCATAATGGAAGTGGAAGCCAAAGACCAGTACGTCAGGAATATTCAGATGGTCATCTCCGGAGAGGAAGAAATGGGTCAGGTACAAACCCCACCGGAGGATGAACCCTCGGAAGGCGCTCAGGTAAAAAGAAGCGAAATTGATCTTTTCAAAAGTAGCGAGGCTACTCAAAAAATTGTGAGTGAATTTGAGTCATTGCCCCTGGAGGAAATCAATTTCGGCCGGATCAGCAGTGTGTCTTTTACCGACAACTACTTCTTTCCTCCGGTCAAGGGGGTGGTCAGCAGTGGCTATTCTTCAGCCGAAAGCCACTTTGGCGTGGATGTGGTGGCCGGAGAGGATGAGCCGGTAAAAGCCGTCGCAGATGGGACGGTGATCTTTGCCAACTGGACGCTGGAGACCGGCTATGTAGTGGGAGTACAGCATTCAAACGAATTGATTTCGATTTACAAACATAATTCTGTAATATTAAAGTCTGTTGGCGATCCCATCAGAGGTGGGGAGATATTATCCATTATTGGCAACACCGGTGAGCAGACCACGGGTCAACACCTGCACCTGGAATTGTGGTACAAAGGAAATCCTCTTGACCCGCAAGAGTTTATAACATTTGACTAGATATGGCAAAAAATTCTGACGACAGAAGAAATACCAACGAATTGGTGACCTCCAGTAATTTGGTAGCGGTAGGCACGGTGATCGTTGGCAATATAGGTTCTCAGGGAAATATCCGCGTAGAAGGAACCGTCGAAGGCTCTCTTGATTCCCAACAAAAAATCATCATCGGAGAATCAGCAAAGGTAAACGGTGATGTAAAAGCTGCCGATGTGGAAATTTCCGGGCAGGTAAACGGAAACATTCATTGTGAAGAATCACTCTTTCTCAAGAAATCAGCCCTTATATTCGGAGATATCTTCACAAAGAAACTGATCATCGAAAATGGTGCAGAATTTAACGGGAAATGTAATATGGGAAACAACAACCAATTAAAATTGGAACGGGATCATGCCAACCCCAAAAAACAACTCTCCTCAAACTGAGCCCCCTGCGTACGTAAAGTATTTTGGACTGGCATTCCAAATGTGTGCCATTATCGGTTTGGGAACCTACCTGGGATATAAACTTCATGAAAAAAGCGGGATGAATTTTCCGCTGTATCTGTTGATCGGCTGTTTTTTGTCCATAGCCATAGCGTTTTACCAGCTTTTCAAATCTCTGAAATCAGAAAACTGAGGATCCGCTAAGGGTCTTAATCCTGACACCTGTCGTTCCCGTCAGATTTAAACCTCCAAACTTGAAATATTCCGCTCCCCGCATCCTGATAAAGCTGCTGGCATTTTCGCTCAGCCTTTTTCTACTCACAGGACTTCTGAAAGCTGTTTTTCCGGGTCCCTGGTGGCATGATCAGCTCTGGACCATGCTGGTATTCTTTTCCCTGCTCACCGCCATGACGGCCTTCATGGCGGTGAAGTTGATGAAACTGGAGATGTTCAATTCCGTTTCGGTCATTTTGGGAGTCACGGTGGTCAGACTGCTATGTAGTATTGGCTTTGTTTTTTTGATTTTATGGCAAGGAGATGAAAATTTACTTTGGTTTGTTGTTGATTTCTTTATCATTTATTTGTTGTACTTATTGTTTGATATCTACAGCTTAATAGCTAATTTGCGCCTTCATTCGAAATAGGCGATAAAAAGTATTTTGATGTTCGGTAAAATAATCAGGTTAAGTTTCTTATTGTCAGTGGTTTTACTGACATTTTCAGGTAAGGCCATGGCTGCATCCGGTGATGATGAAGACAAGACAAGTTTCATCATGCACCACATCAAGGATTCCCACAATTGGCATTTTGCTACAGTGGGGCATACCCACATTACCCTGCCCCTACCGGTCATTATTTATTCCTCAGACAGGGGTTTCGAATTTTACTCTTCCTCTTCATTTGTAGACCCGGAGACTCACCATTTTGGTGTAGAACATGAAGGCTATTATATAGATGAACATGACAAGCTTCAGGCGGTCGATGAAGGGCGCTCATTTATTGATCTGAGTATTACAAAAAATGTAGCGATGCTTTTTCTGGTGCTGGGTGTAACCCTTTACCTGATCCTGAGTGCCTCCCGGCATTACAAGAAGCATCCCAACCGGGCTCCCAGAGGCATCGCCTCATTTGTTGAGCCCATCGTGGTTTTTGTGAGGGATGAAATCGCCCTGCCCAATATTGGCCCGCGCTACAAGAAGTTTACGCCTTATCTGCTGTCGCTTTTCTTTTTTATCTGGATCGGTAACTTGCTGGGATTACTTCCCGGGGCGGCAAACCTGACAGGAAATATTGCGGTAACGGTCACCCTTGCGATGATTACCTTTTTTGTAACCAATTTTAATGGGAACAAGGCCTATTGGAAGCATGTAGTGGCTACGCCAGGTGTTCCGCTTCCACTGTTGCTGATCATTGTCCCCGTCGAAATTATCGGACTGTTTACCAAACCCTTTGCCCTTACGGTCCGGCTTTTTGTGGCGATCACCGCCGGGCATATTGTGATATTGAGTTTTATAGGATTGATATTTGTGTTTGAATCTTACGCTGTGGGCATCGCTTCCACTCTTATGGTGGTATTTATCAATGTAATAGAATTGCTGGTAGCGACCATACAGGCATATGTATTTACCCTGTTTTCCGCCATGTACATTGGAGCAGCAGTTGCTGACCACGGACATGAGCACTGATTGGAAATTTCTTTGTTCAATTTAATTAAATAAAAAACGAGTATGTTAACTTCATTATTATTGACTGCCGGTTTTGCACTGATGGGTGCTGGTATCGGTGCCGGAATTGTAGCGATAGGCGCAGGTCTGGGTATTGGTCGAATCGGTGGACAAGCCATGGAAGGCATTGCCCGACAGCCTGAGGCTGCTGGAAAGATCCAGACGGCAATGTTGATCATCGCTGCCCTTATTGAAGTGGTTTCCTTGTTTGCTGTAGTAGTTTGTCTGCTGATTGCACTTAACGGTAACCTTACTTTCTAAAGTTAAGGATGGTGGGCCGGTATTTGGCCGGTCCACTTTTTTACAATTGAACAACCTGATATTTAGCAAAAACAATATATACCATGGATCTGATTAGTCCTGATTTAGGTTTGATTATCTGGCAAACAATCGGTTTTGCCATTTTATTTTTTCTCCTGGCCAAGTTTGCCTGGAAACCCATCCTCTCTGCTCTCGAAGAAAGAGATGGAGCAATTGAGGCCTCGCTGAATGAAGCCGAAAAAGCCAAGCTGGAAATGGCAAATCTGGTAGCAGAGAACGAAAAATTGCTTCAGGAGGCCCGTATTGAGCGGGACGAAATTCTTAAATCTGCCAATGAGTATGCTGCCAGGCTGATGGAAGAGGCCAAAGGGGAAGCCTCCAAAGCGGGAGCCAAGATGATTGAAGAAGCCAAGGCCATCATCGAAACCGAAAAACAGGCTGCCCTCACTGATGTGAAAATACAGGTGGCCGAGCTGTCCCTGTTGATTGCTGAAAAGCTATTGAGACAAAACCTATCCAGTGAAGCCGCTCAACGGCAATTGGTAGAGGATTTTGTGAAAGATATCAAATTAAATTAACCCATAGCGAATGTCTGCATACAGAGTTGCCAACCGTTACGCAAAGGCCTTGTTGGAGCTGGCAGTAGAGAACAATGAACTGGAACATGTGCACGAAGACATGGCGCGCATGCTTCAGTATGCTTCCCAAAATGCCGAATTTCTGAACGCCATACAGAGTCCGGTGATTTCTTCGGAGCACAAATCCAAAGTGATCCTTACCCTTGCCGGAAAGAAGACCTCTGCACTCAGCCTGAAGTTTTTTGAACTTTTGCATAAAAAAGGCAGGGAAGCACTATTGCCGGAAATGGCCGCTAGTTTTCACAGGCTCTACAACGAACACCACGGCATTCAGGAAGCAGATGTAGTGTCTACCATCCAGTTGGATGAGGGACTGCGAAAGTCTTTGAAGCAGATTGTTAGCGAAGTGTCCGGAAAGGAAAAAGTGGAATTGATAGAGAAAATTGATCCCAAGCTGATCGGTGGGTTTATCCTGAGGATAGAAGACCGCCAGCTTGATGAATCCATAAAAAGTAAGTTGCAGCAACTGCGGCTCGGATTTACGCAAAACCTTTACGAAAAGAAATATTAGAATTTTAGCTGTAATTAAAATAATCCTATAATATAATGGCAGATGTAAGACCTGATGAAGTTTCCGCAATATTAAAAGAGCAGCTTTCTGGTGCCAGAACCCATGCCGAATTGGAGGAAGTAGGTACTGTACTCCAGGTTGGGGATGGCGTAGCCCGTATCTATGGACTTTCCAAAGCTCAGGCCGGAGAGTTGATTGAATTTGAAAACGGACTGAAGGCCATGGTGCTAAACCTGGAAGAGGACAATGTGGGTGCAGTATTGTTTGGCGATGCCAAATCTGTCCGGGAGGGCGATATCGTCAAAAGAACCAAGCGCATTGCTTCCATCAAAGCAGGTGAAGGCATGTTGGGAAGAGTGGTGGATACCCTGGGTACTCCCATCGACGGGAAGGGCCCGCTGGAAGGAGAGCTCTATGAAATGCCACTGGAAAGAAAAGCACCCGGTGTGATCTACCGGCAGCCCGTAAATGAGCCCCTGCAAACAGGCATCAAGTCCATTGACGCCATGATCCCTATCGGTAGGGGACAGCGTGAGCTGATCATTGGTGACAGACAGACGGGAAAAACCGCCGTTGCCATTGATACCATTCTGAACCAGAAAGAATTTTACGATAAGGGAGAGCCTGTCTTCTGTATATATGTAGCTATTGGGCAAAAAGCCTCCACAGTGGCCAATGTGGTAGCTTCATTGGAAAAGGGAGGTGCACTGCCCTATACCGTGGTGGTGAGTGCCTCTGCCGCAGATCCGGCACCCATGCAGTTTTTCGCACCATTCACCGGTGCCGCCATTGGAGAATATTTCCGGGATACCGGTAAGCCAGCCCTGGTCGTGTATGATGACCTATCCAAACAAGCCGTAGCCTATCGGGAAGTTTCTCTGCTATTGAGAAGACCTCCGGGAAGAGAAGCTTATCCTGGCGACGTATTTTACCTCCACTCCAGATTATTGGAGCGGGCAGCGAAAATCAATGCCTCTGATGAGATCGCCCGTCAAATGAACGATCTGCCGCCATCGCTCGAACCTTTGGTAAAAGGAGGTGGATCACTTACAGCTCTGCCCATCATCGAAACACAGGCCGGTGACGTTTCTGCATACATTCCGACAAATGTGATTTCGATTACAGATGGACAGATCTTTTTGGAAACAAACCTTTTTAACGCCGGGATCCGCCCCGCGATCAACGTAGGTATATCCGTATCCAGGGTAGGAGGAAATGCACAGATCAAATCCATGAAGAAAGTAGCCGGTACACTCAAGCTGGACCAGGCACAATTCAGGGAGTTGGAAGCATTCTCCAAATTTGGATCTGATTTGGATCCGACTACCAAACGAACCATCGAAAGAGGTAGAAGAAATCAGGAGATTTTGAAACAGGGTCAGTACTCCCCTGTGAGAGTTGATCTTCAGGTGGCCATTATATTTGCTTCTACCAAGGGATTACTCGATGCTATTCCGGTAGAAAATGTAAAAGCTTTCGAAAAAGACTTTTACAACCTGATCACTGCCCAGTATCCGGAAGCGCTGACCGCTATTAAAAAGGGAGACATGGATACTACTGGAGATTTGTTGAAAAAGGCAGTGGCTGAACTTGCACCAAAATATGCTGCCAAATAAGGCAGCTTTTTGGCATTACAGTATTTACAGAGGAGCAAATTAGATCATGGCAAACCTAAAGGAAGTAAAGGAAAGGATTAATTCGGTAAGTTCTACCCAGCAGATTACCAAGGCGATGAAAATGGTAGCTGCTGCGAAATTAAGAAGGGCACAGGACAAAATCACACAAATGCGTCCCTACTCCCAGAAACTTTCCGCTATACTAAACAACATCTCTTCCGGTGCGGAAGGGAGTACGGACATCGTGTACGCCCGCGAGCGGCCGGTTGAGAGGGTTTTGGTAGTTGCCATCACGTCAGATAAAGGCTTGTGCGGTGCATTTAACTCCAATATCGTCAAAGCTTCCATGCTTGCCATCAATGAAAAATTTAGCGGTAAGCAGGTCACGGTGATGCCTATTGGCAAAAAGGCCTTTGACTTCTTTAAAAAGAAGGATTTTCCCCTGATCAGTGACCACTACCAATTGTTTGAGGAGGTTTCTTTTGAGCCGGTAAAAAAAGCTGCGGAAGAAGTGATGGAGGCATTTGTCGAAGGTACCTTTGATCAGGTTGTGCTCATTTACAATGAGTTCAAGAATGTAGCTACACAATTGGTCGTTCAGGAGCAGTTTTTGCCCATAGCCAGAGTGGAACAAGCCGAAGGAGACGCTCAGAACAGGCAGGAATACATTGTAGAGCCTTCCAGAGAATACATCATAGAAGAGCTGGTTCCCAATTCACTGAAGATTCAATTTTATAAAGCCATATTGGACAGCAATGCCTCGGAACATGGAGCAAGGATGACAGCCATGAGTAAAGCTACGGACAATGCTGCAGAGTTGCTTAAAGATCTGAAATTGGTATATAACCGTACCAGACAGGCAGCGATTACCAACGAAATTCTTGAAATCGTAGCAGGTGCAAATGCGCTTGAAGGCAATTGATTTCGTCAGAGAGGACTATAATGGAGACCGGTCGATTCAATTGACCGGTTTTTTTGTTCCTGCACCAGGAAGACAATTGATTTTCTGTTAAAAATAGGTTTACATTCAGGTTAATTTTATTTTTCGCTCAGTGCAGAACAAATTGCCATGCAAACGTGTAATTGATCCCAGATGGAGCTAATTGATGTAAAGGAATTTCTGGATTTGAGGCGAGAGGGTTTTCCCGTATTAGATACCCGCTCGCCGGCAGAGTTTTCCGCAGGTCATATTCCCGGCGCCATAAATTTATCACTTTTTACCAACGAGGAGCGGGCCGCCGTTGGCACCATTTACAAAGACAAAGGACAAAAACCTGCCATCAAAACGGGCCTCTCCTTTGTAGGGCCCAAGATGATTTCATTTATTGAGAGGGCGGAAGCGCTTGGCTCCGGAGAATTGCTGGTACATTGCTGGCGCGGGGGCATGCGTTCGCAGAGCATGGCCTGGCTGCTGGAATTGTATGGTTTTCATATTCGTGTACTCAAGGGAGGCTATAAGGCTTTTAGAAATGCCATGTTGACATATTTTGAAAATCCTCCCGAATTGAAAATATTATCCGGGGAGACCGGTTCGATGAAGACCCGTTTGTTGCAGGAAATGGATGCGCTGGGAGCCCAGGTGGTAGATTTGGAGAAATTGGCCCATCACCAGGGTTCGAGCTTTGGAAACCAAATGAGTACCGGCCAACCTACCACCGAGCAATTTCAGAATGATATCTTTGAAGCTTTTTTGTCAAAGAGCCAGAACGGGCCGATATGGTTGGAAGACGAATCTTTTTCCATAGGAAAAGTTGGCCTGATCGAACCTTTGTATAAAACCATGCAACTTGCTCCTCACTATGTAGTAGCATTGCCAAAGGAACAACGGATTGCTGTCCTGGTAGAAGCCTATGGCAGCATCCCCAGGGAGGGTTTGGCAGCAGCAACCCGCCAAATTTCAAAAAAGCTGGGAAAGGACCAGACAGAAAAAGCAGTTGCGTATATTCAGGCGGGGAGATTGGAACAGGCAGTAGCGATCATTCTCAGGTATTATGACAAAGCCTATAGGATAGGAATACAGAAAAAAGCTTCCCGGATAGCAGGCACCTTTCCGTTTGAGAGTCATGAGATCAGGAAGTTGGCCCGGAGACTTGCCAATCAACGGTAAAATAAACAATAGCATGGACAAAATAAGGTTAACTCAATACAGTCATGGTGCGGGATGTGGCTGCAAGATAGCTCCAGCCGTATTGGAAAAAATCCTGGGATCCGGAAATCTTCCGAAAACATACTTTTCAGGCTTGTTGGTGGGCAATGAGGAAAGTGATGATGCAGCTGTTTTTGACCTGGACGGGAGTACTGCTATCGTCAGTACGACGGATTTCTTCATGCCTATAGTAGACGACCCTTTTGATTTTGGTGCGATAGCAGCTACCAATGCGCTAAGTGACGTGTATGCCATGGGTGCACAGCCCCTGATGGCCATTGCAATATTGGGTTGGCCTATAGGCAAGCTTCCTGCTGATGTGGCGGCAAAAGTCCTGGATGGCGGCAGGTCGGTCTGTCACAAGGCCGGCATTCCGCTGGCGGGAGGACATAGCATTGATGCTCCGGAACCCATTTTTGGACTGGCCGTTACGGGAAAAGTGGCTGTTGATCAGGTGAAAAGGAACCATACAGCCAGACAGGGTGATCGCCTTTATCTCACCAAGCCTTTGGGTGTTGGAATGGTGACCACTGCAGAAAAGAAAGGGCTGGCAGAAAAGGAAGATGTGCTGCAGGCAAAAGCTTCTATGCTGCGCCTAAACGATGTAGGTGCAAAGGTAGCCTCCTGGCCTGAAGTACATGCCCTTACGGACGTGACAGGTTTTGGATTGGGCGGGCACCTGACAGAGATGTGCAAAAGGAGTGGGCTTTCGGCTGCAGTCAGACTGGATGAGGTCCCTGTTTTTGACTTTGTGCCCAGGTATCTGGAAAAGGGTTGTATTCCCGGAGGGACTCATCGCAATTGGGATAGCTACGGTAATGGGATCCGGACAAAGTCCGCTTCAGACCGGCTGATATTGGCAGACCCTCAAACCAGTGGAGGGCTGTTGATGGCTGTAGATCCGTCAAATGCCATCGCGTTTGAAAACAAAATGGCGGACGAGGGTTTTGCACTGCAAGCCTTTGGCGAAATGGTGGAAAAGCAGCAATGGCTGGTGAGCTGTGAATAGCAGTAAGGCCCCGGGGTAGTCAGGTTAAGGTAGTAGGTTCAGCGGAGCAGTTTCTCTATCTCTGCGATAAGGGCTGCTGATCGGGACAATGCGGTGGATAGTGGCATCCCTACCTTCATACCCGGACGTTCATGACCGATATGGCTGAGCCAGGCATCTTTTGTAATGCCTTGTTTCTCCCTGACCAGGGAAAGTACCTCGGTTCCGTTATAAAAACCTTCAAAGGCCGGTTCCGGAAATTTTTCTTCCAGGCCTTGCTGCTCCCCCAAAGCTTTGAGCAACGTTTTGGCCATGATCCAATGGCCTTGCTCGCCCGGATGGATTCCGTCAGCGGCCAGAAGAAAATCAGGATGTGCCTCCCGTTCATCTTCCAGAAATTTTTGCATGGGCCAGTGCAGGTCTATTACCTTCCAGCCGGCGGTGTATTTTTTGCTCATCAGCCAGGAAGAATAGATATTCAGTACATTGGCATAGGCAGGGTCCTTTTTCTCATCATATACCGGAGGAGTCAAATGTAACAGTGGGATATCAAGCTGATCCGCCTTTTGCTGAAGTTTTTCCAGCCCCTTTTTATACGCAGAAAACCGGCCCTCGTCAAAAGGCAGATAAATGCCATCGTTCATGCCATAGCAGGAAAAAATAAAATCCGGCTTTACAGCTTCCAATATTCTGTCCAGGCGCTCATGCAGGTCAGGGCGAGGGAATTTTCCCCCGGCATGTCCTTCCTCCGAAAGGCCGGAAACCGTTTCGCTGGGCAGACCAACATTGACAAAATCCCATTTTCGTTCCGGATTCCTCAGCCTCAGATAGCTCTCCAGATAATTGACATAATGGCCTCCATAGGTGATACTATTACCCAAAAACAATATCTTTTCCGCTGTCTGAGGGATAAAGTAGGTATCTTGTGCCCTGAGTGAAGAAAGCGAAAGGAAGATTATTACCAGTATTGAGGCTATTCTGTACATGGGAATTTCAAATTACAATACATAATGCCCGTTAATATATTAAATCTGGTGCAAAGACGCGCTGTCTGTACCCGGATTACTTCTTTTTCTTTCTTTGGCGCAACCATAGGGACATTTTCACCAGATCTTCTTCGATGATTTCCCTTTCTGTACGGTTCTGGTCCAGCTTTTTCTTTAATTTACGGAGTTGAAAATCCGGCTTAATGGCAAGCAGGCGGTAGAAGAAACTGGCAAAAATCAGGCCCTGCCGGGCTTTCATGAGTAAAGCCCGGAGCTTGTATCCTCTGGCCAAATGGGTCAGCCTGGCCACCTTTACTATTCTCAGGGTACGGATAAATGAAACGAAGGGCAGCAATATGATCAGCAGGTCGATCCAATTTTTCTTGATATAGGTAAATTTGTCGTTGGTGATGGAGACCAATAGAATAAATTCAAAAGCAAATGCCAACCAGATAAAACCCTGCACCATGTCCAGCACAAAGGACAAGTCTGTGTTCAACCAGTTTTCGACCTGATCATAAAATTGCCATTCGATAAGCAATACAGGAATAATCAATAAGGCAATAACAATCATCGGTATAGAAAACTGCTCCTTGAGCCGGTTAAAAAGGCCTTCGTTGCATTTGGACCAGTGGTGGTATGGAAGCCAGGTTCTTTCCGGTGTTTCCAGGTGCCGCAATCCTATCCCTGTAGGAGGAAAAATCAGGCTAAGGAGTTTGGGAACAAATGCACTTTGGGCTATTCTGGACCTGGTCCTGGAGGCAAGAAAGAGAATGACAAAAAAGTCGGCCAGGTATGCCAGCCATAGAATACCAAATAGCGCGGCCAGTTTGGCGATAAAAGTATTTATCTGGAAACCCTGTTCGTCAAAGGAAAAATTATTGATAATGGCTGCTGTGATTACCAACATCAGCAAACTGAGAAAGAAGACCGGAGCTGCGGTATACTCCAGGTACCGGCTAAGCGGATTGTCTTTTTTATTTTTAAGCCGGGTTTTCAGACTCAGGTCACGGGTGGAATGAAGCTGAAGTAAAAAGGGATAAGTACGCGCCAGGTCGCCAATGGGCTGCAGCATGTCTGATTTCTTCAGCAAGGCCTCAATCTGTGCCAGGGTATAAGGATTTTCGCAGCGCTCCAGGGCTGCCAGCAAGGAGGATTTTCTGTCCGTTTGCTCTTTGTCCATAATTTTTGCTTGATTGACAAAGATAGTGCTGGCGCCCTACCCGCCAAAATCCTTTCGGTATGTATTTTTCGCTTCAGGATAGCCGCGGGAAAGAACCTTTCACAGCGAGCTGTTATTGCTGGAAAAGCTGTTGAAATGAAAATAATCCTGTCTGACGATATAGGATTTGTCGAAAAATCTGGCTAAATTTTGATCAAAATACCTACGCCATGAGCAAAGATAAAGGTGAAAAAAAGGTTGAAAAAAAGAAACCTGCCAAGACCATGATGGAAAAGAGAGCCGATAAAAAGGCAAAGGTTGAGGAAAAAAAGCGCAACGGATAATCATTCCCTTCCGTCAAAAATCCTTTACACAGGCTCCGGTAGTTTGCCGGAGCTTTTTAATTTTAATACAACCCTTCAATAATAAAAACCAAATAACCTTACTGATGCTGAAATCACTTCTGATCTTGCTTTCAATCAGCCTGAGCACTTTTGCTGTAATGGCCCAAAGCGATGCGTTAACCGTTGCTACTTTCAATATCCGGTATGACAACCCCAATGATGCGCCCGATACCTGGGAAAACCGGAAGGATATTGTCGCCAATTTAATTCTTTTCCATGGCTTTGATATTTTCGGTATTCAGGAGGGTTTATTCCATCAGGTAAACGATCTGGACAAAAGACTGCCCAATCACCGATTTGTAGGAGTAGGGCGGGATGATGGTGGAGAAAAAGGTGAGTTTTCCGCTATTTTTTACGATCATCAACAATTTCAGGTGCTGAATTCGGGCACCTTCTGGCTGGCACCGGAAACAGACCATCCCAACAAAGGATGGGACGCGGCCCTTCCACGAATATGTAGCTGGGCAAAAATGGTTGCGATCGGATCCGGTGAGCACTTTTACGTTTTCAATACGCATTTTGACCACCGCGGCGTGGAGGCCCGAAAGCAGTCTGCCAGGGTCATTTTGGAGAAAATTCGGGAAATAAATACCGGGTCCCTGCCGGTAATTCTAACCGGAGACTTTAATGTGGGGCAGGAAACAGAAACCTATGAGCAACTGCGAACGGCGGAAGGAATGAAGGATAGTTTTGATGCAGCCGAGACCGTCTATGCCAACAACGGAACCACCAATAGCTTCGATACTTCAAAAAGTACGGACAGGATCATCGACCATATTTTTGTAAGTGAGGATATTGAGGTCAGGAAATACGGCATTCTTACGGATACCTACCACGGTCGCTTTCCGTCCGATCATTTTCCGGTGATGGCCGTTATCAGCTGGTAAATACCGAAGCTCAGAAAGCAAAACAGGCAGCAACCATAGGGTTGCCGCCTGTTTTTCCTCTTGCAGTTTAAAAAGAAGCTCAAAAAATTCCAACATTTCGGCCTTGCTTTGGGCGGGAACACTTCCCTTCCAAAGCTGCAACCAGTCCGAAAGCATAGTTTTGCTGAGACAATCAATCCGGTTCAGCTCAAATATGCGTAAAAAATCATCTTCTAAAAATTGTTCCTACCTGCGTTTCTTACGCCACGGCACCTTTCAACCACACCCGCCGTTCTCTACTTCTCCTGCAGGAAGGAACCCAATATGTATATGTGTTAGTTTTCGGATACAGACGAACTCCATATATTGTTCTTGTCGTCTCCGGAGATCATTTCCATGAATTTGCTCCATGAACTGAGTCGCTTGCGGTCTACTTCCCGGTACATGACCTGCTTTTGACGGATCACCGCGATCAATTCCATTCCGGTTTCGTGGGGAATGTTTACGGTTTCGTCACCGATTTGAATGTTCAGATTGCCATTGTTGGGATCTACCCAGGTTTTCAACTCGTGGGTATTGGTTTCAAATGTGTACTTTAACATCTTGCTGTTTTTTTAGATAAAAATAATGGATAAGGAAATAATAAGGACCTGGACGTTCAGGGCAGAAGCTGTTTAGGCTGCCTTGTACTTCCTGTCTTTTAATGTAGCGTGATAGCCGTTGTTTTCACTTTTCTGACCTGAAAGAGATTCCATAAACTTGCTCCAGGAGCTGTTTTTCTTTCTTTCTATCTCCTGAAAAATGGTCTGTTTCTGACGGATTACGCCAACCATTTCCGCACCGATCTGGTGGGGAATATTTACAGTTTCGTTACCGATTTGGATGTTGAGGGATCCGTTTTCAGGGTCTACCCAGGTTTTTAACTCCCTCTCTGCTGTTTCGTAGGTGTACTTTAACATGACGCTGTTTATTTTATTTATATGAAACAATATTTTTTGCAAGACTGTCCGCTGCTACCCGAACCTTAAGAAGTTGGAAGGATTTTTAGCTGTCTTTCTTCCTGACCTCTTTGTCTTTATCGCTGTTTGATGATGCTAAGGTAGATAAATTTTTTATAATAAAAAACATTTTAACGAATTTAAAATACATTTTTTAGGGTCTAAAAACTGAAAACCCGTTTTTTTCGACATTTTGGCCGTTTTCGACCGATTTTTGAAGTCAAAAAAAATTGAAAAAAAATTCTAATTATCGATTTATTTCTGAACCTGACCATCTTGTGTTTCAATATCCCCGCCCTGTTTATGTCGGTTGTCAACGGCTTGGTTCGGAAGCGCAGGTATTTTGCAAAAGGTATGTTATGAAACAGGCAACGGAATGATAACGATTTTATCACGGGCAGTCAGAAAAAATCGTTAGGATTTTTCTTCGAATTTGAATAGACTGCCATCCAATTGCCGGATTTTATCGGTAGTATATAGGTATGATTTGGCTTTTCGGGGTATTACCTACAGTACAACAATTTTGCGTTGCGCACTGAGGGACACGTCCGCTAACAGGCAGATCTCCCGCAACTGTACCCTGCGATTGGATAATTCAGAGAAGTATAATAACAAACAAATGAAACATTCAGCAAAAGATTCGAGAAGAAATTTTATCAAGGCATCAGGAATGGCCACTATCGGTTTTATGGGTTTATACCAATTCATGCAGCCAGGTTTTTCTTTAGCCAGCACTTCAAAAAAGGCCACGCTTGGCTACGGGCCTCTGAAAAAGGACCCGGAGGGCATACTCAATTTACCTGAGGGATTTTCCTATAAGATTATCAGTCGGGCGGGAGATGCGATGGATGATGGCCTGACATTGCCGGGGTTGGCCGATGGAATGGGGGCTTTTCAGGGCAAAAATGGTCGGGTGATCGTGGTTCGTAATCATGAAGTAAGCCCTGACGCCATGGAACATTCAGGATTTGGTGCCAATTATGAGCTTTTGGATAAGCTGAATAAAAAGGATTTTTATGATTTTGGTAAAGGTATTCTGCCTTCTCTGGGGGGTACGACTACCTTTGTATACGATGAGCAATCAGGAAATATGGTCAGACAATACCTCAGCCTCGCAGGTACGGTGAGGAATTGTGCTGGCGGCATTACGCCATGGGGCTCCTGGCTTACCTGTGAAGAAAGTACTTTAAAGAAGGGGGATTACGAAGATCGTCTGGAAGCGGATCATGGTTACGTGTTTGAAGTACCGGCATCAGAAGAGCCTTTGCGGGCTAACCCCCGTCCCATCAAAGCCATGGGGAGATTTAATCATGAGGCAGTGGCTGTAGATCCGGCTTCCGGCGTTGTTTACCTGACAGAAGACAGGGGTGACGGCATATTTTACAGATATATTCCAAATAAGCCGGGCAAATTGGACAAGGGGGGAAAACTCCAGGCACTTGCCATATTGGGTGAAAAGAGCAGGGATACCCGCAATTGGGAGGATAGCGAAGGTCCCGATTTTCCGGTGATGGAAGCTAAAAAGGTCACCTGGATAGATATTGAAAACGTGGAATCCCCGGAAGATGACCTGCGTTTTCAGGGTTTTGACAAAGGAGCAGCTGTTTTTGCCAGAGGTGAAGGCATCTGGTGGGGAGATAAAGAGGTGTATTTTGCCTGTACAAATGGTGGCAAAATCGGAGCAGGTCAGGTATTCAAGTATGTGCCCAGCCAATGGGAAGGAACTCCCGAAGAAGAAAAGGCGCCCGGCGAATTGACTCTTTTTGCGGAGCCAAACGACCGGGAAATTCTCAAAAATTGTGACAACCTGGCTGTAGCTCCCTGGGGAGATGTGATCCTTTGTGAAGATCACAAGCATCCATTTCTGGTAGGTATTACGCCAAAAGGAGAGCTGTACCACCTTGCTGAGAATGTTGGTTTTGCTTCCGAGCTTGCCGGAGGCGTGTTTTCTCCATCTGGCAAAACCTATTTTGTAAACATACAGGGCCCGGGAATTACCCTGGCCATCACGGGTCCCTGGAAAAGTTGAGAGATTCCTGACCCATAGATGGCAATGACCGGATCAATACTGGTCCGGTCATTTGTTGCTATTGGTCTGTAATTTTAGTGGGGTGGCCGTCGGCAAGGCTGCCGCCTCCCATTACTGATTTTCTGTCTGTTAAAGTGAGGCTTTTCCATTTTTGATTGGACAATACTTTTGTTATTGATTAAAACATCATCTATATTTGCCACTCAAATTTTAAAATGATGGCGAAGCAAAAGACCAGAAAGGGAAAAGCAGCACCTGAAACCTCAAACGAACTTCTCGAAAATCCGGATGCAATAGCAACCCGTTTGGGAAGGGGAGAAGCCTTTTTGAAGGAAAACACCAAATTGGTAGGAGGCGTCATTGGCCTGATGATATTGATTATTGCCGCGATTGTCGGCTATCAGATCCACAAGGCCAATCAAAATGAGAAAGCTCAGGGCGAAATGTTTCAGGCGGTTTATTACTACGAGCAGGACAGCCTGGATTTTGCCTTGAATGGAGACGGTGTGCAGCCGGGTTTCCTGGATATCATTGAGGATTACGGCGGGACAGATGCGGCAAACCTTTCCCACTTTTATACCGGGTCTATCTATCTTTCTCAGGGAGAATATCAGACTGCCGTAGACCATCTGGAAAGTTTCTCTTCTTCTGACTTCTTTGTGCAGGCCCAGGCTTACTCGCTTACCGGCGACGCCTACATGGAGCTGGGTAATCCGGACAAGGCCATCAGCTTATACGAAAGGGCTGCGAATTACAACACGAATAAATATTTTACACCAAGGTATTTGGCCAAATTGGCAGTCGCTCATGAGGAGGCCGGTAACCTGCAGCAAGCCATTGCTGCCTACGGGGAGATTGAGTCGAAGTATCCGGATTCTTATGAATATACTGAAGCCCGAAAACACAAAGCAAGGCTTGAAGGCCTGGCTTCTAATTGAAATGAATTTCAACATTGAAAAGAAGAGTAAGGCCGTTTTTGGTTTTACTCTTTTTTTATGAAAATTTTGTAAAAATGGCCACTTCCCTAAAAAATCTGAGTCAACATTCGAATGCCAATATTTCCGATATCAAAGCCAGGAAATTCGGCATTGTGGTTTCCGAGTGGAACGATGAAATCACCGAATCCCTATATGGCGCTGCATTGGAAACTTTATTGCGGCATGGAGCAAAGGAAAATAATATTTACAGGAAGAATGTTCCCGGATCCTTTGAATTGCCCCTGGGAGCCCAGTGGCTGGCCAAACTGGAAGAGATTGATGCTGTGATTTGCCTGGGTTGTGTAATTCAGGGGGAGACCCGTCATTTCGATTTTATCTGCAGTGCCGTGGCTCATGGTATTACCGAGGTGGGGCTGAAATATGACAAGCCGGTCATCTTTGGCGTACTGACCCCCGAAAACCAGCAGCAGGCACTGGACAGAGCGGGAGGTAAACATGGAAACAAAGGAGATGAGGCAGCCATATCGGCGATAAAAATGCTGGGATTCTAAAGAGCAGTCTCCCACCAATCTGACAATTTAAACTGTTTTTTGTATGAAAATCATGAAATTCGGAGGTACTTCCGTAGGAAGACCCGAAAGGATGCATCAGGTAAAAGATTTGATTACAGCTGATGATGATAAAAAAATTGTGGTGCTGTCTGCGCTTTCCGGAACCACAAACGCACTGGTAGGTATTGGGGAAGCACTGGCAGAAGGAAAAAAAGATGTGGCCCAGCAGAAGATCGATGCACTGCATGAGCACTACAATAATTTTTACCTGGAACTGCTGACTTCGAAGGCAGGGCGGGCAAAGGCCTTGCAGATCATCCGGGAGCATTTTGAATTTCTGACCATCATATTAAAAATATCCTTTAACGAGGCCATAAATAAGGATATTCTTGCTCAGGGAGAATTGCTCTCAACGAAGCTGTTCTATACCTTGCTGCAGGAACTGGAAATTCCGGCTGTGTTTCTTCCGGCCCTGGAATTTATGAGTATTGATGAGCACAATGAGCCTGAGCTGTCCCGGATCAGGCAGCGACTGGAGGCCATCCTGTCCAGATATCCCGAAGACAGTATCTTTATCACACAGGGGTACATTTGCAAAAATCACCGGAATGAAGTCGATAACCTGAAGAGAGGGGGAAGCGATTATACCGCCTCTTTGATCGGGGCCGCCACGGCTGCCAGTGTAGTAGAGATATGGACCGATATAGACGGGATGCACAATAACGATCCCAGGATTGTTGACCGTACGAAAGCCATTGCACACCTTTCTTTCGATGAGGCGGCGGAATTGGCCTATTTCGGGGCGAAGATCCTTCATCCCGCTTCTATATGGCCCGCCCAGCTCCACAATGTTCCGGTAAAATTGCTGAATACTATGGAACCGCAGGCACCTGGTACCACTATTACGGGTAACGGGGATGGTGAGGTAGGTGTCAAGGCCATTGCCGCAAAGGATGGCATTACCGCACTGAAGATCAAATCCAGCAGAATGCTTCTCGCCTACGGGTTTCTGAGAAAGGTCTTTGAAATTTTTGAGCGGTACCGCACCTCCATTGACATGATCACCACTTCGGAGGTTGCCATTTCTCTGACTATTGACGATGTTTCGCATCTGAAAGAGATTACCGCCGAGATACAAAAATTGGGTAAGGTAGAAGTAGACCATCACCTTTCCATTATTTGTATCGTAGGCAATAATATCATGGAGGAAGAAGGGGTGCTGAATAAAATCATGGACAGTTTGGAACAGATTCCCCTGCGCATGGTTTCCTATGGAGGAAGCAGACACAACGTTTCTCTGCTGATCGATGGCAAACAGAAGGAACACGTGTTGAAAGCCCTGAACGAAAGTCTCTTTGATTTTGAATAAGCCCATGCCAAATGAAAGTAAACCCGGTTTTCTGGAGCGGCTTAAACAAAAATGGAAGCTAAACAGCCTTTGGCAGGTTGTCTTGGTCCTGATCGTTTTTGCCTGTACGGGTTTTACCATCCTGTTTGTCAAAAAGCCCATTTTTGATCTTCTTGGAGTAGATACCCGTGGAGGGGGATTTGTGCAGACGGTAATCTACCTATTACTGGTACTTCCGCTTTACCAGATATTTTTACTGGTGTATGGTTTCATATTTGGGCAGTTTACCTTCTTTTGGGAGAAAGAAAAAAAGTTTCTGCAGCGAATCGGGAGATTGTTTAACCGAAGAGCAAAAAAATAAAACGCACAGTTGTACATCTTTTGAAGCATAGCATCAACCATGGCCAAACAAAGAGGTTTACCCCTGGATGAATCGGAAAAAAGAAAATTGAGCAAAAAAAACCTGGCAAAATTGTCGGGTATTTTCAGGTTTGCGCTTCCCTACAAGGGCTATTTTATTGCGGGAATGATATTCTTGTTTCTATCCAGTTTGATGCTGCTGACCTTTCCGTTTGTTGCGGGAAAATTAATAGATGCTGCTTCAGGAGAAGAGTGGGTTATCAATGACATCAACGGCATCGCCTTTATACTGCTGGGTATATTGCTGGTTCAAAGTATCTTTTCCTTTTTCCGCGTCTGGCTGTTTGCTCAGGTCAGCGAGCGCTCCATGAAGGATATCCGGGTGGCTCTTTACGAGCATCTGGTAAGGTTGCCCATGACCTTTTTTGATCAACGGAGAACGGGGGAATTGATCAGTCGGATCACATCTGATGTATCATTGCTTCAGGATACTTTTTCGATTACCCTGGCCGAATTGCTGCGGCAGGTAATCACCCTGCTGGTAGGTATCGCCTTCCTTTTCTATAGCACGCCGCGACTGACGCTATTCATGCTGATAACCATACCCTTGCTGGTGATCATCGCCATGGTTTTTGGCAGGTTTATCCGAAAACTCTCAAAAACCACTCAGGACGAGCTGGCAGCAGCCAATGTGGTGGTAGAGGAAACCCTCCAGTCCATTGTGACGGTCAAATCCTTTACGGGAGAAGCATATGAATCCAACCGTTATCGCTTTCGCCTGGACAGGGTGGTGGAAGTTGCATTAAAGGCCGCCAAATTCAGGGGAGCGTTTATTTCATTTATCATTTTTGCATTGTTTGGGGGTATCGTCGCTGTGATCTGGTATGGTGCTACATTGGTAAGTGCCGGCGAAATGAGCATTGGAGACCTGGTATCCTTCGTGCTTTACACCACTTTTATCGGAGGATCTATCGCCGGCCTGGGTGATATATATGGGCAGGTACAAAAGGCGATCGGTTCGTCGGAGAGGGTTTTGGAGATCCTGGAGGAAGCCGCTGAGGAGCGCAAATCCGGCGCTGAAGTGCAAAAAGT
Source organism: Cyclobacterium lianum (assembly GCF_900143075.1). Lineage (GTDB taxonomy): Bacteria > Bacteroidota > Bacteroidia > Cytophagales > Cyclobacteriaceae > Cyclobacterium > Cyclobacterium lianum. Next base: position 374,844 of record NZ_FRCY01000002.1, on the reverse strand, counting down.
GGCTGGTTCCATCAGATTTAAGCAGGTGGTATTTCATTATCCCACCCGTCCGGAATATCGTGTTCTTGATGGCATTGATTTTTCTATCGGTCCTGGCGAAAAGGTGGCACTGGCAGGACATAGCGGTGCCGGAAAATCTACCATTATACAATTATTGCTCAAGTTTTATGCGTTAGGACAAGGAGATATCTTACTGGACGGACAGTCTATCCGGCATTGGGATCCACAGCAACTACGGCAAAACATAGGTATTGTTCCACAGGAGGTACTGCTATTTGGCGGTAGTATCCGGGAAAATATATTGTATGCCAGACCTGGTGCTACAGAGAAGGAAATAATAGCCGCAGCTACTCAGGCCAATGCCTGGGAATTTATCCAACGCTTTCCCGATGGCCTGGATACGTTGGTGGGAGAGCGAGGCATCAAACTCTCGGGAGGACAAAGGCAAAGGATCGCCATTGCCAGAGCCATTTTAAAGGATCCGGCCATATTGATTCTGGACGAAGCCACCTCATCGCTGGATGCAGCTTCGGAAGCCCTGGTACAGGAAGCGCTGGACAAGCTGATGAAAGGCCGTACTACCATTATCATTGCGCACAGATTGGCCACCATCCGGAAGGTGGATCGCATCTACGTGCTAAAATCAGGAAAAATCATTGAAGAAGGAAACCACGAAGAACTATCTGCATTAAGCAATGGGCATTACGCCCACCTGGTCAATTTGCAGTTTGCCGATGACCTTTCAAGGCCTTCAGACTGATATCCATGCTCTTTACCTGATGGGTGAGCGCGCCCACAGAGATGTAATCCACACCTGACTCAGCCACAGCCACAATGGTTTCCTCATCAATTCCGCCTGAGGCTTCGGTCAGGTATTGTTTGCCAATCATCCCTACAGCTTCTTTCATGGTTTGCGGATCCATGTTGTCCAGCATGATGATGTCTACACCTCCGGTATCTAGTACCAGACGGACTTCCTGCAAACTTCTGGTTTCAATCTCAATTTTCAGATCGAGCTGTTTTTTGCTGAGGTAGGCATGTGTGGCCCTGATGGCTTGTGGGATGCCTCCCGCAAAATCAATGTGATTGTCCTTGAGCATGATCATGTCATAGAGGGCAAACCGATGGTTTTTTCCACCTCCGATAGAGACAGCCCATTTTTCCAACAAGCGAAAATTTGGCGTAGTTTTTCTCGTGTCCAGCAGTTGCGCGCCGGTGTGGGCGATGAGATCATTTAATTTCTTTGTCTTTGTGGCGATACCGCTCATGCGCTGCATGCAGTTCAAAACCAAACGTTCTGTTGTCAATATGGAGGCGGCTTTGCCACTTACCAGCAGGCCTATATCACCGGCTTGAACACACTGTCCATCCTGCAGCAACAGGCGAACCTTCATTTCCGGGTCGTGGTAGTGAAAAATGGTCTTGGCCAACTCAAGCCCGGCGATCACGCCGTTTTCCTTGATCAGCAGTTGGGCAGATCCTTGCTGGTCGGGAGGTACTGCCGCCAGGGTGGAATGATCTCCCTCTCCGATATCTTCAAGAAAGGCTGCCTGTATAAAATGCTGTAAACTTTCTGGATTGATGTATTCCTGCATGACGGAACAAAAATAACAAATATTCCCGACAGGACAGGCTGTTTATTGCCTGATAATTCCCAGGCTGTAAATGATAAATCGGGCATTGTCGATCATTTTCCCCCTGATAAGGACCCGGTATTTTCTTTCCAGTGAATGATAAGTCCCAATAAGGTAGGACAAATTGTCTCCCGTTTGCCCTTCATGTTGCAAGTCGAAATTTTCGGCAGGGTTGTTTCTGAAAAAATCGCGAAGTACTATTTCCGCCTGACTCCGGGAATAGTCTCTTTTGTCATTGTCCAGACTGATCTCAACCATATCATCCAGAAAACGGGTGATCTCTCTGATCGAACCTTGCTGAAAGGCTATTTTCAGAGAATTATTTTCCTCCTGAGCCATGCAATCCTCGCTCAGGACCGAAATTGACATCAGGCCAAAAATAAAAATGGGGATTAAACGCAACATATTTTTCCAGCCTCAAAATTCAGGCCAAAAAGAGTTTGTTTCCCATTAATTGTCGGGTTTGTTTCCTGGCAGCGATGAGCGATTGCTTGCGGGAGATTATTGCTGAATTTATCAGGCCCTATTTATTATTGTCTTATATTTGCGGGGCAGCGAAAACCCGGGAATGAATATCCTGGCAAGTGATCCGAAACCAATCATTGGGAAAAACCGGAATTTTTGTTTGATTGTAACCAATAGAAAAAGACATGAATAAGAAAGTTTTATTAATGATTCTCGATGGCTGGGGAATAGCGCCCAGTCCGGAAGTCTCTGCAATTGATAAAGCCAAAACTCCCTTCATCGATGGCCTGTACGAAAGATATCCGCATTCCCGTCTGGATGCTTCGGGCCTTGCCGTTGGCTTACCGGAAGGTCAAATGGGTAATTCCGAAGTAGGGCACATGAATATTGGAGCAGGTAGGGTGGTTTACCAGGATTTGGTAAAGATCAATAAAGCCGTGAAAGACGGTGATCTGATTGAACATCCGGTATTGAAAAAGGCCTTTTCAGAAGCCGTCGAAGCCGGGAGGAAAGTTCACCTGATAGGTTTGGTTTCTGATGGGGGTGTTCATGCTCACCTTTACCATCTGAAAGGCCTTTGCGATGCTGCAAAAGCAAATGGTGTGGAGGATGTTTTTATTCATGCCTTTACGGATGGAAGAGATACCGACCCGAAAAGTGGCGTGAGATTTCTGGAGGATTTAAAAAACCACTGCGAAAGCTCAGCCGGTCAACTGGCTTCTATCATCGGGAGGTATTACGCCATGGACAGGGACAAACGTTGGGAAAGAGTGAAGCTGGCATATGATGCCATGGTTCATGGAGAAGGAGAAAAATCCAAGGATTTGCTTTCCGCCCTGAGAAAATCCTATGCCAATGGTGTGACAGATGAGTTTATCCGACCCATTATCCAGGTAGATGAGGATGGGAAACCGCTGGCAACGATAGCCGAAGGGGACACAGTGATCTGTTTTAACTTCAGGACGGATCGGGGAAGGGAGATAACGGAAGTGTTGACCCAGAAGGACTTTCCGGATTACAACATGAAAAAATTGAAACTCAATTATGTCACCTTCTCCCTGTATGACGAAAATTTCAAGGATATCCCTGTCGTTTTCGAAAAAGACAACCTTAGCAATACATTGGGAGAAGTTTTAGAAAAGTATGGGAAGAAGCAAATCAGAATTGCCGAAACCGAGAAATATCCGCATGTGACCTTCTTTTTTTCGGGGGGGCGGGAAGTGCCCTTCGAAGGAGAACAAAGGATCCTCTGCAACTCTCCGAAAGTGGCTACCTACGATTTGCAGCCCGAAATGTCGGCTCATGAAATTGCAAAGAAAATCAATCAGGAACTTCCCAAAAAAGAAGTTGATTTTATATGTCTGAATTTTGCCAACGCCGATATGGTGGGACACACGGGTGTATTTGAGGCCGCTGTCAAAGCCTGCGAGGCAGTGGACGAATGTGCTTCTGCTGTAATCGAGACGGCGCTGGAAAATGACTATACGGTTATTGTCATCGCAGATCATGGCAACAGCGATTGTATGATCAATCCCGATGGTACGCCAAACACCGCTCATACTACTAATCTGGTGCCCTGTATCATGGTAGACAAGCATGACCGATTGGAAGTAAATGACGGTAAACTGGGAGACCTGGCACCTACCATACTTAAATTGATGGGTATAGCCAGGCCTGCAGAAATGACCGGAGCGGTGCTGCTGAAAGATCAATAGGATGAACTGCTGCAGGAAAGGGGTCGTTTGGGTATTGCTGCTGATATGGGCAGGTATCGGCTGTAAAGAGGAACAATCAACCCCTTTTGCCAATCCTACACAGATCGACGCCTACTTTCCCCTTGCGGATTTTCTGGAGCAGAAGATTGACAACAGTTCTGGCCGGAAAGTGGTCAAAACCATTCGTTTCAATGATGAAGAAGAACAGGTTGAGTTTACCCCTGATCAGGAATCCTGGCGGAAGGAACTGGATTTTTTCTTTCAATCGGACATCAACAAAGCAGCTCTGGCCTCATCCTACGAAACGCGTGAGGAAGGTGGGGTGTTGATTCATAGTTTGAAACCCGGGGAAAAGAACAATATCCAGGAAATCAGGGTGAGCAAACAGGAAGGACGGGTGGATGAAATTGCTGTCATTGCGCTGAAAGACAACCTTTTTTACCGCTCCCAGGTACAGGGTACATTGGGTTTTGATGCCAATGAACAGCTAATCAGCTATAGTCTTGAAGGCAACCAGAAAGTATGGTTTCTGGATGCCACGGACCTGCAGGTGCAGGCCACAGTGGGAGGTTGAAGCATATCCGTTTAGTTTTTCACTTCCACGCTTTTTCCAAAATTTTATCTTTCCTGTTCATACAGCCGGCCTGTTTGTAGGCCAGCAATTTTCAATTTATCTCTGCTGCGGTCAGGTTTCATACCCTTCATCATTCGAAGCCGCATGATCTGGTGATCTGGCAGGAAATGCAGACAGGTTTACTTGCTTTCCGGAAAGCAATATTCGTTTGGCGGGGGCTGACCTGAAAAAGTATCGCTACTGTTTTTTTCTAGAGATTATAGCAGGTAAAGCGATCCGTTTCCGGGCGGGTTCTTGACTCTCAATACCCCTTCACCTGGTACCATGCGCTATATTTTGCAGATTTTTATCCGGCAAAGGCAAAGAATACCAACCAGGTAATAAAAAGGATGGGCAGTAGTATGGGTATGGAAAATCTCAGGATATAGCCAAAGAAGGATGGCATTTTTATTCCGCTTTGTTCGGCAATGGACTTTACCATAAAGTTTGGACCATTACCAATATAGGTCATGGCGCCGAAAAATACGGATGCAATGGAGATGGCCATCAATTCGAACGCTGAATCCAGATAATTGTCCATGGCAAAGTCTTTTACCTGCTGGATAATGTTGATGTCAGCCCCCTGGGAGGCCATGGCTGCTGCCAGGAAATTAAGGTAAGTGGGTGCATTGTCCAGAAATCCCGACAGGATTCCCGTGCCCCAGTACAGGCTGTTGTAGGTGATCATGGCTGCTCCTTCTTCGGATTGAGCAAAGGTGCCTACAAGTTCCAACGCGGGCATCATGGTACCGAATATGCCGATAAAGATAAATGCCACCTCCCGGATAGGTTCAAAATTAAATTCATTTCCCTGAAGGGCTTTCTGGTCGGCAAATTTGTAGGAAAAAAAGGCAACTGAAAACATAATGGTTTCCCTCAGGAAGCTAAACTTCTGGCCATCATAATGAATGGCAGGAACCCAATCCAGTACATTGGGGTCCAAAAATACTGAAATGATAATGAGTAGCAACCAGAAGAAATTCTTGGTTCCGCTGAGTGATATTTTATTGGTAAACTGGTTTTCTTCTTCTGTTTCTATCAGGGCACCATTTCTGCCAAATTTTTTGTCTACAAAATAGAAAATAATGGAAAGTATGGCCAAGGCCAGAATCCATGCCGGCCAATTGTGTTCGAGTGTCCAGAAGAATGGTACTCCCTTTAAAAAACCTAAAAACAGCGGTGGGTCGCCTATTGGTGTCAATGAACCTCCTATATTGCTGACCATAAAAATAAAAAAGATAATGTGATAGGGCTGTATGTTGTGTTTGTTAAGGCGGATAAAGGGCCGGATCAATAGCATGGATGCTCCCGTGGTACCGATAAGATTGGAGATGAGTGCACCTATCAGCAACAGGATTACATTGGCCAGGGGGGTGGAATTTTTGTCCACTTCTATTAGTATTCCTCCGGAGGCGATAAATAGGGAGGCGAGTAAGGCAATAAACTGAACATATTCGGCCAGGGCATGGACCGGATTGTGTACATTGTGCAGTACAAAGAGGTAATAGAGCACGACTACGGTGGCAAGGCTAACGGCTATTTTGGGATAGTTATGGTGCCAGAAGTGTTCGTAAAATAAAGGGCCTGTGGCGATCATCAGCAGTAGCGCTACAAAGGGGATGACCAGCCAACCGGGCGCATGTCCATGGCTGTCTTCATGAGACGGCTCAAGTACTGATTGCGGACTGTTTTCAGTTTGTTCTGCTTCAGTGTCTTGTTCGGATACCTGGGCTAATAATGTGGAGCTTGGTGATTTTTGGGCTTGGGCAATATGTCCGGAAAGGAGCAGGCCAAATATAAGGAGGCATGAAGCGATATATTTCTTCATTCACTTGCTATTATTGTTCGAAGAATGATTAAGTCAGGTCTTTTCTGTAAACTGAAAAAACGGTCGGTTGAAATAAATTTCTCTAAACTAGTTATTTTGTGGATTAGGTACCAAATAATTTGATGGGAGCGGTCAAAAAACATCATATTTTTTTGACCGGCAAAATCAAAAAGCTTACTCATGCAGCTGCTGAAGGGCAATTTCGAAGGCGGTACGGGCGATTTGGCTTCGCTTTGGATTCACTTCATGACACCTTTTCAATGCCTTGTAGATCGTCTTGCTCACATCCTGAAAAATAGCCTCATCCGTCACCTGAACCTTATCTGACATCAGGTAGGCCGCCATTCTTGCAATACCCACATTGGAAATAAAATCAGGTATCAGCGAGAGGTTATCGTCTGCATGTGTACTCACAGGTCCCATAAATATGTCATTTTCCGCAAATGGGAAATTGGCACCAGAGGCGATCAGCTCCAATCCTCCGGCCATCATCCTTTCCAATTCCGATTTGCCGATAAGCCGTGATTTGGCAGCTGGTATAAAAATATCTCCCTCAGTATCCCAGATGCTTTTGGTTCCCTCTTCAAAAGGGATCAGGCGACTGCTGACGAGCTTGTTTTTATCCTTGTTGGCATATAATTTAATGATCTCAGAGGTATCCAAACCGTTATTATCGATGATGGCTCCTTCCAGTGAGATGATACCTACGATCTTAACTCCAGCTCTGGATAGGAAATAGGCAGCTGCGGCACCTACGTTTCCCCAGCCCTGTATGATGGCTTTCTTCCCCTTCAGGCTGCCTCCCCATAGTTTGTAATAATGTGCGACCGATTCGGCCAGTCCATAACCAGTGATCAGGTGGCTGGCCTGCAATTTTGAAGTAGGGGAGGGAGAAAATTCCTGGTTTTCAATAATTTTGGACATGCCATATCTCAGCTGGCCGATTTTTTGAATCTTTTTAGGTTCTTCTGATTTGTAATGGCCATTGACTACGCCCTCCTGCGGATGCCAGAGACCAAAATTTTCAGTCAAGGGTATCAATTCCATGGCCTCGTCTATATGAATGCCTGCCCCGGTGCCAAAATAGCTTTTCAAAATGGGAGAAACGACCTTAAACCACCTACGCAGCACATCTTCCTTACGAGGGTCCTTCGGGTCGAAATTGATACCTGCTTTGGCTCCGCCTATAGCTGGTCCCGACACCGTGTATTTGATGGCTGTGTTTTTGGCGAGTTGGATGATTTCTTTTTTCTCCATGCCCTTTTTCATGCGGGTGTCGCCTCCTGCAGCCCCTCCTCTCAGCGAATTGATGACCAACCATCCTTCTGCCTCAGACTCGCTGTCACTCCATTCAAATACAATTTCTGGCTGCTGATTCTCAAATTTTTTTAGAAGTTCTCTCATAGAATTATTTGGTTTAGATTCAGTGCTCCGGGAAAAAACCGTACATCGTTCCCCCGCAATTGTCTCTGGAGGCTGCCGTCACAGATGCCAGGCAATTGTTTTCTCCCCTCATTCTCAATACCCCCAAAAATGCAAAGACCAAAGCTTCCTTGAAGTCTATGATCTGGTTTTCGGGCAGGCTGAGGCCGATACGGGAATGGATTTTCGCTGAAAGATTTTCTATAAAAAAGGCATTATATGCCCCCCCTCCGGTGATGAGTAAATTTTTTTTGCCCGCTGACCCGGCATTTCTGAGTAGAACGTCTGCAATGCAGCCGGCAAAATGTTCGGAAAGTGTAGCCAGGGTGTCAGGTACGGACGTTTCCGCTTTTTCAAGAATCGGAAGAAAATCCCGTTCGATGTCTTCCCTGGCGAGTGATTTTGCTCCGGAAATCGCATAATAGGGAAGCCTCTCCAATTTTTCGAGCAGTAGCTCATTTACTTTGCCGGACCTGGCAATGTTTCCACTGGCATCAAATGCTTTTCCCGCTTTCTGCGCGGCATGATTGAGCAAAAGATTGAAGGGACAGGTATCAAAGGCCCTTCTTTCGTTTCCTATTTCCATGGAAATATTGGCAATCCCTCCCAGGTTCAGGGCGAAATCATATTCTGAAAAAAGCAAGGCATCACCCACAGGTACCAATGGAGCCCCTTGTCCGCCGAGTATCAGGTCCAGTTTTCTGAAATCGTTGATCACCGGAATACCGGATGATTGCCATAAGGCATATCCGTCTCCGATTTGTTTGGTCATACCCTTGTGCGGTTGGTGAAAAACGGTATGTCCGTGAGAACCAATGGCCTCAGGACGAAACCCATAGGCAGCACACAGGGCTTTGACCTCTTTACCCATCCAGTGACCGAACTGGATGTCTAATATCTCCAGGGAGGCTGCGTCCAGAAGGTGGGCTGTTTTGAGCGCCTTACCGAGCTGTGTCGGAAATGGTACGGTACGGGCTTCAATAATTTCGAAATTCCAGGACTCATTTTTGGAAAAACTGCAACAGGCAAAATCCAGTCCGTCTCCTGAAGTTCCGGACATGAGTCCCACCACTTCATACCGTTTGGCTTCCTTCATGGGTTAAAGTTTGTTAAATAAGGAGTTCGCAAACTTAAAAATAACATTTCATCAGGCAGCCTCCAAAGTAAATTGACTAATTTTGAAGTGGTTTTAATAGAAATGAAAAAGCAAAGCAGACACTGGACAGCAGATCTTGGTAACACCCGGATAAAATGCGGTGTATTCGCAGATGGCAAGCTATTGGAAACCAAAACATTTGCTGATTTGGCTTCCTTTCAAGCCTATTTCCGGCCCCAAAAAGCTGACCGGGTCATCATGGTCTCGGTGAGATGGAATGAGGAGGAGCTGAAAGATATTTTTGGTTTTCCATTTCTTTTCTTTGACCGGAAGACCCCGCTACCTATTCTCAATAACTACAGTAGTCCCGAGACCCTGGGCTTGGACCGCCTGGCCGCCGTTATCGGCGGAAGAGCCTTTAAAAGTGCCGGCTCTCTGCTATGCATCGACGCGGGAACCTGTATTACCTATGATTTTCTGGATAAATCAGACAAGTACCAGGGTGGGGCCATATCTCCGGGCCTGAGGTTAAGGGGCCGGTCCATGCACGAATTTACAGCCAGGCTGCCGTTGGTGACTTTGACCCGAAAGGATATTCCGGTTTTGGGAAAAGATACGGTAAGCTGTCTGGAATCAGGTATTTTACATGGAGCAGCGGGAGAAATCAACGGTTTCATCAACTATTACCGCCAGGCTTTCGGTCAGGTTCATGTCTTTATTTGTGGAGGAGATGCGGAAATCTTTGAAAGCTTAATAAAAGACCACATATTTGTAATCCCCAATTTGGTCCTGTACGGATTGGACAGAATTTTATTATACAATGTCGAAAAATAAATTAATAGTGGCCAGCCTGGGCTTTTTCCTGGGTCTTCTTGCCAGCCCCACCTATACTTTTGCGCAATTTACTTCATCCACCTACAGCTCCCTGGGGGTAGGTATATTTAATAATTCCGGCCTTACCCAGAACCAGGGTATGGGGGGTATGGGCGTAAGTTTTGGAAACAGCTATAGCGTGAATCATGTAAATCCTGCCATTTCTGTCAAAAATGCGGCATACAGTTTTCAAGCCGCTTTCAACTACAACCAACTTTCAGCGACTACCACTTCCAATTCGGAGGTGCTAGATGGAGGGGGCTTAAGTTATGTGGCCATGTCCTTTCCGGTAGTACCCCGGAAGTTTACTGTGGGATTGGGATTGAACCAGCTTACCGGTGTAGATTATAACATTACTGTCAACACCCCTGTCAACAACACCGATCTGGTTTCCCAGAATATGATAGAAGGTAAAGGGGGGCTGAGTCAAGTGTACCTGCAAAGTGGTTTTCAGGTATACAAAACCCTGAGTCTGGGGGTAGAGGGTGCCTATACCTTTGGCTCTACGATAAGAACCAATCAGTTGGATTTGCTTGACGAGGAAATGAACGGGATAGGGATTTCTTCAGAATATTACGAAAGACTCACCTTCAGTGATGTTACCTTTAAGGGCAGCATTTACTATGCCCAGCAGCTTGGAGAGCAAAAATACCTTAATCTGGGTGCCATTTATCATGTTTTTGGTGATATTAATGGAAAAGAATTTGCGAAAATGGGAGAATCGGGGCAAGCTAGCATTCCGAATTCTCCGGGAGATGTGATTGCGGACGACGTTTCCGGAAGTATTTTCCTTCCCAATAAGATAGGTTATGGTGTAACTTATGAAAAAATTAATAAATTTGCTATAGGTGTTGAAGCGCAGTTTCAGGATTTTTCCGATTACAGGGGGTTTAATGCTACTCAAACTAACCTGGGGAATTCCTACAAACTCTCTCTTGGGGGGCAGTACATACCGGATGCTTTCTCTTTGGAAAGCATGCTGAGCCGTTCAACGTTCAGAGCCGGCATCGAATATGAGCGATTGCCCTATCTGTTGAACCAGAACCAGATTGATGATATTGGCATTAATTTTGGTGCTTCACTTCCTGTATACAGTCTATCGTTATTGAATTTGGCGGTGAAGTTGGGGACAAGAGGAACGGTAAACGATGGATTGGTGCGAGAAAATTATATTAAAGTTTCGTTAGGAATTTCAATAAATGACAACAGTTGGTTTTACAAAAAAGTATTTGAATGATGTTGACAAACATGAAAATTAAATCGGCAATTATCGGATGTTTGTCCTTCCTCATGGTAGGACTTGTACAGGCACAGGAAGGTTGGAACTGGCCTGCTGACCCGCAGATGGAAGCCCAGGCCAGAGAGTACAATGCGGCTTACAACGACTACCTGAAGGCAGAGGAGTTTTTAAAGGCCAAAGGTCCTTTGCACTGGTTGTTGGTCAATGCTCCTGACCTGAACGAAGCCCTGTACATCAATGGGGTAAAGGTCTATGAAGGTGCTGCAGAAAAGGCTACCGATGAGGCAGATATCAGTACCTATCAGGATTCAGTGCTTACTGTTTATGATTTGAGAAAGGATTTGTACGACAATGAGCCTCAGTGGATAGCCAATAAGGCCTATTATGCCTACAAGTTTTATAAGGGCAATAAGGACAAAGTAGACATAGCAACAAAGCTGTTTGAGAAAACCATTGAGATCCATGGAAAGCTGGAACCATCAGAATTGAACGCAGCATATTTTGATGCCATTTACAGGAACTTTGCTTTCAATAAGGCCTATACGCCAGAGGAAGTGATTGAAAAATATGAGTTCATCATGTCAAAGCTTGACGAAGATGAGGCGGAAGGCAAAAATGTAGCTACCTCCAGAGGTACCCTTGACCAGCTTCTTGCTGCCATGGACATTATCAACTGTGATTTTATTGAAAAAAATATGGGTCCGAAGTTGATGGCAGATCCGACAAATCTGAAATTAGCCAAACAAATATTCCAGTATTCGATCAAGGAAAAATGCACCAGTAGTGATGTGTTCCTTGCTGCCCTGGAGACAATAGACAATGACAGCCCCACTTTCAGTACTTCTCAGGTAAGGGGAATGCGGTACATGCAAAATTCGGAATACGCCAAGGCTGGTGAGCTTTTCGAGAAAGCACTTACCCTGGCTGAAACTGAGGAGCAGAAGGCTGAAATTCACTGGGACATGGCCAAAGTGCATGCAAACCTCGGTAGAAAAAGCCAGGCAAGGTCTTCCGCGCTGAAAGCTGCAGAAATGAATCCGGAAAGGGAAGCCGATGCTCACTCCTTCATTGCCGGTCTGATCATGTCATCTTCAAACGAGTGCAAAGGTGGAGAAAGCAGGGTAAAAGATTACTCAATCTACATCGCTGCCTATAATGAATACGCGAGGGCTGGCAATAACCAGGGAATGGCCAATGCAAAAGCCAGGTTCCCATCTAAGGAAGAATTGTTTACCGAGGGGTACCAGGTGGGCGATACCATCAATACCGGGTGCTGGGTAGGACAAACGGTGACCCTGGCAACAAGGGATTAAGTTGCATTAAGCCATCCGGCTTACAACAATCGATACAAAAAAAGGCGGTAGTTCACCGCCTTTTTTTGTGGGCTTCGCGGAAAGAGCGGCCTATTTCGGGCCGTCAGGATAAACTTTCTGGCATCTTATCCGTCAAATGATACAGTAATGCTTACAAAGTAGACGTTCCTTTAGAAATTGTACTTAACTTTGCATCAATATGCATAGATTATTCGCTTCGGTCCGAAAGAAAGGAAGGTTACTCCGTAGCTTAAAGCTCACGTTTAGCCATACCGGTAGTCTATTGTTGCTATTGCTTGTGTCGGGCGTTTTTTCATGCCGGGAGGATGTCGATAAAAGTCAGCTCGAAACCTATGAGGGGCCGATTCGCACCAGTCACCAGATGGTGTTGCTCCATAGTGATTCTGCTTTGGTGAGAACCAAACTGATGGCCGATAAGCAATTGGAGTTCAGAAATGGAGACAATGAGTTCCCCGAAGGTATTTTGATACATTTCTTTGAAAAAGATGGTACCTTAAGTAGCACCATCCGCGCTGATCGTGGTTATTACGATCGCAAAAACAACTTGTACCGGGGAGAGGGAGATGTACAGGTGCACAATATCCTGAAAGGACAAAAGCTGTCCTCTGAAGAACTCTTCTGGGATCGCGCCAGGAAAAAGATATATACTGAAAAATTTGTAACTGTGGAGGAGCCTGACAGGGTCATCAAAGGCACGGGAATGGAAGCAGATGAAGGATTTAATGATTATAAATTCAAAAAAGTGACAGGAATAATTGATAATGTCCTTTAGTCGGTATACATGAAAATAACGAGTACCATATTGTTGGCACTGGCGGCAGCCCTGGTCGTCATCGGTGCCCACCTTACCATGAAGGCGGGTATTATGGCCTCCTATCCGCTGTTTATGTTTGCGGTAGTTTTGTTGTTCTGGCACATGTACCGAAAGCGCGATGTGGAGGAATCGGAAAAGGCTCAGGAAAAGCCAGGTAAGAAAAAACGGAATAGAAACAGATGATCGATCACAATCTGCTAATGGTGCTGATCAGTTTGTTTTTCTCCGCGCTTTTTTCGGGCATGGAGATCGCATTTGTTTCGGCAAACCGGCTGCATATCGAATTACAGAGCAAACAAGGGAAGATATCCGGTAAAATATTATCCAATTTTATCCAAAACCCGGGTCAGTTCATAGGCACTACCCTGATGGGTAATACCATTAGCCTGGTGCTCTACGGTATTTTTATGGCCTATTTATTGGGTCCTCCCATCGCTTATTTGCTTCCAGAGGCCTTAAATACGGATGCAGGTGTGATGATTGTGCAGACAGTGATAGCAACCCTTGTCGTGTTGGTCACTGCAGAATTTATACCCAAGAGTATTTTTATTCTTAATCCTAACAGTCTGCTTTCTTTCTTTTCCATTCCGTTTGTGGTGATTTACGTGTCGCTCTATCCCGTCGTCTGGCTGGTGGTAGGACTTTCGAAATTTGTGATCGTCAGGGTACTCAAATTGGAATATAATGAAGAGAAGCCGGCGTTTACCATCACTGACCTCAACCGCTTTATCCAGAATTACCTGGACCCTAAGGGAGAGGATGTGGACATAGATGCGAAAATTTTTGACAACGCTGTGGACTTTAAGAAAGTCAAGGTGAGGGAATGCATGGTTCCGCGAACGGATATCATTGCGGTAGAAGTAGAGGATCCCATAGCGGATCTGAAGGCAGTTTTTGCGGAAAGCGGTCACTCCAAGATCATCATTTATAAGGAGACGATCGATGACGTTATTGGCTACTGCCATCACCTGGAGCTCTTCAAAAAACCGAAAAGCATTGAGGATATTCTTACCCCGATCATCATTGTGCCCGAGTCAGCCCTGGCCAATGAACTGCTGGTTCAGTTTATCAAAGAGCGGAAAAGCCTGGCTTTGGTGGTGGATGAGTTTGGTGGTACCAGTGGGATCGTGAGCATGGAAGACATTATAGAAGAGATTTTTGGTGAAATCGAAGACGAATATGATAGTGATGACCTGATAGAACAAAAGGTATCTGATAGCGAATACCTGCTGAGCGCCAGACATGAGATAGATTATATCAATGAAAAATACGATTGGAATTTACCCGAAGGAGAATTTGAGACCCTGGCAGGATTCATTTTATCACTGACTGAAAGTATACCACAAAAAGGGGAGTCTGTGGGTTACGGTCCTTTTACCTTTACGGTAGTTTCCAAACAGGATCACCGGATCGACACCATCCGTATCAATATTGAATAAACCGTGTCGCGGAAATACTTGATTTATAGATGCTGTAATATTTTGAATTTAGCACTATATGTAATTATTTTGCGACACTTCAAAAAACAGGAGAATGGCATTAATAAAACAAATTAGACAAAGAACAGGTCTAGCGATCGGTGTGATCGCTGTGGGACTGATTTTCTTTTTAGTAGGAGGAGATATTTTGGGCCCGAATTCGATGATTTTGGGTTCTGGCCGAAACACCGTGGGAGAGATTGCGGGAGAGGATATTTCATATGAGGAATATGTACAGAAGATTGAAGAGACCAAACTGAGGTTTCAGCAAAACACAGGAAGAAACCCCTCTGAAAGCGAGCTGTCAAGCATCCGGGATCAGGCCTGGCAGGCATTGATCGTCGAACGGATCTTTGCTGCACAATATGAGGAGCTGGGCATGCAGGTGTCTGATGAGGAGCTGGTAGATATGGTGCAGGGCAAAAATATTATCGGCCAGCTACGCAATCAACTTACCAATCCCCAGACGGGGGAATTTGACAGGGAGCAATTGATTACCTTTCTGCAGTCCCTGGAAAACGCTGATCCCCAACAACAGGCATTCTGGGCACAGCAGGAAAAAATGTTTGCTGATTCCCGACTCAGGATCAAGTATGACAATATGCTGGCAGTGTCCGAATATGCCACCACTGCTGAAGCCCGTTTACAACACCAGGCGGCCAATACCATTGCGGACGTAAGGCATATCCATATCCCCTATTATTCGGTAGCAGATTCCCTTGTACAGGTAAGTGATCAAGACATCAGGTCCTACATCAGCGATAATCAGGAGCGGTTTAAAGTCGGCGAAAGTAGAGGATTGAGGTATGTACGGTTTCCGCTTCACCCCAGCGCCGAGGATTCCGCTGCCACCCTGGAGCAGATCAACGGACTCATTGCAGAGCTGAGGGAAACCAATAATGATTCCGCTTTTGTAGTCAGAAATTCGGAAGCACAAAATCCTTTTGTCCGGATAAACCCCGGAGATCCGCTTCCTCAGAACCTTACCAATAATGTGGAAAACCCTGAACCAGGGGAAGTATACGGACCTTTTTTAAGCAACACATCGAGCTACGTGGCTTACAAGATCACAGATCGCTTTGAGGGCGATCCCAGAATGAGGGCCAGTCATATCCTGCTCAGCACTGAAGGCATGTCCGATGAGGCCAAAGAGCAGGTAAGACAGCAAGCTCAGGATGTGCTGGATGAAGTCAACGAAACAGGCAATTTTGAGGTGGCAGCGGCTCAGTATGGGCAGGATGCCACTTCTCAGCGCGGTGGTGATCTGGGTTGGTTTTACAGAGATGATTTCGTTACCGAATTTGCAGACGCTGTTTTTGAAGCCAATACTACCGGTGTCATCAACCGTTTGGTAGAGACAGAGTACGGCTTCCACATTATCAAAGTGACCGAATTGCAGGAAACGCTCACCCGTAAAGTTGCGGTCCTGGAGTTGGATTTAATTGCCAGCGATGTCACCCGGAATGATGTGTTCCGTAATGCTGACTTTTTTGCGGCAAATTCCAGCAATCCTGCTACCTTTACTTCCAATGCGGAAAAAGAAGGGTATAACGTCTTGACAGCAACCAATGTGGGCCCCACTTCCAGATCGCTGAATAACATGTCTGGAGCCAGGGAAATAGTGCGATGGGCATTTAATGATGCTTCCGTCGGGAAGGTTTCTGATGTTTTTGAGCTGGACGATGCCTATGTGGTGGCTTTACTGGCGAGTAAAACCGAAGAAGGCGATGGTAGTATCAATAATCCGGAAATAAAGGCGCAAGCTACACTTGAGTTACGAAATGATAAAAAGGCAGCTTATATCAAAGGCAAAATAGATGGACTGGAGACCTTTGAAGCCATAAAGGAAGTCTTCCCGGATGCGACCATCGGTTCCACTCCCGATTTGAGATTAAATGCCAGCACCTTACCAGGGGTCGGTTTTGCACCAAAAGCCATTGGTGCGATATTTGGTCTGGAGGAATCCGGCGAAAAAACAGCGCCCATTCAGGAAGATATCGGAGTGATTGTAGCGGAGTTGAACAGTAAAATTCCTGCTCCGGAAATTGCTGACTATACCCGCTATCAAAATGAGATAACCAACAATGCATCCCAGCGAACCTCATACATGATCATGATGGCCATGGAAGAGCTTGCCGGTGTAAAGGATTACCGGTATAAATTCTTCTGATTGATACCTGGATACTGTGAACAAAAATCCCATTCTGCTGAAGAATGGGATTTTTTGGTTTTTATGGATTTAATTTCGGTAAATTTTGGTTAAAACCTATATGGAAAGAAACTTTGACACCGTGGCATTTAAAGAAAAGCTGGAAGATCAAAATAGTTTTCCTGCCTTGTACATGTTTAAATTTATCGTACCGAATGGCAAGGAAGGGGAAATCGCCGCCTTGCTGCCCAACAATGAAATGACCTTGAAAAGCTCTTCCAGGGGCAAATATGTCAGTGCTACCATTAAGGCCATGATGCCGGATAGCCAGTCTATAATTGATGTGTATGAAGAAGCAGCTAAGATCGAAGGGGTCATCTCACTTTAAAATAAAATTATTATGTGGAAAGAAAATAATAACAAACTCACACAAACTTTTGAATTTAAAGATTTTACGGAAGCCTTTGCTTTTATGACCAGGGTTGCTTTTCTGGCAGAATCCCACGGTCATCATCCAAATTGGAGCAATGTCTACAATAAGGTTAGTATAGAATTGACCACCCACGATAAGGGGAATACCATTACGGATAAGGATAGAAAATTGGCCAGAGCTATAGATGAGCTGACCTGATGGATGAGCAGATTGCAGCCCGGCTGTATTTGGTGCCTACACCCATAGGTAACCTGGGCGATATCACCCTCAGGGCACTGGAGGTACTGAAGGCCGCAGACATCATTTTGGCGGAAGACACCCGGACCTCGGGGAAATTGCTGAAACATTTCGACATCAGGAAGCCCCTGGAAAGTTATCACATCCACAACGAACACAAAAGCCTTTCAAGGATTCTGGATAGAATGAAGGAAGGCACGGTATTCGCTCTGGTTACAGACGCAGGCACCCCCGGAATATCGGATCCTGGTTTTTTATTGGTGAGGGAATGCATTGCTTCGGGCTATGAAGTATGCAGTTTGCCGGGAGCTACAGCCATTATTCCGGCACTTGTCAATTCCGGACTGCCAAACGACAGGTTTGTATTCGAGGGATTTCTGCCCCATAAAAAAGGCAGGAAAACCAGGATAGAGGCGTTGGCAGAAGAGCATCGTACCATGGTGTTTTATGAGTCACCTTACCGGCTGATCAAAACCCTGCAACAACTTGCTGAAGTACTGGGTCCGGAAAGGCAGGCCTGCGTAAGCAGGGAACTAACCAAAATACATGAGGAAAACATCAGGGGAAGCTTATCTGAATTGTTGACTTATTATCAGGAGCATATCCTGAAGGGCGAAATCGTACTAACAGTGGCTGGAAAATAGAAATTATGGAATTGCAAACGATCACCCGCCAGATGGCGGAGCTTGCTAAAGAGGCGGGTTCATTTATCCGTAAAGAAGCACGGAATTTCGATATTCAACAAGTAGAACAGAAGGGCTTTAACGACCTGGTATCTTATGTGGATAAAGGCGCAGAAGAATTTATTGTCAAAGGCCTTGGCCAAATACTTCCGGAAGCTGGTTTTATTACTGAAGAGGGTACACGGGCAAGGGATGAGCGCGATCTTACCTGGATTGTAGATCCGCTGGATGGAACCACCAATTTTGTGCATGGTATTCCGGTATATGCGGTTTCGATCGCACTGGCAAGTCCTTCAGAAATACTGGCCGGGGTAGTCTACGAAATTAATCTGGACGAGTGTTTCGTAGCAAGCAAGGGGTCAGTGTCCACGCTTAATGGCACTCCCATCCAGGTAAGTTCTCCTGAGAATCTGGCAAATAGTCTGCTGGCTACCGGATTTCCGTACGATGATGGGGGGAAGACAGACAATTATCTGGATCTGCTCAAGTATTTTCTCAAAAATTCGCACGGACTTCGACGCCTGGGATCTGCCGCAGTAGATCTTTGCTACGTGGCTTGCGGCAGGGTGGAGGGATATCTGGAATACAACCTGCAGTCTTATGATGTAGCAGCAGGAACCCTTATTGTGCAACAGGCCGGTGGAATGGTGACCGATTTCAAAGGTGGAGATAATTATGTATTCGGTGGGCAAATTCTGGCGAGCAATAAAAAGATTCACGAGCCTTTGCTTGATGCGGTCAGAACATATTTTGTATTATAGAAAGAAAGATTTGAGCAAATACAACGGGGATTAAATGCAAAAAAGGTAATTTGAAAAAATATATTTCGTCTGTGAAAAAATAATTTGTATTTTCGCTATATTTGGTTAGCTTTCATATACTTATAAAAAGCAGACAATTTAACAAGCTGATCACCCAGTTCTACCCCAGCCAGGACTTACAAAATAAACGTTGATTGCTGCGAATCAATTTAACAATTTATTAAGATGAATATAGGAATTTTAGGAGGTACAAATCTGGCGACCAATTTGGGTAACAAGTTTATCGGCAGAGGAATGGATGTAGTGTTCGGTGTGCGGGAAGGTTTCAGTACCAGAAAAGTGGAGTGGAAAATTCTTAAAATGCAGAACCATTACGTGCTGAATTATGCAGATGCCATTTCTGCCTCAGATGTCGTTATCATCTGTTGTGAAAATGAATTTTTACCTGTTGTTTGTGATTACCTGAAACAATACGGTTCGCCAGACAAGTTATATATCGATAGTACGAACGGTGTCCATGACGAAAGTCTGGATTGCAACACTACCTATATCCGGAACCATACCGGATATCAGCGGATTTACAAAGCATTTAACAATCTTGGCTTGGAATATCCCAAATCGGACCCGCTTGAACTGATAAAGGAAACCTATTTCTGTGGAGATAATCCCAAGGACAAGATGTTGTTGAAAAAACTGATTGAATTGATAGGCTTTAAGGCGATAGATGCGGGAATGATCAAAAATGCCTGCTTGCTGGAAGCAGTGTATCACCTGAGCAGAGAGATCTCAATGGCCAAATCCGGAGATTGTCATTTCCGCCTGATGTCGGTCTGACATTATTTTATCGAACTTTTTCGTCATGTCCCCTTTCAATTTGTGATCGGTATTATTTTTGTGATCAAATAATCATATCCCTTGCTGCGGCGTATACGTATACCCTGCAAGAGTCAAGGTATGTTCATTTTTAGCTCAATATTTTATTTATGAAAAAGTTTCTGTTTGTCATTTTCGCCCTTTTCACACTGCTTTTGCTGGTATTGGCAGCCGTTCCTTTTTTCTTTAAGGATGAAATATTCAATAAGCTGGATCAGGAATTGGCGAAAACGGTCAATGCCCAGGTTTATTACGACAGGGACCAGATCAACCTGAGTGTTTTTAGCAATTTCCCGAACCTCACTGCCGGCATGGGTGATTTTGGGATCAGAGGGAATGAACCTTTCCAGAATGACACGCTGGTTCATCTGGGTCGAATGCAGGTAGATCTGGATATCTGGTCGGTAATTTTTGATGATAATCCCAGCCTGAAAGGCATACACCTGATCGATGGCGAGATTTACGTAAAAGTGCTGGAAGACGGAAGGGCCAATTATGACATCATGTATGACTCAGCGCAGGAAGCCGATACCACAACCACTCCTTCCGCATTTCAACTGGGTATTGACCTGATTGAGGTGCAAAATCTTGATTTTATCTACGATGACCGCAGCCTCGATTACTTGATGATCCTGGCGGAAATGAACCTTGAAGGAAGCGGTGACTTCACGACAGCAGTTTATGATCTGGACCTGTCAGGTGAGGGCAATATCGTAAATGTCAATTACGAAGGTGTAGAATACCTGGCAGCCAAAAGGATTACCATTGATTCGAAAGTCAACGTAAATCTGGATGAGATGCGTTTTGGTGTGGAAAATGCCAGTTTAAGCCTAAATGAGTTTGGATTTGGGATCGATGGGTATCTGGCTATGCCGGAAGATGAGATCGAAATAGATGCGTCTTTTCTGGGAGAAAACAACGACTTTAGGAGTGTACTCTCTCTGGTTCCGGGGATTTATTCCGAATCATTTGCAGATCTGACGACTTCCGGAGAGATGGATTTCTCAGGAGTGGTCAGGGGAGTATATAGCGAGCAGTCTTTTCCCGGTTTTCAGTTCAATTTAAAAATAGCTGATGGCATGTTTCAGTATCCGGAACTTCCCCGGCCTGTGCAGCATGTCAATATGGATCTTGCTGTTCTCAATGAGAGTGGCAAATTGGACGAGACTTCCATAAATCTTTCTAAATTTTCGTTGGAATTCGGTAATCAGCCCTTAATAGGAAGTTTTCGATTGGAAAACCTGGTGGATTATGAAATGGAGGCCAAACTGAAGGGGAATCTGGACCTTATGGAGATAACTTCTATTTTTCCACTTGAGGACATGGAGTTGAAAGGAAAGCTGGCAATTGACATTGATGCCGCGGGTCGGTACGATAGTCTTACCTCAGAAATTCCAAGAGTAGAGGCTGCAATGAATCTGGCCGACGGCTATATCAAAAGTACAGCCTATCCTGCGCCTATTGCAGATATCAATGTAAAGGCGGCGGCCAGCAATACCAGCGGGCAGATGAAGGATTTTACCTTCGATGTCTCTTCTTTTGGTTTCGAATTGGAGCAGGAGACCATTACAGGAAAACTCTTACTCTCAGATTTGGAAGCCCTCAATTATGATTTTTCAATCCATGGGGCCGTGGATCTCAAAAAGATGGCGTCCATTTTACCATTGGAAGAAATGGTCCTGGAAGGTCGCCTTCAGGCAGATATCGATGCCAATGGAAGCTATGAGGCCATTGAAAGAAACCGTTTCGGTGAGTTGGCCACTGAAGGAGAATTGCAGGTCGCGGATTTTTATTTCAGCGACCTGGATTATCCCCAGGGAGTTCGCATTCACGATGCCAGGATGGAATTTAGTCCGCAGTATATTCAACTTTCTTCGATGGATGGCAGATTGGGGAAAAGCCCGATAGAAGCTTCCGGCCAACTGTCCAATTATATGGCCTATTTATTTGGCGAAAGCGGGCAGGAATTAAGGGCTGATCTCAGTATTAATTCTGCCAACTTCGATGTCAATGAGTGGATGACAGATACCGAAGATGCTGCCCCGGACACCACTTCTCTGGAGTTAATCGCTTTGCCTGCTGACATTGATTTTAAAATGAGAGTAAAGGCCGACCGGATTACCTACGACAACCTGACCCTTGAAGATGCCAGCGGAAGCATTCACCTAAAGGATGAGGTTTTGCGTCTGGAGGGTTTCCAAACGAGAACGCTGGGAGGTACCATGGCCTTCGATGGCTCCTACAATACAAGAGACATATTACATCCCTCTTTCGACATGAGCCTTGACATTAGCAGCCTGGGCATTCAGGAAGCTTTTCAGTCATTTGTGACTGTCAGGGCTTTTGCCCCCGTGGCCCAGCATGTGACCGGTAATTTTTCTACCAGATTTTCGTTTTCAGGATTATTGGGTCAGGACATGATGCCGGTGTTGTCCAGCCTGGACGGAAAAGGCCTTGTCCGGCTGGCAGAAACTGCCATAAAGGATAGTCCGCTGATAAAGGGGATTACCAGTATTACAAATCTCAACGAAACGGCTACCATCAGGCTAAAACCGCTCAACATCAGTGCGGAAATCGTAGACGGAATGTTGAATATAGCTCCATTTGAGTTGCAACTGTGGGACTACCCGGCCAGGATTCAGGGGAGCACCGGCTTCGACGGCCGGATCAGCTACCTGGTATCGGTCGACGTTCCGGCCAGTAAATTGGGATCTCAGGTAAACAATCTTGTAGCAGGGGCGGTGGGGACAGATTTATCCAATACGAGCATTCCGTTGGCCTTCAATATTGGCGGTACCTATAGCCGGCCAGAAGTCCGCCTGGCGGCTGCGGACAATCTGGAGACTTACCTTACCAATGCACTTAAAAACCGGCTTTCCAGCGAGAAGGAGAATGTCCAGGAGCAAATTGCCGCAGAATTCAAAGCCAGGGAAGATAGCCTGAAGCAGGAAATCAGCGAGAAAGCCAGAGTGGCCAGGGACAGTGTGGAAAAGCAGGCAGAAAAGCTGGTAGAGGAATCCAAAGAAAAAGCGGTCGAGGAAGTAAAAAGCCTGTTGAAGGGCTTTACCAATCGCAATAGAACGCCAGAAAAAACTCCGCCTGATCCGGAGTAGATTTAGCGCAGATATTCCAAAAGAAAATACCAGCCTGCCAGGCTAATAAAAGAGAGTGGTATGCCTATTCCTACCAGCAGAGAAGCAAGCTTAGGCCTTAGGTTGAAATTACTGGCAATGATAGATGACGTGATCATCGATGCCATGGCCGCTTCCATTACACTTACTTTAAAAATAAGGTTTTGCGACGGGCTACTCCCGAGGATAGGAAAATAGATGATAAATATCAGCAGGGGCACGAGAAATAGCTTGTGCACCAAGCCGAACCACAGAAAATTGTCTTTGATATCCTGAGGTTTGATTTTGATCTGTAAACCTACAGCAATCAACGCTATCGGTGTGAGTGTAGCCGAAAATTGCTGCAGCAGATACTCCACTACTCCTTCGATTTTTATTTGGAACAAGTTGAGCAACAAGGCCAGAATAAAAAACAGGAAAGGGGGGAAAAAGACCATTTTCCTTGAAATATCGCGCTTGCGCATTTTTTCCTCGCCATAGACAGAAGCTACAATGATGGCCAGGCTGCTGACCACAAGAAAGGAGCCGGGCTGGTCTACCAATACTGCAATCTTTAAGCCTTCAATTCCATACAGGGCCTCAATGATTGGATAACCGACAAATCCGGTGTTCGACAAGCCACCACATATGATCAGACAGCCCGTAGTATTTCTTTTCCAGGCAAATTTTTCCCCCAAATATCCGAAAAACACCCAGGTTAGGGAAAATATGATCCAGGCAACCGAAACCGGCAACAACAGTGAGAGACTGAGTTCCAGCCTGGAAATGTGCAACAGGGATATGGCAGGCAAAACCACATATATCAGATAGGCATTGAGTGCCTTGGGTGTATCGGCAGGGAAATCCCTGATTTTTTGCAGCAATATGCCCGTTAGAATAGAAACAATGACGAGTAGGATGTTGGCCATGAATAGTAACAATTATCAGTATGTGGTGGAGGAAAAAGGGAAACCTACCCGGTTCAGGTGAAAAAGGTAAGGACGTTCAAATGAATCCAAAGTGCGCTCTTTTTTGATTAAAATAATCCTTTAATTCCGGGTATAGCTTACTTTCAGCTTGCGGAATACCCTGCAAGGTCTGATTGATATGCCCCATTTCTGATTCCGGGTCTACCTCCAGGGACTCTAACAGCAAGATGAGTTCCTGAAGCGGGAGGGGCTCACTGCTACAGGCTGGTTTTGGTTTGTACTCATTACCATAGAAGTCAATGACTTCGAAGAAAATTTCACCATCCAGGGCCGTGGCGAAAATGCATATCTCCTCTCCCCATTGACTTTCCGGGTAGCTGAGTTTGGCCAGCAGGGTACTCGCACCCGTACCATTGAAGTATGTTTCCGGTCTGTAATCGAAATTCATGCCTGCCACAAATATAGCGGATTTAACAGCCAATCCGAAACCCAATGCCCAAACAAAGGTAATGTTAGATAAGACTAATATAAATATAAGGTTAAACTTCTAATTTTGTTGCCCCATCCGTATATATTGTCTATATTTGTCATTCACCTGGAGAGATCTTGAGCTATTTCAGAAAAATATTGCCCACGTTGAGCGTTGCATTGCTGGTCCTGATCCACCTGATGCTCCTCAACAACATGGTTTTTTACCATGAGCACGATTTAGAAACGGGAGAAACCATCAGGCATGCCCATCCATTTTTTTCGGAAGAAGAAGAGCAAAAGCGGGAGCATTCCGAAAATGAGCTGATTTTATTGGATATGCTCACGCATGCTCAGTTTTTTCTCCCGGACGATTGGGGTTTTAATGCCAGAAAAAATATCGTCTATGAGGTGTCGAGGCCCCCTGTTCTTCTGGAAAGCCCCGGCTTGCAAATCAGAGAAATCCTCTCACTCAGAGGTCCGCCAATTTTTTCCGGGTTTCCTGTGTTCCGGTAAGGATCCTGCTTATCAGATATCTTGATACAGGCGGTCCCGACCTCAGGCGAATCGCCGGGAAAGTATACTCCATCAAATCCTCACTTATAGAAAACCCACTTCCAAGGGTAACAGCTCAAGGATATTGAATAGCATCCATTTGCCGGTCGCCCGCAAATAGAAACCTCGCTGCTGCTATCCATTCATTAACTCAAAGGCAGGAAGTGAGGGATCTTCTTTCGCATTATAGAGGCTGGTGTCGGTGAAGACCGTAGCCCTGTTTGCGCATGGGTCATCGGAGGAAACCGGGTATGATGGAGGCATCAAACCAGGATGATGATCAATCATCAAAAAATCAGTACAGACGTCGGGACGCAGCGCTCGGGACAGGATATGGCCATAAAGAAAGAATTGTAAACAGATAAAATCGACACGATTAAAATTCTCATTATGCATACAAGGCAATGATTATTTTCATCGTAAAAGATTCCCCGTCTGCCGACAGGCAGGCATCTGACCATTAAAAATCAAAATATATACAGATGAAATTATTATTTACCCTGCTGACGGGTCTTTGGGCCGGCATTTCTCTTGTGCAGGCACAGAATCTTTCCGTTTCAGGAACCATCACTGACGCTGAAACGAGCATTCCCATACCGGGCGTAACGGTTTATCTCCCCGAACTGAGTAGGGGAACGGCTACAGACGATCAGGGACATTTTACCCTGGAGAAATTGCCCGGCAGGAATATGCCCTTACAGTTTTCATATCTGGGTTATGCCACAGTACTATACAAAATAAACCCCGCCGAACTGTCCGGACCCTTGGCGATAGCCATGGATCCTGCCACGACCACCGTAGATGAAGTGGTGGTATCCGGGGTTTATGTAATGGGTAAGGAGAGTTCTCCCATTTCCATTGAAAAAATCAACAAGGGAGCTATATTAAAGAATCCTTCACCAAGTCTGATGACCGCTCTGGCCAAAACTCCCGGTGTAAGTGAGGTATCACTGGGGCCTGGAATCAGTAAGCCGGTGATCAGAGGTTTGTCCTTTAGCAGGGTTTTGTCAGTTTACCAGGGAGCCAGATTTGAGAACCAGCAATGGGGAGCGGATCATGGTTTGGGCCTTACAGAAACCGGTTTGGCCGGCGTGGAGATCATCAAAGGTCCAGCCTCAATCATATATGGTTCCGGGGCAATGGCCGGAGTTGTCAATCTGATAGAAGAGCCAGACGCCACTGCCGGAGAAATTGACGGAGATGTAAATTTGCGCTTCTACGGAAATTCGCTCGGCAGACGATTTGAATCCGGAGTAAAAGGTGCTGCTGCAAATGGTGTCTTTTGGTCCCTCAGAGGAGCCATGGAGTCCCATGCTGACTATCTGGACGGCTCGGGACGGGCTGTGGGTAACACCCGATTCAACACCAAAAACCTCAAGGCGGGTTTGGGACTGCGTAAGAAATGGGGGGATACGCGGTTGAGATATACTTTACTGGAGCAGGAATTGGGAATTCTTGACGAAAACAACCAGGAATTATTGGTTACCAGCCGAAATGACCGTAACGCACAGTTGCCTTTTCAGCAGGTGTCTGATCACTTTTTAAATTCGGAGACCAATCTGTTTCTAGGGGGAGATAAGGTGAAGGCCACCTTTGGATACCACTGGAACTTCAGAGAAGAGACAGAAACAGATTTCGACCAGGTAGATCTGGGACTCAGGCAGTCTAACTTCATGTATGACCTGAAGTATTACAAGTCCCTGAGTAATAAGACAGAAACCATATTTGGCATACAGGGTTTTTATCTGAATACCCGGAATAATGAAAATGCAGCAGAAATATTGATTCCGGATGCAATTAAGGATGATCGCTCTGCCTATGTGCTGATCAATCATGCTCCTGAGCAATGGGTATTGCAGGCTGGTATCCGCTATGATTTCCGGAAAGTAACAGCGGATGCGAGCGGCGCCAATTTCCTGGACTACGGATTTGAACTTCCCGGCGTTCCGGAAGACAGGAAGCTTGAGAGGTCCTTTGCCGGCTGGACAGCAAGCGGAGGGGCGACGTTCCGGCCTTCTGAGCAATGGCGGTTCCGACTAAATGTAGCTTCCGGTTTTCGGGCACCGGATCTGGCGGAATTGTACTCAAATGGTCCTCACCCTGGCACTGCCAGGTTTGAAAGGGGAAGTGCTGGTTTTGACAGGGAGCAAAATGTGCAGGCAGACCTTGGAGTGCGGTATAAGGCTTCCGGATTTTCATTATCTGTAGAGGGCTTTTATAATGTCGTAAACAATTACATCTATTTTGCCCCCACCGAAGAACGTGTGGGCGAGCTTACTGTTTGGCAGTTTGAACAAGATAACGCCAGGTTGTACGGGGGAGAAGCCTTGTTGGAATGGTATCCGGCAGGTCTCTCCTGGATTTCAGGTAATACTTCCTACAGTATAGCGATTGGGAGAAGGCGCTCTGATCAGTCCTATCTTCCCTATATCCCCGCTTTTCGATGGAATCAGGAGTTGGGTTTTACCC
Source organism: Cyclobacterium lianum (assembly GCF_900143075.1). Lineage (GTDB taxonomy): Bacteria > Bacteroidota > Bacteroidia > Cytophagales > Cyclobacteriaceae > Cyclobacterium > Cyclobacterium lianum. The sequence goes on along the minus strand of NZ_FRCY01000002.1, from coordinate 347,665 downwards.
TCAGAGATATAGGCAAGATAAAAAATCCCTATCTGAATGTGACCGGCAGTCTGGTTTTGGATCAAGATCGCCCCGCACCACTGGAGGAACCTACACCGGGTTATTACCTAATGGGTCTTCATCTTGGCAGCAGTTTTAACGTCTGGCAGCAAGACCTCCATGCATTTATATCTGCCAATAATCTACTGAACACCAGTTACCTGGATCACATGTCTCTGTACAGGCCATTTGGAGTAAACCAGATAGGTAGAAATATCTCTCTAAACCTTCAGTTTCAATTTTAACGGCCGTTGAAGATGGCGGAGTACTGCTTATTTACAGGACAGGGAAAAAGCAGATTTTCTTTTTTTTAATGACAATCAAAATGAAAAGACAATTGGATTATAGATAGTTTAGAAGTAATTTTGGCATTCGAATTTGAAATATAGCTGATTGCGTGTGCCATTCCTCCTTTGTTTTGGATGGTCTGCGTAACCTTAAAATGACAAGATCATCATATGAAAAGAGATCATCTGATATTTGACCTGATAGCTAAGGAAGAGGACCGCCAAAAGAGAGGCATAGAGCTGATAGCCTCGGAAAATTTTACCAGCAAGCAAGTGATGGAAGCTGCCGGTAGTGTGCTTACCAATAAGTATGCAGAGGGTCTGCCAGGAAAAAGGTATTACGGAGGTTGCGAAGTTGTGGACAATGTGGAACAGATCGCCATCGACCGGGCAAAGGAACTTTTCGGGGCTACCTGGGCCAATGTACAGCCACATTCCGGTGCTCAGGCCAATGCTGCTGTATTTCTGGCCTGTCTGAATGCAGGAGATGCCATTCTTGGATTTGATCTCTCACATGGCGGGCACCTGACCCATGGCTCTCCGGTTAACTTCTCCGGTAAATTGTACAAACCCCATTTTTACGGCGTAGAAGAATCTACAGGCCTGATCGATTATGAGAAGGTAGAAGAAAAGGCCCGGGAGGTCCGACCAAAACTGATCATATGCGGGGCATCTGCTTATAGCCGGGACTGGGATTACGAAAGACTCCGTTCAGTAGCCGACCAGGTGGGAGCCATTTTGCTTGCGGATATTTCTCATCCTTCCGGATTGATTGCAAGAGGCTTATTAAATGATCCTCTGGAATATTGTCATGTGGTGACCACGACCACCCATAAGACGCTTCGGGGCCCCAGAGGAGGCTTGATCCTGATGCGGGAAGATTTTCCGAATCCGTTTGGAATAAAAACCCCTAAAGGGGAGTTAAGAAAAATGTCTTCATTGCTGGATTCGGGCGTATTTCCCGGAACCCAGGGAGGTCCGCTGGAGCATATCATTGCTGCAAAAGCAGTAGCCTTTCAGGAGGCACTTTCAGACGAATACATGGAATATGTGTTGCAGGTGAAGAAAAACGCCGCTCAAATGGCCCAGGCTTTCGTAAATAAAGGCTATCAACTGATTTCCGGAGGTACGGACAATCACCTGATGTTGATAGATTTGAGAAATAAAGACCTGACAGGGAAAATTGCTGAGGAAACCCTGGGCAAAGTAGACATCACCATCAACAAAAATATGGTTCCCTTTGATACCAGGTCACCTTTTGTAACTTCCGGCATGCGTATCGGCACGGCCGCAGTGACGACAAGGGGGCTGAAGGAAGCAGATATGGATCAAATTGTGGGACTGATAGACCAATCCCTGACGCATTATGAAGATGAAGCCGCTTTGAAGGATATCAAGGCAAGGGTCAACGAATGGATGGTTCAATTTCCTTTATATTAAAACTAGAATTAGGTGGCACTGGATCAGTACAGAGAAGAAGAGGAAGAAGATAACGGCATGTCCTTTTTGGACCATTTGGAGCAACTGCGTTGGCACTTGCTGCGCTCCATATCTGCCATATTGGTATTTATGGTTTTGGCATTTCTGGCCAAAAGCTTTGTTTTTGGAGAGGTAATTCTGGGTCCTTCCAGAATTGACTTCATCACCTACCGGGTGTTGTGTCAAATGTCCGACTTTTTCTCATTGCCCGCACTTTGTATTGACAAGCTACCGTTCATCATCCAGAGCCGGCAGATGACGGGGCAGTTTTCCATGCACATTACATCCAGCCTGGTAGTAGGCTTGATAGCCGCCTTCCCTTATGTTTTCTGGGAGGTTTGGCGCTTTATAAGTCCGGGTCTGTATGATAGGGAGAAAAGTGCAGCACGTGGTGCCGTATTCTTTGTCAGCTTGTTATTCTTTCTCGGAGCAGGTTTTGGCTACTATATACTATCCCCTCTTTCCATCAACTTTCTGGCGAATTACCAACTGGACCCCTCCATCGCCAATGAATTTGACATTACCTCGTATGTGTCTACACTGGCCATGTTGGTGTTGGCCTCTGCCGTCATGTTTCAGCTTCCAATTGTAATCTATTTTCTGACGCAGGCCGGCCTGGTGTCTTCCGCAATGCTGAAAACCTACCGGCGACATGCTATAGTTGTGATCCTGGTATTGTCAGCTCTGATTACGCCACCGGATGTGATCAGCCAGATACTTATCGCCATGCCTATTCTGGTGCTCTATGAAGCTGGAATCATCATTGCCAAGCGGTTGGAGAAGAAAAGAAGAAAAGAAGAATTGGAAAACGGATTTTAATGTTAAGAAATCGAGGATGACGTAGCCGTCATGCAGTGGGAGGATTATCCAACATGCGACCTGCCTATAGGTTAGCAGGATTCCACTTTCCGCCCGGCGTTAGCCGGGCGGGCATCTGACCATTAAAAATCAAATAGTAAACAGATAAAAATGTCAAAGAAAATAGCTATTGGGGGAGATCATGCAGGGTTCGAATACAAACAGGATTTGATCGATATACTTAAAGGCAAGGGGTACGAAGTCAAAGATTTCGGTCCCTATACCGATGAGTCTGTAGATTATCCGGATTATGTACACCCACTATGTAATGCCATAGAATCCGGCGAATTTGCACAGGGAATTATCATTTGCGGGAGTGGCAACGGGGTGGCCATCACGGCCAATAAACACCAGGATATCCGGGCTGCTATCTGCTGGAATGAGGACCTGGCAGCTCTTGCCAGGCAACACAATGATGCAAACCTCATTGCTGTCCCAGCCCGATTTGTATCATTTGAGTTGGCTGAAAAAATGGTGGAAGTCTTTCTCAATACTTCCTTCGAGGGTGGCCGGCATGCCAGAAGGGTCAAAAAAATTCCCTGCTGATCAACGGCATTTTCGTCTAAGTCGAAAAATAAGTTTACCTGATTTTTCTATACCTTCCCGCGCCCTCATTTTCATACAGAAACCGGTAGTGTGGGATATCTTTGGTCCAAAGGTGGAAAACCTGCGTTTCATCAATGATCAGGTCGGGAGACTCTCTTTTCAGGTCCCGATATATCCTCACCTTTCGTTCCCTCTCATCCATGCCTTCAAAATACAGCCGGGTCAACCTGAAATTCAGATAGGGGCTGGCAGCTTTGGCCTGATTATAGCTGTCCAGGTTGTCATCAAGCACCATTACGCTGCTGTCTTTGGGTATATCCCTTCCGGCATCAATATTTACTTTGTATCTTTCGAAGGATGGTTCGTTTTTTTGGTAGAATACCCAGCTATAGCCGATAAATGGAATAATAAGCAGCAATCCGTACGCCATAGACTGTTGCATCATGCGTTTACTGCTGATCGTAAACAGGTGAGTGGTAAAATATGCGATCGGGGGAAAAATACTGACGAACTGATAGGGGCTTATCCTTTCCATCAGAAAAAATGTAGCTATATTGAAAAGTAAATACAGGAACAGAAGTTGGTTTTGTTTCTGTTGGTTTACGTTCATGCGATGCATGGTATTGTTTAGGAAATAACCAAACAAAGTCAATAGTAGTGGCAGGGAGAAAATATAGAGCAGGTCTTTGATAGCTACATGGTAGAGCGCCTGTATTTTTACTCCCAGGACCACATAGAGGCGAAAAAATTCGGACAACGCGTCTTGCCAGAAATAAAACACGGCACAGGCAGCAAATGGCAACAGGTAGGAGGTGACCAGTAGATTTAATTGTTGAAAAGTAAAGCCATTTACCAGTAAACCGGTTAGAATGAAGAAAGGAAGCAGCGCGAGGTAGGAAAAATGGAAACAGAACGCAATTCCTGCCCAAAAGCCCATCAGCAATACGGCCGGGACAGTGTTGGCATTTACAGACGTGAGCCGGAGTAGCTGTCCCATGGCCAGCAGGAGAAAGGTATTTCCCATCAATGCCGGGGATAAGGTCATAAAATCAAAGGATAGCTGATAGAGAATGACCATTATAAAGGCCGGAAGGTAATTGCTCTCCTCGTAGGCATTGACACGGATCAGTAATTCGTTTGTATAAAAAATCTGAAACAATATGAGTAAGAAAGAGATGAGGGAAAAGGAGAGGAGGGAATTTTCAAACAGCAACTGGTTTATGCCGTATACCAGCGCAGACAAGGGGCCCGTGCTGTCTATCGTATCCGCAAAATGCAGGTTGCCGGCCGTCATTCTTTCACCCAGCAATTGCCAGAGCAACTCCGGTTGGGTGATAGGAATATCCATCAGGTAGTAGGGGATACGTAGCAGTATGAGAAGGAAAAAAATCCCGATCATCCGAAAAGGATCATTTATTTTGAAAAATTCCAGCAAGATTCTTCTTTGTTTAAAACTCAATTTACGAAATTAAAGGTTACCGTTATATTTCACTAAATTTGTCAAGAATAAAAATGTAAAAATGGAGAGTAAACGACAGCAGAAATATTCCAAGCTGATCCAGAAGGAATTGGGAGAAATATTTCAACGGGAGGGCAAACCCCTTGTCGGCCGGGCCATGGTCACGGTGACAAGAGTGTTGATGAGTCCGGATCTGGGAGTTGCGAAAATCAATTTAAGTTTTCTATTGGCCGACAACGAGGCGCTCTTTACGCGGATCAATGAAAACAAAGGACAGATCAGAAAGTTTTTGGGAAACAGGATAGGCAAGTCGGTGAGAATTATTCCCGAATTGGTTTTTTACCTGGATGAATCGGCCGCTTATGCCCAGCACATGGATGAGGTGATTTCGAAGCTCGATATTCCGGATCCATCCGATGAAGAAAACGAGGATACTTCTGATGATTAACCCGAAAATACTTGAATCTTTCCTACTTTATAGCGACCAGATACTTCAGGAGTAAAGAGAAGAAAAACTTCATTACAGTATTGTCCAGAATATCCATGATCGGGGTAGCGGTTGGTACCATGGCTCTGGTGGTGGTCTTGTCCGTTTTCAACGGACTGGAAGGGCTGATCAAGGACCTGTATGCGTCTTTTGATGCGGATTTGAAAGTAATGCCTCGTTTGGGAAAATCATTTGAGGTGGATGAAGAATTCCTGTCGGAGATGAGGGAGACAGCGGGTGTGGAGATATTGACAGAAGTGATCGAAGACAATGCGCTTGTGCGGTATGGGGAGCACCAGGTAGTAGCTACCTTGAAAGGCGTTTCAGAAAATTTTCTACAGCAGAATCGATTCGAAAAGGGATATTTTTCAGGAAACAAGAGCCTGGGAGAAGAAGGCCGCCCACAGGCCATCCTGGGGCGGGGGCTTTCTTATTTCCTGTTGCTGGATTTGGATGATGAATTTGAGCTCATGCAGGTTTTTTATCCGAAGGAACCCAGAGCTGGCAGTATAGATCCTGCCAGTATGTACAACAGAAGCGTCATTCGCCCTGCAGGTATCTTCAGTATTGAAAAGCAATACGATGACGAATATCTCATCGTTCCGCTCGGCTTTGCTGCCGACCTTTTGGAATATGGCAACCGGCGATCGGCACTGGAGATTAAGGTTGCGGATGGATATTCGATTGAGGAGGTGAAATATCGGCTTCGGGACCAGCTCGGAGAGGAGTTTATTGTCAACGACAGCAATGAACAGCACGCAAGTTTGTTGATGACCATCAGGTTAGAGAAATTGTTTGTATTCCTCACCCTTACCTTTATTCTGGCAGTTGCTTCTTTCAATATATTTTTCTCTTTAAGTATGCTGGCGATTGAAAAGAAAAAGGATATCGCCGTATTGCTGGCTATGGGTGGCAAACGTAGCTTAATCAAATCCATATATCTGAAAGAAGGAGCCATCATTGCCTTTTCAGGGGCATTGATCGGCCTGCTTTTAGGATTTCTTATCTGTTGGGCTCAGGATAGTTTTGGTCTGGTTTCCCTTGGCGTGACATCCTCAATTGTAGATGCCTATCCGGTGCGGATGAAGTGGACAGATTTTTTGTATACCAGTCTGAGTGTGGTGCTGATCACCCTGCTCGCATCCTATAGGCCTGCCTTGATCGCCTCAAAGGTTAATACAACCTCGCATTTGTAGGGGAATAAGTGTAGGATTTATTTATTTTTTTTAAATATTTCTGTAATTTGCAAACTGCCAAATTCAGAAACAGCAACCGGTCAGTTAGACTTTGTTCAAATAATAAGTAAATGAAAGTAGCTTCTGATAAGCCGTTTGAAATCGTATATTCCCTGTTTAACCATGAGTTTCTGGGAATTCTTTTTGAGTCTTTTGCCATACAACTGGATGAGAAAGGCAGGTTGTCTTTTGCCTACCAAAACATTTCTTACCAAAATGCCAACGAATTTGGGGAAAAGATAGACGACACCGACCTGGAATTGATCCGGCTGATGGACAGCATGCAGCAGGAGGCGGTAGTAAAAAAGTTTAACGCAAAAAATCAAAAGCCAAAGGAATTTTTAAGAAAGGTATTCGATACAGCGAATCCTACCCAATCAAACAAGGAAGTCCAGAAGCTAATTGAAGGAAGACTGGAGATTACCAGGTCGAGGATTTTGGAGAAAATCAAGCAGAAAAGACTTTTTGAAATGGGAAACGATGGCAACCCGGTTTGGAAGGAGATTTCCATCATGCCTGAAAAAGCCAGCGTGCTGTTTCATTTTCGCAGAAATGAAGACAATACCCATTATTTTCCGACCATAAAATACCAGAATGAGAAATTAGACTGGCAGTATAAGGGCAGCTACCTGATCTGTCATCAACCTGCCTGGCTGGTGGTAGACTCCCGTCTATTTAGTTTTGAAAAGGATGTGGATGGCAAAAAATTAATGCCTTTTCTGAATAAGAAATTTATCGTCATTCCAAAGAAAGTAGAAGAGTCCTATTACAAAAAGTTTGTCACCCAGCTCGTAGCCTCCTTTGACGTGTTTGCCAAGGGTTTTGAAATTAAGGTAGAACACTCCAAGCCGCAACCTGTACTCTACCTGGGAGACCTGCCAGGCAACCCCACGGTAGATATGTTTGGAAGAAAAATCTCAGAGGAAGAGGAAGAAAAAATGGTTTTTGACCTGAGGTTTAGCTATGGCGATTACACTTTTCGTGCAGACCAGGCCAAACCCAGTAACGTAGAACTCGAAAGGGATGGTGATGACTATACTTTTTTCAAAGTAGTCAGGGATTTATCCAAAGAGGGATTTTATGGAGATTTCCTTAAGAACAAAGGACTGCCAGTCAAACACGGCCGACACTCCATGAAAAAACGAGAGGCTTATGATTGGATTATCAACCACAGGCCTGAATTGGACGATCTCGGCGTTCGGATTCAACAAACCAGCAATGAGAAGGGTAAAAAGTATTTTATTGGATCGGCAAAGATCAACCTAAGCATCAAGGAAAAAATTGATTGGTTTGATGTGGAGGCGACGGTGACCTTTGGCAACCATGAAATCTCCTTCACAAAATTCCGCAAGTTGTTGTTAAAAGGCAAAACAGAAATCGAGCTTCCCAATAATGAAATTGCGATTATCCCCAAATCCTGGTTTACGAACTACGGGGAGATTTTTTCATTTATGGAAGAAGGAGAGTCGCAGGTAGGCAAATTTAAATTGAAAAAGCACCATATTGCCCTGGCTCAGGAACTCGAAAAGGGAAATCTGATACAACTATCCCTGAGTGAAAGGCTGCAAAAGCTGCGGGATTTTGCTACTATCGATGACTATCCCCTGTCTGATTATTTCAAGGGTAAACTCAGGCCTTATCAGAAGGCAGGTTATAACTGGATGAGGTTTTTGAATGAGTACAATTTTGGAGGTTGTCTGGCAGACGACATGGGGCTGGGGAAAACTGTGCAGACACTGGCTTTGCTTGCCATGGAGAAAGAGCGCTCCGAGGGGACCACTTCGTTGCTGGTCATGCCGACTTCGCTGATATACAACTGGCAGCTGGAAGCCAGGAAATTTACGCCAAACCTTAAGATTTTAATATATACCGGGACGCAGAGGATAAAAGATTGCAGCCAGTTTGGGCGGTATGACCTTATCCTTACTTCCTACGGGATCACCCGTCTGGATATCGACATCATGAGGGATTTTTACTTCAATTACATCATTCTAGATGAGTCCCAGGCGATCAAAAACCCGGACAGTATCATTTCCAAAGCTGTGGTTCAGCTTAAAAGCAATCACAAACTCATACTTACCGGTACGCCGGTAGAGAACGGCACCATGGATCTCTGGTCTCAGATGAATTTTATAAACAGGGGTCTCTTGGGTGGACAGTCGGCTTTCAAAAAACAGTTTTTACTGCCGATAGAGAAGAAAAGTGACAAGGATAAAATCATTAAACTGAATGTAATGATCAAGCCTTTTGTCCTGAGGCGGCTTAAATCACAGGTAGCTACCGACCTTCCCGAAAAAGTGGTCAATGTCCAGTATTCTACCATGACGGATGCACAGGAGCAAGCCTACGAAGAGGTGAAAAATTATTATCGGGAAAAGATCATCAGTGAGATGGCCATGCCGGGAATGTCACAGAAGTCGCTGACCCTGTTAAGGGGTTTGATGCAGCTCCGCCAGATAGCCAATCATCCGAAGATGGCGGACCAGAATTATTCGGGAGATTCCGGAAAGCTGGAAGATATCACCCACATGATCCAGGCTACAGTAAGTGAGGGTCATAAGGTGTTGATATTTAGTCAGTTTGTCAGGCATCTGGGGATAGTAAAATCCTATCTAGAAGAAAAGAATATACCTTTTGCTTACCTGGACGGGGCTACCAGGGATAGGCAGGCGCAGGTAAATGCCTTTCAGGAAGATCCCGAAGTACAGGTTTTTCTCATTTCCCTGAAAGCTGGTGGAGTAGGCCTCAACCTGACAAAAGCTGAGTATGTTTTTCTATTGGATCCCTGGTGGAACCCTGCCGTGGAATCTCAGGCCATTGACCGTGCGCACCGGATCGGACAGCAAAATAAAGTGATTATCTACAAGTTCATTGCAAGGAATACTGTAGAGGAAAAAATCATGGCTCTTCAGGAACGAAAAATGGCATTGGCCGGGGAACTTATCAGTACTGAGGAGAGCTTTATCAAAAGCCTCAGCCAGGAAGATATCTCTGCCCTGCTGGCCTGACCTGAAACAGACAAAAACCATATAACCGAAGGCAAAACCACATGCATACTGCTATTCTAATCATACAGTGCAAAGACGACAAGGGTATCGTCGCTGCGGTCTCGCAATTTCTTTTTGAAAACAATGGAAATATTCTGGCCATCGACCAGTACATCGATGAGGAAATGGGGGATTTTTTTATGCGGGCGGAATGGGAGCTCGATTCTTTCGATATCAAAAAAGATGACATCGTTGGCCTATTTGGTGAAAAAGTTGGTAAGCGGTTTGGTATGGATTATTCGTTGTTTTTCAATTCGCCCAAACCCAGAATGGCCCTGTTTGTTTCCAAGCTGTCTCACTGTCTGTTTGATATCCTGAGCAGGTATTATTCCGGGCAATTTAACGTTGAGATCCCTCTGGTGGTATCTAACCATCCCGACCTGGAGCCTGTGGTTCGGGCATTTGGAATTCCCTACCACTACCTGCCCATCGACAAGTCCAACAAGGCAGCTCAGGAAGAAAAGCAGCTTCAACTGCTCCGGGAAAACAAGGTAGATTTTATTGTGCTTGCGCGCTATATGCAGATACTTTCAGCAAGTTTTATCAAAAACTACCCCGACCGGATCATCAACATACACCACTCCTTTCTACCGGCTTTTGTAGGTGCAAAACCCTACCATGCGGCATACAAGCGTGGGGTGAAAATTATCGGTGCAACGGCCCATTATGTTACGGAGGAGCTGGATGCAGGGCCGATTATAGAGCAGGAAGTAGCGAGAGTACGGCACCACAATACCGTCGATGAGCTGGTTCAGATCGGACAGGATGTAGAAAAAGTAGTACTATCAAAGGCAATCAGATACCACCTGGCGCAGAAAATCAAAGTAGTAGGGAATAGAACCATAATTTTTAGTTGACCCATTCCCTTTTACTTTGATGCCGGAACCGGATCTGCCAATTCATTAGCTTTTTTCCATTTCTACCAATATGTTACCCTCTTCATCATAAAGCACTAATTTACCGGCGCTGTAGGTGTAGGAGACGCTGGACTCCAGGTTGGAAAGAAACCTTTTTTCCAGGTTGCTGTCATCACAGGATTCATTATCGGCATAAAGTGTGGAAAATTTGATTTGCTCCCTGTTGTAGGTCGCTCCTCCGCGGTAATCATTGCATCCGGCAAAGCCTCCGATTTCCTGACCTTCTTTGAATACAAGGGAGAGATTTCCTAATTTTTCCTTAGGTGCGGCTGATCCTGTGAGGTCGGTGACTTTCCAGTCATGTTCCGATAACTCGACCGTTTCTGAGCCGCAAGCCAGAAAAAATCCTATAGAAAATAACAGTATAGAAGAAATTTGTAAGTATTTCATGATACGTTATGCTTTAATTAAATGATCAATACATTTTGATTTTTCTAACTACCACAAATACCATTCTAAAGATGGGCTAGGCTATGATTTTTCTCGGAATATCATGGGGGAGGCGTGTCAATAGTTCATAATTTACCTGTTGGGCAGATTCGCCAAACGAGGCTACGGTGATTTCATTTCTCTTTTGCCTTCCGATAATGACTACTTCTTCACCTTTATGGACAGATTTTAAGTCGGTAACATCCACAGAGATGGCGTTCATCGTCACGGTCCCTACTACGGGAAGGATCTTGCCTTGAATCAGCACCTTCCCCAAATTGCTCAGGTTACGGCTAAAACCATGGCAATAACCTACAGGTACCAGGGCAATGGTCATGTTTCGGGAGGCCATGTAGCTGTTGCCGTATCCGACGAAATCTCCGATTTTTACTTTTTTGATGCTCATGATATGGCTCTTCCAACTGATCAGCCTCTTGAGTGGGTTTTTCATGTTGGGGGCCAATTGCTTGAATTTTAGCATGTAGGTTTCCTGGCTGGGCCAGAATCCATACTGAGCAATGCCTATACGTACCATGTCCATGATCGTCTCGGGATAGCTCAATGAGGCGGCAGAACAGGCTGTATGGTATTTGTCGAAATACAGGCCTTTATCCTGGAACCAGGTTTTGAATTCATGGTAGACTTTTATCTGCTCCTTTATCCGTACATAGTTGGCAATACTCTCCGCGCCTGCATAATGGGTGCATAGGCCACAAAGTTGTATGTTTTCTTTGTTTTCCAGTATGATTTTAGCCAGCTCGGCCCTTTCTTCCCATTCAAATCCAGTTCTGTGGAATCCGGTTTCTACCTCTACATGAATTTTTGCTTTTCTTCCCAATACTTTACTGGTGTGAATTGCAGCCTGGAGCCGATCCATTTCGAAAACATAAAAGCTGATATCATTACCGATCAGATAGGCCATGTTTTCGTTTTCTACCATTCCCATGATCATGATCTCACTTCCTTTGGAAGAGGAATCTTTTACCCTGATGGCCTCGTCGGTGCTGAAAGTGCTGAAATGCCGGATACCGGCCGATTCGGCTATTTTGACGGCATTTTCTATTCCGTGGCCGTAGGCATTGCCCTTGACCACTGATGATATGGTCACATGGGATCCAACCTGGCTTTTTATAAATTTGATGTTGTTTTTATAGGCACTTTTGCTGATTTCAATATAAGAGGTATGCAGCATCTGATCAATGGTTTAATTTTTCTATTACCCGTACAAAAATAGCTACACCGGAAGGAATGATTTCATCCGGAAAGTCATAGTGGCCTTCATGAAGTTGAGGCTGTTTTTTGCCCGAGCCAATACCAAAGAGTAGGCTATCGGTAAGGGTAGAGAATTTGCCGAAGTCTTCTGACCAGCGGAAGGGATTTCGGATATGTTTGGTTTTCAACTTCAATTCCTTCGCTGACTCGTTTACCAATTCCCAGGGAGCAGGGTCATTGACTACTGCCTCAAATTCCTCACAATAACTGATTGAAAAATCCAGTCCGCTTTCTTTGGCCACCAATTCTGCCAGCCTTTCTGCATGCTGGGTCAGCTTACTCATGATGTCGTTTTCATAGGTCCTTAACGTAGCCATCACCCGGGCATTGCCGGGCGTGGTGCCAAAAGCGACTTCACCCAATTGAGCGTGAATCACTGTAACCAGTGAAAAACCAGCAATAATTTCCGGTAGCTTTTCAAGACCGACTATCAGCTTACACATGGCTTCGGCAGGACTGCGCCCGTCTTCGGGATGGGCGGCATGGCTGGTCCGCCCTTTGAGCTGTATGGTCATGCCCTTTGATGCCGCAGTGAAGGCGCCCTTTTTTAAAACAATTTCATTTTTTTCATAACCTGGTAAGTTGTGCAGGGCGAATACATAGTCAGGCTGTATCTTCCTGTAATTTTTTGATTCAATTACCTGAGCAGCACCAAGGCCGGTCTCTTCCGACGGTTGGAAAATAAGGACTACACGGCCTTTCTTTGGGCGGGTTTCAGACAAGTGGGCAGCCACTCCACAAACTATCGCCATATGCCCATCGTGGCCGCAGGTATGGGAGACTCCCGCATTAAGACTCTTGTGGGCAACATTCCCCTCTTCCGGGATAGGTAATGCATCCAATTCGGCCCGGATCAATGTGGTCGGACCATCCTGCGTTCCGTTAAAGACCGCCGCCAGCCCGTATGGACCAAGGTTTTCGATCATTTCATCCGGAGCCAAATCTTCCAGGAATGCTTTTATCATGGCTGATGTGCCTGCTTCATGGCCAGATATTTCCGGCTTTTGATGCAGTTTTTTTCTCAGGTCAATTATTTTTTTAAACGATTCAGAATGCTTCATTAATCCAAAATTTTTAGATTTCAGGATGAAAGTACCGGAAGTCCCAGCCAGGAATTGGGGTCTGGACAGTTGTTCAGGTACTTTTCAATGTCTTTTTCTTCGCATACCCCGGGATAATCTCCCTGCCAGTTTGCCAGGTCGCGGATCAGTTGGAAGTGCAAATGGGGTGGCCAGTGTCCATTTTCCATTACCTTGCCCAAATGTCCGATTCTTTCACCTGCCAAAAAAACCTTGCCTGGATACAACTGGTTCAGGTCTTTTCGGCTAAGGTGTCCGTAGAGCGCGTAGATCGTCTCATCCTTCAAATGGTGTTCCATTATCAGGGTGGGGCCATAGTTCCCAAATCCCTCATTGTCATTATAACTGTGCAGCCTGCCTTCGAGGGGGCTGTACACTGCTGTACCAGCTTCTGACCAGATGTCTACGCCGAGATGGATATTGCGGTAGCCAGCATCTGCCTGGGCAAATACGGGACTTCTTTGGTAGATAGACCTGTTCTCCCCATATCCACCGAGCGCATACTTTCTTTTCTTTTGTGTCAGAATTTGCTGAATATAGGCGGAAAAAGCTTCGCTATCCATCAAATCAAGCTGCTGCAATGCTGTATTGCCCGCGCTCATGTCAAGGCTCATTGCATTGTATTCATTGAGAATTTCCCCCATGATGGGGAAAAATGAAGGATCATTCTGGAACATATTTAGATATTGCCAGGGAAGAGATTTGAAAATGAAATTTCAATATAGGAATTATAGTTAAATCAGAATATTCGGAGCCATACCTTTTTTCTTTGGGCTTGGAATTTACTTTTATTATTGCCGGATAAGCAATTTATATGCAATTTTGGTCAATGGAAAATTGGCAAAATATCGGCAGGCACAGCATAAAGGAAGCCAGGTCCAGAATAGATCAGTTGATTCACTGGACACCCGTACTCAGATGCTCGGCAATCAACAAACTGGCAGGCTGCCGGGTATTTTTTAAATGTGAGAATTTTCAGAAAGTAGGTGCTTTCAAGGCGCGTGGAGCGGCCAATGCCGTTTTGAAGCTGAACAAAGCGGCGCGTGAAAATGGAGTGGCTACCCATTCCTCAGGAAACCACGCAGCAGCATTGGCCAGAGCTGCCGCGGAAGCGGGAATACCGGCGTTTATCGTCATGCCTGAAACGGCACCGCAAATTAAGAAAGAGGCAGTACGGGAGTATGGAGGACAGATTTTTGAGTGTGCCCCAAACCTGAGTGCCCGGGAAGAAGGCCTCAGGGAAGTGGTCAACCGCTATGGTGCTACCTTTGTGCCTCCCTACGATCACTGCGATGTGATTGAGGGTCAGGCCACCTGTGCCTATGAGATATTTGAGGAGGGCCTGCAGCCGGATATCCTGCTTGCTCCGGTAGGAGGGGGTGGGCTGCTCTCAGGTACAGCGCTCTCCAGTCAATTTTTTTCCCCGGAAACAGCAGTGATCGGGGCCGAGCCGACAGGTGCTGACGATGCCAGGAGATCTTTTATGGCCGGAAAAAGGATCCCCCAGGAAAATCCCGATACCATCGCCGATGGCCTCCTCACTTCTTTGGGGGAGCTCAATTTTGACATTATCAGCAGATATGTATCCGATATCCTTACGGCAGACGACGGGCAAATAATTGCCGCCATGAGGTTGATTTATGAAAGGATGAAAATCGTGATAGAACCCAGTTGTGCGGTTCCTCTGGCTGTTTTGCTTATAAACAAAACACTTTTTAAAGACAAAGAGGTAGGAATCATTCTCTCCGGAGGCAATGTGGACCTGAGCAGGTTACCTTTCCGCTAAAGCCTGTCTAACAACTTCCGTTTAGTTGTACAGCTCCTTCAAGGTTGTTACTGTATAATCTATTTCCTCCCGGGAATTGAAGCGGCTAAAAGAAAAACGGGCATTTTCACGAGAGGGATCGGTGCCGATTTCCTGCAAAACATGTGATCCAAGTCTGGCACCGCTGCTGCATGCAGACCCGCCTGAAGCGGAAATCCCTGCCAGATCCAGATGAAACAGGAGCATACCCTGATTGCTTTCAGAGGGGGGGAAGCTGACATTTATCAGCGTGTACAGACTGTTTTCAAGATCTGCGGACAAGCCGTTGAAGGATACTTCAGGAATGGCAGAAAGCAGTTTGTCTTTAAAATATTGTTTCAATGCCTGTATTTCTTTTTGGTGCTGCTCCTGGTTTTCTATTGCAATTTCCAGCGCCCTGGCCATGCCTACGACTGCAGCTATATTTTCGGTGCCGGCGCGCATGTTTCTTTCCTGCGAGCCACCAGTGATGAGAGCTGGAATTTTTTTATCTTTTCTTGTATACAGAAATCCCACGCCCTTTGGCCCGTGGAATTTGTGGGCAGACCCGACCAGCGCATCTATCCTGAGGTTTTGCAGGTCAAAGGGGTAGTGTCCTATGGTCTGGACGGTATCAGAATGGAAGTAGGCATGGTATTGCTCACAAAGGGCTGCAATCCCGCCCAGATCAGCAATATTTCCGATCTCATTATTACCATGCATCAGGCTTACCAGCTTACTGTCCTTGTCCCGCAAAAGTGTCTCCAGATCATTCAGATCAATTCGACCGTCCCGGTCTACCTTTAGCAGGGATAACCTGATATTGTTTTTATTTGCCGCCTGCTGCAACACATGCAGTACAGCATGGTGTTCCAATGGAGAGGTAATGATATGTTTGACTTCATATGCTGCAATGGCCCCCAGCAATGCAGTATTGTCGGCCTCAGTACCACCAGAGGTGAAAGTTATTTCACCAGGGCTTGCATGAAGCAGGCCGGCAATTTCCTTCCTGGCTTTTTCCAGGGCGACCCGGGTATTTCTGCCGTGGCTGTGTACGGATGATGGGTTGCCGAAATTGCCTCTGAGATAGGGCAACATGACCTCCAACACACGCTCATCCATGGGGGTAGTGGCCGCATTGTCTAAGTAGATAGAGGGCTGGTCGGACATAGAAACTTCTGCCATCAGGCTTTTTCAGAAATGATTTCTTTGATATCCAGGATGATTTTATTAGCCAGATGCTCGGCTGTCGAAGCGGTCTCTGATTCGGAATAAATGCGTATGATGGGTTCGGTATTGGATTTTCTCAGATGAACCCATTCCTTGTCAAACTCTATTTTGACACCGTCTATGGTATTGACCGGATACTTTTCGTATTTAAGCTGGATTTTTTGCAGAATTCGGTCTACGTCTATTCCCGGCGTCAGCTCTATTTTGTTTTTGGAAATAAAATAATTGGGATAGCTGGCCCTCAACCGGCTGGCAGACTTTCCGAATTTGGCCAGATGGGTAAGAAACAATCCAATCCCCACCAGGGCATCTCTTCCATAATGCGAGGCCGGGTAGATGACGCCTCCATTGCCCTCACCTCCTATTACCGCATTTACGGCTTTCATTTGGTTGACCACATTCACCTCGCCCACCGCGGCTGCCTGGTAAGTGCCTTTACGCAATTCGGTAACATCCCTCAAGGCACGGGTAGAACTCAGGTTCGACACCGTATTGCCGGGTTGGCAGGAGAGTACATAGTCGGCCACGGCCACCAGGGTATATTCTTCTCCAAAGAAGCTGCCGTCTTCATTTAGAAAAGCGAGCCGGTCTACATCAGGATCTACTACTATACCCAGGTCGAAACTTCCATTTTCTAATTTTGAAGCGATATCCCTCAGGTGCTCCGGCAAAGGTTCCGGGTTATGGGGGAAATTTCCATTGGGCTCGCAATACATTTCTTCGATAGTTTCTACGCCCAGCGCACGAAGCAATCGGGGCACGTACAGCCCGCCTGAGGAATTGACGCCGTCAAATACGATCTTGAACTTTCGGGCTGCTATGGCCTCCCGATCTACAAGATCCAGATCCAGCACATGCTGTATATGTATATCCAGGTAATCTTCGCGCAAGGTGTAGCTGCCTAATTTGCGGACCTCCGCAAAGCGAAAATCTCCTGCTTCGGCTTTTTCCAGAACCGCTTTTCCCTCCTGATCGGAAATAAATTCTCCGGCAGCGTTTAGCAGCTTCAGGGCATTCCACTGGATGGGATTGTGGCTGGCTGTGACAATAATGCCGCCGCCGGCTGCTTCACGGGGGACGGCAAGCTCAACGGTAGGGGTGGTACTCAGTCCGAGATCGATTACATGAATGCCCATTCCGCGGAGGGTTTGGGCTACCAGTCCCGACACCATCTCTCCGGAGAGTCTTGCGTCCCTTCCAATGACGATGGTGTTGTTGTCAGAGTTTTCCAGGACCCAGGCGCCATAAGCCGCGGTAAATTTGACAATGTCTACAGGGGAGAGGCCCTCACCGGGTTTTCCTCCAATGGTACCCCTGATACCGGAAATTGATTTGATTAATGCCACGTAAAAAGGATTAGTTATACAAGATAAAAATTGGCCAGGATCGAGTGGGTTTATTTGAATTTAGCCATTACTTTGTCGACTTCATTGTCTGGATTGCCGCAGGAGCTGGCTGAATCTACCTTCTTGCCGCAATAGCCACATGTTCCGCCTTCTTTGTTCAAATAGGGATTCTGAGAGGCACATGTTCCCTTAAACTGTCCGTTCTTGAGGAAAATCAATCTTACGGACATCAAAATGAAAAACAGTGCCAGGAATGCCAATGTCAAATATACGGTTGTCATATCAATATTATTTCTGCAAATTTACGTATATCTTTCAAAACGTTGTTACCCGATTTTAAGTTTCCTGCCTATTTATGAACAAGTCTGAAAAGAGGAAATCACAACTGGCCGCCTTTGACCGGCTGCTGACCATTATGGATGAGCTTAGGGAACAGTGCCCCTGGGACAAAAAACAGACCATCGATAGCCTGCGCCACCTGACCATTGAAGAAACTTTTGAACTGTCTGATGCCATTTTGGAAAAGGACCTGGAAGCTGTAGGCAAGGAGTTGGGCGATATCTTATTGCATATCGTCTTTTATGCCAGAATAGCATCCGAGACGAATGCTTTTGACATAGCCGATGTGATCAATCAACTCAATGAGAAGCTTATCAGAAGGCATCCGCATATTTATGGGGATAGCCGGGCGGACGATGAAGAAGCTGTCAAACAAAACTGGGAAAAGATCAAACTCAAAGAAAAGGGCAATACCAGTGTACTGGGCGGAGTACCCCGTTCCCTGCCTGCGCTGATCAAAGCCATGCGGATACAGGAAAAGGCGAGGGGAGTAGGTTTTGACTGGGAAGAAAAAGAGCAGGTATGGGGTAAAGTTGAAGAGGAGATGGGGGAATTTAAAGAGGCTTTTGATGGAGACAATGGTGCCGGACCGGACAAGGATGCGGCTGCTGCCGAGTTTGGAGATTTACTTTTTTCACTGATCAACTATGCCCGATTTATTGAAATTAATCCGGAGGAAGCGTTGGAGCGAACCAACAGGAAATTTATTCATCGTTTCCAGTTTCTTGAGAGAGCTGCCAGAGACGCCGGCAAATCATTGTCAGAAATGACCCTTTCAGAAATGGATATCTACTGGGAAAAAGCCAAAAGAGAACCCTTTGATAAAAAAGGAAAATGATCAGTAGCTTATACTTATCAGTAATACAAAAAGCGGAATTTGCTTGTGTCATAAGGTGTTAGCAAAACATTTTTCTACTTTGTCCACAAATTGCATTATTTTTATTTTTCACAAAATGTTAAAAATCAGACATTTAGCTATTTGGTGAAAAGCCATGTGGATAAGTTTGGATAATTGTGGATAAAAGCACATGTTTTTTCTCAGGCCAGGATCAAAGCTCATTTCAGGCGGCTATCTGCGCTTTTCTATTCCCATCGATGCAGTCTGCCCGGATTTGTGTCGAAACGCTTGCCGGTACATGTTATGGGCAGCCAGCAGGGATCGCTGTCATTACAGCAATTTCGTAATTTCGTCCAGGTAGTCCCTATTGTTGGCTAATCGCGGAACTTTATTCTGGCCTCCCAGCTTTCCCTTTGATTTCAACCATTTTTCGAATAGCCCCTGAGAGGCGAAGTGGACTATGGGGAGTTTCAGCACCATGTCCCGATAGCGTTTGGCATCATAATCGGAATTGAGTTTCCGGAGTTCGTCGTCCAGGATTCGGGTGAAGGCATCGGTATCTGCTGGCATTTCGATAAATTCTATGACCCATTCATGCGTTCCCTGATTTTGGTTTTCACCGAAGTAAACGGGCCCCGCAGTAAAATTGCTGATGCTGGTACCTGTCATTTTGCAGGTGTTGGCGATGGCATTTTCTGCATTTTCTACGATCAACTCCTCTCCGAACGCATTGATAAAATGCTTGGTCCTACCGGAAATTTTAAAGCGGTAAGGGCGGGTAGAGGTGAATTTTACGGTATCTCCGATTTTATAACGCCAAAGTCCCGCATTGGTACTGATCAATAGCGCATAATTTTTACCTGTCTCCACCTGATCCAGTGGAATGATTTTCTCTTCATGGTCCCCATGCTGATCCAGGGGGATAAACTCGTAGAAGATCCCGTAATCCAACATCAGCAACAGTTCTTCACTGTTTTTCTGATCCTGAATCCCGAAAAAGCCTTCGGAGGCATTGTAGGTTTCCATATAATGCATCCCGTCAGAAGGAATGAGGTTTCTGAACAGCTCCCGGTAGGGACCGAAGGCTACTGCGCCATGGAAAAATACCTCCAGGTTTGGCCAGACGTCAAGGATATTGCTGCTTTGGGTGATTTCCAATACCTTTTTGATCAGTACCAGGGTCCAGGTGGGTACTCCGGTAAGGCTGGTCACATTTTCCTTGATCGTCTCCCGCGCCATTTTTTCAATTTTTTCCTCCCATTCGCTCATCAATGCAATGTCAAGGCCAGGGGTCCTGGCGAGTTGCGCCCATTTGGGCAGGTTGCGCATGATGACGGCGGAGATGTCGCCGGAAAAACTGTTTTTGTTTACATCCAGGGGGTTCGTCTGCAGGCTACCACCTATGGAAAGGCTTTTCCCGGTAAATAGCTTGGTTTCCGGATAGTGGTTGACATACAGGGAAAGCATGTCTTTCCCTCCCTTAAAATGGCAATCCTCAAGGCTTTCGGGAGAAACGGGAATAAATTTGCTTCGCGATGAGGTAGTACCGGATGACTTTGAAAACCAGTGAATGGACGTGGGCCATATGACATTTTGCTGGCCTTTCATGGTTTGTTGTATATAAGGCATGATGCCTTCGTAATCGTGTACCGGAACCCATTGGTTAAAATCCTTGTAGGAGGATATCTGCCGAAAATGGTATTTTTTGCCAAATTCGGTATCTTTAGCTGTGTGAATTAGTCTGAATAAAATTTCCCTTTGAATCTCCAGGGGGTTATTTTTGAATTTTTCGATCTGGCCTATCCTGTTTTTGAATATCCAGGTCATAAAAGTATTGATGACTTCCATCGGGGTGGGTTTCTGTTTAGATCTTTCTTTTCAGTTCGAAATTTTTACCCAGATAAACCTTTCTTACCTGTTCATCTGCGGCAAGTTCTTCTGCCGTGCCTGCTTTTAGCAGCCTTCCTTCAAACATGAGGTAGGCACGGTCTGTGATCGAGAGGGTTTCATTCACATTGTGATCCGTGATCAAAATGCCTATGTTTTTGTCCTTGAGTTTGGCTACGATGTATTGGATTTCCTCTACTGCGATGGGGTCTACTCCGGCGAAAGGTTCATCTAAAAGTACAAATTTTGGATCTACTGACAATGCCCTTGCAATCTCTGTTCTGCGGCGTTCCCCACCGGAAAGTACCATGCCCAGGTTTTTTCTGACATGGGTAAGGCTGAATTCTTCGAGCAGTTGGTCTACTTTTTCTTTTTGCGCTTTCTTGGGAAGCTTGCTCATTTCCAGTACAGCCATCAGGTTTTCTTCTACAGTCAGTTTCCGGAATACCGAGGCTTCCTGTGCCAGGTAGCCAATGCCTAGTTTGGCCCTTTTGTACATGGGTAGGGATGTGATGTCCTCATTGTCCAGGTAAACCGTGCCTGCATTGGGTTTGATCAAACCGACAATCATGTAAAAAGAGGTGGTTTTACCTGCTCCATTGGGTCCCAGCAATCCCACGATTTCGCCCTGGGCCAGGGACACAGAGATATCGTTTACTACCCTTTTTTTCTTGTATATTTTTACCAGGTTTTCTGCCCTTAAATTCATTTTAGTCAAATTTGATGTCTTTCACATACAACTGCAGGCTGCTTGTATTCCTGAAGGTATTTTCCCTGATCTCAAACGCGATGTTAAAACGCATTTTGCTGTTTAACATTTCATAATATTTTGCAAACCCAAAACCAATGCAAACAGGTCTGGTCTCCTGACCATCCTGCACGATTTCAAAACGAAGGTGTTTGTCTTTCAGTACCCTGACATTTTCTGCAAATACCTGATTGGCGCAAAATACAGGCTCTGGATTACCCGGCCCGAAGGGAGCCATTTGTTTCAAAATATGGTAAAATCTATAGTTGATTTGATCCAGGATCAGTTCATCATCGATTTCAAGAATGGGCTTCAGGTGGATTTCCCTGACCCGCTCACTGACTACCTGCTCAAATCTTTCCTGAAAAGCAGGCACATTCTCTACGGATAGGGTAAGCCCTGCGGCATATTTGTGTCCGCCGAATTGTTCGAGTAGGTCGCTGCAGGCCTCAATGGCCTCATAGATATCGAAATCAAATACCGATCTGGCACTTCCGGTAGCTTTGTTGTTTGATTCGGTTAATATGATCGTAGGCCTGTAAAATTTTTCTATACATCGCGATGCTACGATCCCGATTACACCTTTGTGCCAGTCTTGTTTAAACAACACCGTGCTTTTGAAAGCACCCGAATGCTCCCGGGTCTGGATCATCTCCAGGGCTTCTCTGGTAATGTTTTCGTCAAAATTTTTTCTCGCTGCATTGACATCCTCTACGAGTTCCGCACGCCTTACCCCCTCATCCAGGTCTTTGGACAGCAACAGGGCGACAGACGCCTTGGCATGTTCCAGTCTTCCTGAGGCGTTGATGCGGGGACCGATCTTGAACACTATGTCGGTAATTCCGAGCTCTTTCTCAATTTTACCTTTCAGTATGAGTGCCTTGATGCCGGGCCTGGGATTATTATTGAGCCGGTCCAGGCCATAATAGGCAAGGATGCGGTTTTCTCCTGTGATAGGTACGATATCCGAAGCGATACTGATCGCTACCAGATCCAGGTAGGTGTACAGATTTGCCGTACTTTTGTTGGTGTAGGCCGTAAATGCCTGCACCAGCTTGAAGCCTACACCACAACCGCTCAATTCCTTGTAGGGATATTCGCAATCTTTTCGCTTTGGATCCAGTACTGCAACAGCTCTGGGAAGCACTTCGCCAGGGGTGTGGTGATCACATATGATAAAATCCACACCCAAATCGTTGGCCAAATCTATTTTATCAATCGCCTTGATGCCGCAGTCCAGTGAGACTACCAGACTGAAGCCGTTTTCCGCTGCAAATCTCACTCCTTTGTCTGAAATACCATAGCCTTCCTTGTACCGGTCCGGTATGTAAAAGGCAACTTTATCGTAAAAGGCGCGAATAAAACCATAGAATAAGGCTACCGATGTGGTCCCGTCTACATCGTAGTCCCCGTAGACCAGAATGCTTTCCTCGTTTTCTATGGCAGCTACAAGCCTTTGCACCGCCTTATCCATGTCTTTCATGAGCATGGGATCGTGGAGTTTGTCCAGATCCGGGCGAAAAAACTCTTTGGCTTGCTGAAAATCATGAATGCCCCGATTGACCAGCATGTTGGCCAAAGTACCATTCACATTTATTTCCTGGCTGAGGTAGCTGACTGATTCGGGTTTTGCTTTGTCCTTAAGCTTCCATCTAAAATCCATAGGGCGTAAATTACAAAACAAACAGAAGTTAAAGGATAAAAAATTCTTTATTCGTTCCGGGAAAAAAACAGGTTAATTTTATATCTCAGGCAATGAGCAGGTTGGAGTTATTCGACGACTTCCGTTAAAACTTCCTTCAGCGGTACCCGCTTTCCATCTTTGTAGGGAACGATCCAGGCTTCCTGCACACCTACTTTACGAAGTTTTTTCTTCAACATATCTGCCATTTTATAATCTCTGAACCGGCCCAGGATGTATTTGATGTAGCCGTCCTGATCGATGATTTCCAGGTCACTGCCATTTTCGGTAAGGTTTCGCAGGTCATAATCGTCAAACGCAGCCAGTTGGACTTTAAACACGACACCTTCCTCCCATTTATCTGAGGCAGTCTCTCCCGAATCCCTCATGGCCGCCTCCATTTGATTGTTAATTTTTGATATTTGACCCGTTAACCGGCTGATTTCATTGTCTTTCCGCTCGATTACCTCATGGAGATAGGCCTCTTTCTCAGACAGATCTTCCAGCTTTCCGGACATTTCTTCCCGGCTTTCTACCAACGCCTTAAATTCAGAAGGACTCATATTCTTTTTCCTGTCCTTCCAATTGCTGTATTCGTCCCTGCTCAATTCTCCCATAGATTTTGGCGAGCAATTGAAAAGCAGGGCTGCAAGACCCAGAACGAAAAATCTCTTGAATAAAGCCATATTGATGCCCTTTATTTATCTTATTGTTAACATTATCAACGACATCCTTAAATTACAAAAAATAAAGTGTTTTTCTGGTTTTCAGCCAAAAATCATTGCTTTTTGGTCAGCCAAAGCAAGTACCCTACCCGGATTATACGTTAACGTGCCGCTCTGCATGGTAGGAAGACCGTACCAGGGGACCAGACTCTACATATTTCAGTCCTCTTTTCAATCCTTCTTCTCTGTAACGGTCAAATTGCTCCGGACGGACAAACTCGGCTACCTCGATATGTCGCTTTGTGGGCTGCAGGTACTGGCCCAATGTCAGGATATCGCAACCGTGGGCGACCAGGTCATCCATGGCCTTGTAAATTTCGTCTTCTTTTTCCCCCAGCCCGAGCATAATGCCGGTTTTGGTACGTTTTCCGTATTCTTTGGTTAGTTTGATCTGCTCCAGCGAACGCTTGTATTTGGCCTGGGGCCGGACTCTCCGATAGAGCCGCTCTACTGTCTCTACATTGTGTGACACGACTTCCTGCCCTGCGCTGATCATTTTGTAAAGTGCTTCCCAATTGCCCTTCACATCCGGGATTAAGGTTTCTATGGTGGTACCCGGAGAAAGCCTCTTGGTTTCAATCACGGTTCTGTACCATACATCTGCACCCCGGTCTTTTAGTTCGTCTCTGTTGACAGAGGTGATGACGGCGTGTTTTACCTCCATCAATTGGATGGCTTCCGCCACCCTTCTCGGTTCATCCTGATCATATTCCGGGGGTCTGCCAGTAGCGACTGCACAAAACGAGCAGCTACGCGTGCATACATTTCCCAGGATCATGAAGGTAGCAGTGCCCGCTCCCCAACATTCCCCCATATTCGGACAGTTTCCACTTTCACATATGGTGTGCAGTTTATGTTCGTCCACCAGCTTACGCACCTTCGCATACTCTTTCCCTATGGGAAGTTTTACCCTTAGCCAGTCTGGTTTCTTTGCTTTGGTCTGTTCCTTGGAGATTACCGGTAGTTCTATCATATCGGTTCTTAAATTTCCTTCAAAATTAGTGGTTTTTCAGAAGTCTACCCCTCTGTGAGACTATTTTCTGAATCCATAGAATAGGGTGAAGTAGACTGACTGAAACACCTGCCTGTTTTCGGTGGTAGGCATTAGTACGATCTCTCTGGTAAAACCTTCCAATTGGTATCCGAGTTCCACTCCGGTCACGTTAGATTTAAAAAATCCAAATTCGAAGGCCATTGCCGCCTTGGCATTGCCTCCAAAGGCAATTTCAGAATTGCCAATGCCCTCAAAAAGCCTGCCTGGACCCAATATATTGAAGCGGCTCTGGTGGACTTCCGGGTTATATTGTTCCCTTACCGTTTCGGTACGGTTCAGCGAATATTCTACATAATAGGGAGCTACCAGCCCGATGGTGGGTCCGATGGCGCCCAGTAGTGAGATTTGGACACCCTGGTGAGGGGCTTTCTTAAACACCAGGACCTCACGGCCATATTGGGGCCGGATGGCATAAAGGTAATTTGACTTGCCAAAAATATAGCTGTTGCCCAGGACAGTAGGGTACCTTACCTCCTTGGGGTTTTTTACATTTGCCAGTTCCAGATTGAAAAATTGAAACAAATTATCATTTATTCGGGAGCCCAATTTGAAGCTAACTCCGCCAATAAGCCCTCCATTGGTATTCTTGTTGATCCCAAAAAGGACCTCCTTGTCATAATCATAATCACCTGCGTCTCCCCGCTGCCCGTATGAGAAATTTATCCCAACAAAGACCAAAACCAGGAAAATGTAATATTTCATATTTGTTGTCATATATGATCATGATTTTAACGCTAAATTTGTGCGTATTGTTACCGATGCAAGATTAAAAATAGTCAGATTATACCAACAAACAAAAAACTGGCCTCAGCCGCCAGGCGATTTCTTTTCATCCGGCTTGCCAGCGCAGCAGGTTTCAGGAGGGCCTTCCGATGATCAAGCCAGTCCGTTTGCTCCGGGATAAGGGAGATTGGAAAAAAAGTAAAAAAAATCTGATGTCTTGTAGCATTTTGATCAAGGTGATCGTCAGGATAGAGAACCTACCATATTAAAGAAAGGCTTTTGGAGAAAGATCTCATACAGGAAGCGAAAAAGCGAGACAAAAAATCGTTGGAAAAGCTTTACAAGCATTTTTATGGCTATGCTATGAGCATCGCATTGAGATACTCTGGAAGCAGGGAGGAAGCTTGCGAGATTGTGAATGACAGTTTTATGAAAGCCTTTGACAAACTGGAGCAGTTTTCCCCCGAAAATTCCTTTAAGGGTTGGTTCAGAAGAATAATTATCAATACTTCGGTGGATTACTACAGGAAGAATTTTAAACATTATTCCGCCATGAATATTGAAAAAGCAGAAACGGAGACATACGACCCTGGTATCATAGATGAATTGTCCAGCGCCGATATCCTGCAGTCTCTGGCGGAGTTGCCGGAAATATTGCGGGTGATCTTCAATATGTATGAAATCGAAGGTTATCGGCACAATGAGATCAGCGAACGGCTAGGGATTCCGTCCAGTACTTGCAGGACCTATCTGGCCAGGGCAAAAGAGAAGTTGAGAGAAAAAGTAATCGCAATAAATCAAATCAAAAATGAAGGAGCAGTTCGATAAGAAACTTGCGGAGAAAATTAAAGCCTCCTTCAGCAATCATGAGGAGCCTTACGATCCCCAGGCATGGGAAAAGTTTTCCCGCGCGTATTTCAGGCCAGAGAAAAAGCCCTGGCTGATTTACTGGCCGTTTTTTACTGCGGGGATTGCCGCCAGCTTGCTCTTGTTCCTGATTTATTTTCCGAAACAGGAGCAAATTGACAGGCAGGTCAGATCATTTTCTGATTCCATCGCCATAGAGGATGTGCCTTTTCAAGGCAATCGGGAAACCGAAATAGAGGAAGAAGCGCGGGCTGATGAAGGTCAGCCTAAAATTGAAAATATAGAAAAGGCCCTGGCCGGATCACAGGCCGCAAGCGCCAATGTAGAACCAGGAAAAGTGCAGGAAGCTGATTTTGACAGGTCGGAGACCATTTTGCCGGAGGTATACCCTACACCTTCGCTGTTAAAGTCCTTTACTGAATCCTGGGAGAAATTTCAGACCGCCATGGCACAAAAAATGGAAAATGTGCCGCTATTTGCAGGTCAAACTAATGAGCAACCAATTGAAGATCTGGCCTTGACTGAAAAAGACGCAGCAAAAATTATTGAACAATGGAAAGAAGGTGAGGGCGAGCAGGAAACTGAGGTGAAAAATGTACAGCCTTTTAAATTGGGACTGATGCTCAGCCCCCAGGCCAGTTCAAACCCGGTGTCAGGGATGAATCTGGGAGCCGGCCTGATGTCTGAAATCTCCCTTTCAAATAAGTTTAAATTGGATTTTGGACTGGCTTATGCCAGCCAAAGCCTTGCTCCGCAAAACATGCAGACCATGTCAGAAGCGGCATCACCTGCTTTTGATATGAGAGCAAACAGCAATATCATTGATGCCGATTACCAATTGAATTTTGCCAGTCTGGACATACCGGTCAATCTGAAGTACAAGGTTTATGACAAAAATCAAACCGGCATTTATTTGATTACAGGCCTGTCCAGCATGGTCTACCTGGAACAAAATACCGTAGAAACAATTCAGGCCCAGTCGCTTTTCAGTGCCAACAGTACCGCCGGCTATCTGGAATATACTCCGAACGTACAGAAGTTCAGCAATGTAATAGCACCCCAGTCCGGGGAGAGGAATTCCGATTTGGCCGGGCTGCTCAATATCTCGTTTGGATACGAATACCAGCTTAACAATGAGTTTTACCTTTCATTCGAACCTTTTTATAAATTACCGCTGGGCGGGCTGACATTTGCTGACCAGCAGTTTTCAATCGGCGGAGTAAACCTGCGCATGAATTTTAATCTGAAAAACAAATAAACACTATTAATTATAATTACCATGATTGTATCAAGCAGAACAGGCTGGTTTCTTGGCCTGGTTATTTTAATGGCTTCTTGTATAGAAGAGACGGAAACGGATTTGGATAGGGCGATCAGCCGGGACAACCTCATTATGGAAGAATATATTGCTTCCAATAACATCGAGGCCACCAAAGCGCAGTCTGGCTTTTATTATGAGAAGACAGTTAGTCAACCCGAGGCAGCACAGTTTGAGAATGCAGACTACATCGGCATGTATTATGAAATGAAGACCATTGACGGGCAATTGATCGATTCTTATCTGGACGAGTCCATGGAGCCCAAATATTTTAAATACAGCCAGGAAGGTTTATGGCCTATAGCCATCACTTATGCGGCTGGCCTGGCCCGCGAGGGAGAAGAAATGATGGTGTATGCGCCATCCTATCTGGCCTTTGGCAACTATGGTTATGAACAACTGATATTGCCAGCTTCTAATTTGGTGATTCAACTAAAGTTTGTAAAAAAATATACGGAGGAAGAACTGCAGCAACGGGAAATAGAAATGATACAGGCTTTCATTGAAGAAAATGACCTGGAGGGATTTGAAGAGATTGAAGAAGGAATATTTTTCAGAACAGTCGAGGCTGGAGATGACAGCAAATCTGCATCGCAGTTGGGCAGCAATGTCTCTATCGATTTCGAATTGTTTGAACTTGGTGCTGATGAGCCGACTTTCGACTCTTATGAATCCAACCAGCCAACGACCTTTTCCGTTGGTACCTCCGGATTGACATTTCTGGATGAGGGGATGAAAGGAGTACTGCCTGAGGAAAAAGTAGAAATACTGGCTACTTCATTTGCTGCCTATGATAATTCTATACAGATAGTACCTGAGGACATCAGATTAGACCTGGTCGAAAAAGGAGAACAAATCGACCTGGTCAAGCCCTTTACTCCCATTTGGTTTAAAGGAGAAGTGCTGGCAATCCAATAAGTAGCATAACAAACGGCACGGATTATTATTGCAGGAGCCCCAAGGGGCTCTTTTTTCATGTCCACATATTTCTTAGAAAGGGAATCTGCAAAAGCTTTTCGATACTTATTCCCATCACAATCGACCAGAACACAGCACTAATAAACATACTCCCGATGATTTTTTTCTTGGCAATGCCAAATGATGTCAGTACCACGGTACCGCCGATGGGGGTTAATATCACCGGTGTTAGGAGGGCGATGCCAAAAACTCCAAATTTTTGCCATATCCTGATGATATTTCTGGTTCGTTTGGAAAATTTCGGTTTCTTTTTTTTGATGATAATGGACCAATTTTTCTTAAACCATTCACCCAGAAAGGTGAAAAATAATACTGAGGTCATCATGCCGGAAACGGTCACCACCACAATTTCCCAAAGCGCATAGCCGGCGGCAAATCCCAGTACCGGTCCTGCAATAAACTTGAAGAGGCAGAGGAAATAAATGCCCAGAAAAGTAATCAGATAATCACCCATCAAACCAGAAAATAAAGGTAGAGCAAGTAGCCGAGCAATAATGTAATCCCATTAAGTCTGGTGATAACAAAGTTGATCCGCATGAGTGGAAAGAGCAGCACGGTAAACCCCAACATCCAGATAAAGTCAGTGGAAATAAACTCGGAGGCTACGCCAATAGGTTTAATCAGAGCAGTAAAGCCTATTATGGAAAAAACATTCATGATATTACTTCCCAGTATATTGCCCAGGGCCAGTTCGGTTTCTTTTTTCAATGCAGCCAAGACAGAGGTGACCAATTCCGGCAGGCTGGTACCAATGGCAATGATGGTAACGCCAATCACCCTTTCGCTCACGCCCAGTGCCTGGGCAATGCTGGTGCCATTGCCTACCACCAGATCTGATCCGAAATACAATCCCGCTGCCCCTCCCAGAAGCTGTATTATCGCCAGAAGGACCGGTTGTTTTTTCATTTTCGCTGCATCCTCTTCCGAAAATTCTACCCGTTCTATGGTTTTGAAAAAATAGATATTCAGGGAAACAAAACATACCAGCAAAAATATACTCTCCCATAAAGAAATCAGTCCGTTAAATGCAAAGATGTAAAAGAGCAAAGAACTGATGACGGTAAAGGGATAGTCCAGCTTAAGCGTAGACTTTTGAATGTAGATGGGGAAAATCACCACACTTATACCCAGCACCAATGTGATATTGGAAATATTGCTTCCTACCACATTGCCGATAGCAATATCACTCGAGCCTTGCAGGGCAGCGGTGACACTCACCAGAAGTTCGGGCGCTGAAGTGCCAAATGCGACGACGGTTAGACCAATTAAGCCTGGACTCAAACCCAGCCGTGCTGCAATGGAGGATGCTCCATCAACCAGGAATTTACCTCCAAGGAGCAGGACGACAAGTCCCAATACCAAAAACAAGTAGCTCATTTTCTGACAGCAGGTTAAAGTTTGGGTCCGAATGCCAGGTCTCCGGCATCACCAAGACCCGGGATAATGTAGGATTGGGCATTAAGTTTTTCGTCCAGCGCCCCTGTCCAGATCCGATAGGGGATATTCAGGTTTTTCCTGATATAATCCACGCCCTCCGGAGCAGCGATAGCACTGACAATTTCAATCTGGCGGGGGACGCCATTTGTCAACAAATGCTGAACACTCTTGATAAACGACTTTCCCGTGGCAAGCATCGGATCTACCAGAATTACTGTTTTATCTGTAATATCCGGAGCAGCGAGGTAATTTAAACTGATGGTTACGGGTAGGTCTGTTTCATGGGTTTCGTTTCGATAGGCGCCGATAAAGCCACTGTCTGCCCGGTCAAAAAAATTAATAATGCCCTGATAAAACGGTACTGCGGCTCTCAATACAGAGATCACCACCGGCTGTGCCTCCAAAAGGGGCGTGCTGACTTCTCCCAGGGGACTTGTAATCGTTTTCTCAGAAAAAGGAAGAGATCTTGATATTTCATAGGCGAGGATTTCCCCCAGTCGCTCCAGGTTCTTTCTAAAACGCATCCTATCCTTTTGGACTGTCACATCCCTGAGTTCTGCCAAAAAATGATTGGCAACAGAGTTTTTTTGATTTAAAATAAACATGGTTTGGCAAAGTAAAACAAAAAAACCCGATCTTTTAAGATCGGGTTTTACTATTTATTGCTTTGTTATCTTATTTGATCTCGAAGCTAACCCTTCTGGCCATTTGCCTTGCATCAGCAGAAGATTTATCTACGCTGGTATCCTCGCCGTAGCCTTTGTAGCTCAACCTGGATTCAGATATTCCGGAAGCTACCAGCAGATCGTACACAGATTTCGCTCTTCTTTCCGAAAGCTTCATGTTGTAATCTTCAGGACCTAACTCATCGGCATATCCCTTAAGCTCAACTTGTACACCAGGGTTTCTCTTCATAAAGTTAGATACGTAGTGTGCAGAAGAGGCAGAATATCCGAGTGGCTTGGCACTGTCAAAGGCAAAGTAAACATTGACGTAACCATCGTTAATTGCCTTGGCCAGATAATCAATTTCCTCAGTGTCATCAGGTGCACACCCATCAAGAGAAGCAGGTCCTGGTACAAAAGGACACTTGTCTAAGTGGTCAGGAATACCGTCACCATCAGAATCCATGGTGGTACCTTGAGAGTTTACCCTTGCACCGGCAGGAGTATTGGGCTCTTTGTCCAGATAATCCGGAACACCATCTCCATCAGAGTCTTTAAGCATGTCCTTGATTTCTCCAATCTGAGTAGCCAATTCTTCCTTGGTAGCATATTTGTTTTCCCGCAAATACCAGTCAGCATGCTGATCACTACCTCCCAGGTAAAAGCTCAGACCCAAAGTACCTGTCCACCAAACGGCGTTAGCCCCGTAAAAACCATTGTCAGATGCAGGATTAATTGAAGAAGCACCATCAAACGCAACATCCTGCCTCCCGGCTACAATATTGCTCACATCTCCATTCAACGCAATCCTATCACTTAATTTCACCTGCAGGGTCATACCTGTGATAATGTTGTATTGGTTGTCCTGGAAGTCAGCCCACTGGTTTTCCTGGGGAGTCAACCTTCCGATACCACCACCAAAGTGGCCCAACAGGTTGAAAGTCTGGGAAAACGTTTGCCAATCCATGATCCTTCCCAGATTAGCAACCCCCTGTAAGTTCAGGCGATAGTAATTTGAGGAGAAGTCAGGCGTGTCACTTGCATTGCTGAAGCCACCAAAACCAAAATCTAACTTGGTCCCGAATTTCTCATTAAACATGTACCTGACGCCCAGGTCAGCATGGCCTAAGTTCAAAGTGGGTGAATAGTAGCCTGGCGTCATTGGTGCCATAGCCTTATTGAACCCTCCATTAACTTCGACGGACCATTTGTTGAAATCGTCTTGAGCATTAGCACCTACAGCTAAAGCACCAACCATTAGTGTTGATAGTATTATTTTTTTCATGATAAAAAATTTTTTACAACATTCAGTGTTTTAATTGATTTTGATTGCTATTCGTTTTTACTCGGTTATATGATACAAATGTATATTAATTTATGGGAACTTTAAACATCTATCTCAATTGTTTCAATAAAATCGAATTTGAAGCCGAAATTTATAAAATTATTTAACATAAACTATGCCAATGGATGTTTTATTAAAAGAAATTCTTGAGATCAAAAGCGTTTCCGGAGACGAATCGAAGATTTCCTCTTTTCTCCTTGACTTTATTCTGAAACGAAGATCTTCCTGGAAAGTTTCACCGGAAATTTATTCCGGTGAAGAATTTCATGATAATATACTACTTGTTTTCGGTAAACCCAAAACTGCTGCCTTTGCACATATGGATACCGTTGGTTTTACCTCCAGATATGAGAATCAACTTGTACCCGTGGGCGGACCGGAGATTGGCGATGGCGTCTGGCTGCAGGGGAGCGATCAGGTAGGTCCCATTCGCTGTATGGCCTATGAAAAGGACGGAAATATATTTCATGATTTCCCCAGAGGCATACAGCGCGGTACCTTACTTTCCTTTGAACAGCGCATCATAAGCGACAATGAAATGCTACAGGCAGCCTACCTGGACAACAGGCTGGGCATGTATGCCTTGCTTAAAGCATGTGAAGATCTGACCGACGGAATCATTGTATTCAGTACCTATGAGGAACATGGAGGTGGAGCCATGCCCTTTCTGGTCCGGTTTATTTATGAAAATTGGGGCATAAAAAATGGCCTGGTTGCCGATGTTACCTGGATTACCGATGGCATCCATTTTAATAAGGGACCCGTAGTTTCGCTCAGGGATAGCTTCATTCCCAGAAAAAAGTTTTTGGAGCGCATCCTTGAAACGGCAGATGCTTCCGGAGTGCCCTACCAGATGGAGGTGGAGGCGCATGGGGGAAGTGATGGAAGGGAAATACAGTTGAGTCCCTACCCTATCGACTGGTGTTTTATAGGTATAGCTGAAGAAAACCCCCACACCCCATATGAAAAGGCCAGTTTGGCAGATCTGGCAGACATGATCAAATTGTACCGATATTTAATGCAAAATTTGTAAGGGAGTGCAAAAAGTCTTTTCTTCGAAAAAATATACATCTGAAACGCTCCTGTTCTGTCCAGGAAGTATAGCCGCATGATTAAGATTGAGGATTTGAGTTTTGAACTTTTTATTCCGGAAGAAAAACTTTTGAAGAGGGTTAAAGAACTTGCGGCAGCCATAAATCAGGACTATTATGGAAAAAGTCCGATTTTATTGGCGGTTTTAAACGGTAGTTTTATGTTTATGTCTGATATTTGCAAGGAAATCAATCTGGAGGCAGAGATTACCTTTGTAAAGCTGGCCTCCTATTCCGGCACCAAAAGTACCGGCAATGTAAACAACCTGCTGGGGATCGGCCAATCCCTGAAGGATAGGGAGGTGATCGTCATCGAGGATATTATTGATACCGGCAAAAGCATGCGCCACCTGCTGGATCTGATCAGGCCTGAAAAACCCGCCAGCGTACACATCGCAAGTCTGCTGGTGAAGCCTGACGCCCTGCAGGAAGAGATTGACATCAGGTACCGGGGTTTTGATATCCCCGATCTTTTTGTGGTCGGCTATGGCCTGGATTACTGCGGCAAAGGCAGAAACCTCAGACAGCTGTACCAGAAAACAGAAAAATAACATTCATTCACGATAAAAATTAGTCTATGTTAAATATTGTTTTGTTTGGCCCTCCCGGAGCAGGAAAAGGAACCCAAAGCGAAAAATTGATTGAAAAATACAAGTTGGTGCATATATCTACGGGAGACTTATTCAGGAAGCATTTGGGAGAGGGTACCGAGCTGGGAAAACTGGCCCGGAAATACATGGATGAAGGCAACCTGGTACCGGATGAGGTAGTAATAGGTATGGTAGACGACAAGATCAATGCCTCCACCCATCTGACGGGCTTCATTTTCGACGGATTCCCGAGGACAGTGGCGCAGGCAAAAGCCCTGGACGAATTGCTTCAAAAAAAAGGGACAAGCATATCCGGGATGATATCTCTGGAAGTACCTGAGGAGGAATTGAAAAAACGAATCAGAGAGAGAGGAAAGACGTCTGGAAGATCGGATGATCAGGATGAAGAAAAAATCAAGAACAGGATCAAGGTATACAATGAAGAAACCTTGCCCGTGGCCGGTTACTACCAGGAGCAGGGGAAATTGGCGAGGATTCACGGTGTGGGAGGTATAGATGAGATATTCAGCAAGATTTGTGCAGTAATAGATGAATATTAATGTTTACCTTTGCAGTAAAACAGGGTGGCTAAGCTTAAAAGCTTAGCCATTTTAATTTGAGGCTGATATTGGCCGCAGGGGTATCGGCCGGAAAACCAGAGAACAAGTGGCAACATCCAATTTTATAGATTACGTGAAATTTTGCTCCCGTTCGGGAGCCGGAGGGAATGGTTCTGTGCATTTCAGAAGGGAGAAGCATGTGCCGAAAGGCGGCCCGGACGGTGGGGACGGCGGAAGGGGAGGCCATATCATCCTGAGGGGAAATGCACAACTCTGGACCTTGTTGCATCTAAAGTACAAGAAGCATGTCATAGCCGGGCGTGGCAAAAACGGAGAAGGAGCCAGAAGAAAGGGTGCCGATGGCGAGGATATTGTACTGGAAGTACCTGTCGGCACTGTGGCCAGGGAGGCTGATACCGGTGCCACCAGGTTAGAGATTACGGCGGACGGACAGGAATTTGTTTTGACACCCGGTGGACGTGGCGGTTTGGGCAATGACCATTTCAAGACTGCAACCAATCAGGCGCCGCACTATGCCCAGCCGGGAGGGGAAGGGGTGGAGGAATGGATCATTCTGGAGTTGAAGCTTTTAGCAGACGTTGGCCTCGTGGGCTTTCCCAATGCCGGAAAATCAACCCTGCTCGCCAGTATATCTGCCGCCAGGCCAGAAATCGCTGATTATGCGTTTACCACCCTTGTGCCAAACCTGGGGGTGGTCGCCTACCGCGATGATAAATCCTTTGTGATGGCCGACATTCCCGGCATCATCGAGGGAGCCGCAGAAGGCAAAGGGCTGGGATTAAGGTTTCTGCGCCATATCGAGAGAAACGCTATTTTACTCTTTCTGGTACCGGCAGACGCAGACCATATCGGGGAGCAGTATCGAATTCTGCTGTCCGAACTGGAGCGGTATAACCCCGAGCTGCTCGACAAGAAGCGGATACTGGGCATTTCCAAGGCGGACCTGCTGGATGCGGAGCTGATGAAAGCATTGGATGCGGAAATTCCGAAGGGAGTACCCCATTTGTTTTTTTCCGCTGTAAGCGGCTATCAACTGGCACGGCTCAAAGACTTGATTTGGAATGCATTGCAGTAATGATGTCAGAATGGCATACATTGGCATTGTGGCAAGTTAATTGTTTTCATGAATAGGATTTTTGAAAAACGGATTTAAACATGACAGATAAAGAGAAAGACGAAAAGGATCTTGACCTGGATCAGACCGAAACAGTGGAAAACCCTAAAAACGAGGGGGATGTGAACAATGAAGCCGATTTGGATGTTGCAAAGGATGCTGATTCTGACGAAAAGGCTGCAGAAGACAATTTGTCAAAGGAAAACCAGGATTTGAAGGACAAGTATGTCAGGTTATATTCTGAATTTGAGAATTTCCGGAGAAGGACTGCCAGAGAGCGGCTGGATCTGGTCAACACAGCTTCTCAGGAGCTTATCAGGGAGATACTGCCGGTACTGGACGATTTTGAAAGGTCCTTCAAAGCGCAGGCCGATTCCGGAGAAGAGGATCAAAAGCAGGAAGGAAGCAAACTGATCTACAACAAGTTATTAAAGGTACTGACTTCCAAAGGACTGGAACCCATGAATGACCTGATAGGTGAAAAATTTGATGCAGAGTACCATGAGGCGATCACACAAATTCCGGCCCCATCAGAAGATCTGAAAGGAAAGATCGTAGATGTGGTAGAAAAAGGCTATACCATGGCTGGGAAAGTGGTCCGATTTGCTAAAGTGGTCATTGGAAAATAAGAATTTATGGCAAAAAGAGATTATTACGAGGTATTAGGAATTGACAAAAATGCCGGCCCGGACGAAATAAAGAAGGCATACAGAAAACTGGCGCTAAAGTATCACCCGGATAAAAACCCCGGAGACCCTTCTGCAGAAGACAGGTTTAAGGAAGCTGCAGAAGCCTATGAGGTGCTAAGCAACCCCGAGAAAAAGCAGAGGTACGATCAGTTTGGTCATCAGGGCCTTGGAGGCAATGGCGGCTTCGGCGGCGGTGGCATGAACATGGATGACATCTTTTCGCAGTTTGGTGATATCTTTGGTGGCGGAGGTTTTGACTCCTTTTTTGGTGGCGGAGGAAGAAGCTCCAGACGCACAAAGAAAGGAACAAATCTCCGGGTTAAGCTGAAGTTGAACCTCAGCGAATTGGCGAATGGCGTAGAAAAGAAAATCAAGGTAAAGCGTCACATGATAGCTGATGGTGTCACCTTTAAAAATTGTAGTACCTGTCAGGGCAGTGGTCAGGTTAAAAAGGTTGTCAATACCATGTTGGGACAGATGGTTTCTGCCAGCACATGTCCATCCTGTGAGGGTAGCGGTCAGGTAGTGGACAAGAGGCCGCCCAATGCAGATGCCAGAGGGCTGGTGGTGAAAGAGGAGATTATCCCGATAAACATTCCCGCTGGAGTTGCGGACGGCATGCAATTGAGTCTTTCAGGAAAGGGTAACGAGATACCGGGAGGAGTACCGGGAGACCTGTTGATATTGGTAGAAGAAATCC
Source organism: Cyclobacterium lianum (assembly GCF_900143075.1). GTDB lineage: Bacteria > Bacteroidota > Bacteroidia > Cytophagales > Cyclobacteriaceae > Cyclobacterium > Cyclobacterium lianum. The sequence continues at coordinate 310,802 of NZ_FRCY01000002.1, read as the reverse complement.
CGGATGATGTACTTGTGCGGGACGGCAACAATGTGGTTTACGATCTTTACCTGAGTTTTGTGGATGTAGCATTGGGCGCCTCTCTGGAAGTACCCACTATAGATGGCAAGGTGAAAATCAAAATAGAACCCGGCACCCAGGCAGGGAAAATACTGCGGTTGAAAGGCAAGGGTATCAAAGAGCTCAACGGATATGGAAGAGGTGACCAGTTGATTCATGTCAACGTATGGACGCCTAAAGAAGTAACCAGGGAAGAAAGGGAAAAGCTGGAATCACTCAGAGACTCCGAAAACTTTAAGCCGAATCCGGGCAAATCGGAGAAAAGCATATTTGATAAGGTAAAAGAATTCTTTTAAAAAGAAAGGCCGGTTTACGGCTTTTCTTTTTTAAGAAACCTTTTGATGCCCCAACCGTAATAGAACGGTATGTTTAAGGAATTGAATTTCTCCATTTGTCTTCTCCTTTGTCTGGTAATCTCCTCTGAAGCACAAATAGTGAGGCATTTTGAGGTAAAAGAACGGGAAGATATCAATCTTGTGCTCCTGAATTTCTCCAGCTACAAAGGAGTGTCTACCATACAACGGGAATACCGCGGCTATCCTCTGATAGCAGATGCGGAACTTGGAAAAGTCAATATCCTGCCCACTTTTACACACAACTATTCCGATGGGGTTTTATATGCCATGTTGGAACACAAGAATGTAGAATCTGAAAGCCTGAGCAAAAATCTTTCCTACAGGCTATTTTCCAGCAGCGATGAGGATTTTGACCACAAATGGAAAGTCGGACTGGATGCCAACTACCTGTATGACCTGCGGCTTCAATTTGGTATCGGAAAAGCGCGGCTAGATCTATCCAATTTACCCGTGTCGAATTGCTTTGTAAAGACGGCCTCGGCGGATGTCTTTTTAAACTACTCGCGGCAAGTGCCCAATTCGGTTAATATGGACACCCTTTCCGTGGCGATCAATATGGGATCCCTGTATGCAGAAGACCTGCAAATGTCCAATGCGAGGCATTTGATGTTTGACGTCAACTATGGCTCAGTCAATCTGGCATTCGGAGATGCGATGGCTGCCACGTCCACCATCAATGCCATGGTGGGGGCTGGTACGGTAAATATCAAATTGCCCGCTGCAAACCTGCCCTATGTGGTCAAAATTAAATCTACGGCTATGTGCAGGACAAAGGTGCCTGGCCACCTCCGGGAAATTGCCGAAAAAACCTACATCAGCAAAGGATATCGGGCAGATGCCGAAAATCTCATGACCTTTATGATAGATGTTTCCGTGGGTTCAGTATCTTTGGAATAACGATCCTTCAGGAAGTATTTGCGAATTGTTTGCCTGTATCAAACCAACATGTCTATTTGGAAATTTTAAGCGTCAAATCCCTGAACAAGTCCTATGGGACACATCTGGCATTGAGAGATTTTGACCTTTCAGTGCAGCAAGGTATTGTTTTTGGCCTTTTGGGGCCAAATGGAGCAGGAAAAACAACTTTTATCCGGATTGTCAACCAGATCATCGAGCAGGATTCGGGCGAAATATTCATCAAGGGGCAGCCGCTGAGAATGCGCCATGTCCGCAACATCGGCTACCTACCCGAGGAGAGAGGGCTGTATAAGACCATGAAGGTAAAAGATCAATTGCTGTACTTTGCCCGGCTGAAAGGCCTGAGCAGGCAGGATTCGATCAGCAAGATCAGCAACTGGCTGGAAAAGTTAAACCTTAGCCAGTGGAAGGACAATAAGATACAGGACCTGTCCAAAGGAATGGCTCAGAAAGTACAGTTCATTGCCACAGTGGTTCACCAGCCGGACCTGCTCATACTGGACGAACCCTTTTCGGGCTTTGATCCGGTTAATGCAGAGATTATCAAAAACGAAATTTTGGAATTGAAGCGTCAGGGGACCACCATCATTCTTTCTACCCACAGGATGGAGTCTGTAGAATTGCTCTGCGACCAGATTGCCATGATCAACCAGGCCAGAAAAATCCTGGACGGACCAGTGAAGGTAATCAAAAATGAAGCAAAAACGAACCGGTTTAGGGTCAAAATGATCCCCAGAGCTATTGGTAATCTTCCGGATGTCTGGGATGTGGTAGACCACGAAGGGCTGGCAGAGTTTATTGTCAGACTGAACGGGCAGCAGCCGAATGTACTGTTGACAAATTTGATGAGCTATGGCGAAATACTGGGTTTTGAGGAAATTGTACCCAGTATAGAAGAAATCTTTATCCAGAAAATAAACGAGACGCATGAAGGGTAAAATTCTTTTAGTCATCAAAAGGGAATACCTGGCCAGGGTTAAAAAGCGGTCTTTTTTGCTGGCAACCATCATTACACCTTTGATTTTCCCTACCATTTTGGGCATTTTTCTGTGGATAGCCCTCTCAGATGTGTCAACGGAATCCAGAAAATTTATTGAGGTAGTAGACGAAAACAATGCCTACTTTTTAGAAAGCAACGAATCACTGGCCTTTTCCTATGGAGGTCTGGACCTGGACGAAGCCAGGGAACTGGTAAAGGAAGGAGACCGGTACGGGCTCTTGTACATTCCCGAATTGAGTCTTGACGAACCTGCCGGCATCACCTTCTACAGTGAAGAAACGGCGCCTATTTCGATGGTGGCCAATCTTGAGGCGGCACTCAAAAGCAAAATTGAAGAATTCCGGCTCTTTGCCTCAGGGATAGACCCCGATGTACTCTCATCACTCAAGACCAATGTCAATATCCGTTCCGTTATCGTAGGAGAAGCCGGTGGAGAGCGCATTTCAAATTCGGTGGTCAATTATGCGGTAGGCTTTTTGGCCGGAATCCTGATCTACACTTTCATCTTTGTATACGGCAATCAGATCATGCAGGGTGTCATCGAAGAAAAATCCAGCAGGATCATTGAAATTCTGGTTTCTTCTTTGAAACCATTTCAGTTGATGATGGGCAAGATCATCGGCATAGGTGCCGTTGGGCTGACCCAGTTTCTGATCTGGATATTGCTGATCAGTGCCGTTTCCTCACTGGTGGTTGGGTATTTTGGGATGAAAATGCCCCAGCAGGAATTGATGGAAATGTCCGGGCAACAAGAGCTTTTTGCCACCGGCAGCCAGGAAGGCATAGTCGAGGTACTCCAAATGGTTCAGGGAATTGATTTCATTCAGCTTACCATTACCTTCCTGATCTATTTTATCGGAGGCTATTTGTTGTACGGAGCTTTTTTTGCCGCCATAGGTGCGGCAGTAGATAGCCCTTCTGACGCACAACAGTTCATGTTTCCGGTCACCATTCCCTTGTTGATAGCATATATGGGTTTGTTTATTTTTGTGCTGGATGATCCCAATAGCAATGTATCTTTCTGGCTGTCAATTATCCCCTTTACATCCCCGGTGGCCATGATGGGCAGGGTGAGCTTTGGAGTACCCTGGCACCACCTCGCCATTTCTATCGGGCTGCTGGTGACGGGATTTTTGTTTACCACCTGGCTGGCGGGCAAGATCTACCGTATCGGTATCCTGGTACACGGCTCCAAGGTGGGATACAAGGTATTGTGGAAATGGATGAAAGACAATGGCTGAAGCCGCTGCAAAAGGTGGACGGCTCTGATTTAACTTCAAAAAATGATTTTTTATTTTCCCGGACGCAATAATGGGCTTTTAATATTGTTTCTGATTAGGAACTTCCTTAAGTTCGGAATCATCAATTGGCAATGAATAAAAAATTTCAAGACCTGACATCTTTGGACCTGTACCAAAACAGGGGTAAGGTGAAATGGGCTGTGTTCGCTTTCTCGGTAATCATTGGACTTGGGTCCATATACTACACCAATACCCTCGTGGAGGAATTGAAAATCAGAGAAAAACGGCAGGTAGACCTGTACGCGGAAGCGCTGGAATATGCCTCCGTCAATTCTGACAACCTTACCTTTATCTTCCAGGTGATCATCCAGGAAAACAAATCCATACCGGTGATCACGGTAAATGCGGAGGGAGAACCCATAGAATATAAGAACATCAATTTTAAAAAGAACAGTACGGAAGCAGAGCAAAGGCAACAATTGCTGGACGAACTGGAGACTATGAGAGGCTTGTATGATCCCATACGCCTTACGGACGAAGCCTTCATTTTTTACAGAAACTCGGACCTGCTGACCCGGCTCCAGTATTACCCCTATGTACAGCTTTCGGTGATTCTGGTTTTTGGCATACTGGCGTATGCGTTTTTCAACCAAAGCAAGGTGGCCGAGCAAAACAGACTCTGGGCCGGACTGACCAAGGAAACTGCACACCAACTGGGAACACCGCTGGCTTCGCTGATGGCCTGGATCGACTACCTGAAAAACTCGCCGGTGTACGATGAAAACCAGGAAGTGATCGTAGAGATAGAGAAAGACATCAAAAAGCTAACCATGGTCACTGAGCGGTTTAGCAATATTGGAAGCAGCCCGGTCATCAGGCCTGAGAATGTGCATCAGGTAATTGGCGATGCGATCAATTACCTGCGACCCCGCCTTTCCAGTAAGGTGTCTATTGAGCTCAATTCCCACGCAGAACACATCTATGCCCAGATGAACCGCTCATTGTTTGAATGGGTGATCGAAAATATCTGTAAAAATGCAGTGGATGCCATGAAGGGGCAGGGAGCCATCAGGATCAATATCGTCAAGGAGAGTGAAAAGTTTGTGCTGGTAGATATCAACGATACCGGCAAAGGGATAGAGAAAAAAATGTTTGCCAAAGTATTTAATCCGGGCTTTACCACCCGGCAACGCGGATGGGGTCTCGGGCTTACCCTGGCCAAGCGCATCATCGAAGGATACCATAAGGGGAGAATATTTGTGAGCTCCTCAGAACTGGGGAAAGGCAGTACCTTCAGGATCGTACTGCTCGGGGTAAGAGACAGTGCCTGATTAAAAAATCCATACCATGAAAAACACCATTATTTGTTTTTTGCCGCTATTGCTCCCGGTAATGCTGGCCTGCCAGCCCGGATCAACCGAAAAAAGCACAGGCACACAACAAGCAAATGCTTTTGATGAACCCTACCGGCCACAGTTCCATTTTAGTCCAAAAGCCAACTGGATGAATGACCCCAATGGAATGGTGTATCATGACGGGGAGTACCACTTGTTTTACCAATATTATCCGGATAGCAATGTGTGGGGCCCCATGCATTGGGGACATGCAGTTTCAGAAGACCTGCTGTATTGGGAGCATTTGCCGGTGGCCATAGAGCCGGATAGCCTGGGCTGGATATTTTCGGGATCAGCGCTGTTTGATGCGACCAACAGCAGTGGGCTGGGTTCTGCCGAAAATCCTCCGCTGGTGGCCCTGTATACCTATCATGACCCGATTGGAGCAGAGTCGGGTAGGGATGATTTTCAAACCCAGGGCCTCGCTTACAGTCTGGACAATGGCCGTACCTGGGAGAAATACCCAGGAAATCCAGTTCTCAAAAACCCCGGTATCAAAGACTTTCGCGATCCCAAAGTAACTCAAGTTAAATCGGATGGGGAGGAGAAATGGATCATGTCCCTGGCAGTGAAAGATAAAATCAGTTTTTATGCTTCGGATAACCTGCTTGACTGGAAGCATCTGAGTGATTTTAACCCGGACTGGGCAGCTTACGGTGGAGTTTGGGAATGTCCGGACTTGTTTCCTTTGGCAACACCAGAAGGGGAACAAAAGTGGGTCTTGCTGGTCAGCATCAATCCCGGAGGGCCTAACGGAGGTTCGGCGACACAGTATTTTATCGGTGATTTTGATGGGGAGAAATATACCAGCGCGCAAAATGCGGTGAAATGGCTGGATTACGGAGCAGATAATTATGCAGGTGTAACCTGGTCTAATATTCCCGAGTTGGACGGACGCAGGCTGTTTATCGGTTGGATGAGTAATTGGACCTATGCCAATGTGGTGCCCACTGAGGTCTGGCGTTCTGCCAATACCTTGCCCAGGAGTCTGGAATTGTATGCGGTGGAAGGCGAATACCACCTGGCTTCCCGGCCGGTAAAGGAATTGGAAATGCTGAGGGAAGAAAGTCAGGTAATTTCCGGGCAAAACATTACACTGGAGCAGGAGCTGGTAGAACTACAGTTTCAGACCAATACTACCGATTTCAGTATTGAATTCAGCAACCCTGCCGGAGAGCGGGTAATCATTGAAAAGAAGGGAGATACATTGTTTGTGGACAGGGCTGAATCGGGTCTGGTAGATTTTAACGACGGATTTCCAGCCAGGCACAGCGCACCTGTGAATGGCCTGGAAGTAGACGAACTCCGCATTTTCCTGGACAGGTCATCCATAGAAATTTTCATCAATAATGGGGAACTGGTGATGACGGATCTGGTTTTTCCCAGAGAAAGGTATACCCGGCTACACCTGGAGGGGCTAAAAGACGAAAATCACCTACATTATCTGAAGTCCGTTTGGTAAAAAATCAAAGCACTGCCGCTCAGGGCAGTGCTTTGATTCAGGATAATATCAGGATTCTCCCAGAAAAGGATACCTGTAGTCCTTAGCGCTGACGAAGGTCTCCTTGATGGTTCTCGGAGAAACCCATCGCAGCAGATTGATCATAGAGCCGGCTTTGTCATTGGTACCTGAAGCCCGTGCACCTCCAAAGGGCTGCTGACCTACTACCGCGCCGGTAGGTTTGTCGTTGATGTAGAAATTTCCCGCCGCGTGGCGCAGCCTGGTGCTGGCGAGCTCTATGGCATACCGATCGGTAGAAAAGACTGCACCTGTGAGCGCATAGGGAGAGGTCTGGTCGACCAGTTCCAGGGCTTCTTCAAAATGATTTCCCTGATACACGTAAATGGTCAGTACAGGTCCGAATATTTCCTCTACCATGGTTTTGTACAACGGATCCTCTACAACGATAACGGTGGGTTCGATAAAGTAACCCTTGGATTTATCACAATTCCCTCCGGCGATGATTTCCACATTGGGGGCTTTTTTCGCATCGGCTATGTATCCGCTGATTTTATCAAACGCTTTTTCGTCGATTACGGCATTGATAAAATTGCCAAAATCCTCTGTCCCTCCCATCCTCATGGAGGCCAGATCCTGTAACAAGTATGTTTTTACCTCTTTCCATATATTGGCGGGAATGTAGGCGCGGGATGCAGCACTGCATTTCTGTCCCTGGTACTCAAAGGCGCCTCGGCTGAGCGCTGTGGCGACTGCCTTCGCATCGGCCGATTGATGGGCGATAATAAAATCTTTTCCCCCTGTTTCGCCGACTATCCGAGGATAGCTTTTGTACCTCGAAATATTATTGCCTATGGTTTTCCACAAATGTTGGAATACAGCGGTAGACCCTGTAAAATGGAGGCCTGCAAAGTCGGGATGCGAAAAGATTACTTCACCGGCATCCGGTCCATCTACATAGATCAGGTTGATTACCCCATCGGGAAGTCCTGCTTCCTTAAACACCTGCATCAGTACATGGGCCGCATAAATCTGGGTATGGGCGGGTTTCCAGATGACCGTATTTCCCATCAGGGCCGGTGCTGTGGGCAGGTTACCTGCGATTGCGGTAAAATTAAAGGGAGTAATGGCAAAAATAAACCCTTCCAGTGGCCTCTGCTCCAGCCGGTTCCAGACCCCATCACCACTGATGGGAGGCTGCTGGGCATAGATCTCTGTCATGAATTTCACATTGAACCGCAAAAAATCAATCAATTCGCAGGCAGCATCGATTTCCGCCTGAAAGGCGTTTTTGGACTGGCCCAACATGGTGGCCGCATTGATTTTGTCTCTGTATGGTCCGGACAGGAGATCTGCTATCTTTAGAAATATGGCAGCTCTTTGTTCCCATTGCATGTTTTCCCAAGCAGGCTTGGCTCCCATTGCTGCATTGATGGCTTGCGTCACATGACCCTTATCGCCTTCATGAAAATGTCCCAACAGGTGTTGGTGGTCATGAGGTGGATGAAGCGAGGATAAATGACCCGTCCGCACCTCTTCACTGCCGATATACATGGGGATGTCCACTTCCTGTGACCTTGCAGCAGCAATGGCTTTTTGCAGGGAAGCCCGCTCCGGGGACCCGGGAGCGTAGCTTCTTACTGGTTCATTTTTTGGTTCCGGTACATTAAAAAAGCCTTTAAGCATAGAACGAATTCTTTTATTGGATTAATACGAATGGTAACAAATATACAAAATAACAACGGCTTAGCCGAAAGGAGGGTTCACAGTATGGTCCTGAGTTCGGACAGGTGGCTGATGGTGAAAGTCGACTGAACCTGATCCTTTTTCTGCAGGGGATTGTAGTATACCTGATCGATGGATGCATTTTTTGCCCCCAGAATGTCCGAGTTGGGATTGTCGCCGATCATCAGGCAATCTTCGGCTTTGCTGCCCAGCTTCTCGAGCGCATGGTAAAAGATTCTTTTGTCTGGTTTTCTGAACCCTGAGCTTTCTGAAGTGACTACAAGCTCAAAATAGGGAGCCAGTCCCGAATGTTTTAATTTGGAATACTGACTTTCGTTAAATCCATTGGTGATGATGTGGAGGGCATATGCATCTCTCAGGTAGTCCAGGATTTCAAATGTATGGTCCATAACTCGGGCCCGGGAAGATGTCTGGGATACAAAATCCTGCTCTAAAGTCACCGGAATGTGTGCAGGTGACAGATTTGCCCGCGTAAAAACTTTCCGGAAGCGGATTTTCCGAAGTTCAGATTGATCAACTTTACCCTGATTAAAAAGGTCCCAAAGCTCATGGTTTGTAGCCAGAAAGGCCTCAAAAAAAGAATCGAAATTTATCTCACCGAAATCCTCAAGACGGTAATGCACGAACAAATCCGATAGGGAATCTCGTACATTGCTATCGTAATCCCAAAGGGTATGGTCCAGGTCAAAAAAGATGTGTCTGTATTTTTTCACGGTACTTATTTTCTGTAGGGGTTGTTTTGTATTTTGTTTTTGGCCAGCTCCCTGTTTGAGTAGAGGATTTCGTATATTTCCTGGTCACGCAGCAGGTTTTGGTCTTTCTGGATAAACTTCAGGATTTGACTGAGTATCTCCTGTGCCTCCTCCAGAACATAGTAAAAGGTCCACTGATCCATCTTTTTACTGCCTATTAAACCAGCATGCTTCAAATATGTTACGTGGCGGCTGGTTTTGGTCTGTGTAAAATCCAGAATATGCTCCAGATCAGAAATGCAGAGTTCCTGATTCTGCATCAGCAAATGGAGTATTCTGACCCTCGCTTCCTCTGAAAGGGCCTTAAATACCCGCATCCCGTAGTTTAAACTTATGTTTTTTAAGCGCATTTAATTAACTTTAACAAATAAAACGTGTTGAAGTTAATGAATTGAGCTGTATTTCACTTATTATCGTGAAATCATTGGCTTTGTAACCATACAGGCTTGGTTTTCTACCGTAAATAAAAAGTGTAGCCTGCTGAAAAATAAAAGAAGTGAAAAATTTTATCGCAATATTAGCCATTTTTGTAGTGGGGCTTTTAGGCTTTCACCGGTCTGCCTCTGCTCAGGATACCCCTGAGCAGAAAGTAGTGCAGCTTTCCGGTGTAATTCTGAATGCGGACAGTACCACTGCCATTCCGGGCGTAAATATCTATGTGCCGAAGAAAGGGAGAGGGACAAGCAGTAACCGCTTTGGTTATTTTTCCATGCCGGTAGTGGCAGGCGACAGTGTAGTGTTTTCATTTATAGGCTTAAAACGGCAAACCCTTAAAATTCCTGCAGATATCACAGAAGACAAGCTCAGTTATATCCTCACCATGGTGCAGGACGAAATCGCCCTTCAGGAAGTACAGGTGATGCCCTACCCCACGGAGGAAGAGTTCAAAAATGCCATTCTGGCTGTGAATGTAGACGCCGAACCACCCCTCAACAGGGGCAACCTGAGTCCGCAATTGCTCCTGAAATGGGCCGAAGAGATGCCGGCTTCCGGAAACGAGAATTTCAGGCAATTCACCAATCAGCAAACCCAGCAAACATTGGACAGGTATGGGCCAAGGCCCTTGCCATTGCTTAATCCCTTCGCCTGGGCGCAGTTTATCAAATCCATTAAAAACGGAGACCTGAGGAACCGGGATTAGTAAAGGGTTCTGTCAGCTATCCCGTTAAAATTGTCCGTTTATCACTTTTCAGAGGGGGAAGGTCATCGTTTTATTCCTTCGATGAAGACAAAATGGTATATTCGCCCAATATTTGAAATCCGAAAACATGAAAAATTTATTTGTATTGGTCCTGGTGACCCTGTCCCATGTGGGGTTTTCTCAGAGTCAGGGACCCAAAAGCCCCGAAAGGCCAAAACTGGTTGTGGGCATTGTGGTAGACCAGATGCGGCAGGAATATTTTTACCGCTATCAGGACAGGTTTGTGGAAGATGGTTTCAAGCGGCTGATGAACGAGGGGTTTATGATGAAAAATGGGCATTATAACTATATCCCCACCTATACCGGCCCTGGTCACGCCTCTGTCTATACGGGGACCACGCCTGCCACCCATGGTATCATTGGCAATAACTGGTATGTACGGTCATTAAGTCGTTCCATTTATTGCGCCGAAGACAGTACCGTTACGGGAGTTGCCGGCAGTCCTTCCAATGGAGAAATTTCCCCCCGAAACCTGCTGAGCAGTACCATTACGGACGAACTCATGTTTGCTACGGGAAAACGCTCGAAAGTAGTCGGGATTGCCATCAAGGACCGGGGTGCTGCCTTGCCTGCCGGACACCTGGGAGATGCCTACTGGTACGATGCCAAAACCGGTGAATTCATGACCTCCAGCTACTATTACGATGAATTGCCGGAATGGGCAAAAGCGTTCAATGCCAGAAAACTACCGGAGAAATACCTTTCAGAGACCTGGGAGACGCTTTTCCCCCTGGAGAGCTATCTACAGGGCGCAGCAGATGACAATGATTTTGAATCGCCTTTTATTGGTATGGATACACCTACCTTCCCCTATGATTTGGCTGCTCTGAAAGATAATAATGGGGGATTGGGCCTGATCAGTACTACTCCATATGGTAATACACTTACCCTGGACCTGGCCTATGCGGCTCTTGAAGGAGAGCAATTGGGCAAAAGGGGGGTGACAGACTTTCTGGCGGTAAGTTTTTCGTCTACCGACTATATCGGACACCGGTTTGGCCCCTCTTCGGTAGAGGTGGAGGACAATTACCTACGCCTGGACCGGGAATTGGCGGAATTTTTTGATTACCTGGACCGGGAGATCGGCGAAGGGGAATATCTGGTGTTTCTTACCGCTGATCATGGGGTAGCCGATGTAGTCAGTTACATGCAGAGCGAAAGGGTGGCGGCCGGAAGTCTGGATACGCGTTTTGTGCTGACCCAATTGAAAGGATTCACCAATCAGCAATTCGGAGAGGGTGACTGGATTTCCAATTATTCCAACGAGCAGGTGTTTTTAAACCGGGAGCTGGCCAGAGAGAAGGGGCTGGACCTGGTTGAGATGCAACGGAAATTGGCCGATTTTATGTTGCGTTTTGATGGAATCAAAGAAACGTATACCGCAGAAGACTTGAGACGATTGGAATACAACCATGGCAGGAAGCATTTGCTGCAGATGGGCTTCAATCACAAGGCTTCGGGAGATGTGATGGTGATATTGGAGCCCGCCTGGCTGACCAATTCGGTACGGGGTACCACCCATGGTACCGGTTATACTTATGATACGCATGTGCCTATCGTGTTTTATGGCTGGGGTGTTCCGGCCGGAAGCAGCAGCCGCTATGCCACCATCACCGATATTGCCCCTACTTTATCCATGCTATTGAATACACGGCTACCCAATGGGGCTAGCGGCCAGCCAATTGGTGAGATTGTGGATGCAAAATGATAGGTTTTAAGGCGGGTTTGCCTTCGGTTTCCTTAGGATTGAATTGGAAAGGGTCAGCACCATTATAGTATATGGCATCTGGCTGTCAGGTATGTAACTAGAAATCCGACCGTTGACGAAATCCCCCTTTTCATTCTGGACAAGGGATTGAAGAAAATGGTCACAAAGCACACGAAGAAGGCACAAAGCACACAAAGAATTATGATATCGGTTGGTAGCGTACGCTAACAACTGGTCACAGAAACAAAAAGGTAAGCGCTTATCTATAAAATCGACCCCGATCAAATCTAAGGTCATAAGGGGCGGGGGGATTTTTTCGTTCGTAAAAATAATTCGATTGGTAAGAAATCGAACCAATCCGAAGCCAGAAGGTCCCTGATGCGCTACTTTTTCCCGAGCAGCGCTCTGTTCGAAAAGCACCTTGTTATATAAAATTAGAGTTCAACCCACTTCCGGGGTTGGGGTCCAGGTGAGAATACTTGTCGACCCCGGTTGTCGCCCGGGGTTATTTTTATTTAAGCCCTTCAGGCTTCGGAGTCAATTAGCTGATGTTGGTCGATACGCAATTTGGGACTTCATTCGTATAGGATTGGGCGAAAAAGAAAATAGTTTTTGAAAATGCCATTTTAGGTGATTAACGATTCTCTCAGTAAATGCAGGCCTGAAGGGCCTAAACAGCATTAACCGTAGGTGCAACCCACGGATTGTGGACCACCACCAAACTCCCCAACCCCGGATGGGGTTGAACCTGAATGGCATGGATTGTAACAATAACCGCCGGGAGACGGGGTCATACGATCGATCCCAGATCGGCAGTGGAGACCTTGCAGGCCCTTGTATCCATCAGGTCTTTCTAACAAGAAACATTTTTTAAAAACGCAATCAGAAAATGGGCCGTTGAAACAGCAATACTACAAAAGCGTTTGAATCCGAGACAAGAGAGGAAAATTGCTAAAAAATCGATGTTCTGAGGGGTATGTTTAGACTGTGAGGGCCGCAACAACCTCCGATTTGGCGATACTGCCACACCCTTTTCCACCTGAGCAACCCGCTAAAAGGGTTTGCGGTGACGAAATAGACGGGTTTTCACCGAATTTAGATCGAACTCAGTCTAAAACAGATGAGTTGTAATTTTTTTCAATATTTTTAAAAAAATAGTTGCACCCGTCGGTTTTTTTAATCAATTTAAGTGTCATTAAATCAATGAATTGCTTGTCGTCAGCAAACCTGACAGGTTTTTCCTTCTTGCAATTAGTTGATTTTAGAATTATGTCGTGTATTCACATTTCTACTTGAACGCAGAACGCAAGAAAATTAATGGCAGCCTTTGGGGCTGTAGCGGTTATGCTGGTGGCCTGCTGGCAGTTTGGTGTTAGTGGTACGGAAGCACCGTTTTCGGAAAACGAAGTAGCTTTGGAGAACGCGATTGCGGGGAGTGGTTATGGAGGACTTTGTTGTGACTGGTATACAGGAGTATGTGGGCACCCCATAGGCGATACTTTCAAAAAATCATTGTGGTATGGTGGTTATTCTGACTGCTTTTAATATTCTAAATTTTAAATGAGTAGAGATAAAGCAATTTTTCTCTACTCATTTAATTTATCGTTAGTGTTTTTTTTATTTCTATGCACGCTTCATACCCTATTTGGATACTCCTGGTTTTTGGTTTTTTCTTTTCTTGTGGGAAAGGACCCAGTGAAACTCAAGATAAAAACTATATTATTCATAAACTAGAAATTGAAGATGTTCCAGAACCGGATTTGCTTCGGGGTAACAAGCTCAACCTTTCTGTCTTGTTGGACCCCGAATCCATTCTCTGGACTGGAAAATACCTGGTGGTCGGCGAGAGCAAAACCTTAGATTATTACCTGCATGTTATCGATCCTGAAAGCGAAACGCTAATTAAAACAATGGGAAAAGACGTTTTTGGTCCGGGGGAAATATCGACAGCGTATCAATTGGAGAAAGGTAAATCTGTAAATGAGATCTGGGTCTATGACCATACCCAAAAACTGATAGCATTGTTTGATTTGGAATCACCGGATGAACTTTATCAAAAGGCTTTTCGTCAACCACAAAATATGTATTTGGCTACAGATATACGTTGGTTTTCGGATGATAAGCTAATATGCCGGTTGGCAGATGGGGACGATAAGTATGTACTTTACGATACACTTGGAAATCAGCTTACCACTTATGGTACCTGGAGCCAACTAATTGCGGATCCTTCCCTCCCTCCCAATGTAATCAAATCCGTTCACCAAGGGAGAACGTCCTTTAACCCAGCTCAAAAAAAATATGTGTTAGGAGGACGCTTTAGGGATTTTATTGAAATTCTGGATCTCTCAAGTGGGGAAATAATTTCTACCCGTGGTCCGGAGCACGTTATTCCAGCGTTTGTGGTTGATTACTCAGCGGGGTATCCCATGGCACAGTTTACAGATAGAAGCCTTTCCAGCTACTACATGGATATAATAGCTGGGGATGAATATATTTATGCACTATATTTTGGGAAATCTGCAGATTTATATTATAAAAATGGCGAATTGTCAAAAGAAATCTTTGTTTTCGATTACGATGGCAAGTTGGTAAAAACCTATACCCTGGATTATTCGCTGGTTTCTCTGGCTGTAGATGAAGAGAATAGGCGTTTTTTTGGTATTTCATCCGATGAGGATCCGAATGTGGTGGTTTTTGATTTTTAAGATATTTAATCAATACGTTATGGTTTTACAAGTTAACATGATGTGAAAAACAAATTTTACTGCATATTTATATGGATTATATCTTTCTCCGCTTGTGATAGACCTGTCACTTATACAATTGAAGGTGAGGAAAGCCAGCATATTCTGTTTTAAAATGTAGAAATAAATACTTTTTCTTATAAAATGGATAAAATAGTTCCGCTGGAGACAACAGGAAATAATTTTTTATCCGACAATCTAAAGGTAAAGCTCACTCCTGATTTTATTTTTGTTTTCGATGAAGAAATCAGAGATGCCGTGCACCAATTTGACCACAGCGGCCAATATTTGGGCAAAATAATCAGCACAGGAGAAGGCGCGGGAAAAGTCAGCCGGATTTATGACTTTACGGTTTCCGAAAAGGGAGTAGAACTTCTGGTCGGAAAGGGCTCCTATTCAGAGGTGGTAGTGCTTTCTATAGCGGATAAAAAGGTCATTGAAACGCTTCAGCTGGATGTAATAGGTTTTCCTTTGAAAAAAATAAACTGGAGGAAGGCTGGGGGGATATTTTTAAGCGTTCCGTTGCCATAACAGATTCAGGCAAAATTGTTTTTTCAACCCATCCCTTAAATCTGATCCGGAATGCTGAAAAATTTGAAGGCAATAAAATTGTAGCCGAAGTCTTAAATGAACTGAAGAATCATGACAATCCAATTTTGGTTTATTCCGACCTACAATTCAGTACTTAAACCAAATCCCAATGAAAACCAACTATCTGATACAAAACATCATCTTTTTATGCTTCGTTCTGACCATTTCTGTAGGCTGTAATTCATCCGGCGGGGACGGAAAACAAATGGTTTTCCCAACAGATATAACTGTAATTGAGCCAGACGATTCCGTTAAATTTGACACCAGCTGGTTTGACAGTAAATACAAGGTGGCAGTATATATGAATAAAGTCGGCCGGTCCATTACTACCCTGGACTGGCAACCTGCGATATCAAACAACAAGGAGGTCGCCTTCCTTTTCTACATCTCGGAAAAAGATCCTTCCAAATTGATACGGCAATTGAGAGAGAACAATTTTTCGCACCCCGTAATTCACGATCCGAATAGGGAATTTTATGAAGCGAACGGTATCGGGGAAGTATCCTTTATTTCATTTTTGCTAAAGGATGATCGCAAAATAGGAATGGGCAATCCCTCGTTCCCGAACTTTCAGGAGAGGCTTGAAGCACTGACCAAGGAATAATGGGGTAAACCAAACGGTTAATCCATTAGCAAATCGGACTCGTTTTGTTAAGAAACCGACTGTCGGAGAAATCAATGGTTTGAAAGAGAAATTTCTTGCTCGAATAGTTTACAGAAATTTATATATTTCAAATAAACCTTTTATAGCTACACAGGCTCCAGGCCCGTTTGTGACATGCCAATTGAATCATTTTAATTTACTGGAATTTAGTATTGGAACCAGTTAATCCTTCTTTTGAATTATACCAATACGGGTCCAATTCGTAGATATCTCATTTTCCTCATAACAGCAATGCAGTTGCCAAAAATGCGGATTTGTTGGACTGTGAACGGGAAATTCTTGGTAATTTTTCACCTCACTTTGAATAAAGTGGGGTGAAAATCTGTTTTAGCAGCAACTACAATCGTCCTATTTGCTCAATAGAGCACATCTTGTGGAACTTGAGTAAAAAGTCCCACCCATTAATTTTGTGACTAAAACCAGGGGCGTAGCCCTGTAATCTTATTAGAAGAAACCTGTGTCGGCGAAAATGAGGGGCGTTAGCCCTGAAATCTTTTTCGTTCTTCCGTCAAGACAAAAATTTGGAGTCAAAGCCCTCACAGAATTGTCCAAAAAAACCAAAACCATGAAAAATTATAAGGATCTCAAAACATTTGATGAGCTGATTGAATTTGAGCATGGAAAAGTGGGGAGTGCAAGCCGAATTAAATATGAAGAAAGTGCCCAAATGTTTATTGTAAGCGAAATGTTGAAGGCAGCAAGGAAGGCCGCCAATCTGACTCAGGAACAGTTGGCAGAAAAGGCAGGGACGAAGAAAAGCTATATTTCTAAACTTGAAAATGGAAAAGGGAATATACAATTATCGACCTTGATAAGGATTTTTGAACAAGGACTAAATAAAAGAATTGGATTAACTTTCTTATAAATTGTAAAGGATCAGAACTTCACCCTTACCTCTTCCTAGTCCTCAAATCCGGGAAAGACCGATTCCGACTCCCCTTTTTTTAAGTCAATAAGCCATTCCTTATCCTTATAAAGCACCTTGGCTTTTCCACCGCTCAGTGCCAGAATAGTCGCTTTTTTAAGGTTGCCGGCTTCCCATTCCATACTTACCTCAAAATTCCCGCGTGCTTTCAGTCCGCTTACCTTGCCCGTAGCCCATGCTTCAGGCAGGGCTGGTAATAAGCGGATGATTCCATCCTCATGGGACTGCAGGAGCATTTCGGCAATGCCTGCTGTGGCCCCAAAATTGCCTTCAATCTGAAAGATCTCGCCCAGCAAATCAAACATATTGGGAGCCAGTTGGCTGGCCATCATTTGATGGATGTGATCCAGGGCCTCGTCTCCCTGCTGTAAACGCGCATAAAAATTGATAATCCATGCCCTGCTCCAGCCGGTTTGTCCGCCGCCACCATAAGCAAGTCGCCTTTCGATGGTTTTTTCAGCAGCCTGGAACAATTCGGGTGTTGCTGCAGTGATTTGATTGGACGGGTACAAGGCGTAAAGGTGAGACATGTGCCGGTGGCCGGGCTCCGCCTCCTCATAGTCCTCGTACCATTCCTGAAGGGTGCCGTCATTGCCAATTTTAATCGGAGGTAATTTAGCCCTTGCTTTTTCTATTTCCGCAGTCAATTGCTGCGCTCCAAGGATTTCCTCTGCTTTCAGGCAGGCCGTAAAAATGTCATTGATGATTTGGATGTCCATGCTGGCAGCCGTGGTGTTTCTCGTTGGCTTGCCGGTAGTTGGATCAATATAGGCGTTCTCTGGTGAGTAGGAAGGAGACGTGACCAATTCGCCTTTTTCATTCTCCTTCAGGAAGTCCAAAATAAACCGGGCAGCGCCGGCAATCACTGGGTAGGACGTTTCTTTTAAATAGTCTTGATCTTGGGTAAACTCATAGTGCCGCCATAGGGATAGCGACATCCAGGCACCTGCCAGGGGGTTGGAATAACCGTTGGTAACCTGAGATTCCCTGGTCGACCCGGAGGGAGTCGTTCGTCCAAATGGATTGGAGACATGATGGGCCATCCAACCGGAGGAACCGATGAAATTTTCTGCGGTAGTGCTACCGTTTTCCGCCAATTTTACCATAAAATTGGAAAGGGGAACAAAAGCCTCGGATAGATTGGTCAGGTCGGCAGGCCAGTAGTTCATCTGTAGATTGATGTTTAGGTGAAAATCCGATTCCCAGGGAGCCCACATTTCCTTGTTCCAGATGCCCTGAAGGTTTGCAGGCAGAATGGCCCTGTTGACCGAGCTACCCATCAGGAGGTACCTTCCGTATTGAAAGAACAATTCCGTAAGGTGGTTGTCGTTTCTGCCCTGACGCAGCAGCGCCAAACGTTTGTCTGTGGGAATGGTATCCTGAAGGGTACCTCCCATAGAAAGTTTGACCCGGTTAAACATCTCGCTGTGCTCGGAAATATGCGCCTGTTTAGCGGTTTCGTAAGCTGTTTCAGCAGCATCTTCTAAAAATTTCAAGGCAGTGTCTTTAGCGTCAATGTTTCTGTCAAAGTTCAATTCAGCTAAATTATAATCCGTTGCTGCACTGACAATAATAGTGTATCCGGTACTATTTTTTATGTTGAGGGTATTCTCATTTCCACTGATGGTACCATCGTCCAGGGATGCCATTATTTGGGCCGCGAACTTCATGTGCTGCCCTGTTTCACCCGAGCCTCCCGGATTATCATCGTAGCCATCCGGATTGTCATATACCTGACCATCTACGTAAAGAATTTGGTTTTCTCCTACACGCTGAACAATGTCCTTTTCCCGGTCAGAACGGATCGAGCTGCTTACCGGGGCTCCATCCAAACTCTCAAAGCGATAAAAAACCACGTTGTATTTGTTGGAAGCAAAAGCTTCCCTGACAAATCTTTTTCCCTCAATGCTGTAGGTTACTGTTACTAATCCTGTTTCCATATCCAGGGATCTGCGGTAATTTTCCGGCGTGCCCTGCTGGTCAAAGGAAATGTGTAGCTTACCTAGCGGCTCATAGGAACGTATAGAGGTAGGGGACACGGCCAAATGCTCCATCCCATAGTTCAGGGCTTCCTGGTATTTTCCTTCCAGGTTCAATCGCTGGAACGCTTCATAATGTTTGCGGATATCTTCTGGGTATGGGTCTTCAGGCATCCCTGCCCATAAGCTTTCCTCATTGAGCTGAATTTGTTCCTGCTGCAGGCCTCCATAAACCATGGCTCCCAGTCGCCCATTGCCAATGGGAAGGGCTGCCAGCCAGTTGTCGGCGGGGGAGGTATACCAAAGTTCCATTCCCGATGAGGGACTATTTTCATTACCTAACATTTGGCAGTGGTCGACAAAGGGAGTCATGCTGGTGATGAGAAATAGGAAAAGCTGTCGCATGTTGGGCTTGTTTTGATAGTGTCGCATAATACCAAAATATTCTGAATAAAGTTAGGGAATCGTCAATCAGGATTCTTCCATGTAAACTCGCTTGACGCTCCCTTATGTGGAATAGAGGATATCTTTAAACGGAAACAGGTACTGACAATTTGGCATTAAAATGAATTTGGAACAAGACTTGATCCAGCCATTTCTACAATAAGGACTTTGTTTACATAAAAATAAAAAATACCATGCAGGAGAAAGGTACCATTTCGATCCATACCGAAAATATTTTCCCCATTATCAAGAAGTTTCTCTATTCTGATAATGAGATTTTTCTCAGGGAACTCGTTTCCAACGCAGTAGACGCTACGCAGAAAATCAAAAGGCTGGCTGCTTTGGGTGAGTACAAAGGAGAGCTGGGCGACCTGACCATCGATGTCAGCTTTGACAAAGACAAAAAGACCATTACCGTATCGGATAAAGGTATTGGCATGACTGCCGAAGAAATCAAAAAATACATCAACCAGATTGCCTTTTCCGGAGCATCCGAATTTGTAGAGAAGTTCAAAGATGCCAAGGATGCCAATGAGATCATTGGTAAGTTTGGTCTGGGTTTTTACTCGGCCTTTATGGTGGCCGACACGGTGGAAATCCATTCCCTATCCCGAGAGGAAGGCGCTGAGCCGGCCAAATGGGTCTGTGATGGCAGCACCGAATTTGAAATCAGTCCCGGCGACAAAACCGAAAGGGGAACGGACGTGATCCTGCACATCAATAGTGAGTCGGAGGAGTTTCTGGATAAGTGGAAGCTGCAGGAAATTCTTGACAAGTATGCCAAGTTCCTTCCGGTTCCGATCAGGTTTGAAACCAAAACCGAAAGTGTAGAAGACGGGGTAGATGACAAGGGAGAGAAGAAATGGAAATCGGTAGAAGTTGACAATATAGTCAATACCACCGACCCCATCTGGACACAGGCGCCAAGCGAGTTAAAAGACGAGGATTACCTTAAATTCTATAAGGAATTGTATCCTATGAGCGAAGATCCGCTTTTCTGGATCCATCTGAATGTGGATTATCCATTCAACCTTACCGGAGTCCTGTATTTTCCCAAAGTAAAGAAAGACTTTGAACTGCAGCGCAATAAAATCAAATTGTTCAGCCGGCAGGTTTTCATCACCGATGAGGTAAAGGATATTGTACCGGAATTCCTAATGCTGCTGCACGGGGTGATTGACTCACCCGACATTCCCTTGAATGTTTCCCGAAGCTTTCTGCAGGCAGATAGCAACGTCAAGAAAATCAACAATTATATCACCAAAAAGGTAGCGGACAAGCTGGGTGAATTGTTCAAAAAGGACAGGAAAGTCTACGAAAGCAAGTGGGCTGACATTGGTCTTTTTGTGAAATACGGGATGATCTCTGAAGACAAGTTTTACGAGAAAGGAAAAGATTTTGCCCTGTTTACCAATACGAAGGGTGAGCATTATACACTGGACGAATACCGGGAGAAAGTGAAACCTTTCCAAACCGGCAAAGACGATAAACTGGTTTATCTGTATGCCACAGATCCTGATAAGCAGGACAGCTTTATCCAGTCGGCCAATAAAAAGGATTACGATGTGTTGCTGATGGATTCGCCCATTGACAGCCATTTTATCCAGCATTTGGAAGGTAAACTGGAAAATGCCAGCCTGAAGCGGGTGGATGCCGATGTAGTGGACAAGCTGATCGAGAAGGAAGGCGGATATGAGAACCTGCTGACTGAGGAGCAATCCAAAAAGGTGAAAGAAATATTTGAGAAGGCCATTGACAGCAAGACCTATTCGGTGGAAGTTCAGGGTTCCAGTCCGGAGGAATTGCCCGTGACGGTGACCATGGACGAATTTATGCGAAGGATGAAGGACATGGCGCAAAACGGAGGCATGGGATTCTACGGGGCCATGCCGGACAATTATAAGGTGGGCGTAAACGGAAATCACCCGGTAATTGACCGGATTTTGAAATCAGAAGATGCTGCAGAACAGGAAAGGTTGGCCAAGCAGGCTTTTGACCTGGCCCTGCTTTCTCAGGGACTGCTGAAAGGAAAAGAGCTCACTGCCTTTGTGAAAAGAAGCGTGGAGTTGATCTAAACAAACAAACAGGAATACAGTAAGGGAAGGTGGGTATTGAAACTCGCCTTCCCTTTTTTTGTTTACACGTCGATCTTAGAATGATTGGAGTTGCTGAATGGCAGCTTAAAGCTGAATTGGTGTCCTTGAGACGGGCTGAGAAAGTCTCAGGGTAATATCTTAACTGTAAATCCGTATGCACCCAAATCCCCCTTCCAAGGGGGCAGGGAGATTTGCTGAAACCTTTGTATATTTAAAGACGGTCGCTTTTTATCAAAATAAGCGGCCCATCGCAGGTATAATTTATAAACGAAACCACACAGTGAAACAAATAATACTATTCACCTGCTTTGCTAGCTTTTTTCTCCTGGAACCCGATGTCCTGGCGCAATCCGGTAAAAAGACGCTGAAGGTCATGGCCTGGAACATCTTGCACGGCGGTAACGACCTTCCAGATGGGCCTGACCGGGTAATAGACATCATCCGGGAGATTGACCCGGACCTGATACTCATGGTGGAAACCTATGGATCCGGACCTCGTATAGCTGAGACCTTAGGGTACCATTTTCATCTGATAGCACCTGAAGGTACCGATCCGGATGACGAAAGCATCAACCTTTCCATCTATTCCAAACATCCCTTTGGCGAACGAATCGATACCGGCTATCCGTTTTACCTGCATTGAAATTTACCAATCAACCGGTTTTATACCCTACCTGAACAATTTGAATTTATAAGATCTCCTCTTTTTTCATAAATTGTGCAATTCTCTGCCCATTTTTATTGAAAGTGCTTATCTTTAATCAATACAACCATTTTTGCACGACGCATGCTTTCAAAAAAAACCAAATATGCTTTTCATGCCCTGACTTATCTGGGTAAAAACAAAGAGCAGGGAGCCATATTGATTTCCGAAATTTCTGAAAAACACAATATTTCCCATAAATTTTTGGAAAACATCCTGCTGGAGTTGAAAAAGGCCGGTTTTTTAGGGAGTAAAAAAGGGAAAGGTGGAGGCTATTACCTGATCAAGGAACCCAAAGAAATCCCCCTTTCCCGTATTATCCGTCTGCTGGACGGCCCGATAGCCCTGCTTCCCTGTGTGAGTCTCAATTATTACGAACCTTGTGAAGAGTGCGAAAACCAGGAACAATGTGGCTTGAACAAGGTGATGATAGAAGTGCGGGACGAAACCCTCAAAATACTGGAAATGAAGACCCTGCAGGATATTTTGTCCAACGAGTAAATTTTTTTCCATTTACTCTATATAATTTGTAGGTTTTATGTACTTTTGTATTTGCAGCCCTGTATACTATGGGGCTTACTGAGGTTGGGGGAGCGGTCCCTGCAATTCACGAAAACCGAAATGTGCAATGGAAGCAAAAAAAATTAAAGAATTGACCCATAAATTGGATAGCATTTCCATAAATGAAGGTATGGGTTTGTTGACTGATCTTTTTACCGGGAAGGTGGTCTTTTCCACTTCTCTGGGGCAGGAAGATCAGGTGATTACAGAAATCATTGCAAAAAACAGTCTGCCGATAAATATATTTACCTTAGATACCGGTAGATTATTCTACGAGACCTATGATCTGCTGGCCAGGACCATTGTCAAATATGGTGTGGATATCAAACCTTACTACCCGGAAACAAAAGCGGTAGAGGATCTGGTCTCCAAAAACGGTATCAATGGTTTTTATCAGTCGGTGGAGAACAGGAAATCCTGTTGCTACGTTAGAAAAGTAGAGCCACTCAAGCGTGCCTTGAAGGGAAATAGTGTCTGGATTACCGGATTGCGGGCGGAACAAAGCCCAAA
Organism: Cyclobacterium lianum; assembly: GCF_900143075.1. Lineage (GTDB taxonomy): Bacteria > Bacteroidota > Bacteroidia > Cytophagales > Cyclobacteriaceae > Cyclobacterium > Cyclobacterium lianum. The sequence goes on along the minus strand of NZ_FRCY01000002.1, from coordinate 287,750 downwards.
CCGGGAAAACATGCAGCTGCTGGAATGGGATGAGGGTAACCAAATCCTGAAGTACAATCCCTTGCTGCACTGGACCATGGATGAAATGCTATCCTATATCAATACGAATAAGATCCCCTATAATCCGCTGCACGACAAGGGATTCGTCAGCATCGGATGTGCACCGTGTACCCGGGCGATAGAACCCGGTGAAGACCCCCGGGCAGGAAGATGGTGGTGGGAAACTTCCCATAAGGAATGTGGCCTCCATGAACGCGAGCCACAGGTAGCCAACAAATCCTAATTCAACAAAAAAGGTTAAAAACCGAAAAAATATTACCATGCAAAGTTTCAGAACAGAAATAGAAAATCCGGTTGTAGAAAAAGATATCCTTGAACTGGAGAAGAAAATATCCCTTTTTAGAAACGGGAAGATAGACGAGGAAAAATTCAGAAGCCTGCGATTGGCAAGGGGCATATATGGTCAGCGCCAGGAAGGCGTACAAATGATCCGGATCAAGCTTCCCTTTGGCCGCGTGACATCTTCCCAGCTCAATCGAATCTGTGATGTTTCTGAAAAGTACTCTACCGGAAGGTTACACATAACGACCCGTCAGGACATTCAAATCCACTATGTGAGTCTGGACAGGACCCCTGAATTATGGGCTGAACTGGACAAAGACGATGTGACGATACGGGAGGCTTGTGGAAATACGGTCAGGAATGTCACTGCCTCTGAAACGGCCGGCATAGATCCCAATGAGCCCTTTGATGTGACCCCCTACGCGGACGCGACTTTTAAATACATGCTGCGCAATCCCATTTGCCAGGAGATGGGCAGGAAGTTTAAGATCAGCTTCTCTTCCAGTGAGGAAGACACTGCACTTTCTTACCTGCATGATCTGGGTTTTATCGCCAAGGTAAAAGGAGAAGGGGCGGCAGCAGAAAGAGGCTTTAAAGTGCTTCTGGGTGGAGGCCTCGGTTCTCAACCCCGACATGGAGATGTGGTGCATGAGTTTCTGCCCACCGACCAGTTGATCCCTTTTATTGAAGGAGTGGTTCGTGTTTTTGACCGGCATGGTGAAAGGGCCAAAAGGATGAAAGCCCGGATGAAATTTCTGATCACCAAATTGGGAGTGGAAGAATTCCTGCAGTTGGTTAAAGAAGAGCAGGCTGCCCTGCAGCACCAGTCTTACCCGATAGATGTAACGGATTTTGAGGCATCTAAATCATTGCCCAATCCGGCACAGCCTGATTTTACTGTTCCCACAGATGAAAATTACAGGCGTTGGAGATTGACCAATGTATTGCCCCAAAAGCAGCCTGGTTATTTTGCCTTAGGGGTAAAAATTCACCTGGGTGACTTCTATACCAAAGAAGCAAGGCAATTGGCAAAATTGATCAAAGACTTCGCGAATGATGAATTGCGGTTTACGCTCAGGCAAAACTTTCTGATTCGTGATGTGAAGGAAGAATTGATCCCATACTTCTATCAGGAACTTAAAAAGCTCGGACTGGCCGATTACGGATACAACTCTATAGGAGACATTACCGCTTGCCCGGGTACCGATACCTGTAACCTGGGCATTGCCAGCAGTACCGGAGCGGCAGATGTGATGGGCAAGTTGATCATCGATGAGTACCCGGAATTTTTGCTGGATAAGGACCTTACCATTAAGATCTCGGGATGTATGAATGCCTGCGGGCAGCACAATATGGCATCTATAGGCTTTCAGGGAATGTCGATGAAGGCGGGCAAGTCCGTTCTTCCGGCCCTTCAGGTACTGCTAGGTGGGGCCACACTGGGCGACGGACAGGGTAAATTTGCCGATAAGGTGATCAAAATACCGAGCAAAAGAGGACCTCAGGCTCTCAGGCTGCTACTGGACGACTATAAGTCCCAGGCAGAAAAAGGGGAGAATTACGCCTTCTATTACGAAAGAAAAGGGCAGATGTATTTCTACGAGATGCTCAAGCCGCTGGCCGGAACCGACAACATCACGGAAACGGATTTCATAGATTGGGGCAATGATGAACCCTATGTGAAAGCCATCGGCGTGGGAGAGTGTGCCGGTGTGGTGATCGATCTGGTGTCCACCTTGTTACTGGAAGCCCGGGAAAAGCTGGCTGATGCGGAGGATAGCCTGAAGGCAGAGAAGTGGGCAGACGGAATCTACCAGTCATACACAGGGATGATTAATGCCGCCAAAGCCATCTTAACTGCTGAGGGAGTAAATACCAACAGCTACGCCAACATCGTAACCGAATTCGAAAATCATTTTATCGAGAGCGGAAAAATCAACCTTGGGGCTACCTTTTCAGAGCTGGTATATCAAATTAAACAAAATCCACCTACAGCTTCATTTGCGGGTGAGTACTATAAAACTGCTGAGCGGGTATTTGAAGCGATCAGTGAATTCAGGTCTAAAGAAGTACATGCGTGATGAATGAGATCAGACCAAGGGTGACATTGGTAGGTGCGGGTCCCGGCGACCCGGAATTGATAACATTGAAAGGTGTTCTGGCTTTAAATAAGGCCGATGTGGTACTGTACGATGCACTGATTGACAGGGCCCTGCTCAACCATGCTCCTGGTAAAGCCATAAAGGTTTTTGTAGGAAAAAGGCATGGAAGCCGGCAGCATCCGCAGGAGGATACCAACAGACTTTGCGTGTATTATGCCCAAAAATATGGACATGTAGTGCGGCTGAAGGGAGGCGATCCTTTTGTCTTTGGTAGAGGTGCTGAAGAACTGGACTTTATCCATCAGTTTGGCATCACCACAGATGTGGTACCGGGCATATCATCTACGGTTGCGGTGCCTGCATCTGTCGGCATACCTGTGACCAAAAGAGGTGTTTCGGAAAGCTACTGGGTGATTACCGGCACTACTTCAAGCGGAGCCTTATCGGATGATTTGAAATTGGCCAGCAGGTCCAAGGCCACTGTGGTGTTACTGATGGGTACCAGAAAGCTGGATGAAATTGTAGGCATTTATGAGGATGAGGGATTGTCGGACAAAGCCATTGCCATTATCGAAAGGGGTACTACCCGTGAGGAAAAGGTGGTGGCAGGTACCATTACGGACATTCAGAAAAAAGCCAGGGAAAACAAAATTGGTGCTCCGGCGATTATCATTATTGGTGAAGTGGTAAAGGAAAGCCCCCAGTTGAGGGCAATATTTGAAGAAGTTGTGTGCGACCATAAATTGATTTCCTGAACCTATGAATGAATTGTATCCGATCTTTCTGAAAGTACATCAGCTGGAAACCTTGCTCGTAGGTGCCGGTTTTGTGGGACTGGAAAAGTTAACCTTCCTGCTCAAATCCAGCCCTCAGGCCAGGGTTACGGTGGTATCCATAGAGATATCCGATGAAATCAGGGATATCGCTGCAAATAATGACAATATACAGCTTGTGCAGGCAGCCTATCATCCCAGTTATCTGGAAAACAAGCACATGGTGATAGCGGCCACTGACGACAAAGCGGTAAACAAGACCATCTACCATGATGCCAAGAGCCGGTATCTGCTGGTCAATGTGGCGGATACACCTGAATATTGCGACTTCTATCTGGGAGGAATCGTGACCAAAGGAAATGTAAAAATTGCCATCAGCACCAATGGCAAAAGCCCTACAACGGCCAAGCGCCTGAGGCAATTGCTGGAAGAAACCATTCCGGAGGACATCAACGAAATGGTGGAAAACATCAACAGGTACAGGGATACGCTGAAGGGAGACTTTGAATACAAGGTGGAGGCGCTCAATAAGTTGACAGAAGGATTGATCAAAAAAGATTAAACAAAAAAGGGGGCTTTCAGCCCCTCTTTTTTTTCTCACTTTTTAAGTTTTTGATATATGTTTTTATCAATTTCAACTTTTCGTTTTCATTCAGCCTTAGATTCTGCTGAAAAAACGCATCTAAACTCCAATACATCTTTTTAAATGTTTAATCAACACCTAATATAAACTATTTTCCGAAGAATTTGTTTAAAAACTCAAAAAATATTTGCACCACAGATTACGCAAATTTACCCAGATAAAACCCACTCTTCCCCTATTATATGTCCTTATATCCCTTATATGGTTCCCTCTTTTTTAAACCATATAAGGCATGTAAGGTAATATAAGGTTTGGGTCATTTTATTATTACCATTTCTACAAAGGAAAAGGTACAACAATTCATTAAGCCTTAAAATCGGACTCAGGTTATTATACTTATATGGTTTCAAATTTTTAGGGACAAATGAGTTGGATAATTCTCAAAGCTCATCCAGATCTTTCAAATACCTTTCTGCCTGCTCCAGTATTTCATCCTTTTGCTTCATCTTCGAGAGCGTGTTGTACACAAAGCCTATGCGGGGGTTGTTTTCCAGTTTATCCCTGTTTCGCTCGTAAAAGGACCAATACAGACTGTTGAAGGGGCATGCCTTATCCCCGGTTTTTTTTGTTTTTGCATAATGACAATCACCGCAGTAATTACTCATTTTGTCGATATAGTTGGCCGAAGATACATAGGGCTTGGTGCCCACTATGCCTCCATCTGCAAACTGGCTCATGCCACGGGTATTGGTGATTTCCACCCATTCAATTGCATCTACATAAATTCCCAGGTACCACTGATCCACCTCATCCGGATCCAGTCCGGCCAGCAGGGCAAAATTGCCGGTTACCATCAGGCGCTGAATGTGGTGGGCATAGGCATGATCCAGAGATTGTTTGATGGCATGGTGCAGGCAATTCATTTTGGTCTTTCCATCCCAGAAAAATGCGGGCAAAGGCCGCTTATGTCCAAAGAAATTCATGGTCGCGAAATCGGGCATCTTTGCCCAGTATACTCCCCGCATAAACTCCCTCCATCCCAGAATTTGACGAATAAAACCTTCTACCTGGGCAATACCGTATTTGTCTGGATTCTTTTCCCGGCAGGCAGCCGCCTTCCGGATCACTTCCAACGGATGCAGCATTTTGGAGTTTAAGGCAAAACTGAGCTTGCTGTGGAACAGGAATGGGTGTTGGGAATGCATGGCATCCTGGTACCGGCCAAAATGGGGCAGCAAATTGTCACAGAAATGCGCCAGCAATTCCAGTGCTTCTTCCCTGCAACAAGGCCATTGAAAATTTTTAGGATCTACTTCTCCAATGGTTTTGATACCAGCTTTGCGGATGGTGTGAAGCAAGTCACTGAGGTCCCGATTAAAAACCGGTGCAGACGGGACCATTATTTTTTCATCAAATTTGTTCCTGTTTTCCTGGTCAAAGTTCCATTTTCCGCCGGCCGGCTTGTTGCCATCCATCAGGATGTCGTATTTTTCCCGCATAGAGTGGTAAAATAATTCCATCAGGAATGTTTTTTTACCCGAAAAGAAAGATTTTACCGCCAGCCTGTCGCTTAAAAAATGTTCTGCATCGAAACTCTTTGTTTCAATTTCCAGCTGTTTACAGATATTCCTTATTTGTCTATCCAGCCTGTATTCATCAGGCAGGATATAGTTAAATTGTTTAAAATCTTCCCTTTTGATCAGGTAGCGAATGTTTTGCTCCAGCTCCTGCCGGTTTTCTTTTTGTTCAATACTCAGATAGATCACCTTATGCCCTTCCTTTTCCAGCCATTGGGCAAACAGCCGCATGGATTGAAAAAAGGCCAGCACTTTCTGAATGTGGTGCTGCACATAATCCGTTTCCTGTCTCAATTCCATCATCAGATAAACCGCAGCATCTTGTTTTTTTTTAAACCAGGAATGCTGCCGGTTCAACTGATCACCTAAAATAAGCCTCAGGGTTTTTTCCATGTTTGCTTTGTTGGTATATCCAATAAAGCACTGTTTCGTTCCAAATGTTTACATAAAATAGCTTTTTACGCTTGTATAAATTGACTAAAAAATCAGGAACTCATCCTGTGGTCGGAGTCAAGCAGTTCAATATAATCACTGAAATAGTGATTGAAAGTTAGGATCAGGTGATTCAAATCACCCGCTTTCATTTCTTTCAGGATGTTTAAGGTATCCATTCCCAACGCTTCACTTAATGTCTCGGCATATTCCAGCAGATCTTTTCCTATGATACTCACATCTTTTTGGTCAAGATGGATCTGCATGATTGCCTTTGTTTTGGACGCCATCATTTCTATGCTATGTTGAAAGTTAAATTTTTGTTTTGTATCACCTCTTGGGCGTTGATTGCCCAAACCCAATTGCCCAATCAAAAAAATTGACTGCCTGTCTGTTTTTAAACTATAAATTTTGTTCTACGTAAGGCTTTTTTTGCACCTTATTTTTTGAAATATTATTTTATGTGATTAGAATACATATAAATGAAATGATTAAAACATGTTTTATTTTGATAAATAATAGAATAAAATTAGAATTTGCAAATTCTTCAAAAAAATAATTTTCTTGGGATTTAATGGTATAAAACCATCCTTTATTTGGTGGAGTAAAAAATGAATTTTCTATCCGGAATTTTGGAAGAAATACCGGGAAGTGGACAATAAAAAAGGGCGAAAATTTTTTCGCCCTTCATGGTTTTTTTTACAGTTCGATGGATTCCTGATTCCGGAGCAGGTCTTCGAAGGTTTCTCTTCTGCGGATCAGGTGGTCCCTTCCCTCCATCAGGAGTACTTCCGCCGGCCTGAACCTGGAATTGTAATTGGACGCCATGCTGTAGCCATAGGCGCCTGCGTTCTTAATGGCAAGGATATCTCCTTCCTTTACTTCTTTGAGTTTTCGGTCGGCAGCGATGGTGTCCGTCTCACAGATGTAGCCTACAATGGTGTACACTCGTTCGGGGCCATCAAGCTTGGAGATATTGACCACGCCATGGTAGGCGTCGTACATCATGGGACGGAGCAGGTGGTTGAGTCCGGAATCCACACCTACAAAGGTAGTGGCGGGAGTGGGTTTCACCACGTTTGCTTTTACCAGCAAATAGCCGCATTCACTTACGAGAAATTTTCCGGGTTCAAACCAGATTTCAAGCTCTTTTCCATATTCTTTACAAAATTCCTGAAAGGCTTTGGAAACCTTCTGTCCCACATCGGCGATGTCGGTGGTGATGTCTCCATCTTTGTAGCCAACCTTAAAGCCACCGCCAAAATCCAGGAATTCCAAATCGGCAAATTCACGGGCGGCATCGAAAAGGATCTCGGCACCTTTCAGAAATACTTCAGCATCGAGAATATCCGAACCGGTATGCACATGCAGGCCTGCAACATTCAGCTCATAGGCCTCCACGATTTTCAGCACGTGCTTCAATTGCAAAATGGAAATGCCAAATTTACTGTCGATATGACCAACTGAGATTTTAGAATTGCCTCCTGCCAGAATATGTGGGTTCAGCCGGATGCAGAGTGGGACGCTATTGCCATATTCGGTTCCAAAATGTTCGAGCATGGGGATGTTGTCTACATTTACCATTACACCCAGGTCGACCGCCTCCCGGATCTCCTCAAAATCCACGCAGTTTGGAGTGTACATGATGTCCCCGGGGACAAAACCGGCATGCAGACAAAGTTTGACCTCTTCTATAGAAACTGCATCCACCCCCGTACCGGCTTTTCGCATCAATTGCAGAATACTGATATTAGACAGGGCTTTGGTAGCATATTTGATTTTCATATTTACCGTGGAGAAGGCATTTTTCAAGGCCGCTACCTGCTGCAGGATTTTTTGCCCATCGTACACATACACAGGCGTTTGGTATTTTCTGGCGATTTCCAGGAGAGGTATTCCCTGAATGCTGTACTGCTGGTTTTTGATTTCCATGGCTCAAGATTTAGCTGGCAAAGATAGATAAAGCAGGTCAAACTTAAAATCAAATTTGAAGGCTCCTCCATAAGGGGAATTTTGGTTTGACAAATTGGGTTATTAATCCAAAAGAGGATAGCATTTTCCCTAATGCATTGTGTTAAAAAAAGTTAAGTAGGTGATATAAGGCGGGATATCATTTAGATTTGTACCATGTCAAAAGCAAGCATAAAAATAATTGTCTTTCTGATGTCATTGGCCAGCCTGGGATTGATAGCCTTTCAATTTTATTGGGTGGGTAATGTGCTAAAAATAAATGAGGAGCGATTTGAGCAAAACGTGTTTCAAGCCCTGGCTTCGACCTCGGAGCGCCTGGAGAAAAGCGAGACCAGTGACATTCTTCTGAGTTCACTGGCCAGAGATACCCTTTTCCAAAAAGCCTTGCTTGAGCCCATTGAACCCATTCAGGTACAGGTGAGGCACCGGCAGGTGGCGGTAAACAGGCCCTCTGTGGTGGATTCTTTGTTTGACCAGAATCTACCTCAGATTTCACCCACTTTCAGGAAACTGATCGCCTCAAAGGAAGGAGAGCCTAAAAGTTTCAGCCAGATAGAAAAATATTTTTACATGTCTCCTTCTGTTGCGTCTACGCTTTTCACGCCGGATGAACTCGCTATTTTGGTTCAGGAAAAAGAACGATACCTGGATTTTCTAAACAAGCAGGACAACTATATCAGCAAACGACAATATGCCAATAACCGGCAAAACTTCATCATAGAAGAGTTCAATGTTTCCAGAAATGTGGCCGAAAGTATAGTTCAGGCCAACATGAAAATTGAGTTGGTGGAGGTGGTGATCCATCAGCTGCTCTCGCAGGGCAATCAGCACATCCTCAATCGGATAGATACTGCGCGCGTACGCCGGGAAGTACGCGATCAGTTGGTCAACAGAAATATTGATCAGCCTTTCGAGCTGGGCATTATCAACGGTCAGAACAAAATTGTTGGAATAGGAGAAGTGACGGACCTGGATTACCTCAAAACGAGGGGCATCAAGGCAGAGCTGTTTCCCAGTGACCTGCTGGGTCTGGAGAATTTCCTGGTGATCCATTTTCCGAATAAGGGAAATTACCTGATGCGGCAGGTATTCCTGCCGCTTTCCAGCTCCTTGCTTTTTATGGGCATCATTATCATTTGTTTTATATATGCCATCAGGGTTATAATCCGACAAAAAAAGATATCTGAGGTCAAAAATGACTTTATCAACAACATGACCCATGAATTTAAGACACCCATCTCTACGGTTAGCCTGGCCATCGAAGCATTGCAGGATCCGGACCTTTTTGACCAACAATCTATCAGGCACCGGTACCTTGGGATCATCAGGGAGGAAAATACCAGACTGGGCAAGCAGGTAGAGCAGGTACTGCAGGCCGCTTCGCTGGATAAAAAGGATTTTAAACTGAAGATAGAGAAAATCAACCTGATTGAGGCGGTCGAAGAGGCCAAAAGGCATTTTGAGTTGGTTGTGGAAAAAAGAGGAGGAACGATTGCTACCGATTACCAGGTGAGCCGGGAAGAAGTAGCAGCAGATCCGTTCCATTTAAACAATATTATCAATAACCTACTGGACAATGCAAACAAATATTCCAGGGAATCTCCCAGGATATCCATCACCATCAGGGAAAGCAAAGGCTATTTCAAGCTGGCTGTGCAGGATGAAGGAATAGGCATGAGCAGGGAAGTTCAGAAAAAGATCTTTGAAAAATTTTACCGTGTCCCCACAGGAAATATTCATGATGTCAAAGGGTTTGGGCTCGGGCTATCCTACGTAAAAACCATGGTGGAGGCACACCGGGGAAGTATTGAGGTCGAAAGTGAACCCGGGCATGGAAGTATTTTTACCATCAACTTACCGTCAGAACAATGAGCAAAACAAAAATTTTACTGGTAGAAGACGATCCCAACCTGGGAGATATTTTGCAGGAATACCTGGGAGTAAAAGGATATGAAGTCAGTCTGTGCAGGGATGGGGAACAGGGTTGGAGCAAATACAGGAAGGACTATTATCAATTGTGTATCCTTGACGTGATGATGCCCAAAAAGGATGGATTTACCCTCGGAAAGGAAATCCGGAAGGTGGAAGAAAACATTCCCATCATATACCTTACCGCCAAAAACCTGAAAGAAGATGTGATTCAGGGTTTTCGCATTGGTGCCGACGATTATATTACCAAGCCGTTTAGCATGGAAGAATTGCTGATGCGAATTGAAGCCATTTTAAGGAGGACACATCAGCAGGTGGGAAAAGCTGCCCTGAAGACCTATAGTTTTGGTGATTTTACGCTTCATTACGACAAGCAGCAGCTCGAAGGACCCGACGGATTGCACAAACTGACCTCGAAGGAAAATGAACTTCTGCGGCTACTGGCGGCCTCCCGGAACGAAAATGTCAGCAGATCTTATGCCCTGAAGCAAATCTGGGGTGACGATAGCTACTTCAATGCACGAAGTATGGACGTTTACCTCAGCAAAATACGAAAATTGCTGAAATCGGATGAAAATGTACAAATCATCACCCTCCATGGTGAGGGCTTCAAGTTGGTGGCCAACGAGTAAGTTTCTGGTAGAATTGACAAATTCGGAGATAAAGTTTTACTTTGTGGTTCGTTCTAATGCACTATCACCATGGGTAAAGATATCATACATACTTCAGAAGCACCTGAGCCTATTGGCCCCTACAGCCAGGCAGTAAAAATTAACGGGACCCTTTATGTTTCAGGTCAGATTGCGCTGGATGCAGAATCGGGGCAACTGATCAACGAAAATATTACCGAAGAAACCCATGCAGTAATGAAAAACCTGGAGGCCATACTGCGTGCTGGGGGGCTTTCCTTTGCGCATGTGGTGAAATGCAGCATTTTCGTAAAAAACATGGATGATTTTGGCACCGTCAACGAGGCATATGGCAGATATTTCAAAACTGCTCCGCCGGCACGGGAAACGGTTGAAGTAAGCCGGCTGCCAAAAGATGTCAATGTGGAAATTTCCTGTATCGCAGTAGCTTAAACTTTCTCCTTTTCTTCTTGTTTTGATATGGTGAGACTGGCACCTACATACAGTGAAACATTCGTTTCCGTAATGGATCAACAGCAGGTGATGGAACGATTGGATGGTGTAACCAGGAGAGTTAACTTCCTGGAAACCGTTATGGTCCCTCCCGAGGAGTCCATACTTTTTAACGGAGATCTGAAGTCCAATCAGTTTACCATATCGAAGAAAATAGATAAAGCCGATAGTTTTTTGCCCCTGATTAAAGGGAAGGTGTCTCCCCTGGCCAAAGGGTGCCTCATTTCTCTCGATTACTCCTTTTTTCCAGCCACCGTATTCTTTCTCAGCTTTTGGGGGGTGGTTAGCTTTCTGCTTACTGTATTGTTTTTGGCGGTATTTCAGGATTGGAAACTGGCGGCTCTGAGTACCCTTGCCGGTATAGGCAATTATGGCTTTGCGATCTGGCATTTCCGCAGAAAGGTAAAGGAGAGTCAGCTATTGTTTTATGACATGATGGACATGAAAGCAGGTAGGGGAGCACCCTGAGAAAACGGAGAAAGTAAAATGAGAAGTATTCCGGCCGGACTTATGGATTATGCGCTGCCTGTAGTAATTTAGCTCTCCAATCGAATAAAATTCAAACAAAACAGATATGGATTACAGAATAGAAAAAGATACCATGGGTCCGGTAGAAGTGCCCGCAGACAAATACTGGGGTGCCCAAACCCAGCGCTCCGTGAATAATTTTAAGATCGGAGGGCATAGGCAGCGAATGCCGCTTGAAATTGTACATGCTTTTGCTATTTTGAAAAAATCAGCTGCGCTTACCAATGCAGATCTTGGGGTAATGGATAGGGACAAAGCCGAGGTCATTGCCAGGGCCTGTGATGAAATATTGACAGGCCAGTGGGATGATCAGTTTCCTTTGGTGGTCTGGCAGACCGGTTCGGGAACCCAGTCCAACATGAATGTAAACGAAGTTGTGGCCTACCGCTCTCATGTCCTATTGGGAGGCAGCCTTCAGGATGAAAAGAAAAAAATTCATCCGAATGATGATGTGAACAAATCTCAATCCTCAAACGATACTTTCCCTACTGCCATGCACATTGCAGCCTACAAAATGGTGGTAGAAACGACCCTGCCCGGCGTGAAAAAACTGAGAGACACCCTAAAGACCAAATCTGAGGCCTTTATGAAAGTAGTGAAAATCGGTCGTACCCATTTCATGGATGCTACCCCACTCACACTTGGGCAGGAATTTTCTGGCTATGTAGCCCAGCTGGACCATGCCATGAGGGCAATCAATAATACCCTGGCACACCTTTCGGAGCTTGCGCTTGGCGGTACTGCTGTAGGTACAGGCCTCAACACTCCAGAGGGTTATGCAGAAAAGGTGGCTGAGAAAATAGCCCATTTTTCAGGACAGCCTTTTGTAACGGCACCCAATAAATTTGAATCTCTGGCAGCACATGATGCGATTGTAGAGACTCACGGTGCATTGAAGCAACTGGCTGTCAGTCTGATGAAAATAGCCAATGATATCCGCATGCTTTCCTCTGGCCCCAGATCAGGCATAGGCGAAATATTGATCCCCGAGAATGAGCCGGGTTCTTCTATCATGCCAGGAAAGGTCAATCCTACTCAGGCAGAGGCCATGACCATGGTTTGTGCCCAGGTGATTGGAAATGATACCGCGGTATCCATCGGAGGCTCCAACGGTCATTTTGAGCTGAATGTATTCAAACCAATGATGGTCAATAACCTGCTGATCTCTGCCCGGCTTCTTGGCGATGCCTGTGTTTCGTTTAATGACAACTGTGCAGTGGGAATTGAGCCCAACAAGCCCTTTATCCAGCGTCACCTGGAAAACAGTCTCATGTTGGTAACAGCCCTGAATACACACATTGGCTATGAAAATGCAGCCAAGATCGCTAAAAAAGCACATAAGGAAGGCATCAGTCTGCGTGAGGCGGCCATCGCTCTGGACCTGCTCACCAGCGAGCAGTTTGACCAATGGGTAAGGCCGGAAGATATGACAGGCAGTCTGAAATAATTGCCTGGTGAATGATAAAAAAAGCCTCTTCAGCAAATCCTGCGAAGGGGCTTTATCTTTAGACTATTCTACTGCCTCTTTCTCCTCCTCTTCATACACCGCTGTAGGAATACAACTACACATCAGGTTTCTGTCCCCATACGCGGCATCGATCCTTCCTACCGAAGGCCAGAATTTGTTGTCCTTCACAAAGGGAAGGGGGTAGGCCGCCCTCTCTCTGGAATAGGGATAATCCCACTTGTCACTGATAATGGTGCCGGAAGTGTGGGGTGCATTTTTCAGGAGGTTTGAAGATGGGTCGGCGGCTCCTTCCTCTATCTCTCTGATTTCCTGACGGATGGCAATCATGGCATCGCAGAAGCGGTCCAGTTCAGCTTTTGATTCTGACTCAGTTGGCTCTACCATGAGCGTACCTGCTACCGGAAAGGATACAGTAGGCGCATGAAAGCCATAATCCATCAGGCGCTTGGCGATATCTTCCACCTCTATGCCGCAGGATTTGAATTCCCGGCAGTCCAGTATCATTTCGTGCGCTGCACGTCCTTTACTCCCTGTATACAGAATGGGATAATCTGCTTCCAGCCGTTTTTTGATGTAATTGGTATTCAAGATGGCCACTTTGGTGGCCTTGGACAGTCCTTCTTCTCCCATCATGGCGATGTAGGCATAAGAAATGGGCAGGATGCTGGCACTTCCAAAGGGCGCCGCCGATATGGCACTGATGGCATCTGTTCCGCCTGTCCGCACGTAGGTGTTGCCGGGAAGGAATGGTGCCAGGTGTTTGGCCACGCAGATCGGACCCATGCCCGGGCCTCCCCCTCCATGGGGAATGCAAAAGGTTTTGTGCAGGTTCAGGTGACAAACATCTGCACCAATCATTCCGGGACTGGTAAGCCCTACCTGTGCATTCATATTGGCCCCGTCCATGTAAACCTGTCCTCCATATTCGTGTACCAGCGCACAGATCTCCTGTATCGCTTCTTCAAAAACACCATGGGTGGATGGATAGGTCACCATCAATGCAGCAAGCTGATCCTTGTATGCCGCAGCTTTGGATTTGAATGCCTCCACATCAATATTGCCTTTGTCATCGCAGGGAATGATGACCACTTTCATGCCTGCCATCACCGCAGAAGCGGGATTGGTACCGTGTGCCGAAGAGGGAATCAGAACGATATTCCTGGCCTCGTCGCCACGACTCTGGTGGTAGGCCCTGATCACCATCAGGCCTGCATACTCCCCTTGCGCACCGGAATTGGGCTGCAGGGAGGTATCTGCAAAACCAGTGATCTCACTGAGCCAGTTTCTTAATTCCTGAAACATCTCGTAGTATCCTGCCGCCTGATCCTGCGGTGCAAAGGGATGCAACTGACCGATTTCAGGCCAGGTGACGGGAATCATTTCTGCAGTTGCATTGAGCTTCATCGTGCAGGAACCCAGGGAGATCATCGAGTGCACCAGAGAAAGGTCTTTGTTTTCCAGCCTTTTCAGGTAGCGTAACATTTCATGTTCGGAATGATAGCGCTGGAAAACCTCATGCTGTAAATAAGGGGAATTTCTTTGCAGTGCCTCAGGGATAATGGCATCTATCTGATCCGGAACCGGAGGTATTTCTACCTGCAGCAGGTGGGTAGATTTGGCAAAAACCTCGAAGATTTCTATCACGTCGGACCTGGTTTTGGCCTGATCAAAGCTTAGCAATATACTTTCTCTCTCGTATCGGAAGTTCAGTTTCCTGGACAAGGCAAACGCACGAATTTTTTCCTTCTGAACTTCATCCACTCTGATGCGAATGGTATCAAAAAAGGATTTGTTGACCTGCTCGTATCCCAGGCGCGCCAGCCAATCTGCAGTCATGACGGCCAGTCCATGAGTACGGGAGGCGATAGCTTTCAAGCCTTTTGGGCCATGGTACACGGCATACATGCCGGCCATAACGGCCAGAAGCACCTGAGCAGTGCAGATATTGGAGGTTGCTTTCTCTCTTTTGATATGTTGCTCCCGGGTCTGCAGCGCCATGCGGTAGGCATTTTTTCCCTCTTTGTCTACCGATACTCCGATGATCCTGCCGGGTATTTGTCTTTTGAATGATTCTTTGGTGGCAAAGAAGGCGGCATGAGGGCCACCAAAGCCCATGGGTACGCCAAATCGCTGGCTGCTACCGACCACCACATCTGCTCCCATTTCCCCGGGAGGTTTTAGCAGGGTCAGGCTAAGTAAATCGGTACAGAAAGCCGTAGATACCTGATTTTCTGTTGCCGTTGCCACCAACCGGCTATAATCATGCACCTCACCATCCGCATTGGGGTATTGAAGCAGCACACCGAATAGTTGCGGATCAGTAAGGTCCAGCTCCTTCAGAGAACCAAAAACGAGATCTATGCCTACAGGGATGGCGCGGGTTTTCAGGATCTCCTGTGTCTGGCCAAAAACTTTATGGTCCACAAAAAAACGGTTGGCCTCTTTTTTCGTCCGTGGTTTACTGGCATGCAGCATGGTCATGGCTTCCGCTGCAGCCGTGCCCTCGTCCAGCAGGGAGGCATTGGCCAGTTCCATTCCCGTCAGTTCGCTGACCATGGTCTGAAAGTTTATGAGGGCCTCCAGCCTGCCCTGTGCGATTTCGGCCTGATAGGGTGTATATGCTGTATACCAGCCGGGATTCTCCAATATATTGCGCTGGATCACTCCGGGTACCAGGGTATCGTAGTAGCCCTGGCCAATGTAGGATTTGTACAATGTGTTTTTACCGGCAGTCTGTTTAAACTTTTTGAGGAAAGCTGTTTCTGAAAGGGCTTTTGGCAGTCGAAGTGGTTTTTTCAGGCGGATGCTGGCCGGTATGGTTTCATCGATCAAGGTGTCCAGTGAGCTTATACCGATGGTTTCCAACATGGCTTGTATATCCGTATCTGACGGAGCAATGTGCCTGTTTTTAAATTTTTCCGAAGAAGCAAGGTTGATTTTCATATAAAGATAAAATATGAGTATTTTTGGCCGAACCAATTTATCCTGAATCGAACCGCAAAGGTAGAAATAATCGCTAATTTAGGTGTTGATTTTAACCTTAATTATCTTCTTGTTAACCGTTTGGATAAAAAATAGGTTTACAGTTTACCATATTTATAATCGATTAAACAGTCATAATGAAAAACAAACCAATGATTGCAGCTTTACTGCTGTATGCAGGGATTTCTTTTACCCTTTTCGGGCAGGAAGACCTTTCCTTAAAATATGCCGCTACCATCCAGGCTGAGGATCTGGAAAAACACCTCAATTACCTGGCTTCCGACGAACTCGAAGGCAGGGATACAGGAGAGAAGGGCCAGAAGCTGGCGGCCGAATATCTGGTTGATTTTTATCAGAAAAAAGGACTTGCCGGCCCGGTCGATGGCAGCTACCTGCAGCCTTTTGAGCTCTCCAGCGTGCGTTGGGAGGAAGTCGAACTCAAGGTCGGTAATAGAGACCTTGCCCTGAACGAAGATTTTGTCTTTATCGGCGATGCAGACATGAAAAAAAGAGTTCGCACCGATCTGGTCTTTCTGGGTTTGTCTTCCGAAGAAAACCTCGCCAGAGTGGACGTGGAGGGCAAGCTGGTAGGCCTCTGGGCCATTGGTTCCCGGGCAGCAGACGCCGTCAGGCAAGTGATGGACGCAGGCGCTGAAGGAGTGATCATCGTGACCATGGAAGGGCAGGCCAATTTTGACCGCATGGCCAATCGCTATAAAAACCTTTCGGGAAGGGGACGTCTTGGATTTGACGAACCTACCGAGCACAGGCCGGTTTTTATGGTTAGTTCGGAACAAATGGGGCAATTGTTTGAAACTCCCGTAGAGGAATTGAAGGAGGCCGCGAAAAACAATCCCGGCTCCATTCCCGCACAAAAGGTGAAGTATCGGGTACAAAAGGACAAAGAAATAGTCGGTACAGAAAATGTGCTGGCTTACCTGGAAGGTACCGACAAAAGTGAAGAGGTACTTGTAATCTCCTCCCACTATGACCATGTGGGCATCAACAGCCAGGGAGAGATCAATAATGGTGCAGATGATGACGGTTCAGGAACTGTTTCCGTTATGGAAATTGCCGAGGCCTTTGCAAAGGCGGCTGAGGATGGCAACCGGCCAAGGAGAAGTGTGTTGTTTCTGAATGTCACAGGCGAGGAAAAAGGATTGCTGGGATCTGAATACTACGCCGATAATCCGGTGTTTCCTTTGGAAAATACGGTAAACAACCTAAATATAGACATGGTAGGTCGCATCGACTACGAGTACCAGGATGCCGAGAACCAGGATTATATTTACGTGATTGGATCTGAAATGCTTTCGTCACAACTCAAGATCATCAATGAGTACAACAATATCACGTACACCAATCTGATTTTGGATTACCGCTATGATGCAGAGGACGATCCCAATCGGTTTTATTACCGTTCGGACCATTATAATTTTGCCAGGCACAACATTCCGGTAATCTTTTTTTTCAATGGGGTACATGACGATTACCATCAACCTACAGACACGGTAGACAAGATTGAGTTTGACCTCATGGAAAAGCGGGCCAGGCTGATTTTTCATACTGCCTGGGACCTGGCCAACCGGGAGCATAGGACACCTGTAGATGGCACCAATACCCGTCTGGACAGGTAAAGCAGTTCTGCACAAAATAAAAGTTTACCGCCGGAGACCAGCCTTTCCGGCGGTTTTTTTTCATTTTGGTGACTGGGATGTGGTCGCGGGGAATTTTGCTTTTCCTAAAAATTGCAGCTATATTAAACCGTATTTCAACGGACCTTAAAACAAATCCCACTGAATCATGAAAAGCCTTTTCTTAAGCCTTTTTGCCCTGCTGCTGTTTTCACAGACCGAAGCCCAACAAATTCCATCCAAAGCCATGCAGATCAAAACAGCCGTCCTGGCGGCGCCGGAGGATCTGAGGGAAGGTGCTATGGTGTACGGTTACGATTCCGGTGGCAACTGGACCGTATTGAGGGCAGGCAGCAATGAGATGGTCTGCATAGCAGATGATCCCAAAGCAGAGGGGTTTAACGTAGCCTGTTACCACAAGCAGTTGGAGCCCTTTATGGAACGGGGCAGGGAATTGAAAAAGGAAGGCAAAAATTTTCAGGAAATCTTTGATACACGGGAGAATGAGGTCAGGGCGGGTAGCCTGAAAATGCCCAAAGATGGGGCCACCCTGTATTCCCTGACTGCAGCAGCGGAAGATTACGATGCCATGGCCGGGGAAGTTAAAAACAGCTACCTGCGCTATGTGGTATACATCCCCTGGGCCACCCAGGAAAGCACCGGTCTTGCCCTTAAGCCCGAGGCTCCGGGTATGCCCTGGATCATGGATCCCGGTACCCACCGTGCCCATATCATGATCAATCCGCCAAAGGAGTAGGGTGATAGGATGGTTGAAAATTGTCGCTTCAGTGCATTTTGATGGACAGCCACCGGTTAAGTGAAATAGCTGAAGCCTCCACAATGTACCTTTTACCTTCCTGTTAAGATGGTTTCCTGTGCATTTATTGAAATGTAAGAGATCGAAAGAAGCAAGAAAATGAACCGGCGGGCCGGTCGGTTCGAATGAAAAACTGGTTGCGTGTGACCATTGTAATTCGTATTTTACTCAGGGACAGGTCACAACTTTTTTCAGGGTAGCAAATTAAGGAAATTGGAAAAACAGCTTCAGAAATATCTTCATGCGTTTCGGAAATTGAGAATTGACAGGGCACATGGTATCGCTCCACAAAAGCCTGTCTTGTTAATTTCTTTGTTACAAACCTTTCAGACCGGAAACAATATTTCTGATAAAGTCCGGATAACTCCCGAACTGGTTGCTTTCTTCAACACTAACTGGACATTATTGGTAAATACAAATCACCATTGCAGATTTACCTTTCCTTTTTATCACATGAAAACCGAGAGGTTTTGGACGCTTGTTCCCAAAATGGGTTTTGAAAAAATCATTCGTTTTTCAGCTTCAATGCGAAGCTTTACCAATTTAAACCAGGCGGTCGATCATGTTGTATTGGATGAAGACTTGTTTTTGTTAATGAAAGATCCGAAAAGTAACATTTTGTTGCAACAGTTTTTGTTGGAGGAATATTTTCCTGGAACGAGTAGTAATTTTATTTTCTCCCTGGAAAACAAGAAAAAGCTATTCGATAATATTGAAAGTAAGATCTTATACGAGTCACCCGAAGAATATCGAACAGAAATTCAAAATCTGATCTTACAACAAAATGAGGAAGAGATATTTATCAGAGGTGACCTATTCAAAAGAGAAATACCGAAAATTTATAGTCATACCTGTGGCATTTCCGGAATGAGGATTGACGCTACACTTGATATTTCTATGATTGATGCTTGTCACATAAAGCCATTTAGCCAAAGCTTTGATGATACAATTAAGAATGGAATTGCCTTATGTCCAAATCTACATAGAGCATTTGACAGGGGCTTAATATCCATTGATGAGAATTTTTGTGTGCTCGTTTCGAAGTGCTTTGAGGAACAGCAATCGGCATACAGCATCAGAGACTTCGAACACAAAACCATTAATCTACCGGCGAAACGAGAACATTGGCCATTGCAAGCCAATTTGCAATGGCACAGGGAAAACATTTTTAAGCCGTAATTTACCTGCAATATTTCCTTTTCTCTCGAAAAGGACGCATAGGAACAGGGGTGGATGGAAATCGTCAGGCAATGATCAGCGAACAGGCGTATTGCCTGCCGTATGCAAGCATTACGGTCGGCTATCTCTGATTTTCAATGCAGTTCAGTTCAACGAAAAATATTTTAGTTTAACTTGATTTTATATTTTTATTTTCGGAAATTAGAAAAGAATAGTTTTCAAAACCTGGTTTCATGTCGAATCATTATCTGCTACATTAAAAATCTATGGAAAAGAGTTATTATGAAAAAAACAGGGAGAAAATTCTGAAAAAGCACAAGGAACGTTACCGGCAGGATACTGCCTTCAGGGAAAAGGCCAGGGCTACCTACCGGCAGCGTTACCAGGAAGACCCGGAGTATCGGGCCAAGACCCTTGAAAGAGCCAGAAACCGCTACCATACGGACGAGGAATACAGAAGAAAAACGCTGGAAAGGTCAAAAAAATAAAATGAGCCGCTATTCGGCAAATGGCTTTATTTTTCTATCTGCTCCCCGACAGGATCTGCTGAAGTATGAATTCACCAGAAAATACCTTTTCCGCACAATCCGTAGGAATGGGATGATGGAAGGTACAGCCAAAACCCAAATCAGCAACCGATGTGGTCCGGCAGTTGCGCAGTACTATCCCACAATACCGGTTTTTTTATCAAATGATGTTTAATCCGGACTTTAGGCACCGGATCATGTATGGAAGAAAAATTGCAGATCTTTTTACCATATACTGATCTTTTTCGGTAGGCAATTGCTGAATCGGTCCGGTCAAAACTCAATTTCGTAATATATTGCCCTGGTCTCCCCTCCATTGATCCGGATACGATTACCACCGGTAGTTAGTGTTTTGCCCGTTCTGTTGCCGGTATGGTCAAGCACATGCACGCTGAAGGTCCGATTATCTGGAAGGCTGAGCTCCACACTTACAGGCTCAATGAGCACTGGCGCCTCGCCCGGGTCAAGCAATTCTGTCTTGTTTTTGTTGTATTCCATACCCGTGTTTTTTGCCCGGGCCATGGTGGTGACAAGTATCCTATCCGTTTCTTCAAGGCCCTTATCGGGGTCCATGCTGCTCAGTAATATTACCGCAAATTCGTTACCGGTTTGTATGCTGAATGGGCCCAGATCGACTTTTTTGTTTTTTGCAAAGCCTACCAGCCCTTTTGTTCCTGCGCTATTGATGGTAAAATGGCCCCTATTTTCTTCTGTCCAGTACAGTTGCCCGGTATTTGAAACAATTCCGCCATCTTGTTTAAAGGCGGCAATATTTCCTATTTCGTCTGTGAGATCTTCATCCGTAAAGGTCAACGTGACCCTTCCCGCCGCCATCGCTTCGGTTGGAAAGTTAGTCTTAAATACCTTCCGGTCCTGATCCTGAATTACCCTTTCATCAAAAAAGCTGAGTCCTGCCTCAAGAGCGTCAAAATTTACTTTACGGTCTACGATCGTTTCCCCCTCAATAATATCCCCGCGGTAAATCATCATTGCAAGAGCTGGGTATAATGCCAATTGGGTGGGTGAGGTTACATTGTAAACTCCTCCCCAGGGGGCTGTCTGAATCGTAGGGGTATAGGAAGGCTGGTCTACGGCGAAGCTAAAGGAAGCATCCCAACCCTGAAGTCCCAGACCATAGGCAGCAATAATCGGCGAACTTTCTGCAGTCCATTCGGTCGGAATCAGACTCATCCATTCAGACAGCGAAAAAGGACGGTCACTGACTTGCTGCAGCCCGGTTCCAAATAATCCCGAACCTATCTGCGACAGCATGGAGGCATTACTCATCTTGCCGGCCCGGAGGTTGTGCCCACTGCCCCCTCCAAAGTAATTGTGTCTGTCGATCATCCCTACCTGATAATCGGCATACAGGTTGTATAGATGTGAAAGTCCGGTACCTGCCTGCCAGCAACTGGCCACAACAGTACCCTTGTAACCGGTGGCCCTTACAGCATCCAGAAATTTCCGGTAAAACCTGGCCTGCTCTTCGAAAAGGAAGCTCAATTTATCTTGAACATGTTGTTTTATTGGTCTTTTTTCTGTGATTGCCTGTTCATATTCCGTACTAAAAAAACCGTGGTTAGGATTGGGATAGATATTTTCCCTGGTCAGGTTTTCTCCTTCAGAAAGACCTTCACCGTTCCAGGCCATGTTCAAATTTGCCTGCGTACCATATTTGTTCTTTAGCCAGGCAGTAAATTTCCGGCAAAGCAAGGCCCTGTAGGTGGGGGTTTGTTCCAGCGTCTTCTCCATAGCTCCCCAGAAAATATTGTCTTCATTCTGGAACTCCACGAAAGCAAGGGCGGGATCATCGGCATAGCGCAGACCGGTATGGGGATTTTTATGATTCAACATGTTGACGACCAGCTCGATATTCAGTTCTTGTAAATCCTCCGCAAAATTCACCAATGATGCAGTAGATCCATTGAGGTGCGACCAGGGGAAATCCGTTTCTACGATCTCCTGATAAGCCAGAAGGCGGGCACTGTCAGCAGGTTTTACCCGGTGCCCATATATGGGAGACCAGCCGTAGTATATGCCTTTCTGACGTAGCGCATAACTGAAGTAATCGAAATTTTTCCATTGTTCGGGGTCAATCTCCGTAGATTGTTGTCCGTCAGTAGCTTCCCAGGTGAATTTGTGAAACCTCACTGCGTTGAGACCATATTTTGCCAAAAACCTGCTCCACCTGTCCGCCTCTTCGGGGGCAGAAAAAGGTTTGTTGCCATTGATGTTGGTTCCCCAGAATTTAACAGTCTGCCCGTTTTCAAACTCCAGGTCTTTGCCCATCATTTTTACAAACCCATGCCTTCCTGCCGGCGCATCCAGCCAATCGCTGAGGTTCAGGTTGTCCGTTTTGTAATAGTCATGTGGTTGAAAAGGAAACCATTTGTCGTTCTGAGCCGGGGCGCAGACCAGGCAAAAGAAGTAAAGGATAAAAAATAGAGTTACAGGTCGATTCATCAGGCTTAGGTTTTTTTGGTGCTGCCAGCCGCCGTGCAATAACCCGAAGCGGCATGTTCAGTGATTTAAAGCAAAAATAAATTAAATATCTGCGAACCGTGCAGCTTAAATGCGCAGTTCGCAGATAATTCAATCACTAATACCCGGGATTATTTTCTGAAATGGCGGAATTTCGCTCAATTTCAGCTTGTGGTAATGGAAATACCAGGTGTTTGTTGACATCGAATTGTACTGGGGAGGCGAGGGCGGTGCTGAAGTTGGCATCACTGCCATCCCAGCCGGTGAGGTTCATGTCTCCAGAGGCATGCCATCTTTTGAGGTCCCACCACCTTTGTCCTTCTCCGGCAAGCTCTACAAATCTCTCATTCATGATCCATTGCATGACCGTAGGTACACTGCTTTCGCCAGTCGGATAGTCGGCCGGCACAGTACCATCCCCATATCCCGATTCAGCTGCCCAATTTCTAGCCCTTGATCTTATGTCATTGATATGGTTGATGGCAGCCGGAACATCTCCACTTTTTAATGCCGCCTCTGCAGCAATTAGTTTAAGGTCTGCATACCGCAACACCCGTTCGTTGTTTGCCGAACCCCCATGTGGTGGCGTGAGGTGATTGACCCCATCCGGCTTATTATATTTTTGAAAAATCCGTCCGTCGAAACCATCATCAGGATCTGAAAAAACGCTGAGACGCGGATCACTTCCAAAGGCATTTCTCAGTTTCTCTGTGACAAGAAATTTGGTAGAGGAGGCGTCATTAAAGTCTCCTCTGCCTCCGGACTCCATCATATATCCCCTGTAGACACTTAGGTTTTCAACCCCCCTCCAGGCACCATCATTGTGCAGGTTAAGGTTATTTAGTGCACTGGCCTGTGCGGCCTGAATTTCAAACAGTGATTCCCGGTTATTTTCTGTGTACGCGCTGAAGTTGTCAATGAAATCAGTCGTCAGAGCGGCCGTGATTCCGTCAAAAACTGTAAGCGCATCCTGTAAATCAGCAGGATCATTGCTGTTGTAATCTGCGCGGAAAACCAGTGCTTTTGCCAATAATCCTCTGGCTGAATTTTTAGTAACCCTGCCGGCATAGTTTTCGGGCCAGCTTTCCGGAAGAAAAGGGATAGCTGCACGGGCGTCTTCAATAACCTGAGAGAGGACTTCATTGGGAGTGCTACGTGGCGTGTTCGTTTCGGATTCCAATTGTATACGCTGCGTTATTATGGGCACTCCGCCGAATACATTGAAGAGTGTAAAGTAAGCATACGCTCTTAAAAATAATGCCTCCCCTTCCATCATGGCAATTTCTTCCGGATTATCCATAGCCGAAATATCTACCGTTCTTACCTTGTCCAGAATAACATTTGCCCGTGCTACAGTCTTATAACAGGATTGATAGGAGAAGCTCATTTGGTTGTTGTTGGGATTCAAGCTGCCATCAAACAATTCCAGGGAGGTTCTGGCAGCAAGGTTTTCTGTCAAATCGTCCCCCGGAAGCAAATAGATTCCGGTAATCCATCCATTCCATCCATTGGCCGCAAAATGGTAGTGATCGTATAATGAGGCATAAACACTTACCAGTTTGGTTCTGAACTCTGTTGCCGATCCAAAAAAGGTCTCTTCCGTTCTCCCCATGGGCGGCTCTCCAACAAGGTCAGGGTTACATCCTGCAGGTACAAACCATGCAGCGACCAGACATAGGGAGAAAAAGCTTTTGACTTTTATCGATTGTATTGTGAGATTTTTCATGATTTTCGAATTTGAGTGGTTTCCATTAAAAACTGGCATTCAGCCCCATGTTGAAAGATCGGGGGAGTGGAAAGTCATCGTTCACCGGATCAATTCCCCGCCATCTGAAAAGGTAGAGGTTGTTTTGTCCTCCCAGGTAAAATCTCAATGATCTGATGTTGTTTTTTGTTAGTGCCAGGAAGGATTCAGGAAGAGTATAACCGACCTGCCAGTTGTTTAACCTGAAAAATGCTGCACTTTCCACCCAACGGTCAGAGAGGCGATTATTTCCCGCAGGATCATTTACAACTGCTCTGGGCATGTCTGTATCTGTATTGGAGCTTGTCCAGCGGTCAAGTGTGGTGGTAAAATAGGTTGCACCAGCGCCGCTCATGCTTTCAAATCTTCTCCTTGCAGTATTGATTTTATCGACTTTTCCTTCCCCATAAAAATTCATGGAAACATCAAAGCCTTTCCAGCCTGCATTCAAATTGATACCATAGGTAACGCCGGGAATGGTGTTTCCGATTTCAGTTTGATCGAATGCATTGATTCTTCCATCCGGAGTAGTGCTGTAAAACCTTTCCTCATCCGTAGGATTGCCCTGCACATCCAGGAAGTACATGTCGCCAGGGGCGACAAAATCCGCATTTCCAATAATCTCGTCTTCGAAATTTGCAAAATAGCTGTCGACTTCTTCCTGATTTTGGAAGATTCCACCTAGTTTGTAGCCCCAGATATGGCCTACGGATCTACCGACTTCTACACGCCCAAATCCGGTCGAAAGAGGTTGGTCCTGATACAGCCGGGTTACCTCATTGTTCAGGAAACTAATGTTTCCTGAGATACCGTAGTTAAAACCGTTGGTTTGATCATTAAAGCCAACCAACAGGTCCAATCCCCGGTTTTCAAGCTTACCAATATTAAAAAGCGGATTATTGGTACCGACGCTCAATGGCAGGTTTACCCTTTGCAGGATATTACTCGTGGCGCGGTTAAACAATTCAGCAGTAAGGTTAATTTTGTTGTTGAAAAGGAGGGCGTCTACTGCAATGGTAGACGTGGTAACCACCTCCCAGGAGAGCGATGCATTTGGAAAGTCTGCCACCAGTCCCCCTAAGTTTAAGATGCCCAGCGGGTCACCACTGCCGGAACCCCAACGATACGAAGATAGCCCCAGGTTGGCCCCAGACAGGAATGCGTATTGTCCTACTGCTGCCTGGTCGTTACCTGCTTCTCCCCATCCTCCTCTGATTTTCAGGTCGTTGATAAATGATACGTCGCTCATAAAGGCTTCTTCACTGAGTCTCCACGCTCCGGAGACGGAATAGAAATTACCCCATCGGTAGTCTCTGGCGAAACCGTTGCTCGCGTCTCGACGGTAGGAAAAGTCAAGATAATATTTGGAATCGAAGATGTAATTCATCCTGCCCACCAATCCAAACCAGAAGCGCTGGCCCCATCCGGTAAAGCTGCTATTGTTATTGATGTCATTTCCATACCCGTTCTTTTTAGGGTTATCTACCAGATTGTTTAGATTCTGGGTAGAGAGGTTGAGGTTATGCAGGTAATGCCTTTGGTCCTGAACGGCTGCAGTTAGGGTCAACCTGTGTTTTGAACCAAACAGCCGGTCATATGAAGCCGTAAAGTCTGTCTGGTAGTTAAATATATTGTTTCCCCTGCTTTCAAAACTTCCCAGGCTGTTTGGAGCGTTCGGCGCTTCATTCCGGGGATTGATCCCTGTGGGTAAAAATATATTGACCCGGGAAAAAGCATCCAGACCATACCGAACCTGTTTGGTGTAATCCAGGTTGATACTGCCGCGCAGACTGAGGCCCTGAATCGGTGTAAACTCAGTATAAAATTGTCCCATTTTCCTATCCAGGTCGAAACCGGCATAATTGATTGTTCCTACTGCCAGATAATTGGGTCTGGACCCCTGGCCATAGAGCTTATTTGGCTGCCAGGTATCTCCAAACAAAAACGGGTCAATCACCGGAGCGAAGCCGTAGGGGTTGCCAGGATCCCGAAGTGGCTGCCAGGGTGGTGCCGCAGCGTAATCCGGCAGTTTGCCTTTATCATTCAAATCGGCCTCTTGCCGTGTGTATTTGAAATTCACCCCTACTTTCCACCAATCCTTTACCCGGACATTAAGGTTAATGGCAGTAGTGTATCTTTTGTAGTCATTTCCCCAGAGAATACCCTCCTGGTCGAGATATCCGGCAGACACGTAATAATCTATCCGGTCATTGGCGCCAGATATTTTGAAGTCATAAGATTGATTGAGAGCATTTGTTCTAACAAGTTCATCTTGCCAGTTATAGGTGGTCAGGTCATTGATGTAATAAGGACTCTCCGGATCGAATTGGGGACTAAAGCTGGTAAGTCTGACCGCCTGACTTGGGTCGTTTCTACCGTAAAGGTTTTGCTCTATGGAGACATCCGGATTGAGGTTATTGGCATACATCTCACGGGTTATATCAATGTACTGACCCGTGTTTAACATGTCAAATCTCGGGGAATTTTGAATTCCAAAATTGGTATTGAATGCTATCACCGGCTCTCCTTTTTGCCCTTTTTTCGTTGTAATCAGCACCACACCGTTAGCTCCTCTGCTTCCGTAAATTGCGGCGGCAGAGGCATCTTTTAATACGGAGATGTTTTCTATATCGTTGGGATTGATCAGGTTAAAAATGTTTGGAGGAGTACTTCTGCCGGCCCCTCCTATGAGGTCCTCATTTCCGGCCCGTGCAGGTTCCCAAATCTGACCATCTACCACGTAAAGCGGCTGGGCATCTCCATTCCAGGTGCCTATGCCCCTGACAAAAATTCTTGGGGCTTCATTGGGATCTCCACTGGCATTAACGACCCGTACGCCCGTCGCATTACCCTGCAAAGCAAATTGGGGCGAAACCATATTCGTTTTTTCTATGGTAGAGGCACCTACGGTGCTGATAGATCCGGTCAGGTCTTTTACCCTACGCTCTCCAAATCCCACCACAATCACTTCATTTAGTGCCGTTACATCTGGCTCCAGGGTCACGTTGATAGTGGATTGGCTGCCGACAATCACTTCCTGCTTTTCGAAGCCCACAAAGCTAAATACCAACACCACATCCCCCTCCGGTACCTGTATCATAAAATTTCCATCTACGTCAGTGACGGTACCAGTGGTGGTACCCTTAATCGTTACGTTGACTCCAGGTAGTGTAGTGCCGTCATCTGCTGAACTTACCGTTCCGGAAATTACTACATCGAATCTGTCTTTTTCTGGACCGGACTGTTTTGGGTGGGTCCCGAGAAGGCCAGATTTCTTTACATTTATATTGTTGTTTACCTGCCTGAAGCTAAGTCCTGTCTGTCTGGCTATCGCAGTGAGCAAATCCGAAAGGCTGCGTGTCTGCGGGGGTACAGTTACCTTCAATTGCTGATCAAATTCCTGGTTGCTGTAAACAAAATTAAAACCTGTTTCACTTTCCAATACCCGGAAAACCTGGCGCAGAGCCGCTTTTTCAAATCCTACTTCAACGTAAACCTCGTTGATACCTTTCAATTGAGCATTGCCATCGTTCGCCATTAAAGTCGTAAAGGCAATGCATTGGATAAGAAATCCAAACAGAAAATTTTTCGTAAACATCCACAATTGGTGTAAAAGTTTATTTTTCATACTTTTGATAAGTTATGGTAAAACATAATGCTAATTGATCCCTGAAATCAGAATTTTGGTCGATTTACGTTTCAGGGGAGAGTTTAAAACCCGGCAATGTGCAAGCATTGCCGGTATTGGTTTTTTTGGTCTATTTCATTGGCATCTGGCGGTTTAGGGTTTGAATTTTATGTAAACTTCGTCGTCTTTCAGTTGGTAATCGAATCTGGCCGTATAACCCAGGCTGTGCAATACATTATTCAGCGATTCATTGTCAAACTGGCCGGTGACTTTGAGGTTTGGTTTATGCTTGTTTTGAAAAGTGATTTCTACGCCATACCATTCTTCCAAGACGGCTTTAACCGTGGGCATGGGCGTATCCTGAAACTTGATCAATCCGCTTTTCCAGATGGATTCCATTTCTATATCGAAGTTGGATTTTTTCATGGAATGGCCTGCAGGGTCAATGAAAGCCCGCTCTCCTCTGCTTAGGTATACCGATTCTGTCCTCCCGGAGCCGAGATTGACCACTTCGACTTTTCCCTCTACCAGGGAAACGATCGTAGCACTATCCGATTGACCCACTTTAACATTGAATTCGGTGCCTAGTGCGGTAATTTCTGTACCATTCGCAAACACTTTAAAAGGACGTGCTTCATCTGTTTCTACATCAAAATATGCTTCTCCGTATAAAAATACTTCCCTTGTGCTATCATCGGGTCCGGGTCTGTACGTCAACTTGCTGCTCGCGTTTAAAAAGACCAGGCTTCCATCCGGAAGTTTGAACTTCTTTCGTTCCCTCTCTCCGGTTTCCTTGTTAAAAACAGTCGTACCAATGTTTTCTGATGACC
The DNA here is from genome assembly GCF_900143075.1 of Cyclobacterium lianum. Lineage (GTDB taxonomy): Bacteria > Bacteroidota > Bacteroidia > Cytophagales > Cyclobacteriaceae > Cyclobacterium > Cyclobacterium lianum. The sequence continues at coordinate 259,081 of NZ_FRCY01000002.1, read as the reverse complement.
GAATTTCGTTTACCGAATTTCTTACATGAGTAAACACATAGAAGGATCCAAGGATGATCAGTAGGCTGGCGGCTAATCTCAACGCTACCTTCAACCAGGCTTTCCAAGGATCGCCTTTTTCAATAGGAGCCTTGACTTTTGCAGGTTTTTGAGCCTGGCCAGTTCTGGCTTCGATTGCTTTCCAAATAACTGCCTTTCGCTCTTCAGGCATGGGAGTTTCCATTTCAGAAAACGCCAGTATTATATGGCGGGCTTGCCGGACTTTGTCCTGTGCCCTCGGGTTATTCATTATCCACTTTTCCCAGAATGAAATTGCCTCCGCATTCGTTTCATTGACCCATGCCCTGAACCAGGGGTCCCGCACAAAATCTTCAACTTTGTAATTCTTGTATTTCATTAACACCAGCTTATATATGTATTAAGAGTAGCGTCGAGGAGATTTTCCACTACATCAGCGGAAATTCGAGATAAAAATTATTTATTTTTTAAAAAAGGATTGTACAAGTTAATAAATAGTCAAAAAAATGAGATTATGTAATGATAATGCTAATCTACGAAAAGATTGAACCCTTCAGCCAGGTATCTTTTTAGCTGTAAAATTGCTTTGGAATAAATATTATAGGTGTATTTCAGGTCTATTTCCAGCAGCGAGGAAATTTGCTCATAGTTCATGTCCTGGAAAAATCGGAGGTAGAGTACCTCTCGCTGTCTGCCGCTCAATAGGTTAACCAGCTCCCGCACTCTCATTTCAATCGTTTCCGTGTCTTCAATATGGGCGAGTTCCTCCATATGAGATAAAATACAACTCTCTTTGGTTGCATACTCACCTTGCCGGATCACCGGACCAGACGAAGCTGAGTTTTTCATAATCATCCTCGTCAGGTTGTTTCGCAGTGCCTTGAAAAGATAGAATTTAATATTGTCAACTTCAGTGGTATTTTGCCTGTTATCCCACAAATAGACAAATAAATCCTGAATGGCATCTTCGACCATTTGGCTGTCCTGCGTTATGCTGCAGCCATATCTGTATAGGCTATCAACGTGCAAATCGTAAAGCGTAGAAAATGCCAGCCGGTTTCCACTTTTGAAGGCTTGCCAGAGGATGCGGTCCTCTGGCTGACTGTTATTCGATTTAAAATTCCTGTCTTCTGGGCTGTTCATTCTGCTGAACGATTGCTAATTAGCCCACAATATGGAAAAAAATGAAAATGATTTCAAATCTAACTACTGAATTCTTTAGTATAGGTACACTCGGAGGAACAGTCCTGCAGCGTCATTTCGGTATTATTTCAGTAGTAAAATCTGTTTGCTGACCATTGGCAAAAGCTTTCAGTTACAAATAAAAACGATTCCAGAAATGCGCAGCGTTTCACGGCTATTACTCCGAATTTCGGGTCCACTTGATGCTGCAGCCAATGGCTTTGGTGGTTGTCTCAGGGACGTTTTGCCCTTTCAGTACCGCTTCCACCGCATCTTCAGCATAATGTTTGGTCACGGCCGAAGCGTCCTGGTAATTGTTGTCAATGGCACCGATATACCGCACAATGTATTTTCCGCTCTCCTTATTGACCAGGTATACGTGGGGAGTTCTGCTGCCTCCATAAGCTTTGATGACCTCCTGGGTCTGGTCATGCAGATAAGGAAAAGGGAAATCCTTTTCCTCAGCCCGTTTTTTCATGGCCTCAAAACTGTCTCCCGGACTGAGCTGCGCATCATTGGGATTGATCGCAATCACGGGGTATCCCTGCGGAGCGTATTTTTCGTGCAACTGGATCATCCGATCCTCGTAGGCTTTTACGTAAGGGCAGGTGTTGCAGGAAAATATCACAAAGGCGCCCCGGGCGTTTTCCATCCCGCTTAGTGATACCTGAGAGCCGTCCACGTTGGTCAGTGTGAAGTCCATGGCTTCATCTCCTATCTGATATCCCGAATCCTGGGCATGGGCGGTTAGGGAAAGGCAAAACATCGCCAGTAGGGTCAGGGCAAAAGTGCTTTTCTTGTTCATGGTTTTATGGTTTGAATTGGTCGATGAGCTTTTGTAATTCGTCTGCTTCCAGCTCTCCTTCGTGAAAAATCCGCTCACCATCGGGCAAAATGAAAAGGGTAGCGGGGATGGCTCCGGTCCAGCTCTGATCTACCTTGTCTATCCAGGAGTTGAAGTCTACGTCATCGAGCAGGTATACCGGTGATTGAATCTCTTTGCGTTTGATAAAGGAAGTTACCCGCTCCGGTCTTCGCCCGTCATCCATAGAGATGAATACCAGTTCCAGATCAGGATCCTGAGCACTGGCTGCTTCAAAGTGCGGCATTTCCCGGATACAGGGAGCACACCAGGTAGCCCAGAAGTTGTAGATCCGCAGCTTATCTGAGTCAGCGGCGGTGAGCACCTCAAATTCTTCAAACGAAATGATTTTAAATTCCGGCTCAGGAGCAATATTTTCTTTGGCAGCAGGGCCCCATAAAAAAAGGAATGCCAAATGGATAAAAAAAACATTCATAGCATGCGGTTTTGAAAGGTTGATGTTGGTACCCGTCTAAACGAGAAATCGATGGCAGGGTTACGGGGAGGCAAAAGCTCAAAAAATAAAAGCATCCCTTTTGAGGATGCTTTCCGGAGGTCGAGAGCGGATTCGAACCGCTGTACAAGGTTTTGCAGACCTCTGCCTAGCCACTCGGCCACTCGACCTTTTTGTAATCGAAGCGCAAATTTAGGTATAAATACTTCCGAATTCAAATACCAGCTGTTAAAAATATAATTTTCAAAACTGCGCTGTTTTTTGGCTTTTAATTTCGGAAACCGAATAGAGCTGCTATTGGGCGTAAATTTTATCTGGCAAATATTGACATATTGCGGTTATTTATAACCGTTCTAAATTAATTAATAATCTTGAAGTTTTATCATAAAATATTGTAAATGAGGTTAATACAATCATTCTACAAATTTTATCCAATGGTCAGGAGCGCCTATATGCAAGTTTGAAAAATAGAACTTGGGTAGTACATTTGTGGGGAATTTGAATTGCACCGAGGTAATCTGAAAAAAGTATATATAACTATGTCGATCAAGCGCTCATTAAAAGGGGTTTCAATTCGCTTACATCACTTGCTGGTTTTGTTTTTCCTGTTTCTGGGAGCGCAAGGCTTCGCAGCAGACCCTGAAGTCCCGGATAGCGAAGATGCTATCTCTGCCGGGGAGTCTATTTTTAACGCCAACTGTAAAACCTGTCACAGGTTGGATCAAAAGCTAATCGGCCCTGCCCTGCGTGGGGTTACCGACCGCAGGGAATTGGACTGGGCCAAGAAGTTTATTCTGAATTCTCAGGCTGTCATCCAGAGTGGTGATGCCACTGCTGTAGCTCTTTTTAAAGAGTATAACAATACGGTAATGCCTGCTATGGATTTCCTGAGCGATGGTGACCTGATGAACCTGCTGGCTTACATTGAATATGGTGGCCAGGCGGAAGCAGAGGCTGCTGCTGCTGAAGGTGGGGCAGCTGCCGGTGAAAGTGGAGGTTCAGGCGGGGGCATCCCCAGTGAATACCTGACCATCATCCTGGTGGTATTGGTGGTCGTCCTGATCCTGGTATTGGTGGTTTTGGGGTTGATTGTCTCTGTCCTCACCAAATACATGAACAACAGCGACAAGCTGGATGCGGAAGACAAGGAGTTTATCAACCAGAAAACGGATTACCTGGGTATTTTAAAAAGTGATGGTTTTATCCTCATCGTCACCACTATCGTTCTGGCCTTTGTGGTCAAAACTGCCATTGACGGGTTATACACCGTAGGTATCCAACAAGGCTATGCGCCGGCCCAGCCGATAGCTTACTCACATGAATTGCATGCCGGCGAATATGAAATCCAGTGTCAGTACTGCCATACCGGTGTTGAAATCGGCAAGTCTGCCAATATTCCCTCGGCAAATATCTGTATGAACTGCCACATGCACATTCAGAACGTGGGTGGCAAAGAAGGTATTTCCCCTGAGATTGCTAAAATTTATGATGCCGTAGATAACAACCAACCTATAGAATGGGTGCGGGTGCACAATCTGCCCGACCTGGCCTACTTCAACCATTCCCAGCACGTCGCTGTGGGTGGAGTGGAGTGCCAGACCTGTCATGGTCCTATCGAGGAGATGGAAGTGGTGTATCAGCACAGCGCCCTGACCATGGGATGGTGTATTGATTGTCACAGAAATACTGAGATCACGACTCAGGGAAATGAATACTACGATAAACTCGTGCAATTGCATTCTGAATCCAAAGATGCCTTGAAGGTCAAGGATATCGGCGGCCTGGAATGTGCGAAGTGTCACTATTAAATCTTTACGAACATTCTTTTCTTTAATATACAATGAAAGAAAATAAAAAGACATATTGGAAAGGGTTAGAGCAGTTGACAAACGATCCCGAGTTTGTAAAAAATGCCGATCAGGAATTTCCGGGCTTTACCGCTAAGAAAAATCAATCAGAAGACGGGGCTTCCTCCCGAAGAGACTTTCTTAAAATGATGGGCTTCAGCGTGGCAGCCGCTTCTCTGGCAGCTTGTGAAGCTCCTGTCAGAAAGGCTATTCCCTATGTGAACAAGCCGGTCGACGTCAACCCTTCCATACCTAATTATTATGCATCTACTTTTTCAAATGGCGGAGACTATGCCTCAGTGGTGGTCAAAACCCGGGAAGGTCGCCCCATCAAAATAGATGGTAACAAGCTTTCCCCCATCACCCAGGGAGGCACCAATGCTATTGTAGAAGCTTCGGTACTTTCCCTGTACGATAAGGCCAGGCTTACCGGACCTCAGATCAATGGTCAGGCGGCAGACTGGGCCAGTCTGGATGCAGAGTTGAGCAGCAAGCTGGCGGCCGCCGGGTCTATCAAGGTAGTCACCAATACGGTTTTATCACCCTCTACCGAGCGGGCCATCAATCAGATGGCAGAGCGTTTCGGCGATGTGGAGCAGATTACCTATGACCCGGTATCCAATTACGGGATCACCAGGGCCAGCGAAATGTATTATGGTACAAAGGTTTTGCCTTCCTATCAATTTGAAAATGCCAAAGTGATTGTCAGCTTTGGTGCAGACTTTTTGGGCAGTTGGATTTCACCTATTGTCTTTGCGAGACAGTACAGTAAAGGCAGAAAGATCTCTAAAGAGAATCCCAACATGTCCCGGCATTTCCAGTTTGAATCCAACCTGTCGCTTACTGGTGCAAATGCAGATTACCGTACGCCCATTACAGCCTCACAAAATGGTCTTGCGGTCCTGACCTTATACAACCTGATCGCCCAGAAGGCCGGTGCCAGTACTGCAGGTGCCAACAACCTGGATCTGGCCCACCTGAAAAAGGCCGCAGATGAGCTTTGGGCCAACAGGGGAAATACTTTGGTGGTATCCGGCTCTAATGATCCCAACGTGCAGGTGGTGGTACATGCCATCAATGAGCTGTTAGGCAATGTAGGCAATACAGTTGATTTTGAAAACCCTGTTCATTACCGGAAAGGGGATGATAGCCGGATGAGTCAGTTCGTGAGCGAGCTCAATGCAGGTCGCGTGGGTGCAGTGATCTTTTACAACTGCAATCCGGTATATGATTTTGGAGGCGGGCAGGCATTGGCAGAGGCCATCTCCAAAGCAAAGGTCTCCGTGTCCACTTCAGAAGTAAAAAATGAAACGGCAGCTTTGGTGCAATACCTGGCTCCGGATCACCATTACCTGGAATCCTGGAATGATTTCAATCCCAAAAAAGGGATGTACAGTTTGTCCCAGCCTACAATTTCTCCGCTTTTCAATACCAGACAGGCGCAGGAAAGCTTTTTAAAATGGGCAGGCAACAGCAGCAGCTACTACGATTTCATCCGCGAAGGGTGGCAACCCATGTTTGCAGGTCAACAGGAAATGGCCGACTTCCAGTCCTTCTGGGATTCCTGTCTGCATGACGGAGTCTACCAGACTACAGCTATGGAGGAAGAAGCCACGGAGGCGCTAAGCCCGGCCGGCGATATCAGCGCTGCAGCGTCAGCGATTGGCAGTAGCTATAAAGCCCAGGCCTCAGGTCCCGAATTGGTAGTATATACCAAGGTGGGTATCGGCTCCGGTACTTATGCCAATAACCCCTGGCTGCATGAAATGCCAGACCCGATCTCCAAAGCCACCTGGGACAACTACCTGACGGTGTCTCAGAAGTGGGCCAATGACAATGGTTTAAGCATGAAGGAGGGGGCCACACAGATGGCCACTGTTACCGCAAATGGGGTATCTTTTGCTGTACCGGTGCTGATACAGCCTGGTCAGGCAGAAGGCACCTTTGGGCTTGCCCTCGGATATGGTCGTACTTCGGCTGGCAGGGTAGCCGATGGCCTTGGTGTCAATGCTTATGCACTATTGAATGCGGGTAAAGGATATGTCAGCTATGATATTACAGAAGGAGTAGAGATCAGCCTCACTGGCGAAGCCTACCGTATCGCTCAGACCCAGACCCATCAGACCTACATGGGTAGGGATTTTGTGATACAGGAAGCTACTTTGGGTGAATATAAAGAGGATGCCAGCGCTGGCAGGTATCATCCGGAAATATATAAAGACGGAGAATTTTATAAACCCAGCAAAATATCCCTCTGGTCCGGACATAAGTACAGTCAGCACCACTGGGGTTTGGCCATAGACATGAACTCTTGTATAGGCTGTGCCGCCTGTACCGTAGCTTGCCAGGTAGAAAATAACGTGGCAGTAGTAGGCAAACAGGAAGTGCTCAACAGAAGGGAAATGGCCTGGATCAGGATAGACCGGTATTACAGTTCTCCTGAGGAAGCTACTTCCAACAAGGAATTGGAACAGGCAGCCGATAATCCGGAGGTTACCTTCCAACCTATGATGTGTCAGCACTGTAACAACGCTCCCTGCGAGACGGTGTGTCCGGTAGTAGCCACTACCCACAGTTCTGAGGGTCTGAACCAGATGACCTACAACAGGTGTATTGGTACCCGTTATTGTGCCAATAACTGCCCATATAAAGTAAGACGTTTTAACTGGTTCAAGTACCACGACAATAAGGACTTTGCCGGCGTGAACACCGCTCAGAACGATGACCTGGGTAAGATGGTATTAAATCCGGATGTGACAGTACGGGCCAGAGGAGTGATGGAAAAATGCTCCATGTGTGTGCAACGTATTCAGGCCGGTAAACTGGCTGCCAAGCGAGAGAAAAGGAAGGTCAAAGACGGAGATATCAACGTAGCCTGTGCCGTGGCTTGTCCTACTGAGGCGTTGGTATTCGGAGATATGAACGATCCGGAATCAAGAGTTTCCAAAATGCTGAAGATTGAGGAGAATTCTACTGAGGCCATCAAGGAGGTGAATGAAGAGCGGGCCTATCACGTGCTGGAGGAGATCAATGTAAGCCCCAATGTTTGGTACTTTACCAAAATCAGAAATAAGGATAAAAACGAAGCTTAATAATAAATCAGATAGATATGCAGGTTACTTCACCCGTACGCGAGCCGCTGGTTACCGGCGGTAAGACATACAAGGACGTTACCAATGATATTGCCAGGCAGGTAGAGGGCAAGCCGACTGTAGGATGGCTGCTTGGACTGGCGGTAGCACTTGGAACACTTTTGATAGGCAGTCTTGCCCTGGTAGCCACTCTCTGGGAGGGTATAGGCATGTGGGGTCTTAATAAGACCGTTGGCTGGGCCTGGGACATTACCAACTTTGTGTGGTGGGTAGGTATCGGCCATGCCGGTACCCTGATCTCCGCTGTATTGCTGCTTTTCAGGCAAAAATGGAGAACTTCCATCAACCGTGCTGCTGAAGCTATGACCATTTTTGCGGTAATATGCGCGGCCCTGTTTCCGCTGATCCACATGGGAAGACCCTGGATCGGAGCCATCTGGGCACTTCCCTTACCCAATACCTACGGGTCCCTATGGGTAAACTTCAATTCTCCCCTGCTCTGGGACGTTTTTGCCATATCTACTTATTTCTCAGTTTCACTGGTTTTTTGGTATATAGGATTGATTCCTGATTTTGCCACCATCAGGGACAGGGCTACGGGCTTAAGAAAAGTCATTTACGGGGCCTTGAGCTTTGGCTGGGACGGAGCAGCCAGGACCTGGATGCGGTACGAAAGTGTTTCCCTGATCCTCGCTGGTCTGGCTACTCCTCTTGTACTTTCTGTACACACTATTGTATCCTTTGACTTTGCTACTTCCGTGATCCCCGGATGGCACACCACGATTTTCCCTCCCTACTTTGTTGCCGGGGCGATTTTCTCCGGTTTCGCCATGGTATTGACCCTGATGATCGTAACCCGGAAAGTATTTAAGTTGGAGGATTATATCACGATAGGGCACATTGAGTTGATGAATATCGTGATCATCATTACCGGGTCGATCGTTGGTATAGCGTATATCACAGAATTTTTCATGGCCTGGTACTCGGGCGTTGCTGCGGAGCAATATGCCTTTGTCAACAGAATGTTTGGCCCTTATTGGTGGGCATACTGGTCCATGATGACCTGCAATGTGATCTCCCCGCAGCTTTTCTGGTTCAAAAAGATAAGGACATCTATTGCGGCTACTTTCATCCTCTCCCTTGTGGTAAACATCGGTATGTGGTTTGAAAGGTTTGTGATCATCGTTACTTCATTGCACCGTGATTTCCTGCCTTCTTCCTGGGTGATGTTTTATCCTACCATTACGGATGTGGGCGTGTACCTGTTTACCTTTGGCTTTTTCTTTACTGCCTTCCTGCTGTTTGCCAAGTTTTTCCCGGTGATCAACATGGCGGAAGTAAAGTCTGTTTTGAAATCTTCATCTGAAAAAACAATCAAATAATCATGGAAAGAGACAAGCATTTTATCCTGGGCATTTTTGACGATGAGGATATCCTATTGTCCGCTGTCAGGGAAGTACGGGCTGCAGGCGTAAAAATTCATGAAGTATTTTCTCCTTATCCGGTCCATGGCCTGGATGAAGAATTAGGATATACAAGAAGCCGGCTTCCCATTGCTGCGTTTTTGTTTGGCCTGCTGGGAACCACCCTGGCGCTTACCATGCAGTTTTACATGATGAAGTTTGACTGGCCAATGATCATCGGTGGTAAAGACCATGCCGCATTTCCCGATTTTATACCGGTAACTTTCGAACTCACCGTCTTACTGGCAGCCTTTGGTATGGTGGGAGTGTTCATGATCAGTAGTAATCTCAAGCCATGGGGGCAGCCCCGAATTTTTGATTTGAGAAGTACGGATGACAAGCATGTCATGGCCATAGATATTGCCAGCAATGGTTCAGTTGACCTGGAGCAGATCAAGAGTGCCCTGAAAGCCTCTGGTGCTACCGAAGTAAACAGTAAAAGTTTTGAATAAGTAATCAGGAGCAAATGAAAAGAGTAGTATCTATATATTCAGTAGCTGTTGGCAGCATCATGCTGGGATTGGTTTCCTGTAAAGCTGATGGAGACTATCCGGGCACGGAATATGCCCCGCAGATGTACCATTCTGTCCCTTACGAGCCATTGACCCAAATCAGAGATGAGGAAGAAGGCATGTGGCTTTCTAACCGGGAAGATGAAAAGGGAGAGTTTTACAACAGTAATCCGCACAATCCAAATGGAATGAACATGCGCGAGCCCGTGGCCAACACGGTACCCAGAAACGAGGATGGTATGCTTCCCTACAGGTTACGGGTAGCGGATCTGGAAGGTGCTGCGCTTGTGGAAAACCCCATAGAGCTCAATGATCAGGTGCTTGCAGAAGGACAGCAATTGTACATCCAGTATTGTTCTGCCTGCCACGGGGCCGGTGGAGAAGGCGATGGTAAAGTCGGTGAAGTTATTGGCGGGGTTGCCAACCTGAAAGGTGGAGCCTATTTGGGTTTGCCTGATGGGCATATTTTCCACGTCATCACCCATGGTAAAGGCAGGATGGGTGCTCATGGATCTCAGATTCCGGCAGACAGGCGTTGGAAAATTGTTCACTATGTTAAACAAGAAATTCAAGCACAATAATGGCACAGGCAAGCAACTATAATTTGGATCAAAAATTTGATTTTACCGCAGCGGTAAAAAAAGTTATCTTTTTCCTGGGTGGTCTGGGTGCCCTACTTTTGCTGATTGGTATTATTGCCGCTGCTATGGGAGGACATCACGAAGCCGGTGAGGAAGCAGGCCATGCGTTTCACTGGAGCAAGCGGTTATTTGCTAATCTGTGGATCAACAATGTGTATTTCACGGGTATCGCCATTATCGGGGTGTTTTTCTTTGCCATTCAGTATGCGGCCCAGGCAGGCTGGTCCACAGCTTTGCTGAGGATCATGATCTCCTTTGGTAATTGGCTGCCGATAGCTGCAGTATTGATGCTGGCAACTTTCTTTATCGCCAGTCATGATCTTTTCCACTGGACACACAGCTATATTTTTGATATTACAGATCCTCAATATGACCGGATCATTGACGGTAAAGGCAACTTTTTTTACTGGCCCATGGAGAAAGGTAGTTTCCCCATATTCTACATCCTGAGGATGGTCTTGTTTTTTGGATTCTGGATTTTCTTCTTCAATAAATTGAAGAACCTCTCTTTTGAAGAGGATATCAAAGGAGGCACCTCCTACTGGTACACGACCAGAAAATGGTCTGCCATTTTTCTGGTTTTCTTTGCTGTTTCCTCTTCAGTAAGTGCCTGGGATTGGGTGTTGTCAATCGACACTCACTGGTTTTCCACCCTATTCGGCTGGTATGTATTTGCATCCTGGTTTGTAGCAGGCCTTTCCGCCATTACCCTGGTGACCATTTTCCTGAAGGATCAGGGATACCTGGAAATGGTCAATCAGAATCACATCCACGATCTGGGAAAATTTGTCTTTGCTTTCTCAATTTTCTGGACCTATATCTGGTTTTCTCAGTTCCTTTTGATCTATTACGCCAATATTCCGGAGGAGTCAGTATACTTTCTGGAAAGGCTTTCCAGTGACGTGTATGGACCGTATATATTTGTAAATATTGTACTAAACTTTGTTTTACCCTTCCTTGTTCTTATGACAAGAGATGCAAAAAGGCACAATATATTCCTGAAATTGGTTTGTACCCTGATTATTTTCGGCCACTGGGTAGATTTCTTCCTGATGGTACAGCCCGGAACACTCGGTCACAACGGAGGCCTTGGACTGATGGAATTGGGTATGTTGCTGGTGTACGGGGCTGCCTTCGCATTTGTCGCGCTGAGCAATCTGGCCAAAAAACCTTTGATACCTAAAAACCACCCTATGTTGGAGGAAAGTTATCATCATCACATTTAAACAATACCGAAACAGTAATAAATTATGTACGGACTTCTTATTTCTATAGGCGTAATACTCCTGATCCTGGTGATCTGGATGGTATATAGGATTCAAACCTTGATTTCGGTAGCCAAGGGTTCTGATAAAAAAATTGCTACTACCAGTAATAAAGTAAATGCCTTTTTGTTCATGGCCTTCCTGATCGGTTGTGGCGTGCTGATGTTTTGGTATTCGATCAAAGAGTTTGATAACTACCAGTTGCCCATTGCCTCCGAACACGGTATCATCACCGATCGGCTGTTTTGGATCACCATGGCTGTTACCGGATTTATCTTTATCCTTACCCATATTTTACTGTTTTGGTTTAGCTACCATTATCAGTACAGCGAGAAACGAAAAGCTTCCTACTATCCTGACAATAACAAACTGGAGATCATCTGGACCCTGGTTCCGGCAGTAGTATTGACCATTCTGGTAGTTTCAGGCTGGAAAGCCTGGTCTGATATCACCGCCCCCGCACCTGAAGATGCCCATGTGGTAGAAATCATGGGGTACCAGTTTGCCTGGGATATTCGCTATGGTGGTATGGACAACACCCTGGGAGATTACGATTACCGCCTCACCAGTGCAACTAACTCCCGTGGAATTGATTTTACAGATAAAAATTCCTTCGATGACTTTCCATCTCAGAATGTGGTAATACCCAAAGGAGAGCCTGTTTTGTTTAAAATTCGGGCCAGGGATGTATTGCATTCTGTATTTGCGCCCCACATGCGCCTGAAAATGGATGCAGTGCCCGGGATGCCTACAAGGTTCTGGTTTGTGGCCAATAAAACTACTGAAGAAATGAGGGCTGAGCTGGCCGATGAGGAATTTGAATACGAAATCGCCTGTACGGAGGTTTGTGGCAATGGACATTTCTCTATGCGTAGAGTGATCCGGGTTGTGGAGCCTGATGAATACAGGGCATGGGTGGCAGAGCAAACGCCTTTTATCAAAAGTAATCCCGATCTGGTAGCTGATTTACCAGCTGATTTGAAGGAATTGGCGGATATTTATATTAACGAGGAATAATATCATTGATTAAAAATAAAATAACATGGCAGTAGCAAACGTATCGGCTCACGATGTTTCCAATCATGACCATCATGACCATGAACACAAAGATAACTTCATCACGAAGTATATATTCTCCACTGACCATAAGATGATAGCCAAGCAGTACCTGGTATCGGGTATGTTCTGGGCATTCATTGGTGGTTTGCTTTCTGTGCTATTCAGGCTACAATTGGGTTTTCCAGATATGGATCTTTCTTTCCTGAGACCTCTCCTGGGTGGATGGATAGATGCTTCGGGAAAACTTGACCCTAACTTTTACCTGGCGTTGGTTACCATGCACGGCACCATTATGGTGTTCTTTGTTTTGACGGCAGGCTTGAGTGGTACCTTTTCCAATTTCCTGATTCCGCTACAGATTGGCGCAAGGGATATGGCATCCGGTTTCATGAACATGCTTTCTTACTGGTTTTTCTTTGTATCCGGTGTGATCATGTTTGCTTCTCTTTTTCTTGAAAAGGGTCCTGCAGCCGGTGGATGGGTAGTGTATCCGCCTCTTTCAGCCTTGGAGCAAGCCATTCCAGGATCGGGAATGGGGATGACGCTATGGCTGATTGCCATGACTTTCTTCATTGCATCGTCTTTGCTTGGGGGGATAAATTACATCACTACAGTCATTAACCTGCGTACCAAAGGCATGTCGTTTTCCCGACTACCATTGACCATCTGGGCCTTTTTCTTAACGGCGGTAATTGGTTTATTGTCCTTTCCCGTTTTATTTTCAGCAGCTTTACTATTGGTATTTGACAGGAGCTTTGGTACCAGTTTTTACCTCTCTGACATCTATATAGGTGGTGAAGCCCTACCAAACACCGGAGGTAGTGCCGTATTGTACCAGCACTTGTTCTGGTTCCTGGGACATCCGGAGGTGTATATCGTACTTTTGCCGGCATTGGGGATTACTTCAGAGATCATTGCCACCAATTCCAGGAAACCGATTTTTGGATATAAGGCCATGATCATATCCATGCTGGGTATTACCATACTGTCTTTTGTGGTGTGGGCACACCATATGTTTGTGTCCGGATTGAATCCTTTCCTGGGTTCCATTTTCATGTTCCTTACACTGATCATCGCAGTGCCCTCTGCGGTCAAGGTATTTAACTACCTTACTACACTTTGGAGAGGTAACCTGAGATTTACCCCGGGGATGTTGTTTTCCATCGGCCTGGTATCGTTCTTTATTTCAGGTGGATTGACGGGTATTTTCCTCGGTAATTCAGCCATTGACATCCAATTGCACGACACCTATTTCGTGGTGGCGCATTTTCACCTGGTAATGGGTTCTGCTTCCTTCTTTGGAATGATGGCAGGTGTGTATCACTGGTTCCCAAAAATGTTTGGCAGGATGATGGACGAGAAGCTCGGGCATGTACATTTCTGGCTTACCTTCGTTGGTGTGTACATGGTTTTCTTCCCCATGCATTACATCGGTATTGCCGGCTTCCCCAGAAGGTATTACAGTTGGACCAACTTTTCCTTTTCGGACATGTACACCGATTTGAATATGTTTGTATCAGTGGCTGCCATTGTAACCTTTGTTGCTCAGTTTATCTTCGTATTCAACTTCTTCTACAGCATGTACAAGGGAAGAAAGGCCTCGCCCAACCCATGGAGGTCCAATACGCTGGAATGGACTACACCTATCAATCCAGGGCATGGCAACTGGCCCGGTGAAATACCTGCTGTATACAGGTGGCCTTACGATTACAGTAAGCCCGGAGCTAAGGAAGATTTTATACCTCAAACGGTGCCTTTATCTGCAACGCCTGAGTCCAATCTTCCTCATGAGAACAAACTTGTCCAGCTTGAAAAAGAGATCATGGCTGAGGAAGGGGATGTATTGGTAGCGAATGAATCAAAAGAGTCGTAAACTTATATTCAGTTTTCGCAGGGTGAGTCTCATCACTACGGTAGCTGTCTTCTTTCTTATACTGGTCGGAGGTATTGTCCGCAGCACTGGTGCTGGCATGGGCTGCCCCGATTGGCCAAAATGTTTTGGGAGCTGGGTTCCACCCACATCGGTGGATCAGCTCCCAAAAAATTATGCAGAAATCTACGTTGCCCAGCGTGTAGAGAAAAACGAGCGTTTTGCATCTCTATTGGATAATCTGGGGTTTTCTGTTCTCGCTGCGCAGATTGAACAGGATGAAAGTATCCTGGACCATGAGCCATTCAATGCTACCAAAACCTGGATAGAATACGTCAACCGGCTGCTCGGAGCAGTCATCGGGTTGTTGATCATCCTTACCTTCGTCTATTCGCTGAGGTTGTGGAAGATTGATCCATACAGTACCTTACTGGCATTTCTGGCCCTGGTTGTAGTGGTATTTCAGGGATGGCTGGGATCAATAGTAGTTTCCACCAACCTGTTGCAGTGGATGATAAGCGTTCACATGATTGTCGCCCTGCTGCTTGTTTGTTTGTTGCTGTATATCTATTTCAGGTCCGGGACATTGATCGAAGCGTCAGGCCAAGGTAGTATACCCAGGGTTCGTCGGCAGGTCAGGTATCGTTGGTTACTTGGAGTTGGTATTTTGCTGATGTTGGCGCAGGTGATTCTCGGTACACAAGTGAGGGAGCACATTGATCTGATCGCTTCCAGGTTTGATTACAGTGACCGGTATGCCTGGATAGCAGAGTTGGGTACCGTATTTTACGTGCACAGATCATTTTCTTTGGTGTTATTGGCCCTTCATGGGTACCTGGTCTTCCGGGCGTACCAGGAAAGAGATCGTCTGCCAGATGTCTTCAGGCAACTGGCCTTGCTTCTGGGATTGCTGCTTATTGTTATATTGACTGGAATTTTGATGGCTTATTTCGGGATACCTGCATTTATTCAACCGCTGCACTTGCTGCTGGGGTCATTAATAGTAGGTATCCAGTATTATGTCTGGCTCAAGCTGGGTTGTTCCCAGGTTAGGACCAATAAAAATTTTGCTTTGGTATGAGTACAATTGATTTATCTGAGAAGTTTGTTTTGGATTCCCTGGTGGTGAGGGTACGTGCCTACATGGATTTGCTCAAAGTTAGGCTGTCGGCATTGGTTACCTTTTCCGCTGTTTTTGGTTTTATTCTGGGTCATTCCGGACAGGTTTTTTCCTGGACCACCTTTGTTGCCCTCATCGTAGGTGGTTTTTTGATAAGTGGTGCTTCTGGCGCTGCCAATGAAATAAAGGAAAGGGAGTTTGACAAGCTGATGAAGAGAACCCGCAACAGGCCCCTGCCGATGCAGGTTATTTCCGTGAGAGAAGCCTATGTGTTTACGATTATATCGGCCACTATAGGAATTTTTCTACTGGGATTTTTTACCAATTGGTTGACGACTGGCTTGGGTATCCTGAGCATGGTCCTGTATGTATTTGTATACACGCCGCTGAAAAGAGTGGGACCAATTGCTGTGTTGGTAGGCGCCATTCCCGGTGCCATGCCTCCGCTATTGGGCTGGACTGCGGCTACCGGTGGGATTTCCTATGAAGCACTGATCATATTCGGTATCCAGTTTATCTGGCAGTTTCCTCATTTCTGGGCCATTGCCTGGGTAAGCGATGAAGATTATAAAAAGGCAGGTTTCAAACTATTGCCTTCTGGCGGACAAAAGGACCTGAATACGGCAATCCAGATCATGATATATACCTTATTCTTGTTGCCCCTTGGATTATTGCCTACCTACTTTGGGTTTACTGGTCTTAATTCTGGCGTGGTAGCCACTATATGCGGTGTCTTGTTCCTGGCGCAGACTTTTTCGCTGATGAAGGATTGTTCCCGAAAATCAGCCTTAAAGATCATGTTTGGGTCTTTCCTGTATCTGCCAATCGTACAAATCGCATATTTATTAGATAAAATGTAGGAAGGAATGGAAGAGAAATTGGCATTTGTGGAAGGGGCGGAGCAGCCCCTGTCCATGCATCCGAAAAAATTTGCGCTTTGGCTTTTCATCGTTAGTGTGGTAATGATTTTTGCCGGCATGACCAGCGCTTATATCGTCCGGCAGTCTGAAGGCAATTGGCTTGAATTTGATCTGCCGGATATCTTTTGGTACACTTCGGCCATCATCATTCTGAGCAGTATCAGTATGCATCGGGCCTATTTGGCTGCGAAGAAAGATGATTTTAACACGCTTAAAATAAGTTTGATCATAACTACGGTACTTGGTATTGGCTTTCTGGTGGGGCAATGGTACAGTTGGGTTGCTCTCGTGGCTCAGGATGTGTATTTTGTAGGCAATCCGGCAGGCTCATTTATGTACGTATTTACCGGTCTGCACGCAATACATCTTATCAGCGGTGTGATTTTTCTAATTATTGTATTAATTTCGTCCCTGAGAAATAAGATTCATTCTCAAAATTTGCCTCAGATGGAAATGTGTGTTACCTATTGGCATTTTCTGGGAGGACTCTGGCTTTATTTGTTCATGTTTTTGCTGTTAAATCATTAAAATATAAGTTAATTTATATCCTATGTCTTCGACTGCTATTGAAATCCAATCTAAAAGAGGTGTCTGGGGCGGCGGAAATGAACCGCTAAAGGCCAGTTACGGGAAGCTGATGATGTGGTTTTTTCTGCTCTCAGATATTTTTACTTTTACGGCCTTCCTGATCACCTACGGTGCCATTCGCGTCAGCTATCCGGCCTACGGGGGTGAAGCGGCTGATTTTGTGAGCTCCAATGAATATTGGCCTATTCCGGAAATGATTTTTGATGCCATTCCTTTGGTGCATGGAGGACACTTTCCCTTGGTTTTTGTCGGTTTGATGACCTTTATACTTATTCTGAGCTCGGTTACCATGGTTTTGGCGGTGGAGGCTGGTCACAGGAATGACAAGAAGGACGTCGTCAAATGGATGCTGTGGACCCTTTTGGGAGGCATGACCTTTCTGAGCTGCCAGGCATGGGAATGGACACACTTTATCCATGGTACCGATGAAGGGTCCATGCTTACCTATGTCAATTCTCTGGGCAACGTAGTCACTGAAACCGTCTATGGGGCCAACCTGATTGTGAATGAATACGGACCTGCTCCTTTTGCGCAGTTGTTTTTCTTTATTACTGGTTTTCACGGTTTCCACGTGACCATCGGTGTATTCCTATTGTTTCTTGCCTTTTATCAGGCAGCGGTCGGGGTGTATGAGAAGCGGGGACATTATGAGATGATCGAGAAGATTGGATTATACTGGCACTTTGTAGACCTGGTTTGGGTATTTGTGTTTACCTTCTTCTATCTGATCTAGCAATAAAAAAATATATTTGACCTATGGCACAAGAAAATAAAAACGGACTGGAAGTCATTCCAAGAGATTCCGCTAAAATTAAAAAGATCTGGATGACAGCCCTGATCCTGCTGGTGGTTACGGCGGTGGAATTCCTACTGGCTTTCACCATGGAGCGGGGGATGTTACTTTACATCATTTTTATCGTACTTACCATCGTTAAAGCCAAGTACATCATGATGGAATTTATGCACCTGGGAGATGAGGTGAAGCCATTGTTTTATTCCATTATCGTTCCGCTGATCTTTTTGATTTGGTTGATCATTG
This sequence comes from Cyclobacterium lianum, assembly GCF_900143075.1. Classification (GTDB taxonomy): domain Bacteria; phylum Bacteroidota; class Bacteroidia; order Cytophagales; family Cyclobacteriaceae; genus Cyclobacterium; species Cyclobacterium lianum. The sequence goes on along the minus strand of NZ_FRCY01000002.1, from coordinate 241,149 downwards.
CCCTTTTCAAAGAAGGTGCTGAAATCTTTTTGATGCGTTGGTAATAGCAGTGAATATTTGTCAATATATGAATGGTTGGAGTGGAATCTTCAACCATTTTTTTTGTTATCATTAATATGAAAATGCTGCGGTTTATTCAGATCCTGGTTTTGGTCTGTGTGCTGATGATCCCTGTGTTGATCATCCTGTTTTTGAGGGGGTTTACATCTAATGAATACGATATTCCCGTGCTTTACGAACAAGGTGTGGAAGATCCCTACCAGGAGTGTGACTATGGCGAAAATACCGGGCAACATTTCATCCCGGATTTTACCTTTACAGATCAATATAACAGACCTGTAGGCAGGGAAGACATGCAGGGAAAAATTACCATCGTGGACTTTTTCTTTACAAGTTGCCCGAGCATCTGTCCGGTAATGTCTTCGGAAATGGAGCGGGTACAGGATGCTTTCAGAGACGAGCAGGAAGTGCAGATTTTTTCGATCAGTATTGACCCTGAGTATGATTCCCCTGAGGTCCTTGCAGCATATGCCGAACGCCATCTGGCGGAAAAGGACAAGTGGTATTTTCTCACCGGCAATAAAGACAGGATATATGATCTGGCCCGCTGTGGATTTGTATTGCCGACTATTGACGGTGAAGGGGTTCCGGAAGACTTTATTCATAGTGATAAATTCGTCCTGATAGATGAATTGGGCCGGATCCGGGGATACTACAGTGGCACCCAGCGCGAAGGGGTCGATCAATTGATACTGGAAACAAAAATATTGCTTTATGATAAATGAAACTGAGTCACAGGATAAGACCATTTCCGGATGGATTACCTTCATTTCTGTATTGGTACCTATCCTGGTAGCCCTACTCTTGTTCATGCCTTCGAAGGTAGATATAGGCAAAGAATGGGTTTATTTTCTACCGCACCTCAATGCAGTGATCAATTCGGCTGCCACCATTGCGCTATTGTCAGGGGTTTATTTTATCAAGCAAGGTAAAATCATCTGGCACAAGGCCTCCATGACCACGGCTTTTGGCCTTGGCGCTGTGTTTCTTGTCAGCTATGTGATTTATCACGCTTCAGCGGAAAGTACTTCGTTTGGAGGGGAGGGCTGGGTAAGAGGGGTGTACTACTTTCTCCTGATTACCCATATCATCCTTGCTGCTGTTGCCCTGTTTCCTATATTGTGGGCCTATTATTATGGCTACACAGGAAAGTACAGCAAGCACCGGGCAGTGGTCAGATTTGCTTTTCCGGTATGGTTATACGTGACTGTTACAGGGGTAGTCGTGTACCTGATGATCAGCCCCTATTACAACCATTAATCACCTTAGGCAAAAGAACTTAAATGGGTCTCACCACGTTATAAAAAAGGTAATTCAGGGAATAATGCGGCCGGGATATATTTACCCTGTCCGGGTGATCCCAAAAAAAATCAGAGCCGGTGTATGGGCCCAAAGAACGAATAATCAAACAATGAAAAAGCTGTTACGATTTCTTTTCGGATTGATTCTGATTTCTATTTTTACGCTGCAGGCCGCTCTGGCCCAATGTGCCATGTGTCGGGCTACCATTGAAAACAATGTCAGCAATGGCGATACCACAGTGGGCGCCGGACTGAACCTGGGCATATTGTACTTGTTTGTAGCCCCGTACATTCTGCTTTCCATTCTGGGATACCTTTGGTACAGGCACGCCAGAAAGAAAAGAAAACTTTCCTTTAAATAGTTTCCCTGGTACCGGCAATCCGTATTGGCTTTCGATTAAAATTTTCGAAATGATTTCATATTCTCGGGGCAGATTAGAACGGATTTTGCTTGAAAGCTGCTGTGTAGAGTGTCGCTAGTCCTATATGCTTAAGAAACGAAGGTTGTTTTTGATGATATCCATTTTCCTTTTGGGATTGGTATTGTCATTGAATTTTTTTCTGGATAGCGGCGATGCGTACGAGCCGGAAGTCCATTTGTCTAATTTAGAGGAAAGGCTGACAGAAGTTATCAAGGGCTTCGATGCTGATTATATCCGCATCGTGATGCAGAGCGGATCAAACAGCGAGGTGGCGTTTTCGGATTTAAATGTCAGCCATCAGTTTCCATTTTTCCTTTATTCCGAAGAGGGTGACCTGGTATACTGGTCAGATATCGAGATGGTACCGGAATTTGAAAGTTTTTCGGTCAGTAAAAAATACCAGCTGGTAGAAAATAGCCGGGGGGTATATTTTGCCAAACTCAAAAAAATCACCCGTAATTCAGGACATTTTTGGTTGTTTCAGGTACACCCCTTTATCAGCAAGCTGGATATAGAAAACGAATACCTGATCAACGGTATCAACAAGGACACCTTTGGAAATGATCGTTTTGTCCTGTCAGCGGAGAAAAAGGAGGGCTACCGGGATGTTTATTTCGAGCAGGAATATTTGTTTTCGATACTTTTCCGTGTAGGGTATAGTTCTCCGGGTTATTCTATCAATTCTACCGTGCTGGTATTTTTCTTTTCCCTGCTGGGGCTCGCCCTGATTATCGGGAGTGATTTTGTATTTACATTATGGACAAGAGGAAAGAAGACGCTGGCTACTTTTTATACCTTTCTGATCCTGGGCTGTATCCGTTCATTGATGCTCGCTTTTAACTTTCCCAATGATTTTTTTAAGGCCGGTATATTTGATCCGGCGCTATATGCCTCTTCCAGAATCAACCCCAGCCTTGGAGATTTGTTGCTTAATGTGATCTGTTACCTGATCGTTTTGAGTATGGTGATTGCTATTCTTGGACAAAAGCGGCTGTTGTTTAGTTTTATACAGTTTCGCAAGAAGTACGCCGAATGGGTACACCTTACTGCTGCATTTCTGATCTCTACGCTGCTGATGTTCCTATTCTTTTTCCTCTATATGAATATCGTGGAAAACGCGCAATGGAACCTGAATATTGAATCCATTCCAGGTTTCAATTACCTTCGGGCAATAAGTCTGTTTGTCGTTTTCCTGGGCGGAGCAGGCTATCTGTTGTTCACGATCATCACGCTGAATATGGTCCTTTACAAGAAGGAAGAAGACATTTTGTACCCCCTGAAAGTTCTGCTTCTCTTTTCCTTGCCGATCATAGCGATTTTGGTTTTCTGGAACCTGATACTGCTTATTTCTTTTATTGCTCATTTGATACTCCTGGTAGCAATTATCAGCTTTCGATTGTATGACAATCTCTTCAAGCTGGAGTTCAATACCTTCCTGACATTCTTTTTTGCATGCCTTGTAGGAGCAGTAATCACGGGTGCTGCATCTTTCCACCACCAAAGGAATGAGGTGGTGAGATCCAAACTCAAGTTTGCAAATAATATCATGCTTGACCGGGATGTGATGGGGGAGTTTCTGCTGGAGGAAATTATGGACAGGATTGCATCTGACCTTTTTATAAAAAACAGAATCAGCGATCCCCTGCTATCGAAGGGCCCTATCGAGAGAAAGATTAAGAAAATATATCTCAGCGGTTACTTTGACCAGTACAGCCAGGAAATCGTATTGTACAATGCCTCCGGCCAAAACATCTCTAACAAAGGTGAAGAACCTGACCTGGAAGAGTACAAAATCACGTACATGAACAGCGATTATGCCACGCAGGTGCATAATTTATATTACGTCCGATCCACAGAGACAAACATGGGGAACAGGTTTGTTGCTTTCATTAAACTTCAAAGGGGCGATGCTTTTTTGGGTACCATTGTCATCGAACTTAATCAGCAGCAAATGGAATCAGGAAAGGCATTCCCAAAATTGCTGATGGATAACAAATATGCTTCCAATTACATAGAAAATGATTTCGATTTTGCCATTTTTGATGAGGGTATTTTGGAATACAGTGCAGGGATATATAGCTATCGGGGCGAATACATGGCCGAGACCCTCGACGATCAGGCCCTGTACAAATATGGACTGCACGACGAAGGATACCACCATTTTGGTGTCAGGTTTAACGATAAGGTCGTTGTCATCACCTCCTCCCAATACCCCAACAATTATATCCTTGCCGATATCGCATTCTTTTTTGTCTGTTACCTGATCTTTACCTTACTTTCCATCAGTATTTTTCTCCTTTTGTCGGGCATCAACCAACTGCGGTACAACTATGCCACGAAACTCCAATTGTACCTGAATTTCGCCTTCTTCTTTCCCATGCTGATCATCAGTGTTATTTCGGTCGGGTTTTTAAGTCATTCATACACGGAAGATCTCAACCGGCAGTATTTTCAAAAAGCAGGTATCATCCGAGACAATCTGGGAAGGACGGTGGCCGGAAATCAATTCAACAGACTAAACAGGGAGGAGCTAAACGACGAGCTCTATGCGCTGGCCAGTGCAACCGATACAGACATTAATCTATACCTGCCGGAAGGTCGCTTGCTGGCTACCAATCAACCTGCCATTTTCGACAAGAATATCCTTTCTCAATTTCTTCACCCCAGTGCCTATGCAGCCATCATTGAATCCAGAGAAAACAGGTTGCTGCAAACCGAGCAGGTAGGCAGCATGCTGTTCAAGACGGTTTACCTGGCACTGAAGCACGCCGAAAGCCAGAATCTTCAGGCCATTATTGCCATTCCTTTTTTTGAAGCCGAGGAGGAACTGAACCTAATGATTACCGAAGTGTTTAGCAATATTCTGATCATTTTTGTGGTCATGTTTCTCATATTCCTGGTGATATCCTATTTTGTCTCCAAGCACCTCACCCAGCCCTTCAGGTTGCTCACCCAGAAGCTAAAGGAAACAAATCTGGAAAACAACGAATATATGGTATGGCCTTCAAAAGACGAAATTGGCTTGCTCGTAAACGAGTACAACAACATGTTGTTCAAATTGGAAAACAGCAAAAAAGTTTTGGCCTCCAACGAGAAGGAATCTGCCTGGCGGGAGATGGCCAAGCAGGTAGCCCATGAGATCAAAAATCCCCTGACCCCCATGAAGCTTACGCTACAGCACCTGTTGAGACTACAGGGGGAAAATAAACTGAATGATGCAGAGGCCCTGCAAAAGCCGATCATGTCGATCATCCATCAGGTGGATACCCTAAGCGATATTGCCAGCTCTTTTTCCACTTTTGCCAAAATGCCCTTGCCGCAAAACAAGGAGCTGGACTTCCGGGAGGTGGTCGTGGAGACAGTCTCCCTGTATTGTAACAGGGAGGATACCACCATAGATTTTGATGATCTTGTTTCCCATGAGCAGGCTATCATTATCATGGGAGACAGGAAACTCTATGGTCGGGTGATCTCAAATCTGATCATCAATGGCATTCAGGCAGTACCTGAAGAGAGAAAACCCCATATTCAGATCCAGCTTGCCATAGAAAATGAAACGCACGTGAAGCTTGCCATCCGGGATAATGGTAAGGGCATAGACGACAAGCTGAAAGATAAAGTATTTCTTCCAAATTTCAGTACCAAATCAGATGGTTCGGGACTGGGACTGGCCATTGCCAAAAGGGGAGTGGAAACTGCCGGAGGAAAGATCTGGTTTCATACCTCTGCGGATACAGGCACAGTATTTTACCTGCTTTTCCCCCTGGTAGGCTAACCAGTAATTTTTTACCGGAGAAATGCTTACTTTAGTGGCCTGTAATTGTATGCGTTATGTGGCTGGTGAAGTATTTTTTTACTTTTCTGTTGGTGTCTTTGGGGGTAGTTTTTATGGCCTTTTCTCAGGAAGACAATTGTCGGTGGACACAGGTCAGTGAGGATGGAAGAGTTTTCATTTTGGATTCCATGACCGTCGTGGAATCCACCATAAAGATCGCTGCAGCAGACGGACGATCCTTTGCGCATCAGTATGAAATCAATACCGGAGAAATTTCCATTATCGATGAGAATCCCCTACCCGATTCTTTATTGATTTGTTACGACGCACTTTCCTTTTCTCTCCACAAAGTGTATCGCAGGCGATCGCTGGCAGGCGACTATGATTCCCTGGCATTTTTTAAAGACAGTCCACCGGAAAAAATTCCCGCCATCGATTTCAGAGAGGAGCTTTTCACCTCAGACAAACTCAATCAGTCCGGAAACCTGACAAGGGGCATTTCTTTCGGCAATACCCAGAATGTATTTGTCAATTCTGCACTGAATCTCCAAATGGATGGGGAGCTGGCTGAAAACCTGAATATCCGCGCCAGCATTACCGACCAGCAGGTGCCCTTTCAGCCAGAGGGCAATACCCAGCAAATTCAGGATTTCGACAATGTACTGATAGAACTGTATAATGAAAAGTTCAACCTGGCTGCCGGAGATGTGGTACTGCAGCAGCGACAATCCGAATTTCTGCGCTATTATAAAAATGTACAGGGTTTGCAGTTTACCTCTGAGTATGAGGTCAACGAAAACTGGACTGCCTCCTCCCAGGCCGGCGCTGCAATAGCCAAGGGCAAATTTGCGTCTGTGATGCTGGATGTGCTCGAAGGGGTCTCCGGGCCTTACCGGATCAGAGGTCCAGGAAATGAGCGGTTTGTGATTATCATGGCCAATTCAGAAAGGGTTTTTCTGGATGGAAAACAACTCAAGCGAGGCTTTAATCAGGATTATATCATCGATTACAACCAGGGGGAAATCACCTTCACACCCACGGTGCTGATCACCCAATACTCCAGGGTAAGGGTAGATTTTGAATATGCAGAGAGAAACTTCTCCAGGTCCGTACTCACCGCAAACCATATTCAGCAAAATGGTAAGGTGAAATTTTATGTGAACTTTTACCAGGAAAAGGATGACAGAAACCGGCCTTTATTTACAGAGCTTTCAGAGAAGGACAAGCGTCTGCTCGCTGGTGCGGGAGACAACCTTGGTGCCGCAGCAGTGCCCCGGATAGACAGCATCCCCTTCGATGCCAATAGGATCATGTACCGTAGGGTGACTGAAACAAATGAAAAGGGAGAGGCTGAAACCTATTATACATACAGTACCGATCCCGACCTGGCCCATTTTGTCATTGGTTTTACGGAAGTAGGTCCAGGAATGGGGAATTACCGCAGGCAGCGGCAATTGGCCAATGGTTCGGTCTATGAGTATGTACCCCCGATACAGGGTCTTCCCCAGGGGGATTTTTCGATACGGTCGCCATTGCCTGCCCCCAATAAGAAGCAAATGATCACTGCAGGTACCGAGATCGAGCTTGGGGCTTACGAAAAGGTATTCAGTGAGTGGGCCGTTTCCGATACAGATGATAACTTATTTTCTCCTCTGGATAATGAAGACAATAAGGGGCAGGCCATAAAAGCCGGGATCAGGTCTTCAGGGAGGACTTTCAAAGCGATTAGTGGATATCGCTTCAATGCACTTTCCACAATGGAATACAATGCAGCCAATTTTTCTTTTATTGACCGGCTTCGCTTTATTGAGTTTGACAGGGATTGGGGACTGAACCCTTCGGCTGAACCGGAGAATGCGACAGAAAAAATTTTTCATGCCGGAGCGCAACTGCAAAAAGATCAGAACAACATCATTTCCTACAGCCTGGATCTGAGAGACCGGTCTGGGGTGGTCTCCGGCATACAACAAAAAGGAAAGATCAACCAAAAATTCGGAAAGCGGCTGCTGGTCAGAAATGATTTTTTTCACCTGGAAAGCAATTTGTATCCGCTGCGCTCTTCGTGGATACGGTACAATGGCGAGCTCAGTTACCTGAACCGATTCCTGATTCCGGGATACAGCTATCAACTGGACAGGAATGTCGTGAGTCTGCCAAACACCGAAAATGCAGTCAGCACAGCCATGAATTTTGATGAACACCTTTTCTCCCTTCAGAGCAGCGATAGCCTGAAATACCAATTGTTTGCTTCTGTCAGCTTAAGGGAGGATCGGGCGGTAGACAATGGGCAGTTGGTGCCGGATACCGAGGCCTTTTCGATCAATTACCGGCTTAAAGGGGAATTCGGCCCGCATATTCTAAATGGGTCCTTCACCTACCGGGAATTGACCTTTCTGAACAGGGACCTGCAGGAAGAGACAACTGTGATGGGAAAACTGGATTACCGGAGTGCCTTGTTTGACAACAATCTGAATAGCGAACTCAGCTATGCCCTGGGAAACGGCAGGGAGCTGCGCAGGGAATTTGTATTTCTGCCGGTACCTACCGGGGAAGGCACGCATACCTGGAGGGATGACAATGAAGACGGGGTTCAGCAGCTCAATGAGTTTTACCTGGCAATAAACCCGGAGGAAAAATCCTTTATCAAGGTTTTTGTGCCAACAGACACGTATGTACAAGCCTATACCACGCTTTTCAATTATCGCTTGAATGGGAAATTTCCCTCCTCCTGGCGGGATGAGGGCGGACTGAAACGCTGGCTGTCCAAATTCTCTAACAATACGAACTGGAATGTAGAAAAGAAAATCACCGCCAGAGATTTTTTCCAGCGCATTAGTCCGTTGCTCGCCGGAACAGGAGACGAATCCCTGCTTTCCCTGAGGCAGACCTTCCGGTCCTCTTTCTTTTTTAACCGTTCCTCCTCCGAATATGGTCTGGACCTGTCCTTTTTCAATAGTCACCAGAAGCAGTTGCTTACCGCTGGCTTTGAAGAACTATACCAGGACGATTGGCGTCTAAATGCCCGTTATTCAATTGATAGTAAGTGGAACATGTTGCTTTTCTGGAACAGTGGGTCGAGGTATTCAGATTCGGACTTTCTCGACAACCGCAGCTATACCATACAGCAAAATACTCTGGGACCCGAGATAAACCTGCAGCCTTCTCCCTCTCTCAGAGGTACTTTTCAGTACCGGATCACTCAAAAGAAAAACCTGGCCAATCTGGAATTTGACGAAAAGGCAAGGCTTCACGAAGCCTTGCTGAGTCTGCGAATCTCCAAAGCCTTACAGACCACCATCAATGCTCAGATAAAATATACGTACATAGACTATAACGGGCAGGTAAACAGCCCCACCGGATATGAAATGCTACAGGCACTCACACCGGGCAACAATACCATCTGGAGTATGAACTGGCTACAGAAAATCGGGGAGGGACTTCAGTTGAACATGGTGTACGAGGGCAGAAATTCCCAGGGACTGGATCGTTTGGTCCATACCGGTCGCATGCAGGTCTCGGCATTGTTCTGATTAGGCATAACCGGGTAAAAAATGTAACTTTGTTCCGGATATTTGGTTGTCATACTAATAATTAAAACACAAACTAATGTCAAAGAGTATTTTGGTAACAGGGGGTACCAAAGGTATAGGTAAGGCCATCATTCAAAAATTTGCCGCCGCCGGATTTGATATCTTTACCTGCAGCAGGACTGAGGCAGATTTAAGTGCCTTAAAAGAGGAAATTGCTGCGCTCCATCCTACTGTCCGCATGCATGCGATGGCAGCAGATTTATCAAAAAAGGAGGATACAAAGGCTTTTGCTGCTTTCGTAAAAAAAACCAGTATTCCGGATGTATTGATAAATAATACGGGTATTTTTATTCCAGGAAGCCTGCATGAAGAACCCGAGGAGAATTTTGAATTGATCATGCAAACCAATTTATTCAGTGCATACTATCTGACAAGGGCATTTACTTCTGAATTTATGAAACGCAGAAGTGGACATATTTTTTCTATGGGAAGCATTGCAGGCCTGACCGCTTATGCCAATGGGGGGAGTTATGCGGTGTCCAAATGGGCCATGCTTGGGTTTACCAAATGCCTGCGGCAGGAAATGATGCCCTACGGGGTGAAGGTTACTTCCGTACTACCGGGAGCCACCTATACAGCTAGCTGGGAAGGGGTGGATATGCCGGAATCCAGATTCATGAAAGCTACTGATGTAGCCGAATCAGTGTGGTCTGCCTACAACCTTTCTCCCTCTTCTGTTGTTGAAGAAATAGTGATCCGACCACAACTTGGTGATTTATAAATTATGGAGCTAAAAACTGTCTCAGAAAACTACCGCTATTGCAATAGCCTGACCAACTATTCGAGGAGAAAGACCATCCCTGTAAGGGTGGGGGACCTGCTCATAGGAGGTGATAACCCCATAGTCGTACAATCCATGACTACAGTAGACACCATGGATACCGAAGGCTCCATAGAGCAGTCGATACGGATGATTGAAAGTGGTTGCCAGTTGGTCAGGATCACTGCGCCAAGTATCAAGGAAGCAGAAAATCTAAGGAAAATAAAAGAAGGCCTCAGAAAAAGGGGTTATGATACACCCCTGGTTGCAGATATTCATTTCACGCCCAACGCAGCAGAGGTCGCAGCCAGAATTGTAGAAAAAGTACGGGTTAATCCTGGAAACTATGCCGATAAGAAGAAATTTGAAGTGTTGGAATATACGGATGCTTCTTACCAGGCAGAATTGGAGCGCATCAGGGAGCGCTTTCTACCGTTGGTTAAGATTTGCAAAGCGAATGGCACCGCCATGCGGATAGGTACCAACCACGGTTCTCTTTCTGATCGCATCATGAGTCGATATGGAGATACGCCGCTGGGAATGGTTGAATCTGCGCTGGAGTTCTTAAGGATCTGTGAGGATGAGAATTACCACGATATCGTCATTTCAATGAAGTCTTCCAATACCCAGGTAATGGTACAGGCCTACCGGCTGCTGGTCCAGAAACTCGATGAGGGAGGATTTAAGCCCTATCCCCTTCACCTAGGGGTAACGGAGGCCGGAGATGGTGAAGATGGACGGGTCAAGTCTGCTGTTGGCATAGGTGCTTTGCTCGAGGATGGTCTGGGAGACACGGTAAGGGTTTCTCTTACAGAAGATCCGGAATTTGAATCCCCAGTGGTCAAAACCCTGATCAGCAGGTATAACAACCGGCCTGAAATCTCCGGTATTGATCCCATTGAAAATTCTCCCATAGATCCTTTCAGTTACAATAAGCGGAAGTCTGTTGAGGTGGTGAATTTTGGAGGCGGAAATGTTCCCAGAGTGATCACCGATGTGTCGTTAATTTCAGAAATGCAGCCCAAAGAGCTGAGAGCTACAGGGCATTTTTACCTGCCCGAGCTCGACAAGTGGAAAATGAACGACCTTGGGTGCGATTATATTTATTCCGGCAAAGAAGCAGTACCCTTCATGTTGCCCAATGGTATCAAAGAGATATTGGATCATGCAAGCTGGAAAATACATCCGGAGCGGAAAAACAAGTTTCCTGCGGTAAGCCTTGGCCAAATGGTCTCTGGTGAGGAGCTTCATCCTTCCTTAAATTTCCTGAGCTGCTCTTGCGAGGAGGTGGTAGAAGCCCTGCCGGTGCTTTCCAACGATCTTCCTGTGGTAATTGTGTTGAGTACAGAAAAAGCCCATCAGATGCAGGCACTGCGGAGAGCTTTCATTTCCCTAATAGAAGCAGGTATCCACCTGCCTGTGGTACCAAAAGTAACCTATACGGATGCCGATGCCGAAAAGACCATGCTCTTTGCCGCCACGGATGTGGGTGGGCTTCTGATCGACGGGCTGGGTGACGGTGTTCTCATCGGCCTGGACAGACTGACTCTGGGGAGCAGAGAGAAGACTTTAGAACAGGTAAAACTGCACAACTCTGTAAGTTTTGGCGTACTGCAGGCTGCACGCACCAGGATGTCAAAAACAGAATACATCTCTTGTCCTTCCTGTGGACGGACGTTGTTTGATCTGCAGGAGACCACTGCCATGATCCGGAAGCGGACAGACCACCTGAAAGGAGTAAAAATTGGTATCATGGGATGTATCGTAAATGGTCCCGGAGAAATGGCAGATGCCGATTATGGTTATGTGGGATCCGGGAAAGGCAAGATCACCCTCTACAAAGGTAAGGAAGTGGTAAAACGCTCCGTGCCATCGGAGAAAGCGGTGGATGAGCTGATCGGGATTATCAAGCAGGATGGGCAGTGGATAGAACCGGAAGAAAATGACCACCACTAGCCATTGAATTCATTTAATAATTTAAAAAATCATGTCGAATAAAATCAAGGAGTTTTTTCAGGTTGGGGAAGTAGGCAATTACTTTATCCGGGTGTTCAGGAAGCCCGATCCCAATAAAAAAAGCAATTTCAACCTGAGAATGATGCATGGAATCAACAAGATATCCATATTGGTATTTCTGGCAGCCCTTATCTTCTGGATTTTTAAAAGGCTTTCCTAAATGACCATTGACTTTTTTAGGAGTTATTGCCTGGAAAAGCCGGGCGTGACAGAGGACACTCCCTTCGATGTGGACACACTTTGTTTTAAAGTGGGAGGCAAGATATTTGCCATTATTGATATTTCCTTGTTTGAAAGCGTCAACCTGAAATGTGACCCCGAAAAGGCCATTGAACTCAGAGAACACTATGATGGGATAGTTCCGGGATATCACATGAACAAAAAACACTGGAATACCGTATCTTTTGATGGTTCGATACCCGATCCTATAATTCTGGAATTGGTAGACCATTCGTATGAATTGGTATACTCCGGTCTTTCGAAAAAAATAAAAGATCAAATCATTTGACGGGTTTTTTATCTATAGAAAAGCTGAGTAAAACCTATGAGGGCCCTACCACAGCTTTAGCGGATTTTTCGATGGAAATCGGGCAAGGGGAGCGTTGGTCAGTGGTGGGGGCAAGTGGAAGTGGAAAGAGCACCTTGCTCAGGTTGATGGCAGGTCTTGAGGCCCAGGATCAGGGCGCTGTGTTTTATAGGGGAGAAAGGATCCTTCATTCCGGTGAAAAATTGGTGCCGGGCTATGATGCCATTCAACTGGTAAAACAGGACAAGGGACTATACCCCCATTCCACGGTTGCGGAAAACATCAGCCGACCATTGTTGCAGTACGACAAAGCTTATGCCAGGGAGAGGTTGGATGAATTGTTAAGCCTGTTTGGGCTGGAGAAGAAAAGGGACAGCTTGCCGAGGCAGCTTTCCGGTGGACAGCAACAGAAAGTAGCCATTGCCCGGGCCATGAGTTTGGAACCGGAAGTATTACTATTGGACGAACCCTTCAGTTCCCTGGACAGTCATCAAAAAAGAACCCTGCTGGACGAGCTGAACCTGATCTTTCAGGATTTGGCTATTACCTTGGTGCTGGTGACCCATGACATTCAGGATGCGCTTCTGATTACTGACAAGCTTTGTGTCATGGCGCATGGCAAGCTGATGAGAAAGGGGGAAATAAAAGACATCCATCAGGACCCAAAGACAGCCTATGTGGCCGGATTTTTTGGCCCGTTGAATGCACTTTCCGAAAATAAATATCTTCGTCCATCGCACATCCAGGTGACCAAAGAAAAGGGTAAGGCAGCCGGAAAAATCTTGCTAAAAAGGTATTTCCCCGATCATGATCTGCTTACAGTGGCCCTGGAGGGACATTCCAATTACTGGCAGGTAGCAGCTCCCATCCGTAAATTAAGAAAAGGAGATTCGGTAAACCTGGACTGGAAAGAAAGCCATATCTTGAGGCTGGATGAGTAGTTAGCGGAACATGCCGGTTCAGGCCATAAAACCTTCCTTTTTTTCTTTGTCTGTGGCTTCCCTGATCTCAAAAACCTCTCCTTCAAAATGCAGGTTCATACCTGTAAGGGGGTGGTTGAAGTCCAGCAGCAATTCTTCTCCCAGATCTTTCACAATTTTGGCCTGCATGGGATAGCCATCCTCATCTACCAGCGGGAGAAAATTACCCTCCTGCAGCATGTCTTCCTGAAATCCCGTTTCCTGGTTGAATTGGGATTTGGGTACGGAGACGATTAGTTCATCATCCGGCTTGCCATAGGCTTCGTCTACCTGCAGCACAAATTCAAACGCATCCCCTTTGGTTTTGTCTTTCAGTCGGGTCTCAAAGGCCTCCGGCAAGCCGCTATTCCCAAACAGGAAGAAAAAGGGATCCTCCTCATTTCTGACCTCCACACTAAAAGGTGCTGATTCCGGTTCTTCATTGGTCACTTTTAGTTCGTAGGTAAGGCCTACGACCATATTTTCATTGACTTTCATACTTTTTTCTTAATTGGGCAAAGGTAAGGCATATAGGCGGAAATTAAAACCAGCGCCGTTAATAACCAGTGAGTTGGATTTTGGCAATGCTGAAAGATAAAAATGGAAGTAACCTGCCCGCTTCGCAGCATAAAAATTATATCGGTTGCTGTTTTGATGTACTTTTTGCCAGGCGTTTTAAAAGTGCCGGATAATATTTGTGAATGAAAAAATTTTCGAGCGCCTGAAGTGCTCCGCTCTTCTCTTTGGCTTTCCGGTAAAACCTTTTGTTTCTTATTATCAGGCAAATCTTTCCGATCTTTCCTTTGGATTTTGGAAAACCTTCTTTTATTTCAACATCAAAATCAACTTTTCCCATGATACCTGTAGCCTTTACCATGAAGCTTCTGCCAGGAAATGAAGCGGAATATGAAAAACGCCATCAACAAATCTGGCCGGAACTGGAAAACCTGCTTAGGAAAGCCGGAATCCTGTCTTACCACATTTTTCTGGACAAGCCTACCGGTACCCTCTTCGCTTTTCAAAGCCTGAGTGAGGACAACCATGCCGGCAGCCTCGCGGGGGAGACCATCATGAAAAAATGGTGGGACTTTATGGCAGACCTGATGGAAACCAATCCCGACAAATCTCCAAAGGTTCAACGCCTGCAAAAGGTTTATAGCCTGTAAATAAAATCAAGATGTTTAGAAATAGAAAAGCTTTGCCATCCATCGGCATCCTGATGCTGCTAGTTTCTGCAGCTGTAGTGGGCCTGAACGGCTGCGAACCTATACCGGAAAGAACCAATTCGGTAAGGGCCGGTGAATGGCCTGAAGTAACCCAAACATCAAAACCCTGGACCCGATGGTGGTGGATGGGCAATGCCGTGGATAAAGAAAATCTGACCTGGCTTCTCGAAGAATACGAAGATGCCGGTCTAGGCGGTCTTGAAATTGCTCCCATATATGGGGCTAAGGGCTTTGAAGATCGATTTTTGGAACACCTTTCTCCGGAGTGGATGGACATGCTGCAGCATACTGTTGCCAAAGCAGATAGTTTGAACATGGGAATTGACCTGACCCAGGGAACCGGCTGGCCATTTGGCGGTCCCATGGTCAGCCCGGAACGGGCGGCTCAAAGAATGGTCGTTCAAAAATACAGCTATACCGCGGGGCAAGGACTTGACCGGCCGCTGGTGCTGGAGGACAAGCGTGCGGCAGGACTACATCACGGCCTGCATACGCTGATGGCTTATCAGGGAGATACCGTGGAAAACCTTTCAGACAAGGTAATCGATTCACTGAATCTGGATTGGAATGCCTCCGGCCAATGGGAGCTGATCGCTATTTTTCAGGCCCAGACCGGCCAGATGGTGAAAAGAGCGGCACCGGGAGGTAAGGGTTTTACCCTCGATCATTATTCTGATGAGGCGGTAAATCGTTATCTGGACCATTTTGAGAAGGCTTTTCAGCAGGATTTTCCTGGCATTCGCTCTTTTTATAACGACAGCTTTGAAGTATACGGATCAGATTTTACTGCTGATTTTTTTGAGGTCTTTGAACAGAAACGTGGTTATGATCTTAGGGATCACCTGCCTGAGCTATTTGCCGAAGAGCCCGATGATACCAGCGCCAGGCTGAAATCCGACTACAGAGAAACCATTCATGAAATGCTGCTGGCGAATTTTACCATGCCCTGGACAGAATGGGCCAATAGCCACGGTAAAAAGACCAAAAATCAGGCCCACGGGTCCCCGGGCAATCTGCTGGATCTTTATGCAGCCGTAGACATACCTGAAGGAGAGACTTTCGGATCCAGCTATTTTCCCATTCCGGGCATCCGCAGAGACAGTGCCGATATCCGGAATGTAGATCCAGATCCCATCATGTTAAAATTTGCCTCCTCTGCAGCACACCTCACCGGAAAAAACCTGGTGTCTACAGAGACTTTCACCTGGCTGGGAGAACACTTCAAATCTGCCTTCTCGCAGGCCAAGCCAGAACTGGAGCAAGCTTTTCTTGCGGGTGTCAATCACATGTTTTATCATGGCGTCACCTACTCTCCGGAAGGAGTAGATTTTCCTGGATGGCTGTTTTATGCTTCGTTAAACCTGAACACACACAACAGCCTCTGGCCGCATTTCAAAGGTTTCAATGCTTACATACAGCGAGTGCAGTCCGTATTGCAGGCTGGTACTCCCGACCATGAGATCATGATGTACTGGCCAGTATATGATGTCTGGGCAGATCCTGAGGGCTTGTCCAAAATGCTTACCGTTCACGGGATAGATGAATGGCTGCATCCCACGGCATTTTATCAGCAATCCAAAATGTTGATGGATAAAGGCTTTGGGCTGGACTTTGTCTCAGATCTCATGATAGCAGGTTTACAAATTGAAAATGGGCAATACTCGGCTGCCGAAGGCAAGTACCACGCGAAGGTTTTGGTGATACCAGAGGCTGGATACATGCCCGTGTCCACACTGGAGAATATCATTTCCCTGGCAGAAAAGGGAGGAACCGTGATTTTCCAGCAGGTACCTAAAGATGTGCCGGGTTTTAACGATCATTTGTCACGAAGGGAAGCCATGCTGTCCCTTTGGCAATCCCTGGCCTTTGACAGCAAACCTTACGGAGAAGAGGCCCAAAAGGGTGCGGGAAAGGTGATTCTGACAAATAATGTTTTTGAAGCCCTGGAAGGGCTGGGATTGCAGCGGGAGCCGATGGTAGATGAAGGACTAAAATTTGTCAGACGGGATTTGGAAGGAGAGAAGTATTACTACCTTGTCAATCACTCTGGCAGTCCGGTTGACAAGGCCATACCCCTGCGTCATGGAAGCAAGGCAGTGGTTTTGATGGAGCCTGAACAAGGTAAGGTGGGAAAAGCAGGCATGATGGCTGGCGACAGTGAAAGTACAGTTCGGGTGCAGTTGGATCCGGGCCAATCTCTGGTTATCCATGTACCCGATGGGGATCCGGAAGATATTCCCTTTTGGCGGTATCGAAACAGCAGCCCGGAAATCGTTCCGGTAGCCGGGCCCTGGAACCTGGAATTTGCTGACGGAGGTCCGGAAATTCCTGATCCTGTGACTTTGGAAGAAATCAAACCATGGACTGATCTGGATGATCCGGCAGCGTTGAATTTTTCCGGGCAGGCGATTTACGAAAACTCTTTCGAACTGGGGCAGATAGATGCAGGTGCAAAATACCTGCTGGAACTAGGCCAGGTGCTGGAGAGTGCAAGGGTATGGATCAACGGCAAAGAGATCGGCTATGCTTTTGGCCTGCCATTCAGGCTGGATATTACCGGTTTTGTCCGGGAGGGTGACAACGATTTGCGAATAGAAGTGGCCAACCTGATGGCCAACAGGGTCCGCTACCTGGATCAAAATGACATTGTCTGGAGAAATTACCATGAGATAAATTTTGTAAATATCGATTACGGTCCATTCGATGCATCGGGCTGGGATACCATGCCTTCCGGTATCCGCGGTCCGGTCAGCATCGAAATCCACCACTGATAAAACTTTTTATGGTAAGCTTTACTAATTTCAATTAATTGTAAATGTTACAATTTAAAAAAAATAGTTAATTTTAATCATGACATTGTAAATGCCATCTATTGACAGCTCAAAATAACCAGAACCCATGAATGCAGTAAAGACTCTTGTCCGGCTGGATGAAAATTCCAGAATTCCCAAATATCAGCAGATTGTAAATTCCATCATCGAGGATATAGAAAATTCACATTTGTTGGTAGGAGATAAAATTCCTTCCATTAATGAAATCAGTGAAGAGCATTATCTCTCCAGAGATACCGTGGAAAAGGCCTACAATCAGCTAAAGGAAAAGAAGATCATTCTCTCGGTTAAGGGAAAAGGGTACTACGTGGCGAAAAATATTTCCACATCCAAATTGAGGGTGCTATTTCTGCTGAATAAGCTCAGCAATTACAAGCTGAAGACATACAATTCATTTATTGACAGCATGGGGGCAGATGCCCAGGTAGATTTGAACATTTACCATTGTGACCCCAGGATGCTGCAGAATATTTTGAACGAAAATATGGGGGCTTATGATTATTACGTTCTCATGCCCCATTTCAAACATGAGAAACACGGACATTATAACCTGGATCCCGAGGTAATGAAATGTCTGAAAAGGATTCCGGATGACAAGTTGATCATCATGGACAATCAGATCCCTGAACTGGGCGAAGGCATATCTGCCATTTATCAGGATTTTAAGAATGACATTTACAATGCCCTCTGCGAGGGAATTTTCCAGCTTCAGCACTACGAAAAGCTGATGTTGGTTTATCCATTGGAAACCGTATATCCTTATCCGAGAGAAATTCTCCTTGGTTTTAAAAAATTTTGTCAGGATTTTGATTTTGATTTTGAAGTTCTGGAGACGGTATACCCCGAAATGGAACTCCGACCAAAAGACGCTTTCGTGGTCATCGAAGAAAATGACCTGGTAAACCTGGTGAAGCAGGTCCGTGAGCAACATTATGTTCTGGGTAAAGAAATCGGCATCATTTCTTACAACGATACCCCTCTAAAAGAGCTTCTGGGCATAACGGTCATCTCTACCGACTTCAAATTGATGGGCGAAACTGCAGCCTACATGATCAAAAAGAACAAAAAGGAATCGGTCAAAAATGTATTCAAATTCATCAACAGGGGTTCGGTGTAGGTGAATGTAGTTTATTGCTACAGCTTTTTAGTTCGAAAAATACACAGTCCCGGCCCGATCGTGTGTGCCAAAAGTGAAATAAATTGATAAGCTTGATACCCCACCTTAATGTATGCAGAATAAG
This sequence comes from Cyclobacterium lianum, assembly GCF_900143075.1. Classification (GTDB taxonomy): domain Bacteria; phylum Bacteroidota; class Bacteroidia; order Cytophagales; family Cyclobacteriaceae; genus Cyclobacterium; species Cyclobacterium lianum. The sequence continues at coordinate 222,442 of NZ_FRCY01000002.1, read as the reverse complement.
AAAAGTCTTGTTGCCAGGTTAAATGCAGTCAACGAATATGAGCAGGAAGCCATCCCGGGCAACAAGCTAAAGGGCTGGCGCAGTTTTTTAGGCACTTACGCCGGAGAGCATACCGCCGGGACGGAATTTGTAATCGGTCCCTTGTTTGTAGCCCATGGGGCCAGTGCCATAGATCTGGTGACCGGTTTGATTCTGGGCAATATCCTCGCTGTATTAAGTTGGGCATTTCTAACGGCAAAAATCGCAGTAAAGACCCGGGTTACACTTTATTTTTTATTGGAGAAAATTGCGGGAAAACAATTTACGTTGATCTACAATCTTGTAAATGCCGGTTTGTTTTGTTTTCTGGCGGGGGCCATGATCGCCGTAGCTGCCACGGCAGTAGGTATTCCTTTTGACATGACCATGCCTCAGCTTACGGACGTATATCCCAATAATGTAGGTTGGGTGACCACTGTTTTCGTGGTAGGTGCAGTGACGACTGTCATTGCCATGTTTGGCTTTGACCAGGTGTCTAAGTTTGCCATGGTGGCTGCCCCGTGGATGATCATGGTGTTTATTGCCGCCGCGCTGGCCGTACTACCCAGGTTGGGCGTCACCGAAGTGGGTTCGTTTTGGTCGGTAGCAGAAAGTACCATTTGGACAGGAGTGCCACTTGAGGGCCAAAGCAAGTTTGGTTTCTGGCATATCCTGTTTTTTGCCTGGTTTTGTAATATGGCCATGCATATTGGTATGGCTGATTTGTCCTTACTGCGATATGCCAAAAAGTGGCAGTATGGTTTTTCTTCAGCTACGGGTGTGTTCTTAGGTCATTTTGTCGCCTGGATCGCTTCCGGTATTCTGTATTCCCTGTTTTTAATCGAATCAGAAGGAAGCCTCACCTTCGCCCCGGGGCCCATCGCTTACAGTGCAGTAGGGGTAGCCGGTGCGGCATGTGTGGTCATCGCCGGCTGGACCACCGCCAATCCAACACTATACAGGGCCGGCCTGGCGATCCAGTCCATCAACCCGAAGTGGAAAACCTGGAAAGTAACCCTGTTGGTTGGCCTTTTTACCACCATCGCCGCCTGTTTCCCAGCATTGGTCATGATGTTGCTGGAGTTTGTGGCCCTGTATGGTCTGATTCTTATGCCAGTAGGTGCAGTGATCTTTATAGATGTCTATTTGCTGGAAAAAATGGGACTCAAACCCAATTATGCAGCGCAAATGGGGATATCCCTAAACTGGTCCGTGGCGTTGACCTGGACGGTTACTTTGATTTTCTGTCTGCTTCTGAATCTTGTTGTGGGCATAGAGATTTTTTTTCTCGGTCTGCCGGGCTGGTTTGTTGCCGTTTTGATTTATATCGTATCCTCTAAATTCATTCAAAGAAAATGAAGCTACTGCTCAAGACAATTTCCTTTTTAGGGCTGGGATTGAATATAGTCCCCGCAATTTTGGTTTTTGGTGCCTACATGTCGCCTGATACCTGTAAACTACTCATGCTGATAGGTACGGTACTGTGGTTTGGAACTGCGCCATCATGGATGAACAAGGACAAGGCTGCACAAGTCGAAGAAGAATAAACTATCCTACCGATTTTTTTATAAAGGAGAATGGGTTTGCCAAAAATACTGTCTGTGATTATCTGAATAAGCAAAATAAAAAATTTTTTGTTGTAAGGTGTTTTCCTTAAATTGGTACCAACTGGCAATTGGTTCACCGGTATGAAATTCAAGGATTTACGCATCTGGATTTTGATCTTTGGCAGTATGCTGCTCATTGGTGCCTACCTGTACCAGCATTCCAAAACCAATCAATCCCAACTGGAGTCCCAGGGGATCAAAGCCATTTTTCTGGCCAGGCAAAATTTTACCGACGCTTTTTACAACTATCACGTTCAGTTGGAGGGGTATTTCAAAAGAAACTTCTACAATTGGGGAGGGGGCCAAGGACAGGAAGCTGCCGCCCAGATGGTCAGCCTGATAGACCGGGCGCCTAAATTTGGAATAGAAAAGATCGAAAATCTTGCGGATGCGCCGGCACTGGAAAAGAATATTTTTGATCCGGATGGGGTTTCCCTGGCACGAAAAGATTCTGCCTTCCTGATAAAGGTAAAGGGCTTTCGCTTTTTCCTTGATGAAAAGACGAAATCCGGAGAATTGGCCGATTTGGATGAAGCTGCCCTCATCCAAAACATCCGGGAAGTTTTGGGACATACTTTTCCCGGGGATACACTTGCAGGAAGAGGTTTTGAGGTTGATCATGCAGTTTCGGTCTACTCACTGATGGAAAACAACATACAGAGTTTTTTCTTTGACAGATTGTTTGTACTCGATAGTATGGGCACTGCCATATACCCGGGAGAGGTGGCGGGCCTGCCAGTCATTCAAGGAGATTCCCTGCGCGGAGACCTGAATGTGGGAGAGCGAAAACTTACCATCAGCATTTCGGGAGATGAATACCAGGGTTTTTTATCTCCGGCAGTGATTGGGAATCAGGTCTTTTATCTGCTGGGGACTAAGGAAGCTGCCCAATTTAAAAGTGTCGCCCTGCGGATCAATTTTAAAGTACTCAGTACCTTTCTTACCATCTTGCTGTTGATCTTTGTCTCTATACCCATTATTAGTATTTTCAACCTGGGAGACGGTGATGTATTGACAAAGCAAAGGGTCTTAGGGTTGGGATTGTCTTTGATCATAGTGATGGTGATTTTGGGCTTTTTTTCCTTTTCCCTTGTACAAAACTACCGGAGCGATTCGCCGGCCGATCAGAATGTAAGAGATCTGAAAGTATCCTTTGCCAGACAGGTCGACAGTCTGCAGGCAAATCTGGAGCGGTTCAGGGTTCATCTGGAAAACGGTAGTGCGGGTACGGGTGGTACCATTAATGCACTAAACAAGCAAAAGAATGTCAACGAATTTCTGGAATTTGACCTTAGCGGAAATATCCAAACCATGCTGATACCGGACACCTCAGCCATGGATGCTGCTATCGATTTTGGAGATTTTCCTTTTGTATCTATTGCAAACAGGGACTATGTAAAAGATTTGCCCGACACACCGGAGAAGCTTTTTATCAGCGCCCATTTTTCCAAGTCTACCGGCAATCTGGAAGGAGTGATCAGCAGAAGGATGGATGGTGCCGGATATGCGCTGACATTCAGCCTGGATTCTCTCACCCCTAAAATCAGTCAGAACCAGAGATTTTTTATTTTCAAGCCCGATGGAAAAGTATTGTTGAAAAGCGAAAAGGTAAATATTCCCATCAATTACCTTCAGGAAGGAGTGGGGGAGCAGAAATGGGAGGAAATAAAGACATTGATCGCCAACAACCCGGGGCCATCTGATGAGCTAGTCTGGAAAACGCCGATTTATGTAAATGGTCATGAGTATGAAGCAATGCTGAGCCGGATACCTTCCGGGCAATTTGTAGCTGAAAACTGGGTGCTTTACCTGGAAGATAAAAACCTGCAGCACACACTTCATTCTCTGGCAGCACTGGAAGCGATTACGGTATTTGTGCCCTATTTGTTGATTTTGGTGTTATTGGCAGTGTTGACCTTGATAACCAATAAATCCAGTATTTATCTCGCATACGAAGATTTTTCCTTTGCCTGGTACAGTCCATCCCCAACCAAAAGAACCAGGTTTGTGTGGTTAAATGTAATCTTGTTTTTCGACCTATTACTTTTCGTGGGTGTTTACCTCTTTCTTCCCTTGAACATCTTTACCATTTATCTATGGTCATCATTATTTGCCATTCAGTCCGGAACCTGTAATTTCCTGATGCTTTCTACCACCGGTACCGGAGCACAGAAGAAGAATATCAATGGTTTTTTGATCATGGCTACCACCTTGTGGCTGGTCCTGGCCTCCCTTTTGATCTACCTGAACTACCTAAGTATCGATACCTTGTATTTTCTGCTTGCTACGCTAGTGGTGGTACTGATGGGATCTCTTCAGGTAGTCTGCCATTACCTCTGCAGGCGCGGACATTTTCCCAGATTGGCGCCCGATATGTGGTCTGTCGACAGCGCCTTAGGCAAGATACATCGACGGCTCAATGATTTCTGGAACAAGCTGACCGGTGTACATGTGGACAAACGAGTCTATGCATTGAATTTTCTATTATGGCTGCTGATCATTGGCTTTTTGCCAGGCTACTTTATCCACCGGCAAATCTTCAATCAGGAGACTTATATTTGGGATCAAATCAGTATTGAAAACCAACAAAGTGTTTCCGATCCAGATGGTATGCAGAGGTTTTTCCATAGGCTGATCGGTACCCATGAAGAATTCAGACGGACGAATTTTGGAAGGTTTTCAAACCAGGACGATGAGTTGATCAGGGATTTTATTGCTCCCCCACACCAAATATTGGTTAATGCTTTTAACCGCCCGCCAAATTTTGTCCTCAGTGATTTTTTTAAGAGTGGTTTTCTGATACGACTGATAAGGTCCAACTTGCTATTGATCATTCCATTGCTTCTCGTTTTGATTTGGCTCTTTAATACGATCATGAGACTGGGAAATAAAATATATCTTATTGATTACCACTTCACCTATGGGTTGCCTTCGCTGCCGTATGGGGTCAGGAAACAGAAACACAGCTTTGTCATTGGCGTGGATGCCCTGAGATCCAGAGTCTGGATCTGTCGCGAATTTGGCTTGAAAATAGCCGATTTGTTGTTGATTGACGCTGGAGAAGAAAAGCCGGAGATGCCTGATCCAGAACTGCCGCACAAAGGAGTAGTGCTGGAGAATTTACATTGTCTGGGTAATGCCGAAGCTGTTTTGAGCACCATTCTGGCTTTTCGGAAAAAATACGCCGGGAAAAGCCAATACCTATTTGTAACTTCCGGCAAGCCCCTTCAGGAAATATTAAAAGCTGATACGCCGAAACAGCAAAGGCTGATGATCACAGAAATTTTCTCCGAATACCTCTTTCAATATGTACCTCTGGATTTTCAAAATGAGTCTTTTACCCTGCCTTACCTGGGTCAATCCTGGGAGAAACTGGATACCAACGAAAGAGCTCAATATAAAATCAGGGCGGAAAGTGTGTTGTTTAATGATCCAAAAACGCTGGAACTTGCCGCAGAAATCGCCTATGGCCCCAATGCCCATGCCATGGCAGCTTTAATTACCGAAGAGTTGGCAAGAGATCCGTACCATCAGCCCTTGTCTCAGGAAAGGTACGAGAAATGTATCCTCTCCGTGCAGCGGTACAATAAATCCTATTTTCTGAACATTTGGGCAGAATTGAGCTTAAAGGAAAGGAAGATGGTTTACAATTATGCCAGGGAAGGTTTCATCAATTTCTTTAACAGAGAGACCATGACAGCTTTGATCCAGAAGGGTATTATTAAAATGAATGCCGGCAAAGATGGGTTGGTGCTTTTTTCCAGGAGTTTCCGGAATTTTGTGTGCCTTTTTGTAAGTGAAGAAGACCTTTCCAGATTCAAGCAGGATGAGAGAAAATCCGGCAATGCCAAAATGATTCAGGCAGCAATCTTCAGTTTCGTATTGATTTGCATTGCTTTGGTCAGCTTTTACGATCCAAATATTTTGAACGAAACCTCCGCCTATATCAGCGGCATTTTAGGCCTGGTCGGTACCATCTACAGTTTGTTGGCAAAGGGATTTACAAAAATACCCAATCCCGATAATTCATAAATACGCAGAATAACCATATTGGTATTGTAATTGTTGTATTTTATCATGAGGAATGAATTATCAGTATTGTCTTTGGTTAAAAATTTAACAAAAAGCATAATCTTCTGACCTCCATTTTTTATGATACCATTTATTATAAAAAAATACAAAAACGATTGCGTTGTTTTATCCTATTGTATACATTTGAAGATACGGGAAACATTAATCGACCATAAATACCACAATATGAGATAAAACTCTACGTTACTTAAACATAAGTTTTATGAGCAAAAGGGTAGGACCTAAAGACAGTGAATTGATTTCACAGTATAGAAATGGAAGCGAAATAGCCTTTGAAAAATTAGTCGATAAATACAAAACCAAAGTATACACGACCATATTGATGATTGTGAAGGAGCAGGGCGTAGCAGAGGATCTTTTACAGGATGTTTTTGTGAAAGTAGTTCAGACGCTCAACTCTGACCGGTACAATGAGGAGGGGAAGTTCCAGCCCTGGTTGATGCGAATTGCCCACAACCTGGCAATTGACCATTTTAGAAAAATGAGGCGCTATCCCACCGTGGTGATGGAAGATGGATCGAATGTTTTCAACACCTTGCATTTTGCAGAACAAAATGTGGAGGACGTGCAGGTCAGGGATGAAACTTACGAATTGGTGAGGCAATTGATAGATGAACTACCTGAAAGCCAAAAGCAAGTGCTGATCATGAGGCATTATATGGATTTGAGTTTTCAGGAAATCGCTGAACAGACCGGCGTAAGTATCAACACGGCTTTGGGTAGGATGCGTTATGCGCTCATCAATCTGAGGAAGAAACTTAAACAAATAAATATCGCCTATGACCAAATCTTTTACCCAAAGTGATCTGATAAGATATGTTTATCAGGAAATGACCGAGGAAGAGAATGAGACCATTACAAAAGCGCTGAAGGAAGATCCCAAACTGATGCAGGAGTATATCAATCTGCTCAGTACGGTAGAAACTTTGGATCAGCTATTTCTTGAACCCTCTGAAAGTATTGTTTGCGCCATTAAAAAAAGGGCCCGGTCCCGCGGACTGGAAAAAGTTTAACACCAACACAAACTTATTGCACCTACCGTTATGCTTTAGCGGTAGGTTTTTTTATTTCTACGTTTTTCCGGCTTCTGTTCGGTTAGCTTTAGGTATATTGGGGATAAAATTTGTTTAAAGCGACAATGTTAAAGAAAGAAAGATACAGCGCCTTCGTTAAGCATTTTTCTGCCAACATGCCTGTTGCAGAAACAGAGCTGCAGTACGAAAACCCCTTTCAATTGCTGGTGGCGGTGGTGTTGAGTGCACAGTGTACTGACAAAAGGATCAACATGATCACACCGGCCCTTTTCAGGGATTTTCCCAGCCCGGCCCATCTGGCAGCTAGCGATTTTGATCAGCTTTTTCCCTACATCCGTTCTGTTTCCTATCCCAATAACAAAACAAGGCACCTGTTGGGCTTGGGCAAAATGCTGGTAGAAGAATTTGGCGGGGAGGTACCAGATACGGTGCCAGAACTGATGAAATTACCCGGAGTAGGAAGAAAAACCGCCAATGTCATTACCAGCGTAGTATGGAACCAGCCAAATATGGCGGTAGATACCCATGTTTTCAGGGTTTCAAAACGATTGGGCCTGGTACCTCAAAATGCCAGGACCCCACTTGAAGTGGAAAAAAATCTCCTGAAACATCTTCCGAAAGAGGTCGTACACAAGGCTCATCACTGGCTGATATTGCACGGACGATACGTATGCCTGGCCAGAAAACCTAAGTGCGGGGACTGTGCCATTACATCCATTTGCCGGTATTTTGAGAAAAACAGGAAGGCTGCCGGATTGGAAGAAGTAATCAAAGCCAAAGGCAACTGATATGTGCGGGATTCACCTGTTACTGAGTAGGTCGGAGAACAGAAGGGAAAGCATTGTCCGGATGATGCGTGCCGGCCAGCACAGAGGCCCCGATCATTCTTCCTGGACAATGGCCTCCGATGAAATCCTGATTGCGGCAAATAGACTGAAAACACTGGACCTGCGGGTAGAAGCCAATCAGCCGCTCTTTGATGAAGATAGCGGAGCCTTCCTTTCCTGGAATGGGTTTTTATACAATTACCAGGATTTAAGAAACCAACTCATCAGTGAGGGACTGACCTTCAAAAGCACATCCGATGGCGAGGTTTTATTGAATTGGCTGATCAAAAAAGGAAAAGATGGAGTAAAATACGTTCAGGGCATGTATGCTTTTGCCTTCGTGCAGGGTACCAATATCTTGCTGGGAAGAGATCCTGTCGGCATGAAATCCCTTTATTTTGCATCAGATGGCGATACGTTGGCCTGTTCGTCGGAATGTCGCAGTTTGTTGGCATCAGGCTGCTTTCCCCGAAAACTGGATAGTGCGCAGATTTCACCCTATTTTTACCTGAGACATGCCCTCCCTAATGCTACCTTTTATTCGGGCATTGAAGAAATTGCCCCCGGGGAGTTGCGGGAGATCGAATGGGGTGCTGCGACTCCTGAGTCCAGTATTCGGTCCATTAATGTTTCGCGCCCTGCACAGAAGCTGAGTCTGGATTCGTTTGAAGAGGTGTTGACAGATGCAGTATTGAAGCACTTGCATGCCGATGTACCAGTAGGAATGATATTGAGTGGGGGGGCAGACAGTTCCCTGCTTTACCAGCTTTGGCACCAGGAGACGGGGACACCCCTTCCCAGCTTTACGGTAGGCTTTGAGCATTCTTACAATGGGCAGTACAGGGATGCGGAATTTGCTTCGCGACTAGCAAATAAATATCGTGGTGAGCATCAGGAGCTGAGGCTGACGCCCGAATGGGTTCTGGAGAACTGGCCGGAGTACATCAATACACTGGATCAGCCGGTAGGGGACAGTGCAGGCTTCCTAACCTGGGCCATTGCTCAGCAAGCCCGGGAATCCGTTAAAATCTTAATCAGTGGAGTAGGAGCAGATGAACTTTTTGCTGGCTACAACAGGCACCAGGCATTCAAAACCTATCTCCGGCATCCCAATTTCTGGCAAAAAGCAGCACCACTTTTGCAAAGAATACCATTTACCGGCAGAAAGCTGCAAAAATTCACCGCGTCTCTGCAGCCGACTGTCCAAAGAACCTTCATGAATTTTTCGGCACTTTCCCCCCTCCCGGAAGGTCTGGCGACGCAACTGGATCCCATGTACCCTTTACGAAACGGTGATTTAAAAGCTGCGTTGGACTGGGATAGAAGGGTTTATCTCGTCCAGGACCTGTTAAAAATCCATGACAATGCCTGCATGGCCTATGGAATCGAAGGCAGGGCTCCCTTTTTGGATTGGCAGGTGCTGGAATTTGCCGACAGGCTAAGTGAGCAGGAGCTTTTGGATGCCAGCCCCAAGTTCTGGGTCAAATCAATACTGAAAAAGCACGGTATGGATCAATTTGCCAACAGAAAGAAGCTGGGCTTTGGTCTTCCGCTGAAAGAATGGCTCACCGGGCATCCCGGGTTCAGGAGCGCTGTTTTGTCATCGGTTAAAGAATTTGGAAAAATTCATAATGATCTGGTACCTTTGGAGTGGAGAGAGATGGTCAGGCAACCAGAAAAATACCTGGGGGAGCATTTTTTACTGCTGTTCAATATTTTTCTATTGTCCGGCTGGATCAACGCAAACCGGCTATGAGAATCACCTACATTCATCAATATTACCTGAGGCCAGATCAGGGGGGTGCCATCAGATCCTTTCATATTGCGCAGGGTATCACTTCTCGGGGTATAGAAGTGGAAGTCATCACCAGCCACCAGGAAGCGCAGTATGCCGTCCGATGGGATGGGAAGGTCAAGGTTCATCTGCTGCCGGTACCCTATGACAACGAATATTCCACGATTCGAAGACTCTGGTCGTTTTATTCTTTTGTGAAAGGTGCGAAGCGGTTAATCGGCAAAAATAAACTGCCTGATTTGTTTTACATTTCTTCCACGCCACTTTCCACCGGAGAAATCGGCCGCTGGGCCAAAAAGAAATGGGGAATTCCATTTGTGTTTGAAATTCGGGACCTGTGGCCCGAGGCGCCGATTCAGGTCAGGCAGATCAGGAATAAATTACTGAAAAAATGGCTTTACCGCCGGGAATACGATATTTACAGCGAAGCCGATAGCCTGGTTTCTCTTTCTCCCGGTATACAAGCCCATATCCGACGGATGCTGCCGAACAAGCCCATTGAAATGGTACCGAATTTTTCGGATACGACGTTTTTTCGAAGTGCAAAGACCGTTTCACCAAAAAGGGACTTTGGCTTTCGGCCGCTGACAATACTGTATGCAGGTGCGATCGGACAGGTAAATGGACTCTATCAGTTTTTGGACCTGGCTGCCGCCGCAGAGAAACGGGGTAAAAATTGGCATTTTTTATTGATGGGTAAGGGAAATCAACTGAGCAGGCTCAAGCGGGAAGCCAAAGCGAGAAAACTGGATAAGGTTAAGTTTCTTCCTTTTGGGGATAAGTTTGAAGTCCGGAAGCGAATGAATCAGGCAGATCTGGCGTATGTTTCATTTCTGCCGCTTCAGGTCCTTCAACTAAGTAGTCCCAACAAATTTTTCGATGCACTTGCCGCAGGATTACCTGTAATCGTAAATTTCGGGGGCTGGATTTGGGACCTGGTACAGACCAATAGCATTGGATTTTACCATGATTGTGCCGACCACGAATCGCTGATAGCAGCACTTGCAAAACTGGAAGCCTCCGAAAAGACGTTGTTAACTATGGCTGGCCGCGCCAGGGAATTGGCGGAAAATGAGTTTGACAAACAGCTCATGATCCGCCGGATCTGGAAAATCCTGGCCGCCTACCGGCTTACTGAGAGTGTGGAATCACCTGGGTTTGTATCCTGATTTTCTGAATATCTCGCGGGCATCGCTCTGTTGCATCAATTCCTGAAGGTTCAGATCATTGTTGATCCGGTAGTCGTCCACGATATTCCAGCCCATCCACCTGCCGATTCTGCCTGGAGCATCCGGACTGATAACATCTGTAAACGGAGCCTCTCCTGTGTATCGCCTGATTTCGAAAGGGTTGGTTTCATACAACAATTCATTTTCGATAAAATGCGCCCAGATCAGTTCTTCATTGGCATAGCTACCCGTAATTTCTTCGGTTTCATATCCGATAATGTATTCATCTGGAGTACAGGGAAGGATGGTTTTGGTGAAATGGTAGGCTTTGCCGTAAAATATCATCTCGGCCAAAAGAGTACGGTCTTGCACATCTGTATGATTAAACCGGGAAGACAGTGCCGTGATAATCGTCGGGACCAAATGGGCTTCATTGTAGCGTTTTAATATATAATAGGGAAGATCTACCGGTTGGAAGGGATGGTCTTCCGGTAGAAAATAATCCAAACCTATCACGATGATATCTTCATTGACAATCAAATCGCTGCCGAAACCGCTTACAAAGGTATATACTTTGGGGATGGTAAATTCCGGATAATGGTATTTAACCCCTCTGAACGCATCTTCCAATGAGGACTCAATACTTCGCAAATCATCAAAATGAACCTTCACCTCGCGATACAGTTCCTGCATGCCACTGTCCTGATGTATTTTGATCAACTCTTCAGCCATTTGATCCTGATCGGCAAACCCCATGTTATCAAACATTGCTGCAGAAAATTCCGGGTATTGATCCTGATATTCTAGTAGTTTCTCCCGGGTAAGCCCTTCAAAGTACAGCTCCTCCATTCTGACTATTTCCAGATCGACAGGTATATCCAGGTATTCCTCCGGAAGATTGCATTCCTCCCCTGATCGGCCGCAACCGGCGATGATCAGTGTGATAAATAGGACGATTACGACTGTTTTGATATCATTCATGCAAACAAAGGTAAGTTTTAGAATTCGAAATGTTAGCGCTTATCATTCTTAACGAAAATTTAAACGACAAGTATAAGTGCACCCAAGATCTCGTTAAATGTATATACATCTAAAAAAGCTAAAAATTTGTACTGTTCATTTATTAAAAAAAGCAGTTGATACCAAAATCGATAACCATCCTGCCCCGCCCTTGTTGTGTTGGTGTTTTTATTAAATAACTAAACCAATATTTATTATGGAATTTACAATGCTAAAAAGGAATTTGATGATGCCACTGATGCTCGTGGCGGGTCTCTTGTTCGCAGCAAGCTGTTCTGATGATGATCCTACACCGGAACCACCTGAAGAAGAAGATATTATTGATGTCGCCTCCGGCAACGACCAGTTTTCCACTTTGGTCGCTGCCATTCAAAGAGCAGACCTGGTAGATGATTTGAGAGCCGCAGGCCCTTTTACTGTATTTGCTCCGACCAATCAGGCCTTTACAAACGCGGGTATCACCGATGTGAATGCAGTGCCCGTAGAAGATCTGAGGGATATCCTACTGTATCATGTCGTAAGCGGGAGAGTTCTGTCTTCCCAGGTAAGTACTGGCGAAGTTCCGACCTTACTGGAGGGAGAAAATTTAAACTTTACGGTAGCGGATGGAACGATTACTATTAATGATGGGGTAGGCGTAGCAACCGCCGATCTGAATGCTTCAAACGGAGTGATTCATGTTATTGATGGGGTGTTGATGCCAGAAGAGGAGAGCAACACTATTGCTGATATTGTAATGGGTGACGAAGATTTCTCAACTTTGCTGGCTGCAGTGTTAGAGGCCGATCTGGATGCGGCGCTGTTGGAGCAAGGTCCGTTTACCGTTTTCGCACCGACAAATGCAGCTTTTGAAGCCTTTCTTGCCGACACCGGCATGACAGCCGAAGAATTGCTTGCTTCGCCCGACCTCGCGTCTATCCTGAGCTACCACGTGGTAGAAGGTGAAGTTCCTGCCTCGGCTGTGGAAGCCGGAAGTGTTACCAGTTTGAGCGAAGCACCTTTCTACGTAAGTATTGATCCCGATGATAACGTTTGGATCAATGGAAACGCACAGGTAGTCACTACAGATATTGAAGCGGATAACGGGATCATTCACGTCATTGATTATGTGATTACACCTCCGACACAGTCCATAGCTGAAATCGCGGTAGGATATACCAATGCCGAAACGCCTGAATTTACTCAATTGGTCGGAGCCCTCACCCGAGCTGATCTGGTAGATGCCGTGAGTGGCGGAGTTGACGACAACCTCACTGTGTTTGCTCCTACTGATGCTGCTTTTGAAGCACTGTATGAGGCGCTTGAAGTAGATGGATATGAGGACATTCCTTTGGAAACTTTAGTTGATGTCCTGACCTACCATGTTGTACCCGCAAGGGCTTTTTCCCAGGATCTTAGAGAAGGAGCTAACCTTCCCACCCTACTAGAGGGAGAAGAGCTGACAGTTAATCTTGCGGATCTTGAGATCAATGAGTCCGGGCTTGTACCCGCTCTCTTGAATGTGCACGCGACGAATGGAGTTATCCACGTGATTGATCAGGTTTTAGTACCATAAATTTTATATTGGGTTTTTTTAAGAGAAAAGCAGGTGCCGGTTAGGTGCCTGCTTTTTTTATGTCTAGATTTTTTTCAGGTTCTTCATAGAAGTTTTCCATAGATGGCCTACAGGCAGTCACCATAGTTTTTTTATTAATTGTCTTTAATCCCCGAAACGCGGTTTCAAAAAGAAAGGAATAATTATCTTTACGGTCGCTTTGGGGTTTTTATATCTATCCAACTGGCCTTACAGGGTTTCACTTGTGGGTGAGGGGGCGAAGCTGTGTAAAATCGATAATATTACCAGTATGATTTTAAGTAAATTTTTGATCCTGAATCGGTTGTTCATCATCGGCGTGTTAGCGATCCTGCCACTAGGGCTGTCAGCGCAGTCACTAGGCGATATTTCTGCAATAAAGGTGGATGATTTATCAGACCAGCAGATTCAGGTTTTGATGAACAGGGCAGCCGAGGCAGGGCTCTCAGAAGAAGAGCTGCTGCAAATGGCTCAACTCCGTGGTGTTCCTGATTCTGAAATAGATAAGTTGAAGGACCGCCTTGCAGGGATGGTAATTGGGTTAGACGGAGGCCAAAAGTCCTCCTCTGCCTCCAGCAAACGAAGTCCGAGGAGGCAAATTGGTTTCAATGAAATAGCACGGGGGATCATCCCTGAAGAAGCCGAGACGGCTACTGCCGTCTCCGGGGAAGAACCCATTTTTGGTTTAGATCTTTTTTACAATAAAGATAGAAGGCTCACTTTCGAACCAAATTTAAATATGGCAACTCCCCGTAACTATATTCTGGGTCCTGGCGATGAGTTGTATATAGATGTGTACGGGCAGTCAGAGCAGTTCTATGAAGCATCTGTGACACCGGAAGGACAGGTGATTTTAGACAATATCGGTCCCATCAATGTCTCAGGTCTCTCACTAGATGAAGCAACAGCGGTCATCAAAAACCGTCTTTCGGCATTCTATACCGGTATGCGAGGGAGTCAGCCCAATACATTTCTTCAGGTAAACCTGGGCAATGTCCGCACCATCAAGGTGAATTTGATAGGTGAAGTTCGCTTGCCTGGTACTTTCACGCTGAGTGCTTTCAGTACGGTCTTCAATGCCCTGTATGCCGCGGGGGGACCAAACCGGAATGGTACGCTGCGGAAAATTAAATTGATCCGCCGGAATAAGGAAATAGCCGAAATTGATATTTATGACTTTCTCATCAATGGTAACCCCAGCTTAAATGTAACCTTGCAGGATCAGGACGTAATCATGGTTCAGCCATACCTGGAACGGGTGACTGTATCAGGTGCAGTGAAACGGCCCAGGATTTTTGAAATCATGCCTGGGGAGTCCTTTGCCGATATTTTGACTTATGCCGGCGGGTTTACCGACAATGCCTACCGGGAACGGGTAGGTGTGACGAGGATGACAGATACGGAAAAGGCTGTTTCTGATATCTACGATGAACAATTCTCTATTTTTCTGGCCAAAGGTGGGGACAGGTATCAGGTGGGAGAGGTGCTGGACAGATATACCAATCGGATACAGATAAAAGGTTCGGTATACCGACCGGGCAACTACGCATTTCAGGAGGGCCTGACCCTGCTGGGACTGATAAGGAAAGCTGATGGAGTGAGTGGCGAAGCCTACAAAAAACGGATCAATATTCTTCGAACCAACGAAGACCTGAGCACGAAAATGCTGCAGATTGACCTTGAAGCCATAGAAGATGGGCGTTCTCCGGATGTACTGCTTCAAAAGGAAGATGTGGTACAGGTCCCCTCCGTCTATCAGTTGAGTGAGGAATATTATGTAAAGGTATCCGGAGAGGTCCTGTTTCCCGGAACTTACCCATTTTCCCGGGAAATGACGGCAGAAGACCTCATCTTGATGGCGGGAGGATTGAAGGAAGCTGCCTCGGTAGACGATGTGGAAATTGCAAGAAGAAGCACCGATCCGGATGGAAAGGAATATTCCAGCATCATTCCCGTGCCAATAGGCCAGGATCTGGGGCTGTCAGAAAATCCTGTCAGCTTAGTGCCTTTTGATCACCTTACCGTACGGCGGAAAACAAATTTTAGTTTGGAAAGAATGGCCAGTATCGAAGGCCAGGTAAAGGCACCTGGTACTTTTGCCATCCGCGATGCGGAAGAACGCATTTCGGACCTGATTGAACGGGCAGGGGGGCTTACCGCGTTTGCCTATCCCGAGGGCGCTACCTTGATCAGGCGGACCGAATTTTACCAGACCGCATCTGAGAATATCAGGAAAGAAAGAAACCTGCTGAATCTGTTGGAAAGATTGAACAGAGAGAATGCCGAACCCACGGAATCTCAGAAACAAATGATCGATCGGATCAATGCTTACCTGTTTGGAGAAAGGGATTCCAGCCAATATGACCGGGAAGAAAGTGTCATCAATGCAAGGAGAACCCTGCTAAATGAAATATCGGCCTCAAAGGATGAGGTGATTCCCATCAAGATCAAGGAAACAGAAGCCATAGCGATAAACCTGGAGGAGATCATCAGGAATCCCGGATCGAAATTTGACCTTATTTTGGAAGAAGGGGACATCCTGAGTGTGCCCAGACAACTGCAAACTGTTCGTCTGCGGGGGGATGTGATCTATCCCACCACAGTCCGGCACGAACCCTATCGGCTTTTGCCCTATTATATCAATAGGGCAGGAGGTTTTGATAGCAGGGCCAAGAGAAAACGGACCTATGTGGTATATGCCAACGGAGAAGTCGCCAGAACAAAGAATTTTTTGTTTTTCAATGTTTATCCCCATGTTGAACCGGGATCTGAAATCATCGTTCCGACCAAAGGTCCGCGGATTCCTATCCGTCCGGGAGACCTTGTGGGATTAACCACCGGACTGGCCACCATCGCCTTGGTCATCACCCAGATACTAAACAACAGATGAAACAGGAAAGCCACCATATATTGAATGATAAGATAACTTTCAGAGAGCTTGTCGGGAGGTTGAGACAGTGGTTGATGGTGTTCATCAGCCATGTCAGGACATTCCTTGTTTTTGTGTTGATAGGTATGGTACTGGGTTTGATCGTATCTCTGGTAAAAAAGCCGGTTTACCATGCAGACACCACATTTGTTTTGGAACAATCAGACATGTCTGGTCTGGGAAATATTTCTGGTCTGGCTTCCATGCTGGGGCTTAACCTGGGTTCAATAGGCTCGGAAAGTGGCCTTTTCAAGGGAGACAACATCATGGAGCTTTACCGCTCCGATGCCATGTTGTCGCAGACCCTGCTGGCACCCTTCGATAGCGCTCCAGACGGACAGTTGCTGGTAGAGCGTTTCATCCATTTCCATGAGCTGGATGACAAATGGGAAGATGAGGTAGATTTTGAAAACCTTGATTTTAGCCTATCGCGAGGGGATTTTTCCATACAACAGGATAGCGTTTTGAAGGAAGTCGTGAAATTGATACGGAAAGAAAACCTGCTGGTAGACAAGCCTGACCGCAAGCTGAATATTATCAAAGTGTCCATATCTTCCAGGGACCAGTCTTTCGCCAAGATTTTCAATGAAAACCTGGTGTCTACCGTAAATGACTTTTATCTGAAAACAAAGACCAAAAAAACCGCGGAAAACCTGCAAGTGCTTCAAAACCAGGCCGACAGTGTCCGGACCGTCCTTGATGACAAGGTGAAGCAACTGGCCCGATTTCAGGATCGGGTACCCAATCCAAATCCATTGCTACAGGAAGGAACGGTTGCTTCCAAACAGTTGCAGATAGATATTCAGGCTGCTGCTGCCGTGTACGAAGAGGTAGTAAAAAATCTGGAAATAGCCAAGATCAATCACCGCAACAATGCCCCGCTGATTCAGATCATCGACCATCCCCGATATCCCCTCGAACGATCCGAAATCAAGGTGCTGACGGGTATGCTGGTCGGCGCAACGCTCTTTTTTATATTAGGCTTACTTTGGATATACCTAAAAACGATGTATTTCAGGCATTTGAAGCATTAATGTACTTTTTCCATGCTTGAAAAAACCAGACAGCTATCGTTCTTTTCCTTTATCAGACACAAATCCATCAGGAATTTCTTTTTCCTCTTCCTGATACAAGCTTCCAATATTCTTATATCGCTTTTGGCAATGCCAGTTCTGATCCGTGCCATAGGTGTAGCTGAGTTTGGATTGGTAAATCTCGCATTCTCTGTGGTATTGCTTGTCAACGTACTGGTCAGCTTCGGCTATAACCTCAGCGGGCCGCGTGATATAGCTCTGAGTGAGGGAAACAACACTTTGCTGGGCCGGCAATTTTCGGAAATTTTATCAAGTAAAATTGCGCTCGCGTTTCTGGCTGTTGTTTCCATTCTTTCTATGGGCTTTTTTTTCGGCTTCTTCGCCGACTACCGCAGGATACTGGCCTGGTCGACCATTTTGCTATTTGCAGAAGCCACAGCCATCGTTTGGTTTTTTCAAGGCAAAGAGCAGCTCCACTGGGTCTCTCTGGCAAATGTATTCAGCAAAGCGATTTATCTGCTTTTATTGCTAGCCCTTATCCGGGTCCCCGCAGACAGCTATCTCGCTAATTTTTTTCTGGGACTGACAGCCCTGATGACCAATCTGGCCCTACTGGCGTATGTAAGATTCGGCATGAAAGTACCGGTTTACTGGCCAAAGCTGGGTCAGATCTGGCATTCCTGGAAAAAAAATGTGTTGCTTTTCCTGTCCGGACTGACGGCGCACATTGCTGTCAATGGCGGGGTAATTGTCCTCAGCTTTTTTGCATCAGCCCAAATTTTAGGACTATATGGAATGGCAGAACGCATCGGTATGGTTCTCAGAATCGTTCCTACTCTGGTTACCCAGGCCGCCTATCCGAGGGCAAGCATTCTTTTTTATCAGGAGCGTCAAAGATTTTATTCCTTTTTGGGAAAAGTGCAATGGGCGTCACTTTTTTTTACCCTGCTTATCAGCCTTACCGTTTTTGCACTCGCCCCGATCATCATCCGGCTGATGGCTGGAGAATCGCTGGAGGAATCTGTGTATTTTCTGCGGATATTGGCTTTTTTGCCCTTTCTGGCTGCCCTGAATATTGGAAATATGCTGATAATACTGGTATTAGACGAGAAGAAAATTCTCTTCCATGCAACTTGGCTATTTTGCGTGTATATGCTGGCATCGGCGTTTCTACTTACCTGGGCTTTCGGGAGTTCCGGTCTTGCACTGGCTTTGCTTTCTACTGAATTGGTAGCCTGGATCAGCACTACCCTGCTCCTTCACAGGAGGAAAGCCCCAATTTTATCTGAATTTTACCATGGCCTTTTCTACCGCTATCATCATTCTTAACTGGAATGGCTGGGAATATACCCGGGCCTGCCTGGAATCCCTGCGTGATGGAGGTTTTCCCTTAAAGGATGTGATCGTCGTGGACAATGGCTCGGAAGATGGGTCTCCAAATGCCATAACAGAGTCATTTCCAGTTGTGCAGTTGCTGGAAAATCCGGAAAACCTGGGTTTCACGGGCGGGAATAATGCAGGCATGCGGAAAGCGATGGATATGGGGTACGACTATATCATGTTGCTAAACAACGACACCGAGGTAACAGCAGGATTTTGGAATCCTCTACTCGAAGAAATGCAATCCTCTCCTCAGACGGCAGCCATACAGCCCCTGATTTATTTTTTAAATGCAAAACAAAAAATATGGAATGCCGGAGGGGTATATCATACCTGGATTGGATTTGCGGAAACCCTATTGGTACGTCAGCACAGCGGACCCTATCGCACAGATTGGATAACAGGCTGTGCGATTTTGTTAAGATCCGAAGTTTTAAGAGAAGTGGGGCTGTTGGATGAAAGGTATTTTGCTTATTTTGAAGATGTGGACTGGTCTCTTAGGATAAGGGGAGCGGGGTATTTCCTGAAAGTTCATCCGGGATCCGTCATTTTTCATGAGGCCGGTGCGGCCTCAAAGAGCAAAAAACCCGGGAAGGAGGGCTTTTTGAGTCCCAGGGTTCACTTTCTCAACATAAGAAACCAGATTTTTCAATTGCGAAAGTATAGTACCCACCCAAAAAGCTTCCTGGCCTGGCCGCTACATTTCCTGATCTTCGGGCTTAAAATGATCTATTTTACACTGAAAGGCCGCAAGCAAAAGAGAAGAGCCATCTGGAATGGTATCGTAGCAGGCATGCGAACTTCATTGACCAAAGGAGCTTGATGGCTTATATTTTGTTCCTGTTGGTATTGGGCTATGTAGCAGTTTTGCTTTTTGTCACGACCAGAAAGATTGTTTTTGAGGGTGAATGGGAATTCATTATTTTTTTTATGGTATTATTTCTCCCTTTTTACATTTCTATCTTGAGCATTGTATACCAGGCTACCGGATCGGAGCTATTGGTAGGCTTTTTTCAATATATCAAGGAGCTGCTCCTTCTGACGGCCCTTTTGGGATTTCTGTTTTACCAGAGGGATTTCTGGGCATATCCATTCCGGTTAAATACCATTGATAAATTATTTATCGCCTTTTTTGGACTGGCTACTGTTTATTTGTTTTTGCCATTAGGAGAAGCAACTTTCTTAAACAAACTGCTCTACCTGAAAAACACCTTACTTATCGGAGCCTTTTATTTCCTTGGCAGAAATACCCGCTTTGGAGAAGGGAAAATAGACCGGCTCTTCTCCTGTATTATGTTGATTGCCATTGCGGCATTTTGCCTGAATCTGGTGGAAAAGATGATTGGCATCCATTTTCAGAACTTTACCGGCTACGCCCTGTTCAATTTTGCGATCAATGGCATAGAACCTTCCGGTAACTATGGACTGTCCTGGACCTTTGAAACCCAGACCACGGGTATGCGCCTGGCATCTTTTTTTTCTGATCCCCTGGAGATGGCGAGTTCTAGTTTGCTGGCCTTTGCCACAGGTTTGATTTGGTACCTCAGTAGCAAAAGGGAAGAAAGCTGGTTTTATTTGCTGGTGATGGCTGCAGCAGTGGGGAGTTTGTTCTTTTCGGCCTCCAGAGCAGCATTCGGCGCTTTTTTTGTCATGCTGTTTTTTGTGGCTCTGGTTTTCAGGCTTTACCGGCTTCTGGCATTGGGAGCGTCCCTATTGGCCCTCTTTGGGATATACGTGCTGTATTTTGCCTCGGAGGATTTTTATTATTTTGTATATGACACGATCACTTTCCAGAATGCCTCCAGTGTAGGGCACCTGGTAGAATGGTTTCTGGCGCTCGATGCCATTATAGCCAACCCTGAAGGGATTGGTCTGGCCATGAGTGGCAACACAGGCAGTGTGGAAGATGAGGTGCGCGTGGGCGGAGAAAATCAGTTTCTGATTTACGGGGTACAGTTGGGGGTACTGGGAATGTTGTTGTACATACTTATACTTGGAGTAGGGATCTACAAGAGTTTGCTGGTTTTCCGTTATTCCCGGGATACGGCGGTAGCCAGAGTTGCTTTTGTGGCGGCCACTACCAAATTTGGATTACTATTGCCCTTATTTACTGCAAATGCCGAATTGTATGCCTACGTGTCGCTGAGCACCTGGTGGATGATGGGCTACTCGCTTACCGCCTATAATGACCTTTTTCCTAGAGATCTTTCCCAGGTGACTTCCGCAGGCAGATGATAAAGGGAAGACAGAAAATAGTCCTTATAGACGTATTTTTTTTACATCTGGCGCAGACGGGTATCAAAACGTATATTGACAGCCTGCTGGATCAAATCGAAGCGGATCGGAGCAGCACTTTCCGGTTTGTGGTTTACCCTTCCCGCGAAAAATTACAACAGCAGCGCTTCTTTAAAGGGAAAACGCCCAGGTGGAAGAACTGGTTGTTTCAGCTCCTGTATTTTTCCCACAAGCTGGTATTTCTTCCGGTACTGAGCTATTGGCACCGGGCAGATCTGGTTTTTTCTCCCGACTTCCTTTCTCCTGTGTGGAGCAGGGGAGAGCGTGTCTCCGTAGTTCACGATGCCTTTTTCTGGGAGAGCCCTGAACACTACCATCCATTGTGGAGAAAAATATATCTCTATCTGCTCAGCAAAAGTATACGGCGGGGAACGCATATCCTCACGGTAAGCCATTACGCCAAAGACAAAATTTCTCGCTATCTCAATCCAGTTGGTCCGGTCTGTGCCATTCCTACAGGATTGGACTTTTCAAATGAGCTCCAAACCAAGGCTGGACCCTCGCCCCTGGACAAACCTTATTTTTTGCATGTAGGCGTTATGGAAAAAAGGAAAAACCTCGTCACGCTGATCAGGGCTTTTGCCATTTTTTCTCAACGGTCCGCTACCGATTTTTCCCTGGTTTTGGTAGGTCAAAGAGCCCCCCGGGCATCTTTAGATGATTACGATGAAATATGGGGACAAGTGAAGGCGCTTGGAATGGAAGAAAAGGTAATTTTTCCCGGATACCTTTCTCAGGCCATGCTTTCGGCATATTATGCACATGCGCTGGCCTATGTATTTCCCTCTCAAAATGAGGGCTTCGGTCTTCCTGTTTTAGAGTCCTTTGCCTACGGCCTACCAGTGATTATAGGCCCTCAGGGTGCGTTGCAGGAGGTAGGAGGCAATGCGGTTTGCTGCAGTAGATCCTTTACTCCTGAAGATTTCGCAACAGCCATGGAGTTGCTGGCGGGAAACGAAGAGCTGCGACAGCAGCTCGTTGCACGGGGCAGGGAAAGGTTACAGCAATTTTCCGGGGAAAACTTTTTCCTATCTTTGCAGCGATATTTCAAAAACATACTTTATGGGTAATATTGCCGGAAAAGTTATTTCCAGAATCACCGGTATGGATTTATCGGACCGTTTCGGTCCGGGTTGGGATAGTCTGTCGGTGTTGTCCGTATTGGCCAGAATGGGGGTTTGGTGGCTGCGGGGACTGTGGCTGAGCTGGCAAATGAAATCTGCCAGCGGACTTCTTCTGATAGGAAAGGGCGTGAGCATTCGTCAGGCCGGATATTTCAGTGTGGGGAAAAACTTTGTTGCTCAGGATCACTGTGAGATCAATTGTCTGGCACGGAGAGGTATAGTCTTTGGAGATAAGGTGACAGTAGGTTCCTACGCAATCATCCGTCCCACCAACCTGTACGGGGGGGAGCCGGGTGAAGGGCTGAAAGTGGGCGATCAGTCGAGCATAGGGCCATATGCCTATATAGGCTGTTCGGGGTACATCGAAATTGGCAACAACGTGATGATGTCCCCCAGGGTGAGTATTTATTCTGAGAATCACAATTTCGGAGATACCGGCAGGCCCATGATCGAGCAAGGGGTGACCCGTTCATTTGTAAAAATAGAAGACGACTGCTGGATCGCATCGCATGCCGTGATTCTCGCCGGAGTTACCATCGGCAAGGGATCTGTGGTGGCGGCGGGTAGCATTGTAACACGGGATGTGCCGCCTTTTAGTCTGGTAGCTGGCAATCCTGCAAAAGTGATAAAAACAAGGTAATGTCCGAATCGATAAGCGACTGGAAGAAATGGGGAGAAAAAGATCCTTATTATGGGGTACTTTCCGATGAGAAGTACCGGATGGCTCAGCTTTCGGAAGAGCGATTGAAAGAATTTTTTGATTCAGGAGAAGATTTTGTGGCAGAAAGCCGGCAGCGGATCAAGCAATGGTTTGGTTCAGACATCGCACAGGGAAGCATCCTGGATTTTGGCTGTGGTGTCGGAAGGCTGGCCATACCATTCGCCAGAATGACCAGCAGGGAGGTCTGGGGGCTGGATATATCCGAGGCTATCGTCCAGCGCGCCTGTGAACACCGGGACCGCATGGGACTACACCACCTTCATATCAAAACCTATAATGGGAGGGAGCTGGATGGACTGCCGGCTTTTGATTTTATCAATGCCTTTATCGTTTTCCAACACATTGAGTTTGCCCGGGGCATGCGCCTGATGCGTCAGCTACTGGATATGACCCGGGAGGGAGGCATTGTACAGGTGCAGGTTACCTATGGCCACCGGCTGCCCCGGCTGACCTATGCCAATTTTTATATGCGTACCAAATGTCAAGCCTATAACTTTATTTACTCCAGTTTAAAGCACCGCAGGCTGTGTTCCGAGCCGGTCATGCAGATGAACCACTACCCCCCCGAAAAATTATTCCGCTTGTTTGCATCCTTTTCAAAACAGGTTCATGTCGAATTTACGGATCACGGAGGACATCTGGGGGCTATTTATGCGTTGAAAAAATCCGGTAAAGTTTGATTCTACGTATATGAGCAGGCAAGGAAATGGGAATAGGGTATTGATGTTGCATGGTTCCTCTGATGTATATGGTGCCAGTAAGATATTTCTGATTACAGCAACAGTTTTGCAGCAAAATGGAAATCAGGTAATGGTGGTCCTCTCTGAGCCAGGTCCTTTATCCAGGCAACTGCAGGACCTGGGAATCCGTGTAGCATTTATCAGGCTCGGTGTGATCAGAAGAAAATATTTTAACATCAGGGGTTTGATAAACCGGATCAGGGTAATGTTTAGGGCCTACAAAGCGCTGTCTGCCCTTGCAGAACAGGAGGGGACTACCCATGTATATTCCAATACCGCGGCAGTATGGGTAGGCACAGTGCTGGCCAAAAGGAAAAAATACAGGCATGTCTGGCACCTGCATGAGATCATTAGCAGACCGGTATGGTTTGCAGCCCTGATGGGTAAAATGGTAGGGTATGGAGCTGATCGGGTAATTGTAGTGTCAAAGGCCGTAAAAACCCACTGGGAGCGATACCTGTCTGGTAATAAACTGCATTTGGTTTATAATGGGATAGATTATAATGCTTATCTTTACCCCGCAAAAGATTTACGGGAAGAGCTGGGTATTCCACAGGAAGCAACTGTGATCGGGATGGTCGGCAGGGTAAACAGCTGGAAAGGGCAGCAATACTTTTTGGATATTTCAGAAGAATTAAACAAAAAGTTTTTAGATTTACATTTTGTTTTGGTTGGAGATGCATTTCCAGGTGAAGAATGCTTATTTGACGGGTTAGAACAAAAGATTTTGGAAAAGAAATATAAAGATAAAATTCACAATTTAGGTTTTAGAGAAAACATTTCCCAGGTGTTGGCTACCATGGATATTTTTATACTACCCTCCACTTTACCGGATCCTTTTCCTACCGTAGTTCTGGAGGCCATGGCTGCTGCCAAACCCGTATTTGCTACTGCCCATGGAGGAGCGCTGGAAATGATTCAGGATGGTAGAACGGGGTACCACATACCCTGGGATAATGCGCCGGCTGCTGCTGCAAAGGTGGGCAAATTGCTGAATGATCGAAACCAAATTGAAAGTATAGGGTTAAATGCCAGAAGGAGTGTTTTAGAAAACTTTTCATTACCGGCTTATGGTAAGAAAATAGTAAAAATTTTTTCCTGATAAGTAAATTAATACAATATGTCAAAAAACAGTAAGCCGTTGCATGTGGCGATTGTAGGTACGAGGGGTTATCCTTATGTATATGGGGGTTATGAAACCTTTGTGAAGGAAATGGGTGAGCGACTCGTACAAAGGGGCATCGAAGTTACCGTCTATTGTCATGCACCTTTGTTTGAAGATAGACCCAGGCAGGTAAATGGCATTAATCTGGTGTATGTGCCCTGTGTGGAAACGAAATCGCTGAGTCAGTTGACCAATTCACTGCTCTCAATGATCCATGTATGTTTTTCCCGGGCAGATGTGGTATTTGTAGTGAACAGTGCCAATGGTCCCTTCGGTCTGCTCACGAAGATTTTTGGAAAGCCTTCTGCGATCAATGTTGATGGTCTGGAGTGGTTGCGCCCCAAATGGAAGGGCCTCGGTGCCAGGTATTATTTGTTTGCTTCCAGGCTGGCAACCAAACTGTACGATCAATTGATCACCGATTCTGATGAGATGGAAAAGATCTATCTTGAAAAATTCAATGCACCTTCCAAGATGATTGCTTACGGTGCCAATCCGAACATGTCTTCCGACAGCAGTCTGATCGAAAAATGGGGATTGCAGAAGGAGTCTTATTTCCTGATTGTCGGCCGCTTGATTCCGGACAATAATGCAGATTTAATCGTCGATGGTTTTGTGAAATCTAATTCCAGGAGAAAGCTCGTTATTGTCGGCGATGTACCCTACCATGACCGATTCGCTCAGAAAATGAAAAGCATCCCGGATAAACGTTTGGTGTTTACCGGATACGTGAGGGATCAAGAACAATTGGCGGCCCTGTATCACAATTGCTATGCCTACTTTCACGGCCATGAATACGGTGGTACCAACCCGGCCATGTTAAAGGCCCTTGGCTTTGGATGTGCCATTCTGGCTATGGATACCAGATTCAATCAGGAAATGCTGCAGAAAGGAAAATACGGTTGGTACTTCGAGAAAGAAGCCGATGCTGTGGTAGATATTATTGGCAAAGCAGAACAGTCGCCGGGGGAAATGGAATATCTCAGGACACACTCCAGAGATGGGCTGACGGAAAAATACAATTGGGATGCAGTCACGGATGAATACGAAACCCTATTCAAGACACTTTGTAAACGGAAGATAAAAGAGAATTTGGTAGAAATCAATTACTAACAAAAGGCCCGGCTAAGCCGGGTTTTTTGTTTGCTCCCAGCGTATGGAATACAAATGACTTGTTCAGTCCAAAGAATTTTTCAAAATAAATGTCCGAATCCGGAAAGAACGTTTTCATTTCACCGTACGAGAGGAGGCGAATTTCCTGCAGATAGGCCCTGGCAAAATCAGGGTCCCATTTTTGCATGCGGCTCAATTTGGTTTTGGTCAGGATGAGGAATGCCAATGAGCTGGGGAAAAACTGAAAAAGGGGGAGAGCATAATGAGGCTCCAGAAAGAAGTATTTATTAGGAGTCTGGACAAAATATTTTTTACCCACCCTTCTGATTTCCTCAGCCATTTTTTTCTGATTTTCATAGTTGTGCAAATGTTCTATCACAGAATTTGAAAATACCAGGTCAAAGGACTTGTCTGCAAATTGAGACAGATCTGTTGCTGTTCCGGAGAGGCTGCAGATGTTCTCCTGCCGGGTTTTCTCTTTCTCAAGATTCAATAGTGTGATGCTGACCCGATCCGGAAGCAGGAAATTGTGGTTGGTCCAGAAATTTTCGGTACCCCCTACATCGAGAATCTTTATTTTTTCCTGTCCCATAAAGGTCTCCAAAAATTTTTCTTCAAAAAATCTAAAGCGCCGAAGCCGAAATCTCCCTCCTATAGACCTGGGCTCATCTGAAGGAGCAAAAAGTGTTTTTATTTTTTTCTTCATTTCAAGGTATTATGCGCTGTAAATGGTCCAAAGGGCGACAGTCCTGGCATCATTTCCAAGCATTTTTGAAGGCATGTATGGCTGAATGGCCATAAATTCATAATTTTGGGCCAAAGTTGATTACTTTGCTCCGAATATCAAAAAATTTGGTAGCATATAATTCCAAAATAAGAGATATAAATGGGGAGAATTTACCCTGCATATACCAACTGCAAAATTGACGCACTTGTGCTGCAAACCTTTTTTTGATACATGGCAAAGCGTTTTTATAGGTATTTCCCCTGGCTTTTTGTCCTGATGGAGCTTCTGGCATTGTCGGGGAGCTTTACATTTCTTCTCGTGCTTTTCGGGTTTGAACAAGTACAGGCTAACCGGGTTTTTGATGAGCTTTTGCTCTTGGCAGGTACCTGGATCCTGCTGGTACTGCTCAGGAAAGATTACAAGCTGGCCCGTACAGGCACGTATACCGACACGCTTTACCACTTCACCAGGTCTTTTGTCTGGGCGGTATTGATATTTTATCTCATCAGGACTCAGTTGGTAGCTGCTGGCGACCGGGAGGTTGGTTTTTTAGTATTCGTCGGCGCACTTTCCAGTCTGGCATTCTTCAGGATAGGCGTCCACATGTCGCTGAGGCGTTACCGGATGAGTGGCAGAAATTACAGAAAGGCAGTAATTGTCGGCAAGGATGACTGGAGCACCAGGCTGGCCTCAACCTTAGCCGCCAGAAAAGCCTTAGGTATTCAATTTCTGGGTTTTTTCGATGATTCTGTTACCGGTAAGGATGTATTGGGGGATGTCAGTGCTTTCTTTCAACAGGCAAAACAGGGAAGTGTCGACCTGGTATACCTGGGTCAACACATCTCCGGTGATTTACAGCGGAAAATTGTTGACCATGCCGATGAAAACCATATCAAGGTCAAGATTATTCCGGGTGCCCATCTCCAATGGGAAAAAGCGCTGAGTTTTAGCAGGTATGGGCGTTTCGTGGTGGTAAACCTCAATGAAATCCCATTGGATAAAGGCTATAACCGGCTGTTCAAGAGATTTTTTGATATTTGTTTTTCCTGTATCGTTCTTGTTTTCATATTGAGCTGGCTGACGCCCCTGCTGGCCTTACTTATCAAGCTCGAATCCGATGGCCCGGTATTCTTTTTCCAACAAAGAACCGGTGCCAATAACAGGGTGTTTCGTTGTATCAAATTCAGGACCATGCTGGATAATCCCTGGGCCGATACCCGGCAGGCAATCAGAAATGATCCCAGGATTACCAAAACCGGTGCCTTTTTACGGCGGTTTTCATTGGATGAGTTGCCACAATTCATTAATGTGTTGAAAGGTGAAATGTCGGTGGTCGGGCCCCGGCCACATACACTGCCCATGAACCAGGTCTTTAAGCGCCAGATTCAGAAATATGACAACCGGCACCGGATCAAACCGGGGATTACCGGCCTGGCTCAGGTCCTTGGCTACAGGGGAGAAATATCCCACCATTGGCAGATCCGTTCCCGCGTGAGGCTGGATTATTTCTATATTCGGAATTGGTCTTTCTTGCTCGACCTGACAATTGTATTCAGAACCATGGGCGAACTCATTGCCCGCAGAGAAGAGGTGTACTGATGGGCCAGTTTAACTGCTTGATTTGTTTTCACGAGCAACATGGGCCAGTTTACCAGGTAAAGGAAATGATGTTTGGCCTGGCTGAGGCTTTTCCCTATGTACAATGTGCACGTTGTGGAACCATCCAACAGCTCAATCCACCCGCAGATATGGCTCCTTATTACCCCGAAGGTTATTACTCACTTTCAGGTTTATCCCTGTCGGGCTTACAGGTTCGCTGGATGAAACAATTCAGGTTCTGGCTGTACCAAAATACTGGATTTTCTCTTTTCAAACCGATTTATGGCGAATGGCTGAAAAGACTTGATGCCAAAAGAGGCGATGCCATTGGGGATATTGGCTGTGGCAATGGTCAACTCTTGTACGAGTTGTATGCGTCCGGATATCGGAATTTGACGGGCTATGATCCGTTTATTGATGCGGACCTCTATCCAGGTACCGGGTTGCAAATTTTTAAAAAAAGCCTTTTTGATATTCAGGGCAGCTTTGATGTGCTAATGTTGCACCATGCCTTTGAACACATGAACTCACCCGATACCGCCTTTGCAAAAGTAGCGGCATTATTGAATCCTTCAGGAAGGTTGTTGATCCGGGTGCCTGTTTCGGATGGCGAGGCCTGGACCGTCTTTCGGGAAGATTGGGTGCAGCTTGATGCGCCGAGGCATTATTTTATTCCCAGCCTCGCTGCCATGAAAATTCTGGCGCAGCGACACGGACTTGACCTTTTTCATGTTGACTTTGACAGCACCGCATTTCAATTTTGGGGAAGCAGGAAGTATCAGCAGGGGCAAGCACTATATGAAACAAAAGATCGGCCGCAATCTGCTGCTAAAGACACCTGGCAACTTGAGAGAAAGGCGAGAGAACTCAATGCAGTCTCTAAAGGTGACCAGGCGGCCTTTTATTTCCGTAAATCGCAAGATTAGAGCTTAAACAAGGCCTCGAAAAAACTCATGTTTTCCCCCTCTTCTTTCATGACCAACATGGGGATCTCATGATTGCTATTAACCAGTTTTTCTGCCACACTGCCCAGCAAAATTGCCGCGGATTTCGTTCTTCCCCTGCTTCCGATGATCAGGAGATCTGTCTGGTTTGATTTTGCCTCCTTCATGATATTGTCCGCTTCGTCTTTGTTTTGCTTTAAAATAAAGGTGCAGGGCAATTCCGGTAGATCGTTTTTCTTCAGAAAACCGGCATAGTCCGATTGTGCATTTTCCAGCATGATTGTACTGAATTCTTCAAAAGATTTTCCGGTTTTGCTATATCCCTTCGGTACTTCAAATAGGTGACAGCACTGGATTCTCCCATTGGTTTTTGCGACTATCTGCAAGGCCAGCCGTATACTGACCCTGGAGTGGTCCGAAAAATCAATGGGAATAAAAATGTTTTTTATATGGAGTGGTTTCTGTGCTTCGGGGAGCAGAAGGACCGGGTGGGGATATTTTTGGGTGAGGTTGTTTACCAGTGAATCGGACAAGGTCCTGACTTTTTTCCTTCCCATTACGAGCAGGTCAATATCTTTTATTTTACTCCAACGTAAAAGCGTGTCCTGTGCATTCCCTTCCTTTACTAGAATTTCAAATGGAACCTGAAGCGGGGGATGCACTTTCTCGATTTCATGGCTGATTTCCAGCTTAATGGTCTCATCAATGGGAGCCATCAGATCTGGATAGGCTTGTGAAACCTGTTCGGGGAGGATCAGATTTTTGGAGACATGAACGAAATACACTTTTTCGATATCCAGGATTTCCGCTAATGATTTTATTTGGGCAATCAACACTTCATCCAGATGAGACAAGTCCAGTCCCACCATTGCTACTTTAAATTGGTCCATGTACGTTTACCTAGTTATCTGTTTCCTGATTAAATTGTAAATGTGAATTAAAATATTGAATTTAAACTTTTGAGACCGTCTTTTAAAGTTTTTTGTGAAAAACTATTTAGCGGGTGATTTTTTGCATGCAGGGGGCAGGCTACAGGTATAAAATCCGTATTGAATATGCCGAAAAAATTAGGGAAATATTTTATTGCTATCGTTCCGCCGGAACCGGTAAAAGAAAAAATTACAGAGATTAAAGCGCAGGTCAAAGCGGAGTTTGGTGTCAAGTATGCACTCAGATCACCGCCTCACATTACCCTGAAGATGCCTTTTGTGTTCCCAGAAAAGAAAGAAGCTAATTTGGAAAAAAAGCTGGGATCGTTTTTCTCACAAGAGACGCCGTTTTCCCTATCCCTTTCAGGGATCGGAAAGTTTGGTGAGCGGGTAATCTACCTGAGAGTCCGGTATCCGCCGGACTTATTGCTTATGCAACAGCGCCTGGTTCGCTTTGGGAAAAGAAATCTGGGTCAGAAAATTGAACTCAGCGACTTGAACTATACCCCCCACCTTACCCTGGCATTTAAAGATATCAGGAAACCCGATTTTGTTCCGCTCATGAATTTCTTGAAATCGAGAGTCAGCCGTTATGATCTGGAAGTGACACAGGTGAGCTTATTAAAAAAAACGAATTCTATTTGGGGATTACAAAATAATTTTAATTTACTTAAGTGAACTTTATTAATTTATTTTTTTATAAAGTTTTCATTTATAGTGTCCTGGAGGCTTGTTTCCTTTTTTTTAACAAAAAGTTAATTTTTTTCAAAATTATTATATTCTGATTTCATACCGCAAGCCTTATTAAAATTTTGTTTTACAATTAATCGAAAGTTAACGATATGTGAAACACCAGCGTTCTTTTATCAAAAAAGGTAGGTATACGAAATTAAATGTTGAAAAATTGGCAGACAAACTTTATTTCTATTGTCGTATTTCATTATCAAATTTATTGTTCATTTTGATAATAAAATATTTTATTTGAATAAGTAAATAAATATAGGAAAGTAAATGTAAAATAATATTTATCAAAAATTATTCTATTATATTTGCCACTACTAAAAATCCAGATTTTATTTTTTATCTTAAATACAAAATTTTTTACACCTTTTTTACGATTATCCATTTATGATCATTTTGTTTTATAAATAATTTGATGGAATTTTGCATTATAAAAATTGTTAAAAACCTTAATCTATTTACTACAATGAAACGAGTTTTACTTGGCTTGGCATGCACCATGCTGGCGGTAATCTCCGTGTTTGCTCAGAGCAGGACGGTAACCGGTAGGGTTACCTCTGAAGAGGAGCCGGCGGGGATACCCGGTGTGAATGTAAGCGTAAAAGGAACCATGGTAGGAACCATCACCGATATTGACGGTTCTTATTCTGTGACAATTCCTGAAGGATCAGATGTGTTGGTGTACAGTTTTGTAGGCTTCAACACCCAGCAAATCAACGTCGGCAACCAAAGTCAGATTGATGTGGTGCTGACTCCGGATGTCACCACTCTGGGCGAAGTGCTGGTGGTCGGATATGGTACTCAGTCTTCCAGGCTGTCGGTGCAGAGTATCTCTTCTCTGGACAATTCCCAAATTGAAGGCATGCCGATATTTACCGCCCAGGAAGCCCTGCAGGGGCAGGCTGCCGGGGTGCAGCTTACCGGTACCTCCGGTGTGGGCGGTGCGCAGCAGAATATCCGTATTCGTGGTGTGGCTTCTCTGACAGCGGGTGGCTCGCCCTTGTTTGTGGTGGATGGTGTACCGCTGAATGATGGCAGCAGTTCGGAATATTCCAATACTTCCGGTGCCATCGCGCTGAATCCCCTGATGGAATTGAACCCCAATGAAATTGCTTCCATCTCAGTACTGAAAGATGCTTCAGCAGTTGCCATTTATGGATCCAGGGGAGCCAACGGGGTGATCCTCATTGAAACCAAAAAAGGGAAATCCGGTCAATCCCGAATCAATGTAGACTATTATCAGGGAGTACAAAACCCCACCACCGTGAGGCCCTATATGTCGCTGCAGCAGTACAACCAATACCGGTCTTTGCGCACAGACACGCCGGCCAGCGATTTTCCACAACAGGGATTTGACTGGCCGGAGGCTGTGATTCAGCAGGGTTCCATATCCAATTTAAATCTGAGTGCCTCAGGCGGAAACGAAAGCACAACCTATTTCCTTTCAGGTACCTATTTCAACCAGGATACCTATGCGCTTGGCAACGAATTGGAAAGGTTTAACGGGCGTTTGAATATGACCCATAACTTTTCTGAAAAAGCCAGATTCGGTGCAAATATTGGTTTGGCCAAAACCTTTAATGACCGGATCTATTCTGACAACAGTACCTATGCGCCACTAACCTCCGCTTTCCTTCATTTGCCTTATACCAGGCCTTATGATGATAATGGTAATTATACCCGGCTGGGCTTTATCCCCAATCTGCTGGCAATAGAGGATCTGGCCACCACAGAGTATATCACACGAAGGACTACTGCAAACACCTTTTTCGAATTGGACATTTTGCCCAATTTGACCTTCAAAACAGACTGGGGTATAGACCAGATCCAGACAGAGGAGACCTTTCGTTTTCCTGATATCGTAGAGCCCACCGGTAGTGGCTACAAGAGAATCATACAGGATTACAAATGGTTATCGACCAACACGCTGAACTATGAGCAATACTTTGGTTCCCATTATGTAGCAGGTTTGTTGGGGTATTCTTACGAGCAGTCAGATTTTTCCAGTATTACCGTGGAGGGCTCAGGCTTTGTGAGTGACAGGCTGCCCAATGTAGGGTCAGCAGCTACGCCGACAATTACCAGCTCTACGGGCACCAACTGGAGACTTGCCTCTTATTTTGCCCGATTCAATTACCGGTATGACGACAAGTTTTTGTTTGAGGGTAGTGCCAGAAGGGATGGCTCTTCCCGATTTGGAGCGGAAAACCGCTATGGGAATTTTTGGGCACTTTCTGCCGGCTGGATCCTTTCAGAAGAACAGTTTCTGCAAAACAACAGCTTTCTCGATTACCTTAAATTGAATGCCAGCTATGGAACCTCAGGTAACGACAGGATCAGCAATTTTGCTTCCCTAGGTCTTTATGAGGCAGGCGCCCTTGGAGATTATGCCGGTAGCCCTGGGATCTTTCCCAGCCAACCCGCCAACCCGCTACTAGGATGGGAAGAATCGGCGCAATTTGACGTGACATTGAATGCTGCTCTGTTTGATAGCCGACTTGAAATAGAAACCTCTTTCTGGAATAAGGATACCAAAGGATTGCTGTTGGACGTCCCCATTCCTTACACCACCGGTTATGCCAGCCTTACCCAGAACGCAGGCACCATGCGGAACAGAGGGGTGGATTTGATGATCAGGTCATCCAATGTAAAAACCCCGGCATTTGAGTGGACCACAACGCTGAATATGGGCTTTCTGGATAATGAAGTACTGGAGTTGCCGGGAGCCTCAGAAGACAGTGAAGGCAGGAGATTCGTAGAAGGCTCGGCAAGCCAGCGGGCCATTGAAGGCCATCCGGTAAATACCTTCTACCTGGTACGGTACAATGGAATCAACCCTGAGACCGGCGAAGCAGAATGGTTGAACAAAGATGGAGAGCCTACCAATACCTATAGTGCCAATGATCGGGTGATCGTAGGATCAGCTATTCCCAGGGTTTCAGGCGGTATTACCAACACCTTTTCGTATAAGGGTTTGCAGCTTTCTGCCTTGTTTACTTTTGTGCAGGGAAACCACATCATGTATGATGACCTGCGGTTTTTGTACAATCCAAATAACCTGAACAGTTTCAACCTGGATCCTCAATTGCTGAATTACTGGACCGAAGACAACAGGAATAGCTTTGCTCCCAGGTTAAATGGAGATACCCAGTCGAGTTTCGGTCAGCGTTCTACAATGCACCTGCGTAAGGGTGACCATATCCGTTTGAGAAACCTTTCGCTAAGTTATACTATCCCGGCTGACGTATTGGAAAGTACGAAATTTATCCGTAGTGCCAGGGTGTACGGGATGTTGCAGAACTTCCTTACTTTCTCAAATCTGGAAGATGGATTGGAGCCTGAAGTCAACGACGGCGGGGACAACAACCAGCGGCAGGGAGAATCTTTCTTTACTCCGGCCCAGGCCAAATCAGTCACCCTGGGTGTTTCTCTAGGATTTTAAAAATAATTTTGAAATGAAAAATCTAACAAAAATATTATTCATGGGATTGCTTGGCGGAAGCCTGGTCTCCTGCGAAGATTTGCAGATTGATCCACAGCAATCCCTTTCTACCGAGTTGGCTTTTGCTGACAGGCAGGCCGTAGAGGGCTCTTTATTGGGGGTGTACTCCCTGTCTCAGGAATTTGAGGTGTTTGGTTCATTGCCCCATGTGATTGCAGACTTTCAGTCGGACAATGTGGATTTTATCGGGTCCTTCCCCACCTTACAGGACATCCGGTTATACGCCACCCAATCAGACAATTTGACCATCCGGGATCTCTGGAGAAGGCATTATCGTGCGATATTGGCGGCCAATGCTGTCATTGAATTCACTCCCGATTCTCCGGATGAAAGCCTCACCGCTGAAGAAAGGGCGCAGTTTGTTGCAGAGGCCAAATTCATGCGTGCCCTGCTGATGTTTCAGATGGTGAACCTGTTTGGCCAACCCATACAGCAAGGTGAATCCTCTCCCGGAATTCCCATTGTTGCAGATGCCTTTACCGGCGAAATCGTTGGCTATCCCAGGAGCACCGTAGGAGAAGTACATGCTTTTATTCTGGATGACCTTACCTCAGCAGTGCCGGATTTGCCGGTATCTTACGGTTCGGCATCCTTTACCAGAGGCAGAGCTACTCAAGGCGCAGCAAACGCCCTGCTTTCCAGGGTACACCTTTATCGCGGCGAATGGCAACAGGCAGCCGAACGGGCACAGAATGTACTGGAAAACGAAGACCTTTATGGATTGGCAGCCAATTATGGATTTTGGGGCGAAAATAATCAGGAATATGTTTTCGCCATTCAGAATTCAGAAATAGATAACGGTCGTACCGGCTCTGGTGGCTGGGCTTCCTACTACAATCCTGCTGAAGACGGTGCCAGGGGTGATGCTCCTTTTTCTGCCAACCTTCTGGCAGCCTACGATGCGAATGACCGCAGGATTACAGAGATCTCAAAGGAAGGTGACAATGGAAGAATATACACCACCAAATTTCCCGATGCGATCAATAATTCCGACAATTCTCCTATTATCCGGACTACAGAAGTGGTGTTGAACAGGGCAGAAGCCCTGGCCCAACTTGAGGGAGTAAATGCGGAATCCCTGGACCTCATCAACCAGTTGAGGGAGAGGGCTGGATTGGCAGAGGTTGCGGCCGGAGATTTTTCCGGAACAGCGGATTTTGTGGATTTCATTCTGGAAGAAAGGAGAAAAGAACTTGCATTTGAAGGCCACAGAAGGATGGATTTGCTACGGTATGGACGGGCTCTACGCCCAGAATCGGATGAGCATTATGCAGCTTCACAAGCCGGTGAAGACAAGACCATCCTGCCCATTCCACAAAGGGAACTGGATATCAATCCCGAGTTGGTTCAGAATGATGGATATAACTAACACCTGAATAGTACAAAAAAACCATCCTTTATTTGTAAGGGATGGTTTTTTTGTGTCCAGGGGTAAACAGGGTTGAATGCTTGCGTTAACTGCATTCAATCCAGTATCAGGGTGCCCGAAGTTTTATCTTTCCGGGTAATGAGGCTTTTTGGTTTCCGGTTTTTGTAGAAGTTTACAATATTTTGCTGCAGGGGGAAATCATCGATTAAAATATTGTTATAAATGGTGATCTCTTCAGGATTGGAAATTTGTTCCGACTCCATGTAAAACCAGGCAGCTTCAGCTTCGATTTCATGGCCCAGGTAGCTAAGAGCGATGGTATCGCCATGGATAAGGAGGGAATTGTGGGCCAAAATATAGTCTTCTATTTGGGATTCCAGCACTGCCTTCTGCGCCGGTTCGAGAAAATTGACCTTCTGTCCGGATCTATTGCTCAGCGCTACCTCCAGATCATCCCAGAAAATTTTTTGGGCTATTTCAACCGTCTGGCTGCTTTCATTAAACACCATGTCGGTAAGACTGATATAAAACGGATGCAGGCCCAGCCAGAAGGGAAGCTGCAACAGCAATACTTTGATAGCAAGCATTTAGAAAGATAATTTTTGTTTAATCTGTAAAATATGCACTAATATTACAACAAAATTTTAAACCAAAAGCAAAATATTTACCAGTCTTATGAGCCAGTTTCAGTTGTATTTTAATTTGGGAATCCAACATATCCTTGACCTTAAAGGTTTTGACCACATACTTTTTGTCATCTCTCTGGCTGTTATTTATGTGATGCGGGATTGGGGAAAGATTGTTGTTCTGGTTACGGCTTTTACCATCGGCCATTCCCTTACCCTGGCCCTGGCAACCCTTGAGCTGGTAAGGATTAATTCGGATCTGGTTGAATTTTTGATACCCGTGACCATTGCGATCACTGCATTTACCAATATACTCAAACCCCGTCCTTCGGGGGGTAGGGGCCTGCAACTCAATTACCTGTTTGCCCTGTTTTTTGGATTGATTCACGGACTTGGATTTTCCAATTATCTGAGATCCCTGCTGGGAAGAGAACAATCCATATTCCAGCCGCTGCTTGCGTTTAATATTGGTCTGGAGGTTGGTCAACTGGTCATCGTTATCCTGTTTCTCATCGCCTCCTCACTGGTCGTGGGAATTTTTGGTGTGAACCGGAAAGAATGGGTCCTGGTCATATCGTCCATCATACTGGGCATGGCTACTATGATGATCCTGGACAACAAATATTGGTAGAAAACGGTTAACTTTTAGAGGTTATAGGTACAGGATAAAGCTTTATTTGTTAAATTCCAGCTTTAAAACACTGGGAGGGTGGTTTTTTGGCCCCTACAGGAAAGCTTTGCCTACAACAAGGGACCAGCAATTAAAGAATGGTGAACGGGCAATTTATAATGAATCTATACGCTGCGGGTTTTAAGCGATATCGGTACACGTGCCGGCATTTACGTAAGCAAAACTGACAAACTTTAAATAAATGAAAATCTTTTCTTTTCTTTTCTTTTCCTCGCTACTTTATTGATCCAGGGAGCGGCTGTGGCGCAGGTGGATGAGCAACGGCATGCTAACCGTTTTGAACAATTAGGGCCCATGCTGAGGTCCCCCAATGTGTATCGAACTGCATCCGGCGCACCGGGTCATCAATATTGGCAACAGAAAGCAGACTACGAGATAGCTGTAGAGCTGAACGACGAAAACCAATCGATACGGGGCAAGGAGAAGGTGACCTATTACAACCAATCACCCGATCCGCTGGCCTACCTATGGCTGCAGCTAGACCAGAATCAACGGGACAAAGATTCGGAAACTCCCAAAATGTCGGCCAGCAGTATTCAGCCGAAAATGAGCTTGAGGCAATTGCAGGGCATCATCTGGCACGACATGGACCTGGGGCTGAAAATCTATTCCGTGCTGGACGAAGATGGCAACGAGATTCCGGCCACCGTAAATCAAACCATGATGCGTCTGGATCTGGCACAGCCCTTAAAGCCGGGAGAGCGTTTTACCTTTCATATAGAATGGAGTTTCAACATTCATGACCGGATGAGTTTTATAGGAGGCAGGCCGGGGTATGAATATTTTGAGGAAGATGGCAATTATCTCTATACCATGTCGGAATGGTTTCCACGAATGGCCGTATATTCTGATTTTGAAGGCTGGCAAAACAAGCAATTTGTTGGTCGGGGTGAATTTGCACTTGTATTTGGAGATTACCAGGTGTCTATTACCGTGCCTGCTGACCACATGGTAGGTGCTACCGGTGTATTGCAAAATCCGCAGGAGGTACTTAGCAGCAAGGAAATGGAGCGCTGGAATCAAGCCAAAACCACTTTCGATAAGCCTGTGATCATCCGTACACAGGATGAAGCTGAGAAGCTTGAGAAAGGGAAGGCTAGTACCAAAAAGACCTGGGTGTACCATGCCGAAAATGTCAGGGATTTTGCATGGACCTCTTCCCGAAAATTTATTTGGGACGCCATGGCCGTAAAGCTGGGGGATAAGGAAGTGATGGCCATGTCCTATTATGCCAAAGAAGCCAATCCTCTTTGGGAGCAGTATTCTACCCGTGTGGTGGCCCACACCCTGAAATCCTATTCTGCCAGAACCTTTGATTACCCCTATCCTGTGGCCATTTCTGTAGAGGCCACCAACGGAATGGAGTATCCCATGATCTGTTTCAATTATGGCCGGCCAGATACGGACGGCACCTATACCGCGGCCATAAAGTATGGTATGATTTCCGTGATTATCCACGAAGTTGGTCACAACTTTTTTCCGATGATCGTCAATTCTGACGAACGCCAATGGACATGGATGGACGAAGGATTGAATACCTTCATGCAGTTTTTGGCAGAGCAAGAGTGGGAGCGTGGCTATCCGTCCAGAAGGGGGCCGGCACACAAGATCGCACCCTATATGCGGAGTGAAAAGCATTTGCTGGAGCCGATCATGACCAACTCTGAAAA
Source organism: Cyclobacterium lianum (assembly GCF_900143075.1). Taxonomy (GTDB): domain Bacteria; phylum Bacteroidota; class Bacteroidia; order Cytophagales; family Cyclobacteriaceae; genus Cyclobacterium; species Cyclobacterium lianum. The sequence goes on along the minus strand of NZ_FRCY01000002.1, from coordinate 184,008 downwards.
TATTATCCAATTTGGCCCTAATGCCTATGCAAAACCTGCCACAGCACTGAACATTTTAAGAGAAACGGTGATGGGCAGAGACCTATTTGACCATGCGTTCAAAACCTATGCTCAGCGATGGATGTTTAAGCACCCTACTCCGGATGACTTGTTCAGGACCCTCGAAGATGCTTCAGCAGTAGACCTGGATTGGTTCTGGAGGGGCTGGTTTTATGGTACTGATCCTGTAGATATTGCCATACAGGAGGTAAGCTGGTACAAAATTGACAACAAGAAGCCCGCTGAGGTAAAAGCTGAACAGCGGGCCGCATACGAGAGAGAGGAGTCTTACATTTCAAGGAGCAGGAATGCCGATGCCATCCCCGAAACCTATGTCGAAAAAGATCCGGAGGCTGCAGATTTTTACAACAGCTACGACCAGTTTCGCGTCGCACCCGAAGATGAACGTGCTTACCAGAATTTCATCAATAGCCTTAGCCCGGATGAAAGGGCCATGCTGGAGAGCGGATTGAATTTCTACGAAATTAAATTCGAAAATGTGGGCGGACTCGTCATGCCGATAATCCTCGAATTTCAGTACGAAGACGGGACATCTGAGCTCGAACGTATACCAGCCCAGATTTGGCGACTGGACGAATACCAGGTCAGTAAGGTCTTTGCCAAAGAAAAAATGGTCAAACAGATCGTATTGGATCCGTACCGGGAAACTGCGGACATTAACGAAACCAACAATTACTGGCCACGTCAGTTCAAGCCTTCCAAATTTGAAATGTTTAAGCAGCAAATGCCGGCAAGAGGTACGTCTGCTGGCCCTAACCCCATGAGGAGGAACTAGCCCCATTCTTTTTGATGGATGTAGATTTTCAAAGTTCGTTATTCTATATGGAATGCGGGTAAAATGTTTTGAGGCGAATTTAGTGAATGTAGTGTAGGGTCAGGTTTAACTACAGCATTTATAGTATAAAGGCCTGAATCCTGCTGCTACAGAGAGCGGAGGGGTGAAAGATATCGTTGATCCACAATGGTATGGTTTAATTTTCAGTTGCTCCAGCCTCAGCTATGCTATCATCAGCTAAAAAATAAAGGGGCGATCCCGAAGACCGCCCCTTTTTATCTGCCAATTGTTTTATTGATCAGCTTCAGGTGTACCAATTATTCCTTGGTCGCAAAATCCGGATAAGCATGCATGCCGTGCTCGTTGATGTCCAATCCTTCTATTTCCTCTCGTTCGTCCACCCGTATACCGGTGGTCTTTTTGAGTACAAAGAAGACTACAAAGCTGAACGCAACACAAAAGGCCCCGATAGCGACAATACCTGTCAGTTGGGACAAGATCTGTGATCCACCGGCCAGATCGCCAAAGATACCCACGGCCAGAGTACCCCAAATACCACAAATCAGGTGAACCGAGATGGCACCAACAGGGTCATCCACTTTGATTTTGTCAAAAAGTACCACACCGAAGACCACCAGAATGCCACCTACAAAGCCAATGATCACTGCATCGGTAGGAGACATGAGGTCTGCGCCGGCGGTGATGCTCACCAGGCCTGCCAGAATTCCGTTCAGTACCATGGTGATATCGTAAGCCTTAAACTTAAGGTAAGAAGCAAGTAAGGCACCGAATGCGCCGGCTGCTGCTGCCAGTGCGGTGGTCACAAAAACCAGAGATACAGCACCGGGATCAGCAGAAAGCACAGAGCCGCCATTGAAGCCAAACCATCCAAACCAAAGCAAGAATACGCCGAAAGTTGCCAGGGGTAGATTGTGGCCGGGGATCGCATTGGTTTTGCCCTCTTTGTATTTTCCGATTCTCGGGCCCAGGAGGTATGCGCCAATCAAGGCACCCCAGCCGCCCACTGAATGAACGATGGTAGATCCGGCAAAGTCATAAAACGGCGTAGCCAGCGTATCCAGGAATCCGCCTCCCCATTTCCACATTCCGGCGATGGGGTAGCAAATGCCTACATACAACAGGGAGAAGAATAAAAAGGGACCAAGCTTGATCCTTTCCGCTACGGCTCCGGAAACTATGGTTGCTGCGGTGGCGGCAAACATGGCCTGAAAGATAAAATCCGTAAAAAAGGTATAGCCCTCACTATAGGTTGCGGTATCCCAGCCATCGGGAAGACTCAAACCCAGGCCAGCCAGGCCAAATACACCCCCTGAAAAGGCCTCTCCGGGATACATCAGGTTGAAACCAATAAAGGCATAAGTGATCAATCCCAATGCCGGGATGACGGTGTTTTTAAACAAAATATTAACGGTGTTTTTCGCTCTTGTGAGTCCGGCCTCCAAAGCGGCAAATCCCAGGTGCATGATAAAAACCAATATAGTGGCTACCATGATCCAAAGGTTGTTGATGGTAAATAATTCCTGATTCATCGAAATAAGATTTTATAAGTTGGATAAAATTTGGGTGATGTCTGGTATTCAAACCGGTTACAGGGCACTCTCTCCGGTATCATCATTTCTGATTCGGAACGCTTTGCCCACATCGTAGACGAATATTTTGCCATCACCAACTTCACCTGTTTTGCCCTCCCGCAGGATACACTTGACCACGTCTTCTTCCATATCGTCTGGCACGACGATCTCCAGTTTTGTCCTCGGAATGAAAGTCGGTTCGTAAGCCACTCCCCGGTAAGTTTGCATTTTGGCGTGCTGCAGTCCCATTCCTTTCACCTCGTAAAATGTAAGAAATTTCACCCCCAGTCCTGACAGGCAATTATGAATTTCTTCAAATTTCGAAGTCCTAATTAAAGCTTCAATTTTTTTCATTTTTATAACAGGGTTAATGTTTTATTAATGATTCTACGATTAAAAATTTATTTTTTTCAAAATTAAAAAATCAATTTCGATTTAACAATAGATTTTTGCCTTAATATTGATTAATGGGTGTAAAATAACCCATATAACATTAAAAAACTGTTTGAAGTATATGAATGGATATGAAAAATACCCTTAATAGTTTATTATTGGTGATTTAATCGCTAGTTTAGATTGTTTTAGTAATCCTTTAAACATTGCCAGCTTGAGACACACCTGCCAAAAAAGGTGGAGGTAAATCTCTGGGGGAAGGGTAAAAAAATTAACTTTGCGGGAATTGTCATATTTTGCATTTTATACTTACCACCAATTCTTTTGTAGAAATGATGAATAAGCCTACACTTTTGATACTTGCTGCAGGAATGGGCAGCAGATATGGAGGAGACAAACAAATCGATGGGTTTGGACCCAATAAGGAAACCATTTTGGAATATTCCGTTTTTGATGCCATACGCTCCGGCTTTGGAAAAGTGGTGTTTATCGTTAGGAAGGAGATCCTGGAAGAAGCCAAAGCCCTGTTCGTCCCCAAATTCGGTAGCCATATCAAACTGGATTTTGTAGTCCAGGCATTGGATACCCGGGTTCCTGCAGAATACCGGGACCCGGAAAGGAAGAAACCTTATGGTACAGCCCATGCGCTATTGTGTGCAAAAGATGCGGTCCGCGAGCCTTTCGCTGTCATCAATGCCGACGATTTTTATGGAGAAGATGCCTTTCGGATACTAGCCAGGTTTTTGACAAAGGAGGTGCGGGCAGACCTGCACTGTATGGTGGGCTATGCCATAAAAAACGTACTTTCTGAAAACGGAACTGTCAGCAGAGGTGTTTGTGAGTCCTCCGCTGAAGGATACCTGAAGGGGATGGTAGAGCGTACCAGTATCGCCAGGACTGCTGAAGGTATTTTCCATCAGGAGGGAGATGAACGGATCAAAATATTGCCCGAAAATCCGGTTTCTATGAACTGCTGGGGATTTCATCCCGCGGTGTTTGAGCAGACCGAAAAGTTGTGGTTTCCCTTTTTGGAAGAAAGCAGGGGGAATTTGAAGTCAGAGTTTTACATACCTAAAGTAGTCAACTCACTTATACAGGAAGATATGGCTAAAGTGAAAATTCTTGAGGGTGGCCGGATCTGGTTTGGGGTAACCTATCCGGAGGACAGGGCCCACGTGATGAGCTCGCTGAAAAAACTGCACCAGGAAGGCGTATACCCGGAAAAATTATGGTGAGCACATTTCCGAGGGTTTAACCTCTCCGGATTTGGATCCGGTGTATTGGTAAGAGAGGTGAAATATTGTCATTCGCATTTATTTTTATTTAACTTTAGCATCGTTTCAGATAATACCCCATTTATTTCTAGCGCATGAAAAGATTAGTTTTTTCTCATTTCCCTGTTGCACCCGATGTGGCCTTATTGCTTTTGAGGGTAGGATCTGCAGTGATGCTGTTGACCCACGGCTGGTCAAAAATCACCAACTATGCGGAGCGTGTAAATAGTTTTTCTGACCCCATAGGACTGGGTCCTTCTTTATCCTTACAACTCGTAATTTTTGCAGAGGTCTTTTGCGCGGTGTTTTTGATTCTGGGTTTCATGAGCAGGCTCTTTCTGATACCCCTGATCATCAATATGGCGGTAATTGCGTTTATCTCGCATGGAGACGATGCTTTCAACAGGCAGGAGTTGCCGCTGCTGTACCTTTTGGTGTTTTTCGTCTTATTATTGATGGGACCGGGTAAAATTTCCCTGGATGGTCAAATCCTGAAGCGCCGCAGGTATTAATTCGATTCATCGGCCAGTATTCTGTTGTTTTTGATTGTAAAATACCTGGTATCCGCCTGGATATTTCTCAGGATCTCTTTCGATCTTTCCGGTCTTGCATCTGTAATAAAAAGCTGTCCAAACTCTTTCCTTGCCACTCTATCCATTAGGTGAAAAATCCGTCTGTCATCGAGTTTGTCAAATATATCGTCCAGCAACAATAACGGTTTGGTCCCCTTGATCATCTTGAATATAAAAAATTGCGCCAGTTTCAGGCTTATTAAAAAAGATTTCTTTTGCCCCTGAGAGCCAAACTTTTTTAAGGGGTGCTTGTCCAGTCGAAAAAGGTAGTCGTCCTTATGAATGCCGAAATGGGTTCGTTTAAGCAAAACATCTCTCTCCAGAGACTGTGCAAAGGATTGGGAAAAATTATCCTTTCGGACCTGGCTTTCATGGCTGATACTTACGCTTTCCTTTTCACCAGAAATAGCCCTGTAGTGGTCTGCAAAATAGGGAAAGAATTCGGTCAGGAAGGCAGCTCTTTTTTCGAAAATGGCCTGCGAAAGGGAGACCAATTGGGTGTCATAGGGCAGTAGCTGCGCCTTATCGGTCCGCTTCTCCTCTGCAAACCTTTTTAGCAGGGCATTTCTCTGCTTCAGATAGTGCTGGTAGCGGATGAGCAATTGCAGGTAGTGGCTGTCGGTCTGGCTGATCATGCCATCGAAAAATTTTCTTCGTTCTTCGCTTCCGCCGTTGATCATCAGGGTATCATCCGGCGCAATCAATACCAGGGGCAAAAGCCCAATGTGTTCGCTGAGGCGCTGATAAGGCTTTCCGTTTAAACTGATCCTTTTTTTTTTGCTGCTCTCAAAGACACAATTTACGGACAGGGGCTGTTGGTGGCTTTCGAAATCGCCTTTAATGGTGAAGAACTCCTTTCCATGCATGACATGATAGCTATCCAGAGGGAGCAGGGCACTTCTGGTGAGGCAGAGGTAATGGATGGCATCCAGCAGGTTGGTTTTTCCTGCACCGTTTTCTCCGAAAAAGCAGTTTACTTCCTCGCTGAATTCCACTTGCACTTTTGGGTAATTTTTAAATTGAATCAGTTCCAGGTTTTTCAGGTGCATGGATATTTCAACGGTTGATGTCTACAATTTTATAAAAAGACGTCGGAATTGCATTGATTTCATTATATTTGGGCCCAAAGTTAGCATATTTTATAGAATACGGTATGGCAAAGAAGAGTACTAGTACGAGTAAATCTAAAGTAAAATATTCAAAGGAAACCTATACTTACTGGTTTGAAAGCATGTTGCTGATGCGGCGATTTGAAGAAAAAGCCGGGCAGTTGTATGGACAACAGAAAATCAGGGGTTTTTGTCACCTCTATATCGGTCAGGAGGCTTGCGCCTCTGGTGCCATCACAGCTCTGGAAAAGGACGATAAGTGGATCACTGCCTATAGGTGCCATGCCACTCCCCTGGGACTTGGCACGGACCCGGGTGCTGTAATGGCCGAGCTTTTTGGCAAGGAAACCGGTACCACCAAAGGAAAAGGAGGCTCCATGCATATTTTTGATAAATCCAGGAATTTTGCCGGTGGTCATGCCATTGTGGGTGCACAGATCCCCATGGGCCTGGGTATTGGATTTGCCGAAAAATACAAGGGCACCAAAAACCTTTGTATATGTTACCTGGGCGACGGCGCCGTGCGACAGGGTGCCTTTCATGAAGCACTGAACCTGGCCATGCTGTACAAGGCTCCGGTGATATTTGCGATTGAAAACAACGGTTACGCAATGGGTACCTCCGTGAAGCGGTCCTCCAATGTAGACGAACTGTACACACTTGGAGAAGCCTATGATATGCCATCCTTCCCCGTGGATGCCATGAATGTGGAAGAGGTGCATGAGGCCGTCAAAGAAGCGGCCGACCGTGCCAGGAAAGGAGATGGGCCTACGCTGTTGGAATTCCGAACCTACCGGTATAAGGGACATTCGATGTCTGATCCCCAAAAATACCGTACCAAGGAAGAGGTGGAAGAATACAAGCAGCGGGATCCGATCGAGCAGGTAAGAAAAACCATCCTGGACAACAAGATCCTCAGCGAGGAGGAAATCAAAGAGATCGAAGCCAAAGTCAAAAAGCAGGTAGCCGATGCGGTGAAATTTGCAGAAGAGTCTCCCTGGCCAAAAGGTGAAGATGCCTTTAAAGACGTATACGCAGAAGATGACTATCCATTTGTAATGGAATAGGCATTCCCCCAACCATTTGTTTCCTGACCATCCGGCCTCCCGGATGGTCTTTTTTTTGGATTTGTGTGGAAAATCCAATCCCAGCGCTGACTCCGCAAGCCGGTCCCGATTACCCGGGTACAGTTTCGTCCACTTCTCCAATACGGGTCGTTCGAAAATTGTAGCCGAGGTCGGATTACCTGATTCGCCTGCATTGTTGAGGGTTTTCTTTGTCGATAGTTTTTTCTCTCTCAGTACAACTGAAAGCTGGTTTACCCTACACGTAGAATTTTTTTTCCTTTTTACTAAGGGTAAATCGGAATAGGGTTGTCAAAGGAATACATCACAAAAAAAGAAACTTATGAAACGCAATTATTACTTCAGCCTTATCAGCAGCATGTTGCTGTTTTTAGTTACGATTTTTTCTGAACTCAGTGCTCAGGAACTCCGTCCCGTTCACCTGGGGTTTTTTTATCCTTTAAGCACTAACGGAGCGGCGGCAGCAAACTACTCTAATAATTTGAGCATTCATGCGCTGGCGGGACTTTCGGGAGGAGAAACTGGCTTTGCCATATACGGTCTGGGAGGCCTCGTAAAAGGAGATGTCACAGGCTTTCAATCGGCGGGATTGTGGCTCTCTGTATCCGGACAGCTTCAGGGTGCCCAGGTAGCCGGCCTTGTCAGCCGGGCAGGGCAGGCAGATATGGGAGTACAGGTGGCGGGATTGGTGAATAGTGCAAAGCAGGGATCCGGGGTACAGCTGGCCGGGCTGGTCAATACTGCAGCAACGGTGGAAGGTGCCCAGCTTGCGGGAATCGCCAATTTTACCGGAAGGGTCAGCGGAATTCAACTTTCCGGTATACTGAATCAGGCAAAAGATGTAGATGGGGTACAGGTATCGGGCCTGGTAAACAAAGCCGGAACGGTCAAGGGCATGCAATTGTCTGGCCTGATCAATATTGCGGAAACGAGTGATTATCCTGTCGGCATCATTAACCTTATCTCCGACGGTGAAAAAAGAATTGGGGTATCGGTAGATGAAAACCTAACACAGTTGGTCAGTTTCAGGTCAGGTGGCAAGCGCATGTATGGAATCCTTGGCCTGGGTTCCAATTTTTACCACGAAGACCTTCCCTATGCTTTGGAAACGGGAGTCGGAATCAGGCTTCTGGATCGGAAGATCCTCAGATTGGATCTGGAAGGAAGTCACATTTGGGGTACCAATTTTGAAAAATGGGGTGGTTACGCGAAGTCCGGATTGCGATTGTTGCCGGTGGCGAAACTATCCAAAAGGCTGCAGTTGTATGCCGGTCCGAGCCTGAATTATCTCAATACCCGAAATCCAGATGGACCAGACCTGGCGAAATACAAAATCTGGGACCGTTACCGGTCACAGACTTTCAAAGCGGTACACTGGGGATTCAATGCCGGGATTCAGGTTAATGTACACTGATGAAAAAGAGCAGAAATTTGTACCAATTATTAACAGATTTGTTGCTAAGTTGGTCAGATAAGTGTAAAATGTGCCTGCCTTGAGCAGAGGTAAAAACCTTCATTTCCAGGAGCTCTGGGTTTGTACCGAATACCCTGAATAGTAGTAAAGGGAATAGAAAACCATTAAGTCCAATATGAATTTCAGTATTAACCTGTATAAGTTCTGATGAAAGTTTCCGATCATCATCGTGATGATTTGCCGGAGCTCATGGATGAAGCGGTTTTTGAAAAGCAATTCAAAAACTTATTCGGGCCGCTTCATGCCTATGCAGCGGCGCTCTTAAAAGACCAGGAAGCTGCCAGCGAAATCGTGCAAACTGTTTTTCTCAAGCTTTGGGAGAAACGGGAGAATTTGCAGATTTCTACCTCTCTGAAGGCTTACCTTTACAAATGCGTGTATCATGACTGCCTGAATTACCTGAAACATGAAAAGGTCAAACAGAAGCATCTGGAACTAAACCGTCAGGAGATAGCACGGGGCAGCAGTACGGTTGCGGCATTTTCTCTCGAACACAAAGAAATAGCGGATAGGTTTGCGAATGCCCTTGGAGGTTTGCCTGACAAGTGCCGGACGGTTTTTCTGCTGAGCAGGGTGGAAGAACTCAGATACAAAGAGATTGCTGAGCGCCTGGGGCTCTCTGTAAAAACGGTGGAGGCCCATATGGGCAAGGCGCTGAAAACCCTCAGGGTGGCGCTGGCCGAGTTTCTTCCCCTTCTGCTGATGTTGTGGAGCTATTTGTTTTAAGTCATGGAAGATCAATTACTCATAAAATACCTGCTTGGCGAGGCGAATCATAACGAGACGAATCTGGTTGAATCCTGGATTCAGGCTGAAGAGCAAAATCGCCGTCACTTTGAACAGTTGCGTTGGGTCTGGGACAGTTCTGCATCCTTGCTTGACAAAAATGCCGTCGACGAAGAGGAAGCCTGGCGTCAATTTAAGCACCGCAGAGACATTAAAAATAGCCCGGTGCCCCGCAGTGATATTTCCCCGGTCTGGTTTCGCATAGCAGGGGTGGTTCTCTTATTGATCACGGTAGGCTGGCTGTGGGCGACCTTCCTGGCAAGTCCGGCTGCTGCCTGGTATACCGAAGTTCCCTTGGAGACCCTGGATGAAGCTAAAACGGAGGTGCTGCCCGATGGTTCTGTGTTGACCCTGAATAAAAATTCGCAATTGACCTATTCTCAAAAGTTACTGGGAGACCGCCGTCTGGTATCGATGGGTGTGGGTGAGGTTTTCTTTGAGGTGGTGAAAAATAAGAACAGGCCCTTTGTCGTGGTCGCTAACGAGATGACCCTAACCGTTTTGGGGACATCATTTAAGGTGCAACAATCGGCAGAAATGATAGAGGTGATCGTAGAAAGCGGCGAGGTGAAGGTGGCCTTCAGGAAAAGTGCTGTCACCTTAGGGAAGGATGAGAAGGTACTCATACATACCCGGAATGGTAAAATAGAGCGTAGCCGGACCAGCAACAAGCTGTTTCGCTACTTCGTGGACGGCAGGTTTGTGGCAGATTCAGTAGCCTTACCAGTATTGGTGGAGGCTTTGAGCAGGGCCTACGAGACACCGATAGCGATAGGTTCGGAAACTGCCAGAAATATGAGCATCACGACCACCCTGGAGTACGGCTCTCTGGAGAACAACCTGGAGTTGATCCGGCAAACCTTAGGTTTGCGCATTATCCATCAGGATGATAGCATAATTATTGAATAATTCCTTACATTCATGCGGAGATGAAGATAAGTCCATGCGTGTTATTATTTTTTTTGCACTATTCCTTATACTCAGCGGACTTGTATGTAACAGGGACTTGCAGGCACAGGGTTACCTGCTAAGTGAATTGGATATTTCTTATTCTTCAGAACCTCTGCTGGGAGAGGTTTTTGAACAAATCTCCTCCCAAAGGGACTTTTACTTTTCTTATCAAAGCGATTTGATAGATTTGGATGCCAGGCTGCCTTTACGACAATACAATGGGACTCTGGAGGGTTTTCTGTATGAGGTTTTGGGAAATGCTTATGTTTTTTCGGAGCACGAAGGCTATCTGATCATTCGCTATGCACCCGGACAACTGGACGTAGCGTTGGAAGTGGATTTGAACGGAAAGGTGCCGGTATTACGCGGCCAGATCATAGACCTCAATTCCGGAAAATCGATACCTGATGCCAGTATCATCGAAAAAAGCGGACTGGCCTACACCATGTCTGATTCCCGGGGTTTTTTTGAACTCCGGCTGAAACCGGCTTCCGCCACTTCCACTTGGCTGACATTGCGAAAGGAGAATTACAGGGATACCTCCTTTGTCTTGCTCCCTTCGGTAGAAGTGGACCCGGACAAACCCGGATGGGCTGAGTTTCGTTTTTTGCCATCCGGGGAGACTGGAGACAATCTTGAAAATAGTTTCTGGGGAGGCCTTTTCATTGGGTTCAGGCAAAGGATGCAACGGCTAAACCTGGCCGGTTTTTTTGCCGAAAGCCCGGTGCAAATCTCGTTGACCCCGGGGCTGAGTACCCAGGGAATATTCAGCAGCCAGATGATCAATAACTTTTCCCTCAACTTACTCGGCGGATATACTGCCGGAGTGGAAGGCATCGAAGCTGCCGGTCTTTTCAACCTGAACCAACGGATGGTGTCCGGTATGCAAACGGCCGGCCTGTTCAATCTGGTGGGTGGAGGTGTTTCGGGATTTCAGGCGGCGGGGATCTTTAACAATGTTTATGGCCGCTTGTCGGGCTTTCAGGTAGCCGGACTGGTAAATCTGCTGGGGGCAGACCTTGACGGTGCACAGGTGGCGGGATTAATCAATCGGGTAAGCGGCAAAGCCCCTGTACAAGTTGCAGGCTGGGCCAATATAGCCCAAAGCAGCGATAGGGTTCAGGTGGCCGGCTTGTACAATCTGACCAAAGCTGATGCGGGCATCGCACAAATCGCAGGTCTAGCCAATCGTTCCGGTGGCGGGGTCAGTTATCAAATAGCAGGACTCATCAATCGGGCAGATACGGTTACCCGCTTGCAGCTAGGTTTGATCAATGTTGCCTCCAGCAGTGATTATCCAATGGGCCTGATCAATATTATAGGGGATGGGGAGCAGAGTATTGCATTGGGTATGGACGAGACTTCTTTTTCCAGGCTGAGTCTCCGGACTGGTGGGAGAAAGATGTACGGACTGATTGCAACGGGCATATTGCTCCAATCACCTCCTGAATACGGGCTGGAATTGGGATTAGGCATTCATCTGATGCGGAAGATGCGCTATTCTATGGACCTGGAAATAGTAGAACGTATTTTAATCAATTCTCCTCATCGATTGTCATCCCTTCGTTTTCTTCAGGGGTATAAGCAGGGAAAGCACCTGAAGTTTTTTGCCGGACCTTCATTGGGGCTACATGGCGGGGATACTAACAATGAGGTTTTTCGGCAGGGCGTTCAACTTATTAAATGGAATAGAAATAGCCAAACCCACAGCATTCAGCTTGGGGTGGCAGGAGGGATCCAGTGGGTGTTTTGACTTAAGGTAAAGAACCAAAAGTGTAGGGTCTATTGTTTTTCTGTTGTTGGAGTGTAAAGGGATAAGCGCATTTCAGGAAGGAATCATGAGGGAGTTTCGTTTCGTTCCCCAAAGATTGCTTGTTGAGATAATACTTTTTATCCATCGCAGAATGTTTGTGTGGAGCATCTGTTCCGGTGGACGTATTTTCGATGGATATGGGAGCCACTATGCCCCTGATCATATCCGGATAAACCCATAAGGCGCGTTAATCCTATCGAATACTTCTCATTCAAATCCCCGGGCCGTAGACGGCAAAAGATTCCAATTCCAAATTCTGATCGTCCCCGTACAAGCGGAGGCGTACCCGGTCGGTTTCCAGGGGACCAAATTGTTGAATGCGTTTTCGTCCGATGGTCGTCCCGCTGGCAACCGGCAGCCAGTCCCCTTGTACAAATGCTTCTACCTCATACCGCCTAATGTGCTGGCCGTTTTGAAGCCGCTCCTCCATGGCCAGAAAATTAACAGTTGTACGTTGAGGCAATGTTAAGGTTAATGTTGAAGCAGGTTGTTGTTTTGAAGAAGTGATTCCAAACGGATTGCCAAAAGTTTTGCGGACGGAATTGCCAAAATTTTCCAGTAGCCTTACCTCTGCTGCTGGAATTAGCCCGGTGTTGTCCGGAGTGATGTTGATCAGTAAATTGGCTCCTCTGCCTATCGTCTCTAGGTAAGCATTCATCAGAAAGGAGGAATCCTTAAGTGTGTGGTCTGAATCTGGGCTCCAAAACCAGGTTGAGCGGGTGTGAAGGTTGGCTTCTGCCGGAATGTAGCCGGCATTTTGAGGTCCTACCCAATTGGCATGGCCCTCTCCAGGTTTTACAACGTTTTCAAGGGGGTAGGGAGCCCAACCTTGTTCGCTCCCTGACCAACGTACATCAGGCTTGGTTCCCCCCATAATGACCGCGTTGGGTTGTAGCTGGCGTACCATCGACTGAATGGCGTCACCATAGGAAGTGCCAAGAGGAATTTGGCTGTCCGGGTGCATCACGTCCCAACCAAATGGATCGTATGCTCCGTCAAACCATAGATAGGAAATTTCTCCATATCCGGTCAACAATTCCCGCAATTGCTCCAGAAATACCGGAAAATAGCGATGTACATCCCCCCGAATCTTTCGTTCTCCCTGGGGGTCCGGACTGCTGGTTACACCAAAATGAGTATCTCCTCCGGAGAGGTACAATCCTACTTTTATACCGTACTTTCTACAGGCATTAACAAATTCGCTAACCACATCTCCCCTGCCTCCTTTCCAGGGACTGTTTTTTACCGAATATTCGGTAGTCTTGCTTGGCCAAAGGCAGAAGCCATTATGATGTTTTGCTGTAAGCACAATATGTTTTGCACCAAAGGATCTGGCCGTTTTCACCCATTGATCAGCATCCAATTGTGAGGGATTGAAAAGTGTGGCTTCCGGTACGACCATCATGTCTGAGGCGTATGTAGCCATGCCGAAATGAATAAAAGCGCCTAGCTGCCTTTCCTGAAATGCCAATTGTTGGGGACTGGGTGTGGTCCGGTAGGTGGCGGAAGAGTAGGAGAAATCACTAGCTTGTTTTTCACAAGGTAGCAAGATCGGATGCCAGCTACCTTCTGCTTCCGGCGGTTCATTGCCCGGAGATTCGGTATTGTGAAAGAAGTGAGCGAACAATTGCTTGGGTGTGCCGGAAAAGGTGGCCCACTGTAAATCACCGGCAGTGGTCTGGTCACTTCCTGTGAAATAAAGAATTGTCTGCCCCTCATAGTAGCACAGTTCCACATCTGAAGCATTGCTTTCCGGAATAGAAGGATCGATCAGCGGAATGTTTTTGTGGCTTGGATCAAAGCTCAGGAAAGGGCGGTCTTCCGGAGCATCTTCCCAATGAATCAAGTCCCGGGAGCGGGTAATGTGCGTTTCGTAGCCTGGTTTTAAGGACTTCAGATAGAGTGTATAATACCATCCGTCTTCATAGTACAGGGCCGGCCCACCCACATACTTGTTATGACCATAGGTAGCTTCCGGAATTTCCTGCCAGTTTTTAAGGTCAGACGACCGCATGTAGCGAAAGGTAAATGGCGTCCATTGCGGATCGCTGGTTTCGTAGAGCAGAACAAACCCTTCTTTTCCCCGGCATACAGCCGTATTGAAGAAGTACTCCCCTTGATTTGCCCGGAGAATGGTCTCTGGTTTGGTCCATTCCTTCAGGTCGGTAGAGCTGGTGACGACGATTTCCGTGATCTTCCGCCAGGGTTTGTTTTCTCCATAGAAGCCGGCAAAAACATACACCCGGTTGTTCCAGGTCAGCACGGTTCCGAAGGCATGGTTTTTAAGGGGCACGGAAACGATTTCGTTGGTGGCGAGGTCCCGGATGCGCACTTCGTCTTCCTGAAAATAGTCTCCTGGTTTGGCTCCCGGGACGTCCCAGAATCGTTGGTTGTTTTCCAGCAGGTACAACTTGTCCTCAAACACGAAGGGGGAGGTCTCCACCAGTGGGGAGCCCAGCCGCCCCTGCTTCTTGATGGGGTTTTGCCATTCCGTTTGAGCCGTGACATGTTGACACAAAGAGAACAAGACGATGCAGGCAATGTTTTTCAACGAAGGCATGGTACGGATGTCGTATGTTTAAGTCAACGTCTAAGGGGTATCAATATATGAGATTTGATCTTTTTTAGCAATTATTGGAAGCGGGAAGCAATGAGAAATTCCGGTAATGCCAAACCGGCCCAGACGCCAGCCCCCTGAATGCCATTGAACTGGATATTCTTTTCGGGGAGTCTGGCTTTTTTGTGTTTGGTTCGTGAATCAAAGCACCTATTACTTTTCAGGCTTAGGATCTACTAGTCGCCTTTTCGGGATATGCCAGGATATAAACCTACTTGCTGTTTTCGCGTTCATCCGGGGCTATCATACCTCAGAGATACACCCACGTATTTTCCAGAGTATAATTCAATTGATAATAATCCAAGGCATTGAGTTTGAGTTTCCCCTTCAAATCCGTAATAGCCGTCTCTTCAATGGTGATTTTTCCTGTTTTAGGCTTAAGCAGACCTGGTATGAGATGGAGGAGGGTAGTTTTTCCCACTCCTGACTCTCCAAGAATAAGCAAGTCGGATCCTGCTGATAAACTGATATCGGGGAAGGCAAAGTGATTTGCCTGATTGTATTCAAAAATTATGGATTGGGTGCTAAGCATAACGCTATGGATTAAAGTACAAAACTACTACAAGTAATTTTTAAATGCAATAATGTTGCAAAGTAAAAAGCATAACGTATATTTGCAATACAATTGCATTATATTCACGACCAATGAAAACCTTTTTTATAGACTCCCGACTCGACTTTGTAGGATTTTCGGCCTCTCTGGTTTGTGCCATACACTGTATGGCACTGCCATTCCTGATCAGTGTCCTTCCCTTTCTGGGATTGGGATTTTTAGCCAATCCCAGGATAGAGTACACAATTATCGTCTTTAGTTTTCTATTGGCAGTATTGGCTGTGTCCCATGGTTTTAAAAAGCATCACCAAAGACTATTGCCCCTGATCCTGATCGCCTCTGGCTTCATTATTATCCTAGTAGGGCTGATTTGGGGTCATGGGCATGCCGGGATATTAATAGAAGCGGCAGGTCCGGCGGCACTCAACCAGGTAAAAAATGACCATAGTCCAGTTGAACATCTTATCACCCCTCTTGGCGCCGTCCTGGTGTCATTCGGACACTATGTCAATTGGTTATATTTCAAAAAATCAAAATCAGGCTGCCTGATGCCTGATATTAAAAGCAGTTAAAATAAAAGATAGAATTCCTGTCACGGTATTGAGTGGATTTTTGGGAGCCGGCAAAACCACCTCTATTCAACAACGTTTTACAAAATCGAGCCGGCTATAAAGTTGCCGTCATCGTCAACGACATGAGTGAGGTCAATGTGGACTCAAAACTGGTCCGGAATGAGATCAGATTCTCCCGCACCGAGGAAAAACTCATCGAAATGTCCAACGGCTGCATTTGTTGCACGCTGCGGGAGGATTTGATTCAGGAAGTGCAAAATTGGCAAAACAAGATAAATTTGATTACCTC
Source organism: Cyclobacterium lianum (assembly GCF_900143075.1). Lineage (GTDB taxonomy): Bacteria > Bacteroidota > Bacteroidia > Cytophagales > Cyclobacteriaceae > Cyclobacterium > Cyclobacterium lianum. Next base: position 168,093 of record NZ_FRCY01000002.1, on the reverse strand, counting down.
CTGATAGAAAGCACGGGAAACTCCTAGCCCATACCTTGTGGCTCAGACGTTTTCATTTGAAACTGGAAACAGTCTCATTGATCTGGAGTCAGGCCGGAGGATCTCTTAAAGCTGAGCCCTACCTGGGGGGACTGGATGAATGAACTGGTGATCATAGGCCAGGATTTGGATAGAGAAACTATCACCAAAGAACTACATGCATGTCTGGTCCAGGACCATGATACCAGGCATTTCTCCCTTTCTAAACAACTGAATGACGAGTTGCCATTGTACGGTGTAAAAAAAATACCTCCTAAATTGTTCAAGCTGAAAGGCCGACTCGCACTAATCTTTGGGTATTTCCGAAGTAAATTACTGAGTAATATCAATAACAGGTCTGACTTAAATCATTGTTGTTCTGTATCTTATAGAATACCTTCACTTTTGTTAGTCATTAGCATGAATTAGATCTTTCATTAAAACAGTCGGCTATGTTTCGCATAAAGAGCAATAAAACCTTGAGCAAGACCTCAAATGGATTAGTACTATTTATCGTATTTTGTGGAGGGTTACTTATCAGTAGTTGTACTTCCCAGGAGCGGGGCTTTGCCCTTCCTGAGGGTGATATAGAACTAGGAAAAGCGGCCTTTACGAAATTGGCTTGCAATGCTTGCCACAGTATTTCAGGGATTGCCTGGCAGGGAAAAAATGACGGTCTCAGAATACCGCTAGGTGGGGAAGTCAGCTCTCAAAAAACCTATGGAGAATTGGTCACTTCGGTCATTAACCCTTCCCACAAGATCGGGTGGGTAAATAAAAATGAAGGCATTACTGAGGATGGTCGTTCCAGAATGAAGAATTACAACGAGTTAATGACGGTTCAGGAACTGATTGACCTGGTTGCTTTTCTTCAATCGGAGTATAAGGTGACAGCACCCGCAACGGATTACCATCCTTATCTGTATTGATGGTATGTATTGGGAGTGAAATATCCTGAGGTGGTGATTTAGTTTGGGTAGGTATTTTAGGAACTAATTTTTATTTTAGAAAATCATTTAAGAAACGTTGCACGTTCGATATTTCAAAACGGTCCTTCGTTTAGGAGCTGTGAGGCTCCCGATAGCGATGTATATTTTTGGCCGCAGTTGAGCTCAAATTGTTATCTAAGGTATTCAAAAGCCCCCCGTTTCATCTGGTAACTCCTATTTTACCGAAGAACAAAAGAAAACTTTAATTCAGCAAGAGAAAGCACAAACCTGGTCTAACCCATTAGGTAGTTGATTCAATTACTTTTGATTTCAGTACTAAAGAAGGATTTAAACTGCCTGGGTTTTGTCACTTTCCTCCCGAAAGAAGGCTTCGAGGCGCTTTACCCCATGCCGTGGAGCTACATTGTCCCGCGCCATCATGCTGAGAAAGAACTCATAAGGCCCGTATGTCTTTGAACTGGTAAAGGTGCGAATGATTCCTAGTGCAGCTCGTCGCATCCAATCAGGAAGGTGAACGATTTTGACCACCTTGCCCATCGCTTCAAAAGCCAATTTTCCGATTTCATTTTGGGTGAAGATATCCGGACCACCTACTTCAATTTCCTGCCGAGGGGAAACAATGCTTTCAATGACCACCCTTGCAAGGTCGCTTCCGTGAATGGGGTTGAGCTTGAATTCCCCGTCACCAAAAAGGTAAACCCTGCCCGACCTGGCCATGGCCAGGAAGTCCTTCATGTCAGAGAAAAAGCCATTGGGTCTGATGATACAGTATTCCAAACCGGACGATTTGAGGGCATCTACAAAGCGTTCCTTGGCGGCAGTGATTTTCAAGTGGCGCATTTGCTCACCATTCAGCACAGACACGTAAACAAACTTTCTGGCTTGCTGCCGCCTGGCAAATTCCAGCAAATTGAGATTGGCCTGATAATCCACATCCATATAGCTCAGGCCATCCTTATGTCGAGTGATTCCTACCGTGGAAATAACCGTATCTATGGGATCCTGAAATGCTGGAAAAGAGGCCGGCTTTGTGACATCGACGATCTGAATTTGATCTGATCGCAAACCCATGTTCCTGAGTTTCTCCTCGTTTCGCCCAAATGCCAAAAAATCAACTCCCTGGTTCGTAAGCTCTTTGGTGATAAAACCTCCCAAATAACCGGTGGCTCCGGCCAGAATTATTTTTCCTTGCATTGTATTATGGTTTGAATAGGTGGAATTTGAGGATCATTTTTTGGTGTTTTTCAGTTCCATTAAAACCTTGATCAAGAATTCCACAGATCCTTTTTGGTAAAGCCTGTCTAGCTTTCGTTCCAGTGTAGGGAGGCTTTGATCGAATAGAAATTGAAGTAAAAACATAGTTGGAATGAGGAAATAAAGTGTTCGGCGTTTCATGGTTGATGGCTTGTTGGGAAAAAGAATCCGGCAGGGAAAGCCGTTGAAACTCACAACTCTTCCCTGCTTTTTTCTTTGAAATTTTAGATAACTTTTCTATTCAGAAGAGGCTGATACCTACTCCGAGGGAGAAGTTGGTTGCGTCTAGATTTCCATCTTCTTTTCGGGTTACCCTAGCCATGTAAAAACGGCTTTGGATATCCAGGGCCCATTTCTGACGTTGTAGTACCTCATATCCTGTGGAGATCAATACTCCCTTTCCCCACTCGCTCTTTTTGGAATCAGCCTCGGATTCGTAGAGTGCTTTCATATCCAAAGAGGCACCATATCCTGCGCTGACCCACCATTTATTGGTCGCCCAGTATTGGATAGATGGGATGATCCCCTCAAAGCTTCTGTCTACTCCTTCGGACTCATAGATTTGTCCTACGGTATTCACATAGATGGCTGTTCGGGGAGATACAAACCAACCCATTTTGAGATTGGGAAGGGAGATACCGCCTCGTGTAGTTTTTTCGCTCATCCCATCGGTGAAGTGCAGTGCGCCTACACCTAAGGAAGCTCCGGCTGTGAAGCCTTTTCGATTGGGGTTTTCCGTTTGAGCCTGAATATTTAGAGACGTAATCAGACCGATAAATAAGATGAAGATTTGCTTTTTCATTGTTTGTGTTGTTTAAGTATGATTTGTGTTTGTTTTAAACTGATGGTACAAATTTGGGCTTTCAAACCCGGCCAGTCGTCTTGAATTACGATTCGGGACGTTTTGATGAAATCCAGGACTTTTTGCCCATGGCACGAGCCTTTATACTTTTTTGGCCGATTTGAGCATAAAGTTGACCAGACCGATTCCTCCGCCTACGGCCATTCCGGTACTTATCCAGAAGGTGATTTGATTGTCAAAGTTCACCCCTAATAATCCGAGTGCGATAATTCCAATGGCTGTGCCGATGGCTACTCCCAGCATTGTCCCGATGGCGACACCGATACCTGTTCCCAGTGTAATTGCTTTGTTTTTCATAATGTATTGAATTTTATTTTTGATGAATGATGTGACAAAGTTGGGATAGATATAGCCTCTAGTCGTCTTGAATTATGATTCGGGACATTTTGATGAAATCCCGGACTTTATGACTTTAAGGAATGGGACAACAAGCCATTTAAAAACTGTTTAAAAAGAGAAATGGCAAAAGGTAGGTGGAATTCCTTTTGGCATGGATCGAAACAAAAAGTAAAATAATCTCGCTAAGATAAACACCCTGTCTTTTTCTTAGGTATTTGCTCCTCGTGATAGATAATTCGTGCTATTTGCCAGTTTCGCCATTTGAAAACCTAAGATTTTTTAATTCGTGTATTCATCAATAAGATCTTGAAGGCCTGTGATACAGGTATAGATTAATCTACTAATTTAAATTCGGATTGCTTTGAATAAGAATCAATTTTTTCTGTGAGTTTTTGCACCAGTGACATTCCTTTTCTTGTCCTAATTCAAGAGCTTTTTTAAAATTCAACCTGGCATTCTCTTTATCACCAAGTAATAAATATCCTTCTCCTAAAGAATCCCAAAGGTTTCCATCATCTGGAAAAAGCATGGTATTTAAGTTAAGCAAAGCTATTCCCCAATCTGAGTTTAGACCGCCTGAAATTTGAGTAAGGCCAATACGATTCAAGATGGATGTATCATTGAGAGACTCACCTATTTGATTCTTTATGAAGTCATGTAATTGTATGGATTTTTCTGCGGGATAAGCCCTCATAAAATCATATATCAATTCAGACACATTTTTAGGAATTACCTGGGCTTGGTGGAGAGGGTTCATTACGACCTTAGCTATTTCCCATCCAATATTTTCAGATTGCAAGTTTAACCGAGTGTTTGATAAGGTTATGATCACCAAACCTTACTCCACAAATCTGATGAAATCTGCAAAGTATATCCCGTTGCTTCCGTTATGACTTACAATTTTTGAATTCCTGGAAGAATTGTATATAGCCCAGCCATAGCCATAATGGGAAGTTCGTGCTTCATTTTCAGGGGCAAAGCCTGTTTCCATTTTCTGTCTGGAAGCCTCTTCTAAAATCTCATGATGCTCAAGAGCTAGTTCCCATCTGTATAGATCTTCCACGGTTGAATGCAGATCTCCTTTTCCTATACTATACCAATGATCCCCTGAACCAGGCAGATACCCCTGAGTAGTTCCCCAATCTTCCCATTTGCCCGTCTTTAAATCAAAGTAATATCCATTTGCCTCGGCTTCCCTGGGAAAATTGACCCTGTGATACCCTGTGCGATCCATACACAATGGACCCCAGAATTGATCCCTGAGAAATGATTCGTAATCCTGCCCAGAGGATGCCTCTACAATAGCCGCCAAAAGGATGTAATTGGCATTGGCGTAGGTATGCTTTTCCCCCGGAGAATACATGAGGTCAGCATCATAGAATTCTTGCAAAAACTGTGATTTAGTTGCTTTATCATATCGAAAACCGCCCGTTTGAGGGGAAAGGCCTGATGTATGGGTCAGTAACTGGTGAATAGTGATTTGATGTTTATCTAGTGGAGCATCGGGAAACCATTTAATTATTTTGTCACTGGTAGTCAATTTTCCTTCTTCCTGAAGCTTCATTATTGCTGCTGCAGTAAATTGTTTAGTGACAGAACCAATATTAAAAACAGTGCTGGAATTGTTGGGTATTTTCAATTCACGATCTGCAAGCCCGTATCCTTTAGATATAATGATTTCCCTATCCTTTGCTACTAATACACTTCCTGAATAGCCATTTGAAACGCTATTGGATAAAAGAGAATCAATTTTTATTGCAAGGGAATTTGAATTTTGGGCAAGTAGTTCTTGGGGAAGAATTAAAGCCAAACATGCACTCAGGATCGTTTTAAGTAGGTTTTTCATCCTGAATATTACTACTAGATGTAATTGGTTTTTGGATTTGAAGTAGAGGAGGTAGAATGCTGGCCAAATGGAAAAGAGAAAGCCTATTCCAGACTCGTTTTATTAATATACTCCTATAATTGATTTACTATCGAGCCTTCCTTGAACCTGTTCTTATTTTTCCAAATTCTGGAAAACAGAGCACTTAAAGTGATGTACTCTAAGGCAATTAACCAAAATATAGGGCTACTGAAGAAATCAAAATGATTTCCTCCTGCCGGGATGATGAATACCGGTACAGTGATCATGGCATCAAGGAGGAATGTTAAGCCAAACATAAGAGCACCGAGTATCCAGCCATTAGTTTTAAACCTTTTTCCATAAAAGAAATTGGTGCCGAAAGCAATTGCCGGGATTAATGTCAATGATAATACCCAATTAGCTTGATGATCTGGGTTTTCCATGATCTGAACGGTGTAGGATAAAACAAAGGCAGATACGCCGATCAGCCAAATAACTCCGGCTGAAGCCATAGCCCAGACTAGTTCTTTTTTGCTCATGGTCTTTAATTAAATAGAATGAGGAATAGACTGACTCCATACTCCCGTTTCCTTGGTTTTTGACACAAAGTCTTTAAATTCAATAGCCTTTCGTCCCAGGACTTTTTCAATATCATGAGATATGTCCTGATTCTCAGGGTTTCCCAATACTTCGTCAAACAGATAGCCAAACAACCAGACATAGGAGTCAGGAAGTCCAGCTTGCTTCATTCCGGATTTAAATTCTTCAATCGATATTGGTTGATATTGAATACTTTTACCAATTCCTTCAGCTAATGCGTCCGCAACCTCGGTCCAAGTCATTTTTCGCGGCCCTGTAACAGTAAGCGTTTGTCCATTGAAAGAATCATCTAAAAGAACTTTTGTAACCACATCGGCTATATCATCAGCGTCCACAAAGGGTATTTGGGCGTCAGCCAGTGGAAGTGCTACATGTCCTGCTAAGACGAAGTCAAGGAAGGCTCCTTCACTGAAATTTTGATTGAACCAAGAAGCGCGTACCAAACTATAATTCAATCCAGAATTTGCAACAATTTCTTCGCAAGCCTCTGCTTCTTTTTCTCCTTTTCCTGAAAGTAAAACTACCTTATCAAGTCCTTCACTCAGTGCTGCCTCAAGCAATTTTGAAATGGCATCTTTTGCTCCTGGGACTGCTAAATCAGGATAATAGACGATGTAGGCTCGATCCATTCCTCTAAGCGCAGGAGCGTAAGATGAAGGGTCTTCCCAGTTGAAGACAGGGTTTCCGCTTCTTGAACCTATTTTTACATTTTCGCCCATTTGAACCAGCCTATCTGCTACTCGACGCCCGGTTTTTCCTGTCCCTCCGATTACTAAAATGTTGTATTTCATGGTGTTTCTGTATTATTTTAATTGACAACTTGAACCTCTGACTTCTTCAGAAGGGCTCGATTTGATGATTTTAAGATTTAACTATAAAGAAGTAATTTTTGAATTTTGGTAGCAAAGGGCCAGGAGTGCCAGTACAAATGAGACCAGAGCAAAAACTGTCCTGATTTGATGAAGTCGATTCCAGTTGGTTTCATAGTATTTCCTGAAAACCGACATTTTATTTTGACTTATTTTGGAAAGATTTAATGCCTCTAATTGATCGTTTAAGGGTACGTTACCGATACCTGTTGCTCCAATCGTTCCAATCAAATAGCTTGTACAAGCAAATAATAAAAGCCAGAAAGTCAGTTTGTTGTGATTGAATTCACTAAAAAAGGAGAAACAAAGGAGAATAAGGCTTCCAAAAAAGATCAAGAAAAATCCTGGGTTTAAAATGGCCCTATTGATTGACTGCATGGTTGCTAAGTAGGTTAGATCCTCCAGCTTTTTGGTACCTGGTATCACTGATACTGACCAAGCTAAAAAGAGCCCTGCTGAAAGCCCTGTGAGAATTACAGAACCGATTAAGGAAAAAGTTTTGATCGAGATATCCATAAGTTGATGAATTATATTATGTTACAAACCTATGGATAGTAGAAAACCCAAACTTGTCTTTCTCTGCCAATATCATGACATTTTAAGCCAAAAGTTAGAATGGTTATTTATTTCGGAATTCGACTGGAGCCAAGCCAGTCCATCGCTTAAAAGCCCGGCTGAAAGCACTTTGCTCTGAAAAGCCAGAGAGAAAGGCTATTTCAGCAATGCTCTGATCTGAGTTGATTAGGAGTTCCTTGGCCACATGCTCCTGTGTTTTTTGGATAATGTCACGAAAAGTTGCTCCCTGCTCATTCAATCGCCTTGTTAAGGTGCGGCTACTCATTCCCATATGACTGCTTATCTGGATAATTCCCGGAATTCCACTTGGCAAGGCATCCCTGATTAGGCTTCCGACATCAAACACAACCTTGTTTGAAGAAATGACCATACCTTTAGTCTCCTCTTCCACTCGATCAAGTAAAAATCTATTGATACTATAGTCAGCTTTGGCCGTCTGAGCTTCCAAGTCCAAGGTCCGATAGGAAATCGAATAATTGGAATGATTAAACAAGATAGGACAATTAAATGCTTCCCGATGACTTTTTAGGTCCTTAGGTGGGCCATGTTTGAATGTCACTTTGATTGGAGAAATATCTGTTTCTGTAGTTGCCTTGAGAACAACTACAGTGGCTGAAAGCGTGGCTTCATTGGATAGTTCGAGTCCTCTTCGGTGGGGTTCCCTAAGGAGTTGAATTTCTGAAATATCATCCTTCTTTTTGACATTAAAGTCGTAAGTGTTTGAAAGTAATTTGAAATAGCGTTCGCTCCTTTCAAAAATTTCCCCTGCACGAGAACAAGTTCGCCAGGAAAGGCCTAGAACCCCATAATCGTCTATTTTCATTTGTTGGCCAACACGAATTGAGAATCCTGGCTCTAAATTTCTTTCAAGAATTTCATGGAGTTCAAAAAAATGATCAGCTGGGACTGCCTGGATTCCATCTAGCGCATCATGAGCAGTAGGGAATTGCCTCAACACCTGCTCGCTAATTCCCTCTGCAAGAGCACAAACAACCAATTTTCGATAAAGACTAATTGAGATATATTTCAATGGACCATTTAATCAGTAGAAAAATAATAAGACTTTATTGAAATTACCGAAAAGTAAAACATCAACAAAGTCTCAAAGAAACAAACTCACTTTCCGATATGGGCGGAATAGAAAATTCATCAACAAACAGCTTTATCTCCAGGGAGTGGGTTTATTCAGACTGATTTTATGGAAATCAAGGAAAATTACATTTGATTTTCAAAATCATATGAGTTCCATGATTTGATCTCCGGTAAGATTTTGAACATTCCGGGTGATTCGCTCAATGGGCCAATCCCACCATTTTAGGTGTAAAAGCTTCTCAATTTCTTTATCAGAAAAGCGCTTTTTGATTTCCCGGGCGGGATTGCCTCCCACGACCGTGTAGGGGGCCACATTATTGGTAACCACCGACTTGCTGGCTATGATGGCACCATCTCCGATTTGGACCCCGGGCATGATGGTTGCACCGTAGCCGATCCAGACATCATTTCCGATGACAGTATCGCCTTTGTAAGGATACCGTTTCCCTTCCATGGCTTTTTCCCATCCCAGGCCAAAAATGGCAAAAGGGTAGGCGGAGATGGATTTGGAAAGGTGATTGGCTCCGTTCATGATGAAAGTCACATCTGATGCGATCATGCAAAACTTCCCGATGATCAATCGGTCCCCTACGAAATCGAAGAGGTATTTGATATTTTTCTCAAAATTTCGAACATCCTCAAAGTCGTCGTAATAGGTGTAGTCACCCACCTGGATTTGAGGATTTTTGATCACATTTTTCAGAAAGCAAAGTCGGTCATGACCTGCCAGAGGAAAAGCTTGGTTTTTATCAGGTCCTGTCATCGTCTGATTTTTTTGGTTGATTCAAAGGTGGAGGAAAAAGTATAGCCAATCGTCCAGGTTTATGATTTAGGACTTATTACTGTCTAACTTTTCCAGATTAATTTGATTCTGATTCGGGATTGGCTTTCACCTGATTGCTGACCAAATAGACCAAACCTGCCGATAATAGCATCAAGATAGCCATCAGCCAGCCGATCTGAGGATAGTTTAGCAGAATGCCGTCCACCCCCTGAAAAATAACCCATCCGGCAATTGCCGCAGCTATGCCTCCCGCCAACTGCTGAATAGAAGTATCAATGGCTAGGAAGGCACCTCGATGAGACTTTTTCGGAACAGCGGTAGCCAAGGCTGTTGCAGAAACCATTCGTGCATTTACCCCAAAAAACAAGCACACATGTACAAAAATAATCGATTCGAAGCGCTGAATCGCTCCAGCCGTGTACACCACTACGGTAGCTATGGAAAGCAGGGTCCCAATAGCAAATACAGTCCATTTACCGAACCGATCGGCCAACTTTCCAAAAACTGGGGCAGCTACAAGGCTAGTGACTCCAACAGCCGTGTACACAAAGGGGAGTTGGCTGTCAGCCAATCCAAGGTTATTGGTGAGAAAGGCAGCATTAAAAGTCATGAAAAATCAGTTACGGTGGGCCTTGACCCATGCTTTGGGGGTAAGGCCGGTGGATTTTTTGAAAAATTCATTAAATACCGATTTGGATGTAAATCCACTATCGTATGCCATCCCCAATAAGGTGATGTGTGCATTGGCCTTGTCAGTCACCTTTCGTTGGAAAATCGCCAGGCGATGGGAATTGACATAGTCGTTGAAGTTTTGCCCCAGTTTCATGTTGATGAGCCAGGAAAGCTTATTAGGATGCATGTCGATCTGCGCTGCCAGCGACCTTAAGGTAAGATTGGTGTCGGTCACTACCTCCTCCAGCGCCATTTTTTCCCGCAATGCTTGAAGGAAAAGTTCAGATTCTTCGGCTGCCATTTGGCTGGTTTGGGCAATGACCAATTGTTGGTTGGAGGGATGCTGTCGATGGGCCTTATGGTCCTGAAAATTCATTTGACGATAGATTTCCTGAAATCGCTTGTCCTCCCGTATATTATCCCAAACCCACCAATATTTCAGGCTGACCATCATGCTTGATTTTTCTTCCAGACCTTTCTGAAGGAAATGAATAGCCTCATCAGGTCGGTTCATCAGGCTGTACAAGGCGGCCGGATCACATGGATCGATGTAGTGACTATTTTTCAGTTCCTCAAGCACCCCTTCGGTTTCGCCGCTGAGCACTTTTACAGTCATCTGGTCCAGCTTGACCAGGCCCTCACCGTTCGTTAACTCGCTCGCCCGATCAAGGGCCTGAAAGGCTTCTTTAAATTTCCCCAAATAGCCCAACACCAACCCTTTCCAGCGAAGGGCCTCGCTGAAGTTGGGGTCTATTCGTAGGCTCTCTTCAAAAGCAGGAAGGGCATCTTCAAAACGACCTGAGAGATAATTGCAAAGACCCAGCCACCAATAGCTGATGATGTGGAGGGGATCCCTGGATACATTTTCCCTGGCGATGGCGATGGCCAGGTCGTAATCCTTCTGGATGAAAATATAATAGTTGGTGATGAAGTCGATCTCATTATTCAACCCTGCAATAACTGCCTGATTGTAGGACTGGATGGCTGCTTCCCAATTCCAGTCATGAAACAGGTGTACGTAAGCCATGACCTTGTGGGCCCGCATGTCTCTTGAGTTGATAGCCAGCGCTTTTTGGGCATATTCTCTTGATTTCTTAAACCCCTCTTTGGCAGAAATCAGGTTAAAGCCCGCATGATGAAGGTAGGTCTCGCCGATGTAGGCAAATGCTTCTGTAAAATTGGGGTCTAATTGAGTGGCTTTTGTAAATAAAACCAAGGCCTCTTTGACATCGGCCAGGTCTTTCCGTTTGAAGTGATGAATTGCTCTCAGGAAAAGATCGTATGCTTCTGGACTATCTGTTTTGGTGGAAACCAGGCGATCATCGATTTCCATGTGACCAAAATTTTCCCGAATGCGATCTGCTACCAAAAGGCTGATTTCGTCCTGCAAATCAAAAATATCCTCCAAAGTGCGGTCAAAGGTCTCTGACCAAATGTAAAACCCGTTGTCTGTTCGGATGAGCTGTACCGCAATCCGCACCCGGCTTCCGGCTTTTCGGATGCTCCCTTCAATGACTGAGGATACTCCCAGTTTATTTCCGATGATCCGGATGTCTGGTTTTTGATTCTTAAATACAAAGGAAGAAGTGCGGGCGATCACTTTCAGCCCCTGGATTTTGCTCAGTGCATTGATAATCTCCTCGGCCATCCCATCTGAAAAATACTCGTTTTCGGGGTCTGAGCTGAGATTATCAAAGGGAAGTACTGCGATTGAACGTTGATTCATCTATTAGTTAACGATACCAGGAATTGGTTCCCTGGACTACCATACTCCTAAAGTTAAAACCTCCTGAAATTTTTGCCAAAAGAAATTGCTTAAAATAAGGAGAAGCGTATTTTTTATTTTTCTTGCAGCGGCCGATCTGGTTTTCCGACCGAATCCGATTTGGCTTATCGGTAAAGCTAATTTGAGCATCAATTTCTTTCTTATTTTCATGTGGTAGTAGTGGGGGCTGCAACTGCCCCCGTACTTATAGTTTATCCGGTTTGCGGTTCACCGATAGGAGGGTTTCCCACCTTATGCTTTGCCTTCATTTACAGAATGTGGGCCGGCATCCGGTTGTTACATACCATAAATGTAATCTGAAGCAGGAAAAGATGATATTTCTTTTTTGCCATCTCTTTTCCAAAAGTCCCGAATTTCACCAAAACGTCCGCCATTACATTTCTGGACGACTGATCCTTCCGGAAAGGCCACATTTGTCCCATCAATTTGAAACAAACACATGTCCTATTTAAACACGCTAAAAATGAAAACCTTATTAACATTCTTTCTGACAATTGTGACAGTAAGTGCATTTTCACAAAGCAACCTTCAAGCAGGTGAAAATAACGGAGTAGACTATAAATACAGAGTTAGTTTTCCCGGGATCACCGTTCCCCAGTTTTTTACCAAATCCTGGGATGACCGGACGAATACGCAGCATATCGAAATCCATGTTAAGCGAAATCTGGATAGCAAGAATATCGTTGGATTGAAGTTTGCTACCTGGCGCTTATTCCAACCTATGGGTATTCTTTGGTGGGACGGACTCCTGGATAAAGTAGATTCCGGAACTGAGTTCTATCCCGGCCACATGCGGGAAACCGGGATTGGAATAAGCTATCAACGCATGTTTTGGAAGGGCCTGTTTGCCACCGTTGAAGTATTACCTCAGTTTAAAACCTATTTGGATGAGGATAACAATAAATTAGGAAATGGTTTTAAACTATACAATTCTCTCCATTTGGGTTACCATTTGGCATTTGGAAAGAAAAAGCGGTTTTTCGTTGAGCCACAGGTGCATTCTCAGGTTTGGCTTTTTGATACCAATACGCCGGATGAATTTAAGGCCTTGGATAATGAATGGAAGAACTACTTCCTCTTTGAACCCAATCTCTATATCGGGGTGAATTTCTAAAGGATGGGGCCATTCTAATGGCTGCCATGGTGCTCCGGTAGTTACAACTCCGGTGCTCCTGGCAGCAGTTTGTAAGGATGAGGCCTGGGTTTCTCAATTGGAAGCCCGGAAAAACCATAGGGCTTAAAAGCACTTCTCTTTTCATCAAAACGGTAATTCATCTCGGAATCCGATAGATTATTTAGGAAATTTAGGTGGTTATAGTCTAATTGCTAGAATATATTTACGCCCAATCAAAAATGATTGAAAGGTGTTGGTTAAATCCAGGATAGAAATTAAATAGGATGAACTTCCAGAAGACCATACGATCAGCTTTGGCCGGGTTATTCTTTTTTGCCGGACTTATGAGCTGCAATGAACAACTGAAAGAATCTGCCCGACCCAGGGTACTAATCAGTTCAGACATAGGCGGAACTGATCCGGATGACTTTCAGTCCATGATTCACTTGTTGATGTACGCAGATCGGTTTCAGTTGGAAGGCTTGGTTTCATCACCTTATGGAGAAGGTACTACAAAGGATTTTCAGGACATGATTGATGTATATGAAAAGGATTACAGCCAACTCCAATCCCATGCTCCGGCACTTCCGACTCCAAAATCTCTGAGAGAAATAACCAGGCAAGGGCAAAAAGATGCGGCACCTTTTAAAGGATATTCTGACCCGACCGAAGGATCAGAATGGATTATAAACTGTGCCAGGAGGGTAAAAGACCAACCTCTTTGGGTTTTGGTTTGGGGAGGGATTGAGGACCTGGCCCAAGCACTTCATGATGCTCCTGAAATCAAAGAAAATATCAAAGTGTACTGGATCGGAGGTCCAAACAAAAAATGGAGTATCAATGCCTATTCTTATATCGCAGAACATCACCCGGATCTCTGGATGATTGAGGCAAATTCAACGTACAGGGGATGGTTTATGGATAACGATTCTCCTGGCGATTTGAAAGGAGATGCTTATTATGAAAATTACATTCAGGGACGGGGAGCATTGGGGAAGGATTTCATCAACTATTATGAAGGCAACCTCAAAATGGGCGATACTCCTTCCCTGGTTTACCTTATGAATGGAGAACCTGATGACCCTAGTGGAGAAAGCTGGGGAGGAAGTTTTGAAAAGATCGATCGTAGTTCCAGAAATGTTTTCATGGGTGGAAGTACAGTCGAAGATACCGTGGCGGCTTATGCCATTATTGAGTGGAGATTTGAAGGACCAGATATAGCTGTTCCAGAGGATGCTGTAGTGTTCGAAATAGAAATTCAAAATCAAACATGGCCAGGATATTATCTTGGAAAAGGAACTTATGGAGTTAAATACTCCTCTAAAAAACCTGAAACCGGAAGGTATAAAACCACTAGTGACATCGCTGAATTGGATGGACTGGAAGGAGCATACGTCAGTATAGTGCCCTGGCCGGGTAAAGCCACTTCAGATGATTTTCAACTAGGTTCTAACTGGTACAGTGACCGGCAAAATCCAGCACTTTATATCGGGGATCAGCAAGGAGCAAAAACCATCTCAAAATACAGAAAGGAGTTCTTGATGGACTGGGCAGCGCGGTGGAAATGGCTCGAAAAGTAATTGCAGCTACCTCAAAATCGACCCATTAATGCTATACCTCAATGATGAAATTGGCTTACTAAAGCCAGGGACCAAATTTTTCAGTTATTTGTTTGCGAAAGGGCGGAGCCCTGTTTATTAAAATTACTGGGGAAAGTGAAATCGTTCAACTGGAAAAAAATACAGTTTAGAATAGTTTATGCAGAAGTATTCCTGTTTTAAGGTATTTTTCTCTATCCATGGCTTCTTTTTTGGATTCAAATTTCTCAGTATGTATAACATTCCATGGCCGAAATTTAATTGTCCACCCCTTTTTACCCAGCTCATTATGTGATATCAGGCGTTTTTCCAGATCAGAAGTAAACCCGATATAGATTTTATTGAATTTTTCACTGTAAAGAACATACACAGTAAACATGGGATTAAAAATAACAAAAAAAGGGCACTGTAACCAGTGCCCTTACAAGTAGCGGGAACAGGACTCGAACCTGTGACCTTTGGGTTATGAGCCCAACGAGCTACCAACTGCTCCATCCCGCGATATATTTTTAAAATGTTTATAATCGCTTTTCGGTATTTTATACGGCTGCAAACGTTTTTTGTTGCCCTTTCCTTTATTGTGGTACAAAGGTAAGGACATATTCTCAAAAATCAAGTACCTTTGTAAAAAAAAATGAAACCATGTCCGAAAGTAAACACAAGGCAGGCTTTGTCAATATCATAGGAAAACCCAATGTGGGCAAGTCTACCCTGATGAATGCCTTAATGGGTGAAAAGTTGTCTATCATTTCTTCTAAAGCACAGACTACCCGTCACCGGATCCTTGGTATCATGAACGAAGAGGAATATCAGATCGTTTTTTCCGATACTCCAGGCATGCTGAAACCCAAATATGAACTGCACAAAAGCATGATGGGTTTCGTCAACTTATCGCTGGAAGATGCAGATGTCATCCTTTTTGTAACAGACTTGTTTGATACCGATGAGGACATTCAGGAGATAATTGATAAGGTAAATGATTCGGGTGTTCCTGTATTATTGATAATCAATAAAATAGATCTCAATAAGGAGGAAAAGCTGCAGCAGGTTACCGAATATTGGTCCCAGAGGATCAAAGCAGCGGAGGTTATTCCTGTCTCCGCTCTGGAGCAATTTAATTTGCAAAAAATCATGCAGGAGATCCTGGACAGGCTTCCGGAACACCCACCGTTTTATGATAAGGAGGAACTGAGTGACCGGCCCGAGCGGTTTTTTGCTGCAGAGATCATCCGGGAAAAGATTTTTACCCAATACAAAAAGGAAATTCCCTACAGTACGGAAGTGAAAATTGAGGATTTTGAGGAAACTGACAAGCTGATTCGCATGCGTGCACTTATTTTTGTGGAGCGACAAAGCCAGAAAGGCATTATCATTGGAGATAAAGGTAAGGCACTTAAAAAGGTGGGTACTGAGGCGCGGATTGAAATGGAGAATTTTTTTGGAAAGAAAGTATTTTTGGAAACCTTCGTCAAGGTGGAGGAGAACTGGAGAAAAAATAAAAACAAGTTGAAAAAATTTGGTTACGACCAATAAGAGAGGACATTATGGCCAATATAGTAGCGATTGTAGGGAGACCTAACGTGGGCAAATCCACACTCTTTAACCGACTTATTGAGGAGCGTAAAGCCATTGAAGACAATCTCAGCGGTGTGACGCGGGATAGACATTACGGACACGCGCAGTGGGGTGGTAAATTTTTTTCGGTCATCGATACCGGAGGGTATGTCACCGGATCAGATGATCTTTACGAGAAAGAAATCAGGAAACAGGTCAGACTGGCTATAGATGAAGCATCCGTGATCCTGTTTGTGGTAGATTGTATTGACGGGCTGACAGACCTGGATACAGAATTTGCCAAAGAACTCCGAAGTACGGAAAAGCCGGTATTTATGGTAGCCAATAAGGCAGACAATCTGGACAAGATGCTGATGGCCAATGAATTTTACGCATTGGGACTGGGTGAAGATACCATCTTTCCCATTTCTTCTTCCAGTGGAAGCGGTATAGGCGACCTGCTGGATGAGCTGATCAAAAAATTTCCAGATGAGGGCGAAGAGGATCCGGACGAAGGCGTACCAAAGATTGCTATTCTGGGCCGGCCCAATGTGGGAAAATCTTCATTTCTCAATGCGCTTATTGGAAAAGAACGGTCTATCGTGACCGATGAAGCCGGCACTACCAGGGATGCTGTCCACACCAGATATCAATTGTATGGCAAGGATTATATCCTCACCGACACCGCTGGCATACGCAAAAAAGCCAAGGTAAAAGAGGATATTGAGTTTTACGCGGTCATGCGCTCCCTGCGAACGCTTGAAGATTCAGATGTGGTGATCGTGATGGTAGATGCTACACGCGGACTGGAATCGCAGGATGTAAACCTGATTTCACTGGCCATCAAAAACAACAAAGGGATCATGATCATGGTGAATAAATGGGATTTGATCGAAAAGGATCACAAGACCATGCTTACCTTCAAAGAAGACATGAGCCAAAAGTTAGGTGAAAATAAGTGGATTCCGATTATTTTTATTTCTGCACTGACCAGGCAACGAATTTATCAGGCCATGGAACTGGCCATGAAAGTCTATGACAACAAACACAGGAAAGTGCCTACTTCTAAACTGAACGAATTCATACTGCCGGAAATAGAGAAATATCCGCCGCCGGCAAATAAGGGAAAATATATCAAAATCAAATACATTACTCAACTACCGACAAAAAATCCGGTCTTTGCCTTTTTTTGTAACTTGCCTCAATACATAAAATCCCCATATACCCGTTTTCTGGAAAACCGGTTGCGGGAAAACTTTGATTTTGAAGGAGTACCCATAAAAATTACTTACAAGAAAAAATAACCGACCATGAAGCATTTATTGCATATTGTCCTTGTCCTGATTATTCTATCAACTTCCTGCACCGTTGAGGATGAACCTGCCGCGCCCCAACTTTCCGGGGGTACCTGGACACTGGAATCAGCCAATGTACAAGCCTCCGGTACTGCTGTAATTCCGGGGACCCAAAACGCGATTCCTGTTTCCCTTACCGGGACCGGTGAAGACTACAACATGACCGTGGTCTTTGGGGAAGACCCCAACACGGTGGTGGCAGCAGGTAATTTCGTATTCTTCGTAGAAGCCAGTGTGGGAGGGATACCTTTTGCTGAGCAAAGGTTTCCAGTTCAGGGCACCGATACATTTGCCGGTACCTGGGAAATCAACGAGGATCAGTTGGTCATGGTGGACAGCGATGAGGATCGATTTGAGCTGGAAATTTTAGAATTCACAGAAAACCGCTTGAAGGTCACCGGTATGCCGGATGTAGGGGATTTTACAGAGTTTGACATGGAAGGGGTGACACCAGGTGAAGCCACAGTAGAATTTGTTTTGCTGAGGCAATAGGCTTGTGTATTCTGCTATAGAAAGGCTGTTCTTATCATTTCCTTCCCGGATTTGCTGTCAAACGGGTCTGTTTTGCACGTGCTCGGACTAAACCGGGCCTATCTTTTGCCTTCGTATGGCAGGTAGATGACTTTTTTGGTTTCAAAAAAATCTTCTGAAAAGTAATCGTCCAGAAAATAAGGTACATAGCTGAGATGTAAGGCTTCCAGTTCCTCATCCACTTCGCCACCCTTTAGGTAGAAAATGCCATTCTGAAAATCCTCATGCAGGTCCTCTTTTCTGAATTTGCCTTTCACCCAGGGAAGAAATTTTTCCATTTGGGTCACCGCCCTGCTGATGATAAAGTGGTACTTTCGGTTAAGGTTTTCCGCCCTTTCCTGTTGGGCTTCTACATTTTTCAAACCTAGTTTCCGAACCACGTCTTTTACTACCGTGATTTTCTTCCCAATGGAATCCACCAGGTGGAATTGAGCTTCCGGGAACAAGATAGCCAGCGGGATGCCGGGGAAGCCACCACCTGTGCCAATATCCAGTATTTTACTGCCGGCAGGAAACTGGATCACCTTTGCAATACCCAATGAGTGCAGGACGTGATGGGTATAAAAGCTGTCCATATCCTTCCTGCTGATCACATTGATTTTGCTGTTCCATTCCTGATAAAGTGCACCCAACTGCTCCAACTGGTGAATCTGCTGCGTTGTATGGTTTGGAAAATATTTCTGAATGAGGGAATGATCTGGATGCATGGATCAAATGTGTTTGTTTTTGCCCTGGGCGATTTCGAATAGCAATTCCCTGGACCTGTGAAGCTGGGCTTTGACGGTACCGAGCGGCTTGCCCAGTTCCTCGGCAATTTCATCATAAGACAACTCATCAAAGTACCTCAATTTGACCAATTTGCGGTACTTGGCCGGGAGTTTTGCAACAAAAATGCGGACCATCTCCTTTCTTTGGGTCTTGATGAATTCGTCCTGGGGGTTGTTGTCATCATCTTCAATATCGATATTGACGGTATTACCCCCGTCATCGGTCATGGTGTTGTTGAGACTCATGGTCTTGAGTTTCTTTTTCCGGATGAAGTCGATGGTATTGTTGGTGGCAATGCGAAAAAGCCAGGTAGAGAAGGTATAATCTTTCTTAAATTTATGGAGATTTCGAAATGCCTTGGCAAAGGCCTCCATAGTCAGGTCTTCGGCATCATCCGCATCCCTGATCATTTTCAAAATCATAAAATAGACGGCTTTCTTGTAGCGTTTCATCAGCGAAGCATAAGCCTGCTGGTCCTTCTCTTTGACCGCTTTATCGATCAATTCGAAATCCTCCAATGCCTTATCCGAAAAACCTCTTTCGTTTATTTCCATCTAACTGTTTTTGACAGGTAACCCAGCGTACCCAGAACCCAAAAATAAACCATATACATTACATCGAAAAACATGGTCCAAACCATTTTTCCTTTGCCTTCCAGTTTTTTCTTTGCTTCATGTATAATGAAATATTGAATCGTGGCCCTGGAAAACACAAACCCCATTACCAGGGCAATTGGTTCCCCGGACCCGGCGGTTAATACAATCCCTATTGCAGCCAGCCAGAACACCAAATGACTCAACGAATACAGACCGATTTTTAGTTTATCCCTGTAGCGGTAATATTTACCCGCATGAAAGTGGCGTTTTTTTTGTGTAAAATAATCCCTGAAACTGGTTTTGGGCTCCGAAATAGTGATGCTTTCCGGATGGACTACGACCGCTGCGTTTGCAGCCGTCGCGTGTTGGTTTACGAACAAGTCATCATCTCCACCTTCGATGTGCCAGAGCGCTTTGAAAGCTTTTTTCTCCATAAAAAAATCCTTGCGGTAACACAAGTTTCTGCCTACCCCCATAAAGGGAGATTTCCAATACCCAAAAGAAAAATAATAGAGGGCTGTAAGCAGGGTTTCAAATTGGATGATGCGGTTTAATAGTCCGGGAAGTGCCAGGTATGAGCCATGCCCCAGAGCAAATATCTTTCCGTCGTTGCGGATTGGAGCAGACATTCGCCTGATCCACTGTGGAGAAACCGGCCGGCAATCGGCATCCGTCAGCAGTACGATGGGATGTTCGGAAACCTTTATTCCCAGCGTCAGCGCGTACTTCTTAGGGCTGAGATGAGCGGGCGTATAACGAATATTTACAGTCCTGAAGTTGGAGTACTGCAGTGAGAAGCTGCGCAGTAAGGCGTCCGATTCATCGTCCGAACGGTCATTCACTAATACAACTTCAAACTTCGGATACTGTTGCTGCATCAGCATAGGGATGAGGTCTTTTAGATGCGCGGCCTCATTTTTAGCGGCAACGACGATCGAGACGCCCTCCGGGTCCACAAGCGCAACTTCTTCCGGTAGGTTTCGGTAGAAAAAAGCAAATCTGCCGAATACAATCAACAAATACGCAAACTGTATGACAGAGGCCAGAAAAAATAAGCCCCAAATGACGTTTTCCATCCTTACTTGTGTAGTTGCCTGCTTAAGATAAAATCAAAAATCCCCTTTCTTTTGTAGAAATGCAGCTATTTTTGTGTCCAAATATAAGGAGTAATCGGTGGATTTTTCAACGAAACCAAGGAATGAAATTTAATCTTCAGCATAAAGATCAAACCACAAAAGCCAGAGCTGGCAGTATCCTGACGGATCATGGCGAGATACAAACGCCTATCTTCATGCCGGTGGGTACCGCAGGATCAGTAAAAGCAGTGCATCAGCGCGAACTGACTTACGATGTAAAGGCGCAGATTATCCTGGGCAATACCTACCATTTGTACCTGAGGCCTGCTCTGGAGGTGTTGGAAGTAGCGGGCGGCCTGCACAAATTCATGGGTTGGTCAGGTCCTATACTTACGGATAGCGGCGGATATCAGGTTTTTTCTCTGGCAGATAGCCGTAAAATAACAGAAGAAGGAGTAATGTTTCAATCCCATATTGATGGGTCCAGGCACCATTTCAGCCCGGAATCGGTCATGGATATACAGCGAAGTATCGGGGCTGACATCATCATGGCTTTTGATGAATGTACGCCCTATCCCTGCGATTGGAGCTATGCCAAAACATCGCTCGAACTGACACAGCGCTGGCTCAGGCGCTGTAAGACGAGATTTGAATCGACCGGCGGCAGATACGGATATCAGCAGTCACTCTTCCCGATAGTCCAGGGGAGTACCTATAAAGATTTGAGGCAGGATGCGGCCCGGTTTGTTGCTGACCAGGACATGGACGGGAATGCAATCGGCGGCCTGTCGGTTGGAGAGCCTGCCGGGTTGATGTATGAAATGACGGATTTGGTAACAGATCTCTTGCCGGAGGAAAAGCCCCGGTATCTGATGGGAGTAGGTACACCCGCTAATATCCTGGAAGGGATAGCCCTGGGCATTGACATGTTTGATTGTGTAATGCCGACCCGGAACGCCCGGAATGGCATGCTATTCACCAGCGAAGGGATCATCAATATCAGGAATGAAAAATGGAAAATGGATTTTTCGCCGATTGATACTGGCTTTCCTTCCCATGTCAGTAGTTTTTACACCAGGGCCTACCTCAGACATCTCACAATCAGTAAGGAAATGTTGGCCGCACAGATTGCCAGTATTCACAATTTATCCTTTTACCTTTGGCTGGTAGGACAAGCCAGAGCGCACATTTTACAGGGTGATTTTGCTTCATGGAAAAATACCATGGTAGAAAAAGTCAGCAGAAGATTGTAAACCTGTGGGAAAGCATTTCGTTTTTGTATCGAATGGTATGATGGGTAATTGACCAAATGCGGCTGTTTTGGGGCGCATAGCCGGAGCAGGCAGTTTACCTTGCTGCCGATAACCGGCCCGCTGGCCGCTTAAAACAAATTTACAAACAGGCAATGAAGCTATTGGACAAATTGATCATAAAGGATTTCCTCAAAACCTACCTTTTTGTGGTGTTGATGCTGATCATGGTGGTCCTGGTGTTGGATTTTACCGAGAAGAACGATACCTATATCCGCAATAACGTGCCCACCGGTGAAATACTGCAGTATATGCTGAATTACGGGCTGTACCTGAACAACCTGCTGACGCCGATCACGGTATTCATATCTGTTATTTTTATCACTTCCAAGATGGCTGGCAGAACAGAGATCATTGCCATTCTAAGCAGTGGGGTAAGTTTTATGCGGATGCTGGTCCCATTCCTGCTTTCTGCGATGTTGATAGCAGTAGTGAGTTTTCTGCTAAATGGCTGGGTTTTGCCGGTTGCGACCGCAGGTGTTTCCCAATTTAAGGTAGAATACCTCGACAAGGAACAGCAGTCGAACCAACAGCATATCCATATCAAGGTAGCCCCAAATGTCTATGCCTATCTTTTGCGGTATTATACCTCTAACAATTCGGGTTACAGTTTTACACTGGAGCACATCGAGGAGGGCAAATTGCTATCCAAATTCTCCGCAGACCGGATCGTTTGGGATACGACTACCAATGCCTGGAGTGCAAAAAATTGGAAGCTTCGCGAATTGCAGGAGATGGGGGAGCATTGGGAAACCGGCGAGGAAATGGACACTACCCTATCCATCACACCGAATGATTTTGATCTGCCGCTGAACCATCATGAAACGCTCACCCTTCCTGAGCTCAACAACCAAATACAAATTCTGGAAGAAAGAGGTGCGGATAACATCAGCTTTTACCGCATAGAGAAGTATGTCCGGTATATGTCTCCTTTTGCAGCCATATTGCTCACTTTTATCGGCGTTATCGTCTCTGCTAAAAAAACCAGAGGGGGCTCCGGATTTAAGATTGCGCTGGGCTTTCTTTTGGCATTTGTCTATATCATTCTTTTTTTACTCTCCAGAACTTTTGCAGAGGCCGGCACAGCCTATCCGGTATTGGCCGTCTGGATACCCAATATGGTTTTTGGGCTGACGGGTTTGGTTCTGTACAAAACCGTACCCCGATGACATGGATCTTGCCAATATAAAAGACTATCTCTGGCTGCATTTTGTCGTTCTGATCTGGGGATTTACGGCTGTTTTGGGACTGTTGATTACCCTTCCTCCCGTAGAGATCGTCATCTACCGGACACTCATGGCTGCTGCCGGGCTTTTTGTATTGTTACGTTTCAAAAAAATACCGGTAAAGGTCAGTTGGTCAAAATTGCCCAAATTCCTGTTTACCGGCGGCCTGATCGGGGTCCACTGGATTCTGTTTTTCTGGGCAGCGCAAGTGTCTACTGCTTCGGTATGTCTTGCCGGAATGGCCACTTGCTCGCTTTGGACCGCCATTATCGAACCGCTGGTGAACCGCGAACGTATCAAATGGTTCGAGATTTTCCTGGGCTTGCTTGTCATACTCGGTTTGGTTGTCATCTTTAAATTTGAAACCGGCTATTGGCTCGGGCTGAGCATGGCTGTATTTTCGGCCCTGATAGGTGCCATATTTACAGTGGTCAATGGCCGGCTGATCAAGTCCAGCAGCCCCTTTACCATCACATTTTATGAGATGCTGGGTGCCTGCCTGGCAGGGCTGGCTTTTTTACCCATTTATTTCTCTTTATTTGCGCGCGAAAGCAGCGCCTTTCTGCCGCAGGGTTGGGATTGGTTTTGGCTATTGATCCTTTCACAGGTTTGTACCGTATTTGCATTTACTGCCTCTGTTCATTTGATGAAAAGGGTCACAGCCTTTGCGATCAACCTGACCATCAATATGGAGCCTGTTTACGGGATTTTACTCGCTTTCATGGTCTTTGGAGAAAAGGAGAAAATGACACCCGGTTTTTATCTGGGAACGCTGATTATCCTCTCTTCGGTTTGCATCTACCCTCTTATTCAGTATGCCCTCAGAAAGAAGATGACCCGCCAGTTGCGCAGGCTCCAATGAAGGGCTAATCCAATTGCCGGATTAACTGAAAATAGTGCTTGGGAAAGGAAAGCTTTTCCGGGGCTGAAGAAAACAAACCAAAAACGGCGGATCCTGATCCTGACATGGCTGCATACCAGGCACCGGCCTCGTAAAAAGAGGTTTTAATGGCTGACAATGTGGGGTGATTTTCGAACAGGCTGGCTTCAAAATCATTGGTAAGATCCGTCTTCCAGGTCGAGGGCTTGTCAAGAATTTCTTTGAGGTCTTTCTGGCCGGATCTGGGTACCACACCTGCATAAGCTTCCCGGGTACTGATATGAATTTCCGGGTGTACCAGGTAGACCCAGTTTCCGGAGAGATTTACCGGAGCAGGCTGAAATAACTCTCCTCTTCCTGTAGCAATGCGCGGCTGGTTTTCAATAAAAAAGGGGCAATCGCTTCCGAGCTGGCCGCCATAATGTTCGAGTTGTAGTACATCGAGATCTAAACCGAAAATATCGCTTATCATTTTCAATGCAAATGCTGCGTCGGCGGACCCCCCACCCAAGCCCGCGCCTATGGGGATTTTTTTATACAGGTGAATACTCACAGGACTTATCCGGGGGTAGTCAGCATAAAGCATTTGATAGGCCTTCAAAACAAGATTGCTGTCCGGGTTTCCGGGAATGTCTCTGCCGCTGCTACCGAAATGCAGGGTACCAGAAGGAATGATTTCCAGCGCATCTGTCAATGGTATCGGATAGATGCAGGTAGCAATGTCATGAAAGTGGTCCTGCCTCTTTCGGAGTATTTGCAATCCAAGATTTATCTTTGCGTTGGGAAAAGTGATCATGATCATAAGCCTTTAGCATCCAAAAGTAAAAGAAAGCTGCGGATATTGGGAGAGATATCGGACAATTCATCATGCAGAAATGGGGAAACGGGAACCGACCTGGGTAAAGGCATCTGGAAAGGCGTATTTTCGGAAAAAAATTCACAAAAATTTGCATCAGAATAATATTTTGAAATTTTTTACATTGGTAAAATTTAAAAAATTAAATTCTACAGTATACTTAATAATAAACTAAACTTCCTATTTATATTTCAAATACCTAATTTTATTATTTCGCTTAAATTAAAAAATGAAATAAAATATTGTAAGTATGGATTATGGGTTTTAATATTGCATTATCATTATACCTATTAAGGTATCGTTTACCAGTAAAAGAAGAGAAATGTTCATTTTGGTCAGCCTTGTCGTACTTATCGTCATTATCATCTAGTAAGGGATGAAGCGCTGATCTATTGCCGATAGAAAAATAACATAAAGTGCTTCATTCGAGTGAAGCACTTTTTTTTATAAGCCAGTTGTCAAAAAAACCAAATAGAATAAATGAGTAATTCAAAAAAACACAGTTGGGAGGTAAGTGATAATCAGGAGAATCCCGCTTCAATGGCCATGTTGTACGCCACAGGTCTTTCAGATGAGAAAATGAAACAACCCTTTGTGGGTGTGGCAAGCTGCGGTTATGAGAGCAATCCCTGCAACATGCACCTCAATGATTTTGCAAGAGCCATAAAAGCGGCTACGGTAAAATCCAAACTGACTGGTATGGTTTTCAATACGATAGGTATCAGTGATGGTATTTCCATGGGCACGGCGGGGATGCGTTATAGTCTCCCGTCAAGGGAAATCATCGCAGATTCTATAGAATCATTTATTCTGGGGCATTCGTTTGATGGCATTGTGGCGGTGGCAGGATGCGACAAGAACATGCCCGGAGCGGTCATGGGTATGTTGCGGGTAAACAGGCCGGCCATCATGGTATACGGTGGCACGATCCGTTCAGGAAAGTACAAAGGTGAGAAACTCAATATTGTATCCGCATTTGAAGCTTATGGCAAGCGTATCAAGAAAGAGATCTCAGATGAAGACTATATGGGCGTCATCAAAAATGCATGTCCCGGCGCAGGCGCTTGTGGAGGAATGTATACGGCCAACACCATGTCGTCGGCCATTGAAGCCATGGGTCTTTCCCTGCCGTACAGTGCTTCCAATCCGGCCAATTCTAAAGAGAAAGAGGCGGAGTGCGAAGCCGCAGGAGAGTTTATCGCCAATCTGCTGGCCATGGACCTCAAGCCAAAGGACATCGTCACGCGGAAAAGCCTGGAAAATGCTGTGAGGGTAGTAGTGGCTTTGGCAGGAAGTACCAATGCCGTCCTACACCTTCTGGCCATAGCGCGGACTGCTGGCATTGATTTTGGGTTGGAAGACTTTAAGAGGATCAATGCAAGTACCCCTGTACTGGGGGACTTCAAACCCAGTGGCAAATACCTGATGGAAGACCTTCATGACCAGGGTGGACTTCCCGCATTTATGAGGTACCTGCTGGACCATGGTTTGTTGCACGGAGATTGCATGACGGTGACAGGTAAAACATTGGCAGAGAATCTGGCAAACATTGCTCCGGTGAAGGCAGAAAAAGGAAGTGTCATTTATCCCCTTGAGGACCCGATAAAAACTACAGGGCATTTGTGTATACTCAATGGCAACCTGGCACCTGAAGGTGCAGTGGCCAAGATTTCCGGCAAAGAAGGGGTTTCTTTTACCGGGCCGGTGAAGGTGTACAATTCAGAGCAGGAGGCGAACGATGCCATGAAAAATCAGGAAATTCAAAAAGGTGATGTCGTGGTGATCAGGTATGTAGGCCCCAAGGGTGGACCCGGAATGCCGGAAATGCTCAAGCCTACTTCGATCATTATTGGCTCCGGCCTGGGTGCAGACGTGGCTTTGATCACCGATGGACGCTTTTCAGGAGGTACCCATGGTTTTGTCGTCGGGCACGTGACGCCCGAAGCGTATGCCGGCGGCCCTATCGGTCTGCTGCAAAATGGAGACATTGTCACCATCAATGCCGAAAATCTGGAGATCAGCTGTAATGTTTCAGAGCAGACTTTTGCGGAACGTAAAAAAACATGGGTTAACAAGGATTTAAGCCATTTAAATGGAACGCTAAAAAAATATTCTCAGTTAGTTTCTACGGCATCTGAAGGATGCGTGACAGATAAAAGTTAACGATTATGAAGGATTCCCAAATTAGAGGGGCTGAAATTGTCATCAAGTCATTGGTGGCGGAAAATGCCAGGTACATCTTTGGCTACCCCGGCGGGGCAATCATGCCGGTATATGATGCCCTGTATGATTATATGGATCACATCCAGCACATCCTGACCAGGCACGAGCAGGGAGCCATACATGCCGCTCAGGGCTATGCCAGGGTCTCGGGCCAGGTGGGGGTCTGTATGGCTACCTCAGGACCCGGTGCTACCAATTTGATCACAGGAATGGCAGATGCGCTGATCGATAGTACTCCTTTGGTCTGTATTACCGGACAGGTGGCTTCACATCTTTTGGGAACAGATGCATTTCAGGAAACTGATGTGGTGGGCATATCCATGCCTGCCACCAAGTGGAACATACAGGTTAGGAAGGTAGAGGAAATTGCCCCGGCAATAGCCAAAGGGTTTCATATAGCCCGCTCCGGCAGACCGGGTCCGGTATTGATAGACATTACCAAAGATGCGCAGACAGCGATGGGGGAGTTCAATTACGTTCCCTGTCTGAATATCCGATCCTACCGGCCTTATCCCAAGCTGGATGACAAGGCAATTGATCGCGCCGCCAGGCTCATCAATCAGGCCAAAAAACCCTACGTGTTGTTTGGGCAAGGGGTGGTATTGGGGAAAGCCGAAAAAGCACTGGAAGAATTTCTGGATAAATCCGGAATACCCGCAGCCTGTACGCTGTTGGGCACTGGTGCCATATCGGAGTCTCATCCCAATTTTGTAGGTAAACTGGGCATGCATGGAAATTATGGCCCCAACTTACTGACAAACCAATGTGATGTACTTATTGCCGTGGGAATGCGGTTTGATGACAGGGTGACCGGCGATGTCAAGCGCTATGCCAAACAGGCAAAAGTAATCCATCTGGAATTGGATCCCGGAGAGATAAATAAGAATGTAAAATGTGAGGTGGCCGTTTTGGGCGATTGCCGCATCAGCCTGGAAAAACTCACCGGCAAAGTAGATCAGCGTACCCATCCCGATTGGATCAAGGCTTTCCGGGAACTGGAAGCTGAGGAAAAACGGGTAGTAGTGGGCAACGACCTTTCACCTACCAAAGTAGGTTTGACCATGGGCGAAGTGGTCCGGCACATCAATGAATTCAAATCGGATGATGCTATCCTGGTAACCGATGTGGGACAGCACCAAATGGTAGCCTGGAGGTATTTTGAGTACAAAACCTCACGCACTCAGGTAACCTCGGGAGGTCTTGGAACCATGGGCTTTGCGCTTCCTGCCGCCCTCGGAGCGCAGTTGCATGATTATAACAGACAGGTGATCTGTGTGGTAGGCGATGGCGGGATTCAGATGACCTTTCAGGAATTGGGTACTATCATGCAGACCAAGGCGCCTGTTAAAGTGGTATTGTTGAATAACAATTTCCTTGGAATGGTGCGGCAGTGGCAGCAATTGTTTTTTGACAAACGCTATTCTTTCACTGAGCTAGACAATCCGGATTTCATCAAAATCGCAGAAGCCTACAATTTCAGGGTCCAGCGGGTAGATGTACGTGGGGACCTGAGGCAGGCAGTAGCTGAAATGTTCGTACACGAAGGACCCTACTTCCTGGAAGTGGTGGTAGAAAAAGAAGATAATGTATTCCCCATGATTGCAGCGGGAAGTTCGGTTGAGGAAGTTAGACTTAGTTGATTCAAATGAATAAAAGATACACCATTTCTGTCTTCACAGAAAATTTCATAGGTATACTCAGCAGAATCACGCTGATATTTACCCGTAGGGGCATCAATATTGATGGTTTTACTGCTTCTGAAAGCCGGGAGGAAGGGATCTACCGGATTACCATAGTGGTCCATACCACGGAAGAACAGATCATCCAGCTATCCAAGCAAATAGAGAAGATCATCGATGTGATCAAGGCTTTTTATTACCTGGACGATGAGATGGTTTTTCAGGAGATTGCGCTGTACAAAATTCCTATCGACAATATCGATTCCGGTTTGGAAAGGGTGATTCGCCAGCACAATGCGAGGATCATCTCTGCCGAAAAGGATTTTGTGGTGGTCGAAATGACAGGGCACAAAGAGGAAACACAGGAATTGTTGGAGGTACTGAAGGAATTCAATGTCTTGGAATTCGTTAGGTCCGGAAGGGTCGCTGTGGCCAAGCCCATGGAAACCATAGATAAATATTTGTAAACTATTTAAATTTAATTTTAACATATAATTATGAAACTGAAGTTCGGTACAGTTGAAGAAAACGTAGTAACAAGGGAGGAATTCCCTCTGGAAAAAGCCAAAGAAGTACTTAAAGGCGAAGTTATTGCCGTTTTAGGCTACGGGGTACAGGGACCTGGACAGGCCCTTAACCTGAAAGACAACGGATTCAATGTCATTGTAGGGCAGCGAAAAGATTCCAAAACCTGGGACAAGGCCGTTGCGGACGGTTGGATACCCGGTGAGACCCTTTTTGAACTGGAGGAAGCCTGCGAAAGAGGTACCATTCTTCAGTTTTTGTTGTCTGATGCCGGACAAATTGCCCTCTGGCCTACCGTCAAAAAACACCTCAAGGCAGGAAAAGCTTTGTATTTTTCGCATGGCTTTGGCGTGACCTATAAAGACCAGACGGGGATCATTCCTCCCGAGGATGTGGATGTGATCCTGGTAGCACCAAAAGGTTCAGGAACTTCATTGAGGAGAATGTTTGTTGAAGGGAGAGGTTTGAACTCCTCTTTTGCCATTTATCAGGACGCCACCGGCAAAGCGCGTGACAGGGCCGTTGCACTCGGAATAGGAGTCGGTTCAGGATATTTGTTTGAAACCGACTTTTATAAAGAAGTAACATCCGATCTCACGGGAGAAAGGGGTACCCTTATGGGAGCCATACAGGGGATTTTTGCAGCTCAGTACGAAGTGTTGCGGTCCAACGGCCACTCACCCTCCGAGGCCTTCAATGAAACGGTCGAAGAACTGACCCAAAGCCTGATGCCGCTGGTTGCTGAAAACGGTATGGATTGGATGTATGCCAACTGTTCTACTACCGCCCAGCGGGGTGCTCTGGACTGGTGGAAGCCTTTCCGGGATGCGACCAAACCTGTATTCGAAGACTTGTACAATAGTGTAAAGGCAGGCAAGGAAGCGGCCAAGTCGATTGAAGCCAACAGTAAGTCGGATTACAGGGTGAAGCTGGAAGAAGAGTTAAAGGAATTGAGAGAATCAGAAATGTGGCAGGCAGGTGCCACCGTACGTAAATTAAGACCAGAGAACAACTAAAAAAGATGTCAGAAAAGCTTTGGATATTCGATACCACCCTCCGGGATGGTGAACAGGTGCCGGGCTGCCAGCTCGATACCCGGGAAAAAATTGTGGTAGCCAAGGCTTTGGAAGAACTGGGCGTTGATATCCTCGAGGCTGGGTTCCCCATATCCAGCCCCGGGGATTTTAACTCTGTCGTGGAAATATCGAAGGCTGTGGACAAGCCGATTATCTGCGCTTTATCCAGGGCTGTAGACAAAGATATCGAAGTGGCGGCGCAGGCATTGCGATTTGCGAAAAAAAGCAGGATCCACACAGGTATAGGGGTGTCCGGCTACCACATTCAGCACAAACTCAGAAGTACGCCGGAAGCCGTAATGGAAAAGGCCGTCAGGGCTGTGAAACTGGCTCGTAATCTGGTGGAAGAAGTAGAATTTTACGCGGAAGATGCAGGGAGGGCTGACCCTGAATTTCTCACAAGCATCATTGAAGCTGTGATAGATGCAGGAGCCAGGATAGTCAATATACCGGATACCACAGGTTACTGTCTGCCTGAGCAGTACGGCAATATCATCCGCCACCTCAAGGAAAGTGTGTCCAATATCGACCAGGCCATAATTGCCACGCATTGTCACAATGACCTGGGTTTGGCTACGGCCAACAGTCTTTCTGGAGTGCTGAACGGCGCCCGGCAGGTGGAGGTAACGATGAATGGTATAGGTGAGCGGGCCGGCAACACCTCACTGGAGGAGGTAGTCATGGCCATCAGGAGCCACAAGGAAATCCCCGTTTACACCGATATCAATACCAGGAAAATTTACGAGACCAGCAGGATCATATCCAAGCTGATGAATATGCCCATTCAGCCCAATAAGGCGATCGTAGGAAGAAATGCGTTTGCCCATTCATCAGGCATTCATCAGGACGGTGTGTTGAAAAACAGGGAGAACTATGAGATCATGGATCCCAAAGATGTAGGTGTTGAGGAGTCTTCTATTGTGCTGACAGCCCGGAGTGGCAGGGCTGCCCTCAAACACCACCTCAAGCTGTTGGGATTTGAATTTGACAAAGAAAAGCTGGATGAGATCTACGAAGATTTCCTGGTGCTGGCGGATGCCAAACGCGATATAGGTAGAAAGGATTTGTTGGCCCTGCTCGGTGAGCACATAGAGAATTCCCCTTTTATTTCCCTCGATCAGATCGCCTATCAGGGCAAAGAAGGTGAGGAAGCCAGCGCATCGGTTTCCTTGTCAATAGGAGAAGAAATCAAACAGGGTAGCTCCAAAGGCAACGGACCAGTGGATGCCGTGATCAAGTCCATCAAACAGCTTATTCCCCATCAGGTAGTCCTGGATGAGTTTTTGATTCAGGCCATGACCAAGGGGAGCGATGATACCTGCAAGGTACACATGCGCCTGATGCATGAAGGGAAACCGTACCATGGATTTGGATCAGAGACAGATATCGTTTTGGCGTCAGCTAAAGCGTTTGTGGATGCTTTAAACAAGTTACCCGTCAAGTAAGTGACAAAAATTTAACCATAATGGAGAAGAAAACATTATTTGATAAGATTTGGGATGCTCATGTCATCAAATCTATACCGGAGGGCCCGGATGTGTTTTTCATTGATAAGCATTTTATCCATGAAGTGACCAGTCCCGTGGCGTTTCTGAATCTGGAAAAAAGGGGCAATAAGGTGATGTTTCCGGAAAGGACTGTTGCCACTCCAGACCACAATGTACCCACTATTGACCAGGACAAAACGATCAAAGATCAGCTTTCCCGCATGCAGGTAGAAAAACTCCGGGAAAATTGTAAAAAGCATGGAATAGATTTGCATGACCTGGGAACGGACCACCACGGTATTGTCCATGTGATCGGACCCGAACTGGGGATTACTCAACCCGGAATGACCATTGTCTGCGGAGATAGCCATACCTCTACCCACGGGGCTTTCGGCACCATTGCCTTTGGCATTGGCACCTCAGAGGTGGAGATGGTTCTGGCTACCCAATGCATCATGCAGGCCAAGCCTAAAAAAATGCGCATTACAGTGGACGGTACTTTGGGTAAAGGGGTGAGCTCTAAGGATATCATCCTGTATATCATTTCCCAGATATCTGCCAGCGGAGGCACCGGTTATTTTATTGAATATGCGGGGAGTGCAATTCGTTCCCTGAGCATGGAAGCCAGGATGACGATCTGTAACATGAGTATAGAGATGGGCGCTAGAGGCGGGTTGATTGCGCCTGATGAAACCACCTTCAATTACCTGGAAGGAAAGGATTTTGCGCCCAAAGGAAAAGATTGGGATGCAGCGATCGCCAAATGGAGGGCCCTGAAAACGGATGAGGGAGCAGCGTTTGACCTGGAGTACCATTACGATGCGGTAGATATAGAACCAATGATCACCTACGGTACCAACCCTGGCATGGGTGTGAAGGTCAAGGACAGTATCCCCACGACTGAGGGCATGAAGGAAAGTGTTAAGAAGTCCTACATCAAGTCATTGGATTATATGGGCTTCAAGCCAGGCGAAGCGATGAAAGGTAAGAAAATTGACTACGTATTCGTCGGTAGCTGCACCAACGGTAGGATTGAAGACCTGCGGACGGTGGCAGAATTTGTGAAGGGCAAAAAGAAGGCCGACAACATTACGGCCTGGATTGTACCCGGATCCAGAGAAGTGGAGAAAAAGGCCATAGAAGAAGGATTGGTACAAATACTTGAAGATGCCGGTTTCAAGCTCAGACAGCCTGGATGCTCGGCCTGTCTGGCCATGAATGATGATAAGATTCCCTCCGGCAAGTATGCGGTGTCTACCTCTAACCGTAATTTTGAAGGCAGGCAGGGGCCGGGCAGCCGGACACTTTTGGCTTCCCCGCTGACAGTGGCTGCTGTAGCCATCACAGGAGAGATTACCGATCCCAGGGATTTGATTGAAGAACCAGTATTAGAAGTTTAAAGCGATGGCATACGATAAATTTGATATTTTGACCAGTAGAGTGGTCCCACTTTCTTCGGAGAACGTAGATACCGACCAGATTATTCCAGCCAGGTTTTTAAAGGCAACCGAGCGTAAGGGATTTGGAGATAACCTTTTCCGGGACTGGCGCTACGATAGTGAGGGAAATCCAAAGCCGGATTTTGTACTTAATGATCCGACCTATGATGGGAAAATCCTTCTGGCGGGCAAGAATTTTGGTTCCGGATCCAGTAGGGAACATGCTGTCTGGGCCATATACGATTATGGGTTTCGCTGTGTGGTATCCAGTTTCTTTGCAGACATATTCAAAAACAACTGTTTGAATATCGGCGTATTGCCAGTTACGGTTACGCCGGAGTTTGCCGATGAGCTGTTTGAAGCTGTGGAGGCAGATCCTTCTACCGAGGTGGAAGTGGATATCAACAAACAGACCATTACCCTGCTAGCCACAGGCAAGTCGGAAAGCTTTGATATCAACGCCTACAAAAAGCAGAACATGAAAAACGGCTTTGACGACATTGATTACCTGCTGAATCTGAAATCAGAGATTAAAGCTTTTGAGGCTGGCAGATAATATCTCCTTTGGAGATTGAGCAGTAAAACGGGTCAGGAATGATTAATTGATTGGGATGCGTAGAGAAAAGAAATTAGAAATCATGGATACCACCCTAAGGGACGGGGAGCAAACATCAGGAGTTTCCTTCCTCCCTTCAGAGAAATTGCAGATTGCAAAACTTCTGCTGGAAGAGCTTCGGGTGGACCGGATTGAAGTAGCATCTGCCCGGGTATCGGAGGGTGAATTGGAGGGAGTGAAGAAAATCACGCACTGGGCTGCAGAAAAAGGCTATCTGGAGAGGATTGAAGTTTTGGGCTTTGTAGATACACCCAAATCCGTGGACTGGATCGTCGATGCGGGGGCTAAGGTAATGAACCTGCTCACCAAAGGTTCACTCAATCACCTGACCCATCAATTGAAGAAAACTCCCGAAACCCACTTTGAGGAAATCGCAGCATGTATCCGCTATGCTGCCGAACACGGTATATCGGTCAACGTATACCTGGAGGACTGGAGCAACGGGATGAGAAACTCAAAGGAGTACGCCATGTCCATGATCCGTTTTCTTTCTACCCTGCCTGTAAAACGAATCATGCTTCCAGACACCCTTGGCTTGCTATGTCCGGAGGAGGTTAGCAATTATGTGGGTGGCATTTGCGATGCTTTCCCCGATATCCATTTCGATTTTCATGCCCACAACGATTATGACCTGTCGGTAGCCAATGTACTGAACGCCGTTAACAATGGAGCCAGGGGAATACACACTACTGTAAATGGGTTAGGAGAAAGAACAGGAAACGCTCCATTAGAGTCGGTCGTTGCGGTGGTGAAGGATTTTACTGAATTTTCCCTAAACATCAACGAAAGTAAAATCTACCGGATAAGCAAATTGATCGAGCAATTCTCGGGTCTCAGGATCCCCGCCAATAAACCGGTGGTGGGCGAGAATGTATTTACCCAAACCGCCGGAGTGCATGCCGACGGGGATCATAAAAAGAACCTGTATTTTAGTGACCTGTTACCCGAGAGGTTTGGCAGAACCAGAAAATACGCTCTCGGTAAAACGTCGGGGAAGGCCAATATTCTGAAAAATCTGGTCGAATTGGGAATCTCTCTTGAGCCTGAGGAGCTGGCCAGGGTGACGCAGAAGATCATCGAACTGGGCGATAAAAAGGAAAGGGTGACCACAGAAGACCTGCCTTACATCATCTCCGATGTTTTGCAGAATAATTCCATTCACCGGGATATCCTCATCGACGGATACCATATGGTGCACTCCAAAGGTCTGAAACCTTCTGTGCAGTTGAGAATTAAAATGTACAATGAATTTTATGAACAGAATGCGTCCGGAGATGGACAGTACGACTCGTTCATGAAGGCATTGAAGAAAATTTATAAATCACTGGACAAGGAGCTGCCGAAGTTGACCGATTTTCAGATCAGTATACCCCCGGGTGGTAAAACAGACGCGTTTGTAGAATGTGTCATTACCTGGGATCTTGCAGGTAGGATTTTTAAAACCAAAGGTCTGGACAGCGACCAGACCATTGCCGCCATGAAGGCTACCGAAAAAATGTTGAATATCATTGAACAAATTAAAAAAAGTAACAAACCAGAAAAAAAGAACCCATATGGAAATGAATATAGCCCTATTGCCTGGTGATGGCATAGGACCGGAGGTGATTGCCCAGGCTGTGAAAGTGGTAAATGCCGTCGCAGATAAATTTGGCCACCAGATTACTTTTCAAGAAGCCAGGACAGGCGCTGCAGCGATAGATGCAGTGGGCCGGCCTTACCCTGAAGAAACCCACCAGATTTGTTTAAACTCAGACGCAGTGCTTTTTGGCGCCATTGGTGACCCCAAATACGACAATGATCCGAGCGCAAAGGTCAGGCCTGAGCAAGGCTTACTGGAGATGAGAAAGCGACTGGGCCTCTTTTCAAATGTCCGCCCTACCTTTACTTTTCCTTCGCTGTTGCACAAATCACCGTTGAAAAGAGAACGAATAGAAGGTACCGATCTGGTCTTTTTGAGAGAGCTGACCGGAGGGATCTATTTTGGTGAACCCCGCGGCAGAAATGAGCAGGGTACCAAGGCCTTTGATACCTGTGTGTATTCCGTAGAGGAGATTGAGAGACTGGCAAGAATGGGTTTTGAGTTTGCACAAAAAAGACGAAAATTATTGACCTGCGTAGATAAAGCGAATGTGCTGGCTACTAGCAGGCTATGGAGAGAAACCGTGCAGCGGCTTGCCGGAGAGTATCCCGATGTGAAGGTGGAATACGAATTTGTGGACGCTGTAGCCATGCGTTTGGTCCAGTGGCCCAAGGCTTACGATGTGCTGATTACCGAAAATCTCTTCGGAGATATCCTCACAGATGAGGCCTCCGTAATCAGTGGTTCTATGGGTTTGATGCCCTCGGCTTCCATTGGATTGGATACGAAGCTTTTCGAACCCATTCATGGTTCCTATCCGCAGGCGGCTGGTAAAGATATTGCCAATCCCCTGGCAGCCGTATTGTCAGCAGCGATGATGTTTGAATATGCCTTTGAGTTAATGGACGAAGCCAGGGCCATTTCCGATGCCGTCAATTTGTCTTTGGAAAAAGGAGTAGTAACAGAAGATCTGGCCGATGGGGAGAAAGCCTATAAGACCACAGAGGTGGGCGATTGGCTGGCAGCGCAAATTGCCAAAGCCTAGTGAAAAGATTCCCGCTACGCCAAAAAAAATCCCCTTGTTTGTCGACAAACAAGGGGATTTTTTTAGGAAACAATCAGGTGTTTTGATAGCTACTCTGTTTCCAATTCTCATTTAGCAGGCAGGTCTGGAAGCATTTTAAAGCCAGCAATTTAACCTGCCAAAGCGAGGTAATATCAATTGTTGGTTTTCCTGTCTACAAAAACATCAATCAATTCCTGTGTGATTCCCGTAGAGGAATAACCGCCATCGTGAAAGAGATTTTGCATGGTGACCATTCTGGTGAAATCCGAGAACAGCGAGACAATATAGGCTGCGCAATCTTCTGCAGAGGCATTACCAAGAGGGGAAGCGATATCTGCAAAATCAAAGAAATCGTCAAATCCTCCGATACCCGATCCGGCTGTCGTTTTGGTGGGCGATTGGGAAATGGTATTGACCCTCACTTTTTTCAGTTTGCCGTATCTCAATCCATAATTTCTGGCAATGCTTTCCAATATTGCTTTTGCTTCAGACATGTCTGAGTAAAAAGGAAATGCCCGTTGTGCAGCGATATAGCTTAACCCTACTACAGATGCCCATTCGTTCAATATGTCTTTCTGCTCTGCTACCTGCAGCATTTTGTGAAAAGAAATTGCCGAAACATCGTACGATTTTTGAACCCACTCATAGTTGAGGTCACCGTAAGCTTTGCCTTTTCTTACATTGGGCGACATGCCGATGGAATGCAGCAGGAAATCAAAATTTCCACCCAGATATTCCCGGGCTTCATCATACAGCTTTTCTATGTCCGCTACAGAAGTGGCATCCGCAGGGACGATAATGGTGTCACAGGCTTCTGCCAATTCCTTTATGGCTCCCATCCTCATGGCTATAGGGGCATTGGTAAGTACAAAGGTTGCTCCCTGTTCTTTTGCCTTAAGGGCGGTTTGCCAGGCGATTGAATTTTCATCCAATGCCCCGGTGATGATTCCTCTTTTACCTTTTAATAAGTTTTCAGACATATTTTACTTTTAACTTTCTGACTTAAATTAAATAATATTCTTTAAAATTAGCTAATAATGATTGAAACTTTTTAAAAACCTGGCATAGTGCCAAATCTTAATTACCCAATAATTCTTTTGCGTTTTCATAGGCAGAAGCTGAGGGATTGGAGCCGGATATCATCTTGGCGATTTCCACTAGCCGCTCTTCCTCATCCAATAATTTTATTTTGCTCACTGTTTTCTTAGCACTATTGTCTTTATAGACAAAATAATGTTTTTCCCCTTTGGCAGCTACCTGAGGGAGGTGACTGATGCAAATTACCTGATGATTTTCAGCAATTTTTTGCATCATCCGGACCATTTGCAGTGCAACCTCTCCGGAAACTCCGGTATCTATCTCGTCGAATATCAGTGTAGGAAGTGCCATTTTGTCGGCCATGATATACTTGATGGCAAACATCAACCTGGAAAACTCTCCTCCCGAAGCCACCTGGCCTATAGGTTGGGTGCCTACCCCCTTGTTGGCGGAAAATAAAATATCTATTTCATCTATGCCGGACTCAGATGCAGGCACAGCTTTTCTGTAGATGTCAACTTTGGCATTTTCCATGCCGAGCTGAGCCAGTAATTGTTGGATTTCCTGACTGAAACCCGTAAAAACAGCGGTTCGTTTCTTTGACAATTGCTCAGCGGTTGAGTGCATCGTTTTTTCCGCCTTTTCCAGTTGGCTTTTCAGTCCGGCTAATTCTTCCTCCAGATGATCTGCCCTGAAAACTTTATCGGCAAGATGGGAGGTCAGTTCTATAAGGGCCTTATCTGACTGAACACCATGTTTCTTTTGGAGTTGGTAAATTTTGCTCAGCCTTTCCCTTACCCATTCAGACTTTTCAAAATCTACTTCAGTTGCTTGTTCTTCCGCAGATAGACTTTCCAGTATGTCTTTTAATTCAATGAGCATACTCTGGAATCTCTGATCCAGATCTTCAAAGGTTTTTCCAAATTTGGATAGAAAATTGAAATGGTGCCTTGCCGATCCGAGCATTTGTATGGCACCCATCTGTTCGTTGTCCAGTAGTTTCAAGGCTTCAAGTGCCCTGGCCTTGATTTCCTCTGCATGGTTAAGAATCTCTTCCTCGGATTCCAACTCAGTCTGCTCACCTTCGGTTAGATTCAGGGAACTCAATTCTTCCAACTGAAATTGGTTGTAGTCTGCTTCCTGTTGGAGGCTTGTCATTTCCTTTTCCAGCAGACGGACTTTTTTCTGCAGGACCGTATATTCCTGGAACTGCAGGGTATATTGCGATTTTATTTTTCCGGTCTGCGCAAAGGCATCGAGTAGGGACAGTTGGTAGGAGGAGGCGCCCAGCAGCAGGTTTTCATGTTGCGAATGGATGTCCATCAAAGTTTTCCCCAAAACCTTCAAGGTGTCCAGTTTCACCGGGGTGTCGTTGACAAATGCCCTGGACTTGCCGGTGGGCGAAATTTCTCTTCTTATGATACAAAAAGGTTCATAGTCGAGTTCTTCCTCCTCAAAAAAGGATTTCAGACCATAATTTTCCACCTCAAAAACACCCTCGATGATACACTTTTCCGCTTCATTATAGAGGGATTTGGTATCAGCCCTGTTGCCCAGCAACAAACCCACAGCACCCAGCATGATGGATTTTCCGGCACCGGTTTCTCCTGTGATCATGTTCAGGCCCGGGCAGGGTTTCATTTCCAATTTCTCTATCAAAGCATAATTGGCGATGCTAAGGTTGGTCAACATGGAGCTTTGGTTTCATTTAGGTGATCAAAATTAACCAAAAATGAGCATTATCCTTTTAAAATGTCATTGTATTTTCTGGCATTGTTGGGGTCTACCTTCAGTAGCGCACTGACGGCTTCCTGTTTGATTTCCTGCGGTGCATTTTTAAGTATCTTGCAAATCTCGTCGGATTTGGCATCGATAAAAGTAATGGTAAGGATGCTGTTTGGCTGGGTGCTATTGGCTTCTTCAACAAACTTGATGGCTTCGAGTATATTGTTGTAGGCTTCTTCGGGCCGGCTGGTCAGCAAGTCCAATCCTTTTCGATGATACAGATAATAGGCGTCCCTTACCGGTACCAGTACCTGGGAATTGTACAGATCATTGGATAACCAATACCGGTTTCTTTTGTCCGATGGATTTTGGTTCCATCCTGGTCTGGACGACTGCTGTGCATTTGCCACTATATTATTTGCGGTCTCGTAAAACGGATCTCCCCCCCTTGGTGCAAAAGAATCATAATCCAGCCCCAGGGCAATGTAGGCGTAATAGGCCAGAAGAGAGGTGATGTTGTTAAGAAATGAATATTGATTAAACTCGAGGGGCTGTGAATCCACATATTCAAAGGTCCAGTTTCGATCTGCAAAATTCAACATCAGACTTTCGTAGTTCGATCCATAAACAGGTCTTACAGTTTGAATCTGCACTGTGGCCGAAAAAAGTCCTACGCTGGGCATATCGTTGATGGTAATCAACAAGTTACCTTTGATCCTTTCCTCAGGTTTAAATTCATCATCTGTCCAGTTTCTGTTGTTGAGAAACTGTTCAAACGCCGTTTTCATTTGTTCAAAAATATCCTGATCCTGCGTTCTTGCCCGCTCGCTATTAATGGTAACCGTAAAATCAAGTTGTTGAGATATCCCCGGAAAGGGATTAGCTATGATGAAAAATAAAATAATCAGCGGGCGTAACATCGTAATGGGTTTAGGCATGTCTGATAACTCTTATCGTTATAAACGATTCGATGTGGTTTCTGTTGTTCCCATCAAACTTTCCAGGTGATCGAGTATGATTTTTGCGAGCGCCTCCTTGGTGATCACAGGAGTTTTAATTTCCTCTTTGCTTTTAAAAATCAGCGTGGCTTTATTGGTGTCCTTTTGAAAACCCGCTTCCGGATCCAGCAGGCTGTTCAGCACAATAAAGTCCAGGTTTTTACTTTTGAGTTTCTTTTTTGCACTACCATATCCTTCATCTGTTTCCAAGGCAAAGCCAATATGGTATTGGTTCGGACGCTTGATTGCTCCCAGGGATTGCGCAATATCGGGGTTTTTAACAAGGGGTATGGTATAATTCGCCTGGTCCTTTTTGATTTTTTCTGCGGCTGGTTTTTCGGGGCGGTAGTCAGCTACTGCGGCCGAAAAAATAGCCACATCTGCCTGCTTATGATGGTCTGCTGCCGCGAGATACATTTCCTCTGCGCTGGTGACATTCACCGGTTTAATCGCCGGATGGGCAGCGTTGAGCGCGGTAGGTCCCAAAACCAATGTGACCTGTGCCCCTCTTCTGGCTGCCTCATTGGCGATGGAAAGTCCCATTTTTCCGCTGGAGTGATTGCTGATGTACCGGACAGGATCGATGGCTTCCTGGGTGGGCCCGGCGGTGATCAGGATTTTTTTGTTGAGCAGCAAGCTTTGGGGCAAAAGGATTTCCCTGACACGCTCCCAAATTTCTTCTGGTTCGGGCATCCTGCCCTGTCCTATCAATCCGCTGGCCAGTTCTCCGGAGCCAGGCTCCATTATGCTGTTGCCAACCCGGCGCAGGTTGTCCAGGTTTTTTTGCACCGAAGGATGCTGGTACATGTCCAGATCCATGGCTGGAGCTAAAAGTACCGGACAGGTGCAGGACAGGTAGGTGCAGCAAAGCAAATTATCACTCTGTCCATTGGCCATTTTGGCCAGTGTGTTTGCAGATAAGGGGGCGATGATCATCAGGTCGGCCCAGTTGCCCAATTCTACATGATTGTTCCATTCACCCGTGTTTTTATTGAAAAAATCGAGAAAAACCGGGTTTCTGGATAGGGTGGACAGAGTGAGGGGGGTAATAAAGTCCAAAGCAGAAGCTGTCATGATGACTTTGACTTCTGCTCCGGATTTAACCAGCAGGCGTATAAGCACTGCTGCCTTGTAGGCGGCAATACCTCCACAGACGCCTAGTAAAATACGTTTGCCGGAAAGAGGCATTTTAGGAGCCGCTTTCCTCCTCAGGGTATCTGAACAAAACCTTCTCCTCCATGAACTCCTCCATCGCCAGGGTACTTGGCTTGGGCATTCTTTCATAGAACTTAGAGATCTCGATTTGTTCCTTATTTTCAAATACCTCTTCCAGGTTGTCTACGGTTGAAGCAAATTCAGAAAGCTTGTTGTTTAACTCTTCCTTCATGGTAGATGAAATTTGCTTTGCCCTTTGAGAAATCACGAAAATTGATTCGTAAAGATTACCTGATTTTTCGGCTACTTTATCCAGGTCTCTGGTGATAATTGATGGATTGACTGCCATGCGTGTATAGTTTATTTAAATTTTTAATTCTCTACGTTTCTGAGTGCCTCGGTGGCGGCTTGATTCCGCTCCTCTTCTTCCCGTATTCTCCTGGCCTCAGCAGATCTGGCTTCATACTGTTCTTTTAACCGGTAGTGGGCGGCAAGTTCAGTTTGTGTCTCAGCCATCAGGTTACTGACCCGCTTCGCATACTCGCTGTCCGGGTACCGCTGCTCAAAATCCCGCGCAAATTCAATGGATTGATTCAGCCTTTCCTCTTTTTTGTCGAAAATACTCCTCTCAGCATATGCGGCACTGACTTCTACCAGCTTAAAAGCGAGTTCTTCATTGTATTTGCTGTCAGGGAAGGATTTGGCAAAATTTTGAAAGTTTACGATACAAGCCCTGTAGAATTCTCCCGGAAATAATCCTTCGGTAAGGCGGTAGTACATTTTGGATTCTTCAAAGGCCTTTTCTTCAAATCTTTTCTGCAGATCATCTATCATGGAGGTGGCTCTCTCATAGGAATCAGATTCCGGATACCTGTTCATAAACAACTGAATGGCATTTACGGCTTCTCTCGAACTTCTTTGATCCAGATTATAGTCCGGAGAATCGAGATACAGGGAATAAGCGTGCATAAAGAGGGCTTCTTCTGCCAGGGGTGAACGATTATACGTGTCAAAAAAAGTTTTGAAATACCCCGCAGATTCAATGTACCTTTTTGTTCGAAAATGCGCATAGGCGTAATTGAATTCTGCCAGTTCTGCTTTGCCGCTTCCTTTAATTACCGGCAATACGCGGTCGTATAAGATGATGGCCTTGTTGAATTCTCCCTCGTCATAATAGCTGTTTGCAGCTTCATAGAGCTCATCCCAATTGGTGCTTTTCTCCAATTTGTAGAACTCTCCGCAGCTAAAGGATAGGGAGGCTACTAGTAATAGAATAATATATGCTTGTGCTTTTCTCATCGGGCCTGCAAATATAAGGGATTATTAATTGGTTATCAAGGTAGTTTGGAAGCAAAAGCTGCTCCTTACCTTTT
Organism: Cyclobacterium lianum; assembly: GCF_900143075.1. Taxonomy (GTDB): domain Bacteria; phylum Bacteroidota; class Bacteroidia; order Cytophagales; family Cyclobacteriaceae; genus Cyclobacterium; species Cyclobacterium lianum. Next base: position 125,602 of record NZ_FRCY01000002.1, on the reverse strand, counting down.
AACGTAGAGTTTCTTGGTGACAATATTTTTATTGTCCACAATCAGTGTATAAAAATACGTACCTGGATTCAGATCTGTCACCGGAATCAGCAAGGTACCCTCACCGGGGTCCAGATTAAAATCATAAATGGGGTTACCAATGAAGCTATTGATCACTACCCGTACTTTCGCGTTGGGGTTTTTTATCTTATAGTCAAGCTGTGCAGTCCGCACACTTGGGTTGGGATAGATGCTCCCGATATCCACATCCTTATGACTGAAGTTTTCTGTTGGGTTATCCCCAATGACATTGTAAACACATTCAATTACAAAAGCATCGCGGATGTTAGACGTGTTGAAGAAATGCAAATCAAAGGTACCCTTGGTAGCGGTTATGCCAAGCTCGAATTCAATGTACAGATCAGTAAATATTTCTCCGGGGTCAAGAGTAAACTGAATGGAGGAAAGATCTTCTCTTGGATCATAACACACATCCCCCAGGCAAATCAGAATATTTTGGGATGAACCCACATTCCCTCTAAGATATCGCAGAAAGTAAGTGGCCTTTTCATTCGAATCATTTTGGAGAATCAGTGACTTTCTTTGAGTAGTATTTACTTTGCCGTTAAACGCTACATTTTCATTCAATACACGCACCTGTCGGGCAGTCACTTGCTGCTGCGCCACGGTAAACAGGATGATGAATATTGTAAAGAAAACTTTCATGTAGAATTTAAATCGATAACTGACAATTTTTGTTTTGGATCTCTGATATATACGTATAAAAATAGCCAATTGGTTCCATTTTTTTACAATATGCGGGTTAAAAATTGTTAACTATTATAAAATTTTTTTTCAGATCATCCGTTTAATAATGTTTTAAAAATTCATGAATTCCCCAAAAATGTAATTTAAACCACATTTTGTATTAATTATCTATAAGTTTTTGTATTTCGTCATCCTCGGGTAAGGGAAGGCTCACATCGGGTTCGTCAAACAGACTGTACCGGTTTTTATTCCGCACAGCAGGCATTCTCCAGTCATTGACCAGCATCCTGTCGGGGCGTTCCTCCTCCCTCCAGGTAAATCCCTTTAGTCGTTTTTGATCTTCTTCGATCAGATGAGGCGGGACAAAAGCTGCCTCCGGCTTGATGGAGTGACTTATCTTTCTGACCGCTCCTTCCTGAAACTGCATGATAATTCTTCCGCAAAGCAGTTGATTCAGGCCCTTGAAGGTGGTGTCATTTTCCAGTGCAAAATACAAAGACTCGCCGTTGCCTTCTACGTCCAGTTTATCCATCTCTCCCTGTATGAAGTAGCCTGTCATTTTTCGCCCTTTGATTTGATTGAAATTGCCTACGGTATCCCTGGTGATGGCAAAGGCATTGTCGATGAGCAGCGCACGGTCTATTTCTTCATTCGCTATGAGGAATCGAATACTGTCCGCAGTGATCTGGCTCTTGTTATTCCATAAGACAGGGTCGGAGTAGAGATAAACAGTGGAGTCGGCATAGCGGTAAGCCATGGAGTCCGCCCTTCCTGCCAGATCAGATTTTAGCAGGCGCATATCGGGGTATGCAAGCAGGAATTTTTCTTCAGGCATATCGCCATCTTGTGAGATGAGCGTATCGGCGATCATGAATAGCGTATCTGCTTCGAAATATTTTTGGGTCAGGGCATTGCCATATACTTTGGAATATTGGTTGTTTTCCCAGTATTTCCCTTCCTCACCAAATACTTCGACATTTCTTTCCCTGTTATAAATACTCACATCTCCCCTGGCCTCATAATATTGGGCTTTTTCATCGTAGTACAGTATTTCGCCAAAAATATGGCTGTTTTCCGTAGCTACGTCCCCGTCAAAGAACCTGAAAATCTTGTTTTCGGTATCATAAAAGCTGCCCCTTTGGGCATTGAGCCGGGTGCCATCCTTGGATAAAATATTCGTTAACTTTTCTGTCTCTGCAATTTTTGAATCGGTAAAATAATAAAGCGTATTCGATTTCATGGTATAGTCCGGATTAACCAGGCTCACATCCTCGGTAAAAGTAATCTTTTTGATCTGCGTCTCATAGACGCCATTTTCACTGGTCAGGGTATTAGTGCTGTCCTTGACCATCCCGGTATTGAAGTAATTGGCGACGCCCGAGCCGCGGTCGTAATCCAGGTAGTCGGTATACAGCGTGGTACCTTCATTGACCAAAACCACATTGTTCCGGAGCCGGGCCATTTGGCTGTTGCCATCGTATTCTGCGTACAGACTTGTTACTGTAATGGGATCGTCCTGATCTTCAATACGCACCTGGCCAAAAAGCTTGGCCAGGTTGTCCTGGCTGTAAAAATGGGCTGAATCACAGTAAATAAGGGAATTTTGATGTTCCATGATCACATCGTGCAGGAGCCGTTCAAATCCGTTTGCCCCAAGTAACTCTTCTGCCTGCAGGATTTCCAAGCGGCTGTTTTCCTCCTGAGCTTGTAGCCGTATAGCAGCAGTGATCAGCAAAAAACTACATAAAATTAATCTGATTGAGGTCATCGGAATTGATTTGCGAGGCAAAATTAATATAAAATGGTATTTTTGATTTATGCTTGATAGATTTATCCATCATGTACGGGAAAATAATATTTTGGATGTCGGACAACGCTATCTTTTGGCCATCAGCGGGGGTATGGACAGTGTAGCCCTGGCCCATTTGTTGCACCTCGGAGGGTGCAAATTTGATTTGGTACATTGCAATTTTCAGCTTCGAGGTAAGGAAAGCGACAGGGATGAAGCCTTCGTCCGAGACCTGGCCGAAGAAATGAGGGTACCCATTCATGTAAAGGTTTTTGATGCAAAAGGCTATGCGGCAAGCAACGGGCTTTCGTTGCAGATGGCGGCGAGGGACCTCCGTTATGACTGGTTTGCAACATTGCATCGAAGCCTGCCTGCAGCGGGAGTACTGGTGGCCCATCAGGCTGACGATCAACTGGAGACCGTGTTGCTCAATTTACTGAGGGGCACTGGCATTGAGGGTGTGTACGGGATGGCCAATAAAAGGGATTTTATCATCAGGCCATTGCTGCCATTCAGCAGGGCGGAAATCCAGGAATTTGTTGCTTCAGAATCCTTGTCATGGAGGGAGGACAGCAGCAATCGGAAGACCCTTTACAAGAGAAATTTTATCCGGCATAAATTCATGCCGGTCCTGGCTGATTTCGATCCCAAAGGTCCGGAACTGATGCAATACAGTTTTGATCGGATAAAGGATGCCGGCAAAGCTTTTTTTTATTTTTTCGAACAATGGAGGGAGGCCCGGGTGAGGCAGGAACCTCCCTATGAGTACCTGGACTATAAAGACCTGGGCAACATTCCCGGCAAGGCAAGCTTATTGTTCTACTGGTTGCGGCCAAAGGGATTCGTTTACCCTCAGGTGGAGCAGGTGTTGCAGGCCATGCATGCCGGGCTTTCCGGAAAATGTTTTTTTGCCGGAGACTGGATGCTCAATATGGACAGGGATCGGCTGATATTGGGGAAAGCCGAACAGGCTGAGCCATCCTTTTGGGTCAATGTCCATGATATTAACTTCAGGCCTGATGCGCGGGTTAATTACGATATCTTACAATTAAAAAGTGACTGGCAGATCGACCGTTCATCAGAAAATGCGCTTTTAGACAGGCAGCTCCTGGACTTTCCATTGCAGCTAAGAGGTTGGGAGGAGGGCGACAGATTTAAGCCTCTGGGTATGCAGCAGTTTAAAAAAGTCAGTGATTTTCTGATCGATGCAAAGGTACCTCTTATCAAAAAGAAATCTGTAAAGGTATTGTGCTCGGGTAATGCAATTGTTTGGGTGGTGGGTTACAGGATCGATGATCGGTTTAAGGTGACTAAAGCGACCAGAGAAGTGGTTTATTTTAAAAAAACAGTATGAACAAACTCAATCCATTCAGAAAAAAGTACAGTGACTCCGAATTGCAACAATTCGCATTTTTGAGGAAAATACCCTATTTCAAAGAGCTTAGTTTTTCTGAAATGTCCAGGTTTTTGCCTGCTATACACCAAAGAAAATACGAACGTGACGAGGTGGTTTTTTTCAGGAATGATCCGAGTCAGGCCTTATATATCTTAGAAAAAGGAGAAGTAACCCTTAATATCGACATACGGGCGGATTTCGAAACCATCATCAAAGTCAATGAGGGAAGGGCATTTGGCGAAAACTCCCTGCTGGAAAATTCAAAGCGAATCTATACCGCCATCGTCAATACAGAAGAAGCCCTGCTCTGGGTGATTCCCAATTATGCCATACTTGATATTTTTCAGAACAATCAAAAAATAAGGGCCAAAATGATGACGGCTCTGGCGAGCTACTACAACCAAACCAATCAGCAACTTTTTACTTCATACAGGAATTCCTACGGCTTTTTCAACCTAGGGCAGATGTTTGAATAATTCGGGATATTGCTTCGTATAAAGCGCATTGTTTAATATCTTTGCGCAAGTTTTGAAACCATATTCAATGTAAACCAATCCAATAAAATGACAAAAGTAACCGTAGTCGGAGCCGGAAATGTAGGTGCAACATGCGCCGATGTGCTGGCCTACCGCGAAATAGCTGAGGAAATTGTGCTGGTAGATATCAAGGAAGGAGTAGCAGAGGGAAAAGCACTCGATATCTGGCAAAAAGCCCCTATAAATGTTTACGATAGCAGGACTACCGGAAGCACCAACGATTACTCCAAGACGGCGGGTTCCGACGTGGTGGTGATCACTTCCGGATTGCCGAGGAAGCCGGGGATGACCAGGGACGACCTCATTGAAACAAACGCAGGTATTGTGAAGACGGTTACCGAGAATGTGATCAAACATTCACCGGAGGCCATTGTCGTGGTGGTTTCCAATCCCCTGGATGTGATGACCTATCAGGCCCATATTACCTCTAAACTGCCCAGAACTAAGGTAATGGGAATGGCCGGGATTCTCGATACTGCCCGGTACAGGGCATTCATCGCAGAAGAGTTGGATATCTCTCCCAAGGAAATTCAGGCGATTTTGATGGGTGGTCATGGAGACACCATGGTGCCGCTTCCCCGATACACTACGGTGGCCGGTATTCCGGTAACGGAGATCATCGCAAAGGAAAAACTGGATGCCATCATCGAGAGAACCAAATTCGGCGGAGGAGAGCTGGTGAAATTGATGGGGACTTCCGCATGGTATGCCCCTGGTTCTGCAGCTGCCCAGATGGTGGAGTCGATCGTCAAAAACCAGAAAAGGGTATTCCCGGTATGTATCAAGCTGGACGGCGAATACGGTATTGATGATTGTTACCTGGGTGTGCCTGTAATACTGGGCAAAAATGGAATCGAAAAAGTAATTGAGCTTGATTTGAATAAAGAAGAGAAAGCTTTACTGGAGGTATCCAGGACGCATGTAAAAGAGGTGATGGCTGTTCTGGATGGTTTGAGTAAAAAATAAGTCCTTAAATACGCTCCATTTAAAAATCCCAACTTTCATCCGTTGGGATTTTTTTGTTGATTTGATGCCGGAACTAAAAATTTGATGCAGTGAACCAAATTAAATCCCTACTGGTAATTCTTGTAATACTGGTTTTGGGCGGGGCAGCTTTTCTGTTTTATCGGTCGGGTTTTCTGCTAAACCGGTTGGAAGGATCGGAAGTGATTTCACCTGATGCGGTTTTCATCTACGAAACCCGAGACCCGGTAGGCATGTGGAACACCATCGTGGGTCAACCCATCTGGGAAAAATTACAGCAACTTCCGGTGATTGCCGAAATGGAGTCCCGGTTGATTCATCTGGATAGTATCACCGGTAAATCTGGTGCGCTTGACAAATACCTTAAAGGGCAGCAGTTTAAGCTTTCCATGCATCCTTTGGGCAAAGAGGATTTTGGTTTTCTAATAACCGTTGCCTTCAATGACCGGGCATTTCTGGATTTTGTACAGGATTTTCAGCGAGACAAGGACGGCCAGGCTGATCCCGTCAAAGTACGGACTTACAGTGGGGTCAATTTATTTGAGTTGAGCCTGGATAAGGGAGAGCGAACCTTTACTTATGCGATCATCGACAATGTGCTGATGGGGAGTTATACGTCTTTTCTGGTGGAAGAAGGTATTCGTTATGCCAAATCCACCGAGCTTAGAAGCTTTAAACAAACCTATACCCACTTATTTCAATCCGAATCACAGGTCGGCAGTCAGGGAATGGTCCGACTCTCTGGCGATGGATTGTCGGATTTTATCAATCAGTTGTCATCCGAAAAAAACAATAAATTGGTACAGGACCTGAATGCCAATAATTATTCGGCTACCCTCGTGCCCGCATTTTTGGATGAGGGATTAAGCATTTCCGGAAAGCTGTTTGTCAACGGTCAGGAAAAGAAGGTTTTTTCCGGGTATGAAGACCATGGCAATTTGCCCTTTGCCTCCCTTATCAGTAAAAGGGCTGCTTTACTCTACCTCTATTTATTTCCTGATTTTCAGTTTTACCGACGGATTCCCAATACCTCTTTTTCCCCAGATCCATTGCTTGCTGACCAACTCGCAGAAAGTGTTGCCATACAAAATTTTGTAAGTACGCTTAGCGGAAACGCAGCGTTGGTTCTTGAGGAGGGTATTTTGGAGGAAAGGCCCGATCAAATACTGCTCCTGGATACAAAAGATGCTGAAAGCTCCTTCAGCCACCTGGCAGACTATAACCTCGAATGGAATCAAGAGGACTACAGTAAAAATTACAGGGACTACTTTCTTGGCCATGAAATTATTTTGATGGACATCAATGAATTCCCTGCCCATGTTTTTGATGGCAACTTCGCAGGTTTTCCAAAATGCTACCTTGCTGTGGCGGAGGGACAACTGATTTTGGCAAATAGCCTGAAAACCATGAAAAATTATCTTGAGGATTTGTATTATGACAATACCTGGGGCAAATCCGTACTGATGAGTAAGCTGTTGAAGGAAGGACAGGGGAAGGAAGCACCAGTTCAAATATACCTGAACAATGACCGGTTTTTTCCTGCACTGATCCGGTCCAGCCAGCCTGCCTGGAGTCCGGTTTTTCAGAAATATGCTTCCGTTTTCCGGTCTTTTGAATTCCTTAAAATATACCTGAAAGATGAAGGTGATATCGAAATACAGATTGCCATTACTCCAGAGGAGCGGTCAAGCAACGGTCAGTTGATGCTGAAGGAGTCCCGGAGCATACTTTTCGATAAAAAGTTGATTTACGGACCTGCAGGTTTGGAAAATTTCAATGACAAAAGCACGGATTTTCTCTTGCAGGATGAAGATCTTTTTATTCATCTCGTCACTGCAGAAGGGGAGAGGGTGTTTTCTGAGCGTATCCCGGAAGACATTATCACGGATGTATTTCAAATTGATTACTATAAAAATGGGAAACTCCAATTGGTTTTTGCCACTCAAAACCTGATTTATGCCCTGGACAGGTATGGTAACTTACTTCCAGGCTTTCCTATCCACTTTGAGGAGGGTCGAGACATCACCTACCTGAACGTACTGGATTATGACAACAACCGGGATTACAGGTTTTTTGTAGCGGACGCTGAGGGTAATTTATTTGTTTACAGTGGCTCCGGTGAATTGTTGCAGGAATGGGATCCCCGGCAATCTACAGATGGACCACTGGCTGTAATGCCCGCTCACCACAGAGTACCGGGGCTGGGAGATTTTATGGTGGCGATGCACACTAATGGCAAACTGCGGTTTTTCAATCGCAGAGGTCAGGATAAAGAAGGCGGGAATATCGTCCTCGGCGAGAGCCTGTCCACAGATTACGGCATAGAGGAAGGCAGAGAGGAAGGGCTGTCGAAAATAGTAACGGTAAACGATGCCGGAGAGGTAGTGAAAGTTAACTTTAAGGGTGAACTGACCTACAGGAATCAATTGCTCCGGCCGGATAGAAATACCAGATTTGACCTGGTAAATGACCAGATAGGTACCGACTTTGTCTGGGTGATCAGGGAGTACAATGAGTTGAAGGTTTTGAATCCTGACGAGAGCCTGCTGTTTGATACGAATATCATTTCAGAGCAACTTGATTACCGATATTTTTCTTTTGGCCCGGCCAATAAAATTTTTGTCGTCTTGGATAGAACTCAGGATTTTGCCTATTTGTACAATTATCGGGGCAAATTGATCAATCAAAAACCGATAAGTGTAAGTGAAAATCTTTGGATAAGTTTTTCCGGCAGCCGAAATGAGTATACGCTGGTGACAGTATATGAAAACCAGCTTCAGGAATACAAGATTCCATTTTAAATTAAAATGAGTTATAACTGTTAAACAACAGGTAATGAAAATTGGATTAAAAACAGGGGTTTTTGTAGCATTTGTTTTACTTGTCCGGCCGTTGACTGGACAGGTATTGGGATTAGACCCCTTGTCGGGGCTGGATACTGCGGATCATGAGAATTTTAGTTCTCCCTACCATACTACCTTTACCTTTTTTTATAACCTCAACGAAGCGGATTACAACCCATCTATTGCAGCGGAGGCCTTAAATATGGAGGGCAGTCAGGGCCAGAATGCCGAAGCCCTGGCCGTTATGCTCAAGCAGATTTTTGATGGCAATGGAGTATATGTAAGAATAAATGAAGTCCCCAATAACCCCAATTACAGAGACTCCGTGCGGAAGGGTCGACAGATATACGTTTTCGATGAGATCATGCTGCCTTCCGTATACCTGGAAAAGGTCGGCGAGCGATGGAAATTTTCTGCCGCCACCGTTCAAAACATCAAGATACTCCACAAAGAGACATATCCTTTTGGTACAGATAAATTGTTGAATTTATTGCCCAAAATTGGCAATCAGGTTTATTTTGGTCTGCACTTATGGCAACTTGTAGGCATTTTCTTCCTGATTTTATTGGTTTTTGCCAGTCACAAGCTCTTTACTTTTTTGGTAGACAGGGGCCTGTATTATGTCTTGATCAGGTCTGGATACAAGAGAATTGCCAAACAGTACCTGCTGCCGGTAGCCAGAATCGTCAGCATCTATCTGATTGTTTTGGTTCTTGACATTTTTATCCGGGTTCTTCAGTTGCCCATTTATCTTGTTTCCTGGATTTCCCTGCTCCTAAATGCCATTAAGCCATTTATCGTCACAATTATCTTTTACAAGCTGGTCGATGTCTTCTCGGGCTATATGGAGCGAATGGCAGATAAAACAGCCTCTACCCTGGACGATCAATTGGTCCCTCTGGTACGCAAAACCCTAAAGGCCTTTGTGATCGTTATCGGATCTTTGTTTATACTAAAGTATGGATTGAGAATAGACATCGTCCCTTTCCTTACCGGGCTATCTATAGGGGGGCTTGCTTTTGCCCTGGCAGCACAGGACACCATAAAAAACTTTTTTGGCTCTGTAATGATATTTATCGACAAGCCTTTCCAGGTAGGCGACTGGATCACCAGTGGCGAGGTAGATGGTACCGTAGAGGAGGTTGGCTTCCGTTCTACGCGGGTCAGAACCTTTAGAAATTCGCTGATGTACATTCCAAATGGTAAAATTGCGGACGCGACCGTAGACAACCATGGTTTACGGCAATACAGGAGGTTTTACAGTACGATTACCATCACCTATGACACACCGCCTGAGCTGATAGAAGTTTTTGTAGAAGGGCTGAAAAGAATAGTGCAGCAGCATCCCAAAACCAGAAAGGATTATTACAATATTTACCTGAATAACCTGTCGGCATACAGCCTGGACATCATGTTTTACGTATTTTTTGAAGTGCCCACCTGGCCGGAGGAACTAAAAGCACGAGAGGACCTGATCCTGGCGGCCATTCGTCTGGCCAATAAACTTGAAGTAAGGTTTGCTTTTCCCACCCAAACATTGCACATGGAGACCTTTCCGGAAAAGAAAGGGTTTACTCCGATTTATCAAGACGGGAAAATGGCCTATCAAAACAGACTTGATCAGTTTATCAAAGATGAGATTCAGGGTGAACAATCATCCTGATTTCAGAATGTGACTGGTACTACTACACCAGCATTACTTCCACACCCTTATCTTCCAATAGGTTGACATAATGGCGGGAGAGAGACCGGTCTGAGATGATGGTATCCACATCCTCGATATTGGCGATTTTCCCGAAGCTTTTTTTGCCAAACTTACTGCTGTCGGCAAGCACTATTGTCTTCTGTACGGAACGAATCATGGTACTGTTGAGGTGTGCTTCCATCATATTTGATGTGGTGAGGCCAAACTCGGCATCTATGCCGTCTACACTGATAAACAGCTTGCTGCATGCAAATTGATTGATCATGGATTCGGCAAAGTGGCCGACTACCGAGCTGCTGCTTTGCCTCACTACTCCGCCGAGTTGCACGATCTCGGCTTTGTGCAGGTCCAGCAAAGCGATGCTCACATTCAAGGCGCCGGTCAGCACGGTAAGGGAAAGGTCCCGGGGAATTGCCTGGGCAAATGCAAGGACGGTAGTTCCGGATCCGATGATAATGGCATCCTCCTGTTTCAGGAGCTTGATCGCTTGTTGGGCAATAGCTCTTTTTTGTTCTACCTGTACCCATTGTTTTTCGTCTACAGGCTTATCCATTACATACGGCGCCACTGGCGTAGCACTGCCATGCGAACGGAAGAGCAAGCCTTTGTCTTCCAGGATTTTCAGGTCTTTTCTCACTGTTACCATGGTAACGTTCATGGCCTTGCTCAGTGCTGCTACACTGACATAACCGGCTGATTTAAGCTGATCCAGGATATACTTGTGTCTCTCTGCAATTACCATCTGCTAAACATTTACTCAATAAAGATAATAAAATTTCTATTCGTTTCTTTTTATTTCTTTTTATATTACTTTAGTGGGGTAAAAACACTTAAATGAAAAGAAAAGATAATTTAGCAAGGGCGACTCAGGATACTACGGTTTGGGATCTGGCGGTAATAGGGGGAGGTGCTTCTGGTCTTGGAGTAGCACTTGATGCACTTTCGAGAGGGCTGAAGGTGTTGTTGCTGGAAAAAGCTGACTTTGCCAAAGGTACTTCCAGTCGAAGTACCAAGCTCGTCCACGGCGGGGTTCGGTACCTGGCCCAGGGGGAGGTAGGACTGGTGCTGGAGGCCTTGAAGGAGAGAGGAAGGTTATTGAAAAATGCCCCTCACCTAACGGTAAATCAGCCATTTATCATTCCCTTGTATACATTTTTTGATCGACTGAAATACACTGTAGGATTGAAAATATACGATTGGATGGCCGGTAGTCTGAGACTGGGCAAATCCAGGTTTATCTCCAGGGAAGAAACCGTAAAGAAAATGCCTCAGATACGCAGAGAGGGACTCAAAGGAGGGGTTGTGTATCATGATGGGCAGTTTGATGACGCGAGGTTAGCGGTAATAATTGCCAAAACCTGTGACGAAATGGGAGGCTGTCTGCTGAATTATGCCAAGGTAAATCAACTTTGTAAAGATGAAAGCGGTTTGATAAACGGATTGGAATTCAGAGATTTGCCGGGTAAGAAAAATATTAAGATCAGTGCCAAAACGGTGGTCAACGCGACAGGTGTCTTTGCAGATAAGATATTGCAACTGGATAATCCAGATGCTGGAAAGATGATTCAGCCCAGTCAGGGAGTACACCTGGTAGTTGATCAGCGTTTTTTAGGGGGAAAGGATGCGCTGATGATTCCCAGCACTTCAGATGGCCGGGTCCTTTTTGCTGTTCCCTGGCAGGGAAAATTGGTTTTGGGCACTACAGATACTATCCGGAAGAAGCCTAAAATGGAGCCCCAGCCGCTGTCTTCTGAAATCGATTTTATTCTCGAAACTGCTGGCAACTATTTGGCGTCTGCCCCAACCAGAGCGGATGTACTGTCGGTTTTTGCGGGATTGAGACCACTGGCAGCACCAAAGGAGGGGAGTACCAAAACGAAGGAAATTTCCAGGAGCCACAAAGTGATCATCTCCGACAGCAAATTGATAACGATCACCGGGGGTAAGTGGACCACTTTTAGAAAAATGGGAGAAGACACGGTGGATGCACATTTTAAAATTCATGGCATCCCGAAAATCCCTAGTAAATCGGCAGAAAAGAAACTACATGGCTACACGATTTCTCAGGAGAACGGCCATCTGAGGTGGTATGGATCCGATGCTGCCAGGATCAGGGCACTTCAACAGCAAAATCCTGATTGGGCCCATCCTCTGCTGGAACCTTATCCCTATACCGGCGCAGAAGTAGTCTGGGCGGTGAGAGAAGAGATGGCTCAGAAAATCGAGGATTTTTTATCCAGGAGATCTCGTGTGCTGCTTCTGGATGCCAAAGCCGCCATGCACATGGCACCAAAAGTAGCTGCGCTCATGGCTGAGGAACTTTCAAAAGATGAGGACTGGATAAGGAAGGAACTGGAAGATTTTTATAAATTAGCTAAGAAATATTTAATTCATCAATAAACCCATGCAACAAAATAAGCAATTTCTAATGTCCTTGGATCAGGGAACCACCAGTTCCAGAGCGATCATTTTTAATAAAAAAGGAGAAATCGTCTCTTCAGCCCAGAAGGATTTTGAACAGATTTTTCCCCAATCGGGCTGGGTAGAACATGATCCTGTTGAGATTTGGACCTCTCAGGCATCGGTGGCTACAGAGGCGATCACCCGAGCCAATATCAGTGCCCACCAGATAGCCGGAATAGGGATAACCAATCAACGGGAAACGACGATTGTCTGGGACAGAAGTACCGGAGAGCCCGTTTACAATGCCATCGTCTGGCAAGACCGGCGCACAGCCGCATATTGCAACAGCCTGAAAGAAAAGGGACACGCCGATATGGTGGGTGACAAAACAGGACTCATCATCGATGCATACTTTTCAGGTACGAAAATCAGGTGGATACTGGAGAATGTCGAAGGAGCCAGGGAGAGGGCAGAGAAGGGCGAGTTATGTTTCGGTACCGTAGATAGTTGGCTGGTTTGGAAAATGACTGCAGGCAAGGTACACATTACGGACATCACAAACGCCAGCAGGACCATGCTTTATAATATTCATGAAAAGCAGTGGGATCAGGATTTGCTGGAGCTTTTGGATATCCCCAAGGAATTATTACCTACTGTGAAATCCAGCAGTGAAGAATATGGTACGACCTCAGGCGATTTATTGTCAGCCAAAATTCCGATAGCCGGGATTGCAGGTGACCAGCAGGCAGCGCTCTTTGGCCAGTTGTGCACCGACCCGGGCATGGCCAAAACAACGTATGGGACGGGATGTTTCCTGGTGATGAATACTGGAGGCAAGCCGGTGAAATCAAACAATCAATTGCTTACCACCGTTGCCTGGCAAATTGGTAACGAGGTCAATTATGCGCTGGAGGGTAGCGTGTTTATCGGCGGAGCAGCCATTCAGTGGTTAAGGGATGGCATTTCGATAATAAACGATGCCAAAGAAAGTGAGAAAATGGCCTCCGGTCTTGAAGACAATGGTGGGGTTTATTTTGTGCCTGCCCTCACCGGGCTGGGGGCTCCCTACTGGGATCAGGACGCAAGGGGTTCATTTTTTGGCATCACCAGGGGTACCGGCAGAGCCCATTTGATCCGGGCAGGATTGGAGGCCATTGCCTATCAGGTCTATGATGTATTAAAGGCCATGGAGAAGGATGCGGGCGAAGACACCATGGAGATGAGAGTTGACGGGGGCGCTACTGCAAATGATTTTTTGATGCAGTTTCAGGCCGATTTGAACCAGTGTGAAATTAAGCGACCAGCCATTATCGAGACCACAGCTTTGGGTGCCGCTTACCTGGCCGGACTGGCAGTAGGATTCTGGAAAGATCTGAACGAGATCAGGGCTTTGTGGAAAGCCGATGAATCTTTCAAACCCTCAAAGGAGAAGAAACAAATGGAGGAAAACCTCAAATACTGGCACAAGGCAGTAGACAGATCCTTAAATTGGTTAAAAGATTGATTGTATGAATGTATTTGTTGCTGAATTTGTCGGAACCTCGCTGCTCCTGGCGATGGGTTCCGGAGTAGTCGCTAACGTTGTACTTAACAAAACAAAGGGTTTTGACTCGGGATGGATCGTCATCACCACCGCATGGGCTTTGGGCGTATTTATAGGCGTCGTGGTTGCCGGACCGTACAGCGGTGCCCATTTGAATCCTGCTGTAACCGTTGGTTTGGCTGTTGCAGGGGATTTCGCCTGGGCGCTGGTACCAAAGTATATTGTTGCACAGGTATTGGGTGCCATGTTTGGTTCCGGCATTGCCTGGCTGGTATACAAAGACCACTTTGATGCCACTGATGATCCGGATCTGAAATTTGCCCCTTTTGGAACTGCTCCTGCCATCCGAAACCTGTCATCTAATCTTTTTTCCGAGATAGTAGGTACTTCCGTTTTGATCATTGTGATTCTCTATTCTACAGGTCCCATGTTGCATGACGAGGCAGGAACACCCATAGGTCTGGGCTCTCTGGGAGCCCTTCCGGTAGCCTTTTTGGTTTGGGTGATCGGACTTTCTCTTGGTGGCACCACCGGTTATGCCATTAACCCAGCCAGGGACCTTGGTCCCAGAATTATGCACCAGATTTTACCTATCAAAGGTAAAGGTCCTTCGGACTGGGCCTACAGTTGGGTACCTATCGTGGGTCCGATTCTTGGTGCGGCCATAGCTGCTGGAATTTACCTGCTTTTGGGGGTAGGGGGAATGGTGTAAAGTCAGGAAGTCGCTGCTGTTTCTAAAATGGGTAAACAGTCGGAGTGTATGATTTGAGGAAAAGATCTATATCGGGCGGGGCTCAATAGCTCCGGCCCAGGATCTGTATACGGTGAGCATCCAGCTTGATGAAGATAAACAAAAGAATGGTAAACGACCAGAGCGAAGAACCACCGTAGCTAAAAAACGGTAGGGGAATACCTACGACCGGAAACAATCCAACGGTCATCGCAATATTGATGGAAAAATGGAAAAACAAGAGACCGATCACACAATATCCGTAAATCCTCGAAAATCGTGTTTTTTGCCTTTCCGCTAAAAAAACAAGGCGAAGGAGCAACAATACAAATAGTGAGATCATGATCAGACTGCCGACCCAGCCAAACTCTTCTCCCAAGGTGCAAAAAATAAAGTCGGTATGCTGCTCCGGTACAAAATCGAATTTGGTTTGTGTGCCTTCCAGGTAACCTTTTCCAAATAGGCCACCGGATCCGATGGCGATCTTGGACTGGGTCACATTCCAACCCACTCCCAGTGGGTCTACATCGGGATCAAACAATACCATGATTCGGTTTTGTTGATGGGGCGGGAGTTTTTCCACTACAAAATCAAGGCTATAGGCGTATGCTAACATCAATATTCCGAGCAGTAAAATCCCGGCGATGTTTTTCCAGCTTTTTTTACTGATCAGGATCAGAAGCAAGATGAGTACTCCGATGCCTCCATAAAGGTACCAATTATTGGTAATGAGCAGCGTAAAAATGGAGAGTCCCACCAGGCTCAATGCAAAAACATAGTACTTTTGAGGCATCCCTTCCCGATACAGCATGATAAAAAATGAACTGTACACCATTGCCGTACCGGTGTCTGGCTGAAGCATGATCAGTGCTACCGGCAGCGCTATGATACCCAGAGCTTTTAGCTGATGAGTAAATTTTGACAGGTCAAAAGTCGGATTTTCCATTAGTTTTGCCAGGGCCAGTGCGGTAGCAAATTTGGTAAACTCAGCGGGTTGTAGCCGGAATATTCCCAGTTCAAACCAGGCCCGTTGCCCGTTTATCTCCTTACCTATAAAGGGAGTGAGGAGCAGTATGATCACAAAGAGGATGTACAGGATCATGCTCAGATTTTGAAAAAGCCGGTAATCTGCAACCATGATAAGGGTGATGAGCAAAATGGCCGTACCGATCCATATCAGTTGCTTTCCCGAATTGATTGAAAAATCAAAGATCGATGTCGCATTTTGTTCGTCATAAACTGCCGCATAAATATTGATCCATCCGATAAATACCAGGGCAAAATATAGTCCGATGGCCACCCAATCGATTTTGTGAAAATATGTGTCTTTCTGTCTCAATTAGTATATGAATTCCCCCTTTAACACATATTCTTCCAGTTCCGGCCGGCTGATGCTTCCGGCAAGGTATTTTTCTATCAGGAGGCTTGCGGTGCTGGCTGCTGCCCGGCCTCCCCAGCCTGCATTTTCCACATATACTGCTATGGCGATTTTGGGATCTTCCTTAGGTGCAAAAGCAATAAATACCGAATGGTCCTCTCCGGCAGGATTTTGTGCGGTGCCGGTCTTGCCTGCAATTTCAATGTCTTCCATAATGGCTCTGGCGGCCGTACCGTAGAGCGCGGCAGCCATGGCATCCTGTATCAGTTCAAAATGGGCCGCATCGATGCCGGTTTCGTTTTTGGTTCTGAATTTTTCCGGAATTCTGGATGGGTCTCCATCAATGGCCTTGATCAGGTGTGGCGTGTAATAATATCCTTTGTTGGCAAAAATCGCCGCTAAATTGGCCATTTGGAGCGGAGTGACCAGCATTTCCCCCTGCCCGATCGAAAGGGAATAGATGGTGGAATATTTCCATCGCCCCTCCCCATATATCCGGTCGTACAATTCGCTGGAGGGAATGGATCCGGATTTTTCCCCATGCATGTCTATACCCAATCTATTACCCAGACCAAATTTTAGTACCGATTCCCGCCATTGATCCAGGCCGATCTGGGTGTCTTTATATGTGTTGGAAGAAACCTCCCGGTTGATTACCTGTCTGAAAGCCTGGTGATAGTAAGGATTACAGGAGTTTCGGATAGCGCCGAAGAGATTGACAGGTGTGGGATGGTTGTGGCAATTGACCAGGGCTCTGTTACAGGGGAAAGTGGTTTTGGCTGTCAATATCCCTTCCTGCATGCCAATAAGTGACTGTACGATTTTAAAGATGGACCCCGGGGGGTACATGGCCATGATCGGCCGGTTGAAAAGCGGTTTGTCGGGGTCCTTGTTCAGCGCTTGGTAATTTTCGCCAAATTTGGCACCGGTAAGAATGTTGGGGTCGTATACGGGAGCCGAAATCATGGTCAGGATCTCTCCGGTCTCTGGCTCTATGGCCACTACAGATCCCCGTTTGCCTTGCATGAGCTTTTCTCCATAAACCTGTAAATTCAGATCAATGGTAGCCTGCAGGTTTTCACCGGGAACGGATAAAGTATCCAGGTCACCATTTTTGAAGGCGCCCTTTTCGATCCCACGTACATTGACCAGTTTATACTTTACACCTTTTCTGCCTCTGAGTTCTGGTTCATAATAATCCTCTATGCCGCTCAGTCCTACATAATCCCCTTGTACATAATATTGGCTGCTGTCCCGGTTTAGTTGGGAAGCATTGATTTCGCCAATATACCCCAAAGTACTGGAGGCAGCAGACCTTGGATAGGCCCTCACAGAGCGGGTCATGACAAACAATCCCCGGTAATCAATCAGGAAGTCCTGTACCCTTCCAAACTCCTCTTTTGAAATCTGTTTGATCAATGGGGAAGGCTTGACCCAGGAATAATTTTTAGCAGCATTGAAAGCCTCAATAAGCTTCTCTTTTTCTATGTCAAAAAGATCGCAAAATCTGCTGGTATCTTCGAGAGAAAATTCCCTGGGAATTACCATAAGATCGAATACCGGATCATTAAACACCATCAGCGAGTTATTCCGGTCATACACCAGGCCCCGGTAGGGATGGTCTACCACTCTTTGAATTGCATTCCTTTCCGCCTTTCGCAAATAACTGTCGTCTGTCACCTGTATCAGGAATAGCTTTCCCAGGAGTACAAAAGCGATCAGCCCGATGCTGACCGCGACGACCATAGACCTACCCGTATACATTTATATTACCCTTTCTTTTTTATAAAATACAGCCTGCACGATAATTCCTAAAATAAATGTAAATGCCAAACTACCAGCTACCCTGATAACGAAAGGAAGGTATAACTCCGTTCCTAAAATATCAATATAAAAAAACAAAAGATGGTGAATCAAAATTAGCGGGATGCTGTAAAACAGATACCATCCCATGCCCATATTCAGTAAGGTCGGTGGTACATTGTCATCATATCCGCCGGTCGGTGTATTCACCTGAATCCAGGGGTTTCGTAAAAAACCCAGTAAAACAGCGCTGGCTGCATGCATTCCAAGACTGTCATAAAAAAGGTCAATGAGTATGCCCATGAAAAAACCGATGAGCATGATTGGAATGGCAGGCATCTCGTGAGGCAGGCCAAGGATAAAAAAGACGTACAAAAAACTAAACGCATATCCGAAAAGGACCAGGTCCTTCAGGATAAACACCTGTATAAGGAAGTAAATCACAAACCCTAAACTGTATTTTAAAATCTTGCCCGTAGTCATGGCCCTACTGTTTCCATTTCTAAACTATCCAATTCCTCCCTGGAATCATTTTTCACCAGATAAATGAACTTTAAATTGCTAAAGTTTACGCTGAGAGTTACGCTGATGTCCAGGTAATTGGTTTCCGTTCCGGGATTTGCGGATTTGACCCTCCCTATTGGGATGCCTTCCGGGAAAACGGCATTGTAGCCGGAGGTGACAATTTCCTGCCCGGGATCAATCTTCACGTGTCGGGGCACGTACAGCAATTTTGCTTCATTTGAATGGAGTCCGTCCCATTTTAAAGATCCAAATACTTCCGTCTCCCTGATTTTTGAAGAAATCAACAAGTCTGTGTTTAACAGGGAGATGACTGTAGCGTAATTGTTGCTGGTACCTTTTACCCTTCCCACAACTCCCTGCTCGTTAAAAACACCCATCCCCGGCACAATACCGTCTCTGCGTCCCTTATTCAGGGTGATGTAATTTTGGTTGAGGTGAATGGAATTGTTGATGACCCGGGCAGACCAAAACTCAAAATTATTGGCCAATACACTGTCTACGGATAAAGTGGCACTGTCCAATACAGGGCTTAGCTGATCCAGTTGATTCAGCAATTCAGCATTCTTCTCCGCCAAGGCCTGGTTGGTCGAGTAAAGGGAAAAATAGGATAAAAAATTATTTTTGACGTACAGCATGTTTCCCACCAGCTTGTTGCTGCTGTTAAAGAAAACGGCTCCTTGCGGTGAATTGTGCGTGAATATTATCCCCACTGCCAACAACTCCAGGGCAATAAAAAGAAGAAATGCCCTCAGTCTGTATAAAAATAAAAATATTTGCTGCATCCTGCATTTATGTCATGAGTACTGTTCTAAAATGATTGATGTTCTTTAAAGCATTTCCGGTACCTCTCACTACAGCCCTGAGCGGATCCTCGGCTATGTGTATGGGGAGCTTGGTTTTCTGGTGCAATCTCCGGTCCAAACCTTTTAGCAGGGCCCCTCCGCCCGTAAGGTGTATGCCGTTGTCGTAGATGTCTGCGGAAAGTTCGGGTGGGGCAATTTCGAGTGCTTTTAAAACTGCCTCCTCGATCTTCGATACCGACTTGTCCAGTGCAAATGCGATCTCCGAGTACGAAACTTTGATCACTTTCGGAATACCGGTCATCAGATCCCTTCCGCGAATTTCATAGTCTTCCGGCGCATCATCCAGCTCGGTGAGGGCAGAACCGATGGCAATCTTAACCTTCTCTGCAGACCTTTCTCCGATAAGGAGGTTGTGCTGCCTCCGCATGTAATCCAGAATGTCCTTGGTAAAGGTATCCCCGGCCACCCGTATGGACTGATCAGCCACTATGCCTGACAATGCAATCAGTGCGATTTCGGTAGTGCCACCGCCGATATCCACAATCATGGACCCCATGGGTTTTTCTATGTCTATTCCGATACCAATTGCTGCCGCTATGGGTTCGTAGATCATATACACCTCTTTTCCACCGGCGTGTTCTGCAGAATCCCTTACCGCTCTTTTTTCCACCTCGGTGATGCCGGAAGGAATACAGATCACCATCCGGTGGGACTGAGGAAACATCCCCTTGTTGTGTCCGGGTATCATTTTGATCATTCCCCGGATCATCTGCTCGGCAGCATAAAAATCAGCAATGACACCATCCTTCAAGGGCCGGATGGTCTTGATGTTCTCATGCGTTTTTTCATGCATGTTCATTGCCTCCCGGCCTACCGCCAGCACTTTATTGTTTGTTTTATCTATGGCAATAATGGACGGTTCATCCACTACTATTTTTTCTTTATGTATGATCAGCGTATTGGCCGTGCCTAAATCAATGGCAATGTCACTGGAAAAAAAGTCAAATAATCCCATCTCGGTCTTTTCTAAATTAAATGATTATTGTTTTTTTAAAGTTAGCATAATCCGGCCCGTAAATAGAACGGGTGTCTGCAAAAATATTATCTTATTTTCGTTTTATTCAATAAATGTCTGTCGTCCTCAATTTCTATGCCTTTCTCTTTTTCGGAAACATCTATAATATGACTTAAAGACCGCCCTGCTTCGGAGGCGATACAGAGCCCCGGGATACTGGAGATCAGTGTTTAAAATGCCTGATTCCGGTCATGACCATGGCCATGCCGTGGGCATCACAATAGTCGATACTGTCCTTATCCTTGATCGAACCTCCCGGCTGTACTACCGCACTGATACCTTCCTGACCTGCGATTTCCACGCAATCGGGAAAGGGGAAAAATGCATCGGAGGCCATCACGGCTCCTTTCAGGTCAAAGCCAAAGTTTTTGGCCTTTTCTATGGCCTGCTTCAATGCGTCCACACGGCTGGTCTGCCCCACGCCGCTTGAGAATAGCTGGTCTTTGTTGCTCAGCACTATTGTATTGGATTTGGTATGCTTGCATATTTTCAATGCAAACAACAGGGCTTCTTCCTCCTCCGCGGTAGGTGCTTTTTTGGTAGCCAGTTTAAATGCCGACTTGTCTTCTGTATGCAGGTCTTTGTCCTGAGCCACGTAGCCGTTCAATAAGGTTTTGACCTGTACAGTACCGGTCAGGTTCATTTTCTGACGCAAAAGAATTCGGTTCTTTTTTCCCTTCAAAAGCTGTAGGGCATCGGCCTCAAAATCCGGGGCGATAAGTACTTCAAAAAAGAGTCCTTGCATGGCTTCGGCCGCCTGAAGATCCACTTTGGTATTTGTGATCAGCACACCTCCAAATGCAGAAACGGTGTCGGCCGCAAAAGCTTTTTCGTAGGCTTCTTTTACGGTTTTTCCGGTAGCCGCTCCACAGGCATTGGTATGTTTCAAGATGGCAAAGGCTACCTCATCCGTAAATTCAGCGATCAGAGATACCGCAGCATCAACGTCCACCAGATTATTGTAAGACAATTCCTTTCCATTCAATTGGTCAAAAAGCGCAGTCAGGTCTCCATAAAAATGCGCATTTTGATGGGGGTTTTCCCCATACCTCAGGGCTTTAGTCTGCCCCTCGCTGATCTTTAATGCGGGTATTTTCTCTTCCTTGTTGAAATAATTGAAAATTTGCGCATCGTAATGAGAAGATACATGAAATGCCTGAGCGGCAAAATACCGGCGGTCTTTGCTCGTGAGTGTTCCGTTTTGAGCCTGCAGCTTCTCTTCTAGGGTACCATAGGCTGCTCTGGAAGCTATGATGGTGACATCTTCAAAATTTTTGGCTGCCGCCCTGATCAGCGCAATACCCCCAATATCAATTTTCTCGATAATATCTGCTTCCGGCGCTCCTGAAGCGACCGTCTCTTCAAAAGGGTAGAGGTCCACAATCACCAGGTCTATCGCTGGAATATCATATGATTCGGCTTGCGATACGTCTTCATCATTCGACCTGCGGTGCAGGATGCCACCAAAGACTTTAGGGTGGAGGGTTTTTACCCTTCCTCCAAATATAGAAGGGTATCCGGTAAGTTCTTCCACGGGAATAACTTCCGCTCCCTGCTCCTCTATAAATTTTTGTGTGCCACCTGTTGAGTAAATGGTCACTCCCTGGTCTTTTAAGAGCTTAATGATGGGTTCAAGATTATCCTTGTAATAGACCGATATCAATGCAGATTGTATTTTCTTTTCAGCCATTGCGCTTATTTTTTTATAATTGTTTTCTCATTGGCCATCCATTCCATTAAAAATTACCAACGAGTCCGTAAATGATTTGGTGATCGTTTTATTGCTTTCTGCCGCGTGGGCAAAGTTAGGAAAATCAGTGCATTAAATCAGGCTTTCGATCACATTTGGATAGTATTTGTGCTCCAGCGCATGCACTTTTTGGGCAATCTGCTCCGGGCTGTCGCCCTTTTCGATGGAGACCGCTGCCTGAAAGATAATTTTACCCTCATCATAGTTTTCGTTGACCAAATGAATGGTAATTCCGGTTTCACTATCGCCTGAATCCTTTACGGCCTGATGGACGTGTCTGCCATACATGCCTTTACCTCCATATTTGGGCAGCAAGGCGGGATGGATATTGATAATTTTATCGGGAAAAGCTTTTATCAGTCTGCCAGGTACCTGCAGGAGAAACCCCGCCAGGATGATAATATCTGTCCGGTGCTTGCGCAAAGATTCTTCCAACCGCCCATTTTCCATTTCTGCTTTGGAAAAGACAATGCCGGGCACATTATATTTTTTTGCCCTTTCTAAAACGTAAGCATCTTTTTTGTTTGAAGCTACCAGCACCACCCTTGCTTTTGAGGATTGCTGAAAATACTCCATTATTTTTTCCGCATTGGTACCGCTTCCGGAGGCAAGAATAGCAAGATTTTTCAAGAGGCAACACATTATTGATGTTGCCGTAAAAATACAAAATCAATTCCTATTCGGCAGGGAAATGGACTACTACTTCCGGGTGCATGGTGTAAAATCTGAAACGCTGCCCATCGTGTACCGTAATGCCACTGGATTTGTTATCGCCCATAATGGGGTTGTTTTCATATTTGGTCCAATGCACCAGGTCCTCAGATATTGCCATATTCATGGTCCAATCGCTCCAGTCTTCCAGAGATGTACCGTGGTAATAGGCATAATAGCGATCCTGATACTTGATTATCTGGTTCACGGCCAGGCCATATTGATCGTACTCTTCCGGTCCCATAGTAATAACGGGATCATCGGAAACGTTGGTCCACACTTTCAGATCCCTGGAAGTGGCCAGCCAGATGCCCTGATCGTTCCGTTCGTAAAACAGGTACCAGGTACCATCCTCAACCCAGACGGTTGGTGTTCCGTAGGGGCCTTCGCTCAATGGGGAGCCGTCAGCCTGCCGTATATCAAGGTTTCCCCGGTTTACCCAGTGAATTTTATCTGTGGAAATGAGCATTTTGGCAATGTCTCCCCGGCCTTCTGCAAACATGTAATAGGTGTCCTCCTGTTTCCATACCATCATGTCTTCCACCCAGCTTTCGGCAAAAATGGGATTGTTTTCGTGCCTGGTCCACTGAAAGCCATCTTCAGAAAATGCATAACCCAGTTTAAGTTGGGTGCTGTCATGATAGCCGTCAAATCCGGTATACCACATGTGAAATCCGTCGGTTTCTTTCAAGATATAACCCCTTTCCCGGATCATCTTGTCCCATGTAGCCTCTCCGGTACCTGCAAAAACCGGGTTTTTACCCTGGGGTACAAACTCCCTGATTTCAGAGGGAAAGCGCGGGGATTTGTTGTCTTCAGTCTGCGCAGCGTCATTGCTTTGGGGACTACAGGAGATGAGATAAATGCAGCATAAAAGAACACAAATACAGGTGAAATAATTTCTCATATTTAAATATACACCATTTTTTTAAACATTCCTTTACAGAAAGCCCATACTCATTATTCCCGTTAACATCAGAACTTTGGAAAAGGTACTCAACTCGGTAAAATGAGATTTCCTATCCGCCCGGTAAATTTTGACCATAAAAACAATAAAGAAAATACTCAGTAGACCAAAATAAAGGAATAGCAGGGGTTCATTGATTTTGAACGTGACAAAGAGTATGGCAGCAACGAATAGGATAGCAATGATGAAAATGATGTTTTTGGTTTTTCTAAAACCCAGAACGATGGGTAGGGTCCTGCAGCCGTGTTTTCGGTCGCCATTCCGGTCTTCAATGTCTTTCAGGATTTCCCTGATCAGGTTGATAAAAAAGGCAAAAATAGCATAGGTCAGGATCAGCAATTCTGACTTTTGATAGTAAATGCCTACGATCCAGATGGCCAGACCGGTGAGGGACGCCACCGTAAGGTTGCCGATAAAGGGGAGCCTTTTGAGTGAATTGCTGTATAGCCATAACAAAAAGGCTGCAATAAAGGTAATGGCGCCAACCTTCGGGTGCACGAGGATCCCTATCAAAATGCCCAGAATGTTCATGATGGTATGCAATATCATGACCATCCTTCGTTTCATTCCCCTGCCTACTACCACGGCATCTGGCCGGTTGACATAGTCTATTTTTACATCGTAATAATCATTGATCATGTAGCCGGAGGCAGTAAGTATAACCGTCGAAATAATCAGGAGGTACAGGTGATAATCCAGCAATACCGGAGTTCCGGTTTTGCTGCTGCCTACCAGGAAAAATGCTGTCATCAACTGGGCAAAGGCGACCAAAAGTAAATTGCCAGGCCGGATAATTTTCAGGAATGCACTAAGTGTAAAAGTTGGAGATGCCTTTTGGTTCTTCATGCTACAAAATAACGACAAAGGACTCAAATTCGGATATTGTTTGTAAATAAAAAATACCGGAGGTTTGTATTTATAATCAATTGTGAATCAATTCTTAACTTTGGTTGGAATCAATGATGTTCTGGGAAATTAACCGGTATATCTCGGCCAACTGCACATTGTATTGTAAAAAGTCGTGGTGATCTTCAAGCGTTTCGTAATCCTCTCTGATGGCAGGACCTGTTTGCGCCCTTGTAGCCCCCATTTGCAAGGTCTTGTTGATCTGCTCGACTATTAGTGGTTTTAGCATGTCAAAGTCCAGGCCATGCTGGTGAATAATCTGCTCCGAAAGGCCTATCAGGTGATTGGTGAAATTGGCAGCAAATACGGCCGCCACATGAATTGCTTTTCGTTCATTGGAGGGTACTGCATAAAAAGGTGAAGACATGCTCCGGCAGATTGACTGCAGTATTTTCATGGTTTGAGGTTCCACTGTTTCCAATAGGAATGGGACTTCCTCAAATCCAATTTCGCGGCCTCTGGTAAAACTTTGCAGGGGATACAGTATGCCCGTATAATCGGCAGAGCTGTAGGAAAGGATATCCAATGACACGTTGCCGCTGGTATGCACCAGGATACTTTCCTCCGGCAGAATGATGGATTCGGCCAGCCCGGCTATAGCCTGATCACTGACAGCCAATATGTAAAGATTTGCAGGGCTTTCTGTAAAATCCAGGTGATCCCTGGCTTCCGTACCATAGAGTCTGGCAGCAATTTTTTCCGCTTTCCCCAAATCCCTGCCATATATTTCTGTAATCACGTGACCGGCATTTTCAAGTGCAGAGGACAAATGCCAGGCTACGTTTCCGGTGCCGAGGATAGCGATTTCGAATTTCATGGGTTGGCTTATTGGTTTCTACTTTTCCGTTTCTGAATCCAAACCGAAAAATAAAAAAATAACCCCTAAATAATCAGGGGTTATTTAATAATTTTAAGGCACGGGACAGTGGCTTACTCCAGCCCCTTCTTTTTCATTTTCTGGAATTCGTCAAATCGCCGGAAGATGGCAACTGTAAACCCAATCAACATGATGATGGTGCCAAGCCAGAGCAAGTTGATCATGGGCTTGACCGCGGCTTTCATCACTACATAGTCCTTCTGATAAGTATTTACCTTGAAGATAAATTTATTCTCCTCCGGTACAATATTATCTACCTCCACTTTGATGCCCAGGTCGTTGTCAATATCCACGACCTTGCCTACCTGATTGCCTCGGATGAGGAAAATCGGAGAGAGCTTCTTCTCTACATCATAATCCATAATGGTAAGTTGGGCCTTTACAGCGATGTCACCTTCTTCCAGTGTCATACCGTCCACTTCGTTCACCACCTCTGCTCCCTCAAATTGGGTGACAAAATCATTGATAAAAAACTGTTCACCGGGGGCGGCATCGATAAACTTATCCTCTTTCCATTCAGGCTCCTCATAATCATTGATTGCCGAGACGTGGGTATACAGATCTCTGGAAAGATACCTTTTGGAATCGGGCGAGGATATCAGTCCCATGGTTGGATTTGGCTGGGACATGGGGAATAGCGTAAATTTCAAGTCATCTTCCTGATAGTACTCTACCTTGAAATATGAATTCTCCTGCAAAACCAAATCTACAGTGTCACCTTTTTGATGGTATAATTGACCCTTGGATTCGATGGGTTCCAATGCTATCGCCTCGTTTACCTCACCTGTCTCCTCCAAGGCATCAGCCTTGACGTATCCCGGGACCCCGGCTACTTTTTTGTACCTGCCCCGGTATATCACTTCATAGTCTTTCATTTGCAGGGGCTTATTGATCCACAGCAGCACGTTTTCTTTGTTCAATTCATCCTCCCAATCCTTTTTGTAGGTGAGTCCGGACATGTTGATGGAGATGGTGTCGGAATAGCCGGAGGAAAACATCACTCCAATCAATATCATTCCCAGACCGATATGCGCCAGAGATCCTCCTGCCAGCTTAAATGTCTTCTTTTTCAGCAGCTTGATCAAAATGGTGCTATTGGCCACGATGGTGAATGCTCCGGCCAGTACGATAACGATATAAGTGACATCATAAACCTTTCCTACGGTGATGACAATGGCTGCCAGAACCATGGAAATGATGTAGGGCATTACCAGCGCATTTTTAAGGTCGTTTTTATCCATCTTGTTCCACCAGAAAAATTGTCCGATTCCGGTAAGCAAGGCAAGAGCCACTGCAAACCACAATTGAAACTTGGTGTAAAACCCGATTTGATCTGCCGGAGGTGCAAGGTTGGAAAGGCCGCCGAAACTCTCAATAATGGCGTTGTACACAGGGATGGATGTAGGGATGATGACCTGAAAAGCCATCAATCCCAGGGTAGTGGCGCCAATAAATATCCAGAACTCTCTGGAATAAACTGAGGCTTCCCTTTCAGAAGTCGGGATATTTTTCCATTCTCTGACTGCCAGCACAAGGGCGACCGCAAGGAAGAAAAACATATAGATCAATAATTGACCGGAAAGCCCCAGGTCGGTAAAGGAATGGACGGAGGAATCTCCCAAAACGCCGCTTCTTACCAGGAAAGTCGCATAGAGCACCAGTAAAAATGAACTGATCACCAGTACGATAGAAGTTTTTAATGCGGTTGAACTTTTCTTGAAAGTGATCATGGTATGAATGGCAGCCACCATGACGAGCCAGGGGACGTATACAGCGTTTTCTACCGGATCCCAGTTCCAGTACCCGCCAAAGTTAAGCGTTACGTAGGCCCAGTAAGCCCCCATGATAATCCCCATTCCCAGAATCATTGCCGAGAAAATCGCCCAGGGCAATGCGGGGCGTATCCATTCTGAGTACCGTTTCATACCCAGTCCCGCCATCAGAAAGGCAAAAGGTACCAGTGTGGATGCATAGCCCAGAAACAATGTAGGTGGATGAATCACCATCCATATATTTTGTAGCAGAGGGTTTAGCCCTGTGCCATCTTCCGGAACAAATTCAGGATTGATTTGGAATATTGGAGCTTCTGAAATGTCGCGAAGCAACATAAAAGGTGAGCTACCGATCTTGAGGTCTCCAATCACTACTCCTAGAATCATGGATACCAGAAAAGCCTGGACCAGGGTAAAAACCAACATCACAGGGCCCTCCCAGAATTTATTGGTATGGATCACCACAAACCCCAGGACCACATTCCAGAATATCCATAGGATGAATGCTCCTTCCTGCCCTTCCCAGAAACTGGAGATCATGTAATGTACAGGGAGTCCCGTGGAGGAATGCGAATAGGCGTAAAAATATTCGAAGCGGTGGTTATAAATGATCTCAAACAAGCAGATGGCAATGGAGACCGAAGCAAAGCCATGAATGTAAAAGGTTATCCTGCTGAAATTTTTCCAGGAAGGTTTTTCCAGTTCACTAGCTCTTGTGTAATAGAAGTAGGACAGGGCTGACACAAGTGCACTGACAAAAGCCAGAACTACCATAAAGTGGCCCAAGCTACCCACAAAGGTATTCATCATGTTGACGTTCTTTTATTGGTGACCGGAGACTGATACTTCAAGATGAAGTTGTTTTGACATCCGTTTCCTGATATTTCGAGGGGCACTTCATGAGAATTTTGTCAGCAACAAACATCTCTGCTGTTTTATAGGTGCCGATTACCACCACTTGCTCGGACCGGATAAAGTCTGCCGGCACCGGCTCATTGTAGTATACCTGCTGTTCCGTACCGTCGTTGTCTACCATCTTAAAAGTAAAGGAGGTTTTGTCTTCTCCCACTTCAATACCCACTACCTCTCCGTTTTGGTCTTTTTTCAGTTCTCCGACTACATGAATCGCTGCAGTGTTGCCATTTTCAGCCATGGACTTTGCAGTAGAAAAACTTTCATAGGTACTGGCATCTCCTATAGAGGTGATGATGATGATAATAGCCACTCCTATGATACCCAAGCCAATGATATGTCCTCTTTTCATCTATTTAAAATTTAATTTTTAAATTTTTCTTCCAGTCCGCTGATCTTTTTATCAGTCTGTATCACATAAACCAAAATTCCACCCAAAACAATTCCAATTATGGCGACCAGGACATAGATTTTACCCTCTGAACGCATTCCGTCAGCCATTTGTACGTCTGAGTTTTGATAATCCGCATCTGTTATGCCTATTTTATCCTGGGCCTTTAATGAAAAGCTAATCAGCAAAAGCAGGATGACGATATATTTTTTCATATGTTTAAATTTTGGTTTTATTAAGGGCAAATTTCGTAATTGCTTCGAAAGTCTTGATGTCAGTAAAGGACTTCGCCGGCATCTGAAATAAGAAATAATCTTCCTCCTGCCTCTTTCCGGATTTCTGGTTACAGATTGATTAATTTATCTTCCATTTTTCTCTCCAGGCGCCTGGTCCTTACCCTGACGGTGCTTATCCATGCACCCAGCAGGGTCCATCCCAGGATAGCCGGGTAAAAGACCTTTCTTAAATTACTATCCATATCATAGGCGTTAAAACCGGGATTGCCGCCATTTCCCGGGTGCAGACTGTCGGTAAGCCTGGGGAGGATAAATATCAGGGGAATAAAGGCTGCAAAGGCGAAAATACTGTACACGGCGCTTATCTTGGCCCGCTGGTATACATCGGTCAGGGAATTTCTCAGTACCAGGTAAGCAAAATACATCAACAGACCTATGGCAGAAGCATTTAGCTTTGGGTCATTGGTCCAGTAATCACCCCAGGTAAACTTGGCCCAAACCATACCTGTACTTATGCCGATCACACCGAAAAGTATGGCCGAATTGGTGAATTCTACAGCCATATCGTCATGTTGCAGCTCTCCCGTGCGAAGGTGCCTTATGCCGTAATACACGGCCACCACCAGCATCAGGATCATTCCAAACCACATGGTGACATGAAAGAAAAGTGCCCTGATGGTTTCATTCAGAATGGGTAGTCTGGGCACATCGATCAGCAAACCCGCTATTACAGTGTACGCCAGTAAGGCGATGGCAAGAATTTTCCACCAATAAGCTTTCATATGCGATGATTTTATTTCCGGAGCCGCCAGCAATATCAAATTCTTTGTTTGAAACACCCATTGATCATCCTTTGGCCTTTGCAATTGGGGGTGAGGTAAAGGTTTGGAGTAGGCAAACGACACCCTGAATCCGGGTACAAAATTAAGATTTAAAAAGGGATTAAAATATAATTTCCCCGTTTATTTGTTTACCGGTAATATACAGGTAGCAAGTCCCATCCAAAGGAGGAGATGGCACTTGTCAACTTCGCCAAAGGTAAGGGAAAAGGATGTAGGAGCAGGCCGTCACAATTGCATTTATCGCTAATAACGTGACGATTTTTTCCACATTGATTTCCCGGTCCAGGCCGTCGATAGCATTCTTAGAAACCTGAATGGCCATCAACAAGATGGGAATCAATACCGGAAAACTCAGAATCGCCATCAATGTCCCGTTATTTCCGGCCTTTGAAGCTATAGCCGAAACCATAGTTAGTGAGGCAGAAAATCCCATGGCACCCAGTAACAGGTTGAGGATAAACATAGGCTTGTCAGCCACCGGATTGCCAAATACCACTCCAAACACCAGGTAACCCAAAACCGCCAAAATAAGCGTAAGCAGGGTGTTGTAGATGGTTTTGGATAGGATGATTGCTTCCGGAGAGGCGATCATGTAATAATACAGTTGCCTGGCCTGATGTTCTTGAACGAAGCTTTTTGCGACTGCATTTACGGCAGAAAACAATATGATGATCCAGTATAGGGCATTCCAAACAGGTACGGAAAGATTGCCCTGACCTACACCCATACTGAGATAGGTGATAAAAACGGCGCTGATTACATAAAGAAGTATCCCATTGATAGCATATTTCTGGCGCCATTCCAGCACCATTTCTTTTCTGATCAATAGGATAATTTCTTTCCTCATAGCTGGCAAATATAGGGAGACAGAAAATTTTTGTCAGTAAAAATAGCGGATTTATTCCGTTTCCAGTCTTTAGAGACTGGCCCTTTTTGGTCATGAGCGGGTACCCTAATGTGAGGTGTTGTATGTACAGCCCCTGAGGGTAGTGTACTATTCCAGTTAAAGAAAAATTTGCACATCCAATGAAACACAGGAATACCAAAACGTTTGCAAGAAGAAATTTCATGAAGAAAATTGCCCTGAGTCTCGCAGCAGGATTAGCTCCGGGCAAAGTACTGAATGCGCAAAATCACGCAAAGGAATCGGATAAATCTTTCGTACCAGTGATGCTGACTCCCTACAAAAATAACAAATCTGTGGACTATAGCGGCCTTGAATCGCTGACGGATCACTACCTTGCGGCGGGAGCAAAGGGATTTTTTGCCAATTGTCTGAGTAGTGAAATGTACGACCTGAGTCCGGAAGAACGGTTGAAAGTGACAGAAACGGTGGTAAGGCGTGTAAATGGCCGGTATCCGGTAGTTGCTACCGGATCCTTCGGTGACAATATCGGCGAGATGGTGGCATTTTCCCAAAAATTGGTTGACATAGGCGTTGATGCCGTCATATTGATTACCTCCCATTTTGCACAGGAGGATGAAGCCGATGATGTCATGATAGGAAGGTTGGAGTCCTTTTTAGAACAAACGCCCGCCATGGTTTTGGGGACTTATGAATGTCCAAACCCCTACAAAAGGGTGTTGTCTTTGGATGTATTGGATTTTCTTTTAAATTCCGGTCGGTTGGTATACCACAAAGATACTACAGAAGACATCGGCCACATACGCAAAAAGCTTCGTTTGTCGCAGGGCTCTGAGCTGGGCCTCTACAATGCGCATATAGGAAGTGCGGTGGCCTCCTTACGTGCCGGCGGAGCAGGCTTATCTCCCATAGCAGGCAATTACTATCCCGAAATAATTGCCTGGCTTTGTCAATATGCGGATGATCCGGCAAAGAAAGCAGAAGTAGATTGGCTTCAGGAGAAAGTACGGATGATGGAATCCAGGATAACAGTCAATTACCAGTTGTCTTCCCGATACTTTCTGAATAAATCCGGTTTGAACCTGGAACTTGTCAGCCGACGGGCTACGCAACCGCTAACCGATGACCAGCGTCAGCAAATTGACCTTGCTTTCGCGGAAGTTCAAAATTGGAAAACAAGCCTGGGCATTTAAGATCTGTTATTCAAAGCATACTCCAGGTGATCAGGAAATCCATTCAAAGCCAAGATAAGGTAACAAAACCTCGGGCATTCTGATGCCTTTTTCGCTTTGATTGTTTTCCAATAGCGCTGCAATGATCCTGGGTAAAGCCAGCGCACTGCCATTTAGTGTATGGGCGAGGAGCGTCTTTTTGCTTTCATTTTTGAAACGCAATTTCAGGCGATTAGATTGATACGTCTCAAAATTACTTACAGAACTGACCTCAAGCCACCTTTCCTGGGCGGCAGAAAACACCTCCAGATCGTATGTGAGCGCAGCGGTAAATCCCATGTCTCCGCCACAAAGTCTAAGCACACGGAAGGGGAGCCCCAGTTTTTGCAGCAGGCCTTGCACATGCAGGCTCATGGTATCTAGCGTCTGATAGGAATGTTCGGGGTGGGTGATTTGCACGATTTCGACTTTATCAAATTGGTGCAAACGATTCAAGCCCCGGACATGCGCGCCCCAACTGCCGGCTTCCCGTCTGAAGCAAGGGGTGTAGCCCACATTCTTTTTAGGAAGTTCCGCCGCTGAAAGCAGCTCGTTGCGGTACATATTCGTGATGGGGACCTCTGCGGTGGGTATCAGGTACAGCCCGTCTTCGGCTGCAAGGTACATTTGTCCCTCTTTGTCAGGGAGCTGCCCGGTGGCATATCCACTCTCCTCGTTGATCAAAATGGGCGGCTGTACTTCTTCATAGCCCGCCTTTTCGGCCTCCTCCAGAAAAAAATTGATCAGTCCCCGCTGCAGTTTGGCTCCTTTTCCCTTGTAAACGGGAAAGCCCGCACCGGTTATTTTTGCGCCCAATTCAAAATCGACGATGTCATATTTTTTAATCAAATCCCAATGGGGCAGTTTATGTTTATGGTCAAGTACAGGAAGACTGCCGTGCTGCAATACCTCCTCGTTATCTTCCGCACTGTTTCCTGGCTTTACCGAATGGTGGGGGATATTGGGAATGGTATACAGCAGTTGTGTGAGCGTATTTTCGACTTCGTTGTACTCTTCCTCGAGCAATTTGACCTTACTTTTGAGTGAAGCTGTCTTTTCTTTGATTTTTTCAGCCTCATCCTTTTTTCCGGTTCTCATCAACTGGCCTATTTCTCTGGCCATGTTATTGGATTCAGCCTGAAAATTATCCCGGTCCATCTGGATTTTTTTCCTTTGGTCATCCAGTAGCAATACCTGTCGGAGCAAATCTTCCGGATTTTCCAGATTTCTTTTCTTCAGACCTATGCAGGCCTGATCAAAATCCGCTCTTATCTGATTAACCTGAAGCATATGTGATTGGGGCTATTTTTTTCAAAATTAAGGATGCAAAGATAAGGAATATGTTTTGGGCAATGTGTAGAATTCAGGGATAATTTAAAATGCCGGATTGGCAAAACAGGTCGAAATGACTAACTTCAACCCTCATCTTTTACGAACCAATAAAAAAACTATGAAACCAAAATTCCTTGCATTATTATTTTGTGTATTTTCGATTTCATTAACGATAGCACAGGAAGCCCCTCTCCGGATCATCATGATCGGAGCCCACCCGGATGATTGTGACATCAAGGGTGGAGGTACAGCAGCCCTCTTTGTGGAAATGGGCCATAAGGTCAAATTTGTCTCAGTGACCAACGGTGATGCCGGACATATGGAAGAGGGCGGTGGAATGCTGGCCAAGCGCAGGATAGCCGAAACTCAGGAGGTAGCCCGCAGGCTTGGAGTAGCGTATGATGTGCTTGATAACCACGACGGGGAATTGTTGCCCACATTGGAAGTAAGGTTACAGATCATTCGGAAAATACGGGAATGGGATGCGGATGTGGTCATTGCTCCCCGACCCAACGATTATCACCCCGATCACCGGTATACCGGGGTATTGGTACAAGATGCAGCTTATATGGTAGGAGTACCCAATATTGCTCCGGATACGCCCGCATTGGATAAGAATCCGGTTTTCTTGTATTTTCAGGATCATTTCCAAAAGCCCAATCCCTTCGAACCAGATGTTGCCGTTGATATCAGCAGGGTGATAGATAAGAAAATCGACGGAATGGATGCCCATGAATCGCAGTTCTATGAGTGGCTGCCCTGGATTGGTGGGTATGCCGATGAGGTACCTGTAGACAAGTCAGAGAGAAAGAACTGGTTAAAAGGCAAGCGCTTTGGCAGTATAAATGATGCCGTAAGAGAGAGCCTGGAGAAATGGTATGGTGCTTCCAGAGCTGCTGAAGTACAATATGCTGAGGCTTTTGAGGTCTGTGAATACGGCTCTCAGCCCTCTGATGAAGCATTAAAAAAGCTCTTTCCCATGTTGGGGAAGTAAATTTTTTGGGCATTAAATAACCGAAAATTGAAAATCAAAAGAAACCTAAACGCATGAAGAATAAAAATGTTTTGATCACCGGTGGTGCCAGCGGGATAGGATTGGCGATTGTGAAGAAGTTTGCCAGGTCCGGAGCTATTGTATACCTGCTGGATTTTAATCAGGAAAGCGGAGAAAAGGCAGTAGCAGATTTGACCGGAGAGGGCTTACAGGTCTACTTCAAGCAGTTGGATGTATCGGACCAGTCCCAGGTTAAGGAGGTCATTGGAAATATTGGCGGTAATCTGGATGTATTGGTAAACAATGCCGGAGTCTCACATATAGGTAATTTGGAGACCACCGAAGAAGCGGATATGGACCGGCTTTTTGCGGTAAATGTCAAAGGGGTATACAATTGCTCGAGGGCAGTAATTGGCAGGATGAGATCCCAGGGTGGAGGGGTAATCATCAATATGGCCTCGGTAGCAGCTACCATGGGGATACCGGATCGTTTTGCATACTCCATGTCAAAGGGAGCGGTATTGAATATGACCCTTACCATGGCCCGGGACTATGTAAAAGACAACATCAGGTGCAATGCCATTTCGCCGGCGAGGATCCATACGCCCTTTGTAGATGATTACCTTGCAAAAACTTACCCTGGAAAAGAGAAAGAAGTTTTTGACCAATTGGCAGCCACGCAACCGGTAGGGCGCATGGGCAGCCCGGAAGAGGTGGCCAATATGGCTTATTTTTTGGCTTCCGATGAGGCAGCTTTCCTCACAGGAGCAGACTACCTGGTAGACGGAGGATTTTGTAAATTAAAAATGTAACCCATAAAAAGTAAGTAGAACTATGAAATTAATACGATTTGGAAAACCCGGCCAGGAAAAACCGGGGCTTGTAACTGCAGCAGGAAAAAAGCTGGATTCTTCAGCCTCAGGTTTTGACTGGAATGCCGATTTTTTAGGGAATAGCGAGCACCTGAAACAGCTTGAAGAATGGCTGGAACGCCATTCGGCTGAATGCCCGGAAATTGACGATAACGAAAGGCTGGGTTCGCCTGTGCCCTTTCCTTCCAAGATCATGTGCGTAGGGTTAAATTACTCCCTTCACGCCAAAGAAAGCGGCATGGACGTACCCAGGCAACCGGTTTTATTCATGAAAGCAACCTCTGCGCTGACCGGACCTTTTGATCCAATTATCATCCCCAGAAACTCAAAAGCTACTGACTGGGAAGTGGAATTGGCCATTGTTATCGGTAAGAAAGCCAGTTACGTGTCAGAAGAAGACGCCATGGACCATGTGTTTGGGTATGTTTTACACAATGATGTCAGTGAAAGGGATTTTCAGTTGAACCATGGCGGGCAATGGGTCAAGGGAAAGAGTTGTGATACATTCGCTCCTGTGGGCCCTTATCTGGTAAGCAAAGATGAAATCAAAGACCCCCATAACCTGAGGCTATGGTTGAAGGTTAATGGGAAAATGATGCAGGATAGCAATACCTCAGATTTGGTATTCAACGTACCGCAATTGGTCAGCTACATCAGCCAGTACATGAGCTTGTTGCCCGGAGACATCATCAGTACCGGTACTCCTGCGGGTGTGGGCATGGGGCTAAAGCCGCCAACTTATCTTAAAGCAGGTGATGAAGTAGAACTCGGAATTGATGGGTTGGGTGTTTCCAGGCAAAAAGTTCAGGAATTGTAAGGTAACTGTATCAAATCACATTTTAACGAAAGGAGAAGGTAAAGCCAATTTACCTTCTCTTTATTCGTCAACGTTATCAAAATATACCTTTAAATGAATGCTCATTTTTTCCCGGAAACTGGAAGGAGTACCTTCTTTTAATTCATTTAGTAAATCCCGATGTTTGACCGCATTTTTAACTTCTGTTTTTCCGATGATTTGTCCGCTATGAACGAAATTAAATATTGGGTGCAACATTTTTTGAAAGCGTAGTAATGTTTGGTTGCCGGAAATTTCATAAAGCATAGAGTGGAATTCCGCATCATACCTGTTTTTTAAAAAACGATCTTTGGTATTTTCTTCTTT
Source organism: Cyclobacterium lianum (assembly GCF_900143075.1). GTDB lineage: Bacteria > Bacteroidota > Bacteroidia > Cytophagales > Cyclobacteriaceae > Cyclobacterium > Cyclobacterium lianum. The sequence goes on along the minus strand of NZ_FRCY01000002.1, from coordinate 89,542 downwards.
TTCCACTAACGACGCTAATTTCCGGATGCTTTCGTCAGTTTTCCGGATAAAAAGTAGGTCAGCGATACCCATTTCAAGTACAAGTCTCAACTCAAAAATGTCCTGAAGTGTAGCACTGTCTAACAGCATTGGGTTGAGCACACGCTCAAAACTCCCCAAAATATCAGGCTGTGTTAAAATGATTCCTCTGTTCCGTTTGGATTCTATCAAACCAAGAGTTCTGAGTCTGGACAATGCTTCTCGCAAAGCCGTTCGGCTGACCCCCATTGATTCGGCCAGTTCTGCTTCTTTTGGGATCGCATCCCCGGGCTGTAAATTGGCTTCAGTAAAATACTCCCTAAGATTCATTTCTACCTTGTCCACCAACGATAAAGATTGGTCGAATACCGGCTTAGGTTTAACTTTTAATGCTTTCACAAGCGCTATTTTTAGATGGATTAAAGACGCAAATATAATAAGTATTATTAAAATAATTTTTTAAAAGATGCCTGCACAATCTTCTAATCGAGTTTTTGAATTCGCTAAAAAACCAACAAAATATTGAAAAATAATGATTTAATTTAAGTATTTAAATGCTTGCATATGTGGGGATTATTGTACAAATTTAAATAAATAATACATAATAGAAAGTTGACTTTGCTTGCTGAAACCATTTATACCAACGTGTGCTCAAGTGGAGGAATGGTCTTGAATTTCCCGATGGATACTGAGGATGCCTCAAAGCTGGAAGTGAGTACCAATCAGAACATTGAATCATTTTTCCATTCCTGAAGACAGTTTGGCATCCCCCCAAGCCGTTTTCAGATTTAAAGTCAGAAGCAAAGAAATTACAGACATTCAAGCAGAAATTCTGGTGTTGTCTTCAAGTTGAAATGAAAAATGGTACCTCAGGGCCAAAGTAAATTGGAGGTTAATGTAAAAAACAGCTCAATCGGCACCTTTAAAATGAGAAGAAAGCCTGAGTGATGCCCGGATTATTTTCGGATAGGTGTGCGAGATGCCCGTATGCCTCAAAGATGATAGGGGAGGTTGTGCTTAAAAAAAAATAATGAATGAAATTTTGACAGATTTAATAATTGCTTATATTTGAATAAATAATACATAATATATGGCTGTAAATAACTTATAAACAGTTAAATAAAGTAAATAAGGAGTAATAATACAATATAAATACTACAAATATGTGGAAAAACTGTACTGGTTTCTTGAGACGACTGCATGCAACAGCTTTCCTGGTTATGTTAATCGGGATGGGGCAAAGCTGGGGGCAGTCCCGTAGTGTAAATGGAACGGTGACATCAGAAGAAGGGAATACTACGATTCCCGGAGTCAACATTCTCGTGGTAGGCACCACCATAGGGGCGGTTACTGATTTGGATGGCAACTTCAGTTTGACGGTTTCTGGAGATGATCCAGTTTTGAGGTTTTCGGCCATAGGGTTTGCTACAGAAGAAATTAGGGTAGGCAATCAATCTACCGTCAATGTAAGTCTTTCCCCCGATGTGGGTGCATTGGAAGAAATCATCGTGGTGGGCTATGGCGAGCAATCCAGGGAAAAGCTGACTACGGCCGTAAGCACCTTGGATACCAAGGTTTTGGAAAATGTGCCCTTAGGAAACGCAGCATCGGCCTTGCAGGGTACCGTCTCGGGAGTAAGGGTACAAACCCTAAGCGGTCAGCCGGGGGCAGCTCCCAGAATTATAGTCAGGGGCGGGACATCTATTAACAACCCCAATGGTGCCCAGCCACTATATGTGGTGGACGGGGTGATACGGGATGATATACAGGGTATAAACCCCATGGATATTGAGTCCATGCAGGTACTGAAGGATGCCGCCTCCACGGCCATTTACGGTTCTCGGGCTTCCAACGGAGTGGTGATTTTAACTACTAAAAGTGGAAAAGCAGGTGATACGAAAGTGACCTATCGGTATACCATTGGTGCTTCCCAACTAAGGGAAAAATACGACCTCTTGTCGGCACGAGATTATATCTATTATGGAAGATTAGGGGTGGCGGCTACCGGAGAAAAATCACCGGGGAGGCTTCCTATGCTGGACGGTTCTTTCGGGTTTGGGATAGGGAATGACCTAACCAACAATACCGCATACACCACGCAATACCTCACAGCTGAAAATGAATACAAGCTCAACGAGGGATGGGAGAGCATGCCAGATCCCCTGGATCCTTCTAAAACCATCATTTTTGATAATGTGGATTGGCAGGATGTTTTGTTTAGAACAGCAATCACACATGACCACTACCTGAATTTATCCGGTGGATCTGAAAAGGCAACTTTTAATATTGGGGTAGGTTATGCGGATATGGATGGTACGGCCATTACCACCAATTATAAAAGATTTACAGCCAATATGAATGGCAGGTTGAAAGTAAATGAAAAACTCTTTGTATTCGGGGGCTTAAATTTTACCAGATCATCAGATAATTTAGTGTATAGTGAAAATAATTTATTCGAAAGATCAATCGCTACTCCTCCTACTGCCAAATATACTTTTGAAGATGGGACGCTGTCTCCTGGGGTCAATCGTTCTTTGGGAAATCCTGCGTACCATCTGAGCAGAAGTAAAAACGACAATACGTTAAGCATCATGACCCTGAGTGGAGGTGCTAACTGGGAACTTGCACCCGGGCTGAGTTTTGAGCCTTCCGCTTCGCTGTTTTCAAGAACCAATACTGCCAACACTTTTTTAATGTCTTATCTAAATTCACCTACCCAACTGGTAGAGGACAGGAATGCGACCGGGACTCAGGAAAACTGGGAGCAAATTCAAGTAGATGCAGTTTTTAATTACGAAAGGAGTTTCAATGAACTACACAACCTTAATGCTACCCTGGGGTATTCATTGTACCAGAGAGACAACTATCGTCTTTTTGCTGAGGGAAGGGGAGCGGCCACAGACCTTATCCCCACATTAAATGCTTCAGGAGAGCCAGTTCAGGTTTCCAGCAGCAAAGGAAAGCAATTGATCCTCGGGTACTTTGGCAGGGCGAATTACGATTTTGACAACAAATACCTGGTTTCCGTAAGCGCGAGATACGATGGTGCTTCTAACCTGGGCTCCGAATATAAATGGGGATTTTTCCCCGGGATTTCAGCGGGTTGGAACCTACATAATGAAGATTTTTGGAATAGTCCGGCAGGAGTAGACCGGTTCAAGTTGAGAGCAAGTTACGGGCTGAATGGTAACCTGGGAAATTTGGGGGATTTTCAGTCACAGGGAGCTTACAGCGTTGGGTCCATTTATCAGGGAAACGCCGCGGTAGAGTACACCACTATTGCCAACCCCAACCTTAAATGGGAAGAATCCAGAACGTTTGACATCGGTTTTGACGCAAGTCTGTTCGACAATAAGGTCACATTACTGTTTGACTACTACCAGCGTGTGACTTCTAATCTTATTACTACACTGGCCATGCCGAAGTTGACGGGGTTTACCAGTATCTTAACTAATCTAGGTAGTTTGGAAAACAGCGGCGTTGAGCTTGAGGTCAATTTAAATCTACTTGAAACAAAAGACTGGATGTGGAATATTGGATTCAATTCTTCTTTTGTCAGGAATAAAATACTGGAATTGCCTGAGAATGACAATGAGAACAACCGAATTGGCGGATTATTAGTATATGACCGGTCCGTAGGAGATTATGTCTGGAAAGGTGGCTTACAGGAAGGTGGCCAAATAGGAGAAATGTATGGTTACCAATATCAATCCGTTTTTCCTACAGACCAGGCAGCCGCTGAAGCACCTCAGGATTTGATCATGGCCGGACCTGACCGTACCCGACTTGGGGGAGATGTGGATTGGCTGGATGTGGATGAGAATGGTGTGATTGATACCAGGGACAGGGTATATATGGGTAATATTTTTCCAAAATGGACCGGTGGATTTACCAATAATGTGAATTATAAAGGGATCAACCTTTACCTGAGAATGGACTATACGACCGGACATACCATTTATAATTATGTGCGGGCAAACCTGGATGGTCAGTTTGTCGGAAATACCAATATGAGTTCAAACATCCTGAGATCCTGGGAAAACCAGGGAGATGTGACTGACGTTCCCAGATTTTACTGGGCAGATCAGGTAGCCCAAAGCAATTATTGGAGAGGGGATCCGAGAAATCTTAATAATGGTGGAGGTAGTTCATTAAATTATGAAAGGGGGGATTACCTGGCTTTAAGAGAGCTCACTTTGAGTTACAGTTACATGGCTGACTGGTACAAAAGGATTGGTATAGAAGGGATCCGGATCAACCTTACCGGTAATAACCTGTACTACTTTACCAATTTTAGTGGTCTTTCACCCGAGGATGGAGGGCTTAACAGGGGACGTTTTCCTGTTCCACGAAATATCATGTTAGGTATCAACCTTTCGCTTTAATCAAGTCCTGATCAAACAGAAAATGTCATGAAAATGTTAGTTAATAAAAAGAGTTACCTTCTTGGAATGATGGTTTTCCTGCTGAATTATTCCTGCACAGAACCTTTGGAATTAGCGCCAATTAGTTCTATAGGGGCCAATTCCTTTTGGCAATCGGAACAGGATGCAACCGGTGGAGTCATCGGAATGTATAACCAGTTTAGAAACCTGGCCTCCCGGTCATTGTTTTACATGGGTGAAGCCAGAAGTGAAGTGATGGGACATGGAATTCAAAATGCAGATTTCAGACAGAAATATTTTGAAAATGATATGAATGAGGGTAATGCGGATCTGGATTGGCTGCAGTCCTACCGGGTGATTAATTATGCCAACCTGGTGATAGAAAATGTTCCCGATATATCATTTCCCAGTGAAGCCAAGAAGAATGATTTGTTAGCCCAGGCTTATACAATGAGGGCCTTTGTGTATTTTGTACTGGCCAAAACATGGGGGGATGTCCCTTTGGTGACTGTGCCTGTAGAAGGCTATGATGCGCAGACTACCTTTCAGGAAAGAGCGGCTGTTTCGGCTATTTTTGATTTGATTAAAAGTGATCTTGATGAGGCCATTAATTTGTTTCCAAACAATGAGTTTCCTGCAGGTCGGGCCATGTGGTCCAAGCCTGCGGCCAATATACTGAAAGGGGATGTTTATTTATGGACTGGAAAGACAATGGGGGGAGGAGAAGCAGATTTTACCACGGCATTAAATGCATTAAATGATGCTAAATCTGCGAATCTGAGTCTTTTGGATGATTACTCCAGGGTTTTTGATTTTGACAATAAAGGAAATCAGGAAATCATCTTTGCCGTACATTTCAGCGATTTTGAGTCTTCCAATAACATGTATTCAGATATGTACATCAATGCATTGGATATTAGGGATACTTATGACCAACAGACGCTGGAAACGATCGGAACCCCAGGAGGTTTCAATTGGTGGGCGCCTTCTGCTACCATGAGAAATCAGTTTACTGAAGAGGATAGCAGAAAGTCAGCAAGTTTTCTCGAAATATATTCAAATGAGGAAGATAACACTTTTATTACCTCTATTGTGCTTAAAGGTAACGGTTATTCAGAAGGAGGCACCAGAAGGTTTCTGGATGATATTGTCATTTACCGGTATGCTGAATTATTACTCCTGATAGCGGAAGTCAAAAATGCACTTGGTCAGGATCCTTCGCAGGAAATAAATTTGGTCAGAAGCCGGGCTTATGGAGATAATTTCCCGATGTATGAATTTACCAATGGATCCCAATCTGAAAATAACGAGGCCATTCTGCAGGAAAGGTTGTTTGAATTGGCCTTTGAAGGGAAAAGATGGTGGGATCTGATTCGTTTTGACCAAGCTTTTGATAAGGTACCCTCCCTTCAGGGCAAGGCTGGACAAAACCACTTATTGCTGTGGCCGATAACCCTGGAAACCATTAGTCTCAACTCCAAAATAGTACAAAATTCAGGGTACGAACAATAAAAAACTTTGATGGTATCTGAATAGTAGGCAGCTAAATGTTCATACACAAAATAATTCTTTCTGTAACGGTGAGTATGGTAAACCTTTGCCACCTGGCAGATGCCCAACATGCCTTTTTGGGTCCTGACAATGGAAAATCAATCTCAATAGGAGCCTTGGTTCACCAGGATGTGGATGAAATCGAAGGGCTAAAAATGGGACCGTTTGTCAAGTTGGATAATGGGAATATTTTATCGGTAGATGGAACTGATTGTATCATAAGTAGCGACAATGGGAAAACCTGGGAAAATATCCGACCCACTGATATTGAAGCAAGTTCGGCTCCTGCTATGTTAAAAAGACTTCAAAGTGGCAGATTGGTATTGGTTTGGCACAGAAGATTCCCCGAGGGCACCAGCGAATATCCCCTTAGCGGAGGAGACAGGCAATGGTCAGAAGTGGCGGCAAGCAATCACAGAGAGGAGTTATCCATTGCGTTTTCTGAAGATGATGGTTATACCTGGTCTGATCCAAGAGTGATTGCAAAAATAGACCGCCGTCGGAAGATGGGTCCTCCATTAAGAAGGATTTCTTATCCTTATCTTTTTGAAATTAATCCGGGAGAATTGTGGATTACTACTATGCAGGGTGGTCTCAGGGTTAAACTTAATGAGGAAGATTTTATTCAATAAACGGCACTTTTGTGCTAAAACTACTTTGATGAAAAAAAATAGATTATTCGTTTTTGTTGGATTTTTCCTAATAAATATTGTGAACCCTTCACTGGCACAGGAACTACTGAACCCATCTCAGGTTGTCTTGCACATTGGTAAGGAGGGTGCTAACCCACGGAACAGCGAAGGTAGCTTTATTCAATTAAATGATGGAAGGATTTTGTTTGCCTATTCTAAATTTGAAGGTGGATCAGGTGATCATGCGAGTGCCTTTATTGCAGGTCGGTATTCTTCTGATGGAGGTAATACCTGGACCAAAAAGGATGAAGTTATCGTCTCCAATGAAGGCGGGATGAATGTCATGTCTGTCTCTTTTCTTCGCCTGCAGGATGGGTCCATTGCGCTTTTTTATGCGCGGAAAAATTCGCTGGACGATTGTACCCCTTACATGCGTATTTCACATGACGAGGCCGTCACCTGGTCGGAGCCAGTAAGTATTATTAGTGATACCGAGGGTTATTTCGTATTAAACAATGACCGGGTAATTCAACTTCCCGGAGGAAGACTGCTGGCACCAGTCTCACTTCACAAAGTTGCGGGCAAAGACTTTAGTATGCGGGGCCGAATCTATTGTTATTACTCAGACGATAGCGGAGAAACCTGGCAGCGTAGCATGGAGCTGCCGAATCCAAAGGAAGTAGTCTTGCAGGAGCCCGGCCTGGTTTCACTGAAAACTGGTACTATTAAAATGTGGTTACGAACCGATCGCGGGGTGCAATACCTGAGTGAATCACATGACAACGGAAATACCTGGCAGGAAGTCTATGCTTCAGACATTCCGTCGCCAAGATCTCCTGCATCGCTCAGGAGGATTCCTAAGACGGGTGATCTCCTATTGATTTGGAATAACAATGATGGCTCAATCGATGGAAAAGCCTCTTTCAGGACCCCACTGACGGCTGCGGTCTCAAAAGATGAAGGTAATAGTTGGATCCACATTAAAGAGCTTGAGAATGACCCAGATGGATTCTTCTGTTATACGGCCATTTCCTTTCTGGACGATGAAGTCCTCCTGGGGTACATGGCCGCAAATCGGCTGGAGCTAAAGGAAAAAATACCCCTGGTACTGCGGAAAATGAGCTTACATGAATTTTACGAATAATAGATACGGAAATGAAAAAGAACAAAATTAATAGCATCCTTAAGATTGTGGTGATACCGGCCTTGTTAGCCTATGGATGTGGTGGTAGAGAATTGAATGAGCAGACATCCGGAGAAAACAGCGACGGAAATGTTGAGAAGGGTATTGAAAGGAACCTGGTGCTCAATCCCGGAGATAATAATCCCCGAAATAGTGAAGGGGATTTCATTCAACTAAAAGATGGTCGAATACTTTTTGTTTACTCGCATTATTATGGGGAATCTTCGAGTGACCATGCTACCGCCTATCTGGCAGGCAGGTACTCTTCAGACCAGGGAGAAACCTGGACAGAAGAAGATGTGGAGATTCTTCCGAATGAGGGTGGTATGAACGTTATGTCGGTCTCCCTGCTTCGCTTACAAAATGGAGATATTGCCATGTTCTATTTAAGGAAAAATGATACAGATGATTGTATTCCCATGATGCGGATCTCTAAGGATGAAACAGAATCCTGGTCAGACCCCGTACCTTGTATTACAGATAAGGAAGGTTATTTTGTATTGAACAATGACCGGGTCATTCAATTGGAGGATGGCAGGTTAATGCTTTCGGTGGCCAGACATGCAGGTCCGGATATGGAATGGAGTGGTAAAGGGGATATTTTTTCCTATTACTCGGATGATAATGGAGAGAACTGGCATAGTAGTGAGGAAGTTCCCAACCCGGAGGATATTGTTCTTCAAGAGCCCGGTTTGGTGGAATTGGAAGACGGATCTATTCTAATGTTTATCCGGTCCAATGCAGGCGTACAGTGCTATTCGTATTCCCAAGATAGGGGCGAGACCTGGTCTGAGGTGGAAAAAAGCACCCTGGTGTCACCAGTATCCCCCGCCACCATTGAACGTATTCCCAGTACCGGAGACCTTTTAGCTGTTTGGAATAATAATTTATCCGATGACCCGGAAATATCCAGGCTCAGAACGCCCTTAAATGCGGCCATTTCAAAAGACCAGGGAAAAACCTGGGAAATGACCAAAACCCTGGAAGATGACCCCGACGGTTGGTATTGTTATATTGCCATGGATTTTGTGGGAGAGAAGGTTTTGTTGGGATATTGTGCCGGGAACCGACCTGCGGGAACAGGCCTTTCGGTCACCAAGGTTAGTAAAGTGGATATGGATTGGCTGTATGAATAATAAAGAAGAGGATAAGGTACGCTATTTCCTGGAGCTGGAAATATGCTAATGTTGAATAGGCTTCGTTCGAAAAATCCCTTTCAAAAATTTCGGACAGGCGGAAAAAGGAAAAATACCTTCGACGTGTTTAAGTTTGGCTAATCGGCTGTTTTGTACATGGCAAACCTATTTCCTATTATCACTATAAGAAGTTCAAAACCGGGACCCGAAGGCTTGATTATCGCCGGAGTACATGGGGATGAATACGAACCCATCCTCGCCGTTCGACAGTTAATTGTTGAGTTGAGGGATAAAATTGGGAAGGGTTCGTTAACCTTAGTGCCCGTGGTAAATAAAGGAGCGTTTTTAGCTGGTGCAAGACTCGGTTTAGACGGACTCGACCTTGCCCGAACCTGTCCGGGAAAAAAAGGGGGAAGTATCACCGAAAAGGTAGCCCACGAAATAAGCAAATTGATCCGGAAAGCTGATTTTTTGATTGACATGCATACAGGTGGGAATCTATTTGAAATTTCACCTTTGGCGGGGTACATGTTGCACCCCAATTCAGAAGTGCTGGAAACCCAACGGGGCATGGCAGAAGCATTCAATCTACCCATTATTTGGGGGACAAGTCCATTATTGGAGGGAAGAACCTTATCCGTGGCCAGAGACGAAAATGTTCCGGCTATTTATACGGAATATCTGGGAGGGGGATTTCATCCGAAAGGAACTGAGGATTTGGTAGCCGGTTGCAAAAATGTATTGGCATACTTTGGAATGCTACCATTCGTGAGAAGAGATTCCAAAGTGACTCTTAAAATCGAAGATAATCAACCGGGGAGTGGACACTTGCAGGAGATGTATCCAGCCCCGGAGGAAGGGATTTTTGAGGCAGCGGTGGCACTGGGACAGCTGGTCAGGCAAAACGAGCTTTTGGGCTATATTTGTGATTATAGTAATGAGAAAAAAATAGAGGTTTTTGCCAGGCAGGAAGGAAAGGTTTTTTTGATCAGGGCGGTGCCCATGACAAAAAAGGGGGATGCATTAGCGGGAATTTTATCGGCTGGAAACGAAATATTATGAAAAAATCGAATAGCTTTTCTCCCAGGGTCATTGTCATTACCGGGGCTTCCAGAGGAATTGGGAAGGCCATGGTAGAAAAATACGCCGAAAATGGAGATTTGATCGCTTTGGTCGCAGATCAAAAAGTGGAATTAGAGGAAACGGTAGCAGCGGTGAAAAAGGGTGATAACTGTCTCCTTCTTCATGGAGATTTGGCAAACAGCGAATTCCTCAAACAAGTAGTGCAAAATACCCTCGAAAAGTGGGGCAGGATTGACGTCCTGATCAATAATGCGGCCTGGAGAACGGTCGAAACACTGCGAACTATTACCCTGGAAAATTGGGAAAAAACGATAAAGATCTGTCTGACAGCTCCGGTATTCTTGAGCCGGCTTGTGGCCGAAAGCATGGAAAAAGTAGGTTCACCTGGTGTCATTATCCAGGTCAGTAGTATCATGGCTACCAGAGCCGGCGGAACCAGTCCTGCTTACGTTGCCTCAAAGGGTGCCCTACTTAGTATTACGTATGAAATGGCGGCTTTGTATGGTCCTTCCGGAATCCGGGTAATTGCCGTCTGTCCAGGTAATGTACACACCAGTTTGAGTCAGGATTTTACTGACTGTGAAGGAAAGAACATCAGCGGTAACCTGGTAAGGGATATGGAAAATCAAACTCCACTTCAAAGAAGTGCTAGCCCTGAAGAAATCGCCAATGGAGTATATTGGCTTTCATCCAAAGAAGCCTCTTTTGTAACAGGAACCGCTCTTGTGATGGACGGTGGATTTACACATAATTTCAGCAGTTATAAAAACAAACATTTACAATTTCCCAAAGAGTTTTGAAAGGAATCTGGAAGTACAAGGATTTAATGGACTTGCCGACCAATCTCCCCCCATTCAGTTTGGGGGAAGGCGACACGCCATTAATTCAATCTAAAAATATCGGCCCGGAAATGGGCATGACCAATTTGTATTTCAAGCTTGAAACCGCGAACCCCTCGGGCTCATATAAGGATCGCTTTGCAGCTATTGCCATTGCCGAAATTCTGAACAAAAAAAGTAAAATTTGTTTGGCTACAACCAGTGGAAATACGGGGGCAGCACTTGCTGCCTATTCTGCTGCTGCGGGTTTGCCCTGTAAAATTGCCATCGTAGAGGGTGCTCCCGAGGGGAAACTGAAGCAGATGAGAGCTTATGGGGCAAAGTTATTTATGATAAAGGGTTTTGGTATTAGCAGTGAAATCAGTGAAAGGGTGTTTGATAAGCTCGCAAAATTGGCCGTTCAATACCATACCCGCATTCAGGTTAGTGCTTTCAAATATTGCCCGATAGGAATGAAAGGCGTGCAATCCATCAGTTTTGAATTAGCAGAGGACATGCCCGAAGCAAAAAATATATTTGTTCCCGCAGGAGGAGGAGGGCTGGCACTGGCAGTGGCCAGAGGCTTCCATCTTTGGAGGCAAAGATTCCCTGGTTTTGAAGTTCCCAGGGTACATTGTGTTCAACCTGAAGGCAATAATACCATTGCTGGCAATCTGAGATTAGGCCTGGATTATGCACAGCCCGTAACAGACGCAGTTACAAAAATTAGTGGATTGCAGGTGGCCAATGTAATCGATGGAAACGACACCTTGAAGGCTTGTAGAGATACGAAAGGCAATGGCTACCTGGTAACGGATAAGAAGGTGTTCGAATGCCAGCGATTATTGGCAGAGAAAGAGGGTATATTCGCCGAGCCTGCCGGAGCTGTTTCTTTGGCAGGGTGGTTGGAAGCCGTCCGGTCAGGGGAGTTGAAACCAGAGGATAAGGCGGTATGCATCGTGACAGGAAATGGATTTAAGGATCCACCTTCTATAGAAGATTTGATTAACATGAATCCCGTTCAGTACCTGGAGGATGAAGAAAGTATGGATGCTTATTTTGGAGTGGAATGATTGAAATCGAAATAATAACAACTTAAGATGAATGATAAACTAAAAGGGGTATGGCCTGCGATGTTAACCCCATTGAATGAAGATGGGCGACCGGACACAGCACAGTTGGAAAAGTGGTTGGATGTCCTCGTTTCACAGGGGATGGATGGACTGTATTTGCTTGGGTCCACAGGCCAGGGTTTTTTATTGGGTGAAGCCGATAGGAAGAGGGTCACAGAAGTGGCGGCAGCGGTCAACAGCGGAAGGATTCCGATCATTGTTCAGGTAGGCTCAATGACTACAAGTGAATCGGTAAGGCTGGCAAAACATGCTGAAAACTGTAAAGTGGATGGCATTTCTTCCGTTGCTCCGGTCTATTACAGTTCTTCGGATGGCAGCTCTGCCATGGCGTTGAAGCACTATGAAGAAATTGCTAAATCCACTGATTTACCTTTCTTTCCTTACCAACTTGGATCCACTGGTTTTTCAGATGGATTGGTGGGCTTTGTTAATAAGTTGCTCCAACTCCCCAATATGGCTGGGATGAAATTGACCACCAATAACCTGCTGGAAATAAGTACCATTTCCTATAGTTCACGGGGCAGGCTAACGCTTTTCAGTGGGGCGGATGAGTTGATGTGCCACGCGGCACTTTGTGGTACTTCTGGTGCTATCGGATCTTTCTATAACTTGTTTGGTCCGGAATGCCAGTTTGTTCGGAATTCCTTTTTAAATGGAAATGTCCAGCTTGCAACAGACTTTATGCTGGTTTTTCAGGAGATGATAGCAGAGGTATTGCCCAATATTTGGACCTTTTTCAGGCAAGCCATTCAGTTAAGGTATGCCATTGACATTGGTCCTTCCATTCCGCCGGTGGGGAATACAAATAAGCCCTGGAAAGAGGAAAAAGTGCAGGCTTTGGTAGAATTGATTATTGATGCTTCCAGGATTAAAGAATCCCAACTTTCCAAATGAAAAAGACAAACTATTCTCTACGTGAGATGGAAGAAAAGCTGTATTCGGCTGTCATCTCGGATGCATTGGATGGCTTGGGATTTACCGCTCAATCGCCTGACATCTCCTTTTCCATTCATACGGGAAAGGCTAAACTGGTAGGAAGGTGTAAAACCACCCTTTGGACTGAGATGTACCACGTCGATCCCAACCCGTATGAACTAGAGCTTAAGGCTGTTGATGACTGTCAGCCAGGTGAAATTTTTATTGCAGCCGCTGCAGGATCAAACCGATCTGGAATTTGGGGTGAATTATTATCTACAGCGGCGAGTAACAGCGGTTGTCTCGGAGCATTGGTAGACGGGAGCATTCGTGATATTGCCAAAATCAGATCGATGGGTTTTACGGTTTTTGCTAAAGGCAAGCGGATTTATGACAGCCAAAACCGACAACGGGTAATTGATATCGATGTTCCTGTGGAAATAGGAGGAGTATTGTTTTGCCCGGGAGATTTGGTGTTCTGCGATGAAGATGGAGTAGTGGTCATTCCACAGCAAGTAGAGGAAGCAGCCATAGAAAACGCCATGCTAAAAGTGAATGCAGAAAATATCACCAGGGATGAAATCAAAAAGGGAATGAAAGCAATGGATGCTTACAAAAAATATGGTGTCTTATGAATCAAAGCCTTAATCGGCTTAATGGAAACCTTTTATTAATGACATTATTTATGAAGAAAGAAGTTATTTCTGGGGAAGGAGTTCCCCAAAGTACCCTGCCGTTTTCACCGGCATTGAAAGTAAATAACCTGGTTTTTGTATCAGGACAGGCCTCTGTTGATGAAAGCGGGAAAATTGTGGATGATAATTTTGAAGGAGAAGTCAGAAGGTCATTTGAAAATGCCAGGAAGATTCTGGCTGCGGCAGGTCTGGATTTCAGCCATGTCGTGCAGGTCAGAAATTATGTAGCACGTCAGGAAGACCTGGTAGAATTTAACCAAATCTATGAAGAATATTTTCAACCCCCCTACCCAGCCAGGACTACACTGATTGGCTGCCTGGGAACATTGTTGAAATTTGAAGTTGATTTGATTGCGTATGCAGAATAAAAATCCAAAACGGATCGGGATTTTGGGAATTTACCATGAGTCCAATACTTTTTTGGAGAGTCTGACCAATTGGGAGGATTTTCAAAACGGTCATCTGCTTTACGGCCGATCTATTGTTGAAGAATATCGGGATGCCTTTCATGAGATAGGCGGGATGGTGGAAGTGCTGGAAAAGGAACCGGATTTGGAGATCGTTCCATTGTTTTACGCAGAGGCTACCCCAGGTGGAATCCTGTCGAGAGAAGCAGCAGCTCGTTTATTTATTGAAGTAAAAAATTCCATTACCGAGTCAATGCCTTTGGATGGATTAATGGTGGTGCCGCATGGTGCGGGTGTCAGCGCCTCCTATTCGGATTTTGATGGCCATTGGCTGAAAATGGTCAGAGATATGCTTGGTCCAGAGCTTCCTATTATTGGTACCATTGATCCCCATTGCAATCTGAGTGATGTTATGGTGGAGGCCGTGGATGCCTTGGTGGCATACAAAACCAATCCTCATGTGGACCAAAGGCAAGTGGGAATGGAGGCAGGAAGGCTTATGATCGGTAGGATCCGTGGCGAAATTCGTCCAGTCATGCAGGCCATCCAAAGTCAGGTAGCAATAAGCATCGATTTGCAGCACACTGAGTCCAGTCCATGCAAAGAACTGTATGAATTATCCTCAGAAATAGGTTTAAGACCTAAAATTCTTTCTACAAGTGTGGTTCTGGGGTTTCCTTATGCCGACGTTCCGGAGATGGGAACGAGCTTTATTGCAGTGGCAGATGGAGACCAATGGTTGGCACAAAAAGCAGTAGGCGAGCTGAACGAGTATATTTTTAAAAACCATTTGGAATTTTTAGGAGGCAAAACCAGTATTGATCAATTGCCTGATGAAATTCGAAATGTGCAAAAGCCGGTCCTTTTATTGGATATGGGTGATAACGTTGGAGGAGGCTCGCCCGGAGACAGTACGTTTTTACTTGAACTGGTGGAATCACAACCCGGGCAAAGGAGTTTTATGTGCATAAATGACCCGGAAGCCGTAAGGGCCATTAAAAAAAGAGGGAATGTAACCGGCTTTACTCCTTTAAGTATTGGTGGTAAAACTGATTCCCGGCATGGGAATCCTGTAGAAACAGAAGTAGAATTAATTTCTTTAGTGAATGGCAAATTTTCTGAAAAAGAACCCCGGCATGGAGGTCAGGTAAATTTTAATATGGGAGAAACAGCCATTGTAAAAACAAAATCAGGCAATACCCTAATGCTTACATCTTTGAGGACGGTTCCATTTAGCCTTCAGCAATTAGTTCATTTCAATATAGATCCGACTCAATTTGATGTCATAGTTGCTAAGGGGGTAAATGCGCCTTTAGCGGCCTATCAGACTGTTTGTAAAAGTAT
The DNA here is from genome assembly GCF_900143075.1 of Cyclobacterium lianum. Lineage (GTDB taxonomy): Bacteria > Bacteroidota > Bacteroidia > Cytophagales > Cyclobacteriaceae > Cyclobacterium > Cyclobacterium lianum. Next base: position 74,242 of record NZ_FRCY01000002.1, on the reverse strand, counting down.
CATCCGAGTAAATACTCCTGGGGTAACATGTGCAGATATGTCCAATTTGCGGTACCAAAACAGGAGAAAGCCGCTGTTTCCATTAGATGATTTAGCTTGAATCAAAATGATGCATAAACCAGATCAAAACGCACTTCCCGACCCAGAAACAACCCATTCTGAGCTGATACTGGAATTGGAACATTATACCGAAGGACCGGCGGTTGATCCGGAAGGCTCGTTTTATTTTACAGATTTGGCAGGCCAGGGGATTCGAAAAGTCCAGGGGGGGCGTTCTGTGCAGTGGGGAATGGGGGGAAGACCCAATGGGCAAGCCATTTTGCGCAATGGAGATCATTTGATTTGTGACAGCTTCTCAGCTTGTGTTTTGAAATACGATTCCGATGGAATACTATTGGGGAGTGTTTCGCCGGAACGGATCGAAGGACATAAGGTTCGGTGCCCTAATGATATTGCCATTGATCCCGACAGGGGTTTTTATTTTACGGATTCTGTCAGGAAGGAGGGAATGGTGTATTTTGTAGGCTGGGATGGATCAGCCAGAATCGTGGCCAGGGATATCGATTTTGCAAATGGCATCGTTTTTCAAAGGGAAAAAAAATTTTTATGGGTAGCTGAAAGTTACAAAAACAGGATTTTAAAAGTGGATTTGAATGCCCAACCTGAAGATGCTGATTATATAACTGTATTTGCCTATTTGCCATTTAATAAAAACAACACAGAAACAGGCAACCTTCCTGATGGAATGGCTTTGGACATAGAGGGCAGACTGTGGGTTGCCCACTATGGGATGCAGGCCGTCCAGGTACTTTCTAAGACCGGATCACTTTTGGCATCTTATGATTCAGCTATTCCCCTCACGAGTAATGTATGTTTTGTAGGCGATGAAATTTGGATGACAGGGGGGATTGCGGAGCCGGGTCCCGGAAGGTTGGCAAGGATCAAGGTTGGGATAGGAGGGTATTCCCTTTTTTGAATGAATTTAATTTTGATATGATATCAATAGGAATTATTGGCGCTGGAAATTTTAGCATCAAACATATTGAAGCCATTAGAAAGTTGCCCAACGTTCAACTAAAGGCGATTTGTAGAAGGGATCCTCTTGCCTTGAATCAGCAAAAGAAGACTTATGGCGTGGAGGGATATACAGACTATAAGCAGCTTCTGGAGGATCCCGCCATTGATGCGGTATTGATTGCCACCCCACATCATCTCCATGCAACAATTGCAATTGCCGCGGCCCGTGCAGGGAAACATATATTATTAGAAAAGCCGATGGCTGCTACCTGGCAGGACTGTCTGGCCATACAGGAAGCCTGTGTAAAAAACAACGTGAAGCTAATGCTCGGGCAGGTCGGGCAGTTTACCCCTGCATTTGTGGCTGCAAGGAAATGTCTGGAATCGGGAAATCTTGGAGCTATTCAGATGGGCAGAGCTACCTCGGTTTCCTTTTGGAAACATGCAGAGCGACGAGATTGGCATTTAACGGAAAGTACGGGCGGGGGGTATCTGTTGACTGTGGCCATACATCAATTGGATTTGCTTTGCACGCTGATACCTTCGCGGGTGCAGCGGGTTTATGCGTTGATATCCAACCATTTTCACCGGGATGAAGTAGACGATGGCGGGATCATTATCCTGAAATTTAAGGATGGGCAGCAGGGCTCTTTACATTTCTCAGGATTCCAACATGGGGTGAATCAGGTGGATGCAGAATTGTATGGGACACAAGGAATGATAAAAATTAGTTATTCCCAGGGAGCCTATTTGGGGAAAGAGCAAAAATGGGAATTATTACCTGATTCGTACACCGAAAACTGGATGGCGGATGCTTTGGAGTCCGAGTGGAAAGAATTTGTCCGTGCCATTGAATTGGACCGCTTGCCGGAGGTGTCCGGTAAGCAGGGTTTGTATGTAATGGAGGTGTTATTTGCTGCTTTATCGTCTTCTGCCACCGGTAAGGAAGTCGCGCTACCTATAAATTTAACTTCAATCTCAAATTAAATCGGATGATACCTAGCAAGTCCCTTTTGGTAATTACCTTTTTTCTAACCAGTGTACTGGTACCTGGTCTGACCGCGAAGGAAATCCAATGGGAAGAACTGCCCGCCCTACCTGACAAGGAAGGTTTTGCCGGTATGTTCGCAGGAGTGAGCAATGGGGTATTGCTGCTTGCAGGAGGTGCTAATTTTCCTGAGAAGCGACCATGGCAGGGGGGAGAGAAGATTTGGTATGATCACATTTTTTATTTAGAAAACAAGGATAGGGGCTGGCAAATGAGTACTCAAAAGCTTCCCATGCCTCTCGCCTATGGCGTTTCAGTGACTTACAATGAGAAAATTTGGGTCATCGGGGGGAACGATGCAAAAGGGCATTATGGTAAGGTGTATAGTTTATCCTATGGAGATGGTGAAATTAAAATTGATGCAAATTATCCCTCCCTTCCAGTGACCCTGGCCAACATGTCTGGAGCCATGCTGGACGGGGTGATTTACATTCAAGGGGGGCAGGTAAGTCCGGACGCGATTGGCGAGGATGTCTTTTATATGTTGGATTTGAAGCAATCGCCCTCGGAAATGAAATGGGTGGAGGGCCCGGATTTTCCGGGTACATCACGAATTCAGGCTGTAGCTGCCGCTCACAACGGCGATTTTTATCTTTTTAGCGGTTTTCATTTGGTAAAAAACAAAGACGGAGGGTTGGGTAGGCAATTATTAACAGATGCTTATCGGTACTCTCCCGGAGATTCTTCCTTCCAGGGGGAATGGAAGCAGCTTCAGGATCTGCCGAGAGGAGTGGCTGCGGCCCCCTCTCCAGCCTTTAGCCTGGGCAATTCCCATATTTTGATTCCGGGAGGATTGGATGAGGAAACCCTACAGTATAAGGATCCATCTACCCATCCGGGATTTTCAGACAAAATGCTGGCTTATCAAAGCAGGGCAGAAACTTGGGTTGAAATGGGTGAAATGCCTGCTGGAAGTTCAAGGGTAACTGCACCGACAGCGTTTTGGAAGGGCTATTGGGTGGTTCCCAACGGTGAAAAAGGACCTGGGGTCAGATCGCCAAAGGTTATGGGAATGGAAACTCAAAATGCTTTCGGCTGGGCCAATTGGACCACGTTAGGTATTTATCTATGTGGTATGCTGGGGATCGGTTTTTATTTTTCCAAAAGGGATAATACGACCGATGAGTATTTTCTTGCGGGTAAAAGAATTCCATGGTGGGCAGCAGGTTTAAGTATCTATGGCACCCAGCTAAGTGCGATCACCTTCATGGCCATACCGGTCATTGTGTATGCCACCAATTGGCGCCTGGCCTTGGGTTCATTTATGATTTTTGCAATTGTCCCCCTCATCATCAGGTATTACCTGCCATTTTTCCGGCGGCTGAACATCACCACCGCTTACCAATACCTGGAGTTAAGGTTCAACATTCATGTTCGGCTTCTGGGGAGTTTAATATTTATTTTATTACAATTGGCAAGGATGGGAGTGGTGGTTTATCTTCCGGCCATCGCTATTGCATCCGTCACAGGAATGGATATATTGCTTTGCATTGGAATCATGGGCTTGTTTAGTACGGTATATACTGTTATGGGGGGAATGGAAGCTGTGATATGGACGGATGTGATTCAGGTGCTGGTCTTGCTGGGGGGAGCATTGCTTTCCATTTTTATCGCGGTCGCCAATATTGATGGCGGAATGGGTGCCGTCTTACAGGTGGCGATGGAGCAGGAGAAATTCAAATTGGTGGATTGGTCCTGGGATTATACCCAGTTGGTTTTCTGGGTGGCCATCATCGGATTTTTCTTTTTAAACCTAATTTCGTATACCTCGGATCAAGTGGTCATTCAACGCTACCTTACTGTTAAAGATGAGGACGAAGCGGCTAAAAGCCTTTGGACGAACGGCATAATTACGTTGCCAGGAATAATATTATTTTTTGGTTTAGGGACGGTGCTTTATGTCTTTTATCATAGTAATCCCGACAAAATTGGAAGCAGCAATCCAGAAGAATTGCTGCCTTATTACATCGTGGCTGAACTTCCCCTTGGTATAGCAGGACTGGTAATTGCGGGGATATTTGCCGCAAGCATGTCTTCGCTCGATAGCAGTATGAATAGCATTTCAACCGCCTATGTCACAGATGTTCATAAATTTTTCAATCCAAAACTAGGTGATAGCGCCTACCTGAGATTGGCGAAAATCATTACGGTATTTATGGGTGTTTTTGGTACGCTAACGGCCATGTGGATAGCTGTATCTGAGGTCGGGTTTATCTTTGACCTTTTCCAAAAACTGCTGGGAATGATCGGAGGAAGCCTTGCCGGTGTATTTGTCTTGGCCATATTTAGCCAAAAGGCCAATGCAACCGGTGTGATTATTGGTACCATTTCAGGTGCGATTATTACTTTTCTGGTAAGCAGATATACTGAGGTTAACGGCTATTTATATGGGGCTATTGGTGTGCTAAGCTGTGTGCTTATAGGGTATGCCTTTAGCCTCTTTTTTCCAAAAGGGAAAAGCCAGTCCGATGGATTTACCTATAAATCCATAATTAAGAAATGATCATTGAAAAATTCGGAACAAAGCAGAAAAATATTCCGGCGCAGAAACCCTTGGGTGCGGAAAAACGGGCTGAGACGTACAAATCTTTTTTTTGCCTGGAACCTGATTTTTTGGTTAATCACATTTACCCTCTGACGATTGCTTAGGAATAAGGCTTAAATGTAGCGTAAAAAATGTATCATTTTATGATTTATTTAGACTCGTTTTTTGTTGATAGGCTGTGGGTCGGCCAAACTTTCAGATACTTTCATTGGTTTCGTTAGCAAGAGAAGTATATTTATAGGTAATAAATCCGAAATTGTGGTGTTTTGTTGTTAAATGCTGTTAAAATCAGTACTTTATTAGTAGGTGGCACCATTTTAGAGGAAACAATGTGAATAGATTCGACGTGTAATTTAAAAAAAAATAAAAAGGAAGGTATACTATGGATAAAAAGCAGTTTTTCCTCGGTATGGTACTGGCCTCATTAATTGGAGGACTGGTGGCCGTGTTTGGAATTAGTTTAATGCAAAATAACCAGGATTCATCGTCAAATTTTAGTGAAAAACAGAATACGAGCTTTGTCAATTGGCTAAATGATGATCGTTTTGTAGTCCCGGAAGGAATCAACTTTGTGGCCTCCGCAGAACAGGTCACCCCTGCTGTGGTGCATGTCAGAAGTACAGTCACCATGGGTAATCGACAAGGAGGAGTAGATCCTCTTGAAGAATTCTTCGGATTCAGGTCTCCGAGAGGCGAAGCGCCACCAAGGCAGGGCAGGAGTTCGGGATCGGGAGCGATCATATCTGCAGACGGATACATTGTCACCAATAACCATGTGATAGAAAATGCATCAAAAGTGGACGTTACCTTACAAGACAACAGACGCTTTACTGCCAGAGTTATCGGTACTGATCCGACAACGGATCTGGCCTTGCTAAAAATTGAGGCCAATAACCTGAAATTTATTCCATTTGGCAATTCGGATGAAGCCAAAATTGGCGAATGGGTGCTTGCGGTAGGAAATCCGTACGAGCTCAATTCTACCGTTACAGCAGGTATTATCAGTGCCAAATCCAGGAATATTGGCATTTTGAGAGATGAAAGTAATTTGCAGGTGGAGTCCTTTATTCAGACAGATGCTGCAGTAAACCCCGGTAATTCCGGTGGGCCCTTGGTCAATCTGAATGGAGAACTTCTTGGCATCAACACAGCAATTGCTTCGAGAACAGGTGGTTTTAGCGGTTACTCCTTTGCTGTACCAAGTGCGATTGTCAAGAAAGTGATGGATGATCTTTTGGAATTTGGAGCAGTTCAACGAGGTCTCCTGGGTGTAGTCATCAGGGATGTAAATGCGGATTTAGAGGAACTGATTGGTGAAAAAGTTAATGCTAATCGCGGAGTATACATAAGTGAAGTAAATGAAGGCAGTGGTGGAGCAGAAGCTGGATTGCAAAAAGGAGATATTATCATTGGCGTAGATGGCTTTGATACTTATTCTACCTCAGCCCTTCAGGAAAGAGTGGCCAGAAAGCGGCCCGGAGATACGGTCGAAGTGACCTATTTAAGGAATGGAGAGGAAATGACGACTACCGCCACCTTGAAGAATGTATCCGGTGATACCAAGGTTGTCATCAAGGAAATCCCAAAGACGACAGAGTTTGAAGGCGTTATTTTTGAAGATTTGAGTGCCTCAATCAAAGAAAGGCTTGAAATTGAAGGCGGGGCCTCAATTTCTGTGATAGAAAATGATGCCTGGGAAGCTTCAGGAGTAAAAGAGGGTTTCATCATTACAAAGATAGGAAGAACCAAAATTCTGAATGGGGACGACGTCATTAAGGCGCTTAACAATTATAAAGGAGAAGAAGTGACCATTTTGGGAGTCTACCCCAATGGGCAAAGATCCTACTACGATTTGGACTTATAAGTCATTTTTAGTTTAATGGTTTGAAAAATGCCTCCTGAGATCAGGGGGCATTTTTTATGGCTTTCGGGCAATTGATTTCTCAATTTATGCTTTTAGGTAAAGAATTCGCGTAATTCCTCGCAGGTCGCCCCGATGTAGAATCTGTTTTATGCTTCAGAGAACAATATGTAAAAATGGCAGGGCATACAATAAAAAAGGCCTCACCAGGAGGCCAACATTGTGGGAGTTGAGGGATTCGAACCCCCGACCCTCTGCTTGTAAGGCAGATGCTCTGAACCAACTGAGCTAAACTCCCAATATTTCAAACAATTGGTTCCTACGAAGTAGGGATTTGGACTCCCGTCCCTTCCGATGTAAATCGGAATGCTCTGCACCAACTGAGCTTAACTCCCATTTTTTGATCCGGGAGGCTGATTTCCTCTCTTATGTCGCGAATGGGAATGCAAATATAGGTTTAAAAATTTCCGGACCAAAACTTACCCAAACTTTTTTAATTTTATTTGTTGAAATTGTAGGATACCCCGCCACGGGCCCATCTACCGGGCATTTGTACAGTGCCAGCTTCGATGTAATCGGTATTGCTCAGGTTGGAGATTTCTGCAAAAAAGCCGATTTTTTTCAACCGGTTTACATCCATTCTGATGTCCAGTAAAAAATAGGGGGCTAACTTCATGCGTTCAATGTATCGACTTTTCAAGGTCAATTCTATATTTTTTCGGTATTCGGCCCGAAGCCCTGTGATAAACTGGTGCTTCAAGGCATTCAGTGAGTATTGGGTTTCCTGCCCTTCCATTTCAATGAGGTCTGCTGCAATATAATTGTAACTCAGGCTGACCTCGTCCAGACGTATGGCATTCGAAGACTCACCAAACTGGTATTGTATGCCCGCCTCTACTCCCTGAAAAGAAACTTCATTGAAATTTTGTGGTTGCCATGGTGTGTCGGCATCAGGTCGGGTCCATTCGATCAAGTTGTTGGTATGTCGGTTAAAATACACCAGTTCGGCATTCAGGCCCTCTTTGGAGATTTTAAATCCTCCCTCGTAATTTTGGGCTTTCTCTGGTTCCAGTGCGTCATTTCCAATATTTGTCGGGCCCACATAATAGAGGTCAGTGTATGTGGGGATCCGAAAACTAACGCCAAAATTCGCATAGCCTCGAATCCAGGAATTTAGCTGGTAGCCTAGTTCTGCACCGGGAAAATGTCGCCAACCGTATTCTGAGTAGTAATTGGAATAAATACCCGCCCGGATGTCTCCCTTATCAGAAAATTCAAGCCTGTGCTCAAGAAATGCTCCCATCAAATCCCGATCTCTTAAACCAAGGTTATTGCTGTCAATACTTTCCCGCCGACTTTCTAATCCCATTCCCAGGGTGCCAAAACCGGTTTCTTGCCGGGCATTGATTTCTAAAGCAAGGACGTTGGTTTGGTGAATGTTTTGAAAGACTTCAGGATCATTTCTCACCAGCCTGAATTCATCCTGATTTTTCCTCCAGTAAGCTCGCGTTGAAATATAACTACCTCCTTTTTCGAAGGTGTGACTCAGCGAGGCAAGCGTGGTCTGTATGCTTTCCCATTGGTCAGGAAATGAGCTGGTATAGAATCCGTTCGCTCCAAAATCACGGTCCGCATAAGCAATCATTGTTTTGAATTCGTGGTATTGGTTTACAGCCAGGCCTCCTTCATAAAAAACATTTCCGACTCGATAATCAGAATTATACCAATGACCATCACTGGCATCATGGGACACTGCCAGACTTTGCCTGTATTTTCCAATGGGCAGACCCATTCGGAAAGATCCCCCACGCATGGCAAAATCGCCTCCATACAAGTTGGCTTGAACCTCAAAGGATTCAGGCAATTCAGTAATGATATTGATCGCACCGGCATATGCATTTTGGCCGTAGATTCTGGACGCCGGTCCTTTTAAAATGTCCACCCTTTGAATGCCGGCGAGCGGAACGGGGATATTTACCATATGATGGCCCGTCTGCGGGTCGGAAAGCTTGATGCCATTGACAAGCATAAGGGTTTGCTCAAAAGATCCGCCGCGGATACCAATGTCGGCCTGCACTCCTGCTATGCCGCGCTGTCGTACATCCAGTCCGGGGGTAAAGGTCAAAATTTCCTGCAGACTTCTGGCCGGGGTAGTTTCCAGGGCTTTTCTGTGGATGATGTTGATATTTCTTGAGGCCCTGGAGAATGGGATTTCCATTCTGTTTTCTTTGATAATTACCTGGTCCAATGTGATTGAGGTACTGTCTTCCTGAGCATAGATGGGGTAGGAAGCTACCAATAAGAATGTGAACAAATGGGTGAATTTCATCGCAATTTTCTGATTAGGTAGCCCAAATTACTCTCCAAAAAACCAAATTCACAAATTTGAAAATCAATGGTGTTTTTAGTATTCGATTAAAGTTTGACCTCTGAAAGGCTCAAATACCAAATTAAAATAGTGGCTGTCGTTTTTCGCCGAATAATTGAGCTAGGATCGAGGCCCATTTGTAAGGCATGATTCTTTCGCATTGATTTCCTTTTTCCTTAATAAATCTCTTATTTTAGCGGGTAGGTACCACTTCGCTTGAAATAGTGAAGCCAGCGGGAGTAATGTAGACTTTTGCTTGCCTAATCAGAGTTAAAATGTTCACACAGAAATAAATTGAAATATATGATACATATACGCAGAGTAGCATTATTGACACTGGCCCTGTTATTTTCCACAAATTGGCTGCTAGCCCAGGTAACAGAAAACAATCAGGACGATTTTAATGATTTTACATACCGGCAAGGGAATGTATATCGGGCTGCATCGGGAACCCCCGGTCCGGAGTATTGGCAGAATGAAGCTGACTACCAGATTGAGGTGACACTAAATGAAAATGACCACACGATCGCCGGAAACATTGAAATTACCTATACCAACAATAGTCCTGAGAGTCTGCCTTTTATCTGGCTGCACCTGGAGCAAAACAGGTTTAAATCCGATTCCAGGGGGACGCTTACCACCCCCATCCAGGGAAACAGGTATTCGGGGGATATCGATGGAGGATATGCGATAAGTCAGGTTTCTTCCCTCCTGGACAAGCGGGGAAGTAAGCCTTCTACCCGATACCTGATTACAGACACCAGAATGCAGGTATTTTTTGACGAGCCCCTTCCGGCCAAAGGAGGAGTGGCAAAAATAAGCATGAACTTTGAATTTAAAATCCCGGAAAAAGGAATGGACCGAATGGGAAGGCTGCAAGTCCAGGATGGTACCATCTATGCGCTGGCTCAGTGGTATCCCAGAGTCGCTGTGTTTGATGACGTAGTTGGCTGGAATATTGAGCCCTATCTGGGTGCTGGTGAATTTTACCTGGAGTATGGCGACTTTGATTACAAGGTAACTGTACCCTATGACCACATTGTGGTAGGCTCCGGAGCACTGCAAAACCCTAAGAATGTACTTAATGAGGAATTGCTGGACAGGATGGAACGGGCATCTCAAAGTGACAGTACCGTTTACCTGGTGAGGCCCGATGAAATAACTCAGCCAGAACTGACCCGACCCAGGCAGGAGGGCAATATTACCTGGCATTTTAAAATAGAGAATGCGAGAGATGTGGCCTTTGCTTCATCCAGCGCATTTATCTGGGATGCCGCCAGAATACAGTTGCCGGAGGGCAGGACGGCGATGGCACAGTCTGTTTATCCCAGAGAAAGTGATGGTACAGAGGCCTGGGGAAGATCCACGGAGTACAGCAAGGCATCCATCGAGCACTACTCCAGCAAATGGTACGTATACCCCTATCCGGTAGCCGTCAATGTGGCTGCAGATATCAATGGGATGGAGTATCCGGGATTGAATTTTTGTAGTTACAATAGTAAGGGTAGTTCTCTCTGGGGAGTAACGGATCACGAGTTTGGTCACAACTGGTTCCCCATGATTGTAGGGACAAACGAGAGGCGGTATGCCTGGATGGACGAAGGATTCAATACTTTTATCAATCACTACAGCTCAGAGGCATTTAATGAGGGAGAGTATGGATCAAACCTGGACCAAACACGCAGGTATGTCAACTGGCTCACCAATCCGGATAGGGAGGGAATAGATACCTACCCGGATGTAGCCAACACCTCTAATCTGGGTATGATTGCCTACATGAAGCCCGCCATGGGTTTGTTGATGCTCAGGGAGTACATTCTCGGAGCAGAACGTTTCGATAATGCCTTCAAAGCTTACATCAATTCCTGGGCTTACAAACATCCCCAACCGAATGACTTCTTTAATATCATGGAAAACGTCGCAGGGGAGAATTTGTCCTGGTTCTGGAAATCCTGGTTTTACGGAACGGATAATATCGATTTGGCAATTGAGAACGTGGTGCCATACGGAGATGATCAGGTTATCATATTGTCCAATAAAGGTGGTGTGCCCATGCCGGTAAAGTTGGGGCTTATCTATGAGGACGGAAGTCGGGAAACTGTAATGTTACCCGTAGAGATCTGGCAGAGGGGCGACAGATGGAACTACCAGCACCGCTCAGATAAGGTATTGACCGGCGTAGAAATTGACCCGGAAAAAATCCTTCCGGATATTAATATTGCCAATGACAAATGGCCTAATAAGATATATGAGTGAAATTAAAAAAAGGTGGTCCAGAGGCCACCTTTTTACTTGACTCAATATTCATCATTGATTTCGATCCAATATCCGTTGGGATCCTGGATATAGATCTGCCTGATGCCATCGGGCCTGATATTGATTTTGCCTTTATTGTCTGCAGCATCCTCAAAAGGGATATCATAACTGTCTAATTTTTTGATAAAGGCATCCAGGTCTTTGACACTAAAACAAAGGTGATTGGTTTTATCTATCAAGGGTTCTTTCCAGGGCTTTTCTCTTTCTATCAGGTGCATGGAAAGACCAAAACCAATGTCGTACCAGGCATGCAGCCCGTCTTTAAAGGGCTCCTCAATGGTTTTTAAGCCTAAGACATCTTCATAAAAGCGGCTGCTTTCTTTCAGATCCTTGGCATACACGGCAAAATGGTTAATCTTGGTTTGGCTATATCCACTCATAGACGCAGTAATTATGAGAAAAAGGGTGATAACTGAAGTAAATAAAATCTTACTGTTTTTGGGTTTTTGTTGCATTGCATGGTCGTTTTTTGCGAAATTTATACAATAAAAAAGGCCAGGAAATATATTCCAGGCCTTTTTTATAGCGGACTGATGATTATTCTTCGAAAAATGCCAGTGCATCGGCATTATCTACCAGCTTAAGCGCCTGCTGGTAGATTTCATTGATCTCATTGATCACTTTATAAAAAGCATTGTCATCAAAGAGATTTCTTGCAATATGCGCTTTTAGCAACACTTTAAGGTAGGTTTTGGATTTATTGAAGTCTTTTTCATTAAACTTTACTTCGTACTTTTCACCTGTTTCTACCAGCTTGCTGAGCATTTTGTCGGATACTTCAAAGTCATTGTAAAACTCATTGAAAGCCATGTCCTCAAATTTCTTCTTGTTTTGATCAACATAGTCTAAAATAAATTCCCTCCAGGACTCTGAGCTGAAGAGTCTGTTGACATACGAACTGGTCATGCTTGTGTCCAGGGGGACAAAGTAATCAGGCATTATACCACCTCCACCGTATACAGTTCTTCCTTTTACGGTTTCATATTTCAGGCTGTCGTTAAAGTCTATGCTGTCTGCACTAAAAAACTCACCATGTTCCATGCGGTTAAAATAATCCATGGCATATTCTTCTTCTCCCTCACCATAGGGTTTTTGTATGGACCTTCCGGAAGGCGTAAAATACCGGGCAATGGTTAGTCGTAGTTCTGCCCCGTCTGAGAGATCTATGGGCATTTGCACCAAACCTTTACCAAATGACCTTCTTCCGACTATAAGGCCCCTGTCGTTGTCCTGTACTGCTCCGGCAACAATCTCGGAGGCAGAAGCACTGCCTTCATTGACCAATACCAACACAGAGCCCTCTTCAAAAGAACCCGGCCGGACTGCCCTTGCTTTCTGGCTGTATCTTTTTAATTTTCCTTCCTGGGACACGATTACCGCATTGTCTTTGAGTATTTCATCTGCAATGTTGATTGCCGCTCCCATATATCCGCCAGGATTACCTTGCAGGTCCAGAATCAAACGGTCCATACCCTCACCTTTGAGTTCCTGCAAAGCCGACCTGAATTCCTCGTGGGTATTGGCAGCAAATCTGGTTATTTTAATGTACCCGGTACTGTTATCAATCATGTAAGAGGCATTGACGCTGTATTGAGGTATTTTATCTCTGGTGATATTAAAATCCAGCAGATCTTCTTCGTTTTTTCTTTTGATACCGATTTGAACTTCGCTTCCCTTGGGTCCCCTCAGCAGATCAAAAACATCCCTGTTCGTGACTCCCGTACCGGCTACCGTTTCTCCATCTACCTTAATGATCTGATCACCGGGAAGCAGACCGATTTTTTCTGAGGGGCCGCCGGTCAGCGGAGAGACCACGTAAATGGTGTCCCTCAAAATGCCAAACTCTATACCGATACCATCGAATTCACCCTCTAGCTGTGACTTTGCAAGAGCGGCATCTTCCGCAGGGATATAGCTGGAATGCGGATCCAGCTTGCCCAGCATTTTTTCTATACCAAACTCAACCAGTTCATTGGTGTCTACACTGTCCACATAATCTCTGTTGATATAGGTGATGATTTCCTGAAGCTTATAAATAGCGGATTTTAAATCATTCCGATCTGTTTTTGGCTCTGCAAAGGTAGCACCGATCCAGATTCCGGCAGAGATTCCCAGGGCGAGAAATAAGGGAAGTCTGATTTGTGCTTTGGTGTTTTTCTCTGTACTCACGTTATTCCTGTTTTAAATTAAATCGCAACATCATGCCATCTTCCAATTTAGTCGATTTAAATCAGATTTACAATTAAACATGTATGAAAGGCATTTCGTTTAAATAAACGCAATTAAAATAAATTCGGTGCTGAATGGTGGCCTTTTTTAAGGAATTTTATTTTATTTTTGTATCAATGCTGTCGTCTGAAAACAAACATAAAAAATCAATTGCAGAACTTGTGTGCGAAAATTATACGCTGGCAGAAGTACTACATTATTTTGGGATAAGTTTTTTCCGACACGAACAGCACTCTCTGGAAGATGTTTGCCTGCAATACAAAGTTAACCCTGAGCAGGTAATTTCTGAACTCGAACAGTGGGCCAACAGAAGGGAACCGACCAGGGAGGAACTTTACCTGCATCCTATAGAGGTAATGGTAAGTTACCTGAAAAAAAAGCACCGCTATTTTGTCAGGCAGGCGCTTCCCTTTCTTTCAAGCATGGTGGAGGGCATTGAATTAGGCCCATCTTACAAAAGTCTGATGACAGATCTCCGCCTGATGTTTCCCCTTTTTGTCGATGATTTTATCCACCATATCCACGAAGAGGAAAATACACTTTTTAGCCGGGTGGGTGTCCTGCAGGATTTCGATAGAGGTGCTATGCCACTGGTTCAAACCATAAAAGTTTTTTCCCTGCCCCCGGTCAGCCAGATGGCAGCAGAACACGAAGCGCATGATGATGAAATGCAAGGTATCAGAAAGTTAACGAATGATTACCACATTCCTGATACTGCACCCGTGGCCATGAGAATACTTTTTTATGAACTGCAGCAGCTGGAGAAGGAGCTTGTTGTGCATGCTAAAATCGAAAATGACCTGTTGTTTCCTAAAGCAATTGAGTTAGAAAAGGAAGTAAAACGAAAGATTCTCCTGCAAATCAAAAAAAACTGATCTATGGGTAGGATTCTGGCCATAGATCTGGGAACAAAACGTACGGGCCTGGCCGTGACCGATCCTTTGGGTATTCTGGCCAATCCCCTGGAAACTATCCCGACGCATAATTTGTTAGCCTATCTTGAAAATTACCAGAGCCGGGAAAATGTTACAGAGATCGTTATTGGTCTCCCGAGAGCATTGGATGGTAATTCTACCCAGATGACACAGCCTGTTTTGGCGCTGGAAAAGAAATTGAAAAAGCTTTTTCCCGACAAAAATATTTTACTGGTGGATGAGCGCTTTACCTCAAAAATGGCCATGCAGTCGATGATCGATATGGGGAGTAAAAAGAAAGATAGAAGAGAAAAAGCGGGTAATCTGGACAAGATTAGTGCTGCCATCATCTTACAAACTTATTTGGAAAGAAAATGATATACCCTATAGTAGCATACGGTAACAATATTCTAAAAAAGGAAGCAACAGAAATCCAGGAGGGCGAAGATATAAAAAGCCTGATAGGGGACATGTTTGATACCATGGGAAATGCCAACGGAGTCGGCCTGGCGGCACCTCAGATCAACAAAGGAATTCGTTTATTTGTTATCGATAGCAATCTGATGTTGGAAGAGGAGGATCAGGAAAAAGGTGTAAGGAAAGCTTTCATCAATCCGATAATTCTGGATGAATATGGTGATCATTATGTTTTTGAAGAAGGTTGCCTGAGCATTCCTGACGTCAGGGCGGAGATTACACGTCCTGGAAAATTGACCATAGAATATTTTGACGAAAACTGGAACCTCCGGGAGGAGGAATTTTCCGGCATGACAGCCAGGGTAATTCAGCATGAATATGACCATCTGGAAGGAATACTTTTTATCGATTATCTGAAGGGACTCAAAAGGCGTATGGTAAAAGGCAAGTTGCTGGATATCAGTAAAGGCAAGGTGCCTACAGATTACCGCATGGTATATCCCTGATCTAGTCGCTCAAATATCCCGTACACGATTAAAATATATTTGTTTTGGAGAATCTCCGCTTAGCCTTATTTCAGTTTGATCTCTATTGGGAAGATGCTGCGGCAAATCTGGCCAGATTTGAAGAGGAGCTATGGGCCATGGAGGCTCAGGCTGACATCATCATCCTGCCCGAGATGTTTACCACAGGCTTTTCTATGAATACCCTGAGACTGGCCGAGCCCATGAATCTGCACAGTTCCAAATGGATGCTGCAAATGGCAGCTCAGATGGGATCCGTCATCACCGGCAGCGTCATGATCAAAGATGGAGGTAAATACTTCAACCGGTTGCTCTGGGCTACACCTGACGGGCAATTGCTTCACTATGACAAGCGCCATCTCTTTAGAATGGCGGAGGAAGACCACCACTATGATATGGGACAAAGCAACCAGGTATTCGAATACAAAGGCTGGAAGATCAGACCCCAGGTATGTTATGATCTCAGGTTTCCTGTCTGGTCGCGCAACAGGGCATCCGGCGGGGGAGAAATGGACTACGACCTGATATTTTATGTAGCTTCCTGGCCGGCACCCCGAGTATCAGCCTGGGATATTTTGCTGCAGGCCAGAGCAGTAGAAAACCTGGCCTACTGCATAGGCGTAAACAGAATAGGTGAGGACGGTAACGGGGTAACCTATTCAGGACATTCGGCAGCCTATGATTTTAAGGGGAAATGTCTGAATTCGGGCGGAGAAAAAGAGCGCGTCATTCTGGTCGATCTGGACAAAGCAGCTCTAAAAGCTTACCGGGAAAAATTTCCGGCCTGGAAGGATGCTGATCGCTTTGAAGTGAAGTGAAGATCAGTGATTCACCCATAATTTATCGTAACGCCGTTCCCGGTTTTTCCCCGTAAATTCCAAGATGTACAGCCCGGGAGCTACTCCCAACAGGTTGATTTCGTTCTGGTCCTCAGCATCAAGTAGCAACCCCCCCAGGATCAGCTTGCCGCTTGCCGCATAGATATTGAGGGTGACTTCTTCCTGATTCACAATCAAATTGATATTTTCTCCCCTGCTTGGGTTCGGGAATACCAGCGTTTCCAGTCCCCTTTCCATACCGTCGTTATCGCCGGCTACCCAGGTCAGATATTCCAGCCCGCCAGCCCTGCCACCGACGATCAGATCAGGTTTCTTATCCAGGAAGCCCGGAACGAAAGAGAGCCAGGTATTTCTGCCAAATCTCGTTTGAGCGAAATCTCCTGCCGGCGTACGCACACCGACCCTGCTTACCACAGGGTCGGTCAAAAAGTTTCTGGCTGAAAAAATGATACCCCGCTGGTCCACAGCCATCAAATATGGCCTTTCTCCCGAGCTGACGGTAACAGAAAGGTTTCTATTGACGGGATTATCGGAAAAACCCAAAAAATCCCGTTCAAGTATTTCTACCTGAGGCTGTCCGGACAGATCAATGGAAAACAACACCAATTCTCCGGTTTGCCGGGCGAGCAATAAGTAATCGGTAATGGTATCGTGAAATAAAAAGATCTGATCCAGACCCCGGAGGTTAAATGAGGGGATCGCAAATGGTATATCCTCCTGCGGAGAGGCAAGAGGGCTTAACCACATGATCTTCTCAGGAATATTATTCCGGACCTGCTCTCCTGTCAATACATGGTAGGTTTGCTTACTGGCAGAGCTGTATTCCTGATAACTCACTTCGCGTAAGCCGGTGCCTGAAAGACCTAAAAAATCAGCATCTTGCAATTGGAGGCGATCCCCTTTGAGACCAAATTTAAATATTTTACCCTTTACCTCCTTTTCCTCGGTCACATTTGCAGCGACATAAAGGTTTCCCTGCAGGCTGTTTCCGCTATAGTACGGACGGGAATTTTCACCGAAATCAAGCATATCTTCCTGCAAAAATGCTGTTGTCAGCGGACTGTCGTCTGCCTCAGGTGACAATAGGTACAGGCTGTTGGCAAAATTTATTCCCGTATTGGCGGAAATTTCTGAAGAATGGCTTGATATCAGGAGGTTTTCGCCCAGCAGGAAGGGCGAATGGAAAATTGGGAAGTTTGGCAATGCGCCATATTCGGGCAGAGATGTTGCAAATGTCTCAAAGACAGGTTCCAGATCAGTGCCACTGTTGGGTAGGTAATAGAGGGATTCACAGAGGTCCTGCCCGATAAGCAAATCTCTGATACCGTCATTGTTTAAGTCCCGGTACAGGAGGGAATGGCCGCCGGAATGCTGGACTCTCAACTGTTTATCCTCCTGCAGATTAGCTGTTATGGGCAGGCCGCTGCAAGTAGTGCCAAAGCTGATATTTCCACAACCGCAAAACTCAAACCTACCCCAGCGTACGTTAGCCGAGGCAAAACCGTCTATGTCTGCCTGATTTTTTCTATCAACGCTTGTATTTTTGAAAAATTCAAGATAGTCACCAGAAGCAAAATTGAAGGTAAGAATATCCAAATCTCCGTCCCCATCCAGATCTTCGATCAGTGGAATATCCAATATATTGCTGGTAAGGTTGGCTCCGTTGTCCAAACGTAAGAATTCCTGAGCCACCTCCCAATGGGGAAAGGGTCCCCCCGCTGGATCAGTTTTGTTTTGGTAGGCTTTGATGCCAAAGGGAGACCCCGTAAAAAGGTCTTTTCTACCATCCCCATCAAAGTCTTTGAGGATCAAAAAAGCATTCACATCCTCCGGAAAGTAAAAAGCTGCCTCCGGGATTGGGAGGAACCCATCCCGGGTTTTTCTGAAAGCCCGAATCATCCCGGCATTGATGTCCCATATTACCAGCTCCTCACTTCCATCTCCGTTCAAATCCATTTCCTGCAACTGTGCCGCATTGATACCGCCGGCAAAGGGCATTTTAAGTTCGTTTTCCAGGGGAAAAGATACCGAGCGTATATTCGTTTCAAACTGGTAGATTTGTTGGGCCTGGGTTTGTAACAGGCTGAACCATATCAGAGCGATACCAAGGCGGAAATGCATATTGTTTTCAATTTATTGCTGTTACCTGATTGTAAATAAAGCTTAAAATTCCCTAATGTCCTGCTGATACAGCTTCTTATCTTTTCTTTTTTGAATGGTCTGGAACAGAGAACGAAAAGTGCCATCCTATCCTGCCTGATATTTTCATTTTATGCGCTGCCACCCCCATCTTTGCGGAGACAGCGCATTTCCGATATCAGCCCGGTTACTTTTTGTAAACGTAGTCTCCCATATTATCACATCGCAATTTCTGAAAAAGTTTCTGAGGCGCGTTCAGAATGCTATTTTTCAACTGCAGCCATATCAATTGGTACTATAAAATGTTACTTTTGTTCGGGATTGATTGTCCCGGATTCATTAAGCATCAAGGTAAGCATTCTTACTATGGAAAAAATCGAAACGTTGTACGACTATTTTTTGTCAGCCGGCAGAGTAAGTACGGATACCCGAAAACTTCAAAAAGGTGATCTGTTTTTTGCGCTCAAAGGGCCCAATTTCGACGGTAACCAGTATGCATCTAGAGCATTGGAGCAAGGGGCCAGCAGGGTAGTGGTTGACGACCCTGATATAGTGGCAGGTGATCGCTATGCACTTGTAAACGACGCACTGAAAGCCCTGCAAGACCTGGCAACCTTTCACAGAAAACAGTTTGAGCTGCCGGTGATTGGGCTTACGGGCTCTAATGGCAAAACGACTACCAAGGAATTGATCCAGCGCATATTGTCCAGAAAATTCAAGGTTCATGCTACTGCGGGCAATCTCAATAACCATATTGGAGTGCCCCTGACATTGTTGGGAATCACCAGGGATACAGAAATCGCCATTATTGAAATGGGAGCCAATAAGCAGGGAGATATCGCCGAACTTAGCCATATTGCCTTACCTACCCATGGTCTGATCACCAATATCGGGCAGGCACATCTGGAGGGAATGGGAGGTCCGGAAGGAGTATTGAAAACCAAGACGGAACTTTTCCAATTTTTGCGGGAGACCGGTGGTCAGGTATTTTTGAACACAAACCAACCGGTATTTACAAACATGAAGCAAAGGTTTGAAACACCTGTGTTGTTTCCTGGTGCTGGCGATTTTTGTCCGGTGACCTTTCTTGGTGCTGATCCATTCGTGATTTTCAGTGTTGAGGGCGTAGCAGGCCGGCATACCTCCCAACTTATAGGTGAGTACAACTTTGACAATATTGCGGCGGCAATTTGCGTGGGAAAATATTTTGGGGTACCATTGGAGGCGGCTGCAAGGGCGGCCGCCGCCTATACTCCCTCAGATATGCGCTCACAGATTATTGAGAAACGCAGCAACCTGATCGTTCTCGATGCATACAATGCCAATCCCTCCAGCATGGAACAGGCATTGAAGGCCTTTGACCGGCTCGATAAAAGGAAGCATAAAATGGTAATAGTCGGCGATATGCTGGAGCTGGGCGAGCATACCATTTCTGCGCACGAAAAGATGGGAGAACAATTGCAGGGGATGAGTCTGGATAAAATCTGCCTGACAGGCAAATTGACCCAGCATGCGTTGACCAAAGTGCCAGGTGCCTTGTACTTTCCGGATCCGCTTTCTTTCAGAAACTGGCTGAAAGATTCGGCCCTGGAAGAGTATCAGATTTTGATCAAGGGGAGTAGAGGGATGAAATTGGAATCCCTGGTTGACTTTATCTAAGCCTGGACTTCTCCACCAGAGGGTTTATGCAGGTGTTGGTGCCCTGCCGGACTTTTCCAGAAATACCATCGGGGGTATCGTTTTCAAGTGTAAAGTATTGGAGGGTGCCCAATAAAAAGACCGCCGGCTTAGCGGCGGTCTGGGTTTAAATTGATTGTTGCTCCCGGCAGCTTAGAGGTGCAGGGCCCTGTTTTCTGTTGCTGCAAGGCAGGCTTCCTTAAAAACTTCTGTATAGGTCGGATGGGCATGAGACATTCTCGCAATATCTTCCGCTGAGGCCCGGTACTCCATCGCTACCACAGCTTCCGCAATCATATCTGCCGTTCTCGGGCCAATCATATGCACCCCCAGGATCTCATCCGTGCTGGAGTCTGCCAATACTTTTACCAAACCATCGGTATCGCCACTGGCTCTTGCGCGGCCAGAAGCCATAAAGGGGAACTTGCCTGTTTTGTATTTTATTCCCTTTTCCTTCAACTGCTCTTCGGTATATCCCACTGAAGCCACCTCGGGCCAGGTGTACACTACTCCAGGGATCAGGAGATAATTGATGTGAGGTTTCTGACCGGCTATTTGTTCTGCCACCATTACGCCTTCCTCCTCGGCTTTGTGCGCGAGCATTACGCCCTTAACTACATCTCCAATCGCATATATGTGGTCTACATTGGTCTTCAGGTGTTCGTCCACCTCTATCTGACCATTATCGTTGATTTTCACTCCTGCGGCCTCTGCATTCAGTCCCTCTGTATATGGGCGCCGGCCTATTGATACGAGTACATAGTCTCCTTTGACGTTTATTTTTTCTTCTTTACCATTCTGGGCAGATACCGTTACTTCTTTACCTTTTCTTTCTACCCCGGTGACTTTATGGCTGAGGTAAAATTCCATACCCAGCTTTTTCAACGATTTCTGGAGTTCTTTGCCCATGGTTTTGTCCATGGTCGGTATGATGCTGTCCATGTACTCTACTACCGAAACCTTGGCCCCTAACCGGGCATATACAGAACCCAGTTCAAGTCCAATGATTCCTCCCCCGATGATGACAAGGTGCTTGGGCACTTCCTTAAGCTCAAGCGCTTCTGTAGATGTGATAATCCGTTCTTTGTCCAGACTGATAAAAGGAAGGTTGGCAGGTTTTGAACCTGTCGCGATGATGATGTTTTTTCCTTTGATTTCTTCTGTTTTGTTTCCTTCTTTCTGGATAACGACCGTATCCTTATCCTTAAAGGACCCCAGACCCTGATGAACATCAATTTTATTCTTTTTCATCAGGTACTGTATACCATCCACGTTTTGTTTGACCACCTCCCGTTTTCTGCTTATCATCTGTTTGAAGTTGACTTTCAGATCTTTGAGGTCAATTCCGTGATTTTTAAAAGTATGAGCAGCATTATGAAAATGTTCGGAGGAATCCAGCAGGGCTTTGGAGGGAATGCAACCTACATTCAGGCAAGTGCCTCCCAGGCTGGGGTATTTTTCTATTATAGCAGTTTTCAGTCCCAGTTGGGCAGCCCTGATGGCAGCTACATAGCCGCCCGGTCCGGAACCAATTACGATTAAATCATACATAAGTTAAACAAATTTAAATGGAGCCTGAAACGGGTACAGGCGAAGGATAGGAGTCAAATATAAAACTTTATATGCCTAGCATGAGTCTTGCCGGATCTTCGAGCAATTGCTTCATGCGTACCAGAAAACTTACCGATTCTCGCCCGTCGATAAGGCGATGGTCATAGGAAAGTGCCAGGTACATCATGGGCAGGATTTTTACTTCACCATTGACTGCCATAGGCCTTTCTACAATGTTGTGCATGCCCAGGATCGCGGCTTGAGGGGCGTTGATAATGGGTGTAGACATCATGGAACCAAATATTCCTCCATTGGTTAGCGTGAAGGTACCGCCTGTCATTTCATCGATGGTGAGTTTTCCATCTCTGGCTTTCACCGCAAGACGAACGACTTCTTTTTCTATTTCTGCAAAAGATAGCTGCTCCGCATTGCGTATCACCGGCACCACCAACCCTTTGGGTGAGGATACCGCTATGGAAATGTCGCAAAAATCGTGATACACGATTTCGTTTCCGTCAATTTGCGCATTGACAGCCGGCCATTCCTGCAGCGCCATACAGGCCGCTTTGGTAAAAAAGGACATGAATCCCAGATTTACTTCATAGCGTTCCTTGAATTGGTCTTTGTATTGCTTCCGCAGGTCCATAATGGGTTTCATGTTTACCTCGTTGAAGGTAGTCAACATGGCTGTTTCATTTTTGACGGACACCAGTCGCCTTGAAATGGTTTTTCTCAGGGAAGTCATTTTTTCCCTTCTGCTGGAGCGTTCACCTTTGTATTCGGGAAGGCTTTCAGTTTCCGGAGTTTTCTCTTTGGCTGTGTCAGATGATTTTGGCGTTGAAGGAGCAGTGCGCTTTTCTGCTTTTTCCGCATCTTCTTTGGTTATGCGGCCATCCTTGCCGGTTCCGGTTACCGATTTGGGATCAATGTCTTTTTCCGCCAGGATCTTGGCCGCAGCAGGAGAAGCATGTCCCGTAGCATAGTTCTCTTTCTCCGTCCCCCCTTTTTTGCTGTCTTGTTGCGAATCTTCCGCTTTGGTTTTTTCACCTTTTTGGCCTTCAGGAGCTTTGTCTGTCACTTCTATTTTACAGATTAGCCCTCCAATTTCCAGGGTTTCGCCCTCGGCTGCCACCTGTCGTAAAATTCCCGAGGCCTCCGCCGGCAGTTCAAATGTGGCTTTATCCGAATCCACCTCTGCGATGATATCATCCAATTCAACAAAGTCACCATCCTCTTTCAGCCAGGAAGCCAGGGTCACTTCCGTGATGGATTCTCCTACCGTGGGCACATGCATCTCCTTGACTTCACCAGTACTTTTGGATTGCTCTTTTTTATTCGTCGTATCCGCATCTTTTTTTGGAGGAGCTTGTTTTTCTGGTTTGTCTTCCTCTTTTGCATCAGGATCAATTTCGCAAATCACCGCGCCGATTTCCAGGGTGTCGCCTTCTTCAGCCTTGGTGCGCAGTACACCTGCAGCTTCGGCTGTCAATTCAAAGGTGGCCTTATCGGATTCAAGTTCGCAAAGGACCTCGTCCATTTCTACATATTCTCCATCGTTTTTAAACCACTGCCCTACAGTGACTTCAGTGATGGATTCGCCTACGGCGGGGACTTTGATTGCTATACTCATCGGTTAATTGATTTTTTCCGGACTTAGGAGCGCTGCCGGTTTTAAAATTTTAAAATTAGTTTTAAAATAATATTTTATGAATCGGAAAATTAGGAATTAATTTTTAATGCCTTCTCTAAAATCTGCTTTTGTTCGGCCACATGTACCTTGTGGTAGCCGGTGGCAGGCGAGGCACTGGCCTTTCTGGCAATAACATCCATATTCAGGTCTTTGTACAGGTTTCTGACCATGAAAGCCCAATAGCCCATGTTTTCAGGTTCTTCCTGTACCCAAACGGTTTCCACATCCTTGCTGTAGGAATCAATGGCCTTTAAGATCTGATTTTTAGGTAGGGGGTGAACCTGCTCTACCCGGATGATGGCCACATCTTCTACTTTTTCCTTCTCCCTCATCTCCGTGAGTTCATAATAGATCTTTCCCGAACAGAGCACCACACGTTTCACCTTTTTTGCATCGATCTCGGTGTCTGTCAATACTTCCCTGAAACCACCCCTGGTAAATTCCTCCAGGGGGGACATCACTTTGGGATGGCGGAGCAGGGATTTCGGAGACATCACAATACAGGGCTTACGGAAATTCCAGGCCAGCTGTCGGCGCAGTAAATGAAAGAAATTTGATGGTTCAGTTACATTGGCCACTACCACATTGTATTCTGCTGCCAGTTGGAGAAAACGTTCGGGTCGGGCATTGGAGTGCTCCGGACCCTGTCCCTCGTATCCATGAGGGAGCAACATTACCAGTCCATTCATCTTCTGCCATTTGGACTCTCCGGAAGTGATAAACTGGTCAATCATGGTCTGTGCCCCATTGGCAAAATCTCCAAACTGGGCTTCCCAAACAGTAAGCGCATTGGGATTGGCCATGGCGTATCCGTATTCAAATCCGAGTACGGCGTATTCCGATAACAGCGAATTGTAGATGTAAAATTTGCCCTTGCTGTCCTTCAGCTCTTTTAATGAATTGTAGGGCTTGTTCGTATTGGCATCGTGTACGACGGCGTGCCGGTGCGAGAATGTACCTCGCTGGCAATCCTGACCAGTGATCCTGACCGTCTTTCCTTCGAGCAACAAGGACCCGTAGGCCAACAACTCGGCGGCAGCCCAATTCAGGGAACGCGACTGGAAGAACATCTCCTTCCGTTGCTTAAGTTGTGCTTCGATCTGTTTGATTGGCTTAAACCCTTTTGGAAGTACAGTGAGTGACTCGGCAATTTTTTCAATCGCCTCCTTGCTGACTCCGGTATCAGGAGATTTTTCAAAATCTTCGGGTTTGGCCCTCTCTAATGCTTTCCAGGCCTTTTCAAATGGACTGGAAGAGTAGGGCAGAGGCTTTTCCTTTACCAGATTTAACCGGTCCTGCAGCAGTTGGCGAAATTCTTTATCCATCTGCTTGGCCAGCTTTGCGTCCACCTGACCTCTTTCGAGTAACGTTTTGTTGTAGATTTCCCGGGGGTTGGGATGCTTGGAAATGATATTGTACAATTCCGGTTGGGTAAATTTAGGTTCATCGGATTCGTTGTGCCCATGCCGCCGGTAACAGACCATGTCCACAAATATATCCTTATTGAATTTTTGTCTGAAATCTACCGCTAGTTTGGCCGCATAGACCACGGCTTCGGGATCATCTCCATTCACATGGATCACCGGAGCGTCAATGATCTTAGCCACATCGGTACTGTAAATTGAACTCCTGGCATCATCAAAATCGGTGGTAAAACCGACTTGATTGTTGATTACAAAATGAATGGTGCCGCCCGTATAGTATCCTTTCAGGTTGGCCATCTGGGTTACCTCGTAAACGATTCCCTGTCCTGCCACTGCCGCATCCCCGTGGATAAGGATAGGGATCATTTTGTCTTCATCACCCGCATAGTGGTCGTCTATCTTGGCCCTGACAAAACCCTCCACCACCGGGTTAACTGCCTCCAGATGTGAAGGGTTGGGGGCCAGTTTCAGGATCATCAATTTGCCGTTGTTAGCAGGTACCTCGGAAGAGAAGCCAAGATGGTACTTAACATCACCATCGCCCATGGTAAGATCGGGCTTGGCAGTGCCTTCAAATTCGGAAAAAATCTGCTCATAGGTTTTTCCCATGATATTGGCCAGGACGTTCAGCCTTCCCCTGTGGGCCATGCCGATCATCACCTCTTCCACCCCCCTCTCCGATGCCTGATTGATCAGAGAATCCAGAAACGGAATGGTACTTTCGCCCCCTTCCAGAGAAAATCTCTTCTGACCGAGATATTTGGTATGCAGGAAGTTTTCGAATACTACGGCCTCATTAAGCTTGGACAGAATTCTTTTTTTGTCTTCCAGTGGAGGGTTAAAAGCCAGGGCATCCTTTTCTACCTTGATCCGGAACCAGTCCAGCATTTCCGGATCGCGGATATACAGGTACTCAAAGCCCATGGATCCCTCATAGATGATTTTCAGAGATTCGATGATCTTGGAAAGTTTCGCATCGCCGATCCCAATTTCATTGCCCGCCTGAAATACCGTATCCAGATCAGCCTTTTCCAAACCGAAGTCTTCCAGGTCCAATAGTGCTTTCCGGTCCCTTCTTTCTCTCACCGGGTTGGTTTTGGACCTGAGGTGCCCTCTGGAACGGTAGGCATGTATCAGAGCCCTGACCTTGATTTCCTTGGGCAACTGCTCCATGTCCATGATGGTGCCCTTGGTGGCCAGATTTCCGTTTACGGGCTGCTTTTCGCCTGTTGCCGCACCTCCGTTTTCATCCTCACCATATTTATTGAGGGCAAATTCAAAACCATCAAAAAAAGCTTTCCAGCTGCTGTCAATGGTGTCGGGGTCTTTTTTGTAGTCATCATATAGCTCATCTATATAGGCTACATGGGCATTGGCGATGTACGAATATTTATCCATGGTGTGTTTATCTTCTGCAAACAAAATTAGCTTATTAAGTTATTTTATGAAAACCGCTTATGCGGTTTTACAAATATTATTGATTATCAGTGACTGTGAATATTTATGGAAATATAAAGTATTGTATTTACATGTATTTCAAAATATAATTTTTAGTCAAACTCAAATAAGAAAGTAGATTCGGATTTATCGTTTCGGCAGGACGGTATTTGTTAAAAACAAAAAATCTGCGGGTGCCTGTAACATACATCGGGGTAGCCGAAGTTATGTGTTGCGTCTGGCTACAATCGATATGTAAAATCCAAAGGATCAGGATACATGAATTGGAAACCGGTCTTTTCCCATTTTTCTGTACCGATTTTTTTCCACTTCTGTCTGGCAGGGCTTTCATAGCTTACCGGAGGAGGAAAGCCACATTCAGCCGCATTTTTTTCAAAAACCTCCTTTTTTGAGGGGTGTTCCGGGCTTACAATATTGTACGTTTCATTCCACAGATCTTTGTCAAGTATCCAGGATACGGCACGGACAGCATCCCGTCGGTGAATGTAGTTTACCGGAGGATGGCCTGCTACATTTTCTTTGCCGGAAAAATATTTGCCCGGAATCCGGTCATCGCCCAGCAGACCGCCAAACCTGATTACAGTCAGGTCGTATCCCTTTTTTTTCCAAAGCAGGTTTTCTGCATTCAGCAGGCTGGGATTTCCGGTATTGGCAAGCGAGAGCACTGTTGATTCCCTGGCAAGCTGGTTTTCGCTGGGATATACCGAGGTGGCACTTACGTAAAGGATTTTGGAGATTTGGTGTTCGGTGATCAGGTTTTTGAGTTGATTGATCTGTTTCGGGTGAAAATCTGCCGGCTTTGTTCTCGTGGAAGGTGGGATGTTTATCAGCAGCAGGTCTGCGTCAAAGAGTGCCTCCGGCACCGGTAGCTTTGGATAGGGTGCTAGGACGAACTGAAAACAGCAGATACCTGCGGTATTCAGGCTGTCGCACTTTTCCCTGCTGGTGCTAGTCCCCCTCACCTGATGTCCTTGTTGCTGGAGTTCCCTGGCGAGCGGAGTACCCAGCCAACCCAGGCCAATGATGCTTATTTTCATGTTTGTGGCGTTTGTTTCTTCAGAGAAATCATAGGTGTATTCGGTGTTCAGTATGGCAAAAGCCTAAAAAAAGCGGTCAATCTTTTGAATTGCCGCTTCCAGCCGGAGCCGGTAGTTTATGTTTGATTTCGATGTGGACATTTAGCGAGGCTTTTTAGGAGCTGTACCAAACACATAATCCCAAAGAGGCGTGCTGACACCGAATGCCACATCCGGATCTTTGTAATGGTGTATCGCATGGTTTACCCACAGCGTTTTGAGAAAGTTTTTCGGAGGTTGGTAGGCATGTACCAGATAATGTATCCCCAGGTAAAGGGCATAGCCCATCAGAAAGCCTGGTAGAAAGTAAAGAGCCGTCTCACCCATCATAAAATCGAAAAGAAAATACAGAATGACAGCATACATACCGGTGATAAAAGGGGGAAGGGCAAGGCGGTCCTTGTCTCTTGGGTAATCATGGTGTACACCGTGCATGGCGTACTGCAATTTGTCTTTAAACCTGGTGTCGGGTACCATGTGATACACATAGCGGTGGAGCAGGTATTCAACAAAGGTAAATACCAGAAAGCCGGCAAAAACGGTCAAAAGTGCTTTT
This sequence comes from Cyclobacterium lianum, assembly GCF_900143075.1. Lineage (GTDB taxonomy): Bacteria > Bacteroidota > Bacteroidia > Cytophagales > Cyclobacteriaceae > Cyclobacterium > Cyclobacterium lianum. The sequence continues at coordinate 46,593 of NZ_FRCY01000002.1, read as the reverse complement.
CCCCACGGGATATCTGTGGTAGATGCGCCGAAATAAAGTGAAAGAGTCCCTACAGTTATAAACATCACTATAGGTACGCTGATATGGGTCCTGCTGAGTTTTTCCAAAACTGGATTGGCAAACATTTTAGCACTTCCGCTATTGTCAGGGCGGTCCAATCTTCCAATTTTCTTCATTATGCGAGTAATTTTTTATCGGTATTATGCCTTCAATTTTGATGCCTAAGTTAAGCAATAATCTACTTAATCGGACTTCGTTTGTGATCTAAACGAAAAGCTTGTTACAATAGATTCCAGTAAAGTCTCAAATAAATGATGATTTTTATCAGAGTTTTGAAGTCAGTAAAGAATTTTCAATGGTTTTTGCGTAGAATGCCTCATACCTGGGTAATATTGCCGACACATCAAACATCTTGGCCCGGGCAAGTGCATTTTTTTTAAAGCCTGGGAGGTTCTTGTCATCTAAAATAAACAATGCCTTTTCTGTCATTTCACTGATATTACCCACCTCACAGAGAAAACCTGTTTCTCCATTGATGTTTAATTCAGGTATGCCACCTACATTGCTGGTCAATAACGGGACTTCGCAGGCCATGGCTTCCAGAGCGGCCAGGCCAAAACTTTCTTTCTCTGATGGCATGAGAAATAGATCCGCTACGGAAAGCACTTCTTCGACCGCCTCCAGTTTTCCCAGGAACCGGATATCTTCGCAGGTTCCCAACTGCCTGCACAAACGCTCCATTTTATCTCTTTCGGGACCGTCACCTACCAGCAGCAGTTTTGCGGGAATCACCTTGCGGACTTCAAAGAATACCCGGATGACATCTTCCACCCGCTTTACCTTTCGGAAATTGGAGGTATGTACAAGAAGCTTCTCGTTCATAGGGCAGATAGCCCTTTTGAAATGTTCTTTTTTTTGTTTCTTAAACCTATTCAGATCAATGAAGTTGGGGATGACTTCGATAGGGATGTGAATGTCAAAATGAAGCAATGTGTCTTTCTTCAGGTCTTCAGAGACCGCAGTGACCCCGTCGGACTCGTTGATACTGAAGGTGACGACTGGTTCATAGCTGGGGTCCTTGCCCACGAGAGTAATGTCGGTACCATGCAAGGTGGTCACCACCGGGATGTTTATACCCTGTTTCTTTAAAATTTGCTTGGCCATATAGGCGGCTGAAGCATGGGGTATGGCATAGTGTACATGCAGCAGGTCCAGTTCCTCGTACCTGACCACGTTCACCATCTTGCTTGCCAAAGCAAGTTCATAGGGGGCGTGTTCGAAAAGCGGATAACTTTTGATGTCTACCTCATGGTAAAATAGGTTTTCACTAAAAAAATCCAAGCGTGTTGGTTGGCTGTAGGTAATGAAATGAATCTCATGACCTTTTGCGGATAGGGCTTTTCCCAATTCGGTGGCGACTACACCACTACCACCAAAGGTAGGGTAACAAACAATCCCGATTTTCATTACGTATTTTTTCTTAAGGGCCAGGTTTATGTATCCAACTTTAACACGGTATCTGTGTCAATTTGTTCATTTTTTGGCCAAAAGTATATGGGAATTTATCGACTTGTAGATAATATCCTGTATGTCTGATCTAATATTCTCTCTCAAAAGCCGGTTGTTTCCGGCATCAGGATGTACCCTGTTGGATAGAAATATGTAAATCAATTGGTTTTCGGGATCAGCCCAGGCCGCCGTGCCCGTAAAGCCGGTATGTCCAAAAGTACCCGGGGGAGCGAGGTCTCCGGTAGGTCCTTTGTCCGGCTGTGGGTCGGGTTTATCCCAGCCCAGTGCCCTCCTGCTTCTGAAAGAATGTTTTCTTGTAAATTTCTCGATGGTCTCTTCGTCCAGAATCTCGACCGGGCCATACTTGCCGCCCTGTAGCATCAACTGCATCAGTTTGGCCAGGTCGTTGGCAGTACCGAAAAGGCCTGCATGACCGGCTACACCACCATATAGGGCTGCGCCAGGATCATGTACATAGCCTTGTACAAGCGTTTTTCTGAAAAGACGGTCATCCTCCGTAGGTGCGATTTGCCCGGGGTCAAATTTCTGCAGTGGCAGATACCCAAAGCGATGCATTCCCAGCGGAGCATAAAAATGCTGCTCCAGAAACTCATTCATGGGTTGATTGATCCGGGTTTCAATCAGGCGGTGCAACAAATACATGCCAACATCAGAGTAGCGGTAGCTATACCGGCCACTTTTGGTACCCGAATACCTGAGATTCGATGCTACTGTCCACTTCCATAAACTGTCCGGAAGCGATTGCAGGGCAAACAGACCATTCGCTACAGGAAGGGTGTATGGCGCCTGATTTTTATCGCTATAGTATTCCTTTTTCCATTCACTGCCTTCCAGGGTATTGGTGAAATGAGGGATATATGGGACCAACCCGGCCTCATGGGTGAGTATATCCCTGATACGGATGCCGGCTTTATTCGTGCCCGCCAATTCAGGAAGATAGGTAGCCAGCTTCTCATCAAGATCTATGAGGCCCCGGCTTTCAAGAAACATGATAGCCTGCGTGGTAGCCATGACCTTGGTGAGGGAGGCCAGATCGTACAGAGTTTTCTCATTTACAGGCACACTTTTGCTGTAATCGTGGTGCCCGTAGAATTTTTCAAACACCACAGCACCATTCTTTGCCACCAGCACGGTCCCACCGGGCGTGGCCTTGTCTGCAATGGCTTTTTCCATCAGGACGTCGATTTTCAGCAATTCCCTGCTATCCATATTCTGCGCTTCAGGCGTGCTGTAGGCGAGGCGGTCCAGGCTGGGTGTCTGGATCCCATGTCCCACTACCCACTGCTGATCCGTACCGATAGGCAATTTCCCGGTACCCGGCCTGCCTCCGAAAATTACCTGGGGTGCAAGGCTTTCGGTAAATTCATTTTCCTCGTATACCAGAATCAGATTTTCCTGCTCCCTGAAGTTCCCTACCGAATAAGCGTTGCCGAAAACTACCGTGATGACCTCGTGGTTTTCCTGCAGTTTGTCAATAAATGCAATTTCTTCTTTGTTCAGCCCATAATTTCGGCGCCTGTTATTGGTCATACCCATTACCCCTACCACAATGGTACTATATTCTTTGAGGTTTTCTTCCATAGCAGCAAAATTGTATTGATTGCTATTGGATCTGAGGGTATAATGGGTAAATTCAGCATATTTGTCCAGGTAGGATTTGAAGGTATCGCCTTTTCCGCCGAGGGTAAGGGATGCCATTCGCCTAGTGTCCAGGTGCCGAATCGGAATGGCCTCAGTCTGGTTGCTCAGTACCGTAATGGAAGAAGCGTAAAGCTGTTCTATGAGTGCTTTGGTACCAAAATTACTCAGTCTTTCCACCAATTTTTGCGTGTTGATGTGCTGCGGCCGGTGCAGTCCTGCCCAATATTTCGCATTCAATATTTTACGCACCCGGCTGTCAATTTCTTCCTTGCTGATTTTACCATCTGCTACCGCTTCCAGTATCAGGGCTTTCGATTTCGGAACGTCTTCTGCATACAGGAGTACATCGTTTCCGGCAAGAAGGGCCAGCAGGTCTACCTCCCCTGGTTTGTGCAGATTACTCACTCCTTTCATGTTGAGGGCATCTGTAAACACCAACCCCTGAAAATTCATTTCTTCCCGAAGCAGCCCTGTGACCACCTTCGGAGACAAAGTGGTGGGAAGGCTCGCTTCGCTGCCCAGGCTGGGTATGTGCAGATGGGCCACCATAATGCTCATCAGCCCTTTGTCGATCATCTCCCGGTATGGATACAGGTCTACGTCTACGATGCTTTCTTTGCTGCTCCGGATCACCGGAGTAGTAAAATGTGAATCTGAACTGGTATTGCCATGCCCGGGAAAATGCTTTGCGTTGGCGATCACGCCATGATCCTGGAGGCCCTGCATGTAAGCCAGTGATTTTCTGCTTACCAATTTTTTTTCCTCTCCGAAAGACCGGTAGCCGATCACGGGATTGTCCGGATCGGAATTTACGTCTACCACCGGAGCAAAATTGATGTGCATGCCCATTTCCCCAAATTGGCGGGCGATCTCTCTTCCCATTTGATAGACCAGCACTTCCTCGGCTGCTGCGCCCAGTGTCATTTGTTTGGGGAATCTCAATACACTGTCCAGACGCATTCCCAGGCCCCACTCAGCATCCATGGCAATAAAAAGCGGTGTCCTGGCCATTTGCTGGTACTCGTTGGTGAGATGTGCCTGACGTACCGGCCCACCCTGAAAGAAAATCAGCCCTCCGAGGTTTTCATCTTTAATCAGCTGCGCAATTTCCTCCTGGTGCGCTTTGCCCTTATTCGAATAGGCGGCTACCATAAACAATTGTCCGAGACGTTGTTCAAATGTCAGGCTATTGAATACGCTATCTACCCATATTTGCTGGTCAGTAGCGTTTTCACTTTGAAAAAGGTCCCGATCCGGGACATGGTAGTGGCTTGAAACCAGCCCGAGAAGCAGGATGCAACAAAAGGTAAAGGCATAAACTTTTTGACACATGGGCGTGTTAAAATTTTATTGGTAATAATTTAGGGATAACTTTGTGTAACACAATTCCCGGAATTATCCAAACATACATAAATTCCAGATTTCTACCTATGATAAAAGTGATGAACAGGTATAAATTTATTCGAAAAACAATAGTTAAATAAATTCGGTTTCGGTAACCGCTTGTTTTATCTAATCCAGGGGCAATCCCGGGTAGAAAATACCAGGAAAATCTACCGATACCAGGAAAGAAGCAGATAATTTTCAGCATGAAATTTCCATCTATATTCAGGGTAAATCAACCGAGAAGATTCCAGATCAATCCCAGACACTACGATCCTGTAAAGGAAGAAATCCAAAATAGAACTGAGGATATAAGAAGGGATCTGGAAGCCAGGGGGCTGCTTACACCGGAAGAGAAAGAATTAGACAGGCAGCTAAGTTACCGGCATGGCTCCGCCATCAGGGGGGCATTTACCCAGGGTAGCCCCATCAAGAAGCAGCCCTCCGGCTTGTTGCAAAGCGCAGGTTTGATGCGGACCATTATCTTCGTACTGTTGGTGGGCGGGTTTGCCGGCTACCTTTACCTGGGGCCTGATATCCTTTATTACCTGCTATATCTGGGCGTAGCGATAGCATTGTTGATCGGGTTATTCAAATTAAAACCCAGCAAAAAGAATGAATGACCTGATTCAGTTGTTGCCTGATGCGCTTGCCAATCAGATTGCCGCCGGGGAAGTCGTTCAGCGGCCATCCTCTGCACTGAAGGAGATGTTGGAAAATGCCATCGATGCAGGTGCCAAAAACATACAGGTAGCGGTTCGGGACGGCGGAAAAACGTTGATACAAGTCATAGATGATGGCATGGGGATGTCTATCACAGATGCCAGAATGTGTTTCGAGCGACATGCCACCTCCAAAATCAAAAAGACTGAAGACCTTTTCAATATCCGTACCCATGGGTTCAGAGGTGAAGCCATGGCCTCCATTGCGGCTGTGGCCCAGGTAGAGCTGAAGACCAAACGTGCAGGAGATGAATTGGGCTGCCTCATTCAGATCGAAGGCTCGCAGGTAAAAAAACAAGAACCGGTTGTCTTCCAGGAGGGCACTTCCATTGCGGTAAAAAATCTGTTTTTCAATGTCCCTGCCAGAAGAAATTTTCTCAAGTCAAATGCCGTAGAGACCAAACACCTGGTGGAGGAGTTTCAGCGCGTGGCCCTGGCCTATCCCGAGGTGGCTTTTACCTTTCACCAAAACGACATGGAGCTATTTAAGCTTTCTGCAGGCAAGCTGAGTAAAAGGATCGTTGGAATTTTCGGAAAGCAATACCGAAATCAATTAATTGTATGTCAGGAATCCTCTCCCCATATCGATATCAAGGGTTATGTAGGCAGCCCTGAGCAGGCAAAAAAAACGAGGGGAGAACAGTTTTTTTTCGTCAACAAGCGCTATATCAGGAGCAACTACCTGCACCATGCCCTGTTAAATGCCTTTGAGGGGTTAATCGGAACTGACCAGCATCCATTTTACGTGCTCTTTCTGGATATCGACCCCAAACACATCGATATCAACGTACACCCCACCAAAACTGAGATTAAATTTGATGACGAAAGGACCATATACGGCGTGCTGAGGTCTGCTGTAAAACAGGCTCTGGGAGCACACCATGTGGTACCTACGATTGATTTTAGCCTGGATGTAAATTTTACCGACAACTGGGGGAAGGATACCGGAAAGGGGCAGGAAGTAAGTACAGAAAACAATTACCGTGCTTACCGGGGTCCAAGCGCCCTGCACAAAGATGCCCGGGGCTGGGAACAAATGTTCCAGCAGGACCACGAAGAAAGGACCCTGCATTTTGACCCTGAGAAAGAACGTCAGCCTAGAGGTGATGTAAAAACCTTTCCCAGTAAGGTAAACGCGGGGGAATTGAATCCCGAGGAGCCCATAACCGGAGCGGGCAAGACGTTTCAGATCGGTCAGGCCTATTTTGTGACCCAGACTTCTTCGGGATTGCTCGTTTTTGACCAGCAGGCTACGCATCAACGGATTTTATATGAACGATACATCCGGCAGTTGGAGCAATCTGCCGGGGCTTCGCAGCAGTGCCTTTTTCCACAGAACATTAGCCTGAGCCCGGCGGACTTTGCCCTGGTGATGGATCTGAAAGACGAACTCAATAATTTAGGTTTCCAATTGACAGTATTTGGTCAGAATACCATTTTGATCAATGGCGTACCGACAGACATCCATATTGCCAGCGAAAAACTTCTGTTTGAAGAGATGCTGGAACAGTTCAAACATTTTAAGGATGAATTGTCTCTTGGTAGAAGAGAAAATCTGGCAAGGTCTTTGGCAAAGAAAACCGCTATAAAGAAAGGAGATCCGCTGAAAAGCCAGGAAATGGAAAACCTGGCAGGCCAGTTGTTTGCCTGCCAGAACCCCAATTACAGCCCGGAAGGGTACAAAACATTTATCAAATTAGACTTAGATAAAATCGAAAGATTTTTCTATACCTGAAACCAAACGAAAATATATGTTCAGAGCCCTTACCCCCATCGTGAAAAACCTGTTGTTGATCACTGTGGGGATGCACGTAATCGCCTCCTTTTTTCTGCCGCAGCTCAAAAATTTATTTGCGCTTTATTATATAGAGAGCCGATTTTTCATGCCTTTCCAGTTTGTGACCTACATGTTTATGCATGCAGATTTCTGGCATCTCTTCAGCAATATGTTTGGGCTGTTTATCTTTGGCCCCTTGCTGGAGCAGTTTCTGGGGCCAAAGAAAATTCTGATCCTGTGGATGGTGTGCGGGATAGGTTCAGGGGTCATGTATTCGGGCTACAATGCCTACAAGATGGGTAAGCTAAACAACAGCATAGAGGCTTTTACCGCCAATCCTGACCCGGAGACTTTCAACCGTTTTGTTTCGCAAAACAGGCACATGTTTAACCCGTCCATTTATGATTTTGTGGACAATTACAGCAGAAACCCGGATGATGCTGAGATCCAGGAACAAGCCAAAAGAGCCATGCTCGAAATCAGAGAGGGTCAGGCAAATATCCCGATGGTGGGTGCTTCAGGAGCACTGTTCGGTATTCTTATCGCTTTCGGTATGCTGTTTCCGAATACCCAGTTGTTTTTACTCTTTCCGCCGATGCCGGTAAAGGCAAAATACCTGGTATTGTTTTATGGACTATACACAGTTTATAATATATTTGTATCTAATCCCACAGATAATGTAGCTCATTTTGCGCACCTGTCAGGACTGATGATAGGTGCCGTGTTGGTCGTATATTGGAAAAAAGACAGAAGAAATTTTTATTAGGTAAAGATGTACGGAGGATTTTGGTATCATATCAGGCATGCCTTTGACCATAAGGACAATGGTCTGTATAAGATTATTGCAATCAATCTGCTGGCCTTTCTGGTCTTGATGGTAGCGAGGGTTTTTCTGACCATAGGTGGTGCAGAGGAGGTATACCGGTCTATCTTGTCCTATCTGATGATGCCAGCCTCGGTGCCAAGGTTTTTGATGCAACCCTGGACGCTCATCAGTTATATGTTTTTGCACGAAGGCTTCCTGCACATTATTTTCAATCTGCTTTTTTTGTATTGGTTTGGTCTGCTGGTGCAGGAATACCTGGGCAACCGGAAGCTGGTAAACCTTTACTTTCTCGGGGGTATTGCCGGAGGTCTGTTGTATATGGTACTATACAACATCGCTCCCTATTTCAGCGACAGGGTAGATGGAGCATTGATGCTGGGCGCCAGCGCAGGTGTGTATGCCATTGTCGTGGCTGCAGCTACACTCCGGCCAGACACCCATTTTCATCTCCTGTTGATCGGTCCTGTCAAGATCAAATACATAGCTATTTTTTATGTACTGGTGGCTTTTGCCAATTCGGCAGGAGCGAATGCCGGGGGCGAACTGGCACATCTTGGTGGAGCTGCCCTGGGTTACATCTACATCCTGCAGTTAAATAAGGGTGTAGACCTGGGAAAACCCGTGCAGGCGGTAGGCCAGTTTTTTGAAAAACTATTCAGTGCCAAGCCGAAGGTTAAGGTTACCTACAGACGGGGATCAGAATCCGGGAGAAGTGCTTCCGGCAGAAGCAGGAGTACCGGGGCCACATCGGGCAGTAGCAGCACCCAGGAAGAAATCGACCGTATCCTGGATAAAATAGCTGAAAAGGGTTATGACAACCTGAGCAAGGAAGAAAAACGAAAACTTTTTGATTTTAGCAACAAAGATGTTTGATCTGAATCAGCGATCCGGCTTGTCGTAGCCCAAAATCCTCTTGTATTCATTTAACCCAGCCTCCGTAAGAAACGGAAGCACCATCGAGAATACCAGCTTGCTGTAATACTGATAGTGAAAAATTTCTTTTCCGAAGATGATCTGGTTATGGGTGGGCCAGTAATCGGAAAGCATGGTCATTTGGTTGGCCAGGTTTTCGAAGCTTCCTGGGAATTTTTCATTCTCAAACACCCCTTCCTGAAAAAGCAGGTTAAACAAATGGATCAATTGGGTCTTTCGTAAGGAAATCAACTCAAAATACCGGTCTTTTACCGCCTCATGCTGATTGATAATCGCACCAAGATCCATGAAAAAAAAGCGGTACTTGAATTGGATCTTATAAGAGGCAAGGGTGCTGGAATACAGCAACTCCAGAGAGGTGCTGCTTTTGTCAATTTCTGCAGTAGCAGCGTCAGATTCAGCACAGAGGCTGTAGAATATTTTTATGATCAGGTCTTCAAAATCTGTAAACTCGCTTTTTACATCGGATGGTCTGATCTGAAGCTGATCCATCAGCAGCTCCATATCAGTGCGGTGATAGCCGTACTCATTAAAAACGGTTAGAGATTTTTCGATCAGGGTTTGCAAATCCATTTTAATCTTTGAAAGTGTAATTCAAATTTAAAAAAAAGACGTTCATATCCGAAAAAAACCAAGCGTTTTATTACAACTCGTTTTTATTTGCCAACTGTCCGCAAGCAGCATCAATATCCTGACCGCGGGATTTTCGAACCTTGGCGACGATACCAGCCTCTGTCAGGATCCGCATGTATAGAGCGACCTTATCCGCTGCCGCTTGCCTGAATTCCCCTTCGTCTATGGGATTGTACTGAATAATGTTCACCTTTGAAGGAATGAGTTTACAGAATTTCGCAAGGGCCCTGGCATGGGCTTCGTCATCGTTTATTCCATCCCAGATCACGTATTCATAGGTGACCTTTCTTTTCGTTTTCGCATACCAGTACTTCAGTGCCTCTGCCAGATCTTCCACGGTATTGGTTTCATTAATGGGCATAAGCCGGCTTCTGGTTTCATTAATCGCAGCGTGCAGCGATACGGCCAAATTGAATTTCACCTCTTCATCTGCCATTTTGCGGATCATTTTGGCTATGCCAACCGTGGACAGGGTGATCCGTCTGGGAGAGATGCCCAGACCCTCCGGAGAACAAATTTTTTCTATGGCGGCCCGGACATTCTGGTAATTGAGCAAGGGCTCTCCCATCCCCATAAATACGATATTGGTCAATGGCCGGTCATAATAGACCCTGGCCTCTTGTTGTATCGCCACTACCTGGTCATAAATTTCATCCGGGTTTAGGTTTCGCATTCTTTTTAACCTGGCAGTGGCACAAAAGTTACAATCCAGGCTGCACCCCACCTGCGAAGATACACAGGCTGTAATCCGCCTGGAGGTTGGGATCAGTACAGATTCTACAATGTTGCTGTCAAATAATTTGACTGCGTTCTTAATGGTACCATCAGTACTTCGCTGAAAATGGTCTACCTGGATATGGTTGATCGTAAAATGCTCCTTAAGGTGCTCACGGGTAGACTTTGAGATATTGCTCATCTCGTCAAAATTTTTGAGCGATTTATTCCAAAGCCATTCATACACTTGGTGAGCCCTGAATTTCTTTTCACCAATTGATAAAAAATAGCGCTCCAGTGCCTCCAAATCCAGTTTCCTGATATCCTGTTTAGTGTCTTGCTGCATGACTTTCCTTTTTTGCGGGCCAGTAAAAACAATTACTTCCCTTCAAATGGTTCAAATCCCCTCGTTTTATCTTTTCCCTGGCCGGCTAGTTCGCTTTTCGGACGGGCACCTTTCCTCCTGTTGCTTTAAGCTGAATCATTAACTTCTGCCGCAGTTCGGTAACTTTCTCCGGAAATTCCGCTCCCAGGTCTTTTTTCTCGCCAGGATCGTTTTCCAGGTCATAGAGTTCACTGACCTGGTTTTCATAAAAGTGGATCAGTTTCCATTTGCCCTCCCGGATTGCAGATCCGGGTTTCCATGCACTGCCATGATAATGGGGGTAGTGCCAGATCAGGCTTTCCCGATCCAGTTGGTTTTTTCCTTCCAGCAAGGGCTGTAAATTTTTTCCGTCCCGGGCTTCCTCCGGTATTCCTGCCAGGCTGAGAAGGGTTGGGTACATGTCCATACTGACTACGGGGGTGTGGGATACCGTCCCTGCACTTTTAATTCCCGGACCCTTGATAATTAATGGGACACGGATGCCTCCTTCATAACACCAGCCTTTGCCAGCCCTCAGGGGTCCGTTTGCCGTGGGTGCTCCCTCTGTGAAAAGGGTGGAAAGCCCCCCGTTATCGCTGGTCAGGATGATCCAGGTATCCTCATCAAGGCCGGATTCTTCAAGCGCTTCCATGATCTTTCCGATATTGTCATCCATGGCGGCTATCATGGAAGCGTAGGCAGCATTGTCCTGTATAAGCTTGGTATGCCCTGTGCCTTCCTGACGGTAGGTTACCTGTGTTGCGGCAGGCTGAAGCTTTTCCCTTTTCTCCATGAAATATTCATGGTGGCGTGGGGCTGGCTGAATGGGGGTGTGTACGCTGTAGAAAGAAAGGTATAACAGGAAGGGCTTATCCTTGCTTTCCTGAATCAATGCGATGCTTTCAGCTGTGAGTCTATCGGTAAGGTATTCTCCCTCCGGGCCGTCCTCAAGTCTTGGATTGCCGTAGGGAGCATAGTAGCCGTTGGCTTCTCCCTTTTTTAACTGTGGGGCACCTACACTCCAGCCTCCAATATTGATGTCAAACCCCTGGTTTTCGGGCCAGAACCGTTCCTCCTCGCCCAGGTGCCACTTGCCTATAAAATAAGTCTGGTAGCCACCTTCCCTGAGCTTCTCCGCAAGTGTAGTTTCCTCAAGTTCCAACTGATGGCTAATGGCCGGAGTCTCCAGTTCCCACTGCTCCCGGTCACGGCTAAATCCCGGGATCCAGTCGGTGATGTTGACCCGGTTGGGATGCTTACCCGTCATTAGCGCAGCTCTGGTAGGGCTACAAACGGGATGGGCAGCATAGGCCTGTGTAAAACGCATGCCCGACCCTGCCAGGCGATCCAGGTTGGGCGTTTCATAAAAAGTGTCTGGATAGTTTGTTTGGATATCTGCCCAGCCGAGGTCATCTACCAGGATGAAAACAAAATTGGGTTTCTTTGCCGGTTTTTCACCGCAGGACAATAAGAGGACAGCTAGTAAAGCAGGTAATATCAATCTTTCCATCAAAAGCAATTTAGGTTTAATCCGGGCATTTCTGCTCATCTACAATATTGGATCAGAAAAAGAAATGGCCCGGGTTAAAGTTAAATAAATCAGTTAAGAATGCAGCCGGAGTGTGGTTATTTTATGGTTGATTTAAGCGCTCTCACAATCTGCCAAAAAGTCTGCATCTCAATGGAAAACTGTTCAAAAACGGACATTATTTCCGGATTTCAGTCGGGATTCGGTTTGGTTACATATTTGATTGAGTGAAAACATACGTTTGTAAGTAAAAGCACTTAACCTATAGCATCATGGATTTCAAACAATTTACCATCAAATCTCAGGAGGCCATTCAAAAGGCACTGGAGCTTTGTACTGCCGCCCAGCAGCAGCTCATTGAGCCGGCTCACCTGCTCAAAGGCATCATCCAGGAAGACAGCAATGTCACCGATTTTTTATTTAAAAAGATGGGGGTCAACAGCAATCTGCTGCTCAACAAGCTGGATGATCTCATCCAGCAGCTCCCCAAAGTGAGCGGGCAGCAGCCCTATCTGTCCAATGCCAGCAACCAGGCCTTGCAAAAGGCAAAAGAATACCTGAAAACATTCGGTGACGAGTATGTAGCGGTAGAACACCTGGTGTTGGGAGTCCTGGCCGGATCCGACAAGACAGCACAGCTATTGAAGGATCAGGGTCTTGAAGAGAAGAAATTAATTGAAGCGATAAAAGAACTTAGAAAAGGAAATAAAGTGACGGATCAGAATGCAGAATCAAAATACAGGTCACTGGAGCGGTATTCCAAAAACCTGAATGACCTGGCAAAGAAGGGTAAAATAGACCCGGTAATTGGTAGAGATGAAGAAATCCGGAGGGTCTTACAGATCCTTGCGAGAAGAACCAAAAACAATCCCATATTACTGGGAGAACCAGGGGTAGGTAAAACAGCGATCGTAGAGGGGCTGGCCCAACGGATCGTCAGCGGGGATGTACCGGAAAACCTCAAAAGCAAGACGCTGATATCCCTGGATATGGGGCTGCTGGTGGCAGGCGCAAAATATAAAGGTGAGTTTGAAGAGCGCCTGAAGGCGGTAATCAAGGAAGTGACAGACTCTGAGGGAGAAATCATCCTCTTTATAGATGAAATACATACCCTGATCGGTGCCGGTGGAGGAGGTGAGGGTGCGATGGATGCCGCCAACCTGCTCAAGCCTGCATTGGCCAGAGGTGAGCTTCATGCCATCGGCGCTACCACGCTCAAGGAGTATCAGAAGTACATCGAGAAAGACAAGGCCTTGGAGAGAAGGTTTCAGCAGGTGGTGGTGGATGAACCCGACGCAGCCGACGCCATATCCATTTTGCGCGGTATCAAAGACAAATATGAATTGCACCATGGGGTGCGGGTGAAAGATGATGCCGTCATTGCAGCAGTTGAATTGTCTCAGCGGTATATTTCAGACCGGTACCTTCCGGACAAGGCCATTGATCTGATGGATGAAGCAGCTGCCAAACTGCGCATGGAAATAGATTCCTTGCCGCAGGAGCTGGATGAACTCAATCGTAGGATCATGCAACTGGAGATTGAGCGGGAAGCCATACGCCGGGAGAAAAACAAGGATAAGGAAACGGTCCTGAGTAAGGAACTGGCCGAATTGACAGAAAAGCGGCAGGATATCAAAGCCAAGTGGGAAAGTGAAAAGGCTGTGATCCAGGGCATTCAACGGGAAAAGGAAAATATCGATAAGTTTAAGCTGGAAGCCGAACAGGCCGAGCGATCGGGCGAGTTTGGGAAGGTTGCAGAGATACGCTATGGAAAGATAGTAGAGAGCGAGAAAAAGTTGCATTCCTTCCAGGAACAGCTCAAGGAAATGCAGGAAGATTCTCCCCTATTGAAAGAGGAGGTGGACAGCGAAGATATAGCCGCAGTGGTCAGTAAATGGACAGGTATACCGCTTTCCAGGATGATCCAGAGTGAACGGGAAAAATTGCTTCACCTGGAAGAGGAGCTGGGGAAAAGGGTAGCCGGGCAGCGCGAGGCCATCGCCGCTATTTCTGATGCCGTCAGGAGAAGCAGGGCAGGACTGCAGGATCCAAAGCGTCCGATCGGATCATTTATCTTCCTGGGAACTACAGGAGTCGGAAAAACCGAGTTGGCCAAGGCCCTAGCAGAATACCTTTTCAGCGATGAAAACGCCATGGTGCGGATTGATATGTCCGAATATCAGGAGCGCCATGCCGTGAGCAGGCTGGTGGGAGCGCCTCCCGGATACGTGGGATATGACGAAGGCGGTCAGTTGACCGAAGCCGTACGGAGAAAACCCTATTCCGTAGTTTTGCTGGATGAGATTGAAAAGGCTCACCCGGATGTATTCAACATCCTGCTGCAGGTTTTGGACGATGGCAGGCTGACAGACAATAAGGGAAGAACGGCCAATTTCAAAAATACAATTATCATCATGACCACCAACATTGGCTCTACGCTGATCCAGGAGCGGTTTGACGCCATGGATGAATGGAACAAGCAACAGGTGATGGAAGAAACGAAAGAGGAGGTCTTTGCCCTGCTCAAAAAATCAGTGCGGCCGGAGTTCCTGAACAGGATTGATGAAACCATCATGTTTGAACCCTTGAATAAGGAAATCCTCCGCAAAATTGTGGATATTCAGTGGAAGGAGATTCAACATCGATTGTCTGAATCCAATATTGAAATTGAAGCTACCCGGGAAGTGCTGGATCATTTGGGTGATGTAGGCTTCGATCCTCAGTTTGGGGCCAGGCCTCTGAAAAGGACCATGCAGCGATTGATATTAAACGAGCTCTCCAAGCAGATCCTGAGCGGGTATATCAAAAGCGACAGCGCGGTATTGGTAGACTTAGATGCAGATGGGCAGGTTTACTTTAAAAATGCAGATCCTATAGTCGTGGAATAAGATTGGTTTGTTGGTTAAGTGAAGTTGCAGCCGGGCCGGAATGGGTTCGGCTGCTTTTTTGTTTGCTTCCGTCTTAAACCCGAAATAGGCAACAGGAATTCTGGTGCAAAATAAAATTGCTTTAAAATCAGTCACTTCCTTGCAGTTTTCAGCTTCGCCATAGCGGTGCTATTCTTCAGTTTCCAAACTACCTGATTTCCTTGTAATGGCAGCCTTTACAATGAAACCTGATGTACATGCTGGTTAAACTCGTTCCGGTAAAAAACAGAATAAAATCCCGGTGGTTGATAGATGCCAGGTACTGGACATGGAAAAAAACATTAATGCCTGAAATTCCTGCCAGGTTCGTAGGGAGATAGACCACAAATAAGCTACTTTTGGGTGCGGCTGTGCAGGTTCAGGCAGCAAACCACAAGACAATGGATTATCAGCAATTGATTTCGGAGGTTTATGATGAGGTAAGGGCAATGGGTCTTACCGGAAAAGTGGCGGATTACATACCAGAATTGGCTAAGGTATCAGGTGAGCACTTTGGGATCGCTTTGGTCGATTTGCAGGGAAATGTTTTTGGTGCCGGGGATTACAAGGTGCCCTTTTCCATTCAGAGCATCTCCAAGGTATTCACCCTTACCATGGTATTTCATGTATTTCGCAGTAAGCTCTGGTCCAGAGTTAATGTGGAGCCAAGTGGTAATCCTTTTAATTCCATTGCCCAGTTGGAATATGAGCATGGTATCCCCAGAAACCCTTTCCTGAATGCCGGAGCCCTGGTCATCACCGATGCGCTGACCAGCAAGTTTGAGAACCCCATTCGGTGTATCCGTGAATATATCGATGAGCTGGCCGGCCAGCACTGTGTGCGGATCAATGAGGAGGTAATGCAATCCGAACTCAGGCATGCAGAGCGGAATACGGCCATGGCGTATTTCCTAAAGGCCTACAAAAACTTTGACAATGATATACAGGAAGTGATAAAAACCTACGTCTCGCAATGTTCCATAGAAATGTGCTGTGAAGAATTGGCCAAATCAGTTTCATTTCTGGCCAATGACGGTTATTCAATTTTTGCCAGGAGAGAAGTATTGAGCGAAAGCCATACCCGCCGTATCAATGCGCTGATGCTGATGTGTGGTTTTTACGACGAGTCTGGAGAATTCGCCTTCCGGGTGGGTTTGCCCGGCAAAAGTGGTGTTGGAGGAGGGGTAGTTGCCCTTATGCCCGGAAAATTCAGCATTGCCGTTTGGTCTCCCGAACTGAACGAAAAGGGCAATTCTACGCGGGCCATCAAGGCCCTGGAGATTTTGACCAACAGGCTGAAGTTTTCCTTGTTTTAAACCAGGTTGACAGTTCGCCACATGGCCCTGGATGTAGCTGCCATGGCCGGATCATTTTCCATAGCGTTTAATTTTGCATTGAACGGCTCTGCCCGCACCGGTCCGTCATAACCGATATTTACAAGGGCCTGCATAAAACCCTTCAGGTCAATCAATCCACTGGCTCCGGGGAGTTGACGCTCTCCGTCAATTTGCTCCATGATACTTCTTCCGGCTGTGGCATCATTGAGGTCACAGGTTATGATCTGATCGTTGCTCAGTTTCTCTAAGTCCTCTACGCTCTCGCTGGAGGTGTACCAGTGAAAACTATCCAATTGCACCCCTACATTGGGGCGACCAATATCGGCGATAAGGTCCTGAACTTCCTTCAATGTACCGACAAAGGGGTAGCGATTGATAATTTTAAGGTTTTTTGTTCCCACATATTCAAAACCGAGTTTCAGCCCTTCTTCTCCCAGTATTCGTGCAGCCAGGCCCAGTCGCTGACTATGTTGCCTGAGGTTTTCGAGGTAAGGCAATTCGTTGTGACTAGGCATGATCCAGGTGTTTACCCGGCTCACACCCGCTTCCCGGAGCCGGATAGCGATTTTGGGAAGCTCTTTGATCCCCGACTCGTAGGTTGCCTTGTCCTTCCGGAAATCTACCGGTAACCCAGCCGAATCCCAGGTGAGTTGGTTTGCCTTCTTTCTGGCCAGAAATTCGTCCAATTTGCCCGGCGACAATTCCATCAGCTGAGAAGGCACGGGAAGGATCGCCTCAAATTTATGTACCACTGCCTTGTCTATCATTTCCTCCTGATCGATTTGCACGCCGATGGCATAGGGGTTAAGGCTTATCCGGAATTTGCGTTGACGCAGATCCGGAGTCGCATTGGCCAGGAAAGGTGCGGAGGCCAATCCCAGGGAGAATGTAGTACCTTGCCGGATAAATGTTCTTCGGTTCATAGGAGTATTGCTAATTTTCGTCACTGGTTAGGATAGGATTTCCCGGATCACATGCCCTTCCACGTCCGTTAAGCGGAAAGGCCGTCCCTGAAAATCATAGGTAAACTGCTCATGGTCAAATCCCAATAGTTGGAGTATGGTGGCGTGGACATCGTGCACAGAAACCGTGTTATCCACACCGGAAAAGCCGAAATCGTCCGTGAGCCCGTGGGAGGCTCCATTTTTAATGCCGCCCCCGGCCATCCACATGGTAAAGGCATCTACGTGATGATCCCGGCCTTTGTAACTCTGGGTTTTTCCTTCCCGGTTTTCCTGCATGGGGGTGCGTCCAAATTCTCCTCCCCAGACTACCAGGGTCTGGTCCAGTAAGCCTCGTTGCCTGAGGTCGGTGAGCAAGGCAGTGATCGGACGGTCTATTTCTCTGCACTTATCTTTCATACCCAGATCTATAGCGGTACTTTCGCCGGTGCCGTGTGCATCCCAGCCCCAGTCATAGAGTTGCACAAACCGCACACCCTTTTCTACCATTTTGCGGGCGAGCAGGCAGTTGTTGGCAAATGACTCTTCGCCCGGTTGGGTACCATAGAGCTGGTGGATGTATTCTGGTTCTTCGTTGATATTCATCACCTCAGGCACCTCGATCTGCATGCGAAAGGCCATTTCGTATTGGTTGATCCTGGCAAGTATTTCCGGATCAGAATAGGCCTGAAAATCAGCCTCGTTGATGTCATTGATGGCATCGAGCATTTTTCGTTTCAGGCCCCGGGACATCCCTTTCGGGTCTTCGATATACAATACCGGATCACCTTTTGACCGGCACTGCACTCCCTGGTAAACAGAGGGTAAAAAACCACTGCCCCATACGCTTTTTCCGGCGTCCGGAGTTTTTCCACCCGAAGTGAGTACCACAAAGCCGGGCAGGTTCTGATTCTCGGAACCCAGGCCGTAGGTTACCCAGGAGCCTATGCTGGGCCTCCCCAGCCTCGGGCTGCCGGTTTGCATAAAAAGCTGGGCCGGGCCATGGTTGAACTGATCCGTATGCACAGCCTTCAGGAAGGCTACTTCATCGACTACTTGTTTAAAATGAGGAAGATAATCGGACACCCAGTTGCCTGACTCGCCACATTGCTCAAAGTTGGCCTGGGGGCCGAGCAGATTGGGACGCCCACGAATAAAGGCAAATTTTCTTCCCTGTAAAAGTGACTCCGGACATTCCTGGTTGTGCAGTCTTGCCAGCTCGGGTTTGTAATCAAACATTTCCAACTGGGACGGCGCACCAGCCATGTGTAAATAGATTACGGATTTTACCTTAGGGGTAAAGGGAGGTGGCAGGGCAGAGAGTGGATTCAGGTCCCGCTCGGAAAGTTGCATTTTACCGGGTTCAGCAGATTGGCAACCACCGATGAGCGATCCCAGCGCCAGTCCTCCCATGCCCGTAACGCAGCTTTGTATAAAATGCCTGCGGGTCTGGGTTTTCAATTCTCTTTCCAGTTTTTCAGCAAGCAATTTTTTTATTTCGTCCATGTCAGGATTTGGTTAGGAATTCGTCCAGATTCAACAATGCGTTGGCAACTACCGCCAGCGCCGCAAGCTGGGGGTCTTTTTCAGATTCCCCGGCAAATTGCAGCCAGTCTTGCATGGCCTGTGGATCACTGGCAAAATCTTCCACTGCAAACTCGCGGAGCTCTTCCAGGTACCGGTGTTTTTCAGCGCTGATAGGCTGCAGCAGTAGCTTTTCGTAAGCCCAGGAAATGGGATCCTCCTCCCCGGACTGCCGCATACGCAGCGCCAGGTGGTAGGCGGCTTCCTGATATACCGGGTCGTTTAAGGTTACCAGTGCCTGGAGGGGAGTGTTGGTGAGCGTGCGATCAATGGTACATACCTCCCTGCTCCCTGCATCAAAACTGATAAAGGAAGGGTAGGGGCTGGTGCGCTTCAGAAAGGTGTAGATCGCCCGCCGGTAGCGGTCTTCTCCTTCGCTGGTTTTCCAGGATTCACCGTTGTACACCGTTTGCCATACATTGTCCGGCTGGGGAGGCATTACCGGCTTGCCATACATTTTTTTACTCAGCAGACCTGAGGCTGCCAATACCTGGTCCCTGATTTGTTCGGCACTGAGCCGAAACCTCGGACCACGGGCATACCACTGGTTTGCCGGGTCCTTTCCGTGAAGCAATGCTGAAGAAACGGAAGACTGCCGGTAGGTGCCGGATGAAACCAGGTCTTTGATAAAGGGCTTCAATCTCCAGTCGTAGTCGTCCATGAGTCGAACGGCCATCCAGTCCAGCAATTGCCGGTGACTGGGAGGGTCGGACTGGGTGCCCATATCTTCCAGACTACTTACCAGGCCACGTCCAAAAAGTTGTGCCCAGATCCTGTTAGCAAGGGTACGCGCTGTGAGTGGGTTTTCCTTGCTGGTCAACCAATAGGCCAGACCGAGGCGATTTTCCGGCCATGCAGGGTCCCAACGGTTGAGGATGGCGGGTACATTCGGTGCCACTTCCTCTCCTTTGAGCATCCAATTGCCTCGTTCAAACACATGGCTCGTCCGCTTCATGTAGTCTGGGTTTTCGATCATGATCGGAACGGTAGAGGTGTTCGTGTTCAGGAGTGCCATGAAATTCCGGTCTTTTTCAGCATGACCGGGTTGATTTTTTCCAGGTAACTCGGGAAAGAAAGCCAGCCAGTTGATGGCTGAGCTGGTTTGCTGCAGGCTAAGGCCTTTGTTTTCCATGTGTAAGTACAGGTCTACTTTTTCCTGAACTTCTTTTATGGGAAAACGGCGGATCACCCGGCCCTCCGTTTTGTCCAGGGTAAACCGGGCCAGAACTTCTCCCTCGGGGCCGTCCCTGCGAATGGTCAGCAGGCTTCCTTCGTTGCCTGTCCAATAATTTAGGTATATGTAAGGAGATCCACCGGTGTAAATCCCCCGGAAATAACAGGATCCCTGATCCCAAAGGCCCAGCCATTTGGTATCGATAAGCTCCCCATTTTCAAAATCTTCGGCCAGGTGGGCGTGGTATTTAGGTTCCTGATAGCGGAGGATGGCGTCTATTTCCTTTTCCAATTTCTCGTTTCCATAGCGGGCTGCCCAGTCCTTTATTTCTTCTACCCGGACACTGTCGTCTCCACTATAAAATTTTAATTTGGGTTCCTCCCCATGGGTGTCTTCATCCCGGCTGTTATTGAAGAAAGCCATGAGTTGGAAATAGTTTTCATGGGTAAAGGGGTCGTAGGGGTGGCTATGGCATTGTACGCAAGCCATGGTAGTACTCTGCCATACGTCAAAGGTGGTATTGACCCTGTCGATTACTGCAGCGACGCGGAACTCCTCATCCTGTGTCCCGCCCTCATCGTTATTCATGGTATTGCGGTGAAATGCGGTGGCTGTCAGCTGATCCAGATCAGGATCCGGGAGTAAATCCCCGGCAAGCTGTTCCACCGTAAATTGGTCGAAAGGCATGTCGGCGTTCAGGGCTTTGATGACCCAATCGCGATAGGGCCAGATTTCCCGGCTTACATCGCGCTCATAGCCCTTGGTATCTGCGTATCTTGCCAGATCCAGCCACCAGGAAGCCCACTTTTCTCCAAACTGCGGGCTATTCAGTAGGGTGTCTACCAGCTCCTCATAAGTCAATGCGTTGGTTTTCCACTGCTGAACCAGCGTGTCCCCGGGCGGAATTCCGGTCAGGTCAAGGCTCAATCGCCTCAGCAGCACCATTTTATCCGCTTCGGGTGAGGGCTGCAGCTCCTCTTGTCTCAGTTTTTCGGCTACAAACCGGTCGATAGCGTTTTGAATAAATCCGGGAGCAGATTCAGCAAAAAAGCCTGCCTTTACAGTTGTCTCAGGGGGGCTGGGTTTTGTGGGAGTCTCGTAAGCCCAGTGTTTGCCCCATGTTGCTCCCTGGTCCACCCAGGCCGTAAGTATGTCGATTTCCTCATCCGAAAGGGGGGCTTTCTGATAGGGCATGCGCAACTCCGGATCATTTGCTGTAAGCCGATTGATAAACTCGCTTGCACTGGCATCGCCGGGAATGATGGCAGGGTGGCCTGACTCTGTCGGGGCCAGGGCTTCATCTTCAAAAAGCAGACTGAATCCCCCATTTTTCTTGACCCCTCCATGGCAGGAAATACAGTGTTGGTTCAGGATAGGTTTTACCTGAGTGCTGTAGTCAATTTCCTTTTCCCTGGTTAAGGCAAAGAAAACCGTTCCTGCCAGCAGTAAACTGGCCACACCGATAAAGAGGACTGGTTTTTTCATGGGGCGGGTACTAGCGAAAATTTAATGCAAAATAGCCAGAAATGCCTGAAATCGCAAGGTACTGCTAAAGTAGAAGGGAGATTTATCAGTTTTCAGGCGGGCTACCCCACCAACAGCATTACCCCGCAACCCACCGGCGAAATAATGGTCTGTAATCAAAATTTAGATTTTTGAAAGATTTGGAAATTGCTTATCTTAAGTAAAAAATCCAGTCTGGTTTGAACCCTGCACCAGGCCAAAATATGCCGGATTCTTCGAGACCTTTCTGGTGGAGGATCAGGTCAATGAGATTATTGGTGGGAATGATGGGGAAAACTGGGTTGGTACTCAGGAATCTGGAATGTTTCGTTATCGGTCAAATGGTTTGCTTGAGGCCATAAAGCTCGATTCGGGCAAAAGAAGTATAAAAGCCCTTCATCAGGACAGAAAGGGCGACCTTTGGGTTGGATGCTGGCCGCAACCTTGCGGACTTCTCCATTTTAATCCGGAGAGCGGGATGAAGGAAGTTCTGCGACATGACCCGGACGATTCCAACAGCCATTCCTCCGATCTGATCATGGATATACTGGAAGATCGTTCTGGAAGGATCTGGATCGCCACATGGGGTGGAGGTGTCAATCGATACGACCCGGTAGCCGGAGTTTTTACAAGGTACAGCAACGGACCGAACGACACCACCAGTCTTGGAGGAGATTTTGTTACCTGTTTGTACGAAGACTCATCGGGCGCCATCTGGGTAGGAGGTGGAGGTGCGCTATTGGAGCCCTCCCAGCCGGCGTTCCTGGATCGCTTCCTTCCCGCTAACGAGGTTTTTGAACACCATTTCAGCGGGATGGAAGTGGAGGCTTTTTCCAGTTTCTACGATCATAATGAAAAT
This sequence comes from Cyclobacterium lianum, assembly GCF_900143075.1. Lineage (GTDB taxonomy): Bacteria > Bacteroidota > Bacteroidia > Cytophagales > Cyclobacteriaceae > Cyclobacterium > Cyclobacterium lianum. Next base: position 24,238 of record NZ_FRCY01000002.1, on the reverse strand, counting down.
GTGATTTGGGGAAACGGACTTACGTATAGTTTCAAAGGGTGGAAAGAAGTGGAAAAACAAATCAGACCGGTTATGGAACAGGCGCCAAACCCCCTCGAGCCCAGTGAATTCTACAACTACCAGATTTCGGTAGCCGGAAACCAGGCCTGGGCAACTTTCGATAAGAAAAATAAAGGGTCAAATAGACCAGTCTCCAAAGAACAACGCGTTCTCGTCAAGAAAGATGGAGAATGGAAGCTAATTGTCATGCTGTTTTTTACGCTTTAAAGCTGAATTTCGGCTGGTTTTTTTAAAACCTCTCCATTCCGACTGCTGGCGAAACCCGCTGTCGGTTAACGATCCTGGATTTAAAGTGTGCTAATAAATCACATGATTACCCGGTTTTTTCCCTGGGAAGGACTAGTATTGAACGGTCTACTGCTTTAAAGTAATAACCACGACCCCGTTTTTCCCTTTCGCACCATACTTTTTGACTGCGCTGGGTCCCTTTAGTACCGAAACACTTTCAATATCATCCGGCTGTATGGCAGTAAGGTTTTCGACCATTTTCTCCTTGCCATCGTCAATGACCAGATACAGTGGATTGTCATTGCCTCCGTTGCTATCTACGATTCGGATGGATTGGTTTTTATTGGTGAAATTGTTGTTTCCGTATCCGATCACGTTTACGGCTCCTCCGGGTTTGGTTTTATCCAGTTGTTGTTGCTGCTGCTCAGTCAGTTCGTTTTTAATAGCCACTAAGGTACCAAGCTGTAGTTTTTTTAGTTGGTTTTCCAGGGAGAGCACCTTGTCCATTTGCTTTTCAATTGCATGCATGTCTACTTTGGTGTTATCCATAAGTTCTTTTAGCCCGGAGGTAGCGGCTTCCAGATCCCATTTAAGGACGCTGAATTCCCCTGCGTTTTTGCTGTGAATTTCCTTAATGGCAGTTGCCTGCTGATCCGTAAGATTAATTTTATCACGTTGACTCATGACCAGGTCTGCAGCGTAAAGGTGATCTTGAAACAGATCCTGGGCATGAGTGAAATTAGCCAGCAGGAGCAAAAGCAATACAAATACAGTTTTCATTTTAGTCAGGAGTTTTGTTAAAATTCGGTTAACAGGGATTCGGTGGGCGATTCCCAGATGTCCATGGAGGTAGTTGTTGTTACGACAATGGTTGGATCCTGTTCCTCGTTTTTTTCAAGCGAAATGATCAACAGGTTCCGATCCAGGGAGATGTCTTCTTCTGCTTTTGGGAAATAGAATAACGCAATCGATATGGAAGCTGCTATCCCCAATACGGCAAGCGTCCTCTTTCTAATATTCTTAGGGCTTTTTGGAAATACCGGAATCGACAAATGCCGGTCCTGCCGTCTGTATGCTGCAAAGAATTCTTCAAGCACCGGATCCCTTGATTTATCTGCAGTCTTCATGTTTCCTTCGTTTTAATATCATACTTTTTAAATTATTCTTCCCCCGTGCATAGTGTGTACGGGCTGTTCCGAGACTTACCTGCATGATACCAGCTGCTTTTTCAAGGGTTAGACCATGGTAGAAAGTCAAAAGCAGCACTTCTTTCTGCCTTTCAGGAAGCAATAATAAAAGTGCTTCGTGAGAGACCTCTTCAGGATCGTCGGACGAATGATCGGCTATCTCCATGATCTCCGGGAGCGGATTTTCAACCCGGGTTTTCCGTGCCCATTCCATCGAAGTATACCTGATGACGGAAAACAACCAGGTTTTTACTGTCGATTGGTTGTGGAAGGTTGCCTTTCCTTCCAATATCTTCAGGTAAACCAGCTGCAGGACATCCCGGGCCATTTCTCCGTCAAAGCCACAACATTGCCTTGCCCATACAAACGCATCCATATGCAGGGATTTTACGACTGTTTCAAGTTGGTCTCTTGTCATACTTGCCTATTGGTGTCGTTTTCACGCAGATATATGACACGAATGAAAAAATAAATACAGTAAATCCATTTTGCCTAACAATAGCAGGATTATCAAACTGGCAGGTTTGCCACGATCCGGGCTACAGTCGTAATCGCTGCTCGCTAAGTCCGCCAGGCAAACCAATAGCTGCCTTGCCTGGGGGGTATAGGGGCAATGAGCTGGGATATCCCAAGTACTTTTTCCGGTATCCCGTATTTTTCAAAGCTTGCTGCTTTCATTGTATCGGTTTTACAGAAATGGAGGACTGTCACTGAAATGTTGATTTTAATATTGGCTTATCTCAGATCATGCCTGGTTTTTAATTTCAAAGAAAAAGGTAGTTCCCTCACCCAGTTTCGAGGCCAGCCAAATCCTACCTCCATGTAATTCAACAATTTTCTTACTGACCGAAAGCCCTATCCCGTTGCTGTCTTTATTGGGGTTAAGCGATTTGAAAATTTTGAAAATATTGTCAAACTGATCCTCAGGAATACCGAGCCCATTGTCTGCTACCTGGAAAATCACGGTCTCGGAATCGCTTTTCTGGCAGGAGATTTTTATCTCAGGAGGAGCAGCCTGTCGGTATTTCAAGGCATTGCCGATCAGGTTGGTGAGCAGACGCTTGAAGAGTATGGGATACACCTGCAGCTGATCGACCTGCAGGTCCATGCGAATTTTGCCGCCAGAACTCTCCAGCTCCTTCCCAAACTGACTGATGACGTCTTTCACCAGTTTGGGTAGTGACACTTGCTCCCAGATTTCCTGTGAAGTACCGGTCCTGGAATACTCCAAGAGGTTATCGATCATTTTATTCAATTCCCCTGAGGCATTGTAAATGATGTGAAAGTAATGATCCCGTTTATCCCGGGCTAGTTGCTCTCCCTTTTTCTGGATGATATCCAGCAGACCCCGGATATTCCTTACCGGGGTTTTTAGGTCGTGAGAGGCCACATAGGCAAATTCTTCCAGAGCTGTATTGACTTCTTCCAGTTTTGTGTTTTGTTCTTTGATTTTCAGGTTCAGCTTGTGGATTTCCTCGAACTGATTTTTTTGGTGGGTGACGTCCGTCTGAATAGAAAAAAAGCCTATAAATTGTTTGTCGTAATCGTACATGGGTTCAGCCTGGATCCGGACAATATACTTGCTGCCGAATTTGGTGTAGTTGATCAGTTCTACATCGAATGGCTGTATTTTTCTGATGGCCTCGGACATGATTTTTATTATTTCAGGCTCGCTTTCTTCGCCCTGCAGGAATCTTCCAGGAATCAGCCCTATGGTTTCGAAGGCCTGATAGCCTGTCATTTTCTCAAAGGCATTATTGGCGAAGGTGATCTTTCCGGCCGTATCCGTGATCAGGACTGCATTGCCGGTTTGTTCCGCAATGAGTGCCAGCTTGTATTTTTCTATTTCGTCGAGTTTCCGCTGATGGATGTCACGGGTGGTGATCAGTATCCTGGGTTGTTTACCATTCGAATACTCCAGCAGGTTCAGATTGGATTCCATCCAGCGCAGCGTTCCGTTTGCAGTCTTAAACTTGAAGTGCAGCAATCCCGGATCCTGGTTTTTGGTGAGGCCCTCAATGGCCCTTCTCCAGTGCTCCCGCTGCCTGGGATCCGCAACCTGGGCGAGGAAGTTCATCCCATGCATGTCTTCCAATCTAAACCCGGTAATATCATAGGCAGAAGGTGAACAATAGGCTATCTCTCCATCTGGACTGATGATGGTCACCAGATCACGCAGATTTTTGGTGATGACTTCGAATATCTCTTTCTGGCTGGCATGTCGTTCCTGTAGGTCTGCCAGGTTTTGATCAGATACCGCCAGGGCTCGCTGTATGGTGTTGCTGCGTGATATGTCTACAAAGACCAGAATGACTCCCTGAATTTCATTTTTGGGCGTCTTAAACGGAGATATTTTTAGTAAGTATTCGTTTTCTTTGTTGTCCTTTATTTCTGCCTGAAAAGGAACCAGGCTGGAATAGACTTCTTCTATGCGGTCCATGAAATCCTCCAGTTGAATTTTGCCTCTGAAGTGACTGATGTTTCGCCCGATATCATGAGGCATCAGGTTCATGATCTTCTTGATCTCAGGGGTGAATTTGCGGATATTCAAATGCGTATCCAGAAACAACAAAGCGATCTCTGTGCTATGAATGAGGTTGCTGAGGTCATTATTGGCTTCCAAAAGTTCCTGGTTTTTCTGCTGGTATTCTGCATTTACGGTGTAAAGTTCTTCATTAACAGATTCCAGCTCCTCATTTGAGCTCTGGAGTTCTTCATTTGCGGCCTGCAGTTCTTCATTGCTGGATTCAAGTTCCTCAATTGTGGTTTGTAATGTCTCCTTATTGACGCGGAGCTCCCGTTCCAATATGGCGATTTTCTCAATCGAAGCTGTGCCCATATCAATAGAGGTCGTTTCTCCCGGCCCATCCAGGCTGCTATCCGATTCAAAGGTGATCAGCAGATAGTCAGTCTTTTCTTTAAGTGGTGCTTTACGAACAGTGACTTTAATGGATTTATGGTCGTTGAAATAGGAATTGAGCTCGGATCCGACCGCTACATTGTCCAGGGTGATGGGCTTGCCAGATTGAATGACCTTGTTGGCCACGACTTCCAGGGGTACTGCGAGAGATTCGGGAAGCATTTTCATTACATTGGAACTAACCTCTCCGGAGGGGAGCTGTAGCCAAAGATTGGCATTTCCGGTAGTGTGTATCAGATTAAAGTCCTGATCCGTGACGACAGAATCCGGTACGTATGCCTGAATGAGCGTGTGCTGTATGTCATTGATCAATTTATTCCTTCCGGCAGCGGGCATTTGGGTAGGTTTATTGATCTGAGGGGAGGGCCCATTGGAAGTCAGAGACCTGGTTTTTGGTGAACGGACCTGCTGTATAAACTTTTTATTTTCCCGGTTGAGAAAAATTTTATTGACTTTGTCAAACTCGATAAATTCATCAAGGGATTTGCCCAGAGATTCACTTGACCCCAGGAACAATATACCCTGATCTTTTAGCGCATATTGAAATATCGAAAAGAGCTGTTGCTGCACCCGGTCGTTGAGGTATATCAGGAAATTTCTGCAACAGAGCATGTCTATTTTGTTGAAAGGAGGATCCTGTATCAGGTTGTGGGCCGAAAATACAATCATTTCCCGTATTTCCTTGGCAATGGTATAACCCGACCGGTGGGGGATGAAATAGGTGCTCAGGTATTCAGGTGGGATTTCCGAACTGATATTTTCCGGAAAAACCCGGTTGGCAGCTAGCTTTATAGCTTGTTTGTCCAGATCAGTAGCAAAGATGCTCACATCGTACTGAAGGCGGTGCAGGCGTAAATAATCCTTGATCAATATGGCAATAGAGTAGGCCTCCTCTCCTGTGGAGCAGGCAGCCACCCATATGCGAAGAGATTTCGTGTCCCGGTTTTTTTCCAGCAGCCGGGGGATTACTTTGTTTCTGAGTGCCTCAAATGCTTCCTCATCTCTGAAAAAACGGGTCACCCCAATCAGTAACTCACGGGACAGCATATGGGCCTCGGTAGGATTTTTCTCAAGATTGGAAAGATAATCTGTCATGGCGGAGTAGCCCAGCAAACTCATCCTGCGGCTTATTCTTCTGCTTACTGTAGTATATTTGTACCCTGTAAAATCTACCTGTGTTTGTTTCAGGATACTATCCAAAATGTTTGCGATTACTGATTTGGTATTGTCAGATTCTAACTCCGCCCCGACCAACATCTCCTTGTTGGAAAAGTAAGCTTCCAATTCCTCATGCATCTGCGCTACATGGCACACCTTATCAATAGCTCCGGTGTTGATCGCATTTTTGGGCATCCCGTCAAATTTGCTGGATTCCGGATCCTGCACCAACACCAGACCGCCCTTTTCCTTGATGTGTTTGACTCCTTCTGATCCATCACTTCCAGTACCGGAGAGCACAATCGCACAGGCTTGCTCATGCTGGTGCAGGGCCAGCGAACTGAAGAAGCTGCTGATGGGAAAACTCAGGCGACGGTCTTCTTTTTCGTGCAATGAAAATTTTCCTTCCCGGAGACTGACAAACATTTTTGGTGGATTGAGGTAGATGGTTCCTTTTTCCAGGGGCATGTCATGGGCAATTATTCTGATGGGAAGGGCGGTGTGCCGGGAGAGTAGCTCATCCATCAGGCTCTTGTGGTTAGGTGCCAGGTGTTGGATCAGTATGTAGGCAAAGGGCGAATCGGGTTTGGCTTGTTCAAAAAACAGTTCCAGTGGCTCCAGCCCTCCTGCTGAAGCTCCGATGGCAATGATGGGGAAATCTACTTTCATTATTGATGTTCTCGTTTTCAGCTTTGGATCATTTATTTTTTGCCAGACCGGTATTCCATAAAGGTAGTTAAGAAATATCGCTCTCTCCAGGATTCAAGCATTTTCTGCCTGGCCAACATAAATGACCATTCAAGTCTGCGGGCTAAATTTTGGTTTTAGGTATGGTAAAATAAAATTCTGAGCCTTTGCCAGGCGTAGATTCCAGCCAGATTTTTCCGCCCCAGGATTCGACATGTTTTTTGGCAATGGAGAGCCCAATGCCTGTGCCGGAATATTGTTCCCGGTTATGTAACCGCTGGAAAATAATAAAGATTTTTTCAAAATATTTGGGATCTATACCGATTCCACGATCTGCAATACATACCTTCCAAAAGTCATCATGGTCTTCAACATGCAGGTTTATTTCGGGATTGTGGTGCTCCCTGGAATATTTGATGGCGTTATCCAGTAAGCAATGCAGCGTTTGGGTAAGCGGTGCCTTGTATGCCTGCACTTCCGGGAGCTTTCCCTGCGATAATTTCACTGATTTTTCGGCAATGATTTTTCTTCTTAAAAGTTGATAGTCACCGATCAGTTCGCTGAGTTTGATTTTTTCTGTATGGGTGGCCAGTTTTCCGGCTCGGGAGTATTCCAAAAGGTCCAGGATGATTTGCTTCATACGCTTAGCACCATCGGTAGCATAGTGAATGTATTGGTGACCCTTCTCGTCAATTCGGTCGCCATACTTTCTTTTTAGCTGATCCATAAAACTGGAAATCATCCTCAATGGCTCCTGCAAATCATGGGATGCGATGAAAGCGAACTGTTCCAGTTGCTCATTGGTAAGCTCTAATTCGTGCGTATATTGCTTCAGTGACTGGTTCAATTCCAGCAACTGCTGTTCGAATCGCTTGCGCTCGGTTATATCAGTCATTGCGCCAACCATGCGAATGGCCTTTCCCTGCCGATCCCTGATGATCTTTCCCCGGTCGATGATATCTGAAAAGCTGTCATCAATATTCTGGAAGCGGTATTCGGCCGTCCAGGTGTGGCGTTCCGGATTTATTAATGTTTCATCTCTGCTGGATTTTACGCGTTCCCTGTCATCCGGATGGATGCAATTGTACCAGGATTCTTCAGTGGGGATGATTTTCTGGGTCTGGTACCCAAATAATTTTTCAAACCCTCCACCCCAATACAAGGTATTTGCAGCAAGGTTCCAGTCCCAGATTGCGTCATTTGTAGCTTCAGCGACTTTTTCAAAACGCTCGTTGGCTTGTTTTAGTCGAATGTCTGCTTGCTTGCGCAGGGTGATATCTTTGAAATAGACCGATAAACCGTCTTTGGACGGATATGCCGATACACCAAACCATTTCTGCACGGTAGGATAAAATGCTTCAAAATTTACTTTTTCACCTTTTTCCAATGCGTAATGGTATTGGTGATAAAACTCCGAATCAATGGCATCTGCATACTTGTCCCATAAATTTTCCCCAAGAATATCGGCTCGTTTGCGCCCCAGAAAATTTTCGGCTTCCCTGTTCCAATAAGTGACCTTCCAATTTCTATTCACACTAAAAAAAGCGTCTCCAATACTTTCAAGGATATCATTTTTTTCCTGATAGGCCTTCTCCAGTGCTACTGCTGCCTGCTTCCGTTCATTGATGTTTTTGAAATAAGCCGAAAGACCGTCAGCAGAGGGGTAAACATTCACCTCATACCAATTTCCATCTCCGGGGAAAAAGTATTCAAACGAGGTCGGTTGTTTGGTCAATACTACCCGGTGGTAGATGCTGTCCAGGGAAGTATCGATGGCGGCCGGAAATTCCTTCCAGATACTCTTACCAATTACTTCGGGAGCTTTTTTCTGAAGCAGATTTTCAGCTTCTCTGTTAAAATAGGTGAAGTTCCAATCCCCGTCTACAGCATAAAACGCATCGGAAATACTATCCAATATTTCCTGAATGCGTATTTCCAGGGTTTTAGACATATGTATATCCTGGAAACTTCCGTAAATCTTAACGCATTTCCCCCTGATACGCTCGCTTTTACCTATACAGCGAATCCATTTTTCCTTTCCGGTGCCGGTACGTATAAGCAACTCCTCATCAAACTCTTTTCCATCGAGAATCAATCGATCTACGGCACTTTGAATAAGTGATTTACTCTTTTCAATGTAAAATTCAAACCCTCCGGTTAAAGAAGGATTGTATTGTTCGTCCACTTCGATTATTTTTCTGGTCATGGGAGACCAATACATTGCATCGTTGTCGGGATTGACCAGGTCGAGTTCCCAACTGCCGATCTGTGCCATGTCTGTGGCCTGCTCCAGCAGTTCTTCATTCCTGGCTTCATTAGTGATGTCCAGGATGACAGAATTGAAAGCTACGGAGCCATCGGCCAGAAAGCGCGGACTACCGTTGCCAAGATGTGTCCTGATCTCTCCGCTCGGCAACACATATTTCCAACGTGCGGTCCATTTTGTTTTGGTCTTGATCGCATTGACGATGCTTTCCTGTACAGCGGCCAGATCACCGGCCGCACTGATCTGATCCCAAACCAATCTATTGTTGGCAATAACCTCCTCCGGGCTGAAACCCCAGACAGGCAGGGAACCTTTTGTGACATATTTCAGTGCGTCGCTACCATCCGGGTACCGGTGGTATTGAAAAACCACTCCTGGTAGGTTGTCTGCCAGGGATTGCAGCCTGAATTCGGCCTCCTTGCGGTCGTGAATGTCCTGAAAGCTTCCAAAAATCCGCTGACACCGACCCTCTACCATCTCCGCGTGGCCGATGACCCGTACCCATTTCTCCCTTTGTTTGGCGGTCACCAATACCGCTTCAAAATCAAAAGGAACACCTTCAAACTGGCATTGGTTTACTTTTTCATTTACCATCTCCAGGAAATCTTCCCGGTAAAAGTTAATCGCGGTTTTCAGGTCCGGCTCGAAACTATCTGGATCGGTATCGTGCAGCTCGTATACCATATCGGACCAGAACAAGGCATTACCTGCCAGATCAATTTCCCAACTTCCTATCCTTGCAAGCTTTGATGCCTGTCGGTTCAGTTCTCTTAGCTTTTTCTGTTCGGTAATGTCCTTTGCGGTGGCATAAATCAGCCCGTCCTCGGTAGCGATATTGCTCGTCCAGCTCAGACTGATGACATTTCCTGCTTTGGTAAGGATGCGGTTTTCGAATTTAAAGGAATTTTCTCCCCCGCTTACTTTTTTCAGCTCCCGTAACGAATAGTCCCTGTCTTCAGGATGGACAAATTCTTCGAAAGGATGGTGGAGGATTTCTTCCTCGCTGTAGCCGAGGAGCTCGCAGCCGGCCTTGTTAATTTTCAGGAAGTTTCCATGTAAATCCGTCAGGCACAACACATCAGGAGTGGCCTGGTATAAATGACTCAAATCGTTTTCCAGCAGCCTCAGACGTTGTTCTTCTTGTTTCTGAGCGGTAATTTCCTCGCAGATGGCCACCGTATGTTTTGGTTTTCCACTCTGGTCCCGGATGAATGCCACATGTACCCGCACCCAGATGATCGTACCGTCTTTTTTGATATAACGCTTCTCATTCCTGTATTCTTCCTCTCCTCTGGCGGCCCGGCAGAATAATTCCCAGTCTTTTTGCCGGTCATCCGGATGCGTAAGATCCGGAAAGTTCATTTGCAGCAGCGCTTCGTTTGAATACCCCGTGATGGATTCATAAAATGAATTGACCAAAATTATTCGACCATCGGAAACGTCTACCTGTGCGATTCCCAGAGAGGCGATTTCAAAAATGGTCCTGAATCTCGCTTCACTTTCCCGCAGTGCATCTTCAGCCAGCTTGCGTTCGGTGATATCTTGGGTGAGGATGGCGATGTCCCCACCCATGGGTACGATTACGAGCCGAAGCCAGGCAGGTGTCGGGACGATCTCGCCCGTATATACCTCGTCTATGATACGGGATTTACCCGTAATAGCAACCTCAACATACGCTTCAAATAAGGAGGTCGCCCGGTGTTTTGGAAATTGCTCAAGCAGCTTTTTTCCAATAATCTTATTCGGATCGGTTCCGTTGATCTCGGCTACGGCCTGATTTTCAAATATCCAGATGAAGTCTTCTACTGAACCGTTTTTATTCTTAATCGGGCGGAAAATGGTGAAACCGTCGGGTGAAATTTCCTGGGCGATACGAAACCGTTTTTCACTTTCGCTCAGCTTTTTGCTGGTTTGAATCAATTGCCGTTCCACCTCTTTTTGTCGGGTGATGTCCTGCACCGTGCCTTCAAAAGCGATTGGAATTCCCTGTGAGTCTTTTATTAATCTGCCCCGCTCATGTACCCAGCGGATCTCCTGATCAGGTAATAGGATCCGGTGAACAAAATCAAGGTTTTTACGCCCCTCAAACGCTTGCCACTGTTCTTTTCCGAAGGCGTCCCGGTCTTCAGGGTGTATGGTTTGATAGAAGTTGTCGTAGGTAGGTGCGAAATCTTCTGGCTGTCTGCCCCAGATGCGGTATACCTCTTCCGTCCAGGCAAGTGTGCGGCCATCCAGGTCTAGCCGCCAATACCCTAATCTGCCGATATTCGATACCGCAGATAGCATTTTTTCGGCCTCCGGGAGTCGGTTGTGCTGTTTTTCCTCCGCTGACACTTTCCTGCACATGGCTATCATTAGGCCACTAGTCTGGAGGCTCATGCGCTGCACATGTACCTCCATGCGCATGGGCTCTCCACTCTTATTTCTGTGGGTGCAGACACCCAAAGGAATATTCCCTTCCTGCTTTTCGGTACCATTTTGGCTGTCAAGCCATCTCATTATTTCCTGGTCAGCGTGGAGATCCCGTAGATTGAGCTTTAAGAATTCCTCCGCTGTATAGCCATACTGCCGGAGGGCAGCCAGGTTGACCTCCTGGATTTTAAATGTAAGGGGATCAAAAACCCAGCAGGGAACTGGATTAAAGTGGAAAAAACTGCTATAGTCTTGGTTCTGCTGGTGCATTATTTGAGATTTTCCCTCTCGCCGCAATGGCTTTGTATAGGGTTGGAGTACAAATGATCGAACAAAATACTTACTTCAATACCAGCATGGATAGCGGTAATAAAATGAACAAAAAGAGCGCATAGAGCGATAACATCACGATGGTAAATATACCCATAAACTTAAACAGGGATTTCAGATTTTCAAAACCAGTGCTTATCGTTCCTTCATCATTCGCGATAAGGCCTGTCTTCAGGTGCTTAGAAAACCTGTATAGATAGTTGACTGGAAAAAAGTACACCACTGCGATTACTAAATACATCAATCCTATTCCCCTCATGTCAAATGCCTTATCTATTCCGGTATCAAAAAAGGAAACGCCAATCGTCACCACAAAAGCCATGAGGATTATCAGCCCGATACCCACATAACCTACGATTGCCAGAAACTTGGCCCATTTGCAGGTTTCCAAAAGGTAGTTTTTTACTTCAATCCCGGAAGTAAAAGAGCGGGATGAATCATATTTTCCGATATCTTCCATTTTTAATCATCCATTTTTTGGGGAGACGACCAATAACGTTAAATCCTATCGATCTGAAAAAGACAAAGCGTTTTTCTTTGTGTTGTACAATAATATCAGGTATGGTGAATATAATTCAAAATATTGACAGCTCCAATAATCAGGCTCCCTTTTGGATCGTGTGTTTTTTTCTGCCTGTCCAAATAAAAAAGCCGGTGATGGGAAGAGAGGCTGCGATCATTGAGGCTAAAAATACCAGAATCCTGCCCGGGAGTCCCAAAATAGTTCCGAAATGGATATCGTACACCATGCCATTTATCCTCTCAAAAGAACTCCTGTTCCTTGCCAGTCCATATTGAAAATCACCGGCGATTCCTTCTCCGCTATACTGGTCGTGGTAATAATGATCGATTGCATTTATTCCTTTTTTTGGCGCAATAACGGAAATTTGAACAGGGTCGTCTTTTGCATGGGGTATACCGATCCTTACCTCCGATTCAGAAAAATTGCTGTGGTAGTCTGCTATCAGGCGGTTCAAAACAACATCATTTACTGCAAACTGCCCGGTTTCGGGCGGTATGGAGTGAGGCACTTCCCAGCTCATATTTTTTTCGCCGCTAAGCTGCTTTATGGTTTCTCTTACGGCACCGAACCCCCAGTAAATACCCGTGATAAGTGCAAATATCAGGACCCAGGTAGCGTAAAATCCAAGGTTGGTATGCAGGTCACGATTCGTTTTTCTGGGAGGGCCGGACCATTTGATCCGAAAGCTACTTTTTCGCGGCCACCCCCTGCCTGGCCACCAAATCACCAGGCCCGAAATGAGCAGGGGAAGTGCCAATAGCGTTACCCAGTGTACGATTTCCCTCCCCACATTACCCAGAAGCAGATTCCTGTGAAGCTTTTTTGTATAGTTCAGCCACCCCTTATTCATGTCCTGCAAATGAATAAGTTCTGCTGTATAGGGATTGATTTGCGCGTGGTAATAGGTCCCGGGGACATACAATAACACCTCAATACTGCTTTCGGGGTCCCGGTATAAGGCGGTGCGAAAGTCTCCCTCCGGAAAGTGTTTTTGAAGGGTACTTCTGATCTCAGAAATGGATACAAAGGGGAGGTCCATGGCCTTCACTTCTTGCTGGTAGGCAATACGGCTGAGCTCTGGTTCCCAGGTGTATACTGCTCCGGAAAGGGCAATGACAGTAAAAAGCAGGCCGGTACCAAGTCCAAGGAAAAGGTGGATTTTAGCCAGTAACTTTCGGATTGACATCTACTTGTCTGGTATTGGATTAATCGGTAATCAAGCCTCGACGACCAGGTACCACTGATTTAAAACCAATTTTTGGTATAGGAAGTGATCAGTCAATGGGCCTCAAAACGATATTGCGGTAGCTGACCTTTCCATGATCCCCCTGCAGAAAAATGGGCCCTGCCTCCAATACCTTCGTGCTTATCGCACCCCCTGTAGGTCCCCAGGCCGGTTCGTTGTCAATAATTTTTTTGCCGTTCAGGATCACGGTGATATGTCTGTCTACGAGGGTGATGTCCATGGATTGCCATTCTCCCGCCGGTTTTTCTGCAGCCAAATCAGGTGTGATACGGCTGTAAAGGGCTCCCATATTGTGAGAATCTACCGGCTTGCCGTATGAATCTACGACTTGAATTTCATACATACCTCTCAGATAGACACCACTATTATTTCCTTCAGGCACATTTACTTCCAGGGTAAGATTAAAATCTTCAAATTCCTGTGCCGTACGGATATTACCATAGGATATGTGTTCCCCATTTTCGGGCTGGCGGGGGTCATTTACCATGACTCCGTCGATCACTGTAAAACCATTTTTTTGATTGGAATTCATCAATTCCCAGCCTTCCATGTCATCGCCGTTAAATAATGAAATGGGTTTTCCATAGGTGATTGCAGACAAATCGGGTTTTTCGGGCATGGGAGGCATGCGGCTTCCCGTAAAGCGGGTTTGATACTCTCCATTTCTACCCGGTCCGCTCATGGTACCTTTCAAGGTTTCACCTGATTTCTCAATGCGCAGAGTATGGGTGAGTGTATGGCTTCTGTCCTCACTTTTTTTTGAGCTGCTGGTTCGTGTCACTACCAGGGCATTGTCATCGGCAAGATAGACACTGGCCACCGGCAGTACACTTCCACCAATCCAAAGCAGCTCGGCATCCAGATACCCTTTTTCTTCGGTGACATGCAGCCAGCCGATGCCGCCTCCCTCAATCTCAAGCCCCCACATGCCTGTGAAGGGGTTGTTCATTCGGTCATAGGCGCTGGCCTTTACTAAACTACCGGCAAATATCAAAAGGGTCAAAATGGCACTTGTCATCGATTTCATGGTGGAGTCGCTATTTAAAGTTTTACTGCATTGTTTCCGTAAAAAAGGAGCGATCAAGGTATCAATAAATCTTTAAAATGAAATGTTTTAATTTTTATCTTTTGCGTTTTCTACACGATTGTCTACCAAGAATTCTCCTCGGATTGCTGCCGCTTGATCAGGCCCGTACAGCACGGGACATCGATTATTTTATCCGCAGAACTATTTACCAACGATGCCTGCATCAAATTCCCTGAAGGGGACAGGAGGATTTTTCACAGCCTTTTGTATCTTTCTGACTCAAATATTCAAAATCAATAAATCCATGAAAAATTCAAGACATCCGTATTTGACAGCTACACTCACCATTTTGCTGATATTTTCAGCATTTTTTCAATCGGAGGCGCAGATCCAGGCTCCCGCTCCCAGCCCTGCAGGCCATGTATCCCAGAATGTAGGTTTTACCAAAATCAGTATAAGTTACTCTTCCCCGGGAGTAAAGGGAAGAGAAATATTTGGAGCCCTGGTCCCCTATGGTGTGCCCTGGAGGGCTGGTGCCAATGCTCCTACAACCATTGAGTTTAGTACCCCAGTAAGCATAGCAGGAAAGAACCTCAATGCCGGGACCTATTCGGTATTCATCACACCTTCACAATCCGGAGATTGGACTGTCCACCTCAATGGCAAAGGAAACGCCATTTATGCGTACATGCAGGGTGATCAGGTAGATGCTGCTGCTCTGGCGAAAGACGATGCAGTGGCCATCAAAGTAAGCCCCGAGCAGATTGATGCCCATGAACGGCTATCCTATGCCATTTCGGCGGAAAATAACAAGGTGGCAAAAGTGATGTTTGCCTGGGATGAGGTTGGCCTTTCTTTTATGGTAGATACCCAGGTAGATCAGAAAATGGAAGCATTCCAGGCCGCATTCGAATAGGCATACAATTATCAGATTGCTTCCGGTACGATCGTGTTGACCCTGTCAAATAGAAAGACCTCCCTGGCGGAGGTTTTTCAATTTATTGAGCCTGGCAAACCCTTAATTGCCAGCTTCGCTTGCAGATTGACTTACTTTGATGCTGTTGCTGGTCATTTCCGGAGGGCCAGGTTTGGGTACTGCTGTTAGGTGTTGCACGGAGGGGGCTAGGCAGATCTGGTTGGATGCCACCTAAGAGCAAAAAGAAAATTTTATCCTACGTCGGTTTAATCTTCCCGCAACCTGGAAATAACGACACCCGTTTCATGGGTTTCAAATTTCCGGATCAATAGAAGGAATAGCCACATGGTCAAGGATTTGGGCGATCTTATCAGCTTGCTAAGTACAAGTACGGTCCGGTCGATCCGCTGAATAGCGCGGTCAGTCTCCTTTCCCTCCAGGGACCACAACCTCCTGGCAGCCTTCCAGGAATGTTGCCTCGCCTTGCGCATGCTGAAATTGATGATTTTTTCATCCTTGTTCATACCCATCAGGTCCAGCGTAAACATCAGCGGTGATACCCGGCTGAGGCGGTCCTGCAATTCATTGGTAATCCGGAAGAGGATAACGTTTACTTTGTTAAAGTCATTTTCTATTTCCAGGATGTTCCTACCTTTCATTACCCTGGCAGCGGCCACGGCGAGGTCCAGGTTGATATGGGCATTCATGCCCAATAAAATATGCTGAACGATCGTAAGCGGCTTTTCTGCCTGATCAAACGCGTAAGCCCAGGAAGCACTTACCTCCTGCTGGTTTTTGTAAGCCTCATAGGCATCCAGGTATAATCTGGCGAAAAGCACATCAAATTCTTCCAGAAGCTCATTATCCTCAAAATTTCCCAGAGAGATCTCGCTGGCGATCTCATAGGTAGTACGTCTGTAGATGTAGGCAAATAAACCCGCTCTGCTGTTGTTTTCGATGCAATGCTCAATGATCGCATCAAGGTCATCAATTACATCATGAATAGTGGTTGCGTTTGGCATGATTAGGAACGGGTTATTCTTCAGGATTAATCGGGCTTGCTGTTAAGGTCCGTTTCAGGGATTACATACTATTGTAGGAATTCGTTTGCTCATTTGATATTGTGGTATTTTTTTGTCGCTGTACCCAATGCAGCATTTTATTTGGGTTTGGTTAAAAAACTTCCGGCAAGCACTAAACTAGCAGATTTTTAATGGATATAAAAGCAAAGACCGGATAGTAAATGTACCGGTACTGCGTGCTTCTTACAGCATGCCCCGTTACTCCATTTGGTATGGGGTTTGAAAATTTATAGCTGGAAACCAGGTAGGCGTAGCGATCAGGGGCCTCTTTTTCTATTTCCTGACAGTCTCATTATTCAGCACCCGTACCACAGCAGAAAATGCCAGACCGGGATCTCCCTTGGCGGATATGCTTTTGTATAGCTGACTGAGTGATCGCTCAACCCTTATTTTTGCCAGAATTTTGCCCTGATAGCTGATGGCGACAGGGGCATCTAAGTCCAGCATTTCGTCGTTGAGCAACAGTTCCAGCTCACTACTGTAATTGGATAGGATATTTACTTCGTTGCGTTCGGGAATGTATTCTACGCTGATTTCTCCACCAGTCTCTATAGATTCGTCTGGTACGCCCAGCCAATAAAAATAGCGGTGGTGCCGGTCATCCTGCTTCCAATGGACTTTTTCCGGGATAGGATTGCGCTTGAAGCCTGCCATCCAGGGCAGGGCCCGCGCATCTTCCAGCTTCATCCAATGCCCCATTCCTTCGTGTAAGATCACTTCATGTTGGTAGCTACCGGGTGAGTTTCTTTCCAGGCTGTCTAAAAGCTGCTTCCATTCCCGTGCCTTTTCATTCCGATCATACGCCGCATCCAAAGCGCCCATATGTAGCGCGAACGGTAGATTTTTCAGGCCCAGGGGAGAGGTTTCATTGGGGTGCCCGGCCATCATGGAGGCCGCTGCCCATCGGTCGGCCATGCGTGGTGCAAGCTGATACACACCATCGCCACCTGCAGAATATCCCATCAGATACACTTTATTGGGGTTTACATTTTCCAGAGCCTCCGCCAATTGGATAAGAATGTTAAAAAAGTCGTCTATGTGCTGCTCGTGCCAGAGGTTCCAGGTATTGGTAGGGGCACGAGGGGCCAGGTATATACCTTCAAGTCCTTCCATGGTTTCATCATACAGGTGTTTTTGGTTTTCAAATTGCTGGTCATTTGCCTCAGGACGCGTATTGCCACCGCCGTGGAGAGAGATGTACAAGCTTCTGCCCCCGGCAGGTGCCTCTCCGAAAACCTGATAGTAGAAGGGCATCGTCAATCCGGCAAGCTGCAATTCCCTGGAATCCCATTGTTCCTTGTATTCACTTAGCAATTGCCGCTGACGGTCCTTCAATAGCATTCCGGTAAAACGTTCTGCTTCTTCTTTTGAGATGGGCTCTCCGGCAATGTCCAGACTGTCAAGACGGACCCGTTGGGAGTCTGGCGTCGCCAGCCATTGTTCCAGACCTTGTCCGCTGACAGCAGCCATCTGCTTACTTTCAGCGCATCCGGTAAATACCAGGGGCAATGCGAGAAAAAGTAAAGGTATCAGCCTCATATTTATTAGTTTAGATGGAATAGGAAGAATATCCGGATAAGACTATCAGGGATTAATTTTTCCTAAAGCTTATTCTGGCAGGAAAGCTAGCAAAAAAAAGGCACTTTCGCCCCGATCGGTACTACCTAAATTACTGGTGGAGGTGCCTGTACCGGAATCGTAAAATACCGGTTTCTGGTGTCTCTGGTCTCCTCAACATTACTGATTGTCTCTATTCGGAATGGGATGATTCTGAATCAGCTTACAGCATCGTAGCTTTCAAACAAGCTTTTCTGATAGACCCCGCCCTTGATTTTATTCATCAGCTCCCGAATAAATTCGTAATGCTTGACGTATTGGTTGGGAATGGCTATTCTGGCAATATTTTTTGATTGCAGGAGTTGCATTTTGATTTTATCTGATGCGATTCTTTTTTTGTTCTTGTAATGTTCTATTCCATTTATTTCAAATACTACTTTTGGGATCCTGCCCTGAAAAATCACCCCATCAAATTCTTTTTTGTTGAGTGCCGGGTTGTTGATTTCTCCCGGAAAGAGCGCGATCACTTTTACGTTTCTTTCAAAGCGGCTTCCCTCCAGGGTGCAATAGTGGCTCATCGTTTTATAAAATTCGTCTTCAAATTTTGAATCATTCGAAAATCCGATCGTAAACCGGTTTGCTGTACTTTGTCTGACTGCCGCCATTCCCCTCTTCTGTACGTAATCAATCAGTGCATACAAATCATCATCTTTTCTGGACAGGATGTCTATGGCTTTTTTGTCCGCTACTACCACTAAATTTTCCTTTGCCCGGGTGACGGCAACATTTATCAACTGGCTGTTATTTTTTATCCACTCGTAGGTTCTGGCGGAGGTGTTTCTTGACAGAGAGGTGGAAATGATGATGGTTTTGTTTTCCTGTCCCTGTATTTTGTGAATTGTACCACAACTTACAGATTCATCGATTTGCTGATTTGCTTTTGCCGTTTTCAGGTAGTAATTCAATACCGCTTCCTGGTTACGAAAGGGGGTGACGATGAAGGTATCTGTTAAATTATTTTCTGCGATGTACCCTAAGATTTCCTGTGCTTCTTCAATATTGGCATTCCTATCCTTTTGGTTTACATTAGACACGGCTATAAGTTGCAGGTTTCCATTGGCTTGAATTTTCGAAAGGTTTAGCCGGTTCTCATAAAAGCGCATGTTGGAATAATTGATGATGTCCCGTCCACACCGATAGTGATAACTCAGCAAAATGTCTCTGGAAATGTTATCAATCCCTTTATAGAGGGTGAGAATTGAATTGTTGAAATAATCGTAGGTCTTGTCTATTCCAAACTGGCTTCTCAGGCGCTGGTTTCTTTTCTCTTCAAACACCACTATAGGCTTTAGCTGATTGGTGTCGCCTATCAGCACCATGTTTTTGCATTTTGAGATGGGAATCAGGCTGGTGGCTACATCACACTGTCCCGCTTCATCCATCACCATTACCTCAAATTTATATTTTCTTCCCAGCCTGCGACTTGAGATATTGGTAGTGAGGATGATGGGAAACACTTTGGTGAGCTTTTCCAGATTGTGATCATCGCCAATCCACTTGTTAAATTCCTTAACCTGTTCCTTTGGTTCTTCCAGGTCCAGGATTGCTTTCAAATCGGCGTATTCCCTGCTCTTCAGACGTTTTACACACGACAGGGATTCGAAGTAGAAAAATTGTAACAACTGCGGGTTATCCCTGATCACTTCGTAGAGGTCGTCCAGATCATCATTGCTGGTTTCGGGAAGATTTTTTAGTTTTTCTTCAATGGCCTGTTTTTCTTTTTCCAGCAGGTGATTTTTTCCTTTTGCCAACAAGCTGCTGACGAAAGAAAGATTTTGTACCTGTTCTATTCGGGTCTCATGATTGGTTATCTTCTCAAGCAATCGTCTGTTTTTCTCCCTGGACTTTTCTTTAAGATTAAATAACATTTCTTCCTTTGGTACATCTTTGGTTTCAAATTCGTACCGTTGTTTAATGACCTTCAGCGCCTCCGCCACCCGCTGATTGTTGCCAAGCCTCAGTATGGGCAGCAGGATTTCCTTGTCCCGGTAGTTACCCAGGAATAATTTATCTTTGATTCCATCAATAGGGACATTGTTATTTGATGAAATCAAAAGCGTTTTTTTATTGGTAAGACAGTTTACAATGATATTCAGGATGGTTTGGGTTTTCCCTGTTCCGGGAGGCCCCTGTACATAAGTGATAGGGTATTTCAAAGCATTGTAAATGGTCTGAATCTGATCAATATTGATGTTTTGATCATACAATACAATGTGCGGTTCTTTTCGGTTTTTCCGGTCCAGCAAAGATAAATTCTGAAAGAATGCTTTCAGAGGTACCTCCAGTTTCTTTTGCGTATGGTCGTTATGTATCCGGTCGTAAATTCCTGCAATATCTATTTGCGCATAGCCCAAAACAACCACTTCCGGCCTGGTATTGGGCAATTCACCCGTTTTGAAGTTGGCCCGCAGTACTTCGAGGGCAGCATTCGCATCTGTTTTGTATATGGCCTCAAAATCGGCCGGGCTCATGTCGGTATAATAGGAGAGGGAGTGTTTTACTTCTTTGATATAAAAGTTTGGGTTGAATACCGTTTTGGAACCCAGGTGCAAAGTTTTGTTTACCGGATCAAGAGTTAGTCTGCGGAAAGCGATGACAAATTTCCCTTTCGAAAGCAGATCGATAGAAAATTCGCTTATCGCCAGCTCGTAATCGTGATACCGGCGGTAATCATTGTGGTAGATGTCTTTGATAATCTGCTTTAGCTGACTGAGGGTCAGTGAAAAAGGACTTTCTTCTGCCAGCTTTGTCAGGTCTATTCCGGGGATCAGGTGTGCGCTGTATAAAAAGGGATCCTTATTGGCCTTGTAACATTCCAGAAGATAGTTCAGAATGTTATTGTCGTATCGGTCAAATTCGTATTGCTGCAATTTTTCATCTTCATCCAGTTTTTTAATCAGCGAGTCCGGAACTTCATAATGTGAAAATTTCAGGATTTCGGCAGTCCGGATGCTTGAAACAAACAACTTGGCATCTCTGATGGGTTCATCTTTGGTGACGTTAAACAGGTTTGTCCTCAGTTCGCCTCTCTCGTTTATATCCGATATACTTATCCAAAAAGGAGTAATCTCCCCCTGCTGATTTTGGTAGGTAATGCTCAGGTATTTCCCTTCCCGGATGGCTTTGCCGATAAGCTGTATGATCTTTTTATGATTCATCTGGCCAATTTTTCCATTCTTTCTGAGCCTAAACACTGCGTTTTACCGGGCTCGCTGCCATAGGTTCGGGTATTGCCTGGCCCGTTTTGCCAGTTGGCATTGGCCGGTCATTTGCTTTCCTGCCCGAATTTTTCAATATTCAGATGGGTAATGTGCCAAACGTGGCCGTCGAAATCTTCAATTTTTCTGATTTGCATGTATCCTTCATCGATCATCGGCTTTATCTCTATTCCTCCGGCCTTTAGGCCCTTAGCTGCAATTTCGTTTACCTGATTTAACTTTTCCATTTTGTACATTTTCGTTTTGTTCGACAAAAATTGCAAAAAGTCCGTCCCATAATCTCTTAAAAAGGCCGGAAACCATTCCAGGTCCTCAAATTCAAAAAGGTGTATTCTGCCCATTTCCTTATCGTGTTATTGCGCTGACTGCATAATAAATTTAGGTTAAATATCGATTATTTTCTAATCTCCAAACCTTATTTGCCATCGATGATCAAGGGGCCGTCAAAAGGCCGTTATCTGACAATCATTTTGGAAATAATATCCCTTTAGAAAAGGCGGTCTGAATTTACCCAACTGTCAGATAATAGCGGAGCTATTACATTTAAATTTATCAAAATTTTGGATATAGGCCAGAAGCTCAATTTCGGCAATTCACCCGGCATGACGCTTATACAATGTTGTGGGTAGTATTTCATTTGGGTCAACAGCTACAATTTTTCCGTTCCTTACCACAATCATCGGACTTTTCTTTTGCTTTTTGTATTCGATTAGCCTTCTGTATGTCTCTTCGAGGCCTTTGACTATTTTATCCCGTTCTTCTTTCAGTTGTTCTTTAGTTCCCATAGTAATTCCTTTTTAAATCTTCCCATTGTTCAACATTGCTGATTGTTTCTTCCTTCAATGCTCCTTCAGCTATTATCTCATAAGTATCTCCTGAATTGTTGACAAACAGCCAGTTGTCTACCTTGGCTAGATATAGATTGAAAAAATTCTTAAGACCACTTTTATACCTCCTCCTTATCACGTCTTCCGGTATATGATGACCTCCTTCTTTTACTCTTGTTTCCACTCTTGAAATAGCCAATTCTTCCGAATTTAGCCAGAAAACAAGCAAGTAACCTGGTAATCCATTTTATGTGCCCTATCAATAAATTGGACATAGCTTCTAGTTGAAAGAGTAGTTTCAAAGGCAAAACTTTCTCCTGATTCTAACAATCTTTTAATTCTTTTCAACATCAACCTACCTGCTTCTATTTCTGCTTTTTCAGGCTGAAAAGGAGAAATTCCTTTAGCAATTTCATCCGCGTTTACAAACTCCTTACAATCAAGTATTTCTGGTAAGATTGTGTAAGAAGCAGTTGTTTTTCCTGCTCCGTTGCATCCAGCTATAACGTATAGTCTTTTCATTTCAGTCTAATATACGAATTTCTATCAACGGTGGTAGAATCTGGATATTACCCACAACGGGATTCAGCTTGGAGACGGCGGGCCTGTCAGCCGCCAGGCAGGCATTCGGAGCACTTCTCTTCCAGCCTACTCCTAACTTCTTAAAGATATTAAACTTTCAATTTACTCGGAACCGCCCGCTGTCTTCCAAGGTGATGTGTGTGCCTTGAATGGTGAATATAGGTCAAAAAGTTGACCGTTCCAACGGGTGAGATGCCTGTGCCGATTTCTCGGCATCCCTTATGCGCGGGAGTCGTTACCCGAAGCAAAGCAAGTGGCAAAGCCTGTCCCGCCAAAGCGGGGCTGGTTTGCCGTGAGAGGACCGAGCGTAAAGAAAACTTTCTGTGAAAGTTTTTAGTGAGGGGCCAGCTTGGAGGGTGGCAAGTAAGCCAGACTGCGGTGTCTGCACTGACGAACACGCCCGAGCACGGGAGTGCGAAGGGGGCGCACGCAGTGCCATATACTGAGGCCATGAGGTCGGATGAGGTGCCACAACTTGTCCCGACCATCGGGGTCACGCCGAAGTCCCAACCTTCCGAAAGGAGGGAAGCACCGAACTGGTAGATATGGCAGAGGACAAAGCGAGAGCTTTGGGCCAGGCTGTGGGTTGGCACAAGCCCGCCTGACCGGACGGGCAGGGATATTCACCTTACCGAGGGAGGTCTTGGAATAGATTCGGATTCTATGAGCCAAGAAGTCAGCCGAGATCATAGTAGCTGGAGAAACGAGCAGGGAATGCAAAAACCATACCCCTGATGGTCTCACGGAACAGCGAAGCCCGCCCGGATGACCAGTCGGACGGGGACTGAACATTGGATTACGTCCAAATTCGATGAGGAGCACCTTTTGGTGCAGCCTCATCTTAAGCAGGACCGAGCGTTAATAAATCTTCCGGTGGAAGATTTTAGCGAGGCGCCGGATTGCAGGGCAGCTTAACAGATCAATCATGATAGAAAAAGTACTCAACCGTAAGAACCTCTACAAAGCCTACCGACAAGTAGTGCGGAATAAGGGTTCGGCAGGGGTGGACGGCATGAAGGTTTCCGAACTGTTTTCCTATCTGGAAAACAACAGGGACCGTATTGCCACCTCCATCCTGAACCACACGTATGTACCAAAACCTATCAAGGGGGGGACGAAGCGGGAGCTTCGGGCCAGGCTGAGTGGAGCTACCCAAGAGCAACGGAAAGACCAGATTATTGGGGGTTCCCACAGTAGTGGAAAGGTGGCTGCAACAGGCGGTAAGCCAGGTGCTGATGACCAAATACGAACTTACGTTCGAGGAATACAGCTATGGCTTTCGACCGCAGAAGAACATCCACAAGGCGGTTTCACAAGCCCTGAAAAATAGGGCCGAGCGTTAAGAAAATGTCCCTTAGGACATTTTTAGCGAAGGAGCCAGGCAGTGGGTAGCATGGCTATCAGGATGTTGTGGACATCGATCTTAAGGGATTCTTTGACGAGGTTGACCACTCGACCCTACTACAGTTCATTTACCAACGGGTAAAATGCCCGACTACCCTGCGGCTTATCCCTGCCTGCGGCAGGCAGGCGGAAGTGGCTCCGTGCACCTATCCAGATTGACGGAAAACTGCACAAACGTAGAAAAGGCGTTCCTCAGGGCTCTCCTATCAGCCCCCTATTGAGCAATATCCTGCTGGATTTGCTGGACAAGGAACTGGACAGGCGAAACCTGAAATACGTCCGTTACGCTGATGATTTCAGTATCTACACCAAGTCAAAGAAGGAAGCCAGAAAAGTGGGCAACGAGATTTATCTCTTTTTAAGAGATAAGCTCAGATTGCCCATCAACAGGGAGAAAAGCGGTATCCGAAGACCTTCCAATTTTGAGTTGTTGGGACATGCATTTGTACCGACATATCAGAAGGGGGACAAAGGAAAATACCAGCTGGTGGTGAAGAAGAGCAGCTGGGAATCACTCAAGCGAAAGCTCAAACAGATTACCAAGAAAA
>NZ_FRCY01000003.1 GCF_900143075.1 Cyclobacterium lianum | reverse complement strand
ACAACATAATTTACCTAAAGTAGGCCGGTTTTCATAAGGAAAATCGGCTTATTTTGTCTCAAGAGGCCATTTTTTTCTTAACTTAATAGCATTGCTTCACGATGAGACCAATGATAATTTATTAGAGCACATATTCATGTTACAATACAACATTATTGTTGCTGGCAATCCCATGAATAATATGTTTCCAAATTTTAAGCCGGTTACGTTTCAGGGTCCATCCGGGACCGGAAGTACGGTACCGACTAATGAGTTTTATAACTCCTATGAGGAGGGAGATTTAAGAGCTGTCAATCAGGAAGGTTTTTTCTATACCAGCTATTATACAAATGGAAGTGGAGAGCCCTTTGATTTGGGAGCGCCGTATATCTTCAAACATTTCAATCAGCGAGCGCTGGGATCAGAAGGGAATCCCGGAAACCGTGCAAATAATTTAAATGTACCACTGATCAGGTTTGCGGAGGTGTTGTTGATATATGCAGAAGCCCAGAACGAAGCCGGAGGTCCGAATGCCCTGGCATACGAAGGCTTGAAAAGGATCAGGGATCGTGCGCAACTCGAAACGCCACCACTGGCAGAATTCACAACCGAAAGCTTTCGGGAAGCTGTTTGGAGAGAACGGTGGCATGAACTCGCTTACGAGCAGATCACTTGGTTTGACATGTTGCGGCTTCGCAAGGTTTACAACGAGATTACCAATGGCTTTGATAAGTTCGTTGGTCACGAAAACTTGAGTTCTAATCAAACCTTGCAGGAAAGACATTACCTGATGCCATTCCCTTTACCGGAAACACAGAATAACCCCAACCTCACCCCTAACAATCCGGGATATTGAGTTTACATTGAAAAGAAACAGAGAATAGCTTTTCCCATGAAAAGTTATTCTCTATTTTAAGGTTCCCCAAAATAATTCGAAAATGAAGAAAGAAAATTCTGTTTCCAGGCGTAAGTTTTTAGTTACCACTGCAACCGCGGCCTTGGCACAGCCCTTTTTACTAAGTCCTCCTGTCATGGGACAAACCAAAAGAAATCCACTCAGACATGCCTGCGTAGGCGTTGGTGGTATGGGTTGGCATGATTTAAACCGTTTTAAAGCACATCCTGAGGTCGAAATCGTAGCTATTTGTGACGTGGATGAAAACCATTTGAATCGCGCTGCAGAAGCCCTTCCAAATGCTAAGAAATATACGGATTGGCGAGAATTGCTGGAAAACGAAGCAGGCAATTTCGATGCGATCAATGTGAGTGTACCCGATCACAACCATTTTCCAATAGCTATCCAATCCATCAAACAGGGCAAACATGTATACTGCCAGAAGCCCATGTGCCATGATGTGGCAGAAATCAGAAAGCTAACCGAAGCTGCCGGAAATGCAGGGATTGTAAGCCAGCTTGGGACTCAGCACGCCTCAGGCAAAGGGGATCGTACAGCCGTTCAGTGGATCAAGGAGGGACACATAGGTAAAATCAAGGAGGTTTACCTCTGTTCCAACAGGCCGGGTGCAACAGAAGCTTATCGTTTTGAAGGCCCGAGGCCGGAAGGCGGTGAAAACCCACCACTGCACCTGCATTGGGATTTGTTTATCGGAACCGCCCCCATGAGGCCCTATGCCCCTGCCATTTACCACCCGGCAAAATGGAGAGCGTGGCAGGATTTCGGCACAGGCTGGTCCGGAGATATAGGTTGTCATATACTGGATGCGGTTTGGAAAGGTTTGGAATTGACAGCGCCAAAATCTGTGGTCGCCAAAGTGCAGGAATCCTGGGAGCAATCTCCTGAAAGGCGAGCCGATAGCTGGCCCCAAAGCAATCATATCACCTGGATTTTTCCCGGTAACAAGCATACCGCGGCTGATGAACTTAAGGTGGAGTGGTTTGATGGGGAATTTTATCCTCCGGAGGATATCAGGTCTTTGTACTCACTTGAAGATTACCCTGCAGAATCGGCCATGCTTGTAGGCACAGAAGGAGCCTTACTGATTCCCCATACCAAAATGCCGGTACTGCTGCCGGCCGAAAAGTTCCGGCAGGTTTCTGCGCCGGTCCTGGAGGAAAGGGACCACTACCACCATTTTGTAGATGCCTGCCTGGGAAAAGTCAAAACAGAAAGCCACTTCGGCATGTCGGGACCCATGTCAGAAACGGTAATTTTGGGAACCGTCGCCATCCGCCAACCCAACCAGGTGCTGGAATGGGATGCCGGAAGCATGAAGATTCTCAACAGCGACGCCGCCAATCAATATTTGTCCAGGGAATACAGGAAAGGATGGGAGATCGTTTAGTTTTGCCGGAAATCAAAGGGTAGTGCCGCATTTTATCAGGAGGGAATGTCTGTCCAGATCTCGGATCTGAGAGGATCCGCTGACTGGTACCTGGATAAAATAAGGAGGTTTGCTAACGGATCAAGAGAAAAAGCCCAATGAGGCCGTTCATCTGGCTGGGCATCAGGGCTGCCTGGAAATTCAGAATAGCCCCAATGGCTGGCACAAAGCCAAAATTGGGAAATTTCCGTCAGAACTTAATTACCTTGGTTTCAGGTGCCTGTTTCAAAGCTGACTGGTAGTTTGTTTCATTCTTTGTTGCCGGAGCCATATACCGATTAATAAATAAAGTGCGGTGGGAATTATCCCACAGATGGGAGAAATCCAGATGGCTTTATTTAAATCGGTCTGAATATGCCCGTCAATAACCAGATGGTTGATCAACGCATCTTCCATGGCATGCAGCAAAATAACCGGCCAAATGGATTGGGTTAATCTGAAAACTTCAGTAAACATTACTGTCCAAACCAACATGCTCAAGATGGCCGCAACGGTAAATATATAACGGTCTACGGGCAACACAGCTCTGATGGTTTCCTCATCCAGAAAATAAAGGTAATAGGGTACATGCCATAATCCCCAAATCAAACCGGCAACCAGATATATGGTCAAGTCACCGATCCTGAGATGGATAAGTTTGACGGTAAGATAGCCTCTCCATACAGATTCTTCGAAAATATTCTTGATAATATTGACCAAAAAAAGTCCAAATAGGACCGTAAAGTATTCTTTCGGCTCAAACCCCGAAAAATCGGTCCATCCTGTGAGCTTTCCTACTATCAATGCAATGCTCGTTACAAGAGGGAAGATGAGCAAGGCGACGGCATACCATTTAAAGTTATTTTTAATATTGGGTTTCAGTCCTGCGTCTTTCCAGCTATCCCCACCGAAACTTCTCAGAATGGCGACCACAAGTAATGGGGTAACCAGCCATATGGCCATTCCGAGGCTTTCTTCTCCTTCCTGATCGGGAAGATTACGGTCTACGGCGACCCCTATCCATCCAATGCTGAGGGCTATCAGGCCGAAAATAATTAAATTGCGAAGGGTTTTGGCGCGGTTCATTGGTTACAATTCGTGATGAATAGTTTAAATCTCCCTCTCCGTTGAAGCTTAAAAGAAAAGGTTGACATAATGTTAAGGCAATACAGTATATAACTTTCTCAGCATTCAGGCTCGACTCGAATGATTTAATTAAATGGAGAAAAACTTGATTCAAGTTACCGTTCAGCAAGCCTGTCACCAGCCTGGAATTGTTCAATCAGGGCTACCAGTTCCTCCACTTTTTCGGGATGCCTTTCTTTGAGGTTGCGCGTTTCCCTGAAGTCTGGCTTCAGATGATAAAGTTCTGCATCTCCATTACTGTGCAAAAGGAGTTTCCAGTCTCCCTTTCTTACAGCCTGGGTATTTCTGATTTTCCAGTACATGGCTTTAGGCTTTTCAGGCGTCTGGTTTGCACTGATTTGTGGCCATACATCCACTCCGTCCAATTTTGTTCCCGGCTTATTTCCATTTCCGGTAAATCTATACAAAGTAGGCAGCCAATCGGATATGTGGATGGGATGATCGACGATACCGGGCTCCAGATGCCCCGGCCAATTGACAAAACCTGGTACCCTTATGCCTCCCTCATGTAAACTGCCTTTCCAACCCCGCAATGGATAATTGTTACCCAGGACAACATGGGGTTTATCTGCGTATCTGCCTTCATATTCTGTCTCACTCTGCCAACTCTGCTGACCACCGTTATCGCTAACGAATACAATCAGGGTGTTTTTTCTCTTTCCGGTACGCTCCAGAGCAGCGATGATTTGGCCTATGCTCTCGTCCAGATGACTTACGGAGGCAGCAAACAGGCGCCTGGAGTGATGCATCATCAGCTCGTCTTTGTAAATCGAATGGTATTTTTCTGGTTCGGAAAGCGGGTAATGAGGCACATGATGGGCCACATACAGGAAAAATGGCTGATCGCGCTCTTCTTCTATGATGCGAATGGCCTCGGCGGTAATCAGGTCGGTCACATGGCTGCCACCTTCTTCCAGATATTCATCGTTGCGGTGCCAGGACCTGCGCTCAGTTTGTTCCGTTTCGGTTTTGTATTCATGGGTGTAGGGGTCAATTTGCCCGTCGAAGTATCCATAGGAAGATTGGAACCCATATTTTAGAGGAGTGTAAGGCGGAGAGCCCATGTGCCATTTTCCGGCTATAGCCGTGTAATAGCCATTTTCTGCCAGTAAGGAGGCGATCGTCGGATCGCCCAGATCAATGACCTCTCCATAAGCCGGCGCCAGAACGCCATACCGGCTGGGATACTTTCCTGTCATCAGGCTGACACGGGTAGGCGTACAGGTAGGCATCACGTAGTGCTGGCTCAAAATCTTCCCGGATCTGGCCAGCCGATCGATATTCGGGGTTTTTATTTCCGAACCATGGTATCCCACATCGGCCCAGCCAAGGTCATCGGGTAAGATGAACAGGATATTGGGTTTGACAGGGAGGTTTGGCTTCTTGTCAAAGCCTCGTTCAGACGCAAACAAAGAAGCTACCAGCATGGGAAAAATGTGGAAAAAAAGAAATTTAAGGAAAATCATCTTGGGTTTATGGGTTAATGAACCTTCAAATTACACAAGAATTGGAAAGCTGGCAATGGTTTTTCACCGAAGGAAACAGATTTTCAGGGATTTTTTTATGAAACTGACCTAAACCCTAGTATCCCTTATATGCCTTTAAAAAAAAGGGAAAGCTATAAGGAATAGAAGGACATGGAAGAGGGTGACAAGGAGTCTTTTTGAAGACAGAAGTAAATCTGTGGAGCTTTTCTCTGAATAAAACATAAAAACAAACCCCATAAGCCATCAATCTTTAGCAAAAATGATTTCTTTTTAAACTGGTTTTTTGCCAATTTACAAAATGTAATTCATCCGGTTTTCCTGGAAATAGGTACATTTCCCAAACCGATGGGTGCATCCGCCAGGTTTTAATCCAAAATAAACAGTAAATTGTTGTTTAATCTAAAATATCCATGAGTAAAAATAACCCAAAATTAATCGTCTTAATTTGTTTGTTTCTAAGCGGCATGCTCCTAAGCTCGGGTCATGTCCATGCCGGAGAGGGCAAAACCAGCGCCGATCCGCCCAATATCATCGTTATTTTTGCGGACGACCTTGGGTATGGGGACCTGGGAGTTTTTGGGCATCCCACTATTAAAACCCCCAATCTGGACAGAATGGCCTTTGAAGGGCAGAAATGGACCAACTTTTATGTGGCGGCGCCGGTATGTACGCCGAGTAGGGCAGGCCTGCTTACCGGCAGACTTCCAATCAGGTCCGGAATGTGCAGTGACAGGAGACGGGTTTTGTTTCCGGACTCCAAAGGCGGCCTACCCCAGTCAGAAATTACCATTGCCAGAGCATTGAAGGGGAACGGTTACCGAACTGCAGCGATTGGGAAATGGCACCTGGGTCACCTCTCTCCACATTTGCCTACGGATCATGGATTCGACAGTTATTTTGGGATTCCCTATTCCAACGATATGGACAAGGTGGAAAAAACAGATCACTTTACCCTCGCCGATCAGGAAAGGTATCAGGCATACAATGTTCCGCTAATGAGAGACAAGGAAATTGTTGAACGACCTGCGGACCAACGTACCATTACCCGCCGGTACACCGAGGAGGCCGTAGGAAAAATAAAGGAATTCGGAAAGGATCCGTTTTTTATTTACCTGGCTCATAACCTGCCTCACATTCCTTTGTTTCGGTCGGCGGAATTTAGAGACCAATCGCTGGCGGGCATCTATGGAGATGTCATTGAGGAGATAGACTGGTCGGTAGGGCAAATAGTGGAAGCATTGAAAGCGGAAGGTGTTGCTGAAAACACATTGGTGGTTTTTACTTCCGATAACGGACCCTGGCACACTTTCAGGACCCATGGAGGTTCGGCAGGATTGCTGAGGGGAGCCAAAGGCGGCACTTTTGAAGGAGGCATGCGTGAACCGACCGTTTTCTGGTGGCCAGAAGGAATACAACCCGGTGTGGTTAGAGACATGGCAACAACCATGGATTTGTTACCAACCTTTTGTGCCATTACCGGTACCGATCTTCCGGACGATAGGGTTTATGATGGGTTCGATATCAGTCCGCTGCTGCGCGGAACGGGTAAGAGTGAACGGGAGACGGTTTTTTACTACCGCGGCCAGCAGGTATATGCCGTTCGAAAAGGAGACTACAAAGCCCATTTTATCACTCAGCTGGAATACGGCAATCCTACCGCCCACCCGGTGACCCAACCTCCGGTGCCTCTGGAAAACACCGCAACGGTACTTGAAACGCCGCTTTTATACAACGTCAATGTCGATCCGGGCGAGCGATTTGATATCGCAGCGGACCATCCTGAAATCATCGCGGAAATCAGGAAAGTGATGGAGGCCCACAAGGCAGGGATAGAACCGGTGGAAAACCAATTGGAAAAATAAGTTATTGAGGGTCATATTGATTTTCAAACAGACATTTTTGCTTACATAGAAAACTCATACAAAAATGAAATCACCTTTTATTGGTAGTCGAATGCTGCTTTTCATCATGCTTCTAATGGGGTGTATCGTGAATTTGCATGCCTATCAGCAAACTGATCGCCCCAATGTGGTATTAATCATTACGGACGATCAGGGCTATGGAGATCTGGGCATTACCGGTAACCCCCATGTACAGACTCCGGTACTGGATCAGTTGGGTAAGGAAAGCATTCGATTGAATCAATTTTACGTATCACCCGTCTGTGCCCCAACCCGGTCCAGTCTGATGACAGGACGGTATTCCCTGCGTACAGGTATCAGGGATACCTACAATGGTGGTGCGATTATGGCGACAGAAGAAGTGACCATTGCTGAAATGTTAAAGGAAGTGGGGTATAATACGGGTATTTTTGGAAAGTGGCACCTGGGAGACAATTATCCTTTCAGGCCGGTAGACCAGGGTTTTGATGAATCCCTGATCCACCTCGCAGGAGGCATGGGACAGCCGGGCGATTTCACTACCTACTTTAAAGGAGATAGCAGTTATTTCGATCCCGTTCTTTGGTACAATGGGAAGCAGAAATCCTATCAGGGCTACTGTTCCGATATTTTCACGGACGAGGCATTGGCTTTTGTGGAAAGGAGTCAAAATGATCCTTTTTTCCTTTATCTCTCCTTTAACGCACCACATACCCCGCTTCAGGTCCCGGAGGAATATTATGACATGTATAGGGATATCGATCCTGCATCCGGGTTTGAAGCAGATGGGCGGCCATTTCCTGAAATGAGCGAAAGGAACAAGGAAGATGCCCGGAAAGTGTATGCCATGGTTTCCAATATTGATGACAATGTGGGGAGATTGTTAAAGAAGCTGGATGAACTGGAAATCGCCGATAATACCCTGCTGATTTTCATGACTGATAATGGCCCCCAGCAACCCAGGTATGTGGCGGGGATGCGGGGAAGAAAAGGCAATGTGTTCCGGGGAGGGGTCAGGGTGCCCTTTTTTCTCAGGTTACCTGATCGCCTGAATGGAAATAGGGATATAGAAGCTAGCCTTGCTCATATTGATGTGTTGCCCACCTTGGCGGAGATCTGTGATGCCCCACTTCCCGAAAACAGAAAAATCGATGGGCAGAGCTTTCATTCCTTGCTTAGGGGAGAAAAAGCGGATGAATTTGATGACAGACCTCTGTTTTTTTACTGGACCAGACGGTATCCTGAATTGTACAATAACATAGCGCTGCATAAGGGGGATTTTAAATTGGTAGGAAATACAGACCATGATGCGTCCCTGGAGGCCTTTGGTCTTTTTAATGTGAAAGAAGATCCTTACGAACAAGAAAACATAGTACGTTCAAATAAGGCTTTAGCGGAAGAACTTAAATCCGAAATGGACGAAGTAATTGCGGATTTGACACAATCCCCCCAACTCAACCAGGCGCAGCGCATGATTATCGGCAGCGAACATGAAAACCCCGTTTACCTCAACCGAAACGATGCAGACGGAGAGCGGGGGATCTGGACCCAGGAGGAAGTTTTTGGGATGTGGAAGGTAAAAACCCTGGACGGCAGGTACAATATTCGTTTCAAATTTATCAAGCCTTTGGAAACGAGTGGTAAAATGGTCCTTGAAACCAACTCGGTCATCGTGCAGGAACAGTATGAGGAGGTTCCGACAGATGAAATCACCCTGTCGAACGTGTACCTGCCGGAAATGGAAGTGGACCTGATTCCCCACTATGTGACGGAAGGCAGGAGTATATTTCCGCTATGGGTGGAGCTGGAAAAGATTAGTGATCGATGAAATTTGGATGTTCGGATACGGTGTTTTCTTCCGGGTGGGGTATCGGCTACACCGTCGAATCTGGAAGAATAAACCGCTATTTTTCGTTTTACTTTCCGTATAGCGAGAATCCAGCCCTGAAGGGCCTGAACAACAATAACCGTGGGTGCAGCCCACGGAGGTTAGAAACCGATAAACCCACAACCCCGGAAGGGGTTGAACATTTTTTATAAAATTATAAGAAAAAATAACGTTCATCGAATTCAATACCATTTTCTACCAACAATCGCTTGTACTCCTCCAAAAAAGGTTCCTTTTTGTGATGTTCTTTCTGCCTTTTGATATAAGAAATAATACGGTCTTTTTCTCCGTAAGAACAAGTAAATGCACCGTACCCCTTTCCCCACGAGTTCCATTGGTGAAAACTCTTGTGTTCCTTCATCCATAAGCTGCTTGCTACTTTTATGTCTTTAATAAAATCGGATAAAGACAGGGTGGGGTGTAAATCAGTTAGAAGATGAATATGATCTTCGATCCCATTAATCTGGTAAAGCGTACAGCCTTTATTTTTAACTATACCGCCAATGTAGCGGTATAGTTCTTGGCAATTAGTATTGGAAATTGTTGCTTTTCTGTTTTTAGTTCCTAAAACTGAATGGTAGAGTATTTGTTTGTAACTGCTCATCAAGTCAGGGAGTTAGTATTTAGAGGAAGTTACAAAATATAATTCTTATTCGAAATGTTCAACCCCCTCCGGGGTTGTGGGCAGGATAGAATGGCTCTTGATCCCCGGGTTTCGCCCGGGGTTATTGTTGTTGAAGCCCTTCAGGCTTCGGGTACGGATAGAAGCCTGTTTCTGGGGAAGTGGGACGTCTTTTAAGTGATTGGATTAAGGGAAAATTTATTTATTAATACCCTTTTAGTTTGTTGATGGTTCCTGCTGTAAAGGCAGGCCTGAAGGGCCTGAACAACAATAACCGTGGGTGCAGCCCACGGAGGTTAGAAACCGATAAACCCACAACCCCGGAAGGGGTTGAATATGACCTGAATGAGATTCAATAAGGATTTCTTATATCGTTTCATGGTCAGCATTTGAAGTGGTATAGATGGCGGGCGTACAGTATTCGCCCGCCGGGGTTCAACCCCCTCCGGGGTTGTGTTCAGGATAGAATGGTTCTTGATCCCCGGGTTTCGCCCGGGGTTATTGTTGTTGAAGCCCTTCAGGCTTCGGCATTGGATAGCCGCTTGCTAATGGGGTATCGATATGTGATCTTTTTTCAGTTGAATGGTTTCTATTGGAATTAATTTTTTTCTATATGTCATCCATTGTCATTGTTCATTCTCAAATGTAACCCAGGCCTGAAGGGCCTGAATAACAATAACCGTGGGTGCAGCCCACGGATGTTAGAAAACGATAAACCCGCAACTCCGGAAGGGGTTGAATATGACCTGAATGAGATTCAATAGGGATTCCCTATATCCGTTCATGATCAGCTTTTGAAGTGGTATAGATGGAGGGCGTACAGGATTCGCCAGCCGGGGTTCAACCCCCTCCGGGGTTGCGGGCAGGATAGACTGGCTCTTGATCCCCGGGTTTCGCCCGGGGTTATTGTTGTTGAAGCCCTTCAGGCTTCGGATACGAATAGAAGCCTGTTTCTGGGGAAGCGATTCGGAACGTCTTTTAAGTGATCGGATTAAGGGAAAATTTATTTATTAATACCCTTTTAGTTTGTTGATGCTTCTTGCTGTAAAGGCAGGCCTGAAGGGCCTGAACAACAATAACCGTGGGTGCAGCCCACGGAATGCTAACAAAGAAGTATCCCCAACCCCGGACGGGGTTGAACAGTGCTTCGAGAAGCATTGCCTCCCGCGACTCACTTTTATTTGATAATCGGAATCAATCCACAGTTATCCTCACAAAGCCCAATTCATCATTTACATTCTCATACAACCAGATTTTGTTATCGATAAAAAAGTGGGGGGAAGGTCTTTTTTCATAGCGTTCGAGGTAGGTTTCTTTGATGATGTTCAGATCCTTGTCCAAAACAGTCAGGAAAACCTCCGCTCCGGTTTCTTCAGCTTCCCCGAATTCATTCAGCTCTTTCCCAAACTTAGTCTTGTAAGAAAGGCGAATAAACCGCTGGGAAACCGGATCCCATTTTGGATCCATAAAATTGATGGACTCCATGTATTTTCTACTGTGCTCACCTGCCTGATCTAGCTCTATAGCCTTTGGTAGTTTGTATTCATTTTGGTTAGCTGTAAGCTCACTGACCCAGGTAATCAGGTATAAGGAATCCAAACGGATGTCATAAACATACGCTTCATTATAAGCGCTGTTGGTCAAAACTATTTTATCTTGAAAATTAGTTAGCCTGGGTTTAGGTCCAAATCCACCTGCCGGTCTTCCATTATTTTGAATAGCCATCCGGAATTCATCGAGTTTCTGTGTTTCCGGCAAGGGCACTTTTTCGTACGATTCATTTTCCAGATCAAATTTCATTATAAAATATTGGTAATCCTGCCACTTAACATACAGGCCAAAAATTCTGTTCAGGTCACTGGAATGTTCCATCAGTCGAAGGGGAAATATTTCGGAACCCTGGAGTTCCCGGGCGATTTTGCTCAACTTTAAGTCCCTGATTTTCTGCCCTCCCTGGTCAAAAAGAGCATTGAGCCCATACGACCAAATCATTAATTGGTCTCCTGCGGTCAGCGCATAGCCTCCAATGTAAGAACCCATTCCATTCGGGCCTTCTTTATCAAACTGCAGCGTCCCTTCCAATTCCAAATTATTTAGATTGATTTTATCAAACTTAGCTTCTCCATCAGTATAGTGATAAAGGTATTTGCCATCTTTGGAAAGTTCAGGACTGTTTAGCCCATCTTTTAAGTTAATGATGCTACCTTTTGGATCTATTACTACCGTGTCCTGGGTCAATTTAAAGTTCGATTCGACTTCGGATTTATTTTCCGAGCAGCCAAAAATGCCAAGCAAGCTTATTACTATCGTATATTTTTTCATTTTATCGATTTGGTATTGTTTCTACCGCTGGTTCTCCGACAACAGGAATACCATAATATACCTTTTGCGATCATTTAATATTTTGAAAATACTAAGAATAAGTTTAAAATAGGTTATCGATTGGCCATTATAATCTTTTTTTAATATATATATATATTGTGAAAAAGTATAATTTCGACTTTTTCATTTAATGTTGAGATAATTATAAATAATAAATCACTTCTGTTTCTGAGCGGTATACTCTTTTCCTTTGGGAAAAAGCACAGTACCAAGACTACAAATATGATGAGAATTGAATAGATGCTGGTGGATTATCAAAGGGTGCTGGGCGATGTCAATTTTTTCCGCCGGTTTGGTACAAAGAAATTTAGATGTATTACCGCTTTTCTTATACAATCGGTTTTGAGGAAGAAAAAAAATGGATGAGCTGCTTCATTAACGTAAACACAGGGCCATTTACCTTTCTCTCTACCACAAGGATTTAAAGTTATTGGCTGAAACACCTGTTCTCCAATTGGAAAAAAATCCTGACATTACTTTGTCCCTGAGGAAGATATTTGGATTT
This sequence comes from Cyclobacterium lianum, assembly GCF_900143075.1. Lineage (GTDB taxonomy): Bacteria > Bacteroidota > Bacteroidia > Cytophagales > Cyclobacteriaceae > Cyclobacterium > Cyclobacterium lianum. The sequence continues at coordinate 487,202 of NZ_FRCY01000003.1, read as the reverse complement.
TTGAAAATATTGGAGATGAATTGGGCTTTATCAGGTAGGCATTAGATTGGACCGGAAGAAAGGTCTAAAAAAATAATTTAATGGAACATTACCTATAAACCGATTTTAAAAATCGGGAAGAAGGCAAGAATTACCTGAACCTGCTCTATCAATTGGCACATCAGTTTTGCCTGTAGGAATGACGGCTAAAAATTTGCATACGGTTTTCCTTCGACCAGCAACGAGCGGCCAAAGTTTTGGTCTTAAAGAATTTTAGGGATATAACCTGTTACAATAGAACAAGTTAACTGAAAAAATAATGTCAAAGGATAAGATCTTTTCCAGCAGAAAATACCAAGGACACGGCATCGCTGTTATCGAATGCGCCAAATCCCGGCTGACCACTTTATCCGGTCAGGTGGGGGTATGCACTCCATTAAACCTTTGTCCGTTTATTCTCCGGAAGGTCGGGTGCTTACTGCTACTTTTCTCCGTGTCCTTGCTGTGGACATGTTCTCCGTCCAAAATAACTTCAGATACATTTTTTGACGGCCAGTCATTTAGGGGCTGGAATGCCCACAGAGCATCGGTTTGGCGCATTAAGGATGGAGTCATTACTGGCGGCAGTTTGAAGGGGAATCCGCGCAATGAATTTCTGGCGACGGACAAGGTCTACAAAAACTTTCACCTGCGGCTTGAATACCGCCTTGTAGGCACAGAAGGATTCGTGAACGGTGGGGTGCAGTTTCGCAGCCGGCGAATCAACAATCCGGCAAATGAGATGGCAGGTTACCAGGCGGACATCGGTGCAGGCTACACGGGTTACCTTTATGATGAGTCCCGGCGCAATCGTTTTCTCGCGGAAGCAGACCCTGATTTCGTTGCTTCGATTGAGCGACCGGGCGAATGGAACCAATACGAGGTCATTGCCCGCGGCAAGCAGGTGACCATCATTCTCAACGGTCAAAAGACCATTGTCTACCAGGAGCAGGAGGAAGATTTACCGCTGGAAGGACACATCGCCCTGCAGATCCACGGCAACAGCAAAGCCGAAATATCGTTCCGAAACCTGCATATTGAGGAGTTGGATGATACAGTCATCCCTCCCAATGAGGCTATCCTGAGTCGTTTCGGTACCTTGCAGACCCGGTTGCCGGTTCCGCCCTTCGAAGACGGCGCGTTCCAATTGGAGGAAGAAGATGTCGTCGTGTTTGTAGGTCAGGAGAACTTTGTACGTGAGCAAAGATCGGGCGAATTGGAGTCGCTTTTGGCGGCAGGTTTCGCCAGGCAACGCCCCCGTTTCCGTTCGATGGCCTGGGAAGGGGATCTGGTCTATGAGCAATGGCGTGATCTGAACTTCGGTGATTGGGGCGATCAGTTGGATGCGGTGGGTGCTACGGTGATCCTGGCCCAATTTGGTCAGATGGAAGCACTGGATGGACCCGGCCGGCTGGCGGATTTCGAAGCAGCCTACCAGCACTTTCTGGATCAATTTTCCCGCCATACCCAAAAGTTGGTGCTGGTATCACCCATCCGTTTTGAGAAACCGCTGGCTTCCCATGCACCCGATCTTAGGGAAAGGAATGACGACCTTCAGTTGTATGTGCAATCGATGAAAAAGATCGCGGCTCAACGCAATGCGCTATTTGTGGATCTGACCAGAATGCCTTCCGGAAATCGGCTCACTGAGAATGGAATTCATCTTACACCGGCGGGGCTTCGCCGGGTGAGTGCGGAAATTGCCAGGCAGTTGGATGTTGAAATCGGGGAGATACCTTCGGAGGCGGTCCGTCAGGCCATCGTTCAGAAAAACCGGCTATGGTTCGATTTTTGGCGGCCGGCAAACTGGTCCTTTGTCTACGGAGACCGCGTGAATCAGATGTATGGGCAGGGTGCCGGGGCTGAGCCCTCGCTTCAGGTCGCATTTGAGCAGCAGTTGCCCCTTGTGGAAAAAGCAGATGCCGTCATTTACGACCGGATCGCTGGAAAGGACACAGCGGGAGTATCAGTCGCTCCGGTGGTGTACAGTGAGATTGATGCCTTGACACCAGAAGAACAACTGGCCGCGTTCACGACTGCAGAAGGTTATTCGGTCAATCTTTTCGCATCAGAGCTGGAAGGAGTAGTGAATCCCGTGCAATTCGCATGGGACGAGCAGGGAAGACTCTTTGTAGCCTGTTCACCCTCGTACCCACAGACACTGGCCGGGATGCCTCCGCAGGATTACATTCAGGTCCTGGAGGATCGGGACCGTGACGGGGTGGCAGATAGTTCGTGGCGGTTTGCCGAAAACCTGAGCATGGTTCAAGGCATTGAACCGGGTGGAGACGGGGTCTACGTCTGCGACTTCGATCGGATCCTCTATCTCCGTGACAGTGACGGGGACAAGAAGGCCGATGAGAGAGAGGTAATATTCTCTGGTTTTGGCGTAGGAGATACCCATCAAATGGTGAACAGCATTACGCATGGTCCAGATGGGACATTGTGGTTCACCCAGGGACTCCATGCCATTTCCCGGGTGGAAACGCCACATGGAATTGTCCGTCTGGATCGGGCCGGGGTTTGGCGATATCATCCCCGGCGCCTGAAATTGGTGAGTTTTTTCGGAGGGGGAATGGCGGGTGCCAATTGCTGGGGCGTTGCCTTTGACGACCATGGCCAGGTCTTTCACAAGACGGGAGATCGCCCGGAAGGCTATTGGACTGTGCCCGGTTTGGTACCATTTCCGGAACAAGACGAGTCCCGCTATCATGAAGATCCGAACACGGCCTACGAAAAAAACAATCCCGAGCAATATCACGATGTAGGTCCGTTATTTCAGACCTCTCCTAAAACGACCTCCCTTGCAATCATTGGGACATCAGCCATGCCCGAAGCACTACAAGGTGCGGCACTGATCGCCGGATACTTCGGTTCTGTGGTGGAATTGCACCAATTCGAGGATGCAGGTTCCGGATTTGCTACCAAACAGCTTCCCCGATTGATCACATCCTCCGATAATTCGTTTCGTCCGGTGGATGTCTCTGTAGGGCCTGATGGGGCTTTGTATGTGGCAGATTGGTTCAACCCGATCATTGGTCACTACCAGGCGAGCTATGCCGACCCCCGACGGGACAAATCACATGGCCGCATCTGGAGGATTTCAGCAGATTCCAGATCCTCCTTTAACTACCCTGATTTATCTGGGATGGATGCAGGCCAATTGCTTGAACTGCTGGATTCTCAGGAGCGATGGATACGATACCAGGCGAAGCGTCTGCTTTATTACCAGCCAACGGAAATGGTAGTGGTGGCGGCAGATGGGTTGGATCTTCAGGATCGCAAAGATCAGTTTCTCCTCGAGTTGATAGGGGTCTACCAGGCGCATGAAACGGTCCGACCGGAATTGCTCGATCGCTTATTGCAGTCGAAGGATTTTCGGATTCGGGCCTATGGTGCCCGCGTGCTGGGAGATTGGGGCTCCCGGCTGGAAGGTGGAGCCCTCGATTGGCTAAGGCAACTGGTAAACGATGCCCAGCCCAGGGTCCGCCTGGAGGCCGTGATAGCCGCCAGCTACCTGAGGGAGATCCATGCGATCGAAGTGGTAACTGCAGCGCTAGAACATGAAATGGACCCCTTTCTACAGTACGCTTTAAGACAGAGCGCAAGATCCCTTCAGGTGCTCTGGGAAACTCCTTTTCAGGAAGGGAAACTCAACCTTGTGTCCGAGGTTCAGAATAACTTTTTGCGGGAGCTGCTGGATCAGGGACCGGCGATCGTTTCAATCGGCGAAGCCTTGTATGAAAAGGCCTGTCAGTCATGCCATCAGCCCGGTGGCAAAGGGTTGCCAGACGTGTATCCGCCCCTGATGGGTTCGAAGCGGGTCACAGGAGACGAAACGAAGCTCATCAAAATCGTGCTCCATGGGCTTACCGGGCCCATCGACGTAGCGGGAGAACAATACGGCGCCGGAACCCAGTCCATTCCTATGCCTCCTATGGGTGGAATGAGCGACCAGGAGATCGCTGATGTCCTCACCTACATCCGCAAGGAATTTGGAGACGGATCGGCGGAAGTAGCTCCCGAAACGGTTACGAAAACCCGGGCGGAGGTCTCCGGACGAACCAAACCCTGGACTGCTCGGGAGCTGGACGAGTAAGCAGACTTTTCAATCCTTACCTTTAAAAATATTTAGGATTTACATCCAGGATTCTCAAAATAGGTTGCAGGACGAGCGGAAATTATTTCCAGATCACATCCGTATTGTGCAACTGAAAATCGCAGGTTTCAATGTTCTTTAAAGAAATATTTAGTAATATTAAAATACTGATAGATAGTTGGTTTTTCAAGGGTTTTTACTCCCAGATTGTTCAGCTAACCCTGGTTCTTTCAGGTGGACAAAACGTTTCAGGCAATTTAAGTTTGGCCTCAACAAACCCGGTTTAGGCCTGGAGGTGTCGTTTAGGTTTTAGGTGGATTATTCGGTAAGTGCTATTCGAGCTGAATAACTATTTAGGCAAACTGCGGGGATGGTTCAGGAATATGTTTGTGGTTTTTGTAGGGCAATGGCCTGAACAGCATTAAGCATGAATAAAGACCAATTAACATCCGACTTTTTACCAAAAGAAATCGTACTTAAATTGTACAGAGATATTCCGATTTGGGATTATCAACAGCAAATTGAGCTTGTAAACAGCTACGCTGAGACAATAATAGAAAGCATGGATCCTGATGTGTATGCCGTAAAACTCCACAATCAGATCGGTTTTTGCTATTGTCAGGCCGGCAGGTATCCTCAGGCAATCGCCCATTTTAAAAAAGTCATCGAGCATTTGGCCCCCAGCCACCATCCCTCTCTATACTTTCATGTCATCGGCTTGGTGATCCGATCCAACCGGCAGATGAAGGAATTCGGCGAAGCGATATATTGGGCCGAAATCGGGCTATACAATCTGGACAACGCTAAATCTTCCTTTGAAAGATTGAATATCCTCGCCGGATACGTGGACGTATTAAAGGAAGCCTACGAACCTTTCAACCAGGCTTATGAACGGATTATCACGCATGTAATTGCCGATTTGGGCTTTCCGGAAACACCAACCGATCCTATTGAGACGGTAAATGCCCTGCGTACTACCAATCATATCTGGAACCGCAAACTTTCTGATCTTGAGGTATCGCTGGCGCATTCGAAAGACGATGAGCAAATAATAAGCGCCCTTGAAAACTTCAGGCAGCATTGCCCGATAGAATGGTATAGAAAATACGCTGAGAAAGCCATCCAAATAAGAAAGGGCAACTAGTGGTCGTTGATGCTTTGTTAAAAAATAGTTGTGAATGAATGACAATTTTTGTTTTATTCGACTCTATTTTAAGTACTGCCCATGAAAATTAGTATCCTCTCGCCGGTTTTTTCTCTTTTATGTCTTCTAGCGCTCCATTCCTGTAAGGAGAAGGCAATCCGGCCAAATATTATCTTGATTCTCACCGATCAGCAAAGTGAAAGCATGATGAGCAGTTCAGGAAATAAATACCTGCAAACCCTTGCCATGGATTATATTGCCAATAACGGCATTCGCTTTACCCGTGCCTACGTCACCAATCCGGTATGTTCACCCTCGCGGTTAAGCATTATGACAGGGAGGTTTCCGGGTTTCTATAATGACTCCCGGGGAAGACAAGTAAGGAACAATGCGGGTTCTATGGATATCCCCGCTGACAGCCCGGAGGCTTCGAAGGAAAATTTGGCCGACTACCTGAAACAGGCCGGCTACGACCTGGTATATGGGGGCAAACAGCATCTACCGGCATTCGTAGATCCTGACCTGGTCGGATTTGAGGTGCTTACCGAAGATGCGAGAGGGGAGTTGGCTGGTAAGGCCGCCGACTACATCAGGGCAGATCATGAAAACCCCTATTTTATGACGGTTTCCCTGATCATTCCACATGATATTTGCTTTATGGCGATACGAGATTTCGCGGATTCCACTTATCTGGATCATTTGCAAACCCATTTCAAAACGGAATTATCAAATCTGGATAGGGCATTACAAATACCAGAAGGTGTAAGTCGGGAAGAATTTTTTGAGAAATATTGTCCACCGCTACCTCCCAATTTCGAACCCCAGGAAGACGAAGCAAAAGCCATCGAGCTGTTTTTAAATCGTGATCCCAGGACCTTTCGCAGCGGCGCCCGGGAAGAATATACAGAGGAGCAGTGGCGCATGCATCGCTGGGCCTATGCCCGGTTGACGGAAATGGTGGATGCCCATGTTCAGGTAATCCTGGATGCGCTTATGGAGAGTGGAACCGAGGAAGAAACCCTCGTTATTTTCAGCAGCGAACACGGGGACATGGATGGATCCCATCGGCTGGAACATAAAAACGTATTGTATGAGGAATCGGTAAAAGTGCCATTTACCGCCATGTGGAAAGGGAAAATCCCGGCAGGCCAGGTAGATGACCGACATCTGGTTTCCGTGGGATTGGACATTTTGCCGACAGTGGCGGATTACGCCGGGATAGCAGCAGAAGCGGATCCCCGGGGGAGAAAATTAAGGCCTTTATTTGAGGGCAGGGAGATTGACTGGAGAACTTCCCTGGGCATTGAAGGGGAGATCAGCAGGGCCGTGATCCGGGAAGACGGACTGAAATACATCCGTTACGATGCCGCCGGATTTGAAGAACGGCTGATGGACCTGAAGGAGGATCCCTATGAGACCAGCCATTTTACCCATGATCCGGCCTATACGGAAGACTTGGAAAAGATCCGGACTGAATTTGAGGGATACTGGTTTGAAGGTCATTAATGGATAATAGGGCAGGGAAAAATAATCAACCTTATAAGCGATAAAAAAATTAAAACAGGAATACCATGAAAATTATAGCCATTGCCCGATTGGAACAAAATTTAGCCAACCTGGGAAGTGCTCCGGGGATGCTACCCCATGCCGCCGGCGATAATTGAATGGGATAAATACCATCAGGGAGCTGTTTTTGAAGGACAAACCAATGGATCTGCTTACTGGTTTGTTAGGCCTAATTTTTTTTACCTGCAATACCTTAATCAGGCAGACAGAAAATCCTGCCATCAAATTGTAGGAGAGTACCGCTACAGAGAATGAGCTGCACTTAATGGAAAATCGGTTTCTCCCCTTTGCTTCAGTGGTGCGGGCAAAGCAGATTGAAGTCTCACGTAGGGAGCATTCATTTCACAGGGCTTCACCCTGTGTTTTGGTATTCGGCACTTTCAGTGCCTGGGTACTCGTTTGTTTTCCATTCAGCCAAGAATACGCTATTGAAATAAATGCATTCCATCTCAAAAAACTTACTCATAATTCCAGCCCTGAAAGAGCGTGATACCTCAGCGATGGGTGCAGCCCATCGTTATAGAATTGACTGGTTGTCCTGAACCCCACAGGGGCGGGATATTTCTCAATCAGAGATAATACGTCAGATTCATCGACCACACCCGGTGGACCAATCGGTCGGCCCCATAAAAAATTGGATTTAAATCGCCATCCAATATCCAATGATCTTTAATCAAAGGTGCCAGTCCATGATAGTACCGGACATCTACGACAATATGGTTTCCCAGCCGATAACCCAGACCAGCTAATGCTCCAGCGTCCCACTGGCGGAGATGCGGTATGTCATTTGGAGAACTATTGTTGGTATTTAACCTTTCACCTTTTAGCAGATACCCAAACTTGCCACCTGCCTGGAGGAAAATATTTTTCCCACCTGGTCTGAAACGAACCAGGACAGGAAGCGCGATGTAGTCAAAATGAGTAAGTAATTTGTTCGATTGAGACCCGTCTATGCTGCCACCCTGTTTGCTGTAGACCAGTTCGCTTGTAAGGGAAAAATCTCCAGAAAGTGGTTTTGCAAACGCAAGCCCTGCATTGTACTTCCACAACCTATCTGTCAGGTTAATACTGTTTTTAAGCTGACCGGCATTAACACCGCCAGTAATTCCTATCCGGATACCGGTCTGCCCGTACCCGTCCCATGAGGCACTCAAAAAAAGTACAACGCCAATAAAGGCAACCATTCTATTTCTGTATTTCATAATCAGATTAATTAATGGTGAAAGGTCAGTATTTTTTTGTTCGTATTAATAACGATTTTTTATTCTAAAATGATTTTTGTCTTTTGAATAGCGAGCTTTGATTTTTTATCAGGTATTGTATGAAGATAATAAATCCCTCGGGGTAAATCTGCTACATCCATCTCAATTCCGTGATTTGTTTTAAAGGATTCTAGTGAATTGACCTCCTCTTGAGTTAGGTGAATAACTGCCTCCATAGTTTTTTCAGAATAAAGAATCACCTCAAATGGAATGGAATAGGATGATTTACTGGTATTGAATTCTAAAGTTAGTAGGTTGGTAACAGGGTTTGGATAAACTGTTCGAAGTAGGCCACTGGCCGGAGGGATGTAAAAACAATAAGGTGTACCTGTTCCACATGAATTTGTGCCGGTTACACAAACCGTAGCTCCCTCTGTTGTGGTGATATAACAGTCCTGAAGCTGTTGATTTAGTTGGGCAGAACCAGAAGAAACATAAAAGTTATAAGTTATTCCAGGCCCGGTTACACTTTGGCTAAATTGCCACATATTGGAATAGGAATCAAATAACCAATAATTGGGATTTGCTATGACCGGCGTACCCATATTTTCGGTTTTCGGGGTGCTTTCTAAACTACTACAACCGGCAATAACAGCTTTGACAGAAAAGGATCCCGAAGAACTATTTGCGATAGTGACTGTACTGGATACTCCAGGCTGTTCCGTATAGCTACTACTCCCATTAACGGTGACCCCACCAGTTGTCTGCCAAACCAGGTTTATTGGTTTTGTGCTTTGAAAATCATAATTACTGATAGCCGTAAAACTACCACTATTGCCAGCACAAACGTTGGATCCTGCTGTAATAATGGGTTCAGGAGGCTTTTGCCGGATATATACGGTCATTCTTTCATCATTTTATTCAAAGCCTACATCAATAAATCCGTTTTGTTGGGCCGGGTCTAAATTTAGCGTTTTTTGAACAGAATAAGGAGTATCGCTAATGGAGAAATTGGCCGAAGGATTCACCACTATTCCAATGATACTGGATCCAGTGGAAAAAGGATCAATATATACAGTAATACTTGTTTTACTGCATTCGATGTATGCTGTTTCGCCATCGTTGTACCAGGTGCCATCTACATTAACCCTAGGAGGAACGGGGTCAACACTTGGAGGTTTAGTGGCAAATACAATGTTTGTAAGCAAAAACAAAGGTAAAATCGCGAGGTAGAAAGATTTTCTCATGGGATAATTTGTTAAATAAAAAATAATATTTCAATTAAAATTAGCATGTTTAAATTAAATATACAATCAAAATATATATTTTAATAAAAAATTAGTCAAAAAAAATATAGATTAGTTTAATTTCGTCACCTAAATAAATAAAACCGGATATCACAAAATAGATTAACTTGGGGTATACTGAAAGGTTGAGGTATTTTCTTGAACCAACAATTATATTTTTGGTGCCTTCCCTTCCATTCTGATAATTTCAGTCGATTTCCTGTTAAAAATTTCAATAATTTTTGCCATTGGTTTACCTAAAACCATCATTCTTTCTATTTTTAGGAAACGTTTCATTTTAACTTTCCGATCATCAATCTTTTTTGAATGGCGCTATTCCAAAATTCCGTACGAAAAAAATACCTTGCCGCCCAGGACAATCTCCCCATCAAAGAGGCCTTTGAAGCTTACAGGGCCTATTTTCACAATCCCAGAATTCATGGCAATATCCGGGCATCCAAGGAAGAGCAGTTTCAGGAAGGCTTTCTCCGCGAACTCTTTGTCAATATCCTGGGCTATACCATCAATCCCAATCCGGATTATAACCTGACCACGGAACTAAAAAATACCAAAGACGCCAAAAAGACCGATGGAGCCATTCTTCGTGATGGAAATGCCCTGGCTGTGATCGAACTGAAAGGGACCGATACCAAAGACCTGGAAAAGGTCCGGGACCAGGCCTTCAACTACAAAAACAACCAGCCCGAATGCCGCTATGTCATTACCAGCAACTTCGAAAAGCTGCGCTTTTACATCGACAATGCCGTGGATTTTGTGGAGTTCAATGTATTCGGCATGCAATTGGAGGATTTCCAGCTTTTCTGGCTGCTCCTCCAAAAGGACAACCTGCTCCGGGATCTGCCCAAAAAGCTCAAAGAGGAATCCCTGCTCGTGGAAGAGCAAATTACCAAACAGCTTTATGCCGATTACTCCTCCTTCAAGCAGCAACTCTGGCAGGACATGGTGGCCAAAAATCCCGGACAGGATGAACTGGAACTCTATAAAAAAAGCCAAAAGCTGCTGGACCGCTTTCTGTTTATCTTTTTTGCGGAGGACAAGGGATTATTGCCGCCCAATTCCATCATGGAAATCGTGGGGCAGTGGCATAAACTGAGAGAACTGGACGAATACCGGCCCCTTTACGATCGGTTCAAGAAATACTTCGGCTACCTGAACACGGGACGTGTGCAGCCTGGCAAAGCCGAAATCCATGCCTATAATGGAGGACTATTCGCCCCGGACCCCGTTTTGGAAGCGCTCAAAATATCGGATGAGGTTCTCGAAAAGCACGTAAAGAAGCTGACGGAATACGATTTTGAATCCGAGGTAGATACCAATATCCTGGGGCATATCTTTGAGCATAGCTTGAACGACATCGAAAATGTCCGCGCCCAGCTGGCAGGTGAGGAAGTAGATAAGTCCAAAACCAAACGCAAGCGGGATGGTGTCTTCTATACCCCCAAGTACATCACCAAATACATCGTGGACAATACCCTGGGCAGACTCTGTATGGAGAAAAAGGAGGAACTGGCCTTGATTGACGAGGAATTTGCTGAGGGCAAGCGGGGCAGACAGAAAAAAACCATACAGAAGCTCAAGGAAAAACTGGATACCTACCGTGTCTGGCTGCTGCAGCTCACCATCTGCGATCCGGCCTGTGGTTCCGGGGCTTTTCTGAATCAGGTACTGGAATTCCTGATGGCCGAGCACCGCTACGTGGACGAACTCGAATCCCAGCTTTTCGATTCGCCCCTGGTCCTTCCCAATGTGGAAAACCACATCCTCGAAAACAACATCTTTGGCGTGGACATCAACGAGGAATCGGTAGAAATCGCCCGCCTTTCACTCTGGCTGCGCACGGCAAAGAAAGGCCGCAAACTCAGCAGTCTTAACTCGAATATCAAAGTAGGCAACTCCCTGATCGACGATCCGGCCGTTTCGGGAGACCTGGCCTTTAACTGGCAGGAAGAGTTTCCGCAGGTCTTTGCCAAGGGAGGTTTTGATGTGGTGGTGGGGAATCCGCCTTATGTCAGGCAAGAATTATTTGGAGAAATCAAGCCGTACCTTGAAAAAAAATATAAGGTATTCGAAGGTACTTCTGATCTATTCGCTTATTTCTATGAGGTGGCATTTAAAATATTAAGAAAAGATTCTTTGTTTGGCTTTATATCTAACACTTTTGATAAAACGAAAGCAGCCAAAAAATTAAGAGAATTTTTAAATTCTGAAACTGAATTTGTTGAACTTATAGATTTTACTGAGGTTCAAATCTTTGAAGGAGCTACCACCTATCCTATCATATTAATTTCCAGAAATAGGAGATTTGACGAAACGGAATTTATTTATAAAAAGGTACCAAAAAAATTACAGGGATCTGTGATAGATATTGACCTACTTGGAGGTTTAGTTGTTATTCAAAGTTCTCTTTCATCAGATAGTTGGAGTTTTATTTCTAAGGAACTATTCGAGATTTTCGAAAAAATAAAAATGAATAAAACTGTTAGAGAGGTATTTGGTAAATGTTTTAGAGGAATCGTAACTGGATACAACGATGCTTTTATAATCAATGGGGTCACAAAAGAAAGGTTGGAATCAGAAGATTCGAGTTCTAAGGAGCTTATAAAGTCATTTTTTGAAGGGAAAGATCAAAGTAAGTGGGTTTCAGAGGATATTGATAAATATTTAATTTTTACACGGAGAGGAACTGATATAACGAATTACCCATCGATTGAAGGCTATTTAAATCAATTTAAGGACAGACTAACGCCTAGAAATTCCGAAGATCAAAAAATGGGACGGAAGCCAGGTCCGTATCGATGGTTTGAAATTCAAGATTCAGTTGATTATTACAAACTATTTGAAAGTCCTAAAATCACTTGGCCAAATCTACAATCCCAGCCAAAATTTTCTATTGATTTTAAAGGGTATTATATAAATGCACCGTCTGTTATCCTTCCATCATCAAATCTTACATTGCTTTGTATCATAAACTCAAAATTGATTTGGGCATATTTAAAATCAATTTGCGTGGTAAGAAGTGGGGGATATATTGAGGTTAAGCCACAGTATTTCGAACAAATACCAATTCCTGAGTTAAAAAATGAAGAACAATTTGATGCCTTTGCGAATTTAGTTATCAACGCAACAGAATCAAACCAGAAAGTTCTATCTAACTTTTTAAATTTAATTCAAAAAAAGTATTCCATCGAAAAACCATCCACCAAACTCCAAAACTGGCCTTCCTTAGATTTCAAAGGATTTTTGGCAGAGTTAAAAAAGGCAAAGGTCAAGTTGAGTTTGTCAGAAGAAGCCGAATGGATGGCCTATTTCAATGAACAAAAAGCCAAAGCCCAGGACCTCCAGGCCGAAATCACCAGCATCGACCAGGAAATCGATCGGTTAGTGTATGAATTGTATGGCTTGACGGAGGAGGAGATAAGGATAGTGGAAAGCAACTAAAGAAAATCATATATGGAAAAATTACAACTTCACTACTACTTAGAGAACGATTCACATTCCTTTAATGCATTTGTAAGGAATAAGGCAGAGTTAGAATTGTTAAGACTTATAATCTACATTTCTAAAGAATTGAAATACGACTTTGAGATAGAAATCGAAGCACTTGAAGAAGGCGGTATAAAAGAATTTATTAAATTTTTAAATAAAAAAAGGAATAAAAACCTTCTTATTGCTGTTACATATTTCGGTGGAATCTTTACTAATATTTTAACAAATGTAGTTTCAGATTTTATTTCCGAAAATGACAAATTGGAAAATCTTCAAATAGAAGTTCTTGAAATGCAAAAAATCCTATTAAATAAAGAGATTGAAAAATTAAATCAAGTAAATACAGAAGTTGAAAAAAATGATTCACTCAATAAAATAATTGGGTATTTTTTGCTCGATGGGAAAGTAAAGGTTTTAAAATCAAATTTTTATGAATATTTAGATATGGAAAATAAAATAACCCAAATTTCTACGCTTGAATTGGATGCTGAAAATAAACCAGTTTCAGAAGAGAAATTTGTTCCAAAATCAAAATTTAAACAATTTATTGTAGACGAAATTGAATTGGAACCTAAAATAATTGATGATGCTGAAGTTGAAATAATTTCTCCTGTATTTAAAAAGGGGAATGATAGTTGGAAGGGTTATTTTGATAGCGAGCCAATTGACTTTAAAATTGGAGATGTTGATTTTAAACAAAATGTATTGAATAGAAAAATTAGTTTTACGACTGGAACAATAATTTTATGTCGTTTAGAAATTAAGCATGTTCTAGATAAGAAAGGTGAACCAAAGATCAAGTCTAGATATGCATATGACATAAAAGTTAAATGAAATGTATTAAATGTAAAGGTTGATGTGACTGTTTTTATTTTTTAAATTTCAACAATGTATTTATTGGTTTAAACGAAATTAGTATTTTAATTTATTAATTAAATATGTTATTAATGACACTTGATATTACGATCGAAACATAATACTTGTGAGAGATTTAAGAGCAACTCTTTGAATTTGAAATTCTTGAAATAGCAGAAGAACAAAGGTGGAGATGTCTAATCTTTCTAATGAAATTACTGAAAGTATTTAAGATAATTTCTCCTTTGAACACGAACAATCAATGGTAATGAGTAAAATAAGTTGGTTCCTTCCTATAAATAGTCTCACTTTAAATATTTTTATATGTTGCCCTACATTTGCAGAAAGATTGAAGATTATTTTGTTAATTCATGAGATAATAATGCATGCTAGTTTCTTAATAAAAAATCTCTATGGACCCTCTCATAATTAATTTGAATTGGTTTGGATTAGTTTTAATTTCTTGTTTAATTTAGCATTTCAAAGGTTTTACAAATTAAAATAGAAATATTATGGCAGCGGAAGAATTTAGAAGGTTGTTAAACAATCAGATTATTTTAGATAATAAGCTTGATAAAATATTGAATGAATTGAGAGTATTGAAAATGGATATCAATACTGCAATAGATAATCAGAAGCTACTCGAACGGTATGAAATGGATATTTCTGAAAGGTTAAGAAAAATTGAAAATAAATTGTAATTAAAGATTATTTCTAGAATAAGTAATATTGGAAAAGGTAAAGTCATATAAAGATTATTTGGAAAAGACTTTCTTAGAGGAGTTAAATTATAAAATTTGGTCAACTAAAGGAGGTCGTTTTAATGCAAATAAAAGATTATTAAGAATTTCAGATTTATCTAATTTGTGTACCAGTATGTTATCTGTTTATCTGATAGCAGTTGGTTTACTTTCCGTATATAATATTTATTCAGTTGAAAATATTGACCAAAATCTGATTGCTTATTCGGTGACTAGTCTGTCTATTTTACTACTGGTTTTTGGTCAAATAGAAAAATCGAAAGATTACAGTTCAAAAGCAAAGCAATATCATAATTGTGGACTTGAACTTTCAAGTTTATATAATGACCTCAGGATTTTTAAAACATTAACTAATAGTCCAAGTCTTGACGAGAAAAGGGAGGTTGCTGAGAAATTATCTAGAAAATATGAGCGGATTTTAGAAAGATACGAAAATCATCACTCAATTGACCTTGATATGTTCAAAGCTACCAAATCCGAATATCACCAATTAAATAAATGGAACGTATTTTTAATTTATATTGATTATTACATAAAAACAAGTTTAATTTATCATATTTTAATTTTATTCCCACCAGTAGTTATTATTGGGTTACTATTAATAAACGTTTCGTAGTAATTTTTGAGCAATATTAACTTCTTCAATGAGAATTTGTCTTTCTAAATGTAGGAACTTGCGATCTTTTTCCTTAGTACAAATTATCCATTCCCTCTCAGACAACTATAAGCTCTTTAAAAAAACCAACTTGTTAACCAATTTAAAGCCCAAATATTTGCATTTTAAATCCAAAAAAGATATTTTCATCAGGGAATTTTATGTTTCATTTTAAATTTATTTACCATGAGTACAAAAAATGCAGTATCCATTCAGATTCCTGAGGCAGAGCTTCAGGCTGTCAGGGAGGCTTTGGCTACGCTGAAAACTACCCTGGGTCCGTACATGATCGCCCTTAGCCCCTCCGAGCGGCAGACGGTGCCTAAAATGAGTGACGGCACCCTTCCCTTTGTGGAAAAGGTGATGGAATACGCCCGGGATGACAGTCAGTTTTTGCCTCCCTATGTAAATCTTGAGGAAATGGACAAAGACTGGAATGTGGTAAAAGGCCTGATGCCAGTGCTCCGGGACTTGCAGCAGCTGGAAAGCAACCTGAACGATACCGTGATGATGGCCGGTTCAGAGGCTTATGTAGGTGCTTTGAGTTTTTACAATTCCGTGAAGTACGGTGCCAAAGTGAATGCCGCCGATGCCAAGGTGATCTATGAAGACCTCAAACAGCGGTTTCAGAAATCCCGTACGCCCTCGTCCAATGGAACCGAAATTTAAACATTAAAAAGTTGCTTATGTCACCCCAAATCAATTAAAGGGTGCAGTCCGAAAGAAACAGGCTGCACCCTTATTTTTTGGACTTCAGAAGTAAGAGATGATACCTTTGATGCCTGCTGCCACACTTCGCAGGCCCTTGCTTTAGGTTAATTTATTCGACGATGCGGTCTTAAATCTCAAGCTTGTCAGTTTTTACTGCCAGCGATCACCTTAAAACTCAAACGAGCGGCCAAAAAGGTGAAATTTTCCGGTCAAAATGTACAATGCCCCACCTCCGAACCGCAAGCTTGAATATAAAAAACTGACAACTTCGATTATGAAGTGCTCCAGCCCACTTTCGAAGTCCCCTGTTTTTTATATCAAACCGGAAAATTCCGGAAAAAATGTCAGGTTTTGTCATTTTTAGCCGGAAAGAGCGTTTTTTTTGATGAAATCAGGCACTTCCGAAGTTCAACGTCGAAGTTCAGAATCGGAACGTTCGAGTTCAGACATTCAAGCTTGTCAGTTTTAACAGTTTATTAATGCTTTTGAAGTGGGTACAAGCGGATATTAACTGGGGAGGGGTACCTGTGAAGTGCCCTGGAACCAAATATGAACTAGCAATGAGGACTCCAGAACAGCGGAGCGGATATTTTCAAAAAATAAGGGAGACAAGTATCTCCTCACAACATTCTGTATGAAATAATGGAGCGTTAGTGCCACTCAATGGTTTTTTGCCTTCTTGAAGTTCCTCCAAATTATCCATTTGTCGGGTCTGTCAGACAATTCTTGATTTGCCAAATCACAAATTTGGCTATCTTTTACTTCCTAACATTATCAAACTACCACGATACATACTGCTATGGAAAGGGGAATATATTTCGCTCTTACTGGGCTTGAGTTAAAAAAATTCCGTGAGGTTAATTCCCATCAATCCGTACAGAAGAAAATAAGTATCTCCATAGGGAGGAAATCAAATCATCGGCACATTCTCAAATCTTCAAATCGGCACATCATCAAATAGGGTTGTTTTAAGGTTCTTCCTGCTATTTTTTTAACCATTAACCCTTAACTTTCCATCATGTTATTACAAGGGGTAGATTGGCTGATCCTGGTTTCTTTTTTCGTCCTTTCTTTGGGGATAGGCTTGTATAGCTCAGGAGAATCCGGAAAAAACATCAATGAATTTTTTAAGGCCGGGGGCAACCTTCCCTGGTGGGTGCTGGGTACTTCTATGGTGGCCACCACCTTTTCTACAGATACTCCCAATCTGGTTACCGATATCGTCCGGAAAAATGGTATTTCCGGCAATTGGGTCTGGTGGAGTTTTTTGCTGACGGGCATGCTCACTGTCTTCTTCTTCGCCAAACTCTGGAAACGTTCGGGCGTGTTGACCGATATAGAATTTTATGAATTAAGGTACAGCGGCAAAGCGGCTTCTTTTCTCAGAGGATTCCGGGCGATCTACCTGGGTGTATTCTTTAATGTCGTCATCATTTCAGGAGTATCCCTGGCTGCCATTAAAATCGGAACGGTGTTACTGGGAATCAGCCCAATGGCTACGCTGATGGTTTCGGGCCTGGTCACGGTAATCTATAGTTCTCTCGGAGGGCTCAGGGGGGTTGTATTCACCGATTTTATTCAGTTTATGCTTTCTCTGGCGGGAGCCATTGCTGCCGCCTGGATAGCAGTAAACCACCCTGCGGTCGGCGGTTTTGATAATTTACTTCAGCATGAACATGTGGTAGACAAGCTTGACTTTATACCCGATATTTCCAATGGCGAAATATTCCTGACCGTATTTTTGGTACCGCTTTTTATTCAATGGTGGTCGGTCTGGTATCCGGGCTCCGAGCCAGGGGGTGGTGGGTTCATCGTGCAACGCATGCTGGCCGCCAAAGACGAGAACAATGCCCTTTCCTCTGTGATGCTGTTTACCATTGTTCACTATGCCATCAGACCATGGCCATGGATCATCGTAGCACTTTGCAGCATCATTGTTTTCCCTGATTTGCAAGCCCTTCAAACGGCCTTCCCGGGTGTTGACCCTGCGATTGTTCAGGATGATCTGGCTTATCCGGCCATGCTATCCTTTATGCCGGTAGGAATAATGGGGCTGGTGGTGACTTCCCTTGTGGCAGCTTATATGTCTACCCTTTCTACCATGCTGAACCTGGGATCTTCTTACCTGGTCAATGATTTTTACCTCAGGTTTGTACGCCCCGGGGCCTCACAAAAACACCTGATAACAGTAGGTCGGATAGCTACCCTGCTGATCATGATTGTGGGTGGATTTTTCGCCCTGCAGCTGGAAAATGCCCTGCAGACTTTTGGGATTTTGCTCCAGATAGGTGCCGGCACAGGCTTGATCTACATTTTAAGGTGGTACTGGTGGAGGATCAATGCCCTGAGTGAGATTGTAGCCATGGGGGTTTCGTTTTTTGTAGCCCTGTATTTCGCTTTCCTTCATCCTTTTTATTTTGACCCGCTGTCAAACCTTGAACAACTGGTCATTGGCATAGTACTGACGACCATTGCCTGGGTTCTGACAGCTTTGCTCGGTCCGGCCACAGATAAGCAGTTGCTGATATCATTTGTTCGCAAAACAAGCGTCCCCGGTCCGGGATGGAAAAGGGTGTACGGTTGGATGAAAGAGAAAGGTGAAAAGCATACTTCGCCGCATTATTTTGACTTTCAGGCCGCAATCATGGCTTTTGGTGCCGGCACTATGGCAGTTTATGCTTTCCTGTTCGGGACAGGAAGTTATTTGCTGGGTCAGCCTTTCCGGGGCTTGCTGCTTATGTTGCTTTCTGCTTTGGGTTTCGGGCTTTTGATTTTTTTAAAAAGAAAGTTTCGATGACAGAAAAATAAGGCAAGGAATAAAACTTTCATTGTCATGGATAGGCCAGGGAAATTTTTTCGTCAAACGGGCTTGGGTTTGTAGCATAATGATTCAGCTTCCCGTCTTAGGTAGGTAATGCTTTTGGCAGTGAAAGAAAAATGAGCCGACGTTGCTATTTGCTGTAGGAAATATAAATAAAGGCACTTGCCGGCGTTGCGTTGAAACAAGTTTATTTTCTCAACGAATGATTTGATTTTACTTATTTCATTAGATTTGCGACAAATTTTAAAGTGTACTATGCAAAGGTTTTTTATGATCTGGAAAAAATGAAACGATTAATTTTTATTCTTTTACTTTTTGGTTTAAACCTACCTGGTTTTGCCCAAAAGATAACCATTAGCGGCACCATCACAGAAGAAGGTACTGGCGAACACCTGATAGGTGCGAATATTTATGATAAAATTTCGCAAAAAGGCACCGTAGCCAACCAGTTTGGTTTTTACAGTTACACGACCAATAGTGATAGTCTGGATCTGTTTTTCAGCTTTGTGGGTTTTCAGACCCAGCATATCAGGCTAAAAGCAGGCAAAGATACGGTGATCAATGTAAGCTTGATGCCAGATGGCAACCTCCAGGAAGTAGTGGTGTCCGCTTCAGAAATGGACCAGATCCAGGAAGTGAGCCGGATGAGTTCCATTAATGTCCCCATCAAACAGATCAAGGAACTGCCGGCTCTGATGGGGGAAGTGGATGTATTTAAAGTATTGCAGCTGTTGCCCGGAGTGCAATCGGGTACTGAGGGAGGAAGCGGCCTGTATGTCAGGGGAGGGGGGCCGGACCAAAATCTGATCCTGCTCGACGGGGTACCGGTGTACAATGCTTCCCACCTGTTTGGCTTCTTTTCCATATTCAACGCCGATGCCATCAACAATGTGGAATTGATCAAGGGAGGGTTCCCTTCCAGGTATGGCGGCAGGTTGTCTTCCGTGATTGACGTGAGCATGAAGGAAGGCAACATGCAGGAATTTAAAGGGGAGGGTTCTATTGGCCTGATAGCCTCCAAAGTAACCGTGGAAGGGCCCATCAAAAAGGATCAAACTTCTTTTATATTTTCAGCCAGAAGGACCTACCTGGATCTTTTGGCGAGGCCCATCATTAAAGCCGCAACCTCAGGCAATGAAAATGTAGGCTATTATTTCTATGACCTGAATGGTAAAATCAACCACGTAGTCAATGACAAAAACCGGTTGTATCTGAGCGTTTACTCGGGGGACGATAAAGTCTACTCCAGATACAAGGACTTTTATGTTTATGATAACGAAAGAACTGATTATGATGAAGAGTTCGGCCTGAGATGGGGGAATTTTATCACCGCTTTGCGCTGGAACAATGTGATCAACAGCCGTTTGTTCAGCAACCACACCTTTACCCATAGTCGCTACAAGTTTGACCTTTTCAGTAACTACGAGGAGAAAATCACCGGTGCCGGCGTAAACGAAACCAATATTTATTCTGAGCGGTATTTTTCAGGCATCCGGGATTGGGCAGTTAAATCGGATTTTGACTACATCCCCAATCCGGACCATTATATCCGGTTCGGTACCAATGTGATATTTCATAAGTTCTCCCCCGGGGTATATGCCAGCAAAAGCAGCGAGGCGGAAAATGACCTGAGACTGGGTGCGGATGAACTCAATTCCGTGGAATATGCCCTGTATGCGGAAGATGATATCAACCTCAGTCCCAGGTTGAAGGCCAATCTGGGGCTTCATTATTCCGGTTTCCTTACGGAAGACCAACATTACAACAGCCTGCAGCCAAGGATTGCGGCCCGGTACCTGGTGAATTCCAGCACATCCTTAAAAGCATCCTTTGTGACCATGACCCAGTTTATTCACCTCCTGACCAATGCGGGACTGGGCTTGCCAACGGATCTGTGGGTGCCGGCCACTCCAACTATCGGACCGCAGGAAGCCATGCAGGTGGCTTTGGGAGGGGTACGTAATTTCAAGGGTTTTGAAATAACGCTGGAGGCCTATTACAAGACCATGAATGGACTGATTGAGTATAAGGATGGAGCCACTTACCTCAACCTGGATGAAGACTGGCAGGACAAGGTAGCGGTAGGAGAGGGCAGGAGCTATGGGGCCGAATTCCTGATTCAGCGAAAAGTTGGAAAGATCTCCGGATGGTTGGGATATACCCTTTCCAATACAGAGAGGAGATTTGATGAGGTTAATTTTGGCAAGTGGTTTCCCTACAAGTATGACCGCAGGCATGATGTAAGTTTTGCCCTCACCCATGAGTGGAAGGACAATAAGGATTTTTCTCTGGCCTGGGTCTATGGCACCGGCAATGCGGTTTCTCTACCCACGCAGCGGTACGAGGGATTGGAGATAAGCAGGTATGGAGGTTTTTCCAGGCCCAATGTGGAATATTACGAAAGCAGAAATAATTTCAGGAACAGGGATTACCACCGCTTGGATTTGAGTTTCAGCTGGTGGAAAACCAAACGGTGGGGGGAACGGAAATGGACCCTGGGCATTTATAATGTGTACAATCGCATGAATCCATTCTTTATGGACCTGGGCAGCGACAATCAGGGCAACCGGAAAGTGATGCAATACAGCCTTTTTCCCGTTATCCCTTCCTTTTCCTATAGTTTTAAATTCTGATTTATGGCTATTCCACAAACATTTAAATATTTCCGATTGCTGGTGGTCCTTGGGGTACTTTTTGTCTATTCCTCCTGCGAGACTACCGTGGACATAGACATTCCATTTGAGAAACCCCAGGTTACGGTCAATTCCAGCCTCGCGCACAATACTTTTCCTAAAGTGAGGGTAACCTACAGCAAACATATTCTGGATAACAATTGGGAGTATGAACCCATCAGGGATGCGGAGGTGAAGCTGATCCATCAGGGAGAAACTTATCCGCTTAGCTTTGATGAAGCCACCGGAGAGTACATCAGTCTGGACCACATGATTGCGGAAGGGAACGAATACAAAGTTGAAGTGCTGGTACCAGGATACGACCCGGTCACTGCCACCGAGACTATTCCAATCAGGGTACCCATCAAAAACCTCCTTTATCAAGGTCAGGTACAGGTGGATTCCTGGTCCTCCAGGGATGATATTCAGTTGACTTTTGATGATCCCCCAGGGGAAAACTACTATGAAATTTCAGCGCACTATTACAGAATGCATACTTACACGGATCAGGACGGCAATTTGGTATATTATGAAGAAAATTACCCTCTTTATCTGGAGCCTAAAAATCCAACGTATGAAAAGGATTTTAATACGGATGGGGAGCTGTTGATTGATGATAAATTATTTGATGGTGCTGAGGCCAAAATTGATATGTTTATTAATGGCTCCTACTTTACGGAAGACATGGATGGGGAAGTGTCATTTACCCTGAAGGTGGTGACAAGGAATTACTACCTGTTCCATTCTACCTATGGCCTGCAATGGTGGAATGATGGAGATCCATTTGCCCAGCCGGTGCAGGTTTATTCCAATATTTCGAATGGCATAGGTATCGTGATGGGGGAAAGTATTTCGGTAAAGCGAATGGAGGAGTAATTGGCTGAAGTTGATTAAAAAGGGTTCACCACAGATTACTCAGATTAACACAGATAGAATGATTAGTACCGGGTGAAGTATGCTAATCACTCCACTATTTTCGGAATCATAAACAGATAAAACCCGGCAAAAAGCCATTTGTAATGGCCATCCGGGTGCGTTTTAAAAAACGATTTTCTTTACGGTCGGTCTTTGGTTTCCGGCATTACAAATGCCTCGTTTACGTAACCAATCGGATACCTGGGATTTAGTTGCAAACTCACCCAGAGAGGGTTTTGGGGATTACAAATCCCCCTTATCTGAACCACGGAATTACAAATTCCGAGGAGCGGAGATAAACTCAAAAGCAGGAACGTACCTGTTATTTCTCCAAAAGACAAAATCCCCCTTTAAAAAGGGGGGAGGGGGATTTATTTCGTAAACGCACCGTATTAATCGGATACCTGGGATGTAGTTGCAAACTAAACCCAGAGAGAGAGAACCGATTGGTAAAGCTTTAAAATTGCTTCGAAAACTCTTGTAATTATTCAGGCCAAAAGGAATATTTTTTTCGGTATTTTATTGCTGTTTTTGAGTTTTAACCTACCCGATTTCAGCATTAAAATTGGAAAAAAAACTAAAAAAGTCTTATTATTATACTGCAATAAAAAATACTAATATTTATTTTCGTAAACTTGTAGGAAATCTCATTTCCGGCACCTACATTTCGGAAAAAAAGCATGATTAAACTTTTAATAACAAGCCTTTTGCTGACGGGATTTTTTGGAACGGCTTTAGCACAAGGGGACGAAACAGGTCAGTCAACCCAGGTTTTTCTTCCCGAAAAAGCCTATAGCCTGGGTATCAACAGCCAGTTTGCCATGGATGGATTATTGGATCCGGGGACATTCACTCCTATTGAGTTTTTGCTGCGTAGGGGACTGCAGGGTGAGCGTAGCCTCAGGCTAAGGGCCAGGGGCTGGGTAGAGAATTCCAATAAAATAGAAGAGGAGGAAAACCGGAAGATCCAGCAATCCCGCTTTGCCATCGCCCTGGGACATGAATGGCACCATCCCATCAATAACAAGTTCGGTTATTATTTTGGGGCAGATCTGGAGAAGGGTTGGGATATCCACAATACTACGAGAAATTATTCCTATTACTCCGAGACTTACGGGAGCGTTAAGGTAAGGAGATATGATTTTATTACTACACAATCATTAGGTTTGGTCCCTATTGTTGGCTTTACCTATTCCCCGATGCATTACTTTTTTGTTTCCTACGAAATGCGGATGGAAATATTCTATAACAATACGAAATCGAGAAAGGATGGCTTTGCAAAATCCTCCGCTAACCCTGATGGGTCGGAGACACATTCCATTGGAGGATATGATGCAAAGGCCTGGGTTTTTGATTTTCAACCCTATTCCGGAATTTTTATTAATCTTAAATTTTAAAACAATGAAAAAAAATCTAAATGTTGATATCAGTTCCTTAGCTTTAGGGACTTATTATGTGCATATCGAACATCCTGACGGCGTAATAAAAAGGCAAATACTAGTCAAATAATTAATCTTTTCCTGACGGGATTGTTAACACAGAGAACAATCCCGTCATTATTTTCATTAACCTAAACAAAGAAGATACATGTATCAGCGGATATTTTCAGGGCTAATTTTCCTAATGAGCTTTGCTACTTCATCAGCCCAAAACGACCCTTCAACATGGAGTCTGTTAGACTCCACAAGCCGGTACGAGCTTGGGGTCAATACCTATTTTGCCTTCGATCAGTTGATGGATCAAAACCAGCGGACCCCTTTGGAATTGATGCTAAGGAAAAAGATTCATGAACAAAACAGGATCCGTTTGCGGGTCTTTGGAATGGTGAGCAGGTATAAAAAAATAGAGGGGGACTTTACCAATATAGACGGTTGGTCAAATTTAGGCCTGGCCCTGGGCTATGAATGGATCAAACCCCTCGCAAGGAGATGGGAGGGATATTATGGCCTCGAGCTGGAAGGGAGCAGGGAGCACAGCAGATCCTTTTTTGAGCAGCCGGACCTGGACCCTGAAACTAATTATCTTGAAAATACGAACAAGTATGACCGGGAAATCAGGTTTTCCCTTTCCCCCTTGGCAGGCCTTCGTTTTAGGCTAACTTCGCGCTTGCTGCTAAGTACAGAATTTCGCCTTTCAGGGTATATGGGAGAACAACAATATACCGAAGACATGGCCATAAGGACTAACGAAGAAGGTAGTCAAAATCAGATTCAGTCCTCCGAAGGTTATACGGTGAAACTAAATGGTTTGCGCTTTCAGCCTTATACCGGGATTATTTTAAACTACAGGTTTTGATGATTGTCCTGGCCGACAATTAAAGCAAATACCTGCTAAAAAAGGTTCACCACAGATTACTCAGATTAACACAGATAAACAGGATTTGCAATCCTGGTTTCGTAAACAAATTGGAATTATAGCGTATTCCGGTACAAGGTACTTTCAAAACTCCAAACCCCGAAGTTCTTCAGGAGAATTGATGGTGGTTTCCTCAAAATGCAAACTCCAGCCCATGGTTTTGGTAAGGATATAAATCCTGGATAACTCGGTAAGTAATCGTTCCCTGGCGTCGGATTTCAGGTCGGATTGATTGATTTTTTCCTCCAGAATCGTATTGATCCTCCCCTTGATTTTGTTGTAATCCGCCGCATCGAATTTATTGAAATAATCCTGGCTGACATCGTAGTACTGCAAGTCTGGATAGATATTGACCTCTGGCTCGGGTATACTTGTAATCCGTACCTGCCGGGCCTCTGGATCAATTTCCGTTTGAATCTGGCGAAGATCATAGCCAATGGTCACCTTTGCATTCACGATCACCAGCGCTTTTTTATTGGCCGAGAAAATATCGAAGTAATTTCTTCGTGTATTTTTATAACTCAATATCTGGGAGAAATGGCCCTCTGTCACGATCAGCTTGCCCACCTGCTTGATTTCTTGTTCTATTAAAGCGGTATTGAGCTGTAATTCTTCTTTTTCCTTTCTCCGGTGTACGAAATAGAAGATCAATAAGAACAACAATATTGCCGTTAGGAGTCCGGCCAGAAACCTGTACATAATCTTTGTAAATAAAATTTAATCCGGGATTAAGCCGGAAAACAGACCGAATATAAATCTTCCGAAGCTGGATTTCAAGCTGGTAGCAGGCAGGCACTAAGATCTACCGGATTTTACTTGCAGGAAATCATCAAGCTGGTCCTGCCGGAGATGCGCACAGCCGTTTTATTTAAATGATTTTGGTGAAATTGAGGGCGCTGCAATATTATTGGAAATATCTTTTTTAAATAAGCCTTACATTGGATATCTTAGTAAAATTGCCTTTAACAATAACCTCAAAATGACAGATATGCAGGAGTTCCCATGGTTTAAGTTTTATCCAAAGTCCGTACCTACCTCCATAGATCCCGGGGAGTTCACCTGTGTGGTGGATTTGTTTGAAGAAAGCATCCAGAAATACGGAGATGCAGTAGCCTATGAATGCATGGGTAAGACACTATCATTCAATGAGCTGGATGCTTTGTCCCGGCAATTTGCCTGTTTTTTGCAGCATGAGCTTCAGATGAAAAAGGGAGATCGGATCGGCATTCAGATGCCCAACCTGCTACAGTATCCGGTGGCCATGTTTGGCGCTTTAAGGGCAGGGCTGATTGTGGTGAATACCAATCCCTTGTATACTGCTTCTGAGATGAAACACCAGTATTCCGATGCCGGCGTCAAAACGGTCGTCATTCTGGCAAATTTTGCCCATAACCTGGAAAAAATCAGCAAGGAATTGGGGATCAAGCATATCGTCACCACTGAAATCGGCGATCTTCTGGGAGGGCTAAAAGGGACCATTGTTAATCTGGTAGTCAAATATGTCAAGAAAATGGTACCGGCCTATTCCTTGCCCGGAGCCTGGACTTTTAATAAAGCCCTGGCTGCCGGGGAAAATAAAACCCTTGAAAAACCATCTTTAAAATCGGAGGATCTGGCATTTTTACAATACACCGGAGGCACTACGGGTGTATCCAAAGGGGCCATGCTGAGCCATGGAAACATCGTTGCCAATATGCAACAAATTTCTGCCTGGATGAAGCCCAAACTCAAAGAGCGGGAGGAGACCGTCATCACTGCCCTGCCCTTATACCATATTTTTGCTTTGACGGTCAATTGTCTGGCCATGATGAAGATTGGTGCCCACAATGTGTTGATCACCAATCCCCGGGATATGCCGGCATTTTGCAAAGAGCTGAAAAAGCATCCTTTCAGCGTATTTACAGGAGTGAATACCCTTTTCAACGGATTACTCAACCAGGCATCTTTCCGGGCACTTGACTTCAGCTCGCTGAAAATTGCCGTAGGAGGAGGGATGGCAGTACAAAAATCAGTCGCCAAACGATGGAAAGATGTCACCGGAACGCCGCTTGCAGAGGGCTATGGACTGACTGAAACCTCTCCGGTAGTCTCTTGCAACCCGATTGATGGCACCGAGCGATTGGGCACCATTGGCGTTCCGCTACCCAATACGGAGGTCCGGATTGTGGATGACGAAGGCAACTCTTTGCCTATGGGTGAAAGGGGAGAGTTGTGTGTCAAAGGGCCACAGGTAATGCCGGGCTACTGGCAAAGACCAGAAGAAACAAAAGATGCTTTTTTAGATGGATGGTTTAAAACCGGAGACATTGCGCTTCAGGATGAGGACGGCTTTTTACAGATAGTAGACCGGAAAAAGGAAATGATTCTGGTCTCTGGCTTTAATGTTTATCCCAATGAGGTAGAGGATGCCCTGGCTGCTCACGATGCCGTCGATGAGGTAGGCGTAATTGGCTTGCCGGACGAGAGATCTACTGAAAAGGTAGTGGCCTACGTGGTCAAAAATGATGCTCCGTTGACTGCCGACGAACTGATCGCTTTCAGCCGGGAAAACCTGACCAGCTACAAGGTGCCCAAAGAAGTTTATTTTGTCGATGAGCTACCCAAATCCAATGTCGGGAAGATTCTCAGGAGAGTGATACGGGAAAACCACAAAAAAAATAACTGATCAGGTCTCTTTTGGCCTCTCGTCGATAGATTTGATTATCCTGGCAGGATTGCCTCCTGCCAGGACATCTGCAGGGATGTCCTTGGTAACCACCGCTCCGGCCGCAATGATGCTTCTGGCGCCTATTGTCACTCCGGGGCAGACGATGGCACCGCCTCCTACCCAGACGTCGTTTTCTATATGGACGGGTTTTCCAAATTCCTGCAGGCTGCCACGAACTTCAGCATTTACCGGATGCGTCGCTGCATAGATATGAACACCGGGCCCAAACAGGCAACGATCCCCTATGGTGACAGGAGTGACATCCAGAATGACACAGTTAAAATTAAAAAACACCTGATCTCCGATTTGGATATTGTAGCCGTAGTCACAGAAAAAAGGTGGTTCAAGACCGAAATCATTCCCGATTTTTCCAAACAATTCGGTCAGTATTTCTTTTCTTTTGTGGTGTTCATCAGGAAAGCTGTCGTTTAGCACCTTCAGCAGGCGGCGGGCATGCGTTCTTTCTTTAGCCAGGGTTTCGTCGGATGCCAGGTACAATTCGCCGGCCAGCATTTTTTCCTTTTCTGATTTCATTGCAGTAGCGATTTGAGTTGGGAAAGGTGCCTTTTCTCGTGGTGGATAATGATTTCAAATGCATCATCCAGGGTATAGACAATCCAGTCGCTTGCCGGTGAGCTGATCATGGTATTCCGGTCAAGCAAAGGATCTAGTTGCTGAATATACCCGGATAGCTCATCCTGCTGCTTAAAAAATGCAGTCAGTAAATCGTTGTTGTAACTGCTGCCTGAAGGTTCCCAGGATTTAAAAGTCTTCGTTTTCATTGGTTTTTTGGTGGCGGTCAATATCATTTTACCCATTTGTTTGCCGACAAAGGGGACTTTTCCGAGAAGCGGGCTTTTGTGTGTGTTGTTTTTTAACCGGTCAAAAATGGGGAAATAGGAGGTGTTGACCAGAATCAGGTGCTGGATCATTTCCATTGGGCTCCAGTGGTTTGGATCAGGCTTTTGGTTCAGTCTGGTCAAATCATGAGCACTGAGCAATTTTTCAAATTCCCAGGTGATTTGGGTCAGTTCCATTTGCCAGGTATCGGCTTTTTCTTTCATTAAAGTTTGGATTAATCTGTAACTAGTGGTTTACCGGGTTGATGATGCTGAAAATTATACTGGTCAAAAACGGAGTATAAAACTTAATATTACGCATTTGGCAGAAAGAATTCAAGAAAGAAAACAAAACATTCCATTTCCAATTTTGCCGACTAATGCCTTTATTTATATTTCCATTGATGTACGCCATTGTCGATATTGAAACTACCGGAGGATTTTCTGCGAATAACCGCATTATAGAAATCGCGATTGTTTTTCATGACGGAGAGAAAATCACAGGCCACTATGAGCAGCTACTGGATCCCGGGCGGCCTGTGCCAGGATTTATTACCGGGCTCACGGGTATTGACTCAGGCATGCTGGATGGGGCTCCCACCTTTGAACAAGTAGCGGATGAATTGCTGGAGCTGCTTGAAGGCAAAGTTTTTGTCGCGCACAATGTGTCATTCGACTATAATTTTATCAAACGGGAGTTTGAAGCGGTCAACAAAATGTTTAAACCAAAAAGGCTTTGTACCGTCAGGCTTAGCAGAAAGATATTTCCAGGATTAAAAAGTTACAGTCTCGGCCGGTTATGTGAGTCGAGGGGCATACAGGTTCGGGATCGGCACCGTGCATTGGGCGACGCCTGGGCGACAGCTCTTCTTTTCGGCCAGTTGCTTCAGGCGGATGAACTGGACGAAATAAGTCAGGCGGTTAGGGGCAGAAACAAGGCGCTGAGCTTACCTCCGAATATCAGCAGGGAACAATACGAGGCATTGCCCGAGGCTACCGGGGTGTATTATTTTCATGATCAAAATGGTAAAGTAATATACATCGGGAAGGCCATCAACATCAAAAGTCGCTTTATGGGGCATTTTACCGGTAAATCCAAAATCAATCTCAAAAGCGAGATATTCGATGTCAGTTTTGAATTGACCGGTAGCGAATTGCTGGCATTGCTCCTGGAAGCCATG
Organism: Cyclobacterium lianum; assembly: GCF_900143075.1. Classification (GTDB taxonomy): domain Bacteria; phylum Bacteroidota; class Bacteroidia; order Cytophagales; family Cyclobacteriaceae; genus Cyclobacterium; species Cyclobacterium lianum. Next base: position 457,908 of record NZ_FRCY01000003.1, on the reverse strand, counting down.
GAGATAAAAAGACTCTGGCCCAAATACAACCGTTCCCTGAAAGTCAGATCGGTTTCCTGGGGGATTTATTCTTACCTGGATCAGGAGGGCTTCATCCGATTTCAAATCAACAAAATTGTTCCTGGCGTAAAGCCGCTAATGTCGTTTACGGACCATGCGGAAGCGTGGAAGTGCCTCTCTGATAAAATTGACACCTATACGCTCTGTCCCAAGTTGAGCGGCATACAGAAGACCGCGGGAGCCTGTTACGATTTTCAGTTTGGTAAATGCAGCGGGGCTTGCTGTGCAAAGGAGAACGCCGTTGCCTACAACCAGCGGGCAGAGGCAGCTTTTGGAGAAGATTTGGGAGAGGGAGAGCGGTTTCTGATAAAGGACAAGGGAAGAGGCCCGGAGGAAGAAGTGGTATTGCTTGTCGAAGAGGGTTTTTTATCGGCCTTTGGCTACGTGGATCAGGCCATGGATTTCAGCCATGTTGACGAGGTGCTGGGCTGCCTTAAGCCTGTCAAAAGGGTGGTAGAAACCCGACTGCTGCTTCGATCTTTTATCAGCAGGTTTTCCAGTGATCGCATCATCCCACTGTCTTCCGGATAATATTTGTTTGTACCATTTGGATAGTCATTTCAATCACCATAAATAGCATATTTACTATGGAAATAAACGATCAGGACCCTTTACTTCCCTACCTGCCAAACCCCTCCCGGTATGGGAACATGGAATTCAGAAGATGCGGAAAAAGTGGGCTGGACCTGCCCATGATATCTCTGGGCTTGTGGCATAATTTTGGACACAGCGACGATTTTAAAAATGGCAGAACGATTCTTAGAACTGCCTTCGACCTGGGGATTACCCATTTTGACCTGGCCAATAACTATGGGCCACCTTACGGTTCTGCAGAAGAAAACTTCGGGCGTATTTTCAGAAAAGACTTTCGATCTCTGCGGGACGAATTGCTGATCTCATCCAAGGCAGGATGGGACATGTGGCCGGGTCCCTATGGCAACTTTGGTTCCAAAAAATACCTTGTCGCCAGCCTGGACCAAAGTCTCAAAAGGATGGGCCTGGACTATGTGGATATCTTTTACCATCACCGGCCAGACCCTGACACACCTTTGGAAGAGACCATGGGTGCTTTGGATTTGATCGTCAGGCAGGGAAAGGCGCTATATGTAGGGATATCTCAATACAGTGCGGCAGATTCGGCAAAAGCATCACAAATTTTAAAAGATTTGGGTACGCCCTGTCTGATCCATCAGCCCCGCTACAGCATGATGGACAGGTGGGTAGAGGATGGACTGCTGGACACATTGGAATCAGAAGGGATAGGAGCGATCGCCTTTTCTCCCCTGGAACAGGGTGTATTGACCGATAAGTACCTCAATGGTTTTCCTGAGGATTCCAGGGCAGTCCGGGACGGAAGGTATCTGGATACAGGTAAGATTACGCCGGATCTGCTGGCGAAAGTGAAAAGACTGAATGGCCTGGCCAGGGACAGGGGGCAGAGCCTGGCTCAGATGGCCATTGCCTGGTTGATGAAAGACAAGCGGATAACTTCTGTATTGGTAGGAGTGAGCAGGGCAGAGCAGCTACAAGACAATGTCAATAGTTTAAAAAAGCGCGATTTCACTGCATCAGAACTCGAGGAAATAGAAAAGATACTGGCCTAAAGCTGTAGCGGTCCAAAGAATTGATGTACCCTGAACAAGGCTTCGCTTGTTCAGGGTTTTTATTTTACAATACAAATGAATCCTAATGGCTAAAAAAACGGATAATCGGTATATTTTTTGTTTTAAACTTTGTATATTGTCTTTGTACCCAAATAACCAAAGTCATGAAAAAGCAGCTAACAGGATTGTTCGTCACATTATTGGTCTGTTTTCACTTATACGGACAGGAACAGCAGTATTTGGTCTTTGAATTTATCAAAGTGGAGCCAGACAAGGTGCTGGATTATTTGGAATACAAGGATTTTTTGGCCAATGTTCACAAGATATCCAAAGAACAAGGACATATCAATGGATGGGATCTCTGGTCCCTGCAATCCGGTTCGGATCTGGAAGGGGAAAATTTTCAATATGTTACTGTTACCTATTACAGTGATCCGGTTAAAATGATGAATGGGAATGATATGGATCAGTGGGTAGCCAATGCTTTGAAAGCTTATCCGGACATGTCCGAAGAAGAAGCGAGGCAAAAAATGAGGGATGCACTGGATATGCGGGACCTTGCTGTGAGGAGTTATATGGTCGAAGTGGCCAGAACTGACGATGATTTTGAATTCCGACCGGGTATTCTCGCCTCCTTTGACCTGATGAAGGCGGTAGAGGGGAAATTTCAGGATTACGAAAGAGCGGAACAGGAAGTTTTTTTACCCCACCACCAGCGGAAGATAAAGGCCGACTTAATGGAAAACTGGTGCTTTTTACGGACCGCCCTACCAACAGGGAGTGAAGCCAAATCCACGCACATGACCATGAATGTCTATTCGGATTACCTTCAGTTTTTTAATTCTATGGAATTTGAGGACATGGAAATTACCGATGAGCAGCAGCTGGCCGTAGAAGAAGGGCTGAATTCCAGGGATCAGAAATGGGTCTACCTGGCCACCCTTGAGACTGTGGTAAGGTGATTTCCAGCGCCAGACGGTCAGGGATTAAAGACTTCATTTTTCCAACCGAATTTTCTGCAGAGTAATACCATCAGGAAATTAAGGCCGGAATGGAAAATGACCAGCAAGCCTATGGCCAGCAGGGGGACGCCTAAGATCTGATATGGCCAGAAATAGGTCCAGACTCCCATATTGATGGTAATGATCTCCCCATAGGTCGGAAATATCATGGCCACTAGTAAAGTAATGATGATTTTTACAGACAATTGCCTGGTTCCGGATAGTAGAAACAGGTCCTTTTCAAGCTGGTAGATAAAGGTAAAGGCCAGTGCCCAGGCGAAAGGCAGCCAAAAGGGGAAGGATCTGTCCGGGCCCAGATCATGGTATTCCCAATAGCCAAAATAGATCCCCCAAAGCTCGCAGCAAACTCCCAGCACTCCGCTCAATATGGCGCCGGTAAGATATACCTGCCTGTCTGCTGCAGGTGATTGCCATCTTTTTGTCAACGTATATACCAAATAACTGGCCAGAAAAAGAGCTACCCAGCCATCTTCGGAATGGAGGTATCCAATAAATATTCCGGCAAGGGTTAATTTGAGCGTGTTTTTTCCCAGTATTTTCGCCAGGGAGGCCTGTGGCCGTTTTCTTGTTGCTGTTTTCAAAATGACAGGATTAAAAACAAATGTAAAAAAAATCTGAGGTTAGTCCTCAAACTCCCACGATTGCAATGCTTTTTCCATTTTTGCTACTCCGGTACCCGCTTTTTCAGCGATAGGAAAGAGGTTGGCTATAGGGTAGAGAGAAGGAATACTGGGGTCAATGATAAATTTGGGAATGGCTTCCTCAGCGTAGTCAATGAGGCCGGCAGCTGGATACACCAGCATGGAGGTGCCAATAACGGCCAATGCTTCCGCTTGAGAGACTGCCGCAATGGCTTCCACCATTTTGGGTACAGGTTCCCCAAACCAAACGACAAAAGGCCTCAATTGAGAACCTTTTTCGCAGGTATCCCCCAGTTTTAGTTCCCAGCCATCGATCGGGTAGGTGATTCGCGGATCTACTGTGCTTTGTGATTTGCACAGTTCCCCGTGAAGGTGGATGATGTGCGAAGAACCGGCTTTTTCATGAAGGTCATCTACATTCTGCGTGATGATGGTCACCTCATAGGAGTCTTCAAGTTCGGCAAGTTTCAGGTGTGCGGCATTGGGTTTGGCCTTAAGACAGGCTTTCCTGCGCTGGTTGTAAAAATCGAGAACCAGTGCCCTGTTTTTGTTCCATCCTTCCGGCGTGGCAACTTCAGCCAGGTCGTGACCTTCCCAGAGCCCATTGTCATCCCGGAAGGTTCTGATACCACTTTCAGCTGAAATACCCGCTCCCGTCAAGACTACCAGCCTTCGTTTTTGTCGTAGCTCCATAAGCATCTCTTTTTTACAAAATTAAAACAAGATCTGTAATTCTACCACCCGATCCTCTTTTCTCGGCTTTTTCACTTCACTTCTGACCAATAATGCCCCCGGGAGTAGCTGTATTCTATCTGCCGGAATTCCATGTTGTATTCTTAAAACTTCAGCTACAGCCTGCGATCTTTTCTCAATTAACGCCATGTTGTATGAAATACTTCCGGTATGGTCTGCGAAGCCCTTAATGGAGATTGCTGCCTTCGGGTAATCGTAGAGGGTGCCGGCGATTTCTTTCAATTTTTCGAAAGCAGGCGCGGACAACTCACTTTTCGCATTTTCGAAATAGATCATTACCCGAGTGACCGGCAATTTCATTCTTTCTTTTTTTAAACTGTCTCCATGGGTCGTTACCGGAACCGGGATAAAAATGGTATTGGAAAAGCCCGGGTTGAATAATTTTGAAGGTACCGGAGCCCTGTTGACTTCGTATACCGGATTTATATCTCTTTTCTGCATCGGTTCAGGGCTTTTGGGTATGTTTGACTGAAAACCAGAGCTGTCCGCAGCGGCTGGTAATGTAGGATCCGCTGCGTTATTTAGAGAGGATAAGGCAGCAATAGGAGGTACCCAAAATAGCCAGCTCGCACTTCTGTCTGGCTGGGTAGATCTAAGCGGTATGCCAGTGGAATTTGTCCCCGATCTTCGGATATCCTGATATCCATATTGATTACTGCGCTGACCGTATTCTTCGAATCCGGAATGACCATACACGATCCTATTCTGGCTTGCCTCAGGTCTGAATCTAGTTCCCTGTTGGCCTGCATCCGGACTTCCTGGGTAGGAATAATAATAAATGGTCTCATTTGCCCCGGTTCTGTCGCTAATACCAGGGTCGGCTTCTTTCATTGGTTCAGGTTTGGCCTGTGTAGTAACGTTGATTCCTCTCTCAGTCAAGCTAACCGTGGCATTTAGAGAGAGCAAACCGTTTTCATTCTCAGATGGCTGCGTCTCTGCTGACAAAACCTGCCGGGTGGCTTTCGTTGAAGGGTTGATTACGCTGGCACGATAGGCTTTTTCAGAAGGAACGAAACTGAATTTAAGACCCATTCGGTGATGTACCAGCCATCCGAGAGGAGGTGAATTTTTTCCCAGAGGAGCGCTTTGATTCAGCATACCAAAGTAGGTATTTTCATCGTTTATCTGGCTCAGGTTGCCCTCAATATCCGATTGGAAAAACACTTCCAACTGCTTGCTCACTTTTAGCCGGGTGCCGAACCCGGCCGACCAGTACAGATTGTTTTTTGAATACTCAAATCCTGAATCCTCATTTATTATTATGGTTGGTAATGGCTCAATGGCCATCTTCACCTGCTGTCCTTTTCCTTCCCGGTAAATCCATCCGGCACCAATACTAAGGTAAGGGGCAAAAAAAGCATTTTCTCCAAGCAATTTGCCATTATCCGTTCTCAGCATCAGCGAAGTACCAAACGTGGTAGCTGTAGTTTCAATTTCCCGTATCCGAAGAATCCCGGAATTTTGCACGGCACCATTTGGGCTGGTCTCAGATAAGGTGTATCTGCTCCCCGAAAGCGCCAGGCTTAATCCAGGGCTCAACCTTTTTTCAATACTCAGGGTCCAATTTTTCTCCGGACGGAGTGGTTGATCCAATTCATAAATGCGTTTCAGATCCGAAAATTTATTTATTTGATAAGAATTCAGGGAGCGGCTGAAATCCGTCCCCAACCCTACTCTCCATTTATAGGGGTACAATTGCCCATAGCTTGATGTAGTGGCAAATAATAATAGAAAATAAAAAAGGGGCAGACTTTTGCGTATCATCGATCTAACTATTTGTTGAAACCAACCCAAACATTAAATTCTGCAGAGAAGCCGACAAATGGATATAAGGTTATGTTCTCAATATTGGCATTCACATCTGAGGCGGTGAGCACCGTACCAACATTGAATCTCAAAATCCTGAACATGCGGTAACCCAACCCAATATATACCGGACGGCCGATCAATGGCCCGCTGATTTCCGTATCGTTACTATCCTCCATGTTGGAAAAGAAGACACCGGTTGAAACGGATGCATTTCCTAGAAACCGGGTAAAGCTCCTGTTGCCTAAGGGGACAGATATACCTGCAAATGCAGATGTACCATAATCCAGATCATTGAAGCCTCCGCTAAAATAGGTACCGGCATAACCGAGGTTAAGAGGGAGGTAAAAAGGCTTTTTCTCGGTAGGATAATTTTTTAGCTCGCGAACATCTACCAACATCAACAGACTTGTACGCAGGTACTGGTCTACTTCGGCATGCAGCAGATCAATAAGCTCATTTTTAAGTTGGTTCATGTATTCTGCCTGTCCATTTGCATTGGAATCCTCATTTTTAGACAAAAGGTTGAATCTGGCTCCTTTTAGCTTTACATCCTTTAATTGCTCCAATTTGATTTTTACCATATCGCTGAATCCCAGGAATTCCTGCGTAAGGGGATGGGTGTAATTTTGCAATCCCTGAATAACTATTTGATCCAGATGCGTCAACATGGCTTTCGGATTGGTAAGGGCACTGATGCCTCGCTTGGTGGCAATAAAATTTGCATTGACATAAGAGGCCAGATTTGATTGCAGCGCTTCCTGAAGGCCAAGCATTTCCTCATCAGAGGCGAGGATGTAATAATAGAACTTCAATGTATAATTTTCATTGCTGCGCAGTGGATAGGCCACAAAAAGTTCATAATTTTTAGGTTCGCTCTGGTATGCAGCCTTCCAGGAGTACCCATCCGCCAGGTTTTCATTTTTTTTACTTTTATAGATAGAAAGTTCCACGCGTTTGATTCCCTCTGGCAGGTTGCCCTGAATATAAAATGGTTCTTCTGAAGGTAGTGGGCGGCCACGGTTGATTTTATTTTCTTCAGGAGAATAAAGGACGGATTGCTCCTGCGCTATGGCAGGCAGATTGATTAGGGCCACGAATAATAAAATTTTTCTCATTTAATCAGGGGTTTGGATGGTTGGTATACAAGTTATTGTTATTTCGCATATGAGTCTTATTACCAATGTAATCGGGATCAAAAATTGATCCTATTTGAGCTGAAAACGCCTTAGAAAACAATACAAAAACGGGGAACTTCTGTGACTTTGAAACTGCCGGATAGAAACTTTGTTGGGCGGGTAAAGAATAATTTTGGACAGATAAAAATCGACTAGCAAGTAACTCTCTGATGATCAGAAAGAAAGCTGATAAAAAATACGGAGCTTCAGAGACCGCGATGAAGAAATCTTTTTTTGTCAGATGTACGGCCCTTTTTTTGACTTGTTAGTATTTTTTCCGGGGCAGCAAAACCTTACAGAACAGGTTTTAGCGGAAAGCAAAAAAGGCTGCCTCAGAAACGAGACAGCCTTTGATATTTTCGAAATCGGGCCTTTTACAATTCTTTTACACGGATATCTTTAAAATATACGATATCGCCGTGACCCAAGAAGCCTATATGTCCTTTCTCCCGGAAAAGGCCCGGATGTTCTCTTCCATCCAGCGTACCATCTTTTTTCGCTTCCGCAATATTGACGTCCAATATTTCGGTTCCGTTTAAAATCACCCGGATCTGGTCACCCTTGACGATTACCCGCTGCTCGTTCCATTCTCCTACAGGATTTTGATGTCCTTTTTCAGCGGCAGCTACGCCATACAGAGATCCGTGATATTGGTAGGGCTTAAGCTGGCTGTAAATTTCCGCTGTATCGTCAAGAATTTGCAGTTCCATGCCTACATAAGCTGCATCTCCTTCCATTGGGGTCCTGATGCCAAGGCCATTGTTGGCACCCGGAGTAAGCTTAAAGGAAAAGCGGAATTCAAAATCACCGTATTCCTTTTCAGTAAGCAGGTTGCCCTGACCGCCACGGTCGGGATAGATGGCCAAAACCCCATTGTCTACTACATAGTCGGTTTTATTTCCGGTCCATTTGTCGAGGTGGGTACCGTCAAACAGGACCTCAAACCCTTCTTCCTTTTCCGCTTCACTGAGTTCAAACTTTGGAGCACCCACCAATTCTCTGATATAGATATCGCGGTAAGCTACATAGGTTCCATGGGCCTGTAGTTCGATCTGCCCTTCCGGAAAAATGGACTGCTCGCGATCCCAGTAGTTTTCCAGTGTTACCTCGTCTACAACCAGTTCACCGTTCAGATATACAGTTACTTTTTCTCCCTGCATTTTGATGTGAAAGGTATTCCACTCGCCCACTGGATTGTCGGCCAGTTTCAAAGGCTTGCTGGGATGCTTTTGGTTGTTATAAAGTCCTCCGGAGCCGACTTCAGCACCTACGTCTGTCCTTGCAGGATCCCATATCTGTACCTGGGGTGTGCCTCTCAGGTATATCCCTGCATCTCCGTCTTCAGTGATTTTCCAATCTACAAACATTTCGAAATCTCCGTAGTCTTTGGTGGCAGCGATATTCTGGCCTTCTCCCAGAAACACCAGGAGTCCATCTTCGGCTTTCCAGCCTTTTTCCATCATTTCATTGGCTTTGTTCTGCTCCCGTTTGTAGGCACTTTCACTCATAGTTGCCCTTTGTATGGGGTTGCTGAACACACCTTTCCATCCATCCAGGTTTTCTCCGTTGAAGAGGGCATAAAATCCCCTGCCCTCGGGCATTTCATCCAGATATTTCTGTAGGGACGTTTTGTAATACTGGCTGTCTTGTCCGCTGATGACGGCAATGGTTTTTTCTACGATCTCCCTCACTTTGTCACCGAATATGGTATCGTTATTCAGTACGATCTTCATTACTGCACGGGCAGCGCTTTGTTGGTAAGCAGCTTTCTCCTGGTAGGCTGCTGCTACCAACAGCGCCTGGAAGGTCGGGTAATTCCCGATTTGTTCAAGGGCGGCCTTAATGGTTTCTCCTTCTTCCGCAAGATTTAACGAATTTCTTAGCATCAGGACCTTCTGGGTATCAGGGCTGTTTACCGAAGCCACCAGGCGGATATATCCCATCAGGGCGGCTTCTATTTGCGCCCGATTGTTTGAATTTCTGGCAATGTGAAGCAGAGGTCCGGTGGCTTTGGCGTCATCGGCCTGGTTTAGTGCTGAAACAACGGCTTGTCGCTGTGCGGTATTTCCATTTTCATAGATGTCCTGCAATTTTTCCAATGCCAGATTGCCACCGGTTTTGGCAAGCACCTTATACAAATACATTTGCTTGTCCCCGGCAAGTTCTGGCAGCAACTCCATGGCCCAGTTGGTTTCGGTAAGCACATCATCCTTTTGGGCATTGGCCACGATGATCGCATCCTGGATTTTCTCCAGGTTTGCAGGATCAGTAGTTTCTTTCAATAGCGATACCAACTGATCGAGATCGGATGCCGTGGAAATGGAGGAGAGGGCAGTCATTGCGGCTTCCTTTACTTCTGGCGAATTGCTTCTGGCAGCATTCAATACTACATCTACCTGATCTTCTGCGGCCCGTGATGCAAGCAGTTTCAGTAGCAGCACTTTATTTTCCGGACTGGCATCGGGTATTCTGGAGGCGTAGGCTGCCGTCACATTGTCTCCGTCCATGCTTTTTAGCGCTTTTACAATGGCTTCGGTTTCAGATTCGCTGGCTGAGGGCAGTTTGTCCAGTAAATTTTCGAGTGCCAGACTTTCCCCGGCGTTTACCACTGCAGGTATGGCGGCCATACGCACCGCCTCATCTTCACTTTGCAGGTAAGGAACAATGGCACCCGCGATGGAGTTATCTTTCACTTCTCCCATTCTGCGAATGATGGCAGCTTTTACTTCAGGAGATCCCTTTTCCAGGGTTTTTTTCCAATCATCCAGTTCAGAGACAAGGTCTTCGTCCGACAGGAGTTTAAGGGCTGTCCCACGATACCTGAAGTTATCGCTTGAAGCTGCTTCCTGTAGCCATTTACCCGACTTGTCCGGGTTGTATTTCGCCATCAAACCCAAAGCTCCTGCTTTGGTATGGTAATGGTCTGCGGCGCTGGTCTTCTTATGAAGTTTTCTGGCCAGTTTGAATGCAGTTTTGGCCTGACTTTTTTCTCCCAGATTGTCGATATACCTCAGGTATAGTGCAGATGCATTGCTGGCATCAAAGGTGAATTGGGCACTTTCTGCGGCCGCATAAAAGGTTTTGGCACTGGCGGGATCTGCAATATTGGCCAGGGCATAAAGCGCGACTTTTTGAACAGCCGGATTGTCAGATGTGGCAAATGGCGTTATTTCGGCCAATGCTTCTTTACTGCCAAAATCTCCCAAAGCTTCAATAAAATTGAGCTGCCGGGCCTGGTTTTCACTTGCCCCTAAAGCAAGTATAAGCGCTCTTTCGGCTGAGCTGGAACCAATATTCGCCAATATACGGGAAGCGATACCGGACAAGCGCTCGTCCTGAAGGTAGGGCTCTATATAAGGAATGGCATCTTCTTTGGCGATCCACTTTAATTGGGTCAGCAAAAAGTGTTTTGACTCAGGATCATTTAACTTATCCAAAGCCTTTCCATAGGCCTGCACGGCAGTTCTGGCGAGCTGGTCTTTTCCTGACTCACTGGCATAGAAGGCAAATCCTGCCAATGCATATTCCAGGTTCTCGTTGTTGCTTCCGGGTTGTAGCATGGTCGCCATCTGGCTGATACCATTTTCGCCAAGGTCTTCCATTTGCTGCATGGCTGTTTCCATGGCCTGCGCATTTGGCGCGGGAAACCGGTTGAGTAAATCAGCAATCTTGGTGGCGGTGGTCCGCCCATCGTCCAATTGATTTTGTGCCCTTCCGAAAAATACCTGTCCCACTAGCAGTGAAAGGATCAGGGCAGTCTTAAATATTGTTTGTTTTTGCATGTTACTGGATTGATTCTTTATTGATAAACAGATCAAATGGTGTAAGGTGCCCGCATGGGTTGGTCAACGAGGCGGTTAGCTCCTTCGTCATTGATAAATTGTTGTTTTTCCGGGTCAAATTCCAGGCTTCTCCCCAGTCTCAATGCTACCAGCCCCATATTTACCAAAGTACAGGAGCGGTGCCCGTTCTGCTCATTTAATGCGAATTTTTTTCTGTTTTTTACCGCATCTACAAAGTCTGTCACCTGAGGATCTGGGTCCGGAAACTGTGCCAGTTTGCGTTCCATATTTGGGATATCGGATTTAAACCCCCTGTAAAGTTTGCCGTTGGGTCCCTCAATATAGGGAGCCTCCGTGGTGCCCTCGCCATCCAGAATGATCTGACAGCCATCTTCATAGGTATAGGTGATCTTCCTCCAGGTACCCACTGCATCGGGATGTTGCTGCGGCGCATCAATATCAACCCGTATAGGATTGGTGTGATCTTTGCCAAGAAAGTACTGGATGGGGTCCATATAATGCTGACCCATATCTCCCAATCCGCCTCCATCATAGTCCCAATATCCCCTGAAGGTGCCATGTGTACGGTGCTCGTGATAAGGCTTAAACGGCGCCGGCCCCAGCCAACGGTCGTAATCCAGTTCTCTGGGTACCGGCATGGGTTGCAGCCCGGTTTTTCCTACCCAGTAAAATTTCCAGTCAAATCCTGTCAGTTTTCCGACAGTTACTTTTAACGGCCAGCCCAGCATTCCGGAATCCACCAGTTTTTTGATGTTTTTTACCTCTGTATTCATGCCGTAAAAATTGGCATCAAATCGAAACCAGGTGTTCAGTCTGAAAATATTGCCATGCTGTTTGACAGCTTCTACTACTTTTTTTCCTTCTCCAATCGTTCTGGTCATCGGTTTTTCACACCAAATGTCCTTGCCTTCCCGTGCGGCATCTACTGCCATGATTCCGTGCCAGTGGGGCGGTGTAGCGATATGAACAATATCAACTTCCGGCAACTGAATAAGCTCACGGTAGTCTGCAAAAGTCTTTACCCCTTTACCGAGTGTCTCCTGTGCAATACCTATATGTCTGGTGTCCACATCGCAGATGGCTACCGTCTTTGTACCGGCATAATTGAAATGCCCGCGTCCCATACCACCAACTCCGATGATTCCTTTGGTGAGGTGGTCGCTTGGCGCCAGATGCCCTTTGCCCAATACATGTCTGGGCACAATGCTGATGCCGCCAAGTGCCAAAAGACTACCTTTGATAAAGGATCTTCTGGAATTTTTTGTTTTATGATCCATGATTATACAAATTTTTTTTCTATCAACACGTGAATATATTTCCTTGAAAAAGGATAAACAAATAAAATGGGACATTGGGTGATATATTGCTGTGAACAACCCCTTCGAAAAGTGGAGAACGGCAAAAAGCCCTGATGGACGCTTTCTCCCTGATCCGGTGTAAGGCGGGGGCGCCTGCATACCCTGGCTACAGGCGAGGGCATTTCACTAGATGTATACAATCAAAAAATTACCAAAATCATCCTAATTGGAATGGTTTTGGTACGCCATTGGTAGCTTCAATTGTAAATGTGTGGTTCGAAATTGTGCAGTAAGGCACTAGGATAAGCTGAGGCAGAGGAGCCAAAATGGAATGTGAATCAATTGAAGGAGATTGGTTGGAAAATCAAGACGCACATTCGGGCTTAGCAGAAACGATCGGTTTTGACCACGTTAAAATAAAAATAGAAAATTATGAAAACCCAAGACAACAAGAACAGGAAAGAAGAAGATTTTGAAGACAACAGTTTCGATAAGGCACAGGAAGAAGCGCAGGACGGTAAGGGACCAAAGACCAGGAAAAAAGAGCCTGAAAAAAAGGGAGACGAAAAATCCAGAGACGAATTGATGCGAGCCAAAGAGGCGGATAAAGAGTGGAGTAGTGAAAGCGATAAATTCAGGCGAGACAATGCATGAAGGCAACCGTAAATTTTAAAAGCCATGAGTAAAAATAAACGGCCCCAAATTAAAAATGAAGAGCAGTACGAAGCGCTCAAAGATCAGGGTTACAGTAAGGAAAAGGCTGCACGAATAGCCAATACACCCGACGAAAAGGCGGGAAAGAAAGGCGGGAAAGCTCCGGCTTATGAAGAATGGACCAAAGACGAGTTGTATAAGAAGGCACAGAAAATTGGCCTGTCAGGCATAAGCAAACTCAGAAAGGACGAGTTGATTGCGAAACTGCGGTCGCATTGAGGTAAAAACCTACCCGTCTTGTGCGTTTTCATTTTCCTCTGCCTTTCGCTTTTTCATTGCCCGCCTCCATAAGAAAAATAGCACCAGTACCACAATGGGGAGAATGACGAAAATGACAAGATTTGAAGTGTCAGAAAGATCTACTGGTCCCCTGGGCTGGGGAATACCTGGTTGTTTCTGTGCTGCCACCTGCAGGCTGTTCAATAGAATGAGTAGGGTGCCCAGTAAAATTGGCTTCATAGCGTTATTAATACATTTCATATATCTAAATGCACAAATAGCAGGCCAAAACCAGTGGTAAAGGCTAGTCAATTTTCAATTCTTTTGCGAGCTCAATAGGATTAAACTAATGCTCATCCTGTAGGATTTTCTTCTTCTTAGCGGGAGGATCAGGGTTGGTATACCGGGATCCTTCCACTTGTTGGAAAGCAAGCGGAACGCCTCAAACCAGGGGAATGCACCGGTAAACTGTCACTTTAATTCTCTCAGTAAACCCGCTATATCCAGCCTTCTGGTATACATTTTCAAGGAACCATCTTCTTCGACCGGCCACTGATCACGGGGTCTGTCCCAATACAATTCGACCCCATTGCTATCGGGGTCATCCAGATAAAGTGCTTCTGATACGCCGTGGTCTGCCGCCCCGGTAATGGGGTAATTTTTCTCGCTAAGTCGTTGAAGAATAGCGGCCAGGTCTTTTCGTGAAGGGTACCTTATAGCTGTGTGGAACAGGCCGGGAGTATTTTTAGCTGCCGGCCCCGCATTTTTACTGAACCAGGTATTGAGCCCGATATGGTGGTGGTATCCACCGGCTGAAATAAATACAGCATCTTCACCGTACCTGCTGGTTATTTCAAATCCGAGCAAACCACAGTAGAAGTCCAGTGACTGCTGAATATCCGAAACCTTCAAGTGCACATGGCCAATGTCTGCGCCCGGAGGGATGGTATAGTTTTTTTTCGATTTTGCTGTCATTGTTGGTTTATATTGCGAAATATTTCCGGCATCAACCGGATTTTTTCTGAAGTTATCAAACCCGCAGAATATTCAGCTTTCTCCCGGTCAAAAGCAAACCCTTGAAAGAAGTGAATTTACTCCATAAAATGAGTAAAATCAACTTTGGATTCGCTTGCTGTGAGGAGCAGTAAAAAGTCACTGCCCCAGCCATATGCCCAGGGTGTAAATTTGTGTGGCGCATTTGTCTCGAAATCCCCGATGGCTGCGATTTTTCCATTTCTGGGATTATACCACCAGGCTTTGATGCTGGGGGCATTCATTTTGGTCAGGTCAATGTTTATTGGTGAACCAATGGGCGTATAGGCCAGGACCAGATCGGAGGTTTTGGTTCTGGCTGCCACAATATGTGATTCGTTTTCAGGGTTTTCTCCGATTATGAGGCCTTGATCCATCTCCAGTTGCTGCCAGGGCAGGGCTTCAAAGATTTTTTTCATGTACCCCATCTGAGATGCACCGGGGAGACTTAGAGCTGCCTGCCAGCCTGTGCGGGCATTAATGACGGGATCACGGCTTGTTTCATACATTTGCCAGACATCATTGCACCCATAGGTATATCCTGCCGCTCCGGCCAACATACTCCAATAACCGGCTATTCTCACATCTGCAGCGTCCAGCCAGCCATGGTGTTCATCGTCCCAGAAACGGTCCGGTATATTTTCATAGCGGGCCTCGCCGTTGATTACCGGCCTTAGCGGGTCCAGTGCCCTTGATGCCAACACGAATTGGTAATCTTTGGCCATGCGGCTATGACCACTCTGAAACATGTCCATATCCAGCCAGCTTTCTTTCCCGAAAAAGTCTGTTGCTTTTCGTCCACCTACAGGGTGAAAAGTAATTAAGTGCTGTTGATCCAACGAGCGGATACCTTCAGCCATGGAGCGAACGATGCGATAATGCCTTTCTTCCTCCATGGCTCTGTCGCCACCCATGATCCATATGATATTCGTATGGTCTTTGTATCGTTTAGCCAGTAGTTCTCCGAATTTTTTCGCATTTTCCGGGGTAAATATTTCCGGGCCTGTTCCCCATTTTTTATTGAATTTGTCTCCCCATGTAGGTAGAAGGCCAATGTACATGCCCATTGTGCCGGCTTTTTCCACCAGGTAATCTACCAGGGCAAAATAAGCCTCATTCAGTTTTTCGGGGTTATTGTCAATTAAAGGCTTATCTCCGTATGCGTTGGGAGTATTTAGTCCATCCAGCTCTGCAAGTACTACAGTCTGTATGAGGTTAAAACCCTTATCAGACCTGTCCTTCAGGTATAGGTCAATTTGGCCTTTGTCCAGGCGGTGGATCAATTCCCAGGCGGTATCTCCCAGCCAGAAAAAGGGGCGGTTGTCGGCTGTCACCAGATAGCGTCGGTTGTCAGACAGTTTCAACGAAGGGAGTCCCTGCCCATTGCTAAGAAAGGGCAGTAGTAGTGTGATAATGAGCAGTAGGATGCCTTTCATTTATTTTTTTCTTTGGTTTGATAAGATGAGTGGACTCCAACCGAAAGTAAAGAAATTCAAGTACTTTCGTATAGTTGCAATCAAGATCAATTTCGTTTAAAAAGAGAACAATACCAATCAGACGATATAAAAAGTTTTTAGCTGGCAATATCAGTTAAATTGTGGTGGCAGTATCGCCTTCTTTTCTAACTTTAGCTGAAGCGCAGACTGGAACACGGATTTTGCCCTACCATTTAGATTGAAGTCCTCACCCGCTCCTCAGGTCAAAAATTCAAATATTTTAAATGAACAAGTCCTTTTACTTTATGTAGAAGTATCTAAGCTTAAAATAAAGCCTCTTCCGGTTGAATTTCAAGAATCTTGCTGATTGGCCGGACCGCATGGCTCCTGGCTACGGGAGCTCAATGATTTGCCGGTTTTCCTCCAGCCGGGCTTTTAATGCCGCATAGGGAAGATCCTGGACGGCTAGATCCTTTTCCAGGCATAAATCCGCTGCCATTCCCACAGCTTCTCCCAGCAGCATAAACGTCCATTCCAGCCGGATGGCCCCAAAGGCGATGTGACTGGACGAAAGGCAGGTGGGGGTCAGGAGATTGGTACATTCGGACTTTTTGGGGACCAGGCTCCGGTAAGGAATAGGAAAGGGTTTCCAGTTTTCTCCTCCAAAAACAAAACCTTCATTATAGGCTTTTCCTTCCTTCACAATCCGCCGGACATGGTGTACATCCGGGGGCCAGTAAGCGATGGCCACCGGATCGTCAATTTGAATGGAGCTGTCTTTTCGCGTATGGTGCTCGGTAATCACATAATCCGATTGCATTCTTCTGCCGTCCCGGATATACAACATTCTGGGCCATCCCTGATTGTCGGTGAATTCATCTTTGGTTGTACCCCATTGCTGCCATTCATTTCGGAGCGCTGCAGGTACCTCCGGATCGTTTGCCAGAAACCAGAACAGCCCCCGGGTAAAGTCAAGATGATACTGGTAAACCTCCTCCCTGGTTTGGTAATTTCCCTCCGGGTAAGTGTGATTCATACCATAGAGGTTATGTGAAAGATCGTGCCAGGCACCTAAATCTGTTTTGTTATTGGGAATAGAATAGGAGGGTTGATAAAGCTCCCCCCCAGCCTCCAGGTAGCGGAGGTATATTTCGTACCATTCCCGATGATAATTCTTGGGTTTGACAAAGGGAACCTTGTTTGCCTCATCCTTTGTAAGGCAGGCACGAAAGCAGAAAGCCTGAATACGCTTGTCACCGCTACCTGCTTCGCCAAGCGGCTCGTCCTGTATGGTGTGGATCAGGCCACTTTCCGGATTTCCTGGCTCCAGATAGGGGTCGACCGCAACTTCAAAATTGCGATAGGTATTGCTGTGTCGGATACCGTTTTTGGTTTCCTGATACAGGCTGTTGGGCTCTCGTCCTACGATGGTAGATATTCCTGCGAAATGAATCAGGTCGCCTTCGTAGGAGGCATCGATGAAGAGGTCTGCCTTAACGGTCTTACCATCTAAAGTTTCGATGGAAATGATCTTACCGTCCTGTTTTTTTACAGCATCAAAGTTCAGGCGCAATCTGGATTCGGTATAGACGGGGATTTGGTATTCAGTCAGCCAACGTTTAAAGATCGCCTCGGCCACATGGGGTTCAAATCGCCAGGTTTGGGACTTATGTCTTTCCAGGTCAAAATCTTCGATCCCATAATGACTGGCCACCTCTCTGTACCATTCCAGGGTCAGGCCACCGATTACCTTATCATTTTTAAAATCCGAATGGTTGTTGATATCTGAACCTCCCAGACCTTCAATAGTCATGCCTCCAATGTATTTATCCGGACTGACAATCACCACCTCTCTGTTTCTCTTTTTCAGTTGAACGGCAGCGAATATTGAAGCGCTGGAATTGCCATAAATGCAAACATCGGCCTCGATGATTTGTGAAGTGTTTTCTCTGCCGGCGGCAGGCTCTGGAATTGTGCTGAGACAGAGCAAAAGGTACAGGTAAATTGGGCTAGCTCTCATTTCTTAATTTTAATATTTGCAGGCTGGTCCCGGAAATCGGCTTATTCTCACGCCTGTCCACAGTCAGATTGTGCAGATAATTCCCTGCTTTTTTATTCCTGACCAGCTGCCTGGGTCGATGCTATATTTAGATTTACTTTCAGCCACAAGGTACTTAATTTTTTAATTTCTTCGTGGCGGGCAAGCGGCATCCGTTGCATATATTGCAGAGCAACTAAATGCTAATTTTAATACAAATTCTGTATGATTTTTCCGAAAATCACTAAATTACTTCTGTAAAAATGAAAATGATACAAGGGTTTTCTACTGTTTATGTTATTGATTAATGCATAGAAGTAGTTTATATACAGGTAGCGTGCACCCGTATCATAGCCAGGGATTTCATTACCGGTCTCCTTTTTATCGTCAACCAAAAACATATTGAAAATGTCACTCCTAAAAAAATGCCTTTTCCTGTTCCTGGTCCTGCTGGCCAACATTGGCTCAATACCTGAATCCCATTCCTGCACCCGTGTGGTTTACCGTGGTCCAGACAATACTGTAATTACCGGGAGGACCATGGATTTTTCATTGGAAATCCCGGCCAATCAGTGGATATTCCCCCGGGGAATGAAGCGAAGTGGAGAAGTAGGGAAAAATTCCATAGAATGGGTATCCAGATACGGCAGCCTGGCGGTGAGTTCCTGGGACATTTCCACTACAGATGGGATGAACGAAAAAGGACTGGTGGCAAACATGCTTTGGCTGGTACAGTCCACTTACCCCACCTTTGACAAAGAGGGCGACAAAAAAGGCCTGGCCATTTCGCTCTGGGCCCAGTACATGCTGGATAATTTTGCAACCGTGGCGGCTGCGGTGGCAGCCATGCGTCAAGCTACCTTTGCCGTTGTGTCTGATTTTATTCCGGGGACAAATAAGTTTACTACGGTGCACCTGTCACTTTCCGATGCCAGCGGTGACAGCGCCATTCTGGAGTACATTGGCGGTAGACTGGTGATCCACCACGATCCATCTTACCAGGTCATGACCAACGATCCTCCCTATGAGCAGCAGTTGGCCATCGGCAAATACTGGGAAAACATCCCGGGCAAGACCTTTTTACCAGGATCGGTCACTTCCTCCGATCGTTTTGTGCGGGCCTCGTTTTTTCTGAATTCTATCCCACAAACTGACAATACCCGGGTGGCTGTGGCCAGTGTATTTAGTGTTATCCGCAATGTATCGGTCCCTTACGGCTTTGAAATTGAGGGCTATCCCAATCTGTCAACCACCCGATGGCGCATGGTGGCCGACCAGAAAAACCTGGTGTATTATTTTGAAACGGCCCTGACCCCCAATGCCTTTTGGGTCGATTTGAAAAAGATTGACTTCAGCAAAAAAGCACCTGTACGCAAACTGGATTTATCGGACCACCGAACCTATTCAGGGGAAAGCTCGGGTTATTTCATGGAATCAGCGTCTTTTCGCTTTATAGGCTTGTGATATAAAAAGATCAATCGGGTATGGGGAGCTCATCTTTGACTATTGTTTTTCGGTTTAGGGAAATCAATGGCTGAATAGGTTCGGAAGATACCTGTCTGGTCGTTACCGGAAATCAGCAGGTTCATGCGGGCGATTCCCGGGAGACCAGGGAGCGGTATACGAGCCTGGTACTAATTCAGTATTTTCGGCCTTTTTTTGGTCCACAAATGGCCCGGGTCAAAATGTATAGGACTCTTCACAGATCAATCCCCTGATGATGACCTAAATTTGGCCGGTGGAAATTAGCTGATTATATCCGGTCATGGTTCATTTTAAAAAAAGAGAACACTCTCCTTGGTAATTTTCACCTTACTTGGCGTAATACAGTGGGGGCGATACTTGTAACGCACTTTTGGCCGGTGGCTCTAAGCTGGCAATCGGCTTGTTTCATATTAACCTGAATCATTTTCAATGCAAAGATTTGCATACACCTGTTTATTTGCCTCAGTTATCTGGTCCCTGTTTTCCTGCTCTGCCAGGGAGCAGCAGGACCTGGATCTTTCAGAGGCAGTTATCCTGATTTCGCCGCAGATGAAGGAGACCGTACAGAAAACGGCTAAAAAGATTTTGATCGAAGAAATCGAAAAGAGGACCAGCAAGTCCCTGAAAACAGGCCGGGATTGGAATTCCAAGCTTACTGTTGCACTTACTCTGGCTTCCGCTGACAGCCTGTACGGGAAAACTGTTCCCATTCGGATAGGACCCCATGCGGTAGAACAAAAGCGGGAAGGGTACCGGATTTTTCATGAAAAAGAGGGAGACCGGAACACGCTCTGGGTGATTGGTGCGGATATCCGTGGGATTTATTATGGTATTGGCAAACTACTACGTACGGTCCGAATGAGCGAGGGAAAAATCAGTTTGGATGCTGACATTGATTTTTCTGAATCACCTCAATATGCACTTCGAGGCCACCAGTTTGGTTACAGGAATACTGCCAACTCCTGGGACGCCTGGACAGTGGAGCAATTTGACCAGCATTTCAGGGAACAGGTACTTTTTGGAGCCAATGCGTTTGAAAACATTCCCTGTCAGAAAGGGAATTCCAGCCCCCACTTCAAGGTGGACCCGCAAGTAATGGAAGTGGAGTTGAGCAAAATTTGTGAAAAATACGGTGTTGACTATTGGGTTTGGACACCGGCGCCCCGGGACCTTACTGAACCAGGCGCCCATCAGGAGGGTTTGGAGACACAGGAGGCCTTTTATGCCAGATGTCCCCGTTTGGATGCGGTATTTGTCCCGGGGGGAGATCCAGGGGAAAACCACCCTTCCGATCTGATACCCTATCTGGAGGATCTGTCAAAGATTCTGAAGGAATATCATCCGGAAGCGGGTATTTGGGTTTCTTTACAGGGTTTTAACAAAGAGAAGGTAACCTATTTTTTTGATTACCTGGATAAGAATAGTCCGGATTGGTTAAGGGGCTTGGTTTACGGCCCCAGTAGCCCTCCCATAGCACTGGAACGGGAGCTCCTTCCGGAGAAATACATGCACAGGTTCTATCCGGATATTACCCATACCATTCGCTGTCATTATCCAGTGGAAAACTGGGATCAGGCCTTTGCCCTGACCCTGGGAAGGGAACCCTGCAATCCTCAGCCGGAAATGTACACACGCCTTTTTCAAAGGGACAGCCCTTATACCGATGGTTTTATTACTTATTCCGATGGTACCCATGACGATATAAACAAGGTCATGTGGAGCCAGTTGGGATGGGATCCAGGGAAAGCCCCTGCCACAATAGTAGCGGAGTATACCCGTTTTTTCTTTGGTGCTGAGGTAGGAGAGGAGGCTGCCAGGGGTATATTTGCCTTGGAGGAAAATTGGGACGGTCCCATTTTGGAGAATCCAGCCATAGAAAAAACCCTGGCCTTGTGGAAAAGGCTGGAAGCTGCTAATCCGCAGCTGTCCGGTAACTGGCGCTGGCAGCAATTGCTGATGCGGGCCTATTACGATGCCTATATACGGGACCGGCTGGCCTTCGAAAAAGAGCTGGAGGCTAAAGCCTATGAAATCCTGGGCCAGGCAGATTCCATTGGAGCTGATCAGGCCATGTCCAAAGCCCTGCAACATCTGCAAAAAGCAGATACAGACCCAGTTTCTCAGGAACTAAAGGAAAAAGTGTTGGCCTATGCTGAAATGCTATTCCAAAGCATAGGCGCACAGAGCAGTGTGGAAAAGTACCAGGCAAGCGGTGCCGAAAGGGGTGCTGTTTTGGATTTTATTGATTACCCGCTCAACAACCGCTGGTGGCTGGAAGACGAGTTTGCTAAAATTCGTCAATTTGAATCTGAAGCGGAAAAATTGGCCCGGCTGGACTTTATCCGAAGCTATGAATCACCGGGAGAAGGCAGCTTTTACGATAATATTTCCAGTGCTGATGTCCGGCATGTAACCTCCAAAACCAATGATGCGATCGACTTTTTATGGGAAAACAACGGGATCAGCCGCAAGCGGCTTTCTACACAGCTCTTTCAGTTTACGCCGACCCTGGAGTACGATGAGCTGGATCCTGAATCCGATTACCTGATCCGCGTATCAGGCTTTGGTGAGGCCCTTTTGCGTGCCAATGGACAGCGGCTTACCCCTTCGAAATATCAAAAGGGCTATGAGGAATTTAAGGAATTCCCACTACCAGGGGAGCTGATCAGCGAAGGCAAACTAAAAATTAGTTTTGACAAACCCGATGAGGAGCACCTGAACTGGAGACAGCAGTCGCGGGTCACAGATGTGTGGGTGATCAGGCAATGATCGGCAGAAATAGCCGGGTTGTTTAGAGAAGCAAATAGGTGCATGAAATCGCTACTGGAAAAAGAAAGGTTAGGCAAATGCCATCCGTTTCACAGGTGTTTTTTTCTAACCCGGAAAAATGAGGTTTTCTAAGGGTTTTTCCTGTCTAACATGTAATTTATGTCTTGAAATCACACCTGACCGGTTTACGCTTCTCGAAAATTCACAGCATTTGGCTGTAATGCGTTTTACCCAGGGGATAAATGAAGATGATACAAAGCAGTAAAAACCTGACTTATGCCTTTAAACCGAACTGAAACTCAGATTCTGCGTAAACACCTGATCGAATCGCTGAGTGGTGAAAAAGCCCACATTACCTTTGAGCGGGTAGTGGCTGATTTTCCCCTGAATGCCATCAATAAAAAGGTGGCTGGAATTCCCCATTCCCCCTGGGACCTGGTGGAACACATGCGTCTCGCTCAGCGGGATATCATCGACTTTATTCAAAATCCCAACTACCGGGAAATGAAATGGCCGGATGACTATTGGCCAAATGCTGAAACGGATACTAAAACCTGGAATGAATCCATTGAAGGTTTTATGGCTGACCGCAACGCATTGATCCGATTGATTGAGGACAATTCAATCAACCTATTTGCCCCGATTGCCCATGTTCCGGATTATACGATATTTCGGGAGATCATCATCATGGCCAATCACCATTCCTACCACACCGGTCAATTACTTTACCTTAAAAGGGTTTTTAAAAGTTAGCTTAAATAAGGAAAATCAAGCATATTTCCACACCTGATATTTACTTGCTTAATGGTTAAAATGGGTAACTTGGCCTGCGCTTAACCTTAAACTAATGGAAAAAATTAAAAATCCTGGGGTATACATTGTAGAGGAAAACGCTTTCCCCTCTTCAGTGGTGGAAGTTGCAACTGCAATTCCTGCATTTATAGGGTATACTGAAAAAATTCCGGCTGCGGGTGCAGATGGCCTCCTCCGGATCAGCTCGTTAAGGGAATTTGAGCGGTGGTTTGGTGGTCCGGCAGACTATCGGTTTCGAATACGTAAAGCTACTGGGGAAGGGGATAAATCCCGAAGTGAAGCGGACAAAAAAGAGGAAAGGGGTGAAAAGCTAGCTAAGTTTGATATGCACCTGAACCTGATAGGTGACAAGGAAGCCTATTATGTGAGTCGGGTCGGAACCGTCTTCAGGCTGTATGAAGCTATGCGATTCTTTTTTCAGAATGGTGGGGGAGCTTGCTATATCATTTCTGTGGGTGATTATAAGGATCAGATTAGGGATGAAAGGCTCGCAGACGGACTCCGTAGGCTGGAAAATGAACCTGAACCCACCCTGGTACTGCTTCCCGATGCCGTATCTCTGGATACAGCCGAGGCATTTTATAGCCTGTGCCGAAAGGAAATCGCCCATTGCGGACAGATGGGCAACCGGATGGCCATTTTGGATGTGTATCAAGGCTACAAAGCCTTTCAAAATCCTGCGGGCGAGAAGTCCGTAGTGGATCGGTTCAGGGAAGGGGTCGGAACCGAATCACTAAGTTATGCAGCGGCATATTATCCCTGGTTGGAAACAACGATTGTGCAGGAATCAGAATTGTCATTTCAAAATCTGACGGATGATAGCCTGGCACTGCTGGTTGAAATGATCAGTGGAGAACTTGCGCTGACCGATCATCCTGAAAATGAATTAGAAAGCGAAGCGGTACGAAAGGAGCGGGTTTTATCTATGGTAAAACAACTTCCCGATTATACATCAGCTGTCGTGAATAGCTGGGACGATGACCAGGATACCTTCGGCAAATTATCTCCCGCTAACCTGCACCGCACGCTTTTGGCGATGAGTCAGTCGTATAAAGCATTAATGGGACTTTTGCAAAAGTACCTGAATCAACTGCCACCTGCGGCCGCAATGGCCGGGTTGTACACGTTGGTGGATTCCACGAGTGGGGTTTGGAAGGCCCCTGCCAATCTTTCACTGAATTCCGTCATGGCCCCATCTGTACCCATTTCCACAGAAGAGCAGGAATACCTGAATACACCCTTGGATGGAAAAGCGGTCAATGCGATTCGCTCCTTTATTGGAGAAGGCGTGCTGGTATGGGGTGCGCGCACATTGGATGGAAACAGCAACGAATGGAGATACATTCATGTGCGGCGGACGGTGATGGTACTCGAACAATCGATGCTGGCGGCCGTCAAAGCCTACACCTTTGAACCCAATCAGGCTGCTACCTGGATCACTGTCAAATCCATGCTGGAAAATTACCTGACACAGCAGTGGAAAATGGGTGCTTTGGTCGGAGCGAGCCCATTAGAGGCATTCTCCGTGCGGGTGGGGTTAGGGGAAACGATGACGGATGAGGATATCCAGAGTGGTATAATGCGGGTATCCGCTTCAGTAGCCGTCAACAGACCGGCTGAATTTATTGAAATTTCTTTTGCGCAGCCCATGCAAAAAACATAAGAAACCCAGTTTGATCCTGAATTTAAGATTGTAGCGATTTTATTCCATTAGTGCTGAAAATGGTTCCTAAACGATCGTAAATTGAGAGTGAAAATTAAGAACAGACTGGGAATACCGCCTGACGCTAGCTTCTCAAATGGGAGCGCTATATACCCTCGGAATTTGGACAATGGACTATTTGTCGGCAGATAACAAGGTGGAGTCGCTGAATAGTTTGCTGTTCAAGGGGCTGTTTTTCGGTATTACTTTTGGTCTGGTATTTCCTTATCTGTTAAATGCATAGGCCGGAAAAGTATTTACCAAAATAGGTGCAACCATTCATCCGGTGCTGGAGCCAAATGAAATAATTGAAAAGGAGGGACCCGCTGCCTTAGTTAAAAGGCTTGAAGGCGTTGGGAGAAAGCTGTTTTTGACCAATGAAAGAGTTATTTTTAAGTCTCACCAATTAAATATCCAACGGGGACAAACGGATATAGACTTCTCTTCGATTAGCGGGATCGAAAAGAGAATGGTGAACAAATCGGGAAAGACGCGTATCGTTATCCGTACGAAAACCGGTAAGAAATATCAATTGGTTGTTTATTAGCCAGGGCTATGGACTGCAGAAAGTAATGAAAGAATAACCTAGTAATAAAAAGTAGCTGGTTGGAATTTTAAGCATTTCTTAAGATTCATTTAATGGATATTTAAGCGGCTAATTTGGATATTTGGTAAATGAGAATTTTGATAGTTGAAGACGAGCCGGGAATTGGGGCTTTCCTTAAGCAAGGCTTAGAGGAGGAGTCTTTTGCTGTGGATGTGGCTGATGAGGGTAAATCGGGCCTGAGGATGGCTTTGTCGGGAGAGTACGATATCCTTTTGTTGGACTGGATGCTCCCGGGATTAAGCGGTATTGAAATTTGCAGGCAGTTCAGAAAAGAATTCCCAATCACTCCTGTTATTTTTCTAACGGCTAAGGACACGCTTGACGAAACCTTATTTGGTTTGCAGTCTGGGGCAAATGATTACATTAAGAAGCCCTTTCATTTCGAAGAAATTCTGGAGCGAATCAAAGTGCAGCTTCGCCCAAAGATGGGGGAACATTCCCTGTTTACCCTTGGGCCGATTTCCCTGGATACAACTACACATCAGGTGTTTAAAGGAAAAGAAGAGGTTTACCTTACACAGAAGGAATTTGCACTGCTGGAGTACCTGATCCGTAACAAAGGCAAGGTGTGCAGGCGAACACGAATCATTGAAAGTGTATGGGATATTCACTTCGAATACAATACGGGTATCATAGATGTTTACATCAATGCCTTACGACGAAAACTATCCTTGTCAGATGAGGAAAATCTCATTCAGACCGTTCGTGGCGTAGGATATATTGCAAAAGAATGATAAGCCTTAGTTTCAAAAATAGAATTGCGTTCAATTATATGGTGGCCACTGCCATCATCATGGCTTTTGTATTCGGAACGATATTTTTTATTGTTAGGAGTACTGTTATTCAGAATCTGGACAGTGATTTGTCCTACGAAGCCGAAAAACATTTAAACGAGATCGAATTTGTAAAGGACAGCATTCAATTCATCAACAAGCAAGAATGGCAAGAACGTGAACACACCGAGACACAGGTCAATCCAGTCTTTATTCAATTGAATGACAGGGGAGGCACTGTGATGGATCGATCTCCAAATCTTAAGCAAGATTTTTTAATTTTTCAGGGAGGGTCAGACGGTGGACATTACAATGCCGAATTAACGGAAATTCCGATCAGACAGGTTCAACTACCGATTACAAATAACGGGCAGGTGAAAGGATATATTATTGCGGCCATTTCATCTGAGTCTGCATTTTCCGTGATTTCCAGGTTACAGGAGGTCTTGATGGTTTCTTACGTTGTGATTCTGGTAGGTTTGTACTTCATGTCAAGGTATTTGGCGGGTAGAAGTGTGCGACCTATACAGGAAATGACCCGTACCATCACGCACATCACCCAGAACAACCTGAATGAACGCGTTTATCTCCCCAAAAACCAGGATGAGATCCATTTTCTTTCATCCAGTTTTAACGACTTGCTGGAGCGTATTCAAAAGGCCATAGAAAAGGAAAAGCAATTTACCTCGGATGCTTCTCACGAACTCCGAACCCCACTTGCCACCTTGCGGGGTACCCTGGAGGTGCTGATCAGGAAACCAAGATCCCAACAAGAGTACGAAGAAAAGATACTTTACAGTCTTGAAGAAATAGACAGAATGACGGCCACCTTGGAGCAACTTCTGATGTTGGCCCGTTTAGAAACATCTGCCGGAAGCAAAAAGGATTCCCTAATCCCTATTTCAACACTCCTTGAGGAATCTGTATCGCGGTTTAAAAACCTGATAAAAGAGAAAAAATTGAACATAAACCTAAGTATCAATCAATCTGAAAAAGCACTTTTGCCTCCTTTTTACAGCAATATGATCGTTGACAATATCCTAAACAATGCCATTAAATATTCTCATAATGGGGGGACGATAAGTATCGGTGTAGATATTGTCGGTGGCCGAATCATCTGTAATATTGAGGATGAGGGAATCGGAATCCAAGAGGAGGATTTAAACAATATTTACGACAGTTTCTATCGATCTGATGCCTTGAGTCACCGGCAAATTCCGGGAAATGGTCTGGGACTGGCTATAGCAAAGAAATGTGCCAACGCCATTCAAGCTGAATTGAATGTTACCAGCACCTTTGGTCAGGGTACGAATGTAATAATTACTTTTTGACCCATCCGGAAATAGAAAATCTACGGGAGACCTGAAAGCCTACCTGTTATTTTGCCAAAAAGAGGCTTATTATTGGAAATCCTAGGGATAGTTAATCGTAAAATTTTATCATTCCGAAAAGTTACGGGCATTGGGCTGCTTCTCTGCTTGCGATGGATGGCACCTTATTGAGAGAATTTCAAGTAACTACAGCAGTGGAAATCAATAATTTTGGGTTATTCCCGTAGCTGGGTTTAGAACACCTCGCGATCTTAAGCCAATCTTAAGAAAGTCTTGAGAAAGGCTTTAGGACTGGTCGGCTACATTTGAAGAGAATACCAAATGCAGCCCATCAATGTTAGAGAAGATCATACAATACAGTATTCACCACAAACTGATCGTGCTTTTGTTCTCAGCGGGAGTGATAGCTTTTGGAATTTATTCCCTCACTGAGATTCCCATTGGTGCTGTTCCGGATGTCACCAACAATCAGGTACAAATCATAACCACTTCCCGAAATTTAGCAACTGAAGACGTGGAGAAATTTCTTACCTATCCGGTAGAGTTGGAAATGGCCAACCTGCCCAATGTGAAAGAAATAAGATCCATTTCTAAGTTTGGGCTCTCCGTGGTAACGGTAGTTTTTGATGATAAAATGGGTACTTATCTCCCCAGACAACTTATTGCTGAAAAAATAAAGGCAGCCGAAGATAAAATTCCTGCCGGATTCGGAAAACCATTCATGGGGCCCATCACCACTGGCCTGGGTGAGATTTATCAGTATGTCATAGAGGTGGATTCGGCACATCGTGACGGGTATTCCTTATCGGATATGCGTACCATACAGGATTGGGTGGTCAGGCGACAACTTTCCGGCATACCGGGAGTAGTAGAGGTAAATACCTGGGGCGGTCATCTCAAACAGTACGAAGTGGCGCTCAATCCGGAAAAACTCCGAAGTTTGAATATCTCTATTTCCCAGGCCTTTTTGGCATTGGAAAAAAACAATAGCGTGGCCGGGGGGGGCTACATTGAAAAAACCAACCAAACTTATTTTATCAGAGGGGAAGGCATGGTAGCCTCCCTGGAAGATATCGAAAACATCGTGGTTGAAAACCGAAAAGGCACTCCCGTTTTTATTAAAGATGTCGCGACCGTAGGTTTTGGACATGCCACCCGGTTTGGTGCCATTACCGGCAATGGAGAAGGAGAAAAAGTATTGGGCCAAGTGATGATGCTCAAAGGAGCCAACTCCAAAGCTACGATAGAGGCAGTAAAGGAACGAGTAGCTGAGATATCGGCTTCCTTACCTCCGGGTATTCAAATCAATCCCTTTCTGGAGCGAAGTGAACTCATCGGTAAAACAACCTTTACGATAGCCGAAAATCTGATTTTAGGATGTTTAATTGTGGTTTTTGTGGTGGTACTGCTGCTTGGGAATATACGGTCCGGACTTGTGGTAGCATCTGTCATTCCCATGTGTTTGCTTTTTGCCTTATCCCTCATGTATTTCTTCGGAGTGGATGCCAACCTGATGAGTCTGGGAGCCATTGATTTCGGAATTATCATAGATGGTGCGGTGATTATTGTAGAATTCATAGCCTTCAAAATAACGGCAGAGAGGTCCACATTGATGACATTGCCGAAAGGAGAAAAACAAAATTACATTGATAAAATCACCCATCATGGTGCAAGCAAAATGATGCATTCTGCTGTATTTGGTCAGCTTATAATCATCATTGTCTTCATTCCCATTCTTTCGTTGGTAGGCGTAGAAGGAAAAATGTTCAGGCCAATGGCCCTGGTATTTTCATTTGCCTTGGTAGGAGCCATGATAATGTGCTTTACATACATTCCCGTAATGGCTTCTTTGTTTATTAAGCCATCTGACCCTGACAAAAAAACAATTTCCTCCCGCCTCATCACTTTTTTGGAAAACAAGTATAAACCTACCATGGCCTGGGCCCTTCGGGAGAAAAAAACCGTTTTGAGCCTATCAGCTGTATTGATGATTGTAGTTGGCTTTCTCTTTAGTCGCATGGGAGGTGAATTTGTGCCTACACTGGACGAAGGTGATTTTGTGATCCAACCCGTACTTAAAACAGGCACTTCCCTGACCAATACGATAAAAGCCACTACCCGTATGGAAAAGATTCTATTGCAATTTCCCGAGGTAAAGCAGGTAGTGAGTAGGATTGGAGCTGCTGAAGTACCTACAGACCCCATGTCCATGGAAGAAAGTGATGTCATGATCAAGTTGGCACCAAAAGCAGATTGGGTGTCAGCCGAAAGCAAGGATCAGTTGGCCAATAAATTCAAAGAAGCACTTGCAGCGAAAATACCCGGAGTCGATTTTGAGTTTACCCAACCTATCGAAATGCGCTTTAATGAATTGATCACCGGAGTGCGTGCCGACTTGGCCATTAAAATTTTTGGTGAAGACCTGGACATTCTTTACAACAAGGCCCTGGAAGTAGAAAAGGCCATTCAACATATCGAAGGAGCAGCCGATATCATCGTCGAGAAAGTGGCGGGGCTGCCACAAATGTCGGTGAATTATAACCGGCAAATGATTGCAAAATATGGGATGAATGTGGATGAACTTAACAGCATCATCTCCATGGGCTTTGCCGGGAAAGCTGCCGGAACCGTATTTGAAGGTGAAAAGCAATTTGATTTAGTGGTTAGATTTGATCAGGAACACCACAGGGATTTGGAGGATATTGAAATGGCCACCATTCAACTACCAAATGGAAATCAGGTTCCTCTCAGTGAATTTGCAACCGTACGCTATACTACAGGACCTGCTAAAATATCGAGAGACGACACGAAACGGAGGATTGTGGTTGGGGTAAACGTACGTAACCGGGATTTAGAGTCGGTAGTGAAGGACGTTCAGCAGGTCATCAATAGCAAGATTGATTTACCAGTTGGCTACACGGTGGAATATGGAGGCCAGTTTGAGAATCTTAGGACGGCCAGAGACCGCTTATTGGTGGCGGTACCCATAGCTCTCATTTTAATATTCATACTACTCTATTTTGCCTTTAATTCGGTGAAAGAAGCCCTTATTATTTACAGTGCCATTCCCATGTCAGCCGTAGGTGGAGTCATCCTGTTGTATATTAGGGATATGCCATTCAGTATTTCAGCAGGGGTTGGATTTATCGCCCTTTTTGGGATTGCGGTGCTGAACGGAATCGTCCTGATCGAAGAATTTAAAGAGCTTAAGGCGCACGGCATCAAAGACATTAACAGACGGATTTTGATGGGCACCAGAAACAGGTTACGTCCTGTACTTCTCACGGCATCGGCGGCAGCATTGGGCTTCTTACCGATGGCCGTATCAACTTCCGCGGGAGCGGAAGTGCAAAGGCCTTTGGCTACCGTAGTGGTAGGAGGACTAATATCCGCCACCGCACTTACCCTGGTGGTATTACCCGTTCTTTACGCATTGTTTGATAGGAAAGGGCATTTTCCAAAATTAAAGTCAAGAGTACAAGGCCTGGTGATCTTGCTTTTTATAAGCCTTCCTGCATTTGGATACGGTCAGGGTGAAAAAATTTCGGCCAATCAGGCAGTGGAAATTGCTTTACAAAATAATAGGGGTTTACAAGCATCTTATCAACGGGTAGAGCAAAGTAAGCAATTGTTGGGAACTGCCATTGACATTGGTAAAACGGAGTTTTATTATAGTAAAGATGAAAACAATATAGCCCCCAATGATTTGGTGCTCAATGTTTGGGGCCTGAGTCAATCGCTTAAATTCCCGACTGTTTACAGTTCCCAGAGAAACGTGATGAAAGGCGAAATTAAATTGGCTACTGACCAATTTGCCATGGATAACTATCTGGTAACTAAGGAGGTGTTGAAAGCCTACCATGAAATCGTCTATTGGCAGGAGATGCTAACTAATTTCAGCTATCTGGATAGTCTGTACAGTACCTTTGAGCATGCTGCTAATAGGAAATTTGAGCAAGGGGAGTCCAATTACCTGGAGAAATTAACCGCTGAGACTAAAAGTAAGGAAATTTCTATCCAGCTCCGGCAGATTCAGGAGAGCCAACAAAAAGCGCGTATCAGGCTGAACAAATGGCTTCAATCAAGCTCGGAATACACGGCCATCAGTCAATCACTTACCCGGTTGGAATTAAAACCGATGGATACGCTAACTCATCCTGCACTTCAATACTACTCGGATGCGTTAACACTTGCCGACAGAAGAATCGATCTGGAAAAACAGCAACTGCTGCCAGATTTGAAAGCTTCTGTTTTCAGGGGTATCAATAATGGAACAGGGATTCAAACTTATCCGGGCTTTCAGGTAGGTATTGGGATCCCATTATGGTTTGGTGCTCAAAAGTCTAAAATAGACGCGGCTAAAACGGGTGCTTCCATTCTGGAATCCCAATCCGAAAATTATAAAATGCAGCTGATTTCGCAATATCGGTCGCTTCGCTCAGACTTGAAAAAATATGAAGAAGGGATCAACTATTACCAACTATCGGGTAGAAAACTTTCTGAAGAAACCCTTATTCATGCCACAAAAGCCTTTCAAAACGGTGAAATTGATTTTCTCCAGTACGTCCAATTGCTGGAAAATGCAACAACGATTGAAACAAACTATTTGAGCAGCCTTTTTCAGTACAACATGACAGTACTGGAAGCGAACTACTTAATGAATTAATATGAACTTCGCATACCTAAAAACCAGAAGAAATCACCTCATAAACCGGCCTGCCTTTGGCTTCTGGGTCATTTCGGTTATCGTTGGGCTTTCTTCCTGTTCTTCCAGTTCGGATCCGGAAGTGGCTTCCAATGTAGCCCAGGAATCGTCTGGGGTGGAAACTTATGAGATTTCTACAATTCAATTTCAGTCCTCCAAAATGACTTTGGGAAACATGGAAAGGGTGCCCTTCCATGAAGTGGTAAAAGCCAAAGGCATGATTGATGTACCGCCCGAAAACCGGGCCGCGGTAAGCAGTTACTTTGGCGGGACGGTGAAAGAAATCCGTTTATTGCCAGGCCAAAGTGTGAAAAAAGGGCAAGAGCTTTTCGTTCTCGAAAATCCGGATTATGTACAGATTCAACAGGATTTTCTGGAAGCAAAGGGGCAATTGGCCTATCTTCAATCGGATTATGAGCGACAAAAAAACCTGGTTCAGGACAGTATCAGTTCTCAAAAGAAATTTCTTAAAGCTGAATCTGACTACGCAGTAACGAGAGCCAGAGTAGCATCTTTAGGCAAGAAATTGGCGCTTATGAGCATCGACCCAAGTACATTCACCATTGAAAACATCCGTACCAGCCTTTCTGTACGATCTCCTATAAATGGGTATGTGACAGAAGTGGCCATTTCAAAGGGGGCTTATCTGACTCCATCACAAATGGCTGTTACCATCGTCAATACAGACCATGTGCACCTGGAAATGAACGTGTTTGAGAAGGACCTGGGAAAAATCAGTGTTGGACAACCCATTCGTTTCAGGATTCAGGAAGACAATAGTCAAGAATATGAAGCATTCATATATTTAATCAGTAAAACCATTGACCCGGAAGAAAGAACTTTGGGGATTCATGGGCATTTAGTGGACGAGAAACTTGCGGAAAGATTTAATCCTGGTATGTATGTCGAAGCGGTTATTTATACTAGGTCGGAAGAAAAATGGGCGTTGCCCAAAGATGCGTTGGTTGAAATCGAGGAAAACTTTTATGTTTTAACACTTCAAAATAGGTCGGAGACAGGCTATACGTTCATTAAAAGGGAAGTCAAAAAGGGCCTTTCCAATAATAGCCATGTTGAAATCTTAGATTCCCCCGGCTTGGATGAAACCACCAAATTCCTGCTTAACGGATCATTTCATCTTATTAAAGAATAGTGATGTGTAAAGGAAACTGTCACTTAGGTAGATGACTATGGAAAGCAGGAATTATTTTGTTGGCCTATTGCTAATAGTACCTCGGCTATTAACAGTGAGTGCACAACAATGGCAATTAGATTTGAAAGATGCCCAAACATTGGCCCTGTACACTGACCGAAAGCAGTCTTTCCGTTTTCGGAAAATTATTGCTAAGTTTCCACTTTAACCTTTCCTATTATATTCAATCATGCAACAAACCATTTGTTTTGGCCTGCTACTGGCCTTGGGATTATTTTCCTGTTCTTCGGGTTCTGTCGACCAATCCCGTCAGGATGATCTTTCGGATACCCCTAAACCCAATATCGTATACATCCTGGCAGATGATCTGGGCTACGGGGATTTGGGATTTACCGGCCAGCAGCACATAAAAACTCCCAATCTGGACAGACTGGCGGAGGAAGGGATGTTTTTCGCTTCACATTATTCCGGATCTACGGTCTGCGCGCCCTCAAGAAGTACCCTGGTCTCAGGCCTGCATACGGGGCATGCACCCGTCCGGGGCAATTACGAAATACAGCCTGAAGGTCAGTATCCGCTACCCGACTCGGTTTTTACCATTTTTGAATCTCTCAAAGCGGCGGGCTATACCACCGGGGCTTTTGGAAAATGGGGCCTGGGCTACCCCGGGTCAGAGGGAGATCCCAACAATCAGGGGGTCGATGTGTTTTTCGGGTACAATTGCCAGCGCATGGGACACAACTACTACCCTTACCACCTCTGGCACAACCAGGATTCGCTGGTATTGGAGGAAAACGCCGGAACGAATCTTGGCCTTTATGCACCCGATTTAATTCAGGAGCAGACCTTGAAATTCATCGAAGACAATCAGGAAAATCCTTTTTTTCTGTATGTGCCCAGCATCATTCCGCATGCGGAGCTGATTGCCCCCGGGGAGGAGATGGCCAGGCATCTGGGCAGGTTTGAGGAAACGCCTTACCAGGGCGTGGACGAAGGACCCAATTATAAAATTGGAGGTTATATGTCTCAGGAAAATCCACGGGCAGCCTTCGTGGCCATGGTCGAACTGCTGGACCGGCAGGTAGGAGAGATCCTGGCAAAACTGGAAGAACTTGGGTTGAGAGAAAATACGCTGGTGGTATTTACTTCGGACAATGGGCCTCACCTGGAAGGCGGAGCGGATCCGGAATTCTTCGACAGCAATGGTCCTTACAGGGGGCACAAGCGGGACTTGTACGAGGGAGGTATCCGGGTGCCGATGATTGCCAACTGGCCGGGGAAGATCTCCCCGGGCAAAACGGATCACCCCTCTGCTTTCTGGGACGTCTATGCCACTTTCGGTGAGATAACCGGTGCGACCGTGCCTGAAAATACAGATGGTATTTCCTTTGCCCCGACACTTCTGGGTAGAGCCGATGAGCAAGGCGCTCATGAGTTTCTCTACTGGGAGTTTGTCGAACAGGGTGGCAAACAAGCCGTAAGAAAAGGGCCATGGAAGGCCATACGGGTAAACCTCAGTAGGGATGATGATCCGCCTATCGAACTGTACCACCTTGAAGAAGATCCGGGAGAACAAAACAACCTGGCAGATCAACAGCCGGAGCGGGTGGCGGAGTTAAAAGCTTTGATGCAGTCCAGTCATCGCCCCAATCCGGTTTTCAAATTATATGCGGCGGAGAGAAATGAAGAATGAGAAAGTTATAAGACTTGGAGTCCAAACAGGGGTGCATATTCCTTGGCCTGTACAGCACTTTCACAGGGACTGGCTGCCGCTGTAGAACAAAACGCTTCTAACCGCTAAAGCGGCCAAATCCAGAGTATCAGCGGCACGCCTAAAGCAAGCACCAGTAGGGTCAATGGCAGCCCGGGCCTCAAATAGTCAGAAAAGCGATATCCCCCGGGTCCCATTACCAGTGTATTGGATTGATGGCCAATCGGCGTTAGAAAGGATGCGGATGCACCAATGGCGATGCTCATCAGAAAAGGATCGGCAGATAGCTCCATTGTCTGCGCGATCTGCAGGCCAATGGGTGCCATTAACACCACCGTGGCCGCGTTGTTGATCAACGCGGAGAGCATCATGGTCGTCAGCATGATGACCAGGATCATGGACCAGGCAGGGAAAATGTCCGAATACACCAACATCAGCTCAGTGACAGAATTCGCGGCACCGCTGGTTTCAAATGCTTCTCCCACAGGAATCATAGCGGCCAGAAGAACAATTACCGGCCAGTCAATGCTGGTATAAAAGTCCTTCAGTGGGAGAACCCTGCTCATCACCATTGCGATGGCCGCCAGCGTAAAGGCTATTTCTACGGGCAGCCAACCGCCGACTGCAGAAATTATTGCGGCGACAAATATGCCTATGGCCAGAAAAGTTTGTTTGGGTTTGCCGATGTCCAGACTTCTGCTGGCAAGGGGCAGGCATTTCATTTCATCCAGCGTGTCGGACAGGTTTTGTGTTCTCATTTGCAGCATCAACACATCTCCAGCCCGAAAAACTTCATGATCAATTCTTTTTACTATTGTCCGGTCGCCGCGGGACAGGGCGAGCAGGTTCACATCAAAACGGGAACGCATGTGCAAATTAGCTGCGGTCTGGCCTATTAGTGGGGAATTGGCTTGAATGATCCCTTCAGTAATGGTGATGTCTGTGCTGTCGTTTACTGATTCGACGAAGTCTTCGTGACCTACCATGTGCAGGTCATAATTGTCAATCAGCTCCTTGAGATCTGCAGTGCTGGATTCCAGTATAAGGATATCATTTTTCTGGAGTAGCTGAAATGGCCCCGGGGCATGGATCCTTTCCTTATTGCGCACGATACCCAGGACTTTGACCTCAATGTCTTCATTCTCGGTAAGCTGGTAGATATTTTTACCGTCTAAGTTTGAGTCGGAAC
Source organism: Cyclobacterium lianum (assembly GCF_900143075.1). Taxonomy (GTDB): domain Bacteria; phylum Bacteroidota; class Bacteroidia; order Cytophagales; family Cyclobacteriaceae; genus Cyclobacterium; species Cyclobacterium lianum. The sequence goes on along the minus strand of NZ_FRCY01000003.1, from coordinate 422,066 downwards.
TTATCCTTACTTCTGTGATATAATTTTTTATCTGAAACAAATCTTCTCCGGATGCCTCGGACCGTCTGGCAGGTAACAATCTCCATCCGACCAACGAAATGAAAAGCACTCCGGCGACAGCCAGGCTTACGCCTACAGGGGTGAAGTCAAACATGTCGAAAGAGGAAACCCCGCTGGAAGAACGAAATGCCGCAATTATGATGTTTGGGGGAGTACCGATCAGTGTGGTAAGTCCTCCCAGCAGTGAAGAAAAGGCGATGGGCATCAACACCAGGGAGGGAGGATAATTGTTTTTTCTTGCGATTTGTATGGCCACCGGCATAAAAATCGCCAGCGCCCCTACGTTATTCATGAATCCCGATAAAAGAGCAACTATTCCGGACATGGATGCCACCTGTAGGGTCATGTTATCGGCCACCCTATCCATCACCCGTACGATGACATTCACGATGCCGGATTTTTCAAGACTTTTGCTGACGATCAGAACTGCAGCAACGGTGATCACAGCGGGATGTCCAAAACCGAGAAATGCCTTTTCAAAGGGCACCAATCCCAGAATTGCCAGGGAGAGAAGGGCGAGCAATGCCACCAGATCGTATCTGATTTTGCCCCAGGTAAAGAAAACGAGGGAGAGGCCGAGAACGGCAAATACAATGATTTCCTCCATATAAGCAGCTAAAGGGCTATGGGAGCCGAGAGACAGGAATCGGGTATATTGAAGGCATTTACCAGTGGTACGGCATCTTTCCGTATTTCCCAGCAAAGTTGGTTGACCATCTTGCGGATGGCCTTGGTTTTTACGCCCTCCATATAGCCCTGCTCCAGGTACCAACCTTTGTGTTGTTCAATTTGGTAAAGTGCATACAGATCACACAGTTTTTTCAGCACTTCTTTGATTTCCGGATCGGTCTCATGATCTATTTTTTCCTGAAATTTTTCCAGCACTATTCTTTCGATGTAAGCTTCGCCCATTGTGAGTAGGTGGTGCTGCGACACATTCACGGCATCGAAGGGATCCATTCCCTCGTCGATCAGGCGTTTCAATCGTTTCGCTGCCGAATCAAGAATGCTGTTTTCCCTGTATTCAAATGCACTGAGGTGGAAGTCAGGATCCAAAAGATGCTGTTCATCGGTATTCCGGATAATCAGCGGGTTTTTTTCGGTAATCGACGTTTTTGTCCTGGCCGCCACGTAGTTGATGATCGTGAACAGGTTCATGTTTTCGAATTGCTCTTTGTAGGCACTCAAACGGCTTTTGGCGACCAATTGGAGCAAGACGGTATTGTCTCCCTCAAATGTGGTGTAGATGTCAGTATCATTTTTTAAGGCATCAATCCGATTTTCCGACAAATACCCCTTTCCTCCGCAGGCTTCCCTGCATTCCTGTAAGGCGGCAGTGTTGTGCCAGGTTACATACGCTTTCATGCCGGCCGCCAATGCCTCTATTTCCTGCATTTCCGCTTCCTTACGGTTCAGGAATCTGGCCGTCACATAATCCAGTGCAAAATGACAGGCATAGGTTCTGGCCAGCAGAGGAATTAGTCTGCGCTGGTGCATGCGGTAGTTGAGAATGGGGATTTCCTTTCCTCCTTCCGGGCCAAATTGACGCCTTTTGTCCCCATACCGGATGGCAATGGTCAGTCCGGATTTGGAAGCGGCATTGGCAGACCTGGGGATGCCGATGCGGCCACCTACCAGGGTGCCCAGCATGGTAAAGAAACGTTTGTTGTCGCCCGGAATAGGACTTTGAAACCTGCCCTGCTCGTCTACGGAAGAAAATCTGTCAAGCATGTTTTCTTTTGGAATGACTACCTGATCGAAAGCGATCAGCCCATTGTCTACTCCATTCAGGCCCATCTTTCGGCCGCAGTCGGCTATTGAAACTCCGGGAAGTAAGCGACCATTAGCGGTCCTTAAGGGGACGACAAAGGCACTGACGCCATAGTCCCTGCCATCAATAATCAACTTGGCAAATACCGTAGCCATCTGTCCATGAAGTGCTGCATTGCCAATGTATTCTTTTCTGGCATGCTGGTGAGGGGTATGAATGGTAAAGCTGCCGGAATCGTGGTTATAGGTGGCGGTGGTTTCTATACCCTTGACATTCGAGCCGTGGTTGGTTTCTGTCATGGCAAAACATCCGGGAAGTTCAAGTTTGCCGATGGCATGGAGGTAGCGATCATGGTGTTTTTTCGTCCCCAGAGAGAGTATACTCATGCCCCAGAGCCCAAACTGCACACCAAATTTAATAACCATGCTCAGATCCCGGTAGCTGAGGGTCTCCATCACCAGAAAATATCCCTCCATATCGTCTTTTCCACCGTAGGCTTCAGGAAATCCAATAGACCCATATCCGCTGTCTGCCAGAATTTTACACCAATCAAGTACCTGATTCCTGTACGTCGCGAGATCCCCCGGATCGACATAGTCAAATTCTTTTTGGCTTATAAAGGTTTTCAGCTCATCAATGAGCGGTTTTCTGTCTCCATCCAACAGGGCTGTTAATTTTGCTGTATCAAACGCCTGGCGCGTTTGGTACCCGGTAGAGATATTGTGGTGTTCGGATTTAAAAATCAGAGCTGCCGATTTCCCTACGATTCCCAATTGTTTTTCCAATTTCCCCAAATCTGCTTGCACTTTTTCCAATGGAAAAGTGTGGGCCTCTTCGGGTGCTTTCTGCTGAAGCAAATCTATGCCTACACTGACCAGATCAGCATAGGTTTTCCTTTCCTGCACGGCTCCCCTGATGGCTTGCCACCAGAATTCGAGCTCCTCGCGCTCGGGTGGCGAGCCGGGATCTAGTTTTTCCTTGAGGAATTTCCGGTCTGAATCACTGAGCCAATCAATATCTTTTAAAAAACTTCTCAGCGATATCAATTCCTGATCGGTGATCAGTGTATCGGACCATACCATGTATAGTACAGGAAGCAATACTAAACTGCCTGTGGTGGGTTGAGAAAGGGATTGTTGCATTCCGTTAGTTTTGGATTATTATTCCTAAAAAGGTAAGAAAATAATTTCATCCTATTCAAAAATTCTACCAAAAGTTAAATGCTTTGGCAGCTCAGGGAATTATTCTTTTTCAAAACGTACAGCAGCGATCCCGATCACTAGTCGATTTTATCCCATTCTTCGGTGTTGTCTACATCCAGGGTATCCGAATTGAAAGTTGGATCCAGTCCTTTTTTCCTCTGTTCCATATAATCCCGCAGTGCTGCCATGGCAGGTTTTCTCAGTAGAAAAATGGCGATGATGTTTAACCAGGCCATCATGCCTACTCCGATATCTCCAAGTGTCCAGGCCAAAGCCGCTGTGCGGATGGTACCGTAGAAAGTGGCCACTAAAATGAGTGTTCTTAGCAGAAAAAGTGGCCAGCGCTGCGTATTGTCTCTTTGCAAAAAGCTCAGGTTGGTTTCAGCAATGTAATAATAGGCCATGATGGTGGTAAAGGCAAAGAAGGCGAGTGCGATGGCAATAAATCCGGGACCTAAATTGGGAAAATGCTTGCTGATGGCGAATTGGGTGAATTCTGGGCCGAATGGTACGCCGGGTAAATTTTCTACAATAAAGCCACCCTCGGGATTGACGACATTGTACTGCCCGGTAAATAAAATCATAAAAGCCGTTGCGGTACAGATAAACAGGGTGTCAACATAAACGGAAAATGCCTGCACCAGGCCTTGCTTCACCGGATGACTGACTTCTGCGGCCGCGGCAGCGTGGGGAGCGGTACCCTGGCCTGCTTCATTGCTGTAGATGCCCCGTTTGATACCCCAGGATATCGCCATGCCAAATATGCCACCGAAGGTAGCGTCCATATTGAAGGCTGAGCTAACGATCAATTTGATGACACCCGGTATCTCCGAGATGTTTAGGGCCATGATCACAACAGCCATAAGGATATAGGCTGCAGCCATAAAAGGTACCACGATCTGGGCTACCTTTCCGATCCTTTTCACACCGCCAAAGATAATCAGTGCCAGGAAAAAACAGATGACCAGTCCAGTCACCCATACCGGAATTTGAAAAGCATTCTCTACGCTCAGGGCGATGCTATTGCTCTGCACGCCCGGAAGAAAAAATGCGGTACTGAGGATGGTAGCAAACGCAAATAGCATAGCATACCACCTGATGCCCAGTCCTTTTTCAATGTAAAATGCTGGTCCACCCCGGTATTCTCCTCCTTTGATTTCTTTAAACATCTGTCCCAATGTGGCTTCAATAAATGCAGATGAGCTCCCCAGAAAGGCAATGATCCACATCCAGAACACAGCACCCGGTCCGCCCATAGCAATTGCGGTGGCTACACCGGCGATATTTCCTGTCCCTACTCTACCTGATATGGCTATGGCAAATGCCTGAAATGAACTTACGCCTTTGTCCGAGGATTCTCCTCCAAACAATAGTTTGACCATTTCCCTGAAATACCTGATTTGAAGAAATTTGGTGATGATGGAAAAATATATTCCTGCCGCCAGGCACAGTACGATCAGGACATTGCTCCAGATGATCTCGTTGAGGGCGTAAATTATTGACTCCATATAAAATTTTGGCTTAGGTCCATTCGAATACTGATCACAAAGAAAACCAATTTATGTTTAATTCTAATTTTGACTTGAATAATTATCCTATGTTGAGGAGATTTATCGTAATTTTTTAAAATGAAGCCTGACACGATAGCTGCTTTCAGAAAATAGACTGTGCAGTTATATGCAGGCGGATGAAGAATACATTCCTTGCGCTGTCGGCCAGTAACCATAAATTGGTTTACCCCGATTATCCTCCCGATACTGCAAAAATCGCTACCTTTGTTCGGGAAAATTAACGACAACGGGGCCTTTACGGAAATACATGATGAAAGAATTAGGAAAAATAAGCCAGCTACCTGTTAATCGGTTTACCGAAAATGGTGCCTACCTGGGACTAAGCGATGGTACTGAGGTACTGATTCCCAAACGCTACCTTAGCGGGGAGGAGAAAGAGGGAGATGTGCTGCAAGTATTTGTCTACACGGATAGCGAGGATCGCCCTGTAGCCGTTACCGATCGGCCGCATGCCTTGGTAGACCAGTTTGCGGTGTTGGAAGTAAAAGAAGTGACGGGAATTGGCGCTTTTCTCGAATGGGGCCTGGAAAAAGACCTGCTGCTTCCCCTTTCAGAGATGAAACAAAAGGTAAAAAGAGGCGATAAGGTATTGGTGATGGTATGTATAGACTACAAAACCAACCGCCTTCTTGCAGTGAGTAAATATGAGGATTTTATCCTGGACGACACCAGTGTTTTCCAGGCAGGGCAGGAAGTGGAGGCCCTGGTCTTTGACCGGACAGACCTTGGTTTCAAGGCATTGATTAATGGCTTTTATGAAGGCTTATTTTACAGCAATGAGACATTTAAACCCCTTGCAGTAGGGGATAAAGTGAAGGCTTTTGTCAAGAAAGTGCGGGAGGATGGTAAAATTGACCTTCAACTAGCGCCGGTAGGCCGGCAAAAATTTGAAGAGGGGGCAGAGACCATCCTGAAAAAGTTGTCCGAAAACCCATTTTTGCCCCTAAATGATAAATCGGATCCGTCAGTGATCAGAGAGGCCCTGGGTATGAGCAAGAAGCAATTCAAGCAATGTGTGGGGCAATTGTATAAAAAGAAAAAAATTGTGCTTAAAGAAGATGGTATCTATTTGGCCTGATGCCCGATTTTAGTTTTATTCCGCCCTTTAAAGCGTATCATGGCGAAAATAGAATAAAAAAATATATTTTTACCAAAATTAATACTTTGGAAAACCAAGTAGGCTTCCTTTTGTGGAAAGCATGATACCTTAAACTGAAAAAATAATAATGGATAAGAAAACTGAAAATTTTTTAGGAATCGATGTAGGAGGTACCCATGTAAAAATTGGTCTGGTGAATACCAAGGGGGACATCATCGAATTCGCTAAAGAAGAAACAGGATCACTGCGAAAACACCCCCAGGGCTTTAATATGGGATTTGTTGAAACTGTAGGCAAATACCTGAAAAAATATCCGGAAGTAAAGCATGTGGGTATAGGCCTCCCTGGTCTGGTCAGCAAAGACAGGACCACTACACTCGAAATACCGGCTATTGGCGAATTGAACGGATTTAACCTTAAAGGTGCACTGACGGACAAGTTTCCGGATATCATTTTTCATTTGGAAAACGATGCCAGTGCAGCAGCGGTAGGGGAGTTGCATTTCGGGACAGGAGACAATTCCGACAGTTACCTTTTTATCACCCTGGGCACAGGCATAGGAAGTGCCCTGATCATCGATGGAGAAGTGTTTAAAGGCGTCCGGGGAAATGCCATGGAAATGGGGCATATGCTCTCGAGGGGAAATAGCCGGCTGGAACCGCTCATCGGTCGCAACGGTATTCTGAATATAGCCAGGAAGATGTTGCAATCGTTTTCTGGCGATGCCGGAGAACTGGCTAATGCAGAGCTGGGCATGCATGTATTGGTAGCTGCTGCGAATAATGGGAATAAAGTAGCACTAAAGACCTTTGCTGAAGTTGGGGAAATTTTGGGCGAGGCGATCGTGTCTACCGTACGCATACTCGACGTCAACGAAATTTACTTCGGTGGAGGCATATCGGCTGCATTGCCTCATATTATGCCTGCCATGAAAAAAACCATCCACCAATATTTAAGCGCTTATTACCTGTCAGACCTGAAACTGGAGAGGGCCAGCCTGGAAAATGATGCCGGAACACTTGGTGCTGCAGCCCTTTGTTTTATGGATTGAGAGATGTAATGGTCACTTCACTTACCTTACTAATGGCATTTAACCGAAAGAGAACCTTCAGGGGTTCTTTTTCCATTTTCAGCCCGCATTCGTCAGAAGGCTCCAGGAAATAAATGAAGAAACTCTGGCTTTTGTCTACCAACTCTACCCGGTCAGGCCTGCCAAAGGTTTTGATGATCTCCTGATTGTATTTGGCGAGAAAAGTGTTTTTTATCCTCTGCAATTCTTCAGTATGCTGCAGTCTGAGGCCCAGGCAACCATCTCTGTCTTTTTTCCAGGCTTCCAGATCTATATTTCCTGCATCCAGCTTGCTGGTGCAGGAAAAGAGAACAAATGCGCATATAAAAGTCAAATACAAAAAAGAACAGGAGTATTTCATAATCGGTTTGTTTCTTTGCTCATGGGTGAAATCTGAACGCCAAATGTAAACAGATAGTTTGGTTACAGGATAAATACCCCTTGTGATTTTTTTGCCCCGTCTCATACCGCCGCCTGCATAATGTTTCAGTAGAAAGCCTTATTCAGTTGCTACCGGAAGTCGCAGCGGCCGCGATGCCATGAGGGTATAGTCTTTTCCCTGGTAGGTCATGGTCACCTGCCGGTCGGCTTCAGCACGGATGATCCTCTGGCTTTCTAGCTGCAATACAAACTGACAAACCGCGTCAAAGCTTACATCTGCTGTACCATCGCCATTCAGGTCCAATTCCTTTCCTTCACCACCGGCCGATGTTTGGCCGATATAGGTTTTTTCTTTAACAGTAGCCAGGAGCGTGGAAAATCCGTCTTCTGTCCAGGAAAAAGAGCTAAGTAGCTCATCTGCCTCTGGATTTTCGGGAGATTTGGGATAAACCATCAGGTCTACAGAAGGTTCCTTGCTTTCAAACCGAAGCGGCTTTAGCCAGCCGTAAGTGCTTCTGATGGCTTCAGCATTAGAATCTATGCGGATATCCTTATTCAGACTGATAAAGTACTGCCTGTCTCCCTCCAGAGGGAAACCGGTATATACCATCGTTTCATTCATGCCCGTTTGCAAGGGCCTACCGTCATTTTCCAAAAGGGGCACCGTGAGGCCATAAGGCAACGACTGGGGGCTGCTCAGCCGGCTTACCACCAGGTCGGGAGTGATGGTGAAATGCTGCTTAAAATAGGGGCCACCTCGCCCGGTGACATAAGAATAATGCAAAGTAAACTTAACCAGGAGAGGATGGACAAAGTGAATTTCAGGGACTGCCTGGTAATTGGCTGCTAGGTCGGCGATCCTGACCCAATGGTCTCTTTCTACCCATTCCGGCCCGAATGTTACTCCACTTAATCTCCTGTAGGTATCCAGGGTATCACCGCTCCCCGTCCGCATGACATATTGGGTACCAGCTTTCAGGTCATGTTCTCCATCCGAGGGGCCGAGTCTCGCATCCCATCCCGCTTTACTGAAGCGAATTACGCCCAAAGGGGTCCAACTGAGGTTGTATTTGGGTATACTCGCTCCCCGCAGATTAGCAACGACCTGAAGGCCTCCCGCATTGGCAAAAAAAGCGCCGAATTTACCGTCTGTTTCCAGGGCGTAGCCGCCAATTTCCGTTGGCGCAGGTTGTTCGGAAATTGTGGACTGTCTGCTCATCCAGGCCTCCGCAAGGTGCTGGATCGTAGCTCCTGTATAATTTCCCCATTGACTGGCTGGCTGGTAACCCACCCGTAAGCCGGGTTCAAAATGATTCTTGGTGATGAAGAAAGATCCTTCCCAGGGCTTATCCTCCCTCTGCCAACGCAGTATACTGCGGAAGGCCAGATTGGCAGCCCGCCGGTATTGACCGGCAAGCAGGCTGTCTCCCCGGGCCAGCGCATCCTCGGCCAGGCTTTCAAATGCCAACTGATAGAGCACATCGTTGAAGATATGATTGTCTGTGCGGCCATTTGCAGGTGCCTGTCCATCTGGAGCCTGCAGCAGCAGGCTGGTTTGGGTTCCACGCCTGATGGCGGCCTTCATTTCGCCGGCAGAGGGGCCATCATAGCCTTCCATTACCAGACCTATCAGATTACCTCTTCCCACTGCTTCCACTGCAAGCGATTGTGGATCGCTGCTCCAGTCCTGATACAGGTTCCACTTGTCATTTACGATCCGCACCCGTTGAGAAAGTTCGTGCCAGGCGGTTTCGATAAATTCCACGGCCTGATCCCGGTCTACCAGGCCCAGTTTGGCGCGGGACCATTCGCCTTTCATGGCATAGGTCCTCCAGTTGTTGATCCTTCCGTCAAAGTTTTGCATGACCCGTTCCAAAGGTGTTTGCATTCTCCGTTCCCAGCTCTCGTAGGTTTCGGGGCTGATATGCGGACGGTATAATTCAAGCGCATGGCTGAGGGGGCTGATAAAAAACTCGCCATGTTCATCAGGGATAGACTTGCTTCCGGCCGCAAAATCAGCAGTACTGTGCTCCATGGCCAGAATGCCCGCTTCCTGCAGCCCTTCGCCTTTTCCGGCTTCCAACAACACCCCAACAGCAAAGGCAAAGTAAGGGGTGGCATACTGATGCTCCCGATCCAGATAGGGGTCGATAATGGCTCCCGAACTGTCCTGATGCCGGGCTACTACACGGCAGGTGGAGGCGATGGCATCCAAAAATGCAGTTTTCTCCAGCTCTGATTCATGCCAGGGCGCTGCAGTAAGGTGGAAAGGAAGCTCCGGCAAACTGTTGTTCTGGGCGCCCACAGGCAAACAGTGGATCCAAAAAGAAAGGATTAGCAATGCGAGTTGAGATGTAATGAAAATTTTCATTTCGATTAATTTTTCCATTGTAGGGTGATCAGAATTTGTATTCGATAAGCTCACTGTTACCCTGGTAGCTCACACGCAGGCGCATGCTTTCGGAGCCTGGGCGCTTTCCCTGCATCACCTGTACCTCAATGGGCTCAGGTTTTCCCAGGTAGGGAAGCAGGGTGGTAATGAACCTCTTGTTGCGGTTTCCTTTCCCGTTGTCTATCCGGTAGGAAAATGCGGGACGGGGTTCCTTTATGGTGTAGACAAAAGAAACCTGCCCTTCCGATTCCTTCAGGCTGATTCCAGATTGGGCCTGCGTTTGTATGACCAGGTTATATCCCTGATCAAAAGCAGTATTTACAGAAAGCGAGGAGGAATCAAATGCTGCCTCCCCCGGCGCCAACTGAAAATTGAGATCCAGCTCGCCCCGGGCATTCCCGAGTGCCTCATCGATAAGTATAAAAAATTCCTTATTCACGAATATGACTGTTCTTCTATGCTTCAGCTCCGGATAGCTTTGGTTTTCCACCACCAGTATGTCATGTTTTTCACCAGGCTGCCAAAGCAGTAGCTCAGGCGCGTAGGCTGCATTCTCCCCGTCCAGGGTCAAGGTCTGATGTACTTTTGTCTGCCTGAACCAGGCGCGGTTTTCAGGATCCCCACTGTATATAAAACTCCCGGAATCGGGCGTAAGGTTTCGGCCTCCGGCATAGAGCTCAAAAGTGCCATTGTCGGGCTGACTGTGTCCGCCGCCATCCGGACCACACTTGATCACCAGACAGATCGCGTCTTCATCCCAGCTACTTCTCATGGAGTAGAGACCGCTTTCTTTAAAAGCGAAAGTCGTTTCCTCCGGTTTTTTTCCTTCCCTTCCTCCGGTAGCGATGTATAGAAAATCCGGCCTGTCAAATAACTTGCCCCATTCCTTTAAGCGATCGGAATACTGCCCCGGTTTTCCTGTCCATGCATCGCCAAACTGGGGTGTGGTGCCGTCAGGAAAGGCAAGCTTCATGGGGACCTCACACATTTTCTCTACCAATTCGAGATAGTCTTCAGAAAACAGCGATTCCCGTTCATTTATTGCTGCCATTTCGTAGCTGCGCAAAAACCAGCGGATACTTCCCATGTGATAGCCAAAGGCCAGCTCCCGCTGGTGGCCATCCGGATAAACCTGATTATGAATTTCCTTATTGAACCTTCTTACCGCTTCCTCCAGCCATTTTTCTGAGGATTTGAATTCAGGGAAGGTCATGGCAATAAAAGCAAGCCCCTCTGCCTCCATCAGGGCCCAATTGCTGCCTTCTGAATATTTACTCATCAGAAATTCTGCGTGCTCGTGCACCGAAGACAAAAAGCTCACAAGCGCTTCCGGAGAAAAAGAAGGGGAGTGCAGGAAATAGGCAAAAAGATTGGTCCACCTGTGGCCCCTGATGCCTGCTTCGATAGACCGCCAGGCATAATGGTGCTCAGGGTCTCGTGGATTTTTTTCGACCCAATCCATCATCTGGCGGACCCATTCCCGGGCGTATTGTTCCTCTCCTGTGCGCCGGTATGCTCTGGCCATAGATTCCCAGAAAGTCATTCGGTTCAACTGCCATACCCATTCATCGTCCTTTACCGGCCGACTTTCCCAGTCGATGTCGTTACCTACGAAGTATGGAGGATAGGCGGGCTGTCCTACCATGATGTGTGCCAGTGCGTCTGCGGCTACCTGCATGTCCTTGTCAGTTGCCTGGTTTTCCGACGCCTTTGGGCCTTGAATTCCGACCGGATGCTTTACTGCAGTCCTTGCCCTGTAATATTCCAGGAGCCGGCGGGCGAGGAGGAGCTGATTATCAAGGCTATCTCGGGAAACGTGGGAGGAGGATCCGCTATCAAAGGTCAATAAAGATAGCAGCGGTATGGATTTTTGTTGAAACTCCGAAGTAGATTTTCCATATATCCGGTCCTCCCTGTTGTCCATGGAAAGGTTATAGCCCAGATCTCCTGAATTGTTTTCTGCGATAAAGATACCCTTCCCTCCATTGTTCCTGCTGGTATTATTTTTCACTACAAAATCTTCCGTGCCTTGCATCCAGTGGTCTATAAACAAACCATGGCGGTCATTGCCCTCGAGGAGATTATCGTTCAGTATCAGTGTGCTGCTTTCTGTCAAATGAATACCCTGCAGTTTGTTTCGGGCGGTTTCATTGGATTCCAACAGGACGTTTTCGCCAAAGGAAAGGTGTATGCCGCTCCCCCAGGGAGAATTACTGAATCGTCCGTCTCTCACTACTACGTTTTTTACCCGGGTGAGATGAAGATTGTGGTGCAGGCCCTTTCCGGGCACTACGTTGGAGCCATTGTCGCTGAAATCACACTGAATGAGCTTCACGTTGGCGGCGCCTCTCAGCGATACCCCATGTTTGGTGAAGTTGCGGACGGTGACATTTTCCAGATAAATGTCCTGCATTTGGTGAGCGGAATCAGCGGCAAAGACAATGCCTTCCCTTCTCAGTGCGGACTGTCTGGCGCGCTGTCGCCGTCCCTGATTGGGGTCTGTGCCCTGATCCACCGATTCGGCCCCTTCCAGTACCATGTGACGAATAGTGACCGTCCTCAGGTCTGGCGATTTATTGGCCATTGTTAGCCCCGCCGTACCTTTTTCCAATATCAGGATGGTAGACAGTCCCTTACCTTCCAGATGGGTTCCGCTCGGTATCAGCAGCGGTTCTGTCAATTCGAAAATGCCCTCATCCAAAATCACCCTGCGCCCTGTGCCAGCGGCCTTTTCTAGCGCTTGCTGGATTGATTCTCCGGGGCTGACTTGCAGATCACCTGCCCCTGGCGTGAATTGGGGATTGGCCAGCGCTCCCGTTTGCGGACTGGGAGCATTCGCCTGCCGCTGAACTAAAGTAGCTTGAGCAGCAGAAAGAGGAGCCCTTTGCGATACCAGAAAATACCAGGAAGAGGCGGGACGTGTTTGCTTGACTACCTCGGCAGTATAAGGCATTTCTACATTTTTTATTTGCGTATAATGCTGGTAAACCGATTCGTAAACATCCCTGAATTGGCCCCTTCCCCGGGGAGATATGGAACCATAGGCAGGGACCTCTTCGCCCAGCATATACCGGGAAGTATATTCGTAGCCCAGCGCAAGTCTGTTGTCTGCCACCTCGTAAAAATCCATGCCCTGGGTCCAGGCCACCTGGGCTGCCTTGGCCAGTTCTCCGAGTCCGAGCTGTACGTGGGGCCAGTCCCTGGTGGCTTCCTGGATCTGTCCATTGGGATAAATGTATTTGGATATACCTCCATTGTTAGGACCCCAGTAAAATCGTTCGGCGGCCCGTTGGAAGATATCCGGACGGTCGGTGAATATGCCCAGGCAAAGCATGGTATGGATCATGGCAGCATCCCAGTTGCCGTTTGCTTCAGTAAAAAAGTCACGGATGTAGGGATAAAAAACAGTTAGCATCAGCTTTTCGAAAGCAAGGATGTCAGCTTTTTCCCAGCCCTCATAGGTATAGCGAAGGATCTCTGCAGCGTTGAGGAAATGCTGTCCGGTCAAAGCGGCAATAAGTTTGGCATCATTGTCATCAAAATCCCAAAGCTTTTCCGACCAGGCAGAGAGGATGGAAATGGCCTTTTCGGCATGGGCCGGGTCCTCGCTAATGTAGTACAACAAGGCATGTCGGTAGGCTTCCACGGCACTGGCAGACAATTCACGGTGTCCCTGTCCCTGCCTTCCGTAAGAGCCACGTACCACATGGGTAAATGGTTCGGGTTTAAAATCCAGGGATGCTTCCTGTTGTAACATTTCATAGGCTGCAAGCCATTGCCGCTCTCCGGATTTTATCTGCTTTTTCATGAAGTCCAGATCCGCCCGGTTCTGGAGTATTCCCGGATGGACAAACTGCTGCGGAAACACCAGAGGAGCTCCTGGTGAAGTTGTCTGGGAAAGCGCCGAAACCGCAGGGGCAAGTAAAAACAGTAAAAATATGGCAATTTTTTTGCTCATTTCAGGACACGGGTTTATTGAAGGTTAATAGCCCTAAAGTAAGCAGTTATACTTAAAATTGCCAGAAAAGTGTTCCTATTGGTAAGTCCGGTGTCAATCGCTATAATTGATGGGAAAGATTGCAGCCTGGGCCTGGACCCGTTGTCTTACGGTCATACCGAAGTAGCAGGTTTGACTATCAATATACCTCCAGGCCTAGCGTCGAATGGGCTAGTTTCCCATTATCGGCAATCCCTTCTGCCGTTACCCGGTATAGGCTACTCCTGTCGGCGGTATAGAAGCTTACACTGGCTTTTCCGTTTTCATCGGTTTTTACGCTGGGATTCCAATAGATGGTACTTCGCCTGTCCGGTTGGTCAAACACCTGGTTTTCCCCGTATTTCGGAGAATAAAACTGCCTGGATTTACTGAATCCTCCGATCCGGAATACTTTGATATGATCACCCGTTTCTTCAATATCTATTTCATCAGGTCCTCTCCGGGTATACAATGCGATGACTCCCCCTGCACCTCTACCTCCGTAGATGCCAATATTGGCGGGGCTTTTTAAAATTTCTATTCTACTGATATCAAATTGGTTGATGCTCTGTAGCATGCTTTCATCAACAGGAATACCGTCCAACAGATAAAGCGGAGAGCCCTGGCCCCGGATCACAGCCCTGAACTGGTTTGGACCTCCCGGGACCACCTGGAGTCCGGCTACCCTGCCCTGCAATACCTCCAGTATGTTGCCTGAAGGAGCCGGAGGAAGCTGGCTGGGTTCGATCACAGCATCGGCATTTCGGTGAAGGGTCATTGGTCTTGAGATTTCAGCACTTCCCTCCACTACTACCTCTTCCAGCAATACTTCACCCAATTCCAGACTGCCCGGCTCTGCGGCGACACCCTGGAACAGGGCCTGGCTGGGATAAAGTTGTTCCCTGCCAAACTCCGCGACCTTTCTGCTCAAATAAAATGGCAGTGTATCCGGCAGAGATGGTTGGTAGCTTTGGTCTGCCAGGCTTACATTGACATCGCTGGTCCTGCCGCGCGCATCCGTACCCTGTATCAGTATATCGATCGAATCCCGGAAGTAAAAACCTTCGAAACCAAACTGACCCTCTGCACCTGTTTCTGCGGAGATAAAGGTTTCATATTTGTCTTTGATAAACAATACCACATCTCCATTGGCGATAGGGTCGCCATTATCCTTCCTCAGATAGCCATCCACCTTGATGGCCATTTCCGGGGAAATTGTAATTTCCGGAAAATCGTCCGAGACAATTTGTTGCCAGGTAAAGCCCCGCCAGCCCTGTGTCATCAGGAGCAGGTCCAGAACTTCATACCGGTCAGCGTTTTCCGGGTTGAAATAATATCCGGGAGAAGCGATATGCCCCTTCACCTCGGAAGCCAGCAGGAGATAGGACGCTATGTCTAATTGATCTGTATAATTACCGGCAAGCTGATCCTCTGCAACTGCCAGAGAAAGATCTGCAGCTACCGGGTTTCCTGCCGGATCTTTGGATGTGATTTCAAGTTCCACCAGTTCTCTGCGGCCATGCTCTTCCTGATTGGCTTGCAGGCTTAGCCGGATCTGGTCTTCATGATCGACAAATACAAGTCGCTCGTTTAATGGCTCCCCGGATGCTTTCGCGAGGGTAAACCTGGTGATGCCAGTAGGGAATTCGGATGTGGGAATCACCAGGCTGGTGTCTCCACTGGCAGGTAAATCAAGCGTGGTCGAATAGTGCAGCTCATCCTGAGCTATGCCAGTCAGCAGAAGCCTGCCATCATCCTTTTCGCGGTGAAAAACGTTGACCTTAATTTGTGTTTCGCCATAAAGTAGACTCATGTGGGCACCGAATGTGGCTACTTCCGGTAGCGAAACCTCACGTGAAAAACCTCCCGGGAAATCAATGGTTGCCGTATATTGCTCTGTAGCAGAGGGAATGAACTCAAATGTCCCCATTCCCTGGTGACGGGATTGGAAATCGGTTATTTTTTTTCCAGAGCTGTCACGGATTTCACCAGATACCTTCAGCCCCTGTCCGTCCGGCCCGGTAGCCTTGAAAGCTACCTTAGACGGAATCTCTCCCAAAAGACTTCCTCCTTCTGGAAAAAACTGGAAGTCGGGAGTGGCAATGTTCTCAGATTGTTGTCTTTTTGCAACGGAATCCCAGTTCCAAATGTAGATTTCCTTGCTGAAGACAGACTGTTCATCAAAATTACCCATCCAGTTGGTATATCCTCTCAGAAAATAGCGTCCTTCATCAAGGTCTTCAGGAATCGAAATGTCACCATTGGCTTTACCTTCGGCAACGTCCAGCATGAGTTTGCTGACCACCTGATTTTGCTGGTCAACCAAGGCTACATACATGATTTTACTTTTGTTTCCAGGCAACCTGTTTGAAGCCTGAACCAAATATCCTTTAAGCCAGATCACGTCCCCTGCCCTGTAAAAATTCCTGTCATGATGCAGGTAAACTTTTTCAGGAGCATAATTGGTCTTCCAGACCGATAGATTGGTTTTGACCTTTTCTAGAACGGGTAGATTGGAAAAGGAAAGGCCTGCTATGAACAGCACCATAAACAGACCAATAAATGATATTTTGAGTTTTTTCAGTAACAGCATTTTAAAAACAAATTATGTTTTACGCGCAATCATAGGTTATTGATTGTCTATTGGTTTAACGTAAAGACCTCCGAATTGGGTTTGAATCCTGGAGTTGTTGTGCAGCAGGGCTTGGGGTTTTCGCCGGGCAAGGATTATAAAAAGCTGACGATGGGCATCGTTTTATTTGCAACTGGCAAATTCAGCACCACATCATTCACCTACCAATGATGCCTTCGGCAGGCCTGCCCCGGAATACTGGCCAGACTTGCTGGTAACTCAGGGCAAACCGAGGTAGCAGTAACTGGCTTTGGCAAACAATTTGTATATTGCCTGCCAAATCTGGAAAGAAACAAAAGGATTAAAATTTGAAAAGAACGGGTAAATTTCGTATGCTATCTTCAGAGTCCCGGATTTTTTCAAATGTCCGGCGAAAGGAATCAGATCGGCGATAGGACGGTAGTTTACCTGAGTAGCATAGGGTTTGATGCCGACTGGCAACCTATTTTCTAGCGAGGTAAAATAGGAATTATCAACACAAATAACAGCGAGATAACAATGATAGCTGCCATCAGTAAGTTCACCGTGCAAAACGGCATGGAAGAAAAAGTAAAGGATGCTTTCCGGGACCGTCCGAAGTTTGTAGAAGGGGCGCCAGGGTTTATTAAGATGGATGTATTGAGTCCCCTGGCCGATCCGGCAGAAATTCACCTAATCACGTATTGGGAAAGTGAAAACGACTTTGATTATTGGCACTGCAATCACCTCAAAGCTTCCCATGGCGGGATTCCCAAGGGTCTGAGACTGGTGCCGCATAGCTGGACACTCACCAGGTTTGAATATATATGTAGCTGATCATGCAGGAAAAAATTGACCGCATTATTCTCCAGAATAAGCTGGGTTTGGCCGAAAAGATCACGGAGTTGCATTTTCAGAAAAACCCCGACCTGGACAAGAAATATGGAGATGCGGGTAGGGATCGTTGCCAGGAAGATGCATGCTATCACCTGGAATTTTTAGCGGAAGCCCTCGCCATGGATCATCCGGAGATTTATGGCAATTATATCCTCTGGGCTGCGGGCATGCTGGAAGCCAGGAAGATTTCCAGGTATGATCTGGAAGTGAATCTGATTTATATCGAACGTGTTCTTCAGGAATTCTTTGGCAAGCGTGAGGCTGCAGCACTCCAACCTTACTTTGCGCTTGCCCGGCAAAAATTAAACCTTAAAGTCACAGACCCAGGATCATTTTTTCGCGATGAAAACCCTTTAAAAAAGGAAGCGGAGCAATACCTTCAATACCTGCTCAATGCAGACAGGCAGGCGGCGGCCAGGCTGATCAATAAGTTGGTAGATCAAGGAAAGTCTGTAAAGGATATTTATTTGCATATTTTTCAGGTAACCCAGTACGAAGTGGGTTTACTCTGGCAATGCAATCACATATCCGTAGCCCATGAGCATTATTGTACAGCGGCCACGCAGTTAATCATGGCAGGATTATACCCGAAAATTTTTTCCAGCCCCAAAATTGGTAAGCGTATGGTAGCCTGCTCCATTGCCGGGGAACTTCATGAGATGGGGATCCGGATGCTGGCAGATATTTTTGAGATGGAAGGCTGGGATACCTTTTACCTGGGCGCCAATATGCCTCATGTGCAATTGCTGGAGGCCTTAAATACCTATAGAGCGGATTTACTGGCCATTTCAGTGACTTTACCTACCCATGTCAGCCATGCTGGCAGGCTAATCCAAAAAATACGCTGCAGCAGGGAATTTGGTAAACTGAAAATATTGGTAGGAGGCTACCCCTTTAAAATCAATGCGGGTTTGTGGAAAAAAGTAGGAGCCGACGGTTTTGCAGAAAATGCGGATGGGGCTGTTTTAACTGCTAAAAGATTGGTAGATGGCTGACGCTGAGAATAAAGACCGTATCCTGAGGGTCATGTTGAAATGTAACCGAAAAGGAGCGGTAAATGAAATTTTACTGGACCATGCGGGCATATTTTCTGAAAAGAAAGTTCCGGTACAGATCCATGAAGTCATATCTCCGGATTCTTTAGAGGCATTGGGAGATTTTTGGGTACAGGTAACGGACCAGGGGATGCAGGAGCACATACAACTGCATGTTAAATACCTGAATGAAAGCCTCAGGTTTACTTTTTCAGGGTATTTGATTCATGACAATATCTTATTGTGCGGCAGTACGGAGACTGCCGCCGTCGAGAAAGCCATGGATGAGATCATGCAGATTTACAGCGAACAGTTGAACATGATCCGTTTGGCAGAGAAGAAAGTCAAGCTGGCCCAATCTGCTAAAGATAATCTGGGTATTAATGGTTTGATGTTGAACGACTTTACAGAACTAAACAATGAACTGATCAACAAGCAAAGGGAGCTTTCCCGCAAAAATAAGGAGGTGAATCTGTTGAATTCAGAGCTACAGGCGGCAAGAGACAGCATGGAAATGTTTGCCTACTCCATTTCCCATGATTTGAAAGAACCCGTGAGAATGGTAAATGCCTTCATGGGCAGGATAAAGGAGCAATATGAAGACCGCCTTGATGACAAAGGTAAACGTTACCTGGGTTTCGCTTTAGATGGCTCACTGCGCCTTGGCAATATGATTGATGACCTGCTTCACTTTTACCGGGCTACAAACAATTCAAAACAGGAGCGGGTGGATTTAAACGAGATATTGGCAGAAGTAAAAGTAATGCTGCGCAGACAGCTTAGAGAACGAAATGCCCGTATTTTCTCGGACCAATTACCAGTAATAGCGGGCAATGCTGTAGGTTTGAAGCAGGTGTTTCAAAACCTGATATCCAATGCATTAAAATTCGTTCCGGAGAAAACCGTTCCCGAAATCAACATTTCTGCCGTGGAAAATGAAGCGTCCTTTGAGCTAAGGTTGGCGGACAACGGTATTGGTATTGATAAAAGCCATTATGACGAAATCTTTAAATTATTCAAGCAGTTGGAGCATGAGAAAATGAAGGAGGGAAGTGGAATGGGGTTGGCAATCGTGCGGAGAATCGTCAATCATATGGGAGGGAAAATCTGGCTTCATTCGGAAAAGGGTACTGGCACTACATTCTATATAAGTCTACCAAAATAGCGGTAGGGTATGCGCTGTGAAAATGACGATAGCTGATTGGATGATCATCAGTAATCATGGGTCAGATGTTCGGAATTTATAATTCCGAATCCAGAGTGAATTGCCAGTTGATCCTGGAAGATTTGTGCCCATCGGAAAAGGGAAAGACCAATTCCGGGGACATAGGGGTCCCTTTATATCAGAGGATATCGGAACCTGGAAACCGAATGTAAATCGCTCCGGTGCGCTTTTTTCAAATCTTTTTCCTAAGTTTAACCCCATGAAGAGTTTCAAGCATACTGAGGTAAATTGGGGAGTACTTGGAGCAGGGGACGTCTGTGAGAAGAAAAGTGCTCCTGCCATGCAAAAGATCAAAGGATCCAGACTTGTGGCCGTCATGCGCCGAAATGGAGAAAAGGCCGCGGACTATGCCCGAAGACATGGTGTATCCAAATGGTACGATGATGCCGATGATCTGATCAATGATCCGGAAGTAAATGCCATATACATTGCTACTCCTCCTCATGCGCACATGGAGCTGACGATAAAAGCTGCGACAGCAGGAAAGCCGGTGTATGTGGAAAAACCGATGGCACGAAACTTTGAGGAATGTAAGCAAATGATTGCAGCCTGTGAGCAGGCGAGCCTTCCATTATATGTAGCCTATTACCGGCGGTCCCTGCCAAACTTTTTGAAGGTAAAATCCCTGCTTGATGAGGGTGCTATAGGCAAACCAAGATATGTAACCATCATGATGAACCAGCCTCGCCATCCTGATGTCAAGGCCAGCCTGAAAGAAAATTGGAGGATAGACCCGGAAAAGGCGGGAGGGGGGTATTTTTATGATCTGGGTTCACACCAGTTGGATTTACTGGATTTTTTGCTTGGACCCATTGCCGATGTCTGTGGTGTAGCTTCAAATCAGGCAGGGGAGTATCCAGCGGAAGACATAGTATTGGGCAACTTTTCGTTTAGTAGCGGTGTATTGGGCGCGGGAAATTGGTGCTTCACCACCGGAGAGCCGTCCAGAAAAGATGAAATAAAAATCATCGGTGCAGAGGGAGAAATCAGCTTCCCTTGTTTTTGGGGAACGGATGTCACATTGCGAAAGAATGGAAAGGGCGAGCAGGTATTTGCATTTGAAATGCCTGAAAACATACAGTTTTTCCTGATAAAGAGCATCGTAGATGAACTGTTGGGGAAAGAGGCGATTTGTCCCAGCACAGGAGAATCTGCTGCAAGGACCAACCGGGTGATGGAAGAAATGATCGGCAAATATAAATAACCAGAATCATACTATAGGATGACGCAACACAAAGCATTAGGATTTGGAATAATTGGCACAGGAGCCATAGCGGGAATGCATGCCGCTGCTATCGGCGGATGCAAAGACAGTGAATTAATGGCAGTTTGTAGTTCCAGTGATGAAAGAGCAAAACTGGCTGCAGAAAAGTTTAAGGTGCCTGCCTACCACAACCTGGATGAATTTCTGGCACATAAAGAAATTGATGTAGTTTGCATCTGTACCCATAGTGGTCAGCATCTGGAACCAGCCATAGCTGCCGCCAAATCAGGAAAGCATATCTTGTTGGAAAAACCCATTGAGGTGAGTCTGGAGCGGGCAGATCAACTGATCCGCGCCTGTGAAGAAGCTGGCGTCAAACTAGGGGTCATTTTCCAAAACAGATTGAAACCAGGCTACCTTAGGATGAAAGAAGCGGTGCAGGCCGGGAAAATCGGAAAATTATTGATGGGCACAGCTGCTATCAACTGGTACCGGGAACCCGCCTATTATACCTCAAGTAGTTGGAAGGGAACCAAAAAGGGCGACGGAGGGGCTGCCCTGATCAACCAGGGGGTCCATACCATCGACTTATTGCTGGATATCATGGGCGATGCCTCAGCGGTTTTTGGTCAGGTCAGAACCATGGTACATCAGATAGAGGGCGAGGACCTTGGAGCAGCAGTCGTAAATTTTAAAAATGGAGCATTGGGCACCATTACCGGAGGCACTTCGCTGTATCCCGGCAATCCTGAGCGCCTGGAAATATATGGCGAGAAAGGAAACATCATCCTGGAAGCCGGAAAGATTGTGGTGTGGAATGTCAAGGGCGAAGAAGGCTTACCTCAAGACGGCAATAATCCAGGAGGCAGCGGTGCTTCCGACCCCATGGCCATAGATTTTAAGTTGCATCAGGGCCAGGTAGAGGACATGGTACGGGCAGTCAGAAACAATCAGAATCCCATGGTAACCGGGTCGGATGCCAGAAGGTCTCTGGCACTTATCTTAGGTATTTACCAATCATCTTCTCTGAATAGAATCGTCCAATTGTAAGGGAACAGGCAAATAAAACAATA
Organism: Cyclobacterium lianum; assembly: GCF_900143075.1. Lineage (GTDB taxonomy): Bacteria > Bacteroidota > Bacteroidia > Cytophagales > Cyclobacteriaceae > Cyclobacterium > Cyclobacterium lianum. Next base: position 400,522 of record NZ_FRCY01000003.1, on the reverse strand, counting down.
GCATTTTTTGACTCAGGAATTGATATACTTTTTCCTTTTCCTACCTGTGGAATTGAAATAATTTGCGCGATCTGCTTTATACATGCAATAAAATGTTTTTGGTTATTTTTTAGATAAATATTCTGAGACAGAAAGTAATAAATTTATGTTTTTTTAATTGACTTTATTAAATTAATGATGTAATTGACTTATTAGAGGCGATCCGTTTAATTTACATCATGTTAATTCTTTGTAGCAAAAGTTAAAAAATATGTCCCGTGTACTTTTACTTAACGCTGTCTGGCTGTAATTTTTGTTTTTTATGGAAGATCACAAAAGCTTTGTAAGCCTGGAAGCCTTGCAGTCATACTCCATCCTGGATTCGTTGCCGGAAAAGGAATACGATGATATAGTTGGTATCGCCTCCTATATTTGTCAAACACCGATATCATTGATTACCTTTCTGGCTTCAGATAAGCAGTTTTTTAAGGCCCGGCAAGGGCTGGATTTAAAGGAGACACCCATCGATCAATCCTTTTGCCGCTACGCCGCTAAAAGCGGGCGGGAAATTTTTATCGTCCCGGATGCCAGAGAGGATCAGCGTTTTAAAGATAACCCCTTGGTCAAAAATGACCCTCACATCGTTTTTTATGCGGGCGTACCCTTATATGCAGCGAATGGACAGGCACTGGGGGCTTTGTGTGTCATTGACAGAAAACCAAGGGTATTGGATGACAAACAGGTGACCTCCCTGAAGGCATTGGCGGATCAGGTAATTAAGCTATTGGAGTTGCGAAAAAATCACCTGGAACTGGATAAGACCAGGACAATCATGCAGGAGGAGAAAAACCGGCTTGATAATATCATTGAAGCGACGCGGGTGGGTACATTTGAATGGAATGTGCAAACCGATGAGGTAAGGATCAATAGCAGGTGGGCTGAAATTGTCGGCTACACGCTGGAAGAACTGGAGCCCGTCACCATGGACACCTGGTACAGGCTAGTCCATCCGGAAGACATAGCGCATTCTGATGCGGCATTGAAAGATTGTTTTGACAGGAAGACCGACTTTTACGACATCGAACTCCGCATGATTCACAAAGCCGGTCATGAAGTCTGGATCAACGACCGGGGTAGGGTGGTGAAATGGTCGGAAGAGGGAGCTCCGTTGCTCATGTCTGGTACCCACACAGATATTACCGATAGGAAAAATACTGAAATCCAATTCAAAACCATCAGTGACAATATTCCGGGTGTGGTATACCGCTACAAACGTTACCCGGACGGGAGAGATGAATTGCAGTTGGTAAGCAATGGTGCGAAGCACCTCTGGGGCATAGCTCCGGAACAGGCGATGAAAAACAACCAGCTTGTATGGGACCGGTACGAGAGAGAAGATCTGGACGCCCACCTGGAAACGATCCGGAAATCGGCACAGGAGCAGTCTTTCTGGACGCACGAATGGAGGTACCACCATCCGGATGGTGGAGTTCATTGGCACAGAGGAACGGGTACTCCCAGGCAAATGGAAGATGGGAGTACAATCTGGGATGCGGTGATTTTTGACATCACCACAGAAAAAATGGCCGCGCTAAAGCTGAACCTCACTATGGATTCGCTGCAGGAGCGCATAAAGGAGCAGAAATGCCTCTATCAGATCAGCCGACTCAGTAATCAGGTGGATGATATCGAGCAACTTTTGACCGACGCTATTAAATTATTGCCCCTTGGCTGGGCCCGACCTGAGCATACATCGGCCGAAATTGAATTTGATGGGAAATCCTATTTAAGTTCTGATTTTAAGCCAACTGATTTTTTTCTCGAACAGAAGTTTAGGACCCGATCCGGAAAATCTCTCCGGATTACTGTGATGACTTCTCCCTTTCCACAATCTGGAAATCGTAAAGAGCCCTTTCTTCCCGAAGAACGGGAACTGCTCGAGACGATTACGCAAAATCTGGCGATAGCGATAGATCAGAAAGAAATCAGCAGGGAACTTAAAAACACCAATCGAAAAATTGAGGATCTGGTACAATCCATTGACGGGATAGTTTGGGAAGCAGAAGTGGATAGTTTGAAGTTCAGCTTTATCAGTCAGCAGGTTGAAAACATTTTGGGCTACACGCCCGGGGAATGGATGGGTGTCGCTGATTTCTGGCAAAATCATATTCACCCGGATGACAAAAAGGAAGCACTTGACTATTGTGAAAACCAAACCAGAATGGGTTATGACCACAGCTTTGAATACCGGATGATCGCGGCAGACGGCAGGGAAGTCTGGCTTCACGATCTGGTAAAGGTGGTCAGGGAAAATGGTAAACCGGTAGCCCTGCGGGGATTAATGGTGGACATTACACCAAGGAAGCTGGCTGAACAGAAGCTGATGCTCAGTGAGAAACGGTTTAAATCTTTGGTTCAGAATGGAAGTGATCTAATTGCTATCTTAGACCCTGAGGGCAATTATATATACGTCAATACTAATTCAACCCAGATTTTGGGCATCAGCCCGGAGGAGTTTATCGGTAACAATGCGTTTAGTTTTATTCACCCTGAGGATAGGGAAAAAGTTTTTGAAGAATTTTCAAAAATTCAAAATTCCGGAAAAATAGCTATTCCCCCATTTAGGTTCAAACACAGTGATGGCTCCTGGAGAATGATTGAGACAGTTGCAACCAATTTGATTGATGACCCATCAATTCAAGGTATAGTAGCTAATTCCAGGGATGTTACAGAAAAGATAGCTTCTGACCAAAAACTAGCCTTAAGTGAGAAAAGGTTTAAAGCGTTGGTTCAGGAGGGTTCAGACCTGACTGCAGTTGTGGATCTGGAAGGCAGCTGCCTGTATGCCAGTCCCAGTTTCGCCCTTATTGCAGGATATATTGAAGAGGAACTTCTTGGTGAGAATCTCGGTGATTTCATTCATCCGGATGATTTGGAGGAAGTCCACAGGAATTTCAGCAATGTCCGGGACAGGAAAAGGGTCAAAATATCTCCGTTCCGCTTCAGGATAAAAGGAGGCGGATGGTGCTGGCTGCAAAGTGTGGCTACCAATCTTACGGACGATGAAGCGATAAAAGGGGTGGTCTTGAACAGTGCAGACATTACCGGTCTGATAGAGACGCAGGAAAAACTCATGAACAGTGAGGCGCGTTACAGAGGGTTTTATGAATCCCAAACCAATTTTGTGATCAGAACTGATCTGGAGGGCAATTATACTTATGTAAATAAGAAATTCATACAGGAATTTGGCTGGATCTATCCTGACGGTAATATTCTGGGAAAAAGCTGCATGTCTTCCATCTGTGAGCATGATCAGCAAGGAGTGTTGACAGTGGTAGAGCAATGTATTGCCCAACCGGAAAAAGTGTTTAAGGTGGAGATAGATAAACCGGCCAGGGGGGGAGGTTTTGTGACCACCCTTTGGGACTTTATCTGTGTGGTCGATGCACATGGTCAACCAAAAGAGATCCAGTGCATGGGCATCGATATCAGCAGGCGTATCAAGATTGAGCGGGAGCTAAGGAAGCACAATGAACGCTACGAGTATGTCAACCTGGCCACAAATGACGCCATTTATGATTGGGATGTAATCAACGATCAGTTCGAATGGGGAGATGGCTTTTACAGAATGTTTGGCTATGAGCGGGGTGGGGGAATTACAAAATTGGCCGACTGGCCGGCACTAAAACATCCTTCAGAGCTGGAGGCAGATCAGAAGAAATGGGATGCATTTATGGACGACAAAACCGTCTTTCGCTGGCATGAAGAGTCCCGGTTAAGAAAAGCAGATGGAACCTATCTGGATATAGAGGAAATAGGACACCTGATCAGGGATGATGCGGGCAAGCCCATACGCATGATAGGTGTTTTGAGAGACATTACCGAAAGCAAAAGGGAGAAAAACCAAAAAATGATTCAGGGTGAATTGGCTCACCTGTTTAAACAGGACAGAAGCCTGGAGGCAATCTTAAGAGATGCCCTGCAGTACCTTGCGGATTTTGAGGGCTACCTTGCCGCTGAAATTTGGTTGGCCGGCAGTGATCAGTCTGCCTTGAATTTAAGTTGTACATTTTTTAAGGACAAAAAACGAAAACAATTTTACGCTAAAAACAAGGCTGTTTCAAACCTGAAGTCCGGAGAGGGGCTACCGGGGAAGGTATGGCAAACGGGGCAGGGTGAAGTTTGGGAAGGATTGGGGAAGCTGGATTCATTTGTGAGAAAGTCCTCATCCGCAGCCGCAGGGCTTGAATTTGCTTTAGGCTTGCCGCTGCTGTACAAAGACCAGCCGATTGGGGTGTTGGTATTTTTGTCTGATCAGGAGATCAGCACGCAAATGCAGGACTTTTTTCTTCCCGTCGCCACATTTTTGGGAGGGGAAATCAGGCGAAAGCAGCAGGAGGAAGAAATGTCTCTCATGTTTCAGAGTGCCCCGGAAATATTGGCCATTGCTTCTCCCAAAGGGTATTTCGTAAAAGTAAATCCTGCCTTCTGTGAAATTATAGGTTACGAGGAATCAGAAATTGTAGGTCAGCCTTTTATTGATTTCCTACACCCGGAGGATTTAGATAAAACGAGCAAGGAATTTACGGAAACTGTCTCAGGTAAACGTCAGGCCAAGAATTACATCAATCGATACCGTACCAGGTCGGGCGAGTTCCGGTGTATATCCTGGAATTCCTCTAAACCTTTCGGTGATGAAGGGATGGTTTTTGCCTATGGCTACGATATTACCGAAATGAAGGAATTGCAAAGCCTTCACAACAATGCCACTCAATTGGCCAGAGTTGGAAGTTGGGAAATAAATGTCCCTGCCCAGGTATTGTACCTTTCGGATATTACAAAGGAAATTTACGGTATCGGAAACGAGCTGACTTTGGATATCCCGGAAGCAATCGGCTTTTACCGGGAGGATGTAAGGGAATACGTAAAACAAACCATAGAAAAAGCTATAGAGAGAGGAGAAGGATGGGATTTTGAGTTACCGCTTATCAATGCGTTTGGTAAGGAAATATGGGTCCGAAGTATCGGGCAGACTGAATTTATAGCTGGTGAATGTGTCCGTCTATATGGCAGTCTGCAGGATATTCACGATAGGAAGATGCTGGAGCAGGAATTGGCCGGAAGAAATGAACTGCTTTCTGCCATTTCAAAGGTGATCGGCACCTTTCTGCAGGAAGAAGATTGGTACACTGCATTGGAGGGAGTTTTCGAGATTACCGGGACTGTAGCTCAGGTAGACAGGGTGTACTATTTTGAAAACCACCAAGACCCACAAAGCGGAGTTGAAGTTTGCAGCCAGCGGTTTGAATGGACCAATGGGCATACAAGCCCCCAGATAGACAATCCTGATCTTCAAAACCTACCCCTAGCCCATTTTCCGGAGTTTTTTGAGCCATTGAGGCAGGGGAAGGCCAGTCAGATAATTACCTCCAGCCTACCGGAGAAATCCGCCTTGAAGCCCGTCTTGGCAGAGCAGGGCATCAAATCATGTCTGGTGTTGCCTATAGAAATAGATAAAGCGCTCTTTGGTTTTATTGGATTTGACGATTGCAATTCCGAAAGGAAATGGTCTCAAAGTGAAACTTCTTTCCTTCAGAATATTAGTTCAAATCTTTCGGCGGCGATACAGAGAAGGCGCAATCAGCTTTCCCTGCAGAAGGCTTTTGAAGAGCGCAATGCCATTCTGGAAAGTATAGGTGAGGCATTTTTCTCTGTAGATAAAAACTGGAAGGTGCAGTACTGGAACAAAAATGCGGAGAAATTAACCGGAGTATTGAAAGAGCACATATTGGGAGAAAGCCTGTGGGAAAATTTCCCCATGGCCAAAGACTCAAAATTCTTCGGTGCCTATGATACCGCTGTAAGAAACCAGGAACCGGTGCTATTTGAAGAGTACTATCGTCCGTTAAAACTTTGGCTTGAAGTAAGTGCCAATCCAACCGAGGAAGGCATCAGTGTTTTTTTCAGGGACGTCACAGATAGAAAGTCGGCAGCAGAACAAATCCGCCAGTCGAATGAGCGGTTTGAGAAAATTTCAGAGGCTACCAATGATGCCATCTGGGATTTTGATGTAGCAGAAAACCACTTGATGTGGGGTAGGGGCTTTTCGACTTTGTTTGGCTATGATCTGGAAAAATTCAAACCTGATTTCGATCTGCTTCTCAGCTTGATCCATCCCGAGGACAGGGACAGGGTAAGCCAGAAGATCCGCGAATACATGGAAAGCAGTACCCTGACCAACTGGTTTGAGGAATACCGTTTTATGATGGCGGATGGTTATTATGCTTTTGTGATGGACCGCGCCGTTTTTATCAGAGACAATGAGGGAAGGGTCACCCGGGTGGTGGGAGCCATGACAGACATTTCCTACAGAAAGGAATACGAAGAATCACTTCAGGCTTTAAACGAACAACTGGAGCAGCATGCCAGAGATTTAGAAATTTCTAATAAGGAATTGGAACAATTTGCCTACGTGGCTTCGCATGATCTCCAGGAACCGCTACGCATGGTGAGCAGTTTCATTGGTTTGCTGGACAAAAAGTATGGGCAACTACTGGATGAAAAAGGGCATCAATATATCGGATTTGCCTTAGGTGGCGCCAAACGCATGCGTCAGATAATTTTGGATTTGCTGGAATATTCCCGGGTTGGCAAGACAGATGAAGGACTAAAGATCATTCAACTTGATGAAATTTTGGATGAGGTCTGCCTGCTTCATAAAAAGGCAATCGCAGAAAAGAGGGCAAAAGTGGTTTACGATAGGTTACCGGCATTGATCACCTACAAGTCCCCGATGATGCAACTGTTTGGGAATTTGATAGGAAATGCCTTGCGCTACAGTAAAGAGGACGGTTCTCCGGTGATCCATATTACCGCCAGTGCAGAGGGCGATCAGTGGCTTTTTGCCGTGGCGGATAATGGGATTGGAATAGACCCACAATTTCATGAAAAGATATTTATCATTTTCCAGAGTCTCCACAGCAAGGAAAAGTACGGAGGTACGGGAATGGGATTGGCCATTGTGAAAAAGATCGTAGAAAACCTGGGTGGAAAGATCTGGGTGGAATCGGAAGAAGGAGTAGGAAGTACCTTTTATTTTTCATTGCCAAAAGTGGAAGAGGAGCATGGTGGGAAAGCATAGAAGACTTAGGCCAGTGCAACGGGCCTGGCTCGTATTCCTGGGCTTGTCTACCGGGATTATTTTTTTAGCGGGAAAAATTTATTCATTGGAGAAAAGCAATGAATCGATGCTGGTGAAAGAAGAGGCTTACAATTTAAAAAATCTCCTCTCAAATGTACTGGCAAACAGTGTAAGCTCTACCAATTTGCTGGCTTTCCTGGTAGAAAAGGACATGATCGAAAGTGATTTTGATACCTTGTGCAACAAGATTTTAAACCAAAACCCGAATCTGGATGCGCTTCAACTGGTGGAAGGAGAGACCATCATCAGGACTTTTCCGCTGATAGGTAATGAAGCAGTAATTGGGTACAACATTTTTTCAGACAAAGACCACCGCAGGGCAGCAGAAAAAGCTATTGCACGAAAGAAGCTGTATTTCGAAGGTCCGTTTGAACTATATCAGGGTGGAATGGCCATGGTGGGGCGCTTGCCCATCTTCAAAAGCGGTATTTTTTGGGGCTTTTCTGCCGTTATCATCCGGATGGAATCCCTTAGACAGGCCCTGGGGATCGACACAAGCGGGAGAAGTGAAAATTATGTCTATCAGTTGGCTAAAACTGACGGAAATGGAGCATATACCCTGTTCAATTTTAATGAAGATCCGGAATTTGACAAAGGTATTGTCGCCCGCGTTTTTATTGAAGAGGGAGATTGGATGCTGTTCGTCAAATTACTACACCCCAACTATCTGAGAAATTCCCTTTTATTCCTGATTTCCGGACTGCTATTCTCAGGCATGGTTGCATATTTTGTATATCAGAAGACCATAGAACCCATCAGACTAAAGAGGCAGGTCGCAGAAAAAACGAGAGCTTTAGCGCTGGCAAATCAGGATCTGCAAAAAAAAGCACATGATTTATATTTGTCCAATCAGGAATTGGAGCAATTTGCCTACGTAGCTTCCCATGATTTGCAGGAGCCGCTGAGGATGATCAGTAGTTTTGTCACCCTTTTGGGAAGAAAATATGGATCAGTTCTGGATGAAAAAGGCCTGAAATATATTGATTTTGCTGTAGACGGAGCCAAACGAATGAGGCAAATTATTTTGGACCTTCTGGCTTATTCCCGGGTTGGCAGAAGTACCGATGAAGTATCCCCTGTTCAGCTATCGCTCATTATGAAGGAAATAGAGCACCTTCTCCGGAAACAGATCCGGGAAAAGAGGGCTGTCATTCAATATCATGATTTACCGGAATTTAAGCTGGACAAGCCTCTGCTGCTACATTTGTTTCAAAATCTGATAGAAAATGCATTGAAATATAACAGATCGAATGAAACTCCGATTATTCATATCAATGTTGATTCATTAGAAAAGGAATGGCTGGTAGCTGTTCGGGACAACGGTATCGGTATCGAAGAGGAATATCACGATAAAATATTTCTGATTTTTAATCGGCTCCATGATAATGGAACGTATGAAGGCACCGGGATAGGCCTGGCTATCGTTAAGAAAACCGTGGAGTATTTTGGAGGGAGGATTTGGCTGGAATCGGAAGTAGGTGTAGGTACCACCTTTTATTTTACCCTACCCAAATAAAAAAAGCCACTACGCTTGCAGTGGCTTAAATTTCAGATCGGTGCTTCGACCGGTTTAAACGGCCGGCAGTTCAAATCCCTCGCGGTATGTTTTGGAAACAAATTGATTGGCAGGTTCGAAATTGGTGATTTTCATATTTTTGCCATCCCAAAGCAAGCTGATATCTCTTCCGGGATAGTTGTAGCCATTTCCATCGGCTTTCTCTTCCCTGTAGTCATAACTCCTGATCGCAAGATTTCCCATCAGGACCGATTCGGTAAGCGGGCCTGCAATGGAAAAGGGCGAACTCAATTCCTGGTATTCTTTGCTACCATGCCCGGCAATACAGGCATTTACCCACTGGGCATAGTGTCCTCCGATAGCTCCCTCAACTCTGGGAAGGGTAGGGGCTACATTGATGCTCTCGTTGATAGAAGTAGGTAATAACTTTGGATCTATTCCGTAGGTAGAACACATCATCTTTCCTCTTGTCCCTTCAATGATGACTCCATTGCCACCGTCACCCATCTGCTCATTAGGTCCAAGCTCTTCCGGTCTGCTTGGCTTGATGCCTCCATCCATCCAGTGAAATTCCAGATCTTCACCACCGGGCTTTTTAAATCTCAGGGTGATATGAGAAGAAGGGGGGCAACTTTTCGGGAAGTACCCTTGGGTAAACTCGCCGGTATAGACAGATCCAACACTACATTCCGCTGATGTAGGATAGCCCAGGTCCAGCGTACGGAAGGCTGGTTCCATAATGTGGCAGGCCATATCACCCAGAGCTCCGGTTCCGAATTCCCACCAACCCCGCCAATTGAAAGGATGCAGGTTTTCGACGTAGCCTTTCTTTTCTGCTGTGCCCAGCCAAAGATCCCAATCCAGATTTTTGGGCGGCTTTTTTCCGGATTCACCTGGCCAGGGCACACCCTGCGGCCATACCGGCCTGTTGGTCCAGCATTGCACTTTGGTTGCTTCCCCGATCAGGCCTGCCGCGTACCATTCACGCATTTGCCTTACTCCATCACCAGAGGCTCCCTGATTTCCCATCTGGGTGACGAGTTTGTATTTTTCAGCCGCTTCAGTAAGCATTCTGGCCTCCTGAATGGTATGTGTCAAGGGCTTCTGTACATATACATGCTTGCCCATTTTCATGGCCATGAGTGCCTGTACAGCATGATTGTGGTCCGGAGTGGATACGGAAACGGCATCGATGTTATTGCCTTCTTTTTCCAGCATCACCCGGTAATCGTTATAAAATTTGGCTTTGGGATATGCTTCTATACTTCTGGATGCTCTTTCAGGATCCACATCACATAAGGCTACTATGTCTGCATTGCCACTTTCATAAAAACTTCTGATATCGCTGTAACCCTTTCCTCCGGCACCGATGCCCGCTATTCGAAGCTTGTCACTCGGAGCTTTAAATCCGGGGCCACCCAGTACATGGCGGGGTACTATGTAAAATCCTGCAGCTGCAGTTGCAGATGCTTTAAGAAAATTCCTTCTGGAATTACCTTCCTCGGGCGTGTTGTTTTTCTTCATTTTAAGTTTTCTGATTAATTGATCGGCCTAAAATAAAAATAATTGATGAAAGATTTTAGCAATTCCGGCTTTAATACAGTTCATGCAAAAAATGGTGGATAGAAGGTAGTTCCTATAGGCATTTATTCCAGGCATACCCATGCCAGGACCATCGGTTTACCGCGTCTTTGGTTTGGCAGGTGCTGGGGTAATCGGGTCGGGTAGCTCATAATCTTCCATAATATCCGGATCTCCAAAGTAACAAACCGGCGAAGCATTTTCAACAGGCCTGCTTCTGCCATTTTCTTCCGACAAACGGTGGGCAGCCTTTTTCATTCCGCTTTTTTTTTAAACACATTGATCACTTCATTGACTTTTTCAGATATGGTAGTGGGGTCTTTCTCTACTATTCCCACTGCAAGTGCCCCCAGGCTGCCGATAAGATCGAATACTACCTGTATCTGCTCCAATGTGTTCAGCGTTTGCTTGATCTCTACATTGATCGACCGTAGCTGAAAAAGGGCTTCAGCAATTTCCTTTTCCACAATAAAAGTGGACAGCAATTTCATTTCCCTCGCTTTATTCATCAGCAACTGAGCTTTCTTGCCCATTTCTCTGAAGACCTCCTGGCTGATTTCCTGTTGGCTTATTTTTTCAAACCGGAAGTCGTTGAATTTCTTGGCGATCTCTAAAAAGTCATCTGCCAATTGGCTTAAGAACATGCTATCCAATCTCTCTTTCATAGGATTATAATTGTCTTTTAACGGCCATATGTGCGCCCGGATGAAGCCAATCGGACGGGAAACCTTACATTCTGGCTGATCATTCCGCAGTGCTGACTGGGCCATGCCCGATTCCATGTGTTTGGTTTAATTGTTTTACATGAAATGCTTGGCAGCAGCCAACACACTGAATATTTACGCCTTGGTTCGAATGCAGACACCAGGTCGAAATCACTGCTTGTATTGTTCCAAATCATACAGCAGGTCGTGAACACTTTTTGCCATGGATCTGACCTCTTGCCCGAAATCCTCACTATTAACTTCGATCTCGCCATCAGCTAAAGTACTGTGGTGTATCGCTATCGCGTCCAATATCCTTGTCAGTATCAGTGTTTTTTGCCGTATGGTGTCGGTTTTGTCAATGAGAGAATAGTATTTTTCTGTCACCAACCCGCGTTCCCTATCGTTTAGTTCGGTATCCACCAGCAGGGATTTATAATACATGTACCAATTCTCTTTCTGTATTTCAAGCAAGCCCAGCAGGTTATTCTCCAAAATAAACACAAGCTTTTGGCTGATCTGCCTAAGATGGGGCTCGGCTTCAGTCATGTATTGGCGGATCTTTTTTTTCCTGTATTTTCCGGCAACTGCATTGAGTCCTATTTCCGATAATTTCCGGATCGCACTTAACTGTTCGGAGTCAAGCTGGTTCCAGCCAGCTCCCTGCAGCGCATTCGCCGGACCGTCTAACTGGTACCTTAGCTGCTCTGATGTTGACAAACGCAACAAGCCATTCCAATATTCCGCCAGAGCATGGTACAATTCTCTGACCAGCGTATCTGCCTTCTGGTATTCACTGCATCCGCAATGCAAATTCCTTTCTATCTGGTACTGGCTGGTTTTCGAAAACATGCAATCCTCCAGGCAGTTCCTGGTAAAACTATATTCGATTTCATGAAATTCATCCAGGCCCTTTAAAGCCTCTTCAGACAATGCCTGGATAGGTTTCAGGTTGGTGCAGGCAAGGGAGGAACCAATCAGGAGACAAATAAGGCATCGGTTGATCATTGGCATCAATAAATATACCCATAATTCCCGGAAATTGACAGGTGCGTTCGAAATATAAACCAACTCGGTACCAGAAACTGACCTTGTCCTATCCGCATGACATGTGGCCCTGCGCCTGTGGCCAACCAGGAAAGAGCGATTTTTTCCATGCTGCCACGCAACATCGCCGATTTCCGGGATCATCAGTAAACAGCCTTTACCGCACTGCGGTGATATCTACCCGTTGCCTGGGCGGAATGGCCACTACTTCTGGCACAGGTATCTTTTCAAAACGCCATCTTCGGTAACTTCCCTGCTAAGTGTAAATCCTTGCCTGGCGATAAGTCCTTTCATTATCCAATCAAATGTAGAATACTCTTCCCTGAAGTGAATGAGGGTGTCCTCCCGCAGAAAATCTCCACCTCTTTCTGCCTGACTTTCGATAAAAGCCTGAATGGCTGCATCTCCCTGCTCATCCGGAATGACTACATCATAAATATAAAGCCTGCCTCCAGGTCTGAGCGTTCGGTATATGTTTTCCAGGGCCTTTGCTTTCCAATAGTCTGGAAGATGATGTAAAGAAAGGGAGCTCATCACCGCATCCAGGCTACTATCAGGCAGATTCATATTCAGGTAACCGACCTGTTGAAACTCAACATTACTAAGGAGCTGAGACCTGGCTTTCTGCTTTGCGAATTCCAGCATCGTTTCAGAAATATCGAAGGCATAGAGTTTATCGCACTTTTTTGCAAAATAAACGGAAAAGTTACCGGTACCACATCCTATGTCCGCCCATGTGCAGCTCTTATCAGGTTCCAGCCATTCTTCGATCAGCTTGTATTCTGCATCAATGTTACGGAAATCATCGTGAACGGGATCATAGACAGTTACTTCATCCAATGAAGCATAGTCTTTACCCGTTTGCTGGTATTCCTGGTACAGCCAATTTTCAGCCAGTTTGTTCAAAGTTTTCAGGAGATTGTAGGTAAAATTATAATGGAAAATAAGGATTTATCGGGGATTGTAAAAGAAATTCTTTTCAATATTTGTGGGGCCCGGCTATTGGCCGCAATTTGTTTCTGAAAACAATGGCAGATTGAGGGTTTGTATTTGCATAAATTTAATTTTTCCATCACTTTTGACGGGGAAGCCAATGAGCTATTGACAGGCGAGGGAAAATCGGACCTGGCGGTGTGATAAGGTCAGGCTTATGCATTATAAACAGCGTGAATCAGCAAATGAAAAAGGAAAAAACAATAGCCATTTTAGGTATAGGCGGGGTTGGAGGATTTATAGGGGCGAAGCTATTATTACACAGGGGTGACGTCGATTTTCGACTGATTTTCATTGCCCGGGGAAACAGCTATGAACGCATCCATTCGAATGGCTTGCATTTTAGTTCCAATACTTTCGATGGCCATCTTTTTCCCGACAGCCTCCAATTGTCCGGAGCAGCTAAGGGGCCTTATGACCTGGTATTGGTGGCCACCAAATCTCCTTCCCTTAAAGCCGCCATTGCCGAAAATTCTGCCTTATTTTCTGAAAAGACCCTGGTGATTCCACTGCAAAACATGGTTGATGCTTCCAGTCAGATAAAGCCTTTAGTCAATGGCGCAGAGGTGCTGGATTCCTGTATTTATTTGATTTCAAATGTACAGGAGCCCGGTCATGTGAAGCATTTGGGTGGCCCGGGTAAAATAGTCTGCGGCATACCGGAAAGCGACAATCATCAATGGGTATTCGAAGCTTTACGCAGTGCTCAGATACCAGTGATCCAAACCAGTAATCCAGAGGATTACTTATGGAGGAAATTCCTGTTTATCTCCAGCCTAGCGGCATTGACTGCGGCCTATGAGGTTAATTTTGGGCAAATCAGGGCTGATCCTAAATTGATGCAAATTTGGAGCAACTTAATGGAGGAACTGGCGGAGCTGGCCCGGAGTCAGGAAATCGAGCTTTCGGAAGCGGATATTGAAGACGCCCGCAGTCTCATGGGTCAATTTCCTGAAGATGCCCGATCATCGTTTCAGCTTGACGTCGCTTCCGGCCATTTTGGTGAAAAGAGAACACTGATAGATGAGGTGATCGAAAAGTCGCTTTACCGTGGTTTAAATCCGGAAACCTTCGAACTGATGGAAGGTCTGATCAGCCAGAATATCCGGAAAGCCGCTGGCTTGTAGGTCTGATTGGTTTTTCTTCAATTTGCAGCCAATGTGTTTCCTTATCAATTCCTTAATCATTCCATTTTCTTACTGTTTTTGAGCAGCGTAATGACTACGAAAGCGGCCAGGGGATAAATGGCCCCGCTCATTTGATACAGTTGATTATACAGGCTTGCATCGCCTGATTTGTAATATATGTATAGCTGCAATATAATGATTAGTATCGCTGATCCCAGAAAAACATAGCGGATGACATCTATCAGAACGCGCAACCCTTCTTTATTTTTATGCTGTTCTGTCATGAATTGTATCGTTAGTGTGCCATTCAAAGGTAACAAAGGAGTTCGGTTAATCGAAAAAGTATAAGGGTATAAACATAGTGAATTGGATTTTTCACAAATGTTGCCGGAAATGGTAGAAACAATATCTCCAAAACAATAAAATTTTGTCCGATTTTTAAGGGTCTGCCTACACCCCGGGTTAACATCGTTTCGCCCTGTCAGCACAATGAGATTACCAACGATCGCATTCCGGTGAACAAATGATGCGAAGCTTGTGCATTGATCGCCAGGCTGGCGCTGAAGCAAAATAAAAGAGCCATCCTATTCAAAGGATGGCTCTTTTAATTATAAATTTATTTAATCTGGGAAAATCAGGGTTTTGAAATTTCAAAATTGACCTGTTTGCCTTTGATAGTATTGGTATTCATGACGCTGATCACATGAGACACATCTTTTTTGGGTACGTCAACGAAGGAAAAACTATCATAAATATCAATTTCGCCAATGTGTTTACCTGATACTCCGGTTTCACCGGCGATTGCACCAACAATGTCATTGGGTCGGATGCGGTCTTTCTTTCCCAGGTTCAGGAAGAGACGCGCCATATTGGGCTCTCTGTCTTTTTTATTTCTTCTGCCTCCCCTCTCACCAGAACGGGGTCCACGTCCGCCGCGATCTCTTTCGGCTCTTTCTCGTCTGGGTCGCCGCTCATCTCTGCCGAAGCCCCTGTCTTTTTCGGGGGTGAAGTTCATGTCTTTAAATTTCTCTATAGCTTCACCCAACTGAAGTTTTACCAGGCCAATGGCGACCTGCTCCAGGCTTAATCCTTCTGCCAATAAGTTTCCTATGGCCTCCTCATATACCTCATTGCCATCCGGTTTGGCAAGTTGTCTGTGGATATCCTTGATCAATTGGTCCTTTTTCATTTGAAGCAGTTGATCTACCGAGGGAGGTGCAGCTTTATCTATAGTGGTCTTGATAAACCGTTCCAGGTCGTTGATTTTACGGGCATCTCTTCTTCCGGAAACAAAACTGATCGCTGTTCCGGTTTTTCCTGCCCGACCGGTTCGACCTATGCGGTGTACGTAGTTTTCTTCGTCCAGAGGCAGGTCAAAATTAAAGACAGCTTCAACGTTTTCGACATCTATGCCCCTGGCAGCTACATCTGTGGCTACCAGGACGGAGCAATGGCCCTTTCTGAATTTATTCATCACCTTCGTCCGCTGAGCTTGAGATAAATCACCATGCAAGGCTTCGGCAGGAACGCCCCTGGCATTGAGTTCTTCAGTCACTTCGTCGGTTACTCTTTTGGTGTTGCAGAATATAACACTAAGCTTGTACTGGTGCAGGTTGATCAGCCTGCTGATCAGGTCACTCTTCAGTCCGGATCTTACCTCGTAGTAGACCTGGGCGATGTTTTCTACCGTCAGTTCTTTTCGGAGCACCTTTACAATTTCGGGTTCCGTTTGGTATTTGCGGGTAAGTTCCAATATAGGTTTGGGCATAGTAGCGGAGAAAAACACGGTCTGCCGCTCTTCCGGCATGGAACTGAGGATGGTTTCTATATCATCCCTAAAGCCCATGTCCAGCATTTCGTCCGCTTCGTCCAGCACGATCACCTCGACATGGCTAAGGTCCAATGTACCCCGGTCCATATGGTCCATGATCCTGCCGGGCGTTCCTACCACGATCTGAACACCCTTTTTCAGGCTTCTGATCTGGCGATCTATAGGCTCGCCTCCGTAAATGCAGGTAGATGTGATTTTTTTCTTGTACCTGGATAGTTTGACAATCTCGCCCTCTACTTGTACTGCCAGCTCCCTGGTGGGACAGAGGATGAGTGCCTGAGGTTTACTTTTGCGCTCATCTATGCGGTCAATGATGGGGATTCCGAATGCTGCTGTTTTGCCAGTACCCGTTTGCGCCTGACCGATTACATCGGCACCCTGAAGCAGTAACGGGATGGTCTGTGATTGAATGGGGGAAGGTTGGGTATAGCCCATATCTTCCACCGCCCTGAGGATTTCTTCTGAAACCCCAAGGTCCGAAAATAATAATTCTTTTTCCATGAAATGTTCCTTACTTCTCAAAGCCACGGTATTCCTAAATATCCCAGTGTCGATCAACAATAAGGAACCCCACGGCGCAGGAGAAAAATTTGTCTAATAAAGTGCAAAGATAAGGAAAAATGTTTTGAAAAGCAATTAATTAAGGAGGTGAATTAGAATTATTCTTTGGAAACCAACGATTAAAGGAAAAAATATTCTGAATAAAAAAGGGCCAAAAGGCCCCTTTTTATAGCTTGTGATTCCTGCACGGAATCTGTCAGCGTTTGTCCATGGCCACATAGGTCCTTTCTGTAGAACCCACATAAACCTGACGAGGCCTGCCGATAGGCTCGTTGTTTTCTCTCATTTCTTTCCACTGTGCTATCCAGCCCGGAAGCCTTCCCAAAGCAAACATTACGGTAAACATATCTGTAGGGATACCCAGTGCCCGGTAGATAATGCCGGAGTAAAAGTCCACATTTGGATACAGTTTTCTGTCAACAAAATAGTCGTCGTTTAAAGCGGCATTCTCCAGTTCTTTTGCGATCTCCAGGACCGGATCGGAAATGCCAAGTTTATCGAGTACTTCATCAGCAGCTTTTTTGATAATTTTCGCTCTGGGATCAAAGTTTTTGTACACCCTATGCCCAAAACCCATCAGCCGGAAAGGATCATTTTTGTCTTTGGCTTTTTCCAGATACTTTTTCGAATCACCACCATCGGCTTTGATTGCTTCAAGCATTTCGATCACTGACTGGTTGGCACCACCGTGTAGCGGCCCCCATAGCGCATTGATACCCGCAGAGATAGAGGCATAGATGCTTGCCTGAGAGGAGCCCACGATCCTTACAGTAGAAGTAGAACAATTTTGTTCGTGATCTGCATGCAAGATCAGCAATTGATCCAGCGCCTTCGAGATAACAGGATCTACCTCGTACTTTTCAGATGGCAGGGCAAACATCATTTTCATGAAATTGCCACAGTAATCGAGGTTGTTGTCCGGATAGTTCACTGGATGACCCATTTTATTCTTGTAGGCCCATGCAGCAAATGTAGGCATTTTGGCCATTAGCCTGACGATACTCAATTGGATCTCTTCATCGGTATTGTTGGGATCCAGAGAATTGGGGTAAAATGCCGTTAGTGAGCAAATCAGGGAGGAAAGTACTCCCATGGGGTGGGCTACAGACGGAAAACCATCGAGGATCTTTTTGATATCCTCATGCACAAGCGTATGCTTGGTAATTCTGTTTGAAAAGCTTTTATATTGCGACTCGGTAGGCAATTCACCGTTGATCAGCAGGTATGAAACCTCCAGGAAGTTCGAATTTTCGGCCAGGTCTTCAATATTATAACCCCTATATCTCAGTATACCTTGCTCTCCATCTAAAAAAGTTATGGCACTCTTCGTAGATCCGGTATTTTTGTATCCGGGATCAATGGTGATCAGGCCGGATTGCCCTCTTAGTTTGGCAATATCTACAGCTTGTTCATTTTCAGTACCTTCAATAACTGGGAGTTCATATTCTTTTCCTTTAAAGGAGAGTTTAGCATTATCGGACATATTGATTTGATTAAATGTATTATAAAATTCTAATTCTGTTTAATTCAAAATAATATTTGGATCAAATTTAAGAAAAATTGACCAAATTCCTTTACTATTATTATTTGAATCAAGGTAAAATCCAGATGAAAAAATGAATTTATCTGAGCTATACCTATTGAAATGCACTTAATTCTATGGATGTACGGCAATTCCGGCCAGGCACCCTCCACTCGCTGCGCACTTATTTATAGCCCTATCACTGGTTTAACTTAAAAAAAAAGCCCCGACAGGGCTTTTCTTAGCAAAAATGTTCAAACACCTCTATCAAGTGATCTCCGATCATTTGTGCATTTCTGCCTTCAATATGGTGCCGTTCAATAAAGTGGACCAGATCCCCATCCTTGAAAAGCGCCATTGCCGGAGATGAGGGCGGATAGGGCATTACCAGTTCCCGGAATTTGCCTACTGCATCTGTATCATTTCCCGCAAACACTGTGGCAAGGGTACCAGGCTTTTTGGAAGACTTGTCCAGTGCATACCGTACGCCCGGGCGGGCAGCGCCAGCCGCACAGCCACAAACAGAATTTACGACTACGAAGGTCGTACCTTTATGGTCTTTGAGGTGTTTTTCCACATCCTCTGAAGTTCGAAATTCTTTGAAGCCTACATCTGTAAGTTCTGCACGCATGGGTGCGATCAATTCTTCTGGATACATATTTTTAATGATTTATATTTTTACAAAAACCCTAATTCTAGTTTTGCTACCTCAGACATCATGTCCTGGGAGTAGGGAGGATCAAATGTCAATTCAACTTCTACATTATTTATTCCCTCAATTTCAGAAACCCTGCTTTTGACCTCTGAGGGGATAGACTCCGCTGCCGGGCAATTGGGAGAGGTCAATGTCATCAATATGTACACATTGTTGACCGGATATACTGTAATTTCGTATATCAAGCCCAGTTCATACACATCTACCGGAATTTCAGGGTCATACACATCTTTTATGGCGTTCACCACCTTTCTCTTGATTTCCTCCTGTTGATCTGTCTTTTCCATATGCCTCCTTATGCGTCAATTTTTGATTGGTATGCCAGTGCAAAAAGCTTCATTTGTTTGATCATGGCTGCCAGTCCGTTAGACCTTTGAGAGCCAATAATATTACCCATCCCTATTTCTTTGATAAAATAGAGATCGGCATCAATGATTTCCCTTGCAGTTCTATCAGATAGCACCCTGATCAGCAAACTGATCAATCCTTTGGTAATGGCTGTATTTGAATCTGCGAGAAATTGAATTTTCCCGTCCTGATAGCTGGTAATGAGCCAAACCTTGGATTGACATCCCTTGATGATATTGTCTTCCTTCCTTTCCTCTTCGGGAAAATCCGCAAGTTGCTCACCCAATTCCATGATGTAAAAGATGGTAGACTCCTTATCGTCACCAAGGATCCCAAACTCATCGATAATTTCATCCTGTACCGTATTGATATCTTCCATCAATTTTTTCTTTTAGATATCCGTACCAGACTTTCATAAAGCCGGTCAATTTCTTCAGTGGTATTGTAAACAGCAAAAGAGGCCCGGACAGTTCCTTCAATTCCATACCAATTCATCAGTGGTTGGGTACAGTGGTGGCCCGTCCGTACAGCTATGCCGGAAGCATCCAGCATCATGCCCACATCAAAAGGGTGGATATTTTTCAGGTTGAAACTTAGTACGCTCACCTTTTCGTTGGCTGTCCCAATCGGTTCAAATCCCCTGATGGAAACACATTTTTGGAAAGCGTAAGCCAGCAAGGCAGACTCGTGTGAATGAATCTTATCTTTGCCGTACCGGTTGATATAGGAAATCGCCTGATCGAAAGCGACTACATCCGCAATATTAGGGGTGCCTGCTTCAAATTTGTAGGGAAGCTCATTAAAACTGGTTTTTTCAAATCGCACTTCACTGATCATCTCACCACCTCCCTGATAGGGAGGCATTTCTTCCAGCAGACTGCGCTTGCCATACAAGACACCCACACCCGTAGGCCCGTACATTTTATGGGCGGAAAAGACGAGGAAATCACAATCAAGTGCCTGAACATCCACTGGTAAGTGGGCAGCACTCTGTGCGCCGTCCACCAAAAATCTGGCACCGAAATTATGCGCCAGATCGATCATTTCCCGGATGGGGTTGACCGTGCCGAGGGCATTGGAAGCATGCACCACAGACACCAGTTTGGTTTTTGAAGACAATAGCTTCTTGTAGGCTTCCAGGTCCATTTCTCCATTTTTGAAAATGGGGATGACCTTTAAAATGGCTTTCCTTCGCTCACAGAGCAGTTGCCACGGGACGATGTTGGAGTGGTGCTCCATGGTAGAAATGATGATTTCATCGCCTTCATGGATGTATCGCTCTCCAAAAGAGCTGGCCACCAGATTGATCGCTTCTGTGGTGCCCTTGGTAAAAATAACCTCCTCTCTGGAAGGGGCATTGATAAATTCCTTTACACTGCTACGCGTATTTTCAAAATTTTCGGTAGCACGGGAGGCTAATGTATGTGCTCCTCGGTGAATGTTGGAATTGTCCTTTTTATAATAGTGCTCCAGCGCAGCAATCACCTGAGCCGGTTTCTGCGTCGTCGCAGCATTATCGAAATAGGCCAAAGGCTTACCGTTCACCTCCTGGTGCAGCACCGGAAAGTCCTTCCGGATTTGTTTTACATCAATCTCTTTTCTGTTCTTGTCAATAACTTCCACCCAGTCGCTCATGCACTATTTTTTCACAATATTTTTTGAAAGGCTCAATACTGATCTTATCGAGTACCTCTCCCGCAAAAGCATACAGTAGTAAGGCTTTTGCCGATTCTTTGCTCATCCCTCTGGCCCGCAAATAAAACAAGGCCTCTTCGTCCAGCTGTCCCGTGGTACATCCATGAGAACATTTCACATCATCCGCCCATATTTCAAGTTGAGGTTTGGTGTTGACGGTAGCGTCTTCGGACAAAAGTATATTGTTGTTTTGTTGAAACGCATTGGTTTTCTGGGCGATTTGCCTGACAAAAATCTTGCCGTTAAACACCCCCCGGGAATGATCTGTCAAGATACCCTTGTAAAGCTCATTCGAATCGGAATTCGGTTGGGTATGGTCCACATTGGTATGATTGTCTACATGGGTTTTTCCATTCAGCAGATACAATCCATACATGTTGCCCTCGCAATTTCCAGCATTCAGATTCAGACTCAGGTTATTTCGGATCATACCTGCCTGAAGGCTTAGTACCACAGACATAAGCGTCGCATCCCGGTCTACATCTGCGCTGGTATTGTGTACCTCCAGCGTATCTTTGTGGCCATCCTGCAACTTGTAATGCCGGATATGGGCGTTCGGGGCAACCGACCATTCGGAGAGCGCATTGACGAAAACCGTTTGGCTACCGGTATATACCGTTAATTCGATTATCGTTGCCTGGGAGGTTTTGCCGGATTTTACAAAATACCTTGGATGGATGCAGTCACCATTTTTATCTGCCTGTACATAGTGGATCAAAACAATTGGTTTTTCCACAACCGTTCCGTCAGGGATATTGATAAACAATCCCTCGGAAAAGGAAAGCGTATTTAATGCACTAAAGGCATCCTTTTCACTTTTTTCTATGGTGCCAATTCTGCCGGCAACTGACGCATCCATGGCGGAAAAAAGCTGGGCGTCAAACTTCGCATCAGACATGTCTGTTTGGCTTAGATCCGGAATGCCATTATTGAAAACCACCTCGTAGCCGTCTATCGAAGCCAAAAGCTCACGATAAGATTCTATCTGGCTTGTATCCGAAATAGGAGAGGGGGCGTCAGGATTTTCTATAGAGTCAGCAATTCTCTTGCTGATATTGGTGTATTTGTATTCCTCATTCTTGGTAGTGGGAAAGCCCCGCTCCAGCAAAATTTGCCGTGCTTCAGATTTCAAACCTGAAAATCCCTCCAGGCCAGAGGGGACGGGTTTGGTTTGAAGAAACAAATCTGATAATTTATCGTCTTTTTTTACGGACAATGACATATGCTATATTGAAATCTTAAAACTAATTCAGACAGCAGTGCCGGAGACTTCATCCTTGATCCAGTCATATCCTTTCTGCTCCAACTCCAGCGCAAGTTCTTTGGTGCCGGATTTTACTATTTGTCCATTAAAAAGGACATGAACAAAGTCGGGTACGATATAATCCAGAAGCCGCTGGTAGTGTGTAACAACAATAGTCGCATTGTCTTTGGATTTTAACTGGTTTACTCCATTGGCCACTACTTTGAGGGCATCAATATCCAGGCCGGAATCCGTTTCGTCAAGTATGGAAAGGGTAGGCTCAAGTATGGCCATTTGAAAGATCTCGTTTTTCTTTTTCTCTCCACCTGAAAAACCTTCGTTCAGCGCTCTGCTAAGTAGTTTCTGGTCAATTTCTACCAGCTTCATCTTTTCCTTCATCAAGGCTAGAAATTTAACAGCGTCTAAAGGTTCCTGACCTCTATATTCTCTGACCTGGTTTACTGCGGTACGCAAGAAGTTAGTTGAGCTTACGCCCGGTATTTCCACCGGATACTGAAAGGCGAGGAATACGCCCTCCCTGGCCCTGTCTTCCGGACTGAGCTCAAGAAGGTTTTTTCCTTTGAAATAAACCTCCCCTTCGGTGACTTCATACTCCTCCCGGCCGGCAAGCACTGAGGCCAGGGTGGATTTGCCGGAACCGTTTGGTCCCATGACAGCGTGTACCTCTCCGGGTTTAATTTCCAGATTAATACCATTCAGTATAGCAGTGCCTTCTACCGAGGCATGTAAATTTTTTATTGATAACATTTCTTTCTATTTTTTATCCTACACTTCCTTCTAATGTAAGCGCCAGTAGCTTTTGTGCTTCTACGGCAAACTCCATCGGCAATTGATTCAATACTTCTTTGGCATAGCCGTTGACGATCAGCGCTACCGCATCTTCAGAATCTATACCTCTCTGATTGCAATAGAATATCTGATCTTCTCCGATCTTGGAAGTAGTTGCTTCATGTTCTACCTGGGCTGTAGAATTGTGAATATCGATGTAGGGAAAAGTATGTGCACCACAGTTGTTTCCCATCAAAAGCGAATCGCATTGAGAAAAGTTACGGGCATTGGAAGCTCTTTTCATGATCTGTACCTGACCTCTGTAAGAGTTTTGAGATTTTCCAGCTGAGATTCCCTTCGAAACGATCCTGGATTTGGTGTTTTTCCCGATATGAATCATCTTGGTTCCCGTATCGGCCTGCTGGTAATTATTGGTCACGGCTACTGAGTAAAATTCCCCTGTAGAATGATCTCCTTTCAATATACAGGAAGGATATTTCCAGGTCACGGCCGAACCTGTCTCTACCTGCGTCCAGGAAATTTTTGAGTAATCTCCCGCACAGATACCTCTTTTGGTCACAAAATTATAGATCCCGCCCTTACCATTCTTGTCTCCGGGAAACCAGTTTTGTACAGTGGAATACTTGACTTCAGCGTTCTCTGCGGCATATATTTCCACTACCGCAGCATGCAATTGATTTTCGTCGCGCTGCGGCGCAGTACAACCTTCCAGATAGGATACGTAGGATTTGTCTTCCGCCACAATCAGTGTTCTTTCAAACTGGCCGGTATTTGCCGCATTGATACGGAAGTAAGTAGACAATTCCATCGGGCACCTCACTCCCTTAGGAATGTAGCAAAAAGATCCATCCGAAAACACGGCAGAGTTAAGCGCAGCAAAATAATTGTCAGTCGCCGGAACTACAGAGCCCAGATATTTTTTAACCAATTCGGGATGTTCCTTTACCGCTTCGCTGAAAGAACAGAAAATAACGCCCAGCTTAGACAATGTTTCTTTAAAGGTCGTACCCACGGAAACAGAATCCAAAACGGCGTCTACGGCAATTCCCTGCAACCGCTTTTGCTCGTTGAGGGATATGCCCAGTCGCTCGTATATTTTGAGCAATTCCGGATCGACTTCATCTATACTTTTCGGCTTACTTTTCTGTTTGGGAGCAGAGTAATACCTCAGTTTTTGATAATCGATCTTGGGGTAGGATACATTGGGCCAGGTGGGTTCTTTCATTTGCTCCCAATGCCTGAAAGCTTTCAGTCTCCAATCCAATAACCACTGAGGCTCTTCTTTTTTGGAAGAAATCCACCTGATAATGTCTTCATTCAAGCCGACCGGCGCTTCATCAGCTTCGTAATTTACTGACCAGCCGTGTTCATATTCTTTCGAGGTAAATTCTTCTAAAATTTCATTGTCTTTGCTCATAAAACGAGTTATTTAGACTAATTATATTTTGATGCACAAATATACAACATTAATCTATTTTTTATTGTTCGAACTGCCGCTAAATAAAAGGAATAAATTAAGCTTTCCGATACCAATTTACTGAAATACAACAAGTTAAAAATCAAATATGGTCGAATTTGACACCCCTCAGGTATTGAAAAAACCACATGTAATATACAAAAAACTAAATAAATTATTTATTTAGATTTAATCTTAATAATTAACTACAGGTTTATTTTTTACCCTCCAGAAGCTGTATGGGCCGGTTGATACTTTCTTCAAGGACGATGAGGGTTTCTGTACGGTCTATTCCTTCTACCATTTGTATCTTGTTCAATACATCTCTCAGGTGATTGGTATCTTTACAAATGATCTTGGCAAAGATGCTGTAATTCCCGGTGGTATAATAGGCATTGATGACCTCGGCTATTTCTTTGAGCCGTTCAATCACATTGTCGTAAAGGGAGCTCTTTTCCAGATATATCCCCAAGAATGCAGAGATGTCGTATCCTAATTTTGAGAAATCAATATTCAGTGTTGCGCTTTTGACAATACCTAAATCTTCTAATTTTCTCATGCGGACATGCACGGTACCCGAGGACACAAATACCTTTTTGGCAATTTCGGTAAATGGGGTTTTGGCATCTTCATTGAGCAGGGAAATGATTTTAAGATCAATATTATCAATATCTAAAATTTTGTCCATTATTCAATGAGTTAATTGTTAATTTTCAAATAAAGATCTGTTTTAATTATCGAATTGTCAAAGAATTTGAAAACTTTTTTCTATTTTGAAGAAAGGAGAGGGTTTGCTTGTTTGATTTTTCTATTTTTACCGAGGTCCGGACCGATCTGAGGGATCGTTTGCGTGTAAAAAAGAGTAAGTCAGGATATCTCAAAATCGCCCCTTATGCTGTAAATATAGGGTGTTTTTTAACTAAAAGATGCTTTTACTGAAATCCTGAATCAATGAGTTAATAAGTGTACACCGATGTGGTAATATGTTAAAATTAATAGCTTTGTTTCCCATGCGCACCAAATCGTTTCTATTCCTGTTTTTTATCCTGTTTACCGCTCTGGTTTGGCCTGGCCATGCTCAGGAGCACAAGCGTTCCTTGTCACATGATGATTACGATGGTTGGGAGTCTGTATCGCAAACGACCCTCTCCCCGGATGGCAAATGGGTAGGAATCGAAGTCAGTTTGCAAGATGGAGATGGGCGTGCACAATTGATACCGACATCTAAAGGTATGTCGGGCATAAAAGTGCCCCGGTTGAAGCGTTTGAATTTTTCTGAAGACAGTCACTGGGCGATTGGATTGATCACAGCCGAAAGTGATTCTATCCGATTAATGAAACTTAAGGGCATCGACAAAAGCGAATTTCCAATGGACAGTCTGTTTGTCATGGATCTTGAATCGAAATCGATCGTGAAAATTCCCGGGGTGGAAAATTTCCAGCTTCCCGACGAGCGCAAGAGCTGGTATGCCTATGAAGTAAGAAATGACACAACAGGCAGCCAGAAGGAGGAAAAAAATGATAACAGAGACGAGGAGAAGACATTCACCTTACATATAGAAAGGTTTGGAAAAAAGAGGGCTATTGTGAGGGAGAATGTCAGTAAATATGGCTTTGCGCCGAATGGTGAACGGCTCTTTTTCGTGCAAAATTTTCCTGGAAATGATCAGGCTGCTTCTCAGCTAAGATTACTTGATTTGGAATCAGAAAAGGAAATTACCGTCCTGGACAGTCTGGTACAATACAGGCACATGGTATTTTCTGAGGATGCAGGCCGATTTGCTTTTCTGGGGAGCAGGCAATCGGCCAAAGATAGCGTTGAGTTCTTCGACCTGTTTTATCAGGAAGGAGGGCAGCAACTGCTCAGAAAAGAACTGGCAAATAAGACTATCAGTGAACATTATCCATTGAGGTTTTCGAAGGATGGACAGAAGTTGTTTTTTGGCTGGAAGGAACCTCTGCGGAGCTATGTCTATGCCTCGGACACCTCCATTTTGGATGAGGAACGGGTGAGTGTAGATATTTGGGGCTGGCAGGATGCCGAAATACAACCCATGCAACTCAAGAATCTGGAGGATAAAAAGGAGGAAAGTTTTGTTGCGGTCTATCATATCGCTGAGGACCGGGTGCTATCAATAGGTGATCCGAACACCGGCGAGGTGCATTTTAATCCCGATTATACCACTGACTGGGCGATTGCTCTGAATGACCGTCCCTACAGGAAAAATTACAGTTGGAATATACAAATCGGAAAGGACTTAAGCAGGGTATCGGTAAAGACCGGACAAGTGGATTTGTTGGCCAGGGAAGTAGTGGGGAGTCCGAGGATATCTCCGGGTGGCAGATACGCATTCTGGTACAGTAATCCTGACAGTACCTGGATGGCCTACGTGTTGAAAACCAAAGAAGAAATAGCATTGACTACCGGCTTAGAGGATATTTTTTATGATGACCTGCACGACAGCCCATCTTTTCCCGGAAGCAATGGCCATGCCGGATGGTCGGCAGATGATCGGTATTTTCTGGTAAATGGGAAATATGATATATGGAAAATCGATCCGAAGGGAGAGGAAGCTCCCGTAAATTTAAGCAATGGACATGGTGATGTAAACCAGGTCAGATATCGCCTGATCGACCTGGACCCGGATGTGCATTTCGTGGATTTAGACCAGAAACTGGTTTTTAGCGGAATGGATATGAATACTATGGAGAGTGGATTTTTTATTGCTGATGCCTGTGGAAGGCAGGACCCTGAAGTGCTGGTTTTCGGTGCTGCGGCTTTTGATGGGTTGAAAAGAGCTGAAAATGGTTCAAATTACCTTTACCAAAAATCGACATTTTCCCATCCTCCGGATGTATACCTTGCCACTGGTCCGTTCAAAAACAGCAGACAGCTTACCCATATCAATCCACAGCAAGAGGACATTTTATGGGGGAGTGCAGAACTGGTAAGCTACCGTGTTCATGATGGCGACATGATGGATGGATTACTTTTCAAACCGGAGAATTTTGATCCGGAAAAAAAGTACCCCATGATGGTTTATTTTTATGAGAGGAGTTCGACTACACTAAACCGGTACCGGGCCCCCGTACCTTCGGCCTCTATTATCAATATCCCCTTTTTCGTGAGTAACGGATATTTGGTTTTTGTACCTGACATCCAATACAAAATCGGATTGCCCGGTCCCAGCGCCTACGATTGTGTGGTGCCCGGAGTGCAGGCCATGATTGCTAAGGGATTTGTCGATCCGGCCAATATCGGCATCCAGGGGCAGAGCTGGGGTGGATATCAGGTAGCCTATATCATCACCAGAACTAACATGTTTAAAGCCGCCGGGGCTGGTGCTCCGGTAGCCAACATGACTTCCGCCTACGGGGGTATCCGCTGGGGCAGCGGCATGAGCCGCATGTTTCAATATGAGCAAACCCAGTCCAGAATAGGTGGTACACTTTGGGAAAAGCCCATGCATTATCTGGAAAATTCTCCCTTATTCTATGCAGACCGGATCCAGACGCCCACTTTGATCATGCACAATGACGCCGACGGTGCCGTACCCTGGTATCAGGGGATTGAGTTTTTTATGGCGTTGAAGCGAAACAGTGTTCCTTCCTGGCTGCTGGTATACAACGGTGAAGACCACAATCTCAGGGAGCGCAAAAACAAAAAGGATCTGAGTATCCGGCTTTCTCAGTTTTTTGACCACTACCTGAAGGGGGCACCGGAGCCACTATGGATGAAGGAAGGTATTCCAGCTATTGAAAAGGGGAAAACGCTGAAATACGAGTTGAGTGAGGAATAAAATGGTCATGCCCATAAGCTAATGAAAGCAATAGTCAACATCTATCCCATCAACTACAGGCTAGCTGAATGTTTTCGTAAATTCCGGGAATGAGTGTGCAAGAGTCAGTCCATATAATGCCGACAGCCCGGGCGGCCAGACCTGGGGGTATAAACAGATTACAGGCCACAGCGACCTGCGCCTTTTTTATTTCAAGGCTTCCTTAGCGATGATTCCCGGATGATGAGTCCGGATCGCAAGGTAATCGTGTTGGTTTTCTGAAGAATCTCCTGGTGTTCGTCGTCAAGATGGTTGATCAGGTTTTTCATGGCTACTTCCCCCATGTGGTAGCTGGGATAATGGACGGTGGAAAGATTAGGTTCGACCATTCTGGAAATCAGGTCATTGTTAAACCCGACAATAGCTATATCCTCCGGAACGCTGATACCTTTCTTTTTAAGAGCCATAAGGCAGCTGGCGGCACTGGTGTCGTTGGAGATCAGTAAGCCATCCGGCATGGGCTTCATTTGCGTGATTTTTTCAACGATGCGCTCTCCTGAGTCCTCGTCCAGCTCATTGGTGATGATATTGGCAGGGTCAAAGACAAAACCATGATCCATAAGTGCATACTTGTATCCCTTCAACCTGTCTGCATATACATTGATCTGTAAATTGCCCAACACATGTACAATCCGCTTGCAGCCCTGTTTGATCAGGTGTGCTGTAGCATCGTAGATCGCCTGGGTGTTGTTGATGACTACACCGGTACAATGGTTGTTTTCCGGTACCCGGTCGAAAAACAATACCGGGATGTTTTTTTGAAAAAATGGCCGGAAATGTTCGATGTTATCGGTGGTGCCGGCCTTTGACACCAGCAGCCCGTCAACCCGGCTGTTAAACATGATAGATGTATTGGAGATCTCTTTGTCCAGCGATTCCATGGATTGGCTGATGATCAGGTTATAACCCGCCTGGGTCGCTGTCTTTTCCATTCCCGCCAACACCGCAGACTGAAATGCACTGTTGAGTTTGGGCACAATGACGCCGATGCTATTGGATTTTCTTTTCCTCAGACTGGAGGCGAAGATATTGGATTGGTATCCCAGTGTTTTGGCAGCATGAAGGATCTTGTTTCTGGTGACGTCTTTTACCCGGGGGTGATTGCTCAAAGCCCTGCTGACCGTAGTAGGGGATAATCCTACGTCTGCCGCTATATCATAAATGGTGATTTCTTTCTTCATCAATCAATTTGAACTACTAAACGCAGATAATATTATAAATAATTTTAGAAGTATGCAACCGATTTCAAGGTATTTAAAATTTTGGGTAAATTAATAATATGTAGTATTTTATTTAAACAAAGAATAAATGACCGAATTTTAGTTAAAAATATATGTATTTTTAGGATTTTGCCTTCAGATATTAAGGGAAACATTTCATTTATTGCGTTGGGGTTGGTTATCTGTTTTCTTATTTTCTTGTTTGTTAGCTGATTTGGGAAGCCTGGGGAGCATAAAATTATATGAAATCGGTTGTAACAAATTAAATATATTGATATGTTTACGATTATTAGAAAGGAAATTATACCTCATTTGATTCATGACGAAAATTAAACAGTCTTTCGCTTTATTCCTAATTATTTCGTTTCCAATAGTCACGATGGCGCAAAAAATAGCCAGGATAGCCGTAGAAATGCCTGTAAGCTCAAAGTATGCCTATCCGGTTTCCATTTCCTTGGATCCGGTAACCCACACAGCAGATTCATTACTGACCATGATGGAGGTGACGGAAAAAGGTGCGGAGCAAATCCCGTTTCAGATAGATCATATGGGTGAAAGAACCTTGCACTGGGTAGTAAAACCCGCCATGGGCGCTGGAATGCTCAGGACGTTTGAGCTACACAGAAAGCCTTCTGGCAGCGCTTCCGGCAGTCTGACTGTGCGGCAGACAGACAAGGCGCTGATAATTGCGAAGGGTGCAAAAGATTTGTGGCAATACAATCATGCTACCGTGCATCCTCCTGAAGGCGCAGATCCTGCTTATGCACGCAGTGGCTTTGTGCACCCGATGTGGTCTCCCTCGGGAAAATCACTCACGCGGATACAGCCACCGGACCATTACCACCATTATGGGCTTTGGAATCCCTGGACGAGAGCAGAGTATAAGGGAGAAACGATTGATTTCTGGAATTTAAAGGAGAAGCAGGGCACCGTACGGTTTGCGAATTTCGTAAGTAAAACGCATGGTCCGGTATTTGCCGGCTACAAGGTTTTACACGAGCACCTGGTGCTCCAAAACCGTTCCGAACCCGAGGTTGCGATGAGGGAGATTCAGGGAACGCGCATATTTGCCCTGGATGAAGCGGATAGCTATTATCTGGCCGATATCAGTATCCTCTTGAATCCCGCGAGCGATCATCCCGTAACGTTAAAGGAATATCGCTATGGAAGTCTGGGATGGAGAGCTACTGAGAAGTGGAACCGGGACAACAGTGAAGTGATTACTTCAGAGGGTCTGAACAGAAAGGCCGCTGACGGGAGCCTCGCAAGGTGGTGTATCGTTCAGGGCGAAATTGACGAAGACTACGCTTCCGTAGTGATGATGTCTTTTCCTGCCAACTACAACCATCCTGAACCACTCAGGATTTGGCCCGAGGATATTTATGACCGGGGAGACATGTATGCCAATTTTGCACCAACCAAAAATATGGATTGGGATCTGGCCCCGGGAAAAACCTATCTGCTCAACTATAGATTTCTGGTTTCCTCCGAAAAGATAAGTCCGGAAGATGCCGAGGCGGCCTGGCAACAGTTTGCAAATAGTCCAAAAATTACCATTCAAAAAGAATAAACGATATGCTGCCGCAATGCGATGCTCCGGTAGGTTTCCCGGATTAACAGCAGGTAAACATTTTCCCGGGCGCCTGCCTGTTTTGAGTCCATTTTTCCGGGCAAATGGCTTGTCAAAAGGATATCAGATATTTAACAACAATCGATAAACAGGATAACCAAACCACGTGTTTCCATGAAAAAAGAAAAACAATCCAATCTTTCCAGAAGAAATTTTATGAAATCCAGTACCAAGGGCGCCCTCGCCGCGTCCCTGGCAGTTACCGGGTTTCCGACTATTGTGCCGGCGTCTGTGTTCGGAAAAAATGCGCCCAGCAATAAGATCAACATCGGACAGGTAGGCTTCGGCAGGATCGCCATGACGCATGATCTGCCTGAGACCATGAAAAACGATATTGCAAGGGTGGTAGCCGTGGCAGATGTGGACCGGGACCGTGCCGCTCGGGGCAAAACCTGGATAGAGAAGCAATATGCTGACAAATCAGGAAGTAGCAACTACGTGGATGTCAAGGTCTTTGAAGATTACAAGGAAATGATTAACCACAAAGATGTAGATGCCGTGATCATCAGTACTCCCGATCATTGGCATGCCCAGCCGGCGATGGAGGCCGCCCTTGCAGGAAAGGACATTTACCTGCAAAAGCCTACATCGCTCACCATAGAAGAAGGCCGGATGATGAGCGATACCATTCACCGTACCGGAGCTATTTTTCAAATAGGAAGTCAGCAACGCTCCATGAATCCCTGGCCGCAGTTTAAGAGAGCCTGTGAGCTGGTCAGAAATGGAAGAATTGGCAAAATTGAACGTATTCTGGTCGGATTGCCGGGAGATCCTGCCGGAGGCAACGCCGCAGAAATGCCGGTACCCAAAAACCTCAATTATGACATGTGGCTGGGGTCTACGCAGTGGGTGCCGTATACATTGGACAGGGTGCACTCCCAATCCGATATACGCTCCCGTCCGGGATGGCTCCGATGCGAACAATTTGGAGCCGGAATGATCACTGGTTGGGGAGCACATCACCTGGATATTGCCCACTGGGGGATGGGAAAGGAGTATTCAGGTCCGATTGAGCTCGAGGCTACGGCGTCCTTTCCTACTGAGGGACTCTGGACAGTACATGGAGACTTCAAAGTGACAGCCAAATACGACAATGACGTGATCATGGAGGTGAGCGGGGACTACCCCAACGGCGTAAGATTTGAAGGTACAGATGGCTGGATATTCGTAGCCCGTGGAAACGTAGGGGTAACCGACAGTGATCCTGTGCCCGGAGGCAAGCCCAGTGAGGCGTTTAAAGCCAGCGATCAGAAAATTCTTACCTCAGAAATCGGGCCGGAGGAAATTCACCTGTATGCAAGCGAAGAGCAGCATAAAAACTGGCTGGATTGTATTGTCTCCAGGGAACAACCCATCGCCCCGGTGGAGGTGGCCCACCGTTCCTGCAGTGCCTGTTTGCTGTCGCACATCGCAATGAAGCTACCCAGAAAATTGTATTGGGATCCCATTCGGGAGAAATTCAAGAATGACGATGAAGCGAATGCCATGCTTTCGCGGCCAAACCGGTATCCCTACGGAACACAATATGTTCTCTGAATCGTCTAACTTCAAAATTTAAGCATTCTATATAGATATGTCTTTGATTCAAAGCTGGCGCTGGTTTGGGCCGAATGATCCTGTATCTCTGCAGGACATTCGCCAGGCCGGCGCTTCTGATGTAGTTTCGGCCCTGCACCATATAGCCCATGGGGAAGTGTGGCCCCTGCATGAAATTCTGGAAAGAAAGAAAATCATTGAAGATGCCGGTCTTAAATGGTCTGTGGTGGAATCTGTGCCGGTACATGAATCTATAAAAACCAGGGATACCAAATGTGAGCAATATCTTGACAACTACCGCAAGACACTGGAGCATCTGGGAGAAGCAGGTATCGGGCTGGTCTGTTATAATTTTATGCCAGTACTCGACTGGACCAGAACGCAATTGGAAAAACAACTGCCATCAGGCGCCAAAGCCCTGGCTTTTGACTGGGCAGACCTGGCCGCTTTTGACCTTTTTGTTCTCAATAGAGAGGGAGCGGAGAAAGAATACCCGACCAATATCCTGGAAGATGCCCGGAAAAGCTGGGACAGCATGTCTGCAGAAAAAAAGCAGGAGTTGTCCGAAATAGTGCTTATGGGGGTGCCTACGGAAAAAAGCATGACGCTGGAAGGTCTTTCTGCCAGTATTCGCCGCTACCAATCAATCGGCAAAAAGGGTTTGCGTGACAATCTGCTGTATTTCCTGCGCAGCATTCAAAGTACCTGTGAGAGACGAGGCATTACGATGACGCTGCACCCGGACGATCCTCCTTATGCAATATTGGGTTTGCCACGAATAGCTTCGGGCCTGGAGGACCTGGAATTTATCACCGATGCCATACCAGACCCATTCAATGGGGTTTGCCTGTGTACCGGATCCCTGGGCGGCCGAAAAGACAACGACCTGCCTGCTATCACTGCAGCGATAGCCGATCGCATTCATTTCGTTCATCTGCGAAATGTCAGGAAGGATCTTCACGGTAATTTCCACGAATCTGACCATTTAGACGGAGACGTGGATATGGTGCAGGTGATGAAAATCCTCATCCGTATCAACAAGACAAGGAAGAAGTCGATTCCCTTTCGGCCGGATCATGGCCATCAAATGCTGGACGACCTGAAAAAACAGACTATTCCGGGATATTCTGCCATCGGGCGTCTTAGAGGCCTGGCAGAATTGAGGGGATTGGAAATGGCCCTGGAAAGGTATATTTAGCAAAATCTTATTGCGACTGGTATAAATTGAAATGGTGCGCAAATTATTTGTTTACTCAATGCTATTGGTATTGGCTGTTGGTCCCGTTTTGGCACAAAACACCGAAATGCCGGAAAAGGGATTTTGTGCCCATAGAGGGGCCATGGCCACCCATCCTGAAAATACCATTCCTGCTATTCTGGAAGCCATACGAGTGGGAGCCCAGATGATCGAACTGGACGTTCAGTTTAGCAGGGATACTGCAATGGTGCTCATGCATGACGCCACTGTAGACCGGACCACGAACGGAAGCGGAGCTGTAGCTGAGTTGACCTTGTCCGAACTGAGAAGCCTGGATGCCGGGAGTTGGAAAGATAGCAGATTTAGCGGCACCCGGATACCAGTATTGGAGGAAGTACTGGACCTTATGCCCAGGAATATCTGGCTAAACATTCACTTAAGAGGCGGGCAATCCCTGGGAAGTAGCGTTGCCCGGCTGCTCGAAGAAAAAGGCAGGACGCATCAGGCATTTCTTGCCGTGCAGGAACAGTCCCGCCTTGGTGCCCGAAAGGCATCCGCGTCAATATTAATTTGTAATATGGAAAGGTTAAGCGGAGGTGAAGATTATGTAACGACCACGATAGGTATGGAAGCAAATTTCATTCAGCTTAGGGGAGCTATCCGGAATGAGTTCAAAGATTACACAGCCGACTTACATCGTAAGGGAATCAAAGTAAATTATTTCGGTACAGATGAACCGGAAGCTTTCAGGACACTCTTTGAATTGGGGGTAGATTTTCCTTTGGTGAATGACATTGCTGCAGCCATGGAGCAGGCTGAAAAGTTTGGAATAAGAAGAATTAAACCTATCTATTGATTGAAGGTTATTTCAGTTTGTCTCAGAGATAGGAACTTTTTTCAAAAAGGTCAGAAAGTAAAGGATACACCTTCATGATGCCATTCCGGCAATTGGGATTTCCCCGTAAATCATGAATGAAATAGTAAATGCACTTTTCCACAAATTACCTGATGTTTTAATCCAAATTTACTACTGACATCTCCAATAATGGGTTTAATGCTTATTTTAGCGGTCAAACATTTTCCTCAACCATGATCCGAACCCTTTTTTCCTTACACTTGCTTGTAGCTTGTTTTATTTTTACAGGGATCTTGCAGCCACTGAGAGCCCAGGATACCCTTTCTACGGACAGTATTCAGGCGATGATAGATGCACCCACACAGTTTACTCAGGTGCCCTATTTCACATTTGGGAAAGGACTCGGACTGATTTCACCAGACAGTGTTTTTTCTCTTAACATTAGGTTTAGGATTCAGAACAGGGCGGTTTTTAATTTTGATGAAGGGGACCCAACAAATATTGAAGGGAAGGTGCGGAGGCTCAGGCTTCGTTTTGATGGTTTTGTTTACCACCCAAGGGTAACCTATGTCATTCAGCTATCCTTTACCCCGGAAGACATGGATTGGGAGCGCACACAATTTCCCAACATTCTCAGGGATGCCATGATATTCTATAAAGTAAACGACAACCTTACCCTGGGTCTTGGTCAGACCAAACTCCCCGGAAACCGGCAACGGGTAAACAGCTCGGGTGACCTGCAGTTTGTAGACAGAAGTGTCGTCAACGCCACGCTTAATGTAGACAGGGATTTCGGTTTGCAGGGCAAATATACCCGCCGGTTGAGCAACAGGTTTCACTATGTTTTACTGGGAGCAGTCAGTACGGGTAAGGGTAGAAATTTTTTCGGGGGAGTTTCTGAGTTATCCTATACCGGTAGGATAGAGCTGTTACCCTTTGGCCTCTTTGAAGCTTTTGGGGATTACTTTGAGGGAGACCTGATGCGAGAGAAAACGCCCAAAATGTCTATTGGAATGACGCTAAACAAGAACTTTAATACTTTGCGAACCGGCGGGCAAATCGGTACACTGCTCTATCAGCCGACCGATATGGCGACCTACATGAGCGATTGGCTATTCAAATACCGGGGCTTTGCCTTTGCGAGTGAATTCTTATACCGTACCTCTGAAAATCCGCTGACCTTTAATGAAGAGAATGATGTAAGGTATGTTTACAATGGTCTGGGCCAGAATTTTCAGGCCAGTTATCTTATGCCCAATGACCTGGAGTTTGCAGGGCGGTACACGCGGCTGAACCCAGGAGGGCAAATCAGACAATACGAGCCAGAGTTGCAGCACTTCACATTGGGGCTGACCAGGTATCTCCGGGGCCACCGTTTCAAACTGCAAAGCGATCTTACCTATGAGGTATTAGCCGCATACTCAGAGGTATCGAATACACCACGGAATAATTTTATCTGGCGCTTTCAGGTGGAATTGGGCATTTAATTTGCCGGTCGGTGCTATTTTTTTCTAAAGAATCCCCTTAGTGGAAGACCGTTAATTCTGGATTGGGGCAGAATATGTTTTGGAATACTATGAAGTCAAAAAGGCTTTCTTACCTGCACGCCGAAAAACGTAAAGGAGTATTACCGGTCAGGGAGATATGCTGATTTGTCGAAGAAGGAAACCACTGACTCCGTGAATACTCCGGTGAAATCAGGGAAAGGTCAACTACTTAAAACCTGTTGAAAGAAATTCTGGCTGGACGAATTTAAAGCCGGTTTTACTTATTTGCGATGAGGTTTTACTATTATTTTGTTTATAATCTCAAAAACCCTATTTTAGTCAGGTTAACCACGTGATAGCTTCCTCTTAAATTGGTTAGATTTTTAGTTTACTTGCGTACCGGATTCAGAAACCTATCTTTAGGAAGCTAACTACTTGATAGAAAAAAATAGAATTTAAAAAGCTACACGAAACACGAAGCAATGGTTGGCTTGTCAAAATAGAAGGAGGAAGACTGCTTTGAATTTCAGATCGGCGGAAATACGGTGGATTGAAATAGCAAATTGACCCCTATTAGTCTATAGAAAATAATTTTCAGAGGTATAACGGTAAAAATGGAACGCCTATGTGATAAGCTCTAATAGTAACCTGATTCAGAAAGATCAGAAACTGGCGCAACAGTCCATGGCCAGAATAGGTGGAAAAACCACCTTGTATAACGATTAAACATTTAAAATTATGGAAAACAATTTACTGAGGCTGATTGTGCTTTACTCCAAACAAATCCTTAAGCACATTTTTCTACAAATGCTTTTCATTCAAGTGATTGTAGCAAATCCTGGATCCAGCAAGTGCATGGAAGACGACCAGGCAATTGTGGAGATGAAGGAGCCGGAATGGGTAAGGGGTCTGGCAGAACCGGAGCGGCAGACGGATATTACCCTGGCCTATAACCAGGAAATAACCAGTGACTACCTCCCCGTCATGCTAGCGGTGAAGCCGGAATTAAACACAGATCTGAAGCGAAACAGCAGGCTGGAGGATTCCGGTTTTAAGCAAGAAAATGATCAGCGTTTTGAAGTGAAAAGCGGGGTTGGGATGATTTCCGCTGAGACTCTCCCGGCAGGTCTGGATACCCCAGAATCGCTGAATGTAGAAATATCCGGGACGGTGAGGGACGAGAACGGAGATCCTATCCCCGGCGCGACGATCACCATTTTGGGTACATCGGTCGGAACCGTTACCGATTTGGATGGTAATTATACATTGGAAGTTCCTGAGGGGGCTACCATAGTATTTTCGTACATTGGCTACGAATCCAGGCGCATTGAAATTGGTGATGAAAGTGTTATGAATGTTATTCTATCACCCGACCTCACTGCGCTCGAGGAAGTGGTGGTGGTCGGGTACGGAACCCAGGAGAAAAAGGATATCACCGGGTCAGTTGCCTCAGTAAAAAGTGAAGATTTTAATAGAGGGATTATCAATTCCCCGGGACAACTTTTGCAGGGTAAAGTATCTGGCGTCAATGTAACCTCTTCCAGCGGGGCCCCTGGAAGCGGGCAGCGGATTATTATTCGCGGACAGGGTAGTATTCGGCAGGGTACCGGCCCCTTATTTGTGGTAGACGGTTTTCCACTTGGCCTTGCAGGAACAGGCGGAGCTGACAGCCCTCTTAATTTTTTAAACCCTGAAGATATCGAGTCGATTGACGTCTTGAAGGATGCTTCTGCCACTGCAATTTATGGTGCGCGAGGTGCCAATGGCGTAGTGATCATTACAACCAAAAAGGGATCGGCAGGTGTATCCAAGGTTTCCGTAAACACGAATTTTGGTATTTCCAATATGGCAAGGGAAATACCTGTTTTTTCGGCGGATGAGTTTCGTCAGCAGGTTGTTGCCGTTGGAGGCATACTTGAGGATCGGGGGGGCGATACAAATTGGCAGGATGAACTAACCCGAACTGCAATAACCAACGACCACAACATGGTGTTTCAGGGAGGCAGCCAGAATTTCAATTACCGCGCATCACTTGGATATCTCGACCAGCAGGGCATAGTCCTCAATACCGGATTTAAAAGGTATAGCGGAAGGATTGGTGCTACACAAAAATTATGGGACGGTCAATTAAGTATTGATTTTAATCTTGGCTCCAGTATAGAAAAAGGCGAAAATGCTCCTCAAAGCAGGCTGGTTTCTGAAATGCTCGAGTTTAACCCCACATATCCGGCTCGCGATGCTGATGGCATGCCGGTCAGATATCCGGACTTGATTAACCCACTGTATTCAGCAGAATTGTACACGCGTTTCAGTGAGACAAGACGAACGCTATTAAGCATATCACCCTCTTTCGAAATTATTGATGGTTTGGTGTATAAGGCAAATTTTGGCTATGACACCCGGTCGAGTGCTGTTGATAATCAAAGCATGCCGAATAAAGATCCATTCGAAGAAGGGCGTTTGGAGCAGAGTTTCTCAGACGGTGAGAACACTTTGATCGAAAATTATCTGACGTATAATTTCGGGATAGGGACCGACCATGGTTTTACTGTACTAGGCGGTCATTCCTACCAGCGGATTTACAACAGAGGAAGAAGCTGGAGTGTTGATCTTTTCACCGACAATGGGATAGAACCACGCTATAATCCCGGTCTAGGACAGCGGCTGAACCTGGTGGACAATCCACCGGGTGGTTCGGCCAATATCAATGAATTACAATCTTTTTTTGGAAGGGTCAATTACGATTTTCGTGAAAAATATTTGTTGACTGCGACCTTACGGGCAGATGGATCCTCCAAATTCGGAGCTAACAATAAATACGGTACTTTTCCCTCCTTCGCGGCCGGTTGGCGATTGTCTGAAGAGGTAATTATGCAGTCTTCACCATTTAGCGATTTAAAACTTCGGGCAGGTTGGGGACAGACAGGCAATCAGGAAATACCGAATAAAATCACGCAGGCATCATATACCACACGCATATCCAATCAGGATAGTTACCCATTGGGAGGGCAGGAGCCGCCGTACACGGCCGGAACAGCCTTCGTTCGATTGGCAAACCCAAACTTGCAGTGGGAGGTGTCTACTCAGACGAACGTGGGTATAGATTTCGAGCTATTTGAGGGCGCGCTTTCGGGAACGATAGATTATTTCAATAAGGTCTCCAACAATATTTTACTTGAAGTAAAGCCTCCGGACCCAATTCAGCCTGCCACGGATTACTGGACAAATGTTGAGGACATGAAAATCACCAACAAAGGATTGGAACTGGCACTCAATTACCAGCACAATACAGAGGGGGGACTTTATTACAGTATCGGCGGTAATGCGACCTTTATCAACAATGAAGTGCAGAACTCCCCTTTTACTATTGTCACGACGGGAAGTGCAGAAGGTTCGGGACTCACCGGAGCAACGATCAATGGGTTGATAAATGGTCATCCTATCGGAACATTTTATATGCAAAGGTTCATTGGTATCGGACCAGATGGCTTGTCGGTATTTGAAGATTCGGAAGATGGAGGGCGTATGGTAGTGGGTAGCGCACTGCCGGATATGACCTATAATTTCTTTCTGAATCTCAATTACCGGAATTTTGACATCGGTACGAATTTTAATGGTGTTTCCGGCAATATGATCTACAACAATACTGCGATGAACAAATTCTACAAAGCAAAATTGGCCAACGCGCTCAATACGACCGACAAAGCATTGGAGTATCCCGAGGAG
The DNA here is from genome assembly GCF_900143075.1 of Cyclobacterium lianum. GTDB lineage: Bacteria > Bacteroidota > Bacteroidia > Cytophagales > Cyclobacteriaceae > Cyclobacterium > Cyclobacterium lianum. The sequence goes on along the minus strand of NZ_FRCY01000003.1, from coordinate 360,701 downwards.
AGTATCATCAATTCTTCCTCCGTTTCTACCCGGTACCTGGAGAATGGTTCCTTCTTTCGCCTGAATAATGCGACTTTGGGATACAACTTCAATACTACTAACCTGGGCATTGCAAGTTGGGCGAAGGAATTGCGCTTGTCGTTGACAGGACAAAACCTTTTCCTGATCACAGACTATACCGGGTATGATCCTGAGGTAAATCAGGATCGCTCCGTGGATGGGATTCAGTCGGCAGGGATCGACCTGAACGGTTACCCAAGGGCCAGGACATTTGTAATGTCGCTCAACGCATCTTTTTAATAAACCAAAAGTGAATAGTACCATGGAAAATACTATAAAACTAATTGTCTTGACAATTGCGGTATTGGCTGGCAGTTGTACAGATCTGCAGGAACAGATTTTAGATGAATCTCTAAGCGGCGGGGGGCAGGAAAGTGACCTGGTGCGTGGTGTTGTAGCACCCGCCTACGGCATGTTGCCTGAGTTTTACAGACATACAAGGTATTTTGCCGTACAGGAAATACCAACAGATGAGGCTATATTGCCCTATCGCGGAGGCAGGGACTGGGGTGATAATGGCATCTACATTGAATTGCATCAGCACACCTGGGGTCCTGTGCATAGCAATATCCAGCAATGCTGGGATTACCTCACTGTGATGGTCTCAAGGACCGTCACAGCAATTAATATATTAACACCACTGGCGGAGTCGGATTCGGAAGCCCGGGTTTTCCTGGCCGAAGTAAGAGGCCTCAGGGCTTTTTACAACATGATCGTTTTGGATCTTTGGGGAATCACGTTCTGGAAAGATGATGCTGGGGAGCTGTCTGAAATTCTCCGTGGCAACGAGGCGGTCGAGTACATCCGTACAGAATTTGAAGCAGTGATACCTGATCTGAAAACTGATGTTGGGCCGGGACGACTGACCAGGGGTGGTGTATATGGTTTATTGGCTCGTCTGCACCTTAATGCTGCCGTGTGGAGAGATCCATACGCTGCCAGCTTCGACTTTTCCGATGCCGATATGAATAAGGTTATTGAATACAGCAATATGGTCATCAACGATGGTCAATACAGCTTGTCGGCAGAGTACTTTGCCAATTTTAACAATGACAATCATGATAACCCGGAGCTGGTATTTGCGGTTGATCAACGGCCCGACCTGAATGGGCACAACCGTATGTCCTATTTCTCCATGTCGGACAATTTTTACGGTAATCCGCTATTCCCAAGAGGTAATGGTACAGATGGACCGGGCATCACTTCGGATTGGTATCAGTCCTGGGTAGACGCTTACGGCCCTACAGATCCTGCCGATGCTGATGCCAGGTTCTATTGGGAAAGAATGATTATCCCGGCGGATTCTGCCATTTCTGCGGAGGATTTTGAAGTAAACCGGGGAATTTATCGTGGCCTGCAATATGGCTTGCAAAATACGGGAAGAAGGTTGCCCTTTATTCAGACAGCTGATGGCAGGTACAAGATAGGACCCCTGCGCGACTGGCGGCGCGCCGAAGAGAATGCCTACGTGGATTTTGTCGAGGACATCAACTTTACTGCAGAGGGCAGTGACTACAATACAGGTTTCAGGGTTGAAAAATACCAGTGGAGCAAATCTTCAGATGACGGCCGAAATAAAGGGGAAGCCGACCTGGTGATTTTACGTTTAGCCGATTGTTATATGATGCGTGCTGAAGCCAAACTGCGCATGGGCGACACTGGTGGAGCCCTGTCGGACGTCAATCTGGTGCGGGCTTCGCGAACTGCGAGGCCAGCAGTTATCCCGCCTCCCCTCACATCAATGGACCTGGATATTCTCTTCAGGGAGCGCGGCTTTGAATTTTATTGGGAGCATCAGCGGCGAACGGATATGATCCGATTCGGTAAGTACGAAGGCACCTGGACCGAGAAAACCGACAGCGACGTTCAGAAGCGGGTATTTCCTATCCCGCAGTCCGCAATAGACGGTGCTTCTGCGGCTGAAGGGTACCTGGTGCAGAACCCGGGCTACTGACAAGTGGACAGCTTTACCTGGGACAGGCTAGAAACGAGAAGGCAGATGGTAATCCGTCTGCCTTGTTGTTTGCACTTGATCTTCTCGTGCTGGCCAACATCTTTATTAAACACCTGAATTCGACTTGGTTTATGATTGAAAATATCATCCCGAAGCTTCAGATGGGGCTTGGGCGATGATACCCGTGGAAATCTTCACTAAAAAAGGACTGTTAAAACATAGGCCCTATTGAAAGAAAGTCCATTAATATAGCTATAAGCTTCACGCCTCATTATCCGGGCAAGAAGTAGAATCCTTCTTTTATAAAGCTAAACCTAATGAGCAGAGACTAGGCTATAGTTTCAAAACCTAAAGGTTATGTTTATGGAAGATTTTGATTCGGTTTTTTTCAAACCGGAAAAACGCCTAAATTAGGACACTTAACTTGTAAATGATCAAGCCCAAAATAAACGATAATGAACTTTGTGCTGCCTTGTTCCGAAGGGACTTGAAAGCTTTCGATACCATTTATGAAAGGTATTGGAAACGGCTTTATTGTTATGCGTTTAAAATTTTTGAAGATCAGCTGGTTTGCGAGGATTTGGTTCAGGAAGTTTTTGTAGACTTGTGGGAAAGGGCAAGCCATAATAGGATCGAAAACCTGGAGTCCTATCTGTTCCGGGCGGTTAAGTTTCAGGTTCTAAAAACAATTCGGGATCTGAAAAAAACAACAGACCTAGAGGTTGTTTTCGCACATTTGCCGGAGAAGTTAATGGCCGATCATATGCTGGAACTTGAAGACCTGGATAAAATTTTAAAAGAAAGTGTATATGGCCTGCCTGAAAAATGCAAAGAAGTTTTTCAGTTAAGCCGTGATTCAGAGTTATCCAATCCGGAAATTGCCCGTCAAATGAATATTTCCGTTAGGACCGTAGAAGCTCATTTGTACAGAGCATTAAAAACTATTAAAAAAAACCTTGCCCAAATTTATTTCTGTTTTATAGGTATTATTGATGCATGGATTTAGGTTTTATTTTTTTTTAATACAAAATAGAATTAATTAGGTTGTTTTTTTATTTTCCGCAGATCAATTAGATAATTATTTTTTAGAATTTAGAATTTTTTTTGGTTACCTGACTAAGTGGAAAAGATACAAATTGGTACTCTCCTAAAGATAAACTTAACATGACTAAAGAAGAATTTCTCAAGCTTCTGCGAAAAAAGGAATCCGGCAGTATTTCTGAATACGAAAATGCCTTGTTACTGCAGGTACTGGACAAACTTCAGGAAAGGCAATTGTCCTGGGAATTGGCTGGGAGGGAGGAAGAGGAAGTCCGGAAGCGCATTAGAAGCCGCATTGGGCAGAAAATTGACGTAAAGAAAACCAAAGAAAGCTTATATCCTTCTCTTCGGGTCGCCGCATCGCTCATTTTGAGTATATCCTTTGGCTTTTTGTTATACTCAATCTATCTGCCAGAAAGGCAGGTCATCTGGGAAGAAAGAACTACCAATGAGCGGCAAAAAGCCTCCATCATACTTCCAGATGGCAGTCTGGCATATTTAAATACCAATACCAGCTTGAGATTCCCCAAAACATTCGCCAATGGAAAAAGGGAAGTTGCACTCACCGGTGAGGCTTTTTTTGAAGTGGTAGCGGATAAGGATGCACCCTTTGAAGTAATTAGTCAGGGAATTAAAACAGTAGTATTGGGTACCGCATTCAATGTCCGGGCTCATCCGGATTCGGCGGTAAGGGTGGCGGTACAAAGCGGAAAGGTAGCTGTTTTTCATCAGGAAGCAAAGCCAGGAACTGCTCCTGTGGAGCTGCTCCCCCGGCAAATGGCCATCGCCAGAGCCAATCGGGAAGAGATTCTTGTGGAGAACCTGGCAACAGATGCTTTTCTGGATTGGAAAGCGGGTGCCATTAGCTTTGATATGGACCCCTTCGATCAAGTGATACAGCGATTGGCCTCCATCTACAACTATACGATTGAAATCAACGGAGTGGGTATGGACCAGTGCCAGATAAAAGCCACTTATGCCAATGGAAATTTATTTGCGGTCTTGTATGGTCTGAAAAACCTGGTCGAATTCGAAGTCGAGAATACCGGGGAACGAACGCTGAGGATAACCTATAATAAATGTAAGATGTAAAACTATACAACCTATGTAAACAGCTTAATTTCAAAATGTATGTTCAAAAAAATCCGGAACTGCTGCAACAGTCCCGGATCAGGATCGGTGGAAAACCACCATGTTTAACAAAAAACAATTAAAATTATGAAAAATAATTTACTAAGGCTAATTGTGCTTTATTCAAAACAAACCCTAAAGTACTTTTTGTTTCAATTACTTGTCATTCAGGTAATTATGGCAGAGCCAGGATCCGGCCAGAGCATGGAGGATTATCAGGTACAGATACAGGCCCATAACCAGAAGCTGGTAACGGTATTGGCGGAATTGGAACAGCAGACTGATTTTATCTTTGCGTACAACCAGGAAGTAGCTAAAGACAAAACCCGGATCTCGCTGAATTTATCCACGGATCTCAAATCCATGCTCAAGAAGATTACCGAGCAGGTTGATTATGATTTCAAGCGTGTCAATGAACAAATTTATGTGGTAAAGAGTGAGGTACTTTACCGGGAACATGGTATAGACGAATCTGGAGAGGAAGCCGAGCTTTGGGCGGATGTTGAAATATCAGGAACAGTAACCGACGAACGTGGAGCGCCCATTCCCGGTGCCACGGTGATTATAGACGGAACGAGTACAGGAACAGTCACTGACATTGATGGGAATTTTTCGATAGACGCAGATGAGGGAGATGTCATTAGGATTTCGTTTATCGGTTATCAGACCCAGTCTGTCAGTATTGGCAATCAGACAAATCTGCAGATTGTTCTGACCGAAGATCAATCTTCGCTTGAGGAGGTTCTGGTGGTTGGTTACGGCACACAAAAGAAAGAGGATGTTACCGGAGCCGTTTCCTCAGTAAATCAGGAAGCAATAAAAAATTTACCGGTTTCTACCCTGGATCAGAAGATGGTGGGCCAGGTAGCGGGCGTCCAGATCCAGCAGGTATCAGGTGCTCCCGGTGCAGGTACTTCTGTGAAAATCAGGGGGAGTGGTTCTCTGGGAGCTGGAAATGAACCGCTTTATGTCATTGATGGCATGCCTTATTCTTCAGGCATGAATCAAACACTCAATCCCCTGATGTTCATTGACCCCAACAATATCGAATCGATTACAATTCTGAAAGACGCCTCTTCCACTGCGATCTATGGATCCAGAGGTGCAAATGGAGTGATAATGATTACAACAAAAAAGGGCGAGTACGAACAGACCAACGTAAATTTTTCTTCTATGGTTGGTGTGCAACAGGTGCCTCAAAAAGGAAGGCCGAATTTGTTGAATCAAAGGGAATTTGCACAATTTCAGCGAGACAGGATAGATATTGGAGTAAGGCAAACCGAGAATAGAGAACCTAATCTGAATGATTATCCTGAGGAATATCGGAATCTGGATGCACTCAGCGGTCCGGGTACCGACTGGTATGACCTGGTCCTTCAGTCGGCCTCTATTCAAGACCACAATTTTAGCCTGCAAAAAGGCACAAAGGATTCCAGGATAAATTTTAGCCTCGGGTATTTTAAGCAGGAAGGTGTATTGAAGCACACGGGAATCGAACGGTTTAGCAGTAATCTGGGCATTGAGACCAACGTTTCTGACAAAATTAAGTTAGGGGCCTCCATTCAACCTACATTTATCAAGCAGGATAGGGCTAATACCAATCTGAACAGAGGGGATGTACTGGGAGTAAGCATCTGGGCAAACCCTATTTCTACCCCATATGATGAAAATGGTAATCTAAAACCCTATATTGTAGCACCACAAAGTAGGTTTCATTCTGCCTGGAGTTTTGCCAACCCCCTGTTTGTTCTTCAGGAGTCTCACAGACAACAGAACACTTTTCAAAACCTTGGAATCGCCTACGCTGAAGTTGAAATTTTACCGAATCTGAGATTCCGCAGCTCTTTGAATACGATTTTTGAAGTTTCAAAATTTGAGCAATTTATTCCCAGTACGGTCGGGGACTCAAACCGTCCTCCAACTCCGGGAACAGGTTTTTCCTCCAATAGCAGGAGCAACAGTTTTGATTGGCTGATAGAGAACACAGTAAACTACGATTTAACCAAAGGAGATCACAGGATCAATGCATTGCTGGGTTATACAACCCAGAAATTCACTTCCAATAGCATCTCCCTGGCCGCGGATCCATTTCCAAATGATCTGATACGAACGATAAATGCAGCTCAGGCCATTGAGTCCTGGGGAGAGGTAGTCAATGAATGGAGCATGATTTCCTACCTGGGGAGGATAAATTACGCTTGGAAAGATAAATACCTGCTTACTACCACATTCAGGTCCGACGGCTCTTCCCGGTTTGGCCGGGAAAACAGATATGCGCTGTTTCCCTCTCTGGCTGCGGCCTGGCGGATTTCCAGGGAGAGTTTCTTTTCGGATATCAACTGGATCGATGAATTGAAACTCAGAGCGAGTTACGGTAAGAGCGGTAATAATAATATCGGGAATTACGCTCACCTTGCTACGATCTCTGCTGGTTCTTATGTTTTTGATGACAATCAGGTAACTGCTTCCAGTGTAGGTTTGTCTAACCCCTTTTTAACATGGGAGGAGTCAAATCAATTTGATTTAGGGCTCGATTTCCTCTTCCTGGACAGCAGACTTTCATTGTTGGTGGATCTCTACAGAAGGGAAAGCAATAATATGCTCCTGAATGACGTCATTCCGGCGATCACCGGGTTCAATTCCCAGACAATCAACCAGGGGAATGTGAGAAATACCGGCTTGGAAATTGCCCTGGGAGGCACACCCTATGAGGGGGAATTTACATGGAATATAAACGCCAATATTGCCTTCAACAGGAATGAGGTAATAGCACTTAATGACAACACGGTTCGAATACTGGCAGGGAATAACGATGGTAATCCTACCCACATTTCAGTTGTTGGTAAGCCCATAGGGCAGTTTTACGGATTCGTTTTGGAAGGTGTTTATACACCGGAAGACCTTGAAAATCCGGCCATTATTAAGACACCACAAGTGTATGAAGGAAATGTCAAATATAGAGATGTCAATGGCGATAGTTTAATTAATGATGTTTTGGATTATACCATAATTGGTAATCCCCACCCTGATTTCATTTTCGGTCTAACGAATAATTTTGCCTATAAAGGAATTGATTTAGGCATAATCATCAATGGTCAGCAGGGTGGTCAGGTAATGAATGGACTAAGGCAAACCACGGATAATTTACAAGGTTTTTTCAATGTGGATAGGGATTGGGAAAACAGATGGCGAAGTAGGGAAGATCCGGGAGACGGCATTCATTCCGGTATTCCTCAGGTAAGGCCCAGTTGGGGACATCGGGTGTCCACTCTATGGGTGGAGGATGCCTCCTATTTGAGAATTTCTAATCTGACGCTGGGATATACGTTTTCCGGGAAATTGATGGAAAGGCTTAGAATCCTGAAGGGCTCCAGAATTTATATGACGGTCCAGAATCTGGCCATGTTTACCAACTACAAAGGTGCAAATCCGGAGGGTCAGGCTGCGAACCAAAACAATACACTTGTACCTGGTTTTGACATGACGTCCTACCCGCTCTCAAGAACAACTTCATTGGGCATAAATTTATCCTTCTAGGCCCCATTTATGATATTCACACAAATCTATTAAAATGAAAAAGTTAATATATATAATTGTATTACTTGCAGGGAGCTCCTGTTCCGAAGATTTCCTGGAGCTGTTTCCAGAGACAACATTGAACGAAGGTAATTTTTATCAAAGTCAGGAGGAATACATCTTGTTGGCCAACGGTTGCTATGTACCCATGAGAAACTATGAAAAGGACCTCCATTGGGTCCTGGCGGAATTGGTATCTGACAATACCAGTTTTCAATACAACATCAGGACAGGTGAGGCTGTAAGGGGAGTTATAGATCAGTTTATCATCACCTCAGATAATCGAGGATACAGTAGTTTCTGGGCAGAATCTTATAATGGCATTACCAGGTGCAATAAATTGCTTTCGGAAATAGATCGGCCAGACGTTATCTGGACCAATGAAGCCTACAAAGACAGGTCAACCGGCGAAGCATTATTTTTAAGAGCACTGTATTATTTTAACCTGGTCAGGCAATTTGGTGGCGTACCCCTGGTTACCAGCCCAATAACCTCTCAGGAAGCGGTAGAAATAAAAAGATCAAGTGAAGCAGAAGTTTACCAGTCAATTATCAACGACCTGAATCAGGCCGTTAGCCACTTTTCACTATCGGAGAATGTGCATGAAGACGGAAGAGCCAATAAGTATGCTGCTTTATCACTATTGGGTAAGGTCAATTTGACTCTGGGCAATTTCGTGGAGGTAGAAAACAATTTGAAGGAAGTAATTGAATCAAATCAATATTCCCTGCTTCCTGATTATGCGGATTTATTTGACCCCTCAAATCCTGATTTTACAGAAACGATATTTTCAGTTCAATATTCAGAAAACAACAGGGAGCTTTCAAATCGATTTATTTTTATGTTTGTTCCCTGGAGTTCCGAAGGTGAGATTACCCAGCGGCCCAATATTAATATTATTAGTGCGGGCTGGAATATACCCACAAAGGATTTGATCGATGCTTTTGAGGAAGGCGATAAAAGAAAAGCGGTCTCTATAAATACCTGGGTAGGAGAGGACTGGGATGGGGAAATTCGGGAGTTATCCTATACCGGAAAGTTTAAGCCTCCGGTTTCTGCGCCAGATGACCGCTGCGGGGACAATTTACCTGTTTTGCGATATTCTGATGTGTTGCTGATGTATGCTGAAGCACTGAATGCCATGGGTAGAACGGGAGAAGCAATTCCTTTTGTTGAAAGGGTAAGAGAGAGAGCTGGCTTAACGGATCCGCTTACCGGGTATAACCAAACTTCCCTCGAGGCATTGATCCTTAAGGAACGCCAGGTAGAGTTTTGCTTCGAAAACCAAAGGTGGTATGATTTAAAAAGAACAGGGCGAGCCCTTGAAGTAATGGCTGAGCACGGTGCCAGAGAAAAAGAAATGAAGCCCTTTCTTTTCGACGCTTCGTTCAATATTACGCCAAATAAGTTACTGGCCCCTATTCCGGCTGAGCAAATTCTGATTAATCGGCTTGAACAGAATCCGGGATATTGAGCAAGCGAGCTAAGTTTGATCAAATAATTATTAAATAATATATATGCGTTATCTAATATCATTGGCGTTTGTATTTCTGCTTTCCGGGAATGCATTCAGCCAGACCGAGAAACCCAATATCATCTATATCCTTTCGGACGATCAGTCCTGGACCGATTATGGCTTTATGGGACATCCGCACATTGAGACCCCGAATATTGATCAATTGGCTGCAGATGGATTAACTTTTACCAGAGGCTATGTTACTGCCCCTCTCTGTAGTCCTTCCCTGGCTTCAATAATCACCGGCTTATATCCCTATCAACATGGGATCACCGGAAACGATCCCCTGTTTACTTCCGAAAAGCCAAGATACCAAACCGATTGGCAAACGGCCAGATCGAGGCTTTACAAAGACTATCTGGATGAGTTTCAAAAGCATCCCACCGTCCCGCAGCTCCTTCAGAAATTGGGCTACGTATCCTTTCAATCCGGAAAATGGTGGGGAGGCCACTGGAGTGAAGGAGGATTTACAGATGGCATGACCCACGGAGATCCCGGCAGGGGAGGCAGGCACGGAGATGAGGGTCTGAAAATCGGCAGGGAAGGCATGGATCCCATCTTTGATTTTATGGACCAGGCCATTTCTGATGATGATCCCTTTTTTATTTGGTACGCCCCATTTTTGCCGCATTCCCCACACACGCCACCCGATTCTCTATTGCAGAAATACCTACCCAAAGCACCTGCCGAAGCTGTAGCCTCGTACTGGGCCATGTGTGAATGGCTGGACATTACCGTAGGTCAGCTATTGGACAAAGTAGAAGAAGTGGGCCTGACGGAAAACACACTGGTGGTGTTTGTAACAGACAATGGCTGGATACAGGATCCGGATCGTCCCAATCGTTATGCACCCGGATCAAAGCAAGATCCCCAGGACATGGGCATCCGGACCCCGATCATTTACAAATGGCCGGCGAAAATCAGCCCGCGTATGGATACCAAAAACCTGGCGAGCAGTGTCGATATGGCCGTTACTACCCTGGCTGCAGTAGGGATGGACCCGCGGCCTGAGATGCAGGGGATTAATGTAATGGATAAGAAAGCACTCACGAAGAGAAAGCAGATTTACAGTATGGATTTCTCTCATGACATGGTAGCTGTAGACCAACCCGAAAAGACACTGGAAAGCCGTATGCTGATAAGTGATCAGTGGAAGCTGATAGATCCGGGTCCGGCCAATCCATCCAACCAGGACGTGCTTTTGTATGATATCGTGAAGGATCCCATGGAATCGGAAAACCTGGCAGAGGAAAAGCCTGGAATTGTCAAAAAGTTACTGGCCGATCTGGACGAGTGGTGGGATGGCGATACGGGTAGCGACCAGCAATAGCCATGAACTTAAAGCAAGGAGCAGGGGTTTTTCTCTGCTCTTTTGGTTTTTAAGCCCTTTAAAGTGTCCATTGCCAAATGTTGTCTGACTCAAATAGGTATTTTTAGGGATTTTTGAGTAGATACTGCAGATAGACAACTCAAATACCTGGAAAATATGGCGGAAAACAGACGCTCCTTTTTGACAAAGATCGGCTGGCTGACAGGCGGTTTGATCACGCCCGTAAATAAGATTCGGGCCAGAGACCCATTCAATTTGACTAATGACCCGGTTTATTTCACCAATGGCTTCAAAATGATGGAAGTGTCAGCTTCTGAAGTGATCATCTGGACCCGTTTGTGCGCCAATGAAAAACCCAATCCACTTATCCATCCAAAAGCCAAACACGAAACACAGAATAACGAGTACCCCATTGATTTTAATGAACAAATGCCAGTCAGGGAAATGGATGGTGGTGTGAGCGGTTCACCCGGATGGGTACGGGCAATTGTGGAAAACCAGAGACGCAAACAGGTGTCGGAATGGCAACAGGCAAGTAGCGAGAGGGATTTTACGGTCAGTTTTCCCTTTATAGATTTGGAACCCGATACCGAATATAGGGTACGCCTGGAAGGTAAAGCGGAAAATGGTAGCGTTACGGCCCGGCAATCCGGCTCCTTCAGGACAGCAGGTACCGCAGCAAGACCCACAGACCTTTTGCTCACCACCTCCACTTGTCAATACTTCTGGAATCATGATGACAAAGACCGGGGCTTTAAAACCTACGATGCCATGCGTCAAATAGATCCTGATTTTTTTATTCATACCGGAGATTATGTGTACTATGACCGTATAGGTCCTATGGTGGATAATCTGGAGAAAGCCCGTCATAAATGGCATGCCATGGATGGCTGGCCTTCTTTAAAGGAATTTTATCAGCATGTACCCATTTATATGCTAAAGGACGATCATGACTTGTTAAAAGATGATGTGTTTCCGGATTCCAATCCTTTGGGGGAGTTTACTTTGGAGCAGGGGCTTCAGGTATGGCGGGAGAATGTACCATTGAAAGATAAACCCTACCGAACTTTCAGGTGGGGTAAGGATTTGCAGATTTGGTTGGTCGAGGGGAGAGAATTTCGTACCCCAAGAGAGGTTCAAATCCAAAATGCCAGAACGATTTGGGGAGACGAACAGAAACAGTGGTTTACCAATACCATGAAAGCCTCTGATGCTACCTTTAAGATACTTTTTTCTCCTACGCCAGTGGTAGGGCCAGACAGGGAGAAAAAAATGGACAACCATGCCAATCAGTTGTTCAGGGAAGAAGGAAATTGGTTGCGGCAGTTTTTGGCAGACATGAATGGTGTTTTTGTGGTGAATGGGGACAGACATTGGCAATATTTTTCGATAGATGAGGAGACGGGACTGAGGGAATTTGGAGCAGGGCCTGTTTCTGATGCACAGTCCGGGGGATGGGACCAGGATGACAATCGGCCGGAACACCGATTTTTGAGGGTAAAGGGAGGATTTTTAAGCATTAAAGTTTTTCGTCACAATGATATTCCAAAAATTGAATTCAGACATTGTGATGTAAATGGTGATGAAATGCATCGGGAAGAATTTGAAGCATAGAGATTAAAACATTTGAACTCGATTAGGATCCAGGTTAAAAGAAATTAGAAAAACCGGCATCAGAAATTTTTTGGATCAGGGCAGAAATCTCAAGCCAGGCGGATGGCCAGATTCGAATTTACGTCATTTGTTGCATTTTAAGTTTACCAAGCGTGATGAATACCAGACATATAAAACCCCAAAAGACCTTGATCAGAAAAACCATTCTGACAGTAGACCTGTGCTTCACCTGGTTTCTGTTAATGCTCTTGTTCTTTCCATCTCATGCACAGAATTTTGGAGAACAAGGACATCCCATGAATAAAAGTACGGATAGCAGGGAAATATTGAAATATTGGGAAACCACTCCCGATGCAGATCAAGCACTGTATGAATCTGCCTATCAAATTTTGTCATCCAATAAATATGGTTCCTATGCCGATTTAATGACATCCGATTCTTTCAAAAATCTGGTACGAGAGCAGGGACGCAAAATCCTGGCAGGCCCCATGCTGGGCCAGATTAAAGCCAATAAGGCAGCTGTATGGGTTAGAACTTTGCAGCCGTCGAAGGTTGAAGTAGAAATAAAGCATAGAGAGGAAAGATTCATCTTTGGTCCCGTATACGCCACCATTGAAACGGATTTATCTGCCGTAATAGAAATTGATGGTTTGAAGCCTTCCACCAGGTACCCCTACAAGATTATTGTCAATGGTAAAGTTATTCCTTCGGATGTTGAACAAGTGATCACAACCTTACCAGAATTGGACAATAGTGAAAAAGTGAAAATTGCTTTTGGCTCCTGCCCCCACCGCTGGGGATTGGGCAATCACAAACTATTAGAAAGGATCAGGAAAAGGGGGAACCATGCCATGTTATTGTTGGGAGATATAGCAGTGCAGGATCGGAATGACCATCTGGGCTTGCACCGGGCAGATTATCTGCTCAGGGATCTTTTGCCAGCCTGGCAGGACTTTGCTTCAAAAGTGCCGGTTTATGCTTCCTGGGATGATCATGATTACTTCGACAATGACAAAGCCGGAATACCTGAAGGTTACTCAGCAAAAGACCGGCATGGAGTAAGAAAAGTATTTCAGCATTCCTGGGTAAATTCTTCTTATGGACAAGAGTCCCTCAGCCAGGGGATATTTACCCGGGAAAGAATCGGCCCTTTTGATATTATCATGACGGATAACCGGTTTTACAGGACCGGTAAAAAAGGATCATTCTTGGGAAAAAGTCAGATGGACTGGTTGAAGGAGCAGTTATCGGACTGCAAGGGACCTTTTATCATCCTGTCCTGTGGCACCATGTGGAGCGATTATGTGTCCGATGGTAAAGATTCCTGGGGGGTCAATGATCCGGATGGTAGAGAGGAAATTTTTAAATATATCGAAGATAACGGTATAAGCGGGGTGCTGCTCATTTCAGGAGACAGACACGGCGCTCGTGGGTTTACCATTCCCAGAAAATCCGATTTTGGATTTTTTGAATTTGAGGCGGCAAGTTTGGGAGCAAGAGTAGGTCCACCCGCAAAAGATCCAAGCTGGAATACCCAGTTGTATGGCATTGATGGAGAGTTTGCCTTTGGGGAATTTACCTTTCTTCCTTCCAGTGATGATCCAGCTGTTGTATTTCGCCTGGTAGGCGAAGATGGTGACCATATCTTTGAAAGAACCATCAAAAGAAGTGAATTGACACCATGATTACTTTTTTGAAACTTGAATGAAAATGCTTAAATAATTTGCTTTTTAAGTTAAAATAGGGAACTTCAAGCGAATAAACCCAAAATCATAGCATGGAGATTGTTCCTAAGTTAAATTCACTACCTCAGGAAACCAGTCCTGAAGAGCTTTGGCTTGGGCTGAAATCCGGAGATAAGTATGCTTTCGAACAACTATACAGAAGGTATGTCAGGTTGCTTTTTCAACTAGGTACCTCCATAACAGGGGATGCGGAATTTGTGGAGGATTGCATTCAGGAGCTCTTTATCGACCTGTGGAGGTATAAGAAGAATATCAAGCCTACAGACAATGTAAGGTTGTATTTGTTCAGGTCGCTCTCTAATAGGATTAACAAAGAAAAAAAGAAAGCGTCTAAAGGAAGCGAAAAGCAGAGACAAGCTGCAATGTTCTTTCCCAGCAGGATTGAGAGCGTAGAAGTAAAAATCATTAATGCGCAACGGGAAGAAGCCATTCAAAAAAAGGTAGCTGGCATTCTGACAAAACTGCCCATTCGGCAGAATGAAGTCATTCAGTATTTATTTTTTGAGAATCTTTCTTATGAGGAGACTTCCAAATTGATGGGTATCAACCTTCGGTCGGTTTACACATTAGCCTGGAAAGCGCTCTCCACTCTTAGAAAAGCCATCTTGTTGGTAACAGCTTACCTGACCACCCCCTCTCCCTGGTGAAAAACACGGTCATTTTTTTAACGGCAATCCGATATGACTATAGTTAGCTATGTGGGTCTGATTTTCATCAGCTTTTATCGGTTTCTGGTTAGATCTGTTTAGATCGCTTTACTCCCGATAACTCCATTATTAGCGTACAAACTATTCCCTGAAGATATCAAACAGGGATGGTGTTTGAGGTTTATTTCCGATTGATTTTTGTTTAACTCACCTGAAAAGAATAATTTTTTATTTTTTTCGGAGGATAACTTTTGGTTTTTCCGGGCTTAAGATAGTTGAAAGGTTTCTTTTATGAGTAAGACCGAATACACAGTTGAAGATTTTATGCTGGACCCAGAGTTTAAAAAATGGGTCTTGGCACCGGACGAGGAATCCAGCGCCTTCTGGGAAGGTTTTTTGGAAAAACACCCGGAAAAATATGAAAACATGAAGCTGGCCCGGAGGGCCCTGATAAATTTATCGAGAAACGTTGGTGAGATTAGCGACTCACGCATCGAGGGCATATGGACTGAAATAAATAAGTTCATCAATGAACCAGAAAAAGAGCAAGCAGAAGGAAAGACTATCTCTATAAGTTCCGAAAGTACCCTTAGGAGTTTTGCAGATCGGCAGCAGCATATAGCCTATAGGTCAGGTCATCAATTTTATCGGGTAGCGGGGATACTTTTTCTTGTATTTTCATTGGGGATATTATTCAATTTACTCCGTGAACATCCTGAGGAAGAGGCGGTAGAAATCCCATTGGTTTATGAAGAATACTCAGTGCCCCCGGGTGTCAAATCTACACTTAGGCTACAGGATGGCTCCAGAGTGATTCTCAATTCGGGAAGTTCGTTGCGGTACGTCAAGAATTTTGAAGCAGACAAGCGGGAGCTGTTTTTAATTGGCGAGGCATATTTTGAGGTGGCCAAAGATAGCTTGCGACCTTTTGTGGTGAAGACAGGACCGGTATCTACAAAAGCGTTGGGTACCTCCTTTAATATCACGGCTTATAAAAATGAACCACTTGAGGTATCCTTACTTACGGGGAAGGTTAATGTGGGTTTGAAGTTTGAAAAGCCGCAGGAAGTTATCCTGATGCCTGGGGAGGGGTTGAATGTAGTCATAGATAGGCAGGTTCACAACAAGCACCGCATAAAGGAAGAAAAGGTGCTGGCTTGGACAAGAAAGACTATTCTTTTCGAACAGACGCCTGTAGAGGAAGCTATCAGGGTGTTGGAAAACTGGTATGGAGTTCAAATAGAAGTACTTAATCGACCAGAGAGAGGTGTACTCCTATCAGGAAAATTTGTAGATCAGACGCTTGAAGGCGTGCTGGAAGGGTTGAGTTATTCTGCCCGGTTTAGATTTAAGCTGGATGAAGACCGGGTTACTGTAAAATTTGATAAATCAACTTAAACTTCAAACTGCCTATGTAAAAAGTCTTTTCCAAATAATAAAAAAGAGCCACGGATGTTGCTGCATCCGTGGCAGGTTATCCGATTACAGAGACGGCAATCTCTGAGTCGGGAAACGTTTGCTTAACCAATTGGCATCGCCTAAACAAACCATTCAAAGATATGAAAAAATCCATACTTAAGCATGTAACACGCATGACCAGGTTATTCTCCATTGCGTTTCTTTTCCAGTGTCTTACCATGAGTTTTCTCATGGCATGGAACGGAAATGCCCAAGTCAAAAATATTGAAGAAGTACCAGTGTCACTATTCCTGGATGATGTGAAAATCGAGAACATTTTTCGGGAACTGGAAAAAAGCACAGGATACAACTTCGTCTATACCAACAAAGAGCTGCGGGATCTCCCTAATGTAGGGATTAGGTCAAACAACAATTCACTTTATAATGTATTGTTGGGCCTGGCAAATCAAACCAATCTTTCCTTCAAGCAAGTAGACTATAACATACATGTCAAGAAAGGGAAAAATATCAGACCTGTTTCAAAAGTAGAAATAGCGGCTGATATTAGTGTGTCAGGGACGGTTACAGATAGTAGTGGGGAGCCACTACCCGGTGCGAGTATTACAGTGAGGGGAACCAGTACGGGTACAGTGACGGATCTTGATGGGAAATATTCCATCGTTGTACCCGAAGGGTCTGTATTGGTGTTTTCCTACATTGGATACAGCTCACAGTCTGTCGAGATTACGACACAAAGCACAGTCGATGTTTCCCTTGCAGAAGACCAATCTTCTCTGGATGAGGTCGTCGTATTGGGATATGGCTCGGTTCAAAAAACTGATTTAACAGGTTCTGTTTCTAAGGTAGACGCTGAAGACCTTACTAATCTACCAGCGCCAAGAGTGGATCAGTTGCTTCAAGGCAGAGCAGCCGGGGTAAATGTGACCTCTGTGAGTGGCAGCCCGGGAGCCCGGGCCTCTATACGCATCCGTGGAGGAAATTCTGTGCAAGGTGACAACGAACCACTTTATGTAATAGATGGCTTTATTGCAGGTACTAATTTCAATCTAAACACCATTAACGTAAATGATATCGAATCCATTGATATCTTGAAGGATGGGTCGGCGATCTCCCTATATGGAACTCGCGGTGCCAATGGTGTTATCTTAATTACCACCAAAAGTGGCAAAGGTGTAGCCGGAGGTAAACCTACGGTGTCGTTAAACGCCTATACCGGTTTTCAGAATCTGGCGCGAAAAATCGACTTTTTAGACGGCCCGGAGCGAGCGGCTTATGGTTTTGAATATACTGAATTCAGTGGAGAAGCCAATCCATTCGTAGACGAGAGCCTGATCGGTAATACCGATTGGCAGGAACAGATCACCCGAACTGCTCCGATTAACAATTTGGATTTATCTGTGAGGGGCAATTCAGAACGGGTAAATTATTTTATTTCCGGAAATTACATGAATCAGCGCGGGATAATCAGAGAATCTGGAATTGAAAGATACAGTTTCAGAGCAAATCTGGATTTTAAGCTGGCGGAGAACCTGACTTTGGGGACAAGGATCAATACTTCGTTTGTCAAAAATGACAACGACCTGGTAAGTCTTTGGGAGGCCAGGAGAGCATTGACTACTTTTCCGGTTTTCAATGAAGACGGTACACTGTGGGATGAAGATTACGTACAAGGGGGCCCCTTCGATAATCCGGAAGCTTTGCTTAGGATGCAAAGCAACCAAACCATGATCAATAATTTACTCGGGAATTTTTATATCGAATACAAGCCTGTTGAATCAATTACCATTCGGTCTACCATCGGTCCGCAATTAAACTGGCGAAAACAAAATGTTTTTGAATCTGGCAGTGTACCATCAAGGGCTGCCGCTCAAAGGGGCGGTTTCGGTAGAATCACGAATAGTTTCAATAATCAGATCTTACAGGAGAATACAATTACTTTCGACAAGCAATTGTCTGCAAACCATAGGATTAATGTTTTGGGTGGATTTACCTGGCAAACTTCTACTACAGAGGGATTTACAGCCCAAACGGATGGTTTGCCCAATGACGGTGTTTCCTTTGACGTATTACAATTAGGAAATCCTGAAACCTTCAGGATCACTTCAAATTACAACGATCCCTTCCAGATTGTGTCCTGGATCGGACGAACCAATTATACAATTTCTGACAAATATCTTTTTACCCTGGCGGGGAGGGTAGATGGTTCATCCAGATTTTCGGGAGCAAATAATCAGTATGCCTTTTTCCCATCTGGCGCTTTTGCATGGAGATTAGGAGATGAAGAATTTATCCGGAATCTCAATGTCTTTGACGAATTAAAACTGCGGACAAGCTTTGGAAGATCTGGAAGTCAAGCTATTGACTCCTACAGCACATTAGCTGTGTTAAACCCTGGCACAGTAATATTTAATGGAAATCAGGGTATTGGCGTACGACGAGACAGGCCCGCCAACCCGGATCTGAGGTGGGAGACAACCTCCCAATTCGATATTGGCCTGGAAGCTGGATTCTTTGATAATCGATTGAGCCTGGAAATTGATTATTATTACAAAAAAACGGTTGACTTACTCTTAAATAGAGAGATTCCCCGTCAAACCGGGTTTAGCCAGAGGCTTGAAAACATTGGTTCCTTACAAAATCAGGGTATTGAACTGATGATTAGGTCCGTAAATATGGATAGGAATGACTTCAGGTGGTCTACGGATTTTACGATATCCGGAAATAGAAGCCGGGTCCTGGATTTGGGGGGAGTAAATGAGATCAACATCCATTTCCTTGATCAGGGTGGTCAGGCCGCAAAATTAATTGTCGGTGAACCCGTAGGTGTTTTTACTGGCCTTGAATATCTGGGTACATGGCAAAGCCAGGAGGAACTGGACCAGTTCAGGTATAGCGGACTTCGGGCTGTAGTTGGCGGCCCCAGATTTAAGGATACCAACGGAGATGGCTTTATCAGTTTCAATGATGACTTCGAAATTATTGGAAATCCGGAGCCGCTGTTCTTTGGCGGAATTAACAATAGTATACAGTGGAAGAATTTCTCCCTGGATATTTTTCTTCAGGGTACATTCGGAAATGATGTCTACAATGAGTTTGCGCAAAGAGGCTTTTTTGGCAGGAGCGACCAGAATATTTACGGAATGGCGAGGGATCGCTGGACGCCGGATAACCCCCATCCATACATTCCCAGGGCAGGTGGAACAGTCAGTATTTCAGATATTCCTTCAAACAGCGAGTTGGTGGAAAGCGGGTCTCACCTGAGGCTGAGAAATGTGATGCTCAACTATACGGTGCCATTGAAAAACAATAAATTCATAAATAACCTAAATGTTTATGCAAGTGGTTCCAATATATTTCTGATTTCTAATTTCAGAGGATATGATCCGGAAGCAAGCAGAATTGGTCCGCAATCTGGCAATACCTATGGAAGCGTGGTAAGGGGTATTATCCGGGCGGAATACCCAAATGCCAGAACCCTTACTTTTGGATTGAACGCAAACTTCTAAACCTTAATTGACCATGAAAATATTAAACGATAAAATTTTTGGCTTATTGATTTTCTCAGTTCTGGCTATCGGATGCGAAAGCTTTCTGGAGGAGGAAGTGCGCGGTATTATTGACCCAAGTACGTTTTACCAATCCGATGAAGAGGCAGTATTGGCAGTAAACGGCATCTATCTGAATCTACGACAAAATGGTTTCTACGGCAATTGGCAAGGTATCCATACCTTCACTCAGTTAGGTGCAGATGTATTGGAGTCCAGCCGGCAATTTGGCGGTAATGAACCCATGCAGAATTATACCCTGACCCAAAGTAATTATTCAAATGCCAGGCAATTATGGCAGTTGATCTACAGGATGATCGGAGATGCCAATTCAGTAATTACCAATATCGAAAACAGCCCGAATATTAGTGCTGCTGTCAAAGATCAATCCATAGGCGAAGCGTTGTATCTGAGAAGTTATGCGTACTATCACCTGAGTAATTTATGGGGTGATGTACCTTATTATGATGAAGAAATTCCTATCGCTGATGCGGCCAGCCTGGGGAGAACCCCGGTCAATGAAATCAGAAGTAACCTCATCAGCGATCTGACGAGAATAGAGACAGAAAATTTGCTTCCGGAGATATACGGGGAAAGTGATTTGGGTAGACCTACCGTATGGGCGGCAAAAATTTTGCTTGCGAAGATTTATCTCTGGCAGGAGGATTGGGCAAATGCGAGGGAAGAATGTTTGGAAATAATTAATAATTCACCTCACCAGTTACTGCCAGATTACGGGGACGTTTTTGATGTGAATAATCCATTTAACGATGAGATAATATGGGCAATTGATTTTCAAAAAGATGTGCCTGGTAATGCACAGGACCGTACAGATGGTTTTAATCCCCGATTGAGGGACGAGCCCAGAAACCCGGCAGATAGGGGGCCTCTTTCTGATGCTTTGGCAGCTAGAAATGAGGAATTTAACGGATACGGTCTTACGGTCCCCATATTAAGTTTTATCAACGAATTTCCTGTTGACGACCTGAGGAGACCACACAACATTTTAGGGGAATATCTTGGCTTCGAGCTAACATTTCAATACATGGCAAAATTCACCAATTTTGATTTTGTGAATTCTCCAAGAGGCAATCATGGAGAAGCTACTTTGGTGTTCAGGTTGGCTGATGTTTACCTCATGCTTGCAGAGGCAGAAAATGAATTAAATGGACCGGGCAACGCCTATCAATATATCAATGCAGTAAGGGAAAGGGCCTATGAGCCAGATCAACCCTACAGTGGCTTAACACAGGCTGAATTGCGAAGTGCTATTCAGACGGAAAGAAAATGGGAACTGGCAGGTGAAGGTCATAGAAGATATGATTTAATTCGCTGGGGGATCTTACTGGAAACGGTAAAAAATGCCGAATACCGTACCTATGATCCTGGAAGCAATATTCAACCCCATCACATCAAGCTGCCTATTCCGGAAGAGGAACTCGTCTTAAATCCGGCACTTCTGGATTCAGACCCCACCAATAATGGTTATGGCAATTAGGAAAATCCTGACAACAGGCAAGCATTTGTTGTGTAGCTGTCTTATTTTGATAGCTATGCCCATAATAACCTATGGAAAACAGACCAAACCCAATATCATCCTGATCAATGTGGACGACCTGGGATGGAGAGACCTGGGTTTTATGGGCAGCGCATATTACGAAACGCCAAACCTGGATAAATTGGCAGGGCAGGGCATGGTTTTCTACCATGCCTATGCCGCTGCTGCCAATTGTGCGCCCAGCCGGGCCTGCATGATGAGTGGAAGAAATACGCCTGCTCACGGCGTATATACGGTAGACCAGTCCGAAAGAGGTGACCCCAAAACCCGGAAGATCATTCCTACCCCCAACCGCGATTTCCTGCCGGACTCCATCTATACCCTGGCCAGGATGCTGCAGGATAACGGCTATGTAAATGGCACCTTCGGCAAATGGCATATCAACGAAGACCCTTTACAACACGGCTTTGACCTGAACGTGGGAGGCAGCCATCGGGGCAACCCGGGCAGTGGCGGATATTTCAGTCCTTACAAAATTGACTTTATCGAAAACGGAGCAGATGGTGAATACCTGACCGACAGATTGACCGATGAAGCCATTCAATTTGTAAAAGCAAATAAGGACAATCCCTTTTTCTTGTACCTGCCATTCTACTCCGTGCACACACCCATCATGGGTAAAGCGGAGCTGATCGATACCTTTGCCGGAAAGCCAGTAGCAGAGGGGCAGGACCGGGCAGATTATGCAGCCATGGTGGCCTCTGTAGATCAGAATGTAGGCAGGTTGATGGCCGTTTTGGATGCACTAGATCTGGCAGACAATAGCCTGGTGATTTTTACCTCTGATAATGGTGGCATTCGGGATATTTCCTATCAAACTCCCCTGAGAGCAGGTAAGGGATCCTACTACGAAGGTGGCATTCGCGTACCGCTGATCATGCGCTGGCCCGGCAATATTCAGTCGGGTAGCAATACAGATTTTGCGGTAACAAATATGGATTTCTTCCCTACCATTAAAAGCATTATCAGCGCAGAAGTCCCTGCTGATTTGCAGTTGGACGGCCAGGATCTTTCCCCGCTATTCAGTAATCAGTCCATGGAGGAGAGGGCGCTCTTCTGGCATTTCCCCATTTACCTCCAGGCCTACAATCCCAGGGAAGATGGGGGCCGGGATCCCCTGTTCAGGACCCGGCCAGGTTCAGTGGTCCGGAAGGGCAAATGGAAGCTCCATCATTATTTTGAAGATGGGGATTACGAACTTTATGATCTCGAGGAAGATCCCGGCGAAAAAAACAACCTGGTGCGGAGTCAGGTAGAAATCAGGAACCAAATGATTGAGCTGCTTGAAGCCTGGAGGCTGGAAGTCAATGCACCCGTTCCGGATCAGGCGAACCCGCTTTACGATAGAGCATTTGAAATGAACCTTATAAATCAACAACTGAATGAATTGTAAACTGATTGTATATTCTTTTCTGATATTTGGCAGTCTTTCTATACCTAATCGATTACTCGGTTCAAACCAGGCAGATAAAAAGCCTAATATCATTTTTATACTTACCGATGATCTGGGCTATGGTGATTTGGGCATACTGTACCAGAACAGGCGCAAGGCGGAAGGCAAACCGTATCACAGTACCCCAAATCTCGATAAAATGGCAGCAGAAGGAATGATCCTCGGCCGGCATTATGTTCCGGCTCCAGTGTGTGCTCCCTCAAGGGCCACCCTGCTGCTGGGCCTGCACCAGGGCCATGCCGAGATCAGAAACAATCAATTCGATAAAGCCCTCCCCCAGAACCACAACCTCGCTACCGTTTTGAAAGAAGCAGGTTATGCTACGGCCCTGATTGGTAAATATGGTCTTCAGGGCCTGGAGGGTGACAGTCCGGCGAGCTGGGAAGCTTATCCTACAAAAAGAGGATTTGACTATTTTTTTGGATATGTACGTCACCGGGACGGCCATAACCACTATCCGGCTCATGATGTGGCCAATAGAGGCCCCATGGAACTGTGGGACGGTAACCAGGAAATTTCCGCTGATCTGGCCGGTAGCTACACCACAGACTTGTTTACTGCCCGGGCAAAAAAATACATCCAGGACCACAAGAAAAGCAACCCCGATCAACCTTTTTTCATGTATCTGGCCTATGACACGCCCCATGCAGGCCTGGAAATTCCTTCCATGCCCTATCCTTCTGCGGGCGGGACCGATGGTGGTGTGCAATTTATCGGAGAAAAGGGAAATTATATCAATACGGCAAACGGAGAGGTAAATAGCTATATTCATCCGGATTATCGGAATGAAGACTGGCCGGAAGTACAACAGCGCTTCGCAACTATGGTGCGAAGAATAGACAATGCTGTCGCAGACCTGATACATTTGTTGCAGGATCTGGATATTGATGAGCAGACCCTGATCGTGTTTACCTCCGATAATGGACCCCATCATGAATCTTACGGATACGGAGATTATGACCCTACGTTTTTTGAAAGTTTTGGAGTCATGGATGGCACCAAACGGGATACCTGGGAAGGAGGAATACGGGTACCGGCACTGGTCAGGTGGCCGGGAAAAATCCCGGAAGGCATTAGAAACGATTCCCCTTCCGGATTTCACGACTGGTTGCCCACATTTGCGGAGATCAGCGACCTGCCGGCACCGGCAAATACCGATGGTCGATCGCTATGGCCGATCCTTTCGGGAAATAAAACCGAGCATGAAGGCAAAGTGTATATTGAATACCAGGTAAACAACAAAACCAAAAGTTACGAGGCCTTCGAGGCAACTAAAAGAGATCAAAGAAGGGGAGAAATGCAGGTACTGTACCTCAATGGCTATAAAGGGATCCGGTACAATATCACTTCGCACGAAGACGATTTTGGTATTTATGACACGCAGAATGATCCGGGAGAGACCCGGAATCTTGCAGGTACCAATGGAGAATTTGTCCGCCTTCAGGAGGAAATGAAAAAAACGGTGCTGCGCTGGAGGCGTTACAATGCTTCTGCAGAACGGCCCTATGATCAGGAACCGGTACCGGCGATTTCACCGGAGGGGAGAATGGTGGCCGGGATCATGGTTTCTGAATTCAATATACCATCCCCCTGGGTACCCTTTATCCGGAGGGGATCAGTCACCCCGAACGAATCCGGAATTTTGCCCCATATCGAAGCCATTAATAGAGCGACAGAAGATAACGTGATGGTTTATGAGGGTTTTGTGAAGGTGCCTCGTACCGGAGAATACGAGTTTAGCTATCAAACCAACCAGGGTCTGGTGATGCACGTGCATGAGGCCCTGCTCCTAGATGACGACCACCCGTCGCCATCCGGGGGAAGCGGCAAGACCAGGCTGGTGTTGGAAGAGGGCTATCACCCTATCAGGATTGTGACAAAAATTGAGGCGCCCAGCCAGAATCAGGTATTGGAGATTCGATGGTCTGGTTCAGGCATTCAAAATGAACCCTTGCCTGTTTTTCACCTGGGTTCGTAAATAGACGAACATTACAATAGACGACGATTACTCCTATCATCTATTAATGGCCGGCAAAAGCCAGCCCATGTATAGGTACGAAAAATCTGGCAGAGGCGAGGCAGGTTTTAAGAAGAAAAATTATTGGCAGGTCTGGAGGAGTGGTGAAATGCCAATAGGGCATAGGCAGTGGATCCGCCTGATCTTTAGCGACAGAATCGTCTTTGGCATCATTGCTTTGAATATCAGATAATAAGTAGAAAAATCCTTTTTTGGACAGGTTTTTGTTATCTGTTATAAGGCAGCACCAAATGATTAAATGATGAATCGGCTTTCCAGCATTTCAAGGTATATCCCAATTCTCTTTTTTTCTTTTCTGGTCCAGCTGAGGTATGCGATGGGCCAGGCCGAAGAAGGGGGAGCGGATGAATACCCGCTAAATCCCTCTCCATTCAGACTGATCTTTTACATAGTCATTTCATTCATCGTCATTGCAGTGGTCTTCAAATTGCTTTACAAACCAAAGAATAAGCGTAAATCATGAACCTTCATCAATTTTCCCGACCCAGACGCGCAAACGTATTGGTTTGAGTCTCATTGGTAAAATTAGAAGAAATAAAGTGGAAATCTCATGCCCGCATTGAAGGACAGGGCAGCAGGAATCTCTGAGACCATAGTCCGGTTGCCTGCCCTGTTTGCAGGAAGGTTTAATTTCGCTTCGGCAAACAAAAATCCCACCAGAAGATCTACCTCACCACCCATACCAATATTGACATTGTATGTGGTATAGACGGTTTTAAATCCGTCATCCTGCCGGGGCCGGTAGTTTTCCTGATCGTAGGAAGAGAAACGCGTTTGGGTCGGAGCCCGCATGTATCCCATCTCTGCAAGGCCATAAAGTGACCCTCTGGCTTCATAATCCCCCAGTAAATAATATTTTGCACCAAGCACCCACTGCTGCAGGGATATCTGTTCCACAGCATCTATTTCGATATGCATGGGGCTAATTTCCGTATTGGAACGATAGCCATAAATATAGGTGTCGTGGTAAGAGGGCAGATAGTGATTGTAGCCCAGGTAAGCTACCATACCTTCCTCTACAGCATAGGAAAGTTTCACTCCACCGCCGGCGTTGTTGATCTTTGTGTCGCCACCCACCATGATATATGAACCATGTGCACCAATGCTGAATCCTTCAAGGTTGATCTGGCTGAAGGCAGGACTGGATAATAGTAGAAGAAAGCATGACAGGCTGATTACATTAAAAGTTTTCATTTTTCAATATTATTTGATTAAAACCAAGAAAAATTTAGAATGAAAAGGGAGTTTTCAGGTAGGTGCTTTGTGCTGTTTCATTAGATTTCTATTTAAAAGTCTGAGATTAAACAATTCAAAGGAAACAATGTATGTCCTTTTGAAAGTCCTAAGATAATAAAAGTAATTTAAAGACCAAAAAAATGTATTTCATAATATAAAAAAAGTAATTCAAAAACAGGTATGGCAAGCGGCCTGTGGCCCTTTCGGGAATGGATCCGATAGTTTTTAAGAAGATGCTGCGGGATTCTACAGTGGGTTGCGATGCAGTTTGGCGCCAGGATGTGCAAGATCTTGGTAAAATACCAATGAAAGGTCTGGCAAGAACCCAGATTTACTCCACTTATTAACGAAATGCCCCATTAATAGAATAAAAATTTAATTGGATAAAACATTTGTTATTTTAGAATGTATAAATAATGATAAAACTAATTTTCTATATAATATTACCTAAACCAACATGATTCGATTTGTATATTTATTTGTAATATTTTTATTTTTTACCAGCTTGGTCCTGGCACAATCCACGGTCAGGGGCAAGGTGCAGGACAAGAGCAGCAAAGAAACGCTTCCCGGCGCCTATGTTTTTATTACCAACACAGCCGGGGACACTTTGAGCAATACATTTACAAACGAAAGGGGTCGTTTTGAATTCTCCCGTCCTGCAGAAAATACCATTGAAATCAGTATTAGCTTTGTCGGGTATGAAGATTTGACAAAAACCCTGACGGACCTGTCCGGCAGAAATCTGGGAACCTTTGAATTGGTGGAGGAAGGGAGTTTGTTGGAAACCTACGAAATCGAAGGTCAGGCGATTGCCGGAGAAATGAAAGGTGACACGGTATCCATGAACGCATCGGCTTATCAGACCCGATCTCAGGCCAGTGCCGGCGAACTCATCCGGAA
The DNA here is from genome assembly GCF_900143075.1 of Cyclobacterium lianum. Classification (GTDB taxonomy): domain Bacteria; phylum Bacteroidota; class Bacteroidia; order Cytophagales; family Cyclobacteriaceae; genus Cyclobacterium; species Cyclobacterium lianum. Next base: position 333,935 of record NZ_FRCY01000003.1, on the reverse strand, counting down.
GATGCCAGGGGTGGTCATGCAGGGTGGGACCATTGAGGTTCAGGGCGAGACCGTAGGTCGTGTGTTGGTAGATGGAGAGCCCTTTTTTGGCGATGATCCTGCTATGGCATTGCAGAATTTGCCGGTAGACATCATTGACCGGATAGAGTTTCTGGATCAATTGAGTGATCAGGCCCAACTGACAGGGTTTGACGACGGAGAGACCATCAAAACCATCAATATCATTACCAAGAAGGAAAAACGTGGAGGCAAGTTTGGACGCATGTTTGCCGGATATGGTACCGATGACAATTACCTGGTAGGCGGTAGTGTGAATTTTTTCAGCGAAGCCCAGCGCATCACCGCCCTTGGCCTGAGCAACAATATTAACCAACAGAATTTTTCAGCGGATGACCTCTCCGGCGCATTTGGCGGGAGCGACAACCGACGTGGTGGAGGTGGAAGAAGGGGCAATCCGCTGACTACCAGAGAGCGGCCGGGAATCACCCATACCAATGCTATTGGCCTTAACTTTACGGACAAATTTGACGATGAAAGAGCCCGGCTTACCGGTAGCTACTTTTTTAACGAAAGCAACAATTTTCTGAACAGGAATTCTTCAAGGGAATATATCCTTCCCAGCGACAGCCTCCAATTGTATGATGAAATCCGGAACAGCGAAAACAATAGCCAGAATCACCGGCTGGATCTTCGGCTCGATTATGACATGTCCGAAAAGCATGCCATTATTTGGCGGCCCAGGGTTAGGTATGAGAAGGGGACTTCCTTCAATCTGCTGTCGGCACAGAATCTTTTTAACCCCACCACGCCCATTAACGAGACGGAAAATACCACTTCGGGAAGCAATGAATCCTTTCGCTTTTTGAGCGACTTTACCTACAGGTATCAGTTTGATAAGGAGGGCAGGACACTTTCCGCCAAGTTTGATACCCGCATGGAAGATCGCAGCAATGAATCCAGATTGGTTTCTGTGAATAGAGATTATCAGACCGGGATGAGAGATAGCCTGATCCAGAATACACTGGGTAGCTCCAGTTCGTTTAACTACGAATTTGAAGTTGAATACACCGAACCGATAGCAGATCACTCTCAGGTAAGGCTGGAATATGAACTGGGAAATGACCTGGGCAACACCCTGCAAGAGGTATCTCAAAGGGAAATGGAGTCTACCTTATTTGAGCTGGACTCTACCCTGACCAACGAATTTGAAAACACCTATCTGCAGCACGAGCTAGGCCTGGGCTATCGATACAATAAAAATAAAATCAGGATCTTTTCCTCATTTGACTATCAGGTCTCCATCCTGGATAGTGACCGGCTCTTCCCGGGCTTTGAGAACACCAAACGTACTTTTCGAAATTTTGTACCCAGAATGGTATTCATTTACGATCCCAATGAAAATACCAATATCCGCATATACTACAGGGGAGATACAGACGCTCCCTCGGTCCGGCAGTTGCAGGATGTAATAGACAACAGCAATCCCATACAGATATCTACTGGAAATCCGAACCTGGACCAGGAGTACGAGCACCGACTGTATACCCGGATCCGCAAGATGAATCCCGAAAACAACAGGTCCTTCTTTATGTATCTGGGCGCCAGGATGACCAGCGACTACCTGGGTAATGCAACCTATATCGCCAGTAGGGATACCCTGTTACAGGGCGATGTATTGCTGCGGCAGGGCGGACAATTGAATCGACCGGAAAACCTGGACAATTACTGGGACCTGAGAAGCTATTTTTCCTTTGGATTTCCACTCAATTTTATGCAGAGTAACCTGAATCTCAGTGCCAGAGCCGGGATAACCAACAGACCGGGACTGATCAACAACCAAACCAACTACAATCGGAATATCTACATGGGGCCTGGCATTGGTATCAGCAGCAATTTGGGAGAGCACCTGGATTTTAACTTGTCTACCCGGGGAAATTACAATATCGTCCGCAGTAGCCTGCAGGAAAATCTGGATAACAATTATTACACCCAAAGCACCAGACTGGACCTTTACTGGAATTTTGCCGGGGGCTTCTTTGTCAGTACCAATGTAAACAACCAATGGTACCAGGGCCTGGGCGAGGATTTTGACCAGTCTGTATGGTTGATGAACGCGGATCTGGGCTATCGATTCCCCCCAACAGAAAAGTTTGAACTGAAAATGACGGTATTCGACTTGCTGAATCAAAATACCAGCATCGATCGAAACGTGACCGATGTATACATTGAGGATGAGCGGACGCAGGTTGTGCAACAGTTTTTCATGCTTACCCTTACCTATAACCTGAAAAGCTTCGGGGGAGCCGGATCAGCACAGGGGATGGGTAACTAAGCCCTATTCACATTTTGGGATACTTTCCCGTTTTTGGCAAAATAAAATCGTATATTTATTTATTCTGTACCTTCCAATGGAGGCTGCAGAGTCAATTTTCATTACTAAACCCTATACATGATGAACGTTACATTATCAGAAGCAGAAAAAGTAATTGATGCAGCCAAAAAGAAGGCGGAATCCAAAGGTACGAAAATGGATATTTGCGTAGTGGATACTGGCGCCAATCTGACGGCATTTGCACGCATGGATGGAGCCTGGCTGGGCTCGGTAGATATCAGTATCAAAAAGGCAAAGACGGCAATATTCTTTAATATGGACACGGCTCAGTTAAGTCCCATGGTTCAGCCGGGTTCGCCGCTTTACCATATAGAGCATTCCAATCAGGGCCTGATTACGTTTCCAGGAGGTGTGGTACTCAAAAACAAGGCAGGAGAGATCGTGGGGGCCATCGGGGTTTCGGGTAGTACAGTAGAAGACGACCACGAAGTAGCCGAAGCTGGAGCCAAAGCACTTTAACAGCAAAATTCAACTCTAAAACTAAATAAATTATTTCTGCCTTCAGTAGGCTGCCATAAAAAGCTCCTGCTGAAGGCATTTTTGTATACTGATGGAATTAGGTCCGGGATGTTGGGATTGCATTGTGGTAGACTGGAAAAATGAAACCTTTTTAACTACACATTTCAAAAATACTTCCTGACAAGTGGGATTTCGCTGACTTGCTTTTTTCAAAACCCAACAAAAAAAGAGAACTGTCAGGAGACTATTTGTTATTAAGAATGTAAATTTAGTTATTTTTTTAACTTTCCGAATGACCAGTTTTCCCGAAGCCAAATTTGTGGAAAGGGTAGCCGATTACTTTTTTCTATTAAAATAGTTCAATCCTGAGTAATATGTATTGATTTGTATTTTTTGGAAAAGTGCCGGATTCAATATGATTTTCTGATGCCAGTGGAAAATACCTACAATGGAAATTTCAGGGTTTGGGATAAATTTATCGTCTATTAATTTAGGTAAATACCTAAATTATTCTATTTTTCTTAATGGTTATTAGATTAAAAAAAGAATTCTTATATTAATCCACAGGAAAAGTCGCCCAAAAAATGCTGTCTCCCAGGCGTAAAAAAATGACTTCCCTTTGATTTAAATGATCCTCCCGATACAACAGCTATGAAACACCAAGACCTGATCAACAGGTTATTATTTATTTATCAATCTAAATTTTACCATAAACCCATGAAAAAATTTACTCCATTTAAGTTTCAAATGGTTCTCCTCCTGGGACTATTCATGTGTAATGCTATGCTTACACATGCCAATCCCGACAGGTCGATTCAACCGGAAGAATCACAATTATTCATCACCATCACCGGGACAGTGCTGGATGAAGATGGCTTGCCTGTCCCTGGTGCAACGGTGGTTATAGAAGGTTCTAATACGGGAACTGTCACTGACATTGATGGGCGATTTTCCATAGAAGCGAATGAAGGAGATATCCTTCAGGTTTCCTTTATCGGTTATCAGTCCCAGCGGATTACCATTACCAATCAAAGCAGCTTGAATATTACCCTGCAGGAAGACCAGTCGGACCTGGAGGAAGTGGTGGTAGTAGGCTATGGTACCCAGCGAAAAAGCGACCTTACCGGGGCCATATCTTCTGTGACCAGCAAGGACCTGCAGGAAACCCCAGCGGGAAATTTTCTGGAGCAATCTCAGGGCAGGCTAGCCGGCGTAGATATTGTCCGGGCCAATGGATCTCCCGGGTCTCCGGTACAGATCCGTATCAGGGGCAACCGATCCATCAATGCTTCCAACGATCCCCTGTATGTCATCGATGGTATTCCCACCAGTGCCAATATCAGTGATTTCAACCCCAATGATATTGAATCCATGGAAGTATTGAAAGATGCCAGTGCGGTGGCCATATATGGTTCCCGTGGAGCCAATGGTGTGGTTCTCATCACCACCAAAAGAGGCAAGACCGGTAAAGCGGTTATCAGCTACGATGGGTACTATGGAGTCAAACAACCCATACAGGACCTGAATCTCATGAACGGCCGGGAATTTGCCGCATATTCCAGGATAGCCAGGGGCCATGCAGGAGACGACTCCAGTTTTGACAGCAATTTTCTCGCACCCCTGGAAATCGAAAACCTGCAGGCCGGACGCTTCACCGACTGGCTGGACCTGGCGATACGCACAGGCAGCCAGCAGGATCACCAGGTGTCGGTAAGCGGAGGTACGGACAAAATCAATTATTATGTCTCCGGTTCATTCTTTAACGAAGACGGCTATATCCCCGGAACAAACTTCGAACGGACCTCGGTAAGGATCAACCTGGAGTCTCAGTTGACAGACAAACTTCGCCTTGGTCTGAGCGGAACGGTGAGTGTCAGCGAAAGAAATCAAATGTCCAATGCGCCTTACAACAACTCCCTGGGCTATTCCCCACTGGTCGGCCCGACCGATGAGGAAGGAAATTTCCTGGCCTTTCCCAATCCCCGGGAAGGATTGCTGGCCAATCCATTGCTGAATTATCAGCCTTTCCAGTATATCGATGAAACCCGCAGAAACCGGATTTTTGCCAATATTTTTGCAGAGTACCAATTCAATGAGCACCTTAAGTTTCGGGTAAATTACGGGCCAGACTTCAATCAGGCCAGACGAGGTACCTACACCGGCAGACTGGAGGGAAATATCAACAGAGGGTCAGTGAGCAATGACCTGGATTTTGCCTATACCCAGGAAAACATCCTTTCCTACGACAGGACTTTTGGCAAGCATGCACTTAATCTGGTGGGTCTTTTTTCCATCCAGGCCAGCAGGTTTGAAGGCTCCTCCTTGTCGGGACAGGATATACCTATTGAAAAATCCCTGTTCTATGATTTGGGAAGTTCCTCTACCATTACCGGAATAGGAAGTTCTCTGGGTGAATGGGGCCTGATGTCTTATATGGGACGGGTCAATTATCGATTTGACGACAAGTTTCTGTTTACGTTAACAGGCCGTGCAGACGGCTCGTCACGGCTTGCAGACGGTAATAAGTGGGCCTTTTTTCCTGCTTTTTCTGCAGGATATGTTCTAACGGAAGAAGAATTTCTGCAAGGAAGCCAGGTCTCGTTCCTTAAACTTCGAGGGGGATACGGAGAGGTTGGAAATACGGCTATCGATCCTTTTCAGACTTTGGGTGGACTGGAACGGACTACCTATATTTTTGGCTCCAATGCCGGATTTGGATATGGCAACAACCTCATCCCCAATCCGGATCTGAGATGGGAAATTTCCAAGACGGTAAATATTGGTTTGGATTATGGTTTATTTGATGACCGGATCAATGGTTCCCTGGAATATTATGTAACCAATACCAGTGACCTGCTTTTGAATCGGCTGCTGCCGATTACGTCCGGATACAACTCCGTGCTCCAAAACATAGGAAGTACCCGCAATTCAGGATGGGAATTATCCGCCAATGCGAATCTGATCAACCGCCCAGGTGGCTTCAGGTGGGATATCAATATGAATGTATTTTCCAACAGGGAACAAATTGTGGAGTTGTTTGACGGGCAGAGCGATGATGTGGGCAACCAGTGGTTTATCGGCGAGCCGGTCAATGTATTCTACAGTTTTGATCAGGCCGGTATCTGGCAAAGCGATGAAGCAGATCTGGCGGCTGATTTTGGGCAACAACCTGGAGATATTCGCATCAATGACGTAAACGGCCGGGATGCAGACGGTGAACTCACCAAAGAGCCTGATGGCAACATCAATGCGGACGACCGAAAAGTCCTGGGATCTACCGTACCCAATTGGTCCGGAGGACTGACCAACAGGATATCATTTAAAGGCTTCGACCTATCCATATTGGTACACGCCAGAATGGGTCAAATGCTAAGGAGTGATTACCATAACCTGGGTGGCAACAACTGGCAGGGCAGGTACAATTCGATCAATCTGGATTACTGGACACCGGACAATCCCACCAATGCCATACCCAGACCCAACGCGGGAGAGGCGCCCTTGTACTCGGATGCGGTGAGGTATTTTGACGGATCCTATATCAAGATCCGGAATATTGCCCTGGGTTACAATTTTGCCCCTGGATTGATCAGCAAACTGGGATTGACATCTGCCAGGATTTATTCCACGGTAAATAATGGCTTTATTTTTTCTCCCTATACGAGGGTAGATCCTGAAACGTCCAATGGCATCGTCGGCGGTGGGAGTCCCCTCACCACAGCTACATATATTTTTGGTTTGAATTTGAAATTTTAAATGATCCGAAAGATGAAAAATATATTTAAAACATTTGGATTGGTGCTCGCTCTTGGTATGGGTGCCTGTGAGGAGGTACTGGTAGAAGACCCGGTAAGTTTGGCAACAGCAGATGGGTATTATCCGACTCCCGGAGGTATAGAGGATGGCTTAAGAGCTTCCTATACCACTTTGAGAAGTTTTTATGGTCAGCAAAACGGTTTTTTCCTGACTGTGACCGGAACGGATATCTTCACCAATGGTTTTGGAGGTATCGCCAATAACCCCCATATCAACAATTACTCCCCAAATTTCCTGGGTACCAGCGGGACGGTAACCAACATCTGGAATAACCTGTATGTAGGAGTAAACCAATGCAACACGGTGGTAAACCGGGTTGAGGATGTTAGTGGTATTTCCGATCAGAGGAAGGCAGAAATTGAAGCAGAAGCCAGGTTTCTAAGGGGATTGTATTATTTCCACCTGGTACAGCAGTGGGGAGATGTACATTTTTCTCTTGAGGAAACATCAGGGGTACAGACGGAAGCCAATCGTACTCCGGAAAATACCATCTATGAGACCGGGATTCTTCCGGATCTTGAATTTGCTGTGGCCAACCTGCCCGAAAGTGCATCCGAACCAGGCAGGGCCTATAAGGCTGCAGCAGAGGGACTGCTGGCCAGGGTGCATTTGACCCGGGGTAATTGGGCAGAAGCAGAACGGCTGGCGGCTAATGTGATCAACAATTACAATTTTGAACTGGTCACTCCTTATATTGACTTGTGGGACATCAATAATGAAGACAATAGCGAGTTTATCTGGACGGTGCAGTTTACCGACGACCCATTATTGAACGGGCCCGGAAATTCTGGTCACTTGTATTTTATTTTCGATTATACCTTCAATCCTGCCATGGTCAGGGATACGGAAAATGGACGGCCTTTTCAACGCTTTTTACCCACCAACTACCTGTTTAGCCTGTACGACAGGGAAATGGACGCACGCTGGAATGGCTCTTTCAAGACCGTTTGGTACGCCAATATACCCGGGGAGATCAATGGCCAACAGGTTAATCCCGGAGACACAGCCATCCATATTGTCATGGAGCCGGTACCCGATGAAGTCAAACAGGCCGCACCCTATTGGATCATAGACTACAAAGGCAACTGGATAGGAAATGTCAGTGCCTATCAGGAAATCGGCACCAACCAGCGCCGAAACTACCCTTCGCTATTGAAATTTCTGGATCCCTTGCGGCCAAGTATCAATGAAACTGCCGGAAGAAGGGATTTTCCCGTGATGCGTCTGGCCGAAATGTACCTGATCGCCTGCGAAGCCGCCTGGAGGCAGAATAACAGCTCAGCAGCAGCCGACTACATCAATGTGTTGCGTACACGTGCAGCCTTGCCGGGAATGGAGGAGGAAATGCAAGTGGGTCCGGGAGACATTGATCTGGACTTTATCCTCGAAGAAAGGGCCAGGGAGTTGATAGGAGAAAAGCACCGCTGGTATGATTTGAAGCGAACCGGAACCTTGTTGGAAAGGGTAAGGCAGCACAATCTCGATGCAGCTCCCAATATTCAGGAAATGCACCTGGTCCGGCCCATTCCCCAGACACAAATCGACAGGGTAAGCAATCCGGGAGAATTTCCGCAAAATCCCGGTTATTGATAATCGATTAAAAATGGAGGACCCCGGCACAGTATCCGGGGCCTCTTCTTTTTAGATGGTATGAGATCTCAATATTGAAGCAAGGGCTAATTTTAAAATATCTTTACAACCAATCCTCTCCTCAAATTTCAATGAAAAGAAATCCAATATGGCTGTTTTTTGGTTCTGATATTGAGCTGTCAACCACAAAGTGAAACCAAAGAAGATAACAGACCTGATATTGTCATTATCATGGCAACCTGTTTGGAATTAGGCAATACGGCGTATCCGGAACGCTACCAGGGAAACCAACTAAAACCCCTGAGAGGGAAAAGTCTTGTACCTGTTTTTAAAGGGGAGCGAATGGAGCAAAACCGGGAATTGTATTGGGAGCACTTTGGGCATCAGGCCATGCGACAAGGGAAATGGAAAATCATTTCCAAAGCACCGCAATTTGACTGGGAATTATTTGACCTGGAAAAGGACCCCACTGAACTCAACGAAATCGGCGCAGAAAACCCGGAAATACTTGAGGAAATGATCCAGGATTACGCTGATTGGGCGGAAGATGTAGGTGTCAGGTATTGATATTCAATAGCGGGTAACTGTATTGTAATGTAGGATGCTTTAATTTTATCAGGATCAATAGAATGGAATCATCACATTAGAAAAAATAACCCAAATGACCTACTTCCCTAAGGATATGTTATTCAGAATCATCAGTGAAAGTTAACTCCAAAGATTCCTTGTTATTTGCAAGGTGGGTTAAATTCAAATATTGCAATAGGTTGATTAGGCCAATTAAGGTATAAAGCGCATACAGGTCACAGGATTTTTATTTAGATTTAACCACCAGGATCAGCAAAGCAGGCAAAGGGTCGGATAAAGATAGCAACAGATTAAACTTCTGGTTCAGTTGGAAAAAACTTTTATTTCAACGGATATTGCTTTATGCTGTGCTATGATCCGGTTTCTGATCACATCAACTGTACCCATATAAAACCCAATTACCAATGAACAAAGCAAACAGAAGGGGATTTTTCAAGAAAACAGGGCTGAGCCTTCTTTCCCTAATGGCCATTCCAAAAGTAATTTCCCAACCCTTTCAAAAACTATTGGACCTGATTTCAAAGACCAATACAGGTGTTTATTTCACCAATGGATTTAAAATTGCTGAGGTAAGTAAAGAATCAGCCATGCTCTGGACCCGGCTTTGCGGTCAGGAATTTCCCCAGCCCGTGCGCCATCAGCGGCAGGAGAAAGTATTCCGTCATCCCATAGATTTTGATGAAGAACAACCTGTGGCTGAAATGGATGGAGCGGTATCGGGATCCCCGGGCCTGGTGAGGGCAAAGGTTTTAACCAAAAGTGGGCGCTCAGTTTACAACTCTTCCTGGCAGGCTGCGGACGCGGCTGAAGATTTTACCGTAAAAATACCCATAAAAGGACTTCAGCCGAATACGGCTTATCAGGTGGAATGGGAGGCAAAACCGGCAGCGAATGGTGCTATCAGGAAAGAATCCGGCAGTTTCACAACGCCTCCTTACGATACACAACCTGCTCCTGTATTTTTCACCACCTCTACCTGCCAGTATTTCTGGAGTTTTGATGATGAGCGTAGGGGATTTCAGACGTACGATAGCATGCGACGGCTGCAGCCGGATTTTTTTATCCATACCGGCGACTACATCTATTACGATAAGCCCGGACCCCTGGCCAAAAACCTGGAGAAGGCCCGGCACAAATGGCATGCCATGGATGGCTGGTTGTCCCTCAGGGATTTTTACAGGGAAGTTCCGGTATATATGGTCAAAGACGACCACGATTTGCTGAAAGATGACATGTACCGGGGAAAAGGGCCTTATGGCGACCTTACCTTTGATGATGGGCTAAAACTTTGGTATGAAAATGTGCCCATAGAGGGGAAGCCTTACCGGACGCTTCGCTGGGGTAGGGACCTGCAGGTATGGCTGGTAGAAGGAAGGGAATACCGCTCTGAAAACACCAGGGAAGATGGTCCTGAGAAGACCATTTGGGGAGAAGAACAAAAGGAATGGTTTCAGGAAAGCGTGGAAGCCTCGGATGCCACCTTCAAGATCCTGTTTACCGCCACTCCGGTAGTCGGGCCTGACCGGGAAAATAAAACAGACAACCATGCCAATGAGAGTTTTCGGCACGAGGGGGAGTGGTTGCGAAATTTTCTTTCAAGCCAGCCCAATATGTATGTGGTCAATGGGGACAGGCATTGGCAATATGTGTCACAGGATAAGGAGACCGGCTTGATGGAATTTGGATCGGGTCCGGTAAGCGATTTCCATTCCCAGGGCTGGAAGGAGGGAGATGTGCGTCCGGAGCATCGGTTTTTGCGACTCAAAGGGGGATTTTTAAGTATTCGGGTTGCCCGCCAAAACGGAAAACCTGAAATCCTTTTCGAGCATCGGGATGTCTTGGGAGAAGTAGTGCATGAGGAACGGTTTGTGGGTTGAGTCAGGAAATTCACTGCGAAGTTTTGCCGCCCGCTGGATATTGTGACAATTTTTTATTTAATTTAATCCTGCTTGAATGATCTGGATGAAGTGAGAAAGCATTCCAAACGTAAAGAATCCGAAATCGTGCTGCTGCTCCGGCAGGGTGACAAATCGGCTTTTGATGAACTCTATCAAAGGTACGTGGATAAAATGCTGGGCTTTGCAGATACATTTTTAGGAGATCCCGATGAATCAGAAGAAGTGGTGCAGGTCATATTTGTCAACATTTGGGAAAAAAGAAAGCAACTGGATCCTGGTAAAAATATCGGGGCTTACCTTTTCCGATCCTTGAAAAACCAGATACTAAACCACCTGCGCAATATCAGCAGACATTGTCAGCTTACTGCAATTCCAGTCGAATCCCAGATGGATGGTGCAGATATTCTACGACAAATTTGTGTTCAGGAAAGCAAGCTGCAGGTCATGAGCAGCATTGGAGAAATGCCAGAGGTACAACAGCGGGTTTTTCTGCTCAGCCGGGTGGAGGGCATGAGCAATAGGGAGATAGCAAAAAAATTAAAACTTTCTGTTCGGACGATAGAACATCATTTATATTTGGGAAAGAAGTTTTTCAAGGGAAAAAATTTAGATAAATTGGTGTTTATTTTTTGTTTTGGAATATATAATTTGGTTATTATGCTCTTCTAATTTCTTTTTTATTTGCGGCGCTGCAATTTTTTCAGCATTCCGTTAAGTATTATTTTTAGTGCCTGTGTATTCTAAGTAAAGCAAGACTACATTGGACAAAAGTATTATCAGGCGATTTATCCATGGGCAGGCAAGTCCTTCCGAGACCAAGCGGGTCAAAGACTGGCTGAGCAAACCAGGCTCAGACCGGGAATTGGAAGAAATACTGGAAGAGGTGTGGAGGCAGCAAGAAGAAATCCCGGCAAATTCTGAACGCCGGGATCGACTTCTTTCACGGATCAATATCGGTATTGCCAAGAGAGCGCCTATTGAAAAAAAACCATTATTTCATCCGGCATTAATTCGGTCTGCAGCAGTCTGGCTCTTTATCATCGGTCTTGCATTCCTGGGATTTAAGGTAATACAAGACCATGCTCAGGCTCCTGAGCTTTCACCTGAGCCGGTGCAATGGGTAGAAAGAACGGTGCGACCTGGTCAGAAATTGGCCTTGGAGCTTTCAGACGACAGCAAGGTTTGGGTAAACGCCAATTCAAAAATCCGCTTTCCAAATAGATTTTCTAGAGATTCCAGAGAAGTTTTTCTGGAGGGAGAAGCCTTTTTTGAAGTAAGCCACGATGCAAACCGACCATTCAGGGTTCATTCCGGGGAATTGACTACGGAAGTATTAGGAACAAAATTTAATGTGAAATCACATCAAAATAAAACGGATGTGGCCCTGCTGGACGGGAAAGTGAAAGTGAGAACCAGTCGTACTGAAGATGGCTTCCTTTTGCTGGACCCGGGTCAGATGGCTGCTTTTCGCCAGGATAACCCGGAAAAGCTTCAGCGTACCACATTCGAAAATAGAGATCCGTTTCTTTGGAAAGATGGACTGATCCATTACAAAAACGAAAAATTTAAAGAGGTAATAAGCTCGCTTGAAACCTGGTACGGGGTATCTGTCAGGACGACTGGAAACCTTGACCTGAACAGAACCGTTTCCGGCACCTTTTCTAATGACAATCTCGACAATATGCTTACAGGTCTGGGATTTACCCTGAATTTCACACACCATATTGAAAATGATATCGTCACCATTTATCCCCAATAGCCTATGAAAAAAAAATGCAGGATAAACCTTTCCATCGCCAAATGTCCTGGTTTACCCTGCCCGCTTTTATTATGTATCAACAATAAAAACATGTCAAATTATGAAAAGAAACATACTTTACCTAATCAAGATGGTATCACGTCAACTCTTGTATGGATTGGTACTTCAGTCCCTCTTCCTGACCACCCTGCTGGCCAACGATACGGAAGCACAAATCAAGCCCATCGATGAAACCTTTATTAGTCTGGAAAAGACAGAATGGCCAATTGCAGCCATTATCAGGGAGCTGGAAGCCAAAACACAGTATCATGTGATTTTTGCGGACGATTTAATAGATCCTGATCAATACATCACCCTCCAGCCGGGAAAGCATTCTGTTTACTCCTTACTGGCTGAAATTTCCAGCGTATCGCAGCTGAAGTTCAAACAGGTGAACAACACCATTTATGTGGGATCTTTAAAGAACATCCGGAAAGTTGATCTACACGAGTCTGAAATGGATGACCCGATCAGCGGAATTGTAAAAAGCGCAAGCGGCGAGCCTATTCCGGGAGCCACCGTAGTTATCGAAGGAATGTCTACCGGCACAGTCACCGACATAGATGGTACCTTCCAGTTAGATGTGCCTGAGGGTGGAGTGATTCTGATATCTTTCATCGGATACCAATCCCAACGGATCGTACCCGGAAACCGTACGCAGTTGGAAATTATACTGGAGGAAGACCAAACTTCCCTGGACGAAGTGGTAGTAGTTGGCTATGGTGTTCAGGAAAAATTGTCGGTTACCAATTCCCTGGCAGCCGTTTCGGGAGAGGTATTGGAAAAAAGGCCGGTAGCAGATTTCCAGCAGTCTTTGCAGGGTTTTGCCCCGGGAGTGACCGTAGTCGACCAGGGCGGCCGGCCAGGCAACAACAATATCAATATCCGCATCAGGGGTATCACTACGCTGGGCAATAACAATCCTTTGATCATCGTAGACGGTATTGAGCAGCGAATCAATGATATCAATCCCAACGATATTGAATCGGTGACTGTACTCAAGGATGCTTCTTCGGCTGCCATATATGGATCAAGGGCTGCCAACGGCGTTGTTCTGGTCACCACCAGAAGAGGAAAAGAAGGGAGAATCAGTGTAGCCTATGACGGTTACTACGCACTACAGGATGTGACCAACCGCCCCGAACACATGGATGTGGAAAGTTACCTGCGCCTGGAAAACGTCGCTCATGCCAATGCCGGCAGGGCATTGCCTTATACTGAGGAGGCTATTCAGGAGTACGTGGCCAATGCCCCCAGCCCGGAATTTCCGCTGCCCTATCCTTACTGGAGAAGAGATGAACTGGGCATGCTGAAGGTAGCACCCCAGCAAAACCATACCCTTTCTGTGAGCGGAGGGGGAGAATCCTTCAGTGGCCGTTTCAGCGTACGCCATCAGAATATTGATGGAGTAGCTCCAAACTTCAGCGATAAATTAAATGAGTTTCGGATCAACCTGGACTTAAAAGCTTCCGAAAAAATCAGGTTTTCGGGAGATCTGAATTACAGAACCAAGGAGTCCATGCAGCCTGCCGGTCTTTCCGCCTCCGGCGACGGGGAAGCCAGGGTATTTCAATACATGCTGCATGCGAGCAAGTTTTCCTGGCCCAGGTATGAAACCGGTGAATACGGGCTGGGTCCTCAGGTAAACAATCCGCTGATTTTCGCAGAATTGACCGGGGAGAGCCGGACACTCAATGACTACATTACCGGAAGTATTAAGTTTGACTATGACATTTTGCCTGGCCTCACTTTTTCTACCCAGTATGCCATGCGGAATGACCATACGCAGATCAAGACATTTTCTGACCGGTATTTCAATCGGGATCCCCTAAACGGCCGGGTCGCCCAGCGCCAGGTCAATCGCCTTACCGAATTCAGGAGGTACCTGACCGAATACACCCTGAACAGCCTGCTCACCTACCAAAAGGATATAGGAGCGCACAAATTTACAGGTCTGCTGGGCTATTCTACCATAGACAACCGAAGCAACCAGGTAAGCGGCTTCCGCCAGGAATTTTACAACAATGACGTGCAATCGCTGAGCCAGGGTTCCAATGAAAATCGGGATGCCAACGGTTTTGATGCCGAATGGGGCCTGAGATCCTATTTTGCCCGATTCAATTACAATTACAACAACAAATACTTCTTTGAACTCAACGGCAGGTATGATGGATCTTCCAGGTTTAGTGAGGACAATCGTTACAGCTTTTTCCCTTCTTTTTCAGCAGGATGGAGGCTTTCGGAAGAAAACTTCTGGCTCGACCTCAGGGAAACCGTTAACGAGTTCAAGCTGCGGGGGTCCAGGGGCGCGACCGGCAATCAGGCGGTAGGTTTGTATACCTATTTTGAAACCCTGAGCGCCATCAATTACTCCTTTGATGAGTCCCCCGTGCAGGGTTTTGCCCAGTCCAATCTGGCCAATCAAAACCTTACCTGGGAGACTACCTATCAGACCAATATCGGTTTTGATATGGGACTCTTCGATGACAGACTATCAGTGACATTTGATTATTACAATAAACTTACCGATGGTATTCTCCTGCAGTTGCCCATACCTGCTTTGATCGGCCTGGGTGCTCCCGTCCAGAATGCCGGTAAAGTCAGGAATGAAGGATATGAAATCGGATTAAATCTTAGGGGTGGCCAGAAGCTGACCTATGACCTGGGTTTCAACTTTAGTGACAATACGAACGAGGTAATGGACCTCGTCGATTCCGGGCCTTACATTTCGGGCGGTACTACAGGTCCCCGATTCATTATAGAAGAAGGTTTGCCAATCAATTCCCATTGGGGCTATCTGACAGATGGCGTATTTCAAACCCAGGAAGCTGCTGACAATTATCCAACCCTTCGGCCCAACTCTGCTCCGGGTGATGTCAAATACCTGGATGTAAACGAAGACGGAATTATCAATGAGGAAGACCACCAGTACCTTGGCCTGTCCTTTCCGAGATTTGATTTCGGACTGAACGGAACATTTACCTATGGTAATTTTGACCTGTTCCTGCAGTTTCAGGGAGCAGCGGGACACAAGACCAGATTGGATGGGGCCTTTCAGCAGATCGCTACCTACGAAACCTTTACCCATGCCATTTACACGGATAACTACTGGACACCGGAAAATCCAAATGCCGAGTTTCCACGGCCCATTAAAGGAGATGGTAGAAATTTTCAGACCTCCGATACACAATTGATAGACGCTTCCTACCTGCGGTTAAAGAATATTGTACTGGGCTACAGCCTGCCTGCTGCAATCATCGATAAGCTGTCCGTCCAGCGCATCCGCCTGTATGTGGGCGCTACCAATGTATTGACTTTTTCAGAACTGAATCGCTGGGACCTTGATCCGGAAATACCTTCCGGCAGGGGTCAGTACTATCCTCAGGTTAGTATGTATTCACTGGGAGCTAATGTTCGATTTTAAACAAGATTTGAGATGAAAAAATATAGCAATATAATCGTATGGATTTCCTCATTTTCTTTGACATGGATGGCTTGTCAACCCGATTTGCTGGAAACCATACCCAACGATAGAATTTCCAAAGAAATTTTCTGGCAAACCCTCGAAGATGCAGGTTTTGCTGCCAATGCGGTCTATCCGACGCTTGACGGAACCAGCATCTTTTCTTACGATGGCCTTTCGGATCACCTGCTGACCAACCATCCATTCAATGCCAATGTGGATTTGCAGCGGGGTTTTGGCACCATCGCTTCCGGCCGTTATTTCAACGAATGGCAAGATGCTTATCAGGCGATTCGCAGGGCAAACGACTTTATGGACAACATTGATCAGGTAGAAGAGAATGACCAGGATGCCATCAACCGGCTCAAAGGGGAAGTAATGACACTCAGGGCCTACCACTATATCAAGCTGGCCATGCTATTCGGGGACGTGCCCCTGCTTACCTCAGGGATTGATATCGAAACCGGAAGATCTGTGACGCGTACACCGGTAGAGGAAATATGGAATTTTGTTTCTTCAGAGCTGGCCCAGGCAGCTGATTGGTTACCCTACCAGAATGGAAGCCGGATAGGAAAGGGAGCGGCGCTGGGGCTTCGTGCCAGGGCCATGCTCTATGCCGGAAGATATGCGGAAGCTGCAACGGCAGCCAAAACCATCATTGATAGTCAGGAGTATACGCTTTATCCGGACTATTTCGAATTGTTTCAGTATGAAGGTGAAAACAGCCAGGAGGTGATTTTGGCCAGAGAATTTGCCGCTGATGTCAATTCACATAACATTTATGCCACTGCCGCACCCTGGAGCCAGATTCCCGGTAGTACCGGAAGCCTTTACGTTCCTACACAAGCCATGATCGACTTGTATCCCATGGCCAATGGCCTGCCGATCAGTGATCCCCAGAGTGGATATGATCCGCGGAATCCTTTGGAAAACAGGGATCCCCGCTTGTATCATTCAGTATTTATCTCCGAACGTACCCCTTTGCCTGACGGCGGCACTTATGGATCTACGCCGGGGACGGACGGCTCGGATGCCGTTCAGATCACCGTTTATTCCACGGCCACCGGATACAATATCCGCAAATACGTTGATGAAGAGGACTACACCAATCCTTCCAATTCCGGACTGAATATCATTCTGATGCGCTATGCGGAGGTACTACTGACTTATGCAGAGGCAAAGATCGAGCTGGGTGAGATCGATCAGACAGTATATGATGCCATCAATGAAGTCCGGGAGCGGGAAAGCGTCGATCTGCCTCCGGTTATGCCGCAAATGGCGGCTACCACCGCAGAATTACGCGATATCGTTCGGAGAGAACGATCGGTAGAACTGGCTTTCGAAGGTTTCCGTTTGTTTGATATCCGCAGATGGGAGCTGGCAGAGGATGTCATGCCGGGAGTACCCATGGGTAGGTATTATGAGGAAGATGGAGAGTGGAAACAGATCCGTCTCGATGGATTTGACAGGTCCTTTGACCCCGGCAGGGACTACCTTTGGCCCATTCCCCAGCGGGAGCGGGAGTTGAATACCAATCTGACACAAAACGCAGGCTATTGATTTAAAGATCCCTCCATTTTATCAGGAGGGATCTTTTTCCATTTTTCAATTAACAAGCCATAACAAACGAGACATGATCAAAAAATATTTACTGATTGGATTGTTCCTGATGGGTTGGTTTTCCGCCATTGGCCAGACTGCTAAAAAGCCGAATGTGTTGTTTATCATTTCGGATGACCTGACCACTACCGCGGTATCTTCCTATGAAAACAGTGCCGGATACACCCCCAATATTGACCGGTTGGCCAGTGAGGGTACGCGTTTTACCAGGGCTTATTGTCAATATCCCGTCTGCGGCCCCTCCCGCGCTTCGATGATGTCGGGCTATTACCCACATGCTACCGGCACCTTTGGCTACGTCAGTGGAAGGGAAAATATCGGACCGGATAAGAAAATGTGGCCACAACTGTTTAAGGAAAATGGCTGGCATACCGCCCGTGTGAGTAAAATTTTCCACATGGGCGTACCCGGAGATATCGAGAAAGGCTCCAACGGTACGGATGATGAAGCCTCCTGGAATGAACGGTACAATAGCCAGGGTCCGGAATGGACTGCAGCAGGAGAGGCCGAGCTGGTGCAAAACAACCCATTTGGCTTATTGCCCAGGAAGGGGGGAAATGTCATGACCATCGTTAAAGCAGATGGAGATGACGGGGTACACTCCGATGGGAAAACAGCACAGAAAGCAACTGAACTGATCCGAAAACTCA
Organism: Cyclobacterium lianum; assembly: GCF_900143075.1. Classification (GTDB taxonomy): domain Bacteria; phylum Bacteroidota; class Bacteroidia; order Cytophagales; family Cyclobacteriaceae; genus Cyclobacterium; species Cyclobacterium lianum. The sequence goes on along the minus strand of NZ_FRCY01000003.1, from coordinate 315,664 downwards.
AGGACGAGCCATTTTTTCTGGCTGTAGGGCTGGTGAGGCCTCATGTTCCTTTTGTTGCTCCAAAAAACTACTTTGACCGATATCCTTATGAGCAGGTAGTGTTGCCTCCTAAGGTACTGGGAGATTGGGATGATATTCCGGAAAAGGGTATCAACTATGTCACCACGCTGAATGCGAAAATGACGGAAGCGCAGCAGAAAAAGGCGATAGCAGCCTATTATGCATCTGTTACTTATATGGATGCACAGGTCGGAAAGATACTGCAAACCCTGGAGGAAGAGGGATTGGAAGACAATACCATTGTGGTCTTCACATCAGACCATGGCTTTCACCTGGGCGAACACGATTTCTGGATGAAAGTCAGTCTGAAGGAAGAGTCTTCCAGAGTGCCTTTGATCGTGAAAGTTCCGGGAAAGGAAGCACAGGTCTGCGATTCATTTGTAGAATTGATTGATCTGTATCCTACCATAGCCGAACTAGCGGGTGTCGAACCGGAAGATGAGATTCAGGGAATAAGCTTTGCCCGGACATTGGAAGATCCAACCCATCAAACCAGAGATTTTGCTTTCTCGGTCAATGTCTGGAGGGGAACCCATACGTTTCTGATCCGAAACCAGAAATGGGCATTTATCCAGTACGGCGAGAATGGTGAGGAAGGGATGGAATTGTTTGATATGGAAATAGATCCGAAACAATACACCAACCTGGCCCATTTTCCAGCTTACCGGCATAGGGTAGAAGAGATGCAGGAAATCCTCCGGCAAAAGCTCCGGAAACTTCGGGAAAATGACCTTCCGGAGACAGATAGCAATACCTGAATCCTGGGGAGCCTGACAGGGGATAGGGAAAACAATCTTCTAAAGGTAACCATTGGTGCCGCATCAAAAAGGTACTTTGAATAATAATGAAGCCGGAAGCGACCATGCTGGGACAGCCAAATCAGCAGATGAACAGACATGAAAACCCGGCAAATTTTCGGAATAGGGTGCAAAATGGTATATTTATTTTTCCGAAAATGGGTTAACTTAAGCCTATGACACAAAAACCACAACTTTAAAATTGTAATGAGAGGAAAACCGGTTAATCGATTGTCAACCCAGGGATTGTTGCTCCTGGTCTTTTGTTGCATCTGGCTAAGGCCGCTGGCGCTATCAGGCCAGAATGCAGACCCGGCCCCCAACATCCTGATCATTACGGTAGACAATATCGGTTATGGAGACCTCAGCCCGTTTAATCCGAATTCGGCCATCATCACCCCAAACCTGAACAGGCTTGCCAGCCAGGGCGCCAGGTTAACCAACTTCTACACCGCATCCCCTACCTGTACTGCCTCTCGTGCCACGATGCTGACCGGAAGGATCCCCCAGCGAAACAAATTGGACAAACAATTGGTAGGTCTGGAGGGCAACTACGGGATAGGCCTCCCGCACTCCGAGATCATATTGCCTCAGGTAGTAAAAAAAAGCCCCCATGGATACGCCACTGCGGCCTTTGGTAAATGGAACATTGGTTTCGCTCCAGGGTCCCGGCCCACCGAAAGAGGCTTCGATGAATTTCTGGGCATCGCTTCCGGAAATGCCGACCATTTCACACATGTCTATGCCGGAAGGAAAGATTTATACCACAACACCAACGCCATCAACAGGCATGGACAATACAGTACGGATTTATTTGCTGATGCTGCCATTGATTTTATCCGGGAGAAATCTTCCGGAAACACTCCCTGGATGGTTTACCTTCCCTTCGATGCACCTCATCATCCGGGAGACAGAAATATCGAACCCGGAGAGGCCAATATCTGGAAAGCACCAGACCACGCTTTTGAACCCTATGATTTCAGCCCGGAGGAAACGGATCCCGGAAAGAGGTTTCAGGCGGTAGTGACAGCCATTGATATGGCCGTCGGCAGGTTAATGGTTCATTTAGAGGAGCTGGGTGTGGCAGACAACACCTTTGTGTTTTTTTACTCAGACAATGGCGCATTTTATCCCTATCTGGATATCCAATCCAATGCTCCATTTCGCGGTGCCGGAGTGACCTTATGGGAGGGAGGTATCCATGTTCCTGCCATAGCCCGGTGGCCGGGAAAAATAAAGGCCAACTCCACAATTGCCACCCGGCTCTGGTCGCCGGATATCTTCGTGGGTGTAGCAGCGCTTACAGCGGCAGAAATGCCGCAGGACAGGTTTATAGACGGCAAGAATTTCCTTCCCGTACTTACCGGCCAGACCATTCATTCCCCTCATGCTGCTTTGTACTTTGCCTACCAGTCCCAGCAGGCCCTCATTTGGGGCGATTATAAGATAATAAGGGAGAAGCCAGAGGATTCCTGGATGCTGTTTAATCTCCGCGAAGACCCGTCCGAATCCAGAGATCTAGCTGGTGGAAGCCCCGACCTCGTCCGCAAAATGGAGGAGCCCCACCGGTTGATTGAAAACGAAATCAGCAGCTATCTGCAAAGAGAGAAAAAGAGCCTACATATACAAGCCCGAAAAAAGTAACCAACCTATGAGAAAAATCATCCAAAACCTGAAATACATATTCCTTACGGCATTGCTTCCGGCGACAATTTCCTGCCAGCAGCAAGCTGAAGAACAAGCAGAACCCAATTTGCCAAATGTAGTCCTGCTATTGGGGGATGACCATGGCTGGGATGAGACCGGCTATAACGGGCACCCCTACCTTCACACGCCTGTCCTGGATGAAATGGCAGCCGGCGGGTTGCGTCTGGATCGGTTTTATTCTGCCTCTCCGGTATGTTCGCCCACGCGCGGAAGCATCATTACCGGACGTCACCCCAATCGATATGGGACCTTCACTCCCGGATATTCTATCCGTCCGGAGGAAATCAGTATCGCCAGCCTGATGAAAGCAGCCGGCTATGCGACGGCCCATTACGGCAAATGGCATCTTGGACCTGTAAAATCCTCATCGCCCACCAATCCTGCGGCTATGGGTTTTGAAGAATACCTTTCACATGACAATTTCTTTGAAATGGATCCGCCTCTGTCCCGCAATGGCGCCGAACCGGTGATATTTGAGGGCGAAAGTTCCGAAGTACTTGTTGATGAAGCCCGGAAATTTATGGACAAAGCACTTGAGCAGGACAAACCATTTTTTGTGGTCATCTGGTACGGATCGCCACATGAGCCTTACAGCGGTACTGAAGAAGATCTCGCGTTATATGCCGACCTGCCGGAGGATTTTGGCGACCGTATGGTGCGGCTGACCTCCAACGAAACCGGTGCACCTGTAGAGCGCCTCCAAAGGGAGGTCTTGCAGGAACGTTTTGCAGAAATTACTGCCATGGACAGGTCTATTGGCCAGTTGAGAGATTACCTGGACGAAACGGGTCAAAGAGACAATACCTTGCTTTGGTATTTTGGAGACAACGGTACGCCCCAGGAGGGCAATGCTACCGTACCCTTTCGCGAACAAAAAGGGTCTATATACGAAGGAGGGATACGGGTACCAGCTGTATTGGAATGGCCTGCCCGAATCGATCAAAACATGATCAGTGATACCCACGCAGTTTCCTCCGATGTATTACCGACCTTGTTGGATATCCTCGGATCTGATTTACCTGAGCGACCAATAGATGGCATAAGTTTACTGCCTTTATTTGAGACTAATATGGACCAAAGGCCAGAGCCCATCGCTTTCTGGAACGGCCGGCCAAGAAATGGTGGGGAGGGATTGGAAGATTACATCGATCCGGAGCTTCAGAAAGGCACTACCCCCCTGGTCAAACTAATGAATGGGATAGCTACCAGAAATTTCAGAAATTACCAGTATCCAGATATTCGGGAGGAAGATTTCTCAGGCCCGAGAGCTTTGCTCGACAACCAATACAAACTGGTAATTCATGGTGACACGGGTGAGGATGCCCGAAGAGAATTGTTTGACATTCATGCCGACCCTGCCGAGGAAAACAATTTGATGGACCACCATCCGGAGATTGCCGGCAAGATGGAAGAACAACTCAGGGCCTGGCAACAGTCCGTATTGGAAAGCCTTACGGGAGCAGATTACAAGTAATATTATCGACCGGGGAAATCCACTACTTTAGCCTGCTGCGCCTTTTGATGAGAAATCTGTTTGGATTGTCCATCTGCGGTGATCTGGTAATCTCCGTAAAAGGCTGGAATAACAAGTGTGCCTGTAGCATCGGTGATACCCGTTGTACTTGTCCACCAGACGTCAAAAATCAGGTTTTGATAGGCCCTTGCGGCCGGGGTGGCCTGCCAATCCCGGGTATACAGGGAGGAGGCAGGGATCCAGTTGACGCCCTCCCAAAAGCCCCACATCAGGATTCCCTCTACCGCAGGATGGGCAAAGCAAATGCGGTAATAGTCTACCAGTTCCGTTGCATTTCGGAATGCTTCCTCCGGGCTCATTTTCCGATCCGTATCTTTATAGAATTCAGAACGCTGGCCGGGCATGTTGAACTCTGTGATCCGTATGGGTAGGCCGAATTGAGCCAGGGAGTCCAGGCTTGCCTGCAATGCCTGCCGGTCAAATGTACTGCCATGCAGGTGACCCTGCACGCCTATACCGGCAATGGGAACCTGCTGTGCCAGCAGATCCCTGATTTGGGCGAGGTAATCATTCAGGCGGTTTCCTGTCAGGATATCATAATCGTTGAGGTACAGTTTGGCCTCAGGGTCTCCTTCCAGCACCCAACGGGCCATTTTCGCAGTAATTTCCGGTCCGAGCCTCTCCTCATAATAATTGCCATGGATCATCTCATTGTTCAGGTCATATTCCACAAATCTCCCCCGGTAGCGGCGGGCGATGGATATGGCCCTTTCCCTGATGGTACTTTCCAGCTCGGCATCGCTTAGTTCTTTCACCCAGGGCTGCACAAACTTGTCTATGCCCCAGAATAAATTGTGTCCCCTGAGCGGTATATCATTCTCCTCCGTCCACTGCAGGATTCCTTCTACCGTCTGGTGGTTTACCTGCCCCTTTTCGGGTTCCATACTGGCCCATTTCAGGGCATTTTCGGTCACTGCACTGTTGAAATTTTCTAAGAAATACTTTTTGTACTGCTCCAGATCATCCGGACGCATCCTGCCCGATCCCAGGCCATTGGCAATTGCGGCCCCAAACCAGAATTCGTGGGAAACCTGCTTAATGGTGACTTCGGTTCCCGGTTCGGCCCTGATGGTCAACAGGCCCTTGCGGTGTTGCGCAATGGACTCATCAAGGCTCTGGGCATCAACCGGCCTGTTCAGGATGCAGCTCAGGCTCAGGAAAACAAATAGGAATGGTTTGCGGATCATGGTTATAATAGGTTTTAATTCAGCAGGGAATGTACGATTTTTTTAAAACAGGTAAAAATTTACAGAGCTGATAGTAATTGGAAGCCTGACAGGTTTCGTATCCGGGAAGGCTTTTTAAAGCACCAAGCCTTTCTTTCCATTCTTTTGAATCACATAAAAAATGGATTCGCCAAAAATCATTCCCAGTGGAAATAAACCGTTGCCACGCCAATTGGCATCCCACTTAGCGATGCAAACCTAAAAGGGAATATTTTTTAAGATTCTTCTATGGCTGGCACCAGGAAGAAAACCTGATAGAAGAAAAATGAATCTCTGATGAATTATGATTTGAAACAGGATATGTACTTAACCTCGTCAAAATTTGTAAATTTTGTTAGGAAGGCCTCTGATTAGAGGACTTAAGTCTGTAATTATGTGTTGATTTTTTAATACTGAAATTTCGATCTTTCGAAAAGTTTGGTCATCATGTTTCAGCCCAACAAAAAATGGGTATATTCAGCATTTCATTTAAACCCAAAACAAAACCAAGATTAATGGATAGGAGATCTTTTATCCGTAAAAATAGCCAAATCAGCCTCCTGGCACCCCTGATCCCGTTTTCTCTGGACAGCCTTGCAGTTTTGGCGGGGCAGGACAAAAAGCCCGGCTGGCTGATCCAAATGATTGCAAATAACGACGAGGCGGTAGAACGCATACAGCTACGGTATGTAGCTGATCCATCATCTCCTTTTTTTGGAGCAATATTGGATACCTATGGTATGGCCACGCCCCATGCGGCTACCAGCTTCCTCAAGACAGGCATATGTTCCCTGATCAGCCCCGAATCCCGATTCTACCAGGATGAAGCACTGGTAGAAAAGCTGTCCCATTCAGCAGCCTTTCTCTTGCATTTGCAGCACGAAGACGGGACCATAGACCTGCTTTCGACCAATTTTCATTCTACCCCCGACACAGGCTTTGTTGTCAAATGGCTGGCACCGGTCTGGCGGCTTCTGGACCAAAGCAATGTCCCGGGGAAAGAAAAAATCCTGAAACCCCTTTATCAGTTTTTAATACAGGGAGGCGAAGCCCTGAAAGCAGGAGGAATACATACCCCAAACCACCGCTGGGTAGTCTGTTCGGCCCTGGCAGAGCTATACAAAATCAAAAAGGATGAGGGCTATCCCGAGAGGGCGGAGAGGTGGCTGATGGAGGGGATTGATATCGATGCAGATGGTCAGTATGAGGAAAAGAGCAGTTACATTTATTCTTCGTTGAGCGACCGGGTATTGATCAGTATTGCTAGAGGATTTGACATGCCAGAGCTTCTGGACCATGTCAGGAAGAATCTGGAGATGAATTTTTATTACCTGCATCCGAATGGGGAGATTGTCACCGAAGCCTCCGGCAGGCAGGACAATTCCATCATCGGCACGCTGGAAAACTATTATTACCCTTATCGCTACCTGGCCCTTGAGGACGGAAACCCGCAGTTTGCTGCCGCCTGCAAATTGATTGAGGAAACTGCGTTTGCTAAAACTACCGGTTTTCTGTATTATTTTCTGGAAGATCCCGACCTCTGGAGAGAGCTGCCTGCACCGAAACCGCTGCCTGACAATTATGCCAGAACGTTTGAAAATTCCAGCTTGACCAGGATCAGACGGGGAAATTATGATGCTTCCATACTGGGCGGGAGTACCGTTTTCTTTACTTTTCATAAAAAAGAAGTCGTTTTGCAGGGCATCAGGATGGCCAGTGCCTTTTTTGGAAAGGGGCAGTTCGCAGCCGATTCCATGACAGAAGACAATGGCAAATATGTGCTGACAAGTTACCTTGAAGGTCCGTATTACCAGCCTTTTCCCGAAGACAGGATTCCCGGGGACGGCGATTGGGCTAAAATGCCCAGATCAGAGCGGCCTACTTCGGAAGTCCAGCAGCTCACCAGTACCGTTACCATAACCGAAAGCGAAAAGGGCTTTTTACTGGAAATTGATATCAGGGGTACGGATCATGTACCTTTGGCGGTAGAATTGATTTTCCGCCCGGGGGGGACTTTCGCAGGCACCGTACCACATGAGGAGCTGGAGGACGTGGTCTTCCTCAAAGATGGAAAAGGGAAGTATTCAACCGGAAATTCGGCGATTCACTTTGGCCCTGGCCTGCACCGGCACAGCTGGGTACAAATCAGAGGGGGCTTGCCCAAAATGGATGCGCCTACGGCTTATTTGACCGGTTTCACTCCCTTTCATCATCAGATTCAAATTGATTAAAACATGACTGACAGCTATTGGATAAGAAAAACCACACAGGTGACCGGCGCTGCCGGGTTGTTCGTTGCGCTTTTGGTCACCGGAGTGTCGGGCGAAAGCCTGGAGAAAAATATACCGGAAAAACAGGATCGACCCAACATTGTATTTTTGATCTCCGAGGACAATTCCATGCATTTCATGAAGCTGTTTGCAGCCGGAGGCGTTGAAAGTCCTCACATACAGCGATTGGCAACTGATGGTTTGACCTATCAGCATGCTTTTTCCAACGCCCCTGTTTGCTCAGTAGCCAGAAGTACGCTGATTACCGGAACACTGGCTACCCGGACCGGCATGCACCTGCACCGCAAAATAGCAATAGCACCCATGCCGCAGGGGCTGGAAATGTTCCCTGCCTACTTGCGCCAGGCAGGATATTACACGACCAATAATGCGAAAAAGGACTACAATGCCGAGGAAGGAGAAGGGGTATGGGATGCCTCATCCAACTCCGCTTCCTGGCAGAACAGGGGGACGAAAGAACAGCCCTTTTTTCATCAGGAGACCTATACGGGCTCCCATGAGAGCCGGCTGCATTTCCCCTTGTCACTGATGGAGAGCTATCAGCCTGTTGATGATCCGGGTAAGGTGAAGTTATTCCCTCAGTATCCCGACACGCCTCTTTTTCGTTTTACCACGGCCTTTCACCGCGATAAAATCAGGGAGATAGACGATTGGGTGGGTAGGCAAATCGAAGAACTGGAAAAAGAAGGCCTGTTGGAAGACACCTTTATTTTTTACTTCGGAGATCATGGCGGGGTACTGCCCGGCAGCAAGGGTTACCTTTTCGAGACCGGCCTGCATGTGCCCCTGGTGGTCAGGGTACCGGAGAAATGGAAGCACCTGGTTCCCTACGAAAAAGGTCAGCGGCCAGAAGCATTTGTGAGTTTTATTGACTTTGCCCCCACTGTGTTGCGCCTGGCGGGCTTGGACATCCCGGAAGCCATGGATGGCCGGGCATTTTTGGGGGAGGGACTGGAGCAGCATGAGCTGGAGAGCCGGGATCAGGCATATGGGCATGCAGATCGTTTTGACGAAAAATATGACCTGTTGCGTTCGTTGCGCAAAGGCAGGTGGAAATATATCCGCAGTTTCCAGCCCATCTACCCGGATGGGCTGCAAAACAACTACCGCTATAAGATGCCGGCATTTGCAGAGTGGAGAGACAGGTATGAGGTTGGAGAATTGGGGGCTGTGCAGGGGGCTTTTTTTGAACCCAAGCCTGTGGAGCGCCTTTACGACCTCGAAAATGATCCTTTTGAGACCAGAAATCTGGCAGAGGATCCGCAATGGGCTGGAAAACTCAGGGAAATGAGGGAAAAATTAAATCATTGGTTATTGGAAAAAAACGACCTTGGCTTTTTACCCGAAAGTTTTTTGATCCGGGAGGGAATGGAAGATCCGGTAGCTTATGGCAGAGATTATCACCAAAAGCTGAAGCGCATCATTGCAATCAATGATCTCGCCTTATCTCCATGGGCAGGGGTAAAGGAGGATTTAATGGAGATCCTGAGGAGAGGGTCTGCCTTGGAAAAGTACTGGGCCTATCAGGTTGCCGCAGCCCATGGAAAAGAGATCGGGAAGGATTACAGCGAATTTCCCGCCTGGGAATCAGAGCAGGACCGTTTGGTGAAATTGAGGGCAATTGAGCTGTTCGGGGTGCTGGAAAAGGGCAATCCCGTGCCTGCAATTCTGGATTGGATGAATAAGGAGAATGATCCCGTATCCCTTTTAATTGCCATGAATACGCTCGTTTATTTTAAAGACCACAGCAAGTATGCAGGGAGCGTTGATACCAGTACACTTGTATTGCGAAACACCAATCCCGAAGTCGAACGCAGGTTGGATTATCTGAATGGCAACTGGTAGTTCAAGTCCGTCATTGGCCAATGATCAAAAAATAAACCGATCAATAGGCAGTTTTGTCTATCTTGTTTAAATTGAAAGCTAAACGCATTTCGTAATGATAAATACTAGAAGAAGAAACCTTGTGTATATCGCAGCACTGGCCCTTTCTTTTCAATACTCATGTTCCCAATCAGACAATAAGGAAGAAATGACCGAAGAGGGGACTACCGCAGACATGGCCTCCTGTCATGACAACGTTCCGGATCGTTTTGCACCCAAAGCAGACGCCGGTACAAATGATATCGCCGAAAGACAGGAGCCGCGGTCTCACGAGGGGATGATCTGGATAGAAGGTGGTGAATTTACCAGAGGTGCCACCGATGAGCGGGGCAGGAAGGATGAGCTGCCCGCGCACAAGGTTAAGGTAGATGGTTTCTGGATGGACGAAACTGAAGTTACAAATGCTCAGTTTGCCGCCTTTGTGGAGGCAACCGGCTATGTGACCATCGCAGAAAAGAAGCCGGATTGGGAGGAGATAAAAAAGCAACTGCCGCCTGGTACACCCAAACCTCCTGAGGAGGTACTGGTCGCAGCATCATTGACCTTCAATTCTCCCGACAGATCCGTCGCCCTGAACAATGCATCCCAATGGTGGGAGTGGACTCCGGGCGCCAATTGGAGACAGCCTCAGGGACCAGGCAGCAGCATAGAAGGCAAGGACAATTACCCCGTAGTGCATATTGCCTGGGATGATGCCCTGGCCTACGCCAAATGGGCCGGAAAACGCCTGCCCACGGAAGCGGAATGGGAATATGCGGCACGTGGAGGACTGCAGCAAAAATCCTTTCCCTGGGGAGATGATCCGGTGGAGAAAAGTGGTTTTATGGCCAATATCTGGCAGGGAGAATTTCCGGTTACCGACAAAGGGGAAGATGGTTTTCAGGGCCTGGCGCCTGTGAAATCGTATGATCCCAATCCCTACGGCCTGTATGACATGGCCGGCAATGTATGGGAATGGACAAATGACTGGTACAGGGAGGATTACTACAGCAGCTTGCAAACGGACCTGGCTGTTAACCCTCAGGGACCCAGAGACAGCTTTGACCCACAGGAACCTACCGTGCCAAAGAAAGTTGTCAAAGGCGGTTCCTTCCTCTGCAATGTGTCTTATTGTGAAGGCTACCGGGTAAGTGCCAAAATGAAATCATCCCCCGATACCGGACTGGAGCACACCGGATTTCGCTGCGTTTCATCCAATTAGTTGAATCAATATGTGTTACCCAAAAAACCTTTTCAGGCTTTTTATTATCCTGATGGTCATTTCCTGCCAGGAGCAGAAAGGAGAAGAACACAGGCGCCCCAATATCCTGATTGCTATTGCGGATGATCTGTCCTTCCCACATATGGGTGCTTACGGCACAGATTGGATTCAAAGCCCGGCCTTTGACAGGGTAGCCAATGAAGGGTTGTTGTTTACCCGGGCTTACACTCCAAACGCGAAGTGTTCTCCCTCCAGATCCATTATCCTTACAGGCAGAAACTCCTGGCAACTGGAGGAGGCGGCCAATCATGTCCCTGATTTTCCTTCAAAGTTTTTGTCCCATGTGGAGGTGCTGGGGGAGAATGGATACTTTACGGGATTCACCGGAAAGGGCTGGGCACCCGGTAACCCGGGAGAGCGAAACGGAAAACCGAGAATGCTTACCGGAACAAGATACAGTGAGGTCACAACTGACCCGCCTACGGACCAGATCAGCCGGGTAGATTATGCAGGCAATTTCCGGCAATTTCTTGATGAAAAGCCTGAAGATAAGCCTTTTTATTTCTGGTATGGGTCTACAGAACCTCACCGGGCATATGCTTATGGCTCGGGCGTGGAGTTGGGCGGCAAAACGCTGGATATGATTGACGAGGTGCCGGCGTTCTGGCCGGACACTGACTCAGTGAGAAATGACTTACTGGATTATGCTTTTGAGACGGAATATTTTGATCAGCACCTGCTGAGGATGCTGGAGGAGCTGGAAAATAGAGGCGAACTGGACAACACCCTGGTTGTGGTAACGGCCGATAACGGCATGCCTTTTCCCAGAGTGAAAGGTCAGGCCTATGAGCTTTCCAACCACCTGCCACTGGCGATCATGTGGGGAAAGGGCATTCAGCATCCCGGTAGAGTAATTGCTGATTTTGTCAGTTTCGCAGACTTTGCGCCTACTTTTCTGGAACTGGCAGAAGTAGATCCCGACAGTGCAGGGGTGGCGGCCATGAGCGGAAAAAGCCTGTTGCCGCTTTTTGACACCGAGGCGTCCGGCAAAACAGATCCTGCCAGAAGCAGCGTTTTGATAGGCAAGGAGCGCCATGATATCGGCAGACCCGATGATCAGGGTTATCCCATCAGGGGTATCGTAACCGAGGATTTTACTTATATCAGAAATTTTGAACCCAGCCGCTGGCCGGCCGGAAATCCCGAAACAGGTTACCTCAATACCGACGGTGGGGCTACAAAAACTGTCATTTTGAATCAGAGAAGGGTGTCGGGGGAGAAATACTACTGGAACCTTTCTTTTGGAAAAAGATCATCTGAAGAATTGTATGACAGGAAAAAAGACCCGCTTTGTATAAATAACCTGGCCTTGCACCCGGAATATCAGAATATCAAAGACAAGCTGGCTTTACAAATGGAAAACGAACTCAGAGCGCAGGATGATCCCCGCATGTTTGGGAATGGGGAAGTGTTTGACAATTACGAATATGCACAGGAAAGCCAGCGAAATTTCTATAGCCGCTTTATGCAGGGCGAGGAATTTAACACCGGCTGGGTAAACGATTCTGACTACGAAAAATATTTTAAGGAATGAGTTACCGATTCTTACCAGTATTGATTGGTTTGCTAACGACCTGCTTTTCTAACACCTTTGCGCAGCAGAGCAGGCCGAATATTGTGATGATTATCGCCGATGATATCGGCTATGAGGATTTGGGCATCACAGGCAATACACTTGTAAGAACGCCCAATATTGATAGAATGGCGCAGGAAGGGATACAGTTTTCCAATTTTTACCTGACCTCAAGCTCCTGTAGTCCCAGCCGTTGCAGCATCATATCCGGCAGGTACCCGCACAATACGGGTGCCGCTGAATTGCATACACCCCTGCCTCCCGCTATACTCACCTTTCCGGAAGTCTTGCAGGAAGCGGGTTATTTTACCGGCCAATCCGGAAAATGGCACATGGGCCCGGCCCCCAGAGAGGGATTTGATCTGATCTACGACCAGGGAGCGCAAATCGGTGATGGAGGAGAGGCATATTGGGTTCCCTTGCTCAGGGAAAGACCGAGGGACAAGCCATTTTTTCTTTGGCTGGCTTCACTGGACGCCCACCGTCCCTGGGGCTCCAATGACTTTTCGGGCACACATGATGAAGACCTGGTAGATGTCCCCATGCAATTGGTAGACACTACCGGTACAAGAAAGGATTTGGCCCAATACTACGATGAAATCGCTCGCTTTGATGATTTTGTCGGGCAGGTAGAACGTGAGTTGGCCGGGCAGGGTGTGCTGGATCAGACGGTGATCATGATTCTATCGGACAATGGCCGGCCATTTCCCAGGAGCAAAACCAGATTGATTGATTCAGGTATCAAATCACCGCTGATCGTCAAGTGGCCTGAGGGTATCGTCAAAAAGGGCTCGGTTTCGGAAAGTTTGCTCAGCAGTATTGATCTGGCGCCGACTTTTCTGGATCTGGCAGGTATAACAGCAAAAGAGAATTTTCAGGGAAAAAGTTTTCGTCCGCTGTTGCAGAACCCGGGCCTGCCCTTCAGGAAGTATGTTTTTGCAGAGCACAACTGGCACGACCACGAAGCCCACGAGCGCATGGTCAGGGCTGGCGATTACCTGTATATTCGCAACAGCCGGCCACAGACAGCAAACCCCGGGCCTGCTGACTCCAATTCCAGCAAGGCCTATGAAGACCTGAAAAATCAGCGGGATGCAGGTCTGCTCAATGCGGTGCAGGCTGATGTATTTGCCTCCCCCCGGCCACATGAAGAACTATACCTTATCAGTAAAGATCCCGGCCAATGGCTAAACAGAGCAACGCTAGCGGATGATCAATTAGCCCTGGACCATTTGCGGGGGATACTGGACAGATGGATTGAAGAGACCGATGATACGCTGCCTGAAAACCTCACGCCCGACTGGTACGATAAGGAAACGGGTAAAGCACTTGAGATCGATAGATCAAGAGGAACCATGCCGGGAGGACCAGATGCATTGTCCACAACCGCTAAGGGTCCATTCTGACCTGATAGGAATATTGAATAGCAAAACAATGAAAATAAAAAGGTGTTTTCCTTTCTTCTCCGTCCTTGCCATCCTTGTCTTAACGGCCTGCTCGCCGGATCCGGAAGAAGCACCGGAGCGGCCAAGGGATCCCTGGGCATTTCGCTCTGTCCTGGACAGGAAGCCCAGGATGCTCAGCCTGGCGCTGGATACGGCCTGTTATGCAGCCTACGACCTGGAGAAAGGCCAGGTTTACAAAGTATGGAAGGGTGGGATTTTGGCTGAAGGAACTGTATTTACCAACAAAAAAAATATTCAGCCAGGCAGTTGGGGGACTTCCTACTACAAAGAAGGAGAGCTGCCGGACAAATGGGTGATTGCAGAAGGGGGCAGGGAACTGGGGTTTGAAACCAAATTCAGGGGCTATTTACTAAGGCATAATCGAATTACCCTGAACTTTGATTTCTTGCTCAACGATGGAAGAAAGATTTCCCTGCAGGAAAGTCCGGAATTCACCAGAGACCAGGGCGGGAATCCGGGTTTTGAGAGGTCTTTTCAAGTGGTGGGGAAGCCTGCCGGGCTCAGCCTTGAGCTGATCAGCGAAAATGGAACCGTGCGCCATATTATAGACGATGAAACGGTGATCAGGGATTATTTTGAAAGATTGCCGGCGCAGCAGGCTCCGTCGATCGGGGATAGCTATGACCATTTGGGGATATTGTGGATGGAAAATAGCGATTGCTATACCTGCCATGAAGAACACAATGCCATGGTGGGGCCTTCATTTGAACAGATTGCATCCCGGTATCCAAAGGACAAAAATAGCTATGCACTGCTTACCAGCAAGATAAAGGAAGGAGGAAAGGGGCGCTGGGGGGAGACGCCAATGAATCCCCATCCGGATTTGGCAGAAAAGGAGATCAAAACCATTTTAGATTATATTTTTACCTTTAAAACAGAAGAAAGCAGTGGAGAGCAGCAGATTCAGGTCAGCCGGAATGTACCCTCCACAGAGGAAGAGGAAAGTCCGCTCCCCGGCCATGGCGCTCCTTTACAGGCTGTCCACCCAAGTTACGACCTTACTACCCTTCATCGTGAGGATTTTCAACCACGAGTGGGCGGACTTGCTTTCCTGCCAGACGAAAGGCTTTTGGTCAGCACCTGGGATTCCCTGGGAGCAGTGTACCTGGTCGAGGGGATCAGGGAAGACGATCCCGCAGAGATAACGGTGAAGCGGGTGGCAGAAGGTCTGGCCGAACCGCTGGGCCTGGAAGTGGTAGATGGGGAAATTTTCGTTTTGCAAAAACACGAACTGACCCAATTGATAGACCATGACGGAGACGAAGTTATTGACGAATACAAGGTGGTATGTGATGCATGGGGAGTCACGGACGATTTCCATGAATTTGCCTTTGGGCTGGTCCACAAGGATGATCATTTTTACATTACCTTGTCCATGGCCATGCGCCTGATGGCCAACGAACGGCAACTCCCGGATAGAGGACGCACTTTAAAGATAAGCAGGGATGGGAGCTATGAGACTATAGATTACGGCCTGAGAACTCCCAATGGAATTGGGCTTGGAATGGACGAGGAGCTTTTCGTGACAGACAACCAGGGTCAGTGGCTCCCGGCAAACAAGCTGATCCATGTACAACAGGGTGCCTATAATGGCATGGCATGGGGGCTTACCGCCGGGCAGGAAAAGAACCCTCCGGAGATGGTGCCACCGGCGATATGGCTGCCCGATAAGGAAATCGGAAATTCTCCTTCCGAGCCTGTTTTGATGAAAGATGGCCCCTACAAGGGTCAACTCCTGCATGGAGATGTGTCACATGGAGGTATCAAGAGGGATTTTCTGGAGAAGGTAAACGGGCAATACCAGGGAGCAGTATTTCGTTTTTCCCAGGGATTTGCCGCCGGCGTCAACCGGTTGGTTTGGGGCCCGGATGGTGCCTTGTATGTGGGAGAAGTAGGTATGGTGGGTGGTTGGAGCTGGAAAGAAAACCAGTTTGGACTCGAAAGACTAAGTTACAATGGTGAGCCGACCGCTGAAATGCTCGCCATTCGTGCCCGGTCAGATGGTTTTGAGATTGAATTTACTCAACCCATGAATCCGGATAATTTCAGGCCGGAAATGATTCATCTGGAACAGTGGCGATATGAACCAACGGCTTCCTATGGTGGCCCGAAACTGGATTTGGAGGAGTTGGTTCCGGAGCAGGCGGATTGGTCCGCTGACGGTAAAAAACTGTACCTGAAGCTACGCGGGCTCAGGGAAAAACATGTGATTTATTTCAAAATCTCAGAACAGTTGAGGAGTAAATCGGGAGATCCATTGTGGTCATCAGAAGCCTGGTACACGCTCAATCATATTCCCAAACCGACTGAACCATCACAGGTGGCGGTTCGGGGCAGGGCAAAACTGTGACCATTTGCATCAGCTCCGGGAAATTACGGAATCTATCCGTTCACATGCAAATGAATTTAAGAAAGCAATGACAGACTTTAGCCGCTAAAAGATGATTTTATCCGCAGGACAAGTAGATATCAACAGACTGGGGAATGGTGATTTAATTTTTGCAGCAGTGTTGCCTGTAGGTTAGCAGGCATATCTATACGCAATGGTTAGTCAAGTTGAACGCAATAAGAAACTACTACAAAGAAATGAACTCAGAAAACACAAAAGGATGGAGCAGGCGTACATTTATCAATAGATCCGGAGCTTTGCTGGCTGCAGGAAGCCTGGGGATTTCTCCCTCCATTAGCCTGGGAAAGCCAAAAAGACAGCTAAACATGAAGAAGCAAATAAAAATCGTCCATACGGATTCGAACTTCGAAAGAGAACCCCTTTCCCCTTACCGTTTCAAAGGGAGTGCGATCACACAGGCCTGGCAGACGGTAGCCCTGATGCGCTCGGAAGGAGGCGTAGAAAAAATAGGAATAGGTACACAGGGTACATTGTGGTCCGACAAGGCTGTGTTTCAGGCTCACTCCACCACAGCAGGCAATGCGCTGATGTATGCAATGACGGAAAGAGCGCTGCAAATTATAAAAGAAACCAGCTTTAGCGATCCGGTGACATTGCTGGACGAAATATTCCCGGAAGTATATACCTATGGAAAAAAAATCACCGGGAATGCGGCATTAAAGAAGACTTTTGCCTTGAATGCTCTGGTTCCGGTAGACAACGCTGCCTGGCTGGTATATGCTGAGGAAAACGGCCTGAGAAATTTTGATGAAATGATCCCGGAAGCGTATCGGCCCGGATTGTCACACAAACATGATAAGGTTGCCAGCATTCCTTCTTTCAGTGTAGGAGCGTCCATTAAGGATATTAAGGCAGCTGCAGATAAAGGACATTTCATCATGAAGCTAAAAACCGGAGCAGCCGGTACCCAAAAGGAAATGCTTGAGAAGGACATCAAATTTCTAACTGATGTGCATAAAACCCTCGGTCACCTGGAGACTCCCCATACAAGCAACGGAAAGATTCCCTACTATTTTGACGTAAATGAGCGGTATGAGCAGAAAGAAACCCTGGAGCGGTTTCTGGACCATGCCAGAAAGATAGGGGCTTTTGACCAGATAGCAGTCATAGAGGAGCCCTTTGGGGAAGACAACGATACCTATGTGGGAGATCTGGGTGTACGTATTGCCGCTGATGAAAGCGCACATACGGTCGAAGACGCGCTGCAAAGAATTGAGCAGGGATATTCTGCAATCGCTGTAAAAGCCATTGCAAAGACCATGAGCATGACCATGAAAATCGTGCAGGCAGCGCATGAAAAGCAGGTTCCCTGCTTCTGTGCAGATTTGACGGTAAACCCGATTTTGGTAGATTGGAATAAAAATGTAGCCGCCCGTCTGGCTCCTTTCCCTGATATGGATCTGGGCTTGCAGGAAACGAATGGGCACCAATATTACAAAAACTGGGATCAGATGTTGGGCTACCATCCCATGTCGGATGCTTCCTGGGTACATACCAAAGACGGTGTATATCCCACAGGTCCGGAATTTTACGAAAAGAGTGGCGGAATTCTGGCGATCAGCCCCCACTACAAAGGATTGTTTGAAATTTGATGGTGGCTGTTTCCGGAAAAGTAGCCTTTAACAGGTCTTTTGGGAATAAAACGGGCATGACTATGGTTTTTTTTATCATTTAACAAACATTTTTTATCACAAAATCCGGAATGACTGAATTTTAGCGAAAAAATAGCTTCAATTTATTTTTAATTCACTTTTCTTGTTTTACATTTGAAAAAATGTATTTTAAATATATAAAACTGCATGTCAAATCTATTCCTTGTTCCAGCTTCTTTTTTGGCATACCAGGTTGGATTTACGGCTGAATTCAGGATTGCTGTATCAACCCTAAATGCTGTAAGGTGAAAATATTATTGGTAGATGATGATCCCATCGTTATCTTGCTCCAAAAGAAACTGATGGAAAAGGCCGGTATTGAGCAGGAAGTGACTTCTTTCAACAACGGAGAAGAACTGGTGGATTTTATAGCTGACCAGGCGCCCGGGTCTGAAGATTATCTCATGTTTTTAGATATCAATATGCCGGGATTGTCGGGTTGGGATGTTCTGGATATGCTTGAATCGATGAATGTTCCGCAGAATATTGAGGTGATCATCATCACTTCCTCCATTGAGCCGGCGGACAAACGAAAGGCAAAAAACTACAAAAGAATCGTTGATTTTTGGGTTAAACCATTCAGTATTCAGGATTTTATTCAGTTTAAAGAAAAATTTAAATTATAAATTTTCGATTCCCGGTATACCAGCAATATACGGAGTAAATTCTTCGACAAATTACTTATTTTTGTGCTTCAATGATACAAGACCTCATGAAGCATCTGACCCGCCTTATCCTTTCCAACTTAATTTTTATTTTATTTTCTTTTGGTCAACCGACGGTTGCTCAGGAGAAATTTCCTGCTGTCGATGGCTACAAAGGCATTTGGTTTACCTTGGGTCAGTTTTCTGAATTTGGAGATAAATATTCAGGTGGACTCGGTACTTACACGGCCAAACATATTCCTCTGGCGATACATGCACCCGAGGTAAACCGAACATTTTTTGTTTACGGAGGTACCAGATCCGAAGGTGAGAAACACCTTCTGTGCATGATAGGCATGTTTGATCATGAAACAGGCCTGGTGAGCAAGCCGGTTATTGTCCATGACAAATTGGGTGTAGATGATCCCCATGACAATCCCAGTTTGTCCATAGATGACGCTGGACATATATGGGTATTTGTAAGTGGCAGAGGCAGAAGGAGAATGGGTTTTAAGTACAGGAGCCGTGAGCCCTACAGTATTAGTGATTTTGAGCAGATATCGGAGGAAGAAATGACCTACCCACAGCCAAAATACATAAACGGCAGTGGCTTTCTCAATTTATTTACAAAATATACCGGCGTCCGGGAGTTGTATTTTGAGACCAGCGCGGATGGAATGAATTGGTCTGAAGATCGCAAATTGGTAGCCATCATAAGAAATGGAGACACCAACAGCGGACATTATCAGATCAGCGGCCAAAGCGGCAATAAAATTGGGTTCTTTTGCAATTGGCATCCCAATGGCAACGTAGACTTAAGAACCAATCTGTATTATTTTCAAAGTGTCGATTTCGGGGAGACCTGGACAGATGTAGAAGGCAATAAGGTAGAAATTCCCGTGGTTAACCTAACCTCCTCGGGTTTGGTCAGGGAATATTTCAGCCAAAAAAGGAATGTTTACCTGAAAGATGTGAATTTTGACGCCGACGGCAATCCGATCGCGCTATATGTGGAAGGTATCGGGCATCATCCCGGCCCGGAAAATGGCAGTCGAAAATGGCATGTGGTGCACTGGAATGGTGCTGCATGGGAAGATCACGTAATTACGGAATCGGACCAAAACTATGACATGGGAAGCCTTTGGGTCTCCGGCAATGACTGGATGGTAATTGGCCCGACCAGCAACAGTCCCCAGGAGTGGGGAGCAGGCGGCGAAGTGGAGATGTGGAAAAGTAGCGATGGGGGTGCTCATTGGGTCAAAACCAAATCCCTGACCAGAAGAAGTGAGCGGAACCACAACTATATCAGGAGAGTGGTGAATGGACAAGATCCCTTTTACTATTTCTGGGCCGACGGCAATCCGGATAAATTTAGCAGAAGCCAGCTTTATTTTGGCGATAGCTCAGGGAAAGTATGGATGCTTCCCTACGAAATGGACCGATCGGCAGTGAAGCCTAAAAGACTGAGAAATAGTTGGTTTAGCGGTTGGTTTTAAATCAGGTTCAGGGCGGAGTCAGGGGATTGCTATCCGGATTAGTTTTGCAAACGGGAACTGATCTTTGATCTGCCTGGGTTATTTTACAAAGGCAACGGAACATGTATACCCCATTTCGTTTGAGGAAAACAATTGACCTGATCAAACTCTGCCCTTTGCTGGCTTTTTTAATGCTCGCTGAGCTGGGTTTTAGCCAGAGAATATCCGGTGAGGCAACTTTGCGCATAGACGACAACTGGAACGAACGAATATATGCAATAGATCAGCTTGAGTTTTACGAAGATACCAGCGACACGCTTGATTTTAAGGATATCATAAAAGAGCCGTTTCAGCAGCATTTTAAAATCAATGCAGACTTCAGTAAAAACGACTTTGATACCAACCATACCTATTGGGTCAAACTTTCAATTGCAAACAACCCTCAGAGTGAGAAGAAATGGCTGTTGGAGTTTTATGATCAAAGTATTGATAAGATAGAAGCCTACTACCCTGATGAAAGCGGAGCGTACCAACGGAAATTGATGGGAGATAGCTACCCCTTTGTGCTACGCCTTTACAACCATAAAAATTTTCAGCTCGAGGTTCCCAACAGACAAGACAGAATTGAAAACTTTTACTTCAAAATAAACTCAAGCCAGAAAGCCGATATACGTATTGCTGTGCGCTCGCTCAACCGGTTTATTCATTATGCGCTCAGTGAATATTTTCTCTACGGCTTGTTTTATGGCATGATTTTGATCATTGCCCTGTATAATTTTCTCATTTTTCTGGCGGTGAGGGAGATGAAATACATTTACTATATCTTATATCTGCTCAGCGTGGGTTTTTACGCCATGAGTCTTGATGGCATCGGGTTTCAGTTTTTCTGGCCCCGGTTTCCGGAGCTGAATATTATCGTGAATGGGTTATTTAGTTTTTTTATTGCGTTTTGGGCCGTGCTGTTTACCATCCGCTTTTTGAATACCCGCAGACGGGCGAGAAAATTCCACTACCTGCTTTGGTTTTCGCTGGTTTTTAAAGCCCTGATTTTCTCCGCTGGTCTTTTTGTCGATATTTCCTATTTTGAAATTTCCTATTACGACCTGCTGCCATTTATGTTGATCTTCTCATCAGGGATCTATTTGTTGCTGAAAAATTTCCAGGCGGCCCGGTTTTTTGTCATGGCTTATGGGGTGCTGTTCCTGGGTGTTTTGATAAAAGTTTTGGCCAGCTATGCCATCATTCCACACCACACCGTTGTCTATTACAGCCTGCATTTTGCGTTTCTGATAGAAATGGTATTGTTGTCCTTTGCCCTTGGCGACCGTATCCGAATCATGAAGGAAATCAGGGATAAGGCGCTAAAGCGCTCACTGGCTCAATATAAGGACAATATTGCGCTCAAGGAAAAGGTAAACAAGGAGTTGGAATCCAAAGTGAGGGAGCGTACTGCAGAATTGCAGGACAAAAACCATCTGCTGGAACAAGTAAACCTGCAATTGCAGCTCAAAGACGCAGAGATCAAAAGGATCAATGCCTTACTCGATAAAGACAACTGGAAGCTAAAAAGTTCTATACGGGATTCCTATAAGGCACGAATGGAACAACAATCGCTGTCCCGGGAGGAGTTTGCTAAGATTTTTCCCGACCAATCTGCCTGCTACAGGTATCTGGAGGAACTTAAATGGGGAAAGGGTTTTGCATGCAGGCAATGTGGAAGGACCCGGTTTGGTAAAGGACCAAATTGGTTTTCCCGCCGTTGTACCCATTGCGGACATATTGACTCAGTGACCGCAGGGACTGTTTTTCATGGCATAAAAATTCCCCTGGAAAAGGCATTTTACATACTGTATGCCTCTTTTATGGTGCAGGAAAAAATTACCCTTGACGAGCTGTCGGATAGCCTGCAGATAAGCCGCAATACCATATGGGCTTTCAGGAAAAAAGTAGGCCAGAAAGTACCGTCCCTGGCAGACGGAGCACGCCCCGGCTGGGAGGAACTCATTCTCTTGCAACCCTTGCAGGCCTGATCTTTTACTTACTGGCAATGTGCCGGTCTTAAGTCCCCCGCAGAAGTACTGTAGTAGCTTCTCGCCAATCCACGGCTAAAAGATACGTGCCGGTTTTCTTCGCCTGCAAATGTGCTGATGGGGAACGGAGTCGACTATGCCGTAAAGCTAATCATCAGCCTGTGCTTACCCTGTTATTATCGATTGATAGAAATTCTAAAAATATCGATTTTATCAATCTGGAAGCCAGTTTTAATGATATTGTCATGTGATTTTTTGCCTCTGACACAACGGAATTTTCACCAGTTGTTTTTAACATTTTTTAAAGGTATTGGGTTGTTCTTAACGCTTTAGATTACCTTTTCGGAGAAATACAATTCATCCTATTTATTCTTAATTAAATTATTAATTACTACCTAATTTAACTGATGTATGAAGATTCCTTTTACTTTCGACAAGGGATATTTTAAACCCAAGATTTCAATTAAAATGGGATGGTACGCCGGTTTATTGCTTTTGATGTTGAGCATCTGGAGTACCGGCGCGCAGGCCCAGCAAATTTCCGTGGCCGGAAATGTGACAGATCCTTCAGGAGAGTCGGTCCCAGGAGTGAATATTCTGGAAAAGAACACCAGCAATGGTACCGTTACCGATATGGATGGCAACTATGAGTTGACCGTCAGTTCCCGGGACGCTGTTCTGGTATTTTCTTTTATCGGATTTGAGACCCAGGAGGTGAGTGTAAATGGCCGCAGCGAGATAAACGTTGTTTTTTCTGAAGATTCTCAGAACCTGGAAGAAGTAGTTGTAGTAGGTTATGGTACCCAGCGGGAAAAAGACCTGACCTCAGCCATTACTACCATCAAGTCGGACGATATCATCAAAACGCCCAACTCTCAGGCCATGCAGGCCCTTCAGGGCCGGGTAGCTGGTGTGCAGATCGTCAGTAACGGTGCGCCTGGTGCCTCGCCTACGGTAAGGGTAAGGGGGGTAGGCTCTTTTGAAGGTGGGGCCGCTCCGCTTTATGTGGTAGATGGCATGTTTTTCGATAATATTGACTTTCTCAATCCAAATGACATCGAAACCATATCCGTTTTGAAAGATGCTTCTGCCTCTGCGATATACGGAGTGCGTGCCGCAAATGGTGTGGTGGTCATTGAAACCAAATCCGGTAACTACAATCAGGAGCCGGAGATTGTGTACGATGGCTATTACGGAATCCAAAATCCACAGAATATTCTGAAAATGGCCAATACCCAGCAATTTGTGCGATACATCAATGAAACAGGTTCGGCCCCTGATATCGCCTTTGTACGGAATGCCATACAGCGATATGGTAGAAGCCGGATAGATCCCAGCCTGCCGGATGTGAATACAGACTGGTATGCAGAAATGATGGAGCCCGCCAGCATTCAAAACCATACCCTGACTTTTAACGGCGGTAATGAACGGACCAGATATTCGGTGGGAGGCAGTTACTTTGACCAGCAGGGTCTGATGAAGGACACCCGCAACAGTTACAAGCGAATGAACTTCAGGATCAAATTGGATACTGACCTTAAGGATTGGATAAGCGTTGGCGGTAATCTAAACGTCAGTACTGCTGAGCAGTACAATGGAGACAATGGTGCCTGGTTCAGGTCCTATTTCGCTGTGCCGATTATTCCGGTATACGATGAGCAGAATACAGATGCCCAGCCCTATCAACTTTCAAATGCCCAGCAAATCGGGTACAGAGGCAATCAAAATCCCTTCTACAGTCTGTTCTATTCTGACAACAGGAACAAAATCGCCAAGATTTTGGGAAATTTCTATGCTGAGTTGGAAATTATTCCCAATAATCTGACTTTCAAGACCTCCTATAATTACAACCTGGAAAGTGTCAACGGCAGAAGTGTTGGCTTTGCCTATAATGACGGAGTTACCGAGCGGCAGTCGTCCATCAGCAGAAGAACATTCAATCGGTTTGACCAGATCTGGGACAATTTTCTTACCTATCAAAACAATTTTGACCGGCACAACCTGACGGTGGTATTGGGACAGTCCTACAGGAGTGAAACTAACGAATCCCTGTTTGCCAGAGGAGAAAATATCAATCCTAACCCCGACAGGGATGAGGAACAATTCTGGTATCTGAACAATGCTACAGATTTTGACCTGAACGGCATCGGTGACGGTGGTTCCAGGTTGTTTTTCCAATCCTATTTTTCACGGGTAGCTTACAATTTTGATGACCGTTATCTCCTGTATGGAACGTTTCGTCGGGATGGAAACAATAAATTTCAAAAGAAATGGGGTAATTTCGCGACCTTTGGAGCAGGATGGGTACTTACTGAGGAGGCCTTCTTTGATGTAGATGCCGTCAATTTTCTCAAGCTCCGCGGGTCCTGGGGACAATTGGGTAACGACGGTATCAGTCCCTCTGTGGGAGCGCCCGTACTCGTTGAAAATAATGCTGCCATCAATGGCGTGTTGGTCATCGGGCGCAGACTGGATCCTACCTTCGACTTGATTGCCCAGTGGGAGACGACTGTAGAGAGAAACTTCGGAATGAATGCCCGACTCTTCCGGGACCGCCTGTCTCTGGAAGCCGATTACTTTATCAGGGACACGCGCAATCTGGCGGTGAGTATCATCCCTCCGGTGATCCGGGCCAGCGAAAGAAGAAGTGTGGGAGAAATCCGAAACCAGGGCGTAGAAGTAGCTGCCAATTGGGAAGACAACCTCACGACAAATTTTTCCTACTACATCGGAGGCAATTTTGGTACGCTGAAAAATACTGTTCTTGACCTCGGCGGTGCCGAAGGGTTGGACGCAGGTTCGGCAGAATTCAGACAACGGTCAATCATAGGACAACCCTACCAGGCATTTTTTGGCTATGAGACAGATGGTGTTTTCCAGTCACAGGAGCAAATCAACAGCTATGGATACAGTCAGGAATTTATCAACGACAATGACCTTCAGCCCGGCGACCTGATTTTCAGAGATCAGAACGGCGACGGTGTGGTCAATGATCAGGACCGGGTGGTTCTGGGGTCCTTTCTGCCAAGCCTTACTTACGGATTCAACGTAGGGTTTAGGTATAAAAACCTCGATTTCTCTGCACTTTTTCAGGGACAGTCTGGATATAAGATCCTGAACAGAAAGCGGGGAGAGATCATTTTCACCAATGATACCAATATAGATGCAGAGCTGGCCAATAACCTTTGGAGAGGTGAAGGCACATCGGACAGGTATCCTTCTGCTGCCGGACTAAGAAAGGGATGGAATCAGAACCTTAGCGATTATTTCGTGGAGGATGGTTCTTATTTCCGTATCCAAAATGTGAGGCTGGCCTACACGCTTGCAGACAAGGAGGTATTCGGGACCCAAATGCCCGAGACCCGAATCACGCTCACCGCTGAGAGACCATTGACAATGTTTAATTACAACGGTTTCAACCCTGAAGTAGCCAATGGTATCGACAGGCAGGTGTACCCTATTCCTGCAATTTATACTGTTGGATTAAACATTAAACTATAAAAAAGACGAATATGACTACCTACAAATATATATCCGTTCTGTTTTTGGCAGTTTCGATCCTATTGGTGGGGCCGTCTTGTACGGACGTACTGGACGAGCCTCTGGAGAATGAATTTATCGCCGAGGACACAGACTATTCCCAGACTGAAAACATGGTCCTGTTGCTATACGGAGCCTATGCTGAATTGTACAGTTTGCAATGGGAGACCTTCCCGCTTATAAGTGTGCGGGGAGACGATGTCAACGCCGCCGGCGATCAGTTTCCCCTGATTGAAACAGATGAATTTCGATATGACAGAAATTTCTGGATGTATAATTCTACCTGGCTCAACCTGTATTCGGACCTATTGTACTGGCACGGTGCGATGGAAGAAATCGAAAAATACAGGGAGGCCGGGGCCAATGAGGCCAATGCCAGACAATACATCGCTGAAATCAGGGTAATGCGTGCTTTTGAACTGATGTACCTGGCCAAACTATGGGGTTCGGTGCTCATTCCCAATGCCTCAGAACCCAGCCACCTCTTTAACGTAGAGCTTTCCGATTACCAGACCGTCATGCAACATATCTCCATGGAAATGGATGCTGCGATTCCCGATTTACCGAGTGTGCGGCCCAATCAACGGGCTGATGTCAGGGGAGGAGTGACCCGCTACACCGCTTTGGCAGTGAAAGCCAGGGCTAATATGGAATTGGGCAATTACGCTGCTGTGGTGGAAGCTACAGATGAAATCATCGGTAGCGGGCTGTTTGTGCTGGAGCCGGATTATTACCAGCTATTTAAAATACCAGGAAAGCTGAATGACGAAAACCTGCTGGAACTGCAGTATTCCGATTTTGGCCAGGCCAGCGGGACACGGACCCGGTACCTGTGGGATTTTTTCGGTCCTTCAAGCTGGACTCCGGCAGTGTCCGGTGCAGGGGGAGGCTGGGGGTTTTTCGAACCTACAGAAAAATACGTCAAGTTTATGCTCGACAGGAATGAACAGGAGAGGTTGACTACCTCTGTCTTGTTTACCCCTGACGGGATAGCAGCCATCCAATCGGATGCAGCCTATCAGAATTTACCGGATTGGGTATCCAATGTCAGTCCGGATGGCGATGTATTTAACAACCACCCCAGATACAACTTTCTCAGCGGGAAACACTACCTTCCTTCTACCCAGCTTACTCCGGGGAGATTTACTTACGGCGAAAATAAAAACTTCACCTGCATCCGGTACGCGGAAGTCCTGCTGTTACATGCCGAGGCACTGGTCAATGGAGCCAGCAGTCAGGTCCTGTCAGCAACCGAGGCTGTAAATCAGGTTAGAGCCAGAGCAGGATTAAACAACCTTCCTTCAGTAGACCTGGATGCAGTTCTGGATGAAAAATTCGCAGAATTTGCCATGGAATGGGGCATCAGATACTTTGATCTGATCAGATATGATCGTACCGATGAGTTGAATTATGCGGGAAGGACATTCAGTGAGGGTGACCGCTACCTGCCCTATCCGCTGGAGCAGCAGGATATCCTGCCTCAAATCAGAGAGGCCGCAAATGAAGAATGAATTGAAACATAAAACCTATTCCAAAATGAGACATAAATGGATCAGCCTTATTGCGGCATTGGCGCTCTGCCTGTCTGCCTGCACCGAGGGCTATATAGACGATATCGAATTTGTAGAACCGGGAGCAGACAACGAAGCTCCCGAAGTCACCGTGAATTACCCGATTGAGGGAACCCAGATCCGGGTAACAGAGGATGTCACCAGTATTGAAATTGACCTGGAAGTAGAGGACGATATAGAAATAGAAACCGTCATAGTGGAGCTGGATGGAGAGGAAATAGCCAGATTTGAGGACTTCAGAGATTACCGGAGATTCCTGGGTACAGTCGACTATGACAACCTGACCAATGGCGAACACCAATTGGAAGTGATAGCCAGAGACCTGTCCGGCAAAGAGACAAGTACTTTGGTAGCTTTTGAAAAAATCGAACCCTATCAGCCCGTGTACGCAGGGGAGGAATTTTATCTACCGTTTGACGGGGATTATACTGAGCTGGTACGCATTCAGACCCCTACTGTGTCGGGCTCTCCCGGTTTTGCAGACGGCGTTTCAGGTCGCGCCTATTCTGGAGCGGCAGATGCCTATCTGGCCTACGAAGCAGAAAATCTTCAATCCGGGGAGTTTAGTGCAGTCTTTTGGTACAAGTTGAACGGTACACCCGACCGTGCCGGACTTTTGGTGATGGGTCCTCCGGATGAATCAAATCCTACAGCCATGAACAACAGAACCGCAGGATTCAGATTATTCAGGGAAAATGCAGGTGGAATGCAGCGGTTTAAATTGAATGTAGGCAATGGTTCAGGTGAAAACTGGTTTGATGGTGGGGCTGCTGCTGACATAGATCCCGGAGCTGATACCTGGAATCACATCGCATTTACCATCGGAACGGATCAGTGCACGGTTTACATCAATGGAGAAGTGGTCAGCCAGGGTAGCTTTCCAGGAATCGACTGGACTGGGTGCGATATCCTTTCCGTAGCTTCCGGTGCACCGCGGTTTACCGGCTGGGGGCATTTGTCTACCTCAAGTGAACTGGATGAGCTAAGGATTTTCAGCAGGGCCCTGAGCCAGGCTGAGATCCAGGACATCATGATGGAGGAGAGCAACTGAAACCGTTGAAGTATTGCAAAAAACGACAGGAAGGAAACTTTCTGTTGTTTTTGCTTTATAACGGATAGCCCTGTTTCCTCCCTGAAAGGCCATGTGCAGACTTTATATCCTGGTAAATCGGGCTTCAGGCGCAGGCTGGAGCAGTACAGTGTACCGGGAAAGCGAATCGGTAACATTATTGACCCCAACGAAGAAAATAATATCAGATGCTAGCCCGGATAGTTTTTTTATTGATCGGACTGATATGTAGTTGCTGCCAGTCGGAGCAGGCAGAAGCACCTGTTCTGGATTTGACAGGTGCGACGATTGGTAACGTTGCTATCGACGGGCAGGAGATGGCCGAGAATGTGCCATTTGACCAATCTATACAGCTTCACTTCTCTGTACCCCTCAGGCCGGAATCTCTTACCGGAAATCTAATACTCACAAATACGGATACCGGAGATGAGGTCACAGTAAACTCCAGCTTTCTGGATGGCAATAAATCCATCAGGTTGCTGCCTGTAGGCGTGCTGGAGGAAGGCGCCAGGTACACGCTGCAAATTCTCTCAGGTATACGGGGTCAGGATGGCCAGGAATTCGTGGGTAAGGAACTCAGATTTTCAACCCTCGTAACATCCATCTCCGTGAGTTCTTTTACACTTTTGGATGCAAGCCGGTTGGGGAGTCGCCACTGGGTTGATGCCAATCTCGAATTTCAATTAGATCTACAGTTTTCGTATCCCGTTTCATTGAATGAGGATGCGATAAGATTGGAGGAAACGGGAGAAGGGATTATTCCTATACAGTTGGTTCATGTCGAAGATTCGCTTCATTACCAGATCCGGTCCCTGGCTCCTCTTGGGGATCTGAGACAGTTTACCCTAATGATACCCTCAGGAGAGGATGCATGTAGTGGCATTCCCATAGAAGCATTTGAGCTTACTTTCTACACGGAGCCTGCAGAAAACACCAAATTCCCTCTAA
This sequence comes from Cyclobacterium lianum, assembly GCF_900143075.1. Classification (GTDB taxonomy): domain Bacteria; phylum Bacteroidota; class Bacteroidia; order Cytophagales; family Cyclobacteriaceae; genus Cyclobacterium; species Cyclobacterium lianum. The sequence goes on along the minus strand of NZ_FRCY01000003.1, from coordinate 286,547 downwards.
TTGATCAAAATGCGCTTTTGGAGAAAGTTCAGGCACAAACTTTCCGGTACTTCTGGGATTTTGCACATCCTGTAAGTGGCCTGGCGAGAGAGCGCAGCAGTTCAGGAGACCTGGTTACAATTGGTGGGTCGGGATTTGGGATCATGGCGCTCATGGTGGGGATAGAAAGAGACTTTATCAGCAGGGAAGCCGGGATAGACAGGTTGAATAAAATGGTTGGTTTTCTGGAGCAGGCCGATCGATTTCATGGGGTATGGCCTCACTGGATGAATGGCAATAGCGGAACGACCATTCCCTTCAGTGCGCTTGACAATGGTGGAGATTTGGTAGAAACGGCACTTTTGATGCAGGGGCTGCTGACTGTACGTAGTTATCTTGATGAAAGCCGCTCCGAGGAAAAACTGCTGCAGGACAAGATTACCCGCCTTTGGGAGGAGGTAGAATGGGACTGGTATACCCGGGGAGGTCAAAACCGACTCTACTGGCATTGGTCAGCAGATTTGGGCTGGGCCATGGATATGTCAGTATCCGGATATAATGAAGCATTGATCGTCTACGTCCTGGCGGCTTCGTCACCTACCCACCCGATTGACGCAACGGTGTACCATGAAGGTTGGGCCAGAGATGGGGCTATTAGAAATGGACAAAATTACCACGGTTATTTACTTCCTCTGGGCCCGGACAGGGGAGGTCCGCTGTTTTTTGCCCATTATTCATTTCTGGGATTAGACCCCAGAAAACTTGCAGACAGGTATGCCAGCTACTGGGAGCAGAATCGCATACACAGCCTGATCAACCGGGCCTATTGCATACAGAATCCACTTTCATTTGTAGGATATGGCCCCAGATCCTGGGGATTAACTGCAAGTGATAACCCCGATGGCTATGCAGCGCATTCCCCATCGCGTGACCTGGGGGTGATCACGCCTACAGCAGCCTTGTCTTCCATGCCCTATACGCCCGGGGAATCGATGGCTGCGCTTGAATTCTTTTATTATCAACTGGGAGACCGGCTTTGGGGTGAAATGGGTTTCCTGGATGCATTTGACCTGACAAGACAATGGTTTGCTGCTGACTACCTGGCCATAGATCAGGGGCCTATTTTGCTGATGATAGAAAACCACCGATCCGGATTGCTTTGGGATTACTTCATGCAAAATGAGGAAATCACCGCAGGATTGGAAAAATTAGACTTTACCTATGAATAACATTAAATGCAGGACCATGAAAATAAATGCTTGTAACCTGATATGGCTGTTGATGCTGGCGGGATATTCCTGTGCGCAGAAGCCCGAGGCAAACAGTGAAGTGGAATCCAGAGCCTATGACAGGCATGTAGAACTGAGTTGGCATCCAATAGCTGATGCCGATAATTATGTCGTTTATGTACGAAAGGAAGATGGAGAATATGCCAAAAGGGCAGAATTGTCCGATACCCTCTACCTGGATTTTGTGAATGATCTGGGCAAAAACCTGGGGCTGCACTATAAGATAGAGGCCCGGACCGGGGAGAGTTCCAGGCTTGTGGGGGAAGTGGCCGTAGAAACAAAGACCATGAGCGAGGAGGAGCTGCTGAACATGGTTCAATATTACACTTTCAGGTATTTCTGGGAGGGTGCCGAGCCCAATTCAGGAATGGCCAGGGAACGGATTCACATCGACGGAGAATATCCCCAGAATGACCAAAACATTGTGACCACCGGTGGTACCGGATTTGGATTATTCGCACTTCTCGCAGGTTTGGAGAGAGGCTGGATTACTGCGGCGGAAGGCCTCGCCAGGTTCGAAAGAATAGTTGATTTTCTCCAGCAGGCGGATCGTTTTCATGGCATCTGGCCACATTGGATCAACGGCGAGACGGGAAAGGTAAAGCCATTTGGCAGGGATGATGATGGAGCAGATCTGGTGGAATCGGCTTTCCTGATGCAGGGACTGCTGGCAGTCAGGGAATATTACCGGGACGGAACCGAAAGAGAGAAATCTCTGGCGGACAAGATCGATAATTTGTGGAAGGATATGCAATGGGACTGGCATACGCAGGATGGACAGAACGTACTTTATTGGCATTGGTCTCCCAATTTTGGCTGGCAGAAAAATTTTGCTATCCGGGGCTATGACGAGTGTCTCATCACTTATATTCTGGCCGCCTCTTCTCCCACCCATTCGGTGCCGGAGCAGGTGTATCATGAAGGGTGGGCACGCTCAGGTAACATTCAAAATGAAAGCAGCGCCTATGGGCACCCGCTACCCCTATCTCACAACGGGTCCCCTGAATACGGTGGTCCCTTGTTTTGGGCGCATTATTCCTATCTGGGATTGAATCCGAAAGGATTAAGTGATAGATACGCTGATTATTGGGAACATAACCGCAACCATAGCCTGATCAACCGGCAATGGTGTATAGAGAATGAGGCAGGATATAAAGGGTACGGACCCGATTTATGGGGCCTGACAGCGAGTTATTCTACCAATGGCTATTCCGCCCACCGCCCCGGCAATGATTTGGGCGTCATTTCGCCTACAGCTGCCCTGTCATCCATGCCCTATACGCCTGAGGAAAGTATGGCGGTTCTCAAGAATCTTTACTACAATTACGGGGAGAAGACTTTTGGCCGGTATGGATTTTATGATGCTCTGAGCCCTGAAGAAGCCTGGTATCCGCAGCGGTATCTGGCAATTGACCAGGGTCCTGTCGTAGCGATGATAGAAAATTACCGCTCCGGCCTTGGCTGGAACCTTTTCATGCAAGCCCCGGAAATAAAGGAAGGCCTGAAGAAACTTGGTTTTAGTTTCCCGGAATAATTTCCAGAATTTGCGAAGCAGAAAAACCGGTGGTTTTCGGAACAGGCTTGCATTTGTATTGTATATTCAGGCAAATTTAGCCATAGCCTGCTGATGCCTACCAATAAGCCTACGTTTCTCGTGTCCATTGCTGCCTGTCTGATTTTTTTGTTTCTGGCATTTAGTATTCCTGTGGAGTTCAAAGTCTGGATTCAGGATACGGCAGCCCGCACGCTGGATTATTTTGGGGGCTATTACCTTTTCCTGGGCCTGGCGATTGTTCTGGCGTTATTGTCGATTGCGGTATCTCCTCTGGGAAATACCCGATTGGGTGATGGACCGGTAGCGTACGGATGGTTTTCCTGGGTGGCCATGCTGTACAGTACCGGCATGGGAGCAGGTTTGATGCTGAGGGCGGTTCAGGAACCGGTATATTACTATACGCAGGCGCCGCGACCTTCAGTACTTGATCCGGATATCTTTGCCCTGGAATATACGTTTTTTCACTGGGGATTGACCCCCTGGGCCTTCTATGGGATGTTTGGTCTGATCATCGGTTATCTGGTATATGGGAAGGGAAGGCTAATGCTCAGTTCGTCTGTACTGGCAGGCAGGTTTCAAAAACCCTGGCTGAGTGTACCGATCGACGTGATCACTATCATCAGTACGCTATTTGGTGTGGTTGGTGCGGTAGGATTGGGCAGCCGGCAGTTGCTGGCCGGATTTAGGGAGCTTTTTGGCCTGCTGGATGTCAACTACACCAACAATGCCTGGGTAGTGGTGTTTCTGGGGTCTCTCGCCACGCTGTCAGCCTTCACGGGATTGAGCCAGGGAATCCGTAATTTGTCAAGGTTCAATATTGCTCTGGCATTGTTTTTAATGCTTTTTACCTGGTTTTCCGGAGATCTTTTTGGCGTATTTGTGACTTTTTTCTTGGCACTGACAAGTTACTTGCAGGATTTTTTGCCCATGAGTCTCAATATTGGATCAATGAAAGTGGAGCAAGACTTTCTGATGGACTGGACTTATTTTTATTGGGCATTCTGGCTTTCCTGGGCTCCGTTTACGGGAGTATTTATCGCCCGGATCTCCAGGGGCCGGACTTTTCGGGAGTTCATTCTGGGGGTGCTGCTCGTGCCTTCACTCGGGACCTTTTTCTGGTTTGCGGTATTTGGCTCTCAGGCCTTTGCGTTGATTGGGGATCCGGAGACCTATGCGGGACAGTTTGACTCGCTATATGGTTCCATATTTGTATTTTTTGACAGTCTGCCTATGGCAGGGATTATCAAATCATTGGGATTGCTGTTGGTTTTTACTTTTTTAATTACTTCCATTGATTCGGCCATCTATGTATTGGGAATGTTTGCAGATAATGGCAACATGGAGCCCAGAAAAAGAAATCTCCTTGGATGGGGGCTGATCCTGGTATTATTTACGGTAGCCACCATTTTTGTGGGCCGGGAACAACTCCTGGAATCGATCAGTCAACTGCTGGTATTGATGGCCCTTCCATTTAGTTGGGTATACCTGCTGATGATCAGTAGTTTTCTTTATATCTTGTACCGAAGCAAATGAGCATGGGAACATATATAAATAAATTGTCAGGGCTGATTACTGCCTTAGGCATCGTTCTTTTTACAGCAACCTGCCATACAGGAAAACAGGCTGAAAATTTTGTGCGTTTTGAGAATACCAAACACCGCGGAGTCTGCTGGGTAGGTAGCAGGAATCCTTTGAAAGGAGGAGAGATGGCGGGTGCTACTGCTGCAGGTGTAAGCCACATATCACAGACGCCGTTTGGCTGGCAGGAAGATCCGGCAGACTCCCGGATCAGGTGGGAAATGCACAGCGATAGGATGTGGTGGGGGGAAAGAAGCGAAGGCCTGACCGCAACTATTGATACCGCTCGTAGCCAGGGTTTAACCAGTATCATCAAGCCCCATATATGGGTATCTGGCTCATGGCCCGGGGAAATTGCCATGAAGTCTGAGCAAGATTGGAAGGAGTGGTTTGAGAATTACCGGAGATTTATTCTACACTACGCCGCCCTTTCCGAGGAGCGGAATCTGCCCTTGTTTTGTATAGGCACAGAACTGGAAAAAACCAGCCACCGGGAAATGGAATGGAGGCAAATCATCACTGCAGTAAGAGAGGTGTACTCCGGCAAACTGACTTATGCCGCAAATTTTACCGAATATGAATCCATAAGATTTTGGGATGCGTTGGACTATATCGGTGTTCAGGCCTATTTTCCACTCGCTTCCGGTGAGAACCCAGCTTTAGATCAGCTTATGCTGGGCTGGGAGAGGGTAATTCCAGACCTGGAAAAAATTAATCTTAAGTATAAAAAGCCGATCTTATTTACCGAGCTCGGATACTGCAATACCAGCGACGCGGCGGATGCTCCCTGGCTTTGGCCAAAGGACAGGAAGCAGGCAGTTTTGTCGGAGGAGGTTCAGGCCCGCTGCTATACGGCATTTTTTGAGTCAGTCTGGCATCAACCCTGGTTTCAAGGCGTGTATTTCTGGAAATGGTACCCTGAACGGGGCAACAGACAACCTGATTTCAGCCCTCAGCACCAAATGGCCCAGAAGGTAATGAAAAACTATTTCACTGGTTCATCGGAAAAACTATAACCAGGTAAAACACCTCAAACTGATTCCCCGGATAACCAATCAGGTCCATTCTCCCTTAATCAGCTTAACAATAGGCGAAGTTTTTCTGTTGCGGTAAGCATGTATTACCGTGATGATCAACAGCAAACCTGCTATTGCAATGGCTGAAAAGGCCACTTTGGGGTAACTTTGACCTTGTTTTGCAGCGATGGCCACGAGGCCCCATGCACCCACCAGGGCTGCTTCCCGCATGTTTCTTCGAAGGGTTATCCAAATGTAAATGATACCGGCAACGATCAGTAAAAGCACAGCCCATACTGTCTCGGAAAAAGCCCCGGATAGCAAATTAAAACTTTTCAGACTTACAGCAATATTCAGCACTGTAGCCAACACAATCCAGCCGGTGTAGATACAGACGGGCCACCAAACCCAAAAAATAACCTGAAGCGGAGCATCGTAAATTTCCAGGCGAAGCCGCAGGATCAGCCTTACCAGCGAAAACAGAAGCAGTGATATCAGCAATACAGATAACAACAGGTACTCCGCCGTCCATGCCCATACCCAAAAAGCATTGGCCAGATTGGCGAAAGTAAACCAAATACCGGTGGGAATAACGGTGAGGGACTGCCGTCCGGTGGCATAGGTATACCACTGATATATCAGAAATGCCGTCAATGCCAGGTAGATCAATCCCCATATGGAGAAAGCATAGGCAGCCGGCGTGATGGCCGTAGGATAAAGGCTGCTGATCTCTCCGACACTATTTTGGAAGTACTTTCCGGTTCCACCCAGGTAATTGATAGTCAAGGTAAACACCAGACTCAAACTATTTAAAACAAGTAAAGTAAGCGGTTTCATAAATTATTTTTTTTGGTTAAACTAGCTGTCCAGGCCCGGTGATCAAGCGAAAATGCCTGGCTTCAAAATCAGGTACCATGTCCCCGGCACTGCCCGGATCTATTAAAGGTTACAGGTTTCCGGTATAAGGATCAGGTCAATAATTCCGATTTTTTAATTGCTCTGTAGGTCCTTTTTCTGAGTAGGGGAAGACTTTTGGCATAGTACAGGCCCATAACCAGCACACCAAGGCTCCCCATCATCAGGGCAAATGGAGCTCCCATCCAATCAGTGAGCAATCCGATAAGGAAGCTCCCCAGCGAAAGCGCACCCATGAATAACATGATGTAGAAACTCAAAACCCGGCCTCTTTTTTCTTCCGGAGCTATGGTTTGCAGCAGGGTATTGGAACCTGTGAAGATGATCACCCTGCCCAACCCGGTGGTTATCAGCGCAAGGAGAGACAACCACAATATCGTGCTGAACGAAAAAACTGCCAATCCCAGACCAAAAATCAATGTACCCAATAAAATCAGCTTATCCAGTCCTACTACATTATTTCTGGCCCCGACAAAAAAAGCTCCCAGCAAGGATCCTATTCCGACGGCACTGGTCATGTAGCCAAAAATCACCGCATCTCCCATAAATACCTCTGCAGCCATTACGGGTAGGATCACCATGTAAGAGACACCAATCAGGGTAATTCCCGCGACAAATAATATCAGAAAGCGTATGTGTCTTGTTTTGATGGAAAAGACTGCTCCTTCCCGAAACTCTTTTGCAAAATTTTTACCTTTTCGTTTTTTCCCGGAGGGCCGGTATTCAATATAGGTAAATATTACTACCACTGCACTACTTGCAACGGCATAGAGCAGAAAGCAATACCCCTCACCGATGATGGGAATGAGTATGCCGGCCAGAGCTGGCCCCACAATCCGGGCTGTGTTGAAAAGCGAAGAATTTAGGGCGATGGCATTGGTCAGGTAGGTTTTATCTTCTACCAGATCATTGACAAAGGCATGGCGGGAGGGCATCTCCATACCACTGACCAGTCCAAATACGATCTCCAAAGCAAGCAGTGTTTGAAAGCTGATCGCATCGGTGATGGTCAGCAGGGCCAGGATAATGGCGTTGACCGCGATGAGGGATTGGCAGACCATCAACAGGCGGTGTTTATTGTACCTGTCTGCGAGTACGCCCGCGACTGTAGAAAACAAAAACGCGGCGATTTCCCTGGAAAAAGAAACCACGCCCAGCAGCAATGCGGATCCTGTAAGCCGGTAGACCAGCCATCCGACCGCCACCTGTTTCATCATATTGCCCAAATTGGAAAAAGCCTGCCCCATAAAGAAAAACCGATAATTGGTAGAAGACAGTGATTTAAAAATCAGCAGGGCCATGAAGCGTTAATTTGTATAAGGCTTGTTTCGTCAAAGGCAAAAATCAATCGTCAATTCCTGTCCTTTGACAATATTAACAATTGATTTTTGCTGAATTTGGTTTCAATGGTCTGTCAGACGATTGGATTCACGGACGAAATCTTCCCAGGCTTCCCAGGCCTCTTCCTTCATTACCCGGGGAAATTTTACCTGTCCCCCTTTCTTCTTTTGCTTTTCGTTGTAATCAATAAAAATGCTTGCAGGAATCAGCTTTGCATCAATCGATTTCAGGGCCTTATTCCTGGCCACCTTATAGTTCTTATTTTTTTCCTGCAGGCATTGATCCAGAAATTCGGTCAGCGCTGCTTCATCGGCCTCACCTGATTCTTTGCCCAGATACCAGCGATGCAGGTACTCGCCATTTTCCCGGACTGCACTCACGGTATATTCGGGAACAGTGATGTTGAATTTTTCCTGCACAGCTTCTATGGCCTGATCCATCTGATGCACACTGAGTTGGCTACCCACCACATTAAGAAAGAACTTGGTTCTTCCGGTAATTTTTATCTCTGCCTTCTCTTTGTTGGTAAAGGAAACCGTGTCGCCGATCATATACCTCCAGGCTCCGGCCACTGTAGAAATAACCAATATGTAATCTTTATTTTCTTCGACTTCAGCTATGGTGAGCGCTTTCGCATCAGGATGAATGGTCCCCGAATCGGTCATGTTTTCGGGTTCGAAAGGGACAAATTCAAAGAAAATACCATTGTCCAGTACAAGCGCCATAGCATCCGTATCTGGCCTGGCCTGAAAAGCAAGAAATCCTTCCGATGCGAGATAGGTATCGATGTAGATCAAAGGGTGAGCAAGATTTTGCTCAAAACTTTTTCTGTGGGGCTCGAATGCTACACCTCCGGGTGTATAGACAGCCAGATTGGGCCAAATGTCATGGATGGTGTCAACTCCATGGTGGGATATCACTTTTTTCATCATCAATTCTATCCAGGAGGGTATCCCCGAAATGCTACCTATATCCCAGTCTGCTGCCTGCTCTGCAATTTTTTCTATTCGTTCATCCCAGTCTTCGATGGCCGATATCTCAGGTCCTGGTTTGTAAAAATTGTTGAACCAAAAAGGAATCTGGCTGGCGCTGATGCCGCTGATTTCGCCTTCCAGAAAGCCGTTGTCTTCTTGTAGGTCGGTTGAGCTGCCCAGCATCATGATCTGCCTTTCAAAAAAGTCTGAAGGCAGATCATACTTAGATAGGGTCATGATCTGTTGTATGCCTGTTTTCCTGATGGAATCCAGCATATCGTCTGTGACCGGAATGTATTTGCTATTGCTGGTGGTCCCTGAGCTGACCGCAAAAAAACGATTGATCCCGGGCCAGGTGATGTCCTCATGCCCTTCACGGATTTTTTTCCACCAAAGATCATACAGCGCATCATAATCGTGAAATGGGACCTGCTGCTGAAAGCTGGATATAGGGTTTTCTGATTTGCCAATATTTTTAAAACCATGGTATTTTCCAAATGAGGTGTCTTTGGCTTTATCCAATAGTTCCTGCAATACTTTGTTTTGTTTCTCTTCCGGCCTGGATTCAGTGTTTAGTTTTTCACCTAAATCAATTGCCTTTTTTATCAATTCACCGATGACGGGCATACCTTGCTGTGTAAAGTTTAGAATTAAACGATTTTATACATGATGACTAACAATTATCAGACCATATTGCTTTCCCCGCAAATCGTTGACGTTAGGGCATTTGGTTAAATTTTAATTGCAGGACTGCGTAATTTTTTTTACATTTTCAAAGGAATCAAACAGTTCAGCAAATGCAATACCTACATCATTATTATAAAAGCAGGCCTCTGCTAATTTCACTGATTACACTTACAGCAGCGGTTTTATTGCCTGTAACCATCCATCTTGCGCCTCCAGTGCAGGGGACCCCTTTGGGCGCTATATTGTTGCCCATGTTTTATGTTCCGCTGATTGCCCTGGTACTTTTGGGAAAAACTCCAGCATTGGCTGCGGCGGCCCTGTCACCGGCATTAAATTTCTTGATTTCAGGCAACGACCAATGGTCTCTGATGCTTTTGCTTACCTTGGAGCTGGTGTTTTTTACGCTTTCTCTGGCCTATCTGAAAAATAGATTGGGTACCGGCTGGGCAGTACTACCCTCTCTATTGGTGGCCAAACTGATTGGCGCTGCTGCCCTAGTCTGGCTCCAGTATGCTTCGTTGTCTCCGGTAGATTATTTTCTCGGATCCCTGAGCAGGGGCTGGGCCGGAGCAGTTGTCCTGATTGTGCTTGGATTTGTGGTAGCCGGGACATCCAGAGATCACCGCAGGGACTAGCTGCGGTTAAACCCGTTCATTAGCGTAGAGAGAAATGCAGGATAAAATTGATATTAGCTTTGACGCCATCAGCGAAGCGCTGTATGCTTTCGATTTTCCCGAAGTTGACCTGGTCCTGGGTATCGGAAGGGGAGGAGTGTATCCGGCCTGTATGATCGCACATCAGTTGGGTGTGTCGATGAAAGTGGTTCGGGTCAATCACAGAAATGATGAAAATGAGCCGCAATACCAGCAGCCTCAGATATTGGAGGAGTTCAACTGGGATTTTTTTAGCTATCCGCGAATTCTGGTCGTTGATGATGTGGCCGTTACGGGCAAGACACTGGCATTGATCAAAGAGAAATTGGCAAAGAATGAAGTGCATACCTTTGTGTTGAAAGGAACGGCAGACCTGGTATTATTTCCAAAAGTAAAGTCCTGTGTCAATTGGCCATGGAAAAAAACGTGAATGGGATGAAATACAGCATTTTGCTCTTGCCCCTGGGCTGGTTTTTTTTGCTGCAAAGCCCCCTGGCTGCTCAGCAATCCGACACCCTGGGCCTGGATCAGGTAGTGGTGACCGGCACCCGTATGGCACAGGATGCCTCTCAGATCTCCTCCAGTATATCCGTTGTCGATAAAGGCCAGTTAAACGCCTCCGGGCATATCAACGTGCTGCCTGCCCTGGTGAGACACGTGCCCGGGCTGATGGTGAATGACCGATCTCTGTTGGGGTTTGGAGTAGGACCGGGGTCTGGTGGAAACATCTCGATCAGGGGAATCAGTGGCAGCCCGAATAACAGGGTTTTGGTTTTAATCGATGGACAACCTCAATTTATGGGGATTTTTGCGCATCCCATTGCGGATGCATATCAGAAATCAGATTTTGAAAGGGTAGAGGTCATTCGGGGAGCAGCCGCCGTACTTTATGGAAGCAATGCCATGGGAGGGGCCATTAATCTGATTACCGACAAGGGGGGCAAAGAGGGCTGGTCAGGGCAAATCGGCGCTGCTTCAGGTAGTTTTGGTACGCATAGTTTTACAGGTAAAGTAAATTTTGAGAAAGGAAAATGGCAGTCGTTGGTCTCTTTGAACAGGAGCAAGACGGAGGGTTTCAGAAAAGATGCCCGGGATAGTTTCGAAAACAGTGCACTCTTTTACAAACTGAGTTTTCAGGCTGAGGAAAATATCAATCTTATGGCTGATTTTCAATTGTCAGACGCTGTTTACTATCACCCTGGAACTTTGGCCTCCCCATTAACCGAGGACCGCAGAGCCTATTTGCGCGGTAGAGTCTCCCTGGGTGTAAAAAACCAGGGGGATAGAATTTCCGGGGCGGCCTTATTCTTTCACAATTTCGGCAACCATGATTTTAAAAGCGGCTTTGAGTCAACCGATTTCAGCCAGGGGTTTACCCTTTATCAAAATCTGCAGTTGATCCCCGGGCAAACCCTGACTCTGGGCATTGATCACAACCGCTTTGGGGGGGAAGCTGTAAACCCGAGCCTGCCGCCGGCAGCGGCTAAAGGGCTTGATATAACACATAGGATCAACCAAACTGACATTTACCTACAGGTGGAACAATCGATTTGGGAAAGACTACATGTAAACGTAGGCCTAAGGGAGATAAACAACGCCCAGTTTGGAAAATCTACGGTACCGGGCTTTGGCTTCTCCTATGAATTCAACCCGAAATACCTGCTAAAAATGTCCTCTGCCAAAGCTTTCAGGAGCCCATCTGTGGTAGACCTCTTTTTATTCCCTCCATCCAATGATGCATTAAATCCCGAAACTCTTTGGAATCACGAGCTGACCATTACCCGCTCCATTCCTGACAGGGATTTGGAGATGGACCTTGTATTTTTCTATACCAAGGGAGATAACCTGATCCAAATAGATCCTTCGGAAAGCCCTCCGGTGAATAGAAATACCGGAGCCTTCAGAAACCGCGGCCTGGAAAGTCAGGTTCGTTATAGCCCGGGGGAAACAGTTGACCTGGTTTTTAACTATAGCTTCCTGGATGTGACCGATAATGTGCTGTTTGCTCCGCGGCATCACCTCAATATGCAGGTCCGGAGACAGATCGGGAAGTTTTCAGTCACCCCTTTTTTGCAACAGGTTTTCGGACTGAATAACAGTCCTCAGGCGGAAGACGAGACCATCGATTATACCCTTCTGAATATTGACTTGAACTATCAGGTTATTGAAAATGTGAGCTGTTATGTACTCGCCAACAATCTGTTTGATACCAGCTATCAATTGGAAAATGGCTATCCCATGCCCGGGATAAATATTACTGCAGGAATAAATGTTGAATTCTAACCCAGAAAAAGATGAATACCGGAAATGATAAAAACAGAAGAGTCTTTCTAAAGTCCCTGGCAGGATTGACTGCAGGCATCATGTTGCCGATGAATGTAATGGAGTTGCAGGGAGCTGAAGCCAGATCGAGTATGGATAAATTTGTGCTGCGCGACAAATGGGGGGACCTGTTGCCTCAGCGCAAATTTGGCAACACCGGAGAAGCGGTGACCATGCTGGGTTTGGGTGGGGCGCATATAGCCAGGATGCCCGAGGCGGAGGCAGAAAAAACCATTGAGACAGCGATAGCAGGAGGCATACGTTTTTTTGATAACGCCGAATCCTACGGCAATGGAACAGGTGAGCGCAGGTATGGACAATTTCTGACCCCAAAATACCGGGACGTGGCCTTTATCCAAAGCAAAACCACAGCACGAGACGGTAAAACAGCAGAAGCACACCTGGAAGGTACTTTGAAGCGAATGAAGACCGATTATCTGGATTTGTGGTTGATCCATGCCGTTACGAGTCCGGGCGATGTGGACAACCGGCTGAAAAATGGCGTATTGGACGTGGTCAGAAAAGCGCAGGAAAGTGGCAAGGTGAGGTATGTGGGATTTTCCGGACACTCGGATTACAATGCACACCTGCGCATGCTGGAAAGCACCGACCTGCTTCAGGCCTGTCAGATGCCCGTCAATGCGTTTGATCCAAACTACAAAAGTTTTATCAATAATGTAATGCCCGTGTTGGTCGAAAAAAAAATGGCTCCCATGGCCATGAAAACTCTGGCCAATGGTGGATTTTTTGGAGGCACATCCCATTTTAACCATGGCGACAAACCGAAGATCATTCCCAATGCACTTTCTGTAGCGGAAGCAGTGCATTTTTCCTGGTCCCTGCCGATCAGCGTGTTGATCACCGGGGCTGATAATGCCAGCATGCTGGAGGAGAAAATCGGTCTGGCCAAAAGCTTCCGGGCTTTTGATACGGCTACTAGAAACAAGCTGGTTGAGAAAGTAGCCCGATTTGACGGGAATCTGGTGGAGTATTATAAAGTTTGAGTCTACCGGAAATCTTTGACCTATATCGTTTAAATTTCAAAATCTGTAACAGAAGCCCGGGGGTACAAGTTTTTTCAACTAATCAAAAGCAAAGTTTCAATGATAAATTAAATTTTTATAAATTTGACCATTGAAAATTTCGGATAGACTATTCAAATCTCCTATCTGGCTAATTATAAATTGTTCAATATAGTTTTCATTTAACGGCCAATGAAAGGGGTTTCAATAACAACAATCAATCTTTTAAAACGATAGACTAGACAACTACATTATGGAAAAAATTAAAGTAGGAATCAATGGATTTGGTAGAATAGGGAGGCTTGTATTCAGGGCTGCCCAGGAAAGAGACGATATTCAGATAGTGGGTATCAATGACCTGATCGATGTTGATTACATCGCATATATGCTTAAATATGACTCCACCCATGGACCATTCAAAGGGGATGTTTCCGTGGATAATGGCAAATTGGTCGTCAATGGAAATGCCATCCGCGTGACTTCAGAAAAAAACCCGGCAGATCTGAAGTGGTCTGATGTGGGAGCTGAAATCGTCGTAGAATCTACCGGACTGTTTCTTACCAAGGATAGCGCCAAGGGACACATTGCTGCAGGTGCAAAAAAAGTGGTGATGTCTGCTCCGTCAAAGGACGATACGCCTATGTTCGTTATGGGTGTAAATGAATCTTCGTATGCATCAGACATGACATTTGTTTCGAATGCATCTTGTACAACCAATTGCCTGGCTCCCCTTGCCAAGGTGGTGAATGACAATTGGGGTATTGAGGAAGGACTGATGACTACAGTCCACGCTACTACTGCTACGCAGAAAACAGTAGATGGCCCCTCCGCAAAAGACTGGAGAGGTGGAAGAGGTGCCGGCCAAAACATCATTCCATCATCTACAGGAGCAGCGAAAGCCGTGGGAAAGGTGATTCCCGAGCTGAATGGCAAGTTGACAGGAATGGCGTTCAGAGTACCTACCCCCGATGTATCTGTAGTAGACCTGACCGTGAGGCTTTCAAAGGCAGCATCCTACGAAGAAATATGTGCCAAGATGAAAGAATCTGCCGAAGGAGATCTTAAAGGTATCCTGGGGTATACGGAAGATGCAGTGGTTTCCAACGATTTCATCGGAGATGCGCGTACCTCTATCTTTGACGCTGGTGCAGGTATTCAGCTCAGTGATAAATTTGTGAAGCTGGTGGCCTGGTATGACAACGAGTGGGGTTATTCAAATAAGGTCGTAGATCTGGTAAGCTATATTGCAAAGAAGTAAATCGAAATTGGTATTTTAAAATAGGGCTGAAATCAATTTTAGCCCTATTTTTTTTGTCCCCTCTCGTAGCTTTCGATCCATTCTTCGAGACTTATTTTTTCCATCAGCTCGCCAATAAGTGCGAAAGGAATGGCATCGACTTTTTTGAACCTGATACAGCTTTTTCCCATATCCAACTTCCTGTCGCTGTGGCGGGGATACTGCTCCTTAAACCAATCGAGTAGGGCTTCATTGGTATACAATCCCAGGTGGTACAGGGCGATATAATGCTTCTGGTTGGCCAGGTTGACAAACGGCAAGGGTAATCTGGGGTCTACATGATACCCTTTTGGGTATTTTTCCAGCGGGACTACGTACCCTATCATTCCATAACTAAGCGTCTCTTTAAAACCATCCGGTAGGTGTAGGAGAATGGTTTGCCTTAGTTTCGAAAAGGCTTCCTTTCTCTCATCGGGTATGGACTGCAGGTAGGAACTGATACTTTCTGAAGGTGTTGACATGATGGTTGAATTTATTAAAGAGATTGATACCATTAGATTACCTGGCGCGCCATGTGCGAATTGGCATGAAGGCATATATTTTCTGTTTTCCTTTTCTATTCATCAATATAAGTATAAATTTATTTATTAGATATATCGCGATAAGCCTTCATTTATTTCAATTATAGGTTTGAGGGACGATCTTAAAGGTTGGAGCGATGCCAGAGTGGATTATCACCTGCCCGATTGCATCCTTATAGTTTTCACCTGACAATAAACATAAACCCAAATAATGGACAGAAGAAAATTTATCAAGTCTGGACTCCTGATGTCAGCATGCATCAGCCATGGCCCGCAGTGGTTAGGTCCTGATTACAATCGCGTTCCTGTCAGAATTACCGACGGACCGGATGGGCACTGGTTTGGTTATTATGACAAGTGGCAGGTTGACCCTTCGGGGCGGTATGCTCTGGGATGTAAAGTCGGTTTCGAAGGGAGGTCTCCCCGGAAGAACGACAAGCTGGAAATCGGCTTGATTGATTTGGAAAGGGATAATAAATGGAAACGTATCGGCGAATCATCTGCCTGGGGATGGCAACAATCCTGCATGCTCCAATGGATTCCGGGATCTTCAGAAGAACTCATTTGGAATGATTTGGAGAGCGGACAGTACGTAAGCCGGGTCTACCATATCAGAAAGCAGACCACCCGTACCTTGCCGCGACCGGTCTATGCGCTGGCACCCAATGGCAAATACGCAGTAGGTACAGCATTTAACAGGATTCAGAACCTGCGACCAGGGTATGGCTATGCCGGGATCCCCGATCCATACCGGCAGACCAAAGCTCCCGTTGCGATAGGATTGTATACCATGGACCTCAAATCCGGAGATTCCAAAGAACTGTTGAGTCTGGCAGAACTGGCAGCGATTCCCCATTTGGGTGAGGATATTGAAGACAACTGGCATTGGTTCAATCACCTGCTGGTAAGCCCGGATTCCAAACGGCTACTGTTTCTACATCGGTGGAGGCCCGAAATACTTGATAATCAGACCATGGCCAGGACCGGCTTCGTTACCCGAATGATCACTGTAAATACTGAAGGAAAGGACCTGTACATCGCAGACCCTTCTGGAAATTCCTCCCATTTCGTATGGAGAGATCCGAACCACATTATGGTATGGACCAAACCGATAGGTAAACAATCGGGATTCTGGTTGCTAAAGGACAAGTCCGAACAAATGGAACTAATCGGGGCAGAAGACATGACCAGAAACGGGCACAATACCTACGTGCCCCACACGAATGAAGAATGGGTGCTGAACGATACCTATCCGGATAAAGACAGGATCATTACACTCTATCTCTACCATATTCCGGGCAAAAGGAAGGTTATCTTAGGCAGGTTTCATTCTCCGGAACGGTTTGTCGGGGAATGGCGCTGCGACCTTCATCCACGCTGCGATCAGCAGGGTAGAAGGGTCTTTTTTGATTCTACACATGAAGGTAGCCGGCAGATGTACTATCTGGATATTTCCGATATCGTAGGCACCTGACAAACTAGCGTCCGGCCTTTCCTACACCTTCCATCAAACCCCTGATGTATCCGATAGCATAGAGCGTTCCAATGGTGCTGTATCCTGGTTTATCGTTGGTATCTCCCGCCATGGTAGGTACATGATCAGGACGAATTGGCCCCTTGAAAGCGATCTCATCCAATGCTTTCATGGCTTCGTACATATCCGTTTTGCCTTCATCATGAAAGGTCTCCTCAAAATTGTTTTTGTGTCCCTTCACGTCCCGGAAATGGACGAAATGAATGGCCTCTTTCCGGCCGAAATAACGGATGGCTTCAGGGATGTCTACACCACTATTTTCCTCTCCCATGGATGCGAAGCTCCCCTGACAAAAGGTGATGCCATTGTAAACGCTGGGCGCCATGGTAAGTAATTTTTTGAAGGCGTCTACCGACGTCATGATTCTGGGAATTCCCTGAATATGGGATACCGGAGGGTCGTCCGGATGAAGCGCCAATTTGATCCGGTATTTTTCTGCCTCCGGAATCACCGCATCCAAAAAATACTGCAAGTTGTCCCACATCATGGGGTGACTCACCTCGCCATAGTCCCGGATAAGTGGTTTGCCCTCAATGTCTTCTATATCGAAAGCACTTACCAGTGCACCGCCTCTTCCTTTTCTTTCCATATCTGTTCTGGCCCAACTGATAACAGGCATCCAATTGTAGCAAATGGTATCGATGCCTTCCAGGGAAAGATTCCTCATAAGGCTGATAAAATTCGAGATCTCTTCGTCCCTTCCCTCAAGACCCAATTTTGTATTGGTACCCAGGGAAGGAGGTCCTTCGATCACACGCAACTGAAGCCCTTCCCTTTCCCAGGCAGCTTTAACGCCTTTGATTACTTCTCTTGACCAGGGTTTGTGCTGGCTCAGTCCGGCCATGGCGGGATTGAGTCCACCTACCGCTCCCGATACATCCATCTGTCTTGCAAGTGCGGTCTTTCGCTTCTCGACTCCCCAGAAATAAGCGAGGCACAATTTCATACCCAGATCCCGATGGTAGGTTCCACCCGGGATGGCTGCCGGTCGGGGGTAAGCCAGTGGTCCGGCTAGGCTAATCCCGGCGAGTCCACCTGCTTTTTTAAGAAATTTTCTTCTTTCCTTACTCATTTGAAAATCCAAAAAGTTTGCTCGCAAAATCCATGTACTGCTCCCAATCATAGGGAGTAAGGTTATGTTTTCCGGCTCGTATGTGATGTCCGGCATAGGGCAGGTGTACAGGAGATTCCGGGTGGGGTAGATCTGCAGAAAACCCGCCGTCCATCTGATATATTTCCCGGTGCACCCTGGTACCGTGAAATAGCGAAAGGTACTCACCTTTGGGGTCTGCCCATTGATCTTCAGAGGCACTGGCTACATATACAGCCCGGGGCGCAATTGCAGCAATCAGCATGTGTTGATCCAGAGGGAGCAACTCTTCCTTGCCGTTGTATTGGTTGAAATTATCTGTAAACCAATATGGAAAATTGGTGTTGATACGTCTAACTGTCTCGCCAAACCTTCTCCTGGATAGTGCTGCCCCTCCGCAACCGGAATTATTCGAAATGGTAATGGCCCAGCGGGAATCCTGTGCACCGGTCCATAGTGAAGCCTTCCCTCCGCGCGAATGCCCAACCACAGCAGCTTTACCTGCGTCAATCATCGGATCTGTTTCAAAATAATCCATGGCTCTCATGGCTCCCCATGCCCAGGCGCCCAGACCACGCATACCATTTTTCTTTTCAAGTTGCTCTGGATATAAGGTCTCCAGGATATCTTCCTGAAAGGTCTCGTTGTTATCATCGGAGACGTCCATAACGTGAAAAGTAGCTGCCGCATAGCCCCTGTCAACTATCGCCTCCGCCGGCCAAAAACCCATTTTGACTTTTCGGGTAGGATCAATATTCTCCGGGTCCCTATGATTGATCAATAAAAATACCGGAGCAGGTTTGGGTGCTTCTTTTGGAATGAAAAGGATTAGTCTAACGGTAACGGACTGACCATTTCGGCTTACCTCAATATCAATTTCTTTCAAATGGGCATCACCGTTCATGGCTTCCCCGTCCTCTGAAGCAAGGATAAAGCGCATGTTATCCATACTTCCCGGAACTTGTCCGTAAACATGATCCTCAAATAAGCGTAATATTTCATGTCTTCGCTGGTGTTCCCATTCCTGAACCGAACCGATCAATTTTCCATTAAGAGATACAAAGGGGTCGGGAAGGGCATAGGCGGGAACTTTAGATTCCTCATAGTTAAACTCCTCCTGTGAAGAAGCCGGGCGGGACAATAAACATAAAAGGCTAATGGCAAGCAGTGCTTTATAGTACATAGGTTTCAATTGTTGGGTTTACAAGAACTGCAATATAAAAAAACCTGCCAGAATACAGGAGTGAGTAGGCTGTATTATGGCAGGGAATATGTCTTTATAAACGATCGGGACCTTACTTTTTGGTCGTGATGATGACCACACCATTTTTAGCTCTCTCTCCGTATAAATTAATCTGGTTATTTTTCATTACTGAAATGGATTCTATATCCGCAGGCCTGGTATGCTCTAGAAATTCCTTCCCATTTTGAACCACGCCGTCGAGCACATACAAAGGCTCCACCCGGAGTTCTGTAGGCTCTTCCTGCGCTGGTTTCGCATAGTGGATTCTATTTAGCCCGTTTTCCTTAAGCGCATTCTGGACATCCTGAATGGTACCCATTTTCAAGTCATTGGAAGCAAAAAGTTCTACCTCCATTTTTTCAGGATCCCAGTCATGATACCGGATCATACTTGCTATACCTTTTGAAAGTCCTTCGGTCAATGGCAGTGTCATTCCATTGAAATTGATGTATTTGTCGTTGATGATTTTAAGGGGTATTTTAGGCTTCAGCGGAGGTAGTTCTGGCCTGATCCTGCGTTTTCCAGTTGATACATAGCCGTTTACAGTAATCTCTTCCCCGAATTTTTCCTTCTGGGACGGAGGGAGTGCGGCTCCACTTCCCCGCAACTGGAAAATCACCGGCAGCAGGATCTGGTATTCGGATTGGGCAATCACCGGTTCCAGGGCGGGCAAATCTTCCATTACCTCTAAAAGTATGGCTTCTGTCTCGGGCGATACGCTCTCTACAATCTGGTAATCGGTTACCGCTCCAGACTGGTTTGCTGTAAGTTGCACCAGTACTGTTCCAATATGTGCTTCATTGCGATCCCCAAATGGGTATACCAGGTTTTTTGCGAGGTGAGTTTTGGCCGCTATACCCAGGTTAATAGCGCCTGTCTTCAGATCGCTGCTGTCCGGATACATCAAACTCCGGGGAGATTCCGAAATGGCGATAGTCTGGCTCTCATCATCATTTACCGAAGGATTACTGTCTGCTTTTGTGTCAGCAATTGCTGATTGATCGGGTACGGTAATGGAACTTTCTGGATTGGAAATATACAGGTGGGTATGAACCAGTACGGCTGCAGGATTACCATTATCCCGCCCGGATTGCCACCTGGGCGCATCCTGGTTTTGTAACGCTGCGAGCAGCTTTTGGTCTATGTTTACGTTCAGACTTTTTTTGATGGACGGATGGGTAATTTTCCCCTCCTGATCAATAATAAATTCTAAAACCACCGGTCCGGATACAAATGGGAGATGACCACCATGGCGTGGAATTTGTTGTTGGAGGTAATCGTGCCAGCTTCCCCAACCTGTCAAGGGCTCAGGCCTTTTCTCTACCTCGTCGAAAAGAAGTACATTTTCATATTTTTTTATCAGGGTGGAGTTGCTGCGCAGGGATTCGATCAATTGAACGACCCTGTGATAGTCCTTCTCATTCCTGATACCGGTAAACTCATAGGAAAGTTCTCCCAATTGTGCAACCAGCTGTTCATTTTCCAGAACGCCGATACTTTCATAATGTAATGGATTTTTGACATTTTTCACGCGGATTCCTACCTGAATAGAATCCTGGGCTGCCAGAATCTGATTTTTTAAAAAGGCCGTCGGCTGCGTCTTAAACTGGTTGAGTAATCTGATTCCTTTATTTGTCTTCATGGATACCAGGCCAAAAAGCATGATCATCAGCGGCAGCAGCATGATCAACTTAAACCGGTTTATAGAATAGGGTTTTTTCATCATCACAATTCGTTTTAGGGTGGTAGACCGGATAAAGTAATTACCAATGGGTAAATCGATACCCTTGAAAGCCATCTTCACCAGCAATCTTGGGTAGGATTCCTTGCAGGTGGTCTCTGCCAATACACGGGCATCTGCCTGGTATTCGTGCAAGTCTATCAGGGCATAACGCATTAAATGAATCATCGGATTAAACCAGAATATGATGCTGAGGAATTGGTAATATAGTACATCATAGCTGTGTTTTTGTTTTACATGCTCCAGTTCATGTTGTATGATCTGTTTCTTTTCATTGTCACTGAGCTGTTCGTTTTCATCCCAGAAAATTTTGTCAAAAAATGAAAATACGGGTGCCATGCCGAAAGTTGGAACTTTAAAATAGTTGTCGCTCAGGATATATTTGGTTTGGTACCAGCCTTTTTCCAGGATCTGGCGCAACTGGAAATACTGCCATACTAATTTGCACAACAACATAACTACTACTACCAGATACCCAAACATGAGATAGTCTTTTACTTCCCACAGGAGGGGAAGTTTGCTTCCCGTAACAGTGATTTCGGGCAAACCAAATGTTCCGATAACTTCATTGGCATCCTCTGTTTGAATGGCTCTGATAAATGCCGTATTTTCCAGAGAAATATTGGGTTTGTCAAATGGCACCGGAATTTTCACAATTGGGAATACCATGGCCAGCAGGGGAGTTACCAACAGGTAGACCCGGTTTAGCAAAAATGTCTTTTCATTTTTTAAAAAGACCCAATACAATCCGTAAAAAAAGGCGAGGCAAAAGGTACTTTGCCAGATGAAATTGATCAGTTGTGTCATGTGTTTTGATTTTATACGATTGACATGTTGAATGAAACAAAAGACTCCTGAAATGCTTTTCATTTCCTGTGGCAGACTCATTTCTATTTCATTTACCAGACCAGGAAGTAATGTATTCACTCAAAACTGATTCCCGGCAACCCTTAGATGGAAATCAATTTAAGATAAACTTAACCATTTAGTTTTTAAAAACCTAGCCATTTTTTTATTTTTTTTAAAAAAATTGTACAACGAGATCGCACGCCAGGTTTAAACATAGGTCACAAAACCTCTAACCGTTCCTTGCCCTATTTCTATTGAATCTCTCCTATATATATGGGTATCTACAAGCAGATGCTTCAATATCTATTTCAGAAATGAAGACAGGTTATATACATAAACAGTTAGTCGGATATATATTGTGGGAATTAATACAAGCTAATTTCTGAAATTGGTATAGTATTTGTTATTTATATATAAAATGTTACTAACTTGAAAAAATATAATTTCTATTCATCTAATAAATCTTAATTAAGTATTTATGTCAATTCAGGAGTTTTTAAGCAAGCATGCAGATCTTCAAAAAACAGACAATGTGTTTTATATGGAAGATGCAGAGGGAACGGTATTTCATTCCATTGATGATGCCCACAAAAAAGGAAAGCATCCCTTTGTCACCAAAAATGTAAAAGACACTGCCTTGGCAGATTTGGGAGAGCTGGGCATACATTCAAAGGCCGAAGCGGCCAGGTTTATTTCCCTTGTTCAATTTATATATGGGGTGGACAGTAAAGGTGAAAAGTCATCGGGACGAGGAAGGAGAACTTATTCCAATCAGGAAAAAGCCAATATCCTTAATGCCTGGAAAAAAGCCGAGGCAGAGGGCAAGTCCAAGGCAGAATTCAGCAAGGAGACTGGTGTCACCTACCAAACCCTGTTCAAGTGGATCAAAGAGTCTCAATAAAGCAGTAGCCTTTCAGGTATGGATTCAAATAGGTCCCAAACCAAATTTTGGACCTATATGAAAGCCATGATTTTTTGCTGGAAATTTTGAAAATGCACCTTTGCCTGATCCAACCGATTTATCTGGTGGCCGTCATATAATCTGATGGAAAGCTGAGTGATTTAATTGCAATCAGGCAGTGGAGTCTGTAGATCGCTTTGGTGGAAGCGGTTTCAACCATACAAAAAGTAAAAAGCCCCCTTATATTCATAATAAGGGGGCTTTTGTACACCCGGAAGGATTCGAACCCTCAACCCTCGGAGCCGAAATCCGATATTCTATCCAGTTGAACTACGGGTGCTTGCTGGCATTGGTGCCGCAAAAATAGTAAATTTTATTTAGCCTTTCAGTACATTTTGAACTTTTTCTGCAGCTTCCTTAAGGGTAATTGCAGAAGTAACCTTTAGGCCGGACTCATCTATAATTTTTGCTCCTTCCTCGGCATTTGTTCCCTGAAGTCTTACGATAATGGGTACCTGAATGTCTCCAATCGACTTGTATGCTTCCACCACACCAGTGGCGATCCGGTCGCACCTCACGATGCCACCAAATACATTGATAAGGATGGCTTTTACTTTGGGGTCTTTCAATATGATCCTGAAACCTGCTTCCACTGTCTGGGCATTTGCTCCTCCTCCCACATCAAGAAAATTAGCGGGATCGCCACCAGAGAGTTTGATCATGTCCATCGTTGCCATGGCCAGGCCTGCACCATTTACCATACAGCCCACATTGCCATCCAGTTTGACGTAATTCAGTCCTGACTCTCCTGCTTCTACTTCAAGCGGGTCCTCTTCATCCAGGTCTCTCATTTCCGCCAGCTTCTTGTTACGGAAAAGCGCATTGTCATCCAGGTTAACTTTAGCATCTACGGCTAAGATCTGGTCGTCAGATGTTTTCAGGACAGGGTTAATTTCAAATTGTGAGGCATCGCTGCCATCGTATGCGGCATACAGTGCCATGATAAATTTAACCATCTCTTTGAATGCATTGCCCTGCAGTCCCAACTGAAAGGCTACTTTTCTTGCCTGATAGGGCTGTATGCCCAGGGCAGGGTCTACCCATTCCTTAATGATTTTTTCCGGATTGTGCTCTGCAACATCTTCAATATCCACCCCACCTTCGGTAGATGCCATGATCACATTGCTGCCAGTTGCCCTGTCCAGCAATATGGATAAATAATATTCTTTTGGCTCTGATTTGCCCGGATAGTAGACATCCTGGGCCACGAGAATCTTCTTGACAAATTTTCCTTCTTCACCTGTTTGAATGGTTACCAATGTTCCATTCAGAATATTTTTGGATTTTTCCGGAACCTCTTCCAGAGATTTCGCCAGAACTACCCCTCTTGAACCAGTTTCCTTAATTTCACCTTTACCTCTGCCACCGGCGTGAATCTGAGCTTTTAGCACATACCAGGAGGTCCCGGTAGATTCATTTAGCTGCTTTGCAGCTTCCTCAGCAGCTTCAGGGCTATCGGCGACGATACCTTCCTGGATTTTTACTCCATAAGATTTTAAAACTTCCTTGGCTTGATATTCGTGTATATTCATTCTGGTCAAAATTTTTGCCCGAAGTTAATGTCAATTGTCCGATAATTCAAGATTTGGAGATGGCTTTTTGGTGTTTCGGCTAATCTTTGCGCTTCGCTTTTATCGATTATTCAACATATAGTATTCTAAACCAGCGAAATAACTTATTTGGCAAGGCTAAATCCCCTTTATTGGTCCATTTTTTAATTTTTTGATTAATTTTACCAGAAGCCTGGCTAAGGTTTTTAACTCGAACTGACTTCTTTATATGCTAACTGCCCGATCGCTTCATAAATATTACGGTGACCTACATGTACTGAAAGGTGTAGATGTGACCATTCAAAAGAGTGAAATTGTATCTATTGTAGGGGCATCAGGTGCCGGAAAAAGTACCCTTTTGCACATTCTTGGCACCCTGGATAAAGCAGATTCCGGCAATCTGGAAGCAGATGGCATCGATTTGCTGAAGCTCAATGGCGACAAGCTGGCTGCTTTCCGAAACGACCGCGTCGGATTTATTTTTCAGTTTCATAATTTGTTGCCTGAATTTACAGCGGAGGAAAATATCTGGATTCCCGGTTTGATCGGTAAAAAATCAGAAACATTCCTAAAAAGGCGGACTGCAGAGCTGGCATCCTTGTTGGGGATATCCTCCCGTCTTTCTCACAAACCGGCTGAGCTTTCAGGGGGGGAGCAACAGCGCGTGGCGGTGGCTCGCGCCCTGGTCAATAATCCAGAGATGATTTTTGCGGATGAGCCCAGCGGTAACCTGGATACCCAAAACGCGGAGGCATTGCATGAATTGTTTTTCAAATTGAGGGATGAATTTGGACAATCATTTATCATTGTTACCCACAATCAAAATCTCGCCGGGATGTCTGACAGGATGCTTACCATGAAAGACGGAAGAATTTTAAATTGAAAAATGGTCCGTTATGGTATCTTTGGCACTGGCCAGGCAGGTAATCAGAAATTAATAATTAACTTTGTATTGTTAAAAGTACAATTTATGGTGTTAGAATTTGAAAAACCAATAGCGGATCTGGAACATAAGATTCAGGAAATGATCCACTTAGCTAAAGGAAAAAATATCGATCTCTCTGAAGATATCAAATCTCTGGAGGAAAAACTTCAGGTATTAAAAAAAGAAACCTTTCATAACCTTACCAGATGGCAAAGGGTGCAACTTTCCCGGCATGGGGACAGGCCATATGCACTGGATTATATTTATGAAATGACCAACGATTTTATCGAACTGTTTGGAGACCGTACGGTAAAAGATGACAAGGCGATGATCGGTGGTTTGGGAGACATAGACGGCAGAACTGTCATGTTCGTTGGTCAGCAAAAGGGCAGAAATACCAAACAACGGCAGGAGAGAAATTTTGGAATGGCTAACCCCGAGGGATACAGAAAAGCCCTGCGGCTGATGAAAATGGCTGAAAAATTCAACAAACCGATCGTTACCCTGATCGATACGCCGGGGGCATTCCCCGGAATAGAGGCAGAAGAACGGGGACAGGGTGAGGCCATTGCCAGAAACCTGAGAGAGATGTTTAAATTAAAGGTTCCGGTGATCTGTATCATAATTGGTGAGGGAGCCTCGGGGGGAGCCCTGGGAATAGCGATAGGGGACAAGGTGTACATGCTGGAAAACACCTGGTATTCCGTTATTTCTCCCGAGTCCTGCTCTTCTATTTTATGGAGGAGTTGGGATTACAAAGAGCAGGCTGCTGAAGCGCTAAAACTTACTGGTCCGGACATGCAGGAAAATGGTCTTATCGATGCCATCATCGAGGAACCCCTCGGTGGTGCCCATAGAAATATGCAGGATATGGCAGTTAGAATAAAGCAGCAGATCAGTGCTGCCTTGGCTGAATTGGACAAAATGAAACCCGAAAAACGCATCGAAAAGCGTATAGAAAAGTTCTGTAACATGGGGATTGTCAATGAATAATTGCACTGCAATCTCTGGTACTGACTGGTGACATTAATCGTATATCCCGTTTGATTTTGGAGAACAACAATAAAATTGGTGTGGTGCTCTCTGGTGGCGGAGTGCGTGGTATAGCACATTTGGGGGTCCTGGAGGCTTTAAACGAAGAGGGTGTTTACCCTGATTACCTGGCAGGTAGCAGCGCCGGAGCGATCGCTGCTGTTATGTATGCGTATGGCCATAAGCCGGCAGATATTCTCGAGATTATCCTTCAGACAAATTATTTCAGATTTTTCAGGCCCTCCATCAGTTTTAAAGCCCTGCTGAAGATGGACCTGTTGCAGGGCCTGTTTGCCAAATACCTGCCAATCGATGATTTTTCGGCGCTGAACATACCTGTTTTTATTGCTGCAACCAACATACAGACAAGCCAAACGATTTTTTTTTCCGAAGGACCACTGATCCGGAGGTTAATGGCATCCTCCTGTATACCCGGAATATTTGAGCCCATCAGGATACCGGAGGGCTTGTTTGTAGATGGAGGTGTGTTGAATAACCTTCCTGTAGAACCCCTGGTAAGCAAATGCGAGACCATCATTGGGGTAAACTGCAATAATCTTCCTGAAATTCAATCCATCGCACATATCAAGGGACTTATCGAACGTACCGTCATTATGTCGATGAATTACAATGTCTACAGCAGAAAAAGCATGTGTGATTTTTTCATTGATCCTCCCGGACTTGCCAGGTACGGCGTTTTGGAAATAAAGAAGGCCAAGGAAATTTATGATGCCGGACTGGCCTCAGGCAGGCAATTTATCCGGCAAAACCCTCAATTATCTGGACGAAAAAATGAAGATTTTCACCCTACCAAATCATGAAATTACTAGCTAGATTTGTTTTTTGGATCACGGGATGGAAGATATCCGGCGACTGGCCTGAAGGGCTGCGCAAAGCTGTTTTGATAGCCATTCCTCATACCAGCAATTGGGACTTGCTTTATGCCAGATCTGCTTTCTATCTGATGGATGTCCCCGTACGCTTTACTATCAAAAAGGAAGTTATGGTGGGCCCCCTGGGCTGGTTGATCAGGGCCCTGGGAGGTATCTCCATCGACCGGAAGCGAATCCCCGGTAGAAGAAAACAAACCTATACAGAAGCCATGATCCAAATGTTAAAGGAAGCGGACGAATTGGTGGTGATGGTGACTCCGGAGGGTACCAGAAGCTACGCTCCCCGCTGGAAAACTGGGTTTTATCACATTGCTTCAGGTGCTGAGGTGCCCGTAGTGGTTGGTTTTTTAGACTATAAGAGAAAACTGGCAGGCATCGGGCCGGTAATCCACCCGAACGGTGATATGGAGGCACAGATGGAAGAAATGAAGGTCTTCGGGAGAACCATTACAGGGAAATATCCAGACAAAGGCATCCGTTAATTCTTTTATTTCTTTAATTTCTTTATCATTCAGGTTTTAGGGTATGATTTTTGGAGCTTTAAACCCGGATCTTTTCTAAATCGATTGTTTAAATAATGATAAAGAAAAAAATTAAAAAATTAAGAAGATTTTCTTTTTTTGAGATTATCATCGATAGTGTAAAAGGATTTGGAAAGAGCGATTCGGTTTCCTTTGCGGCTTCTACAGCTTTCTACACCATATTTTCATTGCCGGCATTGTTGATCATCGTTTTAAATATCGCTTCCGTCCTTTATAGTGAGGATACGGTGAAGGAGGAATTGCTAAATCAGGTAACTTACTTGATAGGTGAGGAGAGTGCACAGACTCTGGACGATGTGATGCAAAACGTTTCGATCAGCGGGCAGAAGCTTTATGCCAGAATTTTGGGAATTGCCATATTGATTTTCTCCGCCACTACCGTTTTTGTAAGTCTCCAAAATAGCATCAACCACATCTGGCACATCAAGCCCAAACCAGAACGTGGGTTTTTAAAGTTTGTGGTTAACCGGCTGCTTAGTTTTTCTATGGTTGCATCCATAGGATTTCTGCTGCTGGTTTCCCTGCTTGCAGATGCTCTGATTGTAATTTTTCTGAATTACTTTTCCGAAGTATTCGATACAGAAACGCTGAAGCTGGCATCTGTGATAAATTTTTTCGTAACCCAGGGTATTTTGGTATTGATATTTGGTTTGATGTACAAAATCCTACCCGATGCTGTGGTGAAATGGAAAGATGTCTGGTTGGGTGCCGTGGTTACGATGGCATTGTTCGGACTGGGTAAATTTCTGATTGGACTCTATATGGGCAATGCCGACGTGGGCGGATACTATGGTACTGCAGGTTCCCTTGTTGTGGTTTTAATCTGGGTATATTATTCTGTTTTGATTTTCCTGTTTGGAGCCCAGGTGACTTATTTTATCGCTGAAAACGTCGGGGGGCAAATCGTACCGATAAAACAAGCGGTGCGGGTTAGAATGATTGAAGAAAATGCCGAAGATCAGCAAAGGGATGATGATAAAGATGCCGGTCAGGAATGATCAGGCAGTAAATCCACCATCGACAGTAAAAACGGCTCCTGTGGTGTAGCCGGAAGCCTGAGAGGCCAGAAAAAGGGCCATAGATCCAATTTCCTCTTCCTCTCCAATCCGCTGTAAGGGCAATTCAGCCAGGAATTTTTCCCTAATGACCTCGTTTGACCACAATACTTCTGAAAATTTGGTTTTGATCAAACCCGGACAAATCGCATTTACCCGGATATCGTATTTTCCCCATTCCTTGGCAAATACTTTTGTCAGGGATATCAACGCCGACTTACTGATACTGTAAAGCCCAAGGCCGATCTCCGGGGACAAGCCACTGATTGAACTCACATTGATGATGGAAGCAGCAGATGATTGTCGCAAGAAGGGCAGGCTTAGTTTCGAAAGCTCAAAAGGAGCCTTCACGTTTACATCAAGTATCTTGTCAAGTAAGGGAAGATCCGTCTCTTCAATAGGCCCATACACCGGATTGGTGGCTGCGTTGTTTACAAGTATATCAATCTGCCCGTACTTTTCTATAGTTTGGTTGATCAGATTCTGCCGGTCATCCGGATACCCGATATTATTCGAAAAGCCAGTAACTTCGTAACCTTTCTCTCTTAATTTGTGCGCCGCCTCATCCAACCTTTCCTGGCTTCTGCTGTTGATCACCACTTTTGCACCGGCTGCTGCAAAAAAATGGGCAATCGAATAACCGATACCGCGGCTTGCTCCTGTGATGATCGCCACCTTATCCTGTAACGAAAATAATGAACTTAAATCCATGTCGTAATAACGTTGTAAAGGATGGAAATATTTTGTTCCCAATTTAAGCGGAAAATACCAATATTTCTGCTGTCAGAAACAAAATTATTACACACTGCTAAGCATTATTTTTGGTGCAGGCAACAGTAATGGTATCCTAAAAATCAGCCTCGATCTTCGCTTTTTTCTTCACCATTTCTGGCCTCGTCTTCCATATTGGAAACCTCTTTTCCCAAAACTTCTTTGGAAGAGATTTCCTGACTGGAATCAACTTTACCTTTCTTTCGGTTAAATATCCGTTTGAATATTAAAAACAACGCCAAAACAATGGCCAAAACAAACAATGCTCCGATAAACAAATCCATATTAAGCGATTTTATTTTAAAATGATTTACAATTCAAGAAGCACTATTCTCCTGGTGCCCGATAGAAGAACAGCTGGACTGGTATTATGTTTGCAAAATGGATTTCCGGGTTCTTTCCCTGATACCTCCATCCTTTATGATGAAGTGCACCCAATCCTTCACGCTCCGAATATCAATAAGCACAATAAAAGTGCCTAATCCTTCAATTAGTAAGTTTTATTCTAAAATTATCGGTTTTAGATTGGTGTATTGACGGGGCGCCTCTGCTAAAATAACTTTCCCTGAACCAGAGGACTTTTGAATGGATTGTCACTTCCCTTCAGGATTTCGTAAAACAATTTCAAAAAACCATTTTTCCAGCTTTCGGAATTGATCCGGATATCGGCAGGTTCCAGGCCTATAGAGCCACTGATCTCACAGTAGCCGATCATCATGCTCCATAACGTATAAAAAGTACTCTCCGCCTGCAGATCCGGTCTCATGCTCCCATCCTTTATGCCCTGAGATATGGCTTTAATTCCCGATTTTGCCAGATCGTGATGGCTTAGCAGCAGTTTGTTAAAGTATTGGCTTTCTAATATCAGAGGATTGACCTTTTCCTTATCCAGGTGATATTGGTTCAGTACAGACAAAAAATAAAGCAAAGCGTCATGATACACTTTCTTTTCTTTTACAAAGTTAAAGTAAGCCTCTACCAGATCCGTCATCACCTCTAACCCGGTTTTGTCTTTGGGCTTTCCGAAAGATTTGTTAAATAAATCCCTTAATTCGTCTATCCCTTTTCGGGTGATGGCCATGTAAAGGTCTTCTTTACTCTTAAAGTAGAAATAGACCAGGCCCTTGCTGATTTTTGCCTTTTTTGCCACATCATCCACCTTGGTGGCATGAAATCCCTTTTGGCCAAACATTTGAAATGCGGCTTCGAGTATTTTTTTTTCTTTTTGTTGTCTTTCGTAAACACCCATGTTTATCAGGGTTAGGCGCAGCGGGGCATAACCGACTGCTTTTTATAATGTTAATCCTGAACGATTATCAGAAAATAATTCTTCTTCCCTTTTTGTACCAGCAGGTATTTTTGCTGGAGCAATGTAAGGTGGACAGTGGCTGTCGGGTCAGTCACTTTTGACTTATTGATCGCAAGCCCTCCTCCCTGAATCATTTTCCTGGCTTCACCTTTGGAATTAAAAATGGTTTTGTCTGAACATACCAGTTCCAGAATATTCTCTTTTCCGGAATAAGTATGCCGGTCAAGCGTCATGACCGGTACACCTTCAAATACCTGTAAAAACGTCCTTTCGTCCAGAGCCGCAAGATCCTCCAATGAGGAATTGCCAAATAAAATCTGAGATGCTTTTTCGGCCAATAAATATCCTTTTTCACCATGCACCAGACAAGTGATTTCCTTTGCAAGCTTCTTTTGCAATATTCTTTGATGAGGTGCCCCTTCGTGGGTCATTTCCAGTTCTTCTATGACTGATTTTTCCAATGTGGTAAAAATCCGGATGTATTTTGATGCGTCTTCATCCGAGACATTCAGCCAGAATTGATAAAAGGCATATGGAGAAGTTTTTTCAGCATCAAGCCATACATTTCCCCCTTCCGATTTTCCAAATTTGCTGCCATCGGATTTGGTGATCAGCGGTACGGTAAGGGCAAATGCTTCTCCTCCCTCTTTTTTCCTGATCAGCTCAGTCCCGGTCACAATGTTTCCCCACTGATCTGAGCCTCCCAATTGTATGCTGCATCCCCGATGTTTCCATAAATGATAAAAATCGTATCCCTGTATCAGTTGGTAGGTAAATTCCGTGAAGGACAGACCGTTTCCTTCTTCCAACCTTCGTTTTACGGAATCTTTTGCCATCATGTAATTCACCGTGATGTATTTGCCTACATCCCGGATAAATTCCAGGAAAGAAAATTGCGACATCCAGTCATAGTTGTTGACAAGGAGGGCTTTATTTTCGCTGCCGGCATTGAAGTCTAAAAATTTCTCCAACTGCGCCCTGATACCTGATATATTGCTGTCTAATGTGGCCTTGTCCAGCAGGCTTCGCTCGGCCGCCTTGAATGAGGGGTCACCGATCATTCCTGTAGCTCCTCCGATAAGCGCCATTGGCTGGTTTCCTGACCGCTGAAAATGTACCAGTGTCATTACCCCTACCAGGTGTCCGATATGTAAGGAATCTGCTGTCGGATCAAAACCCAGGTAGGCAACCGCTTTTCCCTTTTTCAAGTGTGCTTCTATCCCGGGAGTCATGTCCTGAAGCATTCCCCGCCATTTTAGCTCTGCTATAAAATCATTCATCTTGTCGGCTATTTAAATGAGTCCGCAAATATAAGGTATCCGGCGAAAATGCAGGAAAGAATGGCAGGTATTATAGAAAGAGATCCTCGAAAATTAATAGTTCCAGTTAGCATTTCCCGGGGGGCAAGGCAGCAGGGTATCCCGAAACGCTTTCCTTTTCAAATCTGTAAAATAAATGGAAATCTCGTGGGATACATGTGCTGGGTTGCTGAATCGGTTCAGCATGTAGTCGTAGCTGTAAGCCATCGTAAGGCCACTTGGCAGGTTGAATCCGAGCACCGCATTGATTGAGTTCTGATCAGGTAGTTCGTTGAAGCGGGTGATATTTCTGAATCCCAGGCCACCGATAAAATTTTCAACCTGTAGTTGTGGGATCATTTCTATTTGTTGAAAGGTCCCTTGACGTTTGTAATTGAATGATACCGAAAACACCCTTCGTAAAGGGTGGGTTTTAAACATGCGGTTGTCCAGGTTTTTTACGTAACCGCCGTGGAAACCCCATTTTATTGGAAGATTATTGCCAATACCATCATCCAGAAAACCAATATTTGGCCGGGTCAGGTGGCTGCTGCTGATGCCAAACCAAAAGTCAGGCACCTGAAGCAGCGCACCAAACGAAATGTCAGGGTACCAGTTGCTATCTTCTCCCGGAAGCCGGTCTATGGTATTGGGGTTGACATTGCGGTTCAGTAAATCAATCTGGTCTCCGAAGACGAGCTCCTGTAGGGTTAAACTCCTGTTCACCACTCCAAACTGCCCGCCAAATCGAAGAAATCTTTCGGTGCCTAAGGTGAGCCGATAGGAAATGTATCCGGCAATATCTGCAGACCTTATTTTTAAAAAGGACTCGGTAAACTGAGAGGCGGAGATGCCTATGCCTACGTTCGATGCGTCCCAATAGGTGTCGAAATAAAAGCCTGCAGCATTGAAATCGTATCCCAAACCGGGCCATTGTTTGCGGTAATTTACGCCTACTCTGCTTGTCTCCATCGCACCGGCGAAAGCAGGGCTCAGGTTTAACGGAGCAGCGTAAAATTGTGTGAAATGGAAATCCTGTCCACAAGTGTTTTTGCCTCCCATGAGAAGCAACACACCCACCATTCCCATAATCCATAAATTTCTCATTCTAAAAGCATCAAGGCACCGGTGTCTGAATATTGCCGTCCATCGGTGGTGGTATAATTCAATTTGTAAACATAGTTACCGGGCATGGATTTTTCCCCCCGGTAGGTGCCATCCCATCCTCTCGAATCCAGTTCCTCCGTATGGTAGAGAATTTCTCCCCATTTGTTCATAATGGTAAAGGAAAGCGACTCGATATACAGGAATTTTGGAAAGAAGTAATCGTTGACACCATCTCCATTGGGGCTGAATACATTGGGCACCTTCAGGAAATAATCCAAAATCTCTATTTCAAAGTCAAAGCTGGTGATACAATTCCATTGATCATAGGCTGTCAGCCGAACCTGGTAGGTTCCCGGCTCCTGATACCGATGCTGTGGATTTTCTTCCAGGCTATTGTTGCCATCACCGAATTCCCAGAAATAAGATTCTATATTTCCACTGCTGTTGTTGATAAATTCTATATCATAATTAACAAGATTTTCTCCGAAGCTGACAAAGGATTCGGAAAGAAAATCTGCAGATACCAGAATTTGGCTGTTGTCAACTTCAAAACTTCTGCTTTGTGTACATCCATACCCATCTGTGACGCTCACCGAATAGCTTCCAGGCTCGTTGGTGGACATTCGATAGCCATTTTCAGAGACGTCTCCATTGCTCCAGCTTATGGTGTATGGTGCTACCCCCCCGTCAACGTTGATATCAAATGTTTCCCTGATTTCCCTGGGTTCGCACTGCACGGCTGTAGTGGATACCATATCGATGGTAATGGGACCGGGCCTGTTTACCCTGAATGTCTGGCTAACGAAGCATCCCGATTGGTCAGTAATCTCTACAGCATAGTTGCCGTTTGTCAGGCCCGATAATGCCGGACCACTGGCCCCATTGCTCCAATTGTAGTTGTATGGAGGCGTACCCCCTGAGACGACCAGGTCAATGGCACCGCTTTGTCCGTCTTCACAGGACAGTGCGTCACGAACCTGTTCCACTACTACCAGGATGTCTGGTTCCACGATATTGAAAGACCTTTGGATGGTGCAGCCGCTGGCATCTTCCAGCAAAACGCTATAGGTGCCAGGGCCCAGATTGTACAGGGAAGACTGCTCGGGTCCGTGCTCCCAGATGGCGCGCACCGGAGCTGCTCCGCCTTCCAGGTTGAGTAAGATACTCCCATCTTCCGCTCCATTACAGGATATCTGGTTCACTTCGGGATCTACATCAAAAACCGCTACCTCTTCAATGGTCGTTTCTCTGGTAAGACTACAGCCATTGGCGTCTGTAACCGTCACCAGGTAGAAACCAGGGCCGATTCCGGTAAATTCCGTCTGGGTAGAACCAATGTTCCAACTGACCTGGTATGGCGCCTCTCCGCCACTTATGTCTACCGACAGGCTGGCATCATTGGCATTGAAGCAACTAACGGGCGTCTGAAAAAGATTTGCTCCAAGAGCAGTTTCTGGCTGTAGAACCTGAATTTCGGGTAACTGTACTGCACATCCGTTTCCATCAGAAACGGAGAGCCTGTAGTTTCCTGCAGGGATATTTTCCAGGCTTGCGGCATTGATATTTAAGGCTGTTCCGTCCCTGGTCCAATCAAAATTGTAGCTGTCGCTGATGCCTCCTGAAACAGCTACCGAAATGCTGCCGGTAGATTCGCCGAAACAAAGTACATCTACTTTTCCAATCAGCTCGGCTTCAAGCAATGGTGGTTCTGTGATCGTAAAACTCTCCCGGATTTCACAACCGTTCTCATCGTTCAGGCTCACTGTATAGTTGCCCGGGGACAGTCCGCTAACTTCATCAGCAGAAGAGGTAAATCCGGAAGGACCTGTCCAATCGATCGTATAATTGCCCGTACCGCCTGTGGGAGATAGCGAAATGCTGCCATCATCAGCACCAAAACAACTGATACCAAATTCACTGTAATCACTGCTTGTGGCTCCCAGTTCAAGCGGTTCGGGAGAAATGATTTCCAATGGTGCTGTGCTGACCGAACAGCCATTTTCATCGCTTATCGTCAATTGGTAGGTGCCGGGATTTAATGAGTTGATTTCTGGCTCAGGGGAAGAAAAGCCATCAGGGCCGGTCCATTCGTAGGTGTAGGCGCCTGATCCACCGGCAACATCGACCTGTATAAAACCGTCACCTGCACCAAAACAACTGATGTTAAAGCCGTTATAATCAGACACTTCAACTGAACTTATACGAACACCATCTTCAGGTTGTGAGACGATCAGGTCCGATATCTCCTGAAAACACCCATTGGCATCAGTGACCGATACGCTGTAGTTTCCCGCTGGAAGGTTACTTGCCACCCAGCTAATATCCATACTGGCCGGAGATGACCGTTGTACGGTTCCGTCCTGGTTTTCAAGGCTAAACAGATAGGGTCCTGAGGAGGGTCCACCGAGGCTGACACCCAATTGGCCGGTTTCCTGTCCAAAACATGCCACATTGATTTTCTCATTGTCCAGTTCCAGCAATTCCAGCCCATCGGGTTCCGTCAGATTATAGTTGCTGCTGATCTGGCAGCCGTTTTGATCTGCGATCAACACTTCGTATTGACCTGCTTCAAGGTTTTCCAGGGAAGATGCATTGGAAGTAAACCCGTCCGGTCCGGACCAGATGATCGTTAGTGGTGCATTTCCGCCACTAATTTCAAGATTGATAAAGCCTTGGTTGCCTCCGTTGCACTGAATGCCGAAACCATTAAAATCTGACACTTCATCTGTTAGTGCCAATGGCTCGGGAGCGGTTATTTCGAAGTTTTCTGTCAGCGTACAGCCAGATTCATCTGTAACCAGAAGTTCGTAAATCCCGGGTGCCAAATTGGAAATTTCATTGCTGTCTGAGACGAAACCATCGGGCCCGGCCCAGGACAAATTAAAATTACCTTGTGTGCCTTCTACCTCGAGAGAAATAAAACCATCGTTCGCTCCGGCGCAGGAAATTTCGTAACCATTGTAGTCAGAGACCGAAATATCGGTCAATTCTATACCATCTTCTGGCTGGATAATGGGTATGTCTTCGATAATTTTGCTGCAGCCATTGGCATCAGTCACCTGTACCCAGTAAATTCCTGCCCGCAGATCCGTCAGGTCCAAGCGCACTGCTGCAAAATCATTGAGCGTTCGCAGAGGTTCCGTTTCTCCCATTTCACCCAATTGGATTTCATAGGGGTAAACTGAGGGAGTAGGCGAGAAAGCTATAGCAATCGCTCCCGTATCGTCTCCGAAACAGGTAATATTTATGCGCTCTTCTGCAATCTCCTCTACAAGAAGTTCTGCCGGTTCTTCCAGCAGATAGCTGGATTCTGCAGTGCATCCATTGGTATCGGTAATGGTCAGGCCATATTCTCCCGGAAACAGATTTTCTATCACAGGTTCTGTGGAGCTAAACCCATCAGGGCCGGTCCAGGCGTAGGCAAACTCCCCTGTACCGCCAGAAGGGTTAGGATCGATACGGCCATTTGCAGCACCAAAACAAGTGATTTCAAAACCGTTCAAATCTGGAATAACTTCATTCAGCCCTATGGGAGCGGGCGCTACGAGTTCAACTGATCCTATCGAGGCGGTACAATTGTTTTCATCGGTGACGATAAATTGATACTGTCCGGGCGCCAGGTTGTAAATATCCTTTTCTGACGATTCAAACCCATTGGGTCCTGTCCAGAGGTAGGAGAGTGCTCCCTCACCTCCACTGATTTCCAGTTCGATACTGCCGTCGGTCTGGCCGGGACAGGAGATCTGAAAACCGTTGTAATCGGAAATTACCGGTTCTTCTATTTGCAGTCCGGTATCGGGTTGCACTATCGGGATATCATTGAGTTCAAAAGTACATCCATTGGCGTCGGTGACCACCACCCGGTAATTGCCAGCCGGTAAATTGTCGATAAATACCGGACCGAAAGCTGTAGAAACGATAGGGGCTGCTTTAATACCCTCCGAATCACCATTTCTGAAAGCCTCAAAAAAGTATCGATCGGTAGTTCTGCTGTCAATTTCTAGTACAATCATACCGGTTTCTTCCCCAAAACACTGCACGTCCTCTCTAAGGTCAGCGCGTTCAATCATTGACAAGGGATCGGGCTCGTTTACCGTGAAGTTTTCAGCAATAATACATCCGTTGGCATCTGTGAGCAATACCGCATATTCGCCTGCTTCCAGTCCCTGTCGCTGCAAGTTGCCAGCCGTAGCTCCTGCAGGAAGATCTGTAAGTTCCGCTGGGTCGGGCGCATCCAGATCCGTAAAGTTTCCCGCATACCAGGCAACCGTGTAAGGGGCGGTACCGCCGGCAGGGGAAATACTGATCGATCCATCGCCCGCACCATGGCATGATATGTTGCTTGGATCGGCATTGAGATCCAGGGGATCAGGGCCCTCAACGACGATCAGGGGTGTTACAAAATTGCAGCCCAATGGCTCTGTGTCAGGAATTTCTGCCTTCCTGGCACTTTCTGTGATTTCGGCATAATAACTTCCTGCTGGCAGTCCGCTGAGGGTACTATTCATACCCGTAATTTCGCCCGCTTGAGTAACAAAGCTGTTGTCGCCAGTACCCAATTCCTCCCCGTCACTCGCAAACCACTGAATGTTGTATGCTCTCCATTCCGATATGGGACTTTGCACGAATGGTTTAGACCAACCTCCCGTTATGAACAAATCGATCTGGCCATCATTTGCGCCAGAGCAGGTAGGATTGACAATGGTTTCTTCTGTGCTTATCGGTTCCGGTACAATGATCTCAAACGGCTCAGAACCCAGACATCCTAACCCGTCTACAACCTCCATGGTGTAGTTGCCCGGTTCCAGATTATCGGTACTTAAAACCAGATAATCACTGGTGAGGCTGACAATGTCGTAGAGCTCTGTTACGATATTGTTGTTATCATCCAGGATAGTGAATGAACGCAGGGGGACTTCGGCACCGTAAATGATGTATTCTACCACTCCGTCGGCATCTCCGGCACACAAGGGACCTGTGACGTTCAGTTCAAATTCAACACTGTACGCAGGGGGTAAAGATACATTGTCTCTGATCAAGGTCCTTCCCAGGTTATCTTCCACCTCGATCCTGTAGATCACATTCCTATCCAGCGCAAGTCCATCCTCCCCGAAAGTAACCGAGGCACTTACCTGGCCGGGAACAAGGTTGTTGACGACCTTTTCTGAAATCACATTATCCAGGGGGTCGCGGAGAGAAAAGGTAAAGGGAAAAGATGCCGAAGGAGTGTTCGGATCTGGTTTGTATGCCCTGGCCGTTAACGATACGGTACCCATACAGGGATTCTCGTCATATAGGGCAAGGGTAAGGGGAGGAATAACCAGCACCTTAAACGCATACACTGCAACGCCATCCAAGCCGTCGGTCACCCTTATATTTACCTCAATTTCTTCTCCGGCAGCGTTCCAGCTTTCATTATGTACCAGGTTATGTTGAATGCTATTGTTGCCTGTAGGCTCGTAATCATCTCCATCCTCTACTTCCAAAACCAAATTAGCCGGGTCACCATCGTATTCAATTTCAAGCATGCCCAGCGTGATTTCCAGGTCTTCATCGAAAAATATTTTTACCTCTTCCTGTGCTACAATAGTAATGGGTAGGAACAAGTGCCAATCCTTAGCCTGAGTCTGCAGTAAAATGGTAACGGTGAATGTCAGAACTAGCGAAGCGGCGGCCCATATTCTCCATTTAACTTTTGGACAAAAAATCCGACTCCTTCTAAAAAAGTTCACGACAAAAAACATTTTTAATTATGTGAAATACAAAAATATGAATAGATTTCATTTTATCGCAATAAAATTAAGCAATAGATTTAATAAAATTGATTTTGTCTGAGCCTTATTTTATGAATTTAAGATAAACGCCAGCAAATCCCTGACATCTTTTTCGCTGAGCTTGTCAAAAATTCTTTCCGGCATGGTAGACTTTTTGCTTACCTGAATATCTCGTATGTCATCATCAGGCACATGCTCACCCTTTCCGCCCATGGGAGGCACAATGTATTTGACTCCCGCTTCATCGTGCAGCAATTTCCCGGTAATTTTTCTCCCATCCAGCAATGTGATTTCCATGGTTTCGTAGCCTTCTCTTATAGCTGCGTTCGGATCGATGGTATGCAGCAACCAATAATCCAGATTTGTACGCTCGTAGCCAGTCAGATCTGGTCCGACTTCGCCACCTGTCGCCCCCATTCTATGACAGGCACCGCAGGAAGAAACAAATATCCCTTTACCCGCCAGGGCATTTCCGCTGCCTTTAGCAACAACTTCTTTCCAATGGTTGATCCTTTCGTTTATTTCAGTGGGCTCCAACGGCGCACTTTCCGGCCAGATTTTTATCATTTGATCTGTGATGCTGTCGGATTGCAGCGCATAAAAATTTGAAATGAGATGATTTGGGACATCTGTTTTATGGATCACCCTTGTATCCGTAATTTCATGGAAAAATGCTTCGGCCCAGATGGAACGGCTGGAAAATAAACGGATAGCGGCCTCACGTACATAGTCATCTGCCCGGATGGCTGGATATATGGATGCCATAGTTTTTCCTATATTGGGATCGTCAAACTTTTTTAGCTCGTGAATTGCAGCCTGTTTCAAAGCGCCCGGACTGTTTCCTGACCTGATCAATTCAAACAACACCGGCGGAGCATTTGCCGGTCTCATTTCTCCAAGTATCGCTACAAGCTCCATCCGTTTTTTTAACGGTTGGTTTTCATCCCTGAGCCAATTCAGTGCATCTGGCAGACGTGTCAAATCTCCCGCCCGCATTTCCATAATCAGAGGTTCTGATAACTCTTCTTTTAGCGAGATTTCCGCCAAAAGCTTTTTTGGAATATCTGTTAAATCCCTGCCAGCCATACCTTCGTAAAAACCGTTTACAAGGAGCTCGTCAAAGGATCTTCCGGGAGATTTTTTCAGCACTTCCCAGGCGGCGTCATACCGGGCATCCATAACCAGTCGCTTCATCATGCGGGCCGCAAGATACTTCCTGCTCACTGGGTTTTGCCAGGTTGCAGGCTTATCCCACCAAGCCAATACCTCAGGAAGATTCTTATCTACTTTGGATTCCAGAGCCCACCAGATCAATAGTCCAATGTCCGGGTCATCAGGATCCAGGTCAAGTTGCAGGAGCCCGTCGAGAACCGGCAATGCCTGATCAGCAGGAAGTCTCTTTGCAGTAGAAGCGATTTGACTGATCATTTCCGGAAAGAAACTCTCGGCCACCACTTCCATAAAAATGGGGAAGATCTCAGTGGGAATGGAACCACGATCTCCCAGTAGCCTGATGCTCCAAAGCTGTACAAAGGGGTCCGCGTGCTGCAGGGCTTTTTCTACAAAATCGCCCTCAAAACCTCCAGAAAGATGTATGGCCCACAAAGCCTCCAGTGCATGCTGAGCATTTTCCGATTCAAAAAGCGCGTACAATTCTGGAAGTGCACCTGGGCTACGTCGGTCAGCAAACTGTCTCAGTGCCTGCTGGCGGTACCATTTGTTAGGATGTTGCAGCCAGGTTGCCAGCTCGGAGAAGTTGGCGTTAGT
Source organism: Cyclobacterium lianum (assembly GCF_900143075.1). Taxonomy (GTDB): domain Bacteria; phylum Bacteroidota; class Bacteroidia; order Cytophagales; family Cyclobacteriaceae; genus Cyclobacterium; species Cyclobacterium lianum. The sequence goes on along the minus strand of NZ_FRCY01000003.1, from coordinate 245,957 downwards.
CAGGTCAAATGAATCGGACTGAGTAGGTTGTCCTTTTGGTTTTATCCGGTATATCCGGCCGCTACTTTTGTGCCAGGTGTCCCGGGGATCTACATGAGATAGTCTGCTGTCATACCAATCCGCAATGTATACCGCGCCGTCCGGGCCAGTCTTGATGTCTACAGGCCTGAACCACCTATCCCCTGTTTCCAGAAGCAGATCCGTATCGGTATTTTCAAATGAGGATCCGCTCGCCTCTAATTCTGTCAATTGTATGTAGTGGTGCAGGGGGTTGAGTGCCATCATCATGCCACGGTATTTTGGCGGAAGGAGATCTGCTTCATACATCATGACAGCATGAGTAAACCTTTTATTTTCCCCGGTAAGGCTCATGTTGGGCAAATGGCCGAAAGCATAGGGATTAGTTAGTGCGCCGTGTTTGCCCCAGCTTTTGACATAATAGGCCCCCTGCTTGTAGTACGGTCCACGCCCGTATCCATTGGATCCGGAAAAAATTCTCCCTTTGCGGTCAAACTCCAGGTAAAATGGATTGTTTCCTCCTCCCTCAGCAAAGAGCTCGAAAGTTTGTTTCTCTGGATGATACCTCCAGATGGCCTGCCCCTGGAAAGCCACTGGCCTGCTGTTTTTTGCTCTGATTGTTGAGGTGGTGGTACTGCCCTGCACCCCGTAAAGCCAGCCATCAGGGCCCCAATGCAGGCTATTGGCGACAGCGTGCGTATCTTCCATCCCAAATCCTTCCAGGTGTACTTCTGGATCTGCCTCCGGCAGGCCATCTCCGTTGCTATCTGGAAACGCCAGAAGGTACGGGGGATTCAGTACCCATATTCTATCCCTTCCCAGGGCTACCGAGGTAGTAATATTTAACCCAGTGATGGCGTCAAAAGATTTATCAAAATGCCCATCTCCATTTGTGTCTTCAAACACGGAGATTTTATCCGCACCTCGTGCCCCTGCGGGAGGAGCTTCCGGTTGCTTATCAAAGGTTACCCTGGTGTGGTTGTCCATACTGGTGATTTTCAAGCCTTCAGGATAGGGGTATTGCTGATATTGTACCACCCAGAGCCTTCCCCTCTGATCAAAACTCATGTGTATCGGTTGGACAATACTGGGTTCACCCAAAACCAATTCAATTTCCAAATCATCAGGCAATTGAAATTCAGCGACCGCATCCCGGGGAGCAGTCGGCGCAGACCCTGTATCCGTGAGGTCACCTCTCCCTTCGAAGTTTTCCATGTATCGGGCCACATCTTCATTGGCTGCCAGGGGATGTTCAATTTTTTTTTCCTGGCATGAGGTATTGAGAAATGATAATGTTGCCAGCAATGCAAGCGCTAAAAACATTTTACATCGACCATAAACGGATAGAAAGATAATCATTTGAAGCAGAGGCTAATGTCAAAAGGAGTCTGGCGATAATTCGCATTAAATTATGGATTTTTAGGCAGTCTTCGAGACTTTTCTGGGTTATTTTTAATATTTTCGCTTGATTTCGTTTTTCGAAAAATGTTTTCAGCTTTGCGATTGAAACATTTGAAAAAAAATATCATGAAATCGGACCTGGGTACAAGGCCACACCGGCTTATAGGCCGGCCGATAGGTATTGTAGGGCAGGTTACGGTTAAAATGTATGAAACAAAATCAAATAGATAAATAGAACAAATAGCAAACGAATCGCCAGGGCTTAGTTGTCGGATCAAAAACGTTTTGATTTTTATCAATCGTCAGCTCCCCGGAAAAAAATTTAAACCCATGAAAAACCTGCTATCCATTTGGATTTTATCCAGCCTTCTGATTTCACCGGCTTTCGGCCAGCAAAGCCGGTGGGAACCTGTAAAAGACAAAATTCTAACTCCCTGGGCGGCGGAGGTTGACCCCCAGAACCCGCTACCCGAATATCCCCGGCCGCAGATGAAAAGAGAGCAATGGCAAAATTTAAATGGCCTGTGGGATTATGCGCTCGTCGGGAAGGACAGCCCCATGCCAGACAATTTCGATGGACAGATTCTCGTCCCCTTTGCGATAGAGTCGGCCTTGTCTGGTGTGGGTAAAATGTCGGGCAAAGACCGGGAACTCTGGTATTTCAAAGAAATCGAAATTCCAAGGTCGTCGAGAAGAGGAAAAGTACTGCTTCATTTCGGAGCGGTGGATTGGGAAGCAGAGGTTTTTGTCAACGGACAGTCTGTCGGTCAGCATCAGGGTGGTTATGATCCCTTCTATTTTGAAATACAGGAGGCCCTGCAGTCTGGGAAGACGCAATCCATCGCTATCCGGGTATGGGATCCGACAGATGATGGCCCACAGCCCAGGGGGAAGCAGGTCAATGACCCCAGGGGCATATGGTACACGCCAGTCACCGGTATCTGGCAGACCGTTTGGCTGGAACCGGTACCGGAAGCGTACATCGCAGATATTAAAAACATACCTGATTGGGACAATAAGCAGATTAGGGTGATACCGGAAGTTGCGCATTACGGGGAGGGTCAAAATGTCCGGGTAAAGTTATTGGCCGACGGAGAGGTAGTAGCCGAGAAAACGGTAAAAAATCAGGAAAATGCAGTTTTTACCCTTACAAATCCCCGGGTCTGGCATCCCGAAGATCCATTTCTATATGACATAGAAGTTACCCTGAATGAAGGTAGAAAAGAAATCGATCAGGTAACCGGCTACACGGCATTACGGAAAATTAGCATGGCTCCGGATGCAAACGGTATTCAGCGCATGCTATTAAACAATGAGTTCTTGTTTCAATATGGTCCCCTGGATCAGGGTTGGTGGCCCGACGGACTTTATACTGCCCCCACTGATGCTGCCTTGCTGTTTGATATTCAGAAAACCAGAGATATGGGGTTCAATATGATTCGGAAACATGTCAAGGTTGAACCCGCCAGGTGGTATTACCATTGTGACCGGATGGGAATGTTAGTCTGGCAGGATATGCCGAGTGGAGATATGGGCAATCGCTGGGAATCCAGACCAGGAGTGGTCGGGAAAGGTACTGAGAAGGAAAGAACACCCGAGTCAGAAGCCATCTTCAGAAAGGAATGGAAGGCAATTATGGACGCCAACCATAACTTTCCCTCCATTGTGGTATGGGTACCGTTCAATGAAGCCTGGGGACAATTTGATACAGATGAAATCGTACAATGGACCGTGGATCATGATCCCTCCAGGCTAGTCAATGGTGCCAGCGGTGGAAACTATACCAAAAAAGGGCATATCATGGACATGCACAATTATCCTGACCCAGTCATGCCAGATCCGGCCGTCTGGGGCGGAGATCAGGTAATCGTATTGGGTGAATACGGAGGCCTTGGATTACCGGTAGAAGGACATACCTGGCAGGAAAAGGACAATTGGGGCTACCAGAGCTTCAAAAATGAATCCGAGCTTCAGGATAGATACAGTCAATTGATCCGTGATTTAAAACCGCTGATTCCAAAAGGTTTGTCTTCCGCCATCTATACCCAGACCACAGATGTGGAGGTAGAGGTCAATGGACTGATGACTTATGATAGAGAGGTGGTCAAATTTGAACCGTCTTTTTTAAAGAATAAACATTCTGAATTATATTCCATCAAAATCCCTATGAAATGAAGTCAATTATAATATGCGCTTCTCTCCTCTCCGTATTGACCCTGGGCTGTGGGCCGGGAGAAACACAGGAAGCTAATGAAAAACAGGAACCTCAATCTTTAACAGCAATGGACGAATCAAATTTTGAAAAAACCATAGACGGCAAGCCAGTAAAACTTTACCGGCTCACCAATGCGAATGGTATGGAAATGACTGTCACCAATTTTGGGGCCCGGGTAGTGGAGCTTTTCGCTCCTGATAAGGAGGGCAATTTTGAAGATGTGGTACTGGGCTATGACAATCTGGAAGACTATATCAACAATCCCGGATCCTATTACGGCGCCCCCATAGGCCGCTATGGAAACCGCATTGCGGATGCGCAATTTACCCTGGACGGGCAAACCTATGCACTCGAAGCTAATAATGGTCCTAACAACCTGCACGGTTGGCCGGGCGGATACCACATCGTCGTCTGGGAAGTAATCGAGGCCACAGACCAGAAATTAGCCATGAAGTACGTATCGGAAGATGGTCATGGCGGCTTCCCGGGAGAGCTTACAGTTCATATGAATTACTTCCTGACAGATGACAATGAATTTAAAATCACTTATGAGGCGAGGACCGATAAGCCTACAATCGCAAACCTGACCCATCACTCTTTTTTTAACCTGAATGGGCATGGAGAAGGAGACGTCAAAAACCACATGTTGAAATTGGAGGCAGACAGGTTTACTCCGGTCAATGAGGTATTGATCCCCCTGGGAGAGTTGCGGCCCGTTAAAGGGACGCCTATGGATTTTACCAGCCCGCATCTTATTGGGGAAAGGATAGATTCCGATTATCCGCAATTGCAGATTGCCGGAGGATATGACCACAACTGGGTGATCAACAGAGAAGAAGGAAGTGATGATACCTTATTGGCAGCGACGGTCTGGGTACCGGAAAATGGAAGAAAAATGGAGGTGTATACGGACCAGCCTGGGGTTCAGGTGTATACCGGCAATTTTATGGATGGTACCTCTGCTTCCAAAGGAGACAAGACCTACGGAAAAAGGGGAGCAATTTGCCTGGAAACTCAGCATTTTCCTGATTCCCCGAATCAAACTCAGTTTCCCTCAGTAACCTTGAGGCCGGAAGAGACCTATACACATGAATGCGTGTACAAATTTTCAGTAATGGACTAGCTGATGAGAAAGACCCTTTCATCTTTTCTAATCATTTTGCTCATGCTGGCCTGTTCCTCCGAAAGGAAGGACCTGTCTGCTGGGGGCGAAGGCGCTGCCGCTGATAACCAGGAAAATGTTCTCCCGCTGACCATTGACATGGCTGATGAAGCCCTGAAAGACATAATTTCTCCAGAGGCAAAAGCCAGAATTGTCGGCAGAGATTTCGCATGGACAGAAGGGCCACTGTGGCTGGAGGAGGAAAAAATGCTTTTGTTTTCTGAAATTCCCGCCAACAAGGTTCATTCCTGGAGGGAAGGAGAGGGTATCGGCGTTTATCTGGATCCGGCCGGATATACCGGCTCAGAAAGCAGGGGAGGGGAATTGGGTTCTAACGGACTGCTGTTGGATCCTGCCGGCAAGCTTGTTCTCTGCCAGCATGGTGACAGACGTATGGCCCGGATGCTTGCTCCCATATCCGATCCTGCACCGGATTTTGAGACCATCGTCGGTGCTTATGAATCCAACCCCTTCAATAGCCCGAATGATGCAGTTTATGACCGGCAGGGCAATCTCTATTTCACGGATCCACCGTATGGTCTGGAAGGAAATATGGATGATCCTGCCAAAGCAATCCCCTTTCAGGGGGTATATCGGTTTGGCCGGGATGGCAGGCTGGAATTGCTTCTGGACAGCATCAGCAGACCCAACGGCATTGCGTTCTTACCGGGTGAAAAGGAGTTGATCATCGCCAATTCTGATCCCAATAAGCCACATTGGTACATTTATCAACTTGATGAGGACGGAAAGCCTGCAACAGGCCGTATTTTTCAGGATGCCAGCAAATTGGTAACGGGAGAGCCTGGTTTGCCTGATGGGTTGAAGGTAAGGGGTGATGGCGTGGTCTTTGCTACAGGTCCGGGTGGAGTCTGGGTTTTTGGTCCTTCGGGCAAGTATTTGGGGAGATTGAAATTGGGAGAATTGACGTCAAATGTGGCTTTGAATGCGCAGGGAGATGTATTATTTGTGACTGCCGACAGCTATGTGGTGATGATTCCGTTAAAATAAGCTTCATACCCACACCAGAAGCCGTATTCAACGGAATTTAAGCAATGGTATCTTTTCTCTCAGGCGCTTCTTGATGTCGGTCGGAAAAGCAGTTTTGCCCATAAAAATATCGGTCAGCATCTCGCATCCTCTTTGGCCGTACTTTTGGATCAGCAGGTTTCTTATGGAAGGTTGGGCATAAAAGATCCGGGCCATGAGTGCCGATGTTTTCAGTTCCGGGAGTAGTTTTTCTTGTAGTTTTTTCTTGTAGGCGAGGTTTGCATGGGTAGTTTGGTCGAAATTATCGCAGATGGCGCTGGCCGCCAATTCTCCTGAAAGCAGCGCATTTGATATTCCTTCAGCAGTTAGTGGGTCGGCAAATCCGGCGGCATCTCCAACGAGAAAAACAGGGCCGTTTGAAAAATTAGTTACCCGGTGGCCTATAGGTATCTGAAATCCATGTGCCGTGGAACTGAGAATTTCGCCAATTTGAAGTTTTTTCAGGTAGGCCTCGTAAAGCGCTTTCAAATTAATTTTCTGTTTTTTCAGACAGGCGACACCAAGAGACAAATGATTTTTTTTAGGAAAACACCAGGCATAGCCATACGGGACAGCATCCACGTCAAAGCGTACTTTCCTGGATAAACGTTCGAAATCTTCCTCACCAACGCTCACCTCGTATTCCAGTGCGGGAATAAGTTTTCTGCTTTCTGTCCAGCCGGCCATTTTTGCTGCGGGACTCAATATTCCGTCAGCAGCGATCAGGTAGCGGGTTTTTATTTCGCCTACTGAAGTTTGCAGTAATACTTCACTCTTTGTTGTTTTTAATTGCTCCAGCCGGGTATTTTCCATGACCTGAGCCCCTTTTTCCCTTGCCTTTTTTACCAACAGTGCATCAAATTCGTCTCTCATTACCATGCTGATAATGGGATCAGTCCTTTTCGCTGAAAAATAATGGCTTGCATGCTCAAAGAAAACTTCCAGTTCAAAAAATTCCCGCTGGACTGCCGGTGAAATGTCAAAAGGCAGGCGGGTTCTGGCACGATAGACAAGTCCACCCCCGCAGGTTTTGTATCTGGGCAGCGTTTCTTTTTCCAGAATCAATACCTTCATTTGCCGGGAGGCTGCGGTGTACGCTGCCATCGCTCCGGCCGGACCGGATCCCGTGACTACCATATCGAAAGCGTTCATCTGTCGGAATTAAATTTCATCAGGATCCCTTTCCGGAATATATGGCCCGGTCAGGATGATCTCGGTAGTCGGAGCGTTCGCAACGTAATTGACATCCATCTGCTCCTGTTCTGTTTCATGTATATTGATGCAGGCGTTGTAGAAAACCTTGTCAAAACCCAGCCGCAAAGAACCATTTAAAATTGAGCTTGATTTTTTCCAATCAAGTACCTTTACATTTTCGGCGATGGCACCCTCACTTTTGGTATACAGGCTTAAAAAGATGGCCAGTTCTTTCTTGTTTTCCTCAATGATAAGAGGTATTTCCTCATGCAGCTTTCGCTTATGTAGGGTTTCTTTACAACGTAAAATCCATTTTTCCTGCATGTCTGATCGTATTTATGTGTTTTTTCCAATGATCCCTCGTTCTGCTGATTCGATGGAGAGACGATAGTCCTTTTAGGATGCAATCATGTACTCATTGATGAAAGTTAAGGTGGTTTAAAAATAATTAATTAAATTGACTTCTTTACTCATCATTGCCTGTAAAAGCAAAAAGACGAAATTTTATGCAAACCCAAAATCAACAAGATTTTTTTTTACCTGTATGTATGAATGGTATTTTGGATTACTTTCGGAATAATAGATTCCTCATAAAAGCAAATATCAGGGTAACCTCACTGATGCTCCAAAATGCTTCATATTTTCGGGGGTACCTGTTGCGGTTTGCCTGTCGGAGCAAAATTTGTATTTTTAAAAAAGCAGCAGGCGAAACAGGGATGTAGCGATCTCAATTCCCGCTAACGATTGCGATACATTAAAAATCAATAACCTTTTAAATAACACCAAAAAGAATGAAACCAATTGTTCAAATCAGTCTGGATTTAACGAATATTGACGAGGCCCTGGAAACCGCCGCCCTGGCCATGCGGGCAGGTGTGGATTGGCTGGAGGCCGGCACACCACTGATACTAGCCGAAGGATTGCATGGGGTACGGAAATTACGGGAAGCATTTCCGGATACACCTATAGTGGCCGATCTCAAGACCATGGATGGGGGCTATCTGGAAGCAGAAATGATGGCCAGGGCCGGGGCCACACATGTGGTGGTGATGGCCAGGGCCCACGAAGAGACGATAAAATGTGTAGTACAAGCCGGTAAGGATCACGGTGTAAAGGTAATGGGCGACAATCTGGGCTGTCCGGACATGGTTCAGGGTGCGAAATTTCTGGAAGACCTGGGCTGTGATTTTATCGTTCACCACATCGGTTATGACGAAAGGAGAGGGATTGCGGCTCAGGGGAAGCGCATGCCCAGCCCATTGGATCAATTGAAGGAGATCGTGGATGCGGTAAGTATCCCGGTGCAAGCTGTGGGTGGCCTGAGCCTTGAACAAGCCATCTCTACACCAACATATGGTGCTCCCCTGGTGGTACTTGGCGCACCACTGACCATTGATGCAGATGCATTTAAAACGGCCGATGGAGATCTGGAAGCTTCCTTGAGAAAAATATGTGAAGCAGTACACGCACACGGTGATGTAGCCCTGAATAAATCCAACAAGTAAACTTAGTTCAATGAAAGCAGCAGCAGTAGTAAACTATGCGGAGAGCAAAGGTTCCGTCGAAATCAGAGAAATCGAACAACCTGAAATAGGGTATGGAGAAGTTTTGCTGGAAGTCGCAAATGTAGGGGTTTGTGGCAGTGATTTGCACCAATGGACTGCAGATCACAGTTGGCCCGTCAACTATCCCGTGGTCCTGGGACATGAGTTTGGTGGCAAAATACTTGAAGTTGGCCCGGGAGTCGAAGGTTGGAAATCCGGTGACAGGGTTGTGAGTGAGACCGCCGCGGTAATTGACCCCATGAACCCCATGAGTAGGGTAGGTTTGTACAATTTAGATCCCACACGAAAGGGTTTTGGATATGGCGTTAATGGAGCCATGACCCGTTTTGTAAAGGTTCCGGCCCGTTGCCTGCACCATGTTCCTGAGCAGGTACCCTTTGAAGAAGCCTGTCTGACAGAGCCCTGCTGCGTGGCCTATAACGCCGTGGTCATAAATTCGGCTGTGAAACCGGGCGATAGGGTGGTTGTAATCGGGCCCGGTACCATAGGCATGCTTTGTGCTGTGATGGCCAGGCTCAATGGGGCGGAAGTAGCAGTGCTGGGCCTGGAAGCAGACAGCGGCAGATTGAAAATCGCAGAGGGGTATGGATGTGAAGGAATCATTGGAGACGCTACCGAATGGGCAAAATCCCGGGATGGCCTGGGTGCAGACCTTGTGGTAGATGCTGCAGGCGCGAGTGCTACCCTCAAGATAGCCATGAATCTGGTACGCCCTAATGGACAGATTACCAAGGTGGGTTGGGGCCCTCAACCATGCAATTTTTCTTTAGATCCTATCGTCCAGAAAAATGTCCGGCTACAGGGTAGCTTTAGTCACAACTGGCCCATCTGGGAAAAAGTAATTGGCATGATGGGCTCGGGTATGCTGGACGTTAAGCCAATTATCGGAGGTATATGGCCCGTTACCTCATGGCTGGAAGCATTTGAGAAAATGCATCATGGAGAAGTGGTCAAAAGTGTACTCAAACCGGTATAGCATGAGGTTACAAGATAAAGTTATCATCGTTACAGGAAGTACTACCGGTATAGGTAAAGCCATCGCCTTGCGCTGTGCCAGGGAAGGGGCCAGAATAGTGGTGCACGGACTCGAAGATGATTGGGGCCAAAGTGTGGTCAATAGCATTGGCAGGGAGGCAGCGGTATTGCACGTTGAGGATCTTCAACAGGAGGGCTGTGCAGAAAGGTTGGTAGACCTGGCCAAAAAAACGTTTGGAAGACTGGATGCCGTGGTAAATAACGCAGCCTGGGTGGTCTCATCAGATTTTCAGTCTGTGGACAAATCTTTTCTTCAAAAGGTTCTTACAATCAACTCCATTGCCCCATTTTTGCTGATCAAAGCCGCTTTGCCGGATCTGGAGGCCAATAAAGGAAATGTACTCAATATTGGATCTGTCAACGCCTGGAGCGGAGAGCCCAATCTTTTGGCTTACAGCATGTCCAAGGGGGCATTGATGACCATGACCCGAAACCTCGGCGATAGCCTTTTCAGGGATTATGGGGTCAGGGTAAACCAGATAAACCCGGGCTGGGTCCTGACTGAGACTGAGAAAGAAAGGAAGAAAGGTCATGGGCTTTCAGACAATTGGTACGAGAGCCTACCCGATATGTATGCACCGGCAGGTAGAATCATCGCTCCGGAGGAAATCGCTGCCGGTGCAGTTTTCTGGCTCTCCGATGAATGCGGCCCTGTAAGTGGGCAGGTGATGGAGCTGGAGCAATATCCACTTATCGGTAGAAATGCACCAAAAGATACCAGTACAATTAAATAAAAAAACAAAATATGCCGAAAATTGCAGCATTTCCCAAGGCCTACATGCAGGCCCTTTGTAAGGATGGAACCATGAAAGTGGAAGAGTGGATCCGCCTCGCTTCCCGTCTGGATATAGATGGACTGGAGTGGTATGCAGGGTTTCTGGAAATGGAAGATGCATCCAATTGGCCGAAATTCCGAAAAATGGTAGAAGATGTGGGAAAAGAGATTCCCATGATGTGCTGTTCACCGGATTTTACACATCCGGACAAAAAATTTCGCGAAAACGAAATTAAAAAGCAGCAGCACTGGATCGAGATGACCCATGCCCTGGGAGGAAAGTATTGCCGGGTACTATCAGGACAAAAAAGACCCGAATTGAGCATTACAGAAGGGGTGAAGCTTGCTTCTGATTCCATCATGGCCTGCATCCCTTATGCCCGGGAGCGTGGCATCACGCTGATTCTGGAAAATCACTATAAAGATGACTTCTGGGAATATCCTGAATTTGCACAGAAAATGGACGTTTTCTCCCAGCTAGTTGACAGTATTCAACATCCCAATTTTGGAGTAAACTACGATCCAAGCAATACCTTTCTGGCTGGAGAAGACCCACTTGAACTCTTGAGAAGGGTTTCTAACCGGGTAGTGACGATGCATGCCAGCGACCGCTACCTCAAGTACGGCACCATCGAAGACCTGCAGAAGGAAGAAGGTGGTGCCGTCGGCTATGCCAAAAGGTTGAGCCATGGAGAAATTGGAAAGGGGCTGAATGATTACGATGCCATCTTTACCGAATTGAAGCGTGTGGGCTTTGACGGATGGATCAGCATAGAGGATGGGGTAGATGGAATGGACCAGTTGGAAAGGAGCGTTTCGTTTTTAAAAAAGAAAATAGCTGTTTACTGGCCTTGAATCTCCTGATTCGGTGATCCTTGTTTCTTTTTAAAAATGAACCAATTCGCTGAATGGTGCTGACGGTGCATGTCTGATGTAAAATCCCCATTCTGGGTGGTTTCGCCGAATAAGAAAGTAACCATCGGTTTTTATAAATAGTAAAAAAATATCATTATGGAAGCAGAATTGCTAGTCGATAGCCAATGTATACTGGCCGAAAGTCCTACCTGGCACCCAAAAGAGAAATGTTTTATGTGGGTGGACATTGAAAAAGGCCAGCTATTCCGGTGTGAACCCAATACGAAAACCATTAAAAAATGGAGTTTTCCGCACCGGCTATCCCTGGTGATGCCTGATTTGAATGAGAATTATCTGCTCGCCCTGGATGCGAAACTGGCCAGATTTGTTCCGGAGGCCGATGAGCTCACATGGCTCGGCGAGGTTGAATCCGGCAAGGAAGAAATCCGCTTCAACGACGGATCCTGTGATGCAAAAGGCCGCTTGTGGATTGGTACCATGAGTACCAGATTTACCAAAAACTCCGGAGCACTTTATTGTGTAGACCTGGATCTGCAGATCAGAAAAAAGATAGATTTGGTGAGCATTTCAAATGGAATATGCTGGTCGCTGGATCAGAGGACCATGTACTATATTGATAGCCCGACACGAAAAATACAGGCCTATGACTTCGACGCAGAAACCGGCTTTATCAGCTACCGGAAAGTAGTAGTGACCATTCCGGAGGAAATCGGCACTCCCGACGGCATGTGTATGGACCAAAACGGCAGGTTATGGGTGGCTCATTATGGCGGGTTTGGCGTTTACCAGTGGGATCCCGAAACAGGCCTCCAATTGGACAAGATAGATATTCCGGCTCCGAATGTTACTTCCTGTGCTTTTGTCGGAGAAAATAAAGATGCACTGCTTATCACAACGGCAAGAGAAAACATGACGGAAGATATGATTGAAAAATACCCTCAAAGCGGCGGTGTTTTTCTATGCAGAATGCCGGTAAAAGGTGCCGAAGTCTATAGTGCGCGTTTTTAAGACTACTTCACTTCCTGATGCGTCTCTGATCCAGAGGATCTGTATCTACCCCGGTAGGCTCCAACCCTCCCGGTAGGAGTGACGGATATATTCCGCAACGGTTTCTGCTGCGTTTAATTCGGCAAACTGGCTGTTGAAGCGAGGTTTTCCATCGATACGGGTGAAGCCATCGGATACTTTGACCCTTATCTGATCAGAGGCAGAGATATTGGTAAACTGCATGCTGGCGCCATCCCAATGCAAGGTTTTATGGAGACTTTGCAGTCTGATAGCCAGTACCCCCAATAGCACCATTTCGTTGAATGGTCCGGCATAATTAAAATTGGCGGAAGAAGGTGTACGGCTTTCGGGAGATTCCTTGCAGGCCCGGATCCAATCCTGCTCATGGGGTCCGTCCTTATAGCCTTTAGCCTCAGGAATACGCCTTAGCCGGGGACTGACGGCTGGTTCTCTCCCCGACAACAATCTTCGGCCAACTCCACCCGAGCCACAGTAGAGCGTATCCTTGCTCCCTACAAAAATACAACCTCCAAGCCCATCGGCCATCAGGTCCACTCCCGCCGGTAATCCTTCCGGACGGTAGGGGAGTAGTCCTCCGTCATACCAATATACGTCTACCTGCGGCAGGTTCACCTTTTCAAGTGCACTTCGTGCAGGAAAGCGAAACCTTACTTTTTCAGATTGAGGCGCACTGTCGATATTCATGGGAGAAGAACTGCCTTCAATCTGGGTAGGGTAGCCTAGATTGAGCGCAGTATAGACCGGATCAAGCACATGACAGGCCATGTCTCCAAATGCGCCTGTACCAAAGTCCCACCAACCCCTCCAGTTCCAGGGCGTATAGACTTCATGAAATGGGCGGTAGGGGGCCGGGCCCAGGAAGAGGTCCCAATTCAGGCCTTCGGGAATTGACATTTTCGTTTGGGGCCTTTCCAGGCCCTGCGGCCAGATAGGCCGGTCCGTCCAGGCATGTACTTCTCTTACTTCTCCGATTTCGCCATTCTGGATCCATTCTATCACTTCCCTGGCATCAATTCCTGAATTCCCCTGATTGCCCATCTGGGTAGCTACTTGGTGTTCTGCGGCAAGCCTGGTCAGTAACCTGGACTCGTAAATAGAGTGAGTAAGTGGTTTTTGGCAGTAAACATGTTTGTCAAGCTGCAATGCTGTAGCGGCAATCATCGCGTGGGTATGATCCGGAGTAGCTACCATCACGGCATCTATGTCCTTACCCATTCTGTCAAACATCTCTCGCCAGTCTTCAAATTTTTTGGCCTGGGGAAAGTCATTGAAACAAGGCTGCGCATAAACGCGGTCCACGTCGCACAGTGCCACAATATTTTCTGACCTCATCGCATTCAGGTTGGGGCGCCCCTTGCCTCCCACACCTATGCCAGCTATATTCAGTTTATCACTGGGAGCAACGTGGCCCAATCCACTTACCACATGCGAGGGGACAATAAATATGCTGCTGGCAACAAGTGCGCTTTTTTTCAAAAAACTCCTTCTTTGGTTATTTTTCATGCATTTGTAATTTTAGTCTAAAACCGGAAGCCCTCACCAGGTAACGCGGGGACTTTGGGTATCAGCGTTTCGTAAACAAGTATAGCTATCTCCGACTCATGGTCGGCCTATCGCCAAGGGAGCGATAGCGTAGATCCTGTACCACATGTTATATACTTCATTTTGAGGTCCTGTTATGAATTGAAGAAAATTTGATATGTCAGCCCGGAACAACATCGACACATTCCACCCAGTGCCTCGCTTTTCGTCCGGTAAAATGATGTATCTGGTGCCTGCAACTGAACCCACAGGCGGCCAGGCTGTCTCCGGGAGGTGTTGCTGATACGGCCGGAAACAGTATTTCATTCCCTATTTTCTCCGATAGTTCATAATGTTCCTTTTCGTAACCGAAAGACCCTGCCATGCCACAACATCCGGAGGGTATTTCTGAAAAAGTACCGGGGTCTAGCAGGGATTTTTTCATTGCCTGCGTACCATATATGGCTTTCTGATGACAATGGCCGTGTACCCGTAGAGCCCCCGATTTGGATTTAAACCGAACCTGCAGTTTGCCTTTTTCCATCTCCCTGAATAGAAAAATATCGATCATCATGACCTGTTTTTTGAGTTTTTGGGCCAGCGTCTCGTCTTCCAGTAGGTCAGGAAAATCATCATTCAGCGCTGAGGCACAGCTAGGCTCACAAACTATGATATCCAGCCCCTGATCCATCAAGGAGGCCAAACGCTCCAAAACGGGCTTGCCGTCTCCGAGGGCTTCCCGCAGGAATCCATGCGATATTTTGGGCCGCTGGCAACAGCCCACGTTGGCCAGTAACACTTCATAGCCACAATCATTCAGCAACTTTAAAGCTGACTTTCCCACCTCAGGCTCATGGTAGTTCAGGTAGGTATCAGCAAACAATACCACCTTCTTTTCCCCTCTAAAGGAATTGTGCTTTTCAAACCACCTGTAAAAAGGCTCTGAGGCGTATGTGGGAAGGCTGCGCCTTTGGTCAATGCCGGCGATTTTCTCCAGGCCATTCCGGAAAAGGCTTGTAGACTGGAGGGTATTGATTGTTCTGGCCAGGAAACCTGAAAGGTTTCTGGCTACAGCCGGAGCATTTTTGATCATTTTATCACGGAGCCGGGCACCATGTTGGTCAAAATAGATTTGCATGACATCACTTTTCATCTTTGCCATGTCCACATTGCTCGGGCATTCAGATTTACAGGCTTTGCAACTCAGGCAAAGGGAAAGGGTTTCCTGAAGTCTTTCGCTGGCCAGACCGTTTCCATTTAATTGTCCGGACATGGCCATTCTGAGCGCATTAGCACGTCCGCGTGTGGAATGCTCTTCATCCCTGGTAGCCTTGAAACTCGGGCACATGGTGCCTCCTATCAGTTTCCGGCATTCGCCCACACCAGTACACATGTGCACCGATTCCTGAAAGCTTTGTTCTGCCTTATACCGGAACGTGGTATTTATGTTCTGGTCTCTATATTCGGTGCCGTACCGTAAATTCTCCTCAATGCTCTGGGCTTCCACGATCTTTCCGGGATTCATCAGGTTATCCGGATCAAAAAGCCGCTTTACCTCGATAAATGCCCGATAAAGCTCCGAACCAAAAAACCGCTCATTGAACGCACTCCTCACCAATCCGTCTCCATGCTCCCCACTCCAGGAGCCGCCATATTCCATGACCAGATTAAAGGTGTCTTCCGCAATGGCTTTGAGTCGCTCGATATCGGTTTGCTGGCGCAAATCCAGGATAGGGCGCACATGAATGACCCCCACGCTTACGTGGGCATACATGGCCACTTCTGTCCCATGTTTTTTACATATCTGCAGCGTACGGTCTATGTATGTTTTCAGGTGTTCGGTAGGAATACCGGCATCTTCAATAAATGGCAGGGGTTTCTTTTTACCCTTGATCCCCAACATCAGTCCGAGGCCTTTTTTTCTAACCACCCAAACATCCTCATACTCCGGTCCCTGGGGAAACAAGGGATATGCATATCCCAGACCCTGGTGCTGTAAGTCCTTGATCATGGCCGTGGGCCGATCCATTACATCGGCCAGGCTTTCTCCATAAAATTCTACAATCAAAATGGCTTCCGGATTGCCGCTGATGAAGTGGCAGTGCCTGCTCGTGGTAAGGTTTTCCCTGCTCAGGTCTACCACAATTTTGTCCAGAATCTCCACTGCAGAAGGCTTGTACCTGAGTATGGGCGTAACGGCCCCTACTGCATCCAGCACGGCGTCAAAATGGACGATACAGACCGATTTAAACCTAGGTAGCGGTTCCAGATTTAAAGTCACTTCGAGGGTAGTGGCCAGCGTTCCTTCGCTACCGGTGATCAATTTGGCCAGGTTCCACTGATCGGTATATACAAATTCATCCAGGTTGTATCCGCCGACCCGGCGCATCACTTTTGGGTATTTTTCTTTGATCAGTTGCTGATTTCGGTCGATGATCTGCTTGAAGGCAGAAAATATTTCTCCTTCTCTAGATGGGCGGGAAGCTATTTGCCCATAAGTTTCCGGGTTAGTGTTTTTCAGGTGTAGAATGGTTCCATCGGCAAGCAGGACTTTTGCCGCAATGACATGATCTACCGTTTTTCCATAGACGATACTTTTTGTACCGGAGGAATTGTTGCCTACCATACCACCTATGTTGGCCCGGCTGGAAGTAGCTGGATCTACCGGAAAATGCAAGCCCATTGGGGCCAGTTCATCATTCAGCACATCGCGAACTTTACCTGGTTGTACCCGCACCCAACCCTCTGTCTGATTGATTTCAAGAGTTTGGTTCATGTATTTGGAAAAATCCAGGATGATAGATCTGCCTACAGTCTGGCCCGCCAGGCTGGTGCCTCCCCCTCTTGGTAAAATACTAAGCTTGTTTTCTCTAGCCCAGTTTACCGATTTGATCACATCGTCTTCACCTCTGGGAAGCACTACCGCCAGAGGGAGAATCTGGTATATGCTGGCATCGGTAGCATACATGCCCAGTGAATAAGAATCGGTCAGTACTTCACCTGTTATCTGGCTCTCCAGCCAGGATACATTCAGACTGGAATTTTGGTTGGAAACTTGCATGAATGGTTTATTGTCAATTTATCCAAAGATATTATTTTTTGTGGATTGTTTGCCCTGGCAAAGTTTTTTATCCCTGCCAATCGGGCTTTTGACGTAAAAATTGTTTGAAGTTGAAAAGACATATCGTATTTTGGGGCTTATTCATCTAAAAGAGGGTATTTGACCCACAAAGAGCTCAAAACAATGATCAGTAAAAAAGATAACCGCCGAAAATTTTTAAAGTCCACAGGCACTGCTGTAATCGGCAGTTCTTTATTGCCTTTGGGATTTAACATGCAAGCTGCTTACGGGGCACGCCGTGAACCCCTGAAAGTTGGATTGATTGGATGTGGAGGCCGGGGTACAGGTGCTGCGGCACAGGCGCTGAAGGCTGATAAAGACGCTGTATTGACCTGTATGGGAGACATTTTTTCAGACTATCTTGAGGAATCTTTACAATCCCTGAAAAAAATCAATCCGGAGCAAGTCAAAGTTGACGGAGCCCATAAATTTGTAGGATTTGATGCCTATCAGCAGGTGCTGGATGCAGGGGTAGATGTGGTGATTCTGACCACTCCTCCGGCTTTCAGGCCGGCACATTTCAAGGCAGCAGTAGATGCCGGCAAACACGTGTTTTGTGAGAAACCTGTAGCGGTAGATGCACCTGGTGTGCGCAGTGTTCTGGCTTCTGCCAAAAAGGCAAAAGAGAAAGGGCTGTCTGTAGTGTCGGGATTTACGTTCAGGTACGACTTTCCAAAAAGAGCCTTGTTTAGTCGTCTGCAGGAAGGCGCAATCGGAGACATCACTACGGTCTTTACGGCCAGAAATGGTGGAGGACTTTGGTACAAACCCAGACAGGACAATTGGACCGAGATGGAATACCAGTTGCGAAATTGGTATTACTATGACTGGTTATCAGGAGATTATATTGTAGAAATGATGGTGCACAGTCTGGATATGATGTCCTGGGCCTTGGGAGATCGCCTGCCGTTGAGGGCAACAGGCACCGGTGGGCGTCAATCCCGGACGGAAGAGCAATGGGGCAATATCTACGATCACTTTGCCATAGAATACGAATACGAAAATAATATCAAGGGCGTACATTTCAGCAGGCAACAAAAAGGTTGCTCCAATACCAATAAGGTGGATATTGCCGGAACATCAGGTTTTGCCTCGGTAGACATAGGCAAAAGAGTACATGCTACCATGGGCGAGGATAGATGGGATTACAAAGGAGAGTACAACAATCCTTATGAAACCCAGCATGAAGAACTTTTTGCATCCATTCGGGCCGGGCAGCCGATGAACGAGGGGGAATTGATGGCCAATAGCACGATGCTGGCCATCCTCGGACGCATGGTGGGCTATAGCGGGCAGACCATTACCTGGGAAGAAGCCATGAATAGCGATCATAAGCTTGGGCCCGCAGCACAGGATTACCGGTGGGACCTGGTGGTAGACGTCCCTCCCGCAGCCGTGCCAGGTGTGACAAAGGTGGTATAAATGAACCCAGAACCCGATATAAAAAACTTATGTGGATAGCCCTAAAATCAAGTGCGCTTTTGCTGTTTAGTTTATTTTCAGCCGGTGCGCTTTTTGCTCAGAATTACTTATTTGACTTTGGGAAAGAGCAGGATTTAAATGCCCTGATACAGGGAAAGGAAAGCAGCGAAGCAGCCCTAAAATGGTATGATGTCAACACAGGTGAAGAAACCTGGAGATTTGAAGGGGAGGAATTGGTATGTGAAGGGTTGCCTATCGGCGTCATCCGGTCTGAAAAGCAATATGAAAATTTTATCATGTATGTAGAATGGAAGCACATGCAGGCCGGAGGCAACTCCGGTACTTTTGTCTGGTCTAGCGCAGTACCGGGAGATAATCGCCTGCCTGACGGCGTAGAAGTACAAATGCTTGAGCTGGATTGGGTCAATCAAAATAAAAATGATAAAGGCGAATTGCCACCGATTGCCTACGTACACGGAGAGCTATTTGGAGTGGGAGGAGTAGAAACCGTTCCCGACAATCCCCGTGGGACAAGAAGCAAATCTATAGAAAACCGCTGCCTGGGAAAAGGCGAGTGGAATACTTACGTGGTCGTTTGTGTAGATGGTGTCATCAAACTGTCTGTAAATGGAAGATTCGTGAATGGAATCAGCCAATCCAGCCAGAAGAAAGGATACATCTGCCTGGAATCTGAGGGAGCACCCATACATTTTCGAAACCTCACGGTCACGCCATTACCACCCGGGGTCACCTCTCCCGAACAGATCGCTCCACTATTGCCCACTCCATAAACAACATTAGAAAGCAATTATGGTAAACGATTTATCTAAATTTCATGCGCTCCTGACAAAACTTTTTGAATGGCCAAAAACAAAAAATGAATGGGAAAAATACAGGCTCAGCAAAGAGCAAGTTGACTTTTTTAAGGTAAATGGTTATTTGTCTCATATCAAACTTCTGGAACACTGGCAGGTCGAGCAACTGAATGAAGAACTGACTGCGCTCACAGATCCGGACCATCCGGGCAACGAGCTTTTTTACGAGTTCAAATCCAATGAATCTACAGATCCGGATACAGTTCTGTTTCATTCATTGGGTCACTGGCGGATCAAGGAAGGGTTTCATGATATTCTATGGAATCCGGCTTTTGTCATGGCCGCCAGCCAATTGCTGGAAGACAAGTCTGTGAGGTTCTGGCATGACCAGTTGTTTTGCAAGCCGGCCAGACATGGAGGAGTGGTGGCCTGGCATCAGGATTACTCCTACTGGACCCGGTCTGTGCCCATGCAGCACCTGACATGCTGGGTAGGCCTTGATGATGCTGATACAGAAAACGGTTGCATGTATTATGTACCCAAAAGCCACCAATGGGGCTTGTTGGAAAAACCAGAGCTGGCGGGAAACATGGAAGGCTTAATGAATTACCTCAGCGAAGACCAAAAAATGGAATTCAAACCCATTCCCATTGAGATGGAAAAAGGATATGGTACTTTTCACCATCCATTGATGGTCCATGGTTCTTTTGAAAACAAATCAGAAAGGTCCAGGCGGGCATTTGTGCTGAATGTATTTGCTGATGGTACCCAATCCAACACCAGGGAAGAATTGCTGGCCGGCGTACCTGTTTTCCCTCCCGGACAGAAGTTAGAGGGTCAGTTTTTTCCACTTTTGCTGGATAGAGAAAAAATCTCTTTCTGACAGGAGCAGTTGACGAATTTGCAAATGAAAACAGACAAGCTATTCCGGATATTTTTTTTTGTGATGGTATTGCTTTTTGTGGCCGGGATAGGCATCTTCTTCTGGAGGTCGCCGACAGAAAGTTTGAATGGCTTTGAAGTACCTGAAGGATTTTTGGTAGAAAATGCTGTTCAACCTGGCTTGGTAAAGTACCCCATGTTTGCAGTATTTGACGATACCGGCCGACTGTTTGTGATGGAATCAAGTGGTGCGACAGAAAGTACCAGTGATATATTGAATCGTCCAGATTTTCGCATTTTGCTGCTGGAAGATAAGGATGCTGACGGTATTTTTGATCATCGTACGGTTTATGCAGATAGTTTGCCATTTCCTATGGGTGGTGTCTATCTGGACGGAAGCTTGATCGTTACAGCGGCTCCGGACCTGTTGAAGTTTACAGATAGAGATGGCGATGGGAGGGCCGAGGAAAAGGAAGTACTGCTTTCCGGCTGGACGCTAAACCACAACGCTGCCATCCTTAGCGGTCCATTTCTGGGGCCGGACGGCTGGCTATACATGGCCGACGCCAGGAGGGGATTTGATATTTTAAGTAAAGAATTTGTACATTTTGAGGGCAAGGGAGCTAGAATCTGGCGCTGTCTGCCAAATGGTAGCCAGCTCCAGTCATTTGCCGGAGGTGGATTTGACAACGCCGTGGAGCTTGCTTTTATGCCTTCTGGCGAGGTGCTGGGTACAATGACCTACTTCACGGATCCGCAGGGTGGTTTTCGGGATGCTCTAATGCATTGGGTTGAAGGCGGGGTCTATCCCAAGCCACACCCTGTAATCGACGAGGACCAGTTGGTCAGGACTGGGGAGCTGATGCCCGTCATGCATAAAATGGCACGGGTATCTCCATCTGGTCTGATGCGCTACCAGGGCGGGTCATGGGGGGACGACTACGAGGGAGATCTCTTCCATGCTGAATTCAATACCGGAAGGGTTGTCCAGACAAAACTCACTGCTGCGGGAGCCAGTTTTGATACGGAAAGTATACATTTTTTAACTTCAAGTCTTGCTGATTTTCATCCTACGGATGTGCTGCAGGAACCCGATGGCAATCTTTTGCTCCTGAATACCGGTGGATGGTTCATTGCAGGCTGCCCCCTGAGCCGTACAGCAAAACCCGAGGCCGGCGGAGGAATCTACCGGATCAAAAAGCGATCTTTGAACAATCAGCAGGATGACCCTTGGGGGAACAAAATACCCTGGGATAAACTGGAAATGGGTCAACTGGCAGCACTCTTGGGTGACCCGCGTGTCAAAGTACGGGAAAAATCGGGAGAAAAATTGCTTAAGGAGCCGTTGATGGCTATTCCTTATTTGAATCAGGTGATGCAAGAGCACCCTGACGAGCAGGTACGGGCAAAGGCTGTTTTTTTATTGTTTAGAACTCAGAATCCCCGGGCCTGGAACCAAATGGAAAAGGGCTTGGATGACGAAAGCGATCTTGTAAAAGCTGCTGCTGCCCGGGTTTTGGGCATGGCGGAAGTAAACACTGCCGTGGATAAACTACTGGCTGTTTTGGGGGACAATCCCTCACTGCCCCTGGCCAGGCAGGTTGCTACGGCATTGGGACAAATAGCCAGTCCGAGGGCTACAGAACCTTTGCTTCGGGCACTGGAAAGGCATCCCGGCGATAGGTATTTCGAACATGCAGTTATTTTTGCGTTGATCCAAATGAAAAATGAAGATCTATTGCTGGATGTATTGGACTCCAAGAAATTCAGCAGGGCAGCATTGATCGCCCTAGATCAAAAAGGCTCCGAAATGCTGGCAGAACAGCACATTTACCCTTTGCTGCTAGCTGATGATAGCTTGCAGCAGCAAACTGCGGTCTGGATCCTGAAAAACCATCCGGAATGGGAACAATCCTTTATAAGGCTGATGATGGATACTCTGGCGGGCAATGAAGGGGGAAAAAAAGTCATCAGCACTGCATTTCCAGAATTTGTCAATCGACCTTTGGTTCAGGAATTTCTCGCCGGTCAATTGGAAACAGGCTTGGAAGGAAAAAATTTCATGCTCATTGAGCAATTGCGTAGCCATCCACCAAAGGAGCTGTATCCACCTTTAAAGGAAAGCCTCCTGAAGTCTCTCGAAAAGGGTGATTCTGATGTCCGGGAATCGGTCGTAAAGCTCATTTCAAACTTTAATGACGCCTATTTCAAAGCTGCTCTGTCCGATCTGGTCAGATCAGATAGCGCTGACGTTTCTCTGAGACTACAGGCCTATCAGTCGTTGATCGCAATGGGAGAAGAAATATCAGCAGCGGAATTTCAATGGATTGCCAACCGATTTCTGAGCGAGAAACAATTGAAGTCCAGACAGTTGATAGCCGGTATGATCCGAAACCTAAACCTTTCCGGCCCGAAGTTGGATTGGTTTGTCCGGGACTTTTTTCCGCAGGTTCCGGATACGCATATTTATTATTTGCTGGAAAGCCTGCCTGCAATCAGCGATCAGTGTCTTCTGGATGATCTGGAGCAACAATTATTGCACAGGAAGGCCATCTGGGACAAGCTCTCTATAAGTCAAATCACCGAAATATTTCAGGGTAAGGGAGAACTGTTATTGGACAGCATCGCACATCAGCAGGAGGGAAGGCTGGCCCATCTGGAGCAGGTTTCCATGCAGCTTTTACCCGGAGATGTGGAGCGCGGTAGAGAAGTGTTTTTTGGAAAAGGCGCCTGCGGCAGCTGCCACGCTGTAGCCGGTGAGGGAGGAGGCTTTGCACCCGACCTCACCAATATAGGTGAGATACGTAGCCGCCATGATATTCTGGAGGCCATTATCTATCCTGATGCAAGCTTTGCCAGAGAGTACGAAAGCATGACTTTGAAGACGAGAAATCAAAGTTATACCGGCATTGTGAAGGGCGTAGCTGACGGAACTTATACTTTGGCAGTAGGGCCGGAATCGAGCCTGAAAATAGAGGAGCAAAACCTCACGGAAATAAATCCTGCCAGCCAATCCCTCATGCCGGCAGGTTTGGAGAAAGGGCTGAGCAGGCAGGAGTTGAGTGACCTGATTTTTTATCTTGAATCCTTGCCTGAGGGCTTGTACCAACGCTAGCATCAGGTGCGGACAGGAGCTGTGGCTGATCTGCAAAAAAGGAATGGACATGCGACATTTTTTTTACAGGAAAGAAATGGCCCGAATTTCTCTCGATTTGGAGAAAAATTTCTAAATTGAAATCCAGGAAGTACTGAAACTAATTTAAAAAGCAAAAATATAAGCATGTCCCAAAAACCTATGAAAATATTAGTAGTTGGCTGTGGCAATATGGGTGCCTCCCATGCTCTGGCATACCACCAACTTGATGGATACGAAATCGCTGGCCTGGTGTCAGGCGGAAAATCAAAGGAAGTTTTGAATGAAAAGCTGGGGGGCGGCTACGCCCTTTACGATGATTATTACGCGGCCATGGAAGCGACAAATCCCGATGCTGTAAGTATTTCCACCTATCCCGATACCCATGAAACCTTTGCCATAGATGCCTTGGAGAGGGGATGTCATGTATTTGTGGAAAAACCGCTGGCAGATACCGTGGAGGGGGCCAGGAGAGTAGTCAATGCAGCCAAAAAAAACAATCGAAAACTGGTGGTAGGCTATATTTTGCGGCACCATCCATCATGGGAAAAATTCATCGAGATGAGCCAGAAATTGGGTAAACCCCTGGTCATGCGTATGAATTTAAACCAACAGAGCGAAGACAAGATGTGGACCCTGCACCGAAATCTTATGAAAAGCCTGAGCCCAATCGTAGATTGCGGTGTTCATTATATTGATGTGATGTGTCAAATGACGCGGTCGAAACCGGTACAGGTATATGCTATCGGTGCCAGGTTGACGGAAGAAATACCAACAGGAAACTATAATTATGGTAATTTGCAGATTCGTTTTGAAGACGGTTCTGTAGGATGGTATGAGGCTGGCTGGGGCCCTATGGTCAGCGAAACGGCTTTTTTTATCAAGGATGTCTTCGGACCAAGAGGGTCGGTGTCTATTGTCGCCAAAGAAGCCGGTGGCAGTGGAAAATCTGATAGCATTGAAGCCCATACCAAAACAGAGTCTTTGCTGTATCACCGTGCCGATCTGGACAAGAATGAAAAATTTGCCCATGAGGATGAATGGATAGATCTAACGGATGAACCGGACCACAACGCCCTGTGCAAACGTGAACAGGAATATTTTCTGAAATCTGTTCATGAGGATATTGATCTCACCAATCATATGGAAGATGCCGTGAACAGCCTCAGGATCGCTTTTGCCTGTGATGAGTCGGTTAGAACCGGCAAGGTGGTGACCTTATAAGTGCTCCAATGCGATTTGGTCCTATTTTTCTTTTTTCTTCTTATCCACATTAAGTATGTCAAAAGCGTTTGATCCGGGTAATTTTCAGGTAGGTATTGTTGGTCTTGGTTTGATGGGCAGTAGCATCGCCGCCTGTATGCTGATAGCAGGGCATCCCGTCGTTGGCGTGGAACTATTGCCGGAGGCGTTGCAGTCAGGTGCTGAGAGGGTAAAAAACCACCTGAAGCTTGCAGCCGAAAAGGGCTTGATAAAGATGGAAGCCAAAGATTACCTGAAGCACTTTACCACCGCTGGAGATTTAAAAAGTCTGAAAGACTGCCAGTTGGTGATAGAGTCTGTCAAAGAAGATAAAAACCTGAAAGCCGAGGTATTCCGGCAATTGGATGGTATCTTAGACAAGGAAGCATTTATCACTACCAACACTTCAGCGATTCCGATCAGTGTATTGCAACAGCATGTAAGTAATCCAGGTAGATTTTTTGGTTTACATTGGATGGAACCTGCCTATACGACCCGTTTTTTGGAGCTGATTTGTGGTGAAAAAAGTGACCTCAATAAGGCAAGGTTTTTATATGATTTAGGTGAACTGTGGCAGAAGGAAACGGTTTTGGTCAAAAAAGATCTTCCAGGATTTATCGCCAACCGGCTGATGTATGCCATGTATCGGGAGGCCATGCACCTTGTGGATGGGGAGTATGCTTCAGTAGAGGACGTCGATAAGGCATGCAGAAATGTAGCCGGGTATTTTTTACCCATGATGGGAGTTTTTCGCTGGATGGATTTTACCGGAATTGGCAGTTACAGGGAGGTGATGAAGGACTTGTTTCCCACACTGAATAATGATACCAGCCCAGGCAGGGTTATCAATGATATTGTTGATGCGGGAGGCAGAGGAATATTCAACGGTCATGGGTTTTATGAATACAGCCCCGAAGAAAGAGAAATTTGGCAGGAGCTCTACAATGAGTTTTCCTATGAAATCAGGGAACTTACGCTCAAGTACCCTGCTGACATCATCCAGCAGAAACTGGCGGCTAAAAGAGCGGCTCGATCCGGTGATTCGCTGGATGCTGCACAGGAGGGTACCAATGATCAATGAAGGGCGGGCTTGATGGGCAGGTTCTGGATTACCCTGCCTTCAAAATCCATCATTTCATGTAACCGATCGTAGACGGTTTTTTCATCAAAATATTCCAGAGACAGTTCTACATATATATTTCCGTGCTTGGCTTCGGAAGTCCAGAGATTTTTGTAGAATTTTTTCAATTCCACATCATTCTGGGCTTCTGAGATCATCCGAAATCTTTCGCATCCCCTGCATTCTACTATTGAACCCAATAGCATACGGGAAAGAAATCTGCTTTCCGGAGTTCCCCCGTGCGTCAGTGGCATCAATTGACGGATGTAGGGGTCCTCTTTCATTTCTTTGTTGAGGTTTACTTTTCTTTGTTGCATCAGTTCAAATACCTGCTGAAAATGCTCCAGTTCCTCTATGGCGGTTTCGATCATATCGGGTATGATTTTCTCCCGATCGGGGTATTTTGCGATCAGGGAGGTCGCCATGGCAGAGGCCTTTCTTTCACAATCGGCATGATCCTGAAGGAATGCATCAAAATCTGCCATTACAGCGTCCAACCATTCTCCGGAAGAGGAGACCGTAAGGTCAATGGAATATTTCATGATTTAATAATTGTCTTTAAGTTGCGACATGCCCGCCCGCATGACACCAGTTGGACGGGGAATCTCGCATGTTGAATGATCATTCCTATATGTGTCGCTTGAGACATGCTCGATTTCATCTGTTTATCATTTCTTCTTTAATGCTCCTGCCGCAGAAAAGGTACAAGCTACGAATCTCACATGGTATAGATCCCCATAGCTGCTGTACTTGACCTCATACCTGCCTGGCTGAGACAGACTCACATGCATTTCGAAATACTTTTTTTTTCGCTTTACCCCTGATTCCGGAAACCATCGGTTTTTGTTATATACCATGCCCTACCGTACTCTATCTTGCTTTGTAGTCAGGAAAGATTGATTTCACTATGGGCAAATCAGAATTTTTGAAAGCAAAGAAAACAAAAGTAATATTTCTTTTCGACTTTTGAAGTTTAATGCACTTTGCCCCTTTTAATTCGACTCATGAAGCAGATTGTCGCAACCTATATCAGACGTTTTCAGGTGATGCCTCCCCAGATAATACAGCCTCCGGAGAAAGACCTGTCGATGATTGTGGTGATACCGGCCTACAAGGAACCAGATATTACAAAAACGCTGGCTGCGCTATACCAATGTGAAGTACCTCCTGGATCGGTAGAAATTATCGTAGTGATCAACGCACCAGAAAATGCCGATCCTGCAGTCATAAAAATAAACCACAAGACGGTCGAGCAAATTGACAACTGGCAAATAACTCATGGCTGTAGTTGGATCCGGCTTTTCTACCTTCTTGCGGAGGGGCTTGATGCCAAGAAAGCCGGTGCAGGATGGGCCAGAAAAATTGGCATGGACGAGGCCCTGATCCGCTGGAATCTGATCGGAAGGGATGGGCCAATATTATGTTTGGATGCTGATTGTGAAGTTTCACCGGATTATTTTACAGTTGCCGGTACAGGATTTAATGATCCGAACCTTCAATTGGCCCATTTTCACTTCGAACACCGCTATGAAGAGGAACGGGACCTGTCGTTGAGGAGTGGAATCATACAGTATGAATTGCACCTGCGCTGTTACATCCAGGGACTTAAGTGGGCCGGATATCCCTTCGCCAGACACACCGTGGGTTCATGCATGGCTGTCCGGGCGACGACCTATGCCAGGTCGGGAGGGATGAACAGAAGAAAGGCGGGAGAGGATTTTTACTTCATGCACAAATTACTTCCGGTAAGCAATTTCATCTATCTACCGGCCAGGGTTTACCCTTCCTGCAGGATATCCGACCGGGTGCCTTTCGGGACCGGGAGGGCCCAACTGGAATTTACGGCGCGAATAAATTCGGAAAAGCTCACCTATGATCCCCGAATTTATCAATGTCTGAAATCTTTTTTCAATCAGGTGCCTCAGCTTTACGACGCTGGTCCCCATTCAGGTGGCTTATCCGTCGTCCTCTCAGATGTTTTGCAAGAAATAAACTTTGACCAACGGATATTGGAATTGAGAAAACAATCAAGCTCCGAAGAAAATTTCATTAAAAGATTCTGGCAATGGATGGATGGGTTCATGGTTTTGAAGTTGACCCATTATTTACGCGATAGGCATTTCACTTCTATTCCGGTCCTAAAGGCTGCTCCAGAGCTATTGCGACTATTTGGAGAAACATCCCTAACAAAAGATCTACCTGACTTGCTGGATGTCTTCAGGGATTTGGACCAGGCCTAGTTTTCCACCGGATATACTGCAAAGCAAATCTGCTGATTTTGCTCAAGGTTGATCTCAAGGCCTTCTAGCAATTCAGCTCCCGTATACATCTGTCTGGTTTCCCTGGTAAAAAAAGTGACCTGGTATTTTTTATCTGCAGATATTGTAAACCACTCCGGAAATTGGTTGATCCTGGGATAATCCAGCGGCAACCGGAAAACCTTCTGATGCCTGTCCACATCGAAATGAATTTTTCCCTTCCAGGGTGTTTCGCTGATCAGGGTTGTGAGAACACCGTTTTCTTTGGGGATAGCGCCCAGGTACAAATCCTTGTTCCAGGGGCTCGCTGTGATGCCCTGACTTTTCCAAAGACAATACATCAGCGTAGTTCTGGCAAAATTGCCATCGCCATGCCAACCTTCGATGATGCCTTTTCCCCGGTATGCTTCAGTACCACTTCTGTGCGCAGAATCCTGAAGCGACCACATGTGCTGCATCTGGCTGTCAATCCAATCCGCTGTTTTGGTGGCTTTCTCCCGATTATACAAATTGAGGGCAGATTCTATGGCATCTGCATATCCGTCTGCACTTCCTCGTTCCCAATCGAAATAGGAATACTGGTCCAGGTTTTCCAAAGCTTTCAAGACAGCATTTCTGTAGGCTTCGTGCTGATCCAGCATGTATACGCCATAATAGGCATTGTAAGTATATCCCCAGGTATCGGCGATACCTTCATCCAGTATTTCTCCGGTTTGTGGGTTGATCTGGTTGTAAAATAAACCATCATCGTTTGTACCCACTTCCAAAATTCTATCCAACATGCGGTAGATGGCTGGTTGGTACACAGCTTTTTTGTCTTCATCCGCAAAAGCGGTCATGATGTACAGTTCGCACAAGCCGGACACAATCTCACAACCGTGGTCTCTCAGTCGCAACACTTCAAAATCATCGGTAGGATGATGGTTATCGAGCAAATAATAATCGCCCAGGCGCAAGGCCCAATTCAGGTACTTTTCTTCCCCAGTCATCCAGTAAATTCTGGAAAGAACCTGCAACAGTTCTCCATTCACTTCCACATTCAAAGCGGGAATAGGGCCGAAGGGCGTATCGTAAGCTGCATGCTTCCATATATCGTCTACCAGATCAATCATCCTTGCAGACCATGCGGATGCTCCAATGTATTCGGTAAGTGGAAGCAATCCGTCTTTTACATATTCAGAAGCACCAAAAATCAGCTCGTCTCTATTTATAGCCTCCGTTTCGAATCCTTTTTTCGAAAAAGAATAGGTATCCGGAAGACGGTCTAGCCGGTTGGTCAGCCGAATTTCGTTTTCCAAAATTTTTTTCATTGGACCATGAAACAAATTGCTGTCCAATAAGGCTGATGTCAGTACCATGAATGGGTAGTTATCTGCAGCTGCATCTTTTGCATTCCAGATATCTTTACTGTCCGAGAGGTTTCTTGGT
Source organism: Cyclobacterium lianum (assembly GCF_900143075.1). GTDB lineage: Bacteria > Bacteroidota > Bacteroidia > Cytophagales > Cyclobacteriaceae > Cyclobacterium > Cyclobacterium lianum. Next base: position 216,719 of record NZ_FRCY01000003.1, on the reverse strand, counting down.
ATCAGACCGGTTTGAGGATCTGCATAAGTCAGCCAGTCCCGTACAAAATTCATACTTCTGGTATAGCCTTCATGCGCCAAATAACCATTTTCCATGGCTTCGTTGATTTCCTCTTCTCTGGGGTCCTCGAATTGCTCTTTGCAGGATATCAGGCAGATAGCTATCAATACCAGGTATATCAGGTTTCTCATTGGTGTGGGTTTTTTGTTGACACGTTAACATTTACCATAAATGTCTATTGCAGGACGAGACCCTGTTCAAAATTGGCACGGATGATTTGGTGGGGAAAAGACCTGCTTACATAGTAGGTGCCCGTATAGTTCTCCTCGTAGAATTCGGCAAACAAGGGATTGGACAATCCGTTGAATTGAACGCTAAGCTTGAAAGCGGGTTCCCCCTGATAAGTCAAACTTTCCATTACCCTTACCCAGGCATGGACAAAGCCGGGCTGAATGACCAATCTTTCCTGAGTAGTTTCCTGACCCAGGTGCGTTACGAAAACGGGAGTCACATCAAAAAAGGACAGGTCTGCCTCGTAATCTTCTTTAAGCGGGAGACTGCTGATGATGCCATAGAACTGGTATATATCAAACAAATTGCTGTTTGGTATTTTTGTGCTCTGTTTTCGTTGTGTTTCATTTGATGTCGTTACTTCTATACTATCGGTGCCATACCGGATGAGGATGCTGGTACCGTGAAAATCAAAAGACCTGGAGACTGGCTTGAGGCCATCTTTTTTTAAGATCAAATCTATAGGAAGCAGCTCCAAACCTTGCGTATTCATGTCGGCGCTAAAATCCCCGGTGCCGCTGGTGAGGGCATACCTTTCAGCTTCTCTAAACCCACTGATCGTCGTTACGAGAAAGGGTTCGAAATCATCTGACATAGTAGCCTCAGTCGGAAGGTTGTTTGCCGAAAATAATTCTAAAATTGCCGTTTTTAACTGAACGGTATCGCTGGTTTCATCAAAATTTTTAAAAATTTCCATAAAACCTGCGTTGATCTGTTCTACCTGATTGAAGGTTAGTCTCTCTGAAAGTGCAGGTTGATTATCAGGGTTCTCCGGAGACAGGTATCCTATTTGTAGGTTTTGGAGGCTATCCCCCTGTTGGTCTTCTGTAAAATGTAAGTTCCAGATGGGTAAATTTTCGAATGTAAATGTAATTGATTTTGTCCACTGGCCTTGATTGGCAATTTCCGGGCTCTTCAATTTTTTAAGCTGTTCCAGGTTCGGAGCATTACCTTCGAAGGCATTGTTTGCCACAGATAGTAAGGTTGGGGCTGGTTTAGGGTCAATCAAAACTGACTCGCTGAAAAAGGTAGCAGCAGGTACCAGGTCGGCAGAATCTAAAGCATCCACATCAAAGGGTGCCAGCCGAAAAAAAGCACTCGATTCCAGAACTTTGGGATTCAGCGCATATTTGAAGATAGTCAATTTACCTGCAGGTTTTCCTTCTACCTTGTAGACAAAAAAGGCATTGCGGCTATCTGTCCCTTCATTGATAAGATAAATACCGGGTTCGCCCTTGTAATCCTTAATGAGAAACTCAAAACTCTGGTTTATGGCTGTTCCTTCTGCCGTTCCGGAGCCTTTTAAAATGTGAGAAGTGGGAATATAGCTGATTTCCCCGGAAGTGATGGGTATGGCTCCTTCCCGGGTAAAAAGTTGGCCGTCAAGATCGTTGATCAGTGGCAACGGTATTGTCTGCCGGTCTACATTCAGGTGGATAATGAGTTGTCGCCCGGAAATTTGGGGAAAGGAAATACTACCTTTTACACTTACCGTATTGTTTTCTGTCTGATATATAAAATCCTGATTTGATTCGGCAGATGAAAAATGGGCATCTTCCAATAAAGGGATACAGGGGGTAGGAAAGAAACTTTTCCTATCGATGGTACCGGTCCATTTTTCGGAAGAGTTAAGTGGTTTTTTTAATACCAGTTCGTTCCACCGGATAATCGGTGTAGAGGAATTGGTCAATATGTCCGGTAATAACATATAAATACGTTCTTTTCCTTCGGGAAAAATCCTGATATGGTGAAGGGGAATTTTTACTGTGTTTCCGGGGGAATTGATTTCCAGGTAATTGGCGTTTTCTTCAATGGAAGACAAGGATTCCGGGCAAGGCTGAGCGTTGCTACCAGCCGATACCAGAAAGAAAGATGCCAGCGCAAGCATGATTGCCAGTGAGTATCTTTGGGGCATAGCGATCTGTTTAATGAAACCAATATCCAAAACACCTTAATTTAGCATTATTTGAGCAAATAAAAAACACAATGTTCCCCTATATAAAAGCCTACAGGATGTCCTGATCCTGTTGGGAGACCTCTGCGCGGTATTATGTTGCGTCTAAAGCTGAAGGTTTCGTCCGTTTTGGGACGTTGTTCTGTGATGGAGTAGTAGCCGATTCAGGCAGTGAAAACTGTATGCGATCATTGGACGATGCTATGAACGCCACGTTCCTGTGGACAAATTTATTCTTTACTGACACTATCATTTCAGCGTTTGGAGCCCGATCAGTGCTTGAAAACGAAAGATGAGCTGAGGAAGCAGACCCCGGCAAAGCGCAGCCAGCGAAAGGCGATGGATGACTTTCTAAATAACCTAAACCAATGAATTTGAAAAAATCAGATCATCACAATTGGCGTGTACTTCAAAATGTAAGTTAAGCCGTGAAGAATGGTTATCGTCTGTTTCTCCGGATGATTTCACTTTGATCTCAAGGTTTTAGTCGATATATTGTCCAGCCACCTGTGTGATTTTTCCAGAAACGACCGACAGGCATCCCGATCTTCCCGAATGAAGCTGTTGTGGTCTAAGGACCCCAGTACCAGATCTCTTTCATCCAGGCTCTGGTAAACCATGTTTCGGAATTTATTGTCATAGTCCTTTTTTCTTGAAAGCAGGACCTGTTCAGACAGCCAGGACCTGAACTCGATAGCAGAAAAGAGCATTTTTTCCAGCAGCTCTTCGCTTACCTCTTTTGATCCCTGGTCCTTCATCAATAATCGAAATGCATGAACGGTTTTGGAGCTTGCATAATCATCTCCCAAATGCTTGTATTGCTTATGGAGCTTGGACCAACTGCTGATCCTGCCTTTTTTTATTGATGATATGATCGCTTCAAGATCCGCTTCCTGGATCATTTGGCCTCCCACATTGCTCCAGGACGCTAAATCAGTATTTTTATTGCCGATCATGGCATGTATATCTTCAGGTTTTAGCGGGGCGGCTTCATCCAGGTTTTCCAGTATACAATGAATAGGATAATATAGGAGCAGTTGCTTGTATATCCGATAAGCTTCCATAACCTTAACGACACGGACTTTACGAGAGCTGTTTTCCCAGCCCTCAGCAAAAATATCCAATCTCTGTAAAATTGGATCCTTAGTTTCAAGCAATTCCTTTCCCTTATTCCGGGTCAATTCAACATTTGGAGTTTGATCCTGCGGGAATTGCCGGAAAAAGGCAAGGCCGCAGAGTTTTTCCAGTATGTAAATCGCTTCGAGTACTTCACTCATGCTGTCAGGACCCAGAAAATGAAATTCCAAATGCTGTGTTTTTTCAATCCGCTTATCCCGGTCTTTGTATTTCCATGCATTTCGGGCCAGAGCATACATGTTGTACTGAAACCAGTACGCAGGCATTACCCGCAATTCGTTGCGGTGGACATCATTGCTTATCAGCGCAAAGGGCAATGGGATATCTAATTCTGCCGGATAGTCTCCTTTTGTCACCAGCGCAAAGGTAGCAAAGCGGGAATTGTGCTTCAGGCTGACACAGAGCCCCGGCCAAAATCCTCTACCCGCAACAAGCTCACCATCTGCGCCTCGCGAATTGTGGTTCGAACCCACGGTTGCCCCTGCCGCCATGTTGCTTTGGCCTTGCAGCAAGGCTGCGCAGAGAAAGGAATTATTGTGGTGCTGCTCATGGGCCGGAAAGATCAGGGAGTTCAATACTTCGCAACAGGAAATGGTGGCATTGGAGCCAAGATAGCTGTTGATGAGCCTTGCTCCATATTTTAGTTGGGAATGAGAAGCCATCAGAAATCGGACTGCTTTTACCCCGTAAAAGATGGTGCACCCTTCACTGACAATACCATTAACCATTTCACATCCTTCACCTATCTGTGTACTTGCCTCGGGTGTTGAATGTATGGTCAGGTTTTTTAATTTATTTGCTCCTTTGATATAGGCATCCGAGCCAATCCATACGTCTTTGATGATCAATGAATTTTTTATGATACATCGGTCTCCCACTTTACCATAATACCCTCTTTTGTGGTCGAATGCCTTCTGGGTGAATGCCAGGAACTGACTTTGCAGCGCTTCATCTGCCCGGTACCTGGACCAAAGCCAGGCATCGCCGGGCAACATTCCGCTGAAAGGGGCTACCTTGCGTCCTCCATTTTCATTGCACAGCTCCAGCCAGATCCTGACCTCCTCTGGTTCTCCTTCTTTGACTATACCGTTTCCAAATTTTGCATGACTGGTGGTAGCCATCTCGTTGACATTTACCAGAACCACCTCATTGCCCAGAATATAATGTGAGAGATAGTGCACGTTGTCTATCACCACATTGTCACCGATGTCGCAACTGATAATGGTGCTGTTGTATATGCCTACAGGCATTCGCAGGTTGTGGTATTCCAGAAAGCAGGGTTCCAATTTGCCAATTCGCACCAGACCGAAGAATTTGCAATTTTTCACCAGGTCGGGATTAAAGGCATCGGCTACAAGTATCTTGTTCCAGTCGTCGGATTGGTTGTTGTTTCTGACTAGCAGTTCGATTTCCCTGGCGTTTAGATTCCGGTAATCGGTTTCAGTCCTGTTTTGCTTGTTCCTGAGATAATATTCATCTTTCCCTTTGGGCAGAAATTGTTGCTCAACAAACTTATAGCCCAAAGCAGATAGGGGATGGCGCGTAATTTTGTTCATGACAGTTTATCCAGAAGGGTTATTCTACAGTGACAGATTTGGCCAGGTTGCGGGGTTTGTCTACATCGAGGCCTTTGGCCAGACCGGTATAGTAGGCAAGTAGTTGCAGGGGAACAACGCTCAGCAAAGGGGCCAGAATCTCATCGGCGGCCGGGACGGCTATGGTGGCATCAGCGATTTCCTCAAAGACCGAATCCTGCTCACTGATCACTGCCAGGACACTGCCCTTGCGTGCTTTGATTTCCTGTGCATTGCTCACCAGTTTTTCATGATAACCATCTTTGGTAGCTACAAATACGATGGGAAGTCCCTCCTCTACCAATGCTATTGGACCATGTTTCATTTCTGCCGCAGGATACCCCTCAGCATGGATATAGCTGATTTCTTTCAGTTTCAACGCTCCTTCCAACGCAATGGGAAAGTTATATCCCCTGCCCAGAAACAGGAAATCTCGGGCATCCTTGTATCTTTCAGCGAGCAATTTGACCTGATTGGCACTTCTCAATACCTCGGTAATTTTTTCCGGAATCAGGGCGAGTTCATTGATCAGGTGCAGATAGCGTTCCTGGGAAATGGCATTTTTGGAATATCCCAATTTAATGGCAATGAGATAAAGGACCGTTAGCTGCGCTGTAAATGCTTTGGTTGAAGCCACGCCGATTTCGGGTCCTGCATGGGTGTAAGCTCCTGCATGGGCAAGCCTTGCAATGCTGGATCCTACCACATTCACCACCCCGAAAATAAATGCTCCCTGTTTCCTGGCATTTTCCAATGCCACCAGGGTATCAGCTGTTTCGCCGCTTTGTGAAATTGCGATGATCACATCACCCGGATTGATAACCGGGTTTCGGTACCTGAATTCAGAGGCGTATTCTACTTCAACCGGAATGCGGCAAAGTTCTTCGAATACATATTCTGCCAAAAGCCCTGCATGCCAGGAGGTCCCGCAGCCCACCAGGATGATCCTTTTCGCGTCCCGCAATAAATCGAGGTGTTTGTCGATTCCTCCCATACGGATACTCCCGGTCTTTGGGTCCAACCTGCCCCGGAGGCAATCAAACACTGCCGTGGGTTGCTCGAAAATTTCCTTTAGCATAAAATGGGCATATCCACCTTTCTCGATGGCTGCCAATTCCATATCTAACTTGGTGATAAACGGAGTAATACGTTCGTTTCCCGGGTTTTTAAGTACAAGTTCGTCTGGCTTCACTATCGCCATCTCGTAGTCGTTGATATAGACGACCTCCTTGGTGTACTCTATGATGGGTGAGGCATCTGAAGCCAGAAAATGCTCATTCTTTCCGATTCCAATGACCAGCGGACTGCCCTTTCTGGCGGCAATCAAGGTATCCGGATGATCCTGATCTAAAAGGATAATTACATATGCTCCTACGATTCGTTTCAGGGCAATCCTGACTGCCTCCTCAAGACTTTCTGCGTCGTTCTGATAGATGTCATCGATAAAATGCAGCAACACCTCGGTATCGGTGTCGCTTTCAAAATCATATCCTTTTCCAATCAATTCCTTTTTTATCGGCGCAAAGTTTTCTATGATCCCATTGTGGACCATGGCAAGCTTTCCTGAAGAAGAGCGGTGGGGATGAGCATTCCTGTCGGAGGGCTCTCCATGTGTGGCCCACCGGGTATGACCTATCCCGGCCTGAGCGTGTAGATTCTTTCCTACCAGGGAAGCTTCCAGTTCCGCTACCTTACCCTTTTTCTTATAAACCTCCAGTGTGTTATCCAACAGCGCCACTCCTGCACTGTCATAGCCGCGATATTCCAGCCTTTGCAGGCCTTTAAGTATGATTGGATAAGCTTCGCGGGAACCAATGTATGCTACAATACCACACATAAGAATGTCAAAAGATTATTGTATAAAAATATGAATCCATTAAATATGACGAAATTTAATAAATAAAAAATGATAATAACAAACAATAGATTTGCCCTATCGTTTCGAAAAAAGATAAAAACAGATAATAAAAAATAACATTTTTTATTATCTGTTTTAGAGTTTATTTAAAAGTTTAGCAAGTACCCTGAAATTAATCGTAAAATTAAGTCCGCCGGAAAATACTAACGCACTTCTTTTTAACATTGAATTAGGGATCTCGAAAAGAATTTAATTCCCGATTCGAAAAAAAACTACCTGTTTTTCCGAAGAAAGGGCTGCACCCAGATTTCATACAGGCGGTGCAGTTCATTTAACTCCTTTGGATATTCTGAGGAGAGGTTTCTGGACTCCGTCTCATCCATTTCCAGGTTGACAAGATAAAGTTTGTCCTCTTCGCTGAAAGTCAGCTTACCCGTCGGATCACTTGGATTACCCAATAATTTCCAGGGTCCTTTCCTGACCGCCCAGGGATGGTTTTTATTTTCAGGATTTCCGGTACCCCAATACATGATCTCATGCGGGCTGCTGCGGTTACTATTCAGCAGCAGAGGTAGCAAGCTTTTGCCATCAATGGACTCGCTGTTCTGCAAAGGGATTTGAACCAAATCGGCCAAGGTTGGCAGCCAATCCACGCTATTTGCCCAGTGGTCCCTGCTTTCATTCTGAGGTAATGCTGCAGGATAGCTGATGATAGCCGGAACCCGGATACCTCCTTCCAGCATGCTGAATTTTGCGCCATTAAAAATACCCGCATCTCCGCCTCCGAAAAATGCGCGCTCTTCGACACTGTGTCCGTGGTCTGATTGAAAAACGATAATCGTGTTGTCTAATTTACCGGTTTTTTCGAGATGAGCATATACTTCTCCAATCATATCGTCTATCGTTGATACGAATGCGGCATATTCTCTGCGAGGAGTTTCGAGATGGGCATATTCCTCCAGCCAGCGGGGGTCACCCTGGTAGGGGTAATGGGGCATATTGATTGCCCAGTACGCAAAAAACGGTTTGGAAGTGCTTTTATCTACAAACCCTTCCAATTCAGAAACCATCAGGTCTCCAAAAAATTGACCCGGATGGTATACTTCCTCCTGGTTTTGATACAGGTCATGCAGGTTGGGCCCATTCCAGTAAAAGAAATGGGAATAATTGTCTATGCAGCCCCTTTGGTGCCCAAAAAAGTAATCAAATCCCTGACCATTGGGAAGTTTTTCTGGAATGTGACCAAGATGCCACTTGCCGATCAGTGCCGTCCTGTACCCATTGTCCCTGAAGACTTCGGCCATCGTAATTTCAGACGCAGGAAGTCCGGACTTGCCTTCCGGATCCTGATGAGGAGGTGCTACGTTTCCAAAAAGCCCCGCATTGAAATTGTACTTCCCGGTCAACAGAGCCGCCCTAGATGGCGAACAAACCGGAGCACCTGCATAAAATTGGGTGAATTTTACTCCCCTTTTCGCGATATTATCCAGATGAAGGGTTTTTATGTCTGGTGAACCATAGCTTCCCAAATCCTTATATCCCTGGTCGTCGGTAAGGATGACCAATACGTTAGGTTTACGCTGCGCTTGCAGGTTGATCGTCAGTAGGCAGGAAAATATCCATACCGTGAGGAGGGGTTTCAGCATTTTAATTTCACTTTTTTAAATTAATCTTATTCAGAAGGCAATAAATGCTAAATTTACAACAAATCATTATTTAACCCGAAATCGATGCGATTTAAATCATCGGATATGACAGCGCGCAAGGGTGACTTTTAACCCCAATGAAAATATTGATTTGGAAATGGGGAAGGCTATCCAGATATACCGGGGAAGGTTCTAACTACTAAAAATCTATATATAAAGCGATGGATATAATTCGTTACTCCAACCTGAGATTGCCAATGATTAAGAAAATACTCAGTTTTACACCATTAATTTCTCTGATTTTATGTTTTTCGGTATACGCACAAGAGCCATTGGTCTGGATCAATCCCCTGGACTCCGGCAGGGAAAATATCGTCCATGGCAAAGCAGAAGCCAGCCCGGATTATTTCAGGTTGCCCGAAACCATTAGGGAAGAAGTCCGGCAGCCTGTATGGAGACTTTCCCGGCATGCGGCAGGCCTAAAACTAAAGTTCACAACCGGTGCGAAAAATATTAATGTCAGGTACAGTGTATCCGGTAGCCATGCCATGCCCCATATGCCGGCCACTGGGGTGAGCGGTGTGGATCTATACGCGAAAACAGCATCAGAACAATGGGTCTGGGTAAAGGGAAACTATTCGTTTGCAGATACCATACTGTATGATTTTATAATCAACGATGAATTTCAGGAAGTACGTCAGTATGAGTTGTACCTTCCACTGTACAATGAGGTTTCGTATTTGGAATTAGGTGTTCCCCTAGGTGCAAGCATTGAAATTTTACCAAAAGAGTCGTCAAAGCAGGCCATCGTCGTATATGGCACCTCCATTGCCCAGGGCGCTTGTGCGTCCAGGCCGGGAATGGCCTGGACTGCCATCGTTGAACGGAATGTCAACCTTCCTGTGATCAATCTGGGTTTCTCAGGGAACGGTCAACTCGAAAGGCCATTGATCGCATATATGGCAGAGATAGAAAGCAGTCTGTATATTTTGGATTGTCTACCGAATCTGGTCCGGGACACTTTTGATCAGGGAGAGGTGAAGAACAGGATCAGAGATGCGGTAAAACTGTTGAAAAGTCGAAGACCCCACACTCCCATTCTTCTTGTGGATCATGCAGGATATACAGATGAACTAATCAATACAGAGAGGAAAGAAGCGTATCAAAAGAGAAACAGCTGGTCGAGACAAACCTATCAGGAATTATTGGACGCGGGCATTCAGGGGCTTTTTTACCTGAAAAAGGACGCTATTGGCCTTGGAATGGATGCTACCGTAGATGGCACCCATCCATCAGACCTGGGAATGGATCAATATGCACGTGCCTATACTGCCAAAATCAGAGAAATTTTACCCTAGGGTTGCAGTTTTAGTATCTTTACAGCATTTTCCCGGTAAACCTTTTCCAGCACCTCGGCGGAGAGGTCAAATCCATGCATGGCCCAGTGATAGGAAGAAATATTTCTGTCATAGAAATGTTCGTCGGCAGTTTCCAGTATTCTCAGGGTAGTTTTGTACATGTCTTCGCTGGTGCCCATGTCAGTACCATAAACCAGACGATCAGCATATCGGGTATAAAATTTACTGACAGTTCGGGGAATAGAAGCTGTCTCGGCATAGCGGGCACTATTGTCGGCATACAAATTTGGATACCGCTCAAATAGCCTGCCCAGGATGCTGAGATCGTAACTTGAATTGGCGTAATGGCAGGCAATGAAAGTGGTTTCCGGATTTTCTTCTACGGCATTTTCCAGAATATTAATCATTCCCCCGTGATCTACAATTCCTTCCTGATCATCCAGTCGCCACTTAAATGCATTCATCAGCCCGTCATTACTTGCATCCATGGGGCGATACATCCAGATGGGTTCTGCTACGTGAATGCTAATGGGCATACCCAATTCCCCACATTTCCGGATGAGTGGCTTCATTCTGGGATCATCGATATGCATTCCAAAGGCTTTTGTCGGTCTGGAATAAAAGAGTCCTTTCCCTTTATCCCCCAACTCACCCACGCCTTTAGCACCGGCTGCAAAACACCTTTCCAGCTCTTTAACTGCTGCTGGTCCAAAATCTGCCTTATCATACCCGGTATAATCAAAGCCACAAAAGAGAATAAAGCGGTCTTCGTATTTTCCGTAGGCCTGCACAAGTGAATCAAAAGTATCACCCGTCGCGTAAGTAAGGATCACTGTTTTGTCGATACCGATTTTGTCCATGGTTTGTATCCATTCGTCCAATTGCTGCTCTGATTTGGCATAGGGATGGGCATGCATGTCAATGATCGGATAGGCAGCTTTTTCTACGGACGGGCCATGGCTGTTATACATTGATTCGGGTTTATAGTCTTTTAACAACAATGTATTGACACTGGTCTCTGGTTTTTCTTTTGCGGGTGCAGTTTTATCCGTCTTATCACATGAAGAAAAGGCCACGCATCCCATCATCAGTATAGCAAAACAATTGAAATTAAGCTTGGTATCTAGCAACAGTCTCATGGTATAACCGCAATTTATTGAATTTTATGTCTGGTTAAACCTCCAAAGAAAGCATTTCTCAGTTTGGGTGATGCCACAGTACTATACCCTATTCAGGCTATCTGAGAGCAGGCAAAATCTGCCAGCACAACGGATGTATGCGAATAAGAAAATTACATAAATATTTTAATTTAATATTAATACCATTCATAATATTTTCATGAAGCACTGTTTGAAGCGGTAAGATGAAACGCTATATTTGACATCCACCGGCTTTTCGGATTATAAAAAGAGGTGTCTATCTATCCTAAACATGGCTTCAAACCCAAAATTACATCAGCAAAGACTGGGCTCTCTGGATGCTTACCGGGGGATTACGATGTTTCTCCTGATCGCAGAGTCTGCATTGATATATAGGGCGCTGTTGGATCTGTTTGCTGAAGGTAGCTTTGGCCACAGTTTTTTTCTGCAGTTTACTCACCATCCCTGGAACGGCCTCCGGTTCTGGGATTTGATACAGCCCTTTTTTATGTTTATTGTAGGAGTAGCCATGCCGTTTTCTTTAAACAAACGGCTGGCTCAGGAAGAGAGCAGGAGTGGTGTGACCAGGCATATTATATGGCGTAGCCTGATCTTATTTTTGTTTGGGACCGGTTTACATTGCGTATATGCAGAGGCTTTGGTATTTGAACTCTGGAATGTATTGACCCAATTGTCTTTTACCATATTACTTACCTACTTTTTGATCAGAAAGCCACTTTCCGTCCAACTTGCTATTTCTCTTGGATTGCTGGTGCTCACCGAAATCATGTACCGGCTGTATGATCCTGCGGCACCATTTGTTAAAGGCGAGAATTTCGGATCTTTCACTGACCTCTTGTTGATGGGCAAAATCAACGGTGGGGGCTGGGTAGCGATCAATTGTGTCCCCACGGCTGCTCACACCCTCTGGGGAGCCATGTGCGGAAATATTTTACTTTCATCACGATTTAGGCCCGCTGATAAGATAAGGTATTTTGTACTGGTGGGGCTTGCGGGGCTGATGCTGGGCTATGGTCTGGACTGGACCGGTATCACTCCAGTCATTAAGAGGATCAGTACAAGCGCATTTGTTTTCGCATCCGGTGGATGGGCGATTCTGGCTCTTGCATTGTTCTTCTGGCTGATTGATGTAAAGAAAGTAAAAGGCTGGACATTCTTTTTCATCATCGTAGGCATGAACCCAATTTTCATTTACCTGTTTGCCCAGATATTGGGGCATGACTGGTTAACTGATTTTGTAAGAATTTTCAACTATGGAACCCTGGGCGTTCTGGGTTTACCGGAAAATATATTGGAACTATTCAATGCGGTATTTACTCTGGGGATCATGTGGTACTTGTGCTATTTTCTATACCAGCGGAAGATTTTTTTCAAAATTTAGATTTATTCAGTAGTAACTTGTTATTTGTATTATATTCACCATTAATAAAAAATAAAAATGAGTAATAAAAGGAGAGAGTTTTTGAAACTCTCCGGCCTGGCCGGAATTGGAATGATGGGAACTGGTTTTACCGGACTGTCCCGGGAAGAACAGGAAAGGGTGCTTGTGCAGAGCAAAAGAAAATACGAACAACGGTTCAACATGTCGGGCTATGCAGCACCAAAGCTCGACGTCGTGCGGGTGGGTGTGATCGGACTTGGCATGCGAGGTCCCGGAGCTGTCAATCGCCTGAGCAAAATACAAGGCGTTGAGATCAAAGCTTTGTGTGACCTGCGACCTGAAATGGTTCAAAAGGTAGTGAAAAGCCTCGAGGGCACGTCCCATAAGCCAGATACCTACAGCGGATCTACGTTCGCCTGGAAGAAAATGGTCGACCGGGATGACCTGGACCTGATATACATCGCCACTCCCTGGGAATGGCATACTCCCATGGCAGTTTATGCCATGGAAGCAGGCAAGCATGCGGTATCGGAGGTTCCCATTGCCATCAGCCTTGAGGAATGCTGGCAGTTGGTGGAAACCTCTGAACGGACCAAAAAACATTGCATGCAACTTGAAAATTGTTGTTATGATTTCTTTGAACTGATGACCCTGAATATGGCTAGAGATGGATTCTTTGGGGACATCATTCACGGGGAAGGTGCTTACATACACGACTTATTGGAACTGAATTTTAAAAAGGATACCGGCTATCAGGACATGTGGCGCCTCAAGGAAAACTACCGCAATGGGAACATTTATCCTACCCATGGTCTGGGTCCAGTGTGCCAGATCATGAATATCAACAGGGGAGATCAAATGGATTACCTCAGCTCGCTTTCCAGCAATGATTACCATATGCGGGCAAAGGCGGAAGAATTGGCAGAAGAAGACAATTTTTATGCATCATTCGCTACCAAGAATTTCCGTGGAAATATGAATACTACCCTGGTCAAGACCAAAAACGGCAGATCCATCATGATCCAGCATGATGTCAGCTCGCCCAGGCCATATTCCCGAATTCACCTGGTCAGCGGAACAAAAGGCATGGCCCGAAAATGGCCTGTTCAGGGCATTTCTACTGGTCACGGATGGATGAAAGAAGATGAGGTCAAAGTGCTTGAAGAGAAGTATACGCCGGAAATCGTTAAGAAAGTCGGGGAGATGGCCAGGAAAATCGGAGGACATGGCGGGATGGACTTTATGATGGATTGGCGTTTGATTGATTGCCTCAGAAATGGACTTCCGCTGGATCAGGACGTGTATGATGCGGCCCTCTGGAGTGCGATTACTCCGCTTAGCGAATGGTCAGTAGCCAATCGGTCCAATTCCATAGACATACCCGACTTTACTGGCGGATCCTGGCAGACCAACAAGCCTGTAGAACTGACTCTTAAAGGAGGGGGTACTACGGGAGTAAATGCCTGATAATTTTTAATGCTGCGAAACACATGATTTCGCAGCTTTAAATTTTTATTCTACATACAAGATCAGGCCTTTGAGATAAGCGGTTTCCTGATGGAAAAGGTTTACCGGGTGATCTGCTCCCTGGGATAATTGGTGAAGGATCTTAATTTGCCTCCCAGATTCGAGGCCGGCGGCGGTAACGGTGTGGGCAAAAAGCTCCCGGTCGACGACCTGAGAACAGGAAAAGGTAAATACAATGCCTCCTCTTTTGATTTTTTTAATGGCTAGTGCGTTGAGCCTCTTGTATGCCTGAACGGCATTGTGCCTGGAGCGCATACTTTTGGCAAATGCCGGGGGGTCGAGGATAATGATGTCAGCATCTGTGTCAGTTTCCCGCAGGTATTTCATTACGTCGGCGACTACACAAGGATTGGTTACGGGATCGAATCCATTGATTTCCAGGTTATTTTTACATTGAGCAACGGCCTCTGCCGAAATGTCTACCGAGCTCACCAGGTCGGCACCAGCTTTCAGCGCATACACAGAGAAGCCCCCGGAATAGCAGAAGGTGTTGAGGATTTTTTTCCCTTTACAATAATGTTGCAGAAGCTTTCTGTTGTCACGCTGATCCAGAAAGAATCCCGTTTTCTGGCCTTTTTCCAGATCAATTTCGAAAAAAACATCATTTTCACGGATCCGGATTCGGCTCTTGCTGCCATGTACCCAGCCCTGACCCGGAGAGGCCTCCTGATGCAGGGTTGAAGCACTCTTGTCGTAGATGCTAACCAGGTCTCCACCATAGAGCGTTTTTAGCGCGTCGACGATTTTCTCACGTTCACGAAATATCCCAGGATGGTGTCCCTGAATGACCAGATTACCGGCATAATGATCAATGACCAGTCCTGGAAGCTCGTCACCTTCACCATGCACCAGCCGATAAGCGTTGGTAGTACCGGTCAGGGACCCAAAGACGAGCTTTCTAGCACGGAGTGCTGCCGAAATTTTCTCCAGCCAGAAGGATCTGTCGATTTCCCGATCATCAAAGCAGATCATCCTGATCATGATAGAGCCGCCAGCAAAAAAACCCATACCCAAAACCTGATTTCTGGAGTCCATAACTTTTACCAGTTGACCCTCATCCAGGTCAGCGGGACTGTGGGCAACGGCACCGGAAAATATCCAGTGGTGCCTCCTTTTTATAGAAACCTCTTTGCCTTTTTTAAGGATTATCTGTGGGTAATTGCCCATGTTGAGTTTGTTTAGGATGTAAATGAGAGTACATAACCATAGCCGCAATGCCGCAAGGTAATGGGGTATAGGTATGGCGGTCAATTGAAAATAAAGCAAAAGGTAGAACCTCAATGACAGAATTACGGAATATTTTGCGACAGCGGGGGAGGCATTTTTCCATTATATTCCTGCTGCATGGACAGCCAGCAAGCAGACCAGAAGCAAGGTGCTGGCCTCTTCGGTCAAAGCATGAAATCGACTGAGGTTTCAACCAGTAGGGAGGAACATGTCCAATAGCCTTTGTCAGCAAAAGATAGCTGATGACTAAGATCAGTAGAAGCAGCCCCTATTTATTTGTTCCATACATTTTCTCCCGCAAGGATTGAATCTCAGGATCCTCAAGATAGGACTCATAGTCCATCCTTCTATCTATGGTACCTTTCGGGGTAAATTCGATGATCCGGTTGGCAACAGACTGTACAAAAGCGTGGTCGAATGACGAGAACAGCAAGGTACCGGTAAAATCGATCATGGCATTGTTGAGTGCATGAATGGATTCCAGATCCAGGTGATTGGTAGGTTCGTCCAGTACAAGAAAGTTTGGGTTTTGGAGCATCATTCTGGAAATCATGCACCGTACTTTTTCGCCTCCCGACAGCACAGAGGCCTTTTTCAAAGATTCTTCTCCGGTAAAAAGCATTCTACCCAGAAAAGTTCTTACATAGGCTTCTTCCTGGTTATCGCTGTATTGACTCAGCCAGTCTATCAATTTCAAGTCTGAATTGAAATAGGCAGAATTGTCGTTGGGCATGTATGCTTTATTGATGGTCACTCCCCATTTGAAATTTCCTGATTGGACCGGGATTTCTTCCATGATGGTCTGAAAAAATTTGGTCACGGCTTGTTTGGTACGGGATAAAAAGGCGATTTTGTCGCCCTTGTCTACCATCAGGTTGACATCAGTAAAAAAGACTTTTTCCTCATTTTTCAACGCGAGCTGATCCGTAAGAAGCAATTGGTCACCAGCCTCTCTTTCCGGCTTGAATATAATGCCCGGATATTTTCTGGTAGACGGCTTGATCTCGTCCACATTTAACTTTTCGAGCATTTTCTTCCGGGCAGTAGCTTGTTTGGATTTTGCGACATTGGCCGAAAAGCGTTCGATAAAGGATTGGAGCTCTTTTCGTTTCTCCTCAGCCTTTTTATTTTGATCCGCCTTTTGTTTGGCAGCCAGTTGAGAAGATTCGTACCAGAAGGAATAATTTCCGGAGTAGATATTGATTTTACCAAAATCAATATCTACGATATGTGTAGCTACCTGATCCAGAAAGTGGCGGTCATGAGAGACTACAATCACCAGATTTTTAAAATTGATCAAAAAGTCTTCCAGCCAACCGATGGTTTCGGTGTCCAGATCGTTGGTAGGCTCATCAAGGATAAGGATATCCGGGTTTCCAAACAAGGCCTGAGCCAGCAAAACCCGTACTTTCTGGTCTCCGGAAAGATCTTTCATCAGCTTGCCGTGTAGGCTTTCGGTAACGCCCAATCCCGACAATAGTGCAGCGGCATCACTTTCTGCGTTCCACCCGTCCATTTCAGCAAACTCTGCTTCCAGGGCAGCAGCTCTGTTGCCATCCTCCTCCGTGAAGTCCTCTTTGAGGTAAATGGCATCTTTTTCAGTCATGATTTCGAACAACTTCCGGTGCCCCATGATCACGGTGCGCAGTACCTCTTCTTCCTGAAAACCGAAATGGTTCTGAGAGAGGACAGCCATCCTTTGGCCGGGAGTGATGTTGACCACACCAGTAGTGCTGTCTATCTCCCCGGTGAGTATCTTCAGGAATGTGGATTTACCTGCTCCGTTTGCGCCAATTACGCCGTAACAATTGCCTGGTGTAAATTTTAAATTGACTTCTTCGAACAGGGTTCTCTTTCCAAATTTAAGGGATAAATTATCTACTGAAATCATGATATCTCGCTACTGAAAATTTAACAAAGCGCAAAGTTAGGAAAATATTCCAGCATCACCTACTTTCCTCTGCCCGCGGAAAGCTGCAGACCGAGTCCCTCAATCCACCTGCGCAGTTCTCCGGTAATATAAAAATGGATGAGGAGTACCGATCCCGCGATCAGGATACATGCAGCCATTAAAATTACCATGGGCATGGCAGTTCCATTATGAAAAACGCTGACCAGTGCAGTAACAAGGCCGCCTATAGCCATGCGCATAAAACCCATCATGGCCGATGCGCTTCCGGCATTTTTAGAGAAGGGAGCTAAGGACAGCGCAGCAGCGTTGGGTACGCTCAGTCCATGCCCCGTCAGGAAAATGAACAGGATGCCAATCAGTACCCATACGTTAAAAGCTTCTGTCCAGACGCCAAGGATGATGATCAGCCCAATGACAAGCTGATATCCCAGCGCAGTGATCACGATGGTCCGGTTGCTGAAATGGTTCAATAAAATGTGGTTGAGTTGGGTGGCACCGATCATGGCAATAGAGAGGAAAGCAAATAGCCAACCGTACTGGGTAGCCGTTAATCCATAGATGTTGATAAATACATCTGAGGATCCGGCGATGTATGCAAATGGTGCCGCACCGGCTATACCACCTACCAGAATATAGGTGAGAAACTGCCTGTTTTTCAGTACCTCGATATATTTTTTATAGACCTGCACCGGCCGGAGAGAAATCTGTCGATCTGGTGCAGCCCCATCGGGTAGATGCCATTTGCATGAAACGATAATGCCGGAACAGATAAGTGCAAGCAAAATAAACAGCCAATGCCAGTGAAAATGTGCGGCAACATACCCGCCTATCGTAGGCGCAACCATAGGTGAAACAGCAATCACCAGGGTAAGCATGGCCAGGGTCTGGGCGATTTTTGTCACCGGAAAGAGATCTCTGACCAGTGCCTGCGCTGCTACCATGCCTACGCATCCCCCTATGGCCTGAACAAATCTCATGATGATCAAGGTTTCATAGGTGGAAACAAAAGCACATCCGATAGACGCCACGACGTAGATCCATAATCCGGCGTATAAAGGCTTTTTTCTACCAAACTTATCCAGAAGAGGACCATAAAATAGCTGTCCGATGGCAATCCCGGTAAGGTAGCTGGTAAGCGACAATTGAATATTGGAAATGCTTGTTCGCAGATCAGTAGCGATTGCAGGGAAAGCCGGCAAATACATGTCTACCGAAAACGGGCTGATGGTACTCAACGCCCCCAGAATCAAAACGAGCAGAAAGTAATTCTTTTGTTCTTTCATAGTAAAACACAAAAATAGACATTTAACAGGTTTACTGCGGGTTTGTGCCAAAAAGTGTTAAAAGAGCATACTTGAACTGATAAAAATGTATTTTAAATCAAATAAAACGTTTTTTAAGTTTGACTTTATTAGATTAAATATTTAATATTGTGGATTGAAACAGCATCATACTTTTATATAGTATTAAAAAATAGTTTACATCCTTTATTATTTGGTATCCATGGACACAGCTACTAAAAACCCTATTCTAGCCATTGCTATCGTCTTGTTGTTTTGGTCAGTATGGCAAAACGACCTGACCGCCCAAACAGTAAGTTTTAATCAAACTCAATTAAATTTCAACGATTTTGACAAAATCAATTCCGGAACCTCACTTCAATTTGGGCCGGATGAGCGGCTTTATGTGTCACAACTGAAGGGAGAGATTAAAATCTATACGGTACTGAAGGCAGGTGCAAATCAATACGATGTGGTTGGAGAAGAAATACTCCTTGGCGTGAAGGGTATTCCCAATCACGACGATACCGGATTATTGGCGTACGATAACCGAAACAACCGGCAAATTACCGGACTTACCGTGGTGGGTACGTCAGAAAATCCGGTAATTTACGTGAGTTCCAGTGACCCGAAGTGGGGAGGCCCTAGTGGTGATAAAGTGTTGGATACCAATTCCGGGGTCATTACCCGGATCAGTTGGACGGGGACCACATGGGAGGTGGTTGATTTGGTAAGAGGACTGCCAAGGTCTGAGGAAAATCATTCTACCAATGGCCTGGAGTTTACCACCCTTAATGGAAAACCCTACCTTCTGGTGGCCAGTGGGGGATTGACCAATGCGGGAGCTCCCTCAAAGAATTTTGCCTACATAACTGAATTCGCACTTTCAGCGGCGATCCTGAGCATTGACCTGGACGCCATTGAAGCTTTGCCTACCCAGACAGACAGTAATTCAGGCAGGTCATTTAAATATGATATTCCTACACTGGATGATCCCAGCAGGGAAAACAAAAATGCCATATACGACCCAAATGATCCCAATTATGACGGCATCGATGTGAATGATCCATTCGGTGGTAATGATGGTCTTAATATGGGGATGGTGACAGAAAACGGACCTGTACAGATTTTTTCACCAGGGTACAGAAACTCCTATGATCTGGTCGTTACTGAAGATCGCAAATTATTTGTTACGGATAATGGCGCCAATATCAACTGGGGTGGTTTGCCTCTGGGAGAAGGAGATGCCACGCAGGTAAGTAATAATTATGATCCTGGCGAACCGGGGGCAAGTCCACTCAATCCGTCTGTGGATGGAGAGTTTGTTGACAACCAGGACCACTTGCTTTTAGTTACCACCGACCTGGATACTTATGTTCCTGGATCTTATTATGGTGGACACCCAACGCCCATTCGGGCCAATCCCGGAACAAGCTATCCGAAAGGGGCTGCTTTTCCCTATACCCCAGGGGGTGCTGGCTTGTATACAAAGTTTGTCGGTGACAACGGTGGATATGCCAATATCACACCATTATTTACTCCTTCAGACCAATTCAGGACACAGATTCTTGAACCGATCGCACCAGGCCAGCCTGGTTTTGATGCATATGCGGCCAATAGCCTCCCTGCAAACTGGCCTCCTGTGCCCCCAAATAAAGCAAATCCAGCCGAGGCGGATTTTATTGCTCCTACCCTGACCAATAGCAACGGACCGCAGCCTGATATCGTCACTGTTTTTCCCAACAATTCTAATGGGATAGCAGAGTACAAAGCGAGCAATTTTGACGGTGCCCTGAAGGGCTCTCTGATTGTTGGAAAAAACGGGGGGACACTTCATTTAATCCACCTCAATGCAGACGGATCGTTGAAGGAGGCAGAATTTGGAAAATGGAATCTCAATGGTGGAAATGCTCTGGGTATTGCTACCAATGGCGATAGCGAAATTTTTCCCGGAACAGTCTGGGTGGCTACTTTTGATAATCGGATCATGGTATTGACTCCCGAAGACGAAATTTTTTGCATTGCACAAAACGATCCGGATTTTGACCCCGCAGCCGACTATGACCACGATGGCTATACCAATCAGGACGAAATCGATAACGGAACCGACTATTGCTCGGGTGCTTCTGCCCCAGATGATTACGATAAGGATTTTGTCTCCAACCTGAATGATCTGGATGACGACGGCGATGGGATAGCTGACAAGTTTGATCCATTTCAAATCGGCTACCCCAGTGATCTGCCTCTTGAAAACCAATTGTTCACCAATCAATCGGATGCGTCGGGGCAGGAATTCGGATACCTGGGCCTGGGACTCACCGGACTCATGAACAATGGGGTGGAGAATCCAAATTGGCTCAACTGGCTGGATAAAGGCAATGATAGCCCCGGGGATCCTGATATCTATGGAGGAACGGCCGGAGCCATACAACTTTCCATGACAGGGGGTACCGCAAATGGGACGGTCAATAATCAGGATAAAGGCTTTCAGTTGGGGGTTAATGCCGGGATTGAAACCGGAAATTATACAATCACTTCCGGAATAATAGGCCTGTCTTCTCCGGGGCAGTTGTACGATTACGACGGCAATGGTGAAATCGGTATACAGATTGGAGACGGTACCCAGAGCAATTTTATAAAACTGGTATTTACAAAGGCAGGCATTCTGGCTGCACAGGAAATAAACGATACCGAAGATGCAAACCCGCTATTTCTGGAGATTCCTGCATCGGAAAGACCGGATGCGAATACCTTAATTGAACTGGCTTTTGAGGTAAACCCCTATGCCGGTACCGTCGAGCCAAAATATAAATATAACGATGAGCCGTATATTTCTCTTGGTATTATCGAAAGTGAAGGTACCGTAAAAGCTGCCATCCGGCAATTGGATATTCCGCTTGCCATCGGTGTATATGGTTCTTCACATGATCCCGCAGAAAGCTTCATTGGAGTGTGGAATTATATAAAGGTAAGCGGAGAAGTACCTTATAGCATACGCACGCTGCGGGATATCAGCAGGTTGCTGGGTGATCCGGACGTTGAGCGGAATCTTGATGAATACTTCGCAGACGATGACGGACTGAATAACCTTACTTATTCGATTTCCAAAAATACCAATCCGGTAATTGGTGCAGAAATAATCGATAATATTTTAAGGGTGATTATCCCAAATGATGAGGTAAGCGCCGAAATTACCGTGAGGGCTACGGATTCAAACGGATATTTTGTTGAACAAACCTTTGCTGTAAAGGTTGAGCAGGAGTTTGAAATATTGCTTAGGATCAACGCCGGGGGACCCGTCATCACCGGTAATGGTGACCTGCCCAATTGGTTGTCCAATTCTCTGGCAGGGCCTGAAAATTCTGATTTATTCTCTGTGTCTGGTGGAAAAACAGCCACCAACTCCTTTACTGCTTCCGGCAGACATGCATCCATCCCGGATTATGTTTCCGACGACGAATATGTAAAAATATTTAATAAGGAACGATACACTCAGGATGCGAACATGGAGTACAAGATTCCTTTGCCTAACGGAGATTATTTGGTCAACCTGTATATGGGGAATGGTTTTGAAGGTACTTCCACCCTGTTAAAGAGGTATTTTGATATCGAAATTGAAGGGCAGAAAGTAGAATCCTCCCTGGACCTCATCGAAAGGTTTGGCCACCTCATTGGAGGTATGGAACAATACCCCGTGACAATTACCGACGGAGAACTGAACATTGTATACCTGAAGCAGAAGGAAAACCCTCTGCTGAACGGTATTGAAATCATAGGTAAACCTATTCAAATACCTATTGTATTCGAGAAAGTAGAAGACCAGATAGATTTTGTTCAGTACGAGCTGGACGGTAGCATGTTTGTATCTGCTTCCGGTGGTAACGGAAACCTGAATTATTCGGCCGACGGGCTACCACCAGGCATTTATCTGGAGCCTACAAATGGTACCATTTACGGAACAATTGAAGAGGGTGCATTGGCCAATAGCCCCTATCGGGTGACCATAACGATCGACGATGAAGATGCAATTCATTCGGATGCGGTTTCCTTCAATTTCACCTGGACGATAAGTCCTGAACTGTCTGAGCAAAAGTGGACGTTGAAAGAGGAAAATACGGCATACACCGGAAGACATGAAAACAGCTTTGTGCAAGCAGGAAATAAATTCTACCTCATGGGCGGCAGGGAAAGCGCCAAAACCATCGACATCTACGATTATGCAAAAGATGAATGGAGCTCCTTGTCCAACATTAACCCCCATAGCTTCAATCATTTTCAGGCATTGCATTATGATGGCTTGATTTGGGTGATCGGAGCCTTTCAGACAAACGATTTTCCAGATGAAATTCCAGCTTCCCATATCTGGATGTTTGATCCCGTTCGGGAAGAATGGATACAAGGACCAGAAATTCCGGAAAACAGAAGAAGAGGATCAGCCGGTCTGGTCGAGCATCGCGGTAAATTCTACCTGATAGGAGGTAACACGAAGGGGCATAACGGTGGCTTTGTACCTTATTTTGATAGCTATGATCCGGAGACGGGAGAGTGGAGCGTTTTGGAAGATGCTCCTAGGGCAAGGGATCACTTTTTCGCAACCAAAATCGGAAGCCGCATGTATGTGGTATCGGGTAGACAATCCGGCGGTGCGGGAGGTACCTTCGCGCCTGTGCTTCCTGAGGTAGATGTATATGATTTCAATGCCCAGACCTGGAGTACGCTGCCGGCAGGATCAAACCTGCCTACACCGAGAGCCGGAGCTATCGTAAACAATTATCTCGATAAATTGATCGTAGCGGGTGGGGAAATACCTGGCAGCTCTACGGCTCTTGCCACAACGGAGATGTTTGACCCCTTGACAGCATCCTGGCAGGCCCTGGACTCCATGAATTTCGCGCGGCATGGTACACAAGGTATCGTCTCCGGAAAAGGTTTGTTTGTACTCGGTGGCTCGCCAAACAGGGGAGGGGGCAATCAGAAGAACATGGAATATTTCGGGTTCGATCAGCCGATCGGCGAACCCTTGGCCAACGGAAAATTGATCTATGACGATTCCCTGTTGTTTAGAAAAGGTCAACCGAAAGAGCTCTCGGTGTCATTGGAAAATGGAAATACCGGACTCTGGATCAGATCTGTGGAACTACAAGGAGCAAACGCCCAGGATTTTATCATCCTCGCCGGGGAATTGCCCAGCAACGTTTTCTGGAAACCAGGACATGAATTTGATCTGCTGCTGGATTATGAAGGAGATGCGCTGGAAGGAAATGCGGAGTTGGTGATAAACTGGGGCAGGAATGGCCAGACGAAAATTCCGCTGCAGGGAGATGGAGATTTTGAAGAAGTGTCGCTGTACTTCAATTCCGGAACATTTGACGATGTAGTGTTTAACGGCAAGACCTATTTAGGGGATTTTTACCTTACTGATATTCATAGTGGAGGCAGTGTGTACAAAAATACAAATATTCAGGCTGCTGCCTTATATCAAACCGAACGGTTCGCAACGGAGTTGAGCTACGATATTCAAGTGCCAAACGGTGTTTATACCATCACTACCCACCATGCTGAAACCTGGTTTGGACAACCTGGCGGAGGTACCGCAGGCGCCGGCAAACGGGTATACGATATCTATCTGGAGAATAGTAAAGTAAAAGGAAATTTTGACTTGTTTGTAGAGAACAACAATCAACCCATGGCCCTTGTCTTTGAAAACATTGAAGTCAGAGACGGTAAGTTGGACCTGGACCTGGTAGCTCTGACAAACAATGCCAGCATTTCCGGCTTATCGATTGTCAATCAAAGTGAACTGGGTGATTTTCCAGTTGCAAATATAAATGCATCTGCGAGCTCTGGTAACAGCCCGCTTACGGTATCGTTCACAAATGATATCGCTAATCCAGAAAACTTCACCTTTTTCTGGGATTTCGGGGATGGAAGTTTCTCTTCCGAGCAGAACCCGACTCACGTATTTGAAAGTCCGGGTGATTATGTTGTCAGTGTTACGGTTTACAATGAGGAAGGTGAATCGGCAACTGACCAGATTTCAATCAATGTAAGCGCTCCAGGTGCATTTGAACTGCATGTAAACGGGGGTTCCAATAATTTGGTAAATCTGAATGGAACAGACTTCCTTGGGGAAGGCAACTCGGGAGTAAGTTATACAGGTTCGAGTACTTTCAGTAATAATTCCGGTGCCTATTCTGCGCTGTATTATACAGAAAGATTTGGTTCAAATTTTGCCTATACCATCCCGGTAGAAAATGGTACCTATACGGTTAAAACCTACCATAACGAGTTGTGGTTTGGAAGAAACGGACCTGAAAGTAAAGCAGGGCAGCGCGTCTATGATATTCTGGTAGAAGGAAATGTAGTCAGAGAGGATTTTGATCTCTTTGTGGCAAATGGAAACCAGCCAATAATCCTCACCCACGAAAATATTTCGGTAACCGATGGTGTGCTGGAGATAAGATTGATTGCAAGCGCAAACAATGGAACCATAACCGGATTTTCGATCATATCGGAGGAAAGTACCGGTACCACCTTACCACAAGCTGTACTTGAATCAGATGTACAGAGCGGTACGGTACCCTTATTGGTTAATTTTACCGGTAGTAACTCAAACGGAGATGGCGCATTGACCTATACTTGGGATTTTGGTGATGGTAGCAGTTCAAGTCTGGCAGATCCGAGCCATGAATATACCAGTGCTGGCCAGTATACGGTGAAATTAACTGTTTCGGACGAAAATGGTAACCAGTCCATTGACGAAATGGTCATCAATGTTGCGGATGACACCGTGATTCATCCTGAATTCTCCCTCTTTGTCAATTCCGGTACTAATAACACGGTTAATTATTTAAACGAGGATTTCCAGGGAGAGTCAACATCTGGCGTGTCATTCAGTAGTTCTTCTACCTTTACCAACAGCAGTGCAGCGCCAAATGCCTTGTTCCATACGGAAAGGTTTTCGACTAATTTCACTTATTCTGTTCCTGTAGAGAACGGGATCTATACCGTCAAAACCTACCACAATGAATTGTGGTTTGGAAAGAAAGGCCCTGCAGCAGCCGCCGGTCAACGGGTGTATGATATATTGGTTGAAGGTGAATTGGTTAAGGATGATTTTGACCTGTTTGTCGAAAGCGGGAATGAGCCTATGGAATTGATTTTCACGGATATTGAAGTCAATGACGGTGTGTTAACTATCAATCTGATAGCCGGTGCCAATAACGCCAGTATTTCCGGTTTCTCCATCCAGTCACAATCTAATGGACAGGTAGCGCCAAATGCCGTGATACTGGCTACACCAGACGATGGAGTCGCTCCTTTAGAAGTAGCATTTGATGGTTCCTCTTCCTCTGGGCAAAGTGCATTGGATTATTTCTGGGATTTTGGTGATGGAACCAGCAGCCAGCAAATTAGTCCTGTACATTTGTACGCAGATCCCGGAACCTATACAGCCTCTCTGACGGTCACTGACAGCGAGGGTTTGTCGGATGTTTCTCAGATAGAAATCGTTGCAAGAGACGGCTCAGGTCCGTCATGGACGCTAAGTTTAAATACAGGATCTTCTCTGAATACAACGTATGAGCAACGAAATTTCCTTGGAGATAAAGCATTTCCCGATTATTACAATAGCGGCAACACATTCATTAGCAGTGATAGCAGCGAGCCCCTTATCTTCCGCTCAGAACGGTACGCCAAGTCCTTAACCTATAATATTCCCGTGGAAAACGGGACCTACAGGGTGGTTACTTACCATACCGAGCCCTGGTACGGTAAAGGTGGCCCTGCCGCAGGGGTTGGTAACCGGGTGTTTGACATTTACCTGGAAGGCCTCTTGGTAAAGGACAATTTTGACATCTTCGTAGAAAGCAACAATCTGCCAACAGAGCTGACGTTTGAAAATATTCAGGTCTCTGATGGTACATTGAAAATAGACTTCATCGCTTCCGCAAACAATGCTAACGTATCTGGAATTGTAGTCGAGAGAATTTCTTCTAAAAATGATGAGATCATCTCTTCGTCCAGGTTAGCCCCGGAAGCTGAAATGGGCGGACCGGAATATTCGCTCAAATTTCCTGACGTAACCTTGTATCCAAATCCTGCGAATCAGGAAGCCATCATTAAACTGGAAGGAGATATCGCATTGGAATGGATAAGTATCTATACCATGACGGGACAACAGGTGATGGTAAAAGATGTCAGAGATACCGTTCAGTCTGAATACGTACTACCGTTACAGAGTCTAGAGCAGGGAGTGTACCTGATCAGGCTAAATGCAAAAAATGGCGCGCAGCTACAGCTCAGGTTAATTGTGAAACGGTAGGGTAAAGGAAATAGGGTGAAATAAAAAAAACCTGGTCAAAAGACCAGGTTTTTTTATTCACTTTAACCACTAACAACCACAAATAAAGTGATTCTCTTCGAAGAGAAATCGACAATATTTGTTGTAGTCCGTACGGGAATCGAACCCGTGTTTCATCCGTGAAAGGGATACGTCCTAACCCCTAGACGAACGGACCAAAAGAATGGATTAAAGGTGTAGTCCGTACGGGAATCGAACCCGTGTTTCATCCGTGAAAGGGATGCGTCCTAACCCCTAGACGAACGGACCTTCATTCAAAAATATCCTCTTTTCTTAAAGGTGATGCAAATATAGGGCCTTTCAATAACAAACCAAAACCCACCAAAAAATTATTGCCAGAGAATGCCCAAACCTTTGAAAATAAGCTGTAAAAATTAATGACATGAAGAAAAGCGGCAGGGAACAAACTATTTAGACTTTATATCTGTTTCCCTACAAAGCCTATAGAAAAATCTATTAACCTTTTATAAATCATTAAACTCAAATAAAATTATGTCATTAAGATTAGGAGATACCGCCCCTGATTTTACCGCTGAATCCACAGCAGGAAAAATCAACTTTCATGAGTATTTGGGAGACAGTTGGGGAATATTGTTTTCCCACCCGGCAGATTATACACCTGTTTGTACAACAGAGCTTGGTGCAGCAGCCAAGTTAAAAGCAGAATTTGACAAGCGAAATGTAAAAATGCTTGCACTAAGTGTGGACGGCATAGATAGCCATAAATCATGGATCAACGATATCAATGAGACGCAGCAAACCACGGTAAATTTTCCAATTATTGCAGACGAAGACCGGAAGGTGTCTCAATTGTACGACATGATTCACCCCAATTCCAATGAAAATTTTACTGTTCGCTCTGTTTTTATCATAGGAAATGATAAAAAAGTAAAATTGATCATTACCTATCCGGCGAGTACAGGTAGAAATTTTGATGAACTGCTCCGGGTAATTGACTCCCTTCAATTAACAGCAAATTATTCTGTGGCAACACCAGCAAACTGGAAACATGGAGAAGATGTGGTCATTGCGCCAGCTATTAAGAATGAAGATATTCCAGCCAGGTTTCCGAAGGGTCACAAGGAAATTAAGCCTTATCTGAGGACAACCCCACAACCGAATATTTGATCAAAAATCAGAGGCATTAGAAAAAGGGTGATTTTTATCACCCTTTTTTGCATTTTGGGTCCCTGTGGGCTGTGGACGATTGATGTGTACCGGCACCAATCAGACCCCGGGAGATTTCTTTATCGCTGGCTTGTTTTTTAACATCTGTAATGTCATATTTATTGCTTTTTCAATTCGTATAGACAAGTATTATCTTAGCCAAAGTATGATTAATAGTGTAATTACAGGATCAGGCAAATATTTACCCAATAGAAGGATCCCTAATGAATACTTTTTAACCAGGAGATTTTATGACAGCCAGGGGGTACCACTGACAAAACCCAATAAAGATATCGTCGCTACCTTGCAAAAGATCACTGAAATAAAGGAACGTAGATACCTTGAAGACAGCCTGATGACATCGGATATGGCCTATTTTGCCGCTATTGAGGCCATTGAAGCAGCAGGCATAGACCGGGAATCGCTTGATTATATCATCTTGGCCCATAATTTTGGTGATATTTTACCGAACAATATTAGAGTGGACATCTGTCCCACATTGGCCGCCAGGGTTAAGCATAAGTTGGGCATTAAAAATCCGTTTACAGTTGCTTACGATTTGCCCTTCGGCTGCCCCGGATGGGTACAGGGTATGATTCAGGCCAACTATTATATTAAATCCGGTGATGCCAGCCGGATCTTGGTCATTGGAGCAGAAAACCTGTCCAGAATCTCCGATCCACATGATATGGACAGCATGATTTTTTCTGATGGTGCCGGGGCCGTCATCCTGGAAGCAAGGAACCAGGAGGAACCGGTCGGGATCATCAATCACCTGACCAGATCTGATACCCTGGACCATGCTCATTTACTTACCATGGGCACCTCTTACAATAAGGGCTACGGTGATGATACCCTGTTTTTAAAAATGAATGGCAGAAAGCTGTATGAATATGCCATCAAAACTGTTCCGCCTACGCTGAAAACCTGCATTGATCGTTCAGGTGTGTCCTTAGAAAACATAAAAAAGGTATTGATCCATCAGGCGAATGCAAAGATGGACCATAACATCCTTGACCGTCTTTTTCAACTCTACGGCATAGACCAGGCACCAGCAGACTTGATGCCGATGAGTATTCAGGAGCTGGGTAATAATTCGGTTGCCACCGTTCCTATTCTCTATGATAAAGTAATCAGGGGCGAAATGGAGGGCCATCAACTTCGAAGTGCTGAGTATGCTTTGTTTGCCTCTGTTGGTGCCGGTATGAATGTAAACGCCTTTATGTATAAGAACCCCTAACTCAAATACCGATGTAACGCATGAAAAAGATAGATTCCCACCAACATTTCTGGCACTATGACGCGAACGATTTTCCGTGGATCAGCGATGAAATGCAAATCTTGAAGGAAGACTGTCTTCCCGAAAAGCTTTATCCCGAATTGGAAGCCAACGAGGTGAAAGGAACTGTGGCCGTTCAGGCACGCCCGGTCCGGGAAGAAACAAACTATTTACTTGATCTGGCCGATAAGTTTCCGTTTATTTTGGGAGTGATTGGCTGGGTGGACTTGACTTCGGACCAGTTAGCTGACACCTTAAAATCCTATCAACCTTTTCCGAAATTGAAGGGCTTCCGGCACTTGCTGCAGGATGAATCTGATTCAGAGTTCATCCTTAAACCTGCGTTTCAGCGTGGACTGGGGCAGATTTTTGCAGCAGGTTACAGTTATGACCTGCTTGTTTTGCCGTTTCAATTGGCTGGAGCCATAAAAACGGCAAGTAATTTTCCGGAGGGGAGATTGGTATTAGACCATATGGCCAAACCGGACATGAGTCATAAAGATCTGCAGGAGTGGAAAGACAAGATGCGCGACCTGGCAGCTCATCCCCAGGTTTATTGTAAACTTTCCGGGATGGTCACTGAAGCAGATTGGGAAAACTGGGAAGCAAGCGATTTTTTTCCGTTTCTGGATATCGCGCTGGAGTATTTTGGAGAGGAACGACTGATGTTTGGGTCTGACTGGCCCGTTTGCAGGTTGGCTGCCAGCTACGCTCAGGTTACCGGTATTTTGGAAAAGTACCTGGAGAAACTATCGGTAGCTGCGCAAAGGAAAATCTGGTATGAGAATGCAGAAAAATTTTACCATTTATAAGCAAATCGGCGATAAATGAAACGTTACTGTCTGGCATTGGACCTCGTAAATGATCCGAAGGTCATCTCGCAATACAAAGAGCACCACAAAAATATACCTCGGCTCATCGAAAAAAGTATTCGTGATGCCGGGATAGAGGTTATGGATATTTACCTGACCGGAAATCGTCTTTTTATGATTATGGAGGTAAATGAAGGGTTTTCATTTGAAAATAAGGCCCGGATGGACGCAGGAAATGAAGCCGTACAGGAATGGGAAGAAATGATGGGAAAGTTACAAAAAGCACTTCCCTGGGCAGATCCCGGAGAGAAATGGGTGCTTTCCGAAAGGATTTTCTCCCTGAATCCCTAAAATTTACCGGGTTTTCATTGCTGTCCGGTTAAGGCAATAATAAGGCTGCCCATGCTTGATGGACAGCCCTACTTTCTCTACATGTTTTTCACTTCATTCACCAGTCCGTTCAGGACTTTTTTCGCATCTCCGAAAAGCATGCGGGTCTTCGCATCAAAAAACAGCGCGTTTTGAATACCTGCATAACCAGAACTCATGCTCCTTTTGATGACAATTACATTTGCGGCCCGATTTACTTCCAGGATAGGCATACCGTAGATGGGACTGGAAGGGTCATCGTTAGCTGCCGGATTGACTACATCATTGGCCCCAATCACCATTACCACATCCGTGTTGGGAAGCTGTTCGTTCATGTCGTCCATCTCGATCAGCTTATCGTAAGGCACATCGGATTCAGCAAGCAACACGTTCATATGGCCCGGCATACGTCCTGCTACCGGGTGAATACCGTACAGTACTTCTACACCTTTTTCTTCGAGAATTTTCTCCAGATCATGAACCGCATGCTGGGCCTGCGCTACGGCAAGTCCATATCCTGGTACAACGACTACCCGCTTGGCATAAGCAAGAAGTATCGCTGTATCGTAGGCATTGATCTCTTTGGCTACCTGATCGCCGGACTGACCCGGTGCCGATGCTCCTGATGCTGTTCCAAAGGAAGTAAACAGAATATTCGACACCGAACGGTTCATGGCTTTGGCCATCAGGAGGGTGAGCAGCAGACCTGCCGAGCCTACAAGTATTCCGCCCATCAGCATCACCTTATTGTCATACAGCAAGCCTGTAGTAGCTGCTGTCACACCCGTAAGGGCATTGAGAAGGGATATCACTACAGGCATATCGGCTCCGCCTATGGGATATACAAACAGCAAGCCGTAGATCAAAGCGAGTAAAATAAGCAGGTAAACCAACATGGGGAGTGGCTCACCGGCATACAGGACATATACGGCCAGCCCGACAGCGGCTGCAAGTACCAGGAATCCCAGGATTTTATTGATGCGGATATCTTTGATTACCCCCTGCAATTTTCCCATAGCCACCATGGACCCGGAGAAGGAAATCGATCCAATGATCAGGCTGGCCATCAGGACGGCGCCTTTTCCAATATCAGTCACGGGCAGATCACCGTACTCAACCAGTCCGATCAGTGCTGCTGCAGCACCGCCCATTCCATTAAAGAAGGATACCAGTTGTGGCATCGCGGTCATTTGTACGGATTTGGCAAAATACAGCCCGCCGACTGTACCAAGTGCCATGGCAATAAAAATAAGGATAAGGTTGTTCAGTCCCGGGGTTAAAAACGACGCGACAATGGCTAAAACCATCCCTGAAAGTGCTATGCCGTTTCCTCTCCGCGCGGAATCAGGGTGGCTCATCAATTTTATTCCTATGATAAAAAGCACCACCGCTACCAGGTAGCAAATATCTATTATCTGTAAAATCATCATGTTATTTTTTACCGGGTTTCTTTTTAAACATTTCCAACATTCTATTGGTGACTGCAAAGCCCCCAACAACATTCAGGGTAGCCAGCAAAACAGCAAAAAAACCAAGGACCAAAGCCAGGTAATTTGCAGGATCGGTTTTGCCCAGGACAATGATTGATCCGACAATTACTACTCCCGACAGGGCGTTTGATCCTGACATCAACGGGGTATGCAATACGGTAGGTACCTTTGAGATGACTTCTATCCCAACAAAAATGGCAAGGATAAAAACATAAAACTCTTGTTGGTTGCTTGATATATAATCTATTATTGATTCCATTTTTTTACTTTAATAAAGGTTCATATACAATGTTGCCATCATGAGTGATACAGGTACCCTTAACGATATCATCGTCAAAATTCAGGTTGATCTGATCCTCCTTCAGCAGCAGCTTGAGCAAATTCTGAACGTTTTTGCTATACATTTTGCTGGCATCTTCCGGCATGGTAGCCGGCAATGATGAGTTGCCAATAATGGTTACCCCTTCTACAATCACGGTCTCTTTGTTTACCGCCCCTTCACAGTTGCCTCCATTTGCGGCTGCCAGGTCTACTACCACAGCGCCGGCTTTCATTTTCTGCAACATCGGTTTGGTGATCAGTACCGGGGCTTTTTTTCCGGGGATTAGCGCCGTGGTGATCACCACGTCCGATTTGACGATGGATTTCTCTAGCATTTCCGACTGCTTTTGCTTGTATTCTTCGGACTGCTCTACAGCATATCCACCGGCCGCTTTGTCTTCCACCGCTCCCGGCACCTCAACAAATTTTCCACCCAGACTTTCC
The DNA here is from genome assembly GCF_900143075.1 of Cyclobacterium lianum. Taxonomy (GTDB): domain Bacteria; phylum Bacteroidota; class Bacteroidia; order Cytophagales; family Cyclobacteriaceae; genus Cyclobacterium; species Cyclobacterium lianum. The sequence goes on along the minus strand of NZ_FRCY01000003.1, from coordinate 184,170 downwards.
ACTTGTTCCTTGACAGATGGACGCGTATCAAAAGCTTCTACTACTGCTCCAAGCCTTTTTGCCGTCGCAATTGCCTGCAGTCCCGCTACACCCGCTCCAATTACCAATACTTTGGCCGGAGCTATGGTACCAGCTGCAGTCATTAGCATAGGGAAAAAGCGGGGCAACTGGGCTGCCGCCAGCAACACGGCTTTGTAACCCGACACGGTACTCATGGAGGAAAGTACATCCATACTTTGCGCACGTGTGATCCTCGGAATAGAATCCATGCTGAATAACGTTACTCCGGTTTTTGCCAGGGTATGCATCAATTCCTTTTCCACAAGAGGCTGGTACACGCCGAATAAAATCTTACCCTTGCCTAGCTGAGGATGATCCGCGGAGGAAAGGGGATTGATCTGGAAAATCATTTCTGCATCTTTCAGGACCTCTGCTCTTGACCGCAGTTCCGCACCCGCTTCAGAGAAATGTTCATCTGATAAAAACGATGCCTCGCCAGCGCCCTTCTCAATGAGGATTTTGTTACCTGCTGCATTTAATGCCTTTACGGCCTCCGGGTGAAGAGAGACCCGGGTTTCCGGTGAAGGTTCTTTTAATATTCCTAAAATCATATTGGTGGTTTATAGATAGATTCTAATCTTCGAAAATCCAGTAGTGTAAAGAATTGCCAGCGGTTAGTGGTGTAGATTGGTAGAAACAAGTTTGGCACTGCAAAAAAAGCACTTTTTTACGGATTTTACAGTATTGTCTATTAAAAATTCGAGATTTAAAGGGTAATACCATTTTTTTAATTAAATTTCAAAACATAAATAAAAAAACAAGGAATCGAATAAAATATTTATTGAGAAACCGGATTTAAATGTTTACGATATGGCAATTTCTCTACTCTCAGTCCATCTTTTCAGCATCAATACAGGGACACTGGCTCAAGTCCAAAGTCAGGACGAGGGCATACCCTTTATGGACTACTGGCCGGTAATTCTCCTGCCTATTTTCGTAATTGTTCTGTACCGGGTTTGGAAAGTACGTCGGAAATAATTCAGTAACAGATAAATCTGGTGCATCGGCTTAGCAACTCCGCCCTATAATCGTTCTGTCAATTAATAAACCCAAACTTCCATGAGATATTCATCGATACTCCCCCTGCCGGCACTTTTTCTACTGCTTTGCTGTACCGTTTTCGCTCAGCGTACGGAAAGGTTGACTCTGGCGACAGAGATCCAGCATTCCATTGAAAAGAAAATGATCAACAAATGGTACCCTTCAGCCTATGACACGATCTACGGAGGATATATCAGTAGTTTTGAGTATGATTTTTCACCCGCTGCTGTTCAAAATAAAATGATCGTTTCTCAGGCCAGGCATTTGTGGACATTGTCCAAACTCATCGAACGGTATCCGGATACCGTTCATTATAAAACCGGGGCGAAATTGGGCTTGAGATTTATATCCGAAAAATTTTGGGATGATGCTGAGGGTGGTTTTCATACACTACTGGACAGGGAAGGAAATGTGATCGCAGATAATCCGGTAGCCAAAACTGCATACGGAAATGCATTTGGTATTTATGGATTGGCGGCCTATCACCGTGCAACAGGCGACCCTAATGCACTTGAATTGGCAAAAAGAGCGTTCCATTGGCTGGAGAAAAACAGCTATGATCCGGTATATGGTGGCTATTTTCAATCTCTGGGACGGGACGGTACGCCCCTTAAAAGAAACGAGCAGACCAGTTCACTGGAGACGATTGGTTACAAAGATCAAAATAGCTCCATCCATTTGCTGGAAGCTTTCACAGAATTGTACCAGGTATGGAAAGATCCCTTATTGAAGAAACGAACTGAGGGGCTGCTTAAGATTATCAGAGATAAGATTGTGCAGGAAGAGGGATACCTTCAGCTTTTTTTGGAGGAGGATTGGGCTCCGGTAAGTTTTCAGGATAAAGGCCGGGCTGTCATAGAAAAGCACCACAATATCGACCACGTATCCTTTGGCCACGATGTGGAGACTGCCTATTTAATGATGGAGGCATCACATGTGTTGGGCCTGACAAACGACGATAAAACCTGGCAGATAGGCAAACACATGGTGGACCATGCCCTGAACCATGGATGGGACGAACAGACCGGCGGATTTTATGATGGCGGATACTATTTCCCCGGATTAGAATCACCGGAAATCGTAAAGGATACAAAAAATTGGTGGGCTCAGGCTGAGGGCCTGAATACCCTGCTAATCATGGCAGATTTATATCCTGACGACCCGTTGGATTACTTTTCCAAATTCAAACAGCAATGGACCTATATTCAAAATAACCTGATCGACCACGAACATGGTGGCTGGTTTTCCGGAGGGACAGATAAGCAACCGAATCTGAAAAAAGCGCAAAAAGGACATATCTGGAAAACTGCCTACCACAATTTCAGGTCGCTCAATAATTGCGAGTTGAAGCTGCGGGACCCTGGCCACCTTGAGCTTACCATTAAAAGAGAGGAATAGCTGTTGTACGATACAAATAGCAACTTTATAAAAAATTGATTTTTCACTGTTTATCTTTTGCTTATATTTCACAGCGAAAAATATAGTGCTTTGTTTTAGGCATTCGTTATTATAATAATCAAAGTAAAATTTACCTGGGTAATATTCATGCATGCAGTTAAATCAGGCTTCTCACCAAAAGTGAGGACTTTATTCATCGGGGGGTTGGTATTTTTTTATTCGTGTAGTCCTGCTCCTGAAGACCTGAAAATCAAACAAATAAATCAGGAAACTGCCAGAAATCTGGCCAATGAAATCGAAAATCTGGTAAAACCGGAGCTGGAGGAAGGCCTGGAGGTTTCACTGTGGGCATCGGATTCATTGGTATTTGACCCGATTTCTATTGATTTTGACGATCAGGGCAATTTGTATTACAGCAGGACCAATAGGCAGAAGAATTCTGAATTTGACATTCGGGGGCACCAGGATTGGGAGATCAGATCCATATCCTTACAGTCTGTCGAAGATAAAAGGGCTTTTTTGAGAGCAGAACTTTCTGTCGAAAACAGCGAAAAAAACCAGTGGTTGGCAGACCTGAACGGGGACGGGATACGGGATTGGAGGGACATGACCGTCGAAAAGGAAAATATCTACAGGCTGGAAGATACAGATGGCGATGGGCTTGCCGATAAATATCAGTTGGTATTTGAAGACCTCCACGAGGAAGTAACCGACGTGGCAGGAGCAGTGATGAAATACGGGGACGAACTGTTTGTCGGTGCAGGGCCTGACATGTGGCGCCTTCAGGAGGATAAAAAAACCGGGTTGGTTCAGGATAAAACCTCGATCTCTCATGGCTACGGGGTGCATGTAGGATTTGGCGGTCATGGCATGTCGGGTCTGGAAATGGGTCCGGACGGACGGGTGTACTGGGGGATAGGCGATATCGGTTTTCATGGCACAGACCAGGAAGGCAATACCTACAAATACCCCAACAGGGGAGTCATCGCACGCTCCAATCCGGACGGAAGCGGTTTTGAGATTTTTGCCATGGGAGTGAGAAATACCCATGAATTCGTTTTTGACGAATACGGAAACCTTATTTCTGTAGACAACGACGGGGATCATCAGGGAGAAAGTGAAAGATTGGTGTACCTGGTGGATGGATCCGATACCGGCTGGAGAATCAACTGGCAATTTGGAAAGTATAGAGATCCGAAAAATAATGGATATAAAGTGTGGATGGATGAAGGCATGTATTTGCCCAGACATGAAGAGCAGGCCGCTTATTTTTTACCTCCTATTGTCAACTATGTGAATGGTCCTACAGGTATGGTATACAATCCAGGCACCGCTCTTGGCAAAGCCTGGAAAAATACATTTTTTGTTGCCGAATTTGTGGGCAATCCTGCCAGGTCCGGTATCCACGCCTTTAAATTACAAGCCGAAGGGGCAGGGTTTGCCCTGAAAGAGACCAGGAAAATCATGGGGGGAATTCTGGCCACCGGATTGGATTTTGGCCCGGATGGAAGCCTGTATTTTTCAGATTGGATAGATGGATGGGGTACAAAGGACTATGGTCGGGTTTGGAAGCTGGAGGACATTGATGGAAAGGCAGACAAATTGCGCAAGGAAACAGCAGGGTTGATCAAAGCTGATTTTGAATCAAAACCGACAAAAGAATTGGAAGACCTTCTGGCTCATGAAGATCAGCGGGTGAGGCAAAAAACCCAGTTTGCCCTGGCTTTACGGGGAAAAGAGGGTTTTGAGGCCTTCCAGAGAGCGTTGGATAGAGAATCCGATCAGTTTGCCAGAGTCCACAGCATTTGGGGAATTGCTCAAATGGCCCGTATGGAAAATATTGAGATGGCAGCGGCCCTGGTGCCTTATTTGAAAGACGATGATCCCGAGATCAGGGCTCAGGTATGCAGGTGGCTGGGGGATGTGCGGTTCCGTAATGCAGGGACCGCCATGCTGCCATTGCTGAAAGATGACTATCCCAGAGCCAGGTTTTTTGCGGCTGAGGCATTGGGACGGATTGCATTCAAAGCGGGTGTTTCACCTATAATTGAGATGCTGGAAGAAAACGACGACAAGGACGTCTATCTGAGACATGCGGGCAGTCTTGCCTTGTCAAGGATTGGCGAGACCAGTCAAATCATCGCATTAAGTGATCACCCGTCCAGGGCGGTTAGGATTGCGGCGGTAGTTGCATTACGGAGGATGGCGGATCCGGGGATAGCCGTTTTTCTTCAGGATGCAGACGAATACATAGTCGCAGAAGCCGCCCGAGCAATCAATGACGATTATTCTATCGAGCCTGCTATTCCTGCACTTGCGGATATCCTGAACAGAGAGGGACTCCAATCCGAGCCGTTACTCAGAAGAGCCATTAATGCAAACCTCAGGCTGGGCACACAGGCAGCGCTCGAAAATCTGATTGCCTACCTTTCTGCCGAAAGTGCCCCGGCAGCCATGCGCATTGAGGCGATGGAGACTTTGTCCACCTGGGCTGAACCTTCAGTGCTGGACAGGGTTGATGGAAGGTTTCGTGGTGAGGTAAAAAGGGACCCGATGATGCTCCGGAATCTGACGGCCGATGTATTGATAGATATGGTAGATCACAGAGATGCTGGTTTGCGCCTGGCAGCAGTAAAAACGATAGGAAATATTAATCTACCCCAATCTTCAGAGCGCCTCTTTACCAGGCTTAAAACTGATACCGACGAGAATGTCCGCGAGGAAGCACTTCGTTCACTGGGAGCTATTGAATGGGAGAAGCTTGATCTGGCTTTGGAGTTGGCCGCAACAGACCGGTCCAAAAATGTGCGGGTTGCCAGTCTCGACCTGATGGGAGCGATGGATTTTTCCGGGGAGTTGATGGCACAACTACTGGCGGAAGTAATAGAGAGGCAGACCATGGAGGAAAAGCAGGCTGCTGTGCTGACCCTGGCACAAGTTGAGGAAGCATATTCCGTACCTGTCTTTGAAAACCTTTTGGATCAATTGGAGAAGGGAAGACTGGCACCGGGTATGGAATTAGAACTGGTAGAGGCATTAGAGGCACTGGACAATGAAGATTTGCTGAAAAAATACAGGGGAATCAATGCGGCATTGAATGCAGATCAGTTGCTGGCTACCTACAGCGGAAGCCTGCAGGGAGGAGATATCCGGGCAGGAAGGCGGATCTTTTTCCAACATCAAACGGCACAATGTATCCGATGCCATGCCTACAATGATTTCGGAGGTAATGCCGGGCCCAGATTAAACGGCATAGGCAAACAGCTCGACCGGAAACAATTGCTGCAGGCATTGATAGACCCGAGCATACGTGTAGCTCCCGGCTATGGTGTTGTTACCGTCAAATTGAAAAGTGATGAATCTGTGTCCGGCATATTGCTGGCTGAAAATGAGGATGAAATTACATTGAAGATCGGCAATGATCCCGAAAGAAAAATAATGCAAGCTGACATTGCAGAAAGGACCAATGCCCTTTCCTCCATGCCGGATATGAAAGGGCTGCTGAGTAGGAGGGAGATCAGAGACCTCGTTAGTTTTCTGGCTACGCTGACAGATGACTATTAAATCGATTCCAACCACTAATTAAAGTAAAGAAAACCCTTAACAGGACTGCATTATAATTTGTTGTTATTGTATGTTTGATAAAGTTAATTGTATCAATAAGCCCAATTTAGTTATTAGTTTTGCCATTTTTATTTCGGTTGGGATTTCCATTTTTGGCTGTTCCAAAGGTTCACCACCGCCCGAAATCAAACAATTGAGCAAAGATCAGGTAGACCAACAGGCAGCTGCCATAAAAAACCTCGTAAAGCCTCAGTTTCATGAGGATCTGGAATTGGATCTTTGGGCAGTTGATTCGTTGGTAGCGGATCCTATATCCATGCAAATAGATGATCAGGGGCGCGTTTTCTACTCCAAAACCAACCGAAGAAAGATCTCGGAATTCGATATCCGAAGCCACCAGGACTGGGAAATTTCGTCGATAAAACTTCAGGATGTCGCTGACAGACGAAATTTTCTGCATCAGGAATTGGCGCCGGAAAATAGCGAAAAAAATCAATGGCTGCCTGATATTAACGGGGATGGTTCGCATGATTGGAAAGACCTTACCGTAGAAAAGGAAAACGTATTCATGTTAGAAGACACCGACGGGGATAGCAGGGCAGATCGCTCGCAACTTGTAGTGGAAGATTTTAACGAGGAAGTGTCGGATGTCGCCGGCGCTGTCTTGTATTACGATGATGCGCTCTTCGTGGGTGTGGCGCCGGATCTTTGGCGGCTTACAGATACCAACGGCGATGGTACAATGGATAAAAAAGAGTCCCTGGTACACGGTTTTGGCGTACATATCGGCTTTGGGGGACATAACATGTCTGGCCTCAAGGTCGGTCCGGAAGGCAAAATTTATTGGGGAATAGGTGATATTGGTTTTAACGGTGTAGACAAGGAGGGAAATCACCACGAATACCCCAACTGTGGTGTGATCGCGAGAGCCAATCCGGACGGCAGCGATTTTGAGATTTTCGCCTATGGGGTTCGAAACACCCATGAGTTTGCTTTTGACGAATATGGCAATCTGATCAGTGTAGATAACGATGGCGACCACAGGGGTGAGCGGGAAAGGATAGTTTACCTGGTGGAAGGTTCTGACACCGGCTGGCGTATCAACTGGCAGTTTGGAAAATACCGTGATCCCAAAAACAACGAGTACAAGGTTTGGATGGATGAAAAGATGCATTTGACGAGAACCGAGGAGCAGGCAGCCTATTTCATCCCGACCATTGCCAATTATGTCAATGGACCCACCGGTATGGTGTACAACCCGGGAACAGCCCTGGGCGGAAAATGGAAAAATAAGTTTTTTGTTGCTGAATTTGCCGGTAATCCAGCAAGGTCCGGCATTCATGCTTTTAGCCTTAGCCCAAATGGGGCTGGGTTCGAATTGGATGAATCGGAACAAATACTGGAAGGTGTGCTGGCCACGGGAATGGACTTTTCCCCTGAAGGATCACTATATTTTTCTGATTGGATCGATGGATGGGTAAATAAGGGTTATGGACGCATATGGAAACTGAATGACCAGACATCCGACCAGGAACTCAGTAAGCTGACTGCAAGTCATCTGTCTGCGGACTACGAGGCATTGTCTTTTGACGAATTGTCCGGTCTGTTGGGTTTTGAGGACCAGCGGGTGAGGCAGAAGGCCCAATTCGAATTGGTAAAAAGAGGAGCGAAGGGTGTAGATGTCCTCCGGGCAAAGCTTGCTGAAACTGACAATCGCCTGGCAAGGATTCATTCGATTTGGGGGATCGCGCAATATGCCAGAACAGACAATAGTGCTGCTGAATTATTGCTGCCTTACCTCAATGATGCTGACGATGAGATCAGGGCACAGGCAGCGAAGTGGCTGGGTGATCTGCGATTCGGTCCTGCCGGGAAAAACATCCTGCCCTTATTGGACGATGAACAAGCCAGGGTGAGGTTCTTTGCTGCAGAAGCCCTGGGCAGGATAGGTGTCGGCGATGCAGTAAACGGATTGGTGGAATTGCTGCAGGAGAATGACGATGAGGACGTTTACATCAGGCATGCTGCCAGCCTCGCACTGTCAAGGGTAGCTAGTCCGGAGGACATTGTCAAGCTGGCTCAGCACCAATCCGCAGCGGTAAGGCTGGGTGCGGTGCTTGCGCTACGGCGATTGAGACATAAGGATATTGCAGCCTTTTTGAGCGACAGCGATGAGTACATTGTAGCAGAAGCGGCCCGAGCGATAAATGATGATTTCTCTATACCGGAAGCCATACCGGCGCTTGCAAATACTTTGATGGCACGGGAGTACCAGTCCGAGCCGCTCCTCAGACGAGCGATCAATGCCAATTTGCGCTGGGGCTCTGATGAAGCCATGAGCAACCTGCTGGCATATATCAACCAAGATTCCGCTCCTGAAAACATGAGAATCGAGGCATTGGAAGCACTGAGTACCTGGCACGCCCCATCGGTGTTGGACAGGGTAGATGGATGGTACAGAGGTGAAATCAGCCGCAACCTGAGTGAACTACAGGCGGCCAGTCAGGATCTGCTGATTCAACTGACCCAGCATGCAAAGCCTTCCATCAGGCAGGCTTCAGTCAAAGCATTAGGCCAATTGAATATTGTTAAGGCGAACGAAAGGCTGTTGGCTATACTTAAAACCGATCCGGCTGCATCGGTGAGAGAAGAAAGTATCCGGGCCATTGCAAAAATTGATAAGGCACCGCTGGAAGAGGCGGTAGAAACGGCACTGTCTGATGCAGAAAAAAATGTAAGGGTGGCCGGATTGGGCCTCATGGAACAGATAAACTTACCCGGTGAGACCAAGGCTTCTTTACTCGAAGACGTTATCCAGAAACGTACGGTGGAAGAACGGCAGGCAGCTGTAAATACCCTGGCCAGATTAGATGCCGGCAGCGCCTATCCCATTTTCGAAAATTTGCTCGACCAATTGGAGGAGGGAACTTTACCTCCGGCAATAGAGCTGGAATTTTATGAAGCAATGGAAGGCCTGGAAAGTGAGGATCTATTGAATCGGTACCAAAAAATCAAATCAGAGATGTCTGAAGACGATTTGCTGGCTACCTACAGTGGCAGCATGTATGGAGGGGATGAGTCCAAAGGAAGACGGATTTTTTTCCAGCATGCCACAGGTCAGTGTATCAAATGCCACGCTTATGACGATTTCGGCGGAAATGCCGGCCCAAAGCTGAACGGCATCGGAGAAAAATTAAACAGACAACAATTATTAGAGGCGTTGATAGACCCGAGCAAAAGGCTGGCCCCGGGATTCGGGGTAGTAACGATAGAGCTGGAAACTGAAAAGAAACTGGCAGGTATAAAGGTGGCCGAAAATGACAATAGCATTACCGTAAAAATGGGAAATCAACCAGATACGGTAATAATGAAATCCCATATTATAGATAGAAGAGATGCGCCCTCCAGTATGCCTGACATGAAACAGTACCTTTCCAGAAGAGAAATCAGAGACTTGGTGAGTTTTCTTGCCACATTGAAGGAGCCATATATATAAAATTTATAACTTTGCGCTCATGATACAGTGCATCAGAAATTCTGTATTTTTAAGGCAAGTCTGTATTTTGATGGCGCTCTATTTGTTCAACTGCAGCGTGGATATGCCAGATGAGCATAGAGACGATGTTCCTGAGGATCTAAGTATCAATGATCAGGAAAGTATTGTCGAAATCATTCTGGAAATAGGCATGGGTATGGAAAATGCCATACCTGAACAAGAGGATGCTGACGGCAGTCAGGAAACCAGCCAAAAAAAGCAGCTTAAAACCGACCTTCATTTTGTCGGCGAATGTACACCTTTTCAATTACGGAATTCGTTAGTATTTGCCGAAAATTTCCTGCCATTCCTTACCGATTTTCTGCCATCCGGCTACCGTAAAACGCTTTCACCTCCTCCGAAATTTTTTTCTTAGTGAGCGTACAGGTTTCCCTGAGCTTGATCAGGGGTTCTTTTTTTTAACATTTATCCACAAACGATATCAAAATGATCTTACGATTGGTAGCAATCAGTTATTTGCTGTTTGGCCTGAATGGCATCGCTATGGCCCAAATAGAAGAAAATATTCAAAAAATTGAATTGGACAGTATTTATCTGTCCGATGCAGAGCAGGGTGAATCTCCACCAAAGGTGTTGCATGCAGAACCCCTTTATATCGATTTGATAAGGGATCTGGGTGCCAGAAAGGGTGAAAAGGAATGGAATATAGGGCTTGGCCTTACTGACCGGGAGCGGTTTGACGAATATCTGGCATTGGTAGAATACGAATGGGCACCGGTTGACAGGCTGGGCCTGGAAGTGGAGCTTCCTTTTTCTTTCTATTATCCGATAAATGGAAGTGAAGGAGCTCCCGGAAACCGTTTAAATAGTTTGAAAATTGCCGGGCAATATTCCTTCTTCGTTTCTGAAAAGCACAAAACATCCCTTGCTATCGGCTATATTCACGAGTTTGAAATGAAGCAGTTTTCTGAATACCGGAATGAAGGAGTTTTTTCGGGTAATGCGTACAATCCGTTTTTCATAGCTGCAAAGAGATGGGGAACCAATTACCACAGCCTGATTTATACCGGTCCTTTTATTCAGGACCATTACGGCCATGCCGGAGTGGATATTTCCTGGCAGATCAATTCCAACTTTCACTACATGATCAGCGGTACCAGAAATTTTATCGGCATTGAATTTAACAAAGCGCTGGAAGAAGGCCGGTTTGATATGGTAATCCGTCCACAAATGAGGTTGGGTATAGCAGAAAATCTGCTTATCGGTATTGTCACCGGTGTACCTGTCAGCCGGAAAAATGAAAGATTCAGTTCCTTTTTGAGATTGATATACGAACCGGGTCATTGAAGCCCGGTTTGTTGTCCGCTTACATAATATTTCAGGAATATTTTCAGGTTAAACTGATCATTCAGACGAGGAAGCTTATTTTTGCCCAAATACCTGCTTTGGTTTACATATTTTATAAATTGGTATCCATTTTACTTTCAGACGTTTTAGATATGACGAGATTTTCTATTGGTTTCCTATTATTTTTGACGATGTTTGGTTTTAACGCTAGCGCACAGGAGGGAAAAAAGGATGAAGGCAAGAGCGACCTGACTTTTTTCTTAAACGAAGATGGTAGCCAATACGTAAAGGCGACTTTTCTCAATCAGATCTGGCTGCGGAATACCTGGAACAATCCCGGCACTACCGTGGATGGTTATCCGGAAACCAATACATTTGATATTGGCCTGCGCCGCACCCGTATACAGCTTTTTGGGAAGATTTCTGACAAGGTATTTTTTTATACACAGTTTGGAAACAATAACCTCACCTATCTGGGAGAGCGCAAGCAGGGCTTGTTTTTTCACGATGCATTGGGTGAATTGGAGCTGGTGGAAAATAAACTGTCCATTGGTGCCGGTCTTACCGGTTGGAATGGTGTATCGAGGTACGCTTCACCTTCAATAGGATCGATTCTTTCCCTTGATGCTCCGCTGTACCAGCAGACCACAAACGATGCCACTGACCAGTTTTTAAGAAAATACTCCGCTTACATCAAGGGGAAGTTGGGGAAATTGGATTACCGGATGGCAATGAGTAAACCCATGGCCATAAGCAGATCAACAATACAGCCCGACAGTCCCGGAGAAAATGCGCTTTTTGCTGCCACACCCCCAGGTCTTCAATGGCATGGATACTATATGTATCAGTTTCGTGAGCAGGAATCAAACCTGACTTCATACAACACTGGAAGCTACCTTGGCAGCAAAAGTGTCTTTAATCTGGGAGCAGGTTTTCTCTTTCAAAAGGATGCCATGTGGATTCAGGATGTCCCTGAAGGCATGGTTACCTTCAGTAATTTATCTCTTTTTGCTGTCGATGTCTTTTATGACCAGCCACTTGACCGGGAAAGAGGAACTGCCCTTACGGCCTATGCGGCGTTTCATTCCAATGATTACGGGAAAAATTACATCCGAAATCTGGGCGTGATGAATCCTGCCAATGGAATCGGGGCATCAGGTAGTTTCAACGGGGCAGGAAATAGCTTTCCGATGATGGGGACCGGGCAGACCTATTATGGTCAGTTGGGTTATTTGATGAAACGAGACCTTCTTGCCGACTGGGGTACCCTACAGCCCTTCGTAACCAGTCAGTTGTCGCTGTTTGATGGCCTTGATGATCCCATGTTCATGTATGAATATGGCCTGAACTGGCTGATCAAGGGCAACCAGACCAAACTTTCAGTACACTACCAAAGCCGACCAGTTTTTGAGGCGCAAACTTCAGAGATTTTGCAAACCGATCGAAAGGGTATGCTGGTCATGCAACTGCAGATTGCGATCTGAAAAACGTTTTTTGTTTCCTATTCAAAGGTCGTTTTTTCATCCGCATGTATGGGGCCGTTTTTTGCTCTCAAGTGTGCTGGCGTTTGGGCTGAAATCACCGCTTTGATCTCAGAGATGATAGATAGCGCTATTTCCTCGGGGCTCTCTGCACCAATATTTAGTCCCATTGGCCCGAAAATTACCTCCTGATCCTTCCGGCCAAGTGCAATTCCCGAACGGAGTAGATTGTCGATGAGTTTTTCCAGCTTCTTTTTTGGACCCAAAACCCCCAAATAGGGAAAGTTGTATGGATGGAGACCACGCATGATTTCGAGATCATAATTGAAATTGTGCGTCATCAATACCACTGCCGTTCTTTCGTCAGTATGGAGTTTTGGAAGAATTTCCAGTGCTTTTCCAATATAAATCTGATCTACCAAAGGAAACCGGCTTCTGGTGGCCTGATCTGCACGTCCGTCTGCCAGCTCCATCTGCCAGCCCAGTACGGATGCCATTCGGGTCAGGGGCTGCACGTCATTGCCGGCTCCTATCATGATCAGCTTGATGGCCGGCGGAACATACTCGACGAATGCGTGCAAGTATTCATTATCCGGAAGAGGTAAGATGGTCGATTTTTTTACGGCGGATACTTCGCGGCATTTCATGCTGACAAAGTTTTGTCCAAATTCATCAATCACTGCCAATTTCGAATTTACACAATAATGTTGCTTATGGTAAAGCATACAGGTGCCAATTTGAGCTGATCTTTTATGTTTGAGATCGAAAAGGCTGACCAGAATCTTGTCTTCTCTGTCCGAGAGACATTGCCTTAGCAAAGCCAAAGGGTTGTTTTCCTGTTCTTCATCAATTGGTTCTATCAGTATATGAATGATTCCATTGCATCCCAGTCCTATTCCAAACTTGGCATCGTCTTCATCAGTCGTATCATAGGTTACCAGCATGGAGGTTTTTTTGAAAATCACCAGTTGCGCTTTTTTCAAGGCATCCCCTTCCAGACAGCCACCGGAGATGGCTCCGGTAAGTTGACCATTCTCGGTGACCAGCATTCGTGCTCCTGGTCTTCTGTAGGAGGATCCATCGACCCGGACTACCGTGGCTAAGGCGATTTTTTCTCCTTTTTGCCGCGCAAGCGATGCTGCTTTTATTATTTCTCTAATTTCCTTCATAGTAGACAATCACAGCCAGGGTGCTGCAAAGAGCGTGAGCGGATAAGTAGTTCCTTTCGCAAACGTATCCAGATGAGGAGGGAGCGAAATAATGCCATCAGCACCTGCAAGTTGGACCAAATCACCAGATCCGGAATTGCCAATCGGTTCTGCCAGCAAAATACCGTCTTCAGACCGGACTTTTACCAGAAGGTGGTAGGTAACGGGGCGTTGAAAGGTGATGTCCTCGGTCAGCCTGGCCTGTAACCTTTGTTCAACGCCCCAGTGAGATTGATACCAGGATTTGAAATACAGGTGGAAACAAATGAGCGTAGAAGCAGGATTTCCTGGGAATCCGAAGATGATTGTGTTTTCAGTTCTGCCGAAAAAAAAGGGTTTTCCCGGTTTTTGGGCTACCCCGTGTACCAATTTCCTGACACCTAGCTCTTCCAAAATCTCAGGAAGAAAGTCGTATTTACCTTTAGAGACGGCTCCTGAAAACATCAGGACATCACTTTTTGCCAGCAAGGTTTTTACCGCCTCCTTCAATTGCTGTCTATCGTCCTCAATATGTGACTGACAGGCCTCAATACCCATCGATTTTAGTGCTGCCTGAAGCATGTACACGTTGGATTTTCTGATCTGGTGGGGAAGGGGACTGGCAGCAATATCCACCAGTTCATTGCCTGTGGAGCAAACCGTGATTTTTGGAAACTTGAAAACCTGTACCTCAGAGAGGCCTACCGATGCCATCAGTCCGATGGTACCAGGCTGAATTTCTGTTCCTCGAGCAATCAGCAGGTCACCCTTTCTGGCATCCGTTCCCTTCAGGTGTACATTTTGATTTTCCGTATAATCTGAACGCTTCAAAGTAGCAATCCCCTCAGCGATATCAAGCGCTTCGTAGGGAATCACACAATTGCTATTGTGCGGTAGGATGGCTCCAGTCATCACCTCTATGCAATTGGCGCTATTGCTTAATCTCCCTTGTGGGTCACCTGCTGGCTGTATGGCCTCTATCGGAAAACTGGTTTTCTTCGGCAGACTTGCGCAGTCAATGGCGATGCCATCCATGGTAACACGGTGGAATGGCGGAGCATCCCTATCTGCCCGGATGTCCTGAGCCAGTATGCGCCCCAGTGTGTCTGGCAGGGTTATGATTTCGGTAGTTTGGGGTAAGGGCTGTGACAGGACTTGTTGCAAAGCTTCTGCTACGCTTTTCATGCAAAAAGGGGTTATCGTGTTAGGGGATGGTGACTATTTTCATTGGCGTTAACCACCCAGAAATGACATTGACTTTTTTGGAGTTTTGGCATTCAGTTCTTCTGCTTTGAATCCATCTTTCTCTTTTTTAGCTACAGCATCCAGGATTTCTGACACCAGCGATTCCTCGCTTGCCCCGGACCTCAATACATCCCTCAGATTGGCGACGGGAGGCCCGTATAGGCAGGTTCGCAATTCTCCGGTGGCAGAAAGCCGGATACGGTTACAGGTACCGCAAAAGGTTCTGCTAAAGGCGGGAATAATTCCAAATGTACCCTGATAACCGGGAATTTGATAATTGACCGAGGTACTGTTTTTTTCGTCTAAGACCTTTTGTATAGTGGGAAAGTGAGCTGCGATGTAGTCGTATAGTGCCAGGTGGTTCCATTCTGGTACCTCAAATTTACCAGTGCCGTTGAAAGGCATCTCTTCCAGAAACCTGACGGATAAGGGGTGATTTTCCGTTAACTGTACGAAAGGCACTATATCAGCAATATTCTTTTTACCATCCACCACACAATTTAATTTGACGCTAAACCCCTTCTTCAGCAATGTGAGGATGCATTGAAATACCTCATCAAATTTGTCCCGTCTGGTAATTTCAAAGAATCGTTGTTTGTCCAGTGCATCCAGTGAAATGTTTATTTTACGGATTCCCAGTTGGTACAATTGCTGGATTTGTGAATCGGTGATAGAGCCGTTGCTGGTAAGCGTAATTTCCCGTAAGCCTTGATTTTTAGCCAGTGTTGTGATAAAATCCATAATTCCATTGCGGACAAAGGGTTCCCCTCCTGTAATCCGGATCTTTCTGACGCCCAGCCTCACAAATACTCCGGTTAGATAGTCCAGCTCTTCATAACTGAGTAGCTCCTTTCGCTGAACAAAGTCCATACCTTCCTCCGGCATACAGTAGTAGCACCTGAAATTACACCGGTCAGTAACCGATAGTCTCAGGTAATCCAACTTACGTCCATACCGGTCAATCAACTCTTTTTTCATAGTAACAATTATATCATCACCGAAACGCGCTCAGGGGTGGGCATTGACCCATACCGTATGATCGGTAAAATACTCTTTTTTCCAAATGGGAACCGTCTTTTTTAGCTCGTCAATCAGGAATCTACAAGCCTCAAAAGCATCATCTCTATGGGCGCAGGCCACACCGATCACGACCACAGGCTCACCTATGTTTTTTATCCCGAGTGCATGGACCATCAATAGTTTCTTGACTGGCCAGCGTCCGGCTGCTATATCGGCAAGTTTTTCCATTTGATGAAGGGCCATGGGTTCGTAGCCCTCAAACACGAGTTTGAGCACCTCTTTGCCCTGGGCGTGATTTCTGACGCTGCCTATAAAAAGGTCTATGCCACCTGCCTCAGGGTGTTGGAGCCAGTCGTATAGCCCGGCGAGCTCAATTTTACTTACCAGCTTTATTTTTTTCATTTCAGCCACCGCTTACAGGAGGTATCAAGGCTATTTCCTGCCCTTCGTGAATTTTCAGGTCATCCTGTGCATATTCCTGATCCACAGCTATGGCCAGGCTATTAAGATTACCCATTTGCGGGTAGTTATTGAGCAGCCAGGTTTTCAATCCCATCACGGTATCGATGCCATGGTCTCCCGGAAGCCGTAATTTCTGATCGCCTATTATTTCCCTGGCAATTCCGAATAGTAATATGTCCATTTTTTACTTTGCTTTATGGTATTTCCCATTACCCTGCAATACGTAAAAATATAAATATTATCAGCAAGAAACCAATCTGGGGCACACTCATATCGCTTTATTTGATTTTGCCTGGCCAGCAGCTTTCCCCCAGCCTGATTTTATATGGCTGTCCGGATCTCTGGCTAATTTCGCAGATGGAAGTCAGCCCGGTATGCATTATTTGCGACCTCTCATTTGAACCTGACCGGTCTGAATAAGATTTGCAGCGGCTGATTGCTCACTTTGGAGTTTCAGATTGTCCAGAACAATTGTCCGGATCGTCCGTCCCTACAAATTTCTATTCTGCCCGTGAACGGCGGTTTCTCCGAAGGTATATCTGGCGACATGCTTGCCATTTTCACAAAAACTCATACCAAATTATAAAATTTTTTTATTGAAATAATTATATTTTTAAAATTACTGTAAAAATGCTAGTATACATCAGTAAATTTTAATTTATAGAGATATATAGGTAATATCATTTGAAATAAAATAAAATAGCCTATTAATATTGTGTAGGTTCCCTGAGTCCATAACCAATTGTGTCATCGTCCCGATGGATGCAGTCCTGGGGACCCGACTTTATCAGTTCTTCAAATTATACCCAATATGCCATGAAAAAAGTGTTATCGAAACCCGGTCCATTAAAATTCGGCCGAATGATTTGCTGCTGTATTATTTTGCTGCTCCATTCAGCAGTAAATGCAGCAGATAAGGGTAACGGCATTTTATCAGTTGCCGAAAACCTGCCTCCGCTGCCCTCCTCTCTTTCAGCGGAATACCTGGAAGAAAACCTGTTTTTTATTACCATACAGGGAAAGGTTACTGATACCAACGGCATTCCCTTGCCTGGAGTATCTGTGCTTCTGGAAGGGAGTAACCAGGGAACAGTTACCAATCTGGATGGAGATTATACAATTGAAGCAGATCCGGGTCAGGTATTGTTGTTTTCATTTATTGGTTTCCAAACCCAGAGAATAACAGTTGGTTCCAGCGATCTGGTCAATGTAACCATGGCTGAAGATATTTCAGGTCTGGATGAGGTCGTGGTAACGGCATTGGGTATTAAAAGGGAAGCCAAAAGTCTGGGATATGCTACCTCAACGGTGGAATCAGAGGAAATGACCATCAACAGGACACCCAATTTCATGAATGCGCTTCAGGGGAAAATGGCGGGAGTTAACATCACACCATTGGGAGCCGGTCCATCCGGGACCAGCAAGATCAGAATCCGGGGCCAATCCTCTTTTGGGGGAAACAATTCTCCTCTGATTGTGGTAGATGGAATCCCGATCGACAATACCAATTTTGGAGCCAGGGGAGATTATGGTGATCGGGGGAGTAACCGGACATCAGATAGCGGTGACGGGCTGAACAGCATCAATCCGGACAATATCGAGTCCCTGACAGTCCTCAAAGGCGGAGCTGCATCGGCCCTTTATGGGTCCCGGGCAAAAGACGGAGTGATCATGATCACTACCAAAAACAAGGGAGAAGGCAAAGGGGTAGGGCTGGAAATCAACAGTAATTTTTCTACAGATACTCCACTTGATTACAGAGATTACCAATTTGAATATGGACAGGGTGAAAACGGCAATCGGCCCACTGCTCCATTTCCTACTTCTGGTGTATGGAGCTTTGGCGAGAAATTTGAACCGGGGATGACGCACATACTTTTTGACGGGCTGGAGGTTCCTTACGAACCTCAGCGAAATCATGTAAAGGACTATTACCGCCAGGGCTATACCTGGACCAATTCGATCAGCCTTGCTTCCTCAGGAGAAAATGGTGGATTTAACCTGATGATTTCCAATATGGACAACCAGGTGATCCTACCCAATTCTGATTTTAACCGAAAAACAGTCAATCTGGGTTTCACGCAGACCCTTGCGAAAAAACTTACCGTGTCAGGAAATATCAATTATTCGAAAGAGCACCGCAAAAATCCACCCAATATTGCCGAACAGGATTATAGTCCGGTAGTCATCTATACGCTGGCCACCTCCATGCCCCTGGACGTACTGAGGGAAAATATGGAAGACGAAAATGGGAATGAAACCATATGGTCCAGGTTTACCAACAGGACAAATCCCTACTTTGCCCTGAAACGATTTGATCTTATTGACCGGGACAGGATATTTGGAAACCTGACAGCAAGGTATAATATTACGGATTGGTTGTTTTTGCAGGGTAGGGTAGGGCAGGATTTTTATGCCAGGGAACAGGAGTATAATCTGCCGCACGGGACCCAGCGCCAGGTACCGGCTCCCCCGGGTTTTGTCAATGGACAATACGTACAGGATGCCAGCATGGTGCGGGAGTTAAATACGGACTTTTTACTGGGAGCCAACAGGCAATTCGGAAATTTCGGCGTGGATATCAACCTGGGTGGCAATCAGATGTACAGGAAATTCAGCAGACACAACGTGTTCGTTGAGGACTTTTTTTCCAGAGACCTGTATACTATTGGAAACAGCCGGCTAAGAGATCCCATTTACCAGTTTTCCGAACGACAGGTTAACTCTCTCTACGCAGCATCTGAAATCAATTACAAGGAGTTTCTTTACATCAATGGCACAGTTAGAAACGATTGGTTTTCTACCTTATCTCCTGCCAACAGAAGCATCTTGTATCCGTCGGTGACAGGAAGTTTTGTCTTTTCCCAGGCCTTTGGGGCGACCCTTCCCGAGTGGATATCATTCGGAAAACTAAGAGCGGCATATTCTCAGGTCGGCAGCGACACAGATGTGCAGCCTTATTCGAACAATCTTTTTTATGGGATCAATGCCCAGCAGTTTCCCAATTCAAATGGTGTATCCCAGCCCCTGGGAGGCATCAGCGGTTCTGTGGTTCCCAATGCCAATCTCAGGCCAATGACCGTAACAGAACATGAATTTGGACTCGAAATGCAGCTTTTTGACCATCGGGTAGGTTTTGAGTTTACCTATTACAATAAACTTTCTTCCGACCAGATCCTACGGGCGCAGCTTTCAGATGCGACGGGATTTTTGACTCAACTGATCAATGTCGGCAAAAGTAGCAATACAGGAGTAGAAATGATGCTTAACCTCCAGCCGGTCCTTACCCAGAAGTTCAAGTGGTATACCAATATGAACGCTGCCTACAATATTACTGAGGTGCTGGATCTGGGCGATGATGTCAGCGACAACTCCATCACCGTGGGGACTGCAGATTTCCATGGTGAACTCAGGCATGTAGTGGGCGAGCCCATGGCCCAGTTGTATGGCTTTGGATACCTCCGGGACGAACAGGGTAGAATTGTACACGACGCAGGTAATGGACGTCCGCTGCGAACTCCAGAGCAGATACCCTTCGGAAGTGCCATCCCTTTGTGGGTTGGCGGAATTACAAACGGCTTCGATTACATGGGGGTAAACCTTTCTTTCCTGATTGATTTCAAGTTGGGACACAAGATGATTTCAGGTACACATATCAATGCCTGGAGACATGGGCTGGACAAAGGTACCCTGCCCGGCAGAGATGTCGGCTATGTGGTAGGAGAAGGTGTCAATCCGAATGGTGAGATCAATACGACGCAATCGGAAGTTCAGGCTTATTACGAATCGGTACGTTCCCTCAGGTTGTCGGAAGAATCGGTTTTCAACGCTGGCTTGTGGCAATTGCGGCAGATCTCTCTGGGTTATGATTTTACCGGAAAGCTTCCCGCCAACTTTCCCATTCGCGGGTTGAAGCTGAATGCAGTGGCAAATAATGTGGCTGTCATCAAAAAGTGGGTTCCCCATATCCATCCGGACCAGTTTGGATTTCCCTCAGATAATATGATGGGCCTGGAGGCTACGGGATTACCCATCACCAGAAGTATCGGCTTCAATCTCAATTTGAAATTTTAACAAAGTAACCCATCGCGAGATGAAATCGACGCGATCAAAATCACCATCAAACACACATTATATTGATTATTCTAATCGCCATACATTTCCTGTCTGACTGGCGTCCTGCGGGCGGATCTCAGACCAATAAAAAAACAAATTATAAACACATGAAAAAGTTTCCAATATACCTCCTCCTATTCAGTGTCCTGTCCTGGATATCATGTGACAGCGGGTTTGATGAAATGAATGTCAATCCCAATGCGCTTACTTCCATAGAACCGGTCTATCAGTTGAATACGGCGATTGTAGCCAGTGCTCCCGTTTATGGCAATCTAAGTTATGAAACCACCATTGTCAAGCAGATGATTACGCCATTCAGTGGAGTAGGTGCTGCCGGCAATTACAATCAGGACAACAGGAATGTGGCTGCCGGAAATTGGCAGCGAGGCTACAGGGACATCATCAAGGACCTGGCAGATGCCCTGGTGGTAACGCAGGGTCGCCCCGAATACAACAACTTGTATCAATTGATCCGGATCTGGAAAGCTTACACCTTTATGATGCTGACAGACACCTATGGGGATGTTCCGTATTTTGACGCAGGAAAAGTATTTCGGGAGGGGATTACCAATCCTGAATACGATCCCCAGGAGCAAATTTACGACGATATCCTGCAGGAACTTGAAAATGCCACCGCGTCTATTGACCCGGCTGGTCCTGGTGTCCCCAGTGAAGTGTTATATTCCGGCGACCTTCAGAAATGGAAAAGACTGGGGAATTCCCTGCTGCTTAGGGCGGCCATGCGGCTAACCAAGATAAACCCTTCAAAAGCCAGAGAGTACGTAGTCAAAGCTGTGAACGGAGGACTGATGCTGGACAACAACGACAATGCAATCATCCGGCATACGGCCAATTATAACAATAATATCGGGGCACAACTGAATGGCGGACAATCCGCCTTTTTCTACCTTGCCGAAGACTTCGTTTCCTTTCTGTCGGAAAATGATGATCCCAGGCTGGCGTCAATTGCGGTCAGGTATGTCGGTGCTACAAGTGGTGCCTCCCAGAACGAAGGCACCGCCGTCAGAGACCCTGCCGTGCAGATTGGTATGCCTTTGGGGTATGACAATACCACGATCAGTGAAGCCGTGGCCGCCAGCAACCTGGCCAGCCTTTGGGATTACAGTCAATTGGACCGGACCAGAATGGCCAATCCACAGGCGCCTAGTTTTCTGGTCACGCATGCACAGACACAACTGCTCCTGGCTGAAGCTGTGGTGCGGGACTGGGTGCCGGGAGACGCAGCCATTTTGTATGCCAATGGCATCAGGGCCCATATGGAACAGTTGGCTTCCTACGGACCCTCAGTAGCTATAGCAGAAGCCGACATACAGGCTTATCTGCAGACCCATCCGCTGCTCGCCGGAGAGGAACTCGAACTGATCAATACCCAATATTGGGTGGCTACTTTCCTTTTAGGGCCTGAAGCCTGGGCAAATTTCAGGAGAAGTGGGTTTCCGGATTTATCGCCCAACCCTTATCCGGGGTCGGACCTGCAAAACGAAGAATTTATACGGCGGCTTTCCTATACCGATGCAGAAATCAATGTCAACGCCGATAATGTCCAGGCGGCCATTAGCCGACAGGGTCCCAATAACATGGATACGCGGGTTTGGTGGGATGTAGAGTAGGTTTTTGTTAATAAAATTCTAACTTTAGTCCTTTCTTCCAAATAACCACGCGATAGTTTTTCTATGAAGCAAATTAAAAAGAGATTAAAATCCGGAGAAACCCTGATAGGCTGCTGGCTGAATTTAGGCAGCTCAGTTACCGCTGAAATTGTAGGACTTTCCGGCTTCGATTGGGTATTGATAGACCTGGAGCACGGTGCCGGTGAACCTAAGGATCTGCTGCACCAGCTACAGGCCCTTGAGCATACGGCGGCAGGGGCCATTGTACGGGTAGAAAGTTACCAGAAAGAACGCATTCATCGCGTACTTGATCTGGGCGCCCAGGGTGTCATGTGCCCCCGAATCAATTCAGCTCATGAAGCGCGGACCGCCGTACAGGGTATGCATTATCCACCAAAGGGAATCCGTGGTGTCGCCAAAATGGTGCGCGCAACGGGTTTCGGTAAGGATTTTAACCGTTACAAAGCCAATACCTGGAATGAACTTTTGGGGATCATTCAAATCGAAACCCTATCGGCACTGGACGATCTTGATGAAATAGCCGCTACTCCCGGAGTGGATGTGCTCTTCATTGGCCCCGCTGATCTGACGGTGGCCATGGGAATTGATGGGGAGACCAGCCATCCCCTGTTTCTGGAAGCAGTAGATCGGATCGTAGGTGCGGCTAAAAAAGCCTCCAAGGCGGTAGGGATTTTGATCTTTGATCCTCAGGATTTTGAAAAGTACCAGGACCTGGGCATCCAACTCATTGCCTGTGGGTCTGATGCCACCTTTGTGGCCAATGGCGCCCGCGATTTACACAGTAAGCTTAGCCGATTCAAAAAGCAGACAAAATGATGCAGGATCCTTTTTTTATTTTGTTGGCAGGCATGCTGATTGTGGTAGGCGGCATTTTGGCTGGTAAGCTAAATCCCTTTATTGCTTTGCTGCTTGCAGCCCTTGTGGTGGCCTGGATGACTCCCTACGATGCAATAGTTGAGTTTGCACTTGGGAGAGGCCAATCTGAAGCTGCTGCCAATGCCCTTGCGAATACCGCTATCGGAGAAAGAATTGCCAGCGCATTTGGGAATACGGTGGGAAAAATAGGAATACTGATCGCTATGGCGGCGATCATTGGTAAATCCATGCTCATGAGTGGTGCGGCAGAGCGGATAGTGCGGGCTATTCTGGGCTTGACGGGTGAAAAAAATGCGCCTCTGGCATTTTTAAGTGGCAGTTTTTTCCTTGGGATACCGGTTTTTTTTGATACCGTTTTTTATCTGATGATACCTCTGGCAAAGGCCATGGCCATGAGATTGACGAGAAGTTACCTGCTGCTTGTGCTATGCATTACTGCCGGGGCGGCCATGGCCAACTCCCTGGTTCCCCCTACACCTGGTCCGTTGTTCCTGATTGCTGAGATGAACATTCCTATTGGAATGATGATGGTAGGCGGCTTTTTGGTTGGCCTCGTCACCATCGCGGTAGGGTATATTTTTGCCCTCTGGGCCAATAAAAAGAATCAAATTCCGCTAAGAGATTCATTGGATGCTCCACTGGCTGAAATCCAGTCACTGGCAGAAAAAGGCAGTACCCAATTGCCATCGCTTGGGGCATCCTTATCTCCCATCCTTATCCCCCTGGGCCTGATTACCGGGAGTGCCACCATCAGTACGTTCTGGGCGGAGGCAGATGCAGGTACTTTGAACATGCTGTTCAATATCATCCATTTTCTGGGAGAAAAAAACATGGCTTTGATCCTGGGCGCTCTGGCCGCTTTGTTGACTTTGTATTTTCAGCAAGACAGGGAGAGATCCGGTATGAAGGGGGCTGTTCAGGCGGCGCTGACGAGTGGAGGGGTGATCATTTTGATTACCGCAGCAGGGGGTGCCTTTGGTGCAATGCTACAGCAAACCGGGATAAGCATGCGGATAGAATCGATCACCGAAGGTTTTCAAATGGCCCTGATACCCCTGGCATTTTTTATTACCGCTCTGGTAAGAACCGCGCAGGGATCTGCCACTGTAGCCATGATAACTGCTTCTGGTATACTTTCCGGAATGTCAACAGCTTCATTGGACTACCATCAGTTGTACCTGGGGCTTTCCATTGCCTGTGGTTCCAAACTTATTCCCTGGATGAATGACAGTGGTTTCTGGATCGTATGCAAGATGAGTAACCTTACAGAAAAGGAGGCCCTGAAGACCTTTTCACCTTTACTGACAATTATGGGAGTAGTTGGATTGTTGACTATCTTGTTGGCAGCAAAGCTTTTCCCATTGGTATAAAAAAAAACAATAAACCCTTATAAAGATGAGACATTTCCTGAAAGATTTGCAAAGACGAAAATTTGTGAAATTATTTGCCTCTGGCACTGCCGGAGCCTTTGCGGCCGGTTCGACTGCTTTTGGCACGCAATATACCGAAGTTAAAAATTCCGGGCGATCTGCCGGCGCAAAGAAAGAAGTATTGATGAAGGTGGGCTGCCAGTCGGGTGGTACCTCGGAGGAAAACCTCGCTTTCAAAGCCCGGCATGGCGTATTCAACCTGGATGGTGGCATGCCCAAATTCATTGAGGGAAAGGGATGGGACCTGGAAGATTCTTTGAAGAAAAGAGAGGCTTGTGAAAAATACGGCATCAGCCTGGATGCGTATCACCTACCTTTAACTTCTGCCGGAATAGACCGGGTGATCATTCCCCATATCATGATGGGAAAAAGCCCGGAACGAGATCGGGAAATAGAAATGGTACAGCAAATGATTGAAGTAGCTGCCAAAACCGGTGTTAAGCTATTGAACTACAACACCACCATCTTACCTGTTTTGCGTACCGGCAGAACGATAGATCCGGCCAGGGGAAATGCCTCCTACAGCACCTGGAATTATGAGGAGGCCCTGAAGCGGGAGCAGCAGCTAACCAAAGCAGGAAAAGCCGATGCAGATGAAGTTTTCGAAAGAATTACCTATCTTTTGGACAGAATTCTTCCCGTAGCTGAAGAATATCAGGTCAAATTGGGAAACCACATTGCCGATCCCCCTGTGCCCGATGCCTATAATGGCGTCATGCGGTGGAACAGCCCGGAGGTTTTTGAAGGTATCAAGAGGTTTGCTCAATTGTACGATAGCCCTTATCATGGATTCAATTTCTGTATCGGTTCGATTGCAGAAGGACTGAGAGACCCAAAGAATGATATTTTCCCGATTATTGACTGGGTAGGAAAAAGAAAGCAGATTTTCAATATTCATTTAAGGAATATCAAAGGGAGCTACAACAATTTTCAGGAAGTGTATCCGGATAATGGGGAAATGAATTTCTTTCATGTAATCCGTGCCTTACGGGATGTTGGATTTGATGGCATGGTGATGCCGGATCATGTTCCCCAGCATGAGGCAGAGGGTGCCGGATTACAGGCCTTTGCCTTTGCCTACGGTTATATTATCGGATTGCTACAGGCGGTCAGGGATGAGTCCTGAGGTCCGTTGAATAGGTATCGTTCAGAATTAAATTTAATATAGTACGGATAAATTGTAAGTAATTATGACAAAAGTAGGATTTATAGGTTTGGGAATTATGGGTAAACCCATGGCGATTAACCTGATTGACGCGGGTTATGAACTGCTGGTATTGGAAACCAATAAAGCTGCCGGCGATTTGACGCACAAGGGTGCAACGGCATTTTCCACCTGTAAAGAATTAGCTGAAAACGCAGAAATTACGATTACCATGTTGCCCGATTCTCCCGAAGTAAAGGAAGTGGTTTTTGGTGAGGAGGGAGTATTGCAGGGCATAAAGCCAAAGAGCATTTTCGTTGACATGTCGACGATCGCGCCATCAACCGCAAGGGAAGTGGCTGCGGCCATGAAAGAGAGGGGTGTGGAAGCGCTGGATGCCCCGGTATCAGGAGGGCAGGTTGGAGCAGAGTCAGGCAATCTTTCCATTATGGTAGGTGGAAGTCAGCAGGCCTTTGATCAGGTTAAACCCTTGTTTGAAATAATGGGTAAAAGCGCTGTTTTGATCGGCGATGCCGGAGCAGGACAGATGACCAAAGCCTGCAACCAAATGATTGTTGGTATGACCATACAGGCGGTGGCAGAATCCTTTACACTTGCCAAAAAGGCCGGTGTAGATCTGGAAAAAATGAGGGAAGCATTGCTGGGCGGGTTTGCACAAAGCAGGATCCTGGACCTGCATGGGCAGCGAATAATCGACCGGAATTTTGATCCGGGATTTAAGGTGAAATTGCACCGCAAAGACATGAATATCGCTTTAATGGCTGGTAAGGAATTTAAGGTGCCGCTTTATGGTTCAGCCCTGGTCGCCAGCCATATGGATGCAGTCCTGGCAGCCGGCCTGGATGAAAAAGACCATAGTGCTCTGGCTTTATTGATGGAAAAACTTAGTGGACTCGGAGAATAGGCTGGGTCCATCTTATACACCATAGGTTTATTTATGAACGTACAGAATTCAGGTCATGGCCCTGTGATCAGGGAAATGCGGATTACTCCCATTGCCATTACAGACCCTCCACTGCTCAATGCAGCAGGACTACATGCACCCTATGCCTTGCGAACAATTGTAGAACTGGAAACTGCGGACGGCATCGTGGGTGTAAGCGAGATTCCAGGTAATGAATCCACCGACGAAGCTTTAAGACTGGCAGAGCATATTGTGGTGGGTAAAGATGTGTACCAATTGGGTAGGCTTCAGCAGGAACTCGAAGTCAGGTTCGGTAAAGATACCAGCAAGGATCGTGGAGATGCACCCTGGGATCAAAGAAGACTGGTGCATGTCTTCTCGGCATTGGAAGTGGCCTGTCTGGACATCATTGGAAAGCTTGTCAACAGGCCTGTTGCAGATCTTTTGGGGGGAAGAATGAGGGATGCGGTACCCTTTGCAGCATACCTTTTCTTCAAATATGAGGGTGCGGGAGGGAAGCTCGGCTTTTCCGTCGACCCCAATGCAATTGGCTGGGCGGCAGCCAGACAGCAACAAGCGATAGATCCGGAGGGAATTGTTGCGCAGGCCCGTGCCATGTGTGAGGCCTATGGTTTTCAATCTATCAAACTCAAAGGAGGTGCTTTTGCACCGGATATAGAAGTGGCCTGCATGCATGCGCTCCATCAGGAATTCGGGGAAGCAATGCCGCTGCGCTTTGATCCTAATGCCATATGGAAGCCGGAAACCGGATTGAAATATGGAAGAGAAATGGAGTCCATACTGGAATACCTGGAAGATCCGGTACGTGGTCAGGAAAACATGGCCTGGCTGCGCCAAAAACTTCGGACACCACTGGCGACAAATATGTGTACTACCTCCTTTGATGAGATCCCTGCAAGTATAGCCCTTGGATCAGAAGACATCATCTTGAGCGATCATCATTTCTGGGGCGGATTAAGGGCTTCCATGGAATTGGCGAGGCTCTGCACTACTTTCGGCCGCCAGCTTTCTATGCATTCAAACAGCCATCTGGGAATATCCCTGGCCGCAATGGTCCACCTTGGGGCGGCGCTGCCCCATCTTCCCTATGCCCTTGATACCCATTATCCCTGGCAATCAGAAGAAATCATCGCTGGTGGCCCACTGAAATTTCAGGATGGGGAGGTGCCCGTACCGGCAGGACCCGGATTAGGAGTGGACCTGGATCGGGATGCCCTGGCAAGACTTCATCAGCAGTATCTGGACTGCGGCTTGAAAATGAGGAATGATGAAATTGAAATGCAGAAAATCCACCCCAAATGGACCTTTAAAAAAACCAGGTGGTAGCCTTTTGATTTATCTCGATCACGAGTGATTCAAATCATTTACTCTGTCCGAAGAAAAGAGAAATCTAAACTAAAAAATCAAGAAATAACGGTCTGGTGAATTAAAGTTTTATGTAATATTTTATAGTTACTTGAATTTTTTATATTTTTTACAATTTACAGTTTTGTATCACAATATTTGCCCAATAAAATTGTGGGAATCATGAAAATTGATTTAATTGTATAGATTAATGCGATCTGCTCACAATGTACAAGGCTACTGACCAGGATATACCTAAATTGGTAAAAATGCTGAAAGGCGGTGATGAAGCTGCTTACATGGAGCTGTTTGAACTTTTTACCCCCAAAATCTATCGCAGCAGTCGGAAAATGAACCTGGGGCATGAAGATGCAGAAGAAATTGTGCAGGAGGTATTTCTCAAGGTATGGCATTACCGAAAGGAACTCAATGAAGCTTTGTCTTTCAACGCCTATCTCCTTACCATCATGCGCTCACTCATTTTCAAAAAATCCAGGAGACTAGCCCTTGAAATAGCCTTTCGAAAGTACCGCATTAAAGACAGCTCCTTTGTCTATTCGCCGACAGAAGACGACATATTTCGTAAAGAATTGGCTGATTTTTCTGAAACGCTCATTGCCAAACTTCCAAAAGGGCAACAGGAAGTGATCCACCTGAAATATATGGACAACCTAACGGCTGATGAAATAGCGGCAAAACTTCATCTTTCCAAACGAACAGTAGAAAACCAACTGTACAAAGCGACAAAAAGGCTTAGTGACCACCTGTCGGCCAGACATATTCGGTTTTCTGATTTTCTGCAACGTCTTTGACAAAACCATAATTGAGAGAGATGATTTTTAGTTATTACGCAGCTATCTTTCTAATTCTATAAAAATAATATAAATCTTCATAACTGTCTGAGTAAATAATGAGACCTGTGGATATATCTGGCAAATTCTAGATCAGATAATGGGTGGATTTAAAGACAAGTGGAAAACTTTCTTAACGGGGCGCATGGACAGGGCTGAAGCGCGGCGTTTTCTGCATTTCCTTTTTACAAAAGATGGCGAAAAGGAAATGGAAAGCGGCATTTCGGAATTTATGGATCAGAAGGAGGAGGAAGGTTATGAAAGTGAAATTGCCTCGGTGATCGAAAATTTTAAGAAACGCAACCAGCGACATGCTGTCCAAGCATCAAAAAATAAAAATCATTGGCCGGGAAAGGGTTTACTGATCTGGGCGGCCTGTATAGGTAGTGCAATCATGATGGTATATCATGCGCCAGGTTTTCTTTCCGGATTCAATGAAACTCAGTCAGATGGCGAGAATCTGGAAAAAGCAGAAACAGTCATCAAATCAAACGGCAGAGGTCAAAAATCAAAAATCCTGATGACGGATGGTTCGATAATATACCTCAATGCATCTAGTGAATTGAGTTACTCCAGGAATTTCAGTCACAACCGGGTGGTCAGACTTACGGGGGAAGCCTATTTTGAGGTGGCAAATGACAGCTTAAATCCATTCAGGGTGATAACAGGAGAGATCGAAACCGTAGCTCTGGGCACAGCATTCAATATCAATGCATATAGAGAAGAGCAGGTACAAGTAGCCCTTGCTTCGGGCAAAGTTTTGGTCGAACACCAGGAAAACAGAAATAGCGTATTCCTGAACCCAGGACAATCTACGGAATTCCAGCCCGAAGGCGGGAAATTGAAGGTGCTGCCTGTAGATACGCATAAAATTTCCCTTTGGAAGGAAGGAATTCTTTATTTCGAGAAAAAACCCTTTCCAGACCTGATTCCGCTGTTGGAAAACTGGTACAACGTAGATATAGAAATCCGTGGGACCATGCCGGATGACAGGTGTACCGGGAGGTTTGAGAAAAAAGAATACTTAAGCAATGTTTTAAAGGTACTGGAACATTCTATTGGTTTCAGTTTTGAAATTGAAGGTAGTAAAGTCATCATTTACAATTAGTTTCCTATGAAAAATTATTCCCCCTGATTAATACCGGTACATCCGCGCGTATTTGATACAGATCATTTCAGTAAACCCCAAATCCTATGAACCAAAAACTATTACACAAGGCGAGGCTAAATTCAATTCTCATTTTGGGATGGGCATCCCTATTGGTATTGCCCCACAGCCTGGCGGCCAAAGAGCCGGCAAAAAGTATTGAGGAGGTGATGATTACCCTGGAAAAGCAAGAGGGTAAACTTCAGGAATTCTTCCACAGTATCGAGGACAAAACCGACTATCGGTTTTTCTATACCGATCAGGGACTGATCGATGACGAAATTTTCAAAATACCAATCGCTAGTGGAAGTGTTGCTGACATTTTAAAGGAGCTTGCACAGAAAAAGAAATTACATTTCCGGCAGGTCAACAACAATATCAGTGTCAGGTATTCAAAAAAGGCTTTTGCAGCCCAAAGTATTGAGGTGAGGATAACTCCAGCTGATATCGAGGTCAGCGGCAAAGTAACTACCCAGGAAGGAGAGCCGCTCCCGGGGGTGGCCGTTTCTATTGCAGGGACTACCGTAGGGACCATTACCAATATTGACGGAGATTATCAGATCCTTGCACCGGAAGATGGCACCCTGGTCATTTCGTATATAGGATTTGCCACCCAAAGGGTGCAGGTAAATTCCAGGTCCATTATCAATATCACACTGGTGGAGGACATTGCCGCCTTAGAGGAAGTGGTGGTTACCGCTTTGGGTATAGAACGGGAGGCCAAAAGTCTGGGTTACGCCACTTCCAGTGTTGATTCCGAGGAGATGACGATAAACAGGACGCCCAATTTCATGAATGCCTTGCAGGGTAAAGTGGCAGGCGTCAATATCAGCAGCATGAGTACAGGGCCAGCGGGTACCAGCAAAATTAGGATCCGGGGCCAGTCCTCCTTTGGAGGTCAAAACCAGCCTTTGGTGGTCGTCAATGGGGTTCCGGTAGACAATACCAATTTTGGTGCCCAACAGAATAACCGGGGCTCAGATGCCGCGAATACAGACCGGGGAAGGACCAGGGTGTCTGACGGAGGGGACGGATTGTCCAGTATCAACCCGGATGATATCGAATCGATGACGGTGTTGAGAGGTGCGGCGGCCTCTGCCCTTTACGGGGCCAGGGCCAAAGATGGCGTCATCATGATCACTACAAAACAGAGAAGCAGAGAAGAAGGGATCGGCGTAGAGTTCAACACGAATTTCACCACCGATTCTCCGGTAGATTTTACCGATTTTCAATATATCTACGGGCAGGGAGAGAATGGTTCCAGACCTACCTCCCCCAATCCCACTTCCGGAGTCTGGAGCTTTGGAGAACGGTTGGACCAGGGCTTGACACAGGTATTGTTTGACGGGGTTGAGCTTCCCTACGTTGCCCAACCGAGCCATGTAAAAACCTTTTACGAAACAGGACATACCTTTACCAATACGGTCACTGTTTCCTCGGGGGGAGAATTTGGTGGTTTCAATTTGTCTGTGTCCAACCTGGATAACAAGAGCATCGTGCCCAACTCGGACTACAATAGAAAAACGATCAATCTGGGTTTTACCCAGGAAATCGCCAAGAAACTGGTGGTTTCTGGAAATATCAATTATTCTCTGGAGCAGATCAAAAATCCTCCGCAGATTGCAGAGCAGGACATGAGTACGCCTACTACATTGAATACGCTGGCCAATTCCATGCCGCTGTGGTTGATGAGAGAGAAAATGGCGGATGCTAATGGCAATGAATATGTGTTTTCCAGATTTAGAAACCGGACAAACCCCTACTGGGCTACCTTCGAAAAATTTGACAACATTCGCAAAGACCGGGTTTTTGGCAACATCACGGCAAGATACAATCTCACCGATTGGTTATTTGTCCAGGGCAGGATTGGGCAGGATTTTTACGCACGCGATCAGGAGTACAATTTTCCCACCGGAACGGCCTCTCTGCCAAATGCCCCTGAGGGTTTCGTAAATGGTGAGTACGTTCAGGATAACCGCCGCTTCCGGGAGGTCAACGCCGACTTTTTAATCGGGGCCAACCATACTTTTGGTGATTTTGCTGCCAGCCTTACGCTGGGAGGCAACCAAATGTACCGCAGAATGGATCGGAACAACGTGCTTGTCAACGATTTTGTAGTACGGGACCTGTACACGGTCATGAATGGGAGAATCAAAGATCCCATATACGAAATTTCTGAAAGACAGGTAAATTCCCTCTACGGCATGATGGAGCTGTCGTATAAAGATTATTTGTTTTTAAATGGTACGGTAAGAAACGATTGGTTTTCTACCCTTTCACCGCAAAACAGAAGCATTTTGTATCCCTCGGTGACCGGAAGCTTCGTTTTTTCCCAGCCATGGACCAATTTCCCCGAATGGATTTCCTTCGGAAAAATCCGGGCGGGATACGCAGAAGTGGGTAGCGATACCGATGTAAGTCCCTATGCCGATAACCTTTTTTACCGGGTGGAAAACAATCAATTTCCCAATCCATCAGGACAAATGCAGCCTATAGGAATAATCAATGCATCTACTGTCCCCAATGCAAACCTGCGACCGATGCGCGTATCTGAATGGGAAACCGGACTGGAAATGAAGTTTTTTAACAATCGGCTTGGTCTTGATCTGACCTATTATAACAAGCTGACCACCGATCAGATATTGGGTGCCCAGGTGTCTGATGCTTCCGGGTATACCAATCAACTGGTCAACGTGGGCGAAAGCCAAAACAAGGGGCTTGAAGTTTTGCTTTCGGGGGTTCCGGTCCAAGCCGGCAGTTTCATGTGGGAAACCAGCATCAATGCTTCCTACAACCAAACCGAGACACTGAGGCTTGGTCTTACGGAGGGTGATAGCGTCATCACCGTCGGAGCGGCTATTTTCGGTGGAGAGCTGCGCCAGGTGGTCGGTCAGCCCATGGGACAGATTTACGGCTTTGGATACCTGCGTGATCCGGAAGGCAATATGGTGTTTGATGCCAATAATGGACGTCCCCTGCGGACCCCTCTGCAGATACCTTTTGGATCTGCAATCCCGGTATGGGTGGGTGGCTTTATGAATACTTTCCATTATAAAAACCTGTCCCTGTCCATGCTTATTGATTTCAAGCTTGGCCACAAGCTGCTTTCCGGTACCAATTTCAATGTCTGGAGGCATGGATTGCACAAAGGCACCCTGGAGGGAAGAGAAGAGGGTTTTGTCATTGGCGACGGCGTCAAAATCGTAAGTCAGGAAAGGGATGAAAATGGACAGGTGATCAATACGGTTTATGCACCCAATGACGTCCAGGCAGAGACACAGACCTTTTACGAAACCGTACGCTCGGCCAATATGGTAGAAGAATTTATCTACAATGCAGGATATTGGAATCTCAGACAGGTATCGCTGGGATACAATTTTACCCCACATCTGCCCGAAAACTTTTTTATCCGGAATTTGCGACTGAATATCGTTGGCAACAATGTGCTGTTCATTAAGAAATGGACCCCCAACATTCATCCGGAACAATTGGGATTTGCCTCTGACAACCTTATCGGAATGGAGGCGCATGGGCTTCCGATCACTAGAAGTATTGGATTTAATTTAAATTTTAAATTTTAATCGACATGAAAGGTATACTAAAAAACCTGCTGGTCTTTCTTATAGTCCTCAATGTATTGCCAGCCTGCGATGATGGGTTCGATGAGATGAATATCAATCCCGTACAACCTACATCGCTTGACCCGATTTACCTGATGAACAGGGCCGCCCTGTTTTCCACACCCTCAGGCACTTCCCTTACCTATGAGATTGCCATTGTGCAGCAGATCGTATCTCCCAACGGCGGGGTGTTAGCTGGTGGAAACTTCAATCAGCTCAACAGGGCTTTTTCTATCGGTACCTGGAACAAATATTACCGGGATGTACTCAAGCATACCACGGATGTAAAGCGCATGACCGCAGATGATCCTGAACGGGCAAACCTATACCACATGGCCCGGATCCTCCACTCGCTGGCAGCGATGATACTGACCGATACCTTTGGTGACGTACCCTATTCGGAGGCCAGTCTCGGGTATCTGGAAGGAGAAATAGATCCGGTATATGATCCGCAAGAGCAAATATATCTCGATATTCTTGCGGAATTGGAGCAGGCTACTGCCGGCCTGAGTGCCAACGGCACCATCGAGACCGGCGATATTTTTTACGGCGGCACCATTGAAAAGTGGAAAAAGCTGGGGTATTCTCTCATGCTCCGCGCAGCCATGAGACACACCAAGGTGGATCTGGCCAGGGCCAGGGAATGGACTGAAAAAGCTGTTGCAGGTGGTGTAATGACTTCAAATGAGGACAATATGAAAATTATCCATGACTTCAACTATGCCAACGAAATTGGAAACACTTTGAATGCCACAGAAGCCAATAACTATTACCTGGCGGCTCCCTTCCAACAATTTCTGAGTGAAAATGACGACCCCAGGCTGGGGTCAATAGCGGTCCGGTTTATCGGAGCGGGCAGCGGACCGGATCAGAACAGTGCGCTGAATGGAAACCCGCCTGCCGGTGTAACTTTATCGAGAGATCCGGCAGACCAGCTCGGTATGCCAATGGGCTATGACAATCAGACAATAGGCTCGGTAGTCAATAATCTGGGTTTGAGAAGTTTCTATGAATTCTCTCAGGTAGACAGGACCAGAATGGTGGCAAGAGATGCACCTATTTTTCATGTAACCTATGCGCAGACTTCACTTCTGCTTGCCGAAGCGGCTGTCAGAGGTTGGATTTCAGCTGATCCGGCTGATTTATTTGCTCAGGGAATTCGCGCAAATATGGAACAATATGCTACCTATGGCGATAATGTAGCTATACCCGAATCTTCCATTTCCGCCTATATTGAAGCCCATCCGCTGAACATGGCGGATGCCATGGAACAGATCGGAAACCAGTATTGGGTGGCCTCCTTTTTGAATGGTTATGAAGCTTTTGCCAATTTTCGCCGGACAGGCTATCCCAACCTGACGCCAAATCCCTATCCCGGAAGCGATATCAATGGAGATTTTATCAGAAGGCTCTCTTATCCCGATTCTGAATTTTCCGTAAACAACGAGAATGTACAGGCAGCATTGAGCCGGCAAGGGCCCGATGACCTTGACTCAAGAGTTTGGTGGGATGCGAACTCCGGTAGTGAGATGGCCATTATCCAATAAAAAGATGTACCTTAAAGGGCAGTTTGATTCTATCAAATTGCCCTCTTTAAATTGCGTTGCAGTGATTCCCTGACAGATTACTTGCCCTTTCCCATGATCCAGCCAAAGGATAGGGAAATGGCGCACTCAGGGGTAAGTCTCAGGTGGAGGTTTTTCCAAAGGCAGGGGAACATGAATATTGAAAAAAATAAATACAGACCTATGAAAATGAAGACATTTTTACTAACCAGATTTTTCTTTCTTACAACATTGATCTTTTCATCGATAGATGCGAATAGCCAACAAATATCCAAAGAGGAAATGCTCTTTCTAACACCTCTTTGGGAGGGGGAAAGATTTGAAGATGGCAGACCTAAGGTGCCGGATGATATTATAGAACGCATGAAAGAGGTGACTCATGACGAGGCTTGGGCGGTGATGAAAAATGAAGGCTACCGCTATCAGTACGCAGAAGGCTGGGAAACCATTCATCCGGACAGTATACTGGTCGGCCGGGCAGTGACCGCTACATTTATGCCCGGCAGACCGGATATTCATGATGCCATTGATGAAAGAGGGAAAGCCGAGGGGAAAAAAGGCCAAAACTCCTGGCCGGTAGATCTGCTTGTACAGGGAGATGTGTATGTAGCCGACCAGTTTGGAGCGCATGTGGACGGGCCTACGATAGGAGACAACGTGGGTAATGCCATTTATGCGCGCTCAGGAAATGGCATCGTATACGATGGAGCCATCAGGGACATCGTAGGCTTAAAGGAAATAGCCGGATTTACCTCTTTTTTTACCAGCTATCACCCATCTCACCATAACCAGAGAGGAAATCTGAACACCATGCTCACCGGCATTAACAAACCGACAAAGGTCCGGCAGGTGACCGTAATGGCAGGAGATGTAGTGCTGGGCCGGGACGGTGCCGTTTCCTTTATTCCGCCCCATCTGGCAGAAAAAGTGGTAGTGACCTCAGAAATTGTCCGGTTGAGAGACATGTTTGGTCACGAAAGATTACGTGCCGGCGTGTACACTGCCGGCCAGATCGATACCCGTTGGTCTGAGGAAATTGAACGGGATTTTTCGGGTTGGCTAAACGAACATATTGATGAGCTGCCGGTGCCCAGAGAACAGATTCAGGAGATTCTGAAAAACAGAACCTGGTAATCCTTATGTCTTCAATTGATTGAATCAAACCATCCTTCCCCCGGTAGCGCCAGGCAGAGCCAGGCCATAGGGGCAGTTTTGTGAACCTCAAAATATACCAGAATGAAAAACAAATTGAACAGAAGATCTTTTCTTTCCAAGACTGCTTTGGCCGGGATAACCGGCGCAGCCTTCCTGTCCCAATACGGTTCAGGACTATCCGCTGCCGTGGAAAGAATGCCTTCAGCCTCCAATCCCTCCGATTTGAAAATTACAGATGTGAAATGCGGATATGTACGCGGCGCGCTGTATGTGAAAGTATACACCAATCAGGATATATGGGGATGTGGCGAGGCAGTCGATGCCATTCACGGTACCTACCACCTGGTGCAGCGATTGGGTAACCAGATAAAAGGGCAAAATCCCCTCAACCCCAACAGGCTTGCAGAGCAATTGAGAAAGGGGGCATTTTTTGGTGGAGCGCAGTCCGGGGTTTTTGTCGCCGTGCTTACGGCCATAGAAACAGCACTATGGGATATTACCGGAAAAGTTTTCAATGTACCTGTATATCAATTACTTGGTGGGAAATTTAGGGATCAGATCCGGGTGTACTGTGATACTGCTCTTTACACAGCCACTAATCCTTCTCCGGCAGACTATGCCAAAGCTGCCAGAGGAGCCGTGGATCGGGGATATACTGCAGTCAAATTCGATGTAGACGATGCCCGTGATCCCAATAAATACGATCGGTTCAATTGGACCGCCAGCCCTGCCGAAATAGAAAGGATGTACAATGCCATTGCCGCAGTGAGGGAGGAAGTGGGCCCCAATATAGATATATGCGTGGACATGCACGGCCGGTATGATTTTATTACAGGCGTGAAAATGGCCCAGAAATATGAGGACCTGGACCTGATGTGGCTGGAAGAGCCGCTTCCGGCAGACAACCCGGACCTGTACCAGAAACTCACCAAAGAAACCTCCACTCCGATCTGTACAGGTGAAAACATCTATTTGGCGTACGGCTTTGTCAATTTGTTGCAACAGGGCGGGGCAGACATCATCATGCCGGATATTCAAAAGGCGGGAGGTTTGGGTGAAGCGCAGCGCATTGCCAACCTGGCCAATCTGTACTACGTACCGTTCAGTCCGCATATGGTGGCATCCTTTTTAGGTGCCATGGCTTCTTGTCATGTATGTGCCTCTGTACCCAATTTTCAGATCATGGAGTGGCAGATCTATATGGATACCGATCAGCTTTGGCAGGATATAGTCAGCTACGACGGACCGAGAACCGAAAACGGATTCATCACTCTCTCAGAAAAACCCGGCATTGGTGTGGAAATCAACGAAGAAGGCATGAGAAAGTATGCGGTAAAGGGCGTTCCCTTTTTTGAATAGCCAAATAGCATTAAACAAATCCAGATACCATGAAACCATATCACAATCCCAAATTTAACGATTTATTCTCTTTTCGTGCAGCCGGCGCTGCCAAAGAGAGAAATAAGGCCGGATCCCATGAGAAGTCAGTACCTTCAAGAAGGGATTTTCTCCAGAAAGCCGGCATTGGCGGTCTGAGCCTTGGCGCTTTTATGTTTCAACCCATAGAGGAAACCCTGGCCCACAGTACCCAAAACGTAAATAGAAACTCAAGTCCGTCAGACCTGCGGATTACCGATCTTCGCATTGCGGAGGTAGCCGGTGCCCCGATGCGCTGTCCCATCATCCGAATAGATACCAACCAGGGAATTTATGGATTGGGGGAAGTAAGAGACGGTGCCAGTGCCCGGTATGCCCTTGTTTTAAAAAGCCGCTTGCTGGGTGAAAATCCCTGCCAGATTGAAAGGATTTTTAAAAGAATCAAACTATTTGGAAACCACGCCCGGCAGGCCGGTGGCGTATGCGCTGTAGAAATGGCGCTTTGGGATCTGGCAGGAAAAGCATACAATATACCGGTTTATCAAATGCTGGGGGGTAAATATCGCGACGAAATTCGTTTGTATTCAGATACCACGCAATCCAGAGATCCTGAAGTTTTCGCTGACCGCCTGAAAGCAAGAATGGATATGGGCTACACCTTTCTCAAAATGGATTTTGGGGTGCAGATGATTCGGGAAAATGAAGGCTCAGTGGTGAATACCAAAGCCTTTGAAAAAGGCAACCAATGGGACTCGGAGTATGGCAGCTATGGCAGGACAGCACATCCATTTACCGGAGTGCAACTCACGGACAAAGGGGTGTCGGAGATGGTGGAGTACGTAGCCGCGGTAAGAAGAAAAGTGGGCTATGACATACCTTTGGCTGCGGACCACTTCGGTCATTTTGATTATAAAGAGTGCATCCGCCTGGGAGAAGCGCTGGAGCCATATCGCCTGGCCTGGCTCGAGGATATGGTGCCCTGGTTTTATACAGAAAAATGGAAACAAATTACCGATGCGATCAAAACGCCTACGCTAACCGGCGAAGATATCTTTCTGAAAGAAGAATTTATCAAACTGATTGACGCAAGGGCTATTGACATGATACAGCCGGATCTGGCTTCCTCCGGGGGTATACTGGAAACCAAAAAAATCGGAGACTATGCAGAAGAAAAAGGCATACCCATGGCCATGCATTTTGCAGGTACGCCCGTTTCCTTTATGGCCAACATCCATTGCGCTGCAGCCACCGAAAATTTCATTTCACTCGAACACCATTCTGTAGATATTCCCTGGTGGGAAGACCTGGTGCAAGGTATTCCCAAGCCATTGGTGATAGATGGATTTGCCAGAGTGCCAGAAGGACCGGGACTCGGTGTCGAGCTGAATGAAGAGGTGATCAAACAACACCTGGTGGAGGGCACGGAATATTTTGCGCCAACTGAAGAATGGAATACGGACCGTTCAAACGACAGGTGGTGGAGCTGATGCTATTATAATCAAAGACAGCAGAGCAGAAATCATTCGGATAAAAGGATGGTTTCGGGTTGCTTTCTTAGCATCTTTTCAAGAAATTGACCAAAAAAACTATTTAAACCTAAAATGATGGATAAATTAACACTTGTATGTTTGGTTTTGTGCTTCACTTTTTCAGGAATGGGATTTTCCCAGCAGGTTACACCCACACCGGATCAAATCATTGCCCTGACATCAGCATGGGAGGGAGAACGGTTTTCAGACGGCAGACCGAAAATTCCGGATGATTTGCTGGAGAGGCTCAAAGGAATTTCTATGGAAGAAGCCTGGGGCAATTTGCGCAACAAGGGCTATAACAACCAGTTTGAAAATGACTGGATCATCCTGAAAGAAGATGAAGTATTGACAGGCAGGGCAGTTACTGCCCAGTACATGCCCTTCAGGGAAGATGTCAATACTTTGGTCAAGGAAATCGGTAAATCAGAAAACAGAGCCCAGTCGGGGGGAACCAATTCCTGGCCCATAGATGTATTGGTAGATGGTGACGTATATGTAGCAGATGGCTACGGTAAAATTGTTGACGGCACGCTTATCGGCGACAACCTGGGAAATGCCATTTATGCGAATTCAGGTAATGGCGTTATTTTCAATGGCTCGGTCAGAGACATGGCAGGGCTCAGTAAAATTGACGGGTTTAACGCATGGATCAAAGGGCATGACCCTTCCTATATACAGGAAATGATGCTCACTACCATCAATTACCCCATCCGGATGGGCAGAGCTACCGTTTTACCTGGGGATGCCGTGTTGGCCAACAAATGGGGGGTCATATTTATACCTTCCCATTTGGTCGCCGACCTGGTGATCAATGCGGAGTTTACCGCGCTGAGAGACCAGTTTGGACATCAGCGCCTGAGAGAACAAAAATACACAGCGGGAGAAATAGACAGCCGATGGAGCGAAGCCATCAAGCAGGATTTCCTGGGCTGGCTGGAAGAGAAGCAGGATCTCCCCATGAGCAGGGAAGAGCTGGATGCTTACCTTAAAGACCGAAACTGGTAATAATTTTCTGGTAAAACCCTTTCGATCGTACTCGGGAGGGTTTTTTGTTGCCGTTCTGCCCCGGTACCTCTATAAACAGCTATAGAAATCCTTTTCAAAAAATTAACTAAATTGATTCTCAAACCCGATTCGTTAGTACAGCTTGCTCAAAAGCCTGGCTGAATTGCACGTATTTATTTAATCCCAAAAAGTAACCATGAGTGAAAAAAGTATCATTGTCCGCAACAATCTTATTAAGGAATATCAGGATGTTTATACCAGTGAATCGCTGGCGGCATTGGAGGCATTGGCCCCATTTAATGCTGAGGTAAAGAAGCTGATGGCCATACGTTTGAAGAGAAGGCGGGAGCGATACCAGAAAATGAAACGAATTGATTTTTTAGATCCGTCTACAAACATTCCAGGTACATCTATTGCTGTGAAGGATGCCAGAAGTGGCCAGTTTGAGGGAGCGCCTGTGCCGGTTGACCTGCAGCGGCAATGGGTGCAGGGTACGGGCCCGGGGGCCAAGCCCAATGCCCCATTGGAGAGCAGTATTCGCAACGTGGCCTATGCCCTGTTGTCAGGTGCCGATGGATGGATGTTTGATGGAGAGGATGCCCTGGGGCAAACCAGTACCATGTCTCTGGACAATCAACGCAACCTCAAGCTAGCCATTCACCGGGATCCGGTTTTTTTAAATGCTGCCCGGCAGGTGGCTTCTCAGATGAATGACTGGTCCCGGTCTTTTTTTGGAGAAGAGAAGATAGGGGATTTCAAATCTCAGTTGGATTTTACTACCATTATTTTTAGGGCCAGGGGTCTTCATCTGGATGACCGGCACCTCCGTATGGCTGACGGTGCATCATTTTCTGCCTCGATTGCAGATCTCGCTTTGTACGTTACCAATAACCACAAAACGCTCCGGGAAAGAGGTGCTTCTATCGTACTTTATCTGCCAAAGATCCAGACGGCCGAGGAAGCTGCTCTTTGGAACCGGATGATCACGCAATTGGAGAATCACCTTGGGCTGGAGACAGGGACAGTCAGGGTATATGTGTTGGTAGAACAGCTTGAGGCTACGTATCAGCTTATGGAAATCCGGGCAGCATTAGGCAAGCATTTCGTGGGGTACAATACCGGCAGGTGGGATTACATCAATAGTGTATCGGATGCGATGGCCTGGGATCCTGACTTCATAAACCCCAATATCGAGTCCATTGGGATGACCTACGGATACATGAGAAATTACGAGGACCGGGTCAGAAGGGCAGTCAATACGCCGGATGTCGCAGGCAATTTTGCGCTCTGGCAGGGGGGAATGGAACCCAACATACCGGTAGGATCGGAGGATGGTGTAGCCAGTAGCATGAAAAAAGCCATAGCTGGAGCGGAGAGAGAACAGGCTGAAGGCGCCAGTGGGAAGTGGGTAGCGCATTGGAAAATGGTCCATATCATCAGGCCGGTGTGGGAAAAGCATGGGCAGGCCAATCAAATGGGCAGGACATTTCCTGCTTTAACTTACACGGACAGTGATGCTGCTGGTTTGATTCTGCTTGAAGCGGCACCGAGAACTATCAGAGGTGCCAGAAATTTACTTAGTGTGGGTCTGCAATATGGCAATGCCTTCGAACAAGGCATGCAGGCGGCAGCCCTAAAGCCGGCTGATTTTTTTGGCGACGACAACGTACTCTACCTGATGGAAGATATGGCTACAGGGGAGATCCGGCTGAGTATACTTTGGGAATGGCTACACAAAAAGGCGGAAATTACGGAAGACGATCCAGGAACGGGCCTAATAAAGGGTACTGTTTTTTCGGAATCCATATTCCGGAAATTGCTTGAAGAAGAATACAATAAGTTATTGAATGCCAGAGATAAAGATGTGCATACTTTATCTAAAGAAACAACCCTTCCCATAGCAAGGGAAATCGTGGAGGTCTATGTGAATGAGACGATAAAAATTCCCTGGTTTATCGATTTACTGAATATCAACCTGAATAACCATGATTTGAAGACAGCCAGGGAAAGGATTAATCTTTATGTGAAAAAATTAAAAGAGCAGGGCGAGCGGGTTACCGAAAATCTGGATTTTAAGCTTTAGCGATCGAATTACTCAGCCAATCCATGTCCACAGATCTTTTGTTTTTCCTGGCACTTTTTCCGATTTTATCGGCTGCTGTCATGTTGGTTGGTTTTCGCCTTTCGGCCAGACTTACCATGCCACTGATTTTTTTGCTGACCTCCGCATTGGCTTTCGTGTTTTGGAAAATGTCCCTGCTGACCATTCTGGCTGCCACGATTCAGGGTTTTTTTATCACTTTTGATATCCTCTATATTGTGTTTGCGGCGATATTGCTGTTGAATTTATTGAAGTATTCCGGAGGGGTAGATAGCATACGCAATGGATTTCGGGGGATCAGCGCAGATAGAAGAGTGCAGGTAATCATTATTGTTTGGCTTTTCGGGTCTTTTATAGAGGGTGCAGCAGGTTTTGGTACGCCTGCGGCGATCGTCGCACCACTCCTGGTAGCTTTAGGTTTTCCGGCATTGGCAGCCGTCGTGCTGGGGATGATGGTACAGAGCACTGCGGTGACCTTTGGTGCTGTGGGCACACCTATACTGGTGGGTATAAGGGGTGGCCTGGAAAGTCCGGAACTGAATGCCAGACTCGATTTACTGGGTTGGGAATTTTCGGAAGTTTTGCTAAAGGTCACTGCCAATGCCTCCATTGTACACATGCTGGTCGGGACCTTGATGCCTTTTCTGATGGTTTTGATGCTTTGTCGTTTTTTTGGCAAAAACAGGTCATGGAGAGAAGGGGTTCAAATTTTCCCGTTTGCCTTGTTTGCAGGCTTTTCATTTACCCTTCCCTATTTGCTTACAGGACTCTACCTGGGCCCTGAATTCCCTTCTTTGATTGGGTCACTGGTCGGTTTAGCGCTGGTGGTGACGGCAGCCAGGATGGGCTTTCTTGTCCCTGCACAGGTCTGGGAAATGGAAGCTTCGGAGCGTTGGCCGGCCAGCTGGAAAGGTAGCCTGAATATTCCGGCTTCGGATTCGGCGATGTCCGACCGCAGGCTTCCCCTGATGAAAGCATGGAGTCCCTACATTCTGCTGGCCCTCCTGCTGGTTATCAGCCGTCTGCCTCAATTGCCGGTGAAGGGTTGGCTGACTGGTGTTTCCTTTGGATTGGAAGGTATATTAGGGACGGACATTTCCGGTAGCAGTACACCCTTGTATCTCCCGGGGACCATTCTTTTAATTGTTTGTTTGCTGACTTGTTTGCTGCATCAGATGAAACCTGCTGCTGTGAAGCTGGCGGCAAAAGACAGTAGCGGGATGATCCTGAAGGCAGGTGCTGTGCTGCTTTTTGCCGTAGCCATGGTACGGGTGTACATCAACTCAGGAGAAAATGACTCCGGTCTGTTGGCTATGCCCATTTTGATGGCCGAGTGGACAGCAGCCAGGGTGGGCATGATTTACCCCTTCTTTGCGCCAATGATCGGTGCCTTGGGTGCTTTTATCGCCGGAAGCAATACCGTTAGCAATTTGATGTTTAGCCTTTTTCAGTATGGTGTTGCCGACAATTTGGGTATGCCTCCGACCTGGATTCTGGCACTGCAGGCCGTAGGGGCTGCCGCAGGTAACATGATCGCCATACACAATGTAGTGGCTGCTTCAGCGACCGTAGGCCTTTTGGGCCGGGAAGGAAGTGTGCTCAGGAAAACTGTCCTGCCAACATTGTATTATTTGGTATTCACCGGATTGATCGGTATCGTTTTGATTGGTCTGGTAGGGGTAGTAGACCGTTTTCTGATCAATGTCTGATCTTTATATCATCTTTTTAGATGATATTATTTATTATCACTTATAATAATGATATATTTGTATATCAGTTATAAACATGATATAGTAATGATTGCAATTCTGACCGGAGATATCAAGGAATCCAGAAAGGTTCCGGCTAAAATATGGATGCAGCTTTTAAAGACAGAATTGGATACCTGGGGTAAAGCCGGTAAGGATTGGGAAATCTACCGGGGAGATAGCTTTCAATTGAAGGTAGCGGAGCCGGAAAAGGCACTTCAGGCAGCCATCAGGTTAAAA
The DNA here is from genome assembly GCF_900143075.1 of Cyclobacterium lianum. Lineage (GTDB taxonomy): Bacteria > Bacteroidota > Bacteroidia > Cytophagales > Cyclobacteriaceae > Cyclobacterium > Cyclobacterium lianum. The sequence continues at coordinate 140,020 of NZ_FRCY01000003.1, read as the reverse complement.
GCCGGTATCAAATCCCAGGCTCCACTGGACATACGGATAGGTATCGGGCTGGGAGAAGAAGATTTTCGTACCGGACGGCTACTTGAAAACAACGGGACAGCCTATGTGCATTCCGGGGAGGCCTTTGAAGAGCTGTCGGAAAGCCATCAGGACATATTGATCAAGTCTCCTTTCGAAGGCTTCGATCAGGACATTAATCTGATGCTAAAGTTAGCGATGGAGATACTGGATACCTGGACTGAACATTCAGCGAAAACCGTATATCTGGCAATGACGCATCCTGAAAAAACGCAAACGGCACTGGGCAAACTGGAAGGCATCAGCCAGCATGCGATCAGTGGCCGCTTATCCAGAGCCAGGTTTGATGCGATCAGGGCATTACTGGTATACTTTCCCCTGAAATTAAAAAGGCACTTGTCATGACCATTCTTATCAAGCTCATACTGGCTCACCTATTGGGAGATTTTGTCTTTCAACCCAGAAAATGGGTTGTTGCTAAGGAAAGCAGAAAGGCCGGAGCATACCAGTTTTACCTGCATTTGCTGGTTCATGGTTTATTGATGATGCTTTTGGTTGCAAAGGCCGATTTTTGGCCCTACGCATTGGGCATCACACTGGTACATGGGATCATTGACCTGATAAAGTTACATGCGCAGCATGAAAAAAGCCGGAGGTACTGGTTCTTTATCGATCAGTTGGCCCATTTGATCTCTATTATTGCGGCCATGTGGTACTACAATCCAGAGCTGATCGAAGGAATGATACAAATCAGAGACAAAGATTGGCTTGTGATTACAATACTTGTGTTTTTATCGCTTCCAGCCTCTATGCTTATCAAAACTACCATTTCCAAATGGACTCCACTACCTGACGCAAACACGGCTTCTCTGGACAAAGCCGGACAATACATCGGTATACTTGAACGCTGGTTTGTATTTGTTTTTATTATGGCCGGCAGATGGGAGGCCATAGGATTTTTGGTGGCAGCAAAATCCGTATTTCGGTTTGGAGATCTGCGCCAGTCGAAAGACAGAAAGTTGACTGAATATATTCTGATCGGAACCCTGCTCAGTTTTGGGCTGGCTATCCTCAGTGGCTGGTTGTACGACCAGTATTAAACTATCGGAAAATGGACGGCATTATTCCATTCATCATCCATAACCGGCTCTTATTTTTAGTTTGACTCACCGGACCAAATTGCCGGACTGCGAATTAGGCACCGTTTTTCTCTGTAATTGATTGATAATAAGTACGATTTATCTGACAAATCCCTAAAATTTCTTTTTGAAATACAGATTGTTAGCTTTGAAATTATCAATACCAAAATTTTTGTAATTCAAAATAAAAAATTTGTTTTGTTAATTTTAATGATAAAAAATATGGAAAAAAATTATAAATACCATTTTTTATATACTATTTTTGAAGTGTCAGATAGCAATAAGGTAAACGGGATTTTTTGGACCAGATTCATGGTCTTTTTGAAAACGGATTTGAAGGGCTGGATTGAGCGTAAGGGAATTGAGGCGATCGGTAGTGAAGAATTTTTGGTTAGTTGGTTATTTTTTAATGTAGGGTTTGTCCGGGGTTTCCTGAAAATGGAAACTCCGGCCTTTTTTTTGCAGGTCAGCCTATAGCATTTGTGGGTGTCTCAACTTAAAGTTGCGATTGTGGAACCGAAATGGCAGGCAGGTCGGTCAAAATAGAGCTGCTGTTTGCGTCTTCCCAGCACAATTTCAAAAAGGTAAAGGAAAATCGGGTACGAAATATACCATCTTTATTGCCGTATTACCGATGTACGTCTCGGGTCGATTGTTGGATTGTTATACCAGTATCGTCCCAAACCTAAACACCAAGCTAACCCTCAGCTTTTTTTGCCGATAGGAAAATTAATCAAAAGTTTGCCCCGGGAGAGGCCAAAAACAATTGCTCAAAATGCGGGACGGTAGATGCCGACCATCAGGGCATCCAGGACTTTGGCGATTTCTCCGGCAGCCATTTTGGGAAGCAGGTATTGCTGCTGACCGTTTTTATCCATTTTCCAGGTATTGCTTCCATCCTGGTAAACGACTGCGTTCCCTTTGGGACCCAAATCCCAATATTTTTCAGGAGAAACCAGGTACAGCAGTATAGACTGGTCCCAGCTTTGCCGCCCGGAAAAATCGTTGAACAGTCGGTAGGCTTGGTACACCGGGCTTTCCGGAGCAATTGATTTTTTCAGGTAGGGGCCACCAGTGATGATTTCGTTGCCAATCTCCCAGCCGGAGAAAATCACCCTGCCGGGCCAGGTGTTGACAGCAATTTGAGTAGACTCCGGATCAGGCCGGTAAAAGTTGGCTTCTTTTCCCTCGGGAAACTGCCCTCCCATACAGGCCCATAATTTCACCTTTTTCCGAATGAGTTCCAATCCGGAAAGCTCACTGATTTCATCCGGGCCCGACTGGATCAGGTGCTTCAGATTGGTCAGGTGGCCTACAGTAACGATAACGACAGCTCCATCCGTTTCACCTGCCAGCAAGCTACGGTATAAGCGGGTGGCGTCTTCAGCCTCCCCATATGCCTTAAGCCTGTGCGAAAAATTCCGGCTAATTTCCCCGGTGTATTTGGAGACATCTTTTAATGGAATGCCCTTTTCCACACCAATGGGGATAGTAGGCCTTTTAAAATAATGATTGATGGCATCGGCACACTGAGGCGCATACCGGTCATTACTGGTAACGACAATGCCCAAAATTTCCAGGCGTCCATGGTCTGCCAGATTGTGCAGTATGGCCATAGTGCCCACGTCATCTACAGCCGAGTCCAGATCTGTGTCCAGAATAACTTTCGTGGGTTGCGCATAAGCTGTCACAGCGCAAATCAGCGTTGCAAAAGACAATAGCAGTGTTTTCATTGCGTTGATTTTTGCTGTACCCGTTGATGCGTCAAATAGGAAACCAGCATGATACTTAGCAGGCTGGCCATCATGGCAAACGTACGGAAAGGAAACTGTATGCCGGCTACGGGGTCTTCCATGGGGTAGGGAAGGAAAGGGGAAATACCAAATATAGGCTCTCCACCCCCAAACCGCAATACCAGTCCGACGAGGATTCCGGCGATTGCGCCGTAATGATTACTTTTCTTGAAATACAGTGCCAATAGCAATTGCGGAAAGAGCACCACGTATACCAGATCAGCACACAGGTACCACAAATCGTATACACTTTGAAGCGTGAGGGCAAGCCAGGTGGAAATGATACCGATTACCAATACGGTAAGGCGTATGGTGCGTTTGATTTGTTTGTCGGTACAGGTGGGGTGTATCAGGGGTCTGTAGAGGTTCCAGGTAAACATGGACGAGGCAGAGAGTATAGAGGAGTCTACAGAAGACATCACCGCTGCCGCTACCGCTCCCAGTCCCAGTGCCGCTATCAGGGGCGGGGTCATTTCCAACAATACGTAGGGAAGTACCATGGTCGCCTCCGGGGCAGTACCCAGCGTGGAGGTGCTCCAGTCAAATCCCACTCCTGCCACACCGATAAAGATGGCTGGAATGGCCATTAGGGCACAACAAATCCCTCCGTATATGGAAAGCCTTACGGCTGATCTATCTGAATTGGACGACAAAACCCGCTGAAAATACACCTGCCAGGGAATACCACCCATGATGAGCAACAAGGCAAAGTCCAGCCATACCCAAATGCCATTTCCCCAATCCGGATCATTTCCGGAGAAAACCCCGGGGGAAGGAAATAGTGTGAAACCATTGGCGATGTGTTGATCGTATAAGATCAAGGCTTGTTCCAGCCCACCGATTTTGTTCAATGCAAATGGGATACTGATGCCCAGTCCTATGATGATAAATGCCAGTTGGACGACATCGGTATATGCCACAGACCAAAGGCCTCCCATCATGGTATATCCTACCGCAATGCTCGCAGAGACCAGAATTGAGGTTTCCAGATCCAGACCAAAGATGGTAGCGAAAGTAATTCCCAACGCAGCCAGGATAGCTGCACTCCAGAAAATCTCTCCGATCAAAGCCGGAATAAAAAGTACTGCAGCGACCTTTTTGCCATACTTATTTTCGAAAACATCAATAAAAGTAGTAAAGCCAAAGCTTCTGATTTTTTTTGCAAAAAACAATCCACCCAGTATCAAACTTAGCGCATATCCCCAGGGTGCCTGTGCCCAGACCAGGCCCCGGGCGCTGTCGTAAACCGCTTCGCTGGTACCGATGATATAGCCTCCACCCACCCAGGTCGCTGTCATGGTAAATATTCCAATCCAGGAGGGCATGCGCCTCCCTGCCAATAACATGCCTTCTGAACTTTGATCTCCCGACTCCTTTTTACTGGCAAAATATCCGGTAAGCAGGATAATCAGGTAAAAGAATACGGTAACGAAAATGCCTAATGTTCTGGTATCGATAGTTCTATCGTTTATTTCCCAAACCAATTCATTGGCTGGGGATTATAGTTTTGGTATATGTGCTTGATTTCCTGAAACTCTTCCATGCCCGCAGGCCCGAGCTCCCGGCCGAGTCCGGATTGTTTGTAGCCGCCCCAGGGCGCCTGGGTAAAATATACATTAAAATCGTTGACCCATATGGTGCCAAAGCGAAGGGACTTGCTGACCCGGGAGATACGTCCGGGATCAGCCGACCAAAAGCCGCCGGAGAGTCCATAGATGGTATTGTTTGCTTTTCGGACAGCTTCCTCTTCTGTTTCAAACTGCTCTACATGGATGACAGGGCCAAATACCTCTTGCTGAACGATATGCATATTTTCCTCACAGTCTATCAAAAGGGTGGGCGCATAAAAAAAGCCTCTCGCAAGTTCCGCTTCCTCAGGTTTTTGTCCGCCTACCAGAAGGCGTGCACCCTCCTTAATAGCCGTTTGGACATGATTTTCGACCTTTTCCAATTGTTGGGCTGAAATCAAGGGACCCATCTGGGTTTTTTCATCCATTCCATCTCCCATTCGTATCCTGCTGATACGCTGCTCAAGCAGTTGAACCACTTGCTCATGGATTTCTGCGGCGACAAGCAATCTGGTACCGGCCGAGCAGATCTGACCCGCATGAAAAAAAACACCGTTCAAAATAAAGTCTATGGCTGTTTTCCAGTCTCCATCCTCAAAAATGATATGGGGGTTTTTTCCTCCCAATTCCAGTGCGACTTTTTTCACATTCCCTGAGGCGGCCTGCATGATCTTCCTGCCTGTTTCGACACCACCGGTAAATGAGATCATGTCTACATCAAGATTTTCTGCCAGTTCAGCACCTACGCTGTGACCGGGACCAAGTACTGTATTGATAACCCCGGAGGGAAAGCCGACTTGTTGGGCCAATCTGGTCCACTCAAGCGTGGATAAAGGGGTCAATTCGCTGGGTTTGATGACAAGGGTGCAACCTGCAGCAAGAGCAGGGGCAATTTTCCAGGCAGCCTGCAGCAAGGGGTAATTCCAGGGGCAAATCATGCCGACCACACCGATGGGCTCTCTCACCAATCGGCTTGAGCTATCTGGATTGGGACTATCGATAACTTCGCCCGCATGCTTGTCTGCCAGTCCTCCATAGTATCTGAATATACCGGCTATGTCATCCATGTCCCACAAACTTTCCGTGTAGGTTTTTCCGGTATTCAGGGTCTCGAGCTCAGCCAGTTTTTCTTTGTTTGCCTCAATTAGATTACCAAGCTCATATACCATTTTGCCTCGTACTGTAGCTGGCAGGCCCGACCATTCTCCCTGGGAAAACGCATATTTAGCACTTCTAATCGCTGCCCTGGCATCTTCCCGGTCACCTTCTGCCACATGTGCTATAATTTTCTGGTCAAAAGGATTATAGATGGACCGCTGGTTTCCGGTCTTTGCCGAAACCCAGTGCCCGGCAATAAATTGATTGTGGGTGTCCATTAATGCGTAAACTGATTTTTTTTCGATTTGCTCGAATGTTGGTAAAAAGGCATCTCTTGCGGTGCTTCCGGGCTGTTGCCCAGCAATAGGTCCGCAGCTTTCTCGGCAATCATGATAACCGGCGCATAAATATTGCCATTGGTGATGTACGGCATGACGGAAGCATCTACTACACTCAGATTGGATACCCCATGTACCCGCAACTGGCTGTCCACGACAGCGCCTTCGTCATAGCCCATTTTACAGGTACAGCTTGGGTGATAGGCACTTTCCCCTTCACGGGCTACAAAATCCAGGATTTCCTCATCGGTCTCTACTGCAGCACCCGGAGAAATTTCCTTGCCACGAAGCGCATCGAATGCAGGCTGATTGATCAGCTCTCTGGTGCAGCGGATTGCCTCCACCCACTCTTTCCTCTCCTGCGCTGTAGAGAGGTAGTTAAACAATATGCTGGGATATTCTGTGGGATCTGCAGATTTGATCTTCACATGCCCGCGGACATCTGTGTTCATGGGGCCTACATGCAGCTGGAACCCATGGCCCTCATTGGGTGCAGAGCCATCATACCGGATCGCAATCGGTAGAAAATGATATTGTAGGTTGGGATATGCGACCTCATCATTGCTGCGAATGAAACCGCCCGCCTCAAAATGGTTGCTGGCACCGATACCGCTTTTATTAAACAGCCATTCCAGGCCTATTTTAGGTTGGTTGTAGAATTTCAGGGAAGGGTATAGGCTCACAGGCTCTTTGGCAGCCCACTGTACATATACTTCCAGGTGATCCTGGAGGTTTTCGCCCACTCCTTTCAGGTCCGATACTACAGGTATTCCGAGTCGTTTCAGTTCAGCACCATTTCCGATACCGGATAGTTGCAAAACCTGCGGGGAGTTGATTGCACCACCGCAGCAAATGATTTGACCACCTTGTACAGTATGTTGTTTACCGCCCTTGATATAGGTCACCCCGGTTGCCTTCTTACCATCAAACAGAATTTTGGAAACGTTTGATTTCAAGCTGATGGTCAGGTTCTTTCTATCCATGACAGGATGTACATATGCGCGGGCAGCATTCCACCGTTTACCTTTGTAGATAGTGGCATCGAATTTCCCAAAACCTTCCTGCTGGTAGCCATTCACGTCTTCGGTAAGCGGGTAGCCCGCCTGCTGCACAGAGTCAAAGAAGGCATCGAATAGCGGATTATCGCATTTTGGGGTGGTCAGGTGAAGTGGTCCACCTTCTCCCCGGTAACTATCTCCACCGATAAGCCTGTTTTCCATGCGCTTAAAGTAGGGAAGACAGTGGGCATAGCTCCATTCACCGAGGCCGTCTTCTTTAGCCCATTTCTCAAAATCCAGGGCATTGCCCCGTATATAGATCATGCCATTGATACAACTGGATCCTCCCAGCACCTTGCCGCGGGGTTGATAGATCCGTCTGTTGTGCATATAAGGTTCCGGATCGGAAGTGTATCCCCAATTATAGAAATTATTACTCAGCGGATAAGTCAGGGCTGCGGGCATGTGGATCCGGAAATCCCAGCCATGATCAAGCCTTCCGGCTTCTATCACAAGTACCTTGTTTTTTGGATCTTTACTAAGTCTATTGGCCAATACACTTCCGGCAGAGCCGCCGCCAATAATGATAAAGTCATACTTATCGGTAGACATTTTTTACAATTTGTAGCGATGAATATACCTGAAAACGCTGTGCTGCTTACCTGATCCGGGCAGGCTGCACAGCGCTTACTTTCGGTTTACAATTAGGGGTCTATTTAATTTGTAGGAACAATTTTGACAATTCCTTTGCCTTCGATACCGGCATAAATATAGCCGTCAGGTCCCTGAACCACGTTGCGAACCCTGCCCATACCATCTATGACCTTTTCTCGTTTAGCCACTTTCTGGCCTTCAAGAGTGAGTTTCTCCAGATACGCGAAGCTAAGCGATCCCACAAGCAGATCACCCTTCCAGGCCGGATAGGTATCTCCCGTGATCACCACAAAACCACTCGGTGCGATGGAAGGTACCCAATAATAGAGCGGTTGCATCATTCCTGGTTTGGCGGTGTCCTCTGTCAGTATGGTTCCATTATAATTTATTCCGTAGGAAATCTCCGGCCAGCCATAGTTGGCACCTTTCTGCACCACATTGATTTCATCTCCACCCCGGGGTCCATGCTCATGTACCCAGATTTCTCCGGTTTCCGGATGCAAAATCATTCCCTGAGGATTTCGGTGTCCATAAGAATAAATGGCTTTTTTGGCACCGGGCTCGTTCACAAAGGGGTTATCCGCCGGAATGCTTCCATCATCTTTTAAACGGTACACTTTGCCACCATCACGGGTGATGTCCTGTGGATTTTCCTCATGGTTGCCCCGTTCTCCAATAGAAAAGAACATATATCCATCGCGGTCAAATATGATTCTGGAGCCATAATGCTGTCCGGCTTCGGTATTGGGCGTGGCTTTATACAGTACTTCCAGGTTGGTAAGTTGATCCCCGTCCAGTTTTGCCCTGCTGATGGCGGTATGTGCCCCATCTCCGGGTCCTTCTTCTGAGGAATAAGACATGTAGATCCAGCCATTGCTGGAATAGTCCTGATGAAGGGTAATGTCCAGCAAACCACCTTGTCCTTTGGCCCTTACTTCAGGAACTCCCTTGATGGTAGTTTTTTGCCCATTCCTGAAATGAATCAGCTCCCCTGATCTTTCCGTGATCAGCATGCTGCCATCTGGCAGAAAGGTCAAACCCCATGGGATTTTCAAGTCATCTACAACGGTCTGGACCTCATAATTGGTCCATTCAGGATCAGTTACTTCCGGGCCGTTTGGAGGAGTCTGCCCCATGCACGCCGCATAGAGGATGGTCATGAATACTGCAAGAAATGTTGATTTCATAGGAATCGGTATAAATGGAAAGATATAATATGTCTCGACAAATAAAGTTCTAATTTACGTCTAAAATCGCTCCAAAACAAATTTTAAGCCAATAGTTCGGCTTGCAGCCGATGTATACGGTCCTCAATTTTTTCTGAGCTAAGGCTGTTTCTGCTGAGCCGGTCTACCATTATGGGAAAAGCAAACGGACTTATTCTCACAGTTTTAAGCAGGTGGATTTTTTGCCGGTTGATGCGTTGAATGACTTGCTGCAGCCGGCTTTTTTCCATTTGTATATGGAGCACTTCACTCCGGGCCTGTGCCAGCAGCAGATTGTCGGGATCATAGGTTTCAAATACGCCATACAAAATGCCCGAACTGGCTTGCAGGTGTCTGGTCTGTATGCCTTTTCCGGGATAGCCCTGAAATACCAGCCCGGCAATGGCGGCGATTTCCCGAAACCGCCTGCGGGCCATTTCACTTTCATTGATACTGGACAGGATATCTTCCATTAAATCCTTGTCTGAGAAAAGATCTGTTTCCAATACATCTTCGATAGGAATAGGGCTGTCGGAGAGCAGTTCAAATCCATAATCATTCATGGCAATGCTGATGCTTATCGGGAAACTGATACTGATGCGGTAGGCTACCAATGCAGCCAGCACCTCATGAACAAAACGCCCTTCGAATGGAAACATAAACACATGATAGCCCTCTCTGCTTTTACAGGTTTCGATCAAAAGGGATGACTGGTCGGGAATCCGTGAAAGGTTTTGCTGTAACTCGAGTATAGGATGGATGGTTTGAAGTTCTATCGAATTTAGTTGATTTTTTGCTGCTTTCTGGAGTTCATCACGAATCAATTCTGCCAGGCGTGAAGAAAGCGGCATTCTGCCTCCCATCCACCTGGGAATCGTTCCTGTTTTCTTTTTGGATTTTCTGACAAGGGCTTTCATTTCCTTTATTTTCAGAAACTCCAGGCTGCGGCCCGCAAACCAGAATACATCTCCCGGTTTGAGCTTGCTGATAAAGCTTTCTTCCACCGCACCTACATAAGCGCCGGTAAGGTATCGGACCTGGATCATCGGGTCGCTCACAATAGTGCCCATTGACAATCTATGTCTCATGGCTGTTTTCCGGCTGCTTACCTTATACAATCCGTCGGCAAGGATGTCGATTTTTGAAAATTCCTCATAACTTCCCAGCGCTTTCCCACCTACGGTCACAAACTCCAGAAGCCAGGCGAATTTTTCAGGACTGAGCGTACGGAAGGCGTGCACTTCTCTGATTATGGGATAGAGCTGTTGCGGATAGAATCCTTCTCCGACGGCAAGCGTTACCAGAAACTGAATCAATACATCGTAACAATCTTCCAGGGGCAACTGCTCTTCATATTGTCCCGATTCAATGGCCTGCCGCAAGGCACTGGCTTCGATCAATTCCAGCGAATGGGTTGGCACAAAATAGATGCTGCTGCTGGCACCAGGATGGTGACCTGCCCTGCCCGCCCGTTGTACAAATCGGGTCACTCCCTTTGGCCCTCCCACCTGAATCACCGTGTCTACCGGACGGAAATCGACCCCCAGATCGAGGCTGCTGGTGCAAACGACCAACTTTAGTTTTTTTTCGTGCAACGCGTTTTCTACCCAGGCCCTAACCGCCGGGTCGAGGGATCCATGGTGCATGGCCATGATTCCTGCCCAGTCCGGTTTTGCTTCCAGTATTTTCTGGTACCATATTTCAGTCTGGGACCGGGTGTTGGTAAAAAGCAACACACTTTGGCTGGAGGCGATAATCGGGATTACCTTTTTCAGCAACTTAACGCCAAGATGGCCCGCCCAGGGGTATTTTTCCACTTCATCAGGGAGAATTGATTGTACCTTTATCTCTTTTTTTATGGAAGACCGTACAATGAGTTTGGGAGCGGATGCTCCCAGTAGTACCTCATGGGCCTGGTCAAGGTTGCCGATGGTGGCGGAAATGCCCCATACTTTCAGTGGCTCAGCGCGCAGTGTCTTTAGGTGCTGAAGGGCCAATTGCACCTGAATGCCCCGTTTATTTGCCAGCAACTCGTGCCACTCGTCAACAATTACGGTCTTCAGATCTTTGAATAGCAGGCTATTGTCTTTCTGGGTAAACAAAAGATGCAGACTTTCCGGAGTAGTAACCAGGCATTCTGGCATGGACCGCTTTTGTTTTTGTCGTTCCGATGCGCTGGTATCTCCGTTTCTTACCGCGATCCGCCACCGTATGCCCGTCTCCTCACAGACCTGATTCATGGCCTGCTGAATATCCTGGGCCAAAGCCCTCAGGGGAGTAATCCATATTGCCTGCAGTCCGTTTTTCTTTTCCTGGTGCCAGCTTCCCTGGTTTTCGCGTACATATTCCATCAATACCGGCACAAAAAGTGCAAGCGTCTTTCCCGAGCCTGTAGGCGCATTGAGCAGGCCACTTTTTCCCCCAAGATAATGTTGCCAGCATGCTCTCTGGAAATCGAAGGGTTCCCAGCCCTTTCGGGCAAACCATTTTTCTGCCCAGCTATTTTCCATACTTTTCCAGAAGTAATTGCAGGTCTGTCAGGGTGTTTGCCTCGTCGATGGGTTTGTCCTTCCTCCAGCGGTGGATTCTGGGAAACCTTAAAGCAATCCCGGATTTGTGCCGGGGACTTTCCTGAATCCCTTCAAAGGCTATCTCGAATACCAGTTCTGGCTTTACGGTTCGTACCGGTCCGAAGCGCTCTCTGGTATGTTTTTTTACAAAGGTATCTACATCTTTCATTTCCTTATCGGTAAGCCCTGAATAGGCTTTTGCAAAGGGGACAAGGTCCTTGTCTTTCCAGACAGCAAGGGTGTAATCCGAATAGAGATCTGCCCTTCGTCCATGTCCCTTCTGGGCGTAAATCATCACACCGTCAATCGTCAGTGGCTCAATTTTCCATTTCCACCAGCTTCCACGAACCCTGCCGGTTTCGTATACAGAATCAATTCTTTTTAACATCAGACCTTCCGCTTTATTTTCCCGCGATTGATTGCGAACGAGCGCCAGTTCTTGCCAGGTACCCGCTTCAATCAGCATAGAGATTTCTAGTTTTTCAGATGGATAGTCCCCTACGATTTTTTCCATGTTTTTTCTACGCTCCGATAGGGGCAAGTGGCGGATATCCTCTCCATTACATTCCAGCAGATCGTAGCACATGAAGCTCAATGGAGCTTTTTTGAGCAAACCGGAACTTACCTTTTTCCTGCCGATACGGGTTTGCAGCAGAGCAAAAGGTAAGGGTTTGCCATTTTCAAAGGGCAATATTTCTCCGTCTAAAACCGTACCGTCAGGGAGACCTCTGGCCATTTCCTCCAGTTCCGGAAATTTCTCTGTGAGCAATTCTTCACCGCGGGACCAGATATAGGTTTCACCCTTCCTTTTGATGATTTGGCCACGTATGCCGTCCCATTTCCATTCGGCCTGCCAGTCAGACCTGTTACCGGCTAGCTCGGCCGTGTCACTAAGGGGATGGGCAAGGAAAAACGGGTAAGGGCGGGAAAGGTCGTCTGCAAAGTCGGGTTCCAGGAGCATGGACTTAAAATCTGCTGTCCAGGGATCCCATTGGCCCATTATGCGGTGGGCCACTTCCGTTTTTTCCAGTCCAAAGGCACTTGCAAGGGCCCTGGTAATCAGGTTTTGGCTTACGCCTACACGAAAACCACCGGTGATCAATTTATTGAAAACGAGCCGTTCTTCTTTGGTAAGTTCCCTCCAGGACTCCATGATGGCTGATTTTTTTGCAGATTCTTCCTTATCTTTTAAAGCAGCCAGGAAGCCTATCCAATGATGAAGCGGCTGATCGGAGCTTTTGCCCGCTAAAGGCAAAAGTAAAGCAATGGTTTCTGCCAAATCGCCCACAGTATGATACGACTCCTCAAAAAGCCAGGATGAAATACCTGCATACTCGCAACACCATTCTCGTAGCTGCCTGGTGTTCACTACCCTCCGAGGTCTTTTGTGGGTGAAAAGTGCCAGGGTCCATAGCCTGTCCAGGTCGGAAACTTCTAAAAAATATGATTCCAGCAGTTTGAGTTTATCTCCCGTTTTGTTGGTTTGGTCAAGTTGATTGAATAGAATTGAGAATCTTTTCATTAAATTGAATGATATTCGTCAAGTATAGGTAGAAAAACAACCATTTGTTAAACCAAAAAATATACCTATTCGTTTTGATTGGAGAATATATTCCTGTTCTGTTGAAACAATCATGAGCGAAAAGGCATGGATAGCAGCGTTGATCGCGCATCATTTCCAGGGTACAATGCTCCAACAACGGTTGAGCTGGATTATTTGCGAAATACCTGGCAGGTATGACACGTAAACTTCAATATCCACTGTAAAGGAAAGCATGATGAGAAAATGATCGTTGCCATTTGAAACAGATTGCTGTGTATCGGGAAGGTGAAATGACTGTTAAAGGGATTATAACCAGAACCTGAGATCAGGCCTGACTGAGACGAATCGTCATGGTGTGACATCACCGGATAATTGTATTCAGAAAAATATACGGCAGACATAAGTCTGACATTTTAAATTAAAAAAATATGAAATCGAGCCTGCCGGAGGCGACATACAGAGGGATGATAATAAAGCATGCGAGCTTCCCTGTCCGACTGGTGTCATCCGGGCGGGCATGTGACCATTAAAGAACAAATTATAGACACATGAAATATACCCTTATTTGTGCACTGTTGTTGTGCGGAATCACTTCCTGTGAGCAGGATCCAATAAGACCAGACGACAACCGGATTTCCTATGACCTTTACCAGTCAAGTGATTTCAATTTCGACGGAAAAGCTACCTTTCAGGAATTGGAGAATGGAGATATTGAACTTTTGGTAGAGTTGTTTGGAGCGCCATCTGCAGACCCCTATTTCTACACGGGCCATCTCCATTTTGGAAGTTTTGATCAGGCAGAGGCACCAATTGCACACCTGCTGAACCCTATCGACAGCAGAACCCTGAGCAGCAGGACAATCATAGGCCGACTGTCCGATGGGTCTGATTTGAATGTTGAAGATTTGATCGATTTTGATGGACATATCAAAATACATCTGGCCGACCAGGGGCCTGATTACAATATTATCCTCGCGAGTGGGAATATAGGAAAGAATGACAATTCCAGGGAAGCTTTTAATTCGTCGAAATTGTCACTTTGTGTTCCACATTTCCCCGATAGCAGCTATTAATCAGGGTTTCGCTCTTTATTGACAATGTTAATCGAACCGGTTTCCCCGGTTTTTTTTATGCAATGAAATCGAGCATGACGTACCCGTCCCACACTGAGATGATTATAGTAGCGAGATTCCCCCGATTTAGGATCGGGGCAAGCTATGTGACAGCTAAAAAGCAAATTATAAACACATGAAAAGCTGAATTGCAGAAATCTCTTATTTTTCTGGAAGATAAAAAACATTTGTGTTTAACTTTTGTTGGTATATTATTAAACACAGAAAGCCATGAAAATCTCCCTTAAATATATCCTGCTGATCTTATCCTTTGTGTTAATCAGTCAAAACAAACTTTTAATTGATTTGGATGCTACTGTAGAGAAAGTATTCAAAAACGGCGTAATGGCTTTTTTAGAAGATGGTACTCCCCAGCATGGCACAGGTGATCTCAAAAAAATATTTGAAATGCCCCATACAAAAATATTTGTAGAATAAACAAGTCAATATAGTAAACAAAAAATTAGCTGAACCAACTGTTACTAAAAAAAGCGCACCTTCGAAAGTGCGCTTTTTTGCGATTACAGCAATTAAATTTATGAGATTACTCTATGTGTATGGTAAATACTTCCTCTGTAGTATTGCCATTGCTGTCTTCAGCCCGGATGATAAGATCCAGGTGATCCTCACTTGCCGGTACAATGATGGCGTTCTCTCCGCTAAGTATTTTATTTAAATCAAGCATCTCGTCATGGGGCAGATCGGGTCCGTTACCATCTTCAAGCCAGGCTGAGCTTCCCCACATTTTGTCAAAAAAATCCTCATCTGCCATTCGATGATTGTGTCCATCGTCATCGTCGTCATGATGCTCACCCTCTTCCGCCAGTCTGACCCAAAGGAAGGTAATAGGCGAACTCAGTTCATGGTCAGTTCTGGAAACTGTACCCTGAATCGTCAGCGGCATTCCGGCTTCCGCCTCCAACTCTCCCTCATGCAGGTTTGAAACGGAGATTGCCGGAGCATAAGGCGTTTTTATCTGTATGGTCGCAATATAACTGCTGCCATCTGCATAACTGGTTTGATTGCCAAAAATATCTGTTGCTTCAATTCCTACATCGTAAGAACCTGCAATTACAGGACCTGCCAGGTCAGCGTTCTCGCCCGCCCAAAATATATCGGTTTCATGCCCATCAATGTTGATGCGAGTACTGCCTTCCGGAAATCTTAATGCCGGGTTATCCGCGGTGGGGCTGAATATATTATTCGTCTCCAGACGGGCAAAAGAATTATTGATTCTTGCATGACTGTGGCCATCGAAATTGGCATGTACATTGACCCTCACCTGTCCGATGCCGGAAGCATCTTCTACGGAAAACTTTACATGCATGTGATCGGCGTTTATGCCATAGATCTCACCATTTTCAGGTTCAATGTGTTCGCTTCCATCAGCCTGGCCAATCACAGGTGCCGAAAGGTCGTTAGGGGTTTCTTCTGCTGTTTCACAGGAAAGCATGCCCGCCACTGAGAGGACGGGAATGAAATACCTTGGATGAATAAATTTCATGTTAATCATTATGGTTGAAGTTAAAAGCGGATTACTTCTTTATTTACAATATTATTGCAAATGCATTAATGTTGCAATAATAAGGCATAAATAACAAAGTTCCTAAGCTGTTATAGGAAAAATATACTTATTTAATCCGAAAGGGTATTTTCAGGTTGATGTTGACATTCCTTCCTTGTTCGGGAAGGTTGAGCAGCCGGTATCTGCTCAGGTGGTTGAAATAGAAGGTGTCCAGCAGGTTTTCACCACTTATTTGTAATTTCCAGGTCTGCTGCCGGACAGGAAGTTCCCATCCGATTCCGGCCGCAAGCAGACCGTAGCCGGAGGTGACGCGTTCGTTTCTGTCGACCCTTTGCTGAGCAGCGACCTGCCGATACTCCAGGTACAGATATCCATTGTCGGCAACGCGGCTAAAACCGTCGGGCAGGGTCCATTCAATCCCGGACAACAGGCTTGCAGGCGGAGTAAGGGGTAGGGGAAGGCCGCTGTCCAGGTTGTAATTGTACACGTATTCGGCGGCTATGGTAGCTGTTAGCCCCGAAACCGGTACCCATTCTAATTTTAACTCCCCGCCGGTGAAAAAGGCGTTGTTTTGTCTGTATTCCCAGAGCGTTCCGGCTCCCGGTAAAGTAGAAAACCTGCCGGTGGGTGCGAGATAAATGTAGCCATCGTAATAGGATACAAAGGGGCTGATGCCTACCAGAAAATTCTGACGGGAATAGGTGTAGTTCAGGTCTGCCTGAAAGCTCCGCTCACTGTTAAGATTGGCATCTCCAAGTTCATGTCGGAAGTTTCCATGGTGTACCCCATTGGTAGATAGTTCTATAGGAGTGGGGATGCGGAAGCTGCTGCCAAAATTGAATTTGACATTGTTTACCTGATTGATGATCCAGGATAATCCTGTGGATCCACTGAGATTAAAGAAATTTCGGTCGATATCAGGATTTCGTTGCACGGTTTCACCGGTGGGGTTAAGTGCATTATCGTAAACGGGCTGATAATGGGCCTGAATATCGTGTCTGGCACCATCGAGCCGAAGGCCTGCATTCAGGATCAGGTTGTCAGTTTTGCGGTATTCGTGAAAATAGAACAAGCCCGTACTCAGGGAGTTAAATTCGGGAAGAAGAAATTCAAAACCCCCAAAATTATTTTCCATCAGTGTAGCCTGAATGCCCAGGATGGATTGGTGTTTGGGATTGATATGGTAGTTTAGCCGTGCATTGGCGGTATAAGTATCCAGAAACAAGGCCAAAGCGAGGTTGCCTTCAGGGGTAGGTCCGATCCCATGTATATGCGGCAAAGACTCCTCCAGCCTGTTGTTGCGCTGGTAAGCCAGGTCAATCTCCAGCCAGTGCTTTTTCCATTGTACACTGGTGTTGGAAATCACCTTTAAATGCATGTTGTCCTGCCGGGGGAATTCTATATTGCCGTAGTCCCCGTTGTGCCGGAGGTTGTAGCTGTTGGGTATGCCTACCGCTCCGGTAAATATGCCGGCCTTCTGGTTAAACTGGCTGACGGTGATTGTTGATTTGCCCCAGTCTTTTCTCATTCCGGCCATCAGCGAAAAATGCCTTTCCCTTCCAGCCGTATTTTTCAGTCGGTTTTCGTATACCGGCAATTCAAACCCGGCGTAGGTAAAGCGCTCGGCCGGTACCCGGTAATCCTGAAAATCCTGGGCAGTGAACCTGGCTTTGAATACAATATCATTTTCATTTCCTTCCACCATTGCGGAGTGACTTCGCATGTTATTGTTGGTGCGGTAGCTGTTAATCAGGTGCCCCCTAATGGTGCCCTCGTCTGGCAGAGGGGCAGGGGAGATGTTGATCACGCCTGACATACCATCCGATCCATAGATCAGGGAAGCCGGTCCCTTCACGATCTCTACCCTGTCCACATCAAATGGATCAATCTCCAGTCCATGATCAGCACCCCACTGCTGTCCTTCCTGTTTGATGCCGCGATCATTGACCATGATCCGGTTGAAGCTCATTCCACGGATTACCGGTTTGCTGATTCCCACTCCGGTATTGATGGTGCTAATGCCGGGGAGCTTCTCCAGGGCGTTGGAGAAGGTGCCGGAATTATTTTTCTCGATGAAGTCCCTGTCAACAACCTCGATGCTTTGTGATTGCTCGACTGCCCCATTTTTAAACGGGTTGGCCTCTATGGTAAGAGATTGCAAAGTGATGGCCGTCTCCGCCATTACAAATTGAAGCTCCTGGTCGGATGATTCCAGGCTGATAGTTCTGGTCAATGATTTATAGCCCACATGAGTGATATGCAGGTGGTAGTTGCCCGGATTTAATCCGGAGATACGAAAACTGCCATCCAATGATGCCGCCGTTCCTTTTCCCAGCTCATGGATCAGGATGCTGGCGGGAAGCGGTTCACCAGATTGGTCAACGACAGTGCCATAGATGGCATAGCCTGCCCGATCCTGAGCCATCCCAGAAAAAAATGGAAATAAAAGCAGGCCGCAAAAGGACAGAAAGAAAAGACTTATAGTGGTGGAGGATGATTTGTACCGCATTTCAGGTACAAAGGTATCCCTATAAATTTATTATTGCAACAATATGGCAGAATATAGAAGAGCGGCCTAGCTTTTGGCTTTAAGTCTGTACAACAGGTGTTCCAGACCGTTTAGCCGGATCTCATACATGGTTTCCAGCCACATGCCCAGTTTGCCTTCCGGAAAACCCTTTCGCTTGAACCAGATCAGGTAATGTTCCGGAATTTCACAGATCAAACTGCCCTTATATTTTCCGAAGGGCATTTTTTTCGATACCAGATCCAGCAGTATGTTTTGGTCCATTACTGTTTAATTTAGCCAGGAAGCCCAGGGAATGCGGCTGAGAATCAGGATGAGGGCAACCCCGTAAAACATATATATACTCCTGAATTGGTTACGACTCTCTGTAAGTTTTTTTGCACGGCTGTATCCTACAGTAATCAGCGCCACGGCAAGGATATTAATCAGGGGATGTTCCAATGCGTACAAACGGCTCATGCTGTCACCCATGGTTTCACCACTTAGATTGGAGAAGCCAAGTGGACTGAGGAAATAAAGTACAATACCCACCAGCAATTGAATATGGGCGAGTATCATCCCTATCAATCCGAATTTGCGGTCTTTTTCACCAAATGTCTTGCCGCTCAGGGCCCCAAAAAGTGCCAGGATGAAACTAAAGACTATTCCAGCCAAAACGAGGTATGCCAG
Source organism: Cyclobacterium lianum (assembly GCF_900143075.1). GTDB lineage: Bacteria > Bacteroidota > Bacteroidia > Cytophagales > Cyclobacteriaceae > Cyclobacterium > Cyclobacterium lianum. The sequence continues at coordinate 121,263 of NZ_FRCY01000003.1, read as the reverse complement.
ATAGGAATGCAGGTGTTGAAATCCGGTGGTCATATAATTATCAATTGGTTTTCTTTAACAAAAGCCTAAATACGGAAAAAAAAACCATTCTTCCATGTTTACGGGCTGCCTTTGTAGCATATTCCTCAGCCGTTGCGTGTTTCTGCAACAGGCCGGATCGATCTTTTTCAGAGGTGCATCTGCCTTAGAAGCGGCCAAAAAGCATAAATATGGAATTATCTTTTATTTTTATACGGAAGAGTTTTTTACAGATAAATATATTGGTAATTTTGCAAATAATATTTGTAATGACCTGAGTGACCGGTTTATCAGTAAGTAGTGCGTACCAACCAAGTAAGCGATGAATTATTGGAATTTTGTATTGGAAAACAGAAAACTTCTGGCATTCGGATTATTGATGACCTGTTTGTCCGGATATGGACAAACCTATCTCCTGGCCTTGTACGTGCCGTACCTGATCGAAGAATTTTCCCTGCAGAATGCCCAGATCAGTGTCTACTATATGATTGCAACCATTGCGAGTGCTTTTTTACTTCCTCAAGTGGGTAAATACATCGATAAGGTCAGCCTGAAAAAGTACACCTTGGTGTCCACTCTGATCTTCTTATTGGCGCTGATATTGATGAGTTATAATGTCCACTGGTACCTGCTGCCGGTAGCTTTTTTTGGTTTGCGTATTGCCGGACAAGGGCTTTTCAGCCACATTGCGATTACCAGCATGTCCAAATACTTCTTCAAAGGCAGAGGCAAAGCCATTAGTCTGGCTTCTCTTGGGCACCCGCTGGGACAAGCAGCATTGCCCATTCTGGTAGTAGCGCTTATCAACCTGGTAGGCTGGAGGCAATCGTTGCTGGTGAATGCCGCTATTGTCATCATCATGGTGCCCGTATACCTGTACTTCTTTATCGACGAGAAAAAGCTCGTGGTGCACGAAGAATCCACTCCTTCCGGCGATGATAGCCCAAAGAAGGAAGTCTCCCAGTGGGAAATCATGAAGTCCGGTACCTTTTGGCTGCTGGCCCCAAACCTGTTTGTACTATCTTTTACCGTCACCGGATTGTTCTTTTACCAATTTGCCATTGCCGAGTTCAAAGGCTGGACGTTGGAATGGATGGCTGTAGGGCTTACCTTTTACGCTGTTGCCGGATCCCTGGCGATCTTGTTTGCGGGGCCACTTATCGACAGGTATACGGCCAGGAAATTTTTTCCCTTTTACCTTATTCCATTTCTGGCGGCCATCCTATGTATATGGTTGCTCAATGACCAGCTTGTCATTTTTCCCTACATGATACTGATGGGTGCCTCTGCAGGCTTTGGCAATGCGATTATGTCTGCCCTGCAGGTAGAGTTATTCGGAGCTACCTACATCGGAAAGGTACGAAGTATATTTGCCTCAATAATGGTGCTTAGCTCAGCCGTCGGACCTGCTGTCTACGGCGTGGTGGTAGATGCAGGGTATGGATTTGATATTATTTTTATCGGCTCTTCCCTTCTCATGCTGCTGGTGATCGTGCAGTCTTTCAGGATCATCCCGGTTTATACCTATGCCAAGATGAAATACAGGTTTAAAAAACGGCACAGGAGATTCGATTTTTTCAATGTTTTTAACTTAAAACACTAGGTTATTTCATGCTGAAAAAATCTCTATTTTCGGTTCGATTGAGTCGCCGATTTTTGGTGTTCTATTCTACTGATTTTATATTTGTATGAATCTCAAGTAGTCATGCAGACATTCGTAGCTCTTACATTATTTACCTGTTGTTACGGACTATTCTTCCTGTCCTTTTTTCCGCTCAGGCAATTTAAAAGATTTAACCATTTGACCCGTTCGGCAAAAAACACAGTCTATCGCCAATATGATTTGACCTGGCCCTATTTTATTTCTTTCCTGGGCGGTTATATCCTGGCATCCTGTATGGTATACTTCATCCAGGATTCACTGTAGTTAACTTTTACTCTTCCCACAGCTCCTTTTCTGCCTCCACAGCCCTGGAAAAGTCTATCGCTGAGGCCTCCATTTTTCCCCGGATTTCCTTCAGGCAAAGGTTACCAATACTGCCCTCATGGGTATGTTTGATGCTGGTGCCGGGTACAAATTCATTTTTTTCTATGTCTCTCCCTACTTTTTTATAGGCATCTCTGAAGGGTATTCCTTCCAGTACCAGGCGGTTTACTTCTTCTACGCTAAAAAGATACGCATAGAAATCATTTGTCAGGAGATCTTTTTTCACACTAACGTTTTCCAGCATTAATCTGGCTATTTTCAGGCTGTCATTCAACTGTCTGAAAGCCGGAAATATGGTCTCCTTGAGCAACTGGAGGTCCCGGTGATAGCCAGTACTGAGATTGGTCAGCAGCATCATGATGCTTTGGGGGTAGGACTGTATCTGGTTGGTCTTTGCCCGGATCAGTTCAAACACATCCGGGTTTTTTTTGTGGGGCATGATGCTTGATCCGGTGGTGAGCTCATCCGGAAAATGGATAAAGCCAAAATGCTGGTTCATATACAGGATGGCGTCAGTTGCCAGCCGGTTCAGAGTTCCGGCTGTGCCGGACAAGGCAAAGGCCAGGAATTTTTCCGTTTTGCCCCTGCTGTTCTGGGCATTGATCACATTGTAATGCATGTCAGCAAATCCCAATAATCTGGTGGTCATCGCCCTGTCCAGGGGGAAAGAAGATCCATATCCTGCAGCAGATCCCAGCGGGTTGCGGTCTACCAGCGCATAGGCGGATTGCCAGAGATGCATGTCCTCTGCCAATCCTTCTGCCAGGGAACCAAACCAAAGGCCAAATGAGGAAGGCATGGCCAGTTGGGTGTGGGTATATCCCGGCATCAGCTCATTTTTGTGATTTTCTGCGAGGTCCAGCAACAAGTCAAATAGTTTTTCAATTTCTGATACGGTCTCCCGGATGGCGTGTCTGTAGTACAGTTTCAGATCTACCAAAACCTGATCATTCCTGGACCGTCCACTGTGTAATTTCTTGCCAACGTCTCCATACCGCTCAGTCAGCAGGAATTCAACCTGGCTGTGTACATCTTCAATTCCCGGCGCAATACCAAATTTACCCTCTTCAACTTCCTTCCGTATTTCACGCAGGCCCTTTTTCAGCAGCTCCAGTTCTTCATGTGTCAAAAGCCCGATACTGTTCAGCATGACCGCATGGGCCATAGAGCCATTCAGGTCGAAGGGAGCCAGGAGGAGGTCAAATTCCGGATCCCGGCCGATGGTGAAAATTTCTACTTCCTTTTTACTGGTTTTGTCTTTCTGCCAAAGTTTCATTTTTTAGGATCGGTTAATAGCGAAAAATAGGTTTCCAGCAGCTGGATATAGGTGGTAATCCCCTCACCGAGCTCTGTGGTATAGATAAATTCATCAGGAGTATGGGATCGGGCGGAGTCTCCGGGGCCGATTTTTACAGAAGGATAGGGAATAAGCGCCTGGTCAGACAGGGTAGGACTTCCGAAGGTTGCAATATGCAATGATGCTGCTGCTTTCACCAGGGGATGCTCCACATCTATCCGTGAGGATCTCAATCGCATGGACCGGGGCTGGAGTTTTGCTTTTAGCTTTTGCTGCAGTTCTGCCAGGGCCTCTTCCAGTGTATAGGCATCCGTAACCCGTACATCCAGGGTGTAACTGCAAAGATCCGGAACCACATTGTGCTGGCTGCCCGCCTGTATGATGGTCGCCGTTACCTTATTCGGTCCCAGAAAGGCAGAGGTTTTGCTAAATTCGAAGTCCCTGATAAGGATTAAATCGTCCAGTGCTTCGTAAATGGCATTGATGCCTTCTTCTCTTGCCGCGTGGCCTGCCTTGCCCTTTACCTCCCCATCAATGACGAGCAAGCCCTTTTCCGCCACTGCCATTTTCAGCTTCGTGGGTTCTCCTACAATAGCACAAGCCAATTCAGGCAATTCGGCAATCATGGACTCCATGCCGGCCTTTCCGCTGATCTCTTCTTCAGCGGATGCAAGAAAAAGGAGATTAACCGGCAACTTTTTTCCCTGAAAATAAATAAAGGTGGCCAAAAGGCTCACCAGGCAGCCACCAGCATCGTTTGCCCCCAGCCCAAAAAGCTTACCGTTCTTTTCTACGGGTAAGAAGGGATCAAGGGTATATCCCTGATTGGGGCGCACGGTATCATGATGAGAATTGAGCATGATAGTGGGAAGGTCCGGGTCAAATTCACGATGACAGGCCCAGACATTATTTCCGTTTCGATGCCAGGATATGGCTTTTTCCTCCATAAAGCCTGCCAAAAGATCGGCTGTTTTGTCTTCCTCCCTGCTAAATGATGGAGTACGGATCAGTTCCTTCAATAATGCTAAGGCTTCACTCGTTAGTTTATCCAGGTTTTCCAAGGCAGCAATTGCTTTAAGATGATCATTGTTCAGTACAAATCGTATTTCAGGGATTCGATGATGGTGCCCGCATTTTTTCCCCTGGAAGCCAGAAGTAGGTTTTCCGGCAATCCCATCCAAACATGGTTCACCCCTTTGTTTATTGCATTGAAGGCATTTTCCAATTTGGGGATCATACCCGAGTGTATGATCTTATCTTTTATCAGCTCTTTGTATATATCCTCATTGATCAGTGGAATCAGAGAAGCTTCATTCTCGGCATCCATCAGCACTCCTGTCTTGTCGAAACAAAAATATAGTTTTACCTGATGCTTTTTCGCCAAAGCAGTAGCAATTTCCGATGCGATGGTGTCTGCATTGGTGTTGAGCAGTTGCCCCTTCCTGTCATGGGTGATGGCGCAGAATACAGGCGCGATGTTTTGCTTCAACAGCGTCTCTAATAAGCCGGTATTTACACTTTCCACATCACCGACAAAACCGTAGTCCACTTCTCCAGCCGGTCTTTTGATGGATTTGATCGCATTCCCGTCAGCACCGGTGAGGCCGATAGCATTTTGCCCAAAGGCTTGCAGGCTGGCCACCAGGTTTTTATTGATCAGGCCGGCGTATACCATGGTCACCACATCCAGTGTTTCCTTATCGGTAATCCTCCTGCCATGGTGCATGTTGGGTGTAATGCCCAGAGATGTTCCGATTCTACTGGCCAATACTCCTCCTCCATGAACCAGTATTTTCGTGCCCGGAAACTTTGCGAATAGCTTCAGAAACCGGGTGGATTTCTCAGGATGATCGATGACATTTCCTCCTATTTTGATTACACTGATCTCCATTGACTCAAGCGGATTTAAAGCATGCTGTCCAGGACAGCTTGTGCTGCATATATTCTGTTTTTTGCCTGGACCTGTACCAGACTGCGTTCTCCATCCAACATTTCATCACTCAGTTCCAGGTTTCGCCTCACCGGCAGACAATGCATGATTTTGGCCTTAGCGTTGGTGCCTAGTTTATTCTCCTTCAACAACCAGTTTTCATCCACTTTTAGAATTTTGCCATACGGATTAAAAGCACTCCAGTTCTTTACGTACACAAAATCAGCATCCTGTAGTGCTTTTTTCTGGTCATACTCTATCGTGGCTCCTTTTGTAAACTGTTCGTCAAGTTCATATCCTACCGGATGGGTGATGGTAAGTTCATGTCCGCAACCCAGGGCCCATTCGGAAAAGGAATTGGCCACTGCATGGGGAATGGATTTGATATGCGGAGCCCAGGTAAGTACTACTTTCGGCTTCCTTTTTTCTTTGAAGTTTTCCCGGATAGTGACCATATCAGCCAGGCTTTGTAACGGGTGCCTGATGGCGCTTTCCAGACTTATCACTGGGATACCTGCATACTTTATAAATTGGTTGATGATGAAATCTTCCGTATCCTCCTGCTTGTTGGTTAGCGTGGGGAATGCCCGAATAGCCAGCATGTCAAAGTAGCCACCTAATACTGCTGCTGCATCCTTGATGTGCTCCACTTTGTTTTTGTTCATTAATGCTCCATCCTGCATCTCCAGCGCCCAGGACTCTTTATCCATGTTCAAAACGAAACTGTCCACTCCAAGGTTTGTCGCTGCCAGTTGTGTACTCACCCGGGTCCGCAAACTGGGGTTTAAAAAAATCAGTCCTAGCCGTTTGCCCTGTCCCTTATCTTTGCTTTGTAATGGGTTATTTTTAAATCCCAGTGCCTTTTCTATCAAGGTGTTTGCCAGTTCATGGCTTTCAAATTGAGTAAATGTTTTCATGGTTATTGAACGGTCTCTCTCTCGGTGAGGGTTAGTTTAAGGCTTTCGATAAATGATTGCAGTTCTTTTTGCTGTATGCATAGCGGTGGGAGTAACCGAATCGTGTGTTTGCCTGCCGCACTCCCTGTAAAAATATGGTGCTTGTGGATCAGGTCTGCACGATAGTTACCTGCTTCCTGCCTGGTGTCGAACCCGATCATCAGTCCCTTTCCGCGTACTTCTGTGATTTCGGGAAGCACGTTTTTCAATGCGTGGATTAAAAAGGTACCAAGGTGGATGGCGTTTTGCATTAACCTCTCTGAGGCGATGATTTCCAATACAGCCAACCCGGCCGCACAGGCCAGTTGATTGCCACCAAAGGTGGTACCCAGCATGCCATAACCGGGCTTTATGTCAGGATGGATCAATACCCCTCCGATGGGGAAGCCATTTCCCATTCCTTTGGCCACGGTGATCAAATCGGGATTTAAACCTGATGTCCATTGATGGGCAAAAAACCTGCCGGTGCGGCCATACCCGGCCTGAACCTCGTCCAAAATCAATTTCGCCCCATATTGTTTGCATAATCTTGCCAGTCCCGTTAAAAACTCGGATGAAGCAACCTGAATGCCATTCACACCCTGAATGGGCTCAATGATTATTGCGGCGATTTCTCCGGTTTTCAACGTTTTTTCTACTCCTTCCAGGTCGCCGGATTCTTCGAAATAAACCTGATGACCTGCATTGAAAGGTGCACAGATTTTAGGATTATCTGTGATGGCAACGGCCCCTGAAGTCCGTCCATGAAAGGCACCTTTAAAGGCGATAACTCCAGCCTTTCCGGTGGCAAAGGAAGCCAGTTTCAGCGCATTTTCATTGGCTTCTGCGCCTGAGTTGGCCAGAAAAAGCTGATAATCCGGTAGCCCGGACAAATCGCCAAGTTTCTTTGCCAGTTCAATTTGAATAGGAATTTTGACGGAATTAGAATAAAAAGCCATTTTTTCCAATTGCTCCCTGATGGCTGTCAGAAAATGTGGATGGCTGTGTCCTACAGATATTACCGCATGCCCTCCATACAAATCCAGGTACTTCCTGCCTTCCGTATCCCATATAAATACGCCTTTGGCCCGCTCCGGAGTCACATTTATCAATGGATATACATCAAACAATTTCATTTGCTATAATTATGATTTGATTCAGCACATGTTTTCTATAAGCCTATGCCTCTGAAGAATACCGGTTAATAAACAGAACTTTTTAGCTGTAAACCGGCTTTTTCGTCCAGTCCAAACGCAAGGTTCATGTTTTGAACCGCCTGACCAGAAGCTCCTTTCAATAGATTGTCAATAGCAGCATAGACCACAAGCTGTCCGGCTTCTTTTTTCAGGTGGACCAAACATTTGTTGGTATTTACTACCTGTTTGAGGTCAATATCGATTCTGCTAACGTAGGTAAATGCGGCATCCCGATAGAAATACTCATACCGCTGATATGCTTCTTCCAGCTCGCCGGCAAAGGGGAAATAAGCCGTCACCCAAATACCTCTTGTAAAATTGCCCCTGTAGGGTACAAACAACACAGACTGGTCAAAACCGGCGTTTAATTTTCTAAAGGTTTGCCGGATCTCCTTAAGGTGTTGGTGGCTGAATAACTTGTATACAGAAACATTTTGGTTTCTGTGGCTGAAGTGTGTGGTCGGGCTGAGGCTTTTGCCTGCACCTGTACTACCGGTGATTCCGGACATATGTACGGGCTGCTGCACCCAGCCATGCTCTACTGCCGGTGCCAGAGCAAGCTGAATGCAGGTTGCAAAGCAGCCGGGGTTGGCTATTTTTGAAGCTTGCCGGATCTGATCTGATTGGGTCTCCGGTAAGCCATATACAAATCCTTCAGATTCATCTCTGAAGTCTGTGCTGAGATCAATGATTACTGTTTGCCCGGAGAAGACATGAGTTTCCAGAAAGGGTTTGGCTTCTCCATGGGGCAGGCAGAGAAACACCAGGTCCAGGCCGGCGGTTTCTATCTGATCTGTAAAATTCAATTGTGATTCACCTATCAGGTCGGGATGTACTTCTTCCAGACGCTTATCTTTTTGACTATTGCTGTGGATCCAGGCAAGTTCTATCTGCGGGTGATGTACCAGAAGACGTAGCAATTCTCCTCCGGTATATCCGGCAGCGCCAACTACCGCTGTTTTAATTTTCTTCTCCATGGGCTGTATTTTTGTTAACCTGGTGAAAAATAGCCGTCTGATTCCCGAAAATCTTGGTGAATCCTTTGACATCTTCAGCCGTGTACCCTTTGTTCATTTCCCCGTAACTTCCAAATTTAGAAGACATGAGGTCATGGGGAGATTTGATTCCGATCATACTAAAGCGGTAGGGATGCAGTTGTACTTTCACTTCCCCTGTGACGTAAGATTGCGTACTGGTCATAAATGCTTCCAGATTTCTCATCACCGGGTCCAGATAGTGTCCCTCGTGCAGGTGATTGCCGTAAAACTCTGCCACCTGGTTTTTCCAATAGCTTTGCCACTTGGTGAGTGTGTGCTTTTCCAGTAGTTGATGGGCTTTGATGATAATCATTGGTGCGGCTGCTTCAAAACCAACCCTTCCTTTGATCCCAATGATCGTATCACCCACGTGTATATCTCTTCCGATACCGAATGGGCCGGCAATTTCCTGAATTTTTAATATGGCTTCTACCGGATGGTTGAATTGTTGCCCATTTACCTGAGTAATTTCTCCTTTTTCAAACCCTATGCTGAGGACTTCTGGCTTGGTTTTACTCACCTGAGTAGGATAGGCCTCCTCGGGAAGTGACTGGTCGGAACTCAGGGTTTCTTTTCCCCCGACGGAGGTCCCCCAGATTCCCTTATTGATGGAATAGGCAGCTTTTTCAAAATTCATGCTTACGCCATGCTGTTTCAGGAAGCTTATTTCCGCTTCCCTGCTTAATTTCAGGTCCCGGATCGGGGTAATAATTTCTACGTCAGACAGGATGGTTTGAAAAATCATATCGAAACGTACCTGGTCATTGCCAGCCCCTGTACTGCCGTGTGCTACGCAATTGGCTCCAATGCTTTTTGCATATTCGGCGAGCGCCTTTGCCTGAAGTATTCGCTCTGCACTAACAGATAAGGGGTAGGTCTGGTTTTTTAGCACATTACCAAAGATCAGGAATCTGATGACTTCTTCATAATAGGTTTTGGTGACATCCAGGACCTTAAAGGAAGCGACACCCAATTTCTCTGCCCTCGCGCCGATTTGCTGCAACTCCTCCTCTTCAAACCCGCCGGTGTTTACCAGAACTGCGTGGACTTCATATCCTTTTTCCTTGCTGAGGTGAATGGCACAAAATGTAGTATCCAGGCCTCCGCTATATGCTAAAACTACTTTTTTCATTGAAATAATTTATTTTTTATCGTTACGCTTAAAAATCCCCGTTAGACTAAGACGACTGGTCTGCTTTATCTTTGACCTTTGCCAGGGCATTCTTTTTTCCCTTGACAATATTAAGAAACATGGCCCGTTTGATCCTGATCAATCGTTCAAAAAGGCTGATATTTTTCTTGAATTGCGCAGAAAGCTTCTTTTGTTCCGTCTTTTTTACGCTTTTGGGCTCGTAAAGCATGGCTGTGCAAAGGCAGTTTGAACGGTTTTTACTCATCAGAATCGGGTAATTTACGCAACTTTGACAACCCTTCCAGAATTCATCATCTGTAGTAAGGTCAGCGTAACTTACCGGATAATACCCCAGTTCAGAATTGATTTTCATCACTGCAGCTCCAGTGGTGAGTCCAAAGATTTTGGCATGGGGATATTTTTTACGACTTAATTTGAAGACTTCTTTTTTTATTTCCCTGGCAAGTCCATGTTTCCTGAATTCCGGTGAAACAATCAGGCCGGAGTTGGCAACAAATTTTTCATGTCCCCAGGCTTCTATGTAGCAGAATCCAGCCCATTGGCCGGTAGAAGTGAGGGCAATTACCGCTTTCCCCTCCTTCATTTTGGTTTTGATATATTCTGGTGACCGTTTAGCAATACCAGTACCTCGAGCCTGCGCCGAACGCTCCATTTCTTCGGTGATCGTTTCAGCATATTGGAAATGTTCCTCGCCAGCAGCTTTGATAATAAATCTTTGATTGGCCATGGTATTCAATGTTTGGGCTTATGGTTTCATTAATACCTATACGATAAACCCTGATAAGGATGGTTTGATTGTTGGAAGAAATAATTTGCGAATTCCGGGTATCTGCGTAAGATACTTTAAAAGATAACAGGGACTAGGCCCTGAAGACTACCCTTAGGGTTTTTGCAGAAAACAATATCGGATACCCAAAAAGATTGTTATGGGCCAGGTAGGGATTGTAGGCTATGTGTACTTTGCTATTCATCGTAAACCTTACAAAGATTTATTTTTTTGGGGATATATACAAATTTCCGAAACAGATAATTTATCCTCTTGCTTTTTCAGGCCAATTCTCTGGCTGTGCAGGGGCGCTGCCTTATCTGCATTTATAGCAGGTATTCGAAAATCGGCACCAGATATACACTGCGTTTTTATAATATATTGAGATAGGAATTGAATAAAATAGGAACCTTTTTTTATTTAGCGATTTAAATTGACTTTAGCCTGTTTTTTGTTGTATACAGAAACCGAACCAAAAAAACGTAACAATGGCAAAATGTTTCGCATTAATGGGTTGGAGTTTACCCGTAATAGAAAGCATGCAAAAACTCGACAAACCTTATGTGGTAGTATCATATCCGGATTTTGAAGACTATGCCAGGGAAAACAATATACCCTTTGTGTCCTATCAGTTTAACGAGTGGAGTGACTCCTCCAATTCTCTGGACTTGAAGGCAAAGTTGGATGAGTTTGGAGCAGATGTGGCCGTTCCATTATTCGAAGAGACTGTTGAATGGGCTGGGGCGCTGAATTCGCTTTACAGAGATGATCCCCGCGTACTCAACAGGGCATTTCTTTTTAGAAACAAGGCCATGATGAAGCGAAAAGCGTTGATTGGCGGACTCCGTGTAGGGCTTTTTGAGGAGGTCTACAGCAAAGAGGGCGTTCTCAAGTTTATGGAACGATTGAACCAGGCCAACCTTCAGGTCGACGGAGAGGAAGATAGCTGGGTTCATATCAAGCCTTTTGCCTCTGCCGGAACGGTAGGACACCGGCTATTAAGGTCCAAGCAGGATGTAATGGACAAATGTCAGGAAGAAGATTTCCCGTGTCTTGCCGAGAGTCACCTTCCGGGCAAAGAGTTTTCCTGTGAGGCATTCATTCATGGCGGTAAAATCCGATTTTTAAATATTACCGAGTACGTCAAATTGGGCTATAGCAATTTTATTCCTGAAGGCAATTATCTGCATTCCAAGCGCGATAAAATCATGAAGGAGATGCAGAAGTTGGTAGATATTTTCGGAATTCAATATGGCATGATTCATCCGGAGTGGTTTTTAACTGAAAATGACGAAATCAGCTTTGGTGAGACTGCCTGCAGAATTCCTGGTGGTCACATTTTGGAACTTTGTGGCAAAGCCTATGGTTTTGATGCGCTGGCCGCATTTGTTCTCTGTCATGACCCGGACCTTACAGAACAGGAATTGGCCGAAATTCTTCCTCCGATAGATGCCCGGCCAAAGCAATTTTACGGTAATGTCATGATCTATCCCCACAAGAATCAGATATCTAAATTGATCATTCCGGAGGAATTGAAGGAGGAATCTTACTTTCTGGATCACAATCTAGTGCCACCACTATCGACACAGAAAATCAACGATAGGGAAGGGTTTGGAAACCATTTCGGCACTGTCAATTTTAAGGGAGAAGATCCGGACAGGATGACGGAGTTATTGCTTCACTATGAAAATGTGGATTTCTACCATTAAGAATCCGATTTTTATGGAGATAGATACTTTATCATAGGCGCAGCGCAGCCGGAAAAAAATATTGACAGATTTGGTTGTCAATGTTTTTTTCCTTTATCATTATACTATTGAAATTTTAAGTGTTAGACCATCCATGCAAGATCAGGAGTTATTAGAGAGAAGCCAGGAGCTTTTTAACGAGTTATTTAAGGATTACAAAGAAGCTACGGCGCTGACCAGAAAACAGAAGGCCCATAAATTGATGGGGCAACTGGATACCTGGTGTGATAGTGAGGAGGGAATTTCCAGGATTTATGACAACATACCCGCATTGGTAGAGGCGGGTATTATGGATGACTCTGCCTGGGAGCATCCGGGTAAGTTGGTACCTGCATTGGTAAATGGCACCTACAAGAGTGGTCATCCCAATTCCACCATAGAGTTGCTCAGCGAATTGAGAATGCTTGCAATCGCCAAGGGGAAAATTCAATCTACAGAAATAACTGCAGATGAAGCGGAAAACTTTGTGCAGGAAGTGATTGTTTTTAATCTTGAGTTTGTCTTCAACGAGCCGCAGGAGGAAACCAGAATCGTGATGAGTGAACATGAGCTACAGAAGGTTCATTCACTTTTTCGGTTTCTATCCAAAAGTGTGCAGCTATCAAAGGTCAAATCAAAGCTTGCAGAAGAGCTAAAGTTGATCTGCGAACAGCGGCCAGTGGTTACGGAGAAGCAAAGGAGGATTATTGCATTGGTAAAGGAGAAAATTGAGCTTAACCCCGATGATCCCGAAGACGTAGAGTTGTTGGCTTTTCAGAGGAGCATTTATCGCCCCACGGAGCGCACGACCGACCGGACCTTTCATGAATACCGACAGGCATTGAATTCATTTACGATCAACGAGCTTGAAGATGAGGCTCGGGAGATGGGAAAGGTCATGCTCCAGTTTGGACTGGTAAGTCAATATCATGCTGTTTTATTGCTGCATTTGGTAAAGAAAGAATTGCACGAACTGGTGCCTTCCTGCCTGGCACTGAGCGCTGCCGGCGAAGCCAGGTATCATGAATTCAGGGATTTCGTGAGTTTTCTGATTCTGCAAATCATAGACCCGTTCAATGCCCAATGCCTTTATGGCCTGGCGAAAATGCTGGAGAACGGAGTTTTGGCACGGGAAGCAGTGCGGTCCGGTTTGTTTAACCTTACGAAGATCAAGATTCATCCGGAGGTAGTCAAAAGGATCCTGAAATCTACAAGGACTCCCCATGAGAAGGTTACCCCCAAGCAGTACCTGATAGGTGCGTTATTTCGCATTCTGGGCCAGCCTCTTGGAGTGGGCCAGGGCAATAATCCCACCTGTCAGAGCGCCCGGGGGATCAGTATGTGGAGCCAGCATGCTCCCGCTAAACTGATCCACATGGTGCAGACTGCAGCGGAATATGATGACCTTTCTTTCAGGTTTGAAGGACAGGAGGTCAAGTATTCCCAGACCCAGCCCGGGCTGGTGCAGGTATTGGATCACCATTTGGATGCTGTTTCAGTTACCCTGGTTCCCATGTTGGACAGGATCTACAACGACATGATGCTGAAAGCTTCCGGACGGGGAGAAGATCCCCACAAGTGGGTCAACCCGGCATTGTATGGACAGTGGATTCAGATTGGGTTTGCCTCGGCATACGATTACCAATTTAATGCTATCATTGATTTTGATGGCTTTGTGAGGGTTTTTTATTCGATGTTTCACCCCAGTTACAATGGAGGCCACCGGATGGTGTATCCCAACCCGGTAGGGATTTTTGTCACTTCAGCCAAAGGAGAGATGCTGGGATTTCATGCTGTTTCGCTGCTCCGTATAGACAAGGACGACAGCGGGGAATTGAGGGCTTATTTTCTCAATCCCAACAATGAGGGTCGCCAGGATTGGGGTCAGGATATCAAACCTTCTGTTTATGGCAAAGGCGAGGTCCATGGAGAGTCCTCACTTCCATTTCATCAATTTGCTGCCAGGACCTATGCCTTTCATTACAATAACCTCGAAGCAGCGGGCATGATGAACAATGTCCCGGCAAGGGAAGTTGAAAAAGTTACCCGGTTGGCGAAGGAGAGTTGGGGAAAATCATACACCTGGTTAGAAACCAAAAGAAAATGGTAAAACACTCATCAAGAATAGAATTAAAGCAGTCTGCCTATAAAAGTAATATCAATTTTATCAGAAAGAAGATAGGTGAAAAGCCTATCCTCTCTTCTGTTGTTAAAGCCAATGCCTATGGGCATGGGATAGAGACATTTGTTCCCATGGCAGAGAAATGTGGCATCAATCATTTTTGCGTGGCATCTTCCTTTGAAGCGGAACAGGTGTTGAAAGTACGCAGGAAGGACAGCCATGTGGTGATCATGGGTATAATTTATCAGGAAGATATTCCCTGGGCAATAGAGAATGACATTGGTTTTTTCGTCTATAACTATGACAGACTGCCGGTGGCACTTGAAGCAGCCAGGAAGGTGGGCAAGCCTGCCCGGGTACACATTGAGATCGAGACGGGGGCCAACAGGACCGGCATGCACGCGCAGGAGTTTCCCAAAGCCCTGGCCTTTCTGAAGAAAAATTCAGAATGGGTGTATTTCGAAGGGCTTTGTACGCACTTCGGGGGAGCAGAAAGCTTATCTAATCAGTTCAAGATCGATATGCAGCACAAGCGGTACAAAGCAGCCCTTAAAATCTGCAAAGAAAAAAACATATTTCCTGAGTTGCGGCATATTGCTTGTTCGGCAGCTGCACTTGCCATGAAGGATACCGTGTATGACATGGTGCGTATCGGCGTTGCCCAATATGGATTCTGGCCGAGTCCGGATGTATATTTTGCCCATCTGCATGAAACCAACAAAAAATCGGATACCTCCCTGAAGCGTATTTTTACCTGGAAAACTGATGTAATGGATATCAGGAAGGTAGACCAGGGCGAGTTTATTGGCTACGGTACTGCTTTTCAGGCCACCCATGCCATGACAGTTGCTGTGTTACCCCTTGGGTATTCCAACGGCTATCCCCGTGCATTGTCTAATCGCGGACAGGTATTGATCAAGGGTAAGAAAGCACCGATCGTAGGCTTGATCAACATGAATTTATTTATGGTGGACATTACCCATATCCCAGAGGTGGAGGTAGGTGATGAAGTAGTCCTTATCGGAAGGCAAAACAATAGTGTGATCAATGTTTCCAGTTTTACCAATGTCACTCAGTTGCTCAACAACGAAATGCTGAGCCGCCTGCCTGCCGCTATCCCAAGGACAGTGGTCCGCTGATCGTTACCAGGTTCCAACCCTGACCATTAATTCTGTACTACGGCTGTTTTGCAGTGTTTTTGTTCCTGTCACTACCCACACATTGTCGTGTGCAAGCCGTATGGCTGCCTACTTCATGTTTCGCATCAGTTCGAAAAGTTTTTCCGGTTCATCGGTTGTAATGAAGTCCACATCCTGATCCAAAAGCCAGCGCATGTCCTCTTCTTTGTTTACCGTCCAGGAATTGATGGTAAGCCCCAGGGATTGTGCTTCACTGATCCACTCAGGTTTTTCTTTGAGTTTATTGATGTTATAGTCAAAACCAAAAAATCCATCTTCCTTCAACTCTGCAGGAGACTTATCACCGCTCAGGTAGGCTACATTGGCTTGGGGATCGATCTCCAGCACTTTTAATCCAATATCATAATCGAAAGTGATATAGTCTACCCAGCGTTCGGCCCCCAGTTCTTTAACCAACTTGACCGATTTTTCGGCGATTTCCCTACCCCTGTCCTTAGATATCCCGGAAGGTTTGATTTCAAAAATGAGACGGGTCTGGTGTTGAGTCATGCCGTGCCGGAGATAGGCCTCAATGGTTGGGATTTTTTCGCCATTGGAAAGGGGCGCCTCCAGCAATTCTGCATAGCTCGTTTCTTCTATCAGCATCCCTTTATGATCAGCGTCATGGTTCGCTACTAAAATGCCGTCTGCTGTCATCCATACGTCAAATTCTGACCCTTCGCATCCGAGATCTATGGCCTCCTGCAGCGAAGCCAGCGAATTTTGAGGGTGTGGAGCGGCTTTCCAGGCACCCCTGTGAGCGATCACCTTATTTGTTAAAAATTCCATATTTTGGGCATGGGTATACATTGTTCCAATGGATAAACAGCATAAGGTGATTAGGGTCTTCAGGATCATTTCAGGTCTGATGATTGTTTGCCTGCAATATTCGAAAAGAAAAACAAAAACTGCAACACATCCACCGCTATTCACAATAAATTCTGCTGTTTATCCGATCATTTTATCCTTTCTGTTACCGGCTTTGTTTTTCCCCCTCTTTGCAGCTTTAGTCTTCTGTTGGGGGGAGGTTTTGCTGCAGCCTGGCATCACAGATAGAAAGCTTTTTTGCGGTTTTATTCCCAGATTCCTTTAGGTACGATTTCGAGTACATGGCCAAAGGGGTCTTCAAAATAAATGCTGTTATGCCCATTGCCCCAGTCTTGTACATGAGTGATGGGAACGCCTTTTTGCTCAAGCCTGCTCACCGTGTCATTGTAGTCTTCAGCCATTACTTCAAATGCCAGGTGTTGCTTTCCATAGGCAAAATGTGGAGGAAGCGTGGTTTCCTGGCGGGTTATCTCCGGCAGAAAACACAGCAATACACTTGATCCGCAGCGAAAAAAAACGTGCCTGCCATCTGATTTGGAAATAACGGGCATTTCAAGCACTCCCTGGTAAAATTCCACTGCCTGGTCCAGGTCATCAATATACAGGCAATTTTCTTTGATACCGGTGTAGGGAATCATGCGCATCAGGTCCTGACGGATCGGTTGTCTTCCAGATAAAATGATTGCAGAATGTACTGGAGCTGCTCGTACTCGATCAAAAAGGCGTCATGTCCGTAGAGCGAGCTGATTTCCCGGTAGGTGCCTCTTGCCGTATGCAGGCTGATAAAGCGAGATTCGATGCAGGTAAACAACAGATCAGTGTCAACCCCAATGGCCAGCACACTGCAATGAATTTTAGCAAGGGCCGCCGCAGTGCCTCCTCTGCCCCTGCCAAGGTCATGGCTATCCATAGCTTTTGACAGGGTCCAGTAAGAAAGGGCATTGAACCTGTTGGCAAGCTTCATACCCTGGTACCTAAGGTAACTGCTAATCTTAAAATTATCTGTTTTTTCCTCTGTTTCGCTTTGGTGTTGCTGAAATGTCTGTGGGTGACGGTAGCTGAGCATGCCAATCGCCCTGGCTGCTTCCAGGCCTTTTTTTCCTGCTTCCGGCGAACGGCTACCCCAGGATTGATCGGCTTCAATGGCCATTCTTTGGGTTTCATTGAAGCCGATGATCCAGGGAGAAGCCTTGGCATTGGAGGCGATGATGATGGCTTTATTTAACCGCTCTTTTAATGTATAGGCCCATTCCAATGCCACCTGACCGCCTAAAGAACCTCCAATCAACGCATCAATCTTATCCAATCCCAGGTGAAGCCTCAATTTGTCCAGCGATGCTGCGATATCCCTTGTCGTGATGTTCGGAAAATCGTAGTAATAGGGCTGGCCGGTTGAAGGATTTTTACTGAGTGGTTGTGTCGAGCCGTAACAGGATCCGAGGAAATTTGCACAGACGATGAAATGTCGGGAAGGGTCATAGAATTTGTCCTCCCCAACCAATCCAGCCCACCATTCCTGGGGGTTGGCATCCCCTGTAAGCGCATGCAAGACCCAGACTACATTGTCTTTTTTCTCATTCAATTGTCCCTGGGTGGTAAAGCTCAGCTTGTATTCCGGCAAGATTTCTCCAGATTCCAAATGAAGGGCTTCCTTGCAGTAGAAAATCTCTTGGGTCATTTCAATGGTTAAATGCGGCGATTGGAGGTTCATTTTTACAATTATATTTTTTCAAAAGAAGCACTCAGATCTGCTTTCAGATCTTCCAGATGCTCTATGCCGCAGGAGATCCTCAGCATGGTAGGGGTAACTCCCGCTGCCAGTTGGGCCTCCTCAGAGAGCTGCTGGTGAGTGGTAGCCGCAGGTTGAATGATCAGGGTTTTGGCGTCCCCTACATTGGCCAAATGAGAGATCAGCTCCAGGTTGTTGATGAAAGCCGAAGCCGTTTCTTTCTCCCCTTTCAGTTCAAAGCTCAAGACCCCACCATATCCATTTGGAAGGTATTTTCTGGCTTCTTTGTGGTAGGCACTGGACGGCAAACCGGGATAGTTCACTTTCTGGACCTTGGGATGCTTCTCCAGCCACTGTGCCAGAGCCAGGGCATTGTCCACAGTCCGCTGTACCCTTAGCGAAAGTGTTTCAAGGCCCTGTATCAGCAGGAATGAATTGAATGGACTTAGCGCAGGGCCAAAATCCCGCAAGCCTTCTACTCTGGCCCGTATAGCGAAGGCCACGTTTGGCATGCCCAGGGGATTGTCATAGCCGAATGTGTCCCAGAAATTAAGGCCATGATATCCTTCAGATGGCTCCGAAAACTGCGGGAATTTTCCGTTACCCCAGTTGTAATTGCCACCATCTACAATGATACCGCCTATAGATGTACCATGCCCTCCGATCCACTTGGTCGCCGAAGAGGTGACAATATTGGCGCCATGCCTGATAGGCTGGCAAAGATACCCGCCTGCGCCAAAGGTATTGTCCACTACCAGGGGAATGTCATACTTCTTCGCCAAAGTAGCCACAGCTTCGAAATCCGGTACATTAAACTCTGGATTACCTATGGTTTCTACATAGATGGCTTTAGTCTTGTCGTCAATTTTCGCTTCCAGGTCTTCGGCTTTATCCGATTTGGCAAATCGGGCGTCAATGCCGATCCTTTTGAAGGAAACTTTAAATTGATTGTAGGTACCGCCATAAAGGAATGGAGAGGTAACAAAATTATCTCCAACAGTGAGGAAATTATTCAATGCCAGAAACTGTGCTGCCTGTCCCGAAGCTGTCGCTACAGCTGCAACACCCCCTTCCAGGGCTGCTACCCGCTGCTCGAATACATCGGTGGTAGGATTCATGATCCTGGTGTAAATATTACCAAACTCCTTTAAGGCGAAAAGATTGGCACCATGCTCGGCAGAATTAAAAACATAGGATGTAGTCTGGTAAATGGGTACTGCCCTGGAGTTGGTGGTAGGGTCTGCCTCCTGGCCGGCATGAACCTGTAGTGTCTCAAAATGATAATTTTTAGCCATGTTTGTTGTGTTTTAGGTTTATTTTTTCGACAAATTGATATGGTTAATGTATGCTGATTAATCCATCCGATCCCGGCTAAAAACCCGGTGTACAGCGATAGAAGTGACGTATCAAACAGAAGTAATATCGTTGTTGGAAAATTTTGGTGAGCTGATCCTTATATTGTAGGTAGAAAATTTTAACCATTTTTTTGAATTTATATTTCCAAATGAAACTGTTTTCACCTGGCAGGAATTGGCACCTTGGATTTTCCAGGTTGCCAGAGGGTCTGCGAGCCTGTCTCTTACCTCTTCTATATAAATCCTTCGTACCATAAAAAGTAAAAGGATAAGGCAAAATAAGTTGAGTTTGCGATATTTTCCAATAGATTGGGAGGATTTTTTCTTTTTTTGAAACAAAAATACAGGAATTCAGTGAGATAAATTGATGAAAAACTTCCCTGCCCTTATCCTGATTTTGCCTGTTTGGCTTCTTTGTAGCATGACTGCCTTTCCACAGGAACCTGCCCGTATTGGTATCGAAGGACAGCGTAGTTGGATCATCCCCCATTCTGCAGAACTTGTTCCGATTTCTCTAAGTCGACCCCATGGGGTGCAGCTCAGTTGGGAATACCTTCCCTTCGAAAAAGCTGCCTGGGAAAATTGCAATTGCTTTTATTACTGGGGAGGCAATATGGGCATTACAGATTTTAATAACCCCGAGGTTCTGGGAAAAGCGTATTACCTGTCCGGATTTTTTGAGCCGATTATTTGGAGAAATGCTGACTGGCAACTCAGCCTGCGGGGCGCCATGGGTATCACCCATCTGACACGTGTATTTGACAGCGATACCAATCCACAAAATACCTTTTTTAGCAGTCCTCTAAGTTTTTTACTATCGGTTAATCCAAGGCTCAATTACCAAATGGGTAGTGATTGGTCTATACATGCAGGTATCCATTACAACCATATCTCCAATGGAGGGCAAAGGCAACCCAACCGGGGGATGAACTTTCCAGGTATAGGTGTCGGGTTGAGTCACTGGCTTATGGATATTCAATTTCCTGTTTTCGAAAAGCCTGCCTTCATATCGAGCTTCTCCCTGATCCTTGAAGGCTACGCTACCTATAAAGACGATCCCGTCGGTGCCGGCAGGCTTCCGGCTTTTGGGATCTCAGCTGATCTGACACGGTCTGTTTCCAGGATCAATCACCTGGGAATTGGAATAGAATCTACCTGGGACTTTTCCATACGGGCGGACGGTGAACGGACTTATTGGATTCCTGCCCCATCTGTTTCCCATCACCTGACATTTGGAAAAATTGACTTTAGCCAGCGTATGGCAGTTTACCTGAGCAAGCCGGAAGGCTATCAGGACGGGAGACGCTTCTACCAGCGTTATTCTCTATCCTACCAGTTCGAGAATGGATTCAGGTTGGGGGCAGATCTGAAAGTTCATGGCCATGTAGCAGAAAATATAGGGCTGAGGACGGGCTGGAGATTTTAAAATATCAGAAGACGAATATCCGCCAAAAAGTTTACCACACAGAGTAAAATACAACCAAAAAATTTTTTCCTATTTGATCCGATTCGGATCTTTAATACCTTTCCTGCGTTATACTGGGTAGCTATACCATTTATCATTTAACTATTGTTGTTATTCTATTATGAGAATTCAGTTTAAATTTTACTTTTGGGCATTTCTTTTGAGCTTATCGCTCATTATCGGCGGCCCGTCCTATGGTTTTATCATCGAAAGGGATAGTATCAAGACGCCTGATAACTGGTTTTTGCTGGACCCACTGGAAGATGGATTTATGGGTACAGGTGCAGAAAAAGCCTACGAGCAAATTTTGAAAAACAAAACACCGAAACAAACCGTTATCGTTGCTGTGATTGATTCCGGGATTGACCTGGACCATGAAGATCTGCAGGGCAAAATATGGGTAAATGAAGGTGAAATTCCCGGGAATGGCATCGATGATGATGACAACGGATATGTAGACGATGTAAACGGATGGAATTTTATTGGTGGGCCTGATGGTAGTCATGTAGAGGCAGATTCCCACGAACTCACCCGGGAATACATCAGACTTAAAGCCAAATACGGGGAGACAGTAAAGGAGGATGTGAAAAGAAGAAACCGGGAGGAATATGCCTACTGGCAGCGGATCAAAGCGAATTTTGAGGAAAGCAAGAAGGAAGCGGAAATGAATTACAACATGTATTCAAACATGAGGGAAGGATTTTCTGGAATGGCTGATCTTCTCAAAGAGGAATTTGAAGTGAAAAATTTCAAAAAAGACGATCTGGGAAATTTTGAATCTACCAATGAGAAAGTAGGGAGTGCGGTAGACATGATGTCTCAGTTGTTTTCCATGGTAAACATGCAGGATCCGAGTATCAACGAAGTGCTGGATATGTTGGATGACGCCGTGGAGCACTTTGAGGTACAGGCAAAGTATGCCTACAATACCGAATTTGATCCCAGGCATATTGTCGGCGATGATCCCGACGATTACAAGGAAAAATATTATGGCAATAATGATCCCACGGGTCCGGATCCCGCCCACGGAACGCATGTAGCTGGCATCATTGCCGCAAACAGGGGGAATGACCTGGGAGTAGATGGCATCGCCGAACATGTTGCGATCATGCCTATCCGGGCAGTCCCCAATGGAGACGAAAGAGATAAAGACATCGCCAATGCCATCCGGTATGCGGTGGACAACGGTGCACATATCATCAATATGAGTTTCGGAAAATCCTACTCCCCGGGTAAGAGACAGGTTGACAAGGCTGTTAAATATGCGGAGAGAAAAGGTGTACTTTTGATCCATGCTGCCGGCAATAGCGGTAAGGAAATTAACCCGGACAATAATTTCCCGAACCGCTGGTATGCAAAACGAGGCGAATCCGAATCCTGGCTGGAAGTTGGTGCTTCCTCGGCGGTAGAGGGAGAAAACCTGCCTGCAGATTTTTCGAATTTCAGTAAGGAAAGGGTTGATCTGTTTGCTCCTGGTGTGGACATTTATTCCACCGTACCCGGATCTGAATACAAGACGAATAGTGGTACAAGCATGGCAGCTCCCGCTGTTTCAGGAGTTGCTGCTCTTTTGATGGCCTACTATCCTGATCTGAAAGCGAAAGAAGTCCGGTCAATTCTGAAGCATTCTGTGTACGTTCCGGCAATCGAAACTGTGAACCTACCCGGAGGCGACAAGACCACTCGTTTTGACGCGCTTAGCGGTACCGGAGGCCTGGTCAATGCCTTTCAGGCCGTGCAAATGGCCGAGACCATGCAGCAGTAGTAAATACGGGGTGCATCGATGATACCTTATCCCATATACCTGGATCACAATGCGACCACACCCTGCCATCCGGCAGTGCTGGAAGAAATGATGCCGTATTTCGCGCAGCATTTTGGAAATGCATCGAGCAGCAACCACCCCTATGGGTGGATTGCCGAAGAGGCGGTGGAAATGGCGAGAGAAAAGGTGGCTGAGTTGATAGGGGCAGAAGCCAAAGAAATCATATTTACCAGCGGAGCTACAGAAGCCAATAACCTGGCCATCAGAGGTGCGGCTTTATCGTTACAGGAGAAAGGAAATCACCTGATTACGCTGGAAACCGAGCACAGTGCAGTGCTGGACACCATGAAAGCACTTTCCCGACAAGGCTTTGAGGTCAGTTATTTGCCGGTAAATTCTGATGGCTCGGTATCCAGGGGAATCCTGGAAAGATCCTTCCGGAAAACGACCATATTGTTTGCTGCCATGCATGCCAATAATGAAACGGGGCTATTACTGCCGCTCCGCGAAATGGCCGAGATCGCAGAGGAAAAAGGAGCCTTGTTTTTTACCGATGGGGTGCAGGCCGTGGGGAAAATTCCGGTAGATGTGCGGGAGTCCGGGGTAGACCTGATGTCCCTTTCTGCACATAAAATGTATGGTCCAAAAGGTGTGGGAGCCCTTTTTCTGAGGAAGTCAGCTCCCTATATTGCTCTGGAACCGCAAATCACCGGTGGAGGCCAGGAAACCGGAAGGAGAAGTGGTACACTTAACGTGCCCGGAATCGTCGGTCTGGGTAAAGCTGCCGAAATTGCACACCAGGAAATGCAGCAGGATGCTGCCCGACTTTCGGAGCTAAGGGATCAGTTGGAGGAGGGTTTGTTGTCTATACCTGGTGCCCGCATGAATGGCTCCAAAGCATACCGGTTGCCGCACGTGAGCAATATATCATTTGGGGGGCTCCCTGGCAGGGAATTCTTGCTTCGTGTAAACAAAAGCCTGGCGGTAAGTTCGGGGGCTGCCTGTAGCAGTGTCACAGATAAACCTTCTCATGTGCTCACCGCAATGGGTTTGGATGCCGATACCGCAATGGCTACATTGCGCTTTTCGCTGGGTAAATCCACTACGAAAAAAGAAATCGAACAGGCAATCGCCTGTGTACGTGAAGTACACCAGAGCCTGGTGCATGCCTGATGATCTTATTATAAATTCAATAGCAATGTCAGCAAGAGACTTTTCCCATCTGGATAAAAAAACCGGAAATCCCAATATGGTAGACGTGGGGGAGAAGCAGGCCAGCCATAGGTCGGCAAGGGCATCCTGCCGGGTGATACTGGGTAAGGAGATTGTCCGGGAGCTGGGCTCATCGAATGAGCTGATCACCAAAAAGGGACCAGTTTTTCAGACTGCTATTATTGCAGGCACCATGGGTGCAAAACAAACTGCCAACCTGATCCCCCTTTGTCATCCGCTCGGTCTTGATGACTGTAAAGTCAGCATAGATCTGTTGGATGACACCACAGTATTGGTACAATGCGCCGTAAAGGTGTTTGGGAAAACCGGTGTGGAGATGGAAGCCATGACAGGAGTGTCTGTAGCGGCACTCACCATTTATGATATGTGTAAGGGCTTTTCACATGACATTACCATAGAAGCGATCAAATTGGAAGAAAAAAAAGGAGGAAAGCGTGATTTCAAAAGATAAACACCAGAAGCATGTCAAACTGAACAAACCGCAGTTTGGCGATTTCGGAAGGTTGGAATTGGGTTTTTTGGGAACCTCCTGCAGGCAGATACAGCAACTGGCAAAGACCATTATCGGTCAGCTTTCCCAAAGCTATGGCCTGGCCTATGTGGATGCGGATCATCAGGAGGGTGACCAGCTAAAGGCCGGAGGCGGCGACCCGGAAAGTCTGATGCAGTACCCGGGGCTGATGGAACTTCGGAACAAAATTGTTTTCCGGCGGCTAGACATGAGGCTGGAAGAGGTCTCGGTCTTTGAGCAAAGAGAGTGGCTCAACCGACAAGATCTGGTCCTGGTCAATGCCAATCACTTCAGGGCCATGCACCAGGTTTTGGTGATCGACCCAAAGAAATCTATGGATAAAAAATTGTCCAGGCTGACCAACGTCTGTCTTATCCTGATGAAGGATGGAGCCACTGAAATCCCGGTCGAAATCCGGAACCATTTGCCCTATTGGAAGGAAATTCCCGTATTTGCCATGGAGGAAACAAGGAAATTAGTTGATTTCGTCAGAAAATTTGTGGCAGACAGCCGAACGGATGTGATCGGTCTGGTACTGATAGGAGGTAAGAGCAGTAGAATGGGCCGGGACAAATACGATCTTTCCTATCATGGAAAGAGTCAGAAAGATTATATGATGGACTTGTTGGGCCCCTATTGTGAGGAGGTATTTTTGTCCTGTAATCCGGACCAGGCGGCTGAACTGGAACAGGCCTATCCGCTGGTAGTGGACAGTGTTTTGGATTTGGGGCCATTCGGGGGCTTGCTTTCAGCCTTTAGAAATAAACCCGATAAAGCCTGGTTGAGCGTAGCCTGTGACCTGCCTTTTTTGACCGGGAAAACCGTTCAACACCTGCTTGAAAACAGAAACCCTTCGAAGCTTGCCACGGCTTTTTTAGATCCGAACGGAGAGTTTCCCGAGCCATTGATAACGATCTGGGAGCCCAGGGCTTATCCGGTTTTGTTTCGGTTTCTCAGCCAGGGATACAGTTGCCCCAGAAAAGTACTGATCAATTCGGATATTGAGTTATTGCAGGCTCCCGATCCTTCCGAGTTTCGAAACGTCAATTACCCAGAGGAGCATCAGGCGGCACTTGCCGCGCTGAAGGGCCAGGGCTCCTGACAATCATGTCCTGAGGCGAAACCAAAAATTTGAGGTATATTTGCTTCATGATAGATTTTACCAGGCCAGGTAGATTGGTGATCACCTGCTACGATCGGAATGCGCCTTTTTTGGAGGAAGAATTGCGGGAATTGGGCTTTCAGCCAAATGGGGTTTACAGAACCCACGTGGAGCTGAAAGGCAGTCTCTATGATTGTCTCCTTTTAAACATGCACCTGCGCACAGCCAGTCACGTACTATACGAAATCAAAAGCTTTTCCCTCAATCACATTTCCAATCTTTATGCCCAGGTAAAGGACCTTCCCTGGGAAGATTATATAGAACCAGATGGGTATTTTTCTGTAATTAGCAATGTGCGGCACGAAACGGTTGATAATCCACTTTTTGTCAATGTCAAGATCAAAGATGCCATTGCGGACCGCTTCAGGGAAAAGTTTGGTGAACGGCCTGATTCGGGCTCGGTTTTAAACGAGGCCGTATTTCAATTCTTCTGGAAGGGAGAGGAAGCCAGTCTTTACATCAACACAAGTGGCGAAACCCTGATCAAACACGGATACCGGAAAATCCCGGGATCTGCTCCCATGATGGAATCGCTGGCTGCAGCTGCGTTGATTGCATCCGGATGGGATAGGAAAAGTCCCTTTATCAATCCCATGTGTGGTGCCGGGACTGTGATTATCGAGGCCGTGTTGATGGCTACCGACAGGTTTCCGGGTTTGTACCGCGACGATTATGCGATGATGTACATCAAGGGATATGATGCCGGGGTATACTATGATATGAAACGAAAATTAGAGGAGAAAGTAAAAGACAAGCCTGGCTTGACGTTTATTGCGTCTGATATTAGTGAACGGGCAGTCAAAGCCAGCATGTCCAATGCCAAAGCTGCGGGAGTAAAAGGATTAATTCAATTCGAAACCTGTGATTTCCGGGAAGCCACCATTCCGGAAACTGATAGTGGGTTTGTATTTTTTAATCCGGAATATGGGGAAAGGTTGGGAGAGAAGGAAAGCCTTGAAGTGACTTACCGGGAAATTGGTGATTTTATGAAAAAGCGATGTTCCGGCTACACGGGACTTGTTTTTACGGGCAACCTCGATTTGGGGAAAAAGATAGGCCTGAAGCCTAAGCGAAGAATTCCTTTTTACAATGGTACCATAGACTGCAGATTATTGTTGTTTGAGCTGTACAAAGGAAGCCGGCAGCAGGGAAAAGCGATGCCGGGATAGTTGCCTGCGATCGGAGTTTATTTTTGAGATCCATTTGGCAGCTATTGTTTTACTTTCTTTTCTTATATCGGTGGCAAGGATCCGGCAATTTCATTAATCGCATCAATAAGATCTCGGATAGCTGTTTCATATCGTTGATCCCATTGCTCCAGACCGTCTGCAGATTGATTGGCTATTTCATACTGGATTCCCGGCAATATCCAGGAAGCATAGCCACTATTGGGGTCATTCGAAGCATATAGTGACCTGTACCAACTGCCAAAAGGCATACCTTCCTCCAGCAGAAAACTTTTCTCCAGGCCAAGTAGCTCCTTATTGATCCTTGATACCTGCTTTGGCCCCAGGGACTTTTTTTCCAACGCATTTACCATTCGTTTTTCGGTATGCAGGCTTACTTCCTTCAGATCCGCTATTGCGTTGGCGGTTGCGGTAAATCCATCAAATCCTGCATCGTATTGTCGAATCTGGCTGGTAGCGTTGGAGAGGTGCGACTCCAGGTCTTCTGCATAGCGGGGTATTTGATAAGGGATAAGGGTTGCATTGGCAAGCCGCAGCGCCATGATCCCGGCCCACTGCGCAACGGCCCCTCCCATCTGAAATTCAGGATCAACGAAATTTTCGTAAAAATAAAAGTCATCGTAATTGGTATGGTACAGAGTAGGACCACCTGCCCCGCCACTTAGCGAGGGTACGCCCACATGCATGTAAAAGGCAATATGATCTGATCCACCGCCCAGATTGCCTATGGAAGGAGACGGTTTATCTCCTGCCCAATGGTCATAAATGGATTTGTCAGCATAGGGATAATCTACTTTTTTAGCGGCTTCCATCATGGTCTTTTTCAGACTTGGCGCTGCTGCCCCACCAATATTTTTTCCGGATACTCCAGCATCAAAATTCAGGTAAGCCACAGCTTTTGCTCCCAATTCATGCTTCATTTGTTCCACCCATTCTGTAGACCCGATGACACCGTGTTCTTCCCCATCCCAGTGGGCTATTAGGATAGAGCGTTCAGGACGCTTTCCTTCCCGGGCAAGTTTTCCCAATGCCTGACTGAGGGTAAGCAACATAGCAGTGCCGCTATTGGGATCTGTAGCGCCAAAGGCCCAGGCATCGTAATGGCAGCCCAGGATGATCCACTCATCGGGATAGGTGCTTCCTTCTAATTTACCTACAATATTGTTGATTCTTGCAAAATCTATTGGCTGT
The DNA here is from genome assembly GCF_900143075.1 of Cyclobacterium lianum. GTDB lineage: Bacteria > Bacteroidota > Bacteroidia > Cytophagales > Cyclobacteriaceae > Cyclobacterium > Cyclobacterium lianum. The sequence goes on along the minus strand of NZ_FRCY01000003.1, from coordinate 93,491 downwards.
TCTACCCGTACACGTACCCTGAGCTTTGCTCCGCCTTCCAGACGATAGGTAAAAGGCAATCCACCCTGCCAGGCCGCCGGCACGGGCATTCCCTGCATCTGCCCCAGGATTTCCGCTGCAGAAGCATAGGGAATGGGCGTTACCGGAATTTTATGCAATTGCGTTTCTTCGGGGTCGAGGCGGTCTACCATGACCTTACCATCCAGCGGAAGCGCCGGCTCAAATGGAGTCAACGGGTCCCCGGTAAAATTTTCCGTCAGCAGCGAGCCGCGCTGTATGGCACTTTCATTGTAATAGGGTCCCTGCGGAAATACCAGGCCTTTGGTGTACCCGCTATTTGCGGGGTCTGTATATATCAATAAACCTGCAGCTCCCGATGCTTCGGCAAATTTTGCCTTATAGCCCCGGAAGTTACCTCCATACCTGGCGATGACAATTTTTCCCGAAAGGTCTATGCCCAGTTCTGCTAATTTTTCAAAATCTTCTTTGGTTCCATAGTTGGCGTAAACCACTTCTCCGCTCACATCTCCCGATCCTGAGAAGGCGTTCCACCCTTTATGGAGATCCGGATGACGGCTAAACCGGTCTGCCTCCAGTATGTATTCCATTTGGTTTAACGGCATTCTTTTGGGTGTAACAATCTCTACCAGGGAAGTCCCAGGATCGTTTGGGAGATACACATCAAATGGATAGCGCCGGGTGTCCCAACCTGCATTCTTCATTACCTCCAGCAGGTATTCCCCGACGGCATCATTTGCCGGAGTTCCGGCGATGTGCGGATGCTCGGTGATGGTTTGAAGGTGATGCCTGAAGCTTGAAAAATTGACGGATTCCAGGAATAACTGCTCCAGTTCATCCTGTTTTTCTGCATCTGTTGCAGAAAATCCGTCCAGGACCTGTTGACAAATACCGACACTGCTGAGTAGAGCAAATGCAGAAATAAGGAAAAATATCTTCATGAAATTACTGGTTTATTGCAGGACCTGATCTACGGTAAGGACGTTTTCAGAGGGATGGTGACGAATTCTCTTGGTTCTGAGATAGCGGTTCAATTCGTATGCGTCATAATGCTCATCTTCAGGATCAAAACTACTGATCCTCACTCTGCCCCTGGAATGAATGAATTTATTGTCACCGATCCACATGCCTACATGTACCACCCGCTCACTGTTTTCAGCACTTTCGGGAACGCCAAAAAACAACAAGTCTCCCACTTCTAGATTTTCCCAGTTTTTTTCCGAGTCCACCAGTTCACCTTCCTTTATCTGCTGGGAAGCATCTCGGGGAATGACCATGCCATTCAGGAAATAAATGGTTTTAGTGAAACCACTGCAATCCATCCCCTTGGGTGAGGTACCGCCCCACAAATAAGGAGAGCCCATCATCAGTTTTGCCGTCTGTATAAGCGAGGCATCATTTGTGTTGCGGGAATTTTTCCATTCCTCGTAGGGAACGGCGTCTTCCAAAGCAATAAACCCGCTGCGGGTATCCGGCAAGGTTACCTGATAACCGGACGGGACAGTGGCAGTCAATTCCAGTACATTACCAGCAGTAATATCACTGACGATTTCGCTTAAAGACTCATCCGCATAAATGCTGGCAATCATTTTGGTTACAACCACCTTTTCTTTTTCCAGCCACTGGTCCATCTCTTTGCGACTTAACCGCACGATGCCCGCTGCATCCACCCAGGAAAGATACCCATCAGGGGTCTGGACCATATACCAACTGCCTTCGGCTTTTAGTACTTTTAGTGGCGTGCCCATGAGTGCCTGGGTGGCCAACTCGGCGGAATGCCGCGGCTCTCTTCGGATATTGGCTACTGAATTGGTCACCAGCGCCAGGTTCAAATCTCCCAATTCGGAGTGGGGCAGAATTTGTATACTATCTGTAAAAGAAATATTATTTGCTTGCAGTTTATCCAGAAGCTCCCGATGTGCGTCTTTTAAATTTGTTTCGCCGGTCAATACGCCGGAGTTCCAGCTTACATCAAAGAGTGCAACTCTTTTGTCCGGCGCATAGGTAGATTGTACAGTGTTCAGTATCTGCACTGCCTGATCTTCCTTTCGAATACCGTTACAGGCTAAAAATAAAAGTAATATGCTACAATAGAGATATTGTTTCATGGATATGGATTGAATTTTAAACCAAATGTATGAAAAAAGCACTGTGGTTGGAAGAAATTGCTTTATTCTGACGGTTTCATTTCCCTATCGAGAAATTCCTGATAGAGCCGGATATGTCTATTGGTCATCGGGATGCGGTATCCATCAATGAAAACCTGGCTTACCTGGGTTTTGGGTTCGAAGGGATCACCGTCTGCTATAAACAGGGTTGCACTTTTCCCCACTTCAAGAGACCCTAGCTTGTCATCGACCCTAAATATTTCTGCCGCGTGAATGGTGATTGCTTTGAGGGCTTCCTCCACCCCCAAACCATATGCTGCGGCAAAGCCGGCATGAAATGGTAGGTTACGTACATTTTCCGCATCCTGTGTGCGCAGGGCAAGCCTGACACCGGCCTTGTGGAGCATCCCCGGGTTGGTGTAGGAGACATCATACCGGTCAGATTGCCTTGCTGGCAAGCTCAGTACCGGACCCGTAATTACCGGTATTTCCGATTCCGCGAGCTTATCGGCTACCTTCCATCCCTCAGCTACACCGGTGAATACCACGTCCAGTTCCCGCTCTTTCACCCATTCGATCGCATCAAGGATGTCTCCGGCAGCATTTACTTCAATGAACAGCGGTACATTTCCGGAAAGTACCCTGGAGAGTTGATCCATTTCCGGATAATATTGCAATTCACCACCTTTTTCTTTGATGGCCAGGTAATTTGCTGCTTTATCCAACATATCGTTGATTTCGTCCCGCTTTTTCTCGGCTTCTTTTTGGATGGTTTCTTCCGTCCGGCTGTCATAGCTGCCGGATTTTGCTGCTGAGGGGAAATTCATGATTACCGCCCGAAAGCCGGCATCCATTTGGTCGGGAGTATATCCGTTCAGTTGGATCAATGCCGCAGTACCAGGAAAGTAACCTCCCCGGGGCTGGGTAAAGACCGTGGTAACGCCACTTACCCGGGTAACAGGTATGGCCACTGCATTGGGATTCACCGCTGTGAGGGCCTGCATCTGAGGGGTCAGTTTACCCAATTCCATATAGTCCTGTGTTTCTGGCAAAGAGTTTACCTCGACCAATCCAAGACTTGTACCGCCGTCAATAAAACCCGGATAAATCAATTTTCCGCTGCAATCCAACACCTGGTAATTTTGAGGGGAGAGGTCTTTGCCTATGGCTGCTATTTTTCCCTCTTTGATCAGCAAGTCCGTATCTTCAAGGACGCCCTGGGTAATGGTATATAAATCGGCGTTTTGTAAAAGAAGATCTGCCTTGTAGGGTTTGACTACGTTCCCATCGATTTGTGCCATCAGGGCAGATTTTAGTAGTAAACTATAGATCGCTGTGGTGACTAGGTATTTTTTCATTATCTGACAATCGAGTGTATGCTTAATGGCTGTGCTGAAACAGGTTTCGCCCAAATCCGGTGAAGTAAAAATCCACATCACGCATGCAATTGTGGTGTTCGGTATGCAGGTAGATGGGTTCCAGTGACTCCTCGGCGTTTACTTTCAGGCGCTGGTCTGCCGCATCATTTTCCCTGTCAAAGTATTTGACGCCATCTATCCAGGTCATCTGTGGGACGGCGTAGATAGAGAGTGGATGCCCGTCAAACAACACCAGATCTGCCTGCTTGCCCACTTCGATGGATCCTACGAGATGATCAATACCCAACTGCCTGGCAGGATTGATGGTGATCAAGGCCAGTGCCTCCTCATCCGTCAGCTCCCCATACCGCTGGGTTTTTGCAGCCTCATGGTACAGGTGTCGGATAAGCTCAGCCGAGTCTGAGTTGATAGAGGTAATCACGCCATTTTTGGTCAGGATGGCTGCATTATAGGCTGTTGAATAATACACTTCAAATTTATACGCCCACCAATCGGCAAATACAGAAGCTCCCATTGTATATTTCGCCAGTTCCGGAGCCACTTTAAAGCCCTCATTTACATGGGAAAATACAATTTTGTCTATACCATATTCCCGGCAAACCTGTATGAGCATGTAGATTTCGTCTGCCCGGTAGGAATGGCAGTGAATGATGATTTCTCCTTCCAGAATATCTACCAATGTTTCCAGTCTGGAATTGTAGACCGGAGGAACCATTAGCTTTTCCTTGTTTTCTTCGGATTCATGCCATTCCTCCCAGGCTTTTTTGTACTGCAGAGCTTCTTCAAACCCATTTCTGATTACGGCTTCTACGCCCATTCGGGACCTGGGCTGAAGATTTTTGCCTCTTCCGTGTACCCGGGTAGGATTCTCTCCCAGTGCAAATTTAATCGTTCGGGGTGCATCTTTCATGACCAGATTTTCAGGGTCTCTGGTTCCATAACGGTGCTTGAGGGTCACATTTTGTCCCCCGATGGCGTTGGCAGAACCATGCATGGCATGGGAGACGGTGGTGCCTCCTGCGAGCGCCCTGTAAATGCCCACATCAAAAGGATCTACCACATCTCTCATCCTGACCTCAGCGGTAATGGGACTGCTGGATTCGTTGATTACTTCAAGAGCCAGGTGGGAATGGGCATCGATAATGCCTGGCATCAGGTATTTTCCGGACGCATCAATGGTTGGCACCTGGCCAGGCACGTTGATATCGGAGCCAATTTGCCTGATGATACCATCCCGTACCAATACATCGGTGTTTTCCAGAAGGCCGTTGGTAATCGTCAGTACCTTTGCGTTTTTAATGAGGAGATCCGCTCTGCTGTGTTGCTGCGCCCGGCCTGCAAGCAAGATCCAGAAAATCCCTATACATGAAAGATAAGTCTTTTTTTGCATGATTATTGTTCCGGTTTTTCCAGTTTTTTTGCCCTTACAGGGTAATTGCCGTAATCCGTGATTTTCATGGTTCCCGAGAATTCCTTTCCAGTTACTTCACCAGAAACGCTTACCTGGAGGCTATCCGTACCTACCTGAACCGTAAACGAAAACGCAAGGGATTTTTCGGTGACAACCGCATTTTCGATGGAAGAAGTCTTTACCCCTTCACCCTGAGGGTCGTCATACGATACGGTACCGGTCCATTTTTTGTCCTTCCTGGTAAGGGTCCATTTTCCTTTCGATTTTCCACCCTGTGTTTCGGCTTCGTATTCCCATACGACCTCTTCTTCTTTGACTTTTTCCGGTTTTTCTGAAAAGTCAAAAACAAACCCATCGGCGACAACCATCATTACCCTGGCCTTTTCTGAAAATAATGTATCCGACATGAGTACCAGATTGGCCATCTTTCCTTCACTGATCGTACCGGCTATGTCTGATATACCTAATATCTCCGCCGGGTGCACGGTCAATGCGGCAAGTGCCCCTTGCTCAGTTAGACCGTTGGCCACCATGAGCCTGATATTCTTAAAAAAGTCGGCCCGGGGAAGGTGCTTGCTGGTAAAGCCAAACGGTACAGCAGCTTTCTCAAATTCCCCTGCCAATGCCAGAGACTCCTGATAAGCCGTTTTAACCCGTTCTAACCGATGGTTAAAATGAGGGCCTTTGTCTCCTTCCGGAGGATCCGAAAACTTATCTTCTGGTAAATGTAGGGTGAGTACAACACCTGCTTTTTTCTCTTTCAATAATGGCAACAGAGATGCACCTTCATTGATCCCGGTAATGACAAGATCGAAATTGTTTTCTTCCTGCATTTTTAAAGCCCTTCTGATGTCCAGCTCGTCTGAAGATTCAATCAGCAGGGGCATTTCCTTCTTAAAAACAGGTATAAGCGCCTCCAGCACCGGATTGTTTTCCCTTCTTCTCAGGCTACTTCGGACATCATACATTTCGCCATGCTTGTCGTACAACCTTGAATTTTCCATCAAATCCCTCCATTTGGCCATTACACCCAGGTCAGTGTTGGGGTACACACCTCCTGCAGTGCTGAATTTAAAATAAAGGGACTGATTTTCCGAGAGTGTATTGTTCCTGCTTTCATGCCCGTAAAGCACAAGTGCGGATTTGCCGGGAAGCATACCTTTGCCCTTAGGCAACTTCTGTGCAATGGTGAAGCCCAATTTGCGCCATTCTTTATCGTGTGGATTGTTTTCCTGATAATGGTCTAACGCTGAAAAATGCGGATGGATCCCGGCAATTTCCGGTAGGGGCTGAGAGGGATCAAAATCCTCCGGTTTTTCAGGGATAGGGGGTTCCTCCATGCCGGTCTTGTTGGCCATGTCGATAAAGCCAGCATACACAAAAAGGGAATCGCCCTTTATCTCCCGGGCTTCGGCCGGGATGGCAATGTTTTTTCCCAGAGCTTTGATTACACCATCAGAAAAAAGGAGGTTTTGTCCGGTCAACAGCTCTCCCGGGTAGGGGATCACGGTGGTGTTCGAAATATAGTAGGTTGAGGTCACTCTTCGGCTCCCGTCCCTGTCACTCTGACCAAACAAAAAAAACGGGATTAAAAAGGAAAGAATGGAAAATAAAATTTGTAGGTTGTTGGCTCTCATTTCTGGAATTTCTATATCCATTTAAAAATCAAAATAAGGGATAAAGAATGGAAAAAATAAATTTATTTTTTAAATAAGACAAATAAATACAGGAATGGTCAGCTTATTGTAGAAGGTTCCTGACTGTGCATATCTTCCTTTTTTCGAATAAAAATGATTTTATGACCTTGAATTTAGTAACTTTGAAATTTATAATACATGCAGGAGGCTGTACATTTCTGCATTCAGAATCAAAAGATCGTTTAATCCAGTTAACCAATGAATAAAAGTTCGCTTTTTAAAGAGTTGTTTGTAAATATAAAAACCACCGGTGCCGTAACCTTTAGTTCAAAATCTCTGGTAAATAAAATGTTGTCCTTTGCCGATTTTAAAGGTGCAAAGATTATTGTTGAATTGGGAGGGGGTGACGGCAGCATCACCAGGGGGATCATAGACCGTATGGATAGGGATGCGACGCTCTTTGTATTTGAAATAAGTGAACATTTTTGTAGGAATCTGGATCGGCAGTATGGGTCTAAAAATGTAAAAATCATCTGTGATTCGGCAGAAAATATGGACAGGCATCTGAACGGCGACAAAGTCGACTTGATTTTGTCTTCTTTGCCATTCAGTTTGATCCCCAAGGAATCGAGGACTGCCATTTACGAAAAGAGCAGTGTGATGCTAAAGCCCAGCGGTTTCTTTATTCAGATTTGCTACTCCTACTTGTTAAGGTTTCAGTTTGCCTCATATTTCAGCAATATCAAAACAGCGTTTACCCTGAAAAATTTTCCACCGGCGTTCATTATTATATGTAATTCGTGACAGTAAAAGTCCCTGCATTTTTTTAAATTGCTTTCAATGAAAGAAGCGTATTTTAAAGGTAGGGGTAGCGCTAGCCATCCGGACAATCAATATCATAGATCCAGTCTGGTATTTGATCATGTGGAAGGAATTGATATTCCGGAACACGAAGAAGGGCTTTCTACGCAATTTATTCCAGTAAGCAGCAAGGCAGCGCTAAGTACTAACGACAGCCCGGACCTGGCCCTGAATGCCAGCGTAAACCCCTATCAGGGATGCGAGCACGGTTGTATCTATTGTTACGCCAGAAACAGTCATCAGTACTGGGGCTTTGATGCCGGACTTGGCTTTGAGAGTAAAATCCTGGTAAAGAAAGACATTCCCGGACAATTGAAAAGGGAATTTGAGAAGAAAAGCTACAGGCCCCATCCCTTTATGCTTTCCGGCAATACCGATTGCTACCAACCGGCAGAAAGACGATTTAAGCTAACGCGCCAAATCCTGGAATTGTGTCTCAGCTACCGTCATCCCGTAAGTATCATCACGAAAAACAGATTAATTGAAAGGGACATGGATCTCCTCAAGGAGCTTGCCCGGCTCCGTCTGGTGCACGTTTATTTTTCGATAAACCACCTGGATCCACAATTGAAGCTACTTTTAGAACCCCGTACCGCTTCAGCGAAGGTGAAAATAGATTTGATCCGCAAATTTTCAGCGGAAAATATACCCTGTGGCATCATGGTTGCTCCAATTATACCAGGAATCAATAGCGAGGATATGGTTGCCATTATTCAGGCCGCGGGAAGTGCCGGAGCAAAAAAGGCCGGATATACCGTGGTACGATTGAATGGGAAAGTAAAGGAGTTGTTTACCGAATGGCTGGAGACACATTTTCCTGGCAGAAGGGACAAAGTGATGCACCAGATCGAACAACTTCACGGAGGAAAGGCCAATGATACCGAATGGGGCAGGAGAATGAAAGGAGAGGGGGCACTGTCTCAGACCATCGCCGGACTTTTCAGGAAAGCAGTAAATAGGTATATCGATCCAAACGGTCAAATGCCCGATTATGACGAACAGATTTTCAGAGGAAACGGTCAATTGAAGCTCTTTTAAAATGGATTTTTCAGATCAGGGAATATTGGTTTTGGCCACCATGGAAATGGCCAGGCGAAGAGGGGCAAGTTCTTTTTGTCCATCGGAAGTGGTACGCTGGATTTATCCGCAGGATTGGCGACATTTTATGGAAGAGGAAAAAGAAGCCATGATGTGGCTTTTTAAAAGAGGTTTTCTTGAAATCCGCCAGGGAGGCGATTTGATTGCTGAAAACTTTTTGCCGGAAGGTCCTGTTAGGCTTAACATAAAACCAAAAACAGATGCAGGATTTACCTAAAACCCCTTTACACATACCAGATAATAAAGCCGTTGCTACATTTGGAACCGGCTGCTTCTGGTGCACCGAAGCAGTTTTTCAAAAATTGAATGGTGTTGAATCGGTTCAATCCGGTTTTTCCGGAGGTCATCTTGAAAATCCCTCCTACAAAGAGGTGGTGACAGGAACTACCGGGCATGCAGAAGTCGTACAACTGGTATTTGACCCAAAAGTGATTGGCTTTTCTGAATTGCTGGAAGTTTTCTGGTCCAGCCACGATCCGACCACGCTCAACCGCCAGGGAGCAGATGTGGGGCCGCAGTACCGTTCAGCCATATTCTACCATACACCCGAACAAAAACAGGCAGCGGAGCACATGAAAGCCTCACTAGATGCAGATAAAGCTTTCGATAGGCCCATCGTTACCGAAATCACGCCGTTTGCCAATTTTTACCCGGCAGAGGATTACCATACCAACTATTTTGAAATGAACGGCCACCAGCCCTATTGTCAGATGGTCATCCGTCCCAAAGTTGAAAAGTTTAAAAAGCACTTTGCGGAAAAACTAAAATAGTGATTTGTTTTTGATACCAGAGGATGATCTGCAAAATATTATTTTGTAGGTTTGTTAAATTTTTACTGAATTCAACCGATGAAATCAAGCATGACGCAATTGACCCACGGAGGCATGATTATTCAACATGCGAAGATTCCATGTGGCCTTTGAAAAGCAAATTATAGACACATGAAACGAACGAAAGCACAGGAGTCGAGATCAGCGATTGAGCGATTGTACATTACCATGCGGCACCTGTTTATGCGTGGCAACTATAAACCTACCGGCGTTTCCGGTGAATCGCTGGTCCAGGCGCTCCTTACATTAAATCCAGAAATTTATGGATTGATAAATGATCCGGAAAAGCTGGAGTTGGAAGGCTTGCTCTACGTGATGGAAAGGCTGCCCAAGGGAATTGAGGAATGCCGCTATATCCGATTGATCAGCAAGGAGGGCTATGAGGACTCCGGATTTCAGGTATTGGTGCCATCGAAGAGAAAGCGGAATTGTTACCGCGTCGATGAGGAGCAAATGTATGTGGAGATGACCCGGGGAAAAAGTGATATTTACGATATACTGACGCACCTCACATTCCTTTTTATAGAATCGGAAAAAATTCGCAAGAACAGCACCGATCCGAAGGGCCGGATCAACCTGAACTGGAAAAAATTGAAGGAAATTGTCGACAAGGAGAATAGTGGAGAGGAATATAATAAAGAAGCGGCCTGTTCTTATTTGACGCACCTTACCGGGAGGACTTTTGAGGAATGCATTGCGGCTGTACAGAAATTTGAAAATTCTCACAACAGCAATAGCTTGTTTTCCATTGTTTTCCATATGGGAAGATTGTCGATGGAAGAGGCATTGGAAGGCAACGACAGAGAGATCTCTTTTTCTGCTACCCTCAGGGAGCGGGTCGGGCATCACGTCTATGGAGAATCCTGGGCCAATGCCATCAAGACGGTTTTGGATGAGGAAAACTTATTGGAACGCCCCATACACGTGATCAGTGCCAATCTGCATAGCGTAGTGAATACTGTGTACGGCCACCAGGCACTGGGCCTGGACAGCTATGAAGCCATCGAAGACATGGCCATGAACATCAGCGTCAATGCAAAGGGAAATAGGGCGAAGGAAATACAGGAGTATGCCCGTAAACACGGTCTGGTACCGGTGGCAGATACATCTGGCACGAACATCGGGGTGCAGATCATCGATACCGGAAAAATGGACTCGCCCACCCTGTTGCCGGGGTTGAGCCTGGAGAAGTCTGAGAAGAAAAGGCCTGTGTTGGTGGTGATGGATTATGCTTTTGGCGAACAGGCCTACGAGTGTTTCGACGAATTGCTGAAACCGTATGAAGTGGGACAGCAAAAGATTCCTCTGAATATCATTTCTACGGCCATCATGGGGAAGGCAGGTATTTTAGAAGGTAAAAAGGGAGACATCATGATACCCAATGCGCATGTCTTTGAGGGTACAGCAGACAATTATCCATTCAGGAATGAACTGGATGCTGCAGCTTTTGAAGGCTACGGTCTGGGTGTATATGAGGGACCGATGATTACCGTTTTGGGAACATCTCTTCAAAACAAGGAAGTATTGGGTTATTTTATGGAGTCCTCATGGAAAGCGATTGGATTGGAAATGGAGGGAGCTCATTACCAGAAGGCCATCCAATCTGCCAGCAAAATCCGGAACAGTATTCGCAAAAGTGTTAAGGTCATGTATGCCTACTATGCATCGGACAATCCGCTGGAAACGGGCAGTACGCTGGCATCCGGCGCCCTGGGTATGGAAGGAGTAAGACCTACCTATCTGATTACCTATAAGATTCTGGAACAGATAGGGAAGGGTTGAAAATTCCTGTATCCCTTTTTCCCGTTTAAAATTTTGCAGGATTTCCAGCAGTCTGGCCAATTCCTGCGAGGCATCAGTAGCAAATATCAGGTAAACTTTGGGTAGCTTTGCCATGGTCATTCCTTTTTAAAGGGTGTTTAAAGAGAAATTACACCTATTTTCAAGCACTTAGGTGTTAATTCAAAGGTATTTTATTTGAAGTGCTAGGCGGTAGGTGCCTGCCGGATAGATAAATGAACTGATACTTCCCTTATTCAAATTTCTATTTTACAGGTAAATTTGAGAATAATAAATTCATCTCTTTCTGAAAAAAGCCCGTAACGAGGGCAGCCAACCTACGATAGTCAGATTATCGTTCTAAATGCGTAGTGTAATCATCAGTTTGCGCGTAATTACAATTAAATTTTTTACATTTCAGGGCCACATTAGTTCTTTTAACCTGCAACTGATGCCCAATCCACTCCTAGACCCAAAAACATCCGGCCATTAACTTATAAACAAAAAGCTCACCTAATTTTCTCCGGTAAGTTGCATGATACCAACATAAATTTTCACCAAACTAGTTTAATGGGTTTAGGAGAGCCTTATAAAAAGTAATTACTGTTTTTTCCATTTAAGATATTTAATATCCTGTTAGGATTTTTGATTAATTTATTTCAAATTTGGGTATGACCGCTTATTAATTTTGACTTGTCTGAAAAGACAGGTATTTGAGTTCGGTTTGAGGAGAATTTCTTTGTGCATGGCTGAAAATCAACCTTAGATACGATCTTTTCTTTTGTATGCTTTTGCCAATTCTGAAATCCGACCAACTTTAAGGCAAAAGACATCGTCATATAAAATCCTTTTCCTGTGAATGCAACATGGTTTTTGAAGTTTTTCAAATTTTAAGCGAGCAGGTAAATGCCTATTTTCAGGAAATAGGTCTGGAAGATTCCCAATTGGTCATTGACAACATCGCACTGGCAGAGGGGTCTTCAGATGCAGCTGAGGCCATGCGGGACAAGGTGGTGCTTACCCTGGTAAACCTGCACGAAGAAGGAACCCTTAAAAACCAACCCAACCACCATGTTAGAAACGACCAGGTACAATACCGCAACAGGGTCATTCACCTGCACCTGTTTCTTTTGTTTTCTGCCAACAGAAATGCCTACGGCAAATCCCTCAAGGATTTATCGGCCATCATATCGTTTTTCCAGGGAAAGAAATTGTTTACCCAGGCAAATACGGTTTTCGACCGGGACCTCGACACCATGCAGCAAGTGGGGAATTTTCGCTTTACCATGGAGCTCTACACGCCTACATTCGAAGAGCTTAATTTTATCTGGGGCACCCTGGGAGGAAAGCAGCTCCCCTCGGTCCTGTACCAGCTAAACCTACTGCCTTTGGAAAGGGACTTGGATCAGGCAGCCGGTCCGTTGATACAAAGTGTACATTCCGACGTTAAAAATCAATCCTGATCATGTTCACTACCCACTATACTACCCTGTTTTCTATAAATATCCTGCACGGCTATCACCTTAATAACGGAGAGGAAAACTACCTGGACTTGAATGTTGATCAGCAGGAAAAAATGATGGCCGGATACGACTGGAGCCAATATCTGCAAATCAGACCAACAGAAGCAACCCAAAAGCAATTCAGGCGATTTCAACTCCTGAACAAAAACACCAGCAAAAGCCTGCGGATGATGGTACGCTCCATGCAGCCAGGTTCACAAGATAGTTTTATCCCATTGGATCAGGATCTTACCCTGGCTTTTCTTATCAGCTACAGGGATCCTTATTTCGAGAATTATACCGATATGAATTTTCTGTCGGGTGAAAAAATGTTTTTCAGCAATTTTCATCCTGAAGTATTGGGAGAGGAGCCTTTTCACCCCATCTCCCTGGAAACTACCGAAGAATATTTTTCCGACAGCTTTCTCCTTTCAGCAGAAAACTTTGACTTGTTACTGGATGCTTACCGCATAAAAGAAGCAGGTAAGGATACCTCAGGTCTGCTCCTGATCCGGATGCAGGGGGAGACTGGTAATCTCAATGTGATCAATGTAAACAATACCCTTAAAATAAATCCCACGGTCTTTAAAGTACATTTTGCCAATCGAAGCACCTATTGGCGATATTACCAGGCATCCAGTGATACTGGTGCCGAGACCAACCAGCCCAAGCCTTTAACCAAAAATGGATTTGTGCAGCTGTCCACAGAGACGGACTTTGATACAGACCCGGCAGCAATCAGCCATTTGCGGTTCCCCAACCCCGGGGTAAAACACATTCAGTCAGATGGAATCAATTACTATTCAGAAATTAATATTTAACAGGATGAATCATGGCAGCAAATTACAGAACACCAGGTGTCTATATTGAGGAAATTTCAAAATTTCCCCCTTCTGTAGCACAGGTAGAAACCGCAATTCCCGCCTTCATTGGCTATACGGAAAAAGCAAGGGAGAAGGAGGCAGATACCACCGAAACCCTTTTGAACCAGCCCAAACGAATCGTTTCTCTTTTGGAATACGAAACTTTCTTTGGAGGACCTGATCCTGAAATCGGAATAAAAGTACAGATTTCGGAGACCGAGGGAGAAAAATCGGTATTGGTCGAAGGTCCGGACCCAGAGGACAAGTCGCCCTTTCTTATGTATTATTCCATGCAGGCCTATTTTGCCAATGGAGGCGGACCCTGTTTTATCATTTCGGTCGGTATTTACGAAGAAGCGGATCCTGCTTCCCCGGTTACCATGGCGGCATTGAACCTGGGTTTGCAGGAATTGGAAAAAGAGGATGAACCGACTTTGATCCTGTTTCCTGATGCCATATCCCTTCCGGAACCAAGTCAGTATTATTCTGTCTATAACAATGCCCTTGCACTATGCCGCAAAATGAGGGACAGGTTTACCATCATCGACACCTATACCAATATTATGGAAACGGAGATTTCTTTGGATACAGGGGTACGCGAATTGATTACCGGGGATCTGGAAGAGAAAAAATATGGGGCTGTTTACTACCCTTATCTGGAGACCATTCTCAATTACAGCTATGATCCGGATCAAACAGAGATTTCCCATATGATTACCGATGCTTCACCTGTTTCGGACATTATGGAAGAAATAGATGAAATTTTAGTGGAGGCCGAAGGTATCATGACCGATCTGCCGGGAGAAATCACAGCCTTTACTGATGCCGATACAGCCATTCAGGCCGGGTCGGATGGAGACGCAGTCACCAATAAGGCAACAGTAATCGACCCTCTTCAGGACATCATTGATGCCCTGAATGAATTTTCAAGTTTGATGGCCGAAGTAGTAGAGGATACCAATAATGTAGCTGCTTTGGCCCAGCCAACAGATGAAGCGCTGGCAACAGCAGCCACGGAGGCAGCCAATACCCTGAATGATGAACTGGAAGAGGGTGCTGACCTTCCTGCGTTTATTGCAGGCCTTCAGGGCCATCTGGATATCCTAAACCAGGATGTGGATGGATCTGCTGTAAAACAGGCATCCGGGGATGCCAATACCAGCATTACAGGAACAGATGTGAATGCCCTGCTACAGGGGATCCTTGATTTGATCGATCCCCCTATTTTGGATGCCATGCTGGATATTGAAGAGCTGGATATGGAATCCGAAGGAGCTTTGCATGACCTCGCACTTAGTGAAGTGGAGGATATCGACAGCAGCACTTATAATAAAATAAAAAGTGAAATCAACAGGCTCAGGGTAATATTACCTCCTTCTCCACTTATCGCCGGAGTATATGCCCGGGTGGATGCCAACAATGGGGTCTGGAAAGCACCCGCCAATGTTTCACTGAAATATGTGGTCAAGCCTACGGTAAAAATCACCAATGAAATGCAGGACAGGTTGAATGTGGACACCACCGCCGGCAAGTCCATCAATGCCATCCGATCCTTTACGGGTAAAGGCACCTTGGTCTGGGGCGCAAGAACGCTGGCCGGAAACGACAATGAATGGCGTTATGTACCGGTTAGGCGATTTTTCAATATGGTGGAAGAGTCCGTAAAGAAAGCTACGGAACAATTTGTATTTGAAGCCAACGACGCCAACACCTGGGTGAAGGTCAGGGCCATGATCGAGAATTTTCTGGTGCAACAATGGCGGGCCGGAGCTTTGGCCGGAGCCAAGCCGGAACATGCCTTTTACGTAAGGGTAGGCCTCGGGCAAACCATGACCGCCATGGATATTCTGGAAGGCCGGATGAATGTGGAGATTGGCATGGCCGTCGTGAGACCGGCAGAATTTATCATCCTGAAGTTCTCTCATAAAATGCAGGAATCCTGATTTATACAATGAACCATTTAAATGTAACATACCATGAGTTACCCATTATCTAAGTTTCACTTTCAAGTAGAGTGGGCTGGAACAAATATCGGTTTTACGGAAGTTTCCGGTCTGGATGTAGAGACCGAGGTCATTGAGTACAGACACGGGGCAAGTCCTGAATACAGCAAAACCAAGATGCCTGGCATGCAAAAATTCAGCAATATTACGCTGAAAAGAGGCACTTTCGCCAGCGACAATGAGTTTTATGCCTGGTGGAATTCAGTTCAACTCAATCAAATCGAAAGGAGGGACATTACCATCTCCCTGCTGAATGAAGAACATGAGCCCGTGGTGGTCTGGAAGGTAAAAAATGCCTGGCCCACCAAAGTACAGTCCACCGACCTGAAAGCAGATGGCAATGAGGTGGCCATAGAAAGCATGGAATTGGTTCATGAAGGACTCAGCATCCAAAACGACTAATTATGGCCTATGCATATCCTCCGGTTGGCTTTCATTTTTCTGTCAGCTTTTCGGGCCTGGACGGGGAGGAGAATGATACTCATTTTCAGTCTGTTTCAGGATTGACGGTGGACATGGATACAGAAGAGTTTGCTGAGGGTGGTGAAAACAGGTTCAAGCATAAGTTTCCGGTAAAGACCAAATATGCCAACCTGGTCCTGAAAAGAGGCTTGATGGTGGGGTCCGAATTGATCAGTTGGTGCAGAGATGCCCTTGAGAATTTTGAGTTTGCTCCCAAAGACCTTACCGTGCAACTGTTGAACGAGGAACATGAGCCTTTGATGACCTGGAATGTGGTACATGCCTTTCCGGTGAAGTGGGCTGTGGATGATTTTAATGCACAGGAGAGCAAGCTGGTGATCGAAACCCTTGAGTTTTCCTACCAGTATTTTAAAACCATTGAATGATGCCTATAGAAATCAAAGAGTTGCACATAAAGATACATGTGGACGAACCCGGGAAGAAAAAAAAGGGGAATGTTACGGGGAAAGAGGAATTGGTAGCCCTTTGCGTGGAACAGGTCATGGAAATCCTGAGACTTCAAAATGAAAGATAAATGAGCGAAGGTAAATTGGAGAAATTGAAATTGGTGGCATACAGTGACCCTGAGTTTAACGAAAAGGTGTCTGATGGAGAATTTACGACCCTGCTGAATCCTGAGAAATACATTTACCAATATAAAATAGATCAAAATGAAGATCAGGCTCCGGGTACCAGTGCCGCAGCAACCAGGTTCAACAAGAAGCTTCCCGAAGAACTGGATCTGGAATTTCTTTTCGACCGCACTGGAGTGGTTCCCGGAAAGGAAGCTACCGAGGATGGCGTGATCGATGATATCGAACACTTCAAAAAAGTAATCCTGGATTATAATGGCGATCAGCATAAGCCCAATTATGTGATGATTTCCTGGGGCAGCCTGCTTTTTAAAGGATGCCTGACAGAGATGACTTTGGAGTTTAAGCTGTTTCGGGCAGACGGTACACCACTCAGGGCTTTGGCAAAAGCCAAATTCAAAGGTTTTGTAGAAGATAACCTGCGGGCCGCCAAGGAAAACAACAGTTCGCCGGACCTGACCCATTTCAGGGTCGTAAAGGCGGGTGAAAACCTTTCTTTGATGTCCCAAAGGATATACGGAGATCCGAAATATTACCTGGAAGTAGCCAGGGTCAATAAGCTGATCAATTTCAGAAGCCTTAAACCCGGGCAGGTACTCTATTTTCCACCCCTACAAAAACAAGCCAATGCCCAATAACAATGTGATACAAACCAGTAGAAGTTCAGATTTAGTCACTTTCGATTTGATTATCGAAGGAGACACCTTGCCCGATACTGTACATGTGCAAAGTATTGTTGTCCAAAAGGAAGTCAACCGGATTCCCTATGCAAAAATAAGTATTGTAGATGGAGATGTTTCACTCGGCGACTTTCCGCTAAGCAATGAGGATACCTTTATTCCCGGAAATGAAATAGAAATACTGGCTGGATATCATTCGGATAATGAATCCATCTTCAAAGGGATAATAATCAATCATAAACTCAGGGTCAGGGATGGCAGGCAGGAATTGGTAATTGAGTGCAGGGACAAAGCCTGTAAAATGCACCTTAACCGCAGTTCGGGATATTTCTATGAGCAAAAGGACAGTGATCTGATGGAGCAATTGATTTCCCGAAATGGATTGGAGGCTGAAGTAACCCCCACCAATTATACCCATCCCGAATTGATCCAATACCAGTGTACCGATTGGGATTTTCTGGTAACAAGGGCCCAGGCCAATGGAAGGATAGTGGTGGTAGAAGGGGGTAAGGTACTGGTCACCGAGCCCGACTTAGCACAGGATAGTCTGGAGACCGTTACTTTCGGTGCCAATATACTGGAATTTGATGCAGAAATAGATGCCAGGAACCAGGTGGAAAGTGTGTCTGCACAAGCCTGGAATCCGGCAGACCAGGTAATGGAAAAAATTGATGCCAACGACCCTGAAATAAGGCTCAATGGCAATCTTACACCTTCAAACCTTGCAGACCGAATGGGTTTGGGTCCGATTGATCTGCGAAATGGAGGAAGAATTGCCGAAGTAAGTCTTCAGGACTGGGCGGATTCAAAGTGGCTGCTGCAGCAATTATCCAAAATCAGGGGCAGGGTCAAATTTCAGGGGATTCCGCAGGCAGCACCAGGCAAATTAATTGATCTCAGCGGAGTTGGTAATAGATTCTCAGGTAAGGCTTTTGTCTCCGGTGTCATGCACCAGTTGGCAGAAGGAAATTGGACAGTTGATGTTCAATTTGGAATGGATCCTGAATGGTTTTCAGAAAAATTCCCCATTCATGCCCAACCTGCCTCAGGCCTGTTTGGAGCAGTGAAAGGCCTGCAGATCGGAAAGGTCTCCCAACTGCAGGACGATCCCGAAGGAGAGGACAGGATAATGGTGACCTTACCCATTATTAATGGAGAGGAACGAGGGATTTGGTGTCGCCTGGCCGGTTTGGATGCCGGCAATGAAAGGGGCATGGTATTCCGCCCTGAAATTGAAGACGAGGTAATCGTTGGATTTATCAATGAAGACCCCAACCAGGCAGTGGTTTTGGGCTCCCTGCACAGCAGTAAAAATCCGGCTCCAATAGCCATGGCAGACGATAACCATCAAAAGGGCTATGTGTCACGTGAAGGGATAAAGATCCTGATTGATGATGAAACGGCTGCAGTGACTATTGAAACGCCAAAAGGAAAAAAGTTTTCCCTGGATGATGATGCTGACCAGATGGAGATGAGTGATGACCATGGGAATACAGTAATCCTCAATGCCGATGGCATTGAAGTGGAAAGTGCGGGTGACCTGACCCTGAAGTGCAGTGGTGACCTGAGTTTGGAGGGTACCAATGTCAAGGTCAAGGCTCAGGCAGAATTTACCGCTGAGGGATCAGCCGGGTCTACGGTTTCCAGTAGTGCAACTACTACCATTAAAGGATCTTTGATACAAATAAATTAACACAAAATGGGAATGCCGGCAGCAAGAATTACAGACATGCACATTTGCCCCATGGTCAATCCCGGAGGGGTTCCCCATGTAGGAGGACCAATTATGCCCCCTGGTGAGCCGACGGTATTGATTGGTGGAATGCCTGCTGCGAGGGTAGGAGATATGGCCACCTGTTCCGGACCACCGGATAGCATTGTGGCCGGTTCCGCTACGGTAATGATTGGTGGCATGCCTGCAGCAAGAATGGGAGACAGTACCTCGCATGGAGGGTCCATTGTAGCGGGTTTACCAACTGTTTTGATTGGATAAAAACAAGGGAACATGGAAGATGAAATGGAATTTTTGGGCAGAGGATGGAGCTTTCCACCTGCGTTCAATGATAAGTCCGAATCGGTAGAGATGAGTTCCGGGGTCACAGATATTCAGGAAAGCCTGTGGATCCTTTTATCCACCCGGCTTGGGGAGCGGGTAATGCAACCCAAATTTGGTTGCCAGTTGGATGAATTGCAATTCAGCCCTCTGAACCGAACCACCATTACCTATGTGTCGGAATTGATCCGAACTGCCATACTGTACCATGAACCACGTATAGAAGTGGAGAAAATTGACATTACAGAGGAAGAAATGGTCGAAGGGAAGGTATTGATCCACTTAACCTACATGGTAAGAGGTAGCAATTCCAGGTTTAACCTGGTCTATCCGTATTACCTTAATGAGGGAAATGCCTTATAAAACACATGCAACCGGAAAACCTGCACATATTGAAATTATTATGGAGGAAAGGCACCTCTCAAGCTGATAGAAATCTTTCGGCACTTGATCCTGACAATATAGAGTTGATGGGTCTGGGAGTGGAAGATTGGCTACTTTTCGCCCATAATTTTGCCCGGTTTTTGCCTTATTTTCCCAAAACCAGTTCCCCTGTAATCGACAAAGACTGGCAATTATTTTTCAAGGAGTTGATTGAGATAGAAGAGTTGCCGGAAAAGGGATCCACCGCTTACCGGGATTTACAAACCTCAATAGCATCCAAGCTTAAAGCTTTTGCCGCCACTGCAGATCTGGTGCCTCATATGACCTTATTGGTGACTTTTCTTGAACTTTTGGGCTATTCAAAGACCCACCTGAATGGAATTACGAAAAGACACCTTGATTTTTATTATTCCACTGTTTTGAATATTCCCAGAAAAGCACCCCGGGCTGATGAGACCTTCCTGCTGATTGAAGCATCCAAAAGTCCTGCGGTTTTTCTTTCTGAAGGGGAGCTTTTCGATGCAGGCAAGGACGAAAAAGGAAATGCCAGGTATTATAGCAGTACCCGGGGATTTTCTCCCAATCTGGCACAGGTGGCCCATTTAAAAAACAGGTGGGTAGACGAGACTGGCAGGAAAATAAGAATCAGTCAGGTGGCGAATTCTCTTGATGGCAGAGGCGAACCTTTCCACTCTGATGCTTCGGGGTGGTGGCCATTTGGACATCAGCTGGGTACAACTGATTTTCCGGAATTGGCCCCGGCCACTTTCGGTTTTGGTCTTTCTTTTCCTTCCCTGCGAGCCGCTGCCACTGCTGACAGGTATTTTAAATTTGAGTTTGAATTCACAAAAAAATTGGCTTTTTCCGGTGAGGCCAGTGATATCCCTGAAATTTTTACTGCTCATCTGAGTGGGGAAAAAGGGTGGGTCACTTTGGCTCCATCCAATCATGCTGAAGTCGGTCTCAGCTGTTCGGTAACTGAAAACCAATTGGGCATCGTTATTTATCTGGGGAAAGACCAGCCCTCCCTGGTCTCGCAGGATGAAAAAACTCACGGACAGGTGGTAGGTGAGGGTTTCCCCGTCATTTGGTTTGATTTGACTTCCGGATCCCCAAAAAGCTTTAAATGGATCAAAGCACTGGGAGAAACGCCGGTCAAAAAGGTCAGGGTCAAATCAAAATACAAAGGCATTCAGCAACCTGTTTTGGAATCCGACCTGGGGATACTTAATCCATCCAAACCCTTTCAACCTTTTGGCAGTGTTCCCAAAAAAGGGAGCAGCTTTTATATTAAATATCCGGAATGGGAATACAAGCAACCCAGAAGCATTTCTATAAAAGGAAAATGGTCCAACACGCCAGATAAATCCACAGAAAACCCTCCCCAACATTTTAGGCATTGGTATTTTGGATACCGGGATTTAGGGGAGAACTATTTAAGCAAAGACAATTATCTTTCTCAACATTTCAAAGCGGTAACAACCCTGGCCGAACCCATAAAAATGTTTTTGTGGCAACCCACCGGGTTAAAAGCTCCCTTATTGGGCAATCAGATCAAGGTAAATGAGGACCCGGAAAATTTAATTGTCTCTGGGGATGGTTATTTTAAAGCCAGTATTTCCGCAGGTGACGGAAACAACTGGACCAATTACACCGGATCCAAAGCACTTTTCGAGGAGAATTCGGGTCATTACAATACTTCCATAAACATCTCTCCTAAACCGGGTAAAACAAAGATCGATGTTAGGGGAGGAATTAAAATCACCCTCTTACAGTCTTTTCTGCATGAACTTTACCCAAGGTTGTATGCTTTGGCCATGTCCAGTGACCAGCCTGAAACGCCTATCCCCAACGAACCCTATACCCCACTTTTGGAAAGCCTGGAAGTGGATTTTGATTGTGAAGTTACCTATGACCTGACTTTCACAACAGCACATGATTTGCAGTTGTTTCTGAGGGATGATTTTGGCTACCTGGAGGAGCAAAAATCGAAAAAAGAGGGCATTGCTCATGTAAAGGAAAAGGAACCTTTTTTACTGTCATTCCCTGGCTCTGGAGGGGAACTTTTTGTGGGGGTTGAAAGTCTGGAAAAAAACCAGCAACTGTCCCTTTTATTTCAAGTGTTGGAAGGAAGTGAAAACCCCCGGCATGCCAATTTTTCAGATGAAAATGCCCTTTCCTGGTCCGTCCTGGTGGATAATTACTGGAAGCCTCTGAGCAAGGATCAGATCGTTTCCAATCAAACGGGGAACCTGCTCCAATCCGGAATTATCGTATTGGATTTACCTCAGGCAGCACTTGAAAGTCAAACCAGGATGCCTAGCGAATTTACCTGGATCAGGATTAAATCAATCGCTCCCTATGATGCGACCAGCAGGGTATTGGGAGTTTTTGCCCAGGCGGTAAAAGTGAAATTCAAAGATCGGGGAAATGGACTTGAACACCTTCAGGATGGCTTGCCTGCCGGTACTATCGGTAAAATGGCAGAACGCAAGGCGGGAGTCAAGGCCATAAGTCAGCCCTACAATACATTTGGGGGAAAAGCCCCGGAGACTGACAATAAATTCTATACCAGGGTAAGTGAACGCCTGAGACATAAAAACCGGGCTGTATCCCTTTGGGATTATGAACACCTGGTGCTCCAGGAATTCCCGGAAGTTTACAAGGTGAAATGTTTGAACCATACCTGTGAAAAATCTTTCCTTTCGCCAGGGCAGGTAACGCTGATCACCGTACCCGACACGGTAAATAAAAACGTGTACGATTTGTTACAGCCAACCCTTAGCGCTGCCACATTAAATCAGATCAAAGTTTTCCTGGAAGCAAAAGTATCCCCTCAGGTGAAACTCACTGTAATGAATCCACTGTATGAAGAAATTAGCATCAAGGTAGTGGTGAGTTTTAAACCGGGACTGGACAAAGCTTATTACTCCAATCTCATGGAAGAAGACATTAAATATCATTTAGCACCCTGGACTGCTGAAAACAGGCAGGCTATTGATTTCAGTAATTCTTTTAATTATAGCGGTTTGATTTACTTTATTGAGAAGTTGGATTATGTGGACTTTATCCAGCAACTCAGGGTATTTAAAGATGGTGTAGAAACTTCACAAGAAATATTACCAAAAAGCCCCAGGCATATTTTGGTATCTGCCAAATCTCACGACATCATTTTGTACGGATCCAATTGATTTGACCAATGATGAATTCCAAAACATATGGCCCAATATCTAAAGATGTTCACAGCAAGGATGATCTGGATTTTCAATTTCTAAAGCAGGAGGGAATTTCGAGGATCCAAAAGCTGGGTTCCGGCCTATGGACTGACTATAATACCCATGATCCGGGGGTTACTATTTTGGAGGTATTGTGTTATGCCATCACAGATTTGGGCTACCGGCTTTCTTTACCTGTACAGGATTTACTTTTTGAAGGGGATAAGAAAAGTTTTCTGAAGGATCATTTCCACCTCGGTCCGGATGTGCTGCCATGTAAAGCCCTAACCGAACTGGATTACAGGATGCTCTTCATCGATTTGAAGGGAGTTCGCAATTGTTGGCTTGAACCTTATCAACAAACCCTTTATGCAGATTGCAAAAACCTCAAAATGTCCTACCATCCGGAGGTTTTGGAGGGAATAGCACCAAAAGACAAGCGTTCTTTTGAACTCAAAGGGCTGCACCGCATTCTGGTAGATGTAGAGGAGGAAGTGTCGGTGGAAGCGGTGAAGAAAAGAATCAGGAAAAGCTATCATGAAAACAGGAATTTATGTGAGGATCTGGTAGAAGTTGTATCTGTAGATGAACATCCAATTCAGGTTTGTGCCATCATTGAGCTGGAAGCGGAGGCAGATGAGGAGTGGATTGCAGCCTCTATTGACCAGGCCATCCGGCAATATTTTTCTCCGGATATCCGGTTTTATTCCTTTAGCGAAATGCTTGAAAAGGGATATACTACAGATCAGATATTCGAAGGACCTGCCCTAAAACATGGGTTTTTGGATCCTGAGGAGGTAAAGCAAGCTTCCCTAAGAAAAGAAATCCGGCAAACTGATATTATTCAATTGATCATGGACCTGGAGGGGGTTACCGCCATTAGGGAGATCAGGATCAACCACTGTGAGCAAGAAAATGAAGATGGAGGATGGGTCATAGCAGTGGATCCCGGAAAAAAACCCCTGCTTTGCGACAAAAGTAAATTCAACTTTTTTAAAGGTTTGTTGCCAGTAAATGTGAATCAAGAGCGGGTGGCCAATTACAAGGAGGTATTGAGAAAGGAACAATACGATTTGCAATATGGCATGAAGGAAAAGAGTTATGCTTTACCAGAACCCTACAGTTATCCTTTGGGAGAATATGCCAGTATCCGCAATGACTTTCCGGAAGTATATGGGGTGGGCCCCATTGGACTGCCCGAAACGGTTGACCCGGAGCGGAAAAGGAAGGCCAATCAACTGAAGGCCTATTTGTCCTTCTTTGACCAGGTATTGGTCAGTTATTTTCAGCACCTGTCCCAGGTAAAATCATTATTATCAGTTTTTACAACCTCTGAAAAAACTTATTTCACCAGAGCGGTGACAGATATTGGAGACCATAATGAATTTTTGATAGAGGGGTATACAAGCGGGGACCTGAATGAGGAATTATTTGGTGCTTTCGACGAAGCCAATGCGCGGAACCAGAAAATCAAGGATCATCTTTTGGCCAGGTTTGCAGAGAAATTCAGTGACTATGCTTTTTTAATGAAAAAGATCTATGGAACCGGTATTGACCAACAAGTGCTGGATACCAAGTCATTTTTCTTGAAAGAATATGGAAAAATAAGTGTAGAAAGGTCCACGGCAATGAATTATTACCAGCAACCTTTAAACCGGATTTGGGACAGTGACAATACGTCGGGATTCGAAAAAAGAGTGGCCTTATTGGCTGGGATAAGAAATTTTATGCGGAAAAACCTGGCCAGATCCTTCGTCGAAATTTATCCGCTTACCAACGCTCAGGGCGATAAGGTGTACCGCTGGAGGATTTATGACCATAACAGAAGCATTTTATTGACAGCAACTGAAGAATACCCTAGCCGAACTGCTGCCCATAAAGAAATTTACCTGGTAATTCAATTGGTGAAAGCTTTTTCCAGGGAAGAAATTAGTTCATTTTTTAGTGGCTTAGAAGAAATTCCGGATACCCCGTTTTCTCTGGGCTGTTTCCGCATCACACAGTCCCCATCCGGACGGTTTTCTTTCAGCATCATTGATCCGTCCATTACTGACACAGATGACCCGGACTATATTATCGCCAGCCAATACAGGTATTATGCCTTTCAGAACTTTCCACAGGCAGTCCTTTCATTTAAAGATTTTATGGATCGCGAATTTGATGATGAAGGCATGTTTTTGGTAGAAAACATCTTGTTAAGGCCCAATGTCGATGAGGAAGATGACACAAATAACTCCTTTTTACCCTTTTGTAAAGAAGATTGTCAGGCAGGAAATTGCCTGGATCCTTATTCTTTCAGAGTAACTTTGGTTTTACCTGGAAATACCTTTCGTTTTGCGGATAGGGATTTCAGGGATTTTTTGGAAAACCTGATCAGGGAGGAATTACCGGCCCATATCCTGGCAAAAATTTGTTGGATTGGCAGGACCAGTACCGGAGATTTAGATCAGGAAGACCAGCTGTCCCTTTTTGAGGAAGCCTACCAGGAATTTTTAAAAGGCTTGAGTCAGGGAACCTATCAAAATCACGGGCAATTTATAAAAATACTTTCCGAATTGCGCTCCATTTATCCCACAGGCACATTGTATAACTGTGAGGAAGAAGATGAAAGCAATGCATTGCGGGATAGCATCATACTAGGAAGAACAAATTTAGGTACCATTTAATCTCAACGGCCATGTCAAATAAACTCAGTTCCGTCCTCTACCAATACAGACACTACAAGGCTGATCAGGTGCTTACCCATACCCAGCTAAACGAGACCATAGCCTACTTTGAAGACCAGGACCGCCTCACACGTTTGGCCTTGTTCGGTGTGGGCATCCTCCATGGCCTGCAAATCGAGTTGGACGAGTCTTCCGAAACGACGCAACTTATCATTCGCCAGGGGGTGGGGATTACTACCGATGGTGATTTGATTTTGCTGCATCAGGCCCTGACCGAAACCCAACCCAAAGAGAAAAACATTGGCATAGATAGGCTCACATTTACTCATTTCAGGGAATTTGAAGATGAAAATGCCAGGTATAGCCCTTATTTCTTCCCCGGAGAAAGCCAGGTAGTCTTGTGGGAACTGTGTAAGGAAAACGATGAAAATGCCCAGGCATTGGATAGTCTTCCCGACTGGCAGGACAAGATTCTGCTGGCCTACCTGGAATGTTACCCCAAACCCCAGGATATTTGTGGGGATATCAATTGTGACAATCAGGGAGAGGAACAGGTTACCCGCTTGAGGATTTTGATGATGAACGAAGGTGATGTGGAACAGCTTGTCAGTCATGACCCTCTTTTCCTAAGAAAAAGACAGATCGATGATGTCGTTTCAGCCCTTCCTCCGCTTCAACTGCTAAAGGTAGTGCATCAGGAAAGTAATACTTCTTCCCGATTGCAGATGGATCGCTTGTACAGGGATGCATTATTGGATGGAAACACCAAAGCAGATCTTCAATCCGGAATTCAGACTGTTTTAAACGAATTTGAATTTCTTTTTGAAGATATTGCTTTTGTTACGGCGTTAAAAGAAGATCTGGATGCTTTATTTAACGCTGTATTTAATTTTGAACAGGATACAGTTTATCAATACAACCAGTATCGCTACTTATTGGCCAGAGATCTGGTAGGAACTTACAATGCATTAATAGCTGAATTGAAAACCTTTGATTCCTGGCCAAATCCTGATATAACTGCTTTTCCGAAGCACCTGCTATTGGGGAAAATTGGTGATGCGTCCTACAGGCATGCTTTTTTCCCTTCTCCCGCCCTGGG
Source organism: Cyclobacterium lianum (assembly GCF_900143075.1). Taxonomy (GTDB): domain Bacteria; phylum Bacteroidota; class Bacteroidia; order Cytophagales; family Cyclobacteriaceae; genus Cyclobacterium; species Cyclobacterium lianum. The sequence continues at coordinate 66,850 of NZ_FRCY01000003.1, read as the reverse complement.
CTCAGGTGCCGAACAGCTGGAATTGATCAATTCTCTTTTGAAAAAATCATATTACCTTCTCGTTTCCTTTGGCATCAGCGGTGGGGAAGGGTTAAGGATCATTCCCAACGGACCTTCATCCTCCAGTAACCGTTTTCCTTCCATTCCATTTTTCTATCAAGATAGCCAGGGCCTTACCACCCATTGGCGATTTAAGGGTAATCCTCTTATTTTCAGGTATGATATCGGAAGCAATCCTTTATTGATGGAGCATAGTGGACTGGATTCGTATTGGATTGGAGGACATTTAGGAGCAGATGGAGAGCAAACCTACCAGTCGCTGCTGTCGATGGTGAGGCAGTTTGGATTGGAGTTTAAAGTATATCATTTTGATTTGTCCGCTACTGATGGAAAATTAAAGAATTTTATTCAATCTCATCCATCCTGTATAAGTATGGGGGGAGTGGCTAAATCAGGAACCTATATTTTATTGAGTTATCAAAATCAGGTTTTTGGGGACTTGTCCCTTTCTTACAGGGTAGTGGATGAGATCAGGCAGTCGGGTCATTCCCACGTCAAAGTGGCTGCTTGGTCCTATCCCTGGATCAGTACCCTCAAATACCTGAATAATTTGTCCAGGAGTCTGAAGGGAAGTCGCAGAAATTCCGGGGCGCAACCCGATTCCTACAGTTTGGTGATCAGGGACTACAAGATCAATGGGCAGCCAATGATCAGTGGACCAGTAACTTTGGCCATTCCACTGGAAAAAATATTTAACCGCAGGATGCATGCCATTACTGAAAGCCTTAATGAGCGTTTTCCAAAGGGATTGGTGTTCGATTATGATGAATCACTAAAGAGATTTCTGATTACAAGACCGTTTGATGATGAGTTCACGATTAGTTTTGCTGATACCACCCTGAATATCAACAGCCCTGTCTATACCTATACCCAGGATGGAATGGAGAAAACAGATCAGACCTTCAGGCTGGATGCCATTCGTTGTGAGGAAAAAAGACTGTACAGGGAATCCACCTATATGCAGTTGCAGCATGAATTTGCCCCTGTCAATAAAGATGATGATTATGGAGCATACAAGGGAAAATGGCAGGAATGGTACTCGCTTATTGAACGGCTCAAAACAGATGCAAGATTTACCGGTACCGGTAACCCACCGAGAATCCCACAAAGTTATGAGGACCTGCCCGCCTCCCTGCGAAGGATCATCGGGCCAATTAGAAATGAATTGACTAGGACAGGAGTTTCCCACCAACTTTACCTGACCGGTGATTGGGTGAATGGGAGCTGGGCCAGTATTGAAATGATTGATGACTACAAAAACACCAGCAATACAAATGATTTGATTTTCCGGTTTTTGAACCTAAGGTCTAAATTACACGAGAAAGAACAAGCCACAAAGGCCTCCCTTTTTGTGGTATTGGCCAATGGATCCAATAGAACCCAAATAGAAAACCTTATGGAACCCTGGACGGATAAGGCAGATATCTATATCGAAGGGCCTCAGGTGAGAGGGAGACGAAGAATTATTGATGGCATTACTGAAAAATTAAGGTTATGAAAAGGGACCAATCATACAAATTCCGGATGATGATTGGTCCCTCATGGGCTTCTTTCCTAGTTCCACAGACTTTAATCTCTAATCCAGTAACTCAACGACTCAACAGTGATGTAAACAACACAGAAAGTGCGCGATTTCCAGACGTTTTGACTTCCAGACTGATTCCTATTCCATACTTATTGCCAGTAAAATAACGCTTAGTCTTACCGACTTTGCTGAGTGAAAGATAGAAAATAATTCGCTACGAATCAAAATATTATGGGTAAAAATAAGGCTCATAGCATACAGAAAGTTCAGGTGGAAATTTTCACATCTTCCATCGAAACAGGAAAGTTAATGGAAAGAGACATGAGTTCTTTTATCCGGACGAGGATTTTCCCCCTGATCGAGCAATACCTGGATAAACTGGAAAGTAAACTGGATAATCGTTTTCTTCAAATACCGCATTTGTCGCTGGAAATCGGTTTTGCCAGAAATGAGTTCCCTGCCATAGCTGACCTGGAAGTTCAAATTGATGCTCAAATGAATGAAGTTGTAGAAAAAATACCGGCTATTGCTTACCAAAAGGATTCTTTTCAGTTACTCAAAAATGCAAATGGGCAATTGAGGAATAATTTACCAGTAGAAAATTTTTTAAGCGAAAATGAAACAGAAAAGGTCCTGCTTTTGGAAAATGAAAACAAGGATTTTCAGGCTTGGATATATTTTTTGGAAAAAGGTGAGCTGCCCTGGTGGTATCCTGAAGTTAAGGCAAGAATCAATTTTCAATTCAAAACCTTGAAACTCTTTTTGGAAAATGACTTTAATAGAAACACCTTATGGCAAAAAATAGCTGCTAACCGGGTGTTTTTTAACCGGCTGCTGTCACAATATTCGGGCAAAGAGGTAAGGGAGTTGTTATGGTTTGTTTTGGGAGATAAAGTACCAATGGACCGGTTGGGTTTTGAGCATATCCACAAGAAAATATTTAGCAATGAGCTGGAAGTTGTTTTTCAAATCTTTATCGGGATAAGTCATTACCAGGAAGGCAAACCTTTTCATGAAATACCCATCATTAGGTCACTGATCGAAAATGGTATACCTGAAAAGCTTTTTGCTGCAGTTAATGCAGTGGTACAGGATACACTTACTGAATCTGAATTAACCATATGGAGAAGTTTTTTCGATGAATTTAATAATACTATCACAGGTGAAAAGGTTTATCAAGGCAGCGATGGCGCGGAGGCACAGCAAGTAATGATTGACCCTTTGGACAGGAGTCAAAAGAATGATGGAGAAAGCCATTACCTTGACCATGCAGGGTTAATCTTAATTCATCCATTTCTGAAGGCATTTTTTGGCGATTGTGGGTTTTTGGATCAGAGCGGTCAACTTATTGAACCCGAACTTGCTGTACACACCCTGTATTACCTGGCTAGCAGACAGGTTGCTCCATTTGAATTCGAACTGGTTTTTGAGAAATACCTTTGTGGACTGGATATTCATCAACCCATATCCAGAAACATCAAATTAAGTAGGCGTACACGGGAGAAAGCGGCTGTCTTATTGGAATCTTTGCTGGAAAATTGGAATAAATTGAAAAATACAAGTGCTGAGACAGTCCTCAATGAGTTTTTGACCCGTAGTGGGAAGCTGGTTTTAGAAGACCATCAGGACCGTTTATTTGTTGAGCGGAAAGCCCAGGATGTTTTATTGGATGGATTACCCTGGAACCTGTCCATTATTAAATTACCCTGGAGAAAAAAAATATTAATGGTGGAATGGTAAACAAAGCAAGAAATGAAAAGGCAGTCAGTCAGAAGGTCTACGGTAGGTATCATTAATCCTGTTTTCCAAAACAAAAATGCAAATAGTTTCTTCAGGGCAAAAACAGAGCCCAAAATGTCTGGTACAGATAAGGAGGGACTGTTTATTCAGAAGCAGTCCGATGATCATGAAATGGAGGATTCCATGCAAATGGCGGCTGAGGAGGAAAATGAAGAGCAGTTGATGTCACAGCCTGAGGAAGAAGAGCAGGTACAAACCAAAGAGGAAGAGGAGTTGGTTCAAGCCGAAGTGGAGGAGGAGAAAGTTCAGGCGAAAGGGGAAGAGGAGGAGATCCAGGCTAAAGAAGAGGAGGATCAGATTCAGAAGAAGGAAGAAGAGGAGCCGGTACAGGCCAAAACTGCAGGGGCAGGAGGCAGGCAAAAACAAGCGGAATTGATGGAGCCACTTTTACACCGAAGAAAAGGTGCCGGTATCCCATTGGAAGGTAAAAGCAGAGAGCTGATGGAGCAGGGTTTTGGAGCGGATTTTAGCCAGGTACGGATTCATACAGATGCGGAGTCCCACCGCATGAATCAATCCATACACGCTCAGGCCTTTACCTACGGAAATGATATATTTTTCAAAAAAGACAAATACAAACCAGAGAGGCGGGAAGGGAGACATTTGCTTGCCCACGAGCTCACCCATACCATTCAGCAAAAGGGAAAAAAGCCAAAAACCATTCAGGGACATTGGAGCAAAAATGAAACCTACCATCCTTTGGATAAAAAAGGCATACGGGTCGCAGTAAATTTAAAATTTGAAGGAGCTGTTTGGAACAAAAGCAGCAATACTGCTCTCGACACTACAGGTCTTGCTGCTGCTGCGGAAACGCAGATTTCCAATAGTTTCAAGGGAAAAGTCAAAAAAAATGTCTTGGGAATTGATATCATTTATGAGGTAACCACGTCAGCTTCCATAAGGGTGATTCCGAAATTGACGGATTTGAATTTTGGGTCCGAACACCTGCTGGTAGTATTGGACGATTCCCATCCAAAAGTTAAAGGAACTTATGGCAGGGGACCGTTTTACGGCACCATCGTTTACCTGAATGAAAAACACATTGGCCCTATGATTTCCGGTGCTGATGAAAACACCATCCCTCACGAAGTAGGCCACACCGCCGGATTGAAACACCTGATGGAAAAAGGGGAAGAATCGGGTATGCTGGGAAAAATGATCAAGGATTTGCATCACCAGGCAAACAAAGACAATATCATGTGGAGAGGAGGCGGGCACCCCAGTTATTCCGGGGCTGATGCAGATGCCAACCTCACCCAAACCAATGCCCAACAATTGGAAGAGGTACACCAAAACATTCAAAATAAAAAGATCAATCACCTGGACCTGTTTAGTTTGGTGGATTTATATGCATTAGATAAGTAGCTATCCATTGACGACTTATGAAAGCTTTTACGAGAAAATCCGGCGATAAGAATAAGAGTACCCCGGGAAATACCGGAGGCAATTTTTTTCAGGCCAAACTTCAGGTAGGTGAGCCGGGTGATCAGTATGAGCAGGAAGCTGATGCCATGGCCGATCAGGTGATACAGATGAAAGCCTCCGGTCAAGGTGTCTGGGATGTAAACCAGGGTGAAAAAGAGGATAACATTCAAAAATCTCCCTTTCCTGCAAAAGAAATTCAGGCACAACCATTGGCACAATCGGTGACTCAGGTATTTCTTTCTGAGTCAAAAGAGGAAGCCCTTCAGGAAAAGGAAGAGGAGGAGGGAATGCTTCAAAAACAAGAGGAGGAAGTGGAGATACAAGCATCACTCGAACCGGATGACCGCCAGGAAGCAGGAGATGGGGGAGTAGGTGCTATTCAGATGAAGTCGGAGCAGCCTGCTGAAATATCCTCTGGTTTGGAAAGTCAATTGGCACAACCATCAGGGGGATCAGGAATGGACGGTGCCACCAGGTCTGGCATGGAAAGCAGTTTCGGAGCGGATTTCAGCCAGGTCAAAATACATACCGGTCCCCAAGCCGTGCAAATGAGCCGGGATCTGGGAGCGCAGGCCTTTACATATGGAAATGATATTTACTTCAATGAAGGGAAATACAATCCATCTACTGAGTCTGGTAAGTATTTACTGGCCCATGAGCTGACCCATACGCTGCAACAGGGAAGTAGTATTGCCTTGCAGGGGAAAATGGTGCAGAAAGAGGGAGATGAAGAAGAAGGGATTTCTCCTCCGGAGGGTATAACTCCGATCGAGGATGCTCAAAATTACTTTAGTTTTCGAGATAGAGATGGAGTTGTTTCTACCTATCAAGATGGAACTACAAAAAATTTTAAAGTTGGTAAAATAAAATTGAGTGAATTTAAAGATAGAAATGAGAATTTATTCAATCCTCCATTTCAGGTTCCAAGGGGTAGGAGTACCAATCAGGTGGAAAATTGGAAAAATGAACTAAGAACAGGAATTTCCCAGGAAATCAATAATAAAATTGCTTCAGCCAGAAATATTGGTGGATTTAATCAAGCGTCTTCTGAAGAAAACAGGCATTATTTTTTTAAAGGAAAAACTAATCCTGAATACATTGTTTTTGGTACACAGGAACAGCTTTTGGAGCTTGGTTTAGTTCCTACCTGGGACAGAGAATTAGCTCCTGCAACTTTTCAGGTGGATCATATTGTAGAACATCAACTGGGAGGTGAGGATAATAAGACAAATTATGAGCTTTTGGAAGCATCGGCAAATGGTAGCTCAGGATCCAGTATTGCCTGGGAAATGAACAAAAAAATGTTGGCCGTTTATAATGTATTGGACTCAGCGTTTTACCAGGATTCTAATAGAAGTTTTACGCCAAATCTACCTTCCAGGCCATCAAGGCCAAATCAATATGTAAACTTATTTCTGGATCAAGGTTATTCCATTTCTTTTGAGAACAGAGATTTTACCCTTCCTACTAATTCAGGCAACCCAAACCAATATTGGGAGTTTTCCGAAGTTCAAAGTAAAGACCATTTAAATAAGCTTGAACCAATGTCTGCGGATGAAATTGAGGCTTTGGGAAATGAATCAGATCCATCGTTATTCATGGCTCCAACCGGAGGTAGCAGACTTGACATTCCTCCGGAAGGCCAATATCCAAGAATGAATTGGCTAAATAGGTTAGATTTAAAAAGTCCACCGGATTTTGTTAATAAAACCTTGCAGGTTGATGCTTATAAATCTTCCGATATCGGCAAAAAGGAGGTTACTGCATCCTATAATGACATGACTTGGTTCCTGGAAAAAGTTGAGGGAACATATATATTCTATGTAGATAAAGATAGAACCCTTCAAAATGCAGTATCAGGCACAGGTGGTGTTTTTCAAAGCTTGCGGCTTCCGGGATTGAGTCCAATCCGAATAGACCAGTTGGAGCTTACTGAGAATGGTTTTTACGGAATAGGGAAGGTGCTGCCAACTGTGCCTTTGATTGCTGATGCAGATATTGATATCGTAATTGATGGTGATGGGGTCAGGTTAAGAAAATTGTTTTCTACCGAGGAGTTTTCAATGCCGTCACCTTTCCGAATATCAGAGACTACATTAGAGATTTTTTTTGGATCCCAGGGCTTGGGCATTTCAGGTCAAACCAATTTCGGTATCGAGCAGGTAGGAGATGGTCATATCGGTGCTACTGCCTCTACCTCCGGTGGCTTTGAATTGGAAGGAGCTTTTAATTTTGACTCGGAGCTTTTCGACCCTGCAGAAATCAACGTGGAATACAAGGATAATACCTGGACCATCGGTGGGGAAATAGGTATACCGGAGGGCAAAGTCCGGGGGGTCAAGAGTGCGACCATTACTGCTACCTATAGCGAAAACAATTTTACGGCCACCGGAGAGGCCGAATTGGATATACCCGGCATTGAGCGGGGAAACATGGAGATCCAGTACGGTGAATCAGGTTTTTCCATCGGGGGAAATTTTGATCTGAGCAGCGATATTCCCGGAATTACCGGTGGAAATGTAGCGGCCCGTGTTTCCAAAGCGGAAGGCGCGGAAAATTACGATGTATTTGTCTCCGGAACCGCACAGCCAGATATACCGGGCATAAGCACTTCCCTGTCGGTGACCTACGAAAACGGAGCCCTGACCATTGAAGGGTCTGCTGCTTACAGCCGGGGCATGCTCAGCGGGCGCATAGAGGTGGGTGCCACCAACCGACCTATAGGAGAAGATGGACAACCAGCCGGAGAACCGGACGAAAACATGCGGGTATATGGGGGAGGAGAGTTAACCCTTCAGCTCACCCCCTGGCTGGCAGCAACAGCAGGAGTCAGGCTATTGCCCAACGGAGAAATTGAAGTGAATGCCAGGTTGGCTTCTGACAGTTATGAAGTCTTCCGAAGGAGAGAAATGAACAGAAATCTGTTTAGAGTACCCACCATCGAAATCCCCTTGTTTGCTATTCCGCTCGGGCCAAGGAGCATTGGTTTGGTAGCACAGATCGGTGGCGGGTTGGATTTTACTGCTGGATTTGGTCCCGGGGAATTGCGTAACCTTTCCGCAGAAATCACCTACAATCCGGAAAGGGAAGACGAAACCACCGTGGCGGGTCATGGGGAATTTGCGATTCCGGCAGATGCCGGGCTTACCTTGCGGGGAGATCTGGGCCTGGGGGTCAGTGTGGCCATAGCCAGCCTTTCCGGAGGAATAGAACTAACGGGCACCCTGGGACTTGAAGGGGAGGCACTGGCAGAGGTAGATGTCAACTGGAGCCCGCAGACCGGTTTGGCCCTGGATGCCAGCGGAAGGATTACCGTAAACCCGAAATTCATATTTGAGATCAATGCCTTTGCCAGAGCCAGTTTAGGTGTGGGCTTTCTTTCCATATCTGAAACCTGGCGGCACAACCTGGCGGCCTACGAGTGGGGTCCGGGGATACAATTTGGGATTGTATTTCCTGTTCACTACAGGGAAGGAGAGCCATTTGACATGTCTTTCGACGATATTGAAGTGATTTATCCAGACCTTGATGTAATCGATATGGCAAAAGGGCTGGCCGCGGATATAAAAAACGATTTATTTGCTTAAATTCGGGCATGGACAAAGAAAAAGCCATTGAACTGAATAATAAGGGAGCCAGGTACTTTTTAAACGAAGCTTTTGACAATGCCCTGGAATGTTACCAGCAGGCATTAGATTTGGATCCGACCAATAGCTCGGTATTGAATAATCTCGGGCTTTTTCACCAGCAGCAAAAATCCTATAAGACGGCACTGGAATTCTTTGATAAAGCCATAGCAGTTGATTCCAAGCCTACCTATCTGGTCAATAGTGGAAATGCACTCGCCATGATGGGTATTTATCCTCAAGCCAGACAGAGGTACCTGCAAGCCCTGCAACAAGATCGCCAACACCAGAGTGCAAGGGTAAGCCTCGCGCAATTGGCGACCCATACAGGAGACTATGACGAAGCTGTAGCCATGTGGAAAAAATTAGTGGCTGCAAACAACGATGCCTCCTATATGATCCAGTTGGCAAAAGTATATATGAAAATCAAGGACTGGGAAAAAGCCTTGCAGCAATTGCACAGCATCCCGGCGGCAGCAGGAGATAAGCTTGCCTGGTTCCTGATTGGCAAATGTGAGTTTCAGTTAAAAAATCACGGGTTGGCCGGGAAAGCCTTTAAGATGGCTCTGGCAGAAGACCCTGACCACATCGAAATAAGACAGCATCTGGCGATCAATTACCTGGCTATGGGAGAATGGGAAGAAGGCATCAGGCACCTTTCGACTATTCTTCGCCTTGAACCCCAAAATTATCAGGTAATGACAGAGTTGGCAGTAGTCTATTTGGGTAGGGGCGATCGGAAAAAAGCCGCAGATTGGTTGAAAAATGCGCTTCAGCTAAATCCTGATTTTAGCAAGGCCCTGCATTACAAAAGTATCCTTGAGCAGTCTCAGGGAGGGGAATGAGTATGTTTGAATCCACACATACTGAAAAAAATAAACCAGTTATATGAAGCAATTGATGGATTTTCTGTGGCTGGTCGTCAAGAGCCGGCTGGACCATGAGTCAGGTAGGTCTGAGGTCCTTGAAAAGCCTCAGTTGGAACTCCACATTGACCCGGAAACCTTCCTGGGAAAGACCATCAAGAACCTGAATATCAGGGATAGGGACCTTTTGCTATTGGCACTGGCGCTGGCGCCCCATTTAGATCCGGGACTGCTTGATAGATGTATCCAGAAATATTATCCGGATGGTACCGATCTTCCTGAATTTGGTGGTTATAAATCCAAACACCACCGGGGAGTAATTCCTACCGGCGAGACATTACTTTTCCTGCTGGCTGGTTCTGATCCGAATACACGCAAAAAGTACTTCAGCCTGTTTCAGGAGTCTATCCTTTTTCAGAAAAAGCTTGTCTATCTGGGAGAGACATCAGCCGAAGAGCCCTTTTTTTCCGGTCCCTTGTGCCTGGAACAGGAGTTTGCAGAAAAGTTACTTCTTGAAGCCGTACGTCCGCCCAGACCTGGTACGGGTTTTCCAGCTGAGTTGATCGAAACTGAACTGGGATGGGAAGATTTGGTCTTGTCCGATAAAACCCTGGCCCAGATCAGGGAGCTGGAAAACTGGTTGACTTATAACGAAACTCTAATGGACAGTTGGAAGCTGAGAAAAAAGGTTAAACCGGGGTATCGCGTCATGTTTCTTGGACCTCCGGGTACGGGCAAAACGCTGACCGCAGGTCTTTTGGGTAAGTATACCGGCAAATCCGTATACCGCATAGACCTTTCTCTGACGGTGTCCAAATATATCGGCGAGACAGAAAAAAACCTGTCCGCATTGTTTGAGAAGGCCAGCGGAAAAAACTGGATCCTCTTCTTTGACGAAGCGGATGCCCTTTTCGGAAAGCGCACCAATGTGCGGGATGCCCATGATAAATATGCCAACCAGGAGGTTGCTTACCTGCTGCAACGCATAGAGTCTCACCCTGGATTGGTAATTTTGGCTTCTAATTTTAAAAGCAATTTGGATACGGCATTTACCAGAAGGTTTCAATCCATTATTGATTTTGAAGCTCCCGGAGTCAAAGAACGCATGCTCTTGTGGGAAAAAAACCTGCCCGAAAACATGAACCTGGAAAAAGGACTGGAAATAGGGGGCTTGGCCAAAAAATATCCCTTAACGGGAGCCAATATTGTCAATATCGTGCAACAGGTGGGGCTGAGAACCCTGGCCGCCGGAGATCATTCCATCAGGGAGGATGTTTTATTGCAATGCATCCGAAACGAAATACAAAAAGAAGGTAAAATTCATTAATACAATCATTAATTGGTTTATATTTAATGGCTTAAATCATAGAATTTGTATGAAAGAGAAAATCAAGCTTGCTCAGCAACTTCTGGCTGAAAGAGGATACTATCAGGGAGGTATTGATGGTATTTTTGGGCCGAATACCCTTGCTGCCATCCATAAGGTACAGGGAATTGATCCCGGACTTCCCAATTCCCGTAAAATCACCATGGTTATCCAAATGGGAGCCAAAGAAAAAGGAATTGATTCCGGTGCCATTGACGGGATGTGGGGGCCGCAGACCCAGTTTGCCTTTGAGGAATTGGCTTTTCTGATGCAGCATGGGCGGAAAAGAGCCTCCTGGAGACCTGAGGAAATGCCTGCTGCAAATAAATGGCCCAGGCAAAACTCCCCTGAATTCAATCAATTTTATGGGCAGCGGGGACAAAATCTGGTAAGTATTGATGTTCCCTACGAACTCAAAATTGCCTGGGATCTGCGGTATAGGGCCCGAAAAATCACCTGTCACAGAAAAGTTGCTGAAAGCTTATTGACCGTCCTGGAAAATGTTCGTCAGGTTTACGGAGAAAATGACATACAGGCCTTGCGATTAAATCATTTTGGTGGCTGCTATAACAACAGACTGATGCGGGGAGGGACCCAATGGTCTACTCATTCCTGGGGCATGGCAGTAGACTTTGATCCGGATAGAAACCGCCTGACATGGGGTAGGGACAGGGCAGCATTCGCCCATCCTGTGTATGATGAATGGTGGCGTTGCTGGGAGGATGAAGGTTGGGTCAGCCTGGGTCGCAGAAGAAATTTTGACTGGATGCACATTCAGGCGGCTGAGGTTTAATTACATCCCATCCTTATCCGGCGCCACAATACGAAGTAGTCCAGGCAGTAGAGTCTTTCATTAAACTGTCGCTAATCTTTGCATCGGCATTATCACTGTACTCAAAATAATTCGGGCATGGCCTCTTCCCTGGATTTTCCTGAAGCCAGGGTCTCAGTTTCCGAGTCTACATCCTTTTGCAGGGTAGCCATCTGGTGCTTCCCATGCGATGCGGGCTTCTGGGTTTGCTGTGCGACATATGGATAGGAAAGGCCGGATATTAACACCAAAGCAAAAAATAATTGAGGTATATGCGAAGTTATTTTTTGTATTACCATTTGGATGTTCTAATTTTAAAGCATAAAGAAATTTATGCAGTTGATTTTTATGGATGAAATATTTCTTTATGCAATGGCAATTTTTTATGTAACGGCTGGTATCATGCATTTTGTGAAACCTAAGTTATATATCAGTATCATTCCTCCCTACATTCCCCAACCCAGATTGGTAAACAGGTTGGTGGGATTTATCGAAGTGATATTGGGTTTGGGATTGGTTTTTGACGCCACTCAAACGGTAGCTGCCTACGGCATCATCCTATTGTTGATTGCAGTTTTTCCAGCCAATCTGTACATGTACCAACGAAACAACAAAGGCTTGCCGAAATGGTTGTTGTTGTTGAGACTCCCCTTGCAGTTATTGCTGATTGGCTGGGCTTATGTTTACACTTAAATTGATAAAATTTTGACCTTTAGTGAATTTAATTTTGTTGCCGAACTCCAGGAAGGCCTTGATGCCATGGGATTTGAAAAACCCACACCCATACAGGAACAGGCCATTCCCCTTATCCTGAAGGGAAAGGATCTAATAGCCACTGCCCAGACGGGTACCGGCAAAACGGCAGCCTTTATCCTGCCTGTACTTAACCAAATCAGCCAAAGCAAAAAGAAAGGGGTTAAGGTATTGATCATCGCGCCTACCCGGGAGCTGGCCATTCAAATTGACCAGCAAATTCAGGGCCTGGCCTATTTCCTGGGGATCAGTTCCATCCCCATATATGGTGGAGGTGACGGTAATATCTGGGAACAGCAGCGGAAAGCCCTGGAATTGGGAGCCGAAATCGTAGTGGCAACACCGGGCCGGTTGATTGCACTCCTGGCGGGAGGTAAAGTAAAATTTGATGCGCTCGAAAACCTGATCCTTGATGAAGCCGACAGGATGCTGGATATGGGGTTTTCAGATGATATCCTCACCATTATCGAACACTTGCCAAAAGAGCGGCAGACCTTGTTGTTTTCCGCTACCATGCCGGCCAAAATCAGAAAATTTTCCCAGAAGATACTCAAAGATCCCGAGGAGATTTCCATAGCCCTGGGCAAAACAGCCAAGGGGGTGAGCCAGTATGTGTATCACGTTTATGATGGGCAAAAGGAAGCTTTGGTCAATCACATATTAAAATCACAGGATTTCCAGGCAGTCATCATTTTCTGTTCCACCAAGGATAAAGTAAAATCCCTCTTCAAAACGCTCAGAAAGCAGTTTCAGGTGGAGGCCTTCCACGCTGATCTGGATCAGGTGGAAAGAGAAAAAATCATGTCGGCCTTTAAAAACAAGTCATTGAAAATCTTGGTAGCTACAGATATTTTGTCCAGAGGGATCGATGTGGATGATATTGAAATGGTGATCAATTATGATACACCAAATGACCCTGAAGACTATGTGCACCGGGTCGGCCGAACTGCAAGAGCCGAGAAAAAAGGCAAGGCGGTCACTTTCGTAAACGAAAAGGACAGCTACAAATACCGCAATATTGAGCAATTGATTGGCCTGGAAATTGAGGTTCTACCTAATCCTGAAGAGATAGGTCCTGGCCCTGATCTGGCTGCAGGCAAATCCGGGAGAAAGGCGAATAAGAGTGGAGGAAGTTCAAGAAAGGGTAAAAAAGGCAAATTTAAATCAAAGCCGCGGTCTGGTAAGCATGCCAACTCCAGGCAAAATGTCGAAAAAAAGGAAGATAAAAGGCCACCCGAAAAATCCCCGGAGAACAAGTTCAGGAAAAGGAAAAATATAAAGGATAGCTAAGCCTGACCGCTGATTACCGTAAATGACTCTAAATATGAATGACCGTAGCATATATATCATTGGAGCGGGAATATCCGGCCTGGTAGCAGCTATTGAGCTGGAAAAGGCGGGATATTATCCGGTTATCCTGGAAGCAACCGACCGCGCAGGTGGCCGTGTCAAAACGGATGAACAGGATGGGTATTTGTTGGATCAGGGTTTTCAGGTATTGCTTACCGCCTACCCGGAGTTAAGTCGGTACCTGAATCTGGAAAAATTGCATCTCAAGAAATTCAGGCCGGGTGCGGTTATTTTTAAGCCTGGTGCCACTTATTCAGTGCACGATCCCTTACGCAATCCGTTTAAGATTTTTGCAATGGCCTTTTCAAAAGTTGGTACGGTGTGGGACAAATACAAAATGTATGCCCTGATCAGAGACCTCAAAGAAAAGCCCCTGGATGCCATATTTTCTTTACCACAGACGAGTACCCATGAGTACCTCAAACAGTATGGGTTTTCTGATAAAATCATCCAAAACTTTTTTAAACCCTTTTTCAGCGGTATTTTTCTCGAAACCTCACTGTCCACTTCCTCCCGAATGTTTGAATTTGTCTTCAAGATGTTTGCTGAAGGAGAAGCCGCTGTTCCGGAAAAGGGCATGAGTCAGATCAGCCAGCAACTGGTGGAGCAACTGGAACATACCCAAATCCGCTTTGATATCCCTGTTTTGGCTGTGGAGAAAAACAAGATTATACTGGCTGATGAAAACACCATAACCGCCGATGAGATCATCATCGCTACGGATCCGGGTAAATTGACTGGTCAGAAGGAGATAGCCTATCACCAGGTAACGAATATCTATTATACACTTCAGCAATCTTTTATAGGCAGGCCCATGTTGGGTCTGGTGCCGGACGATAAATTTTTGGTGAATAATCTGGTATTTATGACCGACGTTAGCCCTGCCTATGCCAGCAATGAGAGGGCATTGCTGTCGGTGTCGGTCGTTAAGGAAACGGCAGGGATTGAAAAGCTGGAACAAATGATCGCGCTGGAATTAGAGGCTATAACGGGGATCAACGCCAGTTATTTCGAACACCTGAAAACCTATACCATCTCTCAGGCTTTGCCAATATTGAAAGACGCCAAACACTGGGTGCCTATGCAACATGTCAAAATGTACGATCATGTTTATCTTGCAGGAGACCACCTGCTGAATGGGTCGATTAATGCTGCCATGACTTCTGGCAGATTGGCTGCCGAAGCCGTCATTTCAGCAGAGTAAATGGTAAGCGCATTTGCATTGTCAGCTCTTTTTAGAGAAACCTTGTTTAGCCGACTGTGGTTAGGGTCGTTTATGGCTGCTTCTGAACTCAAGCCTTTACGGGAAACCTCAGTAGACAGGCTTGATCGGTAATCAAAGGGTTTGATAAATACCGACATCACCCTGGGCGGCACTTCTTATCAACTGGACTTCATGCCTGACCAGATGCTAAATTCTGGCCTGGAAGGTATACAGGTCATAGTACCTTCCTTCTGCTGCGATGAGCTCGGCATGTTTGCCGGACTCCACTATCGTCCCCTTCTCAATGACCAGTATCTGATCTGCCTGCCGGATAGTGCTCAGGCGGTGGGCAATGACAAAGGTGGTCCGACCTCTCATCAGTTTCCTAAGGCTCATTTGAATGTAATTTTCGCTTTCAGCATCCAGATTACTCGTTGCCTCGTCCAATATCAAAATCCGGGGGTCCGCCAGAATGGCCCGGGCAATGGCCAGCCGCTGCCGCTGCCCTCCGGAGAGTTTGATCCCTCTTTCACCAATGACAGTTTCCAGCCCCTGTTCAAACTGATCCGTAAACTGATTGACATAGGCAGCGTTCACAGCTTCCATTAGCGCTGTTTCTCCTGCATCAGGCCTTGGAAAAAGGATGTTGTCCCGGATCGTTCCCTCAAAGAGAAAATCATCCTGCAGCACCACGCCCAGTTGGCTTCGGTAGGAATTGAGATCAACCTGACTGAGATCTTGTCCGTCGATAGTAATCAATCCGGAGGTTGGATTGAGGAAAGACGCTACCAATCCCGAGATTGTGGTTTTGCCCGATCCGGAACTGCCCACCAGGGCGGTCACAGATCCGGGCATGGCTTCGAAATCAATGCCTTTAATGATTTCATTACCTGCCTCGTAACTAAAATGGACATTCTGGAAGATTACCCTTCCTTCAATTTCGGGCAGTACTATTTTTCGGTGTTTCGGATCTGCTTCCTGCGGCAGGTTCATCAGTTCTTCGGTACGGTCCAGGCCAGCAAAGGCCTCTGTAAGTTGGCTGCCGATATTGCTCATTTGCAGGATAGGTGCGATCATGAAGCCCAATAACAGGGTAAATGCAAGAAAATCACCAAAAGTCAACTGTTCCTCCATGATCATGTAGCCTCCGATACCCATAATTCCCGCAGAGGCCAATCCAAGGAGGAATGTGGCTGCACTGGTCACAAAGCTGGTCGCCGTGAGGCTACTTTTTACATTGAGAAACAGGCGGTGAACTCCCGCCGCAAATATTTTGGTTTCCTGTTCTTCGGCATTGAAACCCTTGATGACCCGGATACCTCCCAGAGATTCGGTCAATCTGCCGGTAACCTCAGCATTGATTTTACCCCGCTCCCGGAATATGGGTCTGATTCTGCCAAATGCCTTCAGGGAGATGAAACCAAAAATGGCCACCGGCACCAGCACATAGAGGGTCATGGTGGGACTGATATAGATCAAAAGAACCAGGCTGATGACCGAGGTCAATACGCCTCCCACCATCTGGGCGAGACCGGTACCCACCAGATTCCTGACACCTTCTACATCGGTCATTACCCTGGACACCAGTTCACCGGTTTTAGCGTTGTCAAAAAAGCGGATGGGTAGCCGTATGATATGGGCCTGTACCTCGGACCGGAGTTTGGCGATCAGGTTCTGTGCCTCGACGCTCAATATCTGGGTAAGCGCATATGAGGTCACCGCCTGGAGCGTGACCGCAATCCCTACAGCCAGAAGCAACCATTTCAGCAGGTCGAAATCATTTGAAGGGATCACCTCATCTACCAGGTATTTGCTGGCATAGGGGAGTACCAGGCCCGAGAGTCTGCTGATAATGATCAAAACCAGGCCAATGAAAACAAATTTTCTCCTGGGCCAGATGATGGTTTTAAATACGTTTTTCAGGCTGACGTTTCCGGTGGTTTTTTTCATGAATAAATAAAATTATCGGCATCGAATTTAACAATTATATCCGGTCTATTTTGGCCGCGATAAAGATATTTAAAATTCGATTTTCCGGCTAGCAGAAAAATTCAAGATTTTTTTAAGTTTTTCGGTTTTTGGTAGCATCCTTGCCTGCTTCAAGAGACATGAAGAATAGGATATCGGTATAGATAGACCCAAGCCGACTCGGTCTGAATGATAAACAGAAAGACAGCAATGGCTTAGAAAAATTGGTGATTTTAGTTTATTGAGGAATTTTGTAAAATGGATTTTAAAGTAAAACATATTGAAGAAGATTCGCTCTGTCTCCTTCGAAAGAAAAAGGGCAATGGGTTCATTTATTTGAACGGAGAAGGTGAAAAGATTACCGATGCAAAGCTGATCAGGCGAATTAAAAATCTTGTGATTCCACCCATGTGGACGGAGGTATGCATTTGTAAATATGAGGACGGGCATATCCAGGCCACCGGCAGGGATCTAAAAGGGAGAAAACAATATATTTATCATTCTGAATGGGAAAGGCAAAGGCAGGAAGAAAAATTTGCCCGAATGCAGGAATTTGGTCGGCAGCTCCCCAAGCTCAGGAAACAAATAGCAAAGGACCTGAGAAAAAAATCCTGGAAAAAATGCAAAGTACTGGCACTAATGGTAGAGATTCTGGATGAAACGGGAATAAGGATAGGTAGCAGACAGTATGAAATTAGCAACCAGACCTATGGACTTAGCACGCTTCGGAGAAAGCATCTGGTGGTGGAGGGAGGGGAGTTAAAGTTCCAATATAAGGGTAAGAGCAATCAGGTCAGAGAGGTAACTATCGAAGATAAATCGCTTAGAAGGCATATCAAAAAGGTAGCCGAATTACCCGGATACGAGATATTCAGGTATTTGGATAAGCAGGGGAACAGCCAGTCGCTGGACAGTGAGGATGTGAACGAATACCTCGCATCAATCATAGGTGACGGATTTTCAAGTAAGGATTTCCGGACCTGGGTAGGTAGTCGTTTGGCCGTCGAACTTTTTCCGGAGGCAAATCGGATTGTCGCAGAATCACCCAGAAAAAAACTGGAATCCACCCTCGTGCGTTTGATAGCCGATGAACTGGGAAATACGCCAACTGTTTGCAGGGGATATTATGTACATCCAGTGCTTTTACAAAAAATAGAAACAAAAGAAATTCCGCTAAAAAATCCGTTTAAAGAGCCCAAATCACCAAACGCCCTTGCTGCCGTCGAAAAGTTGCTTTTGCAGTTATTGCAAGACTGATTCGATAAATATTTTGAAATCAACGACGGGAAAGTACTATTGCTGCCTTCAAATCGTAACTTTTTTATATTAAATAAAATTGTGGCAGGATGTTTGCCCAAATTTTATGAGATTCTTATTTCATTTTCTTACCAAATCCAGCGGTAGGGGAATCGATTGGGGAGGTAGAATGAATCAGTTTTTCTGCTTTCCTGATAAAGTGTATTGACCATGGCGCACCCATTGTAAAATACCATGTGTTTTTTTGAATACTACATTACTTTGACAATAATAAACCAACACGAAAATGAAAAACCCTAAAAACCAGCCCAATCCGAAACTTGAAGATTTGGCAAAAAATACGTTAAAAAATGAGAAGAAGTCCATGACTACGGATCAGGGTCTTCCGATCAATGACGATCAAAACAGCCTGAAGGCCGGGGACCGAGGCCCCTCTCTTTTGGAAGACTTTATCTTGAGAGAGAAAATCACCCATTTCGACCACGAAAGGATTCCTGAGCGGATTGTTCATGCCAGAGGGTCCGGGGCCCACGGGGTTTTCAAACTGCACACATCATTGAATAAATATACCAAGGCAAAAATATTCACCGAGGTAGGTAAGGAGACGCCGGTCTTTACCCGATTTTCCACTGTAGCAGGATCCAAAGGCAGTACAGATCTGGCCAGAGATGTACGCGGATTTGCGGTAAAGTTCTATACAGAAGAGGGGAACTACGATCTGGTGGGGAATAATATGCCCGTTTTTTTTATCCAGGATGCCATGAAATTCCCCGATCTGGTGCATGCGGTAAAACCTGAGCCCCACAACGAAGTGCCTCAGGCCGCTTCTGCGCACGATACGTTTTGGGACTTTATTTCCTTAATGCCCGAATCCATGCACATGATCATGTGGGCCATGAGTGACCGGGCTATTCCACGCAGCCTGCGCATGATGGAGGGTTTTGGCGTGCATACCTTTAGATTTATCAACGAGCAAAACGAATCTACTTTTGTCAAGTTTCACTGGAAGCCAAAATTGGGTATGCACTCAGTAGTTTGGGATGAAGCGCAGAAAATTTCAGGAAAAGACAGCGATTTTCACAAAAAAGACCTCTGGGACGCCATCGAAAATGGCGATTTTCCGGAGTGGGATTTAGGCGTACAGTTAATTCCCGAAAAGGACGAACACAAATATGACTTCGACTTGCTGGATGCAACCAAGCTGATTCCCGAATCTGAGGTGCCTGTACAGCTCGTCGGTACGATGACCCTGAACCGTAACCCCTCCAACTTTTTTGCAGAGACCGAGCAGGTGGCTTTCCATCCCGGACATCTGGTGCCGGGGATTGATTTTACCAATGACCCCTTACTGCAGGGAAGGCTTTTTAGCTATACCGATACGCAACTCAGCAGGCTGGGAAGCCCGAATTTCCACGAGATACCCATCAACAGATCAATCAACCCTGTCAGAAATAACCAAAGGGACGGCCACATGCGGCAACAGATCAACGAAGGAGTATCTAGTTACCATCCCAATACCATTGCAGATGGATGTCCATTTCAGGCCATGATGAAGGATGGCGGATTTCACAGTCATGAAGAGCGCGTAGATGGACGCAAGATCCGCACTCGCAGCAAATCATTCATGGACCACTTCAGCCAGGCGAAACTCTTTTTTAACAGCCAAACCAAAACTGAGCAACAGCACATTATCAATGCATTGCAATTTGAGCTATCGAAAGTTTCCAGGCCGCATATCAGAGAAAACATGGTAAACCAATTGACCAATATCAATATGGACTTGGCCAAAGCAGTGGCGGACGCGCTTGGTATAGCTGTGCCAGAAAAGCCAGCTGAGCCTGTCAATGAAGGAAAGCCTGCTGATGCAGACAAAGACCATTATAAGCCTGTAGTGAAGGAGCCGAAAACGCAGACGGATGATGCATTAAGTATCATTAAAAACCTCAAGAATGCGACAAAAACAAGAAAAATTGCATTTTTGACCCTGGGGAAACACGATGGCAAAAAGTTTTCTGACTTGAGCCAAAAACTGGAAAAGGCCGGTGCAAAGCTGATGGTTGTTTCCGACGGACTCGGAACCCTCAAGTCCGATTCAGGAGGCGAGGTTGAGGTTTCCGCTACGCTGTTCAACTCGGATGCAGTGCTTTTTGATGCGCTGGTAATAGCCGGAGGAGAGAAAAATGGTACTGCCCTGCTGTCTAAAGGAAAGGCGAAGGAGTTTGTCATGGATACTTTTAATCATTGTAAACCGATATTGATACTATCCGATGCATCTGCATTCATTGATGAACTGGGATTGCCCTGCTGTAAAGGTGAGACAAAAAGTTCATCAGAATTATTTATCGATACCTCAATTGATGCATTCCTGAAATCGCTTTCCAAACACAGGCATTGGGAAAGGGAAGAGCTGATCTAAGAAAAGTGAAACCGTGGATTTTTTCACGGTTTTTTTATATTTACTGCTAATTAGGCAAGCTAAAGCGCAAATAATGAATCATATAGCAATCGTGGGCGGTGGAGCCTGTGGGGTCGCTGTATTTGTAGACCTTTTTCATCAAATTGGATTATCCGGGAAACCCGCCGCTTTCACCATACATTGGTATGAGGAGGATGATACGTTTGGCAAAGGACTGGCATTCGGTACAGACCAACCGGGGCATATTTTAAATACTCAGGCGGAATTGATGGGGATTTTTCCGGAGGAACCGGATCATTTTACCCAGTGGCTGCAGGAGAAAGGGGGAAAAGCAAATCAGGCTGTCAAAGGGGAAGGGGATCTGGAAGACAGGTATACCTCGAGGAATTTTTATGGGGCATATCTGCGTGAACAAATGAAGTTATACCTCAGGCATGCGGAAAAATTGGGTTTGAAGGTAATACAATACCAGCAAAGGGTAGAAAAAATCGATCTGGAAGCTGGCAAGTACCTTATCAGCACCAACGAAGGCAAAACGGCCTCTCCGGTAGATAAGGTGGTGCTGGCGGTGGGAACCCCCAAACCCAACAAATTCAGGGAACTTCGTTCAAATGGGCGCTACATTGATTTTCCATGGCCATCAGAAAGGATTTTACAGCGATACCAGCAACATGAACGCATTGGTATCCTGGGTTGTAGCCTGAGTGCGATTGATACGGTAATTACCTTGCTGGACAATGGATATAAAGGAGAGATCTACCTTTTTTCACCGGATGGATTGATGCCTAAAGTTCAGCCTGTGGAAAACAGGTCCGTAGAAAGAAAGTTTCTTACCCTATCCAACCTGAATCGTTGGAAAAGAGAACGGGTACGTCCTATACCGGTAAAACTGCTGTTTCGATGGTTTTTGCAGGAGTTGGAGGCCATTACAGGCGAACCGGTCGAAGCCAAAACTTTAAATAGAATCGGGCTTCCGGCGGACAAATTACTGGCAAAGGATATCGACTGGGCGGAGAATGGCGGCGATCCGGTGGTCAACCTGGCTTATTCGCTCCGCTATGAAGCTTCAGCCGTTTGGGATGCGCTCTCAGTTAACGAAAAAACAAAGTTTAAAAAGTGGTTTGGACCCCATTGGGCTATTAACCGACACGGTATGCCGCTGCACAATGCCTATAAATTAAAGCAGGCATTTGATGAAGGGCATTTAAAAGTAGTACCTTTTTTTGAGAATTTGGAGGAGATGGAAGGGAAGGCCGGCTTTGTCCTGAAAACAGCTGATGAGGTTTCTTATGAGGTTGGGCTGTTGATCAATGCTACCGGTAGTCCCAGTGCGCTGGATCAGATGGAAAATCCCCTGGTAAGCCATTTGCTGGAAAAAAAGCTGATTGGTAGTCATCCTGTGGGAGGAGCGGTAGTTAACCCGCGCACCATGCAGTTGCTCTCGCCGGCCGGTGGAAACGGTATCTTTGCCGTAGGCCATTTGGTCAACGGCATGCTGATGGATGTCAACGCGGTATGGTTTAATGTTAAGACTGTACGAAACCTAACTCAGGAAATATTATTCAGGATATTGGATGGAAATAACGATTGAACTCTATAAATCCTTGTTTCCGTATCTGATATGCATACTTTTTGGATATGTTCTCGTAAAAAATGTAACGGTCAATAAACAGTGGCTTACAAGTCCCCTGGTCTATCTGTTCATGCCATTTCTGGTGATTTATCATGTCCTGAATGCAGATTCAGGGATGCTGATTTTTCTTTCAGTGATGTCCTTTTTATTGGCGGCGGGGATGACTTTGCCAGCGATACTCACCTACCGCAAGCTTGGGGAGGGTGAATACCTGATCAAAAGCTCTTTTTCTTTCTTCAATGTAGCTTTTTTTGGAATCCCTACCTTTGAAGCAATATATGGTCCGGAAAGTATAACCAGTCTGATTTGCATTTATGTGGGTACGGCGCTATACGGCGATTCGATTGGCTTTTATCAGCTTGCCAGACCAAAATATGAACGCCGCAAAGCCCTGTCAAAGGTGCTGAAAACACCCCTTATCTATGCTTTTGCGCTAGCCCTGGCTCTTAAAGTGTTTGGGTTTACCATGCCCGTCGTTTTTGATCAATCTGCGGATGTCTCCGGCAACATCGTCTCTGCAGCAGGGATGATGATCATCGGAATGAACCTCAAAGGAGTGGGAACAGACACGCTAGCCTACCGTTCTTTGGCCTGGATTCTGGGAGTCAGGCTACTCAGCGCTGTGGGTATCATGCTCATCTTACTGGCCCTGGAATATTTCATTTTTGATGTGCTGGACAGCAAAGACCGCCAGATGCTGGGTATGGTTTCCTTATTTCCAATTGCAGCTAATGTGACAGTCTTTGCCAGTATGTTTCAGTCAAGGGAAAGGGCATCGGCCATGTTGATAGCCCTTTCCATGGCCGTATCACTGATTCTCATTCCCGTATTTGCGGCGCTACTAGAATCCTGAGGCCGCATCCATACCTCTGGGGTCCGCTCCACCTTCCATTTTACCATCTTCCAACATTAGAATGGCGTCTACTCTCCCTATTCCATTTCTTTCACTGAGAGCATGCCCTTTATCACGCAGGGACTGGAGGATGTCCGCCTGGTCAAAATCCTTTTCAAAACTGATTTGATCGGGTTTCCACTGGCTATGAAAACGCTTTTCATTAATCGCTTCCTGCATGCCCATACCAAATTCAATCACATTTACTACTGTCTGGAAAACGGAAGTAGGTATTGTGGAGCCTCCCGGTGTCCCTACTACCATGAAGAGTTCTCCGTCTTTCTCTATAATAGTCGGCGTCATGGAGCTCAGCATTCTTTTTCCCGGCTCAATCTTGTTGGCTTCTCCTCCCAAAACGCCAAACATATTTGGAAAACCCGGCTTGATAGAAAAATCGTCCATTTCATTGTTCAGGAGAAAACCTGCCCCGTCCACCACAACCTTTGATCCCATGCCACCATTCAGGGTGGTAGTACAGGAGACGGCATTTCCTTCCTGGTCTACGATGGAAAAGTGCGTGGTCTCTTCGCTCATGGATAAAATATTGCCTTCCATGATCAGGTCGGAAGGTGTAGCTGCATCCGGATCAAAATTACTGAACCTTTGATCCAGGTAGCTATCTGCCAGCAGCTCATCTACCGGAACCGGATAAAAATCTGCGTCGGCCATAAATGCTGCCCGATCGGCAAAAATTCTCCGCTCCATTTCTGTTTTCAGATGCAGGTAGTCCGCATAAGCCATACCCTGATCTGATACCTGATAATTTTCCATGATGCCCAACATTTGCAGCAGTATCAATCCTCCGCTGCTTGGAGGCCCCATGGTGATGATATGATAATCCTTGTAATCGCCCGTCAGTGCTTGTCTCCAACTGCTTTCATATTGCTCCAGATCCTCGAGACTGATTATGCCGCCACCACGTTCCATTTCCGCAACAATATCATTAGCTACCTGTCCACTGTAAAAGCCTGCTCTGCCCTTATCCCGGATAAGTTTCAGCGTATTGGCCAATTGGCTTTGGATAAGCCTGTCTCCGGCATTCCAGGCTTTTCCGGTAAATTGGATCGGATCCACAGTGGAATACTTTTTCAGACTTTCCGAAACCCGGGTAAAATAGTCCGCCTCATCTGCACTAAGCTCAAAACCATCTTCGGCGAGTTCAATCGCCGGTTGAATCAATCGGGCCCATTCCATTGATCCCAGTTTTTCATGGGCGCGAACCATCCCGTCGACCGATCCGGGCACACCTGATGCCAAATGTCCATTCTGGCTTTTTTCGGGCAAGGCATCTCCATTGTCATCCAGGTACATATCCCGGCTGGCAGCAAGTGGCGCCTTTTCCCGGTAATCCAGGGTGTGGTGGCTCCCGCCAGCTTCACGGATTACCATAAATCCGCCTCCACCGATGTTTCCCGCCTGTGGATATACCACTGCCAATGCCATCTGTACAGCGATAGCAGCATCTACCGCATTGCCACCCTGTTGAAGGATATCCTTTCCTACTTTTGAAGCCAGAGGGTGCGCAGATACCACCATGGCCTCGTCTGCAATCAGTCCTACCGCTTCTTTTTTTGGTTGGCAGGAAAAGCCCAAAATAAATAGTACCAGCAAGACACAAAGGTTTTCTTTACAGAAATGTTTGCTTGTTTTCATAGGTTAGTGGTGATGATTGAAATGTGCGGAAGGTTTTTGCTCCGTAAATTAACTGTTCCTGGGTTATTGCGGGCTGAATTCAGCCGTAAATTACAAAAATCAATGCATAATTCTTCAATAGAAGCCTGTTTTTTCACCGCTAAATTGAAAAAGGATTACTGATGAATCTTTTTTAAAAAAATATGGAGGTCTTCCTCCAGTTCGTCAAGGAATTGCAACAATTCATCATAGTACCTGGGAAATTGCCGCTTCACGTCGGTTTCAATAGTTTCGATAAGTCGATTGATGTCCGTGGCACCTAAAAATCCAAAGACAGGCTTGGACCTATGAAATTTTTGTTTGATCGCGGCAATTTCATGGAGTTCATACAAAGGCATCAGTTGTTTTAAATCCTGTAAGTTGAGCGCTATCACCAATTCAATTATTTCATAAATCAGTTCAATGTCCTGATCGAAATAATGGTAGATCATATCCGGTTTGATCTGTTTGTACATAAAAGATGGTGTCTTGATTTTCAGGTGATTGGTCAATTGGTTTTATCTGGTATAACGCAATAATAAGGCCCAAAGGATATAAATAGAAAATAAATAAAATATAATTTACTAATTATTCCTGAAAAATAAATATTTATGCTGTAGCGATGTAAAATAAATGTATTCTCATTGCTGTATGGGTATAGAATTTTTACTGACATGGAACTATTTTGGAGGGCATTAGTTAATTTTGGGTAAAGTTTTAAATGTAACATGAATAGAAATAAGTGGATATTCCTTGTTTTTGGGCTGTTGTTCTTATTGACCATGCTATTGATCGGGCTGGACATGTCCTCCCGTACCACTTTCCCAGGTTCCAAACCCAATTTGAAAGAACGGATAGAGCAGAAACAGCCCTGACCCGGTTTATTATTTGAATTTTTGTAAACCAACTACATGTACCAGCAAAAGATCTCTCAACTTATTGAAGCCCTGAATATTCAGGAAATAATGGTGGAAACAGATTTTAATCTGCCGGTCAACAACCGACTGCTGGAGGGTAAAGGTAAAGACTTGCTGCGGGAAGGATTTTCAGAACTACAGGGATCCGGTCCTTTTCCCACACTCCGGTCTTTAAAGATCCCGGTCAAAGTAGGCAGAAACCTGCTGCTTTATGACGATACCAAGCATTTTAACCGCTATCGCTTGTGTACCCTCAAGACATCCGTGTACCAGGTGTTTAGTTTTTCCTGGCATGCTGCCTATTTGCGCATGTGCCGCACGCATGAGCGGGAATGTTTGCTGTCCGGGCTGCAGGACAGGGTCTGGCAGGGACCACCAATGGCATCCAACTGTTTCGGCACTGCTGAAGAGGCGGGAGATTTGTCGGGAAATGGATCGCCTGGATGGAAATTAAATGCCTACAATGACCTGCAGTACGATTTGATTTCCCGTCTGCATGGCTTTCGGTTGTTGAGGATTCCTGCCTACGAAAATCTCATGATCAGTGGACAGCTCCAGAGGATTGACAAACTTTTGCTGAACCCCAACGCCGATCTGCTGCAATCTATAGGAAACTGGTTGGTCAGAAAAATGGCTTGATCAGGTAAATAATCCGAATATTTCCCGGTCTATTTTGCTGACTATTTCTGAGAAGTGTTCCCTATTTTCCACAAAGTCCATTTCATTCACATCAATAACCAGAAGTTTGCCCTGCCGGTACGCTGATATCCACTTTTTATAGTGGTCGTTCAGGCTTTTCAGATAGGAGATCTGAATGGTTTTTTCGTACTGGCGTCCCCGTTTTTCGATCTGATCTACCAGCTTGGGAATGTCGGCTTTCAAATACACCAGCAGGTCGGGCGGATTGATGTATTTCTCCATGGAGCGGTATAGTTCCAGGTAATTGCTGTAGTCACGGTTTGAGATCAATTGGGTCTCAAACAGATTTGCAGCAAAAATATGCGCATCTTCATAAATGGTTCTATCTTGTATGGTGGATCGGCTGCTCTCCTGAATGCGCCTGTTTTGGTTGAACCTGCTGTGCAAAAAATAAACCTGGAGATGGAAAGACCATTTCTGCATGTTCTCGTAAAAATCCTCGAGATAGGGATTTTCCTCAACTGATTCGAACTCTGCCTGCCAATTGTAGTGGGAGGCCAGTTTTTTTACCAGGGTGGTTTTTCCGCTACCAATATTTCCGGATACGGCAATGTGCATGTGTCGTTTTGTCTAAAATGAGTTGAAATGGCGGCTACTTTTTTTGTTTGCTTGATTCGGCTTGTTCCTAAAATCCCGAGCCACTTTTTCCTGCTGATTTATCAGGTTCTTTTCGCTACGTCGTGCTCTCGCGTCCGGGACCTGCTGAGTCTGGTCTGTCAGAGTTACACGAAAGCCCCGTTGCGAAAATACAAGTCCAATTCCATTCACCACCGTTCCTGTACCGACTATGGCTATTTTTTTTATTTTATTTTCCATTCTTATTAATGCCAAAAGGAGGTTACACCACTTTTTAACAAACTGAGCTGTTTCAGCCTGTTTTTTAAAGGTTATTTTGGGATTGAATCAAATTAATTCAATTTAATTTCTATTTTTGAAAGCAATGACCCAGAGCTACCAATAAATTTTCAATCATTTTCGCTCCGACTAATATAGTCCTTTTGTACACTTGAAAAGTAAAAATAGCATGAATCATACCATTCCTTCTCAGGAAAACAAATTAAAGAAAACCTTGGGGCCTTTCATGCTGTGGGGATTGGGCGTTGGTTATGTTATATCCGGCAATTATTTTGGATGGAACCTGGGGTTGGCGGAGGGAGGTACCTGGGGAGCGGCGGTAGCCATTTTCTTCATCATCATCATGTATGTGACCTTTACCTTCAGCTATACCGAGATGGCTTGTGCCATTCCCAGGGCAGGAGGAGCATTTTCTTATGCCGAACGCGGCCTCGGAAAGCAATTGGGTTTTTTGGCCGGTATGTCACAAAACATCGAGTTTATTTTTGCGCCCCCTGCAATAGCTTCAGCCATTGGGGCCTATTTCGGAATTTTTTTTCCAGAATGGGATGCTTTGTATGTTGGCATTGCCGCTTACCTGATTTTTACTGGCTTGAATATAGTGGGATTAGAGCTGGCTGCAACCTTTGAGCTTTTTATTACCATCGTTGCAGTAGTGGGTTTGTTGTTTTTTGCCGGTGTTACACTCCCCGAATTTCAGTTTGAAAATTTACATGTAAAGGGTTTTCACCGGGGATTTGCCGGTATAGTTGCAGCGATTCCGTTTGCCATCTGGTTTTTTCTGGCTATCGAAGGTGTGGCTAATGTAGCCGAAGAAACCATCAATCCCCAGAAAAATATTCTAAAAGGCTTTGGATTTGCCTTGTTGACTTTGGTGATTCTCTGCATATTGACTTTTGCAGCGGCAGTAGGCGTAGCTGGATGGGAGGCCATCGTGTATCCTGATGACTCTGGTACAGCCTCAGACTCGCCACTTCCGCTGGCTATGGCCCTGGTTGTGGGCGAGAACCATTGGTACTATCAAATGCTCTCCTTTATTGCACTTTTTGGCCTGGTTGCATCCTTCAACGGCATTATTCTGGCGGCCGGACGAACAACTTTCGAGTTTGGAAGGGTAGGCTATGCCCCTAAGGCCATAGGAAGGGTGAATAAAAAATTTAAAACTCCGGGCAATGCATTACTGGTCAACATGTGTATTGGAATTATCGCCCTTCTCACCGGTAAAACCGGAGAAATAATTACCATTGCTGTATTTGGAGCCCTGGGCCTCTATATTTTGTCGATGATTTCATTTCTGTATCTCCGGAAAAATGAGCCGGATTTGGAAAGGCCGTTTAAAGTTCCTGTTTATCCGCTGTTTCCTGTGCTTGCCCTGATTATTGCCAGTATCTCTATGGTGGCCATGGTAATTTACAACTTTACCCTGGCATTGATATTTTTTGCCATGTTGCTCGGCGCCTTTCTGTTCTTCCGTATATTTATTCATAAATCCTGATATTCCATGAAAACTTCAAAAGAAGCGCTGATCAAAACGTTGAAGGGCAGTTCCTGCAATAAGATCAAATTGGCCATAGTAGATATCGACGGGGTTTTGCGGGGGAAAGTAGTTTCGCTGGACAAATTTATCTCCATTCTTGATGGAGGACTTGGCTTTTGTGCGGTAGTTTTTGGTTGGGATATGGAGGACAAGTCTTATGATAACGTCTCGGTGACCGGGTGGCATACCGGCTATCCGGATTTTCAGGCCCACGTAGACCTGGCTACCCAAAGGAGTATCCCCTGGGAGAAAGACTTGCCATTTTTTCTGGCCGATTTCGAGCAAGATACAGCCCATGGTGCCAAGGTTTGCCCCCGTTCCCTGCTGAAAAGGGTCCGACAGAGGGCCTGGGATGCCGGATTTATGCCTCAGTTTTCGCAGGAGTTTGAATGGTTTAATTTTGAAGTGACTCCGGATGGCTTTGGTAACGACAAGCCGGAAGGGGCCAAACCCATGACCCCGGGCATGTTTGGCTATTCCATTTTAAGGGCCTCTCTGAAAAGCGAATTTTTCAACGACCTTTTCGACCTCTGCCATAAATTTGGAATTCCTCTGGAGGGCCTGCATACCGAAACAGGTCCGGGAGTGTATGAGGCGGCCATTCAATACAGTGAAATTTTACTGGCAGCGGACCGCGCTGTTTTGTTCAAAACCAGCGTCAAGGAAATTGCCTACAAGCATGGTCTAATGGCCACATTTATGGCAAAATGGTCTGAGGCCCTTCCCGGTAATGGGGGCCATGTACACCAGAGCCTTTGGGACAGCAAACAGGAAAATAATTTGTTTTACGATGGAGGGCAAAAGTGGCAAATGAGTCGGATCATGCGGCAATACATCGCCGGTCAGCTTCATTGTTTGCCATACATATTGCCCATGTTTGCACCTACTATAAATAGTTACAAACGCCTGGTGGAAGGTGCCTGGGCACCGACTACCCTTACCTGGGCCAGGGACAACAGGACCACGGCACTCAGGGTGCTCCCAGGTGGGGAGAAGTCTACACGACTGGAAACGAGGGTGATCGGTTCGGACGTAAATCCTTATCTGGCCATGGCTGCCTGTCTGGCTGCAGGACTTTACGGAATTGAGCAGCAAATGGAGCTAAGCAGCGCAGCTACCCTGGGCAATGGCTATGAAGACTATTCCAATGGCAGCATTCCCACCTCACTGAGGGAGGCTACCCGCCTCATGAAAGATTCTGATTTGGCAAATATTCTTTTTGGTGAAGACTTTGTCCAGCATTTCTGTAAAACAAGAGACTGGGAGTGCCGTGAATTTGAGTCCAGTATCACCGATTGGGAGAGAAAAAGATATTTTGAAATCATATAGAACTATTCCAAAATACAGCTACTTATTGTCCTGCATGACATGAATATAAACGAGAAATTTAATTTTAATTTTCCTACTCAAATCCGATTTGGTGTGGGTGTAATTGGTGAATTGGCTGACTACCTGAAAAGCAATGGTATAAAAAATCCGCTACTGGTGACAGATCCTTTGGTCAGGGAGCTTAACCTCTTTAAAAAAATAACTTCAGATCTGAAAAGGCAGAATATTTCTGTTGAGGTCTTTTCTGAGGTACATAAAAACCCGATAAAATCCGATGTGCTGGCAGGAAAAGAATGCTACCAGGTTACCGGAAGGGATGCGATTTTGGGAATAGGCGGGGGTGTAGCTCTGGATGTGGCCCGTGCCATTGCCTTAAGCATCAACCACCACCGGGATTTGTTTGACTATGACGACCTCATAGGTGGTGATAAGTACGTGACCGAGCCAATTCCTCATTTTGTCACCATACCCACTACAGCCGGTACCGGCAGCGAGGTAGGTAGAAGTGCGATCATTTCTGAAGACGAAACGAAGAAGAAACGGATACTATTTGCTCCGTCTCTGATGGCTAAAATGGTCTTTGCAGATCCCCGTTTGACCATGGACCTGCCGCCCTTTGTAACGGCCGCTACCGGGATGGATGCGTTGACACACAATATGGAGGCTTATCTATCAAAAAACTGGCACCCGATGTGTAGCGGAATAGCTTTGGAAGGCATTCGTTTGATAGGTGAATCTCTGCAGACAGCCACACTTCAGCCTGATCTTCCCTCCAGAAGTAGAATGCTGATGGCCTCCATGATGGGAGCGATAGCTTTTCAAAAGGGTCTGGGTATTGTGCACAGCCTGGCGCATCCCTTATCCAGCCTGCTGGACACCCATCACGGATTGGCAAATGCCATTAACCTTCCATATGGTCTGGAATTTAATTATGAAGATAATGAAGATTCATTTGACCAAATGGGACTTGTGTTGGGATTTAATAAGGGTGAAGGTAAAAAGGTGCTGTCCTATATCAGTGAGTTGAATGTCAGGCTGGGCTTGCCGATCAGGCTTTCGGATATAGGGGTAAAAGATGGGCATATTGCTACACTTTCAGCCCTGGCCAT
The DNA here is from genome assembly GCF_900143075.1 of Cyclobacterium lianum. Classification (GTDB taxonomy): domain Bacteria; phylum Bacteroidota; class Bacteroidia; order Cytophagales; family Cyclobacteriaceae; genus Cyclobacterium; species Cyclobacterium lianum. The sequence continues at coordinate 35,781 of NZ_FRCY01000003.1, read as the reverse complement.
TGCTGATTTTTGCCATCCAAACAATCCCAAGCCAGTGTCCGAAACTGATTTTGAAAGACTTTATCGGGCAGCATTGTAAATTATGGTAAAAATCGGTATAAGCTCCTGTTTCATGTATCCCGACCCCTCAAGGATAGTATTCGGGCCCAAAAGCCTGGCTTATGTAGAGTCGGACATGTTTGCCTATGTGGCCGAAGAGGGGGTGCTGCCCGTTTTGATCCCCGACCTTCCTTATCATCGGCTGGAGCCGATTTTGGAGGCATTGGATGGATTTGTATTTCAGGGTGGCACAGACCTGGCCCCGCAGACCTATGGCGAAACACCTATTGTTGCAGGCAGGTGGCCCGGTGATCCGTACCGCGACAAATATGAATTGAAGATAATGGACTATGCATTCAGGAAGGGCAAACCGGTGCTCGCTATCTGTAGGGGATTCCAGTTGCTTAACGTATATTGCGGAGGAACGCTTTACCAGGATATCGCCACGCAGTTGCCTGAAGCTACTATCCATAGAGATGCTCAAAAATACGATACGCTGGTTCATCAGATTGATTTTGTGCCCGGGACTAGTCTGGAACAAATTTATGGCAGGCTGCCCAAGCCTATCGTAAATTCAGTGCATCATCAGGGCATTAAGACCCTGGGAGAAAATCTGACCATCCTGGCCCGGTGTCCCGTAGATGGCATCATCGAAGCAGTCGAAGTATCAGATGCCCCAGACAAAAACATTATTGGCGTGCAATGGCATCCTGAATTTTCGGTAGGAAGATCCACACCATTTCTTGATCCGTTGAAATTGTATAGCTATTTCTTGTCAAAAATAAAAAAATAGAAGGACCATGGACATCATCAATCCAGCTACCGGGAAAATTATTGAATCAATACCGGAAGACAATAAGGCGAGTGTTATCGAAAAGATGGCAAGACTACGGTCTGGTCAGCCACTTTGGGCAGATGTTCCCCTGGAGGAAAGAGTCTCCGTAATCGGTCAATTTGGTCAGTTGGTCAGGAATAATCTGGATGAATTGTCGCTTCTGCTTTCCAGTGAAACGGGCAAACCTCTCCAACAGGCAAAAAATGAGATCACTGGTGCGCATAACCGGATAGTGCATATTCAGGCGGAGGCTTCCAAATGGCTGGCCAGGGAAATTGTGACCGCGGCCGGGCCCACAAGAGAGGAGATTGTATATGAGCCGCTGGGCGTCATCGCTAATATTTCGGCCTGGAATTTTCCCTACAACGTGGGCTATAATGTTTTTTTATATGCCTTGGTGGCTGGGAATGCAGTAGCTTATAAACCCTCAGAATACGCCAGCCTTACCGGCTTAAAATTCAAAGAGCTGCTTTGGGAGGCGGGCATTCCACAAAATGCTTTCGAATGCTTTATTGGCGGGCCAGCCGTAGGGGAGCTGCTTCTGGAGGTGGATATGGATGGTTATTTTTTTACAGGATCTTACCGTACCGGAAAATATATTGCGGGAAGAGTGGCCGGAAAGTTAGTGCCGGTACAACTTGAATTGGGTGGCAAAGATCCTTTATATGTGGCAGACGATGTAGCTGATATCCGGCAAGCCGCCATCAATGCAGCCGAAGGAGCCTTTTACAACAATGGGCAGAGCTGTTGTGCGGTAGAGCGGATTTATGTACACGAGCGCATTTACGATGAATTTGTGCAGGCTTTTGTTGCTGAGGTAAAGAGCTATGTTGTCGGCGACCCACTACATGCCGACACCTACATTGGCCCGCTTACCAGAAAGGAGCAACCTGATCTTATCCTGGCCCAAATACAGGATGCAATACAGAAAGGAGCCCGTCTGGAAGTGGGCGGTAAAAAGGGGGAACAGGAAGGGTATTACCTGTTGCCGACTGTTTTGACGGGTGTAAACCACCAGATGGCTGTGATGAAAGAGGAATCTTTTGGACCTGTGATTGGCATACAGTCAGTGAAGAACGATCAGGAAGCGGTACAGCTCATGAACGATACCGAATATGGGCTTACTGCAGCAGTTTTCTCCGCTGATGAAAGCAGGGCAAAGCAATTACTGCGACAGCTCTCTACAGGCACGGCCTATTGGAATTGTTGTGATCGTGTGAGTCCTGGTCTGCCCTGGTCTGGACGCAGACATTCCGGCATGGGGGTCACTTTATCCCATTTGGGTATCAGGGCTTTCACCCATCCCAGGGCCTGGCACCTCAGGGATTAGAAAGAGATGACTGTACCTGCTTTTAATTTTGTATTAATTTTTTTTCATTTTATTTATAATTAGATAACCAGCTACAGATCGTTTTAAATTTTTATTTAATCATTTTTGCCTCCATATTAAAATAAACTTAAATATTGTTTATATTTAAAATGAAACACAATGAATTTCGGATACTGTAGATTTTAATAATTACCTGTACGTTTTTATCAAAATTTCCTGATCGTATCCACGGCTTGTATCATGTCCTATTGACCTACCTTATATTTAATGGCTGGCATAAGTGTAAATGCTTCTCATTGAATTTTTTTTGTTAAAAAAACCAATTTCTTAAACGCTCATTATTATGACAAAATCAGTACCTTTTCAAAAGGGGCATCATGCCGGTACCTGGAAGTATCTGGGCATGCTGCTCTTGCTATTGCTCTTAGCCAATAGCCAGACTTTGTGGGCCCAATCCAGAACGATTAGTGGCCTCGTCACAGAAAGCTCCTCAGGAGACCCTGTATTGGGTGCTTCTGTATTGATCCAGGGGACCACCAGGGGCACCGTCACAGACCTGGACGGCAGGTTTGAGTTAGAAGTTCCTTCAGATGAAGCTGTTCTGGTGTTTTCATACATTGGATTTCAATCTCAGGAGCTCGTGGTAGGCAATCGTTCTGTCATCAATGTTGCTTTGGAGTATTCCTCCGAAGAATTGAATGAAGTAGTCGTGACGGCTTTGGGAGTAGAACGAGAAACAAAAGCGCTGGGCTATTCCGTTCAGGCCGTGGAAGGAGATCGATTTACAGAAGCCAGAGAAACCAATGTTCTGAACTCACTCAGTGGCCGGGTAGCGGGAGTGCAGATCACCAACTCAAGTAGTGGTATCGGAGGTTCGTCCAGGGTAACCATCAGGGGAGAGTCTTCGCTGAATATCAATGCAAACCAACCATTGTTTGTAGTCGACGGCGTTCCCATCAGCAACAATATCGTGGGCTCATCAGGTTCAGGAAATCAGGAGGTAGATTATGGCAATCCTGCCGGCGAGATTAATCCGGATGACATTGCGTCTATGAGTATACTGAAAGGGCCAGCCGCCGCAGCGCTCTATGGCTCCAGAGCAGCAAACGGAGCCATCCTCATCACGACCAAATCGGGCAAAAATAAAAAGGGACTGGGTATAACGATCAACTCCAATACCACCTTCGACAGCCCTTTGGTTTTACCGGACTGGCAGGACAGGTACGGCCAGGGGAATAATGGACTTTTCTCGTTTGTGAATGGCGCAGGAGCTGGGATTGCAGATGGGGTAGACGAAAGCTGGGGCCCGGAAATGGATCAGGGTACAACTATTCCGCAATTTGATTCTCCCAGAAATGTAGCTGGCTTCAGGGGAGGGGACCTGAATGCCCCTGAAGGAAGCACCATTACGCCAACACCCTGGGTATCCCGACCCAACAATATCAATGACTTTTTTCAGACTGGGGTCACGCTATCCAACAACGTATCCATCGCCTCAGGCAATGAAAAGTCGAACTTCCGGTTTTCCTGGACCAATCTGGACCAGAAAGGCACCATACCCAATACGGACCTCAAACGGAATACCCTCGCCTTCAACGGAAGCAGCCAGATCACCGATAGGTTGAGCATAACCACAGCGATCAACTATCAGAAAACCAACAGCGGTAACAGGCCGAGTATCAGCTACGGCACAGAAAGTCTGATGTATCTGTGGATATGGTACGGAAGACAGATCAATACAGCAAGTCTCAGGGATTACTGGATGCCGGGTTTAGAAGGCAGACAACAATTCAATTACAATTACAACTATCACGACAATCCTTATTTTAATGTCTTTGAAAATACCAACGGCCAAAGCAAGGACAGAATTTTTGGCAATGTGGTGGCCAATTATAAAATCATGGACAAGCTTAATCTGATGGTCAGGACAGGCCTGGACCTGTACAATGACCTTAGAGATCGTAAAAGAGCTTTTAGTACCATGAGGTTTCCCCTGGGAAGTTATCGGGAAGACGCCGTGTTTTTCAGTGAGCGAAACACCGATTTTCTGTTGACATATTCCGAAACCGATAACCTGAAATGGTCGTATTCGCTTTCTCTGGGAGGAAACCAGATGGTGCAGGAAAACAGGTTTACCCGAACCATGGCGCCACAGTTGTTGATTCCGGGCATTTATAATTTTACCAACACAGCCGTAAACCTGCAGGTGGAACACATGGTGTCTGAGAAAAGGATTAATTCCCTGTATGGCTTTGGGCAGATAGGATACAACAATATTCTCTTTCTGGACATTACCGGTAGGAATGATTGGTCCAGTACACTTCCCATAGCAAATAACAGCTATTTCTACCCTTCTGTAACCATGAGTGGAGTGATTTCTGATATGCTGACCCTGCCGGCTGCTATTTCATTCTTTAAAGTTCGGGCGGCTTATGCTGAAGTGGGGAATGATACCAATCCATACAGTCTCACCAATGTTTTTAATCCCGTTGCTGCCTGGGGGTCAATACAAAGTAAGACTGAATCCAACCGACTGGCTAATGCGGAGCTAAAACCGGAAAGAACCGGATCCTTCGAAGTGGGTACCGACCTGAGACTTCTGAAAGGTAGATTGGGCCTGGATTTTACCTACTACGACAACAGGACCAGAAACCAGATTATCCCTATAGAACTCGATATCGCGACCGGCTATGCCAGCAGGATCATCAATGCCGGAGAGATCCAGAACAACGGAATAGAATTGGTCCTCACGGGTAGTCCCATACAAAATGTAACTGGTTTAAATTGGAATGTATCGGCTAATTTTACACGTAACAGGAGTAAGGTATTGGAGCTTACTGACGATCTGGACACCTATTCCATGGTCGGCAGAAATGGTGCTACCATTCAGGCCCGGATCGGCGAACGCATGGGGAATATCTACGGCCGGGGCTTTGCCCGGGTAACAGATGCCAACAGTCCCTATTTTGGGCAGATCATTCACAATACCTCCGGAACCCCTCTTACGGCCACTGAATTGGTGCTGCAGGGGAATTATAATCCGGATTGGATGCTGGGAATTCAAAACAACTTCAACTACAAGCGATTGACCTTCGGGTTTTTATTCGATATCCGCTATGGGGGCATTGTGGTGTCCAGGACAAAAACCATCGGCAGTACCTCCGGGCAACTGGAGGAAACCTTGCTGGGCCGGGAAAATGGCTATGATCTGTCTCAGGAAGGCAATGGCATCATCAGTCCCGGTGTGATACAGACGGCAGATGGCAGCTATGTGCCGAACGAAATGAAAATCAGTTCGCGGGACTGGCACAACAGGTATTACGAGAGAAGCAACGTGGAAGCGGCAAAGTATGATGCCTCATTTGTAAAATTAAGGGAAATTACGCTGGGATATAACCTTCCAGGTGCGGCTATCAGCAAATTGCCCTTCCGGGAAGCCAGACTTTCGCTGGTAGCCAGAAATCTGGCCTTGTGGACTGAAAACCCCCATTTCGATCCGGAAACCATGTCTATGAGTGGCGGTACCCTTATCCCCGGAGTGGAAGACATGTCCTTTCCATCGACCAGAAGTGTGGGTTTTAACCTGAATCTCAAATTTTAACATATAAAATGGGATGGATAGAAACTCCGGTATGCGGGTACAAGGGCCGAAAAGTGCCGCCCGGATTGCGGTAAACCTTCAGGTATTCCGGATTTTTCTGCCAAAAAATTTAAATGAAAAAATCATGAAAGTAAAATATCACTATTACATTAAGCCCATGGTACTATTCTTTGCGCTGGTGTGCTTTAGCTGCGACAAGGACTTTGAGGAGATCAATAGCAACCCCAACAGCCCGGAGACGGTGTCGTCTTCCCTGCTCTTGCCAAACATTATCAGAAATGCGGCAAACGAAATTGTCGGGAAAGGTTGGGGAATCGGGAACGTGGTCATGCAATACACTGCAAAAATTCAATTTACCAACGAAGATCGATACAACTGGGGCCCGGAAGGAAACCCCTATAGCGTTTTTTACAATACGCTTAGGGATGTAAACAATATGGAATTGATCTCCGGAGAGTTGGGAGAAAACAACTATCTTGGCGTAGCACTCGTTATGAAATCTTTGATGTACGCATTCATGACAGATGCCTATGGCGATCTGCCCTATACGGAAGCCATAGGTGCTAAGGAAGGAATCAATTATCCCAAATTTGACAGGCAGGATGTCATATACGATGGCATCCTTGCAGACTTGGAGCGCGCCAATCAACTCCTTGGGAGCTCCTCGGAAGGCCTGGATGGGGACATCCTGTTTCAGGGGGATGTGATGAAATGGAAAAAACTGGCCAATTCCTTGCGATTAAGGGCATTGATGCGGCTTTCAGACAGGGAGGACCCTTCTGCGGCCATGCAGTCCATCGTCAGTAACCCGGATCAGTTTCCCCTGTTTGAAAGCAATGCCGATAATGCTGCTCTGCAGTACCTCCAGGATGTGCCCAATCAGCACTACCTGTATACCACCAGGTCAGGATCCTTTGACGAATACCGGTTGAGTACAACCATAGAGGGATACCTTAAAGACATGAATGACCCCAGACTTTTTGCCTACTTTCAGCCCACAAATGACAGTGGAGCAGGGCTTATAGGAGATCCGGACGATTATGCCGGGGTTCCCAATGGGCTTGCGGATGAAAATGCCTACGGGTATTCACCTTCGGGTGATCCCAATAAGGGAGGCTCAAATTTTATCTCCCGGGTAGGTTTGCTTTTTTCTTGTCTTACCTGTTCTGAATTTGCTTCGCCGGTGGGATTTCAGACCATACTGATGAGTTATCCGGAATTGCAATTTATTCTGGCAGAGGCCAGAGAAAAAGGATATATCAGCGAAGGAGATGCCGCCACTTATTATGACAATGGGATGCGTGCTTCTTTTGATTACTATGAGGAGCGGCTGCGTGTGGCAAATCTCAATGTGTTGGCAGATGCAGTGCAGCCGGCTCCTGAGTATTTTTCTCAGGCAGAGGTGGCATATCTGGGTAGTCAACAGGAGAAACTGACCAAAATTGCCACGCAGAAATGGCTGGCTTTATTTTTCAATGGTCTGGAAGGTTGGTTTGACTGGCGGAGGACCGGTATTCCCGAAATTCAACCTGGCCCGGCAGCATACATTGATGCAGTGCCGGTGAGGTTTATGTACCCGACAAGTGTCCAGGCTTTAAACAGGGATAATTATCAGGATGCCGTGAATGTACAGGGAGAGGATAGGATCACCACCCGGGTTTGGTGGGATGTAGACTAAAAGATAAAGATCCGAAACCCCCGAAGAAAAACCAGATATTTCTTCGGGGGTTTGGTTTAGGCAAATGATTTACCCAAATGATCAGAGCGCATAAGAAAGTGTAATCAATATGAAGGATAACAGAAGAGAATTTTTAAAAAAGGCAGCCCTTTTCACCGGCGGTGCCGGACTCTGGGGGAGTCTGCCTGCTACCATACAGAAAGCCATGGCCATTAACCCAGAGCCTGGAAGTACCTACCTGGATGCCGAACACGTGGTGATCCTGATGCAGGAAAACCGTTCCTTTGACCATTGCTTTGGCAAATTGAAGGGTGTGAGGGGGTTCAATGATCCCAGGGCCCTCCGGCACGCCGATCAGAGCCCGATATGGCTTCAGAAAGACAATCAGGGGCAAACTTTCGCCCCTTTCCGACTGAACATCAAAGACACAAAAGCCACATGGATGAGTGCCATACCGCATTCCTGGGAAAATCAGGTGGATGCGAGAAATGGCGGACGGCACGATGGGTGGATAGAGGCCAAAAGGCCTGGAAGAGAAGCCTTTCGCCATGTACCCCTTACCATGGGCTTTTATGACCGCGAAGATATCCCTTTCTATTACGCGTTTGCCGAAGCTTTTACTGTGTGTGACCAACACTTTTGTGCGTCTCTCACAGGTACTACCACCAATAGAAATTACCTCTGGGCAGGTAAGTCTGTTGGGAATCCGGGAGAGAAACCCCTGGTAAGGAACGGGGAACATACCTATGGCAAAGAAGTAGATTGGAAGACTTTTCCGGAGCGGCTCCAGGATCATGGCATTTCCTGGAAGGTGTATCAAAATGAGGTTAGCGTCAATACATTACTGGAAGGTGAAGATGAATCCTGGCTGGCTAATTTTACCGACAATAACCTGGAGTGGTTCAGGCAGTTTGGTGTACGATACACGCCAGGACATTATGAGTACCTTCAGCATCAGCAACAAAGGCTTTCGAAAGAAATAGCCCAACTGGAAAATTCGCTGGACGGTACCACAGAAAATGAAGCTATGCGGAATGAACTGGAGCAGAAAAAGGCCGATTTGCGTTTTGTGAAAGAAACCATTGCTGAGTTTAATCCGGAAAAGTTCGCGAAGTTGAGTGACAGAGAGCGGGAATTGCACCAAAGGGCGTTTACGACCAATACAGGAGATCCGGATTACCACCATACGGAACGTTTACAATTCAAGGATCAGGGGGTAGAACGGGAGACCAGAATACCCAAAGGGGATATATTTCATGCTTTCCGACAGGATGTGAAAAAGGGCACACTGCCCACCGTTTCTTATCTTGTAGCACCAAAAAACTTCTCCGACCATCCAAGTGCACCCTGGTACGGTGCCTGGTATGTTTCTGAAGCCCTGGATATACTTACCAGTGATCCGGAAGTATGGAAAAAGACCATATTCATCCTCAATTATGATGAGAATGATGGTTATTTTGACCATGTACCTCCCTTTGTTCCCCCTAAACCCGGTGATCTTTCTACAGGCAGGCTTTCGGAAGGGTTGGATGCCAGGAGTGAATTTGTGACCCTGGATCAGGAATTGAGCTATCCGGGCATAAGGCCGGAAGATGCCAGAGAAAGTCCGGTAGGACTTGGGTACCGTGTGCCTTTGATTGTGGCCTCACCCTGGAGCAGGGGAGGCTGGGTCAACTCCGAAGTGTGCGATATCACCTCTACCATCATGTTTATGGAAAAGTTATTGTCTCATAAAACCGGAAAGCGGCTACATGAAGACAATATTAGCTCCTGGAGAAGAAATATTTGTGGAGATCTAACCTCTGTATTCAGGCCCTACAATGGCGAAGAAATTCCATTGCCGGAATCCGTAGATATGGAGGAACATGTGAAGTCCATCTACAATGCCGCCTTCAAAGACTTGCCGGACAATTTTAAAGTGCTTGACCAAAACGAAATCCAGCAGGCCAATAGGAACCCAATGGATTCCCCCTGGATACCAAAGCAGGAAACGGGTACCCGGCCTTCCAGTGCGCTTGCCTATGAGTTGTACGTGGATGGTGAGGTGGATACTGCGAAGGGAACGTTTGCCCTCACCTTTAACGCTTCCGATCGAAAATTTGGGAAAAAGGCGCTAGGAGCTCCGTTTTTGGTATATGCACCCGGAACCTTCAGGGACAGCAAAACCGGTCAGTTGATTACAATGAGATCCTGGTCATTTGCGCTGAAACCCGGAGATCAATTGCTATATCAATGGCCTTTGGAGGCTTTCCGGGACGAACATTACCACCTCCTGGTATATGGGCCGAATGGATTTTTTCGGGAATTCAGAGGAAATAATAAGACAAGTGGCCTGAAAACCAAATCTGTTTACAAGTCGGAAGACTTTGTGTCAGGTAAGGGATATTTTCTCATTGAGCTTGAGAACCAGGACCGCAAACCCGTATCGGTACGGGTACAGGACAATGCCTATGGTCAGGGGAGCAAGTCGCTTATCCTCCCTGCCGGAGACAGGAAATCTGTACGTATCGCTACCGCTTCCAGCCATGGATGGTATGATTTCAGCCTGCTACAGACTGAAAATGACGCGTTCCTGAAACGGTACGCCGGTAGATTGGAGTTTGGCCGACATAGCCGATCCGATCCGCATATGGGAAGAGAAAACCTGTTGCTGAAACAGGTATAGCGTTTTAAGGAAAAAGACCCTGGAAATTGAAGAAGCAATTTGCCGGGGTCTTTTTTTACTTTGGAGCATTCAATGCCAGATGCTTATTGATTCAGGTTTTGCCGGTCAATTTTTCTGCTGTGCAGGATTGGCGTTTTATGGATGTGCCAATCCGCATCCGCATCCACTGTGCATGAAGCTTTGGATGCTCTCATGCCAGGGAAAGGCTTCATTGAACAGCCTGTTTTCCCAATAGAAGGGTTTCCTTTTTGAGGGTTCATTTCCGATTTCATCCATGTTTTCTGTCTCATAAAGTCTGCCATTCACCATGGTATGGGTAATGGTTTCTGAGTTGCGGATATTTTCCAGCGGATTCTTGTTGAGGATGATCAGATCGGCCAGCTTTCCTTCTTTAATAGATCCTATGTCATTGCCCATGCCGATATATTGGGCCGCATTGATGGTAGCGGTTTTTAGTGCCTCGTGAGTGGACATGCCGCCCTGTGCCAGGCTCCACAATTCCCAGTGGGCACCCAGGCCCTGTAATTGCCCGTGCGCACCCAAATTGACTTTCACTCCTTTTGCGGAAAGCGCCGAAACCGCCTTGGAAGTAAGTATATGACTGTTTTCATACTCTTCATCCGGTACCATGGTGCGGTGTCTTGATCGGGCGTCTATGGTACCGCGCGGACTGAAACGCAATAACTTTTCATTCTCCCAGACATCGGATTTCTGGTACCAGTAATACTCGGCATTCAGGCCTCCGTAATTCACAATCAAAGTAGGGGTGTACCCGACTTCAGTTTGGCCCCAGAGCGTTAACACATCTTTGTATACCGGAGCAATGGGTATGTTGTGCTCAATGCCGGTATGCCCGTCCTGTATCATGGACAGGTTGTGGAAAAAGGTAGATCCTCCTTCCGGAACCACATTGACCCCCATTTCCCTGGCTGCTTGCAATACCTGTTGTCGCTGATCCCGCCGGGGTTGGTTATAAGATTTTACTGAGGTGGCACCAAAGGCCTTTGTCCGGTGTACGGAGAACCTTGCATCTTCAAGTTTGTTGATGACCGCTTTGAAATCTCCCTCTGCGCCATATAGGATAAAACCTGTACTGAAAATACGGGGACCGACCAATGCACCACTTTTCACCATTTCAGCAAGGGTAAATACCGTTTCGGTATTGGCCGAAGGATCATGGGCCGTCGTGACCCCAAATGCCAGGTTGGCGTACAATTGCCAGTTTTGCTGCACGGTGAGCCCATCCCGGAAGGCCCCGATATGGGCATGGGCATCCACAATGCCTGGCAGGATGGTTTTTCCTGACATGTCGTAGACCATGGCTCCCGCAGGGATGGAAATGGCAGCAGAGGGACCTACTGCCTTGATGGCAGAACCTTCGACGATTACCGTGCCGTTGTCGATTACTTCATCTCCTTCCATGGTGATCAGGGTAGCCCCTGTAAAGGCAATGATGCCTTCCGGCTGATCAACCGCAGCCTCCAGTCCGATTTTTATCGCTTCGTTTTCGGTTTGTTCCTCTTTCCTACCTGATTGGCCCAGAAAATCAAAGTTTTCGTCCAGTAACTTGCTGTGGTAGACATCTCCCAGCGTCCAAATAATGGTCTCACTGTCCGGAGACCAGTGGAGGTTCAGCCCCGCGTTTTCAGATAGCTGGGCAAGGGGGACGGACTTTGTTTTGTCGTCCAGGTCTACCGAGCGGCCATTCAAAACGAGGGGAGCCACATAAAGCCGGTGTAAATGGACAAAAGCCACCCATTTGTTGTCAGGACTTGGCACCAGCCGGTTTGCGTATTTGGAAGATATATGGGATCTTTCATCATGTCCGTTGAGATCTACCGACTTCAGACTCTTGGTCAGGTTGCCAAAAAATTTCCCACCGGTCTGGAAAAATACCCGATTGCCATCTTCGGTAAACACTGGGAAATCCCCGTCTTCCACCAACTTTTTGGTCTCCCGGGATTGGAGATCCATCAGATAAATACCGGGATTTTTTGTAAACGAACGTCCCTGATCCAGATTGCCCGCTTCTTTCCGGTAAAGGATCCGGGTCCCATCCGGAGAATAAGAGGGGTTTCGATAGATTCCCTTTTCCCGGCTGAGGCTAGATAACCGATTACTCTTCAGGTCCAATTCCCTGATGGCTCCTTTATTCAGGTCATTCCAGGTGACAAAAACGATTTTATCTCCTTTGGGGGAAAAAGCCGGCTCCGCTTCAAAGTCGTTTCCCTGGGTCACTCGTTCGGGAACTCCATCCGGTAAGGCCTTGATCCACAAATAACCCAGAGCCCGGAATACCAGTGTTTTTCCGTCAGGAGAAGTGATGGCATCCCGGATCATTTTTGCGGTAAAGGTTTCCCGTTCCACCGGATGATCAAAATGTACCCTGTCAGCCACAGGAATTGTAACATCGACTGTGAAAGGAATTTCAGCAGAGTCAGGGGTTTTGGTATTGACTTTTTGTATTTTTCCCTTGGCCCATATGATCAGGTTTTCATTGTCCGGCATCCAGGCGAATCCCGGATAAACCCCGAAAATGGCCCAGGCAGTCTGCTGGTCTTTGTTCAGTTCATCATAGACGGGCCACTCTTCGCCCGTTACCAGGTCGTGGATGTAGAGCACCGACTTGGTTCTGACTCGTTTTACAAAGGCCAGTTTTTTCCCATCGGGAGAAACCTGTGGCCTGGCTGCTCCTCCGGGGCCTCCGGTGAGGGTTTCCGTTTCGCCTGTTTCAAAGTCGTAGCGTTTGATCACATAAATTTGCCCATTGGGATCCCGGTTGTATTCAAAACTGCCACCCGGAGACATGTCTTCGCTGTAATAGAGGTACCGGCCATCCGGAGACACACTGGGTTCGTTGACGTCTTGCTGGTCATTTTTCCTTTCTGTAAGCTGCAATCCTTCCCCTCCGGAAATATGGTACTGCCACATTTCACCGGCACCAAGGGACCTACCTGAGGTAAAATGTTTTCTGGCCACCAAAAAATTACCGTCGGGCATCCAGACAGCGTTATTGAGCAGGCGGAAGGATTCTTTGGTGACTTGCCTTGCATCACTGCCATCGGGTTTCATTACCCATACATTGTCCCCGCCACCGGCATCGGAGGTAAAGGAAATCCACTGCCCGTCAGGGCTGAACCGGGGCTGCACCTCGAAGGGCAATCCAGATCTCAATACGGTAGCCTTTCCTCCTTCGATTGGCAGGGAGTAAATATCTCCCAACAGGTCGAAAACAATGGTATTCCCGTCAGGGCTGACATCCAGGTTCATCCAGGTGCCTTCGTCGGTGGTAAAGGTTATGTTTTTAAAATCCCAATCTCCTGAAGGCGCAGCAACATCCCATTCGGTTTCTTCCTGGGCCAGGATAGGGGTGGTGATGAATAGGAGTATCAAGGTTGTTTTGATAAGTTTACTAATCATGTAATTCCGGATTATTGATTTGGGGGGTAAAGATAGGGAGAAATTGCTGGTCTGCGATTTTTTTGGTGAACTTGCCGAAGCCGCCAGATTCCTAATGAAGAAATTCCTTAACTACTCTTTGGTAAGCAGGGTAACTTCATTCAGTAGCTACCATTTATAGATATCGTCAACAGTCATAGCAGAAATTCCGGCCATTAGCTGAAGTCTATTAAAAGTTCGGAACGACCTGAGGAATAACCATGTGCTCGCAATTTACAAACCTGGGGCCACATGGTAAAGTGACAAACAAAAGGGCTTAGTGGAACGGAGAATGGCGGTTAAGCAACACCAGTTACCGGGTTGAGAAGAAACATAAATCCACAAATAAAATACCTTTATAATTATTATGGGAGCAATAGACATAAAACAGGAATTAAGAACGCTGATCGAAAAGGAAAATGACCTTCATGTGTTGGAGGCGATTAAAACCTTACTTATAAAGTCCAGTTTAGACCCGGTCCTTAAAGAGAGAATGACCTCCAGGGCATTAAAAGCCGAAGAAGATATCCGGACAGGTAGCGTATTTACAAGGGAGGAGTTAGAGAAGAAGTTGGACGACAGGTTGGGTCTATGAGGGTAGTCTATACAGACCAATCCCTGGATAGCCTGGAGGAATCCCTAAAGTTTTTGCTGAAGGTCCAAAAGGTTCCTTTAGAAAAAGCATTAGAGTTTAGAAAACAATTACTGTACAGGGCAGATGGTCTGATCATCAATCCCCATATGGGGCAATATGAGGAATATCTGATGCATTTGGGAAAAGGGCACAGAAGGTTGGTGGAAGGCTAATTTAAGATCATTTTCCTTAAAGAAGACGGCAAAATCCGTATTCTTGATTCTGGTATGGAAGACCATGGTGACCACGGTCATGCTTATCCTGCCCGATGGCTGCCGCATACCTACGAGGCGCCACTTCCCACTCATTTTTCATCAACAAACGGACATATAGTGATATTTAATGACGGAGATGGCTCCGTTTTATGGATTCGGGAAGCGTCTCTGGGCAATCCGGCCAACGCCGCAAAGATGATCGTGCCAGAAAACATGATAGCGCATCATGGTGCAGCGACCTGGTTGAAGTCCAATCTGCTGGCGGTGACCTACACTTGAGCAAATGCACAAGCTCGGTGATCTCACATTGGACCGTCCATTAGAAAATGTTTTTGGTTTAGGTTTCTGATTTTTTCAAGCCCGTAGGTTCGCCAGCAGGCAACCTGCGGGCATATGCCTACCAGCATATATGTCGCTTGTTTAGTTTTAACAGCTATGCTATGATATAAAAAAATCCCCGGTGGTAAACCGGGGATGGTTGGTGGTTTTTATCGGATAAAAAAAGCGCTCTAGGCTTTTAACTTAGGTTCCCAGCCTTTTTCGTATTCTCTTTTCCAGAGCTTGCTGGCCTGTTTGCTATTTTTGATGTGCCCGTTGGAAGAATCGCATTCCAAAATTTCTCCGGTTCGGGAAGCGATATTTGCCAGGTGACAAAGCAGTACACTTTTGGCTCCTTCGTCTATGGGACTGTTTTGTTCTTGTTTGCCTCTGATGGCTTCAAAGAAGTTGACCACATGCAGCGTGGACATGTCTCCGCCACCGCCTAGTGCTGTGCCCGCTTCGCTTCCACCAGACTCGTTCGTTTTGACCACTTTTCCGCTTCTATCAAAGTGTTTGTAACCACCGCGGTCTACATATACCGAACCATCGGTACCGTAGATGATGGTGCCCCGGCCCGGACCATAGGTGTTGTGGCCGTTTCGGCTTTTTCCATCCCATTGAATGGTCCTGTTGTCTGAAAATTTGAACACGGCATCCATGGTATCGTACATCTCCCAGCCATCGTTGGGCCAGTGGTATTTCCCGGAGTCTACCATCACTTTTTCAGGAAAATCGACCTGTAAGGCCCATCTGGCAACATCCAGCTCATGGGTGGCATTGTTACCTGATTCGGCGGTTCCGTAATCCCAGCCATACCAATGCCAGTTGTAATTCCAGGTGTCGTCGGTATACTCCCTTCGCGGGGCAGGACCCTGAAAAAGTTCCCAATCCAGGCCTTGCGGAGGAGCAGCCTTCTTCTGGTTAGGAACTTCGCCTCTGGCCGAGTTGTAAAAGGCAACGGCCTTATACACATCGCCAATAGCGCCATCGTGAATGGCCTTGATGATCTCTATACTTTCTGGTGCCGATCGCTGCTGGTTACCCATTTGCACTACTTTGCCATATTGCTTTTGGTAGGCCACCAGCAATTCGCCCTCGTAGGGGTTGTGGCTACATGGTTTTTCTACATACACATGTTTGCCCGCTTCCAGGGCCAGCCAGGTGCCGGGTGCATGCCAATGATCCGGAGTAGCATTGATCAGGGCATCGACCTCAGGATCCTCGATTACTTTCAGGATACTATTTTCCAGTTTTGGCTGGTAATCGATGTGCTTTTCAAAATTCTTTGCTGCCCTCTCCCTCTGAGACTGCATGACATCACAGAGGTATACCAGGTTTACATTACTTGATTTCAGTCCTATGGGGCTGTAAAAGGCACCCAGTCGTCTGCCCAAACCGGCAATGGCAATGTTTAGCCGCTCATTGGCACCCAGGATTTTGCCATAACTTTTGGCCGAAAATCCTACAGCTCCCAGGGCAGAAATGCCCATGGTCGTCATGGCTGATTTTTTGATAAAATCCCTTCTGCCATTCGCTTTTTCACTCATAATTACTTTCAGGTTAAATGATATATTGACTTTTTTCTTTTAATCCTCATTTTGTCGCATCAAAAATACTTCGTGCAATACCAATTTCCAAACCCCTGAGTTCGGCGAGACCTCTCAGCCGGCCAATGGCAGAGTAGCCCGGATTGGTTACTTTTGCCAGGTCATCCAGCATCTGATGACCATGGTCCGGCCGCATGGGCAGTGATTTTCCGCGTCGCTGCTGCATCCTTAGTATGGCTTCTACCACATCTGTCATGGGCACATCACCCTCCAGATGGTTGGCTTCATAGAAATTACCATCGGCATCCCTCTGGGTACTTCTCAGATGGATAAAGTGGATATAATCTCCATATTTTTCTACCATTTCCGGCAGGTTATTGTCCTCCCTTACCCCCAAGGAGCCGGTGCAAAATGTAAAGCCATTGTAGGGGTTATCATTTGCTTTCAGGATACGGTCATAATCAGCAGCAGTGCTGACCACTCTTGGCAGTCCAAAAATCGGGTAGGGGGGATCATCCGGATGAACACACATGTATACTTTGCTTGCTTCTGCCACAGGGATAATTTCACTCAAAAAGGCATCCAGGTTATTCCCCAAGGTTGCCGCATCTATGCCCGTATAGGTGTCCAGCGCCTCCTGAAAGTCTGCTACCGTATAGCCCGCTTCTGCTCCCGGCAGACCCGCAATAATGGTGTCTACCAATTTGTCTTTCGCTTCATCACTCAAACCATCAAAATAGGCTTTTGCCATGTCAAGCATGTCCTGACTGTAGTCTTTGGCCGCCCCCGGACGTTTTAAGATGTGTATATCGAAAGCCGCAATTGCCCGCATCTCAAACCGAAGCGCTTTTGATCCATCCGGAAGTGCATAGGCCAAATTGGTCCGGGTCCAGTCCAGTATGGGCATAAAATTATAGCAAACTGTATGAATACCTTCGGCTGCCAGGTTCCGGATACTTTCCTGGTAGTTTTTTATGTATCGCAGATATTCTCCCGACCGGGTTTTGATGTTTTCATGAACCGGTACGCTTTCCACGACAGACCAGATAAGACCTGCTTTTTCTATCATCGCTTTTCGTTCCCTTATGGCCTCTCTGGGCCAAATCTCTCCATTCGGGATCTGGTGCAGGGCGGTTACGATACCGGTAGCGCCAGACTGCCGGATATCTGCAAGGCTTACCGGATCTTTGGGACCATACCAGCGCATGGTCTGCTCCATCATTATGGGTTTAAAACTTTTGCTCATACTCCTGAAAATGCACTGAAGCCTCCATCTACTTCGATTATCGTTCCTGTTACAAATTTTGATGCCTCGCTACTCAGCCATTGCACTGCCCCGAATAATTCTTCCGGTTTTCCGAATCTGGCCATTGGAGTGTGCTCCTTGATCAGGTTACCTCTCTCAGTCAGGCTACCATCCTTATTGGTCAGCAGACGCTCATTTTGTGCAGTCAGAAAGAATCCGGGAGCCACAGCATTGACCCGGATGCCTTCTCCGTATTTTTTGGCAAATTCTACTGACATCCATTTGGTCATGTTGTCAATTGCCGCTTTGGCTGAAGCGTAGCCCATCACCCGGGTCATGGGCCTGCTGGCTGCCATAGACGAAATATTGATGATGGAGGCTTTCCTGGTTTTCACCAGCAGCGGTAAAAATACTTTGGTAGGCAGAAAGGTTCCCATGTAATTGAGATCCATAATCGATTTGACAGCGTCCGAGGAAAGGTCTGTGAAAAATTGGTCCGGCATCACTGTGGCTCCCGGCATGTTACCCCCTGCCGCGTTGATCAGCCCGTCGATCTGGTCAAAGGATTTTTCCAATTGTTCTTTTACCTGGACGATTTCAGCTTCTTTGGTCACATCTGCTACTGCAGGGAAGGCAAATCCTCCCTCGTCCTTAATTTCTTTAACCAGGTTTTCTACCTTTTCCTGATTGCGGCCGAGGATGACCATTTGCGCTCCTTCTTCCGCCAGGTGCCTGGCCATGGCTTTACCCAATACTCCTGTGCCACCACTGATGATGATTACTTTGTTTTTTACTGAAAATAATTGAGACATGTATTAAAAACTTTTGTTGGTGATTGATTAAAGAGAAACTCCCCTTTTCCAAGGTATAAAATCGTCCTGGTTTAACAAAACAGCTTTGGCCTGGACCTTCCCGCTGGCTACTTGCACGATATAATCCAGAAGTTCGTTGCCCATTTCCTCTATGGTTTTTTCTCCTGAGATGACCGCTCCGGTATCCACATCGATGATGTCCGGCATCTTTTCGGCCAATCTGTGATTGGAGGCTACCTTGATGACGGGGGTTACGGGGTTTCCGGTGGGCGTGCCCAGACCTGTTGTAAACAGAATGATATTGGCGCCAGATCCGGCCATGGCTGTGGTGCTTTCCACATCATTTCCCGGGGAGCACAAAAGGTTCAGACCCGGTCTGGTGGCAATTTCGGTGTAATCCAAAACATCTTTTACGGGAGAAGTACCTCCTTTTTTTGCTGCTCCGGCAGATTTTATCGCATCTGTAATCAGCCCATCCTTGATGTTGCCCGGACTTGGATTCATGTCAAAACCCGATCCGACTGCCTCAGCAGATGCGGCATAGGTGCGCATCAGTTGTACAAATTTTTCAGCCTGCGCATCCGTGGAACAACGATTGATCAGCTCCTGCTCTACACCACACAGTTCCGGAAATTCGGAAAGAATGGTTTTGCCGCCCAGCGCTGCAATCATGTCAGACACCTGTCCGAGCGTAGGATTGGCAGAGATGCCGGAAAATCCATCAGATCCCCCGCATTCCAAGCCTATCGTTAATTTGCTGAGAGGAGCAGGTTTTCGTCTCAATTGATCTGCATCTGCCAGACCTAGGAAGGTAGCCTGAATGGCCCGCGTCAGCAATTGGGCTTCCGTGCCCTCTTCCTGTTGCTCCAGAATGATCACCGGCTTTTTGAATTCCGGATCAATTTTGGCCAGTTTTTCTTTCAGAATGGCGGGTTGGGCATTCTGGCAACCCAGGCTCAATATTGTAGCACCGGCCACATTGGGGTTGTTGATATAGCCGGCAATAAGTGCACAAAGCGCCTCTGAATCCTGCCGGGTGCCCCCGCAGCCACCATTATGCGTCAGAAACTTGATGCCATCTACATTTTTGAACAACTTCTGTTCACCGCTTTGTTCGAGGCTGGCAACGCCTGCTTCATGTAATCCTTCCCGATTGCCCTCCAGGTACATCTGCTTCATTTCCTTTACAAATGATTTGTAGGGATTGGGTTTGGCAAAACCAAGTTCCTCCACAAACGCTTGTTTCATGATGTCCACATTTCTGTTTTCGCAAAAAACAAGCGGAACTACCAGCCAGTAATTGGCAGTACCCACCTGACCATCAGGTCGGTGGTAGCCATCAAAGGTGCGGTTTTTCCAGGAGCTGACATCAGGAGCTTTCCAGGAAAAGGGTTTTCTCTTGCCGGTATAGGGTGCTGTCTGGTGGGCGATGTTATCCACGGTAATGACCTCACCCTTTGCGATTTCCTTCACGGCCTTGCCTACGATGATCCCATACATATATATTTTGTCGTCTGACTGCAAGGCTTGCATGGTAAATTTATGCTTTGCCGGCACATGACTCGTCAATACAATATCTTTTCCTTCGAAGGAAATTTTTTCATCCTTTTTTAAATCGCTAAGGGCTACCAAAACATTGTCTTCAGGATGAATTCGTAAAACTTTATGTAACATTTCGAATATTTGATTATCTTGAGCAATCGATTGCACAATTTAGAAATAAATTGAAAGAAAAGAGGCGAAGGGCTTCTTTTTTTTTAAATCGCTTTTAATTTTGACGAATGAACGCCAAAAACCGAATAACCAAATAAGCAAATGCGCAAACGGATAGTCACCCTGGGAGAAATCATGATGCGGTTTTCCACGCCCGGCCACGAAAGGTTCATACAGGCTGGCAATTACGACGCAGAATTTGGTGGTTCCGAGGCGAATGTTGGAGTGTCTCTCGCTTATTGGCAGCAAGACGTTTCTCTGATCAGCGCACTGCCGGAAAATGACCTGGGCAGAGCGGCGATGCGTTATTTACGGACCGGTGGAATTGACACCTCCTACATCGCCACTTCAGAAGGCCGCATGGGACTGTATTTTTTGGAAAATGGCGCCATGCAGCGGTCGTCAAAGATTATCTACGACAGGTTTGACTCAGTTTTTTCCCATTATGAGGGGCTGAATGTAGATTGGGATCAGGTTTTCAAAGGTGTAGATTGGTTTCACTGGTCGGGTATTACACCAGCACTTTCCGGTGAAGCTGCATCCTTGTGCCTGAGAGTGTTGCAGGCTGCCAAAAGGAATGGAGTGACCATTAGCGGTGACATCAACTACCGGAGAAACCTCTGGCGGTATGGTATTACTCCCCTGGAAATCATGCCTGAATTGATTGCCCACAGCCAGGTAATCATCGCAGGCCTCACGGATTTGGCCAACTGCATGAATATCCATGAGACCAGTTTTCAGAAAGCCTGCCAGAAGGCCAAAGACCGCTGCCCTTCTATTCAGCTAGTCGCCACCACGGAGCGGGAATCCCTTTCTGCATCTCACAACAGGTTAACGGGACATTTATGGGGTAAAGACCAAACGATTCAATCCAAAACGTACGATATGCCGAATATTGTAGACAGAATCGGCGGGGGAGATGCCTTCATGGCAGGGTTGATCTATGGCCTGATGCACAGAAACCAGAAGGAAGCCCTGGAGTTTGCTGTGGCAGCTTCGGTATTGAAACATTCTGTTCCCGGAGATGCCAATTTTGTAACGGTGGATGAAGTGGATCAACTGGTCAGGGGAGAAAATATCGGCAGGCTGTTGCGCTAGCTGTGTTTGCAGGAAATGAGTAATAACGATGAACAATTAATGAAAACCAAAATCATACCTCAACTAATATGTCAAAAGTAAGCATGATGAAGTCCACGAGTTTGCTGGGAATGATACTCATCGCCGTAATTTTTATCGGCTGTTCGAGACCCGGTGGAGTAAGGATATTAAAACTTGGACACGGGCTGGACACCAGCCACCCCGTTCACGAAGCCATGTTGTATCTGGCCAAAAAAGCGGAAGAAAAATCTGGTGGAAAAATGATTGTACAGGTCTATCCCAACCAGCAATTGGGCACCGAAAGGGAACTCGTGGAGTTGCTCCAAATCGGAAGCTTGTCCATGACCAAGGTCTCTACTGCCGCAATGGAAGGTTTTGCTCCAGAGATCAAGATACTGGGGCAGCCCTATCTTTTCAGGGATGACGAACATCAGGCCAGGGTGCTGGAAGGTCCAATAGGGGAGCAGCTCCTCGCAGCAGGGGAGAAGTACTGGCTGAAGGGACTATGTTTTTATGATGCCGGCAAAAGGAGTTTTTATACGATCAACACGCCCGTGGAAGAACCGGAGGATATTCAGGGCTTAAAAGTAAGGGTCATGGAAAGCCCTACTGCAGTCAATATGGTGCAGAGTTTTGGCGGATCGCCTACCCCGGTTTCCTTTGGCGAGCTCTATACGGCCTTGCAGCAGGGTATCGTAGATGGTGCGGAGAATAATCCACCCAGTCTGGTCACTTCCAGGCATTATGAAGTATGCAAGTACTATTCGCTGAACGAGCATACCGCCATTCCGGACATGATGATCGTGAGTACAAAGGTCTGGGATACCCTGTCAGAAGAGGAAAAGCAGTGGCTGCAGGAAGCCGCCGACGAATCTGCTGTGTATCAGTTCAAATTATGGGAGGAATCTGTGGCAGAATCCATGGAAATCCTTAAAGAAGCGGGTGTCAATATTTCCTACCCGGACAAAGAACCTTTCCGCAAAGCAGCGGAAAAAGTCTATGAAGCCATGAAGGTAAATGACCCCGAAATGTATGCCCTTGTAGAAAAAATAAGAGAATATTAGAGAATGGAAAAATTTAAATTAACCATCGACAAAGGTGTCGGCTTACTGCTGATGATCATCATGGGGGCCATGGTGCTGAATGTGAGCTGGCAGGTATTTTCCAGATATGTGATTCAGTCTCCCAGTTCATTTACCGACGAATTGTCCAGGTATCTGCTTGTCTGGCTGGGTATGCTGGGAGCTGCCTATGTGGCCGGACAGGACAATCACCTGGCAATAGACCTGCTGCCTACCAAACTTAAGGGAGAAGCCCACCGTAAATTAATGATTTTAATCCGGGTGATCATCATGCTTTTTGTGATCCCCGTAATGATTCTCGGCGGATCAAATCTGGTTTTTATCACCTATACGCTGGAACAGAAATCAGCGACCCTTCAGTTGCCCCTGGCCTATGTGTATACCATGATCCCGCTGAGCGGCTTATTGGTACTTTTTTACCAGGTGGTAGGTCTGAAAACTTTAATGAACTCTAAAAAAGCCCAAATTTAGTCGAAATGGAAGAATATTTAAGTATACTTATATTGGTTGTCAGTTTTATCACCCTTATGGGGATCGGCGTGCCGGTGGCCTGGGCCCTTGGATTTTCCAGTTTTTTAACCCTTACAGTTACCATTGCCACTGTCCCCTCTGCCACTACCATCGCGCAGAGAATGGGCGTAGGCCTGGATAGTTTTGCCCTTTTGGCCATTCCGTTTTTTATTCTGGCAGGAGAGATCATGAATAAGGGCGGAATTGCCAACCGGCTCATAAACCTGGCCAAAGCGCTCACCGGCAGGCTGCCGGGAGGATTACTGTATGTAAATGTGATCGCCGCCATGCTTTTCGGCGCCATCGCAGGTTCTGCAGCGGCTGCTGCCTCAGCCATTGGCGGCATTTTGGGGCCCAGAATGGAAAAAGAAGGCTACCCCAGGGAGTTGGGTGCTGCTGTCAACATCACCTCATCCACCACAGGTCTGATCATCCCCCCCTCCAATGTGCTGATTGTGTATTCGCTGGCCAGTGGTGGGGTTTCCATCGCTGCACTTTTTGTAGCGGGTTACATTCCTGGTTTGCTCATTGGATTGTTTTTGATGATCACAGCTGCCATATTTATTAAAAAACACAACCTCAAGGGAGGAGAGATCACAAGTATAAAAGAACTGACGAAAAAGTTTCTGGCAGCCTTCCCCAGCCTGATGCTGCTGGTGGTAGTGATCGGGGGGATCGTGATCGGTGTATTTACCGCGACGGAAGCTTCTGCCATTGCCGTAATATATACGCTCGTGCTCTCTTTTATTTATGGAGAGATCAGCATAAAGGATCTTCCGGGTGTTTTGTTGAAGTCGTCGGAGACTACTGCCATCGTGATGTTGCTCATCGCCACTTCCATGAGCATGTCATGGGCCATGTCCAGCGAGAACATTCCCCAGTCCATCAGTGCCGCCTTGCTGGCCCTGAGCGATAACAAGTTTGTGATCCTGATTATGATCAACCTGATCCTTTTGTTTGTAGGTACCTTTATGGACATGACGCCAGCGGTACTGATTTTCACGCCTATTTTCCTTCCGGCAGTAGTAACCATGGGCATTGACCCGGTACATTTTGGAATCATGATGGTGCTGAATTTGTGTATAGGGATTTGTACCCCTCCTGTTGGATCCGTCCTTTTTATCGGGGTTGGTGTGGCCAGGACCAGTATTGCGAAGGTGTTTTTGCCCCTGCTGCCCTTTTTCCTGGCCATGATCCTGGGACTATTGGTAATTACACTCGTGCCGGAGTTGACCCTGTGGCTTCCCGGTTTATTTGGCTTGTAAAAAATGTTTTTTCTTGATATAATGCCGCTGGAATTCGCTTTTCAGCGGTTTTCTTCTTTGTGTTTGAAACGTTAGCCATCAGGTGTAAAATAGCCCTTCAGCAAGGCATTGGGATTGGCTTCGAAAAAGGGCTGGTGTAGATCATTATTTCAAAATGCCCGTAAATTTCGGCTAAAGCCGGAGCTCATGTACTCCGGTTACAGGGAACGGGCTAAAGCCGCGTTCCTATTGAGGGTGTTTACTAGAGCCGTGTCTTCCGGTTGAAATCGGGGGTAGTAAAAATCAGTCAATACTATAAAATGCCCGTAAATTTCGGCTAAAGCCGGAGCTCATGTACTCCGGTTACAGGGAATGGGCTAAAGCCGCATTCCTATTGGAGGCTTTTGAAAAAATGGTCATTGTAGTTTCCCGCCGCATGGCATCCTGATTTGGCAAAATTCGCATTCAGGGCAGGGCACCGGGATCAGGATTTTAGTGGCTTCAAAAAAAAAGCCCGGAATAATTTTCCGGGCTTTTGTGGTTTAAAAACGGGTGATTTATTCTTGAGTATCGCTGTGGTTGCCGTCCACAGTAGTCAGCGGGGGAACGTTGTTTTCATACCCGGAATACCCTTTGTTTTGATTGATGATGCCCTGCGTATTGGTATTGATGGCAGGGGCCGGAACAGGCCACAAGACATGGTAAGGGCTGTAGGTATAGGTGTCGCCGTGTCTCGTGAAGACGCCTTTGTTGTAAAAGTCGGTAAACTCCATAATGCGGTCATAGAGGAAATTGTCCTCAGAGAAATTATCAATGGAATAGGTCTTACCGTTATAGGCCTGAATACCGGTATTGGCAAATATAAATGCCATTCGAGTCAGTTCTGTCTTTCTGGGCTCCTCATAGTACAGTTCCCTGGCTCGTTCATCCAACACGGTACCAATGTTCATGTCTTCAGGACCGTAAGGCGCAGCTCCGGCTCGTGTTCTCACCGCATTGATATCGGCTGCAGCGTTGGCCAGATCCCCTTTCCATACGTAGGCTTCAGCCCGGAGCAGATAGGTTTCTGCCAATCGGAAGATGTACCAGTCACTGTGTCCGCCTGAAGGTCGGATATTCTGCGGCTCTGGAACGTACACCTTATAATGTGGCCAGGAAAACCAGCTTCTGATGGTGTCGACTACCAGTACAGTACCTTCATCATTTCTGAATTGCAGGGGTTCGCCATAATAATCATCGCCCAGCTCCACCAATGCCGGATTGTTGTAGACCAGATCAGTCATGTCCATCCAGTTGCCGGGTGCATGCCTCAGGTCATTTTCATCATCCCAGATCATGCTCTGGTGGTACCAGGTACCCCGAAGCCTTCCGATGCCTCTACCGTAGCGGGTGACGTGGTCGATTTCGATACCGGGCTGATCGATGGTGCCCCGGTTACCATTTGGTGTATTGATATTGGTGATCCAGAAAGGTACCGCCTGCCGCATGGAGGACATTCCCCCGGAATTGCCATCGGTGTCCAGCCGATCCATTACCATCAGGATGGCTTCAGTATTGGCATTGAGGGATTTGTTTTCCGGACGGTGCAGGTCCCAGATCAGGTTTCTGTCCGGATCGTTACCGGTAGAGCCAAATCTTTCGGTCATCAAAGCATGGGTACCTCCCTCGATCAGGCGTGTTGCCGAAGCAATCGCATCGTCAAATTCTCCGAGTGCCAGATTTACTTTGGTCAGCAAATGCTGAATGGCTCCCTTTGGCACCTGTCCGCGGTCCATTACTTCCGGCACCCAGGGTTCTGCCCATTCCAGGTCTTCCTTCATCTTACGGAGAATAACTTCCCGGTCGGTGGAATAGAAGTCAAGCCTTGGTTCTAATATTTCTTCCAGGATCAGTGGAACATCACCAAACTGATTCGTCAACCGGTAATACCGCAGGGCCCGGTGGAAGTAAGCAGTGCCCAGAATGTGGTTGCGCTCGGCTTCTGACTCGTAGTCCGTAGGATCGTCAATCCTGGAGATCACCGTATTGGCATATTTGATTCCCTTAAAACCTTCATACCAGTACCAGCCGATTTTATTGGTGTTTACACTATTCAGATTGGCATCAGGAGTGATCAGTAAGTTCATGTCCTGCGCAGGACCGGATTTGTCGGTAGTACCTTCTACGGCCACTTCGGTGAAAATATGTTCTGTCAGTATTGGGGGTCCGTCACCGGTATATTCATGGCGCATGTTTCGTTCGCAGGCTACCAGTGCACCCCAGAGTCCACTCTTTGCATTGAATGTGTTTTCCGGTGCATAAAAGGATAGCGGTTTTGGCTCCAGCCAGGATTCATCGCATCCCGTAGTCGTTAACATCATACCTGAAACCAGTAGACTCAGGCAAAAGGTAGATCTTTTTATGTTTAATTTCATGATTTCTTCTTTTGATTAGCCCTTCATTAAAGTGTCAAGTCAAGTCCCAGTGTGAAAATCCGGGGCGTAGGACCTCCGGACTCCGGATCCCAGAAATTCATTTCGGGAGCATAGAAACCAACATTCCGGACGTTCATGTACAATCGCAGATTCTGGATTTTGGCTCTTTCCAGAATGGTTTGCGGTACAGTGTAGGCCATAGAAATATTTTCCAGCCTTACGAAGGACCTGCTTTGGTATACATTGAAACCGCCGGCACCACCCTCGCTGGAATACAATCTCGCCCATTCGTTGCTGGGATTTTCTTCTGTCCAGTACGGCAGGATATAGGAATTGGAACGATCTAAAAAGCCCTGCCGGTTTTTTCGCTGATTGAATGTGCCAATGTGGCCCAGATAAGCATACATCATAAATGACACGTCAAAATTCTTCCAGATGTTGAATTCGTTGCGGAGGCTCCATCGGGACCTGGGCTCACTGAAACCCAGAAACTGCCGGTCGGCATTGGTATACAGGCCGTCATTATTGACATCTTCTATTTTGAAATCTCCCGGTTTAACTCCGTAATCACTTGCTTCATCGGCTTCAGGGGTTTGCCAGATGCCGTCCGTTCTGTAATCCCAAACCGCATCAATTGCCCTGTCGATAAACCATCGGTTGCCGATATCATCCAGTTCATTACCGTCTTCATCCAAATCGCCGTAAAGGCTCACGATTCGGTTGCGGTTCATTTGGAAATTTAGGCTGGTTCTCCAGGTTAGGTTGGAACGGTTGAGCAGGAGGCTGTTTAAGCTGACTTCTACTCCCCGGTTTCTTACTTCACCCAGGTTGTCATACACAAAATTGAAACCCAGGATATCGGGAAGGCTCCTTTCCACCAGAAGATCAGTAGTAGACATGTCATACACTTCTATGGTACCATCCAGAATGCTGTTAAATAATGAGAAGTCCAGCCCCAGGTTGGTCGAAGTGGTTTTTTCCCAGCGCAGATTTTCATTCTGCATGGTATTTACATACAACTGGCTGACAAAATACAATTCCCCGCTAGGTCTTTGGTAAAAATATTTTCCGGTTTGCAAATCTGACAGGGCAGCATAACGGCCTATATCCCTGTTGCCATTTACACCCCAGGAAGCCCTTAACTTACCGTAGTCCAGCCAGGGAATGTTGACGAAGTCTTCGTCCGTAAATACCCAGCCAAATGCTGCAGAAGTGAAGGTAGCTCTGGGGTTACTCTGTCCGAAAGCGGAATATCCGTCCCTTCTTACCGAAACGGTCGTGATATATTTATCAGATAGGGTGTAGATCAATCGTCCCATCAGGGCATCTGCAGTATGCTGCTGGTCATTGCTGGAGATGATGGGATTGATGCCTGCACCGATATTGTGGTATCCCAACCGGTCATGGGGTTCGAAACCCACATTTTGCATGGTATTGTCCCAGCTCTGGAATTTTTCAGCATTGGCTAGCAGGGTCACGTCGAAATTATGGATGTTGTTGAAGTTTTTATTCCAGCTCAGGATATTATCCACCTGCCAGAAGTAAACTTTTCGTTGCTGGCGACTGGCTCTCCCACCCATGTTTTCAAAGTCCTGGTGAGCAGCCATTTCGTGATTGTACCGTTCATAAAACTCATATCTTGGGGTAAAGTTGGTTCTGAATTTGATACCGAATGGTAGTTCGATCGCAGCATACAAGGTGGAGTTAATGGTCGTTTCCTTTTGCAAACGATCGGTAAAATTCGGGGTATAGTAGGGGTGTCGTCCACCGCTTACCTCTTCATTCGGACGGAATCTCAGGCTCACGCCATCTTCAAGAAATGGTTCTCCCCAGGGAGAAAGGTTTACCATATCCCCCCAGTTTACCGGGATCTGGCTCTCATCCCTGTCGGCAAATTGGGTATTCATTCCTACGGTCAGCCAATCGTTGACATTTCCTTCTATGTTAAACCGGCTTCTTACCGTCGTAAACTTGTCACCCACGACGAGCCCTTCGTTGTCCAGATACCCCATAGACCAGTAATACTGGAAATCTTCACTTCTTCCGGAAAGGCTGACCGTATGGTCTTGCCTCAGTCCGTTTTGAAACATCATGTTGTACCAATTGGTACTTTCGCCGGCCTTGTAGTTGGCGATTTCCAACGGCTGCATGTTCAACCTTTGCAACCAGACCGTTTCGGGATCTCCCTCCGAACCATCGTAATTCAGCCAGGTTTCCAACGAAATATCAGCCGGCAGGGTATTTGGATTTGAAAAGCGATAAGGCTCAAAACCTCCCGCATTGATGCTTTCCATCACATCTTCTCGCCAGGACAAAAAGCCCTGAGGTCCATAAACGGGCTCATTCTTGGCCATGCTGGCAACTCCCCAGTTGGTATTGATTTTAACCTGAGGTTTTCCCAGCGCCCCTTTTTTGGTATTGACCAAAACTACTCCATTAGCGGCTTTGGCACCGAAAACGGCGGCCGAACTGGCGTCTTTCAATACATCAATGCTTTCGATGTCATTCGGGTTGATGTCGGCCAATTGGCCATAATAAATGGCACCGTCCAATACGATCAAAGGGCTGGAGCCTGCATTCAGGGAAGTTCTGCCCCGTACTTCCAGGCTACCGCCACCTTTTGCATCCGTATTCAGCCCTACGTTCAGCCCGGCAATGTTTCCCCGCAATACATCCTGTACAGAATTAGGGTTTTCATTTTCCAGCCGCGTAGCGGTTACTGAAGAGACTGCACCGGTCAGGTCTCTTTTTCTGGCGGTACCATAGCCAATTACCACTACTTCTTCCAGAGAGGCCGTGTCCATGAGCAAGGTGACATTGATTTCAGATTGGTTGCCGACTGCAATGGTCTGCGAGATGAAACCTACGTAGGAGAAAGTCAGCTCCGAACCTTCTGGTACTGAGATAGAATAACTGCCGTCTATATCTGTGACCGTTCCGGTACCGGTACCTGCTATAAAAACAGTGACGCCGGGAATCCCCTCGCCAGATTCATCGGTGACAATACCGGATACGGTAACATCATCCGCTGCCAGATTCGCCTCCAGGCGATTTAACTTCCGGGGACCCTCTTTGGCCCCGATCTCTGCCCTGTTTGCCGCAGCAACATGTGCGACAAACAGCAGGCTGACACAAAATGCGAGTGTCAGAAAACCTCGCCATTTGATGTCATGCATTTGTAAGCATTTTTTCATTTTTTTTGGGTTAGTATTAATGAATAATTGTGTTGCGCTCAGGGGTTTATCCCTGATTTACTGGCTTAAAACCGTGCGTTTTAAGGCCAATTAATATCGAACATAAGTATATTCTATAGACAATGCAATCGGTTTCATAAATATATTAATAGCTTTCAGAGAAAAATTATATTTTAAAAATTCCATTTTTAGCTAAAAAATAAAATTTAATTCTGTTGAAATTCTGATAAAAATTTAGGATTTTAGATCGCAAAAGAAAAGAGAGATGCTTCTCAAAATAAATTTCTGAGCAGAGCGAAGTTAAATTTTACAATAAAAATTTTCTTTGTATTTTTCTTTATAAAAATGATTAAAAAATAATTATTTAATAATTAAATATGGTTTTTTATCTACTAATACTTTACCTTTCACCTAGGTACTGTTTACCAGCTGCTACCTATCAATACCCCCAGTCTCTGAAAAAGACCATCGTAAAACCCGAATTCCAGGGCAAATGTTTAAAAAATTATGTTCACACATTGAGTTTGTGGTGAATATCACTAAATTGAAAATAAAATATTTCTATTTGATGTAAAGGTTATGGTATTGTTTGCCGTAAAATTAAAATTCCTTCAGCTATTTGGTCGCTTATTTATTGCGCTCATCGCAATGCCGGTATTTTTTTCCTGCCAATCTGAGCGGCTTGAAGCAAATATCCCTGCACAGATAGATTTTAATTACCATATCAAGCCCATCCTGGTTCAAAAATGTTATTTGTGCCACGGTCCGGACCCGGGTAGCCGTGAGGCGGGATTGCGGCTGGACCTGGCAGAGGGAGCTACCAGGATCCTGGAAAGTGGCCATGCGGCCATTGTGCCCGGATCCGCCTCCCGAAGTGCCCTTCTGGATCGCATCACGCAAACTGATCCAGACCTCAAAATGCCTCCACCTGCCTCGAAGATCGATTTGTCGGAGCGGGAGATCGCCCTGCTGAAAAAATGGATTGCTCAGGGAGCAACCTATCAGCCACACTGGTCTTTTATGCCTCCCAAACCTTTACAGCGGCGATCAAACATCACTCTGCACGAAGAGATTGATCAGTTTATTGATAAGAAAATTCAGGAAAGAGGGATTCGTTCAGCCAATCGCGCCGATCGCTATACCTTGCTAAGAAGGTTATCCTTTGTATTGACTGGTTTGCCGCCGGACCCGGAAACCATACATCATTTTGTCTCCAGCACAGATTCCTCCGCGTACGAGCAATTGGTGGACAGTTACCTGGCAAGCCCCGCATTTGGCGAAAAATGGGCCAGCCACTGGATGGATGTGGTGCGTTATGCAGAAACAAAAGGACATGAGTTTGATTACCCCATTCAGGGTGCCTGGAGATTTCGCGATTACCTCATCCGGGCTTTCAATGCCGATGTGCCCTATGACCAACTGGTCCGTGAACACCTGACGGGAGACCTTTTGCCAGAGCCCAGGACTGATGCGCAGTCTGGTCAGAACGAATCTTCCATCGGGACAATGTTTCTCACCATGACTGAGGGGACCCATAGTCCGGTAGATACCAAAAAGGATGAAGCCGATCGCATCGATAACATGATTGACGTGATCGGCAAAAGTTTCCAGGGATTAACGGTGGCCTGCGCCAGATGCCATGACCACAAATTTGATCCTATTCCCACGGCGGATTATTATGCCCTTTATGGGATATTGGGAAGTACCCGGTTTAGCCCCATTCCTACCGGGAATACGGATATAAAAATGGCCAATATAGCCGAAGCTGATCGACTCAAGAAACAAATCCGGCAGATGCTGGCGAACTCCTGGAGAGGTCATGGTCATGATTCAGTCCCTGCATTACTTGTAAACTCCGGATCCATGCCAGGCAAAGACTACCTGGCAAAAGCACCTGTCAAAGTGCTGGGAGACTTCCGGGGGCAGGATTTTCAGGGATGGTCCGCTGACGGCCGGGCATTTGGAAAGCAAACGACATTAGGGGACCCAATCCTACAGACAGGATCTGATAAGGTACTGCGTCTAAGTGCCGGAATGGCCTCCAGCAGAAAATATGGGACCGGTAAATTTGGGGCACTGAGATCAGCAGATTTCACATTGGATAAAAAATTCCTCGGTGTGAGGGCCAGGGGAAAAGGCGGCAGCATACGCCTGGTAATGGATAATTTTCAATTGATCAGCTATCCCATATATGGCGGCCTTGACAAGCAGGTGGACAATGAGGATTGGACCAACTACACCTTTGATGTCTCTGATTGGCAGGGACATCAGGCTTATATTGAAATATTGCCGGGCAGGTATGTACGGCATGAGTACCAGCAGGATCAGGAGGCCTATATTGAAGCAGTTTATGCGATTGGCTTTGACGAGTCCTGGACGGAGCCGTTACTGTATGATACCGTTCAGGAGCAGGGCATTTCCCCTCTACTGCAAAATTGGCTGGCAGAGAAGAGTACAGCAGCAGAAATTGCCCTGCTTAACAAAAAGATCGCATCTGGTGAGCTGAAAACGGCATTCCCCGGGTTGACCAGTCTGGTGTTGCGGAAGGAGCTGATACAGGCTGCTGATGCAGACAGCACTTTTATATTCGGTGTGGCCGATGGATTTGCAAGAGAAAGTCCGGTATTCAACAGGGGAAATCACCAGGATCTTCAGGGTCAGCCGGTACCAAGGAATTTTCTGTCCGAAATACTGGATTGGCAAGAACCCATCCGGACAGAAGGAAGCGGCAGAGTCGCTATGGCTGAATCCATTTTAGATCCCAAAAATCCCCTGACCTCCCGGGTGATGGTAAACCGGCTTTGGCACCA
The DNA here is from genome assembly GCF_900143075.1 of Cyclobacterium lianum. Lineage (GTDB taxonomy): Bacteria > Bacteroidota > Bacteroidia > Cytophagales > Cyclobacteriaceae > Cyclobacterium > Cyclobacterium lianum. Next base: position 3,355 of record NZ_FRCY01000003.1, on the reverse strand, counting down.
TGTATTCGGCAGAGGATTGGTAGCCACTGTAGACAACTTTGGCTTACAGGGTAAACTCCCCAGCCATCCCGAATTACTTGATTTTCTTGCTGTGCAATTTCAGCAGGAAAACTGGTCAATCAAAAAGATGGTCCGGGCCATGGTGTTGACAGCAGCCTTTCAGAGGAGCGTAGAACAACCCGATAGTATCCGAGACCCCGAAAACCTGTACCTGGCCCATTATCCTGTCAGGCGATTGGAAGCTGAGTCGATCAGGGATGCCATGCTGGCGGCTTCTGGTTCCCTGGATACTACCCTGTTCGGTCCGCCGGTTCCGGTATACCTGACGCCTTTCATGCAGGGAAGGGGAAGGCCCGGGGCATCCGGTCCTCTGGACGGCGATGGGCGCAGGTCCATTTATCTGGAAGTACGGCGGAATTTTCCGGACCACATGATGATAGCTTTCGACCGGCCCACACCTTTCACCACCTTCGGCAAGCGGGATGTGACCAATGTCCCCGCCCAGTCACTCTTTTTGATGAATGACCCGTTTGTTGCCCTACAGGCAGAGCTTATGGCAAGATCGTTGATTTCCTCGGATGAAAAGAGCCCGGCAGATCGCATAGACGAAGCTTACCTGCGCGCATTCGCAAGGCCTGCCACCGATTCTGAACGGGAAAAAGGTCTGGCATTTATCCGGGAAATCGGGCATTCATCCGACCTGGATCAGGGGAATGGGGAGGAGAATCGCGAGTTGGAAATTTGGAAAGCGTATTGCCACTCCCTGTTTAATATGAAATCATTCATCTATTTAATGTAGGCTTATGAATAGACACAAACCTTTACTGAATCAGCACCTTAGCCGCCGAAAGATGCTTGAGATTTGCAGGTGTGGATTCGGGTCAATGGCTCTTATGGGACTGATGGGCAGTCTGGGAGTAGCATGTAAACCGGAAGGACCTGGGTCTGGGAATATCCTTTCTCAACTGGCCCATTCTCCCCATCATCTGCCCAGGGCAAAAAATATTGTTTTTCTTTACATGGATGGTGGTGTTTCTCAGGTAGATTCCTTTGATCCAAAACCCAGGCTTGCCAAAGAAAATGGTCAGGATCCAAAGTTTAAAATTGATGCCACGCAGTTTAACAATAATGGCAAAATCCTGCAGAGCCCCTGGGCCTTCAAACGTTATGGAGAGTCCGGTATGGCAGTGAGCGAGCTTTTTCCTCATATCGCCTCCTGCGCCGATGATCTTGCACTGATCCGCTCCATGGTATCCAATTTTCCAGAGCATACCAATGCCAATTATTTTTTGCATACCGGCAGCGGACTTCAGGGCCGTCCCAGCATGGGAGCCTGGATCAATTATGGCCTCGGTTCTGAAAACCAGAATTTACCGGGATACGTGGTATTGGATGGCGGATTGGTACCTCCGGGAGGCGTAGATAACTTTAAAAACGGATTTTTACCGGCCGATTTTCAGGCATCTATTATGAGGACGGGGAGCGTACCGGTAGCGAATATACGCTCCGATCACAGCCTTTCGCCTCTTCAGCGAAAAAAGCTGGATTTTATTCAGCGAATGGATGAAAGGGACCAGGAAAAATCTGATGAGATCGAAGCAGCCATCCGGAATTATGAACTTGCCTACCAGATGCAATCGGCTGTACCAGAACTGACCGAATTTGGATCGGAATCTGAAGCAACCCGCAAATTATACGGCTTGTATGATGATGATCCACATACCCGAAATTATGGTGCCCAATGTCTGATGGCCAGGCGGCTGGTAGAAAGGGGCGTAAGATTTGTGGAATTAACCTGTCCGAGCCTTGACGGCATAGACCGCTGGGACCAGCATCATGGGCTGAAGGATGGACATATGCGCAATGCCCATGCGGTAGATCAACCCATAGCAGGACTGTTGAAAGACTTGAAATCCAGGGGAATGCTGGAAGAAACCCTGGTAGTATGGACCGGTGAATTTGGCCGGACGCCGTTTGCACAGGGAGCAGACGGTAGGGATCACAACCCTTCAGCCTTCAGCATGTGGATGGCCGGGGCCGGAATAAAAGGAGGGACGATTTATGGACAGACAGATGAATATGGCTATAGGGTAGTAGAAAACCCGGTCAGCATTCACGATCTGCATGCGACCATGCTACACCTGCTCGGCGTAGATCACAAAATGCTTACCTATCATTTTGGCGGAAGGGATTTCCGGCTAACGGATGTCCATGGGCATATAGTCAGGGATATTCTCAGCTGACGATGCAGCCATCAGTATTGGATTCTGCTGTAGTCTCAGGTTTACTGGACCGGTTGGAGACCCTTTCTGGTGATGAAAAGCCGCTGTGGGGTAGAATGTCTGTGACCGAAATGCTTCACCACTGTAACCTGGCGAACCAAAGGGTCCTGAGCTGGGACAAGCCGGTCCTGCCGGCAAGCCTGAAGCAGAAAATAACAAAGTTTGTTGTCCTGAAGCTAATACCAGTATTTCCGAAAGATGTGAAAACTGCTCCCCAATTTGATACAAAGGGCAAGATCAACAGGGAGGCATTTGACAGAGAGAAGAAACTTTTTGCAAGCTGTCTGCACGAGTTCTACCGACCGGGAGCGAGTTTCAATGCTCCGCATCCATTTTTTGGACCCTTAGATACAGTCGAGTGGGGACATGTAGTCTGGTTGCATGTTGACCATCACCTGCGTCAATTTGGCGTATGAGTAAGCCCTGGCAGAAAAAACAGGGGCGGTGTTCCTTTCCTTTAATTGATTTTATTTTTTTGGTTGGTAGATATTGTTGATTTTTTTCAGAATCTACTAATCTCTTTCTCCATAAATTTGATGAATGGTGTTTTTTTAGTTGCTGGAATGGCAGGTAAACGGAGATTTTAACCGTTTGTTTAAACCGGCTTAATAGTCGAAAAGTAAAAATATTTTGTTTCACTCACTGCTTATTATCAACTAAACCGCTGGTAATCAGTAACTAAATAATTTTTTCCAGATATTTATTTTATTAACTGTATTATCATATAAATAGGGTCTGCTGAAAAACTCAAAAAAGACCAGTTTATAAAACCAGGCCAGATAGCTCTCTGGGCTGGTTTTGTATTTTCTGGATCTCCAGAATCTGCCTTATGGCGTTTCTGAGCATGTTTTTTAAATCTTTCCACGCTGAAAAACTCAGACATGGGAGTGCCATCCCGGCCAATTTGACCAGGTTGAGCACTAGGATAATTGAAGCGATCCACGATTGGCTGGTGTTTTTGAGCCTTGCCCTGATCCGGTTCATTCCGTATCCGTTTTTTGCCTGACCAAACTTGCCTTCTATCGGGTTCCTTTCCCCAGGTCTTACGTGGTTTTCCACTGCCTTGGCCGAAG
>NZ_FRCY01000021.1 GCF_900143075.1 Cyclobacterium lianum | reverse complement strand
CTGGAGATAGACGAAAACATGACATTGAAAGCCAGGGCATTTGCAGATGGCTGGATAGGCAGCGAAAAAGCAGAAGCCGAATTCATCAAAGCTACCCTCAGTCCATCCTCTTTTCAGATGAACTACCTTCCGGAAGACAGGTACAAAGGAGATGGACAGGAAAGCTTATTTGACAAGAAAAAAGCCATTCCCGATGTGTGGAACCTGAACTGGCTCGGTTTTCTGAACAATCCCCTGGAAGTAGAGATGAAATTTGAGCAACCTACAGATATCAACAAACTGGCCATTTCTCTGTGGCAAAACCCCGGTGCCCGCTTTTTCCCACCCGGCCAGGTACAGCTTTGGACGCGGGATAGTGACGACTCGGATTGGAAGCTGGCAGATACTTTCCGACCGACACCCTTACAAAAAGACGCCCCAAGTCTGCTCCGGCAGGTGGACATCCCCTTCTCTGCCAAAGCAGTAAAGCAGCTCAAATTGCTGGCCAAACCGCTGGACAAATTGCCCGCCTGGCACGGAGCGGCAGGCAGCAAGGCCTGGCTCATGGTCGATGAGGTGGTGATGAATTGAATTTAAAATTCCCTTGATAGAGCATTTTTTTACCTGAATTATAAAAAGGTTCAACAGAAATAACAAATTGAAAGATAATCGGTAAATCGAAAATCACATTTGTTATTTTGTAGTTGCTAATTTTATCCTTGACGAACGCATGCGCGAACTCGGCGTGGAAGAAAAACGGCGCCTTACCCTCAATCGCATGGGATTACTCTACGAGCGTACAAACAGGTACTGTGAAGGCAGGCCCGATGTGACCAATTTTGGTGTAGACGTACAGCCTTACCATAACCTGTGGCCCATTCCTTTTTCAGAGATTGAGCGGAATACAGGTGCAAGATTGGAGCAGAATCCGGGCTACGCTGCTGATTAATGGATCCTGGCGGCCCGTTTGTTCTCAAGCAAGGCGAAAAGAAAAAGTTTGATTATATTAAGCGAACTTACTGATCCAATACCAAAACCCAAGCATCTATTCATGAAAAATTTGCTCAGAATAATCACCTTTATTGCTGTAATTTCAATTTGGAGCTGTTCTCCCCGCGCTGAAGAAACAACACAACGGACACCCAATATCCTGTTTGTCATCAGTGATGACCAGTCCTATTACCACACCAGCTTTGCAGGAAGCGGATTTGTCAATACTCCTGCCTTTGACCGTGTGGCCAGGGAGGGAGTATATTTTACCAATTGTATTGCCGGATCACCCGGATGTGCCCCCTCCAGGAGCAGCATCATCACCGGCAGGCATCATTGGCAAAATGAGCAATCCGGCCAGCATGCTGCGCCCTGGCTTAAAAAGCATGTGCCTTTCGTCGATATGCTGGATCAAAATGGCTATGTCACCGGCCGTACCGGAAAGGGGGTTTCCCCCTTCCGGTATGCCCGGGACGAAAAGGATTCGCTGTGGAGAGAGACCGATGCCGCCGGTATAGCACATAGCAATATCCGGTATGAGACTGGTACGGAGGAAGATAAAAGGCCCGCTGCCCAGATCAATTCCCTGAATTATTTTGAAAATTTTAAATATTTCATGGAAAATGTGAGGACGGATGAAGATCCCTTTTTCTTTTGGTACGGCGCTACCGAACCCCACAGGGCCTTTGAGCAGGATTCCTGGAAACGCACCGATAAAAAGCTTTCCGATGCGGAAGTCCCCGGATTTCTACCCGACCACCCCATTGTGAGGGGAGATCTGCTGGATTACGCCGTGGAAATCGAGTGGTTTGATCAACACCTCCAATACATGCTGACATACCTGGAAGAAAAAGGGGAACTGGATAATACCATCGTCATCGTCACCTCCGATAATGGAATGGCCTTCCCGAGAGCAAAAGCCAATGGCTATGACTACGGTATACACGTCCCATTGGCAATCAGGTATCCTAAGGCGTTTCCAGGCGACAGAATCGTAAATGATCCCGTTAATTTTATAGATTTAGCCCCCACTATTCTGGATCTGACAGAAACCAGTGATGAAGGCATGTTGCCCATCACCGGGAAGAGTCTCCGGCATATATTGGAATCAGATGAGCATGGGGACATAGATCCCTCCAGGAAATATGTGTATTCCGGCCGCGAACGCCATTCTTCTTCACGCTACCAAAATTGGGGTTATCCACAGCGGGTAATCCGCAGCCAGGACCACCTGCTGATCTGGAACATCAAGCCCGACCGCTGGCCGGCAGGTGCCCCACAGCGCATCGATCCCGACAATCCAAATGAGTTGCTGCCCCTGTTTGGTGTAGACAAGAATGGAGAACACCATTCCGAATGGGCATTTACCGATGTGGATGCTGCACCCACCAAATCGTTTCTGGTAGAAAATAGAAATGATGAAGATGTGCGGCCGTACTTTGAAGCCGCTTTTGAGAAAAATCCCGAAGTACTCCTTTATGATCTGACATCCGATCCCGAATGCATGAACAACCTGGCAGAGGATCCGGAATATGCTGAAATCAAAGAGGAAATGCGACAGGCCCTGTTGACAGAACTGAAAGAAACCGGAGACCCCAGGGTAGTGGGACCCGATACGGAGGTTTTCGATTCCTACCTGCGTTACAGCCCCATGAGGGAATTCCCGAAACCTATCGAAGGTAGTACTCTAAAATGAGTGTTTTGAATACCTTTGGAAGGACATCGCTTGTCTTGCTTATTCTCTTGCTCAGCAGGGGAGTCCTGGCCCGGCAAACGCCCCCAGACAGACCCAACGTACTTTGGATCACCTGTGAAGATATCAGTCCTTACCTGGGAAGTTACGGGTTCGAACAGGCGTATACCCCAAATCTGGACCGGCTCGCAGGGAGATCCATTCAGTATGCTCATGCCTATGCCAATGCACCTGTTTGTGCGGTAACACGAGCCACCATTCTGTCGGGAATGTATGCCTCTACTACTGGTACACACCAGATGAGAACCAGGGTGCAATTGCCGGAACAGATTCCCGCCTACCCCAAAATATTAAGGGAGGCAGGTTATTATTGCACCAATAATAGCAAGGAAGATTACAATTCCAATTTTATCAATGATCCTGAACTGTGGGACGAATCCAGCAATCAAGCGCATTATAAAAACAGAGCAGCGGATCAGCCCTTTTTTGCGGTATTCAATCTGACAGTTACTCACGAAAGCCAGCTCAGTAAGGAGCGGATAGACCATTATGTCGAGAATAAAATGATCCCGGAGAAACCACGGATCGATCCAGCCAACATTCAGCTTCCTCCTTATCACCCGGATCTTCCTGAAATCAGGGAGGACTGGGCCCGTTTCCATGACCTGATCACCCTGATGGACAGCCAGGTGGGTGAGTTGCTAGAGGAACTGGAGGAGGCTGGTCTTGCCGAAAATACCATCGTATTTTTCTATTCAGATCATGGCGGGCAATTGTCCCGATCCAAGCGGTATATCTACAATGTAGGCACCCAGGTGCCCATGATGGTACAGCTTCCCGAAAAATGGAAACACTTGTCACCGGTGCCTGCCGGAGAGGTGGACGAGTCATTGGTCAGTTTCGTGGATTTGGCACCAACCCTGCTTTCCATTACCGGTTGTGACATTCCTGCTATCATGCAAGGAAGGTCCTTTCTGGGACAGGAATCCACGGAATCCCCTGATTTTGTGCATTTTTTCAGAGATAGAATGGCCGAACGCTATGATTTCTCCAGGGCAGTGACGGATGGAAAATACTTTTATATCAGGAACTTTTTTCCCCACAGACCCAGAGGCAGGGACTCACGATATGGTTACCAGGTGCAGGCCAATTGGAGGGCCTATGAAGCAGCTTATGAAGAAGGGAAAATCAATGCGATTCAGTCGCAATTTTACGAGCCAAAACCTGTGGTGCAATTTTTTGACACAGATAATGATCCCTGGCAGGTGAATAACCTTGCGGAGCAGGCGGTATTGGAAGTCCGGATGGAGAAACTATCCAGAGAACTGGATCGCTGGATGGTGGAGACCAGAGATGTGGGCTTGATTCCGGAACCCATGTTTCATGAACTGACAGGTCCCGGAAAAAAATATACCACCCTGTATGAATTCGCCCAAAGTAAAGATTACCCTATCCGGAAAATACTGAAGGCAGCGAAGGCTGCTACGGCTGAAAGCCCCGAAAATTTACTGCTGTACCTAGAGGATAAAAACCCGATTATCCGGTTTTGGGGAGCTTATGGGGTTTTTCTTTATCCAGATAAAAGCAATGTCATGCAAAACAGTTTGAAAGCTATGGTCAGGGAAGATGAATCTTCGGCAAATAGGATTATGGCGGCACAGGCACTTGGGGTATGCGGAGAACCTGAGGCAGCTTTTGAAGCCATCATGAAAGAAGCAAACGCTACCGATAACGGCTACGTTTTACTCCAGGCCCTCAATGCTTTTCAATACAGTTATACCGATGATCGGCTTAAACTGGAAGACTGGCAGCACTTTAAAGAAAAGGAATTTGCCGAAGGTGATCCCGGCGCCGGATTGGGCTATCCTCAGCGCATCATCGATGATGCGATCGCACTTTTCCCAAAACGGAGAAAGGTGTATTGAAAGGAAATGATAGGGGCTGAATAGAACTATTTTACACCTAATGAAATACAGCGTTTACTTTTCCTCCTGATGTAACAAGTACCCGAAACCCGGCTTTTTGCCCTTTTTGGAAAATCAGGAGCTAAATTTCCTTAAAGACGATGTCAATCTTTCATCAAAGGCTTAAAATCGGTATATTTATATCATGGATACCAAAAAACCCGATATAGTCAAAGAACCGGATTTGTCATACGGCAACCATTCCTATGCCGACTACCTGACCTGGCAGATGGAGGAAGTGGTCGAACTGATTAGGGGTAAAATCTTTAAAAAAGCAGCCGCTGCACCGAAACGTATCCATCAGCATATTTCGGCCAAGCTTCTGACAAGGCTTTATGTTTTTTTAGAGAACAAACCCTGTCAGGTTTACGGTGCACCATTCGATGTCCGATTCCCGAAAAAATCCAAGGAGGATAAGGAAATCCACGATGTGGTACAACCAGACATCTGTGTGATTTGCGATCTGGAAAAACTGGATGAGCGGGGCTGTATCGGGGCCCCCGACCTGATCGTGGAAATTCTATCTGCCGGTAATAGTAAAGTTGAATTAAAATACAAATTTAATCTTTACGAGTCCAACAGTGTCCGGGAATATTGGATCATTCATCCCGAAACCCAGGATTTGCTTATCTACAGCCTCGTCAATGGAAAATATGTTCCCTCCCGGCTTTTTACTTCCGGAGATGTGGTGAAGTCAAAGGTCCTCGACGGCTTTACATTGGATCTGGAGGAGTTTTTTGGGGATATAAAATAGCGATGTAAACATTGCTTTATCCTACTAGGGAATGTATTCGTTTGTTGACCGTTACTTAATATAAAGACAACCTGTTTGGTTTTGTTCCGAATATTTGTATATACTAAAACGTATATACAAAAACCTCGAAATGGATTATGGAAAGGACAGCCAAAGTATTTAAGAGTGGAAATAGTCAGGCACTAAGATTGCCAAAGGAATTCAATACCGATGAAAAACAATTCTACATCCGCAGGATAGGTTCCCCGGTACTTCTCAGTCCTAAAGCCTGCTCATGGGAAATGGTAATCCGGAGTCTTACGTCATTTTCGGATGATTATTTCGAAGACGGACGAAATCAACCTCCCATCCAGCAAAGAGAAATGTTTTGAATTACCTTTTGGACACGAATATTTGTATTTACCTTATCAAGAACCGACCTGAAATTGTCCAGAATAAGTTAAGGTCCTTTCCCATTTCAATGTTTAAAATTTCTACTATCACAATCGCCGAACTGTATTACGGGGTGGCATATGGTTTGTTCGCCGAGATCTTTTCAGGATAGAAATGAGAGCGCAGAATATATTTTTTTGGCGAGTGACATCCTTTAAAAACTATACCCTAAACTGATTCCAAACCAATATGGGAAAATATTGAATATGTTTTCTGAGGAATTCGAACTACTAATGCCAATAATGGGAGTATATCCAACCCTGAATAAAAACCCTCCTTCTGGTTTTTGATACCTATACCCAATCCTGGGTACCAAAGCTTGATTTAAATATACCTGTTCTCTTATGTTATTTGGATAATTCTCATCAAAGATGAAGCGTCTGTTTAGCGCAGCAGTATAGCCGCTCCCTACTTCCAAATGGTGCCTGGACCTTCCCCAAAAGGCCGTAACCTCCACCGGGAAAATAGGTATCACATAGCTAGAGTGAATGGGTTGGATTTCTCTTTGAAATTGCAAAGAGAAACCCAAACTGGCCACTAGCTTTAGCTTATCCTTTTGATGAAAAATCCTTCCATAATGTAGGCCATATAAACCAGAGTTCCCGAGTAATTCGGCATGTACGGAGTTTTTCGCAGTGAAAATATCGGCCTCGGTCTCCGGCTCAGATTGAGCACTCAACTTATTCTGGGAAATCATCAAAAAGCCCATAAAAGCGAAGAGCATACATTTTTTTGACAGTGACATTTCGGTTATAGTTTTATTGGCTGAGTCATAACATAATCCAGCTATTTAACGGTTATCTGTTTCGACAAAACTTCTTTTCCATTATAGATATGAAGAAAATAAGTTCCGGTTCTAAACCGTCTGACAGGAGTTACCGCTGAAAAAAAATTATTATCCTATGAATTATGGCAAAGTTTCAATCTTAAAACCAATGCTACTACCAACATATACGCCTTTGGGGAGTTCTATGCTTATTTCAGATTGATCCTCATCAGCTTGGTTTTCTATGCTTACCTTGGGACGATCACTGCTATAACCATTTTGTTCGTAATCGTACTTGGTACCCCTGACCGCATTCCCAAATATTAATGAAGACAGGCTATTAGGCCGGTTGTACAATTTTGCTATCATGCAGGGACGGTCCTTTTTCGGGAGGAATCCTCTGAATCCCCTGACTTCGTTCATTTTTTCAGGGATAGAATGACCGAACGCTATGATTTCTCCAGGGCAGTGACCGATGGAAAGTACTATTATATCCGATACTTTATGCCCACAGACCCAGGGGCAGGGATTCCCGATACAGCTACCAGGTGCAAGCCAATTGGCGGGCCTATGAAGCGGCTTATGAGGCTGGGAATACCAATGAAATTCAATCCCAATTTTACCAACCCAAACCCCTGGAACAATTCTTTGATACAGAAGCAGACCCCTGGCAGGTAGATAACCTTGTCGAACAGACAGCCTCCAAAGCCAGGGTAAGAAGCCTGTCTAAAGAACTGGATCGCTGGATCTTGGAGACCAGGGATGTGGGACTGATTTCGGAACTGGATTGGGCTATCCCCAGCGCATCATCGATGATGCCATTGCCCTATTTCCTAAGCGACGAAAGGAGGGTTGAGGATGGCAAATAATGGCTGAATTTATTATATTTATTCCATGAATGCCAAAAAGGACGACACCGTTAAAGAACCGGATCTGGAATACAGCAACCATTCCTATGCCGACTACCTTACCTGGCAGATGGATGAAGTGGTCGAGCTGATCAAAGGGAAAATTTTTAAGAAAGCGGCTGCTGCTCCGAAAAGGATTCACCAAAAAGTTTCTGGGGAGTTATTTTTAAGGTTAGGCAATTTTCTGAGAGGGAAAAAATGCCAGGTTTATTCTGCGCCCTTCGATGTGCGCTTTCCAAAGTCATCCAAAGAAGATAAGAAAATACATGATGTGGTACAACCGGATATTTGTGTAATTTGTGATCCGGAGAAATTGGATGAGCGAGGTTGCATCGGAGCACCAGACCTGATCGTGGAAATTTTATCTCCGGGCAATAGTAAAACCGAATTGAAGAATAAGTTTGAGCTGTACGAGTCCAACGGAGTCCGGGAATACTGGATCATCCATTCCGAAACGCAGGATTTGCTCATCTATAGCCTTATCGATGGAAAATATGTCCCTTCAATTTTGTTTACTTCAGGACATGAGGTGGAGTCCAGGGTAATCCAGGGATTTACACTGGATTTAGAGGAGTTTTTTGGGGATATCGAATAATGGAGATACCAATTCTTATTCGGATAAGGCCAAAAAGGCAACTAGTGGATTCTGTGGAAGTTGCTAACTAGTTGAACATGGATAAAAAACCTGGCATATCACCTGGAAAAAGCTGGTGCCAACCACACATTCCGAACGTTTTTGGTTAATAAAATTTAAAAAAAATAGTTTTGATAAATGAACCCGATACAGGGTTTTGTGCGACAAGAATTTGTAATTAATTTGATCCAACAGGTAAAATGATTTTAATCATCAATAATTTTTTAAGAATGGAGGAGCCGATTATTAAACACTATTCTAAAATAATATTTATCCCCCTTTTTATCTTTATCAACCAATCGCTCCAGGCCCAGGACATAATGCGTGGTAATTTTTGGAAAAAACAAGTATTGTCTGACGTATTGGAACCCTGGACCGAATTTGCTCAAGATAAGGAATTTGGATCATTTCATGCCATTCTGGATAAAGACTGGAAAGTAGGGGGAAAGCAGGAAAAATACCCGGGAATGATCGCCAGGCATCTTTTTTCCTATGCGCTTGGTTATCACATGACCGGTGATGAAAATTACCTTGGATTGGCTCAGGAAACCTTTGAGTATTTGATCAATAAGGGCTGGGATCATCAATACGGCGGCTGGTTCTATAAACTGGATCGCTCTGGAAATGCCGTGTCTAAGGAAAAAGACATGTTCATGAACGCCTATGCCATTACCGGAATGGCGATGTATTATATTGTAACCCGGAACGAGGAAGTGAGACACTACCTGGACCAAAGTATCGACATCATGGAAAATCATGCCTGGGACCATGAAAATGGGGGCGGTTATTTCCGCAGACTTCATCGAGACTTCCGTATTCAGGACTCAAACAAGGTTTTTTCTCCCCAATTGGCACCTGTATCGGGTTATTTGCTCTACTTGTATGCAGCTACCCGGGAAGAAAAATACCTGCTGAAAACTGAACAGCTACTGGAGATGACGTTGACCCGCATGAACGATAAAGAAAGCGGCTGGATAATGGAGGGTTTCGACCGGAATTGGAATTCCCTGGAGCAAATGAACGAAATGATGAATACCGGCCATAATGTGGAAGTAGCCTGGATGCTTATGCGGCTCTACGCAATTACCGGTAAAGGACATTACAGTGAGCAGGCGTTACGACTCAATGAACAACTTTTAAAATACGCCTTTGACGGCAAAACCGGAATATGGTACCATAAACTTCAGATTGACAATCCGGAACAGCATAGTGAGGATAGCCCCTGGTGGGTGCAAGCCTATGGGAATATGTTTCAACTTTACCTTTACGCACTTTCTGACGAAAAAGAATACTGCCGTAATTTCACAACAGGTGCTACTTTCTGGAACAATAATTTTATTGATAGGCAAAATGGCGGAGCCTACTTGAGCGTGGATAAAGACGGTAATTATATAAATGGCAGTAAAGCGGTAGTGACCAAGACCTCCTATCACTCGGTAGAGAACGGATTTTTGAACATGCTCTACCTGGATTATTGGGTAAATGAACAGCCTGCTACATTGTATTACCACATGAATTCAGCGGATACGGATAAGCTGTTTCCCTTACTTTTGGAGGATTTTAATTATGAGATAAAAAGGGTAAGGATAGACGGGAGGATTTGGAAGAAGATTGATCCGGATCATGGCAGCATTCAACTACCAGAACGAGAAAATTATACGTTGGAAGTGGTTTTGCAAAAAAAACAGCCTCGCTAGCCCCAAATCTTAATCAATCCCCCGTCTTTTTCCCCTCCCAGTAAAAGGACTGCCTGCCCCCTACATACGCTCGACACTTCATGGGTATTGCTGTAGTAGCGGTGAAAATAATAAAGGCCCCATCGTCAGCAGTTGGTGCAATTGTCCGAAATGAATTTTTCCATATAAAATGAAAAATTAGTTCAATGGAGCCTGCATTACCTATTTCCCGAAGTTTTTGGTATTTTTGTCCTAACCTGAAAAAATAATCACCCATACCTATTGTTTGTTGAAAGGACACACATGAGATACAGCAACCCAAAAGCACCTGTTTTACCCAACTTTCTTCTCCTACTGCTTTTTTTCGCTTGTAATCCCGAATTCAGGGATCAATATCAGGGCTCTGTCTACCAAAGCCGGCTCAACAACCATACAGACTGGGGGATTTACCGCGGGCATTCCTCCGGTATCCAATATTCCGAGCTTAACCAAATCCATACCGGCAATGTCCAATCACTGAAAAAAGTCTGGGAATACCATCATGGCAATCCCGTGGGACCGGGCATGTATGCCAATCCCATTATCATAGACGACTTACTCTATTTCACCACTCCCGAAGTGAACGCTGTTGCCTTGGATGCCACCACCGGGGAGGAGGTATGGGTATTCCGCCCTGACCAGTACAGGAATGACGAACGCCCCTTCCGGGGTAGAAATCGGGGTCTTACCTACTGGGAAGATGAAAATGGAGAAAATAAACGCATCCTGAACTTTGTGAAGGATCGGGTTTACGCCATCGATGCCCTCAGTGGTGAGCTGATCACTTCCTTTGGAGAAAACGGATGGATCGATTTGCGGAAAAACCTGCCTCAAGATCCGGAAGAAGTAGACTTTGAGGCCACCACCCAGGGCATGGTATATAGGAACATGCTCATCATCGGCGGAAGAACGCCAGAGGGAGCACCATCCACACCTGGGGACGTACGTGGATACAATGCGCTAACCGGGGAATTTAAATGGATATTTCATACCATTCCCCAGCCCGGAGAATTTGGCTACGATACCTGGGAATTTGAAGAAGGAGTGAGCTATGGCGGTACCAATCCCTGGGGTGGATTGACGGTGGATGAGGAAAGGGGCTGGGTTTTCTTTGCCACGGGTTCGCCTGCACCGGATTTTATCTATGGCGGGATGCGCAAAGGCGAAAACCTCTTTGCCAATTGTGTAATTGCTCTGGACGCCAACACAGGTAAGCGCATCTGGCATTACCAAACCCTGCGTCACGACATCTGGGATTACGACCTGCCTCCGGCCCCCATATTGGCTACTGTAACAGCAGATAGTACCGCCCGGGATATCGTAGTACAATTGACCAAGCAAGGGCTTACTTTCGTACTGGACAGGGAGACGGGAGAGCCGGTGTTTCCGGTAGTCGACATGCCCGTTCCCCCCTCGAAAGTGCCGGGAGAGGAAGCCTGGCCCACCCAACCCTTTCCCTTAAAACCACCTCCGCTCAACCGGACCAGCCTTCGTGAAGCCGACCTGAGCAACATTACCCCCGAAACCCGGGAATATGTGCTTGAGATCTTCCGGCAGCACGAAACTGGTCCTTTGTATACCCCCGCTTCCCGGGCAGGTGTGATCACCATGCCGGGGCATCAGGGCGGTGCCGAATGGGGTGGCGCAGCCTTTGATCCGGCTACCAACGTATTGTATGTCAATATCAACGAAGCCCCCACCATCCACAGCCTGGTCCCCCTGGACGCGGACGCCGATACCGCTTCGGCCTCAGCACTTACGCGTGGCAAAGCCCTGTACAATACATCCTGTACCGCCTGCCACGGCATCGATAAAAAAGGCAATCCACCCTTGTATCCGCCACTTCAGGACCTGCAGATCAGCGATGATTCCATCAAAGCCGTTCTGACTTACGGCCGGGGCATGATGCCTGCTTTTGGCCGGTTTTCGGAGCAGCAGCTTGAGGACATAGTGGTATACCTGCGCCAAAGTGCAGGAGACCAGGAGCAAGACAGGGCTGCGGATTCAGCGGGCAATACCAGCAAGGTACCGCGTTATGCAAATGTGGCTCCCTTTTTCGTGGACCAGGATGGGTATCCCGCCATTGCCCCTCCCTGGGGCACCCTAAACGCCGTTGATCTGGACAAAGGGGAGATCCTGTGGAAGGTTCCTTTAGGAGAGTATCCTGAGCTGGTGGAAAAAGGGATTCGGAATACCGGTGCCAAAAGCTTTGGCGGTCCGGTAGTGACGGCCGGAAACCTGGTATTTATTGCCGGGACTCCGGACGAAAAAATCCGGGCCTTTGATACCTTCTCCGGACAGGTGCTTTGGGAACACCAACTCCCGGCAGGCGGCTACGCCACCCCCAGCGTGTACCAGGTAGCTGGAAAACAATACCTGGTCATTACTGCCGGTGGGGGAGGTAAAAACGGTACCCCTCACGGAGATTCGGTCATTGCCTTCGCCCTGCCCGATTGATGAAATCAGGCGTATACTTTCACAAAAACCTAAAATAATGATGAAATCACCAACCCTTGCTTCCCTTTTACTGCTTCTTTATGCAGGCTTCCTTGCACCATTCACAATGCCGGCTCAGGCGCAGGATTGGCAATCCCTATTCAACGGGAAGGACCTTAGCGGCTGGAGAGAACTCAACGGAGCCCATAAATGGGAGGTAAGGGACGGAATGATCGTCGGGAGCACCGTTCCGGGTCAGCCCAACGGGTTTTTGTGCACTGAGCAGCAATTTGGTGATTTTGTGCTCGAGCTGGAGGTATCCGTGGATACGCTGATGAATAACTCGGGCATACAATTTCGATCCAAGAGCTATCCCGAATACAAAAACGGCCGGGTGCATGGGTACCAAATGGAAATAGACCCCAAGCCACAGCAATGGAGCGGGGCCATTTATGAAGAAGGAGCCGACCGGGGCTGGATTTACCCACCCGAAAAAATGGGCCCGGAAGCAAAGGCAGCCTTCAAAAGGGATGATAAGAACGGCTACCAATGGAACCATTACCGCATAGAGGCGGTCGGTCCGATTATCCGAACCTGGGTAAACGGGGTGCCCGTTGCCCATTTGGAAGACGATCGCTACCTCCGGGGCTTTATCGGCCTGCAATTGCATGCCAACAACGAAAACGATCCCCAGGGTAGTTTTTCCATCCGGTTTCGCAATATCCGGATCCAGCAGGGCAGTCTGGAACTCACACCAATGGAAGATCAGGTGCCGGTAGTCAGTCTGCTGCCTTCTTCAAGAGCTCCCCGGCCAAAGAATGCCCTTTCCCTTCGCATTGACCAGGATCAGGAGGCAGCTCGCATAGAGGTATATGCAGCGGACAAAAACAGGCCTGTATTGACCCAACGGGCACTACCGGACCAACGGCCCTACCTGCATCCCATTCTGGCACCAGATGGAAAGGGGGAGTTGACCGAATACCGCCCGGACCACCATCCCCACCAAACGGGCATTTACTGGGGTCTGAAGCGGGTAAACGAGCGCGATTTCTTTATGAATTGGAACCGGGATTATTGGCGGCGGATATCGGCAAGTGTGCAGCCGGACAGCGGGGAGACGGTACGCTGGCAGACCGTATACGAAATGCTCGATGAGTCGGGCGAGGTGCTTATGGTGGAAACCCAAAACTGGTCCCTGCAAGCCTATGCCGACCGCTATGTCCTGGACCTGGAATGGCAGGGAGAGGCCAAAAAGGAGGTGCTTATGGGCAAATTTTATGTAGGCGGCCTGTTTGTACGCATGCCCTGGGTGCCCGAGACCATCTGTGAGATCCTGGGTGCATCGGGGCAGGAAGGCATGGAGCTGGAAGGTCAGCGTGCCATCTGGAGCGATATCGGTATCAAGCTGGATGGGAGGGAGGATTTTGCCCGGATCGCCATCCTGGATCATCCGGACAATGCGGCTTTCCCCACACCCTGGCGGGTAGACAGCCAAATGGGCCTGGGTCCTTCCCGGCAAATACTGGGTGACTGGGGCCTCGCTGCCGGTGAGTCTGAAACCATCCGCTACCGCCTCCTAATTTATACCGGCGAAGAAGACAAGGCACTGAAGGCGGAGGTTTGGAAGGATTTTTTTGGAGGAAATTGAATGGGTGGACGATTTCCTGTATGCCGATGTTATGATTAAGGTAAAGGGATTATTGAAATTTTGATGTATCTTTGATCAGATGGTTAAGTTGATTCAAAATAATCTCGATGAACTAATTGCAGCCTGTAAGGATCATCAGGTTGATGCTATTTCCCTGTTTGGGTCTGCTGCAAAAAACTCTATGCATGAGGACAGCGATATCGATTTGCTGGTTGACTTTTCCGATGATCTGGATGTAATGGACTATGCCGACAATTATTTTTCGTTGTTGGAACGAATTCAAGGGATATTGAATAGAAAAGTAGATCTTGTTTCCAGTAAATCACTAAAGAATCCGATTCTAAGAGAAGCCATTTACCGGTCAAAAGTAGATTTATATGCAGCCTAAGCTTCTCAAATATATTTTGGACATTGAACGTGTTATTGGGGAGATTAAAGAAATCAGTAAATAGATGATGAAAGAGATATTAGTTATTCTAGGATTAGCTGCACTGGGAGTTATTGTTTTTGCTGCGTTAAAAGTCCTTTCTGATCATTACCTGTACGGTTGGGGAATTTTAGTTAGTGCCTTTGTTTTTATAGGTACTTTGGTTTACTGGTTTATTATGGTAAACAGGAAGAAGAAGCCACGTTCCAGGTATGCCGATCATACATGATCTTGAAAATTTTATTGCCGGTTTTTAGCAATTCTCTCTTTGTGATAAATGGATCCGATTTGCCTGTCGTTGGTGTATGAAATTACAGAAACCGTTATATTTGTAGGTATGAGGCTGGATGAATCAAAAATCGCAAGTATCAAAGCATACTTAAAAACCCGACCGGTTTTGAAAGCATACCTTTTTGGTTCTTATGCAAGAGGCCAGGCAGATCAGCACAGCGATATAGATATTTTGGTTGACCTGGATTACTCGAAAAAGATAGGTTTGGAATTTATTCAGATGCAAATTGATCTCTAAAAGATATTGAATGCAAAGGTTGATTTGGTTTCTTCAAACGGCTTGTCAAAGTACGTCAAACCTTACTTAGATCTTGAAAAAGAACTGATTTATGCGAAATAGGCTCGGAGACAACGCTCGTTTGAACCACATCCTTGTTGCCATTTTTGAAATAGAGACCTATCTACAAAATGCGGATTTTGAAATGTTCTTGAAGTATTCAATGATGCGACTTGCCTGTATCAAGTAATTGGAGATCATAGGTGAAGCGAGCGTTCACATTTCTAAAGAGATCAAAATAAAATTCCGGGAGATTGAATGGGGTCAGATAAAAGGCATGCGAAATAGCTATATGCACGAGTATTTCGGCATTGATTCAAAACTGGTTTGGGAAATTATAAACTATGATCTACCTAAATTAAAGACTAGGGTCGTTCATATACTTGTCTATCTATCGGAAAACCAAGACTTTTAAATAATTCAGACTTCGGAGGAAAGTTGTTATTGCCGAATTTTTAAGTGATGAAAAATACAAAGATTTATCGTGTAAAGAAATCGAATAAAGCTTGCCTGATTTAATATTTCAATGGAATATCCAGGTCGCCAAGATAGCCCAAAAGCTGCAAAAGTTGGTACCGGTAAAAAAACGGAAGGAAAGAGAAGAAAATATAGCATATCGTCCGAAAAATAGGCACCTGCTTCAGGAGTAAGGAAGCGTATGCCCTTAACCTGACAAAAAGTCCGCAACCGTCAGCTGAAAATCAAAATTAATCCATTTTGAAACTAAAATAAAAAAACAAAAAAGCTTAACTTAATAGCATTGGGATGAAATTCCATCAGATTTCGCAAAGGCTTAATTAGTGTTGAAACAACTACGATGTTAGCCGGTGATTTCCTTTTAATCCTTTGATTGTTAAAATTTTTTTAATAGGAAACTCCTCAATTTGAATCTAATTAGATTTTTATTAAACTGTAGTAGTAATTTACGTTTATCAATCGAGCACCATCGACCATAGCGGATTTACAGACCTATATTTACTGTTTAAGAAACGCCTTATTCAATGAAATTGTTTTAGTTATTCAATTCAATGGAAGAATCTAAAACTACATTAATTGAACTGTTAGTGTTGAATTTATTACCTGAATCTAGATGCCGATTGAAACTAAATATAATCAAATTTTTTACTTTACTAATTTTAATAGAAATTAAATTTTATTTGCTGTTACAGGCATACAAATCCCCAGATAATGGGTAGGCATTTGAAATTCATAGGTTTCGTTAGGAAATACTTTTATTCTTTGTCCACTCCCACAGCCTCCAAGCATATCTGCAAATTTAAAATGAATTTCAACTGAACTATTACATTGATTCATAACTTTTATTTTCTTCTTTGAATCTAATCGCCAATGAATACAATCACAAGCATTACCCACGCAATTTTTTGCTGAACTGGATTTTTCAATTTTAGCGAAAGTACTTTCAACCAATTCGCCATCGGGGGTTAATATAATTAAGTTATTAGCCATATTTCAATTTATTAAATAAATATAAGAAAGTTAGTGTCAAATTTAAATCAAGGATTGCATCTCCAGTCAGTTTTAAACCATATGCAATTATTTTCTCTTCCAAGGCTACATACCCACCAAAAGCCATCTGGGCTACACCATTGATCGCCGCAAGTACATTCTTTATCTTTATAGGATTTCTCTAAATGAATTTTGACTTTATTCAACTCTTCATCTGATACTGGAATAGCAACTACTTCTTTTCCTTCTATATTTAAAGTAATTTTCTTTATTTGAAATCTCATCTTAAATTTAAATTATTTATAAAATAATTAAATAAATGTTACTATAAAAATAGTAATAATAAATGTTAACAACATTTAAAACCATGCTTTTCATCTTTTCCTGTAATGGTAATAGATAAAGGAATACCATTATATATCGAAATATTACCAGACATAGAAGTCACTCTATTATCACTTATGGTCGAAAATACAATTATTATACAACCTGTTGAGACTCCTTCATAGTAATAGGTGTTATTAAAGCGTCTTTGAAATGAAAGACAATTGCATATTAGGTTTTTATCGTTTTTAATATCACCAATATAATTATTTAATTGATTAATTAATATTTTATCACCTATTATTTTTAAATCACTAGAATTAACTTTGATCTCCTCCATGTTCATATGTTTTAAATCACAATATATATGTCTGTTAATTTACATGAGTAATAAATATTAATTAAATTAATTGAATTATGAATTTGGTAAATAAACTCTTTGTATGGATACGGTAGGTTTTCCGATAACAATACTACCCATCGTCTACCGGACAGGCCTTGAACTCTTCCTCGGCATAGAGCACATCCAATTAGGTAGCCGATCCGATTGGTTGGGTTTTTGCGATACCTAGTGTCCCTATCAAAATGGGTAAAAGAAGTAGTCCTGCGGCTGGAGAATTCATGGCTATAAAGTTAGCGTTTCGGGAATAATTACAGTTTGGTTGGTTCAAACGACGTTTATACGTTTATGAAGGTAAACATAGTTTTTTAGAATAGCAAGTTTAAGTACCTGACAAACGAATGGTTGTGTGTTTTCAGCAGCCAAAATATTGAATTATATTGGGTAATATTTTTTAAATAAATAGGTAGATTTATCGGTCAAAATTTAAAATGTTGAAAAAAAGTATATGATCAGCTTAAATAAAATTGTTTTTTCTTGGTTTTGTTCTAATAAAAATACTTTAAATAATTACAATAAATTTTTTAAAAATAATTGGTCAAGGAGAATTTACATTGATTTGGTTAAGCGTGAGTTTGGGGTCCCAATTTTAGGTGGGAGGTACAGCGGACAATTTTGAATCGGATTGGTAAGATCTCGTTCTCTTTCTATTGTTTCGCCCAGCAGGGGTAGGAGTTCGAAAACAGCCTCCAGATTAGCCGTTTAGCTAGCTAACACGTCCAAATAAATTTTGATTGCCCCACCTATAGGCTGCCCGATTTTTCGGACAGTTTCAGATGGGTATTTTTGATAGTTTTCAAACGCTGAATTCAATAAGTCGATACTTGTATTAATCTTATCCAAAGATGGTCGATTTGTCATTTTTAGAACTTTTTTCTATCTGAACAAACCAAAACCTGAATTCCCTATCTCTTCCTCCCCTTGATCTCCAGCTGCATGTCCCGGACAGCGCGGACCAATTGCTGCAGGTCGGTTTCGGGTTCGGGGATTTCTTTGCTGGTATAGGCATGGAATTTCCAGATCTCTGCTACCTCGCCCACAGGTACGGTAAAGGGCTCAAAGATGGGATTCAGGGAGCGAAGGAGTAGCTGCCCCTCTGCCTGTACCGTCACCAATTTAAATACAAAGTCCTGCTGACCACTCAGGATTACCACGCAGGGGGTGTCCGGCTTCAGGGCAGTCCAGTCGTCCTGGTACCTCGTGATGATGTCGCTCCCCCCCGGAATGGGCAACATGGAGTCCCCTACAGTAGGGAATATCCGGTAGGTACCCTGCCGGGGAAGGTTGGGTAGGGAAAACCGGGGCAGGGAGGCGATAAACTCGGGATCGTTGTACCCGGAAAGGTAGCCCGCTTTGGCTTTGATGGGCACGTATTCCACGTTTTCCTGGTTGCCCTTGTCCACACTGATGGCCAACACCCGCAGGTTGCCGCCCCGCATGTACACGTCGTTTCCTGCTTCCAGCTCCCGCAATTTCAGCTCCCCCAGGGTGCGCAGGTCTACCCGTATCAGGCTGTCGATACTGATCCCGAAATAGCTGGATATTGCCAGAAAATCCTCGGGAGCAGGCGCTTTGGTCTGCCCGGATTCCAGCGCATTGAGTTTGGACCGGGTCAGTTCCAGGTCTGTTGCCAGCCCTTGCTGGGTCAGCCCCTTCCGCTCCCGGAGAAATTTCAGGTTTCCCGGAAAAAAGTTTTTTGACTTTTTCATCGAAGTTTGCTAGTATTAGAGTCAACAGTTTGTTATTAATCGTGTCAAATATACTCATTCTGCGGAAACCATGAAACTTAATAGCGATAAAATCGAGCGGCTGAGGCAGTTAAAGCAGGAAATTATGGAGATGGAAGGGTATCTTCCCCAAAAAGGACAGCAAACCGATTCCAGACTGCAATTGGGCCCCTTGCATGAGGCCTTTCCCGGCAGGGTATTTCCCCTGGGCGCCAACCACGAATTTATCAGTCACAGTCCTTCCGAGGCTGCTTCCACTCAAGGTTTTCTGGCAGTTATTCTGGGCATGCTGATGCAGAATGGCGGATTTTGCCTTTGGCTGGGGACCCGCCCCCAGGTCTTTCCTCCCGCCTTAAAGCACTTTGGGCTAGCCCCCGATCGCGTGCTTTTTGTGAATGTACCCAGGGAAAGGGACCTGCTGTGGACGCTGGAGCAGGCTCTCAGTTGCGAAGCTTTGGTGGCAGTAGTGGGTGAAATCCGGGAGTTGGGCTTTTCCGAATCCCAGCGGCTGCAGTTAGCAGTGGAGCGGAGCCGGGTCACTGGCTTTCTCCACCGGCACCAACCCCGAAGCCTGCATGCTCTGGCCTGCGCCACCCGATGGAAGCTGACTCCACTACCCAGTCCGGTGCCGGCAGGCATGCCGGGCATGGGCTGGCCTGCCTGGAAGGTATCCTTGCTCAAGGTACGAAACGGAAAGCCGGGCCACTGGCAGTTGCAATGGGACGGAGAGGGTTTTCAGGAGCTTTTCCATCAGCAGCCACAAGAAATTGTTCAAAACAGGAAAAATTATGCCTAAGCGGTTTTTATCTCTCTGGTTTTGTCACCTGACCACGGACCGGCTGGCTATCAGATATCCGGAACTACGGGGAAAACCCTTCGTTTTGGCGGGTAACGAACGGGGTCGGGCTGTGGTGCAGGCCAGTAGCCGGGAGGCTTATGCGCGGGGCATCCGGCCGGGTAAGGCTGTGGCTGATGCCAGGGCCATTTTCCCGGATATACAGGTCTATGCCGATAAGCCCGGCTGGAGCAAACGGCTCCTCTACCGGCTGGCTGGCTGGTGCCTGCAGTATACCCCATTGCCTGCTGCAGATCCTCCTTCCGGCTTGATGCTGGATATTTCGGGTTGCCCACATCTCTGGGGAGGAGAATCCGCATATCTGGAGGCTTTGGTTTCCGCATTGGAAAACAAGGGCTACCATGTACGGGCGGCCATTGCCGATACCATAGGGGCAGCATGGGCTCTGGCACGTTACGGTGAACAGGCCTGTATCGCCGGGAAGGGAATGCAGCGGGAAGCCTTGCTGCCTTTGCCACCCGCTGCCCTTCGACTGGAAGCCCGGACCCTGGAAGGGTTGGAAAAATTGGGTTTCCGGCAAATCGAACAGTTTATAGACCTGCCCGCAGCTACCTTGCGCAGGAGATTTGGAGAGGAGTTGCTGTTTCGGCTGGGGCAGGCCCTGGGTGAGGAAGAGGAGGCTTTTCAACCCGTACAGCCCCGGGTTCCTTACGAAGAGCAATTGCCCTGTCTGGAGCCCATTCGCACCGCCAGAGGTATTGAGATCGCCCTTCGGAAGCTGCTGGAAGGGCTTTGTCAGCGCCTGGTCCGGGAAGGGAAGGGGCTGCGCAAGGCCGTTTTCAAAGGTCTGCGCATAGATGGGAAGACGGTAGAAATTTCCATTGGTACCGGTCGTGCTTCTCACAATCCGGAGCACCTTTTCCGGCTCTTTGCCCTGAAAATCCCCTTGCTGGAGCCGGCATTGGGGATAGAGCTGTTTTACCTGGAAGGATTAATGGTGGAAAAGGTTCAACTGCCACAGGAGCAGCTTTGGCATCGCTCCGGAGATCCGGCTGCGGTGGCAGAGTTGGTAGACCGGATAGGGACCAGGCTGGGGTCTGGGCGAATGCACCGTTTCCTGCCCCAGGAGCGGCATTGGCCGGAGCATTCGGTGCGTCCTGCGCGCTCCCTGGACGAAATGCCCGACACGGATTGGCCCGATTCGGTGCGCCCCCTGCACCTGCTGTCTGTGCCGGAGCCCATTTCAGTCATGGTACCCCTGCCAGATTACCCTCCCCTGCATTTTAAGCATCAGGGCAAGCTGGTTCGGGTGGCCCGTGCTGATGGGCCGGAGCGCATTGAGCAGGAGTGGTGGCTGCAGACCGGACCACCCCGGGATTATTACAGTGTGGAAGATCCCGAGGGAGGTAGGTACTGGCTTTTCCGGCTGGGACTTTACGGAAAGGGGGAGCCCCAATGGTTTTTGCACGGTTATTTCTCCTGATTCGGAAAAATTTATTCAAAGATTAGATACACACAAAACATGCAAGCAGCGGCCTATAGCGAACTGCAGGTGACTTCCAATTTTTCCTTTCTTCGGGGAGGCTCGCATCCGGAAGAATTGGTGCAGCAAGCCATTGAGCTGGGCTACGAAGCCCTGGCACTCACTGACCGGAACACCCTGGCAGGAATTGTGCGGGCACACAAGGCAGCCAGGCAGTCAGGTCTTCGCTTCATTCCAGCCTGCCGTCTGGACTTGCTGGATGGTCCCAGCCTGCTGGCTTATCCCAGAGACCGGGAAGCCTACGGCCGGCTATCTTCCCTGCTCAGCCTGGGTAATCTCCGGGCAGAGAAGGGTGTCTGTCACTTGTACAAAGCGGACGTATATTCCCATGCAAAGGATAGCGTTTTTATCGCCGTTCCTCCAAATGAACTGAATGCCCACCTGGATTTTGAGCCGTCCTTTTATTCTGCTCTGGAGGAATACCGGGAGGCATTGGGTGACAACCTTTACCTGGCCGCTGCTTTTGCCTATAATGGCAGCGATCAGAAGCGGCTGTTTCGCATAGCACAGTGGGAGAAAAGCCTGGACATACCCATGGTGGCGGTCAATGACGTGCACTATCATGCGCCGGGAAGGAGGGCCTTGCAGGACCTGTTGACCTGCATCCGGGAAAAATGTACCATTCAAAGTGCGGGCTTTCGCCTCCATCCCAATGCAGAACGTTACCTGAAATCCCGGGAAGAAATGCACCGCCTGTTTCGGGAATACCCGGCAGCCCTTCGCCGGGCGGTGGAAATTGGTGCTTCCTGCCAATTTTCGATGGATCAGTTGACTTACCAATACCCCGAAGAAATCAGCAGTGGAGGCCGCAGCACACAGGAAGAACTGGAATTGCGGACCTGGGAAGGAGCCCGAAGCAGTTTTGGAGAGCAACTTACCGAAACCCTCCAAAACACCATACAGCAGGAGTTGGAATTTATAGCCCGCAAGGAATATGCTTCTTATTTTTTGACGGTTTACGATTTGGTTCGCTTTGCCCGGAAGCGGGGTATTCTCTGTCAGGGAAGGGGGTCGGCAGCCAATTCGGTAGTTTGCTATTGCCTGGGCATTACATCCGTGGATCCTTCCAAGTTCAAGCTGCTTTTTGCCCGCTTTATGTCCGATGCCCGCAACGAACCGCCGGATATAGACGTGGATTTTGAACACGAGCGCCGGGAGGAGGTGATGCAGTACATTTACGAAAAGTATGGTCGGGACCGTGCAGGCATCGTGGCCACCGTCACCCGGCTGCATTGGAAGGGGGCGGTACGGGACGTGGGCAAAGCCATGGGCTTGTCACTGGATGCGGTAGACCGGCTTGCGAAGTCGGGACACGAACTGACGCAAGAATGGCTGCAGGGAGAGAAAGTGTCCTCCCAGGGATTTGACCCCCGGGATATCCATTTGCGAAAGACACTGCTGCTTACCTGGCAGTACATGGGGTTTCCCCGGCAGCTGGGCCAGCATACCGGAGGCTTTGTGATCACCCGGGACCAGCTTTCCAATCTCTGTCCGGTACTGCATGCGCGGATGGAAAACCGCACCTGCATCGAATGGGACAAGGACGACATCGATGCCCTGGGTTTCCTTAAAGTGGATGTGCTGGCATTGGGCATGTTGACCTGCATACGCAAGGCTTTTGATCTGGTCAAATCGCATTATGGCCGGCACCTTACCCTGGCCAATATTCCGCAGGACGATCCCAGAGTCTATGAAATGATCAGTCATGCGGATACTCTGGGGGTATTTCAGATAGAGAGCCGTGCCCAGATGTCCATGTTGCCACGTCTGAAGCCCAGGACCTTTTACGATCTGGTGATAGAGGTGGCGATTGTAAGACCGGGACCGATACAGGGAGACATGGTGCATCCCTACCTCAAAAGACGCAGGGGAGAAGAGCCAGTGGAATACCCCTCCCGCGAACTGGAGGAGATCCTTGGCCGTACGCTGGGGGTGCCCCTGTTTCAGGAGCAGGCCATGGAGATTGCCATTGTAGCGGCAGGCTTTACCCCGGCAGAGGCAGATGGACTGCGGCGAAGCATGGCGACCTTCAAAGCCCATGGTCTGGTGAGTCAGTACGAAAAAAAGCTCGTGGGAGGTATGGTGGCCCGTGGCTATGAAGAGGACTTTGCCAGGCGGGTGTTTCGGCAACTGGAAGGATTTGGTAGCTACGGTTTTCCCGAGAGCCATGCGGCCAGTTTTGCCTTGCTGGTCTATGTTTCCTGCTGGCTGAAGTACCACTACCCGGATGTCTTTGCCACCGCCCTGCTCAATAGCCAACCCATGGGTTTTTACCGACCGGCACAGATCGTCAGTGACGCCCGCAAGCATGGAGTGGAAGTGAGGCCGGTGGATGTAAACCGTTCCTGCTGGGACCATGTGTTTGAAGAAAAGTCAGGTCGATACTATTGCATCCGGCTGGGATTTCGTCAAGTGAAGGGCTTGCATGAGGCAGACATGCAACTACTGGTGGAGCAAAGGAAAAAAACCTACGCCCATATCAGCGACCTGATCAATGCCGGCGTACCCAAGGCTGCCCTGGAGCGCCTGGCCGATGCAGATGCCTTTCGTTCGCTGGGCCTGGACCGCAGACAGGCCCTTTGGGATGTGCTGGCGCTTCAGGGAAGGCCTATAGGGGTGTTTACCGGGCAGGTTCAGGAAACGCCCAGCGAAAAGAAAGTAGTGCTTCCTGCCATACCTCCCATGGAACAGGTGCTTCGGGATTATGCCAGTACTACACTTTCCCTGAAGTCCCACCCCCTTAGCCATGTGCGTGAGCCTCTGGATCAGTTGCGTGTGAGCCCTACAGCCCATTTGGGGAAAATGAAAGATGGGGCTTTTGTCAAAGTATGCGGTCTGATTACGGTAAGGCAGCGCCCGGGCACCGCCAAAGGGGTCCTTTTTATTACCATCGAAGACGAGACCGGCTTTGCCAATCTGGTGGTGTGGGCCAAAACATTTGAAAAATACCGGTCTGTCATCCTGCAATCCAGGTTATTGATGGTTTCGGGTAAACTGCAGGTGGAAGGAGAAGTCATCCATGTGGTGGTGCGCTCCTGCCATAACCTGAACAGACTGCTTAAAGCGGATCCTCCAGGTAAAGGAAAGGTTGGTAAAAAAATACCCCAATCCTCCTCAGGGGAGAAGGGCCAACAGGGGGAATTGTTTCCTTCCAGAGATTTCAAATGAGTGTTGGTCAATCCGTTTTTCCCAATAGCTAAATTGAAATAAATCCTATAAAAAGGTAATAGGGACCTCTTTTGAAAGGTTTTATACTTTAAAAAATTGGATATGTTATGTTTTTTTTAGAATAGTTATTTAAATGGCATGGTACTTGAACCTATTGTGATATCTCCGGCGGCAGTAATGATCTGGCCCTGGGGATGAAAACGATTGTTTAACCAAACTATTTAATAACATGCCAACGCTAAAAGATAAGACCGTAGCCATTTTAACCGAAACCGGATTTGAGGAGAGCGAATTGAAAAGCCCCAAAAAAGCCCTTGAAGAGGCGGGTGCCACAGTACACGTTATTTCTCCGGCCAGTTCGATCAAAGGTTGGAAAGACGGCAATTGGTCTGATGAAGTCAAAATAGACAAACCGTTACGGGATGCCAGCCCCGAAGATTACCATGCCCTGGTACTTCCCGGAGGTGTCATCAATCCGGACAAGCTGAGGACAAATAAAGAAGCAATTGAGTTTATCAAGGCCTTTTTTGCGAAGGGCAAACCTGTTGCAGCCATTTGTCATGGTCCTCAGGTATTGATCGAAACAGGTGCTCTGGAGGGTAGGGAGATGACCTCCTGGCCTTCAATCAAGACCGACCTGGTCAATGCGGGAGTAGCATGGACAGACAGCGAATGCGTTTGTGATTCAGCACTGGTAACTGCCCGCAAGCCGGATGACCTGCCTGCCTTCAATAAAAAACTCATCGAAGAGATCAGGGAGGGAATTCATGAAGAGCAGAAAACACTGTAATTTTTATAATGGATTAGCTTGATAGAAGAGCCTGCCTGTGCAAATGGGCAGGCTCTTTGCTTTTTATGAGGAAATTATACAAAACCAGAAATAGGAAATTATAGGGTTGGAGAGATTTTCCGGCATCAGGTTCCATAAACTCATTCATAAAATGGATTCTCCCTTTGTTGGATTATAGATGATGATCATAGGAAGTAAGGAATAGCAGATGAGAAAAATATCGTTTTATATATTGTTTTGTTTGTGTCTTTCTTGTCAGGGAACAAAAATTGAGCAGCTACTGCGCTCCGGAAGTCCTTATGAAAAATACCTGCAGGGGCTCAAGACTTCCGACCTGAAAGACTATGCTATGGTGAGGGATTGGGAGAGAGCAGGAAAGGCGGCACTGTCAGATTCAAACCGCGTAGAACTCCCCTATAGGGAACTTATGAGGTTTGACCCTGCTGAGCCGGAGGCGGTTTCATTCCTGTTTTCTGCCAATCAAGGACAGGAAATTACAATAGATTTGAAAATGCTTTCGGATACCAGTGTGGTCTGGTTTACTGATCTTTTTGAGGTGCAGAAAGGCGGTGAATTGAAGAAATTGAAACCTGAAGAGGGGGGATCATTCGGAAGGTATCCTGTTGGATCTGAAGAAAATTTTCTGCTTCGCCTGCAGCCGGAATTGCTTAAGGGGGGCTTGGTGGAATTGTCCGTCAGCTATGCTGCCAGCCTGAGTTTTCCGCTGTTGAATAAGAATTATTTGAATATAGCCAGTTTTTTTGGTGATCCCAGGGATGGAGGAAGGCGAAAGCATGAAGGAGTGGATATTTTCGCAGCGAGAGGCACACCTGTACTTGCTGTCAGCGAGGGGAGGGTCTCCAGGGTAGCTGACAACCGGCTGGGAGGAAAAACGGTAAGGGTGTCCTCGGGTAGATATTCCTTTTATTATGCACATCTGGACAGCCAGATGGTTGCTGCGGGCAGTAGGGTTAAGCCTGGCGACACCCTGGGTACGGTGGGCAATACGGGAAATGCGCGGACCACCGCCCCACACCTTCATTTTGGTATATATGGGCCTGGATGGAGCAGTATAGATCCTTTGTATTTTTTCAAACAATCCCCTGAGTTGCCTGATCTTCCAGTCGCAGATTCGGCATGGTTAAAGAATTGGGGAAGGGTAAAGGCTGGGCTGGTCAATCTACGTCAAGGTCCCGGTACCGGCTTTGAGATTTTGGGCAAGTTGGAAAAGCAGGATCTTTTAAGAATTGAAGGTCAGTCTGATGGCTGGCTGAGGATCAGGCTTCCGGATAACAGTCAGGGATTTCTGGCGGAAAATCTGGCAGAAGTGGCAGACACATCCCTACAGCAAAGGACCCTTCAGCCTACAGATTGGTTTAAATCAAATTGGGGATCGCCTGAATTTCAACATGCGGCATTTTCCGGAGATGTGGAGGTACTGGGCAGCTTCGGTCAGTTTGATCTGGTAGCTTTAGGTGATGGAACGAAACTTTGGGTAAATAAAACAGGCAATACCAATTGACGCTTGAGTTGCTTTTAAGCGGTCAGATCTCCCATTTGTCAATTGGGTCAGAGGAGATAAAAAGGCACGGATTTTGCCCGTTCTGAAAGAGTCTTCCTTTTTTTGTGCCTCTATCCGGAGAAAAACAGGGCGATCGCGTTTTTTAACATCATGTATTGTAGATTTTTTAGCCGTGATCAATGATATTTTAACCCAAATAATCTATGAAAAATAAAGCACTACTGCCAGGCGGAGATACTTTTCCCAAGGAAAGTTTCTGGACCAAATCCTTCTTTATCAAAACATTATTGAATGGGTTGTTACTGATTTTGCCCATCATCATCATTTTGTTTTTACTATCCTTGATTTTCAAGTTCGTATTCAATTTGGTTTCGCCGATCAGCGCATTACTGGACAATGGCTCCGAATCACCGACCCTGATTATTAATTTGCTGGCATTGCTCATACTCATTGCAATAATTTTCGTAATCGGTTTGATACTCAATAATAGCAGAAGCAAACGCATGTTTAAGGTTTTTGAGTACAGGTACTTGTTGCAAATACCATTGTACTCCACCATACAGGAGACCATAGCCCAGTTTACTGGTCTTAAAAAAATGCCCTTTAGTCAGGTTGTGCTGGTGGACGCTTTCAATACTGGTGTATTGCTCACAGGCTTTGTCACCGAGTCGGTGTCAGAAAACATGTATACCATTTTTGTACCCACTGCACCCAACCCGATGAACGGAAATATTTATCATGTTCCCGTTTCTCAATTGAAATTCCTGGACATAGAACCTGAAAAAGCAATGCGGTCGATTGTAGGTATGGGTACCGGGTCCTCTATTTTATTTGCCGAAAAAGACGGGCTCCAGCAGCAGGTGGTGGAATAGGAGTTTTCTGTTTCATTCAATCCCTGAAGTGGCCACCAGCTGCCTTACTGTCCAATGCATTTTATTATCTGATGTCCGCAAAAAATGCTTCCAGGTCCAATTCAAACCCCGGTACAGCAGAAGACCTTGCCCTATCTCCGGAAGTCATCAGGCGGGAACTGTGGTACTTGCCTTGGGCCAGGGTATAGATCAATAGTGTCTGTCCGGCTGCATCCATCAGCCAATATTCCCTGACCCCGGATTCCTCATACACCTCGTATTTATATTGAAGTTCAAGTTGTTTGTTGCCCGGGGAGAGGACCTCCACCACCAGGTCAGGTGCTCCGATGCAGCCTCTGTCGTCCAATTTGTCGAGGTCACAGACCACGCAGATATCCGGTTGTACGACGGTATATATTTTATCGTCTTTTCTGGATTTGACCGGAAGCCGGACATCAAAAGGGGCGATATAGGCCTGGCAGGTTTTGCCCTTCAAAAATAGGTTTAAGTCTGTATAGAGGTCTCCGGTCAGTCGTTGATGAATCCGGTTTGGAGCTGCGGCAGCCCTTTTGAAAACTTTGCCCCTGATCAGTTCGACCATCTCTTCCATATCCCAGGACAGGTAATCGGCATAGGTATACCTGCCATAGCTTAGGTCGGGTTCTTTTACGGAAGATTTGGCCTTTTCTTTTTCCATACCTGAATATAACAAATTGGAAGTAAAGTTTAATCCTGGCATCAAAATATTCCCGCTTAAGGTTTGCAGGTTTAATTGTTTTAAATAATTTCCCGGGCTGGATAATTCCTTGGGGTTTATTGGCTTCCACTTCGCCTTTAATCAGGGCCGTCCCAGGACCATTTTTATAATGGAGAAGGTTGCCCGGTTTTTATTTTGAGGAATTAGGATGAAGAAATACGTGCGTTATGAAATTGAAGAATGCAAATGATATGAAGCGGTATGCAGTGCTATTTTCAGTTTTGTTCTTACTGGGCCTGTACTCTTTTGTTTCCAATGAAGAGCATGAGAAGGACAGGCTCTTAAAAATCGTAAAGGACTATGCAGATGCCATGATTGAAAAAGGCAGAGACGGCTATGGGGATAAGCAATCGCCCCTATTCGCAGCAGCACTTGACAGGTCCAGAATGAGGCTTGGATCGGCAGACCTTTTCGGAGAGATTCAAGGTGTTCGCAAAAGTGACAGGTCACTGGGGGGTGCCAATCCTCAGGAGGATCGGTCGTTGTATGCGATTCTTTATCAGTTGACCGAAATTACGGCTGACGAGAAATATGCCCGGGAAGCGGATAAATCATTGAAATATTTCTTTGACCACTGTCAAAGTCCTGAAACCGGCTTAATGGCCTGGGGAGAGCATCTTTTCTGGGATTTTCGCAGTGAAGCGGTAGGCGGCATAGACATGCACGAGATCAATGGGGAATGGCCATTCTGGGAGCAATGTTACCGATTGGCTCCGGAAGCAAGCTGGCGTTTCGCCTTGGGTTTGTGGGACAACCAAATTGACAGCAAGGAAACAGGCGATTATTCCAGACACGCCCGCTGGTCAAGGCGTGAAACGTATCAGGGCTTCGAATTTCCCAGGTATGCCGGACAGATGATTTCAACATGGGCTGATGCGTATGTCCGAAAGGAAAATGAAGATAATGCCCGAAGAGAAGACTTGATTGATGCGATGACTACGGTAGTACGTCGTATGGAAGAAAACAGTGAAATAGCCGAATCCGGTTACCTGATCGCGGGAAGGGCAGAGCAGGGAGACCATATCAATGTAGTGTGGTTGAACAATAACCTGGAGATGGCCAGGTGCCTGTGGAACGCAGCAGATAAGATCAAACCGTTTGACAGGGAGCTGGCTATCCGGATGGAGCATTTGGCGATGGAGCAGGATTTGGATTTCCACAGGACAAAACACCATATTGATGAAGGCGGTGGTTTTACAGTGACGCTTCATGCTAAAACAGGAGAGCCCAGGCACCGGTCCATGAATATCCCCTACACGGCTGTTTGGGCTTCAGGTTACGGGTATTCTACTCATGCGGATTTAGGGAATTTGCTTTTTTCCAGGTATTTGCAATTGAAGGAAAGCCATCCGCAACTGGCCGGGAAATACAAAACACTTATAGTTACTGCAGCAGAGCAGTATCTTGCGGCAAGTCCTGATGAAAATGAATTGCAAAAACCGGATGCATTTGCCAATGTGATCCAGCTCATGATCAATACCCACAAAATCACAGGCGCAGAGAAGTTTCTCGGGAGAGCAGAATATTTTGCATGGTCAGGAATTGACTTGTTTATGCCTGATGGAAATCCGCTTCCCAGAGCAAGCAATCAACACGATCATTATGAGGCCATCACCGGAGGACCTGATTTTATGTACGCCCTGCTTCATCTGTACCAACAGTACAACCTCTCTCAATCGGATCTCTGAGCTCCTCAAAGGCCAGGCTCCTTCAATCTCTCCTCAATCTGAATCAATCCTTCCACCCAGGCGCCTTCAATCTTTCTGTTAACACCGCAGCAAGACATTTATCCCGGCCAGGGAGCTTTTTCGGAAATCAGTTTTTTCTCTACCAACTCCTCCCAAAAGCCCTCAGGAATTTTTACTTTCATGGCTTCTACATTCGCCTTGGCCTGATCCGGATATCTTGTACCAGGAATCACGGCAGAAACCACATCAGGAGCCGCAGAAAACTGTAGGGCTGCAGCTATCAGGTCAATACCATGGTGGCCGGCGATCTCCTTCATTTGTCGCCGCTTTTCCTTAAAGCCTTCCGGCATTTCTCCCCAGTAATTGTACCGGTCTATGCCAGCCAGGAAGCCGGCATTCAGCGGAGCACCCACCACGATGTCCACTCCCTTTTCTTCACATGCCGGAAACAAGCGGTCCAGGGCATCCTCATGGTACATCAGTGAATATTGGGTGGCAGAAAGGCACACGTCCGGATCAGCCACTTTTAGGGTTTCCAAGATGGGGTCTATTCGGTTTACACCAAGGCCCCAGCCCTTGATCAGCCCTTCTTCTTTCATTTTTGTCAGTTCCGGCATGGCTCCTTTGGCAGCTACCTCAAAGTAATCTTTCCAGTTATCCTTCATGTCACCATTATCGGGTGAGAGGTCATGGATGAAAACGATGTCTATGCTGTTGATGCCCAGTCGTTGCAAGCTGTCTTCAATGGACCTGCGCACCCCTGAAGCACTGTAATCGTATTCATAGTCGAATGGGGAAGCATTTTTCCAGGAGTTGTTGCCAGGCGCTTTTTTTGCAGGTTTCAATAGCCGTCCCACCTTGGTAGCGAGGACATAATCTTCACGTCTTTGGTTGTGGAGAAAGCGACCGAAGCGCCGTTCGCTTAAACCCAGGCCATACCAGGGGGAGGTATCAAAAAACCTGACGCCCGCTTCCCAGGCTCCTTCCATTGCCAGTTGGGCTTGCTCATCAGTGGTAGGCCGGAATCCATTTCCTATGGCCACACCCCCCAACCCATAGTTGGCGGGCAATTTTACATTTTTCAGATCCATTTGTCTTTTCATATCTTCTGAAACAATTTCTCCAAAACCTTGCAGTTGCGGAGACAGGCTTATCGCCAGGCTTGCCTGCAAGGATTTGTTGATAAATTTTCTTCTGCTATTCATGGGGCAGTTGGTTTGATCAATATACCTGCCGGGAATATTGATAAAGAGGTAATATCCCCGCTTTCAAAATAAAGCCATTGAATGGCTTCAATAAACGTAGGTCCATACATGCAACCTTAACGGTAAAAGTAAGGGATTTGTAGATTTAAGACAACCTTAATGTAGTCCAAGTATTCCATTCTCCTATCCTGATAAGGGATCAGTTTCCGGCAGGGAAACTCCTGCGGTATTCTTGTCTGATTCAGGTTTATTCCCGGCGGTTTCTTTCCGTACATTTCAGGAAAGCCGTAGAGGCAAGAGGATTTTGGGATGAGGCTATTATCACCAAAATAGAATTCGTTTGGTAGAAAAATGTTTCGGAGCTTTAAATTTTACTGATTTTTATCATAAATAGACTTGACCTATGTAACGGCTTTTCTTAGAAAAGTTGATGAATTTGGGAAACGAAACGGAGCCTGTCTGGGGCAGTCCGGCACTATGTTACCTGTATATATTGAGATGCTCCTATAGCTCCAATACCTATCGGGAGGAAACCATGCGACCTCATCCTGATGAGATCGGCAAAAACTACCCCCACTTGTGATACGGGGCAGGCTATGGCCATGTAAATTATAGACCCATGAACCCAATCTATGGCACTTTTGAATAAACTGAATACGCCTTTCTTTCAGGAAGCAGGAGAAATTGCCCGATTTACGAGCCGTTTTTTCCGGGAAGTCAGTAAACCCCGGCAGGAGTGGGAGGAGTTTGTAAATCAAAGCTATTTCATCGGTTACAAGACCTTTACACTTGTAGGTATTACCGCGTTTATCATGGGGCTGGTTTTGACGATACAGTCACGCCCTACCCTGGTGGAGTTTGGGGCAGCGTCTATGCTTCCATCCATGGTGTCTGTTTCGCTCGTCCGGGAGATCGCGCCGGTGATTACAGCCTTGATTTGCGCGGGTAAAATAGGCTCTGGAATTGGCGCAGAACTGGGATCGATGCGTGTGACCGAACAAATCGATGCGATGGAGGTCTCCGGAACCAATCCTTTCAAATATCTGGTCATTACCCGCGTTTTGGCCTCCACAGTCATGGTACCAATTCTTTCCAGTTTGGCCATTGCGATTTCCTTGTACGGAGGTTATTTGGGGGCAAATTTAAAAGGAGATGTCAGTTGGTCGTTGTATTGGTATCAGGCCTATAAGGTATTGATTTTTGGGGATTTTGTACCGGCTATGGTCAAGACAATATTCTTTGGCTTTGCCATTGGCATTGTAGGCTGCTACAAAGGCTACCATTCTCAAAAGGGAACCGAAGGAGTAGGAAGGTCTGCGACCACGGCAGTGATTGTGGCTTCGCTGTTGGTATTTATATTGGATTTGATCGCGGTTCAAGTAGCCGATGTGCTGGGGCTTACCTGATTTTATGGAAAAAGGCAAGTCCATCATCGAGGTAAAAAACCTGAATAAATCCTTTGGGCAGAATCACGTGCTTCGGGATTTTTCGCTTGAGCTTTCGCAGGGAGAGAACCTGGTGATTCTTGGAAAGTCAGGTTCCGGGAAATCCGTTTTGATCAAATGCATTATCCGGTTGATTGAACAGGACAGCGGAAGGATTACGGTTTTTGATCAGGACATCAGCCTGTTGGATCAGGACGAAATGGACTTGCTTCGCGCCGATGTGGGCTTTTTATTTCAAAGCAATGCGCTCTACGATTCCATGACCGTCCGAAAAAATCTCGAATTCCCGCTTCGCCGGCATTGGACCAGGGAGCAGCGTGCCATACATGCCGAATCGGCGGTGAAAGAAGCATTGGATGATGTAGGCCTATTGCATACCATCGATATGATGCCTGCCGAACTCTCCGGAGGAATGCGCAAGCGAATTGCACTGGCCCGTACAATTATTCTCAAGCCAAAGGTTATTCTTTATGATGAACCGACCACCGGTTTGGACCCGATTACCGCTAGAGAAATCAGTGAGCTGATGAACCGGATTCAGGAAAAATACAACACTGCTTCCATCATCATTTCGCACGACATGAATTGTATCCGAATGACTGCCAACCGCATCATTATGCTGATTGAAGGTAGGAATTATGCGGAAGGAACATTTGAAAATTTAATCAAAAACCAAGACCCCAGGGTGAGGGAATTCTTTGAAGGACTATGAGTACAGATAGAAAATTATCCAATGCGAAGCTTGGCGCACTTGTGATCGCAGGTTTACTGTTTCTCGTCTTTTCGCTCTACATGATCGGGAGGAATCAGAATATCCTGGGAAAATCCATGCACGTTTTTGTAGAAATGGAAGATGTAAATGGGTTATTGCCAGGAAATAACGTGTTGTACAAGGGGATGAATGTGGGCACGGTGAGTGACATCAATGTGCTGGATGAAAATACCATTCAGGTGGATCTCCTGATTCGCAGAAAAATGACGCCTTTCATTCTCAAAAATGCCCGAACCACCATCAATACCGATGGGCTGATCGGGAACAAAATTCTGCAAATACACCCGCAGGACGGAGAGTCATCGCCGGTTGAAGAGGGGGATGTCCTGATTCCTCTGGAGCAAGTTGGCACTGAGGACATGCTTCGACAGCTTACCAGTTCGGGCGATTACCTGCAAAATACACTGGTGAACCTATCTGAAATCACAGAAAAGATCAACCAAAACGAGAATCTCTGGGATACGCTCTCGGATACCCTCCTGCTGGCGGAGATGAAAGAAGCGATTCGCTCGTTTCGCCTGTCGGGGAATCAGGTGACACAGATGGCCCTGGCCGGGAAGGAATTGCTGGAAAACATCGAAAAGGGTGATGGTTTGGCAGGCGCCTTGATTTCGGATTCGGTGATGACGGCAAGCGTGGAGCGAAGCCTGGTGCAGATCGAATCGACTACGGCGGAGACACAGTTGGTACTACGGCACCTCAATCAGCTGATCGGGGGAGTGAAAGCTGGTGAAGGAACGGCTGGGTTAATTTTGGAAGACTCTCTTTTCCGGGCCACCTTGACGCAGACACTGATGAACCTGGAGTCCAGCACCGAGAAGTTCGATACCAATATGGAAGCAATGCGGTCCAATTTTTTATTCAGAAGGTACTTTAAAAGGCTGGAAAAAGAGGAAAAGAACGCAGCAAATCAGTGATTGGGCCTCTGTGCCCTGGTATTTCGATATGGTGCGGCGATTGCGCAGGGCTGTCCACCTGATGCGGTAGATTTTTTTATAAAGACGCTTAGAGCTGGGGTACTGAGTTTATATTGCCGTACCTTTTCCGGATTCCTTTGTCTTTTCCTATTCTTTTGAATCAATGCTTCCAAAACCTTGTATTGGTGGAAACAGGCTTATCGCAAGGTTTGCCTGCTGGGATTTGTTGATATATTTTCTTCTTTTATTCAGAAGAAGCAAGGGGCCTTTGGGGAGGAGGGCATCATCACCAAAATTACATTCGTTTGCTTGAAACATGTTCCGGGTATTTAAACTTTTCTGATTTTGATATAAGTAGCAGATGAGATTTGCACAATAAAGCCCTATTCCTTTTTAAATATATGTATTAATACCTATTTTCGATGGCAATAAACCCGAATGACATTACATGCGCACAGAAAGAGGTCTCGAGCCCCACGAGGAGAATTCCGACGATAAAGTTTGCTGGCAGCAAATCAAGAATGATGAAAGTTCGGGATTGGAAACGCTATATGTAAAATATACCCAAGAACTTTTCAGGCTTGGTATGGCCATAAAAGCGGACAGAAATTTGGTGAAAGATTGTATTCAGGATGTATTTTTTACCATTTGGCGTTACAGGCATAGCATAAAGGGCAACGATAATGTTAAACTTTATCTGTTTAAATGTCTGAGCAACAAAATTCATAAGGAAATCGGAAAGGAAAAAAAGAAGTATAGCAATTTGACCCCGGAAATTGAAGAAAGGCTGTCTATAGATCCGGAAGTAGATTTGATGGGTGCGGTGACAAATCTGCAAAAAAGAAAGCATCTTCAAAGCGCCCTGGAATCTTTGCCGGGCAGGCAACAAGAAGTTTTGCACTTGCTGTATTATGAAAACCACTCCTATGAGGATATTTGTATCATCATGGGAATCAATGTTCAGTCTGCGTATTCCCTGGCCTGGAAGGCAATCGCTAATTTGAAAAAGCGATTGCTGTTGGTATTCCTGATTTTTTGTTGGTGTTAAGCGCCGGTGGGTCAAGGATGATCTGGGATCCTGGCGCCGGAGATCCGTATTCTCAGTGGCAAGGCATTTTTCTTAGCATTTTCTTTACTGCATTGAGGCAGAAATTCCATTTTAAATAAATAATATTTTTCGGATATATTGAAGTATTCGTAACATTAATTAGTAATTTTTAATTTATCTGTAAAAAAATAAATTTTTCTCCGGATTAAGGATAGATTTTATTGGCACCGGACTTATGTGGTCGAATTTGACTGATAATGAATATCTCCAATTATACCACAGAGGATTTTGTATTGGACCCTTCTTTCAAAAAATGGATCCTGCATCCCAACGCTGCATTGAATCTTTATTGGCAGGAAGCATTATTGGAATATCCCCATAAGCAGAAGGCTGCCAGGGATGCCAGAGCTATTATCCTGCGATTGGAAAGCAAAGAGCAGCCGGATTTGTCAGATCGCGAGATGTCGGGCTTATGGAAAGATATCGCGACCAAAATGTCAGAACCGGTGGCAGCGGAAAATGTGCAGGAAGAAGATAAGGTGATTCCTATTCATGCGGTGAGCACGCTGGAAAGTGTAGCCCGAAACCGGGGTTCTCGGAGATACCTCTTTGATGCATTTGGTATCAGGGTGGCGGGTATATTGGCCCTGGCCATAGGAATGGGGTTTTTATTCAGATGGATTTATTCCGAACCTGTTATTCCCCTAACAGATACTCCTGAGAGTGTTTACGTTGAACACAAGACTGTTCCGGGGGTAAAATCACATCTTACTTTAAGCGATGGATCGGTGGTTATTCTCAATTCCGGAAGTGAGTTAAGATACCTGAAAAATTTCGAAAAGAACAGGAGAGAGGTTTTTTTAGAGGGGGAGGCTTTCTTTAGTGTGGCCCGGGATTCCCTGAAACCTTTTTCGGTGAATTCCCGCGGTTCGACTACCACCGCTTTGGGCACAAGCTTTAATGTCAAGGCGTACGCCGGGGAAACTGTGAATATTTCCCTGTTGACAGGCAAAGTGGCCGTTGACATGAAAGAGGACGCGAACGAGGCCGTCACTTTACTTCCCGGTGAAGGCCTGGTGATCGATACCGAAAAGGAGCAATTGGCCAAGACCAGGTTTGATAAAGATTTGGTAATCGGCTGGACCAGGAAATGGATCATTTTTAAAGAAACGCCATTGATGGAAGCCATCCGGGTTCTGGAAAATTGGTATGGGGTCCAAATCTCTATTGAAAACAGGCCTCTCAACCAAGTATTGCTTTCGGGAAAATTTCAAGATGAGACCCTGGAAAATGTTCTGGAAGGATTGAAGTTTTCGGCGAGATTTGAATTCACAATTGATAGCGAGGATGTAAGAATCATTTTTAAAGACTAAGTAAAAGTTGCCTATGAAATAAACCCAATTGAAAAAGTAGGCCGGGAATGCGCCAACATCCCCGGCCAAATCAATCTCCGGAAAACTATCTGACGGAATTCCGGGGCATGTTTATCCAAAACCATTCACCATAGTTTTAAAACAAACAAAGTAAAGGTATGAAAAATCTTATACTATTACATGTCATACGCATGACCAAACTATTCACTTATGCGTTTCTGATTCAGCTTTTGTCGATGAGCGTTTTATTTGCCTCCAACGGCATTGCTCAGGTCAAAGATATTGAAGAAGTAATGATATCCGTCACCTTTGAGGAGGTAAGGATAGAAAGGGCGTTTTCGACCATTGAGAAAATGACCGGATTCAGTTTTGTGTATACCGATAAAGAATTAGAAGGCGTTCCGAAGGTGACCACAGATAGCCAGTCCCAAAGTTTGTATGACCTTTTATCAATAATTGGCCAGCAGACGGGATTGTATTTTAAGCAGATAAACCGGAATATTCATGTCCGGAAAACCGGGCAACAGGTTGGGCAGAACCCGGTCTCCGGAGAAGCAGAACTGGCTCCGATAGACGTTACCGGAACGGTGAAAGATGAAAATGGAGAGCCGTTACCCGGGGCCACGATTACCGTGGAAAATACCAGTACCGGTACTGTGTCAGATATTGATGGAAATTTTTCTATCAATGTGGAAGAGGGGGCTGTTTTGGTGATTTCCTTTATTGGTTATCAGCCCACAAGAATCACCGTTGGCAATCAGACACAGTATGATGTGCAATTGGAGCTGGACGATTCCGCTTTGGAAGAAGTGGTGGTGGTAGGCTATGGTACGGTGAAAAAAAGTGATCTGACCGGATCGGTTTCTCAGGTAAAATCAGAGGAGATCAATGCTTTTCCGACCACGAATGTAATGCAGGCACTTTCTGGCAGGGCTGCAGGTGTACAGGTGATTCAAAATAGCGGTGCCCCGGGATCGGGAATAAGTGTCAGAATAAGAGGTACCAATTCCATACAGGGAGGCAATGAACCCCTATATGTCATTGACGGTTTTCCGTTTTCTGGAAACCCCACCAATTTAAACAATTTTGATATTGAAAGTATCGAGGTACTAAAAGATGCCTCAGCTACTGCCATATATGGTTCCAGGGGTGCCAACGGTGTTGTTTTGATCACTACCAAGCAAGGCAAAGAAGGGACTTCCAAAGTGGACTTCGAAACCAGTTATAGTGTACAAAGTCTGAGAAAAAAACTGGACCTGATGAACGGCACTGAATATGCACGGTTGCAAAATATACAGGCTGCCAATGACAATATTCCACTGTACTTTACAGATCAGGAAATTGAAGGATTTGGGCAGGGATTTGATTGGCAGGACCTGATATTCCGGGACGCGCCCATTTTGTCCACGTCTCTAAATGTAAGTGGAGGCAATGCAAAAACCAAGTATGCCATTTCAGGCAGTTTTTTTGGGCAGGATGGGATCATAAAAGGTAGCGATTATGACCGGTTTTCGCTGAGGGCCAATATCAACCATACCATAAGCGACCGTATATCGATCAACTTTAACAATACACTCAGCCACCTGAAAACGGAGCGCCGGGACAGTGGAGGCGGACAGCGGGGCAATTCCATGATAGGAGCAGCCATATCAGCAGCACCCATCTCTCAACCTTATAATGAGGACGGTACCTACAATGTTTTGGGGAATGAATTTCCCTTTATTGCTCCGGATATCATCAATCCCTTAAATTTTATTAACGAACAGCTCAATGAAGTTAAGGCCAATGTAGTGCTATCCAACCTGGCCTTTACTTACAAACCATTACCGGAATTGACCTTAAAAATCTCAGGCGGTATTGAAAACAGAGATGACCGGACCGATAGCTATACAAGCAGGAATTTTTTCAATTCTGAGGGAAGCGCAAATATCAGTACCAGCCAATTCAGAAGTTTGCTAAGTGAAAATACCTTAAGTTATGATAAGACAATTGGCGCAGCACATCAGCTAAATGCGGTGGTGGGATTTACCTACCAGGATTTTACTACTACTTTTTTAAGCGCAGGGGGTGTTGGTTTCCTGAGCGATGCTTTCGAAACCCACAGCCTGGGAGCAGCGCAAAACCCGGGCATACCAAGTAGCGGGTATGCCCAATCCGTATTGCTGTCCTACCTGAGCAGGATAAATTATACCTATGATGAGCGGTTTCTTTTCACTTTTAGTTTTCGTTCGGATGGATCTTCCCGGTATAGTCCGGGTAACAAATGGGGCTATTTCCCCTCGGGGGCTTTCGCCTGGAGGCTATCCGAGGAGCCTTTCGTGTCAGAAAGTTCAATTCTTTCTGACCTAAAGCTGAGGACAAGCTGGGGGTTGACCGGTAGCCAGGCCATTTCACCCTATGCCACCCTAAACCAATTGAATCCAGGCAATACCATTTTTGAAAACATGCTTTTCAACACCTTTGCTCCTAGTACGGTGCTGCCAGGAGATCTGAAGTGGGAAACTACCGAGCAGATAGATATCGGATTGGATGTAGGATTTTTGAATGACCGTTTTATTTTCAATGCGGATTACTACATTAAAAACACCCGTGACCTCCTGAATACGGTACGCTTACCCAGTTCCCTGGGCTTTACCACCACCGTCCAGAATGTAGGCAAGGTCCAGAATAAAGGCATAGAGCTGAGCCTTGATGCAAAGGTAATGGATAGGGATTTTAAGTGGAATTTATTTGGTAATATGGCCTTTAACCGTAATAAGGTGGTCAGTCTGCACAACGGAGAAGACATCCTAGGCGCATTTGTAGGCGTGTTGGTAGTGGGTGACAATGTGACCATACTAAGGGAGGGTCGACCTATAGGACAGTTTTGGGGCTTTGAAGAAGATGGGTACGATGAAAATGGAAACATCCGGTTTGTGGACAGAGACGATAATGGGATCATTAATGAAGGAGATAAGACCTACATCGGGGATCCAAACCCGGATTTTATCTATGGTCTTAATTCCAGTATGAATTATAAGAATTTTGAGTTTAGCTTTTTCATTCAGGGGTCCCATGGGAATGATATATTCAATGTGAGTTCGATTCCAAGCACTTTGGATTTCGGACAGGGAATGAACATGCCCAAAGAGGTATTGTACGACCATTGGACTCCTGAAAATACAACTGCCAAATACCCCAGAATCAGCCGGAACACGGCAGTGAGGGTTTCAGATAGGTTTGTTGAGGATGGTTCTTACCTCCGGTTTAGAAATATACAGCTTGCCTATAATTTTCCGTCCGGTAAATTG
This sequence comes from Cyclobacterium lianum, assembly GCF_900143075.1. Taxonomy (GTDB): domain Bacteria; phylum Bacteroidota; class Bacteroidia; order Cytophagales; family Cyclobacteriaceae; genus Cyclobacterium; species Cyclobacterium lianum. The sequence goes on along the minus strand of NZ_FRCY01000021.1, from coordinate 63,647 downwards.
GTCAACAAATCCCTGAATAGTGCACAGGTTTATATCAGTGCACAGAATTTCATCACGCTTACCGGGTATTCCTGGTGGGATCCGGAGGTAAACTCCAGGGGAGCTGGTACCCAATTGGGTATAGACCATTACAGTTATCCCATACCAAAAACCCTCACTATGGGCCTGAGGCTTGGGTTTTAGGTAGCGATTGCTGTAAACTAATCATCATTTAAATTCGATAATAACCATGAAAAATCTGAATATAGCACACGTATTATTGCTGCCTGTCCTATTGACCCTGGCGGCATGTGAGGATTTGTTGATCGAGCAGCCGAAAACTGTAGCTGTTGAAAACTTCTACAATACCGCCGAAGAGGTAGAAACTGCAGTAAATGCAATTTACAGTCCGCTCAGGTCAACAAGGGCTGAACAAATTGCCATATTGGATGCGCACACCGATTGGGGATATGGTAGAGGAAGCAGGGCCCAATACAATGATTTTGCTGGATTAAATGCAACCAATATCAATACAGCGGGCTCGAGGTGGAATTCGTTCTACCAAGCCATCCGAAACGCCAACCTGGTGATCGCTAATGCGCCAGATGGTACTGACATTAGTGAGGAAGACCTCAATTACTATTTGGCAGAAGCTAAATTTTTAAGAGCGCTGGCTTATTTCGATTTGGTAAGAAACTGGGGAGGGGTACCTCTCCGGACCGAAGAAAATATGCAGCAAATCGATCTTCCCAGGAGTACCGTTCAGGAGGTTTACGATTTGATATTGGAGGATTTGGGCTTTGCAGAGAGCCATTTACTTCCAACAGCAAAGCACATTGGCCGGCCTACAGTTTATGCAGCCAAAACTTTGATGGCGGATGTGCACCTCTTCCTGGAAAATTATCAACTGGCCATGGAAAAAAGTAGCGAGGTAATCGCTTCTGACGAATTTGCTTTGGTAGAAATCAATTCGGTGGAAGACATCCGTCAGGATATTTTTGGCCCGGAGTTGATTTCTACAACGGAAGAGATTTTTTATCTCAAGTATGCAAGAGAACTTGGGCAGGGAAACTTTATGCTATGGATTTTGAACCATCCCAGCACGGGTTTATTCAATTTTGGCGGAGCTTATGCACACTACAGTGACGCTACCAATCCTTTTTATATGGAATGGGATGAGGGGGATATCCGGAAGGCGCTGTGGGATCAGATCGATTTTGGATTAGGCCCAAACACCCTGGTCAGCAGTAAATATGTGGATAACGCAGCCATAAGCCGCAATGATGCTGGCAATGACCTTCCCATTTACAGGTATGCTGAAGTGTTGCTGATATTTGCAGAGGCTTCTGTCAGAAATCAGGGCGCAGTCAGCGAGCCGGCCCTTGCTGCATTGAATCAGGTGAAACGACGGGCTTACGGAAACCCAATATTTGAAGCTTCCGCAATTGATTACCAATTCGCCCCGTCGGACGTCGAACCTTTCCTGGACGCTGTATTGCAGGAAAGGGCTTATGAATTTCAGTTTGAAGGAAAACGATGGCTGGATTTGAAAAGAACGGGTAAAGCTCAGGAAATGGTCATGAAAAATAAGGGACTGCAAATTGCAGAAGCCCATTACCTGTGGCCAATCCCCTTACAGGAGGTCAATTTCAATGGAGCTATAGATCCTTCCACCGATCAAAATCCGGGATATTAAATTGTAAAGCAAACCTAAACTTGCCGGCCATTTGGCCGGCAGCTTTGTTCGTTCAAACCAAATGAAAATGAAAAGAAGAGAAATGATTGCCAGAATGGGGGCCCTATCCGTGGGGCTGACTGCTCCACAGCTCTCAAAAGGTGAAAGGCTGGCATCGCCATATCGCGTTCAAAAACAGAAAATTGAAACAGATATTTTAATAGTTGGCGGAGGAACTGCCGGTGTCGTGGCCGCCATACAGGCAGGTAGGGCAGGGGCCAAAACCACCCTGATAGAAAGCGGCAGTCAGTTGGGAGGGACCACCACCACCGGTGGGGTATCCTTTCCCGGGATATTCCATGCCTGGGGGAAGCAAATCATCGGAGGCATAGGTTGGGAGCTGGTGCTGGAAGCCGTTGAGTTAAATGATGATATCCTGCCCAACTTTTCCATTATTCCTAATAACGATACCATTCGTCATTGGAGACACCAGGTAACCGTCAACAAATCCCTTTATGCGCTGCTGGCAGAAGAAAAGTGCAGGGAGGCCGGAGTGGCTATACACTATTATGAAACGCCGACTTCCATTAAGCAGAATAAAGGAAAATGGACTGTGGAAACCGTGGGAAAGGGAATTGCCAATGAAATTAGCTGTAACCAGATCATCGACTGCAGCGGTAATGCGGCCGCAGCTTCCATTGCCGGATTTCCCCTTCTCAGAGAGGCGGATACCCAACCGGGATCCTTCATTTTCCGGATCGGGGGTTATGATTTCGAATCCCTCGATCTTTCCCAAATACCAAAGGAATACCATAGCAGGCTCAGGCAAAATATGCTCATCAACGAAGATGTGAAAGTAGAATCATCAGTTAATAATTTCCCTCCTACTGTGCCCTATAATTATGTCTATGTGCCCGGTGCTGATTCTTCAACAGCCGAATTGCATACCAAAGCCAATATCGAAGGCAGAGCTTCCTTGTTGGAATTGATCAGAACGTTAAGGAAATTTCCCGGTTGCGAGAAATTAAAATTAATGGATGCACAGACCGAAACAGCAGTAAGGGAAACTTTCAGGATCGACGGACTTTATAAAATAAGTCATGAGGATTATGTCTCAGGAAGGGTTTTTGACGACTCTTTGTCTTATTCCTTTTATCCGATTGATTTGCATAGGGATGGTGAATCCATTTATCAGGAGTTTCTGAAAGAAGATGTGGTCGCTACCATCCCGCTTAGGGCACTGATACCGAAGGGCAGCCAAAATTTTCTGGTAGCAGGACGTTGTCTCAGTAGCGATCGACTCGCCAATTCTGCTTTGAGGGTACAGGCATCTTGTATGGGCATGGGCCAGGCAGCTGCTGCAGCGGCAGTATTGGCTATCAAACACAAGGTAACGCCAGCGCAGGTCCCCCTGGATGAGTTGAAAGCATTGCTGAAGGAGCATGGGGGAATTGTGCCGGAAGTATAGTGAAAAGATAAAAATTGGATGGTCAGTTGGTTAAAATGTGTATTGCCCGGGCTTTATCTGGTCCTGTTTTTTTATGGAGAAACCGAGGATATCAGGTATTTTCAGCCTGCTACCATATCCATTGCGGATTCTTCCAGTCTGGTCAGCATACCCATCAATGATTCCTTATACCGGCAGGAAATGCCTCGAAAGGGCGGAGCTGCCGGTATTCCTGTAAATTATTATCTGGAGCTTCATACCGGCGTGTGTTTCGATAACAAATGCCGGCCGCTGAAAATCAGGCTGTACTGGAACATTACCGGAAGATACCTGGGATTTGAGCTCTCTGATGGAGAGTACCTGAGCAAGCAGGATCATGAGCCTTTTGTTGCCGGCGAATACGAGCAACTGCACGAGCTTTTGGCTGATCCGTTTCTTCCGTTGGGCAATTATGCGTTTGAGGATCTGGTGGGTCATTCGGCATCCGACCATGCTTCGGTAGACGGCTTGTCGGGTGCCACAGCAAAGGATGTACTGGCTTATGTCGTACCAGGAGCGGCTTATACCACCCATAAGCTTTATCAAATCGTGCACGGACCCGTTCAGGAGCAAGTAACAGCACTTACAGAAAGCGGCCTGGATCCACATCTGTTTACAGAAATTCTTCAAAGTACTGATCAATCGGACAGAACCTGGGCCCTCGAACGCCTTGGCTTACTTCGAGAGCTAAATGATCTGGTGATTGATGGATTGGTCGGAGTATTGCTTGAGGATGAATATTTCCAGTCCTACCTTTTGTTGAAATCCATTACAATAGAACAGCTGGGATCGGATGAACTGCAACTTCGGATTTTCGAGCTTATCGGTAAGGTAGACGCGGGCATAGAAAACCTGATTTTTGATCGATTGGCTGAAGCAGCCCATTTAAATCCGGCGGTAGTGGATCATTCAATGGAGAACCTTAGCCAGGTAAATGGTCCGCAGCTGGTAAAGCTACTGAAGTTATATTCAGCACATAGCATCCATTCAGCCAGATTAAATGAAGCACTGGGCAGAATGATACCCCATGAAAACGGTTTTGTGGAGCGTCAGGTGCTACAGTTTCTGGAGAAACATGACAGCATTCCTGATCAATAAAGGGATCCCTGTTGCAAAGGGGAGACCGTTGGCTTTTTCTATTGTGGGAGTTAAATCGCATACAGCTCCACCAATATAAGTAAAATCCTGTTGGTCCAAATGGTTTAGAATTTTGCTTTTATTAACTGGTGAAAATACGATACTTTATCGTATATTCGTAAAAATTTAAAAGTATGAAAGTTACAGCCATTATTCCTGACGAATTGATAGCGGAAGCCATGGAATTATCCAAGGCAGATACAATCACAGAAACGGTAAAAATCGCTTTAATTGCTTACATCAGAACCCAAAAAATCAAGCAACTGGGAGCCACGGTTTTGAATGAACCATTGGCGTTTAGGTACGCTTCGAAGGAATTACGGGACTTGAATCGCGAATGAGAGGTGTTGTGTTCGATACTTCCATCTGGATTGAATACCTGAAGGGAAATCCCAAATACTTTAATGTTTGCCAGGAACTTCTTGAGAATGGCAGGGTGTTCGGCCTTGAGCTTATTTTTGCAGAACTGTTGCAAGGTGCAAAAAGCAAAAGAGAGGTGAATGTTATCCTGGAGTATGCATCTTTGGTTCCCACTTTGGATGAACCTTTTTTGGTGATGGAATCTGGTTTTCTTTCTTATCATTCTGGCTTGGTTCATCATGGAGTAGGAATAATCGATGCGGTAATTTTTAATGCAGTACAGAAAAACGAACTCCAACTCTGGACGTTGGATAAAAAACTGAAGCAAGTTGTGGGATATGAATTTTTGTTTTAAACCTAAAACCAACCTCAATCAATCTCCTTCCTTCAATCTCCCTCAATCTCTTCCCATCAATCTCCTTCAATCTCTAATGAAGCTGTACGAATTATACCCCTTTTCTAACTGGTCATTTGGCAACAGGCAAGAAGGCCCAAGCCCTAAAAAAAACCCTTATTTGATTTTCTCTGATTTTTTATCCAAATTAAAATTGTGGAAGCCAATCCAATTTCTTTTTTTCACCCCAAGGAGCTGCATAACAATACGAGTTTCCTGACCATGACAGCTTATGTGCTCAATGGTTTGATGGTGTATTTGAACTGGCCCCACTGGGTAGGATACCTGTCATTACTTATTTTGACTGTTAATATCATCCTGATAGGCATACTGTTTTATCAGGTATTGAATAACGAAGAAGAAAAAAAAATGCGCAGGAACTGGTTGTTTGCTATTTTAAGGACAGTTATAAACCTGGTGCTCTTGTTTTTGGTGCTTTACCATATTGAATTAATCTGATTTTTGTTGATGATGAAAAATCCCTACCAAGTTTTGCCTTGTATTATTTTTCTACTTGTATTAAACATAGTTTGGGTACGAGCCCAGGACTCTCAACCACCCAATATCCTGATGATCTCTGTGGACGACCTGAACGATTTTGTCGGTGGAATGGGTCACCCGGATGCTATCACTCCTAATTTGGACAGATTAATCTCCAGGGGGGTATTGTTTGCCAATGCCCAATGTCAGGCTCCCATGTGCAGTCCGTCAAGAACGGCGATTATGACTGGTTTGAGACCCTCTACCACAGGTATATATGGGTTTATTGATGACAATAAAATCAAAGAAACCAACGAGTCCACCCAGCAGGTCACCCTCCTTCACCAGTATTTCAAGGATGCCGGATACCACACCATGGGTGTAGGGAAAATTTTTCATAACCACGCTCCTGATGGTTTACTGGACGAAAGCGGCGGTAGGGAAAGCGGCTTCGGACCCAAGCCGGCACAAAGCTTCCACTGGGACAAAAGGGGCACTTCTACTGATTGGGGTGCCTTTCCGGAGCGGGATGAGCAGATGCCGGATTACCGATCGGCCAAATGGGCCATTGAAAGGATTCAAAAAGAATATGATCAGCCCTTTTTCCTCTCCATCGGTTTTCTTCGCCCTCATGTGCCATGGCATGTACCTCAAAAATGGTTTGATCTTTACGATACGGCAAAAATTCATTATCCGGCCTATCTGGAAAATGACCGGGAAGACCTGCCACAGATTGCCCTTGAAATTGATGATTTACCCATGATGCCTACGACGGAATGGGCCATAGAAAACAGGCAATGGAAAAATATCCTGCATGCCTACCTGGCCTGTGTTTCCTTTGTGGATCATTATATAGGGGAGGTGCTGACAGCCCTGGAAGAAAGTCCCCATGCAGAAAACACCATTGTGGTGCTTTGGTCAGATCACGGCTACCGGCTGGGAGAAAAGGGCACCTTTGCCAAAGTGGCGCTCTGGAACAGGGCCACCATTTCTCCCCTGATCTTTGCCGGGCCTGGCATCCCCAAAAACCAGCGTGTTGACGCTCCGGTGGAATTGTTTTCCATTTACCCCACCCTCACGGATTTGGCCAGGCTCCCTAATCCACAGCATATTGAAGCCAAAAGCATCTTAACCTTGCTGAAAAACCCCAGGAGTAAATGGACCACCCCTGCCATCGCCACATGGGCCCGGAATAACCATGCGGTTGTCAGCCAGGACTATCGCTATATTCGCTATGAGGATGGTTCAGAAGAATTGTATGACCTGAAAGCAGACCCTAATGAGTGGTACAATGTAGCCGGGGAGGAAAAATACGCCCCCGTCAAATCGGAGTTGGCGCAGCACCTGCCAAAAATCAATGTAAAATGGGCAGCAGATTCCCGCTATGACAACAATGATTATTTTCGACAACAGAAAAAGGAGCAAAGTGAATAGAGGATTTAGTAGTTGATAAATGACCTCCCTCAATCTCCTTCAATCTCCCATCAATCTCCTTCAATCTTTTTCCCAATCAACCCAGATCAATCCTGTTTTTATTTTGCCATTTACTGGATTTAAGGTGTCATTTAAATTAACTTGGATTTTAATTTTGAATAGCTGCCCAATAAACCCGAGTCTTATGTACCAAATCATTTGCTTGCTTCGTAATTTTGATAAACGATCGAATTGGGTATATTTGATTCGCCTGGTGTTCTTTCTGAATTTATTTTTATTCCTTAAATCCGAGATTCGGGCGCAGTCATCCGATAAGATCCCTGTTTTAATTGTGGATGGGTTCAGCAACCACGACTGGCAACAAACGTCAGCCGTCACCCAATGGATTCTGGAAAAAAGCGGTTTGTTTAAAGTTGATATAAGCACAGTTCCTGAAGACAGTCTGACGATGCAGTCCTGGCAGCCAGTATTCGACCAATATGCTGTGGTCATTCAAAATACCAATAATATCCATAATTCAACTTTAAGGTGGCCCAAAGATGCCGAAAGGGCATTGGAAGAATACGTGGCCAGGGGAGGCGGATTGTATATCCTTCATTCGGCCAACAACGCATTTGCTCATTGGGAAGCTTATAATGAAATGATAGGGCTAGGCTGGAGGCCTCAAACGGTAGGTACGGCATTGGAAATTGACCCAAAGGGACATATAAAACAATATCCCCCAGGTGAGGGGAAAGGTACCGGGCATGGTGAGCGTTTTAATGCCCTTATTCAGATTTTAAACCGCCACCCGATCAATCTGGGTTATCCCGATGCCTGGCAGACGGTGAATACCGAAGTTTACTACTTTCCACGAGGGGATGCAAAAAATATTGAGGTGTTATCTTATGCTAATGATAGCACAAGTACCCAACAAAACTGGCCGGTAGAATGGGTGGTTGAGTACGGAAAAGGCAGGGTTTATAATTCATCACTGGGGCACCTTTGGGAAGGGGAGGTCTATCCTCCGGCTTACCGCTGTGCGGGTTACCAAACCACTGTGGTCCGGGTCACCGAATGGCTGGCCACAGGCAAAGTGGATTTTCCGGTTCCACCTGATTTTCCTACGGCTGGTTCACCAAGCTTAAGAAACCCTACAATGGAATGGAAATAGAAAGCCATAAGCACTTAAAAATCAAACCGAATAAAATGAAGAACCTGTTTGTTTGCCTGATCAGCCTGCTATTGTGTGGCGGCATCAATGCGCAAGATTTCGAAAAGCAGCCCGCTGCCAATTTTGACCAGGAAAGAACCGGAATTCCCAGGGGAAAAATAGACACCATTCATTATGACTCAAAAGCGGTAGATACAGTCAGGCGGGCCTTCGTCTATTTGCCCCCTGGATATTCGGAGGCAAATAACTATCCCGTCCTGTACCTGTTGCATGGCATAGGTGGAGATGAAGAAGAGTGGTTGAGGGGCGGGACTCCTCATGTTATTCTGGACAACCTTTATGCGGATGGAAAGCTGGAGCCAATGATCGTAGTTCTTCCCAATGGCCGGGCCATGAAAGATGATCGTGCCGGAGGAAATGTGATGGAGCCTGAAAAAGTTGCCGCATTTGCCACCTTTGAGAAGGATCTTTTGAATGACCTTATTCCATTCATTGAAACCAATTACCGGGTGATAAAGGATAGAGAAAGCAGGGCTTTAGCCGGCCTTTCCATGGGCGGAGGGCAATCTCTGAATTTTGGTTTGGGTAATCTCGACAGCTTCGCCTGGGTGGGCGCGTTTTCTGCAGCACCTAATACCAAAGCACCTGAAGCATTGATTCCAGATCCTCAGGCGGCAAAGGATCTTTTAAAAGTTTTGTGGCTATCCTGTGGAGATGAAGACCGGCTGTTACGTTTCAGCGAGCGCACGCACGAGTACCTGGACAGGCATAATATTCCGCACATCTACTATATCGAACCGGGCGGCCATGATTTTAAGGTGTGGAAAAGCGGACTCTACCAGTTCTCTCAATTGCTCTTTAAACCTGTGAGCCCCAAACTCTTTGGAAGTTACATATTGTAGGATAATGCTTTGGCTCACTCCCTTCAATTCTGATTCTTATTTAATCCAACGTCTGAGTTGCCTGGCCGCGCCGCTCTGTAAGAAAAAGCCTGAAAAGGCAGCTTGTAGCTAGCCATTATCAGCCTAAGACTCAGCCTTACGCCATCCCACCTGCCTCCAATCTCCTTCAATCTCCCTCAACCCTTCCCTCTATACCAGTCTCATCGGATTCACCAATGGTTTCCCAAATTCCGGAATCTGTATTTCGAATCGATCCCCGTCCTGCACTTCTATCCCATCGGCAAAACTTGCCACTGCTGTGCCATAATAGTGTACATGCACATCACCGGGCTGTCTGAAAAGCTCGTATTTGAAATGGTGGTGTTCCAGATTGGCAATGTTATGGCTCATATTGGCATTTCCGGTAAGGAATTCTTTTTGCCAAACCACCTGGTCTCCTCTTTTTATGCTGCTCATGCCCTGCAGGTGATCCGGGAGCTCGCTGATCAGCATTTCCGGCCCGTAGGCACTCGGGCGCAGCTTGGAATGAGCCAGGTAAAGGTAATTGATTTTCTCCATCTTATGATCTGAAAATTCATTCCCAATAGCAAAGCCCATGCGAAAAGGTTGTCCTGTCGGATCTATGATATACAGGCCTGCCAGCTCAGGTTCTTCCCCGCCATCCAGGGCAAAGGCAGGTGAGAGCAGTGGATGCCCCGTAGGAACCACACAAAGCCCGTTGCCTTTATAAAACCACTCCGGCTGAACACCAGGCATCTCGCCGTGCATTTTGCCCCCATCCAGGCCCATCTGAAACATTTTCATCGAGTCAGTTAATTCTTCGGAGTCAGTGCTGGCTAGCTTTTGGTGCATTTTGTCCCGGGAGGCAGCCGAACCCAAATGGGTTAGTCCGGTTCCAGTGATCCAGGAACGATAGGGATCTGGATGCGCCAGGGGGAGCAGGATTTGATTATTGGAAATAAGCGCCTCATAATTCACCCTTTCATTGCCTGCACGCTCTTCGACGAGTTTAACAAGCGAATTTCCGGTTTCAAAGGCCATCCGGCCCAATTCATAGGTACTTTTGATATCTTGTAGCAAACGGAGATGCTCCCCTTCCACCAGGCCTACCTGCGTGCTGCTGTCCTTATTTTTGAATTGTACGATTCTCAAGGGTATTTGAATTTAGGTTTACAGAAGGGAAAAGTTAGCATGGTCAGCCGTAAAAGACAAGGAATAAATCGCATTTACATGCATATTTGACGCTTCATTTCGAAAGCAATCTAAAGGATACAACAGAGAATAATTTTCAGGCTACCTGTACAATCTCCCTCAATCTCCTTCAATCTCTTTCAATCTCCTTCAATCTTCCTCAACCTCCTTCCCCGCTCAACCCCGTCAAATAAGCCGTGAGATGTGCCAGATCTTCCTCGTTCATGTCCAGTTGACCGGGATCGGGCATAATACTCGTGTTGAACCTTTTTCTGGAAGCGATGTCTTCAGCAGGAATATTGTACACTTCATTTTGCATGCCTTCCAACACCACTATGGGTCCATCTGCCTGAAGGAAGCCTGCTGCCACAGTCCCATCTTTCAGCGTGATCAACCACATTTCATATCCAAATGCAACTCCTGCACTGGGATTGATGATGGCGTCGAGCAGCCCTTGCTGGTCCAGCTTGGCGCCAATCATGCCCAGGTCCGGACCAATGTTCCGGCCTTCCTCTCCAATGCGGTGGCAGGTAGCACATTTACCCTGATAGACGAGTTTACCTTTTTGTGGGTCTCCTTCCAGATTGCTAATGCGATCAGGAGAAAGCACCGCGTCATGTGAGGCATACTCAAAATAGTCACCAGCAAGGACCTGAATCGCTTGCTCCGGATTGTCAAAAATGGAGGGTCCTATTGCATCCATCAATTCCGGCCACAGGGCTTCCCTTTCGGCCAGCGCCAGCAGCATGTATCCGCCGGTCCTGTCTTTGGCCATTGCATTTGCAGCGGTGATTTTTTGCTCCATGGACGCATTCTTGTCTTCCAGTACCGATTTGTGAGCGAGCATTTCCTGCTGAATTTCAGGACTTAGATTGGCTTCCAATTCCGGGATCTCCATTTCAAAACCATTCCAATCGTTATTTCGTCTGTACCTAAGCCACCACAAAGCCTGGTCCTTAACATCCGTAATTTCTGATGCAGCGATTTCCTGCATGGCACTGACGGCTTCCTGATCATTGATAAAGCCCAGTGCGGTTACCGCCTTTTGTCGTTGTGCAGCGGAGAGTTGATTTGCCATGGCCCGTGCTTTCAATCCAGCGATGGACTGTCTGGGATGGAGGCGCCATAGCAGATCGGCATATCCAGGCTTCCAATCCAGAGGATCAGATCCAAGCTCCCTTTCTAGCGCAGGATAAATATCTTCTTCCTTTCCGTCCATAGCCAATCCCAGGGCTTCCACATAATAGCGGTCTGCGCCGTCGTGATGAGAGGCCAATTGAATCAAGGTTTCTTCTACCGCTTCCAGAGGCATATCCCTCAGGGCCACTGCTACCTCACGTCTGACTTTCGGCGAGGGATCTGCACTTAATTCCCTCGCATGCGGTAAGATATCAGATTTAACCTGACGCAAAGCCCTGAATGCAGTCAACCGCAAATCAGGATTGTCAGCATCGAGTTGCTTTTCAACTTCTGAGATGCCGGCCGTACCCATTTGAGACATAAGCCAGATTGCCCGGGCCTGGTGGTAGGGGTTTTCATCTTTCAAAATAGCTTTCACTTCCTCCAATGCCTCGCTTCCTTGTGCTGCCAGTAATGCAAAGCCGGCATTTCGAACATTGACAGCCGGGTTCAATAACGCGGCAATTTGTCCGCTCTTGGTAGAGAGGTCGATTTCAGGTTTTGGAAGGTTTTTACCCTTAGGTGTGATGCGGTATATGCGGCCATAACCGGTACTGTCAATCATCCTATGGCCCCCAACCATACCGTCATACCAATCAGCCACATAGATGGCACCATCTGTTCCCACCAGTACATCGCTGGGACGGAACCATTTTGTCTTATCCGCATCCGTGGCCCGGCTTTTTGCCGATTCCACTTCCTCCTCTTGCAAGGAGGTGATCAGGTTGTGTCGGTTCAGCTCGAATCCGGCTCCTTTGGGTTCTGGTTTATAGACCAGAATGACATTTCTTCCGGCCTCGCCAGCCATCAGTGTACCCCTGTATTTTTCGCCCAGCAGATCACTTTCATAAAAGGTGACGCCAGTAGGGGAGCCTGCACCTGTGCTGTCTCCAAGGGGAATGACGCCGGGGTCTTCCTGGTGCCAGTGGGCAGTCACGGTAGCTTGGCCGGGACGTCGATCGGCCTGCCATTTCCTGGATCCATCGGTATTGAAATAGCCCATATTACCACCTTCCATCAACCAGGAAACACGAACGCCCTTGTTGCCATCATCATCGTTGTCATTCTGCCACATATTGCCATAGGAGTCCAGAGCCAGTTCGTAGGAATTTCGGAAATTATGGCCCAGCACCTTCATGCCTGTGCCATCCGGGTTAATTCGCAAGGCGATCCCTCCCACCCACATTTTGCCATCATCACTCACCATTCCCGGTTCGTTGTCTTTCATATGGGGAGAACCACCATTATACAAACTCCCTGAGCGTAGCGTCCAGCCACTTTTATCAGTGACGATGTGTGGACCGGCATTTCCTGCATTGAAATAATATTTGCCGTCCGGTCCGGCTACTACTGCGTGCAATCCATGGTCATGATCCAGGCCTCCAAATCCGGTTAAAAACACCTCTTTGTTATCTGGTTTGTCATCACCGTTTTCGTCGGTATAGATGATGACAGACGGGCCACTAGAAACGATTACCTTATTGCCGATCACGGAAATACCCAGAGGTGCGGTCAAATCCTCGTCCTGTACAAACACCTTGGAGGATTCGGCTACCCCATCGCCGTCCGCATCTTCCAATATCATCACCCGGTCTCCTGCTGCGTGGTTTTTAAATTTTTCGGGATCATTCCGGAATAAACGGTAATTGAGTGCCTCTGTCACCCATATTCTTCCTTTTGCATCCACATCCATATTGGTAGGATTAAAAAACTGGGGTGATTCCGCCCATAAAGTGGCTTGCAGATCTTCAGGCAGATACAGTCCGGTGCTGTCGTCATAATATTTTTCACCCAAAGAAAAAGGTTGCCGGGGGGCTTCCTGCTGACAACCACTACTGAAAAGGCATATAAATAGGATCAATGATCCAGCGAGGGCAATTGATTGCTTTGAATCACCTGTCTTTAAGATTGAATTTGGCATTTTTGGGCAAAATTTAATGGATAAATTACTGGTGTAAAGACATCTTTTATTCCAGAGGTAAGGCTAAAAGTAGAAAAAAAAGTCGTCAAAGGAAAGTCCTACCTGGTCTCTTGACAAGATTATTGTTTCCTGGGAAATAAATGATAATTGATACCGAGGGAAAGCCCCGCTAGCTGGTACCGGTGTCTTTCACCACCAATCGGCTGGATAGCATACCAATAGTCACCATTTAAATAAGCGGACAGTCGTTTTGACAACCTGTAGTAAAATCCCATACCAAACTGGGAATAAGACAGTTGCCATTTTTGCTGGTCTGTAGCGGTAGCAAATGAGGGAGAGGAGGAAACTCCGGGCCGACTGTATAAGAAGTCCTGATTACCGAGGTGCTGAACAACAAGTCCGGAATGAATCGCCAAACCAAAATTACCGAAAATCTTCTGTTGGTACCGGAGAGTCAGCGGAATAAAAAGCTGTCTGTTTTCTATTCTGATATGATCAACGACATAGTTGACTTCGGACCAATCGGGAAAATGAAGCAATTTTTGCGTAGGGTACCCTTCTCCCACGGTAATATAACTTGACGTACCAGCACCCGTTATTCCGGTATTAAAAGACCATTTTTGATTCAGCTCCAGGGCAATACCTATTCCCGGAGCACGCCAGGAAAATAATTCTTCCGAAAAGGGCAGTCGCGTGGTGCTGAAACCATCCACAGGATATAGCCAATTCATTTGCGGGCCTATGGATAGGTCCCAATGGGCTGATTCTTTTATTTCAAATAAGTTGCCGGTTCCCTTGACGGAAGCGGAGGCTTGGTCTAAGCTCTTTTCCTCGATTCCCAATAAGTGTTGGATCAGTTTCAGGTCAGCATAATGGTTTCGAGCTTTATATTCGGAATGTGTAGTCTCGTAATACTTTTTAAAGACCAGCCCATTTGGAAATACTGCATCGGGGGCCTTCGCTTCTACAGCCTGGATATTAGTGCGGGAATTTGCAACTGATGCTTTCCCATCTGGGACAATATTTATGGCTGACCTTGTCCTTTTGTCAAAGGAGGCTTGAATCGATGCTGGTCGATCGCTTTCCGGATTATCATCCAGGCTATCCAAAGCAGATGGGTTCGATGGAGCTGGAATTTCCGAAGACCGTAAGGCTGCTGATCCCTCACTGTTAATTTTTCGTACCGCATCACCAGGGTTTTCGATGAGGGTGGAGGAATACAACAGGTACATGCCGATTGCCAGTATCCCTGCGATAGTAGTGAGACCCCACCAGGATTTCCACCAATAACTGTTTTGCAGATGAGGAGCAAAATCATCCCAGGCAGCCTCGGTAAATACGGGGTGCCATGCCTCCAGTTTTTCCTTGATCAGGCGATCTGTTTTATTCTTTTCCATATACCTGTTCTGTTGAAGTGGATATTTTGTTTAACGCCTGCTGAAGTCTCAGCCTTGCCTTGGAGAGGTTTGATTTGGAAGTACCCATGGAAATTCCAAGTATTCCGGCGATCTCCTTGTGGCTGAATTCCTCTACCACATGTAAGGTGAATACCATCCGGTAAGCCGGGGGAAGGTCTTGTACCAATTGGAGAATATCCTCTGAATGCATCTGAGCCAGTGTATGGTTCATATCAGGTCTGTCGGGAACCTGTTCGATACCTGTATGGCTTTCGGTGTATTTTTTGTTTTTCCTGTAATGGTCAATGGCCGTATTGATCATGATCCGCCGGATCCAGCCGGCAAAGGATAAGTCCGGAGAATAGCGTTTGATTTGGGTGAACACCTTCAGAAAACCATCATTGAGAATTTCCTTGGCTTCTTCAGGGCCTGAGGAAAAGCGTGCGCAAATTCCCATGGCATAGGAATACGTTTGTTTGAACAGTGCATACTGGGCCTTTGTCTGACCCCGGCAACATTGGTCAATGAGTTTTTTTAACTTAGGAGATTCGTGCAGATGCATATGTATTTACATCACGGGTAAAAGGGCAAGGGGGGTTGCCTGCCAATAGAAAAATTTTTAGTTATCGTAAAAATTTCAAAAAAAGGCAATTACATTTCAACTGTGTTAGGGCGAAAATTTAATTATTGAAGGGCCAAAAATAGTTGCTTTGATTTTAAAAAATTAAAATAAATGATTAATATCCCGATCATTCACCAAAAATAACTTTAACTCATGACAAACCGCCGGGAATTTTTAAAGAAGACCACAATCAGCTCTGCTGGAATAAGTATGGGCGGTCTTGGATTCAGTGCAAAGAGTTATGCCTCCATTATGGGTGCTAATGACCGCATCAACCTGGCTCAGATCGGTATCCGTAACCAAGGTACGGTGCATATCAACAATTATTGCAGTCTCAAAGATAGTCATAACCTGACCATAAGAGTTCTTTGCGATGCCGATGAAGCCCTTTTCAATGAAAAATCCAAGCTGGTAGAAGAGAAAACCGGCGCCCGGCCCCAATTGGAATGGGACCTGAGGAGAGTGCTGGAAGACAAAGAAATCGATGCAGTCTCCATGGCAACACCCAATCATTGGCATGCGCTGGCTACAGTTTGGGCCTGTGAGGCAGGAAAGCATGTTTATGTGGAAAAGCCAGCATCTCATACCCTATGGGAAGGTAGAAAAATGGTGGAGGCAGCCCAAAAGTCGGGCCTGACCGTACAGGTGGGTTTGACCAATCGTGCATATACTAATGTTAGGGATGCGGTACAATTTCTGCATGAAGGGGGAATAGGGAAATTGTACATGGCTCGCGCCCTTACTTACAAGCTGCGCAACTCTTACGGTACGGCGAAAGACAGCATGCCTCCGGATTCCTTACATTATGATCTTTGGCTGGGTCCGGCCCCTTACCGACCCTACAACGAGAAGCGAAGTCATTACAACTGGCATTGGTTCTGGGATACGGGCAATGGTGATTCGGGTAATACCGGCACACACCAACTGGACATCGCACGCTGGGGATTGCAGAAGTACGAGCATCCCGAAACGGTATACTCCAGTGGAGGTATTTTTGGTTTTGACAAGGATAAATGTAATCCAGGTGATTGCACTCCCGGTACCTTTGTCTATGGCGATGTAAAGACCTATGGGCACGACCAGTCCATGCAGGAAACCCCAAATGTACAAACCGCAATTTTTAATTATGCCGATGGCACCATGCTGGAATATGAAGCCAGGGGCAGGTATACCAATCAGGAGGGGAGTGATGGCAGGGAAGTAGGTAACCTGTTTTACGGCACTGAAGGCTGGCTGGAAATTGCAGGTACGGAATGGAGGGCATTTCATCATCGCGATACCAAGCCATTTGCGAGTTCCGGCGAAAAACCTTCCGGATCTGAAGCGACGCTCTTTTCCAACTTCCTGGACGCCATTCGTTCCGGAGATCAAAATCAGCTCCAATGCAACATGCAAGAGGGTTTTTATTCCTCAGCTTTGCCGCTGCTGGCCAATATATCCTACCTGGTCAGGCGGGAATTGAGGTTTATGGGGGATAGTGAAAATTTTGCCAATGATTCTGAAGCAGACAGTTACCTGTCAAAAGTTTACAGAGAACCCTATTCATTTAATAGTTAGCCCCAATTATTTTGTCATGTACTGGACTGGGTCGGTCTGTCGCAAATACCGTTGGTGCACTGGCTGCCTCATCACAGGAAAGAAGGTAGTTTATAAAAGATCACACGTTTCGCTGGTATTTATTGATAAAGAAAAAAAAGAGACTGTAAACAAGAGTTTCCGGTGATATTATTTTGTTCTGCTGACTTTTTTCCAATAAGAGGGAGAGCTTCAAAAAATAAGTATCAGGAATCAAATGTATAACAATGCCTGGTATATGCGATTTAAATAACAATTAAGGTCTGGTCTTGCAAAATTTTTTACTATTATTGAAAACTAAACCCAAACAAACCCAAATTGACCATACCTCATTCCCATATTGATGATAGCGCGCTTGCTGAAAGTAAGGAATATTGGAGGCGAATTCAGCTGGACGACAAAACGGGCTTGAAGGGGCTTTACGATTTATTTGTCAGCGAAATGATGGTTTTTGGGCTTTCGATTGTTCCGGATCGAAATCTGGTCAAAGATTGTATTCAGGAACTTTTTATCGAGATTTGGCGGTACAGGAGAAACGGAACATCCGTTAAAAATGTAAAAGTCTATGTTTTTAAAGCCCTTTCCAATAAAATCAAAAAGGAAATAGGTAGGGAAAAAAAACGAAATGCCAAAGATCAGGAACTGGGTGCAAATGCGCTCTATTTTCAGAATGACGCTGAGGCTGGGGTCATTCATATTCATCAGGAAGAAGCCAACAACTCCAGATTATCAGCAGCACTTTCCAAGCTTCCTCCCAGACAAATGGAAGTAATCCGCTACGTGTTTTTCGATAACCTTCCCAATGAACAGGTTGCCAGGCTGATGGGGATCAATGTGCAATCCGTATATACACTGAGCTGGAAGGCCATCTGCAATTTAAAAAAACTGTACCTCCTCCTTATCTCACTTTATTTTTCTTTGTAATGGGAAATCGGGATAATTAAATAATAAATCCGTCATCTGTAGAACTAACTTCTTTTAAAAGTAGAAATCAGGATGACGAGGTTTTTTTTGAACATAATGAATTTCGATTATTTGGGAAACTCGTCATCGCGAGATTTAACATTTTAAAAAACGCTGGAATCAGGATGACGATTGGTATTTTGCAATAAACGGGATATAAGGTTATTGTTGGTTTTATCAGGATTAGATCTAAACATCATCTGGTAAGCCTCTTATTCTCTGTACTTTTTCCCCCGATTCGCTTCGCTGCTCGGGGCAGGCTTTGATGAAAAAGTACCAAAAAATCAAGACAAAAAAATCCTTCCTCCCACAAGCCTCCTGCGCACCCCGGTTTTTTGTCGGGCCTGCGCTCTTTGCGTAGTTAAATTTATCTCTTCTTAAATTTAACAGATTTTTTAGGGTTTCTTCTTTATAAAAAATTACTGATTCAATTATGTCACCGGTAGGCTAAGCATTTAGAAAATACACCAATCAGGATGATAGTGTTGATTCTTTAATACATTGATTTACAATTTTTTAATATACTCGTCATCGGTAGCCCCGCGAAGCAATCTGAACCAGAGAGTGAACCAAAGTCCATCGAAAAAAACAGGAAGACCGGAAATTCGCCTGTGTATTCGTTGAGACTGCCGCGGGTGCGAGTAATGTTGTCAATACTATTTATTATTTGAAAACGCACCCTCGCAGTGACGCAAGAATCCGTCACCGATAGACCTAATATTTAAAAAAATACGGAGAAATCGGGATGACGATGTGGGTTTTTCAATACATAGATTTACAGGTATTTAATAAAAAAGAGATCGGTGGGCTTAGAGTAGGGTTGTGCTTTGCAAGCCGTGGAAATCTCTAATAAACCAACTGGTTATAAAGGACGATCTTAAATCGAACGCTCACCCCTGAAAAGCAGTTACCGGTGATAATTTTTTAAAATAATCAAAAAACAAAGGATAGATTTCTGGTTTGTCCGACACCTATCTGTGAAATCACGCCTGAATGGATATTTACAACGATACAGTCAAGAGCCTCGTACTAAACCCGGAGTTTAGGAAATGGGTATTATACCCGGATCCAGAACTTAACAAGACCTGGAAGCAATATTTGTCCGCTAACCCGGCATCTGTAACGGATGTTGAGCTGGCCAGGGAACTTATTCTGGAGTTGTTTTCAAACCAATACCCGCTTCAGAATAAGGAATATAAGGAGATATGGGACAAAATAGAGACCGAAACCACTAAGGAAGACCAACAAAAGCAATTTGGAAAGGTAGTTCCTATCCGGCAAGGGATGGTACAAGCGCAAATTACAAGCACAAAGGCTGCTTTTCAATTGGGATATTTCTGGCGCATTGCCTCTATATTGCTGGTAGCACTTGGTTTAGGTTTTTTAGCGAGCCGCTATATGTTGCCTGAACCCACTGCAGAAATACCCCAACCCGTTAAAAATGTTGTTTTCAATAATCCACCTGGGGTAAAATCTAGTATTTCTCTGGCCGATGGTACCCGGGTGATGCTCAACGCGGGAAGCAGTTTGTCCTATGAGGAGAACAGATTCAAAGCCGTTCGGGATGTTTTTTTGGAAGGTGAAGCCTATTTTGAAGTTGCCCATGACCCGGATCGGCCCTTTACGGTACATGCAGGAGGGGTCAATACCACAGCATTGGGGACTTCCTTTAATATCATGGCCTACAAGGGGGAAAAGCAAATGATATCCCTGGTAACTGGAAAGGTATCCATTGCATTTCCAGATTTAAAAAATGAAGAAATTTTATTGGCCCCAAAAGAAGCCATAAGTATCAGTACGGACAAAAGGCTGATTTCCAGGACTGAATTTGATGAAGATGCCATTCTGGCCTGGACGAGAAAAACCATCCTGTTTGATGATACGAAGTTGGCGGAAGCCATAAGGGCCCTTGAAAACTGGTACGGTGTCAGGATTCACTTTCAAAACCAACCTAAACCCGGAATGCATCTTTCGGGCAAATTCCATAATGAGACACTGGAAAACGTACTGGAAGGCCTGAGCTATACCGCAGGGATTGATTTCCTGATCGGCAAAGACCAGGTCAGTATAAAATTCAACAAATAACCCAAAAGTAATCTGCCTATGAAAAACTAATTCAGAAAAACAAAAAAAAACCGAAGGTGCTGTAACACCCTCGGAAGCAGTACAACATCGGGGCATTTGACGCCAATCAGTACCCGATGCCAGTTTATTCAACCATTTACACAATAGCCAAAATAAACCATGTAAAGATATGAAAAATCTTATACTTAGGCATGTTATACGCATGAGCAAATTATTTACCTATGCATTTCTTTTCCAGTGTATGACCATGGGCTTTTTATTGGCCTCTAATGGCAATGCCCAGATCAAAAGCATTGAAGAGGTAGTGGTCAGTTTGCCCCTGGAAGGGGTAACTGTCAAAGAGGCATTCAGGAAAATCGAAGCTGCATCCGATTACACGTTTGTATACCTTACAAGAGAAGTCAGGAATTTACCTCCTGTTTCCGTTGAAGACAAGGACCAAAGCCTGTATGAGGTACTGGTGGCCATAGCCAGGCAGTCTGGATTGGATTTCAAGCAAATCAACCATAATATTCACGTACAAAAGTCCAGCAAAGAGCCGCAGACGCCGCTGGTGTCAGTTTCAGAGGCCGACATAGAAATAAGGGGCACCGTAACCGACGAAAATGGCGATCCTATTCCCGGTGCCACTGTGTTGATCGAAGGTACGTCTTCGGGCACAGCTACTGACATCGATGGCAATTTCAGTCTGGAAGCAGAAGAAGGGGCCGTATTGGTGATTTCATTTATCGGTTACCAGTCTCAGCGCATTACCGTTGGGAACCAAACGGATTTGTCCATTACGCTTACGGAGGATCAATCGTCCCTGGAGGAAGTGGTGGTAGTGGGGTATGGGACGCAGAAAAGCAGGGATCTGACCACAGCCGTATCTAAACTTTCCGGAGAAAAATTGGAGGATCGAACGGGTACCATTACCCGAGTGGATCAAGCCCTGATAGGCGCTTTAGCAGGGGTGAGGGTTCAGGAAGTGTCGGGTCAACCGGGTAGGCCTTTGAGTATCAAGGTGCGGGGGACAGGCTCTATCACAGCCGGTTCTGAACCACTATATGTAATAGATGGGGTTCCGATTTCAGGAGATCTGGACAACATTGCGGTGGGCAATATAGAAAGTATTGAGGTTTTGAAAGATGCCGCCGCTTCTGCGATTTATGGATCAAGGGGGGCCAACGGAGTGGTGATAATAACTACAAAAAAAGGAAAAGGGGGAGCACCCAGTGTATCGGTTAAAACCCGATACGGATTTCAGCAGGTGGCAGAAACTTACGATGTCTTAAACCGGGATGAATGGATCGATTTCGCGGTGGAGGAACGGACCAATACGTATTTGCTAAATGGGGGGGATCCCATCGTACCCTTAGACGAAAGGCCAGGAGGTGCCAGGATTAATCCTGAATGGATATCTAACCCTGAAAATTTCCCAGATACGGATTGGCAGGCACTGATTTCACGGACTGCCCCTATCCATAATTCACAATTATCCATCTCCGGAGGAACTGAAAATACAACCTATAATATTTATGCTGATGTTTTCCAACAGGAAGGTGTCATCAAGCATACAGATTATAACCGTTATTCATTTAAAGCCAATGTGGAAACCAAAATCCACGATCGGGTAAAGGTGGGTCTTAATATTAGTCCTAGTTTTTCTATTCAAAATGAGGCAGATGCAGAAGACGTAGGAGGACCCGTTTCACGAGCAAAATTTTTGGCTCCCATTGTAGAACCAAATTTGGGGACAGTGGAAACCGGAGGTGAGCCTTATACCCGAACAGATATTCTTGTCAATCCACTGGCATGGCTGGAGGAGACAGACGATGAAACCAAAAGATTCAGGACAATTGGTAGTTTTTATGCAGAATTGGAGGTGACCAATAATTTAAGTTTGAGAAACGCTACGTCTGCGGATTATTCCAATGGCAACAATAATTTCTACAAAACCAATAATGTAAACAGGGATAACGGAAGTTTTGCTCAAGCCTCTACGTTTCTAAATACCAATTTATTGAACGAAACCTTGTTGAATTATACCGTCAACACCGACAATCATTTTTTTACGGCTATTGCTGGTTTTTCCGCACAGAAATTTTACAATGAAAGTACTTTTAGCGAAGTGAGGGGATTTCCGGATGATTTGGTCAAAACGCTGAATGCCGGAACCGAATTAATAGCAGCGCGTTCCGCAGCAAGTGAACACAGCCTGTTGTCCTATTTTTCCCGCGCAACCTACAGTTTAAACGACCGGTATCTGTTTACTGCAAGTATCAGAAGAGATGGTTCCTCCAGATTTGGTGGCAACAATAAGTGGGGTTGGTTTCCTTCTGCCTCGGTAGGATGGCGGATTTCCGAGGAGGAATTTATGAATCCAATCGAATTCGTAAATAATCTGAAATTAAGAGCCAGTTATGGCGCTACCGGAAATTATAATATTCCCAATTATGGATATATAGGATCGCTTTCGCAAACCAATTATGTACTCGGAGATGGGTCTGGTGTATTAGTTGGCGGTTTGAGTCCTTCCTCTTTTAGTAATCCGGAATTGAGCTGGGAAAAAAACAATACCTTGAACATTGGCATGGACATCGGATTGTTGGAAAACCAGTTTACTCTTGGTGTAGACGCCTACCGAAGTGTTACCAGCGATCTGCTTCTAAACGTGCCTATTCCAGTTATATCCGGGTTTAGCAGCTCCTTGCAAAACATAGGCAAAGTAGAAAATAAAGGATTGGAATTTGAACTGGGAGCGAGAATCGTTAGCACCAGAGATTTTTCCTGGAGAATAGATGGAAATCTGGCATTCAATAGAAATACCGTTTTGGAGTTAGGTCCTGAGGGTGCGCCTATCCCCGGATTTGCGAGAGGAACCTCGGTTACCATCACTCAAATAGGATCGCCCATTGGCAGTTATTACCTTATACCTGTTGCGGGGATTTTTATGAGTGAAGAAGAGCTGAACTCCAGTCCCATCTCGAAGACCCAAAGTGTCGGTGACCTAAAATATATCGATACCAACGAGGATGGTGTTATCACCGATGAGGATAAAACCATTGTCGGGAAAAATCAGCCTGATTATACCTGGGGTTTAACCCAAACCATACAGTTTAAAAGTTTTGATTTAAGTGCCATGGTGTATGGTGAATCAGGCTTTGAGTTAATTAATGAAAGTCAGGGCGGAGCGGGAAGGTCGCATGTAGGAAACGTTTTGGGATATTGGAGAAACAGGTATGTTTCACCGGAAAATCCGGGAGACGGAAAAACACCCAGGGCCGCAGTAACACCAAACCTGACCACACCCTCTACCTTTTGGATGTTTGATGGCAGTTTTTGGAGGATCAGAAATGTTACGCTTGGCTACAACGCACCCAACAGTCTTCTGGACAATTTAGGTGGTGCTATAGCCGGATTGAGAGTTTACCTAAGTGCTGAAAATGTATTCACCAAAGACAACTACTTTGGCACCCCGCAGACAGGAGTGAGGAACAACAGCTTACTGGTACCTGGTATTGATGCTACCAATACGTATCCATTGGCCAAATCACTTGTTTTGGGTTTAAATGTTACATTTTAAAGAATGAAAAAAATGAAATTTATAAATAAATATGCGTCCATTTCCCTGATCTTTCTTTTTTCCTGTTCTGAGGATTTTCTAAATCTGGCACCCATTTCCGAAAGGAGCGTAGAAGGGTTTTATAACAGCGAAGATGAGTTGAATCAGGCATTGATGGGGATTTACGATGGGCTCCAAACCACTCAGACCAGTGTCTATGCGATGTTGATGAAAGAGCAACGGTCGGATAATTCCTTTCAGCAATCACTCTTGTATAATTTTCACTCCATATTTCACTTTAACGAATCTCCGGAGAACACGCAATTGTTTCCTGCCTGGTCGGACCTGTATGAATCTATTTACCGGTGCAATATTTTTTTACAGCGAATTGAGGGGGTTGATTTTGAAAATAGTCAGGCGAAAGAGCGGATGAAGGCAGAGGCCAAAGTAATCAGGGCATTGCTTTATTTTGATCTGGTAAGGTATTTTGGCGGCGTTCCCGTTGTGACACAGCCTTTATCGATTACCGAATCACTCCAATATGACCGAAATTCCATTGAGGAAGTGTATGCCGCTATCATCTCAGACTTAGAGGAAGCAGCGGCTAACTTGCCGGAGACCTATCCCTCAGTGGATGTTGGCAGAATTACCTCAATGGCCGCCAAGGCGCTATTGGGAAAAGTTTATTTAACCAGAAGCGGATATCCGTTGGAAACGGGGGAATGGGAGGAAGCAAGGGCTTTATTTGAAGAGGTGATCAATTCAGGGCATTTCGAATTTTTTACGGATTATGGCTCCATTTTCGATATTGCAAATGATAATGGCAGGCAATATGTCTTTTGGGTTCAGTTTAATTCGGACGCGCAAGGTGAGGGAAACCCAATTCCCCGCATACAGGCTCCGAACAATATTGATCGAAATAATCCAGAATTAGGGATTTCTTCGGGAGGATCACCCCTCAGTCCAATTGTTTCTCAGGATTTAATCGATAGATTTGAGGAGGGAGATGTGCGATTGGCTCACACTGTCCAAATGGAATGGCTTCAAAATGATGGAACCATGCAGAATACACCGTTTTCCAGGAAATTTGTTTCCGGAAACTCCGGTCCGCTAAACAACTGGGACATAAACTGGCCCATTATTCGATACACTGATGTTTTGATGATGTATGCCGAAACATTAAATGAGCAATCCTATGTTCCGGATGGTCAGGCCTTTGAAATTTTAAACAACGTACGGGAAAGGGCTGGTTTAGGTCCCAAAACACCGAATGAGGTCCCCGATCAGCAAAGTTTCAGAAATTGGGTGTTAAATGAAAGACGGTTTGAATTTGCCTTTGAACACCAAAGGTGGCACGATCTGGTGAGAACGGATCAAGGTTTAGCCGTCATGAAATCCTTCTTAAGCGATTATGGATTGGATGGAAATGTGACGAGGGAAAAGTACCTTTATCCTATCCCATCCAGGGTGATTCAAACCAATCCCATCATTACTCAGAATCCTGGGTTTCAATAAAAAATGAAAACCTGCCAAAAGTTAGTTTTAAGCTGATTTGGGAATATTCTTGTTAAGAAAGAATAATGAAGGAGGGTTTTCGGTAGCCAAGAGGGGCATACGATTGAATCTTCCTAATTCATGAGGCATATTTTCTCCCTTGAAATCGATTAGATTTTTTCTCTATGGAGAAAGTATGCCTTTCACTTGCCAATTGCTCCCGAGATTTAGAAGGGACCGGCAAACCCAAACGTTATTACTAGTTTTTCCTGCATAAATTGATAAACACCAAAATATGAAAAGCTTTCTTTATGGATTGATTGTATTGGCTTTACCTTTAGTTTCCTGTGAAGTCAATACCCACTCCGGGGCGGAAGTTTCTTCTGAAGTAAGACAAGAGGCAATAACTCAACTCCAATCAGTATTATACAGTGATCTGAATTGGGAAAAGGTGCATGCCGCTGAATATTTATTGGAACTGGATTACAGGTCAGGTGTGGATAGCGTTTTTAAAAGGGAAGAAAAGGAATTTGGAAATGAACTGTATTACCGGATTGGGATTTGGAGGGTATTAGCTCAATCAGACGGAAACGAAGAACTTAGAAAAATTTGGATTGATAAAATCCGTGAGGTTTATAAGGATAGTAGTTCATTGGATAGGGTTCACGCTGCAGAAGCCCTTGCAAAACTGGGAATCGCTCCAAGAACAGAAATAGAGACCCAAGATCAGATTTTGTCCATTTTCAGCACCTGGGCAAATGCCTACGCTTCAGATTCCGGAAAGAAGTCCAGCCTTGATGAATTGATGAAACTAATAAAGGATAAGGACCAGCCTGAACGTGTTAGAAAGCTGGCGGCCTATGCTTTGCGGAGTATCCGGGACATCGCCCATGCGGACTGGTATCAATTGACGGAAATGGCGATTAATCAAACAGACATTTCTGATTTTGCGGTTTATTTGGCCTCCATGTGCTGGATTACTGCGCCTGCTGATTCTCTATCCGGTTCCAGGATGAAGCAAATTAAGGAGGAGTTGACACAGGTAACAAATAGAGAGGACTGGATTCATCAAAGGGAATATGCCTATACCCTGGCTGAGGAAGGCAATGTCGCGGATAGGAAGGTATTGGCGGAGATGCTTAACACAAAGACTGATGATGGTTATGTTAACAACAATGAACGTACGGATCTTAAAGTTACAGCAGCCTATGCCCTATTGAGAATTGACCGTCGGGTAGAAACGCACCTTTCCTGGGTTGATTGGCTCGTTATTTCCTTATATGGCGGATTAATGTTAGGTATTGGCTATTTTTATTCCAAAAGAAATAAGACGAAAGAAGACTACCTGCTGGGCGGTAGGAATATGAATGCCGTTTCAATTGGTGTATCTCTTTTTGCTACGTTACTCAGTACAGTCAGCTACCTTTCCTATCCCGGAGAAATGATTAAATATGGTCCGGTGATTTTTGCGGGAATGCTAGGTTTTCCCCTCGTATATTTTGTGGCGGGATGGTGGTTAATTCCCCGGATTATGGCCATGAAGGTGACCAGTGCCTACGAAATATTGGAATTAAAGCTGGGATTAAGCATCAGGATGTTGGCCATCTTTATGTTTCTGTCATTAAGATTTCTTTGGATGGCCACGATTATCTATGTGACGGTCGATGTGGCCTTCCTGTCGGTGGTTCCACTGGATCCGTACTATGTTCCTTTTATAAGTACTTTTTTATTGATCATTACGATTATATACACTTCCATGGGCGGGCTAAAGGCAGTGGTCTTAACAGATGTGGTTCAATCTATTGTATTCCTGGGAGGTGCTTTATTGAGTATTGTGATTGTCAGCCTGCATTTTGGGTCGGTCAGTTCGTGGTTTCCATCAGAATGGCCGGCTTATTGGAAACCGATTCAATTTGGATTTGATACCCAGGAAAGGACGACCATTGGAAACGCTGTCATCATGTTATTTGCCTGGTATATTTGTACCACAGGATCCGATCAGTTAGCTGTTCAAAGGTACTTGTCCACCAAGGATATTCAGGCAGCCAGAAAATCATTGAAGGTTTCCTTGTATACCAATTTGCTGGCCAAATGTTTATTGGGTCTTCTGGGATTAGCCATGTTTGCGTTCTTTTCTAAGAATCAACATTTTCTGGCAGACGGGCAATCCTTCAGTGAACAATCCGACACGCTATTTCCAAGATTCATATTGTTAGGACTACCTATCGGAATATCGGGATTGGTGATTGCAGGCCTTTTGGCTGCGGCCATGTCAAGTCTTTCTTCAGGGTTAAATTCCGTTTCAACGGTGATTTCAGAAGATATTTTTAACCGCTTTTTTAAAAGAAAAGTAGCGCTTTCGTTCAGCGGATCCTTGCAACAGGTGAAAATGCTATCTTATCTCACCGGGTTAATTGTAATTGGATTGAGCTTTTTTGTGGGAAGTGTTCAGGGGAATTTATTTGATATCGTGATAAAGGTGACACACCTGTTTGTTGCACCCTTATTTGTTTTGTTTTTTATGGCATTGTTTATACCCTTTGCCTCGGAAAGTGGGACATTTATAGGAGGAATTGTGGCCATCATCGTAGCGGTGGGAATTTCCTTTTACGGAATAGGGGGCATCACTGTGTTGTGGGTGTTGCCATTTTCCTTTCTTTCTGGGGCGGTAGTGGCATGCACGCTCAGTTTTATCGAAAAAAATAGCAAAAAATATGAAAAGTAGTAATTGCATATCAAAATGGAAATCAGGTCATCCGGTATTAGGAGTCACACTTCACCTTACAGACCCTGCTTTATTTGAATTGACCAGTATTTTGGGATTTGATGTCATTTGGGTAGACATGGAACATCATTCCCATTCTACTGAGACAGTGAGTGGGCTGATGAGGGCTGCCCGGGTGGGCAAATCTGATCTTTTGGTCAGACCAGGGAATGGAGAGTTTGTTCAAATGGCCCGATTGCTGGAGGCAGGGGCAAACGGCATCATGTATCCGCGATGCAGTAGTGTGGAGGAAGCAAAAATGGCGGTCCACCATGTCAAATTTCCGCCTAAAGGGGGAAGAGGATTGGATGCTTCGGGACCAGATGCCCGTTATGGAACCCTTCCTTTAGTTGATTACCTGAAGTCAGCCAATGAGGGAACGTTTTTAGTAGTGCAAATTGAAGATGAAATGGGCTTGAATGCTGCACAAGAGATTGCAGAGGTGGATGGTGTGGATCTGCTCTTTTTCGGGCCCGGAGATTTTAGCCTGCAGGGTGGATTTCCGGGAGATTTTAAAGATTCCAGGTATTGGGAGGCACTGGATAGGCTGGCTGTGTCCGCTAAAAATGCAGGAAAACGTTGGGGAACCCCGGCCTTCTCCTCCGAGCATGCCAAAAAATTGTTAGATATGGGTGCCATGCTGATTACCTATTCCAGTGATATGACCTTAATCCGGAAACGGTTGACTGAAATAATGAACGAGTTTCAAGCACTGGGTTTCAGATTTTCCTGATGAGCGAAGGATTTATTTTGAAATAATAGCGTAATGGTAAATCGTAGACAATTCTTAAAATCATCTGCCATTAAGAGCGTTTCTCTAATGGTGTTGCCCGCATATGGAACGATAGGTGTTTTGTCTTCCCAAATGGGGAAGAAATTGAAATATCGACTCCGCCAGGATGTACCAACGAAATTATACGATGGAAACAAATGTTGGGTACATCCTCGCGCGGGAATCCTTCCCGGGATAGGAACTCAGCCCAATTTAAGGGTTTTATTTACTATGAATACCCATGATTTGTCAGGAAGTGATGTCTTTAAGGGTATGTATGGGTTCGATACGGTTGATTTAGGAGAATCATATTCCGATCCTGTGGCAATACCTCAACTGAACCCAAGATATGAAGTCATTGATGGAAAAAAGCACCCGGTAGCAGCCAGTGACTTTTGGCCAGGTTTTCATTCCCATTCTAAAAAATTACTGGGAATAGGGCATACAGTGGTTTATACATCGGACTGGAAGGTGATGGTTCCTCGGCCGAGGCATACATCCTATGCGGTTTACGATGAAAAGCACGGTAAGTGGAACCATTGGAAGAAGCTTCAAATGCCTGTGGGTGATAAATTTTACTTTGCAGGAGCGGGATCAGTGCAACGGTACGACGAGCCGGATGGCAGCATCCTGCTTCCCATTTACTTTAACCCCCATCCAAAGGATGAAAAACGGTCTGATCAGGTTGCTGTGCTGAGGTGCAGTTTTGATGGAGAAAACCTCATTTACAAAACGCATGGTAAGGAAATAAAAATTGATGACGGTTCACGGGGTTTACAGGAACCATCGTTAACCAGGTTTCAGAATAACTATTTTCTAACCCTGAGAAACGATCATAAAGGATATGTTACCAGAAGTCAGGACGGGTTGAATTTTGAGCAGATTGTACCCTGGAAATTTGATGATGGAACGGAGCTGGGCAATTATAATACCCAGCAGCATTGGGTTACCCATAGCGAAGGTTTATTTCTTGTTTATACAAGGAAAGGAGCTGGAAATGACCATGTTTTCCGGCACCGTGCTCCCCTTTTTATGGCACAGGTGGACCCTGAGAGGTTATGTATCATTCGTAAAACCGAACGAATTATCGTCGAAGAAAGGGGAGCGAGGTTAGGGAATTTTGGCGTAACGGATGTAAGTCCACAAGAAACCTGGGTAACGGTGGCGGAGTGGATGCAGTTTTCAGGAAAATATTCCACTCCCGAAGCCAATGGGGCGGTACAACAGTATGGAAGTGACGGAAGCGTATTCGTGGCCAAAATCCGTTGGAATCAACCCAATTTATATTTCAAAGGATAGTGATATTCCTACAAGGACGCGGTTCTTGTTATTTATCATTTACCAATATAAGATTCTTTTTAACTAGATATTTTGAACAAAAAATCAGAAAAAATAGTAGCATGAAGCAACTAAAATGTGATGTATTGGTGACAGGGGGTGGACCTGGTGGCTTGCCGGCTGCTTTGGCATCGGCAAGAAACGGCGCAAAAGTAATTCTGTGTCAAGACCGTTCCGTATTGGGAGGAAATGCGTCGAGTGAAGTAAGAATGCATATGGTAGGAGCTGATTGTAGCGGTAAACGGGGTGAATATTTATCCGTAGAGGCACGGGAATCAGGTATCATTGAAGAATTACGACTTGAGGCATGTGTGCGAAACCCACAGCGGTCCCCTTCCATTTTTGACCTCATATGGTATGACAAATGTAGACAGGAGCCCAACCTTACTTTAATGCTTAATACCCGGGTTGAAAGAGTGGAGGTCAGATATGAGATCATTACGAAAGCTTTTGCCAGAAGACCTTCCACCGAAGATGAATTTGAAATTGAAGCAAAAATTTTTATCGATTGTACTGGAGATGGTACCATAGGCGCAGGCTCTGGTGCCCCCTATTATGAAGGGAGAGAGTCCAAATCCACTTTCGGAGAAGATCTGGGGCAGGATAAAGCGGACAATTTAAGGTTAGGATCCTCGTTGATGTTTCAAGCAAAAAAGCATGACCGCCCCATGCCCTTTTCGCCACCCGCATGGGCAAGAAAAGTCACGGAAGAAGACCTGGCACTTCGGCCTCACGCAACCCCGGCGATGGATATGGATTTGGGGTTGGAATACGGGTATTGGTGGTTAGAATGGGGCGGTACCCTTGATACCATTAAAGATAATGAAATCATTAGGGATGAACTTTTGGCTATTTTGCTGGGGGTTTGGGACCACGTTAAAAATGGAGGAGACCATGGTGCTGAAAATTGGGCGTTGGAATGGTGTGGTTTTTTACCCGGAAAGAGAGAAAGCAGGAGATTTGTTGGACAATACACCCTTTCCCAAAAAGACATTCAAGGTGCAACCCTTTTTGAAGATGCGATCGCTTTTGGGGGATGGCACATGGATCTTCATCCACCCAGTGGCGTTGACGCTATAAAGGAGCTTCCCTGTATCCATCATGAGGTGCCCCAATTGTATCAAATCCCGTTAAGAGCTTGTATCAGTAAAAAAATACGCAACCTGATGTTCGCCGGCCGGAACATTTCCGCAAGCCATGTGGCATTTGCGTCGACTCGCGTAATGGCCACCTGTGCCGTGGTAGGGCAGGGAGTTGGAACAGCAGCGGCATTGGCCTTGAGAGACAATACCCCACCGTTGAAAATTTTCAGCAATAAAAAGTTAATCTCGCAAATCCAACAGCAGCTTATAAAGGAGGATGCCTTTATTCCCGGAGTAGTAAATGAGGACCCTACCGATCTGGCTAAAGTGTCCAAAATTCAATGTAGTAGCGAACAGGAAATTGGTCCGGCAATAAATGTGATCAGTGGGCAAAACAGAAGTGTTCATGGGAAGAGAGGCGTTAGATCTCAAATAGCGTTTCCCGGAACTCATCGTTGGATGAGTGACTCATCGTGTAGTTTACCAGCCTGGATTCAAATGAGCTGGGAGAAGCCTAAAAATATACGAAGTATCCAGCTCACCTTCGATACGGGATCCCACCGGGTATTGACCTTTAGTCTTGCAGACGAATATACCCGCAAAATGCACTGGGGGATGCCGCAACCTGAAACCGTAAAAAAATACCGTTTGGAAACTTTCTTAAATGGCCGGTGTCAGGAAGTCCTGGAGGAGGATGACAATTACCATAGACACCGAATTCATAATTTGAAGGGCAAGCCTGCGGACCAACTGGTAGTTACCATTTTGGCTACCAATGGCATTGATCATGCGCGTGTCATAGAAATAAGGGTTTATGAATAGTAATGCAAAAACTTAACTATTTGAAAAACGAAGAATTCCATGCCTTCAAATCGAAAAAGCCTTAAAACATACTTTCTTATAATTTGGATTGGCGGAGTGTTCAATCTCCTATTTTATTCCAATTCTTTTTCATTGACTCATCAGAAAGACACCTTGTTTGAGATAGGCGATCGAATAGTGTATATCTCGCTACCTGAAAGGGTTCAAAAATCGGATTCAGTTGCTTATCCCGTTTTAATGGCCTTGCATGGAAGTGGAAGGAATGCCTTGAATTATCTTCCAGGACAGGAAGAAAGTGTGTCTTTTTATGTTCACCAAAGAAATCTCGCATTAAAAAACGGGTACCTGTTTGTAGTCCTTTCCAACGGAAACGATACCTGGGGAACTGACCTGGGACTGAAAAATTTGCTGAAAGTATATGAATACATCCGATCAAATTATAAAGTTAAGGAAAAATGGGTTCTATGGGGTACTTCGGCAGGTGGGGTCCAAATGTTTAGGATGATCAGGAATCATCCGGAAAAAATTGAACGGATTATCGGCACCTTTCCAGTCTACGACCTTGAAGAAGCGTACTCCCGAAGAAAGTCGGCCAATTTCATTTGGCAATCAAGAGAGGAATTTAAAAGTATCAATCCTGCAACGTTTCCTGAAAAATTGATAAACATTCCCATGTTGATTTTTCACGGCCGCAAGGATCAGGCAGTTCCTTATGAAAAGCACTCCTTACGATTAAAGAAAGAGGTCAATGCACTTGGCGGATCAGTAAAGTTAAGGACAGTATCAGGAGGACACAGTACTTCAAATTGGAAGGTGTATAAAAATCATCAAATCAATAAATTCCTATCAAAATGAAAGCGAATTATTTGTTATTAAACAATGACCTTAATGCTTAGGTTTTTTATAAGATTAACGACATTATCTGTTGCATTTTTGGTATGGGCTCCTAAAGATGGGTTGCCAATCGTTGAGTCAAATGGTAGCAGCGAAGGTGACAGGAAGGGTTGCCTAAATCCATCAGAAAGCTTCCCGATAATTCTGACCTGGGATTACAACATTTTTGTCATGGGACCTTCTGAAATCAGGCAATTTGTGCGTTTGGCTAAGGAAAAAAACATTGATCAGATTAATTTAAGAATCAATAATAAAGGTGTAATCAATGCCAGAATCGACCATGGAACCGTCTATCAGGAAAGGCTGGATGCATTTGGAGAAGATTTTGACCCCTTAAGGGTGCTTGTGGACGAAGGTCATCAGTTGGGAATAAAGGTTGGTGTACATTTCGATTTGTTTGAATCCAGCTATGATCAATTTTTTATCACCCATCCCGAATTTACTCCCCAGGCCCGTAAGGATACCGTAATTTACAATGCCTTCCCGAGTTATGCCCATAAGGAGGTGAGGGATTATATGTTGGGCAGGGTGAGAGATTTGGCCGCATATGGTGTTGATCAGGTGTTTTTTTGTACAAAGTCCAGTCACACACCCCAGAATATGACGCATGTTCCAAGAAATACGTATGCGGCTTATAATTTACCGGTGGTTGAAAAATATAAAGAGTTATACGGCATTGACATTTTAACCAGCATCCCCGACAGGAAGAAAGTGGCCAAAATACATGGTGATTTTATCATTGAATTTCTTAAAGAAGCAAAAAATATGTTGCGGGATGATAATATTACGACCCTTGCCGGCGCCACACTTAGTGGATATTTGCAACCATCTGGGGAAAATATTTTTCTGGACTGGAAAACAATGATCTCAAATCAGGCGGCTGATGGATTGGTGATGGCCAATTCCAGGGGAGAGACGTTTGCCTGGTATGAAAAAGGAGGTATAGATCAATTCTTAAAAATCAGAATGGCCACAAAGGAAAATGATATGGATTTCTATGCCTATATCCTTTCAACGGTATATTGGAAGGTTAAGGATGAATACTCCTGGAGTCACCTGCTGGAATACATTCCAAGGCAACTCCATTTTTTCCATCAGATGGGTGCGGACGGTGTTTTAATTCAT
The DNA here is from genome assembly GCF_900143075.1 of Cyclobacterium lianum. Lineage (GTDB taxonomy): Bacteria > Bacteroidota > Bacteroidia > Cytophagales > Cyclobacteriaceae > Cyclobacterium > Cyclobacterium lianum. The sequence goes on along the minus strand of NZ_FRCY01000021.1, from coordinate 29,879 downwards.
GAAGTCTATCAAAAGGAAATTTGGGAGGCCCTTGGAAATTGGAAAGAAACGGACCAAGATGATCTCCAAAAAACTGAGGTGCCAAATCTGGAAAGGGATTACATAGCGTCAATGTTCGATAATCCATTACCTCATGGAAGTTTTGAAAAGGAAAACAGCCGTTTGTTTTGGGAAATAGTACCTGCATGGTCTTCCATGAACGATTGGCTCCCTGGGAGAAATATAGCTTCTGGATTAACTTTAGATGATTTTGTCAAATACTGGACGTCAGATAATCAGGGTAATGAACACCTTTTCGCTATTTATGATTGGAAGGTAATGGCTAGTTCTGAATTTTCCGGTAGGTCCTATTCGGGTAGGTCGGCAATGTTGGTATATGCAGAAAACGGTGCTGGGAAAGGCCCTCACCGCGCCGTTTCCTGGAAGGCGGAATCTGAAATCCCCGAGGTACCCGAAGGTCCTTCCCGGTTTTCTGTTCAGATTCATGGAGAAGATTTAAAAGGTATCGAATGGGCAAGTATGCGAATCGTTTTTAAAGACGCCAACGATCATGTCATCAAAAGAATTGAGGAGAAGGAGAAAGTTGAAGGAAGTTTCTCCTGGAGAGAGTTGGCTTCGAGGCAACAGATTCCAGCTAACTCAAAAGAAATGGAGGTAGTGTTGGAGATGGTGGTCGCATCAAATACGGCAACCCATGGACGACTCTGGTTTGATGCATTTCGAATTAGTGACGCAAGCGGCGCACCGGCAACTGAAAATTTTAAAATCATCACAAGTGCTGAGGCACCGGACGGAACCCGGTATGGCAGTTTTCAAATTAAAAAAAAAGGGTACGAAATTACTTCACAGGAATTTTTATTAGATAAGGGAAGTCAGGGCCAAATAGAATTGTTTCTGCGAACGTCCAGGAATGAATCAATGGAACTATTAATAAATTTGGGAGAGGGAAATACGAAACGTGTAAAGATCAACGATAAATGGACGTCCTATCTCATTCCATTGACCCATTTAAACGATCAAATCAAGACAAACCTCACCATCCGACCTCTTGGATCTGGTACCTTGCATGTAGATCATATTCATTTAAAATAGTCGAATTAGGAAAAATTTATATAAAAAACATTTTCAATAAAATCGATACCTGGGTGTGGCGAGCATCCTAAGAAATTTAACTAACAATTTATGATGAACTTGAAAACGATCTTTTGTAGCTTCAGCTTATATATAGTAGCTGTTTTGATGGCTAATGGACAGCATCCCATCGTACCAAAATACAAGACCACTCAGATTTTGGTTTCCTCAGACGAGTTGGACACGGAAAGCTATTTGGCCTTTCCTTCTATTCTAAGGCTGAACCCCAATGAAATCCTGATTTCTTTTAAAAGGGGATCAAAGCATGGGCAGGATAAGGAAGCCCGATTGGAAATGCTCCATTTTGATACAAAAAACAATGAGATTATAGAACAAAAAAGCTTGGCTGCTGATCCGGGACTGGTTCATCAAATGGGAGAGTGGGTTAGATTTCCGGATGGTTCCATCGGCCTCTATATTGATACCCAGCATACCGGGCATGACAACGACAATTACCGCGCCGGTCTTAGGGAAGTTAGGGTACAGAATACGAGTCAGGGGTTCGACGTTTCGCCTACCCAATTGGCGCCGAAGGTTAATGGACGGGAATATGGTTACGCTTTTGATTTTATCAATGAGGGTCAGATTACCTACATGCTGGTCATGGGATTTGGATACCGCCCGGGGGAAAAATGGTCCGTTGATGTGGTTCAATCCAAGGATAATGGCCGGTCCTGGACATTGGTCCGTGACCTAACCGAAGAGTTTGGGGGCCATAGAATAAATGAAAGTGCATTTATACCCTGGGAAGATGGGTTTGTGGTGACCACTCGCGAATATGGCCCCAACCAAAGGATCTATTTGACAGATGCCGATTTTAAATTCATCAAAGAACATAATTTAAGCTCGGAGTATGATTTTATGGAATCACATATTGGCCGGCCACGCCTTTTTTCCAAAGATGGACATATTTATCTACTGGGAAGGAACTGGCGAACTGAAGAAGGTCAGGAAAGAAAGATGGAGTTAGGGCTTTTTAAGATTGATCCGGGAACCTTAAAAGTGAAACAATGGGTGGTTCTCGACAATAGTGACCGGGCCGATATAACGGATGGCTATTATGCGGTCCCCTATTTCCAGGAAAAAGAAGGAGTGACTTTTTTTAATGTAATCAATTATAAAGGAGCCAATAGGGAAAACCCGAATATTGAAAGGTATGAATTCCTGTGGGATGAAATCAGGTGAGTTTATTAAAATCTCAGGGATTAGGAAGGAATTGGTCATTATTATAATGATTCTAGTGGGGCCTTTCGTCCGCAAAGTGTAGGTTTTAGTCTAAATCAATATCAGTCTATTTGGGAGTGATAAATGTGTTTTAGTGAAATCTTAAAATGTTTTATCCGCTGGCTTTTGAACTTTCGAGTTAAAGAAACGAGTCGCGTTTCGGATAAAAATCCAAAATTTCGAATCCCACAATTTAAACACGAAAGTGCATGAATTATAAAAAGACGGTTGATTTTACTTTAATAATTTATTTTTTAATTGTTGCGGGTTCTTCTGGGCACCAGACAAAGCCCCCCAACATCATCCTGATCATGGCCGACGACCTGGGCTGGGGAGATGTGGGGTTTAATGGAAACAAGCGCATCAAGACTCCGGAACTCGACGCCATGGCCCGAAATGGACTGGTGATGAGCCGGTTTTATGCCGCTTCCGCGGTTTGTTCTCCCACCAGGGGTAGCTTTCTCACTGGCAGACATCCGGAACGGTATGGCATCACCCATGCCAATACAGGACACATGAAACCGCAGGAGCAAACCATCGCTGAAATCCTGAAATCGAAAGGATATACTACCGGACACTTTGGGAAATGGCACCTCGGAACGCTAACCGTGAAGGAAAAAGATGCAAACAGGGGTGGCCCCGGGGGAGCTGCCCACTATGCACCGCCCTGGGAAAATGGCTTTGATGTCTGTTTTTCGACCGAGTCTAAAGTGCCCACCTGGGACCCCATGGTTACGCCTGCATCAGACGCCCAGGATATAGGAAACCGGACTCCGGGAGAGCATTTTGGTACCTACTACTGGTCGGGAGAAAACCAAAAAGTAACTGACAATCTTGAAGGAGACGATTCCCGTGTCATCATGGATCGGGTCATTCCTTTTATAGATACAGCATCGGCCTCCGGGAAGCCATTCCTTTCTGTGATCTGGTTCCATACGCCACATTTGCCCGTGCTGGCAGGGCCTGCTTACCGCAGCAGGTATCCCGATTATTCTGAGGACCAGCAGCATTACTACGGCAGCATTTCCGCTATGGATGATCAAATCGGAAGGCTACGCAGATTTATCCGGGCGAAAGGACTCGCCGAGAACACCCTAATTTGGTTTTGCAGCGACAACGGACCGGAGGGCCCTGCGGCTGTCAACCGCACCCAGGGCTCCTCCGGGCCCTTCCGAGGAAGGAAAAGAAGCCTTTACGAGGGGGGCATCCGTGTGCCGGGATTGGTCGAATGGCCGGCGCAGATCAAACCGGGTCAGCACACCGGATTACCCGTTTCCACCAGTGATATCTTTCCCACACTTCTGTCCGTTCTGGGCTTGGACACAAATCAGGACATTTTGCCTGTCGATGGCATTGATATTCTTCCGCTGGTTCGTGAAGAAGTGGAAGACAGACCCTCATCGATTGCATTTCGGTTTCAGAACCAGCAAGCTATAATGGATAACCGATATAAATTGTATTCCTCGGATAATGGAGATAATTTCGCTTTATTTGACTTGTACGAGGATCCGGGGGAAGCAACTGATATCGCCTCGTCAAATCCTCAGATAGTTAGCGCTATGGCCCGGGAACTCAAAAATTGGCTCATTTCATGTGAGGAGAGCAATCGGGGAATGGATTACTAATCGTACACCAATACCAATTGACAAAAACCAAATGATGAAAACCAAACTCCTCTTATTCTGGATTAGCATCTCACTGATCGGGCTGGCGAAGGCGCAACAAGCCGATGGTGAGAAACCCAATTTTATCTTTATCTTTTCCGACGACCAGCGCTACGACCTGATAGGAGCCCTCGGGCATCCGGAGGTACTTACCCCTAATCTGGATCGGTTGGTGCATGAAGGCGCTGTGTTTACGCACGCTTATAATATGGGTGCCTGGAATGGTGCAGTTTGTGTGGCCAGCCGGGCCATGATGATCAGCGGCCTTTCGGTCTGGGATGCCCGGGACCAGGAAAGTGAATTCCAGCAAATGGCTGATGAGGGCAGGTTTTGGCCTCAATTGCTGGAAAAAGCCGGCTATGAAACCTATATGACAGGAAAGTGGCATGTGAAAGCCGATGCAGGAAGTATTTTTCAAAACGTAGTGCATGTACGGCCGGGAATGCCCAACCAAACCCCCGAAGGCTACGACCGTCCCAAAAGTGAGGCGGATACCACCTGGCAACCCTGGGACAAAAGCTTTGAGGGATTTTGGAAAGGAGGCAAGCACTGGTCAGAAGTGCTGGCCGATGATGCACGCGGATTTCTGCAACAGGCCGGAAAAAGTGCCGCACCTTTCCTGATGTACCTGGCCTTCAATGCCCCACATGACCCCAGACAAGCTCCCAAAGAATTTGTTGATATGTACCCGGTAGAGAGCATTGCCCTGCCTGCCAGTCATATGGACATGTATCCCTACAAAGACAGTATCGGGCTGAGCGAAAATCTGCGCGATGAGGCGCTGGCCCCCTTCCCCCGAAATGCCTATTCAGTCAGAAAAAACATCCAGGAATACTACGCCATCATCAGTCATATGGATGCCCAGATCGGTAAAATCCTGGATGCTTTGGAAGCAACAGGCAAGAGAGACAACACCTATATTTTGTTTACTGCAGATCACGGGCTGGCGGTCGGCCATCATGGCCTGATGGGAAAACAGAACATGTTTGACCACAGCATACGTGCTCCGCTGCTACTCGTTGGTCCGCGTATTCCAGAGGGCAAGAGGTACCAGCAACAGGTTTACCTACAGGATGTTAGTGCCACAATCATGGACCTCGCAGGAGTTGAAAAACCGGAAACCACCGTTTTTAACAGCCTTATGCCCTATGTTGAAACAGGTGCTCCAAGTGCTTACCCCGCCATTTACAGTTGTTACCTCGATCTCCAGCGTATGGTACGCACGGAACGGTATAAATTGATTTTTTATCCAAAATTGAATAAAATTTTGTTATTTGACCTGGAAAAGGATACCGGAGAACTCAGAGACCGATCAGCGGATCCTGATTATCAAGGTATCAAGCAGCATTTACTGCTTTTGCTCGCCGATCAGCAGCGGTCGGTAAATGATCCTCTGGGACCCATTGAACGCTAATTCATGCCTGACCGGAAAGCTGAGGGTATACTGGCTTGATGCAAATGGGTTCAAAATTCCGGATCCGTCTGCGCCAAGGTCGCCTAAAGGATTAATAAATTTTGAATTTATCTGAAGGTCCGGCGGATGCCAGGGCAAGTAATGAACTGCAAACCATCAAAAATGTATCAATAAAAAAAATTACTGGAGACTTTTCTTACTGCGCCATTTCAGGGTCGGTCTCTGGTAGCAATCTCGAAATTCATGAAGCAATTTTTTCTTAGTCTCTTATACCTGTTTGCCAGTGTTTTGGTATTTGCACAGGGCCAGCGTACTACAGGTGAATATGAAGCTATGACAGCGAATAGTGACTGGCTGCTATACCGATCCGATCAACCCGCCAGGGTGGACGCTGACGATGATGGAAATTTAGTACTAAGTAACGGTCTTGTACAGCGAACTTTCGCCACTGATCCCAACGGAGCCACCATTGGCCTTGATCACCTCCAGACTGGAGAATCCTTCCTGCGCTCTGTGCGACCGGAAGCGGCTATCCAACTAGACGGAATTCCTTTTGATATCGGGGGACTTACCGGACAACCCATTCACAACTATCTTCTTCCGGACTGGATCAGATCCATGAAATCAATTCCAGGATCATTCAAATTGGTGGAGCACCGCGTAGAAAACACCAAAGCACGATTTCAATGGAAGAAGCGCCTCGAATGGATGCCTAAAGACCTGCCCTGGCCGGCACCCGGAAAGGAGTTGATTTTTACTTACCAATTGGACGAGGAGGCCCTGCGCTTACTTTCTGAGCGATCTGTAACTGACGAAGGCCGAGAAATTATTTTTGAGGACGACTTTACGATCCTGCAGGAAAACTGGAACCGGGTTGAGTCGGGAGCGCATGCACGAAATTCATTCAACAATGAGGGTAAAGCCGGCGAGATCATGGCATTGGCCAATACCGCTGTATATGCTGAACAGTTCGTGCCTGCTGAGGCAAAAGTATTCCTGGCCAAAATCAACCCTGGCACCGACCGGAGTAGTAGCTGGGGTCCGGGCCTGGGACTTGTATTTCCGGACCGGGTGATCAAGCTCAACCTGCGTCCCGGTAAAAATGAAATAGGCTTTTACGATGGGAATCGGGAACACACTATCCCCGGCCTGGAAGAAGGAAGGCCGGTGTGGATGCGTATGGAACTCCGGGATAGCCGAATACTGGCCTCCTGGTCCTACGACAAAGCGGACTGGCAGCCGGTTGGAGAGACTCCGCTGCAAAATGCCCCACAAGGAGTACGAATTGGCAAGATGGATGTGACGGGCAACAAGAATGACTACCGTGAAAAGGGAGAATTAGGGCGAAGCAAAATCGAGCAATTTTATATGCTGGGCGAAATTTCTTCCGCTGCAAAAGCGGCTGGCCTGGCATCCTACCTATACCTGTCGGACCTATCCGTGGATGTACATTACGAATTGTACGATGGCCTTCCGGTATTCAGCAAATGGATTACCATTAAAAATCACTCTGATCGACCGGTAACCATCAATTCTTTCACCAGCGAGATTCTGGCGGTCACCGAACCGGAAAGCACGGTCGACAGCCGGGAGCAGTGGATGCTGCCCAATATTACAATCGAGACAGATTATAATTTTGGGGGCATGACTTCCGAAAACCTGCTGCGTTCCAGCATTGATTGGAAAGCGGACCCGCTGTATACCACCCAGGTGAATTACGAGCGCAGCATGCCTGTGTTGCTGGAAATTTCACCGAAGTATGGGCCCGAGCAGGAGTTACAACCAGGTACTTCCTTTTCGACTTACCGGGTATGGGAACTACTGCACGATAGCTGGGACCGTGAGCGGAAAGGTTTGGAGCATCGGCGCATGATGCGTGCCCTTGCACCCTGGGTGACCGAAAATCCCATCCTGATGCACGTTCGCTCGGCCGATTCTGAGTCTGTAAAGAAGGCCATTGATCAGAGTGCGGAAGTAGGATTCGAAATGGTGATCATGACCTTTGGAAGCGGATTCAACGCCGAAGATGGCAGTCAGGAAAACCTGAGCCGGATGAAGGAACTTGCAGATTACGCACATTCAAAGGAAGTCGCATTGGGTGGTTATTCTTTGCTTGCCAGCCGCAAGGTAGGAGGGGGTAATGATGTGCAGATGCCTGAGGAGATGACTCCCCGGTTTGGCAACTCACCCTGCCTGGAGAGTGAGTGGGGGCATCGGTATTTTGAAAGTCTGTACAACCTGTATACCGCCACAGGCCTGGATATCCTCGAGCACGACGGTTCCTATCCCGGAGATATATGTGCTGCTACCGATCATCCCGGGCACAAGGGACTGGCAGATTCGCAGTGGAACCAATACAAAAAGATTTCAGAATTTTACCAATGGGCCCGCGCGAAGGGGATATACCTGAACGTGCCGGATTACTATTTTCTTGCAGGAAGCAACAAAACCGGTATGGGCTACCGGGAAACCAACTGGTCCCTGCCCCGCGCCCAACAGGAAATCATCGAACGCCAAAATATATACGACGGCACCTGGACAAAGACCCCCTCTATGGGCTGGATGTTTGTGCCTTTGGTACAATACCACGGGGGAGGGGAGGCCGCAACAATTGAACCACTGAGGGAGCACCTGCCCCATTACGAACAGCGGCTCGCTAATCTCTTCGGTGCCGGTGTACAGGCCTGCTACAGAGGGCCGCAATTGTACGATGCACCCGATACCAGGAGGCTGGTCGAAAAATGGGTTGGTTTTTACAAACAACACCGTGAGGTATTAGATGCAGATATCATCCACCTTAGGCGACCGGATGGCAGAGATTGGGATGGTTTATTGCACGTAAACCCATTGGGAGAAGAAAAAGGTTTGCTCATGCTGTACAATCCACTTAACGAAGCAATCACCCGTACCCTGCGAATTCCTGTTTACTATACCGGGCTACACGAACGGGTGGAGGTGGAGGACCAGTTGGGAGAAAAACAGACCCTGAGCGTAGCCCGTGATTACAAGCTGACAATGGAAGTCACCATCCCCGAGCGCGGATACCGTTATTTTGTGTTGAGATGAACCTTAATTTTTTCTTGTGAAGAAGTATTGATCAAAATTTTTTCTTTGAACTTCTGAGCATTTTCCATTTAACCTGCCGGCTGCTTAAGCGAATGAGATCGCCCTCTTGCGCATTGAATGCTGATAGTCAAAGGTTCAATAAAGAGGATGTATCTTTGCTTAGCAATAATGAACAGATTTCAAGCTGGTAAGTGAGCCTCTGCATGCACATGTATGGATGGTGTGTAGTTCGCTTTTCTTCGCCATCAATCCCGCTAACTACTATGCTTCCGAGCTAGGATATTAGTGCTGGCAGAATTTAGTAGCGTTTATACTTTATTCATTTATTTTTTATAAATTGGATTATTGTAACCGAATGCCTTACAATACAAAGGATGAATTAACTTCTTTTTGAGGTAGATCACCTGAAGAATTTGCCGTCAATTAACTTAAACCCGGATTTTGAGATCGCTGATTAACAAAAGTGAGCAAGAGTTGGTCCGTTCCCTCAGGCAAGGGGATATGAGAGCTTTTGATGAATTGTATTACCGCTACCTTCCCAGGCTGCTGGGCTTTGCCTGTAACTACCTGAGCAATGAATTGGAAGCTGAGGAAGTGGTGCAGGTTATTTTTATTAAAATATGGGAAAGTCGCAAAATGCTGGATGAGAACCGAAATTTCAAGGCCTATTTGTTTCAATCCGTAAAAAACCAGCTGCTTAATAAACTGAGGAACCAGAAAAATATTTGCACAATCGAAGAAACACCTGAAAAGCATTTCGTAAGTTCAGAAGATATCATTGAGAGCCTTACTTACCAGGAATTGGAAAACACTGCCACTGCACTTATCAGCAACCTTCCTAAAACCCAGCAGAAAGTATTTATTCTAAGCAAAATTGACGGGCTAAGTAACGACGAAATAGCAGCTCAGCTAAGCCTATCTAAAAGGACCGTAGAACACCATATTTATCTGGCTACAAAATTTTTGAAAGGTGAGCTGGTGCAAAGGACTTCTCTTTTGGGATCCTTGATTTTGGTTTTGATTCTGGGTTAATTCAGATTACATACCTAATAAACAAATATAGTTCGCGATGAACCGGAAAGTAATTTTACTCTCTCTACTTGTACTTTTTTTAGGAAATAACTGCTTATTTAGTCAAAATTCATCAAGACCGAATATTGTAATTCTTCTGGCAGATGATCTGGGGTATCGCGACCTGAGTTGTTACGTAAACCATAGATTGGCGGGAATTTTCCTGGCCGGAAAAATAAATTTGTTACGTTAAATACTAAGAGATGATGCACCGCAGCCTTTTTTTCTTTAGTTGTTTTTTAGTGAATATTATGGGTCTTTATGCTCAATCAGCCATTAAAAAGGACAAACCTAACATATTGCTGATATTCACAGATGACCAGGGGTATCACGACGTATCTTATTATGGAACAAAGGACATCCGCACTCCCCATATAGATGCCATCCGCAACGAAGGCATGCGCATGGACTATTTCTACACCAACTCTCCCGTGTGTGCACCAACCAGGGCTGCTCTTATGTCGGGCAGATACCCCGACCAGGTGGGGGTACCGGGTTTGATTCGATCCATCCCAGATAACAATTGGGGATTTTTGAATCCCGGCACCCAGTTGATGCCAGCCATGCTCAAAAGAGCCAATTACCATACCGCACATATTGGAAAATGGAATTTAGGTTTTGAGAGCCCAAATTTACCCAACGAACATGGATTTGACCATTTCCACGGCTGGCTGGAGGATATGATGGATAACTACTGGACCCATCGCAGGCATGGTAGAAATTACATGCGTCTCAATGCTGATACTATAGATCCTGAGGGGCATGCCACAGATATTTTTACACAATGGTCTGTCGACTATATCGAGTCCAGAGCAGGAAGCGAAGCACCATTTTTTCTTTATCTTGCTTATAATGCGCCGCATTTTCCAGTTCAGCCCCCAAAAGACTGGCTGGAGAAGGTGAAAGAAAGAGAACCTGGCATCAGCGGCAAAAGGGCTGAATTGGTAGCTTTTATCGAACACATGGATCATGGCATAGGTAAAGTAGTTGAGGCGCTGAAAGAAACCGGACAGTACGAAAATACCCTCATTATTTTTACCAGCGACAATGGAGGGCACCTACCTTCGCTTGCCAATAATGGTCCTATCAGAGATGGGAAACAAAGCATGTATGAAGGAGGGCTAAGAGTGCCCACTGTGATTTCCTGGCCCGGGGTGATTCAGCCAGGATCTGTTTCGAGACAGGTAAACCTTACCATGGATATCTTTCCGACCCTCGCGGAAATTGCCGGTGTCCCTTTGGATCCCAAAGTTAACGGGAGGAGTTTCCTGCCTACTCTCTTTGGTGAGCCTGTAAAAGAGGAAAAAAGACCACTGTATTTCGTGCGCCGGGAAGGAGGTATCCGGTATGGAGGTAAGAGTTACCATGCCCTTCGATTGGGTGATTGGAAGCTGCTGCAAAATAGTCCTTATGAACCGATGGAGCTCTATAATCTCAGGGAGGATCCGGGAGAGGAAATGAATGTGATAGAAGAAAACTCCGAAATTTATAAGCAATTGAACGCACTGTTGAGGTTTCATATACAGGAAGGAGGGAGGACTCCCTGGCAAAAGCCCGAGTAGTCTAACTGTTACCAGCTAAAAACCGGAGCTGTGGATTGCCCTTTCTGTTTCCATATGACACTTAACCTATAAGGGTCGTTTTTGCTGGTGTTACCGGTGGTACCCAATAGGGTAAATTCCAAAAAAAAATCCTGTGATACTGCCCATAAGCTATATAATTTCATTGTCTGTTTTCCTGAAATAAAATATTTTAAAATTTTTATTCATTTTTTTAAGTAAAAAGTAGGTACCAGGTGTATTGCTTAAAATGAAAAAATATTTTGGATCAGGAAAAGCTTAAGCGATTTTTAAATAACCAGACCACACCGCTTGAAAACAGGGAAATCAGGGACTGGCTGGACAAAAAAGGATCTGAAGAACAGTTTCTCAGGAAGCTTCGGGAGGATTGGGATTTCCAGAGGGCGGCAGAGGTAAGTAGTTCCAGACGGGAAAAAATCCTTGATCAAATCCACAAGGCTACCTTGAAACCTTCCGGAGTAAATCATACATTTTATTTTATCGGAAAGTTTGGCAGAATGGCAGCCAGCTTTTTATTGTTGCTGTTTTCAGGGTATTTTCTGCTGGAGCTGGGCTTTAGAGAGATTGAACCGGAGCCCGTAACGGAAGTTGCTCCATACCCTATCCGGAAGAGCACTGGTGCAGGAGAGAAAATGAGACTGCTCCTTCCTGATAAATCCGAGCTGATCCTCAATTCACTCTCTTCAATTACCTTTTATTCTGATTACGGTACCAGCAACAGGGAAATAACTTTGGAAGGAGAAGCCTTTTTTAGTGTTGAGTCGAACCAGAAAAAGCCCTTCATTGTCAGATCCGGCGACGTAATCACTACTGCGCTGGGTACCGCTTTTAATGTTTATGCCAGAAAGGAAGCCGTAAGGGTTGCGCTTACAGCGGGTAAGGTGGAAGTTGCCAGAGATGCCCAGCTCCTTTCACTACTACCTGGCGAAATGGCATCTGAAAAGAAGGATAGGCAATATGAGTTGATCAAAGAAAAATTTGATCCGGAGCAGACTACTTTATGGAAGGAGGGAAAGATTCGCTTTCAGAGTAAGCCTTTCAGCGAAATTATACACACACTCGAAAGCTGGTACGGTGTGGAATTCCAGGTAAAAGCCTTTGAAGATCGAAAAGTAACCGGATTATTTAACAACGAAAGCCTGGACGATATTTTAACCGGACTGAGTTTCTCACTCGGCTTCGAATATCAGATTGACGAAAAAAGAGTACAAATAAAATTTTGATAGCCTATGCCAAAAAACAAAAAGCAGGATAAAATTCCCATCGCCAAATGAAACATTTTACCCTGCTTGCTTTAAAGAATCAATTCAATAAAACACCTAAAATTATGAAAAGAAAAATACTATACCTAATCAAGATGGTATCGAAAAACCTGTTATACGGCTGTATATTGCAGTGTATCTTTATGACTACCCTGCTGGCAAATGATTCCAAAGCCCAGATCAAACCCATCGACGAAACATTTCTACGGCTGGCCAACAAGGAATGGAGCCTGAAGGAAGTTTTTGAAGCACTGGAATCCAAAACACAATATGTGTTTGTTTTTCCGGATGATTTGCTTTCCGGCAGGGATCCGCTAGTACTGAAAACCGGCCGCCAGTCGGTCAATGATATCCTTATACAGGTAGCCCAATCTTCCCGATTAAAATTCAGACAGGTCAATAATGCGATTTATGTGGGCGGCAGCAATGATTCCGAACCCCAGGATGAAATCACTATTGCTTTCGATTTTGTAGAGATTAGCGGTAAGGTGGTAGATCAGGATGGAAGCCCCATACCCGGAGCCACCGTGCTGGTAGAGGGGACCTCTACCGGTACCGCTACCGATATAGACGGCAATTTTACAATAGAGGCTGCAGAAGGTGCTGTATTGCTTTTTTCCTTTATTGGATATGAGCCCCAGCGAATTACTGTAGCTAACCAAACGAACCTTACCGTTACGTTGAGGGAAGACCAGTCTTCTTTGGAAGAAGTAGTGGTGGTGGGCTACGGTACTCAGAAAAAAGTGAATGTCATCGGTTCGGTATCACAGATCACCTCTGAGAATATCGAAAATCGTCCTGTACAACAATTGTCTCAGGCCATTACAGGGCAAATGCCTGGGGTGACCGTGATTCAGCGATCCGGCAGGCCTGGGCAAAGCGGCGGCAATATCAGGGTAAGGGGGGTAGGCTCCTTTGGTGCCACTCCCAGTGCGTTGATCCTGATAGATGGTATACCTGGCAACATGAACGATATAAACCCGGATGATGTGCAGTCCATTTCGGTGCTGAAAGATGCATCTTCGGCGGCCATCTATGGAGCCAGGGCTGCAAACGGAGTTATTCTGGTAACCACCAAAAATGGTTCGGCCAAGAAAATGACAGTGAGCTACAATGGCTATGTCGGCGTTAACCGGCCTACCCAATTGCCACAATTTGTGGATTCGTGGGATTATGCTGCCATGTACAATATCGCTTCAGGAAGCAACAGTTATACCGAAGAGGACATCGCCAACTACCGTTCGCAATCCGATCCGGACAATTATCCCAATACCCGGTTTTTGGACCATGTGTTTGCAGGTGATGGGGTACAGACCGGCCATACCCTTACCCTGAATGGAGGTGATGAAAATAACAAGTACTTTCTTTCTGCCGGAATATTGAGTCAGGAAGGTATCGTGCCAAAGAACAAGTATGACCGGTATAATCTGAGACTAAATCTTGAAAATAAGTTGGGTGAACATTTTAAATTGACCACACGCCTGTTTGGCTCCATAGAAGAGCGCAATGAACCACAGGCCACGGCCAATAAGGGCGGCGAACTCAGTGATCAGCTCATTCAGAATGCTATCCGCTACCCGGCGGTTTACCTGGGACAGGCTTCAAATGGTGATTTTGGCATCGGGCCGGAAAGTGGCGGTACACCGGTATCCTGGTTGCAGTCCGATTCGTACCTGACCAATCCCAGGACCAGAACCGGGATCAATATGAAACTAGACTGGACGCCGGTAGAGGGGCTTGTTTTCTCAGCGATCGGTGGCTACAACTCATTTTTGCTGGAACAACGCTCCTACCTCGCATCCCAGAGACTCAACGATGACGTTTTTCATGCTCAATCTTACCTGAACCAATTCAGTAACAAAGAGATTTTCAAAACCGCCCAGCTTATCGGAGAGTACTCGAAAAGTTTTAATAAGAACAACCTGGATTTTTTATTGGGTTATACCTTCGAAAATCAGATCAATACCTATTTCAATGGCTACCGGCAGGACTTCCCCAGCAATGATTATACCGTGATAGATATGGGAGGGGCAGATAACCAGAGAGTAGGTGGTTTTGACGAACAATGGGCCATCCAATCGCTCATTACCAGAGTGAAGTTCAACCATGATGAAAAATATCTGTTTGAGACTACATTAAGATACGACGGCTCCTCCAGATTTCCTGAAAACAACAAATACGCTTTATTTCCATCCATGGCATTGGGATGGAGACTTTCAGACGAGGTATTGCTGGAAGACTGGACCTGGCTTTCAGACCTCAAATTGAAAGCATCCTGGGGAGTTTTGGGAAACCAGAATATTGGCAATTACCCCTACCAAACGGTGCTTAATTCCGGCAGAAATTATCCTTTCGGGGGCAGTATTTCCACCGGCGCAGCCTACTCAGACTACCGGGATGCCAACATTCGCTGGGAATCTACTGAAACGCTCGATTTTGGAGCTGAAACGAGTTTTCTCGAGGGTAAATTGTCCTTTAACTTTACCTATTTTAACCGCAATACCACCGACATTTTGTTTCAACCTACCGCAAGCGTTTCTTCGATCCTGGGAGTAGGTATTGGAGAAGTCAACACAGGTGCCGCGAGAAACAGGGGCTGGGAGTTTGACTTTGGATACAGGGATCAAATTGATCAATTTCAATACAATATCTCAGGAAATTTTTCCATCATCAATAATGAGGTCGTCACCCTGGGACTGGGCAATGTAGAGCAACCCAATGGAATGGTCGGTAACGGATCCTCCCTGTTTTTAGGCTTTCCCATGGAAATGTACTATGGCTATGAATCAGATGGCGTATTTATCAACGAGGAAGAAATCGGCTCCTGGCCAAATCAAGCAGCAATAACCCCCAATCCCCAGCCTGGGGATATCCGATATAAGGATATCAGCGGCCCGGATGGGGTTCCGGATGGCAGGGTCGACCCTACCTACGACAGAACTTTTCTGGGCAGCAGAATTCCCAAATATACTTACGGACTAAATTTTGGATCCAGATACAAAGGATTTGATGTTTCCGTGTTTCTGCAGGGTGTTGCCGGCGTAAGCGGATTTTTGAATAACTATGCCGGATGGGCCTTTTTTAATTTAGGCAATATTCAGGAATGGCAAATGAACGGCCGGTTTGATCCCCAAAGTCCGGAACGATATCCTGCCTATCCCCGGCTCGAAGTCATTACCAACAGCGGGACTCCGAATACAGTGCTTTCCGACTTCTGGGTGACCAATGCGTCCTACCTCAGGGTAAAAAACCTTCAGTTGGGGTATACACTGCCACCAGCAGTTCTTGAGCGGATCCGGCTTCAGAACCTGAGAATTTATCTGAGCGGGGAGAATGTGCTCTCTTTCACTTCCTACGTAGAAGGCTGGGATCCCGAGATCAATACCGGCGGCGCCTATTATCCAATCCTGGCTACCTATACCCTGGGTGTAAATGCCAGATTTTAAGTAAATGAATAAAAATATTAAGAACAGAACCTATGAAAACGATATATAAGCCATTGTTAGTTGTGCTCTTGTTGGTTTCGGGCATTTCCTGTGATGATAAACTGGAGCAATTTCCCACCGATGCCTTTGCGAGCGGAACCTTCTGGACCTCGGAATCAAATGCCCTTATCGCATTGACGGGCATGTATAGGGGCAATATCAATTATGGAACCCAGGTGGTTCCCTCTGATTGGTGGACCTATTGTGGAATAGTTTTTTTGGAATTTGCCACCGACAATGCCTATGACAGGAGAGGCGATAATTCCACCTATAACCGACTTACAGACGGTACCTTACTTCCCAATAACAATGTAGTGAATGGATACTGGCAGGGTTCCTACAGAAGAATTGCGATTACCAACGATTTTCTGGAGAATATAGACAATGTCAATATGCCCGGGGAAAGACGTGAACGTATGAAAAGTGAGGCCAGATTCTTAAGAGCAACCCAATATTTTTACCTGTCTCAGTTTTGGGGCGATGTACCTCTGGTCACCAATACCCTTACCCCTGATGAGGCCAATAATGTTGAAAAATCCAGTAAAGCGACGATCGTGGATTTCACCATACAGGAATTGGAGGAAGCTGTAGCGGGTTTGCCCAGATTTGCTGATATTCCGGCTTCGGAAACAGGCAGGGCAAGCAAACAGGCCGCTCTTGCTTTTTTGGGCAGGTTATACCTTTCCGAAAAGAGATTCGACGAAGCATCTGCCGTATACAAACAGATCATTGACTACGGAGACAATATCATTGATCCGGAGTACGGTCCCCTGTTCACTACCGAAAATGAAGACAGCAGGGAGAATATTTTCAGTGTTCAATTTGTTTCCGGGCTGGCACCCAATGCCATGCCGCAGCATGCTTTCCCCGCTGCTTCCAGTGGCTGGCACATCATCAACCCTCTGGGCAGCCTGGCAGAGGAGTATGGGTTTGACGATGGGACACCCTTCTCCTATGAGGATCCAAAATTTATCCAGGAAGATATGGGAGCCAACAGAGACCAGCGTTTCAGAGATACATTCATCTGGAACGAGTCTACTTTCCAGGGGAGACGATATGTATGTCACCCGGATTCGACACAATCCGTTGACCAGCTGACGTACTCCAAACAGGCTACCCGTACCGGCTTTGGAATCAGGAAATATTTCGACGAGTCATTTAATGGTAACTTGAGGAATGACTACGGTGGAAATATACCAATTATTCGATACGCAGAAGTTTTACTCAGTTACCTGGAGGCCGAACTGGAAGCGGGTAATCCCATCACGCAGGATTTGCTGGATCAAACGATCAACCTGGTGAGGGGTAGGGAATCGGTTGGTTTACCCCCTGTTACGGAAACTAACCCGGATGCGCTTCGGGAAATTCTAAGAAGGGAGCGGCGAATTGAACTGGCATTTGAAGGTACCCGATTGTGGGACATATTCCGTTGGGAAATAGGTGAGGAGGTATTGACCGGTGATTTTTGGGGCGCGCCATTCCCCGATTCCGAAAGGTACCCCACTACCTCGATCAAGCTGGACCCACAATCCAGGTGGTATGTCACGACGAAAAATTTCAGAGCCTCAGACTACCATTGGCCGATTCCGGAATCAGAAACCAATATCAATCCTAAGCTGGCCAATTAAGTCCGCAGCGGATTGCTGTCTGAGCAGGTAAATCACCATAGAAAAATAATGATAGAGATATGAAAAGAAGACATGCAGTAAAAGCCATTGCCCTGGGATCTGTGACCCCTCATTTACTTTTGGGAGGCACGGCTGGCTTTGTTCCGGCACCAAAGCGCAATCGGAAGGTGGGTTCTGCCGCATTTGCCAGCCAATGGGATGAATGGCCCGACATGCCCTGGGTAGGCCCCGAATATTGGGGAAACCGGCTTCAGGACTGGGAAATTCAGGATGGGCGGGCCATTTGTGTCATTTCGGACAAGAATCGTTCGCTCCATTGCCTTACCCACCAGATGGCCCCTGAGACTGGAGATTTTGATATTCAGGTAAAAATGAAATGGCACAATTCCGCGGTAAAAGGGCAGGCAGATGCTTACGCTGGGTTTCGCCTTGCTGCCAAAGGGAAATTTGACGACTACCGCTCTGCAGCGGTGTTTGGTCAGGGACTCGATGCGGGCATCACGGGTGCCGGCTACCTTTTTATTGGAGATAAAACGGGAAGCCAACAGCTATCGCTGGACGATGAGATCGTCTTAAAAATGGGAGGAAGAGGACATGAACTTCAGTTGAAGGCCCAAGATCAGCAGACTGGCAAACTACTGGCCATGCTGACCTATGCCCAGCCAGGAGCCACATGGGAGGGCAATCTGGCCCTGGTGGCCCATTTTCCCGAGGCGGACTCCGACAGCCCATCAGTCTCATTTTCCGATTGGCAAATCTCTGGCAGTAAAATAATCGGTGATGAAGCGCAGACTTTTGGCCCGGTCTGCTTTGCTCAGTACACCCTGCATGGCGGTATACTCAAGCTGGCAGCGCAGTTGGCTCCCGTAGACAGCATTAGTGGGCTTGAGCTCAGCCTCCAGATCCGGAAAAACGGAAATTGGGAAACATTGCAGCAATCCCGTCCCGATGCCCTGGGAAGGGTGGCACACTTCCGGCAGGAAAACTGGACAGCCAATCAGGCCACTCCTTACAGGATTAAACTGGACCTGCCCCTAAAGTCAGGTATTGCTACTTATTACTATACAGGTACCATCGCTAGGGAGCCAGGCGAGCAGGAACAGGTCAAGATGGCTGTTTTTAGCTGTAATGCAGACTATGGTTTTCCAGATCAGGAAGTCAGTAACCATTCGCTAAAGCACCAGCCAGATATGGCAGTCTTCCTGGGCGATCAGTTTTATGAAAGTACGGGAGGATTTGGCATTCAGACGGCTCCCCTAGAAAAGTCAAGCCTGGATTACCTCAGAAAGTGGTACATGTTTGGCTGGTCCTACAGGGAGATATTCCGCCACATTCCCAGCGCCTTTATTCCGGATGACCACGATGTCTACCATGGAAATGTCTGGGGCGAAGGTGGTAAAAATGCGCCTACGAATGAGGGTTGGGGCTATGTTGCCCAGGATCAGGGTGGATACAAAATGCCACCCGAGTGGGTAAATATGGTACAGTTGACCCAGACTGGCCACCTGCCTGACCCATTTGACCCCAGGCCGGTCAAGCAGGGAATAGGCACTTACTATACAGATTGGGTGTATGGAGGGGTGAGTTTTGCCATACTGGAGGACCGTAAATTTAAATCTGCTCCAAAAAATGTTTTGCCTGAGGAGGCCATGGTAACGAACGGTTTTATTCAAAATCCTGAATTCGATATTAAGGAGCATTATGACATCGATGCCCAATTGTTGGGAGAGCGTCAACTGGAATTTCTGCAACACTGGTCTACCGATTGGAGCAAGGGAGCTGAAATGAAGGCGGTCCTTTCGCAAACCAATTTTTGCACGGTGGCAACCTTGCCCGAAGGAAGTATCATTGACAGTATCGTACCCCGGCTACCCATACCCAACCCGGGTGAATATGTACCGGGAGATGCCCCTACATCTGACATGGATTCAAATGGCTGGCCCCAGAAGGGAAGAGACGAAGCCTTGAAAATCATCCGCAAAGGCTTTGCCCTGCACGTGGCGGGTGACCAACACCTGGCGTCAGTAGTGCATTATGGGGTAGATGAGTTTGAAGACGCAGGATACGCATTTGCGGGTCCGGCATTGAATAACCTCTTCCCGCGCCGCTGGTGGCCACCATTGGAGCAAAAACAGGGAGAACTACCGGGAAAACCTGCTTATACAGGGAAATTTCATGATGGCTTTGGCAATAAAATGACCGTGCATGCAGTAGCCAATCCAAAGAAAACAGGTCAGGAGCCGGCCTTGATCCATGACCGTTCTACAGGCTATGGGATCGTTATCTTTGATAAAGTTCAGAAAACCATGAGCATGGAGTGCTGGCCACGCTACATGGACCCGGAAAGAAATCCCGATGGCCAGTTCGAGGGTTGGCCAATGACCATCAGCCAGCAGGACAATTACGCCAAAGCAAGTATCGGCTACCTGCCGGAATTGGATTTGAGGGAATGGAACAAACCGGTCGTCCAGGTTATAGATGAAGAGACCGGTGAGCTGGTTTATGGACTTAGGGTGAGGGAGAAAAACTTCCGCCCCAGGATCTTTAAAGACCGCAAATACCAGGTAAAAGTATGGGAGGCAGATGAGGAAGTGCCGCAGATTTTTAGCGGTTTGGCCTTGGATCATGAGGAAAAAGCTTCCTTATTTGTAGCACGCCGGGCTTAAATCTTAAACTAAATTACTGTTGTTTCATGACCTTCAGATTAATCTTATTTCTCGCTTTTTTTGCTATCGCCTGCTCTGCAGAAAAGCCGGCAGAGCAGGCCCCACCCAACATCATCTACATTCTGGCGGATGATTTGGGATATGGGGATTTGGGCTGTTACGGACAGGAAAAGATTGAAACTCCTCACATCGATGCGCTTGCCGCAAGCGGGATGCTATTTACACAGCATTATGCCGGATCACCGGTTTGCGCACCATCCAGAGCGGTATTGCTGACGGGACAGCACAGTGGAAGGGCTCAGGTACGCGGAAATGACGAATGGGGGGATCGAGGAGATGTCTGGGATTTCATGGCCATGCTTGCTGACTCCACACTGGAAGGGCAGCGTCCGATCAGGGAGGGAACCACTACACTGGGTTCTCTTCTGCAGGGCGCAGGATATGCTACGGCTATCGTTGGAAAATGGGGTTTGGGAGCACCCCATACGGAGGGCGTGCCCAACAAACAGGGATTTGATTATTTTTTCGGTTACAATTGCCAGCGTCAGGCCCATACTTTATATCCGGTTCACCTTTGGGAAAATGACCGAAGAGTGTATCTGAATAATGATACCGTCCCTCCCAATACCCGCCTTCCGGAAGGAGCAGATCCCTATGCACGAGCAAGTTATTCGGATTATTTTCTTACCGACTATGCACCCGGGGAAATGTTTGAACGGATAACGGCATTTGTATCGGATCAGAAAAACAATCCTTTTTTCCTGTACTGGGCCACACCTATTCCACACGTCCCCCTTCAGGTGCCGACCAAATGGGTAGATTACTATGTCGATAAATTCGGAGATGAGGAACCTTACCTGGGCGAGCGTTCCTACTTTCCCGCCCGCCATCCAAGAGCTACCTACGCAGCGATGGTCAGCTACCTTGACGAGCAGGTAGGACAACTGGTACAGCAACTCAAAGAGCAGGGGGTATATGACAATACTCTGATTATTTTTACTTCTGATAATGGCCCCACCTTTAACGGTGGTACCGATTCTCCCTGGTTCAATAGTGCCGGGCCTTTCAGGGAAGAAAGGGGTTTTGGAAAAGGGTATCTTTACGAGGGCGGCATACGTGTGCCCATGATTGCTTCCTGGCCTGTGGTGATAGATAAAGGCACCACTACTGATCATGTATCCGCATTTTACGATGTCATGCCCACTTTGGCGGAAATAGCTGGAGTGGAGGCCCCATTTGATTCTGATGGCATTAGTTTCCTTCCCGCGTTAAAGGGTGAAAAACAAGACAAACATGAATTCTTATACTGGGAGTTTCCTTCCTATGGTGGGCAAATGGCCGTGAGAATGGGCAATTGGAAGGCGCTGCGGTTAAACATGCAGGAGCAGCCGTCTGAATGGCAGCTTTTTGATTTGGAAAACGACCCAATGGAAACCAATGATCTGGCTGCCGAACATCCCGAAATAATCAGAAAAGTAGCGCAAATCGTGGCTGAAGCCCATGTGCCGGCAGCAAATCCCCGGTGGAGGTTTTCCGCCCTGGGAGAGTAGGTTAAGAAAAGCCCGAAAGTAGGTTTCCCCTAATCAGGCCATTTATCCAATTATCCCGGATTTATTCCGGGTCCCCTTTAGAATTCATTGCTCTATTGGTAATGTAAGAGATAATTGGTACCTTATGCGGGTAAATAACCAAATAATCGCATGCGTGTAAAACGATACCAGGTCCTGCTGGCAGGCCTGATAGTTCCTTTGATGGCCGTTTTTTTATTGTACGCCTGTAGCGGTAGTGGCGACCTAAAAAGTCCTGAAATCCCGGATCAGGTAAGTTATAATTTTCATATTCGCCCCATTCTATCGGACAATTGTTTTGCCTGCCATGGCCCGGATGCGAATAAAAGAGAGGCCGGGTTGCGGCTGGATACAGAAGAGGGTGCCTATGCCGCACTGCAGGAAAACCCCGGTACACACGCTGTAGTCCCCGGGAAACCAGCGGAATCCCAATTGATACAGCGGATCTTTTCCACTGATCCGGCGCAAATGATGCCCCCGGCGGAATCCAACCTTAAGATTTCTGAACACGAAAAAAAACTGATCAAAAAATGGATCGATCAGGGGGCAGTGTATGAGAAACACTGGGCGTTTATTCCTCCTGAGAAAAGCAAATTGCCTGCTGTTGACCGCAGGGGATGGTCAGAAAACCCTATTGACGCATTTGTATTGGCAAAAATGAAGGAAAACGGACTAAGCCCCAATCAGGAAGCAGAAAAATCCTACTTGTTGAAACGGCTGAGTCTGGACCTTACAGGGCTACCTCCTGAAATCGCTGAGGTAAAAGACTTTTTAAACAACGGCAGGACCTGGGAGGAGATGATAGACCATTATCTGGAAAAGCCTGCGTTCGGGGAGCGTATGGCCCTGCTTTGGCTGGATATCGCCAGATATGCGGATTCCTTTGGCTACCAGAATGACAACATCCGGACTCAGTGGCCCTATCGGGACTGGGTAATACACGCTTTTAACAAGAACATGCCTTATGACCAGTTTCTTACCTGGCAATTCGCTGGCGACCTGCTGCCCAACCCAAATAAGGAACAACTACTCGCCACGGCTTTTAATAGAAACCACAAGATCACCGAAGAAGAAGGCGTCATTGATGAAGAATACCGGGTGGAATATGTGCTGGACAAAACCAACACCTTCAGTAAGGTCACGTTAGGGATCACAATGGAATGTGCCCAATGCCATGATCACAAGTACGATCCCATTTCTCAAAAGGATTATTTCAACCTCTATGCATTTTTCAACAATACTCCCGAAAAGGGATTTGAGGGAGGAGCAGGATCAGCAGTAAGGGCAAAGACCCCGTTGATCTGGGTAGAGGAAGCAGACACCAGAGGCATTCTGGATTTTGTCAATCATCCCGATACGAGCAGGGTGGCTGTATCCATCATGCAGGATCTGCAGGATTCAGTCCGGCCTACCTATGTATTGGACCGGGGCCTCTATGATGCACCTACCGGTGAGCGCTTGAAGGCAGGGACCCCTGCAGCGATCAGGTCCTTTGACCCCCAGCTGCCGGCAAATAGATTGGGTCTGGTGCAATGGGCCCTTCAGGATGACCACCCGCTTACCGCCAGGGTATTTGTCAATCTGATTTGGCAGGAGATATTTGGCAAGGGATTGGTGCCCTCGGCGGGTGACTTTGGCATGCAGGGAAAATTACCCACGCATCCTGAGCTACTGGACTGGCTGGCTGTGGATTTCCGGGAAAATGGCTGGGACATCAAACGCCTGATACGGTTAATCGTCAGCTCGGCTACCTACCGGCAGTCCGCTGAGCTGAAACCCGACCATCAGGAAAAGGATGCGGAAAATGTATACCTGGCGCGATTTCCCCGACTGCGCCTCCATGCCGAGCTTATCCGGGATTTTGTACTTTCCAGCAGTGGTCTTTTGGTTCCCGATATCGGAGGCCCGAGCGTGAAGCCCTACCAGCCCGCCGGTTTGTGGGAGGCATCCAGCTCAGGACGGGGAGAATTGAACGTTTACCGGCAGGACAAAGGCGACAAACTGTACCGGCGGGGGATCTATACCTTTATCAAACTAACTTTGCCGCCACCCTCATTGCTGATTTTTGACGGAAGTAACCGTGACATATGCCAGGTGGGCAGAAACCGAACCAACACGCCTCTTCAGGCCCTGGTCATGCTAAACGACCCGCTGGTGCTGGAGGCATCCAGGGTGCTGGCAGAAAGTTTGAACAAAGCACATGAAAATCCGGAATTGGCTATAGAGGAGGCCTTTCTCAGAATATTGGCCCGATTGCCTAAACCGGGGGAAAAGGAAATGATGCTTACCTATTATGAGGAGGAACTCGGTCGTTTTACAGACCAGCCCGCGGCTGCGCAGAAAGTGGTGGATATCGGGGCCTCTCCCTTGCCGGAAACGCAGAAAACTGCAGCATCGGCTGCTCTAATGCAGGTAATTGTGGCGCTGTATAATCTGGAAGAGGCGGTTACAAAGACCTGAGGAGGCGCCGCATTTTCGACAACTGGCTGGCAAAAGCCCGATCTGATACCGTAGTTAAAACGTAAGATATTGATATTCAGAAAAAGTACTTCAGTACACCCCTGGATTGGCATGTGCGATTGGTATGATTAAAAATTTAGTGTTATCACTTGAGGTCCGGCGAAATATTTGAAATGCATTGGAAATGTTGTAGATATTAATTGCAGTGCCGGTCGATTTCACAAAATATCCACGCATGATTTGAATGGCAAATAAATGACTTTTTAATGGTGTCAAATTATTAATTATTTTAAGATGTTTTTGGTAGGATATATTTTGATTTTGTTTTAAATTGGATTATTAAATTTGTATTTGAATTGATGTTGTATACGATTATTTCAGGTTACAGGAACTGGAAAAAGATATTGTTTTTTAGGGATTTCCGGCGTAGCCCAAAACCATTGTGATTTCCGTTTTGGTGTCCAAACCTGCCTTGATTTAGTCAAACTTGCCTGAATTGGTCATCGGAGCGAAGCTATAACCTCATTAAAATACTTTTTTAGTTGGAAATATCCTGCAACCATTCCTATTTTCTGATTTAGGAACCTTGCTGGAATTCACGCAGGATTCGGTTGAACTCAGTAACTGGCGTGATCTGATTTTACTGAATTTGAAACGGTATTCGTTCAGAAGTAACGAGTGGTAAGGTCTGAATCTTTAGATTGCATTTCCTGGTTATTGCTCATCTCCGGTTTTTTTCCCATGGAATCGGGGCTCAAATTGGGATGGGATCGTTTAAAGATGTTCAGCTTTTTGAATAGTCCAGGTCTGATCGAAATCAGATCGTAAATTTTTGCAATACAGTAAACCCAACACTGCTATGAATTTAGAAAACAGCTCCTGACTCTTGCTACATCTTCCCAGAGCGTCCCATTCATGCGGGTATGCCGGATTCCTGGTCAAATCGCATGGTTTGGTGTCGCTGGTTGCTCCATGTACAAGGGGATTACGTTCCTTGGTTGCCCGTAAGGGTGATGTTTACCATTTGCGGCGTGACTACTGGTTTCAAAAAAAGAGTTGCTGTTTTCCATTTTTTCCCGGGACAGTAAATGTAAGGAGAAGCAGTCTGTCTCACGCCAGCCCATTAATCTAAAAGACAAAAACCTAATGTATAATAAATTACTAAAGGCAGTAATAAAATTTCGCGAAAAGGCGGAATTTGCACTGTCGATCTTACTGGTGGCTAGCCTAACGCTCAGTCAGCCCGGTCAGGCGAGAACAAATTCCAAATCCGATTTTGGCGCAGTCAAGCAAGAAGCGGATGTAACCATTTCCGGTACGGTTCTCGACGAAAACGGAGAGCCCCTTCCCGGCGCTACTGTTTCTGTACAGGGAACTACCCGCGGAACAGTCACGGATCTTGACGGCAAATTTTCTATCACCGTGCCCGAAGAGTCTACGCTGGTAATCTCTTTTATCGGTTACCAGACCCAAACCATAATCGCAGGCAATCAAACCAATCTTACCATTCGGATGAATCAGGATTCTTCTGCCCTGGAGGAAGTCGTCGTCATCGGTTATGGCACGCAGAAGAAGTCTGATTTGACCGGATCTGTAGGTTCAGTTGGAGAAGCTGAGCTGAATGAACGGCCCTCTCCATCACTTAACCAGGCCCTGGCTGGTAGAGTGGCAGGTGTTCAGGTTAACGTTAATTCAGGTCGGCCAGGTGGCCGAACCAACGTACGAATTCGGGGATTTAGTTCCATCAACTCTTCCAATAATCCTTTATATGTCGTCGACGGAGTCCAATTGCCCATGAGTAACCAGGATCAGGCAAGTAATGCGATTGATTACATCAACCCAAACGACATCGTCTCCGTGGAAGTATTGAAGGATGCATCTTCTACTGCAATATATGGATCCAGGGGTGCAAATGGAGTCATCTTGATTACTACCAAAAAAGGCAAATCAGGTGAAGGAACGCTGACCTATAATGTGGATTTCAGCGTCAATACAATTGGCCCGAACAGACCTGAAGTTTTGAACGCGGCCGAATATTTGGCTGTAGAAGAACTTGCCTGGCGGAATATGGAAAAATATGATCCGGAAGGCTGGAACGCGGGGAGATGGGCCTATCTGAATCCTGCACTGAGACGAACTGATCCACGAATTTTTGATAGTCAGGGCAATCCCTTGTTTGACACCAACTGGCTTAATGAAACCACCCAGAATAAATTATCCCAAAACCATCAACTAGGATTTACAGGAGGTAACGAACGAACACGGTATTCCTTATCATTGGGATATCGGGATGATGAGGGTTTGTTAAAAACGTCATACCTCACCCGTTATTCCACCCGATTTACCATCGATGATCAGGTGAAACCCTGGTTAAATGTTGGCGGTACACTCAGTTACAATAACCAATCGGAAAACCTGGTAGATGTCAGCGATGCAGTACCAAGGCAAATTGTGGAGGATTTTCCATTTTTACCTGTAAGGTACGAGGATGGTACCTTTGCCAACAACAGAGATTATCCTTTTGCCGAAGGCACAATGAGTTCCATGCACCGTTTGTACGGTAGAAAGTATATCCTGAATACCCAAACGACGTTGGGGAGTGCGTACTCGAATATCAAATTTGCCGAAGGCCTGGAAATGCGGACCGTTTTGGGGGTGAATATCTTCACCCAGGAAAATAACCAATCCAGCACGCGTACCCTGGCCATTGCCCAATCCGGAACGGCATCCAAAAGTTTAAACAGGGACACTTTCTGGTCCCTGGAAAATTACCTTACCTATAATAAAGTATTCGCAGAAAGACATGCATTCACCGGATTATTGGGTATTTCCTGGCAGGAAAACACTTACTCCAGCATGAGTGCAAGTATTCAGAATTTTGCAACAGATTTCTTTACCTATAACAACCTTGGAGCCGGATCACAGCTTCCACGTGTCGGATCGAATGCATCTCGGCATGCTTTAAATTCTTTTTTCGCAAGGATAAACTATATTCTTGACGACAAATATTTGTTTACAGCTACCGGAAGAGCCGATGGAGCCTCCAAATTTGGTGAGAATAACAAATATGCGATTTTCCCCTCTGCTGCCCTGGCCTGGAGACTATCCGAGGAAGGATTTTTACAAGGGAATACCCTTATCTCAAATTTGAAATTGAGGACCAGCTATGGGCTGACGGGTAACTCAGAGATTCCACCCTACTCCTCCCTGTCACTTTTGAGCTCAAATTATTCCGCCATTTGGAATGAGACCCAGGTTGGAGGTACAGGTATTAACCGACTCGCCAATCCCGACCTAAGGTGGGAAAAGACTGCTCAGAGCGATATCGGTTTAGAACTTGGCTTGTTTCAAAACAGGCTTACTCTGGAGTTTGACTACTATTACAGAAAAACGACAGACATGTTGTTGGATTCTCCCGTTCCAAGGACCAGTGGTTACGCAACTATTAGAAGAAATGTCGGCTCCATGGAGAATAAAGGCGTTGAACTTACACTAAATGGAGTAATTGTAGAAAAGGCCGATTTTTCCTGGAACAGTAGTTTTAACTTTTCTGCAAACCGCAATAAAGTATTGTCATTAGCCACACCCGCGGATATTTTCGGTGTCGGCGGACCAAACTTTACCAATCAGACAAATATTATCCGGATTGGCGAGCCGGTGGGTTCTTTCTGGGGTTTGGTGCGGCTGGGAACCTGGAATGAATCCGAAAGAAGTGAGGCAGCAGAGTTTGTCAGTTATAGAAATGGATTGACCATTCTCCCTGGGGATATCAAATATCTCGATGTAAATGGAGATAAGGCCATAAACGATTCTGATCGCATGATTATAGGTAACGGGAATCCCAAATTTTGGGGTGCGCTAACCAACAATATTCGCTTCAGAAATTGGGATTTGGCAGTGGATCTTCAGTACATGTATGGAAATGATCTTCTGGACATGAACTTACATCCGAGTGAAGACCGGCAAGCACTGGCAAATAGTTACCGCACGGTGCTGGATGCCTGGACTCCGGACAATCAGAATTCCATGATAGCAGAAATCAGGGATACACGGGCTGGTTACGTGACAAATGTGGATTCCCGATGGGTTAAAGATGCGTCGTTTTTAAGAGGACGCAATCTTCTTTTAGGCTACACATTTCCTGTAGAGGTAGCAAACAGGCTGCGGTTGAGCAGGCTCCGGGTGTATACTTCCACTCAAAATTTCTTTCTGGTTACAGGAGATGAAATTATTGGCGATCCTGAAGTGACCCCGATAAGGGGAGGGGATGGCAGCAACGTGTTTTCTCAGGGAATGAACTGGCATAGCTATCCCAAGCCGACTACCTATTTACTTGGTATTCAAGTCGCTTTGTAAATTTTGAGTTATTTAATGAATCGAGAAATGAAAAAAATAATTAGCAATATAATTTGGACCCCTGTAAGCATAAGCGTTATTGCGATAGCTGTTTTGACGGGCTGTCAGGATTTTCTGAGTGAAGAAGATCCTTCTAACCTTACACCGGAAAGCTTTTATACCATTCCTGACCATGCTGAGGCGGCCCTTGCAGCAGTTTATGCGGATACTAGATTTATTGGTGACGGGGCGGGGATATTTTCTTCTAATTGGCAACTTCTGGAGGCTCCTACCGGAACCTCTACTACGGAGACAGCCCAGAATTCCGATTTGAACAACCTGTATGGTTTGATTTATGATGGTAGAACGGGTCATATTATCAATTGGTGGAACGGCTTGTACAAGGTAATCGCACAGGCCAACATGGTCTTGGATAAAGTACCTGCAATTACGCCGATGGACGAAGCTCAAAAAACGAAAATTCTTGGTGAGGCCAGATTCCTGAGAGCATGGGCCTATTTTTATGCCGTTCGGCTTTGGGGGAATATACCATTGATCACCGACCCTCAAACGGCAGCTTCTGAAAACTTCAGACCTTCGCCCTCGCCTCAGGAAGCAGTATATCAGGTAATCGTGGACGATTTGAAAGCGGCAGAGGCTGCGGGCCTTCCCTGGATGGATGTGAGCGGTAGGGTATCACAAGCAGCTGTAAAAAGTCAATTGGCAAAGGTGTACCTGACCATGGCGGGGTTTCCGTTGAGTTTGGGCAACGAGTACTACCAGATGGCTGCACAAAAATCAGCTGAGGTTATAGAGTATGCCAATGCAAACCCAAACCTCATCAATTTATTCCCTACTTACGGAGACCTTCACGATGCAATGCTATTAAGTTAAGCTTTTTTGTTTTTTATTTTGGTTTCAAAATTGAAAAATTTTGATTTTCAACTGCTAGTTTTGGACTTTTTATTAGGTTTTAGGCATAGCCTTCCTTACTCCTGAAGCAGGTGTCAATTTTTGGTGCGATATGTTGTATTTTCTTCTCTTTCCTTCCCTTTTTTGCTATTTATAGTATTGGTTGGTCCTTGCCGATTTTCCCAGACCCTTTCTAGAAAATTTCCTTCCCTTCTTTACCGCTACCTGCTTTCGGGCTATCTTGTTGACCAGGATTTCCAGTATTTTTTCCACACTTTCCCGGCTGAACAACTCCACAATCCTTTTTCTGAGTTGTAGAAAAGCATTTTTCCAGTTGTATTTGTACGTCAATTTCCGTTTCTTTTTCCTAGACCTACTTTTCTTTTCAATCTGCTCAGTAGCAGCTATACCGG
>NZ_FRCY01000017.1 GCF_900143075.1 Cyclobacterium lianum | reverse complement strand
GGAAAGGACGTCTTCAGTATCAGAATCAGCGGATTCTTTGAACAGTTGGAGCACCGAAAGTACTACAGTTTGGAAGTCGAGTGGGGAAGACCTGGAAAAATGGGCAGGATCAGAACAGTAACTGTCCTGATTTTCAGTATATTGTATTTTATCAAAGATTTTTTTTCGGACATTCGCAAGATATATCCGTCGTGTTTTGGTTGGTATTTTGTACCTTCATAGCTATATGTATAAGACAACATAATTTACCTAAAGTAGGCCGGTTTTCATAAGGAAAATCGGCTTATTTTGTCTCAAGAGGCCATTTTTTTCTTAACTTAATAGCATTGCCCTTTACGTGGGTACAGAATGTTTCAATAAATCTAATGGCTCTATCTGAGGTATAGGAATCAAAAAAATATTTTTCCCTATCAATTTTGGAAAAATCAATGGTCATTAAAAAGTTAATTATTATTCAAAAAGTCATCTAAGGATTTTTCCTTGAAACCACTTTCAGGAATAACTTTTGCAATCTTTTGTCTTTCGCTTGGATTCAAACCAAACTTACCCATTAAAGTATTGTAGTTTTTAAAGGCAATGTTGGCAATGGTAACCCAAGGACTAGTCATTTCATAAGTTGAACCATTTTTGTTTGTTGCTGTATTGACTGCACCGTTTTTTTTCAACATATATTGGGCTTCGATATATTTTCCATATTCAGCCGAAAGCAATTCAAGTGTTTCTAAATCTGTAACTGTTAAAATGCTAGAATCAGAAAGCTTTTTAATATAGCCTTTAAAGAATTCTTTGCCATACTTGTTTAAATGATCTGGAACAGGTAACTTTTTAAAATCAGTCACTTTTTCCGGTTGCATATCATTTTCAATTTGTCTACATTTTCTTATTGTTCCTCTTTTTTCTTTTAGTTCTTTTGGTACTAATATATTTGGCATATTTGGGTAAATTTTGAATCCCTAGAAACTTATAAATTGGATACATAAAAATTGTGGTATCCATTGCGGTTAAGCTTAAAACCACCTTAAATTTCAAATAGGGGATAGGGTACAAATTCAATTACAAAAAGCTTTCACTTTACAATAATTAGAATCATATCAAAAAAAAATCCTATCAGCACTACACCAATAGGATTTCCAAATCTAAATCATTAACCTTATCTATCATTCATAAGTAAATCTTTGTCAACTTAATTTAATATCAGTTTTTCTTTCAGTTCTTTGATACATTTGTAGTTGTATTCAATAGCTGTATGGTAAGTGATATTAAGCTTAATCGCTATCTCCTTATAAGAATAACTTTTAAAATACAAATAAAATACTTTCCATCTAGTAATCTTTTTGTTTACCAAATAATAGTTTTCAAATACATACCTTCTAATCCTAAAAATCATATCTTTATAGGCATCACTATCACATATAGAAGTAACTTCCTTTTTTAAGTCAACTATGGTTAATCCTTCCAAACTATTTACATTCCAATTGAAACTTTTATAAAGAGTGGTTGAATAGTTGAAAACAATTCCTTTAATGTAGTTTTTTAATTTATTGTCTAGTGGTTTGTTGATTAAATCTTTGTTGCAAAGAATCAATAATACTTCCTGTTGTACATCTGGAATATCAGGTTTGTTTTTGATTCTTTTACTTATTGTATTCACATAGTTATAAACATCAAGATTCACAATTCTTAAAAGTTTGATTGAAAGATTTTAATCTAAAGGAATTATTAATTCTAGTGTAACCATCTAAATAAACTTCTAAACCAAAATAATCAATCATTTCATTTTCTATTTCCTGATTCATTTCAATGGCTTTGCTGTGATCTAGCTTTAGTTTGCTACAAATGTATTCATAGGAATAACAGAACAACCTATAAAAGAAAACCTTGTAAGCTTTACGGTTATGGCTTGTTAGTCGCTGTTTAGTCATAACCTTCAAACCTTTTAAAGTAAAACCACTATTCATCTTTCTTTTTAAATTTGTCAATCATCTTATCTAAAAGTGTATCTGTTGTTTTGGTACGTTGGATCAATTGCCCAATCTCATAAGTTAATATCATAAATATTACACCGGATAAACCCACTAAGCATATTTTTAAAGCTAATCCGGTTGCAAAAAATACTGCAATTATGATACATAGAAAGTTAAGTAATATTAGTAGTCTCATTTTTAAAAGTTCCTTTAATTGATGGTTTCAAAAAATAGCAATCCTTTTTTGTGATAGATTTTGTTTCAACTGTGGTTGATGGACAATCAACAGGTGAAACAATTAAATTCTTTTCTTTTTCATTTTTTAGGTTAAACAGTATTATTCCATCCTTATAAATACATAAGTAAAGAGGAATGAAACCTAAGTCAGTGTATTGTATTAAGCTTTCAAATTTGTGCTTTTCTATCAATACATCTGGATAACTGTCAATATTGACATTTCTGGTTTTAACCTCAATTACACAAGGTTCACTTTTGTTTGAAAAGCCTATTAAATCAAATGTATCAAAAGGATTTACTGTACTTGCCAGGTTGGTGAATTTTAATCTGTTTAAAAAATCTATTGCTTTTTCTCGTCCATCTAATTCAAAGTTTACAAAATCGTTGGTTGTACTATCATTCATTGTTAAATTAAAAAATATACCTTAAAAAATATTTAATTAGTAACTTTATTACTATCCAACAAAGATACTAATTAAATAGTTAATATCAAATAATATTATAAAAAATTTATCAGTTCAGGAACTTTTTTTATTTACCCTAATACAAATTTTGGTCTTATAATAATACACCCTTTTGTGACTTTGTTGTTATATCTCTTACTAGTATTATTAACTTCAAAGTATTCACTTATACAAGAACCTTTAGCTGCTTTTTTGATTCCTAATTCGGAATATATTCTTTTAAAAGTTTCTTTGATTTTGTTAGTTGGAATAAAATCACCAATCCTAATATTTGGCTCTAATTTCAGTCTTCGAAAGACCTTTACATTTGAAGTGGTGTTTAAATCAGAATTAACCAATTTTCGCTTTATGTTGGTTACGTTGAAGTTTAAGCTTTCAATTCCTTCAAATCTAATTGTTTCTATTGCTTTTTCTAAAAATGGGTATTTTTTATAAGCACCTTCTAAAATTGATTCTCTTGATAAATCATAGGCAATATTTAGAACAGATTTAACTTTTAAAACAGTATCTTCAAAGTTTTCGCCAA
The DNA here is from genome assembly GCF_900143075.1 of Cyclobacterium lianum. Lineage (GTDB taxonomy): Bacteria > Bacteroidota > Bacteroidia > Cytophagales > Cyclobacteriaceae > Cyclobacterium > Cyclobacterium lianum. The sequence continues at coordinate 123,477 of NZ_FRCY01000017.1, read as the reverse complement.
TATCATCAGTATTAATTATTACTTTGCTATCATCCAGATAATGATTTTCAACTTTTAAAGAATTCTTTTGGTATTCTTTTATAAGGTTAATTTTAGTCTTATAAATGTGCTTTTTGATTTTAAAATTGTATAAATCATATTTCACTCTGTTTTCATCGAATTTAAATTTATTATCAACTTTTACAAAGTATTCTGAATGGCTGTCTACATTAATAACTTTTCTGTCTTCATCTATTATTTTATTAAAAGTTTCAATTCTCCTTTTAGATACCTTTATTCCTTGATTTACTGACTCCAAGAATTCATCATAGGTTAAATTATTGCTATACCTTGTATTTGTGTACAAGTGCCAAATTTCATCAAAATATTTTGTATCTCTTATCCTGCCCGCTATTTGCTGTAAACTTGTACTTATATCAATTAAAGTATGGGCTTTTGACGGATCACTAATAACAATCATTCTACCCTCTTTATCATACAAATCAACACCTTCAAAAGCTGCGGAAGTAATCAACTGTATCTTTTTTGGTTTGTCGGTTGTTTTTCCTCTTTTAATAGGTAAATCAACTTTATTGCTATCACTGTATAAAAGTCTTGTGTTTGATTCATCCAGCTTACAGGTATTTATCAATTTTTTAATGAAATCAATGCTATTCACAAAAATGTATGCATTCCCTTTAATTTCACCATTTAGGAATCTTTCAATCATTGTTACAGTACTTTTTATTACACCATTCTTAGCTTGTACCGGATTCACTTTTATTTCTATGACATCTTCCCATTTGGCCTCAACCTTTTTTATGTTTTTCAATTCATCTAAGATGAATTCATCTTCCAAAACCGTTGCAGTCATAAATGTATAACTTTTAAAAGTTGTGAATAGATTTAAAACTCCTGTAACTGCTTCATTCCTGAATACATATTTTGTAAAAAATAGATGATATTCATCTATTAAAAGGTTTAATTCCTTAGCCCATCTTTTGAGTTTGTGTAAACTGTCATAGGTAACCATTATCTTTTTTACCCTGTTTTTCATCATATAAGTTTTTATATCTCTTATAAGTGTTTTTCCTGTAACTTTTAAAATAGAATATGGATAAAGGGAATTATTTCTACTTTGTTCTATTTTATTATTTATAAGTGAAATATATGGTACACAAACAACATAATTTTCATTATTGGTTAGTGCTATTGTGGTACCACCTGCACCTACTTTTCCTTTGTCAAAAATACAGTTTTTGGGTAGTTGATTGTGTAGGGCTTCGCCGATAAATTGGGTGCCTGATTTAATTCTAATTAATTGAGTTTTCATAAATGAAGTTGTTTATTTTAAAAAATAGTTTATTTAGGGTGTTACTTTTTTTATTAGTATATACCGTCAATCGAAAAAAGTTACACTTTGAAAAAAATAATAAGGCTTTTGAAGCCTATGAATCTAATTGTATTTGTATCAATTGGGGTTGAGCCAAATTAAAACCACTGTGGTATTTATTCCTTGTGTGGTCTGGTAAGGTGGCTTGTTTTGTATGATGGCTGATACAAACTTAAAAGCACCTTGTATGAGCTGTTGTTGGTATTCCAGAATGTTAAAAGTAATTGGCAGAACCTTCGATACCTCGAATAAAAAATTTAGTTGGGCAGGAAAAGTTTGATTTCTAATGATGAAATCATAAATTTACCTGTAAAATTTTTTAAAAATTCAATTGACAATAGACTTTATACACTTACTATTAGACTTATGTTTGGATTCTTCAAAAAAAGTAAAGAGAAAGAATTTTATGAACGAATGGAAAAATGTCGTAAGGCTTGGGATTTTCTTTCTAAGAATAACCCCTTTGAAGCCGTACCCAATGAGGTTTCCAAACATTCAAAAATTCTTAAAGATAACAGGGTTTGGGTTCAGGAAAATATAAAAGATTTAAAGCCTTATCTTGATAGCTCCCAATTAGAACAAGTAAGAAAAGCTTTTGGATTTTCTTTAACCTATGATTGGATAAAGGATGACGAAAAATAAATTATGTTGCAAAGGTAGTAAACAATTATTAGGTATACAAGGATTGGGTTAAGAAATTTTAAATAAACCGGATGAAATATAAATTATCATAGAACTGTGTATTTTTTTCTTAAAAGTCTTGGATTTTGTATAAGGGTGCTATATTTTTGCAAAATATTCATAAAGGTAGGTATAGTACATAAACCCTTCCGGATTGATACCCCTAGATAGAACGCTTCAGAACCAGCCATACAATAGGCACTGACAGCAAAAAAAAAGTTTGACATTTCTAATGCTCTATCCCTCGTAAGAGCAAATTCCAGTCAAACCACTTAGATCAAATTTCAAATTTCTTTAAACATCAAAGTGTTATGACTTAAATTGTATCACCTAATAAATTCGTCCTATGGCAGTAGAAGCCAAAAACCCATAGATTTGATTTTAAACAACAATTGATTTTAATAATGGAAAATTTAATAAATGATGATAATGTAAATACTGAACCCCAAAACCAACAAAATGAGGGTTTTATAAATGAGGAAAGGCAAATTGTGACCATTCAGCAACCAGAGGCACCTGAAATGCCAGAAAATGAGGAAACAGGCCATATGACCTCCAATATCTATGAATTATTGGTAAAATACCAAAATATTGATTTTGAGAAGGTTAAAGGAATTTTGGTAAATCCAGAGGGTGAAATGTTCCTTTCTGTTGAACAGGCTGAAAACCAAGAAGGCTTAACATACAAAAACCTTGAAAATAAACTATTGAGTGAATTGGAAGAGGTGTTAGGACTGGACAAGAATAAGGCAATAGTGGTGAAAGATGTTCTTAACTCTTTGCTTAGTGGTGCTTCATCTTTGGAAGGCAAGATTCAAGAATTGAATATTGATGAACGTTCAGGACCAGGTAAAAGGCTTCATCTTACTGATAGTGAAAAAGACCTTATTTTCGAATATTGGAACGAATGTAAGGAAATCGAATCCAAAAAGGATTTTGCTGAAAGAATAAACGTTGGTTATCCTGCTGTCAATAAGTTGATCAAGGATAGGGAATAATAAGATGGATATGAAAAATAAAATGAAATCCATTAAAGAGGTTATTTGGTACCAGCTTGATTTGGATGAAAGTGAAAAAGCAGGAACCTTGGAGTTACAATGGGCGGGCAATGATCCGGTATTGATCACCTTCGGCCCTGAGAAGCTTTTTTACGCTCTTACCTTAACTGGCATATTAAAAGGCCAAAAAGGAACCTTAGGAATCATTAACGGTAATGCCTTTATTCCGTAAAGCGACAGGTGAAAAATTCGAACCTTAAAAGGAAAGCACTGTGATTTTGTCGCAGTGCTTTTTTCATTAAAATTAATTATTAACCAAAATTTTATTAAAAATGAAAAGTGAAATGACAATTGCAAAAATCAACGTTGACTTAGGCCCACCTGCCACAGTTTTCTTTTAAAAGTAGGGGAGGAGATAAAAAAAAATGAAAAGTTTTGTGACTGAATGGTGACTGGATTAAAAAAAATCCCTGTAACTATTTAAATTACAGGGAGTTAAAAACGCAAAAGTGGAGCTGGCGGGATTCGAACCCGCGTCCAGATAGGGAAACACCGTACCGTCTACATGCTTAGTCACCGATTGGATTGTCGGCCGAAAGCTGCTGGGTGACACACCTACTTCCGGCTTAGCCACTCATCTTAGCCCTGCTTAGTAGCCTCACAGGGAGCAGCACCGTCAAGTCGACACCCCAACTCTACCCGGACAGTGCAACGGGTAGTGGGATGTGGCCGGGGAGCAACTATCGAAGCTCAACCCTTTAAGCAGTATCTATTCCCCGAAGGGGTAGATTAGGCAGCCATGGCGTAATTAGATTCGCCAAGTATGGTTCGTATGAATCTTTCAAGGCCGTACATACTCCAGCCTGCATGCGAGCCCAGTCCTTACTCCTACTGTCAAAACCGGTCAGCCCCATTCGAAATCAATACACAAAAGTAGTACAAATTTGGTTCCAATTCATATATTAATTCTTACCAGTTTTTTTTAGCAAGCCTTTCAGTCTGGTGTAAAAAACCTCGTCCTTGGCGGACATGCATCATCGGATACATTAGGCTTCCTCATAACGGTATACCCCCATAACCCGAGTTCCTTTTTAACAATCATTTTCTAACAATGAAGAATAAATAGGCAAATCATCGCATCCATGCCGCCAATTTAAGCCGTTGGAAAACGGCTCAATTGCCTAAGTGGTGGCTATTAGTTTTGCTATTCCAAAAAGTATTGTTGTTCAAAACTCGAGAATAATTTTTTAAAAAAAATAGTTTTTGCACCAAGTGATCTTTCCGTGTATAAAATTTGTATTTCCCAAGTACAGATCCGATAACTCGTATAAAATCTTCCATCCAGTTTATCTTTTTAACGAATTTTTATTCTCCTACAAAATCGAATTTTAAAACCATATCAAATTTAAGCAGGTGTCGGCCTTTGGTGAAGGTCCTGCGGATTTTGAAAAGGTTTACCTTGTTACTTTTTTGCTGCAGGTCAAAAAAGTAACCAAAAAACCCCGCCGCTGTGCATCTTTTGGCTAAAATCTGGGTCCTCCCTGCGCATAGGCAAACTCCTCGGGTTTTGTATATTACATCTAAAATATTTTAGGTTTTATCCAAACCCTCGTCAGACATGCCTCTTCCTTTCCTTCCGCACCACCCATATTTTTTAACGCCAAAATCTGCAAGGCGGAAGTGAATTTGGGTTTAGATAATTTTTTGAAGTATGTAAACTACTACTTATTTCTTGTGCGAATGAAATGTATGTGCTTGAAAATACCGATTTCGCAAGCGCATAGTAGGCAATCCGATGCCAATGGAAAATTTTCTTAGTACCCCTTACATTCCAGCAACCTGCTTGGACCAACAAAAAAGGCCATGAGATTCCTCCCATGACCTCTTGACCAACATTTACTATTAAAAAATTATCTTGCGAAAGCACCCAATACCAAATAGGTGGTCAGATCGGTGGTACTGATCTCCTGTGTGGGGTCATGCACCACCAGGAAGCCTTCATATTCCCTGGTCAACTCATTGAAGGAAATCTCCAGCTCATTCCCGGCCATCACCGTTCCTCCATTGCCCTCAATGCCTCCGGCAAAGATGTCGCCATTTGGCGTTTCGTTGTAGGGAGTGCCATTTGGCGTGGTGGAAGGATCTGCAGCATCATGGGCGTGCACCATATAGGTCATGCCGTCCATGGTATTCATCAGGCTGATGGTAATTTTAGAGGTACCGTCAATCCTCTCTTCTACCATGATCTCAGCCATCAGGTTTCTGGCATGCTCACCTTCATAGGCCAGATCCGCATTGTCCAGCAGTTGGCCTTCGTTGAAATCATAGGTGAAGGTTTCCATTCGCAGATTCGCTTCTCCTTCAGGCAGATCCTGCGCAAATGTACCCAGTACCAGATAAGTACCCAGATCTGTTGTGCTCAGCTCCTGCGTTGGATCATGCACCACCAGAAAGCCCTCATAAGTATCCAGCAGCATGTCATAATCCATTTCGGTGTCCATACTTCCGCTGCCCATGCCATTGCTTACACTGATCATCCCGGCAAATATGTCGCCATTTGGCGTTTCGTTGTAGGGCGTGCCATTTGGAGTAGTGTTTGGATCCGCCGCATCGTGTACGTGTACCGGATACTGCATGCCGTCTATTCCGTTTTCCAGACTGATGCTTACCCGTGCATTGCCATTTTCCATTTCTGTGATCTCCAGTTGTGCGCTCAGGTTTCGGGGATGGTCTCCCTCTCCGTCACCATTGTATGCCGTAGCCGGATTGTCGAGCAATTGGCCTTCATTGAAGGCATAGTCAAATGTTTCCATTCCGGGAGTAAAAGGCATTTCCGGTTCCGGATCATCGTTACAGGAAGCAAAGAGCCCTAATCCTGCAAGCAAAAGCCCCAGGTTTAATGTCGTTTTTAAATTCAAGTACTTTTTCATGGTCCATTAAAATTTAGTTGTGTATGTTTTTTCTTGTTTGGCCCCATTTACGAACTGGCTGCCGGCTTTGGATCACTGTCGGTCAAAGTTTTCTTAATTTTTCCGTAAATTGCCCGTCAATAGGCTTCAGGGCTATTTTCCTGCTCAATGGAATTTGCAGGACCTGCTTTTTTAACCGCTAAGACCGAATAGCAAATGTTTTATTCAGACTCACGGAATGCCGCGCGGCTGCTTTACAGAAAGCTGCGGCTCAATTGGATTTTCAGCACTTCTACTTTTGTTGGCAATTTTCTGATCGCACTGCTGTTGAGTTATTTTTTCAGAAAAATCGGTTACGAGCCGGATGTCAACTTTGTGTTCTTTATCAGCATATTGGCCATCGGGCTCTGGATCTCAGAAGCCATGCCCCCATTTGCAGTGGGGATATTTATCATTGCTGCTTTGCTGCTTGGGTTCAGCACAGATTTTTTCTTCGAAAAGACCATGCCTGCAGACCTCTATGTGAGCACCTGGACCAGCAACGTGGTTTGGCTGTTGCTGGGCGGCTTTTTCCTGGCCAAAGGCATGAGCATGGTGGAGCTGGACCGGCAACTGTTCCGTTTTACCGTACGTAGTTTTGGCCAAAAGCCGGAGCTCCTGCTGCTGGGGCTGATGATGACTACGGCCATTGCCAGCATGGTGATGTCCAATACGGCTACCACTGCCATGATGGTCTCCTCGGTGATTCCACTCATCCAGTTGATCGGTAAGAGATCTGCTTACGCCAAAGCCCTGCTGACGGCGATCCCGGCAGCAGCTTCGGTGGGGGGAATCGGGACCATTATCGGCAGCACTCCCAATGCCATTGCGGTGGGAGCCCTGCAGGAGAAGGGAGTGAGCATTTCTTTTGTTGACTGGATGATCGTCGGTTTTCCCAGCGGGCTTCTACTGGTCTGGCTTTTTTGGAAATTTCTCTGTAAAAAGCATGATTTCAGCGGCGTGGTTCTGGACCTGTCTCTGCTGTCCGGGGGGAGCGGTGAGGTCGATCCCAATAAAAGGTATGCGGTCATTTTTACCCTTGCCATTACCGTGTTGATGTGGCTTACCGAACCCCTTCACGGCATCCCCGTGGCGGCTACTTCTGCCATCCCCATAGTGCTGCTGACCATGACCCAGGTGATCCATTCCGATCAGGTCAGGAGCCTGCCCTGGGATACGCTGATGCTGGTGGCAGGTGGACTGGCCCTGGGCATCGCGCTGGTGGAGGTAGGCCTGGCTGAGATCGTCATGGCCAAGATCAATAATCTGCCCTTGCCCATGCTGCTTATCGCCGTTTTCTTTTGTCTGGTGGCCGTGATGCTTTCCAATGTCATGAGCAATACCGCGGCTGCCTCCATCCTGGTCCCGCTGAGTCTGGCCCTGCCGGGGATCTATGGCTTTGCCGGCCCGGTAATGGTCGCCATCAGTTGCTCCTGTTCTTTGCTCTTACCGGTGTCTACTCCCGCCAATGCCATCGCATATGCTACCGGTCTGGTCGCGCAAAAAGATTTTCGTACCGGCGGATTATTCTTTATCTTTCTGGGCCCTTGCGTCGCTTTTATTGCCGTGATGGCCTGGGCCTGGCTGATGTTTTAAAACCAGGCCATGATTGCTATACAACCACTAAATGATCCACGGATGAAAAAATTAATTTTGTTATTGACCGGACTACTGTTTTTTGGCTGCGGACAGCAAAAACAGCAGGGTACCATTGGCGATTTGGAAGCAGCGATACAGGACATCGTGGAGGACACAGCGGGAGATTTTGCGGTTGCCTTCAAGCTGCTGGATGGCTCCGGGCTACAGGTATTGATCCATGAAAAGGAAGTATTTCATGCGGCAAGCACCATGAAAACGCCGGTAATGATTGAAATTTTCAGACAGGTACATGCGGGAAAGATGGCCCTGGAAGATTCCGTTTTGATACTCAATGAATTTAAGAGTATTGTGGATGGCAGCCCCTACAGCATGGATCTGGGGGTGGACAGCCAGGAAGAACTGTACGGGCGTGTCGGGCAGCAGGCTACGGTATACGAACTGATGTACCAGATGATCATCAAAAGCAGTAATCTGGCCACCAATATATTGATCGAAAAAGTAGGCGCCGAAAATGTGACCAAGACCATGCGGGATCTGGGTGCAGCCGATATTCAGGTATTGCGGGGAGTGGAGGACCTGAAAGCCTTCGATGCAGGCCTAAGCAATACTACTACTGCCCTGGACATGATGCTGATCATGGAAGCTATTGCCACCGGAGAGGCAGTGGGGCAGGAGGAAAGCCGTCAAATGATGGATATCCTGTATGATCAATACTACAAAGACCTGATCCCAAAGTTACTGCCTGATGAGGTAAAGATAGCCCACAAGACGGGATCGATCACGGGCGTTCAGCATGATGCCGCCATCCTCACACTTCCCGGAGGTACAAGCTACGTACTGGTCATTTTATCCAAAAATCTGAGCGATGTGGCAGCCGGCAAAAAGGCCATAAATGAGATCAGTAAATTGATATATGATTTTGTAAAGAAGGAATATTCCTGAAAATGGCAGCAATCAAAGACCGACTGGCCAAAGCCGGTATCAATTCTTTTTTCTTTTTACTCTTACTGACGATTTGCCTGGCTTACCTGTTTCCTGAATGGGGCCAGACCAAAGCTGCGGGACTTAGCCTGGACGATCTGACTTATTATGGGGTATCGCTGATTTTCTTTTTCTATGGTGTAAAGATCAGCCCTGCCACGCTGAAAACGGGACTGTCCAACTGGAAGTTGCACCTGCTCATACAGAGTACCACTTTTCTGATTTTTCCGCTGATCATTCTGGCATTGTATGCAGTTTTTGGGAACCAGCAGAATTTGTTCTGGCTGGGGACATTTTATCTGGCAGCACTTCCCTCTACGGTTTCTTCCTCGGTGGTCATGGTGTCCATCGCGGGGGGTAACCTTCCGGCAGCCATTTTCAACGCCAGTATATCCAGTATCATCGGAATCCTGATCACTCCACTTTGGATGGGCTTGCTGCTGAGCAGCAGTCAGGGTGAATTTGAACTGTTGTCTACCGTCTGGAAGCTGGTGCAGCAGATTTTTATTCCCGTGCTTATCGGGTTCTGGATGCACCGCTGGCTGAGTACATGGGTGCAGCGATACAGCAAGGTATTGAAATCCTTTGATCAGGCGGTCATCTTACTGATTGTCTTTTCGGCCTTTTCAGAATCCTTCGGGGCAGACATGTTCGCAGGGCAGAATATACTGGGGCTTGGCCTGCTCATGTTACTCCTGTTTGTCTTCATGTTGGCCGTGATGTATTTTATTGGAAAAGGGCTTCGATTCGGGAGAGCAGATCGCATTACCGTCTTGTTTTGCGGCTCTAAAAAATCCCTGGTGCAGGGTGCCGTGATGGGGAAAATACTATTTCCCGATCCGCTTGTATTTGGAGTGGTATTGTTGCCCCTTATGCTTTACCATACGCTGCAGTTGATCCTGGGCGCTGCGCTGGCAGAAAAACTGGCAGCAGAAACTAAATAAATGAAGTGTCCCGGGAAGCTTCTGCGGTCATTCTGGCCGCTAAATCTTTGCCCAGATATCTGTCTATCAGCCCGTGCCCCAGGTAAAGCAGTGGGGTCAGCAATATGGCCACGCCAAATTTATATATATAATTGATGATGCCCACGGCGATGATCTGCTCAATAGACCAGTTTCCAAAGACATAGAAAGCAATGCCCAGCACCACGAAGGAATCGATAAACTGGGAAACCAGAGTGGAGCCTGTAGCCCTCAGCCAGATCATTTTTGAGCCGGTTATTTTTCGGAGCTTTTGAAATACAAAAACATCCAGTAGCTGGCCCAGCAGAAAAGCGACCAGGGAACCGATGATAATACCAAGCCCCTGGCGGAAGATGGTATTGAAGGCATAGTCAATGTCAAAGGGAGCACCCGAAGGGCCAACCGCATTTACTTCCAGCCAGAAGGGAGCGGGTGGTAATTCTGTAACCAGCGAGATCACGATAAAGGAATAGGCTATCAGTCCGGCAGTGATAAAGCTGATTTTTCGTACTCCTTTTTTGCCAAAATATTCATTGATGATGTCCGTGGTGAGAAATACTACGGGCCAGATCACGGCTCCTGCGGTGAGGTTAAAGTCCAGCACATAATCACCAAAAAAGGTCCAGTTTGCCGCATTCAAACCCAGGGTGGTCTCTCCGGAAAAAATTTTCACGCCTATGATCTCGGCCAGAATCGCATTGGTCAGGAATATTCCCCCCAAAATAATGAATAGGTTGGTTTTTTTTGTCTGAAAAACCTTATCCTGATTTTCTTCCGTCATTTGATATGGTAAGTAGTTCCTTCTTCACTTAGAAAGCTGTTGGGAAAGGTTGCGCGGGCCTCTTCCAATAGCGGGCTCAGGTCTGCATACCTTACCGAGTAATGGCCGAGCAGCAGGTTTTTGGCTTTGGCGGCAAGCGCAATAGAGGCCGCTTCCCGGGTGGTGCTGTGCCGGGTTACCTTTGCCCGCTCTTTTTCGGCTTCCATGAAAGTAGCCTCGTGATACAATATATCTGCTTCGCGAACATACTCAGCCAGTTCCGGATCATACACCGTGTCCGAACAGAAGGCATATTTTCGTGGAGGTTTGATTTCGCAGTAGTCATCCGCCCGGAAGATGACCTGGCCCCTCATATCTCGTACATCCTGGCCCTTCAGCAGGGTGCGGATGGCCTCCAGGCCAGGTTTGTTTTTTACGATCAATTCCTTATTTAGCTTTACCCGTCCGGTTTTTTCCTGGAAGCTGAATCCCGTGCAGGGGATCCGGTGTTTGAGCGGAAAACTCCACACCTCCAGATCGCCAAGCTCCAGCAACATGTCTTTTTCCGTGGGTATGGTGGGATGAAAAACAATCGGAAATTTCAGGATGGTGCCGGAATATTTCAACTGTATCGTAATGATCTCATCCAACCCCCTGGGGCCAAAGACATGCAGGGGATTTTTCCGGTTATTGAGATGGTAGGTACCGATCAGGCCCATCAGCCCCAGGTAATGGTCTCCGTGCAGGTGGGAAATGAAGATGTGGTCGATTTTAAAATATTTGACCTTGTACCTCCTGAGCTGATGCTGGGTAGACTCACCACAGTCCAGCAGAAACGTGTGACTGCCCCAGGTGACCACCTGCGATGTCTGGTTTCTGCCATGGGCAGGGGCTGCAGAGTTGGAACCCAGAACGGTAATATTGAAGTCCAAGTAGCTTACGTTTACTCCTCCTCGTCTTTTTCAGCACCCTGCTCGATTTCATGAATGAAAACTGCCTCAGCTGCAGCCTCATTGTCATCCACCACTTTAAAAACCTTGTCCAGCATGGAAATCTTCATCAGCTTAGAGACATGGTCCTGAAGTGATGACAGGACAAAAATACCTCCTTCCTCACCAAAGGCTCTGTTGCCCACCAAAAGGGCACTCAGGCCACTGGAATCGGCATATTTCACACTAGCCATATCCAGTATGAGATTTTTGTAGCCCTCGGCATGTACTGTGAGGAGTTCGGATTTCAATTGTGGAGAAAGCGTGGAATCCAGTTTTTCTTCCATAAGGGTGAAAAGTACAAATTGTTCTTTTTTATCTACAGCGTATTTCATGGGATTATGATTGTCTTTTAACGGTTATAATCTGACCTGAACCGGGATAGCCTGTCCCGATTTTCGGGAGAATCTCCCAGGCTGGGAACCCTGCCTGTGTGTCGCCGCTTATCTGTCACCATTGCAATTGAAGAGCTATTCAAAGCAAGCTTTTCTGATAGCAGATTTTTCTCCTGGAGGGTCAAATTTGCTCTAAAATTAGCTTAAAATATGTTGGGTCCAAAATGATCCTTTCATTTAAATGTTTTCCAAAATAGACCGCCTGATTCTTTCCTCCATATCGGAACCATTTGCGGGAACAAAAGTTTTGCCGGTAATGTGCTCGTAAAGTTCTATGTACCTGCTGGAGATACTTTCAATAATATCGGGCTTCATTTCCGGAATAGATTGACCGGGTTTCCCCTGGAAGCCGTTTTCTATCAGCCACTGCCGGACAAATTCCTTGGAAAGTTGTTTTTGAGGCAGACCTTGTTCCTGTCTTTCGGCATACCCTTCCCGGTAAAAGTACCGCGACGAGTCCGGCGTATGGATTTCGTCTATCAGCAGGATTTCATCTCCATATCTGCCAAATTCATATTTGGTGTCCACCAGGATTAAGCCCTTCTCCCGGGCCATTTCCGTGCCCTTCTCAAAGAGTGTGCGGGTATATTTTTCCAGGACCAGATAGTCTTCCTCAGCTACCAGTCCTCCTGCCAATATGTCTTCCCGGGAAATATCCTCATCATGCCCCTGATCGGCCTTCGTAGTAGGTGTAATGATGGGCTCGGGTAGCGGATCATTTTCTTTGAGTCCTTCCGGAAGTGCTACCCCACAGAGGCTTCTTTTGCCGTCGCGGTACTCGCGCCAGGCATGCCCCGCCAGATAGCCCCGGATGACCATTTCTACTTTAAAAGGCACACATCTTTTCCCAATAGTGACATTGGGGTCCGGTGAAGCAGTAACCCAGTTCGGTACAAGAGTAGCGGTGGAGGAAAGGAAGTGGTAGGCAATTTGATTCAGAACCTGACCTTTGTAGGGAATGGCTTTAGGTAACACCACATCGAAGGCAGAAATCCTGTCAGTGGCTACCACGGCGATGCTTTGCTCGAAAATATATACATCCCTTACCTTGCCCCGGTAAAAATCTACCTGACCGGGAAATTTGAATTGCGTATCCTTGATGCCTTGTTTCATGCGTTTTTCATTTAAAGGCCAAAAATAAGAAATAATATTCAGCATCAGGAAAATCATTTGAAATCCCTTTCGGGAAGTGCTTTTTACTTAGAATATCAGCTCAGTTGAGGTTTCCTTTTCTGAATGTCTCTTTGCGCAATAGCTCCCCATTCTGATCGAAGGTGCTGAATACGCCGTGACGCAAGCCCCTTTGGTATTTTCCCTGTTCCTTCAATGTGCCATCTTCGTAATAGGTAGCAAAACTCCCATGTCGGAGGCCATTTTTATATTCGATTTCAGAAGCCAGGCTACCGTCCGGAAAATAGCTGATATAGGTGCCCTCCAAACTTCCATCCTGGTATTGCTGTTCTGTGCGGAGTTGTCCGTTTTCGTCGTAAGACTTCTGAATCCCATGCAGCACCCCTTCTTCGAATTGCTGTGTTTCCTGAATTTCTCCATTTTCAAAAAACACCTTGTTGAGGCCATGAGGCTTTCCATTTTCGAATTCCGTACTGCTTTTGAGTGAGCCGGAAGGGTAATAGGTTTCCAGCGTTCCCTGGATCTGTCCGTTCAAAAAAAATGCCTTTTGTGCCAGTCCTCCTTCCGGGAAAAAGGATACCACCTCTCCGTTTACCATGTCCTTCGTATAGGGGGTTGCTTTGAGCGTATCCCCGGTCTGGGGATGCAATTCGTAAAATGTGCCCGATTTCAAACCTTCTTCAAACTGCCCGATCTGGGTCAGGTTCCCAAACGGATCGTAGCGTCTGTATGGGCCGTGGGGGATTTCATTTTTGGTCTGGAACCGCTCCTTTACCCTTGTCTTTTCATCATCATAGTAGCTGGTTTGCTGCTGGGCCAAAGCAGGCAGGATACCTGTCAGGCTGAGTACTAAGAGAAGAAATAAACTCATTTTCATTGCTGATCTGTTTACCGGCAGGTATGCACTGCCATCACAACTTTTCTACCATTATGACCGATGCCCCATTACCACCATTACAGACTACGGCCACCCGCAGCATGAAGGCTTTCATTGTAGAAGCGCAAATTCTCTAATGGGTTGTACAGGAGAAGCTGGCAGGTTTGCGGAAAGGATATTGCCCATGAGGAGCTACTCAGGGCGGACCGTTTTCCGAATGTGTCTGCGCTCAATGCCGACTCCTCCCGAAGTCGTGCCAGGTAAAGCCGATAGCTTATCCGCAAAACCATCGGGAGGTGTTCGTACTGCCGACAGGCTATAAACTTCATCCATGACGATTGGGCTTAGGATAGCGAAAACTGGTTGAGCGCAATGGCTCAATAATCAGGCAAGCCCCGTTTGGGTTGTTGCGTGGGTTTTTTCCGGTTTTGCTGTATGTACCTGAGTTCATTGCTGTTCATGGCATCCAGGATCTGGGCAGCCTGTTCCGGGGTAATATTCATCTGTTCCAGTCGCTGTCTCAGTTCCTCCATGGCTTGTTCACGTTCACTCAGGTCACTTTCCATGTCGCTTGAATCCTCAGAATTATCATTTTCTTCGGTTTGTTCTCCCCTTTGCTCCTCCATTTCATCAGATTCCTCGGCTCCATCCTCCTGGGTTTGTTCTTCGCCTTCCCCGCTTTCCTCTTGCTGGCTTTCCTGTTCCTGCTGTTGCTGTTCCTGTGACTCGTCCTGCTCCTGGTTCTGCTGCTCCTGGTTTTGCTGGTCTTGTTTCTCCTGATCTTCCTGTTCCTTCTGCAATTTTTCCCAGAGCGCATTCAGCTTGGGATCCTGCGGGTATTTTTCCAAACCTTCCGCCAGGAGTTGGCTGGTTCCGGGAATGTCCTCGTTTACATATTGCCTTGCAGCCCGGTTAAAATATTCTGCCTCAGACTGGGCCATCAACGAGAGTGGTGCCCAACACAGCAGGGATAAAAGGAGCAGCTTATGGGTTGGTATTGATTTCATTGATATCCGTTAAATGATCCATAAATTTTTGATAATAGGCCACGGTTTCATCGATTTCCAAAGCCTTTTCCATGACTTCCTGTGCTTCGCCAAATTGAAAGCGATCCACCATTTCATCTGCTTGTGCTTTCATCCTTTTGGCATAATTGGAAGGTTTGATCTGGTCTTCATCCTCCCTGTCTTCTTCATTTTCCTGCTGCTCTTCATTTCCTTCCAGCCAACGGCTCAGCAGCTCATAGTTGTAGCGGGCTTGCTGATTTTCAGGGTTTTTGAGCAATGCCGTTTTGAAGTAGGAGAGGGCCTCCTGGTATTTTTGTTCATCGCCGAGCAGGACGCCCTGCTGGTTGGCAGCGTAGGACGGTATTTCATTACCTGCCGCATTTGCCAGCGGTGCATAGGTTTTTTTGGCATCTTCCTCCTGTCCGTTATTCTGGTAGCTCAGTGCCAGGTTAAACCGGACCTCAGCCTGGCTCATGCCATGCTCTTCCAGCAAGCTCAGGTGATTTCTGATGGAATTCTCAAAATCGGTTTCCTTAAAGGAACGCTCCGCCGCTTCAATCGCTGCATTGGTAGCTGCTATTTTTTTCCAGTCGGCTGGCAGGAACAATAAAATCCAAAGTAAATATCTGGACAACATGCTGTCGGTTTTGGTAATTTAAATCGATAAGGTTCTGACAGGTAGGATGGAATCCAAAATGGCCAATACAAAACCTGCCAGAAGAAAGTAGAAATATTTATTGGAGGAAGCTTCTACAGTGCGGCTGGCCATGACCGTACCCTCCAGTTTGGCAATGGCATCAATCAATTGAGGGATTTCCTGTCGTTCATCACTAAGCTCGAAATAATCCCCGTCGGTCTGATTGGCTATGCGCCTCAGATTGTCGGAACTCAGTCTGGATATGGCCGGTCGGTTGGTCTCCTGATCGATCACTACCCCGCTCCCCCGCGGGATGGTGCTTCCGCTCCCCGTACCTACACCCATGCTGAATACCTTTATTCCAGACTGGTTGAGCTGCTCGATGGTTTCTTCCAATCCATCGCCAAAATCCTCCCCATCACTGATCAGTATGATGGCTTTCGACTTGGGTTCCTGACTTTCATCGGTAAGGAATTTGTTATATGCCATTTTTAGTGGGGCTGCAACATCCGTACCTGAGTTGGGTACCAGGTCGCTGTTCAAGCCATCCAGGTGGAGCTGGATCACATTCTGATCAAAGGTAAGCGGACACTGGATAAATGCCTCAGAGGAAAATATAATGATGCCCAGGCGATCGGAACTGAAGTTTTTTACCAGGTTTTTCAGTTCAAACTTCATTCGCTGTAGCCTGCTGGGTTTGATATCCTCCGCATTCATGGATCTGGAAAGATCAATGGCCAGAAAGATATCTTTTCCCTCCTGCTTGATCTCTTTCATTGCTGTACCTATAGATGGCCCGGCAAAGGCAATTAAAAATAAGGTGAAATAGAGGGTCCTCAGTACCATCTTCCATACCAGGCGCCTTTTTTTGACCTTGATTTTTTGGTTGATTTTCCAAAACCGGTACAGATAGATGCCATAGAGCAAAATAAAAACTGCTGCCAGCAGAAAGATCGAATAATTGTCAGAATATGCCCAAATCATGGCTTGAAATTAATCATTTATACTTAAAACGAAGAGATACTCGGATAATTATTGAAGGGGAGAGACATTATTAAACTTCCCTGGCAGAATAAGCGGCTAAAAAGTTAACTATTTTTATCTAATACCGTTATCTTTTTTGGTTCAAATGAGCGGATCACCCCTTTTTACTTTCTAAAAAACTACAGGCAATTAGTAATGTTCAATTATCGGGCAAAATACATCTGGCATTTTTTTCTTTTCACCTTTATCGGCCTCTTTTCTCTTTCAGTAAATCTGATGGGGCAGCAAGTGGCCTCGCTACAGGGACAGGTGTTGGACAAACTCAGTGGTGAGCCGCTGCCAGGAGCCACCATATTCTGGAAAGACCAATCGGCCAGGGGCGCAGTGACCGATGCTGAAGGTAATTTTACCATTGCCATTCCAACCCTCCCCGCCAGCCTCGAGATCAGGTTTCTGGGCTACCAGGGAATCAGCAGGGAGATCAACAACAAAACTACCGATTTGAAATTTTTTCTGAGTCCGGACGAGATGGCCCTGGAAGAAGTAGTCGTATCAGAGAGGCGGGAAGACCACAATGTACTAAGTACAGAAATAGGCCGCAATGAAATCTCCGGAGAAACATTGAAGCGGATTCCGGCATTGTTTGGTGAGGTGGACCTGCTGCGGGGGATCCAATTGCTGCCGGGAGTAAATACGGCAGGAGAGGGCACCACCGGACTGTTTGTGCGAGGCGGATCGGCCGACCAGAATCTGATTCAGATCGACGGAGCTCCTATATACAATCCTTCCCATTTTTTCGGTTTTTTTTCCGTCTTTAATCCGGATGCATTGACAGACGTGGCTTTATACAAAGGAAATATCCCCGCCCAGTTTGGGGGTAGGGTGTCTTCCCTGATAGACATTTCCCTGAAAGAAGGGAATACGCGAAAAATTGAGGGCGAAGGGGGTATAGGAAGTATCAGTTCCAGACTGACGGTGGATGGTCCCCTGTTTTCAGACAATTCCTCCTTTGTACTTTCCGGACGAAGAACCTATGCAGACCTTTTTCTGGCCTTTTCTCCAAATGAAGACATCCGAAACAATCAACTGTATTTTTATGACTTGAGCGGAAAGTTGATGTGGCGTCAGGGTGAGCAGAATAAATTTACCTTTTCCACTTATTATGGCAGTGATTTTCTGGGGCTGAGCGGCCAATTTGGGCTGGGCTGGAAAAACTGGATCAATTCCTTTAACTGGAACAGACAGGTCAGTGAGCGCCTGTACCTCGATATGGCGGCCTATTACAGTTATTACCAATACCTTATTGGATTTAACGATGAGGAGAATGGGTTTGACTGGTCCAATGATTTCTCAGAGTCGGGCATACGTGCTGCCCTGACCTTTATTCCGAAAGAAGCCTCTGAAATAAAGGCCGGCATGCACACACAGTTGTATCATTTTTCACCGGTAGATTTGGATCCGGCCGAAGGCAGTAGCATCGCCCCTTTGGCAACCAACCCCAGAATAGGCTGGCAAAACAATTTTTTTATAGCACTAAAGGAGGAAGTTTCAGAAAGGCTTAGCCTGGAAGCAGGACTCAGGTTTGCCTTGTACCAGCAAATAGGAAATGGCGTCAATTACCTGTATGAAGACAACGATCCCGAAGGAAGCGGTATGGTCACCGACACGCTTGAATACCGCTTTGGGGAGAAAATGCAACATTATCAGGGGCTGGAGCCCCGAATTGCTGTCCGGTACCTGGTCGGAAAAGCTACAGCGATCAAAGGTAGCTACAACAGAAACTATCAATACATTCAAGTGGCGTCCAATAGTTCTGCAGGTCTCCCAATAGATCGGTGGGTGCCGGCCGGCAGGTACATACGACCCATCCGTGCCGATCAGGTTTCTGCAGGAATATTTCAAAATCTGAGTGACAATCGTTGGGAGCTCTCTCTGGAGGGGTACTACAGGGATTTCAGAAATATAATTGACCTGAAGCAGGGGGCCAATGTGCTCTTTAGCGATAATGTGGAGACAGAGATACTTACAGGAAACGGATGGTCTTACGGTCTGGAATTTCTGCTTAGGAAGAATGTAGGCAAGACCACCGGTTGGCTGAGTTATACCCGATCCAGGGTTTTCAGAAAGATTTCCGGCATCAACCGCGGCAATCCCTACCCACCCAGATTTGACCGGCCCAATGATGTCAGCCTGGTACTCTCCCACGAGCTGACGGACAGGATTTCGCTTTCTGGTACGTTCATTTATACTACCGGCGTTGCCGTGACCTTCCCGGTCGGTTCATACGTAGTAGATAATCAGCGGGTGCCTTTGTACAACGAACAAAGAAATAAGGATCGCTTTCCGGACTACCACCGGCTGGATCTCTCCCTCACACTGAAAAATAAAGACAAGGGTCGCTGGTGGCAGGGAAGCTGGAATTTCAGCGTGTACAACGCTTATGCCAGGAAAAACCCCTTTTCATATGAGTTCAGAGATATTTACAACAATGATATTGCCTTTGACCGGGGCCTGGGCGAGGAAGTCAGTTCTATCCGGCCGGGAGTGGTCATGACCTATCTTTTTGGTATACTACCATCAGTCACTTACAATTTTAAATTTTGATACCATGAAGCCTCTTGTGAAATTGACCTTACTGATCATCCTGATGTCCTGTCAGGAGGAGGTCAGCCTGGACCTCGGGAATACGGAAAAGATTCCCGTTATTGAGGCCGTATGGACCGACGATCCGGTTTTGAATGAAGTGAAAGTGGCCTACTCCAGAAATTATTACGACACCCTGCCCAATGAGATTGCCGCAAATGCTGAAGTGTACGTCGAAGACCTGCATTCCGGAGAAACGGTACCTTTCATTTTCAATGAAGATCGGGGAAAGTACCTGCCTCTCAATGCAAAGGCTGCTGCCATTGGTCATGAATACCGCCTTTATGTGGCAATGGACGGAAATGAATTCATCTCAGAAGGCACCACATTGGAAGCTCCGGTGCTCGACAGCATTATCTATGCCTATGAAGAAGAGCGTTTTTTTGCCAGCGAAGGATATTACCTGACGCTGTATGGGAAAATACCATTTACCGAAAACAATTTCTACCGGTTAATTCTCAGTAAGAACGATACGCTTCTCAACCGCCGGTCCGACTATTTCCTTTTTGACGATACCTTTGGCAGTGCCATTTTGAATAACGGATTCGAATTAACGGCTTTCTCCTTTGAAGCAGGAGACCAAGTCAAATTGCGGATGCTCAGGCTGAATGAAAGCGCATATTCCTATTTGAATCAGTTGGTATCCCTGCTGTTTTCAGATGGAGGACTTTTCAGCCCGCCGCCCGAAAATCCCCGGTCCAATATATCGTCCCTTCAAGGAGAGGAAAGGGTCTTGGGGTACTTTATGACTGCACCGGTGATCACCCGGACGATAAGCATCCCCGACGAAGAGTAGGGGCCTAAGACTTGTTTTAAGCCTCAGACTCTCTGTTTTCTGCTGCAAGCTTTTCCAGCTCTTTCTTGCTGTAGGCCAATTTACTCACCAGAAAGAACAGTACCGGAACCAGAAATAAGGTGAAGAAGGTGGCGGAAAACATGCCACCTGCTACTGTCCAGCCGATGGTTCGCCTGGCCACAGAACCCGCTCCGGAAGAGAATGCGAGGGGTAAAACACCAAGAATAAAGGCGAAGGAGGTCATCAATATGGGCCTGAGCCGTAATTTTGCGGCCATGGCTGCGGCCCTGGGGATAGGGATACCTCTATCAACCCTTTCTTTCGCGTATTCCACGATCAGGATGGCATTTTTTGCCGCCAGACCTATGAGTGTGAGCAAGCCGATTTGCGCGTACACATTATTGGTGAGTGAAGGAAACAAAAGCAGGGTAATGATGGCACCGAAAACGCCGGTGGGCACAGCCAGTAATACCGAGAAGGGAACTGACCAGCTCTCATAGAGCGCCGTCAAGCACAGGAATACAAACACGATTGACAGTACAAAGATCAGGATCGTACTCCCACCAGATTTAATTTCTTCCCGGCTCACACCAGCAAAATCAATTCCGTATCCCGGGGGGAGTTCGGTCCCGGTCAGCTCATTGATTTTTTCTATAGTCTGTCCCGAGCTGTACCCCTGGGCCGCATCGCCGTTGATCGTGCTGGACCGGAATAGATTGAAATGACTGATCAGCGGAGCGTTTTCGATAACTTCAGTGCTGACCAGGTTGCTCAATGGAAGCATTGCTCCTGAGGTGTTCTTGACGTAAATCTGCTCAAGTGCCGACAGATCTTCCCGAAAGGAGGTGTCTGCCTGGGCGATAACCCTGAAATTTCTACCGTACAGGATAAAATCGTTGACATAGGTACTGCCCAGGTAGGTTTGCATGGATGCGTAGGCGTCGCCGATGTTTACCCCCAATCTTGCGGTTTTTTCCCGATCCAGTTCTACCCGGTAGGAAGGTGTAGTGGCGCTGAAGAAAGTAAAGGCATTTTCAATTTCGGTTGTCCCATTCAGCAGGGAAACAAATTCCTTGACCTCAGTTTCAAATTCATTGATGCTGGAAGTTCCATCCAGGTCCTGAACGACTACAGAAAATCCGGAAGTGCTGCCCAGACCCGGAATGGCCGAGGGAGCTACGATAACAATTTTGGCCTCCGGCACCTTTTCGTTCAGCTCGCGCAGGAGTCTGTCCCGGATTTCGAAGGCGTTCTGGCCTTCTCCCTCCCGTTTGCTCCAGGGCTGGAGCTGCGAGAATACCGTACCGCTATTGGATTTGCTTGAAAAATTGATCGCGTTGAGGCCCGTTACGGCCGTAAAATGAAAAATGTCCTCTTCCTCGCCGAGGATCTCCATCAGCTTTTTAATGGTCTCCAGACTCCGGGAAGTGGAAGCCCCTTCCGGTAATTCGTAGGTGATAAACAGCCTCCCTTCATCTTCATTTGGGATAAAGCCCGAAGGTTTTATATTGAAAAGAAAAACGGTGACCAGGATCAGGACTACCAGGCCTGCCAGATAATACCGGGCCCGGGAAAAACTTTTTTCAACGCTTTGGATATAGCGATTGCCAGACACTTCAAATTTGCGGTTGAACCAGGCAAAAAACCGCTGGATACCCCTGCCGTTTTGTGCCGATTTTGAAGGCTTCAGAATCAGGGAGCAAAGGGCAGGCGTCAGCGATAAGGCGACAAAACCGGAAATCAGACCGGAAGCAGCAATAGCCATGGCAAATTGCTGATAGAGCCTGCCGACTATTCCTGGAATAAAGCCTACAGGGATGAAAACGGCCGCAATGATGAGTGACATGGCAATGACTGGTCCCGAAATGTCCTTCATGGCTTTGCTGACGGCTTCCCTGGCCTTTAGTTTTTCCTTCTCCATGTATCCCATTGTAGCTTCTACCACCACAATGGCGTCGTCCACCACGATACCTATGGCCAGCACAAAACCGAACAGGGTCAGGTTGTTGATAGAAAATCCCAGGGGTATGAAAAGGGCAAAAGTTCCGATAATGGATACCGGAATGATCAGAATTGGGATGAGGGTGGTTCTCCAGTTTTGAAGAAAGATAAACACTACCAGAGAGACCAGCAACAGGGCCAGAACCAATGCTTCCACCACTTCCCCGATAGATACGCGGACCACAGATGCCGATTCGAAGGGAATGACATACTCCATGTCACTGGGGAAATTTTCCTGTATGACCTCCATGGTTTCGATAATACCCTCTTCCACGTCCAGGATATTGCTGTCTGGAGTCTGGTAGACGATGAGGTAGGCAGCAGGTTTACCATCCGTAAAATTATTGACCGAATAGTCAAACCTGCCCAATTCCACCCTGGCCACATCCCGCAGGTAGACGAGTTTGTCGCCGTCTGAGGCGGACTTCACGATGACATTTTCAAATTCCTCTTCACTATTTAGCCTCCCATTGGTAAAAAGCGTGTATTCAAAAGATTGATAACCCTGTTGGGGAGGAGTACCCAGAGCCCCTGCAGCTACCTGTATGTTTTGTCCTCTGAGTGCATCGATCACCTCGCCGGCAGAAAGGCCGGTTTGGTAGAGTTTGTCGGGTTGCAGCCAAATGCGCATGCTGAAGTCCTGCGCCCGGGTGAATATGTCTCCCACTCCGGGGACTCGCAGCAGTTCATTTTTGACGTAGATATTCGCATAGTTGTTTAGAAAATCAATGTCATGGGTTCCCTCCGGAGAAAACATGGAAACGATCATCAACAGACTTGGATTCCGCTTCCGTATGGTGATGCCCAATCTCCGGACTTCTTCGGGTAGCAGGGCCTCCGCTACGTTGATGCGGTTTTGAACTTCTACCGCTGCAATATCGATATCTGTACCCACCTCAAAGGTGATGTTCATGGTCATCCGGCCTTCATTGCTGCTTGTACTTTCTATGTAAGCCATACCCGGAGTACCATTGATCTGCGTTTCAAGCGGGGTGGCCACCGTTTGTTCTATAGTCTCTGCATCAGCACCGGTATAGGTGGCAGTGACCTGTATGATGGGAGGAGTGATATTGGGATACTGCGAGACCGGAAGATTGAAGATGGCAAGCGTGCCCAGAAGCAACAAAACCAGCGAAAGGACAATGGCCAGGTTGGGGCGCTTGATAAAAGTGGATGAGATCATTCAGGATTCCTGTTTTGAGTAGTGATTTTATCCCCGTTGGTTAATTTTTGCATACCGCTAATGATGACTTGCTGCCCTTCTTCCAGTCCATTTTCCACAATTACCCGGTCTTCAAATTTCCTTCCCGGTTGAATTTTCCTTTCCCGGGCAGTATTGTCTTCCACTACAAAAACGGAGATTTCACCCATCTGCTCCATTGTGGCCCTTTGCGGGATGGTCAGCACCGGCGCTCCGTTTATGGCTTTTACCCTTAGCGTAGTACTCAAGCCAGGTTTGAGTGTGCCGTCGGGATTTGGGAAATGCAGCCTGATCTGAATGGTTCCGGTTTCGCGATCTACGGCTCTGTCCATATTTTCCAGGCTACCTGGCTCTGGGTGAAGCGTTCCGTCAGGTAAACTGATCGTAAAGGTGCTGTCTGCCAGCGTACCTTCCCGGTCATTCATCAGCGATTGAAATTTTGACAGGTTTTTTTCACTCGCAAAAAAGTCTACGCCTATCGGATCATTGGAAGAGATTACGTTGAGCAAGGTCTCACCCTGATTTACCAATGCCCCCAGACGGACCGCCGAAAAGCCGATCGTTCCATCAAATGGCGCACGCACGGATGCATACTGAAGGTTGGTTTGATCGTTAGCTACCTGAGCACGGGCCGCCATCATCTCGGATTCGGCATTCTGCAGATCGGTGAGTGCGTTGTCGTATACCTGTCCAGCGATGGCATTTCCTTCTTTCAGTTTTTGGTACCTGTCGAGATCCCTTTCCGCCCGCTCCAGGTTGGAAGCGGCGATCCTCAGCCTGGATTGGGATTGATCCAGATTTGCCTGGTACCTGCTTTTATCGATTTCATAAAGCAATTGCCCTTTTTTTACCTGTTGCCCATCCCGGAATAGGATATTGGTGATGTAGCCGCTCACATCCGCACGGAGCTCCACTTCCTGCAGGGCTACCGTCGCCGCAGGATACTGATCCGACAGCACTATTGTTTGTTTGCTTACTGGTGCTGTCTCCACCATGGTTACCTGTTTTTCCGTATTTTCCTTCTCATTACAGGAATAGTGAAGTGCCAACAGTCCCAACAGTAACAATTTCTTTTTCATGTGTTTATAATTGTCTTTAAGTTGCCACATGCCCGCCCGGATGACACCAGTCGGACGGGGAATCTTCGCATGAATTATAATCATCCCTCCGTGGGTCGCTTTCGTCATGCTTGATTTCATCTATGGACAATATTTATGTAACTCATATACAAGGCTGTTTGTAGAGTAGGAAGCTTGTTATCAATTTCTATCCCGCGAACTGTACTATTTGTCCCCTCATCTACAGATTTCAGATCGTCAGTACTCAATGATCAGTTCTCCCCTGGCCTTTTTAAGTTCGATTCTGGCAGTGGTCGCGTTGAACAGCGATCTCAGGTAATTGATCCTGGCGGTCCTCAAATCGGTTTCTGCCTGTATTACCTCCAGAAAGTTTTTTATCCCCTGCTCATATTGCAGGCTTATGGTCTCGTAGATTTCTTCAGCAAGTTTCCGGTTGCTCTTTTGTGTTTCGAGCAGGAAAAGGCTGTTTTTATAGGCACTCAGCGCTTCCTGCACTTCCAGGCTTACCTGCAGGATCAGATTTTCCTGTGCCAAACGAATATTTTCAAGATCCAGCCCTGCCATTTTAGCATCATATTTGCGCCTGCCCCCCAGGAAAAGCGGAAGGTTAAGCTGCAGGCCAAAAAGGGAAAATGAATAAATCTGATCGAAGAGTTCACTTCCCACAGGACTCAGAAAGAGAAAGTTGTAGTCGTAGAAAGCAGAAAGGTTTGGTAGGTAGCGCCTTTTCTGATAGTTTATTTCTGCCTGCTGTAGCGCTTCCTCGCTTTTCAATTGCCGGAATTCAATGCGTTCCCGGGGTTGGAAAACCCGTAGGGTATCAGGGGTCAGTTGCTCCTCCAGCCCCCTGGCGGTGGCCTGCACCTTGAGCTCAATATTCTCGTCCAATCCTATCCAGTACCTCAAGGCAGCCATCTTTATTTTTTCTTCTTCCTGATACTGGTACAACTGGCTCTGGGTATTCTGTAGCGTAATGGTAGCTCGTTTTACATCTATATTGTCTGTCAGACCTGCCTCCAGCTGCAGCTTTGCATCTTCCAATTGCCTGGATTGCCTCCTGATATCTTCTGCTGCTAACCTGATCTGTTCCCGGGCCACAAACACCTCATAAAAAGCGCGGCTCAGGTTGGCGACCAATTGTATTTTGAAATCTTCCACTGTCTGGCTAGCAGCCAATTTCCTGTCAGGCGCCTGCTCACTTATCCGAATAAGGTCATTATTGATCAGGTTTTGGCTGAGGGAAAAATTCAGGTTGGCATTGTGCGGAACCCCGGTCCTGACTTCCTGAAATTCACCGGACTCGGGATTGTCAAAATCAGGAAAGATGGCCACCGGTTGCTGAAAATAGCGGTTCAGTGAACCATCCAGATTGAGCTGCGGTAACCAGGCTGCTTTTCCGGATTTGATGGAGTAGCCTGTTTTTGCACGTTCATTAAAGAGTTGCTGTAAAAGCGGTTGGTTTTCGAATGCCAGAGAGATCGCTTCCTCCAGGTCCAATTCCATTGTTTCCTGCTCCTGGGAGAAAACCTGTCCTGCATGGAACATGTAAAAAGTAAATATGACAAACAATGTCCTCATCAGGTAGCATTTATCGGCTGTTGGATCGGGAAGGTTAAAGATTCTGAATTTCTCAAAATAAATTGATTTTACCAAAACAGCAAGCTTAAATGAGCTATTCCACCAGTTTTTCGCTCCTTTCCCAGAGTCGCTCCCTCAGTTTTTTAGATTCGGCAGTCTGGGAAGGTCTTGCCACTTTAGATTTCTTGAAATAGGCACCATTCTCACCAGGTACTTTTGGGGTACTGGCCAGGAAGATACCGGTTTCTGCTCCTTTTTTCGGACTGATCATAAAGGGCTTAAAAAGCTTGAGCAGTAGTTTAAACAGGCCTTTGCTTTGCTCCCCGAAGTTGGTATTGACTACACCGGGATGCAGGGAATAGGCTGCTATCTTTTGATCTCCGTATTTCTCTGCCAGCGACTTGGTGAAAAGAATGTTAAAGAGTTTGGCATTGGCATAGGCTTTAAAAGAGCTGTAGCCCTTTTCAAACTGCAGGTCATTCCAATTTACCGATGCGGCTTTATGGGCTTCAGAACTGACATTGATGATCCTTGCACCCTGATCTTTGGTCAGGAGCGGCATCAGCTCCTTTGTAAGCAGAAAGTGACCCAGGTGGTTGGCCGAAAATGTCAGCTCCAATTGGTCTTTTGTCTGGATTCTTTTTGGGAATATGCCTCCTGCATTGTTTATCAGCACATCCAGGCTGTCGGTATGGCTGCGGATCTCATCGGCAGCTTTTTTGACGGAAGACAGATCCGCCAGGTCACAATGAATCGGAATGAATTTGTTGTCTTTTTCCGGAATGTTCAGGCTTTGAACAAGGGTCCGGGCTTTACCGAGGTTTCTGACCAATAGAAACACCTGGTCAAAATTCGTTGCGAGGGCCTTGACTTTTTCCGCTCCTATTCCTGAGGTAGCGCCTGTAATTGCGAGTTTCATGCTGGTGAGGGTTTGGTAAATAAAGACAACGCCCCCTGTAGGTCGATTGTTCACTTGTGCTTGCAGATATTTTAGGTTTGCCTTTCTCGCAATACCTTTCCGGTACTGTTGTTTGCTATTTGCCGGACTTCGGCCGCAAAGACGCATGCGATTGCCTGAAGTACAGCAAAGATAGGGGGATGCCGTTGGCAAACAGATGTCAAAGGATCAGGCTCAGGATGCTCTTTGCCTGCATGCTGATTGGGTTTTCATGGCCGAAATGCAGCAGGTTAGCTGGCATTTTGAAACGCAATCAATTAATTTTCCCTATTTTTGTTTAGAAAAAAAGCTGCCAGGCTGATGGTGGTTAATTTATCATTTGATAGTAAAAATTTACAGGGTTGTGGTTCAGGGGCATACAAAATTCAGTAAGCCTGCATGGGTCCAATCGCAAGATTATCCGGAGTGGAAGACAAAAAATTTATTGATATCAGGAAAGTGATTCAGGAAAAGAATCCTGAATTGATGAAATGGATGCCAGGCTTTGTGCTGAACTATATAAAAAGGATCGTGCATGAAGCCGAAATAAACCAGATCATGGCCAAACATGGTGATCTGAAGGAACTGGACTTCGTCAATGCCCTGGTAAAGGAGTTTGGTGCCGATATCGAAGTAAAAGGCGCCGAAAATATTCCTGTAGACAGAAGTGTGATTTTTGCATCCAATCATCCGCTTGGAGGATTGGATGGCGTGGTGCTCATGCATGTTTTGGGCAAATACAGAAAGGATCTCAGGTTCCTTGTCAACGATGTGTTGATGCATATTCCTCATTTCGGTAGACTTTTTGTGCCGGTAAACAAACATGGCACGCATGGAAAGCGGGGTGCTGAAGTCATAGAGGAGACTTATGCATCCGAAAATGGCATCATTGTATTTCCTGCCGGCCTGGTATCCAGAAAGCAGGAGGAGGGAATCCGGGATTTGGAATGGAAAAAGAGTTTCATCAACAAGGCAAAAAAATATAAAAAAGATGTAGTGCCGATTTACATAGAAGGGAGAAACTCATCCTTTTTTTATAATTTGGCACACATTAGAAAAAAAATCGGTGTGAAAGCCAATATTGAAATGTTTTATTTGGCGGATGAAATGTTCGGTCAAAAAAACAAAAAAATTGTAGTGCACATAGGAAAACTGATTTCTTACAAGTATTTTGATGCCTCCAAAACGGACAAATACTGGGCAGAAGAGGTCAAAGAAATAGTTTACAGGATTGTCCAAGACAAGTAGGATTTATGCAAGATATTATCAACCCGATCGACCGGGAGGTTATACAGAGTGAATTGACGCCAGAGCGGTTTTTAAGATATGTAAACAATGGAGAAAATGAGATTTATCTGGTCAATCACCACAATGCACCCAATGTAGTCAGGGAAATAGGCAGACTGCGGGAAGTATCCTTCAGGGCAGCGGGCGGGGGTACAGGTCTTGCCCTGGACATTGACGATAACGATACCTGCCAGAATTGCTACGAGCAGCTAATCGCCTGGAATCCGGAAGATAAGGAGATCATTGCTGGTTACCGCTTGATCAAATGTGCAGATGCTGGGCTTTCGAGGAATGGTTCCGTTAATTTGTCTACTGCCCACCTGTTCAGGTTTTCAGATCGCTTCATTAAAGATTACCTGCCCCACACCATAGAGCTGGGCAGATCCTTTGTCCAGCCCAAGTATCAGCCAAGCGTGGATAACCGAAAAGGAATTTTCTCACTGGATAATCTGTGGGACGGTCTGGGCGCTGTGGTCATGCTCAACCCGGATGTCAAATACCTTTTCGGAAAGGTCACCATGTACCCCCACTACCAGGCCAGGGCCAGGGATTTGCTGATCTATTTCATGAACCATTATTTTCCGGATAAGGATGCACTTATCCTTCCTATAGACCCTCTGGGATACAAAACAGAAGAGAGTAACTTCCGTGGATTTTTTGACGGACTCAGTTACAAAGAGGGATATAAGCTGCTCAATACAACTGTGAGGTCGCTGGGAGAGAATATTCCACCCCTTATCAATACCTACATGAATCTGTCTTCAACCATGAAGACATTTGGCACTGCCATGAATTACGAATTTGGAGCTGTGGAGGAAACGGGTATTTTGATCACCATTTCAGACATATACGAATCCAAAAAGCACCGCCACCTGGAGACTTTTGAAAGGGACCGTCACTTTGGTGTGAAAAGTAAGTGACCGGCAGAGGGATCGAAATGAGCAACAGATGCAAGTAAAGACGCTGGGCCGTACAGGTTTAAAATTTCCTCCGATCATTTTCGGGACTAGTGCCCTGGGCAATCTTTTCCGTGCCTATCCAAAAGCAGAAAAAAAAGCCATACTGAGGGAAATATTCCGGCAAACAGCGCCACATACCGTATTTGATACGGCAGGTAAATATGGGGCCGGCCTTGCCCTGGAGGTACTTGGAGAGTTTTTGGCAGAATCCGACATTTCCAGAGATCAGGTGATCATAACGAACAAATTGGGATGGATGCGTGTGGCACTAAAAAGCCCCGAGCCCACCTTCGAACCGGGTGTTTGGAAAGGACTCCGGCACGATGCGGTACAACAAATAAGTGAGAAGGGTATTCTGCAATGTTTTGAAAAGGACAATGCGCTACTTCAGGGATACAGGCCTCAATTGGTCTCTCTTCATGATCCGGATGAATTTTTGGCAGCAGCAAGCGATGAACAGGAGAGGGCAGACCGTTGGCAGCAGGTTAAAGCCGCATTTACAGCACTTAGCCGGCTCAAGGAGCAGGGTAAGGTAAAGGGAATCGGCGTTGGAGCGAAGGACTGGACCGTCATCCGGAAGATTTATGCGGAGGTTCCGCTTCCGCTGGATTATGTGATGTTGGCCAATAGCCTTACCATAATCTCTCATCCACCGGATCTGCTGGACTTTGTTGCCATGCTGCGCAGCCACCAGGTAGGTATCATCAATGCAGCCATTTTTCAGTCTGGATTTTTGGTGGGAGAAGACCATTTTGACTACAAAAAAATAGATTCGAAAAGCCCCGAAGGACAGAAAAAGTACGAATGGCGGGAGCAATTTTTTGGCACATGCAAAAGGCATGACATAGCGCCTTTTCATGCCTGCATACAGTTTGCGCTCTCCGTACCGGGCGTCTGCAGCCTTGCCCTTAGCATTTCCAAGCCTGATTTGATCCGGAAAAACCTTCAGGCCGCCGAAGAAAAAATTCCCAAGGCATTTTGGGAGGAGTTAAAAGATAAATCCCTAATTTCCCGATTGGCATTTATTTAATTTCAATAATCAATGACACAAAACCCATGAATCAGCAGCCAGCACCACCCAGGGCCGAATTGATTTCCAGGAAGAACTTTTGGCCTTTTCTTTTACTCACGACCTTATTCATGCTTTGGGGCGTGGCCCACAACATGACAGATACCCTCCTGGCGGCATTTAAACGGATCATGAGTATGACGGATTTCCAGACTTCCTGGATCCAACTGGCCTTTTATGGATCTTACTTTTGTCTGGCACTGCCGGCTGCGATATTTATCAGAAAGTATACGTACAAATCCGGCATTCTGCTGGGGCTGGGATTATTTGCAATAGGCTCGCTTTTGTTTTATCCCGCAGGCATGATGATGTCCTATGGCTTTTTCCTTTTGGCGCTCTATGTCCTTGCAGGAGGATTGTCCATATTGGAAACGGCCGCAAACCCGTACATTTTGGTAATTGGCCCTCCCGAAACGGCCACCCAGCGGCTTAATCTGGCGCAGTCATTCAACCCCATCGGATCGGTTCTGGGCGTATTTCTGAGCAAGGTTTTTATTTTGTCCCAACTGAATACAGCCGAAGCCGCCGACCGGGTCAACATGAATCCGGAGCAACTCAAAGCCATCCAGGCCGAGGAACTGGCCGGAGTGGTAAGTACCTATGTGGGAGTGGCACTATTCCTGATTTTTGTCTGGTTTGTAATCAAAGTAGTGCGGATGCCGGTGGCCTCTGAGATCGTGGAAAAGGACGGGATTATTGCCGGATTCAGGAGATTGTCCAAAAACAAAAACTATGTAAGAGGTGTGATGGCCCAGTTTTTTTATGTCGGTGCTCAGATCGGTGTCTGGTCGTTTACCATCAGGTATGTGATGGCAGAGCTGGATATGATGGAAAGTGATGCTTCGGACTATTACCTGGCATCCCTGGTCCTTTTTGCACTTAGCAGATTCCTCTTTACCGCTTTGATGAAATTTTTCAAGCCTTCGCTGTTGCTGGCGTTGTCCGCTTTTGTGGCCATTTTGCTGAGCTTTGTGGTCATCTATGCCAGTGGTATGCTGGCTGTGATTGCGCTGGTTTTAATCTCGGTTTGCATGTCGCTGATGTTTCCTACCATCTATGGCCTTGCTGCAGAAAACCTGGGTAACGATACCAAGCTGGGTGGATCGGGACTGATCATGGCCATACTTGGCGGGGCATTGATCACCGCAGCCCAGGGTCAGGTTTCTGATATCAGCGGCAATATCCACCTTTCCTATTATGTTCCCATGATCTGTTTTGCGGTGGTGATGTATTTCGGAATATCTCACTACTTTCATAAACCGGAATCAAAAGAAAAGACCATGGCCCTTTAGGTCGCCCAGGTCCTGCTATTGCTGGCCCGGTATTATTCAAGCGATTGAGCCAGAAAAAAATACAAATAAAATGCCCCGCTGACCGGGTGGGGCATTTTCTATGAGTCTGCCTAAGAGGAAAATCTACCGGCTTCAGACTTCGTAAAATCCAAAATACTCGCGGGCATTATTGTAGCAGATATCTTCTACCATTTGTCCCAGCCATCTTTCATCTGCGGGGAGTTCTCCGTTGGTCACGTCCTGACCGATTAGGTTGCACAGGATCCGCCGGAAATATTCATGCCTCGGGAAAGAAAGAAAACTCCGGCTGTCTGTCAGCATGCCCACAAAACAACTCAATATGCCCATGTTTGACAGTGTGTTCATTTGTTTCTCCATGCCATCTTTCTGGTCCAGAAACCACCATCCGGAGCCAAACTGTACTTTTCCCTTTACAGAGCCATCGTTAAAATTTCCGACCATGGTCGCCATTACTTCGTTGTCTGCAGGATTCAGGTTATACAATATGGTTTTGGCGAGCTGATCGCTGCTGTCCAGATTGTTCAGGTAGCTGGAGAGGGCTACACTTTGGGGGAAATCACCAATGGAATCAAATCCAGTATCGGGGCCCAGTTGCTTCAGCATCCGCTGGTTATTATTTCGCAATGCCCCCAGGTGATATTGCTGTGTCCAGCCTTTGGCATGGTACATTTTGCTTAGTGCAGTGAGGGTCATGAATTTAAAGAACTTTGCCTCCTCTGGCTGGGGCACTTTGCCGCCCAGTACGCTGGAAAAAAGGCTCGAGATGTCGTATTTGTTTTCATCAAAGAAATACATTTGCTCCAGGCCATGGTCGGCCAGCCGGCCACCATTTTCATGGAAATAAGCCACGCGGTTTTCCAATGCAGCCAGCAGGTCATCGTATTTATTGATTTCAATCCCGGAAACCTGGGCCAGTTTATCCAGATACAATTGGTAGCTTTTTGGATTTTCTACAGCATAGGCCTTGTCCGGCCGGAAAGCGGGCAATAGCTTAAGCGCCAGGTTTTGTTTTTTGGCGCTTTGGTGGTATTTCAAGGAGTCTATGGGATCATCTGTGGTACAGACAACCTCTACGTTCATTTTTTCAAGCAAGCCTCTGGTACTATAATCCGATTCCTGTAATAATCCGGTACTGGTCTCATAGACCTGGTCTGCCGAGCTTTCGTTCAGCAACTGATCTACTCCAAAGTATCGCAACAGCTCAAGATGTGTCCAGTGATACAGGGGATTACGCATGGTATGAGGAACAGATTTTGCCCAGACTTCAAATTTTTTCTTGTCGGAAGCCTCTCCCGTGATGTATTTTTCATTTACACCGAGGGTGCGCATGGCCCTCCATTTGTAATGATCTCCCTCCAGCCAAATGGAAGTGATGTTTTCAAACTGCCGGTCGGTGGCGATATCCTGTGGGGACAGGTGACAGTGATAGTCGATGATGGGCATCTTTTTGGCATGATCGTGATAGAGTTTTCTCGCAAAATCACTTTTTAAAAGAAAATCATCGGTCAAAAAGGTGCTTTTAGTAGCATTTAATATGTTCTCCATTTTATCTAGACTTTTTTAATCGCAGTAAGTATAAAGATTAATTTGCTTTTAAACCAACAAACAAGGCATTTAAGCAATCGATTGCACAAATTAATTTAAAATTTTACGTAATGCTACTTTTTCTTATTTTTATAAGTTAAATTTCCTAAATACAGGTAGATAAATATCGGAAATAGACAAAAGGGTATTTATTTACTATCAATTTTACGGAATTTAAACAAGTCAGTAGCCAGACCAGGAAAATATGATTTTAATCAACAGAAGAGGATTTATCAGGAAAGGAATTCAATTGGCAGGAATTCCTTTTGTGTATCCATTTTTCCGGCCCGAAATGACAGCCATTGCTGCCAAAAACCTGAAGTTAAGCCTCAATGCCTACTCTTTTAATGCGGCGCTCCGTTCCGGTTCATTGTCCTTAGAGCAACTGTTTGACTACTGCGCCGGGGAGGGATTTGCGGCAGTGGATCTTACGGCCTACTACATTCCTGATTATCCGGAGGTTCCGGCAGACCAGGTGCTGTTTGGTATCAGGAAAATGGCCCATCACCGGGGCTTACACATCAGCGGTACCGGGGTAAGGAATGATTTTACGCTGACAGACCGTACGCTTCGGATGCGGGAGATTGATTTGGTCAAGCGTTGGGTAGTAGCCGCAGCCAAATTAGGCGCTCCGGTCCTGAGGGTATTTGCCGGTCCAAGTCTGAAAGATGGGGAGCGTTGGGAAGAAAAGGCAGAACTGGTGATTGCGTCTTGCCGGGAATGCGCCCGCTACGCTGCGGAGCATGGTGTGATCGTAGCCCTGCAAAACCACAACGAATTTGTACAAACTGCGGAACAGGTAGATTATATTATGGAGGGAGTAGGGGAAGAATGGTTTGGCCTGGTGCTGGATATCGGGAGTTATTCCCAGCATGACCCTTATTCGGAGATCAGCAAAAATATTCAATATGCTGTTAACTGGCAGATAAAAGAAAATGTAAATCATTTCGGTAGCCAGAGAGCCGTTGACCTGGAGCGGCTGATGGCCATTATCCGGAAAAGTGATTACCAGGGTTATTTGCCTATAGAAACGCTGGGTCCTGGAGATCCTTTTGAAAAGGTCAGCAAGTTCCTTGGTAATGTAAAATCAGCACTGCGCGGAGCGGGATTGGCTGGTTGATGTTTTTTTGGCAGATTGAACACCGAAGCAATTTCCTATTGCGGGCTGATGTTTATCTGCCTTTGATTCAGGGCGTATTTATACGCTTTGGATCTTAGCAATCGGAGATCTGATTGATTTCGGAAATAAAATAATGCTTAAGGCATAAAAAAAGGCCTGGAGCAATTCCCAGGCCCTTTGTATTCATTGTTGTTTTAATCAATAACCGGGATTCTGAGGGAAATTGGCTTCATTTCCATCTGTACGGTCGATTTGGTTTTGAGGGATGGGTCTTAAAACATGATAGTCTTCAATTCCGATAGCTTTGGAGTTGTGCGCAGTCACTCTCTCGACCAGGATACCCCACCTTTTGAGGTCCAGCCACCTCTGTTGTTCTCCCAGAAGTTCTCTCGCCCTTTCTTCGATGATCATTTCCATATCCATTTCGGCCGGGGTGATTTCCATTTGTTCTTCCCTACCGGGGAAGGCAGCCCTTCGTCTGACCACATTGATATTTTCAGTAGCTTCTGCAATCTTATCCTGCCTCAATTGGGCTTCTGCCAGGAGCAAATAGGTATCTGCCAGCCTGAAAGCGATGTAATCTCTTCCACCTTCAAATTGGGTCAGGTCCACTCTTCCCGGATCCATGTGTTTTTTCATTGTAGCAAAGAGCCGCTCAGTATAGGCACTAGGTACCAGTACCTGATAGGGTTTCCGGGCCCTTTCCTCCTCAGACATTTCATAGCCGGGAACATAAATGGCTGTGTCTCCCGCAGCGAAAGTCACCTGATCCTTGGACTGGTCAAAGGTCGTGTTGAAGGTGCCCGGATTATTGGAATAATATACCTGTTTGAAGGAATTTTCGTAGCGGCTGTCATTTTCGCGGTCTGCAAAAATCACATTGTAGGTATAATCGGTAGGCATGTAGCGTTTAAAAGGCCTGCCGTTTTGAGTATCTCTTCTCATTCCGGGTTGCACATCGTATTCCATAAGGAAAAACACGTGCGAATTGTTTCCCCCTCCATTTGTCAACTGATTTCGCCCGTATTGTACAGCGAAAACGACTTCGTCATTTACCTCATTGCCAAAAGCATGCACATCGCCAAAGTTATCCAGAAGGCGGAAGCTGTAATTGTCGATCACCGACTGCAGGAGTGGTTCGGCATTGGCAAAATCATCGTTTTCAGCAGCTTCAGAGGTACCTTTGGTGAGGTAGACCCTACCCAGCAAATGCTCTGCTGTAGCCCGTGTGGCCCTGCCGTAGTCGCTGGATTGTCCCACATTTTCCAGATCCGGAATAGCCGCCTGCAGGTCATTGATGATGGCAGCATAAATATCGGCCACCGGAGATCGGGTTACTTCAGTGGAAGGAACAACAGACTCGCTGAGTTGCAGATCGACCGGGCCAAAAAGCTGGACGAGGATAAAATAGTGGTGCGCACGGATAAATTTGGCCTCGGCAATTCGTCTGGCTTTTATTTCTTCTGAAAGCCCTTCCACTTCAGGAGCCCGGTCTATCACTGCATTGGCGGTATTGATACCCTGGTAAAATTGATCCCAAAGTTCACGAACGTGGGCATTTTGGGAATCAAAATCGGAGGTATAAAAATTCATGAATTTAAATCCTCCATCCGCACCGTTGGTGTAGGTGTCGGTACCGAATACGGTAAAATTGTTTCCCCTTTCGGTGCCGTACCAGGCCCTGAAGGAACTGTATGCAGCATGCAGGCCATCATTCAATCCTGCGGGGGTGTTCAGGTAATCATTTCCTATATTGGAAATCACCTGCTCTTCCAAAATGCCTTCGCAACTAACCCCAGCAAACAGGGCAGCTCCCATAAGACTGATCTTGGAATACTTAGCAATTATATTTTTGATTGTTGATTTCATTTTTCAATAATTTGAGGTTCCACTTTAAAACTTAGCGTTGATACCAAAGGTAATCTGGGTTACAGCAGGAGCAATATTGGAATTGATCACACCGCCTTCTACACCCTGTTCTCCGTCAATAAAAGTCTCAGGATCAATTCCCGCATGGCGGCTCCGGTATTCGGAGAATATAAAGGGCTGCTGCACACTGGCATACACCCTCAGGCTCTCCATTTTAAGTCTCGAAACTGTGGCTGCGGGCAGTGTATATCCAAGATTGATGTTCCTCACCTTTAAGAAAGTACCGTCAAAGTATTGTAGCGAGCTCGAATATTTGGGGAATTCCTGGTTGGCATTGGGACGAGGATAATCGTTGGTAGGATTATCAGGGGTCCAGTAGTCTACATTCAGGTTATTGTACCTGCCTGCCAGGGCGTTGAATCCACCGGTATGGAAAGCACTTCTGATCATTGAACCTACTCTGCCAAAAAGGAAAAAGGAAAGATCTATTCCTTTATAGGAAAAACGGTTTGTGATACCTCCGCTAAAATCCGGAACGGCTGAGCCCAGTATCTGTCGGTCGTCTGCGTTGATTTGACCGTCATTGTTGGTATCTTCTATTTTAATCAGACCTGGCTGGTCACTGTAAACCTGGGCTTCATCCGCCTCGTCCAGTTGCCAGATACCAATTTTGTTCCAGTCGAAGAACACCGTTAACGGCTCACCGACAAATCGTCCGGCACCAACATCATCTCCGTCTGCCAGCTCTAAAATCTCTTCCCTGTTTCTGTTGAAGATGAAATCCGTTGACCACCTGAATCCACCTCTATCGACGTTAATGGTATTCAAGGTCAATTCAATTCCTCTGTTCTGGGTTTTACCAATATTGGTAATATAACCGCCAAATCCGGTGGAATTAGGTAGCGGTTGGGGAGCCAATAGATCTGTAGTGGTGGTAACATAGTATTCTACTGTACCGGAGATTCTGCCCTGAGAAAGCACAAAGTCCAGGCCTGCATTGGCCGTGGTAGACGTTTCCCATCTCAAATCGGGATTACCTATGGTCCCCGGTCTGTACCCGAAAGCCGCTGTGCCTCCAAATTCGTATGCGGTACGGGCAAGTAAGGGCTGGGTCTGATAGGGGTCGATCCCCTGGTTGCCGATGGAACCGTAGCTGGTTCGCAGCTTCAATTGGTCCAGGAAGGTACTTCCTGCCAGAAAATCTTCATCGCCAATATTCCATCCAAAAGCTACAGAAGGGAAGTAGCCAAACCGGTTGTTTTCACCAAACCTGGAGGAGCCGTCGGCTCTGACCGTAGCGGTCAGCAGGTATTTTCCCTTGTAGTCATAATTCAACCTACCCATGTAGGATAATAGCGTCCACTGAATGAGGTCGGTATTTGCCCCTGTTATCTGGCTGGCATCACCCAGGCGGTGAAACAATTGACTTTCCGCAGGAATGCCCAATACATTGATACTGGAAAACTCCCGGTTATCCTTCTGAAGAGACTGCAGGCCTGTAAACTGAAAAGTGTGGTTTTCATTGAAGATCTTGGTCCAGTTAAGGATGTTTTCCAGGGTATAGTTTACCTGAAATTCTTCTGAAATGCTTCCGGTAGGATCTCCGCCCCTTCGGTTGTTGGTCTGAGATCCGATAAATCTACCACTTCGCCTAATGGTAATGTCAGGGCCAAAATTTGTCCTGAAAGTCAAACCAGGAGTAATTTCCCAAAGCGCATAAATGCTGTTAAATATCCGGTACCTTTTGGTAAGGTCTTCGTGGGCACCTGGAACGATCTCCGCCAGAGGATTGGTCCGTAATCCATCCTGAGTAGGCTGAAAATTAATGGAGCCATCGTCATTAAAGGTCTTGCCCAGCGGGTTTTCCTGAAGTGCGCCCCCAAGCGGGTTGAAGTTTTCGCCATTTCTTTCGCTGTAGGTAAATAAAGTAGATGTACCGATACTGAATTTATTATTCAACTTGTGATCGATATTTGCCCTGAAGGAATAGCGGGAAAAGTCTTGCAGTTTGACCACACCCACATCGCGGAACATATTGCCAGATAGGAAAAAAGTGGTTTTTTCGCTGCCTCCGGAAACACTTATCTGGTGACTCTGAATAGAGCCTGTCCGGGTAAGTGCATCAATATAGTCAAAACTTCTGCCCAATCTGATGCTTTCCAATTCGTTGGGCTCAAAAAGTCCCTCGTCAGCTTCCTGGGTGGCCGGACCTTCAGGGTACTCACCTACGGCTCTTCTGGATTCTCTTTTATACTCGGCAAATTCCTCGCCGTTAAAATTCTCGATTCTTCCCAAACTCTTGTTGATACCGTAATAGGAATCAACAGACACCACAGTTTTGCCTGCTTCTCCTCTCTTGGTGGTGATCAATACCACTCCATTGGCTCCGCGGGATCCGTAAATAGCTGTTGCGGAAGCATCTTTCAATACTTCCATGGAGACGATGTCCTGGGGGTTGATATCGTTGATCCCGCCGGCGATAGGAATATTGTCCACAACGTATAAGGGATCATTGCCGGCATTAAAGGATCGGCGGCCACGGATCCTGACCTGGGGTGCAGATCCGGGTTTGCTACCCGCCTGGGTCACATCTACTCCGGTAGCCCGCCCCTGTAGGGCCTGCCTGGCGTCCACAATGGGAAGTTCGGCTATCTCTTTGTTGCCAACTGAGGAAATGGCACCCGTCAATTGACTTTTACGCGTGGTTCCATAGCCGGTTACTACCACTTCATCCAGGTCCGAAACATCCGGCTCCAACTGTACATTGATTTGAGACTGGTTGCCAATGGCTACCTCTTTAGGGGCATATCCGATAAAGGAAAATACCAAGGTTCCACTTGCCGGTGCAGAAATGGAATAGTTGCCATCCAGGTCGGCAGCTACACCGGTAGACGTGCCTTTTACCAGCACGGATGCCCCGGGGATGGGCATTTCGTTTTCATCTGTAATCTGTCCGCGGACCTCCACATTTTGCGCTTGGGTCAACTGGATACTTAAGGCCATTGCAAATAGCAACAAGCCTGTTTTCAGGTAAGTTTTCAAGGTCATAATTTTAGGTTTGATGTTAATTGATTGATTTTCTGCTGGTCCGGCACCTGGTGCCAGTCACCTTGCAGCATGGTTTGAGTTTTCGGTTTTGCTTACATAATTTTACTTTAAGGATTTGTTGTAAGATAGTTTTAGGTCGTCAATTTAATAATTAATTGGTGAAAGATTTTATTTTTGATTACAGAACAACAATCGATTGCATAAATATACATAAACGGTTTCATCTTATTTTTAATGGTTTAATGATTATTTATTCGATCGGGTCAAATTTTTTTCTGAACCAGTCTAATGGCAGTAAAGTCAGGGTTTTCTGTACGCAATCAAATGAATATAACAGTAAAAAAGTGTTCGTATTAGGGGTATAAAAAAAGGCAAACCATTCGGTTTGCCTTTTGCCGGGAGCGGGAATCGGATTATTCCAGCTCTTTGATCTTGATGTTTTTGTAGTGAACTTCGTCACCATGGTCCTGCAGAAGGATATGGCCTTCTTCTGCCTCTCCGAAATTTTCCCAGACCTTGTATTTGCTATCTGCGACCAGGTCTCTGTAGGCGTCTGATCCTCGGGTATATTCCACTACTTTAAGGCCATTGATGTAGTGCTCCACTTTATTGTCCGGATACACGATGATCCGTCCTTTGTTCCATTCCCCAATAGGTCGCACGAAGCGGGATTGTTTGTCCGCCTTGATCAGGTCATACAGGGAGGCCAGGGTTCGGTTGCCGTCTTTGCCTTGCTTTGCATCCGGATGTCTCTCATCATCCAGGATCTGATATTCCAGACCTATGGCCGATCCGGAGTTATTTTCATTGAGTGTCACAAAGTATTTTACACCACTGTTGGCACCCTCTGTCAATTTAAAATCGAAGGCAAGGTCGAATGCGCTGTATTTATCTACCGTAACGATATCTCCTGCATTGGCCGATTCCCTTCCGTCAGAAGCCTCGATTGTCAGGACCCCGTCATTGATGGTCCAGCCAGACTCGGGGAAGGTCTCTGCCCGGGCGCTTCTCCAGCCTTCACTGCTACTGCCATCGAAAAGGAGTTTCCAGCCATTTTCTTCCTCATGGGGAGTGAGTTCGTTGTCTACCGTACTCACCACGAATACATCATTTTCAAATGGGGTAGGGGTCAGGTCTTCGGTTTTGATGCGGATGTTTCTGAAATAGGTTTTCTTACCTGCATTTTCCGGATTGTTTCCAATGCCATGTACCTGCAGACCAATAAAGCCGGACTGATCCATCTCGTCCACCAGGTAGGCCACTTCCTGGCCATTCACCCAGGTCTTAAGTGTATTGTCGATAAATTCAATCCTGTAGGTGTTGAATTCGCCTAGTTTAAAAGCACTCCGGGCATCCGGATTATAAGACAGCGGATACAACCAGCCTCTTCGGGCTTCATCGTAAACGCCCCCGGACCAGGCCCTCTCCTTGGGATCGCACTCTACCTGATAGCCGAAGACCCTTCCCTGGCCATCGTTGGCATCCGGATTGTACTGGCCTCTTACCATCACTCCGGAATTGCTCGATTCATCGTCTACCCGGATCTCCAATTCAAGGATAAAGTCTTCGAAGGTTTGCTCGGTGACCAGAAAAGTGTTGGGGGTATTGGCTACTGCTGAGCCGACGATTACACCGTCTTCTATGCTAAACTCCGCTTCTCCATCCAACTGCTTCCATCCATCAAGGCTTTCACCATCAAAGAGATTTGTCCATCCCTCTCTGGTTTCTACAGTAGGTTTGCCACAAGCTGCCAGGAGCAGCGTGAGCAAAAAAAGCAGGCTATAACGTTGTTTGTTCATAATAGGGGTTATTTTAAGTGTTTTATAGTAAATAAATGATGATCATTTTCTTTTTTCATTGCAGACAGTAAATATAAACAATATACTTAGATTTAATAAGTTCGAGACAATCGATTGCATAAATCAGCTGTGAGGGTGATGTTCCACAAATTTGTTTAAGTATTGTATTTTTAAAGGGCAAAAGTGCAGCAAGCAACTTAAAGGTTTGGTAATTTGCCTGCAAATGATCCGTAAAAAGTATTTTTTATCGGTTCTTACATGCTACAGCGGCTTGGGATGAGCTTTTGGAAGGCTGGCAGAGAAATAGTTGATACATATGGAAGGAGTATTTGATTATTGGGAGTTTTTAGCAGGTATAGGCCTGTTTTTATGGGGAATGAGCCAGTTGGAACAGTCCCTCAGGGAGTTGGCAGGAAACTCATTCAGGGACATGCTTCACAGGTTTACTGACAGGTCCTGGAAGGGCATTCTGGTAGGAACAGTGATCACGGCCATTCTGCAGAGCAGCTCACTGGTCACGCTGATGGTCCTGGCTTTTCTCGGTGGCGGGTTAATCAGTTTACGCAATAGTCTTGGTGTGGTATTGGGTGCCAACCTGGGGACTACGTTTACCGCCTGGGTAGTCGCCACATTTGGTTTTAAGATCAGCGTATCAGATTTTGCCTTTCCTTTTCTGGCCATCGGTGTCATGACTTACCTTTTTATGAACAGCCGTCCGTTTCTTAAAAATATCGGCGTATTTTTACTGGGCTTCGGATTATTGTTTCTGGGACTGGATTACATGAAACTGGCGATCGAGGATTTCGCTGCCACAGTGGATCTGAGCGCTTACAATCATTACGGACTCTGGCTGTATTTGATTGCCGGTATTTTTATTACGGCAATGATTCAATCCAGTTCGGCCTTGATCGTAATTGTCCTGAGTGCCCTGAATGCCCAATTGATAGGTATCAGCCAGGCCATGGCTATGGTGATAGGCGCCAATATTGGTACCACTTTCACGCTGGTATTGGGGGCTATCGGAGGTACTGCTGATAAAAAGCGCCTGGCATTGGCCAATTTTGGATTTAATTTTCTCACTGGCTCCATTTGTTTTTTTCTGATCGACCAGCTGATTGCGGTGTCGGTATTTCTGTTTGAGATCAGCGATCCACTTATGGAGCTGGTTTTCCTGAATTCACTGATCAATGGCCTGATGATTCTGGGCTTTTTCCCTTTTCTGACAGCCCTGGAATCCTGGTTGAAAAGAAGGTTTCGGTCTGATGTCCCCGGAGGCAGCACCAGATATGTCAAAAGTGTGCCTCTGGATCTGCCTGCTGTAGCCATGGTGGCGCTGGAAAAGGAAATGGACGGCATGCTAAAGGATACATTGAAACTGGTCTGGAAAATCATACACAAGCACAAGAGTCCCAAAAAAGATGCCTCTGTATGGAGAAAAATCACCTTTCAACCCAAAAACCTGCTATTGGATTATCAGCAGCTCAAAAACAGGGAAGTGGAAGTCTTCCAGTTTGTCCTTCATCTCCAGGAAAAGAACCTGACGGCAGGCGAGGTAAGCCGGCTATCGGAACTGACGCAAACCCTGCGTCTGCTGGTCCTGGGTGCGAAAGAATTTAAAGATATCGTTCATAATCTGAAGGAAATGGAGGATGCTTCAGAACCGTTCGTAGCTGAAATTCTTCAGAGCCTGCAGGGAGAAGTGAAGGATTTTCTCACTGTCTTTGAGGATTACGTTGCCATGAGAGAAACAGATGAATCTGTAGTCCAGACCGTAAGAGCCAGGTTGAAATCCAACTACTCCAGCCTGCTTCAGCGATTGTATAGTCAGCTAAAAACAAAAAAAGCAGATGTGAGTATTTCTACCATGGCCAATGTGATCGAGCAGGTATTTTCCGGACTGGCGCAGGTATGGGAAGGGATTGCATCCATTCGTAAAAGCAAAATGGATTCTGTGAAGTAGGCAAAGTCCAGGTATGGCACCTGAGCGGTTGACCAGGCTCAATGCGATGAGTTTGTTAGTAGTGGTGTTTTTCGCGGGCGGTAGTAGTAGACCTGACCTGATGGGGGCAAATGCCCGGCCGGAT
The DNA here is from genome assembly GCF_900143075.1 of Cyclobacterium lianum. Taxonomy (GTDB): domain Bacteria; phylum Bacteroidota; class Bacteroidia; order Cytophagales; family Cyclobacteriaceae; genus Cyclobacterium; species Cyclobacterium lianum. The sequence continues at coordinate 80,789 of NZ_FRCY01000017.1, read as the reverse complement.
TTTATACAGGTCCGGCCGGGTGGAAAAAATGGCTATTCAAATTTTACGCTCAGAACGGGAATGTCTGATTTAAACAGGACGGTATCCGTGACTCCGATCTGGTAGGAAGCATTGGTTTTTCTTACATTTGAAGCAATGCCAATGATTCCGGCATTTTCCTTTTCTGCGAAAGCCACTATTCCCTTTTCCGCATCCTCATGGTTGAAAATATGGCGGTGAATGATCAGGTCCTCCTGCCCGATGGCATATTTCCGCATTTGCTCTTCCGCCTTTCCACTGTCTGTAAATTTAGAAGGGGTATTGATAAACAGGAAATAAACCGAAGCGCCGATATTTTTGATTAGGGGCTTCATCCTGGTAAAGGCCGGCTTGCTGACTTCGTTAAACAGAGAGGCAAATACCATTTTTTTCATTGCCCTGCCATCCAGTACTTTTTTAACGGCCAGTACGGGACAGTTTGCATTTCGCATTACCTTCTGGGTCGTAGAACCGATAAATTTACCCTCCTCATATCCCTTACCATATGCGCCGATTACGATCAGGTCAGCTTTTTGCTTGTGTGCCAATTCCGTCAATACCTGATTTGGAACACCCACCTCTACCAGACCTTCAACAGGAGTGCTTTTTACCTTATGGTCTAGTATAAAGCTTTTTAACTTATCCTTTGCTTCCGCCTCCAGGTCCAGGATTTCAGGGTATTTGGCCTTCTCTTTCTCAGAGAGATTTTTCCAATCCAGATCTGATGTAATTACATTTACACAGGAAATGCTGGCATCTCCTCTTGCCGCTATCTTTGCGGCGCTGAGAAAGGCGTTTTCAGCATACGGAGAAAAATCTACGGGAACGATGATGCGTTTCATGATTATGGTTTTTTGGTTAGAAGCTATATTTTGTCCCGGAAAAACCGCCAGGTTTTTCCGGGAAATACGCGGACACTCGACTTTCCGGTACTTTTCAAAATAAACAAAAGGCTTTTACAAAAAACATGATCAATGTCACGTAATTAAATGATAGATAGAGAGGTTTTGTTTTTATCCTTAACGGGCGGATATGAGCTTATAATTTTCCTACCTGTATATTTTTAAATGCGATGCTCATCTCATTATTAGGGTGAAGCTGAAGTCCTATAGGACCTTTGTCCGGCATGTTTTCTGAGGTGTAGGTCATTACCTCCTGCCCATTGATCCAGACGGTGTAGGTCTGATCCACAAGCTTTACCTTCATTGTATTCCAGTCCTCCCTATCCAATACCTCTTTTACCCCTTTCGCTTCTACGGGGTAGGATTTTCCGGGAATGTAGGGTGATGCGGTCATGTCTCTTTTCAGGGATCCTGAAATTCCAATCTGGATCTGGTCTTTTTCGGATCTGAGGAAAATACCCGAGTCAACGGTGCCGGTTCCCATCAGAAAATCCATTTGAAATACAAAATCACCATACTCTTTTTTGGTCCAGAGCGTAGAACCGGTTTTGGTAGGATCATTTTCCACCGTTATGTTGCCGTCTTCTACGGACCACCATATGTTATCTTCCGGTTCTACCGTCCATCCTTTCAGATTTTTGCCATTGAATATCGTTTTCATTTTTGGCTCCTGGGCATAGCTGCCCTGCGCGATTAGAAAAACAATCAGCAGTAGGGGTAAAATGCTCTTTCTTTTCATGTTATTTGGGTTTTTAATTAATGTATCTGATTTATAGTTTAATTTTATAATGTTTTTTTGCGGATAGTGAAGGCCTTTGCGGGATTGGTCACCAACAGCTTACGGATATCGGACCTGGTAAAGCCATTTGCCCGCAACAATGGAATAAATTCCCTGGATATGGTGGTGTATTCCCTGAAATTACCACCATTCTCTTCGCCGGGGCTGTACCAACCTCCATCATGAGAAATCAAAACCTGATCCAGATAGCCCTCCTTTTTTAGAAATTTAAGTTTTTCCAGATACGTGTTCTGATTTTCAGGTTGGATGCCGTCCAGGCTTATCCACACACCTTCTTTGGCCAGGAGGCTATAGCGTTCCATGTCGCGCTCGTTTTGGGCATGAACCCAGATGAATGCAGATGGATGGATGCCATTATCCTTCAATATAGCGACTTGCTGGCTGGCTGGCAAATAGGGTCCGGTGTGAGAAGCTATGGTCAGGCCGGTTTGCAGGTGGGTGAGGCCTGCAGCCAAAATGAGCTTTTGGTGCATGTCTGAGAGGCTGTCACTATTCACCCCTATTTTGATAAATCCGGGCCTGATGCCGGTATGGTCAATCCCTGAATCCCATTCGGATATCCAGATATCAGCCAGCTCCCTTGCAGAGAGCGTATGAGCTTGTTCCGGAAGATATTTGTTGTCAACAGCGCCATAGTAGCCGGTATTGGTAAGGATTTGTAGTCCGGTCCTTTCTGATAATGCCAATAGCAATGCAGGGTCTCGTCCCAGATAGGCCGGAGTGCATTCTATCAGGCTGTTGAGGCCAAGTGATTTGATTTCGGCAGCATAGGGAGCAACCGTTTTAAGTACTTCTTCCTCGTCCCAGCGGGAAGAAGAGATGCTGTCTGCCCCGATAAAATCTACCAGGACATGTTCATGGATCAGGGTTTGTCCCAATTGATTGGCTGGAATCGGTCCTTTTACGGTCATAATCGTTCCTTTTTGGCACAATCCCGCCGACAGGCTTGCGAAGAATAAAAAGTACATTCCTACAAAAAAATTCCAGGACCTCATGATACCGTCTGGGCTTTGTGCATTTTCAGATGGGCAGCAACCGCAGCCCCGATGATGCCGGCTTCATTTTTGTTTTCCGCAACAATGACGGGCACATCCACCGTAATTTCATTTTCAAACTTGTCCAGCTTTTTACTGGCGCCCCCACCAAGAATAAACAGATCCGGTGAAATGATCCTGACAGTATGCTTCAGGAATTTGTTGAAGCGTTTACCCCAGGTTTTATAGCTGAGGTTTTCACTTTTTCTGGCCGAGTCCGCAGCGAAATATTCTATGATTTCTCCGTTTTTGTAATAGATCCTCCCCAATTCGAAGTTGGGGATCAACTGTCCGTTGTAAAAAACGCCTGTGCCTAATCCGGTACCTATGGTCACTGTCACCACAAGACCCATTTTGCCCCTACCCGCACCAAAAGTCATTTCCGCAAGTCCTGCCGCATCGGCATCATTGATGACCGTAACAGGCAATCCGGTTTTTTCTGCAAGCAACTGGTCTACCTGCACACCTACCCAGCTTTTGTGAATGTTGCTTTTTGTCATGCACTTCCCATTATTGACCACGGTAGGAAATCCGCAACCAATAGGGCCACTCCAGTTGAAATGTTGGACCAAGGTCTGAACTGCTTCTGCCACACTTTCCGGCTTGGTAGGTTTGGGCGTCGGAACCCTGAATCTTTCAGCGGTAAGCTCTCCCGTTTCAATGTTTACCGGAGCGGCCTTGATGCCGGAACCCCCAATGTCCAATCCTAATATCTCCATTCAAATTCCATTAATAATTCAATTTTAATTTATTTTGCCTTTCAAGTTAGGAAAAAAACGCCTGACTTTATTCCAGATGACCGGTAAAAACCGAAAACAAATGTTTTCGATCCGTAAATCTAATTTTCTCCCTAGCTTTATGGCCGGAATTAATGTATGTATTCTTAATAAAAATACCAAATAATAAACCTATGGAAAATAATCGTCAAAGAAGGGCATTTTTAAAGAAAGCAGGAGCGCTGGGCCTGCTGTCGGTCACTGCGGGGAGTCAGTGGGCGCTGGGCGGCATTCCGGCCAAAAAGGAAATCGGACTGCAATTGTATTCCCTGAGAGAGGACATCAAAGGCAATGTCGTGGGGGTCTTGAAACAGGTTGCCGACATTGGTTTTAAGAACCTTGAAGCGGCCAATTACTCAGATGGGACTATCTACGGGATGTCTCCTTCAGAGATCCGCAAGATGGTTTCTGATTTGGGGATGACCATGCAAAGCGCCCATGTCGGTGGTCCCAGGGACTTCCGGGGAGCCAACCATACGGCTGCCATGGACTGGTGGAAAAAAGCTGCCGAAGCCCATAAGGCCGTGGGGGCCGATTACCTCATCAAACCCTCCATGCCCAAGCCGGATACTTTAAAGGAACTGGAGATCTGGTGTAACTACTATAACCAGGTAGGAGCCGTCGCAAAGGCAAATGGGCTGGTGTTCGGTTTTCACAACCATGCCAGAGAATTTGAAAAAATAGAGGGAAAAGTGATGTACGATTTCATGCTGGAGAATACGGATCCAGACCTTTTCTGTATGGAGCTGGACGTCTATTGGGCCAAAAGAGGAGGATTTGATCCGGTAGACTACCTTAAAAAATACAAGGGTAGGTTTCCCCTGCTTCACATTAAAGACGAAGAGGAAATCGGCCAGAGTGGAGACATGGATTTCAAACCCATTTTCAAAGCCGCTTACGCACAGGGCATGAAGGGATATTATGTAGAGGTTGAAAGGTACAATTACGAACCCATCAAAAGTGTTGCCATGAGCTACGATTATCTCGCCTCATCCAGATATGTGAAATAAATAAAAAAGCCGGCAGTTTTTCTGCTGCCGGCTTTGCTAATTATTCTACTTGATTTCCTCCCTGCCATCAGCATGTATGGCAAAGCGACCTTTCTCCTTTCCGTGAGTATGTTCGTGGCTCTCCCAGGGCCAGCCCCCAAACTGTGTTCGCTGAAACTCGTGTACCGCTTCCTGAATTTCCTGATTGCTGTTCATCACAAAGGGGCCGTGCTGTACCACCTTTTCCGAAAGGGGCTTGCCCTGAAGGTAAAGGAAATATCCGGTCTGACCTCCATTTTTAACGGTTATGGCTTTTTCTTCAGCCAGATCAACGGAATGCGCATCTGCAATCCTTTCTCCCCCGATATCGATAAAATCGCCTTCGTAAAAAAACAAGCTTCTGTTGGTACCCGCTGAGGATTGCGGAAGGGTAAAAGATGCCTCCGGATCTGCCTGGATCAACCATATGCCCACCTCATTGGCAGGGTTGGCCGCATACGAATCCGGGGCGGGCGCTAAAGCACCCTGATTCCCGTATTTGCCCGCAATCAGTTTTATCGTGGTTTGCCTCCCGTTTGCATCCGTCGTCTTCACCACCGGTATTTCTTCATTCCACATCATTTTAAAATGAGCCGGTACCTGTTTGCTGGCTTTTGGCAGGTTTAGCCAAATTTGAAACAGGTGCAGTTCATTTTTTTCTTTTTCATTGAGCAGGGGAAACATCTCTGAGTGCATCACCCCTCTTCCGGCGGTCATCCATTGGGTGTCACCATTGCCAAACCTGCCCGCTGCCCCCAGCGAGTCGGAATGATCTACCAATCCTTTTTCTACAATAGTGACGGTTTCGAACCCCTTGTGTGGGTGTGCAGGAAAACCCGGAACCTTGCTGCCATGGTACATGCTCCAGCCGTCTTTTCCGGAAAAATCCTGGCCGATCATGCGGTTTTCGAGTCCGTCGGCCGGAGACATGTCGGACTTTCCCCTCGGAAAGAAATCGTGGTGATGGGCACAAAACAAAAATGGGTCCTGAGTTTGCCACTGAAAGCCCAGTGGGCGGATAGCTTTTATCGTTGCATTCATAAACAAATCACTTTATGTGTATATACATCTAATAAGTTGATTTGGCAAATAAAAGTTCCTGCAGGTAAAAAGGGTTGGCCTGAAAGCCTGCTATTCCATGCCCCGGATAGGGTTCAGGTATCTTCTGAAGACCACCTGTCCGGACACCGGGTAGTCGTTGAAGCGATTGAATCCTACATTGCCATCAAGTTCGTCAGAGAAGGTTATCAGAATGCTGCCCTCAAGCGCGATGTCGGTGTATAGGTTTAATCGGTAACTGAGGCCACCCCTAACCGGAATGTAACCCACAACATGGCTTCTGTTATTGGTCTCGCTGCCATTTGCGTCAATGGTTGTCGTCTCATTAAAATTGAGCAGCATACCTATGCCGGTTCCGATATACAAATTGACACGCTTTCGCTGGGTATGGTTTTCAGATCCTACTATATGCAGGGTAGGCATGACATCGAGGTAAATCATGTTGTTTTTGCTTCCGATAGCTTCACCACTGCCCCGCCAGGACGCAACTACCTGATCAGAAAAATAATTTTGATCCTGGCTTTGGGTCCTTTGGTAGCCCAGGTTTGTACGCAGGTCTATATTGGAATGTATCTTCCGGCCGTAAGCAAAGCTCACCGAAGGCCCCGTCTTGACTTCAAGGCCGCGAAAACGTCCGGAATTATCGGCATACATGGCTCCGAGTCCCAGGCCAGCCTGAAAGTATTGATTTCTGGAAATTTTTTCTTTGTAAAAATTCTGTGCCGAAAGCGATTGGTAGGAAAAAAAGCCGGTTAAGAGGACTATCAGATAAATATTTGTTTGTTTTTTCATTTGCAGGTTTTGTGTAGGTTAGGAAAGCAGGTTGCGCAGCCATGAGAACAAACGCATGACAAAGGGTCAAAATTATCAATTCTCCCGTAAATATTGAACTTGAATCCCGTCAAATTGAAGTTTTATAAAGTAAATTTCATGGGATAAGAAATAATTCATAATTTAGTAACGGTCATATTTTTATGATAGCATAGGATGAAATAATTTAGTTTATCAGTTTTTTACCGTTTTGCCGGGTAGAAATTTTTGTTCATGCAAGCGGAAAATTACATGATTAAAAGTATCAAACCATTAAATTCATGAAAGGAATAATTTTGGCCGGAGGTTCAGGAACCAGGCTTTACCCCCTGACCATCGCTGTAAGTAAGCAATTGATGCCTGTCTACGACAAGCCCATGATATATTACCCCCTATCGGTGTTGATGATGGCTGGCATCAGGGATATCCTGATCATTACCACACCTGAAGACCATGAAGCCTTCCGTAAACTACTTGGGGATGGATCAGATTTGGGTTGCACATTCAGCTTTGCAATACAACCAAAGCCCGAGGGCCTGGCACAGGCCTTTATCATAGGGGAGCAGTTTATTGGTAAAGATAAAGTGGCATTGATCCTTGGAGACAATATTTTTTATGGTACAGGTTTGTACAAGACGCTTACCGAACACACTGATCCTGAAGGGGGTGTGGTTTTTGCGTATCATGTCAATGATCCTCAGCGATATGGGGTAGTGGAGTTTGATGGGCAGAATAAGGTACTGAGTATAGAGGAAAAACCGAAGGCACCCAAGTCCAATTTTGCGGTTCCGGGCCTCTATTTTTACGACAATGAGGTGGTGGAAATTGCCAAAAATATCCGACCGAGCTCCCGGGGAGAACTTGAGATTACCGATGTAAACAATGTATACCTGAGAAAAGGTAAGCTGAATGTGGCCATTTTGAACCGGGGGACGGCCTGGCTTGATACCGGAACCCATCAATCACTGCTTCAGGCTGCGCAGTTTGTGGAAGTGATAGAGGAAAGGCAGGGCTTGAAGATCGGCTGTATTGAGGAAATTGCATTCCGGAATGGCTTTATCAATGAAGAAAAATTATTGGAATCTGCCCGCAGGCTAGGGAAAAGCGGCTACGGCGACTACCTTAAAAATTTGGTAAGTCAGAAGTACAATTTCTGAAACAACGGCTGATTTTCTGGTCTTATCCCAGTCATCTGTTTTGGTATTAAATACAAAAAACAACATTTGAAAGACAAAAAATACGCTAAATAATTCCTGATAATTTGGATGTATTTATTTTTTGTTTTATGTTTGTCCTGTTGAAAATGTTTTTCATAACAGGGCAAAAGTATTTCGAATGGTTAATATTGTATTGATAGACGATGATGAGGTAAGTACTTTCGTTACGGAGAAATACATTCATAAAAATATCCATTCTCCTTACCGGATATTCAAATTTTCATCGGCTGCGGCGGCCCTGGAAAAAATTGGTGAGATCAATCCCCAATACATGTTTGTTGACATTGTGATGCCACAGATGAGTGGTTGGGATTTTCTCGAGCAAATTGACACCGAAAAATTGGGTTCTCAAATTTATATCCTGAGCGGATCCATGGACCGTACAGATAAGGAGAAGGCCAGAAAGCATCGAAATATTAAGAAATTTCTTTCCAAACTTTCAGTGAAGGAAAGCATACCGGAAATTTTCCGGGATTGAAAAAGTTTTTGTAGGGTTTAAGATTAATTTTTGATCGAAAGCACATTGGCCTCTGGCTTTGCCGGAGGCCAATGTTATTGTTATCCCAATCGGCCTTCTTCCCTACCATGTGGCAGGATCTTCCGGTTGCTTATCGTCTTTTTATTTTTTCTCCGCATTGCTCTGAAGCGCATAGGGGGCGTATTTTTCCTGACTTTTGGTGTCCAGGGTCTGCTCAAAAAACGCTGTAGCGGAATAGTCATCCATAAACATGTGGTCTGCACCTATGCATTCGATCAGCTTCCATTTGTCCAGTACATCGCGGATGGGTCCTTTGGTGCCGGTGATGCATACATCGATCTTGTCAGAGCGCCAGGTTTGTATCCACTCGTATAAGGCATGGGCTCCGGTGCTGTCTATGCTGGTAATGCTCTCCATATTGAATATGATCATTTTGGTTTGATTTTTTCTTTCAGAAAGCCACAGGTCCATTTTATCCCGGATGTATTCTACATTTGCAAAATAAATGGGGCCATCAATCCTGACGATGAGCAGGTTTTTATTGATTTCGAGATCTTTAAACCTGCGGATATTCCGGTAAATTTTGGTACCAGGCACCCGGCCCAGTTGGGCCATGTGGGGCCTTGAAGCCCTGTATATCACTACCAGCAGCGACAAGATCATGCCCATAATGATACCAGTCTCAATGCCCATGGTCAGGGTGATGAGAAAGGTGGCGATGAGCATGGCAAAATCCGCTTTGTCCTTGTACCAGAGGTTAACTGGTTCTTTGAAATCTATTAAGCCCGCTACCGCTACCAATACTACTGCCGCCAGAATGGCAGAAGGCAAATAATAGAACAGACCGGTAAAAAAGAGCAGAGTCAGAAGTATCAGGCCGGCACTGATAACGGAAGCCAGTGTTGTTTTTGCTCCGGCCTGATTGTTCACCGCAGTTCTGGAAAAACCGCCAGTGACCGGATAACCACTGAAGAAGGCTGCCCCAAAATTCGATAAACCTAAAGCTACCAGTTCCTGATTGGCGTCCAATCTGTAGTTTTTATGTTTTGCCTGTATGGTTTTTGCTACGGCAAAACTCTCGGCAAAACCAACCAGGGAAATGGTAAGCGCTATAGGTAGCAAGGTGCTCCAGGTGCTCATGTCGAAGGAGGGAAATGAGAGCGCAGGAAGGCCACCAGGGACATCACCTACGATTTTCACTCCCTTGTCTGTCAGCCCAAAACCCCATACCAGCAGTATTCCCAGAGCTACCGCCAGCAAAGGCGCCGGAAGAGCGGGGTGAATTTTTTTTCCAAACTTGATAATAAGAATGCCCAGAACGCCCAATCCAAAGGTGAGCCAGTGTATGTCGCCGATATGCTGGCCGATTGCCACAACCATTTCCTGTACGTGTTCACTATTGGGAAGAGAAATGTTTAGAAGGTGTTTGACCTGGCTGAGCCCGATGATAATGGCTGCGGCAGAAGTAAATCCGTTGATCACCGGATGGGAAAGAAAGTTGACTACAAAGCCCAAACGAAGGGCGCCCATAAAAAATTGAATCGCTCCCACCAGAAATGCCAGGGTGAGTGCATAAAGCAGGTATGCTTCCGGAGAGTCCGGCCCCAGGCTACTGATACCGGCAGCGGTAAGCAGGGAAACCATCGCGACGGGTCCTACAGCCAGTTGCCGGGAGCTCCCGAACAGGGCATAGATGACCAGGGGCACAGTTACGGCATACAGACCGTGTATGGGCTCCAATCCGGCAAGCATGGCATAGGCCATTCCCTGGGGGATAAGCATAATGCCAACGGTTATTCCGGCCGATAAATCGCCCTTGAGCTGAGTCTGATTGTAGTAGGGGAGCCATTGCAGGGAAGGTATATATTTTTTCAGGTCCATCGGTATCTTTATTTATTTTGTCGATCAGCTAATCCGGGATATACACGGATCAGCCAGCATAAAGGAGTTACAAATGTGACCCTATTTTCGGCCGGAAAAAGTGATTTTTATCACCGGAAGCATCTTACTTAGCCCACAACGATCTCAATTTCTTTTTTGAGGTACTTTGACAAGGTGTCCGAAAAGCGTCGTGCTTCCCATATTTCAAGTGTGATATTTTCGATGGAAAATACCTGTATTTGTAGCTTCTCTTTTTTGGGAAGGCAATAAATGTTCTGAACCCACTGGTTTTTGGTCTTATCCAATCCGATAGCAATCCTTAGGATACCCGCGAGCAACCTTACTTTTTGCTGCTGTTCTGCAGATAGTTTTTTGAATTTTTTGTGTCTTTTTTTTGGGCCCTTTTTTCTGTGGTACCGTGCCAGGTGCCCGAGTAGCAGTATTTCTTCATTGGTAAAGCCCCTCAACTGGCTGTGTTTGATAATGTACCTGGAATGCTTGTGGAAATCCTGAAACTGGATAAAAAGACCGACATCGTAGATCAGTGCAGCGTGGTACACCATACTCCGTTCCTGTTCTCCCGCCTGGTGGAGGTGTTTGAGTTGATCAAATAGTTGGAGGGCCAGGCCTGAAACATGTTTTTTGGCTTCCAGCTCGGTTTCATACCGGCTTGCCAGCAGGAAACAGCTTTTTTCTTTCAAGGTCTTTCCCTGATTGCCTTCGTCCACGGCAAGCTCCCGTTTTCCGATATGGTGGATGATCATACCTTCCCGAAGCGAAGCATCCGATATGGTGAGGCTGTTGACACCCGCCATCTGCAGCAGCTCAACCAGCAATATGGCACCCAGATGGATTGCGTCTGTGCGGTTGGCGCTTATTCCCGGTACCTCAGCTCGTTTTTCAGGAGACAGGTTCAGAAGCTTGTCGCGCAGTTTGATCAGGTCTTCCAGTTGTACTTCTTCGGCATTGACACTTTCCGGGGAGGGATTGTCTTTTTTCTCCAGACAGGCTTCTGCAAGGGATCGGATGGTCCCGGATGTACCTACTACCCTGTCGAAGCCGATGGACATGGCCTTCTCCATTATCTTGGATGCTGCCTGCCTGATATGGGATTGTATAGATTTCTGCTCCTCCCCGGTCAGTATGCCCTGGTGACCGAACTGGTCCAGCAGGCGCAGTACGCCCAGTTTCATGGAATGTCCAAAATGGATCTGGTTTTCATCTCCCAGAACAGCTTCAGTACTACCTCCTCCAATATCCAGGACCAGAATTTTTTCCTTTTTGATGGAGATGGCTTCCTTTACAGCCAGAAAAATCAGTTTGGCCTCCTCTTTTCCCGAAATTAGCCTGGGCGATACACCAGCCTCGTGGATCAGCCGGTCCAAAAACTCCCGTCCGTTTTTCGCCTCCCGGGTGGCACTCGTGGCCGATACGATGATATCATCTACCCCGTATTGGTCGGCGAGTTGAACATACTTTTTGATGGTAGCCACCCCATCTTCCACAGCCTTGTCGCTGAGTTTGTTGTTGGCAAAAACACCTAGACCTAGTTTGACCATGTTCTTTTCCTGCATCAGGATGTCAAAATGGTTTCCGGAGATTACCTTTACGATAATCATGTGTATGCTGTTGGTACCGATATCTATTGCCGCCAGGTTCATGTCAGGGTGATTTTTTAAAATATTCTCTATTCATCAGGGCGATATGGCTGATGGAAATACCCTGGGGACATTCCACTTCGCATGCTCCGGTATTGGAGCAAGCACCGAATCCCAGTTTATCCATGGTTTTTACCATATTTTTCACCCGCTGTTTATGTTCTATTTTGCCTTGTGGCAGGCGGAAAAGGTGGCTGATTTTGGCAGCCGTAAACAAAGCGGCGCTACCATTTTTGCAGGCGGCCACGCAGGCGCCACATCCTATGCAGGAAGCGGCATCAAACGCCTGCTCAACTGTGTCGGAATCAATAAGCGTAGCGTTGGCCTCCGGAGCCTGTCCGGTGTTTACTGAGACATAACCGCCGGAAGCGATTATTTCATCAAGTGGCTTTCTGTCTATCTTCAAATCTTTCTTAACCGGAAATGGCCCGGCACGAAAAGGTTCTACATAGATAGTTTCACTTTCCCTGAAAGATCTCATGTGCAGTTGGCAGGTACTTGTATGGGCCAGCGGTCCATGTGCCCTCCCATTGATAAAGAGGCAGCATTGGCCGCAGATACCCTCCCGGCAGTCGTAATCAAATGAAATGGGATTTTCTCCCCTCAGGATGAGTGTTTCATTCAACTGATCCAGCATTTCAAGAAATGAGGTGTCAGCTGAGATGTTCTCAACTTCATAGTCTACCAGTTTGCCAGCTGCCTGGGCATTGTCCTGACGCCAGATTTTTAGTTTAAAATTCATTATTTATAACTCCTTTCTGTAGGCTTGGTAAATTCAAAATGTAGCGGCTCCCGGATGAGTACAGGTATATCACCGCTGTTTTTCCAGCAGGAAATGTAGCTATATTCGCTATCATTTCTCCTGGCCTCTCCGTCCGGAGTTTGGTACTCCTCCCTGAAATGCGCCCCGCAGGATTCTTCTCTGCTCAGGGCATCAACACACATCAGTTCGCTGATTTCCAGGTAATCTGCTACTCGGCCAGCCTTCTCCAGTTCCTCATTGATTCCGTTCAGCACCGACGGGATTTTCAGCTCCTCATAAAAGGTCTTTTTCAACATACGGATTGCTTCGATCGCGGCGGTGAGTCCCTTTGCAGACCTGGACAGGCCACATTTGTCATAAAGAATTTTTCCCAACTCCCGGTGAAAATGATCTGCAGTTTTATTGCCATTGATGGCGCAAAGCCCTTCCAGTCTACTTCGAACCTGCTGCTCTGCCAGGAAAAATGCCTCCGAGTCACTATCAGGTTGGTTTGCTTTTCCCTGTTGGGCTAGAAATTGGGGTAAGGTTTGTGGAAGGATATAATATCCATCTACGCAGGCCTGAAGAAGGGAATTGGCACCAAGCCGGTTGGCACCATGATCGGAAAAATTGGCTTCTCCTATGGCGTAAAGTCCAGGGATATTTGTACTCAGCTCGTAATCTACCCAAAGGCCTCCCATAGAAAAATGTGCTGCGGGTGAAATCATCATGGGCTGTTCGTAGGCATTTATACCAGTGATTTTTTCATACATGTTAAACAGATTACCATATCGTTTTACTATGGTACCTTTTCCATGTTTGCTGATGGCATCTTTAAAATCCAGATAAACAGCGTTTTTTAAGGGGCCTACCCCGTACCCGGCATCGATGCGCTCTTTTGCCGCTCTTGAGGCGATGTCCCGGGGCGCAAGGTTACCGTAGGAGGGATATTTTCTTTCCAAATAGTAATCGCGGTCCTCTTCCGGAACTTCTACAGCTTTTCTGTTTTCATTTTTATTTCGTGGTACCCATATCCGGCCATCATTTCTCAGTGACTCAGACATGAGCGTTAGCTTGGACTGGTAATTTCCGGCCTGAGGGAGACAGGTAGGGTGGATTTGTGTCCAACTGGGGCAAGCGGCCCAGGCACCTTTCTTGTGGGCGCGCCAAATGGCGGAGCCGTTGCATCCCATGGCCAGGGTGGACAAATAAAAGATTTTACCAAATCCCCCGGTGGCCAGCACTACGGCATCTGCAGCATGCCGACTGATTGCGCCGGTGTCCATATTGCGCACGATGATTCCTCTGGCCAATCCATTTTCAGTGACCAGATCCAGCATTTCATGGCGGGTATAACTTCTGATTTTTCCCAGATGCACCTGCCTCATCATGGCCTGATAGGCACCCAGCAGCAATTGCTGGCCTGTCTGCCCCCTGGCATAAAAAGTTCTGCTCACCTGAACTCCTCCGAAAGAACGGTTGGCCAGGTAACCGCTGTACTCCCTGGCAAATGGCACGCCCTGCGCCACCGCCTGATCGATCAAATGCGAAGAACATTCTGCCAGCCGGTATACATTTGCTTCCCGGGCCCTGAAATCGCCGCCTTTCAAGGTGTCGTAAAACATCCTGTATATGCTGTCCCCGTCATTTTTGTAATTTTTCATCGCATTTACCCCTCCCTGCGCGGCAACGGAATGGGCCCTCCTCGGAGAGTCCTGAAAACAAAAAGTGGACACCTGGTACCCCAACTCCGCAAGACTGGCCGCTGCCGACGCCCCTGAAAGCCCTGTTCCGACCACCAGAATATGGTATTTCTGTCTGTTGCCCGGACTGATCAGGCGTGCCTGGTCTTTGAAATTCGACCATTTGTCTTTCAAATCTCCTTCAGGGATTTTCGCGTTGGGAGAAGTGGCGGTGTCTGTGGTGAAATACATCTAAATTATTTGGCTGTCGGAATAACTTTAATAATAGCAAATATTCCGCACTGTTCCCAACGGTAGAGTCGGTGAGTCGGCTGATTTTGTCAGGCAAGGGTATCTAATGTAACCTCTGTCACTGTCAGAAGAAGTGGATTCGCTACCTTTGTGAGGTGTTATAAAAAAATCCCTGTGATCTGTATTTGGGATTAATTTGTTTGCAAGTAGCTTGTGTTTCGCCAAGACTCCGGCCAGTTGCTGCCTGTTAAAGGCAACGGTGAATAGCTGTTAAACGGCAATCAGATTGGATGCAAAACGGAACAGGCAAGCCTTCATATCGCTGCTTGCATCCTGTATTGAGACTAGAGAAAGATGGAAAAGTACATCCGCATTGTTTCTGATGCCTACTACGGGTATTTCAATTACCTGATCAATGAAATCATGTATCCCTCCTGGACCAATTACTTTTGGTGGCTCGTGGGTTTATCCCTGGCAGTATGGCTCCTTGAGCTCGTATTTCCCTGGAGAAAGTCGCAGCCGGCGCTCCGAAAAGATTTCTGGCTGGATGGATTTTACATGTTTTTTAATTTCTTTCTTTTTTCTTTAATCGCCTACAACGCCATCTCTAATGTCGCTGTAGAAGCTTTTAATGATTTTCTGGGCATTTTTGGCATTACCAATCTGGTAGCCATTGAAGTAAGCTCCTGGCCGAAATGGGGGCAGTACCTGTTGCTGTTCATTCTGGCAGACTTTATACAATGGAATGTACACCGCATGCTCCACAGGGTACCGGCGCTATGGGAATTTCATAAGGTGCACCATTCCGTCGAACAAATGGGCTTTGCGGCCCACCTGAGGTTTCACTGGATGGAAACCATTTTGTACAAGAGCGCCCAGTATATTCCCCTCGCCATGATAGGGTTTGGCCTGGTTGATTTTTTCCTGGTGCATATCTTTGCCACAGCCATCGGCCACCTGAATCACGCCAATCTGCGGATCACCTATGGTCCTTTAAAATATGTTTTGAACAACCCTATCATGCATATCTGGCACCATTCCAAAAAACTACCTGAAGGCTCCTACGGCGTAAACTATGGTTTGACGTTAAGTGTATGGGACTATTTGTTTGGGACAGCCTACATTCCTCACGAAGGCAGAGATATCCCCCTTGGTTTTGAGGGGATGGAAGAATTTCCAAAAACATTTTGGGAGCAGATAACCTATCCCTATAAAAAGA
Organism: Cyclobacterium lianum; assembly: GCF_900143075.1. Lineage (GTDB taxonomy): Bacteria > Bacteroidota > Bacteroidia > Cytophagales > Cyclobacteriaceae > Cyclobacterium > Cyclobacterium lianum. The sequence goes on along the minus strand of NZ_FRCY01000017.1, from coordinate 65,234 downwards.
AAAAGTAAAATTGGACTAACTTGCAGCCAAACAAAGCAAGAACCAATGAAATTTCTCCTTTTGGTAATATCCTTTCTTTTCCATTTGGGCAGTAATGCCCAGGTAGTGCCATTTACATCTCCGGACCCGATTCCTGACAAGCCTGGTTACAAATTGGTCTGGGCAGACGAATTTTCACAGGAAGGGGTACCGGATCATCGGTTTTGGTCTTTTGAGCACGGCTTCCAGAGAAACAGGGAATTGCAGTGGTATCAAACTGAAAATGCACGTGTAGCAGAAGGCTACCTGATCATTGAAGGCAGGCGGGAGCGGGTAAGAAATCCGGCTTTTGCAAAGGGAAGTAAGGACTGGAAGGAAAGCAGATCCCACGCGACATACACGTCTTCCAGCATTAATACCAATGGCAAATTTTCCTTTCAGTACGGTATGATGGAAGTGAGGGCAAAAATTGACACAGCCAAAGGATTGTGGCCTGCCATTTGGACGCTGGGTATTGCAGGAGCCTGGCCAGCCAACGGGGAAATCGATGTGATGGAGTACTACTTATCGGACGGACAACCTACCATCCTTGCCAATACCGCATGGGCCCATGCTGAAAAAAGAGCCAGTTGGGATGAAGCCAAATTGCCTTTTGCGGATTTGCTGGCAAAAGATCCCAAATGGTCGGAAAAATTCCACATCTGGAAATTAGACTGGACAGAGAGTTACATAAGGATCTATCTGGATGAGCTGCTGCTCAATGAAGTTGACCTGCAGCAGACCGTAAATCCTGATGGAACCAATCCCTTTCATCAGCCCCATTATATTTTGCTCAACCTGGCCATTGGCAGCAATGGAGGTGACCCCACAGACTCAACGTTCCCCAGTCATTATGTGGTAGATTATGTAAGGGTGTATCAAAGGAAATGATCCTCGCCATTGCGGAAGATCAGGAGTAAGATATCCGAAAATAATTTTTAGGCCATCTTTCTTTGCAATCGAAGCCTAAAAAAAACTCTTTGAAATAAATTGCTTATTCCGAAGTCCCATTCTGTCCGCGAGCAGCATTAAAATTGCTTCCAGTCCTTCCCGTGCCGCTCAGTTCTGACAAAAGGCTGAGAAGGAGCTCTTTTAATCGCTTCGGCATGGGTGTCAAAATTTTACTATTCATCGGCTTTTGGAGGATTGTGATCCTGCTCATAATGAGCACGAAGCAAGTCGCCACCAAAATCATTATTAAGGTCACGAATGACGGTATGTACATGGTTTGCGTTGTTTTGCACATTGTCGTATTCAATGATCAAATCGGCGCCCTGTATTCTGTAATAATGGGCTTCTCCGACCTGATTGGTTTCGCTCCCTGCCCAGGCAAAGGAAAATGAATCCCATCCGGCCTGCCCGATACGGTCCAGTAGTTTTTGCTGAAATTCAGCCGTATTTCGGGAAAGATACAGCAAGACAAGTTTTTTTAACAACTCTTTCTGGTGACCCTGCAGGGAGGAGAAGTGGATCCCGTGTGGCTCCAGCAGACCCGCCTGGCGCTCATTGGAGGTAATGATGTCTGCAGGCGCTTCCTCGCTGAATTTAGCTAATTTTTTCTGTGCATCTGTGAGCGATAAGAGTAAACCGAATCCGAGGTTGGTTTCCTCCGCCAATACCTGTTTGCCCATTTGAGGACCTGAAAGTACAATGGCTGGATTGCTGCCCATAAATGAAGGGGTGGCAGAAACCAGGGTACCTCTGGACGAGGTAAAATTGAGCGAAAGGTGATGCCCCTCCAGACGCCAGCCCCATTCGCCGGAACCATCGGGGTCCCCAAAAATGCTGAAGTGGTAATTTAAGGGGTCGCGGTAGGTATCGTCCGGGGGTCGGTTTTCTACCTCGCGCAATACGTTTTCAAGTTCAATGATGGCCTCGGCTCTTTCGGAACCGGCTTTTCCCAGAGATGCCCGCATCAGGGCTAAGGCAGCGGCTTTCTGTTGGCCGTTGAAATCGTGGAATGTAGGGCCCTTTCGTTCCCGGGGGATAAAATGCCAGTTGAATTTTTCGGTGTGGTCAAATGGAAAACATGCCTGGGCCTTCAGCTCCTGATCGAGGCTTTTGATAAATCCGTTGGCCAGGGGAGCCAGTTGCTGTCCCGAGCCCGGGATACTGACAGACAGCAGCAATGCCAAAGCGAAGATAATTTTGATGCGGTCACACATAGGGGAATGGTTTAGCTGGGTATTGCGGACTGGACCAAACCCGCTCAAAGGCTCTTGTTCCAGTATATTTTAAGGTTATGTGTAGATCTCCCGGACGCTATGATGTCGGGTTTGCCATCTCCATTTAAATCTGCCACTTTCAAATCTTCGCAAGCCATATCGTCCCGGTCTACCCAGTGCTCTTTCCAGGATTGGTTTTCGTCGCGATAGAATAGCTTGATACCGATATTTCCTGCATCATTTGCTTCTCTCCAACCAATAACGATCTGATCCTCACCCTGCTCAAGTAAATCAGCTGTGGCCAGACCATGTCCCTGCTTCATTTCAGAGGTGAGTACTTTCCGTTCCAGATTGTCCTGCGAAAATCTTCCATCCCCGGGAAGGTAAACCGATAGGGTAGGACCGTGAAAGGGTTCAACCCCGGTAAGGAAATGCTGTCCCGCGGCGTTCTTGCCTACCCGTATTTCCCCAAAGCCATAATCGTCTACCAGCCAGGCACCATCAGGGTGCGGGCTCCACTTGCCACCGGCAAAATGGAAGGTCTTCACACCCTCTTTTCCACCGATATAGAGCGATTCGCTGGATTTATCTGATGGAACAATTTCCAGATTGTGGGTAATGTGCATGGATTGGTCGATTACCCAATGCTTCCAGTCCCGGCCTGTCTTGTCCTGCATTTCATATCCGATCACCTTCACGCCATCACCTTCTCCGCCTGAATTACCCCTACCGTGAAGGGGAAGCATGACCAAATGAAATTTGCCTTCGTCCGCCTGAATCCACCGCATGCGATGTACTGTTGGTTCATGGTGCAATTGCACTGGCTCCCATTTCTGGGTGGGATCCTCTGGGCGGATCAGGTAGTGCACGGATCCGGACTTGCTGGGGTCTGAGGTTTCACCCGGGTTCCACTGTGCACCCACTGCCACTTCTACTTTTCCATCTCCGTCGATGTCTCTGGCAGCAATGCATACATTGTCATTGTCAGTGAGATTTTCTACCATCACAAACCGTTTCCAATCTCCGTTTCTGTACCAGACAAATTCTTTTTTGTCCGCCAGCAATATGTCGGGTTTTCCATCTCCGTCCACATCTCCTATGCCCAGTCCGTACCCGATTTCAATTTGATCATCCAGGGTTTCTGCTGCAAAAGATGGTGTGGCCTCCTTTTGCATAAAAACCGAAGCTGCTAAAATAAGTGGGAGGAATATCATGATTTATGGTTTGGGTTCTGTCAACATTAAATGTAACCAATAAAAGTGATATTTACCTAATTGATAGCATGCAAAGGTGTCAAACTACGGGTTGCCCAGATTTTAGAAACAGATGAACGGACTCTGGTATGTCCACCTTTCCTCCCAGGATTTCGAAGACCTGCGTACCTTCCAGAGAGGTATCAAGCATATGGATCAAAACTGCAGCGACGTCCGCTCTGGATATTTCTCCCTTTTCGTTAAAAACCGGTGCCACCTTTATTTTTCCGGTATAGGGTCCGTCAGTAAGTTTGCCGGGTCTCACTACGGCATAAGGCAGGCCTGAAGTTTTCAGGTGTTCATCTGCCGCTTTTTTCGCGAGCAGGTAGTGTTGCATGGATTCATCCGCTTTTTCGGCATTTTCAGCACCTCTGGAGCTTAGCATGACATATTTTTTTATCTGTTTCTGCTTTGCGAGATCGATGCTCCTGATAGCGCCGATTTCATCTACCAGTTTGGTTTTGTCTTTCCCTGTTTTGGAGCCGGAGCCGGCGGCAAAAATCACCTTTTCAATTCCATCGAATGCTCCACTAAAATCTTCTTCTAAATCTCCGGAAACGGTAGCTATCCCTTTTTCTTCAAAAAACGATTTCTGGGATTTGTCGCGAATCATCGCAACGGGCGTATAGTCAGCATGAGCAGACAATTGTTCGGCTATCAAACGGCCGGTTTTTCCATTTGCGCCAATAATCAATATTTTTTCCATAATAATTTAAATTAGTTTTTTAAAGCCATCCAAAAATTGTTCCAAGACAAAATAAAAATTTAAAATTCTCCGAAAATCTAATTTTGCTCCAATTCTGGTCCTGGAAATGGACAGACTTGTGATCTGAAGCAACCGGACCTGGGGACTGCAGATCTCCCACTTGCCCCCGGACTATCCCCAAAGCGGCAAAGCAAAAACCCAAGCAGGCGATGCCCTTACAATTTCTCCAGCAATCCCAGCATGATTTTTCGCATGGCGGGTTCGGCATGTGCTGCCGCCTGCAATACGTCCTGAAGGCTGATTTTTTTTATTTTACCGGGTACGCCCAAATCGGTAATCGCCGAAATGGCAAAGACTTTCATGCCACTATGTACGGCAACCGTTACCTCAGGAACGGTACTCATTCCCACTGCATCGGCACCAATTCTGCTCAGGTATTTGTATTCTGCAGGTGTTTCCAGGTTAGGTCCCTGTACTCCGGCATATACGCCCTGATGCGTACGGATTCCGTTTGCTTCTCCGATTTCAAGGGCCCAGGCGATGTATTGGGGGTGGTAAGCCTCGCTCATATCGGGAAACCTTTCGCCAAACCCTTCCACATTGGGTCCGCGGAGGGCGTTTTCGGGAAACAAATCAATGTGATCATTGATGATCATCACATCACCGATCTGATGTTGCGCATTCAAGCCCCCCGATGCATTGGAAATGAGCAAATGCTTGATGCCCAATTTTCTCATCACACGAATGGGAAAGGTTACTTCCTTCATGGAATACCCCTCATAATAATGAAACCGTCCCTGCATGGCCAATACCGCTTTACCTGCAAGCGTACCCAGGATCAGCTTACCATGGTGTGAAGTGACTGTAGAGACCGGGAAATAAGGGATATCTTCATAGCTGATTTTGAACTCAACGCTGATGTCATTGATCAGGCTACCCAGCCCGGTACCCAGAATGATAGCGGTTTCCGGTTTTGATTTTATGAGATCCTGCAAGTGCCTGGCGGCATGATTGATTTTTTCCGTATAGGTGATTTCAGGTTCTTTTCGCATGCTGATAAGGGAAGAGGCTGCTGCCTGGTAAAGATAAATTGACCGGTTTCAAATATAGCAAATAAGAAACTTTATGGTGGGTGTGTTTGTATTTATGTCATCGATAACAAAGGTCTATGATAAAAATAATAGTAAGTACGAACAGGAAACAAGCTGTTTCTGCCAGGATAGCAGTACTTTACAGCGAAATACTGAGTCAGATCGGTGTAAACAGTGAGATCATCAATTTAACAGAACTTCCGGACGACTTTGTTTTCACTGCACTCTACGAAAATAATGGTAAAAATAAAGCATATAACCTGATCCACAACCGGGTAAAAGAGGGAAGAAAATTTGTATTTATTGTTCCCGAATACAATGGATCTTTTCCCGGAATCCTCAAATCCTTTATCGACGGAATGACCTATCCCAATAGTTTTCGATCCAAAAAATGTGCATTGGTGGGCATTTCTTCAGGCATCGGTGGAGGTGGCATTGCGCTGAGCCACCTGACCGATATTTTCAATTACCTGGGAATGCATGTTCTGGCCAACAAGATCAAGCTGGCCAGGATTGAGGAAAATATGACAGATGGCCTGCTCAGCAATAAGCTGTACCTGAGCTTATTGCATGAGCAGGCCAGGTTGCTAGTCGATTTTTAACCTTAATCCACATTGTCGTGGAGAAATCTATTGTTGCTGATGATTTCGTTGTCATCGTTGAGATTGAATTTTGACAAGCTCCTCTCCGAGCTGTGTTGCACCTGATGGAGTTTGATGTTTTTTCTCTGATAGGCCGGGATCTCCAGTTTTTCTTTAAACTCTTCCGGACTTTGATTGACCGATCTCATTTGCCGAAGTTTTTCGAATCGGTCATGGGCACGTTTCATGGCCTTTTCCTTGATCTGTTCAAAATAATCGTTTTGATAGACATTGGACTCTTCCTCTTTTTTTTCGGGTTGTTGCGGGGAGGACTGCTCCGGTTTATCGAAAAGGGTCAACACCTTCTTGGGCTCGGGTGCAGGCGTTGGGGACACGTATTCGAATTCCTCGTCCGCTCCTTTCTGCCCCTCATTGGTTTCATGCTTATTTTTTTCAGAATGGCTGTTTTCTTCTTCCTTTGGTGTTTCCGAGGCCTGAGGAGACTGCTGCGGTGGTTGTACGGAAAAGGTCACAGTTTGTCCGGAATGGGTAACATCTTCGTCCACTTTTGAGGTTTTTCCGGATTCCAGATGGATGACCTTCCGGGTTTGTTCTTCATCCTTTTTGCCGGAATAGGGTTGCTCTGCCAGGGAATCTGTTTCAAACCCAGTCGCAATCACCGTCACACGAATACCTTTTTTCAGATCCGGATCTATGCCCTGACCGAAGATGACGTCTGCCATATCTCCGGCACGGTTCTGTATAAACTCTGTTATTTCTACCAATTCGTCCATGGACAGTTCTTCCTCTTCGCCGGACATGATGGACAGCAGGATTTTTTCTGCTCCCTTGATGTCCACATTGTTGAGTAGGGGAGAGGAAATGGCCTTTTCGGCGGCCTTGAGCGCTCTGCCTTCTCCTTCCTCCATGGCCGATCCCATCACAGCGGCGCCGGCGTCCTTCATTACCGTTTTGACGTCTTCAAAGTCTACGTTGACCTCCTGGGTTTCGGTGATGATTTCAGCAATAGATTTGGCAGCAGTACTCAGGATATTGTCTGCTTTTCCGAACGCCTGCCGGATAGGCAGGTTGCCATACATCTCCCTTAACTTGTCATTCAGTATTACCAGTACGGTATCGCAGTTTTCGCGCAGGGACTCTATGCCAGCCTGTGCCGAAAAGGTTTTTTTACGTCCTTCAAAAACAAAAGGGGCTGTGACAATGCCTACCGTAAGGATATCCATATCTTTTGCAATCTTAGCAATCACAGGCGCGGCGCCAGTTCCGGTACCCCCGCCCATTCCGGCCGTGATGAATACCATTTTGGTATTGTCCTCCAGGAGCTTCCTGATCTCCTCCTTACTTTCCAGGGCAGCATTTTTGCCCTTTTCCGGATTTGCACCCGCTCCCAGGCCTTCAGTCAGATGGGCACCGATTTGTAATTTTAAAGGGACAGGGCTACTTTTCAGTGCCTGAGAGTCTGTGTTGACCACAACAAACTCCACGTCTTTTATCCCCTGGTTAAACATGTGGTTTACGGCATTTGAGCCCCCACCACCTACACCGATGACCTTGATGATCGAACGGTGATTTTTTTGAATATCAAATTTATAGTCTTTCATGGCGCTTGACATTTTTCCTCGGTCAGTAATTAAATATTGTTAGCTTTTGGATTGTTAATACTGTTGCTGATCATCTCCGATATCATCAGTGATGAAATTTTTGAGCTTTTTGGTGATGGAGCCGAAAATATCCCGGCCCATTTGTTCGGATTTATATCCCTTTTTAAGGCCGGAATTACCGGTACTTTCTTTTAACCTATAGGTATCTTCGCGGTCATCCAGCGCTTTGAAGCCGGCCAAAACCAGCCCTACCGTAGTGGCAAACATGGGGCTTTTGACTTCCTCGATTTTTGATTTTCCCAAGTGCTCATTGGGGTAGCCAATCCGGGTATCCAGTCCGGTCATGTATTCAAATAACGGGCCAACGCCATGCAGCAGGGAACCCCCTCCTGTCAGGACGATTCCTCCGGCCAGCTTCTTGTATACGCCGCTGGTTGCAATTTCCGATTGTACCATCTCGATGATTTCTTCCATTCTTGCCTCGATGATGGAGGCCAGGTTCCTGACCGAAATCTCCTTGGGAGGCCTGTTGCGTAATCCCGGAATAGAGACGATCTCGTTGGGATTGGCTTCCTCTGAAATGGCCTTGCCAAATTTGGTTTTCAATAGTTCTGCCTGGTGTTGCATGACCATACAGCCTTCCTTAATGTCTGCGGTAATGATGTTGCCACCAAAAGGAATCACAGCAGTGTGGCGAATGATGTTTTCATAAAATATCGCCACGTCTGTTGTACCTCCTCCGATATCAACCAGGCAAACTCCCGCCTCCTTATCCATGTCGCTCAATACGGAGAGTGAACTGGCCAGTGGCTCCAGGATCAGTGCCTTGGATTGCAGATTGGCCCGCTTTACACATCGGTCAATATTATTGATAGCGGCTGATTGAGCAGTGATGATGTGAAAGTCGGCTTCAAGGCGGGCGCCGGACATTCCCACCGGATCCCGTACGCCTTCTTCATAGTCTACGGTGTAGTCCTGTGGCATGACGTGAATGATACTGTTTCCCGGAGGGACCACTATGTTTTCCATGTCATTGGCCAGCCGCCGGACATCCTCTACCGTAATTTCATCGTCTTTTGGGTTTCGGATGATCACACCGTGGTGAATGGCGCTCCTGATGTGCTGGCCCGCAATACCCACGATTACCTCTCCAATGTCCACATTGGACATCTCGGAGGCCTCATTCACGGCTTTGGTGATGGCATTGACAGTCTTGTCAATATTGGTGACAATGCCCCTGATCACACCATCTGATACTGCTTTGCCCATACCCAGTACCTCCAACTTTCCGTATTCATTTTTACGGCCGATAATCGCACAGATTTTCGTCGTACCGATGTCCAGTCCAACAATAAGTTTTTCGTTTTCCATAGCGCTAACAATTATTCACAAATGATTTGATCCTTATATTTTACGTTTACCCTTGCATAGGTATTCCACCCTTTTTCGGGCAATATTTTCTTATAAAAGGTTTTTATTTTCCTGAATTTCAATCCGATGTTTTCTGGTTTGCCAAATTCAATGACCTGACGACCCACTTGCTGGTAAAGGTTGACCTCCCCATTCTTTAACAATTCCAGAGAACTGATCTGCGCGCTCCAAAAGGGATCCTGGTAGATATGACGGATCAATTCCAGGAGCTGGGCTTCCTTCTCTGTCAGGTCTTTTTCCCTGAGCAGGGATGGGGCACGGCTGCCTTCCAGGATAAGTACCCGAGAGGTGTAATTTGGTGAAGTGGGCAGGATCTTTCCCGAGGTACTGATGTACCCATCCGCCGCCAGGGGCCTGACGATCCTGGCCATGGGCACGTGCTGACTCACTTTAACCCTAATGGTACCTTTCAGATCCTGATAGACCTCCGCATTCCTGACCAGGGGATGTGCTTCCACCTTTTTCTCCATCTGTTCAATGGAGATATCAGCAGTGCCTGCCGGTTCGCTCAAGCCTGGAAATGCATTTTTCAGCAGTGCGATGACCTCCTTTTCTTCCACAAAATAGACATCACTCACTCCTTCCACATAAACCTCCAGGCCGGCAACCTTGCGGGAGGTCGTTTTGTGCTCAGCGAATGCGATAAAGCCAAACAGTATCAGCCCTACGAAAAGCATAAGCATCGATTTCCTATATTTCCACCGATTTTTATTCTCCATCTTCTATCCATTTAGCAATTGGAATAACCAGGCGATCAATATCACCCGCCCCGATGGTGACCAGCACTTCGGGTTTTATCTCTTTCAGATAGGCTAGCAGGTTTTCCCGGGCCAACACCTGTTTTTCCGGACTGCTAATGTCCGGGAGCAACATGGAGGAGCTGATACCGGGAATCGGTAGTTCTCTTGCCGGATAGATGTCCAGCAAAATCACCTCATCTGCCAGAGAAAGACTCTCGGAAAAACCCTTTGCAAAATCTCTGGTTCTGGTAAAGAGGTGGGGTTGAAATACCGCTGTAAGTTTTTTTCCCGGGTACATCGCACGAACAGATTCCAGAAAGGCTCTTATTTCCTCCGGGTGGTGGGCATAGTCATCGATATAGGTAATTTTTTCACTGGAGTGAATGCACTCAAATCTTCTTTTCACACCCCTGTAGCTGGATATGCCTGCTCTGATGGCGGTCTCGGATAATTTATAATGTAGTCCTACAGCAATCGCTGCTAGCGCGTTTTCTATATTGTGGAAGCCGGGAACCTTCAATTCCAGTTGGTCAATTCTGTGACTTTCGGAAACGTAATCGAACGTAAAGGAAACGGTACCGGCCTTGATGTTTTCCGCATGGACGGTACCGGCGTTCAACCCGTACAAGTGAACGGCAGCCTCGCCCAGGTCAAGGTCTTTGATTTTGTCGTAGGCTTTGTGGTGAATAAACAGATGTCCCTGTGGATTGGTAAGCCGGATAAAGGAGACAAAACCTTCCACTAGTTGCCCGGCATCCCCATAAATGTCCAGATGATCGGGATCTATGCTCGTGACAATGCTGATATTGGGGTGCAGTTGAAGAAAGGAACGGTCAAATTCATCTGCTTCCACCACTACTACAGGCGCCTCTTTGCTGCCCTCATCGTGAAGGATCAGGTTATTCTGGTAGTTTTGGGTCAGCCCACCCAGAAATGCAGCCGTATTGTGTCCGGCATGTTTGAGCAGATGAGCGATCATGGACGAGGTGGTCGTCTTGCCATGGGTACCTGCGACAGCCACAGACTCCATGTCTTTGGTGATCAGTCCTAATACTGCGGATCGCTTTCTGATGGTATAGCCGTTATTTTTAAAATAGGTATAAAGCCGGCTGTTTTCGGGTACCGCCGGGGTCCAAACCACCAATTTCTCACCAGCCTCCTGGGTGAATTCACCCGGGATCTGGCTGCTATCGTCGGCATAGCTTACCTGCATCCCTTCCTGTTGCAGGGCTTCGGTAAGTGGGGAAGGGGTCTTGTCGTAGCCATACACGGGAATACCCAGGTGATTGAACCAACGGGCGATGGCGCTCATGCCGATACCACCAATACCCAGAAAATAGACGCTATGGAGGTTTCTGAGGTTCATTGCAAGAGGTTTTCCATGGTTTTAACGATTTCTTTTGCTGCTCCTGGTTTCCCCAGTGTTTTGATGGCATCAGCAAGGGTTTTTTGTTTTTCAGGATGCTGCAGCAAGTCGTGTACCATAGCTGCAAGTTCTGAAACCGCATCCTCATCCTTGAGCAATACTGCGGCCTGCTGTGACACGAAAGCCATCGCATTTTTGGTTTGATGGTCCTCTGCCACATTGGGCGAGGGGATAAAGATAACCGGCTTACCCACCAGGCTCAATTCGGATACCGAAAGGGCGCCTGACCTTGAAATGACCAGCGTCGCTGCAGCATAGGCCAGGTCCATGTCTTTGATAAATTCCAGTGGCCGTATGTTTTTCAAACCTGAATCCTGTACCTTTTTGCTGATTTCGTCATGATAAAAGCTTCCTGTTTGCCAGAGTACCTGATATCCGTGTTTGTCAAATGTGTCCATATTGTGCAGCAGTGCCCGGTTCAAAGTACGGGCGCCCAGACTTCCTCCAATGGATAGAATGACCGGCTTTGAGGGATCCAGGTCAAAATGCCTCAGTGCTTTTTCTCTTTTATCGGCAAGCTCCAGGATGTCTTTTCGTACCGGGTTGCCGGTATACCGTATCTTTTTGGCGGGGAAGTAACGGTCCATATCCGGATAGGCCACACATATTGCATCCGCCCTTTTGGCCAGGATTTTATTGGTCAGACCTGCATAGCTGTTTTGTTCCTGGATCAGTGTGGGGATATTTTTTCGTTGTGCAGCAAACAGTATGGGGCCACTGGCATATCCGCCCACCCCGACTACCAGGTGAGGTTTAAAGTTTTTAATGAGTTTCCGGGCTTTTTGGAGACTGTCAAGTACCTTAAAGGGAAACCAGAGGTTTTCTATGGTCAATCTCCTTTGCAGCCCTGCAATCCGAAGACCCTCTATTTTATACCCTGCCTCCGGTACTTTCTGCATCTCCATTTTTCCTTCAGCACCGACAAACAGCACCTCACTTTCAGGATATTTTTCATTCCAGGCTTTGGCGATGGCGATGGCCGGATAGATATGTCCTCCGGTCCCGCCTCCACTGATGATGATCCGATATGTTTCTCCCTTACCTTTCAAGATATCAAGCTACTTTTTTTACCATGTTTCCCATTGCTTTCTCTTCAGACAAAAAGGCATCTTCATGATCCCCTCTGCTGATGCTGAGAATGATGCCCAGAGATATACCCGTAAATATCAGCGAGGTGCCTCCCATGCTTACCATCGGTAATGGCAAACCCGTAATCGGTACCAAACCTACAGCCACGCCCATGTTGATCATGGCTTGTATGACCAGCGAAAAGCTAAGTCCTGCCGAGAGCAAGCCCCCAAACGGGCGGGTAGAGATCGCTACCACCCGCATACCCCGGTACAGCAGGGCCAGATAGAGAAAGAGCACAACACCTCCGCCTACCATGCCATATTCTTCAATGATAATGGCATAAATAAAATCTGAATAGGGATGAGGAAGTATATTCCTTTGCTCACTTTTTCCAGGGCCTTTACCGGTGATACCTCCCGTGGCAATGGCGATGTAGGAATGCTTTGCCTGAAAGGGAATCTCATTAGGGTCCTCGTCTATAAATTTTTCGATTCTCGAAAAGAATACCCCACCTCTCTGCCCCATGAAGATGGCGGTGCTGAGTACAATGGCCCCTACCATACATACCACCATCAGGTATTTTACCGGCACCCGGCCAATAAACATGAGCAGCAGGCAGGTAGAGAGCAACATGACAGCCGTTGACATGTTGGCGATGGCAATCAGCAAACATATGGTGCCGATCCAGATGAGCAGAGGGATAAAGGTGATTCTGATATCTGTAATTTGCCTCTGTCTTTTGGCGAGCATGCCCGCGACCGCAGCGATAAGAGCCAGTTTTGCCAGGTCAGAAGGCTGAAAGGCCTGGTCTATTATCGGGATGGTGATCCACCTGCTGGCTTCATTGATCTTTGAGCCAAACAAATAGGTGAACAATAGCAGGGGTACACTGACCCACAAGGCAAACAAACTTAGCTTGGAAAAGTACTTGTAGGGAATATTGTGTACCGCCCACATGACCACCAGGCTACTTATTATCAGCGCACTGTGTTTAAAAAGGTAAATCTCAGTGTTGCCACCCATCTTGCGGTAGGCAAGCGAACCCGTGGCAGAGTAAACCGCCAGCACACTGATCAGGGACAAGAGCAGCACTATGGCCCAAATGATCGGGTCACCCTTGAGGTTTTCTTCCAGCCAAACTTTTACTCTCACCATCACTGTTTTTGTTTCATTTGTAAGACCGCTTCCCTGAACTGGTCACCGCGGTCTTCGTAATTTCTGAATAGGTCAAAACTCGCACATGCTGGAGACAACAACACCACGTCTCCTGATCTGCCTTTTTCCAGGGCCCATTCTACGGCCTGGGCAATTTGCTGCGTTTCGAGTATTTCCGGGATTTTTCCGGCAAAGGCCTTCTTCAGCTTTTCATTGTCCTTGCCCAGACAAATCAGCAGTCGAACCCTGCCTGCTACCCTGTCTTCCAACAGGCCATAGTCATTTCCTTTATCCACTCCTCCTGCTATCCAGATTATCGGCGCCTCAAATGCCTGAAGGGCAAAACCTGTGGCATCCACATTGGTACCCTTGCTGTCGTTGATAAATTCAATGCCATGGATGTGGGCCACCACTTCCATCCGGTGTGCAGCGTTTTTAAAGGTTTTAAGGCCTTCTTCGAGCCTTTCTGCGCCAGCCCCAGCCAGTCTGGCTGCCAGCAGGGCGGCCATGGTGTTGAGGTAGTTGTGCTTGCCTTTAATGGCCATTGATGTGAGCGGGAAGGCGCATTTGCCTTCCACTGTCTCGATCACCAGCTCTTGCTCCTGCAGGTAAGAGTTATTCCCGGGAGCAGGCTCCAGGGCAAAGGGATAATGCCTGGGGCTGCCTTTTATCCTGTGGATGGCAGCCTGTATATTTTCATCCTCCCGGTGGTAAATGAAATGGCCCTTGTTATCCATATTTTCGGTGAGTTTTACTTTGGCTGCAGCATACCGGGAAAGATCGTAATCGTACCGGTCCAGGTGATCCGGGGTAATATTCAGCAATACCGCAATTTCAGGCCGGAATCGGACAAACCCTTCTATCTGAAAACTACTTACCTCTAAAACCCACCAGGCATGATCTTCATCGCAAAGCTGTAAGGCCCAGCTTTTGCCTACATTTCCAGCCAGGCCCACATCCATCCCGGCGGAGGCCATCAAATGGTGAGTGAGTAAGGTGGTCGTTGTTTTGCCATTGGTACCTGTGATGGCAATGACTTTGCCTTTGGTAAAAGCATAGGCAAACTCCAACTCGTCAATAACCGGCTTCCCCGCGGCCAGCAATCTGGCTATGCCGGGATTTGAAAAAGGAATGCCCGGACTTTTTATCAAGGCGTCTGCCTGCATCAATTTATCCATAGAATGCTGCCTCTCTTCAAAGGAAATGCCCACCTGCGCATACACTTTTTTCCGGTCTTCCCGGATGGCGCCGGCATCAGACACAAATACCCTGTGCCCCAGTTTATGGGCCAATAAAGCTGCGCCAAAGCCGCTTTCTCCTGATCCGATGATGGTCGTCTGCTGCATTTACCTCAGTTTTAGTGTGGCCAATGCCATGATGGCAAATAAAATCCCCAGTATCCAGAACCTTACTGTAATCTTGGCCTCCGGAATGTCTTTTTTCTGATAATGATGGTGCAGAGGAGACATCAGGAAAATTCGCCGGCCCTCTCCATACTTCTTTTTCGTATATTTAAAATATGTTACCTGAATGATCACGGAAAGCAGTTCGATCAGAAATATCCCGCACAATACAGGCAGCAAAAGCTCTTTTCTCAATGTCAGGGAAAGTACCGCAATCACCCCTCCGATCATCAGGCTGCCGGTATCGCCCATGAATACCTGGGCGGGGTAGGAGTTGTACCAGAGGAAACCTACACATGCCCCCACAAAAGCAGAACAGAAAATGACCAGCTCGCCGGAATTGGGAATAAACATGACATTCAGGTATTGAGAGAAAATCGCATTGCCACTGATATAGGCATAAATGGCAATGGTAAGCCCGATGATGGCAGAGGTGCCAGCCGCAAGCCCGTCAATACCGTCAGTGATATTGGCACCATTCGAGACGGCAGTTACGACGAATATTACGAGAATGATATAAAAAAAAGGGGTGAGGCTGTCTCCCAGAAAGCCGAAAACCACATCGTAATTCAGTTCATTGTTTTTCAGAAATGGAATGGTGGTTTTCATGGATTTGACATCCTGGAATGCGGGGGTATCTACGATGCCTTCTGCTATGGAGACAGTGTCCTGGAATTCGCGTACCACTACGTCTTCATGGAAGTAAAGGGTCACGCCTACGATAACGCCGATGCTCACCTGCCCCGCAATCTTGAACCAGCCGGCCAGACCCTCCTTGTTTTTCTTGAACACTTTAATGTAATCGTCGAGAAAGCCGATCCCCCCCAGCCATAAGGTGGTGACCAGCAACAAAATGATGTAGACGTTGTAGATATTGGCAAACAGCAGGGTAGGGATTACAATTGCGGCCATGATCATCAATCCACCCATAGTCGGAGTTCCTTTTTTTTCCATCTGCCCCTGTAAGCCCAGTTCTCGTACAGATTCTCCGATAGATTTTTTTCTGATCCAATCGATGATCGTCTTACCTAAAGTAATTGTGATCAGCAGGGAGAAAAATGCCGCCATCCCTGCGCGGAAAGATATGTATCGAAATACTCCGGCACCCGGAAAATCAGAGGTTTGATCGATATAATCAAAAAGATGATACAGCATATTATTCCTGATGTAATAAATTCAAAAATTCCTTTACAATTTCCTTGTCATCAAAAGGGTGTTTTACTCCTCTGATCTCCTGATAGGTTTCATGTCCTTTCCCTGCAATCAATATGATGTCCCCTTTTTTAGCCATGTTGCAGGCCGCTTTTATGGCAGCCCGCCGGTCTGCAATGATGAGGGTTTTTTTATGATCTACAGGACTGATACCTGCCTCCATTTCTCCAATGATATTCATAGGGTCTTCATCCCGTGGATTATCGGAGGTGAAGATGACCTGGTCGCTGAGCTGACAGGCTTTTTTTGCCATGATCGGGCGTTTGGACCTGTCCCGGTTGCCTCCGCAACCCACCAGACTGATCAGCGTTTCACCGCCGGTCCTTAGTTTTTGGATAGTAGTCAAAACATTTTCTAAGGCATCCGGGGTGTGGGCATAGTCTATGATGGCGGTAATGCCTGCATGTACCACCTGATCAAACCGCCCCGGTGCACCCTTCAGCCTGGACAATTGGCGGAGAATCTCATCTTCCTCTTCACCCAATAGCAGGGCAATGCCCAGTACGCCCAAAAGATTGTAGGCGTTGAATTCTCCGATCAAGCGGAACCAAACCTGTTTGCCCTCCAGGTCCATTTCCAGACCTTGAAGGGAATTGGCCAGGATCTTGCCTTTAAAATCTGCCGGATAGCGCAGTCCGAACGTAAAATGCCGGCCTTTGCAGTTCTGCAGCATGACCATACCCCGTTTGTCATCCGCATTGACGAGCGCAAAGGCTTCTTTCGGCAACTCGTCAAAGAGCTTTTTTTTGGCCTGAATGTAGGCATCAAAGCTTCCGTGGTAGTCCAGGTGATCGTGACTGATGTTGCTAAACATGGCGCCGGCAAACCGTAATCCCGCTGTTCTTTCCTGTACTATGGCATGGGAGCTGGCTTCCATAAAGCAATGGGTACAGCCCGCTTTCAGCATTTGGAGCAGGAGTTCGTTGATGGCTATTGCATCAGGAGTAGTATGGCTGGCAGGAATGGTTTTGTGGTCGATCTTATTTTCTACTGTAGAGATCAACCCACAGGTATATCCCAGCTCCGAAAAAAGTTGGTGTAGCAGTGTGACGGTAGTCGTCTTGCCATTCGTGCCTGTCACTGCCACCAGTTTGAGTTTTCCGGAGGGTTGACCATAAAAATTGCCGGCCATCAGTCCCAAAGCTTTGGAGCTATTGAGAACCTGTATATAGGCAATACCCTCCCGGAGTTCCCTGGGCATGATTTCACAGACCACCGCTACTGCACCCCTGTCGAGGGCCTTTTCGATATAGTCATGGCCATCTACCTGGGTGCCGGGCATGGCGATGAAAACCGACCCTGCCTGGACCTTTCGGCTGTCAAAGGCCAGATGGCTGATTGCAGTTTCCATATCACCCCTGGTAGATACCAGAGAGACTTTGTACAATATGTCCTTAAGTTTTTGGCTCAACTTAATGTTAGTTTTATGACCTGATCTTTTCTATAGCTGCTGCCTTTCGGCAGCGATTGCCCGGTAACTCTTCCCTTGCCTGAAAATTGAACCCGCAGCCCCTTATTTTCCAGTATGTAAATGGCATCTTTCAGGGTCATACCGCTAACATCTGGTACTGTCGGAGCTTCTACCGCATTGCTCACCCAATGAATGGCTTTGTTGGAAATGGTAGACCGCACCCAGGTCTCATTTCCCGTATAGTGGTTGGATATCCCCATGCTGTTACAGATCATGCGTAATTCTTCTACATTTCCCGCCCGGATGTAAGGAAAGGCTTCCGGGTCGGAGGCAGGATGCCTGGCTTCCAAGGTCGGTTTATCCTGTACTTCCATGTCTTGGGCATAAATTTTATCGGCAATTTCCCGGAATACCGGCGCAGATATATCCCCTCCATAGGCATTGAAGCCCTTGGGGCTGTCGATTACAATAATCGCGCTGTACTTAGGCCGGTCGGCAGGAAAATACCCGGCAAAAGATGTGAAGTACTTTTGCGTGTACCTGCCATTCTCCAGTTTTTGGGCTGTGCCTGTTTTCCCGGCAATGCTGTAGGTTTCGTTTTTGATATTTCTTGCCGTTCCGCTCTCGACTACTCCCTTCAAAAGGCTTTGCAGTTGTTTGACAGTTTTCTCGGAGGCGATTCGTTTGCTGATCGTTTCGGTTTGGTATTTTTTCTCTACGCTGTTGCCCCTTGAAATCTCCCTGACGATAAGTGGTTTAACCATTTTCCCGTCATTGGCGATGGCATTGTAAAAGGCAAGAGTCTGCAAGGGGGTGACTTTCAATTCGTAACCAATAGACATCCAGGGAAGGGTGGTGCCATACCAGTCCTTGTTTTTAGGGTCTTTGAAATAAGGCATTCCTTCGCCCTGCAGTTGAAAACCCAGGGGCTGATCCAGTTTTACCTGGCTAATGTATTCTATAAAGCGGTGTGGCTGGTGCCCAAAATGTTCATGCACCATTTTGGAAACACCTACATTGGAAGATTTTTCAAAAACTTCCCTGACACTGATCTTGCCATAGCCTCCGTTTTTGGCATCCCTCATAAAACGGTCATAGAACTTATAGGAACCATTCCCGGTATCAATACTGTCGCGCAGGTTGATCTTGCCTTCCTCCAGCAGTGCCAGCATAGATAGTAGCTTAAAGGTGGAGCCGGGTTCTGTAAGCCCCTGTTCTCCCACTGCATAGTTGTAGTACTCGCCATAACCGTAGCCGTTTTTGTTTTTTTGCAAATTGGCGATGGCTTTGATATGTCCTGTGCTTACTTCCATCACGATCACGGATCCGTAAGCTGCATCCTTATTCATCAATTGCCGGAGCAAAGCCGATTCGGCGACATCCTGTATGTTCACGTCCAGGGTGGTCACGATGTCATAGCCGTCGGTAGGCTTGATGTCTTCCGCATCATGCAGGGGTTTCCAACTTCCCCCCGCAATTTTCTGAAACAAGGCCTCTCCGTTTCGTCCCTCCAGATATTCATTGAAACTGTATTCCAGGCCCACGCCGTATTGGTCTTCGTTCAAAAAACCAACC
This sequence comes from Cyclobacterium lianum, assembly GCF_900143075.1. GTDB lineage: Bacteria > Bacteroidota > Bacteroidia > Cytophagales > Cyclobacteriaceae > Cyclobacterium > Cyclobacterium lianum. The sequence goes on along the minus strand of NZ_FRCY01000017.1, from coordinate 46,374 downwards.
GTTCTTCCCGCCAGGTTTTTAAAAGGCCGGTACCTTTTATCGATTTTTTCAAAAATTACACCTCCGCCCATTCTGCCTTCCCGGAATACGGGCCAGGTCATCATTTCCAGTTTCTCCTGGTAGCCGATTTGTTTTCTGTTTAGGATAAGGTATTTCTTTCCCTGATTTCTGGCATCCATAATCATCCGCTTATAGGCAGCAGCAGACCGGTCTCTGTAAAAGCCGGCAAGCCTGGTAGCCAGGCTGTCCACACCGGATTTCAACACACTCGCTTTACCGACAGAGGGATCCATGGCCACCCGGTAAAAGGGCAGACTGGTGGCCAGCAAACTTCCGTTGGCACTATAGATATTGCCACGGGTAGCTTTTACCGGACGGTATTGCAGGTTGATGTCTTCGGACATCTGGCGCCACTTCTCTCCCTCCACCAGTTGTATGGTACCTATGCGGTAAAAAATAGCCACAGCGATCAGGCTTACCACCAAAAAGGAGAGCCTGACCCGGAGCAATATGGATTTTTTGATATTCACTTTTCCAAAACTATTTTCAATGGAGGTTCTTCAATTTCTTCTATGCCCAAGGGTTTGATCCGCCGGGCGACTTCCGATTGTTTGCTGGCAAACATGTATTCTGCTTCCAGCGTGGTCACATCTGCGCGTAGGTCTTCCACTTCCTGCTGCATCCGGTCGATTTTTCTGATTGTATTCTCTGCCTGGTGGTTGCTCCAGATATAAATCATGGCCAGAAAGGCCGCATACAAAAAGGGAGGCACCAATTTTACAGGTACACTCTCTCCCAGCAGACCGCTCACATCGAGCTTGTCTTCCATAAATGCGAAAGGATTAAACCAGGATTTTTTGGTTTTCCCTGTTGGCTTTATCGGTTTTCTAAAGGTATTTTTTCCCATGATTAATTTTTTTGTGCAATTCTCAGCCTGGCACTTCTGGCCCGTTTGTTGATCTCCACTTCTTTCGGATCGGCGGTTATGGCCTTGCGGCTCACAGGCTCCAAGGGTCTGAGTGGATTACCATAGAAGTCTTTTTCCAGCTCTCCGTACAGTTTTCCTTTGGCGATCATGTTTTTAACCATCCGGTCTTCCAGGGAATGATAGCTCATGATGACCAGACGGCCGCCGGTACGTAGCAGATCAATGCTTTGTTCGAGCATTTCCTCTAAAGCTGCCATTTCCTGATTGACCTCTATGCGCAGCGCCTGAAATACCTGCGCAGCATACTTGGCGTATTTGCCCTTCGGAGCATATTTGTCCAGCAGCTTTTTAAAATCCGAGATGCTGTCAAATGGAGCACCAGTCCGGCTGCTCACCACTGCCTTTGCCAGGGTCTTGGCATTTTTCACCTCACCATAGATTCCAAATACTTTGTGCAGCTCCTCCTCCGAATAGGTATTCAGTACGCTTGCCGCTGTATGCTCTCCTGACTGACTCATGCGCATATCCAGCTTTCCCTCAAAGCGCGTGGAAAAACCCCGGGCCGCAGTATCAATCTGATGCGACGATATCCCCAGGTCTGCCAGTATGCCATCTACCTTGCTTACCCCATAAATCTTCAGATACCTTTTCACGTCACGGAAATTGGCCATGATAAAAGTGAAATGCTCATTTTCAGGTACATTCCGGGCCGCATCAGGATCCTGATCAAAGGCATACAAATGCCCCTCTTTCAGTTTGCTGAGGATAGCGCGGGAATGCCCTCCTCCGCCAAAGGTGAGGTCTACATAGATCCCGTTGGGGTCTATGGCCAGGCCCGAAATACAGGCCTCGAGCATTACCGGAATATGGTATTCTGGGTTATCCACTTTTGCCTAAAAACTTTTTATTCAAACTTTTATAGGTAGCCTCTTCTTTGGCTGAAAATTCTTCATGAAGATCAGGGTTCCAAATCTCAACTTTCGTTCCTATGCCGATTACTGTAGCATCTTTCTCCAGTTGCGCATGGCGAAGCATGTTTTTTGGAATGACAAATCTCCCTGCGGCATCCAACTCCACCGGCGATTCCCGCCTGAAAAATGACCTTTTAAACGCCCTGACCTCATCATCGGTGTCGTCAAGACTGGCCAGTTTGCTGTGGTCTTTGCGGACCTCCAGCATGGGGATCAATTCCAGACAGGGCTCCAGACCTTTGCGCAGCATCATCTCCTGACCCAAGGAGTCTGGCAATAAAGCCTTCATCTTTGAAGGCAATACCAACCTGCCCTTGGCATCCAGTTTACATTCAAACTCACCGGTGAAAGATGCCATACTGCTACTGCCTGATTTTTGATTACAAAAGTAGTAAATAGCCTAACACTTTTTACCACTTTGCCCCACTTTTTACCACATTATTATAAAAGTATCCAAAACAAACCACAAACACAATTTTTTAGTGTAAAATTATTTGGACTGTTTTGTGCGCAAGCTACTAGGGATCAGTGGCTAGATGCAGCCAGTACAAGCCTGAGCGTCCATTTTCAGGACTGATTTCATTGGCTCTGTAGAGGAAATCAGGTTTTTGGTGTTTGGCAAAAAAGGTGGGACATTTTCCCATAGCTTTCAGGAAAATGGTATAGAAACCAAATAATGGGAGCCTTATTTTTTTCTTTCGATGGTATAGGTCACCAGAGAGGAAAGTGAAGACTTATAGTCAGAAGCTGGAAAATCGTCCAATATGCGCAGCGCTTCCTGGTAAAAATTATTCATGATATCTTGTGAATATTCCAGACCGCCGGAACCTTTTACGAAATCAATGATCTCACTGACAGTGCGTTTGTTTTCACTTTTGTTGCGGATGAGGTAAATGATTTTTTTCTTTTCCATCCAACTGGCATTACTGAGTGCATATATCAGGGGAAGCGTCATTTTTTTCTCCTTGATGTCTATGCCTACGGGTTTGCCCACTACATCCTCCCCGTAATCAAAGAGATCGTCTTTGATTTGAAACGCCATACCTACTTTCTCACCGAATAGCCGCATTCTTTCGATTTTTTCTGTGTCTGCGCCGGCGGTGGCTGCTCCCACGGCGCAGCAGGATGCGATCAGGCTGGCAGTTTTTTGCCTGATGATGGTATAATAGACATCTTCTGTGATGTCCAGTTTTCTTGCCTTGGAAATTTGCAGGAGTTCGCCTTCGCTCATTTCCCTTACTGCATTGGATACGATTTTGAGTAAGTCAAAATCATTGTTTTCCACACTCAGAAGCAGACCTCTGGACAGCAGATAATCCCCCACCAACACGGCTATTTTATTTTTCCAAAGGGCATTGATAGAGAAAAAACCGCGTCTGTAGTTGGCATCGTCCACCACGTCGTCATGGACCAGAGTGGCTGTGTGTAGCAGCTCGATGAGCGCAGCCCCCCGGTAGGTAGCTTCCGTGATGCTCCCGCTCAATCCGGAGCTGAGAAAAACAAACATGGGCCGCATCTGCTTGCCCTTCCTCCGCACAATATAGCTGGTAATATGGTCAAGCAACTTGACCTTACTCTGCATGAAAGAGCGGAATTTTTTCTCAAAATCAGCCATTTCCGTGGCTATCGGGGTTTGTATCTGCTGTAAATCCTGCTTCATTTGTGTTTTGGATGCTGCAATAATACAATCTATTACATCATTGACAAAACTGCCTTCCTGAATATTCTGTTTAAGGAATTTTATTTTTGGCTATCTTTGAACAAACAAATGACAAGCTCTTGACAGACGACTATATCAAACATCAGTATACACCCATACTACCCAAAAAAGACGAGTGGCCCGTGGTGAAGCTGAGTAAAAGCCGGAAAGAATTTATACAGCAAGTAGTAGCGTCAAGTATGGAGAGGATCAGAAGCCTGACCGGCAATCAGTTACAGGCGCTGAAGGAGGAGTTGGAACTGACGCTGTACAGGGAAAGGATGCGGATCAAGCAAAATCCCTGGCTAGTAGATCCCGATGACGAGGCGAAGTTTTGGTCAAAAGTAAAGTCCTCACTTTTGGCCATAGGGGCCGAGCAACAGGCGAGCGAAACAGAGAAAAAGGAAAAATATTTTGAAATTTTAAGATCCATTATACTCCGGTATGCAGAGGAAATTGCGAGCAATTTCAAGCATAGCCATTATAAAATGACACGAAGCATCGTGACTTTTGGCTTTTCCAGATTGCTGAATACCGCCAGGGTAAAGGGATTTAAGTCTGTTTTCAGCAATCAATACAGCCTGCAGGACAAAATTCAGATCATAGGAGAAACCGACCAGCTTCGGGAGCTTGCGTCAAGGGGGACTATCGTGATGGTACCGACACACTTCAGCAATCTGGACAGCATATTGATTGGCTGGACCATCAGCACACTTGGCTTGCCGCCTTTTATCTATGGAGCCGGATTGAACTTGTTCAATATTCAGATTTTTGCCTATTTCATGAATGCTTTGGGAGCATACAAGGTAGACAGGAGGAAAAAAAACCAGGTTTACCTGGAGACCTTGAAGACCTATTCCAGAGAGGCCATTCAATTTGGTTGCCACAGCCTGTTTTTTCCGGGAGGCACCCGATCCAGAAATGGAAATATCGAATCAAAACTGAAATTGGGATTGCTGAGTACTGCCATAGAAGCCCAGAGAGCCAATTATCAGGAAAGCGAAAAGGAATTTGAGAAGGTTTTCATTGTGCCGGTTACCATCAATTATCATTTTGTGCTGGAGGCGCCAAGCCTGATTCATGATCACCTCAACTATACGGGACAGGAGCGGTATTACAGCGAATCGGATGAATTTTCTACCTCCTACAAAATATCTAAATTTCTGGTCAAATTTTTTACCAAAGGGTCGGATATTTCTGTGTCCATCGGAAGTGCGATGGACATTCTGGGAAATCACGTAGATGCCGAGGGCAATAGCCGGGACAGACAGGGAAGACTGATAGACTGCCGGGATTATTTTCTTTCCAATGGCAAAGTAACGGTCGATCTGCAGCGGGAGGAGGAGTACACCAAAAAACTCGGGAGGCGCATAGTAGAAGAATTTCATAAGATTAACCGGGTTTTCAGTAGTCACCTGGTGGCTTTTACCGCCTTTCGCCTGATCAAACGGGCCAATAAAAAACTGGATCTGTTTAGCCTGTTGCGGCTACCGGAAGAAGATATTTACCTTTCCTACGACACGTTTAAGGAAGCGACAGCAGAAGTGCTGGAATGCATCAAAAAACTCCGGGCTGAAGGAAAGCTTCATATGGCTCCGCATCTGGAAATGCCCCTGGAGGATATCATCCGGCATGGACTGGAAAATGTGGGCATGTATCATGCCAGACGGCCACTGATCCGCAATGATCAGGGAAACATAGTGACAGAAGATATCAGTTTATTGTACTATTACCATAACAGACTTGATGGGTATGAGTTGGAAAAAGTCATCTGAAGCCAGACCTGTAGGCGTGATTGGCATCGGTAGTTTTGGTGCAGCCATCGCGAATTTACTGGCAGAAAAGAATGAGGTAATGGTATATGCCAGAGACCAGGGCGTAGTTGATGCCATCAATGAACGCCACATGGTTAAAGGTAGGAAACTGGCTGAAAGGATAATGGCTACCAGTGACCCTGAAATACTCTGCGAAGCTTGTGATATCATGTTTCCCATGATTCCTTCTGCTGCTTTCCGGGAAGTAATGGTGCAGTTTGCGCCCTTCCTGCATCCCTATCATATGCTGATTCATGGTACCAAAGGATTATCCCTGAATTTGGCAGCAGGAAAAACTCTTGAAAACATGGCAGAGATCAAGCGGGAGCATATCTGTACCATGAGCGAAGTGATCCTCCAGGAAACGGTGGTGGAAAGGATCGGTTGCCTGGCAGGTCCCAATCTGGCGAAGGAATTGCTGGAGGATCAGCCAGGCGCCACTGTCGTTGCCAGTCGATACGATGAAGTGATCCGCGAGGGACAAAGGCTGTTGCGCTCTGATAATTTTCAGGTGTACGGCAATTCGGATATTGTGGGCGTTGAGCTCTCCGGGGTGCTCAAAAACATCATTGCTATTGCTGCCGGCGCACTTTCCGGAATGGGACTGGGAGATAATGCGAAGGGCCTGCTCGTTTCCCGCGGAATGGTGGAGATGATCCACCTGGGCAATGCCATGGGAGGAGAAACGAAATCCTTTCTGGGCCTGGCGGGGATTGGAGATCTGGTAACCACCTGCAATTCTACCTTATCCAGAAACTATACCCTGGGATACCGGCTGGCTAAGGGAGAAAGCCTGGATGATATCGTCGCCAATATGGAGGAAGTAGCAGAGGGGATCAACACTGTCAAGCTGATCAAGCTGTATCTGGAATCAACCGATACCAGAGCGCCCATCACCGAAAACCTGTACAAAGTGCTTTTTGAAGGGTTTAAAGTAGAGACGGCACTGCAATACCTGATGAAATATCCGATCTATACCGATATAAATTTTCTTTAATCGAGACCAAGTATAAATGCTGCCTCCCTGCTGATTCTTTGAAGCGTGTCCGTTTTGATGTATTTCTTCTGATCTGTTTGCTGTATTTGATCCCTGCGGCAAAAATAGCTATGAATAGCTCTTCTTGGTGCCTCACTTCTGTTTGTGGTGCCCCCGTGCCAGGTATGCGAGTTGAAAATAAATACAGATCCTGCCGGGGCTTCTATAAGGACCTCCTCCGGATGCGGATCCATCGGGTTTTCCATAAGGTCCTGCGGCAGCTTGTTTTGCAAATGGGTGCCGGGTACAATTCTGGTGGCACCGTTTTCTGTAGTAAAATCATCCAGCAACCATATAGAATTACATACCTGGTACTTACCCTTGTCAACAGCCACCGGCCAATCTGCATGTAATTTCTGCAATCCGGCGCCGGGCAATGCGGCCCGGTAATTCAGGGAGGACAGCTTGAAGTCATTACCTAAAACCTGGCTTATTGCCGCCAATACCCGTGGCTGGGTGTAAAAAAGGTCAAATTCTTCTCCCTTATTGACCAGGTCTGCCAACCTGTGCGCACCAGTTTCTTTGGAATGCCTGATATTAACGGACTGCTCAAGTTCACTACCGGCTTTTTCTCCTTCCAATTCCAGTAATTTTCGGGTTTTCAGGCGAATTTGTTTCAGCTGATCGTCCGAAAGGAGTTTGCCCAGATTCAGGTAACCGTTGTCGTCCAGAAATTTCTTTTCTTCTGGTGAGAGCAGTTGTTGATGGGCACCGATTTTTTCTAATGTCTCTTGCATGTTTTTAAACGGGTGAAGGGTTCAATTTATCAACACAGGATCGGGTAGAACTATGCTATCCCCGCTGCAATCAAAGATTGATAGCAGTAAAAATGCAAAAAAATCCGGCAGATTTCAAGTTTCTTCCAAAAAGCCTGACCGGAGTCTGGCGGCAGCCCCTGGCATACCGGCGAGCCGATTTGTTCCGGCCAGGCCAGCAATCAATCCTGCAGTCCTTAGGTCTTATTCTAATCTTGCCAGCCTGCTAAGTAATGGGGGGTGGGAGTAGTTGACAAACACATACAGGGGGTGGGGGTTGATATTGGACAGGCTTTTTACCGATAGGGTTTTCAATGCTTCTGCCAGCGGTTGGCCGGAATAGGTTTTTTTGGCAAATGCGTCGGCCTCGAATTCGTTCTTTCGACTCAGACAGTTCATAAAGATCCCAAGAATAGTGGATATGGGGGAAAACAGCATGGTAAAACCGATGATATTCAGGTGGATCGCCATTTGGTTTCCTCCCAGAGCGTAACTGATTTGTTCACTAAATATAAATAAAGAAAGGATGTACAAGATGATGCCCGTTTGCAATATTCCTGTGATCATGCCGGTTCGGATATGCCCTTTTTTGTAATGGCCGATTTCATGGGCAAGGACCGCAACCAGTTCTTCGGTAGTATGCTGTTCGAGCAGAGTGTCAAACAAGACCACCTTTTTTCTTTTTCCAAGTCCCGAGAAAAAGGCGTTTGCCTTGGAAGACCTCTTGCTGCCGTCCATGACAAATACATTTTCCAGGGGGAATTCTACCGACCTGGCATAGTCCATGATCGTGTTTTTGAGCTCACCGTCTTCTAAAGGAGTGAGTTTATTGAATAAGGGGAGTACCAGTCCGGCATAAAACATATTGACAAAAAGCATAAACAGGGCTGCTATCAGCCAAAAGATCCACCAGAAATCCTGTCCTATCTCCATGATCAGCCATACCAAAATCGCCAGCAGTGTTCCTCCTATCGCAATAGATAGCAGGTATCCTTTGATTTTATCTGTGAAAAAGGTTTTGACGGTGGTTTTGTTGAACCCGAAATCCTCCTCTATTTTAAAGGTGTGATAATAATCGAAAGGAATGGACAATACATCTGATCCGATAAAGAGCACACCAAAATAAACCAGAGACAAGGGGATGCCGGTAAGGCCAAATTCCCGCAACCATTCGTCCAGCCACCCAAAAAAGCCAAAACCAATAAAAATTAGTGTTAGCAGAAACGTAAAGCCCCCGGTATATAAGCCAAAGGTGTAATTGGTTTGCTGGTACCTTCTGCTTTCAGTTAGTTTTTCCCGGCTCAGATATTCGTCCAGCGTCTTCGGGACTTCGCCTATCCCCCTGTTGATGTTGAGAAAGTTGATGGTTTTGTCAAAAATAAACGTCAGGGTAATGATCCCCATCAAAAGGTATTTTAAACTTTCCTGGTCCATTTTGCAAACTTATCAAAATTTAGGACAAGGAAGAATGGTATCTCGTTTTCTGGGAGCCCCCGGATTGCTGGGTGGAAAGATATAGGAAAGGCTGATTTCATGAGCTCCGCCGGATTGTATGCCTAATTGCGAAACCGTGTAGTCAAAACTATACCCTACATTTAGCCCGGAGGGCAGATTGAAGCCTACCATCATCACCAGGGCATCCCTGTTGCTTTGGTTTTCGATGGGCTTATAGGGCAGGCCTCTGTACCATAGACCAAAAACAATGGGCTCGGTATAGACATAGGCCCCCAGGTCCAATTGCTCAAAAGGTCCCTGTCGCTTGTAGTTGATCGTAGGCGTAAAATAGCGTTCCTTGTAGGTGTGGGTAAAATCCCTTCTGGGAGCACCTCTGCCCAGAGAGATCCGGTACCCGGTATGGATAGAATACTTGATGGGTAATCTGCTGATGCCCTCCTCTATAAAACTTTGATTGGGCTGGTTTACATGATGTGTGGAGAGTCCAAACCAAAAATTTTCTGTGAAAATCAGTCCTCCGAATGAAAGTGATAGCAGGTTTACAGGCTCTCCAAAACCCTGCAGATCGTTGCCTGGCAATATGGGGCCGAAGGGATCCGAAGGATTGATTTGATTGGCAAAAACCAGGTTTTCATAAAACCCAATATCTCTCCGCATGTAGCTCGCCTGAAAGCCGGGTCTGAGGTACAGATCATCAGCCAGTCTCAGTTCGTAGGAAAACAATCCGGAAATATGGGTCGACCTCAATCCTGCAGCACCTTCCAGATCATTGGTAACCAAAAAGCCAATTCCCGTGTTGTACTGGTCGAGAAATGTATCCCCATAGGCGGAGAATGTGGTAAAGCTGGCATCCAGCCCCGGCCATTGGTTGCGGTAGTTGACGCCGATCCTTGTGGCGATCTCCGAACCGGCAAAAGCCGGGTTGAGGTACAGCGGGGCCGCATAGTATTGACTATACTGGGGATCCTGTGCCTGAACGCTCATGGTAACGAGCATTCCCAGCAAGGTTAAAAAAACTGTATTTAATTGTGACTGAAACAAAGTTTTATTCGTTTATTGAATACCAAACAGTTTATAAACGTTTTGCTGCTTCACAGTGTATGTAAAGCAGCATGTAAATTATGAAATCTAACTATTTAAACAGCATATTTGATTTTATTTTTAAGGCAATATTTTTGTTTATTGGTATCAATACTCCCTTGGTGGGTAATGCTCAGGGTTTTAATGACAATGAATGGGTTTTTGGATACTGCGAGGGGGGAGAAAACAATTACATTTCTTTTGGTAAGGACGGAAGGGCTCAGGTTGCGACCCTCCCCGGTAGCCTGACTTTAGGCAAAGATAACGTGGCCATGGCCATAGATCCCATTTCCGGCGAGATTCTTTTTTACACAGATGGTGCCCTGGTGTACAATTATCTGAACGATGCCATGCAGGGGGTAGTGGGAGAATTGGGAGGACAGGAGACAGAACGGCAGTCTGTCGGAATCGCTTCTCTCAGCTATGATCCCAATCCGGGAGGAGACAGGGAGTTTTACATTTTTTATATCAGTCCCGCAGGGCAACTGGAATACAGTCTGGTGGACATGAACGAACAGGGCGGAGCTCCTGCAAACCAACCGCCCGCCGGAGCGGTCGAATCGGGTGGTACCATAGGAAACGCCAGCGGCCCCCTTTTGGTAGTCAAATCCGGGAGTTCCCCAAATTATTTGCTAAGCTTCGAAAACGGAGATCTTGTTTCCCGCCGGGTAGAAGATACTCAGGGGCTATTTACCGAGACCGCCAGGCTTTCACTGGATATCGCTCCAGCTTCTCTCTTTTTTGATGAAGCTTCCGAGACCGTTTACCTGATTCCCCAGGACGCGGGTGAGGACATTGTCGCATTGGCCTTTGATCCGGATACGGGTGTATTTGGTGCCGCAGAACCTATAGTGGGGACGGGAGGAGCTGAACCGATAGGAGGCCTGTCCGTTTCTCCTGAGGGCGATTTTTTGTATTACGGCCAGGGCAATGAACTGTTTCGGGTTTTTATCGATGAGGGAGACATTGATCCCGATCTGGATCCTTCTGAAATCCCCGAAACAGGTCCGGTCAATATTCCCCTTGCAAACGATATACATCAAATCTACGACATCAAGTACGGCCCGGATGATCAACTGTATTATATCTACGAAGAAGTGGAAGGCGGGCCCCAATACGTGGGGAGGGTGATCAATCCGGATGAGTGGATCCTGGCCGATGTGGATGTAGAGGAATTGCCTTTTAATGGTACAGATTTTTGTGGTACGGTATTCCCACGCTTTGCCCCCAATGCCGATCTAAACCCAATGGCCGGTTTTACCTGGGAGCCCATGATGCCCTGCATGAACAATCCCCTGCAGCTTACCAGTACGGTCATGCCACAGAATTACCAGCCGGTAAGCTTTGAATGGGAAATATTGCCTCCCCTGACCGATGAGGAGGGAGAAGAAATTGAAATGGATCTGAATGCCGAACACCTGCTTTTACCCAGGGATGCCACTTCAGAACAGCAGGTAACAGTAAATCTTACGGTTACTTTTGCCAACGGAGAGACCAGCAATGTAACGCAAAACATAACATTCATAGAAAACAACCTCACCGCCCAGTTTAATCCGGCCGATACAACCTTATGTGATCCCTCCTGCCTCGACCTGATGCCGCTTGTAGAAGCTCAGAGTGGCGAAGGAGGCGGGCAAGGAGGAGGCCAGCCCGGAGGTCAGCCTGGTGGCGGCATTGGTGGTGGCGGTATTGGTGGAATTCCGGGAGTAGGGCAGCAGCCTGGTGGCGGACAGGGTCAGCAGCAACAGAATTTTGAGTATTTCTGGTCCAATAAAAGGGAAGAAGGATGGGGACCGGAGGCGCCCAATGAAATATGCAGGCCGGGGTTTTATTGGGTGCTTGTGCGGGAGCAGGGTTCCAGTTGCTACGCCTACGCCAGCATACGCGTGAAGATGTGGGATGTGGAAGACCAGTCGAACAATATCTGGTATTTTGGCGACGGTGCCGGACTGGACTTCAATCCGGACCCGGATGATCCGGACGCACCCACTCCCCGCCCCATTGAAAATCCCCATCCCCAGAATATTCCCGCCGGAGTCACCACCGTTTCGGATCAGGCCGGCCAGGTGCTTTTTTACACCGATGGCCAGACCGTCTGGGACCTCAATGGCAACCCGATGCAGAACGGAGAGGATATAGGAGGGGATAACCTGTCTGCGAGTAGCGTACTGGCGATTCCAGTGGCTTCCGACGAAACGCTGTATTATCTTTTTACGACCCAGCAGGGTGCAGGTGGGGAAAATGAAGTAAATTTTTCAGTGGTGGACATCAAGGGAGACAATCCTGATGGTATTGGCAACGTGGTCACCAAAGATAATTTTCTTTTCAGTCCGAGCACAGAGCATGCTACTGCTTTTAATTCCGGAGACACCACCTGGGTAGTTTTTCACGAAAAGGGCAATGATACCTTCAGGATGTATCCGGTCTCCAGTGAAGGAATAGGTCAGCCTGTTTTTAATTCTATCGGCGGAAATCATGATTTTGGTGACGGCATAGGAACCATGAAGATTTCAGGAGATGGGAGCAAACTGGCAGTAGCTTATACGGAAAATGGCACCAATAAAGTCGATATTTTTGATTTTGATCAGAGTACCGGGGAAATGGAGGAATATGCCAGCCTGGATCTCGGGTCAGACGGTGATATTTATGGATTGGAATTCTCCTCAGATGCAAGCCGTATATTTGTGTCCTACAGAAATGGCGGCCCGGGTGTAGAAGAATTTTATATACAGGAGACGGAGGCAGGAGATGATCCGGATAGTCCGGACACATCCTCCTGTTCGGAATGCTTTCAAAGTGCAGCTGACCAGGATGCAATAGAGCGCTGTATTTTGGATAGCAGGGCCACCGTTTCCGGTACCGGCGGTCTGGATTTGGGAGCGGTACAGATAGGGCCGGACGGCCAGATTTATGTGGCTGTAGTCGGTTCAAATCAGATTGGTCAGATCCAGATTGGCTCGGGATGTAACCCTTCCACCTTCAATCAGAATGCGGTAGATCCCATGCCGGGAACGAGTAATCTGGGTCTTCCTTCATTTGTGCAAAATTCCGGGAGTAATATACCAGACCCCAGCTTAAACGGACCCGACCGACTGTGTCTGTCCGATGAGGAAGGTGCGGTGGGCTTATTCGAAGGTGGTGGGGAGCCGGATATTGATACCTACAACTGGACCATTTTTAATGCGGAGGGTGAAGTGGTAGACGAGTTTCTCAACGGGGGCGAAGAATTTCAGGACCTGGAATATGCTTTTGATACGGTTGGAGTATTTACCGTACAGCTCGAAGTGGACCGGTGTGGAACACCCTGGGAAGAAGTTTTCTCTGTAGAGGTGGAGGTGGTGGCTTCACCGGAAATCATTCTGCCGGATGAGGTGTCGCTTTGCGGAGATGTGAAAAATCTGTTCGCAGTAGATCCGGAAGATCCGCGTTTGTCAGAATACGAATTTGTATGGGAAAATGCTGCCGGTGAAATCATCGGAAATACCAATGAACTTCAGGTAACGGAAGAAAGTATCTATACTGTAACAGTATCCTATGCGCTGCCAGATGGGGAGGATGAAGCAATATTTGAAGCATGTCCGGTTACTCAATCCGTATTTGTAGGTCCCCCATTTGAATTCGAACTGGAACAGTCTGCCGAGGAGGTGTGCTATGGGGAGGATGTTTCCTTCAATCCCGACACGCCTGTTTCCGGCCTTTGGTCGATCAGATCAGCCGGAGAAGGTGATTACGAATTATTGGGAGAAACTGAGGTGTTGGAAATCAACACGGCAGACCTTGAAGGGCCGGGGAGCTTTGACCTTTTGTTTCAAGCCAGAGACCCTCAGGATAGTACCTGTACGGTAGAAAGAACGGCCAGCTTGCTGGTGAATCCCATTCCGGAATTCACGCTCACAGCAATCAGTCCCGCGCAAAGTTGTGAGATAGTAGATGGAAGCCTGGTTCTGCAAGCGGGCACCGCTCTGGACAGTTTGATCTCAGTAGATACGGATGAAGTTTTCCAGAACCTGGAAGCTGGGGACGAAATCGACTTATCCGGACTGGCGCCCGGTACCTACACCTTTACGGGTTATTCTGGAGGCTGCCCTGCATCGCAGGTGGCGGTCATAGAAAATGCCAGCCCTCCGGCAAACACCCTCTATGAGGTGGAAGTTGCTCCGGAATCCTGTACAGCGGATGGAGTGCTGGAGGGAGCTGTATTCATTTCATTCAGCGGCGGAGCGGCTTCGGGTAATTACAGGATTCTGAACCTGGCAACAGGAGAGGAAATAGAGGCGGCTTTTACAGGAGAAGACAGCATACGTGTGGACTTGCCCCAGGGGGAATACCTGGTGGAGGTTACCGACCTGGGAGGCTGCGCCATCCCCGATCCGGAAACCTATTCCATCGGTACCGGAAATGAAGCCGAAGTCACACTTAGCAGTCCCGGACTGTGCGGCGTCCCGCAAACAGAGATCAGGGCTGAGGCCGACTTTTCACAGGTTGAACAAATTGAGTGGTATTACCGTGTTGGGTCCGGAATAAGCCTGATTGAAGGGGAGTCGGATTCTATCCTTGTGATCGACAACCCGGGCGTTTATGAGATCCGGCTTCTCGGTGAGAACGGATGTGTGCTCGGTACAGGAAATATAGAAATTATTTTTTCTGATGCGGTGCCGCCGGTGTTGTCTGACCGGTATGAGATATGTAACGTTTCAGGCGATCTGGTAAGTTTGGATCCAGGCAGCTGGGCTTCGTACGAATGGTACAGGGATGAGGTGTTGATTAGCGAAGAGGCGGTATTGGTTCCTGAGCGGGCCGGTGCTTATGAATTGCGTGTAACTGACGAGGCAGGTTGTGTGTTTACGGTAAACTTTGAAGTGGAGGAAACCTGCGATATCAACGTAAGGTTTCCGAATGCCATAAGACCGGAAGATCCCAACCGTAATTTTGTGATATACACGCAGGGAGAAATAGATACTCTCCTGGTTTACATTTATAACCGCTGGGGTGAACTACTTTATGTCTGTGAGGAAACCAAAGTAGCTGAAAATGTATCGGTGTGCAGTTGGGATGGTATAGTCAATGGTAAAAAGGTGCCTGTGGGAACATATCCCGTGGTTGTGAAGTTTACAAACGAAGAACAAATGATTGAAAGAACCATAAGAAAAGCCATAGTAGTAATAGATTGATGATGATAGTATTGATTTCACCCGCAAAAACACTGGATTACAGCACCACAGACATCGGTTTAAACACCAAACCTGCCTTTCAAAAGGAGACCAAAGAGCTGGTTGGTATTCTGAAGAAAAAATCAAGCAAGGCGATCCGGGAGCTCATGCATGTGAGCGACAATATTGCCAGTCTGAATGAAGAGAGGTTTCGGCAATTTGAGGATGAATTTACGGTTGAAAACTCCAAACAGGCCCTGTTGGCATTTAAGGGAGATGTGTATACCCATATAGATGTGGATGCCTTTTCAGAAGCTGACTTTGCCTTTGCGCAAAAACACCTTCGGATACTCTCAGGGCTATACGGCTTGCTTAGGCCTATGGACCTGATACAGCCCTATCGCCTGGAAATGAAGACGAAATTGAAAAATAAAAAGGGTAAGGACCTGTATAGTTTCTGGGGGGATAAAATTGCAAGTGCCATCAATGAGAGTGCCAAGGGAGATCCGGTGATCAACCTGGCATCAAAGGAATACTTTAAAGCAGTAAACAAAAAGGCCTTAAAGTCCAGGGTGATCGATGTTATATTTAAGGAATTTAAAGACGGAGAATACAAGAATATTGGTATTTTTTCCAAACAAGCCAGGGGCTTAATGACTGACTTTATTATCAAAAATAAAATCGAAAATCCCGAAGAATTGAAAACCTTTGATAAAGGGGGGTATGAGTTTTCTGTAAACAAAAGTAGTGAAGAGGAATGGGTTTTTGTCCGTTAGCCGGGGAATGGTAAGATGGCGGGATTTACATACAATCAGGTGGCATTAAAAACTGGTACCAAATATGCTATTCATTTGCAGCGTCTGATTAAATTTACCTGATTTAAACATAAAATGAAAATGTCGGTACCCATAAGGCTTTCAACTGCTGTACTCGCTGTAACAATGATACTCCTTATGGGGAACACATCAACGGTAATTTCCCCATCGTTCCGGGCAGAGCCAAACCTTCAGGGGCCGGAGGGCGTTTGTCTCAACGGCGCTTTTGCATATGGCGACTTTTCAGCAGGTGGAGATCCAGCTACGGATAGGTACATCTGGAGTATTCTGGATGCCTCCGGGTTTGAAATCTTTTATGAGTCGGGTGGAGCTCAGGCCCAGGAAATTTCCTTTCCCTTCACATCGACTGGTACCTATCAGGTAAACCTGCGTGTCATTCGTGCTGACAACCAGAATTATTATCAGGGTAGTCTGACCGTCACCGTGGAGCGTGGGCCTTCCTTCGTGTTGCCGCCGGATGTGGTGTTTTGTGGCAACGATCCCGTTACCCTGCAGGCCCTGGATCCCAACGATCCCAACTTTGGACGGTACACGATAGAGTGGCTGAACCCTGCCAATACGGTTTTGGGTACCGGCAATACCTACCTGGCCACCGAACCCGGAAGGTATTATGCCAAAGTGAGTTCGGTAGCCTGTGAGGCCGTAGCCACCACCTTTGTGGGCCCCTCTATTGCGGTGGATGTCAATGCTTCTGCCCGGGAGGCATGTTTGGGTAGTACCGTAAGCTATCGCCCGGACGCCCCGTACCTGGCCTCATGGTCTTACAGTAAAGACGGTCAGCAACAAAGGACTCTTATAGCGGAAGCCTATGAGTTGAATCTGGATACGGACGATTTAGAGGGGCTGGGAGATTATACGATATTTTTTAGCGTGGAAGATCCGGAAAGGCCTGGCTGTAATGTGGAGAAATCCTTTCCGCTTACGGTTAGTGCGGCACCCGATTTCAGCCTGACCAAAATACGTGATGCGGAGAGCTGCGCTTCCGGCAATGGCATTTTTGAAATCACCGCCAACACCACGATTTCATCCATTACGATTCCCGGCGCAACGCCGGAAACCATCAATCAAATCCCTGCTGGTGATACCAGAACCATCACTGGTCTTGAGCCCAGATTGTACACCGTCTCCGCTTCGGTGGGTACCTGTACCATCAGAAAGTCGATCAGCATTGAAAACGAAAATCCAGATGAAGGAATAGATTTTGAAGTCAGTTCTACCCCTTCCCAATGTACCGAGGCAGGAGCCGGACGAGGTATACTGCTCCTCGATTTTAAAGGGCTTTCTGTTTCCGGAAGCTACCGGATTTCTTCAGAGAATGGCAACAGTTATTCGGATGATTTCCAAAATCAAACCCAGATAGAAGTGGAGGTGCCCAAAGGAAATTACCGGGTAGAAGTGAGTGACAATGATGCCTGCAGCAATACCAAATCTGAGTTTTATGAAGTGGCAGGTCCGGCTCAGGTTTCTTTTTCCGTGCCTTCCTCACTCACCGTCTGCGAACGCTATGCCCTTAGCCCGCAGACGTCTCAAAACCTCCTTTTTACCCTTACAGACCCTTCAGGCAATGAAGTAGCTTCGGAAGACGATGGCAGTTTTATCATTGACCAAACAGGTAGCTACCGGCTCATGGGAACTTCTGCAGATCCGGGTTCTCCCCTGTGTCCAAGGACCAGAACCATGGATGTGGTTGTGAATGAGCCTTTGGAATACGATTTCAGTAAGCGGATCATCGATTGTTTTGGAAATCAGATCTTTACAGCAGAACTCTTTGATGCCAATCCGAATGACGTGATCATTCGATGGATGGCACCTGACAGGACAATACTGGGCAGAGATGTGGAATTTTTCCCCCCATCTACCGGCACATTTTTACTGGAGGTGCAGCCCCGTGCCAGTAGCAGTTGCCCAGTAAATCCCATCTCATTTGAAGTGAGCATTCAGGCCAATGACGGTTCTATTTCGATAGAAGGATCACCGCTGTGCAGTGGAGACAATTTCACCCGGCTGGAGGCAGTGGTCACAGGTGACCCGTCCAATAAGGTGGAATGGTACCGCGTGGATCCAGAAGCGGGAAATACCTGGCTCTTTGAGTTGGATGGCCAATTGGAAATTGAGGTAGAAGAGCCTGGCGTGTACGAAGCCGTGCTGAGAAATGAAATCAACTGCCAGCTGGAAAGTGCGGTATACGAAGTGACCCAATTTGAGACTCAGTCCTTGAATCTGGAAAATGTTTATGAGTTGTGCAGTGCTGAAAACATCAGTCCGAACATTTCTCCGGGTGACTTTGCCTCCTATTCCTGGGTTTTTGAAGGAGCAGAAGTAAGCGATGCGTCAAGTTTCAGGCCTTTGTCCCCGGGAAACTATGAACTTACAGTAATTGACAACAATGGATGCCGGCAGGTGCAGTCTTTTGATGTGGAGGAGGGCTGTGCCGTATTGGTAAGATATCCCAATGCGCTGGTTCCGGGAGATCCGGACCGGAAATTTGTGGTTTTTGCCGATGAGGACATCGACTGGGTGGAAATCTTTATTTACAATAGAAACGGTGCATTGGTATATCACTGCGAAAGCCAGAATGAGGGAGGTTCCCTTCCATTATGTCAATGGGAAGGTATGGTAGACGGAACCGAGGCTGTCACAGGAAGCTATCCGGTAATTGTCAAATACCGCAGCGAGGTTTTAGGTCTCGAAAAGACGGAGAAGAGTGCGATCACCGTTATTGGTAATTGATATAATTGGGCGGCTCTATTCCTTGCAGCCTGAGGAAGACAATCATTTGAGCCCGGTGGTGGCTTACGTGGTCTGCCAGTAAAAGCAGAAATTGCCTTCGCGTTCTGGTGAAGTCGGCATAATCACCTTTTTCCTCCAATCTTTCAGGGTCAAAAGCGGCAATTAATTTACCCGCACGATCAAATTCCCTTTCAGCTACCCGGATCATTTCCTGTTTGGTTTTTCCTTCAACAGTAAATTCTTCCCGGCGAATGGGGGAATCCTGACCGTCAAATTTGCTGAAAGCATGCCAGTCAATGATCAGCGCTACATGCATGAGTTGTCCGGCAAAACTCATTCCCCCCTCATAGACGATTTCATGGTATTTGTCTTGCGGCATGGCTTCTGCCACGGCAATAAAATACTTTTTGGAATTCTCCCATCTTTCCAGAAAATCCCTGAGGAATGGATCTTCCTGTCCCATACCTGCGATAGCAAGGGCATTCATCAGGAATAGGATAAAGGTCACTTTAACTTTCATCTGTTTATAATTTGTTTTTTAATGGTCAGATGGAATCTTTGACGATTAAAATAATCATTGCCCTGTGTGTTTAATGATGATTTTAATCGTGTCGATTTCATGATTCTTTTGAATTATTGTAAGCGGTACGTTTTACCATACGTTATTTAAGTCATAAATTCATTAAAAATACCATTTTAAGCGTACATTTAATAATTGGAGATCATGAAATCATTTTGGGATGAAAGGTATAAAGCTGAAAGCTATGTCTATGGGGAAGCACCTAACGCTTTTTTTGCTTCAAGCCTGTCAGGGCTAAAACCGGGGAAAATATTGTTACCGGCTGAAGGGGAGGGCAGGAATGCCGTCTTTGCAGCCAAATCTGGCTGGGAGGTGCATGCTTTTGATTGGAGTGAGGAAGGATTGAAAAAAGGAGAAAAGCTGGCGGATAGGGAAAAGGTTCATATTTCGTATCGGCTGGGAGCCATGGAAGATGTCCATTACGAACCCGAAACCTTTGATGCCCTGGGCCTGGTATTTGCCCATTTCCCGGAATCAGATCGCAGGGCTTATCATCAAAAGCTTGGTAATTTCCTGAAACCGGGAGGATATTTGATTCTGGAGGGCTTCAGCAAGGCCCATCTTCGGTTCAGTGCGGTAAATCCGAAAGCCGGTGGACCAAAAAATGAAGGAATGCTTTTTTCATTGGCAGAGATACAAAGAGATTTTACGGATTTTGAATGGGAGGTGCTGGAAGAAGTAAACGATAGCCTGGAAGAGGGGAGTTACCATATGGGGGAGGCAGCTTTGATCCGGGCATTTGGCAGAAAGAAAAAAACAAATAAAAAAGAATGATATGAATATACTATTTAGGCTGGTTAAATTCCATTACTTTTTATTTCTGGTACTTTTTTATTCCTGCACAGTGCAGCAGGAAAATGAGAATGGAGTAATGGATTTTCCCTATGAAGAATGGACCATTGAGGACTTCCACCGGGCTTATGAAGACGGCTCCCTTTCCGTCAGAGAGGTGGTGGAAGCTTATCTCAGCCGCATTGAGGACATTGATCAGGCAGGCCCGGAATTAAAATCGGTATTGCAGGTCAATCCTGATGCGCTGGCTATAGCGGACTCACTGGATCTATTGCGCATTGAAGGCAATGCTTCAGGAAATCTTTTTGGCATACCTGTTTTGCTCAAGGATAATCTGGATACCCATGACCAAATGGCGACTACCGCAGGTTCCCGAGCCCTGGCGGGGTCCAAACCTCTAAAGGATAGTTTTGTGGCCAAAAAGTTGCGCGAGTCTGGAGCTGTGATACTAGGAAAGGCCAACCTGAGCGAATGGGCCAATTTCAGGGGGGAGCTTTCCAGCAGTGGGTGGAGTGGGCTGGGCGGTCAAACCAAAAACCCCTACTACCTGGACAGAAATCCCTGCGGTTCAAGTTCGGGCTCAGCCGTAGCAGTTTCGGCCAATTTATCCGTTCTGGCAATAGGAACCGAAACCAACGGATCCATTGTATGTCCCTCTCATGCCAATGGTATTGTAGGGATCAAGCCCACAGTAGGATTGGTGAGCCGTTCAGGGGTGATCCCCATTTCTTTTACCCAGGATACGCCTGGCCCTATGGCCAGAACAGTCAGGGATGCGGCCATTGCCCTGGGATGTCTGGTAGGGGTAGATCCTGAAGATGAAAAAACCCTGGCCAGCGCAGGAAATTACCAAAGCGACTATCTGCCATTTCTGAAGGAAGATGGTTTAAAGAATAAAAGAATCGGCTGGTTTAAAGGACCCTCCGGCAGAAATTTTAAAGTGGATCAACTCATGCAGGAAGCCGTAGCTGAAATGGAACGTCAGGGGGCTGTAATCATTCCCATTGAGGAAGTGGAGCCTTCCGGTACCGGCGCACATTCCTTTGAGGTGATGTTGTACGAATACAAGGATGGCTTGAACCGGTATTTTGCGGGTTTGGGACCCGATGCTCCTATCAGGAGCCTGGAAGATTTGATAAGGTTCAATAAGGAAGACAGCATTTCTCTGGAAAATTACAATCAGGTTTACCTGGAGCAGGCGCAGGAAAAGGGTGATCTGAGGGAGCAAGCGTATCTGGATGCCCTGGCTTCATTGAACCGGATGAGCAGGGAGGAAGGAATAGACAAGGCACTTCAAACAAATGATCTGGATGCCATCATCGCTCCCACGGGCAGCCCGGCCTGGAAAACGGATTGGGTGAATGGGGATAGCTTTCAATTGGGAAGTTCCTCTCCGGCCGCCCATGCGGGGTATCCCAACATTACCCTTCCCATGGGATTTGTGGGAGGTTTGCCTGTGGGGATTTCCGTTTTTGGCACGGCCTGGTCTGAGCCGGCATTGCTGGAAATAGCTTATGCCTACGAACAAGGTACCCATTACCGTAAACCTCCCAAATTTATTGGCGGGAACCATTGAAATGGTCTTTCATCGGAATATTTCACGTGTACTTCTCTTAATTTTTCGAATTTATTTGGTAAACTTGCGGATTAATAACTTTTGACCTATGGTACATGTAGATTTGATTGCAGGGGCAAGGCCCAATTTTATGAAAATATCTCCGATAATTGACGCCATTAAAAAGGCCTCCGGAGAAGGAAAAGCAATATCTTTTAGGTTGATCCATACAGGTCAGCATTACGACAAAAACATGTCTGGTAGTTTTTTTGAGCAACTGGGCATACCGGAACCTGATGAAAACCTGGGCGCTGGAGGAGGTACACAGGCCGAACAGACAGCTGCTATCATGATCGGCTACGAAAAATTATTGATGGAAAAAGGAAAACCTGACCTCTGCCTGGTGGTCGGAGACGTTACTTCTACCATGGCTTGTTCCATCACCGCACAAAAGCTGCATGTAAAGGTGGCCCACGTGGAGGCAGGCATCCGGTCAGGAGACTGGTCCATGCCGGAAGAAATAAACCGTATGGTGACCGACAGCATTACCAATTATTTTTTCACTACCTCCGAAGTAGCCAATCGAAACCTCAGCGCCTCAGGGGTAGGAGAGGAACGCATCTTTTACGTGGGCAATACGATGATCGATACCCTGCTCAAGCACCGTCCCCGGTTTCAGCAGCCGGAAGTTTGGAACGAATTGGGACTGGAAAAAGGCAAATACCTCGTCATGACATTACACCGGCCGGCCAATGTAGATCAGGAGGAGAAACTGAAGGAATTGATCCAGAAAATTGTCGACCATACCCTGGATCTACCCCTCATTTTCCCGGTACATCCCCGGACCAAAAAGATGCTGCAACAGATAGGCATCAGCCATGAGCGCTTGCACATGATAGAGCCTTTGGGTTATCTGGAATTCAATTATCTGGTAGAACGGTCCAAAGCAGTAGTGACCGATTCAGGGGGAATTACTGAAGAAACTACCGTAATGGGCATTCCATGCATGACTCTCCGGGACAATACCGAGAGACCAGAAACCATTACAGAGGGTACGAATGAGCTGATCGGAACCGATCCCAAAGCCATTCCAGCCGCCATGGAAAAACTGTTTTCCGGAAGCTGGAAAACCGGTAAAGTTCCTCATTTATGGGATGGCAATACCGCAGGAAGGATTGTTGAAATTCTTTTAGATAAATTAGGTTGATTATCCCGCTCAATCTGTATTCAAAGGCTTGAAACAACAGGAACATGTGGCTGGGGTCATACCCGTCATTCAGGTGCTGAAATGATAAAAGGGACTGGAAAGTAACTCAGTTTTTTACTAAATAAATCTCAATACTATTCCAGAAAGCTTTCCAGACTGGTACTGAGATTTCAATTGGAATAGGAAATATTGGAAGCTACAAACTTAGTACCACCTTGCCACCTATTGGATCAAGGTGGTTTTTCTGACTGCTTTTAATATGCTAAATTTTAAATGAGTAGAGATAAACCAATTTTTTCTCGACTCATTTTTTTTTCTGTGCAGGGTTCATACCGGATTTTGATACCCCTGGTTTTTGGTTTTCTCTTTTCTTGTGGTAAAGGACCAAGTGAAACTCAAGAAAAAAACCATATTATTCATAAATATGTGATTTACGATACATTTGGAAGTCAGCTTTACACTTTTGGTACCTGGAGTCAATTGATGGACGATCCTTCCCTGTCGCCCAATGTCATCAAATCTGTTCATCATGGGCGTAGTTCCGTTAATCCTGCGCTTAAAAAATATGTGTTAGGAGAACAGCTGAGTTTTTGGTATTTCATCCGATGAGGATCCGCATGTGGTGATTTTTGATTATTAGGAGATTTAGTCAAAACCTTATGATGTTCTAAATTAACATCATGTGAAAAATAAATTTACTAACATTCTTATTGCAGTACTTACATTGTCTGCTTGTGACAAGCCAATTTTAGCAGTTCAATTTACGTAAATTAAGCTTAAGAAGCAGATCCTGTTCTCTTATGAAATATACCCATACAGGTATAATCCGTAGCTAGAAATGAAAGCTATACCCAAAAGGGTACAATATCTGTTTAAATTCACTAATTTATACCCGATGGGGTATATTTCATTTGAAATGTGTATATTTGTACCCGAACGGGTTAATACTATACTTATGAATACCGGAAATAACTATCCTGGATTACCCTTAAGCAGTTTTGTAAAAGCCAAGAGAAAGGAACTAGGGCTTACCCAGCAAGAGCTTGCAGATAAAGCTGGCGTAGGTTTACGTTTTGTACGTGAATTAGAACGTGATAAACCATCCCTGCAAAAGGATAAGGTCAACCAGGTTTTGGTTTTGTTTGGTTATGAACTCGGCCCAGTGCCAATTGATCGCAATAAACTGATCCATGAGAAAGGCTAAAGTGTATATGCACACAGATTGGGCAGGAATTCTGAAAGAAGATGAGGAAGGATATCATTTTCAATACAGGGATGTTTACTTGAAAAGAGATAATGCAGAGCCGGTAAGTTTGACACTTCCGTTACAGGAAAAACCATTTCAGGATAAAGTGCTCTTTCCGTTTTTTGACGGTCTGATACCGGAGGGTTGGTTATTGGATATTGCTGAAAAAAACTGGAAACTAAGTGCACGTGATCGGATGGGTTTGTTACTTAAAACATGTCACGATTGCATTGGTGCAGTGAGCATTGAACCAATGGAAGAGGAAAAAGAAGATGAGTAAAAATTGCTGTCTATATTGTTACAAGGAACTGGATGGAGGCGAAATGGATTTTCACTCAAAATGCAGCAAGAAACTATTCGGTAAGCCCGTTCCTCCCCTATTGGAATATACCAATGATCAGATGCTCGAACTGGCTGAAAAGGTCATACAGCGCCAGTCGTCCGTAACCGGCGTACAGGCAAAGCTTTCTTTAGGGCTGGAAACCATGACTGAAAAACATACGCCTCAAAAACTGACGATTATGGGTGTTTGGGGCGGATACATATTGAAACCGCCGAGTGAACATTATCCAAGTTTGCCCGAGCTGGAAGACCTGACGATGCACCTGGCAGCCATAGCCGGAATAAGGACTGTTCCGCATTCACTGATTCAGTTAAAGTCAGGTGAACTTGCTTATATCACCAAACGAATAGATAGAAAAGGAAAGCAAAAATTCCACATGGAAGACATGTGCCAACTGACCGAACGGTTAACAGAATCGAAGTATCGGGGTTCCTATGAACAGATTGGAAAAGCACTGGTTCACTTTTCGACCAATCCCGGATTTGACATCATCAGCTTCTTTGAGCAGGTTGTATTTTGCTTCCTAACCGGTAACAATGACATGCATCTGAAAAACTTCTCCTTGTTTAAAGATCCGAAGAGGGGATACAACCTGAGTCCCGCTTATGACATGGTAGCTGCCCAATTGGTGGTTGAAGGAGATAGCGAAGAATTGGCACTCACCCTTAACGGAAAAAAAAGGAAACTGACACGAAGGGATTTTGAAGCAGCTATGAGAAGGTTTGAAATCGATTATAAAGCATTCGATAATATATTCGAGCGTTTCAAAAAGACGATACCTGAATGGCATGGGTTTGTGGAAAAAAGCTTTCTTCCGGATGAACTGAAGGAAGCCTATCGAGTAATGATTGATAAAAAAGCCAGACAAATAGGACTATAACCGAATTGATTAAAATTATTCAACAAAGACGGATAAGCCAACTAACTGACCATTTCCAACCTTGAAAGTTTGGTACCTAAATCCCCCTTATGCGCTTTAAAACAGATGAGTTGCAATTTTTTCAGTATTTTTTTAAAAGAATAGTTGCAACTATCAATTTTTTTTTTTTATCAATTTAAGTGCCATTCAATCAATGTTTTACTTTAAATCAAAAAACATGAAAACATGGCTTAAAAATTCAAGAAAATTAATGGCAGCCTTTGGGGCTGTAGCGGTTATGCTGGTAGCTGGCTGGCAGTTTGGGGTTAGTGGTACGGAAGCCGAGTTTTCGGAAAGGGAAGTGGCTTTGGAGAAGGCGATTGCGGGGAGTGGAGGATATGGAGGACTTTGTTGTCAGTTTGAGGATGAGTCTTGTAATCACCCGATAGGTCTGAAATTTGCTGATTCCTATTGGTATGGTGGTTATTCCGATTGCCCTTAAAATTAAAAAAATGAGGAGAGGTAACATTTAATCTTTCCTCATTATAAGGTACAAACCTTTTTATCGCTATATACCTATGTACACCCCACAAACGTTTTTGATACTCCTGGTTTTTGGATTTCTCTTATCATGTGGTAAAGCACCCAGTGAATCTGAAGATAAAGACTACATCATTCGCACTTTTAAACCTGAAGATGTTTCCATACCGGATTCACTAATAGGTAAGAAACTCAATATAACATCCTTGTTAAATCCCAAATCAATTTTATGGACAGGGAAATACCTGGTGGTGGGAGAGCGCAAGGTTCTGGACTACCACCTGCATGTGGTCGATCCAGATAGCGTAAGGCTGATTAATACAACGGGTAAAGACGGTTTTGGTCCAGGGGAAATTGTTGCTGCCTATCAATTACAGCGAGGGAAATCGGTCAACGAATGTTGGGTTTACAACCATACCCAAAAATTGATGGCCTTATTTGACCTGAATTCGCCTGGTAAATTGTACCAAAAGGCTTTTCGTCAGCCAGAGAACATGTTCCTGGCAGTGGATATGCTTTGGAATTCGGACAGTACGCTTATATGTCAATTGGCAGATGGGGACGATCAATTTGTGATTTATGATACACTTGGAAATCAGCTTTCCGCTTATGGTAAATGGAGCCAAATGCTGGAAGACCGCTCCCCTCCCCCCAATGTGGTAAGTGCTGTCCACCAAGGAAAAACCTCCATAAGCCCAGACCATAGAAAGTACGTGCAGGTAGGGCTTTTAAGGGATTACATTGAAATTCTGGACTTACCCAGCGGAAAGATCACTTCTGTTAACGGGCCTGAACATAATATCCCGGAATTTGAGGTAGATTATTCCGCAGGTTATCCCATGGCGCAATTCACGGATATGGGCAGATCACATTTTTATAAGGATGTTGTGGCAGGAGAAAAATATATCTATGCCTTGTATTTTGGGAAGTCCATGGATGCTTACTTTCAGGAAGGTGAAACGGCCAGAGAAATCTATGTGTTTGATTACGATGGTAATTTGGTAGAAACCTATACCCTGGACTATTCGCTGATTTCCCTGGCAGTGGACGAGAAAAACAAGCGTTTTTTTGGTATTTCATCCGATGAGGATCCGAATGTGGTGATATTTGAATACACTGATTAGTAGTAAATGCGGCTTTGTTTTCCCTTAAATTTAAGCCAAACAAGTAAGCTGTTTGGATGAGGGGTATTTTGAAGCAATTTTCCAATAGGAAAGCCAATTCAACTGTCAGGGTAAATGGTTAACTCTTATGATTTCCTATGCTGAAACCTAAATCCCCCGTATGCGCTTTAAAACAGATTATTTGTAATTTATTTTATATTTTTTTAAAAGAATAGTTGCAGGTGTCGTTTTTTTTATCAATTTAAGTGCCATTCAATCAATGTTTTACATTAAACCAAAAAAAACATGAAGAAATGGGTTAACAATTCAAAAAAAGGAATGGCAGTCTTTGGGGCTGCAGCATTTATGCTGCTGGCCGGCTGGCAGTTTGGGGTATCTGAAGATGAGAACGCTCAAGAAAAGGAAGAAATTGTTGCATATGCTAGTTCAGGGACACCTTGTGGAGGTCCTAAGCATGAAGCGACTTTTATGTGTCTATCTCTTAATACTATTAATTGTAAAGACACTTCTGGATGCCAGGATTAAAAATGTTGTGAAGGCCTAAAATTATATCAATTTTAGGCCTTTTAACTTTTAAATAAAGTATTTATGAATTTCATGAAATTATTTACTATTATTTGCTTATTAATTATATCATTTGGTTGTTCCGATGAAAATGGTACCGCATTTGATGGTACTACAAAATCTATTTCCTTTTCTTCTTTTGAAATTCAACAAACAGAGTTTCTTCCAAAGGAATATATTTTAGAAACCGAATACATTTTATTAAAGAGAGATTATACAAAAGATAATTTTTCATTCATAGATAAAATCCAGTTTAAACAAAATAAATTTTTCATTATTGATAAATCGAAAAAAATACTCAGTGTTTTTGATAAAAAAGGGGACCATCTACAAAATATCGGAGTTTTTGGCAATGGACCTGATGAGTTGATGGCTATTTCGGATTTTGACGTTGACGAAAGTGGTGCGGTTTATATTCTGGATGGATTTAGGGACAAAGACCGACTATTTATATTCGATTCAATGTTTGAGCTGCAAAAGGTAGAAGAATTACCTTTCGAGGCAGATGTGGTGAAAATAACCACCGATGGATTTCTTTTGTTCGGACTGTCATCTTGGAACAGGGGTGATTTTGAAGGAAGAAAAATACTAAAAACTGATTTGAGACTAGGTAATATGAAACCATATTTGAGATTTGATGAGGAACTTGTAGAATCTATCTGGATGGATTATCAATTTGGATTTTCCGGAACAAATGTATATTATAATAAACCCATTGATAACAATGTATACATATTTGATGGATTAGGCAAACTCAATCAAATATTATTATTTGACTTTAATGTTTTAAATGTTCCTAATAACCTAAAATATAACTTAGAAGAAAATATCGAAGAAATTCAGAATTTCCGGTACTTAAGAAATTTTCTTGTTGGTTTTGACAAAGGTTATTTGGGTAGCATGTACGATCAGGGAGGTTATCGGGTCTTTCTAATGGATACCCTTAAAAACCAAATTTATCTCGGGCAAAAATCAGATTTTTATGGATTCACCGGCCAATTTGTGGGGTTTGAAAGAGGGAGTGTTATTTCTTTTTTTGACCCTGAGTATGTGGAAGAAGATAATTTTGAGGACTTGCCTGATTTTGTTTTGGATCATCTTAAAGCAGATGAATTTGTTGTACGCATAATGAAATTAAAATAGATAATTTTAGTAATTAGGTTTACAAATTTTTTTCAATTTGAAAGTTAATTTCAAGGATTTAAAGTGGTAATATTTTCTTAATTTAAGAACACATCATGGATCTTTAAGTCTAATGACTTCTAAGGTTTTATAGTCCTTGACCCTAATAGCAAATTCACTTGGTTGATTAAATGGGTAATCATTTCGCTTAAATTCTCGGTATTCTTTCTGTGAACGAAAAATAAATAAGGTAATGAAAAATTTAGCATCTTTAGGGTTGTTCACAAAGACAAGTCTAGCAGCTTCTTGTTTGGTGAATACCATCATGTTTATCTTACCTAAAACATTCCTAGTGTAAATTTGCAAAATTTTATCTGGATACCGCTTTAAAAGCTGAGTCAACCCTTCCTTGTATGACATTCCGTAATAGTCCCTTTCAAAGTTCTTTTCCACATCACCGGCAAGAAAGTTAAAATACACGCTTTGGTGGGGATGGTATTTTACAAGAAAATAAGCCGTATTACCTATGTCCCAGGTGGCCAGGCCTATCAATCCTACAGCAAATACCTTCACAATTAACTTAGACCGTTTTCGCCTATACACATTTATAAACGTATCGATACCCAATACACCCAAATAGACCAAAAAAGGATAAATAAAATACAAATGTCTCCAACCATTATACAAAACCGACCCGAACAAAACCACCGCCATTAAGGGAATTAATGCTGCACCTAATGCTACCGTGTCCTGACCCAAGTTGGTTTGGATAAATAATTTTTGCTTGTACTTCCAAGCATTACGAAACATGACAAATAATCCTGATAAAATTACCAAAAGGATCGTTAAAGGAGTGGTCACACTTATTAAAACAGGGATGTAGTGCCAGGGCAACTCCGTGGACCGAACCATTTCACCCAGGTAAAGCATTTCTGCATACCAGCGAAACTGTTTCATGCTATTAAAGGAATGTAAAAAACCTCCTATTGGATCTTCCCATAGAACTGGCCAGAGCATAAAGGTAAAAACCAGGAGGAACAGCAGATAAAAAGTGGTTCTTTTGAGGTATAACAATAATTCCGCTTTGGAACTTCTCTGGATAATCAGGTGGCATAAGAGGTATCCGAGTGATAATACCGGCCATACGACACCCACAATCCTGCTACCAATAGCCAGGGCGCAGGCCAACCCGTGTAATACTGGTCCATACCGATCCTTTCCGTCCACAAAGCGAATATGGGTATAAAAGGCGAAAACAAACCAGCAGAGCAGTGGGATATCTTTGGGATTGTACATGCTGTTCCCAAAGATACGGGGGCTGAGTACAAGCATTAGTACCCCGGCTAAGGCCAGTGGAACTGAATGGAACCTGGAATAAAGAATCCGAAAAAATACCCAGGAGGCTGCCCAGAAAAGCACAAAGACCATCAAATGCCTTAGCCTGAATACATCCCGGGTGTTGTCAATGCCCATGGTAAGCTCCAAGCCGTAAGCCACCATTTGGAAAAGCATGCCGTAGTCCCGATGATCATAGCTTGGAAGGTGTTCTACTGTGAGATTTGGTAGGTCTGGATAAAATCCAAATAGATCGTTCACATACTCAAAGGCCACAATACCGTGTTTTCGCTGCACCGGCTCATCCATGCTGAGGCCATAATCTCCCACTAGTATTGTACCAAAAAGAAGGTAAGCCAGGAAAACAAACTTTATCCAATTGTTCATGATTTCTTGATTTGAGAGATTGGTGCTCCGCTTGGAGCAGGAAGGGGACTAAATGAGAAGGCCAGCCCCGGCAGAGAAGAAATTGCCAGGGTTGAAAAGAAGAGAAAGGTAAAAGCCACCGCCAGACTTTCATCAATTACCAGAAAACGGTACCCGTAAAGGAAAACCAACTCCCTGGCTCCCACTCCTCCAATGGTAAAAGGCAAGACCGCCACCACCGAAGATACCATAAACAGTATCAGGTAATCCAAATAACCTCCCTGAATGCCCAATGCCATTAAGATAAAATAAGCACAGATCAGTTGGCCAAGTTGTACCCAGAAAGAAAGAAAAAAGGTGGGCCACAATACAGGCATAAAACGTGTAAAGACAATTCTTTTCAATAACAAATAGGCAGGAATTGTAAGCAGAAGTCCTGACCAGGCAAGGGGGTATAAATAGGGTATCCCGGTCAAATCTTCCCTCAAAAGAATGAGTCCAAAGGTGAGCAGGGCAAGCATTGCCAGTCCACTTACCCGATCGAGAAGCGTAGCCAATAGTAGGGGCTTCGTCCGCGCCCTTTCTTGTTCTTGGAGTAAAAACACTTTATAAGCGTCTCCACCTACACTTCCAGGTAAAAACAGGTTATAAAACATGCCGATATAATAAAGTAAAAGATTGTAGCGACTGGTTAGGTAAACACCTATTACTTTATAGAACCGGTTTAGACGAAACGCAGCAACAATTTTGGATCCATTGAATGCAACAAAAGCCAATAACAGGTAACCTGGATGTGAGGAAAAAAAAGCGTCAAAAATAGCGTTGGGATCGACTATACGAAAGACAAAATAAAGCGCAATGCCAGAGAGCAAAAATTTTAAGCACCATTTGATTATATCTTTCTTTTTGGCTTTATTCACATGGTTAACTAAATAATAAAAATGTTGAAATCCAACAAAAAGGGTGAAATAGTACGGTATATTTTTATTTTTTCTTTGATACTAAATCAAAGCTGCAACACTGACTCGGTTTCGTATCCCTCCTTTCAGGGTAGTCAACTTGACTTGTCCTTCCAGAAAAGTGACCAAATACTTTTGCTATTTCCTGTGGGAAATTATAATACCGATACACTTGCAGCACTTCTTAGCACCTATGACCAAGCCTATGAACTGGCTACTGAGCTTTCGGGGAGGGAACCGGATCCGTCTCATCTGGATGGAGATAGGCTTCCATTGGCGTTAGTACCTTCTACCTGTGGTTCGGGCTGTGGCAGACTGGGCAGGAAGGGCATAGAGATAACCGAGGAGAAGTTCAGGCGGATATACGATCAGTTCGTAAAAGAAGATAAATATGACCATTTGTTTTTTTACGAGCTGGGAAGGAACTTTTGGTTTTATGAGCCATGCGACTTTAAACTGCAAGAAATGGATGATATCCGTACCGGATTTGCTGTTTTTTTTAGGGATATCCTAGTCAGCGAACTGAAAATGAAAGTCGCTCCCATAAACGGTAAACCCTATTTAGAATACATGCAAGAAAAAAATGAACGATGGAACAAGATGAAAAAAGAATGGTCGCAGTCCAATGACCCGGATGAATTTGAAAACCTTAGAGGAAAGTATTTTCCAAACGGTCCCTTATTCTGGTCCACACTCTGGTGGGAAAGGTACCAAATGTACGGTAAGGAGAGTATCCAAAAAACGCTACAAGACTTACAACAGGATGCTCCGAGGAGTGAAAGTGAGTGGTTAGAATTCTTTACTGAAAACAGCAGAAAAAAAGCGGCCAGATAATATAGTGCATACACCAGAACTATTAAGGTTTGGTAAGTTGGTCTGTTATCCGAACCTGTCCCCGTTACATCTTCCCTTACCGACTGAAGGTTAGCTGAACCTGAAGTGTTTAGTAAAAAGTTTGATTTCTCAATCTAAATCTCCCGTATGCGCTTTAAAACAGATTATTTGTAATTTTTTTCAGGTTTTTTTAAAAGAATAGTTGCAGCTCTCGTTTTTTTTTTTATCAATTTAAGTGCCATTCAATCAATGTTTTACATTAAACCAAAAAAAAATGAAGACATGGCTTAAAAATTCAAGAAAATTAATGGCAGCCTTTGGGGCTGTAGCGGTTATGCTGGTGGCCGGTTGGCAGTTTGGGGTTAGTGGTACGGAAGTGCCCTTTTCGGAAAAGGAAGTGGCTTTGGAGAAGGCGATAGAGGGAAGCGGTGGTGCAGGTACAACCTGCTATGCTTCCTACAACTCATGCCTATTTTGGAACTGTTCGTATTTTTATCGGTGTAAACCATATGGCCCCTGTGAAGAACAAAGAGCAGATGCATGGTCGGATCCAGGAACTTGCTAATCGACAAATATCGGGAATGGTCTCAAGGTATATGCGAGACCATCCCTTTTATACCCAATCTGAATGCTATTTAGCTATCAAAATTGTACATTTTAAAGGAATTGCCTATGTATTCCCTCGAGAGAGATATCTATTGTAAAAAATTGTTATTACTTCCGGTCCTTGCCCTCTTTTTTCTTTCTTGTCAATCCAACGATTCTTCAAAGAGGTTGATCAGTGAGATTCCGGATTCAGGAAGCCTAGTGTCCAAGGAAATAACTTTAGACAGTACTGTTCTGATACCTTCAAAAATGCTGGTGTTTCCTGACAAGGCGGTTATTTTTGACAATGGTAAAGAAGATTTGTTCAAGGTGTACAGATTGCCTGAATTCACCTTTTTGTACAGCTTTGGGGAAATTGGAGAAGGTCCCAATGAATTTAGTTATGTAAATGAAAATTCGGTACAAGCCATGGATGATCATTTGGTAGTGGTCTCTGGAACAAACCTTATAAAAATAAGGCTGGAAAATGACAGTTCGGTGATGGGTGAAAGTGTTGAGCTGTTCATGTCAAATGGTTCGCCTGTAAATGGGTTAGTTATGATCGATGAATCCACCTATATTAGCGATATAATGGATGCCAAACCAGGTGGACCGGAACACCAATTGGTTCATCTGCAACGGGGAGAAGAACTCACAACGTTCGGTAAATTTCCCGAACTATCCAATATTGAAAACAATAGACAATTAGATCGTCTATACCGCGATTTCGGGAAGAGGACAGTGGTTAACCCAAAAGATGGGAGGCTTGCGGCCTTTTACTTTTTTCAAAATCAAATTAAGTACTATAACCATCAGGGCGAGCTATTGCATGAAATAGAAATTGAAACGCCTCCAAAGAATGATTTGGAGGAAGAATTGAACATGTATAGGGTGGAACCTTTTGCCACCTCAACACATATTTATGTGATGTATGTGGGCAAACCAAAAAGTGAAGTGATGGAACAACCTGAGATCTTCAGACCACTCCTGGAAATCTGGGATTGGGATGGGATCTTATTGGAACGCTTTACACTTGATCAACCACTCACTTCGTTTGCTGTTTCTGAGGAATTCCAAAAATTATACGGGTTTTCTTATTTTAAAGAAGATCTATTTTTTGAGTATGATTTAAAAGGAAGCATGATATCCGGGCTTAATATGGATAAAAGCTTTAAGGGGTTTTCATCCGCAAAAGATATAGACTCGAAAAAAAGAGGTCAGGGTGCCAATCCAAATAGTGAAAACGTTGCTGAGAACGATTATTACCGAATGGAGTTGCCGTCAGGCTGGAAATATTCCCCCTCAAGTCTGGAAGTGAAAAATGAATTATGGGAAAGTGACGAAATGTACATGACCGGAGCCATTTTTAATAGTGAAAAGCTTCAGGGAAATACCTTTTGTGGTGGTGCTTCGATGCAGGTGAAGATTGCTTTTCCTAAAGGAGCGGCTTTCGATTTTGATGACTATTTGAAATCACGTGCAAATCGCTACAAAGCCAATAAAAATTTAGCTGGGCTTACTGTCAAAGAATTAGATGGGTACACTGATTCAAAAGGATACAGAATAAATTTTTCCAACCAACTAACTGATCCAAACGGTCAAAAATATGTTTCGCGTTCTGAGGTGACATTATTCGAAAAAGAGGGGAGAATAATTTATACCAGCTTTACCAGTTGCAACTATGAGTATTATTATAATGATGTGCAAGCTTCTCTTGCTTCCCTAACCGTAAAAGACAAATTTCCTGATTGGGAGTAAAAATTAAAACCTTGATTCTAAAAGCTGCTTGCCAGTAAATGGAAGGAGCCAACAAATATTTAGAAAAAATAAATAAAAAGACCCGGAACTGGTTGTTTTCGACTCCATTCTAGCTGAAAAATATATAGAAGGGGTAAAAGGCTTGAAAATAGAATAAATGAAAGGTTTCAAAATGTAAGAAGCGCTTCACTGTAGATATGCATCTTTCTGTTTATTTAGCTCCATGGAAGAAAATTCTATTCCAATTTTTATCGAATTATATTTACTAACCCAAAAAACAGCGTATACGCTTAAATAAAGATTATTTTATATATTTCTTTGCATTTTTTAATAAAATAGTTGCAACTATCATTTTTTTTTCAATTTAACTGCCATTAAATCAATGTTTTACTTAAATGTAATAAGATTATGATGAAATGGATTAAAAATTCGAAAAAAGGAATGGCAGCCTTTGGGGCTGTAGCGGTTATGCTGGTGGCCGGCTGGCAGTTTGGGGTCAGTGGTACGGAAGCACCGTTTTCGGAAAAGGACGTGGCCTTGGAGAAGGCGATTGCGGGGAGTGGAAGCGCAGATTGTTGCGAGGTAATCTATTTTCCGGATTTGTGCACGATTCAATATATTCCTGTATATAGGGAATATTATGGAGAATACTTTGGAAGTCAGCCCACTGATTTACAGTTTTTAAACAAAAGTGTCATCAGAAAGATCAAAGAGTGTTTGGACTGGAGAATATCGTGAGTCAATTCGAAAAGCACAGGGGACAGGAGACTACCACACACCCTTTTCCAAATCTGCAACCTTCCAGATAGAGATTGCAGTGACGGTTTAATCGGTGATTTTATACGCCATTCTCTCCCAATAATAAGGGTCCTAGTGTCAATTTGGTTGTTTTAAGGAGATGTTACCTCTAATCTGAGAAAGGTAATTTTTACCCTTTCTGACAAAAGAAAATCATTTCGTTTTCAGGAAGGGCATGCTTTTTTATACGGTCTTGATGCAGGGTTTTTACAAATGCATTTTCAGTTACCTTTAGCCCCGATTTACTAAGTCTGCTGGCATAATCCTTTCCATACTTCCTTACATGGTCGCTTTGGCCAAATACCTTTTCTCTTTCCGCCGGTTCTTTGATCTCAGGATCTTCCAGGGTTTGCTCCAGGTTATATACAGGTGATTGCAAGATGCCCCAGCCATCTGGTTTTAATACCCGGTTGATTTCCCGGCAGGCCTGCAGGTCGTCGGCCACATGTTCCAAAACATGGTTGCAGAAAACCACATCAAAGGAATTGTCAGGAAAGGGGATCTGGTGGATGTCCATTTTGACCTGAGCCAATGGGGATTCCAGGTCTCCGGTAATGTATTCCAGATTAGGTAGTTTTTTGAAGCGGTTCAAAAAGCATAACTCTGGTGCTACGTGCAATACCTTGAGTTGTTTTTCAAAAAAACCTGTATTCTTTTTCAGAAAAAGCCACATGAGCCGGTGTCTTTCCAGGCCCAGGCAATTGGGGCAGAGGGCATTTTCCCTTGCCTGCCTCCCGTAAGGCAGGAAACGGCGAAAACTTCGGAGACAAATATTGCACTGAACCTCTTTTCCGCGGTAAAAAACAGCAGCCATTCTCAGGAATACATGACTGACACGTTGCAGGTATTTTCTTGGGATATTTCTGATGGTCCAACTGATTAATGCCTTCATAGGTTTGAGTTAGGGGTGGTAATTATTCATGCTAATTCGTTGCTGTACTGCACTGCCTGGCATGGGAGACGGCCAAATTCTGCTAAATTTTGTACAGGTATCCGAATCCGCTACATAAGGTAAGTCAGGCATCAGCGCCAGGTGGTCAATTTTGCAAGACCTAAAATTTCAATAGTAGCCAGATCGAAGCCTTACTTACAATAGTCCTTGCCAGTCTGGATTTCGATCCGGAAAAAGCGAGGTCCTGTTGCCGGCGCGGCTCAATGTGACTTTCTTTCTACTGGCAAATATACATGTAACCTTTTAAAGGTGTAGAATAGCGCCGGATTTCCTTTTTTCACGTTTAAAAAATGGAAAACTAAAATCATAAATGAACAATTATGATTTTATTTCAATGGCCATATAAAATGCTCACTGGGAGCTGCTTTGGTAATGAAAACCATATCTTTGTATGTATAAATAATGATAAAATGAAAAAGAACCTAATATACGTCGCTCTCGGTAGTGTGATTGTAATCGGGGCCCTGTATTTTTTCTTTGCCTCCGGCAGCGCCGGAGTCGAAAATAATATTCTGGCAAATGTAAATAAAGGGCAGTTTCGTGTAGAGATTACCACTTCCGGTGAGCTGGAAGCACTCCGATCCGTCCAGGTATTTGGACCGGCAGAAGCCAGAAGATTTCGTATAGGAAACTTTACCATAGACAAGATGGTGGATGAGGGGACCGTAGTAAAAAAAGGGGACTTCATTTGCTCCATAGACAAAACGGAGCTGTTTGGCCGCCTGGAAGACAGGAGACTAGATCTGGAACAAACAAAGGCGCAATTTGAGCAAATTCAGCTCGATACTTCTCTCAATCTCCGGGTAGAGCGGGACAATATCCTCAATCAGGAATACATCGTTCAGGAGCAGGAATTGATTCTCGAGCAATCTCAGTTCGAACCCCCTGCCATAATCAAACAGAACGAATACAATGTAGAGAAGGCCAAGCGGGAGCTGGATCAGGCCAGAGAAAGGTACAGGATCAAAACGCTTCAGGAACGCGCCAGGATGATGGAGATTGCTGCCAAACTCCGGGAGGATCAACTGGAAGTAGACCAGATGGTCGAGGTACTGGATAAGTTTGTGGTGACGGCCCCGCAGGAGGGGATGGTCATATATGTAGATTACAGGGGCAGTAAAGTGAAGGAAGGCTCTCAGATCAGTACCTGGAACCCTGTCGTAGCCACTCTTCCGGATCTGACCACCATGCAAAGCATCACCTATGTAAATGAGGTAGATATCCGCCGGGTAAAAGTAGGTCAGAAAGTGGAGCTGGGGATGGATGCTTTTCCAGACAAAAAATATACCGGCGAGGTAACGAAAGTAGCGAACGTCGGACAGCAGCGGCCCAATTCTGACGCAAAAGTTTTTGAGGTGATCATAGAAGTGAATGAGAGCGATCCCATGCTCAGACCTTCCATGACGTCCAGCAATACGATTATCGCTGATCAACTCAATGAAGTTCTGTATGTTCCGCTGGAAGCAGTGAATGTAGAAAACGACAGTATCAATTATGTCTACCTCAGAAACGGGGTTAAGCAGGAGGTTTTGCTTGGCCTTACCAATGCCAATGATGTGGTCATCGAAAAAGGGCTGAATGAGGGAGACTATGTTTATTTGAATACACCCGATTGGGGAGAAAATCTCGCCGTGAACCTGCTGGAAGAGTTAAATGGCAAAAGAAATCTGGACGAGCAGGAAGAGGAAGAGCCTATTGCCGAGGCATCATTGTCTTCCTCACGCGCTGTTCCGAAACGTTCCACCCCTTGATGTTCGGTCAATTGTAGCCTGAACAGTAAAAAATTGTCAAATATGTTTAATGAAAGGCTTTTGGCCAACTTCTACATCGCCTTTGAAGCGGTTTTGGCCAATAAAGTGCGCTCATTGCTGACCGCATTGGGTATAATTTTTGGAGTTGCGGCAGTCATCGCCATGCTGGCCATCGGTACGGGGGCACAGCAGGAAATCATGGAGCAAATCAAGCTGGTGGGTGTCAACAACATTGTGATTGAACCTGTAGTAGAGCAAACCGAAGAGCAAATTGACGAGAACAGCAATCTGGAAAGGGAGAAAAATAAATTTTCGCCCGGATTAAAACTGGAGGATGCCGAGGCAATCCGCAAGGTGATTCCCGGCATCAATAAAATCAGTCCTGAAATCGTATTAGATACCTATATCGTAAAAAGTGGAATCAGAAGATCCGCCAAATTGGTGGGCGTCAGTCCGGCCTATTTTGAAGTACTTGACTTCGATCTGCGGGAAGGGAAAATGTTTAGCGAAAAGAACCTGATCAAAGGTGATCCGGTTTGTATCATCGGAAGAAATGTGGCTGCACGGTTTTTTCCCAATGAAAACCCCATTGGGAAAATGTTAAAGAGCGGAAGTCAATGGCTGGAGGTGGTAGGAATACTGGAAGAACGCATTGTCTCAGAATCCAGTATTTCCAAATTGGGTATCAGGGATTTCAACATGGACGTTTACATTCCCATTCAGACCATGTTGATCCGCTACAAAAACAGAGACCTGGTGACAGAGGCCAGGTTGAATGATGATGAAGGAGGGGGTACCAGCAACTACCACCAGATTGATAAAATGGTGGTACAGGTAGCTGAAAGTGAATTGCTGAATCCCACTGCAGAGGTTTTGGCAAAGATGCTGGAGCGGAGGCACTTCAATGTTGTGGATTTTGAAATCACCATTCCTGAACTTTTACTCAAACAGCAACAGCGCACCCAAAACATCTTTAATATCGTCCTGGGGGCCATTGCGGGCATTTCTTTACTGGTAGGAGGAATAGGCATCATGAACATCATGCTGGCCTCTGTGATGGAAAGAATAAAAGAAATCGGCCTAAGGCTTTCGTTGGGAGCAAAAAAGAACGATATTGTGAATCAGTTTCTATTTGAATCCATAATGATCAGTGTTTCCGGCGGCTTAATAGGTGTGATTTTGGGCATAGTACTGGCCCATTTGGTGTCTACTTTTGCAGACTTCCCTACTGTGATAACGATGAGTTCCATACTGTTGTCCTTTGGCGTCGCAGCCACAGTAGGTTTGGTTTTTGGTATTACCCCAGCCAAAAGAGCCGCCAGCCAGGATCCGATAACCTCTTTACGCTATGAATAAAA
Source organism: Cyclobacterium lianum (assembly GCF_900143075.1). GTDB lineage: Bacteria > Bacteroidota > Bacteroidia > Cytophagales > Cyclobacteriaceae > Cyclobacterium > Cyclobacterium lianum. Next base: position 7,292 of record NZ_FRCY01000017.1, on the reverse strand, counting down.
CCGCTACTCTATTTCTGGCCATGATATTTTTTCTGGCCATTTTTTCTGTGCAAGGTCAGCAGACCGTAAGCTATACCCTTGAAGATATTATCGAGCGGGCCAGATCCCAATCCCCCGCAGCCCTGAGGGCAGATACCCAGAGGGAAAACCGCTATTGGCTTTATCGGCTGTATCAGTCCAATTTTAATCCACAGCTCAGATTGGAGGGCACCCTCCCGCAATACTCTCAGGCCTTCAGTAATGTGACCCAACCTGATGGAACTATTGAATTCAGAGAGGTGAGACAAAACCTGGTGGATCTGGAATTGGGCCTCAGGCAAGTGATCAGCCCCACTGGTGGGGTGATTTCAGTAAATAGTTCTACCAATAGGTTTGATAATTTCCTGGCTGCAGATGGTGCCAACCAAACCCGGTGGAGTGGAGTACCCGTAAATGTGCGGTTGAACCAACCGATATTTGCATACAATCCCTACAAATGGGACCGAAAGATAGAACCGATCAGGTTTGAAGAAAGCAAAAGAGAATTTGTAGAGGAGATGGAGGACATCAGCCAGTTTGTTACTGAAATGTTTTTTGATTTTTTGGTGGCCCAGGTCAATCTGGATATTGCTACCAAGAACCTGGCCAATTCCGAAGCCATACTTCAAATCGAAAGGGGTAGGTACAATATAGGAACCACCTATGAAGACAAGCTATTGCAGGTGGAATTGCAGGTATTAAAAGCCAAACAAGGCGTGGCACAGGCCAGACTGGATATGGAAGCCCGTTCACTAAGACTAAAATCTTATATAGGACTGAATGAGGAAGTCGACCTGAATTTGGCTCTTCCGGATGATATTCCCGAATTTGAGGTCAATGTGGAGGATGCCTTAGAGTATGCCTTTCAAAACCGGTCAGAGGCCATTGGGTTTGACAGACAGCGTCTGGAGGCCCAGGCTGAGGTGGCCCAAAGAAGGGGAGAAAGGTTCCAGATGAATCTGAACGCCAGCTATGGCTATAACAAGGCTGCCTTGATGTGGGGAGATATTTATAGCAACCCCAATACCCAGGCACTGGTCACCCTCGGTATTGAGGTTCCCATCCTGGACTGGGGCAGAAACAAGGCCAGAATGAGTATCGCCAGGTCCCTCCAGAAGCTGACAGAATATGAAATCGATCAGGAGATCATCAATTTTGAGCAGACAATTTTTACACGCGTTCGGAATTTTATCATGTTGAAAGACAGGCTGGAGATCACCAAAGCTTCCGATGAAGTAGCTGAAAAACGGTATGAAATCTCTTTCCGCAGGTATCAGAGTGGGAATGTTTCCATTACAGACCTGGGCATTGCCCAGGAAGATAAGGATATCAACAGAAGGCAATATATAGAATCTTTGAGGGATTACTGGACAGCCTATTATGAACTCAGAAAATTGACACTTTATGATTTTGAGAACCAGCAATTGTTGTACACGCCGGAAATGAGCTTTCAGGAAGAATAAATCGTAAATCAGACTTAATGCGGCCAGGGCCGGGTAATTCTTTCCTTGATGTAGGCTTTATAGGAATTGCCCAGACAGTAAATACCGGCACCGAACAGCAGGGTAATGTGAAAAAGTCCGTTATTATAAATTCCAAAAATGGAATTTAAGGCGACGATGAAAGAGTCTGTCTGTAATACGTTGTCCCTGACCCAGCCGATCGAAAATACTATTCTGATAAAGATGGACAACAAGGCCAATACTCCACCTGCCAGGCCAAGGATCGGCCGTTTATAATGTATCAGCAAGCCAAAAGCCGCAAAGGTTTCGATGCCTGCCAGTAAAATGGCCCAGAAAAGATTGTAGTCCAGCGCACCGATTAATTTTAACTTCGTGAACCCGCCAAATAAAAGCAGGCAAGCCAGGGAAATGCGGATCAGGTGACCGCCGACGCTTTCGGTTTTGAGATATTTTAGAAATTTTTCCACCCTTCAATTTAAGAATTAATCCCAAATAATGCATTATGAAAGGGTGAGAAGTCAAAAACAAGACCAAAAGCTTACAATAGACAATCCATTTTAGGGCAAAGTATTTTAGCCCAGGGAATGGCTTATCCCGTAGCCTGCCGAATCCTGGTGTGGTTCATTTTAGGGCGGTTCTATCCTGTGAGATGGAAAATGGATTTTTATTTTTTAAATGCATTTCTATTTCGTTAAAATTCCGCATTACCAGGTGTCCTGGGGAATGGAATCACATCCCTTATATTTCCCATGCCGGTCACAAACTGTACCAGGCGCTCAAAACCCAGCCCAAATCCAGCATGGGGGGTAGTCCCAAACCTGCGCGTATCCAGGTACCACCACAATTCCTCCTGGCTGATGCCAAGTTCTTCCATTCTTTCAGTGAGTTTGTCCAGCCTTTCTTCCCTCTGGGAGCCACCTACGATTTCACCTATACCTGGAAAGAGGATGTCCATTGCAGCAACCGTTTTCCCATCTTCATTCTGTTTCATGTAGAATGATTTTATGGCCTTGGGATAATCTGAAATGATCACCGGCTTTTTAAAGTGTTTTTCGACCAGAAATCTCTCGTGCTCGGATTGGAGGTCAGTGCCCCAATCAACTATTGGGAAGGTAAATTTCTTCTTTTTATTGGGTTTGGAATCCTTCAGTATCTCAAAGGCTTCTGTATAGCTGATCCTGACAAATTCATTTTGGGTCACAAATTCCAGTCGGTCTAACAGACCCATATCACTCCTCAGTTCCGCTTTTTTCTCTTTTTCCTCTTCTGCTGCCCTTTTGTCCAGAAATGCCAAATCCTCTTTGCAGTGTTCGAGGGCAAAACGGATGATGTACTGCAGGAAATCTTCCGCCAGGTCCTGGTTGTCTTCTGCATCGTAAAACGCCATTTCCGGTTCTATCATCCAGAATTCAGCCAGATGGCGGGTAGTATTTGAATTTTCGGCTCTGAAAGTCGGGCCAAAGGTGTATATTTCCGACAGGGCAAGGGCGGCCAGTTCGCCTTCAAGTTGGCCGGAAACCGTAAGATTGGTGGCTCTTTCAAAAAAGTCCTCCCCGAAGTTGATGTTATTGTGTTCATCCCTGGGCGGGTTTTTCAGGTCCAGGGTGGTTACCTGAAAGGTTTCCCCGGCCCCTTCGGCGTCTGAGGCCGTAATGATGGGCGTGTGGACATAAAAGAACCCCCTGTCGTGAAAATACTGGTGTACGGCAAAGGCCAGGTGGTGCCTGATTCTGAATATGGCGCCAAAAGTGTTGGTTCTTACTCTCAAATGCGCGTTTTCTCTAAGGAATTCCAAAGAGTGTTTTTTGGGCTGAATCGGGAATTTCTCCGGATCAGCCTCTCCCAGCAGCGTTATTTTTTCCGCAAGTATTTCCGTCTGCTGCCCTGCACCCTGGGAGTCTACAATGCTGCCATGAACCTTGATGCTGGCCCCGGTATTTGCTTTTTTTAATATCTCCTCACTGATCCTTGCCGGGTCGGCCACCACCTGATAGTTTTGGATGCAGGAGCCGTCATTCAGGGCAATAAAAGTTACATGCTTGTTGCTTCTTTTGGTCCTTACCCAGCCCATTAAAGTGGCTTTTTCGCCTGCTGAAGCGTTTTCCAGCAGGGATTTTATTTTTATTCGCTTGTTGAATGCCATATCTGATTTCGCTTTAGGAATACACTGCCTGAATGGTTAGCTATAAAGTGAATGCAAAAAAACGATATAATAAGCTTTTTATCAAAATTTTGATCTTATTTCCTAAATTTGAGAGTTCAAAGGAATTTAAGGAAAATAAAAACAGTCCAATACAAACCCACATTAGGTTAAAGATATATGCAGAAACTGAATTTAAGTCAGATCTTATCTCAGAAACTGTCTCCCCAGCAGATACAGTTTATCAAACTTCTTCAGGTGCCCACCGCTGAATTGGAAACCCGTATTGAAGAAGAGTTGGAGATTAATCCAGCATTGGAGGAGGGGAAGGAAACAGATGCCGATGGTCAGGCCGACGAATTTCAGGATGCGGCTGAGAATACAGATGTCAAAGAGGATAAGGATATCAATATAGAGGAATATTTGAATGAGGAGTACGGCGGGTACAAGATGCAGGGAGATGGCAATTATTCCAATGATGAAGAAGAGCGGGAGATGCCACTTTCGAGCTACTCTTCCCTGCATGAGCAACTGCTGTCCCAATTGAATTTCCTGAAGCTCGATGAAGAGCAGCGCATCATCGGCAAGCAACTGATCGGCAGTATAGAAAGTGATGGTTATATCAGGAGAAGCCTGGAAGCCATTATCAACGATCTGGCCTTCAGTCAGAATATAGAAACTGATCTGGATGAGATAGAGGAGATATTGATCAAGATCCAGAGCTTTGATCCCCCCGGAATAGCTGCCCGAAACCTGCAGGAGTGCCTGATCATCCAATTGGAAAGAAGAGAGGACCCTCATGAGCCCCTGGTGCAGAAAGCCATCTTTATCGTACAAAGTTGCTTCGAGGAATTCACCAAAAAGCATTACGACAAGATATTGAAGAAGGCCGGAATAGATGAGGAAGAGCTCAAGGAGGTAATTCACCTGATCACCAGATTAAATCCCAAGCCCGGCGGGGTGGCAGATGGAATGGTACGCAATCATTATGTGATTCCGGATTTTATCCTGAACAATATCAACGGAAAGCTGGAGATCACGCTGAATTCCAAAAATGCCCCTGAGTTGAAGGTGAGCAGGTCCTATTCGGAAATGTTCAATGCCTACGACAAGAGTAACAAGAAAGATAAGAAATTAAAGGAGACGGTCAGTTTTGTCAAGCAGAAACTGGATTCGGCCAAGTGGTTTATTGACGCCATCAAACAAAGGCAACAAACCCTGATGAAAACCATGCAGGCCATCCTGGATTACCAGCAGGAATTTTTTGTAGATGGAGATGAAACCAAATTGCGGCCCATGATTCTCAAGGATATTGCGGAACGGATCGATATGGATATTTCCACCGTGTCGCGGGTAGCAAACAGCAAGTCGATCCAGACGGAATTTGGTGTCTTCCCGTTAAAGTACTTCTTTTCTGAGGGTATAGCCACAGAGGGGGGAGAGGATGTAAGTAACCGCGAAGTGAAGAGCGTGCTGAACAAGATGGTAGAGGAGGAAGACAAAAGGAAACCGCTCTCCGATGATAAACTGGTTAAATTATTAAATCAAAAGGGCTATAATATCGCTCGAAGGACCGTAGCCAAGTACAGGGAGCAATTGCAGATTCCTGTAGCAAGGCTTAGAAAGGAGTTGTAGTGTATAGAAAATTGGCTTTCGGGATATCTGTGGTTTTTCAGCCCCTGCTTATCCCTTCATTGATGGTAGCTACGTTATTTTACATTGTACCTGAAGCAACGGTGGTGCCACAGGCGGCCAAGTGGTCCATTTTGTTGCTGATCAGTTTTTCGACTTTTCTGGTGCCGCTGCTGGGTTTGGTAGGCATGAAATACGCAGACACCATTCCTGGTTTTCACCTCTCAGGCCAACGGGACCGCTTCATCCCCTTCTCTCTGGTCGCTGTCTTTTACTGCATGACTGCCGGGTTTTTTTACTGGAGGCTCAATGTGGATGAACTCCTGATCCTCACGCTAAGCACGGTTACGCTTAGTCTGGTGGCACTTACTCTGGTGACATTTTTTTGGAAAATCAGTGCGCATCAAACCGCAATGGGGGGTTGGGTGGCCCTGGTGGCGGTATTGTCCATGAAATTTTATTCTGCTCCTATGTTTTATTACCTGTTGTTGATCATTGCTATCAGCGGGCTGGTGGGCACCTCCCGTCTATACCTCAATGCCCACAAGCCCGGAGAAGTATATGGGGGTTTTCTCATGGGCTTCTGTTTTAATTTTATGGCCTATTATTATTTTTTGCTGCAATAAAAAAAGCAGGCTCTTTAAAAACCTGCTTTGCATGATTGCCTGATTGCACTCGTCTAAAATAAAGCTACAGAAACTCCGAAATTAAATTGGGATGCTGCTGTGCCGTAGGGTCCCTGATCTTCCTCAAACAGCTCATTCAGCCCATAATAGGCCCAGAGGTTAAATCCGGGGAATCCCAGTCTGGTATAGGCCCCATAGCGAATAGGACTGAGTCCGTATTCCTGGCTGTTTTTTACCTTTTGGCTAAAACCTTCGCTATTGGTTACTGCTATCTTGGAATGTGCATTGTATAGAAACCCGAATTTGCCACCGACTGCAACCCGGAATCCGCTATTGAAGTCGTCTTTGTTGGCATGGTACCTGAATTCGATGGGGATATCAATATAATTGATGGCCATGGTGTTGGTTTCTACCCTGATGTCTTCACCATATACTTCTGAAATGGGAACAAGCTGACTCGAGTTGGGTCCTTTTTCGGGATCGGGGATTAGCGTGAGGTTGTCCTGAAAAGCCAGTTTTTCAAGCCCAAAACCGAATCCCGGATTGAAAGTAAAACCTGAATTTTCGCCGATCGGCAGTTGGGTCTGGTAATAAATATTGACTACCCGCGATGCAATGAATCTGGTATTCAATTCGTCCGGCCGGTTATTAAGCATGTTAAAGCCAAAATCCAGAAACAAATCACCCTTTATATTCGGCCTGCCTCCGATGGGTGTTCTTTCTTTCTCCTGGGCCTGGAGTTGAAAAGTCGAAAGTAAAAGTAAAATGACAAAGGGTAGTATGGTTAGTTTTTTCATGAATACAATGATTACTTGATCAATTGATCGGCTAAATTATGAAATATTGATTGATTTGGAGTGTTAAACATCTTAATTATTCTTAAATAATAACGCTGTCTGATTGTGGATCTGACGATTTTATGAATAACAGCGCTTTGTAATATTGTGATTATTCTTTAGCTTTGCATTCCTTCTACAGGGAATGGCCTCGTAGCTCAACTGAATAGAGCACTTGATTACGGCTCAAGAGGTTCCAGGTTTGAATCCTGGCGAGGTCACCATTAGGATCTATTTCGAAAAAGCGTCGATAGAAAAATATTCCTGAAAAAAACAGATTTTTCTCATTGCAAACCGGAAAAAAGATATCATCTTTGTGATCCCAAACGGGGAAATCGAGGAAACACCGGAGAGGCGTTTAGAAATCTTTTCAAATTTTATCCTCAAAATTTTTGCAAGAGTAACAAGTTTCATTACCTTTGCACTCCCTTACCGAAAATCACCAAAAAGAAGGTGTCAGAAAGTGAGGTCAAGCCGATCAGAAAGCGGAAGGTTTTCTTTGAATCGGGCCAAGTTCTTTGAAGTTTTGTCAGACATTATTTATAAGCAAATAGCATTTCTTTGGGTACAGAAACAA
>NZ_FRCY01000004.1 GCF_900143075.1 Cyclobacterium lianum | reverse complement strand
AGGCCTTCGGCCAAGGCAGTGGAAAACCACGTAAGACCTGGGGAAAGGAACCCGATAGAAGGCAAGTTTGGTCAGGCAAAAAACGGATACGGAATGAACCGGATCAGGGCAAGGCTCAAAAACACCAGCCAATCGTGGATCGCTTCAATTATCCTAGTGCTCAACCTGGTCAAATTGGCCGGGATGGCACTCCCATGTCTGAGTTTTTCAGCGTGGAAAGATTTAAAAAACATGCTCAGAAACGCCATAAGGCAGATTCTGGAGATCCAGAAAATACAAAACCAGCCCAGAGAGCTATCTGGCCTGGTTTTATAAACTGGTCTTTTTTGAGTTTTTCAGCAGACCCTACGTAGACCGGATTGGCATCTCTGTGGCCAAAGAGCCCATGACAGATGCTTTGGAATTAAGTGATAAGCAATTTGGATGGGTGTTGTCCATGTTTGCATTGGGATATGCTCTTTTTCAAACCCCTTTGGGCATTTTATCCGACAGATTTGGGCCCAGGAGGGCATTGGCTGCTGTGGTGAGTTTATGGTCCCTGTTCACGGCACTTACCGGGGCGGTTACCAATTTCATTACCTTGTTTTTCGTCCGTTTTTTCTTTGGAGTAGGAGAGGCAGGCGCCTATCCCGGCATTTCAAAAGCAGTATATCATTGGATACCGATCAGAGAAAGAGGCATTGTAAATGGGATTAATTTTTCCGGGGGAAGGTTTGGTGCCGCATTTGCATTGCCTTTAATAGCTATTGTCATTGATTCGCTCGGGTGGAGGAACACTTTTTTTACGTTGGGGCTTTTGGGCATTGTATGGGCTCTGGCCTGGTATTTTCTGTTCAGAGACAACCCCGAAGACCATCCTCTGGTATCTGAATTTGAGAAGGAGGTAATCATACTGGAAAGGTCCAGGCAGCAAAAGGAAGAAATTTCCGCATTCTCAGTCATACCCCTGGTCAAATCCAGGAATTTGTGGCTGGCCATGGGACAATATTTTGCCAGTAATTTCACCTTTTTCTTTTGCCTTACCTGGTTGTTTCCGCATGTCAAGGAGCAATTCATGTTGGACAATATTGAGGCAGGGCTTTATTCTTCCCTGCCCCTGGTGGCAGGCGCTTTTGGAAACATGTTTTCCGGATGGCTGGTAGACACCATTTATAAAAGTGGCAGGTTTAAATGGTCCAGAGCCATTCCGGCAGCTATAGGATTCGGACTGGCAGCATTTGGGCTGTTGGCCAGTTTGTATTCCGGAAACATCATGTCCTCTATCTTCTTTTTGTCCATTGCTATTTTTGGAGCAGACATGACCATCAGTCCCTCCTGGACCTTGTGCAATGATATAGGAAAATTACATTCCGGAGCTGTTTCAGGTACCATGAACATGGCGGGTAATATCGGTTCCTTTATCACCGCATTGGCATTTCCCTACCTCCGGGATTGGACAGGATCCGTTACTCCATTTTTTATCATTGGCGCCCTGTTAAACATCATGGCCATTTTCATGTGGCTGAAAATCAATCCTGCAAAAATTATTGTGTTTAAGCCTTTGGATAGACATTAAATACAAGATATAACCGCCAAACACGGTCAAGTATATGATTTTCGTTCCTTGGGCATGAGCCTATTAGGCAAAAAATCAGACAAATTATGGTGTAATTAAAATTAAGTTTTGTTTTCGGGGTAGATTTTGTAGTAGATAAAATTTTGTATCGCTTAAAAATATTTTTACTTTTGCAAGCCAATATGATAGGTTACAAGATAAAAAAATACAGACCCACTCCACCTTAATTCAGGGTATAAGCTGCGTTTTTTAATTTTATCGCCCTGGATAACCTTTTTACAATCTTTCACCTTGTTTACGATTTATTCACCTAAAAATCCGCGTAGTTTATGACGCAAATGTTTTACCGTTTATTTCGGCCCAAGCAATACAATTTAAAGGATGAAGTACTATCAGGATTGACTGTAGCGCTGGCACTGGTACCGGAAGCAGTTGCTTTTTCCATCATTGCAGGTGTGAGCCCCCTTGTGGGTTTGTATACGGCCTTTATCATTGGTTTGATTACTTCAATCCTCGGCGGCAGGCCGGGAATGATTTCCGGAGCCACCGGTGCAATTGCAGTGATCGTTGTGGCCCTGGTGGTCAATCATGGTGTCGAATATCTCTTTGCCGCGGCTATTTTGATGGGCTTGATTCAGATTCTGGTGGGAGTACTCAAGCTGGGTAAGCTTATCCGTCTGGTACCCCATCCGGTAATTTTTGGTTTTGTAAACGGTCTGGCCATTATCATATTCATGTCCCAGTTCAGCCAGTTTAAAGAAGTAAGCGCTTCCGGAGCATTGGTATGGATCAGCGGCAGCAAACTATATATCATGCTGGGATTGGTGTTTCTAACGATGCTGATCATTAAGTTGTTACCCAAACTCACCAAAGCTGTGCCCTCCTCGCTTGCTGCGATACTGGTGATTTCCATGATCGTTATTTTTGGCGGAGTAAATACCAAAACGGTTGGCGATATTGCTTCCATCAAAGGAAGTCTGCCTGAGTTTCACATCCCAATGGTTCCCTTAAACTGGGAAACATTGGTGATTATATTTCCTTATTCTGCCATTATGGCTGGAGTTGGACTGATCGAATCATTGCTTTCCCTGACCTTAATCGATGAGATTACAGAAACCCGCGGTCGGGGTAACAAAGAATGTGTTGCCCAGGGCGTAGCGAATGTCGCCACCGGATTTTTTGGAGGTATGGGAGGCTGCGCCATGTTGGGCCAAAGTCTGATCAATGTCAATGCCGGAGGCAGAACGCGGATTTCCAGTGGCCTGGCTGCCATGACCTTACTTTTGTTCATTCTCTTTTTTTCCGAATACATCGAGATGGTTCCCATGGCTGCCTTGGTTGGGCTGATGTTTATGGTGGCTATTGGTACCTTTGAGTGGGCCTCGCTAAAGGTATTTGGCAAGGTGCCGAAACCCGATATGCTGGTCATGGTCCTGGTCACACTCATTACTGCGGTGCTGCATAATCTTGCCCTGGCGGTGATGGTAGGTGTCATCGTGTCGGCATTGGTGTATGCCTGGGAAAATTCAAAAAGAATCCGGGCCAGGAAAAGGATCGACGAAAATGGGGTAAAACATTACGAAATGTACGGCCCCTTGTTTTTTGCTTCGGCCACTACGTTTAGTGAAAAATTTGACCCCATTAATGATCCGGATGAGATCATTATCGACTTCACTGAAAGCCGGGTGGTGGATCATTCCGGACTTGAAGCCATCCATAAGGTGACGGAGCGATACGACAAACTGGGTAAAACTGTCTATATCCGGCATCTTAACAGCAGCAGCAGAATCTTGCTCGAAAATGCCGAGAAAATCATTAATGTCAATTACGCGGAAGATGACCCGGGTTATAAAGTGGTTCTGGAAAAGAATTGAAACCATATATTTTGCCCTGCTTTCTTCCACTGATAGCAGAAAAACCCTTTTTGGTCATCGGTTTGGATGCGCTGATTTTTTAGCTTTTGGTTTGATTTTGGTGTGAAAATGCCTTTTTTTGAAAATAGATGCAATAAAAGATATTACATGGACAAATACGTATTGCCAGGCAGCTCGCTGGAAGTTTCCCGGCTTATTTTTGGATGCTGGGCTGTGGTAGGAGGATTCAACTGGGGTCCGCAGGATAAACGGGACTCGCTGGCCGCACTGAAAGAAGCTTACGATCAGGGAATTACTACCTTCGACACGGCCGAAGCCTACGGTGCGGGAGCTTCAGAAAACCTTTTGGCAGAGGCCCTGGGCAAAGAGAGAAATCAGATACAAATCGCATCCAAGGTTGGTCCCGCGGATTTTCTTCCTCAGGACCTGATCCGGGCTTGCGAAAGAGGCCTGAAAAATCTCAAAACGGATTTTATTGATCTTTATCAATTGCATTGGCCCAATCCGGACATTCCACTTGAGGAAACCCTCGGAGCACTGCAATTGCTCAAGCAACAGGGAAAAATCAGGGCCTATGGCGTATCCAACTTCGGTGTAAAAAGCCTGGAAACCTGCAAGGCTGCCGGCGCTGCTATCAGCAGTAACCAAATGGCCTATAACTTGCTTTTCAGGGCCATTGAATACCAAATCTTACCCCGATGTGTGCAAAATGGGGTGCCGGTGTTGTGTTATTCTCCCATCATGCAGGGATTGCTCACAGGTAAGTTTACTTCAGAAAACGAAGTTCCTGACGATCGGGCCCGAACCAGACATTTTACCAAAGAAAGGTCCCAATCCAGACATGAGGATGAGGGCTGTGAAGCATTGACTTTTGACACTATTGCTCAGATCAAAGCTTTTGCAGCAGAACTGAATATTCCTATGGGTAACCTTAGCCTGGCCTGGTTGCTGAAACAAAAGGGTGTGGCCGCTGTAATTGTCGGAGGCCGGAATGCCGCACAGGTGAAGAATAACATGGGTACACTTGACGTAGAGATGAATACCGATATGGTAGACAGACTTAAAAAAATAACAGAACCATTAAAGGAAAAACTCGGTCCAAATGCAGATTTGTGGCAGACCGATAGCAGAGTTGTTTAACTGAACCTGACACAGAGCGACTGCGGGGAATAATGAATCAGAGACAAGCGGAACTGTAAGGTATTGATCTTGAAGTATTTATTTCCATCTTCATCAAAAGCCGGTGAAAATTACGGTAAAATCTATATATGGCATAATTTATGTTCTTATCAATTTTATTTTCCCATATTTTTTATCCCTTAAATGAGACCAAAGCATGTTTGAATTAGGCAAAAACGAAATTAAATTTCTCTACAACAGCAACAAGTTAGAAGACAAGGAAGCATATGCCTATGCGCTGACCCTTCACAAACATGTAATCAATGAGCTGGACATTTCAAAAAATGACATGACCCCCACACAAATTCTGGAACTGGCGAACAGACTCAGCAAACGGGTTATTGATCTGTTTGACAAGGACTCTGAAGTGTTTAAAAATAATGTTCACGGTAAGGATATTGAAGAGTCTGACCTGCTGACCTTACTCATCAAAGAAAAATCTGCCATGAAAACCCCCATCCTGATATCCGATGAAAGGGCCGGGATTTTGGAATACCCCAGGGATACCATCAAAATGGATATGGTTTTTAATGAAATTGCGGGAAAGGATTGATTGTTTTCAATGAACACGAAGGCAAACGTACAGGCTACCAATGGTTCAGGGTAGAAAATCCTGAGGATTTTAAGATTGACTCCGTGTATTACCTGAGTCCCAAGATGCAAAAGAGCACGCTTAAATAACTGCAAATAAAGGTGGCGTATGTCGGCTTGAGTAGTCTCAGGGCATGCGCCACGTTTTATTCTGCGGGGGGTTTCGTAAGGATGATATAATCAGCTAAAGATTTAATAGCAATCAAATCCGGAGATCTGTACATTTCAGAAGGAAAGCATGAAATGGTCATTACCTTCAGTTTTTCTTTTTTCTTTTTGAGTGCATTTACCGTGCCCAAGCCCTCATCACTGTGAAATCTCCCGGTAAGGTGCAGGATTTTGGTTTTCCGGTTTTTTCGCCAGTGGTAGAGTAAGCTTTCTGCCATGGTGGCGTCTCTCAGCAATTGGGCATGGAAGTATTGCGGACCCATATGTTGCGCATGTGCTCCCATGGCATCGTTAAACTTTATGAGATAGGCATCGTCGGGTCCGGGAGGTTGAAATAGTGTAAAGTATTTTTGGGCCCTGCGGTCCAGCATTTTCAATGAACCAAGGCCCTTTCTGGCGACCATACTGGCATATCTCCCCGGAACATTGGCAGCGATCACCTGTTGACCGGAAGCTTTTGCCATATTCACCAGGGGAGCATAATCGGTGTAGTTGCTCCAGGCACGGCCCTCATCGATGAGTTTGTCTTCCGAAATCCAACCTGAAAGGTACTCGTCTATGATGAGTTGTACATCGCGTTCAAACATTTCCAGGCTTAGGCTCACCTTGTCAAATTCAGCAATCAGGTTCCCGTAAAGTTTTTTTTGCAGTACATGTGCCAGGCTGTCGTCGTGTTCCTCTCCGAAAACGATGATTGGGGTAGCATCCATCGCTGCCAGCATTTCAGATATATCCACCGATTTTCCGCTTGCGGATTCAATTATTGTCCAGGACTCTGGCTGGTCTCCCTGAGCGATGCCTGGTGCGGGGATGATGAAGCTGATAAAAACGAGAATCCATTGACGCATCCGGGTTGCTTTTGTTGAAGATCGAAAATACGCATTTTGCATTCTAATATCTTGAGGAATGACGTGTTTTTAAAAAAATATTGGTTTTGACAAGCATTCATACCGCTACCTGATTAAATTGGCTATTCCAAAGCATACTTGCCATGCCTACGAAACCATTTACCAGGCAAATTGAGGGCCTGGACCCTGATAAGGATCATGAGAAAATAGCATTTTTGCTTTCCTTTCACTGTTTCCCCTGGGATATGGAAAAGGCACTGGAGTTTGCCTTGTTTCGAACATTTGCTGTCCCTTCCATTTCCCGACTGTTGGCCGCCACCGGGGAGTTTACCAGCAGGACACGTAAGCGCTACGACGACACGGAGCTGATATTGTATGAAATATTGGAAAACGGAAAAGAAAGCGAGCGGGGAAGAGCGGCCATAGCGCGGATGAACGCCATGCATGGCAGGTTTAAAATTCCAAATCAGGACTATCTGTATGTACTATCTACTTTTGTATTTGAACCGATAAGATGGATGGAGAAGTGGGGTTGGAGGTCATTTTCAGCCCTGGAAAAGGAGGCCATTTTTACCAATTACCGGCGGTTGGCGGGTTACATGGGCATTGTAGATGTTCCGGAAACGCTCGATGCATTTGAACACTTTAATCTGGCCTATGAGCAGCAAACTTTTACTTTTCATCCTGCCAATCAACTGATAGGAACGAAAACACTGGATTTGTTGCTGGGATTTTATTTGCCTGGCTGGTTGTTTTGCCCGGGCAGGTATGTAGCGTATTGTCTGATGGATGCGCGTTTGAGAAAAGCCATGGGTTTCCCGGATCCACCAGGAGTTTTGATACGTGCAGTGCATTCCGGATTAAGGCTTCGGGCGAATCTATTGAGATTGCTGCCTGAGATAAAAGCACCGCAACTTGGTACAGGCAGGAAACGGGAGACCTATCCCAATGGTTACCGAATAGAAAACCTGGGTACCTTTAAGCCGGTTAAATAGATCCATTTCCTGATCTCCGGACCTTTCTGTAGGGGCAGTGCCGGCAGCCGCTGCCACAGCAATAACCGCGCAGCAGGTGATAGGTTTCAGTAAAGACGATCAGCGGACCTTCATAATAAAAATGAATGCCTTCCTCAAGCAAGTGGGGGGCAGGCAGCCGTTTTTTTACAGACATTACTATTCGATTCGGTAATCCAGCTTCATGGTAATGGATGCCGTTTTTGCTTTTGAAGAAGTATTAAAGGTGCCTCCCCAGGAGTAATCTTCCCCTGAGTTCTGTCCGGTGATTTGAAAGATACCCATGTTCGCGCTGATCAATTTACCAAGAGCGGCACCCGAATTCTCCGCAATTTTTTCTGCCCGGATTCTTGCGTCTTCCGTAGCCCTGGATATCAGCTCAATTTTGAGGTCTGCCAGTTGGGTAAAATAATACCGGGGAGCCTGCGAATAGAATTGAATTTCCTTATTGAGTAATTCGGTGATCTCACGGGCTGTTTTCTCCACTTTTTCTACCTCTCTCGATTCTATGCTTATGGTCTGACTGAGGGTGTAGCCCAGGAAGGTTTCACCCATGTAGCGTCCTTCATCGGTATATTCTGCCCGGGTGTTCTGTCTGGTTTGCACGGCGCTGAAGACAATTTCCCCGGCATCGATCCCTTTGGATTTCAGGTATTCGGTTACAATGAGTCTGTCGCTTTCCAGCCCGGAATAAGCGACTCCAAGCGTGGTAGATTGTTTTTCGAAGACACCTTCCCATACGATCAGGTCTGAAATAAAATCGGTCTCACCGAGACCGGTTACAGAAATCCTGGTGGCCTCAAGGTTCCTTTTCCTATAGGCATTGCCCAAAACTATAGCCGATCCCAGTATGGATAAGGCAAAGATGATCGCTGTCAGGTGTTGTTTCATTGTCCGGTTGATTGCTCGGTAAATTTGCATTAAATACGTAGCATCAGCAATAGAGGTTAAGCCTGTTTTCTATAAAATTAAGCATTCGGACAGATCAGTTCTCCTTACATGACATTTATCATGTTTGAGCCTAAATGATAGTCACTGTTCATCCTGCCACCACAATTTAGATTTGTAAAAAAAAGAAAGGCTCATGCAAACCAAGCTGGAAACCCAATTTTCTTTTCCCGATACCATTGTCACTGCCCATGTAAATTTACCCCTGGCAAAGGATTTTACCGGTCGGATGACCGCAAATCCGTTGGAAAAGAGTGTATTACCAGATGTAAAGGCACAGTTGTATACGGCACGTTTGCCCGCAATATTGGATTGGCTGCACGGCCTGGATCATCCTGAAAAGTTCGAAAGCGAACCCTGCAGTATTCCGGTACTGCTGTATGACCGTGAGCTTTCTTTTGAGCACTTGCTTTTTCACTACGATGGGAGTCCGGCATCCGCCGGTATCATCAAACATTTTTTGTACCTCTTTGCCAATAATATACAGGATAGCAAATCCACGATCATCTCCCCGGCATTTATTCCGAGATCAAAATTAAAGGAAGAGCAAGAAATCATACAGGAAGTCGGAAACCATACCGCCGAAACTTCATTTATCAAATTCAACTTTGACAGGATCGGTGATTTCTGGTCCTACGCCGTCAAGCACCAATGTACCGTTTTGGTCACCTCCAAACAACATCAGGCGGACCTGGCAAAGGTACTTTTTCATTTTTACAAGGGTGGAATGTGGTATGATCGGCTTTCTTTTTATTTGGCCATTTAAATCACTATCTTAAATGACTTTTGTCATGTTTTTCACTTCGATGGTGAACTAAATTGCCGCCAAATGGAGAATACAGCTACTGAAAAGAAAAAACAACAGCAGGAATCCTGTTATCATTGTGGCGAACCCTGTGATAGGGATGTACTTCACTTTGATAAAAAGAATTTCTGTTGTTCCGGGTGCAAAACAGTGTACAGTGTATTGTCTGAGAATGATCTTTGTGATTATTATGCTTTGGCGGACAGCCCGGGCCAAAGCCAAAAATCCCAGTCGTCCCGCAATAACCGCTTCGATTATCTGAGTGACAGAGAGGTGATCGATAAGCTTATCGATTATCAGGACAAAGAGGAAACTCATATCACCTTTTTTGTTCCCATGATACATTGTGCCTCCTGTATCTGGCTGCTTGAAAACCTGTATAGGCTGCACCCCGGGATTATTTCTTCCAGGGTGGATTTTGTAAAAAAGAAAGTCCAGGTAAAATACCGCCAGGAGAGGATAGAACTCCGGGCACTTGTAGCGCTTATGGCGCGGATTGGCTACGAGCCACGCATCAACCTTTCCGATCTCGGAGCCGAAAGAAAACCAAAAGCCGACCGTAGGCTGATCTATAAATTGGCAGTAGCTGGCTTCTGTTTTGGAAACATGATGTTTTTCAGTCTTCCGGAGTACTTTTCAGAAGCAAGACTTCTGGGGAAGGGCTTCACCAACCTTTTTCGATACCTGAACGTGCTGCTCTCGCTTCCGGTATTCTTTTTTGCTGCAACGGATTATTACCGCTCTGCCTGGATGGCATTAAAAAATCGCACTGTGAATATGGATGTGCCCATAGCGATGGGCATCGTTACATTATTCGTTTACAGCTTATTTGAAATCTTCCTGTTGGGTCAGGAGGGATACCTGGATTCCCTGGGCGGTTTACTTTTTTTCCTCCTGCTGGGCAAATGGTACCAGCAAAAGACATTCGACACACTTTCCTTCGACAGAGATTATACAGCCTATTTTCCTGTAGCCGTGACCAGAATGAAAAAGGATCAGGAGGAAGTTGTTCCGCTGACCCGGGTCCGGGTTGGAGATATCATCCGGGTTAGAAATGAGGAGCTTGTTCCTGCAGACAGTGTTTTGTTGAATGAAGAGGCTGCGATAGATTACAGTTTTGTGACCGGCGAAGAAGTGCCTGTTGGCATCAGAAAGGGGACAGTGATTTATGCCGGAGGGAGGCAAAAGGGTCCTGCTATTGAATTGCTGGTTCAAAAGTCCCCCTCTCAGGGCTACCTTACCGACCTTTGGAATCACGCAGCTTTTTCGAAAGAGCAACAGAAAGATTCGCTCGCTTCTCTGGCGAACCGGATTAGTGGTAAATTCACCCTTACTGTATTGGTAATTGCTTTCGGAGCTTTGCTGTACTGGAGCATGTATGATCTTTCAATGGGTATCAGGGCTTTTACTGCTGTTTTGATCATTACCTGTCCCTGTGCACTGGCCATGTCCACGCCTTTTACCCTTGGGAACATCATGCGTATTTTTGGGAGAAACGGATTTTACCTGAAGAACTCACAGGTGATCGAAAAAATTGCCGCTGTAGATACACTGGTTTTTGACAAAACCGGCACCCTTACCTCTCCTGCTCTTGCCAGGATAAGGTATGAGGGCGAGAAGCTTTCTGAGGAAACTCTTGGTGTCTTAAAAGCCATGGTGAGCTACTCGGTCCATCCGCTGAGTAATCGGGTCAATCGCTGGCTGGGGCCGGTGATCCCCGCCAGGCTGGAACAAGTGCAGGAAATCCCCGGAAAAGGGCTGATAGCAAGATACAAATCCCAAAGAATTGTTTTGGGGGCCGCCTCCTTTTTGGAAACTCAACCAAAGACCATAAAGAATTTCAGGGGCAATAAAGTATATCTGGTAGTAGAGGGAGTTCATTTGGGTACTTTCCTGATAGACAGTGGTATCCGCAAAGGAATGGGAAAAATGCTGGGAGATTTGAAAACAAGGTTTGCGCTTCACCTGCTTTCCGGCGATCAGGATCATGAAAGGCAATTTTTTGAAAAGGAGTGGGGTAGAGAAATGCACATGCATTTCCGGCAGAGTCCGGCCGATAAGCTGGCTAGAATTCAGCGGTTACAGCAGGAGGGCAGGCAGGTGCTGATGGTAGGAGATGGATTAAATGATGCCGGTGCCCTGAGGGTCAGCCAGGTAGGTATTGCGGTTACCGACGATATTTCACATTTCAGTCCGGCAAGCGATGCCATTTTGGATGGGAAAAGGCTCGGCTATTTGCCCAAATTTCTTGGTTTTGCCCGCTCGGGCAGAAAGGTCATAAAAGCTAGCTTTGCACTAAGTTTTACCTACAATGCTGTGGGTATATTCTTTGCCGTTCAGGGTTTGGTAAGCCCTGTTTTATGTGCTATCTTAATGCCACTCAGTAGTATTTCGGTCGTCGTTTTTACCACCATGGCCACCAATCTACTGGCATATACACGAGGTTTGAACCATAAATCTGCTGCAACATGGAAGTAATTTTTGTACTGATTGGAGTGAGTTTACTATTGGCAGGCGGTTTTTTGTGGCTGTTTTTCAAGGCAATGAAAGATGGCCAGTTTGATGACCAGCATACTCCCGCCATTCGCATATTGTTTGAACACAAATCGAAAAATAAAAATAATACAAAAAAACCTAATAAATCAGAGTGATATGTCAGGAACTACACTTGAACAATTTAGTTACGACAATAAGATCGTAAAATACTTCGGTGCGGCCACCATCATTTGGGGTTTGGCCGGAATGCTGATCGGAGTACTGGCGGCTACCCAGTTATTTTTACCTGAGGCCAACCTGGGTAATCCCTACACGACATTTGGCAGGTTGCGACCACTCCACACCAATGCCGTGATTTTCGCCTTTGTGGGAAATGCGATTTTTGCGGGAGTATATTATTCCATGCCGCGATTGCTGAAGGCCCCGATGTGGAACAAATCTCTGAGTTGGTTTCACTTTTGGGGATGGCAGGCCATTATACTGTCTGCAGTCATCACCCTGCCATTGGGTCTGACCTCCAGTAAGGAATATGCTGAACTGGAATGGCCCATTGATATTGCGATTGCCGTTGTCTGGGTGGCTTTCGGCGCAAATATGATCGGTACGCTGATCAAACGCAGGGAGAAGCACATGTATGTGGCCATCTGGTTTTATCTGGCGTCCTTCGTGACAGTAGCTGTACTCCACATTTTCAACTCCCTCGCACTGCCCGTCTCCTTTTTCAAAAGTTATTCGGCCTATGCAGGGGTACAGGATGCACTGGTGCAGTGGTGGTACGGACACAATGCGGTGGCATTTTTCCTGACTACCCCCTTCCTAGGACTGATGTACTATTACCTGCCCAAGGCAGCCAACAGACCGGTTTACTCCTATAAACTGTCCATTATCCATTTCTGGTCACTGATCTTCATATATATTTGGGCCGGTCCGCATCACTTGCTGTATACCGCATTGCCTGAATGGGCCCAGGTGCTAGGTGTTGCTTTTTCGGTCATGTTGATTGCACCTTCCTGGGGAGGCATGGTAAATGGCTTATTGACGCTCAGAGGTGCCTGGGATAAGGTCAGGGTAGATCCTGTTCTGAAGTTTATGGTGGTAGCGGTGACTGCTTATGGTATGGCTACTTTTGAAGGGCCTTTACTTTCACTCAAAAACGTCAACGCTATCGCGCACTATACCGACTGGATCGTAGCTCATGTTCATATAGGAGGGCTGGGCTGGAACGGTTTTCTGACCTTTTCCATGTTGTACTGGTTGTGGCCTAAAATGTGGAAAACGAACTTGTACTCCGTAAAATTGGCCAACACCCATTTCTGGCTGGGTACCATGGGCATTCTTTTTTACGCATTGCCCATGTATGTAGCCGCCCTTACCCAGAGCCTGATGTGGAAGGAGTTCGGGGATGCGGGCCGCCTGGCGTACCCCAATTTTCTGGAAACCGTGATCCAGATCGTTCCCATGTACATGCTGCGTGCCTTTGGAGGCTTGCTATACCTGTCGGGTGCGATCATCATGGTGTACAACCTGGTGAAAACCGCCGCTTCCGGCTCATTCCAGGAAGAAGAGGCAGACGAAGCGCCTGCGCTCGCCAGGCATGTGCCCTCCAAGGGTGAGTTCTGGCACAGGGCATGGGAAAGAAAGCCGGTGTTCTTTACAGTTCTGGCCAC
Source organism: Cyclobacterium lianum (assembly GCF_900143075.1). Lineage (GTDB taxonomy): Bacteria > Bacteroidota > Bacteroidia > Cytophagales > Cyclobacteriaceae > Cyclobacterium > Cyclobacterium lianum. Next base: position 484,428 of record NZ_FRCY01000004.1, on the reverse strand, counting down.
TGTGGCAATTCTAATAGGAGGTGTTGTGGAAATCATTCCGACCCTACTCGTCAAGTCCAATGTGCCTACCATCAGTAGCGTCAGGCCCTATACGCCTCTGGAATTGCAGGGCAGAGACTTGTATATCGCCAATGGATGTGTGGGTTGTCACTCCCAGATGATCCGCCCTTTCCGTTCTGAAACCGAGCGATATGGCGAATACTCGAAAGCAGGGGAGTATGTATACGACAGGCCCTTTCTGTGGGGTTCCAAACGTACCGGCCCTGACTTGCATCGGGTAGGCGGAAAATATCCGGATAGCTGGCATTACCACCACATGGTGGATCCCAGGACCATGTCACCGGGATCGCTGATGCCACCTTACCCATGGATGACGACCAATATCATGGATCACAGCAATATTGGCGCAAAAATCCGGACCATGCAGCAATTGGGCGTGCCCTACCCCGAGGGATACGATGAAAAAGCCATTGATGATCTGAAGCAGCAGGCCGACGACATCGTGGCAGGACTTAAAGAATCAGGGGTGGAAGTCTTGCCCGATACTGAGATTGTAGCCCTGATAGCGTATCTGCAAAGGCTGGGTACGGACATTAGCAAGAATACAGCAACCAACCCTTAAATCTGAATCGTCATGCAAAAAGAAATTTTAAGATCTATAGAAAATATTGAAATCTATCCCATAATCTCCCTGCTGATATTTGTGATATTTTTTATCGGCATGTTTTGGTGGGTCATCCGGGTGGACAAAAGCTATATAGAGAAAATGAAAGAGATGCCCTTAAACGACGAACTTCAAAAAGACGAGAGCTATGAAAACGTATAAATGGATTGGAACAATGCTCGGCGGGCTATTCCTGACCTTTCCCGTTTTGGGCCAGGAAGCGGATCAAAGTTGGACCGCAGGCCTGCAGCAAATGGATAGCAGCCAAATGACCCTGTTGTTGATCATTGGTGTGGTATTGCTGCTGATTGTCATCATCATGGGAGTGATGCTGTACCTGCTTTCCTTTTTGATGTCAGTGATCAGACAGGATAATCCCGCGCTTGCGGCTCAGCCTTCCTGGTGGGAAAACTTCAAAGAAAAATTTGTAACCGGAAAGATGAAACCCATTGAGCAGGAGGCCGATATCCAGTTGGATCACAGTTATGATGGCATCGTCGAGCTCGACAATTTTATGCCTCCCTGGCTGGCCTATGTTTTTTACCTGAGCATTGGGTTTGCCATCATTTATTTTGTCAATTACTCCGTGCTGGGGATAGGCAAAACACAGATGGAAGAATATGAAGAGGAGTTGGCCATTGCTGCCATGGAAGAAGAAGCCAGGGGCGAATCCATGCTGGCTGCAATAGACGAAAATACGGTAGAATTTACTTCCAGTACGGCGGCCATTGAGGCGGGCAGTGAATTATACGCCGGAAACTGCGCAGCCTGCCATGCCATGGATGGAGGTGGTGGCGTTGGGCCTAACCTGACCGATGAATACTGGATTCACGGAGGCGACATCAAGGACATATTTTCAGTGGTAAAATACGGGGTGGTCGAAAAAGGCATGATCCCCTGGCAGGACCAGTTAAGTCCCGAGCAGATGCAGCAGGTATCCAGCTATATCTTAACCCTGCAAGGTACCAGCCCCGCTAACCCAAAGGAGCCTCAGGGCGAGAAATACGAGCCCAATATAGAGGAGCCGCTCGATGCTCTGGGCGAGGACGAATTGGGGCTGGAACCGGCAGAGTAAATTGTTAATCCGTTGGACCGTGCCCATTTGATGCCCGGTCCAACGCTTGGAAATAGGAATCAATCAGTGCTGAGGCGAAATGGCAAAGAAAAACGAAAACCTCGATCCGGAAAAATTCAGGGATGCAATCGGTACCGTCACCAAAGAAGGGGGCAGGAACTGGATCTATCCCAAAAAGGTGTCTGGTAAATTTTACCGGTGGAGAACCTATTTTTCCTGGTTACTGCTGGCCATCTTATTCGCAGGTCCGTTCATCAAAGTAAATGGACAACCCTGGCTGTTGTTCAATTTTTTTGAGCGGCAATTCATCATTTTCGGAGCTGTTTTCTGGCCCCAGGATACCTACCTGCTAATTTTTCTCTTGCTGATATTCGTCGTCTTCATCATCTTGTTTACTGTGGTGTTTGGTCGTGTATTTTGTGGCTGGGCTTGCCCGCAGACCCTGTTTATGGAGATGGTTTTCCGGAAAATAGAGTATTGGATAGAGGGCGATGCCAATCAGCAGCGGAAACTAAATTCCATGCCCTGGAATGCCGAGAAAATCAGAAAAAAAACCCTGAAAATGTCCCTTTTCCTTTTGATATCCCTGTTGATTTCACATACGGTGATGGCGTATCTTATCGGAATAGAGCAGGTAAAGGTGATCGTCATGCAGCCTCCCAGTGAAAATATGGCTGGATTTTTAGGTTTGTTGGCATTCACCGGGATATTTCTTTTTGTTTTCTCCTGGTTTCGTGAGCAGGCCTGTATTGTCGTTTGTCCCTATGGACGCCTGCAGGGGGTAATGCTGGACAATCAATCCATTAACGTCAGCTACGATTATGTGAGGGGTGAGCCCAGAGGTCCTATAAGAAAAAATAAACTCGAAAACGATGCTTTAGGAGATTGTGTCGACTGTACGTTATGCGTACAGGTATGCCCCACGGGTATCGATATCCGGAACGGCGTACAGATGGAATGCGTGAACTGTACCGCCTGTATGGATGCATGTGACGAGGTGATGGAAAAAGTGGATCGCCCTAAGGGCCTGATTCGCTATGCTTCCGAAGAAAGCATTCAAAAAGGGACCTCAAAATTAATTACCGGCAGGGTTAAAGCCTATTCCGCTATTTTACTTCTGTTGATTAGCGGGTTTGTTGGCTTGCTAAGTACGCGTACAGACCTGGGCGCCACAGTGACCCGTTTCAGGGGAATGACCTATCAGGAGCGGGAAGGAGATAAGATCAGCAATTTGTATGAACTGACGCTGATCAATAAAACCTTTGATCAGCAACAGGTAGATCTGGTTCCGGAGGATCCAGCCATTAGCCTGGAGCGGGTAGGGGATACCGACTGGAATCTGCAGGGTCAGACCAAATTTGAAGGACGTTTTTTTCTGGTTAAGGATCAGGAAGATATGATCGTCCCGCAAGAAACTGTAGTGCTGCTTCTGCAGCAAAACGGAGAGACCATTGATAAAATAGAAACCAGTTTTATGGGGCCTGTAAATAAATGAACATACCTAAAAAAAGACTATGAATTGGGGAAACGGAATAGTATTGGTTTTTGTGGTTTTTGTGGCGATAATGGCAACCATGGTGACCATCTGCATGCGACAGGATGACCTGCATTTGGTCACAGAAAATTATTATGAAGCTGAAATCAATTATCAGCAGCACATAGACAGGGTTAGCAATTCCCTTGAGTCTACCGATAACGCCATGAGGTTCGATAAGGGAAAGAAAACCTTAGAATTAAACCTCCCAGTCGGCGCAAGCGGAGAATTGCATTTGTTCAGGCCTTCAGATGCGAGATTGGACAGAATAATTGAAGTCAGTATTGAGGAAAATACTAATAGGTTCCTGAATTTGAGTAATTTATCACCTGGGTATTGGAGGGTTAAATTAAGCTGGGCAAGCGAAGAGCTTAAATATTTCGAAGAAATAAAAATTGATATTTAAATGTTGTGGACCGCTTTTGTATGGGGAATTCTCGGATCATTTCACTGCATCGGTATGTGCGGTCCGATTGCTCTGGCCCTCGCCGGAAGGGATCACAACCGGTACCTGCGCAACAAATTTTTATACAATTCAGGCCGGACACTGACCTATGTTTTTTTGGGAGGACTTGTAGGTATGCTGGGATTTTCGCTGGCCCTGGCAGGCATACAACAATGGATATCTATTCTAATGGGTGCCGTAATCATAGGTATGGCCTTTTTTTACAGAAAATCTGAGAAATGGGTATCCGGCTCTGGCTTGTCTTCAGGATTTGTCCGACTCAAATCGAGGCTGGGGAGTTCACTCAAAAAGGGAGGGCCGCGGGCATTTTTTCTTTCAGGAATTTTAAACGGATTGTTGCCCTGCGGTATGGTGTATATGGCCTTGCTTGCATCTCTGGCCCTACAGGGACCCGTTTCCGGAATGCTTTACATGCTGTTTTTTGGATTGGGCACGGTACCCGTTATGCTGTTGTTGATGCTTTCAAATAAAATCTTCAGCCCCGCATTTAGGTTTCGGATGAATCGGCTCCTGCCTTATTTTGCACTCTTTATTGGTGTCCTGTTTGTGATCAGAGGAATGGGCTGGGGCATACCATTTTTGAGCCCGGCACTTGGCCTGCCTGCTTCCGAAATGCTGGATGCCAGTATTACCCATTGCGAATGAATTGTTTACCGCCAGTGATTTGGGCCGGCCGGAGCAGAAGTCGGCTAAGACCGGCAGCGTGGAAAACTGTTTATTTGGCCGTCCAGCCTCCATCTACAGTAAGCATGGATCCGGTCATGTAACTTGCCGCTTCGCTGGCCAGAAATATGGCAGCTCCCTGAATTTCTTTCAATTCACCCCATCTGCCAAATGCCGTCGCTCCAATGATAAATTGTTTCGTAGCGGGATCATCCGCCACGGGTATATTCATTTCTGTCAGAAATGGTCCTGGACAAATGGCATTTACATTGATGCCAAACGGTGCCAGCTCAATGCCCAATGCGCGGGTCATCTGGACTACAGCTCCTTTGCTTGAGGTGTATGGTGTCCTGTCAGCCAGACCCACCAGGCCTAGGGTACTGGCCAGGTTAATGATCTTACCGGACCGGGCTGCTTTCATGTGGGCGGCTACCGATTTGATGGACAGCCAGGTGCCCTTTACATTTACATCCATTACCTGATTAAATTCTTCGAGGCTGAGTTCATCTATACTTCCTCTGATGTTGATGCCTGCACTGTTGATCAGAATATCGATGCGACCAAAAACATCCATGGCGTAGTCAGTCATGGCGCCTACTTGATCCTGACTGCTGATGTCTGCGGCAAAAGAGTAAACTTCCCGGCCAAACGCTTCATTGATTGCGGCTGCACTTACCTCTCCGTCTTTTTCTTTTCTGTTGACGAGCAACAAATCCGCACCTGCAGAAGCAAGTCCGGCAGCCATTGCCAGTCCCAGGCCTTTGGATCCGCCTGTGACGATAGCCTTCTTACCGTTCAGGTCAAAAAGTTTAATTCCTGGAAGATTTTCTTTCATTTTATTTCTTAGAGGGTTTGATAAAACATACTTTTTGGCAAGTGGGGCCTGATTGACAATAGCACGCTAAAACCAATTAACCGGCTGCTGAGCACTTTGATCAGGCATGCCCGGCGAGTGGCAAACATGCGGCCAGTATGAACTATCGCTCACAGGTAGCCGCTTACCAAAAGCGTTAAGGTAATGATTTTCCAGGCAAATTGGTACGTGCTGTCATTTTAAATGCATGATATTCGCAAACGTACAGGCCTGGTGGATAAATTGTGAAGTTTCCTTATTTTTTATTTTGAAAAAGTTATTTTTGCCAGCCTATTCTTAAAATAAATAATATTGGAATCAACTATTACCTATGGATCCATCTAGAATGTTCAGATCAATTTGCGGGGTCATCCCTGCAAGTATACTACTTTTTAGCCTTCATGGCCTTGCCCAGACAACGCTCAGTTTTGAAAATCTTGATGCTTTTCAAGATCCCGGTAAAACATGGAAACTGGCAGGTGCAGTGATGGCAGATATCAATGAAACAGGAGATCTGACGGTCAGCAAGGGTACCGGGATCCTGGTCAACCTGCCGACAGAGAAGGACAAGGGTGAAGATCTGTATACCAAAGCTTCATTTGGAGATATGGATCTGGAACTCGATTTTTTAATGGCCAGAGGTTCCAATTCCGGAGTATACCTTCAGGGGATGTATGAAATCCAACTGTTGGATAGCTGGGGTACGGCAATACCCAGTGCAGGTGATAATGGTGGTATTTACGAACGGTGGGACGAATCACAGCCAGAGGGTATGCAGGGTTATCAGGGTTATGCGCCCCGGCAGAATGCCAGCAAAGCTCCAGGCCTATGGCAAAACTTAAAGGTATCATTCCGGGCGCCGAGGTTTGATGCCAATGGAAAAAAAATAGAAAATGCCAGAATAATCTCCGCGGTACTGAACGGAGTCACCATACACGAAAACATAGCACTTTTTGGCCCTACCAGAGGGGCCATGGCCGAAAAGGAGATGTCCAGCGGACCAGTCAGGATCCAGGGTGACCATGGTGCAGTAGCCTTCCGCAATATTAAAATTACCCCTTATGACAACCCGGCTCCTGTCCTGGATGACATCACCTTCGACTTGTATCAGGGCAGGTATGAAGCAGTTCCTGATTTTTCGCAGTTGACACCAGCAAGGACTGGACAAATGGAACGCCTCGGTGCGAATATCAGGGGAGCAGAAGAGCAGTTTTTGATCAGGTATAGGGGAGAACTGGAAATCAAGCATGAAGGACAGTACATTTTTAACCTTTCGGCCCCCGGAGGAGCCGGCAGTTTAGCCGTTGGCACTGAGCAGGTGATCGCTGCTGCAGCAGGAAATCTTTCCGGCGAAATACAACTCACTGCAGGAACTTACCCGGTAGAAATTTTATATGCTAAAGTTCAGGATTGGATACCAGCGGGAATAGGGCTCGAGGTATCGGGCCCGGGTATCCGGACTGTCCAGCTATCTGACCTTAGCTTCTCCCGCGCATCGGGGCCTGATCCAATACTTGTAGACCCGAAGGAAAGACCTGTTTTGAGAAGCTTTATGGATATTCCAGGTGGCAGCAGGATTACCCATGCAGTGTCTGTAGGGTCTCCTTATAAAGTGCATTACACTTATGATATGGATTTTGGGGATCTGGTTCAGGTTTGGAGAGGTGACTTTTTAAATGCGACACCTATGTGGAACAGCCGCGGCGATGGCTCCTCCCGGCCAATGGGATCGGTCACCTACACCCAGCAGGCAGCACTCTCCTTCGCCAGGCTACAGGACCTGCAGCAGCCCTGGCCCTCGGATACACTGGGTAGTCATTTTAAAGTCAAAGGGTACAAAGTCCTATCCGATGATCATCACCTGCAATTTGAATACGAGAGCTATGGTGTAAGCGTGAGTGACGAACTGGAATTCCTGACGGAGGGAGAGGGGGTAAAGCGGGTCATCAAGACCAGCAGCGCCGGAGAAAACACCTATCTGCGCCTGGCCCGAAATGCCAGCATCCAGAATTTGGGTGAAGGCTTGTTTCTCATTGGTGACAAGGCTTATTACCTCCGGCTGGATGATTCGATACAGGATCTGGCGGACTTGAGATCAATCGATGGGAGTATGGAATTGCTGATTCCTGCCCTGGATAACATTACCTATTTTTTATTGTTTTAATGCGTAGAATTAGAAGTCAAATGATCATGAATTGCAAGCAAATACCCGGACTTATCCTCATGTTAACGGGCTTGATGTTAGCGCAGGCAGCCTGGGCGCAGGAATCTCCAATGGAGGAAGATTTCTTTAAGATTTTACGAGTCAGGGCTCCGGAAGGCATTTTGCTGGAGGTAGGCGGGCTCGCAGTGATGCCCAATGGAAATCTGGGTGTAGCCACCCGGAGAGGGGAAGTATATGTCGTAGAAAACCCCACCGGAGCGAGGCCTTACTTCAGGAAATTTGCCTCCGGACTTCATGAAATTCTCGGGCTGGTATACAAAGACGGCGCTTTCTATTGTTCTCAAAGGGGGGAGCTGACCAAATTGGCAGACCGCAATCAGGATGGAAAAGCAGATCACTATCAAACGATCTACAATTGGCCCGTCTCCGGGCATTACCATGAATACAGCTATGGTCCGGTGGTAGACGATGAGGGTAATTTTTACGTTTCAGGAAATGTGGCATTTGGCAACGAGGAATGGTGGCGCGGCGAAAGCCGTGTACCTTTCAGGGGCTGGATCATGAAAATCAGTCCGGAGGGTAAGATGGAGCCCTGGGCGACAGGCATGCGCTCTCCCGCCGGATTGGCCCATATTGACGGGAAGCTGTTCTATACAGAAAACCAGGGTGATTACATGGCCTCCGGGGGAATCTGGCACATCCAAAAAGGAGCTTTCGCCGGGCATCCCGCCGGTTTGAGGTGGACTGGAATGGAAAATTCTCCTTTAGACCTTACTACTGCGGCTTTTGATGCCGTGGTTGACCCAAGGAAGGTAAAAAATGAGCAGGGCAGATATATCAAACCCGAAAATATTGTGGACGAAGACTACCTGACGCTCTATCAGGCAAAGGAAAAGCTTCCCCAAATTACTCTTCCGGCAGTTTGGTTTCCTTATGGTATACACGGAATATCGACTTCTGAACCGATAAAAATCCCTGATGGACATTTTGGACCTTTTGCGGGGCAATTGCTGGTGGGAGACCAGGGGCAAAGCAAAATCATGCGGGTGATGATGGAAGAAGTAAACGGGGTGCTGCAGGGTGCTGCAATTGACTTCAGAAGTAACTTTAGGTCGGGAGTATTGCGCATGGCCTGGGCACAGGATGGCTCTCTCTTTGTGGGAGAGACCAATCGGGGATGGGGATCCGCAGGAGATGCCAATGAGGGTCTGGAACGATTGGTATGGAACGGAGAAATTCCTTTTGAAATGAGGAATGTCAGGGCCATGCCGGACGGTTTTGAAATAGAATTTACCCAGCCGGTAGATAAGCAATCGGCTAAGGATCTCGCCTCCTACAAAGTTCAAACCTTCATTTACAAATACCATCCCGTATATGGTAGTCCACCAGTGGCCAATGAAATGGCAGCAGTGACGGGGGTGAAGGTATCGGATGATTTGATGCGGGTAAGAATTAAAATTGATGGCCTGACCCAATACCATATCCACCACATCCAACTAGACGGAATCCGGGAAAAGGATAATTTTTACTCCCTGGTACATCCCTCCGCCTACTACACCTTAAATGAAATTCCGGAAGGTGCCTTATTGGCCGGGAATGAGGTGAGCACTTTTAATTCCTCTGATCGTTCGGAGCCAGTCAGCCCTTCAAGTGTAAGTCCGGAGGCAGTATCGGTAAGTGGAAAGGAAGAAGAGGTTCCGCAGGGCTCAGGGGATAAGATTGACGAGGCCCTGGTCAGCGCCCTGCTTTCCCGGCATACTTGTATTGCCTGCCACAATAAGGATACCAAACAGGTTGGTCCTGCCTATAAAGATGTGGCCAGGAGAAATTACACGCCAGAGGAGATTGTTTCTCTGATCCATACGCCCAAGCCTGAAAACTGGCCGGATTACGCCACCCCCATGCCGCCGATGCCGCATGTGCCCAGGGAAGATGCGATGAAAATCGCTCAATGGATCAATTCCCTGAAATAAACAAAGAAAAAAGCAGTCCTGACAAAGACTGTTTTTTTTACGCTATAGGTTAAATTCACAGATTTATTTCCTGTTTTTTTATTAAAAATATTATCAATCAAATTAATAATAGTAAATAAGAAATAACCTAATTTTAATTTTTCACTAAAGTAGTTTAAATGAGCTTTTTGTGGGATGAAATTGCTCCAATAGTAGTCAGGAAATTTTTGTTTGATAAATTTTCAAATATGATTTTTTCTTTTCAAAAAAAATTGTAGAATTGTTCAAACATTTGGATGTCACACAGGGTTTTTGTGTTGCTGCATGTTTAAATGTTACTTGTCAATAAACCTAATCTTAACCGAACATGAAACATCTATTTACATCCCATTTTTTGGATTTCCCGGATAATTCCCCATACCGAGAACCTGCAATCCCCCTGGACTAACATTTATTCAAAATCGTGAAAATTGATACTTATGATGGGATCTGTTCCTTTCCGAGTATCATAGTGCATAGATATGTAAGATTCAATATTTTTTCGGATTTTACTCGTCTATTTTAAATAGGATTATATATTTTATATAATACAGTTAAAATAAATCAATACACTTTAAACTCAACTAGATGCTTATGTCAAAAATTTGCAAGTTAAGCAGTATGGCACTGTTGGCTCTTCTGGTGAGTACGGCTTCCGTATTCGCACAGATCGAGATTTCAGGTACTGTTTCAGATGATTTAGGAGAGCCATTGCCGGGTGCCGCGGTATTGGTGAAAGGTACCGCCAATGGTACTGTGACAGATTTGGACGGAGAGTATACCATCACCGTACCCAATCAGGAAGCGACCCTGGTCTTTTCCTTTTTGGGCTTTACCAATTTAGAAGAGGTGGTTGGCAGCCGTACCACCATTGATGTTCAGTTGGAACAGGGCGTCAGCGGTTTGGACGAGGTCGTAGTGACCGGATATGGTTCTCAATCCAGGCGGGAGATCACCGGCGCCGTTACTTCTGTAGATTCAGAAGAATTGTTGTCCATACCAGCGACAACCTTCGCCCAGCAGCTGCAGGGAAGGGCAGCCGGGGTGACGATTGTCAACGATGCTACGCCCGGAGGAGGTGCTACAGTCCGGATCCGTGGTTTTGGTACCATCAACAATAACGATCCCTTGTATGTGATTGATGGCGTACCTACCCAGAATCAGGGCAATTTGAATCCAAATGATATCGAGTCTATCCAGATTCTGAAAGATGCATCTGCGGCCTCCATTTACGGTTCCAGAGCAGCAAACGGGGTAGTGATCATCACCACCAAAAGAGGAAAAGTCGGAAAACCAACCATCGCATTCGATGCCTTTTACGGCACCCAGACAGCGGAAAGGGGTCCTGATCCACTGAACGCCAGAGAATTGGGTGAATACCTGTATCTGGCGAACATATATGCAGGAAGAACTCCCAGCCATGGTCAATACTCCTGGGGGCCAAACGGTGAGGTGAGTATACCTGATTATGTGTTCCCCAGTGGTGCCATGGAAGGTGACCCCGGCGTAGATCCAAGCCTGTATGCTTTGGAGCCGGGTAATATCTATCCCATCACCAGAGCTGCCGACACAGACTGGTGGGCAGAAACTACCAGAACTGCGCCGATCCAAAGTTATCAGATCACCGCAAACGGAGGAACTGAAAATGGAAGGTATGCGCTTTCTTTGAATTATTTCAGCCAGGACGGGGTAGTAAGAGATATCGGGTATGACCGCTACTCTGTAAGGGCCAATACCGAATTTAAAGCCTTGAACAACCGACTGACAATTGGTGAAAACCTCTCCGTAACCGTCGGTAATCGTAAGGGAGGTTTCGGAAACGGATCTGCCGGAAACAATGCGGAGCAAAATGCAGTATTTAGTTCTTCCCTGCAGCACCCGTTATTGCCGGTTTATGATATCATGGGCAACTTTGCGGGGAGTAGAGGAGCCAATCTGGGCAACAACTTCAACCCGGTCGCTGTACTCGTCAGAGCACGTGACAACAGGAACCTTTCTCTGAGAGCCTTTGGAAACGTATATGCACAAGTAGACCTTACCGACAACATCAACGTGAGGTCCAGCTTCGGCGTGGATGCCAATAACCGGCGCGCGCTATTCATTGGTAGGCCTCAGCCGGAGTATGTGGAAGGTAACTTTGTAAACAGCTCCACCTCAGAAAATGAGTATTCTTATCAGTGGGTTTGGACAAACACCATCAGTTATACCAAAACTTTCAATGATGTTCATGCTTTTGATGCCTACCTCGGAATAGAGTCTATCAAAGAATTCGGCGAAATCTTCGGTGCTGCGAGACAGCGATTCGCTTTCGAAACGGTTCCAATCATTTCTTATCTGGATCTGGGTGACCCCAATACAGCGACCAACTTCGGCCGGGTTGTAAACGACTACAGGTTATATTCTCAGTTTGGAAAATTAAACTATTCCTATGATGGCAAATACCTGGTTCAGTTTATCCTGAGAAATGATGGTTCGTCCAGGTTTCTTGCAGCCTCGAGAAATGCGACTTTCCCGGCTTTCAGTTTGGGTTGGAGATTGTCTGATGAAGCTGCCGTCGCTGAAGCCCTACCCTTTGTTTCTGACATGAAATTGAGGTATGGCTGGGGTAAAACAGGTAACCAGCTGATCGGGGATTACAACGCCTACACCACCTATCGTTCCAACATCTTCAATGCAGGTTATCCAATAGATGGATCTACTTCAACTCCGGCCCTCGGCTTTGATGCATTGAGATTTGGAAACCCGAATGCCAGATGGGAAGCAACTACTTCCAACAATATCGGATTGGATGTGGAATTTGCTGAAGGCAAGTATTTCTTCGAGTTGGATGTGTGGAATCGTGTGACTACCGACATGCTGTTTCAAACTCCGATCAATTACGGTCATGGGGATGCGACTGCTCCCTTCTTCAATGTAGGTCAGATGACCAATAAGGGCATTGACCTGAACCTGGGATTAGACGATACCGCGCTCGGAGGAGAGTTGAGATATGGTGTGTCAGCAAATTATTCCATGTACAGAAACAATGTGGATAATCTGGCTGAAAATGAGGACAACGTACTATTTGGTGCTTCCACAAGGGTGCCTTCTGTGACCATTACTCAGTCTGGTTTCCCGATTTCTTCCTTCTTCGGTTACAACAATCTGGGTATATTCCAGACAGAAGAGGAAGTTAGTGCGCACCCCCCCTATGGTACCTACAATGCTGTAGGTAAATTTAAGGTAGAAGACGTTAACGGAGACGGAGTGATCACTGATGCTGACCGAACTGTTATTGGTAATCCCCACCCGGATTTTGTTTACGGAATAAACCTCAACGTAGGATACAGAAATTGGGATCTTACCCTGTTTGGCAATGGCTCCGTAGGTAATGATATTTTTAACTATATCAACTACTGGACCGATTTCAACACCTTCCAGGGTAACAAATCCAAAGCGGCACTGTATGATGCCTGGCAGCCCAACAATACCGGAGGTACTCTTCCGATCATGGATGCCAATGACCAGATCAGCAGCCGACCCTCGAGCTACTTCGTAGAGGACGGTTCATACTTCAGGATGAGAAATGCACAGTTGACGTACAATCTAAATGATGCTACGCTGGATAACCTGGGTATGAGCAGGGCTTCTATTTATTTCCAGGCTCAAAACCTCTTTACCATAACAAAATACACAGGTACAAACCCTGAAATCCAGACCGGTAGCAACAATACCATAGGGTTTGACGGAGGTTACATGCCTGTGTCCAGAAACCTGATCCTGGGTGTTAACGTGACATTTTAATTGATCACCATTTAAAGAAGCAATTTTATGAAAAGGATATATTTTAAACTAGCAACAGCTGCTTTGGTAATGGGAGCGATGACGACTTCCTGCCAGGAAGAATTTCTGGAAACTGTTCCCCAGGGACAGTTCAGTACAGTAGGTCTTGAGAATGCACAAGGTGTGGAAGGCCTGCTTCTGGGAGCTTATGCCATGATCGATGGATATGGCCTGGACGGGCAGTCCGGATGGAATGGAACCATAGACAATTGGGTATATGGAGGCGTAGTATCTGATGATGCGTACAAAGGTACGGATGCAGGTGACCAACCCGAACAGTCCTTTCTGGAAACATTTGATTTTCAACCCACCAACCTTCACCTGCGAAACAAGTGGAGGGCGGTATACAAAGGGGTAGCCAGAACCAACGATGTGTTGAATACACTCAAGGAAGCTGAAGATGTGTCAGACGCAAGACGAACTCAGATCATCGCAGAAGCCAGATTTTTGAGAGGCTTTTTCCATATGGAAGCCAGAAAAATGTGGGAGAGAGTTCCTTATATAGACGATGAAACCTTTGTGCTTTCTGATCTGGAAAGTAGTAAAGTGCCCAATGACAGTGAAATCTGGCCAGATATCGAGGCTGATTTTGAAGCGGCAATGGAGGTCCTCCCGGAAGTACAAAGCGAAGTAGGCAGACCAACCAAATGGGCTGCGCAGGCTTTTCTTGCCAAAGCAAAAATGTTTCAGGGCTGGGACCAGTCAACTGGTGTAGCCAATACGGCTGTCCTGCAGGAAGCCAAGACGCTCCTCGATGATATCGTGAACAATGGTCCTTTTGCGCTTACGCCGACTTTTGAAGAAAATTTCCTGGTCGGCAGAAGGAACAATGAGGAATCTATCTTTGAAATCCAGTTTTCGATTTCCAGTGCCACTACGGCGGCCGCCAATGAGGGTACTACCCTTAACTATCCGTATACGGATCCCTGGGGATGTTGTGGATTTTACCAGCCCACTCAAAACCTGGTAAACGCCTACAAAACTTCGCCTGAAGGATTGCCTTTATTGGATACTTTCAATGAAGAGGATGTCCCCAATGATCAGGGTCTGGCATGGAACGACCCTTTTGATCCCTATGAGGGCCCGCTGGATCCCAGGTTAGACCATACCGTAGGTAGAAGGGATATCCTGTACAAGGGCTATAAGATCCACGGTAGTGACTTTATCCGGGATCAGAACTACGCAGGTCCCTATTCACCGAAAAAGCATGTGGCAGAGCCGGAGTTCTTCGGGATCGGTGCCAACCCACGGCTTTCAGCCAACAATTACCGCATCATGAGATTAGGAATGGTAATCCTATGGCTTGCCGAAGTTGAAGTAGAACTCGGTAACCTTGAGCGGGCCAGGGAATTGGTAAACATGATCCGCGAAAGGGCTGCAAACCCTGCCGGATTTGTACCGCGGGCCGTTCAGGGTGCGGAACGTAACGATTTTACCATAGTAGAAGGCGAACCTGCCGCCAACTATGTCATTTCTACCTATGACCAGCCATGGACAGATCAGGATGTGGCCAGAAAGGCCGTCAGGATGGAGACCAGGCTGGAGTTTGCTATGGAAGGCCACAGGTTCTTTGACCTGCAACGTTGGGGAATTGCGGCCGAAACCATGAATGAATACCTTGACGAAGAAGCAACCAAGAGGACTTACCTGAGCAACGCCTCATTTGAAAAGGGTGTTCACGAGTATTTCCCGGTTCCTCTGGAGGCTATAGAAAGGTCCTTCAGGGATGGGTCACCGACCCTGACTCAGGATCCGGCATTCGATTGATTTAAGACGATTTGATACAGAGTAAAAAAGGTGAGGTTGATCCCTCACCTTTTTTGTTTGATGCAGGTATGTAGTTAGGGAAGGATTTTATTTTTGATCCATGCAAAACTGGTATTCACGTTTAAATGAAATTGTATATCAGGCATACGAATTTATCGGGTATATTTGCACTTTTAAATAACCCATACAGCAGCATGCCGAAAATTGTCAGGTTAACCACCGTCCCGCTCTCTTTGAAATTATTACTCAAACACCAGATGCTGTACCTTTCTCAAGCCGGTTTTGAGGTAGTGGTTGTCAGCTCAGAGGGTAAGGAATGGCATGATGTCCTGAGAAGCGAAAAGGACATCAGGAAGGAAGTTGTACCCTTCACACGCAAAATTACACCCATTAAGGACCTGTATTGTATCTGGTTGTTGTACCGCTTATTCAGAAAGGAAAAGCCGGACATTGTTCACAGCCATACTCCTAAGGCAGGCCTGCTCGGCATGATCGCGGCCTGGATGGCGGGTGTACCGGTGCGCATACATACGCTAGCAGGCTTGCCCTATGTCTCCCGGCCAGACAAACAAAAAAAATTGCTGGCGGCCATGGAGAAATTGACGTATCGATTTGCTGTAGAAGTCTGGCCCAATGCATTATCCCTAAAAGATGCCATCCTGAAGGAAAAGCTTGTCGGGGAGGATAAAGTCAGAATTATCGGCAATGGCTCCTCAAATGGAGTCGATTTAAGCGTGTTTAACAGGGCCAATCTGCAGGAAAATCACCTGGTGGCGGCTACGATGAGACTCAGCCCCGGCGAGGATGAATTTCTGATTCTGGCTGTAGGCAGGATGGTAAAAGACAAGGGCATTGCCAATCTCGTAGAAGCCTTTGTGCAGTCAAAAATTGTAAATCGATCCCGGCTGGTGCTGGTGGGTGATTTTGAACAGGAACTTGATCCCCTGGAGATTAGGACGATCAACCAGATCAAAGATCACCCGCGGATCGTACATATTCCCTGGACAGACCATGTGCCTTATTACCTTGCATTGTGTGATGTACTGGTACACGCCTCATACCGGGAAGGTTTCCCAAATGTTTTGCTGGAGGCAGGGGCCATGTGCTGTCCTGTCATTTGTTCTGATATTGCTGGTAACAGGGAACTGGCTGTGCACATGAAAACAGCTTTGGTCTATCCCCTGAAGCAGGTGGCTGCGTTAAAAGAAGCATTGGAATTTGCGTTTGTAAAACGTGAGGTGATGCAGGGCTTTGCTGAAAGAATGTATGCCCGTGTTGAGAAGGATTTTGACCGAAAAAACCTGCATGCAGAGATTTTGAATGCATATAACCGTTTGTTAGATAGAAAATAATGTCGAATAAATTATTTGTTGGCATTAATTTCCTAAACGTTCATAATTAATTAATTTTGAACGCATTTAAATTGAATTTTTATATGATAAGGCTGATTACCATAGTGCTGTTTTCTGTATGGTTTACTTCCTGTATCAGCAATAAAAGAATCAATTACCTTCAGAATATCAAAGGCAATGAGCCTATCGAACTGGATGAATTTATACCCTACGCAGAAGTAGACTATGAATATGTACTACAGCCTTTTGATATCGTTGATATTGATTTTGCTTCTCCCAATCAGGAATTGCTGGCAGCATTTGAATACCAGGGTGCTGCGGCGGTCCGGGGCGGCAGGGCCGGCGGTGGTGGCGGTGGTGCCATGGACATTTTTTATTTTTCAGGTTATTCTATAGACAAAGACGGCTTTGTACGGATGCCCGTTCTCGGGCAGATAAAATTAGCCGGCCTTACCGAGGAAATGGCCCGCGATAAGGTGCAGGAGGCCATCAATACCTATTTTAAAGAGGATGTATCGGTGAGGTTGCGGATAGGCGGTATCCGGTTTACCACGCTGGGAGAATTTCAGAGTGTGGGGCCAAAGGTGATTCTAAAAAACCGCGCAACCATATTTGACGCCATCTCTTTGGCCGGAGAATCCAACATTCTGGCAAGAAAAAATGAACTTTTCCTCATCCGTCAGTACGACGGTGGTATGAAAATACACCAGATAAATTTAAATGACCGGCAGCTACTCGCTTCTCCGTATTTTTTTATTCAGCCAAATGATGTATTGTATTTGCAACCCATGCAAATCCGTCAGGTGGGCTCCGGGGAGAATATCTCTTCAAGCCTGCAATTGGGCATATCCATTATCACGGCGATGATGTTTATTTATGGTATTACTTCCGGAATTTTTTGACAATGGAAAACTTAGATCTATCTCAATTTGAGGAGCAGGAAAAGCCGATTGATATCAAATACTACATCATCAAGTATTTCAGATATTGGCCGTTATACCTTTTCTGTATCATTTTGGGTCTGCTGGCTGTATTTCTTTTCCACCGCTATACGGTAGAAAAATATGAAGTCAAAGGGAGCATGATGATTAAAAGTAATGCTTCCCCCGAAGTCCGGATTCTGGACCGTTCCAACATATTTTCAGGTACGGAAAACCTGACCAATGATATCCTGTTGTTCTCGTCCAAAAATCTGGCTGCAGAGGCTTTGAGCAAACTCCATTTTGATGTCAGCTATTTTGCTTCCACCAATATCAAAGAGATCGAACTTTACAACAATAGTCCTATACGGGTGGATGTAGACTGGACTCACCCACAGGTGAACAGTAAAAAAATCAGGATTCTGATTCTTTCGGACTCTACTTTTCAATTGTTACCGGGGGAAAACATGTTTCTGGATCAATTTTTTATGAGTTACCCCTATGCAGAAGATGCCCAGGATTTTTTTGGGAAAACCTACCAATTCGGTAAGGAAGTCAATGATGGCAAAGCCAAATTTACCGTGCATCTGATTGATATCTTCCGGCAGTACCAGGAATACGAATTTCTGCTTCATCCCCCGCAAGCGCTCATAGATCAGTATGCCGGTGCTGTGCATGTCCGCCCGCTGGTCAACTACGGTTCGGTCCTGGAAGTGAGTATGACCACAAAAATAGTGGACAAGGGAAGCGACTATGTCAATGCCCTGATGGACGCATTTCTGGAATATGATTTGAAGGAAAAGAACAGGATATCAGAAAATGCTTTGAAATTCATTGAGGAGCAGCTCTATATTGTAGAAGACTCCCTGAATTCGGTAGAGAGCCGCATGCAGTACTTTAAGGTAGAAAACAAAATGCTGGATGTGGATGCCGAATTTGGCGGAGTACTTAATAGCATACAACAGTTGGAAGAAAATATCCAATCCATTGATTTTGAATTGGCCTATTACAATACCTTGCGGACCTATCTGGTCAGCAAAACCGATTCCTATGAAGAGATTGTCTCCCCATCGGTGATCGGTATCTCGGATGGTCTCCTGGGAGAATTGATCAGAAATCTGGTTGAACTGTCTCTGGAAAGACGAAAATTAATGGCCGTAGTCAGAGAAACTCACCCTGATGTAGCGGTGCTGGACCAACAGATCGAACGGCTCAAGGAAAATATTTTTGAAAACATAGAAAATCTCATTGCGAATACCAGCAACAAGAAACGGGAATACCAGAAAAAATTAAACAGTTTCGACAAGCAATTTGCCAAGTTGCCACAGGCCGAATCCAGCTATTCCAATATTTTCAGGGAATTTAAATTGCGGGAAAGCCTCTATACCTACTTGCTTGAAAAGCGGGCGGAAGCAGGTATAGCAAAGGCATCCAATGTACCGGACAACAGCATCGTGGATTATGCCAAACGAGGTATGCTGATATTCCCCAAAAAGACCCAAAATTATTCCTATGCGATCGGTCTTGGCTTTTTTCTGCCCCTGGGTTTTCTGCTGATTTTTCATTACCTGAACAACCGGATCATGGACCAGATCCAGTTAAAAAATATTCTCAAAATTCCGCTTTTGGGTACCATAGGCTACAGCGACAAAGAGACCAACCTGCTGGTAGCCGAACATCCCCGATCCCTTGCATCTGAATCCTTCAGGTCACTGCGCTCTGCGCTCTTTTACATCGCGAGCGAGAAAAAATGTAAAAAAATTCTCGTTACCTCCAGTATTTCCGGAGAAGGGAAAACCTACATCAGCCTGAACCTGGCCTCAGCCATGGCTTTGAGCGGCAAGCGGACCTGTCTGCTGGGCCTTGACCTCCGGAAACCCAAGCTCTCCAACTACCTGGAAATTTCAAACAAAAAGGGACTTTCTACTTTTCTTGTAGATAAAGACAAAGCAGAGGATATTGTCATTCCCACCAAATACGAAAATCTAAGTGTCGTACCATCCGGACCAGTACCTCCAAACCCGGCCGAATTGTTGCTCAAAGAAAAAATGGCAAATTTTCTGGACAGACTGGAGGAGGAGTTTGACATCATCGTCATGGACTGCCCGCCGGTGGGGCTGGTGTCTGAAACCATGGATTTGCTCCGGTTTTCCGATGTCAACCTGTATATCGTCAGGCATGATTTTACCCATAAAAACCACCTGCTGATGATCAATGATCTCTATGCCAATGATCAGGTCAGAAATTTTTATGCTATTTTTAATGGATTGAAAAGTGGAGGGGATACCTATGACTTTGGAGGCTACAACTACGGCTATGGATACAATTACTCCTATATGAAGAAAAATCGTTATGGTGACGGATATTATGAAGCCGAACAGCGACCAAAGCGGGGATGGATCAATAGATTATTAAATAGATTTAAGGCCTGAATCGCTTTGTCTTTTGACCGGGCTTTAGGACTTTTGTATGCCGGGCCGTCGAGCTGAAACTGTACAGGTAAAAGTACAAAGTTTGTAACCTGGCTTACTCATATAATAGCATTTCTTTGAGACTGGGGAAGGAGTCTCATCCTGATAATAATAGAATTAAACAATGAAAAAATCAATTTTGATTACTGGAGGGGCCGGATTTATTGGTTCTCATGTGGTGCGTCTGTTTGTCAATAAATACCCCGATTACCGGATCATTAACCTGGACTGTCTCACCTATGCGGGCAACCTGGAAAACCTTAAGGATATCGAGGACAAAGACAATTATGTATTCTCAAAAGTTGACATTAATGAGGAAAAGTTGTTGGAAATGGTTTTCAACGATTACCAGGTGACGGATGTGATCCATCTCGCGGCAGAATCGCATGTGGACCGGTCCATATCTGATCCACTCGCTTTTGTGAAGACAAACGTGATGGGAACGGTAAACCTGCTCAATACGGCCAGAAAGTACTGGAAGGACCTGGAAAACCACCTGTTCTACCACGTTTCTACTGATGAGGTATATGGTTCATTAGACGATGGAGGCTATTTCACAGAAACCACTCCCTACGATCCGCAATCTCCTTATTCTGCGTCAAAGGCATCTTCAGACCACTTTGTAAGGGCCTATGCCAATACCTATGGGATGAAAACGATCATATCCAATTGCTCCAATAACTACGGACCCAACCAGTTTCCGGAAAAACTCATTCCATTATGTATTCACAACATAAAGGAGAAAAAATCACTGCCGGTATACGGCAAGGGAGAGAATGTAAGGGATTGGTTGTATGTAGAAGACCATGCCAGAGCTATCGATGTGGTTTTCCACAAGGGAATTCAGGGAGAGACCTACAATATCGGAGGATTTAATGAATGGAAAAACATTTCTATTGTAAGACTGCTCTGCGAAATCATGGATAAAAAACTGGGCCGGGAGGCCGGTGAATCCGCTAAACTGATCACTTTTGTCAAAGATCGGGCAGGGCATGATCTGCGCTACGCCATTGATGCCCAAAAGATCAACCGGGAGCTGGGCTGGGCGCCCAGCCTTACCTTTGAAGTCGGCATAGAAAAAACGGTCGATTGGTACCTGGACAATGATACCTGGCTTCAAGGAGTGACTTCCGGAGATTACCAGCATTATTATAAGGTGCATTATAGTTAATTGATTTGAAATGGAACAATACCATCAACTATTACAGCATATACTGGACAATGGGGTTCAGAAGGGAGATCGCACCGGTACCGGTACCCGGAGTGTTTTTGGTTATCAGATGCGTTTCGACCTTGCGGAAGGTTTTCCACTGGTGACCACCAAAAAATGTCATACCCGCTCCATTTTTTATGAATTGCTATGGTTTCTTAACGGAGATACCAACATCGCCTATCTCAAAGAAAATAAAGTATCCATATGGGATGAGTGGGCGGATGAAAACGGCGATCTCGGTCCGGTTTACGGCTACCAATGGCGCCATTGGCCGGATGGCAAGGGTGGTGAAATCGATCAGATCAAAAACCTGATCCACCAAATAAAGACCAATCCCAACTCCCGTCGCCTGATCGTGAGTGCCTGGAACGTGGCGGACGTGGATCAGATGGCCTTACCTCCCTGCCACTTGCTGTTTCAGTTTTATGTAGCCAACGGGCGGCTTTCCTGCCAGCTATATCAGCGTAGTGCAGATGTTTTTCTTGGTGTGCCGTTCAATATTGCTTCCTATGCGCTGTTTTTGATGATGGTTGCGCAGGTCTGTGGGCTGGAGGCGGGAGAATTCATCCATACCTTCGGAGATGCCCACCTGTACAACAACCACATGGACCAGGCCCGGTTACAATTGAGCAGAGAATGCCGGCCGCTTCCCCGGTTGGAACTTAACCCAGCAGTAAAAGACATTTTCTCCTTCACCTATGAGGATATCAAACTTCACAATTACGACCCACACCCGCATATCAAAGCCGCGGTATCTGTCTGACAGGAAATGGCCATTGCAGGCATAGTGCGTTGCCGGGTTTGTTCTGGGTAGGGTACCGGATTGCTGGCAAAAAATCCCTTGCAGACCAAAGTAGTGCCTGCGGATCACAGCGTCTTTCACAACAACGCTTTATGCCGGTGCGGGTTTATTACCTATTCAGCCCGCTGGCCCACATGAGGGCGGCGGATAGTCCTCAGGTAAGTGTAAAAATAGACTCAATTTCAGCGACAGGCCGGCAACTAAACCTGCGATCTGCAATTTCTTCAATATAGCTGATGCCAGATACATTGCTGACAAATACCTGATCCGCATCCAGGAGATGATCGGCCGAAAAGGAACCTGTCTTACAGCTTTTTCCGACTTCCGCAATTCTCCGCAGAATCTGTTTTCTGGCTACACCAGCTACGCAATTTTTTTCCAGGGAAGGGGTATAGTAAATGTCATTTTTAATCCAGAAAATATTGGAACTTCCCGCTTCGGAAACATGCCCCCAGGCATCCATCAATATGACCTCGTCCATACCTTTTTCCTGCCGTTCCAGATTGGCCATCACGTAGGGCAGCGCATTTAGTGTCTTGCAGTTTGCCCAGGGTGAATTCTGCAGGTGGATGGACGTACAAAAATAAGCTGCTTTCTTCACCTTTGGGGCGGGCTGAAACTCCGTCAGCATCAGCGATTCTTCATGCCCGGGTGAAGAAGGTGTGTATTTGCCGCTACCGGCGCGGTACAGGTTCCAGCGAACCCGGCAGGATTTTCTGCCCTCGGGTAATTCCCGGATCAGCGCTTCTACACGATGAATATCTGGAAAAGCATCAGCGGAAATCCGAAGCTGCCTAAAGCCGTTCATTAATCTTTCCTGATGATCCTTACCGAATCGAATTTGTCCATTAGCAAACACCATCGTTTCAAAAATCCCGTCGCCGAAAAGAAATGCCCGGTTGGCAGTACCCAGGTCATCCTCCGCATATATTCCCTCCGGATTTAACCTAAAATGTCTCATTATCGTACATACCTCTGTCCGTTTATGAACGGATAATATTCATTCCTTTCTTTTCTACCGTTAAAATTAATTAAAAAATCCACCTGATAAGCGATTGTTCTGTAAAATACAGTAAACTTGCAATTAATTAATTCTTTAGCATTAAATTTGACAAAGTGAATGGAGTTTTATTACTTTATCATATAACCCATTCATCCATCAGATTCCATCCCTTATCTTTCAATAATGTATTACTCATGAAATACGGTCTGGTTTTAATTTTTTGTATATGGGGCTTGTCTTTGGATGTATCTGCTCAAAACACATCTGGGAAGCTGACTTTAGAGCAAAGCGTAGCCATTGCGCTGGAAAACAACCTTGATCTGAAAAGAGCAGAGCTCAATTTGCTCAATGCCGAGTCCAATCTCCTGGAATCTCAGGGCCAGCGGCTCCCATCATTTAATATGGGGGCTTCCTCGGGCTACCGGTGGGGTCGATCTATCAATCCGGTAACCAATGCGTTTGAAACCAGAAGAATCGGAAACATCAATATTTCCGGAAGTTCCAGTGTGCCTTTGTTTGCGGGAGGGCAAATCAGCAACAGTATCAAACAGGCGGAAATCAACACGAAAACCAGCCGCCTGAATGTAGAAGCCAGCAGAAATGATATATCGCTGAACACCATTAATCTCTTTATCAATGTGGCGTTTGCGCGGGAACAGCTAAATATCGCCAACTCCCAGCTCCAGACCAGCAAAGATCAACTGGAACGGACAAGTAGTCTGGTAGAGGCGGGTTCTATCCCTATCTCCGACCAACTGGATCTGCAGGCCCAGTTGGCCACCAACGAACTGGAAGTGATCAATGCTGAAAACAGCTTGAGGATTGCCCGCCTGAATCTTTCCCAATCCCTGCAATTGCCCTTTACTGACGATTTCGGGATCATAATTCCGGAAGTGGAAGTAGATGGACTGGAGATCGATGGCAGGGGTGTGGAGCACATATATAGTGTCGCCTCCGGTTACCTCCCGCAGATCGAGGCAGCAGAACTGGGTGTTGATGCGGCAGAGCTGGGTGTACGTATCGCCAAAGGCGCATTCACTCCGAGCCTTAACCTCAGCGCCAATGTGTTCTCAAACTACGTAGATCAGACCAATTTTGGCGCGACGGATCCGGTTCTGAGCCAGTTTGAAAATAACCTTTCCCAATCTGCCAATGTGCAGTTGAGTATTCCGGTATTTACGAATTTCAGAAACCGGGCCGGAGTTCAGCGTGCAAGGGTGCAGAAGCGTTTGAGCGAAATTCAGGAAACAGAAACGAAAAACCTTTTGCGGCAGGAAATCGAAACCGCATATACCTCCGCCTATGCTGCCAAACAATCCTACAGAAGCTCGCTCATGCGGGTCGAAGCCCTGCAGGAAGCATTCAGAATGGCCCGGCAGCGATTTGAAGTCGGCGCACTCAATGCCGTTGATTTTCAGGTTGCCCAAAACAATCTTTTCAACGCTCAGGCAGACCTGGTCACGGCGAAGTATGAATATGTCTTCCGGGTAAAAGTGCTCGATTTTTATCTGGGAAATCCCTTATCACTTTAATTATAAGCATATAATGGCAAAGAAAAAGTCAAATAAATTACTATTTATATTGTTGGCAGTGGTGGTGGTGTTGGTGGTTTTTGCCTTTGTGGCAAAAAGCGCCGGATGGGTAGGCGGAGAGAAGCCTGTGGCAGTGGAAACGGGAAAAGTTTCCAGGAAGGATATTGTAGAAAAGGTGAGTGCCTCCGGTGTGGTTCAGCCGGAGAAAGAGGTCAAGCTGAGTCCCGATGTAGCCGGTGAGATCATCGAATTGAATGTGAATGAGGGAGATTCCGTAAATGTTGGTGACCTGCTGGTAAAAATCCGGCCTGATAACTTCATCTCGGCTCTGGACCGGGCACAGGCCAATCTCAACCAACAAATGGCCAATCTGGCCCAGTCGAAAGCCAGCCTGAAGCGCTCTGAGGCCCAATTTAATCGCGCGGAACTGGCCTATGACAGAAACCAGAAACTTTACGAGGACAAAGTGATTTCAGATGCAGATTTTGAACAGGCCAAGGCTGATTTTCTGACTGCGGAAAACGATCTGGAAGCTGCCCGGCAGACTGTGCTGGCAGCGGAGTATATCGTCAAAAGTGCCCAGGCCTCTGTAGACGAAGCTTCAGAAAACCTGCGCCTGACCAATGTGTATTCGCCTACTGACGGGACGGTGTCCAGCTTATTGGTAGAGGCCGGGGAAAGGGTAGTGGGTACGGCGCAGATGGCCGGTACGGAAATGCTCAGAATAGCCGATTTGTCGCGTATGGAAGTCAGGGTAAATGTCAATGAGAACGACATCGTAAGGATCAGCATGAACGATACCACTTTGATTGATGTAGACTCTTATGCGTTTAGTGGAAAGAAATTTACGGGTGTGGTCACCCAGATCGCCAATTCTGCCAATGAAAAGGCGAGTGCAGACGCAGTTACGGAATTTGAGGTCAGAATAAGAATTCTTAACGAATCCTATCAGGATCTGATCAGTGAAGATAATCCTTTTCCGTTCAGACCCGGGATGACCGCGAGTGTGGAAATCATCACCGATAAGAAAGAGAACGTGCTCTCCATACCGCTCGCTGCAGTGACTACCAGGCCCGATCAGACATACGCATCAGGACAGGAGGAAGGAAATTTGAAGGAATTGGTGTTTTTGAAAAAGGGGGAAGTAGCCAGCATTCAGGAAGTGAAAACCGGTATATCTGATTTTGAAAATATTGAAATTCTCGAAGGTTTGGAGGAAGGACAGGAGGTCATCACCGGTCCCTACTTTGTGGTGAGCACCCAGCTTGAAAATGATAAGCCAGTTACTTTAGTCGCTGCTGAAGGCGATAAGTAAATTATATGTGGTCGTCGTTTTAAATGACAAATTTTTTGCGGGGAAAACAAGAGGTATCAGTTAAAATTTAACTGCATTTGCTGGAATACGCTAAATTTTTTATTATTTTAGCTGGTATTGTGCCATCCTGCGAACGTTTTCAATGCTGCTTTTTTCTAAATTATATCGTAAATCTTCTCTGTTGCAGATTCCGGTCTCCGTATTGCTGTTTGCATCCTGTGGACCGGATATTCCGGAAAAGGTACGCCTGCAGGAAAAGCAAATACCGGAGCAAATTTCCTACAACCTGCATGTAAAACCTATTTTGTCTGATCGCTGCTTTTCCTGCCATGGTCCTGATCCGAATACCCGGGAAGCAGGACTGAGGCTCGACACGGAAGAGGGAGCCTACCAAAACCTTCAGGATAATTGGATGCGCAAAGCCGTATATCCCGGCAAACCTGGGAACAGTGAAGTATTGCACCGCATCCTGTCTGAAGATCCCTACGTGCAGATGCCACCTCCGGAATCAAATCTAGGCTTGTCAGACGAGGAAAAAGCCATACTGATCCGCTGGATCGAGCAGGGAGCTGAGTACCAGGCGCATTGGGCTTATCTCCCTCCTGAAAAAGTGGCACTTCCTGCTTCAAAATACCAGAATTGGGTAAAAAATGAAGTGGATGCATTTATCCTGAATCGGCTGGAAAGGGAAGGCCTGACACCCTCTCCGGAGGCAGAAGCGGCCACGCTGATACGCCGGCTGTCATTTGACCTTACCGGCTTGCCTCCCGATTGGGAAATGGTTCAGCGTTTTGTAAAAGACCCCTCTGCGGAAGCTTATGAAAAGGTGGTAAACAATTTGCTTGCTTCGGATGCCTATGCCGAGCGAATGGCCCTGGATTGGCTGGATGTGGCCCGCTATGCAGATTCCCATGGTCTGCATGCCGATGGTATCCGCATGATGTGGCCCTGGAGGGACTGGGTAATCAATGCTTTTCGGTCAAACATGCCCTACGATCAATTTATACAGTGGCAGATTGCTGGTGACATGATGCCGGAAAAGACCAAAGATCAGGTCCTGGCGACTGCATTTAACCGCAACCATCAAATGACGGCCGAAGGCGGGATCATTGATGAGGAATATCGCCTGGAATATGTTTTTGACCGGTCTGAGACCACCGCCAAGGCATTTTTGGGCCTTACCATGGAATGTGCCAAATGCCATGACCATAAATTCGATCCGTTGTCTCAGAAGGATTATTTCAGTCTGGCCGCATTCTACAACAATGTGGACGAGGTTGGCATGACTGGCGATGACATGAATGCCGGTCCGATGATGTTGTTTACAGATGAAAAAACCGATGCGGAAATCGCTGAAATCAAAGCGAAAATTATGGTACTGGAAGCTGACCAGCAGAAGCTCCTCAGCAGTGATGCGCCGGTAAGCGCTGAAAACCTCCCTCCGGTTACGCTGAAGAAAGGGTTGGTCGCGGATTTCCCACTCGACAACCATAATAATGAAACGACCCTATCAAAAACAGGGACCCGGGAAGCCAGGGTTTCCGGAAATCCGGAAGCTGTTCCCGCTCCAAATGCCGATCGGTCCGCATTGCGATTTAAGGACGATTTCGATTTCATTGAAATACCGGAAACCGGGCTATTCGAGATGGACATGCCCTTTTCCTACAGCATATGGATCAATCCCGAAACCATTGAGCCGTATAGGTTTATCTTAGGGAATATCGGCAATAAAAACACCTACTGGAGGGGATATGAATTTTACCTGGATCATTCAAATAAGGTCAATGTCAGATTGATCCATGCCCTTCCCCACAATGCCTTGCATGTTACAGGTGAATTGCCTATTCCCGCCGGTAAGTGGACCCAGGTAGCCTTTACCTACGATGGTTCCGGAAAAGCCAGCGGCCTGCGGATTTTCATCAATGGGAAGCTCACGGAAGTAAGTATTGAGAAAGACAATTTGTACAAAAGCATCCTTCCTGTCAATACCAGTTATACACCAGTGAAGAAGGCCCTCCGGCTGGCTAGAAGTTACCGGGTGTTTAGTGGTGATGACGGTATCTATACCGGTAGCCTTGCGGATCTGTCCATTTACGACAGGACATTGACTGAATGGGAAGTAGCCTGGTTGTTTTCTGAAGAGGATGGAAAAGCGATGGCCGGTAAGCCCGCGGCACTTGTTCACAAAAACTATTGGGAAAATGCCGAACTGGAAGGTATAAGGGATTCCCTTTCCTATTGGCGGGCGAGTAAATTGAAATTGATGGAAGGAATAGAAGAGGTGATGGTGATGCAGGAAAACTCCAGCCCGAGAAAAACATTCATCCTGGACAGGGGAGCTTACGATGCTCCGCTGGAAGAGGTCAGTCCGGCAGTGCCTGAAGTATTGGCCGGCTTTTCGCCGGATTGGTCACAAGACCGTCTGGGTCTGGCCAAATGGCTGAGCAGTCCCGACAATCCTCTGGTGGCCAGAGTAACCGTAAACCGCTATTGGTACCGTATATTTGGAAGAGGCATCGTGCCCACGGTGGATGATTTTGGCAGTCAGGGGCAACTGCCCAGCCATCCGGAATTGCTGGATTGGTTGGCAGTGGACTTTATGGAGAATGGTTGGGATGTAAAATACCTGATCAAAAAGATGGTCATGTCAGCGACTTACCGGCAGTCCTCTGAACCCACCGAAATATTGATGGAAAAGGACCCGGACAATGTGCTATTGGCAAGAGCGCCAAGGAGCCGGTTGCAGGGCGAGTTTATACGGGACAATTACCTAAAATCCAGTGGCCTATTGGTGCACAAGGTAGGAGGACCCAGCGTGAAACCCTATCAGCCTCCAGGTCTTTGGGAAGAAAAAGGCGAATTTTCTTATTTCCTGTACAATTATGAACAGGACACCGGTCAAGATTTATACCGACGGAGCATGTACACCTTTATCCGGCGTACAGCCCCACCTCCTGCAATGACTACTTTCGATGTGCCAAACCGGGAGGAGTGCCTGGTGTCCCGCCAGGAAACCAATACTCCCTTGCAGCCCCTTGTGTTAATGAACGATCCGCAGGTGGTTGAGGCAGCCCGGGTACTCGCAGAGAGGATGCTTCAATCCGATGAATTGGAGCAGCAGTTGACAGTGGGCATAAGGAATTCCCTGGGAAGAGATCCCGAAAGAGAGGAATTAGACGTGCTAAGCAGTCTGTACGCGTCCGAATTGGAGCGTTTTGGAAAGGATTTGGCGGCAGCCAAAGATCTGCTGGCTGTGGGAGAGCATCCGGCAGATACCCGAATTCCACCTGAAAAAACTGCTGCCATGACCATGGTGGCCAGCCTCTTGTTCAACCATTACGAATTTTATACCAAAAAGTAAAAAAGTAAGCATGGATCACTTATGCCAACATACCAACCGCTATTCGCGAAGGGAATTTTTAAGTAAAACGGGGCTTGGTTTGGGCGGACTGGCTCTTTCATCCCTGATTGGTCCTTTAGATCTGCAAGCCAGCAGTATGGAAGCATTGAATGATCCGCTGGGCACTCACTTTTCTCCCAAAGTCAAACGGGTCATTTATTTGTTTCAAAGTGGTGGTCCTTCTCAGTTGGAATTGTTTGATTATAAGCCCGAACTGATAAAAAGGAATGGGGAGCAGTTACCTGATAGCGTACGACAGGGACAGCGGCTTACCGGAATGACTGCCGGGCAGAAATCCATACCCATGGTAGGTTCTGTATATGATTTTCAGCAACATGGGGCCTCCGGTGCCTGGGTAAGCGAGCTTTTGCCGCATATCGCCGGGATCACTGATGATATCTGCATGATCAAATCCATGTTTACAGAGGCAATCAACCACGATCCGGCAATCACCTTTTTTCAGACAGGCTCCCAGCAACCTGGCAGGCCGTCTATTGGCTCCTGGGTGAGTTATGGGCTGGGCTCGGAAAATGAAAATCTTCCGGCATTTTGTGTTTTGCTTTCACAGGGGAAACAAGGTGCGCAACCGGTTTACAGCCGGCTCTGGGGCAATGGATTTCTACCCAGCCTGCATCAGGGAGTACAGTTCCGATCCGGCAAAGACCCGGTGTTGTACCTGAATGATCCACCGGGTATTTCCGGTACTGGTCGCAGGAATTTTCTCGATCACCTTCAGAGGCTGTACGAACTGGAATCTTCTCAATCCGGAGATGCAGAGATCGATGCGAAAATTGCCCAGTACGAAATGGCCTACCGCATGCAGACTTCGGTGCCTGAGACCATGGACATCTCCAATGAACCCGCCTACATTACCGATATGTACGGACCTGAGGTATTACAGCCCGGTACCTATGCGGCCAATTGCCTGCTGGCCAGGAAACTCTCCGAGAACGATGTGAAATTTATACAGCTTTATCACAAGGGCTGGGACCAACACGGGAACCTGCCCAATGACATCAAAAAAATGGCGCAAAGTATGGACCGACCCACCGCTGCCCTCATTCGCGACTTAAAACAAAGGGGTATGCTTGAAGATACGCTGGTGATATGGGGTGGGGAGTTTGGCAGGACCAGTTATTCACAAGGCAGACTTTCCGCAGACAACTATGGACGTGACCATCACCCCAATTGCTTCACCATGTGGATGGCCGGTGCTGGGGTAAAAAAGGGTATCTCCTATGGCGAAACCGATGAACTGGGATACAATGTGGTCCGTGACCCTGTTCATGTTCACGACTTTCAGGCCACATTGCTACACTTGCTTGGCGTAGATCATGAAAAGCTTACTTTTAAACATCAGGGCAGGCGGTACCGGCTAACAGATGTACACGGCAAGCTTGTCAAAGGTATTCTCTCCTGATTACAATTCAGGTCTAAACAAAGGGAAATTCAGGAGCGTATGATGAGCAGGTTCCCAATTTATTGTTGATATGTTGGAAGCCTCCGAAAATTTACGTTTTTGACCCTTCCAGAGCCCGTTCGATATCGAGTATGATATCGTCCACATGTTCCAGGCCCACAGATAGCCTTACCAAGCCATTCAATATTCCCACCCTTTCTCTTTCTTCCTCGCTGAGTTTACTATGGGTGGTAGAGGCGGGGTGGGTTATGATGCTGCGGCTGTCGCCCAGGTTTGCCGTTACGGTTATCATTTGCAATTGATCAATGAATCTTTTGGCTCTGGCCAGGCCTCCCTTAAGGGTAAGTGTGATGATCCCACCACCGTGCCGCATTTGCTTTTTTGCAAGCTGGAATTGCGGGTGGGAGGCAAGAAAGGGGTATTTGACCATTTCTACTTCCGCATTACCTTCAAAATATTGAGCAATTTTTAAGGCGTTTTCACAATGCCGGTCCATACGTACCGCCAGTGTTTCCATGCTCTTGGCCAAAACCCAGGCATTGAATGGGGAAAGTGAAGGTCCGGTATGTCGCATGAAAAATTGGACCTCATCGATCAATTCCTTTTTGCCCAGGATAAGACCTCCGAGCACCCTTCCCTGTCCATCAATAAATTTGGTAGCACTGTGGGTAACGATATGTGCTCCCCATTTGGCGGGCTGCTGCAGGTAAGGCGTGGCAAAACAGTTGTCTACCACCAGAATCAGGTTGTGGGCATTGGCGAAATTGGCAATGTATTCCAGGTCAATTATCTCCAGCCCCGGATTGGAAGGCGTTTCGATAAATATCATTTTTGTATTGGGTCGGAGCAATTTTTCCCAATTCGCTATGTCAGATATATCTCCATAGGTGTGGGAAATTCCCCATTTCGGAAATACCCGAGTTAACAACTGATGGGTAGAGCCAAATAGGGATCTTGCTGCCAAAATATGATCGCCTTGTTGCAGTAGAGCCGCCATGCTGCCAAACATGGCGGCCATACCAGAGGCCGTGCAAACACCATTTTCTGTTCCTTCGGCTGCACATATCTTCTGGATCAGGTCACTGGTATTGGGATTGGCATATCGGGAATAGATGTTTCCGGGGATTTCATCGGCAAACATTTGTCTGGCTTGCTCCGCGGAATCAAAAACAAAACTGGAGCTCAGGTAAATGGGAGCGGAATGTTCTCTTTGGTCGGAAGAGGACACATTGATACGAACGGCCTCTGTTTCAAAATGCTTATTTTCGGACATGAATATGTATTTCTGGGTGAAAGGACGTACTTATCCCCGGCCGGTCAAATTGGCGACAGGAAATAGGATTAAGGCAATCGGAAAACTTAAACGGGGAAGGAAATGGTGTTTTTTGCATCATAAAGGCTAATTTATCGGTCCCATTCGGGCAGGTATTGGCACCTTTCCCTTAAGTGGAAGGTTGCCAGAGGTTCACAGAGCCTGTTCTCTCACCTCTTCTTCATAAATCAGTCACCTGAAATTTATGCAAATAAACAGACTGTGTCTCTTTTATCCAAATTCGCAGGCGGTTTTAGGCAGTTAAAATGAAAAATCATACTGAATCCTGAAGCGCCAGCCGCTCGCCTCACGGTTTACTGATTTTTGCTCAAAATCAAAATGAGTGATGTCAGCAGTCAGTTTGTTTTGGTGACCGCTGAAAAAGCAGTTGAAGGCCAATGATATCTCTTCTTCATTGTTTCTCTGAAGAGCGCGATTGGGTTGGAAAAAGGCATATCGGGAAGCCAATTCGAGCAGGGGCTTTTTTTTATCTATCGCCTGAGGATTGAGGATAAAACCTCCCTGCACAAACCAGCCCTGCAATTTTGTCAATTCCAGCAGTTGGTTATCAAAAATACTTTTTCGGTGAAATTCGCTGTGCCAGCTAAAGCTTTTGTACTTCAATGTACTTTCCAGCAGGTATTGGTCGATCTGATATTGCCCGGCATTGCTCCCTTCAAATCCCACAAGTTGCCCTCCCCCTTGAGAGGAATACCGGGTATACTGACTGGTATTGGTAGCCCCTGCCCAGGCCAGCGATGCTACCGGTCTTTTGTAATGGGTCAATGCAGAACCGGACATCGCTACGCCATCTCCCAGGATGTTCCACTGCAACCTACCTGAATACATTAATTTTTCGTCATCATTGTTTCTGGCTCCGATTCCGGCTCCTGTCAGCACCATCAGGTGATAATTGAAATCCGCCAATCCGCCGCCATCCCATCTGCCATAAATTGTGACGCCCTGCTGCCTGTCCAGGGTAAAGGGTCTGTTGATGATAGAACGCTCCATCATTTGCTGATTGCCACTGGATATTACCCGTTCCCGGGAGTACTCGGATTTCCATTGTCCCACTTTAAAACTAAGCCAGGGCCATTTTTCTACCATTACCCTGAAATCCAGTAATCTTGAGGCACCAAGTTCGTATTCAAAATAATATTTCAGCCAGGGCTGGTAGGCATGTCCGCCCACCTTAAGCCTCGCCCGGTTGATCTTAAACAGGTTTTGTTTCTGCTCAAAGAAATCGTCATACGTGATCGGATCCTGGTCACTCGGCGTGGCAAAACGAAACTGAAGCCTGCCGCCAAAATTGAGCTGGTATTTGCCATCTGCTGAGGAAAATTGAAAACCCCGGGAACCATAGCGGACAGTCTGTTTCGGAATAGAATCGTTTTCTCCAGGAACAGCAAACGCAAAGTGGGGAAGCCCCACAATGAAAAACAACCAAATTTTATTTTTCATGCCAGCCGGATATTAATTCCTAAAAGGTAAATCGGCAGGTTTTTCAGATAGGGAGGTACAAAGTTACGGATGGTGCAAAGGGGGGTAAGATTAAGCATATATTAATTGAATATTACCTAATTGTTAATTTCCCTACAAAGTTAATGATACAAAATCAAAGTCCAATTGTTTTTTGCAGTTGAAACGGGATTTGAGGATGATGAATCAGGTGAAGTCTACCTAACTTTTATATTAAAATCCTCATCCCGAGACCTTGTATTTTATAAACACGGATATTGCGATGACGGTGGATGTCGTCACCACGAGAATTACATTTTCTTAAATGCAAAAAACGGGATGAGGATGGTTTTTTTTTGCAATATAGAGGTGTTTGTGGTACCAGGATTATGCCTCGAAAGCAACTATTATTCTTTTAATTATCTGTTCTTTTGCCTTGATGCAAAAGAACCAAAAAATCAAGACAAAAAAATCCTTCCCCCCGCAAACCTGCCGCACCCCCGGTTTTTTGTCGGGCCTACGCTCTTTGCGTAAATAAATATGATTCTTCGATTTCTATTAATTTTTTCGGTGGTTTTTCTCTATAAATCGGAATTTAATACGTCATCGGCAATTAGCAAATCCCCCTTTTAAGGGGGAAAGGGGGATTTTTTCGGCGATATCTTAAAATATCAATTCGTTAATTGTTACTTATTTTGAAATCTTTACCGATACCTGGCTCTACTGTCACAGGGAAAATTAACTTTTTATAAAACGCAGAAATAGGCATGACGATGAGCTTTTGAAACTCATTGGACATCAAAGGTAGGCGGAAAGACATAGGGACGAAGAGAATGGGAACGAAAAGCTAAGAGGAGTCACAAAGAACACAAAGGTTGCACAAAGAACTCGAAGTAATATCAAACAAAACGCTGTGCCCTTTTGGGATCTTTGAGCCCTTTCTACCCGCGGCGGTCTAAAGCCGTACGTAAATCGAATCACTATCCTAATCCCTATTCTCGATGGATTTATACCTTCGCTTCTATTCAGATCGCTCCCTTTTTAGGCTGAGCCTGCCGAAGCCCGGCTCCGCTCCCTTCGGCTCCGCTCAGGGATTGTCGCGATGATGGGTGGAAAGTGCAGCGACAAAGAGGCAGGGTTTAAGAATGGTCGTAAATTAAACTCAGGTTTGAATTACAAAAACCTGCCGATGGTTTTGGCCCAGATGGCATACCCCTTCTCGTTCATGTGCAGGTTGTCCTTTAAAAAAATATCTTCCATTGGTCTTTTTTCTGAATTCAACATCGGCTTCCACAGATCAGCATATTTGACTTTCTTCTTGCCACGGGCATACTTTTTCATGGCCGCATTAAGCGCAATGTATTCATCGGCCAGATTCCACCTGGCCACACTGGGCTTGGCACTGATCAGCACGATTTCGGTATTTGGCGATTCATTTTCAATTTGTTCTACGATCAGGTTATATGTCGTGATAATTTCTTCGGTAGATTTACCTGCAGATATGTCGTTATCGCCCTCATATATGAATACCTTTTCCGGTTTGTAGTCCAATACCAGCTCATCCAGATAATGCAGTAAATCACTGGCCTGGGAGCCGCCAAAGCCTGAATTGACAATTTTTTCACCCGGGAAATCCTGCTGCAAACTTTTCCACATCCGGATAGTGGAGCTACCGGTA
This sequence comes from Cyclobacterium lianum, assembly GCF_900143075.1. Lineage (GTDB taxonomy): Bacteria > Bacteroidota > Bacteroidia > Cytophagales > Cyclobacteriaceae > Cyclobacterium > Cyclobacterium lianum. Next base: position 449,553 of record NZ_FRCY01000004.1, on the reverse strand, counting down.
AAAACTACCGAGGATTGGAAATCGGAGGCCGGATAGTCTTTGGAGATCTGGCTGACCTGATCGGAAAAGCGGGTAGGGTCCTGGGCAAATGCCAGGGAACTGCTGATAACAAACAGCAGGGACAGGTAGAAGAAATTTTTCATAGGTTGGTGTATAATGCAGGTCTAAAACTACTACAATAATTTGAATATTAAAACCAGATAATAATATGGGCTGCCTCAAAAGCGGACACATTAAGCGGACAGAACTGAGTATTGAATCGATTTGAGGATAAAAATTTACAATTTATAGCATATTTTAATCGGGAAATTCCAGTCGTTTATCAGATAAAATAATTATAATAAAATGATTATCAAATATTTATGGTTTTAATAGGTTTTTGAATGACAATTGTTTTTCTCGAATCAATACACAAGCAGGCATGGTATGCGTTTTGAAATGAATTCCGCTAAACATTTATCTATTCATGAATAATTTCGAAAAATTCCTGATTTTTTGTTCCGGAGCTTACCTGCCATTGGTCCGGAGGTGTCCTGCAAGTATCAACCGGTTTATGGGGATTGGCGCAACGGTGCTGTTTACGGCTATTTTTGCGGGACTGGCCGTGAGTTATGCCTTGTCTACCGTTTTTTCCTCTTTTTGGGTGATTTTGGGTATTGCTTTGATCTGGGCTTTAATGATTTTTAATTTGGACCGGTATATTGTTTCTACCCTGAAAAAGCAGGATCAATTTTTTCCGGAATTCAAACAAGCCCTTCCCCGCCTGGTTTTGGCTTTGCTGATTGCGCTGGTTATTGCCAAACCATTGGAGCTACGGATTTTTGAAAAGGAAATCAACAGAGAACTGGATGAACAACGTCTGGCAACGATAGAAAATAGCCGGGAAAAAATAGCAGCAGGATATCCGGAAATCAATGAATTGGAAAGTAAAATCGAAAATCTCAGGGCAGGTATTGCCGCAAAGGAGGATTTTCGGAACCAAAAGCAGGTGGAGTATGATCAGGAAAGGTTTGGCGTAAAAACGGAAGGGACCACCGGGCTTGCGGGCATTGGAATTAATGCTGAGAAGAAAGAAAAGCAACTGGATCAGGCAGAGCAGGATTACCAATATACCCAGAAGCTGAATGAGGGCAGGATTCAGGATTTAGAGGAGGAAATCAGGAGAATCAATGTATTGAAGGAACAGGAATTTCAAAACCAGATGGTCTCCCTGGATGCCTATGATGGATTGGCAGCCCGGTTACAGGCTTTCAGGGATTTGATGCTAAAAAATACGGCCATTTATTGGGCCAACTGGATGATTGTTTTTTTGTTTGTCATGATTGAGATGGCACCCATCCTGGTAAAGCTGATGGGAAGCAGGGGGCCTTATGATCAGTTGCTGGATTTCCATGAGGCAGGCATTGTCCTGACAGGGGAGGAGCAATGGTACAAAAAATCCGGCGATAGCGCAGTGAGAAAAGAGGTTTTTGATGGCTTGTATGATAAAAGAAAGGCGCGACGTGTGGATTTTGAACTGGGTATGCTTGGGGAAAAATAAAACTGTTAGTATTTGTAGCCGGAATTGCCTGAGCCTGGCCAGCACTCATTGTCCGGATGGCTGGGATTCCTCTGGTAGGAGGGAACGAATTAAGGAAACTAAGTATAACCATAAAAATGTTATATTTACATCATTAGAATAAATCCGTAAAAAGAATGGACGTATCTACCAGAAAACTAAATTTTATACAGGATCTGTTATCGGTTAGTGATGAAAAGATCATTGGTAAGCTGGAATCTTTATTGAAAAAGGAAAAGCAGAAAGAAGTCCAGCAGCCATCTGTTTATGATCTTTTAGGGGTTTTGACCAAAGAAGAAGGGGAAGAAATGGAGAAAACAATAAAATCCTGTTGTGAAAACATCCATGAAGAAGACTGGAAATGATCCCTGCTTGTTCTATATATTTTCTTTTGCGTTTTTATTTTTTGCCTGTAATAAAAGTAAAAATCGTTCACTTGAGTTTAAAACGGAAATTTTAACTTTTAAGGCAGATAGTACTTCCTTAGTAAATTCAGGTTATACGCAATTGGTTGAAACTGATTCCGGTGAATTTCTAATCACATACAATGGATTTACCCGATTTTTTGAATTTATATGATAAATATCGCAATGTGTTTTACAGATTGTTCTTTCCTGGTTTTGAAATGGATCAATTAGGAGAAGATTTGAATTACAGAGATTTGATAATATCCCGACCTTACTTAGGTGTGATGGTCTTGGATAGTGACCTTAATATTATCGGGGAGCATGTTTTTGATAAATTTCAGATTTATACCTTAAGTAATCGCTTTGTAGGAAAAAAAGGTTTATACCTCTCTATGAACAATATTTTTGATCCGGATTACGACGAGGAAATGTTCAGGTACCTGATATTTACCCCTGAATTGGGGGTAATTGATGATGCATTTTATGAATGATATATGGTGTTAAATAAACAGGCAGACCCTTTTCGAGCCTGCCTGCTTACTGTATCGCTGATCGAATTCAAATGCTTTTTTTAGCCAGGTAGAAATCTACCATTTCCAAATCGCTATTTTCCCGCTCCTGCATTTCTGCTACGGTTTTTGGTGGGGGAACGATGACTTTATCTCCTTCGCGCCAGTCCAGGGGCACGGCCACCTTGTGCTTGTCGGCCGTTTGTAAAGCTACCAGCGATCTTTTAATCTCATCCATATTCCTCCCTACATTCAAGGGGTAATACATGATCAACCTGATCTTCCCCTTAGGATCAATGAAAAATACCGCTCTTACGGCTGCGGTTTCACTTTCCCCTGGTTGCAGCATGCCATATTTTTTTGAAACCTTCATGTCAATGTCTGCGATGATGGGAAACTCAAACAAGACACCTGTGTTCTTTTTGACATTATTGACCCATGCGATGTGGGAATGGATAGAATCGATACTTAATCCTATCAATTTGGTTTTTTTCTCATCAAAGAAACTTTGCTCAAGGGCAAAACCACTCATTTCTGTAGTACAAACGGGCGTGAAATCTGCCGGGTGAGAAAAGAGTATGGCCCAACTGTCCCTGATGTATTCTGAAAACTTCATGGGACCGGTAGTCGTCATGGCTTCAAAATCCGGAGCCTGATCGCCTATTCTAGGCATGGTCATTATATCTTCTTCGTTCATGGTATTTTTATTTAATGAATACCATAAAATTGCAGCATTTTTAATTCTCCACCTGTGATTTTTATCACCTCAGCCGGCTTCTATTCCAAATCGATCAGGTAATTTTTATTTTCCCAGTTGCTTTCCAGACTATCCCTGTATTGAACGTTCATGATGAAGGGGCCTTTAAGCGCCGATGGGGTAAAATACAGCTCATGCCCGGCTTCGTTTGCATGACCCCAATATAGGATGTTTCGAAAATCCGGTAGATGCGATTCCTTTTCCCCTAGCGGTATTTCTGTTCTAAATTTTTTATTTTGTTGGACACCCTTGTATTCGATAAACAATGCCTTCTCAGGTAAATCAAAACGTCCAAAATCATTTTCAAAGGAACTCAGGCTCACCATACCACTGAAGCTGTGGTCCTTGATATAAAAATTTCTGTTGATGATATCCATTTTGCGGATATTTTTGGGATTGAATTTGGCAAAATCATCGCTTTCAAAAACAGGCATGCCATCTATCAATAGCAGTGGGTTTTCCCGGAAAACCTCATCAAAGGGAATATTGAAGTTCTTGAAAATGGTCTTCCGGTTCTGGCTCCTTACCAGCACTGTAGGGACGTATTCCCTGATCACCGTGGCCATGTCATCAAAACGATTGTAGTCGTCAAGCAGGTAGCTGAAATCTGTTACAAACTGAAAAGGAGTGGAATCCCGGGGCACTTTTTCCGGAGCCAGGAAATAATTATGGCTGGCCCTTGCCAACAAGCGTTCTTCCAGAAATACCCTGTCCCCGGGACTCATGATCAATTCGGGAAGTTCAAAGCTTTCACTGGGCCGTGCTTCCCAAAAAGGGGAATCCAGGATAAAGTTTACTTCCCGTTCTGCCGCTGAAGCCTGAATGACCACATAGTCGTAATGCCTGAAATTACCGGTTTCAAAATAGCAGGTACCCGTACTGTCCGGTCTGCTGATAAAAAGATGAAATTGTTTGCCATGAGCGGTCAGGTAATAATATCTCTCCGGATCTACAGTTTTATCCAGTACCCTTCCTTTGATGATATGTCCGTAAAGCTCAGGTATTAGCGGGCTATTTGAGTCGATCTGTCCATACATTTTCTCAAAATCCAGGGCTACTTCCGGTTGAAGGGTCGGGTTGGCCTTACGGATGACCACCGAAGTCCATGGGGTTTTGGCTAAGGTGAGTCTGATCTGATCCGAAGAACTGTTTTCGATACTACCGGGATAGGCGGGATATTCCAATTCTTTATTGGTAACAGTCCGGGGTTTATCGCTGATTGTTGGTGGTTTTTCTGGATTGATAATCGCAATAATACCCTGAAATACTCCTTCGCTTCCAGAAGTAAATGGGCTGATCCTGGTATACACCCTGAGCAGGTAATGGTCTGAATTTATGGTGGAAGGAATTTCCAGATATGCCTGGCTTCTTCCCTTATTCAAATTGGCCATATCCTGAATTACAGGTACTCCCTCTCTATCCAACAGCTCCATGTAGATTACTTTTGAAGGGCTGGGCTCATTTTGTGCCCATACCTTGATATCCAACCAAAGCAGTTCTTCCGTTAATACAACCCTATTGGACAGCTGCACAGCAATATCTTCTTTAGGAATTGTAGCAATCTCCTGGGCCGGCAATGGAAACGCAATGGCTAACACCATTCCGGTAGCCATGCCAAAGACTTTGCTCATGAAAACCCGTAAGCTTTTATTCTTTTTAATCATCTTGCCAATCTTCAGGTCTTGTGGTGGTTCCTCCTCTCAATCTGCAATCGGTACAGCCTGCTGTGGAAGCAAAGTAACCCGAACAGGGAAAAGTCTCACAATCTTCATACAGCGGCACATAATTGCCGCGGCCAAATTTTTCCTCGTACTCGGCTACGGATACCGTATCGATCTGGCAGCCCTGATAATCAGCAATTACTGTACGCCATGGGCTGACAGCTTCGCGATCGATATACATTTCCTTCTCCCTGGACAGGCCTGCTGATATGTAGCCGATCACCGGAATGTCCGCATTTTGCGTATGGTAAATGTTACTGCTGACAGCAGAAGGCAGAGGACTGAAAATACTCCCTATATCGTCTGAATTCCTGCGCAGGCCTTCCCAGAATACATAAGCTTCTCTGTCTAAAACATATTGTCGGGCATTGATCCGGTAACGGATGCCCAGTTTTTCGGAAAGACTATCTATCGTCAATAGCTCCTTCTGAAAAATCCGATTGTCTTCGTACCTGGCAGAAGATTCCAGAATGATCCTCCTGGAACGATTGAAATTCCAGCAGAGGTAGGTCAAATCCTCCCGGTCGATCATGACCATACCGCCCCTCGTTTCATCATAGTTGTAGTAGGAAATGTGCGGTGTACGGTACATCCAGGTTTCTTCGAATACCCACAAAAAATACTGATTTTGTGCATCACCGCGGGTATTGGCATAGACCTGTACATCTCCGGCTTCTTTGGTGAAACTGAGGTCAAATTCAGGACTGCGCATTGGGCTGATGGGGTCTGTCCGGTAGCTATCCCCATTCGCCAGGTTTATACTCAGGATATAAGACTGGTCTTCCGGTAGGTAATCTGATACTTCATAGGCACCATAGCCCACCTGCTGCAGCGGCCAGCTTCCTTCCCTTTCTCCCCTGATCGTCAGTTCTGCCTGAGGTACAACAAAGCCTGCATCTCCACCTGCATACAGGGAGGAAGTGCTACTCAGATGGATCTGAGTCGTGCCTCCACCCACTTCTATATATCCTTCCACCACCAGTATGTTTTGGTCAAAATCACTGATTTCGGGGGAAAAGGGCTCCCGGCATCCCAAATTGCAAAGAACCAGGATACCGATGATGTAAAACAACGTTATGTTACCTGATATCGCCATTAGAATCTAAAATTATAAGTGACAAAAGGAATGGGCCTGGCAAAAATGGAAAGTTGGTATCCCTGTATATTTCCATTCACAGGAGAAAAATAAACAGAATACGGGTTTGCTCTGCCCAGGATATTGTAAATACCCAGCGACCAGGAGGCATGGGCGAGTTTGCGGATCTTGTGGTTCCCTTCTATATTGAAAGACAGGTCGACCCGGAAATAATCCAGGATGCGGTAGGCATTTCTATCCGAATAAAATACCCGTTCTGAGCCGTTGTAATTGAATTTGGCCACGGGATAGGTAATAGGCCTACCTGTACTGTAATTGGCATTGAGGGAGGTATTGATCCTTTTGGTAAATTCAAAATTTCCTGCCAGCATGATGTCATGTGGCTGATCGAAATTGCTCGGATACCATTTCCCGGAATTGACCTGTTCCCCCCATTCTTCGGGATTGGTTTGGAGCAGGGACCTCGAATAGGTATAGCTGATCCACCCATTTAACTTGCCCTGGGTTTTCTTGGCCATCAGTTCGATGCCATAGGCCCGGCCCCGGGTATTGAGCACATCCTGCTCCAAATCATTGTTCAGGATCAGGGTAGCCCCACTTCTGAAATCTACCAGGTTTTGCATATTTCTGTAATAGACTTCTGCGGAAGTTTCAATGACATTGTTTTTGAAATTTTTAAAATAGCCTATGGCAAACTGCCTTCCAGTCTGGGGCATCAGGTAAGGATCACTCAATTTCCAGGTGTCGGTGGGAGCGATGGCCGCCGTATTGGTCAACATGTGCAAGTGCTGCCTCATGGTATTGAAACCTGCTTTGACGGAGGTGAAATTGTCTATGGCATACCTGGCAGAAATCCTTATTTCGGGTCCATGGTAGGTATTGATGATTTCACCGGCACCGTAGCTGCTTTCGCCGGTTTTAGTGTCTTCGGTCCTGATGGAATTGAAGGGGTATTCATTGATGCTGTTTGGGCCCAGGTAATTGTAAATAACATACCGCATTCCATAGTTTATCAGCAATTTAGGGTTTACCTCAAATTCATCCCCGATGTAAAATGCGGATTCAAGGGCTTTTTCCCTGTTTACCCTTTCGTTTAATACAATAGATTCAGGGCCCTGTGGAGTCTGTTTTCCCGGATTGAGGTTGTAAAACAAATGATTCATACCAAAGCTAAGCCGGTGTTTGTCGCTGAGCTCATAGGTAAAGTGGTTTTTCCAGCTGCTTTGGTCCATGGCAAAACCGAAACGAAAAGCATTGAGTGGGTCCTGTTCACTTAAGATGCCAAAACCATATTGATCATGGCCCAGGTGGAAATGGCCTTCTAATTTGTCGTTGAAATAATGTGTCCAGCCCACATTGATGTTTAGATTTTGGTAATTGAAGGAAGTATCCCTGTCAAAACGAAATGCATCCTGGCTCCAGTAAGCCGAAAGCCTGAATTCATTGTTTGGATCCGGAGAATGTTTGAAATTCAGGTTTAAATCATGAAAAGATGCCCTGCTGTCCCTGAATTCCGAATCTTCATCCAGGAATCCAAACAGCCAATTGGAATAGGTGCCCCTGCCGCCAATGGCAAAGCTGGTGTTTGCTGACAGCGGCCCCTCCACATACATGCGGCTGGTCATCAACCCGATTCCTCCACCGCCCTGAATTTTTTCCTTATTGCCAAATTTGCTTTTTACATCCAGGACGGAAGAAAGCCTTCCACCAAATTGCACGGGAATACCGGCTTTGTAGAGGTCTACACTTTCGATCATATCCGGATTGAAGGCGGAAAACATCCCAAAAAGGTGAGTGGGATTGTAGACGGTCGCCTCGTTGTACAAGATCAGGTTTTGATCTGCGGCGCCCCCACGTACATTAAATCCGGCACTGGCTTCGCCCACCGTTTTCACACCCGGTAAGGTCAGCACGGCTCTCAAGACATCCACCTCGCCCAGGACCGCCGGCAGTTTTTTCAGCGATTGGACAGTAATGTTGGCCAGGCCCATTTCGGGTCTTTCGATATTGGCGGATTTTTCAGAAGTAACTGTAACTTCGGACAGGGAGATGATATTGTCATCCATAGCAACATCGAGCCGTCCATCGCCTGACAAATTGATTTGCCTTTGCTCCTGGTAAGCCCCGAAGTTTTGGAAAATCAGTGTATGCCGGCCTTTGGGCAAGGTAATGACATAGTTACCCGATTCATCAGTAATGGACCGTGCTTCCTGCCCGGATGTGTAGACCAGGGCTCCGATTATGGGTTCGCCAGATTCAAAACTTGTTACCCTACCGCTAATCGTGCCATTTGCCCTTTCTGGCCTGGTACTGCCATCTCCCACTTCCCACAGCCTGTTCTTGGAAAAATTCCGGTTCTTTGACCCGGCATCTCCAGCAGTATTTTCACTGTCAGCGTCGTCCTGTTTTTGCCTATTAAAAAAATCAGCGCGCAGGTTAACAGACAGGGGGCGTTCCTTACTGAGAAATATCCGATGCTGGCTATCTATGGTAAAATAGATGCCTGCAGGGGAAAGTATTTCCTGAAGCAGGTCTGAAATGAGGCTTTCATAGGCATTTACATTTACAACAAGCCCTTCCACGTCTTCGGATAAATAATAGAGACGGAAAGCAGATTGGTCCTCTATCATTTTTGCAAAACGGTCGAAGGATAAGCCAGAAAAAATTCCGCTGACGCGCTCCTGATCCGTCTGCCGGGCGAAGACCTGGAAAGTCAGGCTTAGAAAAATAAAAATGCCGGAGAGGAAAAATTTAGTCATTATTTTCTTTCTGATTAGCCAGGGTTACCAAAGCTTGTAGGTAAGCCTCTTTGTGTTTCCGGAAGCGTAAGCCTTCTTTTCGCAATTGTTTTTTTGCGATTTTTTTGTCAATGCCCAGTAAGGCAAAAACCTTTCTTTTGGCCGGAACCGGCAGCATTTGCTCTTTAATTTCCACAAAAAATTTTTCCACCTCTTCGTAGCTTCTGATCAATTCTGCAGTGGAGGTTTCCTGCTTTCGTTGTTTACGGTGCTTGCAATAAAGTCCGATTATCCCGTTCTCAATTTCCCGGTAAAATCCGCTTTTGTGAAAGGAGTATCCTTCAGGTTGAGGTTTTTTGACAAATACGCTGCCCTCTGACAGCACAAATCGATCGATTTTGGCATGGTTTAAAATCATTTTTTGTTTGAAGGAGTCGGAGAATGACAAGACCAGGTCATCCCATATCTCGTATTGGAGGGGAAGATTGTTAAAAACAAATCCGTCTATTGAAAGTGAACCCTTTTCCATTTGTGCATCAGCATAATAGGGGTGACCGTCGAGCGATCTTCTGGTTTCTATATATTGCGTACCAGTATGTATTTCTGGATAGGATTGAATGATTTTTTCGTATTGATTGACAAATGCGGGTTTAACCTCCCTTTGCCCCATAAGGCTATTCACCTGAACAAAACAAAGTATTAAAATATAAAACAGTCGGTTATTCATGGTAGGATCAAAGGGCGTTCTTTTCGGTCGCTATTATAATTTTTAAATATAGTTCAATTTCCCCCGTATTGAATAGTTATTTAAATTTTATTTCTTTCATTTTACAAAGTTGTTTTTCCGGCTGCTCAACGGATATGCAGCCGGAACCTACGCTTCTTCCAGTTTTTCCCACAGAAAGATTGCATCTTTTTACTAAATGTCGGATGACAGGATCATTCCCTTATAATTATTATTTGCTGTTAAGATGGTGGATCAAATAAAGCATACTTGTTAATCAAAATGGCAAGCGATGTCCGGATTACTGGGGTGTAAAAATGGGACCGACAATACTTTTGGCCTGATTCTTGGAAAACCAGTAACCTAAGAAACTGAATACTTTTTGAAGATATGGAAAATTGTTCAAATCAAAGAAATGCTTCCCATACCGTGTTGATAGGCACAGGAAGATCCGCTGCAACTTTTCTTTGCGAGCTGCAAAAGAATCCGTTAACAGGTAGGGTCACCATTATCGGCTCGTCACACGCAGATCTGTTCTTTTTCCGAAGCCTTTGTGCATTGATGGAGGTAAATCTGGAAATCAATCTGGTTGATCCAGACCAAATTCCTGCAGACTATGGGATCTATTTTACCACCCTGGATATACAGCAGGTTGATTTTGAACATAAAACGATCATCTATCCGTCAGGCACCCTAGGCTACGATGCTTTGGTTTTGGTAAACGAAAAAAGACCAAAGGTCTTAGACCATGAAAATCAGAAAAAGCGCAGAAAAATTAAATCTGGCCAGGCGCATGATTGCAAAAATGAAGGCGGTACAAATGCTGCCGTAGTAGAAGGCAGCGGTTTCTCTGCCCTGGCATTGGTGGTATCCCTGGCCCTGGAGGGCTTCCAAACCTACCTGGTCTGTAACCTCAAAAATTTCACCGATGCTTTACTGCCGGAAGAGGAAGCATGTCTGCTGGCAAAGCATTTGAAGAATAAATCCATTGACATCTTGTTTGAACAAAAGATTGAAAGATATCTACTCGATGATCTGGGAAACGTTTCTGGAGTAGAGCTGAGCGAAGGCAGAACGATTGCCTGTCAGCAGGTGGTTCATGCAGAAGGCCAGTTCCCCGATTTTTCGTTTCTGAAAACAACGCCCTTTTATTCCGGGGAAACGTTTGATGTGGATCGATTTTCGAGAATTCCCGCTCTAGAGGATGTATTTGTTTTCGGACAAGACTCGTGTAATGAAAAACAGGGGGAAAGGAGTTCGGGTGAATTGAATAATGAAACCGCAAGGTATCCAGGTAAAGATATTTTTTTTCAATTTCCCGCTGGCACAGCCAAACCCATGGTCAGGAGTGTTCACTATAATCTTTTGGGCATGAGTTGGACAGTCTATGGGGATCTTTGCACCAAATGGGGAAAACATACACAAAACTTTTATTGGGAGCATCCAAATGGACAAATATCGTTCAGGCTGTTGTACGACCAGCGAGATTTTTCGATCCAATGCATGGCCTCTCTGGGAATTAAGTTTACCGAACATTTTCGCCGGCAGTTTGTGACTGGCCAATGGAAAGCAGAGGAGCTGATACAAAATTTGGAAAGGGGTATAGTGAATCAGGAGGCCCTGCCTGAAATCTTTTCCCTCATATCCAAAGCCTTTACGGTAGAATCCAAAAAGGTGATCAAAGAAAATAACCCCTCTATCTTCGAGCGAATCATGGAGAGGCTTTTTTGATGGGTTTGCCTGCAATCATTTTTTTCAGGGGCTTTCAGGAAGAGACAATGCAATCCCTTTTTCTTCATCAAAAAGAGTACCTGAAAAGAAACCGGTTTTCGATCCTTATTTTTCAGATCCCATGATATCGAAATGCGTAAATTGTCTCGGTGCAGATGGAGTACTTAGGCTTCTATCTCACAGTCCAGATCATCTATCTGCTGCTCCGCTTCCGCGACAGCATTCTGCCAGTCTGTTCGGGACTGGCCTGTAAGTGCCTGACAGCTACCATAAGGTCTTAGTGCGTCCAGGTAAGCGCGTGCTGCAGTTCTTAAATTTTCACAACTTGCATTGGTCTGTGTCTGACCGTGGGTTATTGCAGCTTGCTGCAGCGCATTTATCTCATCCTGTAATTCAGTGGCCCACTGTACTGAGCAGGCAGTGGGTTCAGTATCCTCAGACGAGCAACTGAAGAAAAATGCGCTAAAGGTCAGAATGAAGATATTTACCAAATGAATTTTTCTAAAATAAGACATAAAGGTTGTATTAATGTTTAAATTAGTTTCTTCTAATGTAGTTAATTAAACTGAGTTCAAAAAATCAAATACAGAAAAATAATATCAAAAGGCGTAATAATAGTTACGTAAATAGGAGTCCGTTGGTATCTGATGGCGGGGATGCCAGGCTCAAAGAAGAAAAAGTGCCACATGTCCGCAAGTGATACAAAAAAACATAAAGTGGCTGACATGCCGGTCACATGCGCAGGAAAAACGCAGCTGACCAATGGACTTAAATTGCGATCCAGGTTTCCCTGATCAGTTGCGCCTTTGACGCGGTTATTATATTTCCGACCAAAAAATACTGCGGAAAATTATTCCAATTTATCATTTCTTCCCTGTTTCCGGAACAAATAGCCCGCCGCTGTAATTTTTCCATTTTTGCCGGAGGCTTTAATTTGAAAACAGTTGATTTTCTGCTAAAAAAATGACTTGGGTTGATTGAACAGCGGCTACATTCAAGCTGTTTGAAGTACAAAAAATGATTGTACAGAAAATTAACAAGCGATATTCTATCCGTGCGAAATTACCCCTTTACGGTATCGAATTATTTTTGACCGGTGGTAAACAATTGATTCCTCACTGGGTTTACTTCACAGGAAAACAGTAAGCATTACAAACATGGGAATGAAAGAGAATATACAGGAATTGGCAGAGCATTCAATGAATGGTTTGTTTGGAGAGCGTAATGAATCGAAGGATCTGCTTATCAGGGATGCGATTTTTATACGCGATAAGGGCTGCCTAACTAAGGTAAAATACCAGAATATCATTTACCTCAAAGGGGATGGAAATTATACAACACTGGTCACGAGAGAGAAGAGTTATTCCTTAAGAAATATTTTGAAGGAATTCGAAGAAATGTTGCCTGCAACACGTTTTCTGAGGATACACAAATCTTTCATCGTCAACCTTGACGAAATCAATACGATATCACCAAAAGAGGTAACTGTGAACAATCAAAAAGTACCTGTGGGACGAACCTATTACCAGACACTGATCAACGGTGTGCAGAAACTGGGTAGCAATGGTTTTGACTAGAGGGATGGGTTATTGATCTTGTCGTACCACAACAGGCTACTGTCACCATAGCTCAGAAAGCGGTATTTCTCGTTTATCGCTTCCTGGTAGATTTGTCGCCACCTGTTTTTGGTAAATGCAGCAACCAAAAGCATCAAGGTTGATCCGGGCTGGTGAAAATTGGTGATCAGACCATTACAAATCTTAAAATCGTATCCTGGAAAAATAAATATCTCCGTCGCTCCGCTCAATTGATTCATCCCCGATTTATCCAGGTACTTCAACACCGCCTCAACACTCTGATGCCTGTCCGGCAAATGTGTTTGTTGCTGGTAGGGGTATAACTTGTCTATGAAGAATTCGGCGCTCTCGTTTTTTAATAGTTTCACCCCAAACCAATAGAGGCTTTCCAGCGACCGCATAGACGTTGTACCTACAGCTACTATATTTCCGCTTGCTGAAAGCAAATTTTCAATATTTTCTCTCGTGAAAATCATTTGTTCCCGATGCATGGGATGATCCAGTACATTCCCGTGCTTGACGGGCTGAAAGGTTCCTGCCCCTACATGTAGCGTCAGATAATTTATCAATATCCCTTTCTCCCGGATTTCGCCGATGGTCTTGTCGGTAAAGTGCAGTCCGGCGGTGGGCGCGGCTACGGCTCCATCCATTCTAGAATAGATGGTCTGGTACCTGGTTTTATCAGAGGGCAAGGCCCTGCGCTTCAGGTAGGGAGGAAGTGGTACCTCGCCGCAAGCTTCCACCAGGCTGGCAAAGGGCAATCCCCCGGGGGACCAACTGAGTTGAACGTATTTTTTATCCCTGTCAGCCAGTATGGCTTCCAGGCGGTAATCCTGGTTGCCAACGCTTATTTCCGTGATCAATACTTCATCCTGCTTCCACTTTTTGAGGTTACCGATCAAGCAATGCCACAACACCGGTCCGGTACTCTCCATACATTGCTGGATCTGGATGGAGGGACGGACTGGATCGAGGAGAAACAGTTCAATTAGCGCACCAGTCGCTTTTTTAAAAAAAATTCTTGCAGGTATGACCTTGGTATCGTTAAAAAACAAGTGACTGTTTGGCGGCAATAGTGAAGGGAGTGCCGAGAACTGATGATGACTGAGACTATTTTCTTCAAAATGCAATAGCCTGGAAGCATCCCTTTTTTCGAGGGGGAATTTAGCAATGAATTCTTCAGGCAAATCATAGAAGTAGTCCTGTAATTTAGGGGAGTGGTCCAGTGGCATCCGTCGTCTATTGGTTTGTGCTAAATTTCCGCACAAATATAGCCCTTTCCCTCCAATTGAAAATTTACGCCTGATTTTCTTTTGCCGCTTAATTGTATTAGCCGGTTAGGGTACAGGCTATTTATTTGTATCCGGAATCCGGGCTTTATATTTTCAGTCAATTTTTTCAGTCCCTGCCATCATTATGTTTCCAGATAGCATTTTTTTCACTATCCGGTTTCAAGAGAAGACCTGTTGTATTCGGCTCCTAAACCCATTGACCTAATGGTATAATTTCGGTTTACCTTACTGCAAAAGTCAGGGAAAATAGCCATCTTTGGAAACATGCCGTCCGAAAGCAGGGGTGATAAGCGGGCACCAGGCCAGAAATGCTGAAAGCTCAGGGGATTAGGCTAGGCCGCCGCGTTCAGCCCATCATTTCTGCATAAGCGATATCAAAAGTTTTTGCATACCCGGTAAACGGATGGCTCAGTACAAAGCAGAAAAATGGAAAATAATTTTAGTGTTAACATACGTATCAATCCTTATACCTTAGATTTTAAATTTGATGCCGGGACCAGTAGAGGGATATTAAAAGAAAAATCCACCTATATTTTGACTGTATTTTCAGATGCTTTTCCTGATGCAATTGGTTTGGGTGAAGCCGGACCACTTAAAGGCCTCAGCCCGGATGATCGAGGAGACTTCCTTCAGGAAGCCCGCAAAATCATTAAAAAGGTAGAAGCGCTGACATTTCCCCGGGATACCGATGCGTTGCTGCAGCAGATTGGATCAGTTGCTGAATTGATAGCCTTTCCAAGCCTGCAGTTTGGACTGGAAACAGCTATACTGGATTTGCATCACGGAGGCAAAAAAAGATTGCTCCCCAACGCATTTTATGACAGTAAGAAACCCATTCCGATAAATGGTCTGATCTGGATGGGTGACAGGCAATTCATGCAGCAACAAATCGACGAAAAGCTGAACGCTGGATTCGATTGTATCAAAATGAAGATAGGCGCATTGGATTTTGATCTGGAGTGTGGCATTCTGAAAACTTTGCGGGAGCGTTATTCGGAAGATCAGGTATCCATTCGGGTAGATGCAAATGGGGCCTTCGGACCGGAGGAAGCTCTCGGGAAATTAAGAAGGCTGAGTGAGTTCAGCATTCACAGTATCGAACAGCCAATTCCGGTTGGAAATATTGCCGCAATGGCTAAGCTGTGCAGGCAATCTCCGGTTCCTGTTGCCCTGGACGAAGAATTGATCGGTATAAGGAGTAAAGAGGAAAAAGAAAGCCTGCTCCGCAAGATCAAACCTTCCTATCTGATCCTCAAGCCCTCTTTACTGGGTGGCATAACTGCTTGCAGGGAATGGATTGAAATTGCCGGGGACATCGGAATCTCCTGGTGGCTGACATCTGCCCTGGAGAGCAATATTGGTCTCAATGCCATAGCCCAGTTGGCCTCCTCCCTGAGGCCGGAGCTGCCGCAGGGTTTGGGTACGGGTCAGTTGTATCACAACAATTTTCCCTCACCCCTTACCATCGAAAAAGGAAACCTTATTTATGCCCCACAAAAACCATGGTCTGTTCCTGATTTTTTTGGAAAGGAATGAAATTGCTTGTTAAAATTCTTAGGTGATGAATAAATCAATACTTTATATCCTGTTCCTTTCCCTCACCGCGGCGGTGGGCGGATTTCTTTTTGGTTACGATACGGCCGTGATCTCCGGAACGATCGGCCAGGTGGGCGCACAATTTGATTTGAACGCACTTGAGCAGGGCTGGTATGTAGGCTGCGCACTTGTAGGGTCCATAATAGGCGTAGCAGTGGCAGGAAAGCTTTCCGACCAGATAGGAAGGAAAAAAGTGATGCTTTTGTCAGCGCTTTTGTTTGCGGTATCGGCCCTGGGCTGCGCCATTACCGCGAGTTTCGAAGCATTGGTGGTGTACAGGATCATCGGGGGCGCAGGCATAGGGATGGTCTCTATTGTATCTCCCATGTATATTTCCGAAGTAGCACCTTCCAGGTACCGGGGAAGTTTGGTGGCACTGTATCAGTTGGCCATTACGGTAGGTTTCCTGGGTGCTTATCTGGTCAATTACCAGTTGTTGAAATGGTCCGCTACAGCGGATTTTAATGAGCATACCTTGCTGCATCTCGTATTTCAACAGGAAGTATGGCGAGGTATGTTAGGGATGGAGCTATTGCCCTCAGTCCTGTTTCTTGTCGTTTTGTTTGGCATTCCTGAGAGTCCCAGGTGGCTGGTTATCTGCCAGAGACATGATGCCGCCCAGAGTGTTTTTCAACTATTGTATGGTAGTGGCGAGCTTGCCCGCAGTAAGATTGCTGAAGTTCAGGAAAATGCCGCCAGGACAGCTACTACACCGTGGATACTGCTGAAAAATCCAAAAATATTGAAACCCGTACTCTATGGAATGGCTATTGCCCTATTGGGCCAGTTTATGGGCGTGAATGCGGTGCTATATTACGGACCTGGTATTTTTGAGCAAAGCGGTCTTTCTGGTGGGGATGCACTTTATTATCAGGTGATGGTGGGGCTGGTGAATGTGTTGACCACGGTCCTGGCCCTGCTGATTATTGATAAGGTGGGCAGAAAGCAATTGGTATATTTTGGCGTTTCGGGAATGATCGTCAGTCTGCTGTCCATCAGTATTTATTTTTCTTATGGGGAGGCTTTGGGATGGACCTCCTTTGTACTGCTTATCCTATTTCTGTTTTATATTTTCTGCACTGCAATTTCTATTTCTGCAGTAATATTTGTCCTGCTTTCCGAAATGTACCCCAATAAAATCCGGGGATTGGCCATGTCTATTGCCGGATTCTCGCTTTGGCTGGGAACATATCTGATAGGACAGCTCACACCCTGGTTTCTGGAAAATCTGGGTCCATCGGGAACCTTTCTTTTTTTCGCCTGCATGTGTATACCCTACATGTATATCATCTGGAGAAAAATTCCCGAAACTGCGGGTCGAAGTCTGGAAGAAATAGAAGCCTACTGGCTGGGAGAAGAAAGGAAATAATATTCTGAGAGATGAAGAGATATCTGAACACATACAAACAAGAACTGCTGGAAAGCGTCATACCTTTTTGGCTACAACACAGTAAGGACAGTTCATATGGAGGCTATTTTACCTGTCTGGATCGAAAAGGCCAGGTATATGATACCGACAAATTTGTCTGGTTGCAGGCAAGAGAGGTCTGGATGTTTGCCACGTTATTCGACAAAGTGGAAGCGAGAGCAGAATGGCTGGAAATGGCCCGCCATGGGCTTTCGTTCCTGAAGGAAAAGGCAAAGGACAAAGAAGGAAATTTTTACTTCTCACTGGACCAGAAAGGAAATCCACTCATACAGCCCTACAATATCTTTTCGGACTGTTTTGCGGCCATGGCCTTTGCTGCCTGTTACAGGGTTGATCCGGTACAGGAATATGCTGATCTGGCCCTGGCTACTTTTGACAATATTCTGCAGCGCAGTGCAAATCCGAAAGGCCGGTACAACAAAACTTATCCGGGCACCAGAAACCTGAAGAGTTTTGCATTGCCGATGATTTTGAGTAATCTGACCCTGGAATTGGAGCATTTGTTGGGCGAAGAAAGGGTAAATGAAACGTCCCGGAACATAATCGAGGAGGTCATGGAGGTTTTTTACCAACCGGAATCCGGTCTGATCCTGGAAAACGTACTGGAAGACGGTAGCTTTTCGGATTCATTTGACGGAAGACTTACCAGTCCTGGTCATGCCATAGAAGCCATGTGGTTTATGCTGGATCTTGCCAGGCGGTATGGCGACACAGCGTTGAGAGACAAAGCCATTGAGCGGGGCCTGCGAACTTTGGAATATGGCTGGGATCCTCCTTACGGTGGGATTTATTATTTTCTGGACAGTAAAGGATACCCGCCCGATAAACTGGAATGGAATCAAAAACTGTGGTGGGTGCATCTGGAGACCCTGGTTTTTCTGGCCAAGGCCTATGAAATGAGCGGTAACCTTCAATCCCTGAATTGGTTTGAAAAAGTGCATGAGTATACCTGGTCGCATTTCAGGGATCCGGATTATGCGGAATGGTACGGATATCTGGATCGGTATGGAAAGGTACAACTGCCCCTGAAGGGAGGCAAGTGGAAAGGATGCTTCCATGTGCCGAGGGGATTGTTTCAGGTGTGGAAGACCCTGGAGAAATTATAGAATAATATTGTGGTTTAATTATCAACGTGTCAAAAAATGAAAAGAAGAAGTTTTATTGGAAAGCTGGCGATAGGGGGTGGAACGGTCGTTTCTACCTCCCTGACCGGCTTACCGCTACATGCAAGGGAGTCTCAGAGAAAGGTTTGGCAGCATGAAAGCGGGAAAATGATACATGCTGATCTGGTGATCGCAGGAGGTGGATTGGGTGGCTGCGCGGCAGCCTTTGCTGCCTTGAGAAATGGTCTTTCTGTAATTGTGACAGAAGAAACGGATTGGATAGGAGGGCAGCTCTCTCAGCAGGGAGTTCCTCCCGATGAGCACCAATGGATAGAAACCCACGGAGCCCCGGCCCTGTACCGGGAATTTCGGGAAAAAGTACGGGCTTACTACCGCCGGCACTATCCGCTGACCGAGCAGGCTGCAGCCAATGAGCGCCTGAATCCTGGTAATGGATCCGTGTCCAGGCTTTGCCATGAACCCAAGGTGGCCCACAGGGTTTTGGAAGAAATGTTTGCACCCTACGAGAGTGCCCGGAAAGTACTTATCTTGAAGGAACACAAAATAACTGCTGCGACCGTCAATGGAGCCCGGGTCAGTGAACTCGCCGCGAAGGATTTGAAGTCCGGAACCGAGTTGCTGTTAAAAGCAGATTACTTTGTAGATGCTACCGAGCTCGGTGAACTGCTGCCGATGACGGGAACAGCCTACGTCACAGGAAGTGAAGCCAAATCGGCTACCGGTGAATTGCATGCAGGTACCGAGCATCGGCCGGATAACAATCAGGCTTTTACGGTGTGTTTTGCTATGGATTATGTGAAAGGTGAGGATTGGACCATTCCCAAACCAGAGGAATACGATTACTGGAGGAATTTCCGACCACAAATGAATCCTCCCTGGGCAGGCAAAATGCTGGAGCTCAACTATAGCAATCCACGAAATTTGGAACCCAAAGAGTTGGGATTCCATCCCGAAGGCCTCAAAACCGGCGACAGCCTGAACCTGATGTTGTACAGAAGGATTTTAGATCAGAATAATTTTCAGAAAGAATTTTATCAGGGAGACGCCACTATCGTCAACTGGCCACAGAACGACTATGTTTCCGGAAACATCGTGGATGTCAGCGCTTCCGAATTTGACAGGCATGTGCAGGGCGGAAAGCAGCAAAGTCTTTCTCTACTGTATTGGTTGCAAACCGAGGCTCCCAGACCTGATGGCGGTAAAGGCTGGCCTGGACTGAGGTTGAGGAATGACCTCATGGGTACGGCGGACGGCCTGGCAAAGTATCCCTACGTGAGAGAATCAAGAAGGATCAAGCCGCTCTTTACCGTGCTGGAAGAACATGTAGGGGCGGAACAAAGGGCGCAGGTTTCGGGACTATCGGGAGCTGAGCTGGAATCGGCCCATTTTTTCGACAGTGTGGGGATAGGCTATTACCACATAGACCTGCACCCCAGCAGCGGAGGAGACAATTACATTGATTTTGGTTCATTGCCCTTCCAGATACCGCTTGGTGCTTTGATCCCCCAGAAGACAGAAAATCTGTTTCCGGCCAATAAAAACATCGGTACTACCCACATTACGAATGGCTGCTACCGCCTGCATCCTGTAGAGTGGAGTATAGGTGAAGCGGTAGGCATGCTGGTGCCCTTTATTCTTGACCGGCAGGTAGCCCCGGCAAGGGTGAGGTCCGACCGCTCATTACTGGCAGAATTTCAAAGCTTTCTTCACGAACAGGGCGTTGAAACTGCCTGGCCGGAAAAAGGTAACGGCTGAGGATGGGCGTTTTTCGGAAATGTGGCTGCTGGGGTACATGCTGCCAGCTGTGGGCCAATCTGAAGACATAGCCAGACACATAAAAACCCTAATTCGCAAAATTTAATCAGGAATTCAGATAGGAATAATCCATTATTTTAGTCAAATTTGTACCTGCTTAATGAATAAAGCCATATTATCCGGAACTGTGATACGAATTGCTTTTTATTTTTTTCTTCAATTCTTTAAATTTTCAAAAGGATTGAAGTTTCAATCATGTGGGCAACCTTTTGCGGATACAAGCTGTTATCATTAAACAAAAATTACGTTTCATCAAAATCTAATTTATGGCAAAATCGAAAGAAACTTTTAATAAAAAAGAAAAAGAAAAGAAAAGATTAAGGAAGAAGAAAGAGAAGGAAGAAAAGAAGGAAGCCAGAAAATCTTCGTCCAACAAGGGAGGTGATCTTGATGACATGATTGCCTACGTGGATGAGGACGGAAACATTACCTCTACACCACCCGATCCAACGCAGAAGAAAAAGAAAATTGAGTTGGAGGATATTGAGGTAAGTGTATCCAAACAAGCGCCGGTAGATCCGGAAGACCTGAGAAGAAAGGGAAAAGTTACCTTTTTTAACGAATCCAAAGGTTATGGATTTATCAAGGATTTGGAATCTCAGGATAGTGTATTTGTCCATGTCAAGGGCCTGGTGGACGATGTGAGAGAAAATGACCAGGTTACTTTCGAAACAGAAAAGACACCGAAGGGCTTGAGTGCCATTGATGTGAAGCTGGCCAAATAACACATCGGCCAATGGTGGCCATTCCTATAATCCCATAAAAATTGTGAATAGCTTAGTGGTGGAGGACAGCGATGTCATCTCCGCTTCTTTGCGCACAATTGTTACGTTCTGCTTTTTCAGCCCTCTCTCCAAATACAGGGAGAATCTCATTGAAACAAATTATTGCCCAGCACTGGAGCAATAAGGTTACCATTGATTTCCTTTTGATTGCTGTTTAATATATCCCAGGGCTCCATTCTCGGTTCGTCTGAAAGATCAAAAGTGCCGTAATGCATGGGGATAAAGTATCTTCCTCCAAGTATATTGAAGGCCTCGATCGCATCTTGGGGGCTGATGTGTGCCTGTGACATGAACCACTCCGGTTTATAGGCTCCTACGCCCATCAGGCAATACTCAGGATTTCCCATGATCTGCCTGATATCTTCAAAATGCTTCCCAAAACCACTATCACCCATAAAATAAACAGTTTTTCCATTATGAGCGATGTGGAAACCTCCCCATAAATTTTCATTTAAATCCCAAAGCCAGCGGCGCGACCAGTGCCGGCTGGGAAGGTAGGTAATGGTCAGATCAGCTGTTTGGTATTGTTGGTACCAGCCTGCTTCCTGGATTTCCTGGCCCCGGGTCCAATCCCGGATGACTTTACCCAGCTTCAGCCCGGTTAAAATTTCCATGCCTGGATTTTTTTCTGACAAAAATTGGATGCTCTTTTTGTCGCAGTGGTCCCGGTGGTTATGTGAGATCAGCAGGTAGTCTATCGCAGGGAGATCTTCGGCAGGGAAGGGCAGCGGACTCTCTCTCTTAAGAAAGAAATTATCAAATAAAATCGGGTCAGTGATCATGACCTTTCCATTGATCCGTATCAGAAAGCTGGCATGGCCCAGCCAGATGAGATAATCCTCATCATCTTCCGGGATGTTGGCCTGTTCATTGACCTCAAGTTTCCTCGTTTCCGATTCCTTTTCCTCTTTTTGTGGGTTTGCTGAGGTTTTCCATTTCCAC
Organism: Cyclobacterium lianum; assembly: GCF_900143075.1. Lineage (GTDB taxonomy): Bacteria > Bacteroidota > Bacteroidia > Cytophagales > Cyclobacteriaceae > Cyclobacterium > Cyclobacterium lianum. The sequence goes on along the minus strand of NZ_FRCY01000004.1, from coordinate 427,752 downwards.
AGATCACCAAAGCTGGAATCAAACTTATGGTATAAATTGAGAAACCTACCATCCTGGTCCACAGGATTGCCTTTCCAGCTCTCAGCGGGGTGGATGGTTTTCAATGCAGGGTTATGCATATAGCTCACTTTTAGATCCTCCTCAGCTGAAGCACAGCCCAATAGTAGAAATACCGGCACCCACACCTTGATGCGCATTAAAAACTGATTCAGTTTCAATAGTTTAGCCATGTAGTACCTTACAGCAGCAGCTTTTCCAATGCTCTCCAGGAGTCTACCCTTTTGTGTTTTCCCGCAGGTGACAATTCATTGTGCGGCTGGGTAAAAAGATATCCCTCTCCGCGAAAATGATCCAGATTTTTAAAATGGTCGTCAATCATGATATCGGTATGTATGATTTCCTTAGAACCACAGAAGACCATTTGCCGCCAACTGATAAACGGAAAATGCCTGTTCAGCCATGCCTGTTTTTCGGAAAGACTCAGCGGAAACTCTGTGGCTGCCGAGACGATAAATACCCGGTACTGGTTGTGTAAAAGTTCCAGAACCCGCCTGGAGTCAGGTACCATCGGAGCATTTATAAAAAATCCTTTTGAGTTTACATGCTTTTCCAGAAAAGGGAAGGCCGCTCGCTCACTCAGCCCCTTCAATGCCTTTAACTGCAACTTTTTGCCGGTCTCCTGAAGGTGCATGTCTATAAATTGATGGTATACATCTGCTAATACACCATCCATGTCTACCGCAATCGACCTCATGAATCTTTATTGTTCAGGGCATCTACCAACTGCCTGTTGAGTTTTCTTTCTCGTTCCAGTGTATTTCTTCTGTGTTGTTCAAATTCTTCCCGCAGATCCTCCAGCGTTTGTTGTGTTTCTGCAGTTATCTTGTGGCTTCTTTTAAACCGGAAAAAAGATACCAGCAGCACGAGGAGTAAGAGTATAATGATGCCCCAAACCAGGTTATTGTAATAATTTTTGTGCAGTAACATCCCAAAAAGGGTAAAACTATCTCTCTCTGCAACTGCCTGTTCGTAATCGGCTGCTGTAGCACTTAATTTTTCATTTAGGGACTGGATCTCATTGTTGTTTTCATCCAGGGTTTGCCGTAGTTCCTGAATATTCGACTGGTAAGCTCCGATAGAATCAAGGATATTGGATTGAATCTTATCCAGCTGGCTTCTCCTTATTACTTTATACTCCTGATAATTGGAAGAAACGCTTTTCAGGTATTCAAATTGTTCTTCTATAGTGCCGCTATCCAGCGAAGAACTAGCTTCCGGCTCAACCTGCGCAATCAGATTGATGTTGAATGTCAATAAGGCTGCGAAGAAAAAGTAGTTGAATTTAGTTTTCATGGTGCTGTTTTCAATTTGATGATCAGATGCGGTGTCCGTATCAATAATGATGCAAAACTAAACAAAAATGTAAATTGAGCTGCCTGATTTCAGGGATAAAGTACTACTCGTCCCCTTTTTTCCTGAAATCCATCGATATTGAGTTGATGCAATACCTAATTCCTCCTTTGTCTTCCGGACCATCCGGAAACCGGTGCCCCAGATGGCCGCCACATACCGCGCAGCAAATTTCCTCCCGGATCATGCCATGAGAATAGTCCATAGACACGCTGATCGCATCGGCTGAAACCGGATGGGTGAAGCTCGGCCAGCCACATCCGCTGTCGTACTTATCCCGGCTGTGAAAGATTTCGTTGCCACATCCCTTACATTCATAGATCCCTGTAGCCTTGTTGAGGTAGTATTCGCCGGTAAATGCCCGCTCTGTACCTTTTTGTCTCAGAACCTGGTAGGCATCAGGCCCCAGCTTTTCTTTCCATTCGGCTTCGCTTTTTGATAATTTTTGTTTTTCTGCCATTTGTTTACCTTTCGATTTGTGTCCAATTTTCTGGCCGGGACGGCGGGAAATATTCATCGATTAAATCTGATTTACTCAATGGGAATAACGTCGTCCACCGCGATTACTTCAAAATAACTTCATCCAATGCAGATTTCAATTTCACCGTACAGTTACCGTATTCAAACTGTCTGATTTTGTCTCGCTTTCAGCCGAAACCAATAACCGGAAAATCATCAGAGTGAAAGCGGTTAAAAAACCATTGACACCTGTTTTTAAGGACGAAGTTAGTCGCCTCGGCTCCAAATATTTCATTCATCAACCATTCAACCAGATTAATATCACAATGGTTTCCCGACTTCGTCGATAGATTCCAGGATAAGGGTACAGGCCATGCGGATTTCTTCCATGCTAATGGTAAGAGGGGGGGCGATGCGCATGGAATCATCGCAGAACAAGAACCAATCGGTGATCACGCCCTTGGCTATGCATCGGTCGATAATGGGTTTGAGTACCTCAAAGGATTCGAATTCCAACGCCATCATTAAACCTTTGTAGCGAATTCCCTTGATTTTTGGATGTACCAGGAGCTCTTTAAATAACTGCGCCTTTTGGGCTACCTGAGCGGTGAGGTTCTCCTTATGGATGACCTGTATAGTGGCCAGAGATGCGGCTGCGCTCACCGGATGTCCGCCAAAAGTGGTAATATGTCCCAACAAGGGATTGTTTTTGAAGGCAGTCATGATCTCCCGGGAGGATACAAAAGCACCGATAGGCATGCCTCCTCCCATGCCTTTGGCACAGACCAGAATGTCGGGTTGAATGTCATAAGCTTCAAAGGCCCAGAAACTACCAGTCCGTCCAAATCCCGCCTGTATTTCGTCCAGAATCAGCAGCGTGCCTGTCTCGGTACACCTTTGTCTTAAAGCCTGGAAATAGGCCTTGCTGCCCACCCTGATACCGGCTTCCCCCTGTACCGTTTCGATAATCACCGCAGCGGTCTCTGTGTTGATTTTCTCCAGTTGATCCATTTCACCGTACCGGATATGGCCAATGCCCGGCAAAAGCGGTCGGTATGCCCGCTTGAATATCTCGTTGCCACCTACGGAAAGCGCTCCATGTGAGGAACCATGGTAAGCATCTATACAGGAAATTATTTCCCTTCTGTTGGTATACCTTTTCGCCAGCTTTAGTGCGCCTTCCACTGCCTCGCTGCCACTATTGACCAGATACACGTTGTCCAATGGTGAAGGAAGGGTATTGACCAGCGCTTCTGCCAATGATGTTTGGGCCTGCTGCACATATTCTCCATAAACCATCAAATGGAGGTATTTATCGAGTTGTTTCTGAATGGCTGCCATCACCTGTGGATGCCGATGGCCCACATTGCTAACTCCAATGCCCGAAATCAGGTCGATGTAGGTTTTGCCCTCCGGGCCATACAGGTATACCCCGGAAGCCCGCTCGATTTCGATCATCAGTGGAAAATCGGTGGTTTGCGCCAGATGGGATAGGAAGAGCTGTCGGTTATTCATATAAATTGGAGATTTTTTCTGCTGGATTGATTTTACCCGGCTCCTGAAGCAAAAGTAAGCATATCTTTCCTGCTTTGAAACTGGCCCTTTCACAGAACCCCTTTGCCGCATGAGGCCGGTTTGAAAATGAACCGGCTATCATTATTTTTTTGGAGGCCCGAAATTTATCCCGGAGGATGTGGGTTTATTTGTGACAATTCATTTATTTTGACTACTTCAAAACCATAAACTTAAAATACCTATGAAATTCCAATGTTATTGTTTGTCCCTTCTTGCAGGGATATTTTTTTCCGGAGCCGTGTTGGCGCAACAAAACGAAACGAAATTACCTCCTCAGGCTACAGAATTCTACGAGCCCGAAGTAAAGCCCGTGACTCCCGGACAGGAAAACCACCTTCCTCCTGCAGATGCCATAGTTCTCTTCGGTGGGAATGACCTGAATGCCTGGGTGAGTGAGCGCGATGGGAGTTTTCCCAAGTGGAAAGTTGAAGACGGCATACTAACAGTAGCACCCAAAACCGGTGGAATAAAAACAAAAGAAGCTTTTGGCGACGTGCAGGTACATCTGGAATGGCGTGCTCCAAGCGAAGTTTCCGGAAATGGACAGGGTAGGGGCAATTCGGGTTTTTTCTTTATGGGAAAGTATGAATTGCAGATTCTGGACTCCTACGACAATAAAACCTACTCCAATGGTCAGGCAGCAAGTATTTACAAGCAACATCCTCCCCTGGTGAATGCGATGAGGCCTCCCGGAGAATGGAATACCTATGATGCTGTTTTTACCGCACCCAGATTTAACAGCAACGGCATGTTGATCTCTCCGGCAAGAATCACTGTTTTTCACAACGGTATATTAGTCCAGAATAATGTCGAATTAAAAGGTCCCACCGAATATATCGGCATTCCCAATTATGTGGCCCATCCGGAGCAGCTTCCGTTTCATATTCAGGACCACAGCAATCCGGTAAGTTTTAGGAATATATGGGTCAGAAGACTGGACTGAATCCTCAAAAAAGATATCATATCATGAAGTCAAGAAGAAAATTCATACAAAAGTCCGCCTGGGCATCATTGGGAGCTGCAGCTTTGCCCAATCTGGTCACTGCTGGCCACCTGCAGGCCATGAATACCAAAGTGCCTGCCTCTGATCAGCTAAATTTTGGATTGATTGGCTGCAAGGGCATGGGCTGGTCCAATATGAACAGTCATTTGTTGTTGCCTGAGGTGAACTGCGTAGCCCTGGCAGACGTAGATCAATCTGTACTTGACCAGCGGACGGCGGATGTAGAGAAACTTAGGGGTAAGAAACCAAGGCAATACAGGGATTACCGGCAAATGCTGGAGGACCCGGATATCGATGCCGTCATCATCGGAACACCAGACCACTGGCATTGTTTGAATCTGGTAGATAGCCTTGCCGCAGGAAAGCACGCTTACACAGAAAAGCCACTGGCCAATAGTATTGAGGAGTGCAACCTCATGGTTAAAGCGGCCGATCGGTACGGAAAACTCGTGCAGGTAGGACAGTGGCAGAGGAGTGGCTCCCAATACGAGCAGGCTATAGATATGGTCAGGTCGGGTAAACTTGGAAATATCAGGCTGGTCAAGACCTGGGCCTATCAGGGCTGGATGAAACCTGTCCCTGTGGTTCCGGATAGTCAGCCGCCTGCAGGAGTGGATTACAAAATGTGGCTGGGACCCGCTCCCGACAGACCATTCAATGCCAATAGGTTTCATTTTAATTTCCGTTGGTTTTGGGACTATGCCGGTGGGCTGATGACAGACTGGGGGGTGCACGAAATAGACATTGCGCTCTATGCCATGGGGGTAAGTGCACCAAAGTCAGTGATGGCTTCGGGTGGCAAACTCGCCTATCCGGACGATGCATCCGAAACTCCAGATACGCTTCAAACCGTGTACGAATACGATGGTTTCAATATGCTTTGGGAGCATGCTACCGGTATAGATGGCGGCAATTATGGTACTACCGAAGGTATTGCTTTTATTGGAAATAATGGCACGTTGGTGGTAAACCGTGGGGGCTGGAAGGTAATTGCTGAGACTGAAAATGTCGATGGAGAACGAAAGGAGAAAATCGAGGCCATGGAGCTGGTCAGACCGGAAGGTAATGCTCAGCGGATACATTGCAAAAATTTTGTAGAAGCCATCAAGAGCAATGATCCCGGAATGCTGAACTGTGGTATCCAAACCGGATCCATAGCAGCGATAAATGCCCACATGGGCAATGTGGCCTATAAACTGGGGGAGAAAATTTATTGGGATTCAAACAAGGGTAAATTTACCAGTGGAAAAGCCAATAAGATGATTCAGGCCGATTACCACAATGGATGGAAGCTTCCGTCAGTGTAAAAATGAAAAAGGGGCCGGAAAGGCCCCTTTTTCATTTAATAATTGTCTAACATTTTTTGGATATGGGCTCTGGCATCGAACATGTCTTGAAATACATCCTTGATCACATGTCCCTTATCCAGCAGATAAGTAATTCTTTTGGGTATACCAATTAAAGGCACCAACGCATCATATTTTTTGCATACTTCGCCCGATTGGTCTGATAGTAGTTCGAAGGGCAGGTTGTGGGCCTTTTTAAACCGCTGATGGGTGGCAATATCGTCTCGGCTGATGCCGATCACCGGCAAATCCAGGTCTTTAAAATCAGCAAACTGATCTCTGAATTCGCAGGCTTGAGCGGTACATCCTCCGGTAAAATCTTTCGGATAAAAATAGATCACGCAGGCTTTGCCAAAAAGATCCCTGGAAAGTTTAAAATCACTGCCTGAAGTGGATGGCAAAGTAAAATCAGGTGCTTTTTGTCCTTTCTTTAATCCCATTTTTTTAATTGGATAACAATACTTGCCGAATTAAGTTTTCCCGAAGGCTGTTTTTTGTCAGTAAGGAACCATTTATTACCACACGGGCTTTACTATAAGAATTTTGTTTTCATGAAAATCTAAACTGTTTTGAGCAATGCAAGTGTGCGGCACATGTTGCTGGCAAGTTTTTTCTTCGCTTTAATGAATGTGACGGTCAAATATCTGCCTCATATTCCAGCCATTGAGATCATTCTTTTTCGATCTGTATTCAGTTTTATTTTCAGCTTTTTGATCCTCAAAAAGCAAAAAGTACCTGTATTGGGCAATAACAAGAAATTATTGATCACAAGAGGAGCAGTGGGTTCTGTAGGTTTGATTACATTTTTCTATACCCTTCAGAAGATTCCACTGGCAAGTGCTGTTACGATTCAGTACCTGGGTCCGATATTTACCAGTATACTGGGTATCTTTATTGTACGCGAAAAGGTCCGGCCGATTCAATTTTTTTATTTTGCGATAGCGTTTTCCGGGGTGCTGATGATTGAGGGTTTTGATTCGCGGATAGACCCCCTATACTTAAGTATCGGTATCACATCTGCCCTTTTCTCAGGATTGGCCTATAATGTGATACGTAAATTGAAAAATACCGAACACCCGCTGGTGATTGTATTTTACTTTCCCCTGGTGACAATACCCATTGCCGGGCTGCTGAGTTATTATTTTTGGGTCAGTCCGGAAGGATGGGATTGGCTGCTGCTGTTGCTGATAGGGATATTGACCCAATTTGCCCAATACTTCATGACCATGGCCTACCAAAATGCCAATCTGGCCAAAGTGGCCAGCCTGAACTACATCGGGATCATTTACGCCCTTGGATTTGGTTTTGTGCTTTTTGGCGAAACCTATAATGTATGGACCTACGGTGGAATGTTGCTTGTACTTTCCGGGGTGATCATGAATTTGTTTAATTCGAGGAAAAACCGGATAAATTAGGGTTCAAATGGTGGATTAAGCCGCTGAAACCTGTAAATTTGGGTTTCTCAACACTATTTTTATGAAAATCACCAAGGATCTTTACCAAACTTCGCTAACCCTGCTGACTGATTTTTACCAATTTACCATGGCCTATGCCTACTGGAAGTCCGGCAAAGCGGAAGAAGAAGCAGTTTTCAATCTTTTTTTTAGAAAAAACCCCTTTCAAAGCGGATTTACGATTGCTGCCGGGCTGGATTATGTGATAGACTATTGTCGCAATATCAAATTTACAGACCATGACCTGGCTTACCTGGCAGAAATGAAGGATGCCAATGGAAAGCCGACATTTGATCCTGAATTCATTACGTATTTAAAAAACCTGACTTTTAGCTGTGATCTGGATGCTGTGGAAGAAGGAGAGGTGGTGTTCCCCAATATGCCATTGGTAAGGGTAAAAGGTCCGCTGATACAGTGTCAGCTTCTGGAGACGCCTTTATTAAATATTATTAATTTTCAGACACTCATTGCTACCAAGGCAGCGAGGATCGTTCTGGCGGCCAATGGAGACCCGGTGATGGAGTTTGGTTTGCGGAGAGCTCAGGGTATTGATGGTGCACTTGCTGCGAGCAGGGCTTCTTACATCGGAGGTTGCTCCTCTACATCCAATGTGATGGCCGGAAAGCTTTTTGACATCCCCGTATCTGGTACACATGCCCACAGCTGGATCATGTCTTTTGACAATGAAATGGCAGCATTCGATGCCTATGCGGCTACCTTTCCCGACAATACCATACTCTTGGTGGACACCTATGACATTAGCCAGGGCGTAAAAAATGCCATCGTCATCGCAAGGAAATTAAGGGAGAGGGGCAGGCAGTTGCAGGGGATCCGCATCGATTCAGGTGATCTGGCCTATTTCAGCAACATGGCCCGGGAAATGCTTAACCGCGCCGGGTTTCCCGAGGTGAAAATTGTGGCCAGTAACGACCTGGACGAACACATCATTACTTCCCTGAAAATGCAGGAGGCATCAATCGATATTTGGGGAGTGGGTACCAAACTGGTGACCGCATACGACCAACCTGCCCTGGGGGCCGTTTACAAACTTTCCGCATTGAAAAACCAGGAAGGAGAGTGGATACCCAAAATTAAGCTTTCGCAGCAATCAGTAAAAATAAACATCCCCGGATATCACAATGTAGTGAGATATACGGCCAACGGGAAGGCCATGGCCGATATGATCTATCTGGAAGGAGTGGATCATGGCGACAAGGTGACCATCATTGACCCAAATGACCCGACCAGAAGGAAGAAGATTTCGGTGGAACATGCATCCGCCGAAACTTTACTGAAACCCATATTTTCCAAAGGAGAAAAAGTATACCAACGCCCAACTATTCACCAAATCCGGCAAAGAACGCAGGAAAGACTGGCAGTCTTTGACAAGACCCATAAGCGTCTGATCAATCCGCACATTTATCCGGTAGGGTTGGAGGCAGGCTTGTACGAATTCAGGACCGCTCTGGTTTTGAAGGCCAAGGCTTTGGACAATGGGAATTGATTTTGCCTGGGCCGGCGATTTTATGATGCTGTTTAGGGGTACCGGGTTTGCCGGCACTTATTGTACCGGATCCAGGGCAGGAGGAGCTACAGATCCCAGGGCCATGATTTTCGGTATATTAAATGGGTTGTCCTGGTTATCTTCCAACTTCTTCAACTTCATGATTTCCAGGTTGCCACAGGAAAACGACAGCGTGCCCTCGTCGTCAATTTCGAAGGTATGTGCAGATTTCAAGACCGTAAGAAAAATATCTTCTCCATCTCCTTCACACCATTTTTCCGTCATCCCGGTAAATCCTAGTACGTCTATGCCATTTCCTTCCAGGTAAGTCAGGATACTGAAAATATTACAACCGGTGTGACCAAATGCAGTCTTGTTTACTGTATCAAAATAAAGGGTAGGCTTTTTGTCAGGGAATAACTCCTCAAACGGTTTGAACTTGTCATAAATATAGCTCAGTTCCCACAAGCCTTCAAGATCCTTTTGCGAGGTAGTTTTTTTTGAACTTTCCGGAAATGGCTCCACTTCTATGGTATCAGGAATCTGGGCAAATCCCAGGCCTGCTATCAGGGAAAATAAGATCATCCAAATAGGGAATAAACTTTTCATGAGTGCAGGGTTTATCGTCAGGGGAAATATAATGATTTATCGATAAGATAAAAAAAAATTGATCAAAAATTAAGCCATTTTCCAAACGGTAGTCTGCGAAAATGCCTGTATTCATAAAAACTCCGGGAAATTCTTCCCGGAGTAGTGTAAGACGGAAAAAACAATTACTGATCGGCCGTATTGCTATGAAGTTTTCCCAGCTCCTGATCTATGGTCCAGAGCCCGATACCTTCTTCGCCGATGATATCAAATATCTCCAGTGCCCTTCTGGCCAGTGTTTCCTCTTCTCTTTGTTCGGTCACGTACCATTGCATAAAACTAAATGTAGCAAAGTCTTTCACATTGAAACAATGGTCTACAATAGAATTAATAGATTTGGTCACCGCAATTTCATGTTCGAGGATAAGCTCAAATACTTCCCTCAGGGAGTTGAAATGCTGCCGTATATTGGTGATTTCGGGCTGAATGGCATGCCCGCCAGCTTCATTAATGTAGCGGAACAACTTCAGCATGTGGCCGCGTTCTTCTTCTGCATGATCGTACAGAAATTGCGCTGAATGTGTAAAACCCTGCATTTCAGCCCAGGATGCCATGGAAAGGTAGTATGCAGAGGACTTGCCCTCCATTTCCACCTGTTTGTTTAGCTTGTCTTCTGTGTCCAAAAGCAATGAGCGCTTTAGGGTCACGATTTCTTTTTCTTTGGTTTTCATATGCTTTTTATATTTGTTTTATTCATTGGGTAGTACCATAACATTTATTTTGCTAGGAAAATTTTCCGAGTGGAACACTTTGTGCAATGCCTTTACGAAGTACTCCTCCGAAGCTTCAAAGATATTTTCCACATATTTCTGAGGATTACGGTCGATCAGCGGAAACCAGGTACTTTGAATCTGGATTTGAATTTTATGTCCTTTCTTAAAGGTATGATAAACATCCTGTAACTGAAAATCAACCGCCGTGATTTGATCGGGAACGAAAGGACTTGGGCATTCAAAACTTTCCCTGTATCTACCCCGTATGACTTCTGATCTTACCATCAGATGATAATTTCCCATATCAACCCCATCCAGCACGTACTCGTGATTGGGGTAGTCGCCCGGTAAAACATCGATGAGCTTGACTACCCAGTCTGCATCTGTCTGGGAGGTGGCAACCTGCAATTGGGCCATAATTTCGCCTGCCAGTGTAATATCTTCCTCCAGCACTTCGGTTTCAAAGGTCAACACATCCGGTCTCCTGGCCGCGAATCGTTGGTCGTCTGCCATGTATTTCCTTGGGGTAAAATTGATTTTAATATCTTGCGTATAGGGGACAGGCTTGGCAGGATCCGACACAAAGGACGAAAACCTGTTGCCCGAGGGCATATCGCTGCTAAGCGCTCCCTCTTCCCCCAGGTAAAAGCTGGTCCATTCACTTTCTTTTGGGGGCCATTCATCGAAGGCTGTCCATTTGTTCAAGCCGGTGTCAAACATGTACGCTTCGGGCAAGCCCGGGCCACCGTTCCCTGATTTTTTCAGAAAATGATCGAAAAATTCCCTTTCGATTTCTAGCTGGTACCAGGTGGAAATGGAATCGCCAAAATACATGTTGGAAACCACCTGGGCTCCCTGCTCTCTGGACCAATCTCCATGAGACCAGGGGCCCATAACGAGGCTATTGTAGGTTTCGGGATTGTTTTTTTCTATGGTCTTGTATATGGTCAATGGCCCGTAAAGGTCTTCTGCATCAAACCATCCTCCGACTACCAATACCGCCGGACTTACATCTTTCAGGTGGGGGATGATGCTTCTTTTCTGCCAGAATTCGTTGTAATGTGGGTTTTCTTTTAATTGCTGCCAGAAAAAGTTATCCTCTCCATAGTATTTGTCTGCATTTTTTAACGAACCCATATCCATAAAGAACTGATAACCGTCGTTGGTTCCGGGATTTACCATGTCGTACCAGGCCTCTGTAGTCGGCTCGTCCTTCTGGTACCCGAAAACGCTGGTGGCCAACCAATAACTCAGAAAATATGCTCCATTGTGGTGAAAATCATCAAAATAAAAATCTCCGATGGGAGCTTGCGGAGACACGGCCTTCAAATTGGGATGGGCAAAAGGCAAAGCGGCAGCGCTGTAGAATCCGGGATAACTGATGCCCCACTGACCCACTTTCCCATTGTGGTTGGCTACATTGGCGAGTAACCATTCGATGGTATCAAAAGTATCGGTACTTTCATCAATAGCATTCGGGTCAGCCGTTCTTTCATTTAGGGTTGGACGCATGTTGTCATAGCTGCCTTCTGACATCCACCTGCCACGAACATCCTGATAAACAAATATATAGCCATCACGCATCAGGAAAGGGGAGGGGCCCAGGCTATTCTTTAGGTTACCCTCACCATAAGGTCCTGCGCTATAGGGCGTCCGCTGCATAAGAATGGGATACGGCTGCGACTCATCCAGTGGGCTGTATACCACGGTGTGAAGGTTAACGCCATCCCGCATGGGTATGGAGTATTCTTTCTTTTGGTAATGCTGAGCGACATAATCGTTTTGTTCCTGCCCGAAGGAGAGTGTGCTGGTTAATATAAAAATCAGGGCAGTAAGCCGGAAGTTATTTAAATCGGTACTATTCATGCGATTTGGTTTGGTTGACTGGTTGTTTTACCTCCAATACCCAGGCGCAAAACCTGATTTTGGAGTAAAAATGATTAGTTTTACGGTTTTATGGATCCAGACTTCCGGAATGCTGGTTTCCGACAGAAGCAGATCGTGTATAAAGTTAAAACAGTAATTTGAATAAATGAAGACCATTGCATTAATTCCTGCGAGGTTTGGAGCGACAAGATTCCCAGCCAAGCTGCTGGCCGACCTTCGCGGTAAGCCTTTGATTTCAAGAACCTATTTGAGCACGCTGGCTACAGGGGTTTTTGATGATGTCATGGTAGTGACCGATCACGATGACATTGCCAGGGCTGTGAAAAAAGAGGGAGGGAAAGTGTTTTTTAGTCAGCAGCAACATGAAAGTGGTTCTGACAGGATAGCTGAGGCCGCCGCATCGATTGAAGCAGATATCATCGTAAATGTTCAGGGTGATGAGCCTTTTCAGGACCGGACTTCCCTGTCGGACCTGATTGCAGCATTTGATGAGCCGGATGTTGAGGTGGCATCCCTGATGAGTCCCATCAGCGGTCAGGATCTGATCCAAAATCCGAACATTGTCAAGGTGGTGGTCGACGCAAACGGTTTCTCCCTGTATTTCAGCCGTTCTGCGGTACCTTTTCAACGAAATGAGGAGAGTGTTCCTTCCTATTTCAGGCACATAGGTATTTATGCCTACAAAAAAGAGCTGCTAATGGCTTTTACGCAGTGGGAGAAGTCAGCCCTTGAAAAAATCGAAATGTTGGAACAGTTGCGCTTGCTCGAAAACGGGCACAAGATCAAAATGGTAAAGACCCTGCACCAGGCCGTAGCCATCGATGTACCTGCAGATCTGGAAAAAGCGCTAGCCTATTATGACACTGAATTTTCGAAATAGCTCGGTCTAAGGTTTTGATAAGTATCCGCTTATAGGCTCATGCATGCAGCAAATTCAGGGAATGGACCACAGCCAATCCTGCTGTTTCCGTCCTCAATCGATGTTTACCCAGAGAACAGGGCCGGAAGCCTTTTTCCAATGCCAGGGTAATTTCTCCAGGGCTGAAATCTCCTTCGGGTCCGACAAGGACCAGATAGGATTGGTTGGGACTGGCCAGTTGAAACAAGTGTTTGCTGTTTTCCTTGTCCAGATAAGCAATAAATCGTTCATGGGTAGCAAACGACTGGTCAGAAATAAAATCTGCAAAATCTACCATTTCATTCAATACCGGCAGCCATGCTTTCTGGCTTTGCTTGCAGGCAGCAACCAATTTTTTGGTCAGGCGGTCTACGTTTACCTGATTTCGTTCTATATGGGTAGTTTTCAAAAAGGTGATTTCATTAAATCCTATTTCTGTGATCTTTTCCATCATCCACTCCATACGATCCAGGTTTTTGGTAGGGGCTATGGCCAAATGGATGTGAAACTCCTCCAGGGGAAAAAAATCCTGTCCGATGATTTTTAACCGACATTTTTTAGGATTGTTGTCCTCAATCATACATGTGAAAAAAGATCCTTTCCCGTTGGTGAAAAGTACGGTATCACCTTTATTTTTTCTCAGGACCTTGATCAGGTGATGCGATTCTTTTTTCTCCAATTCAAAAGATTCACCACTGATATTTGCTTCAAAAAACAGTTGCATAGGCCGGATGTTTGTTTTTACGAATTTATGCAATTTCGCATAAAAGATAAGGAGTAAATCCGTATTATTGCAGGCTATGAGCGAGCGTACAATTATCTGATATGGAATCCAGAATGCATACACATTTGATCAAAAAGACTAGCAATCCGGACTGGCAGGCCTGGCTGGAAGAAACACTGGAAGCATTTTCATGTGTCACCGGCACCGTCCATGTGCTTGACAAAGCAAGCAACCTACTGGAGCTGAAAGCACAGGTGGGTATACCGGATTTTCTATTGCCAAAAATGTCTCAGATCCCCATAGGAAAAGGAATGGCAGGCATCGCCGCAGAAAGGAAAGAGGCCGTGCAGGTATGTAACCTGCAATCTGATGATACAGGAGTAGTAAGGCCGGGAGCCAAAGACACCAAGGTGGAAGGGGCCATTACAGCTCCCATGCTGAAGGAGGGTATTCTCTTTGGAACCCTGGGAATTGCCAAAAAGGATCCCTATGAATTCTCCGCGCAAGAAGCCAGCATGCTGATGCAAGTAGCCGCATCCATGGCAAAAGCCATTTAGCCGGCTATACTTTGACAAATATTTTCAGCCTGTAGAGGATATACAAGAAAATCCAGACCAGTAAAAATGCACCAAATGCCTGAAATACCTCCTGCCAGCCTTCGGGTAGGGGCGCATACAAGCCGCCAAATAATTTTTCACTGGTATAATTAAAATTGATAAAACTGTAGGCAAAATACACCGTCAACGAATTCAGCCCGATCACCTGAAAGAAGAAAGCCCACTTACGGATTTTCCAGACATCAATGATCAGGTAAAATATCAACAGAAATAAAAAGGCCATCCCTGTGGTGAGCAGGATAAACGAGCTGGTCCAGAGGTGCTTGTTGATAGGGAAATGAAGGCTCCACAATAGTCCGACAGCAATTCCTGCTATGGCCAGGTATTTGATTTTGCGGTGATCCAGCCAGGCTCTGCCGAGGATCTCACCAGCCAATGTGCCAAAGAGGGTAAGGCAAAGTGCAGGAAACTGAGTCAGCAAACCCAGTTCATCATAGTTGCCCTGTAGCAGCCTTCCGGGAAGAAAAGTCCTGTCAAACCAACCTACCAGATTTCCTTCTATGCTGAGGTCTCCGGCTCCGTAGCCGGGTACCGGGATGAGGTACAAAGCAGCATAATACAGGAGCAGGATTCCCAGTCCTGTTAGCAGTCTTTTCGTGAAATCCAGGTTGAGAAAGAGAAGGGTAGATACAAAAGTGGCCAGACCGATTCTTCCCAGTACACTTCCCAGCCTGATTTGCTGGGGTTCAAAAAAAGTGATGGGCGCATTCTTATACAAGATCCCCAGTAAAATCAAAATCAACATTCGGATGAATGTTTTTCTGTATAAGGTAGCTTTTGACAGGCCCAGAGAGCGGCCTTTGTTCAGCGAAAATGTGAGGGAAACTCCGGCTATAAACAGGAACAAGGGGAAGATGAAGTCGTAGAAGGTAAATCCATTCCAGGCCGGATGTGTGAGCTGGTTTGCTACCCAGTCCAGCGCAGCGATACCTGTCTTACCCTTGAGCAGAACCAAAAAGGTACCTCCTCCGGCGATCAGTAACATATCGAAACCCCGGAGAGCGTCGATGGAAAGTAATCGTTTGGATTTCTGAGGATCGGCGGATACGGGTGATTCCAGTTCCGGGTCTTTTTTGGGACCTTTAGGGGTGGTTTTATTCATGATTAATATATTAGGTGATTTGGGCTTTTATACACAAAAATCCTTTGATTTAGAGGATTGCTTCCAATATATTTTATTTTTCTGAATTTAAAAAGTATTTTTATTCCTTCCATTGGATGTTGGTATATACTGCCAATGGCTTGTATTTGTAAATTAAGTGTCCAATTTTATGATGAAAAAGAACAGGAGAGATTTTCTGAAAGTAGGAAGTTTACTGGGGTTAGCGGGTCTATCTGGCTGGTCTTCAGAAATCAAGGCAGCTACTAAAAGTGGCCCTGCTGCACCGGCTGCTGAGTTCAATATGAGTGGATATGCAGCGCCGCCTCTGGAAAAAGTTAGAATAGGTTTTGTAGGACTCGGAAATCGCGGTCCTGGAGCAGTCGTCAGGATGAGCAAAATTGAGGGAGTCGAAATTAAGGCCCTCTGTGATCTCCGAGCAGACAGGATAGCACATGTAAAGGAAAGAATTAAGGATACCCCACATAATCCGGCGGTTTATACAGGTTCTGAAGATGCCTGGAAAGAAATGTGCACCTCCGGAGATCTGGACTTGATCTATATCGCTACTCCCTGGTATTTACATACACCCATGGCCGTATATGCCATGGAGCAGGGAAAACATGCGGCTACTGAAGTGCCTGCGGCAATCAGCCTGGAGGAGTGCTGGCAACTGGTAGAGGTTTCTGAAAAGACCCGCAAGCATTGCATGATGTTGGAGAACACTTGCTACGATTTTTTTGAACTGCTCACCCTGAATCTTGCGCGGCAAGGGTATTTTGGTGAGCTCATACATGGAGAGGGGGCCTACATTCACGACATATTGGAGGGAAACTTTTCCAAGACCAAGTATTTTGACATGTGGCGCCTGAAGCAAAACTTCAGGAACGGAAACCTGTATCCCACCCATGGCCTCGGCCCGGTGGCCCAGCTCATGAATATCAACAGGGGAGACCAGATGGATTATCTGGTAGCCGTTTCGAGTGATGATTTTATGATGGGAAAAAAGGCGCAGGCGCTTGCTGCTGAAGATGATTTTTACAAGCAATTTGCCGGCAAGAGCTATCGTGGCAATATGAATACGACCACTATAAAAACACATTTGGGTCGTACAATTATGCTTCAGCACGATGTCAGCTCTCCCAGACCTTATTCCAGACTGCATACCATCAGCGGCACCAAAGCATTTGCCCAGAAATACCCCGAACCCGGTAAAATATCTACCGGACATGAAGGCTGGCTTTCGGAAGATGCCATGAGAGAATTGGAGCAGGGCTACTATCCGCCTATTGTCCAGAAAATTGGTGAACTTGCCAAACAAATCGGAGGCCATGGCGGCATGGACTTTTTGATGGACTGGCGACTGATAGACTGTCTGAGAAACGGCATTCCCCTGGATATGGACGTTTATGACGCTGCCAGTTGGAGTGCAGTGGCACCTCTGAGCGAATGGTCGGTAGCCAATCGCAGTGAAACCATAGACATACCGGATTTTACCAGAGGAGCATGGAGAAACAATGAACCGGTAGATGTCTCATTGAGCAAAGGAGGCAATACAAATATACTTACCGGCTGATACCATAGCTGTAAAAGGCTTTGGTATTGCCCCTTTTTTCAACCATTTTTAAGTTTTATACCATCAATAAATCATTTTAATGAAAATTTATAAACGAAAAGACCCAAAAGAATTAGGTAAGCTGGCAGGTGATCATGCCGCGGCGGCAATTCAGTCCGCAATTGACAAGAAAGGCTCAGCGAATATTATTTTAGCGACCGGAACCAGCCAATTTGAAACATTGAACACCCTCCTGAGTCACCAGGAAATCGATTGGACGAAAGTGAGCATGTTTCATCTGGATGAATATTTGGGTTTGCCCATCACCCATCCGGCCAGTTTTCGAAAATACCTGAAGGAACGATTTTTGGGTAAAGTGAAAGCCTTGAAGGACTATTATCTGATAGATGGAGAGAAGAACCCTGAAGAAGAAACATCCCGCCTGGGAGCCCTGATTCAAGACCATCCCATAGATGTCGCACTGGTAGGTATAGGAGAGAATGGACATCTGGCATTCAATGACCCTCCAGCAGATTTTGAAACAGAAGAACCCTATCTGGTTGTGGATCTGGATGAGGCCTGCAGAAAACAGCAGTTGGGCGAGGGTTGGTTTCCCGACCTTCAGGCAGTTCCCAAAAAAGCCATCAGCATGTCTATCCGGCAGATCATGAAATCTAAAAAAATCATTTGCTCCGTTCCGGACGAAAGAAAAGCTGGAGCAGTCAAATCCTGTCTGGAAAACAAGGTTAGCCCTGAATTTCCAGCCAGTATCCTTCAGGAGCATCCAGACTGTGCGCTCTATCTGGATGAGGCAGCGGCCTCCATGCTGGATGGCGGATATACCTTTAATTGACCCTCAGATACAAGCATGTCAAAAACCCAAACGGTAGAAATAGGCTCGCTGAATCCAAGGCAGACGTACATTTCCATAGCCATTATAGGAGGATTATTCTTTATTTTTGGTTTTGTCTCCTGGGTCAATGCCATATTGATACCCTATTTCAAAATCGCCTGCGAACTGAATAATTTTCAATCGTACCTGGTGGCCTTTGCTTTTTACATTTCCTATTTTATTTTCTCAGTGCCGGCCTCGTATTTGTTAAAGGCGGTGGGCTTTAAGAAGGGCATGATGGTAGGTTTCTGGATCATGGCTCTGGGTGCTTTCGTTTTCGTTCCTGCAGCCATGGTTAGAACCTACGAGCTGTTTCTATTGGGTTTATTTATGATCGGTGCCGGACTGGCAGTATTGCAAACCGCCGCCAATCCCTACATTACCATTTTGGGTCCAAAGGAAAGTGCAGCACAGCGGATCAGTATCATGGGTATTCTTAATAAAGGTGCCGGGATACTGGCACCACTACTATTTGCTGCCGTGATTCTCCGTGTGTCGGACGATGAGATCATTTCCCAGTTACCGGCGATGGGCGAACTGGAGAAGAATATGTTTCTGGATGAGTTGATCAGCCGGGTAATCCTTCCCTATAGCCTGGTGGGTGCGGTACTGGTCATATTGGGAGTTCTGGTTCGGATTTCTCCCCTGCCGGAGATCAATACCGAGACAGAGACCGATTCGGTCTCCAGGGCGAATGCGAATAAATCCTATATCCTTCAATTTCCCCATTTGATATTGGGCGCACTTGCCATTTTCTTGCATGTGGGGACTCAGGTGATCGCCATTGACACCATCATGAGCTATGCCATATCCATGGATATTTCTCTGCTGGATGCGAAGGTCTTTCCTTCCTACACCCTCGCAGCGATGATAGCCGGCTATATTTTCGGCATCATCACAATTCCGAAGTACCTTTCACAGGTCACTGTTTTGAAGGCCTTTACCACCATGGGCCTGCTGTTTACTTTTGCCATATTGTGGATTGAAGGTGGTGTCTCTTTTCAGGGCATGCAGGTCGACATCTCGATATGGTTCGTAGTACTTTTGGGCCTGGCAAACTCTCTTGTATGGGCCGGCATCTGGCCTTTAGCCCTGGATGGATTGGGAAAATTCACCAAACTTGGTGCGTCAATTTTGATCATGGGCCTTTGTGGCAATGCCATTCTGCCAATGATCTATGGTTACTTTGCAGACGAAATCGGGCTAAGAGAAGCATATTGGGTATTGGTACCCTGTTACATTTACCTGATGTTTTATGCTTTTAAAGGTCACAGTATCCGAAAATGGTCCTGAATCAGTCGAAATGGTCCAGATCGCCGGCCAGTAGTGCATGGTAATCCTCACGGGTGTCGATGTCAACTTTTCCGTTTTCGAAGAGCACGGACTCCGTATTGTCTTTTTGCGATCCAATCATTTTCCTGGCTCCTTCCGGACCTTTTAATCCACGAAGCAAGGCGAAACAGTTTTGATCAAAAAGAGCCGGAACACCTAACCTGGTTTTATAAAGAGAGGCCACGATGTCTTTTGTACCCCGGGATTTGGTCTGTATCAGGGTCTCCAGGTGCTTAGCAGGTACCAAAGGCTGATCAGATAGCATGACAATGGCTTGCTTTGCCTGGGATATTTTCTGGAGAACCGAGATGCCCATGCTTATAGAATTGCCCATTCCCTGTTCCCAATCATGGTTTTTGACGATTTCAACTTCCAGATTGCGGATAATCGCTTCAATCTCCTTTCTGAAAGCGCCGGTCACCACGATTATCGGGTCGCAACCTGCCGTTTTCGCCGTCGCTATTGCCCTTTCAATCAGGGTTTGTCCTTCATAGCTAAGGAGCTGTTTTGGCGTTCCCAGGCGGCTTGAATTTCCTGCGGAAAGGATGATGGCTGCTGTCTGTATCATGTATGTATCAGAATCACCTGGGAAGATCGTTTCCTATAAAGGCATTGGGGTTCACTTTCGGGATCACGCTTCCCCATTTCTGATTCAGTGCATCCATGAAATAATTGGCCAGGAATGCATTTCCTCTGGCATTGGTATGAACACCGTCTGTCGAGAAAGCCCCGTTAGGAGGAATGATGGAATTGGAAAGGGGTACCGATCCTGCATTGACCAATCCCGAGGCTACCTGGTTGAGAAAATCATTGACGTCGACCAAAACCAATCTTTCATTCCGGGCACTCACGGCAGCTTGAATGACACCATTGAAGGTATTTGTTTTTTCCTCTAAAAACTCCTGTTCCTGGGGTAACAGAACATATTCATCGCCGACTGGTACCGTGACGCCCCGTATGGCCGTCGGACTGCCATCCACCGCCTCACCGAGTACGGTTGCCAGGGTTAGTGCTACCTTGTCCCCGGGATTGCTGAGCCGGATAGATGGGATACCCATTCCCCGGAGGTCCGTGAGGGTTTTGTCTTCCATCACAAAGCCATTCAATCCGGGCTGAAAGCTGATCCGCCGGAGGCTTTTCTCCTCGGTGCTGATCAAACCGGCCTGTTCAACGTCATCCAGCGCCTGGTTGTATTCCCCAAACGCACCGTTTGCCAGGCTGGCAAAGGCCTGGTTCAGCGGCAGCGCATTCCAACTGATGGTACTGAAAAAAGGCAGGCTGTTCAAATCAGGAATATTTCCTACCGCACCCTTAGCATCCGGATTGGCCTGCAGCATACTTTCTAAAGCAGTATTGTACAATAATTCGAAGTCTTCGTCCGAGGGCAGCAGCGATTCATTGGCCCCTCCTTGTAGTGCATAGGGTAGTACGTCGTTTTTGCCCAGCCAAAAGAGGAAGAAGGTACCCCCATTGGCTAAAGCAGCAGCCGCATCGCCGACGAGGGTGGAGGTACCGGGATTACTGGCAAATCTGGCATAATGCAGGTTAAATTGGGGGTTTGAAGGAGCATTGGTGTTTCCGGTTTCTGGAGATAGCGCAGCAGCCAGATTCATGCCATTCACCCCAAAATTGTTGATTTCGGAACGATTTCCTTCAAAGGGTTGAAGTGGGTTACCAGGCATTATAGGCGCGGGTACTACCGCGCCTGTATTTGGGTTGATGCGCAAAATCAGTCGTCCGATATTGCTTCCCGGCGGACTCAGCACGTATTGTCCAACTTCGGCATTTACATCCGGCAGGTTAAAATCACCTCCGCCAACAGCCTTCAATTGCTCTGCCAGTATGGCTGCATAGGAATTTTGCTGACCCCGATTGTACAAGGCACCATCCATTACTCCGGCTGTTACAGAACTCCCGATAGCAATGGTTTTGCTGAAATCTACCTGGCCGGAGCTTGGATCGGCATCTGTTGGTTCCGGAAATTCATAGAAACCGTCACATGCTCCAAATGCCAACAGAAGAAATAAAGGAAAGTAATAGAAGTTTCGTTTCATTTTTCCTGGGGTTAATTCAAAAGCTCGTCGAAGGTTAGGGAAAGGTAATAAATGGCACCAATGGTAGGTCCTCCGAAATTGAGAAAATACCGGTTATTGAGCATATTGGACCCACCCAATTTAACCACGGTTTTAAGGCTCTTCAATTTGTATGATACCTGAGCGTCAACATTATGGATCTCTGGCACTTCGCCCCTGGCAAAAGAGGATTCCCACCTGAACGCAGTTTGGTAGCGGTAGCTCAGGTTAAAGCCCATCTTTTCGAAAACTTTTCTGTTTCCAAACTGGATGTTGTATTTGTGTTCAGGGGTATTAAACTCTGAGAGAAAGCCCTCCTCAAACGCCGTTATCAGTCGGTTGAAATTATAATTTCCACCTATGGTGTAGTTTTTGGGAAGATTATAGGTGAAGCCCAGCACTGCGCCATGCGCCCTCACTTCCCGGTCTACGATATTGGTGTAAGTCTGAAAGGTGTTTTCCTGGCCGGGAATGGTGACGGGAGTCAGAAGGGTAGGGGCATTGATCGCATTGATGGCACCCTGATCCGAGCTCGGAGATGCGCCCGGGAATACCGGCCCGGGTGCTTTCCTGATCGCGGTCTGAGAAATGAAGTCGTTGTAAATGTTGTAGTAATAAGCCATATCTATCAACAATCTGTTATCGGCCAGCAATCCTTTGAAACCGATTTCAACGGAATTGACTTGTTCGGGTCTCAATGCCGGGAGCTCTGTCACCGCTTGCAGCAGATTGGTAGCGGATGCTGCGACGGGGCTGGCTCCTGCGGCCACGGCTGCTGTGTATTGCTGCACAGAGGCCAGGGAAAGGGCGTTTTCAAAGACATTGTATTTTTCTCTGTAATAGGGAAGTCCTGAAATCAAACGTGCTGAGACCACATTCAGGTCAATGTGCTGGGCCTGGGTGGTTGGCATCCGGAAACCGGTCTGGTAGGAAAGTCGGAAATTACTGTTGCCTTCCGTATACACACCGGAGATCCTGGGGCTGAATTGACCTTCAAAATTCTCATTTTTATCGTACCTGACCGATCCGGTGAGTTTTAATTTTTCCTGCAAAACGCGCTTCGAAGCCTGAGCATAGCCTCCAAACTCCGTCACCGAAATATCATTTCCTTCAACATCTGCAAAAATAGTCCCGTTGGAACGTAGGTCATATATCCGGTAGGAAGCTCCTACCTGTAAGTCCATAAAATCAACTTCATTTTTAAAGTCATATTGTCCCTCAGCCATATACATTCTGGACCTGTCATTGAACAGGGAACCCTGCGGTATGAAGTCTGAACGTATATTTCGCTCAGCGTTCTGAAATTCACCTGATCCAGGCAAATAACGTCCCTGATCTGCCTGTATCCTGGCAAAACGATGGGCCTCAGCCTGCTGTTCGGTAGATCCGGCGGCTCCGGGAGCCACCTGTTGCAGCGCAAGCGCAGCCATATAGTTTAAGGTGTATTCGCCAAACCACTGCGCATTCCCTTTCCATTCATCGTTGATATTCACTCCTGTAAGGTCTGCAATGTACGAATCACCTGAATTTTCCCGGGTAGTGTACCCCCGAATAAAATAATTGTCTGTTTTCAGCTCAAGTTTGTGCTGAGTGATGTTGAAATTGTTCAGGGAATAACGCTGAGCTCCGGTATAGACAGAAGTACCCGAGCCATAATTGAGGGTATAAGAGAGTTCGGTGGCATCATTGATCCGGTAATGAACGGCGCCGCTTACTTTGTAATTTTTCGCGCCGTAGTCCACCAGATCACGCTCATCGTACCCGGTTCGGGATACCACCTGGTCCGGAATACTGGCGATATACCCTCCTAATCCGAATGCGTTGGCCTGCTGTTGCAGGGAGCTAACGTTTCTTAACAGGCCTATATTGTTAGCGACTTCATCTCCAAAAACATGAACCCGGTTTTCGCCGGGATTAAAGGGAAGGTCTCCCTGAGCGGCCGCGTTCAGATCTGTCTGATCGGTACCATACCAGTCCTCTGCCTCCATAAACGAAGCGCTCAATTTAAAAGCCAGCTTGTTGTTAAAAGCATGTGCATAGCGAATAGATCCCTCAAACATCGGTTGAGGAGAAGCAGGCTCGCCAGCTCTGCCCCCAATGTGGTTTATGCCCTGCTTGTAGGAAGCACTCAGGCCCTGGTATTCAAATGGACTTTTGCTGTTGATCAGCAATATGCCATTGAATGCATTGGGTCCATACAAAGCCGAGGAAGCTCCCGGAATAAATTCAACGCTCTCAACATCCAGCTCCGACGGTCCATTGAGATTGCCAATGGGAAAATTCAATGCGGGGGCCTGGGTGTCCATCCCATCCGTCAATTGTACAAAACGTGTATTGCCGGTGGAATTAAAGCCCCTTGCATTCAAAATTTGAAAATTGATGGAAGTACTCGTTACATCTACTCCTTTGAGGTTTGCAATTGCCTTGTAGTAGGTATCACTTGCCGTTTCCCGAACATCCAGGATATCCATCTTCTCAATGGTCACCGGAGATTGCAGGATGCTTTCCTCTACTCTCGATGCGGAGACGACCACCTCCTGGCCCAGCATGGTTTGTTCTTCCAGAATTACCTGTAGCCCGCTTACCTCATTATCCGTTATTTCGACTTCCTTACTGGCAAAGCCAATCATGGAAAAAATCAAAGTCAGTGGTGGGGCCTGGCTGACAGTAAGGTTGTAATTACCATTCCCATCTGTAATGGTTCCAATAACTTTACCCTTAACCAAAATATTGACCCCGATTAAAGGCTCTTTGGTTTCGGATTCAATTACTTTTCCTGAAATGGATACCGTATTCTGGGCTTTGGTCTGAGCATTAAAAAGGAAATAACCCAGTATTGCGATCCAGAAGGATAATCTATATGCCTTTATAGAGATGCTCATGATTTGTTTGGGTTTAGTTTAGCAAAATACGTTAATTTCTCAGTCAAAAGTTTATAATCATTATTTATATTTTAGAATTGGTATTGATACTTCATAGATAAATGATGAAATAGCGTTTTATTTTTAAACGGTTAATTTTAATTTAAGGTAATGAAAATTTAATTTATTTGCACCATTATTCCAATGAATTGCTGTTGGTTGGGTGGCTTTTAATGAAAATGCGATTAGTGCAAATAGAAAAAACAGGAGCAATTCATCCGCTGTGGATAATCACTCCTGTATCTATTTCAGGCATTTATTTGGTTCTAAAATCTGCCGACCTGTTTCAGTATCAGGTCATATCCAGACCATGGAAGGTATAAAAAAACCTTTCTGATGCAGGTCCGGATAAGAGGATTCAGACTATAAATAATCCAGCTATAATAAGTACTTCATTCTTATTAAGAGGTTCATCAAAGGATTCTGTCACCCCATCTGCACCAACAAGGCTAACTGTGGTGACATCTACTCCTCCTTGCACCAAATTGTCCTCGCCATTATAGACAGCTTGTGTTTGTGCGGGCATGGCTTCACCTCTCTGGTCCTGAAGAATCCAGCCTTTCAAACCCCTCAGTCTCCTCACTTCTGATGCATGTCTGGCCTCCACGGAATGAATCTGCAGCGCAGCGGTCAATAAATCGCCATTAGAAAATAAGTTCCCCGCCTGCCCCTTGTAAGCTCGGACGCCTGTATCTTCAAAAGCTTGTGCTAAAGCCAAAAACTGTTGGTAATCCCCATAAGGATTAAAGGCTCCTCCCGCGGTAAAATCGAAATCGGGTTTGGAAACCGGAGTGGCTCCCAGTGAATCGATGACAGTTTTCAGTAAGTCTACATGGTGGACCTCATGAAATTTGATCAATTCAATGATAGAATGGTCCTTACCGGCAGGAATAAGACCATTTGTATCTAATCCCATTGTATAAAATTCCGCTTCCAGGTATTCCAGTGTCAATGCAAAATTAAGCACATCAGCCAGATCTTCCGAAGTCGCAGATTGAGCAGAAGCCTTGTTATTTGTTGCTACACCGGCAAGTGAAAGGGGTATTGCAGCAAATGCCGCTTTTTTACCTAATCCAAGTAGTTTTTCAAAGGCATCTCTTCTTGATATGAAGTTTTCTATTCCTTCAGGCTTCACATCATAGTTTTTTAATAGTTTAAATATGTTCATGATTGCTTCCTCCGTTTTAAGATTTTGGTAATTGATTTGCATTTATTTTGTTAAGGATAAACGGGGATGCTGCTTCGAGGACTTTTTCGGGTTTAAACGCCCTGTCCAATCCGTCGCCATCGATGACATCGCTTCCTGCAAATGACCTGGAATCCTCGTCCAAAACACTTCTGATTGCTGCAGCGTGTCTTCCCTCTACAGAAACAATTTTCCCGGCAATCAAAAGCAAATCAGTACTTTCAAATAGCCTACCAGCACCATTGTAAGCAGCAACGCCTAGATCTTCAAAGGTTTTTGCAGTACTTAAGACACTTTGCCGGTTGGAAAAATCCACCGAACTGAAGTCGAAACTCAGGGAAATAATGGCCTTATCACCTAAGGCTGCCTTTAAGAAATCTCTGTGGGCTACTTCATGCTTCCGTAAATCCTCCATGATCACCATTTCTTCCTCAGGTATGCCATTGTAAGGCATGTTGACCACTTCAATGTAAAATGCAGCCTCAAGCTGTTCAAGTGCATAGGCATAGTTCAAAATGCCTGTGTCACCACTGCCCAGATTTACCGGACGTGGGTGACCTTCAGGTTTACCCTTTCCCTTGTCTGGGAGAATTTGCTCCAGGTGTTCACAACCTGAAATCAACAATCCAGAGGCCGCAAGAGTGGCTCCTCCGTATTTGATAAAAGATCTTCGTGAACCATTAAGTCGGAAATCCAAAGGGGCTTCCACTTTTGATTTACTGGTTTTCGACATGATACTGTTGGTTATTGGTTAATAAATTATTGAAGCTAACCTCTAGCATGGCTCATTTTTATAGTAAGCCAGGGCTTAGCTAAGGGGATGAGTAACACTATATGGTTTCCATCAATCACTTACGAACCAATCAATCCTTTTGGATCTGCAAGGGGGGAAAAGAATTAAAAAGAATTCCTGTTTGGATAGGGAGGATACAAAAAAGCCCATGTTAAAATGGGCTATATTTTTGAAATTTATTTGGTTTTATTTTCCTCATTGACATGGTTGACAAGCCGGTCACACAGGGATTTGATTTCTTCAGAAAAATATTCGTCACCGGTACTGTTTAAAATGGTCTGACCCATGCCACCGAGAATATCAATGTAAAACCGCTTCATCTCAGCAACAGACATTTCGTCCGTCCAAAGATCAATACGTAGGGTACTTTGGTTGAGGTTATCCCAAACGTTCAGACTGATACTTCTGGTAGATTCCAATCCCACGGTTTCTTTATCCGATGCATCCCACTCTATGCTTTTTGGCAGATTCTTTTCGTCAAGGGCTACGGAAAATTTGATTTCAGATTTTTTCATTGTTGTTGTTTTGAGGTCACAAAACTAGCAAAGATTATCGAAACGTTTGGTATAGGACTCAGTCAAAACTTTCCATTTCGGGAATTTCTCCTTTGATCACTAATTTCCCTTCAGTCTTACTTCTTATTTCGTCCAGGCTCACTCCGGGAGCCCTCTCCAGTAACTTAAACCCGCCTTCCGGAAGAATGCCAAAAATACCGAGGTCAGTAAAAATCTTGTGGACGCATTTCACACCGGTTACCGGTAATTTACATTCCTTTAAAAGCTTTGAGCTTCCGTCCTTATGGCAGTGATGCATGGCTACAAGGAGTCGGGCTTCTGATGCTACCAGATCCAGGGCCCCCCCTACACCCTTGACCAATCCGGATGAAATTTTCCAATTGCTGATATCTCCATTCTCGGAGACCTCCAGTGCTCCCAATATGGCCATGTCGATGTGTCCGCCGCGGATCATGGCAAAGGCTTCGGCAGAGTCGAAAAGGGAAGAGCCTTTCACCATGGAAATGGTTTCCTTACCTGCATTGACCAGATCCGGATCGGTATCGGACGCTTTCGGAAAGGGGCCTATTCCCAATAAGCCGTTTTCTGACTGGAATACGACCTGCAGATGATCCGGAATGTAATTGGCCACCAGGGTAGGTATGCCGATGCCCAAATTGATGTACTGGCCGTTTTTGATTTCTTTGGCTATTCTCCTGGCAATCTGACTTTTACTTAACATTTGCTGGCTGGATTAGGCTGAAATCGTGACATTTTCTATTCTTTTTTCGTAGCTTTCGCCCTGAAAAATACGCTGCACATAGATACCTGGCGTATGGATATGGTTGGGGTCCAGGGCTCCCGCAGGTACCAGTTGCTCTACTTCGGCAATGGTGATTTTTCCGGCTGCAGCCATCAAAGGATTAAAATTCCTGGCCGTTCCCCGGTAAATCAGGTTGCCGGCAGTATCGCCTTTCCAGGCTTTGATAAGGGCAAAGTCTGCTTTTATCCACCTTTCCAGTAAATACAATCTTCCGTCAAATTCCCGGATCTCCTTTCCCTTTGCCACATCAGAGCCAATACCTGCAGGTGTAAAAAATGCCGGAATCCCGGCGCCACCCGCCCTTATCCGCTCCGCCAGGGTTCCCTGTGGGATCAGCTCCAACTCCAACAGACTTGCCGCATACTGTTTTTCGAATTCCTTATTCTCGCCGACATAGCTGGCAATTAGTTTCCTGAGCATTCTTTTTTTCAGCAGGAGGCCGATGCCAAAATCATCCACACCGGCATTGTTGGAAATACAGGTCAGGTCTTTAATCTGGCGCTCCGCAAGGGCCTTGATGGAAGCTTCGGGGATTCCACACAGCCCAAAGCCGCCCAAAAGCAACACAGCCCCATCAGTGATGTCGCGAATGGCTTCAGAAGCATTGTTCAGGCTTTTATCAATCATTTTTGTGTCCATTTCCCTTTTGAAAGAAGGCTCTGGCAAACTGCCGGTCTTTTTCCAATTGGTCTTTCAGTTCCGCTAAATTTGCAAATTTTTTTTGTGCCCTCAAAAAGTCAAGCATAAACACACATATGTTTTCTCCATAGATTTCCCTATTAAAGTCGAGTAGATGTACCTCTATGCTTCTGCTGGTACCACTTACTGTTGGCCTGTTACCGATGTTTAACATGCCGGCAAATTCCTCTTTTCCTACTTCCACCCTTACCAGATATGCGGCATCTGCAGGTATCAGCTTATCTGGATCTGCTACCTGTATATTTGCGGTAGGAAAGTCTATGGTCCTGCCGATCTTATCACCCCGTACCACATTACCCTCGAGTTGATAGGGTCTGCCAAGAAACTCATTTGCAGTTTTGATGTCTCCCTTATATAGCGCCTTTCGGATTTTGGTGCTGCTAATGCCTACGTCGTCAATATCCTGACGGGGTATTTCTTCGAGTTCAAACCGGTACTGTTCCTGACGGGCTTTCAAATGTTCGAAACTTCCCGCCCGATCTTTGCCAAATCGATGATCATAACCAATCACCAGTTTCCTGGTTTTGATTTTTTGTACCAATATGCCCTGTATGAACTCATCAGATGTTAACGCCGCGAATTCACGCGTAAAAGGTATACTGATCAGGTGGTCTATGCCAAACTGTTCCAACAAGGCAGTTTTTTCACGAAAGGTATTCAACAAATGGATGCCATGACTCTGCGGAAACAGCACCATTCTCGGATGGGGCCAAAACGATACCAATACCGTCTCTCCCTGAATTGTACGGGCGATATCCTGAAGCCTTTTGAGTATTTTTTGATGGCCCAGGTGTACACCATCGAAGGTACCGATGGTCACCACGGGGTTTTCAAAATGGGGTAAATCAGCAAGAGATTTATAAATTTTCATGCTGCTCACTTTTAATTTTAGCTACCAGAGAATCCAGATTCCAGGCATCTTCCAGCTTAAATGTCCCGATCGCTGTTCTCTTAAGGACTGACAGATAGGCCCCTACGCCCAGTATCTCGCCCATGTCCCTTGCTATGCTCCTGATGTAGGTACCTTTTGAACAGGCTATCCTAAAATGGATTTCCGGCAAATCAATTCCGGTTATCTCAAAGCGGAGCACCCTCACAGGTCTGGGATCCAGTTTGACATCAATGCCCTTTCTTGCTGCCTTGTATGCCCTTTTCCCATCCTTTTTGATGGCAGAGTGCATAGGGGGTACCTGCAGGATATCGCCGGTGAGCCTTCCTGCAGCATGGTGTATCTCTTCTTCTGTCAGGTGGGAGGGCTCAGCTACTTCTTTTATTTCTTTCTCCAGGTCAAAAGACTCGGTGGTTTTTCCCAAAACAATCGTGCCTTCATACTCTTTTTCCTGCGCTTGATAGCCTTCAATATTTTTGGTTTCCTTACCAGCACAGACGATCAACAAGCCGGTGGCCAGCGGATCCAGTGTGCCTGCATGGCCTACTTTTTTAATCTTTAGTGCATTCCTGATTTTTTTTACCACATCGAACGATGTCCATTGATAGGGTTTATTAACCAGAAAAACGGCGCCATATGGTTTTTCCTGACTGCTCATCGATACCAAACAGAGCCAATAGCCAGTAATCCTACGATTAGGCAATACACGGAAAAATAGCTCAGCTTACTCTTCCTTACAAGCTGGATCATCCAGGTACAAGCCGCGAGTCCTGCAACGAAAGCCGCCGCAAAGGCTACAATCAGGGTGATGAATTGATCATCTTGATAGCTGAGCGCACCATCCAGAATATCCTTGCCGATCTTCCCCAGGATAAGCGGTACTACCATAAGGAAAGAAAATCTGGCGGCCCTGTTTTTATCGATTCCCAATAAAACAGAGGTGGATATGGTGGCGCCGGAGCGGGAAATACCCGGTAGCATGGCGATAGCCTGCGCGATGCCAATGATCAGGGCATGTACGTAGGAAACTGGTTTTCCCGTATTTCTGGCCCGATCTGCCAGGAATAGCAACAAGGCAGTAATCAGGAGCATAAAGCCTACGAAGACTACTTTCCCTCCAAATAACTGCTCCAATTGTTCCTCAAAAAACAATCCGATAATGGCAGCCGGAATCATGGAAAGGATAACCTTCAGCGAAAATCGGGTTTCTTCGTTGTCCTTAAATTGGAAAAGACCTTTTATGATCTCATACACATCTTTTCTAAACACCACAATGGTACTCAGCGCGGTAGCAAAATGCACCACTACGGTAAACATCAGACTCTCCTCTGGTAAATTACTGCTTCCCAAAAGGACTGCTGCGATCTCTAAATGACCACTGGAGGAGACCGGTAAAAATTCAGTTAAACCCTGGACAATGCCCAGGATGATTGCTTCAAAAAAACTCATTAATTGTCTTTTTTATAAAAAATGGCGTAAAATTGAAAGAGAAATCCAAAAAGTACGGTGACCGGGCCAAGGGTAAGTCCCATAAAACCAAAGCCGTGTAGCTGTCTGTCCATGCCCATGATGGTGAATCCCAAAACAATTATGGCGATGCCAATTAACATCAACTGGTAATTCCTTCTGGTAAAAGGTAGCGGATTGTTTTTCATATTTCAATAAAGTTCGTCCAGAGACATGTTCAGGTATTTATTAATAGAACGGTAAGTACTCAACCAGGACATCAGCGCTCCCAACAGAATCAGGCCTCCGAAAAGTAGGGCAAGCAATTCCATGTCGTAGAGAAGCTGTAATCCTTCGATAAAATTTTTTCCGTATTCCAGCAAGGCAAATATAAGTGCAGAGGCAATGATGCCGGATAGCGCACCATACAGAAAAGCGCGCCAGAGGAAGGGTCTTCGGATGAATCCCTTTGTGGCACCCACCAACTGCATGCTCCTGATCAGAAAACGTTGCGAAAACAGGGCCAGTTTGATCGTATTGCTAATGAGAATAACCACAGTCACCAATAAAATCAAAATCAGTGTTCCCAAAACGATGCTCACTTTCAGCAGGTTTTCGTTGATCGATGCCACCATGTCCTGCATGTAGGTAACCTCAAATACGCCGGGCAGCTTCTCCAATTCCGAGACGATAATGGAAATTTGCTCCGGGGTCTGATATTCGTCTTTTACGGAAAACGTAAAGGAATCTCTAAGGGGATTTTCGTCCAGAAAAGCAGTAAAATCTTCGCCCACCTCATCCAGAAATAAACTCGCTGCATCTTCCTTCGAGGTGAATTGCACGGTCGTCTCATCCTCTTTTTGCAGGACATAAGGCTTGGCGGCCGTTTGTGAGAGCAGTCTGTCCCGTGAAGCTTTTTCTACATCCTTGTTTAGAAATACCTGTATCTCAATGTTTTCCCGGATCAGACTGGTTAATTTTTTTGCCTGAATAACGATCACGCCAAATAAGCCCATCATCAGCAGTGACAGGGTAATGCTGAATAGCACACTGGCAAACTTGTAGCTGCCCAGCCTGGTTTTTTTTCTTTGCATTTTGGCCATTATGCTCTCTTTACGGGTTTCAAAATTAATCAGGTATCTTGACTTAACAAACCTTATTTTTTAATTTGAAGGGGATTACCGCTTCAGGACCAATTGCCCACAAGGCAGTTGCTGATTTGGCAGTCATTTTTGCCAGTCCGGTGAAAGATCCAAAGGCAGGTAGTATCAGTCGATTGTCTGCTAAAAAATAGCAGGCTAACCTGAGCGACTGCTTTCCCTTTCCTTTGATCACTATGCCGGGATGTAAGTGCCCGCAAATGTTGATTTTTCCGTCTGCTACTTCCTGCAATGGTTCATGACTCAAAACAAAACACCCGATTGAAAAAAATTCTCTATGTATCGAGAGTCTGCTAGTGCTGTACATTGCCGCCGGCAAGACGTCGTGATTGCCCATTATCAGATGAAAATCTACATGAGCATGCATATCCAGGAAATCCAGCAAAACAGTCCAGGCACCGTTATGATCACTATGGAACAGATCACCGAGAAAAAATACTTTTTTGGCTTGCAGCGTAGTGATCAGCTCACGGAGTTTAAGGTAATCGGATTCATGCACGCTTTCCGGAATTGGGATTCCGGATTTTCTGAAATGCCCCGCCTTGCCAAAATGGGTATCTGCTATAAGAATGGCCGCTTCCTCTTCCAGCCAAATGGCTTTTTCCTTTAACAGGTGCACCCGCCGCCTCTCGTATTGCCAGATGTATTTGCCCGCTGTTGTCAGATTCAAGTTCAGTTGCTATTTACGCAAAGGTAGAAGTTTTGGTATAGAAATTGCCGATCGACTGGATAAACATTTATTGCGCCTGCCCCTGCATGGTGGGCTGCTGTGATTGACGACTATTTCCTACTTATTGAAAATGAAAACCAAACCAATTTTTCTGATCGGAGCACTGTTGCTGGTTTTGTATTCAGCACAGAGCAAAGCCCAGGAGCTGGAGCTCAGTGCCGGACTGAGCCACAAATACCTCCTCGGTAATCAAAGAGACGTTTATGCACCCGCTTTGGGTATCGAACTGGCTGCAGGCAGGCAGGAATTGACTTCTTTTTCTGCCGATATGATGACCTGGGGACTCAATGTCGGAATCTACAGGAGAGATAGAATCACAGATGAAGTTGAAGATTCACTCGGTCAATACCAACATTTGGTTACTACCAGGGGAAGCTATCGATATGATTATTATTACAGTGATTTTCTTTCCTTCTTTTATGGTGCAGAAGCTGGCTTTGAATTCATTTCTCCCAAATCTGAGGAACCAATGGTGCTTCCTGCCAACAGTACCAGGATTTTTACCAGAGCCGTACTGGCACCTAATGCAGGGGTAAATTTTGAGTTCAATCGCTACGTGGGTGTTTTTTACAAATTTCAGTATGAGCTTGGTAAGTTTTTTGGTGAACAGCCCCAATGGGGGGCACCTTCCTCAAAATGGAACCATTTGCTGAACAACGTCGCAGGTGTTAGAATCAAGATTTATTGACCGGCCCTCATTCGATTTTTCGCGGGCTTTGCAGGTAGGCCATCAGGTTGATCAGTTCCTGATCAGACAATGGCTCGAATAAGCCCGGTGGCATAAGTGACAGGTCTGTGGTTTCCTTGTTTTGGATATTTGATTTGTTTATCTGTACAGGGTCCTGGCCGGCAATTTTCAAGGTGATTTGCCTCGGGCTTTCACCCACTACATTTCCGGTGTAGGTTCTGCCATCCAGGGTTGTGATGATTACCAGTCTATAGGCATCTTGTATTTCAGCACTCGGTTCCAGTACGTTGAGCAGAATGTACTCCGGATCTTGCCGGTTGGAGCCCGTCAGGTCCGGTCCAATATCGGCACCTTCACCGAACATTTTATGACAGCTTCCGCAGGATTGCATGAAAGTATTTTTACCGGCAGCTAGGTCGGCAGACTGCAGTGCCTTTGACTTTAGGATTTTCCGATAATTTTCGTAGGCCTCCCTATCATTTGGTACATGCTCGATCGGACCCCAGACTTCTACAAATCCGCTCCCGATTACCCTGTGCAATTGCCGGGCCAGCGTGACGGGAATTTCTTTTTTGGAAATATTACCGGATTGGAGTTGCTGCATCAGCAGATTCCCATATACAGATCTGCTGGACAGGCTTTGCAGGATGGCTGTTTTTTCCTCTTCAGATCCCCCTGGATACAGGTCTACCAGTCTTTCTCCCAGTGATAAATTGTTGTAGTTTGCCACTGCCTTGATTGCCGCCAGCCGGAGTTCCCTGTCATCGAGAAGTTGGGGGAGGAGAGCAGTCAGCTCCTGCTTCTGCTGAGCAGAAAGCATTTGTATGGCTCTTATTTTTGTCTCAACGGTTTCAGACCGGCTACGCAGGTCATGCAGGGCTTTTTGGGTGGCAGCAGCATCTCCGAATCTGGCAGATATCCGTGCCGATAAATCTTTCAATCGGTCATTTTTTTCCAGTTGCTTTGCTGATTGTTTCCAATTTGCCGGCACCTCCAGATCCGTACGCCCTTCCATCCCATTGAGCATGCCTTCCAAAAGCCAGATCTTGTTTTGATCTGCCGACTGAATGGTGCTTACCAAATCAGCCAGCAGGTCTTCATCCACAGCCCGCCTGGCCATAAAACGGGTCAATAGCGGGATGTTTGAGGAGGAAGCCAGTTCGAGAAATTTCTCCGGATTAGTTTCGATCAGCTGCTCTGTACCAAACCAGATCATTTTGGGGATATTGTGGTCCGATTGATCTTCCTCACGCTGCATCAGTGCAGCGGCTATTTCCCATTTCCATGCCTCGGGAACCCTTTGCAGGGCAGCAGCCAGGTATAACCTCACTGTGGCTGCAGGGTCGGTTTCTGCCAACATCCGAAATTTTTCCCGAACCCGGGCGGGGGGATTCTTGTCTTCACAAAGCAACTGTATGCCCCAGGCCCTTACATAGGGGTCGCTGTCTTCCAGAAGGGAGACCAGTTCCTCGTCCTGCAAGCCGTTAATCTGGTGCAGGGCCCATAATGCCCGAAGCCGGTAATCCGGATCTTTGTTATTGTCAAATATGTCCTTCAGGCCGGTCATGGTCTCCTCCTTTAAAGCATCCTTTGCCGCTCTTTTCTGCAATATCCCCCGCGCTCTTCTGGAGTGCCAGTCACTGTTGCTGGTTTGCAGTTTGACCAATTCCAAGTCAGATAAATTGTTCAGGTCCTGATACCGGCCCTCCCAGTTTTCGGCCCCGGATTGCTCTGGCATGATCCTGAAAATTCTCCCGGTCTCACCATGTAGCACCTCCTGTCCACAGATGTCAGCATCATGCCAGTCAAGTACATATACACCTCCCTCCGGTCCTATTTCCATGCTGAAACCTACCCATTGCGCATTATTTGCCAAAAGAAAATCATCACCGTGCTGTCCACTGAATCCTGAGCCATCGGGAACCAATTTATCCGTCAACACGGCATGCTCATGAATATTGGCCATGAATACCTTGCCGTGCTCTTCCTCCGGGAAAGCATCGGACTGGTAAATCCGCGCACCTCCATGCGCAGAACGGTGGCTGTGATCCGTAATAGTTTTGATATCCTCATACACGTAAGGATTAAAATGTTGCCCTCCCTGCCGGTGGTAAATGCCTCCGGGTACCACATGCCAAAGGTGGGGGATTACGCAGGCACTCATGATCAATTGTCCTTTGCTGTCATAATCGATACCCCAGGGGTTGCTAAAGCCATGGGCTACCACTTCGAATTGGTTTTTGGTCGGATGATAGCGCCACACTCCTCCGTTGATATCCACGCCTTCCCCCTCAAGCAAATTTTCCGGAAATCGGTCTTTGTGGTAATACAATTTCTTTTTTTCTGCTCCAGCCGGTTTCCTGATCTTTGACGGCGTGGCAAATCCCTGAAGGCCATACAACCAGCCATCTGGCCCCCAATGTAAGCTGTTTAGGGTTTCGTGACGGTCCCTTATGCCCCAACCTGTTAGCAAGACTTCTATATCCTCCTCATCGGCCTTGTCATCACCATCCTTGTCGGGGATAAAAAGCAGGTTGGGAGGTGCTCCCACGTATACCCCATCGAATCCAACGGCCAAAGCAGCCGGAAAGGCCAGGCCTTCCATAAAAACTTTTTTGCTGTCCGCAATACCATCCCCATCGCTATCTTCCAATATCAGGATGCGGCTGTCGCCCGCGTTGGAGAAACCATGCCCACGGGATTCATAATCCCTGTTTTCAGCCACCCAAAGCCTGCCCTGGTCGTCCCAGCAAAAAGCCATAGGTTGGGTGATCATGGGCTCAGCAGCAAAGACATTGACCTCAAATCCGGGTTTAACGGTCATTTCTGCTACGGCTTCGTCCGGACTGAGAAATTTTGCCTTTCTGCCTTCCTCCTGGGCTATTCTCCAAAGCGCAGTGGTATTGTACATGCCGGTATTGCCGGTATATTGCCCCCAGGCATCGGTCAGGGCCAGGTCCTGGAATTCATCTGTATATACCAGCAGCCGGTGTTTTAATACCAGTTCTTCTCCTGCAGCAATCTCCCAATCCTCGTCCCGGGTGTAGGCAGGTCCCACGCCAAATTGTCCGTCAACCCGCCATTTTTGGGGATACCCCTTATTATCGGGATGGTCAAAAAGTGCGATGTTTACCCGATTGTCCCGATCAGGCACCTGCATGCCTATGTTGAGCCACATGGAAGGCTGCCCCTCCGCCATTTCATTTTTCTGTCTTGCAGTATTGATGACTTCGGCATCGATCCCTTCAGACCAGGGCATCCTGAGAAAGAGTCCACCATAATCGTATTTTCCGATGTTAACCGCTGTTTCGGCTTGCCCTGTCCATTCCAGATCCAGGAAATATTTTCCTTCATTCAAAGTAAGAGACCAGTTCTGTGTCTCCGTCATCAGAGGTTGTCCCAGGCTGTCCAGCATTTCATAGACGGTTTGCCAGGCTACCGTTTCACCCGATGCCTGAATCACATTGGCAGCTATTTTCTTCCAGTGGCTCTCCCCTGGATGATGAAAATAATCCCGACCATTTACCTGCGTAAATCCCCAATATAACCCGGTCTGATGTTTGTGATGTCCCGGACTGTATTGGGTCAGCAGGCCGGAACCATCTGGTGCCAGGATAGGGTGGATATAGGGCCTGAATCCCTTTCTGGCTTCCTGCACCAGGATGGCCTTTTCCGGTAAGTCCCTTCTAAAGACCTGGATTTGCCCGCTGGTTTCATCCTGAATGATCTCGAGTTTGGCTGTATCTGCAAGAGTGCTGGATTCCCGGTCATTTCCGCCGGGTCCACAGCTTACCACCAGGACGGATAGAATAATAAAATGAAAGATTCGCATATATTTGGGTTTATTTGCTGATCAATAGGTACTTCTGGGATGTATCACGCCGTATTGAATTTTGATCCTTTTCAGTCGGTCCTTTAAATTGGCCCGGATAGCTTCGTACGCGGGGTCTCCATAGATATTATTCATCTCCTTTGCGTCCTTTTCCAGATCGTACATTTCCCACTCGTCAAGCTCATAAAAATGCATGAGTTTGTAGCGTTTACTTGTCAGACCTTCATGCTTTTGTACACTATGTACTCCCGGGAATTCGTAGTAGTGGTAATAGAGGTATTCCCGCCAGGTGTCGGGTGATTGCCCCATCATGAGGGGCAGCAAACTGCGACCCTGCATGCGGTCAGGTGCTTCCACTCCTGCAAGTTCCAGGAAGGTTTGTGCAAAATCCAGGTTGGACACCAAATCATTGTTGACGGTATTTGCAGGGATTTTACCGGTCCACTGCATCAAAAGAGGCGTCCTGAAGGACTCCTCATACATAAAGCGCTTGTCAAACCAGCCATGCTCACCCAGGTAAAATCCCTGGTCTGAGGAGTAGACGATCAGGGTATTTTCTTCCAGTCCATTCTCCTCCAGGTAATCCAGTATGCGGCCCACATTGTCATCGACAGAACGAATGGTGGCCAGGTAGTCCCTCATATATCGCTGGTATTTCCACTTTACCAGCTCTTTTCCCTGAAGGTTTTTATGCTCAAATGCTTCAATAATGGGATTGTACACAGCGTCCCAGCCAGCCTTTTGTTCGGCATTCATCCTGCCATAGGTACGCTGGAAACTGCCCTGCCTGCTGTATTCCGGGCTCCAGATTTTCAAATCCGACGCTGTCTGCATTGTTTTTTCAATGGTCATGTCCTGCTCTCTGGCAGCGGTACCACGGGTACTGTAATCGTCAAAAAGATTATCCGGCTCTGGAAAAGTTATGTCTTCGTACAAGGTTAGGTGATCAGGTCCTTTTTCCCATTCCCTGTGAGGAGCCTTGTGGTGTAGCATCAGTAACAACGGTTTTTCCCCATCCTTGTTTGCTTCCAGCCATTCCAATGACTTGTCCGTTATCAGGTCGGTGACATAACCGGATACGACAGTAGTGTCTGAGGCAGTGATAAATTCCGGGTTGTAATAATGCCCCTGTCCGGGTAGGATTTCCCAGTGGTCAAAACCGGTAGGAGCAGAGCGAAGGTGCCATTTGCCGATCAATGCGGTCCTGTATCCATTTTCTTTTAACAATTTCGGGAAGGTAATCTGGCTCCCGTCAAAGGTGTCCCCGTTGGTGCGCTGCCCATTCACATGGCTATGGGTCCCCGTAAGAACGGTAGCCCTGGAAGGTGCGCAGATGGAATTTGTGACGTAGGCCTTGTCAAATCGCATGCCCCTGCGTGCTATTCTGTCTATATTGGGCGTGGGGGCAAGCGCGGCAAGCCGATTGCCATAGGCACTGATAGCCTGAAAGGCATGATCATCGGAAAAAATAAATAAAATATTCGGAGGTTTCGGAGCAGATGTCTCCTCTGCTTCCTGATGGGTGCAGGACACAGCTTCCAGGAAAAAAATTAATATGAGGACAAGGCCATTGCTTACTGGAAAATTGACTTTTTTCTTCATTTAGATGCTCAGGTAGCTAGCGTATTATTTTATAAATTTACAATATTGAAAAGCAAACAATATAAATATATTTCTTTTCACAAAGAAATCTGAAGTAATGATGCGAAAAAGAGCCTTTCAATGTACTATTTGGCTGTATATAGTTGTTGTACATCTCACTTTTGGTAGGCAGGAACCGATCCGGGAAATCGCCGGGAAAAACGGTTTGGTCGCATTATGGGATTTTAAGGAAACTGCCGGAAATGAAAGAATGGCGATCGGTTTGGGGAGTTTTCCTTTGAAAGAAATGAATGGCCCAATTTCCAGGATTGAAGAAGGGCCTTTATCAGGCTTTTCTGCAGTTTTTAAAAATGAGGCATATATGGCACTTCCATATATAAAGTCAGGTGCTCTGAATATTCATGGGGAAAGGCAGGGAATAACGGTGATGGCATGGGTAAAATGGCAGGGAAAGACAGGTTTTGTTGGTGGAATGTGGAATGAATATACAGATGGAGGCAAAAGACAATATGGGCTGTTTGTTGACCTCCCGCATTACAATGGGGCCAATCAGGTTTGCGGCCATGTTTCTGCTTCAGGCGGACCAACTCCGCCATTCCCATATAGCTGCGATTATTCAGCCAGCAAACAAGAACTTAACACGGGCAATTGGCATTTTATTGCTTTTACTTATGACGGTCAGTTTATCAAATCTTATCTGGATGGGGAATTTCAGGAAAGGGCTCCTGAGCCAATCAAAAACACCAAAGGTTTTCCGGGATTGCCAGAGGGACTGGTCCATTCCAAAAACCCCTACTTTTTTCCTCATGGATTAGGAGACAATGGTTCCGATTTTACGGTTGGAGCTGTAGTCTTAAAAAGGGGGATGGGCAACTTTTTCAATGGGTTGATTGGTGGAATTGCCATTTTTGACCGGGCACTCGAAGATGCCGAAATGCGGGAAATTCACCGAATAACCATGGAGTAACCGGACCCGGATCAAATTTCCTTCGGAAAATCCTGTGTGTGCTGCTATTGATCCAGGATGTTTACCAGGATTGGGTTTTTCAGGTCATTGGCGATACTTTCGATTACTTTTTCATCGGGTTCGCCCTGGTGCACATAATACCGGAAGCTGCTTTTGAATTTTTCCCCCGGTGCGATGTAAAACCCTTCGTTAACCATCGGGGCATATACCCAATAGGGCATGGTAGGATGCACCCTTATTGGCTGGGGATAGCGGAAATTATCCGGAAAGCCGAAAATGGTACTGCCTGCCGTTTTACCTTCCACCTCTCCATATGCGGCTACCCAGGCCGCATCAGTATGATTGGCATTTTCGTTAGTAAAACCCTCTGAAGTAAGTATATTCCACGAGTTGGTATAATTAAGGGTATCAACTTCATTCCATTCCTGACTACCGCGAAAGCCCATGCCCCCATAATGGTACTCCAAAATATGAAGTGTATCAGAACTGGTATTGGTTTGCTCTGAATACAGGTCAAATAAATAATAATCGCTGACCGGGTATACCATCACCCGCCATTTTTCCTCCAATACCTCACCGTCTTTAAGGCTGATATGGCTCAAAATACTTTCAAACAATGCCGTATTGCTTCCTGATTCAACATGATTGAGTTCAACATGTTCTACTGTACCTGTTTCCTGATGCTGGTTCCAGAAATCAACTTTTTCTCCTTTAAAACGGGTATTTACCCAGGCATTAAAAACTGCGTGCTGATGCGTATGTCCTGCGGGGAATGCATCTGTAAGCACCTGACCTTCCGGACTGTAAAGGGGATGTATCATTCCGCTTCTCTTATAGTAATCCGGAAGTCCCTCTTCGGGGTAGGCAGTGGCCGTCTGGTAAAACAATACGGGACTACCTGCTATGCTGATTTCCACTCCTTCCCCGGTGACATTGATAGATGGAGCTTGCTGGCTTTTCATTTCGTCGTCGGTTTGCCTTAAGGCGTAGTTTGCTGCGGTTTCCGCACCCATGGAATCTATAAAAACCAGCAACTGACCAGATTCCAGCACCTGTGCAGGAAAGGCGCGCCCGGTGGCCTCATTCACCAATTCGTAATTGCTTCCTGCCGGCAGTGTTTTTTCCAGGTTGATCAACAAGGGACTGTTTTTTCTTTCCACACCTCTGTTTTCCAGACTAAAGCGGGCAATGGGAGAGGAGGTACAGGCCATCGCAAGAATAGCGACCAAAAGAACGGGGAGATTTATTTTAAGCATAATGGATATCGGTTCGATTTCAAATATCGAAAGCAAATCAATGATTTCCAATGCGGATCGGTGAATAGTTCCACGATTATAAAAACCTAACTTATTTTCTATTCATTTGGACAGATTTTTTCAAATAGTAATAAAATTTAGCATATTGGTCATCCTATCCAGGGTTTTACCCTCTTTTCTAATCAACAGGTATGCAGTTAAGCAGGCAATATTTATTGTTCATTTGTTTTGCGTTTCACGTTTTATCGTCCCTGGCACAGGTCGATTCTTCAGCGATCGTCCCACTGGATCAGCGGGTTAGGGTGGGTCAATTGGAGAATGGGATGCGGTATTACATTCAAAACAATCCCAAGCCCGAAGACAAGCTGGAGCTTCGGCTGGCGATAAAAGCCGGTTCCATGCAGGAAAAAGACACCCAACTTGGTCTTGCTCACTTTGTAGAACACATGGCTTTCAACGGGTCTGAGCATTTCGAGAAAAACGAATTGATCAGTTACCTGCAGTCTATAGGAGTGTCCTTTGGAAGTGATCTGAATGCCTACACCAGCTTTGATGAGACGGTGTACATGCTACCCATACCTACCGATGAAATGGAAAAACTGAAGACAGGCTTTCAGGTGATGCGAGACTGGGCCGGAGGGCTTTTGCTGGAGTCGGAAGATATCGATGCCGAGCGTGGGATAGTCGTAGAGGAGTGGCGCACGGGCCAGGGAGTGGACCAGCGCATGCGGGATGCGTACTTGCCGGTATTGCTTCATGATAGCCGTTATGCCCGTAGAATGCCCATAGGAGAAATGGACGTGATCCGGAATGCAGACGAAAGGCTCATCCGGGAATTTTACCAGGATTGGTACCGGCCCGAACTCATGGGTATCGTGGCTGTGGGCGATGTACCCGTAGCAGAAGTAGAGCAACTGGTCAGGGATTACTTTTCCGACCTGGAAAATCTGCCAAACGCTCCGGAGAGAAGCTATCACGAGGTGCCGGAGCATGCAGAGAACTTTGTAAAAATCGTGACCGATGAGGAAGCTCCGGGCATTCAGGTACAGCTTTATTACAAGCACAAGCCTGAACCCACGCTTACGTATGAGGATTACAAAACGAAGGTGCTAAGGACGATGTTTGGCGGCATGCTCACCCAGCGGCTGGACGAGATCAGGCAAAAGCCCGATGCACCCTTTATATTTGCTGGTGCAAGGTATGGCAGCCTGGTGAGGGGGTTGGAATTTTTTACCACTTCCGGTGTTGTTGGTCCCGGAAAGGCGAAGGCGGGTTTGCAGGCTTTTCTGACAGAAAATCAGCGCATTGTACAGCATGGATTTACAGAGACTGAATTGGAGCGGGTCAAGAGATCACTGTTGAATAGCGCAGAGCGCAATTTTAAGGAGATGGACAAGGCTGAGTCGCGCTCCCTGGTAGGTCGGTATGTAAGCCATTTTCTGAACCAGAGTTTTGCGGAAGGTCCGGAACTCAGGTACAGGATTTATCAGGAAATGATCCCCCGGATCTCCCTGGAGGAGGTAAACCAACTGGCCGGTAAGTTGATCCGCGATGACAATACCGTGGTGATTGTTACCGCACCGGAGAAGGACCGTGCCGGGCTACCAGACGAAGACGAGTTACTTGCGCTTTTGGAAAATGCCGGTGAACTCGAAACCGAACCCTACCAGGAAAAGGAGCTGAGAGAGGAACTATTGCTCAGCTTGCCTGAACCCGGAAAAATGAAATCTATAGATAGCCTGCCTTCGGTAGGCATTACGAGCATAGATCTGGAAAACGGCCTCAAAGTACATTTTAAGCCTACAAACTTTAGAAATGATGAAATCGTATTTACCGGATACAGTGAGGGAGGGACGTCATTGTATGCCGATAAAGACCATTATAGTGCTTCCTATGCTGGTACCGCTGTGAATGTGATGGGGGTGGGAGATTTTTCACCCTCTGATTTGAGGAAAGTTCTGGCAGGTAAAAATGTGCAGGTGACGCCGAATATTGGCAGGTATGCGGAGAAT
The DNA here is from genome assembly GCF_900143075.1 of Cyclobacterium lianum. Classification (GTDB taxonomy): domain Bacteria; phylum Bacteroidota; class Bacteroidia; order Cytophagales; family Cyclobacteriaceae; genus Cyclobacterium; species Cyclobacterium lianum. The sequence goes on along the minus strand of NZ_FRCY01000004.1, from coordinate 385,066 downwards.
ATTTCGGGCAATACTTCGCCTGGTGATTTCGAATTGGCGCTGCAATTGATGCACCTTTACTTTACCGCGCCCAGGATGGACAGAGGGCTCTGGGAAGTGTTTCTCGCCAATCAAAAAAACCAGTTGGAGAGTGCTGCTGTGAATCCCGATTTTCAATTTAGCAGAAAGGTAAACGAGATTATCAGTAACGGAAATCCCCGGGGTATGGGTATCTACCGACCGGAACAACTGGACTCTATTGACCTGGACCGCAGCCTTGAGATATACCGGGAGCGATTTGGAAATATATCGGATTTTGAATTTCTATTTACGGGCAATATAGACCTTCAAACGGCCATTCCTTTGATTGAACTGTATTTGGGGAGTTTGCCGGGTAATCCCCTGGTCGGGGAAGAGGAGTACAATGATCTGGGGATCAGGCCACCGCAGGAGGAAAGGGAGCTCATCAAAGTAGGGGTGGACGATAAGAGCCAGGTGATTTTGTATTTTAACGGAGAAACTCCCTATTCTCTGGAGAAAAGCCAGCAGTTTTCCTATCTGGGAGAAATTCTCACCATAAAGCTGATAGAAACCCTGAGGGAGGAAATCGGCGGCGTATATGGGGTGAGTGCCAGAGGGGCTTTGAGCCGGGTTCCGGAAGAACGGTTTGCCTTTACCATAAATTTCCCCTGCGGTCCGGATGCGGTTCAGGAATTGACCGATGCAGTGTGGGAAGAAATTGAGAAAATTAAGAAAAATGGTCCCGAACCGGAGGACCTTGAAAAAGTACGGGAAACCAAACGCATCTCACTGGAAGAAAACCTGAAGCGGAACGGCTTTTGGCATGGGCAGATCAGTGCGGCCATCAGTGGGGGTATGCCATTAGATACGGTTTTGGGTGCGGAAGACAGGGTATTGGGGGTGACTGCAAATCAGGTGCAGTCGATCGCCAGAGAATATCTCCAAAAACCCTATTTATTGCAGATTATCAGGTATCCGGAGGGATATCAGGAGTAGTATCCGGGAAATATGGGACTTCAATAATTACACAAAATTTTCTAATGACATGGCAAATTTGATAACGTATTGTATCCTTATTCTCTCATTTCATGCTTCAGCATCCTTGGGGCTCCCCAGCCCGGAGCAACAAAATGAAGCAGCTATTTTTGTAAGCGGGGAGGATGGCTACCACACCTACAGAATTCCCGCTTTGCTGGTGGCTAAAGATGGTACGCTGCTGGCCTTTGCTGAAGGAAGAAAATCGGGCCGGGGCGACTCGGGAGATATAGACCTGCTGGTAAAGAAGTCGAAGGATGGAGGCAAGACCTGGTCCGCGCAGGAAGTGATATGGGATGATGGAGGCAATGTGTGTGGCAATCCCAACCCGGTTTTGGATGAAACCACCGGGGAAATCCATCTGCTGATGACCTGGAATCTGGGCGAGGACCATGAAGGAGACATTATCCGGAAGAAGAGCAAAAGCACCCGGAAAGTGTTTGTGATGAGTTCTGCTGATCATGGCCACACCTGGTCAGCGCCCAAAGACATTACGGCACAGGCCAAGCGATCGGACTGGGGCTGGTATGCGACCGGTCCGGGCGTGGGGATCCAGATTAAAAACGGTCCGCATAAAGGTAGACTGGTCGTCCCTGCCGATCACAGTTATGACGATCCGAATGGAAATGTAAGGGGGGGCGATTTTGAATTCGGTGCGCATGTGATCTACAGTGACGATCAGGGACAAACCTGGAATCTGGGTGGTGTGATCCGGCCCAAAGTGAACGAGTGCCAACTCATTGAAATGGCGGATGGAAAGGGTACGCTGATGATGAATATGCGTTCCTATTTTGGAAACAACAGGCGTACATATTCTCTGAGCAGGGATGGCGGGATTAGCTGGTCAGACCCGGTGGAAGCGAGTGCACTGGTCGAACCTGTTTGTCAGGCCGCCTTTCTCCGGTATTCCTGGCCAGAGGACCCCACCGGAGATCTGGTTTTATTTTCCAATCCTGCAAGCACGAGTAGGGAAAACATGACCGTAAAATTAAGCCGGGATAGTGGCAGAACCTGGCCAGCTTCCCACGTGCTTTTTGACGGCCCTTCTGCTTATTCTTCTTTGGCCGTATTGCCTGATGGCGAAATTCTCTGTCTCTTTGAAAAGGGAGATCAAAGCCCTTATGAAAAGATCGCGTTAGCCAGGCTAAGCCTGGACGATTTTCAGTGAGGCAGGCAGGTCTGATAAAATCCAGCAGATAAAAACAGCATATAGCCTGTTCAGATTTCAAAATAATATCCAAAATTAGAAAAACATAGGTTGGGTGTCCGCTTCTTTAAAAATCCTGGTAAAATGATATTGGTAGGTAAAGTTTCCTGGAAAGGGCTAGCTGCCGGGTTTTCGGTGTTATCGATGGTGTTTCCCCAACTGGAGCTGGCCGCACAGTCCGCCCTGTTTCCCGGGAATTGTAAAGTTATCGAAATAGACCGACCCGGATTTTATGACGAAGCGGGAAGTACCTATGTACTCACGCGGGATATCTATGCCGAAAAAAGTGCTTTTTTTCTGGGGAAAGATATCACCCTGGACCTGAATGGGCATACGATCACTTTTGCCGACGGAAAATATGACAGCCTTGAAAATGGAGGTTTCGAAGATGGGCTGGAGGGCTGGGATCTTACAGAAGCACCAGGGGCCGAATTATTGGAAACCCGAAAAACACGCCCATTCATTGGTGAAAAATTACTTGGATTGAAAAAAGGGGATCAGATAGTTTCCTCTTATATGGAATTACCCTATGCGAATCGATCGTATTATGCGATCTGTGGCATCACCGGCCATGTATTCAGGGATATGCAAGGGGATTTGAACAATGAAATGAAAATCAGCCTTTTGGTCGAGGATGAAAGGGGGGAAGTGGTCGAGGTATGGACCGATTACGGGTCAGAACCGATAATGAGCAGTCCGGTATTTAACAGAAGCCCCCGATTGGGTGGAGGATTTGTTGTGGCCCACTTGCAGGGCCTTCCGGCAGGGAAGTACAGGATCCGGATAAAAGCGGAGACAGCCTGCCTGGTCGATGAAATTGGTATTTTTCCTGCTTTTGATGTGGGTATTGGGATTGTAGGCAAAACCCATCCAAAAGGACATTACGACCATTTGTACGAAAATAAACATGCTGCCTTTTATGATTATACAGCAAATTTTCGACATGGAATCCCTTTGCCGGGAATTCCACAGGCAAGCGGCAGGGGAACCGTTACGATCAAAAACGGTACTATCAAATCCGGCTCCCGCGCGGTAATGAGTTGGGGGATTCAATCCACCGCCGATGAGGTGCAGGTGATTTTGGATCAGGTGACCATCATCAATCAGGGGATCAATGCCACAGCGGTAGATGTGCCCCAGGCCCGTATCAGTAGGTGCAGGTTTGAAGTGAGCAATCCCCAATTGATACACCGGCACGGGTCCCAGCATTACGCTGTAGACCTGAGGGGCACAGCAGCGTCAACGGTAGCCTATTCGGAGTTTAGAGGGGGGCAGGGATGCTTGGTATTCAAAGGAGCAAAATCTTCGGTTCATCACAATACTTTTGTAAATCAACAAAGAGTAACCAACCATTACAGCATCATGGCCATGGGAGATAGTTCCCTGATTTTTGAAAATGACATTGCTCCGGAGACAGGCTCCGGGATCGAGATTTTCAGGCACAAAGGCATAGAAATATTCAATAACCGCATCCGGATAACAGCCTCCCCTCCGACGACAGAATACGGTAAGGAAGAATTCAGCACGGCTGCCATCAGGATTGCCGACTATGGGGACAAGCCGGGCTCTCCAACCGGTGCGTATGGTAATAAGGTGTATAACAATACCATTGAAGTAATCGGCAGGGCTTTTCCGGAATATCCGGAATACACGCCCATGGCCTGGGCTGTTTTTTACAGTGCCAGTGCCGGCGATAACCTGATCATGGGTAACCGGATCACAGTGGATCATAAGACACCATCTTCTCAATCGGAGGCCGCTGCGTTTTACATTGGAGGTGGATTAACAGGTTATGGTGGAGAGTTTCGTGGCAATCAGGTATTTTCGAATGTACCGGCTGCCTGGATTGGTTCGCGCTATGGAGGAACAATCAATACCCGACTGGCATTCAATCATTTTGTCAATACCAGCGGGTCAACAATGCAGCCCTTCAGAATGGGTTGGAAGTCTTGCCAAACTTGCTACGCCAAAAATGTCACGTTCATAGGGAACAGTTTCGAGCAAATGGAATTTGGGATTGATCAGACCGATCAGCCCCATACCTATCAAAGGCTGATGCCGCTCACACTTTTATGGAAAGGTGACCCGGTTAACAAACCCAGCATCAGGGTCAAACATGTGAATGGGGACATCCTTGTGAAGGGACAATTCAACGAAGAGGCATTCTGGCAGACAGAATTGTTGCTCGAGTCCAGTGACCATCCCGACAAGCCCCGGACGAAAGGCTTTTGGATTTCAGCCGGGAGGGAAAGGCGATGGGTTTCAGCTGCGACGGACCAACCGATTACATTCGGAATGAAAGATTAGCCGGCTAATCTAAAAACAACTGTTCAATAAATACCGCCCTGGGTATTGCAATGGTTTTTCCGGTAGCTTCCGGCATGCCAGTTTGGTTATTTAGCCTGAAAAACACCACATTATCCGATTCCATATTGGCTACCAAAAGCAACTGCCCCTTTTCATCTACCTTAAAATTACGGGGATGTTGGCCGCCGGAAGAAACATGGCCCTGCAGCGACAGCAATCCATTATCCTGATCTACCTGATAAATGGCCAGGTTGTCCTGTCCACGGTTGCTGGCATAGAGCCATTTTCCGTCTACGGATAAATGAATGTCTGCGGCAGCATTGTAATCGCTTTGGATCTCGGGAGAGAGCATGTCTACCCGGTCCAGAAAGCGGAGATCTCCATTACTTGAATTGACCTGGTACACCGCCACCGTACTGCTCAATTCCTCCAAAGAGTACGCATAAGGCAAATCCGGATGTAGGATGAAGTGGCGCGGTCCTGCGCCCGCCTTCGTGCTAAAGATCTCTGGCTTTTTGCCGACACTCCCTTTTTTGGGATTGACCTTGTATTTCAGGATCTGGTCTATTCCCAGATCAGAAGCATATACCCAGTGGCCATCTGGCGAAGGGATCATGGCATGCATGTGGGGTTTGGTTTGGTTCGGATGCACACTGCTTCCTTCGTGTTGTACAAAGGAGACGGCCTCGCTGATACCACCGGATTCCAGGATTTTGAAAGTGGAAAGGTTACCACCCTGATAATGGGAAACAAACACCACCTGTCCTGATGGATCTACGCTGATATGGCAGGGGCTGGCACCCACTGAGGAAACCTGATTAATTTCAGAGAGTTTACCTGTCTTTTTATCGATCGCGTAGGCCACAATGGTTCCTGCCGGATCATTTTTATCTTTACCTTCCCGGTAGGCCGCATACAGAAATTTTTCATTGGGATGCAATGCCAAAAAGGTAGGACTTTTTTTGTCCTGGACCGTCTGTATGGTCCGGGCGCTGAGTTCTGACCGGTTGAAATCCAGGACGTACAATCCCTCGCTTTCCTTTTCACTGTAGGTGCCAATATATAGTATTTCTTTTGGGGTTTGGCTCATGACGACAATTGGACTAAATAACAGGAATAACGAAAATAAGAGGAAATTTCCAGGGATAGCTTTCTTATGTTGTGATGTTTTTTGCTTCATGTCTTATGTAACGATATTTTATGCAAATTCCATTTGTATTGAAAAAGGATGGCTTTAGCGAAATCAAGCATCCGACTCAACTACCCGGACGGCTACTTCTGGCGTTATGGCCTTTAAGATAAGTACCGGCAGCCTGGGGTTGATCGGTGTTGATGTAATCCACCCCCATCTCAGACAGGGCTTCCCAGGCTGTTGGGGTATCTGGAGTAGCCCAAAACCTGAATGGCCTGCCGAATCCATGGGCTACGCGAATCGCCTGCTTTAATTTTCTTGCATCCTGTTTTGGTAGATTTCCTGCGCCATCCCAATCGGAAAACTTTCTGAAGCTCAGGCTGAATAGCTCTATTTTTTCGATCGGAAGGTTCAGGGTGTCTTCCGTGCTCTGAAAATCAAAAAATACTGGAAAAGGATATTGATAATAATCTTCTTTGGCAGGGCGGTTGCCGGAAACCACTATTTTTACAAACGGATTCTCCTTATCTTCCCATAACGCCTTATACGGCTGTATTTCTTCCAGCAAGCGTTCCATGCTGGTATAGGCCTCGGTCTTGATATCCACAAGCAGGATAAAGGGTTGCAGGGGTCCTATCTCAAGCTGCATCGCGCTCAGGATAGGATCCAGATAGAGGGAAGTTAAGGTATGTTTCCGTTTGATGTTTTCCGCTTCATGAGCCACGAATAAGGTGTCTTCCAAAAGTATCACATCCGCTTCTATGGAAGCAGCCCCGGCGGAATAGGCTTCCCAGAATGGAAGTGATTGCAGGTAGTCGTTGTGGCTGTGTAATTTTGGCTGCTGGGCAGACAAGGGGATGGTGAGTGAGTATAAAAGCAATGCGACAAGGTACCTCGTTTGGAAAAGCATAGTGCCAGGGGATTTTTACGTTTGGTTTGTAAAAATACAATTAATGGGAGGCTTACCGCCATATACAGCGATTAATATGCAACGAATTTTTTCTCCTACACATTAACATTCGGGTAATAGACCTGATAAGCACTGTCATCGTGAAAATCTAATGCGAGAAAATTGTTTTAATCGCAACTTTGGTATAAATGTTGATGTTAAATTGATATAGAATGTCTTCTGAAACGGAGATGAGTTTTTCATATTTTAAACCGTTAATATCAGATATTATGAAATCAGCGAAAATAATTTTAAGCGCATTGGCAGGAGTAGCAGTAGGAGTTCAGATTGGTTTATTGATCGCTCCGGAAAAAGGCACTGATACCCGCAAGAAACTCACCAAGAAAGGAGAGGAATATTTGAAAGACATTAATGGACAGATTGACGGTCTGTTAAAGGGCATGAACGAGAAAATGGACAAGATGAATAAAAACATCGCTACAGTAGCCGAAGAAACCAAAGCCAGAGGTAAGGAGCTATTGGCAGAAGCCAAAGAAAAGACCAAGTAAGAAATTTATCTTTAAAGAAGGTCAATGAGGATTCATTGGCCTTTTTTTATTTGAACCGTAAAAATACAGAACATGACTTTAGTAAATACAACTGCGATCATTACCGGAGGCAATACAGGAATCGGCTATGGCATAGCAGAGGCGCTGGTGGCAGAGGGTGTCAACGTTGCTATCACCAGCCGTTCTATGGAAAGGGCAAGTGAAGCGGCTGAGAAAATCAGAAAAAAATCTACATCCAAGGGAGAAATATTGCCGCTGGAAGTGGATGTGAGGGATTTTGATGCCCAGAAACGGGCAGTTCAATCCGTACTCAAAGAATGGGGCAAGCTAGACTTCTTCGTAGCCAACGCTGGTGTCGGACACTTTGCGCCCATTCAGGAGCTTTCTCCGGAGAAGTGGAAGGAAACCATTGATACCAATCTGAGCGGCGTGTTTTACAGTATCAAAGCCTCGGTAGACGCGCTTACTTCCTCAAGGGGGTTTTTTCTGACGATTTCCAGTCTTGCAGGAACCAATTTCTTTGCAGGAGGTTCGGCCTATAATGCGAGTAAGTTTGGCCTGACCGGCTTTACTCAGGCCGTCATGCTTGATTTGAGACAGGAAGGGGTGAGGGTCAGTACCATCATGCCCGGATCTGTAGCCACGGGCTTCAATGACCATGAAGTAAATGAAAAGGATGCCTGGAAAATCCAGATTGAAGATATTGGAGAAATGGTGGTAAGCTTGTTTAAGCTGGATCCGCGTACGCTTCCCAGTAAAATCGAAGTGAGGCCCAGCATGCCTCCTAAAAAATAAATACTTCTGACGGTTAATTTCCAAAGAGGCTGTCTGAAAAGTCGGGCAGCCTCTAATTTAGTTGTTATTTTTTCAAAAATGGTATTTTGGAGTTGTACAAAAAAGCAACTATGGCCAGGTTGGTTTTTAAATAACCAAACCGGCAAGAGTCCTGAACTCTTCCCGGTCAACATTTTTGACAGAATTGCCGACAACCCCCCACCTTGTAGTTTCGGTAGTGGACTTGCTGGATATCAGCGCAATAATACAGATCTGCAAAGGACGCGTTACCTCCGCCTTCCATCCCCTAATGACGACCAAAATGCTGTTTTACAGCTACTTGTCAAACGCATAGTCTTGCCGCAATATCGCTAAGACACCTACTGAAAACATTCATTTAGGGAGCTACTGAGCAGCGAGAAAGGATTTATCCCCTGCAACAATCGCCCGATAGAATCCGAAGCGGTGTTTGGCCAGCTGAAAAGCAACAATAAGGTCAACCAATTTACATTCAATGGATGATAAAAGGTAGCAATGGAATTTATGCTGATGGCATTCGGGCATAACCTTAGGAAGCTAATGGCAGCAGCGCTCTTTTCAGCTAAAATGGTTTTCGCATCTCCAGGACAGGTTTACATCGCGGTGCTTTAGGGCGAAAATCACCCTTTTGATTAATCAATCTTACGAAATATTAGAGATTCCAGCTTTTCCGAATATTCCGGAAAGATACCCGCATAAAAAAGGCTGCCCTTTTCAGACAGCCTGTTTTTTTATTCCAGGTGGGGAGAATAAAATTGCCTGGTATTGACTTTTTCAGCTGCAACCCTGATCCGTTGGCATAGATCCGCTGAGGCCTTCAATAGTGGCAACCGCACGTTTGGTTCACATATGCCCAAATGATGCATCAGACATTTTACCCCTACAGGATTGCTTTCCTCGTACATCAATGGATTGATATCCAGCAGACTGAAAGTTCCCTTTTTACTATAGGTAGCAGTTCCATGAATGACAGCAGTCATTATTTCTGGATAAGCATTGGCGATGACAGAGATGACCCCCTCCGCCCCAATGCTGCGCATTGGAGTGGTGATCATGTCGTCGCCGGAGATCAATAGAAAACCTTCCGGCTTGTCCCTTGCGATATGCATGCACTGCTCCAGATCGCCGCTGGCTTCTTTTATCCCAATGATATTTGGATGTTGGGCGAGATGCAGGCTGGTTTGGTAGCTCAGGTTCGAGGCCGTCCTTCCCGGAACATTATACAGGATCACCGGCACGGGGCAATGATCGGCAATAGCCTCATAGTGAGCGATAATACCCGCCTGGCTGGGTTTGTTGTAATAGGGATTGACAGACAGAATGCCATCAATCCCCATAAAATCGATTTTTTCGATCTGATTCAGGATCGATTGTGTATCATTTCCACCCAGGCCATAAACGAGGGGCAATCTGGACTGGTTTATTTTTTTGGTGAAGGCCAGCACCTTCATTTTTTCGGATTCTGTTAAGGTGGCAGATTCTCCGGTGGTACCCTGAACTACCAGGTAATCCACGCCTCCATGAATTACATGTTCAATGACCTTTTCCAAAGCCGTAAAGTCTATAGATCCGTCTTTATGAAAAGGTGTTACCAATGCTACACCGGTACCTTTAAATTTTTCCATTGTATTAATTGATCTGCTTTAAATATTTTATCAATAATGCTGTACCTGATTGAATGTCTTTTTCTTCCTTGTTTAACATCAGGTCCAAATAGGGCTTTAGCTCTTCGCTGAAAAAACCCATACTGTATGACGTTGCCTGCAATTGAAGCAGGTAGAGGGTGAAATAATTCAGCTTCTCGGAAGTAAAAATAATCAAATCTGGTCTAAGGGAAAGTAAATGGTTTAGTTTTTCTCCTGGTTTACCAAATAAAGTAAAATCTTTATAGGAAAATGCCTGTTCATCTACAGATTTTTCGTCATAGTAATTTCCCAGAACTTCAATGCCCTCGTTAAGTTCTTCGTGGATCACAGCCGTAATTTTCTCAATTTCCTCCTTATTGTTGCCTAGTATTCCAATCGTTTTTATATTTTCAATATGAAGTAATATGGACTTTTGGGCATTCTTTTTCTTTGGCTTTTCCAAAGCATTTTTCACAAAATATTCCCGTATCCATTTCATTATTTTTATTGATCTATTTGGTTGAACACATTTTCAGGAAATCTGCTTCACTTAGCAATGGAATTCCTAGTTTTTCTGCCTTTTCTTTCTTGCTGGGACCCATGTCCTCTCCTTCAATGATAAAATCGAGATTTTTTGACACAGATTTGCTGTAGGTGCCTCCGTGGGCCTCTATAAAATCGATGATTTCATCTCTCTTAAAATGGTTCAATTTTCCGGATGCAAGGATTTTTTTACCGGCTAGCTTGTCACTTTCTTTTTTACCGGCGTCTTCAGTCAATTCAAACTGCAGTCCTTTCTCCTTCAGGCGTTGGATGATCAACTGGTTTTTTTCATCGGAAAAAAAGGCCCGGATACTATTTACCAGGGTTTGTCCCACACCATTGATCTCCAATAAACTTTCATCACTGGCATTTGCAAGTGCGTCGATATTGCCAAAATGTCTGGCGAGTAAAATGGCGGTATTTTCTCCCACGTTTCGGATACCCAATCCAAAAAGCACCTTTGGGAAAGGCTGAGAAAGCGAATTTCGGATTCCCTCCATCATATTGCTGATCACACCATCCTGAAAAGTACTCCCTTTCAGTTTATTGACTTGATCTGCCTGAGCCTCGTCAAGGGGGATATCACTATGGATCAACAGGTCATGCAGGCTGCTTTTGTTTTTAGAAAGTTGCATCCAGCCTTTCAGGTCAATACCTGCAGCCGGCGTCAATACAGAGAGTACGTAGCCTATAGGGACAAACCCGTCAATATTATCCCAGTGCTGATTTTGGACAAGCTCAAGTAGCCTGCTGATCCGTTCCTCATTTTCCGGGCTCCTTTTGTTCTTTTTGCGCTGTACCTGCAGAAAAAGATCGATTTTTTCCTGCTGCCTGGCCGTTTCGTGCAAAGCTAAAAACGCTTCAATTTCCTTCAAAGTAACCTGATGGGTCAGGGCATAAAGGGCCTTTTTCAGGTTTACATATAAATGTCCCTCGCTGTTTTTGGTATACTGCTCATCAGTGATCTCAAGTCCGAGCAATTCAGCTTTCTGGTCTGGCAATTCATACAGGTCGGCAGGATTGTTTACATATCCTTGGTGTATGAGTGCACGAAGCCTTTCGGTACCCAGGGAGTCGATGTCCATGGCCCTTTTAGAGACAAAATGCTCGATTCTACCCAAGACCTGTGGCGGGCAACCCGAAGCATTGGGACAGAAATGTTTGGCTTCTCCTTCCTTTCGCTCCAGGCTGGTGCCACACTCGGGACAGGTGTCAATGTATTGGATAGGTTTACTAAGTTTTGACCTGCTTTCGTTAACGACCTGCGTAATTTTCGGAATAATTTCACCTCCCTTTTCAACCAGGACGGTATCACCTTCATGAAGGTCCAATCGGAGTATTTCATTGGCATTGTGCAGAGAGGCCCTCTTTACCGTGGTTCCGGCTAGTGAAACGGGAGAAAGATTGGCTACCGGAGTGATCGCGCCGGTTCTGCCCACCTGATAGCTAATCGAAAGCAGGGTAGCAGCGGCACTTTCCGCCTGGTATTTGTAGGCAATTGCCCACCTGGGTATCTTAGCTGTAAATCCCAGCTCTTCCTGCTGCTGGTAGTCGTTGACTTTCAGAACTACTCCATCGGTTTCCACAGGCAATTCGTGGCGTTTATCCCGCCATTCATCAATATATGACAGCACTTCGTTCAAGTCATTGCAGTTGCGATAGGTGGGCGATACATTAAAACCCCATGCTTCCAGTTGTTCAATGGCTTTGTGCTGCCTGGTCAGGGATATATCCTCAGAAATAAGCTGGTAAACGTAACAATTTAACCGGCGCCGGGCCACTACCGAGGAATCCTGCATTTTCAGGGTGCCTGAGGCTGCATTTCGGGGGTTGGCCAGCAAATTTTCGCCCTTTTCCAATTTTTCCCGGTTGATTTTTTCAAACCCGATTTTGGGTAGAAATATCTCACCGCGAACTTCCAGATAGGCGGGGAGGTCTTTTGAAGCCTTTATTTTTAATGGGATGGTTCGAATTGTTTTCACATTCGCTGTTACCACATCGCCCTTATACCCATCCCCACGGGTGACTGCACGGATAAGTTTCCCCTGTTCGTAGACCAGGCTGATGGCTACCCCGTCAAACTTCAGTTCGCAAAAGTACTCATAATCTCTATGACCCAAACCCTTGGCAACCCGCTCATCAAAAGCCATTAATTCCTCTTTCGAATAGGTATTGCCGAGTGAAAGCATGCGAACTGCGTGGTTGGCAGTTTCAAAATTTTTGGTGATGCTACCTCCCACACGCTGGGTAGGGCTATCTGGTTTTTTAAGGTCAGGAAAAAAATGTTCCAGTGCATTCAGCTCTTCCAGGAGCTGATCGAATTCATAATCACTGATAATGGAGCGGTCTTCCTGGTAGTACAGGTCGTTGTGGTAGTTGATGATTTCGGTCAGCTCAGCCACCCGCTTTTCTGCTTCTTCCCTGCTTGGTTTATTCATTAAAAAAGATGTAACTATCTAATGTCAAATGTACAGTTTTTGGTCAAAATAACCTGATGGCATTCTGAAATTGGACAAATGTTTTTCAGAATTTACTTTGGCGGTAAAACAGACATTCAATCGTCGTCTGAAAAAGCTTGTTTGATTTCTTCGGCTGTCATCGTCAGCTTTTTCTTACACACTTTTACCAGCTTGCCGGCTTCTTTTACCATTTCGGTAAGTTCATCCATTCCCTGATCTTCTTCTTCAAGTTTGGCGATTATCTCTTCCAGTCTTTTCAGGGCTTCGTCGTAGCCTGGTTCTTTGGTGTTTTTATTCATTTTTTATCGATTTTTTTAATTACTGAAGTGATTTTTTGTCGCTGACTAAATGTGTCCAATTCATCCCCCTCTTTAAGCTCCTGGAGGTGAATGGGGATTCCGTCCTTTTCTGTTTTGGTATATCCCCTGGACAAGAGGTAATCCGGGTTGAGGCGGTGCAGCGTTTTTTCCAGGTGCTGGAGTTTTTCGCGAGCCTTGCTGATACAGGACCCGCTGGCCTTTATCATGGTTTTCTCGTCATTTGATACCCGGATGCTTTGCTTTTCTATCGTGTACAATGCAGATCGCAGGGATTGTTGGGAGAGACGATCCAGGTGAATCGTTTTTTCATTTAGTTTTCCTTGAAAAAGGTTTTTCAGGAGGTGTAATTTATCCATTACACCCTCTGATTCCAGTCGTAGTCGGCCCTGAACCAACCTTTCGATACGGATCAAATGATGATGCAGGCTTTCTTCAAAGGCCCTGAAGCCGGATAAAATGAAGCTGGCGACCGCGGTGGGGGTTTTTAGCTGGGTATGCGCCACCAAATCGGCGACGGATTCGTCCCTCTCGTGCCCGATACCGGTAATTACTGGCAGGCCAGCATTGGCGATCGTTTTAGCCAAATCATATTCATCAAAACAGTCCAGGTCTGTCTGTGCTCCGCCGCCCCGGATAAGGACAATCAAATCGAAGGCCGGTACGGCCTTTTCTATTTCTTTTATGGCAGCAATAATTTCCTGGCCGGCAGCGTTTCCCTGCATGGCGGCCTGATAGAGCCGGTAATGGATTCTATATCCGTAAGTATTCTGGTCGAGTTGGTCGATAAAATCCCCATATCCTGCGGCAGTTACAGAGCTGATGATGGCAATTTTCTGGCTTACTGCTGGCAAAATAAATTGCTTGTTGAGGTGCAATATATCTTCCGATTTTAACCGGTCAATTACTTCCTGTCGCCGTCTGGCCCTTTCTCCTAAAGTGAAATTGGGATCTATATCTTTGATGACCAGGCTGATGCCGTAGAGTTCATGAAACTGCACATTTACCAGTGCCAGGATATTCATCCCTGCCTGTAAGCGCTGACCGGTGGTCCCTTCAAACTTTTGCTTTATGGCCTGGTAGCTGTAGGACCATATATTGCCCCTCATTTTTGCCCTGATCTGCCCATCGGTTTTCTCTACAAGATCCAGGTAGGCATGTCCCCTGACCGCCTCTCTCAATTCACCAATTTCTGCAATGACCCAGTAGGTGGGAGAGAGCTGCTTGTCCAGACTTTCCTTGATAATGGTGTTCAGATAAAATAGTGTGATGGGCTGCTGCATGCCACAAATAAACGAAAAAATGATTGAAAATTGGTAGCCTTTTGCTGACATCAACCCTCAACATCTACAGCAGATGATATAGCAGGTATTTTCTTTTTGGAAAGGCTCAATCCTCTCTTTTGTCGTCCCCTGGTTCTCTTCCACGCCGTTGCATGCGATAGATATGTCTCGTAAAATCCCGGTTGGCTTCGTTCAATCTCAAAGACTGCACAGGGGATAAGGTCTCGGCTACTTTTTCCAGAAATACTCTTTCCGCGTTTAGCAATTTCATTTGAAGATCAAATCTAGCCTCAATCAATTTCCGGGCCTCATCATTGCTGATGTCTTCTTCACTTTTTTTAGAAATTTCTCTCATTTCACGCATCAGGGACATCCTGTCTTCCTCGTGTTCGTTGAAAAGTGGCCAGAATTTCTCTGCCTGTTCAGGTGTAATGGAGAGTCTGTTGGTAATGAAACCGACTCTGGCAGCCTGTAGTTTTTCCCGGTCTATATTCCTGTCGCGCTGCCCATAGCTGGCCAGACTAATGCCCATCAGCAGGCAGACCATTATCCAATTTTTCATATGTTTGTTATTGTCTTTAAGCGGCCATAAGCCTGGTCCCTATTTTTTCGGGAGAATTTTTGACGATTAAAATAATCATTGTCCAATTTGGTTAGTGATGATTCTAATCGTGCCGATTTCATATCAATACCACATTTCATTATCGTAAAACTCCTCCTCATCCCACTCCTGCCGGCTCCATTCTTCTTCTGCGATAAGATCCAGCAGATCATTTGGATGCTCGGCCAGCAGTAATATTTCTTCGTCATCCCAAATCCCGGTAGCAATGTAATATTCGACGTCATTATTGATCTCGGCTTGAAGATCAGTCTCTTCCATTGAGCTGAAGTTGATCGCCAGAATCAAAAAACCTACCAACAATACGGCGGCAGCAGCAATTCCACTGATATAATAATTTTTAATGCGCTGCTTTCGCTTGTCAAGAATGATGTCCGGCAAACTTTCAAAATAATCCTCCGGAACCTTAAATATATTTTCTTTTGGGAATTTGTTCATATTCTCCTTTTAGACAGTTAATTAACGACAAGGTTTACTGTTGCTTCAAAATTTCTTCAATTTTTTTTACGGCATGGTGATAACTGGCTTTCAGGCTGCCGACGCTGGTATCGGTCATCGCACTGATGTCCTCGTAGGAAAGGTCTTCAAAATACCGCAAATTAAAAACCAGGCGCTGCTTCTCCGGCAGCGTCAGAATGGCTTTCTGTAACTGCTTCTGGATTTCGTTTCCATCCACCAGCGGGGACTCCTCGATATGTGCCTGCATGAGCTCATGATGGTCCTCCATAGAGAAAAAGTTACGTCTTTTTTTCTTTTCCAGAAAATTCAGACTTTCGTTTACCGCTATTCTGTAGATCCAGGTAAATAGCGTAGATTTATGGTTGAACTTGTGGATATTTTTGAATGCTTTAATAAAGGTGTTCTGAACCACGTCATTGGCATCATCATGGACAATCACCATTTTCCTGACCATGCCATAAACCCGCTTCTGATAGGTCTCTACCAACAAGCGGAATCCCCTGTCTCTCGTTAGGGGATCGCTGATCATCTCTAAAAGTTTGACGTCGATTAGTGGAACCATTCCTTGTTTAGACAGCAAAAGAGCCTGAGGGTTTAACCTGATTGGGCAGCAGTACCCAATTAAGCCGAAAGTTTTGAGGAGGTTATAGCCTGAAGATTCCCCAAACGACAATTTAACTGAAAGAGACGCCCCCCTGCAGCCCGTATTTCATATTCAAAGTCGATTGCCCCGGAGATATTCCTGTACCTCCATTCTCCTTTTTCCTTCAACCTGCAGCTCCAACAGGGCCAGAAGCCCCTTTGCTGTCTGGAAATGAATATAGGTCTTGTTGTCGGTTTCAAACTCCCCCGCACGCAGGCTTGTGTCTTCTTCCTTTACCACTGCTGTCCGGTATATTTTACAAGATCTTCCGTTCAAGTCACACCTGGCTCCAGGATAGGGTGAGAGGCCTTTGACCAATTGGTGGATGGTGGTGGCAGGCTGCGCCCAGTCAATTTCACAGGTTTCCCTGAATATTTTTGGCGCCTGGTGCCTGACTTTATTGTGGTCCTGTGCCTTTGGCTCGACATTACCGGAGGCGATGGCCTCTACTGTCCTTACCACCAGTCTTGCCCCTTTCTCCATCAGGCGTTGGTACAAGCTACCTGCATTGTCCTCAGGATGAATGGGCTCTTCTTCCTGAAAGAGGATATTTCCCGTGTCAATTTCATGCTGTAAAAAAAACGTGGTGACCCCCGTTTTCTCTTCGCCATTGATCAGCACCCAGTTGATGGGGGCAGCACCCCTGTAATCGGGTAATAGCGAAGCATGCAGATTAAAGGTGCCTTTGGGAGGCATGGACCAGACTAATTCCGGAAGCATCCTGAAGGCCACTACTACCTGCAGGTCTGCCCGATAAGCCTTCAACTCAGCAAGAAAAGCCTCACTCTTTAGATTGGGAGGCTGTAATATCGGAATATTGTGCTGCAGCGCGCAGGCTTTGACGGCTGAAGGTTTGGGTTTTCTACCTCTGCCCTGGGGTTTATCCATTGCTGTTACCACCGCAACGACATTCCAGCCCTCCTGAAGCAATGATTCCAGCGCTGCGACCGCAAACTCCGGAGTGCCCATAAATACTATCCTTAGGTCTTTGTTCATGCTATATCAATCATAGATCAGATATTTCGTCCGTTTGGCCATATATGTTTCCAGCCCTGCCTGCCACGACTCCCGTATTTCGGTTTCGTTATCTCCATTGATGATGGCTTTTCTCAATTGATCCGACCCGGCAAGTTTATCAAAAAAGTTGTTGAAAAAAGCTGGACCACTGTCAGCGATTCTAAAGGCATCCAATAAGTGTGTCAGCGTAAATTGATGGGTCAAAGGCTCGTTTCGCAAATCCTTTCCGTAGCACAACTTGTTTTCCTGTGGCGGATTCCTGGACATGCCATCGATACTTACTGGCGTAAAGGTGAAATCTCCGAATTTGGGATCAGGAAAGCCATATACCTGAAACGGAAATAGGGTACCCCTGCCCAAACTGACGTTCGTTCCTTCAAAAAAACAAAGCGATGGGTACAGTCGGATGGACACGTCATTGGGCAGATTGGGAGAGGGCTTAATGGGCAGGGAATAATGGTCGGCATGGCTCCAGTTATCTACCGGAATCACATCTATAGTCGCCTGTACCCCATTTTTTAGCCAGCCTTCCCCATTGATCATCTTTGCCAGTTCACCAACGGTGAGGCCATGAACCACAGGTATGGGATGCATGCCTACAAAACTTTCAAAACCAGGTTGAAGCACCGGGCCGTCTACATAATCTCCATTGGGGTTGGGCCGGTCCATGATCATGAGCTCCTTACCCTGCTCTGCGCAGGCTTCCATCAGATAGTGCAGGGTACTGATAAAAGTGTAAAACCTTACGCCTACGTCCTGAATGTCAAAAATAACTACATCCACATCTGCCAGGGCCGAAGCAGAGGGTTTTTTAAAATCGCCGTAAAGTGAAACCAGCGGCAGGCCTGTTTTGGGATCCACCTGGTTTTCGACTTTCTCTCCGGCATCCGCATCTCCCCGGAAGCCATGTTCCGGAACGAATACTTTCTTTACATCTATTCCCTCTTCCAGCAAAAAATCCACCAGGTGCTGGTTTTCCTTTTGGGTCAGGACGCTGGTTTGGTTTACTGCCAGCGCGATCCGCTTATCGGCTATTTTAGACATATACAGGTCGGCGCGGTCGGCACCCGGAATAGCCCCGGCAACAGGACCTTCACCGGTATCTGCTGTGGGTGCTGCAGCCCGGTTTTCCGCGCTTTGTTTGCAATAAGTCAGGTTTCCAAACAAAAAAGCCAGGATAAGTATTAATTTTAGGTGCTTCATATTAATTTGCGTTTCCGTTAACAAAATAAACGACTTCATTGAACCTTTCCTACTTCATTGCGAAAAGAATCAGTTTTAAAAAGACGGGAGGTTTCACCGGAACCATTCACCGGATCGCAGTAGCCAGCATTGCGCTGGGGCTTTCGATCATGATCATCTCCTTTCTGATTTTGGGAGGTTTTCAGGCGGTAATATCCAATAAAGTTTTTTCATTTACGGGGCACTATCAGGTAAACCGTTTAGTGTTGAGCCAGCCGCTGGACGAATCGCCGAGCAGCAAGGAAAGCAATTTTTATACAAATTACAGCAATCTGGACAAGATCCGTCATGTTCAGGTGTATGCCAATAAGCCCGGTCTGATCAAGGGAGAGGACGAGGTCGAAGGCGTTATGATGAAAGGGGTAGGGCCTGGGTTTGATTCACTTTCCTTTAAGTCTTCCCTGGTGGAAGGTCGTTTTATACGATTTGATGAAAGCGGTTCTCCTGCCAATGAAATTGTCATCTCCACCAGGATTGCGAGGAAAATGCTGCTGGATGTAGGGGATAGGGTTACCTTGTATTTTGTACAGGACCCGCCGAGGTTCAGGCGGATGGAGGTGGTCGGCCTCTACGAAACCTTTCTGGAAGATTTTGATGACAAGATCGTGATTGGAGACATCCAGGTGATCCGGGTACTCAATGACTGGGATGAATCGCAGGTCGGTGGTTTTGAGGTTTTTCTGAAAGACCCCGGGGATATCGATACGTATGAAGAGGCACTGTACGATTTTATTGATTATGACCTCAGACTCGTAAAGGCTACAGATAAATTCATCCAGATTTTTGATTGGCTGGAATTATTGAATAACAACGTGTACGTTTTTCTGGCCCTGATCCTGTTTGTTGCAGCCTTCAACATGGTTTCTATACTTTTTATACTCATAATGGAGCGTACACCTATGATCGGTTTACTGAAAGCATTGGGTGCGAGAAACAGACAAGTAAGAAACATCTTTATCTGGAATGGAATACGGATCATCGGCCGGGGCATGCTCCTGGGTAATCTTATCGGTTTGGGCTTTGGATGGCTACAGGAATATACCCGCATCATCAAGCTGAACCCGGAAAATTATTACATGAGTTTCGTCCCTGTATATTGGAATTGGCCTCTTATCGCTGGCCTCAATCTTTTGATCCTGATCATCACTACGGCCGTATTGTTTATTCCCGCCATGATCACCAGTAATGTAAACCCGATCAAATCTATCAAGTTTGATTGACCGGCTTGTAGCCAAAAAAAATACTCTTCAGCTTCATGTATACCACACCAAAGATGGCCTCCCTGAAAATATGTTTGGACATTTTAGATGTGCCTCGGGTCCTGTCCGTGAAAATAATCGGTATTTCTACGATTTTAAATCCAAGTTTCCAGGCGGTGAATTTCATTTCTATCTGAAATGCATAGCCAATAAATTTGATTTTATCCAGATTGATGTGTTCCAGAACCCTCCTGTGATAGCAAATGAATCCCGCCGTTGTGTCTTTGATAGGGATTCCGGTAATTAATTGTACATATTTGCTGGCAAAAAATGACATCAGCACACGTCCCATGGGCCAGTTCACTACATTTACACCCGAGACATAACGCGAACCGATCACCATGTCAAACCCTTTATTGGCGGCCATCGCATACAGCCGGCTGAGATCTTTCGGATCATGAGAAAAATCAGCGTCCATCTCAAAAATATAGTCATAGCCTTTATCAAGGGCATAGGCAAAACCTTCGAGATATGCCGTACCGAGACCCAGTTTTCCCTTTCTTTCGATCAAGTGTAACCTACCGGCAAAATTCAGCTGCAGGTCCTTAACCAGCTCTGCGGTTCCGTCCGGAGAGCCATCATCAATCACCAGTACTTCAAATCCTTCAGGAAGTTCCAGGACGGCCGAAATTATATCCCGGATATTTTCCTTCTCATTGTATGTGGGTATGATAACTATTTTTCTGCCTTTCATATTTCAGAGAACAAAAGTAGGATTTATAAACGTTTATTCTTTACTAACACAAAGAATAAGGCGTCCTCAAAGGTTAAAAATCTTTAAAAATGGTCCATTGGCAGGCTAACGGAAAGCCTGACAGCGGTTCAAATTTGCTTTTGCAAGCAGGTTGCCGTTTATGGCCGCGGTTTCCAGATCAAAGCAGGCCTGTCGCGGATTTTTTTCCAGAAGGCACAGGGCACGCCGCGCAAGGGCATCGTAATGTCGCGGGTTTTCTTCCAGCACCTTGTCAAAATCTTCTACGGCCCAGGAGCAATAGCCCAGCTTCATCAAGGCAAATCCCCTGTTGTAATGGGCACTCAGGTTGTCTGGTTCGATCTCCAGGTATTTGTTGAATGAAACGATCACGCCTAGCCCATCTCCCGAATAAGCCTGGGCAATGCCTTTGTAGTAATGTGGCATTGGTTCCTCTGGCTTCAGCACAATGGCTTCATCGAGAAACTCTACCGCACTTTTGTATCGTCCGTTTTTGATCATTGCCCGGGAGAGTAACACCAGTATGTCATAGTCGGAGGGATCATGCATGGCTGCCAGCAAAAAGTTTTGCTCTGCTTCCTTCATGTTTTTCTTCTCCCAGGCGATTTTTCCAATACCCGCATAAGCCTGCGCATAGGTAGGTTCCAGGGCCAATATCCTTCGGTAATCCTTTATTGCGAAGTCATACATCTCCAGCTCTTCATAGGATCTCGCCCGTAGGTGCAATGATTTCAGGTCAGTGGTACTGACAAACAGTACTTTATTAAACGCTTCAATGGCCTCTTCATACCTGCCGCTTAGGTAAAGGGCTTCTGCATCTCTGAAGCTCCCGATGCACTGGCTGAATACCAGCAGAACTAAAATACAAGATGTGAGTCGGGTAGGGGGCATGGATAATTTTATCGTAAATTAATAGATTAGTTTTAAAGATACACCAAATTCCTACTTTATACAAAAATTCCCTTATTCATTTCGATCCAAATTACCATCCGGCTACGTACTTTTAAAGGCGGGACGTTTTAAGGGATTCAAAAGGGTGAAAACCAATCTCTTTCGTCGGGATATTTGAAGGCTTACCAGAAAAATGAATACCGCAGGCGATAAGGTAAAAAAGTATTTTTTAATCAGGGCTATCCTTCACGGCAGGATAGCCCTTTTCTTTATAGCTTTCCCTTGGTACTGGGCAATTGGTCCAGTTGATAGGGGTCTTTTTTCACGGCCATTTTGATTGCCCTGGCCAGGCCTTTGAAAATCGCTTCAATTTTATGGTGTTCGTTTTCTCCGGAGGCCTTGATATTCAGGTTACATTTTGCAGTATCACTGAAGGACTTGAAAAAATGGTAAAACATTTCCGTAGGCATTTCTCCTATCTTCTCCCGTTTGAAATCCGCTTCCCATACCAACCATGGTCTGCCGCCAAAATCTACTGCTACCTGAGCCAGACAATCGTCCATGGGCAACAAAAATCCGTAGCGGTAAATCCCTTTTTTATCTCCCAGGGCCTTGAGGTAAGCTTCTCCCAATGCCAGCCCGGTATCCTCTATGGTATGGTGTTCGTCGATGTGTAAATCGCCGCTCACCTGAATCTCCAGATCAGTGCCGCCGTGCCTGGCGAGTTGGTCCAGCATGTGATCAAAAAAATGAATGCCGGTTTGGATCTTACTTTTTCCCGTACCATCCAGGTTGAGCTGAATAGAGATCTGTGTTTCCGAGGTTGTCCTGTTAAGACTGGCTTTTCTCGGAGGCAGTTTTAAAAAATGATAAATTTCATCCCAGGATTCGGTAGACAGTCTTGCCCCCTCCATTTCTTCCGAACCAAAATATATGGCACCAGTACCCAGGTTTTCTGCCAGTTGAATGTCCGTTTTGCGATCACCGATCACGAATGAATGCTCCAGGTCATACTCCCCGCTGAGGTAGGCTTCGAGCATGCCGGTTCCAGGCTTACGTGTAGGTGCATTTTCATGTTCAAACGAGTTGTCGATATGGATGGCTTTAAATACTACTCCTTCCTGCTCCAGTGTTTTGAGCATTTTGTATTGGGCAGGCCAGAAGTTTTCCTCGGGAAAAGAGGAAGTGCCGAGACCATCCTGATTGGTCACCATCACCAGCTCAAATTGATTGTCCTCTGCCAACCTGCTCAGGTTGGTGATCGCCCGGGGAATAAACTCAAGTTTCTCCAGACTATCTACCTGAAAATCTGTGGGTGGCTCCTTGATGATGGTACCATCTCTGTCGATAAACAAAACCTTTCGTTTCATCATTACTTTCGTTGGTTAGTTTCAGCGATCGCCTGGGTTTCCAGCACTTCATTTAGAGCCAGCAGGAGCCGATTGTTTTCTTCGCTGCTGCCGACCGTTATTCTCAGACAATCTTCACATTGTTGTACTCTGGACCGGTCACGGACGATTATTTTTTTGTCTATCAGTTGTTGATAGACCTTGTGGGCATCGGGCACTCTGACCAGCAGGAAATTGGCCGCAGAAGGAAAAATGCGCTCTACTTTGGGGTTTTTGCGCAATCCTTCCTCCAGTGCGGTTTTCTGCGATTTTATCTCCGAGACCATCTCTTCCAGCCTGTGCAGATTGTCCAGTGCCTTCAGTACAGTTTGCTGGGTAAGGCCGCTGATATTGTAGGGAGGTTTGATCTTATTGAGTATTGCAATAATTTCTCTGGATGCAAAAGCCATTCCCAACCTCAGGCCGGCCAGACCCCAAGCTTTGGACAAGGTTTGTAATACCAGAAGATTTGGGTATTGGTCCAGCTCCCTTGAGAAGCTGGGTTCATCACTGAAGTCAATATATGCTTCGTCAATCACCAGCAAGCCATTGAAGGATTTCAGCAATTTATAGATGGATTCTCTGTTGAGTTTATTTCCACTGGGATTATTGGGAGAGCAGATAAAGATGATTTTGGTGTTATCATCTATGGCATGCAGTACCTTTTTTTCCTGTATCTGGAAATCAGCGCTCAAAGGGATTTTTACTACCCGGGTATCATTGATTCCAGCACTTACCTCATACATGCCGTATGTAGGAGGTAAAATGATTACATTGTCTATTCCTGGCCTGCAAAAGGCCCTAAAAAGTAAGTCAATGGCTTCGTCGCTACCATTTCCCAAAAAAATCTGATCAGCAGCTACCTTCTTTATTTCTGATAATCTCGCCTTGAGGGCTGTCTGGTTGGGGTCTGGATATCTATTGAAGGGTTTGCTGCTGACAGAACCCAGCGGGTTTTCATTGGCATCCAGAAATATACCCTCCTTCCCCGTATATTCATCCCGTGCAGATGAATAGGGCTTGAGCGCATGAATATGCGGACGCAACAGCTTTGTCAGTTCAAAAGCCATATCATTTGTTTTTGGAAAGATGATTTAAACGAATGCTGACTGCATTTTTATGGGCATGCAAATTTTCGTTTTCTGCCATGATTGCTATGGTTGGTCCCAATGCTTTTATACCTGCAGCGGTGATTTTCTGATAGGTGATCTTTTTTACAAAACTATCCAGCGATACGCCCGAGTAGGCTCTGGCATAGCCGTTTGTAGGTAAAGTGTGGTTGGTGCCGGAAGCATAATCGCCGGCCGATTCCGGTGTGTAGTTTCCAATAAAAACAGATCCGGCATTGACGATCGCTGAGAGGGCCTCGTCTTCGTCCTTTACCGCTACAATCAGGTGTTCGGGTGCATAGCTATTGATAAGATGTATGGATTTTTCGGGATCATCCATAACCACAGCAACACTATTTTCCAGCGCTTTTCTGGCAATTTTTTGCCTGGGCAGCGCTTCCAATTGGCTGTCCATGCACTTGATGACCTTCCTGACAAATTTTTCGGAAGGACCTACGAGTACTACCTGGCTGTCTACCCCATGCTCTGCCTGAGAAAGCAGGTCCGCAGCTACAAAGTCAGGTATGGCCGTCTCGTCCGCGTAGACAAGCACTTCTGAAGGACCTGCTGGCATGTCTATGGCTACTCCTTTGTTGGTAGCCAATTGTTTGGCCGCCGTAACGTACTGATTACCTGGCCCAAATATTTTATCTACACGGGGAACGGATGCGGTGCCATATGTCATGGCAGCGATGGCTTGTGCCCCTCCTGCCTTAACAATCTTATCGATACCAATGATCTTGGCGGTAAATAAAATGGCAGGATGAATTTCTCCACTGGTATCCGGAGGTGTGCACAAAACGATTTCCTTGCAGCCGGCCAATTTTGCCGGGATGCCCAACATCAAAACCGTAGAAAACAATGGAGCTGTGCCTCCCGGTATGTAGAGTCCGACTTTCTGGATCGGTACGCTTTTTCTCATACAGATGACTCCGCCCATGATCTCGGATGTCAGGGGAGGTGCGTCCTGGAGCTTATGAAATTTTTCTATATTATTTTTTGCGGTCTGGATGGCTTCTTTCAGCTCGGGATCTACTTTCTGGCCGGCTGAATCTATGGCTTCCTGGTCCACCAAAATCTCGTCAATTTCTACGTGATCGTATTCCAGTGCAAATTTTCTCAGCGCCTTATCACCCTGACGCTTTACTTTTTTCATGATCGGTTTCACGATCTTGGTGATGTCCTTCATTTTCCGAACCGGCCGGGCCAGTTCTTTAGACCAGGTGTTGACATCAGGATTTACCAGAATTTTCATGTGTTTGTTATGTTTTCTCAGCGGTCAGATGCCTTGTCCCGATTTTATCGCGAGAATCTTTGGCGATTAAAACAATCATTGCCATGCATATTTAATGATGATTTTAATCCTGTCTATTTTATCTTACGACTAATTTAAATTCCTGCTCCGGGATGATTAATAGGAAATGTCTCATATCTCATTCCCGGTGGCTTAGAGTACCATTTTTTCTATGGGGACCACCAATATGCCCTGCGCTCCCGCCGCCCTCAGCTCCTCTATGTTTTCCCAGAATTGGTCTTCACTGATTACGGAATGTACAGACGACCATCCCTTTTCTGCCAGGGGCAGGATGGTAGGGCTGCGCATTCCGGGGATCAGGGAAATGATCCGATCCAGGGCTTCGTTGGGGGCATTCAAGAGAACGTATTTGTTCTTCTTACCTTTTTGGACAGCATCCATCCTGAAGAGTAATTTCTCTACTGTCTGCTGCTTATCTCCGGAAATGTCCTTGTGGCATATGAGCACGGCTTCTGACTGAAATATCTCCTCCACTTCTTTAAGGCCATTCATCATCAGGGTAGAGCCTGAGCTCACAATATCGCAGATTCCCTCTGCCAGTCCGATACTGGGTGCAATCTCTACCGATCCGCTTATTTCATGAATTTCAGCTTGAACCTGTTTGGATTTAAGGTAATCGGAGAGGATATTTGGATAGGAAGTAGCGATGCTTTTGCCTTCAAAATAGCCTATTCCTGAATAGCTTTCACCTTTGGGGATGGCCAGGGATAGCCTGCACTTGGAGAAACCCAGTTTCTTTAATACGTCTATGGATTTATTTTTTTCAGCAACTTCATTTTCGCCTACAATTCCCAAATCAGCTACACCGTCAGCTACATAACCTGGAATATCATCATCCCTTAAAAATAAAAACTCTATGGGAAAGTTGGTGGATGAAGACTTTAATTTGCCTGTTCCATTATAAAATTTTATTCCGCACTCTTTGATTAGCTTCAAAGATTCTTCGCTTAATCTTCCACTTTTCTGAACAGCAATTCTGATGATATTTTCCATGTAATTGGGGAGCAATATGACTTATATGAAATCGTATTTATTTTTGATTGAAAAAGGGCTTAAGGATGGCAAGCTACTTTTTAGCGGATACCTGATGGACATGATGCCTTAGCACAGCAAGGGGAAAAATTAAAGGGTTGAGATTTTTGAGTTTTCTGGTCATCATGAGTTGACAAATTTAAGGAGCTATCGCTATTATACAAAATAAATGCGGTTATCAAGCACAAAAAAGAGGCTCCCGGAAGGAGCCTCTGAAACAATAAACCAACTTAACCAAAAAACGTTTCAATACCCTGCTGAAAACTGATAAAAAAATCCGGAATAAAAATTAATTGTATACGTAAAACTCATTGACAATTCTTTCGTAGTTAACGATGTCCTTGTAGGGAGACTGACTACTCATTTTTTCTATCGACATTTTTAAAAGCGATTTATTTACCAGGCTGGTATCCATATGGCGGTTCACTTTTAGCTGCTTGCCGCTGACCACTTTGGTGTAAAATTGTTCACCACATGGGTTTCTGACCAGAAGCTCGTTGGCCTGATTTAAAATATCCAGTCCTTTTTTTTTATCCATCCAATCAAAAAAAACGGCGTTTCTTCTGGCAATCAGTGGTTTTACTTTTTTAAGCCACTTCTTGTTGATCTCCATCTTGTTTTCGATGATCTGGTAGATATCCGCAAGTTCAAAGGTGATGACCAGTTCATGGTCGCCGAGCCAATTCAGAAAGGAGCCTTTCAGGGACAAGTCAATCAGCACGCGGGGAGCTTTGAATTCCGGAGAGTCCTCGCCGGATGGGATGGCTGTCTCCACATCCTCGAGGGTACTGATCAGAATGTCGTTTTCCTGTATCACATTGAAGATCTGCTCGTAGGGCTCAAAAATGAAATTTTTCAATTCCCTTTCATCCAGACTGGTAAAGGGACGGATACTTTTTTCTACTATCGTTATATTCGAAAACCCTTTTTCAGTAAGGTTTTGGTAAACGCGCTTACCCAGCGCATTGAAACCGATGATTGCGATCTTTGGTGTCTTCACCTTTTTGATCAATTCAGTCACCATGTCTGCCACCGTGTAGGAAATGGAGAAATTCGGAAATTGAAAGCTCACTTCATTCTTTATCGTTTTGTTGGTGCTGATCAGGTGTCCCCACCACTTGTCCAGAAGCTCGCCGGTCATGCCTGCCTGCGAGGCAATTGAAAATGCAGCGATAAAATGAGAAAAGAGGGGTACGGACCCGTAGGTAGAGGCCTGTGTGCCAAAACACAATTCCGTGAGATGGGCGAGTGCCCTTTCTTCATTGCAGGTGTGCTGGAAAAAATTGGGCTCCGGTACACTCTCCATACCTTTGACGCCGACGATAGCACTATAAATGGCTTCGTCTAATGCTTCGGGCCCATAATAGAGAATTTCGGTTCTTTCCGGCAAAGACAGAACCAGCGCCTCATCGATGGCAGCAAGTCTATTGAGCTGTACAAGCAATGTCTTGGATTCCTCAGCGTCCAGATAGAAATCTGAAGTGACCCTATTGGTGATTCCTGCATTAAAAGTAAGTAATCTGAACTGTCCCATTTTTTTTGCTGTTAATTTTTGGAAGTAGTTACGCACTTCCCAGGCGTACCGGATTTGCCGGTTGTAAAAATTTGATGGTATAAAAGTACAGTGATTTTATGTCCGGCGTGAAAAAATTCGTTTAACATGTAAAAGTGGTCGGTGAACCTCTGCTATCCGGGGTTAAAAATTAACAGAGATGCGCCTTTAAAAAATAAAAAAATCCGAAAGCTTAGCCCCCGGATTTTTTTGCTTTGTATCCTTGCTGAAGTAAATGTTCCAAAACCTTTTCCCGTTGATCACCCTGAATGATAATCTCTCCTTCTTTGGTATTGCCGCCTACACCGCATCTGGCTTTCAGTGCTTTCCCCAATGATTTGAGGTCCGCTTCACTGCCGGTGAAGCCGGTAACCAAGGTGACTTGTTTGCCTCCTCTGGATTTTTTATCCAGCATTACTCTCAAATGTTGTTGTGCAGGAGGGAGGGTTTCCTCAGGTTCCGGTTGCTGATCGTCAAAATCAAAATTGTCTGAAGTGGAGTAAACGACCCCATCTCTGTGCTTCCAGCTATTGTCTTTTTTTCTACCCATAAAAATGATCTACTTTTTAAACTTCATGGTCCAAACCGGCCTTTTGGCGCTGTTGACGACATCCTCCGCAATGCTGCCGCTAAGGAGATGCAGAAATCCGGTCCTGCCGTGGGTGGCCATCGCGATCAGGTCAGCATCGACTTCATCTGCAAACTCGATGATTCCTTCTTCCTCTGAATCGGCATTGTAGATATCAATCTGCACATTTTCCAGCTTGTTTGCCTTTACAAAATCATTGATCCGTTCAAAGGAGATTTTTGATTTTTCAAAAGAATTTGGTGTATTGATCTTGACCAATCTGATCTGGGCTTCGAGCAGCTCCTGAAAATCCTTGAGCTGTTTCATCACCTTTTTGCTATCCTCACTGAAATCACTTGCAAATACAATTGTATTGAGATCGTCTGCATTCAGTGGACTTTTTACGGTGATGACGGGGCATTTGGAGTGACGGACCACTTTCTCGGTATTTGAACCGATCAATAGCTCCTCCAGTCCACTGGATCCTTTTGAGCCCATGATGACCAGATCTGCCTTGACCGCTGTGATCTCACTGGAAATACCAGCATAGGGGTTGCCAAACAGCAGGTTGGTGCTAAACTGGTATGGCTTCACGGCATGCGCTTCTTCCAACTTTTTAAATTGATCTTTCCGTTTCTCTACCAGGTCCACCATGTAGATTTTGTCGATAAAATTATCTTCCATGTTGATTTCCCCCATGGTATTAAAATGCTGGGCAGTGGGAATTTCTATCACATGAACCAATTTTAATTTGCACGAGGCTTTGGAGGCGAGTTGCTGCGCAAACTGGAAGGCATTTTCTGCTTCTTCCGAAAAATCATAAGGTACTAAAATGCTTTTCATCTTTGCTTCGAACCGTTTAAGTTGATAATGTAGGGAAATTACAAAAATATCAACAGGATTGGTAAAAAATGGTCAAATTGTTTAAAAAATCAACCAGCCCAATCCAAAAAACAAAACGCAGAGAAAGGTCGACCCGGCCATAACTTTCAAATAGGGGTCCAGCTTTTCGGGAGAATTAAATTTTTCCATGGCCCAGCCGGTCCTGAGTATCATTGGTGTAGCCAGCAGAAAGAATAGTCCACCCCAGGCCTGCTCCATAACAACAAAAACCAAAATAAGGAGCAATGCGGCGATCAATAGGAACCAGTGATACCAGGTGGCCGCCCTTTTTCCAATTCTTACCGGAATGGAGCGCTTTCCGGCAGCCTGGTCTGATTGGATGTCCCGCACATTATTGATGTTCAGCACGGCTGTACTCAGCAATCCTACTGCAGAAGCAGGCAGCCACAACATGGCATCAAAAGCCTGGGTATGCAGGTAGAAAGTTCCCATGACACCCAGCCAGCCAAAAAACAAAAAAACAGCCAGGTCTCCGAGTCCCGCATATCCATAAGGCTTGCTGCCAGAGGTGTACGTAATGGCAGCTAAAATCGCCAAAATACCCATTCCCATGAACAATAGAAATTTAAGGGGATCTTCCAGGGACACAAACAACAGGCCGATGCCGCTAAACAGGGATAGTATTGCAAAAATCAGCATGGCCGATTTCATTTCGGAAAGGGTAATCACTCCGGATTGCACTGCCCGAACCGGCCCAAGCCTGCCGGAGTGGTCTGCACCATTAACGCTGTCTCCATAGTCGTTGGCCAGATTTGACAACACCTGAAGCAGGGTGGTGGTGAGCGCCGCAAGTAAAAAAACCGACCACCGAAAACCGGAGGTCTGAAATGCAATTACACTTCCCATCAGGATACTCGAAAGGGCCAGAGGAAGCGTTCTCAATCTCATGGCATGAATCCATGCCTGTCTTTTGCTAAAAGTAGTCAAGGGTCAGAAACAGATGTTCGCTGGAAATTCAATAGTTAGATTTTTCCTTTGTTTCAGGAAATTTGCTCGTTTAATTCTGTAGGATTTGTTATCAGGATTTGATCAATGCGATGATCTCCTCGTCCATGGGTTTTACGGAAGAAGGAAAAAATTTGATAAGCTCTCCTTTTTCACTGACAAAGTATTTGCAGAAATTCCAGGATGGCTCTGTATTGTTCCACCCGTTCATGCTTTTATCCGAAAGCCAGCGGTACAAAGGATGCTTGTCTACACCTTTTACAGATATCTTCTCAAAGATGGGAAACGTGACACCATAATTTTCAGTACAGAAGCTTTTAATATCTTCATTGCTACCGGGCTCCTGACCGCCGAAATTGTTGGCCGGAAATGCCAGAATGGTGATCTGATCCTTGTAAGTCTCATACAACTCCTGCAATGCTGCATATTGGGGCGTATATCCGCATTTGGAAGCTACATTAACTATGAGCAGCTTTTTTCCTTTGAAAGAAGAAAAATCTACCGGATTACCGTCGATGTCATTCATCGTGAATTCGTAAAAATCTTTTCTTACATCCATAAGGTCTATTTTTGAAATGATTTCCGCATCCGGGTATTCCCGGGATACCGACTGCAGGTTGGATTGGGCCGATACCAGTGCCAGTAAGGCTAAACAGAGAAAAGCGAATGTTGTTTTCATAGCTACATTTTTTGGGGAACATCTATACCAAGTAAACCCATGCCAGACTTAATTGTTTTGGCTACCTGGGCAGATAATGCTACCCTGAATGCCTGTTCCTCAGCCTGGGTTTCGCTAAATATAGGCAATTCTGCATAAAACCGATTATACTCCTTTGCCAAATCAAATAAATATTGGGCGATTAGGGCAGGAGATAATTCTTCGGCCGCTGCAGCAATTTTATTGCTGTAGTCATTCAACTGAAAAATCAGACTTTGTTCGACAGTTTCCAATGAAAGGTAGTTCCGGCATCGGGCTGCTGAATAATCCAGTTCGATTTGAGCTGCCTTTCTCAGGATGGCAGCTATCCTGGCATGGGTGTATTGAATAAACGGACCGGTGTTGCCCTGAAATTCTATAGACTCCTGGGGGTTGAATAGCATCCGCTTTTTAGGATCTACCTTTAAAAGGAAATACTTAAGAGCTCCCAGACCCAGTATCTCGTACAGGGCTTCGGCCTCCTCGAGGCTAAAGCCTTCGATTTTACCCAATTCCTGCGTGTGCTCCCGGGCGGTATTTATCATTTCAGCCATCAGGTCATCTGCATCTACCACTGTCCCTTCCCGAGATTTCATTTTACCCGAAGGCAGATCCACCATCCCATAGGACAGGTGATATAGTCCGTTTGCATAGGGGCGACCCAGCTTCCTCATGATCTTAAACAATACCTCAAAATGATAATCCTGCTCGTTTCCCACAACATATACTGATTTATCAATCTGATGATCCCTGTACTTAAGATCCGCTGTGCCCATGTCCTGGGTCATGTACACAGAAGTGCCATCTGCCCGTAAAATCAACTTTTCGTCTAAACCTTCTTCACTGAGATCTGCCCATACAGAACCGTTTTCCTTTTTAAAAAAAACACCTTTTTCCAGGCCCTCCGAAACAATATCCTTTCCCAACAGATAGGTGTCTGATTCATAGTAATACTGGTCAAAATCCACCCCCATTTGTCGGTAGGTTGCCTCAAAACCCTGGTAAACCCAGCCGTTTAGTTTTTTCCACAGTCCAACCGTTTCGGGATCGCCCGCTTCCCAATCGACCAGCATCTGCTGGGCTTCCTCCATCCAGGGGGCGGCTTTTTTGGCACCCTCTTCCTGCATGCCTGCATCCATCAATTCCCGGACTTGTCTCTTGTATTCCTTATCAAACAGCACATAGTATTTTCCTACCAGATGGTCTCCTTTTATACCGGCTGTTTCGGGGGTCTCGCCATTGCCCAATTTACTGTAGGCGACCATGGACTTGCAGATATGTATGCCACGGTCATTTACCAGATTGGCTTTAATTACCTCATAGCCGTAAGCTTTTAGAATCCTGGCGATCGAAAATCCCAGAAAATTGTTTCTAAGGTGTCCCAGGTGCAGCGGTTTGTTGGTATTGGGAGAACTGTATTCGACCATCACCCTACTTTCTTTCTGAGGGAAGCTGCCGATTTCTTTTTTCAGATACAATTCCTCAAACAACCGGATCCAGTAGGCAGGAGATAGGGAAATATTTAAAAAACCTTTGACTACGTTAAAAGCGCTCACTTCGCTCAGGTGTTTCAAAAGATAATTGCCAATTTTTTCACCACTGGCTTCGGGAGAGCTTTTGGTTAGCTTTAAAAAGGGAAACATGACAAAGGTATAGGTCCCCTCAAACTCCTTTCGTGTAGCTTGCAGAAGGAGGCTATCCGGATCCACTTTCTGATCAAAAAGGTCGTGAAACGCGCTGGCTAAGGTATTCGTTAAGGCTTTCTGGATATCCATTATAGAGCTAAATTATTGGAGCGCAAATATAGGACATTCCCATGAAAGACCGGAAGCCAGCCCCATTAAATCTCCCAATGAAGTATATAGTGCTGTGGTTTTCGGCAAATGGCTCCAAACAGTAATCGAGATGATCATTCCGCAAAGGGAATTCCCAGAGAAAATTGCAGGGAATTTGGTTTTTAGCTTTATGGGTAGCTTTACGGTCTTTGTAAATCGCTATGTCCGGTCATTGGTAAATTTCACCTTTTGTCAGCAATATTTACTGTTCATGTTCCGGACTGCACTTTAATCCAAAGATGATTTTTGCGAAATATCGGATTTGATGACTGTATTCATTTACACTTTGGGGTGCTTAATCCACACTAATCGGTATACTATAAAATGACTGATTTTTTTTCCATTTGGGCTGATTTTCAAAAAATCGGTTTTAAATGCTGTTAAACCCCTGTTTTTTATAAGAAAAATACTTAAAAATTATTTGGCATAGCATTTGGGTAAGTATAATTGAAAATAATATTTAAATAGTATTGTTTTCAACCAACTATTATTTAACACCATAAAATGAAAACGTTATGAAAAAGTTAATGTTGTCCCTTGCAGCAATGAGCCTTTTGGCCTTTGCCGGGATCAATGCCGAGACAGTAAAATCTGTAGATCAGGTGATGGTTCAGGAAACCACCAAAATCGATCCGGAAAGTCTTCCGGAAAAGGTAAAAGAGGCCATCCAAAATGATGAGGCAGTAAAAAACCTTAAAATAAAAGAGGCCCATCAGGTCATGGAAGATGCTGCTGTATTTTACCTGGTAAAATTTGAAGGCGAAACTCCTGAAGGAGAAGTAGAGAAGAAGTATGATAACATGGGTAAAGAAGTGAAAGAAGAACCCGTCAAATAGTTTTAAAACCAATTTTTGAAACAAATAACCAACTTAAAGGCAACGGTCATTGATCGTTGCCTTTTTTCGATCTGTTCCGAATCAGGTTTTATAGGCTGCTCCCGGACAGACGGAAAAATAGCTGATGGAGTTGATTTTTTCGTCCTCCGCGGACAGATGATATGCAAAAATCCCGTTCAAATCAATTTTGATTCCTGAAAATCCGGTATTGATTGGAGATTTCCTGTTTTTCCATGCCTTGATGAATCAAAAGTTGATTTCTAAACCGCAAAAGAGGATTCTTTCGGCTTAGCAATATCGGTTCCCTCCCAGGGAAGGCCATATTTTGCATGCTGTTTTCGGATCTCAGGATCCAACCCTGGTAGGAGGGAAGCTGATCTGGTTCGCCCATGATCACTACTCCGGGATCAGTTGCCTTTTCCATGGTTACATTAACCCAGGGTCCTGCATTGATGGCCAGTTCGGCCGGTACCAGGGGTCCGTTTTCATCAAAAAATCCAGGATTGCTACTCAGTTTGATTCGGGGAGAAAAACCGCCGTAGCCTTTCGGATCTTCAGATCCTCCCAGTCTGACTTCTTGTAACAGTGGCCTTAAGCTAATGTCAAAAGCCAGTTTATATGCCCGCGAAGAAATCCTTTGGTAAGTTACTATCAGCGTTTCTTCGAGTATATTTTTTTTGATGGCTCCGGTACCTTTCCAGATTATTCTGGCCTCCAGGCGGGCAGCGCCATTGGGGTGGATGCCGGTTTTTACGTTTTTGACCTCCCAGGTGATGTTTTCGCAAATCCAGGGGTCTGCTGCCCGCTGGTCTTTTACCCATAGCTGGTGCCAGGTCCAGAAAACTCCCCGGTGGTGGGGATGATCTTCCGGAAAGTCTTCGGTGATGACCTCTCCGTCGACATCGTAGAGCGGGTGAATGTAGTTTGCCCTGGGGTATTTCCCGTCGAGGGATTTGGTGGCGGTTTGGTAAAAGTACCTTGGCTCGCCTTCGTCCAGCAGCAGCCAGCCGTCGGATTGTTGCTCAAAGGTGAGGGTCTGCGCATTCGATCCGGTATACAAAAAGAAAAACAGGCAACATGCGCAGCATGCTTTACGAACTGAGTGGTGGATAATTTTCATGGATGAGCCGATGGAGTTTATCTAAAAATAATGCTTTGGATTAGCATAACCTAATTTGCTATTCCATAAAAAAAGCGGAAAAGGAACTACTCCTTTTCCGCTCGAAACAAAAGTTGACAATATCTATTTTCTGGAAATGGCTTTTTTCACCGCTTTTACAATATTAGCTGCGTTCAGTCCATATTTTTCCAGCAGATCTACCGGCTTGCCTGATTCACCAAAAGAGTCATCTACGCCGACGAATTCCTGCGGTGCGGGATTGTTACGGATAAGGGTCTGGGCGATGCTGTCACCCAGTCCACCATTGAGCTGGTGTTCTTCCGCAGTAACAGCGCAGCCGGTTTTGGCCACAGATGCAAGAACTGCCTCTGTATCCAAAGGCTTGATGGTGTGGATGTTGATCAACTCCACAGAGATGCCTTCTTCCCGCAACATGGCTTCCGCTACCACGGCTTCCCACACCAGGTGCCCCGTCGCAAAAAGGCTGACATCCTTTCCTTCAATCATTTTCCAGGCTTTTCCTATTTCAAATTTCTGGTCGGCAGGAGTGAAGATGGGCCAACTGGGCCGGCCAAAGCGCAGGTACACCGGTCCCTCGTAGTCTGCTATCGCCAGGGTAGCTGCCTTGGTCTGGTTGTAATCGCAGGGATTGATTACCGTCATGTTGGGCAGCATTTTCATCATGCCCATATCTTCCAGTATCTGGTGGGTAGCACCATCCTCTCCAAGAGTAAGTCCGGCATGGGAAGCACAGATTTTTACGTTTTTCTCAGAATATGCGATCGATTGCCGGATCTGGTCATAAACCCTGCCGGTAGAGAAATTGGCAAAGGTACCGGTAAAAGGAATTTTACCGCCTATGGTCATCCCTGCAGCCAGGCCCATCATGTTTGCTTCCGAAATACCTACCTGAAAAAATCGATCTGGGAATTCCTTTTGAAAAGCCCCCATTTTGAGGGAGCCGATAAGGTCTGCGCACAGGCCGACCACATTTTCATTTTTTCTACCGAGCTCCAGAAACCCATCGCCAAATCCGGAACGGGTATCTTTTTTTTCTGTGTAGGTATATTTGGTATCGAGTGTTTTTTCCATTATTCCATTCATTTTATGATCGGGACAAGTCGTCCTTAATAATCTCCAAGGGTTTCTTCAAGTTGAGCCAGTGCCTTTTCCAATTGCTCGTCGTTAGGCGCTACACCGTGCCACTTGTGTGTTCCAACCATAAAATCTACCCCGTAACCCATATCGGTATGGAGCAGGTTAAGCACCGGTTTTCCCTTGCCCAGCAGGCTTTTCGCTTTCTCCAGGGATTGAATTACCTGGCTGATGTCGTTGCCATTTTCGGTGACGATGACTTCCCAGCCAAAAGCTTCCCATTTGGCTTTCAGATCCAGCAGGTTCATGATTTCATGGGTCGGGCCATCGATCTGCTGACCATTGACGTCGATAGATGCAATTAAATTGTCCACTTTGTGGTGGGGAGCACACATGGCGGCCTCCCAAATCTGTCCTTCCTGCTGCTCTCCATCCCCCATCAGCGCATACACGGTACGATTGTCACCGTTCATTTTTTTGCTCAATGCAGCTCCTATCGCTACGGAGAGGCCCTGGCCCAGTGACCCGGATGCTACTCTGATGCCGGGAAGACCTTCTTCAGTGGCCGGATGCCCCTGAAGCCGGCTATTGATTTTTCTAAAAGTAGCCAATTCACCGGTACCGAAATATCCGCTTCGGGCCAGCACACTGTACCAAACCGGAGATATGTGCCCATTGGAAAGAAAAAACAGGTCTTCCCCTGTTCCATCCATATTGAAATCTTTGTTGTGCTTTAACTGGTCAAAATAGAGGGCTACAAAAAATTCTGTACAGCCCAGGGAGGCTCCCGGATGACCTGACTGGCAAGAGTGCACCATCCTCAGTATATCCCTTCTTACCTGAGAGCAAATTGCTTGTAATTTTTCTGTTGAATGTTTTTCCATCGATTTGGAATTATTTGATGATTTGATTGGTGTGTTCTTTGGTTTTTACCTTGGAGATAATATCCTCAATTTTACCTTGCTCATCGATGATAAAGGTGGTCCGGGCAGTACCCATGTATTTTCTGCCATACATGTTTTTTTCAACCCAGGTACCGTACTTTTCATGTACACTTTTGTCCTCGTCGGCGATCAATGGGAAAGGTAAATCGTGCTTTTCAATAAATTTTTTATGGGATTTGCCGGAATCCGAACTGATGCCCAACACTACATAACCCGCTTTTTGCAAAGCTTCGTAGTTATCTCTCAGGTTACAAGCCTGAGCAGTACATCCGGGCGTGTTGTCTTTGGGGTAAAAATACAATACCACCTTTTTGCCTTTGAAATCAGAAAGCCTGATGGGGTTTCCATCCTGGTCAATTGATTCAAAATCCGGTGCAGTCTGGCCTGTTTCTAATGACATGGTTTTTGTTTTTTGGAATGGTAAATTGATTTAAGGCCCTAAATATCGGAATAAATTAAATTTTTCCCCTATAAATGGACTCGTTATTTGCCCGATCCCTGACTTTTAGAATGAGCTCTCCCTTAAGTGCTTTTCCAGAGGGAGGGTCAGACCAGATCACAGCCTGTTTGTGCTCATACCGCATCTGGACCCATTCCCCATCTACCCATGCATTAAAATCGCTGATGCCTGACAAGCCGTCCCGGATCACAAAGCGCATCTGATTCTGGTTGATCCGTATGGGTCGGATGGTGGGTGGCACGGAATCGGTGGCCAGGACAAACTTTCCGAAATTCCGGGTGGAGAAGGTAATGCTGTTGCCTTCCCAACTGCCTCCCTGGAAATTTTTGTAGCCATTGTCATAGAGCAGGTACATGTGTGTCCTGGACTTATCTCCCCGGAAATCGGATGCGTGATAGCTCAGCTCCATGCTGTTCCACAGGTACTCGTAAGGGTCATTGATCGCGATGCCCTGGTGGATCAGATCCTGAACGGGACTGAGCCTGAGGTGCAGGTCATCCAGCAAGGTCTCCTTCTCGAATGATATCGTGACATTGCGATCTGTGTATGTGGTTTGTTGGTTGGCCGGGATAATTGCATTTACTTCGGGGATCACCGTTTCGTTGCAAAGGTCTACAGAGTCTGGCAGGCCGAGCTGCATGTCCCAGAGGTAGGTCCTTTTATTGGTGCCCTCATAGGCAAAGGGTATCTCCATGACATAGCCATTTACATAAAATTTGGCCAGACTGCCATTTTTTGCTTTCGGTGCATTGATGATCAGGTGATTTTCCTGGTAATCCAGGGTTTGATTTCCGGAAGTATAATTGAAATTTCTCAGCAGGACAGGAGCTTCCTCCCCGTAAAAATCAAGTACCAGATCCGTTTCATTGTGATAGGCGTCTTTGAGTTTTACGGTGATCTCTTTGCTGACCCCGGGATCGGCACTGATGGCGCCACTGAAAGCCGAGTCGGGCTCATAAAAGTCAAATTTA
Source organism: Cyclobacterium lianum (assembly GCF_900143075.1). Classification (GTDB taxonomy): domain Bacteria; phylum Bacteroidota; class Bacteroidia; order Cytophagales; family Cyclobacteriaceae; genus Cyclobacterium; species Cyclobacterium lianum. The sequence continues at coordinate 347,275 of NZ_FRCY01000004.1, read as the reverse complement.
TTGTTGGGTTTTTTGTACAATCGGGTGTAGCGGTTTCGATAGGTATGTACCAAAATAAATCGTCCCAGGGTAAAATCTACTTCGTTTACCTCAGAGCGGAATATCCGTTGTCCTTCCTCGTAGATTTCATAAACCGGAAATCCGTTCTGGTTATACATTTCGTCCAGTTGGTCGTAGGCCAGTACTTCTATTCCGACCTTTCCGGAAATATTGATGGTAGGGGGTACCCTGAACGCACCGTTATTATAGACCAGGTAAAATTCCTGTCGGCGAAACATGCCATTGACCCTGCTGTGCTGGTCCAGGGGGCTGATGGCTACCCGCCGTACAATTGGAGAAGTGGTATCCTTAATTTCAGCGAAGCCGGCATGCAGGGGATCGATGGCCCGGTTGAGCGAATCTCTGATTTCAAAGTGCAGATGGGGGCCACCAGAGCTGCCGGTGTTGCCTGAGAGGGCGATCACATCTCCTTTTTTAACGGTCAGCTCTCCAGGCTCGGGGAAATATTCCAGTTCGTTTTGCTGCGCTTCATAAATTTTTGATTTCACGTAGCTGGCAATAGGTTCTTCAAAATCACGTAGGTGAGCATAGACGGTGGAGCTGCCATTGGGATGCTTAAGGTAGATGACATTGCCATAGCCAAAAGAGGAAATTTTGACGCGGGACAGGTATCCGTCTGCAGCCGCATAAACCGGAAGTCCCTGCCTTCCTTCCGTTTTGATATCCAGCCCGGTATGAAAGTGGTTGGGCCTGATTTCACCCATATTCCCGGCCAGAAAGTTCTGCTTTCCCGGTTTGATGGGAAAAAGGTAATAGTTTTCTGCTGTCTGGGAAAGCAGTGTGAGGGCAATCAGTAAAAGAAGAACAATGGAAACAGGCTTATTTAACTTCAAAGTCCAGCAATTTTTCATTTTCCAGATAAGCCTCCAGCCGGTCTCCAATATTTATCTTGCCGACTCCTGCTGGTGTGCCGGTAAAAATCAGGTCACCGGTTTTCAGGGTAAAAAACTGTGAAACATAGGCAATGATCACGTCAAAGGGAAAAAGCAGCAGCGAGGTATTGCCGGTTTGCCTGCGTTCACCGTTGATATCCAGGTGAAAATTAATGTCTTCGAGCGATTTAAAATCAGATACAGGTTTGAATTCCCCAATTGGGGCGGAGCCGTTAAAGGCCTTGGCAATTTCCCAGGGCAGGCCTTTGCTTTTGCATTTTTGCTGCAGGTCTCGCGCAGTAAAATCGATGCCTATGCCTATCTGATCAAAATATTTGTGGGCAAACTGCCGCTGAATGTATTTGCCTTCCCTGTTGATTTTGAGCACCAGTTCCACCTCATGATGGATATTTTCAGAGAATTCCGGATGATAGAAGGGCTCGTTATTTTTGAGCAGGGCAGTGTCCGGCTTCATAAAGACTACCGGTTCATCGGGTCTGTCATTTTCCAGCTCTTGTATGTGTGCTGCATAATTTCGGCCAATGGCAATAATTTTCATCTCAATGCTGTTAAAAGAAAGTGCAAAGAAAGGGATAATCAAATGATTTCAAAATCTGGTTTATCTGATCGGTCTATCCGGGCAAGCAGGGAGGAGGGAGGTAGGCTGCTGGCTCAAAATGAATTAGGGAATAGGGCCCAAAAAAATGCAGATTTTTAGAGAATTCGTTTTGTTAAATTGGGGATTAATGGTTTATATTTGCATCACTGTTAGCCGGGAGCGCTAGTTTTAGTGTTTGATTCCACGTTAACCAGAGAGTTGGGTGAGTGGCTTAAACCAGCAGTTTGCTAAACTGTCGTACGCGTAACAGCGTACCGGGGGTTCGAATCCCCCACTCTCTACTGGATAAAACCCTAATTTATTGGTTATCTATAAGTTAGGGTTTAATTTTTTTAATCAGGGGCGAATCCAGGGGCGAATTGATCTGTTTTTTTACCACTACCGTTCATTTCTAATTATGTTTTCTTTCTTTTTATTAGCTGAAATTTGCAAAAAAAATAAAAATTTTGTGCTAAGATTTAATTATTTCCAACAACAATTTTTTTTTCATTACAACCATTGAGTGGGAGTGTCCTGGAATTTAATAAGAATGTAATTTTAATTTAGTCATTTACTTTTCCCCAGTCATACCTAAAAAGACCAATGACTGCTTCTGATAAAAAAGAAATAATGATTCTATTAATAGATTGTTTAAAAGTTATTTCCAAACTTTTAAAATGTCAGCGAATGGAAGAGCAAAATGATATCAATCATAAAGAACGCCTGAAACAATCGGGTTTCATTACCAAAGAGGAACATAGAGGCAAAGGAGGTGTAGAAATCTGGCTAAATCCGGTTATACTAGGCATGGCAAAGTTATCAACTAACTGTGGGGACAATGTGGTGAAAATCGGGGATGTAGCCTCTCTTTCTTATGAAAAAGCGAAAAATTTTCACCCTTTAGTTCATGAACAACAAGAACAATTAAATAATAATAGCAAAGTGGATAAGTCAGGAACTCAAAAAAGCGGAGTTCCCTACGGTCACAGGAATGGCCTCGATAAATCGGAGGCCACAGGAACACAACATGAACAAGACAAGAACACGGAGGAAAATGCTAACCCTGCCTCATAAAGGCAAGTAAAAGCTCCTGAAAGGCATTGTAAAGCCGAAAAACAGGAACAACAGGCCGGGGCGGAGCGCATTTTCTTACTTTCACTCATCCGGCAGTTCTGGGATTATGCCCGAAAAGTGCTGTATCCCGACTTGATTCTTTCCGAGCCTGAAGTAAGGGAAATCCTTAACCTGATTTGGGAGTCGGTTTACGGCAAGCTTCAATCGAATGCAACTGAAAAAGACTGGCTCAAGTACCAGGATACAGCTTTCAACCGGGTCAATATGGTGGCCAGGTGGCTAACCAGAAGTCCGGGCCACTGGATTCCTAAACCCCATATCTACTTCCATCCCAACAACGAGCGGAACCGCTTCAAAAAGACCTGGCAATGGTATGTGAAGCAGGAAACCCTCAAAATTGAAATAAGGAACCAGTTGCTGCTTCAACAGGTAAAGAGTGAATGGCAACAGCATGAACAGAATAAGGGTCGCTTCCGGGAAAAGACCCGTTTACAGCTCTTCCGGATTCAGCAGAAAAGGCTGGCCGGATACCGGGATGAATCCCTGAATCAAGCCTATCAGCAGTGTTTACAACGCTGTTTACATCTGAAAAACTTAAAACGTAAACAACCAGCCTATGCTCAGTGAAAAAATGCAGCGGGAGGCACTGACGAAATGCATTGTCTGGTTCTACGATGGCAATGTTCGTACTTTTTATTCCCTGGACAAAACCCATAAACGGGCAAAACCCAACCAGGCTCTAGGCATCCGCAGACTGGAAAAGATGCTGATGGAAACTTTCAAAGGCCAGTGGGAAACCGCGATCATTTATGAGAACAAATCCTATGGCAATGAGCTGGCAAGATTCAAAAGAGGTGCAAGAGTTTAGCGAAAAATGGCATGACTGGACCAACTGTTGATGTGGTGTGAGAAACCTTGAAAATAATGGAAGAAAACAGAAAAACAGATGTATTTGAGCGATTGGAGGCCTTTCTCTACTCCAGAAAGTTCATCTTCATCGTAGTGATCGCAGGTACCATCCCTATGATCATGCACTCTCACCAGTTATTTTACAATGTGTCGCCATTTGAAGGCAATAAAGTCTGGAAGAATTTTTATGCGCTCTTCTATGCCATTAGCTTTGACCTGACCATTCTGGTATTTACCATCCATGTGATCAAACGAAAGCCTGCTCTATATGCGGTTTTCGTTTTTATTATCAACCTGCTATACTACAATCCTTTTACATTACTCGAACCAGAATTAATCGCTGCTTTCACCAAAGTATTTTTGTCCGGAGTACTGGCGTTTACGGGCTACAGCTATGCTGAGCTATTTGTTGAAAAAGTGGCGGAAAACCAACGTTTTACAAAGAAAAGACCTGTTTTTAAGCCTGTAAAAAATAGCATAAGCGAGCAAAGTAATCAAGACTTCCTGTGTAGAGAATGCGGAAAGGGCTTTCATTCTGTAAAAGCATTGAATGGGCATATGAAGGTGCATTAAATTCATTTTTTTCGAAATTCAATTTATTTAAGCATTTGCTTAAACCTTTATTTTCTTATCTTCGTTATTTAAGTAGTTGCTTAAATATTAAAGAAGTATAGTATGAGTAAATCGTGTATCCGGGTTTTTGCAGATGTTGAGCAGATCCAACAGTGCAAAGAAGAAATTAACAAAGTAACACCATCAATAGCTACCGTAGCTAAGGCATTGAGCCTGTCGGGCAATGAAGTCCGCTTAAAAATTCTCTACCTACTTAGCAAAGAAACCAAACTTTGTCCCTGCGACCTCAGTGACATTTTGGAAATGACCGTGCCTGCCATTTCCCAACATCTGAAGAAATTGAGAGAAGGAGGTCTTGTAACCAGTGAGAAGGTGGGACAAACAGTGTTTTATTCTTTGGTAGAAGAGAATATACAGGTAATCAGACCTGTGTTAGCAAGTTTATTTAATGGCAGTAAAAAAGAACAAGTAATATGAGTAATTCAAATAAATCAAACTCATCTTCCAAAAGTATAGGAGCCGGTTTGTTAGTAGCCTTTACTTCATCCCTTTGTTGCATCACCCCCGTTTTTGCCACTTTGGCAGGGATTGGAGGCATTGCTTCGTCCATTTCATGGATGGGACCTTTCAGACCTTATTTAATAGGCCTTACAGTTTTGGTATTGGGGTTTGCCTGGTATCAGAAATTAAAACCCAGGACACAGGAGGAAATCGATTGTGCCTGTGAACCTGCCCGTCCGGCAGGCGGGGACGATGAGCGTCCTTCCTTTTGGCAGTCTAAGAAGTTTCTGGGAATCCTTACCGTCTTTGCGGTATTGATGCTTGCTTTTCCGACTTACTCCGGCATCTTTTTCTCAAATAACAGCAATGCAGATAAGGTTATCAAGGTAAGTGACAATGATATTCTGAATGCTGAGCTTAGTATCAAAGGCATGACCTGCACCGGTTGTGAGCATAGCGTGAATGCAGCACTTAATAATAGCGAAGGCGTTCTCGAAGCTTCTTCTTCCTACGAAAACGGTATTGCATTGGTAAAGTTTGATCAATCAAAAGTATCTGTTGAGCAATTGGCAACTGCGGTGGAGGAAGCCACTGGCTATAAAGTCACTGGCAAGAAAATTATAAAAGAAGAAACCTTAAATCAATAGAAAAATGAAACCCATAATTTTCAGCCTAGCATTCATCTTCTTGCTTGCAGGACATGGAATGGCACAATCTGCTGATCCTCAAAAACCGTCAAAACTATTCAGAAAAGTGAGACAGTTAAGCTCAAAGTCACCGGGCTCACCTGTGCCGGTTGTGCCAGTCATCTCTACAAGGTTTTGAAAGAAACAAAAGGGGTGGTTGACAACTCAGTGCAATATCCCGGAGATATAGCTGTAGTGGATTATGACCCCAAACAAACCCAACCTGAACAGCTTATTGCAGCAATTGAAGAAAAAACAACCTATAAAGCAGAAGTACTAAAACCTAAAATAGATTAATAATGGAAAAAGAGATCGTATTACAATCCACCATTACCTGTCCAAACTGTGGACATCAAAAAGAAGAAACCATGTCTACGGATGCATGCCAATACTTTTACGAATGTGAAAACTGCCAAGAAGTATTAAAGCCAAAACAAGGTGATTGCTGCGTGTATTGCAGCTATGGAACAAATGCCTGTCCTCCCATTCAGGAAGGTGGTAAAAACAATTGCTGCTGATGAAAAAATACGATGTAATTGTAATCGGATCAGGCATGGGAGGAATGACCATTGCCAATAAATGTGCTAAAAAAGGACTAAAGACTGCCGTTACAGATTCCAGACCGTATGGGGGAACGTGCGCACTACGCGGTTGTGATCCTAAGAAAATATTAGTCGGAGCTGCTGAAATTATAGACCGGGCCAATAAAATGAAGGGAATCGGTATTCAAGGAGATATCTCCATCAATTGGCAGGATTTGATGGCTTACAAAAATGAGTTCGTTTCCAAAATGCCTAAAAATGTGGAGAAAGGCTATGAAAAGTCAGGTGTAGAAATGTATCATGGAACAGCCAGCTTTGAATCTGAAAACACGGTGCGCATCGGAGACGACCTACTGGAAGCTGATAAAATAGTGATAGCTACAGGTGCCCGACCTGTTATTCTTGATATTCCAGGGGGCAATTTACCAATTGACAGCACAGATTTTCTAAATCTGGGAAAACTCCCTGAGCACATCACCTTTATTGGAGGCGGATATATAGCGATGGAGTTTGCCCACCTGGCTGTCAGGGCCGGAAGTAAAGTGACCATATTCCACAGAGGCAAAATGCCTTTAGAAAGCTTTGAGTCTGATATCGTGAAGCACTTGATCAAAGCTACTGAGGAATTGGGGATTGAACTTCACCTTGAGTGGGATGTGGTTGCAGTTGAAAAAAAGGATAATGGCTATACCGTAAAGGCAGCATCAAAAGGGGGTGAAAAAACTATTCAAACGAATTTGGTGGTGAATGCAGCAGGTAGAGTACCGGAGTTGGATGGCATGAACCTGGAAAAGGCAAACATTTCCTACGGCAAGAAAGGGATTGACGTAAATGAATACCTACAAAGTTTAACCAATGAACGGGTATATGCAGCAGGTGATGCGGCTGATAGCAAAGGTCTCAATCTCACACCTGTTGCAGTTATGGAAGGCCATGCAGTGGCAACCAATATTATACGGGGTAACTCCAAAAAGCCTGACTACACGGAAATGCCCAGTTCAGTCTTTACCTTGCCCACACTTGCCGCGGTTGGCATGACGGAAGCACAGGCAAAGAAGTCAGGTTTAGAATATCAGGTGAAAGACGGCTCCGCATCAAGCTGGTACGATGCCAAACGGATCAATGAGTCAACCTATGCTTATAAGGTCATTTCTGATAAAGAAGGCTACATTTTAGGAGCGCACATCATCGGTCCTCATGCGGAGGAAATGATCAACATTTTTGCGATGGCCATTCGGGTAAAACTAAAAGTTGCAGACATCAGGAATATGATCTATTCCTATCCGTCCATGGGATCGGATATCGGATCAATGGTTTAATTGAAATTAGAATAACCACGCAATTCCTTGTTTACCACCGCTGCCCCAAACTTACCTTTAACAAAACGCTAAGTATTATGATACCCAAAGACCTGACAAAGGATATAAAAACACGATTGCAAAGCATCAAAGGGCAGGTAGAAGGTTTGATAAAAATGCTGGATGAAGGAAAGGATCCGGAAAAAATTCTGCTACAGTTCAAAGCTGCGCAAAAAGGACTTGATAAGGCTCATTATTTATTACTGGATGAAGCCTACCGGAAAGCTCTTGCCATTAAAATTTCGGAAACCGTTGAAGCCTGTCCCGGCATTGTGGTTACGAAGACCGCATAGAATTTATCCGACAACAGTTTCCCAATCTGCACCTAGACAATCTCACCACTATGATGAAGGAGATTGCTGAATTAAAACAACGTATAGGCTCAGGTAATGGCAAGGAGAACGAATAAGTCAGTTTACTTATTCATGGCTACTACAGGCTTCATCTTGAGTTTTCTCTGAGAGAACCTGTGGTTTTTCCCTGTATGCGAATTACACTGAATGGATGAGGCAGATATATTTTCTGCTCTGTGCATTGGGGGAGGCGCTGCTAATTTTTATGGTATATTTTTTTAGTAGCCGCTATTTTCAAAAATACAGGCTGGATACATTGCTTTACTGCAGCGAAAGTCGCTACAACCTTAGCCTTTAGTGCCTTGGTATCTATCGCGGCTGAAAAAATTGCGCTGATCTTGGGCTTGTGGCAATATGATGAGTCAATGCCCTTACTACCCTTCACAAATATCGGCCTTTCTCCGTTTTTGTCCATTTTCCTGCTTCCTATATTAACCTTTATCCTCACAAAAAAATAAATCAAATTTTCTAGCTATTTATCCTTGGCTACCACCCCACCCCCGAACTTACCTTTGAATTGTTCTTATCCGGAGAGAATCTCTAAAATATAAAATGAACATTTTAAAAAGTGGAAAAGATGAAAAGACAAGTAGAAATATTTACAGCAAACTGCCCTGTTTGCGACCCGGTAGTTCAAGTGGTGAAAGACCTGGCTTGTGAGCAATGCGATATCACCATTTATGATTTGGTGAAGCAGTGTGAAGACAAGACCTGTCTTAGCAAGCTGGAAGAATATGGGATTAAAAAAGTACCTGCTATTGCTGTGAATGGCTCACTTTTATCCTGCTGTGAAAACCAGGGAATTTCTAAAGAAGAGCTGATCAAAGCGGGTATAGGACAAGGGTAAAAACAAGTAAGGCACGGCTTACATTATATTTTCCCTTGCTGCCGTGCTGGCAAGGGAATTCATTTAAATCACAAAAATCATGAAACAATTGAGTAATGATTTACAACATTGCATTGACAATTGTAACGCATGTATCACCGCAGCACGCATCTGTCTGGATCAGCACTTAGGCGAGCCGGACATGAAAAAGTGCCACCAGCTTTGCCTGGATTGTATTGCCTTGTGTACGGCATGCGTACAGATGCTGGCTTCCCAATCCGACTACGCCAGCAGGGTATGTGCTATTTGCGTGGATCTTTGCAAGGCTTGTGCAGAAGAGTGCGGCAAATTTGACAGTGAGGTGTGCAAGCAATGTGCGGAAAAATGTGCAGCCTGCGCAGAAAGCTGCGTTAAAATGGCGGCATAATCTTATGGAAGTCTTAAAATCACTAAAGCAGGATTTCGTCAGCATAGCTTCCTTGTTTACATCGGTATCCACCTTGCTTTGCTGTGCCCTTCCGTCATTACTCGTAGCGGTGGGTATGGGAGCGGTAGTGGCCGGAATGGTTTCGGACTTTCACGCATTGATCTGGTTTAGCAAGTATAAGGAATGGACTTTTCTGGCAGCAGGTATTTTGATCGGATTCAACTTTTGGCTTTTTTATGGCCGCAAAAGAGACCAGGTCTGTGAAATAGACGAATATGGCAATGAGACACCATGTGATACAGCCGCCCGGTGGAGTAAAATTATCCTATGGATATCCTTTGGTTTATACCTTCTCGGACTATTCTCAGCTTACCTGCTACTACCAATTCAACAATTTTTAGGACTTTAAAATAATACGATGAAAAGAACAGCCTTTTTAATATTACTAACTGTTACAGCCATTTCTAAGGTCAGCGCTCAGGGACACGGGCCCCTTTATGGTTTACAAACCCCCACCTTGGCAAAAGGAGGATTTGACTTTAATGCAGCAGCTATGAGCCTGGCTACCGAAGATGATCAATCCTTTATGCTTAGGTACATCTGGTCGTATGGCGTGACAGAAGATCTGCAAATTAATATCACCACACCCACCATGGTCAACAGATTGTCTGAAGCACCCAGAACAAGAGGTAACAACAACATGCCAGCAAATGGCGACATAGAAGCATCGGTCTGGTACCGTTTCTTTTCCAATGCATTTGGGGTTGGCAAACGCTTTGAATCCACGGCTATTTTAAGTGTTTCGACACCTACAGAAGAAACTAGGAGTGGTATCAATGTAAGCAACTCCATTCATGGAGCAATCTCTACCGGATATGCTTCACGTACCTGGTATGCCTGGGTTGGCGGTGGTTATCAATATTATTTCGAGGAGGGTAATGAGCAGCTGGGAGATCTGCCTTATGCCAGCCTTGTGATAGGCTACCGCCCAAACATCTTTATGGGGGATTACCCAAAACCCGACTGGCGTGTTTTTGTAGAGTCATTAGCAGAGTTTCCAGGCACTAGTACCAGTGAAGGTCAGCTTATCCCCATTGATCAAAGAGGAAAAAAAGTAATGATTGGCCCTTCATTCCTGGGGCTTTATGGAGCTTGGGGTATATCCTTTGGAGCATTATTTCCGCTCTATCAGGATATAACACAGGGTCCAAAAGAGGAATACAGGCTTTCAATGAACATTAGTTATTGGTTATAAACTTTAAAAAACAGAAGAAAATGAAAAGATTAGGAATAATAGCATTGTTGACAATTTTTAGTTTGAGCGGTGTAATGGCTCAGTTGATCAAAGTAGATCAAGAGGTCTTTGGAATGGATTGTGCACCTTGTGCCTATGGCCTGGAGCGTGGACTCAAGAAAATGGATGGGCTGGAAAAGGTACAGGTGAGTTTGAATGATGGTAAAGCTTACCTTAAGCTCGCATCTGATAATAAATTGACACTTCAAAAGATTCAGGAAGAGGTGAGGAATAATGGATTTTCAGCCAAGAATGCTGAAGTCACCATCGTTGGCCAGTTGGTTAAGAACGAAAATGCATGGCAAGTAAATGTTAATGGGGAGACTTTTATTGTGAGTTCTGATACACCTTCAGAAATAGTCAAATCCCTAAACACCGGGAAGATCAAGCTAAAAGTTTTTGTGAAAGATAAAGAGGACAATCACTTAAACGGTACTTGGGATATAAGGATAGTTGAAGTTCTAAAATCTTGAATTTTACAATGAAGAAAATACATTATTAAGCGTAAGCCTGCTTTCTGTTATCATCTGTTAAAACCGAAGGAAGGGGATTGTTGCGTGTATTGCTCCTATGGCTCAGCACCTTGTCCACCAGTACAATTGGATTCTGATCAAGCATGTTGCTAGGGAAGACAATGCTTTATGTGACATACATCATGTTTTGACATGTGCAATGTCATAGCGCTCTCAATAACCGTTGCGTACTTTTGACTCATATTGAAGGGAATACTAAATTGATACCCCTTCAATGAATGGCATTTTACATCAAAAGGCTCATGAAGCGCAACTTATATATCGTCCTGCTCATTGTAATGCTTCTCCCTGGCAAAGGGATGGCAGTGTTTCAGCACTTCTGCGGGGGCGAACTGATCAGCTTCGAGCTTTTTCTAAAACACCACGAACCATGCTGTGACGATCACAGCAACCCTTGTGATGGTTGTGAGGATCAGGAAACCATCTTCTCTCTCGATGATTTCAGGACACCTCATTCTGACATTCCTGTCATTGCTTCTTCAACAGCGGCATTGGCTCAGCCTTCTTTTCATTTGCCTTCTACACAATTTTTCGAGTCAAGAAACTACACAACTTCTAAAAAGGCTCCCCCCGGCTGGTCAGGGCGGTATCGCTCTATCCTGTTCCAGTCATTTCTTCTTTAGCTAACATCTGATTATCAGTTAGTTGCTCGGTACAAAACCTTCGGGCAATGTCGGAAATGGTTCTGTGAAATATAGCTGCTCCGGGATATTCGAACAGCATTAGACACGATCTATCCGACAAAACTATCATCAAGTTTCTTTAATCAGACTTTCAATAAAATGTTAAAATCATGAAAACGTTTCATAAAATTCAATTGGTATTCATTGCCTTGACACTGATGGTGATCAATACCACATACGCCCAACAACCAGGCTTGCAGTATTTCAGGCCAAACGATAAAAACGGCCTCAATGTATTTGAGCCCTCAAAAGAGGATACAATCATCTTTGATGGCCTCAAAGTAAGAGTAGGCGGTGATTTCGCCATGCAATTTCAGGGCCTCAACCAAAGTAATGAAGCAGGTACCTTGGTTGAGCTTGGTTCCGATTTCAATTTACCTTCAGCTAACCTCAACCTTGATGTACAGGTAATGGAAGGTGTTCGGATGCACCTCAGAACCTATCTTTCTTCCAGAGCACACAACGAAGCATGGATTAAGGGTGGATACATGAGAGTGGATAATCTTGACTTTGTTAAACCCGGGTTTCTGGAGGGAGTTATGAAATATACAAGCATCACCATAGGGCTAGATGAGTTTAACTATGGGGACGCACATTTCAGGAGAACAGACAATGCCAGAGGTATTTTCAACCCTTTTGTGGGAAACTATCTTATGGATGCATTCTCCACCGAAGCATTCGGAGAGATTACCGTTCAAAAGAATGGCTTATTGGCAGTGGTTGGGTTGACAAACGGTAAGCTCAATCAAAATGTAACGGTGAATGACAATACGGACAATAAGCCTTCTTTCTTCGGAAAGTTGGGATACGATAAACAACTGAACGAGGATCTGAGAGTACGATTGACCGGATCTTGGTACATCAATAAAGGAACCTCAACAGGCACATATCTGTATGGTGGTGACCGAGGAGGCTCCAGGTATTACAATGTGCTTTTTACAGTACCGGATGTGGATGGCAATACAGAAGGTGGCCCTCGTGATGGGCAGTTCAATGCCAGGTTCACAAAACTCACAGCCTTGCAAATTAACCCATTCATCAAGTACAAAGGCCTGGAGTTCTTTGGTATTTATGAGCTGGCTGATGGAAGCAATGAATTCACAACACCTCAAGCCGACACAGAGGGTGCATTCACACAAATAGCAGCTGAGGTATTGTATAGGTTTGGAGCTGATGAACGTTTCTATCTTGGGGGTAGATATAATACAGTAACTGGTAAAATGCGTGAAAGTGCCACAGAAGATTTGGAAATCAGCAGGGTCAATTTTGGTGGAGGCTGGTATCTTTCAAAGAACGTTTTAACAAAAGTTGAGTACATGAAGCAGCAATATGAAGGCAATGCTTGGACAGGGCGTTTTGCCGGGGCTGAATTTAGTGGAGTCGTGGTTGAAGCGGTGATTAGTTTCTGACGGAACTCCCGTGTGGGTGACTCATCCACATGGGATTCTTTTTACTGCTGTGTAAAAGATAATGACTCCAAAAATAAGCATCAGCAAACTATGATTTTCCAATAGAAATAAAGCATGAACATCCACATGTTGAAGTATTTGAAATGAAAACCGTTATTTTTGACGTTAAAATTGAACATTCTGAACTAAATCCCGTAAATTCGCATTAGACTTTCTCCAAAGTGCAACGTTTTAGACAAATATCGGCCATTTTGTTATCCTGCCTGGTGCTACTCAGTTCCACGAGTTTCACGTTTGGGATGCATTTCTGTATGGGCCAGCTAGAGAGCATTGCACTTTTTTCCGGGGCTGAGCCCTGCGAAATGGCCACTCAAAAATCACCTTGTGCCAATGATAAGCATGATCCGGATTGCGAACACCAGCAGGTGACTAAAAAAGGTTGCTGTGAAGACCAGACTTTAGTAATTGAGGGTCATGAAGACCTTACGCAAGTGACCAAAGTTGCGGTTCCTGATTTTCAAATGATCGCAGTTATCTACGCTGTGGTTTCGTTTCTTTTTAGTGACACTACCGTTGATCACTATACGTTTAACGACTATTCCCCCCCACTGATTGAGCGTGACATACCTGTGCTCGTTCAGTCCTTCCTTATTTAAGCATTTCATTCAAATTTTTCACTGAGTCGTAGCGTCTTGCTACGCCCCAAGTGCATGCTTTGGCGTGCGCTTTTCTCAAAACAGTTTCAAAGAAAATTGAATGAAATCATGCTTAATAAAATCATTAAATACTTTCTTGAGAACAAGTTAGTTACCGTTCTCATCTTAATTGGCTTCATTGCCTGGGGCATTGTGACCGCCCCTTTCGGTTGGCAGATAGGCGCATTACCTTCTGATCCCGTTCCGGTAGATGCTATTCCGGATATAGGAGAAAACCAACAGATTGTCTTTACCCAGTGGCAGGGCCGATCACCACAAGACATAGAAGACCAAATTTCCTATCCGCTGACTACCTATTTATTAGGTATTCCGGGCGTAAAATCTATACGGAGTTCTTCTATATTTGGCTTTTCCAGTATCTTCATTATTTTCAGTGAAGATGTAGAGTTTTACTGGTCACGTTCCCGTATCCTTGAGAAACTAAGTTCCTTGCCTTCCGGCTTATTACCGGAAGGGGTCCAGCCTGCACTCGGGCCTGATGCCACTGCGCTGGGCCAGGTGTATTGGTATACCATTGAGGGCAGAGATAAGGATGGAAACCCTACCGGAGGATGGGATCTCCACGAAATCCGTACCGTACAAGACTTCTACGTCAAATATGGATTAAACGCAACAGAAGGCGTTTCGGAAGTGGCTTCTATTGGTGGCTTTGTACAGGAATATCAGATTGATGTTAACCCTGATGCTCTAAAAGCCTATGATATCCCATTGCATAGAGTAATGCAGGCGGTACAGAAATCAAACAAAGACGTGGGGGCTAAAACCATTGAAATAAACAAGGCAGAATACCTGGTGCGTGGTTTGGGTTACATCAAAAAAGTAGAAGACATTGAAAAGGCCGTAGTTGCCGTTCAGGAAAATGTTCCCATCCGTATTAAAGACATAGGTGTAGTTACCCTGGGGCCATCCACCCGTAGAGGCCTGCTGGATAAAGATGGTGCTGAAGTGGTAGGTGGCGTAGTGGTGGCCCGCTATGGTGCCAATCCCTTGCAGGTCATTAACAACGTCAAGGATAAGATCAAAGAAATAGCCCCGGGACTGCCTAAAAAAACGTTGGCAGATGGAAGGGAAAGCCAGTTGACTATCGTTCCGTTTTATGACCGCTCCGAGCTTATTTATGAAACATTGGGAACCCTGGAAGAAGCCATTTCGCTTCAAGTGCTCATTACCATTTTGGTAGTGATCGTGATGGTGTATAATCTCAGGGCTTCATTTCTCATTTCAAGTATCCTGCCGATTGCGGTATTGATGGTATTTATAGCCATGCGCTATTTTGGTGTTGATGCCAACATAGTTGCACTTTCAGGTATTGCCATTGCCATTGGTACGATGGTGGATTTGGGAGTTATACTTTCTGAAAACATTATTAAACATATAGATGAAGCTCCTCCCGGTCAAAAACTGATAGATACCATTTATAATGGAGCTTCAGAAGTGGGTACCGCTATTCTCACCGCTGTTTCTACCACAATTGTCAGCTTCATTCCGGTCTTTACCATGCAAGCTGCCGAAGGAAAGTTATTTGGGCCTTTGGCATTCACAAAGACCTTCGCTTTGGTAGCTGCGCTGTTGGTGAGTCTATTGATCATGCCTACCTTGGCACATTGGTTCTTTGGGTTCAAAATCAATAATAGGTTTCTTAAGAAATATGGTGGCTATGCATTAGTACTATTTGGAATTATAGGGCTCTTTACCGCTCAGATATGGGGTGGTGTACTGCTGGTACTGTTTGGTGCAATCGCAATTGTAAAGAATATCTTTGACGCTAAAAAGGAACGCTTTTCCAGGCCTGTATTATTTCTCTTCAATTATGCCGAGCTGATCATTGTACTAATTGGCGTAACCTGGCTTTTAGCTAAATACTGGCTACCGCTAGGAGCCTCAAAGTCTCTGTTACTCAACTTTATTTTTGTGACCTTATTGGTAGGATTTATCCTGGGGTCGTTCACGCTTTTAGAATATTACTACAAATCTATATTAAAATGGTGCCTGGATAATAAAATAACTTTTTTATTGATACCTACTTTCTTGATTTTGCTTGGCGCTAATGTTTGGTTGGGTTTTAATACCATTTTCGGGTTTATTCCTAAAGCATTGGACAATCTCGGCTGGGATGTCCGGACAACTACAGTTTGGTCAGGCTTGACCCATACTTTCCCGGGTGTAGGAAAAGAATTTATGCCTTCTCTGGACGAAGGAAGTTTCTTGCTCATGCCCACCTCCATGCCACATTCCGGTATTGAGTTCAACCGTAAAGTAGTTGGTCAGTTGGATATGCTCCTGACCAACATCCCGGAAGTAGAATTAACGGTAGGCAAATTAGGACGGGTAGAATCTGCCCTTGATCCGGCACCTATTTCCATGTACGAAAATGTCATCAACTATAAACCGGAGTACATGCTCAGTGAAAAAGGGCACCGAATAAGGTTCAAAGTTGATAAGGAAGATCGCTTCATACTCAATAGCGGTGATAGCCTTTCTAATGAAGAAGCCATTAACCGAGGTGTTGTTTTGGAGGAACTCATCCCTGATGATAACGGGAATTATTTCCGCAACTGGCGGCCGCAAATTGAATCTCCAGATGATATCTGGAATGAAATTGTTAAGGTCACCAAAATACCGGGAGTAACTTCAGCACCTAAGCTGCAGCCTATTGAAACCCGCTTGGTGATGCTACAAACAGGTATGCGAGCCCCCATGGGTATCAAAGTATATGGTCCGGATCTGAAAACGATAGAAGACTTTGGGCTGCAACTGGAGGAAGTGCTTAAAAATGTTCCTTCGGTAAAAGCGGAAGCCGTGTTTGCCGACAGAATTGTAGGTAAGCCCTATCTTCATCTTAACATCAACAGGGATGAGATTTCACGCTATGGGCTTAATGTGGAAGATGTACAGCAGACCATTGAAACAGCCATTGGAGGAATGAAAATTACTTCAACTGTGGAAGGAAGGGAGCGTTTTCCAGTGAGGGTACGTTATCCACGCGAACTCAGGGACGATCCTGAAGCATTGGGTAAGATCCTTTTGCCTACACCTACAGGAGCACAAATACCGATCAGCCAGGTGGTGGACTTTGAGTATGTGAGGGGACCACAGGCGATCAAAAGTGAGGAAACCTTTTTGGTGGGTTATGTACTATTTGACAAAAGGGACGGATACTCGGAAGTTGGAGTGGTGAATGATGCCCAGGCAGCTATTCAGGAAAGAATAGATACAGGTGATTTAGTCGTTCCTGCCGGGGTCAGCTACAAGTTCTCAGGAAGCTATGAAAATCAGGTAAGGGCTGAAAAGAGGCTTTCAATCATTGTTCCGTTGGTATTGGGTATCGTCTTCCTCATCCTTTACTTCCAATTCAAGTCTGTAGCGACTTCATTAATGGTGTTTACTGGTATTGCCATGGCATTTAGTGGAGGCTTTATCATGCTATGGTTGTATGGCCAGACCTGGTTTGCGGACTTCTCCCTTTTCGGTACGAATTTCCGAGACTTGTTCCAAATACATACTATCAATTTGAGCGTGGCTGTTTGGGTCGGGTTTATTGCCTTGTTTGGTATAGCCACTGATGATGGGGTATTAATGGCTACTTATTTAGATCAAAGTTTTAATCGTAATAAAACAGACAGTCTGAAAGGAATAAGAGCGGCAACAGTGGAAGCTGGTCAACGAAGAATAAAACCTGCCGTGATGACCTCCGCCACCACCATCATTGCCTTGCTGCCTATACTTACCTCAACGGGTCGCGGAGCAGACATCATGATCCCAATGGCTATTCCAGCATTCGGAGGTATGTTCTTCGCAGCCGTCACCTTCTTCATCGTGCCGGTTTTATACGCTATGAGGGAAGAAAGAAAATTTAAAAAGACACAACCATGAAGATTATTATAAATATCGTAATACTTGTTTTTCTCGGAACCAGCGTAAGTCAGGCGCAGGTCCTGGATGACTATTTTAAAATAGCAGCGGAAAACAATCCGGGATTACAGGCGAAATATCGGGAATTTGAAGCGGCCATACAGAAGGTGGAGCAGGTAAATACTTTACCGGACCCTAATTTCTCTTTTGGTTATTTCATTTCACCGGTGGAAACGAGGGTAGGACCACAAAAGGCAAGGTTTTCCCTAACGCAGATGTTCCCCTGGTTTGGGACGCTACGGGCACAGGGAAATGCCGCAGCTTTAATGGCGGAAGCAAAATATCAAGCCTTCTTAGACGCTCGGAATAGGTTGTATTACCAAGTGGCAGCGGCCTATTATCCGCTTTATGAACTTAATCAATGGAAAGAGATTGAGCGGGAGAATATTGAAATACTGGAGTCTTATAAAACCATTACCAACAAAAAGTTTGAAAATGGAGTGGGTACGATGGTTGACTTCTTGCGTGTGGATATTATGTTGAAAGACGCCACTACAAACCTTTCCATTCTGAACGATAAGGAAGCTCCTCTGCTGACCCGGTTTAATAAACTACTCAACAGAGAGGAGGACGCATTGGTAACCGTAGAGGATTCACTCGTTGCTCAAGCCTTGCCTGATAATTTCAGAAAGGACTCTTTGCTTACGAACAACCCGGTATTGGAAGAACTGGACTTAAAAATAGCCTCCAGTGAGGCAAGTGAGGAGGTCGCTTACAAACAAGGACTTCCAAAATTTGGTGTAGGATTGGATTATGCTATTGTGGGAAACAGACCTGAAGTGGAACTTCCCGACAATGGTCAGGACATTCTAATGCCTATGGTTTCTGTCAGCATTCCCATTTTCAGGAGTAAATATAAAGCCGCTGTTAAAGAAGCACAGCTCATGCAGGAAAGCTATTCACTCCAAAAAAAGGACTTTGCCAATACCCTAACGTCAAACTACGAAATGGCCTGGTTTGAAATTCAACAACAGCAAGAATTGATTGAGCTATACGATCAACAAATTCAGGAATCCAATCAGGCTTTAAATCTATTATTTACGGCTTACAGTAATTCAGGAAATGAATTTGAAGAGGTACTGCGTATGCAGCAACAGCTCTTAAAATATGAAAAGATGAAGGCAACGGCCGCAACGCAGTACCAAATTGCCCTGGCCAAACTCAATTACTTAACTGCAAAAACATATTAAGATGAACACAAATAAAAAAATAATAATCATAGCACTGTCAACGCTGGCAATAGGTTTATTGCTGGGTTGGTTGATTTTTGGTGGTTCATCATCCGAAAGTAAAATGGATGATGAGCACCAGCACACTACAGAAATAGCCGGAGAGACCGTGTGGACCTGCTCCATGCATCCTCAGATCCGTCAGGGTGAACCCGGAGACTGCCCTATTTGTGGTATGGACCTTATTCCTTTGGAGGATGATCAGAATGAAGTACTTGACCCTATGGCAGTAAGTATGTCGCCTACCGCCATGCAACTGGCTGATATCAGAACGGCTGCTGTAGGAACCATGGATCCGGTTAAGTCGGTTAGGCTGAACGGAAAGGTACAGGAAGATGAGCGACTGGTTTTTTCTCAGTCTTCCCATATACCGGGCAGGATAGAAAAGCTGATGGTCAATTTCACAGGTGAGTTCGTAAGGAAAGGGCAGGCCATTGCTTATATATACTCTCCAGATTTGGTTACTGCACAGGAGGAATTATTTGAAGCACAAAAAATTAAAGATACACAGCCGCAATTGTTTAATTCCGCCAAAGAAAAGCTCAAAAATTGGAAACTTTCCGACAGTCAGGTAGAGCAAATTCTCAAAGTGGGGACACCGAAAGAGGAATTTGCTGTTCAAGCTGATGTTTCGGGCTATGTAACTGAGAAAATGGTAAATCTGGGTGATTACATCCGAAAGGGAGAGGCTATTTATGAGATTGCAGACCTTTCAAAGGTATGGGTATTGTTTGATGTTTATGAATCGGATATGCCCTGGATCAAAAAAGGTGATAAGGTAAACTTTACAGTGGCCTCTCTACCGGGAGAGACATTTGAAGGTAAGATAACCTTCCTGGATCCTGTTATTGATCCTAAGACAAGAGTAGCAAAAGCAAGGGTAGAAGTGCCCAACAAAGACAATCAGCTAAAACCTGAAATGTTTGCATCCGGTACGGTAGAAGCTACATTGCCGAAAAAGTCAAATAACATAGTGGTTCCCAAAACTGCTGTTATGTGGACAGGCAAGCGTTCGGTAGTTTATGTAAAAAATACCACTAGTAGTGGAGTAAGTTTCATGATGCGTGATGTGACGCTTGGGCCGGGTTTAGGTGACAGCTTTATTGTGGAGAGTGGCCTTGAAGAAGGTGAAGAGATAGCAGTCAATGGCACCTTCAGCATTGATGCGGCAGCACAGTTGGCTGGTAAGCCAAGCATGATGAATCCGGAAGGAGGCCCGGCAATGACAGGGCATAACCACGGGGGTATGGATACGCCAGCTTCGTCAGGCCAGGTCAAGAAAAAAGAGACTAAGCCAGTGTCAATTAGTCAGAAGGCGAAAGAAGCATTGCGGCCCCTTTATACTAAATACCTCAAATTTAAGGATGCCTTAACGGCCGATGAATTTGATCAGGCTCAAAAAGCCGCTTCCGATCTCAAAACAACACTGGATAAGGTGAATATGTCTGCTTTTACCGGTGAGTCACACAATGCCTGGATGAGCTATAGCAGTGACCTGAAAAATGCATTGCAACATGTTCAGCACCTTAAAACGATAGCCGAACTACGCACTACATTTCAGCAGGTATCTGAAGGAATGATTGCCATGACCAAAGCCTTTAAACCCATGGATCAGACACTGTACGTTCAGTTTTGCCCAATGGCAGATGATAATAAGGGAGCGAATTGGTTGAGTACTGAAGAGGAAATCCGCAATCCCTACTTCGGAGAATCTATGCTCACTTGTGGGGAGGTACAGGAAAATATCAAGTAAAATGAAAGAATGCTGTAAAACAGGGGATGAAAAAGCCCCTTCAAAATTAAAAATGTGGGCTGGACGAATTGTCTGGGGTATAGTAATTCTCCTGGTGATTGGGATAGCCACCATACAAATGTTTAATCTTTAAAAAATCAATAAAATGAAAAGTGTAATGAGAAAAAAAACAATTTTAATAATGGCTCTGGCTTTAGTAAGCTTTGGAGCATTTGCGCAACACGATCATGGGAGTCATGATGACAAAAAGGAAATGGGCCAAAAAATGGAGCCTATGTTCAAAGACAAAGATTTGGGTATTGCTTACGGCCATTATATCCACCTGAAAGAAGCTCTGGTCGCTTCACAGATGAATGAGGCAAAAAAAGCTGCAACCAAACTGGAAGTATCTTTAGAAGAAGTAGACAAGAGCCAGAAAGCTAATGCGGAGGCGGCAAAGGTGGTTTCAGCTACTACTTTGGATGGCCAGCGCAAAGCTTTCGCTTCATTGAGTAATGAAATGGCCTCTTTAGTAAAAAGTGGTGAACTTTCTATGGGTGAAGTGTACCTGGAGTATTGCCCCATGGCAAATAACAATGCCGGGGCCTATTGGCTATCCAATCAAAAGGAAATCAAAAACCCATACTTCGGTGATAAAATGCTGAAGTGCGGAAGTGTAAAAGAAACAATCAAGTAAAACTCAAATCCTGTGGGAAAGCTTGCAGTAATTTCATCAAATCGGATGATGATCACTGTATTCCCACAGGTACCATAAATCATTTTAATTATGGACAGACAATCAATAATTATCCTTTCAATATTTGGGGCAGTAGTTATTGCAGGCCTCTATTGGGCGTTTTCGGATACATTCAGCAAAATACCGGTTGATATCAGTGAAGAGGAACAAATCCCTAACGAATTGGTGTGTATGGTAAACGATGCATTCATGGGAATAGAACAAATACCAGTTGAAGCGGATGGCAAAACCTACTATGGATGCTGCCAAATGTGCGTAAGCAAAATAAAAGAGAATACTGACAATGTGCGGTACGCTACAGACCCTTACTCAGGAGAGAAAGTAAACAAAGCGGATGCATTTATAGTTTTCAAACCCGGTCAGAAGGCAGCGGTATTCTATTTTGCTTCCGAGGGAAACTATAACGCCTATTTGGATAAGCAATAATTATGCTTTCCACATATCGGCATTATTGTTATATTTATTTACAGATTTCAGCTATATGCTTCATTTTGTAAGAAATAAAAGCTTCGTTATCGCGGTATTGGTACTTTTCGCAAGTAGTGGTGTCGTGCATATCGCCTGCGGTATGGGGAGTTGTTTCTGTATTAAGGAAGTAACTTGCCCTCAGAAAGCCGATGCTCAAGAGAATGAACATCACGGTGAATCGCATTCAGCCGAGCAGCATACCAACGAACACGAGGGTCATCACAAGACCAACAAAAATGATTCAGAGGATAAAGGCTGTTGTCCATCCCAAAAATGTTGCGATACAATATCTCAAATTTACCTGAATAAAAAAGCTGTTAAAATTAGCGCATCCGATGTTGGTCATAGCGAGGTAAAATTATTTGTAAGGAATGAGTCAATCATCTCCTATGCGACCTACTTAGTAAACACCAATAGCTGGATAAAATGGGCACGATTTAAGTCTCCTCCTCTAAAAAATATTGACATCAGAATCTTTATTCAGTCTTTTCTCAATTAGCCTTCATTTCACACTTCTACATTGTTTGAGGTAGGGTGCACCCTTATCTCAATTTCTTCATTTGTGATTTTAAATCAAGTGGTATTGTGCACCAGTATGTGATTGGCATACGGTAGCATATAAGCCTTTAATCTATTGGTTAATGCGAAAAAACAGGAATTATTATATACGTAAAACACACCGTTATCTGGGGATAATTATTGGTATTCAGTTTTTATTCTGGACAATTAGCGGATTATACTTTAGCTGGACTGACATTGACGATATCCATGGTGATCATTTTTTAGAAGAAACTCCCCATCAGACTACATTGGGCTTAGCAGGAATGGATCAAATTGATTCGACCTTAAATGTTAGTACGTTGGTGTTGAAATTCATCAATGATGATCCTTATTTTTGGGTTAACGATAGTACGCTCATTGAGGCTAAAACAGGAAGTGTCAAACATAAAATATCAAAAGAAGAAGCCATAGCCATCGCGGATGATCATGTTGCTGATCCATACAAGGTCAGGGACATACAATATATTACAGAAGTGGACGATCATCATGAATACAGAGGAAGGCCACTGCCTGCCTGGGCCATTGGATATGAAGGCTCGCAAAAACTGACCGCTTACGTATCTGCGAAAGACGGCAGCTTTCAACGTGTGCGACATAGAGATTGGCGTTGGTTTGATTTTTTATGGATGACGCACACCATGGATTACGAGAGCCGGGATGATTTTAATAACTGGCTTCTCAGGGCGTTTTCCGCTTTTGGATTATTGACCGTCCTTTCAGGGTTCGTGCTGTTTTACATTTCTTCGCCTACCGTGCGAAAGATCAAAAAATTTCCTAGTAATTAACCTAAAGCCTCAGCAAAATGACCACTACGCTACATATAAAAAATATGGTTTGCCCCAGATGTATACTGGTTGTTGAAAATGAACTCAAAGCGCTGGGTGTGGATATAAAGGATGTGAAACTAGGCTATGCCCAGGTTGTTTTACCCCAAGGGATCACCCTTCCAATAGTAGATGATAAACTGAAAGAATTTGGCTTTGAATTGATATTTGAAGCAGACAGTATACTGGCTGAAGAAGTAAAAACGGCCGTGTTGGCATATTTGAAACATATAGAACAGGAAGGGAAAGAGGCCAAAAAACTTTCGGATTTCATTTCTTCAAAAATAGGCAAGAACTACAATTACATAAGCAAAATCTTTTCCAAACAAACAGGCCATACACTGGAAAAATACTACATACTCTTGCGGGTTGAAAAGGTGAAGGAATTGCTCGATTATGCTCAGCTTAATGTGAGTGAAATAGCACTACAGTTAGGCTACAGCAGTGTACACTATTTATCAAATCAATTCAGACGAATTACCGGATTGTCCATATCCGATTATAAAAAAAGAATACGGATTGATAGGGGATTTCTCGATGATCTATGACAGGATTTTATATAAAAAAGAAATCATTTTATACATCTGAAGTAGACCCTGGGTTCAATTATGTTTTGTAAAAAACTGAAAATCAGCATTTAATACATTGAAAGGAATTTTTGTTTCTAGCTCACCTGGCACTTTGGTGGGTAAAAATAGATACACTTCAACTGATTTGATGTGTAAACACTGATACACTTTTCAAAATTCTCAGGTTTAAAAACCTATAAAATTACGGTCTATTCGTTGATTAAGTCGGTTATCTCATTACTCTCATTACTGGCAGGATATTTTAAGCTAGCCTACCCGTATAGAGCCAAAGCTTTAAAACTTCCATAATAACCTTAGAAAGACAAAATATCATACATCTAAAGTGAAGTATCATAACTAAAAGTTGATCGAGGTTGGTTAATTGATCGTCAAACTATGGTACATGAAAAGCAGTAACCAATAGGATTAAACCATAAGAATAATTATGAAAATAAATATACTAACTACCACACTCATACTTTTACTAGGAAACCTCCCAGCGCTAGCCCAAAAGGATACCACGGTTTATAATCTTACTATAAGACAAGAGATGGTTAACAAAGCAGGTAAAGAAGTGATGGGTATGACTGTAAATGGAGGCATTCCAGGACCCACAATCAGGTTTAAGGAAGGAGACTATGCTGTAATTTATGTAAAAAATGAAATGGAGGAAGAAACTTCTGTTCACTGGCATGGTCTATTACTACCTAATTTTTATGATGGAGTACCTTACCTGACTACACCGCCTATACACCCTGGAGAAATTCAGAAATATGAATTTCCATTGATACAATCAGGTACTTATTGGTATCACTCACACACCATGCTGCAAGAGCAAAGTGGAGTGTACGGTTCCATTGTCATTGAGCCTAAAGAAGGTGAAACTTTAGAATATGATAAAGAACTTGTGATGGTGCTTTCTGACTGGACCAATCAAAAGCCAATGAATGTCCTGAGAAACCTCAAGCGTGGTAATGAGTGGTACAACATTAAAAAAGGAACTGCAACACCACTCAATCGGGTCATAGCACGGGGAGCCTTTGGTGCCCAGTTAAATTTCTGGAGACAGAGAATGGAAAGTGCTGACATTGCCGACATCTATTATCCCGCCTTTCTTAACAACGGAGAGGAAGTGCAGGAATACCCTCAATTTGAGCCGGGAGATAAAGTGCGTTTACGAATTATCAATGGTGCAGCTTCCTCGCAATTCTGGATGACGTTTGGAGGGGAAGACCCGCTTTTGGTAGCTGCCGATGGATTGAATGTAGTACCTGTAAGGCATAATAAAACATTCATCGGTATAGCAGAAACATATGATTTTATCGTCACTATTCCCCAAACAGGAAAAATCGAATTCAGGGCTACTGCTCAGGATGGATCCGGATATACTTCAGCTTTCTTAGGAAAGGGTGAGGTCATTGGAGCACCTGAGGTTCAAAGACCAGACAAAATTGGAATGATGAAACAAATGGCACAGATGGACATGCGTATGGGCGCTCCCGCTATGAAATTTAATCCTGCTGAAGAGGAACCTCATGAATTAATGAAAAACTGGGGAATGCAGATGAATGATGAAATGAATATGGAGGGAATGAAGCATATGGAGATGAACCATAATATGAAGAAAGGTGAAGAGAAAATGGGTTCTCATATGGAAGGAATGGATCATTCCCAAACGGGACATGCAAATGGCATGAACATGGACAAAGCTGCAGCCGAAGATCAAATGGAGGGTATGAATATGTTCTCCGAATATAATTATGATTATTTAAAAGCCCCTTCTAGTACCGTCATAGATGAGGACAAACCCGTAAGAGACATATTGCTCAACCTGACAGGTAACATGTGGCGGTACATTTGGAGCATGAACGGTGTCCCTCTGTCTGAGGCGGACATGATCAAGATTTCAAAAGGGGAAAAAGTGCGAATCACTTTCAATAACCTGACGATGATGCATCACCCTATGCACTTTCATGGTCATTTTTTTAGGGTTATCAACAAGCATGGTGAATACTCGCCCTTAAAACACACTGTAAATGTGCCTCCCATGCAGAAAACGGTAATTGAATTTGACGCTATTGAAGATAGTGATTGGTTTTTGCACTGCCATGTGCTTTATCACATGATTGGTGGTATGGCCAGGGCAGTGAGCTACGATACAAAGCGCGATCCACGTTTGGCAAAATACCCGGCCAAAATCTTATTTAAAGAAGGCAACCGCTTTTATAACTGGGGGATGGCTGATGTCGCTTCACACATGACTGAGCTGAACCTCGTATCCTCCAATATAAGAAACCAATTCAACCTGAATGCCGAGGTTGGTTACAATGAAAACATGGAGGCTGAATTTACCTATGAACGATATTTATATGATTACTTCCGGGTATTTGCCGGGGTGAACCTGGAAAATGAAACAAAGAATAGCCTGGATGAAATTTCAGCAACCGCTATTGCGGGTATTCGGTTCTTTACACCTTATATGTTCAACCTGGATGTAAGGATGGATAATAAATTAAGGCCTGAAATCCGATTAAGCCGGGAGATCATGATTTTTCCACGTACAGCCATTTTTGGTAATTATGAATATCAGGCCGATTTCGGCTGGGTAAATACTTTGACGGAAGAAGGTACCAATGAGCCGATTGACTACAAAGGAGAAACAACATGGTCTGCAGGCGTAGAATATTTTCTGTCTAGAAATTTCTCACTAATGGGCAGCTATGATAATCGCTTTGGTGCCGGAGGAGGGCTCTCAATAAGATTTTGACCAACCTATCAATTTTAAAACAATTAAATTATAAAAACTTCAAAATGATGGAAAACCAACACAAAAACGGCAACAATTACGGTAAATTTTTCGCAATGATTGCAACCGCTATGGTGGCAATGTTCTTTTTAATGTACACCCATTCTTACCAGATTATTGATCATTTCTGGTATAGCGAAACCAGGTTCTTCATGACCCTGATCATGGCCGGTTCCATGATCATCATAATGCTCCTGTTTATGCTGAATATGTATAAAAAGCGAGGGGCAAACATAGCAATCATCGGCTTGGGTATCGTATTGATTGCCGGTGGTATAGGATTGGTGAGAAGTCAGGTCACCGTCACGGGTGTTGACTACATGGAAGGAATGATTCCACATCATTCAATTGCTATTTTGACAAGTGAGCGTGCTCAAATAAAGGATGTACGGGTAAGGAAACTCGCTGACGAAATTATTAAAGCCCAACGCAGGGAAATTATGGAAATGCAATGGTTGATCAACGACATCAGAGAAAATGGTGTGGTGGAGACAGAAGAGGAAAAGAAAAACAGACCCTTACCTGAGTTTGAAGGTAAGTTAGATGAAGAAACACGAAACATGAATGACTAGCTAGCTGATCTAAAGGTTGGAAGGTAGCAATTGATCGTCTCAAAGCGATAGATAACGTTTTAAGGGAGTAGCTAAACAGTTATGTAACAATTGTTACATCATTTTACGATTTAAATCACTACAATCCCATTGGATAGAAAACTAAAAAATTGAAAGATGAAATACTATCACGAAAAAACATTGAAAGACGCAAGCTTCGAAGAAGCGATCCGAAAAGTAACGGACGCCCTGAAAGAAGAAGGGTTCGGAATCCTTACCGAGATCGATGTAAAAGAAACCCTGAAGAAAAAGCTGGATGAAGATTTTCGGCCTTACAAGATTCTGGGTGCCTGCAATCCGCCTTTTGCGCATAAAGCATTATTAGCTGAAGATAAGATTGGCGCGATGCTGCCCTGCAACGTAATTGTACAGCAAGTTGATGAAGGGATTGAGGTCGCAGCAGTGGATCCGGTGGCCTCCATGCAGGCGGTAGATAATCAGGGGCTGTCTGAAATAGCCAAAGAAATTCAGTCTAGGCTAAAGTCAGTGATTGAAAGTCTTTAATGAGATTTTGAATTTAATAAAACAGAAAAATGGAACAACTATTAAAAGGAAAGACCGCAATAATCACAGGAGCTTCATCAGGAATTGGTAAAAGTACTGCAATACTTCTTGCCAAAAACGGGGCAAATATAGTAGTAGCCGATATTGATGAAAAACAGGGGAAAACAGTAGTAGAAAAGCTGAAGTCCCACGAGGGAGAAGCGATTTTTGTCAAAGTGGATACATCCAGCGCTGAAGAAGTTTCTCAGATGGTAAAAACCACCATGGATGAATTTGGAAGGTTGGATATTGCCGTCAACAATGCCGGTGTTGGCGGAGAGAGTGCATTGATTGAAGAATACAGTGTAGAGTCGTGGGATGAAACGATAGCCATTAATTTATCCGGTGTTTTTTATGGTATGAAGTACCAGATTCCGGCCATGCTTGAAAATGGTGATGGTGTTATTATAAATATGGCTTCTATCCTTGGGCAGGTAGGTTTTGCTAGTAGTTGTGCCTATGTCGCTGCCAAACATGGGATAGTTGGACTCACCAAAAATGGCGCACTGGAATATGCCAAACAAGGGATCAGAGTCAATGCCATTGGCCCCGGATTTATCAAAACACCACTGTTGGAGGATAATCTTGATGAAGAACAGATGGAGCAAATTACTGCTCTCCATCCGCAGGGAAGACTTGGGAAACCAGATGAGATAAGTGAGCTTGTACTTTGGCTTGCAAGCGAGAAGTCTTCTTTTGTCAATGGGGCATATTTACCAGCTGACGGAGGATACCTTGCCCAGTAGCATGTTTTTCCAAAAGAAGCTCAGCTTTATGCAATAATTTAAAAACCAAAAACAGAGAAACTATGAAAATTTCAACAAATCAATTTGTCAAAATGCTTATCGTATTGTTTGTCACCTCATTTACACTGTCTTGCACTACGCAACAAAAAGATGAAAATCAGGATCATGGAGACATGATGGATGATGACCAGACTGAAATGATGGAAGGTAATGATGATCACATGCATGAGGACGGGCAGTCTGACGAACACATGATGAACGATACCACTTCCATGGAGATGAACGAAGAAATGGAACGATAGTACCATTCCAGGTATGATCACCACCAGATTAAAAATTGCAGCCGGGAAGCCTCGCAACTGCCTGGAGTTCCCACTATTTAAAATTAAAACCACTCAAATTATGATGTACGGATGGATTATCGGGGTAATACTCGTCATCGTTCTGATTGTTGCGCTGGGTAGAGGTGGTATCTTTCAAAAAGGAGCCAGTCAATCCACCAGTAAAAGCTCAGCGATGGAGACGCTAAAAAACCGCTATGCCAAAGGAGAAATTGACAAAGCGGAGTTTGAAGAAAGAAAAGCAGAACTGGAAAAGACCAAATAGACGGTGGGTAAATATAAGAAGAACAGCCTATCACTCACAGGAGCTATCTCTTTGGGAACCGGGGTAATGATTGGTGCAGCTATTTTTGCCTTGCTGGGACAGGTGGCTGAATTATCCGGTTCATTGTTTCCTATAGCCTTTCTGGTCGGAGCAATAATAGCAGGGTTTAGTGCATATGCCTACATAAAAATGTCAAATTCTTACCCATCTGCCGGAGGTATAGCCATGTACTTAAAGAAAGCTTATGGTAAAGGTATCATAACGGCTGTAGCTGCGCTGTTGATGGCTTTCGCCATGGTCATTAACCAGAGTTTGGTAGCACGGACATTCGGATCTTATACCATGCAATTATTTGATGGAAATCAGAACGATTTCTGGATACCCTTACTGGGAGTGATTTTATTGGTCATCACTTTTTTGATCAACATTGCTGGTAATAAGATCATTGACAGGGTTTCCTTTATCATGGCAATTGTCAAGGTTGGCGGTATAGCCATTTTTGCCATTGGAGGACTTTGGGCTGCTGGTTTTTCATTTGGAGAAGCTATCCCTTCAGAAATCTCAGGCGACTATTCCGTAGGGAGTTACTTAGGTGCCCTCGCGCTTGCTATACTGGCTTATGCAGGATTTACCACCATCACCAATAGTGGTGAGGAAATTGTAAAGCCTCATAAGAATGTAGGTAGAGCGATATGGATATCACTAATTATCTGTACCATTGTCTATCTGCTGGTCGCATTTGCGGTATCGGTCAATCTTTCTGTTCCAAAGATAATAGAAGCAAAAGATTACTCTCTGGCTGAAGCGGCCAGGCCTGCTTTCGGAAAATATGGCCTATGGTTCACCGTTGGGATCGCTATTATTGCTACCGTATCCAGTGTTTTGGCCAATGTATTTGCTATTTCCAGGATGACAGCTATGCTTACCGAAATGAAGCTGATACCTCATAAGCATTTTGGAATGCCGGGTAACCTGCAACAGCATATGTTGACTTATACCATAGTCATCGCCATCACCTTAACCATATTTTTTGATCTCAGCAGGATTGCATCTTTGGGAGCAATCTTTTATCTGATCATGGATATCATTATACAATGGGGTGTTTTTAAACATTTACGAAAAGAAATCAAGGCAAACGGAGCAATACTTTTGACCACTATTGTGCTTGACATAGTTGTTTTGGCCGCCTTTATATGGATGAAAGCACAGAGTGATATGCTACTTATTATTGTATCGATAGTTTTATTACTACTGATTTTCGTAGGGGAAAAGTGGTTTTTGAAAATGAGGAAAGACAATGCTGAATTAAGTAAAAACTAAAGTAAAAACTATGATGGATCACGGAACAAATTTTGGTATGCACGGTGGCGGCTGGATGTGGCTCTTTTGGGGGCTGTTGCTGGTAGTCCTGGTGCTATTGATTGTCTGGTTGGTAAAGCAGATACGCAAATAATTTAAACCTAAAGAGATATGAAAGAACCTTTCGGAATAAACAGAAGAAAATTTTTGGCAAAGGCTGGAGCAGGCGCTGCGGTAACCATGATATGGCCTTTCTTTTCTTCCTGCGACAGTCAATCTTCTACTACAGCAAAGCCTGAACTCGGCAAGGATTTTCAGCCCGATATTGATTTGGAACTGAAAGCGGTACAGCGTGACTTATCCATTTTATCCGGCCCAAAAACGAAGGTGTGGGTGTATGAGGGGAAATTACTTAAGGGCAACAAAGAGGCGCTTCAAACCCTAGAAGGGAGTTATCTGGGGCCGGTCATCAAAGTACGTAAAGGACAGAAAGTCCGTATTCGCTTCCAAAATGACTTGCCGGAAGAGAGTATTGTCCACTGGCATGGCATGCATGTGCCGGAACGATACGATGTTCACCCGCAAGACGTAATTAATAGCGGAGAAACCTACATCTACGAATATGAAGTAATGAACCGGGCTGGTACCTATTGGTTCCATCCGCATGGCCGCACCGGACCGCAGGTGTATAATGGACTGGCAGGCCTTTTACTGGTTACCGATGAGGAAGAACAACAACTTAACTTACCGCAATGGGAGTTTGATCTTCCGGTCGTGATCCAGGATCGCACTTTTGATGAAAACAATCAACTCGTTTATTTGAACAATGGCCAGATGGACCGCATGACAGGTTTTTTAGGAAACCGGATATTGATCAATGGCAGTCCTGAACAAAGGTTAAACCTGAAAACGGGCTGCAAATACAGGTTGAGGTTACTGAACGGGTCAAACTCACGGATCTACAAACTGGCCTGGGAAGACGGTAGCCCAGTGACTGTTTTTGGCATTGACGGAAGCTTGTTAAGTACCCCCAAAGAATTACCCTATCTCATGCTCGGCCCGGCAAAAAGAGTGGATGTTTGGCTGGATCTAACCGACAAACCTGAAGGCACCGAATTGACTATGAAAAACGCGTCCTTCCCACTGGAGATAATGTCTGGTGGCATGATGGGTGATGGAGGTATGATGCAAGGTGCTGAAAGCGATCTGCCACAGGGTAGTGAATATCCTGTGTTTACCGCACTTGCTAATGGTTCAGGAAGTAATGATCATACCTTACCCGGGCAATTAGCTCAGCCGGATTACATTGATCCCTCAACTGCTGGAAATCTAAACGCCCCGCGACAATTTACCTTCGCTATGGGCCACATGGAGTGGACGATCAACGGACGTACCTGGGAAACCACGGAAGTAGCTGATGAAGAGACCGTGAAGCTCGGAAGCACCGAAGTTTGGGAACTGATCAATGGCGGAGGTATGATGGACAATAATGACGATGGTGGAGGCATGATGGATGGTCACGGTATGATGGGTGATGGTGGCATGATGGGAGGTGAGGATGGTATGATGAACAACCAGGGAATGATGGGCAATATGATGCAGATGCCTCATCCGATCCATATTCACCAGGTACAGTTCAATATTATAGAAAGAGATGTCGCTAATGTGGATCCCCAATTATGGGATGCTATAAAAGATGGTTTCGTAGATGAAGGCTGGCATGATACCGTTTTGTTGATGCCAGGGATGAGTGCCAAAGTCATCATGCAGTTCAAAGATTTTAAGGGCTTGTTTGTATACCACTGCCACAATCTGGAGCATGAGGACATGGGCATGATGCGGAATTTTAAAATCGTATAAACAATGGACCTTAGCTTTGGTATTTTCGTTGTGCCGGTTATTACCTTAACGTTGATTATTACGTTATATATTCATTTTTTTAGAAGGGTAGCAGATAAGCGTAAATATCGGTATTTCATAGTTTATACAGCTATTGTAGCCTTTAAACTAATTAAATTTTGTTTGGGAGGTAGCGCATGGACCTTTTTATGAGAATTTTCAATACGATTTTGAACATGTTTCTTTTTGTGCATTGGCCTCCATAGCGGATATGCTCATGGTTCTTGTTCTGCTCTTCTTATTTGGCCTTATATACAAAAACGTTTATTGGATTAGCCGTTTAAAATTTACCAGAATTATAATATTAATCATTGTTGGTTTTCTAGGTGCTATTTTGGCGGAGTTGTGGCATACATGGCGAGGAGATTGGTCATATGCTGATACGATGCCAATGCTCCCTCTCGTTGAAGTAGGCGTTTCACCGGTCTTGCAATTTTCTATTTTACCATTGATCATATTTTTCATAAGCAGAAGAGCCTTAAAACTATGAGTAGTAGCAGTTGTGAGATGCACCTAAAAATATAGAGAAGAATTTTAGCCAAACAATTATCAATATGAAAACAGATTATGAATTACAATCAAGGAAAAATAAGGCATGGGGGGAAATCGGGTATGGAATTATGTGGCTTTTTGTAGTGGCACTGATAGAGGGAATATCCTATACCCAAGGATTTGAAGGTTTGTTTTATCATTTTATGTCCATACCTGCTGGAATAGCGGCTATTTATAAATTTGTAATTGGTTTCAGAAAATTTAAAAATATCAAATGAGAAGCAAAGCGATAATTCTAATAAGCCTTTTTGTCACAGTTCCGATGATTGCACTTGCACAGGATGAGTCTGGCGATTTCCTCAGCCTTTGGGGAGAATCCTCTAAAACCGCACTGGGGTTTTTCTGGAAATCGGGCTGGGCATTTGTCTTAGGCTATATGGTAAGTGGTGCCATTCAGGCCTTCGTCCCCAAAAAGAAACTTACAAAGCACATGGGAGAAAGTAGTGTGAAGAGCGTTTCATTATCCACATTCTTCGGCTCGATTTCCTCGTCCTGCTCTTTCGCTGCTTTGTCTGCGGCAAGGGCACTATTTCAGAAAGGAGCACACTTCATAAGTACAGTGGCGTTTATGTTTGCTTCCACTAACCTTGTCATTGAACTCGGTATCCTGATATTCATTTTTCTGGGATGGCAATTTATTGTGGCGGAAGTAATTGGTGGCCTACTGCTGATCGCTATAAGTTCGGTGATCATTAAGCTTACTTACCCTAAAAAATGGATCAAAGCGGCCAGGGAAAAGGTACAGGAAGAAACGGCAGAAGAGGAGGATTTTAACTGGAAAGAAAGGATCAAGTCCAAAGAAGGCTGGTTTTTGGTGGGGAAGAAATTTGTGATGGAATGAAAAATGGCGTGGGAAGATATCTTAATAGGGTTTACCATTGCGGGGCTCGTTTCTGTTTTAGTCCCTCAGTCTTTTTGGGAGGCAATCTTTTTAAATGGTATGCAGGGAGAATTACCTGATTTTGTGATCCGGTTAGAAAACGCGCTGGTAGCCCCATTTGTAGCAGCGGCTACATTCATAGGATCCATGGGAAACATACCGTTGGCGACTGTGCTCAACGAAAACGGAATTCTGTTTGCCGGATTGATGGGCTTTATTTACTCTGACCTGATGGTGCCACCATTGGTCAATATGAATAGAAAATATTATGGTACCCGCATAGCCCTTTACATTGCAGGAGTGATGTACGTCAGTATCGTCATTACCGCATTGATCCTCAATTATAGCTTTGATCTATTAGGCGTATTACCCGAAGGCAGCCGGAAGGTAAAAGAAGTGACACAATTCAAGATTGATTACACTTTCTATTTTAACATCGTATTCGCTGCATTTACTGCACTCATGCTATACTTCAATTTCAGGACAAAAAAGATGGAAACCGGTGGTGGTCATGATCATGATCACGGAGGTGGAGGTATTTCTTTCAAAAGAGTCGTTGTATATACTTTCGTACTGATTGTGGGCATTGGATTGGTAATATTTCTGTTATAAGCTGTTAAATGGCCTGGTAACTGGAATAAATTTCAAAAAGTAAAAAAATGAAAACCTACGAAACACTATCTGAAGCATTAAAAGACCTGAAAGAAAGAGGATATTCCAACGATTTTAATCTCAAACCGCATTGTATCGAATGTCCGGCCCATAAGCTTGAGCTTCATCCTGAGCAGTTTGAAGTAAAAGAAGTATATCGGTTTGAAGGCATGAGCAACCCGGATGACAACTCCATTCTTTACGCCATTGAATCTACGGATGGACTTAAAGGCGTATTAGTAGATGCCTATGGTGTTTATTCCGAAGCGTTGAGTGAAGCAATGATCAAAAAATTGGTTGTTACCCGCTAGCCAGCTGAAGAATATTATACATCTAAGATGAGATTTTGTACTGAAGTTTCCATGCAATGAGCATAGTTTTAAATTTTCTTAATTATTGTAATTGAACGGCTATGAAAAAGTTAGGACTACTATTATACTTCATGTTGTCATGCTTTATGCTCTCTGCTCATGAAGGGGAGAAACATGAAAAAGACACAAAAGAAGATTCCACGCATCTGGAGCAGTCCCAGGAGGATTCTTCTCATATACAAGCACAACAGGAGCATAAACAAGATGAGCATGAGAGCAAGAAAGTCACAGCTGATCTGGACGACTTCCCCAATCTGCATCCGCTTATGGTTCACTTCCCAATCGTATTGTTATTGATTGGAGCCGTTTTGGCCATTGCAAATGTTGTTTTTCTAAAAAAGGAAATAGATTGGGTCATCACGGGAATGGTTTTCGTAGGTGCGCTGGGTGCTTATCTTTCAGGGAGAACATTCCACCCACACACCCATGATTTAACAGCGCATGCCAAACAGGTGCTTGCGCAGCATGATTTATGGGCCGACTGGACCATATACTTGAGCATTGCCGGTTTTGTGGCTCAGCTAGCCAGTCAGTTTATCTTCAAACAAAAACGTTGGGCTGTAGCAGTGGTTGCCTTGTTACTCATTGCTTCCGGCTATGCGGTGTCGCGCACCGGTCATTACGGGGCTCAACTCGTACATATAGAAGCAGTAGGGCCTCAGGGTAAATTTCTTGAATCTGAAGAAGGGCATGCTCATTAAGGTTTTTTGTCAGTATAGTGACTTATATCATATTTTCACTTAATATTTATCATTTGAATTACACCTGATTTTACCGACATTTATGCAATAATTATCGCCCCTAATGGTCATGATGAGAAAATTGCATAACATCAAACAATACATAGTAACCCTGCTCCTCACAGGGTTTATCAGTGTATTTGTATGCGATGCGCTATGTGATTTAGGATTAATTTCGTGGGGGAATTATCCTGCTATTGTTAAAGAAGCTGATCCTCACCCAAAAAAAACACATGACCATAATCATCACAAAGCCGCTACTGATCATCATCACGATGATAAGCATAGCCATGATGATAGCGAGGAGGATGAGTGTTGTGATGAAGTAGTGAATAACCTCTATGCCTCATTAATCAAATATGAGCTAAAGCAAATACCGGTTGAGACTCCCATCTTTCACGTGCTTTATCAGGTGTACGCCATAGATTTTGAGGTTGAAACTTTTAATCAGCAATTACTCCCGTTTTTATATACCAATCTGCCACCACCAGTTAGTGGTAACCATATTCGTATTTTTATTCAATCCTTCCTCAATTAGCATTCATCTGTTAGGCTGATCATGAAGTTTGCCATGTTCTACTCCGCAAGCTTATCAGCCTTATTCTATTCTTTTCAATAATTCTTAATCACTTTTTCTGCGAGGGCAATGTATTGCCGGCCAAAAATTATTGTTGAAATAATTCATTTGGCAATAAGCAAAGATTTTAACCGGTCGATACTCCTTCACTGGATTTAATCCAGGATCAGAAAAAGTTTAACCCCTATAACAGATGAAAACATTAAATCTGAATATTAAAAATATGGTGTGCCCGAGATGCATTCTGGTTGTACGAAATGAATTAGAGGAACTCGGAGCAATTATTTCAACGATCCGGCTTGGGCATGCTACAATACAAGTGCCTGAGGCCATGAACAAGGACAAAATCGCGTCCAGGTTAAATACTTACGGGTTTGAACTTCTTGAAGACAAAGAAGAAGTCCTGATGGAACAGATTAAGCTTGGAATTCAACACTATATAGAAATCCTTGAAAAATCTACCAAAGAGGTGATGTTGTCTGATTTTCTGGCACACGAAATAGGTAAAAACTACAATTTTCTTAGCAAGCTTTTTTCAAAAATTGAGGGGCTTACGATAGAGACCTACTACATAAGCAAAAGAGTGGACAGGGTGAAAGAACTGATAAAGTATGATGAACTGAACTTAAGTGAGATTGCTGTTAAGCTCGGATACAGTTCCGTCCATTACCTATCCAGTCAATTTAAGCGTGTTACCGGTCTTTCTGTATCTGATTATAAAGAAGTAATGAAAAACGAGAACCGGTACTACAAGAACTTATCTGAAGCACTGGGCGACTTAAGAGAAAAAGGCTACACCTATAATTTCAACAGGAAGGAAGATTGCCTGGAATGTAAGGATCTGTGTGCCAGCTTTCAAATTGAGGAATTGAATATTTCAGAGTTCTACCGGTTTGATGAAAATGAAGATGCAGCAGGTAAGTCTGTTATTTATGGGATCGAAACAAAAGATGGTTTGAAAGGACTACTCATTGACAATAGTAACCTTCAAAACAAGGCACTATTCAGGAGACTTTCTGACAAGTTGAGAGATGGGTCTGGTGAAAAAATGGGTTGAAAATGATAACCTTAATCTCATACAATAAAGACAAGATTTCGAAAAAAGATCATGCATTAATCCACTTATTTTTGATAGAGACTGAATAAAAAGGAAAGCTATGATCAAACCAATTTTAACATTTCGTTCATAAATGGGAAATGACTCTTTTACTAGGAATATACTTTACACATTGGCAATTACGAGTATGATTTTCTTTAGCGTAAATATGGCAAAAGCTCAGGATTTATACCATACAACTAATGGCCGTGTGTTATTAATCGTCCCAGTTGGTGACTCTGTGATCAACCTGCATTCTCAAAAACTATTTGCAGAACTGGATTACAAAGAGGCTTATTTTAAAATGACCCTTCCCGCCAATTCTTTGTATTCCGGTGTAGATTCTCTGGACGCTGTCATTTCCTCTATGGAGGATGCTAAAATTATATTGGCAGGGCAGCTGAACATCACAAAAAGCGGTGAAGGTGAAGATAAGATAGATACAGGCAAGCATCCACCTAAAACTTTTGAGTTTAGGGCAACCCTTAACTATAAAACGTCAGACCTGCCAATAAGTGGAACAGGTTCCCTGGAACATATTGAAGGAGGGTCACACCTCAAATGTGTTCTTGGGTTAACATTTGAGGTTAGTGCAGAATTTCTTCAAAACAGGCTTTCGGAAAGCAAAAATATTAAAGTACATATTCACCAGTTGGTATTAGATCAAACACTATAATTTATTAAGATTTTTCATGGAGTATTATCACAGTAAACTTGTTAAAAACAGTTCTTTTCAGGATGTAGTAGATCATGTGGTTAAAGAATTGGGCAAAGAGGGTTTTGGGGTATTAACCGAGATCGATGTTCAGGAAACTATGAAACACAAACTTAACATTGATTTTAATCCCTACAAGATATTAGGTGCATGTAATCCCGAGTACGCATTTAAAGCATTAAAGGCCGAAGATAAAATAGGCACCATGTTACCCTGTAATGTGATTGTGCAGGATCTTATGGATGGTCATATGGAGGTGTCAGTTGTAGACCCGATAAGCTCTATGCAGGCAATTGCCAATGAAGACCTTGAAATAGTGGCTTTGAATATTCGCCAGAAATTACTCGATGTCTTACAAAATGTATAGGTCATGTTAACCTTAAGAAAAGCAATATTATATACTTTGGCGTGGTCTACAATGATCATAAATACCTCCTGCTCGGTGGGTCGTCATCACCAGACATCTAAGAAACATGCTGATCCTGTTTGTGAGAATAACGTTGACGTAAATGCAGCACTTCAGTATTCATATAATGATGAGGTGTATTACTTCGACAGTGAAGAATGTCTCCAGGTATTTAAGAAGAACCCTGAAAAATTCAGTATGGCTCCAGGGGACAGACACGGACTTTTTCGTGGTAAATGGTGGGTTCCTGTAATGGTCGGAGCGATGGTAGTAGGTATGGGTACGGTTATGATCCTAAGTGGTGATAACCACTAAGCTATTGATGTTTTGATAGCAAAATATCATACATCAAAGACAAGATTTCAAAAAAAGAGAGCTGTACTTTCTCGTAATTTTGAATAACAACCAACAATAAAAGGTTAATAAATTATTTGAAATCATAAAATAAGAAATCATGCATTGGTTTGAAGGACACTATTGGGGTATGCACATCATCTGGTGGGTGATCTGGGTGATATTTATAATCTGGATTTTCGCTACACCTTGGGATATACCCGGACAAAGAATGAAAAAGGAAACACCGTTAGACCTTTTGAAAAAAAGGTATGCCAAAGGAGAAATCAGCAAAGAAGAGTATGAAGACATAAAAAAGACGTTGCAAAAATGAAAGAAATAAAGGCTTTCGTCAGGCCGGATCGATTACCTGATATTGTAAATCATCTGCGTGAAGAAGGAGTTTGTTGCTTAACGGTCTTTGAAGGAGAGGGAACCGGTCACTATACCGATGAGCGTAAGGATTTTCCGTCTTTGAGGCATCCATTTTCACATGCTAAAATAGCAAAACTGGAAGTTGTTTTACCCGACAAGAAAGTGAAGAAATCACTAGAGATTATACATCAAAATGGAAAAACAGCTCACTCCGGGGACGGTATTATTTATATCACAGAGGTTAGTGAGATGGTCAAAGTAAAATCATTAGAAACCGACTTGGAGAACAGAGACTTATGAAAAATATTTTAGTACCTACCGACTTTTCAGAAACAGCTAATCGAGCGGCAGATATTGCCATTGCCATAGCAGAAAAATCAGGTGCGGAGATTCATTTTTTGCACCTACAAATCACGCCTGTTCCGTGGGTTAAACTTGATAAGGAGAAGGAGCAGCGATTTCCCGAAACATTAAAGGAAATCGGGCATGCGAAGAGCGAGCTTAATAAGCTGGTAAATAAAGCGGAAACCAAAGGTTTGAAGGGCAAACAGTTTCTCGTATTTGATGTGGGTAGAGAGGAAATTCTCAAACATATCCCATTCCACCATCATGATTTTGTCATCATGGGTTCGCATGGTGCATCGGGTGCAAAAGAAATGTTTATCGGATCGAATGCGCAAAAGGTACTGAGAGATGCTACTGTACCCGTTTTGATCATCAAAGAAAAGTCTAAGTGGCCCGTTAAAAATGTGGTTTTTGCATCCAATTTTGAAGAAGATGTCAAAGAACCTTTCAAGACAGTGGTGAAGTTCGCTGATCTCAACGAATCCAATATTCACCTTCTTTATGTCAATGTGCCATTTTCATTTGAGGAGACGGACAGGAGCCTTGAGAAAATGCATGCTTTTCATGAAACCTGTCCCCGTGGAGGAACCTGCACCACCAACATCTACAATTCGCTAAATGAAGAACGCGGTATTCTTAAGTTTTCCGAATCTGTAAATGCTGACCTTATTGCATTAACTACACATGGGAGGTCCGGCTTTTTTAATCTGATAGGAAAGAGTATTACTGAAAACCTGGCTAACCATGCCGATATACCTATACTAAGTATTAACCTTAACCGATAACGATATGAAGAATACTCTAAAAACAGTAGTGATACTCACTTTATTGATAGCGGCTTTACCTGCCTGCCAGCAACAGAAGGATGTAAGCACAATGTTAGAAAATGATGAAACCCGAAATGAAATTTTTAATACCATCATTTCCGATCATGAATACGCTGAACAATTAATGACCAAAATGATGGAGGATGATCATACCCAAATGATGATGAAAGGCAATGAGCAGATGATGGGTATGATGATGTCAGACAATGATCAAATGATGGCCATGATGAAAGATAAGCCTGATATGATGCATAGTCTGATGAGCAACATGATGAACATGGCTGACTCGGATTCGTCCATGTGTGCCCATATGATGGACATGATGAAAGATAAACCCAATATGATGGGGCAGATGATGGAGATGATGCACAAAGAAGGCATGATGGACAAAGAAACAATGATGAGAAATAAAAAAAATATGGGAGTAGATATTCATCCTGGTCACCACTAAAAAACTAAACTATGAGAAATAATCATATGATATGGATGCTGGTTGGATGCCTGGGCATCTTCCTGCTGCTCTTCTTATTGCCGGTTTTCGGCTTTAATGGAACTAACTCGCTATTTATTTTCATCATTGTATTTTTTGTGGGCCACCTATTTATGTTGGGAAGTCATGGAGACCATTCTGGACATGACGGAAGCCAGCAAAATCAATCCAAAAACGAAAACGATCATGCAACACATCAACATTAAAAAATTCGCATTGGCTTGGGGGGTAGCAGGTGTGGTATTCTACCTGGGCTGTATTATACTGATGGCCACTGTAGGCCGTGAAGGTACCATCCTGTTTTTTAACAGTTTGCTCCACGGACTTGACACCAGCCCCATCATCAGAATGGACGTACCCTGGACCGAAGCACTCATCGGACTGGTAGAAATGTTCATACTGGGCTGGTTATTTGGCGCACTCATAGCTACGGTCTACAATATATCTTTTAATAAAAAATACCGATGATTTAGTAAGGATGATAGACTATGTATGGCTGATTTGGTCTTTGATCATTCTTGCAGTATGGGGAATGATCTTTTTATTTAGAAAAGATTATAGAAAGGTGATGCTCAAAATGAGCCTCATCACTATGCCTTTTGGCCTGACAGAACCATTATTTGTTCCTCAATATTGGAATCCTCCTTCACTTTTTGATTTAGCTAAAAGCACAGGTTTTGATATTGAAAGCCTGATCTTTTCGTTTGCGATTGGGGGCATAGGGTCAGTGCTATATCAGTTGGTTTTTAAAAAAGTAACCGTTGAAATGCACCCATCAGAACGCACGCATAGACGCCATCGGATGCATCGGTATATCTTGTTTGTTCCTCCGGTAGTATTTCTCATCCTGGCTTATTTCACCAGCTTAAACCATATTTATTGTGGCATTATAGCCATGTTTACCGGTGCAATTGCCACCTTATACTGTCGCCCTGATCTTAAAGGCAAGATATGGATCGGTGGTTTTCTATTTACCCTGTTGTACTTTATTTATTTCGGTAGCATCTTACCATTTTTCCCCGAGTATGTGAACCTCTACTGGAACCTGGATGCTTTGACGCATATACTCATATTGGGAGTACCCCTGGAAGAACTTCTATTTGCTTTCACCTTTGGCATGTATTTGTCAAGCCTGTTTGAGCATCTGTACTGGCAAAAATTGCAA
The DNA here is from genome assembly GCF_900143075.1 of Cyclobacterium lianum. GTDB lineage: Bacteria > Bacteroidota > Bacteroidia > Cytophagales > Cyclobacteriaceae > Cyclobacterium > Cyclobacterium lianum. The sequence goes on along the minus strand of NZ_FRCY01000004.1, from coordinate 305,776 downwards.
GAACACCCTTTAAAAATGCATGTTTATGAATGAATATTGTAATACAGATGAGATGGTTTGCTTACCGGAAACCAATATGCCCCGGCTTGTCATTATTGGAGGAGGCTTTGCGGGACTTGCTCTTGCTAAGGCATTAAAGAGAAGTAGGATACAGGTTGTGCTGGTTGATAGACATAACTTTCATCAATTCCAGCCACTATTTTATCAGGTGGCTACCAGTGGCCTGGAGCCGGATAGCATCGTATTCCCATTTCGCAAACAAATCAGTGGTAATAAAAATACAATATTCAGGTACGCCACAGTTCAGCAAATAGAAGCAAAACAAAACCGGGTATTAACCAATAAAGGTATCATTGACTATGATTTCCTGGTTATAGCCACTGGGACTAAAACCAATTTTTTTGGCTTGACCGATATTGAAAAGTGGAGCTTGGGCATGAAAAGCATTCAGGATTCCCTGAATATTCGCCATACCATGATCCAGAACCTGGAGCAGGCAGCTATCACCTGTGATGAACATGAAAAAGACATTCTCACCAATTTTATTATAGTGGGTGGAGGCCCTGCCGGGGTTGAAATGGCAGGTGCCCTTGCAGAATTCAAGAAATATATATTACCGGGAGATTATCCGGAATACTCCTCCGAAATAATGGATATCTATCTGCTGGAGGCAGGTGATCAATTGCTGGCATCCATGTCTGACAAAGCTTCAGAAAAGGCACTGAAATATTTGACCCGGCTGGGCGTACAGGTTATGCTTGAGGAAGCAGTAGAACATTATGATGGATCGGCTGTCTCAACAAATTCAGGAAAGAAACTCTACGCTAGGAATCTGATCTGGACTGCCGGGGTAACAGGAGATTTTCCTGAAGGTATTGGAGAAGAAAGTATTGTTCGGGGAAACAGGCTTCAAGTGAATAACACCCTGCTGGTAAAAGGATACACCAATATTTTTGCCATTGGCGATATAGCTGCAGTAGTCAGCCAAAGAACACCCAAAGGCCATCCTCAGGTGGCACAGGTGGCCATCCAACAGGGTAAGTATCTGGGTGAAGTGATTAAGTACAGAATTGCGGGTAGAGAATATTCAAAACCATTTCGTTATCTGGATAAAGGGTCACTGGCCACTGTCGGTAAAAGAAGGGCGGTAGCCGATCTGGGTAAATTTCGGTTTGGTGGGTATATCGCCTGGTTGTTATGGTCGGTAGTACATCTTTTTTCCATTAGCGGTTTCCGAAATAAGCTGATGGTAGCACTGAACTGGGTGTGGAATTATTTCACCTATGACAAAGGCAATCGGCTAATCATCCAGGAGTACAAAAACAAGGACTTAGAAAAGGAGGAGTCCAAATGATTACCCGCCTAAACAACTCTTTGAATAATCTGGTAAAGAACCAATCAGCTTCAGGGATTGCCATTTTTCTGGCTGTACTGGTAGCCATGATCTGGGCTAATTCCCCATTCGGGGAAGTATATCAAAACTTTATTCACACTGAAATCTCGCTCTTGGTTGGGGAATTTGCTTTGTCAGAGTCACTATTACTTTGGGTAAATGATGGCTTAATGGCGATCTTCTTCTTACAGGTAGGCCTGGAGTTGAAAAGGGAAATTATAGGAGGAAAACTGTCTTCTTTCAGAAAAGCTATTTTGCCTATCGGAGCAGCTATTGGCGGCATGGTCGTTCCGGCACTCATTTACCTCATCTTCAATTTAAATACCCCTACAGAGCACGGCTGGGGTATCCCCATGGCTACAGACATTGCTTTTGCCATTGGAGTGCTTTCATTATTGGGAGATCGTGTACCGGCAGGGCTCAAAGTTTTTTTGGTAGCACTAGCCATAGTTGATGACCTTGGTGCCGTACTCATCATTGCTATTTTCTATACTTCCGGTATTTCTTATGTGGATTTACTTCACGGTGTACTGTTCATACTGCTATTGGTTGGCGGTAATTATATTGGAGTTCGTAAAGCCTGGTTTTATGCACTTATCGGGATTGGAGGTGTTTGGCTGGCATTTTTCTTCTCAGGAGTACATCCTACGATTGCAGGTATTCTCACTGCTTTTACGATTCCCGGCAGGGTCAAAATCAAGGAAGAGGATTACCTGAAAAACCTTCAAAAGCTTCATCTAAAATTTTTAGAAACAAAAGCCATCAAGGGCAATTTCATCTCGGAAGAACAACTTGGGATTTTGGAAGAAATCAAACAAAAATCAGATGACGCGGAAACTCCTTTGCAAAAGATAGAGCATCACCTGGCGCCCATAGTAGGGTTTTTCATTCTACCAATATTTGCCCTGGTCAATACCGGTATTCATATCCATGGGGATATAATTGAAATTTTGAGTCACCCGGTAAGCATGGGTATTACGTTTGGCCTTTTGGTAGGGAAATTTACCGGGATTTTAGGAGCCGGTTGGCTTTTAGTCAAGCTTGGGCTGGCAGAGTTGCAGCAAGAGGTTTCCTGGAGACACATTTCCGGAGTAGCCATGATAGCAGGCATTGGCTTTACCATGTCACTGTTTATCACGGAATTGGCCTTTCAAAAAGAGGAATATACATTCATTGCCAAACTGACCATTTTATTTGCTTCAGTACTTGCCGGTGTGATAGGTGTAATTATTCTTCGACAATCAGGAAAAGCAGCTCAGGTGATTAACTGACGATACATGATGACTTATAAAATAAACACGGGTAATTTCTTAAAACAACTGCTTAAACGAATGCGTCCGGCTCTTTTGTTGGTTGCGATAGTAGCGCTTGTGTACGTGTATCTTATGCAGTTTGTAGATCATGCACTAAGTTGGGTGCCTTATATTGTTATCTTTCTCACTTTTATTAAGAGCGGTTACTTTACATTTTTCACCTTCAGGCAGGTCAATAAGTCCATTAAACAATGTCATTCTTTCGGGCAACTTCTCTGGATTTTCGGGCTGCTGGTTATGCTCATTATTTTCTCCTATGCTGCAGACTTTACCTGTCTGGTCGCTGCCAATCCATCTTCTTTTAAGGGCTTTAAACCTTTTGAAAGCTTCAATTACTTCGAGTATTTATTCGAGACGTTTTATTTCAGCGTGGTAACATTTGCGGCCATCGGTTATGGTGACATTGTGCCAATAACTACCCCTGCCAAAATTTTAGTGATGATGGAGATCGGTCAGAGCTTTGTGCTGATCGTATTCGGACTGTCCAACATAAATAACATTCATTCTACAATTAAAAATCAATAACAAGATGAAAAAGAAAATAGCACTTATAGGATATGGCGTAATCGGCAAAAGAGTAGCCGATGCAATCGCGCGACAAGACGATATGGAATTAGCCGGGGTATGTGATGTGATCAGCGACTGGCGCATTCAAGCTGCGGTAAAGAAAGGATACCCTGTTTATGCAGCTACCGAAGATGCCAGTGGTTACATGCAAAAGGCCGGTATTCCCCTGGCTGGTAATATGGCAGACCTATTAGGGGTTGCTCACCTGGTGGTAGATTGTACGCCAAAGAAGATAGCCGCACAAAATGTAAAAATATATAAGGAGCAGGGAATAAAATTTATCCTGCAAGGTGGAGAAAAACACGAAACTACCGGTCACTCCTTTAGTGCGGAAAATAACTATGCCTCCGCCCTGAACCGGGACAGTACCCGGGTGGTCTCCTGTAACACCACCTCCATTTTGCGTACGCTTACTGCTCTCAAAAAAGTAGGGTTGTTGCAAAGTGCTCGTGGTACACTGCTACGCAGGGCTACAGATCCTTGGGAAAGCCATTTAGGGGGCATCATGAATACACTCGTTCCGGAGAAAGATATTCCCAGCCACCAGGGACCGGACGCTCAGAGCGTGGACTCTGAACTGGATGTAGTAACCATGGCTGTGAAAGTACCTCAAACCCTTAGCCACCTGCATTATTGGAATGTCCGCCTTACCCGGAAAGCTGATAAAAAAGAGGTGATAGAAGCATTTCAGACATCTACGCGAATCACCTTGATCAATTACAGCGATGGTCTGGTTTCCAATAATACGATCAAAGAAAAGTACCTGGATATGGGACGACCCTGGGGCGATATGTATGAAGTAGCCCTTTGGCAAGATATGCTTAAAGTCGAGGGAGATGAACTCTATTACGCTTATGTGGTGGATAACCAGGCCATTGTTATACCGGAAACAATTGATGCTATAAGGGCATTGACGGGAATAGAGAAAAGCGCAGTAAGCTCTATTAAAAAGACGAATGAAAGTTTAGGGATTATATAATGAGCTTGTTTGATACAGAAATAAAATCTCTCAAATCACTTAATACCTATCTTCAAAAACTGGTAGCAGGTAAGCTCTGGTTAAAGGTACTCATTGCACTTTTCTTAGGAGTGGGTTTTGGTCTTCTTTTAAGCCCACAAAATGGATGGGTAAGCAAAGCTACTGCAGATGTTTTAGGCAACTGGCTGGCCCTGCCCGGCATGTTATTTCTTAAGCTGGTGCAGATGATCATGATTCCATTGATTGTGGCATCTATCATAACAGGCATTGCCAGCAATGACAAAGACAACCTCAAAAAGCTTGGAGGAGGAGTACTCTTATATTTTGTGGCAACAACCATTATTTCTGTTAGTATTGGAACTGTCTTGGCCACACTTTTCAAACCGGGTCGCTATTTGCACCAGCAGGCAGCAGCTGAACATGAAGAGGCCTTGGCAAAAGGAACTCAAAGTGCAGAATTGTCATTTGGGATAAACGATGTGCCAACTATCATCACCGATCTGCTCCCCGAAAACCCCCTGGCTTCCATGGTTAGCGGAGAAATGTTGAGTATTGTTATTTTCACCATTATCATTGGGGTGGCAGTCCTGTCACTACCCTCAGACTTGTTAAGACCTGTGAGGTTGCTGCTGAGTGCAATACAGGAAATTTGTATGACAGTAGTCAAGTGGGCCATGCTTTTAGTGCCTGTGGCTGTTTTTGGGCTTATGGCTCAACTTACTTCTAGTGTAGGCTTAAGTTCTCTTGCCGGACTAAGTTATTATGTGGCCGTTGTACTAGCCGGATTACTTATTCTTGTAGGTATCTATTTGTTAATAGTGAGTTTGCCAGGCAGAAGGAATCCACTAAAATTTCTAGGAAAAATCAGGGATGCACAGTTGTTGGCTTTTTCTACGACCAGTTCAGCAGCGGTTATGCCACTCTCATTGCAAACAGCAGAAGAAAAACTGAAAGTTGATCCCGCAATCAGCAACTTTATTATCCCTATAGGCGCTACCGTCAACATGGATGGTACAGCACTTTATCAAACCATAACCACTTTATTTATCGCCCAGGCGTATGGGCTGGAGATGAGCTTGTTGAACATCATTGTGGTAATAGTAACCATTGTTGCAGCTTCAATAGGAACTCCGGCCATTCCTGGTGGAGGTGTAGTTATTCTGGCATCCGTACTTGGTAGTGCAGGTATTCCTGCTGAAGGTATCATCATCATTATTGGGGTGGAGCGCTTGTTGGGTATGTTCCGAACGGCAGTAAACGTAACGGGAGACCTGACTGCTTGTGTGGTTTTCAATCAATGGTATGGTAGCATTACCAAAAACAAGATGACTCATAAAACCTCAATAGCTGATAATGAAGATGGATAAGATGATAGAGGAACATATCAACCATATTAAAGATATTCGTGGCTACTTTCTTACTGATAAAAAACTCATCAATTTCATCAGGTTCCGACCGGGCAATCAGAATATTGATGTGATCAAAGAAAAGGTGATGGCAGTGGCCAACCATGATAGAGCTGATTATTTCATAAGGTGTGGTTTCCAAAATAATATCAAAAAATTGCAAATTGATAGTTCGTTAGGTCAAGGTGAGCTATTAATTGCAGTTAGTATTGCTCAAAACGGGAACAGCAATATAGATTATGAAAACATAGAATTTGCCTCCAGATATTGCGCAGTTCATGCTCCAACTTACTTTCCACTATGGAACAGCCATTCTTTGAAAATTGCTGAAGCTTGTTCTCAAAGTTGTTTTTCTCCCGATGATTATTTAGAGTACAGTGCAGTAGTTCAAGGGATGAAATCAAAGCACAAGCTGGCTCCTTTGAACTACTTTGATATAAGTAAATTTTTCTGGATTTATCAGGAAGATCTTATTAGATACTATACGTGAAACTAATAAATCAAGCCTTATGTAAGGCTTGATTTTAGGTGTTCAACTAGTGATCAGAGACTGACTTGAATAGCGTAATTTCGTACATCGAAAGTGAGATATCATAAATACCTCCGAGTGTAAAATTCTAACTTTAACATTCAATTGTTAAAGTAGATTGAATGCCAGAAAAGACCGTTTTAATAACCAAGGCTTCCGGAGAAAAAGCTCCATTTTCATCAACCAAACTCAGGCAATCCCTTGAAAAGGCAGGGGCAGTTTCTGCCGTTATTGATCGGATTGTGAGTGAGATTGAAGCGCAGCTTGTTGATGGTATGTCCACAAAGAAAATCTACAGCCAGGCATTCTCCATGCTACGGAAGCACTCAAAAGCTGTAGCAGGTAGGTATAAGATCAAGCAGTCGATTCTGGAGCTGGGTCCCTCTGGTTATCCCTTTGAAAAGTTTGTAGGTGAAATTTTAAAACATCAGGGGTACCGTACTAAAGTCGGGGTAATCATTCAGGGTCATTGCGTTTCTCACGAAATAGATGTGGAGGCTGAGAAAGATAATCAGCACTTCATGGTGGAGTGCAAATTTCATAACCGCCAAGGTTATAAGTGTGATGTGAAAATTCCACTTTATATCAAATCCCGGTTTGAGGATGTGAAAAAGCAATGGGAAAAGCGCAAAGGACACGCGACAAAATTTCATGAAGGCTGGGTGGTGACCAATACCCGGTTTACCGAAGATGCCATCCAATATGGCAAATGTTCAGGTCTAATACTGATAGGTTGGGATTATCCACAGCAAGGAAGCATTAGCGACCGGATAAATATGTCTGGTCTGCACCCTGTTACATGTCTTACCAGCCTTACAAAGGCTGAGAAGCAAAAGCTGATTGATAAGATGATCGTGCTTTGTAAGGAGTTATGCAATAAACCCGAAGTACTTGAAGAAATGGGCATTTCTCATACACGAGTCAAAAGAATCATCAAAGAGGGAGAGGAAATTTGCTCAGGTAGTACGTAACACAACAAATGAATGATAAAATGACCATAAACTTTTTAGGAGCCGCTGGTACGGTTACAGGTTCCAAATATTTACTTGAATCAGGAAATAAAAAACTGATGGTGGATTGCGGTGTGTTTCAAGGATTAAAAGAATTACGTTTACTCAATTGGGAACAACCTGAATATGATCCGAAAGCCATTGATGCTGTTGTGCTTACGCACGGACATCTTGATCATACCGGCTACCTGGCTCGTTTGGTAAAGCTTGGTTTTAGAGGAAAAATATATGGTAGTGCGCCTACCTTAAAAATCGCAGAAATTATCTTAAAGGATAGCGCCAAAATTCAGGAAGAAGAGGCAGCCAGGGCAAATAAAGAGGGTTACAGTAAGCACAGTCCGGCAGAGGCTTTCTATGACTTAAAAGACGTTGAAAATACCCTTCCACTTTTCAACCCTGTTTCAGAAGGTAAATGGCATGTAATTGAAGGTGCCTTTAAAGTAAGGTGGCAATACAATGGCCATATCATCGGATCAACTTTTATTGAAGTAGAGACCAACGATAGCCGCCTGGTGTTTTCAGGTGATATTGGCAGAAAAAAAGATTTGCTTTTGTATACGCCAAAAAAGCCTGAAAAAGCGGATGTCCTGCTTATTGAATCCACCTATGGAGGAAGGATTCATCCTGAAGAAGAAAGTATTGTCCCGGAACTGGAACGTATAGTCAACGAAACGGTAGAGCGTGGAGGAAGCTTGTTCATTCCCAGTTTTGCCGTAGAGCGCACTCAGCTCATGATGCTAATGCTTTGGAGGCTTTTGAAGGAGAAAAGGATTCCAAAAATACCAATGATCATGGATAGTCCTATGGGTGCTAATGTACTCCATCTATTTCATGCTTCCAGGGACTGGCACAAGCTTAAGCCGGAAGAATGTGATGAAATGTGTTCTCATTTTCAGGTAGTGAGCAACTATCGGGAAACCCTGGCACTGCGTGAAGACAATAAATCCAAGATCGTCATTGCAGGTAGCGGTATGATGACGGGCGGACGAATACTCAACTACATGGAAACAAGATCAGGCAATAGTAACGACACCCTACTTTTTGTAGGCTATCAGGCAGAAGGAACAAGAGGAAGAAAGCTACTTGAAGGTGCAAAAGAAATTAAAGTGTATGGCAAATGGCTGCCATTCAACATGCAGATGGAACACATTGAAGGACTGAGTGCACATGGTGATCAAAACGATTTGATTGATTGGCTCTCTGAAATTAAAAAACAACCCGAAAAGGTGTTTATTATTCATGGGGAAGCAGAGCAGGCAGAAGCTTTGTCAAAAGCCCTGGAAGATAATAAAGGATGGCAAACAGATATCCCACAACTTAATCAAAAGGTAGAATTGTGATGGAAGCAAAGGATACCCGGCATAACGTATTAAAACTAGTAAGATTAGGCATAGATGCTCGAAACGAATATATGGTATTTATGCGTAAGGACTGCCCGGTTTGTATATCGGAAGGGTTTGAGGCTTTAAATCGTATAAAAGTTACAAAAGGAGAAAAAACTATCGTAGCATCTCTTATCGTTTGGGATGATGAGTCACAATTAAGTCACGATCAATTGGGCCTTTCTGATGCCGCCATTGAAGCCCTGGATACTAAAGAAGGTGACTTGCTTAGGCTGAGCCATTTGGATGCCCTGGATTCCATGAGTGATGTCCGTAAGAAAATTTATGGACACCGACTGAACCAGGCCGAGTTTGACAGGATCATTGGCGATATCGTCAATCGTAACTTATCTAATATTCAATTGTCGGCTTTTCTGGCTTCCAGCACAGGGAACTCATTAAATCAGGACGAAGTGATTGCCCTGACCCGTTCTATGATCAATGTGGGTTTCAAATTGGACTGGGGCAAGGATAAAGTTTATGATAAACACTGCATAGGTGGCTTGCCTGGTAACAGAACTACTCCATTGGTAGTGTCTATTGTTGCCGCAGCCGGGTTGACCATCCCTAAAACTTCTTCCCGTGCCATTACTTCTCCTGCCGGTACTGCTGACACCATGGAGGTAGTCACCAACGTAAATCTCACCACCGGGCAAATGAAAAATGTCGTGGAACAGGAAGGCGGTTGCCTTGCCTGGGGCGGATCAGTACAGCTAAGTCCGGCTGATGATATACTCATCCGTGTAGAAAAAGCTTTGGATATTGATAGCGAAGGGCAGATGATCGCTTCCGTGCTTTCTAAAAAGGCGGCAGCAGGTTCTACCGATGTGGTGATTGATATTCCTGTTGGAGCTACGGCTAAGGTGCGGTCGCAGGAGGCTGCTGAGCATCTGTCAGAAAAGATGGTTGCGGTAGGCAAAGCCATCGGGCTGAATATTGATATCGTGCTCACCGATGGGTCACAACCTGTGGGGAGGGGTATAGGGCCTGCCTTGGAAGCTAAGGATGTTTTATCCGTCTTGAGAAATGAAAACAATGCACCTGATGACCTGCGAGAAAGAGCAGTAATACTGGCAGGCAGATTACTGGAAATGGGAGGAAAAGCAGCCGAAGGGTCAGGCACTCTTGAAGCTTTGAGAGTTTTGAAAAGTGGAGCTGCCTACAAAAAATTCACTGCTATCTGCGAGGCACAAGGTTTTTTCAGGGAACCTGAGGTAGCGCCCCATAAGCATAGGATTAGATCCGCAGCAAGTGGAGTAGTTTCAGAAATTGATAACCGTAGACTGGCCAAAGTGGCTAAGCTGGCCGGTGCTCCCGGTGCTATGACAGCAGGCATTTTGCTGCTTACACCATTGTGTACTCATGTGGAAGAGAACGATACCCTGTTTGAAATCCATGCTGAGTCACAAGGAGAGCTTGAATACGCCCTTTCTTACCTGGATACACAAAAACAAATTATTAAAATCAAAGCGACTTAAAAATATGGAAATGATAGTTTTTGCCTTATCGGGCAACGAAGATCTTACTAAAAAAATAGCCAGGCACCTCAAGGCTGAAAAGGGAGAGGCAACCATCCGGCAGTTTCCCGATGGAGAAAGTTATGTGCAGATTCACTCTGAGGTAAAAGACAAATGTGTGGTAATGGTATGTACGCTGCATGAGCCGGATACCAAATTGCTGCCCCTGTACTTTTTAAGTAAGACAGCCAAAGAACTTGGTGCTGCCTGTACGTGCCTGGTAGCGCCTTATCTGGCATACATGCGTCAGGATAAACAGTTTAATCCAGGAGAAGGCATCACGTCTACGTATTTTGCTGAATTGATATCAGGTTTTGCAGAAACATTGACCACCGTTGACCCACACCTTCACCGTAGAAGTTCGTTAAGTGAGATTTACACCGTACCTAATAAACTGATCCATGCGGCATCACACATTTCAAAATGGGTGAGCGATAATATTGAAAAGCCGGTATTCATCGGCCCGGATAGTGAAAGTGAGCAATGGGTTTCCCAGGTAGCAGAAGAAGCCGGGGCACCTTTTACCGTGTTAGAGAAAGTAAGGCATGGTGACAGGGATGTGGAAGTGTCCGTCCCCGATGTAGCAAAATACAAAGACCACACCCCGGTATTGGTGGATGATATAATTTCCACCGCCAGAACGATGATAGAGACAGTCGGCCATTTAAAAAAAGCCGGAATGCACCCACCGGTTTGTGTTGGGGTACATGCCGTATTTGCGGGCTCAGCCTATGCGGATCTAAAAAATGCAGGGGTACAACAGGTCGTAACGTGCAATACCATCCCGCATGAAAGTAATCAGATTGACCTTTCAGATATTCTGGCAAAAGAGATTAACCAACTGATGAAGCATCATGCGTAGTGCGCTACTCACCTTAATAGCGTGTCTGCAACTTGCCCCTGCAATTTTGTATGGTCAGGAGAAAGAAATGTTCATTCAGCAAATAGCGCAAAAAAGAATAGTACGTGAAAACTATGATCAAAATGGAGACCTGCAGGGCAAGCAGATATTTTTAACGGGTGAGTTAGAGCAGCAGGGTAAAACTTATCGGATAAAGGTAATAACCGAGCTCTATGACGAAAGCGGCCGGCTTACGGAAAAGTACACGACCACATATAAGTGCAATCCCAATGAGTTTGATGTGCTATTGAATGTATTTCCTTTTACTGATCCGGATGACGAGAAGATAAAAGTGGATGTCACTTCAGAAGACTTTCAGCAACTGTATGAACTGGGTAAAGGAGAAGAATTAAAAGATATTCATTTGAAGATGAGTGTTGAATCCGGGGTGTTAAGTTTTTTCGGATCCAAAAGCCTGGTCACCATAAAAAACAGGAAAAAGGAGGTAGTGAACCAATCAGTAAAAATAAGTAGTGAGGCTGTTATTGAAGCATACATGATGGGAATCCGTATTAAAACGATAAACTATGTCGTGGAAGAATACCTGACTAACGATTTCGTATTGCAACGTCAGCAGTTTACAGAGGATGATGGGGCCTGGTTTACCATGAAATATGAACAGAACGCAAAAGAAATTGAATAAAAGCAGATGGTTGAGTTAGAACACATATCAACACTGCCACCGGAAGATGCCGATAAGGCGGAAACAAAGAAAGCCTTGAAAAAACTCCGAAAGGAGCTTTTTCAGTTGCAGAATAAGTTCTATGCCGATGGAAGATACAGCATGCTCATTGTCTTGCAGGGGCTTGATACCTCCGGAAAGGATGGTACGATCCGTCACGCTTTTAGCGGCATGAACCCGCAGGGCGTGCAGGTAACATCGTTTAAGAAACCCACAATTGATGAGCTCAAACATGACTTTTTATGGCGCGTTTATCCACATTTTCCCCAGAAAGGTATGATCAGGGTATTTAACAGGTCATACTATGAAGACATTCTGGTTCCGGCTACAAACAAGAGCCTTTCAGAAGATGTCTTGCAGCACCGCATCAACCTGATCAATGAACTGGAACATCATCTGATGGCGAATGGTACATTGATTTTAAAGTTTTATCTACACCTATCGGCTAACGAGCAGGTAAAGCGTATTGAGGAGCGTAAGACAAAACCGCACAAACGATGGAAATATGCCAAAGAAGATGAACTTATCCCAAAAAAATGGGATGACTACAGGAAAACGTATCATACCATATTGAATGCCTGCGACCATCTGCCCTGGCACATCATCCCAGCAGATAAGCGCTGGTTTCGTAATTATACAGCAGCTAAAATTTTAGCCGAACAGCTTGAAAAACTAAATCTGAAATACCCGAACAAATAAAAAATAGTCATTATGGAAAATCATAAAGAGCATAATCACACACACCATAAGCACGAAGAAAGTAAAAAGCATGAAGATCATTCCGGACATGAAGGACATGGGCATAGTAGTCATTCGGGTCACAACCCCGGGCATGGTGAAATGGGACATGATCATCATAAAATGATGATAGAGGACTTCAAAAAGCGATTCTGGATATCGCTGGTACTCACTGTCCCTATACTTGTTTTTTCGCCAATGATCCAGGGATTTTTCGGTTATGAGTGGCTGCTGCCGGGCAATGCTTACATTCTGTTCGGGCTTTCTACCATCGTTTATTTTTACGGAGGCTGGCCTTTTCTGAAAGGATTGAAGGATGAGCTGAAGGAAGGTGCCCCGGGCATGATGACTTTAATATCCATGGCCATTAGTGTTGCCTATTTTTATAGTTCCGCAACAGTGTTCGGCCTTGAAGGAGAAGACTTTTTTTGGGAACTGGCCACCCTGATTGATATCATGCTACTCGGCCACTGGCTGGAAATGAAATCCGTACTGGGAGCTTCAAAAGCCCTGCAGTTATTGGTAAGCATGATGCCCTCAGAAGCGCATCGGGTCAAAGGTGACACGGTAGAAGATGTGAAGCTGGAAGACTTGCAAAAAGATGATATTATTTTGATTAAACCCGGTGAAAAAGTTCCGGCTGATGGCATTATCGTAGAGGGGGAAAGTTACCTGAATGAGTCTATGCTGACCGGGGAATCCAAACCGGTAAAAAAAGGCCTTGAGAATAAAGTAATCGGAGGGTCACTCAATGGCAATGGCTCACTAAAAGTAAAAGTAGAGCATACAGGTAAAGACAGCTACCTCAATAAGGTAATTACGCTGGTACAAGATGCGCAAAAGTCTAAGTCAAAAATGCAGAATTTGTCAGACCGTGCCGCCAAGTGGCTTACCTATATTGCATTGGCCATTGGTTTTGGTACGCTGGCTACCTGGTTGTTTTTAGGCTTTCCTTTCGTATATGCCCTGGAAAGAATGGTTACCGTCATGGTCATTGCTTGTCCGCATGCGCTTGGCTTAGCCATACCATTAGTGGTAGCCATATCCACTGCGGTTTCGGCACAGAATGGTCTGCTGATTAGAAACAGGACTGCTTTTGAGGAATCAAGAAAGATCTCGGCCCTCGTTTTTGATAAAACCGGAACCCTGACCAAAGGCGATTTTGGCGTTACCCGTGTAGAAGCGGTAGATCAGCAATTTGAGGCAGACGAACTACTTCGGCTTTCCAGTGCTTTGGAGCAAAGTTCGGAACATCCTATTGCCGTTGGTATTATCAAAAAAGTAAAAGAGAAAGACATAGCCGTACCCAAACCGGAAAACTTCAATGCCATTACCGGTAAAGGGGTAGAAGCAAAAGTGGAAGGAAAAGATGTAAAAGTAGTGAGCCCGGGTTATCTGAAAGATGAGAATATTTCCCTACCTGATGGTGCCTACAGCAGTGCTGCGGAGACAGTTGTATTTGTGCTGGTGGATAATAAACTGGCCGGGTACATCGCCCTGGCCGATGAGATCAGGCCGGAAAGTGCCCAGGCAATTAAAGTGTTCAAAAACAATAACATTAAAGTGATGATGGCTACCGGTGACAATGAAACAGTCGCCAAAGCAGTAAGTGAAGAACTAGGCCTGGACGGATACTACTCAGAGGTATTGCCACACCAGAAGGTTGAAATCGTAAAAGACCTACAAGCTAAGAATGAATTTGTCGCTATGACCGGTGATGGGGTGAACGATGCGCCTGCACTGGCACAGGCCAACGTAGGTATTGCCGTGGGCTCAGGCACCGATGTAGCGGCCGAAACAGCCGACATTATTTTGGTCAATAGCAACCCGCAAGACATTGCCAATCTGATCCTGTTTGGAAAAGCTACTTACAATAAGATGATCCAAAACCTGATATGGGCTACGGGATACAACGCGGTTGCCATTCCGTTAGCAGCAGGTGTTCTTTACACTTCCGGTTTTGTATTGGGGCCTGCGGTAGGTGCGGTATTTATGAGTTTGAGTACCATTATAGTGGCAATCAATGCCCAACTTTTAAAGAAAAAAATTGGTAACAAGTAATGGGTAATAGAGAAATTCTTGGCAGGATAATAATTGTCCTGTTGAGTATTTTTGTGGTTATGAGCGGGTATGGCGTACTGCTGCCCGTTTTACCCTACTATACGGAAAGACTTGCTTTAAAGTCCGGTGTAGTGGCGGATGAGGATATCAACTATCACATTGGTATCCTTACCAGCATATACCCATTTTTTCAACTATTATTTGCGGTAGTTTGGGGTAAGTTATCCGACCGTTTCGGTCGTAAACTACTCATCATTATGGGGCTGACAGGTTTTGTTGTTATGCAGGCATTAACCGGCCTGGCTACTTCTTTAACCATGCTGTACATGGCCCGTATCCTTGGAGGGATCTTCTCATCTTCGGTTATCCCCGTTGGTAATGCTTACCTCAGTGACATTACCAACAGCATGCAGCGAAGGAAAGTCTTGGCATGGTCCGGGGTTGCTGTAAGTACGGGAGTGATAGCCGGGCCGATGATCGGTGGTTATCTCGCTCAAACCAACCTGCATTTTAATACCAGCTTCGGGCATTTACTGCTAGATAAATTCAGCGTTCCTTTCCTTGCGGTGGCATTATTAGGGGTATTGATTTTGTTTCTAACCATCGGATGGTTGAAAAATCCCGAAAGACGTAACCTTGATATTCTACAAGAAGTACAGCAATCAAGATTGAGCATCAGATTAGATTTTATATTACTGTTACTGATGTCGTTGGTTATTCAATTAGCGGTCACCTTATTTGAAACGGTCTTTTCCGTATACGCTAAGGATGTCCTTACTTTTACTACTTCACAGATAGGCCTGGGCTTTATGCTTTGTGGTTTGATCATGGCGGCACTACAGCCCCTCTTTGCCAGTCTTGATGAGAAAAAATTGTCTATAAACACACAACTATTTATCGGCTTTGCAATAGCCTCATTGGCCATGTTCGCTTTTTCTTTCTGGATACACAACTTGTTTGTCTACGCTATGATCATCGTTTTTGCGGTAGGAGGAGCCATGGTTACGCCAAATCTTATCGCTATGATTTCTTTCATTGATAAAAATCATACCGGAGCTGATCTTTCGCTACAAACATCTGTTAATAGCATCGGTCAGGTACTGGGGCCTATTTTGGGTATTTGGTTGTACACCTTTGGCAAATCCTGGCCATACCCGATCATCGGAACAGTATTACTACTTGTAACCGTTCTGGTCGTCCCGAGGTTAAAATCTACAAGTACAAAACGTCAATAATTGTCAACTGTAAATAGAATGGATATGAAAAAGATAAATGAATATTTAGGAGATCAGGCTGAATACCTGTTAGAGTACAGCTGCAAAACCTTTGACAAAACAAGGCTTACCATACCCGGACCGGATTATCTGGATCAGGTTTTTCTGAATACAAACAGAAATCCGCAGGTGCTTAATTCACTATCAAGATTGTATAATAGTGGTAACCTGGCAGGCACGGGCTACTTGTCAATTCTTCCGGTAGATCAGGGTATTGAACATTCCGCTGGGAGTGCTTTTGGCCCCAATCCGGACTACTTTGACCCGGAGAATATTGTACAGCTTGGTTTGGAAGCAGGTTGTAACGGTGTAGCCTCTACCTTTGGTGTATTAGGGCTTAACGCCCGAAAGTATGCGCATAAAATTCCTTATATCGTAAAAATCAACCATAATGAGCTTCTAACCTATCCCAACAAGCATGACCAGATTTTATTTGGAACGGTAAAGGATGCCTGGAATATGGGGGCTTGCGCCATTGGGGCTACCGTATACTTTGGGTCGGCAGAGTCAAACCGGCAGATCCGTGAAATTTCAGAAGCCTTTGCTTATGCCCATGAATTAGGGATGGCCACTATCTTGTGGTGTTATACCCGAAATGAAGCCTTCAAAACCAAGGACAAGGATTACCATACAGCCGCTGACCTCACAGGCCAGGCCAACCATCTGGGAGTGACCATTCAGGCAGATATTATCAAACAAAAGCTGCCTGAAACAAATGGCGGTTTCAAGGCTATGGATTTTGGTAAGACTTCTAAAGAAATGTATGAGAAATATACTTCGGATCATCCAATTGATCTGTGCCGATACCAGGTAGCCAACTGCTACATGGGCAAGATAGGCCTGATCAACTCGGGAGGGGCATCATCTGGTGATTCGGACTATGCTGAAGCTGTAAAAACGGCTATTATCAATAAACGAGCAGGAGGCATGGGATTGATTTCGGGAAGGAAAGCATTCCAAAGACCTAGAAACGAAGGCGTTGAACTGCTTAATCTGATCCAGCAGGTTTACCTTGATAAAGAAATTACTATTGCTTAACTATTTATAACTAACCCAATAATCTATGATGAAAAAATTATTTACCACCGCTATTTTGGCTCTATCAATACTAATGATTTATTGCAATGATTCGGTCAAACCCAAAAATACAGCCAACGAAGTGCTGGACTTATTTGTCAGTTCAGTAAATGATAAAAATCTGGATTCGTTGAACGCGGTTTTTTCTTCCAAAGCTAAGATATACGAACAGGGATCAGTTGATGATTCCTGGGAGCACTACAGAGACGGTCATTTGGGAAAAGAAATTGAGGAGATGCAGGAGATGACATTCTCTGTTGAAGTTGCTGAATCTCTGGTCAACAAAGAGATGGCATTATTGCAAGGCAATTATTTGATTAAGGGCGAGATGCAAGGCCAGCAAATTAATTCTGCCGGATTGGTAACCCTTTCCATGCAGGTAGAGGAAGATATGCGGAAGATCGTTCACCTGCAATTTTCAAGAGGATGCAAATAAAGTACAACAGCTATTTAGGCATTCTTCTGGGCCTACTCTTTGTCGGCTGTAATCCATCAGCTAGCACAACAACTGACCCTAAGGCACAGGCAGTAGTAGACTCTGCCATTGCCAGAAGCAATCTTCATTTATTAGCTAATGCGGAAGCAGCCTTTGATTTTAGGGACAGATCCTATAGTTATAAAATGAATGAAAATCAGTTTGAATGCACCCGTCTCCATATCGACAGCACCGGAACAGAAACCCTTGACGTGCTTACCAATAATGGCCTTACACGCTACATCAACGGTAAAGTGCAGGAACTTGTGGCAGCAAGGCAAAATGCCTACGCTAATTCGGTAAATTCCGTCATCTACTTCGCATTTTTACCCTACAGGCTAAATGACGCTTCGGTAATCAAAAATTATCTCGGCAAAGTCAATGTTCTTGACAAAGAATATCATAAAATTCAAGTAACATTTAGACAAGAGGGGGGCGGAGAAGATTTCGAGGATGTATTTATCTATTGGTTCGATAGTGAGGACTACATTCTGGACTATTTTGCTTATGAATACCAAACCAATGGTGGTGGTATTCGCTTCCGGGAAGCAACCAATCCCGGGGATATCAATGGTATCCAAATCCAGGATTACTTCAATTACAAACCCAAAAAAGGTGTTGAATTCAAGCTTTCAGAAATAGATGAGTACTATCAGCAAGATAAGCTTGAGAAGCTCTCAGATATTGATTTGAAAAATGTAAACGTTAAACTAAATAACAATTAAAACCTATGAAAAAACTAATCTACACTCTTACAATAGCCGCGTTCATTTTTTCCGGATGCACAAGTCAAACTTCTGATTCCCAAAAAGAGGGCCATGATGATGCCCATGAACACCCAGCCTCAAAAGCTTCTGATGAACATGAGGGGCATGATATGGCTAAAGAAGGAGCAAGTGAAAGTGAAGGGAAGCCTAAAAGCCCTCATACCAGTGCCATGGCCATGATAAATGACGCTCATGTGCATATCGATTACTCCTCTCCACGTGTTAGAGGCCGGGTTATTTTTGGTGGACTGGTGGCCTACGATGAAGTATGGGTTTCAGGGGCACATAAGGCCACCTGGCTGGACACAAACAAAGAGCTGCTCATCAATGGGCAGGAACTCCCAAAAGGGAAATATGCCTTTTTTACCATTCCCGGAAAGGCAGAATGGACGATCATACTTAACAAAAACTGGGACCAGCACGGTGCGGACGAGTACTCAGCTGATAAGGATGTGATGAGATTTTCCGTATCACCGGAAGAGCTGCCCGAAGTAAAAGAAGAGCTGACTTATACCGTAGCAAAAGATGATGATGGAGGACAAATTTCACTGGAATGGGAAAAGGTGCGCATTAGCTTCGACTTTAAGGTAAACGAATAAACACCCTGAAATGAACTTCAAAATCACATACACGCTTATCCTGATATCGCTCATTATGGAGGTACAGGGTCATGGGATATTTTCTGTAGGTTTATTTTTGTGAGATATTTAAGCATCAGGGTCAGCCTTATATGCAGGTTGATCCTGATTTTTTTATGAATGAACCCCATAATCCTACACGTAAAAGTCTGATAATTTGGATTTCCCTGATAGCCTTTGTGCTAAATTTTATCTGGGAAAACCTTCATGCAGGCCTATATGAAGAGTATAATTACTTTATGAAAAGCATCTATTTTCTAGGATGCACCATCGGGGATGTGGTACTTAAATTTATCATATATGGCCTTGTGGCTGTGGTACTTAAAGATAGGTGTTGGATTCGTAATTTCAATTTCAAAACAATTGTTACTGTACTTCTAATAGCTGGTATGTTTGCATTCGTAGCGGAATGGGTAGCTATTGAACTTAATTTCTGGAGTTACAATGAAAAGATGCCTATTGTACCAGTTTTGGAGGTAGGGCTTTCTCCTTTTTTGGCGATTGTGGTAAATCCAATACTGAGTTTTATTATCACACACAAAATTATTTCTACCAGAGATACCCGATAAACAAAATTCAGAGTGGCTGCATTTAAATGTAGTCTCATAATTTCATACATCAAACACCGGATTTTATAAATCATATCGCTTAAAATAGTGTTTATTTATTCAAGTGCCATTACAATATTGAGATGATAGAGAGCAGAAAATTACACGTGAAAAATATGGTTTGCCCGCGCTGTATAACAGCGGTTAAGCAACTCATGGAAGAATTGGAGATACCCTTTCAAAATGTGGAATTGGGTGAGATTGAACTCAAAGAAGGATTAGGGGATGAGGAAAAAAGCAGGTTAAATGAAGGGCTGGAAACAGTAGGTTTTTCGCTTATAGATGATCGCAAAAGCAGACTGATAGAGCAGATGAAAAATTTGATTGTTCAAAAGATTCATCATTCACAGGAAGTTTTAGATGTGAAATGGGCTGATTTTATCGCTGACCAACTCAACTATGACTATAAATATCTCGGTATGCTTTTTTCTTCTGTAGAAAGTATCACCCTGGAGCAATATATTATTCGCCAAAAAATTGAACGCATTAAGGAATTGCTGATCTATGATGAACTTACACTGAGCCAAATCGCCTTTCAGTTAGGATACAGCAGTTCGGCACATTTAAGTAGTCAATTTAAAAAAGTCACTGGTATGACACCTTCTCAGTTTAAAAGTACTATTGATAGAAAAAGAAACACATTGGATAACATATAATTATTCAATATTCAAATCCCGTGTGCTCGGCCTACTGACAATTTTGTAAAACCTTCAGCAAATCCTATAGTACTTATTCCTTTTGCACTTCCGAAATTTGTATTGTTCATCTCAGAACATATAGATTAAAAAATGATATATGGAAGCCATAGATATTATTGAACCAAAAAGAAGACCATCTAAAAAGATGGACAAGACACTAAAAAAATCCTTTCCTGTAACGGGGATGACTTGCGCCTCATGTGCCTCCAGCGTGGAGTCCATCCTTACCCATACTGAAGGTGTGGCCAAGGCAAGTGTCAATTTCGCTAATAGTTCGGTATTAGTAGAATATAACGATTCACTCACCTCAGAGGATTTGCGTAAGGCGCTACAGTCAGTTGGTTATGATTTGATTGTAGACGCTGAAAATCCATCAGAAGCGCAGCAGGAGCTTCAGGAAAAGCATTACCAGGAAGTAAAAAGACGCACCATTTGGTCTGCTATATTAACGCTACCGGTATTCATTCTGGGCATGTTCTACATGGACTGGATGCCGGGCAGATGGATTTCTCTGGCATTTACCATTCCGGTTTTATTCTGGTTTGGCAGAAGTTTTTTCATTAATGCCTATAAACAAGCCAGGCACGGGAAGGCTAACATGGATACGTTGGTGGCCCTGAGTACGGGGATTGCATTCATTTTCAGCTTGTTCAATACCTTATTTCCTGAGTTTTGGCACAATAGGGGCATACATCCACATGTGTATTATGAAGCGGCTACCGTAATCATCACTTTCATCTCACTGGGAAAAGTATTGGAGGAAAAAGCAAAATCCAATACTTCTTCTGCCATCAAAAAACTAATGGGTTTACAGCCCAAAACATTGAAAGTGATCGTGGATGGAGAGGAAGTGGAAATGCCCATTGCCTCGGTTGAGGTGGGTTATACCATTTTGGTTCGTCCGGGGGAGAAGATACCTGTAGATGGTGAAGTGGCCGAGGGAAATTCTTTTGTTGATGAAAGCATGATTACAGGAGAACCCATACCGGTAGAGAAAACAAAAGGTGAAAAAGTCTTTGCCGGAACGGTAAACCAAAAGGGAAGCTTCCGCTTTATCGCAGAAAAAGTAGCCGAGGAAACATTGCTTGCCCAAATAATCAAAATGGTGCAGGAAGCCCAGGGCAGTAAGGCCCCGGTTCAAAAGCTGGTAGATAAAATAGCAGGAATATTTGTACCGGTCGTCATGGCTATTTCCATCGTGACCTTTATCACCTGGATGTTGGTAGGTGGAGATGATGCCTTCACGCATGCGTTACTTACCTCGGTAGCCGTGTTGGTGATTGCCTGCCCCTGTGCTTTGGGGCTGGCTACCCCAACCGCTATTATGGTAGGTGTTGGAAAGGGTGCTGAAAACAATATTCTGATCAAAGATGCTGAAAGCCTGGAATTGGGACATCAGGTAAATGCTGTTGTTTTAGACAAAACGGGCACCATCACCGAAGGGAAGCCGGTCGTTACGGATATCTTTTGGGAAGATGAGGGGCAATCTGAAAAGCTCAAGCCCATGGTACTGGCCATGGAGTCGCAATCGGAACATCCTTTGGCAGAAGCGGTGGTTCAAAAGCTAAAAGAGGAAGGCATTAAATCTGCAACCATTTCCCAGTTTAACAGCAGTACGGGGCGGGGGGTTGAAGCAATTGATGAAAATGACATGAGGTTCTATATGGGTAACCAAAGATTGCTTACCGAGCATAATATCAACGTGAGTAATCAACTTGACAAAAAAGCAAAAACACTTCGGGAGGAAGCCAAGACTGTAGTCTTTTTTGCCAATCAAGATCAGGCTTTAGCTGTGCTGGCAATTGCCGATAAGATCAAGGAAACGTCTAAGAAGGCCATTGAAACCCTGCAGGAAAGAAACATTGAAGTGTATATGCTCACTGGAGATAATGAACAAACAGCTCGTGCGGTTGCTCACCAAGTGGGTTTGAAACACTTCAAAGCGGAAGTGTTGCCCTCCGACAAGGCAGATTTTGTAAAAGAGCTACAAGCCAAAGGAAAAATTGTGGCGATGGTTGGGGATGGCATCAACGACTCACATGCTCTTGCACAAGCCAACATCAGCATCGCGATGGGCAAAGGTTCTGACATAGCCATGGATGTGGCGAAGATGACATTAATAACTTCAGACCTGCAGTCCATACCTAAAGCACTTAAGCTATCTAAGAAAACCGTATTGGGTATCCGTCAGAACCTCTTTTGGGCATTCATTTACAACATTATCGGTATCCCGATAGCAGCAGGGCTTTTATATCCGGTAAACGGCTTTTTACTTGACCCGATGATTGCGGGCATGGCGATGGCCTTCAGTTCGGTATCGGTAGTAGCCAATAGTCTGCGGTTGAAAGCAGCAAAAATTTAAGAATCAAATTATAAACTTTAAATAGACTAAACAATGAACACTTTAAAATTCAAAACCAATATCAATTGTGGCGGATGCCTTTCAAAAGTGACTCCCTTCCTGAACGAAGAAAAGAACATAAAAAAATGGGATGTCAACCTTGAAAGTGATGACCGCATACTTACTGTAGAAACTTCTGATCTGACTGAAGAAGAAATAAAGAAAACGGTACAGAAAGCGGGTTTTAAGGCTGAGGCTACCAATTAATTGCAGGCAGATGCAAAAACCTTATTTGCATTTTTTGGATTGCTTTAAGTCCAATGCTGGCAGCAGCAGCCATGAGCCTGAGCTCGGTAAACGTGATTGGCAACAGTTTGGGGTAGAGGTAACCAAGATCACTATATAGCGCTCACTTAGAAGTTTTGGGCTACTGTTTCACTGAAATATACCTCCCTGTTTTCGTCAATTAGGAGTTTGACGGAGCCGTCAAACTCCTCTTTTTCAGTTACTTTCCATTTTTGGCCAAGTTGAAGCCCTTTCTTATTTAAATAGTTTAAAAAATCGCTTTTATCTGTTGCAACACTCCGAAATATATAAAGTTGATCAACCTCGGCTTCAGTAAGAGGTATCGCATTCAAATCAGGTAAGTTGCCTTTTTTGTCAGGTATTGGATCACCATGCGGATCAAATTTTGGGTATTTAAGAAAGACTGGAAGTCTTTCTGTGAGTAGTGGCGAATGTACATGCTCCAACTGCTCAGCAATATCATGTACTTCCTCCCATTTAAAATTGAGTACTCTCACAAGAAAAGTTTCCCAAAGTCGGTGTTTTCTTATCAGTTGACGAGCCAGCAGATTGCCCTCCTTACTCAATATCAGCTTGCTCTTATTCTCTAATAACCCTTTTTCATGTAGCCGCCTAACCATGTTTGATACTGATGCAGGGTTGTTTTGCAGTCTTTCGGCTACAGCACTCACAGTCGTTTTGCCATTCTTGTCACATAAAGAATAGATGGTCTTGATATAATTCTCAACTGTAGATGATTCGTTTTTCATAATTTAGATTAATCTAAAATTTTACTTTGACAAAACAAATTTATAAGTTTGTCTAATCAATATTTAAAAATATGATTAATATAAAAATTAAGGTTTTACCGGTTATTTGTTTCATGGCCGCCATCATTTACAGCTGTGATGAGGTTTTTCCGGAAGCACCGGCCGAAAATGAGCTACTTGACGGACCCATAGGTGCGCTCTCCTTTTCAGAGCAAAACCGGTTTTTGGCTGGAGATGTGGCATTCAATGATGAAATATTCACACCCGAAAGCGGATTAGGCCCTATGTTCGTAGCTACTTCTTGTGGAAGTTGTCATCCGGGTGATGGTAAAGGCCATCCTTTTACGACTCTTACAAGGTTTGGCCAGACTTCTCCCGGCCAAAGCACCGATTTTCCTGCGGGTGCTCCCCAGCTTCAAAACCGGGCTATACCAGGTTTTGAGCCAGAAAAACTAACTTTGGGCACACCTTTTATGAAATTCACCCCTCCGGCAGTTACCGGGCTTGGTTTATTAGCAGCACTTACTGATGAACAAATCCTGAAGAATGCCGACCCTGATGATGTGGATGGAGATGGAATATCAGGGATTCCCAATTATATTGATCCACCCGATTACTTCCAACCAAAATGGTTTCACCAGGCAGTCAACGCGCAATTCATCGGTCGTTTTGGAAAGAAAGCCGCAGCTATAGATTTGTTGCAGCAGACCGCTACCGCTTATAATCAGGATATGGGTGTCACTTCTACGTTTGAGCCCTTAGATGTGGCCACAGACCTATCGGTCGATCCTGAAGTTAGTGACCAGACCATTCGGGAGGTGGTATTCTACTTGAGTACACTCAAAGCACCTATCCAAAGGGATCCGGAGACTTATAATGTCATCCAGGGGCAACAAATCTTTACTGATATCAACTGTGGCTCATGTCATATTCCCTCCTGGACAACACCTGAATCTGACATTCCGGCTCTCAGCAATAAGACTTTTCATCCTTATACGGATTTATTGCTCCATGACATGGGGCCAGAACTGGACGATGGGGCCACTGAAGGGTCAGCAGAAACGTATGAATGGCGAACTCCTCCGCTCTGGGGCTTGGGCCTGTCACCTGATTCGCAAGGAGGTGAGTTTTTTCTCATGCATGATGGCCGAGCCAAAAGTATTGAAGAAGCCATTTTAATGCATGGTGGAGAGGCAAATGATAGCCGGGGTAGCTTTGAGCAGTTGAGTGATATTGACAAACAAAAGCTTTTGACATTCCTAAAGTCACTTTAAGATGGACAGGAAAACATTTTTGAAACTGGCAGGGAGTTCGTGTTTAGCGATTGCTGGAGTCCCGATTTTACTTTCTGGGTGCACCTCAGTCCATCGGGTAAATACAATAGCCAGAGACAACAGGCTCACCGTCTCAAAACAAGAATTTATTGAAGGGGTGGAAAAGCCAAGAGAAGTCGTGCTGGTGCGAGAGCTATCACTGGCTTTTCCTATTGCATTATACAGGCTCTCAGCAGATGATTACATGGCACTCTGGATGGAATGCACCCACCAGGGCTGTGAGGTAAATGCACAACCACACTATCTGGTATGCCCATGCCATGGGAGTGAATTTGATGCCAAGGGGAATGTGGTACAAGGCCCGGCAGAAACGAATCTTAAAAACTTTAAAGTAAACACAGATCATGAAAACATCTTCATCTATTTATAAAATTGGTGGCTATCTGCTGGTGCTGATTTGTTTAAATCATGTAGCATTTGCCCAAAAGTCAGACAGCTTTCAGTTGCTACTGAATATGGACGCGGTTTACAACCGGCCTTTTCTGCAAGCAGGAAGTTTTCCGGTAGCAATTGGGGGTTATATTGAAGCACAGGGAGAATACTTTGTGTCCGATGGCATTACCGAGGGTGTCTCTTTTAAAATTCCGAGAATGACCCTGTTTGTATCTTCCACCATCACTGAGCGGATTAAATTTCTCTCGGAAATAGAATTTGAAGAAGGTACCAAAGAGATCAACATTGAGTTTGCCGCTCTTGATTTTGAATTTCATCCATTACTCAATTTCAGGGGAGGAATTATCATGAACCCGATTGGGGCATTTAATCAAAACCACGATGGCCCGAGGTGGGAGTTTGTAGACAGGCCAATCTCTGCCACTACTATTATCCCGGCCACTTTCAGTAATGTTGGGTTTGGTTTGCACGGAAAGACCTATCAAAAACAATGGGTATGGGCCTACGAAGCTTATGTTACCAATGGTTTTAATGATCGGATAGTTGCGAATAGTGAAGGCAGAACCTGGCTTCCAGCTACCAAAGAAAATGTAGATCGTTTTGAAGAAAACTTCAATGCTGTTCCCCTTATCACGCTAAAGACGGCTATTCGTCACCGGAAAATCGGGGAAATAGGGTTGTCTTGGATGGGCGATGTGTATAACAAGTATGAAGAAGACGGACTTATGCTGGATCAAAAAAGGAGACTGGATGTTTTGGCAATTGATTTTAATACTTCCGCAATAAAAAATCTGGATATTACCGGGGAATGGGTATGGGCATTCGTGGACGTTCCTGCCACTTACTCCCAGCAGTTTGGAAGTCAACAACAAGGCGGGTTTATAGATTTTGTTTATACCGTTTTAAAGCGTGAAATGTTCGGGTGGGAGAATGCCAGAATTAACCTGGCACTACGGCTTGAACATGTAGATTATAACGTAGGGTCATTTGAAGAGACAGGAGGAAACATTCATGATGATGTACAAGCCATAGTACCGGCTCTTAGTTTTCGTCCATCATCTCAAACAGTGATCCGCGCCAATTACCGGCATATATGGGAGACAGATTTGTTGGGCAATCCGGCAGCCAAAACAGCAGGATTCCAGATAGGCATATCCAGCTATTTTTAGTCGGTCTGCTATCGTATTAACTATTTAAGTACTAACAATCCTGAGAAAACATGCGTTAATATGAAGATACAACTTTGCAATACCCTTGCATTGCATTAATCCGTATATTTGCAATAGTGAAAATCGCGTGCTACATATTAAGCTTTTACTTTATCGTCCTTTCAGGGATGGCCTGTGCGGATACAGTGCCACTTAAGGATAGCGAGAATAGTATTACAGTAATCAAAACTGCGAATGATAATCACAATCATGACCACAATCAGGGTTGGGACGGTTGTTCTCCATTTTGCGTATGCCATTGTTGCCATGTGCATTTTTTATCAACAGCAGGGGTTGATTTCACACACCTCGTGAAACTTTCTGCGGTTTACACTTCTTATTTTCAGGATTTCAGAAGCATTGAAATCTCTGGATTTATCAAGCCCCCCAAATCATAATTCTTCTTGTCTTGCAGGATAAGTATGCCCTGACGATAAGTCCTTTTAACAGGACTGAGTAAGCATTTTATTGATCCGTCAGGCATTTTCTTTTAATGGGCCTTTAGTACTCAAAGGCAAAAATTCATTGTGTTCAATTTTATCCAAAAGTTGAAAAAATTGAATAAAAGCAAAACGAAAAAAAGGAAAGAAAGAAGGAAGAAAGTCACCGTCAAACAGATCCTAAAGTGGTTTTTTATTGTGTTGGTCAGCCTGATCCTTTTGGTAGCGATTGTAGCACGGTTCCATCACTTCTTCTCCGTCCATATCAAATAATTAAAAGTCGTATGATCAATAAAATCATATCGTTCTCAATAAAGAACAAATTCATCGTGGGCCTGCTTACGCTCGCCCTCATTGGCGTGGGGATATACTCCATGTCAACGGTCAATCTGGGTTCCGTCCCGGACATTACCAATAACCAGGTCCAGGTAATTACTGTCTCTCCAAACCTGGCCACAGAGGATATAGAGCAGTTTGTTACCTATCCGGTGGAACTGGCCATGGGCAACCTGCCGGGGGTGGATGAAATCCGGTCTATTTCCAGGTTTGGCCTGTCGGTAGTCACTATTGTTTTTGAAGACGATATGGGTACCTATCTGCCCAGACAACTGGTACAGGAAAAACTGAACGAATTAAAAGAAACCATTCCGGAGAAATTCGGAAGCCCGTCAATGGGTCCCATTTCCACCGGTTTAGGCCAAATTTATGAATACACAATACAACCACAAGAGGGTTATGACTCGCTGTATTCTCCTATGGAGTTGCGCACAATCCAGGATTGGATTGTAAAAAGACAACTGACCTTGCTTGATGGTGTGGTTGAAGTGAATTCTTTCGGTGGCTATATCAAGCAATATGAAGTAGCCATCAGCCCGGATAAACTCAATGCGCAGAATGTGAGCATCTCTCAGGTATACGAGGCTCTGGCGAGAAATAATGTCAATACCGGGGGGGCTTACATTGAGAAGAACAGGATGTCCAATTTCATCCGAGGAGAAGGATTGGTGCGCTCTCTGGATGATATCAGAAAAATCGTCATAAAAACAGAAAATGGAATCCCAGTTACGGTAGGTGATGTCGCCTCCAAAGTACACTTCGGTAATCAGGTACGGTATGGAGCTTTCACACAGGATGGAAAGGAAGCTGTCGGGGGTATCATTATGATGCTGAAAGGATCTAATCCCAATGCGGTAATCCAAAATGTAAAAGAGCGTATGGCCGAGGTAGAAAAGTCTCTTCCCGAAGGACTAACTATTTACACGATCATTGACCGAAGTGACCTGATTTCCAGAACGACAGACACCGTAAAAACGAACCTCCTGGAAGGGGCGTTGATTGTAATTTTTGCCCTGGTAATTCTATTGGGTAGTGTCCGTGGTGGTATTATCACTGCAACCACCATTCCGCTTTCACTGCTGTTTGCTTTCATTCTGATGAAGCAGTTTAATGTATGGGCTAATCTCATGAGCCTGGGAGCCATTGACTTTGGGATCATCATAGACGGGGCGGTGATCATCATTGAAGGTACGGTGTATGAAATCCAGAAACGCATCCGATCAGGGAAAATTAAGTTCAATCAGGGTGTGATGGACGAGGTGGCTTATGATGCAGGCAGTACCATGATGAGTTCGGCATTTTTCGGACAGATCATCATCCTTATTGTATTCGCCCCCATCTTATTCCTCACCGGTGTGGAAGGTAAAATGTTCCAGCCGATGGCCTACACCTTTGGTTTTGCCATGATTGGCGCCATTATCCTGTGCCTGACTTATGTACCGATGATGTCGGCCTTATTTATGAAGCCTATTCAAAACAAAAAGAACTGGTTTGGACGATTTGAACGCTGGCTGGAAAGAGTAAGTGATAAAATCATTGGTGGTATTCAAAAGGCTTACCTGCCCTTGCTAAAAAGCGCCCTGCGTTTTAAAGCAATAGTGATTATCGTAGCTATTGTGCTGCTGGGAACAGCCGGGTTCATTTTTTCACGGATGGGAGGTGAGTTTGTGCCTCAGCTTGATGAAGGAGATATCGCCATGCAGGCACTCATCAGGCCCGGGAGTTCCCTAAGCGAATCAAAAGAGGTATCTATCAGGATTGAGAACCTGTTGCTGGAAAGTTTCCCTGAAATAAAAACAGTAACTGCCCGGATCGGGGTGGCGGACATCCCTACCGACCCTATGCCGATGGATATAGCCGATATGTACCTCATCTTAGAAAAGGATAAAGACCAATGGGTGTCTGCAGAGACTAAAGATGAACTAATTGAGCAAATCAAGGATAAGCTTGAGATGCATCTTACAGGAGTAAACCTGGTATTTACCCAGCCGGTAGAGCTGCGTTTTAATGAGTTGCTGGAAGGGGTACGGGAGGATATTGCCGTTAAACTCTATGGTGAAGACCTGGAAGTGCTTTCCGAAAAGGTGCAGGAGATGGCCGATATTATTTCTACCGTGCCAGGAGCTGGTGATGTAAACCCCGAACGGACATCAGGACTTCCTCAAATGACCGTTCGTTACAACCGGGATAAAATTGCCCAATACGGCCTGGATATTCAAAAGCTCAATGAGTATGTAAGCTCTGCTTTTGCCGGTGGTGTGGCCGGGGTGATTTTTGAGGGAGAAAAAAGGTTTGATCTGGTCATCCGGTTTGACGAGGCACATCGCAAAAGTATTGATGACCTGCGCACACTCTACATTGATCTGCCCGATGGTACCCAAGTGCCGATAAAAGAAGTGGCAGATATCAGCTATGTGCCGGGCCCCATGCAGATCTCGCGGGACAATACCTATAGAAGAACCTATGTAGGAGTGAATACACGGGGAAGAGATGTAGAGTCAGTGGTAAATGATATTCAGGAAAAACTGGATGCACAACTAGAGTTACCTCCCGGCTATTACATCACTTATGGAGGAGAGTTTGAAAACCTGGAACGAGCGAAGAGCAGATTAGCCATTGTTGTTCCAATAGCGCTGTTCTTGATTTTCGTTTTACTCTATTTTGCGCTACAGTCATTTTCACAATCCATCATGATTTATATCGCTATACCCCTGGCAGCTATTGGTGGTATATTTGCGCTGTGGATTAGAGATATGCCCTTCAGTATTTCAGCAGGCGTTGGTTTTATCGTGCTTTTTGGAGTAGCCGTGTTAAATGGCTTGGTCTTAATCAACCGCTTTAATTCATTGAAAGAAGAAGGCGTCACCAGCATCAGAGAAAGAATTTTAACAGGAACCAAAGAGCGAATCAGGCCCATTATGCTGACAGCCACAACAGATATATTTGGGTTCTTACCCATGGCTTTCTCTGGGTCTGCCGGAGCGGAAGTGCAGCGTCCTTTAGCAACTGTAGTAATTGGAGGAATGCTGACAGCCACATTGCTTACCCTGCTAGTGCTGCCGGTGCTTTACACTTTTGTAGAAGGAAGGAGCGATAAAAGAAAGAACCTGAAAGCACCGAATGCCAACGTGATCATTGTCCTCATCGTTTGTGGTGGATTATTTGGCTTACCGGCTATGGCTAATGCCCAGCAGCAGGGACAGGAGAAAGACAGCTTACCTACGATTACATTAGAGCAGGCTAGAAAACGTGCGGTAGAAAGTTATCCTAAGATACAATCAGCCAGACTTGAAATTGAAAGCCAACAGGCCTTAAAGAAAACAGCATGGGACTTTGGCAATACGCAGGTGTTTACTGGTAAGGAAGAAGTGGGCAATGGCTCGGATGGAGTTTACACTCAGATAGGCATCCAACAACAGCAGATTGATATTTTTGGCATAGCACCCCGTTTGAAATTACAAAAAGAACGGGTAGCACTGGCTGAGAAGGCGCTTGACCTGTCCGTGATAGAGCTGGAAAGGGAAGTAAGCCAAGCCTGGGCAATGGTATATGCAGCCAAAAATAACTACCAGGTTTATGAGCAGTTGGATTCGGTTTTTACCGATATTGAAAGAGCCGCACGAATTCGTTTGGAAACTGAAGCTACTTCCAAACTGGAATACCTGGCTACCTCCAATCAGGCCAATCAGGTACAGATACAGAAGGAACAGGCTTACAGGGATTATCTCAGTGCCTTGCAGCGGCTTAACCTGTGGTTTGCCAATGATACCCTCTTTACCGTACCGGATATCCCAGCTACCCAACTGGATGAACCGCTGAATTATGTGGCTGACTCTTTGATGAACCATCCGTTGCTGAATGTATCAAAACAGCGTGTAGATGTAGCGGATGCTACCATAAAGGAAAGGTATTCTCAGTTTCTTCCGCAGTTGCAAGGCCAGTATGGCCGACAACAAGTAGATGGACAATCCGGTTTTTATCAATATCAGGTAGGGATAAGGATTCCCTTGTTTTTCGGGCCTGAACTTGGCAGGACACAGTCGGCCAAAATCCAGCGGGATATAGCCGGACAAAACCTGCGACAAACTCAACTGGAATTGAATGCAGCATATCAAAACCAGAAAGAACAATACCTGAAATGGCTCAATTCATGGAATTATTACCGCGATGAAGCGCTACCCCTGGCACAGGAACAGCGATCAGGTACGATTCTGGCTTATCGCGAAGGAGCTATAGATTATGTGACCTTTCTGCAAAACATCAGGGATGCCATTCGCATAGAAGTGGACTCCTGGAATGCCTTTGGCAATTACCTGGATAGCCGCTACCAACTGGAATACTATTTAAAAACATCAAACTAATGATGGAATTGAAAGTCAAAAATAAAATCAGACAAATAATAGAAGAAGTGAAAAAGCAAATTATATATATAGTTGCACTAGTACTTATGGTGTCGGTATTTACAGGTTGCGGCAAAAATTCGGCTGATGACTCAGGTGAAGCTTCTCACGAACACAGTGAGGGCGAGGCTGGGCACGAAGGTGAGGAAGGAAATAATGAAGAACGGCTGGCCGAGCTTCATCTTTCGGACCTCAAATTTGAAAGTCTAGGCATCAAGATTGACACACTACCCACCCGCTCACTATCTGGCGTGGTAGAAGCAAATGGTCAGTTAGAAGTGCCGCCTCAGCATGAGGCGACCGTTACGGCTATTCTGGGAGCCAATGTTACTTCCATCAAAGTGATTGAAGGAGATCAGGTGAGCAAAGGGCAAGTATTGGCCTATCTCTCCCACCCCAACCTGACCAGGTTACAGACTGACTATGTACGGGCTTACAGCCAACTACAGTTTCTGGAAAAAGAAAATCAACGGCAGAAAAGGTTATATGAGGAGGAAGTCGGTTCCGGAAAAACTTATCAGCAAATACAGGCGGACTACCAGGCCATGAAGGGTGAGGTGAAAGGCTATGAAGCTCAATTGAAGCAGCTAAGCTTAAATGTGAAAAATGTACAGAGTGGTGATATCTATCAATACGTACCAGTGGTTAGTCCAATTGATGGATACATTGAAAAAGTAGAGGTTCAGATTGGGCAATATGTTGATCCTCAGACCGAGATGTTCATGATTGTCAATATCGACCACATACATGCGGATTTGATGGTATTTGAAAAGGACGTTCACAAGGTTAAAATAGGACAGGAAATTGCCTTTACCGTGGAATCCATTCCGGGTACTACGCTTTCAGCCAAGATTTATTCTGTGGGTAAACAATTTGAACAAAACCCTAAGGCAGTACATGTGCATGCCGAAATAGATCAAAAAGAAGATTTTCTGATCCCGGGCATGTATATCAATGGTAAAATAAGCACTGGAGACAATCAGGTTAAAGCCTTACCTGAAAGTGCCATCATAGAAGAAGAAGGCAAGCCTTTTATTTTTATGGCGGAAGCCCATGAAGACGATGGAAAGACCGAATGGGCATTTAAAGCCATAGAAGTACGCACCGGTATAACCGAAGATGGTTGGGTAGAGATCAAATTATTAGAACCAATTCCTGACGGTACCGAGGTAGCATGGAACAATGCCTATTACCTGATTTCTGAAATGAAGAAAAGTCAGACCTCTCATGGTCATTAAAAGAGTTGCAAAATGCAGTTGGCAAGAAAACGTGTCAACTGCATTTCTAAGCTAGAAGACAATAAAAAACAAAGACATGAAGGAAATAAAAGCATATATAAAACCGAAAAAAGTACAACATAGTTGTTGTCTCCCTGCGCGATGCAGGTTTTGAGAGTGTAACGCTATCTAGAGGTGAAGGAGCCGGGGCGCACCGACAAAAAGATGCTTCCCCTTCATTAGACTTTCATTTTACCGATAGCCCGATTGTAAAACTGGAGCTGGTTTGCCAAAACGAAGAAATGGAAGAAGCGGTACAGTTGATATGTGGAAAAGCTCAAACGCCTGAGCCGGGTGATGGGATTTTTTACGTCTCTGAAATAGATGATGCGTATAGAATAAAAACAGGTGATTCTTTAAAAGAATAATCTCAAGCAAATGATAAAGGATTTAGAACAAACCCTAAAAGCACATCATATAAAACCTACTGCTATGCGGCTGTTGGTATTAGAGTACCTCATGGGTAGGGAAGCAGCGGTAAGTTTGACCGATCTATATCAAGATTTTGAGAAATCGGACCGAACTACCATCTACAGAACACTAAAGGCATTTGAGGATAACGGACTAGTACATAGTATTGATGATGGCACAGGTGTGCGGAAATACGCCTTGTGTGAAGAAGGTTGTAAGTGCGAAATTGAAAGGGACTTACACTTGCATTTTCATTGCAGAGTATGCGGACAAACCAAATGCCTGACCAGTTATAAAATTCCCGAAGTGGAGTTGCCTCCGAAGTATGTTCCTGAAGAGGCTAACTTAGTGGTAAAAGGTGTTTGTGATAATTGCTCCAATTAATAGTCATGAAAAAACTATAAATAAAAATATGCTCCTTCTGCCGGAAGTTCCGTGCGAAAAGAATCCCACTGTATGTTGTTAAGCTATCGAGGGGTTCTTTTGATTTCAGTTAAAAAAATAAACTAAAGTAAAACATGGGAATTATCATAAAATCATTAGGAATATTCGTGCTGGCCGGGCTTTGCGAAATAGGTGGTGGATATATGGTTTGGCTCACACTACGAGAGGGCAAACCATGGTGGATTGGGGTATTGGGGGCTTAATTCTGATCGGATATGGTATTGTGGCTACATGGCAACCGGATCATTTTGGCCGGGTCTATGCCGCCTACGGTGGAATATTTATCGTAATGGCCATTCAATGGGGCTGGAAAATAGAAAGGGTTGTGCCCGACGGGTATGACATAATAGGTGGGACAATTGCTTTAATAGGTATGCTTATCATCATGTATGCTCCAAGGCCCTCATGATTTTGAATTAAAAAATAACATTCACATGAAAAAACTACAAATTAAAATACCGCTTCTCCTGCCCGAAGTACCTGATGAGAGGGATCAATGTGTGCAAAAACTTATTCAACAGCTTCAGGATACAGAAGGCCTTGAAAAAGTGCATATAGCAGACGAAACAGATAAAGGTGTGCCTCAGCTATGTTTTCATTACGACCCTGAGTTAATCTCCCTAGACCGTATCCAGTCGTTAGCCGAGCAAACCGGGGCTGAAATCAATGAGAAATTTGGACACAAACTCATAGAAGTAGAAGGCATTCGCCATACACGCCACGCCCGTCATGTAGAGCGTGACCTTCGGGATATAGCGGGTATTTTAGAAGCCTCCGTATCGGCATCCGGTATGGTGCGGGTTGAGTATGATACGGCCAAAGTGGATGAGGCGGAAATTATGAAAGCACTGAGAAAAGAGGGGCTTGATATACCGGATACCCAAGTAAGTGCCGAACGTTTTCTTAAACAAGTAAAAGAAACTGAAAAAGGCGAAGATCAAGAAAGAGGTAAAAAGGAACATGACCATGAGGAAGGTGAAGATGATGAACATTCGCACGGTGGCATTTTCGGTAAAAATACAGAGCTGATTTTTTCCATTATCTGTGGAGCATTGCTGGGAATTGGCTTTGGATTGTCTTATGTAGAGGCTGTGCCTTCCTGGGTGAGCCTCGCATTATACATCGGAGCCTATTTCTTTGGCGGATATTTCACGGCCAAAGAAGCCATTCAAACAGTGGCCAAAGGAGGTTTTGAAATTGATTTCCTGATGCTCGTAGCCGCCATTGGAGCGGCAATTCTGGGCGAATGGGCGGAAGGTGCATTACTCCTCTTCCTTTTTAGCATGGGGCATGCGTTGGAACACTACGCCATGAACAAAGCCCGTAAATCCATTGCTGCTTTGGCAGAGCTCGCTCCTAAAACGGCATTGCTCAAGAGAAATGGTAAGACCGAAGAAGTCGGTATTGAGGAATTGAGCATAGGTGACATCATCGTGGTGAAGCCCAACAGCAAAATCTCAGCCGATGGTGTGGTTGTAAGCGGTACAAGCAGTGTCAACCAAGCTCCTATCACCGGTGAAAGTGTGCCGGTAGATAAAGAACCAGTGGATAATCCTGATAAAAACTGGTCGGAGGAAAAAGACATCAAAGACGAGAACCGGGCTTTTTCGGGTACCATCAATGGCAACAATACGCTGGAAATCAAAGTCACTAAAGTAGCGAAGGACTCTACCCTCTCTCGCTTGGTGAAACTGGTCAATGAAGCCCAGACCCAGAAGTCACCTACACAACGGCTCACCGACAAATTTGAGAAATATTTTGTGCCGTCTGTACTGGTTTTGGTAGTCATACTCAATTTCGCATTTCTGGTACTGGACGAAACCTTTAGCGAAAGCTTCTACCGTGCGATGGCCGTATTGGTGGCAGCCAGTCCATGTGCTTTGGCGATAGCCACCCCAAGTGCAGTGCTAAGCGGAGTAGCCAGGGCAGCCAAAAGCGGGGTGCTTATCAAAGGTGGCCGTCCGCTGGAAGATCTGGGTGTACTCACCGCCCTGGCTTTTGATAAAACCGGAACATTGACAGAAGGAAAGCCTAAGCTCACTGAAGTAGTTGCTTTAGGTGATGTAAAAGAGGACGAACTGTTGAAAATAGCAGTAGCTGTAGAAAGCCTGAGCGACCACCCCCTGGCCAAAGCCGTGGTACGGGATGGCAAAGAGCGATTGGATGGTTCTGATGTGCGTGATGCGAAAGACCTGGAAGCGGTGCTTGGTAAAGGGATCAAGGCCACCCTGGATAATGACAAAATATACATCGGCAACCTGGACCTGTTTGAATCCCTGGATGACAAAAAGCCCGAAAAGGAAACGGACGAAAAGGTAAAGTCGCTGGAGTCAGATGGCAATACTACCATGCTGATCCGTCAAAATGACAAATACATTGGCATTATTGCACTGATGGATACGCCCAGAAAGGAAGCTAAAAATACCCTGGAGCAACTGAAAAAGATTGGTATCAAGCGTATGGTCATGCTTACCGGGGATAACCAGAAAGTAGCCGATGCAGTGGCCAAAGAAATTGGACTCACGGATGCCTGGGGCAGCTTGCTGCCGGAAGAAAAGGTAGAAGCCATTAAAAAGCTCAGGGAAAAAGAATCTAAAGTAGCGATGGTGGGTGATGGCGTAAATGACGCCCCGGCCATGGCCAACAGTACCGTAGGTATTGCCATGGGAGCGGCAGGCAGTGATGTAGCCCTGGAAACAGCCGATATCGCCCTAATGGCTGACAAGCTGGAAACCTTGCCTTTTGCCATCGGTTTGAGTAGAAAGGCCAAAGGCATTATCAAAGAAAATCTTTGGGTGAGTTTGGGCATAGTAGCCTTGTTAATACCCGCTACGGTTTTCGGCTTTGCTAATATCGGTATCGCAGTGCTGATTCATGAAGGCTCTACTTTGGTGGTGGTGTTTAATGCATTGAGGTTGTTGGCTTATAAGAAGTAGGACTCAATATTTGAAATTATAGCATAGAATTAACAAAACAATAAGACTGAAAATGGCCAAACGAAATTCACCCTTGACCTTATTATTAATACTTATAAGTATTACATCTTTTGCCCAAACAAAAGTAAATGGAAGGGTGGTTGACAGTGAGGACAAACAACCGCTTATTGGCGCTCAAATCGTTGTCGAATCTAAGGGCGTTGTTACTGTAACCAGTGAATCGGGATTTTTCGAGATCAAACTTCCGGATGGCTCAAATACGATCAAAATTAAATATTTGGGTTATGACGCAAAAACTTTTTCCGTCAATACCAATACACCTGATTTAGGAGTAATAGCCTTGGTACGAGCCAGTACAACTTTGGATGAAGTCATCGTAAGTGCATCACCCAATAATTTTAAAGAGGAATTTAAAGGAAGCAATTTCAGAATAAGTCCGATTACCCTGAAAAACATCAATCCATTGAGTGCGGAAGA
This sequence comes from Cyclobacterium lianum, assembly GCF_900143075.1. GTDB lineage: Bacteria > Bacteroidota > Bacteroidia > Cytophagales > Cyclobacteriaceae > Cyclobacterium > Cyclobacterium lianum. Next base: position 268,709 of record NZ_FRCY01000004.1, on the reverse strand, counting down.
AGTGCTGCGGATGGTACCCGGAGTGAACATTTTAGGTGATATGGGGCTTTCCAACCGCCCCAATATAAGTATCAGAGGCTCCTGGGGAAGGCGTTCCAAGAAAGTATTGGTTATGGAAGACGGCACACCTTCCGCACCCGCGCCCTACATTGCCCCCGGAGCTTACTACAACCCTGTGAGCGACCGGTTGACCTCCATCGAGGTGTACAAAGGTGCAGATATGCTGCGTTTTGGGCCAAATAATATGTATGGTGCCATTAATTACATTACCGCCTTACCGCCTCAAAAACCTGAATTACGAATGAAGTTGATTGGTGGTCAACGAAATTATCAAACAGGCTTATTGTCTTATGGCGGCACCTGGAACAATCTAGGGGCGTTGGTCGAGGGCGTTTACAAAAAGTTTGATGGATTTACCGATAATTCATCGGTAGAAGTACTGAATTTGAATGCGAAAATATATGCTAAACTTTCTGATAATCAATCCCTGTATTTCAAAGTAAGTGGCCAATCTGAGGACAACCAGGCTTCATTAAGTTCCCAAACACCATTTACCTTCGACACCGACCCAACCATAAACCCCTTGGATGCCGACCAATTTACGATGAGGCGTTATGGTGTGGACGTTATCCATAAATGGTTGCTTAATAGTAACCTGAGTTTCACCTCAAAAATTTATGCTACCGATTTTGAGCGGGATTGGTGGAGACAAATCACGGCAAAGGTCAAAGCATCAGAGGTAAGGAATTACGTTGGAGAGGCGATTTTTAATGACCGGTACAGTTATTTAAAAGGATTGGATTTCGATGATGAAGATTACGTAATTGTAGGCAGGGTGTTGAACGGTCGGGAAAGCACCACAGATAGTCGTTGGACGTACACCGTTTCGGGATTTAAAGAAACCATGAACTATGATTGGCAAGCATTCGGTGAAAAGCAACGCCTGGAAGCAGCAATCAATTTACACCGGGAAACTTTTAAAGACCGCTTTTTAGTGGCAGATCGAAGTAGGTGGGCAAGAAATGGAACCACCACAACAGATTTGTGGTACAAATTATGGTCTTTCAACGGTTTTATCCGAAATGAATTTAATATCGGAAAATGGGGCATCACACCTATCCTTCGTTTGGAATACGTGGATATGTACCGACAAGATTTATTGGCTCTTGCTCAAAACCCGAACATAAACAGTACGGAAGAAGGTAGGGTGCCGAATGCTTACACGCAATTTTTACCGGGCATTACAGTAGATTATCGCATTCAAGACGGGGAATTTTATGGAAGCATCTATCAGGGTATGATAGCCCCGTCCAAGGTATTCGGGTTTTTGGTGGAGCAGGACGGTGTTGTTACCAACCCGCTTGCAGGACAAAGCATCAACATTGAACCCGAATTGGCGTGGAACAAGGAAATCGGTTGGCGAGGAAATTTATGGGATAATCGCATTGACGGGCAACTGACCTACTTCAACAATACCAGCCGGAATTTCTATGCGGGAGGCCGAAATGAAGTATTTCAGGAATTAGGCAAATTTAATGTGCAAGGGTTGGAGGCTGCTGTTGGAGCGGAACTTTTCAATATAAACCAGCACCGGCTTCATCTTCTCGGAAATATCAATGTGATGCAGTCGAGAGTGTTGGAAGGTAGATTGGTGGACAAAGACCTTTTTTCGCAAGTCATTCACAGTACCGCCACCCAAAACGAGTATATCGATAAAGTAAACGCCAACCGAAGTGCCTATGAGGTATATGTTTCAAATGGTTCGGGAGGTGAAGTATTACTTACTGATGAAACCATAGATCAAGCTGGTTTTCAGAACATAACAAAAAGCGTTATCCGTTTTGGAGAGGACGGCCTTTCAGATGCCGAAGCACCTTACACACCCAGATGGAACGCGAGCATTGGTTTGAACTATGATTTCCAAAACCTATCCGTTGGTGTCAGTGGACATTTCGTAAGCGAGCAATTCACAGAGTTCCATAATTTTAGCAACGAGTCTGCCGATGGGGCAATCGGAAAGCTGCCTGCCTATCGTTCGATAGATGCCTACGTGAACCATGATTTTATTTTGGGTAAAAAACTGAATATGACGGCTTTTATCAACGGGAAAAATATCACCAATGAAATTTACCGGGCCTCTCGATTGAACCGGGCCACTTCAGGAATATTCGGAGGTGGATTCAGGCAAATTATTGCTGGTGTCAATTTGAGGATATGAAATGACCGATAGATTATAAAAAACCTGTAAAATATAACTATAAAAGTGAGGAGACCAGAAAAAATACTTCAGGATCATGCGATTGTTCCGACTATTGCACGTATCGAAGTGATTGAATACATTATTAATAAGAAAACTGCTTGTAGCTTGAAAGAACTGCAACAAGCTCTGGCTATCACGATCCAACAGGAAAAGCCAGTACTTAAAACAACTATCTACCGGACAATAGATCTTTTTGAAGAGATAGGAATAGTACACAAGATTGATGATGGAACCGAAACTGCAAAATATGCAATTACAAAACAGGAACTGAAGGATTGGCATTTTCACTTTCATTGCTTAGAGTGCGGAGAGACATTTTGCCTGGCTGAAATAATTCCCAAGCGACTTTTGGCAATCGGAAAAAGGCACCAGATTAAAGAGGTCAATCTTGTACTAAAAGGTATATGTGAAAAGTGTAATCAAACATATTTTTAATGAAGAAAACCACATTCCATATCAGCAAAATGGACTGCCCCTCAGAGGAGCAAATGATCCGTATGAAGCTGGAACCTTATAAAGAGGTCAAGCAGCTTTCTTTTGATATCTCAAACCGTAAACTGGAGGTATATCACACGGAAGAAGTAGACAAGATCCATCTGGCCATTAGCGAACTCAAACTCAACGACCGGCTGGAAAACACGGAAGATGAAGCAGAGTTGCCGTTGGCCGCTGACGATTCTCACCAGCGCAAAATATTGTGGTGGGTGCTGGGTATCAATTTCGGATTCTTTGTAGTAGAGATGACTACCGGCTGGATTTCCAACTCTATGGGCCTGATAGCCGACTCATTGGATATGCTGGCAGATTCTATCGTGTATGCACTAAGCCTGTTTGCAGTTGGTGGTGCTGTTTCCAGAAAGAAGAAAGTCGCCAAATTCAGCGGTTATTTTCAAATGGGATTGGCGCTCCTAGGCTTCTCAGAAGTATTACGCAGGTTTTTCAGCGAAAGCGAAACACCGCTGTTTCAATGGATGATCGTCATAGCAGTACTGGCCCTCATAGGCAACCTGGTTTCACTCTGGCTGATCAATAAAGCCAAAAGTGAGGAGGCCCACATGCAAGCGAGTGCCATCTTCACTTCCAATGACATTATCGTGAATGGCGGAGTGATCTTGGCTGGTGTACTGGTTTACTGGCTGGATAGCAAATGGCCCGATTTGGCCATTGGGGCAATTGTTTTCACCTTCGTAATGCGCGGGGCTGTAAGGATATTGAAAATAGCTAAATAGATAATTAACCGATAAAAACAGAAGAATGAGTGCATGGTTATGGGCAGGAGTTTTAGTAGTAGCCGCATGGGCTGCACACTGGGGAGCAGATCAATTGCTTACACCGCTCAGAAAGTTGCGGAAACAATGGGGACTCACAGCTTCGGCAGGAGCTGCCTTTTTGGCAATTGTAACAGCAAGTCCCGAAGTAGCTATCAACATTACCAGTGCTGCCCGGGGTGTATCAAATATAGGCTTAGGAAACTTACTGGGTTCTAATATCATCTCCATTCCCCTCATGGTTACGATAGCCTATTTTGCTTCACGCAAACAATTCAAAAACAACCCAAAACATCAGGAACATCTGGACGCTAATCTATTGGCTTTAAACAAGCGTTCCGTATCCGTTTTGTCACTGCCCTATTTGGGTATAATCGCACTGGTAGCTGTACTAACCTTACCGAAAGCCTGGCGGGGCTTGCAACCGATTGAGGGATGGATCATGCTTGGGGCTTATGGTGCTTTTTTAATTCACGCGATTGTCAAAGGAAGAAAAGAAGGAGAAAAAGTAGAATGGACACAAAAGAAAATATGGCTTTCCATTGCCGGGGCATTTGCCATAGCGGCCGGGGCATTTTTCATTGTGAAAGCCACTGAGAACATCGTTACGGCTTTGGGTATATCGGAGATTGTCGGAGGACTATTCATCACCGGCATTATAACCACTGCTCCTGAAGTATTTAAGACCTGGAGTGTGGTAATGGGTGGAGAGGTTACCGCAGGTACCACCAGCGTGATAGCCGACAATGCGGTAACCATGACAGTGGCATTTTTCCCTTTGGCCCTGGTAACCACCCCAGTGGAGGATTTTCAATTGTATTGGGTCAACCTGGCCTTTGTAGGATTGATGCCGTTGCTTTATTCGGTTTTTGTCCATCAAAGCAAGCAGCTTCATGGATTTAGCAAATGGCAAATATTTGTATTTGATGCAGCTTATGTTGCCTATTTATTGATTATGGCGTTTTTTGTCTTAAAACTTTTTTAATCTATGGAAGAGCATTTAGACCATTCAAAAATTAAAGAAAAAGCTAGTGAGTTATGAAAACATCAAAAAACAAACTATTAAAAACTATTGGTATCCCACTCCTCATATTGGGTGTGCTTCTGTTTGGCATATCCCGACAACAATTACCCGTGGATACCACCCAATCGGCAATTATAAAAGCGAACAGAGAGGACATCTGGGAGATCGCTACCGATTTTGAAGGAGCTTTTGAGAATTCCAATCCGGCCCATCGCGGCACGGAAATTCTTTCCGAACCGAAGCAACCGTTTTGGGACAGCCTTAGGTTTTACCAAAAAGAAAAGGTAGGCGGCATTACTGCTGAGTTGGATGGGACAGTCTATGATGTAAATGAAAGCCGGAGTTTTCGCTGGAAGGCAAAGACCATTTACTATTTCCTCGGCATGGAGATTCCGGTAGATGAGGGAGGTACTTTTAGAATTGAAGAAACCACCGATAAAGGGTATCGTGTTTCGCACCGCATTTATGGAAATTTTAAAGACACTTTTGGTGGGCGCACGCTCAGTTGGCTGATGGAAAGCTGTTTTGGTATGCTGCAAAGTGCTTCCGAACATACACTGGTGGAATTAGAATACTTTAAAGAGCAACTTGAGGGATGAAAGATGATATAGATAGAATTTTGATCATTGGTGGCTATGGAAGGGCCGGGAAGTCAATTTCTCGACTATTGGCAAGCTATGATCAATACGAAATTATCACTGCCGGCCGGACGCTTGCGAAGGCCCAAAAGCAAACTGAACATCTTCAGAATGAATTTCCAGGTGGAGTGTTTAAAGCCATGGAGGTAGATATCAACAATCGGAAAAAACTCACGGACATTATCAGAGAGGTGCAGTTGGTAATTGTCGCTGTTCCTTTAGATTATCAAAACTCATTATCATTAATTGATGCTGTGCTGAATTCAAAAAACGCCCACCACATTGACCTCAGCCCGGGAAAGGAAAAGCACCTGGCCTTTAATGAAATGAAGGAAGCTATTGAAGAATGGGAGCATCTTTTTTTACTGGATGCTGGTTTTGAGCCCGGCTTGCCCGGATTTATGGCGCGGTGGGCACTGTGTGAATTGGATAAGCCTGAAAAGCTCCTTATTGAAGGAGTTTACCACGATCCTGAAATTCCTGATGGGGGCATAAAAGATATAATAGGCCATAATGAGCCTGCTTACATCGTTAAAAACGGTACGCTTAAAAAAGCTTGCCCCTTTAAAATGAAAATAGCAGAGTTTCCTCAAGGGTTTGGGAAAGCAATCAGTGTCCCAATCTGGATGCCTGAATTACAATCTATTCCGTCAAAATACAACTTAAAAAACATGGCCTATTATCATGCAGGAATCAACGGGTTGGCCAACATTATCATGCTCAGTTGGCAAATGATTTTCAATAAATTCTTACCAATGAATGTAGGTGTTAGCCTGTTCAGATGGGCTATTCAAAATTTTACAAAAAAACCTTATGGAGGAGTAATTCGGGTAACGGCTGAAAATTCGCATCTCAAAAGGGAAATTACCAATTCCCATAATGAGTTATATGAAGCTACGGCCATACCCGTGGTGACAACTGCCCGTCTTATTTTAAAAAATGAGCCTGACCAATTCGGCTTTTTCTTTATGGGGGAATGGGTGCCAAAAAATGATTTTCTTCATAATCTTCAGGCACTGGGCATGAAAGTCTCAGTAAAGAATGAAGCAGTAGAGGGATTATTCAATGACTATAAGCACCACCTCAATGCATTGGATGAAGATATTAGGTGGTTGGCTTTAAAATATGCCGAAGAATTCTACGTCCATGATAAATGCACTAAGGCAGAAGCCATTGACCGGGCTATCGCGAAAGCAGAAATGGAAAAAAGAAATTTATAATTTAACTATATACCACTATGCTACAAATACTTGAATTCACCAAAAACAACATTATAGCCACCAGGGCTAAGGATAACCTGACTGAAACGGATATTCAGAAAATACATCCGTTGATTCATAACATTGTGAACCGTGGGAAAAAAGTACGGTGGTACTTTGAGATGGAGAATTTTTCCGGATCGAAATTGAATGCGTTCTGGCAGGATTTAAAAATGGATATGTCGCATGCCGATGATTATGAAAAGATAGCCATGGTAGGCGACAAAAAATGGCAGAATTGGATCACCCAATTTATGAAACCGTTTACCAATGCGGAAATAAAGTATTTTGAGTTGGAAGAAAAGGAAGAAGCAAAGGAATGGGTCAGTTAAGCCAAGCCAAAGCAATTCGTTGGCCTAACTTAATGTAATGTACATTTTATTTGTTTCTGCCTGTGACCAACTGATACACACAAGGTATTACCACCAAATTCAAAATGGTAGCTGATAGCAATCCACCCAAAATTACCACGGCCATTGGATTTTGAATCTTACTACCAGGCTCACCGCCCTTTAAGGCTAATGGGATCAAGGCAAATCCTGTAGTAAAAGCGGTCATTAAAATAGGATTGAGCCTGTCCAGAGCACCTTCTTTGATCAACGCAAGGCCTTGTTTGCCTTCTCTGCGTAAGTCTTCGTGCCTGGAGATAAGCAAAATTCCATTTCGCGTGACGATACCAAACAAACTGATAAAGCCAATGGTAGCTGCAATGCTGATGATACCTGAAGTGAAATAGACAATAAGAATACCACCAATCAATGCCAAGTGCAGGTTGATAAGCACTACAAAAGCCAGTTTCATATTTCTAAGGGAGTGTTAGCTCAAACTTTTTGAACAGCTCCTTGTCCTTTATCTGTACCTGCCCGTTTTCACTCACCAGGTAGTCGGTGGATACTTCCAGTGCATCGGCGATGCTTTTGAGCACGTCGGCCGGGGGCACGGTTGTGCCGAGCTTATACCTTGAAAGGCTTTTGGGGTTGACCCCGATATTTTAGAGAGTTCCCCCTTGGATATTGCCTACAAATATCAAGGAAAATGACGAAAAGGTTCCAAACCAATAATCTTGCTGCTTTCGCTTTTTCACTACCAAAAGCAGTAATACCCCCAACAAATTTTCCCCGATCCAAACCTACCCCAGAATTATTTCAATTAAAAAACACCTATAATCGCCAGTTGTGACGCTTTTTGAAAACTTGGGGTAGTACCCCAGCTACCTACCCCTGCCAACTTGTGACCATATTCGGACCACAAACCAAAGGATAACCGAATATGAACGACATGATCTTTTCCCCCATCGACAAAAGGCAACTCATCCAGGAGATTGCCGAAGAAGTGGTCGCCAGGATAATCCCCGAGCTGCAGCCACCGGTACAGGAAAACGAGCTGATACAGATCCCAGAAGCCATGAAGCTTCTGGGCCGCTCTCGTACCACCATCAATAACTGGCGCAGGGAAGGTTTCCTGAAAGAACAGGTGATCAATACCAGGGTGTATTTCAAAAAGTCGGATATACTCAATGCCGGCCACCAGAAAAACGGCCGGAAAAAATAAAAGCGGATCATGCCCGATCCGCTTGCTATAATTTCATTAGGAAATGGTATCCCTCTTTGAATGAGACGAATATACCATTTCTGTATGGATTTACCAACCCAAACCTACAGAAAAATGGACGAGGAAAACCCTATCAGGAAGATAGATGAGAAATCTTCCAGCCCTACCATTCGGATGATCAGGTTCCTGATCTCAAAATACGACTTTAAGAACAACCTGGTACTAAACGAAGTCTTTGCCAGAGAAAAAGAAGGGAACAACTACAGCCCAGTCAATCCCAATACCCTTTACATAGAATGTCGGCAGGCCGGGTACCGCACCTCGGTAGGTGAAATCAACACCTTCCTTTGTTCGGACTTTATTCCCAAAACCAATCCTTTTGTGGAGTATTTTAGACAGGTCCGGAACAAATGGGAAGAAACCCTCCATGGAGACTATATCCAAAAATTCACAGACTATATCCAGGTATATGGGCAGGGGCGGTTTGAGGTACAGTTCAAAAAATGGCTGGTCCGCTGCGTGGCCTGTTGCCTCAGGGATGACTTCTTTAATAAGCAGGCCCTGATCTTTGTGCAGGAGCAGCAGAACAGCGGCAAGACAACCCTAACCCGTTTCCTGATCCCGGATCAATTGATGGCCTATCATGCGGAAAATATTTCCGTGGATAAGGACAGTCTGATCGCCCTGAGCCAGAATTTCGGCGTGATCCAGGATGAGCTTTCCACGCTTTCCAGAACGGAAATCAATGCACAGAAAACCTTGATGAGTAAATCACATGTAAAGGTCAGGCATCCTTATGACAAAAAGCCTAAAATGGAGCCCAGGAGGGCATCCATCTGGGGATCCACCAATAAGGCCGAGTTCCTGACCGATGTGACTGGAAGTGTCCGCTGGCTCTGCTTTACAGTAAGAGCGATCAACTGGGATTATAAACGTGACATTGATATCGACCAGGTTTGGGCTCAAGCCTATCAATTGTATCATTCGGATTTCCAATACGAGATGACGGCTGCTGAAATTCAGGAAAATGAACTGATGAACAATCAGTACAAAACCATTTCCCCGGAAGTGGAGCTGGTACAGAAGTACTTTTCCCCGGGCACCAAGGAGGACCATGACAAATTTATGACGGCCACTGAGATTTGTCACCAGCTGGCCTCGAACCTTTCCGGAAACCTAAGAATCAGCCCGGTAGAAATAGGAAAGGCCCTGAAACTGCTCGGCCACATTCAGACCCAGGTGCGTAGAAACGAAGCCCAAACCTTCCCCGAAAAGGGATATTACATTAAACATAATCAACCTACTACTTACTACAAATAACATTTAAACAATTGATAATCAATTAAATAAAGTGTAGTAGGATAAAATATATCAAGTTACTACAACCTACTACAAAAAGGGTTTTTGTAGTAAGATGCTTTTTGATTTTCAACAGTTATAAATAACTGAATACCAAATAAATAACAACAAAATGTAGTAAGGTAGTAGGTGTAGTAGGTGGTTTTTTAAAAAGATTAAACTTTAAGACCATGAATGCCAAAGAAGCCAATAAGATATCCATAGTAACTTATCTGGATCAACTGGGAATAAAACCAAGCAAAGTAAAAGCAGGCTATTGCTTTTACTACTCCCCCTATAGGGAGGAAAGGACGCCTTCCTTTAAAGTACATCCCATCAAAAACCTCTGGGTGGATTTCGGAGATGGGAATGCAGGTGGTACGCTCATTGACCTGGTTCTGAAAATGAATCCGGCTTTTACCATATCTGAGGCCATCCAGGAAATAGCCACCATAAGCGGATCCTCTTTTTTTCTTCACCCGCCAATTCTTTCCAATGCGAAGCCTTCCGAAAAGGAACCACCTGGGATTACCATCATTAAAACGAAGCATCTTGGAAACAATCGTGCCATTACGGATTACCTGCACTCCAGAGGCATATCATTGGAGACGGCACGCGACTTCTGCCGGGAGGTATATTACCACATCGGAGACAAAAGGTATTTCGGGATGGGTAACGCAAATGAAAACGGCTGGTCCATACGGAACAAATACTGGAAGGGCTGCACGGCTCAGGGGGTTTCGCATTACCGGAACAATGCAGCAGAGCTCTGCCTGTTTGAGGGCATATTCGACCTGATGAGCTATGTGGAAATGAGAAAGGCGGAACGGTGCCGAGTGGATTTTATGGTACTTAACTCCCTGGCCAATTTAAAATCGGCCATGCCAACTATTCAAAAGTACGGACAGGTCGATTTATTTCTTGACCGGGACAAGGCTGGGAAAGAAGCCACCAAAGAATTACTGCAATCACTTCCGCAATGCCGCGATCAGTCGAAATTATACCTTCCTTACAAGGATTTGAATGAGTACTGGATGAAGAGAGCAAACCTAGGAGTGAAACGATAAATGATCCTATTCCTCATACCCGAATCAGCGGTCAGGCAATCAGCAAGAGGTAAAGGAAAAGCGATCCCTAATATGGAGTTCGAAAATCTAAAAATTATACCTGAAAAATAGTCAGCTATCGGTATATACGAATACCTAACTATTCCGAGACAAGTATAGGTTAATACATAGATATACATTGATTTTTAAGTTTAAGTTGGCGAAAGACAAACGAATATCCCGAACGATACATTCACGAATAGCTGCATATTCAGCTATCCAGATAGGGGTATAGCTGCTTATTTACCTATTCATATAGGTAAAAATAGTGTAAATATATTTGCTTTTATTTAGATATAAATTTATATTAGGTAGTAAAAATGGTATTATTAATTTATACTATCGTCTTTAACCGTTCTTACTTATATTCATCCGGAGCTAAAAATCTGCTCTGGTATAACCACCAATCCGCTGTGCGCGGTCCTTGCAAGTTGTGTCTTTGTCCGACAAAAAACCTTCCGGTTTTTATCAGCCAAAAACGAACTTGCCCCTCCTTTTTCCATACGGTTTTGTGGTGGGGGGAGGGGAGGGAAATCCTCGCAACTCGGATTTAAAAATTAAAATTATGAGAAGAGCAACCCAAAATGATCGGGAGAAAGTGGTAACCATACTGCTGGAAGCATTCAAAAAAAACAAGAGCGTCAACTACATTGCAGGGAAGCAGGAGAAAAAGATCCGCTATTTGATGGAGTATTCCTTTGACAACTGCATGGATACCGGTGAGATATTTATTTCGGACGACGGTGAAGCTTGCGCCATGATCCAGTTTCAGGATCGGAAAAAGTTCTCCTGGAAAAGCACCTATCTGGATATACAGTTAATACTTAAAACCATCGGCCTGGGTAACATTCCCAAGGCCTTGGCCAGGGAGTCCTTTATCAAAAAGCATTATCCCAGCGAACCGTTTACTTACCTCTGGTTTATTGGCGTGAACCCTGAGCGGCAGGGGAACGGCTTTGAGACGGCGGTTCTGAAACATGTATTGGATTACTCCAGGACGCTCAAGCGGCCGGTCTATCTTGAAACCTCTACCGAGCGAAACCTGCCCTGGTACCAAAAACACGGCATGGAGATTTATACCGTTTCAGAGCGGTTTGGGTTCCCGTTCTATTTTCTAAAAACTGCCTGAACGCCATGACCGTTCTCAATACTGAAATACATATCGTAACCCTTCTGTTTGTAATTCTGGAAACGTTAATGTTTTCCCACCAACTGGTCTTTTACCTGCAAAAGCCCAAAGAAAAAAAGCGAAAATATTACCTGATCCTGCTATTCTTACTGATCATCTACAATATTGCCGGAGGTCTCTTTCCCGACGAAAACCTTCCCATGTCGGTTGTGTTTCAATACATCCTGGCTTATGGGGCTGGCTTTTCCATGGGTGCCTATTTTCCCTATTATTTTTACCAGGCCTACAACATCACCCATCTGGAATTTCATGCAAAATATGGCGTGCTGATTTTCCTGATTTCGCCCTTTATCATCTTCTTCTGCATACTCTATCCACTTGGATTGGATTTGATGACGGTCATCTATGTGGGAATGATTATTCCGTTTGCCTATGCATTCTACATGGTATACAACATCCTTTGGGGCATTCGGCAGCGATACAAAAATAGAAAAGCCTCTTTCGATGCCATTCTGTCCTATATCGCCGTAGCTCCCTGGGCCCTGATGCCCTTATTGGCCTACTTGCAGGTAACCCAACTCACTGAGGTGCTTTTTACCAACGGCGGATTCCTGATCATCACCTTTCTTTTTTTTCGGAATATGATTGAAGAAAACCGCAAGGATCTGGAAACGCTGGACCTGATCCAAACCAAAAATGAGGAGGAGATTTTCAGCATTCGGTGTAAGGGCTTGGGGCTTACCAAAAGGGAAACGGAGATCTGCCAATTGGTCAAAGATGGCTACATCTACAAAGAAATCGGCGATGCCCTGAATATCTCCGAAAGGACTGTCAATAAGCACATACAGAATATTTTCAAAAAGGCTGGAAGTAATAATAAGCTTGACCTGTTGAATAAGATTAGCAGAAGGGTGAAATCGGCGTGACAAAATGAATGATTAAATTACTCCGGACCGACTTACAATCGTTAGACAAAGTAAAATTACCAGAGGGTCAACGACAAGCACCACCGCTCGGTTACGCATCTTTTTTTATAAAATATCGTTAACTTTGCACTGTGAAGGAAAAAATCAACATAGCCAAAGTCTTCCCCAAACATCTATTTTGGGATATGGACCATAGTGCGCTTGACTTTGAAAGGGACAAGGATATTATTATTCCCCGTGCCCTCTTTGCAACTACTCCGGAAACTTTTGATACAGATATTGCTACTCTGGAAAACCTTTATTCCAGAAAGCAGATCCTATAACATCTCAAGACCACAAAAGAAAGGATAAGCAATGAGGTCTGCAGGCTGGTTGCTAACAGATATGATGTGGATATTTTCTTTCGTTTTAAACAATGAAATCAGCCCGCTAACCAGGCCTGAGCTATTATTGGAATTTGACAACAGGAAATATTCAAAATTCAAGCCCTTCCATTCCAACGACAGAATCGATATAATTGAGGGGAGCAAGTCCTGGCAAGAAGCCAGGATCAGTTGGAGGTTTAAGGTGCGGAAGTTGTATCAAGAAATGGGATTGGAATTTCCAACTCCTGGAAGATAAAGGTTCAATCTTAAAAACAGCCTTTTTTATTGGGCTTTGCCTCAAAACCATTTTCTTCCTGCCTATATGATCGCAACTGATGATGGTTTTTTTAGGATAGTAATAATTAATATCAACCGCTCTATTTTCCATACTCTTGATTTTTGAGTTTTGATACGCTTTTAGAGCAAGCAAACTACTCCGGGATTTTAGTAAAAAGAATTACTGGATTTGAATCTTCTGTTAGATTAGCTATAGAAGCCTTGGCTTTATCACTAAGATTTAGATTTTCTTTATTTCTCACCAAATATGCTGCATAGGCGAAAAATATGATCTGATCTCCTTTTATTCCGATGGGTGAATTGAAATGCCCTAATTCCTCTTGGTTAACCTTGATTTTAAATTGGTTGTGAGATTTATTATCCCTTAAAAACAAGCTTTTACTTCTATCCCTACCTTTCAGAGTGGTTACATCCGCCAAAAAATATCGATCGGACTCTACCATAAAGAAAATATCCATAAATCCCTTAGTCATGATCTTCCCGACCCCCTCGAAAAGATCATTTTCCCATAACTCTTTTGGAACTGTATTGTTGCCAAAATCAAATTTATAAGCTTCTTTTAGGGTATCTCCAGGTGTGATCTCCCATACAGTAGTTTTGAGAGGTTCCCGAAACAAAATTCGGTCATCTCCCTGGAAAAAAGCATGGCCCCCAATCTGACCAATAGGAGGTGCTTCATTTGGAAGTAATTCAATCTTTACCTTGCCAGATCCATCCGTTAGAAAGAGTCGATGGTCGCCAGCCAAAATGTAGTATCCACCATAGAACCATAAGTTCCCATTCTCAAGCGGCTGAAAAGAAAATGCATAGCGCGGGATCTCAGTGGTTGTCTCCAACTTATGGGTAATAGAGAATTTGTGTAAATCGATTCGTTCACCCATTCCGCAGATGATAAATAATGAATTTCCTATTAATTTGAAATCTTCTATCTGAGGTAACTGACCAGGCGCTTCTCCTATCTGAGCGGCCATACCGAGATGCTGCCCTGATGGGGAAAAATGATGAATTCCTTTTGCATTTCTGCTATTCATGACAAAAAAACCCTCTTTATTATACTGTACTTTTACATCTTCTCCGAGCAGCTCTGTGGTATCTGTTTCCAACAAAACGACATTTTCAATCTTCAAATCAGCCGGCATCTCCTTTACTTTATCAAAATCGATGACTCTAGTGGATTGCTTTTCTTCAGCTCCGCAGCCCATTAATGCTAAAAATGCAATTTTGATTATTTTTTTCATACGGTTGGGTTTAGGTTATCAAAATTTAATTACAAACTGAGAAGGGGTAGAAAACAAGTTCTTTGCGCATTTTCGACTCTTGAGCTATCGGGAGGGAGAAAATATTCAAAGATAAAACCTCGAGGTCAATCCTGGTAGACATCAGGAAACTTTTGCTAGTGAACCATTTGAAATAGCGTACCCAATCCGATACCTTGCCATTTTTTAGATGAATAATCAAATGGAAATGTTTGCTCATAATCCCATACCTAAAGTTAAATCTAAAAATTTATTTTTCAACTTTTTGACTTTATATACTGGAATTGAAAGTTTTGCCGGATGAGTCTTAGACGGGATGGAACTTCACACAAGTATGTGTAATCCCAATGTCAAATTTATTGCATAAATAAGGTAAAGTTGCAAATTCACTTAACACCCTGTTCTCAATCCAAACCCAGGTTTGGAATTGTAGTAACTTTATCTTAGCAGTAGATATGGAATTCCTATTTTAACTTCATCAGCGAAATCAAATTACAGAGACTTTATTAGCCGTTCTTCAAGGCCCCACAAATTCCCCTATTCCTAAAGCTGGACAATCCCTATTACTCCTAAGTATCTTTTCCTTGATTTCTTTATAATCTAGCCTTTCCAATGCCATGGGCTATCCTGTTCCCGGTTCTGAATTATGATTCATGCAAAGATGGGAGCAGCGGTCCACCCACCAAGGGTAAGCTTCACTCGATCAAAAAATAGGGTTTTACAAAGGAAGCATTCCACCATTTTTTTGTACGGCCCTTGGCTTGGGAGTTCCTGGCAGCCCCCGTTCTCTTGGTCATAATCAAATTTCAAACCTTAAACAATAAAAGTCATGTCACAATTTGAAAAATCCTACATCAGCAAAGGAACCCAGGTAAAGGACCTCAACATTATCCGGGTATCCATCTCCAAAGAAACATTGGAGGAAATTCTTAAAGACCATATGGTCGACTACGATGGCAAAGAATACCTGGTATTTGAAGTCGCCTCGCTCAAAGAGCCGGACCAATTTTGTAAAACTCATACCGCCTATATCAGCAAAAAGGTCGCTGCTCCGAATCGGGGAAAGGCCAAGAGGGATTAGGAAAAGCCCTTAGGGGCTTTTTTTTCAAGATGAGAATTTGAATGTATTTGACCTAAAATTGACATAACTAAATTTAATGTTAAATTCAATACGAAATAAGAAAATCATTTAAATATTTTTACTAAATTTAAGAGGGTTAGTTCTTCTCAGGCCCTTTTTAAGTTTTTTTGAACGTTTCAACCAAACTCTACTACTATGCCAAGGTATTTTAAAATAAGGGACTATGAAGCTAAAACCAGAAAACGTACCCTAGAAAGAATTCTAGACTTAAGAAAAGTCTTGTCAGAAAAAATCCCTTTCACCAAACCCGATTCCTTATTGCTTGCCACATGGAATATCAAGGATTTTGATTCCAATTTTTACAAACAAGGACCTAGATTGGATGAATCCTACAATTACATTGCGGAAATCATTTCCCGCTTTGACCTGGTGGCGGTGCAAGAAATAAACCGTGACTTGGATCCTCTTAGAAAACTAGTCTGGCTTCTGGGAAATGATTGGGATTTTTTGGTAACATCGATAACTGAAGGACTATCTGGAAACGGAGAAAGAATGGCATTCCTTTTCAACAAGAAACGGGTGAAATTTACCAATCTCTCATGGCAGGTGATCTTACCTAAAAGCACAATGGTAACTGAGGAGGGCCTGCAATTTGCAAGGGCTCCTTATGTGGTTAGTTTCCAGGCAGGTTGGTTTAAATTTAACATTTGTACTGTTCACATTTACTTCGGAGAAGATAGTGGTGAAAAATTGCAAAGGCGGATTGAGGAAATCGAAAAAATTGCTACCCATTTTAAAAACCTTAACAAAAAAGAAACGGGAGATTACATCTTACTCGGGGATTTTAATATAGTCAGTCCTCAACACCAAACTATGCAGGCCTTGGAAGAAAACGGTTTCAAAATCCCCGACATTTTGAAGGGATTTGAAACCAACTTGGGCAAAAACAAATTCTATGATCAAATTGCCTTTAAGCAAAATGATAAAAGGCTCGAGTTTGGAGATGCCGGGGTTTTTGACTTCAGGGACGCCGTGTGTAGAGAAGAGGATTATGAGGATTATTTCGACTATATGAAAACAGAGTACCGTGACTTTAATTTTAGAGGCAGAGGGGCAAACAGAAATGCTCCTAGAACAGAAGAACAAAAACGGAACTACTACAACAAAGAATGGATTACTTGGCAGATGTCAGACCATTTACTACTTTGGGTAGAACTCAAAGTAGATTTTACCAATGACTATCTCAATAGCTTGATGCCAGGGGAGGCTCCTTTAGCTGATTTGTGATCAAGAAAAATTGTATTGAGTTAGACTTAAAAAACCACAATTTAAAATCAGAAGCTACCTTTCTTTTGATTAAAAATCAGGCTATCTATCTCATTGGCTTTTAATCCCAGTTTTGATTGGCTGAAAATGGCTTTAACATTTCTGAGTTGATCAATTCTTTTTGAGGAAAGGTTTTCTCCAGATCTAATTTCCTTCACTCCTTTAACGATATCTTTTTTGATATTATTCGGGGAAGCGGAGAGGATTACACCCAAAACCCGGTAAACCCCCTCCTTTGACAAACTGCAATTTGGGTTAAGGCACAATTTGTTGATTAGTTCGTTCAAGGTCCCTGGTCCTCCTAATAAAAATTCAACCGCCAGTAATTTCTCCGTTTTATCAAGGTTGTTTTCAGGAGTTTCGTCATGAATATAATCCCGCTTGGCCCTCATATTTTCGTAAAAAAGTAAGGCGTTTTCCTTGTCCAATAAATCCAGGTTTTCAAATTCAAGGAAATTGGCCAGTTTTTCATTAGGATTGACATACCTCAGGAAAATCGCTGTTTCCCGGATATTTTTGAGCGTTTTGCCGATCAAGTTGTAAATAATTCCTGCCGTGACTCCCGAAAAGATAAGTGCCAGCGGCACCTTCATAGCCACCTCAATTGTCAAGACAGAAAGGGCCAGCAAAAGGCTAATAAAAGTAATGAGTATGGGGTAAATCAAAGAAAGATAAATAAACCACTTTCTTCGGCGGAGAAAAAGGGAGAAATCTTCAAAGTGCTGTCGATTACTGGAAAAAATATGCCAGCCGTACCGATAGGCCAGCATTCTTTCTTCTTCGGAGCTGCCATCAAACAACAGCAGGTATTCCCAGAGCTTATACAGCCAAAGGGACCGTTTTGGATCGAACTTTTGCATAGCTTAGTGTTAGAATTTTCATAATGGGGCTCCCCAGGCTTTCTGCATTTCGTTTCTTTTTCTCTCTTCCGTAACTTTCACATACCGTTGAAAACTTTTGTAATCGGCATGTCCGGTAATCTTCATGACCGTCTCTGCTGGGATTCCTTTTTCCAGGGAAAGGGTGGCAAAAGTTTTCCTTCCGGTATGTGCACTAATAATTTCATGTTTCCTGTAAATGGTGGATTGCTTGCTTGCTCCCTTGTACCTAATTATTTCAATAGGATCATCAATCCCCGCCAGCTTGCAAAGCTCCTTGACATATTTATTGAACTTTTGATTGGAGATCATGGGTAGGGGTGAAGCCAGCTCTTCGTATTTCTTTAAAATATCCTTAGAATACCTATTTAATGGAACGATTAAGGGTTCCTTGGTTTTTTTGATGGTCAGCCTGATCTCCATATCCTTGATATGCTCTCTTTTTAATTGTTGAAGATCAGAAAATCTGAAACCCGTTGCACAGCTAAAGCAGAAAACATCACGCACCTGGTCCAATCGCTTATTTAACTGCAGGTTGTAATTAAAAAGCAAGTCCAGTTCCATTTGGGTCAGGGCGATAACTTCTAGTTTATCTCTTTTGATGGAAAAGTCCTTATACCCATCATTGACTTTTATCCCCAATCTCTTTGCATATCCCAGAAAGGTTTTAAGTGTACTTAATTGTTTTGCTATTGTAATATTATTCAGGGTATTAACTGTACCAGTAGTCTCATGGACTTTTTCCCATCCAATCAAAAAATTCTGGAAAGATTGCATAAAGGTATAATCGATTTTATCGAATCGAATTTTAGTCCTTGTCTTTGCTTCGTAATTTTTTAAGTGATATTTAAGGGATTTATACACTACTAAGCTCCCCTTTACTCTGGTGAGTTCATGCTCCTGGATGTAGCGGTCTATAAAATCATAGACCAGGTTATTAGGTTCTTCCTTTTTTATTTTCACCGTATTAGAACCCCTTATTTTCTCTACCAGCATTTCAACACTATAGGTAATTCCTTTAGACCTAAAATCTTCCTCAATCTTTCGAACCCTATTTTTTAAATCTATTAGATCATCTTGACATTGGATCAGGGACTGCTTATTGGGCAGGTTGTCTCCATATTTTTTTTGGAGTTGAATTTTAAGTTTGGTGGTAAGGTTTAAGATTTGTTGGTCTTCAAGGGACCATAGCTCTGGTACCAGGTTAATTCCTGTAGCTATTTTTCTCCTCTGGCTTGCAAGGTGGATCAATAAGGTAAGTGGCTGCTCACCTCGCTTGTTTTTCAAATCCCTTCTTAACTCATATCTCAATGATGCTTCCATCTTCTGGTTTTTAAAACATTCCTAAATTTAAGGAAAAAAAACTTAGGGGCGAATTCAGGGGCGAAAAAGTTGATCAAATATTCACAAATATGGTCATTACTCCAAATCCTATATATTCATATATATGTATATACGATATTTTAAGGCAGTTTTAATATGATTTTGTTAATAGGTTCGAATCCCCCACTCTCTACATATAAAAAACCTAACTATCTTTATTTCAGGTAGTTAGGTTTTTTTGTTTTTGCCAGGGGTGTAGAATGGGGTGCAGATTCCTTCAATGGGAGAAACCCTGACAGCTTCTCCGGATAACATCAAAAAGGATATCACCAAAAAGGTAAGCGAAATCAGATATGGAGCAAATCTTTCACCGAAAAGGATCGATCAGCTTAGAAATGTCAAAGCAATATTCAATCAGGCAAAATTGGGGTCGAAGGCCAGTGAAATCGACAGACTTATTGACGCCATGGAAAGTCCAAGGGTTGGATTGAAAAATGGGGTAGAATACCATTAACGGGAATAGTCAGAAAAATCTAAATTCCTTTAAAATCGTTATATTTGAAAAGACTTAAATATTGATAAGGATGAAAACAATTGCCGCCAGAAAATATGCGATAATAGAGAAGGTGATGCATTTGAATGAAGAGGAACTCACTGAAATAGAAACCTCTATGCTCAAGTTCTCGGAAAGCCCAGCCAGTATTGAGCAATACAACAGGGAATTGGATGAAGCTGAAGCCGAGATGGACAGAGGAGCCTTATACAGCCAGGAGGAAGTAGAGAAAATGGCTAAAAAATGGTAGCGGATGATCCTATAGAAAATCTTCCTGAACATCCGCCTAAAGTTTCCTGGTCCAAAAGTGCCGTTATTTCTTTTCAAAAAGCCTTCGAAAAAATTAAAGAAAGCTCACCTGTGAATGCGGAGAAGGTGAAAGAAACCATTTTTTTAATGACCCGGCAATTGCCGGATCACCCGGAAAAATATCCCTTGGACAGGTTTAAAAAGGACAACCCAGGGAACTACAGGGCTTTTTGAAAAATAATCCTACCGGGTAGCTTATCGGCATACGGATAGCGAAATCAAAATCCTCCGGGTAAGGCATGTAAAACAAGAACCCAAACAGTACTAAAACTGAATTGACTCTAACTGCTATTATGGCATATTAAAATAATGTAAAGGTTCTACAAATTTTTATTGGTGTTTCATACCGGCATATCTTAACGTTTTTTCCTTGGATTTTCTTCCACCGGCAATAGGTAACTATCTAACGAAATAGTTGCCGACTGGATAATAATTTAACCCTCTCATGCAATAGAAATTAGTTTCTAGGGATCCACGAAACCTTCCCTTGAGCTTAGCAGCAGGCCTCAGACCCTCCATATCGGAGACGGTTCAGGTTCCGGCGGAGGCAATTGCAGTTACTGCCTGGAATACGGCTTTGGAGAAAATACCGATAGCCCCTTTTACCTGGCCTACTCCTATGCCAATTACCTGGCAAAATGCGAGGCGGATGACCTGGCTAAAAAAGCCGACCTGCTGGCGCTGGCAAAGAAGAAGCTCGAAAACCAATGGCTCGATACCTATTACCAGACGCTGGAACTTAGCTGTATGGAAAATGTAACAGAGGCCTTTACCTATACCTACACGCCCAGGGAATACCATTATACCCTCTACTACTACGACCAATCGGGTCAACTGGTAAAGACCGTACCGCCCAAGGGAGTTCATCCCCTGGCATCAGACCAGGTAGACAGGGTGATCAATCAGGGAACTGAGGTAAATCCTGCGCATACCCTGCCCAGCTATTACCGGTATGACAGCAGAAACCAATTGAGGATTCAGGAATCCCCGGATGGGGGAGAATCCGATTTTTGGTACGACCGGGCCGGACAATTGCGGCTGTCCCAGAATGCGGTGCAGTCCGCTGCGGATGCCTACAGCTATACCAGGTATGACCATCTGGGCCGTGTGGTAGAAACGGGCGAAATGGAATCTACCGAAAGTCGCTCCCAGTTATTGGAAAATATCGAAGATCCCGGCTTTCCGGACCATCAAACGTACACTTGCTACGACATTACCCTGACCAGCTACGACCAGCCAATTTCCGGAAAGTATCCGGGATTCGAACAGGAATACCTGCGTACCCGTGTCAGCTGGACGGCCATGGTGGAGAAAGATCGGACGGACACCATCTTCACGGCCTACAGTTATGATGCACATGAGGACTGAGCGTTAAGAAACAGTCCTGTGGACTGTTTTAGCGAAGCGCCAGGCTGCAGGGTTGGTCAAGGCCTTACTTCAGGACCTGCCGGAGATAGGGACCAAACGCACCGACTACATCTACGACCTGATCAGTGGCAAAGTAAATGCGGTGATTTACCAGGGCGGTCATGAGGACCAATTGATCCACCGTTACCGCTACGATGCCGACAATCGCATAGAAGAAGTAATGAGCAGCACCGATGGCTTCGTCTGGAGCACAGATGCCACCTACTTCTATTATCCACATGGCCCGCTGGCCCGGGTAGAGCTGGGAGAATACAACGTACAGGGGCTGGATTACTACTATACCCTACAGGGCTGGCTGAAGGGGGTGAACACCCCGTACATAGGCGATCCCGGAGGGGATGGGGAAAACGGCCTGCGTACCGGAGGGGATGCCATGGCCTTTTCACTGGGCTATTACCAGGATGATTATACGCCGATCGGCAGCGGCATCACGCTCTCCGATACCCGGGACAACCTATGGACCAGGTACCAGGAAGACCGGGGTACGACCGAGGCAAAAGGCTTATACAATGAGGACCGACCGTTAAGAAATGATCCTTTTGGATCATTTTAGGGAGGGGCCGGGATGCAGGGTAGGATTTATGTAAATTTAATTTATAGACGGTATTTCGATTGGGTAAACGTACTTCTAAAAAACTACCTTTACTGTGTCTGGATGAGCACCGACCTTCCCAGCCTGGGCGAGTCCGACCGCATGCAGGCCATGGTCTACGGCTACGATCAGCTTCACAGAATCGTACGGGCCAGAAGCCTGAGTACCTATGGCCAGAACGGGTTAACCAGAAGTAATCCCGACGACAAATATGACACCGATTACAGCTATGATCCTAATGAGGACCGACCGTTAAGAAAATGTCCGGTGGACATTTTTAGGGAGGGGCCAGGTTGCAGGGCAGGCCTAACGAGAACGGGATTGAAAAAAGGGAATATAAATATTTTGACTCACCATTTATCGAAAATCCTTATCTTTACGACGACTGGGTGGGAATACGTCTCCTCAGGATGAATTGACATACAGTTACTACGAGGAGAGCAATAAGCTGAAAAACGTAGATGGATCAACCACAGAAAACTATACCTACGACCAGATTGAGGGCCGAGCGTTAAAAAACAGTCCTGTGGACTGTTTTAGCGAAGGAGCCAGGCAGCGGGGTGGCATTTCTGATGATGCCGAAGGCATAGCCGACATCCAATGGACACCCTACGGAAAAGTAGGAAAGGTAGTCAAAGACGACAATTCCGAGGTTAGCTTTCGTTATGATGCGTCAGGCAACCGGATTGCCAAGATCACGGATAGTGATACGACTATATACGTTCGTGATGCGAGCGGAAACGTAATGGGAGTCTACAATAACAAAGCTTTAAAGGAACAAGCTATTTACGGCAGTTCCAGGCTTGGTTTGGTTAATTACGCTTCCAAAACAGGATATAGAAGTCTTGGTGGCAAAAAGTACGAACTTACAAACCACCTTGGAAACGTCCTTGCGGTCGTAAGTGACAATATCCACTTGGACCTAGATTCAACTTGGACCACGGCCATCAATACGACAGACTACTACCCGTTCGGTTTAGCCATGGATGGTCGTACGGTGCAGGACAGTACGTACAGTTATGGGTTTAATGGTATGGAAGCCGATAACGAGATAAATGGCGCCGGTAGGAGCTATACAACTGAATTCAGACAGTATGATCCCGTCGTAGGAAGGTGGTGGGGTGTGGATCCGTTGGGAGACCACCCGAATCAAATTGGGATGTCACCTTATTCGGTATTTTGGAACAGCCCCATAGGGTACAATGATCCGGATGGAAGATGCCCCATTTGTCCTTTATTAGTTAAAGCGGGAGCAAATGCGGCCGCTGATTTTGCTGCCCAAACAGCAATGAATTACTACTTTAATCCTGAGACAGCTGGGGATTGGGGGGCTTCATCAGGTGCTGTCAACGGCTGGCAGATTACTCGGTCAGGATTAGAGGGCTTAATACCTTGGAAAACACCTGGCAGCAGATTGGGTAGAGCAGCTGGTACATCCATGGGTGATGTTGTTGCTAATTATTTAAATGATCCCGGTGGTTATGACTCTGAACAGTTTTATCAGGATTTTACTGTAGGCTTCATTGGAGACCTTGCAGGAGGTGGTTTAGGTGAGCTTACTTCAAAATACGGTTCCAAAGCGGTAGCTAAAGGACTAACCAATTTGCCGGGTTATAATGCAGCCCAAATACGTAAGCTCACGGGACATGTTATAATAGGTGACTATGCTGATAAACTCGCAAAATCATTAGGTGGGGTTGCTGACAAGGCAACTGGTGATGGTAGCGTTGTTAAGTATGGTAAATATTCAGTTCGCATGATGTATAAAGGAGGAGAGAGAACAAGCCCGTACTTTCGGATAAGCAAAGGTAATAAGGGGACAATTGATGCGTCAGGCAATTTTAACAGCGACAGGGGAGCTTCCCATATTGAATTTACAAGTGATCCAACGGAGCAAATTCAGCAGATCATAAAGGCGAACGAAAATCTATGAATGTAAGTCAAGAGATCTTGAATGGGCTTTATGGTTCTGAAATCCAGTCAATTGATTTTGATTTCAGTAGGAATTCAATCACTTTTGATTTAAGAATTTCAGAAGCTGGAAAATCAAGGAGTTTTAAGTTGGTTTTTAATGAAGTCTTAAGGTACAAAGTCAACAAGGACCGGGCAGATGAAAAGTGGGAATTTATTAGCGTGGCGGAAATATTTCATTTACCGGAATTAGGGGCTGAATATTCAATCGAAGAAAGCGAAAAAGCAAATTATAATTATCTTTTTGATGGTGATGGGTTTGAAATATTCATCATGGCAGGCAGTCTAAATCTACAAGAATCATGAATTACCAGTAGCCTTTGAGTGATCAGGTTTTTTTCATTGTTCTCAATCTGGCAAAAAAGCAGTAATGCTGAATTTTTTGAAAAAAGTTATAGTGCCGCCACATTTTTATTAAAAAAGTCCTTAAACTTCTTTTTGGTAAGCATGGTGTCGATGATTTTGAATACGGTGCTACGGTCGTCCTCGTCGAGTTGGTTGATGAGTTTGATGCGCTCAAACTCCGGTTTATCCTCCAGTGTCACTTCGCCGGGCAGCTCCCCTTCATAGTTGAGGACCTGATCTACGGTCATATCAAAAAGCCTGGCCAGTAGCTGCAGTTCCTTGACGGACGGTTCCCGGTTTCCGTTTTCCAGCTTATTGTAATTGGTATGGCCAATACCCAAATCGGCGGCGACCTGCTTTTGCAAAAGTCCTTTTTGCTCCCTGATTTTCCTGATGGTTATTCCTAAACTCATATTTTTGAAATTAAGTAGGTTGTACAAAAGTAGCGATTCAGTGGATTTTAAGCAAAATATTGCGGTATTGCGAATACTATAATTGCGATATAGTGAATTTATTGATACATTTACGATTGAATAAATCGCAAAACTTTTTTTCAAATGGAAATCCAGGAAATCAAAGCACGCCTGACGCTGGCCGAAGTGCTGGCCCACTACAGATTGAAGCCCGACAAACACGGCCGGTTGAACTGTCCGTTCCACGATGACCGGACGCCTTCCCTGCAGGTGTATACCAAAACCCACACGGCCTACTGCTTCAGCAGCAACTGCAAGACCCATGGTAAGAGCATGGATGTGATCAATTTTATCATGCACAAAGAGAACAGCAGCAAAGCGGAAGCAATCGAAAAGGCCGTTGAACTTTCAGGCGGAGAAAACAACCCATCAAATAACTCGAACAAAACTGTAAGCCCAGCAGTGAAGCCAACCGTCAGCCGTGAGCAGATACTGGACAAAACAGGAAACAAGGCATTAGTTCCGATACATTTTATTCCTGGCGGAACAAATACTAGGGGATGGAAGTACAGGAACTCCGTCGTCTCAGAAGCCTTGAGCAGGAAAACAGTCGCTTAAAAAAGATAGTATCCAACCAAAGCCTGGAGTTCAATATGATAAAATAAATGACATTTTATCAAAAAAGCCCTGACGTCCATGCAAAAGCAATCACATTTTGCATACCTTCAGGACACCTACAAGGTCTCCCATGTCAAGACGCATATGCCTGTTTTGCCTTAAAATCCCTGATCGCCAGGTCGAGGAAGTTCATGATCATGCTCTTGGTCTCGCCCTCCATTTCCTGGATGAGCTCAAACTTTTTGAACAGTTCCCTGTCCTTTATCTGTACCTGCCTGTTTTCATTCACCAGGTAGTCGGTTGATACCTCAAGTGCATCGGCGATGCTTTTGAGCACGTCGGCCGGGGGCACGATTGTGCCTAACTCATACCTTGAAAGGCTTTTAAGGTTGACCCCCGATATTGTTGAGAGTTCCCCCTGGGACAGTTTTTTCTGCTGCCTGGTGAGCCTTATTTTCTCTGAAATGGTCATAGTTGAGAAGCTTTTTAGTTTAAAAAGCCTTTTTATATTTTATAAGGACAAATAGTAGGCAGAATAAAAGTCTGATGACGGCCGAACGCATCACCAAATACATCGGGTAGAACTTTGACATTTATCCCCAAAAAAAGCCAATACTGAAATATCATACTCTGGAACAAATCAAATTGTAATGTGGAATCGTTAACTTTACGGAACAACAAGAAAAAACCAATGGACACAGTTAAGATACGGGAAGAAATAAGCCAATACCTTCAACACGCAGATGATCGTGTGTTAAAACTTATTCATGGGCTGATCAAAGCAGACCAAATATCTTCACCTGTAGGATATAAACCCGATGGCACAATTATCACAAAAGAGGAACTAATATCCAGGGCAGAAAGGTCTGAAAGGGACATTGGAGAAGGCCGCGTAAAAACTTCAAAACAGGTCAGGGAGGAAATGAAGAACTGGTAGTCCATGGAGGTAAGGTTTTCAGAGTGGGCGAAAATATGCTTAAAAGAGATTTACGATCATTATTCAGAAGAGGCCAATCCCGAAAAAGCTGCTGAGATCGTAAATAAAATAATTGACAGAGCAGAAACCCTAAATAAATATCCGGATAGAGGAAGAGTAGAAGATGACCTGATATCTCTTGGCAAAGGGCACCGATATTTGCTGGAATATCATTACAAAATCATATACAAGGTTGATAGTGAAATCATTATTGTCACGGATATTTTTAGCAACTATCAGAAACCAGCTAGGAAACCGAAAAGGAATAAATAGCCACCGCCCAAGGCTACCCTTATACCAGTTTCCAGCACATAAGTTGGCATGATCTCACCACGCAAACAAAAAAGAGCGAGGTTAAGTGGACACCTAAAACCCGCCTTTCGCCGTTTGGAGGGCATTCTTTTATTTACTTTTAGAGAACTTCATTTAAAGTATACGCACCTTCTTTTTTCAATTGAAAAACTTTTCAGCTGAGAGAAAAAAACTATCTTTATGGTTGTCCAAAGGGGCAAAACGTTCTTTGTTTACCTGCCGGCAGGCCCGGAAAAAGGTTGGGAGGAGCTTGGAAAAGCTTTGGAAATTTTTTTGCGGGAGCTTACCGATTTGACTTTAACGGACTTGAAGGCGGCGACCAGGTGAATGGACATGGAAGCAGCTACACGACTGAATTCAGACAGTATGATCCTGGGATTGGCAGGACCTGGAGCAGGGAATTGCAGCTAAAGCCCGAACAGATCATGCTTTTTCATGAGTACCTCAGCCAGGTCAGGCCGAAACTATTAAAGGGCAATGAAAGGGAAACACTGTTGATCGGAAGCCGTCAGCACCCGGTAATTGCGGAAGATATCATCAAGCAGGTCACAAGGAGAGTTAAGGGGCTTTAAGCACCCAGGAAGGTCAAGTGCCGGACGATCAGGCAAAGTGTCATCACCAATCTTCTGAGAGCGGGGCACGACCTGAGGATTGTCCAGGTGTTTGCCGGACATAAATATCCCTCGGCAACGGAGAAATACAAACAGGCACAGCTGGAAGAGCTGAATAAGCAGATACAGAGGCACCACCCGCCTGGGTGAAAATAAAATCTTATGAGGATCTGAAAACAGGAAAAAGCCCCTACTTTTGTAATTGGGTAAAAATGGATACAAAATGGATATATCCAAAAAAATGAACCGGAAACTGGACTTTGAAAGCCTGGTACACCAGAAGATCAACCGGCTTTTGGGCGTGATTGACACGTTCAAAGGTTCGTGGAACGTACTGGAACAGACCAAAAGCGGTTACCTGAAAGAACTGCGCAAGATTGCCACCATTGAAAGCACCGGTTCGTCCACCCGGATAGAAGGGGCGACGCTTACGGATGAAGAAGTGGAAAAGCTATTGAGGTCCGTAAAGATCAGCAAGCTGGATAAGCGGGAGGAGCAGGAGGTGGTGGGCTATTATGAAGTCCTGGAGATTATTCTGGAAAACCACAGGGAAATCCCGCTGACCCAAAGCTATATCCACCAGCTGCATGGTATTCTGTTGAAGCACAGCGACAAGGATCAGACCCATAAGGGGCGTTACAAGAACCTGTCCAATCAGGTGGTGGCCAACTATCCGGACGGGACGCAAAGAACCATTTTCAGGACGACGGAACCGCACCTGACGGCCAGTGAAATGGAAGCCCTGCTATTATGGACAAATGAACGCCTCAGGGAACAGGACCTGCACCCCTTGCTTATTGTGTCCGTCTTTGTTTACGAGTTTTTATCCATCCACCCGTACCAGGACGGCAACGGTCGTCTGTCCAGGCTTCTGACCACCCTGTTGCTGATAAAGCTGGATTATGGTTTTGTCCAGTACCTTTCCTTCGAACACGTGGTGGAAAGCAAGAAGGAGGCCTACTACAGGGCCCTGATGGACGGTCAGAAAAACCGCTACAGCGACCGGGAACGGATCCACGGATGGGTTTTGTTCTTCCTGGAGTGTTTGGTGGAACTGACCGTTCGCCTTGAGGCCAAGTACGAAACCTACAGGAAGCTGAAAGTATTTTTGAACGAAAGGCAGCAACAGATCGTGGCCCATGTGAGGGAAAAGGAGACCGCCCAGATCAGCGAGCTGGAAAACAGCCTGGGAAATTATTCCAGGAACACGATCAAGAAAGACCTGGCCTATCTTGTGAACGAAGGTATCCTGTTGAAAACGGGGGCGGGCCGGGGAGTCCGTTATCATATCAAAAAATAAGTCAGTTCGTCGAAAACGGTTACCGAATACCCCTTCGGTCTACAGATTAAGCACGCCTTGTGTGCCCACATCGATAAAAAATCCCATTGCTATAGGTCCCTACAGTATGGATCAGTGTCTTTTATCAAATCATTTTTCCTTCTTTTAAGAAATGTCAATTATAGTATTACGCACACCCCTTATTTTTTTTAATTGAAACTTTTCAACTGAAAGAAAAAAACTATCTTTATGGTTGTCCAATGGGGTGAAACGTTCTTTATAAAGGTTGTGAGGCGAATGGAAAAATTTAGGAAAATGTGGTGCAGGGGTGTACCGCTATGGGTTCAATGGCAAGGAGTCTGATGATGAGATAAAAGGACCCGGAAACAGTTATGACTTCGGGGCAAGGATTTATGATCCGCGTATCGGGAGATGGCTTAGCGTAGATCCTTTGGCAAGCCATTCCAATCAAATAGGAAGGTCTCCTTATTCGGCGATATGGAACAATCCTATCAAGTACACAGACCCTGATGGAAAATGTCCCATATGTCCTGGATCATATTATTACACAAAGGCAAGTTTAATTTTTTCACAGTTTACCAATAATATTAAAGCTCCATCCCAAAGATTGTTAACTGGGCAATCAGGTAACTTGAATTCAGGATACTCATCCCAACTCAGTAATTCTCAAGCATCTCTTATGTCGACCGTCTCAACCATCAATGATGGAGCAGCAGTAGCATCGAGTGTAAAAGTAGCTTCTAAACAAGGAGGTTTGTTAGGAGAAGAGGTAGTACAGGATTTTGGTACAGCTATAGAGGTTGCGGGTATTGCCACAGCGCAGCCTGAAATAACAGTGGTAGGTGGATGGGTTTCTGGAGTAGGCAATTTAATGGAAGGGGCGATCAATGCTTCGACAGGAGGTCTTACCACAAATGAAATTGGTTATCAAGTAGGCAAAGGGATTGTGTTTAATCACCTTTTTAAAGGAGGAGATAAGGCTGTAAAGGCAGAAACCCTGAGTAAAGAGGCAAATAATGTTTGGCAAGGAATTATAAAGGGGTGGGAAATCCTCAGTGACTGGGCTTGGGAGTTGGATACCGGCGGTGCTGACAATTAAATAAATAAGATCTATGGATATATTCAATATACTTATTGGGTTGTCACTTATGTTTGTTTCAATAATTATTTCAATTATTCAAATTCGGGAAGGAGTATTTAAGAAAAAAGGAGGAGCCACTATAGGGGATGTAAAATTAACTATTGCAGGGTTATTCTCTATTCTTGGAGGTTTATATCTATTAATTAGTGCATTTTAATAGAAGTGGATACAACAATTTTGGCAAACTCAGACCTATTTCAATTACAGTGCCGCCACATTTTTCAGGAAGAAGTCTTTGAATTTTTTGTTGGTTAGCATCTTGTCGATCAGCTTGAAGATGGTCTGCCTGTCCTCTTCTTCGAGCTGCTGGATAAGCCTGAGCTGTTCTACGCCTGTCTTATCCTCGATGACGACTTCGGAGGGGATGTCCCCATCATATGCGAGTATCTGGTCAGTAGTCATGTTGAAGAGCTGCACAGCCTTGTAGAGCTCTTCCACGCTGATTCCCCTGGTACCTTGTCCCAATTATCGAAGGCGGCAGAACAGAAACTACCTTAGCTGAGATAATGGGGAATGTAATAAACTTAAAAATCGTTAACTTTATGGGATAATCAAAAAAACCATCAAATGGATATTGCGGTAAAATACAGGATCATATCGGAAATCATCAATACCAATGATGAGGGTGTTTTAAACGCCATCAAATCACTTTTGAATATTGAGGACGAAATGGATTTTTGGGAAGGGTTAAATGCGGAAGACCGGGCAGCCATCGATGAGGGTCTGGAGCAGTTGGATAAAGGACAACACGTGTCCCATGAATCGGTCCGTGAGGAAATCAAAAACCGGTTCAATTTTTAGGTTTGGCATTGGCGATCCGCTATTCTCTTCGTGCAAGGCATGAGGAAATAGAATTGTTGGAATATGTAGTTCGGAAGTTCGGACAACAGAAAGCAAAAGAAATATATGTCAATATTGAAAAAACATTAGATCGGATATCGGAATCGCCGAAGATGTACCGGGAATCCAATAAAAGAAATGGCTTAAGAAAATGCGTTTTCAGTAAACAGACGAGCATTTATTACCGCATAAATGAAGACCACATAGAGATCGTGAGTTTTAGGCCTAATAGGAAAGATCCCAACAAGTTTAAAATATAAATTATCATTATCAGGTACGGCTCAACATGTCTTAAAGAAGAGAAAAGGGACTGTTACCAATCAGCTCATATGCCTTCTTTTTTTATTTTCCTTTTAGGGAATTTCATTTAAGGTATTCGAACCTTTTTTTTAACTAAAAAATTTTCAACTGAAAAAGAAAAAACTATCTTTATGGTTGTCCAAAGGGGCGAAACGTTCTTTGTTTACCTGCCGGCAGGCCCGGAAAAAGGTTGTGAGGAGATTGGAAAAGCTTAGAAAATTGTTGTGCAGGGACGTACCGATATGGCTTTAACGGCAAGGAAGAGGATTCAGCCGGAGAATGGGGCGGACAGAGCCATTATGACTATGGGTTCAGGATCTATAATCCAAGTATTGCGATGTTTTTGAGTGTGGATCCTTTGGCATCCGAATTCCCATGGAACAGTCCGTACGCGTTTGCTGAGAATGATGTTATTAGAAGTATTGATTTAGAAGGACTTGAAAAGGCAATAATCACTGAATACAACATAGCAGGTGATGGATCAACAAAACTTCGACTAACCCATACTTATGATAATCTAGGAGGGGGTCAATGGGAGGGGACAAAGTATTTAGAACAATACAACAAGGTTGACAACGAAGGAAAGGTCACAAATATTTATACTGATTATAATGATAGGGACGGGACATGGCAGTCTGGGGTTGCAAGCTTGAAGATGAAAGAGGATGGTGTTCAACGCATGGCATCAAAGGCAGACCTGAATTATGGAAATTTACTTTTAAACTTTAACCAAAGTTATAGGGGGCAGAAGTTTAACAGTACTGTATCAAATTATATTACCTCCGTCTCCCTGCCTATTTCTGGAATCGGGATCTTAAAAGCACCCACAATGCTTCAAAAAGCTTTTGCAGGGATGAGCTTCCTGAATGGGATTGACGATTTAACCGGAAATTTTTCAAATGATGGAAATACCGTTATCCAAAATCAATTTGGAGGGACATTGGGGAATGTTATCAAGAGTGCCTTTAGTTTAGCGGGAATTCTTGGAGGTGGTAGCGGTTTGATGAGTAAACCCTACACAGGTACTGCTCCAATCGATAATATTATTGGCATTGGAAGTGATACAAAAAGTTTCTATGACGGTGTGAAAAATACTAAGGATTCAATTTCAAATGATGAATGAGAATAAGGCGACTAAAAATTATTTTCTTAAAGATCTTCTTAACCCTGCCTGGATAATCGCTGGTGTCGTAGGAGCTTTTGCCCACTATTTAGCACTTTTTGCTGTTATGGTTCCTGCTTTGATATACGTAATGTGGCAAATTCCTGTTATTGAAATTGTTGATTCTAATCTTGTAATTAAATATCCAAATTGGATTTTTTATAAAAAGGAAAAAAGATATGAATTCGAACAAATAGAAAAGGTTGACATCAGAAAATCTAATACGGGTTATGCTTCTATGCCATTTATAGATATTTATACAAAAAAAGGAAGGAGCAGATCGGTTTTGTCACCTTCAATGGAATCGGAAGATTTTAATGGCCTACTAACTAATTTGAAAAATAGATTAGGCGAAAAAGTATCTATGATTTGAAAGTAATAATGATCCTCTTACAAAGTTGAAGAAGTCCTATCAGGAAGATGAAATAATGTATTTATTGGTAAGCATACCGTTATGGCTTTAACGGTAAGGAAGAGGATTCATCCGGCGAATGGGGCGGACAGAGCCATTACGACTACGGGTTTAGGATCTATAACCCCTCCATAGCGAAGTTTTTGAGTGTGGATCCGATGGCGTCCCAATACGCAGCATTAACTCCATATCAATTTGCGACCCATACTCCTTTATGGGCTATTGATATCGATGGCCTTGAGGCCGGCTACATGGTTTCTTTCAATGTGTTTATGGATAAAAATGGGAATTATGTAATCGAACCACTTCATAATCCTGTTTTAACCACTAATAACGGAGATTGGTCTGGGATAAATACGGAAAGCCAGTTTTGTTTTAAGAACGAGTTTATTGGGAATAATCAAGGAAATATTCCCGGGTGGAGCGACTGGAGGCAATCACAGCAAGAAGAATTTAATAAAGGCGCATCTGCATTAGCTATGGGAACTGTCTCAGTTATTCTCGCTATTCCAAAAGCCCGGCAGTACCGGGCTTTTGTGTTTTATACACTGAGTGAGTTCTGAACCTGGCACTAGAACAGGAATGCGCCCATCAGTGCGAAGATGTGTTCCCTGTCCTCGGGCAGTAGTTTTTAGATGTCCTGCAGGCGTTTGAGGGTTTTTTTGTCAAAGGAGCTGTTCACTCCCTCGCCGACCAGGAAGTCCAGCGACACGCCGAAGGCATCGGCAATTTTTTTTGCCGCCTCGATGAATGGGACGGCATCCCCGCGCTCATACTTCCCGATGATCTCACGGGATGCACCGATCTGCTGTGCTAGTGAAATGCAGCTGCCGTCACTCAGGGATCAGGACGACGGTGTGGAAATACCATCTTTTCGTACAGGGGAAACTTAACTGAACAAAAAAACCGTTAACTTTAAAGAACAAAAAAAACTGATCAAAATGGATATCCAAACTATCAAAGTCGACCTTATCCACTGGCTCACGGAGCTACAGGACCTGAAAATACTGGAACAGCTACAGGCTCTCAAACATCTTCAGGAGGCAGGGTTAAGCGATGCCCACAAGGCGTTGTTGGATGAGCGTATAGCTTCCTATGAAAAGGATCCAGGCAAAGCGTTGGACTGGGATGAAGTAATGAAAGAGCTTGAAAAGGATTTATGATCTACAGTATAAAGCTGCTTCCGGAGGCCCGTTTTGACATTAAGAAAATAATGGAATGGTACAATGAAGAAAAACCGGGATTAGGTAAGGGGTTTTATCTGGCATTGAAATCAAGGCTTGATTATATCCGGAGGTATCCACTGCATTTTCAGGTTAGCTATAGGGATGTGAGAAGCATCTTGTTGGAAAAGTTTCCCTATCAGGTACATTACAGAATAGAGGAAACGGAGGGATTGATTGTTGTTTTGGCGATAACACATACCAGCAGGGATCCCCGGGTCTGGAAAAGCAAGACCTGATCCCATATGGATTGGTATGAAAACCTCAAGATCCAACTGCATTCCTTTGTGATAGCCACTTAGAATAGAAAATTTAGCAATACAATTTAATGGTTAGCGGTGTTCGTCATTCTCATTCGGCAAAAAGCCACACCTGCGAGTTAGACATCCATCATCCTTTATTCAACAGCATAAATCACCTTGCTTTTTACCCATACCCGCCGGATTGGAGGCTTTCTTTTTTTTCGTTTCTTCTTTTTAGGAATTTTTTACAAAAAGTAAGCCCGCACGCACCTTCTTTTTTTTCAATTTAAAACTTTTCAACTGAAAAAAACTATCTTTTTGGTTGTCCAATGGGGCGAAACGTTCTTTAAAAGTCGTGAAGGGGGAGTTGGGAAA
This sequence comes from Cyclobacterium lianum, assembly GCF_900143075.1. GTDB lineage: Bacteria > Bacteroidota > Bacteroidia > Cytophagales > Cyclobacteriaceae > Cyclobacterium > Cyclobacterium lianum. The sequence goes on along the minus strand of NZ_FRCY01000004.1, from coordinate 234,561 downwards.
TACCTGAAAAGATCGTGCAGGGGCGTACCGATATGGGTTCAATGGTATGGAAGGCGATGATGAGGTAAATGGCCCTGGCAGGAGCTTTACGACCGAACTCAGGCAGTATGATCCGGGCGTAGGAAGGTGATGTGAATTTGATGCCCTTACAGATGCAATGCCACAATGGTCTCCGTATAATTTCGTTTTCGATAATCCGCTAAGAATGGTTGACCCGACCGGCCTTGCCCCGGATGACTGGGTAAAGGACAAGGAAGGTAAGGTTGAGTGGCGTGAAAACGTAAACTCCGCCGAAGACCTGGACCCGCAGTCAGGAGATCAATATTTGGGAAAATCAGGAATAGGTTTGGATGAGACCTCGGGTAATACGCTGGTATATAATTCCGACAGTAGAGGGCCCAGCGTTTACTGTAACAGGTGGGGCTACCACTCACGGCATGGTAATTTCAGTCTGGAATACAATTCCCAATGCATACTTAGGGATAATTTCCTTTGGCATAAAAATTGGTACAGTACAGTCGAAAAACCAAGCCATGGAAACCCAAAACCAAAACCCAGGTGAAGAGAAGAAAAAAAAGTTTGCCCGCTTTGGGATAGCTACAAAAGGAGTAGTCTATGTGCTAACTGGTGGTCTGACGGCCTGGGCCGCCTTCGGTAGCGGCGGTAAAACAACCGGTAGTGACGGCGCCTTGAAATTTTTAGTTGCTCAACCCTTTGGCCAGGTAATGCTCTGGCTCGTAGTGTTTGGCCTGGCCGGATATGTTTTTTGGCGAATGTATCAAACCTTTAACGATCCGGATGATGAAGGCTCGGATTCGAAAGGTATTGCCCGCAGAATTGGGTTTTTTTCAAGTGGCATTTTTTACCTCTTTATCATTTATACTGCTGTTCAGGTTTTGATCGGTAGTGGCAGTGACAGTGGCGGAAAACAATCCATGATACAGAAGTTGTTAGACCAGGAATACGGTCGCTGGCTGCTGGCTGCAGTCGCTCTTGTTTTCTTTGGAAAAGCTGTCTATCAAATTTTCAATGCCTATTCCGGGAAATTTAAAGAAGAAGTGGAACAGGCTGGTATGGATCAGAAAGCACAGCAGCTCATGATCTATTCCGGGCATGTAGGATATACATCCAGGGGCTTGGTGGCTGGCTTAATCGCTTACCTTACGGTAAGAGCTGCGGTTACCTTCGACGCATCGAAGGCTGGAGGAACGAAGGATGCTTTTCAATTTATCCAGAATGAATTTGGAACACTTGTTATGGGGATTATCGCCCTCGGATTGCTGGGATTCGGGGTCTTTATGATAATTAAGGCGAGTGAACGGAAAATGAATTTTTAATTTAACCGATAACCGACAAAGGATTTATTTACGGAAATCAAACAGGACCATCAAAAACGATGAATCCTTTGCTATCTGCTGATCAAAATGAATGGGGATTCAGAAGGCCGTAAAGAACTTTTTGACCGGCTCAGGAAGGAGTTGCAAGTTCATGCAGATGCCGAATAAAGTTATTAATACTGAAGTACGACAGAAAACAGGACCATGCCAGGCACAGTGTCGCAGAACATCAGGAAATCGACGGATTGGTAGAGGATCTGGGCAATACCGGGATGTCCTCCCATGGCTGGTTAGTCTCTGTCAAAAAACTGAAAATCATTCAACACCTTGGATAGGAAGAAGATGTATTTGCATTAGCGGATAAGAATCCCTTTTTAAGGTTTTTCAAATGAGAATACACTACTTAAAAAAGTAAATCATAGAAGTAACCTGAATTTAGGGACTTCATGTATTGGTTGGGTTTATATAGCCTCTGGATTGATTTTCAAGGAATATTTTTCTTTTGTACCGTCCATTTATCTGAACGCGAAAGTCCAGCAGGCTCGCCACCGAACATCTCTCCGGATGTCTGGTCTCCTTTCAATTGCCAGTTGAACCAGGCCAATGCAACCCGGGCAAATTCACCTCCGTGTGGTTGGGCATAGGTGCCTCCATGACCTACATCCATATTGCCAACAAATACAGGAACATGGTCCAGCCGGTTGAAATCATCCATGCCATTGTTATAAGCAATGTCTTTTTCTCCACCCAGCAGGTACAGGGTAGGAGTGTGTAGCTTTTTGAGCTGTGCTTTGCTGATGTTGGGCATGCCAGGCATCCCGGCACCCGGATTTGGCAGAATACCACTGTTGCATACCACGAGGGTAGTGACCCGTGGATCGGGTGCGACTTCCAGTGCTTGTAATCCCCCACAGGACATGCCGCTCACTGCAATTTTAGAAGTATCCAATTTCCCAAAGAATGGACTATTTTTGTTTTCATTGCCGGCGATGGCCCAATCGATGGCAGCTAACATTTGAGCGGATTGTGACTTTCCGGAACCCTTTTCACCTTCTTCCGGCATCTGTCCAAGTGCTATTACAAAAAAACCATGGGATGCCACTTCACTCAAAAAATTCACATGTTCCCAGGGTGAGTTGGCACAGGCACCGTTGCCCCAGGTGATGATGGGCAACTTCTCCCTATCCCCAAACCGGCTCAGGTCCTCAGGTCTGAATATGGTGTGGGTGGGAAGGGTAGGGTCCTTTTCCATGATAGCACTGTATTGTCCGGTGCCTCCATCTTCGATAATTCTGTTGCTGCTCTCCTGGGCCAAAGAGGGATTAAAAAAGGCACATCCATAACAAAGTAGAATCAGGAACATTAAAAAAGTTGCTTGAGGAATCCTATACCTCATACTTGGATATTGAGCAGCCGATTGGTCAAACATGGGCATTTTTTTTTCTAAAGAACTGTATATGACATTGATTGGATTGCCAATATAACTAAATTTAAAAGAATACCTCAAATCTATCATGGTATAGATTTGAGGTGATTTTATTATTTCAGAAATTCATTGATCCATCTGGCTGAACCAAAAACCTAAATGTGTAATAGGGACTTGGAGTGCTCATAGGATCTACTTCTGCAAGGGGAGGATTGTCCTGGTAATAGGACAGGATTTCCACTTTGGCATAATTGCCTGCATTGGTCCTGATAAGTATTACCCGGCCCGGGATCGGACTGACGACATGGTTGCTCGGGTTGTAATTGTACCAACCGTTTCCGGAACCTGTTGGGATGGCCATGCCATCTGCGCCGTCGCTATGGAATTCCACTGAGGAAGGAACCTCATTCAATTCATCAAAGGCTGCAGTCACCACAGTGCCTTGTGCGGAACCCGAACCGCTTGTCCCGCTATTGACGATAAGAGTGGTTCCTTTAAAAGCAATGTCCCAATTCCCTTCCCGATTGTCTGTTTCCTGGTTATTTTCCAGGCTGAAATAGCGGAAAGGTCGCTCCTCCGTAATTTCTCCGGTACTCCTGTCAATCACATCATTGGGCGCATAAAGATTTTCCACGGTTTTTGCCTGAGCGTCAATTTCCGGTTTTTCTACTTCGCTACTTTCGCATCCTGCGTTAACTGCAAGCAAAAGAATACCTGCCAAAATTTGATTCCATTTGATCATTTTAATAATTATTTATTTTGATTAATTAATTGATGAATAGGTAATTTCAAGCCTGCAAACAGGATGGTGCCAGGATTGTCGGGCGCATGAATGGTGGTCTGGTTGAATAGGTTAAATCCACCCGCCTCGACCATGATCCCGTTTTTCAGGTCTTTGTTGAGACTCAGGTTCCAACTGATAAGCCCGGGAGCATATTCGGAAGGGTCGTCAAGTATCAGGTTTCCATTCACATCGCCAAATCCGAATTTACCCTTGTAGATGCCTCTAAGCACCATATTTACACCAGTACCGGACTCCTGGTAATTGATTTTCACATTGCCACTATGCCGGCTCCTGTTAAATAAACCACCGTAATCGCTCCTTTGAACCCGTCGGCTGCGGTTTTGGGTATCCCGACGGAAAAGTTCTCCTGCATCGATTTTTTCCAATACGTCAAGATCCTTTGTATCCAGGTACATGTAGCCCAGGGAAAATTGCAGGTTGTCCGATACCCGAAAGGTCCAGTCCAATTCGGCCCCTCTGCTGATGACCCTGGCAATGTTGAAATAGGAGAAGGCATTTTGTCCGGAATTCAGGCGAGCTACCGGAGCGGTTTCAATCAGATTGGAGATGTCATTATGGAAAAAATTAGACTGAAACAATAGCTCCCGGAATATTTTCCACCTAAAACCCGTGTTGATGGCCCTGGAATTTTCAGCTTCCAGCTGGCCAAACCGACTGGGGTCGAGCAGCATTTCTTGTACCAATCCCTGGGATTGCAATCTTGCTATGCCTGCCTGTACCAGATTGGCACCGAATACATAATAGCCTGCAGAAGCATTGTTGAAATTCAACAACAATTGCCTGAAATCCGGGGCTTTGAAACCGGCACCAAGTGAAAGTTGCCAGCTAAATCGTTCACTGACCTTGTACATCCCTGAAATCTTGGGGCTGATTCTTTCACCATATTGGCTGTGCAAATCTGCCCTTACTCCGGTAACCAGATTCCACTTTTCTGAAGGATCCCATTGGTGCTGAAAAAAGACATATCCGGCATCAAATCGATTGTTGTCATCATACCTGGTGGCTTCCACGGTTTCCATCAGGTGACCTAGCCCAATGGTGATGAGTTGTTTGGAATCCAATTGATGGTCCGTCTGGAATTCTGTCCTGTGGTAATGCTGCTTGAAATCCTGCTCATCCAGAATTGATCCATCCTCTTGAAATATTGTCAGGGTATGGGTCTGGAACAGGGAACTCATGCTCCTTACCGTCATCTGCCATTGATCGTTGGGACGAAAGCTAATGGTAGGATTCAGGTTCAGGTCCAGACTCTTCCCTTATAGGTCAGCCAATCTTGGATTTCCTTCTCCAGCCACCGGCATGCTATTTTCCGAATTCTCGTTATAAAACCGGGAATAAAGCTTAAAATCCCACTTTTTGGTTTTCTTACCGATTTTAAATTGAGCAGTACTGGCTTCATATGGACTTTGGGTTTTTCCGGGTACCTCGGGAGTTATATCAAATCCATCGGTGGAAAAGCGGTTGAAATAGGCATAAATGTTCCAGTCATTCTGGTTCATGCCGATATCTCCACTGAGGTCAAGGGTGTTAAACGAGCGGTACCTGGATTCCAGGCTGGCAGCAAACCTTTCCTTACTTTTTTTGGTAATGATATTAATAGCTCCTGCCATGGTTTCGCTTCCATAAATCGCACTGGAGGGACCCCGAAGGACTTCGATCCGTTCGATATTGGAAACTGCAATCCTATCCAGGTCAAAAGTTCCAGCCGTTCGGCCTATCAGGGGTTCTCCATCCAGAAGTATCAATATATAATCCGATGAAAGTCCCTGCATTTGCAAACCTGTTCCATGATCTCCCACTACCTGCAGGCCTGTTTGTTCGCGGAGTATCTCCGAAAGCCGCATGCCCCCTGTTTCCGCGATTTTCTTTCGGGTAATGATGGTGACCGGCATGGGCAAATCTTCTACACTGCGATCGGTTCGGGTGGCAGCTACCACCACTTCCCCCATCTGCCCGATCTTTTCCTTCAAATTGAACTTGTTTACCTGCCTGAGTTCTCTGGCCTGGAATATCCTTGTATCATAACCCATGGCAATTATTTCGATCAGCTGGTCCTGTTGCAGGTTATCAGGAAGCTCAAATGAGCCATCATTACCGACCGTAAGCACCTGTTCAGTTCCAATTTTCACGAGGGCATGGGGGATGGGATTGCCCTCAGCATCCTGAATAAAGATTGGGTCGGAGGGAAAAGCCAGGTTGGGGATAATGAGCAACCCGAATAGCCCGACAAATATTTTATATTTATTAAGATTAATTCTATACATAAGGCTAAAATTTTTCCCGGTGCTGGCTCCACCGGGAAATTTTTTATAAACTGTCTATCAGATTTTTCCAGCGTTCATTTTGAGGAAGTCCTGGCTTTCTCAGTCCAAATAACTGGGCAATCATTTCGCCATCCTTGCCGAACAATTCCAAAGAGGAAACCAGCCCATCATCGGTGTTTTTGTGAACCACCCATGCCTCAGCAATACAAGTTTCATCCATATGCATGTTAAAATCAGGATCCATTACGTTGAGCCAATCCCCCAATTGGCGGATGGTACGCACTTTTCCCTGATGAATTTGTATGTTCCCCTTATTGCCGGCGAAAATCATGATTGGCATCTTTTCATCCGATGCTACCTCGAGGATTTTTCGGCTGGATAACCTGTCTACAGGGTAGGCCCATTTTTCTCCTATCCATTTGATGGCATCCAGGCGGTGCACATTGTATTTCCGGAGCATGCCAAAAAAATCATGGGTGTCTTTCATATTTTCCCAATCCTTTGCAAAAGCCTCCCTGTCTACCGCACTGGCATAGGTTTGAGGCTCAAAAGGAAGAACCTGTATTGGATCACTTTTCTTCTTTTGCCGATAGCTGTCTACCATGTTGTCATACGCATCCTGGTTGCTCTTTTCCTGCAGGTAGATTTTTAGAATTGCATCCCCCGCCTGATCAAAAAACTGAAAGCTTCTCATGGTGCCACGTGCGGTTTCAGTGGTAACGGCAAATCCGTATTTCCACTTGCCCAAAAACACCCGCTGCTCAATAGGGCAAGTTCTCTCGCAGCCAGTGTGTTTATTGAACGGCCATTGTACCTGACACTTCCCAGTTTACATTTTATTTCTCCTGACAGCAAGCGGAAGAGGGTGGACTTTCCTGCGCCATTGGGCCCGAGCAATACGGTTATCTCACCAGGCTTCAGATTTATGCTGACCTGGTCTACAATAGGTTTATTATTGATACAGAAATGAATGTTTTTCGCTTCCAGCATATCAGGTTCTTATTTTTTTCACGTTAATGATCAGCCAGATAAAAAAAGGCGATCCGATAATGGCCGTAATGATTCCGATGGGCATTTCTGCCGGCATGACCAAAGCTCTGGCCAACAGGTCGGCTCCGGTAAGCAGGCAGGCACCTAATAGAAAGGCGCCTGATAAAACCAACCGGTGATCAGCACCAAATGAAAGCCGGATTAGATGGGGGACGGTCAATCCCACAAATCCAATGGTACCGGTCATGGATACGCCCACGCCAACCACCAGAGCACTCATAAAAAGTACAATGTATTTTACCTTTTGCACATTCACCCCCATGTGGAAAGCCTCATTTTCCCCAAGCGCCAGTGCATTGAGATTGCGGTATTGAAGCATGATCCAACAAGCCGGAGCTAAAATCAGTAAAAATGCAATTTTAACCTTACTCCAATTGGCACCTCCCACATCTCCCAGGCTCCAGAAGCTAAAATTCCTTATGGCCGCTTCATCTGCATAGAATATGGCCAGACCTATCAAGGCACTTGAAAGGGCAGTCAGGGCAACCCCGGCAAGGATCAACAGGGAAATATCTGTTTTGCCTCCATAATTGGCCATTTTGTAAACCAACAGGACGTTGATCAAGCCACCAACAAATGCAAATAATGGAAGACTGAAGCTACCAAAAAGACCGGTAAACCAGGGAAAGGAGGCCCCAAAAACAATAAAAATCACAGCAAATAAGGCACCTCCGCTGCTCACCCCGATCAGTCCGGGTTCTACCAGGGGATTTCTGAAAAGGCCTTGCAGGGCCGCTCCGGATATACCAAGTCCTCCCCCCACCAACATAGCCAGCAAAACCCTGGGAAATCGTATTTGTAATAATACATTGGTTTCCTGAACAGTAAAACTTCCCGACACTATTCCCAGCTGCTGCAATAGAATGGAAATGGCGTTGGAGAAAGGAATCGAAAATGCCCCGACAGATAGGGAAAAAACAGCAAGCATCACCATCCCCAAACCCAAAATGGATAGTACCAGGTTTTGGTGTTGCATTTTCGAATAGAACAGGTTTTGGATCATGGTTCCTCGCGGTTTACACTTTTGGCCAACTCGAGGGCTGCCTTTCCTACTCTGGGGCCGAAACCTGAAAGATAGAGGCCATCAAAAGCCAGGATGCCATCCTGCTGAACGGCTCTGGTTTGTTCTATGCCCCGTATGTTTCTTACCCCTGCTTTGCCTCCCAGGGATTGGAGGCTTGATTCAAAAAAGAGCAGGTATTCAGGATCCATGGAGACCAGGGCTTCTGGGGTCAGGGGGATAAAATCCTTGAAGCCTTTTCCAACGGATGTTATGGCTGCCATTTGAAGGAGAGATTCCGCAAAAGTATCCTCACCCGCTACAAAAACGTTTTCCTGCCCCCGGGCCATGACAAAAGCCATTTTTGGCTGCTTTTTTAGTTTGGAGGTGTAAGTTTCCAATTCCTGGATATCCCGGTCTAATTTTGGGGCCATTGCTTTCCCTTTTTCCGGTACTTCCAAAAATTCAGCCAATGCTTCAATTAGCTTATAGGTACCGGTGAGATCTTTGGGTTTTTCAAATTCATGAATTTCCAATTCAGCAGCTTCCAATTGTGCCACCACATCAGCTGTAAGGTAGCCAGATTCCATTAAAAGGATGTCCGGTCCCAGGGCCAGAATGCCTTCTGCTTTGATCTGGTTTCGATAGCCTATGGAGGGCAATTCCTGCATAGCCGAAGGGTAGGTGGAAGTGATGTCTGTGGCGATAATGGATGCTCCAAAACCCAGTTCATAAACGATTTCCGTAATGGTTCCCCCGGCAGTGATTATCGTTTGGTTCTTTGTCTCCTTTTCCGTAGATGCGGTAGAACAGGCCATGGCGAGGAGTGAGAAGAGAATGAGGTAATAGCGTTTCATTTATTAAGATTGAATATAAATAGATATGCAAATATTAATCTATTTAGATTAAATCCAAATTAATAATAATTGAAAATTTCTATGGGTATTTGAATTTCATTTATGATTATTGCGGTAAAAAGCAGAACTTCATCTTTCCCAAAATATACATTTGGGGGAGGACCTGAAAAAATTTCAAAGTTCTAGAGAAAAAAATAGGGCAGGGGCTTACATTAAGAAAGCATGTTCACTCCGGTTTTAGGGATTTTCCCATAAAATACGCAAACCTGAAAGGTCTTTGTTGATTTTCAACGAGCTACAAACCCTGGGTAGGTAAAACCTTGCAGGTTTTTCTTCTTCTTATCCAGTTGAATTTTTTTAATCAGGTTATAACTAATATTTCTGCCTGTTGGCAAAGGCTACCAGGGAAAGCATCACCGGAACTTCTACGAGTACTCCCACCACACAAACAAGGGCTGCGGGGCTTTCCAGGCCAAATAGTGCAATGGCTACAGCCACCGATAATTCGAAAAAATTACTGGCTCCTATCATGGCAGCCGGCGCACAAACGGCATGGCTCAGCTTTATCTTTTTTCCAGAATACCAGGCAATAAAGAAAATAAAGTAGGTTTGGATCACCAATGGAATGGCAATGAAGAAAATGATCCAGGGGTTATCCAGGATATTTCCACCTTGAAAGGCAAACAGTAAAACCAGGGTCAATAGCAGGGCAAGGATACTAACAGGTTTGAATTTTGGCAAAAACCTTTCTGTAAACCAGCTTTCACCTTTTGCCCTGATCAAAGTCCGGCTGGTCAAATACCCGGCTAGCAGAGGAACTACCACATAAATAACTATACTGATGATCAGGGTTTCGTAGGGAATATACACGTCAGTAATCCCTAAGAGAAAGCCTACAATGGGGACGAAAGCCACCAATATGATCAGGTCATTGACAGATACCTGCATCAGCGTATAATTGGGGTCTCCATCGCTGAGATAAGACCAGACAAAGACCATGGCGGTACAGGGAGCGGCTCCCAGTAAAATGGCCCCGGCAATGTATTCTCCTGCCAATTCAGGCGAAATAAAGGCACTATAAATATTGGAAAAGAACAGCCAGGCGAAAAAAGTCATGGTAAAAGGCTTGATCAGCCAGTTGATCACCAGGGTGAGCACAATGCCTTTGGGTTTTTTTCCGATTTTCTTCAAACTGGAAAAATCAACCTGAAGCATCATGGGGTAGATCATCAGCCAGATCAGAATGGCAATGGGTATATTTACCTGATAGATCTCCAGGGAACTGAGAAAGGCCATGGCATCACCAGCAACAAAGCCAATACCTATGCCTCCCAGTATACACAGGGCCACCCAAAGGCTCAGGTACCTTTCAAAAAAAGCAATTTCTTTTTTTTCCGTTTTGGTGCTCATTCCAGCTTTATTTTAGAAAATACAAAACTCAATTCAGTAGCGATCTGTAGACTTCTCTCCAGGTACTTTTCAGCTTGATGTGGCGTATCGTCAAATGCCTTTGGATCATCATAGGTAATGGGGATGCGCTTTTCTGCTCCGGCAATAAAGGGACAACCTGCATCTGCCTGCGAACAACTCATGATAGCCGCAAAGTCCGATTTTGGATTAAAAGTATCGTCATAGGTTTTGGAGAAACCTATGACCGGAGGGGTATTTTCACCATACTTGATGCTGTACACCGGGTTATTGCCTTCTGAAAGGGTACTGATTTCAAAACCCTGATTTTTCAGGGTTTTAGCAGCCATGGGAAAGAGGGCTGTGGCTTCCGTACCCCCCGAGTAACAATTCACATTCGGTATGCCATATTTGGTTGCCAGTGTTTGTGCCCATACCTGAGACAAGTGACTACGGCGTGAGTTATGTGTGCATATAAAGTTGATTCTTAATGCCTTATTATGCATTACTTTATCCTGAATATAATCAACTAGGGATTGTAATAGCTTCTTTCTGTCGGCTGAAATAGAATGAAAATCCAAATTTTTTATGATGGTTTCTATTTCAGGAAATAATTCATTGCCGGCTACTGACATGGATGTAAGATGTATAGTTGGTGGTTGATCATGGTTTAGCAACATCCTGATGAATTGCCGGGAACACAAGTGCTGGTTTGGTCCCCGATTGCATTTGCAAGGGTTTTCAGGAGTTTGATGCCAGGTTTTTTGGCAAACACGGTGATACTGAATATGCCGGTTTCCCCGGATTTGAAATCGGCTTTTTGATCCGCATCCATGTACCGGTCCAATATGCTATCAGGCAGAGTAATTGGTTTTTCCTTTTGGATGGCAATATCTATAAACCCAGCCTCCTGAATGTAAGCGATATAGTTATTTTTTAGAATGGCACCTGACACGCATCCGGCATACATTTCAGCATCGGTCTTTAAAGCTTCGGGTAAATCTCCCACCAACACAATGTCGGAAATACTGAAATGTCCTCCAGGCTTAAGGGTACGGTAAATTTCTCCGATTACTTTTTGCTTGTCCGGTACTAAATTGAGCACACAGTTACTGACGATTACATCTGCTACATTATCTGAAACAGGCATGTCCTCGATATCTCCTTGCCGAAATTCCACATTATTATACCCCAGTTTTTCTGCATTGATACGGGCTTTCCGGATCATAGGGGCTGTAAAATCAATGCCAATCACCTTTCCTTGGGCTCCAGTTTCATGCCGGGCCACAAAGCAGTCATTACCCGCACCTGAACCCAGGTCTATAACGGTGTCTCCTTTTTGAATTTTGGCGAATTGAGTGGGTAATCCGCAACCCAGGCCCAGATCTGCGGCTGCATGATACCCTTCTACTTTGGCATAATCATCGGTCATCAGGTGATAAACCTCTTCTGTCCCGGCAGCACCGGAACAGCAAGAACCACTTTCCTGATGGGCGATTTCACTATATTTTTTCTGAATCAATTTCTTTAATCCTTCTGATGTGCTCATTTTTTTCTGATTTAACAAATTGGACCACAATTGGGATTAGGGGTAGGGTAACTTTCGAAAAGCGTATTGAAAATACCTTTGATTTCTTCCCATCTTACCGGATTGATGCAGTAACTCACCGAGACTCCTTCTATGGTGCCCTGTATGATACCACTGTTTTTAAGCTCTTTCAAGTGTTGGCTTATGGTGGCCTGGGCAAGGCCCAGTTCATCCACCAAATGTCCGTTGATGCAGGTATTGGACTTCAGCAGGTATTGAAGGATCGCAACCCTTGCCGGATGTGCCAATACTTTGGCTACTGCCGCCAGCTCGTTTTGGGTGGCACTGAACAAATCGCTTTTGGTTACGCCCATTATAAACCTTCTTTTCAATTATTAATACATTGCAATATTACGATTAATAAGTAAAAATAAAAATTTCTTGGCCTTTTCCAGAAATCAATTTATCGAATCATTGCAATAGGGTGTCCGTCAATTTTATGGAGGAAAGCTGGGTGTGTAATAAATCCTTTTACAAAAAATCGCAGTGAGCGAGGAAATCACAGGTGAGAAGTATATTTTTGGAAATAATTTGTATGTAATTTTCACCTGTTGTTCCATTAAAATGGTACCAAATGGAAAATGTAACATTATACCTTTTCGCTATACTGATTTTCTTTGCTCCTTTGCCCGAAGTATTTCCCCAAACCCAGAGTCCCATGAAAAAGACTGAAAATAAAGAGGTGCAAAGGAAAAAATTATACCAACTGTTGGGTAGGTTACCGGACAGGGAGCGTCCAATTACCGCAGAACTGATTTCCACGGAAGAAAAAGACGGAGTCATCATAGAGCAATTAATGCTGGATATCAATGGGCAGGAGTTGGTTCCCGCTTATTTTTCCAAACCCAAAAATGCAAGCGACCAACTGCCTGTGGTCCTTTTCAACCATTCTCACTTTGGACAGTATGAGGTAGGAAAAAATGAATTTGTGAAGGGAAGAAAAGAAATGCAATCACCTCCCTATGCCTTTGCCCTGGCCAAAGAAGGTTATGCCGGATTGTGCATTGATTCCTGGGGTTTTGGTGAAAGGTCGGGAAGGGCTGAATTGGATATTTTTAAAGAGATGATTTGGCAGGGACAGGTTCTTTTTGGGATGATGGTCTATGACAACTTGCGGGCCCTGGACTACCTGGTATCCAGGGATGATATTGATCAGGACCGAATCGCCACCATGGGCATGTCTATGGGTAGCACCATGGCCTGGTGGCTGGCTGCTTTGGATGAGCGAATCAAGGTCTGTGTGGACCTAAACTGCCTGACAGATTTTCACACCCTGATGGAGCAGGGAGATCTCTGGTTGCATGGCATTTATTATTATGTTCCCGACCTATTGAATCATTTTACCACTTCATCCATCAATGCCTTGATTTCCCCAAGGCCACATTTGGGTCTGGCAGGGGAGTTCGATCCGCTTACACACATGGAGGGACTTAAAATTATCGATAAAAATCTACAGAAGGTCTATGAAAAAGATGGTGCTCCTGATGCCTGGCAATTAAATATTTATCCAGTTGCCCATGAAGAAACAGCTGAGATGAGAAAGGATATCTTGCAGTTTTTGAGGGATTGGTTGTAAATTGGGAAAAATAAACCCAAATGACATGAGATCCATTTGCCTTTTACTATTAATTTTCCCCTCCCTTCTTTTTGCACAGGAATTCATACCCAATTACGATGAATCAAAAGTTCCTGATTATCAGTTGCCTGATCCTTTGGCCTTTGAAAACGGGGAAAAGGTAAACAGTCTGGCGGACTGGGAAAAAAAGCGTGTCGAAACTTTAAGGTATTTCGAAACAGAAGTATATGGCATTAGTCCGGCTTGGGATGGTGAAATGAAGACAGAAATTATTTCCGAGAAGCAAAATGCTGTTGGGGGAAAGGCCATCAGAAAAGAAGTGAAGCTTTCTCTGATCCGGCAGGGAAAACAAGTGGATATTTATGTGTTAATATACCTTCCCAAATCGAGTTCTCGGTCACCAGTATTTTTAGGACTTAACTTTTATGGTAACCATACTTTGTCCGAACACCAGGCCATCAGGGTTACCGATGCCTGGATCAGAAACAATGAAACCTATGGCTCCTCTGATAACAGGGCTTCAGAAAAAGGAAGGGGAAAGAGACGGGAGAATTGGGCAGTAGAAGAAGCCATCAACAGGGGTTATGGAATAGCAACCCTGTACTATGGAGAATTGGACCCTGATTTTGACGATGGTTTTGAAAACGGAGTACATGCACTTTACCAGGAAGAACGAAACGAAAATTCGTGGGGAGCCGTGGCTGCCTGGGCCTGGGGATTGTCCAGGGTGATGGACTACCTGGAGACCCTTAGGGAGGTAGATGGGGAAAAGGTGGCCGTATTGGGCCATAGCCGTCTGGGGAAAGCAGCCCTTTGGGCTGGAGCGATTGACACGCGCTTTGCCATGGTGATCTCAAACAACTCCGGATGCGGTGGTGCAGCATTATCCAGGCGGAGGTATGGAGAGACGGTAGGGAGGATCAACCGGGTCTTTCCGCATTGGTTTGCCGGAAAATTTGATCACTACAACGAAAATGAGGATGCTTTACCCGTAGATCAGCACCAACTGATAGCGCTGATGGCGCCACGTCCCGTATATATTGCCAGTGGGGTGGATGACCGATGGGCAGATCCGAAGGGAGAGTTCCTTAGTGGGCTATATTCCAATCCCGTATATCAATTATTTGGCAAAACCGGCATGCCGGTAAATGAGCAACCGGATGTAGACCAACCAGTGATGGGAGATATCGGGTACCATGTAAGGAGTGGGGGACATGGCATGCTGCCTTATGACATGCACCAATATTTTAATTTTGCAGACAAGCACTGGAAGGTACATCCCTGAAATAGCAACAAACTTCACAAGGCAGCCAGAGCAGTATGCCAAAACTTACAAAAGCACAAATTGCGTCTACCCAATAACTGTGTTTGGCAATAAAAAGTCATTTACGCAATTTTTATTTGTTAAAGCTTAATTTTCATAAGAAGTATTTATTGGAATAAGGAATAATTGTGCCTATCCCTATTTCCCTTAGGGAAAATTCCTATATTCGGATTAAAAACCTTGTACCATGAAAAAGTATTTTACCCTAGTTTTATTTGTTGGCCTGCTGGCAATTGCATGCACGCCGTCTTCGCCTGGTGGAGAAATCGATGAAAGCAGCACCCAGGAGGTTTTGGACCACCACTGGAAGACCTTTGTAGAAAACGATCTGGAAGGGGTCATGGAAGATTATACAGAAGAGTCCATTCTGATTACCCCAAACGGTACGTACAGGGGACTACAGGAGATCAGGGAGAACTTTGTCAATGCGTTCAAAGCCTTTCCAGCAGGGGAAGCCACACTGACGCTGACGGAAAGTCTGGCGGTTCAGGATGTTGGATACATCCTTTGGGAGGCCGATACACCAGCATTCAATCTTACCTACGCTACGGACACTTTTATTATTCGCAATGGCAAGATCATCCGGCAAACCTATGCTGGCGTGAGGGAAGATAAATAACTGTAGCTATAACTGTTGAGGTCTTTGCTACCTCGACGGTTTTTTCCGTGTACGTCAGCGAAAAGACCTTCGGGGTTGGGAAAACCCCAAAGGTCAATGTCTATAACGGTTGAGGTCTTTGGTACCTCGACGGTTTTTTCCATGTACGTTTGTTTACCGATATCCTATCAGAAATCCGCAATGTTGCAGGAGATGATTTTGAAGGAAACCGGCCAACTATTTTTCCTCGATCTCCCTTGCTTTTATTCAATGTTCCATCAAGTCCATTGAGGTGGTTTTTTCTTCCGGGCCCTGGGAGCCGGACCTTCATGGTTTGGAAAAAACAAAAGTGCACAGAATATTGAAGTTTTCTCGCCTGAATCAAAACTACCGTTGACTCCAATTTAGAGACTGATTATCAGTTATATGAATTATAGTTAACAATTCTGACTTTAAGTCATAAAGTTTAAATAGAAGTTTGATGTATTGACTCTGTTTTTAGCCAACGTTCAGGTTTATACATGGGCTGTTGCACCTCGATATAACCTGGAAGGCCTGTATCGCTATCGGGAACTAAATTTCGCCTGGTATTCAGATCAGCGTCGCAGAATCCTATCGGGTCGGTTTCAATCCAACTCTCTGGCTAAAAACTCCATTACTTTAGTCCGGATTTCATCGACATCGAACATGGGTCCGAAATGGGGGGCATCCTCCACAATGATCAGCTCAGTGGGAACGCCTTTAATTTTCAACCATGAATGAAGCAATCGCGAATGTGCAGCAGATACCAGCTCATCAGCCTCCCCGTGGATGATCAGAAATGGCGGATCCCCTTCATCTACATAAGTGACCGGGCTGGCTATTTTTGCCAGGTCCGGCCGATCCAGAGGGGCAGCACCTATCAGTAATCCTTCTGGTGACCTGGCGTCAGCAGCGCCCGGGAAGAGGGTGAGGTCGCTGGGTCCGTAAAAATCAATAACTGCACGCAATTCGAAATCCCTACTGGAACCAGGAATAGAAAAATTATGCACGGAATTGTTTTTGGAAAGCCCCACCATCGCTGCGAGGTGGCCTCCCGCTGAAAAGCCCATCAAAGCAAACCGGTCCCTGTCAAAGCCATATTGCGCGGCATGATCGTATAAGAACGAAATGGCGGCATTGCAGTCCTGTAATTGCGCCGGAAAAACTGCCTGGGTACTGTAACGGTAATCGATGGAGGCCAATGCATAGCCGCTACTGACAATTTCAGCGACCGTGTTTTTCATATAGCCCATGTCTGCATATTTATCATTGCTTAGCCAGCCGCCTCCATGAATGAAAATGACCAGGGGAACTTTCTCCTGAGTCCCGGCAGGCAGGTAAATATCCAGCAAGTGCTTTTTTAATGTATCGTTTTGATAAGGCAGGTCGCCATGCAGGATAGTGCCCTCGGGGAAAAGCCCCATGACTTTGTTGCTTTGCTGTGCTATTCCGGGTAGGAATAATAAAAGCGTAAGGACCAATAAGAATAAGTATTTCATCATCTACTGTTTAGAAGTATCTTCAAAAGGCTCATACGACATCCAATCCACCTCCAGTTCATAGGGGTGCAGCGGTTTTTCGGTAGAAAGCGGATTGGTATGCACCGACCAGTTGTCGGTATGCCAGAAATTCATTCTATATCGACTTCGGTGTTGGGGTATTCCCCTTTCAGTGCCCTGATAATCCCAGAGTGTTATTTTTTCTCCGCTTACCGGATGCAGCATCCACCAGCGTATGCGGTCCGGATACCAGTCGAATCCATACGTATAAAACTGTTTGGAGGCATCGAAGCCTTCCAGGGCGGGAATCTGCCCGGGCTGATTTTGCATTCCGGTAAGTGCTTCACGGATCTCATTGTGATCCTCCCGGTAAACTGTGCTATAGATGAGCCCTTCAGCCATATTGATGATTCTTCCAACTCTTTTGAGTTCTCCATTATGACCCGTCCAGGTGCCCACGTAGATAATACTCGGGTCTGCAAGTAGCCACTCAAAGTCAATTTCACTCAAGCCGGGAATGCTGTCCACATGATAAGTAAAATACCCTACTACTGCACCAACATTCGGTTGGATATCTTTTACTTCCGGGACCTTAAGTCTGGCCGAATAAGTACCAAAATGGGTAAATTTTCTGGAGATAATTTCTGGTCCGCGACCGGCACCGGCACTATCTGTGGGATCTATTTTGAAGGAAAGGATTTTGGTATTTTTTTCGGTAGGAGAACTCACTCCCAACTTGTATTTAAAATCCGTTTTGTTACCGGTAGAGCCATACCTGAAATACGCCGAAGTCGAATCTGAAAAATCTTCGGTAAAAGGATCGTGGTACTTGCCGGTTTGGGAAATGGTCACCAAAGGAATAAGAAACAATATGGCCAGTAAAATGGATGGTTTCATGGGATAATGGTATGTAGTTAGGAACAAATTTAATAAAATGTATGGAATGTGTTACCTTCAAAGATGGGGGCCATTGTCCGGCGTACCTGTTGATGGTGAGACATACCTTCAAATTTGGATTAATAGGAAAATTTTCCTGAAAATGACCCTATAATTCCACAGGATTAACTAAGGTTCCCAACCTTACTGATAAAGGACTAACAATCTGTAAAACAATTAATAGGAAGGATAACCTTGTTTATTAAATGCGTAAATTTGTATTGATTGGTGAGGGTGCCTGGTTAATTTTACCAAACGCAAATTAAAAATTATGGCCAAAAAACAATCCGAAAATACTGCTAACACAGAACATTTATCCGCATTAACTAATTTTTCGCAAACAAACAGGGCCCTGACCCGGCGTGAGATGCTGGGAATAACCGGAATGGTAGGTTTGGCGACTTTGACCGGTATCACCTCCGGGACTGTTGCGCAGACAGTAGAAAAACCCCCCCTATCGCCGTTTTGGTCAGCTATTGGGGGGCTACCCGATCGCATGCAGATTGGATTGTTACCAAGCTGATAGACGGGTATTGGTGGCAGGGTGCATATACTCCTTCCAGAGTGGATGTTGCCGCTATATACATGCATCAGCATGAGGAAAGTGTACTGGGCCAGAAAGTTGCAAAAGCGAAAGGCATTCCGGTCTTTAAAACAGTAAGGGAGGCCGTTACGCTAGGAGGGAATGAACTTGCGGTGGACGGTGTGGTCATCGTGGGAGAACACGGGGACTATCCAAAGGATTTGAAGGGACATTGGCTTTTGCCGCGCTGGCAAATCTACAACCAGGTAATGCAGGTTTTCGAGCAGAGTAAAAGGTCAGTACCCGTCTTTAATGACAAACACCTCTCTTACAATTGGGATGAGTCCAAATGGATGTTTGACAAATCCCGTGAGCTCAACTTTCCGTTGACCGGAGGTTCCTCCATACCCGTCTACTACCGAAAACCGGAGAAAGAACTCGACAACGATACACCCATAAAGCATTCAATTGTACTTGGAGGAGCAGGGGACGAAGGTGGGATTTTCCATTGTATTGACGTACTTCAGGCCTTTGTAGAGCGTCGAAAGGGTGGGGAGACCGGAGTCAGGTCGGTGCAATCCATCAGGGGGCCTGAAACCTGGAACTGGGTAGAACGCAATCCCTGGGCCACCAAGCTTATTGAATCAGTGGCCAAAAAATTTGAACTACCGTCAGGACATTTCCAGCAAAATGAGCAGGCAAATATATGTTTGGTGGAATATAATGATGGAACAAATGCGGCTGTAATATCGGGTCGGGGTGTCGGTTGGACCTACGCCGGAGAAATCGAAGGGCAGCATGAGCCGACGATTATTTCTATGCTGGGCTGGGCCGGCCCTTTCGATCAGTACCACGCTTCAAACGCCCAACCCCACTGGATCACAGAGATGATGGTGACCAAATCGGAACCCTTTCATGCAGAGAGGTTGCTCTTGTCAAGTGGGATTACAAACCATTATATGGAATCAAACTGGGATAACGGCGTTTACACGGCCGTCGGACGACCAATAGAGACACCCTACATGAACATGACCTATCGCCCTACTCGCGGAGCACAGTTTAACAAAGGGGAACGGCCGCCAAGTCGTCCTTATATCCGGGGTTTTGACTCTTAGGCTTCAGTCTTGAATGTGAGGGAGACTCATGTACACCGGTGCGAACCGATAATTAGAGTTAACGAATTAAGCGGTTATTTTGGTGGGAGAGCCAATAGGCACGAAGAAAGGAGACCCAAATTCCGATAAATGAATTTAAAATGAAAGAATATGCGAATTAAACGCAGAGACCTTATTAAGCGCTTAACAATGTTGCCATTAGCAGGTAGTGTTTTTCCATTAGAATCCCTGTTATCCGCCCCTGTGGCAGTAGACAATCATTCTTTGTTCCTACAGGATGATCAGATGCCTGAACTGCATCGAAAAGCACTGGTGATGGATGGACATACACATGTCATGACCAGAGAGCTACTGATGGGAACCGATATCGGTCAGCGCTATAAAGATGGAACCGTCGATCTCCCAAGGGCCAAGGAAGGTGGAGTGGATGCGATGTTTTTTACCGTATATACCCCTGAACATTATTATCCCGGCAGGTTCGAAACCAAAAACACTTTTCGGGTGGTGAATCTGGCGCTGGACCAGATTGAGAAAAACAACGCGGTAATCGAGCTGGCCCTCACCGCTTCTGATATAGAACGCATCAGTAAGAAAGGAAAAATTGCGGCTTTTCTGGATTTGGAAGGCCCTTTTGACCTGGACGGTGATATCAACCTGCTCCGGGCACTTTATCGGTTAGGCCTTCGGTCCATGCAGCTCACGGCCCACAATACCACCAATGCCTTTATTGATACCTGCAACGATGTGAGTCGTTGGGGGGGGATTAACGGGCTTGGAAAGGAGATCATTGCCGAAATGAATCGACTTGGCATGGTCATTAATGTTGCCCATGCTTCCAACGACGCTATCCTGCAATCCGTAGAGGCAAGTAAAGCCCCTGTAATCTACAGTCACGGAGGCTTTTACGGCATCGTACCTCATCCGCGCTGTATTACCGACGAAGCGGCAAAAGCTCTGGCGGAAAAAGGGGGAGTTATCGGAATTCACTTTGGCAGCCTGTTTAACAACCCAAAATACTTTGAATGGCAGACAGACACCAAGGAGACCACGCCGGCCTCCGTTCATAGCGCTGAATTGAATACCATAGGAGAAGTGGACGAGGAACTGCGGACAGAGGTTCCTCTGAATTTTACCGGGGAGATTCCCGATGAGTATTGGATGCACGTGGATCAGCTAGCTAAAGTGATTGATTATGGTGTAAATTTAGTGGGGGAGGACCATATTGCGATAGGCTCCGATTTAGATGGGGGGCCTGAGCTGCCGCGCGAAATCAAAGACATCAGCGATTTTCCCCAAATTACCATGGCGATGCAACGGGTGGGCTACAGCGAAAAGCGAATCAAAAAGATCCTTGGTTTAAACTGGCTGCGTGTGATCCGGGAGGTAACGGGGAGATAAGTAGATTTGATTCATCTTGCTGGAATATCATTCATTGGCGTGTCCGGGGAAACTTCTTTGGCCATAATAAGGGAAGATTGAGGGCTTCCCATCATTTGAAACGTTTAAAATGCTTCTCCCAACGCTGCCTTCGGTTACCCTGCCCACAACGGATTTAATTAATACCTTCAACTCCGACTGCCTGAGCAAATGGCCGTTGATCAATTTCCAGATCATTCGGCTTCCTACTGTTTGATCTGCCCTTTCAGTAGCTGCGCATTGATCGCTACGATAATGGTGCTCAAACTCATAAATACAGCACCAATGGCGGGACTGATTACCAGGCCGGGAATAAAACCCGTGGCCAGGGGGAGTGCAACGGCGTTGTAGCCGGTAGCCCATACCAGATTCTGGATCATCTTCTTATAAGTAGCCCTCCCAAAGAGGACCAGGTTCGCAATGTCCTTCGGATTGCTATTCACCAGGACAATATCGGCTGTCTCCGCCGCGATATCGGTACCGGAACCCACCGCGATTCCTACGTTGGCTTGTGCCAGGGCAGGGGCGTCGTTTACGCCATCACCAGTCATGGCTACAAAATGCCCTTCCTGCTGCAGTTTTTCGATGATCTCTACCTTCTCATGGGGACGGACTTCGCTGTAGTAACCGTCCAGTCCAAGTTTTTCACTTACGGCTTTAGCGGTTTTTTCATTATCGCCGGTGGCCATGAAAAGCTTCATGCCTTTTTCTCTGAGGGTATCAATCGCATTGGCGCTTTCTTCCCGTATCTTGTCAGATAAAGCAATAAAACCAACCAGTTTATCTCCCTGCAGTACGTAGACAATGGTTTCGGCGGCATCAGACCCGGCCTTTTCAGGGATGCTGATGTCGTTTTCCTTCAGGTATCCCGGGCTCACGACTTTCCATGTTTTACCGTCTACTTTTCCCTGTATTCCCGTGGCGGTCAATGACTCAAAGTCTTCTGTTTTTTTCAGACTCAATTCCTTTTCTTTCGCTGCTTTTACGATGCCTAGTGCGATAGGATGCTCCGATTGTTGTTCCAGTGACGCCGCTCCTGTCAGCATTTCCTCTTTTGAGAGCGCGTCCGATAGGCTCTCTATTCGGGAAACCCCAAAATTTCCTTCCGTTAATGTTCCGGTTTTGTCAAACACCAAAGCCGTGATCTTGCGGGCATTTTCAAAAGCCGTACGATTTCTGATCAGCAGGCCGTTTCCGGCTGATACCGCGGTGGAAATGGCTACCACGAGTGGAATGGCCAGGCCCAGCGCATGGGGACAAGAAATGACCATGACCGTGACCATGCGTTCCAGCGCAAAATCCCACGGCCTGCCCATGCTCAGCCATACGATCAATGTGGCTGTACCGGCGCCAATGGCAATGAAGGTAAGCCAGCGCGCCGCAACATTGGCCAGGTTTTGGGTTTTGGATTTGGCTTTCTGGGCTTCCTCTACCAGCCCGATCACTTTGTTCAGGTAACTCTCTTTTCCTGTTTTCACTACCTTTACCCGAATGGATTGGTTGCCATTTACCGAACCGCCGATTACTTCGTCGTTTTTCGACTTCTTTACAGGTTTGCTTTCACCAGTAAGCATGCTTTCATCGAGGTAACTTTCACCCTCTACCACATGGCCATCTGCGGGTATTTTTTCATTGGCCTTGATGAGGATGATGTCGTCTTTTTTCAACTCGTCTACCCTTACTTCCCGCACATCATCCCCCTCGACCAGGTGTGCTTCGGCAGGCATCATCTGTACGAGCAACTCCAATGCCCGTGAAGCTCCCATCACCGATTTCATTTCTATCCAGTGTCCCAGTAGCATGACCACGATCAAAGTGGCAAGTTCCCAGTAAAAATCCATTCCATCCAGACCAAAAACAACGGCCGTGCTGTACACATAAGCTACAGTGATCGCTACTCCGATCAGTGTCATCATGCCGGGATTTTTATCCTTAAGTTCATCCCAAAGTCCCTTCAGAAATGGCCATCCTCCATAAAAAAAGATAACCGAGGAAAGCGCAAACAAGACATATTGATCTCCGGTGAAAGTCCATTCAAACCCCAGCCACTGCTGGATCATTTGGGAAAGTACCAAAACCGGAAGGGTCAGTGCCAGAGAAATCCAGAATCGCTTTTTGAAATCTTCTATCATCATGGCATGGTGATTATGGTGGCCATGCCCTCCATGACCGTGGTTTGACTTCCCTGCCTGTGGCCCGGAAGCGTGTTCACTATGATGCCCATGGTGTTGTTCGTGTTTGTCGTGATGATGCTTTTCCATGATTTTAATATTTTTGTGATTGTCTGTATTGAAAGGGAATGAAACCAAAATAGCCAAAAATCAACCCAAATAGCAATGATGTTTCAAACCCGCAAACGTATTATAGGTACTGCATCTCTGCCTGACTTCGGAAAGTCTGGATTTATGTATGCACTGAAATAAAACTCCCAGACAAGATCCTTTGGGAGTAGACACAATCAATTGATCGTCTCTTTCACCGTACCGCATTTCAGCATTTTGTCGCCAAAGTAGGGATTGCGGACTTCTTTTTCGTTGGATAACCAGTAACCTCCTGTGTTGCCATTGGCCATCGGGCAATATTCCAGGTAAAGTTCTCCCCGAACTCATTTCAGCACCTTTCACCAAGACGGCCATTTCATTGCTCAGGCCTGTGAATGCCTTGCGTTGTCGCTCGAGTGTGGTTGCTTGCGCTACCTTTTTTGCTTCCGCCAGCGCATTTTCCGCCTTTTGTACATCGTTAAGTGCATTGCTGAGTACACCCGCACCTTTCCTGGCTTCTTGTTGATTGGAAGCCACCAGTGCATCTTTCAAAGCGAGATAGTGACTATAGGCCGTTCCCAATGCTTTGTTTTTGAACAAGGGTTCGTCATGTTCTGTGTTTGTTTTCGTTTCATGCGCGGAATGGTCGTGTTGCGCAGTTGCTCCCCAGCTGAATAAAGCCAGGCTCACTAAGATCATTGTTCTTTTCATAATTGTTTGGTTTAAAATGGTAAAGAATCAGGCCCAAACCAATTATCCGTAGTATCATGTTCTGACGGATAAACCGGATTAGCCGTTTTTTAAACTGTGGGAGACGGTTTGACTCCCGTAGTGCAGGGCTTATTTCTTTCCTTTAATGATTATGTCCTCCTGCAGAGGCCTGTTGGACAGATTCACCTTCTTCAAATACTTTTTGTCCTTTCCGATAGACTTCCTTTACCTCTCCACAAGACAGCATGGCATGCCCAAAATAGGGATTGCGGATTTCCTCAGATTCGCTCAGCCAGAAAGCTCCTTTGTTGTCAAAAGCCATGGGACAGAAATCCTTGTATACCTTGTCTTTTTCCAAGCCGAATGATTCGGTTAGTTCCAGCATCTGTTCCGAAAGCATAGAAAAATGCCGGCGCAGGGTTTCCAGATCATTGGCTTCCTTCATCATGTCAATGGCTTCCGTTAATTGCTCCTTCAAGTCCATCCATTGGTCATGTGCTTTCCCTCTCAGATTTTTCATTTCCACCTGGGATATCGCAGTTTCCACTTCATTTAAGGCTGCAACTGCACGCTGATCATCGTCATTTACCAGTGCATTTTTTACCAGGAAGTAGGCCTCCGCAACTGCGGTGATCTGCTGCCGAAATGCCTGAGGGACATCCATGGTCTTTGCCTCAGGGCGCATCAACATGCTGTAGTTGCCGGAAAGCTGCGCAGCAGCATCAACGGCAAATACACCGTTTGTGACGATTTCCTCTCCTGCTTCCAGGCCGGCCTCTACCAGCCACATTTCGCCCATGCGCGGGCCAATAGTGATCTCACGCATTTCATAGCTGGGGTATTCCGTATCGGGCACCTTAACATAAACGATAGATCGCTTGCCAGACCAAAGCAAGGCTGTACGGGGGATGGCCAGCGTGTTCTGCTCGCGATTTAAGGTAGTGTGGACACGGGCATTGACAAACATCTCAGGACGAAGTTTTCCAGAGCGGTTGGCAGTCGCAGCACGAACGGAAGCGGCACGGGTATTGGCATTGATCACTGGATCAATATAGCTGACCCGCGAGCTAAAAGTCTCAGCGGGTATGCCGGCTGCCGTAAAGCTGATCTCATCGCCCAGCTCAACCAGGGGAAGATCGGATTCATAGGCATCCAACATGATCCATACCCGACTGAGGTCCACCACATCAAACAAGACCGATCCTGTATTCACATAGTCTCCTACAGCAATGTTACGTTGTGTCACTACTCCAGCCTTATCTGCCAGTACGTCAAACTGGTCCTGCACTTTTTCGGAGTTTTCAAGCGTCTCAATCTGCGCTTCACTCAGTTTCCACAAGCGCAGTTTTTCTTTGGCAGCCTTATAAAGTTCCGGATAGGTGGATTGGGTTGAGGCTGCCTCCAGAAGTTCCCTTTGCGCCCTTACCAATTCCGGGGAGTAAATGGTAGCCAGCCGCTCTCCCTGCCGGACCTTCTGCCCGGTAAAGTTGATATGAAGCTGCTCTATCCGTCCGGGAAACTTGGCTGTAACAGATGCCAGTTGGCGCTCATCTACCTGTACTTTTCCGGTCAGTAACAACTCGCCCTCCGGGGATACACGACTGACCCTCGATGTATGGATATTGGCCATAGCCACTGCCTCTGGAGTCATTTCATGTATCAGCGGGTCGCTCTCTGCCGTGGAACGGCGGCTGGATGCAGGGATAAGATCCATCCCACAAATGGGACACTGTCCGGGTTCTGATTGCCGGATCTGAGGATGCATGGAACAGGTCCAAACCCCATTTTCCGCTGCTTCATGATTATGAAGCATCTCGGTTTCATTTTTGCTTTCAGCCGGCTTAATCAGCCAGCTTATAGTGCCCCCAAGCAACAGTGCTAAAAGCACGATCAGGAGGACGTTTTTATTTTTAAGTAATTCTTTCATCGCTTTACGCTTTTTTGCTCATCGGTTAATTCAATTCTGTAGCCGCCAGATTTTCCAGCCCGGCAATAGTTATGTGCTGATCTATTATTGAAGTGATCAATTTCAGTTGATAATCCAGCAACTGCTGTTGTACCGCCAGCACATCTTCGAAATCCCTTCCATCGGTGGCATAACTTGTCATCAAAAGACTCAGGGTTTGTCTGGCCAAATCGGTTTGCTCGCTGTACAGCTTTGTCCTCCTCCTGGCATCTTCCAAATCCCGCAATGCAGCATACCATTGGGTGGTGAGCTGATTGACGGTATTTTCCTTGCGTTGCTGAACGGCCAATTGTTTTAACTCCGCTTCCTTTTGTAGCGCATTGTATTTTTTGCGGTAGATGGGAATAGTAAGCTTTACCATGGGCATCACCATATCATTGCCAGCCATGTTCATGCCATTGTCCGGACGGGGAGTAAAGGGCATATAGTTTACCCCGGCCCCCAGCATTGGCCTGCCTTCCAGCAGTGACATCTTTTTCTGAACCTCATAGACTTGTTCCTCGGCATCCAGCATTTTCAGCATGGGATTGTTCTGCGTAATGCTGTCAAGCAAAACCTGGCGTTCCCAGGAGACCAGCGATGCGCTCAGCGAATCAGCAATATTGATTTGCTCATTGGGATCCCGGTTAAGCCACAGATTAAATTCGGCTTTTATCGGTTGCCGGGAGTCTTCGAGCAAAGCGAGCGTATTTTCCAATTCCTTGATTTGAATTCTTACCCTGAGCACATCAGTCATACCGGATCCGCCACCGCTCATTGAGGCGGACGTACCCATGGAAGACCCGGTTTTTGAGCCGGTTTTTCCGGAAGTACTGCTGGACACACCTGCGCTCATCCCGCCCATTGAAGCTGTAGATGGGACAGGGGAATTGCTGCTCATGCTTGAGGCTTCAGGCCGAGTTGAACTGCCGGACGCAGGACCTGCTTGAGTACCCGAAGTCTGAAAACGAATAAGAGCGAGGCGTTCATATTGCCGGAGAATATCCAAGTTCTCTTTCGTAATGCGGATTTCCTCTTCCAGCTTATAAAGCTGGTACCAGCTACTTTTCACCTGATAATACAAGCGGTATTTGGCCTCCTGAAACAGTTCATAGCGTGCCAGTGCCATCTTGCCAGCTTCATCCTTTTGGGTTTTTAATATGCCAAACCAAGGGAACATCTGCATCAGTTGGATATCCGCCTGCTGATTGCCCATAAACCGCTCCATGGGCTGAATGAAGAAGCCCATGCTCAGTTCCGGATCAGGCAACGCCCCGGCCTGCGGCACTTTTTCCAAAGCGGCCAGATAATCGTTGAAGTAAGCCTTTAGCTCCGGGTTGTTTTCTGCCGCTACCTTCAGGTATTCCTCCAGGCTTTGGGAGAAACCTGCGGATCGAAGACCTAGACACAACATGAATAGGATTGCTATTTTTTTCATCATCCTTCTTTTATGATTCTGTAAAAACTTCCGGATTGCGTTTGAATTTGCGCTCCGCCCACCAGCAATAGAGGACCGGGACGAGCAGCACGGTAATGACCTCTATAATCATGCCTCCAAATGAGGGAATGGCCATAGGTATCATGATGTCGGATCCCCGCCCGGAAGAAGTGAGTACCGGTAAGAGTGCCAGCAGGGTGGTGGCAGTGGTCATCATGGCCGGAAGTACCCGTTTCTTACCTGCCTCCAGTACCGCCTCGCGCACCTCCGTCACATTTTCTGGTTCCCGTTTCTCAAAGCTTTGCTTGAGGTACGTGGCCACTACTACGCCATCATCGGTAGCTATGCCAAACAGGGCAATAAAACCTACCCAAACGGCTACACTGAGGTTGTAGGTTTTCATCTGAAAGAGGTCTCTCATAGAGGTCCCAAAAACAGAGAAATCCATAAACCATCCCTGTCCATAGAGCCAAAGCATCAAAAAACCTCCTGCAAAAGCCATGGTGATACCTGTGAATACGAACAGGGTGGTGGACACGGCCCTGAATTGGAAATAAAGGATCATGAAGATGGCGATCAGACAGAGCGGTACTACTATGGCCAGGCGTTTCTCAGCCCTGACCTGATTTTCGTAACTTCCGGAAAATTCATACCGAACCCCGGCAGGTACCACCAGTTCGCCGGCATCAATTTTTGACCGCAGGTACTGCTGTGCCTCCTCCACCACGGTCACTTCAGCGAAGCCCTCTTTTCTATCGAGCAGGACATAACCCACCAAAAAGCTATTCTCCCCCCGTATCATTTGAGGGCCGGGCCGATAGCTGATGTTGGCCAATTGCCCCAGGGGAATGTAGTTGCCCAGCGGTGTAGGCACCTGCATATTTTCTATGGCCGATGGATCATCCCGGTATTCTCTGGCGTAGCGTACGCGAATGGGGAAGCGCTCTCGGCCCTCCACGGTAGTGCTCAGCTTCACGCCACCGACGGCCGTTTCCACGTAGTCCTGCACATCCTGAATATTAAGCCCATATCGGCTGATCTGATCCCTGTCTATATCGATTTCGAGGTAAGGCTTACCCACTATCCGATCCGCAAAAACAGCTTCCTCCTTGACAGAAGGGACTTCTTTAAGGTATTTCTCCAGTTGCAGTCCGAAATCTTCTATGGTTTTCAGGTCAGGACCGTAGACCTTGATCCCCATGGGAGCCCGCATACCGGTCTGCAACATCACCAGCCTGGTTTCTATAGGTTGTAGCTTCGGCGAGGAGGTTACCCCGGGGATATTGATCACAGCCACAATTTCCTCCCAGATATCATCCGGGGTTTTAATGTGATTCCGCCACTGACGGAAATATTCCCCGTTTTCGTCTGGTATAAGCTGACTGAAATCAATTTGCCCGGGTGACATGGTTCCAGGGTCATATATATCCCCGTTCTGAAGGGCAAATTGACCCTTATCGTTTACCTGAAACCGAAGTTTGTTGCCATTGATGTCAGAGGCATACTCGCTCTTGTAGTTGATGGTGTTTTCGAACATGGACATAGGGGCCGGATCAATGGCCGTTTCGGCACGTCCCGCCTTACCAACTACCATTTCCACTTCCGGAATGGCCGTTACCATCATGTCCAGTTGCTGCAATATTTCCCGGTTTTCGGCTACACCTGAGTGTGGCATGGAGGTAGGCATCAGCAGAAACGATCCTTCACTGAGCGAAGGCATGAATTCTTCGCCCAATCCAGGGAACACCGCTGTCATGGATTTCCAGCCGTCTGTTTCCCTTAGGTTCCATCCCAGCTTTTCCGTGCTGGCCGGGAGGAAGCCAAATATCCGGTCAAAGCCCAGCCAGACATTGGCGCCGGTCAGGATGATCACTACAGGAGCTAGCAGAAACAATCCTTTGTTTTCCAGACACCACATCAGGATCCTGGAATAGAAGCGAAGAAACAGGGCAAACGTACCCAGTACCATTCCCAATATGACCGCGATGAAAAGGAAATTGACCAGCAGGCTGTTCGAAACCCCCAGTGGCACCCATTCGGTGGCCAGCAGCCAGGCCACTGCTATCAGGGTAAAGCCAATGCGTAACAGGTCCTGCCGGTGTTGGAGCTTGTCCGGAAAATAGTGGAGTAGCAGATTGATCGTACCAAAGCCTGCGAGTACCCAGCCAGCCCATGACCAAACCGTAAAGGCAATGACCGCTCCGGCTATCAGCAGCAGGAAATTGAGATACAGGCCGGTTTTGCCCTTTCCTTTTTTCATAGAGAAGATCCAATGCGCAAAAGCCGGCATGATGATCAATGTAAAAATCAATGCGGATACCAGGGCAAAGGTTTTGGTATAGGCCAGCGGGCCAAAGAGCTTTCCTTCTGCCGCCTGCAGGGTGAACACGGGAAGAAAACTGACAATGGTGGTGCTCACGGCGGTGAGTATGGCTGTTCCTACTTCCGTAGTGGCCTCGTATACTGTTTTTAATTTCGACTGGCCTTTCGGGGCAATTTCCAGATGCCGGAGTATGTTTTCGTTCAGGATTATGCCCAGATCCACCATCGTACCGATAGCAATAGCAATTCCTGACAGGGCCACAATATTGGCATCCACCCCAAAGTACTTCATAAAAATGAAACACATGAGCACTGCCAGGGGCAGCAGGGCCGAAATCAGCACAGAGGCCCGCAGGTTGTACACCATCACAATAATGACGATGATGGTAATCAGGATCTGGAGACTGATGGCTTCATAAAGCGTGCCCAGTGTTTCGTAGATCAGTCCTGTACGGTCATAAAAAGGGACGATGGTTACTTTAGAGACTGTGCCGTCTTCCAGGGTCTTGGAGGGAAGGCCACCTGCTATCTTGTCAATTTCTGCTTTTACCGCATTGATGACTTTCAGGGGATTGTCTCCGTACCGCGCAATCACCACCCCCCCCACAGCCTCAGCGCCGGATTTGTCCAGGATGCCGCCCATATTGCGTGGTTGGGGACCGATGTTTATCATCGCCACGTCCTGCAGCCGGATAGGGACGTTATCCGAAACCTTCACCACCGCCTTGTCCAGGTCGGCCAATTCCTCCACATAGCCCAATCCTCTTACAAAGTATTCGACCCGGTTTACTTCAATGGTGTTTGCGCCGACGTCGATATTGCTGTTTTTTACGGCCTGCATCACGTCCATTAGCGTAATACCGTGGGCTTTCAGGGCGGCCGGATCCACATCTACCTGATATTCTTTCACATAGCCACCTGCAGAAGCCACTTCTGCCACCCCCTCGACAGCCGTGAGTGAGTAGCGAATATAGTAATCCTGTATGGTGCGCAGCTCGTGCAGGTCCCAGCCTCCTGTAGGATTGCCTTCCTTGTCACGCCCCTCCAACGTGTACCAATAGACCTGACCCAGTGCGGTGGCATCCGGGCCGAGTTTGGGCTGTACCTCCGCTGGCAACAAGCCTGCGGGAAGTGAATTGAGTTTTTCCAGTACCCTGGAACGGCTCCAGTAAAACTCAATGTCTTCATTGAAGATGATATAAATGCTGGAAAAGCCGAAAGCCGAACTGCTCCGCACGCTTTTCACGCCGGGCAGGCCGAGCAATGCGGTGGTGAGTGGATAGGTGATCTGATCCTCTACGTCCTCTGGCGAACGACCCATCCATTCTGTAAAGACAATCTGCTGGTTTTCCCCGATGTCCGGGATGGCGTCTACCGGGACCGGGTCACGTGGCAGCAGGTCCACGTTCCAGTTAAAGGGGGCAGTAACGATGCCCCAGGCTACAATGAGTAATAATACGAGAACTGTAACGAGTTTATTCCCGAGAAAAAACCTGATGATGGCATTGAGCATATTTCATCCAATTTGAAATTAAACTGATGTTGTGATAGGTCCATGGGAAAGCATGGCCCGGAGCGCAGCGGTAAAGACTGCAACCTGATCAGATAATTGAATGAAATGCCTAAATAAGAAACGATTGAACGAGTACCGGTATGTCCCGCTCAATCAGGGGAGGGGTATAGTCGTTAAATGATTGGTAATCTGAGGAAGGTAAAGAAAATATTTGCGAAACGAGGGCAAAGAGCAGTGCGGTAGTGTGAAAATCAGGTACGGATACCGTCTTCAGGAGGCTCAATTCTTCACTGCCTTCCAGC
This sequence comes from Cyclobacterium lianum, assembly GCF_900143075.1. Taxonomy (GTDB): domain Bacteria; phylum Bacteroidota; class Bacteroidia; order Cytophagales; family Cyclobacteriaceae; genus Cyclobacterium; species Cyclobacterium lianum. The sequence goes on along the minus strand of NZ_FRCY01000004.1, from coordinate 203,327 downwards.
ACCAGTGTGTGATCTTCGCAGCAATCTGTCATTGCCATGTGCTCGTGCTCACATTCTGTTTCGTGCATGTCGGACGAGCAGGGAGTTTTGTGCTGTGCCATCTCACAGGCCTCAGTTTCATTGAAAAACGAAAAGCTTTCCAGTTGGCCCATACAAAAATGCATCCCAAGGCTGAGGCTCGTAGAGCTGAGCAGCAGCAGGGCTGAGAATAAGGTGGCCGATATTTTTCTAAAACGCCGCACGATAGGAGAGTCTCTATGGCGAAGGTACGAAAATTTGTTGGGAATGTTTTGTTTGCGGGTTAAATGTCGTTTTAGTTTGCCTGATAGAGGCTGAGAATACCAGGGTTTTCATTTTGTGTAATCGAAAATTCAGGGGAGCCTCATCAAATTTCATTTGTTTGACCTCCAGGTCTGCTTCCAGGTTGAGGTATCGGATCCTACAATTGTTGTAGCTCAATTTTTCAAAATCACTGATGCGCTGTATTCTAGATCCCTCAATAAACTCGTGAAGGCATCCCTCTTCGGAAAATAAACTAAAGGAAAAATCTAATTCATTCATTTCAAAATCGTAAGAGAAAGAAATCCCAGGGTCAACTAAGTAGATGGACAAGCCACTTTGGGTTAAGAATCCGGGCTTTTAGGGGAAAGGTACTGGGCTAACTATTCGACGGTCATTTTAGATATTGATAAAATCGAGGATTAATCGCTAATATTCACAGTGAAACTTTCGAGGTTTCAAAAACCTGAAGGGTTTTACTTCCCGATACAATATCTTTTCAATACCTGTATATCAGGTAGTTATGTCTAATTAGCAACAGATTAGCAACAAGAAGTGTTGATATTAAGCTAATTAAGGACTAAAGAAAGGAAAAACGAAGTGTGCGGGCATAAAAAAACCGCTCCACAAAGGAAGCGGTTTTTAAGGAAAACACAATCGCTATTAAGCAACTGTTACAGAGCCTAAATAAACGCTGTTAGCGACTTTAGTTCCACTTTCTGATACAAATCCAAGGAAGACTTCAACGTCTTCTCCTGAGTACTCAGAAGGAACTGGAATGGTTGCTGTACCAACTGATCTTGCTGGTCCCGCAGTTGTGAAAACTGCCTCACCTCTTGTGGTATTCAAAAGAGCAATCAGAGCTTTGTCCGTTGCTAAGGCACTACCACTTCCTGAATTGTCTGTCCAGGTCGCTTCTACGTTTCCAGCACTTGGAGAAGAAGCTGCACCATTCGCAGCACCAGTCAGGTTACCTCTTGAGACCAATGCACTTGCATAGTCTACCATGAAGTTGGGGTAAGCTCCTGTAATGGCATTGTTCAGGTTGTATGACATGGCCGCATTGAATTGCGTCATCTTGTTGGCATACTGCTTAAAACCAACTCTAAGGAAGTCTGTCATTGGCTGCAAGAACTTCAATACAGTTGAGAACTTAGAACGCTGGTCAACCTGACCTTCAGTTCTTGGGTTCGCTACACTGGAAGGTTTGATGCGCAGGTAATCGATGCCCTTCCAAGTTCCACCGATTACATTCCCAACCTGTCCTGAGACACCACCGAGAATACCTTGATTAATTTTTCCCATCTCTTTACGATTTTTTAAGGGTTAAACATTTGCTTGGACTTGACACGGACTTACCATGGATTTGCCCTTCGCCAACTAAATTACTTCAAGAATTAGGCAGTAGTTCTCTCTTGGGTGCTGTTGCGGTGGTGTGCTTTATTTTGCTTTTGTTGCCCTGTTTTTTTGGCAGGGCAGGAATCTATCCTGCACCTGCTTCTTTCATCAAGTCATAAAATATGGCTTGTCTGGCAGTATCAATCATCTTTAGTGTGACCTTGATTTTTTGCTCGTTGGTATCGAGTAGTTGAAGGGCTTGAATTGCCTTTTGAAATGCCTGGGCTTTGCAGCTTGCTTTGGTAGAGCTTTCCCGGATCAGCTTTCGGATTTCATCAATAGTCACAAATGGAATTACAGAGCCTTTCAGGAGATAGTGAAATGATTTTGACCTCCACAATCCAAAGCAAAGCCAAAAGAGAAATTCCCTGTCCTCTTGGTTGTCGGTGAGGCAAACAAAGCAATTCGGGCAAGCGTTGTTGAGCGGTTTCCCGCTATTCAATCCTTTATTCAGGATAAAGAAGTGCGGCTGTTGGTAGCTGCTTTCCAGTCGGTGTGTTTTGATACGAAACGATTTCATACAGTGAGCCATTAAAGTTTTGCTCGCTGCGCTTCGCATATATTTTTTCAAAAGAGAAAAGAAAAAAGGGAAAAAAAGAAAAGAGAAAGCTGTCTTTCAGGCGGGTGAGGCTCGGCTGTCAAGGTTTTTGGAAAAAATACTACCCGAAGGGTGGAGATTTTTTTCAAAACCCGTAGGGCTTGACCTTGACTGTCCGAAAGTGCGGTGGGCATGTGCGAACCCGCCTATCTTTGCTTTTCTCTTTTTAAAATTTTCCCTTAACGAGTAAAAAAAAGAGCCCCCTAAAAAGGAAGCTCTGAAAGGCACAACTCGAACCAAAAAACACGCAGCGTATAATCTGTGATGCCACAACGCTGAATGCCTGCATGAAACGGAAGACCTGAGGTGCGAACGCCCGCCAACAACCACCGGCTGCCGAAACGGACTCTGAATAATAACTTAAACATAATGCCCTCGCAATACAGGACGGTGCGATTGATGCAAGGGCTGTGGGAAAAAAATACTACCCGTAGGGTGGAGATTTTTTTCCTAACAGCCGTAGCGAACCCTTGCAGCTCTGGCATCCGCACGCCTGTAACTTTGCTTTATGTTTGAGTTATATATTGACACTAAGGTTGGATCAATTTGAAGGTGAGGAAATTAGAGCCTAATTTGGTTATATTGGATTTGCAAGAAAGGAAAACATAAGTTTAAGTAAGAGCTATATCCATTCTTTGGGATTCCTGTATTTACCCATTGATATAATAACCGTTTAGGCTTGCCTTCTTTTCTGCTTGTAATGAAATTATTAAGTGTAAAAGTTTAATGGTTAAGCTCTTTCCGTACAATCGGTAACACCTTAGTTCCGAGCAATTCAATACTTTTTAGGAATGTCTTTTGAGGCATACCGCCAACATCCATTTGCAAAATTTGTCTTGAGTGTCCAAGTAATTTATGAAGGTTCACTATTCTTTCAGCAACGTTTTCTGGACTTCCTGCAAATACCATCCCTTTTTCAAGGTCTGCTTCTCTACCAACGGGTTTGCTCATTGGTCTTCCAATTTCGGCTGAACCTGTCATAAACATTTGCGCTTCATTTTCTAAATAAATTTTCTTTGCTTCTTGATCATTCTCTGCCACAAATCCGTGAACTGCTACTCCAATGTCCGCTTGATTTGGGGAATGCCCTGCTTTTGTCCAAGCATCACGATAGGCAGTACCGTAGTTAGCCCACTTTTCAGGTGAACCACCAAGGATACCAAGAAACATAGGCACTCCTAATTCAGCAGCTCTGTAAACTGAATTTGGACTTCCTCCTGTACCAAGCCATATTTTCAAGGGTTGTTCTGGCCGAGGTACAATCAACGTGTTAACTAATCCTTTTTTTCGGTGTTTTCCTGACCAAGATATATTTTCATCTTTATTGAGTTGAAGAAGTAATTCAAATTTTGAGTTAAACAACAAGTCATAATTGTTTTGGTCTAAATCAAAAATTGAGAACGTAATCTCAGAAGAGCCACGACCAGCTACAATATCAATCCGTCCAGGTGCAATAGATGCTGCCGTAGATAGTTGTTGATATAAACGAATAGGTTCTTCTGTTGAAAGCACGCTTACGGTTGTACCCAATTTTATTTTATTCGTCAATGCAGCTGCTGCAACAACCATAGAAGCTGGCGAAGAAATCGGCATTGAATTCGTATGATGTTCGCCAAATCCAAAATAATCCAGACCAACTTCTTCGGCTAATTTTACTGCTTCTAGTGCATCACGAACTGCTTGTGCTGTAGATGCGTAACTCCCATCCTTGTTTCGGGGCGTATTTCCAAAGGAATATACCCCCAATTCAAAATTTACTTTTTTCTCCATATCTATGCTTAACTACCGATAATCGGCATTGACCTAATATATTCTGGGTGAGTCAATTCTTTAAGGGCAAATCCTGCGATGTCTGCACGGGTAATCTTGAAACCAATTTTCTTGTCACCGAAAGACACCTTTACATTTCCTGTTGGCTCACCATCTACAGGTGCAAGAAAGCGGATGATTGTCCAGTCAAGCCTCGATGATTTTGTCAACTTGCCTACTGCTACAATTTCTTTGTAAGGTTTTGGCATAAATAGCCTTGCCATAATTTTAGGCATAATGGTGATGATAGACGACTTATCTTTTTCAAACTTGACGGCTGGTGTTGCGATGGTTATAAATCTAGAAACATTTAGTTCTTTCATCGCACGGATGATATTTTCGTGTCCGTTTGTTATTGGCATTCCGGGATAGGAATATTTAAGAGCAGGTCCAAGAAAACTTACTACTGCATCCGTGTCTTTTATGGCTTCCCGAATAGTTTCAAAGTCGGAAAGCTCACCAATAAATAATTTTGTTTTTGTTGAATCAGCCAAATCAATTTTCTTACGACTGTACAAGTGTAAATCGTATCCTTCTTTAAGAGCCGACTTTATAAAATGGGTTCCTATTGCTCCGTTTGCCCCAAATACTGCTATTTTCATTTTTTCTATTCTTTTAATATTTTAAAAAACTAAATGGACTACAACTGATAAGCAGCTTTCAAAAAATCCTTTACGGATTCTGGCTTTCTTCCTAATAGTCTTTCTAAATCCGTAGCTGGAAAATCAAACTCTCCCTGAGCTGTTGCTACACAAAACGTAGCAGCTCCCTGAATCATTTCATCTGGCACACCAAGGCTTTTTAATTGTTCTGCATATTCCTCGGCTGATGGCGAAACATACTGAATGGTTTTACCCGACAGTTCGCTAAGCATACCCGAAATGTCTTCAAAAGAATAAGAATCAGTTCCACCAAATTCATATACTTTATTTTCGTGACCATCTGTTGTAAGAATGACAGCACCCGCAGCAGCTAAATCATTACGGCTAGCATAAGAGGCTTTTCCTGTACCAGCTGGAAGAAAAATAGTTCCAGTTTCAATAACCTTATCTCCCATAAACATCGGTAAAATATCTGTGTATAAACCGTGTTTTAATATGGTATAAGGAAGTCCAGATTGCTTAATCAAATTGTCAGTTTTCCAATGGGCATCTGCAACCATTGCAATTGGCGAAGTGCCATCTTCTGATTTTCGTTGAGCACTTGTATAAATGATATGACCAATTTTTGCCTCTATTGCAGCTTTTACCACATTTTCGTGTTGTGCAAATCTGTTCATCACATCGCTGGATGATACAAAGTATAATTTGTCAATTCCTTTAAAAGCAGCTACCAAAGACGCGTAATCATTATAATCTCCCTTGATAACATTTACATCCTTATTTTTCAGTTCCTCTGCTTTTTGAGGGTCACGAACAAGAATAGAAATATCACTTGCATTCACCTTATGAAACAATTCATTTACGGCTGCTTTGCCTAATTGTCCGGTTGCTCCGGTCACTAAAATCTTACTCATTATATTATGTTTTTTGTTGATTTAACAATCTTGTTATTTTGTTTTGGGTTGTATTGGGGCTTTTTTTGTTCTTCCCCAAGCAATAAATGCTGCAACCAGTCCGAATCCTAAATTGATAGGGATAGCAAACATTTCACCACGTACAATATGAAATGTTAGGGCTAAGACCATCACAACCACTAAACCTATAGCAGCCCAAACTGTCAATTTTGGCTTAATGCGTAGCAAAGACGGCAACAATAACCCTACAGCCGCAGCGAGTTCAGAAATACCTATAATACGCACAAGAAACTCAGGAATGTCTCCTGGCCATACTAACTGTGCTGCTAATTCTGGAATTGGTGAAAAGGATTTTGAAACACCAGCCATGCCAAAGGCTACAGCCAAAATTACTTGAGCAGCCCAAAGACTGATGTTCATTGCTTTTGAAGTTTTGTTTTTCTGTGTCATTTATTCATTTTTTATTTCGGCAAAGATACGTACATTTGCTTTCCAAAGTATAGCAGTTACCAAAAGGTAAGCGAAAAAACTTAGAGCGATGAGCAAAGCAAGTCATACAGAGTGTACGTCCGAAATGCTCCCTGTCAGGGATGCGCTGGACATTATTAGTGGAAAATGGAAGTTGTTGATTTTAATTTCTATTTCTTCTGGAAATAGTCGTTTTAGAGAGATAGAAAGAAGTATTCCAAAAATTACATCAAAAGTCCTTGCAAAGGAATTGAAGGATTTAGAGGAAAATGAACTTATTGAAAGAACTGTATATGATGATATACCTGTAGTTATCAAATACACCATTACACCCTATGCTAAAACACTTCAACCTGTTATACAGGCATTAAGTGATTGGGGTAAAAATCACCGCAAGAAAATTCTTGGAAGGTAAATTTCTTCGTTTAATAGGGGTGCTTAATAGGTAATTTTGGGTGGACATATAATGTCTTAGAAATTCCTTTTCATCCCTGCGAAAAATTAGATAATGAAAGTCTTCAAATAGTTCTTTCATGGTCAACTAATTTAGTGAATTGTGCGGAGGGAAAAAAGCGGGAAACGCAGGTAAACCCAGGCGAAGCCATTTCTGCGAGCCGCCTGCGAGCGGAGCAAGGGTGGTGGCTGCAAAAGCCCGAAGAATGAGGGCGGCAGACGCCTACCGTTTACGGCAGGGCTGGCGTGTTTTTTTGCATCAGGGTCGGCAAAGGCAAGGGTAGCGACTGAACGGAACGAAACGATTGTAGGAAAGGAATGGAGCAATAACTGCCTGCAATAGCGTTGGTAGGGTTTGTAATTTTTGAATGGAGTAAAAACCTATTGGAGAAGGATTGCAGGCAGATTGCGGAATGACGGTGCGTTGGCTCGTGTAGTGAAGTGAAAGAGCTACGCTTGTGAGCGGTGCTGAAAGTGGCTGAGTTGAAGGAATGAGGAACGAATGACTGAAACGAAGCGACTGAAAGCACATAGGGGAAAGCAAAAAACATGACAGCCCGATCAGCCCGCAGCGACCCGCAGGCGAGCAAAAACAATAAGCAGCGGCAGACCCCCAATAAAAAATATTGTGAGTGTAGCGAACACCATAGAAGGGGTTTGGGGGGATGAAATAGCTGCGAGTGAGGAAGGAGAGAGTGTGTGAAGCAAAACAAGTGAACGGCAGTGAGTGAGCACCTACTGGAGCGCAAACGAACTGGTAAGTGAACGGTATATGCAAGGGCGACCGAAGGGAGTACATTTTACCCTTGCAGATATGTTTTTGCGGAACAAAACGGAACGATTGACGAACACCGCTTTACCTGCGTTGGGGTGTGCGTTGGAAAAAGCAAGTGTAGCACGGTATGAAGTGGAGCTTTAGCGGAATGAAGAGAAGGCGCTACTCTTGCTGCGCGGTGACAGAAGCTGGTGACTACAAGAAGGGAGGAACGACCGACTGGAAGGAACCTGCTGGAGGCACATTGCTTTATTAAATGTGTATTTATTAAATGTGTACTTTCAATTGCAACAAGATTTATCCTGCTGAATCGGTGGACAATTTATCGAACCGTAACTGCAATAGACGCAGCAGTCACCTTTTCTTGGTTTTAATACTGTGGAGCAGTTCTCGCATTCATAGAAGTATTGACAGGCATCCGTAGGCATGGTTTCTTCTTTCTGAAACCCGCATTCGGGGCAGGTGATGGTTGATTTAGCGACTATTTCCATAAACATTTCCTATTATGTTCTACCTACTATTTACTCTTTTTACGCTGTAACCTGTTGCCTTGATGGCTTTTTCAATTTCACCGACTGAAATTTTAGAAGAATCAAACTGTACGGTGGCATTTTCATTTTCATAAGAAGCTTTCACGTCCACGATGCCATCAAGTTTATTTACCTCATGGCTGACGTGTTCTTCGCACCCTGTGCAGGTCATGCCGCTTACGGAAAAGGTTGCTGTTTGCACATTTTGCTGATCAACAACAATCACTTGCCGATCTTGCTTTGGGTAAAAAACATCTGTATAAAGCGGAAAGGCCAGCATCAACCCAGCAAAAACGGTGACTATGGCCAGGAATTTTTTGGATTGCCAGAAAGACGGCTTTTCATCATCCTCACAAGCACAATCAATTTCTTCTTTAGAACCTGGCTTTAATTTTTGATACCAGGCAAAGCCCAAAACAATTATGGTAATGCCTATTAGGTAGGGGCGTGCGGGTTCGATCCAGGAAAAAGTGGAAGCTGCACCACTGGCGCCTGCGATCAGAGCCAACACCGGTGTTATACAGCATAGTGACGCTGCTATCGCAGTAACTATCCCTGTTCCTACAAGTCCATTGGATGATTTACTTTCACTCATAATGTAGCTTCTTTTAGGGATGGAACCCGAAGATTTACCAGCATTGGTTTCAACTCTTTTAATGCTTCATTTTCCAGTGAATAGAAGATGGTCTTGCCTTCTTTCCTTGAAATAATAATCCTACCGACCCGCATTTTGCGCAGGTGCTGCGAAACAGCAGGAACGCTCATTTGTAGGATGTCGGCTAAGTCGCAGGGGCAAAGTTCTCGTTCTAAAAAGAGGAGGTAAAGCATCTTCAGGCGCACTTCATTTCCCGCCAATGCAAGTACAGAGGCTAATTGATTTACTTGCGGCTGGAGCTTCTCTAACTCAAACCTTCCTCTTTCAATTTGCGCCTGGTCAGCCTCGGCACGTATACAATTTATGGGATCAGCTTTTGTCATTCGGCTTTTTATTTGCTGGCAAAGATACTATAGCACCATTATTTAAGCAAATGATTAAATGAAGAGCGCAATATATGATATTGCGACCCTATACACTACTTCCAACCTTTTTCCGGAATAGCTGCGATACAAGTGAACAGAAATTGGTCTATTTTGATGATAACCACTGCTCCGCCTCCTTTGCCTTTTTGTTTGAAAATCAGCGGATTTCTTGAGCGGTTAACGGCCAAAATGATTCAATTTTCTTCCAAAGGGCAACCAGAATTTTCGCCCACTTTCCATCTGATACTATTGCAAGCCGCTCCACCTCAAAGACTTTTGCATACTTCACGTTATGATAAACACCTATAGAGGAGGACAAAAAAGCTTTGAAGTTGAAATTCAGCAATTCCTCGTAAACCTGTAGAGGCCCATATTTTTCGAAGTGATTGGTCAAAGTTTGATACAACTTTTCATACGTAGATGGGGTCCCGGCTCCCTCCACTTTAAAGACTATGTAATTTTTGTGTGTGGAATCAAGAATTTCAAGCACAACACAATTAATAAAGGACCTTCAGTAGTCAATGTTCAGAATTAGCAGATAGCGATCATCCAAATGGCATCCCGAATCTGGAAACGATATCAAATCTTGCAAGTTTCCGGATCAATCTCCACCTGAACCGTGTGATGCAAAAAGTCATAATCATTCAAAGCCTCCAGAGCCTTCTCCCGTACGGTATCGATTTGATGGTAATTGGTTATGTTTTCCAACACCAGATGAGTTGTTAATACATGGTGCTCCCCATCCAGTGACCAGACATGGGTGTGATGGATAGACTGCACGTGTTCTACATTTCGTAGTATCGATTGCACTTCTTCCAGGTCAATTTCTTCTGGAACTCCTTGCAGGATAAGATGAACCGTATCCCACAACCTACGGCCAACACCATACAGGATGAATAAAGTTATACCAATAGAAAGGGCAGGATCGAGAAAATACCAATCTTTAAATTGTAAAACGATTGAAACGATAAGCACTGCTACCCAACCCAATACATCTTCCAATAAGTGCCAGCTTATGACCTTTTCATTTAGAGAGGTGGCACCTTTTGTCCGCCAGGCAGCATAGCCATTTGCGCCCACTCCAATAATAGCGATGCCGATCATCCAGAGCGATTTCACCGGCTCAGGGTTTTGGAGCCGGGCAATTGCTTCGATAATAATATAAACCGAACCTCCGATAAGCACGAGCGCATTTACTAAAGCACCTAATAACCGGAAACGAGCATAGCCGAAACTAAATTTATTGGTTGAGCCTTCTTTGGAAGCTTTCTTTTCTAGATACCAAGCGAGCCCTAATGATAGGCTATCGCCCAGATCGTGTAGCGCATCGGAGATTATGGCAATACTGTTTGTGAAAAAACCCCCGATAATTTCCAGTATGGTGAAGCCTACATTGATGAAGAAGGCAATCTTCAGATTTTTGGTGCCGCCTCCATGCTGATGTGAATGATCATGAGCCATAATTATGCGAGCCTGCTTTGGTGAATATTTCGAGAATATCTTTGTCGATTGGCAAGGGTTTTAAAGGTGGTACATTGGCCCCGCCTGTATTGCCTACAGGAATTTTTCCAACAAAAGATTTTACGCCTCCCACCAGTAATCGTGGTATTTGTCCTATCACCTCTTTGGTACTTTTAATTCTGATACCAAAGAAAAGCATCTTCCAATGCACATAGCTGTGTTCCCAGGGATAAGCCTGGCCTATTATATGTGCCCGTTCAAGGTGTCTCCAGGCAATGCTGAATTGGTTCTTTTCCAGGGCAGCCCGATATGCTCTAAGCTCCTGTTCGAAGTAGGGCTGTAACCTGGCAGGCATAATGGTGTTGAGTTTCATATTATTTGCTTAATTCTCTTATTATTTAGAAAGTTTTAAAATGCGAATAGCGCCCCGCATCACAAAGGCGAACACGATTCCACCAATTAACAGGTCAGGCCATTTGCTGTTTAGAAAATAAACCATTACACCGGCCAGGATCACTCCGCCATTAACAATAATGTCGTTGGAAGTGAATATGGCGCTGGCCTGCATGTGCGCTTCATCGCTTTTGGCTTTATTGATCAACCATAGGGAAACCAAGTTGCCGATAAGGGCCAGAATTGCTATAACTATCATCCATTGAAACAGCGGTGTTTCGCTTTCGCTGAAAAATCTCCGCAATACTTCTGAGAAGCCTAAGAGCGCCAATCCCATTTGAAAATAACCGCTGAATTTGGCGACTTTCTTCTTTCTGGAAACAGCACCACCAACTGCAAACAGGCTTAGTGCATAAACGATGGAATCTGCCAGCATATCCAATGAGTCGGCTATCAGGCCCATAGAGTTGGAAATCCATCCAGTAGTCATCTCTACAACAAAGAACCCGAAATTGATGCCCAGCACCCACCAAAGTATTTTTCGCTGTTGGGAGTCGTCAGTAGCCAACGGCAACTCAGCTTCATCTTCTGTGTTTTCCAGCCGGTCGTTGAGTTTGAGTTCGCTAATGGCCTGATGGATCTTGTCTACTTCTTCCGTGTGATATACCTCCAGTTTACGGTTGGGAATGTCAAAAGAAAGCTGCTTTACCTCTTTATAAGGTTCCAGTTTCATTCTTATCATCTGCTCCTCTGATGGGCAGTCCATTTTGCTGATATGGAAAGTGGTCTTTTTCATACTATATCGGACTTAAATTAATCTACTTCATATCAAATCTTTTGATAGACTTTCCGGTCTTTATTCTATACGCATCATCTATTTCAGAGACGTAAATGATCCCATCGCCCGGCTCTGGTGTTTTGGCCTTGCCGCATATTAATTGTACTGCTTTTTCCACTTCTTCATTTTGACAAACCAACTCCAGCTTTACTATCGGGCTATCGGTAAAATGAAAATCCAGAGAAGGAGATGCATCTGGCTCTTTATGAGCCCCCGTACCTTCTCCTTTGGATAGTGTGACACTTTCAAAGCCTGCATCCCGCAGAGACTTTACCACTACCTGCACTCTTTTAGGTTTTATAAATGCTTTTATTTCTTTCATCTTTTTAGTTGTTTAAATTTCTAATTCATTAATAAAGTTGGCAAAGGGAAAAAGACAGTTGGCTACTGTATTGTAAGTGTGCCAACTTGCCTATTTCCAACTTAGCATTTAATCATCGTCTCCCAATTCTCCTTTCTTCATCTCCCCAATCAGGTAATAGGCATTGTTCCAGGCTACTTTAGTTCCTTTGGGAAGTGGTTCCAGCAGGTCTATTTCCACCCAACCCTCATCGGCAATACCGGTACGTATTTCCACCGGTTTAAAGGTCCACTCCGTCTCACCGTCTTCATTGTGCTGTTCGGCAATGAAGATATAGGGTTGGCCTTCTTCCTCGATAATAGCTCCTTCCGGCAGGGCTTTTACAGCCTTATTTTCCGTGTAGATTTTTCCGTTGATGTACATGCCCGGAATCAGGAATTCCTTCTTTTGCTCAATTTCTGCGTGGACGTGAACCGCTTTGGGGTTTTGTTCAAATTGTTTGCCCACCGAATAAATTTTGGCCGTAAGGCGGGAACCGGGCACGGATTCTACAGTGAATGAAATTTTTTGTCCTTCTTTCACTTTGTACACATCTTTTTCGAATACCATAAGGTCAGCATGAATATGTTTGGTATTGACAATTGTGAACATTCCCGTTTGCGGCTGAATGTACTGACCTAACTGGATCAACACTTTTTCAATGTAGCCATCTATGGGACTTACCACCGGTACCTGCTCATACACATCGCCATTCCTGATTTTCTCTACCTTCAGGTTCAACTGGCGCAGTTGGGCTTCGTAGCCCTTTACTTCTCCTTTCATGGATTGATAGTCAGACTTGGTCTCCTGAAAGGTTTTGCCTGAACCTACCTCTTCCTCGTACAGCTTCTTTTGCCGGTTGTATTCCTGCTCCAGGTATTCGCTGCGGTTGTAGGCCGTGATGTATTTGGTTTGAATTTCAATAAGGTCAGGATGAGACAGGTATGCCAGCACCTGGCCTTTGTTGACTTTGTCCCCTTCGATCACCTTGATGGAGGTAATGTTACCTCCAACTATCGCTGTAACTGTGGCCTCGTGCTGGGGTGGCACTTCCAACTGGCCATTGGCTTCTACCACGCCCGATATGGGGCGAGTGGGCATAGTGTCCACTTTCATTCCCAGGCTCTTAAATTTCAGGTTGGACAAATGAACTTCGCCCATTCCTTCTTCCCCGTGGCCTTCGTGCCCGCCTTCTTCATCGCCATGCCCCTCATGGCCTTCTTCTTCACCGTGGCCTTCGTGCGGTTCGTGTTGCTCACCTTCCTCGTGATTGTGCCCATCACCATTTCCTTCGTTGCCACAGGCCGAAACAAAACCTGCTATAAATAGCAGTACAAATAATTTTATGATCTGATTTTTCATGTCTTTTATTTTTATCCGTTGCCGGTTTTAGTTTGTTGTTTGTAAATAGTATTCGAGTTCATAGCGGCTGTCCAGGTAATTGCCCAAAGCATTCCATGAATCCACTTCTATGCGGATAGCGTCCCTTATGTTTTGCAAAAAACTTACATAGTCTATTGCGCCTTCTCGGTAAGCCGTTATCGAACCTTGTCTTTGCTCGCGTGCCAGCGGCAATGCCTGGTCACGATAGTAAATCCATGAGTTACGCCATTTCAGGTATTCTTCCCGCATGGATTGGTACTCGGCATTGAGTTGAAGCTGGTTCTGCCTGAGATTTTCCGTGGCAATTTCGCGCTGGATTTTAGCCTCTTGCGTACGGCCCAGCTCGGGCCCAAAAAACAAGGGGATTTGTATGCCTATTTGGTAGGTGTAAAACCCGGTTTGCCCCCCAACTTCTTGCCAGCCATACTGTCCTTGTAACTTGGGCAAAAACTCCGATCTTCTTTCCTTTATTCGAGCATCGGCCACTTTTATTTGCTGTTGATACACATTAAGCAAAGGGTGAGTACTTAGGGAATCCAAGTCATAATTAAGGATCCCGGTCAATTGCTCACTGGGCACATCCGGTACTGTATAAAGGGTATCGCTGACCAGCCATAAGTTGAGCCGCTGCAAAGCGCCCAGGTAATCGCGATAGGCCTGTTCCTTTTGGATGCGCACTTCATTGGCCTGGTTTTTAGTGGCCAAATAGGCCAGTTTAGAAGTTTCTTCTACTTCCAACCTCACATCTGCCGCTCGTTCTATATCGGTAAAGAGCGAATCCAAACGGTTGTACACCTGGTAGGTGTTTTTAGCGGTGTAAACCTGGCCCCAGGCCAACTTCACTTCTCGTTTAAGCTCTGTTAATGACAGGTCGAGAGCGCTTTCGGCAAGGGCGACCCGTTCCTTTTGCAAGCGCAGTCGTGGAGCAATTCCAAAAACATCAATATTTTGTTGTTGAACCCCTATCCGCGTATAAACTCCATCAGTATTGCTGCTTGCTTCTTCCGCTCCCGTGAAAATTTGGGTGTTCCCAAAATCCCATGCGGTTTTCTTCAAGGCTTCCTCACTTTCTATTTGCAGCCTTTTGGCCTTCACTTGCGGGAAATACTCAACAGCCCGATTTTGGGCACCTTCAAGGGAAATGCTTTGCAAGGTATCCGGGTTTATTCCCTGTGCGTGTGCAGATTGGGAAAAGCCAAGAAAACTACCTAAACCAATGAGTAGAACGATGGTGTTCAGAGCTGTTTTATGCCCCTGGTTTCCGATTTTCTTTTCCCTGCGTTTCTCAACGAAGGTATAGAGTACAGGCAGTACAACCAGCGTAAGAAGTGTAGCCGACAGCATTCCACCAATTACTACGGTGGCCAAAGGCCGTTGCACTTCCGCTCCGGCAGATGCCGAGAAAGCCATAGGCAGGAAACCGAATATATCCGTGGTTGCAGTAAGCATGATGGGGCGAATCCTTTCTTTGGTACCGGTCAAAATTCGATCCTTTAAGCTGGTCACCCCTTCTTCTTTGAGGGAATTGAAGCGGTTGATCAGAACCAAACCATTCAATACAGCTACACCAAACAGCACGATAAATCCAACACCGGCTGAAATACTAAATGGCATATCTCTCATCCACAAGGCAAAAACGCCCCCTATGGCTGCCAGGGGAATGGCCATGTAGATCATAATGGATTGCGAAAATGACTTTAGTGCAAAATAGAGCAGCACGAAAATCAAAAAGAGTGCAATGGGCACTACAATAGTGAGCCGTTTTTTGGCACTCTGTAAATTCTCAAATTCGCCACCATACGTAATATAATAGCCAGATGGTAAATCCAATTGATCATCCAATTTAGCCTGTATGTCATTTACTACCGACTCCACATCCCTGCCTCGCACGTTTACACCTACGTAAGTCCTACGGTAGGTATTGTCGCGGCTAATCTGCATCGGGCCTGGTTGGTAACTTATGTCAGCTATTTCTTTGATGGGAATTTGTGTTCCGTTCTCAAGGTCGATATACAGGGTGCGCAGATCGTCTATACCTTGGCGGTGGGCCTCATCAAAACGGATGACCAGATCAAAGCGTTTTTCGCCTTCAAAAATCACCCCTGCCTTTCCACCTGCAAAAGCAGAACTGATGTAGGCGTTCACCTTTTCAATGTCCAACCCGTATTGTGCCATTTTCTTGCGGTTATAGCGCACGGTCATTTGAGGCAAACCCGAAGTTCGTTCGGCATTCACATCACCTGCACCCGGCACGGTCTCAATAATATCGGCCATTTCCTGAACTTTGGTAGCCAATACATCCAGGTCTTCACCATAGAGCTTGACAGCAATGTCTTCGCGCACTCCCTCCAAAAGTTCATTGAATCGAAGTTCCACAGGTTGTGTGAACACAAGGTTGACACCAGTCAACCGCTCTTCAAGCAGTTCCTTGATTTCGTCAATAAGCCCTTCCTTCGTTTCTGCCGTAGTCCACTTATCCCGGTCTTTTTCCAGAATGAGGTACATATCGGCAATATCCATTGGCATAGGGTCGGTAGGAATGTCGGCCACACCTATGCGAGCTGTTACGGTTTTGATTTCAGGGAAATTCTCCAGTAACAGGTTCTCAATTTTATAGGAAACATCTGTTGCCTCACTCAGCGAACTTCCCGGCCTTATCAATGCCTGCATGGCGATATCACCTTCATCCAGTTGGGGTACAAATTCTCCTCCCATTCGGGAAAAGGTATAGCCCGCTATGCCGAGCAGAACAACAGCAACGATAATTACCATTGTTTTAAACCGGAGTGCACTTTTGAGTAAGGGCAGATAGGCCCAATGAATGCCACCAATGACTTTATCACTGATTTTTTCCAGCCAGCGTTCAAATCGGCCAAACCAGTTCTTTCTGTTTTGGATGGGTTTCATGAAAAGGGCAGACATCATGGGAACGTAAGTGAGGCACAAGACTATAGCACCTATCATGGCAAATCCAAAGGTATAGGCCATGGGCTGGAACATTTTACCTTCCACACCTGTGAGGAAAAGAATAGGGGCAAATACAATCAGGATGATAATCTGTCCGAAAAAGGCTGAACCCATCATTGTGCTGCCGGACTCATAAGCTACCTCATCCATTACTCTCTGGTTGAACTTGATTTTCCCTGACCGAATACGTTTCTGGATTTCGTAAACTGTTCCTTCAATGATAATCACTGCCCCATCAATGATAATCCCGAAGTCAATAGCGCCCAGGCTCATCAGGTTGGCCCAAACGTTAAACTGCTTCATCAAAATGAAGGCAAAGAGCAGAGAAAGCGGAATGGTAGTGGCCGCAATGAGACCCCCGCGCAAACTTCCCAGGAGGATTACCAAGGCGAAGATTACGATCAGTGCGCCTTCAATCAGGTTGTTCTTTACCGTATCAGTGGTTCTCCCTATAAGTGCGCTACGGTCGATAAAAGCATCAATCGTGAGCCCTTCGGGAAGCGATTTTTCTACTTCCTCCATGCGCTCTTTCACGTTTTGGATAACGGCATTAGGGTTGGATCCTCTCAGCATCATTATTATGCCTCCTACGGCTTCTTTACCATCACGGGTGAAAGCCCCGTAGCGCACCTGGTGGCCAAAATGAACTTTCTCGGCCACGTCATCAATGGTGATGGGAATACCATTTTCGTTTCGGATTACAATACTCCGTATGTCGTCCAGAGAGCGCACCAGTCCTTCCCCGCGAATGAAATTGGACATCCGGTTTTTTTCGATGTAAGCACCGCCAGTATTTACGTTATTTCGGGCAAGGGCACCGTAAACCTCTGAAATGCTCACATCCATGGCGTTGAGCTTTTCAGGATTAATAGCCACTTCGTATTGTTTGATGTAACCACCAAATGAGTTGACCTCCACCACACCATCAAGCAAGGTGAGTTGTCTTTTTACGATCCAATCCTGAATGGTTCGCAGTTCCATCGGGCTGTAGACTGTGTCATAACCCGGTTTCGGTTGGATGGTATATTCATAGATCTGGCCCAAGCCTGTAGAAATAGGGCCCATAGTTGGGTCGCCAAACTTTTCAGGGATGGTCTCCTGTAATTCATTCAGTTTTTCCTGTACCAATTGGCGGGGCAGATAAGTACCCATATCGTCTTCAAAAACGATGGTGACGACCGACAGGCCAAACCTTGAAACGGAACGGATTTCTTCCACTCCGGGAAGATTTCCCATGGCCAGTTCCACCGGATAAGTGACAAACTGCTCGATATCTTCGGTAGCCAGGTTTTCAGATACGGTCATTACCTGTACCTGGTTGTTGGTGATATCCGGCACCGAACCGAGGTTAACCGTGGACATGGAGTAGATACCTACTCCTATGAGGGCCAGCGTGAGCAGGCCAATAATAAGCTTGTTTTTTATTGAAAACGAAATTATTTGATTAATCATAGCTTTACTTTTATCAGGATCTCTTGATAAAGAAGTCCTGATGTTTATGACTTTTAAACATGTTGATTTGGAAATACAAGCCGTACTGTTCTATTGGACTGTAGGCGTAGTGGTGGTTATTGAATATCACACATGTGACTTGAAAATCACATGTGTTAATACCTTTGAATAAGTAAGCAATAACCTATTAGGAGAACTTTGGGGGATGCCAAATGGCATTGATTAAATTAAAAGAAATACCATTGTTGTAGTTTCTGGGCAACTTATTATTATCCGCAAATACCAGATTGATAATTACCCTATTGTTTCCAAAAGAGATTGCATGTACATGACTACATTGACAACCGCAGAGTGGGGGGCAATTTTCGTTATCCTGATTTCCGCTCTCCTGCTGACTAGATTCTGTATTTGAGTAGTTGTAAACACCATCATACGAGTTACTACGACAAGCTCCCTCAATAGGGACTGTGGAGAGCATCAGCGTAAACGTGGCGAATATCAAAGATAAATACTTCATTGGTTGCAAATATAAAGAAGTGATAGTGCAACCCGATTGCAAAGGTTATTGGTTACACTTATCGCATAATCCTTTAATGACCATGTTAGCTTGTGCCATTTTAAAATTATTTGGTAGATTGACTAAAGGAATAGGGTGGTCTAAAAGGCAAAAAGTCATTTCACATGAAGTGCAATAGAAATGATAATGAAGGTCTTCTGGATCGCAATTGCAGCCTTCTACACATACAGCATACTTGGTCATCCCTGAGCCATCTTCGATACTATGGATCACCTTATGATCTTCAAAAGTTTTTAGTGTGCGAAAAATTGAACTTCTGTCTGATTGATCGAGACCAACTTCAATGTCCTTTAAAGACTGTGCTTTCTTTTGTTCTAATAGGTAGCGCAGTACTACTATCCTTACAGCAGTCGGCTTTACGTCCTTAATTTTAAATATTTCTTCTATTCTGTCCATTACAAAAACCAAAGGTTGTCTTTTCCAAATTCAGGTATTTCATTACCATCAAAATGAGGAAGCATTTCTGCGACCATTTCAGGGTATTTGATGGTCACTGGTAAATTCTGTTGTCTTACTGATTTCCAGTACATACGGCTGAACTGATAAACTTGGTCAATCAATTCTTTCACGGTCTTATATTCGTCTACCAATTCTTTTTCTGTACAAAAGATTTTCAGTTTTATCGGGAACGGAAAGCCGGCATGGAAGCTGTAGAATTTTGGGCTGTATCTTGTGTTGTTGAATAGCAGGAACTTATTGTACCCAACCTTTATGAAAGTGCCACTCATTGGCATAAGGTCTTTCCAACTGTTATCAAATGCAACAATGTCCGAGGATTCTGTCTTGTTGATGGAAACTATAAATACTGGAATGTCTAATCCAAGGTCTTTGAGGCCGTCTTCTATCGGTTGTAGTTCATCTTGCCTCATACTCTTGTAGAAGTGTATCACAAGCCGTTTGATGCCTGTATTTACATTTGCATACTCTTTTACTGCTCTGATAATTGAACCTGCTAACTCCTTTGTTTGGTCTTTTTGGAAGCACTCAAAACGGTTGAATTTCCCATTATTAGCGAAGCTAAAAGCACTGCCAATATATTGTATATCCACCTCTGAGTTTCTGAATGCTCCAATGCCTACTATCAATTCGTTCTTGAGCTTGGTATCCAGTTTCCAAGGAATGCCGTTCAATTTGGCTAAAATGGCAATTGCAATATTCGGTAAGCTGTAATAGTACTTTTCATTAGTCATTACCTTTTCTCCATCAATTACCTGTGAGGAAACACCTTCCTTTAAAAGCAATTCTTTCAGCTTGTAGTATATCTTCCTTCTTGATTTGTCTGGTGAGTTCTTGGAGAATGGACTGATATAAATGGCGATGTACTGAATATCTGATTCAAAGTGTTTGTTGGTAACCGCTTCATAGATTTCTGGCCATGGATTGTCTCTGTCTTCAAATCTTATACTGAACCCTTTTTCAGTATGGTAAGGCGTATGAATAAACTTGGTCAATCCTTTGAAGCCAAATTCTGATCCTTTGAAATAACCGTCCATCTTCTGGGCGATATGTTGATCATCTTTATGGAAGATGAAAAAGAAGTGGATTTTAGAAGTAGAGCTGAAATCAAAGGGGCCATGCTCTTTCATTCCATCCATTGGCACAATGCCAGACTTTTGTTCACCGAACAAAAGGCGGTTACTGGAATTATTGACTGACCCGATATTGAATTTATTAACTGGTATGAATCCATTGGAGGTAATTGGAATGATTGCTTTGAACTCCTCTGTATTCAGGTATTGATTGTAGAACTTGTCGATTTCCTCTCTAAACTTTTTGTACTTATTGGTTTTGTCCGGGGCTTCTGTTCCTTGCATTAATGCATCTCTGATTTCGAAATTCCATACTGGATACACCTTGTCATATTCTCTTTTGCCGCTATCAGGTAACTCATCAAAACGGTACAGACCCTTTTCGTATACTACCCAATTAATATCTGTCGGTGATACATCCTCTAATAGGGTGGAGACAGGAACTTTGAAGATTTTGGATTTACCTTCAAATGTCACCAACAATTCCAGACTGTCGGAAACTGTCTTAAACTGTACTTTGAGTGAGAAGCGGTCGAATATCTTATACTGGCCAGTGGTGTCTTGTTTGGTGCTTGGAAGCCAAACTTCTGTATCATTTATAAAATTGGGCTTTACTAAAAATCCTTTCCCTTTGAAATGGCTATGAATGAGCGAATTGTAATATCGCTTTAATACTGAAGTGGAAAAGGTAGAATTACGAATGGTATATGAACGTTCTTCACCTTGCTCATTCTTTTTTGTTTCAAACTGTGGGCTTGTCGGTTTCGATACTGCTAAGAAAGCTTCCTCCTCAACTGTAAATGAGGTGTAATAATGGTCTTGCTCTCCATACTTTTCAATAACCTCATCAGGCACAAGGGATTTGTACATCCTTGTGAGGTTGGCTTGTTCCTGGTCAGTGAAGTAAAAAGTTTGTTCTTCCTGAGGGTGATTGAATGTGAGTATATTGAAACAATGGCTAGGCATAAAGATGTACTGTTTGGTTAGTTCATTTTTTTAATTGTAATTTTTTTAATGCCAATTCGACAATTTCCTCAGCTAGCGGTTCTTTGATTAAATCGTATGCAATTTTTTCACTATATGCTTGAACGAGTAATTCCTCTTCTGTAACCTTTAAAATCAAAGCGAGCTTTTCAATTTGTTTTCTTGTTGGAAGTCGATCACCATTCTCAAACTTGCTTATCATAGAGGTGTCCACATCTGTAGCAGCAGCGACTTGTCGCATTAATAGCCCTTGTTTTGTTCTTAATGCTTTCAGTCTAGAACCGAAGTTATCCATGTTGGCAATATATTACTTGACAAATAATGCCAAATATAGGAAAGAAAAAGAAGAAACGAAGTAGGTAGATTTGTGGATTTAATGTTTCAGGATTTTAAGGAAATGGAGGATACCAAGGATTAATTTTCCTTAGCATCCTCAGAATCCTGAGTATCCTCAATCGAGGTGTTTATGTAGTTGTCCTGAGACTCACGGTGAAGCAGACCTGATTTGCAGAAGTCAGTGATATAGCCCTCTGCCGTTTTGTGAGGAATGCTCAAAGCTGCTGCCACTTCAAGGTACTTTTGACGGTTGAAGTGTTTGGGTAGCTTATTCAAGAATTTCTCTTTCCTATTTAATCGAGTAGGTTTCTGTACGTCTTCCGGGAGTTCTGCAAATACTTTACTCGAATGCTTTACCAACACTTTGACCATTGCAAGCGAAGCTTGAAAGTCTCTTTCTTCACAAATCATCTTTGATGATGTTTCACCAGTCTCCATGATCCGCAAAGCGGAGAATATCATGCAGAAACGATAGGCAATCAATCCCAACCTTCGGATGGTTGCCATGTAGTCGATTCCTTGAATGCTCATATACTTTTCTTGTATCTGACCAAAGAACTGATTGAACTGGTCTTGCTGGTCAGCGGTGAGAAAGAATTGAACATCCTGTCCAGCTTTTAATGAACTGTAGAGATTGAAGAACTCATTGCCTAATGTATCAAAGTAGTCGTCTAATCCATTGGTAGTTTGCGAAGCAAATACATTCTTCCACACTGGCCGAACATTCATGTAATAGAATATGAAACGGCTGAATAAGCCGTTTTCTGCATTCGGGATTAAGGCCGCTACTTGCTTGGGTGTACCTGACAAGACAGTAGAAAGGCAAGGGCTTTCTATGTCCACATATTCACGGTCTGTCCTGCGATAGTAGGAAATGGTTTCATGGTGAAAGGCTTTTCTAAAGCCGTCACTATAGTTACCGTAATCGCTCTTAAAAGCATGTGCAAGTGTGTCACCCTCAGTTTCAAATATCAGTCCTTTACCATCACTATCACCTAATAATTGATAAGCTCCTGTGGAGCTGTTATTGGCAGGGATAAAGAGCATCTTTTCGGGTGGCTTCTCGGGTTTCTCTATTCCTTCAACTTTTCCTTTGTTGGCGTTGTATTCAGCCAATTCCAGTTCGTAATGTTGCTTGTGGAGTTTTGCTTGTTCCCGAAACTCTTTGTGTACTGGATTCACTAATTGACGACAATGCACCAAACGACCTTTACCTGCTGAGGCTTGGGCAGTAATGAATAGAAACAGATTGGAGTAGACACGCTTGCCATCATAGATTCCTGACACTTTGGGTAAACAGGCACTAATAGCCACTAAGGAGCCAAGGAGTAGAATATCCCTTTCTTCATTGGAAGTGGCTATCTGTATTACCTTTTGCAAAAACTCAGGAAGTTCAGGAAACAAGGAATTTGGGAATGTTGGCATTAAATCCGGTTCTTTTTTGTTTTCTGCCTGAGTGTTGAGATTCTTGCTTTGGTATTCAGACTTGCTTGCAGGGCTGTAGTCCTGTCGTTCCTGCTTTGGTGTAGCCAAAGGAATGCCCGCTTGTTTGGCATGAAAAAAGAAGGTTTTCAGGGAAACTCCCTGACCTCTTGCCTTCATGCAATTATCGAACTGCTTGTCGCATTCCTGTATGGAATACTCAGGGTGAAATTGACTGACTCGGTGGAACAGGTTTCTACCTGTTTCGCCAAACTCATCCGCAAAGGCAAAACCAATATTTACCCAATCGCTGTAAGCGGAGGTGACATCTATACGGCTGGCCTCAATGTCTTGAATGATTCGTTCAACGTCTTCGAGTTGTGTAGTTGTATTGTAATTGCTTTGCTCTGTAACTTTTACTGGTTGGTCTGGCTTATCAAGCCATTCCAACGGATTGAATGTTTTTCGTTCCATAACCTATATGTATTTAGGATTGATGAATATTTCTGTATCGTGTGGAAGGAAACATGCTCTTGAAATGTCCTTTCCTGACTGGTCTACTTCTAATTGATAGGTGTGGGAAACATAGTTTGCCACCGCCTTGAAATAGTCCTGGTGTTTTGCCTGTGTCAAATCAATCGGTATGACCCATTTTAATCCATCACCTGACGGAGACACAAACAGTAGCTCTGTTTCAAAATAATGGTCATTGAGTAATGATTGCTTGAGTGTTGGGATGTCCTCAATGTGGTCAAAATCGATTGTGAGCAAACCTGAGTGTCTTTGGAGGTTTGCATCATTCCGCTTAGAAAATGAGCCTGAGAAGGTCACATAATCGAAGTTTTGAGCTTTATACTTTCGGGCATCTTTTGGCTCGGAGATATTGCGAAGTGTACTTGTACACGAAGCAAAATCATTGCCTTTGATGAGGTGGTACACCTCAATCAAGGAGACTTGGCGACTTGGTTTCACATTAGAAACAGGCTTTTTGAAATAGCTGAATACTGGCGGTGTAGGCTTTTGAATTTCAGGAATAGCAACCGCAGGTTGCGTTTCCTCTTGATGATAAAAACCTCTTTCCTTGCCAATTCTCAGGTATAGTTCTTCATTGATCTTATCGAGAAGGGCTTGCCCTTCGAGGCTGAAATGCAATGAAGCAAAATCAAAGACATTGCCCTGTGCAATGGCTTCTTCTGTATATGTGTGTGTAGCAATGCCGTCAACTACTTTAACCATCAATGTGGGCTTGTCCGCATTGAATGGATTCTTAGCAGGTTTGCAGTCCCGTCCCGAAAGGGATAGGACTGTTTCACCCTGATAGTAGTGGCGTAACACATGGGCATAGATATTCAAGCCGTAATGTGTCTTTCTCAAAATGGCTTCTCTACTGATCTCCATAATGCTTTGATTTTGAAGGTGAGTAGTTGGATTCCAGCAAGGCTTCTATATCAGAAACCTTGTAATAGAATTTACCATTGATTCGACTGTAGGGAAGAACCCCACCATCCCGAAGGGATTGGAGGGTTCTTTTGCTGATGTGAAGCGTTTGCATCACTACCTGCCCATCAATCCATTCCTCGCTGAATTGCTCCAAGCGTGATTTATGGAAGTTGAGGAGGTAGGCTTTGACTGTTTTAATGTCTTGAGTTAGCGTCAAGATCATATCCATTATCTCGTTCATAGCTTCACCCTCCCTTTCTTGATTAGGTAATCCGCTGCCCTTTGGTCTATTTCTTCCTGAGTGGAATTGCGGTTGCGTAGCAACCAGCTTTCCAACTCGCTTCTTTTGAAATAGAGCTTCTTTCCATTGGGCTTGTAGTGCGGAATGCTCCCTGCACTTGTCAATTTGTACAAGTGAGATTGGGAAAGCTCCAGATACTGGCAAGCTTCATTGAAGTTTAAAACTTCTTTCGTGTAAATCCCCTGGCTCTCAATTAGGCGTTGGAGATTTTCAAGACGTTCAATTATTTCGTCCATCTTAAATCGTATTAAGAATTAATGAATGGACTCTTGGCCAAAAGTCATATCCGATTGTCGAATACGATGCTAAAGTATGAGGCTAAAAGGGGCGTTATGAGGCTCTAAAGTATGGTGCAGTGTAGAGTGCAGAGTGCAGAGTGGGCTGTAAAAATTGATAGCCCACTTTTAAGGTAAAAGAGGACTAAACAAAAACAGAAAAAAGATAAAAGGAGTATAGTGCAGAGTGGACTATATCAGGTGCGAAACTGCCTTTTCTATTTTATCTCCTGTCAGGTTCGGTCTTTTTAAAGACCTGAACTTTGACCTGTCAAAGGAATTTCCATCAGTATCAACGAAGCATAGGCAAGTCACTTCCCATTGCTTTTGCTTTAGATCATCCACCAACTTATACTCTGAGTATATCAGCTTAATGAAATAGAATAGCTCGCTGATATTTCCTGTCCATTCTATAGGTGTTTTGATTTCACCTCCTGAGAATACCTTTTTGAAGTTGAGTAGGGTTGTGGATTTGCTAATGAAATGATTCAGCTTTAGACTATCCCATAGATCGGTCAATTTATCTGGGTTGGTGGGTAACTGTTTGTAGGTAAATGAATGAAATGAATTTACCGTTGCTGTGGATTCCGTTTTGGCTGCTGGTACTGGTTTGGATTCAACTTCAATTACTTGAACTGGTTTCAAGAAATGGTTGTCCGGGATAGGTTCTAAAAGTAGTTGGCTGTAAAAGTCCTCCAGTATGAATTGATCATCTATCCAAGTGCTGAAAGCATTTTGGATTTCTAAGTAAAGCTGCATGTATGCAAGCTTTAGAAGCTGTACGATGAATGTGTTTGCCTTGTGGGTTTGGTCTAATTCAAAGGATGTTTTTTTAGGATCTATGTACGTCAGTGCATAGTCCTTTTCTTTAATGAGTTTTCCAAGGTCTTTTAAGCGGGTTTTAATCCGCTTGTTGAGTGTGTCTTCAAGCCAATACTTGATTAAGTTTTCGTTGTTGTCCTCCTTGATCAGTTCCACAAGCCTGACACATTCTGATTTGACATTATTTAATATCAGTTTGGAATAGTACTTTGTTTTGTGATCGAATGGCCTGTGAAAGCTGATTTCATATTTGAATTGAAAATCTGTGGAGGCTTCCTTTACGCTACTGAGTTTGGAAGCATACTTTTGATCAAGGCTGTTTTTTCCTAACCAAGGGCGAAGCTCTTGGTACAGGATGTCGTCAAGTAATTTGGTTTGATTGCTCATAGGTCAAGTTTGATTTTGTTGGCTGCTTCCTGTTTCTTTTCATCTATGATTTTCGCATAGACTTGGGTGGTCTTCAATTCCTTATGGCCTAAGAGCTTTGAGACTGTGTAAATATCAGTTCCTGCCGTAAGCTGCAAAGTGGCATAGGTATGACGGGCACAATGGAAAGTGATGGTTTTGGAGATACCAGCTTTCATCATCCATTGTTGCAATTTCAGGTTATGCCATGCAGAGTATTTCAATCCTTTGAATACTCGCTCTTCTGGAGCTTGCCTTTCACCGAGCAAGCCAAAGGCTTGTTCTGAAATAGGGAGGGTTTCTGCTCCCTTGGTTTTCTTTTGTCTGAATCGGATGTAATACCCGTTATCATTTGAGTGCTGCACCTCTGACCAGAGTAGCTTATTAATGTCTGACCACCTCAGACCTGTAAGGCATGAAAATATGAATGCCGTTTTCATCTGAGGTATTTCACATTCCGTATTGGCTGCTGCTTGAAGTTCCTCCAAAGTCAGAAATTCTCTTTCAGGTTCACCTTGTTTAAAGGCGTTAACTCCTTCACTTGGGTTGGTAGGTAGAATGCCGTCTTTCACTGCTTGCTTTAAAGCTGCTCGCAGCTTGTTAAAGTAGGAGTACTTAGAATTTTGAGATAGTTTCTGGTCACCATGTGCAATAGCCTTCTTATCAAGGTAGTATTTGAAATCCTGAATAAACTGTCGGTCAATATCTGAGAAGGAAACCTCATAGGAACAGAAAGCCTTTAGATGTTTCAGCATACTTGTCCAATTGCCGTAATTGCCAGGGCTATCCTGCCTCTGGTTAGCCAGTAGCTCAATGTATGCAAGGAAGCTGCCTTTCAATTTCTCATTATCTCTGAATCCATATACACCGTTTTGGATTTCGATTTGTCGCTGTGCTCTAATAGTCTCAGCCAATTGAAGGGTCTTTTTGTTAACTTCCTTTTCCTCTTTGGTCTTTGCATTGGGAGAAAGGTATAATTTGAGGTATTCCGTCTTCCTTTTCCCTTTGTGGTAGTAGTCGAGGTATAGACTGGTCTTGCCACCTTGATTGCGTTTTCTTAGTGTTACTTTCATCCCTGAAACAGTTTTTCGATTTCTTCTCTCTTGATAATGGTTCGGCTCCCAATTTTTGCAGCTTGTATTTTCCCGTTCTTGATTTGACGGTACAGGGTCATTCTACTTGCACCAAGTAGTTTGCAGGTTTCGGCAATACTTAGAAAGTCTTTGTCTCTGACTTGCTCCTGATTGTATTCTTGTTTCTGTACTGCAGTAGGGGCAATCTCCTGCACCTTCTGATCTCTCTTGCGTTTCTTGTAGGCACGCTTGGCACAGTTATCACCACAAAATTTGGTCACAGTAGTCTTGGCGATAAACTCAGTACCGCAATGCTGACAGATTTTGGGAACTCGAATGTTGCTGCTCATGGTGTTTCCTTTTTCGGCTTGTTTCTGTCTCAGAGTGTATCCCTTTGTATCAGGATGTATCTCTATGTAACATCATCTCGCCTCGATCTTAAAAATTTGTTGCTAACAACAAATATTGATTGGTCAGCAACAAATTAGAAACGAAAGATAGGAAAAAATAGGAAATTTAGCAACAAGAAAAGGAAGTAAAAACAGCCTAAAAGTAAGTAAAAGAAGGGTTTAGCGTACTATTCGAAAAGTAATTACTTTCCGATACAAAACTTACTAAAAATATTTGCTAGCAAATCATCCGTCGTAATCTCCCCGGTGATCTCGCCAAGGTAATGCAGGGAGCGGCGGATATCCATGGCCAGAAAATCATTGCTCACCTCCTGGTCCAATCCAGTCAGGACATCCAATAAGGATTCCCTGGTTCGGTTCAGAGAATCGTAATGCCGGATATTGGTCACAACCGTGTTTCCCGTTTTGAATTTGTCCAGATTCACCAGTTCCAATATCTTATCTTTCAACAGATCCAGGTGCTTCTTTTTACCCGCAGAAATGAAAATGGTATCCGGATGCAGCCTGTTTAACTCATTGATCAATTGTTTATTACCCTTGTCTATTTTATTGGCTACTTTAAGAAAGGGTACCCCCAGGTTTTCCAAAAGATTGATGTCCCGGTTGATTTCTATCATGTCGGTATCTCCTAGATCGAACAGGTACAAAATCAGTGAAGCGGATTTCATTTTCTCACGGGTACGGCTTACCCCCATCGCCTCTATCGTATCGGTAGTGTCCCGAAGACCTGCAGTATCAATAAAGCGGAAAATAACCCCACCAATATTGATTTCATCCTCGATAAAGTCACGTGTGGTGCCGGCAATCTCAGAAACAATGGCCTTTTCCTCATTCAGCAATGCATTGAGCAGGGTAGATTTGCCAGCATTTGGTTTTCCCGCAATGACCGTGGGTACACCATTTTTGATGACATTCCCCAGATCAAAGCTGTCAATTAGCCGCTCGACCACCTTAAGGAGTTTTTCTACCAGATTCCTCAAGTCCTCCCTGCTGGCAAATTCCACATCTTCTTCCGTGAAATCCAATTCCAGCTCAATCATAGAGGCAAAATGGATCAACTGTGCCCGCAGATCAGTGATCTCTCCGGAAAACCCTCCCCGCATCTGGCTCATGGCTGCCTGGTGGGATGCCTCAGAATCCGAGTGGATCAAATCAGCCACTGCCTCTGCCTGGGCCAGGTCAAACTGCCCATTGAGAAAAGCCCTCTGGGTAAACTCCCCGGGCTTCGCAGGTCTGGCTCCCTGACGAATCATCAGCTTGATGACCTGGTTGACAATATAGGAGGATCCATGGGTAGAAATTTCCACCACATTCTCTTTGGTAAAAGACCTGGGTGCCAGGAAAAGAGACACCAGCACCTCATCGATTACCTTTTCCCCCTCCCTCAGGCTGCCAAAGTGAATGGTGTGACCAGCTTGCTTTTCCAGGTCCTTGCCATAAAAAACGTTATTGACCAACTGTATGGACTGTGGTCCAGACAGGCGGATAACGGCGATCGCACCTACGCCCTGAGGGGTGGCCAGTGCAACGATGGTGTCCTCATGGGGGCTGATTACTTGTGACATTTATTGTTTGAAGTTTTCCAGAAGCGCAGCAAGAGCCTCCACAAAAGGTTCGGCTTCCCGGTATCCGGGTAGCTGGGTGATATTTTCCATGGCAGCATCCATGATGACAAAATTCGGAAATGACCTTACGCGCATGGCACGTGCCATTTCTTCTTCTGTATATTCCTTGCCACGGAATTCAAATTTACTTTTTGCATCCTCAGCATTTAATTTGACCGCATAAAAATTCTGATTGACGTAATCGATCACATTTTGGTCTGTAAACGTTTCCTTGTCCATTTTTTTGCACCATCCGCACCAGTCGGTGTAGACGTCCACAAGGATCATTTTAGGTTGCTCAGCAGCCTTGTCGATCACTTCCTCAAAACTGTACCAGTTTATGCGCTCCTCCTGTGCCACCAGATTGAATGGAAGCAACAGCGCCAGCAACACGATCCCCAATAATTTCTGCATATTTAGTTTGATTGATTTTTCAAATATAACGATTTCTGCACCGAAATGGTCTGCAGGAATATTGACTTAAAACCAAAAAAACATTTCCCTGGTTCCAAGCCGTCAGGAAGGCTGCAACATGACCAGAATATTGGCGGAAACTTCCCGGGATACATGCAAGGTCTTCTGTCCGTCAATCAACAGTTCCAGCGATCCGTCAAATTCAATCTGGTCCAGCACAATCACCCTGGCTCCGATATAAATGCCCACTTTATCGAGGTATTTTAAAAATGCTGCACTGCTGTTGTTTACAGCTACAATTTTTGCAGCCTGGCCGGGGGACAGCGCTTCCAGGTGTACCCGCGGTTTGCTGCTCAATTCGCCAAACTCATCAGGGATCGGATCTCCATGGGGATCAAATTTTGGAAAGCCCAGGTATTCGTCCAGACGCCGGACGAGTAGGGGAGCGTTTACATGCTCCAACTCTTCTGCGATATTGCCTATTTCATCCCAGCTGAACTTAAGCTTCTCTACCAGGAATACTTCCCACAAGCGGTTTCGGCGGATGATATGCAAGGCCATTTTCCTTCCGGGCTCGGTCAGGCTCACACCCCGGTATTTTTTATAATCGATCAGACCTTTCTCAGCGAGCTTTCTAAGCATGTCGCTGACAGATGCAGCCTTGGTTTGGATCAGGGCGGCAATCTCATTGGTCGACACTTTCTCCAGGTCTTCTTCCAATAAGCGATAGATCGCCTTAAGGTAATTTTCTTCAGCGGCAGTAAGCTTTTGCATGATTCATTTTTGTGCAAATATACCTTTTAGGACTGTCTAAAAAAATATTTAATTTGAGTCTAAATTCTTTGTGGATAACTCCAGATGCAATGTTTTCAATAATTTAGACACGGCATCAAATAATTTTAGATGCGGCTAAAAATACGACAATACACTGGATTTCAGCGTATTAAAGTTTGCAACTAGCGGAATTATTGGTGGCCGAACCCTGAATGGGGTCTATTGGAAAAGTACAATTTTACGGATTGCAGGATCCATAAAGTGAATCGATCAGCTTCAGGAGGGCAGTTCGTTCCGACTGCCAGCTTACTTCATCTCCTGGCGGGCGAAGGTAAAATTCCATTCCGGCGAATTTTTCCCAGATGCCGCTGATCCCGGCCATGTCATCAAAATCTACTCCCATACCTGCCGGATAGCGTTTCAGGATATCTTCCCATACTTCATTCCTGCTGATGAGAACGGGTTTTTGCAAGGCGATCCCTTCATAAAGCTTGGTGGGTATTTTGTTGCGGATACTGGGAAGCAAGCGATAGGGTAGCAGCAATACATCGGCTTCTCCGATTTCCCTGAGTACTTCGGAATGGGCTAATGGAGCAGGGGAAAGGTCAAGGTGGATGCCGGGCTGCCGGCTGGTTTCTGCTTCCAGTTGCCGGGCATAGGAGGATGAGGGGCAATGTCCGCTGATATACAGTCTGGCTTCAGGCAAGACCTCTCGGAGCCCTCTAAACCATTTAATTGCGGTAGAGATGCCATAAGCCCGGGCGATGGTACCTGTCAGCAAAAGTCTGGGGGAATGGGGTCGGATCAGATGGAAGGACGGCAGCTGGCGTTGTGGTAGGTTTGCTTTATTTTCAATGACTGTGGGGTTGTCGATACCGGGCATCTCCTCTGCATAGCACTTCTCCGCAAAAATATATTGGTCAATCGCCCTTCCGCTCCAGTTTTCAATGGTCCTGACCAAAAATTTTGCAAGCGATTTTTTAGTTCCGGAAAGGGTTTGATTGTATTCCAGGTTATACAAATAATTCTCCTGCATATCATAGACCAGCTTAAATGAGAGGAAATATTTAGCAAATACCGCAGCCGGAAGGAGCTCATAGGTACAGACCAGCACAATGCGGGGTTTGATCCTGAAAAGATGAAATAGAAATTTAGCAGGGGCAATAATTCGGCACGGATGTGTCCTGCTTTTGGAAAAAATGGGAATAAACCGGACATTTTTTATGTCAGGCATTTTTTTTGAAGAAAAACCTATGATGTTAAGGTCGTATTTATTTGTTTCACGCAATGAAAATCCCAGCTTAAACAACATTCTGGAGTCATCGACAGGTTTGAGGATGGATGCCAGGACGATAGGGATTTTTTTTCTCATCATTCAAAAATCATTCAGACAAAGCTAATATTATAAATTTTATGGAATTACAGCATATCATAGAAAAAGCCTGGGATAACAGGGATTTATTAAATGAAAAGGATGTACAGATCGCTGTCAAAACAGTAATTGCGGATTTGGATAATGGTTCTTTAAGAGTCGCAGAGCCGCTTGAAGACGGATCCTGGAAGGTTAATGATTGGGTGAAGAAAGCTGTAATTCTTTATTTCCCCATCCAGAAAATGCGGACAATAGAGGTGGGGCCCTTTGAATTTCACGATAAAATGGCTCTGAAAACCAACTATGCCAAGCAAGGCGTAAGGGTGGTGCCTCATGCAGTGGCGAGATATGGCGCGTTTCTTGCTAATGGAGTAGTGATGATGCCCTCTTACGTAAATATAGGTGCTTTCGTGGATTCGGGAACCATGGTCGATACCTGGGCTACTGTCGGCTCCTGTGCGCAGATAGGAAAGAATGTGCACCTGAGTGGAGGTGTCGGGATTGGTGGCGTACTGGAACCCATCCAGGCAGCACCTGTGATTGTAGAAGATGGTGCATTTATCGGATCCCGAGCGATCATTGTAGAAGGAGTGAGGATCGGAAAAGAAGCAGTAATCGGAGCCGGTGTGACACTTACCGCCAGCTCAAAAATCATAGATGTGACCGGAGACCAGCCAAAGGAATACAAAGGATATGTTCCTGACAGGTCGGTCGTTATACCTGGTTCTATTAAGAAAAACTTTAAGGCAGGTGAGTTCATGGTGCCCTGTGCACTGGTGATCGGTCAAAGAAAAGCTTCCACTGATTTAAAGACCTCTCTCAATGATGCGCTGAGAGAAAACAGTGTAGCCGTTTAAATACAAAAGATGATGATTACCATTAAAAGCCTATTGAGCCTGCTGCTTATTGCCCTGATGCTGGTCGCGTGTGAAGAAAGTTCTTCTACTCAGGGAGATTATTATTACAATGAAGGTCAGTATGAAGAAGCGATCATGGCCTATGCCAGTTACCTGGAAAACAGACCGAATAATGTGAAAGCATTATACAATAAAGGTAGGGCACATGAAGAGCTGAACGACTTCAAACAAGCCGAAGAAAGCTTCAAGTTGGCCCTTAAGCAAGACCCCAAAAACATTCAGGTATTGCTGAGCTTGTCCAACCTGTATCATAACAATGAGCGGCCTGAGCTTGCCCTGATGTATGCAGACAACGCTGTACAGGTGTCTGGAGCTCCTTCTACGGCTTACTTTCTCAAAGCCAGGTCTATGCACCGCCTGGGAAATGTAGACGAAGCATTAAGAGAGTACAACACGGCGATAAAAATGAGTCCTAAAAACGGACAGATGTTTTACTACCGGGGAATGCTATATGTAGCTACAGAAAAAGTATCCGAGGCCTGCGATGATTTTAAAAGCGCTGCTGAAAATGGGTTTGAACAGGCGGATGAAGCGATAAAGAATTATTGTCAATAGATAAAAAAAAGTCTGGTAATCCAGACTTTTTTTGTTTTAGTGTTCCTCATGGTCGCAGATGAGCGTGGATTCCACTTTTCCAGTACCTTTGCAGGTCTGACAGTCGCCATGCTCCACCAGGCTTCCTTCACATTTGGTACAGGTCAGGCGCCCCTTGCCGGAGCAGCGTTCACATTCAAAGTATTCCAGAATGTTAAAAACGTTTCTTTTGGTGATCAGTCCATCTCCGGTACAGCGGCTGCAGCCGATCACACCAAGTCCTTTGCATAGCGAGCATTCTTGCTGACGGTGCCCTTCTCCATCGCAGGCCTGGCAGGTTTGAAACCGGTAGCCCCTGTTGTCACAGAGATTACAGGCCGCAATAGCTGCCAACGGCGCCTTTAATTTTGCGACGAGGGTTTTTGCCTCATCATAATGCTCACCTTTGAATCCGTTAAGGTCTAGGTACTTTTTGATAAAACTGTCACTGTTGTAGTATTGACCCAATTCATACAAGGTGGTGGCAAAGAAAAAGGGCATTTCCGGAGGGATGGGGAGATTGCTGTTGATGATTTCCCGAAACTGATTGTTGGCCTCCAAATAATCTTCCCTTTCCATCGCATTTACGGCCCTGTCCATCAGGCGGGAGGTCAGGCCGAGGTTTGGCTGGAGCTGGGCAAGTGCGGGTAAACAAAGCATCCAAAAGAGAAGTAAGAGGAACTGTTTTCGCATGCTATTCAAACCAAATGTCATAATCAATCTCATTTTCTAAGGCTATTTCCAGGCTATCCGGCAGCGTTTCGAAGAAATCTATTCCGGAAAATTGTTCTAAACTATCTACTGAAACCACGTGATCCAATAAAGGTCGGCCAGATTTTTCATTTTTTAACAAAAAAGCCAGCATTTTATATGGAGGGCCCTGTATGTCAAAAATCACTTTGAAAAAGTAATCCGGCACCCTCACTTCGTTCTTTCCAATAAAAACCCTTGCCGCCTCTTCCTCAAACAATGGTCCGGTGATTACCAGAAGGTACCCGTATTCTCTGGTCCAGGAACGGACCTGTTCTTCTAGTTTTTTCCATATGCCCCGGTTGAAACCCGGACGCTGCGGAGAAATATTGCTCATCAAAAAACTACTTCTCATCGCCTCCAGCGAATGGGAAAAGTCTGCGGCAGGCGCCAGGTGGCCCCGGTCATAACCAGAGTGACGGTAATCGTCGGGCTGAGCCGAACCGCTCTCAATACGGGGGTCATCTTTGAAATTATCGGTGCGTTCGTATTTCACTGAGAGTAGCTGGGCATTCAGCCGGTAAGACACCCAGGCAGCCTGTTCGGTCGATTCATCATAAGCCAGCGAAAAAAATTCATGGTGGATTACCTGCAGCTCCTTTTCTTTTGAACATTGTGGGAGGAGTAGTGTCTGTACATAGACAGAATCCAGAAAAAGGTGGGGGAGGGAATTGCTTTTTTTCCTGTGTGAATGCAATTGTTCAGGCGCTCGCTCATCAGGAGACGGCTCTATATACCATGCTTCGGCTTGTTTATCCGAATGAAACCGTTCTGCGTTCTTTTTCCACTCTTTACGAGCCTGGAATGCCAGGAATATCGCCAACAGCAAAAAACAAAAATAAAATAAAAAAATGTTTTTATTGGATGTATTACGCCTTTTTGATTTAATTTTATGCTGTTTTGTCATATGCTATTCTAAAAATGGATATTTTGCCCCTGCAATTTAGGAATACCTTACATATTATATGAAAATAGGAGTAATCGGTGGCGGAGCAGCGGGATTTTTTGCGGCCATTCACGCACCATACGCCGGCCATAAAGTTAAACTTTTTGAAAAGAGTCCGAAAGTACTTTCCAAAGTATTGATTTCAGGTGGCGGCAGATGCAATGTGACTCATGGAACCCACCTGATCAATGAATTATTGAAAGGGTACCCCAGGGGCAAACAATTTTTAAAAAAGGTGTTCGGGCATTTCAGTACTACAGATACGGTTGCCTGGTTTGAAAGCAGGGGAGTGAGCCTGAAGACAGAAGCAGACCTGCGGGTTTTCCCCGAAAGCAATGATTCGAAGACCATCGTTCGCATTTTGATGGACGAAGCCGCTCGATATGGGGTACAGGTGTTGACCCGCCAGCCGATAGATAGACTGAGCGTATCGGAAGGGGAGTTTGTACTAGGCGGAAAGGGGCTGGAAGAAAAAGTTGATCGCCTGATCGTCTGTACCGGAGGAAATAACAAGAGGGCAGGTTATGCTTTCCTGGAACAACTGGGCCACAGGGTGATCGATCCGATTCCCTCGCTCTTTACCTTTAATACTCCTGATTCCGCTCTGATCAAATTGAAAGGGATAAGTGTACCAGATGGAATGATCCGGTTTGCCGGGTCAAAATTAAAATATTCCGGGCCTATTCTGATTACCCATTGGGGAGTCTCTGGTCCTGCCGTCCTGAAGCTTTCTGCATTTGGGGCAGAATGGCTATTCGATCAGCAATACCAGGCTGAGGTGCTGATCAGTTGGGACAGACATTTTACTGAAACCGGCCTGAAGGATGCGATGTATGCTTATAAGCAGGCCCATCCAAAAAAGAACATTCAAAAAAATGCTTTGTTTGATCTTCCATCCCGGTTGTGGCAATTCCTGGCAGAGAATGCGGCAGTTGAGGAGGCTCTGATCTGGGAGGACATCAGCAAAAAAAAGATCAACAAATTGACAGAAAACCTGTTTAACTTTCCACTAAAAATCTCAGGAAAAACTACCTTTAAGGAGGAATTTGTGACTGCCGGGGGAGTGGACCTGGCAGAAATCGACGCGGACACAATGGAAAGCAAGCTCATTAAAGGATTATTTTTTGCCGGGGAAGTCATCAATGTGGATGGAATCACAGGGGGATATAATTTTCAAGCAGCCTGGAGTACCGGATTTCTGGCTGGAAAATCTTCAACTAAAAAACAAATATGAGTAAACAGTTCAAAAATATTGATTTCAATAAAATTGAAGAGATGGTTGAGGATGATGTGGATTTCCGAAATCAACTGTTAGATGCCATTACGGTAGCAGTAGAAGAGCTCCGCAATACCTATGTCAGGGGGATCGAAGAAAAGAGTTTGCCGACAATCAAACAGGCCAGGCACAAGATCAAGCCCACCCTCGGACTTTTCGATCTGGAAAAATTGGCTGTTATTATCGGAAATGGCAAACGTCTACTTCTTGAGAATGGCTTTGGAGACGGCATAGACAGGCATAAAGAAGAATTTCTGGACGCTGCAAATGAGGTTCTGGAAGAAGTGAAGCAATACAGGTGATCTTGCCCTGAGATGTCTGCTTTCCCTGCCATTGGTAGTATCAAACAGAAAAAATCACCTTTTTCTACGGAAGCTTGTAAATGACGACGCAAAAGGACAAACATTTTGCGATTAAATAGCGGATTTGAAACCGATGTCATACCTTTGCTGCCGGGTCGGAGCGGTGCAGCAAAATGAAACAAGAATGCACTATCCTTCCTACAGATCTTGTTGAATATATGTGCATAAATTTGGTAATAGTGGACGATAGCGATGTCGATATCCTGATCATACAAGATGCGATTTCGGACCTTTCAGCCTCTATTAATTTTAACAGTTTTTCCAACCCCGAGGAATTTTTGAAATTCATAGGGGGCTTTCATCCGGAGATGTTCCGGATAGAAAAATTCATCATCATTTCGGATATCAACATGCCCAGAATCAACGGGTTTGAAATGTTGGATAAAATCAGAGCCAGGCCGGAAATGGCACTCGTGCCGGTGATCATGTTTTCGTCCAGTTCCAGTCAGGAAGACGCTTTGAAATCCATTGCTCGTGGTGCCAATGCCTTCCTCTCAAAACCCCTTCAGATAGAGGCATACCAGCGTTTGATCCGCACCACGATCGAATTCTGGACGCATCACCTTCAGGGCTGAAGTAATCGTAAACTCTAAAGTTTTGCCAAGGCCATCGCGGCTACTTTATCGCCAATAGAAAGGGCACTGGTGGCTGCCGGAGAGGGGGCATTGATCACGTGAACTGCACGCTGGGTTTCGTGGATGGCAAAATCATCAAGCAGCCCACCGTCCCGGTCGCAGGCCTGGGCACGGACACCGGCGCCTCCATCTTCCAGGTCACTTTCCTGTATGTCCGGGATCAATTGCTGCAGTGCTGTGGTGAACGCCTTTTTAGAAAAGGATCTTTTGTATTCTCCCAATCCTGTCTTCCAGTATTTTCCGGCAACTTTTTGCAAACCCGGCCAGCTAATGGCCTCTATAAATTCCTTTAAATTAAAATCTGTTTTATGATACCCCTCCTTTCTGAATGCCAGCACCGCATTGGGGCCAGCCTCGACGCCTCCTTTCATCATTCGGGTAAAATGTACCCCCAGAAATGGAAAATTGGGGTCCGGAACCGGATAGATCAGGTTTTTGACCAGGTATTCTCTTTCCTTTTTGATTTTGAAATATTCCCCCCTGAAAGGAATGATCCGGATCGGCATGTTTTTCTTTTCATGGAGTTCTGCCATTTTATCGGCATACAGACCGGCACAATTGACCAGGATTTTACTGCTTACTTCATTAGCAGAAGTTTTAATTGTAATGTTTGAATTTAAAGGATTTATATCCAATACCTTGTGTTTGTAATATATCTCTCCTCCCAATTCCTCGAATTCCTTCCCATAACTTAAAGCCACGGCCTTGTAATCTACAATGCCGGTTTGCGGGACGTGTATGGCCCCAAGTCCCCGGCAATACGGCTCCAGATCTCTGAGTTCATGTTTGGTTATAGACCTGATGCCCTGCAGGCCATTTTCCAGTCCCCTGTTCATCAGAAATTGTAACTGAGGCAATTGATCCCTGCTGGTTGCCACGACTACCTTACCGGTGATTTCGAAAGGGATGTTTTTGCGCTCACAGTAGTTTACCAATTGCCGGTAGCCATCGATACAGTTCCTGGCTTTCAGACTGCCAGGTTTGTAGTACAAGCCGGAATGGATCACGCCACTATTGTTTCCTGTCTGGTGCCTGGCTAAAGTTTCTTCTTTTTCCAGGATCGCCACTTTCAAATCCGGCTTTTGGGATTTTATTTTCAATCCTGTTGCCAGGCCGACTATTCCTCCGCCGATGATGGTAATATCGTATTGCATAATTTGTATGGTATGAGGGCAAATATAAAGGTAAGGGAGATAAGAATCTGAAAATTCAGCCTATAAAAATCGTAATAAATTGTCTTGTCTTTCCGGTATCTGCCCATCACCAGGAATCCTCATCCGATGCTGGGTCGGGATTTTTCTGAAAGTAGGGGGCAAAGAAAGCGGATTCCTTTTCCTCTGTTTGAATAGCTGTCATTTGAAGCCGTTTGTTGATACTTAGTAACCTTTCATAGCTGGGTTGCTGCACGTGGATGGGTATTTTGTACAACAACTGTTTGTGGTCCTTCAGATTTGCTTTGAAAAGAAACGGCCATAATGTTTTGGAACAGGCATAGCCTATATAGTCTATATGATAGGTATTGAGGTATGCTGTGAGGCGGGAATTGATCTGCTCAAAAAATTTTTCTGATTCCGCCAGCCTTATCCGGGAACCGGCCCTCGATTTCCCTTTGGTTTTAAGGTGTTTGATCTGACTTTTTCCCTGCTTTTTCCGGACCATGTATGCGCGAAAAACTTTATGGGAAATATTCTGGCCATTCTCGAAATATCCGATTGCTGCCATTCCGGCTTTTACCATACAGAGGACATGGTTTTTCTCTACGGGTTTGACCGTACCCGATTCCGGAGAATAGGATACCGAAAGCGCTAGCCGTACTGAGGCCACTTTCCTCCCATCCTTTTCGAGGATAATTTTATGGCGGTCGGAATCGTAATTTAGCAGCAGTCCCTTTGCTGAAGCCCATTCCAAAATAGCTGCGGTCTCCACAGCCTCGATCAGTTTTTGCATTTCCAGATTTTCAAATGGCAGGATTAAGGTAAATCGGCCGGCATGATATCAGTCCGTTTGCAGCAGCAATTGGCAGCAGGCCGAATACTCGTTTCTGCCTACTGCGTTATTTTCGGAGTTGATTTTCATTTCTCCACAAATTTGGTACTTTTAACCGACCAATGTATAAAAACCCATGAATATAGCCATGCTCGGATCGGGCTTTATTGCCCGCTTTTACGCCGATACCCTACATGCCCAGAGAAGAAAAGATCAAATTATATCTGTTTATTCCAGAGATGCCGCCAATGCCAGGCGTTTTGCTGAGGATTATCGTTTAGCCCGCCACGATACTGACATGGAAAAAACCATTGCCGCCGAAAATATTGATGCGGTGATCATTGCCCTGCCCAACCACCTGCATGAAGAAGCCGTTTTGGCCTGTGCCCGGTTGGGAAAGGCGGTATTGTGTACCAAACCTCTGGGTCGAAATGCTGCGGAAGCCAAACGCATGCTCGAAGCTGTAGAGCAGGCTGGAATTTTTGCAGGATACCTGGAAGACCTGTGCTATACACCAAAATTCTTAAAATCCCTGTCGAGTGTTAAGGCGGGTGCCCTGGGAAGGGTTTTGTGGACCAAATCCCGGGAAGCGCATCCAGGTCCGCACAGTGACTGGTTTTGGGACAAAGCACTTTCTGGAGGGGGGGCGATCATCGATCTGGGCTGCCATTGCGTAGAAATCGGGCGTAACTTTATTGGCAAATCCGTAAGACCGGTAGAAGTGATGTGTTGGGCGGATACCCAGGTGCATCCCATAGAGGCCGAGGACCATGCCATCGGTCTGGTTCGCTACGAAAACGGCGCCATCGGCCAGTTTGAGGTCAGTTGGACCTTCCGTGGCGGCATGGATCTAAGAGACGAAGTGATGGGAACAGAAGGAACCATTTGGTTAAATAGTTTTCTGAGAACTGGTTTTGATATGTTTACTACCGGAAAAGGAGCTGAATATGTCGCGGAAAAAGCAGAATCGGCTACCGGCTGGTTGTTTCCGGTGGGCGACGAAGCACATGAACTGGGCTATCCACACATGTTTTCGGACATGTTTGATGCCATAGAGGAAGGGCGTCCGCCAATGGAAACTTTTTACGATGGTTATGTGGTGAATGCCATTCTGGATGCCGCCTTTTTGTCCGCAAAGAGCAAAAATTGGGAGAAGGTGATCCTGGAAGACTGGAGGGGAGATCGCCAAACGAGTCATGAAAAATCTCACATCTCCTACAATGAACAGTATTACCTGATAAAGAAGGAAATTCTACCCAATGGCGACGAGAAATTAATTTTGAAAGAGAAAACGACCGGCAAGGTGGTACAGGAGACAAAGCGAAAATAACCATTGGTACTGCGTATGGCACAGCCGGTATAAATTACCGTGAAATTTGACAGAATTGAGGCAATAAAAGCTCACAATAGGATTATTTAACTTATTATTGCCCCCTGTAAATAATCGATTAAAGTTAATGGTTCGCGATTTTTGTTTGATTTGGGACTTTCCTGCAGGGGATTTCAGGTTCAGATTTGTTTTTTTGTTGCTGGTTGGCATCGCTTGTTCCTTTACCGGTTTTGCGCAAAAAATCAACGATGATTACCGGCTCCAGATCAAGCGGGCCAGTTCGCCGATAATTATTGATGGCAAAGTGGAAGAAAAAGCCTGGAAGGATGCCGAGGTGGCCAGTGACTTTTACATGATTCTGCCTATGGACACCAGCTATTCACAGGTGGATACAGACGTGATGATGACCTATGATGATGAGCGGCTTTACCTGTTGGTGATCAATTACCATGCTGTTCCCGGTCCGTACTATGTGGAGTCCCTCCGCCGCGATTTTTCTTTCGGCAAAAATGACAATTTTCTGCTCTTCATGGATACTTTCGACGACCAGACCAATGGTTTTTCTTTCGGCGCCAACGCTGCCGGAGCCCAATGGGATGGCATCATGTACGAAGGGGGAAAGGTTGATTTAAGCTGGGACAACAAGTGGGTTTCCAAAGTCCGGAACTATGATGACCGATGGGTTTTTGAGGCCGCGATACCCTTCAAATCTATTCGTTACAAAAAGGGCATTAAGGAGTGGGGAATCAATTTTAGCCGCCTGGATTTGAAGACTACCGAGAAATCCTCCTGGGCTCCCGTGCCCAGACAGTTTCCCTCTGCCTCCCTGGCCTATACGGGCATTCTGGTCTGGGATGAAGCCCCTCCGGAGGCAGGAATGAACGTGTCCATTATCCCCTATGTCATGGGTGGAAGTGTGAAAAACCATGAGGGTGGCACGCCTACCGACTACCAAAACAGGGTGGGGGTGGATGCCAAAATAGCGGTGAGCTCATCCCTGAACCTTGACCTCACCGTAAATCCTGATTTTTCACAGGTAGAGGTAGACCGCCAAATTACCAACCTGGATCGTTTTGAGCTCTTTTTTCCGGAACGAAGGCAATTTTTTCTGGAAAATGGTGACCTTTTTGCGAATTTTGGCTACGAAACCATCAGGCCTTTCTTTTCCAGACGCATCGGACTCAACGCACCCATTCAATTCGGGGCCAGACTAAGCGGAAAAATCAACAGAGACTGGCGTATAGGGGCCATGAACATGCAAACCGGCCTCGTGGAAGAGACGGCAACACCGGCCCAGAACTTTACCGTAATGTCTGCACAGCGAAGAGTGGGCCAACGCTCCAATATTGCGGCCATTTTTGTAAACAAAACCAATGTTGGGCAGATGCCAGCCAGAAATGGTACCGACACTGCACCATTGACTCAGTACAACAGAAATATCGGACTGGAATACAATCTGGCCTCGTCCAACAACTTATGGACCGGCAAAGCATTGTTTCTTAAATCCTTTAGCCCCAATCAGTCCGGGGAGAGTATGGTCCATGCAGCCAACCTCCGGTATTCCAGTGGCAACCTCACATGG
Organism: Cyclobacterium lianum; assembly: GCF_900143075.1. Classification (GTDB taxonomy): domain Bacteria; phylum Bacteroidota; class Bacteroidia; order Cytophagales; family Cyclobacteriaceae; genus Cyclobacterium; species Cyclobacterium lianum. The sequence goes on along the minus strand of NZ_FRCY01000004.1, from coordinate 161,552 downwards.
GAGTGGAAGCATGAATACGTTTCTCCCCGGTATACCGCAGAAGTGGGCTATGTTCCGCGTAACGGATATTACAGGATCAATCCCAGCGCCGCCTATCTCTTTTTTCCAAAAAGTAAGAAAATACTCCGCCATGGTCCCACGGTCAATACCTCCCTTTTCTACAATATGGACAGGGAACAGACAGACAATATTACTGAGCTGGGATACACCGTACGCTTCAGAAGCCAGAGTAACCTGACGGCGAAATATACCTACAACCGCATCCTGTTGCAGCAGGCATTTGACCCTACCAACTTTAGTGGAGATACATTGGCTGCTTTTACAGACCATACCTGGAGTGCCGTGGGGATGGAATACGTCTCCAAACCCCAAAGTTTGTTTACCTACACGGTTTCTTCACAATATGGTGGATATTTTGCTCAGGGAGAAAGGTTCAATTTGGCTGGGGAACTGGGCTACAGGTTTCAACCCTATGTGGGCCTGTCGATGACCGGCAATTATAATCAGATCGACCTGCCGGAGCCCTGGGGAAATACCCGTTTCTGGCTGGTCGGGCCCAGAGTAGATGTGACCTTCACCAATACCCTGTTTTTTACCGCTTTCGCCCAATACAACGAACAGATCGACAACATCAATCTCAACACCAGGTTTCAATGGCGATTCAAGCCGGCCTCAGACCTTTATCTTGTATTTACCGACAATTACCTGCCGGCACCCTTCTATGTCAAAAACAGAACGCTGGCATTGAAATTTACTTATTGGTGGACTTTATAAGGGATTCATGGCTACCAGGGGTCAAGTCCCAGTAGCTTTCTTCCCAAAGCGCTGAGCCGGGCTGTCTGGTATCTGGTTTTCTCCCAGTGTCTGGGATCACCCGGAAAAGCATATCCTTCCGGAGCGATCCTGTCTTTCCAGGAGGAGATGCGCCAGTTTCTCAGCTCCTCATTCTCATTTTCAGCCGGCATCATGGAGATGTACTGGGCCATCCTGACTTTATTTTCGCTGGTGTTGGGACGAATGCCATGGGGCAGCTTGCTGTTAAAAATCAACAGATCACCTTCTTCCAACATTATTTTTGTAAGGTCAAAGCCGCTGATGTCCGGTTTGAACCTGTCCCTGTCCTGGGGCTGACTACGCTTCCAGGTATCATACTCCCGGTATAGCTCAGGTATGCACTGGAAACCCCCTACCTGGGCATCTGTCTGGTCGTTCAGGGCGACAAGTCCCTGTACATTCTGGGGGTTGGTTTCCGGATCGTAATCCCAGTGGATAAAACCCTTAAATTCAAAATCTGGTCTGGCGGGCAAGTTCAGGTTGGCGCGGTCTATGGTGACCCATAGCTCATCCATCCCCCAGATATCCGTAAATGTTTCGTATACTTTTGGATACTGGCGGATATCCCAAAGAAATTGGTGGTTATAGATCTCCACCATACCGCTGTTGGTCAATTCCTTCATTTTCATTTCAGGCTTTTCCTCCCGATACCAGGTGTCGGGATCATTGGGATCTTTCTCTTCAAACTCCCACAGAAGCTGCGCTAATCTGGAAGTCAGTCCCTTAGGTACTGCCTTTTTAATGATCACATACCCATTCTCTATCCAAAACCGCCAGTCATTTTCGGTCAACACCTTTAAGGGGCGACCGTTGCTCCGGTCGTTCAAAAACACCTTGCTGGAAGCAGCAGTCGATGGGTTGCCGGGTATATCTTTATGGATCTTATCAGTTGCCATAGTAATATCTTTTTCGTTTAGTCAAAATATAGCATTTAAAATCAAATATTACAAAATCCTGTAATTTTTAGAATCGGCTGGGTATTTCATTTGATCTGCGTATATTTCCATTAATGTAAATTAATTTCAGGATCAGTTTTACAATCCTTAGCTTCAAACATGAAACCTAGACCAATGAATTTATTCGGCCAATCCGGCCTGGTTCTTATTTTTTACCTTACCGGAATGTGGCTGGCCAGTCCTTTGGCTTTTGCGCAGAGCGGTTCTGACATTTATCATAAGCTATTAAAGTTAAAAGAAACCAAACGGGTGCTGTATGTTGCTGCCCATCCGGATGATGAAAATACGCGTTTGATTGCCTATTTGTCCAATGCAGCGCATGCCGAAGTGGGTTACTTGTCGCTCACCAGGGGCGATGGAGGACAGAACCTGATTGGAAAGGAATTGGGCATTCAACTGGGCATGATCCGAACCCAGGAATTGTTGAAAGCAAGAGAAACAGATGGTGGACGGCAGTTTTTTTCTCGCGCCATTGACTTTGGATACAGTAAGAATCCGGATGAGACCCTCAATAACTGGGATGGGGAAAAATTGCTTTCCGACGTTATTTGGGTGATCAGAAAGTTTCAGCCTGACATCATTGTCACCAGATTCAATACTACACCCGGGACCACCCACGGTCACCACACCACTTCGGCCATACTGGCGGGAGAGGCCTTTGAGAAATCGGGAGATGCAGCCGTTTTTCCCGAACAGTTGAAATGGGTAGATCCCTGGTCTGCTAAGCGCATATTCTGGAATGCCTATAGCTGGGGCGGACAATATGAGCCTAAACGAGATAAACAATACCACCAGTTTCCGGTGGGTGCGTTCAATTCCTTGCTGGGTACTACCTATTCACAGATTGCTGCAGACAGCAGAACAATGCACAAATCTCAGGGATTTGGCGCAACTGCATCGATAGGAGAGAGCCAGGATTTCATTGAATTGGTTGCGGGGGACACTTTTGACGATAGCCCCTTCGATGGTATTTCCAGCCGGTGGAAAGATCTGGAAGTCGGTCCAGACATTCAGCGGCAAATTGACCAGGTTCTGGCCTCATTTGATTTCGTAGTTCCAGAGAAAAATCTTTCCGATCTGCTTGCCATCAAATCCGCATTGAACCAGGTTCAGGAAGATTTACCCTGGGTCAACGAAAAGCAGCAATTGATAGACGAGATCATCCTGGATGCCATTGGCTGGAAATCTCTTTTTGTATCCAACAAGGAATTGTCCTATCCCTCCAGCCAGATCTCTGGCAGACTCCTGGTCAACCAGCCATCCGGCAAGCCGGTCCGGTTGGAGGATTTCGAGGTATTGGGGGACAGCTTCGAACTGGATAAAATCCTTTCGGAAAACCGACCGGTTGAATTGGAAATGGAGCTGACCATTCCGGATACCTATCCCATCTCACAGCCCTATTGGCTCGAGGAAATGCCCGAAAACAATCTATATGTAGTGCGGGAACAGACCCGGATTGGTAAGCCGTTCAATGATCCAGCCATTTCCGGCACACTGCACTTCAGCATTGACCAACAATCTTTTCAGATCAGCATTCCCCTGCAATACCGGTATAACGATCAGGTCAATGGTGAAATCATCCAGCCATTTACGGTGGTCCCGAGAGCTTCTGTGGAAGTAGATCAGGACAATGTTTTTCTACTCAATGGAGAAGCGTCATTTATAGAGGTCTCAGTGACCTTTGATGGGGCAATGATGGAAGGTACAATAGGTATAGATGGTTTGAGTCCCGAAGAATTCCGGATAGAGGATAAACTGGTAGATGAAGCCAATGCGAAGTACTATTATAAAGTAGTTTTAACCAATGCGAATGGTCAGGAAAAGTCAACCCACCGGGTATATTTTGAAAGTGAAGACGGCAAGGTATATGACCGGGGAAGGAACCGTATCCTCTACAGCCACATTCCAAATCAAACTTATTTTCCAAGAGCCCAATTCAACCTGATCCGCATGGATATGGATATCAGTAAACAGACCATTGGCTATATTCCCGGGGCAGGTGATGATGTGCCAGCAGTATTGAGAAATCTGGGCTACACCGTAGAATTGCTTGAAAATGACAATTTTGGTGCCTCACTTTTCAGTAAGTACCCTACCATCATCGTAGGCATCAGGGCTTTCAACGTCAATCAGCAATTGGCCAACAATACCACAGCACTGATGGATTATGTCCGGAATGGAGGCAATTTGATTGTCCAATACAATACCAGCTCTCCGCTGCTTTCCAGAGACTTTGGTCCATATCCCCTGGAGCTATCCCGTGACAGGATAGCGGTAGAGAGTTCACCTGTAAAGCTTATGCTGGAGGAGCATCCCGTGCTGAATTATCCAAATCACATCGCCCAGGAAGATTTTTCAGGCTGGGTTCAGGAGCGGGGCCTTTATTTTCCGGGAAGCTGGGATGATCAGTACCAGGCGCCACTCCTGATGCAGGATCCCAATGAACAACCCACCCGGGGAGCACTTTTGGTAACTGCCTACGGTAAAGGCACATTCACTTATTCGGGTATATCCTGGTTTCGCCTACTGCCAGCAGGGGTACCCGGTGCCGTCAAATTATTTGTCAACCTAATCGAGCAAGCCGGTGAAAAAAGAGAAGGAGTATCAACATTGGAATAAACTTTACTGGCTGCAGGTACTGGTATTGGGTATTTTGGTTGCTTTATTTTACCTGCTAACCCGCGCCTTTTCATGAGCTATCTGGATTGGACAGTAATGTTTGGCACCCTCCTGGTCATTGCGGCCTATGGGATTTACAAAACCTATGGCCCGAAGGACATGGACAAATACCTCCGTGGGGGAAATGACCTGAGCTGGTGGACCATAGGACTTTCGATCATGGCCACACAGGCATCAGCCATTACCTTCCTGAGTACTCCCGGGCAGGCTTATGCAGACGGTATGCGCTTCATACAGTTTTATTTTGGTCTGCCGGTAGCCATGATCATCATCTGTGTGGTATTTTTGCCCATTTATTACCGCCTCAAAGTCTATACTGCCTATGAATTTCTGGAAAGCCGATTTGACTTGAAGACAAGGACATTGACTGCCTGTCTTTTTCTTGTACAACGGGGCCTGGCCGCGGGGATTACGATCTATGCACCTGCTATCATCCTTTCTACCCTCCTCGAATGGAATCTCACCCTGACCAATTTTTTTATCGGCCTGATGGTGATCATTTATACGGTGTCCGGAGGCACCAAAGCGGTGTCCATCACCCAAAAGCAACAGATGACGGTAATGATGGGAGGGATGATTCTCGCCGGAATTATTGTCATCCAGATGATTCCGGTAGAATTTACAGAAGCACTGCACCTGGCCGGGAAAATGGAGAAATTAAACATTGTCAATTTTGAATTTGACCTTTCTGACAGGTATAATTTCTGGTCGGGACTGACGGGAGCATTGTTTTTGTTTTTGTCCTATTTTGGTACAGACCAGTCTCAGGTTCAACGTTACCTGAGTGGTCGTTCGCTGACCCAAAGCAGGATGGGGCTGATGATGAATGGATTTCTAAAAGTGCCCATGCAATTTATCATCCTTTTTATCGGTGTGATGGTATTTGTATTTTACCAGTTTTTCCAGCCTCCCGTCATCTTCAATACCATACAATTGGACAAACTCAAGGAAAGCGAATATGTAACCGATTTTCAGGATCTTGAAAATGAATATGGTCAAATATTTAAGGAGAAAAGTGAAAGCATACAGCAATTGTTGGGCGCAATTTCCACGGAAAATGAATCTGAAACCCGGCAATACCAGGCCGATATAGCCGAACATACTGCCAGGCAGGAAGAAGTGAGAGACAAAGTGAAGGAACTGATCGTGAGCAACGATCCCATGGCAGAGACCAACGATACCGATTACGTATTTATGCGCTTTGTGATGGATTATTTGCCAAAAGGCATTGTGGGACTGTTATTTGCGGTGATTTTCAGCGCCGCCATGTCTTCGACGGCGTCCGAACTGAATGCACTTTCATCGACAATGACCATAGACATCTATAAGCGGTCTATCCGTAAATCGGAAAGTTCCAGGCATTACATGTTGTCTTCCAAATGGTTCACTGCCCTCTGGGGTTTGTTTGCGGTCCTCTTTGCCACCTATGCTACCTTGTTTGAAAACCTTATTCAAGCGGTCAATTTGTTAGGTTCCCTGTTTTACGGTACCATTCTTGGTATTTTCCTGGTGGGCTTTTTTATGAAATGGGTAGGTGGAAGGGCTGTTTTTGTGGCGGCCATTCTGACGGAGATGCTGATCCTCACGCTTCATTATTTTAATGGGCAGACATTAGCCGGTATTGCGATCGATATTGGTTACCTTTGGTATAACGCAATAGGCTGTATTCTCGTCATGCTGATTGCAGCAATTTTACAGCTATTTATGCCCGGAAAGAAAGCGTCCAAAAAATAAAAAGCAGAAGGAGCTGCCCTTGCCGGCAGCTCCTTTTGTATATCATTTTAACGAAGCAATCAGTCGTTCATTCAATGCTACATAATCCGGATTATTGGCTTCCGTGGCCATCTCCAGAGATTGTTGTGCAGTAGCAATTGCTTCAGATTTCATGCCCAGTGATGCCTGAATTTTGGCCTTCAGGTGCACGATATAGTATTTTGGATCTGCGTCTACCGATTTATTGACCCATTCCAGGGCAGTATCCAGGTCTTTGTCGTTGGTATAGTAATAGCTTGCAGCCTGGAAGTAAAGCCCCGGGTTGTCACTATCCTGGTCTATCAGGAGTTCCCGGATTTGTTTCATCACCACCGGATCCACCTCTGTTTCAATTCTGACTCCGACCTGGCTCTTGTCCCAGGAAAGCTGAAGCGTTGCACCAGTATCGGTCAGCGCTGCGAACTGAATGGTAAAAGTTTCCACCGGTTTTTTCAGTTTTTCTACCGGTACGTTTACGCGCAACGCATCATCTGCCTGGTCATAGCCCATGGCTCCCCAGAGCTCGGTATTTTTGGAGAAGATTACAGTCCATGCAGATTTTCCCGGTACCGTATACAAAGCGTATTTCCCAGCCGGAAGCGGTTGTCCTTCCACCTCTATCTCCGTATCAAATTCCAGTGTGGTGGGGTTGTTTGCCCCGGTTCTCCAGACTTGCCCGAAAGGGACCAGTTCACCGAATATCTTCCGGTCTTTCTTGCCGGGTCTGGAATAGGCCAGGTGCATTTCGGTGAGCCCGACCTGCTGCATCACCTGGCTGCCGGGACTTGCCTGGGGCATTTTTATCTGCGCAAATCCATTTATCTGGATCAACGACAAAATTGTAACGAGAAAAAGCACATTTTTTGTTTTCATAGAAATTTTTAATTAGATTGAAATTATGATCGTCCGAAACAGTTGCAGTTTACAGCACAGGTAAAATTTCCGGTTTACCGGTAATGGTACTTTCCGCAAAGATATAGAAATTGCGATGAAGTGCTGTACCATTTTAGCATTCAAAAAGGAGATATTGTTTGGGAGCGGTATAGAGAAATGCTTTTTTGGAGGTCATTTTTAGAAACATTTTGTCTTTAAACTAAAATTCTTTCAATGGGACTGGCAATAATTGCTCCAAATAAATCTACAGATGAAATCGATGCCTGGAAGGATGTTTTCAGGGAACTCAATCCGGACGTAAACCTTCAGATTTATCCACATATCGACAATAAGGATGCCGTCGAGGTGGTGGTGCTCTGGCAGCACCCGGAGGGAATACTGCGCGAATTTCCCAATTTGCGCTTGATCTGTTCCATGGGATCGGGGGTGGATCACATCATGGCGGACTATGTTCCGGAGCATATCCCCATCACCCGTATAGTAGACCCCAGGCTGACCTTTTCGATGACCAACTATGTGGTGATGGGCATACTCAATTTTCACCGGCAAATCCTGCGTTATATCCGGGACAATCAGTCTAAAACCTGGGACATGAGCCATCCGGAAATACCCATCTCAGTGGGTGTCATGGGGGTAGGAGAATTGGGCGGAGATGTATTGGATAAGGTGGCAGGGCTGGGATTCCCCGTGGTGGGATATGGCAATTCGCCCAAATCAAATTTCCGGCACCCTTATTATCACGGTAATCAGTTGCAGGAGTTTTTAGACCAGGTCAATGTGCTTGTCTGTCTGCTACCACTGACTGAAAAGACGGTTGGATTTCTAAACAGGGACCTTTTCGAAAAGTGCAAAAAAGGTACCTACCTGATCAATGTGGCCAGGGGAAAGCATCTGATCGAGGAGGATCTTATTCCCGCGATCCGGGAGGGCTCCCTATCCGGAGCTTTGCTGGATGTATTTCAGAAGGAGCCTTTGCCTGCGAGCCATCCTTTCTGGGAGGATGAGAGGATTACGGTCACCCCACATATTGCCAGCATCACCAACCATAAAGCTGCGGCGCCACAGATTATGGAAAATTATAACAACCTAATGGCCAACAAGCCCCTGATCAACCAAATCAATAAAAATCAGGGATATTAAACCTATTTATCCTATATGAAAACCTTCACGATTCTATGCCCTACGGATTTTTCTGAATGCTCATTAAACGCGATAGAGTATGCGGCTAAATTGGGAGAAAAATTAGGGGCCAATTTGACCTTATACCACATTCCGGACCAGGAAGACTACGAGAAGCTTTTTCCCGGCAACATGCTGGATGAAAGCCTCAAGACAGCCAAACGTAAACTGGACCGCCTGGTGCAAACGGTCCGGGATGAAAGCCTTGAAAAAGGCTTGTCCGCCTGCAACGGTATTATACAGGAAGGGAAAACGGTACCCGCAATACTGAAATGTGCCGAAGAGGAGGACGTAGATCTGATCATTATGGGCACAGAGGGCATCAATGAGGTGAAGAAAAATTATATCGGTACCAAATCAAGTAAGGTGGTTCTCAAATCTGCCTGTGACGTTTTTATCGTTCCCAGAAAGGTTTTTTTCAGGGCGCCCAGAAAACTGGTTTACGCCTCAGATTATCTGGAGGAAGACAAATTGGCCATTCAGAAAGTCGTTGAACTGGCCAAATGTTATGATGCTGAAGTAGATGTGGTCCATGTCAGTACCCGTATCAAAAATATTGATAAAGCACAGCATGCCGTTGTGAAGGAGGAGCTGACACCTTTTATCAAATATGAGAAGATAAATTTTGTGCTGAAAAGCTATAGAGACGAACCAGGCCTTGGTCTTGAAAATTACCTGATCACTTCCAAGGGTGATGTCCTGTTTACACTGAGCCACAAAAAATCCTGGTTCGAACAGCTTTTTACCAAGAATCTTTCAAAAAAAATGTCTTATTTCATCAACAAACCTTTGTTTGTCATCAAGACCTTTTGAATTTTGAACGCAGGAATTGAGCGAATTCGACCCTGGTGGATTGTTTCGTAAAAAGGTCGGATATCACCGAAAAGTAATGCCCCAGACTCATGGGCTTTTTCTCATCCTCCTGTATATAGTTTGGTTCCAGCGGTGGTCGTTTTTCTGTTCCGTTAGAATAATGTGGGTCAGATTTGCTGTACCCACTCAGCCGGTCAGCTTCTGAGAAGCTCTTCCTGGACTTCTGCTGATATCCCAGTTTTTCTTCTACGAGCCCTTTGTTGTTGTAGGCGATGGCGTCTTCCGGGTCCAGTGCAATGGCGCTTTCGTAGTCTTCAATAGCCCCCTTCAGATCTCCGATTCTGTCCTTAAAGTAGGCCCTGCTGGAATAGCGATAGGGATTTTTCGGGTCGAGATTCAGCGCCTGATCAAAGGCCTCCATGGCTTCCTCATTTCTTTTCAGAAGATGTAGCACCACTGCCCGATCACTGATGAAGGTGGTATTGAAGGGCTCAAGTGCGATCAGCTCATCAAAATCGCTTATGGCAGCATCCAGGGCACCCAGCCGGGATTGGATCCGGGCCCGGTAATGCAGGTAGCCTGGTTTAGGTCCATCCGCGCTGACCAGGGCCTCAAAGACCAGCAAAGCCTCCTCAAATTTACCCTCTTTATACAATGCTATTCCTTTTTCCAGCTTTTCCACTTTTTATTTTTTTGACCTATTATACATACAAAATTTATCAGGGTATTGTTTCCCGTCAGTCTGGTAAATTCTTTATTCTTTCTATATTTGAACTCTCAAAGCGATATTTTTAAATCAGGTATGCCGAGTAATCCCGAAAGTGTTCTCAAAGATCTGGAAGGAAATAAATTTGCCCCCATATATTTTCTTCAGGGAGAGGAGCCCTATTTTATAGACAAAATTACTGATTTTATTGAAAATAATGCCCTCCCGCCGCAGGATAGGGGCTTCAATCAAACCATAGTATACGGAAAGGATACCAGCATGGAAGCGATCCTTACCCATGCCAAACGCTTCCCCATGATGGCAGAGAGGCAGGTCGTATTGGTAAAGGAGGCCCAGTATGTGCAGGATTTAAGCAAAGAAAAGGGGATACAGCAGCTCATTTCCTACATTCAAAACCCGTTACCCAGCACCATTCTGGTTTTTGCCTACAAATACAAATTGCTGGATGGCCGGAAGGCGCTGGCGAAAGAACTGGATAAAAAGGCCGTATTGGTAAAATCCGATAAAATCCAGGAATACAAGCTGGGACCATATATAGATAAATATGTTCAGTCAAAAGGCTTTACCATCGAAGCCAGAGCCTGCCAGGTACTGGCGGAATCAATCGGAAACAATATGGAGGTATTGACCAACGAAATTGATAAAATGCTGATCAATTTCGACGAGCCTGTGCAGATTGACTCCTCCCATATTCAACGGTATATCGGCATCAGTAAGGATTATAATAATTTTGAGCTGACCAAATCACTTAGCTACAAAGATGTAAGAAATGCCAATACCATCATCCGGTATTTTGCCCAGAATCCCAAAGCTCACCCCCTGATTCCGCTTTTATACTTGCTTTATACCCATTTTACCCGGCTGCTACTCCTCAAAACCAACCAGAACCTGGGAGAAAGGGAATTGGCAGGATTGCTCAAGGTCAACCCGTATTTTATCAAAGAATACATAACAGCAGGAAAAAATTACCCTTTAGGCAAGATTATTGATATCATCGGATACCTGAGAGAAGCAGATTTACGTTCAAAGGGAGTGACAGCAAATAATATGGAAGAAAGCCAGATACTTAAAGAACTAATTTTTAAAATTCTTCATTAACGCGGATGAGTTGCCTAAAAAAAGTCATTTTACTTTCGGTGCTTGCCACTGTGGTTTTTTCAGAATCCAAAGGCCAGTTTACACAGCACCAGCAGCATATGGCCTCCGGTTTTCAGGATGCATTGGATTTATTCCGAAAGGATCAGTTTGCTGCGTCCAGAGAAGCTTTTGAGAAAATTGAGGTCAATAATGAAAATGATGCGGGCTCAGCTCAGGTGGCTTATTACACCGCGCTTGCGGCACTGCGGGGTGATTTTCCCGAAGGCCCTACCGTGTTGGAAGCCTTCATTTTGGATCATCCAGGCCATCCGTTGAGCCATGATGCCTCCTGGGAATTGGGCAACTACTTTTTGGCAGGAAGGAATTACCGCAAGGCCATCGAAAATTTCAACATGCTTCAAAATGTGCCGCTGGCGGAAGAAAAACATCCGGAGTATCTTTTCAAACAAGGTTACAGTTATTTTCAATTAAAAAACTACAAGCAAGCCAGGTATTATTTTGACAGGGCAAAAAGATACCGGGGCCCTTTCCTGGCTGGCTCCTACTATTACGCAGGGTATAGTGCATTTAAGCAGAATGAATTTGGCCAGGCGGTAGCAGATTTTAAGCAGGCAGAAAAATCATCCGAGTTTAGCCTGAAGGTCCCCTACATGCTGGCCGCCTTATACTATCAGCAAAACAAGCTCGATAGCCTGATCGCCTATGCCGCCCCACTGACCAACAAGGCAGGACTGGAAAATAAGGCACAGATCCACTTGCTGCTGGCCGAAGCCTATTATGATCAACCAGACTTTTCTCAGGCCGCATTTCATTACCAGGCTTTCCTGACAGAAAATAAAGGGGAATTGTCCCGTGATCAGAAATACAAGGCGGGGGTAGCCAATTATGAAAGCGCAAAATATGACGCTTCCAGCAATTTTTTCAAGGAAGTAGCGCTGGTCAGCGATGCGCTGGGGCAGGTATCCAGCTATTTTCTGGGTCATTCCTATATTCAGCAGGGGAATCTACCTTTTGCTTCAAATAGCTTTAGTTCTGCCTACAAAATGGATTTTAAGCCAGGTATCAAGGAGGAGGCTTTGTTCAACTACGCCAAAGTGAATCTGGAAATGGGTAAATTTCAGGAGGCAGTGTCTGCCCTGGACAATTACCTGGACCAATATCCGGCAGGAGAGAAGGTAAATGAAGCCGAAAATTTGCTCAGTGATGCCCTGATCAATACCAGCAATTATCTGCGGGCCATTTCTCATATCGAAGGCATGCAGCAACCCTCCGATCGCATTAAGGCTGCTTACCAGAAGGTGGCCTTTTATCAGGCGATGACCTACATGCGTAGCAACAACTACAACGGAACGCTGGATCACCTGAACAAGTCGATGAGATATCCGATGGACAAGTCTTTGCTCTATCAGGCCCAGTATTGGAAAGGCGAAATGAATGCCATCGAGGACAAGCCGGATGCGGCTATACAGGCTTTTGAACGGCTATTGGCGATGAGGCCCCCGGCAAATGATCCAAGTCTGATCAAAGCACATTATGGTCTGGGATATGCTTACTTCAACAAGGGCCAGTACGAAAAAGCCGAAAACCAGTTTAAAACCTATACCGATAAACTCCGGAATGCAACTGACAAGCAGCATTATGATGACGCATTACTGAGATTGGGCGATACCTATTATGTCCAGAAGAAATTTGATGCAGCCGCAGCCACATTCAGGAGAGCCATCAGTGAAGACAACCCATATAGCGATTATGCCTATTTCAGGAGTGGGGTAGTGGCCAATTTTCAAAATGACAACAGTACAGCCATCCGGCAGTTGGATCAGGTGATCAACAACTATCCCAATAGCTTGTATTGGGAAGATGCGGTATTCCAGAAGGCTCAGATTCACATGGAGGACCTGGGCTACAGTCAGGGCAGGGAGGTCTTTTCCAGGTTGATTTCGGCCAAACCAAACAGTCCCTTTATCCCTTTTGCACTGGAAGGGAGGGCAGTAGCCAACTACTCCCTAAAAGAATACGATAAGGCCATTGAAGACTACAAGCAAATATTGGATCAATTTCCCAATGCCAGCAATGGTGAGGCAGCTTTGGTAGGGCTCCAGGAAAGCCTGTCCCTGCAAGGCCGGTCAGGAGAATTTTCATCTTACCTGGCTGAGTACCGCTCATCCAATCCGGGCAGTACCAACCTCCAGAATGTGGAATTTGAGGCCGCAAAAAGCCTTGTATTCAACCAATCCTACAACGAGGCAATCAAAGCTTTGGAGGGCTTCATCAGAAATTATCCACAGGCTCCCCAGACTCCGGAAGCCAAATATTATCTCGGTGACGCTTATTTGAGAACGGAAAATGTAGACAAAGCCCTTTCCCTGTATTATGAACTGGAAAACACCACAGATGTCAATTTGAAAAACAGGGTTTTCCAGAAAATTGCTACGATAGAGTTTGAGCGGGGCAATTTTGCCAAATCCATTCCTTATTTTGAATTCACCGCCGAAAATGCGAGAAGTAAGGCAGAAGAATACGAAGCGTATTTTGGTTTGATGCTCGCCCATTATGAAACGGATAGTCACCAAAAAGCCATTGAGAACGCGGATAAAATCCTTGAACTCGGCAACATCACGCCTGATGCGGAACCCAATGCCTTGTTGATCAAAGGCAAATCGCTGCAGGCCATCAACAACAATTCTCGCGCCACAGCCGCCTATGAGACGCTGGTGGCCAATTACAAAACCATTCAGGGAGCAGAGGCATTGTTCGAACTTGCCCGCATGAAAACTGATTTGGGCCAGTATGCGGCATCCAACGAGTTAATTTTTGAAAAATCGCAACCTTTCAGCCAGTACGATTACTGGTATGGTAAGCAGTTTGTCCAACTTGCCAGAAATTACCTGGCCATGGAAGAGACCTTCCAGGCCAAGGCTACTTTGGAATCAATTATAGAGAATTCTGCAGATGCAACGGTAAGGCAGGAAGCAGAAGAATTATTGCAAACTATCGACACAACAGGAGAATGAACCAGATAAAAGCACTTTTTGTAGTGGGATGCAGCCTGTTGGGAATGCTGGCTTCCTGCCCGATACAGGCTCAGGATCAACAGGAACCCGGCAGGGGAGAGATCAGAGATACTGAATTTATTATTAGGAAAGACCGTGTTTTGAGTTTGCCCCGGCAATCCCGGGTGTTTGAAAAAAGCCCTTCTTTGCCGCCTGTAGCAGCAACTACAAGTTTCAGCTACCAGGTAAAAGATTTTTTTGTGCCCCTGGAGCCAGTTGTGCTGGAGACGCAGGCCTACCAGAAGCCATTTCCCCGCCCTGCCTATGGCCAAACGCCTGGCAATGCCAAACTGGGATTTGGAAATTATTCCTCGCCCCTGATACACCTGGATTACCATCATTTGCCGGATTCTGAAAAAACATATGGCCTGCATTTGAAGCATCAGGGCTTTTATACCGGTCCGGTAGACGGATCAAATTCTGCAGAGGACCATACGGAGGTGGGATTGAGCGGAAGTTTGTTCCGGGATTTTCTGGAGCTATATGGTAACCTGGATTTTGAGAGGGACATGTATCATTTCTATGGCTATACTCCCGATCCGGAAATTTCCGTACCTCAGGACAGTATCCGGCAGGTCTTCAATACCTTAAAGACCAGGTTGGGAATAAAGCGTATCGATCGGTCAGAACCCTTTGATTATGGAGCGAGCCTTTCTCTGCGATTGTTTAATGACAGATACGCAGCCAGAGAAAGCGAAGCTTTGGTGAAGGTCAGGGCACTTTTCAGGGCCAGTGAAAACCTGAAGGGTGGCATTGATTCCAGGCTGGCATTCACCTCTCCCTCGGACCAGAACTACGAGGCGATCAACAGGAATTATTTCAAATTGCATCCCTATGCACAATACACCAAGGACGGGCTGCATGTAGAAGTCGGTGCCAATGTAATTCATGAAAATGATATTGTCCCCAATAAATTAAAAGAGTTCTACGTGTTTCCTTCGGCATTTTTGTCCTACCATGTGGTGCCCCAAATTGGTGCCTACGCCAGATATGAAGGGGACGTAAAAAGAAATACCTACTATGACTTTGTGATGGAAAACCCGTTTCTGGGTCCATCCGATCAGCTCAGAAATACGGTACAAAACTATCTGGTTGATGCAGGGATCTCTGGAAAGATAAATGGGGAAACGAATTACGAGGTAGGGTTGCGCTATGGGGATTACACCAACATGCATTTTTACGGCAACAATATGGCAGATAGTACCCGCTTCCAGCTAATTTATGACAACAACACCAGAGTAATGGAATACCACGCTACGTTGGATTATAAGTTTGAGCAGTTTTATCAGCTTCAGGCCAGCGCCCAATACTTTCAATATACCCTGGATGAGATCAACTCCGCCTGGCATCGGCCGGAATGGGAAATCCACATCAACAATACTTTCACGCCCGATCCGAAGTGGACCATTCACGCCAATATGCACGCTCTCGGAGGTATCCAGGCAATCAACCTGGCCTCGGACAGTCAGAGAAAGCTAAGTCCCATATTGGATCTGCACCTGAGTGTGGATTATGCATTTACCGAAAAATTCTCCGCCTTTTTGCAGGGAAACAACCTGTTGAATCAATCCTATGAAAGATTCAATTATTACCCCGTAAGATCCATACAAGTGATTGGTGGAATTGGGTTTAAGTTTTAATAAACTGGGAAAGTTCAGCCCAGAAGACTCCTTTGCCAGTGGCGATAAATCTGGTAATTATTCAAGGCAGTATTGGCGAATTGATGCTTTTACTTTAGCTTAGTGGATTAAATCAACCATTTTTGAGATGTCTGAAAATAAATCTAAGGATCATAACAGCCAATCAGATAATGATGAGGACTTTGGGCTGCCCCCGGTAAACATCAGTCCGCTGCAGAGCAGCAGTTCGGCATCCGCGGGCCAGTCAAGTCCGGTGGCGGAAGTCAGTGCTCCGGAACCGGTCAGGGAAAAGGATTCAAGTCCGGAACCCGAAAAAAAGAAAGACCGAACGAATTGGGTGATTTTATTTATCCTGCTTTTTATTTTGCTGGTGGGATATGGTGTTTATCACTTTGGCTGGATGGACAATTTTAAGCAAGAAACGGTTGGTACCACTGCTGAAGATGAGCCAGATCCGGTCCTGGAAACGCCAGACCCGGAGCCTGTTCCGGAGCCGGTACCCACCGTACCTGAAGCAGCAGAAGATGCTCCCGCTCCCTCACTTACCGAAATAGACGGAAGAGCAGAGTCTTCGAGGTATTTTCTGGTAGTAGGGAGTTTTATAGACGACGACCTGGCCAGAGATTACTCCAACCGACTCAATAATTCCGGTAAAAATACGTTTTTGGTTCATCCTTACGGCGACATCCATTTCTACAGGCTGGCGGTCGGACAATTTGAGAACCTGGATTTGGCGTTGGAAGCGATGAACACTGCTCAAAACGATTACGAAGAAAACTTATGGGTTTTGAAATACTAATATGATCTTATTACAAACTTTGTCGACAACTGACGGACAGCAAACTGTGGATTCCCTTGCCCTTATGGAAGGAGCCGGATCCTCAGATATTGGCTTATTGGAATTATTGATAAAAGGAGGCTACATGATGATCCCCTTATATCTTTTGTTTATCCTGGCCATCTTTATTTTTGTAGAGCGCATCCTGACCCTCAAAAAGGCCTCTAAAACGCCCAAAGGCATGATCGATCAGGTCAAAATGATGGTGCAGAGTGGAAATATCGAGCAGGCAAAAATGGTTTGCCAGGGCGAAGAAACACCAGTGGCCCACATGATAGCGAAGGGCCTGGAGCGGATAGGAAGTCCGTTAAAGAACATAGAAGTGGCCATAGAAAATGTAGGAAAAATAGAAATATACAAGTTGGAAAAAAACCTGGGCTTGCTAGCCACCGTATCTGGTGCTGCCCCCATGATCGGTTTTTTGGGTACTGTTGCCGGTATGATCCGGGCATTTATTGGCGTAGCCCAGGAGGAAGGTATGGTATCCCCCAAGCTGTTGTCCACGGGGATTTATGAGGCCATGATTACTACGGCTACCGGCCTGGTCGTCGGCATTGTCGCTTACCTGGGCTACAACTACCTGGTCACCCAGGTGTCTAAACTGATTCACAATATGGAATACACGACCATAGAGTTTATCGACTTACTTCAGGATAAGAAATAATATGGCATTGCAATCAAAAAATAAGATAGAAGCAGCGTTTAGCATGTCCTCCATGACGGATATTATTTTCCTTCTGCTGATATTTTTTATGCTTACCTCTTCCTTCATCACCCCCTCCGGGTTGCCGGTAAACCTTCCCTCAAGCGAAAGTTCGGATATCGTGATGCAGGAGATCACGGTTAGCATCACCAAGGATCTGAGATATGCGGTAAACGACCGGCAAGTCAGCAGAAATGAAATTAAAAATGAGCTGGCTACGTTATTGAGTCAAAATAAAGGATATGTAGTTTTGCATATTGATAAGGAAGTTCCGGTGGAATATCTGGTAGAGATAGGGGGCATTGCGGCCTCTCTGGAAGCCAATGTGACCATCGCAACGCAACCATTTAAATGAGCTATGGAAGTCTGGGAAGACCAAAGGGAACAGGAGAATACCAAGAAAAAGGCCATTATCATTACGTTTATTACTAATGTACTGATATTGGCTGCTATCTATTTTATTGTGGTATGGAAGCCGCCTGTTCCTCCCATGTCCCAGTTTGGCCTGGAATTAAATTTGGGTTTCACCGATGTGGGTAGCGGTGAAAATCAGACCACAACTGCTCCGTCTACCAGCCAGGAACCCGCCGCCGAGGCAGCAGCTCCGGGTGAGCCGGCCCCCCAACCCACCGAAAACATTACACCTGCGAGTCCACCACAAAGCAACCCTTCTGAAAGCAAGCCTGCCACAAGTCAGCCCGAAATACAGGCACAATCAAATGTACCAAGTCCTGTGAAGGCGGAGAAACAACCGGAAAGAGCCAGGGAAACAACTGAGAAAAAGACGGAAAAGCCGTCTGAATCCAGGGAGAATCCGGTAAAGGAACAACCTGCTCCGGAAAAGGTGGAAGAAAAGAAACCTACAGTGGATCCCAGAGCCATTTTTGGCGCCGGGGGTACCAAGGGCAGCTCCAACCAACCGGCCTCTGGCAGTCAGCAGGGCACAAGCAATCAGCAGGGGGACGAAGGAAATCCTCAGGGAACTGTTGATGGGCGCTCCATTTTGCAATCCGGAAGTGGCAATACGGGTGATGGCTCGGGCTACAACCTGGATCTGGCGGGTTGGGATTTTGCTTCCAGGCCTAATATCCAGGATAACGTCTCCAACAGAAACGGGAAGATCGTATTTCGGATTACGGTAAATGACAACGGACGGATTGTACAAGCCATACCTTTGGAATATAACGTAAGTAATGAGGTGTTAAATTATTACCGAACGGTGGTAAACAGGCTTTCATTCAAACGGCAAAGTGGTAATCCTACCGCGGAATATTCTACCGGACGAATTACTTTTATCATTCGGGTGGACTAAGTGAGATCCATGAATTATCAGGAAGCACTAGAATTTTTATACAAGGCCTTGCCTATGTTTCAACGGGTAGGGGCCACGGCATTCAAAAAGGATCTAAGCAACACCCTTCAATTGTGCGCTCGGCTTGGCAAGCCCCAGGAAAATTTCAAAAGCATTCACATCGCCGGCACAAACGGGAAGGGAAGTTCGGCACATGCTCTGGCTGCCGTGCTGCAGCAAGCCGGATACAAGACCGGTCTGTACACCTCTCCCCACCTGAAATCCTTTCGCGAAAGAATCAGGATAAATGGCATTGAAATCCCTGAGGCAGATGTGACTGCCTTTGTGGCCCGGCATAAGGCCTACCTCTCCGAACTAAAGCCCAGCTTTTTCGAAATGACCGTAGCACTGGCATTCGATTATTTTTCCAGAGAAAAGGTAGACTATGCTGTCATTGAAACCGGAATGGGCGGCAGATTTGACAGTACCAATGTGATCCGGCCTATACTTAGCCTGATTACCAATATCGGGATGGACCACACGCAATTCCTGGGAGATACCTTGGAAAAAATCGCTTTTGAAAAAGCGGGCATCATCAAATCAGGAGTACCTGTGGTTATAGGTGAGACACATCGGTTGACAGCTCCTGTTTTCAGGGAGAAGGCAGAAGAGTGTGGGGCATCGATTTGCTTTGCCGATCAGTCATTTACAGTAACATCTCTGGGTTTGAGGCGCGGTGGAGACAAGCAGCACAGGGCAGTGTATCAAATCCATCCGGCATTGTCAGGACTCAATGAGATCGCGATCGACCTGATGGGAAACTATCAACTAAAAAACCTACCGGCTGTATTGAAAGCCCTGGAGACATTACAGGAAGTTGGCCTGGATATCCGGGCAGAGCATATTCTCAGCGGCCTTGCAGAAATCAGGCAGAAAACAGGATTGAAGGGGCGCTGGCAGATTATAGGCGAAGATCCGCTGACCATTTGCGACACCGGACACAATGCAGATGGGTTCAGGTCCATTCTCTCGCAACTCAAGGAAATGGGTCCGCAAAGGCTGTTTATGGTTCTGGGAATGGTTGAAGACAAGGACCATGAGCAGATTTTATCTATGTTACCAAAACATGCCGAATACGTTTTCTGCCAGGCAGATCAGCCCCGCTCATTGCCAGCCCAATCTTTGCTGGAAAAGTGTGAAAAGTTTGGCCTGGCGGGCCGTTGTATTCCGGATGTCAACGAGGCGCTGGCTTATGCTCGGAAGGCAGCGGCTGCCGGAGATGTCGTTTTTGTAGGAGGAAGCACCTTCGTGGTGGCGGAATTAATGGAAGTATAGCACAATGGGAAGAAAAAAACTGGAACGTTTCAGGCAAAATGAGGCCAATCCACATGTAGTACAGGCTGGAAAGGCGCTTTTTGACAGCATCAGGGGAAATTGGAATAAACTGCAATTTCAAAACAATAAGCCCCTGGTGGTCGAACTGGCTTGCGGCAGGGGAGAGTTTACCGTAGGCCTCGCCAGGCAGTATCCTGACCGAAACTTTGTGGGGGTAGACATCAAAGGATCCAGGATTTGGAAGGGCAGCAGCCAGGCCTATTCGGAAGGCCTGGATAATGCAGCATTTCTACGGACGCAAATCGAGCAGCTCGACAAGTTTTTTGCAGAGGGAGAAATCGATGAACTATGGATTACCTTTCCTGATCCAAGACCAAGAGAAGGAGAGGAGAAGAAACGTTTGACTGCCCCACGCTTCCTGGAAACCTACAGGCAGCTTTTATCCAAAGGCGGCCGCATACACTTCAAAACCGACAATACCGGCCTCTTCCATTACACTACCGAACTGCTCGCCTCCATGGAGCAAATCCGGATAGAACGCAAAACAGAAGATTTTTATCGTTCTCCCTGGAAGGACGAGCACCATGGCATCATGACGCGATACGAGAAAATGTTTATGGAAAAGGGTGAAACGATCAAATACCTGGAATTTGGATTCACAGCCGATTAGTCTTCAAGCTCAAGCACCTCAAGGATATCTGCCAATTCATCAAAGTCTTTGATACCAGGGCTGATTTCGTGCCCCCCTTTCATGCTGATGCCCCTCACACCGGTTTGATCCAGGATTTGTTCTACATTTTCTGCATCAAAGCCGAACCCCAGCAAAACATCGCAATTTTTTGACAGCTCCTGAAGGTGCTTTTTTTCGTCCGGCTGCAATTCCCTTGCAGCATCCGCTTCCAGGTTTAACATGACATTGTGTTTTTTAAGACTTACCGAAAGCGTTTGTAGTTCATCCCAGTCTTTATCCTCCTTGATCACCTGATTATAGATCAGTCCGTAGCCTGAGTTATACAGCAATTGAAGGTGAAACTTCTCGTTTACCTGAATGTAATCAAATCCCCGGTATTGCTGAAGGGCTTCCAGGATCTGGTCCGGATGGGACATGTTAAACTCTGCCACATAATGCAATCCGGATAACCATTCGGTGATTTCGGCAAACTCTGAGGGAGACACGTAGTATTCATCACCCTCTTCCAGCGAAAAGCCCATGAGATTGACGTACATCCCCGCGCAGTATCTGGCATCACTGAGATTATTGACGTTGCTTATCTTGACAAAAGTTTTTAAAGCCATTTTATTTTAGGGTATTATTTGTGTAATTTTCTAGCGAATTCAAAGATAGAGAATGTATATTTTGTTTAAAAGGCAGTCCTTTGTTCTGTTCCTCATTTTTATATTCGGCTGTGAAACCTACCGGGAAGATCCCGAAACCATTGGCTCTCCTTTTTATCCCTTTGCCATGGGCAATTTCTGGGAATACAGCGTGGAAGAGACTGTTTATTTCGGTGAAGGCGACGCGGAAAACCGGTCTTTTTATTATCGGGATGAAATGGTAGATCAATACCTCAATGCAGACAATGAGCTGGTCTATAAAATTCAGAGAAAGTCCTCTCCGGACAGGATAAACTGGTTCAATGAGCGCATATTCACCGTGTCGCTGAGCAGAAACCGCATCATTCGGCAGGACGATAACCTGCAGGAGATCATCTTGGTCTACCCTGCCGATACCGGGAGGGAATGGGACGGCAATGCACTTAACAACAAACTAATGCAGACCTTTGTTGTGGAGCGGGAAGGGGACTACATTCTGGGAAATCTGAATTTTGCGGAAACCATCACTGTCAGACAGCGGGAGGAGGATGACCTGATCACCATCAGAGACAATCGCTATGAAGTTTTTGCGAAAAACATTGGCCTGGTGGAAAAGTATTATGAGGTATTCCGCTATTGCTCCCGAAATGACTGCCTGGGAGAACAAATCATTCAGGAAGGACGTTTTACACATTTAAAGCTGATCGGCCATGGGCAAATGTAGTATTTTCTGTCTCTTTTTCATCCTGCTTGCAGGCAGCAATACACTGCTGGCTCAGGACAGGTATGCCATACATTACAAGTACAAGCCCACGGTAAAGTATAGCCTGGATAGGCCGGAAGAATTGATGACACCTGCCGCGCTCGAAAGGCGCGAAAGGGAAATGTTGGCAGTAGACAGTACCGACCTGCCTGTATCCGAGCAGTATGTTAGCTTGATAAAAGAGGAAGTTAATGAGATTATCTACCACTCTAAGTGGCTGAATGCCTCTCTGGTCAGCGCAAGTCCAATGGCGATCGATCAGATCAGAGCGCTGGCCTTTGTGGAAAAAGTGGAGCTCGTAGCCAGGGGTGGCATAGCCAATGGATTTGATGGGACTAAGGGTATTCGGGAGCCTCGGGAATCGCCCATATCAATACTTTATTCAGATGAAAGGGCTTTTGAATTTCAGAATAATATTCTCGGGATACCTGAAATGCATCGGGATGGGTATCATGGAGAAGGTATCCGGATCGCTGTTTTTGATGCCGGATTTTTAAATGCTGATCAAATCAGCGGATTGCAGCACCTGTTCAATGAAAACCGAATTCTTGGTACCCGCAACTTCGTACAGGGTGGGTCCGGCAGTGTATACCATACCGATACCCATGGCACCGGGTCACTTTCTTTGATGGCCGCCTATGATCCCAGTCAATTGGTAGGAGCCGCCTACGCAGCAGAATATATTTTATGTATTACTGAAGACGTCTTTTCAGAATTCCGAATAGAGGAATACAATTGGCTGAGGGCAGCGGAATATGCCGATAGCCTGGGGGTAGACGTAATCAATAGTTCTCTTGGCTACAATTTTTTTGACGATCCGGAGATGAATTATTCGAAAGATGATTTAGATGGAACGACAGCCATAATTTCCATTGCTGCCAATATGGCTGCCCAAAAAGGCATTCTGGTAGTTTCCAGCTCAGGCAATGAAGGCAATTTGAGTTGGAAAACCATTACCGTTCCGGCGGATGCGAAGGACGTCGTTGCAGTAGGTGCTATTACCAACAGCCTGAACAAAGCCGGCTTCAGTTCTACCGGCCCAAGTAGCGATGGTAGGATCAAACCCGATTTGGTGGCTTTCGGGTCCGGAGTCACACTTTGGCGGCAGAAGGAGGGAACGAGTGTTTCCAGCGGTACTTCATTTTCCTCACCTCAGGTAGCCGCTCTGGCAGCCGGTATATGGCAGGCATATCCCGGATGGACACGGGCCATGTTGATGAGCAAGCTGCTGGAAAGCGGCTCCCAATCAGACCAACCGGACGCTGAACTCGGTTATGGGATACCAAACTACCTGAGGGTAAAGAAGACATCCAATACCGGCACTCTGGTAGAAAGAGACATTAAGATCTATCCCAATCCCCTTGAGGCAAATGAATTGATGCTGGAATTTGGGACAGAAAACAACTGCAGTCTAAAACTTTATAATACTCAGGGCAAGATGCTGAATCTTTTATCCCTGCACCGCCAGGGCCGGAACGAACCATATCGGATCGATATGGGGATGCTGCATCCCGGTATTTATTGGCTTGAAATAGAGGATAGTGTCCGTGCGGGAAGCATAAAGTTATTGAAGAAATAAGGAATTGATGGTTTTATTTTCTTGTTTTGTACTATGGGTACCTTGTTGTATCCATTAACAACTATTTCAAAAAACCAATATCATGAATCCTACAGTAGCCCCTTCCATCCTGGCCGCCGATTTTGCGAATCTGCAGGACGCCATTGAAATGATCAATGAATCTGATGCAGATTACATTCATGTGGATATTATGGATGGAGTTTTTGTCCCCAATATTTCGCTGGGATTACCGGTAGTGGAAGCCATCCACCGACACGCCAGAAAGCCGCTGGATGTGCACCTGATGATCACCGATCCGGATAAATACCTGGCCATTTTCCAGCAAGCCGGAGCATCGCACCTTACAGTGCATTATGAGGCTTGTACGCATCTTCACCGGAGCATTCAGACAATTAAAGATCTGGGGTGTAAGGCTGGGGTAGCCTTGAATCCACATACCCCGGTTAAACTTTTGGAAGACATTATCAGGGAGGTTGACATCGTTTTACTCATGTCGGTTAACCCAGGATTCGGAGGACAACAGTTTATCGAAAATACCTTTAAGAAAGTAAATGCGCTTTCCAGATTAATCGTTGAAACAGGATCTCATGCGAGAATAGAAATTGATGGCGGTGTAAGCATGGAAAATGCGGCAAAGCTGTTTAACGCAGGAGCCAATATACTCGTAGCCGGTAATTTTGTATTTTCTTCAAAAAATCCTGCAGAAACCATCAAAAAGCTAAAAAACATCGTTTAAATTCAAATATTAAGGGTTCCGTATAAAAAATGGCGTATTTTTTGCGATATTATTTGTGAAATAAATGGAATCTCATTTAATTAGTGGGTATAAAGCGTTTAATAAATAGATATAGAAATTATGAAAAGATTATTTGTATTGGCTTTCTTGATGCTAGGTGTAATTGGATTTCAGGCCCAGGCCCAGGACGAAGCAGAAGAGGAAATCACTGATGAAGAATTGGCAAAATTTGCGGCGGTTGAAGATTCCGTCATGGCATTTTACGACCAGAAAAACGAGGAATTGGTGGATATGATCAAGAACAATGAAGTAATTGAGGGTGCTGCCCGGTACAATGAGATCAAGGGCGCCTGGGAAGACGAGGAGAAACTCGCCGAGATCGAGATCACCGATGAAGAGAAAGCAGCATATGAAGAAATACTCGAATTTATGGGATCGCTGAGCAATGAAGTGAGGGATCTTAAGATTGGATTGATCAAAAACGATGATATCCTCGGTGTGGCTACTTATAATAAGGTAAACAAGGCCATGAAGGAGAATCCGGAAATTCAGGAAAAGGTGGACAGCATGATTGCTGATCTGAAGGAAAAAAGGACGGTAGAGTCTGAAGACGAGGCTGCTGCAGACGCAGGATGATCTCCTATTCAAAATAAATTTAAAAAAAACCCTCCGGATGTGAGGGTTTTTTTGTATTTGTACGTTAGGTATTCATGTACAAACACCTCAACATGATAACGTTATCAAGAAAAAACCCTTGTGCTCTTATCTTATTGCTTGTCCTTTGTGCACTGCAGACCCCCGGATTGGCCCAGGAAGATATTTTCGGCATAGAAAGAAAATTGAAAGGCCGGAAAAGTGACAATGAGTTGGGTAATGTATTTAGAAACGTGGTGAGCAACTTTTCCTTCGAATTCTCCGCAGGAGCTGCCTATCAGGAACATGCTTTGCTTTTTAGCAGTGAAAGCCCGTCCAATTACCCCATCCGGGCAACGGGCGTTGATCAGGTTATGGATCTGCAGCCTGGCGATACACTTAGTCTGAAGGGGGGAGCAATGGCCTATCCGGTCAATCTGGGACTAAGGATCAATGTGTTTAATTTTATCACTGTGGGAGCCGGATATGGTAGAGAATGGGGCCGCCTTCCAGTGCTCAGCAGCCCGGAGTACGCACTGGAGTTGGAAAGTAGCAGATACACCTATGACAAGTTATACGGAACCCTGGGTATCGTACTCTGGGGTGCAGGAAAGAGAAATGCTTTTCTGAGATGGCAATACCGAAAGTATTCCGGAAACAACATATACATGCAGTCGGAGCTAAAGCAGCGCGCCAGACAAATATATCCCTGGAGGTTGGTGTTGGAAGGAGAATTTGGCTCCATGATGCTCCGGCAAGTGCCGGATCCCGGCCTTACCGCTCCGGATCCCTATTATGGAATAGGCCTACGTCTGGAGTACGATTTTTCGGAATATGCACGTGCATTTGTGAAGCCCTCGGCATCCTTCAGGTCATTTGCCTATGCTGAGCCAGAGGCACCGGAAATACAAAGCATCGATCAAAACCTGTATACCCTACAGGCTGGTATTTCGATCAGTTTGCCCGGCACCAAAAAATGCAAGGTGCCAGGATGCCGGGTAGTGATGAAGCACCTGCACAATGGAGTGGAGTACCGCGGAAGCTCCATCTGGTTTCGTCAAAACCGGAAAGTCGGGCAATGGTAAAGTACAGATTCAGGCCACCTAAGTGATCCTTTGCCAAATTTCATGAAGTGAATGTAAAAATAACTCTATGAATATAAATTGAATACCTTCAATTTATATTCATAGAAAAATTATATTTTTCTAAACCTGTTCTTTTTGCTATCTTGCAGGTTATAAGCGAGAAATTTTAAATATGGCTCAAGGAGAGAACGAGAACATTATCCCAATAAATATTGAGGAGGAAATGCGTGGTGCCTACATCGATTATTCGATGTCGGTAATTGTTTCCAGGGCTTTGCCGGACGTCAGAGACGGATTAAAGCCAGTTCACCGCCGGATTTTGTACGGCATGCAGGAGTTGGGTGTCACCCATAACAAACCCTATAAAAAGTCAGCCAGAATAGTAGGAGAGGTCCTGGGTAAATACCACCCCCATGGAGATTCGGCAGTATATGAAACGCTGGTGCGGATGGCCCAGCACTGGTCATTGCGTTATCCTCTGGTCGACCCACAGGGTAATTTTGGTTCCGTGGATGGAGATAATCCCGCAGCCATGCGTTACACAGAGGCCAGGCTAAGGCGTATCGCCGAAGAGCTGCTGACAGACATCAACAAGGACACGGTTGATTTTCAATTCAATTTTGACGATACCCTCAAAGAGCCGGTAGTCTTACCCGCAAAAATTCCCGCCCTTTTACTAAATGGCGCATCGGGAATTGCCGTGGGAATGGCCACCAATATGGCTCCCCACAATCTGGGAGAGGTGATTAATGGCATTACCGCATATATCGATAACAACGATATCACCATTCCCGAACTGATGGAGCATATCCTGGCGCCGGACTTTCCTACCGGCGGTATTATATATGGATACAATGGTGTCAAGGCGGCATTCGAAACAGGTAGGGGACGGGTGATTATGCGTGGGAAAGCCACCGTTGAAACCAAATCGAATGGCCGGGAAATGATCATCATTTCCGAAATTCCCTATCAGGTCAACAAGGCTTCCATGGTAGAAAAAACCGCACAGTTGATCAATGAAAAGAAACTGGATGGGATTTCGGCCATAAGGGATGAGTCAGACCGGCATGGGATGCGCATTGTGTACGAATTGAAAAAGGACGCCGTCCCCAACGTGATACTGAATAACCTGTATAAGCATACACAGCTTCAGACTTCATTTAGCGTCAACAATGTAGCCCTGGTAAAGGGAAGGCCCCACACCTTAAATTTGAAGGATCTGATTGTCCACTATGTCAATCACCGGCATGAGGTGGTTATCAGAAGGACGGAGTATGAACTCAAGGAAGCAGAAAAGAGGGCCCATATATTGGAGGGCTACCTGATCGCTTTGGACAATCTGGATGAGGTGATTCAGTTGATCCGGGATTCCAGAGACCCCGAAACCGCCCGTAACGGTCTGATGGAAAGGTTTGAACTGTCAGAAATCCAGGCCAGGGCCATACTGGACATGCGGCTCCAGAGGCTTACCGGCATGGAGCGGGAAAAAATTCAGCAGGAATACGATGAGTTGATGAAACTCATTGAAGAGCTGAAGGATATCCTGGCCAATGAGGACAAACGCATGCAGCTCATCAAGGATGAGCTGGTGGAGATGAAGACCCGGTACTCCGACGAAAGGCGAACCGAGATTGAGCACAACGCGGAAGACTTCAATTATGAAGACATGATTCCCAATGAGGAGGTGGTCATCACTGTCTCTCATCAGGGCTATATCAAACGTACGGTGCTTACAGAATACAAATCCCAGAGCAGGGGAGGGGTAGGTTCCCGTGGCGTGAGTACCAAGGAAGACGATTATACAGAATACCTGTTTACCGCACTTACCCACAATTACCTGTTGATTTTTACCGACCAGGGTAAGCTTTTCTGGTTGAAGACATATGCCATTCCGGAAGGAAGCAAAACTTCCAAAGGCCGGCCCATACAGAATCTGATCAACATACAAAGCGGAGATAAAATCAGGTCTATTATTCAGGTCACGGACCTGAATGATGAAGATTATATCAACAATAACAATATTGTAATGGTGACCCGGAATGGGATCATCAAAAAAACCACCCTTGAGCAGTACTCCAGGCCGAGAACAAATGGCATTATTGCCCTGAACATCAGGGACGATGACCAATTGCTGAATGTAGAACTGACCAATGGCGATGCCCATGTAGTGATAGCTTCCAGCTCAGGCAGGGCGGTGCACTTTCACGAATCCAATGTACGCCCCATGGGCAGGACTGCCACCGGAGTAAAAGCCATCAATTTGGGTGAGGAAGACAACCATGTAATTGGCATGGTTTGTGTTCAGAGAGAAGAGGCAACCCTTTTGGTCGTCACAGAAAAGGGATATGGGAAAAGGTCCTTTCTGTCTGAGTACCGGATCACCAAAAGAGGTGGAAAAGGTGTAAAAGCCATGAACATTACTGAAAAAACGGGTGGCCTGGTCGCTATTAAAGAAGTGGTAGATACCGACGATTTGCTGATCATCAACAGGTCGGGCATCATCATCAGAACTCCTGCAAATGGAGTTCGTGTAATGGGAAGAGCTACTCAGGGCGTCAAACTTATCCGGCTAAACGATTCAGACAAAATCTCCTCCGTAGAAAAAATAGAGCATATCCTGGAAGAAGATGCAGAAAACGGCGATTCGCTGGATTCGGAAAACACGATCAGTCCAGATACAGAATAATAGTTTATAACCAAATTAGAACCATACTCGTAACATGAAAAAGTTAATTTTATCGTTGGCTTTGTTGAGCATAGCTGCTACAATTGCCTTTGCACAAAAAAAGGTAGTCCGCTCAGCCGAAAGAAATTTAAGAAGAGGCAATATCGAAGAAGCCTATTCAGATATCAAAACTGCTATAAATGATGAAGAAACGGGTAGCCAGTCGGAAACCTATTTCATCAAGGGTAAAATTGAAACCCAGATGTTTGAAGCCGATTCTTCCAACACGCAGGAGACGGTAGCATTGGGAAGAGAAGCAGAAAGCAGTTTTATGACGACTTTTGAGATGGAAGAAATGGACTCCACCAGCAAGGTAAGTAAAGATCTCTTCAAGGAGGTCATTCCTGATTTGCCTGCCAATCTGCAGGGTGAAGGGGTATACCGCCTGAAGAATGCCTCTTTTAACAAAGCGATAGAAAAATACGAAGAGGAAGATATGGAGCTTTCATTTGAGTTTTTCTCTCTTGCCGCCGATTTGGACCCCAAAGATACCTCAATTGTTTTTAACGCTGGTTACACGGCCAACATGATAGGCAATACAGATGCAGCGAAGAAGTATTTTACCAAATTGCTGGAGATTGAGGAGTATGATAAATTAAATGCCTATTATTTTCTGATCCAGATTGCAAGTGCAGAAGACAAGGATCCAGAGGAAGCATATAGAATAGCAAAACAAGCCAGAGAAGAATATCCGGACGACAAAGGTCTGGCAGAATTCGAAATTCAATTGTTGCTACAATTGGATAAAATGGATGAAGCCATGGCTTCTATAGAAAAGGCTTTGGAAACTGATCCGGATAATCCGGCCATCAGATTGCGATATGGGTACCTGAAAGAAAGTTCAGGCGATATGGAAGGTGCGCTTCAGGAATACAAGAGAACGGTAGAAGCAGATCCGGAATTTTTTGAAGGCAACTATTATGCAGGTGCCATTTATCTGGATAAAGCCAGAAATATCATCACAGAGGTAAACAACCTTTCTGATGAGGAATGGGAAGAAAAGTCTGACAGTATGCTGGCTGAAGCGGACAGCCTGTACGAAGAAGCGCTGCCATACTTCACCAAAGCTTCTGAATTACAACCCGATAATACGGACATTATGGAAATTTTATTCCAGATCCATACGCGTTTGAAGAATGAAGCCAAGGCGGAAGAATACAACCAAATGCTTACAGAAAAACTGGGAGAAGACTGGTTGACCAGATAATTATCGGATAATCAATCCGATTATGATTTTAGGGCTTTCGGCTTAGGCTGAAAGCCCTTTTTATTTCCACTCGAGCGGAAATTCCATGAGGGCAAAATCCCATGCCCAGGGAAAATAAAATAGGGTAAGTACCAGAATCAGCAAAATCGATAATAGGTTGAGCGCAAAACCGGTTTTCATCATGACGGGTATGGTCAGGTACCCTGATCCAAATACCACCGCATTGGGAGGGGTAGCCACGGGTAGCATAAAGGCACAGGATGCAGACATGGTAGCGGCAACCATAAGACCATAAGGATGTACACCCATGGCCAGAGCCACAGCAGACAATATGGGCAGCAACATGGACGCGGTCGCTACGTTGGAGGTGATTTCAGTTAAAAAGTTGACTGCTGCGATAATGAACAATAAAAAGATCCAGAATGGTACATTTTGCAGCAGGATAAACTGTTCGCCTATCCAATTGGCAAGTCCGGTTTCCTGAAAACCTTTTGCCAAAGCCAGTCCGCCCCCGAATAGGATCAAAATGCCCCAGGGAATTTTTTCGGCTACATTCCAGTCAAGTAATTGCTCCTTTTTATCATTTCCTGCAGGAATAACAAACAACAGCAGTACCCCCACCAGGGCGATGATGGTATCGTTTAGCGCCGGAATCCAATCCTGTAAAATAAAGCTTCGGCTGATCCAGGAAAAACTGACGAGCAGGAAAACCCACAAAACCCGCTTCTCCTGTTTGCTGATGGGGCCAAGCAGTTCCAATAGCCGGCTGATCTCCTCTTTTCCACCTGAGAATTTCAGCGATTTCGGAAAAACAAACGCCCGGTTTACCAGGTAGTACCAGCAAACAAACAACAAAGCCAGTGAAATGGGCAAACCTACCATCATCCATTCCCCAAAGCTAATCTCTACACCATAGGTGTTTTGTATTACACCCACCAAAATGATATTGGTAGGCGTTCCGATAATGGTAGACAGGCCGCCGATAGAGGCACTATAAGCGATTCCCAGCATCAGGGCCTGGCCCAGAGTCGTTTTGACGGACTCATTGGACTGGCTGATTTGAACGACCACAGCAATGGCGATGGGCAGCATCATGAGAGAGGTAGCGGTATTTGAGATCCACATTGACAAAAAAGCGGTGGCTACCATAAAACCCAGGATTATCCTTTTCAGGTCTGTACCCAGATAGGAAATGATTTTCAGCGCAATCCGCTTGTGCAGGTTCCACTTTTCTATACTCACTGCAATCATAAAGCCTCCCATATACAACAAAACCATTGGATCTGAGTAGGGTTCGGCGGTAGGAGTGATCCCCATAATGCCGGTAAAAGGAAACAAAACCAACGGCAAAAGCGCAGTTGCTGCGATGGGGATAGCTTCTGTGATCCACCAGATGGCAATCCAGAAAGTGACCGCCAATAAAGCATGTCCGGAAGTTGATAAGCCTTCGGGAGCGGCAGTAAGATAAATACCGAAGAAGATCGCCGGACCTAATAATAAGCCGATTTTTTGTGTTTGCATAGCAGGAATTAAAATTTAAGAATAGCCATAAATCATGGAAATCAAAAATTTTTTTTGCACGGAAACCTGGAGGGTATATCCTCCCGCGCTTGTGAAGGGAAATATTTCCATTGGTGGACGACACAGGACAGTGCAGGACAGAAATCACCGCTCTAATCACTTTATTTAAGAATATTTGGAAAATTGTAGTATTATTGGAGAAAATGCATTGTCATCACTTATAAAAATATCAATGATCCCATTTAAATTAAACCCGGCAAAACGAATTTACACCACACTTATCCTTGTGCTGGTTTCTTTTTTGGCTTTTCAATGCGGACCTGAAGGGCCCAAACTGGAATTGCGAAAAGGTGACCATATTATTTTAGTAGGAAATAACCTTGGTTCCAGGATGATGAATTTTGGTCATTTTGAGACAGAAATGCATGTTCGTTATCCGGATTCTCTGTTGTACATCAGAAACATGTGTGATGCGGGAGATACCCCCGGTTTCAGACCCCATGCGGGAAGGGTTTCTCCCTGGGCCTTCCCGGGAGCAGAAGAATTTCAGGATGAATTGGCCACCAATTCAGGCAGTGAGGGACATTTTGAGTCTCCGGACGAATGGATCAACAAACACGAAGCAGATATCATCGTAGGGTTTTTTGGCTATAACGAGTCCTTTGAGGGCCAGGAGGGGCTGGAGGATTATAAAAATGAGCTGGAAGCGTTTATCAGCCATACCAAAAATACGATTTACAATGGAGAGGAAGCGCCGCAATTGGCACTTGTTTCCCCCATCGCTTTTGAAAACCTGAGTGGAGATTTTGACCTTCCCAACGGAGAAACGGAAAACCAGAATCTAAAATTGTATACCGAGGCGATGCAGGAAATAGCAGCGGCCAATGAGGTGTTATTTGTGGACGCTTTTGAACCCTCCAAATCCTGGTATGCCGATGAGGATGCCTATCTTACCATCGACGGCTTTCAGCTTACTGAAGAGGGCTACAAAAAATTCAGCGAATTTCTCACCAACAAGTTGTTTGGAAAAGACGAGGCGGTGGCAGAAGACAGGCGTGAGGCCATTCGTGCGGCAGTATTTGAGAAAAACTGGATGTGGCACAACGATTACAAAATACCAAATGGTGTTCACGTTTTCGGCAGGAGATACAATCCCTTTGGCCCCGACAATTACCCCTACGAACTACAGAAAATCCGCCAGATGACCGATAACCGCGATCAGGCCATTTGGAGTGTAAGTCAAGGTGAAAGCTTTGATTTGGCGGCGGCAGATGAAAATACCATTGAACTTCCTCAGGTAGAGACCAATTACAACCCGGAGAAAAATGGAGACCTGGAATACCTGTATGGCGAAGATGCACTGGAAAAGTTTGAAGTGGCTGAAGGCTATCAGGTGGAACTATTTGCCTCTGAATCCGAATTTCCGGACCTGGCCAATCCGGTACAGATGACCTTTGATACCAAAGGAAGGCTATGGGTGGCTGTGATGCCCAGCTATCCCCATTACAAGCCAGGAGATCCAAAACCCAATGACAAAATCCTGATCCTGGAAGACACCAATAACGATGGCAAAGCCGATAAGCAGACGGTGTTTGCAGACAGCCTGCACCTGCCCATCGGGATGGAAATTGCCGAAGAAGGCGTCTATTTATCCCAAGGTACCAACCTGATCATCCTTAAGGATAAGGATGGGGATGATTATGCCGAGGAACGACAAATTTTGCTGAGCGGATTCGATGACCACGATACGCACCACAATATTTCTGCCTTCGTAGCCGATCCTTCCGGAGCAATCTACATGGGAGAAGGTGTGTTTTTACATACCAATGTAGAGACGCCGTACGGGCCGGTTCGGGGAACAAACGGTGGCTTTTACCGATACAATCCTGCCCGGATGCATCTGGAACGAACCGCTCAGCTTCCCATCCCTAATCCATGGGGTATTGCCTTCGACGAATGGGGACAAAACTTCTTTGCAGAAACCTCTGGTCCAGATGTACGCTGGATGATGCCTGGCTCCATCAAACCCCGGTACGGTGAAGGTACCCATAAAGGGCCTAACCTGATCGAGGATGCCCATAGGGTACGGCCTACCTCTGGTCTTGAATTTGTTTCGAGCCGGCACTTTCCCGAAGATGTACAGGGGGATTTGCTGATCAACAATACCATTGGCTTCCTGGGCATGAAGATGCACAAGATGATGGAAGACGGTACTGGTTATGACAGCGAGCACCGCGTAGATCTTATCCGTAGTGATGACCGCAATTTCCGTCCGGTGGACATGGAATTTGCTCCCGATGGTTCTTTGTATTTTGTAGATTGGCACAATATCCTGGTAGGTCACATGCAACACAACGCAAGGGATCCGCTCCGCGACCACGTACATGGTAGAATTTACCGGATCACCTATCCATCCAGACCTTTGGTGACTCCTCCGCAGATCGATGGGGCCAGCATCGAAACATTGCTGGATAACCTGAAATTACCTGAATTCAGGGCTCGCTACCGCACCCGCGCCGAACTACGGGGCAGGGACCAGGCAGAAGTGCTGGAAAAGATGAAGGACTGGACGGCCTCCTTAGATCCCAACGATCCCCGTTATGAGCACCACCTGCTCGAAGCGCTTTGGGTGAGTTGGGGCTTGAATCAGGTGGACGAGGATTTGATGAAGACATTGTTTGCTTCTGACGACCACAGGGTAAGGGCAGCAGTAGCTAGGATTTTACGCTATACCGGTCATCAGGTAGCCGATCAGGTAGAAATGCTGAAAAAAGCAGCTGCAGACCCCCACGGAAGGGTTCGGCTGGAAGCCATCGTAGCGGCCTCCTGGCTGGACAAAGAAGATGGCCTGGCCATACTGGAAGTAGCCGATGAGCATCCGAAAGATATGTGGATGCAAAAGCCGTTCGAGACCGCCCTCGCTCACCTGAACGGCATGTCGGTCAGCAATATGGTCGTGAATCCGGATGGAAGTATCGTCTTTCAGGAAGCTGCACAAGAGGAAAAACCCTCCAATAGCAGGCTGAAGGGAGAAGACCTGACGCTGTTTCAAATGGGTAAAGCCATCTACAGTAGGGAAGGGTTTTGTATTACCTGTCACCAGCCTGACGGAAAAGGGCTGAGCGCCTCAGGATTTCCCCCACTGGCAGGCACCAAATGGGTAAACGGAAGTGAGGAACGCCTGGTAAAAATCATCCTTAACGGCTTGATGGGTCCTATCGAAGTGCTGGGTAAAGAATATCCCGGACAGGTACCCATGACACCCTACGCCGGTATGCTTAATGATAAGGAAGTGGCCGCAGTGGCAACCTATGTAAGGAATAGCTTCGGCAACGAATCTTCCCCTATCAAACCCGAAAAAGTGGCTGAAGTCAGGGAAGCGACCAAAGCAAAAGAAGGATTTTATTCCCCTGCGGAACTGCTGCAGGAGCATCCTATGGAAGCGGGAGAGTAAGATGTGAAAAATTTAAGGCAACTGCCAGCTTCTTAATTGGGGCTGGCTTTTTTTTTTGAGTTAGCAGAAGGCTTGTAAAAGGCCATTAACACATCACAAATAATATCCGACCTGGAAATTCAACCGAAATCAAATCCGGCTTAAAAAGAGGGACTTAATTACGTGTGGCTTTACAACCACTTTTTACCCTTGCAAACTAGTTAATAAATAGGAATTAAGCGGAGTTACGCTCTCCGTTAAAGAAAAATTACAACGAGAGGGTATAAGACAGGCTTACGGGAACCCTGTGGTCTCCGATCTGTACCTGGTGTTTTTCAATTTTTTCGATCCGGTTCTTATTGACCAAAAAAGAACGGTGAGTCCGGATAAAAAAGGAGGGAAGCAACTTTTCCAGCTCCTTGAAAGTCATGCGGGAAATTATCTTTTCATCTTCCAGGTGCAGGGTGACGTAATTGCCCATGGCCTCACAAAAAAATAATTCTGAAAAGTTGATCCTGATCTGCCCTTCAGCTGTTTTTACAAATACATGGCCATTTATTTCGGAAGGCTGTAATTGTTTCCATTCCTGTGCTTTTTGGCAGGCTTTCAAAAAGCGGCTCAGGGAAAATGGTTTTAGCAGGTAATCCAGGGCATTGAGTTCAAATCCCTTGACCGCATACTCCGAATAGGCCGTGGTAAAGATCACCATGGTTTCATTCTGTAGCATTTCAGCCAGGTCGATTCCGGAGAGATCCGGCATGTTGATATCCAGCAATACAAGATCTACCGGCCGGGTCTTCTGGTACTCGAGACCAGAAATGGCATCCAAAAAAACCTGCTGCAGTTCCAGAAAGGGTACCTTCGCAGCATGAGACCTGACTACCTCCAGGGCCATTCGTTCGTCATCAATTGCGATTGCGGTAATCATCAAAATATCAAGGGTTTAGCTGTAGGGAAAAATGAACAAAATGCTCCGTATCATTGGCCACGATGCTCAGCTTGTAGCGTTCAGGATAAAGTACCTGAAGTCGCTTGCGTACATTGTCCAGTCCGATTCCGGATTCCTCTTTCGGATCTTTAAGTGTTTTGGGCGGATGAATGGAATTGACCACGTCCAGGTGCACCGAACCGGCAAGGCAACGCAGGTTGATCCGGATCCAGGATTCATTTTTGGTACTGATGCCATGTTTAAAGGCGTTTTCGACAAAAGGTATGAGCAGCATCGGTGCAATTGTTCCTTCACAAGACTCATCGTTCAATTTAATACTTATTTCGGGATTATCTTCATTTTTAAAGCGCAGCATCTGCAGGTCCAGGTAGTTGCGCAGGTAGTCGATTTCCCGGCGAAGGGGGATTTTATCCTGTTGGTTTTCGTGCAGCATGAAGCGCATCATGTCCCCGAGCTTTTGAATGCCGTCTGAGGTCTTTTCCGCCTGTTCCGTCAATGCCGTACCATACAAGGTATTCAGGGCATTGAAAAGAAAATGCGGATTGATCTGCGACTTGAGAAAACGCAGGTCGGCCGAGCCACGATCCACCTGATGGCTGAGGTTTTCAATTTTTCCCTTCATCCCAAAATACTTTTCAAAGACCAGGTCGGAGAGGGGTAAGGCTACCAACTGAATGACCAATCCCGCACCCAGACCGAAAAAGACCAGTACCGGCTCCTGGTTTAGCAGTCCTGCAAATAACAGAAATCCTGGAAAAATAAGGATCAAAAGGATATTGAACCATAATGCAGCACGTTTTTTCCCCCGCAGGCGATTCCTGTAGATCAAAAAG
The DNA here is from genome assembly GCF_900143075.1 of Cyclobacterium lianum. GTDB lineage: Bacteria > Bacteroidota > Bacteroidia > Cytophagales > Cyclobacteriaceae > Cyclobacterium > Cyclobacterium lianum. The sequence continues at coordinate 124,982 of NZ_FRCY01000004.1, read as the reverse complement.
TAGTTGTAAAGCAAGACCAATACAGATGCCGGAAGAAAAAGGGCCAAAGCTACCGAAATATCTTCTGATACCAAAAAGTCAAATTGGAACAACATCAGGATCACAAAGAAGAAAATGCTGCACAGGCGCAACAGGTTATAGGTAAGGTAGTCCTTCCTCTTTGGGGGAAGGAACGCTTGCCTGATCAACCGTACCCATATCAGGTAACTCAGGTATAAGGCCATAATGGTAAAATAAAATGGCGTAAAAGGCGGCTGGATAATGCCTGTGCCGGCCGCTATCATGGTGACAAGCACGTAGGAGACCAGAAATATCAACAGGCTATAGCCGATAAATGGCCACTTACGGGAATTCTCCCGGTACCTGGGTATCAAAACCCGATGCATCAGGTAAAAAACAGCGAAGAGGATGATGGGAATGGTCACCTTGGCAAAATTTCCTATAGCGGGGCCATAGTTGTACTGGTGATGCATACTGCCGGAACTGAGAATATTGACCAGGACTGTAATCAAAAAAACGAAAGTAACGGTCCACCATTCTATTTCCTGAAATGCTAAAGGTTTGTTTTTCATTTTGTATTCCATTTAAAAATTAAAGTTTATCCCAAATACGCTGAACTCAGTTTGAATCGGGATTTTTTGATTAGACGTTTTACATGCTCCACAGGTCAGGTAGATATTGTATAGTAAACCGGCAAGTAGCAGTGCTATATAGGTTCTCTTTGTGGCTTTGCTCATGGTAATTGTCTGGCTTATTGAATTTGGCCCTTTCTTTCCGGACGATTCAGGAAGCAATAATTTTAACACAAGAATAAACCACAATGAGCCTTCCATCAAATTTATGTGACGAAATGGGGGAAATGAGGGATGGAATTTAAGGGTTTACCATTTAGGGTAGGTAAAAGGCCTGAAGGGCCTGAACAGTAATAACCCTGGGTGTCAACCCAGGGCTGGCAAAGTTTTTGAATATTCCCAACCCCGGGAGGGGTTGAACAGCCACTAATTTAGGGAATGATCTTTACTGTTTTACTGTTTCCGGGCATTCGTCGATGATCTTGCCGGTTTCGTTGATCATCAGGAAATGTTGGTGAGGTCCATGGAGGGTAACAATAATGGCAGAGTTTTCCTCGGCGGATTTTGACAGGTACCAGACTTCTTCCGGGGTTTTAGGCTTCTTTTTTTCCACTCCCCAGGAACCGTCACCCAGGTAGACGATTCCGTTAGGATGGATGGCATTGTTTCTTATGGGATAACTCCGCTTGTAGGTATGGTCGTCGTTTTCAAATGCGACCCGGACCCCATGTTCCTCAAATAGAGGAATCCAGTTATCCAGCACTTCCTCTGACCAGAATTGAACTCGTTTTCCTCCGGGCTCCACCCGACCTGAGGGAAAAGCCGGTTTATGGTACACAGGAAGCAGGTGAGGCCGGTCCTGCCTGCTTTGCAGGGTCTTTTCCAGCCAGTCCGTTTGGGTACCGCTGATCAGATTACTGTGCGAACTGTCCAGGATGATCAGGCTGAGGTAATCCCCAATATCCAGCACTCCGTAGCCGGGTTGACCGGGAAAAGCAAAGAGGGGATAGAAAAAGGGTGCTTTTTCCAGGCGCATGGCATCGGTCGGTTCTTCCATTTCTCCTTGTTTCACTTTGGCTATAAAGGCGGGCATGCCCATTCCTTTGTCGATATTGCTTTCCGAGGCCGGGTAGTGGTGATTGATGACATCGTGGTTACCCAGACCTACCACAATGGGGACCACGCGTCCGTCTTCGGTAATCAGTGTTTCCCGGATTCCATCAAACCATTGGTACCAAAGGTCCACATTTTCCTTGTTGCCGTTGGCATAGGCCAGATCTCCGCCCCAGACGATAAAATCCGGGTCGTATTGCATCACGGCGCGGTTCATCTGGCGGAATAGTGCTCCGTGAGAGGTATCTCCTCCGGCGGAAAAGCGGAGAGCTCTGTCATTTTTGGCTGGCAGGGTGCGAAAAGAGTAGACCCGTTGAAATTCCCCTACACGAAATTCATAGTTTGAATTTGGGTGCAAGCCGGTCAACTCGATACGGTGGATTTGACGTTCAGAATAAGGGAATGGAAAGGATTGGGCCTGAGCGGTCTTCCACTCGGTGCTGCCTGAAGAGCGGTAGGAAAGGGTTTCCTGAGCTTCACTTTCGGGAAGGGTATGCCAGTCGATGCTGATGGTAGTGGTGGGGTCTTGTTGCCAGGTAAGGAGGATGGCAGCAGGCTCAGTTTGGGCCAGGGCAGCTGCACAGAGGCAAAGGGTCAGCAGTTGACCGGTAAGAAAGCGTAACCAAAGTTGGGGGCTAAGACGGCTTTGCATGGATTAGTTGTTATTTGGTAAATATACCGGAAATGGGAAAAAGTGGCTATTTGGAGCGTATTAAAAAGGGCTATCCTTTCTAATTTCGAATGATTATAGCAGATATTTTTTCGTTTTTATCCATTTAGTACTGGAAATAGATTGATACTTAATCAACGTTCCTGTTAGTTAAAAACCGCAATAGGATGGGGGAGATGGCACCGCTGGTGCAGACTTTTTATTACAAATACTACGACATAAGTAGGTATTCGTTCGAAAGCAATTTTTGAGAGGGGTTCCTTTACCGGAAAGAAAATAATAAATAAGGGCTAGACAAGGAAAGTTACAAAATTGATTCTTTATTTAAAATCAAGCACCTAATTTTGCCACAATACGTTACATAATTATGTACATTTGTAAAAAAATACTTTTCCAATGAAAACCATAACAATGACCGAATTGCGTAAGTCCATGAAAAGGCATCTTGACTACGTATCCAAGGATTCAGGAACGATTATCGTTCCCAGAAAAAGTGGTCAGCATGCAGTGGTAATGATATCAGAGGAGGAGTACAACTCGATCAACGAAACCCTTCACCTGATGTCAACCAAGGCGAATAGGGAACGTCTGGATGAATCAATCCAACAGCATAAAGACGGGAAATCAGTTCCTTTTAAACTTTGATGAACATAGAGTTTACGCCACATGGCTGGGAAGATTACCAGTATTGGGTTATGTCCGACCCGGATATAACAAAAAAAATCAACAGCTTAATTAAAGGAATCATAAGAGATCCTTTCAAGGGGGAAGGCAAACCCGAAGCACTTAAAGGCAATTATAGAGGATATTGGTCCAGGCGTATCAATAAAGAACACCGATTGGTTTATGCGGTGTTAGGAACAAAAGGGAGGGACCAGAAGTGTACCATTATTCAGTGCAGGTTTCATTATTAATTGATGGGTTGGAATTATTAGTATTTAACATAATATAAATTATATAACTTATTATCCTGTTTTTGTTTATTTTTACTCTGGCCTCTTGGAGATTACTTTCTTTCATAGATAAAAACATTAATCAACTTAATTAAACCAATACTGACGTTTAACCTGCAATACCGGATATTGGCTCGGATTTTTGATACACCAACACACCTATAAATTGAAGATACTACGAAATTCCTATCAAACCGACAAAAGAGATTCATGAGAGGAAGCACGCTGGCCTTTAGACAAACTTTCGGCTGCGGAAGGGATTGTCTAGCTTGTACCGGTAAAATAATCCATCAACCTTCCTGGCCGGATGCTGGCCTGATATTTTGGTTTTTCAGCGGGCTTTCTGCTTTCGAAATTCTTAAAAATAAATCAAAATAGTTTGCTATTTAACAAATATCAAATAAATTTGGGTACTCTTTAAATTTTCCTTTTCGAAAGTATGGATAGTACCTATATCACAATTAAAGAAGCAGCTGAACAACTTGATCTTACTCCACAACAAGTTCGTAACCTTTGTCGTGACAATAAGCTTTATGCTGAAAAAGTAGGAAATACATGGATTTTAGAGGAGCAACTTGTGATTAACTACATGGCTAAAAATAGTTGTGGAAAAACTGATGATAAAGGCACTACTGTTTCAGCGTCTGAGCAGAGCATTAATTTTCAAACCCCTATAGCATTATCTTTTTTTACAGGTGCTATGGGACTTGATCTTGGTATTGAAAAGGCGGGTTTTAAAACATTATTAGCTTGTGAAGTAGATAAAGCATGTAGAAAAACCATTGTACACAATAAACCTGATATTGCCCTGATTGGTGATATAAGAAATCATAACACTGCTGACATAAGGTTTAAAGCAGGGCTATCGGAAAATGATGATATTGATCTTATTGTCGGAGGTCCACCTTGTCAAGCATTTAGTACTGCTGGTAGAAGAAAAGGATTTGAAGATGAAAGAGGGAATGTTTTCCTCACTTTTTTAGATAGAATTATTGAGTTGAGGCCGAAATTTGCAGTTTTTGAGAATGTGCGTGGTATCCTCTCTGCCTCATATAGACTGAACAGAGATAATGGTTTAGAGGAGCCTATTAAGGGTGGAGCGTTAAAACATATAATTGAGGTATTGCGGAATTCTGGATATGGTGTCTCATTTAACCTTTATAATGCGGCTAATTTTGGAACTCCACAAAAAAGAGAGCGGGTAATTATTATTGCTTCCCGGGATGGGAAAAAGCTGCCCTACCTGCTTCCTACTCATTCTGAAAAAGGACATTACGGTCTCCCAAAATGGTTGACTTTTGAAGATGCAGTGCAGGGCTTGCCGATAAAAGGGATGAAGCATCTTAATTTTCCGGAAAAACGACTTAAATATTACAGGATTTTGCAGCCTGGGCAATATTGGAAAAACCTCCCGGAAAACCTCCAAAAGGAGGCTTTAGGAAAATCCTACTATTTAGGCGGTGGTAAAACAGGTTTTTTAAGAAGGCTGGCATGGGACAAACCGGCACCTACCCTCGTTACACATCCTGCCATGCCCGCAACCGATCTAGCACATCCTGTGGAGGATAGGCCATTAAGCATTGAAGAATACAAACGTTTACAGCAATTCCCTGACACCTGGCATATAGCAGGAAGCTTGGTTGAGCAGTATAAACAGGTAGGGAATGCAGTTCCTGTGGGCCTTGGAAAGGCTGTTGGTGAGTTGATTATTAAAGCTATGAATAAGGAAAATATTCCCGTATTTAATAATTTTAAGTATTCTCGTTATGTAAATACGAATGATAAGGACTGGGAAGAAGAATTTTCCAAACTGCAGCAACGGATACTTAAAGTTTCATAGACTTTACCTGGTCTATAGTTATTTGGCCCACCTCATTGAATATCTTCAGTAGTTCCTCATAGGTACCTAACCCCCCTAAAAAATCCCAATAGGTCTTACCTATTAGCACACATGAATCATGCTTCATATTAAAATATTTGAAGGGTTGGGAGTAATTATATTCATCTTGTCCTTCTCCTGTTGGGTTATAGTATAAGGCAAAATATGGTTCATTTAAAGGGTTATGAGCCTTTATATATAGCATGTCTCTTTTGGCGATAGAGGTTTGATCAAGGTTGGGCTTTACAGTTTTAATTGAGAAGTAATGTTTTATTCCGTTTCTTTCAAAATATAAGTCAGAAATAACATCTCTTACAATGGTACGCCCTTTATCATGGGCAGCAATATCTGCAAGTTCTCTGTTCCAATCAGGGCGGGTTCTGTTAGTCTTTAAATATGCCATTATTGTATCTATTTGGTCAGCAGCACCCTGAAAAATACTTACCTTTAGCAAATGTTGCCTGTAACAAGAAATCCCTGTCCCTTCAACAATCAACCGAGATATCTCTTCCACATACTTTTGGCCAAAGCTTGTAGAAAATGACCTCTCAAAAGATGATAGTTTTATAACTTCATTATCCAACAATGCTTTGTGAAATGGTTTCCTGTCACCTAATAAATTGGCTTTTGTTCTCATTATAGTGTCAGTAACGATATTTAGCAAAAGTTTCTTTATCGATTCTTTTGTTGAATTGGTCATCGGCAAATTTTAGAATAAGGCATAAAATTATTAAAAACTAGCCTAACTTCCCAATTACCTTTTTAACACATCCCTCCAAGTCCTTTTTTATCTCATGTTCCCAAAACCTTAATACTGTAATCCCCAGATACTCTAGCTGCTGGTTGTTGTCCATATCCCTTGCCATATTACGCTCTATCTTCGGAATCCAATACTCTTTGTTGGATTTGATCTTCTCCTTCTTCTCAGCCCATTTATATCCATGCCAGAACTCCCCATCAATAAAGATGGCCAATCTATGCTTTGAAATATAAATATCTGGGTTGCCATTCAGCTTTTTATAGTTTTTGAGGTATCGAATACCCTTCGCCCAGAGAGCTTTACGTAATGCCACTTCTGGTTTGGTATCTTTACCTCGGATTTTACTCATTAATTTTGAGCGCTCTTTTGTAGTGGTAAAATGTTCACTGAAACGTAGTATTTTTGGCATGTGGGATTAACATCGTACATGGTTCATTGAGTTCCACCCACCCATTTGCCATTCTCCCTTCCCTTCTGATAAACCCAAATCCCAAATTTGTGCTCCACCCATATAAAGATCGATATTCCCTAATTCCCAAGTTTATAAACAAACTTCCTGACATCCACCACCTTGAACAAATCCTGGATACCAGGGAACCTGGGGTTGACCAATAGGTTGTGTTCTTCCGGATAAAAAGATAAATGCAACCTGGCGGATGGAACCCTTAAAAATGGAAAACTATTTTCTACCAGCCACAGTTTGCCAAAATCTTGTGTTGCTTTGTTATGTGGCAGCATGTCCCAGTTCTGTGGCAGACTTTCTTTATCAAGGGTACCAACCAGTTCACTGTCAGGGATTTCATAGATAACCACATACCCCGTTTCAAGAGCAGTAGAAGTACCTTTGATACATAGGTAATCCAATGCCGCCAGAGCTGCCGAGTTGCCGGTATAAATCATAGGATAAGCTTTGGGATTCCACCTTCCTCCTGACAAAGAACTGCTAAAAGGCTCCCGGTGGTATTTTTCCGACATCATGCGGTAATAGGTCAACATGCCTACATGACATTTCCGAACTGAAGGGCATCTATGGCTTCATGCGCCAGGTCTATCCCCGTCATGGATACCAATAGATCCCTGGGTTTGACTTGACCCAAAGCCATATTTGGTGTATTCATCCAGGATTTTAAGCTGGATTCCCGACCAAAAATCTCCATTCCCTTTTTGATCACTTCGTCTATTTTAAAAAACTGGTAAGAACCAGGTATGCCGATTTTACTGTCAGCAGACCACCTGGAAACAGTGCTTTGGGAAACTGCGGCTGCCTTGGCCAAATCAACCATTTTAAGATCCAGAAAATCAATTATCGGGGAAATCTCAGCATAGGTCAACTTATCCTCAAGCTTTCCAGCCACCTCTGCCAAGCTCTTTGCACTCTTAAAACCATTTAAATAATAACCATACCCGTTCCTGACCTCATAACTGACTTGCTGGTCTCCCTTTTTGACCACAAATGTATCAGTAATGCCATAGGGCTTTTCATAATCACTGATTTCGGAAAGGTTTTCAGACCTAATGGCTTCGTATTGCTTGTTCTTTTTCATTTGATATCCTAATATATGTCATTTGAAGGGTTAAAACAAGCTTTTTTCTATCTTTTACTTTGTGTGTTGAGTTTCAATTGCCTGAAACCTCCCCACTCCTTCTATTCCCCGACTCATCCACCCAGTAGATGTACCAAAGCCTGGCATTTGAAGGAATAGTGACGTTACCTTTGGCCTTATCAAGAGGGATCCGTTGCCAGTTCCTTTCCGGACTCCGTTTCGCATCTGCGGTGTATGCCAGGTAAACTTCTTTCGGCGCAGGAGAAATCGAATACCTGGCCTGACTCCCCTTTCGGCTTAATTTAATTGAACTAATAAATTCGGCTTTATTTTCCAGTTGGGTACTGATAAAGCGGTAAATTTCACCGGGTTCTGCTCCGTGCAAATGGCTGTGTTTCAGTTCCGGTATCATGGAATATTGCGCATTGCTGGCCAGGTTAGCCGTTTTCTGCCAGTTTTCGACAAAATAGGCAAAATCGTTGGTACCATTGACAAACAGCATGGGTACGGTTGAATTGCCGACGTAACGGGAAGGATCCCATAAACTTACCCACTTTTGGGTTCCGTCGATTCCCAGGGAATCAAAATGACTGTCCCAGGCACTTCCCTGATGGAGAAAACCCGCTCCATATACTGGCACGGCGGCGCTGAATCGGTGATCCACTCCGGCTACCAGATTGGTTAGGTATCCGCCCCAACTGATGCCTGTGATGGCAGTTTGCTCCGGATTGACTTCCGGAAAGCTGCGGATCAGGGAATGGGCCCGGATAATATTCGATACCGAATGGAATTGCCATTGGGCGGTAAAGTCTTCATTCAATCGGAAAAACTTGTGTTCATCGTCCTGCAAGGGGCCTCCGGCAGCTAGCCGGGTGCTTTTTGATCCCCAGGGGTTGTCCTGCTGATTTGTAGGTAAAGGCTGATTGCCACTCAGGTCCATGGCTATAGCAGCATATCCCCTTTCCGCCCATTCCTTTGCCCAGATCCGAAAGGCTGTGCCTCCTCCACCGTGAACCAGCACGATGCCGGGAAATTCCCCGGTTCCTGGATTTTGTTCTCCCAATGTAGCCGGGCTGGCATAATAAGCAAATACCTCCGTCACTTTCCCTTCGTATTCTTCACCGGTATAGATCAGCGACCAGACATCGTCTTCCTGGGTTACCCATGTAAAGTCGGGGGCGGCAGATAAGGTCTCTAAATCCCAGGGAATTTTTCCATGTAGATCCGGCGGGAGAGAAAGCCCCTTTTGGGCAAGCACCAGTCCTCGCAAAAGAAAGAGGGCTAAGCCGATTAAAATCGTTTTTTTTATATTCAATTCTTAATTTTTCGTTATTGGTTGAAAAAGAGACTTGAGTAAATTCTTTAATTGAGTTAAGCGAATTCACTCATTTTCCCTCTCGCCTAATCCACTCAAAAAGTCATCCATTGATCTGGTGTTTCTTCTTTTCTCCTCAGGGGTCATATCCTTAAATTCCTCCATAGTCTTGTTCAGGTCTTCAAGTTGCTCTGCTATTTCCTCCTGGTCAAAAGAGAAAAATGTCATTTCATACAGGCAATGGGCAATGATTTCCAATTCCGTAAACTCCTTAAATGCACGCTCATCCACCTTCATGCCAAGCCAAATGTCCCAGGGAGTAAATTCAAGAGCCAAGCCATCGTTTCCAGAAAACGGATCCACTCTTCCATCAGCGTGGTAACCATCTACATCCACATAATTTTCAGCTTCTTCCCTGATTTCAGTCAGCCGGATGGCAATATCGCTGGAAGGATCAGGTTTCATTTCCATTAGCTGGTTGAACACCTCTCTATATGCATCGATCTGCTCTTCCTGATCTGGATAAAGCCGATTTAGTTCTGTTTCAATGCTTAGCCAGTGTTGCCTTCGAATCAATTCGTGGAATGTCATGGTTGGGTTATTTTAAGGTTGTGTCTTTTTATTCTATATTATTCTGCCTCTCCTCAATTTTTCCACCTACTCTAACTGCCCTACTGTTTTAGGAGGTGGGTGGTTAATTGGGCTCGGGAGGTAGAAAAACTTTGTCCTTGTTACCAGTCTAAGACGATTACTCATGGTTGATTTGCTACCAAATGCCTCCAAAAAGGCATACGGAAATTCAAGTTAAAACTCTAACCGCAAAACCATCTCTGCAATGCGTTCCGTAGTCGCATACACCACCCCCTGCCGGTGCATAAAAGTAGTTTCCGGGCTATTGAGATGTAGTTTTTTACCTTTCATATTGGAAACCGGTAAGGCTAACTCCTCAAAAATCAGCCGGGTGGCCGCAAAATCCCAGATGCTGCCTCCTCCCCTTTGCGGTCTGGGAAATTTAATGTAGCAGGCATGCTTGTGTGACAACACACCCAGGGCGTTCCGGACAGCACCAAAACCAAGGTGGTAGACCACCTCACCGTAATTTTGGGCTTTGGCCCACTGCTTTATTCGGTCTTTTAAGGCGCCAAAATATCCGGCCGATTGCATGCTGCGGTCCATATAGATATGCAAAACGTTTTCATTGCTTGAATTTCCTAATTGAAAAGGCTGACCATTCACGACTATACCTTCACCTTTAATAGCGCTATAACAAAGGTCTTCATCCGGTACATAGACCACGCCGGTCAGCGGATCTCCGGATTGAGAAATAAGCGCAATGGAAACGGCATATCCCGGCCGCTGTTCCGTAAAAGGCAGGGTACCATCCAGGGGGTCAATGCACCAGAAATAGTCGGTATACAACCGGGATTGATCATCGGCAGCTTCTTCCGTCAATACGCCCAGATCGTATTGGTGAATACCTGGCCTCAAATGTTCTAAAATAATTTCCTGCGCCTTAAAATCGATCTCGGTCACCACCTGGGAAGCCCTGGAATGTGCTCCCTCCTTTTCTTTATGTTTATATGGCTGATTGACCTGCGACTGAATCATTTGCCCGGCTTCTATACTTGCGGTAACGGCGCTTTGGCAAAGGTTGGAAAGAATGTCTTTGTTTAGCATTTAAAGTTCATTTAATTCGTCCAATACAGATCGGGTAAGGCGCTCGCTATAGCTGTGCAGTTTCCAATGACCGGCGCTCCAGCCATCCAGAAAGCGGTACAGATCGGCCCAGGCAAATTTGTAGAGCCTGGACCATTCTTGTTTAACCAACTGAAAATCAAGATATTTATCCATATTTATTTCAAGTGATTTGAAATAATGTTCCAGCAAATCCTCTTCATAGGCTTCACAGGCTTCTTCGGCAAAACAACTGCTGATAAAGTAAGCCACATCCTTGATGCCACAGCCCCTGCCGACATACTGAAAATCCACGGCTGCTACCTGTTCTTCCGGGCCGAAACAGAAATTGGCCAGCTTGGCGTCGCCATGCACCAGGGTCTGGAAAGCAGCTGCATTAAGCCGTTGGTCGATGGCTGGAGCTGCCTGCTGCAGGGGGATATGTTTCATTTTTTTCCATACATCGGGTCGCGTGGCCAAATGCCAATAGGTGCCTGTTTCCCAGAGGCCTTTGGGGGGTACCTGCATGAACCTGGCATGAAACCTGGCCAGCCAGGTCAGGCAGTTTTTCGCTGCTCCCAATGAAACCGTGTCAGGTGACAGCCGTCCAGGAAAACCCAGGGCATTGAGATCTTCCATAACCAGCAGCCGACTGCTACCCTCTTCGGCAGCATGTAATAATCGGGGCACTTTACATTCCGATCCCAACAAGCAGGCATAATGCCGGTACCAATAGCTTTCCACAGCATAGGATTTGACTTTGCGCTCATGGGACAAATCGGTATTCCAGCCTCTTGGGTGTTTCCCGCTTTCAGGCAAAAGTATGTGCTTGACAATTACCGAGGGATACTTCCCTCCTTCCAATGTATAGCGCTTGATGGATCCATAACCACTCCATAAGCTTTGCACCTCTTCGCTGTCTTTGATCGCCTTTGCCCTGGTACATTCAAGAATTTGGGTAGTTATTGCATGCATGGATTGATTGGAATTTTATACTTATTGGTATCTTGTGTCGGTTGAAAAAAACCTCTGTTCTTTATTTACTAACTGTGGCTAACGGAAAATAAAATTAAAGAAATTTTTATCTTATTGCCTAATATGGCTCATTTGGCATTAATTCCCCGGACTGAGAAAGTTAACGGATATAGGTTATCCTCAAACCCAATCGCATCCAAATCCCCCTTTTAAGGGGGCGAGGGGGATTTATTTATAAGCTTGGAAAAACCGGTGGATTTGCTAAGCCCATTTTAATGGCAACAATCTGCTTTGAATCAGCATTTCAGCTATTCCCCCTTTTTAAGGGGGCAAGGGGGATTTTAACGAGAACTTTAATATTTAATCTCAACTACCTCAAAAACCTGTTTTAGGAACACCATTTTTACCTTCCCAGTCATCAATGAATGAACCAATTTCCTGAAGAACAAAAGGCATAGATTTCTTAACATCGCTATCCAAAAATCTTAGAAAACATAAGCCCATTTTTTCCAAAATTAATTGTCTGCTTTGATCCTCAACGACAGATTCACCATCAAAATGGCAATCTCCATCAATCTCGATTACCAATTGCAATTTCCTGCAGTAGAAGTCTACAATATAATTTCCCAAAGGTTTTTGTCTGTTAAAAGCATACCCTCGAAATTGACTTGCCCGTAATTTTTGCCAAAGTAAAACTTCAGATAAGGTAGAATGAGCTCTTAATTCTCTGGAGAATTCTTTCAATTTTTTGTTGTAGGGAACAAAGTGCATGAATTAATTTAAAAATAATGGATTAGAATTCCAGGATTTTTTCTTTAATAATTGGTTTGATATTAAAATTATATTTCTCGATCGATTTTCCGTTTGGTAATAAATCCCCCTTGGTCCCCCTTGGAAAGGGGGATTTAATTACGTACCTATCAATAAATCAATTTATTATGAATTTTAACTTTCCAAAAAATCACTCCCGACTTTGGCCCGAACAGTCACGGCCTTCCTCTGCCAAATGGGATTTACGCCAAATAGATTTTATCGTTTATTTGATGCTATTACCCTGGTCCAAGAAATCTAACGGATATACGTTATCCGTCTATCCCATCGCATCCAAATCCCCCTTTTAAGGGGGCAAGGGGGATTTGATTACGTAATTATCAATAAATCAATATATTAGGAATTTTAACTTTCCAAAAAATCACTCCCGACTTTGGCCCGAACAGTCACGGCCTTCTTCTGCCAAATGGGATTTACGCCAAATAGATTTTATCGTTTATTTGATGCTATTACCCTGGTCTGAGAAATTTAACGGGTATACGTTATCCGCCTACCCAATCGCATCCAAATCCCCCTTTTAAGGGGGCAAGGGGGATTTATTTACATAACTATCAGTAATTCAATACATTATAAATTTGACCAATCTAATAAAAACCTTTCCGACTTTGGTCGGGACATGCTGCACTCTTGCCAAAGAGGACTTGCTTACCTTAGTGCATGTCTACTGAATTGAGTCAATTTAGCCTGGCGGAGCAATGGTAAGGCCTTTCGAACACCTGCTAAATAACATATCATTCAGTATAAAAATAGTAAGACCAATATCGATAAATAGACCGAAGAAGGTTAAATTACCCGTTAAAATGCTGCTACTTCTTTAAATTCACAAAGGATCATGCTCCACCCATATAGATTAACCAAATTGGTTTATTTGAATTTTGGCTTCAACCAATTGTTTTGGATTTACAGCCTCATTGTGGCAATGCTTTTCAGCGTTTCCTGCGAAAACAAGCAGGTGCAATTGCCAGCCAGCGATGCAGATAATGGTGGTTTGATCCTTCCGGGTGGGTTTGAAGCCCTGGTGGTCATCGACAGTGCCGGCCCTACCCGCCACATTGCAGTCAACGACAATGGCGACATTTATGCCAAACTCCGCTTCTCCAGGGACAAGCAGGGAGGCACCATTGGTATGCGGGACCTCAATGGGGATGGAAAGGCAGACACTCTCGTTCGCTTTGGCGACTATGAGGATGTGGGCGGTTCTGCGGTGGGCGTTACTATCTATGATGGATACCTCTATACCAGTACGGTCCGGCAGGTTCTCAGAAACAAACTTAGCCCGGGAGAATTGGTGCCCGGTAGCAGGACTGAAGTGATACTCACCGATACGCACCCGAATGTGGCCAGAAACTGGCATACCACGAAACCTGCTGCGTTTGACGGAAAGGGGAATATGTACATCCCCTTTGGATCGCCCTCTGATGCAGGACAGGACATTGACCTATATGGTCCTACCGGCATTCCGGGCGGGAAGGGCCTGGATCCCAGTCCGGAACGGGAGATGCATGCCGGCATCTGGAAGTTTGACGCCGGCAGGGAGGGTCAGGTTCAGGCAGACGGAACCAAATTTGCCACAGGACTTCGGAGCATCGTCGGCATGACCTGGAGCCCGCTGGACGACCAGCTCTATGCTGTGGTCAACGGGATAGACAATTTTCATACACTTTACCCTGCTTTATACTCCTCCTGGCAGGCAGCGGTTCTGCCATCGGAAATATTGGTGAAGGTAACGGAAGGTGCAGATTTTGGCTGGCCCTATGCTTATTATGATCAGTTGCAGGGAAAAAACGTTTTGTCCCCGGCCTACGGTGGTGATGGTACGATCGTAGGCAGGGCAGCGGAATTTGACGAGCCTGTGATTGGCTTCCCCGGCCACTGGGCTCCCATGGATTTGCTTTTTTACCAGGGAAGACAATTCCCCGATCGATATAAACAGGGGGTGTTTGTCGCCTTTCACGGATCCACGGATCGGTCACCTTACCCGCAGGCCGGATACATCGTTTGCTTTGTTCCCCTGGCCGATGGGAAAGCCGGTGACTGGGAAGTTTTTGCGGATGGATTTGCCGGGGTAGATACGGTAGAAAATACCGGAGATGCCCGCTACCGTCCCATGGGCCTGGCAGAAGGCCCGGATGGCTCTTTGTACCTGTCCGAGTCGAACAAAGGAAAAATCTGGAGGGTCATGTACAAAGGAGACAAAAAAGAATTTGGCGAAAAGCAATTGCAGGAAATGAAGCGGCTAACCGCCCATAAAACCTATATCAAGACACCGGTAGCGGGTGTAGATAACCTGGATAAAGGTTCACTGCTGGAAGGAGGAATTCTTTACAATACTTACTGCGCCACCTGCCACCAGCGCAACGGAGAGGGAGACAATAACCGCTTCCCACCACTGGCCGGATCGGAGCGGGTGCTTGGGGAGGTTGAGCCCCTCGTTGCCTCCATCCTGAACGGAATACAAGGCGAAATCACCGTACGTGGTAAAACCTACAACGGGTACATGCCTCCGCATGCCAATATCCTGGACGATCATGCAGTAGCTTCCATCAGCTCCTATATCCGAAACAGATGGGGAAACAAAGCCAGTCCCATCAGCCCGAGCGAGGTAAGAATAATCAGAGAGAAGGTGGTGAATTAGAGAAATACGCATGAGTCGGGCAGAATTTTTGTATTTTTCCAGGAAATCCAAATTACCCGTTTAAAAAATGAAAATTGCTAGTTTACCTGAAGTCAGGCAGCATAAATATCCGGCCATCAATGGCTTAATGCTTTGCCTGCTACTGCTTGCCATTAATAGTGGTTGTAAGCAAAAAAAACAGGATACCTATTCCAATTGGGGCGTCTATAAGGCAGACCCGGGAAGTAGCAGCTACTCTCCTCTCGATCAGATTAATAAAGAAAACGTCTCTAAGCTTGCCCTGGCCTGGGTTTTTGAGCCCATGGACACCATTGCCGGGGGCAGACCGCGAAACAGCGAGAGCAACCCGATTGTCATTGAGGAGGTACTTTACACCACATCGGCAAGAGGCCGGCTATTCGCCGTCCATGCAGGCACCGGGCGGTTAAAATGGAGTTTTGATCCCTTCGATGGAGAACGTGGCGGCGGAATCAAACGGGGAGTTACGTATTGGGAGGACGGTGCAGACAAACGCATTCTTTTTACCGGGGGAGATAAATTATTTGCCATTGATGCCGGCACCGGGCTTCCCATTCCCAGCTTTGGCAATGAAGGTAAGGTGGACCTAAACCAGGGCATGCGGGGCGACCCCGATAAAATCTCTGTAATCCCCACTTCACCGGGAATTGTTTTCGAAGATTTGTTGATACTCGGTACTGAGGTTTCCGAGCTATACGGCGCCGAGCCTGGCCATGTACGGGCCTATGACGTGCGTACGGGAAAGTTGGTATGGACTTTTCACACCATCCCACAGCCAGGTGAAGTCGGGCATGACACCTGGCCACCCGAAGCATGGAAATATGCCGGTGGAGCCAACAATTGGGGAGGATTAAGCCTGGACGCTTCCCGGGAGATGGTATTTTTTGCAACAGGATCACCTACCTATGATTACTACGGCGCAGATCGCAAAGGCATGAACCTGTTTGGTAATTCGGTAGTCGCTGTGAATGCCAGAACAGGGGCCTACATCTGGCATTTTCAGACTGTACACCACGACCTCTGGGACTACGATTTACCGGCACCTCCAAATCTGGTTACAGTGGAACAGAATGGCCGTAAAATCGATGCAATAGCTCAGACTTCCAAAGTAGGGTTTCTCTATGTATTGGACCGGGAAACAGGTGAATCCTTATTTCCCATAGAGGAAAGGCCCGTACCTGCCTCAGATGTTCCCGGTGAAGAGGCCTGGCCCACCCAGCCCTTTCCGCTGAAACCCGCTCCCTACGCCCGGCAATACCTGGACGAATCAGACATTGCTGATTATTCGCCTTCATCCAGGGACTCTTTGCTACAGGTATTCCGGTCTCTTCGTTATGAAGGGCTTTTTACCCCTCCATCTGTAAAGGGGACCTTGCAGTTTCCCGGTTCCCGGGGTGGATCTAGCTGGGGAGGTGCGGCTTTTGATGCCCAAACCGGCCTCCTCTACGTCAGGTCAAACGATTCACCCGAAATCATGCGCCTGAAAAAGGTGGAGCCCGAGAGTAACATCACCGATCAATCTGTATATGAACAGGGAGAGTCTATATATACCAGCTATTGCCTGAGCTGCCATGGCCGGGACCGGAATGGAGACGAACAGGGAAATCCATCCCTGGTAGCATTAAAGGGGCGCATGAGCCGGGAAGATGTACTTACCAAAATCAAACAGGGAGCAGGTAAAATGCCCGGTTTCTCCAGTGTCATTTCAGACAAAGCAAAGGAAGAGGCTATTCTGGCTTACCTTTTCGAGAACCAAACCAAAGAACGTCCCGGGCGGGAAACATCCCTGTTGAAAGAAATCAACAACAACCAGGGCGCTTCGCCTGAAAACCAGGCCATAGACAGCCTACCGAGATACCTGAACCTTACCGCCTATGGATATTTCAGGGATCCAGAAGGCCGGCCGGGTATCAAACCGCCCTGGGGCATGCTACATGCCATCGATTTGAATACCGGGGATTTTGCCTGGAGTGTTCGTCTGGGCAATAACCCTGAGCTTCAGTTTGATGAGCAAGAGACAGGTGAAGCGGGTTCTGCCGGACCTACTGTTACCGCAGGCGGACTGGTGTTTATAGCCGGGACGAGGGACAACAAGTTTAGGGCCTTTGATAAGGATACCGGAGAAAAGCTCTGGGAAATCGATTTACCGGGTTTTGCCAATGCCAATCCCAGTAGCTATGAGGTGAACGGCAGGCAGTACATTGTACTTTCTGTTGGAGGAAATTCCGGCAACACGGCCGGATCGGTAATGGCATTTTCATTGCCGGACTGATAAACCCCAAAATTGCATCGTTAAATATCGAATTCATATCCGTGTGGTTTATGAAATATTTTGGGAATATTAAGGATCAGTCTTCGCACGGCTACATCAGGATTTAGCGGCAAACGGAGGAATGCCTGCCGGCCGATCCGGAAAAACAAGCTGGCAGTTCATTAGTAAGTTAGACCAAATTATAAATATCATGTTTGAGGACAGAAAAGATGCCGCAGAAAAGTTGGCGAGGGCATTAGAGAGGTATAGGAGCCGAAAGACGCTGGTCCTTGGAATTCCCAGAGGCGGTGCAGAAACGGCATATTATGTAGCCAGGCACTTAGACGCAGAGATGTCGCTGGTGATTACCCGAAAATTGGGCTATCCCGGCAATCCTGAAGCCGCATTTGGGGCAGTTGCTGAAGATGGCAGTTTTTACATTTCCGAAATGGCCTCAGAGGTTTTGTCAGCAGACACGATAAACGAGGATCAGCCGAAAAAGTAGTTTTTTACTTGACCGGAATTAAATCCACCTATTCCGGACTCATAGGGGAAGTTTTTCGGAATAGTTTTTGGCAATACGGAGATAATTGTTGGTCCTATTGAGCCATTTGTCCTTTTCCTTCTGTTGCTACAAGTACCCGTGTTTACTACTATTATGATTGGAATTACTGGTATTGGTGGTATCCCGGATGGTATCCCGGATGGGCATGGTACTACCCCGGATATTACTATCCCGTTCACAGGACTGGCTACACGGCCGGATCCCTCTTCATACAAATGACCGACAATAGAAACAATGGGCCAGGCAGCGATGTACCTGTGCCCTGGAGCGCGCTGATTGTTGGTGTATTGGAAACTCCAAGATCCCACATTAATCAACGCCTTAGAGCTACAATTGAGCAGGCCTTTGAACAATCCCCCTACCTTAAAAAAGATGTTGCTTTATGAGCAATATTCCTTTCTTTGAAGGTATTGCCGTCTGATTTTTAAGTTGTAACTGCGGGTCTGAAAAAAAAGCAAAACCGTGATTTATGCTTACTCAATAACTAAAACTTTGGCCCCTTTCACCTGTTTGTGTTTCAGGACCAGTATCGCCTCATTGGCTTTACCGAATGGATAAATTTCTACTTCAGGTTTAATGGGAACTGAAGCCGCCAGGCTAAGAAATTCTTCCACATCCCTTCTGGTAATATTGGCGACAGTTTTTATGTATGCATCCCACCGAGTACATTCTAAGCCTTATTTTTGAAGTTCTGTGGGTAAAGGTCCCTAACGTTTCTGTGGTTTGTCTGCATGATGTTTTCAAGTGTATACTTGAGCCACTCATATGGATTTACATCATGTTTTTTACATATAGAAAAGAAGGAATAGATCATGGCAGCCCTCTGTGCTGATGCATGTGAACCTGCGAAGAGGTAGTTTTTCCTTCCAAGCGCAACGGGCCTTATGGTATTTTCAACTAAATTATTATCTATTTCCAACCGGCCGTCGTGAAGGTAGTTGGATAATTCGGCCCATCGGTTGGCACTGTATAAAAGTGCTTTTCCGATAGCTTCACGGGATTTTATAATTACCAGCTGCTCCTTTATCCACGCAGCCATTTTATTGATAACTGGAAGGGATCGTTCAAGCCTGAGTGCCTTGCGGGCTTCGGGGCTAAGCTTCTTTTCTTTAGCTTCCCGCTCCACTTCATAGAGCTGACCTATATAGGTGAGTGCCTGCTGTGCCGTTTTTTCGTCGTTTGACATGGCTTCAAAAATCTCCCTTCTGGCGTGTGCCCAGCAGGCGAGATGAGTGACATCCTTTCTGGCACCCGTCTTTTTATATCCGGCATACCCATCGGTCTGCAGATAGCCTTTGAAGCCACTGAGTATGTTTTCCATGCTTTTCGCTGCACGCGTAGGACTGTAGTCAAAAAGGACGGTGCCATCCAGCGGACTGTGGTAGACCCAGTAAAAGCCTAGATGACAGGACTTTTTACCCGGGTTTTCCAGCACTCTGATGGTTGTCTCATCCGCCTGAAGATAGCCCATCGATTTGGTGTCTTCAAGCAGGCAGTCATATAAGGGTTCCAGCCGTTCCAGGCCCTGTCTTGCCCATCCCTCTATTGTGGAGGTAGCAATCGGGATCTTCTCCCTTTTGAACTGCTGAATCTGCCTGTAGAGTGGCAGGTGGTCCATATATTTACCCACCAGTATATGTGCCAGAAGCCCTGCCGACGGGATGCCCCTGTCGATAATCCTGGTGGGCAACTGCGCTATTTTTACCCCGTTTTCGCTGTATTTGTCCTTTTGGGCATATTTGTAGCGGATAAACCTTTTGATGAAAAACTTTGCGGGAACATAGTCGAGTTCTTCGGTTACTTCTTTTCCGATGCAGACCATCTCCGAGAGGTCACCATCCGGATACAGTTCCACTTCTTCCACGGGAAGATGCTCCGGCAGGGGTCTGCGTCCTCTATGGGAAGTTTTCCTGTTACTTCGTAGTCTTTCCTTCTTTTTTTCAAACTCCGCTGCCTGCTCCTGTTGTTTTTCGGCAGGTGCTTCAAAGGGAAGTGCCATCTGGTCACTGCTGCCCTCAAAGCGTTCTCTTCTCTGTCCGAAGGCAAGCCGCCTGAACTTCTCGACAAGCGCCTTCAGGTAAACGGCTTCCTCTTCTTTCTCGCGGATGATACGCTCCCTGTCACCCACTAGGGTGATGAGTTGTTCTTTGGAGAGCAGTTCCAGGGAGGTTTCCATAGGGTGAAAATAGGCTGTGGGAAGCGTATTTCAATGGTTTTTTTTTCCACACAGTCTGTGGATAAGTCGGGAAAAAAAATGGATTTTTGAAAAAACGGAGCAAAATCACCCCATACGGCCTGCAAACGCAGATAGGTAGGAAATTTACTGACTCAAGGTCAATAAAAAAAGTGCTTTTAGAAGCTGTTTTGGTACCTTTTTTTTTGCTTGTACCCCTGTACTAAGATGCCCTCGGCCATCATGATCAGCTCCGGTCACCGGATCGGGCCACCCTTTTCCACCTTTTCCGGCGGAGTGAAGGTGCCCTGTTCCAGCCTTTTGTAATACTGCACGAAACCGCCCTGTTCCCAGTGAAGCAGTTTGATAAGGTTCCTGCCCCGGTTCAGGAACACATACACCACTCCCGATGAGGGGTCTCTATCCAGGTGGTTACGAACCAGGCCGCAAAGTCCGTCGAAGCTTTTTCTCATGTCCACGGGACTGCCGTAAAGGAAATAGCTGTGAGTGGATCCCAGACTGAACATCAGTAAAGCCGGATAAGACGGGAAACAAGTTCAGGATCCAAACTGTCAAGCCGCAGCACCACTCCATTTGGGTAGACAAGCTCTGCCCTGCAATCCCGGACCGGGCGGGGAACACGGCTTTCGATCTTATGGAAACCACCTGGGGCCGCTGCTTCTCTTTGCAGCTTCCTGTACCAGTAATTGAATTTATGGAACCCTATACCCTTGGATTCACTGAAAAGCTTCTGCGTCTGTCCGCTCGTTTCATATTCCTCCATCAACAGGGTCATTTCTTCTCTTATTTTCATAACTTACATTTTTGTTACAAAAATAAATAGCTCCCTGTTTACAGGAAACATGCACTTGGTGGGTCGCATACGGTACACTTTCTGCCTTATTAGATAATTGATCTGATGATTTGTCAGGACAACATCCTTGTTACGATCTTCTGGCAAACAAATTACTTAAAAACGGATAGTTGCCTGTATAAATAGAATATTTTTTTTACCTTTAAGTAGAAGACATACAAAGAAATGAGAAGAAATATCTTAATCGGCGCTGGAATCGTAATGCTGATTTTTATTATCTGGGTGGTCTATGCCTTTTTTCTTACTACCCCGCTAAGTCCTCCGGCTACCGCTTCCTACAACCAGGGTGGATTGGAAATTACGGTAGACTACAGCCAACCGTCCAAAAAAGGACGATTGATATTTGGGGAGGAAAGTGCCGGCGCACTGCAGCCCTATGGCAAATACTGGCGTTTGGGGGCCAATGCGCCTACCGAAATCACCTTCAATCAAGACGTGACCTTTGGTGGACAGGCGGTCAATGCAGGCACATACCGCCTGTATGCGATTCCCGGTCCGGAAACATTTGAAGTTAGGCTGAACAGCGATACAGGTGCATTCTTTGGCGCTTCAGAACCGGATGCCGCCTTGGATGTACTGAGTGTAAAAGCCCCGGTTCAGCAGACAAATTCTACCGTAGAGACCTTTACCATCGATATCCGCGCTGCTGATAATGCTGCCAGGATTACTTTTAGCTGGGACAATGTCCGGTTTTCGGTACCTGTGGCCCTCCAATAAGGAATTTTACTCCCTGCTGCCTTTCTTTTCTGATCCAGGAATAGAAAATGCGAAATTGGTCAATCAATGCCATTCCAATCTGATCAGGATAATTTTGCTGCAAAGCGAAGGATACACAACTGATCGGAATTTGGTATCTTGCTGTAAATAAACCCTCCATGAAACTAAAAAATAAAATCGATTCGACAATCGCTACGGTAAAACTCAGCTTGTATTTTATTTTTTTAATATGTTGTTTTTCACTTCGTGCTCAGGATGCCGTCCTCTCCGGCGAGTTTATTGTCGAACCCCCTACCCTGATGAACCTGGGATTCGAGTGGAAAATCTCAGGTGACGCAAACCGAAATGCAATGGTTCAGGTAAGTTACCGCAAATCGGACAGTCCGGAATGGTTGCCGGCTATGCCTCTACTTCGGATCGGCGGGGAAAGGATATTTCGTGAAGCAGAACAGTTGGAATACACGGTCCCGCACCAGTTCTCAGGCAGCATTTTTGATCTGGAGCCCGGTACTGCCTATGCCTGTCGATTTGAGCTTTCAGATCCTGACGGCGTCTCAGGAACTACCGTCAAGGAAGTAGAGGTCACAACGCGCACGGCACCGAATGCCTATGAAAATGGACGTATCCTGCACGTATATCCTCCCGGGTATAAGGGCGAAATGATAGAACCGGCTTTTGAAGGGCTCAAGAAGGCCTATTATGGATCCGGGCTGGGAGACTGGTCTGTTGTAAGCGAGAAGCCGGCGCAGCCCGGCGATATTATTCTGGTCCACGCTGGTACATACAAGGCCGACCTACTGGACTATGTTGACCCCCATGGCATTCCATTTGATGGAACCTATGTGCTCAATATCAACGCCACAGAGGAGAGACCGATAGTCATTCGTGGCGCTGGGGATGGAGAAGCCATTTTTGACGGGAACGGCGCCCACCGCTTGTTTGACGTTATGGGTACACAGCACCATATTTTTGAGCATCTGACCTTCAGGAATACAGACATCGTATTTTCTGCCGGCACAAAAGGAGTCGTCGGAGCCAGTAATCTTACTGTCCGGAATTGTCGGATGGAAGATGTAGGCCTGGGGCTGATTACGGAATTTGCCGGATCAAGGGATTTTTACATCGCCGATAATGTGATTTTAGGAAGGGATCCACGAAGCCACCTGGTAGGCTGGGCCAATCCGCAGCCCTATCCTCCCAGCCCCTTAAAAAGCTATATGGGTATAAAAGTATATGGTGCCGGACATGTGATTTGTCACAATGCCATCGCCTTTTTTCATGATGGCATCAATGTTTCGACCTATGGCACTCCGGAGGAATCACAGGATTTAAAAGCAGTCTCCATTGACATTTACAACAATGACCTGCACCTGATGGTTGATGACTTTATCGAAGCAGATGGAGGAGTGCACAATATCCGGATTATGAGAAACAGGGGAGTAAATTCGGGGCAGTGTGCACTAAGTGCACAGCCGGTTTTTGGTGGCCCTGCCTATTTCATCCGCAACCTGGTTTACAATATACCGAACGGGTTTGCCCTTAAATTCATGTCCAAACCTGCAGGTCTTGTTGTGTACCACAATACCATCATATCAGAGAACCGAAATACACAAACCTTTTCTAACGCCCATTTCCGAAACAATCTTTTTATGGGTACCAGCAAGTCCGGAAGACCTGTAAATGCTTTCCCATTCGCCACTGCTTATTCTACCTCAGATTACAATGGCTACCGGATCAATCCCGGCACTGAAAACCATTTCCTTTACCTTGGGCCAGAAGGTAACAAGGTTTATGATTATGAACTGAATGAGGGAGACCTGCAGCGCTATTCCTCGCTGGAAAGCTTATACGCTGGTAGTGGATTAGAGGCAAATGGCGTATTGGTGGACTATGGAGTATTTAAGGAAATGAGGCCTCCGGACTCAGATAAGCCCCATCGGATTTACCATGCCTCAGACCTGGATTTCACTCTAAATGCCTCGGGAATGGCAGTTGGTAAAGGAACTCTGATACCCAATATCAACGACAATTACACAGGAGAGGCACCGGATTTGGGCGCACTGGAGGCCGGTGCTACAGCACATCAATATGGCCCCAGAGGGCTGGAAGACCCGATCTGGTACAGATAGCATAGCCGGATCGAATGAAACCGGAGCCTGCCGGGATGCTATCGGAAACCATTACCCTTACACCGAGGTTCGCAAAGGCTTCTATGCTCTTTTCGAACTCCTCCAACGCTACTACCATTCTTGCGCTTACACTGATACCTCCTGCTTTTTTTCCGGCTTTGCTGCCTGTACCAGATCATCAAAGATCATGTACAGGCAGGGCACGATCACCAGGATGATGCCTGTGGCAAAAATAATCCCGAAACCCAGTGAGATAGCCATGGGAATTAGCTGCATGGCCTGACTGGAAGTCTCCAGTATGATGGGTGTCAACCCACCGAAGGTGGTCAGCGTGGTGAGGATAATGGGACGGAACCTACGGACACCGGCCTCGTGGATGGCTTCAAAGGCAGAGGTGTCCGGATCACGTCGTTTATTTGCATAATCGATCATGATCAGAGAATCGTTGACAACTACTCCGGAAAGGGCGATCACGCCCATCAGGCTTACCAGTGAGAGGTCATACCCGAGCAAAATGTGTCCTATTACGGCTCCCACGATGCCGAAAGGAATGGCCATCATAATCACTATCGGCTGGGTATAACTGCCCAGGGCAACTGCCAGCAGACAAAATATCAGCAACATGGCAATGATGAATCCAGACCAGAGAGCCTGAGTAGATTCTCTCATTTCAGCCTGACTGCCTTCATAGGTCCAGGCTATCCCCGGAAAGTCTGCCCGGAGTTGTGGCAGCACCCTTTCATTCAGTGCGTTCAAGACCCGGGTCTGCGCCGCTGGAGGTTCCACATCCATGCCTACATTGACTACCCGTTTGCCATCCCTCCGGTTGATATTGGTAAAGGTTTCGCCCTCCTTAATGCGTACTACATCCATCAGTGGAACCTGTGTGCCATCTGGTGCCTGAATGATAAAGTCATCCAGGTAATCCATGTCTTTTCTTTCCTCCAAAGGGAGTTTTACCCTGATTTCAAACTCATTGATACCTCTGAGTTGGCGCATCGCCAGGGCACCAAAGAAAGCATCCCTGATTTGCTGCCCGACCATATTGGGCGTAAGTCCGAGATTTCGCCCCTCCGGAAGCAATTCAAAGCCCAGTTGCAGCTTCCCCTTATTGTAACTGTCGCTCACATCTCTGGTTTCTGCAAATTCATTTACCCGCTGCAAAAACTCCTCACTGGCCCGCTCGAGGACTTCAATATCGGGGTGGCTCAAATCCACACTGATATCCTGACGGGCACCGCCCGGTCCACGTTCGGCTTCAAAGTTGATTTGATCTACCCCTTTGATATCACCAATATTGTCCCGCCAGAGTGCAATCAATTCCTTGGGGCTCATGTCCCGCTGGTCCGGCGGCTTCATCACGATTTCTACATCAATAAAATCCTTGCCACGCACATTGGTCTTGACCCCCTCTGCCACCTCATACAGGTTATGTGTTTCAAACATATTACGGGTATTGGTGGTAATCTCTTCAGCAATTTTTGCCGCCTGGTCATTGGTAGTTCCAACAGGCAGTCGGACTGCCGCCTCGATTTCATCTGCGGCCACTTCCGGCATCAGTACCATACCCATATGATCGCTGTAGCCAAATCCTCCAACCAGGATCAGCAGCGATATGGCCGCTGAAAAGGTAAGGTACCTGTTGCGCAGACAAAGATCCAGAAATGGCTTGTATTTCCTATTGATAAAACGGTTAAATCCATCTGCAATGGACCCCTGCCAGGTCTCCAGTTTATGCACCCAGGGGTGCTTTTTAGATTTTGGAGGCTTGGTAACGTGTGAAGGAAGAATATATAACGCCTCGAACAGTGATACAAATAAAACCACGATCACCACTACGGGAAGTGGCCACCAGTATTTCCCCGTTTCGCCGGGGATAAACAGCAGGGGAACAAATGCCATTACGGTCGTCAAAATGCTGATCACTACCGGTTTGGACACGTCCTTGGCCCCTAATATGGCCGCATCCATGTAGTTATAGCCCTTTTGCCGGTACTCATAAATATTCTCACCCACTACGATGGCATCGTCAACGACTATACCCAGGACAATCAAAAAGCCAAACATGGAAATCATATTGATACTTATGCCTACCGCAGGAAAGACGATCATGGCACCCACAAATGAGATGGTCATGCCCATCATGACCCAAAAAGCGAGTCTGTATTCCAGAAAGAGTCCTAAGATCACCAATACGATCACAATAGCCATCAAACCGTTTTCAGTCAGCAGGGAAAGGCGCTCGCGAAAGTCCTCCGCCCGGTTGCTTTCTACCCGTACCTTTACTCCTGGTGGCAGGCTGGGTTCAAATTCTTCCAGAATGGACTTGACTGCTTCTTCTATTTCCAGGGGAGACTGATTACCGATCCTGAATACTTCCAGATCTACGGTATTTTGCTGCTCAAACTGACCGTGAAAGCCTACTTCTTCAAATCCGTCCCGAATGCTGGCGATATCTCCCAGGGTTACCGTAGTACCTGATTCTGAAGAAACAATGTCGATTTTCGCAAACTCCTCTGCCATAAGCTTGCGTTCTTCCATGCGCAGCAAAATTTCCCCCGACAAGGTCTCAATAGATCCTGCAGGAATATCCCGGCTGGAATTTTCAATCAGGTCGGCCACCTGGCCCAGCGTTAAATTGTACTTGAGTAAAGTATTTCTCGGTATTTCCACATGGGTAACAAAGTCAGGCACATTACCGATTTCCACTTGTGAGATTTGTTCATTGCTTAGAAAGCGGCTGCGGAGCCTTTCGGCTAAAACACGAAGCGTCCATACGTCCACGTGGCCATAAATCCCAACCTGCATCACATCCATTTGCTGATTTTGAAGTATGATCTGAGGTCGCTCTATGTCATCCGGAAAGGTTTGTATCCGGCTTACTGCCTGATTGATATCTTGCAGTGCTTTCATGCGGTCGGTACCGGGTATGAGCCAGATTTCCACCGTACCGGACCCTTCATTTGCTGTAGAAATGATCTCCTTTATACCCTGAACCTGCCGCACCGTCTCTTCAACGGGCAATACTATGCCCTGCTCCACCTCTTCCGGTGCTGCTCCGGGGTATACCACGGATACTTCTACAATGTCCAATTGAAATTGTGGAAACACTTCTTTTTGAATGCTGTACATGGTATATACCCCACCAGCAAGCAAGATGACCATCAACAGATTGGTAATGATAGGCCTGCGGGCCATAAAGGCTATGGCGCCGTTTTCGGTATCCGGTTTCTTGTCGTTGTTCATGTCGATGTATATTTAATCTTCGTCCAGGCGAAGCGGTGATCCTTCCACTACAGTTGCCAGATCTGTAGCCACCACCTGTGCATTGTCTTCTAATCCCTGGCTGATATAGGCAAATTCCCGGTCTTCAAAGAGGATATTCACTTGCTTGATGGACAGCTCCCCATCCTCAAATACCCATACCGTATTTCCAGGCCTAATGTACTGACGTTCCAGCCGAACTACGTTTTCTAATTTACGCGCTTCTATTTGAACTTCTACGAAGGTACCGATGATAAGTGGTGGTCTGTCATTTTCGGGGTTTAACCTCATTAGCGGATCATCTACGCTAATGATAACTCTCGCCAGCCTTGTTTGGTTATCCAGCGCTCCTACCAGCCTCGAAACCCTACCCTCACGGAACTCATCCGGACCCCAGGCAGCTGGGTGGACGATTTTTACCGGTGCACCCTGCCCGGAGGTGTTTTCACCAATATCCAGCCAATTGACCTTGGAAAGAGGTACATTGGCAACCACCCAGTATTCCTCTATACCTACCAATCTTCCCAGGTCAGATCCCTGAGAAATCTGTGAACCCAGATTTACGTTTCTCGACAGGATATGGGCATCGAAAGGGGCACGAATACTGGCACGCTGAAGATCAAGGGTTGCCTGGTTAACTGCAGCTTCTGCAGCAGCAACATTTGCTTTTGCCGCCTCGAGTTGGGGTTTGCGAAGAACCAAATCACGGTTTTCTGCAGATAAATCATCACCGATCAATTCGTAGTCTTTCTGCGCGACGTCCTGCCTGCCAAGTTCTACTTCATAGTCTGACCGGGCCAGGGCCAGATCGCTTTTTCTCAACATCAGCGTATTTTCATAATCCGCGGGATTTATCTGGAGCAGCAGATCGCCTTTATTGACATAAGCTCCGGGCAAAAATGCTGGAGCTATCCGGGTGATCTCCCCTCCTACCTGATTGCTCAGGGATATATCTGTGGCAGGCTGTACAATTCCGGTAGCTACGACTGTAGGTGTAAAATCACCTCTTTCCGCCTGAACTACATCCACCAGCATGGCCGTAGTTTTGGATGCACCCTCCATTTCAGCTTCGGGCGCCGTCCAGAAAAATATCAAAGCGGCAAGGATACTTCCTGCCAGGAGGGCCAGGCTGATCCATATGGTCTTCGTTTTGGTCATTGTGTTGGAATTGTGTTTTCGTTCATGGTAAATCCTTCACCCGTTTCTATAGGGGTTTCAAAGCCTCCGGCAAGGGCGCGGTACAAAGCAAGCCGAAACAGGAGCTGATCCAGTTCTGCGCCGACCAGATCGCGCTTGAGCTGCTGCATCTGATCCAGGCTCACCAAAACGTCCAGGTAAGCAATAGATCCATTGAGGTATTCCACACGCAATTGCTGAAAGGCCCGCTCAGCCAGTTTGAGTTGCTGCTCCAGGTAGCCGATTCGTTCCCGCTGAAGCCTTTCCCGCACCATGGCATCCTCTACCTCCTGTAGTGCCAGCAAAACAGTCTGCCCGTATGCTTGAATTTGTTGGTCTCTGAAGGCCTCAGCTTGTCTCTTTTCAGCCTTTAGCCTTCCTCCATAAAATAACGGCATCAACAAACTACTGGTAATGGAAGCGGCCTGAGATTCTACCAGATTGGTAAGCGTATTGGAACGTAATGCACCAGTAAAATTAAATGTCAGTCTTGGGTAGGTATTGCTGATGGCTACAGCCACCTCCCGGTCTGCCGCTTCCATTTGAAAAAAACTGCTTTGAATATCGGGGCGCCGATTGATCAACTCCATCGGAAGACCTGCATTCGGTAAGGGTCCAAGCTCTGGTAAGCCGGCATCCTGACTAAGGGAAATTGTACCTGGTGCAGATCCGAGCAATACGGCCAGCCGGTTTTGAAGAGTTTGAATTTCTATTTGAATGGCGGTAGCCTGCTCTTTTGTACTTTGGATCAGTTGTTCCTGACGGAGTATGTCCACACCCCTGACCTGGCCGCTGGCAAATCTCGCTCGTATCAAGCCCAAAACCTGCTCGTTGTAATCTGTCTGTTCTCTGATCAGGGTCAGTTGTTCCTGAAATGCCTGCAGGGAAAACCAGGTAACGGCCACCTCTCCGGCTATGCTGATCGCCAATGTCTGATAGTCCAGGTAACTTGCTTTGAGCCTGCTTTCTGCTGCCATCTTACTTTGTTTTACCCTGCCCCATAAATCTACTTCGTAGCTGCTCCGTAGAGATAGCTGGGTATTTTCACCACCCACAAAATCAGGAACCGGACGGCTTGCTCCACCCTGAAGTTCCAGAAACACCTGCGGCACCCGCTCTGAAGCAATAATGGCAACGGTACTGGCATCCTGGGCCACCTGGTACCAGGAACCCTGCAGCTCCAGGTTGCGCCGCAAGGCACTGTCCACAAGAGCATTCAACCTGGTGTCTCCAAATGAGGTCCACCAGGCTGTTTCAAGATCTTCTTCGCCGGTATTGAGGGTATAATTTTCAGGTATAGCCACTGGAAGATCAGAGGTGGTCACCCTGTTTCCGCAGGCTGTCATTACTCCCAGAAAGAGGATGATCAATGTGGTTGGAAGACCAGACTTTAGTCGGGTTCCATTTAGAGAAGAAAAAAGCAATATTGTCAGTCGTTTTAAAGGCAAAAGACTTTTATTTTTATGAAGTTAGTAAAAAACCGCAGGTAATCAATAGCAAGGTTTTGTTTTCCCATTGATCCACGGCGAGCGCAATCAAGAGGTAAATATTTGTAGTCCTGAGACCAGGTTTCGCCTGACCATGGTATCTGGCATTTCCAGGGAATTTTGAAAATTAGGCCCACATTCTGAAGGAAATTTGAATCTTCAAGGGTTTGCAAATCCCGGTTTTGCCTGAACAGATGAAAATTGTTTCCATATAACTGTGCTGCAGCATTTAATGTTTTTTAGTTTTTTTCGGCTTACTTTTTTATTTGTTATGCATTTTCTCCAGTTGGACAGGCCTTTTAGCCAATGGGGTTTCGCAGCGTTTCCAAGGTGTCTCTGTAGTCGTATTGAAGGTCCTCATGGAGCTTCTCAACCAATTTCTCTACTTTACCTACCTGCAAGCTGTATAAATTTTCAATAACCGGATGCCGGAATTCCAGGTAGCCAAAACCTTGCATTTGCTGACAAAAAAAGGAGATCAATTCAATTTTGGCAATGGGATCCCTGGTAAATTTCAGGTTTTTGTTGAGTATTTTCCGAATGCCCTGGGCTGACTTTTTGGCCAGGTAGTAATTACTGGTGTTGGCTTTATAAAAGGCAGCTTCCAGTTCTTCTTTCAGGGTATCAATAAAAAGCCTGGAATCTTCGGTATCAAACAACTTGAAAAAAAGGTAGGTTTTGTTGTCTTTACTGAGCTTACTCAGATGCAATATCAATTCGATAAGTTCATTGCTTTCTTTTTGTTGTAATTCCTTTTTTAGTGTGCTTAAACTCGGTATCTGCATGTGCTTTCTTTCTCGAACTAAAAAACTTCCGGGAAAAGTCCGGACCAATGCAAGCAAAATTAGTCTGATTTTTGCAAAATCCGCCAAAAACATTGTATAACCAACGCCTATCTCCAGAAACAAACTGGTATCGCTTGTCACAGAAGCTGCATCAATTCAAACTATTTCCGCAGAGAAATCCACACAATCGTACCCGATTCAGGATAGCAGCTTTGCCGGATCAGTCACAATCCGGACAGCAGATATCAGGCACCTTGGTCAATCTGGATGTACGCAAAATGCGGTGGTGGCCCAATTCATTGCTGACCGGACTATTCAAATTTACAGGTGCGGATGTGGTTCCTGCTGCTGAGCCGAATCGCTGCTTGTAACTTTGATTGAAGGAATCCCGCTGACCCGAATTCATAAAATTACTCGTAGATTCTGCTACAAGCGTATCTTCGAGCCCGGACACATGGTCAAAAAGATCATTGATTTGAGGCAGGACTTCCACTACCACTACGCTAAGCGAAGCATCCCGGGGTAATCCATAGAGTTGCAGAAACTGATTGATCTCAGTATTACTCCAAAGTGTGGTCCCGTATTTTGTGGCATTTTTGTTCTTTCCGGATCCGGACTTTAATTTCAGAAATTTCCTTGCGGAGGATATATCTCCCTGCCCTTTGAGGGTTTTTATGGCAACCTGATTGAGCAATTGTAGCTCCAATTCTGAGTAGGACTCCAGCAGGTTTTCCTGCACAATTGCCTGAACCTGCACCCGCCAGTCCAGTGGCCTGTCATCCAGTAAAATATTACGGTAATCCTGATTGTCCACACGCTTCACCTGGGCATAGAGGAGTGCCCATAGCCCGGTACGGGGTGGATTTGCTGTCACATTCTTTCCCTTATGGACGGCTACGGCGTATGGGGCAGTTACCCAGACCTTTTCTTTGTCTCTGTTGGGCATGCATGACAATGCGGGCGCAGGATGCTGTATTCCCTGCATTTTGAGCCTACGACCGAAGCGTCCCTGAGCTGTGGTCCACACACTTTCTCCTGCACCGCCTTCCTCAGCAGGAGGACGTTTAAAATGGCCGACGCGAAATTCGTAGGTAAAAAAGCCAAACATTTCGTCGCTATTGGCGTGAAGTCCCGGAGGAAGTGGAAGGATATAGTGAACGTCACTGTCTTTGCTTTTGAGCATGGGCTGCATGGCATTTAGTCCGGCAAGATCATTGGATGAAGCGGGGGTGATGATCCGGAGCAGCTCAGCGTCCACCGGCAATGCGGGTTCTTCAGGTGCCAGAAACAAGGCTGGATGATTGTTGCTGATCAACTGGTCGGGCGCCTGGGCCAGAACCCGGGCAAAATAGCAATCCTGTGGGTCTTCTACCGGCTGGTCAAATTCGATCCACAAAAAGCGCTTTCTGGATTCACTGTTTTCATACTTTTCATCCCGTACATAGGGTGATAAGGCATATCCTGCTGAAACAACCTTTGGCACTTGAGCCGGTACAGTGGTAATGGGCAATGTCATTGCTATACTTTCCATGTCATCCCGGGATGTGCCATGATCAGGTTTAAATCTGGCTTCCATGCTGTAAGTGATGTCAATCGTATCCGGGAAAGCATTTTCTTCTGATCTCTTGGGCTCTACGGCATCAAAAAACACCAATTGGGTACTGTTTCTCTGGGCACCGTCCAGGGATTCAAAAGAGGCAGTACGGACCATTTTCAATACTCCAACTTTTACGTCCGTTTCACCTGGATCTGAATCGTGGGTAAACTTTTTTGACCGCCTGATCCAGAATGCTTCGGTCTCCATCGCATCCCACATCCAATCCCGGTCCAACTCATAGTTGAGACAGCAAATCCAGTGATTGAAAAGATCTCCCTTTGAAGCAAAGGTTATTGAGGATCCGTCTGGAGCCAGGCTGTGCCGGATACGACTGCTGCAACCAAAAACAACCCGCTTACCTTTTGGGGCATAAAGGGTGAGCCCATTACTTTCCAGGTTTAGCCTGTTGGCGAGTTGCTGTATATTGCTGTTTTGACCTTCTCCGGAGGATCCAAAAAGAAGCGTATTCCAGGTTCCGTCAAATACTGTGCTGGCATCCGGCCGCATATAGAGGCCCTGAAGTGCAGGAACCCCCGGCGTATCGGCCAGCAAACCGGTTTCATCTGCCGAAGGTTGATAGAGCAGTACAGTGAATGCAGCACCGAAACGCACGTCCAGCGAAGGCTTGGCTGCATCCACTACGCCATAATAGGCTTCTGTTTGGGAATCTGTTTCCTTGTCCTCACATACAGCCCTAACGGTCAGCCTGGCTGTTCTTCCCGTAGGCAATACCAATTCGCTGAGCTGGACGATATCGGCTTCCAGGCCCAGATCCTGCTCCAGATTCAGGCTGGCTCCCGTATGCAATACCTTGTCGGTACCCTGTATATCCCTGTAAATGATGGGGATATTCAGGTTTGCTTCATACCCGTCTTCATTGTCTCCTATTGCCGGGAAATACCTGTAGGTAGTATAAAGGTGAATGTAGTCATCCTTTCCATTCAGGCTATCCAATTTGTCCAGTTTTAAGGTGGCTATTTCTACGGAGATCTCAATACGGTCCACATCCGGATCTGCTATGCCCAGGCCAACGCGGTGTTCAGCATCTCCTGCCTCCGGACTGAGTCCCAGGTTGGATTGTGCGGTAAGCCTTCCTATCGGATCGGAATATTTTCCTGTATAAACCACAGCAGGATAGCTCAACTTGGGCCTGCGAATGGTGAGTTCCTCCAGATGGTTTGGTCCGTCCACACCGGTTACCGGATGCTCATCGCCCGGCTGCGCACCCGGATCAGCTTCCACTTCCAGAATTCGGGGCTGGATAGGCGCAATGAATCGCTTGAAACGGCACAATCCTATATCCGATGGTGTCTGATTGACCGGTTGGCGGCTGATATCGGGTACTCCCCCACTGATGTCCTGCATGCGTACACGGAATTCATAGGATTGCCCATACCGCAGGAGAGCATTTATTGGACCAGCCTGATAAATTTGATTCAGTTGGTTTTGTGCAGCACCGGTGACTCCGGTACCGGTGCTTACCGGATTACCATCCTTGTCAGTAGCGGGCTGACCATCGGGATCCGCATTTAAATCCGGGTGGGTGGTCTGGTAGATGGTCGCTGCATCTTGATCCGGCAAGACCATGCTATGTCCTGTCCAATTGGCAAAGTACATCGGTAACCAATAGGGCTGTCGCTGTCCGGTCACCTGCTCCGTACCGTCCAATTGGGTGGGATAAACCTGATAAGGCAGGTCCCCGGAAAAGTCACCCAGCACAATGACGTCATCTGGATTATCAGGATCACGGCTCAGGCTGAAAGTATTCCGGTTCTGAACCCAATTCAGGGATTCCCATTCGCCCGGATCTTCTCCTGCAGGCGGCTGTTGGCGGACATCAATGACAAAACCATTTACGCCGATAGGGGCGTCAAGGCGCTTCACCGGTCCGCTTACACTGGTGTCAATGGACAGTTGACGGATATACCAGTTCAGCAGTTGCAGGTCATCCCAGCCGAGCTGGACACCTGCATCCTGGAGGGGAAAAGCCCCCTCAGCCTCTTCAATCAGTGGATCTCTATGAGGAGCCTGATGGCAGTGTACCGTCTTGGCAAAGCCGTCGTCATAGATGGCTGTCTCGATAAACAATTCATCGTAATTGCCATCGTGAACATTCAATACCGGGTAAAGCAAGGGGGCAAAAACCTGGCGTGGCTCACCAGGCCTGAGTATGGGTATTCTGGCTGCATATCGTTTGATAAAGGTATCGTCTGCAGCAAACTGAGGACTAAAGCTGCTACCTTCCGCCAGGTCAATGTAAAGAAAACCACCCTCAGGAAATGTATCGGCTGCAACGGGCAATTGAAAGGAGTAAATAAATCCGGCGGCCCTTGCCAGAAGCGGTTGCCGCAGAATATGGGCAAACACTTTCCCCCAACTGATTGCCGGACCAGTTTGCTGAAAGCCCTGGTAGAAATCCGCTGCTTTCACCGCACAATGGTAAGTGTCATCGGTAAAAGCATTTTTACTTTTTATGGCTTTCAGCCCGGTAGCTTTTAAAAATGTTTTGGGAAGATGTTTGAATACAGATACATTCAGGGGTCTGGGTGCCTCAAATTGTCTGGATTGGGGTATGTTGGTTAAAACAGCATTGCTGTTGACCATATTCACATCCAGGATCTGGAGATGATTGGCCATGGCTTCAAATATCTCTCTTGGATTTTGTGGAGCCTGGGTACCTACGGGCTGAGCGTCTGCCAGCGGCTGTGGCTGAGGCAAGGGGTTGGCTCCAAACCCCTGGATTATCTGTACCCCAAAGGAAAAGCTGGCATCCGCAAAGGCCTCCGATGCATCCGGAATGGCTGGTGCCTCTCCGGTAATGATTGGATTCAGTGGATTGTGGTCTCTGGGCAGTACCACAATATTTACCTGCAATTCATTTCCGTCAAAATACTGCGGAAAGGTCATGATAGATAATCTCTGATTGGCATTCATGGCAAAAATCTATTAAGCGATCCGGCGTTGTTCCTGCCAGGATTCGGTGAAACTGATATTGATGATAAAGGCTATGCTGATATCCAGCCCAAAGGTGACCTGACATTGCAGATCGGTGCGGGAAGCTCCCCCTTCTAACGCCTTTTTGGCGTAAGTACCCTTTGCTTCGATACGTATGGTGATGGATACAATGCCTCCCAGGATCTCAGCATGCCCCTCGAAAAGCATGAAAGCAGAAACTTTCACTATCCCTTGCGCAATAAAAATTTCAGCACCTACTACAAAGAGCACGCTTACATTTCCTGCTACGGGCAGGCCAACTACAATTTGGGCTCCAAAACCAAATTTCATTCTCAGCGAGGGGCCGATCTTGGTATCTGCGGCTATATCTACGTCAGCCTGCCCTATGGCGTAAATGGTGGCTGCGGAAATGGATACACACATCACCGACAAACGCCCATAAAAACCGAGAACTCCTCCCGCAGAGGGAAGCAGCTCATTTGCGTCTGTCGTGACTTTGATTGCTGCATTGAAGTAAGCGCCGATTTTTAGTCCGGCCTCGAGCTTGAAGGGCGTATTGGGGTCGTTGTAGACGGCGTCAGGAATAGGAAATCGTATCACGGGAATCTCCTTCGAAGCTTCAAACTTGTATTCCCAGCTACCTGCCTTGTTACTCATGGCCAGTTGCAGCCCATTTTGAACCGCGGCTCCGTAATCACCCTCCTGCAGACTCTGCAATATTTCCAGCAAATCGACCAGGGGATCCAGTTCGGGTGCAAATTCAAGATCCGGCTGTGGATAACTGGCCTCTTTCCCGTTCTCAGAATCCCAATTGCCCCGAATGGTCATCAGTCGCTTGATCCCAGCCAGATCAATGACCAGGCCGATATTGTTCATCTTGCTTTTCCAACTTTCTGCTACGGAATTGATGTCAAAATCCAGCGATCCCTGCGTTTCTACATTTCCATTTTTGTCTTTTTTGTCATATTCGATGTAAATTCTGAAATTTCCATCTCCCACATCGATGAGTTCAAACTCGGTGGGCAGGTCAAACATTTCCTCCGGATTGTGCAGCAATTGTAAGCCCTGTTCCTTGATGCCGTTCAGGGTATCCTGCACGTCCATCAGTTCAAATACATCCTGGCCCAGATCCTGTAAAGCATTCAGGTCAAAAGGAAAGGAGCCGTTTTTCTTCATCAGGATGGCTTCACCCAGGGTTTGTGCGGAAAAATCATCTCCCTGTCCTATGTTTGGAAAAATTCCTTTTGTATTGACGATCCTGAATGCATCCACAAATAAAGGAGGTGTTTTGCTGAGAAGCTTCTGTACCCCGTTTTGGAAAGACGGAGTAAGTAACAGGGCCTTTTGTGTATCGGTACTTTGCAAAAAACCATAATTGATGGTACCATTTACCGGCTGCCGGAGCAGTTCCAATGGCTCAGCTATACGGGTAAGCACAGCAGTAGCCGGAAGGTCAATTTTTACGCCATCCCCATCTTTTACCACTTTGCCAGGACGGATTACCGGAATGCCGAAATTTGGAGGAACAGGGCTGACTTCACCATTGGCCCGCTCGTGTCGGACCATGGACCAACTGCCATCCTTGGGAAGTAACATATTGCCCCTACCCGCTACACAGAAAACCGGATCTGAGCCATTTTCAGCAAATGAATTGTTGAAATCAAAGTGACTGAGCCGCATCTTCTGATGGCTGCCAACCAAATCCACCTCGCAATCAATTGCCCCTCCAATCGTACCTTGCCGCTGCACCAGTAGTCGCAAGGCAGCATTATTCAATGGAAATCCCTTGGGGCCCAACTGTACAAAACCCAGAATTCTCCGTGAAGGTACCAATGCCTTATCACCGTCGGTGGTTGGTTTGGTTTGCATGCCGGAAACAACGCCTTCAATCTCCACGTCCGCATCAAAATAGACAGGCTGCAGATTCACATCGAGATTTTGAGGTATATTCACCGCCATCCCCTCCTGATCCACCGATTCTTCGAAGAGTATATTCTCACTGAAAGGTGCGACTTCGCCGGTTTCGATGATATTCGACACATTGTACAAACCCTTAATCAATCCCGGATGGATCGCATACTCGGCCATCTTCTCTATTCCAATCAATTGTGGTTCGGGATTTTCAGCAGGTCCTCCGGGAAAGGCAGGGTTGTTTTCGTACACGAAATACCTGAAATCAAATTTGCCGTCGCTTTCAGCCCGCCATCCGCTGTCGAATCGGTAAACGTACCCGCTGCTCACCCGGAAAAGGGTAATGGTCCGCACTACTTTAATTGCCCAGGGGTATAGGATGCTTTTGACCTGAATGATCTCGTGTGAACAGCGTCCCATCATCACATCAAACTTTGCCTGGCTGGTTTCCGCTACCGCCGCCTTCGTATTCAGCCAATTGCTGAACATATTGGCACCATATCCGCTCAGGTCCATACGGGTCACCGGCACACCCCGCTGCTTGTAAAGTTCAAAGGCATAGTTGCTGTCGTAAAAAAACTCCCGGTTGAAAATATCAGTTACACTGCCACCCAGGGTACTATTACCCGTTTCATTGCCTAAAAAATCGAGAATGTTATTTATCTGTACGGTAGATCCCATAAACATTTGACTGTCTCCATCTCTCAGAGGTGTCCCTGCATCCATTCGAAGTTGCAGCCCCGACAGTAGCTGCTCGTCAAAAGAATACCGGCTTCCACTTAAATCGCCCCCTTGCCGGTTTACATTGTTGAAGCTGTAATTTTCCGTTAGCAGTGCTGCGGCTTTCATACCGAAGGGAAGGGTGAAAAATGAGAAAGCTTTAAAATTTTCGTCATTTTTTCGATGCTCCACCAGGAAATCAGTAAGCGGCAGTGGAGCAAGTATGACCTTATCTTCGCTATTATTGGAGATCCTTGTGGGGCCTCCATCGTCCGGATAATAATTGAACCCGGCTGCCGGGTCCCCGTCGAAGGGTCCGTCTGGAGGAGGAACCGGAGGACTCAGGTTGATCACCGGCTCCCATGAAATTTGTGGTACAGTAAAGGCCCGTACATTTTCACCGGCACTGACCACATCCAGGCCCTGTACCTGCAGAGAGAAAAAGCTGTAACTAATTTCTCCAGTTGTTGGATCCCTTTCTGTATCCACCCTGAATTCACGGCGATTCAGCAGATCAAAGCTGATTCCAAAGAGATCAGCATTGGTGCTGACGTCCAGCAGTGCAAAAACATCCCGCCGGTACCTGCTGGTCTCCTTTTCCCATTGGCTGTCATAGTCCGGTAGCCGTACCGGAGCAGCACTCGCTGCTGCTGCGGCAGTAGCAGCCAGAGGGGCAGACCTGACCGCATCTGACTGTTCCAGCCTTGACGAAAAATGCATGGCTGAAAGTCTGCCTCCGGGACTTTCCAGATCAGCGTTGGCTACGGATGAAAAGGGAGGACGCTTAGAAATTGCCGAAACCATTCCCGGGCCAGCAACCTCAGGAGAGGTAGTGCCATGCTGTTCCGGTTGTTCCAGGGAAATCCCTCCAAAAAGCTGCTCCAACGGTGAGAAGTGAAAGGAAACGCCGACCTGATCGCCCTCTTCACCGGGGCTCCATGCCGTTCTTCCTATCAGCCAGCCCTGAAGTCCTGCCCCACCGGTAGAACTACTGCTTTCCCTGAATTGGCTTCGTACCAGACCTAAATTGGCAGCATAGGGATCTGGCAGGATCGGGATATAGGCCAATAGACCGAATGACAAAAAGAGAAAGCCTTCAGTTACTTTTGCGAAATTTTCATCCAACTCCCCAAAGAGCAGGCAGCCGTTTGGCTGTGTGACCTTAAATAAGGCATTGCTCATGGCTAGCGCCATTTGCTCCGGCATATAGGGATCCTGATTCTCTATTGCGGCTGTGTCAGCGATGAGGTTGTCGTCAAACAAATAAATCAACCGGTTTGCAGGAGTAGCAGATAAGAGGAGAAGGGAATGCCTGGATTGTAAGACAGGCGGTGTACCATCCACTTTGACCGGCCGGTCTACCCGAAAATCTGCATCACAATAACGCATCAGGAGTTCATTGCCATTGGCATGGCTCAGGTAAATCAAAGGGCCGGTTTGGGGAAATGTAAGCAAAGCTTTTGATGCTACCACTTGATCAGCGGTTTTCCACAAGTCCAGTTCCTGACTTGCATGGGGATTAGAAACGGCAAAATCTACCAGGAGCAATTGGCCAGGTCCACCCACCAGGTGTGTTTGAGATAGCTGAAAGCCGCTACCCTGCAGTCCTTCCCAGGAGTTAACCAGTCCCGGCCCGGTACGAACGTACAGTTGTCCGGTACCCTCCGGGACTGTGGGTTGGTTCAGGTCCAGTTGCGTGACGGGCAATAGCCATCCGGAATTTTCTATCGGCGCCCTATTGCTCAGGAAATTGAAGTCTGACTCGTTTTGCTGCATTTCCAGCATTTTAGCTGAAACTTGAAAAGGGATCAGAATGCGCTGCAACAGGGGATGGTAGGTTAAAGCCTGTTGTTTATCCCAGGTAAAGTTTAATTTTTGCCCCATCAGGGTCCATGCCGACCGGTCGATCTTATCAATGGATGCTGTGTTACCAGCAATGCCGAATTCCAGAATGGCAGGGAGGTTTATGGTCATCTCAGCCGCAGCCTTTCCATAGGCACTTTTTTTATCGACGGCAGTGAGCTCCTGTTGTGCCAATTTTAAAACCACCTCTATTTGACCATTGGCCGGAAGGGTTAATTTTTTGCTGACCGTTTTCGCTGGATGGCTAATTTTGATGAGCCCGGAGCTGATCGTGAGTCCGGTGAATGTACCCTCAGGTGCGTTTGGAGACAGAAGCCTGGCATTGATCCATATTCCGCCATCTCCCAGAGAATACTGGTGGGATGGTCGTATCGTATTTTTTGCACGCAAAGCTGTTTTACCAGGTGCTTTCCTCTCCTGAAACAAGAGGATGGGAGCTGTTGTGCCCTGCTTGTATAATGCCGTAAAGCTGCCTATGGGCAAAAAGTCAAACCAGAATTGCCTGCCATCTTTATTTCTAAACGGACCCACTGTCTCATCTACCCTGGAGCCCACAGACCAGTCCGATACCGATTGTGGTATGAGGGGGTCTTTCAGTGCCAGCTCTCTGCGGAAAACCTTAAACTGTGTCTCCGGATTTCTTTTTTGTCGGGCATCCCGGATGGTCTGAATCGCTTTTTGCTGAGATTTGCTGATCGTATCGGCCTGGAAAAGGTCCGATGTTTCGAACGAAAACAGACCTGACCTCAGCCTTTCAGCTCCTCCTTCAAGCCGGGTTCTGGTCAAAAGTGCGTTCAGCTCGAGAGAAGCCTTTTTCTCTTCCGGCCTGTCAAGACGTAAATGTCCTATTAGGCCGGATAAAACGGATGCTGGGTTTGTTTTTTTCATGGAGAAGGTTTGCTGGCTTGAAAAAAAAGATCCCGGCAATTTTCTGGAGGGAACACAGCGAATTACCGAAAGTTAAATTTACCCGAATGCCTGCGCGAACACAATCCCTATTTATGGGGATTTTCAGATCAAATCAGATTTGGAGGCCTCTTTGATCAGTTGAGCAGTATTTTTTACAGCGAATTTTTCAATCAAATGTTTTCGATGGGAAATTGCCGTATGAATACTGATAAAAAGCTTATCGGCAATTTGCTTCGATGAAAATCCCTCCCCTAATAAATGCAGCACTTCCTTCTCCCTTCTAGAAATCTCAACCGTATTGTTTTGGTAGCAGAATTGAAATTCTGTAAGAATCGTATCCAAACGCTCCTGATTGGTAATGTTATATATATAGCTGATAATAAATTCTTTATTGGCCTTCATCAAAAGTGAAACCTGGTGTTGAATCAACAACCAATTTCTAAAAATATCCTGCACGTGGTAGGTGTAGGCCTGACCACTGTGCATGGGAGGCAGGGCCTCCGAAGTACCAGTGAGGGAATCGATCAGGTTGCTGATAGACTTCAGCTCCACAGGTTTGATTTTCTTAAACCAAAATTCCCAGCCACCATTGGTCATTTCATCGGTGTTGTAACCGAGGATGCTTTTAAAAGTATCGTTGTGGAATAAGAATTTTTTCCTCCCTGTATCAAAAATACTGACCATCAGGTTTTTTTCATGTTTACAACAGTGCTGGAGCGCACATATCTCTTCCCTGGACAAAATCCCGGTAAAAGGTGTCATGCTTTCGTTGCTTGCCGACATGAGATAAAAATTAAAAAGCTATGTACCAATGATTTATCAAGTCAATAAAGATAAAGATAAAATGGAAAAAAGTTCCGATTCGGTACCCTGAAAATCTACCTTTTCTACATTTTAATATTTTCCAGTATCCGGCTTGGCAAACACAATTGCTTGATACATTCGAGAAAATCCGTACATTTAATGGCAATGTCGCATTCGTCGTGTTATTT
Organism: Cyclobacterium lianum; assembly: GCF_900143075.1. Taxonomy (GTDB): domain Bacteria; phylum Bacteroidota; class Bacteroidia; order Cytophagales; family Cyclobacteriaceae; genus Cyclobacterium; species Cyclobacterium lianum. The sequence continues at coordinate 83,675 of NZ_FRCY01000004.1, read as the reverse complement.
TCGATATGCACAGGGGTTTCTATTTGGCTTCGCCGGAATATTCCTGCTTGCAGCAAAAGTGACAGGTTGAAATCGTAATAAACCTTTATAAAAAGATAAATTGTATTGCATGAATCAAGATGAAGACAACAGGCGGTATCAGGTGGTCGTCAACCACGAAGAACAGTACAGCATCTGGCCGGAAGACCGCGAAATTCCGCTGGGCTGGAAAGCTGCAGGAAAGGCTGGCAAAAAACAGGACTGTCTGGACTATATCGAGGAAATCTGGACCGACATGCGACCACTTTCTCTGAGAAAAAGAATGGAAGAATTGGAACGGAATGACAGGAAAGAATCCTGAATAAATCCAGTTGCCAACTAGTCTATTGCCCAAAATAATCTGAATATGAAATTACATGCATCCGGAAGGCTGTTGTTGTTCTTACTGGTTTTATGCTCATTCCCATCATTTCTATCACACGCCAGTGAATTGGATACGATTCGCCAGAGGGTGGTTGCTGAACTGCTGGAGGAGGCGATCGATCCCTCCCGTGTCCATGATATATTGGACCGCATGAATGAGGAGGGGGCTTTTCCTGAAATCGATTATGAAGACCTGAGCAGGAATGCGGGCTTTCCACATCGAAGGCATACAGCAGATCTGGTCTATCTGGCCAAAGCCTACAGCAAAAAATCTTCTCCCTTCTTTCAGGATTCTGCTCTCAAAGAAAAAATTACTTTGTCGCTGAGATACTGGGTGGTGAATGACTTTGTGGGAGATAACTGGCACAACAATCAAATTACTACCCCTACCCATCTGGTAAATCTGATGCTGCTGATGGGAAGTGAATTTCCGACTGGACTGGTGCGAAAAGCACAACCCATTATTGGCAGGGCACATATGGCAGCCTCGGGTGCCAGGCCCAGTGGTGACCGCATCGTAATTGCCGGTATACTGGCAAAAAACATGTTGTTCACGGAAAACAAACAAGCGTTTGACGAGGTCATCGAGATCATTGCCAATGAGATCAAATTCAGTACCGGTGAGCGCGGCATCCAGCACGATTATAGTTTTCATCACCGGGAAGACCGGGTAAACAATACCACATCTTATGGCTATGGCAAATATGCCAATGCCTTTGGTGAGTGGGCGGATTATGTGGCGGGCACCAGCTACGCCTTCGACCAGGACCGGATCAATCAATTGGTAGATTATTACCTCGATGGGGTATACAAACAGTTAGTGTATGGCATTTACGAGGATATCAGTGTAAAAAACAGGTCCATTTCCAATCAATCCGGATTCCAGCCCAAAGGCACCCTCGAAATTGAACGGCTTTTGCGCAGTACCAATTACCGGGAGGAAGAATTAATGGAGATATTGAGGCTCAGAAAGGGAGAAAGCAAACCCAGTACTTCTTTCGCTAAATTTTTCTGGCAGACCGAACATTTTGTGCTGCAGCGACCTGATTTTTACACTACAGTGCGTATGTTTTCTACCAGAAATAGAAATATGGAGAAACCTTACAATGGTCCGGGCATTACCACCCACCATCGTGCAGATGGGACCAATTACCTCATGCTGAGAGGCGATGAATACCATGATATCTGGCCCGTTTACGACTGGCAAAAGATATCCGGGACCACCATCCTTCAAAAACCGGAACTACACAGGCCAGACAATATTCAATTGGATGGTTTGACAGAATTTGTCGGCGCGGCTGAAGACGGTTACTTTGGGGCGGTAGGATTTGACTTTATCAGTCCTCATGACAGTACAATGGCAAAAAAGGCCTGGTTTTTTTTCGACAGGATGTATGTTTGCCTTGGAGCAGGAATCGCTTCCTCCAAACCTTATCCGGTGGCTACTACCGTAGATCAGGTAATACTCAGAGATGAGATCAGCATCGGGCAAAACGGAAGGGCCGCCAGCCAGCTTCCCGAAGGAGAACATGTGTTGGAAAATCTGGACTGGTTGTATCACGATGGGGTTGGCTACTGGTTTCCGCAGCAGCCCAACCTGAAGGTCAGCAACCGGGTAGAAACCGGCAGCTGGGCGGATATCACCGATCAAAAGCATGTGTCTACGAAAGAGATCCGAAAAAAGGTCCTGACAGCCTACTTTGATCATGGCGTGCGGCCCGATGGAGGTAGCTATGCCTATGTGGTGCTGCCAGTTACCAATCCTGAAGTCCTTTCAGCCATGGCACAATCTGGTCTGCGGATCCTGGCCAACGAGCCAGGGCTGCAGGCCGTCCATCACCCCGGTCTGAAGCAAACCCAGGCCGTATTTTATGAGGCAGGTTCACTTTCTCTGTCAGACGGTTCGCTGATAAATGTTGATCAGCCGGGAATATTACTACTCAGACAGGAGACAAAAAGCAAAAAATCGTTGACGGTAGCTGACCCAATGAGAAAATTGGATACCTTTAATATCAGGCTACCCGGAAGGTATGCCGTAACAGGGACACAGGCTGAAGCCAATTGGGAGGAAAGCAATGAGACCACCCAAATCACCATAAAGCTGCCAAATGGCGTTTATGCAGGTAAGTCAGTCTCCATTGCCCTGGAGGAGCTGTAGAAAAATCAGCCTGTGGACTCTGGTTCAGACTTCTATTTCGCTAAAATCAATAAATTTTGGCTTTCTGCTGTTTTGGATTTGATAGCCTCATCTGCGAAGCTGATTATTGGAAAACCTCCGATTATGTAGTAGATTAACTTGCGGAAAGAGGCCCGACGTAATGTTCACCCATTCAAAAACCTTCATTTTGACACCAAAACCTTTATTGATCGCTTTCACGCTTTTAATCGGTCTGGCAGGAGTAAATCCCGGGCCGCGAGCCCAGCAGTCTCCCAATATCATTTTGATTTTTGCAGATGATTTGGGATATGAGGTACTTCCCGCCTATGGCAACAAAGAACACCAAACTCCTTTTCTGGACCGCATGGCTGCAGGTGGTATGGTTTTCGAAAACGCACATGCCACGCCGCTCTGTACACCTTCACGTGTGCAGCTGATGACCGGAAAGTACAATTTCCGCAATTACATTGGCTTTGGCTTGCTGGACCCGGGTGAAAAGACAATCGCACATTGGCTGAAAGACCGGGGCTATGCTACCTGCGTGGTGGGCAAGTGGCAACTTTACGGAAACGCCAGACAGCAGGAACTGGCTGGGGGCAAAGTAGGCAGTCTGCCGGAGGAAGCTGGTTTTGATTCCTATCGCCTGTGGCAGGTGCGCGATCTGGGCTCCCGTTATAAAAATGCGCTGCTCGACACCAAAGGCACCGGGCTGGAAAAGTTTGAAGGCCAGTACGGCCCGGACCTTTTTACAGATTATCTGGAGGATTTTGTGGAGAAACAGGCAGGCGAACCGTTTTTTGCGTATTTTCCCATGGCCCTGACCCACGATCCCTTCGAACCCTATCCTGGCTCCCCGGATTACGTCTCTTATGATCCTGAGGACCGGGTCAATGATCCCCGTTATTTTCCGGGTATGGTCAGCTATATGGACAAATTGGTGGGCAGGATCATCAACAAAGTTACCGAGCTTGGGCTGGCGGAGAATACGCTGATTCTGTTTATGGGTGACAATGGTACAGATAGAGACGTTGTCAACCGGTTAAATGGCCGTGAATTGCGGGGAAACAAGGGGTATACCAACGATTTGGGTACTCACGTGCCATTGCTGGCCTACTGGCCCGGGACCATAGCGGCGGGTAGCCGCAATCCAAACCTGATCGATTTGACCGATTTTTTACCTACGCTGCTCGAAGTATCTGGTAGGGACCCCCTTGATCAGACCTTTCCAATGGACGGCATCAGCTTCTACCCCCAATTGGTAAACCCGCAATATTCCGGAAGGGTCAGGGAATGGGTATTTTGCCACTATGCACCTAATTGGGGAAACTTCACTCCAAGAACCTTTGTTTACGATACCTCCTGGAAGTATTATGCAGACGGAGAAATCTACGACCTGCGCAATGACCCGCTCGAAAACAGTCCACTTCAGTTTAAGGACCTGGATAGACTGGGAAAGAAATCCGTGAGAAAATTTAAAAGGGTAATTGGTAATATGAGGTGAATTCACAAGATTTCACCACTGTACCGCACTATTCAGAAGATGCGTTCATTTTGTTGTCAATATGTTGCATCACAATAAAAATCCTTTGCGGATGGTATGGAACATCCGGGGGGAATGCCTGGGTTATCCTATTTTTCTAATAGCGACCAACGCTTTTGACGTAAACAACCGTTATTCTATTTTAATTAAAGGGCACTGAATCATAACTGTACCAGGAAAAACCTGCGTCTATTATCCATAAACTTTTTATTTTGCCAGTAAAGGCCTTATTTTGTGATAAAAAAATACTTATGAAAAAGATTCACTACCTTGTTATCACCCTGGTATCACTTACCTGTTTCAATTGTAGCAATTCCCGTAATACAGAGGAAACGCAGGACCAGGAAAATACATCAAATTATGAATTGGTACGCGATTCGACCAAGGTCGGTTTTGTAGCCTATAAAACTACCGATAAGGTGCCTGTGGGAGGAGAATTTACCAATATAAATATCAGCAATTTCGGTTCAGGAGATACCGCATTTGAAGCGATGAACGGTACAGAATTCAGTATTCCCGTTAGCAGTCTGTTTACCAACGATCCTACGGGAACCAGAGACCCTAAAATCTTAGAATTTTTCTTTGACGCTCTGGAAAACACCGAGCTGATTTCAGGAGTGTTTAAAGTGGATGCAAACCAGCAATGTTCCATCGACGTCACCCTAAATGGACAAACAGAAAATATCCCTCTGGAATATTCGGTAGTAGACGATACCAAATTCGTTTTTGACGGGGTGATGGAATTGGCCAATTGGGATGCACTTGATGCTGTTGCCTCCATAAACAAAGCCTGCGAAGCACTTCATACCGGGTCAGATGGCATAAGCAAAACCTGGAGCGAGGTGGCTGTACATGCTGAAGTACTGCTGGCAAAGAAATAAGTCAACCCCACATCGTAAAAACAACTGCCGTACCGGATCGATAATATAGCTTGGGGCGGTAGTTTTATGATAAGATCAGCAGGGTACTTTTTTCAATAGTAGCGATAGTATCGTCATTTTGCATAAATGGAAAAAGGTATTGAAAGAAAAGCTGCGGAGCATTTATGAGATGAATGCTATCCGCTGCTTTTTATTCTAAAGGACATTTTTATGTGAAATGAGTCAACTGCCTAATGTTTTGTGCACCATTAAATAGGTATCGTTCGTGTAATATCGGCATTGATTCGCTGTAACTTCACACCAACTCTTTCTCCCTCGATTTTACTTTTTTCTTATCATAAAAAAGACCAATGACAAAAGCGAACAATGCCAGAATTCCTATCGCAAATACCGTGTCTCCTATTACTCTCAACCATCTGAGTGTATCCATTATGGGCTGCTGAAGAAATTCGGCAGAGCGGGCATACCACATGCCTTCGTTCACGCTTGCCACAGTCTGCAGTAAGCCTACAGGCAATAAACTCAACACTGCCATGAGCATCAAGCCAATATTGATCGACCAAAACGAAAAACCGATGAGCTTGTTGTTCCACACCTGGTGCCGGTACAGGCTTCTCAGTACAAACAACATCAGACCAATCCCCAACATGCCGTAGACGCCAAATAAGGCGGTGTGTCCATGTAAAGGCGTGGTGTTCAATCCCTGCATGTAATACAGGGCTATAGGTGGATTAATCAGAAAGCCAAAAATACCTGCACCCAGGAAATTCCAGAAGGCCACTGATATCAGGCAATAGATGGGCCATTTGTAATCTCTCAGCCATTCGGTGGATTTGCTCAGGCGGTAATTGTGAAAGGCTTCAAAACCGATAAGTACCAGGGGCACAACTTCGAGTGCACTAAAGGTAGCTCCCAGTGCCATCACCGCTTTCGGTGTTCCGGTAAAGTACAAATGGTGGAAAGTACCTAAAATTCCTCCCGCAAGAAAGATGACCGTTGCAAAAATGACTGCGCTGCTCGCAGACCGGATGTGGAGCAGACCCATCCTGGTAAATAAAAAGGCAGCGACCACCGTAGCGAAAACTTCAAAAAAGCCTTCCACCCACAAATGGACCACCCACCAACGCCAGTATTCTGCAATGGCCAGGTTCGTTTGCCTGCCCCACATCAAGCCGGCAGCAAAAAAGAGGGCTATTGCCGCACAGGAAATTAAAAACATTGTGAGCAGATGCTTTTCGTTCGTATTGCTTTTGAATACCGGTATCATGGGACGCACCATCAGGGTCAGCCAGATGAAAAGCCCAACCAGCAAAAATGCCTGCCAAAACCGGCCAAGGCCAACGTATTCATAACCCTGATGTCCAAACCAGAAGTTTTCCACGTAGCCCATCTTCTGCATGATTCCCATCCATTGGCCAGCCATGGATCCGACCACAATCACCAGAAGTGCTATGAAAAGGAAGTTAACGCCCAACTTTTGAAATTTGGGATCTTTTCCCGTAAGAGATGGACCTATGTAGAGTCCAGTAGCCAACCAGGCCGTCGCAATCCAATAGATGGCCAGTTGAACATGCCAGGTTCTGGAGGCGGCATAAGGAAGGACCTCTGCCAGCGGAAAGCCGTACAACAGGTTGCCCTCTACCCCGTAATGGGCCGTGATCACACCCATAATTACCTGCACCAATATAAGAAGGTTTACTACCCAGAAATATTTCTCCACCGCTCTCATAGAAGGTGTGATCTGCTGTCGCATCAATGGATCCTCTTGCGGTGCATCTACCTCTTCCTCCTTGTTTCTGGCATGATAAAAAACCAGAACGCCTGTACCAAACAGCAACATGATCACGCTAAATCCGGTCCACAGCAACAAATCGCCTGTGGCCTTATTGCCAATCAATTCATCTGACGGCCAATTATGGGTATAGCTGATCTCCTCTCCCGGCCTTTCGGTCACACATGCCCAGCTGGCCCAAAAGAAAAATGCATTCATGTCTGCCATTCGCTGCGGATCTTTTATGGCATTTTCCGGAATAGAGTAATAATTTCTCAAATCTTCCAATTGGCCACCTCCCATAAACAAATCCTTGTAATAGTTGCTTAGAAATTGGAAGGCTTCGTACCGCATAGATGAAATCTTCAAGTCCTCCGTTTCAGGGTCATAGGTATTTTCCCTGATCTGCTGTTGCAGACGCGATTTCAACGCAGCCTGTGTTTCTTCAGGTGCACTCTCGTAATCCGCATGGCCTTCCTCCCCTGCCATTCGATCCAGGAAAAACAAGGCTTCCCGGTGTAGCCAGTCTGCTGTCCAATCTGGTGCAAGATAAGCTCCGTGTCCCCAGATTGACCCCACTTCCTGTCCACCCATAGACTGCCAGGCGTTTTGGCCGTTTCGGATATCCTGCCCGGTAAACAATACGGTCCCGTCTTCATCCAGCACACGCTCCGGAATGGGAGGTGCCTGCTGATAGATCTCATATCCATAATATCCCAGGACTGCAAATGAAATACCGACTACAAGTGAGAAGGCTATCCATAATTTTTTTTCTGTCTTCATATCTACAAAAATTTTCGTTTGTTGACGAATCTGTTGATGTGTTTATAATAGGATATTAAGATATAATTACCTTTATTCTCTACCAAATAAATGTACAGATTTTTTTAGGGGGTGAATTGATTTGAAGTGGGTATCAAAAATATATTCGGAAAGGGGCAGTGGAAATTGGCAGCTATGGTTTCCAGTAAATACGGAGAGGACTGAGAACGAATTATTTGTAGAAATGCGCTTTGCAAATGATGTGGAAATTGCTGGAGTTTGGGTCAGCAATGTCGCTGAAAGTGTGGATATAGCTGCCGGAAACAACGAAAACCAGGCGAAGATTCATAATCCTGCTGATTTCGGCGGTATCATACAGGATCTTTTATTATACTCTTGATCCGGAAGAAAAGGAACCCGCCCGAAACAGGTTCCCTTTCAGATTCATTGAATGCCTGAGTGACTACAGGCAGAAACTCACTCTGCAGCCAGCATTTTTGGATCAAAATCCAGTCTGGCCAACCTGTATTTCTTTTTGTGTTGCCCGTACACAACCATCTCGTGTTCATCCGTCTGGGTGTTTACCGGTGTTATGGTCATGAGGTTGCGATTACGGTTCATGGAAAGTGAACTCCGGCTCACATTGCCCTCGCCATCCAGCCTTGCAAAAGTCATCATGTGCTCCTTATAGCTTTTGGGCGTAAATCGTTCTACCTTCCCTCTTCCATTGTAGCCAAGATTTTTAACATTATCATTAAAAATGAAGTACAGGTTATTGTTGATCAGGGAAACGGAATAAGAAAAATAGAATCCGGAATCATTGGTGGATTTTTGGTTTTTCACGATCTTCTTCGCCCAATTTCTTTCTCCTTCCGGACTGAATTCGGCTACTACGATGCTTCCATACGAATAATGATGATTCACGCTGGTGGATACCACACCGGTATTGGGCGAAGCGCTGGTATTGCTAACCGTTGTTTCCTGGCGATCTTCCCCAACGAAGACTACTGTGCCATCATTTTTTATTATGATCTCATCAAGAAAGAAATAGGAGTCCTCCGGATTTTTGCCCTGGGCCAGTTTTTTTGACTTTCTTTTGGCTTTTCCTTCAGAGAGCCCCCTGGTAAGAAAGGAGGCATCAAAAGCTTCAATTTGCTGGCTCAACAGGCTATGGTCCTTACCATTGATTTTCAGAAAGTATGTACCTCCGGTACCCTTGGTAGCTCTGTTCGCATTGGTGTAAAACCCACCGAAATACAAGGCACCATCCTGATTAACCTGGATATTTGCGGCATTGATCTGATTTTCCTGCAGATCGATTTGCTTGTGCAAAGCTTCCTTTCCGTTTTGGGTGACGCTGGTTAGCGTGAAAAAGTATTTTTCCTGCTTAAACAGCGCTTTAACTCCAATGTTAGCCGGCATGCTCTTGCTCAGCAGGTGCGCATTGTCATTGCTGTCAAGTAGTGCATTGACAACCTCCAATTCGTCCGAATTGGCATGAATAGTTTCCTCCCTGATCCAGATCGGGTTAAATTCAAGGTCCAGGACAAGTAAATTGACCAGTTTTTCTTGTTTCTTTAGTGCTCCGTTTTCATGCACGATCAGGAGTCTGTCCTGGTTCGGCACATGATGAAAATAAAATTGTGGGTCAGTACTCTTCAAGCTGATTCCCAGTCCGGCAAATCCGGATTTATCCCCTTTGTTACCCGTTTCCATAACAAAATGGCTATCACCATCAGGTCGAAGACTATTGCCATCAATGGCCAGCCTGTACAAACCTTCCTTACCTCCCTTACCGGGATCGGTAGCATAAAAAAGCCATAGCTGCTGGTTCAAATGCAAGAGATTCACAAAGCTGGGTTTTCCGGGCAGGTCCAATTTCGATAGATCCACACTTTTTACATAACGCAGGTTTTGATCATATTTCTCTAAATGTGGAAGTTTCTGCGATTCCCGCACTTCTTGCGCGTACTTACGCTTGATCAGGTAATAGCCGGTTTTGTCTGCGGCGGCAACTTCTGACAGCGTCATTTTTTTGTTGAATTTCATTTCATTACCCCATTTTACCTGGGTGTTGTCCAAAAGGTTCTGGCCAAATAAAAAGAAATGAGCCATCATGAGACAAAGGAAAAGTGTTGTCTTTTTCATAATTTAAAGATTTAGTAAATAAAATTGATAGGTATTAGCGATAAAATAATTGAATAAAAAAAGCGAAGCGCTCGTTGTGATTCGGCAGTAATGTCTCAACTGCACATGGGAAGACATCCCCCAATCGGATATTGTGTTTTTTCATAGCTGTCATATTTAAAGTTCAAAAAACAATTTTAATACAATAAAATACATTTTATTTAGTTTAAAAAATATTTCTTAAAAAATAGTTTAAAAATTTATTTTTTGGTTGTCATCTATCTCAGAAATACCTTATGAAACTGACCAGTTTGGTGAATCAAAAAGGTATTCATGCCAATAATAACAGCTAGGATAAAGCTTCTGGCGGAGGGTCCTTTCGGCGAAACTTTTCTTCGGGTAGTGGTATGAATGTTTCTTTATCATCCGGCGGGAGGTCTATCCTACCCTGCTTCCAGTCTTCTCTTGCCTGTTCGATACGTTCCTTTCTGCTGCTTACAAAATTCCACCAGATAAACCGCTCACCGAGCGGCTCTCCTCCAAGGAGCATAATCGTACAATCGTCCAGCGCTTGTACAGTTGGCTCTTCATTTTTTGTGAATACCAGTAACTGGCCTGAAGCAAACTGCTGGTTACCCAATGCCAGGAGCCCTTTCGCCACATACAATCCACGCTCTTCAAAGCCCCTGGGTACTTCCAATCGAAAACCTTTTTTCAATTCTACATGGAGGTAAAACATGGGAGAATGCGTAGGCACATTGCTTTTCAATCCATAGGCCTCTCCTGCTATCTGCCGCATCCACAATCCTGTATCCTCAAAAACAGGCAGTTGTTCCTTTTGGTAATTGAAAAAAGAGGGATCAGTCTCCTCATCTTTTTCGGGAAGAGCCACCCAGGTCTGAATCATCTCCAGTTGCCCGCCGGCCAATACCGCCGGGTCTTCAAACCGCTCACTGTGTGCTATTCCTTTTCCGGCGGTCATCCAGTTTACCTCTCCCGGTTCAATGATCTGCTTAACGCCCAGGCTATCCCTATGCGTTACCTTACCTTTAAAAAGATAGCTTACGGTAGATAATCCAATATGGGGATGAGGAAGCACATCCATCCCAGGCCCATTTGCAGCATCCAGGCTGACCGGACCGGCATGGTCCATAAATATAAAGGGACCCACCATTCGACGCATGCGAAAAGGAAGAATACGGTTGACCATCATTCCGGGTCCAATAGCAGCCTTCCGGGCATTGATGACGATTTCTGGCATGGCAAATTTCAAGTTGATTTTTTACTATTTACAGTCTTTCGTTTTACGGGTAACATACACAGGCGGGAATATGTTATCAGGATAATATAAAATTGTTAAAATGCGGGACAGGCTCTTTCCCCGGTTCAGAGAAGTGAGCTCTTAATCTATTATTTCAATCGGTTCTCAAGCCAGGAAATGTGTTCGGTTCCTCCATTGGCATTCCCGGGCCAGCGCTTCCAGATTTTGGATACCAATGGCCGGTTTGCCAAACCTGATAAAGGGGTTCGCCCCGGGAAATACGAAGTAAAAATGGTTGAGAAAACCGGCTAATAATACTTGCCGATCCACCGCATTTTTGAAGGATCATACAGGTTTGTAATTTTTACTTTTGAAGGAAATGAAGCCATCTGGCCATCTTCGGTTTGATGAACCTCTTCGATTTGGTATTCAAGCCAGTTAAAGCCGGGTTTTAATTCCAACTGATACAAATAGGTAACATCCACATTGGTATCCGCATCCACAAATTTTGAGAAAGTACAGCTTGTATCAATGGTAAGCGCATCCTCCAAATAAAGTATTTCCCAAAATATTCCTTCAGCAGCCGGATGGTAGGCCTCGTCCTCCAGCCAGGGTATGAGGTCTTCATCAGACACCATAAAAACGGTTCCGGCCCACTCCCCTTTCTGTACTAGCCGGACATAATCTATCCGGGCAGCCGGCACATCATGATTTTCTCCAAAATCATTTCCATCCCCACATCTGAAATGAAAGTTAAAATACAAATCACTCATAAACATGGATTTGACCTCCTGGGGTGTATCAGGCGAATCGGCGCTGCTAAGATCGAGAACAAAATCACCTCTCTTGTCGACTTTTCCCGAAGAAATCGAATGATCCATTCCAAAGGGCATCAGTACCATATCCATGTCTTTACGGGGATGGGACTGAATTTTTCCCTGGATTTCCTGTGCCCGGGCAGGGTTCAGTAAAACACCCAAAAAGAGTGCAATCAACATTGTTTTCATATTGAAGAATTGGTGTGAGTAAATAATTTTTCTAAAACTGAAAAGGCAATTTGATACAATTTATGGCCTTCGCCAGGTGGGTAATACATTTCATGCTTACATCCCAAACCACTCCTTCGCATTTGTATAAAACACCTTGTCGACCACTTCCCTGGGCAGTTTCAATCCCCGGAATGGCTGGTTAATCAGATTACTTTTCATCTCGTTGTCTGTCACAAAAAACTCCCAATCCCGCTTCCATGCTGCATCCATTGCCGCATGTAGCTCCTCCTCACTCCGCTCTCCATTGTCGGAAAGATCCGTGGCATAAAGCAGACGATCCTGATACCTGATAAAAAAATCCCGTACATTCTCTCTGTCCTCAGCCGTCTGGTAAAACACCTGTCCCATTCGTGCCGCCAGATCTACCGCCATATTCGGAAATCTGTCCAGCGTACTGGCCAATTCATCCACATCGTATTCCAGACTTCCCATATGTGCGCCTACAAATTTTAGATCGGGATGTTTCTCCAGCATATTGTCCCGACGACGTATAAGTTCCTCATGACTGGGCATTTCAGGTTGTTGATACATGTGGTATTCCGGATGGTTGCCATAATAATTCCTATCATTGTTGGTAGTCATCTCATCCAGGGGAAGCCAGCAATTCCTGGGCTCTGCCAAATGGCCCATAAGGGTTTTACCCCGCATTTGAATATGTTCAAAAATTGGGTCAAAACGGGCATCGTCAATTTGTATGAGGTTTCCAGCCGTATCCCGGGAGACCATACCGATGTTTTTCCACACTTTTACGCCAAGAGCACCCTGGTCAAAGCAGCTGTCCAGCCATTGAATTACTTTGCTTTCCCAGTCCGGACTATCCCAGTCGGCCACGGCAAATGCGGTTACATTGGATACCTTCTCCGGGTAGGAATTTTCCTGCTGCCTGCCATAGGCAAATTTACGGTATACATCGTTCCAGCCATCTGTATATTCCAACGCCACGTTGATCAGCTTAAAGCCCTCACCGGTTGCCTTTTCAACAAAAAGGGTCCTTTCGGTTTCCAGGTGTACATGTACATCCATTTTGGTTACTTCAGGATAATCCTCCATGCTGTAATATTCTGAATCTGAGTTGCAAGCCAGAACCATGCAAAGGAGAGTTGCCGTGCTGATGGTGATGGCGGGAAATACTTTTAGTTTCATGTGTTAATAATTTGTTATTAATAGGCCACATACCGGCCCAGATGAAACCAGTCGGACGGTAATCTTTGACGGGTACCATTCTCATTTCCCCGTGTGGCTAATAATGATTCTACATGTTGTTGATTTCATTGGCAATTGATCAGGCTTATAAATTAGTACAAAATTTACAAGTATGGTATAGTACCCAAAAAAATTATTTTTCCGGTACCGGTATTTTTACAAAAATGCCCTACTTTGGCACTTGCTTTTTGTTTTTCGCCTGCCCTGACGAGAACAGATGCTAAAAGTTGGATAGAACAAAACCATTATACATAAATGAATGCCAAATACCTGAGTTACTTCTGCCTCCTATTATTGGCAGCTGCCTGTCAGCAAAAAGAATTGCAGCCGCCGGCTTTTGATGTCTCTCCGGAAGCAAAGCTTGATCCCAAAAGAAATGATGCTCCCTATCCTCAAATTCTTATTCCCGAAGGAGTGGATATGGAATCTCCCCGATGGAAAGGCATCGACCTGAGCCCTACCGCACCTGTAATCCCGGTATCGGCCCTGGAGGAACAAAAGTCGTTTCGGCTTCAACCTGGCTTTCATATGGAGCCGATTCTGGCAGAACCACATATACAGGAGCCGGCCGCCATCCAATTTGATGGGAATGGAAGGATGTATGTATTGGAGCTACGCACCTACATGCAGGATATAGATGCTACAGGGGAATTGATGCCTGCAGGTCGCATTTCCCGCTGGGAGGATACAGATAATGACGGTATTTATGAAACTGGTGTGGTGTTTTTGGACAGTCTGGTATTTCCCCGCTTTGTTGTCCCGTTTGGCCCGAATACCATTTTATCAATGGAGTCAAACGAAGATCATGTGTACAAATTTACGGATACTGACAACGACGGTAAAGCAGATACCAAAGAGCTTTTTGCTACCGGTCTGGGTCGTTCCGGAAATGTGGAGCACCAAACCAGTTTCCTGACCTGGGCGATGGACAACTGGATGTACAGTACCTACAATTCCAGACGGATCCGCTGGACTCCTGAAGGTGTCATACAGGAGCCAACAGGCAACCCGTATGGACAATGGGGCGTGACGCAGGACAATTATGGACAGGTATGGTTTCAGGACGGCGCCGGAGGGGTTCCTCAAAACTTCAATTTTCCGATCGTTTACGGCAATTTCAGGGTTTCAGGACAGTTTCAGGAAGGTTTCCGCGAGCCGTTCAGCCTGGTAGGATTGGCAGATTTTGAACCGGGCATGCGGGAAACAAAAGCGGACGGCTCACTCAATAACGTGACCGGAGCCGCAGGAAATGACGTTTTTCGCGGAGACAGGCTCCCGGAAAGATTGATCAATCAGTATTTTTACGGCGAACCTGTGGGTCGCATCGTACGACAGGTACGCTCGGACAAGTCCGAAGGATTGACCTACCTGCAAAACCCCTACAGGGATCAGCAGAAAGAGTTTATTCAATCAACCGATCCCTTGTTCCGGCCTGTAGACATGGCTACTGCTCCCGACGGCACCATGTACATAGTAGACATGTACAGAGGGATCATACAGGAAGGCAACTGGACTCAGGAAGGCAGCTATCTGCGTACCAAAATTCAGCAATATCAAATGGATGACGTGGTAGGCAATGGCCGTATCTGGAGGTTGACCCACGAGGATTATCCAAGAAGTACTGAGAAACCTCAGATGTTTGAGGAATCTTCGGGTGACCTGGTCCGACACCTCAGCCATCCGAACGGTTGGTGGCGGGACAAGGCCCAGCAGTTGCTTATCCTTCGACAGGACAGATCGGTAGTTTCCGAACTGGAAGAAATGGCTAAAAGGCATGACAACGAGCTGGCCCGTATCCACGCGTTGTGGACGCTGGAGGGACTGGGAGCTTTACAACCGGAATTGGTTAAGGAATGGCTTCGGACGCGGAACCCAAGGTTACAGGTTCAGGCGCTCAGGGCAGGAGAAACCCTCTACAAATATGGAGACAAATCCCTTCAGGAAGAATATTACAGGCTAATGGAAGCGGAGGATGCGAAAGTAGCCGTACAGGCCATGCTAAGTAGCTATATCCTTGGTTTTGAAGATATAGAACAACAAATGAAAAAGGCCCTCGATAGCAATACCGCAAAAGGTGTACAGACGGTGGCCCAACAGGTGCTCGATAAAATAGCCGAAGCCCGGGAACGAGCTGCCAACCAGTATACGGCCGAAGAACGGGTTTTATTTGATGGTGGAAAAGCGATTTTTGACAGTTACTGTGCGACCTGTCATGGGGTAAAAGGGCTTGGTACCCCAACGGGAAGTGCAGACGGGCAACTCATCGCACCAGGTTTTTCCGGATCGCCACGCATACAGGGTCATCCTGAGTATGCGGTCAAAACCTTACTTCACGGCCTTACAGGTGCCATTGAAGGTAAAGAATACGAAGGCGTGATGATCGCAATGGGCGAAAATACCGATGAATGGATCGCCTCTGTAATTTCGTATATCCGGAATGACTTTGGAAATCAGGGGAGTTTTATCAGCCCTGAGTACGTAGCTCAGGTGAGGGAAGCCACAAAAGATCGCAAAAACAACTATTCCCACGATGCCTTGGTTGCAGAGGTACCCAAGCAGCTATTTCCACAAGACAACTGGCAGGTGAGTGCCAGTAGTACAGCATTGCAGGGAGTAGGTTCTACCCGGGATCCCGGATATGCCTTTGGTTTCAAAGGGTGGAGGACGGAAGAATCTCAAAAACCAGGAATGTGGTTTCAGGTAACCGTACCTAAACCACAGAAATTGTCTGAAATCCAGTTTGACTCCGGAGAGGAGCTGTTCCCTGGCAGCTATTCCGTGGAAGTATCCGGCGACGGCAAAGAATGGAGAAGGGTGGCGTCAAAAGCTGGTCAAAAGGGCATCAATACAGTTAGCTGGAAGGACGAAACGGCCGTAAACCAGGTGCGGCTGGTGCTGAACGAGCAGCGGGAAAATGCATGGGCAATGAAGAACCTGAGAATATATGCCCGATAGCGGAGAAAAGACCGGTCATCCAACGCCTTTAAGCCATATTAAACAAGCTTATTGATGGAGTTTAAAACTAGTAGCTTCCTATTGTGGCTCTGCGGGATGATCTTGCTGCTCCAGGGTATCAGCCAGGCACAGATTGTCAGAAAGCCTATTCCGGATCGAACTGTAGTCCTGACTTTTGATGATGCCCCTGCCAGTCACTATAGCCATGTCGCACCGCTCCTGAAGGAAAAAAATTTTGGTGCCACGTTTTTTGTTTGCGAATTTCCACCCAATTATGCGGATAGCAGCAAATACATGACCTGGCAGCAAATACAGGAGCTCGACCGAATGGGCTTCGAAGTGGGCAATCATACCCACACCCACGCCGGTGTGGGAAAGCTGCCAAAGGAAGAAGTCCGGCAACAGATTGCATACATTGAAGGAAAGATGAATTCGCTCGATATGCAAAGACCTCTCAGTTTTGCTTATCCCGGGTACAGCATGAGCCATGCTGTATTAGACGTTCTGAAAGAGAAAGGTTACCGTATGGCAAGGGCAGGTGGCAGCCGTGCTTATGATCCGCACTCAGATTACCCCTACCTGATTCCCAGTTGGGCTACAGACGATACCAATGAGCAAGTAATCTTTGATGCGCTGAAAAAAGCTAAAAATGGAAAAGTGGTCATTTTGACCATCCACGGGGTTCCGGATCTGGAACACCCCTGGGTCACTACTTCTCCTGAGCTTTTTGCCAAATACCTGGATTTCCTAAGCGAACACGGTTTTCAGGTATTGTCCCTACGGGATTTGGAAGTATATATTGACTTTGAAGAAGCTGCCAGACAATTAAAACCAGATTTTACAAAACCTCTGAAAAATTGACCTGGAAGAACTGGCCAGCTCAGGTGGTTGCAGCACCATTTCAGATTCCCTGACCGTAAAATTTACGGCTGCTAATCCCAATCTTGGAAACGTAAGCCTGGGAATGACAGGTCCGGGAGGTCCTCACAGTTTTGCCCCGGTCACCTTCCCTTCGCCGGGTGAAGAAGCATACGGAACATCGTCATATACCGGCGACGTGGCGGCATTGCCCAATTGCTCCTATGAGGTAAGATTGACCGCAGAACTGAAACTGACCGACGGTGAGTCCCAGCATGATGGTATCTGGGACCGTGTTTTGTTCTGTAAGTAATGATTTTTCCCTCCAGCCCTGGATTATGAACGAAAGAGCCCGGAAATATATACCGGGCTCTTTTTGGTAGATAAACGACAATTTCTGGAAGGACAATCAAACCAGTGAGGAAAACAATTAATTTTATACATTTGAATGAACCAACCCCAACGGCTTATGAAATTCTTCAGTTTTATTTTTCCTCTCCTTTTCAGTTTCTTGGTGTCGCACGCGCAGGAAAACGCGCAAAATACTCCATCCGACAGCCTGATGATCACCATTTTCATGAAACACCACCAGGATAAAAACATTGAGGAACTACGCGAAATCAGGAATCAAAACGGATTCCTGGAAAATTTTCCTCCCCCCTCGGCCAAGGTGGTCAACTGGTATGTCATGATGGGAATCGGGCAGGTAGTAACGCTGAGAATTCCCGCCAGTGAATTGAGGACGCTCAACATGGCTGTAGAAAAGAGTGTGTGGGGAGCATTTTCCACTGAATTTTATCCAACCTATGACCTGTATCCCCATATCCGGCAGGCAAAAGAGGAGCTGTCAGACAAGCAGCCCTGACCGCTTGGATGCTTACCTGCCAGAAATAAAGGGTCAGGCCTAAACGGTTTGATGGTGACATTCCGGTCTCCATTTCACAAGATACTGCATTTATTCCTCGTTCTGATTGCCCTATCGTAGAGGAATCTAAAACTAAAGAACCTCTACATTGGAATAGTTATTGACTGAGCATCATCTTACTTCAATCGCGGTGTAGTATTGCTAACGGGATAAATAGCGGCAAGTTCGTAACTACGTTAATAATGACAATTAATAGGAAAGGTAAAATATGCCTGGTCACAGGTGGCAATTCAGGAATAGGCTTTGAGACCGCAAAGGAGCTTTCTCTAAGAGGCAGTAAGGTGATTTTGCTGTGCCGTTCTGCCGATAAAGCAGAAAAGGCAAGGAAGGAAATTACCGCTTTGCATCCGGAAGCGGAAATTGATCTGGCCATTGCTGACCTGTCTTCGCAAAAGCAGGTCAGGACCGTCGCTCAGGAAATACTGGAGCAATATCCTAAAATTGATGTTCTGGTCAACAACGCAGGAGCCTGGTTTTCTGAATTCGGACGGACAGAAGATGGTTTCGAGAGACAGTGGGCCATCAACCACCTTGCCCCGTTTTTACTGACACATCTGTTATTGCCTGCATTGCTTGAGGCAAAAGACCCAAGAATTATCAATATAAGTTCAGATTCTCATTTTCATGGGAAAATACATTTTGATGACGTTAACCTGAGCAAAAAATACCACGGATTGCGTGCATACGCTCAATCCAAGCTGGCCAATGTGTTGTTTACTCATGAATTCGAAGTAAGAAAGCCGGTTGAAAAGCTTTCCGTCTATGCCGTGCAGCCAGGATTGGTCAAGACCGACATTGGATTAAAACACACCGTTTCTTTTCATGGGCTGATGTGGAAACTCAGAAGGCTCGTGGGTAAGTCGGCCAGAAAGGGAGCTGAGACCAGCATTTACCTTGCCAGCTCCGGGGAAGTAAGGGGTATTTCGGGCAAATATTGGGACAATTGCCACATCAAAAGTCCTTCTTACACAGCTGATTCACCGGTGGCTGCTGCCAGACTTTGGGACCTGAGTATGGAAATGTGTGGTATCAGTAAATACTTTCCCTGATTGGTTAAAGTCCGGTTATGAATCAGCCTTTTTCAGCATTCGGAGGCTCAATGTTCGCTATATACCCGGAATAATCTTTCCAGGAGCCGCATTTTCAATCCGGTGGGGCAATGTTTCATCAAACTGCTCATCAAACCATTGATCCTGCCCGGAATGATGATATTTTTTCCACGAAGCATGCCTTTCAGACCTGCTTCAGCCACTTCTGCGGGGCTGCTGACCACCCATTTGGCCCTGCCTCCATGCGCTTCCAATCTTCTGAGAGCATCCGGATTGGTCATGACAGGGCCGGGACAAACTACGGTTACTCTTACGGGTCCCTTCTTTTGTTCTTCCCTCAATGCCAGTGAAAAGGCATATACGAAATTTTTTGAGCCTGTGTAGACGGCCTTGTATGGCAAGGGCAAAGTGGCTTCCATACTGCTCATATTTAACATATAAGCTTGCCGGTGTTGTTTCAAAAGGGGTAGAAAATGATGACACATCTGCACCAATGCCCGGTTATTCAAGTTTACAATCTGCAGGTATTTTTCCAGCGAAATATTCTCAAACCTTCCACCCGCTCCTACGCCGGCATTGTTGATGAGCATATTGATCTCCAGCTCTTGTTTCCGACAATATTCAAAAAGCTCCGGAACCGCGGCCTCCCTGGTAAGGTCTGTACCATAGACCAATATTTTTACGGAAAATGAAGCTGTTAGCTCCTGCCCTACCTGCTGCAGAAACTCATCAGGAAGTGCCACCAGCAGCAGGTTCATGCCCCTTGCTGCACAGGCTTCCGCAAAGGCCTTTCCGATACCCATGCTTGCCCCTGTGATGAGAGTGAAAACATTTTTATTCATCCTTTAAAGTAATAAAAATGAATGATTAGAAGGTAATCTGGCAGCAAAGCACTGAAAAATTTTACCAGGATGTATGTTTTGGCGGGTGTCCTTTAAGTCCAGCTACCTGCCGCATGCCGACACGGTGATATCTGCCGTGAAATCATCCACCATGTATATGTTATTGATAACGAATCGAATACTTTCTGTTGCTGGGACGTTATTTGGTTTTTCCAAAATAAAGCAGTAGTCTTGTCTTGAAAAGGCATTTTATGGCATAATTGCTTTCGAAAAGCCGTAGGTAAGGCCTTTCAATCCATTATTTCAAATCATCATTAAACACATCAAATAATCATGTCCAAAAAAGTCGTAACCCTTGGTGAAGTAATGCTTCGTCTTTCAACACCTGACTTTAAACGTTTTGTCCAATCAGACACCTTTGACATTACTTATGGAGGCGGAGAGGCCAATGTAGCCGGTGCACTCTGTAACTATGGACTACAGGGCACCTTTGTCACAAAAGTACCTGATAATCCAATAGGACAGTCTGCTATCAACCATTTGAGAAGGTATGGGGTGGATACTCAGTTTATCGCCAGAGGAGGCAAAAGACTTGGCATTTACTTTTTAGAAACAGGAGCTTCTATGAGAGCCTCACAGGTCGTTTATGACCGTGCAGATGCTTCCATTGCTGAAGCGGAAATTGACGATTTTGACTTCGACAAAATATTTGATGGAGCCGTATGGTTCCATACTACCGGTATTACTCCTGCGCTAAGCGACAAGGCAGCAGCCTTGACAGAAGCCGCACTGAAGGCAGCAAAAGCAAAAGGTGTAACGACAAGTATTGACCTGAACTACCGCAAAAAATTGTGGAGCAAGGAAAAGGCCAAAGAGGTGATGACCCGGCTTTGCAAATACGTGGACGTCTGCATCGGTAACGAGGAAGATGCAGAAACTACACTGGGATTCAAAAGCAAAGAAACAGACGTCACAAAAGGCGAACTGAATCTGGAGGGATACAAGGATGTATTTAAGCAGATGAAAGATAAGTTTGGCTTCAAATACATTGCTTCAACATTGAGGGAAAGCTACAGTGCCTCAGACAATGGATGGAGTGCCCTGGTGTATGATGGCAATGAATTTTACCACTCCCGAAAGTACGATGTGCGGATTGTCGACCGTGTGGGCGGCGGGGACTCCTTTGCCAGCGGCTTTATTTACGGACTGGTAGAAAAAATGGCGATGAAAGATGCCTGCGAATTTGCCGTGGCGGCTTCTGCCCTCAAGCATACCATTCCTGGTGACATGAACCATGCTACACTTTCGGAGGTAAAGGTCCTGATGGGTGGAGATGCCAGTGGACGGGTACAGCGTTAATTGCAATTGATATGGTACTGGATACGCTTGCAAATAGCCATAAATACCAAGGCATTCACCCCCTTTTTGAAAAGGCGTTTGCTTACATCAAAGGACAGGATTTGAAGGCATTGGAGGATGGAAAATATGAAATCGACGGCGACAGGGCAGTAGCTGCTGTGTTTACCAAACCTGCTAAAACCGCAGAGGAATCCAACGACAAGTTTGAGTGTCATGACCGCCATATCGACATTCAGGTGCTCATTTCAGGCGAGGAAAGCATAGGCTGGAAGCCAAGGGCATCCTGCAGGCATCAGAAGGGGGACTACAATGCTGAAAAGGACGTTTCATTTTATGCGGATGCGCCTGAAATGTATTTTGGAATGCAACCCGGCCAATTTGTGATATTGTTTCCCGAAGACGTGCATTCGCCCATGATCGGTAAAGGAGAAATCAAAAAAATGGTGGTCAAGGTAAAGGTCTGACGCTCCATTAAAGACAAAATACCCGATTTCGGTGTTACATGTGAATTGATACAGCCGGAGATGCTGTATAGACTAGTTTAAACCATTTGTAAAATGAGTGATAAAGCATCAATTTTAGAAAAAATACCAGAACAGGGGATCCTTCCCCTGTATTTCGATAAGGATGAAACTGTAAGCCTGGAAGTATTGAAAGCACTGTACGCAGCCGGCATCCGGATGGTAGAATATACCAACCGGGGAGAAGCTGCACTGCAGAATTTCAAAAAAATGGTGGCCTTGAGGAATGCAGAAATGAAGGACCTGCTGCTGGGTATCGGGACCATTAAAAACAAAAAAATGGCCGAGACCTACATCGCCGCAGGCGCAGATTTTATCATCTGTCCGGGACTGGTGGAGGAAGTTGCGGAAATTGCCGATCAACATAATATGCTCTGGATCCCCGGATGCATGACGCCCTCCGAAATTATTAAAGCGGAGAATATGGGTGCAAAAATGATCAAGCTTTTCCCCGGCGACATGTTGGGCCCCGGATTCATGTCGGCGATCAAGTCGCTCTTTCCGGACTTGCTCTTTATGCCCACTGGGGGAGTTTCCCTTGACAAGGACAATATTGCATCCTGGTTCAAAGCAGGTGTCTGTGCTGTAGGTATGGGCAGCAAATTGGTAAGCAAAGACTTGCTGCAGAAAAAAGATTATCCTAAAATTAAGGAAATGGCCCAACAGGCGATTCAGGTAGTCAACGAAGTGAAATCGTAATTTATCTGCTTGGGTTTTATCTGATCCGGTGTGGTTTTCTGTTGAATCAGAAAATAACACCGGATTTTTTAATTTTCTGCCGGAAGCATGTTTCTGATGGCAGCAATTTTCCAGTTTTTCCCCCTTTTTACTGCTAAAAAAGTACTCCACATCCTGCGTTCTGATCCATCGGAATTCTTAATGGTATATCGCGCATCTGCTATACCCGTCTGTTCTGACAAATACCTGACACGCTCTACTTTCAATACCCGCTCTCCGGGATTGGCCTGTGAGCTTCCTATCATGCCCTTTACGGCTGCGTCCATACCATGGCGCCATTCTCCCGAAGAAACCAACTGGTCCATGTCTTCGGTAATGATCGCTTTTAACAAAAGGGTATCTGCTTTGTCCCGGGCTTCTGCATATTTGGCGATCAGATCAATGATGGCCTTTCCGTCTTCTATGGTTTGGCCACACAACGGAATCACCGAAAGAAGCATCATCGCAAGGGACGTAAGTAATTGAGTTTTCATGTATGTATACATTGCTTTTTTATTGGTCGGACGCCTTGTCACTATTTTATCGGGAGAATCATTGCCGGTTAAAATAATCATTGCATTGTGCACCCTATGATCATTTTTTACGTGTCTATTTTTTGGTGTCCTGCGTTTTTATAAATATAATCAAATTTACCGATAGATGATATCTTAACTGTATGCCGCTGCTTATTGCCCGATCGTTTTATTCGCATTGGGATCCCATCCGACAAACGCCTGAAAAAACGCCATTATCGTTGAAGACCCCTGCTGACGTAAACTAATCGCCTGAGAAATTAAACAAGGAATGCCGTTTACCGTTTAAAAATTATGGCATTCTACAATCAGTATACATACCTGGTCTTATTCATTACATTTACCCTGATGGGCTGTGACCGTAGTCAGGCCCAGGAAAACTCCACCTATTCCTATGCCAATGCGAGCAGGGATGGGATAGGTAAATTTTATATGGGTAGGGAAATTTCCCAGATCATGGGCTTTCACGGAATGGCCTGGCTGGAAAGGCCTGGCAGACCAGAAGAGGAGAATACCGCACTAGCGATCGCCAATTTGCCGATCACAGAAAATAGTATCGTAGCCGACATTGGTGCAGGTTCTGGATACTATACCTTCAGGATAGCCGAGCGGGTACCGGAGGGTATAGTTTATGCAGTAGAAATCCAACAAGCGGCCCTGGATTATATTGAAGAGAAAGCAATTGACCTGAATGCAGACCAGGTAAAGCCTATTATGGGTTCCGCAAAATCTCCAAATCTTCCCGAAAACGAAGTCGATCTGGTCATCATGGTGGATGTATATCATGAGCTGGAGTTTCCTCAGGAAATGCTTCAAAACATCCGTAAATCCCTCAAACCGGAGGGTAAATTGCTGCTGATTGAGTACCGGGGTGAGGATCCGGCCGTGGCGATAAAACCCCTACATAAGATGACCGTCGAACAGGTGAAGAAAGAGCTTTCTGCAAATGGGTTTGAACTGGTAAAAAATGGGCAATTTTTAAATATCCAGCACTTTCTGGTTTTTGGCAAAACCCGGTAAGTTCATTGTATCGACGTGGATACCACACAGCGCTGCCCATCTAACAATGAGGAGATGGCCTCCTGATCCCAATTTCGTTTTACCTGGTTCAGGAGTAAATCATATTCTCTTTTGTAATTTTTCCTTTTGATGGCTTCTACAAATCTTCTCACATCAGTCCGTGTCTCCAGTAGCAAGGGAGGCACAGTCGTGGGCTTGTCATCCTCTCCTTTGGCCACCATCGTAAAATAGCAGGTATTGGTATGCTTTACCACGCCTGTTTTGACATTCTCAGAAACTACCTTGATGCCAATGATCATGGAGCTGTTCCCCACATGGTTTACGGATGCTTTGAGGGATACCAACTCTCCGACTTCAACGGGCTGCAAAAAGTTAACGGTATCTACCGACACGGTGACACAGTAGGCGCCACTGTGCTTGCTGGCTGCCGCATAAGCCACTTTGTCCATCAGCGATAGTAGTATACCACCATGGATTTTCCCGCCAAAATTGGCATAAGAGGGGATCATCAGTTCGGTGATGGTGACTCTCGAAAAACTAGCGGGTTTTGGCTGTATAGAAACAGGCATAAGCAATGGCATTAAAATGACTTAAACTACTTCAAAATTCCACCAAATGTAAGCACGATTATCCTATTTTAATATGGTAAAAAGGATAACCGTTATGAAGAAACGGCAGATTTACGATATAGCCTGTCAAAACCACGCCTGCATAGATTTCCTGAAATGCTTTGAGCTTGAATATGACAGTTGTTCTAACCGGAAGTTAACGAAGAAAAATTGGCTTTTCAACCTGTCTATTGAAACAACCTGAACACAGGTTTTTTAGTCTCTAATCTATTTGTTACTTTTAAATTGTCGTTTATACCAAATTGATTAGCATTAACAACCCAAAAAGCTGAATATGTTTAAAGACTTAAATAGAGATTTACCTGCCAGTATCGTTGTATTTTTTGTAGCCCTTCCCTTATGTCTGGGCATAGCCCTTGCCTCCGGTGCCCCGCTTTTCTCTGGCATTATCGCGGGAATTATTGGCGGAATAGTGGTAGGAATAGCCAGCGGATCTCCGTTGGGGGTGAGTGGTCCAGCAGCAGGGCTGGCTGTTATCGTTTTTAATGCCATCGAGGAATTGGGGGGAAATTGGGAGCTTTTTCTGGTCGCTGTAGTCATCGGTGGCGCAATACAGCTTATACTGGGATTTGCCAAAGCGGGATTTATTGCCTATTTCTTTCCTACATCTGTGATTAAAGGGATGTTAACCGGGATCGGTTTGCTGATCATTTTAAAACAAATTCCCCATGCGCTGGGATGGGACAAAGATGTGCTGGGAGATTTTGCATTTCATCAGATCGATGGAGAAAATACTTTTTCGGAGATCATAAAAGCATTCCAAAATATCACTCCGGGTGCCTTATTGATCACTGTTATTTCCCTGGCCATTTTGATGCTTTGGGAAATGGTATTGACAAAAAAACATAAGATATTTCAGTTGTTACAAGGACCTATCGTGGTGGTGTTGGTTGGTATATTGATTCACTTTCTTTACCAAAGCGGCATTTTAAATTTTTCTTTGAACAGCACTCAGGTGGTCAATCTACCTGTCCCCGAAAACGCCAGCGATTTTCTTGGCCAATTTACATTTCCTGATTTTTCCGCAGTGGCGATGCCGGAAATATGGAGAATTGGGGTTATCATAGCAGTGGTAGCAAGTTTAGAAACGCTTTTATGCGTAGAAGCAACAGACAAACTGGATCCTCAAAAAAGGGTAACACCGACAAACAGAGAGCTGAAAGCACAAGGTCTGGGCAATACCATCTCAGGTTTGATAGGGGGATTGCCTATTACTCAGGTTATTGTCAGAAGTTCCACCAATATCGCATTCGGCGGGAGAACAAAAATGTCAGCCATTATACATGGGTTCTTTCTGCTAATCAGTGCCATTACGATTGCCAATGTGCTGAACATGATTCCTTTGGCCAGTCTGGCGGCCATATTGTTTTTGGTCGGTTATAAATTGGCAAAGCCTTCCCTTTTTAAAGAGATGTATTCACTGGGAAGAGAACAGTTTGCCCCTTTTATAGTAACGGTATTGGCCATTTTGCTTACAGACTTGTTGCAAGGTATTGCTGCTGGTATGGTCGTCGGT
The DNA here is from genome assembly GCF_900143075.1 of Cyclobacterium lianum. Classification (GTDB taxonomy): domain Bacteria; phylum Bacteroidota; class Bacteroidia; order Cytophagales; family Cyclobacteriaceae; genus Cyclobacterium; species Cyclobacterium lianum. The sequence goes on along the minus strand of NZ_FRCY01000004.1, from coordinate 57,597 downwards.
GGTTTCTTTACACTGTATCATAGCTACCGAAATTCTCACCATATGAAAGAAGTCGTCTCTGATGAACAAGGGACCAAAGTTTACCATTTGATTCTGGCAGAAGAAGTTTCTTTTTTTAATAAAGCAAGTGTAATCAGGGATCTGGACAAAATACCTCCCGGATCTAAGGTAGTTATTGACTGCTCAAAATCGGTTTCTATTTCTTATGATGTAATAGAAATCATCAAAAACTTTGAGGTAAATGCGAAAATGAAGGATATTACTGTGGAAAAAATCAACTTCAAGGATCCAGTAATTAATTGATTTTAAGCATATATCCTCATTTTTCTGCTTAGGATATCAATAAATAAACTGAAAATATGGTATAAAAAAATATTCCAAATAGTGGTGCAATTTCCTAGCTTTAATAGCTTAAATGAATAGCGTAAAATCGAAGGTAGTTGAGCAGTTTGAATTGAATCTTTAACCATTTTTCGCGGCCATGGATTGATGCCTTCGCTGTTACTGTATTTCTTTCAACTCATAAATATAATAACACTGGTATTCCTTTTCTGACTCATGTATTTCGGCCTGGTCCGCATAGTGCAGGTAACGGTCATTGCCCAAACCCAATTTAAGGCTTCCCGGCTTTTGCCATTGTATCGGTTTCCCGATTCGTTTGCCGGATTTTATGGGGTAATAATAGGTTTTCCTACTCGCCCTTACTGCCTCCATCTCTTCTCTGCTGAGACCCGCATGGTTATTTTCCGGATCAACACCCGTTTTGTATTCCACAATAAATGAATCGCCCTGCCCGGCAATATGCGTAAAACTGCCACCCAGCAAAATATCCTTTCCATAGGCATTAAATGCCACTTTGCCGGCTTCTGCCATGGGCATGCGGACAAGCTGGTCTGGTTGCTGCCGTTCTAAACGGACCTTATTGGCCAAATTCAGGTTGGTGTCAAACTGAAAAAGGATAGAATCGGCGGGAAGGATTAGGGACAGTACTTCCGAATGCCTATCAGAAAAAAATACGGGTTTATCCTTTCTGGGATAAAAATAACCCCGTTTGAAAATGCTGCTATCGTCTATCTTCCCCCCTTTCACCACAGCCCCGTCTGCCGGATTGACCAAATGAAAATAATTCAGGGTATCGAAATAATCGACGGGATATTTATCTAAAAGGCGGTCACTGAGGTTGGCTATTCCGTGAGGAACATTGTCCAGGCTGAAGGAATTGAAATTGTCCAGGGGAGCATGAATCATTCTCACCATGGTTTCTTGTTCAAAAGGAAATTTTCGGAGCTGTTGCAGGTCTAAATCATATATAAAAATTTCCTGATCGCTGATAAACATGAGCTCATCACCGACAAAGCCGGCCCGGTGAAGCACCATACCGAAGGCATTGGGCCCTTCGCTCAATACTTCTTCGGCCCGGACCTCCCCTTTGCTATCGATCAGAAAATACCTGCCTTCCAACCCCTGAGTTACCATCAGATAAAGTTCCTTGCCAGCATGATAGTCCAGAATACGAAGGGTCTGTAATTCATCAAAAACCAGGGAATCTACGAGAACAAACTCCAATTCGGTCTGCTCATGGTGTTCTTCCCGGGAAGTGCTACATGAGATGAGACCTGAAAAAAGGATAGCCAGGAAAAGCAGGGAGCGATAATTCATCTGTTTTTATTTAAAACTAATTATTTAAAATGAAGATGTCAACTTTTTCTCCCATTTGGTTTCAAAGGTTCTCGTCTTTTCAACAAACCCGTCGTCGGTAGATCAAACTTTTTAAAAACAAATAAATCGGGATGACGACAGGTTTTTTGCATTATATGGGAATATGAACTTTTCACTATTTAAAGGATAATGGTGAGCTATAGGTTATTTATGGTATTTAAGCTTGTTTCTATTGTACTTTTGGCCCCGATTCGCTGCGCTACTCGGGACAGGCTTTGATCAAAAAGTACCAAAAAATCAAGACAAAAAAATCCTTCCCCCCACATACCTCCCGCACCCTCCCGAAAAAATCGGGACAGGCTCGGTTTTTTGTCGGGCCTGCGCACTTTGCGTATATGAAAGTAAACATTTGATTTGTATTAATTTTTTCGTTAATTCCCTTTATAAAAAAGAGAATTAACACCTTATCGGTAGCCCTGCGAAGCAATCTGAATCATCTTTTTTGAATAAGCCGCTTTTCGCTATTTTAAAATTTGCAAGAATACTTTCCTCCTATCCTATTTTTCTTGGTAAATTCGAATAATAAAACTAATTTTTGCATTAATTATTTTTCATTGTTTCCAAAAACATGACCCAAGCAGATATCAAGAATCTGGAGAAAGAACTCTGGGACGCTGCCGATGAACTCCGGGGCAACTCCAAACTCACCGCAGCCGAATACAAAGACCCTCTATTGGGATTGGTGCTTTTACGCTTTGCTCAGAACCGCTATGAAGATGCCAAGATCCAGGTGGAGAAGAACCTGCCCATCAATCCCAGAACCGGAGAAAAGCGAGCTGCCACCAAAGATGATTATGCCGCAGCAGGAGCCATCCTGCTGCCTGAAAAAGCCAAATACGAGTACCTGGTGGCACTTCCTGAAAGCGAAGATATTGCGGAAGCCATCAACAATGCCATGAAGCTGATCGAAGCGGAATACCCGGATCTGGCCGGTATCCTTCCGAAAAGCTATCAGGAGTTTGATGCAAAGCTGCTGCGGGACCTGGTGCGGGTGTTTAATGCGGATGCGGTGCGCAATGCCAAAGGTGATGTATTCGGTCGCATCTATGAGTTCTTCCTGATGAAGTTCTCCATGCAAGGGGCCGGTGCCCAGGAAGGCGGAGAATTCTTTACCCCTCCTTCTTTGGTAAACCTGATCATCCACTTTATCCAGCCCAATCAGGGCATTATCCACGATCCCGCTTGTGGTTCGGGGGGCATGTTTGTGCAGACGGCCCATTTTATCAAAGACCATGACCCGAACAGAAGCGTCAATGAAGCCATTACGGTCTATGGCACCGAACTGAAAAGCAACAATGCCAAGCTGGCAAAGATGAACCTGGCCATTCATGGAATCGAAGGAAAGATCCTGGAGAGCAACAGCTTCTATACCAACCCCTTCCAACTTACTGGAAAGTGTGATTTTGTGATGGCCAATCCGCCCTTCAATGTGGACCGGGTGGATGCCAAAAACAAATTCCTGACCGAAGACGATCGCCTGCCTTTCGGCGCTCCACTCACCGGAAAGGGCACGATCGGGAACGGAAACTACCTCTGGGCGCAGTATTTCTATTCCTACCTGAACGAAACGGGAAGAGCAGGCTTTGTCATGGCCTCTTCCGCTACAGATGCTGGCAATGCAGAAAAACTGATCCGCCAAAAGCTGATAGAGACCGGGCATGTGGAGTGCATCGTTTCGGTGGGTAACAACTTCTTTTACACCCGAAGCCTGCCTTGCCATCTCTGGTTTTACAACAAGGGCAAGAAGCCGGAAAACAAAAACAAAATCCTGATGATCGATGCCCGGAAGGTGTACCGCAAGGTAACGACTACCATCAACGATTTTTCCGAGGAGCATATGTTTGGGCTCACGGCTATCATGAATTTATTTAGAGGTGACCCGGCAGATCACGGAATGGAGCATGTCACCGGGAGCGAAGTCGAAGGGTGGTTCAAGGAACACTTCCCCGATGGCCAATACCAGGACGTAGAAGGCCTCTGCAAGGTGGTGGATCTGGAAGAAGTGATTGCGCAGGATTACAGCCTGACGCCTGGCCGCTATGTGGGAGTAAGTATAGAGCTGGATATGGACTTTGACTTTAAAGGTCGAATGAAGGAAATTCATGCGGAACTGGCTTCATTGAATAGCGAAGCGAATGATTTGATGGCTAAAATTCAATCTATTGAGATATGAAATTGAAGCTTGAGGATCATTGTGATTTCATTAACGGTGGGAGCTGGACAGCAGATGAATACTCCTCAACCGGATTTCCTGTATTAAAAGTGTCCAACTTTGATAAGAATTCTATTTCGTTTGAAGATCTTAGCTATTTACAAGTAGAAAGCTATCCAAAATATACAAGAAATAAACTTGATCTACATGACATTGTGATAGCCACTGTTGGTTCTCACCCATCTGTAGTAAATTCAGCAGCAGGTAGAGTTATAACTATTCCAAAAAGCGGAAAAGGTCTGCTTTTAAATCAAAATGCTGTTTGCCTTAAAACCAAAAATCCTAATTTGATAGATCAGAGATACTTAGGATACCTCTGCAAATCACAAGTTTTTCAGCATTTTATTCAACAAAGAGGCAAGGGTGCTGCAAATCAGATGAGGATACCAATTAGTGGGATTAAGAGTTTTGAATTTAATTTTCCAGGCATTGAATCCCAACGCAAAATAGCCGCTATCCTTTCGGCCTATGATGACCTGATCGAAAAGAACCTTAGGCGTATCCAACTCCTGGAAGAAAAAGCCCAACTCACCTATGAGGAGTGGATTGTCCGCATGAAATTCCCCGGGCATGAAAGTACGCCTATCAATAAGGAGACGGGGTTGCCGGAGGGGTGGGAGAAAGTATTTCTAAAGGATATTGTAAAATTTCAAATGGGCTACTCCTTCAAGTCTGAAGACTTTAATAGTGAAGGTAGAGGTAAGAAAATAGTGAGAATAAGAAATATCCCATCCTCTTCAAGTAGTGACTTTACCTCAGAAATTGTTGATAATAAATACATTGTAAATAAGGGTGATTTGTTAGTTGGAATGGATGGTGAATTTTATATCAACAATTGGTATGATAAACTAGCTTATTTAGTTCAGCGAGTTTGTAATATTCAACCCCTGAACCGGAAACATTTAGCTTTTGTCACTGAATCAATCAGAACACCAATTAGAATTCTTCAGAACTCTATTGATGGTGCAACTGTGGCTCATTTAGGCAAGAAACATCTTGACACAATTGAAATTATTTTACCCTCAAATGAAAAATATTTTCAATTATTCGAAGACCTCTTACTGGCTAAAATCAACATATCAAATCAAAACCAACTTCTCAACGAAGCCCGGGATATCCTTCTCCCTCGCTTGATGACTGGGATGATTGATGTCGATGCTTTGGACCTTTCGGCTTTTGAGCAAGAGGATCAGGAGGAAATGCTGATGGCGGCGGAGGCGGAGGTGAGATATAATTCAAAAAAATAAAATTTATTTTAATTATGGATAAAGAAAGAGTTCAAAAACTAGCTGAACGCCTCAAAATATATGAGGAAAAACTGGAAGACGATATTGACTATGAGATGTCCGAGGAAATGCAAGAGGAGTACTTTTTATTGAAAGAAGAATTCCATGAACTTGACAGTTTAATGATGAACTATGACAAATCACTTAAATTAACTTTTAATAGACTAAGTGAAGAATACGAAAACCCTGATTCTATTAAGGATAGTACATTAGATATGATGTTCCCGGAATCAAACCGGGAATTCGACCTAGATGACATGGATTTTGATTGAACTTAGGCGATGAGAGTTTTTTTTGGAAAAATTTCAGACAAAATAGATGTCGATCAAATTGAGAACGGATATTATTCAGCAAACCGTGATTCCGACTGGTTTAACGGAATAGAAATTGGTGATTTCTCTTTCATAGTGGGTGGAGGAAAAATTCAATTATGGAAAGCACGAGAATGGATAAAAACCGAAGAGGGTGCGGAAAGGTTAGACTTTGAAATAATCTTTAACAATCTTAATATTTCAGTTAATGAGCTAAAAGCATTCAAGTTCTTCGAACTAAATATTGATTTAATTGTAAAATCAACTAGGTCAACCGCAAAGTCTTCCAAAGCATTCTTTCAAATTACATGTGAAAAGGACCTAACCGAAAAACGATTATGTTCTTTAGATACCTATTCCGATACTGAGAACTTCCGAAAGATTGTAACACTTGGTCCTAATAATACACCAACACCTGATTCATATGATATCCAGCTCCAAATTATTGATGGAAAGCTAGTACTTCATCCAATCAAAAACGTAGATGAAAAGTTAAAGGAGATCTTTAGGAACAATTTTAGCTTTATAGGAAGTGGAAGAAAAAACAAAGATAAAACCTTATCAAAGGTCAAAGAAAATATCCATAAAAATGCAGAATTAGACATTTCCTTAATCGAGTTTTATGATGCATTTATGACTGATTACGGACATAAATCAAAAAAAACAAATTATTGGGTAGTAAACGGTTTTGATTTGGATAAAATTTCTTACGATATCCAAAACAATGTCTTCATCATGCAATTCCAATACGGGTCTCAAAAAACCAATAGTGTCACAAAACAATTAAAATCAGCCAGCAAAATAAAGGAAGGAGACAAGGTCTTGCTATATAACAGTAATAAGTTCTATGCACACGGTACTTTTAACCGTACGAAAACCTACCCTAATGCAACAGAATTAAATTTGAATGATCAGATAAATAAAAATACAACAAATAAAAAAGAGGATTTTATCATTTACTCCGATGCTGAATGCTATTTCGAAAATTTAATGGCTAACAACGGATTTGAAGGTGAGTGGGGCCAAAGACTCTCCATACACAAATGGATGGATTTAAAAAAAGAGGGTATTCAAGTAAAAGGATTAGCTCAAAATACTGTAAACTCAGTTAATATGGACACAATCAAAAAGCTTAAAGATGAAACTTTTTTCAATAATGTAACCGAAAGACTACGTGGTGAAAACGAAAAAAATGCTACAAACACCAGAAATAATGAAATCTACTTTTCACATCCCTCAAACCAAATACTTTTCGGTCCTCCTGGTACTGGAAAGACTTACAATACGATCAATGAAGCACTTCGAATCGTCGGAGTAAAGATTGATGGATTAACTAGATCAGAACTCAAAAAAGAGTTTGACAAATGCTTACAAACAGGGCAAATTGTTTTTACCACTTTCCATCAGAGTATGAGTTATGAAGACTTCATTGAAGGGATCAAACCAAACTTGGATGATGGGGATATAGATGAAGAAAACGGAACTGAAATAGAGTATGTAATTAAACCTGGAATTTTTAAACAATTAGCAGAAAGAGCAAAAATCGATTTGGCTAGCCAGGATTCATTTGATGAATTGTGGGGAGAATTTTACAAGTATCTGATAAGTCAAAGAGAAGTTGAATTTACTTCTGTAACAAGTGAGTTAAAACTGGAACCATCCGAATCTAAGGAAGAAAGACTGGGTGTTCGATTTAAGAAGTCTTACGACTCGGAAGCTCCAGAAGGTAAGAAGGTCTTTTTTGTGTCCAAAAACATAATCCAAAAATTATTTAATAACCAGATTGATGGAAGCTCGTTAAATGCCAGGCAAGAAATAAGATCTTTTGTCGGAGGGGGGAGAGCAACCACCTATTTTGCAGTTTATAAGTCCTTCTATAACTACTTAACTACTAATAAGAAGCTTTTAACTAAGAAGCAGAATTATGTCCTAATCATTGATGAGATTAACCGGGGCAATGTATCCCAGATTTTCGGGGAGCTGATTACCTTAATTGAAAAGGATAAGCGATTAGGCAAAGACGAGGAACTGAAAGTGACCCTCCCATATAGCAAAGAAAAATTTGGAGTTCCTGCCAATCTCTACATCATCGGCACCATGAATACGGCAGATCGAAGTGTGGAGGCTTTGGATACCGCCCTACGGCGTCGATTTAGCTTTACTGAGATGCCGCCCATTTATGAACTGGACGAACTTAACTACGAATATGCCGGAGTGAAAGGATCAGACATACTAAAAACCATCAATCGGAGAATCGAAAAACTATTGGATAGAGATCATTTGATCGGACATTCGTTTTTTCTTCTTGGGAAAGATGAAGAGCCTGAAGCCAAGCTGATCCAATCTTTTTACCAAAACCTCCTACCGCTATTGCAGGAATACTTCTATGGGGATTATGCTAAAATCGGTGCTGTGCTTGGAAACGGCTTCGTCCTAAAACAAGATGATTTTAAGCAAACCGAGTTTGCATCAGGCTTTAATTCAGAGGTTGACGGTGAAAGAGACATCTATCAAATTATCGACTATAGAGAAGGTCGGCCTGGACACCACTATAAGCAGCCAAGCATGACCTTTGAAAAGGCTATCAAACAGCTCATGAATCTACCAACTGAATAAGAAATTGGCGGACAATAGGGAACATATTCAGGTTTTTGAACACCAATCCATTTTTCTGAATCAGAAATTTGAAGATGGGGTTGTGTTCGAAAAGGATAAGCTCGACAGTCTGATCAAATTCTTTGATAAAGGCTCTCCCTATTTTTCGCTGATTCGAAATGGAATTCGCTTTAATGAATATGTGGGAGCCCTGCAGGTAGGTAAACTCTTGATCAGTGTGCTTCCTAAAGCAGATAAATACCAGCAAGATACCACCGATGAAAAAACCAGGTGGAATACCATTCTGGTAGATATGCTTCGGGCTGTCCATGGCTTTGAAGTAAAGGCTCCAAGCAGTTCTCAGCTTAAAATTAAAAACAACACCGTACTGGATTTATACTTCGAAATATTTGTTTCTGAAGTAGAGGCCCTTCTCCATAGAGGGCTGGTAAAAAAGTACCGGCAAACAGAAGGTAATTTGACTGCACTGAAAGGCAGCATCCGTTTTAGTCAGCATATCAGTAAAAACGCTATCCATAAAGAACGATTTTACACCCGGCACAGCACCTACGATGTAGCGCATATACTCCATATCATTCTATATCGCACCCTGCTTTTGCTCAAGCGAATCAACACCAATTCGGCACTTACCGGGCGAATCAACGCCTTGACATTAAGCTTTCCCGAAATGCCGGATCGAAAGGTAACCCAGGTGGATTTTGATAAGTTAGTCCTGAACAGGAAAACGCAAGATTATCATAAAGCCATTGAAATTGCACGGCTTATCCTCCTCCACTTCCATCCTGATTTGAGTAGCGGACGCAATGATGTGCTTGCATTGATGTTTGATATGAATGCCTTGTGGGAGCAATTCGTTTTAGCCAGCCTGAAAAAAGATCATAACCTCATCACAAGGGGTCAGGAAAGCAAATCTTTTTGGCAGCCTAAGGGCGGAAGCAAGCGAAGCATTAGGCCGGACATCACGATTGAAAAAGGAAAAGAAAAATACGTCATCGATACCAAGTGGAAGCTGATTTCCAACGAACCTTCAATGGATGATTTACGGCAGATGTATGCGTATCATCATTATTTTAGTGCAAGGAAGGTCGCCCTTTTGTATCCTGGTGGCCATCCACATATCCATGGTTCATTTGTTCAGATAGACCCTAAAGTATCAGAATCGAGGATGGACTGCGGGCTTTTATTTAGCCAATTCGAAACTACAGTAAAAGATTGGCAGTCGAATATTGGTAAAATGATTCATTTATGGGCAAATTAATTTTTTTCAAATGAGCTACGAATACTCAGAAGACGGATTGATCGAAGAAGCCACCCAACAGGTGCTGGAAGAGCTGGGTTGGCAGGTAGTCACTGCCTGGAAGAAGGAGAAATTCGGCGAAGAGGGGCTTTTGGGCAGAGATAACAAGTCAGAAGTAATCCTGACCCGATACCTCAAGCAGGCCTTGATTAAATTGAACCCGAGCTTACCTCCTCTGGCCTACGAACAAGCCATCGAGCAAATCGCCCAGAAAGTAGCTGACCAGTCAGCCGGAAAGGTAAACAAAGAAAAATATGAACTGCTGAAAAATGGCGTCCCTGTCAGCTATACCAATGACAAGGGAGAATTAATCAAAAAGAAACTCAAGGTTTTCGATTTTACCGATTACTCATCCAATCAGTTCCTGGCGGTACGTCAGTTTGAGGTACTTGGAGAGCTGTACCTGAGACGACCGGATGTCATCTGCTTTGTCAATGGGATCCCATTGGTATTTATGGAGCTCAAAGCCCACCTGCATGACCTGCAAAACGCCTACAATGATAACCTGAAGGACTACAAGGATACCATACCGCACGTTTTTGACTGCAACGCCTTTATCATTCTCAGTAATGGCACCGATGCCAAGGTAGGCACCCTCACAAGCCCGTATAAGTACTTCCTGGACTGGAAAAGGATCGAAGAAAACGAAGAAGGGCTGGTTAGCCTGGACAGCATGCTTCGAGGAACCTGCGGTCCTCATCGCCTCATGGACATCTTTGAAAACTTCTTGCTTTTTGATGAATCAAGAGGGGATGTAATGAAGCTCATGGCCAAAAACCACCAGTACATTGGGGTGAACAAAGTCATAGCCAATGTACACAACATCGAGCAACTGAATGGTAAATTGGGTGTGTTTTGGCATACCCAGGGCAGTGGCAAATCCTACTCCATGGTATTTCTTTGCGAGAAGATCCATAGAAAGCTGGGAGGCTCCTACACCTTTCTGATTGCCGTAGACAGGCAGGAATTGGAGAATCAATTGTACGATACTTTCTCAGGGGTTGGGGTAGTCCATGATAAGTCCATTGTTGCCGGAAACAAATCAGGTATGACTGGCCGGGAACATTTGAGAGAGCTCCTGGCGCAAAACCACAAGTATGTATTCAGTCTGATCCATAAGTTTTCGATCGACCCGGAGAAAGAGAGCGCCTATCCATTGATCACCGAAAGGAAGAATATCATCGTGATTTCGGACGAAGCGCACCGAACACAAGGTGGCACCTATGCCCGAAACATGCGTTTCCATGGCCTACCCAATGCCTCCTTTCTCGGATTTACCGGGACGCCCATCATCAAGGATGAGGAAGAGTTGACGAAAAATATTTTTGGTGAATATGTCTCCGTGTATGACTTCAAACGGGCCATAGACGATGAAGCCACGCTCCCACTGAAATACATCAACCGTGGAGAAAAATTGAATATCGAAAATCCCAAGCTGGATGAGCAGATGGCTGAAATCCTGGAAGACGAGCGCCTTGAGGATGATCAGAAAAGAAAGCTCACTTACCTGTTCCAGAAAAACTACCCGATCCTGACTGCTGAGCCCAGATTGGACGCCATTGCCAAAGATCTGGTCTGGCACTTCAACGAGAGAGGCTATCAGGGTAAAGCGATGTTTGTGGCCCTGGACAAACCTACGGCTGTTAGGATGCACCAGCTGGTGATGAAATACTGGCCGGAATACCTGGCTGAACTACAAGCGCAAATCGAGTCCTCCAATGACCCTCAGGAAGCGCAAGAACTCCATAGAAAGTATGAAAAGGTACAATCCACGGAGGTATGCGTGGTCGTCAGCAGCGAGCAAAATGAAGTGGATAAATTCCGCAAAATGGACCTGGACATCGAATTCCACAGACGGAAAATGGTAGAGAGAAATCTGGAAAAAGAATTCAAAGACCCCGAAAACCCCTTTCGATTAGCCATCGTCTGTGCCATGTGGATTACCGGATTTGATGCCCAGTGTGTTTCTACCGTCTATCTGGACAAACCCATCAAAGGGCATACGCTGATGCAAACCATCGCCAGGGCCAACCGGGTCTATGATGACATGAAGGAAAATGGCTTGATTGTGGATTATGGCAACGTCTATGAGCAGCTGGAAAAGGCCTATTCTGTGTATGGAGAAGGAGGTAAAGGAAGCGGTACAGGTGGAATAGGCGGTCATGGTTCCGGCAAACCCGTAGAGGAATTAGCAAGTCTGGAAATAGAATTAAAAGAAGCCATCAGGAAAGTGGAAGATTATCTTCGCTCCCTCAATTTTCAGCTTTCGGACCTGATCAATGCCCAACCCATGCAAAAACTGGGAAAGATCAGAGAAGCAGGAGATTGTGTAAACCTGAATGAGACTACCCGGACCACCTTTGAGATGATGGCCAGGAATGTCTTTCGAAAATTTAAAGCCCTTTATCCGGAAGAGCAGGTCAAACCCTATGTTAAAAAATACAACGCAATAGCAGCCATTTATGGTCTTTTAAACCAAAAGACAAAAAGCGCCGATGTCATTGAAATTATGATGCAACTGCAGGAAGTGGTGAGTGGAAGTGTTTTATTGGAGGATCAGGTTGCCGATCCCAGAGAAGAAGTATATGTAGATCTAAGTAAGTTGGATTTCGACAAGCTGAAAGCAGCATTTCAAAAAGCCCCTCGGAAGAACACCATTGCCTATGACCTGCAGCAGGCGATAGAAAGAAAGCTGGAGCAAATGTTAAAGGAGAATCCATTGCGGCTGGAGTTTTACGAACGTTACAAAGAGATCATTGGCGAATACAATAATGGTAAATCAATGGAAAATACGGTGAGAGCCTTTAACAAGCTTTCGGACTTTTTGGCTTCGCTTTCAGAAGAAGAGCAAAGAGCTGTACGGGAAAACCTGGAAGACCAGGAAACATTGGCCGTTTTCGACCTCCTCCGGGAAGGAAAAGAACTCGGACCAACAGAAAAGAAAGCCGTCAAAAAAATCGCCCAACAAACACTCGACAAATTGAAAGCGGAAAAACTAAAAATCGATCGTTGGCGGGAAAGTAGGCAGATCACCGCCCAGGTGAAGGGGATGATCTATGACAATCTGCTTTGGCTACCACAAGAAGTTTATTCCGATGAAGAGGTCAGCCTGAAAACTGTCAGCGTCTACCAGCATATTTATACCAATTATTTCGGTGGAGGGAAGAGTGTTTATCAGAGGAGAGCTTAACAAAATTTGACTCAGCTTGAATTGTACCGGTGAATCATCATTCTAAACGCAGTAAATGAATTTACTTAAGTTTTTCATGTGCTGTCCATTGGTCCGAAAAACCTGCCAGTAGTGGAAATATTGATAATTTACAATTAAAAACGAAGCTTCCTTTTTATATTGTGCGCCATATTCAATGGCTTCAGACCAAGACCTTATATAAACCCATGTACCGAATCTCAATTTTTCTGTTCCTGCTCATATTTCACCATTCCTCCGGATTTTCCCAACCAACTTTCGAACCCAAAGATGGGGACCGGATTATTTATCTGGGTAATGCGCTGATGGAGAACGAGCAACATTATGGGTTTTTGGAGTACCTTATTACCAGCCGTCATCCGGAAAAGCACCTCTCCTTCAGGAACCTGGGCTGGTCCGGAGATACGGTCTTTGGTGATGCCAGGAGTTATTATACCAACCCTCCCTCAGCTTTTGACTTATTGATAAATCAGATCAAATCAAGCCAGGCCGATTGGGCAATTCTCGCTTACGGATCCATAGAAGCACAAAGTGGTCCGGAAAAACTAGGCGATTTTGAAAAGGGATTAACTCGTTTGCTGGATTCCCTGGAAGCAATAAATACCAAAGCTGTCTTGGTGTCTTCCATTCCCCAATTCCTGCATAATGAAGCAAAATCAGCCGATGGGTATGCCAAGGATCTCAGGTCCTACAACCAGCGCATGGCCCGAATCGCAGGAGAAAGAGGGCTATTATATCTGGATATTTTTGAGCGCTTTGAAATTGCAAAACAAGCAGATTTGTGGGAGCCAAATGGTATCCACCTGAACCAAAAAGGCTACCTGATGTTGGCCCGCACACTGGGAGAAAAAATGGGCTTGAAACCTCAGTCCACCGATATCCTTATCAATATCCGACAAAAATCATTAACAAGCGATAATGAAACTAAGGTATTGGATGGCGATTTTAAGTCAGGAAGGCTGGAATTTACTATAAATGGAAACCGCCTGCCGGAACTTACCTTTCCGGAACATTTCAAAGGCCCGAAAATCAGTATTCAGGGTTTGAAAAAAGGCTATTATCAACTATTTCTTGATGGAAAGCTGCTGGCGGTTGCCGATCAAAGTACCTGGGAAGAAGGGCTTAACCTGGACTTTTCACAGACTGGCAAACAATTGCTGGATCTGATCCGTGAGAAAGATCAGATTTATTTTCAGCAATACCGGCCACAAAACAGAACTTATATATTGGGTTTCCGCTCCTACGAACAAGGCAGGCACAAAGCGGGATTGCAATCTCTCGACGCGCTGATATTCTGGCTGGATGGTAAAATTAACCGCGGCAAAGACCCCGGAGAGCAACGTTTTACCCTGCTACCGCTGCCATAAGCCTCAGCCTTCGAAGGAGATAGATACGATCGAAATGGTATTCATTCTCCGGAGCAGTACGGGAAATGACTCCCATAATTTGAAGCAATGGCCCAACGAAGAAAAAAGGAAAATTACATACGAATTGAAGCTTATCCAATATGAAAAGTAACCGCCTGGTAGTTTCTATTTTCACACATTTGTCGAACATTTGTATAGGAGGAAAAAATCTTCTCCCTTTAGGTGTTCTTATCCTCTTGTTGCAAGTCAGCAGCACCAGGACACTGGCCCAGAATGCCTTGCGGGACATTCCATCACCCGATCCCCAAATTCAAAAGGACATGTTTCAGGTGGCAGAGGGGTTTGAAGTCAATCTTTTTGCATCCGATCCAGAAGTGGTCAAACCCATACAGATGAACTGGGATGCTGAAGGCAGATTATGGGTGGTCAGCAGTACCGCCTACCCTCACCTCCGTCCGGGAGAAACGGCTAATGACAAAATTATGGTATTGGAAGATACCAATGGGGATGGTAAATCGGATAAATCCACGGTTTTTGCTGAGGGCCTGATCACTCCTACCGGAATACTCCCCGGAGATGGAGGGGTATATGTTGCCAATTCTACTGAAATTTTACATTTAAAAGATACCAACGAAGATGGAAAGGCAGATGTTGAAGAAAAAATTCTTACCGGATTTGGAACCGGAGACACCCACCACCTGATCCATACATTCCGCTGGGGTCCGGACGGTTTGATGTATTTCAATCAATCCATCTATATCTACAGCCACGTAGAAACTCCCTGGGGCATTCGCCGGCTCGAAGGAGGCGGAGTATGGCAATATGACCCTCAAACTAAAAAGCTGGAAGTTTTTGCCAGGGGTCTGATCAATCCATGGGGCCTGCAATTTGACAAGTGGGGCAAGGCATTTTTAACAGACGGTGCCGGCACCGAAGGCATCAATTATGCCTTCCCGGGAGCAACCTTTGTGACCGCTCCTGGTGCTGAACGTGTTTTAAGAGGTTTAAACCCTGGTCAACCCAAACATAGTGGCTTGGATATCGTATCTGGTAATCACCTCCCCGAAAGCTGGCAGGGAAGCCTGATTACCAATGACTTCAGGGCCAACCGTGTCAACCGCTTTGTGGTTCAGGAAACTGCCAACGGTATGGTTTCTGCCCAGGCCGATGACCTCCTGTGGACGGATCATATTGGTTTCCGTCCGGTAGATATTCTGGTGGGCCCTGATGGGGCTATTTACATTGCAGATTGGTACAATCCCATCATCCAACACGGTGAGGTAGACTTCCACGATCCCAGAAGGGACCAGCAGCATGGCAGGATATGGAGACTTACGCAGACAGACCGGCCGCTCAGTAAAATTCAAAAACTGACCGGTAGGGATATCAGCCAATTGCTGTCTGCATTGAAGGCCCCTGACAATCATACCCGGATTCAAGCCCGGTTACTACTGAAAGAAAAGAATAAAAATTCTGTAGTGGCGGCTTTGGAAACATTTGTTCAGGATCTTGAAAAAGAAGATCCCGATTACGAACAACACCTGCTCGAAGCCCTGTGGACCTATCAGGCAATAGGTGAAGTCAATCCGCAGTTGTTAGAGGAATTGTTAGCGGCAACACATGCAGGCGCCAGGGCGGCAGCAGTCAGGGTATTGAGCAATTGGTATGGACTGCTTCCTGATGGCCACATGCTTCTGAAAAAAGCCGTGAGAGATGCAGATCCATTTGTGCGATTGGAATCGATTGTAGCTCTTGGAAATCATCCGGCACCCGGGTCAGCAGCCCTTGTCTTGCAGGCACTGGATCAGCCGATGAACGAGTTTCTTGACTTTGCCTTATGGCAGGCAATCAGAAAGCTGAAAGATCTCTGGCTACCGGAGGTATTGGCAGACCAGAGCTATCTGGGTAATGACGAAAAGACCGTGTTTGCACTAATGGCACTCAACGAGCGAAAAAGCACCGGAATACTGTTAGATTTTTTAATGACGGACAAAATCCCGGAAAGCTATGTTCCCAAAGCAGTGGACGCGATGGCAGCAAATGCTGATGCGCATATTGCTGATCAATTGTATCAAAAAGCATTGGCGGACCCAGAATACCGGACTGTTCTCCTCGACGCATTGATTCAGATAAAAATGCAGGCAGGAATCCAGCCCATCAACAGTATGGACCGGATCGGCCAGCTGTATCGGGATAGTAATCCAGCCGTCGTCAAAAGTGCACTAAACCTGGCAGGACTATGGAATCTTGAAACCCAACTGGATCCCATGGTGCGGTATGCACTGGAGGACAGCGGAGACCTCAGGATAGCTGCGATCCGGGCACTGGCAGCAATGGACAGTGAACGGGCAAAATCGATTTTGGTAGAATTGAGCAAGGATAACGCGGACAGATCGCGGCAGGTAATTGCCCTGTCACAATTGGCAAAAAGCAGGCCGGAAGCAGCGATTTCGATTACAACTGACCTTTGGAAAACCAGCGATTTGCCGGAAACTGAGATTTCGAGCCTTTTTGGTGGATTTTTAAGTTCCGAGACCGGGACTCAGGTATTGTATCAGGCGCTTATGGAGGAAAAGATCCCTGAAGACATAGCCAAGACCGGAAGGAAAGCCATGCAGCAGTACCTACCCTGGCACCGCCGCAACAATACGCTTTCTCAGAATCTGCGCAACGCGCTCGAAGCATCAGGCGGCGTATTGCCTCCTGAGCGCATGCCCCAGCAATTGACGCAGCAGCAGGTTTATGTGCTGGCGCAAGAGGTAAAAACCAAGGCAAACCCCGTCATGGGGGAAAGTATATACCGGAAGCAATCATTGATGTGTCAAAATTGTCATGCGCTGGGAGGCGCAGGCGGTAAGCTTGGCCCCGATCTGAGTGCTCTGGGTACCAGCCTTCCCATAGACAATATCATTGAGTCACTTATCGATCCTGCCGCCTCCGTAAAGGAAGGCTACGAGCTTCAGAAAGTAACCAAGGCTGATGGCAGCCTGATGATGGGCTACCTGGTCAGTGACGGGGCAAACGAACTGATCATGCGCGATATGGCTGGAAATGAAATTACTATTCCCAAAAGTCAGGTGGCTGCAAGAGAAAATGTTTCAGGTTCTCTTATGCCTCCCAGATTAACTGCGGGTTTGGAAAGGCAGGAGTTTATCGATCTCGTAGGATATTTATCGAAGCTAGGTACCTCAGGAAATTTCAGGGTACCTACCGCAAATTATGTGAGGCGCTGGGAAGCATTTTCTGCAATCGATACAGACTTGGATGATTCCGGACAATTATCGGAAGGGAAAAGTATTCAGTTATATAGTATGGTATCCGGAAGCCTGCCGGTTGCAGAATTGCCTGTACTTAAAAATAGATCCGGCAAGGAAATGGCGGTGCTTCAGTTTGAATTGGAACTATTAAGTGAAGGAAAGGTAGCATTGGAATTCAATGAAACAAAAGGCTTATCGGTTTGGTCTGCTGATCAAATGGCCAGCATTCAGGCCAATACAGCGCTATTGCAGCTTTCCAAAGGAAAGCACCTCATTCAGGTAAGCATTGATTTAGCAGCATTCAATCCTTCAGCACTACGGCTTAAGGTGACCGATCAGGGAAGTGCGCAAAGCAGGTTATAAGTTGGATTCAAAATCTACTTTAGCTTCCCTAAACAGATTAGATACAGCAATGAATTGGAATACCCAATTGCCTGGTGCTGAAATACGATGATTCCAATCCTATATTCCGGGTTTTTCCTGCCTCCATTCCAAACCGATGGAAGTTCTGGGAAGGAATCCCTCCCAGGTTTCATCCAGGGAATTTTGCGGTAAGTCCAGAAATCTGGATTGTTCTGCCATACCTTTTAGGTGGAGGTTCAGAAAAGCCGTAAGGAAGTGTTGGTTGATGTTATTGATCTTGCGCTCATCCCAGACAGGCTCTGCATAATGCATGTAATCGTCCTTGTTAAGATCCGGAGACAATGGAGGATTAGGTGCGACATTATGTCTGGCATTCAGATAAGTAAGCATGTACCTTTCTGTATTGATAGCCCCATCAAAAATGGCTTTCACCCCATTTTCATAACCAGAAATATCATCCTGATCCCCCGCAATGAATAAGGTGGGTATTTTCAGGTTTTGCAGACCGGGGGCGTCCCAGGCTCCCCGGGCCATTCCCCAGGGCGCAATGGCGACTATGGCCTTAACTCTGGGATCAACAGTGCTCTGATAGGAAGTATCGCTCATACTCCGCTCAGCCAGTTTTTGGCTCCCACTGGTCATTTGGGCAAAGGCGCTGACAAAACCAGGGGCATACCCGGCACCAGCGGCATTCAAAACCCCATATCCTCCCATAGAATAACCGACCAAAGCGGTATGCTCAGCGTCTACCATACCTGACAAAAAACTACCGGTATCTCTGTTGCCCAGCCTGTCCATTTCTTCCAGCACAAAGAGTTGATCCAGGGCCCGGTGGTACAAGGTACTGGCAAATTTTCCAGGATTTTCATGGGTGGATTCGGTATGGTGAATGGCCACTACCACATAGCCTTTTGATGCCAGATTTTCTGTGAGATAGGTCATCAGATACCTGGAACCCAGGTAACCATGTGAGACAATAACCAAAGGGAAGGGCCCCTCCTCATGCAGCGGATCAGCATCGGCCACAGCCCTCCCCGGAAAATTGAAGGGAGTTAAAGGACGTTTCTCATCATTCGGGGAGCCAAAATAGTCTGTGTATTGAACCGGCTGACCACCTGCTTCCTGCAGGGCCGGATACCATATCGCGAGGCTCAGTTTCCGGTCGTATTCTGGCTTACGGCCTTCCTCAAAATTTTGAATATCGGGTTGCTTTTTGTGGACAAGGTCAAGCGTTTGCATCCCCACCTGAAAACTACCCGGATGGGCAAGTTCCGGAGCATCGGGCAGTGGATCTCCGAAACGGAAGGTTTCATTTTGGCAATACGCTTCAGAAAAACCGCCTGAATAGAATAGGGCCAGGAAAAGGAGTAACAAAAAGGCAGGTATTTTTACGGATAGCAAAGCTAATATGGGATTTGATTGAAGATAGAATTATACATTAGTTACGGTCTTACAGGCAGTTGCAGAGATGCGCGATCAGCGAATTGTAAAATCGGCCGGTTTAGCGAGCGGCACACTGGGAAGAATCCACCTGGGCCCACAAGTCAGCTAAATGGAATACCGTGACGCAAATTAAGAAAATAAAGATTATGTTTGTCAGGAAAACAACGACAACAAAAAAAAATTGTCTTGAGCAAAAATCAGCCAATTCAGGACCTTTTCGGGAAAGCACAAATTAAAACCATCAGCCGCTCTATCTTCAGCAGTCCGGCCAAAGATATACCTGCCGGAATCGTTGTATTTCTCGTTGCCCTGCCCTTATGCCTGGGCATTGCTCTTGCCAGTGGTGCTCCATTGATTTCAGGGCTGATTTCCGGGATCATCGGGGGCATCGTCATAGGTCCAGTCAGCAAATCAGATGTGAGTGTCAGCGGGCCGGCAGCCAGCCTTTCGGCTGTAGTACTCATAGCGATCGACAAACTGGAGCATTTTGAAATTTTTCTATTGGCTTTATTTTTAGGTGGAATCCTGCAATTCGGACTGGGTATCTTGCGGGCCGGTCTGATAGCAGACTACATGCCAACCAATATCATAAAGGGTTTGCTGGCCGCTATCGGACTGATTCTCATTACCTCCCAGATCCCCTATGCGCTTGGTGTCAAAAAGGGTGTTGGAGAAGTGGATTATTACTCCTATTTGTCGTTGAATCCTCCTGATATTGATATTTTACTCGGGTCCTTTAGTCCGGGAGCTATATTGCTTTCGGTACTTTCCCTGGCCATCCTGATTTTCTGGGACAAGACCTTTTTGAAGAAAATAAGCTGGTACCACCATTTCTAGTGGTAGTCATATTGGGGGTACTTGTAAATATGATTTTTCAATTTACCCTTCCTTCCCTGCAACTCAAAGCGGATCAATTGGTAAATATTCCCAGGGTAGAAGGATGGTCATCTGTCATTACCTTTCCTGATTTCAATTATTTCTTTCACTTTCAGGTCTGGACCTATGCCTTCACCATTGCGGTAATTGCCTCTATTGCTTCCTTACTGGCAATAGAAGCAGCGGACAACCTTGACCCCCACAAGAGAAGAAGTCCTCCCAACCAGGAATTGGTCGCTCAGGGGATTGGCAATACCCTGGCAGGATTACTGGGCGGTATTCCCATTACTTCTGTCATCGTCAGGAGCTCGGTCAACATAGCTGCGGGTGCAGAAACAAAGCTGTCTACAATCATACATGGGGTATTGCTGGTGGCAAGTGTGTTTTTTCTCAGCAATGTCATCAACCTGATTCCCCTCGCCTCACTGGCCGCTATTTTATTGGTAGTAGGTTACAAACTTGCTTCGGTAAGCATTTTCAGGAGCATGTTTGGCAAGGGATGGTCACAATTTCTTCCCTTCGTGGTCACTACTGGTGCCATATTGTATACCGACGTACTTCTGGGAGTATTGATAGGAACCACAGTCAGCATTTTTTTCCTATTGCGGGGCAATTATTACAATCCCTTTTTCTATGAGGAAATCCACAAATCCGGCAAGCGGAAATCCATACGGCTGGAGCTTTCCAATGAAGTATCCTTTCTGAATAAGCCTGCGATAAAGCGGAAGCTCTGGAACATGCCGAAGCAGTCCAGGGTAGTCATCGATGCTACTTTCTCATCCTTTATAGACAGGGATGTGCTGGGTATACTGGACGATTATCAAAATACCTTTGCCCGGGAAAACGAGATTGAGGTGAGCATCATTGGACTGAAGGAAAACTACAAGCCCAATAGCGAAATTAACATCGCAGCGGCGGGTCCCGACATGGTCGCCTCAAAGCCCTCCGCTCCGCAGGAAATTCTGGAGGCACTGATGGAGGGAAACCAGAAGTATGTCGATGGAAATCTGGTTTCACGTCGCTTGAGAAACAAGGAGCTCATGGACTTTATCAGAGATGCCCCTATGGCCGTGGTAGTCAATTGCATCGATATGCGTGAGCCCCTCAACATGCTTTTAAATACTGGAATAGGAGATTTGATACCTGTTAAGGCTGCCGGTAACCTGCTTGACCCGCATTTGGTACATACGATTGCATTGGCATGCGGCTTTCAGGGGGCAAAATTGATACTCTTGCTGGGGCACAGTAAAAACAGGATTATCAGAAATGCCCTGGCCTGCCAAATGGAAAATTCAGGTGCAGATATTCACTATTTGCTCAGACCTGCAATGGCAGCGGGGCTGTTGGCCATACCAGATATACGGGAAGACAACCTGAATGCATGGACTGACAAAATCACGAAATTTAATCTGAATTACTCAAAAGATCTGATGCTAAACGAACACCCCAATTTACTAAAAAAGGTACAGGATGGACAGGTCGGCATAGCGACGGCCCTGCTGGATCGGAAAAACGGAGCCATCAGCATTTTGGACTCGACGATCAGGCCGAAAACCAAAAATCCGGCCGAAAATTGATTGGCTCCGCTCTCCGGTTGAAACCGAGCCTGCATACCGGAAAGGCAGGCATGACGTATCCGTCACACAATACGATGATTATTCTGCCGGTAGGCAGAGATTCTTCCGATTTAGGATCCGAACTAGCTATGGGGCCTCTTTAAGACAATTATAAACAGATGAAGTAATCGTTGCCGGGCGGAATCCGGTCCGGAGAAAGCAAGCTGCCCGCCAGGCCGCAATATTCCGGTAAAACAGATTCGACAACTTCAGGTCATTAAAACTCAAATAAACCGATCATGAAATTCAAAAACCCACCAAACCAACGCATTTACACCAGAGCTTTCCTGGTTTTGTGCTGCCTTGCACTGCCAGCCGTTTTTTATTCCTTCACCTCAATACTACTACCTAAAGCGTCGCAGGAATCCGAGTGGCAAAGCTTGTTTAACGGGAAAGACTTAACGGGCTGGATAGCTAAATTTCACCATCATGAAACGGGTGAAAATTATGCCAACACCTTTAGGGTAGTGGACGGCCTGATACAGGTCAATTATGACGAATACCAAACTTTCGATCAGCGCTATGGGCATCTTTTTTATGAAAAATCCTTTTCCTCTTTTCACCTCAAATTCGACTACCGCTTTACCGATCAATGGATGGAAGACGCTCCCGGATATACCTACAGAAATAGCGGCGTCATGTTTCATTCCCAGGCGCCGGAAACCATATTGAAAGAGCAGGATTGGCCCATTTCCGTCGAATACCAGATGCTGGCCGATGCAGGAGACGGCAATCCCCGGCCCACGGGCAACATGTGCTCTCCGGGCACAGAGGTATATTTTGAGGGAGAGATGGATCCCAGGCATTGTATCAATTCCACCTCCCCTACTTTTTCCTGGAACGAATGGGTACATGCCGAATTGATCGTCTACGGAGATTCACTGGTAGTTCACAAGGTAAATGGTGAAACGGTTCTGGAATATACCCAACCCCAAATAGGCGGCGGTGTAGCCAACGGATTCGACCCTGCTATCAAAGTAGACGGAAAATTGCTAAATGAAGGATATATTGGCTTACAGGCTGAAGGACAGGGCGTGGAATTCAAAAATATCTTTATCAAACCTTTGCGGTGAAGGATCCGCTTTCGACTTTCGTATAGCTGCCGCCAGCTATTCACAAAAATGGTAAGGTAATTGCGACTATGGTGTAATGACGGCCCGGATCTGACCTCCGTGGAAGATTCCTATGATCCTCTTTTGGCCATCAAAATCAGGGAAATGATGATCGTCAGGGATCGTCAGGGTTTCAATTGAAAAAAATCAGTTTGCCAGCACAATTACCAACAGATGAAGTATTTTATATATATCCTGGGCCTGGTTGCCATTGTTATCACGGCTTTGCCAATCATCGATACGGGCACCTGGTGGATCAGGATCTTTGATTTTCCGCGGGTCCAAATTTCCGTTTTTGGCCTGATAGCGCTTTTACTGGCCCTGTTTTTTTTAAAAGACAAACCTAAAAACCGGGTTTCCTTTCTTGTACTGCTGATAGTTGCACTTGTGTATCAGCTCATCATGATCACGCCCTTCACACCCCTATCGCCTGTAAGCGCAAAAGATGCCAATAGCAAGGATGTGAATGATGCATTTACCCTTTTGATGAGTAACGTGCGGATGGCTAATACCGAGCGAGACCGCCTGCTGGAATTGATCAGGCGGAAAGATCCGGATTTGGTCTTGTTAACAGAGCCTGACCTGATATGGACGAAATCGCTGATCGAATTGGATGAGAGGTACCCTTATTCCCTAAAAAAGCCTTTGCCCAATACCTATGGTATGATCCTGCTATCGAAATTTCCATTAATAAATCCGCAAATCAACTACCTGGTAAAAAATACCATCCCCTCATTTTATACACAAATCGAATTGCCTTCCGGAGGCCAATTTGATTTTTACGGCGTCCACCCCGAACCCCCAAAGCCTGGATCGGATACTTACGAACGGGATACCGAGTTGTTGCTAATCGGAAAGAAAATCAAAAAGGATCCCAAACCGGTGATTGTTGCGGGTGATCTGAATGATGTCGGATGGTCGCAAACGTCCAACCTTTTCCGGGAATACAGTCAACTGGTAGATCCGCGTGAAGGCCGCGGGTTTTACAATACCTACAATGCCTTCATACCGCTGATGCGGTATCCATTAGACCATGTATTTTATTCGAATGACTTTGGCCTGGTATCTTTCCAAAAACTCAGGGAGATCGGCTCAGACCACTTTCCGGTCTGGATAGAACTGACATTCGAGCCCGACTCCTCCGATCCCGAAGAAGTTGACAACACGGATGCCGAAAAAAATGCAGAGGTGGAGGAAAAGATAGAAAAAGGTAAATAGCCGCCGGATCAACTACGATCAAGTATTGCTCACGATTTCATGCCGGTCGATCCAGATGAGAGTTGCGTAATAAAATCAGCAATTTATTTTTTAATATAAACTGCATACATGTAAAATATTTCTTGATATTTCTATATTTTAACGGCACATACGCTGTCGTCAAATGGAAAGTTTCCGGAATCAACTTGCACATGAGTTCGAATTGCCGCTGGCAAATCCTATACTTGTTTTTTCCCTTATCCTGCTTATAATTCTTCTTGCCCCGGTAATTCTGCGCAAATTTAACGTCCCCGGAATTATTGGGTTAATCCTTGCAGGGGTACTGGTTGGACCTTATGGCTTGAATTTTTTGGAAAAGAGTTCGGCTATTGAGCTGCTTTCAACTATTGGGCTGCTATACATCATGTTTGTAGCCGGTTTGGAATTGGATCTCAATGAGTTTAAATCACACAGAAACAGTAGTCTCCTTTTTGGCCTGTTTACGTTCCTCCTTCCTCTCGGTATTGGTTTTCCGGTGTGCTACTACGTACTCGGATACGATCCTAACGCCAGTTTTTTGACTGCAAGTATGTTTTCCACCCACACATTAGTGGCCTACCCTATCGTGAGTGCATTGGGAATAGCCAAAAACCGAGCGGTAGCGGTAACTGTTGGCGGTACCATCCTGACAGACACCGCAGTCCTGATCATCCTCGCTGTGGTAATCGGAAAAAGCGAAGCTGGTCTGGGTGCCGGATTTTGGCTCAAATTGGGTATTTCAATTGTCATTTTTTCAAGCATTGTTCTTGTACTGATACCAAAATTTGCAAGATGGTTTTTCAGAAAATTGGAAAGCGAAAAACACTCCCACTATATCCTCGTATTGTCAATGGTATTCCTGGCTGCATTTCTTGCTGAGTTGGCGGGATTAGAACCCATTATCGGTGCCTTCCTGGCCGGGCTGGGCCTCAACAAACTGATCCCACACTCCTCTGCTCTGATGAACCGGATAGAATTTATTGGTAACTCCCTTTTTATTCCCTTTTTTCTGATCAGCGTGGGCATGTTGGTGGATATTACAGTCATCTTCAGTGGTCCGATGGCCCTGCTCATCGCCGGAACACTTTCCGGAGTAGCGCTTTTCGGAAAGTGGCTATCTGCCTGGTTTACGCAGCAGATTTTGAACTATACGGCTATAGAGCGGCAACTCATCTTCGGTTTAAGCGCCGGACATACAGCTGCTACACTGGCAGTAATTTTGGTTGGATACCGGGCAGGGATCCTGGATGAAAATATACTTAATGGAACGGTCGTTCTAATCTTAATCACCTGTCTGGTGTCTTCTCTCGCCACTGAGCGGGCAGCAAAGCAATTGGTAATTGCAAAAGAGAATGCCAATTCTGTTTTGTCCGAAAATCAGCCCGAAAGGCCAGAAACCATATTGTTGCCATTTGCCAATATTGAAAATATTGAAAAACTGCTGGAGTTTACCATCTTCATCAAAGACAAAAAATCGATTGAACCGATATCGATTCTTTCGGTGGTTGAAAACAACGAAGAAGCAGAAATTAATCTTATCAAAGCACGAAAGAAGCTGGAAGAATTTGTCAGCCAGGCTGCCGCCTTTGATACAGCGGTCAATATCATCACCACGCTGGACCTAAACCCGGCCAGTGGTATATCCAGGGTATCGAGGGAGATTATGGCGGACACGATCGTCTTGGGATGGCCCAGAAAGTCCGGTTTGATACAAAGGCTTTTCGGACAGAAAATGGATGCTATAGTCGCCAATACCGACAGAACTATTTTTATCTGTCACCTGGAGAGCCCGCTGATGTTGCACCACCGCATTTCTGTTTTTGTACCCGCATGGGCAGAAAAGGAAGTAGGCTTTACCGACTGGTTTGCTAAATTAGGCAGGCTTGCCACAGAGCTGAGTGCAGTGATCCATTTTTATTGCACGGGGTCAACGTGTAAAGCCTTGCAGTTACTGGTTCGATCCAGCGCCTTGGATGCCCTACTTACCAATCAGCCAGTGAGCGATTGGGAACATTTTAAACAACAATTTCAACATATGGATTCAGATGAGTTGGTCGTGTTGGTGGCAGCAAGAAGAGGAACTGCCTCGTACATTCCCCTGATGGAAAATATTCCGGAAAAAATGGAAAGTCTGGTCCCTGAAAACAATATGTTAATCATTTATCCGGGGAAATCGCTGACCGGCACCGAAACGGAGAAATTTGATGGAATTTCGGTCAACTAGACTGAAGGTACGCCGGAAAATTGAAACCCTGGCTGCCATCCAGCCATAACATTCGATGGCCCATTTCTTCATCAAACCCAGGAATATTCCTGAAGGCAGTGATGAACATTTGGACTTAAAACTGCTGGTCAATATATAGTGGTATCAACGTCAAAAAATCAACGCACAAAACGATCCATAAAGGTATCTTTGTAAGCCCGGCCAAGGGGAACCATCTTTCCATTCAGCATGAATATCTGGTTGCCACTGATCTTGCTGATCTCTGTAACATTCACAATAAACGATTTGTGCACCCGGATGAAAATCCGTTCATCCAGTATTCCCAACCAATTTTTAAGTGGTTCGGAAGAGATGTATTTTTTTTCTGCCAGGGATATTTCTGAGTAATCGCCGTCTGACATTATAAAATGAATATCCGTAAAAGCAATCCGTACGTGGTCATAGCCAACCTTGATGAAACACTCCTTTCCGGAATCATATGGACTGGACTCAGGAGCATCTTGTCGCGTCGGTATTTTTCCGATTGCTTTGACAAAACGTTGAAAGGAAAAAGGTTTCAGCAGGTAATCGACTACATCCAGTTCATAACTTTCCAACGCATATTCCGGATGGGCAGTTGTCAGAATAACCTTAGGCTTGAACGGGAGGGATTTTAACAATTCAATTCCGGAAATTTTGGGAAGATTGATGTCCAGAAAAAGTAGATCTACGTTTTCCTGCTGCAGAAAAGCCATTGCCTTGATGGGATCGCTAAAGGTACCTGCCAGGGTACAGGTACCAAGGTCTTCAAGGTATTTTTTTAAAATGCGCTGTGCAGGCGGCTGATCTTCTACAATGATACATTTCATTTCTTTCTGAGCTGTATGGATAGCGATACCTGATATTTGTCGTCCGTTTGGTCGATATGTAACTCATGACTGCCTGGATAGAGCAAATCTAGCCTTTTGCAGACATTTTCCAAACCAATGCCTTTATCTCTGCCTGAGTTGTTATTTTCAGGAATGTAATTATTGCCGCAGGTAAAATGTAGCCAGCCATTTTCCTTCAATCCCAGGTGTATGGCAATTTGTATTTTGTCCGCCTGTCCCGACTGGCTATGTTTAAAAGCATTCTCAACAAACACATTCAGAATGAGTGGAGCAATCCGAAAATCATTTCCATCAATATCGGCGTGAAAAAACACTTCCCCCCGGTCTTCGATTTGCAGGGTATACAATTGAGTGAAATTTCTAAGATGGTCAATTTCCTTTGCCAGAGGTACAGAAGCTTCCTTGCATTCATAAAGCATGTACCGAAGAACGCCGCTTAATTCCAGTATTATCTCCGGTGTTTTCCGGGAGCCCTCTACGGCATAAGCATAAAGATTGTTCAGGTTGTTGAATAAAAAGTGTGGGTTAATTTGGGATTTTAAAAATGCCAACTCGCTTTCTTTTACCATGGCGGTTAACTCGTCCAATTGCCGCTGTTTGAGCAAGGCATCCCAGGCAAATTTAAATCCGGACAAAATAGCCAGAATCGGCAGTACCTGACCCAGACTAAATATAACTCCGGGGAAATTGGTACCCCTGGAGTCGGGGAAAAACCATCGCTCGAGAACCATCTCTTCTATCAGGATAACCATGGCTACCACCAGGATTGTCATCATAGTAAAAAGGGCGTACTTTTTAGCGTAAAACAAGTGGGGTAGACACACATAACTTATCAGCAAATTCGCCCAGGCGTAATTGATAAAGAAAACAAAATGATAGGTCTCAAAGGTATACATCACATCCGGATGATGCCTGTCAATAGTATAAAAACTAAATACCAGTGTATGAAGAATAACCTGAAAAATAAATTCTCCCTTGCCCTTATGTTGCTCAATTAATTGCTGATCCATAGGGTAAAAATACATTTAAATCGGATCCTTGCCCAGCCAATTCGACAAACAGCAGGAAAACCCGGTTAAGCGACCAGATCAACCCCCATTGCCGTTCGTCTGAGAATTTACGTCGTTTGCCGAAAGTATTTTTTTTCAGATTTTTTTCTACTCAGTTTTGTATCATCGGAAAATGCAAAAAAGTGAGCCAAATGCCAGGTCAACAGAATTGTGGAGATTTTGAGCGGGGCCGCCTGCTTACATGAGGGAGATGGCCCATATCCCGGGACCTGTGACATGTCGTACAAATATTAAAATTATTAATAAACATATGAAAAATACGTTAACCTTCATTTTGAATCTGGTATTGGGTCTGGGATATCTGCAGGCACAAAACATTGAAATTACAGGAAAAGTGGTGGATGCAAATAGCGGTGCTCCCATAGAGTTTGCCACGGTTAAATTGCTCGATGGTGAAAGCAAAGAAATGATCGCAGGCACCACCACGGACGCATCAGGAGCAATCCTGCTGACTACCCAGAGAGATAATTTCTTCATTGAGATCAGTTTTATCGGTTTTATTACGCAAACCATATCCGATTTCGAAAGGGACGGCAGAAAGGTAAATCTGGGTACCATACCTTTACCCGAAGACAGTGAATTGATGGATGAGGTAGTCATCCGGGGAGAACGATCGACCACAGAATTCAAATTGGACAAGCGGGTCTTTAATGTAGGTCAGGACCTTAGCAGTACAGGGGCCAGCGCGCTGGAAGTATTGAACAATGTCCCTTCAGTTACGGTAAATATTGAAGGTCAGATCCAGCTTCGCGGTATTGGAGGAGTGCAGATACTAATCAATGGCAAACCTTCGGTATTGGCAGCCGACGGTGGCAACGCATTGGGGACGATTACCGCGGATATGATAGACCGGGTCGAAGTGATCACCAATCCTTCTGCCAAATACGATGCCGAAGGAACTTCCGGCATTATCAATATAGTCATCAAGAAAGAGGAGAAAAAGGGGGTAAACGGTTCTGTTACCCTGAATACAGGTGTTCCGAATAACCACAGCCTGGGATTCAGCCTGAATAAGCGTACTGAAAAATTTAACCTTTTTAGTCAACTTGGGATAGGGCACCGTACCTTTCCCGAGACCTTTGAAACCATCAACAGCAACCTGAGCGATCAATCCTATGTACGCAATACAGGCGATGGAGAGAAAAACGAAACGTTTTTCAATTTGATCCTGGGCACTGATTACCATATCAATGACAGAAATGTGCTTTCCCTGACGGGTAATTTTGCATACGAATTGGAAACTGAGTTTTCAACGGGAAATTTTATATCTGAAAACAGATTTTCCGGACCAATAGCAGGATGGGTGAGAGATGAGTCCACTGAAGCCACCAACCCGAAGTGGCAGTACGAACTGCAATACAAGAGTGACTTCTCTGACAATGACGATCACTACCTGCTGATCAGTGCATTGGGAAGCTCTTTTGCCAAGGATCAGATGTCCACATTCAACAACATTGCTGAATTTGGAGAGACAGCGCTGCAGGACCGCCAAAAAACCGATACTGATTTTGGGCAGGCAGAATACACGTTTAAAGCAGATTATACGCAGCCAATTACGGAACAGATTACCTTTGAGTCAGGGGGACAATACCTGATCACCGATGTGAATAACGATTTTTCTATTTCTACACTGGACGATGGAATCTGGGTGGAAATCCCCGAAAGGACAAATACCTTTCTTTATACCCAAAAAGTACTGGGTATCTACAGTACAGGAGCCTACGAAGGAGAGAAATTTGGTCTCAAATTGGGCTTACGTGTCGAGAATACCGACCTGAATACCTTGCTGGAACAGAGCGATGTGGAAAACAATCAAAACTTCACCAACCTGTTTCCTACGCTGCACAGTTCATACAAGCTGGCAAACAACTTCTCTATACAGGGTGGCTATTC
Organism: Cyclobacterium lianum; assembly: GCF_900143075.1. Taxonomy (GTDB): domain Bacteria; phylum Bacteroidota; class Bacteroidia; order Cytophagales; family Cyclobacteriaceae; genus Cyclobacterium; species Cyclobacterium lianum. Next base: position 27,622 of record NZ_FRCY01000004.1, on the reverse strand, counting down.
CAGGAGAATTTCCAGACCCAGGCTGTTTGATCTGAATCCATTTTATAATATCCGAAACAATTTCAGCATTCGTACCGGAAACCCGGAACTTCTTCCTGAGCTGACCGACAGTTATGAAATTACCGGAATTCTGGATCTGGAGTTGATTTCATTGAGCAGTTCGGTCTACCACCGCTACATCACGCAGACGGTAGAAAATGTCACCATTTTTGAAGACAATGTAGGAATTACAAAACCCATGAATATTGGCACCAATAAAGCCACAGGACTGGAGCTAAACGGTAAAATTACGCCCAATGACTGGCTGTCTTTAAGCGCCGATTTCAATTACAACTATTTCAATCGTGAAGGTACCTTCGAAGCCAGCCCATTTGATTTTACTGCAGACCAATGGTCTGCACGGCTTACTTCCAAATTTAATCTGCCGGCTGATTTTACTTTGGAACTGATTGGCAATTACCAATCTGCCTACCAGACCTTTCAAAGGAATATCAGCGGGTATGCGCTTGCAGATATTGGCATAAGAAAGAAGATCATGAAGGGAAAGACCATTTTGAATCTGAGTGTCCGGGACGCATTTGCCTCCCGCATTTTTGAAAATGAAACCGTGCAAAATAATTTCTCTCAGTATGATTACAGGTTGCGGGGCCGCTTCATCACCCTGGGCCTCAGCTACGGGTTTGGCAAAGGGGAAGCAATGGAATTTAGCGGCCAGAAGAGATTCTAAAGGGAAAATATAGGCTTGCGTCTTCTACATCCGGGGAATGATAAAAATCCGTTTCACACTGGAGCGGATTTTTATTATTTTTTGCCGCGCAATGCCTTCTTTTATACAAACGCTCAAAAAGGGATCAGGTATCAATGAAGGGTCGCGGAGCGACATCGCAAAAAATCTTTTCTCCGGATTTCTGATGAAATCTTTTCCAAATGAGCGCGGGGAAAAATTATCCTGCCACCGGTCCTTGCTTACAACCAACCTCCGCCCAAAGCCCTGTACAAATTTGCCAGGGCTTCCATACGTGCATTTTTGGCATTGATCAATCCAATTTCGGAATTTAATGCGTTTTCTCGGGCAGTGATCACTTCCAGGTAATTCCCGATACCATTGTCCAGGAGCTCCTCCGAAAATTCAATCGCCAGGACATAGGCATCCAGCTCCTGTTGGATGATCTCCTGTTTTTTCCGGGATGCCTCATAGGAATACATGGCATCCGAAACCTCCTTTTCGGCATTTAACAAGGTTTGTCGGAAATTCAGATAGGCCTGCTCTTCCTGGCTGAGGGCGACCTCATATTGGGTTTTCAAGGCACGCCCGTTAAAAATGGGTTGGCTCAAACCTGCAATTATATTCGCAAACACCGAATTCAAGCTAAACAATTGGTCCAATTCCAGACTTTGCAGGCCTCCTGTGGCTGAGAGGCTGAAAGAAGGGTAAAGATTACTTCTGGCCACATTGCTCAATTCGAACGCATTTACCAGGTTCCATTCTGCTGCCAGGACATCAGGCCTGTTGCGTAATAATTGTATCGGATAGCCGGTAGAAATGCGTTCCCCCTGGAAGCCCTGTTCTGTCCATTTGCTTCGGTCAATATCCCCCGGATCAAGACCTAAAAGCAAGGAAAGTGTATTTTCGCTAAGCTTAATGTCTCTGGTAATATCTACGCTCAAAGCCCGGGCTGTGTGGAGTTGAGCTTCGGTCTGCTTCACACCCACTTCGGTCACAGCGCCTGATACCTTTAGCGCTTTTGTCGTTTCCAGGGCCTGTTCGCGGTTAGATATGGTAGAATTGGTCACCTGAAGCTGTTCATCAAGTGCCTGAAGCCTAAAATACAAAACCGCAATATCGTTGATCAAACGGGTTTTGACCGCCTGATGTGCAGCTACAGATTGCAGGTATCTGGCTTCAAAGGCCCGTTTCTGGCTGCGAATTTTCCCCCAGATATCTGCCTCCCAGGAAAGACCGGCAGAAACCTCGTACTGGGTGATGCCACCATTAAAGAAGGAACCGAACTGCGAATTACGGGACAATTCCTGATGGGTTACCTGAGCATTCCCGGTGACCGAAGGTAGCTGCCCCAGTTTGCCCTGCTTAAAATAGGCCTGAGCAGCCAGAATCTGCTGCAGGGCGATTCTCACATCAATATTATTTTCCAGGCCGGTCTCAATATGGCTGACCAATTGGGGATCGGTAAAAATATCCCGCCAGGAATACTCAGCCATACTCAGGCTGTCCGCTGCCAATTGATCTGTCCTGAAATAGGCTTCATCGACGATTTCCTCAGGCTGTTGGTAATCTTTTGCCACGAAACAAGAAGGCAACATCAGCAATAGAAAAGGAAGATAGTAAATATTTTTGTTGTACATAAATATCAAGCATTTACCGTATCTTCAATGCCCTTTTTGGAGGAGACTTTTTCCTGAAGCCATTGAAATAAAATATAAAGCAGGGGAATTACAAAAACGCCGATGAGTGTTCCGATGAGAAGGCCGCCAACGGCTCCGGTTCCTATAGAGCGGTTTCCCGCAGCACCAATGCCACCGGCAAAAACCAGAGGCAAAAGCCCGATGATAAAGGCAAAAGAAGTCATCAGAATAGGTCTCAACCTTACCCTTGCACCTTCAAAGGCAGCCTCTTTGATGGTATATCCTGCCGCTCTGCGCTGCATCGCAAACTCCACGATTAGAATGGCGTTTTTTGCCAATAGTCCCAGGAGCATTACAAGTGCAATCTGGAAATAGATATTGGCCTCCAGACCAGCAAAATAGGTGGTAAGGTAGGCACCCATCACCCCTATGGGTAGTGAAAACAAAACTGAAAATGGGATCAGATAACTTTCGTATTGCGCGGCCAGGATAAAGTAAACAAAAAGAACACTAAGCATTATGATCAAAAGGGTCTGGTTTCCGGCATCGATTTCTTCCCGGGTCAGTCCGGAATAATCCACCAGATAATTGTTTGGCAAAGCCCTTGCATTTACCTCCCGTACGGCCTTGATGGCATCGCCGGAGGAGTATCCGGGAGCTGCCGAACCATTGATCGAAACAGAGTTAAAGAGGTTAAACCGGGTAACTGCCTGAGGTCCGTAGGTTCTGTTTAGCTCGATAAACTCCGTAATGGGCGCCATTTCCCCTTCGGCATTGCGCACAAACAGCGCGTTCAGGTCATTTTCCTCTGCCCTATCCTCCGGCAAGGCCTGTATGTATACCCGGTATTGTTTGCCAAATCTGGAAAAATCAGCGGCGTATTGGCTTCCAATATACCCCTGCAATGTGCCCATAACCTGACTGACATTGATCCCTGCTTCTTTAATCTTTGGAATATTCAATGTCAGTTCGTATTGTGGGTAGCTCGTGCTGAATGCACTTTGGGCAAACTGGATTTCCGGCCTTTCCATTAAGCTGCTCATATAAGCCCGGGCCTGCTCGTCCAAATCCTCAAAGCTTCCTCCGGTCTGGTCCAGAAATTTGAGCTCAAACCCTGAAGAAACGCCAAAACCAGGAATACTTGGCGGAGAAAAAAACAGGATCTCTGCCCCTGGAATGTTTGCGGCTACACCAAACATTTTTGCTATAATGGCTTGCGAAGACAGGGAGTCTGCCTCCCTTTCCTCCCAGGGATCAAGCTTGATTATTCCCAGGCCAAAATTACTTCCCGCTCCTGAGATCAGGCTAAAGCCATTGACCATAGAACCACCCATTACCCCTGATATCTGATCCAGTCCACTCATAAGTTCATCCGTAGTCGCTACGGTCCGGTCCAGAGAGGCACCTTCCGGCAGCTCTATGTTGGCAAAGATCATTCCCCGGTCCTCATCCGGAACAAAGCCTGTGGGTGTATTTTGCGCCGCCCACACAGTAGCTCCAATCGCACCGACGACAATCAGTCCGGTAATCCACTTGTGTCTGAAAAGGAATTTTAGTGAAAGGACATACCTGGCGGTAGTACGCTCAAATGCCAGGTTAAAGCCGTTGAAAAACCGTTTGAGAAAACCCGCCTTCTTATCTTCATTCTGGTGATGAGGCTTGAGGAAAATCGCACAAAGTGCGGGACTCAGCGTAAGTGCATTAATGGCCGAGATTCCTATGGCCACGATCAGCGTCACTCCAAACTGTTCGTAAAATACGCCGGTAGGTCCGCTGATAAAGGTAACCGGAATAAAAACCGCACCCATCACCAGGGTAATGGAGATTATTGCTCCCGTGATCTCGTCCATGGCCTTATGGGTTGCCTGCCGGGCATTTCTGGCACCTTCCTCCATTTTGGCATGCACTGCCTCTACGACTACAATCGCATCATCAACAACAATCCCTATCGCCAATACCAGGGCAAACAGGGTTAGCAGATTGATAGAATACCCAAATAGATTAAGAAAAAAGAAGGTACCTATAATAGATACCGGTACAGAAATAGCTGGGATGAGGGTGGACCGAAAATCCTGGAGGAAAATAAATACCACCAGAAAAACCAGCAAAAATGCCTCAATCAAGGTGACCACCACTTTGGCGATTGAGGCATTTAGAAAGTCATTGGTATCAAAATTGATAAACAGGGATAGGCCGGAAGGAAAACGGGTTTCCATTTCGCTAAGAGACGCCTTCACGTTGTTGATGATTTCTCTGGCATTGGAGCCCGGAGTCTGGTACACTGCCATGCTTACCCCCGGTTTTCCATTGGTAAAGGACATGACAGAATAGGCTTCTGCATCCATTTCAATTTTTGCCACATCCCTCAAACGAAGAAACTGACCGTTTCCCAATGCCTTGATGACGATGTCTTCATATTGCGTTTCGTTTTTGTATCGTCCACTGTATTTGATGACATATTCAAAGGATTCCGCATTGTTTTGTCCCAGCGACCCCGCCGCAGCCTCGAGGCTTTGCTCATTGATGGCGGCAGTTACATCTGCCGGAATCAGGTCATAGGCCGCCAGTTTCTCCGGCTGCAGCCAGATACGCATGGCATAATTCTTCGCCCCAAAAACGGTCACATCGCCTACTCCCTCAATTCTTTTGAGTGCAGGAATAACATTGATATTCAGGTAATTCTGAATAAAAGTGGCATCATACTCCGGGTTGTCCGAGACCAGGGTAAAAAACATCAGGGAACTGGTTTGTTGCTTTTGGGTGATGACACCGGCCTGAACTACCTCCCTGGGCAATAAGGGATTGGCTCTGGCTACCCGGTTTTGCACATTCACGGCTGCAATATCGGGATCCACTCCCTGATTAAAAAACACCTGGATATTGGCAGTACCATCGTTGCTGGCGGTAGAGGTGATATAATCCATATCCTCAACGCCGTTGACCTGCTCCTCTATAGGGATGATGACACTTTCCAGCACTGTTTCTGCATTGGCTCCCGGAAAGTTTGTCCGGATACTCACCGTAGGCGGGGCGATATCCGGATATTGACTCACCGGCAGTGCAAATAGCCCCAGCACACCCAATATCACGATCAAAATGGATACCACGGTAGATAGGACTGGTTTATCAATAAACTGCTTTACCATAACGATCTACTTGAATGCGATTTTCAGTTTTTGCGCAATACTATCAAAATCCACCATCTGAGGCCTGATTTTCGATTGATCACGAAGTTTTCCGGCGCCTTCATACACAATCTGGTCCCCTTCACGCACACCTTCTTCTACTACCACCAACTGATCTACCCTTGCCTGCACTTTTACCGGCACCCTGCTTACGAGCGAATCCGCTCCAACACGGTACACATAGGCTTTTCCCTGCTGCTCAGTGGCTGATATTTCCGTGATTAACGGATATCCTTCATACACTTTCGGTATCCGGATCATCCCACTGTTGCCATGGGCCAGCAGTCTGTCTGGATTGGGAAATGTAGCCCGAAAATTAACGGTACCCGTAGACGGGTTTACCTGTCCGGTTACTGTTTTGATTTCGCCTTTATGCGCATATATCTGCCCGTTTACCAACTCAAGTTCCACCTGCGGCATATGGTTTAGCTTTTCATCCAGCGATTGGCCCTGAGTACGCTGAAGCATATTCAGGTAATCCTTTTCATTCATAGAAAAGAAAGCAAACATATTTTCTACCTGCGAAACTGTGGTCAGCGGTTGGGGATCCGAGGGGCTTACCAATGCACCCTGACGAAACGGTACGCCACCTACATATCCTTCCACCGGACTCTTTATCGTGGCATAATTGATACTGGCCGCAATGCTCTTATAGGCAGCCTCAGCCTGAGCCAGCCGGGCCCTGGCTGTTTCAAGCTGAACTCCCCCAATGATGCCTTTTTCTACCAGAGGTTTGAGTTTTTCCACTTCTACTTTTGCCGCCTGCACATTGGCCTTCGCAGCGTCGGCATCCTCATCCAGGGACTGAGTTTCCAGTTTAAAAAGCGGCTGACCCTTCTTCACCGCCTGTCCCTCGTCCACCAATACTTCGGTGATGTATCCTGATACTTTAGCCCTTACCGCACTACTCACCATGCCCTCTATGCTGACCGGGTAGCTTTCGTAACCTGTGACCGATTTTACGGGTACTTCAAAGACCGGGAAGGACGGAAGCGGTGTTTTACCGGAATTTTCACTCTTTCCCTCGGAACAGGACTGGTAAAGCACCAATACCGCAAAAAGGTATACAATCATAGGATTTTTCATGATGATAGGATGTTTACTAAATTTTAAATTGGGGCGGGTAATGGGTCAGGCCCGGGTAAGTGCAGTCCAAAGTTTGGAAATGAGCAGGTTCCTGTCTTCAACGTCAATTTCAATGGATCCAAAAATCCTGATTTTAGCTGCCAGGATCACGCTGCCCATATACAAGGACACATAAAGTTCCGGCTTTGCTTTTTTCAAATGGCCATCGTCCATCCCCTCTTTAAGAAAATGAAAAAAACCTCCTCTAAAATGGTGAGGACTTCTTTCCTGGTTGTAGGGTGAATTGATGTATTGTTCAAAAAACACCAATACCTTGGGATGAGCTGTATAAAAAGCATACAAGCTAAGCCATCTTTTATAAAACCTTTCTTTATAGGGCTGACCTTCATCCAATTCAGCCTGGACCCAATCTTCTACCTGCCCTTTACAATACGTATAGAGCTCATTCATCAGCAGGTCTTTGCTGGCAAAATAATGGTAGATGGTCCCGGCTGCCACACCTGCTTCTCTGGATAACGAGCTCATGGAAGCACCGTGAAAACCATAGGAAGCGACCAGATCCAGCATGGCTTCGAATATGGCCCTTTTTTTATCTGTTAATCCCATAGGTTCCTGCATATAATCGATCGAACGTTCATTCGGGTGCAAAAGTAGGAAATTGTTATTAGTAAACCAAGTTTTTAATAAATGCCTGTGGTTAAAAAAATATATAATATTTACAGCGCAGCTAACCGTTTAAATGGCGCCTTGCTGTCTTAATTTACCATTTATACAATTGTGCCTGAAAATTTACCAACAAGCTGCTAACTTGCACCTCTGGTTTGTTTTTAGACAACCATTACCTCTTGATGCTTTTGATAAATGACTGCAGCACCTGACAGTATCCACACCAAAAATAAAATAGAACAGGGTCTGATCCTTAAGGTTTCCAAAATGAAACCGGTGATCAAACCCACCAAACCACACCGGCACGAAGGATACCACGAACTGATCTACCTCTCCAAAGGTTCCGGACAGCATACTGTTGGAGACCTGGTTCATGAAGTACAACCGCCGATGGGGTACTACCTGAGTCTGGGCCAGGTACATTGCTGGGATTTTTCAAGAATCCCGGAGGGATATGTTGTCCTTTTCAAAGAAGAAGTCCTGACTGCATATCCCAAGGCATTGTCCAGCCTTTACATTTTAAAAGAGACTTTCCAACTACCCGAGGAAAATTCATCCCTATTCCATTTGTTAGAGATTTTTTATACCGATTACAAAAATGAAGTCGCTTCAGACCTATTGGCAGCGCATTTGAACACCCTCATTTTAAAAACCCTGCATATTCCACTACCAGAGCATTCTATTCATCCCAATGTATTGGATGAATTTGTCCGGTTTAAGAAATTGGTACAGGAAAATTACCTGCACATGAAAACCGCGGAAAATTACGCAGAAGCCATGCATGTCAGTATCCGTAAATTAAACCAGATCTGCCGTACCGCAACGGGCGGCAATGCCATAGATTTAATCCGTGAAAGACTACTCATCGAATCCAAAAATTTGCTCAGCCATACGGGAATTCCGGTAGCTGAGGTGGCCTACCAGTTGAATTTTTCCGATGCCTCCAATTTTATCAAATTTTTTAAATCTCAAACCACGCTGACCCCAACAGAATACAGAGCAAAACTTTAAAGTAAGAATTTACCATTATTGTCAAAAATATACCATCAAAATACAAGGATTCAAGACTTACTTTGCAAACCAAATACAGTCTTGATGAAAATTCTATTAATCTGCTTTTTCCAACTTATCCTCTGTTACCCCATTTTTGCACAAAATTCTATTCATGGAACACTTGTGGATGCAAATGAAAACACCACAATTGAATATGGAAGTGTGGGCCTTTACTCCTCGTCAGATTCCAGCCTGGTATCTGGAGCTGTAAGTGAACCTGATGGAAGATTTGAACTAAGTGATATCAAACCTGGTCGGTACTACCTGGTTATTCAGTTTATGGGGTATAACTCCTTTACCAAAGAGGACCTGACATTTACCAGAGGGCAGTCGCTGGATCTGGGAATGGTTGAATTGACACCCAACGAGCAACTGCTGGAAATGGTCGAAGTTTCGGGATCAAGGTTTACCACCATGCATCAGATAGACCGGCAGGTATTCGAATCCGGAGAATTCATGTCTGGCCAGGGTGGAAATGCCATCGACCTCATCAGGAACCTTCCCTCGGTAAGCATCAATGCAGAGGGAGAGTTGTCGGTCAGGGGATCCACGGGCTTTGTGATCATGATCAATGGAAAACCTTTGCAATCAGACCCTTCGGTAATCCTGGGCCAATTGCCCGCCAATGCCATCAAGAATATAGAAGTGGTAACTGCCCCCTCTGCAAAATACGATCCTGAAGGAAAAGCCGGCATCATCAACATCACAACGGAAAAAGGAGCCACTGATGGTACTTTTATACAGTTTAATACCAGAATCGGGGCACCCAGCATACAGGATTACGATAACAAGGAAAAACCACAACGATATGGAGCTGATTTTACCCTAAATCACCGGAAAGGCGATTGGGACCTTTCCATCGGCGCCAGTTACCTAAGCAATGATATCAACGGCAGAAGGGAAGGCGACGTGTACACCATCCGGGGAGATACTACCACCCGGTTTCCTTCTGATGGAGAACGGGGATTCGATGAAGAAGCTTATTCCGGACGGTTTACGCTAGCTTATACGCCAGATGCCAGCAACGAATTCAGTGTCGGATTTTACGGGGGCATCAGAAGCAAGGATAGAACAGCAGATATAGTCTACTACGACAATCATGCGAGTATAGGCGGCGAGCGACTGTACACCATGCAGTATTACAATGAGAACCTGCGCATCAGAACCAGTGACTTTGCATTGGGAAGCTTCGATTATGCCCATACCTTTGCTGACAAATCCCGCATATCCAGTTCCTTCCTCTACGAATATACCATGCTCGGCGGCCCTACCACCAACAGAAACCTGGGATTTCCCAATACAGATTTTGTTTATCAGGACGAATACAACACCAACGACAATCCCTTACACGGCATCCGATGGCAAGTAGACTACCTATCAAAGCCTACTAAGTGGGGAATACTGGAAGCCGGATATCAGTTCCGTAACCTGGATCATCAGGGAGATTTTGTTTACGAAAGAAAAAACAACGAAACCGGAGTATTTGAACTGGTTCCGGAATTTTCTTCCAATGTCGAACTGACCCGGATTATTCATTCTGGTTATGGTCAATTGTCCGGACAAAAAGACAATTGGGATTATTCCATAGGTTTGCGGATGGAATACATGGACAGGGAATTATTGTTACAGGATGAGGCCAATACAGTAGATACCACCTACAGGTATGATTTTTTCCTACCCTACCCCACAGCAAGTTTTCAGTATTCACTTGACGAGGAAACAAGGGTGAAGGGAGCCTACAGCCGACGGGTAGAACGTACCACTACCTTTAAAATGAACCCATTTCCTGAAAGGGAGCATTCCGAAACTCTGGAACAGGGAGACCCTACCTTGCTTCCGGAATTTATTGACCTGGTAGAGACCGGTTTGGTGCGGGACTTTGGAGAAAACAGCCTCTATGCCACTGCGTATTACCGCCATGTGAAAAACCTTGTCAACAGGGTCAATACGGTTTACAATGACACCATTTTGAACCGCATTTATTCCAATGTGGGCAATGGAAGATCCATTGGTATGGAATTGGGATTGGAGCTTAATCCCAGCAGCAAATGGAAGGTATTTGCCGGTGGAAACCTATACAGGTACAGGATTCAGGGCAGTTTTGATAACAGACCCATCAACAATGCGGCCTGGGTGTATTCCATCAATGCCAATACAAGTTTTGATTTCTCCCCTACCTTTAGTGCCCAATGGTCGGTCAACTACCTTTCCAGGCGCATTACTGCACAAGGAGAAGATTCGGATTTCTTATCTCCCAACCTGGTATTGAAAAAGACGTTTATGGACGACAGGCTTAGTGCCAGCCTGCAGTGGCTGAATATGGACATGGGCCTGCTGGATACCAATGAACAACGGATCAGTACCTGGCGGGAGGATGAATTTTACACCACTACGAATTATGTGCTCGAAGTAGACATGGTGCTCCTGAACCTCAGTTACACCCTCAATCCTACCCGCAATAAATCCCGCTTTATCAAAAGTGAATTTGGGGAGCAGGAATTCTAGGTGCCTGAAAGCTTCAAATGTTTGTATAGATTTGTTTGTATAGATTTAAAGAAAAGCAAATGAAGCGCACATAGCCATTCAATTCTTTAAAAGTTGTCCCAATTCGATCAGTCGTTTTTCGAGCCTTTCCGTCCAGGGCAGTCCGTAATTGAGGCGGAGGCAATGGTGGAATTGGTTTTGAAGCGTAAACATCCTGCCTGGAGCAAAGCTGATTCCGCGAGACAATACCGGATCGAAAAGTTTTCCCGTATCCACATTTTTGGCCAGCTCCACCCAAAGCACAAATCCACCCTGTGGGCGGCTCACCTTGGTCTGTTCCGGAAAGTGGTCTGCAATGGTACGTATAAAATGGAGGGAATTTTCGTGAAGGTTTTTCCTCAGGGAACGCAAATGCCGCTCGTACCGGTCATTCTCCAGAAACAGTCCAATGGCCTCCTGGGTAAGCGCGGTTCCGGAAACCGAATGAAAGAGCTTTAATTTCAGAATATCCTTCATGTATTTTCCAGGTGCCATCCATCCCACCCTGTAGCCGGGAGCGAGGGTTTTCGAGACAGATCCACACCACAGCACCATCCCTTCCTCATCAAACGCCTTACAAGGCCTGGGACGGTTGGCACCAAAGTATACATCCCCATATAAATCGTCCTCAATCAGGGGGATACCATTACGGGCAAGTAGCCGCACCACCTCACGCTTATTTTCTTCAGGCATACAGCTTCCCAGGGGATTGTTGAAATTACTTACCAGCAGGCAAATGTCAATTTTCCCAATGGCAGCTTTTATGTCGTCCGGGCTGACCCCGAATACCGGGTGGGTTGGAAGCTCCACCACCTGCAGTCCCATATTTTTGGCCAGTTGGAGGATACCAAAATAGACAGGGCTTTCTACACCAATCCTCGTACCTGGTTTTGTCAGCGCCATAAAGGCAAGAGATATGGCATGCATGGCACCGGAAGTAGTGACCAGGTCTCTGGTGGCTAAGTTTCCCGACCAGGTAAAGGACCATTTGGCTATATTTTTTCGCAAACGGACGTTGCCCTGTATATCGTCATAGCCGGTTCCCCCAAAGCTAAGTGTTTGTGCCGCTTTGTGCAGGCACTTGTTGAGTCTTGCTACAGGAAAAAAGCTTTCGTCTGGCACACTGAGAGAAAGCTGGGTAATTTCTTTATTGACAAAATTCCTGAACACCTTTCCGATCAACCCGTCATCCGCCGGATCGGGCGGATGGTTTTGAGGCATACTCGCATCCGGCACCGGTAAACGCTGGTTTGCCTTGCCACAAACAAAAAAGCCTGCTTGTGGCCGGGGCACAATGCAAGACCGGCTTTCTAAAACCAAATAGGCCTGTATTACAGTATTCTTGCTTACTCCGTACTCCTTGCTTACCGTACGGATTGAGGGCATCCTGTCCCCTACCCTCAGGCTTCCGTTTTGGATCAGCCTTTCAAAGTTCGCCGCAAGCTCTTGGTATAAGGTCATTTTTTACTTCAACTGTACCCTTCAAAATTAAATAAATTGTATCTGTAACCAACCATTATTCTTTTGTTTATTTGTTGTTCCTTAGAAAAACATCAATAATACGCTTCAAATTGGCACTCACAGAGGAAAACCCGGGTATCAAACCTTATAAGGAAAATTTATGGGCGGATCTGGCAGATTACAAACCTGATATCGATATGTCCGTTCAAATAGTATCAGCCGTCCAGGAGAGGTGGGTTTTTCTAATGCGGCAGATGACCGATTCCCAATGGGATCGAAGCTTCTTTTATCCGGAACAGCAAAAAAGCATTGGACTAAAGGCCAGTGCGCTAATGTACGAATGGCACGAAAGGCACCATTTGGCTCATATCAATCAGGCAAAAAACAATCTTTAATATATTTTAAATACCATGAATCACACCGAAACCCGAAAACCCGATTTTGATTTTGATAATTTCACATTTGGGATTCAATCTACTGATCGAATGCTGCTGGCTTCTTACCAGCAGGGTGAATGGTCGGATTACAAAATTGCTCCGGTGCAATCCATTTCCTTGTCCCCTCTGGCCATGTGCTTCCACTACGGACAGACCGTATTTGAGGGCCTTAAGGCTTTTCGGATGAAAGATGGCAACATCAATATTTTCCGGATGGAAAGTCATTGGAAGCGAATGAACCGCTCGCTCGAACGGATGGCGATGCCTCCGCTCTCCCGCAGTCTCTTTATGGACGGAATTGCAGAGCTGATAAAAATGGAAGCAGACTGGGTCATCGATGATCCGGACTACTCCCTGTATATTCGTCCATTTGTCATTGCCACGGAAAAAAAGCTGGGCGTTGATGCGTCTAAAGAATATCTTTTTATGGTCGTGCTCTCTCCCATGCGTGCCTATTACAATAAACCGCTACATGTGAAAGTAGAAACGGAATACATCCGTTCTGCCCCTGGTGGTGCCGGTGCAGCCAAAAACGGAGGAAATTACGGTGCCTCGCTTCTTCCCCAGATCAATGCAAAAAAAGAAGGTTTCGACCAGATCATCTGGCTGGATGCCCGGGAGAAAAAATATATTGAGGAATCGGGTACCATGAATATCCTTTTTATCCTGGAGGGAAAAAGATTGGTTACGCCTGCCCTTAGTGATAGTATATTGGACGGCATCACCCGGGACTCCTTACTGAAACTAGCGGGCGAAGCAGGTTTCTTAGTAGAAGAAAGACCGGTAGCCATTGAAGAGATCACAGCACGAATCGAACAAGGAGAAAGGGTTGAAGCTTTTGGGGCCGGTACCGCTGCCGTAATATCCCCTATAGAGAGCATAAATTATCGTGGTAAATCATTTGCTACTTACCTGAAGTCCGACGCAGAAATGTATCGGCTGAAGGATATGCTGACTGATGTCAGAAAAGGACTCAAGGCAGACAATTATGGTTGGAATCAATTGCTGGACGGCTAGTCTGGGCACTGGAAGAAAGTCTTAGCCTGTGATGCTATTCCAGCTCTTCGCAAGGTATGCACCAGGGGGCTATCCGGTAGATCCGATAGTGTCGGAATGACTTTGGGGCTACGGTTTTTACTGGATTGGTCGTACACTTCACTCTATACCAGATAAGGTTTGCTTCGAAGATAGCGGGGAAATTGCCTACTCAATCAGGGATGTAGAAAAGATCGGAATTGACCTTTGTTCAGATTATTCAGACCTGGTTTAATTTCTTTGACTCATTCACCAGTTCTTGCTGCGCGATTGCTTTTTTTCAGCATTTATTCGTTTTGCTTTAAGCCTTTTTTCAACGGCACTCTTTTTGGGTTGCGTGGTTTTGCGCATTTTCCTTTTCCGGAAGGCAGCGGACAGCGACTCATAAAATTTCTGAATAGCAATGGATTTGTTTTGAAGTTGAGATCTTTTTTCCTGCGCCTGGATGGTGATATTTCCCTCGCTATCCAGCCTATTGGCCCATTTTTTTAATAAAACGGCCTTTTCGTCTTCCTCCAGTATGCTGGACCGGACTACGTTGAATTTGAGCTGAATTTTAGAATTCACCTTGTTGACATGTTGGCCGCCCGGCCCACTGCTTTTGCTGGCCTGAAAAGACAATTCCTGGTTTAAAAATTCCTCCTTAATTTTTTGAAATATTGACATCATTAATCAGGGATCTGAGTTCATTGCCTATCGCATGGTAAATTGATTTAAGCCGGCGGTAGTTCCCATAGTCAACCCAGAACTGAAAAAATCCACATTTGGTATCCGGCAAAAACCATGAATTCACCACTATCCACCTGGAAAAAAACAGTTATACCCCGCTAACAGGGCTACTCCTTCCATCTGGTATGAAATGAAACTCCCGGATCTTTGTCTGACCGCTGGTACCTGTGGGCTCCAAAGTAATCCCGCTGGGCTTGGATCAGGTTTGCAGCAGAATGACCGGTGATGCATCCCAGAAAATAATTGATTGAGCTGGACAAAACCGGCACCGGAAAACCATGTTGAAGTGCCTGCCCCACCACATAGGAGAGGTCATTTTGATATCCTTTTAGCGCATCTACGGCTTCGTGGTGCAATATCAGGCGGTTGCTTTCCTTAAAGATATCCACCAGTTCCTCCATCAGCACTGACCTGATGATACAACCGTTGGTCCATATTCTGGCGATTTCTGAAAAATTCAGGTTCCAATTGTTTTTTTCAGAGACTTCCAGCATCAGGGAAAATCCGGCATCGTGGTTGATAATTCTGGTGGCCTGATAGGCTGCCTGCAACTTATCTAAAAAGGGTTCTGCCTCTTCTATTCCGGTCAATTGGGCGGACCCATACATGCCGGAAGCTATCATTCGCACTGCTTTTTTCGAAGAAATATTTCTAGCCATTACCGCCTCTGCCAATCCACTGTAAGGCACGCCATATTCCAATGCGATATTGACTGACCAGCCGCCCGTACCCTTCTGTGCAGCCTGGTCAAGTATTTTGTCCAGCAGCAATGATCCGTCCTCTTTCTTTTTCAGTATGTCGATCGTGATTTCCAGCAGATAATTCGACAGATTCGCACCCATCCAGTTTTCGAAAATAGCCGCAATCCTATCGGCTGGCAATTCCAGATAATAACGCATCAGAAAATAAACCTCAGCGATGGCCTGCATTTCTGCATATTCGATGCTGTTGTGTACCATCTTCACGAAATGTCCGGCCCCTTCAGGGCCAATATAGCTAAGACAGGGTTTTCCACGATAATCCTTTGCAGCCATTTTTTCCAGATAGGGAGCCACCAGTTCATACCCTTCCCTACTTCCTCCCGGCATTATAGAAGGGCCTCTTCTGGCGCCTTCCTCTCCCCCCGAAACCCCCGCTCCCAAAAACAATATGCCCTTTTCTTCGAGTAGCCTGGCTCTTCTATTGGTATCTTTAAAAAATGAATTGCCTCCGTCTACTATCACATCCCCAGCGTCCAGAAGGGGTACAAGTAATTCGATTTGTTCGTCTACGGCAGGCCCGGCCGGGATCATCAGCATGATTTTTCGGGGTGTGGCCAATGAGGATACAAAGGATTGCAAATCATCATAAGCCTTAATATCGGTGTAGCCGGGGTTGTCTACCAGTATTTTTTCAGCAATTTTTTCCTCCGTGCCTTCAACGTGGCGGTTAAATATGGAGATTTTAGTTTGGGTATCAGCAAGATTAAGTGCCAGGCTTTTGCCCATTACTCCCATTCCCATTATTCCAAATGCAGACAAATTTTCCAAGGTTCTTATCTTTTTAACAATTTCAGTAACGATTTTTTCCGGGTCCTTAGCTATAGCAATCTTCCAGCCATAATCTGGTTTCTGTAAGGTTGCCAGTTGAGAGTCCAGCAAGGCAGGATTCATAAAATGGCCCACCCTTTTGCGCAGCCTGGATTGGATCAACGATTTACTCCCCTCAAGCAACACCCAATGGATATTGGGACTGACCATCAGGAGTTTTCTGTATTTCTCGTTCAGCGCAGAGCATGCCAGCACCGCCCCGCCTGACTTGTCCCAGTCTGCAATATGCCGGGATAGGTTTACAAGCCAGGGAATGCGGTCCTCATCGGTCAACGGTATCCCTGCATTCATTTTGTCCTTATTGGTCTGAGGATGAAAATGGTCACCATCATAAAATGGCAGGCCGAGGCTCCTGCCCAGCAATGCGCCAACTGTAGATTTTCCGCAACCAGTAACCCCGTAAACGATAACAATCATGTACGAAATTAGTAAAAATCAACCGGATCAATGCGGATTAATACTAAATTTGAAAAACTGAACCTTATCTGTCAGGTAAACTGTTATACAACTTGATTTGATCAGGGACAATTTAATTTATGCTTCAGGCAAAAAAGAGAGTAGTGGTGGGGCTTTCCGGTGGCGTGGACAGTTCCGTAGCAGCCTATCTGCTAAAAGAAAAGGGATATGAGGTTATCGGCCTTTTTATGAAAAACTGGCACGATGAGACGGTAACCATATCCAACGAATGCCCCTGGGTAGAGGACAGCACCGACGCCATGCTGGTGGCCCAGAAGCTTGGTATCCCCTTCCAGGCCATAGACCTTAGCGAGGAGTACAGGGTGAGGATCGTGGACTACATGTTTGCGGAATACAAGCAAGGCAGAACTCCCAATCCGGATATCCTTTGCAACAGGGAAATAAAGTTTGATATTTTCCTGAAAGCGGCGATGAAACTTAAAGCAGATTTTGTTGCCACAGGACATTACTGTCAGAAAGAAATTTTGGAAACCAGGGGCAAGTCTATCTACCGCTTGGTGGCAGGTGCCGACTGCAATAAAGATCAAAGCTACTTTTTGTGTCAATTGAACCAGGACCAATTGTCCAGGGCCCTTTTCCCGATCGGTCACCTTCAAAAAGCCGAAGTGAGGGAAATTGCAAGGGAGCTGGATCTGGTGACCGCCGATAAAAAAGATAGCCAGGGACTCTGTTTTATCGGCAAAGTACGGTTGCCTGAATTTTTACAGCAGCAATTGAAGCCTGCCAAAGGAAAAATAATTGCCATACCGGTGTCCTCTCCCAAATACGAAAACAAAGGTATTCCTGCAGGTATTTCCGTAGAAGAATTTGATCAGGAAACATTAATAGAATCCTGTCTGCCGATCACTTATGCCGAAGAGGATGGTGAAATGGTCGGTGAACACAATGGCGCCCATTACTTTACAGTAGGACAGCGCAAAGGGCTGAATGTGGGCGGCACGGGTAAACCTTTGTTTGTGATCGCCACAGATACCCGCAAAAACATCATATACACCGGACTGGGGGAGGATCATCCGGGATTGATCCGATATGGACTTTTCGTCAAAACAGATGAGATCCACTGGATAAGGCCCGATAAAAAGCTCAAGGTAGGAGAAACTGCCCGGTATCAGGCCAGAATAAGGTATCGCCAGCCGCTTACAGATGCCAGCCTCATTCAACGGGAAGAAGGGCTGTACGTAATCTTTGACAAGCCACAAAGGGGAATTGCAGCCGGCCAGTTTGTAGCCTGGTATGCCGGCGATGAGGCCATAGGATCAGGAACCATCTCCTGATATGGATGAGCTCCCGGTACTTTACGAAGATGATCATTACCTGGCGGTACACAAGCCGGTAGGCGTTCTGGTCCACAAGACGCCCTTGGAAAGAGATCCGGCGGCAAAATTTGCGGTACAAATCCTAAGGAAACAAGTTGGCTACAAGGTCTACCCCCTTCACCGGATAGACCGGCCTACTTCGGGTATCCTGCTTTTCGCTAAAAACCAACTGGCCGCTTCCGCGCTCCAACCGCAGTTTGCCGGTACGGGTATCAAAAAGTATTACCTGAGTATCGTGCGGGGATATTTGCCGGAAGCCCATGGCTTGATTGATCATCCCCTGGCAAAAGATCTGGTGCACGAATTGCAGCCGGCAGTAACGGAATACTGGCGCCTGTCAGAAACAGAAATCCCCTATGCCTCGTCAAACCGATACGCTACCAGCAGGTACGCTCTGGTAAAAGTATATCCCCATACCGGAAGGATGCACCAGATCAGGAGGCATTTTGCCCACATCCGCCACTATGTGATAGGAGACCGCACGCATGGCGACAACAAACAAAATCGGTTTTTCGAGCGGCATTTTAACATGCACCTGATGCTACTCCACGCCTGGAAGATGGAATTCTCCCATCCATTCCTGCTAAAAGATATTAAGATAACTGCCAGACCACCAGAACATTTTGAAGAAATGGCTTCCAAATTGGGCTGGAAATTAACAAACTTTAATTACTGAATCGTTTGTATTAATAATATATTTGGAACAAATAATGGGGTAAAACCCAATGTACACGAAGGCTGGGTGCCAGATTTGAGAGACAAAATTTCCTGAAAGGCTGGAATGAAAGAAAGGTCTCCATGCCGGTGAAGGCTTTGCCATTAGACATAATAGGTTAACAAATGAACAGCAAGCATGTATTGATAGGGCTGATATTCCTCATGGGGATGATCGCCCGGCCATCCATGGCCCAGAAAGAGCTGATTGAAGAAACCATTCAGCAAGATGAGGCCCTGGCTCATTTTAAGTTTTTGGCCGCTGATGAATTGATGGGACGGGATCCTGCCAGGTCCGAAATAGATATTGCGGCCCTTTATATTGCCAATCAATTTGAGAAATACGGCGCCCGGCCTATGGAAGGTTTAAACGCCTATTATCAGCATGTTCCATTCATGTACTCCAGCCCACCGGAAATTGGAGAAATCAATTGGAATCAGGACACCTTAAACCATGGAGATGAACTCCTGGTGCTGGGAGGCCAGGACATTTCCGGTGAATTTGAACTGGTCGTGGCCGGCTATGGGTTCGAAGAGGATTATGAAGGCAAGGATGTGGCCGGTAAATGGGTAGTAGTCCGCGTGGGTGCGCCCGACAGGCTGTCTCCGGCCGAACTATTTGCGGCTGGCAGAGAAAAAACGGCACTGGCCGAGGCCAAAGGTGCTGCCGGACTAATAGAAATGTACAACGTACCCACTACTCCCTGGAGTCTTTTGGTGAATTACCTGAATAAACCACAAATGGGTCTGGACATCAACCCGGAGGCGGACACGGCTTTTCCCTATTTGTGGATGAAGGACCTGAGTAGCGAAATCATCAATGCCATGAATTCAGGCGCCAATACCATGAAAATTCAGGTCGCCGGTAAAATCAACAAAAAGATCACCGGAAAAAATGTGGTGGCCTATATCCCGGGAACAGACGAAAACTTAAAGGAGGACTTTATCATGTTATCTGCCCATTATGACCATTTGGGGATTGGAACACCCAATGCAGCAGGAGATTCCATTTATAATGGGGCCAGAGACAATGCAGTGGGAACGGCTGCTTTGATCCAGGCGGCTCACTTTTTTGGCGAGCATCCACCCAAAAGATCTGTCCTCCTCTGTGCCTGGACAGCAGAAGAAAAAGGTTTGCTGGGATCGGGATATTTTGCCGACAATCCACCTTTGGATTTGTCAACTATCATTTTTAATCTCAATATTGACAATGCAGGCTACAATGATACCAGCCTGGTAACAGTAATCGGATTGGGAAGATCTTCTGCGGATCATCATATTTCGGAAGCTGCAGAAGCATTTGGTCTGAAAGCCCTTTCCGACCCGGCTCCCGAACAAGGACTTTACGATCGCTCAGACAATGTGAATTTTGCCAAAAAAGGGATCCCCGCTCCTACCTTCAGCCTGGGTTTTACAGCTTTCGATCAGGATGTGGCCGCCCATTACCATCAGGTTACCGATCAGGTAGATAATTTTGACCTGGACTATGCCCTCAAGTATTGGAAATCCTTTATTCTTTCAGCGGAAAAAATCGCCAATGATCCCAATCAACCGCTTTGGATAAAGGGGGATAAATACGAATCTGTTTCCAAAACTTTATATGGGGATTGATTTGACCAAAAAAATGGCGTCTTTCTCCGGTTGATTTTTGAGTGCAGATCCTTTGAACCCAGGCTGGGTCTGGAATATTGATCCACCCCGGTGAATTCCTGATGCCCATAATCCGCTTTATGTGCATCCTGATCCGAAAAGCGTAAGTTTCTGACTATATTATAGCCCATAAATCAATATCAAAACGCCTTCAATAGGAATGCGGCTTTAGCCCATTCCAAAAATAGCATTCCAAGTACACCGGCTTTAGCCAAATTTGACTAAATGTAAGGGTATAAGACTTTTGTATAGATTCGGAAAGCGAAATTTTAAATGATATATTGGATTTGATTTGCCCTGAAAAATCAAGAAGGGCAAAATAGGGGAAAAATATTCCAGGAAGAACGCGGAGATAATTGTTAAATCTGGATTTGAACCATCAATATTTGGCTAAAGCCAATTAGGCTGACAGAGCCCATATTGCCTACAGCTAAAGCAGTAGGCAATTGAATAAATATTCATAGTTGCCAACTCCGGATAACTTGAGTGTTTATCTCGAGACCTTATTTGAAATTCAATTAGGGAGAGAGGCTTATATTCTTTTTCCATTAAATAGGTCTTCCCTGACACTATAGTCTGGTTTTTATAACTGGAAAAGTGCCTAATTCAATAGAATTATTTCGCCTTGTGGATTATTTTTTTTGAGGCGCCTAACAGAAGCCCCAAACAAAAGCTATTCACGCAGTCCTTAAAAACTACTACCATAATATTTTAAGCGAATTCGCATTATATCAAGTATGACCATTATTTTTTATATTTTGCATTGTTAATACCACCTCATGCACCTAATACTAACCCGTTAACCCATGGAAAACCACCCCCATTTTTCAACATACCGCATTATTACCCTTTGTTTCCTGGCATTATATGGATCTGCCTGTACGCAGACCACACCAGAAGGTGCCGGGGCTGATTGGGCAACCTACCTGGGTCACCCGACCAGCAATCAGTACTCCACTTTGGACCAGATAAACAAAGACAATGTGTCTCAACTGGAACTGACCTGGACCTATAAGACCGGTGATTCAGCCAATTACCAAACGAATAACCTGATTGTGGACGGTTGGCTGTACACGGCTACTCCGCACAGCCGGGTGGTTGCATTGGATGGGGCGACAGGGAAGGAATACTGGACATTTGACCCGTCTGCGGTTTATGAATCCCTCGCTGATGGGGATCAACGGGGCCTGATGTACTGGCATGATGGGGATATTGGGCACATTCTCACCATGAAAGGAAACCGTCTTTTTGCATTGAATGCCAAAACCGGTGAACCCATTGTTTCTTTCGGCGAAAATGGCTCCATACACCTGGGTGAGGCAATGGACATCCCGGGAAGGCCAAATGTAACGCTCAATACTCCGGGGCAGATATACAAGGACCTATTTATCATCGGAGCCAATGTAGGGGAAGATGTTCCCGGTGCAATACGTGCATTTGACATCCGTACGGGAAAGCGAAAGTGGATTTTTCACAGCTTGCCCAGGCCCGGTGAATTTGGATCGGATACCTGGCCGGCAAACTATCTGGAAAAAACAGGAGGCGCATCTGACTGGTCCGGTCTGGCTTTAGATGAAGCCCGCGGCATTGTCTATGTGTCCACCGAGACTGCCGGTCCCGATTTTTACGGAGGAGATCGGTATGGAGAAAATTTATTTGCCAATTCACTCATTGCGCTCGATGCAAATACCGGACAGCGGCTTTGGCACCACCAACTCGTGCATCATGACCTTTGGGATATGGACATCCCCCAGGCACCGACTTTACTGACTGTAGAACATGAGGGCAAAGAGTTGGATATTGTTGCTGTAGGCACAAAAATGGGTCTTTTATTCGTATATGACAGGGTGACGGGAGAACCGCTCTGGCCGATTGAAGAACGGTCACAGGCAGCCACTAAAATCGATGAAATCCAAACCTGGCCCACCCAACCTTTTCCAACAGCCCCGCCGCCATTGATGAGGCAGGAATATACGGCGGATGACTTTTCGACCATTTCTCCCAGGGCACAGCAAATGAGCAAAGAAGTATTCAGTCAGTCGGGAAACTATGGCGCTTACCCTCCCCCGAGTACCGGGCAAACGATTATGTTTCCGGGATACGATGGGGGTATGGAATGGGGTGGTGCTGCCGCTGATCCCGATGGAATACTGTATGTAAATGTAAATGAGATCCCCTGGTTTTACCAGCTCGTACCCACCAAAAAGGCCGATGGCAGCCCCCTGCCCAACGGAGAAAAACAATACCTGATCCATTGCGCCTCCTGTCACGGTACGGATCGTAAAGGTAACCCTGACGGTGGCTTTCCTTCTCTTGAAGGCATCTCCGGGCGATGGAGCAAGGAAACGGTAATGCAGTTAATGAAGAAAGGAGGCGGACGTATGCCGGCTTTTGATCAGGTTGCGCAGGGGCGTCTGGATGCCATCGTACGATTTCTCTTCAATGAAGAACCGGCTGTCAGCGATGAAACCGAGCGTAAAAATCAAGCACCATCCTACGTCTTTCGTGGTTTCCAACGCTGGAACGATGAAGAAGGATATCCCGCCATTAAGCCACCCTGGGGAACCCTCAATGCGGTCGATCTCAATACCGGCACCATCAAATGGAAAGTGCCGCTGGGAGAATACGAGGAGCTGACCAAACGCGGCGTTCCGGTTACCGGAACGGAAAATTACGGGGGGCCGGTCGTAACCGCCGGTGGTCTGCTGTTTATTGCAGCCACTGCTGATGCCAAAATCCGGGCTTTTGACAAAGACAATGGAAAAGTACTATGGGAATACCAGTTGCCTGCTGAGGGACACGCCACCCCGAGTGTATATGCGGTGAATGGCAAGCAGTACCTTGCCATCTCTGTAGGAGGCTCGAAACTGAAACCCCACCCTGAGGGGGCGGTGTTTGTATTTAGCCTTCCGGATTGATGCAGTTTTGATTAAATCTCTTTCGTGAATATCGGTGTTTTTACCATGGTCCAATTCTGATTATTCAGTGCCACCGTAAACCGAAATCTAACTATGCTTCGCTTCCCGAATGGTCGCAAGTTTAACCCCCATACGATGCGCTGATATAATAAACAAAATCAAACCAATTGAATTTTTTCTGATGACATTTTTATAGATTGGCGATGATATATAGGAATAAAAAAGGCTCCCTTATGAAAACGATTACCTGGATAATCTATAATCTGTGATCAATAGTTCAGGTGAAAGATTTAGTTTGATGGTTAAATTTCTGATCATTTCTACTGTTAATTTCCTTTTCCTGTTGAGTATTTCAGAGACTCTGCTTTTTCCCCCAATTTCATTTACCAGGTCTTTTTGTTTTAATTGCAACTCCTCCATCCTTATTTTTATGGCTTCAATAGGATCAGGAGCATCGATCGGATAATTTTTCTTTTCATAATCATCCACCATCAATCCAAGGATATCGGCTTCATCGCTTTCCAAGGTACCTATAGGAGCATCAAAAATTTCCCCTAGCCTTTCAAGTGCTTTATGGTAATCTGATTCTGATTTTATTGGTCTTAGTTCCATGGCTTTTCAATTAAATCGTATCTGCATCAATTTTATCATATTCATTATGAGTCCCAATAAACCGGATAAAAACCCACTGTTTCTCAAAATTGAATTTTGTTACCAGCCTGAACGAATTTCCTTTTCTGTTAAAAACAATCCTACTGTCTTTTAGGATGCTG
Organism: Cyclobacterium lianum; assembly: GCF_900143075.1. Classification (GTDB taxonomy): domain Bacteria; phylum Bacteroidota; class Bacteroidia; order Cytophagales; family Cyclobacteriaceae; genus Cyclobacterium; species Cyclobacterium lianum. The sequence goes on along the minus strand of NZ_FRCY01000004.1, from coordinate 3,646 downwards.
GCATTTGCATAGGATTGTTTTACATCATTGGGCCTAAGCCACTTTGAACCAATCGCAGTATCATACCAGGTTTTTAAATACTGCTCTGATTCCGGGTGCTTTTCTCAAAACTTCCGTAAGGTGCCTTTAGCGAAAATTCTTTCCATTACTTCCTAACTAAAGCAAAGATATTTGAAAATTCTCAAATTGGGAACCTTTAGAGTTGCTTTGATTTTTATATGGTTGGTAACGTCCGGGGCTTGTGGGCGCCGGGCTTTTGGAAACGTTTTCTTCCCACCTACTCCTAACTTCTTAAAGATACTAAATTTTTTCTATTCAAATTGAACCGTCCGCTGGATCCAAGGTGATGTGTGTGCCCAGGATGGGCATCTGGTATCGAAGATACCAAATTATTTCAAAGGGTGAAAAGCCTGTGCCGATCTTTCGGTATCTGATGTGCCCGGGGGTAACGTCCCGGAGCACTAGCAAGTCTCTTTATGGGCTATATTATCAGGATAGCATCGCACAATTCCGTTACCAGAAATACACGTATCCATAGGCTACTTGTGATGGAACACAAGGTTTAATCGTTCATCGAACGTTAAACAGTTATCAAAGCGACTTCTTGTCGCACTACGGTGGTGTGAGAGCCTCAACCTGAGCCATTTGGCTCAGGTCGGACTACTCGATTAGCAAAAGTTATTATTCATTTCGTAGTTTTAATTTATCTATTTTACTTCCTATTTCATTCGAAAATTCTATAACTAAATCAAGTGATTTATTTAGTTTTTCAATCAATTCGTCTAATTGACTTAATAATATCCGTTTAGCCAAATTTATATCCTTTTGAATCCTTGGCAGTTTTGATATGCTTTCTCTAAATGATTTAAGTCCTTGCAAAGCATTTGGTATTGCTTTTCGTAATATAATTATTGATTCCTTTGAGTCTTCTAATTCTTGGATTGTATCATCATTGGAAAAGTCTTCTGATAGATTTATTAAATTTATTCCTGCTTTAATTCCATCCTCAAAAGATGAATAAAAAATAGGTGTTTCCACTTTAAGTCTATCCGAATAATCATTCATCAATTTCGCAGTACTTTTTAAAACGTTAGTTACAATATTTTTATTTGGATTCGGAATTTTTGAAATTCGGGTTAATTCCTCCGCTTTAGTAGTTATTGATGCTCCTATCCATTCTGTTGATTCAGAAATTCTGACCAATGAATTTGATGAATCAGCTATCAATGCTTCGAATTGATCGCTGTAATCAAAAAGACCTAATTCTTCCAAATCTGTTATTTCATCTTGCTCATTAAGAATAACTTTTACGTTTAAATTATTTGCAATTGATTCAATTCTTTTGGGAATATGCAGTCTTAAAAAGTTTTGAAGATTTTCAACTGTATCAAACTCCCAATAGAGCATCTTATCTTTAGGAATTGAATTTTTAAATTGATTTACCTTTAGGAATTGCTCAGGGTCAATGTCACTTAATGAATTCGGAACAGAGTTTTTAAAGTAAAAAAGTATTTGAGGTTGTAGATTGCCTTCTTGAAATCGAGTTAAAGCCATATTGAACTCCTCCTCTGTTCCTGAATCAGCATTCTTGGTAGGTGTTCCAAACCTCTTCCATAGTAATCCCAAAAATATATCGTAGTCATCTCCAATGTCAATATTGATAATATCTTGTGTATGAGATTTTGAGATTCCTGGGGCTGAATGAGTCTCCCATTTGAGCAATTCAATTACACAATTATTTGCATTCCCATAATTAAGGTTAAGTTCTTTTACAACTTCTTCGATTGCAGCTCTTTCCTCATTTAAGTCAGATGGTGAGCTTACAAATATTGTGTATTTCGTTATTGATTTTGCCATTTTATAATTTTGGCAACGGTCAAGTATAAGCGTAGTGCGGGATTTCGGAGACGTTTTCTGTCTGCCCACCACAAAGTTTCTTAAGAGCTAAAATGCTCGTTTTTACCCGTTCAGCCCGCATTACGCTTATACAATGTGTGTGCCTTGAATGGTGAATATAGGTCAAAAAGTTGACTGTTCCAATGGGTGAAATGCCTGTGCCGATTTCTCGGCATCCCTTATGCGCGGGAGTCGTTACCCGAAGCAAAGCAAGTGGCAAAGCCTGTCCCGCCAAAGCGGGGCTGGTTTGCCGTGAGGCATGCAGTGAAGTAAGCCAGACTGCGGTGTCTGTACTGACGAACAGAAACCATATACTGAGGCCATGAGGTCGGATGAGGTGCCACATCACGCCGAAGTCCTAACCTTCCGAAAGGAAGGAAGCATCGAAATGGTAGATATGGCAGGAATAGGCACAAGGATATTCACCTTACCGAGGGAGGTCTCTGGGTGTCGGGAACACCTAAGAGAAGTCAGCCGAGGTCATAGTAGTTACCGGTAACGAGCTGTAAGAGCTACAGAGGTCTCACTGGGTAACGAAGCCCGCCCGGATGACCAGTCGGACGGGGACCGAACATTGGATTACGTCCAAATTCGATGGGGAGCACCTTTCCGGTGTAGCCTCATCTTAAGCAGGACCGAGCGTCAAGAAATGATCCCTTAGGATCATTTTAGCGAGGGGCCGGATTGCAGGGTTGCTTAACAGATTTAAAGTATGATAGAAAAAGTACTCAACCGTAAGAACCTCTACAAAGCCTACCGACAGGTAGTGCGGAATATCCAGGTGGACGGCATGAAGGTTTCCGAACTGTTTTCCTATCTGGAAAACAACAGGGACAGCATTGCCACGTCCATCCTGAACCATACGTATGTACCGAAACCTATCAAGGGGGTTGAAATCCCCAAGAGCAACGGGAAAACAAGGTTAGTGGGGGTTCCCACGGTAGTGGAAAGGTGGCTACAACAGGCGGTAAGCCAGGTGCTGATGACCAAATACGAACTTACGTTCGAGGAACACAGCTATGGCTTCCGCCCCGAAAAGAACATCCACAAGGCGGTAACACAAGCCCTGAAAAACATCAACGATGGCTATCAGGACATAGTGGATATTGACCTCAAAGGATTCTTTGACGAAGTTGACCATTCCACTCTGGTACAGTTCATCTACCAACGGGTAAAATGCCCGACCACTCTGCGGCTTATCCGGAAATGGCTCCGTGCACCGATCCAGATTGACGGAAAACTGCACAAACGTAGAAAAGGCGTTCCTCAGGGCTCTCCGATCAGCCCCCTATTGAGCAATATCCTGCTGGATTTGCTGGACAAGGAACTGGACAGGCGAAACCTGAAATACGTCCGTTACGCTGATGATTTCAGTATCTACACCAAGTCAAAGAAGGAAGCCAGAAAAGTGGGCAACGAGATTTATCTCTTTTTAAGAGATAAGCTCAGATTGCCCATCAACAGGGAGAAAAGCGGTATCCGAAGACCTTCCAATTTTGAGTTGTTGGGACATGCATTTGTACCGACATATCAGAAGGGGGACAAAGGAAAATACCAGCTGGTGGTGAAGAAGAGCAGCTGGGAATCACTCAAGCGAAAGCTCAAACAGATTACCAAGAAAACCAGACCGTACAGTTTCGAGGAACGGCTTCACAAACTCAGAGAAGTCTGGATGGGATGGGTGAACAACTACCGGTTGGCAAGTATTCATGCCAAACTCAAACAGATTGACGAGTGGTTGAGAAACCGA
>NZ_FRCY01000019.1 GCF_900143075.1 Cyclobacterium lianum | reverse complement strand
CCTGGGGAAAGGAACCCGATAGAAGGCAAGTTTGGTCAGGCAAAAAACGGATACGGAATGAACCGGATCAGGGCAAGGCTCAAAAACACCAGCCAATCGTGGATCGCTTCAATTATCCTAGTGCTCAACCTGGTCAAATTGGCCGGGATGGCACTCCCATGTCTGAGTTTTTCAGCGTGGAAAGATTTAAAAAACATGCTCAGAAACGCCATAAGGCAGATTCTGGAGATCCAGAAAATACAAAACCAGCCCAGAGAGCTATCTGGCCTGGTTTTATAAACTGGTCTTTTTTGAGTTTTTCAGCAGACCCTATTTAGGTAGACGGTTGGCGAATAACCAAGGGCTGAACCCCATGGTTATTATACCGGTCGCTCCTAACGGAGCTTTTTGTGGTTACACAGGAGGTAAACAAATTGTCCCGCCACAGATGGACACAGATAAGCACAGATTTTTTTCAAAATGCTTGACTTCCGGTAGCCCGATTACATTACCCAATTCCAGCACAAAACGCCCTTTTCAGCAAATTCCTATTTCCCAAAGGAGGCTGGGGAATTCCGTTCGCAATTCTCAGGTAATTCCTCGACCCTTACTCACTGATATTTCCATCCTCATCTATGCTGAGTTCTTTCCTTGCCCCGTCTTTTTCCAGGCGTACATTGAAATGCAGCATTTGACCTACTCTTCTGGCCGATACCCGGGTGATCTCATGGCCCGGGTATTTGGAAAGCAGGATGGTTTCAAGATTTTCCGGGAGAGGGTCCTCATAGCTTATGGTATTTGAAAACCTTCTTTCCTCTCCCGCTTCCGATTTTCTTTCAATGAACTTGTTGGTGCCATCTTCCTGCTTTTCCAGGTCAAAGGCATCGTACAAATCACCTACTGCTGTATAGGACTCGAAGCTCAGCTTGTCTCCTTCAATATTGATGACCTGGAAGAGCTGGGTATTTTCGGCTGCCCGGTCCCTTTCGGCTTCGTAGTCGTTCCAGGCATTCTTTCTCAACCCGTACATTTTGCCTCCACTTACAGAAACCACGTACACGGTACCGGTTTGGTCTTTGGTGTTGACCCCATCCATTACATTCTCCTCAGGAGAAACCCTTCCGCGGGCATAGCTGTGGTCGTGTCCCTGCAGGGCCAGATCTACCTGGTATTTGTCAAACAAGGGTTTCCAGGCATCCCTTAACCGGGTATTTTCCCTGCCTTCTGAGGCTGAAAATAAAGGATGATGATAGGTCACAATGGTCCATTTCTGGGGGTTATTGGCCAAAACCTCTTCCAGCCAGGGGATTTGTTCGGCCTGTAATATATTGCTATTGAGTGAGATAATCCTTGCATCCTGATAATCCATATAATAGACCGTTTCCTTTAATGCCTCAAGGCCTTCAGGTCCATTTTCCGGTAAGGTAAACTGTGGTCTCCACTGCAGGGAAAGCCTGCGGTCTGCATCTTCACCATCCAATTCGGGGATACTGCGGTATTCATGGTTTCCGGGAGTAACCATCGAAGGTACCATGCTGTGAATAAAGCTTCCTGCGGAAAACCATTCGTGCCATTCGGTTTCCCGGTGGGCCACATTGACCAGATCACCTGCATGGATGATGAATTTGGCATCAGGTGCTTTCCGGTAGCCCTCCCGTATCAACCTGGACCAAAGTTCCAGAATATAGTTTTGCGTGTCGCCAACATAAAGGAAGCTGAAGGGTTTGTCCTTTTCCCTGGAAGCAGTACTGAATTGTATCCACTCAGACCAGGTGTCTCCATCTCCCACCCGGTAGGCATACATGGTGTCGGGTTTTAAATCCTTAAAGCTGACCGAATGGTAATGTGCCTTTACCCTGGCGACTTCTACCGCAGTGGCATCAAGAACTTCTGTAGCAGCCTCTATTGTACTGGCGTTTCTCCAAAACTTCGGGGCCCCGTCGGCTACTGCAATTTCCGCAAAGGCTTTCTCTATGCTGGTGTCGGTCCTCCAGGTAACACTGGCCTGACTGGAAGGGTCTTCTCCAAAATTAAGGACTATACGGTCAGGAAAATAAGAGGGTTTGCTCCATTCTTCCCGAAAGGTGGGAGCCTTATACACGCGGTATTCCTGTGCCATGCTGAATTGAAAGGCCAAAATCAGGCTGAGGGAGAAAAGCAGGTTTTTCATTGAAGGGGATTTTAAAATTGACATGTCTTATGTGAAAGTTACGAAATTCAGCCCTATCTTTCAAGTCAGGCTGTAATCAAGAAATTGGTTCAAGCGATCATGTGCTTTAACTACTGTTATTTAGTCAAAGTGGCTATCTGTCGCAATATATTAAGCCCAAAAATATCGGGTTTCTCCTTCGGGGTTAATTTTTTGATAAGTTTTCGTTAAGATCTGGAAATGTTTAACCACTGATTGACAAAGATTAGCGCAGATTTTTTTTGGGCGAAATATGTTCCACGATCCGCAAATCCGATCCGGGAAAAGCACCCCACTTTTGCATTCCTATTTCTTCCTTCTGATACCACTCACAGCCTGGGCCTCCCAGGGATTATCGGGCCAGTGGTGCCTGGGATACCGGCGCTTCAGCTCTTTCCTGACTTCATGGTAGGTTTGGTTCCAGAAATTTTCCAGGTCTCGGGTGACCTGCACCGGTTTGAATCCGGGTGAAAGCAGGTGTACCAGTAAGGGTGTCTTGTTGTCGTTGATTTTTGGGGTTTGACGCCAGCCGAAGAGTTCCTGTAACCTGGCGGCCAGCACTGGAGGTTCCCCGTCGGCGAAATAGCTGATCCTGACCATAGACCCACTCGGTAAGCCTAATTTTACCGGTGCCAATGCATTGAGCGCTTGCTGCTGTGCATAGCTGAGGCTACTTTGCAGAATTTCGTCCAGGGGCAATCGCGACAGTTCTGCTGCCGATTTGGTGTCGGTCAGATAGGGAGCAAGCCACTGGTCTACTGTTTTGAGGAGATGCCCCGTACTTACATCCGGCCAAAGCTCAGTTCCGTTCCATACCCGCAAACTCATGACCCGGTTTTGCCATTGCACTACCTTCTCGTCAAACTTTAACCATTTCTCGCCTGACTTCCTCAACATGTCCAGCAATGCCTGCGTAGTTTGTGCTTTATCGGGAGATTTAAGCGGCTTTTTCTGAAGCAATAGCTGCCCTATTTTCCATTCCTCTACTGCCAGTACCGTCTCCTCCTGCTCATCCCAATACACTCGGGGTGTAACCTTTATCATGGGCTTCAAATCAGCCGGAGAAAGTACCGAGGCCAGAAAAATTTTACCCACAGCGGTCCCTTCATTTAATTGGGCGACCGCAATCCAGGCTTCCTGAGCCAGCCCATCTTTTTTGTCCATGGCGGCTATTTTCCCATTGGCCAGTTGAAAGTGGCCCTGGTTTCCCGGTCTGGAATAGGCGATCCTTTCCGGAAAGGCCTGTGCCAGCAGTACACCGGTCATGTATCCGTCTACAGGACCATTGGAAGGGGCAATATCCAGGATTTTCCGGTAAGCCCGGGCTATCTTTTCGATTTTATCAAATCCCCGGTAGCCTGCTGAAGTACTCCTGTGCCTCCTCAGGGCTTCAATTCTCAGGTTAATATCCAGACCCTCAGAGGAAGGCAGGGGGTCTTTTTCTTCCAGCAGTGCTGCCAGGTCACTGGCCAGGGTTTGCTGGCCAATTTCCTGGCTGTATACCAGCAGATGGGCAATTCTGGGATGTGCGGGAATGGCATGGAGTGCCAGGCCATGGGGAGTAATTTTACCATTTTCAATGGCCCCCAGATGCTCCAGTGTGGAAATCGCCTGCTGCCAGTGGCCTTCGGGTGGGCTGGTGATCCATTCCAACTGATGGTAATCGTTGATGCCCCACTTGTGCAGCTCCAATGCCAACGCAGCCAGGTCAGTCTCCCTTATTTCAGGTTGTCGGAAAGGAAGCAGTTTTTCCTGGCTTGCTTTGGACCACAGGCGATAGCAATGCCCGGGACCAAGTCTTCCTGCTCTTCCCGTACGCTGTGCAGCGGTGTCTTGCGTCACGGGTATTGTCACCAGCTTGTTGAGTGAGGAATTGGGATTAAAGCTGGCCGAACGCATAAAGCCACCGTCAATTACAATTTGAATGCCTTCTATGGTCAGGCTGGTTTCTGCGATAGCAGTGGACAGTACGATTTTCCGCTTTCCTTCGGGATGCGGGAGCAATGCCGCCTGCTGCCTGCCAAATGCCATCTGACCATAGAGAGTGAATATGGCGATATCTGGAAATCGTTCTTTCAGGTATTTTGCTGTTTTTTTGATCTCTCCCTGTCCCGGGAGGAATACAAGCACATCTCCCGGATATTCCGCCAATGCTTCCCGAGCGGCAAGAGAAACCTGCTCCGGCAGATTAAACAAATCTGTTCCCGGTCTGTAGTGAACCGTCACGGGAAATTCCTTACCCTCGCTACTCACCAGAGGGCAGTGGAGCTGATCTGCAAGCATCTTGCTGTCAAGCGTGGCAGACATGATCAGAACTTTGAGCTCAGGGCGCAGAATTTGCTGGATTTCCCTGCAAAGCGCCAGACCCAGGTCAGCATGAATGCTCCTTTCGTGAAACTCATCAAAAATGACCATTCCCACCCCTTCCAGGGCATTGTCCTGCTGCATCATTCTGGTCAGGATACCTTCTGTGATAACTTCTATCCTGGTGTTGGGGCCTGCACAGCTATCAAATCTAACCCGGTATCCAACGCTTTGTCCCGGTGATTCGTCAAGCAGTTGAGCCATGCGCTGGGCGATACTTTTGGCTGCGAGTTTGCGCGGCTCAAGCATTAAGATTTTCTGCGGGCCAAGCCAATCCTCATCCAGCAGGGTGAGGGGCAATAGTGTACTCTTACCGGCTCCTGGCGGAGCGTGAAGTAGAAGCGTGGAATGTTTTTTGAGTTGCTGTTTTACTTCCGGAATGGCTTCCAGAATGGGTAAATTGGGGAAAGCCTTCAAAGCTGGGAAACTATTTTTTTGCGAAGTATACAGGTGAAAAAATATAAAAAAGCAGCCGGAAGCACCGGCTGCTTTTTTAATCGATTATTCTATATCCACTTTGGCCTGTCCATATTCCCATTTGACGAGCATCCCGTCATCCTGGATTTCATAGGTCAGGTTTTCTGTCAGGGTGCTGGTTTGCTGAGAGGCTACATTTACCCGAAGGGCATCCTGACTTTCATCATACTGCGTACCCCATTGTCCGGTTTGCTTGTTGAATATAAAGGTGCTTGTGCCTTCATTAGGAATGATGAAGAAGCTGTATTTTCCTGCCGGTAGGTTTTCACCACCCACTTTGATATCTTCGCTGGTTTCGAAAATGGTGGCTTCATTGGCACCTGCTCTCCACACCTTTCCCAGTTCAACCAGGCCACCGAAAATTTGCCTTCCTTTTACTCCGGGGCTACTGTAGTTGACCGTAATTTTAGAGCCGTTGATGGTCCCTTCTGCCGTTTTGGGGGGGCTTGCGGGTGTCTGGCTATACGAGAGAAATATCACGGACATCATGAAAAATCCCGATAGTCCAAGCATTTTAAAGGTTGATGTTTTCATATTGGTTTTCTTTTTGGTTAAATATGGATTAAATAACGGCTTAACCCTTCCTTAGGTTATTGCCCGGCCGTTAAATTTTCACCCAGGCCTGTTTTTTATGGCTTTCTATGATGCGCTCACAAATCAACAATTCCCGGTAACCGTCTTCAAAGGTAGGGTAGGAGGGATTCTCCGGTTGCTTCCCTTCACTGATGGCCGCATAGACTTCCTTAAACATTTGCTTGGAAGTATCGGGAAAACCTTCATTATGCCCTCCGGGAAAGCCAATGAGCTTGGCCGCTTCCGGGGTAAAGAGTGCAGGATCTTTCATCAACTGCTGGTTGGCAGTCTCGCGCCTCCCGATCCAAAGTTCGTTGGGTTTCTCACTGCACCATTCAAAATTGGCTTTGGAGCCCGCTATTTCGATATTCAGGCGGTTTTTCCTTCCGGCATTAACCTGACTAACAGTCACAGACCCTTTGTGGCCATTGTCGAAACGCAGCATCACCGTGGCATGGTCTTCAGTATTGATGGGTACTTCCTCATAATCCGACTCCTGTAGCATCTTACCGCTGTAGGTCTCAATGGCTTTGAGTGGCTTGAGTCTGGTTTTATGTACCGTGGAAAAATCCGCCATCACCTCCGTGATTTTCAAACCGGTCACATACTCTGTAAGGTCCAGCAAATGTGATCCGATATCCGCAATGGCCCTTGAATCACCGGATTTATCAGGCTCCAGCCTCCAATTGTAATCCGTTTGTAAAAATAACCAGTCCTGTAGGTAGGAACCCATAATGCTGTAGATATCTCCCAGCTCACCACTTTCCCGCATGGTCTTCATTTGCCTTACCATGGGATAATAGCGCAGGTTAAAATGAACGGCATTCACCAGCCCGGACTTTTTGGCCAGCTTGACCAGTTCTTCCGCTTCTTCGATTTTGGTGGCCAGGGGTTTTTCACAGATCACATGCTTGCCGGCTTCCAGTACGGCTTTGGATTGGGCATAATGCAGGAAATTGGGAGTACAGATATGGACAGCCTTTATGGAGTCATCCTTAAGCATGTCTTCAAAAAGCATGGCTTTGGTTATACCCAGTTGGGCAGCTTTTGCTTTGGCCAGTTCCTCGTTCACTTCACAAAGGGCAGCTACTTCAATGTTGGGGCTTCTTCTCAGGGCTTCAATATGGGCAGGGCCAATAAATCCGGTACCGACTACCGCTACGTTAATTTTTTCCATGATATTAGGTTTATTTTAAAAGATTGGCCTTAAAGATAGAAGGTACTTTTGGAATTTTCAATGGTAAACCCCATTTCTGCCTGTTCGGGATTTGCAATCCCGAACCCAGATCAATCAGGATTTGCAATCCTGCTAACGTACTCGTGTATGATAGAGAAGAAATCAAAACAACCGCGGGAACGAAAGTGGGATTGCAAATCCCTTTCTATCTGACCCACGGGATTACAAATCCCGAGGAGCAGATTCCTGTTTCCTCATGGAAATACGTTTACCCTCCGATTCAGATTACTTCGCTGTGCTCGCTTTGACGGTAGGTGTCCTCAATACTGAAGAGGGTCTAAATGGTACCTAATTCCCGGGAACATACCGGTGACGGATACCCATAAAGTATTCCAGCTCTTTTTCAGGTTTTTCTACTCCTTCAGGAAGCGGTGATTGGGCAAATTGCTGGAAATACAGCAGGCAGGCATCTCTCCACCAGGCCGCTTCTTTGGCCTGAATTTCCAGAAAAGAAAATACATGGGCATGCCTTTCTTCATCCACATAGGATTCAAGACTTTCCCAGGTTGCCACATTTTGCCGGGCTTCATCTACCCCTTTCTGATACCGCAGGGCCATTTCATCCCATAAGGTTCTTCCGTTTTGGAGGGTATACTCCCAGGGAACATGGTGAAACCAGAGCAGGTATTTTTCCGGGACACGCTTTGGATCTCCCCATTGAGCCTGTAGTTCGGGAGCATATTGTTCCAGGGCATTGCTGCCGCTTGCTGTCCGGTCAAAGCCTACGCCGTTTTCACTGGCTTTGTGGTAATAGGTGGATGTCCAGTCATCTCTGTGCCGGTCCGTGACCCAGGGGCCGGGTCCATAATGGTGACTCCAGGCCATGATATGGTGCAAACCCAGGGGTGTCATGTAATTTACGGCCATTTCATGCGATTGGAGCATCATTTTTTTGACCGGCTCAATAAATTCGGGGGCATTGGTAAATGTGAGGCGGAGCCATTCATCAGCTATGGTTTCCGGAGAAATCTCTGGGTCCCAGGCCAGTCTGCCATAACCAAACCAGTTGGCCTGGTGAAAGTGATGCCCGGTCCAATTCCTGTCCGTTCCAATGTTGGACACTCCCGCCATGGCTGTCAGGGAATATCCGTGTAAACTGCCATCGATCACTTTGCTTACCGTGGAGCCCGGTCCATTGACATAAGTGTCGCTCTGCAGTACTTCTGTGTAAAGGGAGGGCAAAAATACATGGTGGGTAGCCTGGCCCAGGTATTCCTGGGTGATCTGAAATTCCATCATCAGTGGTGTTTGGGGCATGGCACCAAATAGGGGATGAAAAGGTTCCCTGGGTTGAAAGTCAATGGCCCCGTTTTTTACCTGGACGATTACATTATCTCGAAAAGATCCATCATAGGGTTGAAATTCCTGATAGGCCTGTTTGGCCCGGTCATCCGGGGTGTCTTCACTATAGACAAATGCCCGCCACATGACAATGCCCCCGTGGGGTTTGAGTGCATCGGCAAGCAGGTTGGCCCCATCTGCCTGACTCCGTTGGTAATTGTGCGGGCCGGGTTGTCCTTCCGAATCGGCTTTTACCAGAAATCCCCCAAAATCAGGAATGTACCGGTAAATTTCATCCGCCTTATCCTTCCACCATTGTTGTACACCCGGGTCCAGCGGATCCGCAGTGGGCAGACGGCCCAGTTCCATGGGAGCAGAAAACCGGGCTGTCAGGTATAAGGTAATGCCATAAGGCCTGAAAACATCGGCTAAAGCCGCCGCTTTTTCAAGGTATTCCGGAGTAAGTACCAGTGCATTGGCATTGACATTGGTCACTACGCTTCCATTGATGCCAATGGAAGCATTGGCCCGGGCATAATCGTGGTATTGCTGGTCAATATGGTCCGGCAAGCGGTGCCAGTTCCAAATGGATGCCCCGGCATAGCCTCGTTCTAACGTTCTATTCAGGTTGTCCCAGTGGTTTAATATCCGGTGTTGAATTTTAGGTTCGCTGTGGTACCCTGATTCAGGAATGCCTGCTCCGGTCTGCATCAGCTGCAGGAATTTAAAAGTGCCGTAAAGCAAACCAATATCCGTATCTGCTGCAACCCATACCACCCCGGCATCATTCTTCAGCAAGCGATATCCTTCCCTTCCCAGGCTGCCTTTGGCTGAGGGATCCCAGCCTGATGGAGTTTGTTTGCTGATGATCAAACGGGCAGCCTCTTCCTGATGGTCAAATGCCAGGGGAAGGTTTTTATCCAAAAAACCATTGGCGGCCAGCTGCAATTCTGTCTTGATGATGGCAAGCGTGGGTGAATCCCCATCCACACGAATGGCCCCCATCAGGCTTTGGACTTTTTGCGGTGCTTCCAGAGGATGGTATTGCAACCATAGCTTGTAGCCGTCTTTGGAAAAAACCGTGCTTGTGCCCTGAACAAGTAGCAGGAGCAGGCATGTGCATAGGCGCAGGTAAAGGGTCATGTTATCAAGGAGTAATGGTTTCGATGCTTCCGTCGGCAAGGTGTTTCAGGGGAGCCATTTTGATGTTGCGCAAATGGGTTTCTCCCGATATTTCGGTGTCATGGTAAAAAAGATACCACTGCCCCTCAAAGGAGAGAATTGAATGGTGAGTCGTCCAACCCTTCACCGGCTCCAAAATATTTCCCTGATAGGTAAACGGTCCATAGGGGCTGTCACCTGTGGCATAGGCTATAAGGTGCGTATCTCCTGTAGAGTAAGAAAAATAGTACCTCTCATTGTGTTTGTGGACCCAGGCTGCTTCAAAAAAACGCCTTTCATGATCGCCTGCTTTGATGGGATCACCATTTTTATCCAGGAGCAATACATCTCTGGCCTCCTCTGCCAGGCTTTTCATATCCGGAGCAAGCCGGGCCACTTTGGGAGAGAGTGCAGGTTGATCCGGTGCCGGTTCACCATCAGTAGGTTGATCGCCGGGAAACCGGTACTCTCCATCTTTCCACCGCTGCAATTGTCCTCCCCAGATTCCTCCAAAATAAAGGTAGTATTGATCCCCATCCTGAAAAACCGCCGGATCAATGCTATAGGTTCCTGGAATGGGTTCAGGTTCGGGTGTAAAGGGACCCTCAGGCTTTTCGCTGGTGGCGACCCCGATTTTAAATAGCCCCTCTTTATCCTTGGCCGGGAAATAAAGGTAATATTTACCATCTTTTCCGGCCGCGTCAGGTGCCCATAGTTGTCGTGCTGCCCATGGGATATCGTCCAGGTGCAAGGCGATACCATGTTCGCCGGGCGTAGCGTCGGGGCTTTCCATGGAATAGACCCGGTAGTCTTCCATGGCAAAATGTGAACCCCAATCGTCTGAAGGAATACCAGCGGGGATATCATGGGAGGGGTAAATGTATATTTTTCCCTCAAAAACATGTGCTGAGGGGTCTGCCGTAAAAGGTTCGGTAACCAGCGGCGGGTGGGAAAATTGATTTTCCTGCCTGTTGTTGGTTTGCACTGTTTCTGTGGATGCTATTTTCTTATCGTTGCAGGCAGCAAGGGCAATCAGGCTGGCTATAATGTATCGTTTTGAGCACATGGGGTAATGGTTTAACAGGTACGAAGTCAAAAATACACAATTCTGTTCGGGATTTGCAATCCCGAACCCGGGTAAACAGGATTTGCAATCCTGCTAACGTGCACGTGGAAGGATAGAAAAGGAATCAAAACAAATACGGGATCGAAAGAGGGCTTACAAATCCCCTATTATCTGTACCACGGAATTACAAATTCCGCGGAGCGGCTGTTTGGGATCTGCAAACCCGAACCCGGGTAAACAGGATTTGCAATCCTGCTAACGTGCTCGTGGAAGGATAGAAAAGGAATCAAAACAAACACGGCATCGAAAGAGGGCATACAAATCCCCTTTTATCTGTACCACGGAATTACAAATTCCGCGGAGCGGCTGTTCGGGATTTGCAATCCTGCGTTCGTATACGTCCGGAGATTACCTATTTCCGTTTGATAGAATCACTCAGTTGGAAATTCAACCAAATAATGGACTCCCTACGATTGGATGATTAACCAAATAGTTGATTAAACAATTTTAACCAGCAGCGCGTATCTGGCCGCAAGACCAAAATACCAAACCGGCCCCTATAAAAATCAGACTAAAAAAGTGGATAAAATTTGGTAATACGAAACCTTCGAGTAATTTTGTTACTCTTACCATGTGGATTACGTGGCGAAGCTGTGAAAGGCTTCGGGTGCATGATTCCGGGACCTGTAAAATAATGTTTTTCGACTCCTGAATAATGCATTTTAGATTTTTTAACCGTTTATTTTCTCCTTCATAAAGGCCTCTTGCTGGATTCACTGATCACTTCAAAAACCAGGATCAAATTGTTGGTCAAGTTCTTTTCCAATGCCGGAAACAGGGGCTACCTGCGGGGTCTGGCCGAAGAATTCAACGAGTCTACCAATTCTGTGCGCATAGAGTTGAACCGGCTGTCGGAAGCAGGGCTGTTGCAGTGGAAAACCAAGGGTAAAACGAAAAGCTACCAGGCCAATGTTGCCCATCCACTATATCAGGAGATCCGGAGTATCGTCAGCAAATACCTGGGTTTCGATCATTTGCTGGAGCAGGTGATCGCCAACCTGGGCAATGTTCAGAAGGCGGTAGTGATGGGAGATTATGCTGAAGGGAAAGATTCCGGCACCATCGAATTGGTGCTGATAGCCAGAGAAATCAACCTGGAATACCTTAATTTCCTGATCTGTAAAACAGAAGAAAAAATAAACCGGAAACTTCGTGTTGAGGTAATGGACAAGGAAACTGATCCGGTACTCCGGGGCCTGGTAGTATTTGAAAAAGCGCTGCATGAGTGAGGTATACCTGTCGGTAGTGGTTCCGGTTTTCCAATCCGAAAAGTCCCTGGGAGATTTGATTGCCCGCCTGAGAGCAGTGCTTTCGGGCATCAGTCCGGCTGTTGAGTTGGTTTTGGTTGACGACCACAGCAGCGACGGGAGTTGGCAACAGATAGCTGCGGCGGCCAACACAGCAACTGATGTCATGGGGATACGGCTAAGCAGAAACTTTGGTCAACACCATGCCATTGCGGCCGGCCTGGATGTGGCAAAGGGCCAATGGACGGTGGTTATGGATGCAGATCTGCAGGATTTGCCCGAGGAGATCCCACACCTGTTGAGCAAAGCCCTGCAGGGATATGATGTGGTGCTGGCCAGACGAACAGCGCGAAAAGACAAGCCGTGGAAGATAATGCTTTCCGCAGTTTTCTACCGTTTTTTCAGGTATATGACCGGGACCAGGATGGATCCTGCTGTTGGAAATTTTGGGATCTACCACAGGAAAGTCATCCAGGCAATTCTGCAAATGAAAGAGTCTATCCGGTATTTTCCTGCTCAGGTCCAGTGGGTAGGCTTCACACAGGGGTATTACAATGTGGAACATGGTCCTTCTGCGTTGCCTACATCTGCCTATAAGCTGCGGTCCAGGCTTCACCTGGGCTTGAATGCCCTGATGGCTTATTCGGATAAACCGCTTCGTTTGTTGATAAAATTAGGTTTTTTTGTCGCTTCCCTGGGTTTTATTTTTGCTTTGATCACCCTGATTCGCTATTTTTCGGGAAAAATAATTGTGCCGGGCTATGCCAGCCTGATCGTTTCGCTCTGGGTTTTAGCCGGCCTGTTGTTGATGACCATGGGCCTGGTTGGATTGTACGTGGGCAAAACCTTCGAGGGCGTAAAAGATCGCCCCCTTTATATTATCGAGCAAAAAACCTGAAATGATACAATTTTTACCTTTTGATACCGCTTTATTTGGATACCGGGTTGGCAAGTTGCAATTGCACAAGTCGGTGGCCCGGATAGAATCCATTCAGGAACAGGCACGCAATTTCGATCTGATCTATGTGATGGGAAAACCGGGATTGGTAAGAATGGGAGGCTGGTCACCCATCAGTACCAGGGTCGACTGGGTGAAAATCATTCAAAAGACAGACCTGGAGACAGCCCCAGAGAACCAGGGGGACATACAGCTATACGAACAGGAAGCCTCCGGCACGCTCAGTTTGAAAGATCAGAAGCAATTGCGGGAACTGGTTCTCACCAGTGGGCAGTGGTCCAGGTTCAATCAGGACCCCTTGCTGGCCAACCACGAATATGAAAAACTGTACACTACCTGGTGGGAAACCATCAAATCCCAGAAGCACCGGGTGATTGTGGCCAGAAGAAACGGCAACCTGCTGGGTTTTGTAACCTTCCGGCTGATGCGGGGTCGCGGGTATGTGGATCTTTTTGCAGTGAAGGGAAGCGAGCAGGGTAAAGGCATCGGCCAGAAGTTGATGTGCCGGGTATGGGAGGAATTGTATGCATTGGGTTATCCACAGATCGGACTTTCTACTCAGAAGGCCAATGACCGGGCGATGAACTTTTACAAAAACGCCGGTTTCCAACCGGTAAAGGAAACCCTGATTGCCCATTGGAGGCCAAGGCTAAAAGATACGCCAAACCTGATCAACTGACTTCGAAAAACACCATTTGGGCTGGCAGGTAATTGCATTTGAATCAGAGCTGGAGGCGGATTGGAAAGAGGTATTGGCGAAGGCTACCAATGCCACGCTGATGCACCAGAGAAGCTTTCTGGCCTATCACAAAAAGCGCTTCCATGATGCCTCGCTAATCCTTTACAGGGGAGATCGTCCGATGGCCATTTTCCCGGCCCATAGAGAAGCTGATCAGGTTTTTTCGCATAAAGGACTGGGTTATGCCGGTCTCATCCACAGACCCTGTTCCTTCGACCAGGAAGTGCAGTTGTATTTGCAGCTGCTCCGGTATTATGAAGCGCAGGGAGTTGCGAGGCTACAGATCAAGGCAACCCCTTCCTTCTACAGTAAAGAATCAACGGAATCGCTACCTTATATCATGCATTTGGCGCAGGCCGAAATCCGCCAAATGGAATTGTCGCTGGCCATCAAATTGCCTTTAAAGGTCAGACATAAGGGCAGGAAGGCCAATATTCTTCAGGCCAAACGGTCGGGCTTACAAGTAGTGGAAGAGGGTGAAGTTGAATTGTTTTGGGATACACTCCTTAGGCCCAACCTCAAAAAGCGGTACCAGAAAAAGCCTACACACAACAAAGAACAGATGCAGTATTTGAAGGAATGGCATCCTGACAATATCCGGCAATTCATGGTTTACCAAAACGGTATTCCCCTTGCCGGGGCCACTGTTTTTTTTACTCCGAATTGTTTGCATACCCAGTACCTGGCTACCAACGTAGCGGGCAGGAAGCAGCATGCGCTGGATTTGCTGATCGATTACCTGTGCACGGCACAGGCGGCTGGGAGAAAATACCTGGATTTTGGGCATTCCAATGAATGCGGGGGTAGAAAGATCAACAGGGACCTTTTCCGCTGGAAGGAAAGTTTTGGTGCGATCCCTTTTCACCATTCCCATTACAACCTTAGTACCGGTGCCTGGCGGCATTTGGAGAGGGTTTATCAATGGAAAAACGACCCGATGGATGCCTAAAAGATCCGCTGTAAGTCCGGAGAGGCTGCAGGAACTTAAAAAAGAGAATGCATGCTATGTCATTACTTGTTATAAGAACGAATTTCTGTGCAGGGACCATCCAAACGGTCGCTGTGAAAGGGGATTTTTCTCCCTTTTTTTGCAAGTATTGTATGGAATGGCTTTTGCAAAAAAATACAACTTGCCATACAGGGTAGATTTTGCTAATGTGCGGTACGCCTACAGTGGGAATCAGGACAGTAATGGGAGTAATTTTTGGGAAGAATTGATGGTACAGAGAGGCCCTTCTTCGGGATTTGTACCCATTGTAAATCTTCGGTATGAAACGCATCCGTTGAGAATATGGGATCGCCAATTTATACGCTCTTTACATCATACAATTCAATCGGAACTCCGGATTCAGGATAAGCTGCTTGAAAAGGTAAATGGCATAAAGGAATGGTTCAGCGGATTTAAAATATTAGGTTTGCATGCGCGGCGTACCGATCATGCTACTGAAGTGCCTCCGGTCAGTGAGTGGACAATAATGAACAAAATTGAAAAGAAAATTGCTGACTTTGACCGTTTATTTGTAGCGACGGACGATGAAGCGTTTTTAGAAATGCTGAAAGCCAGATTTCCGCAAAAGGTCCTGGCCCATGATTTTATACGTTCTGCCAGCCAAAAGGCGATTCACGATCATGGCGGTAACTTGAATGGAATACTGTTGGGTGAACAAGCCCTGCTGGATTGTCTTTCCCTGTCCTTTTGTCAGGAGCTTATCCTATCGCCATCCAACCTATCCTACGCGGCTTTGCTTTTTCAGCCGGAAACTCCTTACACCCTGGCCGAAAGCAATGAGGCCGCCTGGTCCCGGCGGAAAACTCTATTGGCCTATCGGTTAAACCAATGGGGAATCCGAAAGTGGTAATACATGATTGATATCTACCCCGATAGAGCAGCTATTCTTGCCAACTGCCCCCGATGTGGAGCAGAAAGTACGGATGCAGGTAAACTGTTTTTCCGGGGAACGCATGTTTTAGCCGAACATAGCTGTGGTGATTGCGGGCTTGATTTTTATGCGACACTGCCAGTCGGTCATGCTGCCCTTTATCCGGTGGTTTTTGCCCGGGATGGAAGCTATGCCCGGTACAACAGACAGGAAGGCTCCTGGATGGCCTTGCCCCTGATCCGGTCATTTCTAAAAGCGCCTGACGCTGGGGTAGAAATAGAGCTTGTTCAGCCGAATGGAGGTGGAGACCTGATCCTGGTCAATTGTCTGGACAGTTGTTTCGGGCATGTCTTCACCAAACTATGGAATGTGTATTTGCTTAGAAAACAGTTCCCATTCAAAACCCTGGCGGTACTCCTACCGGCTCGCTGCCGTTGGTTGATCACCGATGCGGAGGTAGAGATCTGGACGGTAGACTTGCCCTTGCAGGAAATCGATAAAGGGGTAAAAGATCTGGATTTCTGGGTCAAGGCACAGTTTAAACGGTTTGGATCCGTGGCCCTGAGTGAAGTGCCGGTGCATCCCCCGCTGGAGGGATTGGATTTTGAAGAGATACTGCAGGCCCGGCCTTTTGCCCTGCAGGATTTTGAACATCAGCCGACGCAACTTACGTTTATCTGGCGTTCCGACCGGTTTTGGCTGAACAGCCGCCTGTTGGGTTTCCTGCACAAGGCCTCCATTAAGTTTGGCTTTCAGGCCCAGGTACGGGGACTACTTTGCTATCGGCAGGCCAGTTTACTGGGGCGGTTGGCTGAAAAACTTCGGAAATCTTTGCCGGAGGCCCGTTTGGTGGTGACAGGACTCGGAAAGGAGGCCAGGCTTCCCTCAGGATGGAAGGACCAAAGGGTAGCCGAGATTGACGAAAGGGTAGAGCGGCAATGGAATGAGATTTTCCGGCACAGTCAGCTGGTGCTGGGCGTACACGGCTCCCATATGCTGATTCCCACGGCCCTGTCGGCCGGTTTTATAGAAATCCTGCCCCGGCATAAGATTCCTCACCTAACGGAAGATATTGGCCGTCAGCACAAAGGCCGCCTCGCCCATTTCCTGGGCAGGTTTGTGGATGAGTTTTCAGGTCCTGGTTTGGTTGCCGGGCATGTGGAGGGTATAGTGAAGGGTTTTGGAGGGGTTTGGGGAAAGGATTGTATGGAAGTTCCGAAGAAGCAAAAATTCTTAGGGGTTGAAAGTGGGGCTTTAAACTAATGGTAGTTTTGTCTCACTCCCAAATCCTTGGAAATGCTATTTTCTGATGACCTTTTTGTAAATTTAGTTTAATTTAAAATTTAGGTTGTCCAGAAGCTGATATATCCCTATTCGAAGAAGGAACTAGTTAACACTACATAGAGTACAAAATGAAATATTCAGATCAATACGATCGACCAAATAATTAATTGCGAAGGATGGTGAATAGGTTCAGGTATTATTATCGAAAACTGAAAGGAGACATTCAGGCTAATAGGTATATCTATTCCCCAAAGGATTTGTTATCAAATGCCGATAATTCCAATGATGTTTTCAATCAGATTTATTCGAAAAATACTTGGGGGTCAACCGAGAGTTCATCGGGTAGGGGTTCAGAAATTCAGCATACAAAAACCTTATTAAAAAAGCTTAACCGCTTGATCAAAGACCTTGGCCTGAAAAGTATATTGGATGCACCCTGCGGAGATTTTAACTGGATGAAACACCTGGATAGAACCGGAATTTCCTATATCGGAGTGGATATCGTGAATGACTTAATTGATTCTTTGAATGCTAAATATGCCCACGATTCCAAATTGACTTTTCAAATCGGGGACATCATCGCCGGTGGATTGCCTGAGGTAGATTTGATATTTTGCAGGGATTGTCTGGTTCATTTTTCTTTTGAAAACATCCAGCAGGCTCTGTCCAACTTTAAGAAATCACGTTCAAAGTACCTATTGACCACTACCTATACAGATAGATTGGTTAACCGCGATATTCAAACAGGTGGTTGGAGGCCAATCAATCTCGAAATGGCACCTTTTAACTTTCCCAAGCCAGTCAAGATAGTCCATGAAAATAATTTAGATGATCAGGGTATGTATTTCGATAAATGTATGGCCTTGTGGAAACTATCTGATATCCACATTTAGTTAACGCTTCATTGTCTAGAATCAACGTAATTGAACCTTCCAAAGGCTGGAAGGTAGTAGACGTACGAGAGCTATGGAGATACAAAGACCTGTTGTATTTTCTGACGGTCAGAGGAATAAAGGCCAGGTATGCGCAATCTGTTCTAGGGGTAGGTTGGGCCATCATTCAACCTTTGTTTACCACCTTAGTATTTACGGTGGTTTTTGGCGGTTTGGCCAACGTAGATTCCGATGGTATTCCGTACATTTTGTTCTCTTACTTAGCTTTATGGCCCTGGAATTATTTCTCAGGAACGCTGACCGAATCTGCCAATAGCCTGGTTACCAATGCTAGTATGATTACCAAAGTTTATTTCCCCAGGTTGATTCTACCTTTGTCTGCTATCTTTTCCAAACTCCTGGATTTCATCATATCCTTTATAGTGCTTCTTGGATTATTGATCTATTTCCAAGTCATGCCGGGATGGAACCTGGCTTTTTTGCCCTTGCTTTTGGTGCAACTGCTGATGGCTTCCCTGGGGATTGGGATGGTACTTTCCGCTATGGCGGTACAATACCGGGATGTGAAATATGCTTTGAGCTTTGTCGTACAGTTGTTACTTTACCTGGCTCCTGTGGTGTACAGTACAACTGCGGTACCCGAACAGTGGCAGTTTGTTTATTCCCTCAATCCCATGGTGGGAGTAATTGAAGGTATCCGTTCAATGTTTCTCAGCCGATCAATGCCATGGGAATGGATTTGGCCAGGGACAATTATAGCCATCGTTATTTTTGTTTTTGGTTTGTTTTATTTTAGGAGAATGGAGAAAGTATTTGCAGATGTGGCGTAATCTACCAATCAAAAACCAGCCTGCCGACCTGCAAAGAATAGCCTTTATAAATGTAATTCTTAACCCTTAAGGAAGTGTCAGATACAATAATAAAAGTTGAAAACCTTTCTAAACGCTATCGCATTGGCTTGCAGGAAAAGAGGGCGGATACTTTTGCTGAACAGATGCTGACTGTACTAAAATACCCCATTGACAATTTTAGAAAGATCAAGAGCCTAGGTAGCTTTCAGGGAAAAGAGGAGGACGGAGTGCATTGGGCATTAAAAGATGTCAGCTTTGAAGTCAAGCAGGGAGATGTATTAGGAATCATCGGGAAAAATGGTGCTGGAAAATCCACCTTACTAAAGATACTTTCCAAAATCACCGAACCATCTTCTGGTAGGATAGAAATGAATGGCCGGGTAGCAGCCTTACTGGAAGTAGGGACTGGGTTTCATCCGGAACTTACCGGTCGGGAAAATATTTATATGAATGGGACTATTCTTGGAATGACCAAAAAGGAAATTGATCGGAAACTGGAAGAAATTATAGATTTCTCTGGAGTTGAGAAGTATGTGGATACCCCCGTTAAATTCTATTCTTCCGGCATGCGCGTCAGGTTGGGATTTTCAGTTGCCGCCCATTTGGATCCAGAGATTTTAATCATTGATGAGGTCTTGGCTGTGGGGGACTATGAATTTCAGCAGAAATGTCTGGGTAAGATGGAGGACGTCAGTAAGAGGGAAGGGAGGACGGTTTTATTTGTTAGTCATAATCTGGCGATGGTCAGAAATCTCTGTACCAATGGATTATTACTTGACGAGGGTAAGTTGGAAAGCAATGCTGATGTATCGCAAATTTTGGATTTTTATCTTAATAATAGTTTGCAGGAGGATTCTTTAACTTATCAAAACTTCAAAAAGTGTCAGAAAGAAATGTATGTCGATAAGTTTGAAATGTCAAATTTTCTTAAAACTGGTGACGGTATAGAATTTTCTATCGAGGTGGTAAATCAGATATCTGAGAAAATGGTTGAGTTTGCCATTACGATTACCAGCTTGGAGAACGTTCCAATTTTACAGTTTTACTCCGGACATGTAGGGCAGCAGTTAAGATTAAAAAAGGGAAAAAACAAGATCTCCTCGAAAATTGAAAACTTCCCATTAATTAACGGATTTTACTACTTAAATGTCTGGCTGGGATCGAAAGGAGTAACATATGATTTTTTACCTAAGATAAAAAAGGTTGATGTAAGACCAGGTGCAATTAGTCAAGATGGCCCAGTTTGTACATTCAATGGGTATCCTGTAATCGCTCAATCTAAATGGAACGTACTATAAAATGATTGATAAGAAATATATAACCCATAAAAGAGAGCCATTTTTCGAAATTGCAAGAAAGTTTATCGATAAAGGAGCAAAGGTTTTAGATGTTGGCCCAGGTGATGGATCGTTCTCTGCTTATTGTGGGCGAGATGACTTTTTTTTGTTAGAGGGAAATCAGGATTCTGTTAATAGTCTTAAGAAGCGCTATAGGAATGTATATTTAGGTAAAGTTCCTGCTATTCCATTTGAAAATGATTTTTTTGATCTTATTCATTGCAGCCATATAGTAGAACACTTGAGGCCAGATGACCTCTATAACTTTTTAATTGAAATGAATAGAACTTTGAAAATTGGTGGAAAAATCGTTGTGTCTGCACCTTTACTTTGGGAAGAGTTTTATAATGATTTATCTCATGTCAAACCGTATAATCCTATGGTTTTTGAAAAATATTTATGCAAGGTGGAAGGGATGAATCCAACGAGAACTCCTGTGTCCAGAAGCTATGTAATGATTGAAATTGTTTATAGATACAGAAATAACTTTGAACGATTTAACCTACATAACTTAAATCCTAAAAGTTTAATAAATAGGTTTTTTAATTCGATCTTTTGGCGTTTGGGTAGCAATGGATTAGTGTTTTTAGAAAAGACAGGCTACACAATTGTTTTACAAAAGAATGCATAAAGAGCCTTTAGTGTCTGTATTAATACCTAACTATAACAAAGCTAGTTTCCTGAGAGAAACTCTAGATTCAGTTCTCCAACAAACCTATTCCAATTGGGAATGTATCATTGTTGACGACCATAGTACGGATCGTTCCTGGGAAATATTAGAAGAATATTCTCAAGAAGATTCTAGATTTAAGATTTTTAGGCGACCAGAGGGGAGAAGATTTGGAGGGAATGCGGCAAGGAATTATGCTTTCGAACTTTCCAATGGTGACTATATAAATTGGCTAGATTCTGACGATATAATTAATGATACTTTTCTTTCAGAGAAAATTTTATCATTCCAGAAAGATCAAGGTTTAGATTATGTACTAAGTGACATATTTAAATTTAGTAAATCTGTTGACAATAGTTATTCTATTTATGACCATAACGGTGATAAGATGTTTTTCTTAAATTTTGGTGCAACTAACAACATTTTTCAAACTCCTATGCCATTGTACACTCGGAAGTTTTTGAATTCGTTCGATTATTTGTTCGATGAGGAACTTATTGCAGTTCAGGATTTGGAGTTTCACGTTCGGGTTTTACTAAAATCATTGAATTATGTTGTCAACCCTAAATCAAAAATTTATTGGAGACTCAACGAAGGCTCAAAAACTAATTCTTTTATGAGGGATTCTTATGATCAGAAGTACCGAAAATCATATCCTGCATTCAAAAGGATTTATTTGAATATTCATAGACAAATCGGGATTGACGAAAAAGCAAGATTATTTTTTAAAAATGTGTTTAATGATATGCTATTAATTTTACCATTAAAATCACCTTTATTTTGGGAGTTATACTTTTTTACGATAGAACATAAACTTTTTAAAGGCCAATTTCAAGGCGTCAAGATATTTGGAATCAGAACTCTTAAATATATAAAGCTAATTTGATCCCAAAAGTAATCCACTACTGCTGGTTTGGACCTGGCAGTATGACTGAACTTGAAAAAGATTGTATCCAAAGTTGGGAACTTTGGTTGCCTGAGTATACATTCAAGTTGTGGAACGAAAATAATTTTAATATTAATTCATATAAATTTACCGAGCAGGCCTACCGCCTTAAGAAATATGCTTTCGTTTCAGATGTGTGTCGGTTGTATGCTCTTTATCATGAAGGGGGCGTTTACCTGGATACCGATATGGTGATTCTAAAAAATATCGATGACCTCCTTTGGAACAAATGTTTCATAGGCAGAGAAAAGGAAAACCTGATTAGTGCTGGAATTATCGGGGCGGAAAAAAATAATTCTGTGTTTAAATTTCTTTTGGATAAGTACACGCATCTTCAGTTTAATTTTGACGATCCTATTGATATTCCAACATATCTTACAATGAATTTAGACCTTAGTCAGGATATTACAGTTTTTCCCCCCGAATATTTCTACCCCTTACCATACGGGAGGAGGGGGGAGGACTATAGCCGTTTCATTTCAAAACATACTTACGCAGTACACCTTTGGAATCACAGTTGGAAGAATGAAAAAGATTACCTTCATGACAAAAACTTTGGTATGGCATTAAAAACGTATTTCCAACGCTGTCGTGTTTCTCCTGAGATCATATTAAATGATGCATTTTTATTCCAATTTTTAAAGTATTTATTTGCAGAAAAATTTAGTTTTATTTATAAATGGTATAAAAAGTATTTGGATGAGAATTGAAGAAAATCAGGTAGGTTTTATTCGGTTTATGCCCTATAAATCAGATGAAGTTTTTGTATTATCTACCTATTTTACATCTAAACAGGACCCTGTTCGGGGAGGTTATCAGAAACCAGATAACTTTCGGTATATGAAAAACTGGTACTGTTCCGTCCTGGAACATGGGCTTTTTGGAGTGATCTTCTACGATAAGTTGTCTCCAGACTTTATTAAAAAAAACGAAACCGAAAAAATTAAATTTATCAAATGCAGATTAGGTGGGATGTCCCTGAACGATGAGCGTTTTTTTATCTACAGGGAGTTTATTCCCCATCTACCTGAAAATGCCTATGTGCTCACCACCGATATCAATGATGTTGTTATAAATAAAAATCCTTTGCCATTATTCAAACATTCACCCGATAAGTTGTTTTTAGGAAGGGGAAATCGGAGGGTATGGAAAAGTGGCATTTGGCTTTTGAATGCTTTAAAGCAATTCAGCAAAAAATTCAACCAACCCTTGTCGGTTAGCTTCCTTTTTTACCCCGTCTTTAATCCGGGTACGATAGGTGGGAAAAGAGATAATATCCTGGAACTGTTCTCGAAAATGACTCTAATCTTTGAGGTCCTGGGAGATGACAAAAATTACGATATGCCTGTTTTTAATTATGTGCTGAACAAATATTATTTTCCCAAAACAGGGAAATATGACGGTTTATTACCGTTTGGACTTGCCTGGTATTTTTGGTATTACGCTTATCGGATTCAGCGAAAACTGGAATCTGAATACAAAAAGAAAAGATATGAAATTGCTTCCCATCAGGAATCAGTCGAGGAAAATGATAAAATAGTGGCGGGTTTCCCTTTTGTGAGTATGTTCAGTTGGTATGAAAACCCCTCGGAGGCTTATCTGATACATAAATGACTCAACAATCTAAAGATCTTTCGATTTCTATTAAAGGATTTTCACCACTCGTTTCAATAATTATTCCTTTATATAATAAAGAAGATTTTGTTGAGGAGACTCTTCTTTCTGCGTTAAATCAATCGTATTCAAATATAGAAATTTTAGTAATTAATGATGGTTCCACAGACCATTCTTTAAATGTTATAAATAAATATATATGTTCTTATCCATCAAAAATTAGACTTATTGACCAACGCAATAAAGGAGCTTGTAATGCACGAAATGTTGGAATTAGAAAGAGTAATGGTGAATACCTTCAGTTTTTAGATGCTGACGATTTATTAGATTCAGATAAGATTTCTTCCCAAATTGATATCTTATCAGGTCAATCTTCAGACTGTGTAGTTTTTGGTAAGTGGATATTTTTTGAGTCATCACTTGATGATTTTATGGTGGAAGATTTTGAATTTTATAAAGATTACAAAAATCCACATCATTTGCTGATCGATCTCTGGAACAGCCAGCAAATGATAGCTTCATTTTGTTGGCTTATTCCGAGAAGTATTATCTTAAAATCAGGAACCTGGGATGAATCACTTTATTTAAACCAAGATGGAGATTTTTTCTCTAGAGTAATTCTTTCTAGCAAAAGTGTTGTTTTTTCCGAAAAGTCTATGGGCTACTATCGTAAGCCCAATAATAATAATAATATTTTGACTCAAAAAAATATAAGGTCTTCCTATTCATTATTTAAAACATTTGTGAATTATGAAAAAAATATTTCACATTTTGGCAATGGATATAATGTAAGGAAGGGACTAATAAAGAATTACGAACATTTCATATATAGGATGTCTTCTGTTACGCCGGAATTATGTATAGTTGCTTTTGAGAAAATTAAAAGGTTAAAAGGTAATAATTTTCCATATAGGTTTTCTCATTCAAAGCTTTTATATTTTTCACAGTTTTTTGGAATATACTTTGTTATCAAAATAAAAATCATGTTTGTAAAACTCCGTAAATGATCTCCATTATTATTCCTACGTATCTTGACGATGAAAGATTATATATGTGTTTAAAAAGTATTGATAATCAATCACTGGATAAATCTGAATTTGAAGTTATCGTAATAAATAATTGTCCAAAAAAGGATATTTCTATTAATTTAAAAGAGTTCAGAAAACTAAATCTACAATTTTTTGATGAACCACTAAAAGGTTCCTATGCTGCTAGAAATATGGGTATAGAAAAATCTACTGGTGAGATTTTAGCCTTTACGGATTCCGATTGCATTGTTGGAAAAGATTGGTTATTAAATGCTAAGGAAATTTTTGAAGATGATAGATTGAATAGAATTGGTGTACTCACCGGACCAGTAGATCTAATATTCAAAGATAATAACTCACTTTCGGATGCTGAGATATACGAAAAATACACCGCATTTACAACAGAATCATATGCTAAGGATGGGTTTGCAATCACTGCGAATTGGTTTTCTTATAGGTTTGTGATAGATGAATTTGGAAAATTTAATTCGAGCTTAATGTCAAATGGTGATTCGGAATTGTCTGGGAAAATTTCCTCTAAATATTTTGTTAAATTTTCTTCAAACATAATAATATATCATCCTGCACGATATAAGATCCCGGATTTAGTAAATAAATATAGAAGGATAGTAGGTGGTACGTTTGTAAGGAAATTTTATGATAATAAGATTGGGTTTTTTAGTTATATTGTTACTTTTGTTCTTCGACGGTTTAGATTTTCAATAAAAAAGATTTTTACAGTTTCATTTAAAGAGTCTTTTTCTATTTGCTTGGTTTGTTTCTGGATAAATATTGGTGTCCTTATTGAGAGCGTTTATTTGATACTCGGGCGGGAGCCAAGAAATTTATGAAAAATTTCAAAATTTTTTTATTTGAAAAATTTAATCAGATTTTTGCTAAATTTGGTTATTCGTTGATAAAGAATTCAGACAGGTTCTCTAGGGGTGTCGATCTTTGTTTTGATATTCGGTCGTTTTTACCTAATTCTGAGATCAAGTGTATTTTTGACGTTGGTGCAAATCTCGGGCAATCGGCCTCATATTTTAAGGAGTTTTTTCCAGATTCTTCGATATATTGCTTCGAGCCAGTAAAACATACTTTTCAGCATTTAACTAAAAAATTGAATCATTATAGTCATATTTATTTTATTAATAGTGCTGTCGGAGCTGAAAATTCTAATGTTTTTATCGAAATTAATCAAAAATCCGATCTTTGTAAAATTGTCTCGAACTTAGATAGGACCGCCGTTTCCAATACTGAATTTGCGGTTCAAACGACGTTAGATAGTTTTTCTCAAGCACATAATATTGATAATATAGATTTTCTAAAAATTGATACGGAAGGGAGTGATTATAATGTTTTAATGGGTAGCCAATCACTTTTGAGTAGCCATAGAATTCAAATTATTCAAGTTGAAGTTTCTATGAATTCGACAAACCATTTGCATGCTTCAATAGATAAAATTCGATTTTTTCTTGAGAGATATAATTATTTTCTATTTGGGATTTATGAGCAGGTTAACGAGTTTTATGTTGGATCACCTATACTTAGACGCTCAAATGCAGTTTTTATTTCAAAAAAATGCGCT
This sequence comes from Cyclobacterium lianum, assembly GCF_900143075.1. Classification (GTDB taxonomy): domain Bacteria; phylum Bacteroidota; class Bacteroidia; order Cytophagales; family Cyclobacteriaceae; genus Cyclobacterium; species Cyclobacterium lianum. Next base: position 91,872 of record NZ_FRCY01000019.1, on the reverse strand, counting down.
GATCTGAATTCTTTTTATCGCTAATTGTATGCAACGAGAATATTTGGTCTCTATCATTATTACCGTTTATAATAAATCTAACTATATTCGGGAATCTTTGCAGTCGGCTTTAGCACAATCCTATTTAAATACTGAAATTATAGTAATTGATGATTGTTCTACTGACGATTCCTTTGATGTTGTTAAGCAATTTTGCGTTCGGTTTTCGAAAATTTATCTGATAAGGACCCAATTTAATCAAGGTGTATCCGCAGCTACTAATTTGGGAATTCGAGCGGCAAAAGGGGAATACATCCAATTTTTGGATGCAGATGATATTCTTTCACCGGATAAAATTGAACGACAGATTGAGGCTCTCGTTGGGAATGATTGGCCCGTTATCGCTACCTGTGAATGGCTAAATTTTAAGAAATCTATTAATTATTCAAGTTCTTTGAATTACGGGGTATTTAGAGATTTTTTATCCGGTTTGGATCTTTTGTTGCGTTTCTGGAATCATCAGGAAATGAATCAACCTGCGGTATATTTGACCCATAGGAAATTGGTTGAAAGAGCTGGACCATGGGATGAGTCCTTAGTTATTAATCAGGACGGAGAGTTTTTTTGCAGGGTTTTGGCTCATGCAGGTGGAGTGCTGTATGAACCTGTAGGACAAGTATTTTACAGACAACCCGGTCAGGAAAATGTCAGTCAGCAAAGATCAGCCAAAGCTGCACGCTCTTTGTTGGATTCATATATAAGTTATGAGAAGGTTATTTTGGAGATTGAAGACTCGCACCGGGTGCGAACGGCACTAAAAAAGATTTACCTGAAATTCCTGTATGATACTTTTCCTGACTATCCACCCTTATTTTCGGAAGCAAAAAATAGGGTAAAACGACTTGGTATAAAGCAACGAGTACATATTGGTGGTCCAAAATTCCAGTTTATGTCCAAGTATCTTGGATTTGAAACAGCATTAAAGCTTAAGCGCTTGATCAATTAATTTTTAATCAATCTCTGTTTGTTTTCCATTGTCATTCCACTCTTTAATAAAAAGAAATTTATTTGCAGGGCGCTGGATTCTGTTTTTGAACAGCGTTTCAAAGAATTTGAAGTTATTGTAGTGGATGATGGATCCACAGATGGAGGAGGGGATTTGGTAGAGGAGCAGTATAAGGAAAAGGTAAAATTGATTCGACAGGAAAATCAAGGAGTTTCCTGTGCAAGAAATAAAGGAATCCAAGAGGCAAAATATGCCTATATAGCTTTTTTGGATGCAGACGATTACTGGCACCCCGATTATTTGGGATTTGTGTCAAAGGTAATTGAAGAAAATCCAAAAGTTGGGATTATTGGTTGCCATTATGATCCCTATCAACTGGTAAACGAACCCAAGCTTACCTATTTCAGGCTGGAAAATTATTTCAAAAAGGCAGTTCACAACACAAGGTTCTTCACCTCTGCAACCTGTATCAAAAAGGAATTTTTTGAAAATCAGCCAGGTTTTGATTCTAACTTAAAATTGGGAGAAGATATCGATGTTTGGTTGAGGGCTTCTTTATTTTTTGGAGATGGGATTTATATCGAAAATACGCTGGTGTATTATAGCAAGGAGGATTCAATGCGTGCAACAGTTAAATCCTATCCTTTAGATCAGACGTTGATTCCAAAGGTACTGAGCACAGAATATTATTCGAATTCAATAGGTGATTCTACCTGTTCGCCTTTTACATTTATGAAGTTCCAAAGCAAATGGACCTATTTGAATTTATATCAGCATTATTTCAGCAATGATACTCGAATTGAGGAAGTTCTTTCCCGAATTCCAAAGAGATTCTTTTTAATTCATACAATTTATTCTATGCCTGCTAGGGTTTTAAAGGCTGTTTTTTCCAGCAATCGCATTTCTGGTTTATTTAGAAACTACATGAAATTTTGTTTTCGGTACCTCTATACCTGATATGAAGGTTATCAGGGTTGTATCTGAATTGGATTTTGGCGGTGTTGAACAGGTGCTTGCCACTTCTGTTCCAGCAATCGCACAGATCAAAGACATAGATGTCTCCATTATTGTGTTGGGAAGGGGAGGAAGGGTTGCGCAGGAATTAATCCAGCAGGGAATAAAAGTTAACGTTTTGAATCTAAACCCACGTATTCCCAACATGGGTTTAATTTTGAAGCTTAAGCAAATTTTCCTTGAGTCAAATCCTGAAGTGGTCCATAGTCAGGGTGCGGAAGCAAATTTTCACGGAATTCTGGCGGCTAGCTGGGCAGGAATTAAGCGAATTGTAGGAGAGGAGATAGGCATTCCTAACCATCATTCTTATTGGAAATATATTTTTAGATGGGTTTATTCCAAGGCTCATGTCATAATTGCGATTTCATTGGCTGTTAAAACTAGAATTGTTGGATTGAAAGAGGTAGAAAGTGGAAAAATAAAAGTAATTTATAATCCAGTTATGCCTATAACTAATAATTTTTGTACCAGTCGAAATGAATCTATGGAAATTAGGAAAATTCAATTTGATTATCAATGTCAGAGGAATATAGCCGATAAACCTTTTGTATTTATTTCGACATGCAGGCTGGTCCCGATAAAAAATTTAGACCGTGTAATTTCTGCTTTTTTAGAACTTTCAATTGATTATGCGTCAAGATCTTTGGAATTATGGATTGTCGGAGATGGTCCGTTGAAAGAGAATTTGGTTAGGAAGCTTAAAAATAATGGTCTTATGAATAGCGTTAAATTATGGGGTTATCAAAATGATATATTTTATTTTTTGAAGCACGCAGATGTATTTGTATTACTGTCGTTGAGTGAAGGGTCCTCTGTATCATTAGCTGAAGCCATGGTTGCTGGATTGCCATCTGTCGTAACAAGTTCAGGCGGTGCATCAGAGTTATTAGGAGAATCTAGATCAGGAATATTGGTCGATCCGCTAGATTTATCTGAAATAAAAAAGGCAATGTCCTTTATATTAAACATGACTGAATTGGAAAGAATTGAAATGGGAAAAAGGGCTCAGAACGAAATCAAGAAATTTCATATCGATAAATATCTCAAGTCTATTATATCTATATATTTAAGTTGAAAATTAGGGTATTACATTGTATTGAGACCATCTCCTCAGGAGGCGTTGAGAAAGTTCGATTAACTTTGATAAGGGGGCTTGACAAAGAGAAATTTGAACACAAAATTGTTTGTACTTGGGAAGGTGGTGCTATAGCAAATGACCTGAAAGAGGAAGGTGTGGAATTGATACCAATAGGCGCTTTTAAACATCCCTTTCATTATTTTAAACACAAGCAAGTTCTTAAAATTATTAAAACTTTTAATCCCCACATTATACATGGGGCTATTTTTGAAGGAATGTCGATGGCAGCCATAAGTGGATTCATCGGTGGTGTTCCAATAAGAATATTGGAGGAGACTTCAGATCCTTTAATGCGTACTAACCGTGCTATATTGATCCAAAAAATGTTTCTGATGATTTCTGATATAATTATTGGAGTCTCCCCGTCTGTTGTAAAATATCTAGCAGAGAGGGCGAAATTGTCAAAGAAAAAAATAGTCGAAATTTACAATGGTGTTGATCAACCGATTTTTTCTACTATACAGACTATAAAAGAATTAAGGAGAAATCTCGGCCTTAAAGAAGGCGATATAATTATCGGTTCTGTAGGAAGGATGTTTAATGAAGTAAAGCGATTTACAGATATTTTGGATGCTATTAAAGTTATAAATAATGCTTCTATAAAAATTTTAATAGTTGGCGATGGTCCAGATCGCACTTTAATCTCTGATTACGCAATGAAAATAGGTTTGGCTAGCCAATTTATATCGGTAGGATTTCAGAATAACACATCTGACTATTATCGGCTGATGGATATTTTTTGTATCGCATCAGCTCATGAAGGCTTTGGTCTGGTAGCAGTTGAGGCTATGATGCATAAACTGCCTGTAATTGCAACCGAAGTGGGAGGACTCAAAGATATTGTAGTTGATGGCATTACTGGCTTTCTTGTACCTTCCAGATCTCCTCAGTCCATTGCAAATAACATTGCAGCATTGATCCAAAACCCTGAACTTAGGTTAAGATTTGGAGAAGCTGGGTACCTAAGGGCTTCAGAAAATTATTCTGCTGCCCGGTACTGTGAGCAAATCGAAAACTTGTATTACACTCTTCTTGATCAAAAAGGGATAGTACCCAATACTTTCTCCAATTAAAAAGAATTTCGGTCTGTTGATATATTTTATAGTAATTTGTTAGATATTATTATCATAATAGCAGGATTAATTGCCTTGGCGAATTCAAATAGCACCATGGCAAAAAGGTTTCTATTGCCCTATAAATATGAACTTCACCTTCATTATTTATTGTTTTACCATTTGTTTTTTAGTGTTTTTTTTACCTGGTACATATTGAATTTTGGAGGAGATTCACAAGGGTATTGGAGATTTGGAATGGAACAGGTCTTGGTAAAAGACCAATACTGGATGAACTACTTTGGCCCCAGTACAACTTTCGTTTTGTGGTTGTGTTATATTCCTTCCAAAGCTCTTGGCCTTAGCTATTTGACGGGTAATATTCTATTTGGATTTTTTGGCTTTATTGGTATCCGGTATATTTTCGTGATGGTGGCAGAATATTTTCCGACCAATCATAAAGTGCTCAATATTCCCTTGTTTCCGTATGTGTTTTACTTTTTGAACTTACATTTCTGGACAGCGGGGGTTGGGAAGGATGCCATCTGTTTTTGGGGAATCGCCTGGTTTCTATTTGCCTTGCAAAAATACCGGTCACGATGGTGGGAAGCACTAATTGCTTTATTTTTTGTATATATGGCCAGGCCTCATATGGGACAGGCTTTGATTGGTGGTGCAGCAATGGCGATTATGCTTGGGAGCGAAATGAAAATCCAGTATAAAATTGCCCTGGGATTATTTGCTGCAGGAGGAACTTTCTACCTTTTGGGAAGCACTACCGAATTTTTAAAATTGGAGGAATTAAGTTTGGAGAGCCTGAATGAAAAGAGCATGGTTACTGCAAGGAATTTGAGCAGGGGCAATGTAGGCTCAGCAGTAGATATTTCCTCCTATTCTTTGCCTATGAGGGCATTTACCTACCTATTCAGACCTTTATTCTTCGATGCACACAATTTCGTGGCCTTATTCAGTTCTGTTGAAAATGCCGTTTATCTCTGGCTAAGCCTGTTTATTTACCGCAACTGGACACCAGAGGCTATCCGGGATATGCCGCTGTTTTTGAAGGCTGGAATTATCACTTTTATTCCCGTGACCTTTGCCTTTATGAATGCCCTAAGTAATCTCGGCGTGGTCATGCGCATGAAAAACATGACCATGATATATTTCCTGTTGTTTTGCTTCTACCTGATCTCACATAATCAAAAGCAACGCTACCTGCGGGCCATGGACCGGAAGCGGTTTTTTCAGCGGAGACAGGCCATTATTGAGAGTAAAAAGGAAGCCCACTCCATTGATTGATCTTGCCCAAGAGAATCCTTTTCCTTCCCAAATACACCAGAAAGGGCGCCAGCAGCCGGCTGAGAACCTACCAGTTCCTGCCACTCTGGTCCCATAAAAAGGTACAACTGACCATTTCCCCGTTTTTTACAGATACATACCTGGAACACATTTATGCAGGTAAAAAGCCGCCATACCTCCATGTATTGTCCTGCTATTGGAGAAGGCTTCTGGTGCTCCTCACCGCAGGCCGGTACGATCTGGTGATTATCGAAAAAGAATTGTTTCCCTACCTTCCAGCATTCCCTGAATGGCTGCTATGCCGACTAAAGGGCTATTGGGTAGATTACGACGACGCCGTTTTTCATAACTATGACCAGGGCAAATATGCAGTCATCTCCCGGTTAATGCCCCGCAAAATTGACCGGGTGATGAAATGGGCCGACCTGGTTACCGCCGGAAATGAATACCTGATATGCCGGGCAAGATCTGCAGGAGCCAAAAATATAGTCCCGATGCCAACCGTGATCGACCCCCTGCGTTACCGAAAAAAAGTCCATAAAAATAAGGCCACCGTCACCATCGGTTGGATAGGATCACCAAGCACCTTGAAATACCTGGATGCGGTAATCCCGGCTTTGGAAACACTGCATAAAAAGTATAAAATCATGGTTTTGCTGATCAATGGCAAAAACCATCCGCAGTTTTCCGGAAACCTTAAAACCATCCCCTGGACCGAAGCCGGTGAGGTGGATGCCTTGCTGCAGATAGATATCGGTATCATGCCGCTTCCCGATAATCCATGGGAAAGGGGAAAGTGTTCCTACAAACTCATCCAGTATATGGCCTGCGGGTTGCCGGTAGTGGCTTCTCCGGTTGGAATGAACAGGGAAGTAGTGCAGCATGTTGTCAATGGCTTTCTGGCAAATACACAGGAGGAATGGGTGGAATTCCTGGGTCAGCTGATAAGCGACTGGAAAATGCGTGAGGACTTCGGTACAAAAGGCTACGAGCTGGTCATGGGAAAATATACACTGGCTGCCAATTTTGAACGCATGTTGCATTCGGTGAAAATTTGAATGTTGTCGAAAAAATCCCTCCCGACTCTGGTCGGGACAGGCTCTTCCCCCTTAATTAAGGGGGATTTGCCTTATCTACATTTCTTGTGTCTGCTTAAAGGATAGTGCTTCCTGGCAAAATAACCGTTTTCTGGTATTGAACCATTGTTATTCACCTTTTGATAAAAAAGCGAGTTGCCGCATTCCCAACAACTTATGAATATCTTGTTTATCACCTGGGACTCTGATCAAACCAACTACCTGGAAAACCTGTTTTTTCCTATTTTCCGGGGCATTCAAAAAGAAACAGGCTGGCAGTTTCATGTGATGCAGTTTTCCTGGGCAGCACCCGGAGAGGTGCAACGGATTCAAGCGTTGGCAGAGCAAATGTCGGTCCGTTACCTGCATGTACCGGTCTACCGGCGCCCTTCAGCAGCCTTGGGTGCTTTACGTACCCTGACTAAAGGGGCGAAGGCCATCAGGGAATACCTGCAGAGGCAGCAAATAAACAGTTTGATGCCCCGGTCTACCATGCCGGCCATGATGGTCAATCGACTCCGCCGCTGGCTTGCCGACAAAAACATAGAAGTGATTTTTGATGCCGATGGTTTACCCATTCAGGAAAGAGTAGATTTTGCTGGCCTAAAACCCGGGAGCCTGCAATACCGCTGGTTGAAAAGAGCGGAAACAACCATGCTGATCCAGGCTGATAAAGTGTTGACAAGAACGGAAAAAGCCATTCAATCCCACCTTCAATCAAATCCGGTCTTGAGCCCATCAAAGTTTTACAAGGTGAGTAATGGCCGGGATTCCGTTTTTTTTAAACCGGATTCTGCCAAAAGGGCAAGGATCCGCAGGGAATTGGGCATGAAGGACCAAAGTCTGCTATGGATCTATTCCGGAAGTTTGGGGCCACCTTATCAACTGGAGGAAATGTTGAGGCTTTTTTGGGATCATTACCAATTCGATGCTGACAGCCGGATGCTGTTTCTGGTTCGAAATCAGCATACCCTGTCTGCTCAAATACCAGATTATCTCCGGAGACTGGTATGGATCAAGACGGTTCCATTTACCTGTATTCCTGATTACTATGCCGCAGGAGACCTGGGCCTCAGTTTGCGAAAACCAGCTCCCAGCCTGGCAGGACTGGCACCCATCAAGGTGGGGGAGTACCTTCTTTCCGGCTTGCCTGTCATTGCATCGGAAGGAATTGGGGACCTGGCCACTGATTTGGCGGAGAAGTCTGCCTGTTTTATATACAGGGCTAATGATGCAGCCTTGCATTCCTGGCTGAAAACCCTACATAAGCAATCCAAATCCGCAATCAGAAATGTGGGGACCCAATATTTTGGACTGGACCAAAGTGTAACAACTTATGTAAAGGCTTTGGAAGCGATATAGCACATGGAGGTTCTGGATGGGGTTTTCATTGCCGCGGTTGTTTTTTTGGTATGCTGGCTTACCAAAAGATGGTCGGGGACCCAGGCCTATTCCAACCGGGACACCAATTTTTTATTATTGCTGGGTGCTTACCACCTGACCCTGGCATTGGTTTTTAATGGGTACCTCCTTCATTATGGAGGTGATGGCATCAGGTACTGGGAGCTAAGTAGTCTTCCTTCCTCTGGTCCCGGGGACTGGTCCTCCTACTGGGGCACCGGTTCCGCCTTTATTCAATGGCTCAATTACCCTTTTTCCCAACTGGCGGGGTTAAGCTTGTTGTCCGGAAATCTGATGTATGCTGCCCTTTCGTTTTTGGGTTTTGTTGGGGCTTTCGAACTCCTCAAATTTAAGGAAAACAGAGGCAGCTGGATCCGGAAGTATGGCCTGCTGATCCTTTTTTTGCCCAATGTACATTTCTGGACGGCCGGAGTAGGTAAAGAGGCCTGGCTATTTGTATCGCTGGTGGCCGTACTTCTGGGTATAAAAAATTTTCGGTCCCGGGGCTGGCTGATCCTGGCAGGATTGCTCGTATCCCTCATGGTAAGACCCATACAGGGACTTGCTTTGACAGTAGGCGTTTTGGCAGTAATGCCCTTTCATCCATCATTGAAAGCGCACAAGCACCGACTGATACCCGCAGCAATAGTATTGATAGCCGGGGTTTTTGTCTATCGCTGGATACAGGGAAGTTTGGTGTATGGCTTTAACTTTCGATGGATAGGAATGATCATTGATTGGCAAAATGCCTTTTTGAGCTCCTTTGATGCTGAAAGCACTGTCCCCATGAAGGATTACAGCCTGCCCGAAAAAATCATGACTGCCTGGTTCAGGCCCTATCTGTGGGAGATCCGGGATTTCTGGACTTTTGCTGCTGCATTGGAAAACAGCTTCGTTTTGTTTGTTATTGTTTTGGGATTATTTTCAGCTATCAAAAGAAAAATGATCCTCAGCTTTCCCTTTTTTTATTGGCTTGTATTGATTTACGCATTGATCATGTCCGTCATTTTTATTCTGGCCCTCAATAATCTCGGTATTTTGATGCGCATGAAAAGTATTTTTACGCCATTTTTGCTTGCGTTTTTCCTGCATCCGCTAAAACCTAATCCGATTCCCAAGCCATGAACCAACCGGCATTTATAATATCGTTAGACTTCGAGCTCCATTGGGGTCGTTTTGATAAGGTTCCCCTGGCCGGCAATGAAGCATACTATCATCGAACAAAAGAACTTATCCCCGGCTTGCTTTCTCTTTTTGCCGAATATGAGATCGGAGCTACCTGGGCCACCGTAGGTATGCTGATGGCGGAGAATGCGGAAGAATGGGAGCATTTTAGCCCAAAAACACAGCCTCACTTTAAAAATCCGAAATATTCTGCCTACCATTGGTTCAGGTCGGGACCGGCAGACCAAAGCTGTCTTTTCGCGCCGGATCTGGTAAGACACATTATCCGCACTCCCCGGCAGGAGCTGGGAAGCCATACCTTTGCGCACTATTATACAAGGGTACTGGGGCCACCGCCTGGAAGCTTTACAGATGACCTGAAGGCCGCCAAACGCATAGCAATGGAGAAATTCGGGATTGAATTGCACTCCCTGGTCCTGCCCAGAAACCAGTACAATCCGGAAGTGTTACAGACTGCCTGGGAAATGGGTTTTCAGGCAATTCGTACCAATCCCTCAGATTGGTTCTGGAGATCACCGGAAAGGGAAGGGTACGTCAAAAAGAGTTTCCGGGCCGCCGACTCCTACTGGTCCCTGGGCAACAAAACCTCCTATTTGCCCGCATCCGGCAGGGCGGGTTGTTCCCGTTTGATTCCTGCATCCCGTTTTTTCCGCCCTTACCAGGAGAGAATGACCTGGATGAACCGCCTCAAACTGGAGCGCGTGAAACAGGAAATGACCGAAGCAGGCCGAAAGGGGGAAGTCTATCACCTCTGGTGGCATCCCCACAATCATGGAAATCACCCCAGAGAGAGTCTGGAAGAGGTCAGAATGCTCCTGGATCATTTTGCCGAATGCAGGGCTACTTATGGCATGCACTCCATGACTATGGCAGACATCGCCAGCCGAACTTCCTCCCTCCGGTGATTTTCCCGCCGTTCTCATTTTTTTATTTTTTTCCCGACGATTCGCTTCCTATAAAATTCTAAATTTCCCAGATATTATGTGTCCTTATTTGGATATTTTGGCAAAAGCTATTAATTAGCAGCAACTGTTGCTAAAATATTCGCTTGCGCTGTTATAAAACCCATAATGACCAGCAGCTCCTCGACTCGCTCAGAGAGCAGGCAGACCCTAAAGCCTTTGAGGCCATCTATGACAAGCATTTTGATGCCTTGTTTGTATATGTGTACAAAGTGATGCAAGACCGGGCCACCGCAGAAGACCTGGTGCAGAATGTTTTTTTTAGCCTTTGGAAAAATGCCGCCACATGTAAAGTGAAGGAATTGAAGCCCTATCTTTTCGGAGCAGCAAGATTGCAAATGGCAAAGGAGTTTAGGCGGAGTAAATGCAATGCGGCACAGTTGGAGTACCTCAGACAGATACAGGCCACACACAATACGGAAGAGTATCTGGCAGCAGAGGAGACCAGAAAGCGGGTGCTGCATGTCATTCAGGGCCTGCCTCAGAAATGCCGGCATGTTTTTGAAATGAGCCGGTTTGGGTTTTTGTCAAATCGGGAGATTGCCGGCAAGTTGGGCATTTCCGTTTTTACCGTCGAAAACCACATTAAAAAAGCGCTTTCCCATTTACGGCAGGCAATCGAGCTTTTTGTTTTGCTGGGGTACGGGCTCAGCTAGCTGGGATTTTTTCGAATTTCCATGCGCTTCCTGGTGCGGAAACTTTCCCCCGAATTTTATCCCGATAATTTGCCGGCTTCACCAATATGTATTTATTTTGATCCAGCTTAGCCGACCAACAAACATGAACCATTCAGAATATATCAAAAGCCTGGAGAATGAACAGATGCCGGAGGGGCTGTCTGTTTATTTGCAATCCCTTTGGTTAGATAAAAAAGGAGAATGGGATCGGGCCCACGGATTAATTGATTCCCTTCCCGGGGAAGATGCCGCCCGGCTGCATGCCTACCTGCACCGAAAAGAAGGAGACCTCTCCAATGCAGGCTATTGGTACAGCAGAGTAGGTACAGATAGGCCAGATAGTAGCCTGGATGAAGAATGGGATGAGCTGCTACGCTATTTTTTAGGAAAAGATGGCTCATGAACCCCTGCTCGATGGCCGGGAACGACGGTATTTGGTCCCGCTTTACTGAGCACTTCCACATCGTTTTTTAGTTAAATACAGTATTTGGGAATTAAAATCTACTTGAATGAAAATAGCATTGATTGCCCATGATGGGAAAAAAGCAGATATGGTACACTTCCTGAGCCGGTCAAAAGAAGCGCTGGAAGGCATTTCACTTGTGGCTACCGGTACCACCGGAATGCATATTGAGAAGTCGGGGTTTGAGGTAGAAAAACTATTGTCCGGTCCGCTGGGAGGGGATGCACAGATAGGCGCTTTGGTGGCACAAAAGGAACTGGATATGGTGATATTCTTCCGGGACCCTTTGGGAAAACATCCCCATGAGCCGGACGTTCAAATGCTGATGCGCATTTGCGATGTGCACAATGTTCCCCTGGCAACCAACCTGGCGGCGGCAGAATTGATGTTCAAAAATTTGAAATGAGGGCAATTAGCTACATATAATACATGACAAATCAACCTATTAATATAAAAAAAATTGGGGTGCTTACATCAGGCGGGGATGCTCCCGGGATGAATGCTGCCATCAGGGCGGTGGTCCGCGCCGGATTTTATTACAAATTGGAAGTATTCGGCATCTATCGCGGATACGAAGGCATGATCAATAATGATATCCGCAAACTGGAGAACAAATCCATTGCACACGTTTTGGAGCGGGGAGGTACTTTTTTAAAATCCGCCAGAAGTGAAGAGTTCAAGACGGTAGAGGGAAGGCAAAAAGCCTATGATAACCTGAAGAGCCATGGCATAGACGCCCTGGTGGTGATCGGTGGGGACGGATCACTTACCGGAGCCCATTTGTTTTACAAGGAGTTTGGCATACCGGCAGTGGGACTGCCCGGTACCATCGACAATGACCTTTTCGGCACAGATCTGACCATCGGATTTGATACAGCCTGCAATACGGCCATTGAAGCCATAGACAAAATTCGTGACACAGCCACTTCTCATGACCGCTTGTTTTTTGTGGAGGTGATGGGCAGGGATGCTGGTTTTATCGCCATCAATGCCGGAATTGGCAGTGCGGCTGCTGCGATCCTGATACCGGAAAAGAAATTTCCCGTAGAAAAACTGATCGATCGGCTGAAGTTCAGGGAAAAAGCTAAAAAGGAAAGTAATGTAGTGATCGTGGCAGAAGGCGGAAAAAGTGGGGGAGCGCAGGAAATATCGGAGAAGGTCAAAAAAATACTGCCTACCTACGATATCAAAGTAACCATCCTGGGACACCTTCAGCGTGGCGGTGCACCCTCTTCCTTCGACCGCATTCTGGCCAGCAAACTGGGTGTCTCTGCAGTGGAAGGGCTGTTGCAGGGCAAGTATGACGTGATGGTGGGTATCATCAACAACAAGATCGTATTTACCCCAATCAAACGGGCCATAGTGGATGACAAGCAGGTTGATGAGGAAGAATTAAGAATCGCAGGTATTTTGTCTACCTGATTTTATTGCCTGGTTTTAATGCACCATACAATTTTCCTGGATAGATCCCGGGAGACTGGCTTGATACCCAAAAAGTCTTTTTCCCGGGATTTTTTTGATGGTGTTTGAACAAATCTTCCTGATTACATTTTTCAAGATGGAATTGATATAAACCAATAGAAATTTTTTCTTTCTGTATCCAGTCAGAAATGAGAATGCCCTTACATTTCCTCAGTTTTGGCTAAATCCAGTGTTTTGGTAATGGTGTTTTTCAGAAGGGGCTAATTTCCAATTGAAGAGGTGTTGTGCCTGTCACAGTAGTTCATTGAGAGTGATTCGCTTTTTTTTCAGGGGATAGAAAAACCCCCTTGCCTTCCGGTATACCTGTGTTTTTGCAGGCAAAAATTTCCATTTACTACAAATTTTAAAGATATTGTACGCTTTACGTCAATTATCTTTTTCATTACCTCAATAAACCTATTTAACACATGAAAAAAAACATCCAGCATTTGCAACAGCGCCATTTTGATCGGGAAAGGCTAAAAAAACAAGCAAACGTATCTACCGGCACCCTAAACCCCGAGCCTGAAAATGATCGCCGGGCCTTTTTTAAAAAAGCAGCTTTAGGTGGCCTGAGTCTTGGAGGAATGATGATGATGCCTCTTGAGGACACCCTCGCGCATACGACCTCCCGGGTAAATCGCCTCTCCAACCCTTCTGAACTGAAAATAACAGACATGCGCATTGCTCAATACGGTAATGTGCCTTTACTGAAAATATACACCAATCAGGGCATACATGGTCTGGGAGATGTCAGGGATGGAGCCGATAAGCGCTATGCCCTGATGCTCAAAAGTAGGATTCTGGGGGAAAACCCCTGTAATGTAGAACGGATCTTCAAAAGGATTGAACAATTTGGCTGGCATGGCCGGCAGGGTGGGGGCGTATCCGGCGTAGAGATGGCCCTTTGGGACCTGGCAGGTAAGGCTTATGGCGTGCCCCTGTACCAACTGATGGGTGGAAAATTCCGGGACAAGGTGCGGATCTACGTAGATACCCCCACCGTACAGGACCCGGACGAATTTGCCAATAAAATGAAGGAAAGGGTGGATATGGGTTTTACCATGCTCAAAATGGATATCGGCATTGGTCTGATCAAGGATGAAAAGGACACCCTGACCAACAAATCTCCCTGGGGGCCTATGCGTGGCTGGTCAGACCAGGATGTGATGAGCTACACCCAGACCCCGCACCAGTTTACCCATGTGCAGATCACGCCGAAGGGCCTGGAAAGAATGGTGGAATATGCGGCAAAGGCAAGGGAAAAAGTCGGTTATGAAATCCCCCTGGCCATAGACCACTTTGGACATATGGGCTATAATGAAATGATCAAACTGGCAGAAGCATTTGAACCCTACAATATTGCCTGGCTGGAGGACCTGATTCCCTGGCAGAATACCGAACAGTGGAAGCGGATCACTGAGTCCATTACCACCCCAACACTCACCGGTGAAGACGCCTATCACAAAAAGAATTTCAAGGATTTGATAGAAAACAGGGCAGTAGACCTGGTACACCCTGATCCAGGGAGTGCCGGCGGTTACCTGCAGACCAAAAAAATCGGCGACTATGCAGAAGAATACGGTATAGGGATGGCATTGCACCATGCGGCCTCTCCGATCACCTTCATGGGTACCGTCCATGCGGCTGCTGCTACCTATAATTTCATTGGCCTGGAACACCATTCTGTAGACAATCCCTGGTGGGAAGACCTGGTGGTCGGTGCCGATGGACCTCTGGTAAAGGACGGATATGTGACCGTGTCTGAAGCTCCCGGCATAGGTCTGGAATTGAATGAAGACGAGGTAAAGAAAAGATTGAGGGAGGGAGAGCAGTTTTTTGCACCTACCGACGATTGGAACGAAATTCGCTCCTGGGACAGGACCTGGAGTTGATACAAAAAAGCCCGGCAACAAGCACCGGGCTTTTTTCTTTCCTCTTTAATGTTTATTTTTATCGGCAACGCATTAATGCTTATCAGGTAACCGAAAATGAGTCAATCCAAAGAAATCTTTTCCATCCTTCTCCAACTGGCCGTGGCCGGCCTGGTCGTCATTTTTACTGCCTATCTTTTGCCCGGTATACAGGTGGATGATTGGATAACCGGTGTGATTATCGCTGCCCTGCTGGCCCTGTTGAACATCACGATCAAACCCATATTGATCTTCCTGACCATCCCCATTACCATAGTCACCCTGGGCTTGTTTCTGTTGGTGATCAATGCAGTATTGGTGCTGATAGCGGCCAGTATTGTCAATGGATTTACTGTAGACAGCTTTTGGTGGGCCTTGCTTTTTAGCCTGGTATTGTCCCTGGTCAATTCCATTCTGGGCATCTCTCTGGGCAGCGGCTTTCGCAGATGATGAACGCGTAGAATTTACTCAGGAAAACTCTGAGAAATCTGCAGGAACAGACCGGTCTTTGATCCTTCTGTAATAAACCGGAGGCTGGTCCCTGACCTGCAAAGCATGCGGTTTGCCGTTTCTCCTCGGAACCTCTACCAACAATATATATTTCTCTTCCAGAAGTAAAGGGTCATTTGGATGTTGCTGCTGCAATTCAAATACCTCGAAGCGGATCGGTATCGCAGGGTAGCAATACTTCCTTACGGCCTCCCGGACCATAAACATTTCCTCTTCCGGGTCTATCCCGATGATATGCCTGGCGTCAGACACTCCTATAATGATCGTACCTCCCTCCGTATTTGCAAAAGCCAAAATGGTTTTTGCAATTTTCTGTTGATTGCTGACGTTTTGTTTGTAGTCCAAATCCTGTCCCTCTGATTTTGCAAGCAAATTTTTTAACCGATCATTGTTTTTTTTGGGAGAAAACATTTTTTTAAAAGGTAAAAGATTGTAAATTATAGTAGTGTTAGTATGAGTAATAGTAATTTTTCATTTAATTGTAAATAAAAACAGCTATAAACGTTTCAACAATACAGCTTATCGTCAAAATGGAATATAGAAATGAAGGTTTTTCCCCTGAAACCATAGCCAACTTAAGAAAAGAATTAGAACAATCCGGTAAATCATTCAAAATTGTTCCCAGCGAAGACAATTCCGCGGAATTTGTCAATTTTTACTTTATTGGTAAGTATGAAGGTAGAGATGTCATCTATGATGCGGCCTTGTATACCCTCAGGTTGCACTACCAAAGTGAGCTGTTTGAATTGGCCGAACACGAGGCGGCCAAGAAATTTCCGGATTACCATGGCATTTCCTATGAGGAGGACGAAAATGGAAATCTCAAACCATTGAAGGCAGACGAAGAGGAGGTAGGTTTATTTATCACAGAGCTGATCATGGAAATGGAGGAAGAGGAAACGGTAAAGGTTCAGGAGTTTGTGGACCTGGACACCCATCATGATTATGGCATTGGGCTGGATGCAGCACTCAACCTGGACAGCATAGACGAATCGGTCATCCACAAATTTGTCAGCGAATTCAACAAAGACAGCCTAAGGCTGGACGATACATTCTATACTTTCCAATCCGAAGAAGAAGAGGATGAGATTTAGTTTTATTTATCTCCAGTTATACCCAACATTTCTTATCGCTGATAGTTTTTAGACCATGCTGAAAGTTGCCTGGTCTGAAATTTATGCACACCCTTTGCCCGAAGGACATCGTTTTCCTATGGAGAAATATGAATTGCTTCCTGAGCAGTTGTGCTATGAAGGTACCCTGAGCAGCGAAAATTTCTTTGCTCCCGATAGGGCACAAAAGAAGTGGATCCTGGAGGTACATGAGGAAGCCTACCTGAAAAAGCTGACTTCTTTGAGCCTCAGCAGTTCGGAAATCAGGCGTACCGGTTTTCCCCTGAGTCAGGCCTTGGTTGACAGAGAGATCCACATCATGCAGGGCTCCATAATGGCGGCAGTGAATGCCCTGGAAGCAGGCATAGGCATGAATATCGCCGGCGGTACCCACCATGCCTTCAGCGATAGGGGCGAAGGATTTTGTCTGCTAAACGACATTGCCATCACCGCAGCGCACCTGATCCGGGCCCATGGAATACAAAAGGTGTTGGTAATAGATCTGGATGTCCATCAGGGAAATGGTACAGCAAGCATTTTTGAAAATAATCCAAAGGTGTTTACCTTCAGCATGCATGGCGCGCACAATTATCCGCTTCAAAAGGAAAAATCAGACCTGGATATTCCCCTGAAAGACCATACCGGAGACGACAGCTACCTGAACCTGCTAAAGCAAAATCTTCCGGCATTACTGGATACCGTCGAACCAGACTTTATTATTTTTCAGTCTGGGGTGGATGTGTTGGCCACGGATAAGCTTGGCCGTCTGGGCATGAGTATTCAGGGTTGCAGGGAAAGGGACCGTCTGGTGCTGGACGCTGCCAAACGCAATCAGATACCCATTATGTGTTGCATGGGAGGAGGCTATGCCAGAAAAATAAATGACATCATTGAAGCCCATGCCAATACTTTCCGCCTTGCCCGGGAAATTTTCTTTTGAAACAGTAAAAACGATACCGTCTGACAAAATGAGTGATTTGAAAAAAAAGTGGTTGATTTTTGCAGTATCGGGGCTGCTGTTGATGGGCTCCGGCCTGAGTATTTTTGGAGAATCCCTGCTGCTGAAATGGGATGAGCAACCGTTTACAGACTGGTTTCTCTGGGGAACCGCCTCCCTGGTCGTCTTCAATGCCGGGGTATCCTTGTTTGGAAAGGCGGTAATTTACCGCTTTCGAATGGAAAATGAGGTGAAAAGGTAGGATTGATGGGGCCATTTGGCCTTTGATCGCTTCCCAAATGATGGGTTTTTCCATTCAGCTTGCAAAGCAGTTTCTGCATGCAATTCGAAAGCACCTAAACGGCTCTTGGTTATTTAAAGGATTAATTGGCACTGTAGAATTTGTAAAAGCATAAGAATCCTTATATTTGCCCCGAATAATATTAAAACCATAGCAAGTGAGAAATTTAACTAGAATAATCAGCACATTAGTTGTTTTGGGATGGATCGGCGGGGCATGCAATTCGCCTGCTCCCGAGGGAGAAGTCTCCAATATAGCAGATGAGGTGAACATTGCAGATCTGAAAGTAGCCTACATCGTTACGGACAGTGTCATCAATAATTTTGAGTTTTTCAAAGAGAAATCAGCTGAAATAGCTGAAAAGGGTAAGAAATACGAGGGAGAGCTGACCAACAGGGCCAGGGGCTTTGAGCAGGAGGTACAGAATTTTCAAAATTCTGCTTCTTCCATGACCATGAATCAGGCCCGTGCCAAGGAAGAGGAGTTGGTGACCAAAGAGAGAAATCTGGTAGCCTACCGGGAAAATATCATGCAGGAGTTGTCGGCTGACGAGACGAAGCTTTACAACGATGTGTACGACATGATCCAGGAGTACCTGAATGAATACGCCGCTGAGAATGACCTGGAAATGATCCTGTCTTACACCAGAGGTGGTGGAGTATGGTATGCCAACAAAACACTGGATATCACCGATTCTGTGATCATGGGGATCAATGAAGACTATAAAGAGGGCGAAACCGAAGAACCGGCGGCTGCTCCGGCAGCAGAAGAGCCCGCAGAGGAGGAGGAATAAATCAAATCCTTCTTCAGAAATACAAGGCCCGGATCAACCGGGCTTTTTTGTTTTTGGCTTGAATTTGGAATTTGCACATGCTATCTTGAACCCGGTATTGCATCGTACATTGTCATGATTAGCACAAAATCCCGCGAATTGAGAGATTGCAGGCCAATCAGTCAGTCCGGAGAATGAGGCTGACTTTATTGTTGTGAAACCGACAATGCCTGCACAAGGCTGATTTTGATCGAATTCAAGCGTTCAATAGAAAGGCAAATACATAGCCCGGCATGAATGAATGAAAAAAAGTGTTCGAAATGCCCGGAGTTCAGGTAAAATATATCAATCTTAACCAAGCAAAATGGAAATAACTAATTTTCTCAAGCACCATTACAGGCATTTTAACGCAGCCGCATTGATAGATGCAGCCGAAGCGTACAAGTCCCACCTGGATAACAATGGCAAAATGATGGTAACCCTGGCAGGAGCCATGTCTACGGCAGAACTGGGCATTTCCCTGGCGGAAATGATTCGCCAGGATAAAGTTCAGATCATTACCTGCACCGGCGCCAACCTGGAAGAGGATGTATTCAATCTGGTAGCACATGATTTTTATGAAAGAATCCCGCAATACCGGGAACTGTCCCCCGAACAGGAACAGGATTTGCTAAACCGACACATGAACCGGGTCACCGATACCTGTATACCTGAAATGGAAGCCATGAGAAGGATCGAGGATGTAATCCTGGAAGAATGGCAGCAGGCCGATAAGGCCGGAGAGCAATACTTTCCCCATGAGTTTTTTTACAAGATTTTGCTGTCTGGCAAGCTTGAAAAAGATTACCAGATCGATCCAAAAAATAGCTGGTTGATGGAAGCAGCAAAAAAGAACATCCCCATCATCGTACCGGGATGGGAAGACTCTACCCTTGGAAACATGTATGCAGGGCACTGTATTTCAGGTGATATCAGAGACGTCCATACCGTCAGGGGAGGCATACAATACATGATCTACCTGGCAGACTGGTATACCGAGAATGCCCGTGAAGAAAGCAAGGTAGGCTTCTTTCAGATTGGTGGAGGGATAGCGGGCGACTTCCCCATCTGTGTGGTCCCCATGTTGCATCAGGACCTGCAACGAGAGGGCATACCCCTCTGGGGATACTTCTGCCAGATATCCGATAGCACCACTTCCTATGGATCTTATTCAGGAGCGGTGCCCAACGAAAAGATCACCTGGGGTAAACTGGGACTCGAAACACCTAAGTTTATCATTGAGTCAGACGCAACCATTGTTGCGCCTCTGGTCTTCGCCATTGTTCTTGGCCAATAGAGTATAGTCAATAAATTGCGCCAGCAGGTAACATACAGGCATGATATTGGCGACACATTGAGGGATGATTATAAATCAGGCGACCCGCTGACCGGCATCATCCTGGAGGATATGTGGCCGCAAAAATAAACGATTCCAAACATATGAAGCTAAGCCCAGGTCTTATCGGCAAAGCAAGTGTCATCCTGGCACTTGCTTGTTGTTACGCTCTGCCTTTACCGGCTCAGGTGGACGTTTCCAAAGTACATCAGGTTTTTTCATTGGACTACGATGAGCAACAGCCTTTGATAGGTCCGGATGGAAGGCTTTTTTTTTCATTGGCCTATCATCCCCAAAACAATGGAGGCGAGGAGGATCCGGGTGATATTTGGGTAGGGGAGGAGAAGGCCGATTCCTTTGGTACCCCCGTGAGGATACCAGAACTTTCTACACCCCACCATGACTTGTTGATTGGCTTTATTCACCCGGATACCCTATTGGTATACCACCAGAATTTTCAGAACCAGCAAGCTGTCTACAGCTACTTCCGTGCCGGGTCTGAGTGGCAGAGAGGGGAAGCGCAGGTATTTCCGGGATTTAAGGTAAACGGAAGCCGGTTCAGCGCCCGGCTGGACGCCTCCGGATCCATCATGATCTTGTCTATGGATTCCTTTGGTTCTTATGGCAACGAAGATATATATGTTTCTTTTCGCCAGGGAAATTCCTGGAGCAGACCACTGAATCTGGGCTCCGGTATCAATACCGCTATGCAGGAGTTGAGCCCCTTTCTTTCGGCTGACGGCCGCAGGCTCTATTACTCTACCAACGCAGGAGGGGGTTCCAAGCCCATGGCGGTATATTTTAGCCGGCGTATAGGGGCTGGGTGGAGGCAATGGTCCACGCCCAGCCGGCTGGATTTAGCCCCAATGGAGGGCTTTGACCTTTTTTATACACCGGATCCGGCAAATGACCGGGCCTTTTTTACCAATACCCACACCAGCGATGGGTATGGAGAAATCCTGATGCTGGGTGAATTCAAGCCAGAGGCAATTATCGAACCGGGAATAGCCCCATTGAGCCAACCTCCAGGCGAGGCCGATACCGCAGGGGAACGGGTACCAGAAATTGCCGCCACAACAGAGCCTGCGGAGGCAGCTCCCGAAATCAGAACCTCATTTGAGGCCCTTAATGCGGGCGGCTCCGTTATCCTGGACAGGCTCTTGTTCCGGAGGGGCAGCACCGCGCTCGCAGACAGCAGCGGCATGGCGCAACTGGAGGACCTGGCGGCATTTCTATCGGCACGCCCGGAGACCCATATTTCAGTAGAAGGACATACGGATAACTACGGTAGTGCTAGATTAAATGAACGCCTGTCTCTTGATCGGGCCCGGAAAGTCAGGGAGCTCCTGCTCGATATGGGCGTAGCAGAGGATAAGATCAGGGTAAATGGCTGGGGAGGCAGCAGACCTATCGCTCCCAACAACACCGCTGGTGGAAGGGCTAAAAACCGGCGCGTCGAAATAAAAGTGCTCGATCAATAAGGCATTTTTGTCGTTCGTCAAATTCAGGCATCCGTGCCGGTAGCTGGTAAAAAGAGGAGCTGTCCCGGAATCTATTTCCTGAAGTAGCTGTCTAAACCGGTAAACAGGGAATAGATAGGATAGCCATTTTCGTTAAAAATGCCGGAATATGATTACTTTTATCCACAATGATGCTTCCGAAAATCATAACAGGTTTCCTCAAGCCGGGCTACAAGCTGCTTGCTGACCAATAAGGAATAATTAAAACTATACAGATATGAAAAACAGACCGGATCTTTCGACCCGACCTTGGGTTAGCCTCTGGCTTCTCCTGCTTTCCCTTACCTGGTCATGCAAGCAGGGAACTGAGTCAACGGCCTCAGAGCAGGACCCAGATTTGCCTGCTCACAAATCCTGGGAAATGGTTCCCTTCGTCAAGATGGATGAGTTCAATCCGGTATTGCTTCCCGGAGACCTTACCTTTACCTGCCCGATTTTGGGAGAGCCGGTAAGCTGGGAAGAAAAGGATGTTTTTAACCCCGCAGCGCTGGTACGGGACGGAAAAGTCAATCTCCTGTACCGGGCAGAAGATAGCATTGGAAGTAACAACGGGACTTCAAGGTTGGGTCTCGCCCTGAGTGAGGACGGATTACATTTTGACAAGCTGCCGGAACCCGTTTTTTATCCTGAAAATGACAGCCTGAAGCCTCTTGAGTGGGATGGAGGGGTAGAGGATCCGCGGATCGTCGAAGATGAAGGAGGCAGGTACATCATGACCTATACGAGCTATGATGGTACAGTAGCCAGGCTTATGCTGGCCACATCTGATGATTTGAAAAATTGGGACAAATATGGCCGCGTACTCAGGGGTGAATTTAAGGATACCTGGTCAAAAGCGGGTGCCATTGTGGGCAAGAGACAGGGCGACAAGATTGTAGCCAGCAAAATTGCCGGAAAATACTGGATGTACTTTGGGGACACCGATCTCTTTTTGGCCAGTTCCCCGGATCTGATACACTGGGAGCCGCTCACAGAGAATGGAGCGCTCAAACCTGTCATGCATCCCCGGCCCGGGTATTTTGATAGCAGACTGGTAGAATCCGGGCCCTATGCCCTTTTGCGGGAAGAGGGTATTTTGCTCTTGTACAACGGTATGAATCTGGGAGAGGGAGAAGATCGGGATCCCAACCTGGAGCCCGGCGCATATTCTGCGGGTCAGGCGCTGTTTGATGCCACAGATCCTTCGAGGCTGATAGACCGCTCGGAAAGCTATTTCATGACACCTGAAAAACCCTATGAGATCGAGGGACAGATCGATCTGGTTTGCTTTATTGAAGGCATGGTGCCCTTTGAGGGTAAGTGGTATTTGTATTACGGTACGGCAGATTCCAAAATTGCCGTCGCGGTCTATGAAGAATAAAAAAACCCGGTTGATGTTTTCTTCACACATTCAACCGGGCTACCGTTAATCGAGAGAATTAACTTTCTTTAAAGGCCTGGCTTAGTTGGGCCCGCCATTCATCATGGCTCCGCCTGCTCCGCCGCCATCGCCTTCCTTGAGGTCTTCGTTCGTTACCCCGCGTTTCTTTCTTCTCTGTCCCCCGTCTACACTTAACTTGCCTATCCTGTAGGAGAAGTTGATCTTAAAGTTCATATTGCGCATGCCGGTAACACTCTGCTGCATGATCGTAGGAGTGATCAATTCATTTCTGATTTTAAATTCGGTATGGAAGAAATTTTCTGCTCCAAAACCTATGCTGCCCCTTTGCTCGGCAAACTGCTTGTTGATACTCAGGCTGTAGATACCAAATCCTCCGGAAGAGCCTTGGAGCTGAACCCTTCGGCCTCTGTAGAAGCTGAAGGCCTGAATCTGCCAGTCGTTGGGCAGGGAATAATTTCCAAACAGCCTTCCACTTAGTACAAAACCTTCATTCTGTGCAGCATATAGCGGATCATCGAGGCCGTTGTCCAATTGGGCAAAATAGCTGTCAATAGATCCGTTTAGGGAAAATTTCCCGGATATATTGATGTTGGAGAAAACACTGAGACCGTAGGCCCTTTCATTTCCGATATTTTCGTAAGTCGTAAATATCACATCGTTATCCTGTATGGTCCTCACCGGCTGTATGGAACCGGTGGTATTTCGCAGATAGGAGGTGAAATTAAGAGAGGTTCCCTTGATAAAGGTGCTGTAAGAGAGCTCATAATTGTCGGTCAGTTCCGGATCCAGCAGTGGATTACCCTGCGTGATTTGCTGGGGGTTAGCTGCCTCTATATTCGGATTGAGGAAGTTCAGGGAAGGCCTTTGGATCCTTCTGTTATAAGCTGCCTTTAACATGTTTCCGTTAGCTAGCTTGCGTCCAAAGTTCATATTAGGGACAAAAGTTCCGTATGACGGAATATCTGCGGGTAAGTCCGAGGCGAGGAAGTCCGCAGCGATATTGGTATATTCATAACGCATTCCGGCTTTCAAGGTATAATTTTCCAGAAATCCCAGGGTGTAGGAAAGGTATCCCGCAGTTACATTCTGATCATAATTAAACTGGTTGGACAAGGATATGTCATCGAGTTCCTCATAGGCGCCATCCGGGCCTTCCGCACGGAAGTAGGCAAAGTCACTCACCGCTTTTCTCAGGATATTCTTGGCACCATATTCCAGTATTTGCTCATCGTCTGCACCCAGTGGAGTGACATAATCCAGTTGAATGGTATATTCTTCGTTCAGGTTGTTGTTGTCGTTTCGAAGCCTGCTGGCTACCTGCTCGAAGGATTCATTGTACAGGCTGTTTACAAAGTCATTGGTCATGTTGTTTCTGCTGTACAATCCGGACACGCTAAACTCCTTGCCCTTTTTCTCGAAGGTCTTGGTGTAGTTATAACTCACGTCTACGCTATTGGAAAGGTTTTTGGTCTGTACATCCCGGAGCAGCTCACTGACGAGTGCATCTTCCACGTAGGTCTCCGTGATCAGATCATCCTGATTCATCCTCATATTCCGCAATCCAAAGCTTACTGAGGTGGTCATGAAATTGTAGCTGTTGATCTCATAGTCCCAACCAAAGTTATAGCGGCCAAACATCATGTTGTTTCTGGTGTCGGCAGCCTGAAAGATGCGGGTGGAAGGCCCGTCCGGCGAAATCAATGTTTGCTCATTTTCAAAACTGCCCAGTATATTGTAACCGGCACGGCCAAAACCACCAAGGGTGAAGCCCATTTTACCTTTCTTCAGGGCAGCATTCAGGCCCAGATTCGATCCCCGGATGCCTGCACTGGACCGTATATTCAGGGAGGCTCCCTGTAACTTGTTCTTTTTGGTCACAATGTTGATCACCCCACCTGTGCCCTCAGCATCGTACTTGGCCGAGGGAGAGGTGATGACTTCCACCGATTGGATCTCTTCTGCAGGGATTTGTTTCAGTGCATCTGCAATGTTGTTGGCCACAATAGCAGATTGTTTGTTATCAATCAACACGAGTATATTGCTGCTTCCGCGCATAGACACGTTTCCGTCCAGGTCTACGGTGAGCATGGGCACCCTCCGCAAAACGTCTGTTGCATCGCCACCGATAGTGGTTTTGTCGTTTTCGGCATTATAAATGGTGCGGTCTACTTTCTCGGTAATCAGGCTTCTCTGTCCCTGCACCGTCACCTCCTGTAATGATACGGAGGATTCCGCAAGTGTAAGGTTGCCCAGAAAGATGGAGGGGGTATTGGGACCGACCACAATATCTTCCCGAACGAGCGCATCGTAGCCCACATAGCTCAATTCTACCTTGTAGTTTCCGGCCTCCCTGACGTTGAAAAAAAACTCTCCGTTATCGTCTGCAACGCCCCCGGCGAGGGAGACATCTCCATCTGCTTTTTTTAACATGGCTGTAGCATAGGGAACAGGTTCCCCGGTCTCCTTGTCCACTACCTTTCCGGAGATCTTAAAACTTTTTCCCTCTGCATTCCCCTGTGCCAGAAGATCGGCTGATCCCGCATGGAGAAAAAGGGTTGTCAAGAGCAGTAATCCAAATAACCTTTTCATTATAGTAGTTCTGTTAACATGTATTTTTTCGGGTGAATATATCGCTAACAAAGGAAAATCTTTCTGAGAGCAATAAAAAACGGAATAGATAAGCGGCCAGCATGTATCGACAGATACCGGAAAAAAGCAGACCAACCCTTATATGGCATACCGCATGCTATTTGGTAGATGAATTGACCCAAATGGCAGGCTAAATCCCTGAATTGGTAGATTTTTTGGATAGAATCATTTACTTTACTTTATGTTTATGCTGGATTTGTGGAGTCTTTGTTGCTTTTCATGTCCAAATCTCTAGTTATGACACATTCCAACAAACCAAAAAGAATCACTTTCCTTATCCACGTACTGGTGTGGATTTTCATAGCCATCGTGATTTTTGTAGTGAGCCCTCTATCCTGGAAAGTAGACTTACCTGTAGAGTATTGGTTCAAACAGGGTTTTGTACTGTTTTTCCTGATCCTGCTGTTTTACCTGAACATGTACTTTTTTGTGCCCAGGGTACTTTTCAAAGGAAAAAACTGGCAGTTCATTCTGATAGCGATCTCCTGCACGCTCCTGGTATTGTTTCTGATGATTCAATTTGAAAACATGCTCAATCTGCAGGAATTGATGCATTATGCTTTCCGTCCCAATGTGCCGTATGAGCCCAGACCCAGAAACTTCAATTTTGATTTGTTTACCATCTTGTTATGGCTTTTCGGCTTTGGCATCAGCACCAGTGTGGTAGCCGTAGAAAAGTGGCAGGCAGATGTGGAGCTGAGACGGCAAATGGAACAAGAGAAAATCACATCGGAACTGTCTTACCTCAAAGCCCAGATCAATCCCCACTTCTTTTTCAACACCTTAAACAATATCTACGCCCTGACCAATCTGGATGTGGAACGTGCGCAGAAGGCATTGCTGAAACTTTCACGCATGATGCGCTATGTACTGTACGAGACCGACAAGGACCTTACGCTTCTCAATAAGGAACTCGACTTCATCAAAGATTATATTGAGCTGATGCGCCTCAGGCTTTCCGAAAAAGTGAAACTGGATATCACCATACCCCAGCATACACCGGATCTGCCGATAGCCCCTATGCTTTTGCTGCCCTTTCTGGAAAACTGTTTTAAACATGGAATCAGTGCGAAAGATGAAAGCAGGATAGAGATCGGCATCGAACTGAAAGGAAAAGTACTGTACCTGCATACCAGAAATACCATATTTCCTGCTAACCCCAATAGTAAAGAAAAGCTGAGCAGCGGCATAGGGCTGAACAATACCAAAAGAAGGTTGGCCCTGATTTATGGAACTGAATACCGGTTGGAAATAGATCAGGAAAATAGGGAAAATGAATTTCGCGTGGATCTGACCATAAACCTGTCATGATACCCCGCCCGCCCTAATCCTGATGGAAGTTGGGCGCGGAAAATGTGGAGGGATGATGTACTATCAAAACAAGGTTTTTCCTCAGATAAAGAGTAGTATCGGTACATAGGGTACGTGTGAGGAGATGGCTACATAAAAACGAGTGTAAAGAGATGAAGATTAAATGTATTGTTGTTGATGACGAACCCCTGGCTTTGGAAATGGTCTCTAATTTTGTAGAGAAAACGGATTTCCTGGAGCTCAAAGGCAGGTTTGACAGCGCGTTGGAAGCACTCGGCTTTATCAATTCCCATGAGGTCCACCTCATCTTTCTGGATATTCAGATGCCGGATCTGACGGGGATGGAGCTGGCCAGGGTGCTGGACAATAGAAAGGGGCAGTCCACGCCGAAAATTATTTTTACCACCGCCTACAATCAATATGCGATCGAGGGGTATAAGGTAGATGCGCTTGACTACCTGCTCAAACCCTTCAGCTATGAGGAGTTTTTAACGGCAAGCCAGAAGGCATTGCGTCATTTCCAAAAGAATAGTCAGCCTGAAAAGGCATCGTCAGCTGAAGATTATATTTTCATCAAAGTAGAATACCAGTTGGTAAAGGTACTGCTGAAAGAAATCATTTTGGTAGAAGGCTACAAAGATTATGTCAAAATTCACCTCTCAGGCAAAACCTCCCCCTTGCTTTCCCTGACTACCCTTAAAAATATGGAAGAGATGCTTCCCGAAAGTCAATTTATGCGAATCCACCGCTCCTATATCATCAACCTGGATCACATACAGTCCATCAGCAAAAGTACCGTGAATATGGGCGTGATGAACATCTCCGTCAGTGACGGATATAAGGAAAACTTCCTTCGTTTCATAGACAAATGGATCAATTAGAATAACGAAAGGCCGGGTTTGCCCGGCCTTTCTGGTGATATTGTCAAATCAGTTCGAACTCAGGTTTCCTTTCATTCCACTGCATATAAAAATTCCCCATACCCTTCTTGCTCCATCTCTGCAAGAGGAATAAATTTCATGGCAGCGGAGTTCATGCAATACCTTAGGCCAGTGGGTTCGGGACCGTCATTAAACACATGGCCCACGTGGGAGTCTCCGAATTTGCTCCGCACTTCCACCCGAACCATCCCCAGACTTCTGTCCAGAGGTTTCTCCAGATAACGGGCATCTATGGGTTTGGTAAAGCTTGGCCAGCCAGAGCCGGATTCGTATTTGTCCCGGGAACTAAAAAGAGGAGCTCCGGACACAATGCACACATATATACCGGCCTCTTTATTGTCGTTGTACCTATTGTCAAAAGCCCTCTCTGTGGCTTCCTCCATGGTGACCTGATACTGCAGGTTAGTGAGTTGGGCCTTCATATCCGCTTTGGAAGGACTTTTGTATTTCTCTGGAGAGGGTACCTCCCAATGCGCCCGGATAAACCTGTCGCGTCCGGATCCGGTCCGGTAGGCTTTGTATTCCTTTGGATTTTTCCGGTAATAATCCTGGTGATAGGCTTCGGCAGGATAAAAATTCGTATACTTAATGATGGGCGTGACAATAGGCTTGTCGAATTTGCCGGATTGATCGAGTTCCTTTTTAGCATTTTCAGCAACAGATTGTTGTTCCTTGCTGTGGTAAAAAATAGCTGACTCATACTGGCTACCCCTGTCGTAAAAACTCCCTCCTTCATCTGTAGGATCATAGAGTTTCCAGAAAATATCGATGATTTCAGTGTAACTGATCACATCCGGATCAAAGGTAACCTGCACCGCCTCCTTGTGACTGGTCTGTCCGGAGGATACCTGGGAATAAGTAGGGTTCTTTTCTTTTCCTCCCGCATATCCCGATACCACCGATAAAATACCGTCAATACCCTCGTATGGTGCCTCTACACACCAAAAACAGCCTCCCGCAAACGTCGCTTTTTCTGTTCTTCCCTGATAATCCTTTAGCGGATCTTCCGCCTCAGCTCCATCTGTATCCGAATTATCTGAGGCATTGCAGCCCGAAAAGGAAAACAGGAAGAGCAAAAGAACTGATGCATATCTGATACTTTCTCTCATGGTTTGCATTTTTTTAATCTAATTTGAAAAACGCTGAAATAGCCACAGATGTTCAGGGAAATTCACAATGTCCTGGTAATTAGGACGCTTAATCCAGTGCATCGTCCTCTGGCATGACAAACCACAGGATCAGATATACCAGCAGGCCTGGGAAGGCGGCGCTTAAGATGGATACCAGAACATACACAATTCTCAATTTGTCGGCTTCCCAGCCAAGATATTTTGCCAGACCGCCACATACTCCGGCGATCATCTTGTCGCTATTCGTTCGCTTTAGTTTTTTGTCCATGTGCCTGAAGGTGTGTTCAGTAAATGATAGGTTTAAGTTAATAAAAATGTTCGTTTTATTTGCCTGAGAGCCTTTAAATGTAAGAATTAAGGAGCCAATCTCAAAACCAGGTCACAAAAAGGAACTGATCCACCCGGGGGGGTAGGGGTTATTTTTTGGCAATTTGGTATTTTCGGGACGATTATGGCATCGCTTTTGTGCCCTGTACCGTGCATGATGAACAGAATTTTTCTGTTCATCGCGATTTGTAAAACCAAACCAACAGTATATTATGAAGTTAATGTCAGTATTATCGGCGATTTGTTTTGCTACCGTTCTGTTCTTTACAGCTTGTAATGCCAACAAAAATGAGGATACCGATATGGATTCCGTTGGAAATGATCTTGAAGAAATGGGCGATGAGGTAGAACAGGAAACGGAAGAGGCATTTGAGAAGACCAAAGCTGAATTTTCAAAGGAAACAGCAGCTCTCAAAGCCGAAGCAGAAGAGATCAAAAAAGAGGTGAAGGAAAATTTCTCCGAACCGCTAGATGAACGTGTCGACAGATACCTGACCCAATTGGATCAGGGTTTGAACGACCTGGAGGTCAAATCCAGAGAATTTGCCCAGGCTACGGATCAGAGAAAGGATCAGATCAAAATGGAATTTGAGAAGCTCGAAAATCAGGTGGAAAAAGCAATCGAAAACATCAAGGATGAGTTCGATAACGAAGGATAATCAGTTTTAAGTTTTGTTTGCTTGTAAAAGAAGAAAAGGTCATTTTCAATCAGAAAATGGCCTTTTTTCTTTTTGATCTTGACTTAGAATTACAAATATCAGTAGGAACCGGCTTTATCCTCATTGTGAAGTCCCGCCTGTTGTTTTTGCCTATAGACTTTGGGACTGTTTGTAAATTGTTTCTGAAAGCACTGACTGAAATATTTGGGGCGGTTGAAGCCCACCATATAGGCAATTTCAGAAATTTTCAAATCACTTGTAACCAATAGATGTGCGGCACGCTTCAGACGGATCATTTGTATGAATTCATTTGGCGTCTGGTCCAGCAGGGACCTGAACTTTTCGAAAACCAGCGTCCGGCTCAAGCCAAGTTCTTTGACCAGATGCGGTATTCCGAAGCTGGGCTCATCCATGTGCTTTTCGATGACAGCGATGGCGGTTTTCAATATTTTTTCATCCGGGCTGCTTATTTGCACTTTTTCAGGGCTCAAATCAAGCGTTCGCTTGAATTGCGTCTGAAACCTGAACCTGCCTTCCAGCAGGTTATTTATTTTTACAAGTAACAGGTCCAGGGGAAAGGGTTTGGTGATGTAATCATCTGCCCCCGATTCGTATCCCTCCAATTGATGCATATGGGAGCTCTTTGCCGTCAGTAGCAGAACAGGAATATGGCTGCTGTTAATGTCGTTTTTTATTCTGGCACAAAATTCAATGCCATCCATTTCCGGCATCATTACATCAGAGAGGACAAGGTCCGGGCGATACCGGTTGATTATCTCTAGCCCTTCCCTGCCATTTGTTGCAGTATTCACAGTGAAGCGCTCTGCAAGAGCCTCACGCAATAGCTCCAGAAGCTCAGGGTTGTCTTCTACTACGAGGACTTTTTTATCCGATTGGGGATGCCTCGGAATACTTTTTGTCGCCTTTGAGGCCCTATGATCACTAATAACGATCATATCACCCTCTTTGGCGGCAGTAGCTGAAGCGGAGTAGCGTTGATGTGTCATCTCATGTTCCTGATAGTGGTCATATCCTGTTCTTAATTTTACCGAAAAAATAGTGCGAACATGAGGTTCACTGTGCACCTCAATAATTCCTTTGTGGAAGTTGACCAGATTTTTTGAAAGGGCCAGTCCTATGCCAGTACCTACTTTTCCGAAGGAATGCGCTTCATTTATCTGATAAAACCTATCGAAGATCAGGGGTTGAAATTCTGGTTCTATGCCGGGGCCGTTGTCCTCAACCTCTATTTTAAATCCGGGGAAACGTTCCTCCTCGCTGACCATCATGCAGGGCAGCAGACGAACGGTGATTTTTCCACCTTGCGGTGTGAACTTAAAAGCATTAAAAATGATGTTATAAAATACCTTTTCCATTTGATCAGGGTCAAACCACTGATCCGCCGCCAGCTTCTCGTCTACCTCAAGTGAAAAATGAATACTGTTCTGGATGGCCATGGCTTCGAAAGACTGGAAAATGTTTTGTAAAAAGTCCTTTACGTTTACCTGCTTGACGGCCAACTGCAGGTGTCCTGTCTCCTGTTTCCTGAAGTCCAGCAGTTGGTTGATGAGTTTCAATAACCTCTGGGCATTATTATGGATCGAGATCAGTTGATGGCGTGTGCTGTCGCTCAGTTCCGCTGCTTTTGACAGGCGTTCCAGGGGAGCTTTGATAAGCATCAATGGGGTACGGAGTTCGTGCGAAATATTGGTAAAAAACCGCATTTTCAGGCGGCTGATTTCCTTCTGTTTTTGCTTTTCCAGTCTTTCAAATTTCAAATCATTTCTCAGCTTGATCCGCCAGCTAATTATCCTCTTTGACAGATAGACCAATAGGATAAACAGCAGGGCATAGCAAAGGTATGCCCATTGACTGCGGTACCAGGGAGGCAGCATGGTAATACCCAGGGTCCTTACAGCAGATTGCTCTGCGCTTTCCTCCCGGAAAACCTTAAGTTCCCACTGGTACCGGCCGGGTTTTAGGTTGGCATAGGGCGCAAATCGCCTTTTGCTGTCCGTTACGATCCAGTCTTCGTCGTATCCTTTCAGCCGGTAGGCATACATCAATTTGTCCTGCCCGGAATATTCCAGGGCGCTAAATTCAAATTCAAAGCTATTGTGCTGATGGTCCAGCACCAGCTCATCGGTAAAGCCGATGTTTTGTTGCAGGATTTGCGTTTCCAGAATAGTATCGCCGGGTAAAACTTCCTGATTCAATACCTTAAGTTTGGAAATCACAGGAGTATTTGGCGCTGGAAGTGCTCGGATGGTTTCGGGGTAGAAGGCATTGAAACCATTTGTCCCCCCGAAATAAAGTTTTCCATCGGCATCCTTGAAGGCGGCACCCAGGTTAAATTCATTCGATTGCAGCCCATCCTCCTGCGTATAGTTCTTAAATACCTCCGTTTCCCGGTTCAATACAGCCAGACCCCTTACTGTGCTGATCCACAATTGTCCCAGCTCATCCTCCAATACGGCCTTGATCACATCACTGGGCAAGCCATCTTTTTCCCGGTAAACCTTAAAGGTGCCGTCGACCGGATTGAGCCGGTTTAATCCGCCTCCAAATGTCCCGATCCAGAAATAGCCCTTTTTATCTTCCATGATACAGGTGATGATGTCATGGCTGATGCTGTTCGGGTCCCTACGATCGTGCTGGTAGTAGGTGAAATTTCCGGTTTGCAGATCCATTTTGTTTAAGCCGCCACCATAGGTGCCGATCCAGAGTTGCTCCTTGCTGTCTATGTAGAGGGTGCGGATATCATCAAAACCAGGCGTTTGGCTATCGCCTGGCACATGCGGAATGCGCCTGAACCGATTGGCAGACCGGTCAAATACCATCAGGCCCCCTCCGTTAGCCCCTCCTAACCACAACCGCCCATCAGCATCTTCAGCAATGGCCCAGATTTCATTTTTTCTAAATTCACCGGCGGCCCCGTTCAGGTGGGTGTGGCTGGTAAAAGACCGGGTTATGGGGGAAAATTCATGCAAGCCACCACCATCGGTCCCCAGCCAGATTTGCCCATCCTTGCTTTGATATACATACTGGACATTGTTGTTTTTGAGACCCGGATTGCTTGCTACAGAAAAATATTCAAATTGGGTCGCGCCCTTTTCCCGTAAATTCAGACCTTCATTAAATAATCCTACCCAGAGATTACCTGCACTATCTTCCATTATGGATTTTACCATCTTGCCGGATAGCCCTTTATTTTCATCAGGATGAAACCGAATATGCTCAAATTGCTGGAGCATGGGGTTGGTTTTGTTCAGACCTTCGCCCGAATACATGCCCAGCCAAATATTTTGGTTTTGATCTTGAAAAAGCGTGTAAACAGAATTGCCATTCAGGCTATATGGATCCGTAGGGTCGTCCTTGTAATGCTGCCATTTGTCCTCTTCTGGTTGATACATGAAAAGTCCATTGCCCAAAGTGCCAATCCAGATTTTTCCTTGTTGATCGGCCATGATCTGTGTGATATTCGGGCCTTGAGAAATGGATGCTGAGAATTTTTCAAAGTCCCTGACCGGTAAAAATATACTGTCTCCTGATGTTCTTTTATAGAGTCCGTCCTTTTCAGTACCTATCCAGAAATTTCCCCCGGCATCTTCAAAAAAGGCCTTAACAGATCTGTTTGAGGGGAAATGGGAATCTTTGGGCTTTTTGATATCAGATCCGGAAAATTTATAGACACCACTTTCAAAAGTACCCACCCAGATGTCACCTTTGTCATCTTCATAGATGGTCCATATTTTATTGTCTTCCAGTGCGGAATTATTTCGGTGGTAGTGCACGATATCGAGTTGCCGGGAAAAGGCTTCCAGCCTTCCAGACTCTGACCATATGTCCAGATTGGATATCTTGTAAATTCCCTCCGTTTGGGTGCCAATCCAGATGTTGCCTTTGGAGTCCATAAGAGAGCTGGAGATTTTCTTCCCGGGTACCTGGGCCAGCTCCTGATTGAAGCTATCCAAACGCAAAAATTTCTCAATTTTCGGGTGAAAAACATTCAACCCGCCGCCTTCCGTACCGATCCAGATCATGCCGTTCTGATCCTGCAGCAGGGTCCTGATCACATTGTTGCTGATCGTATATGGCTGCTCCGGATCGTGTTTGTATGTCTTAAACTGATAACCGTCAAATCGTGCCAGTCCGTCATCGGTACCCAGCCAAAGGTAGCCGGACTCATCCTGAATAATTGCCAATACTGAATTCTGAGGCAAACCATCCTGGCTGGTATAATGGCTAAACCTGTAGGTACCGGTAGCTTCCTGCCCCCAGAGGTCCCAAAAGGCAACAAGGGAAATGGCGCTGATCAGCAAGAGGTATCTGAGGACGGAAGACAATGTGTCAGGCGATTTTATTGAACATTTAAAATTAACCATTACCGCCGGTAAACACAGTTTAATACAGTTAAAAATTCAATTCCGGACGATAGATCACCCTTTTCCGGACGAAAGTGGGCATATCCCGGACGATTGCTGCCTGAAATCAGGATTTTTTCCCCCCCTGTTTTTTCCGCCTCCGATCTAGATTTGTTGCAGGCTGATTTGGCCTCCCTGATCCAGGTACAGTCAGGGGAAATCAATTCACTACGTAAAACAAAATAACATGGAAAATTTTAACGGTAAAATGGTTATTCTCCTGTTGCTCTGCTGTCTTACAGCAGGATGGGTCGGGGCCCAGCAAAGGGAAATAACCGGTACGGTGACCGACGCAGAAACGGGAGAGATGCTTCCCGGTGTTACGGTATTGGTGCAGGGAACCGCCTCGGGTACGGCCACGGACCTGGATGGGCAATATCGCCTCTCAGTAACGTCTGGTCAAAGGCTGCGGTTCAGTTTTATTGGATATGCAAGCCGGGAAGTACTGGTAGAAAACCAGTCGGTGATAGACATTTCACTCTCAGCAGAATCGCAGGGGCTGGATGAAGTTTTGGTAATAGGGTATGGGGAGCAATCCAGAGAAACCCTCACCTCATCGGTATCCAAACTGGATCAAAGGGTGCTGGACAATGTACCTTTTGCCAATGCAGCATCTGCCTTGCAGGGTACGGTGTCGGGTGTAAGGGTACAAACCACCTCCGGCCAGCCTGGAGTAGCACCCAGGGTCATCGTAAGAGGTGGCACTTCCATCAATAACCCCGATGGCGCTGAGCCCCTATACATCATCGACGGAGTGATCCGCAACAATATGAATGATATCAATCAGGATGATATAGCCTCCTTTCAGGTGCTTAAAGATGCCGCTGCCACAGCGATTTACGGAGCAAGAGGTTCAAACGGTGTGGTGATCATCACGACCAAAACCGGCAAAGTAGGTAAAACTGCTGTGACCTACCGGTATAATATCAGCCTCTCCGAACAATGGAACCAGTATGATATGGCTTCTGCCAGAGATTACATCTATTTCAACAGGACAGGTATACTCGCTACGGGAAGAAAATCATCCAATCAATTATTTCGTTTAAACCAACCCTCTGGCTTTGGAATAGGCAATGATCTGACCCATAACACGGCATTTACGCCTCAATATCTCAGTCCGGAGAATGAGTACAAATTGAATGAGGGCTGGCAGTCCATGCCCGATCCGGCTGATCCTGACCAAACGATCATTTTTGACGAGGTCAACTGGCAGGATATTCTGTTCCGTCAGGCCTTGACCCAAAATCACTATGTTTCTGTCTCCGGAGGTTCGGAAAAGGCCAGATTTGATATGGGAGTAGGTTATCTCAACAATGAAGGAGTGGCCATCAATACAGACTACAAAAGATTTACCGTACGAATGAATGGAGATGTCAATGTAAACGAAAAGCTGGATGTTTACGGCAGACTAAACTTTACCAATTCATCGAATACGAGTGTATTCAGTGAAAATCAGATCTTTCAAAGGGCCCTGGGCCTGCCACCTACGACCAAATTCAGGTATGAAGACGGCAGCCTGGCCCCCGGACAGAATCGTAGCATGGGTAATCCGGTCTATCACCTCAACCGAAGTGAGGCACTGAATGCCACTACCCGGGTGACGCTCTCAGGTGGGGCCAATTACGAAATTTTGCCGGACCTTACCTTCGAACCCATGGGATCCCTTTATTTTGTACATGGAACAAACAATTCTTTCCAAAAATCATTTTTCAACGGGCCCACGCAGTTTATTGATTCAAGAGATGCTTTTGCTTCCAATTCCGTATTCTGGCAAAAACAGTTTGACGGCATTTTTACCTACAGAAAAAGTGTGGACTTCCATAATTTCCAGTTGAAGGCCGGGCTGTCCTATTTCGACCGCCAGAGCTATGCGGCCAGTGCCTCAGGCAGGGGAGCGGCGTCTGATTTGATTCCTACCCTGAATGCTTCTGCTGAACCCAGAGATGTAAACAGCTCCCACACTCAGTTGAGGATTTTGGGATACTTTGGCAGATTCAATTACGATTATAACCAAAAATACCTGATCTCTGCTTCGGCCAGATATGATGGGGCATCTAACCTGGGTAACAACAACTACTGGGGTGTATTTCCGGGTATCTCAGCAGGGTGGAACCTTCACAAGGAAGATTTTTGGGAAGGTTCTTCCGGCAGGCTTTCCGCGCTGAAAATCAGGGCCAGTTATGGTGTAAATGGAAATATCGGCAATCTGTCAGATTTTCATGCCCAGGGACTCTATTCTGTGGGTTCCCGTTACAACGACCTCGCCGCCATTCAAAACAACCGGATGGCCAATCAGGATCTGCAATGGGAAAGATCAGCCACATTTGACATTGGATTGGACTTAGGGCTGTTTGATGATAAGGTGTCGGTCATCGCAGACTATTACAACAGGGTTACAGATAATTTGCTGACAAATCTGGAATTGCCACAATCTACCGGATTTTCAAGTATACTTACCAATCTGGGTGCACTGCAAAACGAAGGAGTGGAATTAGAGCTAGCTGCAACCCTCGCCCAGAAGGGAGATTTTAGCTGGGATGCATCCCTGAATGCTACCTACAATATCAACACCGTAGTGAGTCTGCCGGAAAACGACAACGAGAACAACAGGATCGGCGGTGTATTTGTCTTTGACCCGGTACTGGGCATGTACACCTGGAAGGGAGGGCTGCAGGAGGGTCAGATGATGGGCGACCTTTTTGCCTATCAGTATTTGGGGGTTTACCCTACCGATGAAGCCGCTTCAGAAGGCCCCTATGATGTGCTGGTTCCCGGAAATGACAAAACCAAATTTGGCGGGGATGTGCAATGGCAGGATCTCGACCAGAATGACACCATCGACAGCAGGGACCGGGTAGTCGCAGGAAATATCTTTCCCAGGTGGACCGGTGGTTTTACCAATAGAATCAGCTATAAAAACCTGTCTTTGACCGTCAGAACGGATTTTGCGCTGGGACATACCATTTACCATGAGAGCCGGGCAAGATTTAATGGTCAGTATCAGGGAGATATTGGGATCTTGCAGGAGACTACCCGTTCCTGGCAGGAACAGGGCGATGTGACTCCCTTCCCCAGGTATTATTGGGCAGATCAATTGGCGCAGAACAACTCGTTTAGAGGAAGTACCTTTTTTCACGAAAGGGGTGATTACCTGGCATTGCGGGAGCTTACGCTGAGTTATACGCTGCCGGGAAAATGGACCGATGCACTTCAGATCGCCAATGTAAGGACTTACTTTACGGGTTCGAATCTCTACTATTTCACCCAGTATACCGGATTAAATCCTGAAGTGGGTGGCACAGACTCTGGTAGATATCCCATTCCAAGGAGCTTTATGCTGGGCGTAAATGTGAATTTTTAAGGTGCAGGAACACATCCAAAATCAAAAATCCGAAAAATCATGAAAAATACGATAAACAAATATGTATTCAGGACGCTGGTAGCCGGCATGGGATTCATGTCCTTTTCCTGTACAGACTATCTGGAAATCGAGCCTGTAAGTACCATTACAACGGCCGGATTCTGGGTAAACGAAGACAATGCGAATGGAGCACTGCAGGGTATGTACGTGCGGTTTCGGGATCAGGCAGCCTACAACCTGTTTATCCTTGGTGAGGCAAGGTCCGAGACGTTAAGTTATGGGCTGCAGGCCTCAGAAGGCAGAGAAAGGTATTTTGAAAATTCGCTGGATCCAAATTTTGCCGGACCCAACTGGTTAAGGCTATATACCGTGATCCACGATGCAAACCTGATCATCAAGTATGTTCCGGACATTGAGTTTGGCCGTGAGCAGGACAAGAACAGGATGCTGGGTGAAGCCTATGCCATGAGGGCCTTTCTGTATTTTACCATGGCCAAAACCTGGGGAGATGTGCCTTTGGTGACATCACCCACAGAAGGCTACGATGCAGAGAGCACCTTCCGTAGCAGGACTGCGGTAGGGGAAATTTTTGCTCAGGTAAAGTCGGATATCGAGCGGGCGCTGGAGCTCCTTCCGGCCAATGATGCCCTGGGAACTGACCGGGCAGCATGGTCTGCGGCAGCAGTAAATACCTTGAAGGGCGATGTGTACCTGTGGACCGGGAAAGTACTTGGTGGAGGATCAGGTGACTTCCAGACAGCTCTGGATGCGTTAGATCAGGTAGCGGGGCATGCCGGAGTTGGTTTGATGGAAGATTATGACCAGATTTTCAGATACGATCAGAAAGGAAATCGGGAAATCCTGTTTGCTGTAAGGTTTCTCGATTTGGAAAGCGGTACCAATTATAACAGTGAATTGTATATACGGGATGACCAGATTCCTTCGGCCACATCTGAGGAAGTAAGGGAGACGATTGGTACCGGGGGAGGATTAAACCGTTGGGCACCATCGCCATTGCTGAGAGAGGCTTTTGGAGATGCCGATCAGCGAAAGGATGCCAGTTTCGTTTCTATCTTTCTGGAATCTGAGGATGATTCACCATCTCATTACGCTTCTGTCGTTCGCAAATACCGGGGGTTTGTAGACCCCTCAGGCAGAAGGTTTATAGACGATATAGTCATATACCGTTATGCAGAAGTATTACTTTTAAAGGCAGAGGCAAAAAATGCGCTTGGCCAGGATCCTTCTGCTGAGATCAACCAGATCAGGCAGCGGGCATATGGGGAGCAATATCCCGGGCATGCGTATATTGATGCGGGCCAGGAAGCCAACGACGATGCGATTCTCCGTGAAAGAATGCTGGAGTTTGCGTTCGAAGGAAAGCGCTGGTTTGATCTGGTAAGGTTTGATAAGGCTTTTGAGCGGGTTCCCTCGCTGCAGGGGCGCGAAGATGAACGGCACCTATTGCTCTGGCCGATTTCTCTGGGAACCATCAGCCTGAACTCAAAAATTGAACAAAATCCGGGTTACGGCAATTGACACCCTTTCGGAGTCCATGTCTATGGCATGGTCTCCGAAATGCACTTGTTGAATTGAAATCAGGTAGCTGTACTGCCTGAAGAAAAAAAATTACTGGTACCTCCGGTTCAGAATGCAGGTGTACGACTATACCTTTAAATACTAACGAATGAAAATCAATAAAATAACAGGATTGATCGCAGCAACATTTGCCCCTTATAATGAACAGGGAGAAATTAATCCCGAAATCATTCCTTCCTATGCCAGCGCACTGAAGCGGCAGGGTATTGGGGGCGTCTTTATCAATGGCACGACAGGCGAAGGCGCTGCTTTAAGCCTGACTGAAAAACAGGTGCTGATGCAAAAATGGGCCAGGGAGCAAAATAATCAATTTAAAGTGCTGGCCATGCTGGGAGGTAGCAATCAAAAAGAAGCCATGTCACTGGGTAAATTTGCTGCTGACCTGCAATTGTATGGTGTAGCGGTTACCGCGCCCTATTATTTCAGACCAGCAAATGTGGAGCAGCTGGTTGCATACCTGGCGCCCATCGCTGCGGCTTCACCCAACTTGCCATTTTACTTCTATCATATTCCCCTGCTTACCAGAGTGGAGCTGCCCATGCTGCAGTTGCTGGAAGTTGCTGCAGAAAAAATCCCTAATTTTGCCGGTATCAAGTATACCCATAATAACCTTATGGAGTTTAATCAATGTCTGCGCCATGAAGGGGGGAAATACGATGTATTGTGGGGCTGGGACGAGACTTTTCTGGCAGGACTGGCAATGGGCGCCAGAGGAGCAGTGGGCAGTACTTATAATTTTGCCGCCTCCCTGTATCTGGATATTTTCAGGGCCTTTGAGGCAGGGGACATGCAGAAGGCCCTTCGGCTGCAGGAACGGTCGGTCGACTTTATTCATTTGTACGGACAATACGGAGGGCCCGCCGCTGGAAAGGCCATCTTGAAGCTGTGTGGCATAGACTGTGGTCATTTCAGGTCACCGGTTACTTCCCTGGATTCGGAAAAACTGACCACATTTAAAAATGCATTGCATCAGCTTTCATTTTTTGACTATTCCATGCATATCCACCAAGAAACCTGAAGTCTCTGAGATGCTGAAAGCGTATAGATTTATTTTTCAGGGCCTTTTTTTGCTCTTGTTCTACCAGACCCAGGGTCTGGCCGGGGAAAAGCCCAAAACCTACGGAGACTTTGACTGGCAGGTGCTCGCCGAAATGCCGGCAATGGCTGGTCAGGCACGTTCATTGGGGTATGCCGGGATGTATGCAGGTACGCATAATGGCGCCCTGATTCTGGCCGGTGGTGCCAATTTTCCTGACGACAAACCCTGGAATGGGGGAAAGAAGAAATTCTGGAATGCCATACATGTACTGCTTAAAGATCCTGAAGGCGTAAAATGGGTAGCAGAGCTAAGAGAGACCCTGCCCATAAACCTGGCCTACGGCGCATCTGTAAGTACACCGATCGGGGTGTTTTGCATGGGGGGAGAAAATGATCAGGGTTATCACAGCAACTCCTGGTGGATCTCCTGGGATGAAAAGATGCAGCAAGTGGATGTGGAGGCGGGTGTACCGCTTCCCATGCCCCTTTCCAATGCATCAGCGGTATATCATGAGGGTTATGTCTACCTCGCCGGTGGAGAAAATGAGCAGGTTTGGAACAATTTCTATCGTTTAAACATCAATGATGCAGCCGCCGGCTGGGAATCCCTGAATCCGTTTCCCGGACCGGGAAGGTCGCATGCCATGGTAGCGGTACAGCATGACGGGCAGGAGCCCCAGCTCTTTTTAGCCGGAGGGCGGCAGAAGAAACCGGATGGTCCGACAGCTTTTTACGCGGACCTGTATTCCTATTCTTTTAATCAAAAAAAATGGGCAAAGGCCGGAAAAATTGAAGACGGTGCGGGGAATATTCTTTCCCTTGCTGCAGGCACAGCGGCTGCATTTGGCTCCGGCCATATCCTTTTTTTTGGAGGGGATGAGGGGACCTTGTACCGAAAACTTGAGCAGTACCCCGACGCATTGGCAGATCCTGATTTGAGCCATTCAGATTCGCTGCAGCTGGTTGGGGAGAGAAACGAAATTCTGGAATCTCACCCGGGCTTTAGCAGACGAATCCTGGCATACCATGCGGTGACGGGCACCTGGTCCAGATTGGCAG
Source organism: Cyclobacterium lianum (assembly GCF_900143075.1). Classification (GTDB taxonomy): domain Bacteria; phylum Bacteroidota; class Bacteroidia; order Cytophagales; family Cyclobacteriaceae; genus Cyclobacterium; species Cyclobacterium lianum. The sequence continues at coordinate 50,840 of NZ_FRCY01000019.1, read as the reverse complement.
ATCTTCCGGTGAGAGCACCGGTTACTACTCCGGCTCTTTTTTGGGATGGCATGCTTGTATTGCCCTCCGGAGAGATAAGCCCCGGAACCAGAACGCCGCAGATAAAGGGAATGGTGCTTTCGAAAAAGGAAGGCTTTGGATGGTTAAATTATATTATTCTGGGCCTTTATCTGGGGGTTTTGGTCCTTATGGGAGTTGTCATCTCCCGCAAGCAGGAATCTGTAACTGATTTCTTCAGGGCAGGAGGGAGAGTGCCCTGGTGGGCTGCTGGGATCAGCGTATTTGGCACCCAGCTCAGTGCCATCACCTTCATGGCGATTCCTTCCAAAACCTTTGCCACCGACTGGACTTTGTTTTGGCTGCTGATGACCATTATTCTCGTCTCTCCCATCATCATTTTCTGGTTTTTGCCCTTTTTCAGGAGACTTAACCTCACCTCTGCCTATGAGTATCTGGAAATGCGGTTTGACAAATCCATTCGTCTCCTGGGTAGCCTGATATACATTGCTTTGCAACTGGGTAGACTGGGTATTGTCTTGTTGTTGCCCTCACTTGCACTTGCGGTGATTACTGATATTGATGTCTTTACCTGCATTCTTCTGATGGGTGTGCTTAGCATCTTGTATACCGTATTGGGTGGCATAGAAGCGGTCATATGGACTGATGTCATCCAGGTCGTCGTATTGCTTGGCGGCGCCCTTTTGAGCTTGATCCTTATGGTTTACAGCATAGACCTGGGATGGGAGGAGCTGGCTGTACTGGTCAGGGAGGATCAGAAGATGAAGCTTTTTGACACTCGCCTGGACTTTACAGGTACGGCTATCTGGGTCATATTACTGGGTGGCCTGGCTTCAAACATCGTACAATATGGCAGTGATCAAACGGTCATTCAGCGATACCTGACTACCAGAGATGAAGCTGCCGCATCGAAAAGTATACTGACAGGGGCACTGATGGCTTTACCCTCGGCTTTGATTTTCTTTTCTATCGGTACGGCCCTGTATCTGTTTTACCTCACACATCCTCAGGAGCTATCTCCGGTGATGACCAATACAGACAGTATATTTCCCTGGTATATCGTGACCCAATTGCCCGACGGTGTTTCCGGGCTATTGATCGCAGCCGTATTTGCCGCAGCCATGTCGAGCCTGGATAGCAGCATGAATTCTGTAGCCACGGTGGTGACGACAGATTTTTACCGAAAGCTGTATCCAAAGGATCGCGGTGGTCAGCATACGCTTAGGTTTGCCCGCTGGGTTACTGTGGCGGTAGGTGTGCTGGGAACAGGGTTTGCGCTGCTGATGGCTACAATGGGTATTCCCTCCCTCTGGGATCAGTTCAACATGCTGATTGGTCTTTTTGCAGGAGGTTTGGGCGGTATCTTCCTCGTCGGCATCTTGTCTTCAAGCACCAATGCCAGAGGGGCGCTGATCGGTTTATTGGGTAGCGCTATGGTACAGGTACTGGTAAAATCTCAAACCAATCTGAGCATCCACCTGTATGCCTTTACCGGATTGGCAAGTGCCATGTTGCTGGCCTATCTGGCCAGCAAACTATTTCCCCGCCCTTCCCGGCAGCAGCTAAGCGGGCTCACACTCAAAACCATGAATAAAAAAATTGTCAAAGAGGTTGTCTGATCAGAAATTTGCGGGTAATGTTTGCACCCATTATCCTTATTAAAGACCAGCGGGAGCAGGCCCAATCGGCGCCTGAGATAGAAAATAGGAAAAAAGCCCTTCCTGTACGAAAAAGGGGAGGAATATTGAAATAAACAAAAATACATAACTATGAGAACGATCAAATTTTGCTTGCTGGTATTGGTACTGGCGGCTTGTGGCACCGGGAAGGACTGGCCGGTTGCAGACTATATCAGCTGGGAACAGGTATATGTTCCGGTAATAGCAGGAAAGGAAACGCCGGTAGGCAGGCTGGAAACAGAAGTAAATGAAGCTGCAATCCTTGCGGCAATAGGTCTTGAGCTAAAAGCTGAAATCGAAGTGAAGGAGATTTTGCTCTACAAGCTCAGCGATGAAAGACGGCAGTTACTGGGATCCTTTAATCCGTCTGGTGGGCATTGGTTGTTTGAGAAGGCAACGGACCTTTCCGCAGGGACACAGCGTTTTGAAATTACTATTGTTGCGGATCAAGCCGCCGATATCCGGAAAAAATTTGATATGCAGGTAGCATTTGTAGACCTGGCCGGTAAAAAAGTGAAACCTGCCGGGCAGGATAGCCTGCTTTCCTATAGGCTGGCTAAATCCATCAGAGATAAAGGGGATAATGGAGTGCATACCTACAGGATCCCCGGTCTTGCCACTAGTAATGCCGGTACCCTGCTTGCCGTATATGATGTACGTCATGACAAGGGCTCTGATCTGCAGGGTGATATTGACGTTGGTTTGAGCCGCAGCACCAATGGAGGTCAAAGCTGGGAACCCATGAAAATCATCATGGATATGGGAGAATGGGCTGGTTTGCCACAGGATCAAAACGGCATCGGAGACCCCGCCATATTGGTAGATGAGGAAACCGGGACAATTTGGGTGGCTGCGTTGTGGCTGCATGGAAAACCCAATACAGCAGCCTGGAACAGCTCCGGTCCCGGAATGAGTCCCGAAGAAACCGGACAACTGATGCTGGTGAAATCCGAAGATGATGGCGAGAGCTGGTCCGACCCTGTCAATATCACCGCACAAATGAAAGATCCCTCCTGGCAATTGTTCTTTAATGGTCCCGGCAAAGGCATCACGATGAAAGATGGCACGCTCGTTTTTGCTGCGCAATACAAGGATGCCGATAAAATGCCCTACAGCACCATCATCTACAGCAAAGATCGTGGCACCACATGGGAGGTGGGCACAGGGGCTAAATCCAACACGACCGAGGCACAGGTAGTCGAATTGGCGGATGGCAGTTTGATGCTAAACATGAGAGATAACCGGGGTGGATCTCGGTCGGTGGCAGTGACTACGGATCTGGGCAGGAACTGGACTACACATGCCAGCAGCAGGTCAGCACTGATAGAGCCCGTATGTATGGCCAGCATCATCAATTACACGGACGAGATATTGCTCTTCTCCAACCCGGCATCTACAGAGGCCAGAGAGGATATTACCCTCAAGGCAAGTCCGGATCAGGGCAATACCTGGCCTGATCACATGCAGGTACTTCTGGACCAGGGAAGGAGTGCCGGATATTCCTGCCTGACCCTGATCGACCAGGATCATGTAGGCATTATTTATGAAAGTAGCCAGGCACATCTTGCCTTCCAGGTGATAGCTATTCAAGAGCTGATACCAGAATAGGCCTGGTGACAGGCTGCGCAATGACGCGGCTCGTCGTCACTGCGAGGGGGCAGATGGGACGTTATCGTATTGCTACTTTTCCTTGCCCCCGCGGCAGTCTGAAGACGTACGTAAACGAATTCATTATCATATTTTCCTTTCTCGATGAATTAACACCTACGCTTCGGTTCAGATTGCTCCCTTCGACAGGCTCAGGGACCAACTGCGCTCGCAATGACGCGTTCTGGCGTCACTGCGAGAATTAACATTTTAAAAAACGCTGAAATCAGGATGAAGATTGGTATTTTGCAATAAACGGGATATAAGGTTATTGTTGGTTTTATCAGGATTAGATCTTTACATCATCTGGTAAACCTCTTATTCTCTGTACTTTTTCCCCCGATTCGCTTCGCTGCTCGGGGCAGGCTTTGATGAAAAAGTACCAAAAAATCAAGACAAAAAAATCCTTCCTCCCACAAGCCTCCTGCGCACCCCGGTTTTTTGTCTGGCCAGCGCTCATAGCGTAATTAAATTTATCTCTTCTTTATTTAACAGATTTTTTAGGGTTTCTACTTTACCAAAAATAGCTGATGCAATTACGTCACCGGTAGGCTAAGCATTTAGAAAATACACCTATCAGGATGATAGTGTTTATTCTTTAATACATTGATTTACACTTTTTTAATATACTCCTCATCGGTAGGGGGCGGATGGGACACTACCGTTAAAGCCACTTTTTCTCGCGACCGAGGCTGAGTATTCCAGGTAAAGAATACAAAATTTGAATCGAAGGACGGGTCTTCAGCAGCTCCACTGCCAGCAAGTCAGGCCGGTACGTTTACATATAAGTTTGCACCAATAGGGTAATTTTGGTCCATTTATTGTTGATTTTTAAACAGTTTTAATAGCAAAAATAAAATTAGTAATTTTTATTTCTGGTCAATGCGTTTTTTTTATAGGCCAAAAACATATTTGTTTATTTGTAAAAAATCCTTATCCATTTTGTGTCTTCAGCCGATTTTTTTGGCTCAGTAATTGTTTTGGTTGAGGAGACAAAAGAAAGACTTGAAATTGAAAATACGTCGAAAGAAGGGCATACAGGGTAAGAAGGGTTTAGAGGCGCTGCAGATTGGGGCTAAACTGGGGTTGGCAGATCTAACCGGTGGTTTTCAATTGTATAAAAATGATGGAATGATAGAAAATTCAGTAGGAATTTTGGGTAGTTCAGAATACGATTTGGATTTGTTTTTCAAGATGTCGCCGGATTTACTCTGCATTGCGGGTGATGATGGATTTTACAAGCAGGTGAACCCATCATTTCAGAAATTGATGGGGTATACAGAAGCTGAACTTTTGTCACATCCCATCGATTCCTTTCTGTTTAGTGAGGAGGCAGATTTTACCAATCAATTTATTCGGAATTCAGATATTGCCAATTCTCCGCTCAGGAATTTTGAAAACCGCTACCTCACAAAAAAAGGAGAACTGGTTTGGCTTTCATGGACCTTTTTTCCACTTGTAGAGGAGGGTTTAATATATGGCATCGCCAAGAATGTAACTTACCAGAAGGAAATTGAGGCCAGCAGAAATGAACTGATCCGATCGCTTACAGAAACGAACGACAAACTCAAGCAGCTTACTTTCGCTGCCACGCATGATCTGAGAGCACCGGTCAATAATATTCTGGCCATCTTTCAATTGATGGATTCTAAAAAAATTGAGGACCAGGAAACCTTTGAGTTGGTGCAATTGCTCAATGAATCTACTGCCAGCCTAAAAAACATGCTGGATAATTTTCTTGGCAATCTGAAGCAGGAGGATGTGATGCGGGTAAGGGTGGAGAAACTTAATCTAAAGGAGGTTTTCTCTCATTCTGTTGGAGCCATTCGGTCCCTGGTGGAGAGTTCGGGGGCAGTTATTTTGCCCGATTTTTCCAGAATGCCGGAAGTTTATTTCAATAAGGTTTACCTGCAGAGCATATTCCTAAACCTGATATCCAATTCCATCAAGTATAGTCGGCCGAATACAAAACCCCTGATAGAAATTTACTCTTATGAGAAAGACGGGCGATCCCACATTGAATTTACTGACAACGGATTGGGTTTTGATTTGGATCTGGTAAAAAAGAAGCTTTTCGGGTTTGACCAGACCTTTCATAATCACAAAGATAGTCAGGGAATAGGCCTGTACCTGGTACACAAACAGGTGACTGAGCTGGGTGGAAAAATTGAAATCAAAAGCAAGCCCAATCAAGGGACCAAGTTCACTATTTTTCTTTAACCCCAAAGCAAACGGATTCGGCGTGGTGTAAAAAAACGCGTTTTATTGGGAATTCAATTTTACAGGCAGGGTACCGCTTTCCCTACGCGCTAGCTTTTTGAAGCTGTCGAGGCGGGTAGGTACTGGACCAGACCAACCTGAAACCCCTTATTAATATTTTTTATGTCCCAAATTTTGATCAACTTGTCAGGAAATCTAAGGCTACTCGTCTGTTATTGTAATTAAAAGGAGGCCAAACAAAAAACCAACCGTACACATTTAACCAGAATCTGAGAAATTTCGCAAATGACTGACAACACCATCGTTATCCTGGGCAACGGAATTTCCGGTGTAACCTGTGCCAGGCATATTCGCAAAAACGACCCAGATATCCCGATCACCATTGTATCTGCAGAGACCAGACATTTTTTTTCCAGAACTGCCCTGATGTACATCTATATGGGGCACATGAAATACGAGCATACCAAACCCTACGCCGATGATTTCTGGGAGAAAAATAAAATTTCGCTCAAACTTGCCTGGGTAGAGCAGGTAGATTTCACCGAAAGGGAATTGCACCTCGCCGGTGGAGAAAAACTGAGCTACAAAACCCTGGTCCTCGCCACTGGCTCCAAACCCAATAAATTTGGCTGGCCGGGAGAGGATCTAAAGGGTGTTCAGGGCCTGTACAGTTATCAGGATCTTTTGCAGATGGAAGAAAATACCGGAAAAATCGGGCGTGCGGTGTTGGTAGGAGGGGGGCTGATCGGGGTAGAGATGGCCGAGATGTTACGTTCCAGAAATATCCCGGTTACTTTTCTGGTGAGAGAGAATGGTTTCTGGGACAATATCCTTCCCGTTGAGGAAGCGGCATTGGTGGGCAAACACATACGTGAACACCATGTGGACCTCCGGTTAGCAACCTCTCTTGAGGAGATCATTTCAGATAAAAACGGGGCTGTTCAGGGCATAAGAACCACGGATGGAGAAACCATCGACTGTCAGTTTGTGGGACTTACGGCTGGCGTAAGCCCGCTGATAGATATCTTTAAAGATAGCCCTTTGGACACAGACCGCGGCATTCTGGTTGACGACAAGTTTCAGACCAATTTGCCCGGCGTATACGCCATTGGCGATTGTGCCGAATTCAGATCAGCTCCCGGAGAGGGGCGCAAGACCATAGAGCAGGTGTGGTACACCGGTCGCATGCACGGTGAAACGCTGGCCCATAATCTTACCCACAAAAAGCAGGTGAGCTATGTGCCGGGAATTTGGTTCAACTCGGCCAAATTCTTTGACATCGAATACCAAACCTACGGTCATGTTCCGGCCAAATGGACTGAGCCGTACCATTCTTTCTATTGGGAGAGTGGATCAGGTAAAGTTGCGCTGAGGCTTCTGTTTGATCAGAAAGACTGTATCCTGGGAATGAATGCCTTCGGCTGGAGAATGCGGCATGAATTTTTCGACCGGGCAATCAGGGAAGGATGGAAAGCCGAAAGGGTTTTGAAACAATTGTCCAGCGCAGATTTCAACCCTGAGTTTCACCGGCAATTTCACCAGCAGGTATTGGATCAGTACAATCGGGAAAATGGGACTGCGGTAAAGCTTCCCAAGCGATCTTTTATTCAAAAATTGATCGGTTCCAGAGCCTGAAACCAGGTATTTTGATAATAATCTATGTCTCGGGACGCCTTTAGGGGCTGGCGCGCTATACAGGCTTATCCGACCTTGATACCGGACGATTGATAACTTTACAGAAACAATTACAAATAATGAAATTTCTTCAAAATACAGGATTAATTTTTTTCCTTTTCGGTTTACTCGCTTTCACGCTCATACCTTTCCTGGGTACTTACCAATTGGAACGTTCTGAAGTCAGGAAGCAAGTCAAAGATATCCATCAGGAAGCGATGATGGAGGTACTGCAACCTATGTTTGGGACGCGATATGCGTCGAATTTTTCATTCGTCAGGGATTTTAACCGGTATTTCGATACCTACAATGAAGGGCTGAAGGAGGATCAGGCCTGGGACAAAGTCATTTGGGATGATTACGCTTTTCCGCTAACCAAAGCCTCATCCATGAGTCCGGTGGCGGATGCTCCGCTCCTTTTTCTCGTTTTGTCCATAGGATTGGCGGTTTTTGGCGGGTTGCTGTATACCTTGCCCATGTACCGCAATGAACCGGCGGGGATAAAGAACGATGGGATTTATTTTTCCTCTATGAAAGCCCGAGGTTGGCTGGGCATCATTACCGGTACCTACCTGATCCTGTTTTACATCATTTTGTACTGGTACCCCGAATACCTTACCAACCTGGTAATCATGGTAGACCCGATAAGTCTTTTGCTGTCCGGAGGGCCTGCCAGCCAATGGTTTTTGTATGGTCTGATCTATACCCTGGCCATCCTGGTAATGGGGGTCAGAATGTTCCGGAAATATAAGGGCAACAATTACCAGACTATCCGCACGGTATCCGTTATGTTTTTTCAACTGTCTTTTGCTTTTCTGATCCCCGAGATTCTGGTCTTGTTTAACATGCCCTGGCACGATTTCAAAAATATCTGGCCATTGGATTATTCGTTTTTTTATGAATATCGTATAGAAGGTATGCTTGGCTCCGGCGCATTGGGGATGTTTATGCTGATATGGGGTATCATTCTGATACTGATCGGGGTTCCCCTTTTTACCTATTTCTATGGCAAGCGCTGGTATTGCAGTTGGGTTTGTGGCTGTGGGGGACTGGCCGAAACCCTCGGAGATCCCTACCGACAGCTTTCTGATAAATCCCTGAAGGCCTGGCAGATCGAAAGGTATCTGGTCCACGGGGTATTGGTGTTTGCGGTATTGATGACCGCTGTGACTATCGCCAATTATTTTATGGAATTTGCACTTCTGGGGCAGGCGACGGATCAGCTACATTCCATATATGGTTTTGCCATTGGATCGGCTTTTGCCGGGGTTATAGGCACAGGTTTTTATCCCTTTATGGGGAACCGGGTCTGGTGCCGTTTCGGTTGTCCATTAGCAGCATATCTTGGGTTGGTACAGCGGTTCAAATCCCGGTTTAGGATTACCACCAATGGCGGTCAATGCATTTCCTGCGGTAATTGCTCTACCTATTGTGAGATGGGTATAGACGTTCGCTGGTACGCCCAAAGGGGGCAAAACATTGTCCGCTCCTCCTGTGTGGGCTGTGGGGTATGTTCAGCGGTCTGTCCCAGGGGAGTATTGAAACTGGAGAATGGTGAGGAAGCAGGAAGGGTCAATGATATGCCGATTATCATAGGAAATGAGTCGATAAAAGTGAAATCATAAAATGTGGATGTATTTGTTTTTAGGGCTTTACGGCCTTGCCATGTGTTTTATTTTGTTTTACAGCCTGGCACAGGCCGGGCTCCTCTGGCACTTTTTTCGATTCAAAAGAAACTGTATGGCGCCGGCTAAGGTGTCGGATGCCGGGCTTCCCGCAGTAACAATCCAGTTGCCTGTATTCAATGAAAAATACGTGGTGAAGAGATTAATCACCGCAGTATCCGAAATGAAATACCCTGCACAAAAGCTGGAAATTCAGGTTTTAGATGACAGTACCGATGAAACCTCCAGCATTATTCAGGAATGCATTCAGAATTATCCCGATATCAATTTTAAATACCTGCACAGGAAGAACAGGAATGGGTTTAAGGCCGGAGCATTGCGTGACGGACTCAGACAGGCAAGTGGCGATTTGGTAGCCATTTTTGACGCGGATTTCGTTCCTGATGATCAGTTTTTACTGCAAATGGTGCCGCATTTTTCCAATCCGGAGATCGGAATGGTTCAGTCTCGTTGGGGCCATTTGAATGAAGATTATTCCCTGTTTACCCGGTTGCAGGCTTTTGCTCTGGATGCCCATTTCATGGTGGAGCAAATGGGGAGAAATGCCCAGCAGGCATTTATCAATTTCAACGGTACAGGAGGTATCTGGCGAAAAGCCTGCATTTTGGATGCCGGCAACTGGCAGGACGATACCCTCACCGAAGACCTGGACCTGAGCTATCGCGCACAGCAGAAGGGGTGGAAATTTTTGTACCGGCCAGACGTAGTTTCTCCGGCAGAACTGCCTCCTGTCATGTCTGCCATCAAATCCCAGCAATTCCGATGGACTAAAGGAGGGGCGGAATGTGCCGTAAAGCACCTTAAAAGTGTGCTCCTGGGCTCCTTTCCCACAAAGGTCAAGATTCATGCTGCCGCCCACCTGCTCAATTCTACAATTTTCATTGCTGTACTGCTGCTAAGCCTCAGCAGCATTCCTGTTTGGTGGGGATTTTATCAGGGCTTGATCCCAGCGATTTATTTTAAGGCAGCGGCCTTATTTCTTCTGAGTTTCACTGTCATCGCTGCAGTGTATTTCTTTGCCAACCTGTCTCTGGCCAACTACTCGGCGAAAGGCCTGCTGCGCTACCTGTGGGAGTTGCCGGTTTTTCTTTCCGTTTCTATGGGGCTATCCGTACACAATGCCCAGGCTGTATGGGAAGGGCTGTCTGGTAGAAAATCTCCCTTTATCCGTACTCCCAAATACAATCTGGACGAAAAGACCGGGCCCTGGGTAAGCAATGTCTACCACCAACTCAAAGTTCCTGCTGGTACATATTTCGAGGCCATTCTCGCAGCTGTTTTTCTTATCCTCGTGGGTTTGTCGCTGTATACTGCCACCTATGAAATGCTGCTGTTCCATGGCATGTTGGCCATAGGTTTCGGAATGGTCAGCCTGGCATCTTTCAGAAGTTATCTGGCAAAACCCGGTGCATAAAGGATGGATTTTATCGCGAGATATCCCGTATGCCTGCTGTGCGGATAAATACAAAAGAGCAGGCCAAAATGACAATTGATGACAGCAAATAAGAAATCACCTCAATTCAGTAACCTACAAATAGATGTACTTATCCCGGCTTTTAACGAAGAGAATGCAGTCGGTAAGGTCATCACTGCAATACCGGCCTTTGTCAGGCACATTCTGGTAGTCAATAACAATTCTAACGACGATACCCGCCTGGTAGCCGCCGGGGCTGGGGCTATTGTACTGGACGAGCCACAAAAGGGATATGGCAAAGCCTGCTTAAAGGGTATAGAATACCTGGCATCACTGGAAAGCCCTCCGGACATTCTGGTCTTTCTGGATGCAGACTACAGCGATTATCCTGAAGAAATGCACCAATTGATTACACCCTTGGTAGTGGATGACTGTGACATGGTGATCGGTTCCAGGGCGCGGGGCAGGAAGGAAAAAGGATCCATGACCATGCCACAGGTTTTTGGCAACTGGCTGGCAACCCGTCTGATGCGGCGAATGTTTGGTGCCCGTTTTTCCGATTTGGGCCCCTTCAGAGCGATCCGTTGGCAGCAATTGCGGCGGCTCAATATGTGCGATCAGAATTTTGGCTGGACGATAGAGATGCAAATCAAAGCCGTAAAAATGGGCCTGAGGTATACCGAAGTGCCGGTCAGCTACCGGCAGCGAATTGGAGTTTCCAAAGTCAGTGGAACAGTAAAAGGGGTATTGGGAGCTGGATACAAAATCCTGTGGACGCTCTGGAAGCACAGGTGAGGATTGCATGCAGGAGAATAGGGAAGTTCTCTTTTTTTCTTTACATTCACTTAAAAATGGATAGCTCATGAACAAAAGTATCAGCTTGTTTTTTCTGTTTTTCGTAATCCTCGCCTGCGCAAGGCCTCAGCGGGAAGGAGTAGACTTTGACGCCTGGGGAGAATATTGGTTTCAGGGGCAGGCTGAGATCAGCAGCTATGACCTGACCCAGTACCGTTACGGTGAGCCAAGGGAAGGCGAAGCGGTTCTGATCTTTGTGACGGAAGATTTTTCAAGAAGCAAGCAGGTGAAACTGGATAACCCTGACGCGGTAGGAAGGGATAAGCTTTCCGTCATCAAAATGAACCAGACCAGAGACTTTATTACTGGTATTTACCCTTATCACATGATGCTGTCTGCATTTACCCCTACCCGTGAGGCCTCCCAGGGCGTCAAATTCACAGCTTCATCCCAGGAATGGTGTGGGCAGTCCTTTACTCAGGTGAATCTCAATAGCGGAGATTCTTATTCAGGAGAGTTGTTTTCCTATTTTGAAGAAGAGGGGGACAAAAGCTTTTCGGTGAGCGGATTGGCGGAAGATGACTTGTGGAATCTGATCCGTATTAACCCAAATCAAATCCCTACCGGAAGCGTTCAGATGTGGCCCTCATTGGTCAACCAGAGATTTACCCACGAGGAATTTGAGGCCGAAGAAGCTTTTGTACGCCTGACAAACAGCAGCAACAACCGCCGGCAACTGGAAGTGACCTATGGTTCCGGAAACCGGGAACTCAGGATCGATTTTGAAAAGGAATTTCCTTATCCGATCCTGGGCTGGGAGGAAATCCGTACTCTGGAAAATGGAGAAAAGGAAGTGACCCGTGCCAGAAGGAAAGCGGTGAAGGTAATCGATTACTGGACCAGAAATGCACTGGAGGATGAATTTTTAAGGGATGAGCTGAAACTGAATCCATAAGTTTGGGGTTTTTGAAAGTTGCAATTTGTTTGACAGGTATCTCTCTGGGCCTGTTGGGAATGGGATACTGGTTTCCGAGAACCGCATTTCAGGAACTGCTCGGATTGTATGCCCTTGCATTTGCCTGTTACCTGTACCTGGTCAGCATTCATAAAAAAAGTGGTCTTTCCCCATTTTTGGTGGTGATCCTGGCCATGGGACTGCGTCTGCTATTGCTTGCTGCTATTCCAGGCCTCTCAGATGATTTTTACCGCTACCTCTTCGACGGGCAGCTGCTCCTGCAGGGCATCAATCCCTATCAGGAAATTCCGGTTTTAGTGAATGCCATTCCTGAAAATGACTACTGGCACACTTTGCTGGAAAACATGAACTCTCCCCGTTATTATTCCCTTTACCCACCGTTGCACCAGTTTTTTTTCTGGCTGGCAGCATTGCCTGGTGAGCATGTTTTTTACAATGTACTGGCTTTGAGAATCTGCCTGCTGCTGGGCGAGGGAATCAATTTGTGGTTGATGCAAAAGCTGCTTTTTCACTGGCGCATGCCTGCCCATCAGCTTTCCTGGTATGCATTTAATCCTTTGGTTATCATGGAGCTGACCGGAAACCTACATTTTGAGGGTCTTGTACTTACTGGCTTATTACTGACCATTTATTGCTTTGGCCGCAGCAATGTGGCTGGTTCGGGATTAAGCTGGGCAAGTTCCATAGCCATAAAGCTAAATCCGCTCATCCTTGCTCCTGTATGGATTCGCTTCTGGGACAGCAAACAATTCTGGAATTTCTTCCTGACAGCCTCTTTTTTTGTCTTTCTGCTCCTGAGTCCGGTTTTCTTTTTTGGTGGAGCCAAAAACTTTTACCAAAGCTTTCGCCTGTACCAGAGCACCTTCGAATTTAATGCATCGATCTACTACCTGATCCGATGGTTGGCCTCATCTTTCGTCGATTATAACCCCATTGCCTACCTGGGCCCATTCCTTAACTTGCTCGCGGCCCTATTGCTGCTGTGGATGGGTTTGTACCAGCGCACATTCACCGGGGATGCCCTGGCCAGGAAAATGGTATGGATGTATCTGGTTTTCTTACTACTGCAAACCACCATTCACCCCTGGTATCTGATTCCCGCTCTGGGCCTCAGTGTATTGACTCCAAACCGTAGTTTTGTGGTCTGGTCTGGTCTGGTGTTTCTGTCCTACCAGGCCTATGCTCAGCCCGGATACACAGAAAATTTATGGATAGTCGCTGTAGAATACATTCTCCTGGGTCTGGCTGTAGGCCTGTTTGCCTATCGGGAACATATGTACCAAAACAGCCTTTCCGGTGGCAGGGTTTCCAAGCGCTAATCCCGGTCTCGTATTCAGGCTTTTTCTATCTGATCTGTAAGCCCCGGCTCCTCCTTTATTTTCTTGAGCAATTCGACCACATTGTTTACTTTCAGTTTTTTCATGATGTTAAAACGGTGGGTCTCTACTGTCCGGATGCTTTTCCCCAATTGTTGGGCGATTTCCTTGTTGCCGATCCCGTCAGCTATCATTTTAAGTATCTGTTTTTCACGTTTGGTAATGTCATAATGTCTGCCAGTGCCCAATGGTTTTATCACCTTTCGGTCGCGGACATTCAGGTAGCTGTTGACCAGCACCTGGCTGATGTCTCCGCTGAAATACTTCCCTCCCTGATGAATTGCATGGATGGCCTTGAGGAATTCCTCCTTGCTGGTATCTTTGAGCAGGTATCCGGACGCACCGCTTTCTATGGATTGCAGGATATAATCTTCATCATCGTGCATGGACAGGATAAGCGACCTGGTCGGGCCTGCCTTTTCAGATAGCTTCTTTGTCGCTTCCAGCCCATTCATTACCGGCATGCGAATGTCTATGATGAGCAGGTCTGGTTTTAATTTTTCCACCTCCGAAAGCGCCTCCTCCCCATTGGATGCTTCACCCACCACCTTGATGCCTCCTTCATTTTCCAGTAAATTTTTGATGCCATCACGTACCACTACATGATCATCAGCCAATACTACTTTTATCTTTTCCATATTGATCGTTTAATCCAATGGCACGCTGATATTGATGCTGGTGCCTTTTCCTGGTTCAGTTATGATTTCACATTGTCCGTTAATAAAATTGGCCCGCTCACGGATATTAAACAAACCATGCCCGGACGCAGAAAAATGACCCTTTTCTTCGAGCTTTTTCAGGTCAAATCCCTTACCATTATCCGCTATTTCCAGGTGGAGGGTTTGGGAATTGTGGGCGATGATAATTTTCACTTCGCTGGCAGAGGCATACTTGATGGCATTGTTTACGGCTTCCTGGCAAATACGGTACAGGTTGTTTTCTACCTTCCCTTCTAACCTGCTCAAAAATCCCGTTTTGTTTTCAAAACTAACGTTCAGGTCCGAGATTTTGCTGATTTCCCTGGCAAATTTATTTAATACAGGAACAATACCGTAGTCTGAGAGGGCACTTGGGGTAAGATTAAAAGAAATCCTTCTCACCTCCCGGATGATACTTTTCAGCAGATCTTTGGCGGTTTTAAGTTTTTCCTTTTCGAAGTCCGAACTTACCGATTGGATTCCCTCCAGATTGAATTTCATACCGGAAAGTAATTGTCCGATACCATCGTGCATGTCCCGGGAAATTCTCTTCCGTTCTTCTTCCTGCCCCTCCAGGATCAGTGCCGATCGGAATTGCTGTTCTTTTACCTTTTGTTCTATCCGCTCCCTGTTGATTTCCCGGGAAATGGCCTCAGCTTCCTTTTTCTCCGTTTCATCTGTGCTGACCATAAGGATGCTATCTGTCTGTCCTGAAGCGTTTTGAGTGGGGATCAAATTGACTTTGAGCCAGACAAAATCACCCGTTTCGTTTACAAGTTTGATTTCTCCATTCCAGGATTCACCTCCGTTGACCATAGCCTGGATATTTTTAAGGTACTCTGCAGGATAACCCTGCTGTTGCAGCCAGCCAAATAGATTTTTGGGACGATTTAACCCAAATTCCATAAGGGAGAGGAAATGGTCTGAAAAATCCTTAAAGTCACCATCTGCATGGCAACGGGCAAAAATGGTGAAATCGTCTACCTGCACATCTACTTCGAGCAGGTCCTGATAGGCCTGTTCCAGCGAACTGTACAATGCGCTCAATTGCAGGGTCATCTTTTTGGATTTTTGCTCCGAGCGGAGCATTTTCATGAAAGTTTGCCTGATGGTTTTTGCAGAAGGAATGAATACAAAAAATATTTCAAACAAAATGACTCCCAGAGAAATCACCAGCAGAAATAGTTCGATATTTTTGAGGTTTAGTACTTTGGCCTTCGCTTCTTCATCGTACTGAAATACAATGAGATCCATTTTCCGGAGAAAGTCAGATTCTCTTTGGATGATGGTTCGGATATCGTTTGTCAATGCTGCTGCAGGTAGCTGAATATCCTGGCGGAGCTGCCTGACCATATTGGAAGCTGCATTGCTGATAAGCTGAAAATCCGCTTCTATATCTACAAAAAGGGCAGCGGTTTTGCTGCTGTTTTTGCCGGAAATTTCCCATGCCGCGTTGCCATGTTGCAAAGCCTGATGGGCATCCTGCCATTCCTCCAGGGCAAGTTCCAGTTCGTCCAGGATGGCTCTTCTTTCCGGTGCTGCCAGGCTGTCGGTTAACAGCAGCGCACATTTGCTGATCCTCTGGCTCAGCATGCGCTGCCTGCCGGAGAGATTGACTACCCGGGAATCGTTTTTCTGTTCGGAGATAAACTTCTGTACCAGCACCTGGCTGATGATGATACTGATGGCAATGGCGCAGAGGGCCACCAGGTAATACCGTCCCAGTTTTTCAAAAGTTGGTTTTTCGGGTGCTTCTGGATTTTCCATATTGTCTAGCCTACCTAAAATTACGTAAAATCACTTAAAAAACCATCATGCGACAGCGAAGGAGCAACAAAAAAGCAGGAATCGTCCATCAATTCCTGCCAGGGGGAGCGGTTGCTGTTTGATAAATGAAGATTAAAAACTACTCTTCAAAACCGATATACACATAACCGTCCTCGACTTTTATCGGATAAGTAGCAATATCACAGGTGTCGCCATTCAGGTTTTTACCGGATTTGAGGGAAAAGGTTTTCTTGTGAAAAGGACAGGCTACCTTGGGCTCGTCTCCCTGTGATCCGATCATTCCACGCGAAAGCGCCATTTGCATTTTATGGGGACAGAGATTCTGGCAGGCATACCATTCGTTTCTGCGGCTGAAATTGTAAACGGCAATTTGCAGGTCCTTGTATTTGATGCACGCACCGCCATTTTCAGGAAGGGCACTTACCGGAGCGGCCTTGAACCAGGTAGTGGGTTGGGAATTGGCTGTGGTTTGGTTTTTTTCAAGTTTTGCTGACATGATATCAATCTATTGGATGTTCAACTTCGGTTGCATTGGTCATATGGGCATCATTTTCACCAGGAAGCAGGGATTTTTTGTCCCCGCATTTCCTGAAAGGCTATAGAGGGATCTCCTTCATCGTCATTGACAAAGTGTTTGAATTTTGCCCTTAGTTGGGGATTATTGACCACTTCCTTCCATTCGCAGGCATAGGTTTGTATCATAAATTCCATTTCCCTTTCCAGCGTTTCGGCTATTCCCAGGGAGTCGTTTACCACCACCTCCCGCAGGTAATCAATGCCTCCCTCAAGTTTGTTGAGCCAGGTGGCGGTCCTGTTCAGCGGCTCGGCGGTACGGATATAGAACATCAGGAACCGGTCAATGTATTTCAGCACGGTCTCGCTATCGACATCGTTGATCAATAATCTGGCATGCTGAGGCTTGGAGCCTCCATTGCCACAAACGTACAGGTTCCAGCCTTTTTCGGTGGCGATGAGGCCGAAATCTTTACTTTGGGCCTCGGCGCATTCCCGTATGCAACCCGACACAGCACCTTTCAATTTGTGGGGTGATCGAAGGCCGCGATACCGTTCTTCTACTCTGATGCCAAAAGAGACTGCGTCCTGCACACCATAGCGGCACCAGGTAGAACCTACACAGCTCTTAACCGTCCTCAGCGACTTGCCGTAGGCATGCCCGCTTTCAAATCCTGCAACGATCAGCTCCTCCCAGATATCTGGTAGCTGATCCACCCTGGCTCCAAACATGTCTATGCGCTGTCCGCCGGTTACTTTGGTATACAAGCCGTATTTTTTCGCTACCTGACCGATCACAATCAGCTTATCGGGAGTAATTTCACCTCCAGGTATGCGCGGTACCACCGAATAGGTGCCTCCTCTCTGAATATTTGCAAGGTACCGGTCATTGGTGTCCTGTATGGTGTCCTGCCTGATAATCAGTTCGTTCCAGGTGCTGGCGAGAATGGAGGCCACAGCAGGCTTACAGATCTCACAGCCATCTCCCTGTCCAAACTGGTCTATCAACTGGTCGAATGTCTTGATTTCCCTGACCTTTACCAGGTCCAGCAGCTCCTGCCTCGTATAGGGAAAGTGTTCGCATAGATTATTTTTCACCTGCCTGCCAAGGGTCTTGAGCTGCATCTTGAGCAAATCGTTCACCATAGGCACACAACCCCCGCATCCCGTGCCGGCTTTGGAGCAGGATTTTATTTCCTCCACATGGCTCAAGCCCTCGTTTTCGATCAGCTTACAGATATCTCCTTTGGTCACATTTTCACAGGAGCAAATCTGTGCTTCGGCAGGGAGGCCTTCCAGTCCGGCTCCGCCGGATTCTTTGCCGCCCCGACTGCCCAGGATCAGGTCTTCCGGATTGGGCGGTAGGGGCATACTGTTTTGGGTCATTTGTAGAAGCATGCCGTAGGCCTGGGCGTCGCCGACCAATACACCTCCCAAAAGGCGTTTGCCATCCGGGCTGATGTTAATCCGCTTGTAAATTCCGGAACGCTTATTTTCATATACTATCGTTCTGGACGGAGCAGATTCTCCAAATGGATCTCCAAAACTAGCGACATCGACTCCAATTAGCTTTAATTTTGTAGACATGTCAAAACCCAGGAATGGCCTGCTTGTTTTGCCGCAAAGCTGGTTGACTACCTGGCTGGCCATTTCGTAGCCGGGTGCGACCAGCCCATAGATCATGTTCTGGCAGGAGGCGACTTCCCCAATGGCAAAAATATTGTCATCCGCCTCAGATTGCAGGTTTTGGTTTACTATTATTCCGCCCCGGGCTGCAGTAGGCAGCCCACAGGTTTTGGCGAGTTCGTCGCGCGGTTTGATACCTGCAGAAATGACCAACATGTCTACGGAGAGGTCTGCGCCATCAGCAAATTCCAAACCGGTGAGCTTGCCGTTCCCATGGATTTTCCGGGTGTTTTTATTCAGGTGTATGGCAATGCCCAATTCCTCCAGTCTGGACTTCAACACAGCCGCTCCGGCAGCATCCAGTTGGCGCGGCATCAATCTCGGTGCAAACTCGATGACATGCGTGTTTAGTCCCATGTCCATGGTAGCTTTGGCCGCTTCCAGGCCCAGAAGTCCCCCGCCAATTATTGCAGCCGATCTTGCTTTTTTACCAAATGCCATGATGGCGTCCAGGTCTTCGATCGTCCTGTAGACAAAAACTCCCTTTTTTTCCACTCCACCAATGGGCGGGACAAAGGCACCGGAACCGGTAGCCAGGATCAGCTTGTCGTAGGCCATCACTTTTCCTGTATGGCTTAAAACCTGTTTTAGTTTTCTGTCTATGGAAACAATAAGCTCATTTGTCCTCAGATCAATTCCGTTTTCTTCATACCAGGATCTAGGTGCAAGGCTCAGTGCATCTACATCGGATCCGGTAAAATAGCTACTCAGATGTACCCTGTCGTAGGCAGGCCAGGGTTCCTCGCCAAAAACAGTGAGCTGAAAGTCTCCTTTTGAAGATGCGGCTACCAGCTTTTCACAAAACTTGTATCCTACCATGCCGTTTCCGATTACTATTACTCTTGTCATGCCTTTCAATTTTTTGATGGATAAGGTCCCTGCTTTTCTAGGTATTTTAGCTGAATATTGATCTCTAATTCGACTGCTAAGGTAAAAACATTTTTTTAAAATACGTATAATTACGTAAAAAAATACTTAATTTTGTTTCAGCATTCGACCTAATCAAAGCATATGAAAATTGGAGAAACAAGATTATCACTGGTGGGGGCAGGACCTGGAGACCCCGAATTGATCAGTCTGAAAGGAATCAAAGCGCTGGCATCTGCTGATGTTATTCTTTACGATGCGTTGGCCAATGAGGCCTTACTGGATCATGCTCCGCAGACAGCTATCCGCATCTTTGTGGGTAAAACTGCCGGACTACATCACCGGCAGCAGAAAGAGATCAATCGCATGATCGTCCAATATGCCCGGTCCTGCGGTCACGTGGTCCGCCTGAAAGGGGGAGATCCTTTTGTATTTGGAAGGGGCCACGAAGAATTGGAGTACGCCGCCGCGCATGGTATTCCGACCAGCTATATACCAGGGATCAGCAGCGCCACTTCAGTGCCAGGTCTGGCTGGAGTTCCATTGACAAAGAGAGGCATCAACGAAAGTTTTTGGGTAGTCACCGGCACATTGAAAGACCATAGCACAGCCAGAGACCTGGAATTTGCTGCCAGGTCATCGGCTACTGTAGTCATTCTGATGGGCGTAAAAAAACTTCCGGATATCGTCCGTGTATTCAAACAGTATCGGGGAGAAAAGGAAGCCATCTGTATGATCAGCAATGGCAGTAAGCAGGACGAGCAATCCATAACAGGAGATTTGCACAACATCATGGATTTGCGGAAAACATCAGGACTTTCCTCACCTGCTATCATTGTTATCGGCAAGGTGGTCAATGAAAGCAGGCTTACGGAATTGATTCAGCGGCAGGCCGTGTGTGCACAATGAGGAAGCTATCAAACAAGCCTATGATCCATTTTGATAATCCTCTAAAGATTTGGGATTAGGGAAATTATCCCGCTCGTCTTCACCGGGTCTTTTGTGCAGGCACTGAAAATCCTTTTCGATCAAAAGCAGGCACTCCCTGTCTGTTCCTTCCTGCTGAACGTGCCGGATGCTGACTTCATCAGTCCCTGCCCAGCTTTTGCCCAGCGCTGAAGGCAGGTAAACCTCGAGGTGCTGGTTCAGGAAGGTGGCTTTGGGAGAATCGAGTTTGTCCCGGGGTATCAGTGCATAGGTCAGGACCTGATCCTCGCCCAATTTTAACGCCTGATGAAGTGAATACCCCTTTCCGATGCGTTCCACCTCCGACTGAGTTAACCTGAGCCGAATGGAGTTGTTATTGATCCTGAGTTTCATCTGTTTATAATTGTCTTTTAATGGTCAGATGCCTGCCTTTTGGCAGACAGGGAATCTTTGACTATTAAAATAGTCATTGTCCTGTGTTTAATGATGATTTTAATCGTATCGATTTCATGTGTCTTTAATTTGTTTTTTAATGGCCGCATGCCTGCCCGGATGACACCAGTAGGACGGGGAATCCCTGCTAATGTAGGCTGATTTTGGCGAATTCCAAATACGCTTATTCTAAGGGATCTTTCTTTCTGTTTCGGTGTCCGGAGAGTCTAAGGGTAGCTATTGATCTATCCGCTTAAATGCTGATTTTGGATTTTCGCATAGCGGACAGGTATAGCTGTCGGGAAGCGTAAGGAAGGAGGTTCCCGGCAATATCTCTGATGCAGGATCACCATATTGTTCATCATAAACGGTAAGACAGCTCGAGCATTGGTATTTCTTAAGCGGTTTTTTAATCAGATTTTCATTGTTTTCGGCTGATTCGGACGATTTCGGAATCTCCAGTTGGTCATAGTATTTGTGGCTCAGTTCAATCAGGAGTGGAGGCAAGGTTTCCAAAGGTACGTTTTTCACAAAGTAAAAGTATTCTGAAAGGTTGGGGTTGAAATCTTTAGAGTACAGGATGTTGAACATGTCCGGATCGGTTTCCTTCTTTTTCTTTGCTTTTTCTATGGCTACAGAAGTGAAGAGCGCCATGTGTCTGGTTTTCACCGAAAAACTCAGGCCATAGGTACTGATGTCCTGTTTGTCCAGGGCCCTGACCAGATAATTTTTGATTTCCATCGCTTCCTGGTCCAATACCGGCAAATGCCAATTGAGTTCCAGAGAACTGTGGCGGATATTGATGCCAAATTTTCCCAGCAATTTTTCCCAGCTCAGCCGATCCTTTTCGGCAATACCCTTAATAATGATCGATTTCCAGGGTGTAAGACAGATTTTTCCGATATTGCTGGAGAGGCAAAGTTGGCAAAGGGCCTTGAGAAAATTGATGGTAAATTTGTTGTTTCTCCAATACAGACCCAGCCAATATTTCCCTCCGACGATGCGGTTCATGCCCTCATAATAGGGTGAATTGGCCTCCGGATAGTCGAGGTCATGGTGGGCTTTCTGCGTGTTGGGAGATAGGGAGGCTTTGATCCTGCGGTAAATCTCTTCGTATTTCAGACCGCATTGTACAGGTTTGATATCTTCTATTGCCTTAGCGACTTTTGACAGATCGTAACCATAGATGAGATCCGGCGCACTCCAGGGCTTGGCGTCAATTTCAGAAAACCGCAGGAACAGGTACCAGTAATTGTCCATATCAGAGGCCACAAAATTGATGTTTCCCGTAAAGAGAGGGACGAGGTTTTGCACCGGATCAATGATATTGATTTTTAGTTTGGGTCGGTAATCGAAGGTGTCCAGGATATAGTGATAGGTGTGTGAAGCAAGCCAGTGTGTAGTCGGCATCACATCCAACGCAGGGAAGGAGGAAACGATGTTTTGGAATTCTTCCCCATCTGTATCGTAGGCGGTATCAATGGCCTGGAAGGTATTGGCAAGGGTCTCCAGGTTTTTGTTTTTCAAAGGAAAAAGCACGTCCTGTCTGGATCCAAGGTGAATGTAGGTGGCACCCAGGTCGCTGGCCGTCTGGATCATTTTCAAAAAATCACCGGGCGATATGATGCCCCCTTTGACAAATACCCTGACTAAATCATCTTTTTCCATATTATTTATTAATACCGGTACAACATCTGTTTGGAACATCTCCGGTTTTTGGATGGAGAATGCACCGTAAAGGCGGTGTCCTTGAATTTTACATGCTATATTCCGAAGTGCGTCTCCTCCAATCAGGCACCTACTTCCGGGTGCAGGGCTGCGGCTAATAGATCCCTGACCTCCGGTTTGCAACTGCCGCATCCCAGTCCTGCTCCGGTTTGCTGGCATAGCTGGCGAAATTCCCTGCAGCCGGATGCTATGGCCTCGCGGATATTTCCCCTGCCCACATTGCCACATGAACAGACCATTTCTCCGATCATTTCCTTTTTGGCACTCCTGCCGCGGAGCAGTTCATGGCGGATTTCGGAAAGCTCGGTTTTTTCTTCAATGAGGTGTTTGAATTCCGCAAATTCAGATTTGTCACCCATCAGAATGGCTCCGACCAGTCTGTCCCGAAATACAATACACTTTTTATAGTAGGTCTGAGCGCTGTCTATCAGCAGGATTTCTTCGTAATCCTGCGCGTTGACAGGTATTTCGGGTATACCAATGGAACAAAGATCCAGGTTGGCAAATTTAAGGATATTCATCGGAATACTGCCTTTGTATATGCTGAGCAGATCACCTGTAATGAATCGCGCCGCTACATCGGCCTGCGTCTCGGCGGCTGCTGTGATGCCATTGAGCTTTCCCCTGTGCTCTGCTATTTCACCCATCGCAAAAATATCGGGATCACTGGTTTGCAGGTAATCATTGACCTGAATACCCCGGCCACAGGTAAGGCCGGCAGATTTGCCTAGTTCAATATTGGGCCGGGTACCGATAGCGTAGACCACCGCATGGCAGTTCAGGCTTTGTCCGCTCTTCAGGCTGGCTGTGATTGTCTTGCTTTCTTCCTGCGCTGCCAGATGGGAGACCTGGTTGTTCATATACAGGCTAACCCCCATTTCCTCCAACTTTTCACGTAGCAGGGAGCTGGCAATGGCGTCTAGTTGTCGTTCCATTAGCCGGGAACCCAGTTGGACGATGGTGACCTCCATATTGACCTCCCGCAGTGCAGCTGCCAGTTCCAGCCCCAGTAACCCCCCTCCGACAATCAATACATGGCCTTTGTAGTCCAGGTATTCTTTTAGTTCATCGGCATGTTCCCGGTTGCGCATGGTAAATACCCCGGGCAAGTGCATGGGGGCATCTGCAGGCACAAAGGCCCTGCTTCCTGTGGCGATGACGAGGGTACCGTAATGGTGCACCCTTCCTTTTTCGTCAGTCACCGTCTTGTTGGACCGGTCTATGGATTCAATGCCGTTTTCTACATACAGGTGAATGTTCAATTTGTCCATATCCGTCACCGATTTGAATTTTAGCAGATCCTCCCAGGCTTTGTGGCGGTTGATATAGTCGGGTAACAATACCCGATCGTAAAAAGGATGTTTTTCCCTGGAGAAAACATGAATTTCGTCTTCCTGATTGCATTCGCGGTAGGAGTGGATAAAGCGGTAAGCGGCTGCACCAGCCCCAATGATGACTACTTTTTGCCTGGGCTTTTTATAGCAGCTTACCTGCACCGCTGAGTATTTGAAATCGGGCTGCCTGGACACCGGGTCAATGCTGTTGCCGGTAAGATTGTTGGCCCGCGCAAAGTCTTTGCCCATGATTTTGCCCCAGTGCATGGGGAGAAAGAGTAAGCCTTTTTTAATTTTATCGGTGATCTGGGCGTGCACGCGTACTTCACCTCTTTTTCCTGAGACCAATACCGTACTCCCCTGCAATATACCTCTTTGGGCAGCGTCCTCAGGGTGGATTTCCAGATAGGGTCCCGGGATGTGTTTGTTGAGCTTGTTTACTTTGCCGGTTCGGGTCATGGTATGCCACTGGTCCCTGACCCTTCCTGTGGTGAGAATAAGGGGAAATGCCGGAGAGGGCATTTCATAATAGTGTTTTGGCCCGGACACCTTTATCTGGGCCCGGCCATTGGCCGTATAAAATTTTTTATCGGTAAAAAGGCGCTTGGTTTCACCCTGGCTTTTATCTGGAAAAGGCCATTGAACCGTACCATTTTGTTTGAGGTAATCGTAATCGAGGCCGGAGATATCGATATTTGTGCCCTTTGTCATCTGGCAGTATTCCGCGTAGACTCCAGCCATACCGTCGAAATCAAATCCATGGAATCCCATTTTCTTTGCAAATCGGATCAGTATTTCAGCATCGGGGAGTGCCTCTCCCGGAGCTTTGGTAAATTGGCTCAGGTGGCTGATTCTCCGTTCCGAGTTGGTCATGGTGCCCTCCTTTTCTCCCCATCCCGCTGCAGGGAGCACCAGATCGGCAAAAGGAATGCTCTCATTGCTGTTGGAAATATCCTGCACCACCACGAATCTTGCTTTTTTCAATGCTGCTTCGATACGCTGGGCATCTGGCATACTCACCAGGGGATTCGTACAGATGATCCAAACGGCTTTGATCGTCCCATCAGCCAAGCCGTCAAAGATTTGTGTGGCGGTTTTTCCGGGCTTTTCAGAAATTCCGTCCACTCCCCAATATCCGGCTACTTTCGCCCTGTCAGTTGCATCATTCAGTTTGCGGTGTGCGGCCAGCAAAGTGGCCATGCCGCCCACTTCCCGGCCGCCCATGGCATTGGGTTGTCCGGTGAGGCTGAAGGGCCCTGATCCGGGTTTTCCAATATGCCCGGTAATGAGATTCAGGTCTATCAGCGCCAGGTTTTTGTTCACGCCGTCTGCGCTTTGATTGAGCCCCATAGTCCACAGTGTTAAAAATCCCTGCGCATTGCCGATGCAGGAAGCGGCTGCGTGGATATCCGATGTGGGCAGGCCACAGATCTGCGCAGCCTCTTGAATGCTTGTCTGAAATACACGCACTTTATACGCCTCAAAACCATCGGTATGGTCCGCAATGAAATTCAGGTCAATGTCACCCTGTTCAATCAGGCACCTTCCCAGGGCATGATAGAGCACTTCGTCCGTCCCCGGGTTGATTTGGAGGTGCATGTCCGCTATGGAGCACGTCTGGGTACTGCGCGGGTCGACAACGATGATTTTAACCTCGGGGTTTGCCTCCTTGTGTAGTTCGATCCTTCGCCACAGAATGGGATGGCACCAGGCAGGATTTGCTCCGGCCACAAAAAAGCAATCGGCCAACTCAATGTCTTCATAGGCGATGGGTACACAGTCCTCACCCAATGTCTGGAGGTAGCCCATCACGGCAGCGCTCATGCAAAGCCTGGAATTGGTGTCGATGTTATTGGTGCCTAAGAAGCCTTTGGTCAGCTTATTGACCAGGTAATATTCTTCGGTGAGACACTGTCCAGACACGTAGAATGCCACTGCATCCGGTCCATGGACCTTGATGATGGACCTGAACACTGCACTCGCGCGCTCGATTGCGGTATCCCAGTCTACCTTTTCCAAAGGGTGGGATTTGCCCCACCGCATTTGGGGATGAAGCAGGCGGTCTGAGGTGTCTTCTACTACATAGTGCAGATTCCTTCCTTTTGAACATAACATGCCCTTGTTGACAGGGTGCCCAGGATCTCCCTGAATGGAAATTTTCCCTTTTTTGTTTTTCTGCACCTCTATTCCACAGCCCACACCACAGTAAGAGCAGGTAGTCTTGTAACAGTCCGTAGCCATCTTTTCTGCCTTTTGGTTAATGATTGTTATTGATTGACAAGTTCTGGTTGAAGGGTAGCTTTCTCTGCCAGAGAGGACTCCAGTTCTACCTGGGCTACCTTTTCATCTTCTTTGGAAAAGCGGATCAGCAACGATAGTGAACTAATGGCGGCCACAGAGAGGCCGAGTATGGAAAGCGCGTCGCCGTAGGTCAGCCCTTCCATCTTCAGAAGAAATCCAGCCATTACGGCACCTACATTGCCGCCGGCTCCCACTATTCCTGATATCATGCCCAGGGCTTTCTTATTGATGAAAGGCACTACAGAGAAGGTAGCCCCTTCCGCCATTTGTACGAATAGGCTAAATAAGATCATAGTAGCTATGGCCAGTGGCAAAAAGCTCATGTGGGAAAACAATATCAGGGCAAACCCTTCAATGAGCAAAACCAATCCTAAGAACCCTACTCTGCCTTTGAGCCCCCATTTGATACCGGCTTTATCTCCGAAGTAGCCTCCCAGGGTTCTGGCAAACAGGTTCATCAAACCAAATAGCCCGGCAATCAGTCCAGCGGTCTTAAGGTCGAGCCCAAAGGTATCGTGGTAATAGATCGCAGCGATGTTGTTGATGGTAAGTTCTATTCCGAAGCAGGCTCCGTATATCAGAAACAATGCCCATACCCGGCGGTCGCTTACAGCGGCCCTGAAGGCGCCTTTGCTGTCGGCTTTTTTCTTTCTTTTGTAGTCAAGGTCCTTTTTACTCAGGTCCCTGATGTTTCCTTCGGGAAAATCAGTGGTCCATTTGTAATAGGCGAAGGCTGTCAGTATCATGGCAAACCCTGGAACCATCATCGCATATCTCCAGGCTTCGGCCTCCAGAAAGCCCAGCGATAGAAATAACGCAAAAATAAGCGGCATCAGCATTTGGGTGACACCGCCACCCATATTGCCCCATCCGGCAGAGGTGGCATTTGCGGTGCCGACTACGTTGGGCGCAAACATCACAGATGTATGGTATTGTGTAATCACGAAGGAGGCGCCAATTATGCCAATTGCCAGCCGAAACAGGAGAAAACTTTCGTAGCTATCACTCAGTCCGATAAGGATAACCGGTATAGCTCCCAATATCAGCAGATAGGTGTAGGTAATCCTTGGACCTATGCGGTCTACCAGCCAGCCTATAAATAGCCGGCCGAGAACAGTTACCGCCACCGAAGCGATGATGATATTGCCTATTTGGGATTTGCTCAGATCCAGCTCATCCCGCACAACGGCCATCAGCGGCGCAATGCCAAACCATCCGAAAAAACAGAGGAAAAAGGCAAACCAGGACAGGTGAAAAGCCCGCATCTGTGGAGTTTTGAAATCAAATAAATTGATAGAGGTCGCTTTTTTGTTTCGGGATTGCATGTTTGATATAATTTAAGGTTGCAAGTGTGGTTATTGAGGGTTTTAATGTAGCATTGAGTAAAGCAGTCATTGAAGCTGCTAAGATAGGCTATTTTTCAAAAAATAAGTAAAAATACGTAAAAAAATACGTAAATAATTTTACAATTACGTAAGTGTTAAGGTCAGATTGTGGCAAAAAGCGACTTAAGGCCTATTATTGCGGGGCGGAATAACTCATAAAAGGCCGCAAACTTCGGAATATACCTTGTGTGTTTTATAGAAAAATGATGCATAGTTATCTAAGAATATGTATTATTGTTAGCGGCTCCCCTGATATGGTCGGAACGAGCTACTGCTGATTAGAATGAATTGATAAGGATGGGTGGCAGACCTGTCTGGTAGGACTCCGGACAGCCGGTAGATATATTGCGCTGTCGCAGCCTTTATGAAGACTACAATTAGTAAACCGATGATATATGAATACATGTAAAACCCTGTTATTAATTGGGCTTTTTGTTATACTAAACTCCTGTTTTTCTGACAATGAGGCGCAGAAAATCATCGACCTGTCCATTGCAGCTCATGGAGGGGAGCGTTTTCAGCGTGCTGAAATCAGCTTCGATTTCAGGGACAGGCATTACGAGATCTTTAAATCTCCGGAACGGTTTCGCTACCTAAGGTCCTTTCGGGATGAATCCGGAATGGTGGAAGACGTGCTGGACAATTCGGGTTTTGTTAGAAAAGTCAATGGGAGGGAAGTCACATTGCCGGCCGACAAGGAAAATGCCTATGCCAACTCGGTCAATTCGGTGGCATATTTTGCATTTTTGCCATACGGGCTCAATGATGAAGCGGTGATCAAGCAATATCTGGGAGAGACGCAATTGGAAAACCAACCTTACTACCTTATAAAAGTTACTTTCAGGCAGAAGGGTGGTGGGGAAGACCATGAAGATGAATTTTTGTATTGGATCCATCAGGAGCACCATCGAATGGATTATTTGGCATATACCTATCATACCGACGGGGGAGGTATCCGGTTTAGAAAAGCCACCAATACCCACGATGTTTCGGGTATATTGCTTCAGGATTATGACAATTACAAGCCGGAAGATGAATCACTACCGGTAGAATCCATGCAGGAACTATTTGAGGCGGGAGAATTGGAATTGTTGTCTCAAATTCTGCTGGAGAACGTGCAGGTCAGGTTGGTCGATTAAAATTAAAAAGTAAGCTTCAATATGCAGCAAAAAAGAGGGTTGGTTATTTCGGGAGGCGGAAGCAAAGGTGCTTTTGGTGGGGGCATAGCAGAATACCTGATACGTGAGTGTAATTATAAATATGATATTTTTGTGGGAACCTCCACGGGTAGCCTGCTGGTTCCCCTGCTTTCTATCAATGAAATTGAAAGAATCAAGGCAATCTACACTTCGGTGACTCAGGACTGTATTTTCAGCACCAATCCGTTTATCATCTCAAAAACAAATGGGGTCTTCAAGACCCGGATCAACCATTTCAGTACAATAAAGATGTTTTTGAAAGGAAAGAAGACCTTTGGGGAAAGCAAAGCGCTCTTCAAGCTGATCAAAAAAATCATTACGCCAGCAGATTTCGAACAAATGAGACAAAATGCGGCTGAGATTTACATTACCGTGTCTAACCTTTCTACCAACAATGTGGAATACAAACGGTTAAAGGACTGTGATTACCACGATTTCTGTGAGTGGATTTGGGCTTCATCCAATATGATACCTTTCATGAGTCTGGTAGAAAAAGATGGATGTGAGTACGCCGATGGAGGGTTTGCGGATCTGGTGCCCATATCGGAAGCCATTTATCGCGGGGCGACCGAAGTGGATGTGATCGTATTGAAAGCCAGGGCCGGAAGGGAAATGAAAAGACCCGTGAGAAATGCCCTGGAGCTTACTACCAGAGCTTTTGATTTTATGCTGGACCAGATTTCCAGCGATGACATCAAAATAGGAGAGTTGCTGAGTAAAAAGCGGAAGGTCAAACTGAATTTTTATTATCCTCCTGCAGTATTGACAGAAAATAGCCTGATCTTCGACCCCTATCAAATGAAGAAATGGTGGCGCCAGGGCAAGCGCTTCGCGAGGGAACAAAACCCAGTGTGCAAATGCATTGAAGTAGGTTTACAGGAAGAACAGGTATAAAGGATGAAAATCAGCAAATTAGTCGGGTATTTGTCTATAATGGTATTTGTTATGGGCGCGGGCGAACCCAAATTGCCCCAGGTGTTTGTCATTGGCGATAGTATTTCCATGCAATATGGTCCTTACCTGAAACAATATCTTAGCGGTTTTTGCCGATACGATCGCAAGAGAGCGGAGGGATCATCGGCGGAGGATCTGGATAACCCAGCCGGTGCCAACGGTGGTGATTCGGGTATGGTCCTGGGTTACCTGCGGGTCAAATTAGATGATCCCGCTTTCCGCCCTGATGTGCTGCTGCTCAATTGCGGCCTGCACGATATCAAGACTAACGTCCAAACCGGGGAGCGGCAGATCAGTAAGGAACTTTACCGGCAAAATCTGGAGGAAATTTACCGCCTGCTTGCAGCAAAAGGCATTCCCCTGGTTTGGATGCGCAGTACTCCGGTAGATGATGCACAACACAATGTCAATCAAAAATCCTTTTACAGGTATGCGGCAGATCTGGCTGCCTATAATGCCATAGCGGATGAAGTATTTGCTTCCAAAGGCGTTCCGGTTATCGACCTTCATCAGTATACTTTGAACCTGGGTACAAATCTATACATCGATCACGTGCATTTCGATGAACAAACCAGAATGCTTCAGGCCGCTTTTATCGCCGGCTTTTTGCACGCTATTCTTTGAAAATCTAATTTAAATATTTTTATTTCCGGCCAGCTTTTCAAAACAAAAAATAAGTTGATTGATTTTTAGAAAAATTTAATTTTATTGCTGCCATTTTTTATTTTTTGAAGGCTTATTATTTTCTGAAACTAACTAGCCTGGGGTTTCAGACACACAGTCTTGCGTAAAATTTATCCCTTGAAAAATTATTTATTTTCAAAATATTACATAAATTTACTTTTATAAAAATGTATACGGTATTCAAAAATATCTAATCTGAATATTGTTTGGTTTCATTTTAATAATTTGAATATCAATAAAATGCATTCTTTTCTAATATTCAGATGCTGAAAATTTGTTAGCAAAATTCTAGTAGGGTTGGCCTGGCGCAACCCACTGAAAAATGATAAAATATATGGCTTTACAGGTCCTTTTCTGCAGGCTTTTGTGAAAAATTGACTTTACCTAAAAACCAATAACAGTATGATCTACAGGAGTACAAAAAAATAGCCGGCCGATAAAAAATCAGCCGGCTCAGGCCTTATGGTGATGATCATTGGGGAATGGCACATACCATAAGACCGGCATTTATTGAAGTAAAACATCCAATAAACCCTTAAAATTATGAAAAATAAATTACTTAAGACAACTTTTGGGTTGTCTAGGTGCTTTTTCATCGGCATTATTTCTTTATTGTTGTTGCCGATTGATGCAGTTGCCGGGAAATTACTTCCTATCGAAATCAGCAAGGAGGAAAGCTTAGCCTCCAAACCTCACCCTCATTTTGCGATTATCCACAGTTCAAGGAATGTTCCTGTTCCGAGGGCGACCATCACCGGAACAGTCACAGATGCTAATGGTGAGCCTATACCCGGAGCAACGGTGATTATCGAAGGATTTAGCCAGGGAACAGTTACCGACCTCGATGGTAAGTTCTCCATTGAGGCAGACGTGGGAGCCGTTTTGGTTATCTCCTTTATCGGATTCAGATCAGAAAGGATTACTGTGGGTAACCAAACCCAATTCGAGATTGTGTTATCAGAGGGAGAGACCTCCCTGGATGAGGTCGTTGTGGTAGGATATGGTACGCAAATCGAGTCCCGTATTACGGGCAGTATTGCAAGGGCAGATCCGGAAGATATGGCAAGAGTGTCGACTCCAACAGTAGGACAAGCCTTGCAGGGACGTGTGGCAGGGGTTTTTATCAAAAACCAGAATGGCCAGCCTGGTCAAAACAAGACTGCAATCAATATCAGGGGCTTTGGAGAGCCACTCTATATAGTAGACGGGTTACCGGTCGATGAAGCAGTATTTTCTAATTTGAACCCTAACGACATCGAGGAATTGAATGTGCTCAAGGATGCTGCTTCTGCCGCAGTATACGGAGCCAGAGCAGGAAATGGTGTTGTGCTGGTTACCACCAAGCGAGGAAGTTCGGGTGATGTCCGCTTTTCCTACCGGGGTGATATCGGTTTTCAGGGCTTAACGATGGTACCTAAAGTTATAGACGCATGGGAATACATGACCCTGTTTAACATGAGAAACCTGGACCGTGGATTGGGTTTCCGATGGACCCCTGAAACTGTAGCAGAGTTCAGGGCGCACAACGATGGTTCAGATCCCGAAAATTATCCCAGTGTGGATATGTTTGACATGGTGACAAGGGATGCTTCACCCATGATAACCCATGATTTATCAATCAGAGGGGGGAATGACCGAGCCAGGTATTTTATATCCGGGAATATATTCGATCAAACCGGCCT
Source organism: Cyclobacterium lianum (assembly GCF_900143075.1). Lineage (GTDB taxonomy): Bacteria > Bacteroidota > Bacteroidia > Cytophagales > Cyclobacteriaceae > Cyclobacterium > Cyclobacterium lianum. The sequence goes on along the minus strand of NZ_FRCY01000019.1, from coordinate 19,178 downwards.
GGAACGCAACGTATTTGGGGAAACAGATACAAGGTTTAAACGATACAATATTCGCGGGAATCTTGACGTAGATGTAACAGAAAAATTTAGTTTTAATTTTGACATGAGTTATAACCTTCAGGATTTTTATGGCCCCAGAAACGCCTTTGAAGGAACAGACTGGTCACAGGGGCAAGGAATTTTTGCCCGAAGCGGTCGCTGGCGCCCATTTCATTCTGTTGTAGAACTACCCGGAGGGCACCGTGAATTTCCAAGAGGAGCACCCGAGGGACAAACGGTCAATCCGCTGAATCTGGCAAGTGCAGACATTGGGGGATCTCAGGAGTTCAATAGAAGCTTTATAGATTTCAAGCTGGGAGGTGAGTATCAACTGCTGCAGGGATTGAGTACCAGAGCTACAATTAATTACCAGGGGACCAGTTTGCAGGAAAAGATGTTTCAGAAAAGGGCTCCGGAATACAGGTATAACCCAGATACTGAAACACATGAATTTGTTCGTGCGCTAAATGCCGACACCCGGGTAGAAAGGCAGAACAGTCAAACTGAAAACATCAATTTCCAGTATTTTTTAAACGGGGACCATTCATTCGGTGAGAATCATTCGCTTACCAGCATGTATGTATTTGAATTTATCCAGCGGGATTTTGAGCGAATAGATGCCAGTCGAATAGGCTATGAATTTCCAATTGCGCAATTGAGTGCCGGACCTCCGAGCCAACAGTTCAATAACGATGTGATCAATAGAAATAAGCGGGTAGGACATATTAGTAGAATTGCCTACAATTATGCCGATAAATATTCCCTGGAGGTGAGCGCAAGGTACGATGGGTCGATGAGATTTCCCGAGGATTCCCGCTGGGGATTCTTTCCATCTGTTTCCGGCGCATGGAATATTTCCGATGAAGGATTTATGCAAAATAGCAGTATATCGAATACCCTGACCTATCTGAAGCTTCGGGGGTCCTGGGGAAGGCTGGGTTTTGATGCTGCGGGGAATTTTCAATTCCTGCCCACTTTTTCTTTTGACAATTTTTACATTTTTCAGGATGACCTCCTGCGCAGGACCATTAGTACTGACGGGCTTCCTAATCCAAACATTACCTGGGAAAAAATGGACATCGTCAATTTTGGTTTGGACGCTTCCTTTTGGGGAGGTATGATAGAGGGTACTTTCGATGTATTCCGGAGACATCGTTTCGATGTGTTAGGCCAACGGATATTGGATGTGCCGCCTGTAGTAGGAGCAGTGTTGCCACAACAAAATTTCCAGGAGTTTGAAAACAGGGGTTTAGAGCTCAGTTTACGACATAACAATACGATTAACAGCAATTGGAATTATTCCATAGGAGGTAATTTCGGGATTTATGAAGAAACTGTGATCAACACCGATGAGCCTGATTTCATCAACAAAGAGGTCGAACGACGGGAAAAGGAGATTGGTCGCCGTGTAATAACAGGTGGGAGAAACAATGTCAATGTATTCTACCTGCAAACCGATGGTCTTTTTGCTTCCCAGGAAGAAATTGATAACTGGGCAGATATAGATGGCAATGGGAATCGCTCCATACAGATTGGAGATGCGAGGGTTATAGACAGGAACGGGGACGGAAGGATCACCGATGCGGACCAGTATATTGCTACTTCCGGTACCCAGCCAAGGATGACATTTGGCTTTCAAACCCGAGTCGAATGGAAAGGGCTGGAGCTTGTGACTTTCTGGCAAGGTGCTTCCCGATTTGGTTGGAATTTAACCTGGAGTGAGTTTGAGTCACCATTCCCATCCAATGGAGTGGCACTGCAGAAAGATATCACTGAGGCCTATATTCCTGAAAATGAATTTGGACTTCCTGCGGTAAGTGCTTCCAGTGCAAGGTGGCCCAGGGCATCGGGAAGATTCAATAGTGATTATGATATGTTCTTGATTGACGGTACGTACTTACGTCTCAAGCAGCTTCAAGTGGGGTATACCCTTCCGGTAGAGCTCATAGACGGACTTGGTTTGAGAAGGGTAAAAGTTTATGCGGGAGGCACCAATTTGTTGACGTTCTCAGACATTGATTTTCTGGATCCAGAGATTGACGAAAATCCCAGACAGTTTTTCGGTAACTACCATCCACAGACGCGTGTGGTCAATGTGGGAGTTGAAATTGATTTCTAAACAGAAAATAAAACGATTACGAAAATAATTTTCTAAGTTATGATATTCAGAAAAAATATATATAAAGCAGTAACACCACTCCTGTTGGGATTGCTGGTGTTTATGAACTCCTGCGGTGATGTTTTCGACCTCAATGAACTGCCACAGGACCTGGTTAGTGCAGATCAGGTATTTGAGAATGAGGCTTTTGCTGAAGCACTCGCAGCAGACTTGTACGCACTGTTCCCCTTCACCAGTTTCTCTACTCCCGGAGGCGGACATAAATTTGCCGGTCCCCTGGGACATCATGATCTGGGTACTCAGCGGGGCGGTAGCTTTTCTGGTTGCCGTACCCACGGAGGGATGAATCTAAATACAGATTGCGAAGGTCTCTGGGATTATGAATATATCAGGGAATTGAATTTCTTTATAGAAAATATCCGGGCATCTGCACTTTCCGAAGCCTTTAAAAGACAGATGGAAGGTGAGGTCAGGGTGTTGAGGGCAGCGACGTATTTCAAAATGCAAAAGCGCTATGGGGGCGTGCCCCTGGTTGATGTGGTACTTGACCCCTTTGAAGAGGTCCCGGAGGAATATCTGGCTAGAAGTACAGAAGAGGCATTAGCCGATTTTATAGACTCCGAACTGGAAGCAGCGGCCGGCCTCTTGACCGAAAATTCCGAACAAACCGGGCGGGTGAACCGCTGGACTGCCTATGCCTACAAGGCAAGGGCAAATCTTTGGTCAGCGTCAATTGCAAAGTTTGGAACTCTGGCAGATAATCAGCTAACGGGTATTCCATCATCCAGGGCCAATGAATTCTATGAAAAAGCCAGTGCTGCGGCCCGGCAGGTAATTAATTCGGGTAATTATTCCTTGCTTCAGGGTGCTGATCCTGTACAAACCTTTTTTAGCATTGGCGTGGAAGACTCAAATGCAGAAACCATTTTTGAGCGGATTTATAATGGTGTAGAAATTAACCATGCCTTCGCCCACCAGAATCAACCCACTCCCTATTCTGAAGGCCAGGGTTCGCAAATGAATCCTACCTTGGAACTTGTCAATCACTTTGAAAATTTGGATGGGACCTTTAGTACTCCTGAACTAGGTCCGGACAACTTGTATGCAGATGGGGATGGACCCTGGGCAAATAAAGATCCCAGATTGTATGCTACTGTCCTTTTTGAGGGGGATTTATATGCGGGTAACGTGGTCAATTTATATGAAGGTATAGACCCCACCGTTGGGGGAACCAACCCCGATGCGATTATTTCAGAAGTGGGAGTTTCGTATAATGGTAAACCTTCTGTTGGCAATGCCAGCAGGAGACAGGCCAATCAATTTTTCCCATCAACCGGATTTTTACTCAAAAAACTGGTCGCCGAAATTCCTTTTGTTCCCGATGACCGGGAAGCATACAATTGGAAAGAGTTGAGATTGGGTGAGATGTATTTAATTGTAGCGGAGAGCGAATTTGAACTCGGTAATATGGCTGATGCGGCCATGTACCTAAACTTCACCCGTGAGCGCGTTGGATTGAAACCCTTGAATGCAGGAACCATTACCCGGGATCGTGTGAGAATAGAAAGAACGAGTGAATTGATCTATGAGGGTCATCGTTGGGATGATCTCAGAAGATGGAGAACTGCTCAGGAAACCTTGAATGGCCAGATTGTGGGAGGAGTCCGGGTGATTTATCACGATGATTCCGGACAATATTATTTCCTTCCCATCCAAGGCGAAACGGTTCAGCGTTTGTTTCGGCCGGAGCATTATTATAATCCGATTACACTTGCCAGAATAGAAACAAACGGTGCGTTGGTGGAAAATCCGGGTTACTAAAGGATTGGTATCACTAATCCCAATTAAAAATGTAATATTTAATCATGATGAGAATGAAGGCTATAAAAATAAATCAAATATTCATTTTGGCATTGATGGCAGTCTATATTACCTCCATGTCAGCTTGTGAAGAAACCATAACAGATTTTGGTTTTGATGGTCAGATCAGTGGAATGATTGTGGATCAAAATGGAAATCCGGTCTCCGGGGATGCCTCAAATCCAGCTTTTACTGTATTCGTATTGGGAGAAGAAGATAGGGTTCCCCTTGAACTGAGAGTAAATGGTGATGGTACTTTTGCCAACCTGCATTTGTATCCGCAATCTTACGACGTTTGGATCGAAGGGCCTGTTGATGGTCCTGGTCCAGGTGAACTTGTGGTGGATCTGTCAGGAGCACCGGTAGAACAAGACATTGTAGTCACCCCATTTTTGGTAATTTCTCAACCCACAGTTAGCGTTTCTGGTAACCAACTTACAGTTAATTATGAGATAACTCCCAGCCAGGGTCATGAAACTGCAGAGCGGGTCGTGTTGGTGAGTACAGTTGCCAAGGTGGGAGTGGACACCGGTAATGGGCCCAGGTGGCAGACCAGAGAGGTAACTCTCGATAGTAATTCAGGAACAGCGACTGTAACGCTTGATACTGATCTGCTGAATATGTCACAGGAAAGAGGGGGTGGTAATTTACACATTCGGGTGGCAGCAAGGTCTGAACAAACATCTGATTGGAATCATAGCATTCCGATCGTTATCGAAGCTCCCTGATATTACAGTAAAGAGAGAATAAAGCCTGGTTTTATTCTCTCTTTATAATTGTACAAAAAGTCCTTGATGATATAACGTATTGATTGAAAAAGAGATGATATTGACTCAAATAATCAAATTGTTTCTAGAAAATGGGTGATTGGAGATGAAAAAGGAAGCAAATTCCTCTATGGATAAGAAATACAGTTATAATTGGATAGGAGAATGGAACGATGCAGGGAAATATGGGTCGCGCAATTATATAACCTAATGGAGCTTCTAAGGAATATTGAGATTGAAGGTCAGGTGAGAATGGGCTTAGGTTTAGAAAGGAATGGATTTCTCCAATTAACACCTGGTTAACTTCATTAACCTTTCCTTAAGAGGATTTAACTTTTTGTAGGTCCAACACCAATCTATTTTTCCCAAACTTTGGATTTTAAATTGATCCTGGCCGCCGGCAGAGGAGAGATTCTCCAAAAAAGTTTTGGGCAGAACAGGTAGCAACTATAAATAAATTATAAATTACCAACAATAAGAAAAACTAACGTAATCTTTAAATCTAAATAAATATTCTGTTCATGCAAAAAATAATTATATCAAGTTTCAGCTTTTTACTGCTATCTTTTTTTCTTTTCAAAACCTTTACCAACATTGAAAAGGTAAATGTGAATGATAAAGCTATCCTCAATAACATTTCATTCAATGCCAATATACCGGCAGATACTACGGTAGTAGAAATCAAAACCGAAGGGATTGAACTGAGTTATTCTGTCCCTGAGATCAAGGCTAAAGCGGGTGATATCTTGCGCATTCAGTATATCAATGAAAGCGATATGAACCACAATATTGTATTGGTTAAAAGGGAAGAGGATATCCGTCCGGTGGGGGTTGCCGCTTTGCAGGCTATAGCGAATGACTGGATTCCCGAAAAAGAAATGGACCGTATTATCGCCTACAGTGCTTTGGCTCATGCAGGCGATACCGTATCGTTTTCTTTTAAGGTGCCGCCACCTGGTATATACCCCTACATCTGCACCTATTCCGCGCATTGGACGCAAATGCAAGGCAGGTTGATTTCAGCGGAATAAATTACTGTAATCTGTATGATTAATACTGAATCGATAAAGAATTAAAACCAATAAATATTTAAATTATGGCATCTGTAAGATCTTCAATTTTCACCAAAGAGGCTTACCTGCTTCCTGCATTATTTGTTTTTCTTTTGGGCCTTTTGGGTTCAACATTTTGTAGTAGGGCACAGGGCAGTGATAAGAAAATTCAGTTCAGAACACACATTATCGACGATTCTCTTATAGGAGGCTCGTTTTCGAATACCGGAGTGGCAGATATGGATGGGGATGGTAAGCTGGAATATATCATGAGTTCCCGCGGGACAAAAAAGATCTATGTCTATAAGTTTCATGAGCCAGGATATTGGTCCAGGTATATTGTGGGTGAAAATCCTCCAACAGATGCGGGAGGAGCCATACTTGACGTAGATAGTGATGGACTGCCCGACTACCTGGTAGGAGGAGCATGGTACAGGAATTCAGGAGACCTCAATACTCCTTTCGAGCAAATTGTGTTCGACGAAGAAATTACCGACGGCTCTATCCACGATCAAATTGTAGCTGATATCAATGGTGATGGCCGTTTAGATGTGATAACCATGTCGGATAAACACAATCTTCGCTGGTATGGTATTCCCAGCAACCCAAGAGATCCGTGGGTAAGGCATGACATTGGGGCGGCCGTTCATGGCGGGGTAGCTCCAAAAGGATTTGGCGACCTGGATGGCGATGGTGATATTGATGTTGTTCGTACAGATGTCTGGTTCGAAAATGTTGATGGGGAAGGCACCGAATGGCAGCAACACGATCTGGGACCTTTTATGCCGCTTCCGGATGGTGAGCCCAGCTGGGCGGCCAATGCTGCCAGATCATGGGTGGCTGATATCAACCAGGATGGCAGGCCTGATGTGGTGCAAACCGTTGAAGAGATGCGTGGAGGAAGAGTTTGGTGGATGGAAAATCTCGGCCCCGATGAGGAGGGTACCATTCAGTGGCACCGACACGAGATTGCCGGTGCAGATAGGATCCTTGGCGGTATGCATTCTTTGGGTGTTGCAGACTTCACCGGAGATGGCAGACCGGATGTGATTTCGGCAGAGCAAGACTGGCAGCGTGCTCGCCCAGGTGCCAATGGAGAGGAACATCCCCGCTATTTTCTGTGGGAAAATCTTGGCGTGGGCCCATCCTGGTCCAATAATCCTGTTGTAGAGTGGAAAGAGCATGTAATAGCGGATGTCAATCTGGGTGGGCACGAGATAATTTTCGGCGATGTAACGGGTAACGGCATGCTTGATATTGTAGGAAAGCCCTGGAGTCCTTCAGATAATAATGCGCTTGGTGGTAAAGCTTATGTCCTATTCCTGGAAAATAAATCTGTTCTTGATTAGCATGTACCGATCTTTCCCATCTGTGTTTTTGCTCCTTCAAATTCAAATAAATGCTTAAAATAAAACTATTTTAATCGTTAAACTAATAAGATCTCTACAGGCCAAATGAAAAATTTAATAGGACAATTACGTTTAACCCCAGCTTTGATTGCAATCACAGGCATTTGTCTAGCTATTCCCCTTCAGGCCCAGTTTCAACCTTCAGACAATATGAATCCAATGGATCATGGACCATTTGTAACCACTACAATTGCGCATGATCCGCTGACGACAAGTAGCATTTTCGTGAACAAGGGAATCGCAGTCAAGGTAGGCACTGATCCTCAGGCCGTGATGACTTTTGATACGGATTTGTTGCGGGTCGCCAGTGCCTGGACGGGTGGGTTTCTCCATTGGTATCTCGGACGAGATGGATTGGAGGATTGGCCCAGCCCTGATGGGATCACCCATTTCGAAACAGGTAAAACCCCGGGATGGTCACTTGATGGAAATTTTAAAGACCCCAGGACATGGCCCTATGGACCGATTCCAAAAAAGCAAGCGCATTATAAGGGGCTTTATATCAATGGCGATAAGGTTCTTTTTTCCTATTCGGTTGGTAATAGCGATGTTCTCGAATTACCTGGTTTCGAGCTGGTTGACGGTCATCCTGTATTTACCAGGACCCTTAATCTGAGTTCCACTGAGGAAACGATCTCCCTGCGGGTACTACAGGTACCGGAAAATGCAGCAATGGAGATCGTTTCGGTCTCCGATTCAAAGGAGCATATCACCTTAAAGGTAGGCAACAATACCCGTGTCGTAGGCCTGCAAGGAGATTTTGATGTTAAACCAACATGGAGGGTAGCCAACCGTCACCTTATTCTGGATCTTCCCGTTTTACAACAAGCCATAAAATTCAAACTTGCTATCGGCCCTGTTCTTTCGGGCCCCGGATCGACATACATGGCCTCCTTCCTGGATCAGGCCGGGAGTGTATCCGATTTGTCCGATTTTAAATCCCCCGGGCCTGATCAGTGGGAACCCGTACAAACGGAAGCACTGATGGGAGTGGAGGAAGGACCATTTCAGGTAGATGAACTCACCATACCCTCAGAAAACCCCTGGAAATCTTTTATTCGTTTGATGGATGTTGACTTTCTTTCCGATGGGCGTGCTGTCGTGGTTTCACTGAGTGGAGATGTATGGTTGGTTGATGGAATAGGGGAGGATTTAGGCACATTAGCATGGCACCGGTTTGCCACTGGCTTGTTTCAGCCCAGCGGGGTAAAGATTGTGGATGACCAGATTTACGTGATTGGTCGCGATCAGATTACCCGGTTAAATGACACAAATAATGATGGTTTTGCAGATTTTTATGAGAATTTTAATAATGAGCTGATGGCTTCCACCAATTTTCATGCATTCACCTTGAATCTGGAAACCGATGCACAGGGGAATTTCTATTTTGCCAAATCCACACCCTGGCCACCTTATCTCAGGGGGGAAGGGCCTTCGCATGACGCAGAAATAACCCCACATCATGGCGTGCTTTTTAAATTATCTCCGGACGGCGAGGAGCTTGAAATTATCGCAAGGGGTCTTCGAAATCCCAACGGCATGGACCTAAGTCCGGACGGAGAAATCGTTTACGCAGACAATGAAGGAAATTGGGTGCCTGCCAGCAAAGTTCACCGGATTAAGCAGGGAGGATTTCATGGCTTTATTCCTTCGGCCCATCAAAAAGATATGCCAAAGGAATTTGAGCCGCCAATAATATGGACACCTCATTATATGGACAATTCTCCCGCTAAACCGATGTTTATTACCAGCGATAAGTGGCCCGAAGAACTCCGTGACGATTTACTACTGGCTTCTTATGGCCGTGGTAACCTTTCCCTGATCTTAAAAGAGGAAGTGGATGGTATTTGGCAGGGAGCTCATATTAACTTACCCTTACTCTTCAAATCCGGTCTCGAACGTGGCCGCTTTCACAAAGATGGGCACCTGTATTTAGTTGGAATGACCAGTTGGCAGTCGATAGGAAAAGATTGGGGCTCTTTTCATCGGGTTAGATATACAGGAGAGCCCTTGAATGTGCCCGTATCTGTTCATACCAAAGCAGGTGGAATAGAACTACGCTTTGCCAAGAATCTGGATGCTCAGAATGCAACAAATACCGGGAATTATCAGGTGCAAAAATGGACCTATCCCTGGACAAGTCAATATGGTACTCGTGGAAAGCAATATTCTGTAGACAATCCCGGAGAAGCCAAACCCGACCAGGTACAAGTTGAAGTTGTTCGCTTATCCGATGATGGGAAATCAGTATTTATTGAAATCCCCGCTTTGAAACCGGGGGCAGTAAATACCTCGCTAGGTACCCTTGATGCGTTGCCCGATATGATTGAGGCTTCATTGGGAATGGTCCTGTCAGTAAGTTATCAGATCACTACTACAGATGGGGAGGAGTTAAATCATATGATCCACAAAACCATACACCGGGTACCTGCAGAGTAAATAACGGGATTTTCATAGCGGATAAGCTCAGATAAATTCAATTCATTCAGGCTTTATGAAATCAGCAAATATATTTATCAGTGGACTATTGGTCTTTTTATCGTTGGGATTCAGCTATGAATCAATTCGCCTTTATTTTGACCAAAGTGATAAAGAGATTACTGACTACATCAAAAGTCAAGTTATTAAAAAATTAGGGAAAAGTTTAATCAATGAAAATAAGTGAAAAGAATTTAAAGTAAAATACGATAAACCCAAAAACCATGAATAAACTAACTTTAGAAATAGTTTTAATATTTACACTTTTGACCAGTCCGAATATATTGTTTGCACAGTCAAATGTCTCTGTAGATGGAGAGCTTAAGAAATGGCATCCGGTAACGGTCACTTTTGAAGGTCCGGAGGCGAGCGAAACGGATGAATACAACCCTTTTAGTGGCTATAGGTTAAATGTGACCTTCAGGCATGAAAGCGGAAGGATTGCCCTGCTCGTACCCGGGTACTTTGCCGCTGACGGAAATGCAGCTGAAACCAGTGCGACTTCCGGAAACAAGTGGAGGGTGCATTTTACCCCGCCTACTACCGGCCAATGGACCTACACCGCATCTTTCAGAATGGGAGAAAACATTGCAGTGAATACCAGTTCAAGTGCAGGAGAACCCCTTTCCTTCAATGGGGCTAGCGGAACATTCACCATTGCCGACACGGACAAAAGCGGGCCGGACCACCGGGCAAAAGGAATGCTCAGGTATGTTGGAGAGCATTACCTGAGATTCGACAACGGAGATTGGTTTATGAAAGGGGGAGCTGATGCTCCGGAAACGTTACTGGGATATGCTGATTTTGATGGTACCTATACCCATTCCGGGCTTACAAAAGATTATGGCGACAATTTGATTTGGGGAAGTACCCAACACAAAGATGGTCGGGGGGCCACGCCATTGAAAAAGTATGAAGCGCATATTCAGGATTGGAAAAAAGGAGATCCTACATGGAAAGACAATAAAGGTAAGGGGCTCATTGGTGCCCTGAATTACCTGCATTCCAAGGGAATGAATGCCCTTTCATTTTTGACTTTGTCGGCAGGTGGAGATGGAAAAAATATCTGGCCCTGGATCAGCCACACCGAAGTGGATCGGTATGATGTTTCCAAATTAGCCCAATGGGAAATGGTCTTTACCCATGGAGATCACCTGGGCATGTTCCTTCACTTTAAAACCCATGAAAACGAAAATGACCAGTTGCTAAATGGCGGGAAACTGGGTCCGGAAAGAAAGCTTTATTACAGGGAATTGATTGCCAGATTTGCCCACCACCATGCGCTGAACTGGAATCTGGGAGAGGAACACGATCTTTGGGAAGAATTGAATGACCCGGATCAGTTGAATGCCAAGTCAGATGCCGGGTATATTCATAGCCTGGACCCCTACGATCACCCTGTAGTTTCACATACCTTCCCGGGCCAGTATCAGCAGGCCTATACGCCTTTATTGGGATTTGAATATTTTGAAGGTCCTTCTATTCAAACGAACAGCATGCGTCCCTGGCATAATTTTGACGTGATCTCCTATTGGGTCAATGCCTCCCGTCGTGCTGGCAGACGGTGGAATGTGTCGATGGACGAAGCAGGAACCGGAGGACTTGGTGTGACTACTGATGACTACGATGATAACTATAATCAGGATGAGGCCAGAGCCACCTATTGGGCCACTATTGCTGCAGGAGGTGATGGGGTAGAGTGGTATTTTGGCTATTCCGAAGAGCAAAATGACCTGAACATGGAAGACTGGAGGAGCAGGGATGCCTTGTGGGACTATACCCGGCATGCCATGAATTTTTACAAAGACAACAATATTCCCTTTTGGGAAATGGAAAACGCTAATAATTTAACCCGAAGTGAAAAGGATTTTGTCTTTACGCAGAATGGAGAGTTATATGTTATATATCTGCCCGCAGGAGGTGGGTCGGCCCTTAATTTACAAGGAAATAGTGGGACCTACACGGTAGACTGGTTCAACCCGAGGACTGGTGGGAATCTCCAAAAGGGAAAGGAAATGATAATCGAAGAAACCTATTCCCGTGAACCGGCTTCGGTGCTTTCCGCACTGCCTAATATCAAAAAGCCAAGGATACAGGGAGGTAATGTCACGGAGGTCACCGGTCCCGGATGGGTTAACCTGGGCATTCCGCCAGAAGACGTGAAGGAAGATTGGGTGATTTTGGTACGAAAGAAGTAAACCATTGGAATTGTAAAATTTCATAAAACTCCCTGGTAGCAAAGGGAAAACGTTAAAATTATTCTATTGAAATTCCATATACCTTTAAAATAAATAGTATGAAACCTTCACATTATTGCACAATTGCGCTAATTATCGCTTGTTTGACTGGGTTTTTGGCCACACAATCGATCGCACAAAATACGGTTGTTACCATCCGGGGGGAGGCCTTTTATGTCAACGGCAAACCCACCTATGAGGGCAGGACCTGGAAAGGGCACAAGGTAGAGGGGCTGCTTATGAACTCACGCATGGTGCAGGGAATTTTCGATGATTTGAATCCTGAAACCAGGAAATTGTTTGGGTATCCGGATACGGGTGAATGGGATCCGGATAGAAATACAAATGAGTTTATGGAGGGAATGGAAGAATGGAAGAAGTATGGGTTGAATTCGTTTACCCTCAATATGCAGGGAGGTAGCCCGATAGGGTATGGAAATAAAGATTGGTACAATTCTTCCTTCTTTGCCGACGGTCGGTTAAGACCGGAATATATGGACCGGTTAAAGTTGGTCCTGGACAAGGCTGACGAATTGGAGATGGTGGTCATGTTGGGTATTTTCTACTTTGGACAGGATCAAAACCTCGAAGATGAACAAGCGGTGATCAATGCAGTAGAAAATTCAGTCAACTGGATATTGCGGGAAGGTTACAGAAATGTGTTGATAGAAGTCAACAATGAATGTAATGTCAATGCCTATGTGCATGAAATTCTGATGCCAGACCGCGTTCATGAGCTCATTGAGCTGGTTAAGGGCATGGAGTACAATGGCAATCGGCTATTGGTAAGCACGAGTTACGGTGGAAATACAGTTCCAAAACCCAATGTAGTTAAATCTTCCGACTACATTTTGATTCATGGCAATGGCGTAAACACCCCGGAAAAAATGGAGACACTGATAAAAAATACCAGGAAGGTGGAAGGGTACCGCCCCATGCCGGTAGTGGTGAACGAAGATGACCACTACGATTTTGACAAAGAAAGAAACAATTTTACTGTGGCCGTTGAAAACTATGTTTCCTGGGGGTTTTTTGACTACAGAAGGGATGGGGAATCATTTGAAGAAGGTTACCAGAGCGTTCCTGTCGACTGGGGGATTAATTCAGACCGGAAACAAGGTTTTTTCGACCTGGTAAAAGAAATTACCGGAGACAAATATTAGAATAGTTGATAAACATGTTTTTGTAAAAAACGAAATGATATAAAGATGGATCCTGTGATTACAAATTCATTTTTGGCTACCCTCCTTCTGTTTTCATCATATCTGGCCGGTTTCAATGGTGAAATTACGAGACAGCATGCCCTTTATGCATCCATTGGATACAAAAAGGTAAAGGAGAAGCAGCGTCCGGCCTTTCATTTAGAAAATGACTATCCTATGAATTTGGTGATTCAGGAACCTGCGCAGTGGGATTTGGACGTAGAAGGGTTTTCGCCTGCGTATTTCGACAAAGTCCGGAAAGCCATTGCCGTGAATACCGTGGAACAGCCTACAGACCAATGGTCCGCCGCTACTTCCGTTTTTGCACTGCCTTCCGGCACTTACAATATCCGTTTTATCTCTCTTTTGGAGTCGGATGGTGAGTGTAGCTATAGGTTAAAAATTGGAGGCAAAAAGGTGATGGATTTTCAGAATCCCCGGATTTACGGAAAAGAAATTGAGGAGTATGTACCACACCAGGAAGTAGCAGACGGCATTGTCATTGAAAAAGGAACTGAGGTCAGGGTGGAATTTTTGCCCCATTCCAATGGCCTGGTACCCGAAGGTGAAGGTTTTGGTTTTGCCCGGGCCAGGTGGAAAAGTAACATTGAATTTGTCCCGACGGAGGAGGAATGAAAACATTAATAGAAATATAAAAAATATAATAAATCAATTTTATGAAAACGTATCGATTAGCAATAGTTCCCGGTGATGGCATCGGCCATGAGATTATACCCGCCGCACTTAAAGTTTTGGAGGCCGCTGCCAAAAAATTTGATTTTAACCTGGATTACACTTTTTTTGACTGGGGAGCAGGAAGGTATCTCAAAGAGGGTGCATTTATGCCGGAGGATGGACTGGACACCTTAAAAGCATTTGATGCTGTTTTTTTTGGGGCCGTTGGCCTCACAGAGGTGGATGATACTTTACCGGCAAAGTTGTACACTTTTAAAGTGAGAACTGCATTTCAACAATATGTAAACTTCAGACCGGTCAAACTTTTTAAGGGATTGGAGAGTCCGTTGAGAAATAAAACTTCCAAAGAGATTGATTTTGTTGTCATCAGGGAAAACAATGAGGGGGAATTTGTACAGTCAGGAGCTTTTTTTAGACCTGAAAGCCCGGAAGGGTTGGCTACGGATACCAGTATCTTTACCCGCAAGGGGATCGAGCGGGTAGCCCATTTTGCCTTTAAACTGGCCCAAAAAAGAAGAAAAAAGGTTACCAATGTCACCAAATCAAATACCCTGATACATAGCCTGAAATATTGGGATGCTGTGATCAGTGAGGTAGGGGAGCAATACCCGGATGTAAAGTTGGAAAAAATGTACATCGACAATGCCAGCGCCAATTTTATTTTACACCCGGAGTATTTCGACGTCATCCTTACCACAAATCTGTTTGGGGATATTCTCAGTGACCTTGGCGGAGGCATAATGGGAAGTCTGGGCCTTGGTGGCAGTGGCAATATCAACCCTGAGAAGAATTTCCCGTCCATGTTTGAACCCATTCATGGTTCGGCACCAGATATTGCAGGCAAAGGTATCGCCAACCCGGTAGGTACCATTTGGTCCGGTGCCATCTTGCTGGAACACCTTGGTGAGACAGCTGCAGCAGGCCAAATAGTGGATGCTATTGAAACTGTATTTCAGCAGGGCGTAAAAACCATAGATCTTGGAGGTACTGCCAGGACAGAGGAATTTGCAGCCGGCGTAATTAAAGCCCTGAATGCATAAACATGGATTGGATAGACCTTACACAGACCATAACTGCTTCCATGCCCGGGGTTCAGATCAGGGAAGCCAAAAATCTGGAGAAGGATGGCTGGAATGCGGTAAATATTGACATATATAGCCATTCAGGGACCCATATGGATGCGCCTATACATTTTGGTGTTGATGGCCCTACCATTGATCTAATGCCATTGAGCAGATTGATCTGTAAGGCCTCCATTTTGGATTTGACAGGAATTCAGCCTTCTTCTGAAGTTCGCATTGAAGATTTAGGTAAGTTAAAAAACACTTTGAAGGCTGGAGACGGAATCATCATTAAAACCGGTTGGAGCAAATTTTCAGTTTCTGATCCCCACAAATACAGGGATCAATTGCCACGGATCAGCGAAAATCTGGCCAGATGGCTGGTGGAGAAAGGCTTGAATATGTTAGCCGTAGAACCGCCCTCCGTTGCCAATGTTAATGATTTGGAGGAGGTGACGCTGATCCACCGCATCCTGTTTTCAGGCCAGGTCATTATCGTGGAAGGGATTTGCAATTTAGATAAAATAAAAGCAGAAAAAGTGGAATTAATGGCATTGCCACTAAAAATAGGGGCTGGTGATGGTGCTCCAGCCAGGGTTTTGGCAAGACCATTGAAAAATACGTAACGCATGACGGAAAGCAACAATCCCATGGACAGACCTTATGAAAAGGAGATAAGGAAGCTGTTTTATGAGCAGCATTTGACATTGGTAATTGTGGATGACGACCCTACCGGTACGCAGACAGCGAATGATGTACCGGTGTTGGGTCATTGGACAGAAGCTGCTTTTATTGATGAATTCAAAAATAAAACACCATTGTTTTTCGTATTGGCCAACACCAGGAGCCTGCCCAAGGCAAAGGCCACTGAAAGGGCGAAGGAAATAGGGCAAAATTTGCAAAAAGCTGCTGAGAAAATGGCTCGCCGCTTTATGGTTATCAGCAGAAGTGATTCTACCCTTAGGGGTTATTATCCATCGGAGGTAGAGGCCTTAAGTCAGGGTGCAGGTTTGGGCAATTTGCCAACCCTGCTGATCCCCGCTTTTTTTGAAGGGGGAAGGATCACCGAGGACAATGTGCATTACATTGTGGAAGAGGGTAAGAAGATACCGGTTTCGGAAACGGTTTTTGCTAGGGATAAGAGTTTCGGCTTTAGCCATTCGGACCTGACCAAATGGGTGGAGGAAAAAACAGCCGGAAGAATTAAACATGAAGCGGTAAAATCCCTGTCTATACCAGACATAGCACAAGGGGAAGAGGTGATTTTTGAAAGATTGAATGCGCTCCGTGCGCAAGATGTGATGGTGGTCAATAATACTACCTACAAGGAACTGGAAAAAACCTGCCTGGTCCTTCACAAATTGATAGAAAAAGGCAATGGATTTAATTTCAGGACGGCCGCTTCCTTTGTTTCCGCATTTTCGGGCATGGGACCTTTGGCCTGGGTACCGCGTAAAAATGCTTCCCCATTGGGTGGTTTGGTCATTGTAGGTTCATACGTGAAAAAATCCACCTCTCAGCTTGAAGTGCTGTTGAAAAAAGAGGGGCTCAAAGCCATTCCCCTCTCGGTGGAGAACATTATTTACGCTGAAATTACAAATGAAAGCTTTCTGAAAGAAATACTGGAAAATGTTGAAAGTTGTATGGCTTCCGGAACCCATGCTGTGGTGTACACTTCCCGAAATCTGGTATCGGGAGCCAACCCGGAAGAAAGCCTGGCTATCGGTGAAAAGATAACTGATTTTTTGGTCAGTTTGGTCAACGAAATCAAAACCCAACCAGCATTTTTTATAGCCAAAGGAGGCATTACTTCCAACGACATTGCAGTGAAGGGATTAAAAATGAAAAAAGCCAGGGTGCTGGGCCAGATTATTCCGGGAGTGCCAGTATGGGAGATGGGCGATGAAACCAGGTTCCCTGGAATGCCTTATGTGGTTTACCCTGGTAATGTAGGAGATGCCGATAGTCTTGCCCACGTATTTGAATTGTTCACTGTCAACACCAACAAAAAATGAAAAAATTGAAAGGGGTGATAGTTGGTGCCGGATATTTCAGTCAGTTTCATGGGGATGCCTGGTCCAGGCTGGAGAAGGTTGAACTAACGGCAATATGTGACAAGGACATTCAAAAGGCCAGGTTATATGCAAAAAACTTCGGGATTCCGGGTGTATATGCAGATTTGGAAACCATGCTGGACAAGGAAAAGCCCGATTTTATTGATATTGTGACGCCTCCGGTAACCCATAAAACCATTATAGAAATCGCATTATCCAAAGGAATTCATATCATTTGTCAGAAACCCCTGGCAGATACCTTCAAGGAGGCAAAGGAAATCAAAAAGCTGGTAAAAGCAGCAGGAGTCCGGTTTATGGTTCACGAAAACTGGCGGTTTCAGCCCTGGTACAGGGAAATTAAGTCTCAGATAAATGACGGGAAAATCGGGAAAAAAATATTCCAATATACCTTTAAAATGAGGCTGGGGGACGGCTGGGGCGAGAATGCTTACCTGGATCGCCAGCCCTATTTCAGAACCATGCCCAGATTGCTGATCCACGAGACGGGCGTTCACTTCGTCGACACCTTTCGTTTTCTTGAAGGAGAAGTGACGGAGGTTTTTGCCAACCTGAAAACCCTGAATCCCAGCATTCAGGGAGAAGATACCGGCGTTGTTTTCTTCCGATTTAAATCAGGTTGTACAGCACTCTTTGATGCCAACAGATACAATGAGCCCCTGCACCAGAATGCAAGGTTCACATTTGGAGAAATGCTGGTAGAAGGGGATCAGGGAAGTATCATCCTGCATACAAACGGAGAAATATCCATCAAACCATTAGGAATGCCGGTAAATAAGCTGCCCTTTAAGCCTACGGAAGCCGGCTTTTCCGGGGATAGTGTTTATGCCTGCCAGGAACATTTTATCAATGGGATAATCGATGATTCCCCTTTTGAAACCAGGATTGAGGATTATATCAAGACTTTGAAAGTAGTAGAAGCCATATACCAGTCAAACCGAACCAAAACTAATTTTCAGATAAGTCAGATAAAATGAGTACAATTCGGTAATTTAGTATTTCGTATACTGTATACTAAAAACATCTGTTACTTATCAAAACCTTACTAAAATGCTGAAAAACGATGAATTGGGCATTCAGGCCTACAGGGAGCTTCGAAAAATGATCATCAATGGAAAGCTGGTCCCAGGGCAAAAGATCATTCAGGAGAAGCTTGCTGCACAAATGGGCATCAGCAGGACTCCGCTTCGTGTAGCCTTACACATGCTCGAAGCAGAAAACCTGATAGAACCGAAAAACAAGACCGGATTTAAAGTAAAAACCATTGATAACAAGGAAATCCTGGAAATATTTGACTGCCGTATAGCACTCGAATCTACCGCGGCGGGAATTCTGGCCGAAAACATAAGCCCCGCAGATGCACAAAAGCTATCCCGTTTTTTTCAGCCTTACCAAAACAAAAAATCAGGTGAATATGAGAGTTACAAAAAAACCGATACTCAATTCCATGATTTTGTAGTCGAAAAATGCAGGAACAGGTATTTGTACAAGCTATTTAAGCAAGGTAACCTGATTACTTATATTGAACGAATCGGTTTGATCCGTCCACCGGAACACACCCTTCAGGATCATCTCGATATCATTGCCGCGATACTGAACCACGATCGCGAAGCTGCAGAAAAGGCCATGAAATCCCATTTGATCAAATCCAGAGAGGTGATCGAACAAAAATTGAAAGAGGAGTTGGCGCAATAAACACTGATGTCGAAATCCCACCAAAATTTCAGGAGTTTGGTGGATTTAGTATCTATTAAC
Organism: Cyclobacterium lianum; assembly: GCF_900143075.1. Taxonomy (GTDB): domain Bacteria; phylum Bacteroidota; class Bacteroidia; order Cytophagales; family Cyclobacteriaceae; genus Cyclobacterium; species Cyclobacterium lianum. The sequence continues at coordinate 431 of NZ_FRCY01000019.1, read as the reverse complement.
AATAAACCCAAGATAAACGTGCCGAATTTACACCGAAAACCCATCATTCCCAGCCGGTATTTTATGGTCGCGGGGACATTTCTCTTATCCATGCTGGTCTACGTAGGGTCTGCTTAGAAAATAAAAAAGTGACGTTTTAGCGGTTTTTAGAGGTTTTTTTCACAAATTAAGGGTGTATAAGTGCAAGTAACTATGCGAAAGACCACCAAAAGGCGTGCACCACGCAGCGAATATACCAGCCCAAACCAGCTTTCTCTTTCAGGATTTGAGACACCATTCTATAACCAACTGGCCCCATCCAACCGTTGGGTGGTACTCAGTAAGCAGATTCCCTGGGATGATCTGGTCAACATGTATAGCAAACGAAACCCGCCTAAAGCAACCGGAAGGCCTGCCCTGAATCCAAGAGTCTTGATCGGAGCAGTGATCAT
>NZ_FRCY01000005.1 GCF_900143075.1 Cyclobacterium lianum | reverse complement strand
GTGAGTTTCAATTCCTGTATGGTGCGATTAAGGGTGTTTTACTTGGAGTGACATATTAGAATAGGGATTGTGTTTCAATTCCTGTATGGTGCGATTAAGGGCCGCCAGACTGAAAACAAAAATAGGCCAAATTTTCGTAAAATAAAGGCTTTTCTCTTTGGTTTTTTGCCCGGAGATCGTCGGTGGCCAATAACCGGATTTCTTCCGGGTTTCGACAACCTGCCCTTAAGGCCTGAATCCCGGATTTTGTGCCTTAAAAGACCAATATGCCGTAAAATGTTCATATGGATTTATTGATCGACAACCAAATCCCTTAAATAAAGGTGTCCAGGTCGTTTTTGTCCTGACCGATAATTTCCTTTTCCAGCCATTTCTGCTCCCGGCTCTTAAAAATAATCAAACTATCATCTTCCTCTTTCATAAATTTCCTGGCGCGGCTAATCAGTTCCTTTAATTTTACCTCGGTAATCTCCCCCTCAAAAACCGAATTTTGGATCCAATTGAGATACTGCCGGCAAAGTTTGAGCATCTTGCCCACACGCTTTTCGCCTATATCGTATACAAGGATGATATACATGATTCAGGGTTGAGGAATGAGATTTGAGGGTTGAAGGTGCATTACTTTTTACGGTTGTGCCTGATGGTGTTTGTGATTTTTACCAGCTCCTCCGCTTCCTTTAATAGCAAATCAACGCTTTCCGAATTGTAGATGCCTGATTCCTGTAACAATTCCAACCAAAATATGGATTCGTCTGCTTCTTCCACCACAATCGAAATCTTACTGAAGAATTCAGCATCTGACCTTGCCCTACAAGCAGCCCGATAATTGGCGGCCACAGAGGTGGCACTTCGCAAAAGCTGTTTTCCTATTATCCGGGCTTCTTCTGTTTTCGGTAAATTTTGAAATAGCTGAATAACAGCCAATGCGAATAACTTCGTCCGATTTTTGAATGCTTCAATTTTATTGATCCTATCCATAGCCTGATTTATTTTTTTCAACCGTCACTCCTCAATCCTCAATCCTCACTCCTCACCCCTGACCTCACCACCAAATCTTAAACGGCTGATAGGTTTCTATACCCAAAAGGTGCTTGCTGAGTTTGTAACATTCCAGCTTCACCAGATGCTTATAGCTGACGCTTTTTTTCAGCGTTCGGTGTTTGATAGTTTCATTCAGCCGCTCTTCAAATGCCCGGATAAACGCTTTTTTGCCGCTTTCCTTCAAAATGACCTTATTGACATGAAAGTCAAAATCCTTTGATTTTACTTCTTTTTTGTTTAGCACCCTAAATATCGTCCTGTCCACCAAAACCGGTTTAAATATCTCGGCAAGGTCCAGCGCCAATGAGTACCTCCGGTATCCCGGCTCGTGCAGGAAACTAATGGTAGGGTTTAGCTGGGTGTGGTAGATCTGGTCCAGACATAGCGTATAACACATCATATTTCCGAAAGAAATCAGCGCATTGATTTCATTCATCGGTGGCTGTTTGCTCCGGCCTTCCATGGCATGGTCTTTCAGGATCAGGTCAAAGGCCCGGTAATATTCCTGTCGGATATTGCCCTCTATCCCCATCAAAGCGGGAATATCCCCGGAGGAATCAATCAGCATACCGAACTGGGAAATTTTCTTCAAGGAGCTTTCCAAGTCTTTGCCCCGATTCTGGTAGTACCTCAGGTTTTTGCTGATATTAAAGGCAGCTCCTTCGACGAATTTTCTGGCAATCTTCAACCTGCTTTCCGCTTGTGAATAATGCAGGGTCTGCTGGATCTGCATCTTCCCGGCAAGTAAATATTCTTTGGGCTGAAAACTTCCGGTGTAATGTTCGTAATAATCAAAAAAATGCACGCTAATCCCTGCTTTTCCTAAAAAATTGTAAAGTGCCGAATTGGCATCCAGGCTGCCAAAGCAGTACAGGTCCGACACCCCTTCCACCGGGATGTATTTGGGAGTACCTTCCCTTCCGGACTCATCCACCGGAGTGAATTTCAATGTAAAATCCTTTCGGCTAAGCCTGCCGGGGTTGAAGAGGTAGTAGGTTTTTTTCAATTTATACGATTACTAAAAATCAGATTTTCGATCCAATCAAAATCTTTGGTGTTTATAGGGAGGAGCTAAGCCTGATGGATCAGGGCAGTTGCTGCTTTAATGGAATCACCTAAGCTCATTTTTTTGTTTCAATATACTAAATTAACTCATTGCCGACACTTTCAGTTGCATAACAGAAATCAAAATAGCTGCAGGAGCGGCAGATGCTTTTTTTCTCCAAGGGGGGACAGTTCTTCTGGGAAATAAGGTCTTTTACTTCCTGTACCCAACCTTGCATCAGCGATTGATCCCCTTCCTCCCATTCCACAATTTGAGTCTGCCGCATTTTGGGGTATTCAATTAGGCCAGAGGCATCTGAAATACCGTTTTTCTGAAGTACATACAAGTAATATTTAACCTGGGCGATATGCGCCTGTTCTACTTTATCAGTTTTTTTTACCTCATGGATGACTCTGTTTTTGGCATCATAAAAATCGATTTTGATACCATCCAGTTCCAGTTCGGTGTATTTCCTCGCCCTGTCCAGATAGCTGGTTTCCCCGATGAGCTTTCCTTCGGCCACAATATCCGAAGTATGTTCCATCTGTATGCCGTTGGCAAACAGCCATAGCTTTCGGTGGCAGGTATGGAGGTAGGCAATATGGGTTCCGGTGATATTCAATTTTCATCCTAAACTATGAAAGTCCCGTTCTTAATCGATTAACTCCCTTATTTCATAAATATTCTCTTTATCAAGGAAACCAATTATTGATTGGAGCAGTTGCCGACCGTTTTCCAAATAAATTTTGTAGGGCTGCCCACCAAAACCGATTTACAGAGAAAATCTTTATTCTTGCTTATTATGACCCCATAATCTTTGAAGGCAAAATTCCAAATTTCCTGATCGGAAGCAGCGGCTAAACCTAATTCGTATTTTCTTTCTGGTAAATCATCGTAAATGTTTTTTAGTTCGGAAGACCAATTGGCATAACGATGAACTTTCTCCACCAGGAGGAACCTGCACCCTTCATCTACAAATTGTTCAGCCAGATTATAAAAGGGTATTTTCAGTAAAATATAAATCGTCCAGACTTACATAAATCCTCTATTGAGGAGGCAGTTGCTTAAGCAAAATATATTGAAAAAGTAGGGTGGTTTTTCCGACACCACAAGCACCATTTATTTTTATAAATCGGTTAGGCCAATCAATTTCATCAAACAGGGACCTTACTTTACTCAGCTGGATACGGTCGAGTTTTTTTATAATATTTTTTAGACGCCTATCTATTATTGATTTTTATACACAACAGCAATTAATAAAATATGTTTTTTTGAAGAAACGTTTTAAGGTTTTTTTAATTTGGTGAAGTGTACCTTTCCGTCAAGACCACATAAAATGCTATGATACCGGAGGTTCTCTTTCAGATGTCCTCTTGTCTCATATACGGGAATATAGCCACCATGCAGGGCTGTGTATGTTTCCCAGTCAGGATCTTCCATATCGATAGATTCAAAGTCTTCCCTAACAAAATCAGCACTGGCCAAAATAAAATCATCCGGGTCACTCACGGTCATTTCCAAAGGTGTCTCCGATGGTGTCAGGAAAAAGGCCAGGAAGTCGTCTTTTAAATGAGGGTATTTCCTGATGGCTTCTTCCAGAAAAGCCAGTTTGAGCCGGTCACGGGATTGCTGGTAGAATTGGTCGAACATGGGCGAATAGATTTTACTGGTTTTTTCTGGTTATAACTACCACTGGCGATAAGGGAGTTTAAATCTTCTCGTTATGCCAATTGGTTTTCAAAATCAAAGGCTGTCATTTTGTCGACCAGTACATTTTCTGCTCGTTCGAGGGCATCTGCAGTTTCGCCCTTGGTATGGATAAAGCCACCAGCCTGCAGGCTGATAAAGGTGTCCACTCCTGACATGCCTTCGTCAATAATTGGGTCAGCCTTTCTGGAGTCTTCTTCCGAAAGTTTAGCCCGTATACTGCCAGCTATCAGGTTAGCATTGTCACTGATGGAAATGGCCAGGGTATCCATCAAACTGAAAGTACGTGACTGATTGGACGTGATGCGCCAATTTACGATGGCTTTGGCAAGGCCGGGGATCCATTTTTCCCGCAGTGTCTTGGGAGCTACCAGGCAGGGGCCAAAAACATTGCTGGATGCTATCCAGCCTTCGTCCCTTAGTTTGGTAATCGTGGAATCGGCCATTTCCGGCTCCAGTTGGTTGATGCTGACAGAGAAGAGCCTCCGCAAATCAATCGCTATATCAAATACAAAAAGACCGGTAGCACGCTCGGCAGGATTCAACCATTTCCTTCCCAAACTTCTATCCGTGTTCCCTTCGGTTTTCAATACCGCATCAATTTCTTCATCTGAAAGAATATTTCCCTTTTCATCCCGGATAATCACGGCATTGTTGGGACGCTCACTTCTGTCGAAAGACCCGGCTTCTCCGCCATTGGAATCCAAACCGGCCAATAAGGGGTGCAAAGCCCTCATGGCGGAAATGGACAGGGGACTTCTTCGCTTAAGGGTTCTTTCCCCTCCGCCTTTAGAGGCTTTCATCCATCCTCCGAACAACTGGTCGGCGTAGGTAGGGTCACATGTACCGTAGACCTCTCCCTCCTTGAGTTTTTTTTGTTTATCCACCTCAAACAGAAAGGTGGTGGGGGACGGGGTTTGCTCAATGGCTTCGCAAAGCGCATCTATCAATGAGCGTTTTACCTGCTGTCCGCTGGAAAAGGGGATTCTCTTATTGAACTGAACATCATAATAGTACTTTTGACCATTGGCCACATTGAAAACTGTGTGCTCGGCTCTCTTTAATGTTCTTATATAAATAGTATTCATCTTTTGGTTATTTAGGATTTATGATTTCTTTTGTTGATAAGCGTAATCGAATTTTAAAAGCGTAAGAAAGTAGCCAAATTCCTCGTTGGTCATAACGTGTACTTCATCTTTTAAGGTTTTGAGTGATTCCAAATCTTCTCCTTCCAAATCCGGGATCATAAGGGTCAACGATTCTATAAATCCCCTTTTGGATTTGGAGGTGAACAACTCCTTTTCTACCAGTGTGACTCTTGACATTCCTTTTCCGGTATTTCTATACCGCAAAATGACCTCAGCCAATTTGGGCGTATAATCTGTGATTTCTTCTTTATTTCGTGTTAACATAGCGACTAACCAGGTTTTGTATGCTTGATAATTTATTGTGTCTTCTTCTTTTTTGAAGCTTAAGTTCTTGTCCTCAGTCATGTATTTCTTTAGACTGTCAGGCCTTAGTGCCTGCAATCCTATACTCCCCAACTCACAGGCCCGTTTGATATGCATCCCGAACAGGATTTCAAATTCCTTTTTGTTGATTTTAAAGTCCCCAAATAGCTTTTGGTAAATCTCCTTGATATTTCCTCCCGACTTGAGCTGAAAAGGTATAAAACCTATAGTTTTGCTGGTCTGCCCGAACCCATAGACATAGCCCATCATTTCATCGTTTGGAAATTGGGTTGATAGACTAAAAAACAATTGGCTCCAATTGACAGTAGCTACTTCCGCTAGACTTGTATCCACCTTGAATATTTTCTGGTTTGTGAGTTCCGAAAAATCAAAGTCTTCCCGGTATTCCTCAGGATTTAACGAATAGGTCAACCATTGCCCATTCCACGTGTTGATTTGGTTTCCCCGGAGTTTTTCCAAGGTCTGATCGTTCAAATACTTACGATATACCTTCCAGCCTTCAAAGGTTTGTAGTGTAATGGTTGGGTTATCAAAAAGAAGGGTAAAGCCACCTGCGACAGTGATTCCCAAACCACTTCCTATCCAGGAAAGATAAACTTCATCTTCATCCACTGGGATGACCACATCGCTGACCAATCCGGAAGTACTGGCATATTCCTTGGATTCGGAAGCCGGATATCCCAAAGCAAAACTCGCATCCGGAATTTCATTTTCCGCCTTATCAAAAAGGTTTTCCAGCTTTTCCATCCTTTCATCTACCGAAAGCAAATGTGGTTTTTGCCCACTTTTCATTTGTACAAAAGGAGAATTGGTTACCCATTGCATGTATTTGGGATGATTGTAAAACAATTCCCAGTACTCCTGCTCAAAAAACCCTTTTGGTGAAAGTTCTTTGCCATATTTCTCATTATATGCATTGAGAAAAGTCCTGCCTATTACTGCCGTGATCATAATATTTGGTTGGTTACGTCAAAGTTGTTTTCCCTTATTTGCTTTACATCCAAGCCACACTCAAAGTCATAGGCCTTGTCCGGAATGATAAAGGGTTTGTTGCCTTTTTGTGCCTGGCTCATGCCCCGTACCGCAAAATACATGACCGGTATTTCCAGTTCCAGTCTCCTCTCGAAATCAGCATTTTCATATTCTTCCAGATCTCCCTCACAAATACAGGATACACCGTCTATTTCGAGCAATTCAAACAAAATAGATTTGCTTCTATGAGTTAGCTTGTCTACAGTAATTCTCCCATCTGATTTGAATACAGCATGTTCTTCTATGTCCATAAAATCAATCTCAGGAAATACATAATCGATTTTTCCCTGCAAATCCCTTTCTTTGAGTATTTGGCTGTCCTCCAAAACATCGTAGGATCTTCGGAGTACTTCAAAATCATACGGCTTGGCTTCGTTTTCATTTTCAGGAGGAGCGATTACATAGATGGGTTTGGTTTTTCCTATGGTGTCTTCCGTTCTTTTTCGGTTGACCCGGCCAAAACGCTGAATCAACGCATCTATGGGGGCTGTCTCTGTCACCATTAGGTCAAAACTGATATCCAAACTTACTTCTACGATCTGGGTGGACACCACAATGCAAGCTTCGGTAGAAGTATTGAATTCTCCGTTCGGATTTCCTTCTCCATCCAGGCCAAGCAGAAGTTTTTCTTTATGGTTTCTATCACCTCTTTTAAAGCGACTATGGAGCAAAAGTATCGGGGTATGGGGGTACAATTCTTTTAAATGGATATAGGCCTCCTGTGCCCTGGCCACTCTATTATAGACCACCAGCACTTTCTTGTCCCCTTCAATAGCCTGACGGATAAATGGCAAACCCTCTTCAAATGAGTTGATTTTGTATAGGGTATGCCGGTCAAAATCATCCAGTTCTTCAGGGGTCAGCTTTTCCTCCAAAATATCATCACCCAATTCTTCTGTTATTTTCTGATATAGCTTTGTCGGCATAGTGGCGGTACCGATATGTATCGCACAGTCCAATTGTTTAAGGATCTGAACCAATTTCAATACAATGGCTTGTGAAACACCTGTGTAAGTATGGATTTCATCCAAAATAATGTCACAACCTTTTAAGTCCAGCAACATGGCTTCGTACCCCTTCATGCCAAAGGCAATGGCAGCCAATTGATGCGGGGTCAAGATCTTAATCGCCGAACCGAAAAGTGGCTGCAAAACACTCTCTTCTTCCTTTCCATTTTGTCGGACGACCATAGAGGCGGAATGCAAAACCCGGATGTCCAGATCAGGGTTGAACGGTTTCAAATCCTTTGCGACCCTTTTAAACATAGCATTGATGGAGGCTTGAAATGGAAGTGTGTAAAAAACCCGTCCTTTTGTCCTTTTGAAAAGATAATCGGTTTTACCGGCCCCCGTACTAGCCACAACAAGGGTGTGTTTCTTTGGTGAAGCCGTTTCTTTATAGGAGAGCGGAAAAAGGGGATGTGTACGATTAAAAAAAGAAAGATCCGGTATCTGAAAAGCCCTTTCCAGGTTTTTCTCTGTGCTATTGATCAGCGCTGAAGCAAAATGATCTGCCCCCATTAATAATCCTCTCCACTCCGAATATCCTCTGATTTTTGTTTGTTTTTTACAATAAGATATGGCGAAAGAAAGGTTTTCACGGGCGATTTCTTCACTAAACGGAATACTTGTTACCCCAAGCTCGTTTAGTAGTTTAAAAGCATCAGGTGACCATTGATACCATTTGCCAACATGGTAATCGATATACTCATATCCGTTTTCCAAATCCAACAATCCTTTGTCCCCGGCATCGTTTTTGGCAGATTTGTGGTGGGCAATGACCATATCCAATAATGCCGGATAGTCCGCTTCAGAAAATACCGACAAGAAAAGTAAAGAACTAATTTCATGCCTGAATACCTTGCTGTTTCGTCCATTTGCTTTTAATCTTTTTTGAAACTCAGGATGGGCTTTCCCTATATCGTGAAGAATAGCACCATTGAAGGCCACTGATTCATCCATTTGCAAATATCTCCCAAATGCCTTTGCCGCATAGGAGACATGTAGAAGATGGTCTTTTAAGAGAGTAAACTCAGGAGCGGACTTAGCGAGTAGGTTTTCCATTAGAAAGAAGATACAGGTTGACCGACTACTTTGATCCAACCGTACATCGGTTTGTTACTTATTCTGTGATAGCCTACCAGGAATGATTTTTCATTTTTTTCGAAGACTAGTTCAAATCCAGGGAAATCATTCTTGCCTTCTTCAAATATCTCTTTTTTCACTTCAATGATATTATCAGGATACAACATGTCTTCATTCCTGCATAGGCATATATGCTGTTTTGCTGCGATGGTCGCATCTTCTTTGGATGTGAAAGCCAGATGGAGAATCGGATTTTGTAGAATACCCCGCATAAGTATCGCCTTAGGTCTGTCAAAAAGAAATTCTCTTCCTTTTTTAATTGAATTCCATCCTCTCGTTTGAATCACTTCCTGTTGACCAGAAACCTGATCATATGACAGTCGGTGCCCTACTATTTTCTGTATTCCTGGCATAGATAATAGGTCAGGAAATAACTTTTTTTCAATCCCTTCCACAATCGAAGGGGTTAAAAACTGCTGGCTAAATGTTTCACTGTCCCTCACCGCCGTCCATGGTTTGATAAAACCAAATGGTCCGGAATATTTTACTACATAATATTTCATAAACCTCTTATTTTAGCGCACCGAATCCAATGCCAGTGGAATTTCCAATGCCTACATTCCAGGCAAAAGCAACTTGTTCCTGGGACCCTTCTATAAAGACCGGGCACATACTTGCTCTACAGCTAATCTCATTGTAATCAATCATTTTGGTTTTAGGACTATGGTAACTTCTGTCAAAACTTACCCTGACTCCCTCTGAATCTAAGTCTGCTTTTTTAAGCTTGGTTTGGAGGGTCCTTGTCATGAGTTCATCACTTTCGGAATCATTAAAGAGATAATAATGAATTCTGTCCCCTTGATTTCTCTTTATAAATACCGGACTGTTTAAGAAAAATTTTTGCTTATTTTCAAACGGTGGATCCTTCATGATAACAATATCTTCCACACCCATTCCAAAGTTGATCTTTGGGTCCTCTTTGATATTGATTACCAAGGTTTTTAAAAGTGATGAATGATATGCGCTTAAGCTCCATTCCGATCCATGCTTAAACTTTAATCCCCCCTTTACCATTTCGCCTCCTTGCAGCCAGGACAAGGAGTACAACGAAACATCGTCATGCTGCTTATTCTCCCCCAACCACTTGTGAAAACAGCCAACCAAATATTTCTGATAGTTGAATGGAACCAAAGTATTGTTGGGCGATATTTTTAGGATTAGTCTCATTTTCTACTAATTGTATTTAGACAAAAATTTAGTTTAACCATTTAGCTTGTAAATATAAAAAATATATCCAATAACTCTTTAATCTTTAAATAAAAACTTACTACCTTTGAGTGAAATCCATCCAAGGTATTGAAATATAACGCTTTACTCTTTAAAACGAGCTTAATCGCACCATCGTGGATTTCCCGGAGGGATTGCTTTTCCTCCGGTCTTTTATATATTAAAAAACCACGCAAATATGGAAATAGATTTTTCAGGTTTAAGTGAAAGGAATGGTGACTATCCGGACAGGATAACGCAGTCTGAAATTCTTTCTGTACTGGACAACCCCAGGCACAGGCTTTCCACGCTGGAAGACTATCCTCTGAAAGATTTTTATACCATTGCTTGTGGATATAGTTCCAAAAAAAGGATCCTACTTATTGCTTCAAATATTGAAAATCTAAAACGCAAAATCCTTCAGGTAAAGGTCGCTGACGAAGAGGAAATAGAACATTTCTATTGTGCTGGATAAGAGATTTGCAGTATATTTGAGGTATGGAAAATAAAGCAAAAAACCTTAACCCCTTTGCACAGGCCAGTACCAATGAAGAAAGGGAACGGGTATGGAAATCACTAAAAGCCGTGGCGAGACCTGTTTCAAAGAAAGAAGGTGAGCGGTTAATGAAGGAAGCCATTCGACTACAGGTGGAAAACAACAAATAACTTTTCATTTTTCCTTCTTCCATTTTCTATCTTTCTGTCAGCCCCACACAGCCAAAACCCTGGCTCCCCAGATGTCCGAATCCGGCATAATAGCCGGCCTTCTGTAGCTCCACCGGAGCACTAAATTCAAATTCATACATATAGCCGATCAACATGGTGGCCTGCTCGGTGAGCTGCTTGATCCTCACCCCGTTTTTGAAAATCTTTCCTGTTGGCTTAAAGGAAAAGTCGGGTATCGATATTTCTGCCGGGTTCATTTCCAGAGCGGCAACCTGTTCGAAAGCACGCACTTTGGAGATCATATTTTGGATCAGCAGCTTGCCATAATCTTCCTCCTCGGGATGAAGATAATCTTCGCCACCATCATCCCTTTTTCGCCTTAGGAAAATTGGGGAAAGGCCGCGGTAATGCATTTTTTCTTTAAAGACAGGTGGAGGCAAGGCCTCAATACCAGCTACCCTGTACGGCACCTGACTGATTTTGTCCCCAAGTACCAGTACCTGGTCCAAAAACAGCCCTTTAATAAATTCTTCTGCTGCCCGGGCCACCATAAAGGAAATCTCAAAAGTGGCCCCTTGCCCGCGGTGTTCTATTCTGCCGGCATCCTTTACAATACGAAAGGTATCAAAAGAGATTCTTGAAAATGTAAATAACCTGAAACGGCGACCAAAGGCCAGATATCCCTGTTCGTGCAAAAATCTGCTGAAGGAACTGTCCGCACGGTCCAGAGTCTTGTAGATCAATGCCGAAAGCTCGTACTGGTAATTGATGGGAAGAAAAGATGCCTTACCTTCCCTTTGTAATGAGATTAAAAACCGCATGATTTTTCTTTAAATGATGGCCGGCATTGAGAAAACAAAACACCTCCGGCTGGTGATCCACAGTCGGAAAAGTTTAAATCAAAGCCTGAAAAAAAAGGAGTTTAAAAATTCGGCTAAAATATTGACAGACAATATCGAAAAATTTATCAGAAGAAAAAATACCATGAACAGGGTATTTTTATTGCGGTTTGTAGTAACAAATTTCTTTTAGTGGGCTTTGACACAAATTGCCGTCAATTTATCTGTATAGCTATTTTGTCCAAATTGCCCTATTCCCTGCCTTCAAAAAACTCCACCCAGCCCTCGTCAAAGGAGGGCCGGGTGTCCCGGCTCCGTTCCCTGGAGTGGAAACGGGCTTTTAATGTTTCGTTAATTGGTGCTATGGCCACTTTTACCAACCCTTAAGGAGTTTTCAGGTCAAGCCCCTGCCATTCCCGGTTGGAACGGTATTCCGGATGTTTATTATTGTCACTGGCATCACCAAATTCCTGATAACCCCATGGCCCACTTACATCTTCGGGAGGACATCCGCCAAAGGTATCCGGATAAAACGGGAAACCCTCTAAAATCATTTTGCCTCCTGTTGGGTAGGTTTTAACAGGCTGTTTTTGTGCCACCAATCGTCCCCGAAATAATACCAATTCTTACACATGCTGATCAATAAGAATTGTATTGCCATCCGGGTCTGTCAGGACAATGCTGGCAGGACCAGTGCCTGTACCCTCGGTTTCCTGATCCAGACGAACCCCTTTTTCCTTTAGCCGGGCCTGAATTTCCCTGATATCGTCAAATTCTTCCAATGGCTTCGCCTCAGCATCCCATCCTGGATTGAAGGTGAGGATATTGTTTTCAAACATCCCTTCAAACAAGCCGATCAGGCTGTCCCCATTTTTCATGATGAGGTATTTTTTTTCGATACTCCCTGCAAATACCGTAAATCCCAGCGATTCATAAAATTGTTTGGAAGCCTGGATGTCCCTGACACTTAGGCTAAGCGAAAAAACACCTAATTTCATTTTTTTGTATTTAAGTTAAATATGTTGATTAGTTACGCTTTTGTAGGTTTACTAACCTAGTAGTGGATTTTGATCAAGATTGAATAAGGTTGAATTAGATTAAAATACTCTTCCTCAACCTCCCTCAACCTCCCTCAATCTCCCTTCAATCTCCATCAATCTCCCCTCAATCTGTTTCAATCCCCTCTCAATCTCCTTCACCCTGATACCTGAGCTTGCTGAAGGTCAATCCCCCCTCAATCTCCTCACTTTGAAGACACCCGTTTACGCATATGTGAAAGAATTTTTAACAGCTCAAGGCATTCCTTATGAAGTTCTCGCGGCTTTTCGGAAGAAATAATTTTCGAACTAATCACCAGATCAAGCCACATTTCCGTTTCATCCGTTTCCTCGATGACAATGCTTAGTTTACTGAAAAATTCTGCTTTAGACCTTGCTCTCATTGCCGCCCGGTAATTGGCATACATCGATGTCCCGGATTTTGTCAGTTGATAATTGACCACATTTGCCCGCGTGGTTTTTGGGAATTTCTCTGATAGCTCCAATATATCCAGCGCAAACCGCCTAAGCCGCTCCCTGATTTCGACTTTGTAGTTGATCCAGTTGTTGTTTTCCATCTTGGCGGATTTGAGCTATATGGATGTGAGATTGATTATAGTTGATAAAGATTGACAAAGGTAAAAAATGACCTCCCTCAATCTCCTTCAATCTCCTTCAATCTCTCTCAATCTCTTTCAATCTCCCTTCAATCTCCCTCAATCTCCTTCAATCCCTCCCTCAATCTCCCCTAAGGCCGGATGATCGTACCGTCAAACTTCCTCACCGTCCAGTTGGAACGCGTATGCATGGGGTGTTTTTTGGCCAGGTCTTCGTTGATATCCACTCCCAGACCCGGTGCCTCATTCACCCACATGTAACCATCTTTCATCACCGGGGAACCGGGGAATATCTCCCGTGAAAGGTCTGATATCCGGGCCGCTTCCTGTATGCCGAAATTCCATACAGCCAGGTCTATATGCGCATTGGCGGCATGACCTACAGGGGATACATCTCCCGGGCCGTGCCAGGCAGTTTTGACCCCGTAAAATTCCCCCAGACGGGCTACCTTCATGGCCGGGCTGATGCCGCCGATTTGGGAGATGTGGATACGGATGTAATCAAACATCCGGTTGGTGATTGGCTCCTTGAATTCATTGATATTATTGAAGAGTTCGCCCATAGCCAGCGGTACGGTAGTAGCCTCGCGTAATGCCTGAAACCACTCCATCTGCTCGGGAGAAAACGGATCTTCAATAAAAAAGGGATGGTAAGGCTCGGTGCTCTTTACCACACGGATGGCATCCATCGGCTCCAGCCGTTCGTGAATGTCGTGCAGCAACTCCACCTCTTCCCCACATTGCCGGCGAACAGTCTCAAATAGCTTAGGAACATCCCGGATATATTTGCCCTGATCCATGTACTGGTCACTTTCCCGCCCATAGTTCTGTTTTTTGAAGTCGGGCTCGCCGGTCAGGGCAGTACCGCCATAGCCTCCCTGCTGAATGCGTACGTAGCGGTAGCCTTCCTCCATGTAGCCGGATACCTGGTCGGCCGCAGCTTCAGGCGTATTGCCACTGGCATGGGTATAGCAGGGGACGGCAAAGCGGCATTTCCCGCCCAAAAGCTGGTACACGGGCATGTTGGCGCGTTTGCCTTTGATGTCCCAGAGTGCCTGGTCCAGACCGCTGATCGCATTGTTCAGTACAGGTCCGTTTCGCCAGTAAGAACTGACAAAGGCTGATTGCCACATGTCTTCGATATTGTCCACATCCTTGCCCACGCAGAAGTCCTGCAGGTACTTTTCTATGGCGGTGATCACGGCAAATGCCCGCTGGGTAAAGGTAGCACAGCCCAGTCCATAAAGGCCAGGTTCTGAGGTTTCCACCTTGACTACGATCAGGTTGGACCCGCTCGGAGCAGTACCAATGGCTTTTACATTGGTGATTTTTAATGGAGGAAGGCCATTCAGGTAGGCAGGTTTTTCTTTTTCATTTCTGGCCATTGAGTCTGCACCTGGGTAAAGCCCCATAAAACCTGTCATCGCTCCCAGGCCAAGTCCTTTCAATAGTCTTCTTCTCGAGTTATTGTTCTTTGTATGCATGAATGTGTTTAAGGTTTTGATTTAAAGTTTATTTACAGCGTCCAGGCTTACCAGTCCACTACCGATCCGTCACGGGGATCATAGCTTTCCGGGTTGGTCCAGTCATGGCCGATTTTGTCCTGCATGGCCTCTTCATCCAGCTCAATACCCAATCCCGGACCCTTCGGGATCAATAATGTGCCATCGGATTGCAGTAGAAAGGGGTTTTTCAAGTAGCCCTCTCCGAGTGAAACCTGTTCCTGCACCAGGAAATTCGGGATGCTGGCGGCCAGGTGCAGGCCACAGGCCAGTGAAATAGGACCCATGGGGTTGTGCGGGGCGATGGCGGCGTAGTAAGCTTCTGCCATGCCGGCAATCAGCCGGCCTTCTGTGAGCCCGCCGGCATGGCAAAGGTCTGGCTGCAGAATACTGGCTGCCCCCTTTTCCAGCAGTTCCCGAAAACCCCATTTGGTAAAGATCCTTTCACCGGTGGCGATGGGCAGATGGGTGCCTCTGGCGATATCTACCATCACATCCACATTCTGGGCCTGGCAGGGCTCTTCGACAAACATGGGTTGATAGGGTTCCAATTCCTTAATCAGCAGCTTTGCTGTCTGAGGAGATATGGCTCCATGAAAATCAATTCCGATATCCATTTCCGGTCCTCCCGCCTCCCTGAGGGAAGCAAAGTTGTCGGCTGCATATTTGACAAAGGCCGGGTTTTCCACGATTCGGGCAGGTTCCTTTTTGGCTACTCCGGTTTTGATTACCGTATAGCCTTCGGCTTTTCTTTTTTTCATGTCCTCAGCATTGCTGGCCCGTCCGTAGATCCTCACCCGGTCCCTGGTAGGACCACCGAAGAGTTCATAGACCGGTACCCCCAGCAACTTCCCCTTGATATCCCAGAGGGCCTGGTCTATGCCGCTGAGAGCTGATGTGAGAATAGGCCCGCCCCGGTAAAAGGCATGCCGGTAAATGGCCTGCCAGTGGTGCACCACCTGCCGGGGGTCTTTCCCGATCAGGTAAGGTTCAATCTCCTTAATGGCGGTCTGAATGGTCAATGCCCGTCCTTCCAGCAATGGCTCTCCCAGACCGGTGACCCCGGCATCGGTATGGATTTTCAGAAATATCCACCTTGGCTTCACCAGAAAGGTTTCCAATCTGGTGATCCGTACCTCGTTTTTTCGAAGTGTTTGAGGGCCAGGTTGCCGGGCATAAGAAGATAGAGGTAAGAGCAAACCCGTACCGGTCAGACCCAGTACCGACTGTATGGCTGTTCTCCGGGATACAGAACCGGAATGTGCGTTGGTGTTTTTCTTGGATTGAGATTTCATGGGCCTGTGTATTTCTGACGTAAGGGTTAGGTACTTTCAGGTTTACCAGTTATGAATGGCCCCATCCGGACTTTTCAAATAAGGATGGGTAAATTCGGTGTTTTTGGTGACTTCAAACAGGAAGTCCGCTTTGTCCCGATCAAATACAACCCCTAATCCCGGGCGGTCATTGAGGTGGACTTTGCCCTCCCTGAAATCGATAAAGTCTTCATTAAAGTAAGCCGGTTTTTCCGGCTCCCCGCCGGCTAGTTCGATCATACAGCGGGTAGGACTCGAGGAGCCCAGGACATGTACCAGGGCAGCGGTGGAAAGGGGGCCGGTAAAGTGGGGGATGATGCCCACATAGTGGGTCTCTCCAATGGCGATGATTTTTTTTAATTCGGTAATGCCCCCCGTGTTGGGCAGGGTTACCCGGCTATAGTCGATCAGGTGCTTTTCCATCAGCATATTGGTATCCCAGCGGTCGCCAAATTGCTCTCCAACGGCGATGGGCACTTTTGTCATATTTCTGATGGTCTGGTAAACATCCGGATTTTCAGAGCGGATGATGTCTTCTACAAAATAGGGCTCCAGTTCCTCCAGAGCATCACAAATCTTGATGGCCTCCGGGGTGTCAAACCGGGTATGCAGGTCCACAGCCCAGTTTCCGTTTCCCTCTACTGCCTTGTCGAGTTGCGTACAAAGGGCGATGGTTTTTTTGCTGTGCTCGTAAAAATCAAAGGGCAGCTCACCGTTCCCCCCTGTAGGACCAATGCGGTAGCAGCGCAGGCCTGCTTCCAGACAGTCCTGCGCCCGTCCTTCCATGGTGCTGGCATTGGATCTTCGGAAACCCGTGGCATAACATTCCACATAATTTCGCGTTTTGCCGCCCAATAAGTCATATACAGGTACATCCAGGGCCTTTCCTTTCAGGTCCCAGAGGGCCATTTCGATAGCGCCTAGTCCATGAAGCTTTTCCCGTCCAGGCGGATAAAACATGCCCCGATACAGATATTGCCAGAGGTGTTCGATACGGAAAGGATCTTCTCCAATCAGCATTTCCGCGCATTGCCGGACCACGTCCGGGGTGCCCCCTTCTCCAATACCTATCAGACCAGCGTCGGTCTCCACTTCCACGATGCCTCTGGCCTGATTAAAAAGGGGTTTGTTGTAGCCTGGGGCGGCGTAGTAGCGGATCTTTTTAATTTTTAAATCGGAGCGGGCATGGGATATAAGCGGTAATCCGGAAAAGGCTGCCACGGAGCCAATAGCTCCCAGTTTCATAAACTGTCTTCTCTGCATGGGTTATCAGGGTATTTGATAGAAAATTTTCTATAATCTTCTAATAAATCTTTAAAAATGCAAATAGAATGTGGCGGTATTGGACTACAAGGGGATCGGGTGATGCATGTAACCCGATTACAGTATTAATACTTTACTTATAAAAATAGCCTTCGGGTAGGGAAAACTGCCTGGCCAGGTGGTAGGTAAAAATAGGATATCAATTAATATTTGTTTAGTTTTATCCGATTTCAAATGTAATGCTTTATGCGGTGCTTTTTTAATGATTTCATCCTAATCAGCTTTATCACGCTTTTTGCATGTAATACAGGTTTGAAGCAGAATGATTGGGATTTAAAGGTCATCGATGAAATTACTTTTGAAACTGATAGTTTGGTTCCTATTAATCCCAGTACCATAGCGTTGCTGGAGACGGATTCTGTTTCCCAGTTGTTTTTTTACAATTATTTTGATAGTAAATACCAGTTTTATGCCTATCCCTCCGGTGAGTTGGTTCAGGAAGTCCCCTTGTATTTGGATGGCCCGAATAGTGTGAAACCGTTTTCCGGTGGGGTACTGACTGCCAAAGATTCCATTTGGCTGGTCAATAACATGCCGCCCGGTATTGTTTTGCTGGATTTTAAAGGAGAGGTCAAATTAAAAAGGTCTATCCAAAATAAACGCTTTCCTATTACTTATTTGGGCGTATCCAATCAAAACCCACTATTTCAAATAGGGAATAAGTTGTATGGCCCACAACCTTTGTTCATGAAACACCATGACATGGATAAGGAGGACATCCAGCAGCAGCAATTGATTTACAGTTATGATTTTGAAAAAGATACAGTGGAATGGTATGATGTTTTTTACAAAGAAAATTATTGGGATCAGGGAAAAAAAATAAGCGGCTACTCCTGGGCCAGAAGGAAGGATAAGATTTATATAGCACCTCTTCATGATCATGAAATTCAGGTTTTTGATACCCAGACTGGTAGTACCACATACAGGAAGGAAGTACGTTCAGAAAACGTCAATAAATTTCATATTGTAAACTAGCTGGCAGCCAACAGAAGAGAGGCATTTGAAGGCAGGCTCAAGTATGATAAGTATGGTTCTTTGATTTATGATCCATACAGAGATGTCTTTTATCGGCTTACTTTGCCTGCGGTGGAATATGATCCCGATGCATCTGATGAGGATCTCAATAGCCTTAATTACTACCGACCCTACACCGGCATCCTGCTTTTGGATAAGGACCTAAATGTAATGGGTGAGCATACCTTTGGTCCTTACGAAGTGTATGCGGAATACAATTTCTTTGTAGGTAAGGAAGGATTATACCTTTCTCGCAACAACCTTTTTCATCCGGATTATGATGAAGGTGTTTTCAGGTACCTCGTGGTCAGGTTTGAAAATGGAGAAGAATGAAATAAATTAAGGGCTTGGCATTTTGCATTTCTATTGCCGGGCCATGGTGCCTCTACGACAGGGGATTGCAAATCCCCCTTTATCTGTCCCAGGGAATTGCAAATTCGGCGGAGCGAGCGGAGAAGATTGAAAAAGGGGGATGAAATAATTCGAATCTAAACAGTTAAACAATTAACCCTTAACAACCAGGTTTCGACTTAATACCAGCCCAATTTCCCAAATGCAGGTTTGAATTATATTATTGGTTAGCAGCGAATTAACCCTTAACCTTTTCACCCGGATACCCAAGTCAAGGATACAACTAAAACAAATATTTCACTCCCACCGACGGCTGTATCATATTGAACCCTGACTTTGCTGGATCCAGCATCAGTTCTCCCTGCTCATTGTAGGTAGCACTGTCTCTGGTCAGGTAATTTAATTCTCCAGAGTTCACATAGTTTACCTTTAACTCCACAAAAGTATCCCTGCCGGAATTGACAGCAAACATTATTCCGGCACCTGCCTGCAGCATCAGGGCCCAATCGTAGTGCTCCGTGCCGGAGGCAATGGGATCGGCCAACCTGTTTTCCCGGATGCGAGACCGGGTAAAAGTATGGATTCCGCCAATCTGCCCTTCCAGGAAGGGTCGGAATCTCGAGTTAAAATCGGGCATTAGCCTGACTACTCCCATGAGGTTGACATAATTGTTGTTTCTTCTGATCCGGAAGCCTTGGTTGACTCCAGGGAAAATATCCCTTCTTCTGGTCACCGCTGTGCCATAACGCCCATAGCCCAGGTCTGCGCCAATAAATACCGGGCTGCCCTTGATGCCATACAATGCGCCGGCACTTAATTCTGAAACAACGCTTATTCCGGAGGCCTGCCGAAAGTCCCCGGCTGGAATGCCCGATTTGAATTGGACCGAGCCGAGCAGGCGCTGGGCATGGCTTTGCGTAGCTGTAAAGCAGACGACCATCATCGAAAGGATAAGTAGCCGGTTTTTCATGGCGTGTCGGATTGGAATGCTTTGTAGTGGAAATACAAATGCTTTTACGAAAAAATTAAGAGGCAGGTTCACTCCGGAAATCTGACCACTGTCTATTTGGTTTATATGTTATGGCTCAAAACGATTTCGGGATCTATATAAATGTCAATTTTCAATAATGGCAGCCATCACTGTAGCAGAACGGGTAAATTTTACGTAGGGGCAGTGAAACCAAATCGAAACAGCGATGAAAACGCAATTCAATCTGACGTATGTCATTTTTTCGTTACTTTTTCTTTCTTCCTGTGATTGGGGTGGTAGTGGAGATGAACCGCTGATGCCTAACCTGAGGGCATTAAAAGCCCCTGAGCAGGAAATGGTCCAATCCAGTTCCCGGTTCGCCATGGACCTGTTTCATCAGCTTCAGGAAAAGGATGATCCCAATCAGTTTTATAGTCCCTACAGCATCCATCAGGCGCTGTCCATGACCATGAATGGCAATGAGGGTGAGGTTCTGGAAGAATTTATTCAGGTGTTGCGGTATGAGGGGATGGGCGTAACGCAGGCTAATGAGGCGGCAAAATCCCTGACCGAATTTTTACTGGAGCTGGATCCCAAAGTCAGGCTGTCCATTGCCAATGCCATCTGGCACAAGCAGGAATGGGAAGTTAATCCGGATTTTGAAGAAACCGTAAGTAACAGCTTCGGTGCCGAAGTGGCCGGACTGGACATGGGCAATCCCCAATCTGTAGATGTGATCAACAATTGGATTGAACAAAACACGGAAGGCCTGATCAAAGACATGTTGGATGCCATTCCGCCCAATGCAGCCATGTACCTGGTCAATGCCATCTACTTCAAGGCGGATTGGAAATACCGGTTTGATGAGAAACTGACGAAAAAGGCTCCCTTCACCACATCCGGGGGAGCAGAGGTTCAGGTCGATATGATGCAGTTGGCGGAGCCCACTACCCTCAAATTTCATTCGGAAAGTGGTTTGGACTACCTGGAGATCCCATACAGTACCGGGCAGTACAGCCTGGGGATATTGACTGCGGATGAAGGATTGCAGAAAAAGCTGGAAGGGCTGGACCTGGAGGTGTTGGAGCAGTACCGGGAAGATGCGAGGGAAAAGGATTTGCTACTGCACATGCCGAAATTCAAAATGCGCTATAAAATGGAGGATATGAAAGAGGATTTGATAAACATGGGCCTTACACTTCCATTTCAAAATCATCCGGGAAATTTTACCCGTTTGTTTGCCAATACTACAGCACCGTTAAAAATAAGTCGGGTAATCCACGAGGCATTGATTGAAGTAGATGAAAAAGGAAGCGAAGCAGCAGCGGCTACCATAGTAGAAATCAGAGAAACAAGTCTCCCATCTTACTCAGCATATAAACTGAATAAGCCATTTGTCTTCTTTATTCAGGAAAAGCACAGCGGTGCCATTCTTTTTATGGGGAAATTGGGTGACCCTTCCCTATTGGATTGAATTCCGACTCGTTTATAGCACAGAGAAAAAGTCGGTTCTTTCCTGCTCTATGGCCTCCAGTTTTTTCTTCAGGTCAGTGACAAGTTGGGGTTGGTCTTCCCGGATATTTTGATGGGGAAGGGGTTGCTCCCGGTTATCAAACAGGTTGATTTCCAGGGTGTCGCCGCTCGATTTGTCGATCCATACCATCAATCGGTAATCCCGGGTTCGTACCGTTTTCCCAAGCACTCCCCAGGCATCTCGCTCTCCAAGCACGTAATCCTTTAGCGGAGCTTCCGGGTTTTCCATAGCGGATTTGAAACTCTTTCCCTCCAGTTGCATAGGGGCAGGAATCCGGCATAAGTCGGCAAGTGTGGGGAAAATGTCTACGGTCTCCACCAGCCCATGGGCTGCTACACCAGGTTGTGTCATTCCCGGTTGTCTGACAATGAGCGGGCTATTGAGGGCAATATCGAAATTGGTGTGCTTGCCCCAAATACCATAATCGCCCAGGTGCCAGCCATGATCTCCCCACAAGACCACAATGGTGTTTTCATCCAGCCCCAGCCTTGTCAATTCATCAAGGACTTTACCAATCTGCGCATCAACATAGCTAACTGCTGCCAGGTAGCCGTGTTTGAGGATTTTCTCTCTTTCCGGTGTGATCTCCCAGCCCAGGGTATCGCCCGGCCAGGTGTAGGTTCCCCGAGGTTCATAGCTATCCCGACCGTAGTGCAAGCTCAGATCGGAGCTGACATTTTCCGGCATTTGTTGGTAATCTGAAGCGGGAATACTTTCAGGATCGTATAGGTCCCAATAGCGCCTGGGCGCATTGAAGGGGAGGTGGGGTTTGTAGAATCCTACGGCCAGAAAAAATGTGGAATCCCTGAGTTGCCGCAATTGCCGGATGGCTGCTGCTGCATTGTGACCATCCGCATATCCCTCGTCGTCTACTTCTGCTGCTTCGAAGGGGGGCAGGCTGCGGTTGGTTGGCCGGCCATAATAGCTCGTGCGGGCCTTTCCGCCCGCATAGGAGAAAAAGGCACTCCAGGGTTCCCTCCATTCTCCTACAGGAGCAAAGGATACATCCCAGCTAAAGGGGACCTCGTGTTGGGTTTGCAAAGAATCCATCACGCCCCCAGGTTGGTGGGATATCTTACCGATACCAACGGTACGGTACCCGTTTTCTTTGAAAAGTTGGGGAAGCGAAAAAATGCCTGTCGGTTTGGATCCCGATTCCCGGATGGTTTTGAATATGTCCCAGTCGGTGGTCCGCGTTCCGGAAAGCAAGGTGGACCGGGATGGCCCGCAGGCTGCCGCATGGACAAAGTGATTGAAAAATATCCTCCCTTCCGACGCTAATTTGTCGATGTTTGGGGTATGCACGTAATCCACACCATAGCAACCCAATTCCGGACGCAAATCGTCTACGGCAATGAAAAGGACATTGGGTTTTTCATTTTTTGCCTCCCGGCTTTCACAACCAAAAAAAGTGAGGATGCCTAGCATGAGGCTGCTGAGGAGTAATCGGGAGTTCATACCTCTTTTGAGTTGTTTTTCGAGTCTAAATACATGCATTTGGTTGCCTTTTGCGGGCGTTAGGCTGGAGGTAGGCCCTCACGGGAGTTTGAAAAAACCCGGACCGGCTAAAAGCGCCCGACCCGGGTTTTGTTGTTTTCCTACAGGTAAAAATACCTGCCAGGCCAGATCAGCCCGGTAGGGGATCCGATCAATTGGGGATCAAGCCATGTGGGTCAATCACAAATTTCTTGGCCGCACCCCCGTCAAAATCCTTATATCCCTGTACCGATTCTTTCAGGGAAATGATTTGTACGTTGACAGCTTTTGCGATCTGCACTTTGTCATACAGGATTGCATTCATCAACTGGCGGTGGTACCTCATTACAGGGCATTGGCCGGTATGAAAGCTGTGGCTTTTGGCCCATCCCAGACCTAATCTTATGCTCAGGCTGCCTTTCTTTGCGGCTTCATCTACCGCTCCCGGATCTCCCGTGACGTACAGACCTGGAATTCCAATGCCTCCTCCGGCCCGGGTCACATCCATTACCGAATTGAGTACGGTGGCGGGAGCTTCCTTGTCGGCATCCGCACCATGGCCTCTGGCTTCAAATCCGACACAATCCACTGCACAGTCTACCTCAGGTACACCCACGATTTCAGCGATAGCATCGGCCAGCGGGGTTTTGTTTCTCAGGTCGATGGTTTCGCAGCCAAAGCTGCGGGCTTGGGCCAGTCGCTCAGGGATCATGTCTCCCACGATTACTACTGCGGCACCCAATAGGTGGCAAGATGCTGCACATGCCAGCCCTACAGGACCGGCACCGGCCACATACACAATGCTTCCAGGACCTACGCCGGCGGTCACTGCTCCATGATAGCCTGTAGGAAAAATATCAGATAGCAGGGTCAGGTCCCGGATTTTTTCCATGGCCTGATCTTTATCCGGAAATTTCAACAAATTGAAATCTGCATAGGGGACCATTACGTATTCGGACTGTCCGCCTACCCAGCCACCCATGTCCACATAGCCGTAAGCAGCTCCAGGTCTGGCAGGGTTTACATTGAGGCAGATGCCGGTTTTGCCTTCCTTGCAATTGCGGCAGCGTCCGCAGGCAATGTTAAAAGGGACAGAAACCAAATCACCCTCTTTGATAAATTCAACATCCCTACCGGCCTCAATCACCAGACCAGTGATTTCATGGCCAAGGATAAGTCCTTCCGGTGCGGTTGTTCGGCCTCGCACCATGTGCTGGTCGCTGCCACAAATGTTGGTGGAGACGATTTTAAGAATGACCCCATGGTGACATTTTCTGTCACCTAAAGCCAGCTTGGGATAGTCAATTTCTCTGACTTCTACTTTTCCGGGTTTGACGTAGGCTACGCCGTGGTTTTTACACATGTTGTTTGGGTTTTTGGTTAATTTTTAAAGGTTTTGTGTGGGTCGGTGTTATAGGGGATGCCACTACTTTATCCATCGGGATATAAGGTAGGGAATTTGGTCGATATCCCCCAATGAAGGATTAAATTTTGATCATAATCTTTCCGAAATTTGAAAAAGCCCGGATAATCCCTGAATCCATATTTTTGGATGGTACGACTATCCGGACTGTTCAGCAAAGTTTTTACTCTCGCTACATGCTGGCCTCTGAGAATGAGCCTTCTTTTCCGCGGGAGCATTCTCTAGCCCGGTTGCTATACCGGAGCCGGGGATTTCTTATTGCCATCCACACTCCAAATGCCGGATCCGCTAGCGGCAATAAAAAGGAAAAGGAAACAATAGATCAAGGCTTTTTCACCTCCATTCAACAGCGGATTCCAACCCTGGGGCACATGGGCCATAAAAAAGGCTACAGCCATCTGGCCACTCGAAATAAAGGCAGCAATGCTTCCCAAAAGCCCAATCATGATAAGAATACCGCCCACAAGTTCTACGATGCCGGCAAATCCCATCATGGAGAACAATTCTTTCGGTTCATCACCTCCCGGCCATCCGATCAATTTTTGTGATCCGTGCATGGCAAAGCAAAATCCTGCTACAATCCTCAAAATGGCATACAACTGTGGTGCAAATTTTCCTAAATACGTTTCCATAGTTTTTATTGTTAATTGATTAGATGAATGAATGAATTTAATAAATATCCATCAGAAACCAATCAATCAACAGGTAAATCCTGGAAGTATAGATGTTCTATGTCCGAATAATGCATCTAAGGAGTATCGAAATAGCCGTTCTCCTGATTTTTATTTTCTATTTGCCTATCTTTAAGTTTAAACGACGCTATTCATGAGATTTCTAGCTACTTTACTTCTCTATTCTTTCAGCCTGGTCCTGGTCTTTGCCCAAAAAGCGGATATTGCGGGTAATTTTAAGGCTTACCAAAAACTGACGTTTTCCTGGGAAGGTCCCCATGCTGCGGAAGAAGAAAGAACATTTTTGGATTGCAGGCTGCAGGTGGTTTTTACCAGTCCAGATGGACAGAAAATACGTATTCCCGGCTACTTTGCCGGGGATGGAATTGCGGGGCAGAGTGGAGCTTCAGCAGGAAATATTTGGCGGGCCCACTTATTACCACTTGTCCCGGGTGAATGGACCTTTGAAGCCAGGTTTATCCAAGGGGATCAGGTGGCCATCAGTCAGGACCCTGATTGGTCACAGGGATCAGCTTTTCATGGTGATACCGGCAGTTTTGAGATTCTGCCTCCTGATACCTCAGCACCGGGATTTTTGAGCAAAGGCAAACTCCAATACGTAGGGAAGCACTTCTTACAATTTACCGACGAAAGCTATTTTTTGAAGATGGGAGCCAATTCCCCGGAGGTGTTTTTGGAATATGGGGAATTTGATGGAACAGGCTCTGACAGGTCTTATGCCACACATGTGACGGACTGGAAAAGCGGCGATCCACTCTGGCAGGAAAATAAGGGAAAGGGGATTATCGGAGTAATCAACTACCTGAAAAGCCAGAGCATCAATACCCATTATTTTATGCTGATGAATGCCTATGGAGATGGCAAGCAGGCTTTCCCCTGGACAGGTCCTGACGATTATTACCAATATGATGTCTCCAAACTGGATCAATGGCAATTCGTTTTTGATCACATGATGAAAGTCGGTCTGATGCCCCAACTGGTCCTCTCCGAACAGGAGAATCAATCCTATTTTGAGCACAAGGAAGGCGGGGATTTTGCCAGGTCCAGAAAAGTGTTTTACCGCGAGATGGCAGCAAGATTTGGCTACCTGAATGCCGTTACCTGGAACATTGGCGAGGAAAGTGGCTGGGACAATGAGCCTACTTATGGAAAAGGCATTACCACCAGCCAGCAGAAGCAGTTTGCTGCCTATTTGATGGTCTTTTTTGAATAAATTTTGTAACTTTAGAAACATCAAACAAGGCTTGCCATGAAATCTCTGCTACCGACAGTACTGTTTCTCGCGTTGATTTTTCCTATTCTCCTTGCAGCCCAACAGCAGGAAACCAGAAAACTCAGTTCATTTAATCAGGTAAAAACTTCAGGCAGTTGGCACCTGACCATGAAGCAAGGCGTACAGCCGTCCGTTACCCTCAGGGCATCAAATATTGACCTGGAAAAGGTGCTGACTACTGTAGAGAATGAGGTGCTTGAAATCCGGCTGGATAAGGGAAGGTTCAGGAAGCCTGATCTGGAATTGACTGTGGTGTACACCGAGCTGCAGGGAATCAGTAATAGAGGGTCTGGTGACATCCTTTTGCTTGATGGACTGGAGACGGACAATGATGTCAATATTGAACTTTCCGGCTCGGGAAATTTGGATATTCCTGCGCTGGTTTCCCGGGGCTTGAATGTCCGCCAATCCGGTTCAGGAGTACTAAGTATCCATGAAGGAGCTGTGCAACAGGTCAACATCCATCAATCCGGTTCAGGCGATTTTTTGGCCGGGAACGTACAGGCAGAAGCAGTGGTCGTCAGGAAATCCGGATCGGGCAATACCGCCCTGGGTAACGTGCTGGACCTGACCGTAGACGCATCCGGTTCCGGAAACATCGTCTACCAGGGCAGTCCCCGGATGGAGCAAATAAAAATGTCTGGTTCAGGCACCTTGATTCAGGAATAGGGAACATAGCCGCAGGGAATGAATTTTTTCTATTTGGGAAATGGCGTATTTTTTCTCTTTTTTGGCCTTTCAAAATAAGGTATATGCCGGAAAATAGCACCAAGGGAAAAGCGAGTCACAAATTGGGGACGTTTGGAGGGGTATTTACGCCTTCCCTGCTGACCATTCTGGGGGTAATCATGTACCTGCGGTTTGGTTGGGTAGTGGGAAATGTGGGACTCATTGGCACCTTGCTCATCGTGACGCTGTCTACTGCAATCACTTTTCTGACTTCCTTGTCCATATCTGCCATTGCTACCAATGCCCCTGTGAAAGGGGGAGGAGCCTATTTCCTGATCAGCCGTTCTCTGGGTGCCGAAATCGGCGGAGCAGTGGGTATCCCGCTTTATCTGGCCCAGGCCCTATCCGTTTCGCTGTACATCATAGGGTTTTCTGAAAGTTTATCGGCCGTGTTCCCTGCTCTGGAGGTTCGCTGGATCAGCATCACTACCACCCTGGTATTGGGTGCGCTGGCTTTATTTTCCACTCAGGCTACGATAAAGGCCCAATACGTTATCATGGTTTTGATAGGGCTGTCTTTGGTATCCCTGGTGCTGGGAAGTCCGCTGGAAGAGTCTCAGATCGAACTTTGGGGTGTGCCTGCCGCTCAGTCTGTAAGCTTCTGGCAGGTGTTTGCGATTTTCTTTCCTGCGGTCACAGGCATCATGACGGGCGTGAACATGTCCGGAGATTTGAAGGATCCGGCCAGGTCCATTCCCAAGGGGACCTTTATGGCAGTAGGCGTGGGATATGTGATCTACATGCTTCTGCCTATAATTTTGGCAGGCAGGGCAGATGCAGCAACGCTGGTGGAGGATCCCCTGATCATGCAGCGTATTGCGATATGGGGTGGAGCCATTTTGCTGGGCATATGGGGAGCCACTTTATCCAGCGCAACGGGCAGCCTGCTTGGTGCCCCAAGGGTGCTTCAGGCATTGGCAAATGATAAGATCCTGCCGAAATGGGCTGGTTTTTTCAGTAAAGTGACCGGAAAGGAGAAAATCCCAAAGGCAGCTACCTTGTTTACCATTGCCCTGACCCTGGTAACGGTTTACTTTGGAGACCTTAATCTGATTGCACCTGTACTCACCATGTTTTTCCTGACTACTTATGCGGTGTTAAACATTACCGCGGGAGTTGAGCGCTTGCTGAAATCCCCGTCATTCCGTCCAAAATTCAAGGTGCATTGGCTTTTTTCACTATTAGGGGCCCTGGGTTGCGCGGGAGTGATGTTTCTGATCAACCCCCTGGCTACTATAGCCGCATTTCTGGTTATTGCCATTATTTTTATCTGGTTAAAAAGAAGAAAAATTACCGCCACCTGGGGTGGATTGGGTAGAGGAGTTTTGTCTTCTATTATCCGTTATGCCATCCTGCGGCTGGAAAAGGAAGGGGATGCCAAAAGCTGGCGGCCCAATATCCTGGTATTGTCAGGCTCGCCGGTAAAACGCTGGCGATTGATAGAACTGGCAGATGATATCACCAATGGGAATGCGCTGTTTACAGTGAGCACCATTGTTTCAGAAAAAAACGTTCCTCAGGAGAAGGTAAAAGGGTACGAATCACAAATCATGGATTTTCTGGGCAATAAAAATATTCAGGCTCTGGTGAGGGTGATCCGCGCCCCAGATCCCTTTACCGGAGGTATTCAATTGGTGAGCGCGTACGGCTTGGGGCAATTGGTTCCCAACACCATTTTGCTCGGCGATACCAGAGAAAAGGAACATTTGCATCCATACTCAGAAATGATCCGGCATTTTTACAAATCGAAGAAAAATGTCCTAATCGTACAGGATGATGAAAACAGGGGCTTCAGGAAAAAGCAGCACATCGACATCTGGTGGGGAGGTTTGAAGAAAAACGGAAGCCTGATGATCATACTTGCCTATCTGCTCAAAAACAGCAGGGAGTGGCAGCAGGCGAAGGTAAATGTGAAAATGGTGGTACCCACGCAGGAAGCCTACACCGGCGCCAGGGAAAATCTGGAGCATATTTTTGCAGGCATGCGCACAGGGTTTGGTTACCAGATTCTGGTGGCCGAAGGCAGAAATTTTTGGGATATCATGGCGGTAGAGTCAAAAAGAAGCGATCTGGTGCTGATGGGGCTGGCGGTACCGGAGGGAGAAGCCGCTTTTGAAGAGTATTACCTCTCCTTAAAGGACAAAACCAATGCCTTGCCCACGAAAGTATTCGTGCTGGCGGGCCAGGATGTAGCTTTCGATCAGGTGTTGCGGTAGGTGGTCACCAACCAAATATCACCTCTTTCAGATTGTCTATACCACCTGATCCACATTTTTGTCATACCAGGCAAAACGGACGGGGCGAAAATTTCATCTTTTTCGACTCCTGATTTCTACTTGCCCGATATAGTTTTCTCAAACGGTTGGCTGGCATGGGCATTGTGGCCTTTTGCTATGAACATTAAATGAATGTGGAATAGTAAAAGAAGTAGAAGTATGTTCAATGTTTCAAGAAAAAAGATCAATAAACTGGAAGAAATAAAATTGATTCCTGTTGTGTTGCTCGTAGTAATGGCCGGTGTGATTTCAGGATGTGAAGTTGATGACGACGATGTGGTGCCCCTGCCGGATATTTCCTATGTAGGGTTATACCATGCATCACCCAACGCCCCATCACTGGATATACTCATGGAAAATGGTCGCATCAATTACTATCCATTGAGGTATGCAGATTATACAAATTACCTCAACTTTTTCGCTGGAGAAAGAACCATGCGTGTGCGTCCTGTTAATGCATCTAATGTGGTGATTGATACGACTTTCACCTTCGAGACCGGAGCGGCCTATTCGATATTTTATGTCAATGAGTACGAGGATATTCAGGCGCTGCTGTTAGAGGATGAGGAAGTTGCTATCTCTCCCGGGGAGTCCGCTGTGCGTTTTGCTCACCTGTCTCCTGATTCTCCCGAAGTAGATATTGTCAGATCTATGGAAGACGACATGACCAACCTGGTTGAAGCAAGTTCCTACCAGGATGTTTCCGAATTTATTACAGTAGATAGCGGCGTACAGTCTTTTAATGTCAATCTGGCTGAAGGAGGAGACGAAGTATTGTCCATCCCGGATGTAAACCTGCGATCCGGCGGTGTATATACCATTGTGGCGCGAGGATACAGCAGTCCACCGGCAGGAAATAACAACAATCTCAGCGCGAATGTGCTGGTTAATAATTAAAGAGTTGTAAACCCATAAAATAGAGGAAAAAAACCCGGTGCAGGCATTTGGCCAGTACCGGGTTTTTTTCTAATACGGGGTCTGGGCTTGCGGAACATATTTCGCCCCTTCAGGGCTTGGACTGGCCTAATCCATTTTTACACAGGGCTACACCCTGTGCTATGGTATTTCGCACTTTCAGTGCTTGGGTACTCGTTGGTTTTCCATTTAATCAAGCAGTGCTGGCACAAAACGCATTTGAAATACATGCATCCGATCTCAAAGAGTTTACCCATTCAACCAAGCCCTGAAGGGGCGGGATATCCCAGCGATGGGTGCAGCCCATCGATATAGAATGCCTCAAATCGGTCTGAGCCCTGTAGGGGCGGAATATTTTCTTCTCAGAGATAATAGGTCAGATTCATCGACCAAACCCGGTGAACCAATCGGTCGGCCCCATAAAAAATTGGATTTAAATCGCCATCCAATATCCAATGATCTTTAATCAAAGGCGTCAGTCCATTATAATAGCGGACATCTAATACAATATAGTTTCCCAATCGATATCCCAGACCCGCTAAAGCTCCTGCATCCCAATGGCGGAGATGCGGTATGTCATTTGGAGAACTATTGTTGGTATTTAACCTTTCTCCTTTTAGCAGATACCCAAACTTGCCACCTGCCTGAAAGAAAATATTTTTCCCACCTGGTCTGAAACGAACCAGGACAGGAAGCGCGATGTAGTCAAAATGGGTAAGTAATTTGTTCGATTGGGACCCGTCTATACTGCTACCCTGTTTGCTGTAGACCAGTTCGCTTGCCAGGGAAAAATTTCCAGAAAGTGGTTTTGCAAATGCAAGCCCTGCATTGTACTTCCATAACCTATCTGTCAGGTTAATACTGTTTTTAAGCTGACCGGCATTAACCCCACCAGTAATTCCTACCCGGATACCAGTCTGTCCGTACCCGTCCCAGGAAGCACTCAAAAAAAGTACAACGCCAATAAAAGCCACCACCTTAATTCTGTAATTCATGATCCGGTTAATTTATGATGAAAGGAAATTATATTTTTGTTTGTATCCATTTCCCTAAAAAAGCCAGCGATTTTCTGGTGAAATTTTGTGCGGTCCCAACTTCAGATTCACAAAGGCATGTTTTCACCAATCCAACAATACTTATTAAATGTAACTAAAAATACTTGAAAATGATTAATAAGATAGGTTTAAATTAAAAAAACAAAAAACGCGGTGTGATAGGAAATCACAAAATGGGCCAGATAATCTAAGGGGCTTGATATTTTCTCGAATCGGGCGTAACGATTGAATAATATATTTCGCCCCTGCAGGGCTAGGGATCTGCTTACCGGTTCTATATCACAGGGCTTCACCCTGTGCATGGATATGGCGCACTTTCAGTGCTTGGGTACTCTTTCGTTTTCCATTCAGCCAAGAAACACTTTTGAAATAAATACATTCCATCCCAAAGAGCTTATACAAAATTCCAGCCCTGAAAGGGTGGAATATTTTACTCTTTTCGCAATCCCGTTAAAAATTAATTGGCAATTGACAACCAAATTTGCGATTAAACCAAAAATAAAATATTTTTATAAGGATTAGGGTATCAGGTGTTTATAAATTTTTCCTTTAATGTAGGAATCTAATAAACGCATTATGGGACAGTCTCACGTTAGAAATTATATTCACATTATTTTTAGTACAAAAAAACGAATGCCATTGATTAATAATATGGTTGAAGATGCACTCCATCGTTATCTTGGAGGGATATGCAATAACATGGAATGTTCCGCAATAAAAATAGGAGGGTACACCGATCACGTTCACATTCTTTGCTTGCTATCAAAAAAGAAGGCATTGGTGGAATTACTAGAGGACTTAAAATCCCATTCTTCTAAATGGGTAAAGACACAGGGACCAGGATTGGAAAACTTTTATTGGCAAAAGGGTTACGGTGCCTTTTCGGTAAATCCCACTGAGGTCGACACCATAATTCAATACATTTCCAACCAACATACACACCATGCCAAAAGGACATTTCAGGAAGAGTACCGGGCGTTTTTTGAAAAATATGATGTTGAATACGACGAGAGATATGTTTGGGATTAGGGGATATGGGTTTGTAAATTTTTGGTTTTCCTGAGGTAAATAGGTTTCATGTCTTTTTTATTTGGTTGAGTATTATCTTATGATCGGTTTATTTCGCCCCTTCAGGGCTTGGACTGGCTTAATCGATTTTTACACAGGGCTACACCCTGTGTTATGGTATTTCGCACTTTCAGTGCTTGGGTACTCGTTCATTTTCCATTCAACCAAGTTTTGTTGTCACTAAGCACTTTGGAAATACATGCATCCCATCTCAAAGAGCTTACCGATTCAACCAAGCCCTGAAGGGGCGGGATATCCCAGCGATGGGTGCAGCCCATCGTTATAAAATCACTCAAACGGTCTGAGCCCTGTAGGGGCGGGATATTTTTTCCTGGTAAAGGTGCGGATTAAACTAACGGGTTCTTTACCCCCACCACAAATAATACAGCATCACCAAAGAAAACAAGCCTAAAAATCCAATTCCTGCCAGGGAAAGCAGCCGCATGGCCGGCCCGGGTTGGTCGGCTTTGGACAAGTGCTCGCTGAATACCAGCCGGTAATTTAGCAGGGCAATGACCGGTGCGATCAGAAAGGAGATGGTGGTGGCCAGGCTTACCAATTGGTTGAAAGCCTGCATAAAAAGGCTGAGGACCAGAAATCCCCCCAAAGTGATCAGAACCAGCCACCAGAGGTAGGCAGCAGGCTTTTCGGCCTTTCCCTGCATCACGGCGATCACCCTTGCGGTGGACCTGGCGTAGCCATCCATCACCCCGATGCAAGTGCCCAGCATGATGGTAAATCCGGCCGCAGCAATGATCAGAAAGGTCCAGGAGCCCAGTTGGGCAGCATACAGGTTGACCACTCCGGAAGCAAAGCCTACGTTATTGTCGGGGAGGCTGTTGCCAGTGCCGTACAAAAGGTAGGCACCCAATACCACAAAGCAGAGTGACAGTAGCGCAGAGGTCCAGAAACCCATATTGAACTCAAAAACCGATTCCTTCACGGTAGGCAGGTAGCCGCTTTGCCGGCTTCTCTCCATGGTCCAGAGGCTGTTCCAGGTGGAGGAGTCTATGGCAGAAGGCATCCAACCCATCAGTGCAATAATAAAGGGCAAGGATTCCAGGCCTATCATGGCAGAAAGCGGCTCGTAGACAATCGGTTTTTGGGGACCTTTAAAAAGGGCAATAAAAAAGGCCAGCAAGGTACTGATCAGCATGAATGAACCGATGATTTTGATCCCGGTATCCAGTAGCGAGTATCTCCCCAGTGCCAGAAAGGCAAATGAAAACATCAGGAGAATCAGAGAGGGAATATAATAGAGCGTGGGAGCCAGTTCAATATTGAAGAGATTCTGCAGGAATCCGGCTGCCACAAAGGTAACGGCCGCATTGACAAAAAACATGGAAAGCAGGTTGATCAGCAGGTACAACCGGGAATACCAGGGACTGATCATTTGGTAGCCATCGATCAGAGACCGCCCTGTGGCTGCGGCATAGCGGGATCCAAATTCAAAAAAAGGCCATTTGAAAAGATTGGCCGCCAGGATAAAACCCACGAGTGCAAAGCCATATTCTGCTCCCGCCCGGGTACTTTGCACCAGATGGGATACCCCTATGGCCGTGCTGGCAAAGAGTATGCCCGGTCCCAGGGTTTTCAGAAACACGTTAAATTTCACACTTTGGGTCATTTTCGCACCCAATCAACACCCAACCTTTCACCCAGATCTTTCAGGTCGTTCACGACAGGTTCAAGCAAAGGAATACCATGCTGTCTTCTTTCTGTTTCCAGTTCCCGCTCGGGATCTCCGGGGATCAATACCTTTTCCTGACCTGTCACCGGTTCTGCTTCCCTGAACCTTTTGATCCAGTTGTCCATATGGTCTTTAAATTCTTCCGCCGGACGGAAGGCATCTACCCGCATGGCACCAAAAAAATGGCCCAGTCCTTCACCTACCGGATGGGGATGAGGCTCCAGAAATGCCACAAAGGGGGGCACCCAGGGCCCGTAATTGGCTCCCGACAATACTGCCGAAAAAATATCGACCACCGATCCCAGTCCATAGCCTTTGTGTGAACCATGCTCCCGGTCTCCTCCCAATGGCAACAAAGCCCCGCCTTCCTTCACCGCGAAGGGACTCTGACTGGGTTTTCCATCCTTGTCCTGTATCCAGCCGAAAGGTGCCTCTTGCTGCTTGCGCTGCAGGATTTCAAGTTTTCCATTGGCCGCCGTGGTAGTGGCCATGTCCAATACAAAAGGAGGTTGTTTACCTGCAGGAATCGCTACCGAAATAGGGTTTGTGCCCAGAAGCCTTTCTTTGGAAAAGGTGGGACTTACAAGTGGGCTGGCATTGGTCAGCGATATGCCGACCATGTCTTGCTTCAAAGCCTCCATGGCATGGATTCCCGCTATGCCATAATGATTGGAATTTTTAACCGAAACCCAACCTGTACCGGCCGTTTTTGCTTTGTCAATGGCCACCTGCATCGCAAAGGGTGCGACCACAAGGCCCAGACCGGCGTCTCCATCTACTACGGCCGTACTCGGTGTCTCGTGAGTGATCCTGATCTTTGGCTTTACATTGATCCTACCGGCTTCCCACAGGCGTACATAGCCCGAAAGGCGGGCTACACCATGGGAATCTACCCCTCTCAGGTCTGCCGCCAAAAGCACTTTTGCTGCTGTGGCAGCATCTGTTTCGGGGCAGCCGATTTTTGTCAGGACCTTTTTGGTAAATTGTTCTAGCTGGGTGAATTCAAATTGCATGTCAAGAGGCGAAATAGATAGGATAATGGTGCAAAAGTGCAAAAAGTTAAAGAATTTGGGAAATGTCGGCAGGGATTATTGCCAGGGTTGGACCGTCAGTTCAAGACCTGCAGAAACCTTTTCTATCATCTCTGCCAATGCGCCCTCTTTTAGAGAATAAGTAGAGCAGAGCAGATCTTTGGGAGCCAGATGATTGAGAATAAAACAGATCAGGCTGGATGCGACCACGATCATGTCCACGCGCATGGGGATCATTCCGGGTATGGCAAGTCTTTTTTCCTTGTTCAGGTGGGTGAGCATGGCAGCGATTTCGCGGAAAGCCTGGATGGGGAGCAGGTGTTTGTGCTTGCTTTTTGATTTGGGCTGCTGATTGCCGGCCAGGTAGATGTCTGTCAGGGTGTCAAAGGTGCCGGAGGCACCCACCAGTTGCTGGGGATTAAACTGCCGGATCGCCCTGATCAGGGGCTGCAGGTGCTGAAACAAGTACTGATTGAGCTTGTCGATTTCTTCCGGCAAAATGGGATCGTGGTAGTGAAAAAGGTCAAGCATACGTTGCCCCCCGATTTCAAAACTCCCTTTCCAGTGGATCTGATCCTCATTTCCGATGATAAATTCTACAGATCCTCCGCCAATATCCATCATCAACGCATTGGTCTGGTCCAGGCATCCGCTCATCCGGATCCCTTTGTAGATCAGCTCTGCCTCCCTTTCTCCATCAATGACCTGAATAGCGATGCCGGTTTGCTCCCGGACCTCTTTGACAAAGGCTGGGCCATTCTCCGCATTCCGGACCGCACTGGTGGCGAAGGCATAGATCTGATCTATTTTTTCGCCCTGAAGCAATTCCCTGAAATGGCGCAGGGTATGGAGGGCTCTTTTCCGCGCATCAGGCAAAATCAGGTTCTGGCTAATGCCTCCCTGGCCGATCTTTACGGCTACCTTCTCCTTGTAGAGGGTATCAAAACTTTTTTCGCCCAATGCCACCATGAGCAAATGGAAGGTGTTGGTACCCATATCGATTACGGCGGCTTTATTTTTCATAAACACGGTCTTCAAAAGTTTTGCGAATATATAAAGTTTATCGTTTATGTGTAACAGACAGCGTTTTAAATTCGAAAAGGCAGGTCATTGGGGAAAAAAAACAGGGATTATTACTGCATGGTCCTCTGCTACCTTTCGGTTTAAAAGTGAGGCATACGTTTTTTTAACCCCGTGTAATCTGTATTTTTACCTTTTCATTCAGGCAGCAGAGCCAATCGACCTTTTAATTTTTGGTAGCTGCTATGCGTTCAACAAAAATCACCAAATGGATACAAACGAAAAATTTCTTTACCAATATTTAAACAATGCCTCACCTACAGGTTTTGAGGCTTCCGGCCAGCAGATCTGGCTGGATTATGTCCGCCCGTTAGTCGACGATTACTTCACAGACGCCTATGGTACGGCGGTGGGAGTGATCAATCCGGAGGCAGATTTCAAGGTAGTCATTGAAGCGCACGCCGATGAGATCAGTTGGTTTGTCAACTACATCACTGCCGAAGGATACATTTACGTGATCAGAAATGGCGGTTCGGACCACATGATTGCCCCTTCTATGCGGGTAAATATCCACACAGATAAAGGGCTCGTCCCCGGTGTATTTGGCTGGCCGGCCATTCACGTCAGGGACAAAGCCAAGGAAGAATCACCCAAAATGGAGAATATTTTTCTGGATGTGGGAGCCCGCAGCAAAGAAGAGGTGTTGGAAATGGGTATCCATGTGGGCTGTGTGGTCACCTTTAAAGACGAGCTGACCGAGCTGAATAATAAGTTTTATTCGGGCAGGGCGCTGGACAACCGTATCGGCGGCTACATGATTGCAGAAGTCGCAAGAAAGATCAAACAGGATAAAATCAACCTGCCCTTCGGACTCTATATCGTCAACGCTGTACAGGAGGAAATCGGACTGCGTGGAGCCGAAATGATAGCGGCCAGAATCAAACCAAATGTGGCCATCATCACTGACGTGTGTCACGACACCACTGCTCCGATGTACAACAAAATCACCAGCGGCGACTATTCCGCAGGCAGTGGTCCGGTGCTTACCTGCGGTGCGGCAGTGCACAAGAAGCTGTTGGACCTGATCATAGCAAGTGCCACGAAGAGAGAAATCCCATTTCAGCGATCGGCTTCGTCCAGAAGTACCGGTACCGATACAGATGCATTTGCCTATTCCAATGGCGGCGTACCATCCGCTTTGATTTCCCTGCCTATCAAGTACATGCATACCACTGTAGAAACGGCAAGCAAGAAAGACATTGAACATGTAATTGGGCTGATTGCCGGCTTTTTGGAGGATTTTGACAAAAGGTTTGATTTCAGATATGTGAAATAGGGAAGTGAAAATTTCAAATGGAGTAGTTTCTGTAAACAGCCCAAAACCTAAGCAATGAAAGTATTTATCAACAAGATCATCCCAGAACGCGGCTACCGCATGCTGGAGGAGGCTGGAATAGCCTACACGGTCTGGAAGGAAAAACCCATATTGGATCGTGGGCAGGCCATACAATTCTGCAAGGGTCACGACGCATTTTTAAGTGCGGGGCAGTCAGGGATGGACGCTGACTTCTTTGACCAGTGCCGGCACCTTAAAGTGGTGGCACTACATTCGGTAGGCTTTGACGGAGTGGACATAGCGGCGGCTACCAAAATGGGAATACCCATAGGGAATACCCCGAATGTGTTGAACAAAGCCACCGCGGAAACCGCCTTGTTGCTCATGCTGACAGTGGCCAGAAGAGCATTGTACCACCACAGGAGGATCAAAAAGGGAGCCTGGGGGATAGCCAAACCTACCGAGGGTTTGGGTTTTGACCTGGCAGGGAAGACTTTAGGAATCGTGGGTCTGGGAAGAATTGGCGCTGAGCTGGCCAAAATCTGCAGCCGTTCCTGGGGAATGAATATTCTCTATTACAACCGCGGCCGCAACGATGCGGCAGAAAAGGCCTACGGAGCCCGGCGGGTAAGTCTCGAAACGCTGCTGCAGGAGAGTGATGTGGTATCGGTGCATACAGCACTTACAGACGAGACCCGAGAAATGTTCGGGCTGGAGCAATTCAAGCAAATGAAATCTTCGGCAATTTTTATCAATACGGCCCGGGGAGGCGTGCACAAGGAGGCAGATCTGATCAAAGCCCTGGATCAGAAAATTATCTGGGGAGCAGGCCTGGATGTAACCAATCCTGAACCCATGCAGCCGGACAATCCCTTGTTGGATATGGATAACGCGGTGGTATTTCCGCACATCGGATCAGCTACGCGGGAGACCAGGGATGAAATGACCCGATGTGCAGTAGAAAATATCATTGCCGGGCTCAAAGGAGAGCAAATCCCTTACCCGGTCAATCCGGAAGTCTACCAAGGTAGCTAAAACAGTATTTATCCGAGCGCAACATCCAGGATCATCATGATGGTAAAACCGCCAATAAAGCCCAGGGTAGCCAGATCCGTATTGCCGTCTTGCTGGCTCTCGGGAATTACTTCCTCAACGACCACAAATATCATGGCGCCTGCTGCAAATGCGAGCGCATAAGGCAGTACGGGAGTGAAAATCGTAATCGCTGCTGCACCCATCACTCCGGCTATTGGCTCCACCAGTGCGGAGGATTGACCAAAGAAGAAACTTTTTCTCCGGCTCATGCCCATACGTCGCAACGGAACCGCCACGGCAATACCCTCAGGCAGGTTTTGCAGTCCTATCCCAAGCGCCAGAACGACAGCCCCCGAGATGGTAGCTTCTGATATGGCAGAAGCGGCTCCTCCAAACAATACTCCTACTGCGAGTCCCTCCGGGATATTGTGCATGGTAATGGCCAAAACCAGAAGGGTAGTTTTTTGCCAGGGCGTTTTGATGCCCTCCGCCCGCTTAAAATTCACATGGATATGCGGCAGAAATTTGTCCAGAACAAAAATAAAAACAGAGCCCCCCAGAAAGCCAATAGCCGCGGGCAACACCTTGACGAAGCCTTCTCCCTCGCTCATACTGATGGCTGGTGCCAGCAAACTCCAGAAACTGGCGGCGATCATCACCCCGCCGGTGAACCCCAGCATGGCATCCAATAGCGGTCTGTTCATTTGTTTGAAGAAAAAGACAAAGGCAGCACCGGCCGCTGTCAGCAGCCAGGTGAATACGGTAGCAATCAGTGCTGCATTTACCGGAGCAATACTGCCCAAATATTCGATAAGAGTGTCAAACATATCGCTGAATTTTTTGGTGGCCTTTTCAAAAGATTTCGGTCAAACCCTTGAAAGATCAAATACAAAATTCTGCAATAGGCGTCCGATGTACTGATCAATCCTGATTTTGAAAAGCATTTAGCTTTAGCAAATTTAAATAGTTAGGATAGACTAACAAATTTATTTCAAATATTTTTTATATTTGTTTGAAAACTTGAGTTGATGAACAGCCAGTCCATAGAAAATTATCTGAAGGTTATTTTTAATCAGGCCTTTACCAGTGATGAGGTCAATACGACCGGCATTGCCCAGGCGCTGGAGGTAAGTTTACCCTCTGTCAATAGCATGGTAAAAAAGCTGGCGGCTATGGGACTGCTGGAATATGAAAAATACAAGCCCCTCAAAATCACAGAAAAAGGCAGGAAGATGGCGGCCAGGATCATTCGCAAACACAGGCTGACGGAGATGTATCTGGTGGAGAAAATGGGTTTTGGCTGGGAGGAGGTGCACGATATAGCCGAACAGTTGGAACACATTCAGTCTCCTGCATTTTTCGACCGGATGGATGAGTTGCTGGGCTTTCCGAAGCGTGATCCTCACGGTTCGCCCATTCCCAATAAGGACGGGCAGATCGCAGCACAGGAATACCGCTCGCTGGCAGATTGCCGCTCCGGAGAGCGGGTAGAATTAAAGGCCTTGAGCCATACCTCTGATGAATTTTTGAAATACCTGAATAGCAAGGGGCTTGCACTGGGTGCACAGGTAGAAATTCTGGAAGTGGAGGAATTTGACAAGAACATGAAAGTAGCCTACGGAGACCACAGGGAGGTATTTTCGGCTTTGGTGTGTGCTAAGTTATTGGTAAGTTGAGTGAAGCCATGGGAAATATAGGCCCGAAATATGCCATTATTGTTGCCGGAGGTTCCGGAATGCGGATGGGAGGAGCTGTCGCCAAGCAATACCAGAAGATTGGTGATTTACCTGTGTTGATGCATACTTTAAAACGGTTTTATGCCTACGATCCGGAAATGAAAATACTGCTGGTCTTACCGGAAAAGGATTTTTCGTATTGGGGTGAACTTTGCTCAGCGTATTCCTTCGCCATTCCGCACACCCTGGTCAGGGGAGGCAGGAGCAGATACGGTAGTGTCAGCAATGGGCTCAGCGGCATTGGGGCACCGGATGGACTTGTGGCGATCCATGATGGGGTGAGGCCCTTTGTCAGTCCGGAGGTAATCCGGGAAAGTTTTGCAATGGCAGCAATCAAGGGCAGTGCCGTGCCAGCGGTGGCCTTAAAAGACTCGATCAGGGAGGTCTGGGATGCAGATCATTCTGAATACCGGGAAAGGCATCGGTACCGGCTGATTCAGACCCCTCAGACTTTTCAACTGGCAAAGATCCGGGCGGCCTTTGCGGTAGGCGAAAGGGACTTCTTTACCGATGATGCCACGGTATATGAGAATATGGGCTGGAAGGTTCACCTTATCCCGGGTAACCTGGAAAATATAAAGTTGACCACGCCCGAAGACCTGGACTATGCAGATTTCCTGATTTCCAGATCTCAAAACCGGATTTAACGGGAAAATCATGTCGTTTATCGATTGTTGGATTGGTCTGACAGAGGTATACTTTGGTTGACGGCAAATGTGCGTTAGTTTTATCCGGTAATTTCACATATGCCAATCAGGGAGCAGGGCAGGAGCAATCCAGCCGGGCACTGTTACTGATGAAAGAGTAAGGCATGTTCTTTAGCAATCAAATGGTAAAAAAATGAAAAACAAACGTAACGGAAACCACGCCCTGGGCTTGTTGATTCTGGTCATTGGGGCCTTGCTGCTGCTCAAGCAGGCTGGCATGTTCATACCGGGATGGTTATTTTCCTGGCCCATGATATTGATCGCCATTGGCTTATACTCAGGCTATAAAAATGGATTTACGAATACAGGCTCGGTAGTATTACTGCTGATAGGAGGTTTTTTCCTCTTGAGAGATAAAATCTTCCTTCCCTACGAGCTGGGGCCGTACCTCTTTCCTGTGGCATTGATCGTACTTGGCTTGCTTATTATTTTTAAAAAAAACAATAATCCGGCGATAAACTGGAAGGACTGGGAGGGCAACTATGACAAATGGGAAAAGAAGCTCCGGACAGGGCAGGCAGCCGCTGAAGCCGACACCAAGGATAATCCGGATTACCTCAATGTAGAAGCCATTTTTTGCGGCATAAAAAGAAAGGTAATCTCAAAAAACTTCCAGGGAGGAGAAATTACTACAGTCTTTGGTGGGACAGACATCGATCTGATGCATGCAGACATTCAGGGGCAGGCGGTATTGAAGGTTTCTGTTGTCTTTGGTGGGGTGAAGCTCATCGTCCCTCCTCACTGGGATGTACAATTGGGGGTAAGCAATCTGGCAGCAGGAGTAGAAGACAAGCGGTACCTGCATCAGGCCACACAGGATCCGGAGAAGAAACTTGTCCTCACAGGATCTGTCATATTTGGCGGCATGGAAATTTCCTCGTACTGAAACTAAGGTCAAGGATGAATGCAGCTGAAAAACCCTACCAAATTACCGGTAACCTACCGGATCAGGCATTTTTTTTACTACTGGTTTTTGGCGGAGTGGTATTCAGTTCCTTTTACTGGCATCAGGACTGGGGTTGGGTCCTGAAAGATGCTTTGATGAGTACGCTTGCTTTCGGGATAGGCGTATTGGGGATGAACCTGATACTGTACTATTATCCTGCAGGAAAATTCCGGTCCTGGCCGGCGCTCATGTTTTCCATATTGTCCGGTACTGCCCTGGTTTTTCTTTGCAGATTGATTTGGAAAGCTGATCTCTTCGGAGATCCCTCTTTCCTGGTTTTTTTTGATGCATCCATCCCTTTCAGGTTGACAGTAGCTGTGCTGCTTTTTCATCTGCTGGCACTTCAGATAATGTCAGGCAAAACCACCGAAAAGGATTTTCAGTTGATACAACAGGGAGAACAATACCAGAAATTGACCAGGGAAGCCGAATTGCATTATTTGCGGCAGCAGATCCAACCGCATTTTTTGTTCAATAGCCTGAATTCTATCAATGCGCTCCTGGGCAAGCAACCCGATAAAGCCAGGCAAATGGTGCAGGGGTTGGCAGACTTTTACCGGGAAAATCTGAATAAAGATCCACAAAAATGGGAGAGTCTGGAAAAGGAACTGGCGGTGATATCTCAGTATCTTGCGCTTGAAAAAATCCGTTTCGGACACCGGCTAGCCTATGAGATTGATATTCCCGATGAATTGAAAAAATTGAAACTTCCCTCATTGATGGTACAGACACTGGTAGAAAATGCGGTGAAGCACGGTCTGTATGGTACTACTGGTGAGATCATAATCCGGATTGAGGCAAGACGGCTAAAGAGCCTGTTAGTCATCTCCGTCCACAATCCTATGGATGATCAATCCCTGAAGTTAGCGGGAACGGGTTTTGGACTCAATTACCTGAAAAGGCGATTGTTTCTGATTTTTGGACGAAATGACCTCCTTGATTGTGATCAGAAGTCAGGCATATATTCTGCTACACTCAAAATTCCGTTGGTAAAATGATACGTTGTCTGATTATAGATGATGAGCCATTGGCTCAGGAACTCCTGAAGGAGTATCTGGAAGAATTTCCGGATTTTCAGGTAATTGGCTCCTGCAATGATGGTTTTGAGGCATTTAAGTCCATCAATGAGCTGGCGCCTGATCTGCTGTTTCTGGATATTCAGATGCCTAAGATCAATGGTTTTGAATTGCTCGATTTGCTCGACCAGGCACCCAGGGTTATATTTACCACAGCCTACGAGGCCTATGCCTTGCGGGCTTTCGATAAGCAGGCGCTGGATTACCTGTTGAAGCCATTTTCCAGGGAGAGGCTGAAACAAGCACTTGACAAAGTAATGAAAGAGTTTCAGGAAAACAGGGTAAACAGCTACAAATCGCCGCCGATGGGGGGAGAAATGCCGGTCAGGGAACGACTGGAAAGGTTGGTTGTCAAAACCGGAAGCAAAATTCACATCATCCCGGTAGAAAAAGTCACTTATTTGGCAGCAGACGGGGATTATGTCAAAATCGTCTCAGCGGGTAATAGCTATCTGAAATTAAACACGATGACGGATCTTGAGCATGCGCTTGATCCATCCAGATTTGTACGGATCCACCGGTCCTATCTGGTAAATATTCTGGAGATAAGCAAAATAGAGCCCTATCAAAAAGAAAACCACCTGGTTTTCCTCAGGGATGGCAGCCAATTGCCCGTGAGCAAATCGGGGATGGCAAAACTGAGAAAGGCATTGCGGATTTAAGCGGATTATCTGGGCTGTTGCCGGTCAAAAAATGTCAGCGGGTACTGAACAAAAAAACGTCCTCCTGTTGGGGAAGACGCCAGACCTTGTTTAATATTCATCTTCGTTAAAGAAGAAATCATCTTTGGTCGGGTAATCCGGCCAGATCTCTTCAATATTTTCATAAGGTTCTCCATCATCTTCCAGCTCCTGAAGGTTTTCTACAACTTCCAAAGGCGCTCCGGAACGGATGGCAAAGTCAATCAACTCATCTTTAGTGGCAGGCCACGGAGCATCTTCCAGATAGGAGGCAAGTTCTAAAGTCCAATACATAGTCTACACAAGTTTTAACGTCCCCTTCGAACGGGGTGCAAAAATATGAATTCTTTTTAATTCTCAAACAATTACGGATCAATTGTTTGTAAGTTCCTTTAATATGTGATTTTTTACATCGACTTTTCTTTTGTAGGCACCGATTTTTCGCCGCATCATTTGGTCAAAATCTCCTTCCTGAGTCCGGAAGTTTTCTGCATTTTCTTTTACCGTGCTCAATTCGCGTTGATCTCTTGCGATCAGATCTTTAAGCAACCCGGATTTGAGGGTGATTTGCTCTTCAAACGGTTTATTCTCAAAACCGGGATACTTGGAATGACAAAGTTTATCCAGAAAGGATTTCTCAAAAACGATTTCTGAAAAGAATACGAAAGACCCAATGCTTTGTTGTGCGTTTCTCGGTTTTTTTGGCGGCAATTTTTTCCACTCAGCCTGCAGTCTTTTGGCCTGCGAGAGTTTGCTATCGTCCACCTTTCCTCTGGATAGTTGCTTCATCTCCTCCGCCATCTTTTCGATTTTTTTGATGACCAGGCCAGGGCTCAACCTGGGGGTATTTTGCGCCATGCGCTTGTATCGGCTAAAAATACGGTTGTTTAACTTTGAAAATTCATCCCAGATAGGCTGACGTTTTGCCGCCGGTACCCGGCCGGAAGATTTCCACTGTTTCTGGATTTTCTTACTGATCTCAAATGCCATTTTTGCATCGGGCAGGTCATGGGCTTCCCTGGCTTGCTCCAGGAGGCTTTCGTACACCTTTATATTTTGCTCAGCCTGAAGCGCCAGACCCTCAAAATAATTTTTCCTATTGCCATAAAAAACATCAAGAATGGCCTGAAATTTTTGCTCTACTTCCTCCTCCAGCTCTTTTTCTACCGGACCTGTTTTGAGCCATTTCAGTTTCAATTCCTTAAATGCCTCGGAGGTCTCCTTCCAGTCTGTACTGTTTTTAATAGATTCAGCATCAGCAATTAAAGCCTCTTTAATTTCCAGATTTTTCTTTCGGTTTGCCTGAATGATCTCTTCCAGATAGGCCTCCTGCTCCTCAAGCTCTTTGATCAGGGAGGGGAAATCGCCCAGGCCGTCATAATGCATCAGGGAATCTTTGAGGTGGATAAGTTTCATCAGAAAAGAACCTTTATTCTGGTTTTCCTGAATGTCGGCTTTGAGTTTTTCAACTTTGCCCTTCACTGTATCGTA
Source organism: Cyclobacterium lianum (assembly GCF_900143075.1). Classification (GTDB taxonomy): domain Bacteria; phylum Bacteroidota; class Bacteroidia; order Cytophagales; family Cyclobacteriaceae; genus Cyclobacterium; species Cyclobacterium lianum. The sequence goes on along the minus strand of NZ_FRCY01000005.1, from coordinate 438,957 downwards.
CCGATCCTCGAAATAGCGTATTGTGGATGCTTCATCCTCCTTCACTTCTCCGATGATCCGGTCTTCCTGGCCCAAAAAACCCTTTAAATAAATTTTGTCTTCTTTTATATATCCATAGGGATGCTCCGTCATGATCAGCAAGGTTGGTTGTAATTCTGAAGTGGTTTTTCCAATTTCTGCAAATTAATTAATAATGCTTCATTTATCCTAAGAAAGCGGATTTTTTACCATCTTTGTTGATTGAATTAAAACGTTATTGAAGCATGAGTAATGAAAAAATAATTTTTTCCATGGCGGGTGTATCGAAGATTTACCCTCCACAGAAAAAAGTGTTGAAGGATATATACCTGTCGTTTTTTTATGGTGCAAAAATTGGAGTGTTAGGTCTCAATGGCTCTGGAAAAAGTTCTCTGCTCAGGATCATTGCCGGCAGGGATACGGAATACCAGGGAGAAGTGGTCTGGTCGCCGGGATATTCTGTAGGAATGCTGGAGCAGGAGCCGGAATTGGACCCTGCCAAAACTGTCAAAGAAGTGGTGGAAGAGGCTGTGGCGTCTACCATCGATTTGCTCAGGGAATTTGAGGCCATCAATGAAAAATTTATGGATCCTGCTGTGATGGAGGATCCGGACGCCATGGAGAAGCTCATCAACCAGCAGGGCGAGGTGCAGGAAAAGCTGGATGCTGCCAATGCCTGGGAATTGGAGACCATGCTTGAAAAGGCCATGGATGCCCTCCGTCTTCCTCCTGCTGATGCGGTGGTGGGTCACCTTTCCGGAGGTGAAAAGCGGAGGGTTGCCCTCTGCCGGCTATTGCTGCAGGAGCCGGATGTGCTGCTCCTGGACGAGCCTACAAACCACCTGGACGCAGAATCGGTGCTTTGGCTGGAGCAGCATCTCAAATTGTACAAGGGCACGGTCATCGCCGTGACCCACGACCGCTATTTTCTGGACAATGTGGCGGGTTGGATACTGGAATTGGATCGTGGTGAAGGTATTCCCTGGAAAGGCAATTATTCAAGCTGGCTGGAACAGAAACAAGAACGGTTGAAAAAGGAAGAAAAGACCGAATCCAAACGACAAAAAACGCTGGAAAGAGAATTGGAATGGATCCGCATGTCTCCCAAGGCCAAACAGTCCAAGGGCAAGGCCAGGCTCAATGCCTATGACAAACTGGTAGGAGAAGAGGCCAGGGAAAAAGAATCCAAACTGGAGTTGTACATTCCACCGGGTCCCCGTCTGGGAAGTAAGGTGATCGAAGTGAAAGGAGTGTCGAAAGCATACGGGGACAAACTCCTGTTTGATGACCTTACCTTTTCTCTTCCTCAGGGAGGAATTGTGGGTGTGATCGGTCCCAACGGGGCTGGAAAGTCCACGCTTTTTAAGTTGATCACCGGTAGGGAAAAGCCCGATGCGGGCCATTTTGAAATCGGCGAGACAGTCAAAATCGCCTATGTAGACCAGGAACATGATGACCTTGACCCAAAAAAATCTGTCTACGAGATCATCTCGGAGGGAAATGAATTTATCCAGTTGGGAAATAAAGAAATCAATGCCAGGGCATATGTGAGCCGGTTTAATTTCGGTGGTGCAGATCAGGAAAAAAAGGTGGGTGTACTCTCTGGAGGAGAAAGAAACCGCGTTCATCTGGCCATGACACTTAAAAAGGGAGGTAACCTGCTATTGCTGGATGAGCCTACCAATGACCTGGATGTCAATACCCTCAGGTCACTGGAAGAAGCCTTGGAGAATTTTGGAGGATGTGCCGTAATTATTTCCCATGACAGGTGGTTTCTGGACAGGATTTGTACGCACATTCTTGCCTTTGAAGGAGATAGCGCAGTATATTGGTTTGAGGGCAATTTTACAGAGTATGAAGAAAACAAAAGAAAAAGGCTGGGCGACCTTACTCCCGGGAGGATTAAATATAAAAAGTTAATGTAAAATCCCTATATGCCTTGCTTTTATTTTCTGAAGTGAATAGGTTAAAATCCTTTTTTTGTTTCTTTGTGATATAAAGGGAATACCAGGTAAATATATGATGAGACAATTGTTATTGCGACCGGGAGCCGAAGAGTTGAACTACGAAATCAGGGGTATTGTAAAAAAAGCCCGTATGATTGAGGAGTTAGGATATGAGATCACGTGGGAAAACATTGGAGACCCCATCCAGAAAAACAATACCATCCCGGCATGGATGAAGGAGATCGTCTCAGGATTGGTGCAGGATGATCACAGCTATGGCTATGCCGACAGCAAAGGTATGATGGCTACGCGCAAGTATCTCGCGTCCTGTAACAACCAAAAGGGGGGTGTGCAAATCGGGCCGGAAGACATTCTGTTTTTTAATGGTCTGGGAGATGGAATTGCAAAGCTGTATCAGTTTCTGATACCTACTGCCAGGATCATTGGACCTTCACCTGCCTATTCCACGCACAGTTCGGCAGAAGCGGCCCATGCCAATACCCGACCGATTACCTATAATCTGGATCCCGATAACAGCTGGTACCCTGATATGGACGATTTGTACAATAAGGTAAAGTACAATCCCTCGATAGTAGGCATACTGATCATCAACCCCGACAATCCTACCGGGATGGTGTATCCCAGAGAGGTGTTGGACCGCTTTGTAGCAATAGCCCGCGAGTTTAACCTCCTTCTCATAGCGGATGAAATTTATCAAAATATCACCTATAATGGATATGAAGCCATAGGGCTCGCGGAGATTCTGGGAGATGATTTGCCGGGGATTTCCCTGAAGGGCATTTCCAAAGAGTTTCCCTGGCCAGGCTCTCGCTGTGGTTGGATGGAATTTTACAACAAACATACCTCCGAAGAGTTTTCCAAGCTTTGCGCTACATTGGAAAACGCAAAAATGATAGAGGTTTGTTCTACTACGCTTCCTCAGTTGGCCATACCCAAAATCATGAGTCACCCGGATTACAAGGCCTACCGCAAGCAGGCCAATGCTGCAATAGGAACCAGAAGCCGGATCATGGAAGAGGTACTGGGGAATGTGAAGGGCATCAAATTTAACAAAACCAAAGGGGCATTTTACAACACGGTCATCTTTGACGACGGGGTGCTGGATGCAGACCAGTCCCTGCCAGTAGAGGATCAGCGAATCCAGGGCTACCTGGATACCTGGCTGCAGGAGAAAGAAATGCCGCATGACAAACGATTTGTCTACAACCTGCTGGCTTCAGAGAAGATATGCGTAGTTCCCGTAAGTTCGTTTTGCTCCGACCTAAGAGGCTTCAGAGTTACCCTGTTAGAAGAAAACGAGGACGTCTTTCGCGATACTTTCGAACGACTGGCCAAAAGTATCGGGCAGTACCTGAATTCATCCAGACGGGTCCTGGCGGGGCATTAAAGCTACTGTCATGTTGCCGGATTTCTTTCAGGGACTCGTCCGGCAGGTAGAGGCTATCCTTTTCTTCTGGCAGTACAATGTCTGTGCCCATATCTGGCTGGCCAGCCAGAATCCAGGCGGTGTACCAGAAATCGGCGATCATCTTGATGGTATTACGCATTTGTCTTTCCACTTGTCCGGATAGCATTTGGTGGTAGGACTGGCTGTAGGCTTTGGCGTAAACCCGGGTATTGATTCCTCCCCTTTCTTCAAAGCTATATTTCTTATCTTCAGGGAAGCGGTCGTTCAATTGTTTTTCAAACCCCAAAACCGAGTCAAGCGCTACATGTGATCGGGCAATGGTTTCCCATATGGCCGCCTGAGGTTGCGAAATGTACTCGGCCTTCCCTACAAAAAAATTATAGTCCGAAGCGAACAATTCAGGAAGCCGGCTTTCCCAGAAGCCGTGTATGCCATACTGCCCCGTGAACTGCCCGTTGTAATTTTTGGTGGTATGCAAGGGTACGTGGATGTCTGCAATATAGTGCCCCAGGTCTGCGGCAAGACGTAGAATAAGGCTCAAATCCTTTTGCTCAAATGCCCTGGTCAACTGTAGGAAGGTTTGATAGGTGCTCCATGGCGCAATACCGGAGTTTCGCAGGCTGTCCTCACCAAACGTTGCGACAGCATCTGACCAATATCGTGGCAATTTAACCCATGCACTGTCTCCGTAAATATCCAGGTCGATAAAGTGTTTTTCCGCTTCACCCTTTACTGCATACCGACGCCGGTCCGGATTTACCGCCTTTTCACTGATATAGTTGATGTGAGGTTTGAAACACACCATCATTTCTGGTGGAAGGGAGAATACCGCCTGGCGGTTGATCAGTCGGTGCGCATAAAAACCCCAGGCAAAACCCCGGTTTAAACATAGCAGATGCAGGGCCAGTATTACCAGCAGCAGGCGCATAGGCGGTTACAAAATGAACACAAGCCATTAATTTAAGGATTTTTGAAAGAAATTCCCAAATCCGCAAAGGATAATGATTTCAACATTTTCTTGCGACAATGGGCGGTCTGAATACTACATAGGGAACTGAATATACCAAAAAAACAGTACATTTGATTATGTGCCAGCCCAGGTACACGACACTTCTGTATTTGTTCCTGCCGATATCGGTGGATCGGAAGCGAAAAGCCTGTTTGCATGGTCAAAGTCGATACCCGATAGGTGCTGTTGAGAGCATGATCAGGCGCTAATGATAACACAGCATTCAATCAGGTCCGGGTCAATGCCGGCCTATTTGATATCAGAAAGGTCTGGTAATGATGCGCTATTTTGATTAAATTTTTTGCAATTAGAAATTAAACAGTTAAATTTGCAATCCTTAAAAGAATACGAAAAAAGTTAATCATAAACACATATGGCAAATCACAAATCGGCTTTAAAGAGAATTCGTGCAAATGAAGCCAAGAGGTTGAGGAACAGGTACCAGGCCAAAACTACCCGGACCTTTATCAAAAGATTGAAAAACACGGAGGACAAGACCGAGGCGCAGGAGCTGTTGAAGCAGGTGACTTCCATGATCGACAGGCTGGCCAAGAAAAATGTGATCCACAGGAACAATGCAGCCAATAAAAAGTCAAAACTGACCAGGTTTGTCAACAGCCTGTCATAAGTTGGCTACCTGTTTGTAAGAATAATCAGAACCCTGTTCGCCGAACAGGGTTTTTTTATTGTCGATTTTTTTATACTTTTAGTGAAGACTTCGGTCAAACCATGGGTTTTTCGATAGAATTAGCGGGCAGATTGGGTTTGCCAAAGCGAAAGTTTTCAGCCATATTTTTTTTACCATGGAAGATTATCGTTCTATACGCATCGCTGCATTGGCGGAGGAAGACAGACCCAGAGAAAAATTATTGCTTAGGGGGAAAACTCATTTGACGGATGCCGAACTAATTGCAATTTTGATCGGGTCGGGCACGAGATACCTGAGTGCTGTAGATCTGGCAAGACACATTCTGCAGAGTGTGGGCAATGACCTCAGCCAATTGGCCAGACTCTCTGTAAATGACCTCAGAAAATTTAAAGGGATAGGAGAGGCAAAGGCCATCAGTATTGTCAGCGCCCTGGAACTTGGGAGAAGGAGAAAGATGACCGAGCCCAGGCAGAAAACCAAAATCAGTTCTTCTGCAGATGTGTACCGATTGATGCGGCAGGAACTGCAGGACGAGACCGTCGAATTTTTTTATGCTTTATTCCTGAACCGCAGTAATCTGGTCATCAAGAAGCAATTGATCAGTCAGGGGGGTACCTCTGCCACCATAGCTGATCCCAAATTGATTTTCAAATATGGTATGGAATACCTGGCTAATGCCATTATTTTGGTTCATAACCATCCCTCAGGATCCCTCAAGCCTTCTAATGCGGACATCAGCCTGACCAAAAAACTGTGCCTTGTAGGTCAAAATCTGGACCTTCCTGTATTAGATCATGTTATTTTCACAGATGTTGGCTATTTTAGCTTTGCAGATGAAGGCATGATTTGATACATGATGAGTAAAAAAAGCATATTTATGGTCCTGGTGGGCCTGGTTGTCGGCATTTCCCTCATATATACGTTTACCGGAACAACAGATCCCGAGCTGTATCAGGAAAGCATAACAGCAGAAAGAGAGCGGCAATTTAAATTTTTGAAGTACAATCTTGACTCGCCCCTGGAGGAGGAGCAAAAAGATGAACTGGACTCTCTTGATTTTTATCCCATAGATCCCGAATACAAGGTAAGAGCAAGACTTGTGCCGGTGGAAAACAGGCGGATACTCGAAATCCCCATGACAGACGGTTCCCTGGAAAGGTACATCCGCCATTCTTACGCAGAATTTGATTTGAGGGGCAAGGGGCTGAAGTTACTGTTGCTGCAGGCGGAGGATGAAACGGACAGGAGAAACTTTTTTCTGGCTTTTGCCGACGAAACCAGTGGCGATGAAACCTATGGCGGAGGCCGTTATTTAAATCTGAGGCAGGATGGCCAGTCTTCTATCACCATTGATTTCAATCTGGCCTTTAACCCTTACTGTGCGTATAATCCGGATTTTGCCTGCCCCATCCCTCCCCGGGAAAATATCCTCGATATAGCCATCCGGGCAGGAGAGAAAAATTACGATAAATAACCTTTCAGTAGAGGTCAATTATCGTAAATTTGTATTTTAGTCAAATCCAAAAAAATGAAAATTTCGATCAACCGCCTTAAAGATTTTATTCCATTTGAGCAATCTACAGAGGAAATATCCGATTTACTGACTGCATCAGGTCTGGAAGTGGAAGGAGTGGCGACTTTCGAATCGGTGAAAGGCAGCCTTAGGGGGGTGGTCGTTGGTGAAGTGATCAGTTGTGAACCGCACCCCAATGCCGACAAACTCAGCCTGACAAAAGTAGACATCGGATCAGAAATAGTGCCCATCGTGTGCGGTGCGCCCAATGTGGCTCAGGGACAGAAAGTACCGGTAGCCAGGGTGGGAACGACTTTGTATCCAAAGGATGGTACTGCTTTTGAAATCAAAAAAGCAAAAATCAGGGGCGAGGTTTCGATGGGAATGATATGTGCTGAAGATGAATTGGGCCTGGGAACAGGACATGCTGGGATCATGATATTGGAAACCGATCTGCCCAATGGCAGCCCGGCGGCTGACTTGTTTGAGCTCCACACTACCGATGTGCTGGAAATCGGGCTTACGCCAAACCGGGCAGACGCTGCTTCCCATTTGGGTGTAGCCCGGGACCTGAAAGCCCTGTTGCACAAGCCATTGGTCTTGCCGGACCTCAGTGACTTTAAACCTGATAATCAAACGCTGAAAATTCAGGTAACTGTGGCCGATACCCAAGACTGTCCGCGCTATGCCGGGTTGACTATCAGTGGTCTGAAAGTGGGGCCCTCTCCCGGATGGCTTCAGGATTACCTCAAAGCGCTGGACCTGGAGCCCATCAATAATGTGGTGGATGTGACCAATTTTATTTTGCATGATCTGGGACAGCCTTTACATGCCTTTGATGCCGGAATTATAAAGGGGAATGAAATACAGGTAAAAAAGCTGGCTGCAGGTACGAAATTTGTCACCTTAGACGGCAAGGAAAGAACGCTCACCGGAGATGAGTTGATGATCTGCGACCGGGATGAAGGTTTGTGTATTGCAGGCATCCTGGGTGGTCTGGACTCTGGAGTGAGCGATTCTACCCACTCCATATTTCTGGAAAGTGCCTGTTTTGGAGCAGATATTATTCGTAAGGGCGCACAGCACCACGGTATAAAAACCGACGCTTCCTTTCGGTTTGAGCGGGGGACAGACCCAAACATGCCGGTATTCGCGCTCAAGAGAGCAGCCCTGTTGATCAAAGAGTTGGCCGGTGGAGAGATCAGCTCGGAGATCACCGATATTTATCCGGAAGAGGTGGCTGATTTTCAGGTTCCGGTACGGTACAGTAACGTCGACAGGCTAATCGGCAAGGTCATTGACAGGAAGGAAATCAAGCAGATTCTGGAATCGCTGGATATATTGCTTACCCAGGAATCGGAAGAAGGATTTGTGGCGCTGGTCAAGCCCTATCGGGTAGATGTGACCCGGGAAGCCGATGTTATCGAAGAAATATTACGGATCTATGGATTTGACGCCATACCTCTGGCGGAAAACTATCAGTCTGATTTTCTGGCCGAACATCCGGAGAAGGACCTGAACAAATTGCAATACAGGGTTTCGGAAATGTTGGCGGGAATGGGGTACAGCGAGATCATTACCAATTCACTTACCAAATCCAGCTATTCGGGAAAATCTCCGCATATCGATGCAGCGCAGGATGTGGTCATCCTGAACAAACTGAGTGAAGATCTGGGGGTCTTGCGACAAGATTTATTGTTTACCGGTCTGGAAGTTCTGGCTCACAATATCAATCGAAGGCAAAAAGATCTGAAATTATTTGAGTTTGGATCCGTTTACTCTCAAAGCAATGGAGAATACAGAGAGGCAAAAAAGTTATCACTCCTCCTTACCGGCAATGCCAGGCAGGAAAACTGGATAGAGGCAGTAAAGCCAAATGGTTTTCCTGAGCTGTATGCAGTGGTGGAAGCCCTTTTGACCAAATTAAATATCCGGCAGCCTGAAGTAGATCTGCTGGAAGAAGCACCGTTTTCCTTTGGCCTTGCATTGAAAATAGGCCAGGAGGAAATTGGAAAGATTGGATTGCTGGATGGGTCGACATGCAAATTGGCGGAGGTGAAACAGGAGGTTTATTTTGCGGAACTAAACTGGAATACACTTGGCAAACTTGCCAGGAGCCAGGAAAAATTTCAGGAAATCTCAAAGTTTCCGGAAGTGAGAAGAGATCTTTCCCTGGTCATTGACCGGACAGTCACATTCGATCAATTGCGACAATTGGCCTTAAAGGCAGGCGGCAAATTGTTGAAAAGGATCCATGTTTTTGATGTTTACAGAGGAGACAAAGTGGACACAGGAAAAAAGGCCTATGCCCTGAGTTTTTATCTGCAGGACGATCGGCAGACCCTTACGGACAAGGTGATAGACAAAACGATGGGTAGGCTGATGGCTGCATTTGAAAAAAATACCGGAGCGCTGATCAGAAAATAGGATGAGGGTTTTTGATGAACTTCAAAGGTTGGAACGGCTATCTGAGCAGGTTGAACATAAGGTCAGCAGGCTTGAACAGGAAAATACTGCCCTTAAAAATCAACTTTTGGATTACAAAAAAAAGCTTTCGGATCAGGAAGAAATATTGGATGATTTTAAAAATCAAATTAAAATTAGTAAAATTGTAAGAAACATACCGGTAGAAAATAGAGCATCTGCTGAATTGAAGGGAAGAATTGATGACTATATAAAAGAAATCGACAAAATTATTGCTTACCTGTCTGAATAATATGGATACACTTTCAATCAGAATAAAAATAGGAGATAGAGAATATCCTATGAAAGTGAAGGCCGATGAGGAGGCCAGAATCAGACGGGTGGGGAAATTAATTAACGATAAAATTAAAAAGTACAGGGAAGAGTTTGGATTGGAGGACCGGCAGGATCTGCTGGCCATGGTAGCCTTTGATTGCATGGTAGAGTCCATGGAATTGGATGAGGATCATGCAGAAGGCAGCGAACAGGTCAAAGAAGCCATCCTGCAGGTCAACCAGCGTCTCGAAGCCCTACTTTAATGAGTTTATAGCAGCTTTTTTCTTCACAGCAGTTTCCTGTTTTTTCCGGTAGATAAACTCAAATATATCTATGGGAATTCCAATATACATTATTTTATCAGGCGTTGTCGGCTTGCTGCTGGGGGCGCTCCTGGCGGGATTGTTTATCAAGAACAACAGTAAAAAAGTAGAAGCTGAAGCCAGGGAAAAGGCTAAGAGCATTGTCAGAGAAGCGGAAATAACTGCTGAAGGGCTTAAAAAGGACAAGATACTCGAAGCCAAAGAAAAATACCTGCGGCTTAAATCCGAGTTTGAAGATGAGGTAGGGAAGAAGAAGAATATTCTGATTACCAATGAAAACAAACTCAAGCAGAGGGAACAGGTATTGTCCAAGGAGATGGAGCAGCTCAAGCGCAAAGAAGCCGAGCTGGACAGCAGAAAGGAGAACTTGAATGCTCAGCTGCATGCCGTGCAGGTCCGGAAAGAAGAATTGGACAAAGTGACCCAACAGCGTATTACTGACCTGGAGAAAGTGGCATTGCTTACACGTGAAGAGGCCAGGGATCAGTTGATAGAAATGCTCAAGGATGAGGCCGCTACCAAAGCTTCTTCACATATCAAAGACATTCTGGATCAGGCCAAGTTGAGTGCAACCAAACAGGCCAAGAAGATTGTGCTCGATACCATTCAGCGCACCGCCACGGAGCACGCCATAGAAAATTGTGTCTCTGTATTCAATATCGAAAGCGATGATGTCAAAGGAAAAATTATAGGTAGGGAGGGTAGAAATATCCGGGCACTGGAAGCGGCTACAGGTATAGAAATTGTCGTGGATGACACGCCGGAAGCGATCATTATTTCTGGTTTTGACCCGGTCAGAAGAGAGGTAGCACGCTTGTCCCTGCACCGTCTGGTTCAGGACGGCAGGATTCATCCCGCCCGCATCGAGGAAGTGGTGGCCAAGACAGAAAAAAATATCGATGAGGAGATTATCGAAATTGGCGAAAGAACCTGTATTGATCTTGGGATCCATGGGTTGCATCCCGAATTGATCAAAATGGTAGGCAGGATGCGTTTTCGCTCCTCGTACGGACAAAACCTGCTACAGCATTCCAGAGAGGTAGCCAAGCTTTGTGCTACCATGGCAGCAGAAATGGGTATCAATGCCAAGCTGGCCAAACGGGCAGGATTGCTTCATGATATCGGAAAAGTATATCCGGAAGAAGCCGAATTGCCGCATGCCATTTTAGGAATGGAGCTGGCCAAGAAGTATAAGGAACACCCTGAGGTCATCAATGCCATAGGGGCCCACCACGATGAAATAGAGATGACTTCTATGCTTTCGCCTATCGTGCAGGCTTGTGATGCCATCTCTGGATCCAGACCCGGCGCCAGAAGGGAGATCATGGACAGCTATATCAAGCGGCTCAAGGATCTGGAAGACCTTGCCCTTAGTTTTGACGGGGTCAACAAATGCTTCGCCATGCAGGCCGGTAGAGAATTGCGCGTTTTGGTAGATGCGGATAATGTGGACGATACGACTGCAGGTCGCCTCTCTTTTGAAATATCTCAAAAAATCGAAAAGGAAATGCAATATCCCGGACAAATAAAAATTACGGTGATCCGTGAAATGCGGTCTGTGAACTATGCAAAATAGCGGGAAGTAAGGACATTCCCGAAAATATTAAAGGGCAGCGATCCGGAAGGGATGGCTGCCCTTTTTTTAATTCAGGTTAAAAGTTGCAAAATATTTTTGATTTAGAAATTATTTATTTAGTTTTAATGGGTACTGGAATTACAATTAACTAAGTGTCTGAATGTTGAATATTCTTGCCAAAAGTATTCGTCACCTTGCGTTTCTTGGTGTGGTGGTAAGCGGTAACATTGGCTGTACCGGAAGCCAAAAGGGAGAGCCATTAACCAGCGACTTCGAACCCCGCTTTGTGCTTACCGACAGCCTGGTGGTCAATTATCTTGGCAGGCTCAGTATACTGGACATCAAAGCGGAAGGTTCAGCGTATCTCATGCATGATTTCCAAAAGTGGAAGAAGAATTGGACCATGTGGCCTTTTATTTCTATGAGATTCAATAAAATATCCAATTCTGCATGAGGTCGATACTACATATTTAACCCTTTAAACATGACACCATTTCGTCTGGTCATCGCCTTTTTTGTCGTCTCTATTATTGGTTTCGCATTGCTTCCGGAGCTTTCGGTTGATCTTAATCCAAGGGAAAAGGAACCGGTTTTGAATATCAGCTTTTCGGTAAGAAGTGCCTCTCCGGAATTGGTGGAAAAACTTGCCACCGCTCCATTGGAAGGAGTATTGTCCCAACTCTCAGGGCTGAAGAAAACCACCTCAGTTTCCAATTATGATCAGGGCTCCATTCAGCTCCGGTTTGACAAACAGACCGATATGGAATACAAGAAGTTTGAAGTGGCGGCGCTGGTCCGGCAGGTGTACCCCTCTATGGACAGTAAGGTCAGCTATCCGATTATCACCCAGTCCTCGCAGAGGAATATACAGGAAAAAAGTCCTATTCTTACCTATAGCATCAACGGACCATTCGCCTCATTTGAAATAAAGAAAATCACCGAAGATGTTTTGGTGGCCTCTTTAAACCGCATTGAAGAAATTGATGAAATGGAGGTCAGGGGGGCTAATGAACTTTACCTGTATGTAACTTACGACATCAAAAAACTACAGGCATTCCAGCTATCCAGGTCGTTTTTGGAAAACAAACTGAGGAATTCCTTCGGGAAAAACTATCCGGGACTGGCCATGAATGTATCGGGAGAGACCCTTTTTCTTGAAATTGACCGTTCCCTGCAGTCGCTGGAGACTCTGGAAAACCTGCTTATCGGCAGGATCAATGGAAAGGAGGTATTCCTGAAAGACGTGGCCAGGCTAACCATGGAAGAAGCGGCACCGCAGCGGTACTACCGGATCAATGGAAACAATTCCGTTAACCTGACCATTTTCAGCCGGGAGGGAGTTAATAAGGTATTACTGGCCCAGCAAATCAAGGATAATTTAAATGCCGCCGAATCCCTTTTGCCGGAGGGTATGGATGTAAGGTTGGAATTTGACAATACATCCTTTCTGGAAAAGGAACTCCAAAAGATTTACCAGCGATCAGGGCTGTCTATATTGATTCTGATCGTGTTTATTTTTCTGATCAACAGAAATTGGCGCTATTTGCTTACTTTGTTTTTGGGGATACTGGTAAATGTCAGCCTTACCGCCATTATTCTGTATCTGCTTGAAGTTGATATACACTTGTATTCACTGGCAGGCCTGACGATCTCGTTTGGCTTGATTGTAGACAATGCCATCATCATGATAGACCATTTGCACAAGCACAAAAACAGAAAGGTCTTTCTGGCACTACTGGCAGCGTCCCTCACCACCATCGTGGCCTTGCTGATGGTGTTTTTGTTGCCAGAGGAGGACCGCAAAAATTTGGGTGAATTTTCTATAGTCGTGGCGGTAATGCTGGCCAACTCCCTGCTGGTGGCATTGTTGTTTACTCCGGCTGTTTATGACTTGCTTTTTGGGAATAGCCGGAGCAGGGGAAGGCGGCTTTCTGTCGGCAGGCTGAGAAAGCGGGTAAAGGCTTTCAATGGATATGGGCGCAGTATTTCATTTTTTGCCCGTTACAGAAAAGCTTTTGTAGCAGTTTTGCTGCTTTTATTCGGTTTGCCGGTTTTTTACCTCCCCGCAAAATGGGATGACAAGGAATGGTACAACAAAACGGTGGGTAGCACGGTATATCAGGAGGAGATCCGCCCCTATGTGGATAAGGCACTGGGGGGGACACTCAGGATGTTTGTCCGCGGGGTATTTGAAAAATCGGCCTACAGGGAGGCCGAACGCACCCGTCTGTATGTCAATGCCAGTTTGCCATTTGGCAATACCCTTGATCAGATGGATTTTATCATCCGTGAATTTGAAGAATACCTGAAAGGGGTAGAAGGCATCGACAAATTTGTAACGACGGTCAATTCCGGCCAGAATGCACGGATTGAAATCACCTTCAAGGAAGCCTACGAAACCTCCTCGCTTCCCTATAGCCTGAAGGGCAAGCTGGCGATGAAGTCTACAGACTGGAGTGGTGTACGCTGGAATATATATGGAGTAGGGCAGGGGTTTTACACCGGTCCGGGAGGAGAGGGCATTCCCTCCTTTAGGGCCGAACTGCGAGGATACAATTTTACTGAGTTGGAAAAACAGGCGGAAATACTGGCAGAGAAACTGTTGGCACATCGGCGTATTCAGGAAGTGAACACAAACGAACGGCTGAGCTATGGTGAGCAGAAAACAGAGGAATACGTTTTGCGGCTCGATCAGCAGCTGCTCGCAATGGCCGGCGCCAATCAGTATGAGTTGGTAAATGCCCTTAACGACATGTCGCGTCATGAACAACCCTCGCTATACCTGGAGGTAGCAGCGGAGCAGTATGGCCTGGTGGTTAGGGAAGAACACTCAGAGCGGTTTTCCAGGTTCGATTTGGAAAACAGCAGCCTCATCTCCGGCGAAGACAGGATCTTTAAAGTGTCAGGATTCGGTTCTCTACGAAAAGAAACCACTACCAATGCCCTGCATAAGGAGGACCGGCAATACATCCGGTTGGTCTCCTTTGATTATATGGGTTCAGCTAAATTTGGCGGAGAATACCTGGACGAAGTGTTGGAAGAGATGAAAGCAAGTATGCCTATTGGCTATTCTGCCAGCCGGCAGACCTATAGTTGGAACTATGAACAGGCCAAGAGACAATACGGCTTGTTATTGGTGCTGGTACTGGGCATTTTCTTTATTTGTTCCATATTGTTTGAGAATTTCAAGCAGCCGCTCTTTATTATTTTTATCATTCCAATCTCCTTCATAGGCTTGTTCCTGATCTTCTCGGTATTTGACTTTTATTTCGACCAGGGAGGCTATGCTGCCTTTGTGATGCTGGGAGGATTGGCGGTAAATGCAGCGATTTTTATTGTCAATGACCTGAACAACCGGACCAGGGGAATTTATAACAGAAATGTGCTTAAGGCCGTGGCAGGTAAAGCTACGCCGATATTGCTGACCGTAATGTCCACTTGTTTTGGATTGATACCTTTTGTAATGGAAGGGCAAAATGAGATTTTTTGGTTTTCCCTGGCCATCGGTACCATCGGAGGTCTATTGTTTAGTATGGTTGGCGTATTTTTGGCCTTACCTGTCTTTCTATGGAAAAGGGATCGGCCGGTTAATTAGTGTATTCAATAGCTTACCTTTTTATATGTTGAAAAAGCCTTTATGTCAAATCTTCCTGGTGCTTGCTGGATTTGGCGCTTTATCCTGCGACAGGCAAACCGGCGATGCCGGGCCCTTGCAAAAATTAAATTTAGAGCTGGCAGATAGTATAGTGGTGGACGAACTGGAAGTTCTGGCCATGGATGACTACCTGGAGAAGGAACAGGTTTTCCTCATGAGGGGGACCAAAAGCAGGAAGCCCTACCTGGTTTCCGAAACGGGAGAGATTTTACAGGTGTATGACTTGTTGCATGAGGGACCTGATGGTTTGGGTTCAAACGGGGCCCTGGGTTATAGTTTTTTGGATAAGGACCAATGGGTGGCGCAAGGTCTGTTTAATGGGTACCATGTGTACAATAGCGAAGGCAAAAAAACAAAGCTTTTGCCCCCGATTCATACAGATATCTTTGCCATGTCTATCTATACGCACCGCATATTTTTCAGGGGGTACATTAAAGCAGGAAGAGGCATGCTTATCGGTCAGGAGCAGAATCTGTTTAATCCGGAAGATATCATGGCACAGCTCCGATCAGGTTCAGGCCAGTATTACAATTCTCCCGAATTTAAAGCGGCCTCAAAAGCATATATCAAGCCTTATTATCTTTTGGTGGAAAAGGGCGAACAAATTGGGGTATTGGATGGACTACCAGTGCATGGTGCATTGGATTTTGCAGACGAAAATGGATTTATTTATGTGAATGATAATCTCGAACCAGAGGCAGAAAGGGCGTATAATGTTTTTTATAAATTCAAAATCAGTGGTTTAGATTAAATAAGATCCGGTTTTCTCTTTTATTTTAATATTATTCTATTTTCGGGTATTTTTTACCGTTAAAAAAAATTTTATTTTGTTGAATTCTGTATTTAGAGTGAAAAAATCACCCTGTTTCCTGTTTTTTGTCCGCTTAAATCACTACTTCTTCATTTCGGAATACATAATATTTAACTATTAATGTTAATTAATAGTTAATTTAAACATATTTTCATTGATATATTTGCAATGTAAAATCCTCTCAGTTACATTTGTGTCATACTTACGTAAGTGAATCAATTACCCGCCCAAAATAATTAGCCTCAAACGAAAATTTTTCGGGAAACACCCGGGAAGAGGTTTTACTACTTTCTAAACCTTTAAAATTTATTACCATGAGATTAATTATTGCATCATTACTCGTTTTATCGTTGAGCACATCGGTTTTCGCTACAGCTCCGGAAGAAAATCCTATCGTAACTCTGGAAAAGGTAGGTCAGAACAAGTTTCAATTGAAGTACATGGGTATACCCGAGGGGAGGATTACGGTGGCATTCAAAAATGAAGACAACAGGGTGATTTTCAGGGATGTCATTGAAGCAGAAAAGGTTTTTTTTAAAAATTATGACCTCAATAAGCTGGATCTTGGCAACTATCAGATAGAGGTATTCACTGCTGAGTCAGGTAAACTGGAAGATTTTGATGTTTATCTGGGACCTAAAAGTGTGGAGAAGTCCTACTTTGCAAAGGTGCAGGTATTGGACAACAAAACACTGGCCTTCATTTTGAAGAACCTGGACGGTTCAGAAAAGAAGCTGGAGATCTTCGACAACGGAAAATTGGTTTTTGAAGAGCCTATAGTAGGAGATACCTTTGGGAAAAAGTTTAAATTCGAAAAAATCGGTACGCTGGAAAATATCTCTTTCAAAGTTTCCGATAAAAATGGATTTGGAAATTATATTTCAGCATTGTAAAGTAAATTCAGCCACTAATAATTCAAGTAGGCTTCCAACCGGGAGCCTATTTTTTTTTTTTTCAATCAGGAAGGTTTACGGCGCTGCCTTTTTTTGATATTGTATTACTTCGAAGCACCTGACCAAATGGTCCACATCAGTTGACCCAAGCTCCAAATACTTTTGATTTTTTGACATTTTGAAATTTATTCCTTTCCTCGCTTGTTAACAGTTCATGCATAAGGTCGGTATTAGGAATATGGTATGCCCAAGGTGTATCATGGCTGTCACAAACCTGCTCGATTCGATGGACGTTCAGTTTGAAAAGGTAGAACTTGGTGAAGTTTGCTTTGAGACTGAGCCGGAGCAATCATTTTTGAGAGATTTTGAGGCGAAGCTTGTCGATATGGGGTTTTCGTTATCCAAATCCCGTGAAGCGATGTGGGTAGAGAAAGTGAAGCTTGAGCTGATAACGCTGCTGGAGGGAGACAAGGTGTATGGAGAGGTATCGCTTTCCTCTCTGCTGAGCCAAAAAACCGGGCTTCCTTACAGCAGGTTAAGTAATCTTTTCAGTAGGGAGCAGGGCCTGTCAATAGAACAATATTTTATCGGCCTCAAGATTGAGAAGGCGAAAGAGTGGATGAGTTACGGATCTATGAATATCAGCGAAATCGCCTGGTCTCTGGGGTATAGTAGCGTACAGCATTTTTCCAGCCAATTCAAAAAAGTTGCCGGAATTACACCAAGTCATTTCAAAAGCCTGAACCAAAAGCCGAGGCGGTCATTGGATCAGGTGGGCAAAGCAAAGCTCTGCTAGCTTGCTTGCTATGCTGTTCAAAATAAGCGAATGCCCAATGAAACCATCAGTTGGTTTTGCCGCTGGTCTGTAGGAAATCCCGCAATCGCTTCTGCATGTTTGCCCAGGGCGCCTTCGTATTTGAAATCCAATATCATGTTGGCTATATCTACGCCTATTCCCGCCTGGTAGGCCAGCGTGGCCGTATTGTAGTCCGGGTCCGTACTGCCGGGGGCACTACCCGCGTCGATCGCGCTGTCGATGATAAAGGTAGCGACAGGGCCTGCCTGCACCCTGAAAAACCGGGCAATCTTAAAACCGCCCATCAGCGGGACATCTAGCCTGTCGAAGCTGGCCGAATAGGTTACCGAGTTGTTTCCCTGAACATTTTGAAATTCACCTCCGGTGCTGGTATAGAGAACCTCCGGTTGAATATATATACGGTTGCCACCCAACCTCGCAAATAAACCTGCATGGTAGCCCAATTTTTCGTTGCCTTTGCTGAAGTTGGTTCCGTTGACGGCAATATTACCCTGAGATACGCCAATTTTAGGGCCTATCGAAAATTCCTGAGCCAGCCCTTTGCCCAGGGGCATTAGCAATACAAACAAGATAATATTGATTTTGAGCACCTTTGTCATGGGGAATCCTTTTAGTTTTTGAGGCGACAATGGAAATCGATCAGCATAGGATCAACGAGGAAACCAAAATGGTAACGCCAATTTCTGGTAATAGGATACAAAATTGACCGATTTTACATCAAATACAAAATTATGGGCATAAACTTGCCGGAGTAGCTTGTTATTTCGCAAAGGTTGCTTTAATTTGTCTCCAAACAGAAGGTTAATCACTTGCTGCCTTAATATATTGGTAAAAATAATTAAGTTTGTAGGAACACCCCTGCGCCTGTTGTGAGGTTGATTAATTTCCGTAGGTCTGTACAATTTTTAATTTCGTATTTGAAAAGGACTTGGTAAATTGTTTTATAAAAGATAAAAGCAAATAAAAATTCCATGATAGAAGTAATAAAGTACCCCAGTGTATTGGAAAGTAGTAATCTTGAACTCAGGAATGTAGCGAAAGATTTGGTTTCAGGACTTAAAATTTATCATGATAATATTGGGTATTTGGTGGGGGATCTGGCGCTGTCTGAAGGAACTTCCCCGCATAGAAATATCAATAGTTCACCAGAAGAGATCGACTACCGGATTTTTTTAAAAGCCGGCCTTCTTTTGGCTTCGCAGAAATTGGGAAGTCCGATCACAGTGACCACCGGTTTTCCTTTTTCTACCTTTCAGGTATTTAAGGAAAATGCCTACCGACTGTTAGAAAATGAGCACATCATAGAATATGACACCCAGACTTTTGGTGGGGGTGGAAGGAAAAAAATGGCTGTTGAAGTTGACAGGGTTGCCGTGATACCTGAAGTGGTCGGCTGCAGCATGGCCGTAAGGCAAATGTATACTGATGCTCCGAAGAATTTCTTCATGATAAGCCTGGGCTATGGTACCATGGAAGCCATTCTGAGCACAGAAGGAGGACTTGTGCAAAGGTCCAGCGTCTCTACCTTCGGATTGCGGTATGCCATCAACCTGATCACCAGGGAGCTCCAGAAGGACAATTATCTGGACCTGAAGACAGAGCACCAAATTGATCAATATTTTAGTGAAGGAACAATTATTCTGAACCGAAAGCGTTTGGACTTAAGGGAACTGCGCAAGCAGGTGATCACCCAGTATTACAATGATGTGATTTCTCCTTCCATAAGAAAAGCCTTTTCTGACCGCGATTTTGCCAAATCAGCTGATTTGTATCTCGCCGGAGGAGGAGCGAATTATGCGGAATTGGTCAATTTATTTAAGGAAGAATTTGATGGATTGCTGAACGTTCATGTGCCGGAAGCACCAGAACAAATGGCATCTATCGGCTATTGTTACAATAGTCTGGCCATCGGAGGTGGAGCAAAAGACAAGGCGGTAGGTTTAGACCTGGGCAACAGTTCCACCATCCTCACAACTTTCAAGCAGGAAAAAGAAGAATAAGCGTATGAAATTTGGATCCAATAAGCAACAAAACGACGAGCCAAATGTAGGAAAGGTGACGGTATTGTCACTTGGATTTGAACTTACGGGAGACATTATCTCTAAGAGTGATATTCGGGCAGACGGCATCCTGGTGGGTAGTATCCGGACGGACAAAAGAGTGGTAGTGGGAGAGAAGGCCTCTATTACCGGTGATATAATTGCCGAGGAAATCAGTATCAGCGGAGAAGTGGTCGGGGACCTGTATATCAAGGGAGAGACGACCATCTATGCCAATGCCAGGGTTTCGGGTAATATCAAGACCAGCTCCATCTTCATCCACAAGGGTGCGCAGATCAATAGCGGTATCCAGGTACTTAAAAGCATGGAAGTAGAAGAAGCGTCCAAATCAAGTAAAATCAATTCTGTGAGTAGAGAGGAGCTATATTCAATGTTGGAAGACCGATCTGCTACCCGGAAAAGCAGGGAGGTCCCCGTAAAGCCCATATCGCAAACGCAGAAAAGAACGCAAAACCAACCTTCGGAAAGCGAAGATGACAACAATACCATCGATTATCCGCGATCCTGGTAGAGGGCACTTTTCAACAGATACTTTCATAAAAAATGGCAAGCGTTTGAAAACGCTTGCCATTTTTTGTGGCGATCAAGGCAGGAGGCGATTACCCACCTTCTCCGGGTTCGCCAAATACCCCGATCATATTTAACAGTACGAGCGTGATCACGATGGGGCATATCCATTTGATGAAAAATACCCAGGCCTTTTTTGGGAAACCATCAAAGGAAACGGCTCCCATAGCCAATTCGCTGGCATATTCCTTAACATTTTTTACCCAACCCGTGTAGAGACTAAGCATCAGGCAAATGATCACAATGGCCAGCGTGCCAAAGAAGAAGTCCATCAAATCAAAGAATCCGGCTATTTGCCGGCCAAAGAAGTTAAAGCCGAGCTGATTAAAGAAATTGCCCTTCACCGCAGCCAGGGAAGAGGGAATACTGAGAAACATGGCAGCGATACCTATAGTCCAGGCCGCTTTTTTTCTGGACCATTTTCTCTCGTCAATGAAATAAGCGACGGGTACTTCCAGCATGGAAATGCTGGATGTGAGAGCGGCCACCAGCAACAACAAGAAGAACATGCCACCGATAATATTGCCAAAGGGTTCGATTTGATCAAAAACCCTCGGAAGTACGTTGAATACCAACGCCGGACCTTCATCAGGGCTCACGCCGGGGAGTAACGCAAACAAGGCCGGGAAAATCATCAGTCCCCCCATTAAGGCTACCATACTGTCCATTCCGGCTATCCACCCGGACGATTGAATGACATTATTGGTTTTGGGCAGGTACGAGCCGAAGGTGATCATCAGACCCCACCCAACGCTAAGACTGAAAAAGGCCTGGCCGAGCGCAGAAAGAATCACCTTGCCATTGATTTTGGTAAAATCCGGGGAGAGGTAATATTCTATTCCCGCTCCTGCTCCGGGCAAGGTGACAGACCTGGCAGCAATAAGAATGATGATCAGGAACAACACGGGCATTAGAAATTTTGCTGCCTTCTCAATACCACCTGAGATGCCCCCTAAGACCACGCTAATGGTCATCAGTATGAAAAGCATGCACAGAGGAATCACGTATAGCGGAGTCTGTACGAAGTCCTCAAAATCCACAGGTATGTTGATCAATTCGGTAAAAATGTAGCCAATGGTCCAGCCTGCGATGACTGAATAATAACTCAACACGGCAAAACATACCAGGACGCACAGGACTCCGGCTGTTTGCCAAAATCCACTTCCGCCGGTTTCCTTGATGGCACCCACCGGATTTCTACCTGATTTTCTACCCAATGCAATTTCATTGAGCAGTAGAGGAAGGCCGATCAGCAACACACAAAGTACATACACAAATACAAACGCACCTCCTCCATTTTGGCCGGTGATGTAGGGAAACCGCCAGATATTACCCAGGCCTACAGCAGAGCCTCCCGCCGCCATTATAAAACCAAATGAAGATCCCCACTGCCCTCTTGAGGGTGGCTTGATAGAATTTTGCATATTGTCAGATGGATTGAGTGATGTACAAAATAAAAAAGAATGTCAGGTTTTATAATCGGCTAATTTAATTTGTTTTGCCATAATACCAATTCCTTCCTCAAAACTTTTTGGGCTGAATCCCAGGATTTCTTTGGCTTTTGAGATGATAAGCCCTGTACGCAAAGGCCTGATCGCTACCTGACCAAAATGACTTGAGTCGGTTTTTTTGATTTTTTTCTTGTCCAGATTAAAAAATTCGGCGGTCATCACGGCCATGTCATAGGGAGTGAGCAGCTCCTCGCCGGACAGGTTGAAAATTCCACAGGCCTTTTTGGTGACAATCAGCAAACAACCCTCCGCCAGATCTTCTGCCAGGGTAGGTGTTCGGAATTGATCATCAACCAACTCCAGTGTCTTGCCCTGTTCCAAGCCCTTTTTTACCCAAAGGATGATATTGGAACGGCTCATGTCGTGGGAGATGCCATACACCAGATTTGTCCGAACTATTGACCAGTGGTAGGGATACTGCCGGACGGCGATCTCTGTCTCTAACTTGGTCTGACCATAAAAATTAAGTGGATTAGGTTTGTCTTCCTCATCATAAGGGCCGTTTTTTCCGTCAAAAATGAAATCTGTTGAAATAAAAATCAGGTGAGCCTTACTCCGGGAGCAGGCATGGATGATATTTTTGGTGGCCTTGACATTTTGCTCATAACAATTGTGCCGGCTCACCTCGCACCGGTCAACGTCGGTCATAGAAGCGGCATGGATGACATATTGAGGAGCATAGATCTGGAAAACCTGCATGACTTCCCTGTGATTGGTGATGTCCATCTCCTCATAATCGTATCCATCCCACTCTCCTGGCAGCCTGCACGGGCCTTTTCCGGTAGCTATGGCTTCAAACTGTCCGTCTATAAGAATCTTTTTGACGATTTTCTGCCCCAGCAAACCGTTGGCTCCTGTAATCAGTATTTTGGGTTTTTCACTCTTCAGGATATTGATATCCATATTCTTCAGCTATTTTCTTCTTGGCCATTAATTCAACATTCACTTTGATAAAAACTGGCTTAACGGGTTTGTCATTCGGGCCTTTCTCCAGTTGTGTGATCTCCTCCATTACCTCCAGTCCTTTAATCACTTTGCCAAATACGGTGTAAGTGTCATCCAGGTGAGGTGTACCTCCTACGCTGGTGTAGGCCTCGATTTGGTTTTCGCGGACGTCTTTTCCCAAATTTAAGTTAAAAAATTGTTCCAACACTACTTTATTGGAAAGCATCAGTGCATTTAAGCTGTCAATTTCCTGATTTTCGTAAAATTCCCTGTACTTTTCCCTTAAATCAGTGTTGCTGTCCAATTGGATGTATTTCGAAAAGGCAAGCCGGAGTTTCTGCATGTCGACGGTAAGTTCCTGCTCTGCATACACCCTGCCTTCCACAATGTAAAACTGACACCCGCTGGATTCCCGTTCCGGGTTAATATTGTCCCCTTGCCGGGCAGCGGCGATACTGCCTTTCTCATGAATCAATGCGGGATCAAACTCCGCCGGGATGGTATACCATTGCTCTTCAGGCAGGTTTTCTTTGCCAAATACATCCCCACCCTGGATCATGAAATCATCGATGATCCTGTGAAACTCCGTTGAATCGTAGCGCCCCGAACTTGCCAGTTCAATAAAATTGTTTTTGTGGCCCGGGGTTTCATCATACAATATCGCGTACATTTTGCCAAACCGCGTATCGATGGTCACCAGATAGTCTTTTTCGGTGGCACAGGAAAGCATCAGACTCAGGGAGGCCAGGCCGATTATCCGACCTATCGTTTTACTTCTATTCATTCAATTTGTTTTTTATTTCCTTCAAGATCTGCGCACCTCCGCGGCTGAGAATGCTTTCTGCCAGCCTGTTACCCAATTTTTTCGCCTCGTTTTCTGTTCCTGTAAAGCTGTCGTAGAGCCGGTTTTTTCCATCCAGAGACATCAATCCTCCCTTTAATTCCACCTGCTCTCCCTGCCATTGGGCCAAAGCGAATGCAGGAATACTGCATCCTCCTTCCAAAATTTTCAGAAAACTTCGCTCGGCCCGCAGGCAAATGGCCGTAGCGGGGTGATTTACCGCATCGATGATGGCTTTTCTGGTATCCGGGGCAAGATGATGGCAGGCTTCTATGCCTATGCTTCCCTGCCCCACGGCCGGTATAAATTGCTGCAGGTTCAGTTCTTTCCGGATCAGATGGTCATAGCCCATTCGATGGACACCCGCGTAAGCCAGCAGCAGGCCATCACAGACACCATTCTCCATTTTCGCAATTCTGGTTTGCAGGTTTCCACGGATATCTGTGGTCTTCACATTGGGGTAGAAATGCTTCAGAGTAGCAATTCTTCTTGTGGAGGAGGTACCCAAAACCAGAGGCACTTTCTGCGCAGCCAGATCAGGCAGTTTGTCATGGTGACTGATGATGACATCATTTACTTTTTCCCGCTCTGTGAAGGCGATTACCTCAAATCCGTCCGGAAGGCGTGACGGCAGATCTTTGGCACTGTGGACGGCAATGTCCACCAAGCCCTCTGCCAGTCGATTTTCCAACTCCTCCGTAAATACGCCTTTGCTACCGATTTTTGAAATGGCAACATCCAGTACCTGATCTCCTTTGGTTTCTATAACGACAATTTCTGAAGAAATCCCTTTTTGTTCCAAAAGGTTTGCGACATGGTGGGCCTGAAATAGCGCCAGTTTGCTTCCCCTTGTTCCTATTCGAATCGGTTTCATTGCTGCCCGTTTTTTCTTTTCATGTTTTTCTTCTCTACGGCACTTTCTATATAGGAAATGATCTTTCCGGCAATATTGATGCCTGTTGCTTTTTCTATGCCTTCCAGTCCCGGCGAACTGTTGACTTCTAATATCAATGGGCCACGGTCAGATTGCAGCATGTCTACTCCTGCTATAGACAGGCCCAGTGCTTTGGCTGCGTTTAGTGCCGCTGATTTTTCAAGGCGGCTTAGCCGAATGACTTCCGCCTTTCCGCCACGGTGTAAATTTGACCTGAATTCTCCTTCTGCTCCCTGCCGTTTCATGGCTCCTACTACCCTGTTATTTACCACAAAGGCCCGGATATCTGCTCCCTTGGCCTCTTTTATAAATTCCTGTACTATGATTCTGGCTTTGAGCCCGTGAAAGGCTTCAATGACCGATTGGCTTGCTTTTTTTGTTTCCGCCAATACCACTCCGAGGCCCTGTGTGCCTTCCAGCAATTTGATGATCAGGGGAGCACCCCCCACCATTTCTACCAACTGCTTTTCACCCCCTTTTGAAAAATTGGTAAAGGCCGTTTTTGGCATTCCCAGCCCCTCCCGTGATAGAATTTGTAAGGATCTCAACTTGTCCCGGCTGCGCACAATCGCCTGAGACTCCACCGCTGAGAATACCCCCATCAACTCAAATTGCCGGACTACTGCCGTCCCGTAAAAAGTAACGGAGGCACCAATTCTAGGGATAATGGCATCAATAGCAGTGAGTTTTTCGCCTTTGTAAAGAATATAGGGGCCATTTTGTTCAATAATTAAATCGCAGGCTGAATGGTCGATTACCATGGCATCATGTCCGGCTTCCCGAATCGCCTGGACCAACCTTTTGGTAGAATACAAATTTGAGTTTCTGGACAGTATGGCTATTTTCATTGCTGTTTTTTTTTACCCGGTTTTCCCGATCAGATTGACTTTATCTACGTCCACCATAAACCTGCCTTTCAGGATTTTCCTTCCCAGCAACACTGCATTTTTCATTTCTGACCGGTCAGAAAGGGTGAATGCGGCAGGAAACGTAAAGTCTCCGAGAGCAAGAGTGGTACGGAGAAGGTAGCGTTTTTCTATCTGGCCAAAGGAATTTTTCACCTTTTTGACTTTATACGTTTTGGTTTTTACTTTATCACCGGTATATGCAGCATGACTGGGGGCCAGCGGAACAAACTCCAAAAATGTGTCTCCACCCTCCCGGACCTCGTTGACGGATGAGGCATGTATGGTACAATTGTAGGCACCGGTATCCACTTTTGCAATTACTGACCCAATACCCCAATCGGGAAGGGAAATGCGTTCTTTTCTTCCAATTACTTGTTTTTCCATGGGTTCAAAGGTAATTTATTTCGGATACTTATCGGGCTTCTCCCTGGCTTTAAAACTATTCGGCCCGGATTATTCTGGCCAGACTAAAAGCCATGTCCAGAAACAGGATCCTGGAATTTAAATTCCTTTCGATGTGATAATGGCCCTCGTTAAGCAAGCGGTAAATTTCCATGATTTTTTCATCATTCAGAACGGTGTTGCTAAAATTCACGATAAACTCCCTGTCCGTTTCGCCGCTCCGCATCAGGCTTGTCAGCTGGCTCCTGTTGAGCAGGGCCTCCCTGACTACATTGATCCCGGTGAGGAGTATTGATTTTTGCTCCTCTTTACTTGCAGCGCTGATGCGTTCTGAAAAATCAATCAGTGACTGAATGTCTGCTTTATAACAATTCCTCAGCCAGTCTCTGAAAAGCAGGGTGTTTTTATCATCGACATTTTGTGATAGCAGGATGGCTTCGCGCATATTGCCATCGGCCAATGGAGCGATCTGCTGCGCAGCTATGGAGCTGGCCAATGACCGTTCTACCAAAAAATGCTGTACTTCCTCATCGGTAAAATTTCTGACATGTATTTTCTGTGTCCTCGATAATATCGTGGTTAGCAGGCTTTCAGGCTGCTGGCTGACCATAAGAAAAATGGTTTTTTCCGGTGGTTCTTCCAGGATTTTGAGCAGTGCATTGGCAGAGGAAAGGTTGAGGGTTTCCGGTGCCCAGATCAGCATCATCTTGTAGCCTCCTTCAAACGATTTGAGGGAGAGCGTTTTGACTACGTTTCTCGCAGCGGATTTGGATATGCTCAGCGGTTTGTTGATTCCCAGGTGCGCATTCCAGTCCTGAAAGTTACCGTAGGGTTTTTCCAGAACGAAGGACCTCCAGAGAGACGTGAAGTCAGACGCTTCTTCCTCTTTCTTATCCGTCTTTTTCTTAGGCGCGGCGGGAAGTGGGATGGTAAAATTAAGGTCCGGATGGACCAATTTTTCCATTTTCAGACACGACGGGCACTTGCCACAGGCATCTTCCTCCTGCGGTTGGTCGCAATTGATAAAGGTGGCCATTGCCAGCGCCAAGGTCAGGCTTGGGCTCCCCTCTTTTCCATGGAAAAGCAAGGCGTGGGCAAGGTGATCTTTTTGAATCGCCTGAATTAATTTCTGTTTGGTCTCCCCGAGCCCGGGAATAGATGAAAAAAGCATGTGATTGTATTAAAATTCTTTATCCCAAATCCGGTATGGCCTGGTAAGTTCAAACACTTTCTGCAAGATGGCCCTTTCTGCCTCGCCAAATTCCATCCCTTTAAAGGCCATGGCTTTTTGGGCCGTTTCTTCGAATCGCATCAATTTAAACGTACTGAACCCTGCGGCTCCGCCCCAGGCAAATGAGGAAACAAATTTACGGGGAAATCCTTCTCCGAATAAGTTGGCGCCCACTCCAATGACAGTACCTGTATTCAAGGTGGTACCAATGCCCAACTTGGCATGGTCTGCTACCATTGATCCGCAAAATTGCAATCCGGTATCGCCAAAGCCTCCCTTGGTATAGTCCCAGACCTTCACCGGCATGTGGTTGTTTTTCAGGTTGGAGACCACCGTATTGGCACCAAAATTACACCATTCACCCACTACACTATTACCCATGTAGCCGTCATGCGATTTATTGCTATATCCCATAAAAACGACATTGGATACTTCTCCACCTACTTTACATTTAGGGCCTACCGTAGTATTTTCCCTGATCTTTGCGCCCATACTGATGCTTGCATCTTCACAAAGGGCAAAAGGACCCCTGATCAGTGCTCCTTCCATGATTTCTGCATGCTTGCCAATATAAATGGGGCCATTGCTGGCATTGAGTATCGCAGCCTTGATTTTCGCTCCCTTCTCAATAAAAATATCCGGTTCATTGTACAGGTGGGTATGCGGGTCGTCGGTTCCCCAGGAGACCCGCCTTTTTGTAAGGATTTCAAAATCTTTGGCGATCTCCGATCCGTTCCATTGAAATATTTGCCAGTTTCTTCCCAGCAGTCGGATATCCTTTTCGTAGTCTACTCTTTTTTTCTGAGGGATATGATCGGTTTGAAATTGCCCGGGTTTGTCCAGATAGCTGGCCAAAAGGGTGTCCTGGTGCCAGAGCGATTCGTTGGTATTCAATGCCTCAACGGCCTGTACCAGCTCATCATCCGGACACAAGGCGCCATTGATGTACAATGCCGGAGCGGATAGTGAGGGGTATCGGGTTTGCAAATAATCCTGAGTAAGGAATCCCACCTGCTTCGCCTGAAGGCGATGTTCCCATTTTTCGCTGATTTTCAAAATCCCTATCCTGATTTCAGCCACAGGCCGGGTAAAGGTAAAAGGCAACAAATTGCCCCGGCTGCGGGGATCGTCAAACATCATGATATGGTCCATGACACAAAAATAAAAAAGTCTACCGGAATTAAACTTCCGGTAGACTTATATCTCAAAGATTGTGCTTGAGAAATTAATCTTTCTTGTACCTTCTGTTGAATTTCTCAACCCTACCAGCAGTATCCAACAGCATCTTCTTGCCAGTATAAAACGGATGTGAGGCTGAGCTTACTTCCACCTTCACCAGAGGGTAGTCTTTGCCATCTTCCCAGGTAATGGTGTCACCGGTTTCTATTGTAGATTTGGTAATAAACTTATAATCACTTGAAGTATCCAAAAATACTACTTCTCTGTAATTGGGATGGATTTCTTTTTTCATTATATGGTCTGTTATCTTTTTACTTCTCCAAATTGAGGCACAAATTTACCTCATTTTATAATTTTCTCCAAAATATTCCCTTTCAAATATAAAATACTTCCTTAATTTTATGCGAAAGTTTGTCTTTGGAGAGAAGCTGCAGGATCACAGGCATTTCCGGTATGCGGATGTGTCGGTCCTTCAGGTATAGGAGAGTTTAGTATGAGATCATTTTTTATTTTTATATTCCTGACAGCACATACCACCACCTATTCCCTGTCGCAGAGTCCATTTCTGCCCTTTGACCGGGACTACTACCAGCTGATCGAAAGATACGAAATAAAACAAGGTGCATTTACAGAACAGTTTCATTCCGGAACGAAACCCTACACCAGAAAGGCCGTGGCGGGATTTGTAGCAGCCTATAAGCAGTCTGTGCCAGCGCTCTCTGCGGTGGATGCTTTCAATCTCAATTTTTTGTTGCAGGATAGCTGGGAATATGTATCCGATACCCTGTCTCCCTCCCAGACCCCACTGGGTAAGCACATTTACCAGCGTCCCGCTGATTTTTATTACTACCGGGATCCGGTGCTGGATGTCCACATCAATCCGATCATTTACCTGCAAGGCGGCATTGAAAGCCAGGAAAATGCTTTAAGATTCAGGAATACCAGAGGTGTTGCTCTTCGGGGCAGCATTGACCGCAAGATAGGTTTTTATACCATGTTAGCCACCACCGATTTGGTTTTTCCATCCTGGATCAAACGATACGTCAGCCATCAGGGTGCCATTCCGGGCCAGGGCTTCTGGAAGCGATACGGGGAGCAGGGCTACAGTTTTTTCTCCGCACGTGGCCACCTGAATTTCAAAGCGACCGAGCATATTCAGGTCGTTTTCGGACACGATAGTCATTTCATTGGGGAGGGATTTCGGTCGTTTGTCCTCTCAGACTTTTCCAATCCCTTTGTTTTTCTGAAATTGAATACGCAGATCGGGCGCCTCAGTTTTACAAACCTTTGGGGGCAAATGACAGCAGATATCATTACCGACAGGGGTTTTCCCACAGATGGGCGGTATCCCCAAAAATGGTTTTCCTTTCATCGTCTGGGCTTGAATTTGGGCAATCGATTCAATTTGGGGGTGTATGAATCTGTCATGGCCAGCCAGATGGATTGGAATTACCTGAATCCAATTATTTTTTACCGCTGGGTGGAGCATCAATTGGGCACCCCTGACAAAGTGATGCTCGGTGCAGATTTTAAATGGCACCCGGCACGAAACATGCAGGCCTATGGGCAATTTGTTTTGGATGAATTTGTTTTCAATGAGTTTTTTGGCATTTCCGGCAAAGGCTCCAGCAGAAACAAGCATGGTTTTCAGCTTGGCTATAAATATATATCCCTGGCAGGTATCAGTAACCTGGACATGCAAATAGAATACAATCATGCCAGACCCTTTACCTACCAGGAAAAGTTTGCGTATCAATCCTATACCAATTACAACATACCCCTGACACACCCATTGGGGGCTAACTTCAGGGAATTCATGGCGAGCACTACATTTCAACCCCTTCCCAAACTTAGGCTGAACGGCATCTTTGTATTTCAAACGAAGGGGGTGGATCCGGGAAAATCGGCTAATTTTGGGGGGGATATTCGGAAAAGCAGGCAACAGACCAGTACGGGGCTTTTCGGGAATTTTATCGGACAGGGGGTTCGGCAAGAAACCCTCATGTTTACGCTGCAGGCAGAATACATGTTGCGGCACAATTTATTTTTGGATTTTGCCCACACCATCAGGAAAGACAAGGGAGGAGCAGGAAGCCTGCCGGATACTGCGTTTGGTCAGATGGCCTTGCGCCTGAATATGGGAAGATTTGATCCTCATTTTTGATTGCCGCGCAGCACTCAGGCCTCAATCCCCTCAAAAAAGTTGTAAATTGCGCGCTCAAATGACTTAAGGTCCTATGAATACCTATTTGCGCATTCTTGCCTATGCCCGCCCCTACAGGCGGTATTTTCCCATTTATGTACTCTATGCCCTGCTGGCCATCGTTTTTGGACTGCTCAATTTCACGCTGTTGAAACCGCTTTTTGACGTGATATTTGAGCAGGTGGGTCCGGAGGAGTTGCAGGAATACAGCTCCAGGCCTGAGTTCTCCTTTTCGTTGCAGTATTTCATGCATTTGTTTAACCATTATTTTCTGGAAATCGCTACACTTTACGGGAAATTCGGGACACTTGTATATGTATGTATCATCATAGTGATCTCAGTATTTTTGAGTAACCTTTTTGCCTACCTATCGGGAGTGGTCCTGGCAAAAGTGAGGGCCGACATCATCCAGGGAATGCGTACACATATCTTTAATTCCGTCAGCAGCATGCACCTGGGGTACTTTTCGGATGAGCGGAAAGGGGATTTGATCTCTAAAATGACGAATGATATTCAGGAGGTGGAAAATAGCGTCGTTCAATCCCTGCGGGTAGTTTTCAAAGAACCGGTTACAGTGGTGCTTTATTTTGCAGTATTGTTTTTTATGTCCGTGCAGCTTACCCTGTTCACCATATTGCTTATTCCGGTGTCGGGGGCAGTAATCGGCTATGTGACCAAAAGATTAAAAAAGACAGCTGAGCAAAGTCAGGAATCACTAGGGAGAATTGTCAATATTCTGGATGAAACAATCGGCGGTATGCGGGTCGTAAAAGCTTTTGGTGCAAGGAGATTTGTACAGCAGAAATTTGAAACGGAAACAGATCGATACGCCAGAATAAATGTTTCCATGGCCCGTAAGTACGAATTGGCTTCACCCATCAGCCAATTTCTGGGGGTGACGGTGGTCGCCGGAATTCTACTATACGGGGGCAATTTGGTGTTGAACAACAATTCTTCGCTAAGTGCAAGTGAGTTTATTGCCTATATCATTTTGTTTACCCAGGTTTTGAATCCTGCCAAAGAAATTTCGAGGGCACTTAGTAGCATTCAACGCGGGTTGGCGTCCGCAAGAAGGATTTTTGGTGTGGTAGATGCCAGGCCGATGATAGAGGATCAACCTGCTGCCAGGGAGCTCAAGGGGTTTTCGGAGGCGGTGGTTTTTGAGAATGTAGGCTTTGCCTATCAGGAATCACTCGTTTTGAAAGACATTAATTTTGAACTCAGGAAAGGGAAAACGATCGCTTTGGTCGGGCCATCGGGTGGTGGCAAATCTACTCTTGCGGACTTATTGCCTCGTTTTTATGATCCTACCTTAGGTCAGATCAAAATAGATGGTATGGATCTGAAAACCTTAAAGAAAAACGATGTTCGCCGAATCATGGGTATCGTCACGCAGGAATCGATTTTGTTTAACGACACTGTTTTCAACAACATCGCCTTTGGAATGGAAGGGGTTGCAAAAGAAGAAGTAGAGAGGGCAGCAAAAATTGCCAATGCCCATGATTTTATCATGGAGCTGGAGCATGGGTACCATACCAATATCGGAGAGCGGGGGACAAAGCTCTCGGGCGGGCAGCGACAGCGCTTGAGTATTGCCCGGGCGGTATTGAAAAATCCCGATATTTTGATTTTGGATGAGGCCACCTCTGCCCTGGATACGGCATCAGAGCGATTGGTGCAGGAAGCATTGGCCAATCTGATGGCAAACAGGACTTCCCTGGTGATCGCTCACAGGCTGAGTACCATTCAGTATGCCGATGAGATATTGGTTATTGAGGGAGGGAAGATTGTGGAAAGGGGCACTCACGAGCAATTGGTATCGAATAACGGATTGTATAATAAACTTTCCCAAATGCAGTCTGTTTAGTATATTGTGTTAAGAAAACCCTAATCAACAGATTTATGAAAAAAGTCAGCAACATATTTCAACTTCTAACGGCATTGTTTTTCGGCCTGGGCCTCGTTTATTTTCTGACCTATGATAGGATGTGGGGAGGAAGCCCGGAGGCAGCAGAGGTAGTTTCCTGGTTGTTGGCAGGCCTGGTAGTCTATTTGATTACCTGGGGAACGGGCTGGGGGCACCTAAGCAGTCTGAACAGCCGGATCAGAAAATTGGAGCTGGAAAAGAAGGAATTGAAAGCGCTGGTGTTTGATCTGGAACGAGGAGTAAAGATGGAACGTATGGATAAGAAAATTGACGAGCAGCCGGAGGACAAAGACTCTTCTGCCATCAAACCCAGAGAAAATTTTAAATAAAATGTGATTTTGGCCTGAATTAGATTTTTCACTTGAAGCTGTATTTATGGTAGCCAGAACTTTTGGGAGTGCCGTATCCGGCGTAGATGCAAACCTGATCACGATCGAAGTCAATGTGGGTCAGGGGACCAGTTTTTATATGGTGGGCCTACCCGATAGCGCAGTAAAGGAAAGCCAGCAAAGGGTAGAGTCTGCATTGAAATTTTACGGGTACCGGATGCCCCGGCAAAAGGTGGTGATCAACCTGGCGCCGGCAGATATCAGAAAGGAGGGGTCTTCCTACGATTTACCTATCGCTATGGGTATTCTGCAAGCCTCAGAGCAATCTTTTTTTCCTGCTCTGGAAGAATATGTGATCATGGGGGAACTCTCACTCGATGGGAAATTGCGCGCTATTAAGGGCGTATTGCCCATTGCCATTGAAGCCAGGAAAAGAGGTTTTAAGGGCTTCATTTTGCCCAAGGAAAATGCAAGAGAGGCCTCCATCGTCAACAAACTGGACATTATCGGTGTGGAGACCCTTCAGGAAGCCATTCATTTTTTAGAAGGGAAAGAGGAAATCTCCCCCCTGGTGACAGATACGAGAAATATTTTTTACAACTCCATGGAAGATTATGACTTCGACTTTGCTGATGTGCAGGGTCAGGAAAATATCAAGCGGGCCATGGAAATTGCTGCGGCTGGTGGGCACAATGTGATCATGATAGGTCCTCCCGGAGCCGGAAAAACCATGCTGGCAAAACGATTGCCTTCCATATTGCCTCCCCTAAGCCTTCAGGAGGCCCTGGAAACAACCAAAATTCATTCCGTGGCTGGGAAACTCGGTCCGGAAGCATCGCTTGTAGCTCGCAGGCCTTTTCGTTCTCCTCATCATACCATCAGCGATGTCGCATTGGTCGGTGGTGGGGGCAATCCACAGCCCGGTGAAATATCCCTTTCGCACAATGGTGTACTCTTTTTGGATGAGTTGCCGGAATTCAAGCGAACTGTACTGGAAGTGATGCGGCAGCCACTGGAAGAAAGAAAAGTGACCATTTCGAGAGCCAAAATTTCTGTGGACTTCCCCGCCAATTTCATGCTGATCGCAAGTATGAATCCCTGTCCCTGCGGGTTTTACAACCATCCTGAAAAGGAATGTGTCTGCGGACCGGGAGTGGTACAGAAATACCTCAATAAAGTGAGTGGTCCCCTCTTGGACAGAATTGACCTGCATGTGGAAGTGACCCCGGTGAATTTCGATGAGATGACATCTGAAGCCCGGTCAGAATCCAGCAAATCCATTCGGGAGCGGGTAGGCAGAGCCAGGGAGCGGCAATTGAAAAGGTTTAACGAAAATGCCGACGTGCATTGTAATGCGATGATGCCCTCTCACATGGTCAAAGAAATATGTAAAATCAATCAGGCCGGGAAAACCCTGCTGAAAACGGCGATGGAAAGGTTAGGGCTCTCAGCCAGGGCCTATGACCGAATTCTAAAAGTGTCCAGGACCATTGCAGATTTGAATGGATCCGCTGAAATCAGGGTAGAGCACCTGGCCGAAGCCATTCAATACCGAAGTCTTGACAGAGAGGGCTGGGCAGGATAAGCTGAGCAGATTCATTTCGCCCGGTATACTAAGAATTTTAGCCATTATTTTTTATATTTGCCTGACCTCTGGTCGATTACAACTGATATATTGCCGGTGGTATGGAATAAATAAAATCAAATGAGCAGTTGACCTTATGTGGACTAAAGAACGAAAAATTCAGGAAGAAATGGAAATGGCTAGCGCAACTTCAGTTTTTGCACCGGGATTAAATATCAAAGGCAATGTAGAAGCAAGCAGTGATATCCGGATCGAAGGCGATGTCCTTGGGGATGTTACTACTGGAAAAAAGGTGATTGTGGGAATATCCGGAAAAATCATTGGCAATATCCGGGCTTCTGAAATTTGCGTGATGGGGGAGGTCAAGGGCGATATATTTGTAAATGAACTAGCCAGATTTACGGCCGAAGCCAGGATGAGAGGAAATGTTTATTCCGGAAAAATAGAAATTGAGTCGGGCGCTGATATGGAGGTGACGCTGTCTAAACCAAAGAAAAACAGTGAAAGCAAGGATTCCGAAACCAGCGATGCCGGACATAAAGGTCTCGAAAAAAGACATACAACTGCTCCCTCTGGCAAGGAAATGGTCAAGATAGATGACTAAAACCCAGATAAGCCCTGCTCGAGGTCTTCCAGCAAATCCCCGATATTTTCTATCCCTACTGACATCCGGATCAACTGTTCCGGTATTCCCGGGGTTACGCCCTGTACCCTGGATCGCCTTTCTATGAGACTCTCCACTCCCCCCAGGCTGGTAGCATTGGTGAAGTAGCGCAGTTTATCAATAAATTTGTCGGCATCATCGGCAGTACCTTTGATGACAAATGACAACATTCCGCCAAATCCCTGCATCTGGGAACTTGCTATACGGTGACCTTCGTGCTCTGTTAAACCCGGATAATATACTTTTTCGACGGACTGATGTCCGTTCAGGTATTCCGCAATTTTTGCTGCATTGGCTGCATGCGCCTGCATGCGATAGGGGAGCGTTTTGATGCTCCTGCACAGAAAATACGTATCAAATGGAGAAGGAACTGCTCCGCCTAATGCTTGGACATCCCTGATCTGTTGCCAGAAGCTATTTTGTTCTTTGGTGATCAAAATACCGCCTATGATATCACTGTGCCCACCAATATACTTGGTGTTGCTGTGCATCACCAGATCTGCTCCCAGACTGATCGGTTGCTGAAATACCGGGCTGGCAAAAGTGCTGTCACAGGCGACCATAATGCCGTTTTCTTTAGCCAGCCCGGATAAGGTCTGTATATCGGAAATTTTAAGTAAGGGATTGGAGGGCGTTTCTATCCAAAGCAAGCGGGTATTGGTCCGTATAGCAGCGGCTACAGACTCGGGTTTGGTGAGGTCTACAAAATCCACCGCTATTTTATGTTTAAACACGTTGAGCAATAATGTTTTCAGTCCATGGTACATGTCATCGGGAGCGATGATATGGGCGTCTGCCGGTAGTGCCTGAAATACGGCATTGGCAGCAGCGTTGCCAGAAGAAAAAGCTGCTGCATCGGCCCCGTTTTCCAAGGCAGACATGACATTTTCCAGAGATTTGCGATTGGGGTTGTCCAGGCGACTGTATACCATCGAATCCTCCTGATGTCCAAAGGTGCTGGATAGGGTGATGGGTTGTATGACAGGTTTTGTGGGGTCGCTGACCTGGTTGCCCCCGTGAACCGCTTTGGTTTCCAATTTCATAATGACAATAATTTGCTTGCTACAATCCTGCGAATGCAGGCAGAAAGACATTAGCGTAACATTACCCGCCTGAGCGGCTGCTCTAACATCGCTGCTTTATCAGGTATAGGTCTGGTTTGCTTCGTACGGCTGCCGTTCCTGCTCTCACTGGCGCGTACCCTGGATGAGGACAGTCCCCAGTTACTGGTAGTTTTACTTCATACCGGTCCTTTTTACCAGTCGGATCCATCCGGTTCTATGGGGATGGGGATTCCCGGGTACGGTCCATCAATGAAAAGTGCTACCTGATCCGGTCAACAGAGCGGATGAGCATTTCATCTTTCCTGATAAACCGATTGGCAAACAGGTTCATCACGAGGCCAAATGCTATGGCGTAAAACCCCAAAACGAAGACACCGCTTACGGCAGGATTGAAATCCATATTGGCCTGGTAGCTGGTGTATACCACCAGTCCGAGCGTTATCCCCATCAGCAGGGCGTTGATCATGTTTAACATGAGTTGTGTCTTCCTGTTTTTGAACTGAAACAAGCTGTAAATGGCCAGGCATGCAGCCAATATTGCCATGATCCCGATGTAAAAATTACTGGTTTGTGTAGCAATGTTTTCCTGTGGAAGATCTCTGATCGTGATGTACCAGGCGGTCATTTCCATGGTTTGGTTTTGCATGGCATTTACCTGCAGCCAGATAGGGGTACAAACGGCGGTAACCATCGCTACCGCTACCAGCAGAAGAAATATGGACTGGATCCTTTGAATCATATATTTTAAATCTTTTGACAAAGAAAACGGGTTATTTGAATTTTCGCAAGGAATACGGAAAATCCAACCTGATATAGGGCTATATTTTTAACTTTGCAGCTGACATGACAAACGCAAGGCGATATTTTATTGAGCTTGCCTATAATGGGAGCAATTATCATGGCTGGCAGGTGCAGGCAAACGCATCCTCAGTGCAGGAAAGTATCCAGGTGGCGCTATCCACCTTGTTTCGGACCGGGATTAGCATCATGGGGAGTGGCAGGACCGATACCGGAGTACACGCCCGGCAGCAATTTGCCCATTTTGATATCGGGGAAGAAGTGCATAAAGGGGAATTTTTAAAGCGTTTAAATGGTTTATTGGCAGGTGATATTGCAGTTTTTGACGTTTTGGCCGTTCGCAGCAATGCCCACGCCAGATTTGATGCATTATGGAGGAGGTATGAATACCACATATGCTTCAGAAAGGATCCATTTCAGGCCGGACGTGCCTGGCATTGCTATTATGATTTGGATCTCGCGGCCATGGAATCGGCTGCAGCGCTCTTATTGGGCAAACAGGACTTTGAATGTTTCAGTAAAACAAAGACCGGTGTTAAGGGTTTTGACTGTGAAATAAAAAGTGCCTTTTGGGAACAAACAAGCCATGGATTGATATTTCATATTAAGGCGAACAGGTTTTTGCGGGGCATGGTAAGGGCCATCGTGGGAACCTTGGTTCAAGTGGGCAGGAGACAAGTGGACATGGCACAATTTGCTGCCATTATCAAAAGTAAAGACCGGAGCAAAGCAGGAATAGCGGTTCCGGCACAGGGACTTTATTTGTCTGAAGTACATTATCCCCGACAAATTTTTATCTAAACCATAGCACATTGGGACTGGAGAAAGAAAATGTAAAAAGCGGAGACATCATTGATACCAGGGTGTTGAAAAAGCTATATCAGTTTGTCAACCCTTACAAGCAGCGTTTCTATCTTTTGGTACTGCTGACGCTGCTGTTGGCAGTATTGGCACCATCCAGACCCCTGTTGATTCAGATTGCTATTGATGATTATGTGGCGCTGGGGGACGCAGATGGATTGGTTACCATGATGTATTTTTTGGTAGGATTATTGGTTTTGCATGCTGTTGTCCAGTTTGGCCATACCTACCTTTCCGGCTGGATAGGCCAGGTGATCATCAGGGATATCAGGACCAGGCTATACAGGCACTTGTTAAAAATGCGCCTGAAATATTTTGACAATACTCCCATAGGGAGATTGGTGACCCGGAATATTTCCGATGTGGAAACGCTTTCAGATGTGTTCAGCCAGGGTCTGGCAGAGATTATCGGTGACTTGTTGCAATTGGTG
Source organism: Cyclobacterium lianum (assembly GCF_900143075.1). GTDB lineage: Bacteria > Bacteroidota > Bacteroidia > Cytophagales > Cyclobacteriaceae > Cyclobacterium > Cyclobacterium lianum. The sequence goes on along the minus strand of NZ_FRCY01000005.1, from coordinate 401,139 downwards.
TCTATCCTGGCGGTAATGTTTTATGTGGATTGGAAGCTTACCTTGGTGAGTTTGTGTACATTACCCTTGCTGATTATCTCTACTTACGTTTTTAAGGAAAAAGTGAAAGTATCTTTCAATGATGTAAGAAACGCCGTTTCCAATCTGAATTCTTTTTTACAGGAGCACATTACCGGAATGAATATCATTCAGGTATTCAACAGGGAAGACCGGGAGTACGAAAAATTCAAGGCGATCAATAAGGAGCACCGGCAGGCCCATTTGAAATCGGTGATGTATTATTCCATTTACTATCCTGTAGCAGAGATCATACAGGCCATAGGTATCGGACTGGTGGTTTGGTATGGGGCTACGGGGGTATTTGATATGCAGCTTAAAGTGGGCGTCTTGATTTCCTTTATCATGTACCTCCAGTTGTTTTTTCGCCCCATTCGCATGATTGCCGATCGCTTCAATACCCTGCAAATGGGAGTGGTGAGTTCATCCCGGATTTTTGCTATTCTGGAGAATAACGGACAGATCCCTAATGAAGGCAGCCATATGCCGGAGAAACTTAAGGGAGATATTGCTTTTGAGAAGGTTTGGTTTGCCTATGAGAAGGAAGATTGGGTGTTGAAAGATATCAGTTTTGAGGTTCAACATGGGGAAACTGTCGCCCTGGTAGGCGCTACAGGAGCGGGTAAATCATCCACAATAAACCTGATCAGCCGTTTTTATGATACCAATAAGGGACAAATTAAAATAGATGGCAAACCCGTTGATTCATTTGAGCTGTCTACGCTGAGAAAACATGTGGGTGTGGTTTTACAGGATGTATTTCTGTTTTCAGATACAATTTTTCAGAACATCACCCTGGGTAATCCCGATATTTCGCGGGAACAGGTAATGCATGCGGCAGACCTGGTGGGGGCCAGGAAATTTATAGAACGCCTGCCCGGAGGGCTGGATTACGATGTGAAAGAGCGGGGTGGTACCCTTTCCGTAGGACAAAGACAACTCATTTCATTCGTACGGGCCATGGTGTACGACCCGGAGATCATCATATTGGACGAGGCTACTTCATCTGTGGATACCGAAACTGAGGAACTCATACAGGCAGCAATCGAAAAAATGATGCAGGGAAGGACCGCCATCATCATTGCCCACCGGCTTTCTACTATACAAAAGGCAGAAAAAATAATTGTATTGCACAAAGGAGAAATTGTTGAGGAAGGTACACACGAAACCCTGCTTAAGCGGGATGGGTATTATGCACAGCTACATCAAATGCAACTCAAAACCATGGTCATTGGCTGATTTTTTTTCCGGTTTCTGGTGGGTTTTAAAAAGTTTCGCACCCTATTGTAACATCAGCCAGGTAAGCCTCGTTGGAAGTTCAGTTAGCATTTAGAAATCGTATTGTTATCATTTATGAAACAGTTTTTTTTCATGATCCTGATGCTCTTCGCATGGGATGGTTATGGACAGAATTACCAGGCAGGCCTGAGGTTAGGGGACCCCTATGGTATCTCGGCGAAAACAGATTTAAATGAGAATTATGCGGCAGAAGTAATTATCGGCAGAGGAAGTCCGAATAGCAGCCAGTACTACCGGAGAACCTTCGATCAAAATAAGCCATTTAGTTCTGCCATATACGATGGTCAGCAGGTTTCCGGTGCCTTGTCCTTACAAGCCAGGCTTGCTTATCAGGAATCAATTAACAATGAGTTTGGAATTACAGAAGGCAATTTAAAAGGATATGCCGGGCTGGGGGTACAATTGAGGAATGTGGCTGTTAGCTACTTTTACCACACCCCAAATCCGGAGGAGCAATCCTCGGGTCGTGTTGCAGAGCGGTCTGATATAGATTTAGGTCCGGAGGGTTTTTTTGGAGCGGCGTATTTGTTTGCAGATTTTCCCGTGGAGGCTTTCGCTGAAATGGGGCTTCTCATGGAATTGATGAATCGATTGGGACATTTGAAAGTTCAGGGTGCAGTCGGTGCACGATATAGATTTTGAGTAGGATGAAGCGGATTACAATTATTGCGCTGCTGGTAGTTTCTGTACTAGGTCTCATTGGCGTTTATGCCTACCTGGGAGGCTTTAACCGGGTAAGGATGGAACTGGTGCAATGTAAAGATTTCGTTCTCGTAGGGCGGGAGTTTATCGGGACGCCACAGGATGAGGCATTGGGCCTGGCCTTTCGTGACGTGGAATCCAGTTTTGCTAAAAGCCCCCTATACACCATTTATTATTCTGAGCCGGCGGGTAAGCGGGATACCCTACATGTGTTTGTTGGGAAAGAAGTGAGAAAGGAGTTACTAAACGTACCTGAAGGTTGGGTAAAAAAGCCTGTCGGATGCCATCAGGCGATCAGGGCCTCTATGGACATGCACCAATTGGTCATGCCGGCAGCTGAGAATGTGAAACAAATGATCGCTGAGTTTGCGCAAAAGGAACAGGTAAATCCAAAGGGAATTTATATAGACAAAATTATTTCCAGAAATAAGGTGGAAGTCTGGGTGCCGGTAGCCGATTAACCGGAGGTTTATAGTTTCGCCCAAAACGGCTTTCGGCATTTTTAAAAAATCTTTGAGGAATTCTTTTGGCACTTAGGGGCATAGATTTTTCCCCGTAGTCAAGAGCTGGTATGATTTTGGTGACGAGGAATTTGAATTAAAACAGTATTATTATGAAAGATAAACATCCGGCGATCCCATCGAAAATGATTTTATTCTTTGTAGCTGCCTTGTTGTTTTGGCGATGTGAAGGCCCTCCGGGACCAGCGGGTCCTCCTGGTTCAGACGGTTTAGACGGCGTCAACATCGTAGGGGAAGTATTTGAAATTGTTGCCGATTTTGTTCCTGAAAGTGATTTTCGCATCAGAGGTGAATATGGGTTTGATATTCTGGAGTCAGACAAAGTGCTGATCTACAGGTTGGACGCTACCGACAGTGAAGGAGTCGATATCTGGCGACTTATTCCTCAGGTAGTATTTCACGAGGAAGGGATTTTCGTGTATGATTATGATTTTACCTATTTTGACTACACCATCTTTTTGAATGGGGAAGCAGATTTTAACAATCTGGAGCCGGCATTGACCGATGAGCAGATTTTTCGCGTTTTGATCTTACCGGCTGACAGGATAGATGTAAGGATGGATTATACAGACCATGAGGCTGTTTTAGATATGCTTGATATAAAAGAAGCCGATATTCAACGCATAAAGTTGAATGAATAAAACCTAAGCGGATCAACAATACCTGCGAAAAACAGTTTACCTTATGGGTAGGCTGTTTTTTTTGTTTGTTGTTGGATATGCAAAAAATACGCTCTATCTTTCAAATAAAGCATTATATCATACAGGTAAACCAAGATTTATGAAAAAGATTTTATACCTAATTGCATTCGTAACTGTGCTGGCAATACCAGCTTGCGAAGGACCTGAAGGTCCTCAAGGTCCTCCCGGCCTGGACGGTGTTGATGGCGAGGATGGAGAAGATGGGCTGGAAGTGTTGAATTTGGTGTTTGAGGGAGTGGTAACTTTCTCCGAGGAAAACGATTTTGGAATTGGTTCACAATTCGAAATCGGACAAGGGGACAATTTGTTGGTCTTCCTTGAATGGGCTCAGGCAGAGGGGGCACCAGTCTGGAGGCAATTGCCTCAGAATGTGTTTTTCGATGAGGGCGCTATCCTTACCTATAACTACCAATACACAACTACTTTTTTCAATGTATTTATGCAGGCAAACTTCAACCTGGCGGAACTGGAACCTGAATGGACTGATGATCAAAGGATCAGAATCGTCTTGTTGCCCGGCTTCTTTGTGGAAGAAAACCAACGAATCGATTTCAGTGATTTTGATGCAGTCATGGAGCTGATCGGTAAGGAGGAGAAAGATATCGTAAAGATCGATCTTCAGTGAGTAGTCGCTGATTGAAGGGATCACTTTTAAGTGCTTTTTCAGAAATGAGTAGGCACTTTTTTCATTTAAGTGTGTTATTCCTTTTTGAATTATCTTGGACTATATTTGCGTCATGCAATTAAAAAATGACATTCTTTTACGGGTTATCAGGGGCGAAAAGGTAGAGCGAACTCCAGTATGGTTGATGAGGCAGGCAGGTAGAATACTACCGGAATACAGGGCGGTACGCAATAGTGTAAGTGGCTTTGTTGAGCTGGCCAAGACTCCGGAGCTTGCTGCCGAGGTCACGATCCAGCCGGTTGATTTGTTGGGAGTCGATGCCGCCATCATTTTTTCTGATATTTTAGTCGTTCCGGAGGCCATGGGCCTTCCTTATCAGATGGTGGAAAAAAGGGGGCCTTGGTTTCCAGAAACGATCAAGGATGCAGCAGGCATTAAAAAACTGAGAGTAGCTGATCCGAAATCAGAGCTCCACTACGTATTGGAGGCTATCAAGATTACCAAAAAAGGACTCAATGGGCGGGTGCCATTGATTGGTTTTGCCGGTGCACCCTGGACTATTTTTGCCTACATGGTAGAAGGGGCAGGGAGTAAAACTTTTTCCAGGGCCAGAGCCATGTTGTATCAAAATCCTGAATTGGCGCATCGTCTCCTCGATATGATTGCCAAAACCACTATTAAGTATCTAAAGGCTCAGGTGGAAGCAGGTGCTAATGTGATACAGGTATTCGACAGTTGGGCGGGTATATTGCCACCTCATCATTACAGTGAGTTTTCGCTTGGCTATATCAGGAAAATCTGCGAGGCAGTGACTGAAGTGCCGGTAACCGTTTTTGCGAAAGGAGCCTATTTTGCCATGGATGAGATACTTGCGTTGCCCTGTGATACGATAGGCTTGGACTGGAATATGAGTCCGGGAGAAGTCTGTAAGCAAACAGCTGGGAAAAAGGCGCTTCAGGGTAATCTGGACCCAGCAGTGCTGTACGCTTCTGATGAGGTATTGGTTTCCGAAACCCATCAAATGTTGAGCGCATTTAACGGATGCCGGCATATTGCCAATCTTGGACATGGTGTATACCCCGATACTGACCCAGACAAAGTAAGACTTTTCATAGAGACGGTTAAGGCATACCGATAACACAGCATGACGCGCTCCTCGTAATTGAATAGAAACAACGCAAATGATAGATTTCTCCCGCAGTACAGTGTGCATCCTCATCATGCGTGCTATCTGATTTTTTGATCTGTTTACAATTTGATTTTTAATGTCCAGGTGTCTGCCTGGCCGGCAGACAGGTAAACTTTGACGATTAAAATAATCATCGCCTGCGTGTGTTTACTGATGATATTAATCATGTCGATTTCATGTGTTTGCATGGTATATTTTGATTCCGATAATTTGGTATTATCAGAATTGCTAAATATATTTGTTTTAATGTATTTTAAATACAGTAAAACGATGTATAGCTTTATCTGAGGTATCCACTTTTGACGATGGAAAAGTTTTTACGTAGAGCAAAAGAGCCAGATATTTTTTCGGCAAAGCTGAGTGGATACATCACCCCGGATGGAGCCGTTTACCTGACAGATCCTCAGAAATTGCTGATTAAGCGTTTTTTCGATCTCACCATTTCCGTTTTCTTGATTTTATTTGTAATGTCATGGGTTGTTCCACTGATTGCATTGATGATACGCATAGATTCCAGAGGACCGATTCTTTACAGACAGTTGAGACATGGAAAGGGCAATAAAGCCTTCTGGTGCTACAAATTCAGGACAATGAAGGCCAATACCGAGTCGGATTTGCTGCAGGCTTCAAAAAATGATCAACGGGTAACCCGGGTAGGCAGATTCCTGAGAAAGTCTAGCCTTGATGAGATCCCTCAGGTCATCAATGTGCTTATCGGGGAGATGTCGCTGATCGGTCCCAGGCCGCATGCGGTTCCGATGAACCATGTTTTTTCAAATGAGATCAACAATTATATGTTTCGGCATGTTGTGAAGCCGGGCATTACTGGTCTTGCTCAGTCCAGGGGGTATAGAGGAGAAATAATCGACCATTTTGACATTTACGGGAGAGTGAAACTGGATCATTTTTACATCAGGAAATGGTGTTTGTTTCTAGATCTTAAAATAGTTTTCTGGACCCTGAGCACCATACTTTTTAAAAACGGGAAGGCTTACTGAGATATGAGATAAGTGTGTATGCCTGATCGTACTTTAATGTCAGGGTTTCACTTCCGTATATAGAAAAAAAAATGCGGACGGAGAAATTGCAGGGCTGGGAAAGGCTACCCGTTAATTTCTGGGTAATATTGTTCCCTTTCTTCAGATCGATTCTGTAAGTGTCCAGCTTCCTGTATTAACGCATGTCCATGCCAATTCCTTTTATCGTAAAGCGGCTCTTTCGGTGCTATAAAAATCAAAATGCATAAATAAAGATCGAGGAAGTAGCCGGTCACTGCCAGGACCAGTGGAGATACTGTTTCGGATCAAAAATTTCTCCGGAATACTTTCCAGATTTGGTTTATAAACTAAGTTTTAAAAGCATAAAAAAGGTTTTTGAATACAAAAAAACGATTTTTATTAAAAAATATCCATCCGTTTGCTTGTGTAAACTTCAAAGTAATTATATATTTGTAAAAATGTATTTCAGATATATAAAAATGTTTTTTAAACAAGTAGTTTGGTTTTGAAGTTGAATGTAAAGATTGTTAGCGATGGAAGATGTTTTAGTAGGTCAAAAATTTGGCCGTTCCCTAAAGAGGGAAAATTTTGTTAAACAGCAGCAGCAAGGTAAAATTATCAATTTGTATGGTCAAAATGATAATTTAAGGAAAAGGATAATGAAGAGGACTTTTGATCTGATTATTTCTTTTTTTACGGTAGTTTTTCTTGTCTCCTGGTTATTTCCTGTGATAGCATTACTGATAAAACTGGATTCCAGAGGCGCGGTTTTTTTCAGGCAACTGCGCCATGGAAGGGGAAATGTGAAGTTTTATTGCTACAAATTCCGTACGATGGTGAAAAACAATGAAGCTGACACCCGGCAAGCCACCCAGAATGATGCAAGAATAACGAGGGTAGGAAAGTTATTGAGGAAAACAAGCCTGGATGAGTTGCCTCAGATCTTCAATGTGATTCTTGGAAACATGTCAATTGTTGGTCCCAGGCCCCACGCAGTGCCGATGAATCTTGAATTTGCGAGGGAAATCGAGAATTTCATGCAAAGGCATCAGGTGAAACCGGGGATTACCGGACTGGCCCAATGCAAAGGCTACAGGGGGGAGATTTCTTCTTTCCGGGAACTATATTCTCGCTTCAGATTGGATTATTTTTATGTAAGGAAATGGTGTCTTGTTTTTGATATTAAGATTGTCATTGAAACAGCAATTTCACTTATGTCCAGAAATGAAAAGGCGTATTGAAATTTTCTCTGACGCTAAGAGAAACTGGTTTTCTCTGAAAAATCAGGCATGAAAAAGGGATAGCTATTCCGGCAGCTTCCCTTTTTCCCATAGAAGTAATTGTAATTGGTTCAATGTTTGCTGTGCTTGGTCAGGTGTTTTCCGCATCGGTGTCGAAAACGTGTCTTAACGCAAACAGGCCCTTGTTTTGGTGTGCACCGCAGGGTCCACCGGATTAGATTGAGCCTTACCAATTCTTCAAAATCAACAGTTTAATTAAAATTATTCAGCAAAGTTCTTATTGTTCTGATAATTAAGTAATTTGCGGTCCCAAATATGGTTTAATGTTTTAGAAATTATTGTTTAGCTTTTTCGCCGGCGGAATTGCGGTGAGTAAAAATGGATGTAACAGTCTCGATATTTTATGAAAAAAATTACTTTATTAAACAGCTTGGTTTGCATTATTTTGTTTTTTGGCCTGTTTGGTTGCGCAAAGAGGAACCTGGTATATTTCAGTGACATTGAATCCGGAGCAGATTTTTCTACTGAGATCACGGATTTTCCAGAGCCCAAAATTCAAAAAGGTGATTTGTTGAAAATAACCGTCAGTAGCCTCAGCGCCGAATCTAATCTTTTGTTTAATGCGGGAGTAATGTCTTCTACAGATGATGGAAGAATGATGAATGCAGCGGTGCCGATCAATGAGGGATATCTGGTGGACAAAAACGGATTGATCAATTTTCCTGTACTGGGTACGATAGAATTAGAAGGATTGACCAAAGAGGAGGCTATTGAGAAAATGGCACGCAGATTGGAGGAGTACGTGAAAGATCCCATTGTTAATCTTCAGTACCTCAATTTCAAGATTACTGTCATTGGAGAAGTTTCGAACCCGAATACTTTCACCCTGGAGACCGACCGGATATCAATTTTGGAGGCACTAGGTCTGGCAGGTGATATGACAGAATACGGTAAACGTGAAAATGTGCTGATCATAAGGGACGAAGATGGTGTGAGAAGAGCTGTGAGATTGAATCTCAACGACAAGTCAATATTGAACTCTCCTTACTTTATGTTGCATCAAAATGATGTTATATACGTAGAACCTGATAAGATCAAAGCAGTTCAGGCAAGTACTAACCAACGTACCTTCGCAGTATTGGGGTTATTGGTTTCAGTTGGCGTTTCGCTTTTGTTTAATCTACGCTTCTACTTAGAATAAGAATACTATGAAAATGTCGGACATGTTGATGGATGATTTTCAGCCAAAGGAGGTTGAGAATACGGATTATAAGTACCTGATCATGAAGTATCTCAAATTTTGGTACTTGTACGTTTTGGGCGTTGCTTTTTGCGTTGGTTTGGCGTTTTTCTATTTCCAGTATGCAACGCCTGAATACCCGATTGGCGCCACCATATTGATCAATGGCAACAAAGGTTCTGATTTTTCACAAAATGCGGTTTATTCCGAGCTGGAAACCTACCAATCTGTCAAGCAGGTCGAAAATGAAGCGGAAGTATTGAAGTCAGTGAGTTTGATGCAACACGCCATTCAGAAGCTGGACTTGAACGTCTCCTACTATGTGAAAGACAATTATTTCAGAGACAAGGAAATCTTTGGTAATCAGGTGCCGATTGAAGTGAATATAGCGAGGTATGATTCGGCTGCATTTTTCGACAAAGACATGTTGACCAAATTCAAGGTACACGTTTTGAACGAGGGAACCTTCCAACTGGAAAACGAAGAGGAGAAGAGGTCAACTCATGAGTTTGGAGAAATGCTCGCTTTCCCATTTGGTGAGGTGGCCATCGAACGCGTACAGGAGATGGAATACCCGAGTACCGTGATCATTAATTTCAATAATCCCTACGCCCTGCCAGGCCGATACAGTGGTAAGTTGGACGTGATGATTGTCAACAAATTGGCCAGTGTGGTTCGCCTTAGCTTCACAGACCCGGTTCCACAGAAGGGTGTTTTGGTTTTAAATAACCTCATTGAAGCGTATAATAAAGAGGCCGTCCTAAATAAAAACCAAACGGCAAGAAACACCATAGATTTCATCAATGAGCAGCTCGATTCCGTCACGACTGATTTAAGGGAAATAGAATCGCTTGTCGAACAATATAAGAAAGAGAATAAGATCACAGAACTGAGCTCCAATGCGCAGCAGTATGCGTCCAGCTTCAATCAGGGGAAAGAGCAACTGGCAGAATATTCGATTCAGTTGGACGTATTGACTTCTATCGAGGACTACCTTGCAGATCAGGGCGGAGGGTATCAGGCCGTGCCTAGTTCCTTGAATATTGAGGACCAAACGTTGATGAACTATATCAGTCAATTCAACGAATTGCAGCGTGAGAGAGAGCGCATGCTGCGTACTGCGCAACCTGGAAGCCCTCTGATCATTGAAAAGGATCAGCAATTGGGTACGATTAGGAGAAATATTTTAGAAAATATAAAAAACATTAAGTCCAGCATCGAAATTGCCAGGAACAACTTGTTGGCCAGGACTACTGAAGTAGAGATTCAGACCGGAAAAGTTCCTGAAATTGAAAGAAGGTTGCTGGAAATAAACCGCCAACAGGCTATAAAACAGGAACACTATCAATATCTGGTAAAAAAGCGTGAGGAGGCTGCCATGTCGCTTGCAGCGACTACCGTGAGTAATTCCCGGATCATAGATCCGGCAATGGCGGGCAGTAAACCGACAAAGCCGCACAAAATGCTGATATTGGGATTTGCAGTTTTTCTGGGATTTGGGGGACCTCTAGGATTGGTATTTGCCTATTACCAACTCAATACTAAAATTAAAGTCAAAAAGGATGTGACCTCCAAAACCAATATATCGATTATTGGAGAAATATCTCACCACGATAAGAAAGTGCCAATTGCGATCTCCAAAGGGGTAAGAACGCCTGTTGCAGAACAATTCAGGTTGATCAGAACCAACCTACAGTTTGCTCTGCCGAATAAGGATAAAAAGGTGGTATTGGTTACCTCGAGTACCAGTGGAGAAGGAAAAACTTTCTTTTCGCTCAATCTGGGGGTAAGCATGAGCCTTGCTGATAAAAAGGTAGTCATACTTGAATTTGATCTGCGTAAACCGCTACTGCTGGAGTATCTGGGAATGTCAGGAGAAATTGGGATTTCTGATTATTTACAAAACGATTCCCTTACTATTTCAGATTTAATAGTAAAAAACGATAAGCTTCCGCAAAACCTCGATATTATTGGCTGTGGCGCACTACCGGATGATCCCTCAGAATTGATGCTACTTCCTAAAGTAGGATATTTTATAGACAGGTTACAGGAAGTATACGATGTTATCATCATTGATTCTGCACCTGTAGGTCAGGTGGCAGACGCATTTTCCCTTTCAAAATTTTCAGATATCACTACTTACATCATGAGGTACAATTATACCACCTCGGAGATGATTGATTTTATCAATGAAAACAAGAAGGAAAAGAAGCTTAGAAATCCTGTCATTGTACTTAATGATGCCAAAGCCAAGTTAAGCTACGGCTACGATTATTATCAGAAAGGCGATATCAGAAAGAAAAAGAAGACGGTGTATAAAAAAATGGCCAAAAAAATATAGTGGATTTTTATTTTATTTAGAGGGAAGGTTTTTTGTATGAAGGATCAATTTGCATCGCTTTATTTGTATATCAATAAAACGATCAATAAAGGGCACAAAAGGAGTGTAAAAGCAAAAAAAAATATCCTGGCTTCTTTTTTGATCAAGGGAGGAAGCATTGCGATCAGCTTGATTTTGGTACCCCTTACAATCAATTACGTTAACCCTACCAGCTACGGTATTTGGCTCACGCTAAGTTCCATGGTGGGCTGGTTTGGTTTTTTCGATATAGGTTTTGGCCACGGCCTGCGGAATAAGCTCGCTGAGAGCATCGCCAAAGAGGAATTTTTGCTGGCAAAAAAATATGTAAGTACCACCTATGCAATTCTTAGCCTGATAATTGGCGCTGTTTTGTTAATCTTTGTTGGGATTAACCCTTTTTTAAATTGGTCCAGTATACTAAATACCACAGCAGAGCTTGAAGGTGAATTGAGCACTGTTGCACTTATTGTGTTCACTTTCTTTTGCATGCAGTTTGTGCTAAAGCTAATGACTACCGTATTGACCGCAAACCAGGAACCTGCGAAAGCCTCATTTTTCAATTTTCTTGGCAGTTTGTTTTCGTTGTTGGTAATTTTCATCCTTACCAAGACAACGGAGGGTAATTTGATCTACCTTGGTGCTGCATTGAGCTTTACTCCGGTGCTTGTGTTGATCTGTTCGAGTATTTGGTTTTATACCCAGGAGTACAAGCGTTATGCTCCTTCGTTTCGCCAGGTAGATTTCAGCCTGGCGAGGGACCTGATGTCTCTGGGAGCAAAGTTTTTTATCATTCAGATCGGAGCATTGGTCCTTTTTAGTACAAACAATGTGATCATCACCCAGTTATTTGGTCCCGAAGAAGTAACTCCGTTTAATATTGCCTTTAAATTATTTTCAATCGTTACCATGGGATTTGGTATCGTGGTGACTCCTATGTGGAGTGCGTTTACGGATGCTTATGTAAGGGAAGAGTACGATTGGATCAAAAATAGTCTGGCTAAAATGAGAAAAATTTGGTTCATGGCAATGCTGATGTCCGTAGGCATCTTATTAGCATCTCCGTTTTTGTATCAAATATGGGTTGGAGATTCTGTAGATGTCCCTTTTCCATTATCTGTAGCGATGTGCCTTTACGTCATCGTGGCCATTTGGCAGACCATGCACGTTTTCTTTTTGAACGGTATTGGCAAGATTAAACTTCAATTGTATTTGGTAATGATCACTGCCCTGCTGAATATACCGCTGGCGATATTACTGGGTAAATGGTTTGGTCTGGTAGGTATTACCATGACAAGTACGCTTATATTTGCTCTGATGGGTGTTGTGTTTTCCATACAAACCCATAAAATATTGAATAAAACTGCCAAAAATATTTGGAACGAATGAACCCGATCAAACCCATACTGAATTTCTTTACTAACCTGTATTTACTGATTAAAGCTTCAGCAAAAAATGAGAAGGTTCATTGGGAAATCCTGGGAAGCAATTTGATTAATTGTGATATACACCCCAAGGCCAGGGTCTTTAAATACCATGTGCTCAGCAATACCAAGGTAGATCTTGGATCCTACATTTCTTTGAATGCCAGAATTTACAATACGACGATTGGCAAGTTCTGTTCGATTGGTCCGAATTTGGTGGCAGGTTGGGGATTACATCCCATCAATGGAATCTCCACCTCTCCGGTTTTTTATTCGACGAGCTGCCAGGTAGGTTTTACCTATTGCAGAGAGACAAAAGTGAAAGAACTGATACCCATTACTATTGGGAACGATGTTTTCATTGGTGCCAATGTGACCATCCTCGATGGGGTTACCATAGGAGACGGAGCTGTGATCGGGGCAGGTGCGGTAGTTAGTAAAGATATACCTCCCTACGCTGTAGCTGTAGGTTGTCCGATCAAAATTGTTAAATATCGGTTTGACGAAAAAACCATTCAGGGATTATTGGCATCGAAATGGTGGGAAAAAGATGAGGCTACACTAAAGAATGTCGAAGAGATGTTTTTTGACGTCGAAAAATTTCTTACCAGAGTAGCAGAAAGTACTGAAAACAAGGTTAAATAGTGAATCCATCCAGTCAAATATTACTATACAGAAAATTCACATCTTATCTGGACCAAAGAATGGTGATTTTTTGGTCATGTTTCGCAGTATATGGTATTTGTTCTGCCTTTACGGCTACCTATTCCACAGGTATGATAAAGGTAATACAGGTGATTCAGGCCGTTGCCATTCTGGGAATCATTTATGTAGTTTCTTCCACGGCCCAGTTCTCAGTGAAAAACAATTTTTTGAGGATTACGCTGGTCTTATATGTTATGTATTCTATTTTTATCTTGTTTCATGGTTATGAATATACTTACGAATTTACCAAAAGACTCTTTTTTTCCAGCTTCATCAAGTACTTCTTTCCACTAATCCTTTTAATACCAAAGAATTTAAAATTTTATTCCAGGATATTTGATGTGATTATCATTTATTCGGTAGCTTTCATATTTTTGAATATTATTTTTGCGGATCTTGTGTTTGTCCATTATGAGAAGAATATTAACCAAAAATTTGCCTTCGAAGGATTTTTTAAGAATTTGGGAATAACTGTTGCGTTTTTACTATTTACCTACAAATACCATAGTAAAAACCGAATTTTGCTCGCATTGTTAGTATTGCTGATGATTATCGGTACCTCAACCTTTAAGGCCAGACGAGCGATTATGGTACTTTCCACATTTCATCTGCTTATTTTTATGGTGATTTTTTATTTGAAATCCAACTATAAGCTTGTTATGAGTGGAATACTGGCATTGTTTATCGGAGTGCTGGCCGTTTACGGACCGAAGTTTTACAAGGAGAATAAATATACCTATTTCGGAGAATTAAATGAACGGGGAACCGAAGATACCAGAACAGGGGTAGAGATAGCCATGGCCAGAGATTTTGAGCCGGTAGATTGGGTGATAGGAAGGGGAATCAATGGCAAATATTGGTGTCCTAACATTGACCTGAATGACACGTCCGGGTATAGGGTTATGATTGAGACGGATTATTTGAATATCATATTGAAGGGGGGAGTCATTTATCTGGGATTGATACTGATAATGGCTATTCCGGCGGCCTTTAAAGCTTTCTTTTTTTCAAATAATCTGTTATCCAAAGCAGCGGGAATCTGGATAGTTCTCTGGATTTTATCTCTATATCCGCTTAATGTTTTTAATACTGATTTGAATCACATGCTCTTGTGGGTTTGCGTCGGTATAGGCTTTTCCAAAGACTTGAGGAATATGTCTGATGAAACCATAAAAGAAAGCTTTTCGGGATAGGCCACTGTTTTTTTATTAACTAAAAATATTGAGTTAGAAAGTAATAATGAAGGATTTTCCAAAAGTGTTGATATTGAACCAGCCTTTTAACAATGTATCGGGCGGTGGGATTACCCTTTCAAACCTGTTTAAAGGCTGGGCTAAGGAAAAGCTGGCGGTGGTGTGTTTGGGGAATCTGTTGAACGAACATACCCAGTTGGAACCCTGTGATAGGTATTATCAACTAGGCTGGAAAGAACACGTTTGGAAATTTCCATTAAATCTGTTAAAAAGAAAATATCCTTCTGGACCCATCACTATTAATAAAAGAAAAAAGAAGGTAAAGCTGATAAAAAAATCACCTCTTAGAGAAATGCTGTTAAAGGAACATGTCAATCCTTTTTTAAAGAAATTGGGTGTATTGAACTGGGCTTCAAGCCTGCAGCTTTCGCCAGAACTTTGCAGATGGCTGGATACTTTTGAACCGGATGTGATCTACGCTCAGGCACAAAGGAGGGAAGCGGTGGTTTTTTGTAGATTGGTGCAGCAATATTTAAAGAAACCTATGGTATTTCACATGATGGATGATTGGCTGGAGGTGGTGCGTGGCGAAGGTATTCTGGGAGACTATTGGCACAACAAAATCGAAGGAGAGTTTAAAGAAATGCTCAATGTATGTTCCAGGCATTTTAGCATCAGCGAACCCATGGCCCGGGAATATGAGAAAAGGTATGGCCATCCTTTTAAAACTTTTCACAACCCTATCGATCTCACATTTTGGAGCAAGAGCCAGAGGCAGAGCCAGGCATTTGGAGCCAAAATCCAGATTCTTTATGCAGGTCGGATGGGTTTGGGTATACAAAGTTCCCTGGAATTAATGGCAAGGTGCCTGGAAGAAATAAGGCGCGAAAGAAGATTGCCGATTGAACTTGTTTTGCAGGTGGGCAAAAAGCCAGCCTGGTCGGATAAATACCCCGGTATCAGGCATAGGGGATTTGTTCCCTATGAGGAGTTGCCAGACCGCTTTGCCGAAGCTGATATATTGTTTCTGCCGTATGATTTTACCCCATCAGCTACTGCGTTTATCAAATATTCTATGCCAACCAAAGCTTCAGAATATATGATCTCCGGTACCCCTGTACTTGTTTTCGCACCTGCAGATACCGCTCTGGTCAGCTATGCGCGTGAGCACAAATGGGCAAAGGTGGTCACATCAGACCAGGTGCAGGCCTTGAAGGCCGCATTACTGGAGCTCATCGACAAAGAAAGTTTACGTAAAGAACTGGCAGCAACCGCCATTCAGCTAGCGGGTGATAAACACGATGCTGCGAAAGTAAGAGAGGCGTTCAGAGATGAAATTATTAAATTGATACCTTTAGAAAAGAAAGCAGCAAGAAAAGTGTGACGATGGCAGCGATTTTTTTATATCCCAAAATTGATAAGATGATTGGTTCACCCAATCCTTATATTCTTAATTTTCAAGATGCCCTGGCGAAAAATCACTCGGTAGTCAATGCCCAATCTCCTAATCGGGGTGTGCTAGGTTTCTTTTTATTTTTTTTCAAGACGGAACTATTTGTATTGAACTGGCCGGAGACAATACCAGAAAAGAAGTTTGGAATAATTCAACAATGGTTGTTTCAATTATTTCTTTGGTTAAGGAGAATTTTTGGAAAGAAAATTGTATGGGTATTGCACAATAAAGGATCCCATCATAAAGGAGATAATTCAAAAACCCGTCAAATGTTTGATGCCTTGATGTGGCATGCCGATTATATCCTCACCCATGCAAATGCCGGAAGAGAATTTGTCCGAACGGTCTATCCCGAACATATTTCCAAGGTTCATGTTGTTCCTCATCCGGTTAGTGGGCTTTTGGGCTTTGGGAATGATCAAACAAGGGAAAAAAGCTATGATTTATTGATTTGGGGTAGTGTATTCAGATACAAAGGCATCGATAAATTCCTGAAATTTTGTAATTCCAGCCCTGAGATGAAAAATGTAAGGATATTGATACTGGGGCGGTGTAAAGACCAGGACTACAAACGGGATATTATGTCTATATTGCCTGATAGTGCGGAATTTAAAGACGAGCTATTGAGTTTGGAGGACATTGCTGCTTACACCATGCAGTCCCGGTTCACCCTGTTTACCTATGATTCAAAAACGGTAATAAGCTCGGGATCACTGATAGATGCGATCCGGATGGGTGCAGTGGTTATAGGGCCCGATCATGGCGCTTTCAGTGATTTGAAAGGTTATGCTTTCATGCACACTTTCAGGGACTTCGATGATATTGGTCAGATTATGAAGGATTTCAAAGAAAATGATCAAATGCTCGAAAGCGATAGGTCCAGGTTTATGCGAGAGAACACCTGGGAAAAATTTGTAGAGAAATTAGAAAGAATCACAGCAATAAAGTAATATATAATTTATTCTTTTAAGGTAATGAAGCAAGTAATACAAAATTTTAAGACAGGACAATTGTATGTCGATGAAGTGCCCGTTCCGGCGATTTCCGAAGGAATGGTGCTGGTGGAAAATGATTATTCTCTGATCAGTGCCGGTACAGAAAGGAGCACTGTGAAAGTAGCGCAGGCGAATTTATTGGGGAAGGCTAAACAAAGACCTGATCTCGTATCTCAGGTAATTCAAAATATTCAGAAAGAGGGATTGTCTGCAACCATAAGTAAGGTACGGACCAAACTGGATTCGTTGAAGGCATTGGGATACAGCACCTCTGGAAAAGTGATCGCATCAATGGACAGCAAGGGTTTGTTCAAGCCAGGAGATAGGGTAGCCTGCGCCGGAGCAGATTATGCATCCCATTCCGAGATTATCTCAGTACCACAAAATTTGGTCACTAAGATTCCTGATGGGGTAGATTCAGATGAGGCAGCTTTTACCACTCTTGGAGCCATAGCGCTGCAGGGAGTCAGGCAGGCAGATCCGAGGTTGGGAGAGAAAGTATGCGTGATCGGCCTCGGCCTTCTAGGCCAATTGACTGTTCAACTGCTTAAAGCGAATGGCTGCGGCGTATTCGGAATTGACATGTCAGACAAATTGGTGGCACTATCAAAGGAATCCGGTGCCAATCAGGCGCTTAACCGAAACGATTCCAATTTGATCAGTGCCTGCGAAAACTTCACCAATGGAAGAGGGTTTGACGCTGTTATCATCACCGCTGCTACCCCAAACAACGATCCCATCGTTTTATCTACCGAAATTGCCAGGAAGAAAGGTAAAATAATTGTAGTGGGAGCCGTCAAGATGGATATCCCCAGAGAGCCATATTTTTATAAGAATGAGCTGGAATTAAAGATCTCCTGCTCCTATGGGCCGGGGAGATATGATGTCGATTATGAGGAACTTGGCAATGACTACCCCTATGCTTACGTGCGCTGGACAGAGCAGCGCAATATGGAGGCATTTTTAGACCTTATCGCTGCAAAAGCCATCAACATCAAACCGCTCATTACACACGTTTTCGATATTGCTGAGGCAGAGAAGGCCTACGATATCGTGATGGGAAAAGTAAATGAACCACATATAGGTATTTTATTGAAATATGAAGCACACGCAAATAAGCTCCAATCCAGGACCGAGGTAAATCAGGAGCCTCTTAAGGAGATAAATGCCGGTTTTATCGGAGCGGGTAGCTTTGCTCAGAGTTATTTGATTCCAAATGTAAAATCCTGGGGAGGATCATTAGATGGTGTGGTCACCTCAAAGGGAATCACTGCAAAAAGTGTATTGGATAAATTTAAATTTAATTTCTGCTCGTCTGATGGGAATGATGTTCTCAATAAACAGGAAATCAATACCGTTTTTATCGCCACGCCGCACGTATCTCATGCTGCCTACGTAATCAGTAGTCTGAAAGCGGGTAAGAATGTTTTTGTTGAGAAGCCGCTAGCCATGAATTTGGAGCAGCTCAAAGAGGTAATTCATGCGCAAAAGGCCTTCGACAAGCCTGTAATGGTTGGTTTCAACCGACGATTCGCCCCGGTCGCCGTAGAGATTAAAAAGGAATTGGAAAATACAGGTGAACCCGTGGTGGTTAACATTCGGGTGAATGCAGGTTTTATACCAAAGGATCATTGGTCACAGATACCAGAAATAGGCGGTGGTCGAATAGTTGGCGAGGTATGCCATTTTATTGACTTGATGCAATACTTTACCGGAGCGAAACCAGTAAGGGTATTTGCGGAGTCTATCAACACTTCCAACGAACAGATTACCTCTGCAGATAACCTGGCTGTGAATATTAAGTTTAGTGATGGATCTGTGGGCAACCTTTCCTACCTGGCCAATGGAGATAAATCTTTGCCTAAAGAGAACATAGAAGTTTTTTCCGGAGGTAAAGTAGGGATTATCCATGATTTCAGAAGCGGCAGTATATATAAGGATAATAAACAGCTTAAACTAAAATCATTTGGAAAAGGGCATAAAGAGGAGGTGCACCGGTTTTTGGATCAGGTAAAATCAGGCCAGGGGAGTCCCATTTCATTTGAATCTATCTGTCTGACTACGTTGACCACCTTTAAGATTCTCGATAGCCTTTCCACCGGGCTCCCTCAGAAAGTAGATATAGAGGAGGCTTATTCCTAGTGTTTTGGCAGGTCAATGGCCTATAATGTAATATTTACGAGGTGAAAGATGATAGACAGGATAGTAAAGTACATTAAATACTGGACTCCGGTAGAAATGAAAAATTTTTACAGGAAAGTGAAAAGAAGGTATGAGCGACAGGTAAAATTATCAGGTGAAGATCGGCTTCCACTAAGTCTTGCGTCCTTTGAAAAAATACTTAGGGAAAACTTGAATATTGTAGAGGGAGATACCCTAATCATTCATTCCAGCTTTGGCAATATGAATGCAGATTTTTCTCCTGAAGAGGCCATTACACTCTTGAAAACAATAGTTGGGGAATCGGGTAATCTGCTAATGCCGTTTTATCCCACAGGGCATGCTTATTACTGGATTCAGGAAGGGGGGGTTTTTGATGTGTACACGTCCCGATCATTCATGGGGATTTTGACCCAAAAATTCAAAGAATCAAACGGAGTTAAGCTCAGCCCACATCCAGCGAAGGCCCTATCTGCATGGGGTAAGGATAGGGATTGGTTAATTGGTGAACATCACATGTCACGGTACCCTTATGATAAATACAGCCCTTACTTCAAAACCAAAAGCCTTCCCAACAGCAAAACGGTAGGCTTGGGAGTTGAAATCAATTCTTTTTTTCATGCTTGCGAGGATTTATTTTTGCAAGAGAAATCAGAAATATATTCTGAGCAGTTATTTGAAGGTAAAATGAATTATTACGGAGAAATGCAGACAGTACGTACTTATTTGCATCAGCCTGAAAAAGTCAATTCAATTATCTCTCCTTGCAATTTCCTTAAGCAGACTGATTGCCCAGATTACCGATTGGTGCTGGTAAAGGGAGTACCCTATTATTCCGTCAGAAACGAGTCAGTATACCTGCATGCCAAAAAATTATTGGAACAAGGGATTTCCAGGACGACTTTTTCAAAAAAATCAACCAATTGATATCAATGGAATTTGTGATCTATACAAACACCGTCTGGGATAGTCCTCCAAGGTCAAGGCACCAGTTGGCTCATGCATTAGCAGAGAAATATAAAGTCACCTTTGTCTCTTCTAATAGAAATGGCCGCCCGGGAATGGATATCAGTCAAGTGAACGATAATTTTCAGGTGATCATACCCTCCTTTCCCGTAAGCCGCCGGATCAGATACAGAATGCCTTTGGTAAATGAGATGTATCAATTGTGGCTTTTTCCAAAACTGAAACATCATTTTAAGGGCAAAGACGTCGTGTTAATTTGTTCTGATTTTGGGGCGCATCTGATAGGCCGATACTTTAATAGGTTTATCTATTATGCAAGTGACGATTACATCAACAATGTTAAGGTTCCGGCATTGGTGAGGGCATATACTATTTTTACCCAAAAACGATTGTTAAAGACGGCCACCATTTCCCTCGCAACAGCCAGGAAGTTGGTCGATGACTTCAAAAAGATTAATCCACGATCTTTTGAGTTGCCACTTGGTGCACCGGATTTTTCAAAATTCAATTCTCTGCCGGTAACGGTCAGAAAGCGGGATGGAATTATCAGGGTGGTCTTATTGGGTTTTATTGATAGAAAAAAAACACCTGTCGGACTAATGAATGCGATACTTGAAATTCCTCACTCAGAGCTTCATTTGATCGGGCCTATTGCAGATGATTTTCTTGAGCACCTTTCGTCACCCGGCAGGGTGGTGGCACATGGTACGATGATGGGAGAGAATCTTCACCGACAATTGATTCAAATGGACGTGGCCATTGCGCCGTACTACATGGACGACCCGAATACCGGCAGGACGCCAAATAAATTGTGGCAATATCTGGCATGCGGGAGACCTGCTGTGATTACCAATCTGTTGAACGTAAGGCATTGGGATTTTCCTGAAGGGACAGTCTATAAGGCTAATGACGATGAACAATTCGTGTCATTGGTTAAAAAAGCCTACACAGATGATAATCAGCAATTGATTGATCAAAGGATCAATCTTGCTATGAGCAATTCCTGGGCTGCCAGAAGGGAAAAGCTTGTAGAATACATTGAAAAAAATGTTTACGATGAAGACAAATAAAACATCCGTTTCGCATTTGGTGCTTACACTGGATTACGAGCTCTATGGAGATGGTTCCGGAAGTGTTTTCGATACGATGATTCATCCTACAGCAAACTTCCTGAGCGTTTGCAAAAAGCATGGAATTAAGGCTACAATTTTTTTTGAAGTGATGGAATATCTGCGGATGGAAGAGGAATGGGCGTCAGGTAATCGGATGGGCTATGAGGAAAATCCGGTGGAGGCCATCGAAAAGCAAATACAGCAGGCCCATCTTGAAGGACACGATATACAACTGCATATCCACCCGCATTGGATAAATGCGAGGTATTCTGATGGGAGATGGCATCCGGATCACAGGTATTGGAAGTTGACGAAAGTCCCCCTCACAGCCGATCAGGATTTTCCTATTGGCCTGGAAGAACTGATTGCCAGGGGTAAAGCTGGTATAGAGTCGGTAGTCAGAACGGTGGATCCCGGTTATGATTGCAATATTTTCAGGGCTGGGGGCTTTAGTCTCACTCCGTCGGATGAAATTGTGAAGGTTTTACTTAAATTGGGATTCATTGCTGATTCCTCGGTGATCCCTGGAGCTTTTATCGAGAATGAATACTACAGCTACGACTTTCGTCATCTTTCTCTGGATACCCCTTTTTGGATGGTAGACCGGGCTGTGGAAAGGCCGGCTGATACCACAAAGGGATTGATAGAGATTCCGATATTTTCCAAATCTATCACACGGTACAAAAAATACGATGGGCAGCGCATCCGCATTGCTTTGAAGAACAAGAGTTCCAATATGGTGAAAATTAAAGATAAGGTAGAGGGTAGGAGTTCATTATGGAGTAAGATAGGTTTTTTTCTGGAGAAGGAACACCTGACATGGGACTTTTGTCTGTTTTCTCGGGGAAAAATGCAACAATACCTTCGGTATGCCAGAAGTTTTTCAAGGAAGCAACCTGAATCATTTTACCCCTTTGTGCTGATAGGACATTCCAAGGAGTTTATTTATTCAAACACATTTGAAAGGTTTGTAGAAGCCAATCGAAAGAATCTCCAGTTTCTGACCCTGAAGGATACAGTATACAAGATTCAGCAAAGTTATAGAACAGCAAACAACAAAATTTCAAAAAATGGAATCATTTAAATCCGGAAACAAGCATCAATTTTTTGACGCATTTTCTACTTTGGAAAAATTTTGTGAGGCGGAGGGATTCAAAGGTTATGATCCTTACGACAGCTTGAATAGCACCTTCTTTCAGCGGTTACCGCTGGTTTCTGACTCCCGAATTGCGAAACTTGCCTGGACACAATTCTTTAAAAGAGCCCCTTTCAATTTACGGCCATTGGTAGGTGTGCCCAAAGAGTATAATCCAAAAGCACTGGGTCTTTTCCTTTCGGGCTATTGCAATTTGTACAGGATCGATCCCGATCAGAAATTCGCCGAAAAAATTTATTTTTTCGGCGATAAAATCCTTGAGTTGCAATCTGCAGGTTGGAGCGGAAGCTGTTGGGGGTATAATTTTGATTGGCAGGCCAGGGCTTTTTTTCAGCCGCGTTTCACGCCTACTGTGGTGGCAACTACATTTGTGGCCTGTTCTCTATTGGACGCATTCGATATTACCAAAAACCAGTCCTATTTTGACGCAGCAAGGAGCGCCTGTGATTTTATTTTGCAGGACCTATACAGGACATATGACGAAAACGGAGACTTCTCCTTTTCCTATTCACCGCTGGACAAAAGTGTGGTTTTCAATGCCTCATTGCTGGGAGCAAGGTTGTTGAGTCGGGTATATCACCATACCCGGGAGCAGAATCTCTATGAAGAGGCAAAAAAGGCCGTTGCTTTTGCCTGCAAATATCAACAGGAAAATGGCGCGTGGAGCTATGGTACACTACCGTTTCACCAATGGATAGATAATTTTCACACTGGCTATAACCTGGAATGCCTTTCCGATTTTTCAAGGTACACCGGAGACATTAGCTTTGAAAATTATGCCGAAAGGGGATTCGATTACTATATCTCTACATTTTTCACAGAAAAAGGAGTGCCCAAATATTACAACAATAGCACTTATCCCATAGACATACACGCCCCCACTCAGCTGGTCATCACTTTGGATAAGATGGGTAAGTTTGGGCAATACAATGAACTGGCCGAAAAGGTATTGAAATGGACGGTAGAAAACATGCAATCTTCCAGGGGATACTTTTATTATCAGATAAATAAGTACTTTACATCGAAAATACCATATATGCGATGGGCTCAGGCCTGGATGTTTCTTTGTTTTACGGTTTGGTTTAGAAAAGATCCGCCAGTATCCCTGCAGTCAGGAGTTGAAGCGGAAGAGCGCAGCGATAAATCCTGATGATAAAATTGATCAGGCAATAAAAAATGGAATGTTTTTTGGTCTTCCTGAACCAAATTGAACAACCATCATTATATCTAAATGGAAAATGTGAAAAGAATACAAATTTGCAATGTACCGGTAGACGCGCTCACTATGGAGCAGACGGTAAAATTGATTGACCATAGTATTGAGAAGAAAGAGCGCCTGCACCATGTGGTGGTAAATGCAGCGAAGTTGGTCAATGCCCAAAAGGATTTGGAGCTCAGAGCCTCTATTATAGACTGCGACATCATCAATGCAGACGGACAGTCTATCGTCTGGGCAGCGAGGTTTTTGAAAGAGGATTTACCGGAAAGGGTGGCGGGTATAGATTTAATGGAGAATCTGGTAGCACTTAGCGCAAGGAAACGATACAAGATTTTCTTTCTCGGAGCCAAAGAGGAGATCGTCGCCCGTGTAGTACAGAAATACTCAAAATCATACGGTGGAGATATTGTCGCCGGTTACCGAAATGGCTATTTTAAAAAAGAAGAGGAAGAAGAAATTGCACATCAAATCAGAGATTCGGGAGCAGATATTCTATTCGTAGCCATTAGTTCACCCAAGAAGGAAATATTTCTGAATAAATACAAAGACCTCATGCAGGTACCCTTTATAATGGGAGTTGGCGGAAGTTTTGACGTGGTTTCAGGCAAGATCAGAAGGGCTCCCCTCTGGATGCAGAATATCGGATTAGAATGGTTTTTCAGGACCATGCAAGAGCCGGGTAGAATGTGGAAACGATATCTTACTACAAATCTAGCCTTTGTAAAAATGCTTTTCGCCGAAAGAATGAGACTTAACAGTAGGGCTTAAATCGAACGGCTGGCCAATTCATATAACAAATGGGATGAACAATAGAAAACCTAGATTGTTGCTGGTGAATAACTATTCCATGGAAAATGCATATGCACTGTGGGAAAAAGGCAATAGTGGCAGTCATCATGTATGGGGAAAGATTGAGCTGGAAAATAGGGGAAAGGTGGAGGTGCGTATCTTCCCTCATGAGAAATATCCAGTTCTGAACAAAATTGGAAAACTTTTTGGGATCAAACACCTGGACCAGCAAGTTAGAATTCTGGCACATGGGCGTGACTATGATATCTTGTATGCCCCGTATTCCCTGTCCAATACCCGATTTCTTATTTTCCTAAAGCTACTGGGGCTCTACCGTAAACCGATTCTGGTTACTGTTCATCAGCCATTTTTGGGAACAAACTCCCAAAGCAAATTTATCAGGTGGCTGACGAAAAAAGTCTTGTTGCAATATGATGGAATTCTTTTTTTAAGTGAGAAGTTGAAAGAAAATACCGTCAAGGCTTTGAAAATTGAAGATCCAAAGAGCTTGTCAAAAATTGATACGGCCCAGTGGGGTCCGGATACGAACTTTTATCGATATTTTAACGCTAAGGCTCAGAATAATGGCAGATACTTTATCAGTGCAGGGCATACAGCGAGGGACTATGGTACACTGATCGAAGCTTTCAAAAAATTGAATTATCCCCTGAAAATATTCTGCACGCCAAATTCTATGCCGCAAATAGCGGATATCCCTGAAAATGTCACCATATATGCTGAGTTCATACCTTATGTAGAGCTGATGCAATACTACGTGGAATCTATGGCGATTCTCATTCCCCTCAAATACCCTGAGCGCTCGGAAGGATGTCAGGGCATGACAAGCCTTCAGGATGTAGTGGCATTGGGAAAGCCTACTGTAATTACCAAAAACCCGTCTCTCAATTTAGATGCAGCAGCCGAGGGGTTTGGCATAACTGTTGAAAAAGGAGATGTATCGGGATGGGTAGCGGCAGTAGAGTCACTCGTCAAAAACAAAGCGGCATTTCAAGAAATGGAGAAGAATGCGATTCGGGTGTATCAGGAAAAGTTTAATTCCGATTTGTTTGCGAAGAAATTGGAAGAAGCAGTAATTAAAATTTGCCACAGTTACAATATTGATGTTTGAGCACCTCACACAAATACCTTAAAAATGCCTATTGGACCAGTCACAAGATTATCATTAGAAAAGACTAACGGCACATGAAATTGTTTGGACTAAGCAATGTAATTTACGAAAAAACGTCAAACTACAGGTTTGATGAACTCAACGAGTCTTTGTTCATAAAACAAGTTATCTTTGAACTACGGGAAGCACTGGGAGATACGTTTTTTAATTTTGAATTTTTTATTTATTCACATCACAATGTCAATAAAAGAAATCCAGATGCTGTTAAGGACACCATGCCCCCGAGTGGAAACCTGGTTTCGAAACAAAAAAAGATATTGTTGTACTTGTCTGACGAGGGAGGTTTGGATCCCAGCGATTATGCCGACAAATATTTCGCCATATTTAAGGCCTATATAGGCAACAAAGCTCAGGCATCAAATGTATTCCCACTTGCATTAGGATACGTCAATGCGGTACCTGAATTTCCAGACAAACCGATAAAGGAAAGAAAGTACAATGTGTTTTTCAGAGGGAACCTGAATATGAACAGGATTGATTTCTACAGGACTTTTTCCAGACTGAGGTATTTGCTGCCCGCTGAGTCGATCACCACCCACGAATACTACAGGAAACTTCTGCTTAGGATCAAAAATGATTTCAGCAGTATTTTTGAGCAGTCTATTGTCATGTTCAATGATGGGTTTAAGGTAGGTTTCTCTCCTGAAAAATATGGAGAGGTGCTTTCGGATTCTAAAATCGTGCTGTGTCCCAAAGGGTACTTCATGACGGAGTGTTTTCGTCATTTTGAGGCGATGAGGGCAGGCTGTGTGATCATATCTGAGCCTCTTCCTGCCACCCCTTTTTACAAGGAGTCGCCAATTATCCAAATTGAAAATTGGGATGTGGGGAAAGTAGTGATTCAATCGCTGTTAAAAGATGAAGACACAATGGAACGTATCCACGAGCAAACCCGAAAATGGTGGTTGGAGAAATGTTCTGAAAAAGCTACCGCAAATTATATCATTGAACGGTTAGAGAACTTAGCTGTATAGTGAATTGAGTTTTTAGTATGAAAGAAAAGACAAAGATTCTGTTGATCAATTCTTACTCTTTTGAAAAAATATACCACAACTGGGAAAATGGTATCAATCCCAGCCATTACCTGATGGGTAAGGTAGAGCTCGAAAGAACCGGGGAGTTTGTTGTCGACATTCATCCGCACCAAAAATACAGATGGCTGGATACCGTTGGTAAGTACCTGAAAATACCCTATCTGGATCAGCAGATCAGAGCTTTGTTTTCGCTGAAACATTATGATTTGATCTTCATGCCCTATCCCTTGTCTACCAGCCGGTTGCTATCTTTACTCAAAATGGCCGGTTTGGTAAAAATTCCGATGATTGGCCTGGCTCACCAAAATTTTATATATTATAAAAAAAAAGACTCCATATTAAATCAATTGGCAATTAAACGGATTCGCCAATTTGATGCATTTGCTTTTTTTTCCAGGCGTCTTTTAGAAAAAACTTCTGCGGATTTAAAATTGTCTCATGAAGATATTAAACAAAAATGTTTTTCTGTCCAATGGGGAGCTGATTTAGACTTTTACAGGAATATCAAGGCCGTGAAGCCTCCCGACCACGTTCCCTATGCCGTGTGTGCGGGAACAGCAGACAGAGATTACGATATGTTAATCAGGGCATTTGAAAACATACCCCTAAATCTCAAAATCTATTGTACACCCAATACAATACCCCAAGCCGATCGTCTTCCAAAAAATGTGTCCGTTGATACTACCTGGGTGCCCTATGACAAGTTGTTACAGGCCTATATTAATGCCGAATTCATAATCATTCCGCTGAAGGAAGAGATCAAAAACAAGGGCAACACCTATGGGCTCACGGTCCTGCTAGATGCTATTGCCGTAGGTAAGCCAGTGTTAATGACCTATCACCCTTTTCTTGATATTGATTTGGAAAAGGAAAATATTGGACTTTGGGTTAAGGACAATACCAGTGAAGGCTGGGCAAATAGGATAAAGCAAATGAATAGCGATGGTCAATTGCTTGTAAAAATGGGACAAAGGGCCAAGGAATTGCATGTTAGTAAATACAATATCGAGAATTTTGCACGACAATTGGGAAAGATATTTCATGAAGTGGTGGAAAGAGCCTGAATTGAGATTTTTTCGGTTGTGTTGTAATCGGGCCTGATTTTTTTCCTGTTGGTATTCAGGAGGGGCTTTATTAAGGCATACTTGAAGTAGTGTGCCTGATTATAATAAGAGTGGCCTTTTTGGTGGATTAAAACCTTAGGCAGCTCACGTTTTTATTCCCCGATATGGAACCAATGATAATGAGTCGTTGCAGTAATAGTGTCAATTGACGCTACCTGAAATCCAGGCTGGCAGCGGTCAATTTACGCTCTCTTTAAGTGTTAATAGGGTAGGTCTACGACTGATCTCTCCTATAAAAAATAAAAAAAGCCCCTGACAAAATCGGGGCTTTTTTCTTTGTGATTTGTTTTGTTACGGACTGACGATCAACCTTTGTTTGTCTACAACGGTTTGGTCGTCGGTAATGCTAATCAGATACATGCCCTGAGACAAATTGTCTAACGGGACGGTATATTGATTACCAGCGGTCCTGATCCAGTCAAGCTCATATTGTCCTACCAATTGACCACTCATGTTGTGAATCAGGACCCTTCCCTGGCCTATTTCCTGTCCCAATTCAACGGTGGTTTTTTCCTTCGCAGGGTTAGGGAATATCCTGGTACTGTTGCCCATGGGCTCATCCAGGTAAATATCCATTTCTTTGTATCCCCGGCCTATCATTTCCTTATAGCCCCGGCCAAACATCTCCCGGTAACCTCGAAGATTGGCACCCGCTATTCCGCTTTTTGCCGAGGTACCGATTATTGCAATTCCGGAAATACTGGCTCTGTTTTCTTTGGCGATCATTTTCAGATCTAAAATCCCATCTTTTACTTCTACGTTTTCGAAAGCAAGAATGGTAGGGGCATTCCTGTTTTCGAGATAGATATCAAAATCAGATTTAACTAGCTGGCCTTCCAGGTTGATATCAAACACTCGTCTTCCTGCTCTTGCGGAAGGCCCCTCCAGTCCAAACCAAAGCTCATTGTGCAGGGTAAGAACAGTATAGCTGCCATTCGGGACAGGAATGGAATACCGGAGATCAGATCCATTTCGTTCTGTCTGAAAGAGCTTTTCCCGAGAAGCGCTGGTATTTTCAAAGCGATAAGAGGCCTTGTTGTAATAACTTTGGTTGTTTCCCTCTGCCAGGTATTTGTCACCAGACACGGTCTCATCAGTGTCACCTCCAGCGTTTATATAAAAGGCGTGGTTCGTTACTTCGCTTGTTGTCTTAGTGCCCGTTGCCTTGTATATAGCCAGAGCTGAGATTGTGGCCCGGTTTTTACTGGCCACCATATCCAGGTTCAATACTCCATCGGCCACCTGAATATTTTCAAAAGTGAGGATGGTTTGTTTGTTGTTGTTCTCTACAAAGAGATCAAAATCGTCTTTTACGAGTTTGTTTTCTATGGAGATGTCAAATACCCTGCCACCAGCTACACCTTGTGGACCTCCATTTCCGTAGTACAGTTCGTTATGGAAGGTTTTTATCGTGTATGTGCCGTTTTCCACAGGGATACTGTACTTTAATACCTCTGCAGTACGGGCATTCTGGAAAAGTTTATCATTACTGGCTTTCCTGTTGGTATAAGTAGAAGAAGGACTGAAATATCCCAAATTATAGTCTGGGGTATAGTCTTCGCCGTCATAGTTTACAACTCTATAGTATCCTGTTTTTAGCCGCATGACTGGTGTCAATTCGTAGGCTGATTCCTTAGTTTCGGTTTCAGAAACAATGGACAAACCGCTGATGGTAGCCCGGTTGGCTGAAGCTGCCAGGCGTAAATCTAGTTTTCCATCTTTCACTTCAACGTTCCTGAAGGTCAGCGCAGTTGGTTGATTGTTGCTGGATACATAGATGTCAAAGTTTTTCTTAACTTCAACTCCTTCAATAGCGATATCAAATATTCTTCGTCCCTGTCTTGCAGTTGGGCCTGATTGGCCAAAGTATAATTCATTGTGATAGGTCGTTACAGTATAGGTATCGTTTGGCAGATCCACTGCAATCATAAAATCCTCCCCGTTTCGTTCGGTTTGGAATAAGGGTTCAGCAAATTTTGTATTGGAATAAGTATAGGTTTTGCCGATAATGTCACCCGCAACCAGCTGCTCTCCTTGAAAGGATTTTTCCTGATAAGACACTTCTTTCTGGGTTCCCAGATTCACAAATAAACTAAATTGAGGCTCAAGGTTGAGATCTTCCCCGGGTGAAGCTATAGGCTCAGAAGGGACCGACCCGGTTTCACCGAGCATATTATTGACGGTAATTTTTACCTGACCTGACACGCCTACACCTCCGTCATTATCAATAACCTGTAAAGCCAGGGTATACATGCCGGCTTCTGACGATTCCCATGAAAATTCATAAGGACTACTGGTTGAAGTATCAACCTTCCTGCCGTTGACTAGTAAGTTTACCTGTGCTACCGTACCATCCAAATCTATCGCAGAACCTTTGATTTGAATCGATTGCTGTGTTTCGATCGTTAGATCCTCAAGAGGATCAACGAAATTGATCACCGGTAAAACATTTTCTTTTTTCACCTGAATAGCTACACTATCAGAGAATACGGTTCTCCCGTATATGTCGACTGCCTCGGCATAGATATAGTGGGAGCCGTACGGAACACTTTTCCAGGTAGAAGCCAATGGGGTATCTGTTTCGGAAGAAATCAACTTTTCGCAATAATAGTAGTTTACCTTCTCCACTTCCGGTTCTCTACCTGCATCCACTTCGAGCGTTATCGCAAGGTCGTCTCCCTCGATCATTCCCGATCCGTATTCGGGAATAATTACTCTAGCCTGCTGTATGGGCTCTGGCTGCGATATTTTGTTATCCGAAGTTTTGATCAGAATTATCGAACGATATGGAGCAATCTTTACACTCCCGGAATAAGTTTTGCCGTGCATGTCCACATATTCACCAGCCAGGCTGAAGGATTTTTCCTTGGCCTCGTCATTGTAAGCAAAAAATATCTTATCATCTGGATTGGTCAGCCGAAGGTCTGCTTCATAGACACTAAGGTTATCCAACTGGAAATCCGCACTGCTTACATTTTCAAACTTAAACATGAGCACAGTTTCGTCCGATGAAGTGGCTGGAGTAAGCAATATTTCGTATTCATTCCTTGCACTGTTAAACTCCACTGCGCTAACCGCACTAATAGTTCTCCAGGGAGAGAATTTTTGCCTGAAGTAGGCCTTACCTGCAAAATCCTTGTTGCCTATACCACTGAATTTCACGAGGTAGTTTTTACCTTCAACTATCTTTCCTATGCTTACGTTGATTTCGAAAGTTCCAGATCCAGTGACCCTAAGGGCTCCGTTGTCCAATTTAGAATCTTTTACCCATGAAGTCTTACCATTCTTGACTGTTACATAGTCTGCATGTCCATCGAATCCCTCGTTGGAGTACTTGTTTTTTCCAATCAGGCTGTTTATCTCGTAGGAAGGGATATTTACCGGATGGATTTTTGACCCATAGTCTTTTCCGTAAAGCGCCTTCCAGCCATCCAGGTCAAGTATCCTCGTTTTCTCATAGGAAGTGCCCATGTTGTACTTGTTGATTATCCTGTAGTTATCTGTGAGCGGGTTGGCGTATACGTTGTTGCTAAAACCAGCCATCTGCGATAAGTCGTTTTTTATGGAGCTTAAGTTCAGGTTATTCTGCTCGCCTCTTTGTGAAAAAAAGATGTTATTTTCCACAGAGTTATTCCTGATATCTGCCCCCATATGGTCATTTCTGAAGAAAAGCTGGTAGGTACTATTGTAGATCAGATTATTGTGGATTTTATTTTGCCGCGCATTGTGCAGGTAAATGCCTTTACTGGATATGTGGGCAATGGTATTGTAAGCTACTTCCACACCGGTGGTATTGTCATCCAGGTAAATGCCCTCAGATTGTGGTTTGGCTAAGGCTGAGCGTATGTTTGTCCCTTCTACTACTCCATGACCGTTAAGAATGATGTTGCCAATGACCTTCCTGTTGTAAAAGGTTTCATTGCTGTTTCCCGTATAGACATATATGCCGCCTCCGTCATTTTTTGTCTTATTGAAATTATTGATAAAATTGTTTTTGACCTCTGAGTTGTTTCCTCCAAATCTAATCCCGACATACCCGGAGTTGATGATGCGGTTTCCTTCAATCAGATTGTCGTCATTGGGTGAGAAAATCCCAAACCCACTGCCATCGCCAGACTTACCCATACCCGGCAATAACTGAATGTCCTGGATCAGGTTATTTTTGATTACCGCATGGTCACAGGATTTTAATTCCAAGCCGGAATTGTGGATATTTAAAACTGCGTTGTTTTCGAGCAACAAATTGTGATTTCCTTCTGCATTGATCCCGTTGACCCCTGCAAATGCTACTTTGGAGTTCCTAATAATGATGTTTTTGCCAGTAGATAGCTCGATAGCGTTGGAGTTTGCTCCTTTAAAGTAAAGATTTTCTATCGTCACGTAGTCTACCCTTTTGACTTGTGTCAGAAGAGAGTTTAAAGTGGCGACCTGTACCTTGTTCTGAGAGGGGGACTCACTACCGAAGAAAACATTGATTTTGGCATTCTTTGCGTCGTAGTACCATTCTCCTTCCTGATCTAATGTTTTGATATGGTTCTGTATAAAGTAGCCGAACTCTGCTTTGGGTTGATAAGCGGTTTCGCTATTGGACGCATATTTTATCGTATTACCGGAATGCGAGGTGATTTTATGTCGGTCTAATATCCAATAGATTTTGCGGATCACTACTTCTGCACCCGTCCAGTTTGGCCAGGAGCTAAGATCTTTGTCGGTAATGCTGTTCCATCCGGTTGATTCGTAGGTCAGATATCCTTTATTCTTGCTGTCACTATTGGGGTATCTGCCCATTTCTTTGTCTTTGTCATTGATCACGACCATATTGGTCGCCTGCGCCTTGAGGCCACTTTGCACGGACTCATAGATACCGTTTCCAACGGATTTCCAGTTTTTTATGTCTACCAGTCCGGTGATAACCGGCATGTCGCCACTTCCGTAGGCGCCGATTACAATTGGGCTGGTCGAGGTGCCGGAATTGCTCATTACAATGGTTCCGAAGAAAGTTTCTCCCCTCCTGAACAGTACCTTGTCTCCAGGCTTTAATGAAGGGAAAATTGCATTTAATTTTTCAATAGATTTCCACGGAGTGTCCGGGTTTTGCGCCTGAGAAAAACTTCTGGAGTCATTTCCGTTTTGCTGAGAAAAATAATAACTGGCTCCATGGCTGACTGCGGGAATTGCTATGGTTACCAGGAGCAGTAGCAGAATTGAGATTAACTTTTTCATCGAATTGGCATTTAAAAGTTTCGAATTATTTGTGTTTTATGTTTTTTAATCGTCTTGATATTTTTAGAGAGAATATTCATTTTGTTTAATCTTTTCTGGTTTATAAAGTGTCTATTTGGTATTTCAGACCTTACAATTAAATTTTTTGAATTTCGTATATATCAAAATGATATTCTTTAAAAACGTCTTATGTTGATAATAAAGGGTATAAAAAATTTATTACCAAATTTTATTTTTAACTATACTCTATTCAAGACGTAGAAAAAATTGGATAATTTAGGTATGTGATTTCAATATTGTTTTTGGAATTATTTTTAATGCCGATAATCATAAATTGAGGTTTTTAAAAAAAAAGTGATTTTTTTTTCATAGGTGGATCTTTGAGGAAGGCAGGAGGTAGGGAGCATGATATAGTCCGGAAAAAATTAACTCACTTATTGTTGAGGCTCGTTAAAAAAATTTGGGGAATTACAACCATACAGGTTATCGACCGTTAATCTGAAAAATGAAGGATTCAACCGATCCTGGCGTTTTTAGCCGATAAAACTTATTGGTAGTGCGGGGGAGTGCCATGTATTAGACACCTGTTAAACTGAAAAGAAGGTGTCATTTTGAAAACATTGACAGGTTGGCCAGGATGTACAAGTAGCAGCTGCCAATCGGATTCAGACCGCCAAAGCGTCGGTCGGCTTCGATATCAAAGCACCGTTCTTGATTTGAGCAGGGAAAATCCTTTGTTTCCTTTTTGTAGGCAGTATAGAAGAAAAAGGGAGAGCGTCTTGTGGAAGTATTTTCCTTATTTACCGATTTTACGGCCTTCTCCGGACATTTTTATTTGAAATTACCTATGGTGCCTGTGAAGTACACTTTCCGACATTACGGACTGGAAACCTTGAGAGGTACAGCATTAAGCAAAAAAAAAAGGCCGTTCTATTGAGTTCTACCATTCTGGCAAAAACACAAGCACAGCCAGTGAATCCTAAATTGAGCGCAGGAGAAAAAATGACGGGATTATTTTGGACCCCGTGAAATTATTACTTTTCAATACTTTTTAAAATAAATTCGACGATAGGTTTAGGGTCTTCCAGGGAATGTGGATGATGTCCTACACCTTCTTTTCTTATGATCTCGATTGTCCCACCAGCGTCTCTGAATTTTTTAGCTAATAATTCAGTGTTCTCGTTATAAGGTACGATAGTATCGGCATCACCATACACGTGCAAAACCGGAATACCAGCTTTTGCAATATTAACGCTATTGTTTACAGGGATATCTTCAAACGTTTTAACCGAAATAGTATCAAGATTGTATGCCTTTAGACAACGTTCCCAATCCTCCGGACTTCCACTTCCATTATACATACCTCCAGGCCAACTTTTTATGTCGCAAACCGGTGCATCAGCATAAATGCAAAAAACTTTATCTGTATTTTTTGATGCCCAATTATATACAATCAAACCTCCACGACTCATCCCCTCCAATACCACTTTAGGATTGAGTCCGTATTCCGAAATGCAATGGTCATAAAATTTGTTCCATAATGCTACTGCCTCGTTGTTTCCATATAAATCGGCAACGTCAACATAAACGAGATGAAATCCTTTCTCCAGCAAGGCTTTGTCAACCTGTGGTTCATGTCCCCAGAATCTTGCTCTCCATATCCAATAATTGTCTGGATTCCTGATTTTGGGAAAAACTACCTTTGCCTCGCGACCCATGAATGTGAATTCCTTAATCTCATATTCTTCAAATACTGTATCCTGTCGACATGATGAAACTGCAAATAGAAGTAGAGCTGAAACCAAAATTACGAATACAGACTTTCGCTGGCTCATGTTGTAATTTGTTTCAAATGCAGAATGTTTTCGTAAATGTAACATAGCTTAGACTACCAATTATCTATAAATGACCTTTAAATATGAGTAAACCGATCTCTGGTTGCACCTTATTGATTTGCTGTGTGCTGTAGAGACCGATGAGAAGAAAAGTGTGTTTATTAGGCAGAGGATTCACTGACAGAATCTGGATTTTGATAAATACGGGCGGCTTTTGTTTTCACATGGCAACGTGTAAAAAAGAGCCTAACTGCTTCGATAGGATGTATCTCCAAAAAAACGTCATGTTTAAAGCCAAACAGAGTAAGTTTCATTTTCTCATCCCTCCCCCAATTTGACCTCTTCGTTCAATTAGTAATCCATTAAATCGATGTTGCTTTAAAACAGTGGCATCAAAACTCGTTTTCATAGCAATAAAAAAAGTTGTTTTCAAATTTACGATTTTTATTTTTTTAATCAATAGAGAAGGAATTATTGCCGAATCAGGAATACACTTTCATAAGGGGTAAGCATTAAACTTCCTGACTGGAGTGTACCGGATAGATTTTTATAAGTACCTTTTAGTTCGAATTTCTTTGTGGTTGAGGCAGGGTTAGAGATTAACCGAAAAGCCTCCCCGCTATCGGGTTTTGGTTTTCTGGCAAGCAACTCTATTTTAACTTCTTTAATTCTGATTTTTTTGTTTGGACCGAATATATTTAAAATAATCGACGCGTCTTCATCTCCTTTGGCTTCCAGAAGCGGAAATTGAAATTTTTCAATAGTACGTTTAAATGAAATAATGCGACTATTTGCTAATTTTTGATAGGGTGTTCCTCTCTCCCGAAGAAAAACTTCCACGATTGTTGGTTCATCTGCTGACCCGGTTATAGAGGCGAGGTATTTTGCCCCACTGTCGATTGGGCCCAGGTCTATTTTGAGGTATGCTATTTCACTTTCACACGAAATTGAGAAAACGTCCTCCTTCATTTTTGTGATCCCGCAACCTTTGCTACAGTACATACGTTCCGTGAGATTTGAAAAATTGTTGTCACCTGGACTTGTCGGATACTGTTCTCTCAAATGATTTTGCAGGCTGTAGTCCACCTGCCTGGTTGATGTTTCCCAGTTGGTTGTTTTTGACCAATCTGCCAGGGTTTGGTGTTTTTCTACCTTAGTATTGATGTCCTGTTCAAAAAATGAAATTCCCAAACCTGTTAAATCTACGTATAGGTTGTGATCGGACAGGCCCATCAAACCATAGTCAGCCTTTGTTGATCGAATTCCCATCCCAATCTGATGAGGTTCTTTCCTGATCAGCGTATTTTTTATAATTTTCACGTCTTTGATTGATTGTCCCAGTTCGTCGTCTGCCAGAAATACTAGAAAACTCGCATCGTATACCAGATTGTTCCTTACTTCAATATTTTGGGCATTGTGCAGGTATATCCCCTTGTGGGCTATATCGGAAACGGTGTTTTCAGCTACCAGAATGTTTGCCGCGTCATCATCCAGGTATATTCCTTCTGCAGGCGCAGGAAAGTCAGCACCCTGGAGGGATGTTCCTTCTTTTGCTCCAATACCATTTTTAACGATGTTACCGATGATTTTTCTATTGGTATACTGCTTACGGCTGCCTCCGGTATAGGTGTAGATTCCCCCACCGTCACCCTTTACAAGACAGAAACCATCGATGTAATTGTTTTTTACCAAAACATTGCTGCCTCGGAAACCAATCCCTACATAACCGGAATTCCTGATGGTGTTGTTGGTGATGGAGTCGGCATCTGAGATACTAAATATCGCATACCCGTTATTGTCGCCACTTTGCCCCATGCCAGGGAAAATATGTGTATTGTCTATGGTTGTGTTCCTTATGGTGGCCTGATAGTTTCCTGATTTCAGGTAGATTCCCGAGTTTTGAGCATGTAGTATTGTCGAATTCTCAAAACGAAAACGATCCATATTTTGCACCAGCAGCCCATTTTCACCCGAGTTTTTTATTGTCACAGAGTTAAAATGGAAGGAGTCGCCTCCTCTTATCAGCACTGCGTCTTTGTTTGCCCCTTCAAAATGTATCCCTTGAAAGACAATATGTCTGGTATTGGTAAGTGTGGTGATGAGATTGGCCTGCGTACTGACTTTGATGGAGAGGTCTTCAGGGGTTTCGTCTCCCAGACATATATAGAGTCTGTCTGCATCTACATCATGGTACCACTCACCTTTCTGGTCGAGTGTGTTCAGGTGGTTTTGAATAAAAAAACCGTATCCATTTTTAGGCTCGTAGCTCGATGAAGGTATAAAGGTGAGGGTATTGGATTCATGAGAGATGATTTTTTCTTTGTCCATGATCCAATGGTTTTTTCTGATTACCAATTCGGCGCCATTCCACTGTTCCTCATTCCGAAAGGATCGATATCGTATTTGGTTCTTTCCGATTATCTCATCTGGGATCAGATAGCCGCCATTGTTTTCAGTCTGGTTCGGAAATCTTCCCATGGCCATAGGTCTACCATCTAATGTCAATACATTGATCGGGGCGATGGCGGGAGGTGTATTGGCGAAGTATATCCCCGGAGCGGATTTTTTCCAGTATTCAAGTCGGGTAAATCCGGTGATCACCGGAGCTGCCCCGTCTCCATATTGACTAAAAACTATGGGTTTTTCCGGGGTTCCGGATTTTTTCAGGTCGATGGTCCCATAAAAAAAATCTCCAGACCTGAAAAGAACAGAATCGCCTGGATTCAATTTCGGAATAAGCTCATTCAATTTATTCAAGCTGCGCCATGGGCTGGAGGGATGCTGTGCTTCCTCAGCAGTTCGTTCGTCGTTTCCGTCCGAAGATGAAAAGTAATAATTTGAAGAATAGCTGTGGCTATAATTCCAAATCAACAAAATTAAGATAAAGAATTTTGTCCCGTGCATAGTCAAACCATTTTATTTGTTGCCGTACCGGATAGGAACGGGGTAGCTTCGGAGAGGTTGGTATTTTCTTAAAATATCGATGTTCCAACTCCTTAGGTATTTGATTTTTCAGAAGTTTGGAATTGTTTTCCATATGTTTCAATATTAAATTTTTGGTCATTTTCATTTCTGACATACAAAGTTCTTGTAGGAAATGCAATGGATACGTCCATGGCAGAAAATTTTTCAAAGATCTCAAAGTTGATCTGTTGTTGTATGTCCATATAGGTATTATAGGCTGCATCCTCAATGTAATATACAATTTCGAAATCCAGACTGGAATCACCAAAACCTTTGAAGTGAGCCCTGTCAAAGGTTACCGGGTGTTGCTTTTCCACAATTTCCCGAAGTAGATCCGGGATCTGTTTTAATTTACCGACCGGGGTTTCATAGGTTACGCCAACGCCAAATAAAATCCTTCTCCGCTGCATTTTCTTGTAATTGTGGATCCTGGATCCGGTCAGGTCACTATTGGCCACGACCAGTTCCTCTCCGGACAGGGTTTTGATTCGGGTAGTTTTGATGCCGATTTTTTCTACAATACCATTCTTGTCATCCACCACTACAAAATCGCCAATTTCGATAGGCCGGTCAAAAAAGATCACGAAGTAGTTAAATAAGTCTCCAAGAATATTCTGGGCTGCGAGGGCTACTGCGATACCGCCTATTCCCAGGCCGGTGACAATGGCCGTAACATCATATCCCATATTATCAAACAAGAATAGGATACCCATGCTCCAAATCAGCACATTTACGATAATGATGATTCCACCGATCTGTTTCACCTTTTCCTCACCGTTTTCCTGCCTCCTCACATAGGTGCGAAGTGCCATGATGATAAAGCTGGCGATTATCCGAATGAAAAAATAGGTCAGTACGACTTTATGACCCGTAGAAATCGCATAGGCTATCTTTTCAGTGAGGGTCAGCATCTGTATGCCCCAGAATACGATAGAAATATAGATGGCGGGAAGTACAAACTTTTCTATAATCTCAAACAGATAATCATCGAAGCTGTTGTCGGTTTTTTCCGTCAGTCGTTTGATTTTTTTAAACAAGGTCCTTTTAAATGCTTTGATAACCAGTATGCCAAGAAGAATAAAGGCAAAAGCCTGTAAATAATCCTGCATGCTGTTGTTCCAGAATTCCTGGTTTAAATATTCTTGTATCATTGCAAGTGGAAATTTGGTTGGGATTTAAGAAGAAAAAAAGAACATAAGGTAGTTTAAATGGTATGGATTTGTCATTAGTCACCATATGATTTCATCAAATTTAACAAAATAAAGCTTGACTAAAACAGTATAGGGCTATTTTTACCTGTGTTAAAATTGGAGGGGTTTGACTTGAGAGGTATCAGGGCTGAATCAAAATTTTGGCTTTTAATGTAGCTGGAAGGAAGCTCATATCTGTTTTTCCTGCGATTCCCTTTACTTTTCCCGAATCCGTAAACTGCCACATGGCGATTTCGGGCAAAAGGGTAGAAGTTGAGTCGGCTTTTACAACAAATGACTTTGGGGCTTTGCTTGAAAATTTAGCCATCCAGTAAATGTAATCATCGAAGTGCCCCTTTAAATGACTTTCGTAGAAGGCTTCATAAGTGTAAATGATAGGTTTTACCTGGAAGTGATCTTCAATTGCTCCCAAATAAATTTTCAGATTTTGAATCAGGAGGGTATTGGAAATTTCCGGGCGGCTGCAGCCCGTGCAATCCAATTCTACATCTATGATAGGTAGAATATCGTTTGCTTTCAGGTTTACCTGCCTGATATAATGCTTTGCCTGGTCCAGCGGTGGGTCTTTGTATTGATAAAAATGGTAGGCTCCCCGAAGGATGCCGGCTTTTCCTGCGGCTTTCCAGTTTCCCTGGAAATAGGGATCTGTGGATTTCCTACCCTGTGTGGCTTTGATCAGTGAAAAATGAATTTTGTGTGGGAGGGAGTCAGCTTCTACTTGTGACCAGTTGATGGCATTTTGCCAATGAGAAACATCTATGCCATAGTAGCCATGAGTTTGGTGTCCCGGGCTCCAGGCTTCATCCTGCAGGTTAAACATCCGGAGTATACTGTCATAGTGGTGCCCTCTGAATGTAATTTCTCCAGACTCACCAGGAGCGGAGTGGCCCGCAAAAAACAAAGGACCTGCAGCCAGTTGAACCTGCATGGAATCAAGATGCTCCGGTTCTCCTGATGTATTCTGGTTGAGATAGATGTGGTGTTCGTGCACAGTTTGACCCAGATTCACGATGCCGGTCATATTAAGTAAAATCACAAGGAGCATGATACTCATTGTAAAAAAACCAAGCAGCATGATAAATACAATTCTTCTGTACATTTCCCTTTTGCTCATAGGTCCAAAGGATCGATTTGGCCATTCCTATGGTTTAGATAATGGATTTAATCAGGTGGTCATTGATCCTGAGGAAGGACTCTGCGGGTTCTCCTGCCTCAAAGCTTATTTTTATTTTTGCCAGAGAAGATTTTTTTCCGAAAAAGCCGCCCCCTGACACTCCTCCCAGGTCAATTCCAAGGGATTGGTCCTCTTCCCGGGGCTGATTTTTTTTGAAAAGATTCCGGCCTGCTTTCCGGTCTTCCACCAAATTGCCCAGGGCGACCTTAAATTCAACCTCCATATTTTTTATTTTTATGGCTGTTGGGGGAATAAGGCTCATTAATGGAACCTGAATGGTCGTCGTGCTGCCTTTTTCGGCATTGGGATCCATGTTCGGTACTTCTACTGCCCAGGTTTTGGCGATCCCTCCATTTCTGTGCATATGGGCCGCCATTTCTTCGTTTTTCTTGTTTTCATCTTCAGGCCATTCAAAATACCTGTCCAATTGCTCCAGGTGTTGCTGTTCGGTGAGCAACTGGGCTTCGAGCACAGC
Source organism: Cyclobacterium lianum (assembly GCF_900143075.1). GTDB lineage: Bacteria > Bacteroidota > Bacteroidia > Cytophagales > Cyclobacteriaceae > Cyclobacterium > Cyclobacterium lianum. The sequence goes on along the minus strand of NZ_FRCY01000005.1, from coordinate 360,806 downwards.
CTGGTGAATGGCTTGAAGCAGGTTATCCAGTTTTATCGTTTTCGCCATGAGCTTATTTGTTTTTCTCCAACCATACAGGTTTTCTTAAAAATCCCACATGATAGGTGGTTCGCTGTAGGGTGATCTGGTGGTCCCCCACCTGAAAAACGCCAACAGAAATGTCTTTTCCGATTATCCTGCCTTTCGGGTATTCGTTGAGACATTTATTCAATAGGGCCATTTGATTTTCCTGTTGCTCCTCATTGAGTGGGTGGTTGGGGTTGATGTTACCTATGCTGACTCTTTTTACATAGGTAACATCCCCCAAATCAGCTGCCTTGTTTTGCTGTTGGATCATTGTATAATCAGCTGAGCGATGGGTGAGACCCATCCGGACTTACCGGTTTGGTATCCACCAGTTTGCCGGTTTTTGGATCTCTTTTGCCAGCAGCCTCCAGAGGTGCGACGTTTACATCCATAGGAGTTGCAGCTGTTTCCATCATGTCCAGTACCCTGGCCAGGCCCTCCGGAGTACCATGATTGGAAGCAGTTACCTCCACGTGGTATTTGGCGGAATTGTCCGAGCTTCTGGTGTTTTCTTTATGAGTAGCCACCGAGCCATGAATTTTTACTGTGGCACTTACCGGCCCCCATCCGATTTTGGCGGACACGTCCGCAGAGGCATTCATGTCCGTAGAACTGGTCTCGGAGGTTGAGCTTTTTACCTCCATGTCAAAGGTAATGTCTACGGTGTCTACCTGAAGGTTGGGGATGGGTACTACTGCCAACATGGGTACGCGGATTTTTACCTCCTCTATTGTTCGCTGTGGTGTTGGATTTGGATTTTTATCACTGACTTCTGGCACATATATACCAGGCCTTTCAAATTCAAAGTCCAGCATCCGGGCGGCACCGGTGGTGAACTCCCCTGGCTTTTTGTCTACCGGGACTTGGGTAAATCCTACGGTATTGATAATATCCGCTGTTGCCTGTGCCAGTCTAACATTCGCTGATACCGCTGCATTCAGGGGGCCTCCGATCAGGTCCTGCATGGGTAATCCCTTGAATTGATCTGACATGTTTACTAAACCTTCTGCCATTTTATTTTGATTTTTTTTGGTTAAAAATATATATACTGTTTTGCAGGAGGTAATATGCTATTCTTTCTACGAATTGTTTTAAAACCAGGGGTGGACAAAAAGTAGACAATACCGCAGGCAGACCAAATTTTCAATTTGGACGGTTATTTGGTCATACCATTGGAGAACTGCCCATTTTTATGGCTTTCTGAAAGGCTGCTGATTTTCTTTTTAAACCTGTATCTGGCTTTCTTGGTACCATCGTAGGAAATCCCTAATACCGAAGCCATTTCCTGGGTGCTGAATCCCAGTTTGAAAAGAGCTCCCAACATCAGTTCGTTTTCAGTTAGTTGGGGAAGATCTTTTTTCAAGAGTTCCCAATACCCCGGAAATGCTTTTTCAAACAACAACCTGAAAGTGCGGCAATCTTCCTGTCTTGAAATCTTGAATTGAGCCAAAGCCTCCAGGGCTTCCTGCCGGGCATAGTTAGTAGCCGATTTTTCCAGCTCCCTAACCAGTTCCTGGTTTTTATTCAGGGAGTTGGCCAGGTTTTCTGAGTAGACCAGCAGTTTTTTTTGTAACTTTTCCTGTTTCTTTTTACTGTCCCTGAGTTGTGTGTCGAAAACACGAAGCAATTTTTCTTTAATGCTTAGCCTGTAATAAAAGTAGACTAAAAAAATGAAACTTGACAATGCCAGTAGCGCGAGGCCTATTTGAATGGATGCAGTTGTTTCTTTTGGGAATGCATTCGGGATTTGCGCTGATGCCGTATTTTTCTCCTGGCGGTAAAGCATTTCGGCACTGGCAATATTTTTGGCTTTCTCCAGGTTGATCAGGCTGTCAGCTAATTTTTCTTTTAACTGAAGACTAGCGCGATAGGCCTGCAGGTTTTTTTGTTTGTAATATTCCTCAGAAAGATCTTCTAGCAAATCCCTGTGTAGGGAAAGAGCTTTTCCCTTCCGGGCATAGGAAATGGCTTCCTGGTAGACTTTTACAGCATCCAGTGACCGGTTTTCGGCAGCGATAATTTTTCCTTTTAACCAATAGGCATAACCCAGGCTTCTGTGGTTGCCCATTTCAATCTTGATCGGTATGGCTTTGGAAAGGAGTCTTTTCGCCTCGGAAAGTTCTTGTTGCTCGAAGGCCAGGAAGGCCATGTTATTCAGGATCATGGCGATTTCTGGTTTTCGATGTTGCTTTTCTGCGAGAGAAAGCGCCAGGATGTTATGCGCCCTGGCGGAATCATACAAACTTTCCTGCCCGGAGTTGTCAGCCAGCTTTTTATAAACCAATCCCAAATTAAGGTGCGCATAAAGGGTCTGGACGGCTAGTTGTTGGGTCTTTGCATGGTCAAGGGCACTGATCAGGTAATACCTGGCCTTGTTATGGTCCTCCATTTCCGTATAGACCAGTGCCAGACTTGTTTCACAGTCGATAAATAAGGGGTAGTCCAGTGGTTTGTGCTTACTTTGGATTACCTGGATGGCCAGGAGGAGACTTGACACGGCTTTTTCCAATATCCCCATTTCTTTAAATAACTGCCCTTTTCCTTTCAGAATATTGGCCAACCGTATTGGGTCTCCATTCGCAATGGCAAAGTCATGTGCCAGATCAATATGTGTTTTTGCCCTGTCAAAATCTTCCATTCTGCGGTAAAGCTGATAGAGCGCGTTGTGGTTTTTTTCATTTAAGGTGTCCATCTTGTACCTTTTGCTGATGGACAGGGCTTCGAGAAATTTTTTTTCTGCCTTCCCATATTCTCTTTGATCGTAATAACTGTATCCAAGCACCTGGGCAGCCTCAGAATGGATTGCGGGAGAGGTAGAAAATCTGGCGGTCTCATATGCCTGCAGGGCATAGGAATAGGATCGTTCGGGATGGGTATAGGCCAATTGATTGGAAAGATCCAAAAGCAAGCGAAGGCTGTCAAAATTATCTACCTCCTGCTGAAAGCCGATCGCCTGAATATTCCCCAACTGAATAAATGTAGCCAGTATAAAAAAAGTAACCTTGGTCACGACTCATGCTGTTTGGTTTGCCATATGGCTTGAATATCAGCCAGATATTCTGTTTTTAAATTTAGTATAAAAATTTAACCAATCCTAAAGCGCCTTTTTTAATTATCAATGGGAGTGCACAAACAACAAAGATTTAATAATAATTGAAAATAAACCTTTTACCACCAGGTATTCTTAAGTCCAAAAAAAAGGGAGCCGATTTTTATCGACTCCCTTAGTTATTCTGTGAATGATTTTTCTTAATGAGAAACCGGGCTCACCATTTCTGTTTTTTTTGAATTCTTCTGCCAGAAGAAAAATATAATAAAGAGTACGATCAGGATGGCGGGAAATAAAGCCATGTTCTGCAAAGTTTCCTGACCTGCCATCAATTCGAGCTCATCACCTGAAAAACCCTCGGCTCTCATGGTTTCCCTGGAGCTGTCGATCCAACCACCAATTATGGGTTGCCAGATGGCCGTTGAAAACATACCTACGCCACCAATAATAGACATGCCCAATGCGCCGCTGAGCGGTACTCGCTGGGCTACAGCACCTACCATTACCGGCCAGAAGTAAGCTACTCCCAAGGCAAAAATGATGGCTACAAAATAGGCAATTCCTCCGGTAACCATGCTGAATAGATAGATTCCTATAGTGGCAAGGATGGACCCGGCCAGCAATACGCCAGTCTGCCCCAATTTTTCAACGACCGGGCCTGCAAAGAATCTGGCTACTGCCATTACTCCTGTAGTCAATGCAAGTATAATCATGGCGTTGGCACCACTGTTAGCCAATACGATGTTGACCCACTGCTGAGGTCCAAATTCCGAAATGGCTGTGAGCGACATGCAAACAAACAAAAACAGGAAGACCGGGCTGAACAAGGCCTTGAAATTATTTCCAAGGGAGGTAGCTCCTTCCACTTTTGCTTTTGGAAATGCTTTTCCGTAAAAGAGTACTGCATAGATTACAGTCGGTACCATGGTAATCCACATCTGTGCCTCCCAACCCAAATTCATCGTAGTCATTACGTTGGAAATGATAGCGCCCAACATGATGCCGCCGGGAAACCACATGTGGAAGCGGTTAAGCATTTTGTTCATTTTAACCCCGGAGTACATGTCTGCAATCATTGGATTACAGGCTGCTTCGGTACAGCCATTACCAAATCCGATAAAAAGTGTGGAAATCAGCAATGTAGTATAGCCCCCCGCGTAAATGGTGAGCAAGATACCCAGGGTGTGGGCGACAAAAGCTACCCGCATGATATTTTTAGCACCAAACGAGTGATAGACTATACCCCCAATAATCATCGAGATGGGGAATCCCAAAAACCACATGGAATTGATAAAGCCAAGTTGAGATGCGGAAAGGCCAAAATCTTCTCCAAGCTGCGGCAAGATCCCAGCCCTGATACTAAACGTAAAGGCGGTGGTAATCAAAGCAAAACAACTCCCGTTAAAGAGCGCGCTTTTGTTGATGTTTTCGTTCATTGAGATTGGGTTTAGAAGTTTTAAATATTGTTTGAGGTTGATTAATCAAAACTTTTCGACAATATATAAAAAAATGATTTTATCTATTGGCTTTTGTAAAAAATTGTGAAGAATGACAAAATACCGGTTTGAGAGGGTAGGGAGAGGAAGGTGTATTTTTTTATTAGCGGTATGGAAACCTGTGCTGCCGAAACCGGATAAAAACAAAAACGGGAAGCATTCTTAGTGAATATTTCCCGTTTCACGATGTAAAGACCGTGGTCTTCATATCATGCCAAGCTACAGTTATTTTGATTTTTCTCCAGTTTCCCAGAGGAATGACTTTAGGTATCGATGACACTACACTTAAATCCTTTCGGAAATCGGCATTGGATTATGGAACATCTGCGGTTTCCCGTTTCAAACAGTGTCATTTCGGACGCTGTACATTTCGTTCTCTATCCTGTGTCCTTACCCTTGCCCGGAACTTTACTTCCGATCTTTTATCTCTTACTTGATACTGTTAAATATAGTGAGTTATTGAACCATTAGCAATTTTATAAGATTTTATTTGTAAACAATTTTTACACAGATAAATTTGATAAAAACTCAAGTTATACACATTATTTTTCCTCATAGGCTGGAACGACAGGTGTATTGTTTGGTTGGATTTTCAGCAAATGCAATACCTCTTCAATGGCCTTTTCCAATTGGGGATCTTTTCCCTGTGCCAACTGAGTGGGGTCTTCCGGGACTCCAATATCAGGGTCGACACCATAACCTTCCCTGAACCAATCCCCGTCAGGATCATACATCCGGAAAGTGGGCACCGTTACATTACCTCCATCAATCAGGTTGGGTGCTCCGCTGATGCCTATCAATCCTCCCCAGGTTCGGGTACCGATCAAGGGCCCTAAACCGGATTTTTTGAAATAATCAGGAAATGCATCCCCACCGGAGCCGCTCCAGCCATTGATCAACATGACTTTGGGACCAAAATTGGCCACCGGAGGCCACTGCCAGGTTTGTCCATCTCGCACCGCCCAAAAAGCAAGGGCAGGGCGGTTTAGCAATTCTATAAACCGATCGGGAATCTGGCCGCCATTGTTAAAGCGTTCGTCGATAATCAGGCCTTCTTTGTCAAACTGTGCGTAAAACATCCTGGCCAGTTCTTCCTGTCCATCCTGACCCGTGCTTGGCACATAAATGTAGCCGATCCTTCCCCCGGTAGCCTCGGCTACTTTTTTTCTGTTAGATTCTATCCAGGCCAGGTTTCGAAGCCGGGTTTCATCTGCCAGGGTCCTGACCAATACCTTCCTCGCCCCTTTGATTTCCGGAGTGTGGTTGACTGTCAGCTCAACTGTTTCTTCAGCCAATCCTTCAAACAGAGCCCAGGGATCCCTGCCTGTATCCAAAGGTAGGCCATTGACTGCCAGGATAAAATCACCTTCTTTTATCCCGATGCCAGGCTGGGTCAGGGGGGACCGGACCTCCGTATCCCAGGCAGCTGCACGAATGATTTTTTTTATATAATAGGCTCCCTCCTTCAATCCCCAATCTATACCCAGGTAACCTGTTTGCTTACTGAGCGCCTTTTCTGTATCACCGCCTCCCCGATAAGTATGTGATGCCGAAATTTCAGCGATCAGTTCCCCCAAAATGTAATTGACATCCCAACGGGTAATGGCATGGTCCAGCAGTTTCTCGTAACGGGATTTCATGGCTTCCCAATTTACCCCATGCATGTTGGGGTCATAGAAGAAATCTCTTTCAAAACGCCAGGTGTCCATAAAGAGCTGCCTCCATTCCTTTTTTGGGTCCAACGTCATTTCCATTTTTGAGAGGGGCAATTTTTCCTCTATTTTCTGGTCTTTGTTCATTGGGATTACCGCCAATGAACCATTGCTATTGACAAGTACCTTTTTGCCATTTGCCGACAATTGGTACCCGTCCACTTCTGTCAGAATGGTATGTTCTTTTCTTTCTTCCATGTCATAGTAAACCAGGTCGGCCCTGGCCTCCGGAGTACCAGCCACCGGATATTTCAAATAGGTCACTTTACCTTTTGCAGCGCCCATGGTCCTGTAATTTCCAGCCTTAGGAGGTAAAATTACCAATCGCTCTTCCATTCCCTCCCAGTCTATGGTAGTGATTTCTGTCTCTGTTTTCTTCTTTTCTGAAGTATCTTCTTCCTCCTTGGGTTTTTCTTCTGTTTCATCCTTTACCGGGGTATGGTCATTTTTAGGGGAAAGCGGGGAAGGCGTTTCTCTTGAAAGGGGAATTGCCGCCAGTTGACTGCTGTTGACATATACCCAACTTCCTTCAAAATCACTGTATACAGGGTCAAAATTTCTTTGGGTAATAAAAAAGATAAACTTTCCCTCCGGATCGAAGACTGGGTTTTGGTCGTCATAAAAACCCGATGTCGCCTGCTGAAGGGATTTCTCCTGGTAGTCGTATATGGCAATGGCAGTTTTCCGGTTACCCAAGTCCTTTTCAAACGTAATGTATCGACTATCCGGAGACCAGGAAACCGAAAAATTTCTCAATCCCCCTTCATATAGGAATTTCATTTGATCGACCCGGGTGGTGACTTTTGTGTTGTAATCGTAAATGTACAGTGTCATGGTCTTATCTATAAAGGCCATTTTCTCACTGTCCGGCGACCAAAAAATACGGTAACGGTATCCTGGCCCATAATCGCTTAAGGTTGTTTCCTCCCCGGGGATCTCCATATCTCTAAGAGTTAATTCATACTCCCCCGTGCGATCGCTCCAATAGGCAATGTACCTGCCGTCAGGAGACCAGGAGGGATAGCGCTCCGCAACACCGGGACTTTGACTGAGGTTGATCACTGCTCCATCTACGGCCGGTACCGAAAACAATTCTCCCCTTGCCTCCACCACTGCACGATTGCCATCGTATGCCAGCCAGGCATTGGCCAAATGTTCTTCAACTTTGATTTTCCGCGGCATCAAAGTGGCCAGATCAGCACTGACCTGTATTGCCACTTCTTCATATTTTTCTGAGCTTAGATCCAGAAGATAAATTTTGCCAGCAGCTTCAAAAACGATATCTCCGGATCCCAGGCTTGGAAAATGCACATCAAAATCCATAAAATGTGTGATTTGATGCAAAGACTTTTCTTTCAAATCATATCGCCAGATATTATTGCGTTGGTTTTCACCCCGGTCAGAAAGAAAATAGATGTTTTCGTTTTCAGCCCACATGGGAAATTCATCGTTATAGGGGCTGTTACTGATGTTTTCGGCAGCAAAATTCTCAAGATCAAAAATAAAAATATCGGTAGCCATGCCCCCTGTATACCGCTTCCAGGTTCGGAACGCACGACTTTTAGGAGTATAGGCAATTTTCTGTCCATCGGGAGAAAGCATCCCAAACTCGCCATAGGGTACAGGAAGCTTATGAGGGAATCCTCCGCGAGAAGTTGCCTGGTAAAATTGTGAAAAGCGCTGTTTTTCACTTTCTCTTCCTGAAGCAAAAATCAGATGCTTGCCGTCCGGATGCCAATCTACTACCCTGTCACTCATTCCATGGTGGGTGATTCGTTCCGGTACACCCCCCTCTGAAGGCATCACATATACGTCCACATTTCCATCATAATTCGCACTGAAAGCTATCTCAGATCCATCAGGGGAAAATCGGGGAAACGATTCTTCCCCATTTGCGCTGGTTAACCGTTGGGCAAGCCCACCTTTTTTTGGCACTATCCAGATGTCTCCTCCATAGGAAAACGTTATAGATGTGGAGGAGACATCCGGGTATTGGGCAATTTTAGCATCAATTTGTGCGCTGGCCCTAAATCCTGGCCAGGTCACCATCAGTATAAACAGAGTGAATATTTTACCTTTCATAACTAATAATTATTTACAATTGAAGTGTCGGCGGACAATGGTAATTTTTTATCTCAAAAACAAATATTTGTTTAAAACAACGACCAGAAATTGGATTTAATGGTTTTAAATATAAGCAGTTATTCGGGTAAATAGACGATGTAATCCATTCTCGGGATAATTGATCCAGTACCATGCCATTTTATTATCAGCCTCACATTCAAACAAATAACGATATTAGCAGCAGAGTGATTTGCTTCTTATCTGGACACTTTCGTCCCATTTCCGGACAGCATTTATGATTCCTGGTAATTTTTTCGTATCCCAACGGGAAAACCTGAGCCAGGTTCAGGTTACAACCTCAATTGATGCTGTGTGCGCTAAAGCAAGGTCAACCTGTTTATTTTTTCTTTAGATTATCAGGTAGGATCAGGTCTGTCCGGCACGGGAAATTAGAAAAAATATGATGATCCGTCTGTTTTAAGGCATAGCCCTGATAATTAATTCAATATAACCGAACCGACTGAAAATTATTTCGTATAATTAAAATGATATCAATTTAATATTAAAATAGTATGGAGAAAGTTGTAAAACCCCAGTCCGGATACTTGTTTATCCTTGTAGCTTTAGGCCTTCTGGCCCTCACCATTTTTGCCTTTGCAGTAAAAGCCTTTCTTTTGGCCTTTCCGGTCGCACTGGCATTCTTTCTTATTCTTCCCGGGTTTTTTATCGTAGAGCCCAATAAAGCCATGGTGCTTCTGCTTTTCGGATCCTATAAAGGTACGGTGAAAGCGGATGGTTTTTTCTGGGTCAATCCCTTTATAAGTAAAAAGAAGATTTCATTGCGGGTAAGAAATTTTGAAAACAAACCATTAAAGGTGAATGACAAAATCGGTAACCCGGTAATGGTAGGTACCATTGTGGTCTGGCAGGTGGAGGATACCTTTAAGGCGTCCTTCGATGTAGATGACTACGAGAATTTCGTGCACCTTCAGGCAGATGCCGCAGTCAGAAAAATGGCCGGGACCTATCCTTACGACAATTTTGAGGACGAACATGCAGAAGTGACCCTTCGTTCCGGGGTGGAGGATGTAAATAAGTCCCTTGAGGATGAAATCAGTGACCGCCTGCAACATGCCGGGATAAAAGTGATCGAAGCCAGGATTTCCCATTTGGCCTACTCCTCGGAGATAGCTTCCGCCATGTTGCAAAGGCAACAGGCAACAGCCATAGTGGCAGCCAGGAGAATGATCGTGGATGGGGCGGTTGGCATGGTGGAGATGGCTCTCGATGATTTGAAAATCAAAGGAATCATCGACTTTGAAGACGAGAAGAAAGCGGCCATGGTCAGCAACCTGATGGTGGTACTCTGCTCGGACAAAAATGCCAGTCCGGTAGTGAATGTAGGAACCCTCAACTCATAGATCATGGTTTTTAAGGAAGAGCAATACCTCAGAAAAATCTGGTTGCTTCCCCTTTTTCTGGTTCTTTCGCTGCTTTTTGGTATTATTCAGCTGTTGAGGACTCTCTTCGGAGATGCCGGCCTTCAGGATAGCATTGCCCTGACACTGCTCATGGCTGTAATGGGCTTGGTTTTATGGTTGTTACTGACGATGAAGCTGGAAATCAGGATGGATGATTGGGGGCTAAGTTTTAAGAGTCCGCCTTTTGTCAATTCCTGGAAAAAGTATTCCTGGGAGAACATTCAGCATATTGAACCTGTCTCTACCCGTGCAACCTGGAGAACAGGAGGCATCGGGATCAGGTACAGCCTGAGCGGAGAGTGGCGTTACATTTTCAGTGTAAGGCATGCCATAAGGGTTCACCTGAAAAAGGGTAGTTTTGTATTGAGTACCCAAAAACCGGAGGAACTGATGGCAGCATGGGAAAATTGGAAACTCGTAAAATAATAAAATGGCGCAAAAGAAACCCTTCGCCCTGAGGATAGATGAGAAAATGATGAAGGCTGTGGAAAAGTGGGCAGCGGATGAATTCAGAAGCACCAACGGACAGCTGGAGTGGCTAATTCACGATGCTTTAAAAAAAGCAGGCCGGCTTCCTAAAAAAAACCAGCAAAACCAGTCTGATAATGATTCAGGGTAACTGTAATGCTCAGTTCCAATCCAATTGGTTTAAATTGTCTTGCAATCCCCGAATTTTTGTGGGATTGTTTTTTGTTTTGAAATAATTGCTAAAATTAACCTTCAATAAGGATTTAATCATTCAATATTAAATTTATGACTGAAGAACAGGAACAAAAAATCAATGGCTTACTGGAGAAAATGCTGGACAAGAACCAGGAAGAGCCTTTAAAATATGGAGAGCACCTGGCCCGCATGGGAAACCCAGAGATACGTAATAAGTTGATACAGGTAATGAACGAAGGAGATATGGAAGACGCTTTTCTGGCGGCGAAGACTTTATCCATGATACCGGAGGAAAGTGACAAATCATTAAATGCGCTATTGGCTGTCATTCATAAACCCGCTAACCATACCCATAATGGCGGGTTGGTTTCTTTGTTGGAAGAATTTGATTTAAGCCAAAAGTTTGTGGACCTGTTTCGCATCTACCTTTTTGGTAACTTCAAAGCGGCTGCACTGGCCAAAGTTCACCTCGATTATACCGAATTCGATATCAGTCCCCGAACGTTGAAAAAGGCGGAAAAGCATTGGAAGCATTTTTTGAATAATGCCTCACATGACGAGGCTTTTGAGTTGAAAAGGGAGGAAGCTGAAACCATATTAAAGGAGTTAGAAGATTTGTTGTCGGAGTGAATCAGAATTTTTTTATTTCTGATAATGCTGTAGACATTTGATTGTTTATTGGTAAACACCTTCTTTTTTTAGTAGCATCGGGCAAGCACAGATCCGGTTTTTTTCATAAGACCTCCGAAATGACAGGTATTTTTTGCTGTTTTTAGGTACATTTAATAATGAACAATTTTGAAAAGTGATGTGTATAAATTCAAAACCCAAAAAATGCCTGCTGATTCTTTTTATCACTCTGATTGCCGTAATCAAAGTATCGGCGCAGAAAAATTGGCAAGCCATCCAGACTGCTGAAGATCTTTACCAGGCTTATCCTGAAACAGTTAGAGGTATTTTCGATCACCTGGATTTAAGTCGTTCCGGTTTAAATATGGTGGAGGCAGCAGTAGCGCAGGACAAATGGGTGGAGGCAGCGGAGAAATTACTGGATTATTATGAAAACAGTGCCAATGGCCTTTCACTGAGAAAAGAGCTTCCGGCCTCGCCAACATCGCAAAGGGTTGCCGCCGCAGATACCATTTTGCAGGATATTTTTACCATTCAGAATGTGAGAGGCAAAGTGCCGGTGCTGCCTGATGGACACCGGGACTGGTATTATAAGGGTCCAAATAATGACAGAGAATGGGCATGGCTTTCAAACCGACACAGTCAGTTGATGCAAGTGATGCATGCGTATTTTGAAACCGGTAATCCCAGGTATGCGGAATATATGGATTTGTTCTTGCGGGATTTTATCATCAAAAGCATGCCTTACCCTGGAGAGAAAGGGACAGGATCCATCTGGAGAGGCCTGGAGGTAGCCGCCAGGGCCAAAGCCTGGTCCAGGGTCTTCTACGGTATGTTGGACAGCGAATACCTTTCTCCGGCCACCCGTCTGCTGATCCTGAGCAGTCTGCCGGACCATGCTCATTACAGCCGGAACTTTCATGGGGGTAACAACTGGCTTACCATGGAGATTTCTGCTCTGGCTACCATTGCAGCCTATTTTCCGGAGTTTAAGAAATCTGATGAGTGGTTGGATTATGCCGTCGAATCCATGGTAGAAAGCATGAAGGACCAGGTTTATCCAGACGGAGTACAAACCGAACTTGCCTCCCACTACCACAATGTGTCCATGCATAATTTTGAGTTGTTCCAATCGCTTTGCAAGGAAGCCGGACGGGAGCTACCTGATTATTTTACCAGTACCATCAAGGATATGTATGCTTATATAGCCCATGCAGTACGACCAGACGGACACCGACTTCTCAATAATGATGGAGACCGGGGAAGCGACCGTGAGCTGATCCTACAGGGTGCGGAAAAATTTAATCAGGCGGATTGGATCTTTATAGCGACTAATGGTGAAAAAGGCTCTGCTCCTGAATCAGGTCCTTCCTACTTTTTTCCCTGGGCGGGGCATTTGATATCCAGAAGTGGATTTGATCCTGAAGCACATTGGTCGTTTTTTGATGTGGGACCCTGGGGGAGCGGACACCAGCACAATGATAAATTGCACCTTTCTCTTGCGGCTTTCGGAAAAGATTTTCTGGTGGATGCCGGCAGATTTGCCTATACCGGTGCTGTTGCAGAGAAATTCAGGCCTTATGCCAGAAGTAGCCGAGGCCATAATCTGCTACTCATTGACGACAAGGGCCAACTCCCAGGCCCTACTCACGCAGTTGAAGCATTGGATCAGAAATATGTAAAAATAGCAGCAGATTTTGATTACGCTTCTCAAAGCTTTGACCAATTTGAGGGAATGGAAAGCCAGGTGACCCACATTCGTAGCCTTTTCTATGTTCGCGATGAATTTTGGGTGGTAGTGGACCGGGTACTCACCGGGCAAGCCCGTAAGCTAACGGCGCTATGGCATTGGCATCCCGATATTACATTGTCCCAAAACGAAAAGATGGTGACAGGTGAGCAGGGAGGGGATAAGTTGTCCATTGTCCCGGTAGGAAACCAACGAGACCATGAAGTCCGAATGATCAGGGGCCAGGAAGAACCGGATATCCAAGGCTGGTACAGTCCGGAATATAACCTGTATGAACCCAATTCTGTAAGTGCATACGAAATAGCTACTAACAATTCAAAAAATCTGGTTTGGCTGTTGGTGCCCCATAGAGGCGATGAGTCCCTGCCGGATGCCAGGATCCTGAGTGAAAATGAAAACCGGGTGAAATTGGAAATTGTACGGGAGAACCAAAAGTGGCAATTGACTATCCCTTTTCTAAACAGCTATGCTGCTGAACTCGAAAATATTGAATAAACCATAAGGATCTCCCATGTTTTTTTAATGGGAGATCCGTGATTTCAATTTAATTTAAAACAGTAGTGTTTTCTTTGTCAATATTGATGACCTCTACTGTAATATTCTTTTCTTTGGCATTGACCTGAAAGTCCCTGATCACTTCAATTACATCATAATCAATGATTCTGGAATTGGTGCCATCAATGATGACTTTTTTGTTCTCTCCCACCTGTTTTAAGGTTTTGATCAGTGAACCTTTGTTTAAAAAGCTTACTTCTTCTGCCAGGATGATGTGAACGATATTTGCGTCATCCTCCCGGGCATCTTTGAAAAAGTGAGAGTTTTTATAGTTCCTTTTCAGGATATAGACAATGCCTACAATCATGCCCATCCCTATTCCCTTTAGCAAATCAAAGAAAATAATGCCAAGAATGGTAATCAGGAAGGGTAGAAACTGGTCCAAACCCAATTTATACATGGATTTAAAGAGGGATATTTTGGCCAGTTTATACCCAATCACCAATAGGATAGCGGCCAAACTCGCCAACGGGATCAAATTCAGTAAATTGGGTATAAGCAAAACACTGACAAGAAGCAAGATTCCATGGAAAACTGCTGACATTTTTGTTTTTGCTCCGGAATTGATATTTGCGGAGCTCCTTACGATAACAGCGGTGATGGGCATACCTCCCACCATACCGTTGACAAAATTTCCGGCTCCCTGTGCCAGTAATTCACGGTTTGGAGGTGACACCCGCTTTTGGGGATCAATTTTATCCGAAGCCTCCAGGCATAATAACGTCTCCAGGCTGGCAATGATAGCGATCGTTATGGCAATAACCCAAACCTCAGGAATAAAGACTCCCGAAAGATCAGGAAAGAAAAGGTGCTCGCCCAGGCTCGAGAACCCGGATATTTCCGGAAGTGTTACTTTGTCTTCGGCATCCACATACAGACCCGTGCCCGGAATGACAAATTTAAAAAATTTGTTTATTCCAATACTTAACATTACAGCAAGTAAGGGGCCTGGAATAAATTGCAGAAAACGGTGGTTTTTGATGGCAGGCTTTTCCCATGCGATCAGTATCAGTAAGGAAATTGCTGCGATAATCACAGCCCCGTAATCTATGGTCTCTCGAAGAGACTGAAGCGCCATCACTGCCTGTAAATCGTTCACCAGAGGAATAAAATCCTCCACCAGTTCACTGGAATTCGTGCCAAATATAAACGGTATTTGTTTAATGATAAGGATGATACCGATACCGGCCAGCATGCCTTTAATGACCGATGTCGGAAAATAGTATCCGATCACTCCGGCTTTGATGACACCCAATGCAAATTGAATGATGCCGGCCAGAACAAGGGCCGTCAGAAAGAGTTCATAAGCCTGCAGATCTTCGATGGCATTTAAAACGATTACTGTCAGCCCCGCAGCCGGGCCAGATACTGCTGTGTGGGATCCCGAAAGAAACCCGACTACTATCCCTCCTACGATCCCTGCAATCACACCCGAAAAAAGCGGGGCACCTGAGGAGAGGGCGATACCCAGGCAAAGTGGCAGGGCAACCAGAAAGACGACTAGTCCTGCCGGTAGATCCGATCCCAAATGTGAAAAGTAACCTTTCTTATTCAACATAGTATGCTATTTTAGATTATTGTTAGTTCTTGTTATTTATTCGTTTTTGCCAGCAGAAGGAAATCGAATTCTGCCTCAATGACTCAAGCGAAGAATCGGCAAGATTATTATTTTTTATAATTCAAATAAATAAAATTTATATTAATGGATATGGTTTTGTAGGTTTGGGTATCCGCTATTCATGTTTTGCAAATCCCAATGATGCACGCCAAACCAAATTTGCAGGAATCTCTGTAATAAAATTCGATTATTGAGCAATAAAAGTCAAGTCTTGGTAAAGATAACTTGCCTGAAAGTAGGCGTTTTACATCCCTGTATAGGTAAAAGGGCTTATTTTTTCCAATTCTTCTCTCACGGCTTCATTCACATCCAGCGTAGCAATAAACGCTTTCAATGAGTTCTGACTTATCTTTTCATTGGTACGCGTCAGGGCTTTTAAGGCTTCATAAGGCTTCGGGTACCCTTCTCTCCGCAGGATGGTTTGTATGCCTTCAGCCACGACTGCCCAGTTGTCCTCGAGGTCTTTGTTGATCACATCCTGATTTAGTTCGAGTTTGCCGATGCCCTTTTCTATGGAGAGCAGAGAGATCAACATATGGGCCAGTGGGACTCCCAGTATACGCAGCACAGTGCTGTCTGTCAGGTCTCTCTGCAATCTGCTCACGGGAAGCTTTGCAGACAAATGTTCCAGCAGGGCATTGGCTATTCCCAGATTACCCTCCGCATTTTCAAAATCTATGGGGTTTACTTTATGTGGCATAGCAGATGAACCTACCTCACCGGCTTTGATACGCTGCTTGAAATAGTTCATAGAGATATATTGCCATATATCTTTGCTGAAATCTAAAAATATAGTATTGATTCTTTTGAGCGCATCCATGTGCGCAGCCAAATGATCATAATGTTCGATTTGGGTAGTGGGGAAACTGCGGGTAAGGCCAAGCTTTCCGGAAACAAATGTATCGGCAAAATTTTTCCAGTCTATTTCCGGATAGGCGATCAGGTGTGCATTCATGTTACCGGTCGCTCCTCCGAATTTTGCAGCAAAGGGAATGGACTTCATCAGGTCCAATTGTCCGGAGAGGCGGCTTACAAACACCTGTAATTCCTTGCCAAGACGGGTAGGAGATGCGGGTTGGCCGTGGGTCTTGGCCAGCATGGGCACAGCATCCCATTGCAAAGCCCGCTCGGATATTTTCTGCACAATTTTCTTTATCTCCGGCAAGATTACCTGCTCTATTCCATCGCGGTACATCAGCGGAATGGCTGTGTTGTTGATATCCTGCGAAGTAAGACCAAAATGAATGAATTCAGATACGTTTTCCAAACCCAGGCTTGCAAATCGCTCCTTTAGAAAATATTCTACGGCCTTGACATCGTGGTTTGTTGTCTTTTCAATTTCTTTGATGGCCTGCGCATCTTTCTCCTCAAAATGCTTTTCAATATTTCTGATGGCCTCAAATTGAGATGGGTCCACTGCAGACAATTGAGTCAGGGGAAGCTCGCAGAGGGCAATAAAATACTCGATTTCTACATGCACTCTGTATTTGATCAAAGCAAATTCCGAAAAATACGCCATCAGCGGGCTTGTTTTGGACGCGTAGCGACCATCGATGGATGAAATTGCGGACAACGGAGTCAGTATCATAGCTAGAAGGATGCTTGTTTCAGGCCACAAAATTAATCCTAATTATTCAAATGGCTATGATGCGTTTGGAATAATATGAAATAAAAAAAGGCTCCCCGACAGGAGAGCCCTTTATTTATAAGTTGGAATAGTTTTCTAATAATTGGGGTAGTTTCTGATTAACTGCAGGCGGAGTGCATCTGCTGAGTTTCCTTCTGCCTGCATTTTCCCCCTGATGATCAGGCTGTAAATCCTCCCCTCTCTGAGTGTGATGTCATTAATTCTCGCCAATTCACTGTTTTGCCCTTTCGATTTTAAAATCAGATCGGTTTCTCCCACATCTACGGACACAAAATCAGTAATTTCCAGGAAGGACTGATCGCTGATTACGGGGTCATTTTTATCTCTTTGGTAAATGTTTACCTCCGGACTGTCTGAGGAAAGGTGCACCAGGCGAAGCAATGCCTTGCCCTCCTCCGGGGTCTCCAGATTGTCTTCTGCAAAAATGGTTTTCAACTGACTGTCGTCTTCAGTCATAAAAAAGGAGTAGACCTTTTCAATCTCCAGATTTACGGTCGTGTCCAGGTAGGATTGCTGGCTTACGGGATCCTTGAAAGAGAAATCCCTTTCACCTGTATAGAAATACCAGTAGTCAATGTATTGTCCAAAATCAAACGATTTTCGGTCATAGACCCTGCTATCTACTTCAATTTTGATTGCATTATCTGCACTGGTTCCGTTAAAAAAGGAGACATAGGCGGTAGGGGTGTTCTCCACATTTTCCTGGTCCATATCCAGGCAGGAAAAGCTTAGCGGGATGAGAAACAGGATCCATGCCCTCTTTTGATTCAGGATGCTTTTCTTCAGGTAGTTTAACATTTGCGTTTTCATTCAATAGTTTGGTTTAATCTTCTGCATCCAATACGTTATCCGGACTGGAAGTGCTACAATCTCCATGAATAAAATTTCAGGCAATTACAGAACCTAAAGGATGGACTGGCAGTTAGCATATTAAAAAATAATTTTTGCCTGTAGGTAATTGAATGCAGGACTGTTAATTTTGATTAAGAAAGAAAATATATAAAAAGAGGCAATGTTGTTTAATTTATTTAATCGGAATAAAGAAAAATCCGAAAAGAAAGAAGATAATTATTTGACTTTGAGAATAAGGGAGACCGTGCAGGAAACTCCCGACACCATGACCGTTTACTTTGAACAGCCAGAACCTTTTCTGGACTATCAGCCCGGTCAATATCTAACTTTAATCCTGGAAATAGACGGCAAGCAGGTAAGAAGGTCCTACAGCCTCTGCACTTCTCCATATGTCGACCCTTTTCCAGGTATCACCGTAAAGCGGCTAGAGGGAGGTTTGGTTTCGAATTATGTCATCGATAATTTCTTCCCGGGCAAACGGATCACGATCATGAAGCCACTGGGTAATTTTGTGACTACCTACCATTCAGAAAACCAGCAGGTTTACGGCATGATTGCGGGCGGGAGCGGAATAACGCCGATCATGGGCATACTAAAGTCCATTCTGGTCAACGAGCCTCAGGCGCGGGTCCATTTGTTGTATTGCAGCCGGTCAAGGGAAATGATTATTTTCAGGGAGGCACTTGAAGATCTCCAGTCTAAATACCCTGGGCGCCTCATGATCAATCATCATTTGAGCCAATCCGGAAGTAGTCCCGATAAGGTTTCCTGCAGATTAAACGAAGAGCAGGTGAAGCGTTTTTACCGTGAAAATTTCATATCCTATCAGCAAAATCAAAAGTTTTTTGTATGCGGTCCTGAGGGCCTTATGAATATTTCCTTATCTGCACTTGATTCCCTTGAAGTACCCCGGGACATCGTCCTTACGGAAAGTTTTTACCTGGAAAAAAAGAATGAAAGTGCTCAAATCGATCCCGAAGACATTGTAAGCCGCCCGGTGAAAATCATCTTGGGAGGAGAGGAGTACGCTTTTGATGTGGGCCCCAAAAAAACCATATTGGAAGCTGGTCTGGATGAGGGCTTGGATATGCCTTATTCTTGTCAAAGTGGCTTGTGTACGGCCTGCATGGGTAAATTGATAGCGGGAGAGGTAGTGATGAATGAAGATGCCGGTTTGAGTAAGCAGGAAATCCAGGATGGCTATATTCTTTGTTGTTCATCAAAACCCAAAGGCGAGGATGTAGTCATACAGATCGAATAATGGACAGGGATAGTCAGGTTTTTGAGCTGAAAAAAAGCTTCAGATTGCTGGAAACCAAGGTTCTGGTATTGATCGCAATCCCTTTGCCGGTTTTTTCCTTTGCCTATTTGTATACCAGTAGTGGCAACAGGGAAGTTTACCTGCCTGAGATATCTCCTGTCTTTCTCTACCTGATTTTGGCAGCCATTCTATGGCTTTTATTTCTTCAGTATAATTCCTTCCAAAAAAGGATCCTCCCGGCCAAAAATTCTGCGATCGCGTTGAGCGATAAATTGTTGCTTTACGGCAAAGCCGCAGTCCGCAGGTACTGGTATTTGTTTTGGGCAGGCTTGCTCAGTGCACTTGGGTTGATTGTATATGAAAACCAGATTTTCACAGTTACCTATGCCTTGAATCTGATTTTTGTTTCACTTGCGAAGCCCACTCCGGACAGGCTTGTCAAAGCCTTGCATCTGAAGAATGAGGAAAGGGAAATGGCTTATGAAATCAACCGAAGAGAGGATTGAATAGAAACCAGGTATTCCGGCCCATGGCAGCACAAAAGGCTGGAGTCCAAGTTTGGTGGACTGAAAAAAGCTGTCGGTGCTGATTCCCCGGCAGCTTCAGTACTTTTCTGATACTCAGGTCATGTACCTGTGGGTTTTCGGTTTCAGATGGGCTGGATGACGATGTTTCCTGAACTTATCTTGCCCCTGATGGTTGGATAATCTCCGTTCTGGATGACAAGAGATTTGGCCTTTGACTGCCGGTCAATGCGGATATTACCCGATCCTGCACGCAAATCAAAATTGAAGGCATTAAAATCACTTGCCGTGCTGATTTGAATATTGCCTGAAGATCCACTGAATTGGGTGGATTCACCGAGGCCTGCATGGTTGGCTTTGATGTTTCCGGATGTAATTTCAAGGTTACCCAATTCTCCTACCCTGTCCAGCCGGATATTTCCTGAAGTGAGCCCGGCATTCAATAGACCGGATATATTTTCGGCCTTTAGCTGGCCACTCGTAGCTTTAAAATTGAGGTTGCCCTCTATGTTTGAGAGGGAGGCATTTCCCGATGTCAGCCTGCAGGAAACATCTCCTTTGATATTTCGGAGATTCAGGTTGCCGGAGCTGCCATTTATCCAGACCGCTCCATGCAGGTTGGATGCATTGATCTGTCCTGAGCTTACCTCCAGGTGGGTTTCATCGGACCGGATACCAGAAACAGCCAGGGAACCCGAACCGCTCTTGATGTCCAATAGCATATTGGCGGGACCTTTCAGGTGGATGTGCTTTTTCGATGTCCAGTTTTCCCGGGGAGGATCATAGGCGATTTTTAAGGTATTGCCTACCGTTACCATCAGCAAAGACTTGTCGGTGTTCTCATTTGGTCCAAGCTTTGCTTCAAGATGTATCTCATTCAAGCCTTCCTGGCCTGTATAGTCGATAGCGATACCACTTGATTTGATTTCCAGCTTCTCAATTCCCGAAAATGTTTTTTCGATAAGATCCTGGGCCTGAGCTGAAAACATGCTTATTACAAACAAGATGGCCAGTGAGAGGTAAATTTTTATGTGTCTTTTCATAGCAAACAAGAGATTAAATTAAAATACTATTCCGAAACTGAATGGGTGCAATTCCGGACTGAGTGAATTGTGAAAAAGAGGATTTAAATCGTAGGTCGTATAAAAGGTGATGCTTTTAAAACCGACTTCTCCCCTGATGCCGTACCTGAAATTATTCAGGTAACTTCCTGCGGGTTCTTTTTCTTTTTTCCGGCCGGATCCACCGATTTCCCGGTAGACGAATTTACTTCGTCCGCCAAGGCGATAGCCGGCATATGGCCCCACGCCTATGCGCAAACCATTTCTGCCGTTGTCGTTAATTTTGCCGAAATCCAGCTTAAACATGGTGAGCACATTGAGGTATGAGGCGGATATCTTGCTTTTAAATCCATTCACATCGGTCCTGTTGACCAGGCTAATGCCATCTTCCGAACCGATGGCCTGGTACCTTGGGTTATCCAGTTTAAAATTGTACCAACTCGCTCCAAGGCCAAAATCCCAATAGGCACCTTTTGTCAGCCTTTGACTTGCCATCCAGTGAAAACCTACATTCCAGCTTCCCCATCCTTTGGGACTAAATGCCGATCCGGCACCAGGTATCGTGCCCTCCTGGAAGTAGCTATTGATGCCCAGATCCACGTTGAGATGGGTTCGGAACGGGGGGTCTTTTTTCTCCCTGGGGCTTGTTTCCATTTTTACCCTGGTCCTGTCGCCGGTTTCATCCACGATGATCTTGTACCTGCCAATACTCACTTCAGTTTCTCCCACATTTTCATAGATGCTTACGATCTCTTTATTACCGTCCTTTTGCTTCATTTCTATGACAGTAACTACCCCCTCGCTTTCCGTTTCGGGAATATTGAGTTCTTTGATAATCTGGTTGATATCCATGCTCTTCAGTCGCTCAAAGTCTTCTGGGTTATCAATAAGGAATACCACTTTACCCGACTTACCGAATTCGACAATTATGCTATCATTTACCGGCTTTTCTTCCTGGAAGCCTGTTTTTCCAAATGTTAGCTGCACAAGCGCCATTAATAAAATGGCAATCAGATACTTTTTCATATTTGATAGTGTTTGAAAATTGTTATTTTTTTTCTCTTTTGGTATTCAGTGAGGCAAAAAGATTGTTTTTTGCATCCTGCAAGTCGCCGAAGCCCTGGTCTAATTTGCTGAAGAAACCTTCGATTTTATCTTCCAGCCCATCCACCATTTTCGCTTTGTCGGGTTGTATTGCATAGCCCCTGGATACTACTCTGACGGTGTACGGTTCGTCAGTTGCTGTAGGCGCTGTTTCAGATTTGTCCGGTTTCAGTTCCAGCGACAAGTCAATGTCCGGGATAGGGATTAACTCCACTCGCTCAGCCAATAGGTCCGTGGGGGGCTGAAGGGCCATTTCCTGTTCTCTCTGACTTGTCTTTGCCTGCCCCGGTCCGCTGGAGGCAGGTCGGTCGCCAGCTCCTTTTCCGATGGTTGGCTGGACATCGGCAGGGGGAGCTTGCGTTTTTTCCTGCAGCTCCTCCGCTTCAGGGTCAATGGGCAAAGGCGCGGAATCGGGAATCTGATGGGGCTCGGGTACGGAGCTTGAATGCTCATCATTAAGAACGCTTTCCCTGAGATCCTGCGAGACGGGTTCCGTTACCTCAGACATATCCAATTGTAACAAGAACCAACTAAAACCCAATACCAGCACAGCCACCGCAGCCCAGCGTTTCCATAACATCAAAACCGGCTTATTTTTCTTTTCCAGTTTCTCGGAAATTTTTTCCCATACCCAATCATCCGGACCGATCTCGTGCTTCGAGAGTGTCTGCCGGATTTTCTTCTCCATATTATTGTTCCTATCCTTCATTCTTTTCCTCGTTTTGTAAATTGGGTTTCAGTTTTTGCTGCAGAATCATCCTGGCCCGGCTCAATTGCGACTTGGATGTACTTTCGGAGATATCCAGCATTTGCGAAATTTCCCGGTGTGAATAACCCTCGATGGCATACAGGTTAAAAACCGTTCTGTACCCGACAGGGAGGGCTGAAATGATTTGAAGCAGTTCTTCTGCGCCAAAATCCCATTGTTGCGTATGGAAATCCCTGCAGTCATTGTGCATTTCCAATTCTACTTCCATGCGTAAATTTTTATTGTTTCGTAACGTAAGTAAGGCCTGATTTACCATGATCCGTTTCATCCAACCTTCAAAGCTACCTGCATTCTTAAATTGAGGCAGGCTTTCGAAAATTTTCATAAAACCCTCCACCAATACATCCTGGGCCAGATCTCGATTTTTTACATACCGGATGCAGATGGGTAGAAATTTGCCGGAATATTGACCGTACAACTCCCTTTGGGCCATTCTTTCCCCCTTAAGGCAGGCATTGATTAAGTCTTTTTCTTCCGTAAATCTGTTCTCGGCTGGCATTATAAATGGCTTTCAATTGAGTAGATGCATTTGCTCCCGGGAAGGTTGCATGCCAGGTTGAAATTAGTTAAAAAATTTTTTCAACTTGAGAGAAAAATCAAGAAAGGTCTGAAAAACAACCCATTACAGTTACCTGGCTGAGTTCGTTTAATTCAAAAAGTGTAAGATCGAAAGATGGCTTAGTCGGACTTTTCTTCATTGTTGCCATTTCCAGCAACAATGAAGAAAAACCTGTTAATTTTTGAGCATTCTCCAAGGGTTTACCCACCCTGTTATTGTTATTTCGTCCGGAGAGTGCTGCGAATTTACCAAGCATTGGATTCATACTAGTAAGCTGCCTTGTAATCGACCTTAATGCGCATGTTCGTCCATTTCCCTTTTTCCACCGTCAAGGGGTTGATATAGCTGTCCAGATCAAATACGTTTGCGAAATATCCGGTTTCTTCTACCGTGAAAACGGAATACCTGCCCGGTGGAAGCTCAGTCTTGAAATAGCCTTTTTCGTCAGTTTCAATTTCTGCAACCAATGGAGTTTCAATATCTCCAAAAAGATAATCTCCAAGACTTGCCTGGTTGATATGAGTAAGCTGGTGAATTCTAATAGTCCTTTGGACCGGAATTCCGCGCTCATTTTTGGCAGCCTGAGCATTGCTTTCAGCAAGTTGCGGCATTTGATTTCCGGCTATCCAGGTTACTCTGCCCTCGACACCTTCTGTTTTCCCCTTAGCATAGCTGTCGGTATTGTCCGATTGATTGTTTTCTTTGTTCTCACCGGATGTACCAGCTCGATTTTTCGCAGACTTACATGAATACAGACAAGCCGAAGCCAGGAGTCCGAAGAGGATTATTTTACCAAAAGTTTTCATAAAAAATATTTCGAATATTATAGTTAAACCATCGAACTATTCGTAAAAAGGCACAGGCATTCATCCATTAAATTCCTGTAAACAATTCAAATGATTCCAGATAATAGGGGCAAATGCAGTTCCATCCCATTTTTTCTCTCAATATTCCGGCCAGTTTTTCGCTGGCTTCTTTTTCCCCATGTACCATAAAGGCAATTTTCGGTTTTGAGATAAAATTTTCGCACCATTGGATCAGTTCGGTCTGATCAGCATGTGCCGAAAGACCGTCGACAAAATGAATGTTTGCTTTTACAGGTACATCAATTCCATAAATCCGGCACATTTTATCGCCGTCGAGGATTTTCCTGCCCCGGGTACCTTCCGGCTGGTAGCCTACGAATATTACGCTGTCATTTTCGTTTGGAAGGCGGTGATAAAGATGGTGTAGGATTCGTCCGCCGGTAGCCATTCCACTTGCAGAGATGATGATGGCGTCACCCCTTATGTGGTTCAGGCTCATGGATGCCTCCTGATCCCGGTAATAGTGCAGGTTTTTGTGAGCGAATGGGTTTGAAGCCCGATCTTCCAGTGAAGGGCCGAGGTGGTGGTAATCCGGAAATTTTTTGTACAGGCCTGTCACATCTATGGCCATGGGGCTGTCTACATAGATGGGGATCTGCGGAATCAATCCTTTCTCCTGAAGGCGATGCAGGTAGTAAAGAATCATTTGCGTTCTCCCTACTGCAAACGAGGGTATCAGGGATACCCCTCCATTCTGATAGGTAGTGCGGATCAGATCAGCCAGCTTCCTGTCCAGGTGTTCGGATTCGTTGGTCCTGTCTCCATAAGTGGATTCCAGAAAAACTATATCTCCAAAAGGGATTTCGGCAGGAGGGTTCAATATAGGATCCCGAAAACGTCCCAGGTCTCCGGAGAAAATAAGTCTCTTTTCCTGGTAATCGCCTTTGATTTTTAATTTTAAGATCGACGCGCCCAGAATATGGCCTGCGTTATAGGCGGTCAGGCTGATGTTTTCACTGAGCTTTACTTCTGTTTCAAAATTGATCGGCTGCAATAGCGGAAAGACCCTTTCAGCATCTTTTTCGGTAAACAGTGGTAAAGGTTTTTCATGCCTGGAATATCCCTTTCTGGCCGCAAATTTAGCTTCTTCTTCCTGCAGTTTGCCAGCATCCAAAAGCAGGATCTTTACCAGTTCCATAGTAGGCTCCGTACAAAAAATCTGGCCTTTAAAACCTTCCCTGACAAGTTTGGGGAGATAGCCTGAATGATCAATGTGGGCGTGGGTCAGCAGTACCATGTCCACCTGATCAGGTGGAGTAGGAAAGCTATCCCAATTTCGAAGTCTGTAGTCTTTGAGGCCCTGAAACAAACCGCAATCAATGAGTATCTTTAATCCAGCTACATCCAGCAAAAACCTGGAGCCGGTCACTGTCCCGGCTCCACCTAAAAACTTGATTTTTACATCCATCTAATTTCCCCTTCTTTTTATTTTTGAAAGTTAGGAAAAATCAGCTTTCAGACACTGATTATTGCATAAAATACGCGTCCTGAAACCTACTTCTTGACAGACTGTCCGTCGGAGATTGTCGGTGGTCATTGATACAGTTCAGGCACAATAGTCCATCTTCATTGTATACCCAATGGTGTGTACTTCCTAAATCCCGGGATTTGTATCCATGATGAGACAGGGTGTTTTTCAGAATCGGCAGCAATGTCCGGTCCAACACAAAAGGCGTGTTCATCGGCAGATAGAGTGTCTGATTCAGTTGTTGCATCCGAAACCTGGCCTCATTTGGGAAGGTAAGTACCTTGCTGAATAGCATGGTGCTGTCCACCATCTGAATGGTGTAATTTACTGATGATGCATTGGCTATAGCATCCTCACGGTTTGCTCCCCGGGAAGAAAACCGCTGTTCCAGATAAATACTGTCTTTGTCATGGCTTCTTATCTGAAGACGGACCAAACCCCAATCCTGATTTTCCAGAATATCGTCTTCTGCCTTGATTACCAAAGTGCCGTCGGGTAGTGGCATCTCCTGATTTACCGGATGAACGGCCTCAGACTTAAATTGACTGATGATTTTCGGTGCCTGAAATGAACATATCAGGATGCTCAATATCCAGATTCCGAACATTACAAACCCGAACCGGCCATCTATCAGGTTTCTTTTGATCAGTACACTCAAGCCTAGGATCACCAGAGCAATGCTGGGAATCAATACGATGACGGCGGCAGCTATAGCCAACCATATAGGAAACAACTCGGCCAGCGATTCAATGGGAAACCCATCCAGGACGTGATTCCAGCCACTTTGACTCAGCAATTCTGAGTACAACCCGAGAAATGCCAGTGGAACAATGAGTAGAATCATGCCAAGGAAAAATATGAGCAGACCGAAAATCACACGCACCACGGCCAGTAAAAATCTCCCAAAAGGCCCAAGGGCTTTGCCTATTCCATTGATGACCCTGCCTGCAAAGCGAAATGGAGCAAGCACGATTGATTTCGTTCCGGATTCTTGTTGGGTCTTTTCCGTTGAGAGGTTCTGCTGTATGGTGTTTTCTATATTGCTGAGGGTAATGGCGCCTCCCTTCATTTCGATTCGTTCGGTGATGGATTTGGCCATCGGGGTGATGATCCATAGGATAAGGTACAGCACAAATCCGGAACCTCCGGCAAACACCAGACCTACAAATGCAAGTCTCATCCAGATGACATCAATGTTGAAGTATGCGGCCAGGCCACTACCAACCCCTCCCATTACCCTATCATCCGGGTTTCTGTAAAGTTTTTTGATGTTTTTGTCCTCTGGTTTTTCGTCAGAAACCGGCAGAATGATCCAAAGCAGGATGTATGCTGCCACTGTCCACCAGCCAATGGCCATTCCCAGATGCAAACCATCAGGGAAAAAGGGATTGGGGAAGGTGTTGAAATTAAGCCCCCCGCTGAATATCAACAATATGGCGATGAGTCGGGTCCATAGTGGGTCAATAGACAGGTAATTGGCAAAACCGGCGCATACTCCGCCCAAAATTTTTGAATGGGTAAGTCGGGTTAATTTTTTGTAGCCCTTTCCGGACTGCTGGTGTGGGGGGGTAATGTATTTGTAAAAATCATTTTGCTCGCCCTCAGCACTGTTTTCTTCCTGCAACTCCTGTTCCACCGCTTTGAAATCAGCTATGGTGCCCATCTTGTCAATCAGGTTGCTTACATTCTCCGCCGTAATGACCTGTTTGTTGTTCTTCAGATTACTAAGAAAAATTTCAGCAATCCGGTTTTCTATATCCGTGATGATTTCCTGGTTGTCTTCATAGGTGGAAAAATGCTGGTTAATGGCATCCAGGTAATGCTTGAGTGCAGTATATCCGTCTTCCTCAATGTGGAATAATATGCCGCTTATGTTTATGCTAATTGTCTTTTTCATGATCTTCTATGGCTAAGGTTAAGAAAATTAAGTTTAATAACCTGTGTGCTGCTATGGTTTTTTTTGATGGTTAAGTATTTGATTCACGGAGTTGTCCAGATCAGACCAGGTTTTATCCAGTTGTTTTAGAAATTCATTTCCTTCTGGTGTGATAGAATAGTATTTCCGTGGAGGTCCGGTTTCCGACTCTACCCATTTGTAGCTGGCAAGTCCTGAAGTTTTTAATCTGTTAAGTAGCGGGTATAAGGTGCCTTCGACGATGATCAGCTGGGCATTTTTCAGCTCGTCGATCATATCTGTGGCGTATACCTCACCCCTGGCTATGATGTGTAGAATGCAGAACTCTAATATACCTTTCCGCATTTGGGTTTGGGTGTTTGAAGCTTTCATTTTCTCTGTATTGATAAATTTCGCGACTAAAGCCGGTTTTCTTTTCTGATTTTTATTCTTGTACAAGAAAAACAATACCAATTTTTAAAAAGGTACCTTGTATAACCGAATTCTATATTTGACTTAGCTGTGTGTTGGGCGAAAAAATGCATTTAAATGCATTATAAATGTATTGAAGTACAAATTAATAGCGAGTAACAAACATAAATTTTTATTCCCATGTGTAACGCAGGTAGCGATATTTTCAGCAATTGTGAAAAAGAACGCTGCTGGCGAACAGTTATATGTACGTTTGTGAACAGTACATCAAAATTGGGTGGCAAATTTTTTAATAGCAGCATATTTCCATTGCATTTTTCTTTTTACTTTGCACCAGCATTATTATTTAAGCTTATGATTGTCAGGGCCAATTTTTGTGTGTTGCTGGGGATTTTGTTGTTTGGATCCGTCAAAGGACAGGGAATCGCCCCCAAATATTCCAATGAGTTCATGCATATCGGGATAGGAGCCAGAGGTCTGGGCATGGCCGGTGCGCAGGTGGCTGCGGTGAGAGATGTCACTTCCGCTTACTGGAATCCTGCAGGACTGATAGGGGTGGGCCACAAACATGAGTTTGCGCTCATGCATGCGGAGTATTTTGCCGGGATAGCCAAGTTTGACTACGCCGCCTATACCACCAATATTCAGGAGGACAATCAGATAGCATTATCTGTGATTCGCTTCGGCGTGGATGATATACCGGACACCCGTTTTTTGTACGATGCCAACGGAGCGCTGAATTATAACAATATTCAATTTTTCAATGCGGCCGATTATGCCCTTTTGCTCAGCTATGCCAGAGATGTCAGCGACAATTTTAAAATGGGGATCAATACCAAAATTATCCACAGAAATGTGGGGAAGTTTGCAAAAGCCTGGGGCTTTGGTCTCGATTTTGGAGCCATTTACCTCTTGCAGGATTGGAGAATTGGATTGATGGCAAGAGACGTGACCACTACTTTCAACGCATGGTCTCACAATGCCGCCCTGGTGCGGGAGATTTACTCCCAGACTCAAAATGAAATTCCGGTAAATAGCATCGAACTGACGCTTCCCAGGGCCACACTGGGCGTAGCCAGGCAATTCGAAATCACCACTGAGATCAACATGCTTGCTGCTTTAGATCTGGACTTTACCTTTGACGGACAACGCAATAGCCTGTATGGCAGCGAGATTTTTAATATTGACCCTAAGATCGGGATCGAACTCGATTACAGGAAGTCGGCGTACCTGCGGTTGGGTGCCGGCAATTACCAGCGGCTCAATAATTTCGATGGAAGTAAATATTCGAGTATTCAGCCGGGATTTGGCCTTGGGTTTAAAGCCAGTGAAAAAGTATTGATCGATTACGCACTTACGGATATCGGAAGTATTTCAGAAACACCTTACTCTCACGTTTTTAGTATTAAAGTTTCATTGAATCCCTTAGACGACGATTTCAGGATTTACAAGGGTTGGGAAAACAATTGATCTGGTAATGTATAGAGGATTATTCGTTTTGGTTTTTTTGGGTTTATCTTCAATGGCTTTTGCTCAGTCGGGCAATTGGCCAAAATACGATCAGGAATATTACAAAATTCCCACTGCCTCGGATGGTGTTTTTCGGCTTAGTTATACGACCCTTTCGGCATCCGGCATCTCGCCCGAGCTTGTAGATCCCAGGGAAATTCAGGTATACCATAGGGGGGAAGAAATTGCAGTATTTATCAGTGGTGAAGAAGACGGTGTTTTCGACCAGGGAGATTATCTGGAATTTATTGGCAAACGCAACGACGGCACCTTGGATACTGCGCTGTATGACCGGTCGGAAATGTTGCCCAATCCTTTTTATAACACACATAGCGACACCACGGCTTATTTTCTGACCATTTCCCGGGGAGAACGGGGGAGGAGAATCCCCCTGAGCCGCATCAGCAGTGATGCAGCCCCAATTTCCGGATATCAGAAAACTGCCCTGATGCATTTTGCAGAACAATATTCGCTGGGCAAGGTATATTTCCCCGGAGTAAGGTTATCTAAGTACGATGAAGGACAGGGCTGGACATCCGCTATCGTTACCAAAGGAGCCAGCCGTAGTCTGAATTTCTCGGAACTGGGAAATGTTACTGGACAAAAGCTACCCACACTCGAGATCAGTATCCTGGGTCGATCCGATACCCCTCACCTCAGTGCAGTGAAAGTCGGCCCCTCTGCTGCCGCACTCCGGGACTTGGGGCAGTACGCCTTTGAGGGTTTTCAGAATAAGCTGGTTCTGGAAAACCTACGCGAAACCGATTTTTCTTCCGATGGTAATTTATTCGTCAGTGTCACTTCGTTGGGAGTAAACAATGCAGTAGACAATATTTCTATCAATTTTGCCAGGCTGGTTTACAGTTCGGCAGGCATTGCAGGAGATTTCGAAATGGAAATTTTCACATTCGAAGAAGCAGGAAAAGTGCTTGGTATTCCGGGAGTGAACAGCGAGTATGTGGCTTACGATATATCAGACAGGAATAATCCTGTAAAACAGGTATTAAGCAAAGAAGAAGACCTGCTACAGATACCGACCGGCTCAGCCGGTAGGCCTGGTTCCATCCTGGTACAGCAGCTGAGTCAAGTGAAGGAAGTAAATGTGATGGAGCAGATCCGGTTTCGGAATTTGCTCGCTCAAAATGCCGATTTCCTTATCATTTCCCATAGTCTGCTCAGAAGACCGGCGAGCAATTACGGCGATCCGGTAGGCGCATACGCTGCCTACAGAGCAACCCCCGCCGGAGGAGCATTTGATACGCTGACAGTAAACGTTCAGGAAATTTATGACCAGTTTTCTTTCGGTGAAAAGACACCTCTGGGAATTCGGAATTTTCTACGTGAGTACAACAGCCGTTTTCAGCCAGAATACCTGCTCCTGATTGGCAGGGCCTATGGCATGATCAATACCAGAAGGCAGGGTGGGGTTACCTATTTTTACAGGAATAGGCCTTCCCTTTTTGACTTTCAGGAACTGGTGCCGGCATTCGGGTACCCCTATTCAGACAATCGGTTTGTAGTCGGCCTGGATCCGGCAAACCCGTTGGAACAACAAATAGCCATTGGGCGTATACCAGCCAGAACTCCGGATGATGTGGGGGCATATCTGGATAAGATCAAAGAAAAGGATGCTCTCGGTGTATCGGAGCCCTGGCAGAAAAATATCGTCCATCTAAGTGGAGGCAGGTCTGCGTTTGAGTTGGAACGCTTCTTTAACTTTCTAAATGGATTTAAAGCAGTAGCAGAGGATGTTTTTCTCGGAGCAAATGTCGAAACCGTCAGGAAAAGATCAAACGCAACTACCGAACTGATCAACATATCTGATGAAATCAATAACGGCCTGGGGCTGGTCACTTTTTTTGGGCATGCAGCCCCGTCGACTACAGATATTGATATCGGGTTTGCCAGTGTCAATGAAATGGGGTACCGCAATAAGGGCAAATATCCTGTATTGTTGTTGAACGGATGTGATGCGGGCAATGCCTATGGAGATGCTTATACTTTTGGCGAGGACTGGATTGTGACTCCAGATCGGGGAGCGTCAAACTTTCTGGCTCATGCCGATATTGGGATTGATGTGTACTTGCGCCGGTACAGTGAATCTTTTTATGCCAAAGCCTTTGCAGATTCCTCATTGATATACCAGAGTCTGGGAAAGGTAAAAATTGAGGCAGAAAAGCAGCTATATTCCCGATATGGCAGCTCTGAGGTAAACCAAAGCCATGCCAATCAGATCATTCTGTTGGGTGATCCGGCTTCGCGAATGTTCCCCGCCAACAGGGCGGACTATGCTGTTTTTCAGGAAGATGTTCAGTTACAAGGGATCGGTGGACAGGCATTGAATTCGCTATCCGACTCTCTGGAATTGTCCCTACTGATCAGGAATCTGGGCCGAGTTGATTTGGATTCTGTGAGCCTGGATATCAAGAGACAGTTGCCTGACGGCAGTATCCTGGAAGTAGAAACAGGACTACTGGCTCCGGTTTTCAGACAGGATACGCTTGTCATTGCCATTCCGAATTCGGGTATCAGCTCCTTCGGAGACAATGTATTCAGCATTGCGATCAATGCTGACCGGAGCATAGACGAAATGACTTTTTCAAATAATTCGGTGTCTGCATCCTTTTTTGTTCCTTTGAGCGGTACTTTGAATCTTTTTCCGTTGGAGTTTGGCATCGTTAAAGAACCGGAGGTATCCCTCATAGCCCAGATCCCCGGGTTTTTGGACGAGCCGCGAAATCTGGTAATCCAGTTGGATACCGCAGCTGATTTTTCCAGTTCCAGACGGAAAGAGGTGCGGGTGACCACAGATAACCTGGCCACATGGGAAGTGGAGCTTTTTGACAACATCCCGGCCAGCGACTCACTAACCTTCTATTGGCGAACCAGATTTTTATCTCCCAAAGAGGGAGAGGATGCGTCCTGGAATACCAGCAGCTTCTCTTATATCCGCAATGGGCCGGAAGGATGGACACAGCGGCATTTTCCTCAGTTTCTGTCAAATCAATTGGACAATATTAAAATCCATCTGTCGGAAGGGGAGTGGCAATTTCAAGAGACCGCATTAAATATAGATATTTTTACGTTTGGAGCAGATACAGAAGGGTATGAAGTAGAAAATACCCAAATCATGCTAAACGGCGTTTCTTACATACTGGATACCTTTAATCGCTTTTGTCCCAACGGCTCACTAGGATTGATGGCTTTTGATCACCAAACGCTGGAACCGTATTTGCCGGTACCTCTGGTTACCATTGATGTGCTGGATTCCCGCTCCTGCGGAAGGGTGCCACAGGTGATTCAGAGTATACGCAATGTCAATATCACCGGCCCGAATGGTACCATGCTGCTGGATTTTGTGGATGGAATGAAGAAGGATGATTACGTAGTGATATTTTCTGTGGGAAACGTTACCTTTTCGGACTGGCCGGATGAAGCCTATCTCAAAATGAAGGAGCTGGGTGCCAATGAGGCTACGCTCAGAAACCTCCAGACCGGAGACCCCTATATCCTATTTGGCAGGAAGGGCATGAGACCTGGAGAAGCGATAGAAGTCGTTCCAGATACCAATGGGGCCTTGCCAAGGGAATCTCAAATCATCTCTTTCGAAACAGATATCACCGGATATTTTCCCTCTGGAAAAATCCTTTCTCCCAGAATCGGTCCGGCAAGGGAATGGTTCAGCTTCTTCAACGAAGTCAGAAGGAAGGATCTTTTTGACAGCAAACACAGCAATATGGAAATCATAGGAGTGACTCCGGAAGGGGGGGAGGTGTCCCTCTTAAGGGATCTTGATGATAATATTGCCGACCTTTCCCGGTTTGATGCACAAATTTACCCTTATCTGCGGTTGAGGTATGCGCTGCAGGACTTGCCTTCAGAGGCCATGCCCCAACTGGCAAAATGGCAGGTGGATTACACGGGGGTTCCGGAAGGGGTATTGGTCTTGAAGGAAAAGCGAAAAGAATCCCTGCTTCAGGAAGGGGAAACCGATGCACTTGAATTTGAATTTGTGAACATATCCGATCATGATTTTCAGGATTCCATTACCATTTCCTATACGTTTCAAAACGCAGATCAGAGAAGGATTGACCGGGCAAGTAAAAAGATACCCGCAGTAAAAGCTGGAGAGATAGGTACATTTACATTAGATTTTGATTCCCGGGGACGGCCAGGCAATAATTCTCTGAATGTTTTCGTCAATCCGAGGTTATTGACCGAGCAACGCTACCGGAATAATGTTTTGGATCTTCCGGGGTTTTTCAAGGTGAGGGGCGATGATCTCAATCCGATCCTTGAAGTAAATTTTGACGGAAGGAATATCATGAATGGCGATATCGTATCGCCTACAGTACTCATTTCAGCGCTCGTCAGGGATGAGAATAGAATAGCGCTTAAAAAGGACACCCTTGGGATGGAGTTGATGCTACGGAAACCTTGCGAGGGTTGTGATTTTGAGAAGATAAATTTCAGCAGTCCCGAAGTAAAATGGTTTGAAGCCACCGAGAGATCTGACTTTAAACTGGAATACAAGCCAGGACCGCTTCCAGACGGGACCTATACCCTGCGGATCAATGCCACTGATGCCTCTGGAAATGTGGCTGGCTCCGAGCCCTATGAAGTGAGCTTTGAGGTAATCAATGAAAGCCAGATTACCCATTTCTATCCTTACCCAAACCCGTTCAGCAATAGCGTTCGCTTTGTTTATACGCTTACCGGGTCTGAAATCCCTGATGAAATTAAAATCCAGATCATGACCATCAGTGGTAAGGTGGTAAAGGAGATTTTTCAGGATGAACTTGGTCCGGTGAGCATTGGCAATAATATTTCTGCTTATGCCTGGGACGGTAAGGATGAGTATGGCGACCAGCTTGCCAATGGCGTGTACATCTACCGGGTACTGGTCAGGAAAAATGGACAATTTATGGAATTGCGCAGCAGTGCGGGAGACAAGGCATTTAAAAAGGGATATGGCAAAATGTACCTGTTAAGGTAGCGTGTCCAGGTATAAAATGGTGCCTTCGCCTGTCAAAATGGCCGCCACATCGGCCCTTTCGGAAATCCTTTGCCAATATTCATCCGGCGCAAACAGTACGATTACTGCCCTGTCCTCAAGCAGGGCGTTTAAGGCCTGGTCTCGCGCCAGCAAGCTTTCTTCGTTGCTCAGGGCATAGTTTTTTCCTTCAATAAACACCGATGTTGGTAGCACTGGCAGCACTCGTAAGTCCGGAAAGGAAAGCATCAATTTCTGTGGTGCATCTGTACGGATTTCCCTATGGGAGTTTGTCAGTACTTCCTCAATGGTATGCTTGAGTTCGCTGTGATGTGTTTTCTTGGCAATGTGGAGGGAGTATACATCATCTCTCATCCACAATAAGACATGTCCCGTGCAGGTGTGCCCTACGATCAAAACCATCAGGACGATAATTAACTTCTTATTGTTCAATCGGATAAGGGTAATCCAGAGAGACCAGGAAATTACCAGAAGATAGGGAAAAAGTGTTCTGTAATTTACTTCTCTGTAACCGGAATACTGTTGGAAGGCCAGAAAGCAAAAAGTGTAAGTGGCGCCAAAGAGCAAAAGAAGGTAGGTCTTATTCCTCCTTTTATGTTTATTTAAAACAAGGTATGCCAGTAGAAAAGCCGCCCAGGCCAGCCCCAGAATAAAAGCTACTGGTCTCGGAATTGATTGGCCAAGGGTATCGGAAAACACCAGTCCTGCTGTTACCTGCATCCAGCCAGCCAGGTTTTCATATAAAAGGATCAGGTAAGATAGAGGGCCTGTACTGGTATTTTCTTTTGCTGAAAAGTGAAATGCTAGAATATTTTCGGGCAATACCAAGGAATATAGTGTCCAGGACACAATCAGGCTAACGATAACTATAGACCAGCGCCAGTCGCGGTCGATAATAAGCCAGATAAATAGCAGGGGTATCAAAAAGAGGCTATTTACTTTTGTCCACACCATGATTGCGGACAAAACAGCCATCGAAGGAAAATAATACTTTTCATTCTTCTCAGACCAAACAAAAAGATGTAGCCAAACCAATACCTGCAGATAGAAAATACTATCTGCATGAGCACTACCCAATACCCTGAATGACCACCACGAAAACAGGCTTATACCAAACAAAGAGAAGACCATCCATTTATTTTTTTCGGCATGACTGGCTATGGTGTATACAAAATATATAGCTAGCAATGCCGTAAGCAGGTTTAGGACCAAAACCCTGTCGAATATTGGAATAAGAGACAGCGGCAGGTTAGCGAGCAAGAAGGGATAAAATGGAGATAGTGATGCCAGCGGCTCATAATATCCTATCGTGATTTTAAAAAATCCAGTGGTATCTGGAGAAAGATAGGGGCCAAATATCCATGTACTGACTATGCTGACAATAAACAGCATGGCAAATCCGCCGGAAATGATAAAAAAAAAGGCTCCTTTTTTTCTAAAAATTCCAGGTAGATGGACAGGGGTGATTTTTTGCATTGCTGGTGATGCTCAGAGTTTCTTAATCAATAAAGGTATAAAAATTATTATTTAACGTTTTGCAATTTAAAACATTATTTTATAAATATAACAAGTTTTTGTCTTATATTTATGTTTTAAAACAAACAAGGATATTAATATTATAATATAACCTTCATATTTAATTATAGGAAGATCAATTCTTTGTATGTGATAAATTGGTGGGAGCAAGGGAGTTGTATAATGGATTATTTGGTCAGGTCACCGGCAAAATCAGAAAATTTTTTTCTTCGCATAGGCTTTTACTGCCTGCTTGTACTCCATTTGTTCTCAACGTCGGCCCTGGAGGCCCAGACATACGGGGGAGCCACCGCGATATATACCGATCATGGGGGATATTGGACCTCTGGTATTGGCAATATTAGTCCGGTCCTTCCGAATGATTCCCACCATCTGCTAGGGTTTACCTGGCAGGGCGTAGTCTACTCGACCGGAGTCAATGATGGCAGGTTGAGTCTGGAAGGAGTGTCCTTTTCTCCGCAGGTCTATCAGGCTTTTCCGGTCAGGAATATATACGAAAAATCTTCCGGTACTTATATTGGACTGGGCCAGCTATATGATGGGGTAGACAACGGTATCTCGGACCCTCCTCCATTTCCGGTGCCTCCAAACCTGTCCACTTTTCTTACCGATGGACTTCAGGGTCTGGACTATGGTACCGGGGTAGCGAATATCGCCGCCGGGAACGTCATTTTTGATTTTTCGGGGATCATTGACCCTACTCAAATTGGAGACGGGATTCCTGATGTCCTTGTGACCCAATTTGCAGATCCAAGCTCTACACTTGACGAAATATTTCTTACTGACAGCGATGGTAACCTGGTGGGAAATTCACTGACCATCAACCATACAACTGTCAATATCCTTGGGCAATGGTCGGCCGATTTTTATGAATTGGACGGTAATGATGCGGCATTTGTAAAAAGCCCCAGAGATCTGCGTTTGTGGGTAGCAGACCTTGAGGCCTTTGGTATCAATTTGGGCAATTATGAAGAGGTGAGGAGTTTGAGGTATCGGCTTAATGGAAGCAGTGATATTGCTTTTGCCGCTTACAAAGTAGGCGTGTTTGACATTGTTGCTGCGAATAACGACCAGGGAACTACCAACCAGGAAGAGCCTGTGGTATTGGATGTACTGACCAATGACCTGCCCGCAGATATATTGGACCCATCCGAGTTGAGTATTTTATCTCCACCCGCAAATGGTACCCTTACCATCGATTCGGTGACCGGCCAAATATCCTACTTGCCTGATCCCGAATTTTTTGGTACAGATCAATTTACCTATCAAATCTGTGGTGAGGGAGGCATGCAATGCGATGAAGCCATTGTTACCATCGAAGTAAATCAGGTTACTCTGCCCCTAAAGTGGTTGAAGTTTACCGGCACAGTGATGGCTGATCGGGGCGTATCTCTCTACTGGACTACCGCATTTGAAAAAAATACAGCTTATTTTGAAGTTCAGGTTTCTACAGATGGAAGATCATGGCAATTGCTGGACCGTATTGCGGCCTCTGGTTTTTCCAATAATGCAATAGATTATGCTCATTTTTTCCCCCTGCTCGGCGAAGGCAGGGTTTTTGTCAGGTTAAAGCAAATCGATTTGGATCAGCGTGAAGCGTTCTCCGAAGTACTCGGCCTGGATTTCAACACAAAGGCAGGTAGCAGGTTTAGGGTGTTTCCAAACCCTGCAGATATGGTATTGCGTGTGGAAGGGCTGCCAGATCAGGGGTTTGCAATCAAAGTGTTTGACGTGAGGGGTGAAGACAAAACACATTTGATAAACAGAATTGAAGCAAATACTTTTTTTGTCGACCTGGAGGTCGGCCGCCTGGATCCTGGTATTTATGTACTGACCTGTGGTGGGAGGAAGCTTAAATTTCAAAAAAGATAATTACTGGCATGCGCTGCCAGCTTCTGATAGTCCAGCTTCTAATAGTATGGGATTATTTTGTATTTTTATCGATTGGAGTTCATCAGGCTTTGTTTGGGTTTGGGAGCAGGTTCGAAAAGAATGGAAGATCAGTAAACAATATTATCCGCATGAAAAAAAACAGAAGAAGTTTATTGAAAGCTATTGGTTTAGGTTCTATAGCAGCAATAGGTCCCTCCGCTACCTTTGCCCAGTCCAAAGCGGCAGGTCGATTCAGCTATTGTTTAAACACCAGTACCATCAGGGGGCAAAGGCCGGGATTGAAAAAATATATAGAAATAGCTGCCAAAGCCGGATATGATGGGATTGAGGTTTGGATTGAAGATGTTAAAAAGTACCTTGCCGAAGGCAATGAGGCCGCTGACCTGAAAACAATGGTTGCAGATCATGGACTCAGGGTGGAAAATGCCATTGGTTTCGCTCCCTGGATGGTAGCTGACGAGCAGGAAAGCCAGGCCGGGTTTATGCAAATGAAAGAGGAGATGGAAATACTGGCAGCTATAGGTTGCCACAGGGTGGCTGCACCCGGTGTAGGAGCAAAGGCTCCGGTAGATCTGATGCTAGCGGGAAAACGTTATAAGGCCTTACTGGCGCTGGGAAGAGAGACTGGTGTGATGCCGCAACTGGAGTTTTGGGGAGCATTTGCGCCTTTTCATCACTTGGGTCAGGTGTTGATGGTAGCGGCAGTGGCCGATGATCCCGATACACGTTTGCTTCCTGATGTTTATCACTTGTTCCGGGGAGGGTCGGGTTTTGAAGGTCTGAAGTTGATCAGTGGAAAGGCCATTGAAATTTTTCACATGAATGACTTTCCGGGAGACATACCCAGAGAGCAGCAACAAGATAAAGACCGGATTTATCCAGGAGATGGGGTTGCTCCACTTGGACAAATTATCAGGGACCTCAAAGCTATGGGTGGTGATAAGATCCTCTCACTGGAATTATTTAATCCGGGTTACTGGGAACAGGATCCCTTGGAAGTTGCGAAAACGGGACTTGAAAAAATGAAATCAGCGGTGGACTCAGCTTTGGCCTGAGTTGAATGTTTTGCAATGAAAAAAACGCCGGATGGTGACCCCGGCGTTTGAATATGCATTCCTTAATTTCCTCTTCTGGAGCCCGAAGTAGACCTTCTGGCAGGCGCGTTAGCCCTTGTTGCTCTGCTGGATGGAGCAGGAGCTACCCTGGTATTACTACGGCTGCGGTTGTTTACTGAAGGATTACTTTTTCTGGTAGTGCTTCGTATTTGTTGGCTCTTCCGTGCTGAATTTAGGGATCTGTTAACTGAGCTGGACGGCGCATTTTTTCTTATTTCCTGGCGGACATTGCCGGATTTTAATTGCTGAGAATTTGGGGCTGAACTCCTTTGACCTCGTTGCATCCTTTGGGTATTTATGTTCCTGCGTTCAGGAGTTACCCCGGATTGGCTTCGGTTGGTTGAGGAATTTACCCCAGGTGTCACCTGTCTTCTGGTATTGGAAGGGGCGTATGATCTTTGCCTGGTAGACGCGTGAGGTCTGGCCATTTCAGGATCATAGTTTCTTTGCCTGGTATAAGCGGGCTGTGAAATGCTGTTTTCCGGGCCGATATTGTTTTCTCTGCGGGCGGAACGGCTGGGGGAAGTGTCCCTTTCATGCAGGGCTTCCCGTCTTACCGAACTGCGGGCGCTGGTTTCGGGCAGCGATGCTCTATTGCGCGTTTTTGCCCGATTTGCATTG
The DNA here is from genome assembly GCF_900143075.1 of Cyclobacterium lianum. Taxonomy (GTDB): domain Bacteria; phylum Bacteroidota; class Bacteroidia; order Cytophagales; family Cyclobacteriaceae; genus Cyclobacterium; species Cyclobacterium lianum. Next base: position 321,596 of record NZ_FRCY01000005.1, on the reverse strand, counting down.
TAATCCCGGGAAGACGTAATCCGCCTTGGCCTCAACTGTTCAGCCCTTGACTGATCATTGCTTCTTATTTCGGGCTTATAAAGGCTCAGCCTATTTCTGTCGATAGTGGCTCTGCCAGGTCTTCTTCCTTCGCTTACCTGGTATACGGGTACATCTCTGCGGGTTACCCGCCGCAATTCAGACCGGCTGGGTCCTGTTATATAGGTTTGGTTATTATATACCCGCGTGTTATTGATGATCGTGGTTTGGTTGTAGATTACATTTACATTTCTACCAGGGAGGTAATACCTGTAGACATTTCGGCTGAGTAGCCTTCTTCTGGGTACGAAGACCCAATGGGCATAAACCGGAAACCTTACCGAGGCATAGAACTGCACCCTTGGTCCTAGCGGAAACCAACCGTAGTATCCTCTTCCGGTCCGCCAGTTTACCCAGGCAGGACCCCATTCGTATCCCGGAATCCACGCCCATCCGTACATGTCACTGAAAAACCATCGTCCATAGTGGAATGGCGCCCAGCCCCAGTCATAGTTCGATACCCATGTATTGCCATAGGTTGACATCACCCAATGTCCATTTGTCCGGTAGGGCTGAAAACCCTGTTCTGCAAAGGGTATCCAGATAAACCCATAGTGCGGGTCTTCAACCCAATCTCCGTAGGGGCTTAACTCATCGTAAAATACCTGGAAAGAAACGGCAAATGGCGCCGCTTTTGCCGAATTTGTACTGGCAGAGTACAGTAAAAAGAAACTTAAAACAAACATACCGGTGTATTTGAACACCTGGGACCGATTACTTAGGGGATTTTTCATGGCACATAATAATTGGTTGTTACCAGTTGATACGTCAATAAACGTACCATGTTGCATATGTCGCTTAAAAAAGAAATATTGTCAATAGATACGACTTAATTCCCAAATAATCATTCGTTATTCTTGCTAAGAAAAGCAATTATTGGTGCAACGCCTATTTCTTTTTCAGCTTGTCAATTTTTGTAGCTATTTCCTCGGCCTGAGTCATCAATTGGTCTGAAAGCGTTCTATCCCGGTGGGAAGCTTGATGTGCTTTTTGCATCAGTTTGCCATATTGCTCCTGTAATCTTTCAATTTCTGACTTCTTCTTGAATAATCCGAACATCGTTTTTATTTATTAACCTTCGGAAGCCACATACTGTTTGAGATCAATCAAAATTCTGGAAAAGATCACTTTCTTCAGGCATTTGCTCGGGGACCACTTCATCATTTTTAAAATTGATCATGTCTTCCAGGTTACCCGACCTGGAATAGTATTTCCAGGGTCCTTCTTTTTTACCGTCTTCCATCCGGCCTTCAGAAGCCAGCCTTCCGTTGTCGTGATAATATTTCCAGGTTCCCTCTGGTTTTCCCGATTGATAGTTGCCTTCCGATTCTTTTTGGCCATTGATATAATAGGTGATCCGGGTGCCGTTACCATCCGTTAGTGTACCGGGATCCAGCGTGCCGGAACCATCGTAACTGTAGTATTCGCTTACATTCATTAACCTGCCGAAGTCCCAGGTTTCCTCCTGAGTGAGTTGTTTGTTGTCGTAAAACAGGCCCCACATCCCGTCTTCCTGACCCAGCTGGTAGCTTCCTACGGATTTAAGTTGGCCGCCATCATAGTAATAAAACCACTGACCTGTTTCATTACCCAATTGATAGCTGCCTTCTGCTACCAAAATTCCTATTTTATTGAAATACTTCCAAAGCCCGGATTTCAGGTCATTTTTATAGGCGCCAATAGCGTACAATTTGCCCTCGGGATAATAGTTTTTCCAGACTCCGGTCCTGAAGCCATTTTCATATTGACCTCTCACGGACGGTCTGCCGTTGCTGTGGTTTTCGACGTAATCACCGACCGGAACTCCAAGATCATAGCTGACCCTTTTGGCCAATGACTTATCTGGGAAGTACTCCTCCCAATCACCTACCGGGATGTCATTTTTGTACCGCTCTACCCTGGCAATCCGCTTGTTTTCATAATAAAAAGTCCAGGTCCCTGTTTTGTTTCCGTCCTGGTCATAGGTTTTTTCGGATTCTACGATTCTGGTGTCCGGAAAATAGCTTGTCCACTTGCCCACTCTCTTCCCTTCAGCAAAACTGCCTTCTTCCTGTATTCTTCCTGACGGGGAAAACCGTTTGAAATCTCCATGGGTCTGGTTGTTTTTATAATTGGCCTCAATGATCAATTCACCATAAGGGGTATACTCCCGGTAGGAGCCATCTCTCAATCCCTCGTCAAAATTTACCTCTACGGCCTCCTCTCCGTTTTCAAAATAGAAAACCCATTCTCCGGTTCTTTTACCATCGGCGTAGTTGCCTTCGGTTTTTACCTGCTTGGGATTGATGTACCCGGCTTGATCCTGATTGCCATAATATTCTTTGTAAGGACCTATAAGGATGCTATCCTGGTAAATGGCCTCCTTTACCAGTGCACCACCCAGATCGAACTCCCGAAAGGCGCCATTTAGTTTATTGTCCTTGTATTCTGCAACGATATGTTGCTGCTTATTGGCGAAATAAATGATCCATTGGCCATCTTTTACACCTTCATCAAAAGTCCCCTGTTGGATCAACGCATTGGTATTGGTATTGATGAATTTCCAAAGGCCATCCATCTTTCCATTGACCATTACACCGTTGCCCATGAGCGTGGAGTCCTTGTTGTAGATGTTTACTACCTGCCCCTGGGCATGTAATAGCGAAATTGAAAAGACCGTTAAAATCCAGGAAAATATATATTTCATGCGTGTTTCAGATCAATTTACAAAGTGATACGGAATGTGTCTGTTACGGGTTCCAATTTACATTATATAGTTAAAAAATTATATTTAGTTTGGAAAAAGTTTAATCATTTTTACCGACTGCTCCGTTTTTTGTGGCCTGTAATGTTATTCAGAGGAGGTAGGTTATTCATTATAGAAAGGGTACTTTCGATTTCGATCTTGATATGCCCTGCCATTTCATTGGCCGAAAGCAAAGGCAGAGACTTCATTAACTGTAGGTGGGAATAGCTTCTGAGGTGCTCCCTTAATTTTTCCTCACTAAAGAGTTTGCTGGGTAGGGTCTTTTTTTGATCGATGATTTCACTGTATCCCCATAAGTCCGACAAACATATCTGATACCGGTTTTTTCCGGCCCATTCTAACAAAGCATGTGCATCACGCAGGCAAGTATGGTTTTTTCCAAAAAAAACAAACATGAACATTCCTCGTCCCCACCAGTTCAGAACGCGTATATTACAGCCTGCAGACGGGTCAAAATCTCGCAGTACATCCAAAACCTGGTAGGGACAGTGTTGCAATTCATTTCCTTTACTGATTTTGACGCCTTTGTTGTTCGGGTGAGCTTGGTTTAGAAAATCTCTGGAGAGTTGATTGGCGGTTTGCGAAAATATATCGGTATACACTTTCTTAGCTGCGCTGATTTTCTCAAAAAGCAGTCTGTCTGTAGTGATGGCGAGCAACTCTTCATAATCAAACATAGTCGTCATCATTTACCAGCGTACAAGGGCAGACGCCCAGGCAAAACCACTGCCGAAGGCAGCCAGGCATACCAGGTCGTTTGGCTTTATTTTTCCCAAAGCAAGTGCCTCGCTTATCGCAATGGGAATCGTGGCTGCTGTGGTATTACCATAGCTCATGATATTGTTAAAAATCTGCCTGTTTTCCAACCCCATCTTTTCCTGCAGGTACTGACTGATTCTGAGGTTTGCCTGATGGGGGATAAGCAAGTCCAGGTCCTGAGCAGTGTAATGATTGGCTTTCAGGGCTTCCTGTACCACCTCGTAAAATCTGACGACCGCATGTTTGAACACAGCATTTCCATTCATTTGCAGATTGAACGATCCGCTGTCAATCAGTTCCTGAGAAACCCTGACCTCTCTGCTGCTGCCGGGATCCCTTACATAGAGCTCTTCTGCATGGTCACCATCTGCATGCAGATGAGTAGAGAGGATGCCTCTCTGTGTATCTGAACTGGCCTGGAGTACCACGGCTCCGGCCCCGTCAGCAAAGATCACAGCACTGGACCTTCCGGCGTCACTCTTGTCGAGCGCAGAGGATTGTATCTCTGCGCCTACCACAAGGATATTGCGGTACATACCGGATTTGATATATTGGTCAGCAATGGATACTGCATACACAAAACCCGAGCAGGCATTCCTGACATCGAGTGCCCCAATACCCTGTAGACCGAGTTCTCTTTGAAGCAGTACTCCGTTACCAGGGATAAAGTAATCCGGGGTGATGGTGGCAAAAATGATAAAATCGATTTCCCTTGTCTGGATGCCTGCATTGTGGATCGCTATTTCCGAGGCAGCTTTTGCCATGCTGGTGACGGTATCCTTACCGGGGGTAAACCACCTTCTTTCTCTGATACCTGTCCGCTCCACGATCCAGGCATCATTGGTATTCATCATGGTAGATAGCTCATGGTTGCTGACGATACGTTCCGGTAGATAATGACCGGCTCCGGCGATGATGGAGTTTTTCATGTTTTGGAAGGCCGCTTTTTGGTTGGCAAGTAGATCATTTTTAATTGAAAAGTCAATTTTGGCATTGAATATGAACTTCACCGGTTGCCAAAGCAGTGTTAATCACCCGAAGCCTATTTTGGATCCGATTTATTTCTCGGTTAAATATTATTAAAAATAGATTATTTACAATCTATTTTTTGAGTTTCATTGCCCGGAAAAAGCATTTTGCAACCAATTCCCGAAATCCTAATTATGATTCGGTGTAGAATATTTTGCCAACACATTATTGACAATTAGAATAAAATTTTGTTTATTTTAAAAAACACCATAGTAATAAGAAATAAATTTCGATGTATGTTAAATGCATAATCTATTATTTGTAAAATCAAAAAGCAAAAAATAATAAATCAATTTCCTTTTTATGGCTTAAACAATACCTAATCAAATGAAAATAGAAATGAACAAAACAGCAAATGGAAAAACAGCTACCCAAACGGGACTAACAATGTCAGCGCTTGTCTGCGCTTTTTTAATGTACTTTACTACTATGGCAGTGGATAGTAGTAATATTATGGTAGATAGATTAAAATATGGTAATAATCATAGTTTAATTTATTTTAATCAGGATACGGTTCCCACAAATTCCCTGGGACAGCAATTGTGGAGTGCGGGACATGAAAGTGGTACCCAGCAGGAATGGTCGCAGGATGGAGGCGGAGGAGAGTTTAATAGCAACGGGGGCAACAGCTCTGTGAGTTCTGATGTGGCGAGGTCTGGAAATCGTTCGTTGAAAATGTCCATAAACACCACAAATGGTGGAGGACATGGTACAAGAAATTTTCGCTGGTCAGAAATCGGGGATCACAAAGATTTGATTTTTACACAATATTTATACTTTCCAAATCGGATTGATCTTGACCGGAACAACAGTTGGTTTAACCTGATTCAAACGAAAGGTGTAAAATTTGCGCCCGGGGGTGCTGGCACAGGGCCGGACCAGATCAATTCTCCACATTTTGTCCTCGGTTTAAATGTACGCGGTGGGGCAGGGTCTGGCGGAGCCAATTACTTAAGTCTCGCCGATCTTCAGAAATTTTGGGGAAATAAACCCGGTAAAAGCTGGGCAGCTCCCGTAGGTGTGGATCTTCCCGTAAAAAAATGGGTAAAAATTCAAATGCGAATTATTCAGGACCGGGGTGACAAAGGTAGGATCCTTGTCTGGCAAGATGATAAATTGATCATAGATACCAAGTCAATCAACACCTTAAGACCTGAGGTAGATCAAAATATGTTTAGTATCAATGCTTACGCTGATAAAACTTTCCCAAGCGTGTCAAATATATACGTTGATGATCTGTCAATTAATCTTCCGGGCCTGCCAGAACCGGAAAAGGAACCTGCACCATTTTTAGAACCTGAGATCACTATCACCAAACCCCAAAGTGATTTCTCTATTACGGAAGGCGAGTCGGTGAAAATTGAAGCGAAAGTATCGACCGATCCACGCCTTGAAATCGATAAGGTGGAATTTTTTCGGAACGGTAATTTACTGGGAACGGCCAACGATGCACCCTATGACTATAACCTTTCCAATCTTTCAGCAGGTACTTATCAGATCAAAGCAAAAGTATGGGATACTCAGGGAACTGCTAAGGAATCCGAGGGAATAAGACTTATTGTAATGGCTAAGGAAGAGGAAAGCGTAGAGCAACCCGACACTGATCCAGATGATATCACACAACTTCCCTTGGGGTCAGGGCTACATTTTGGTTTTGGGAGCAATGAGGATATCGTTTTTGAGGAAGCTGTTTACAGGTCTGTGGCAGGGTTAGATCTGGTTTCGGGAACATCCTATACATATAGTGATATCAATGCAAGTGGAACAAAACTTTACCAACAGGAGAGAAATTCAGATGATCTCAGGTTACATGTTCCCTTGGAAAATGGCACCTATACGGTGGTCACCTACCACAATGAACTATGGTTTGGCAGATATGGTCCTTCGGCCACTGCGGGGAGAAGGGTGTTTTCAATACAAATGGAAGGAGTATATGTAAAGGAGAATTTTGACCTATACAGGGAAAGCAATAACAAACCGACGACGCTGGTTTTTGAAAATATCAAGGTGGTTGACGGCAAGCTGGACATCCGGATGATTGCCTCACAAAACCGAGCGACACTTTCAGCTTTATCGGTTTTCCCTCAGGAGACACAGGGTGGCAAACCGGGCCTTGAGCAAAACGATTTTCAAATTGCATTTAATGCTGGTTCATCTGAGGCTACAACCTTCGGGAATAATGAGTTTGAAGCAGAAATCGGTTCATTTGATTTCTATAACTCAAAAACTACCTATGCTGATGCTTCGGCCAGTAAGGACGCACTATTTCAATCCGAACGACATGGGCTGACCCTAATTTATAAAATACCGGTGCCAAATGGGACCTATGAAGTCAGAACCTATCACAATGAACTTTGGTATGGTAAAAGAGGTCCAAGAGCAATAGCAGGAAATAGGGTGTTTAGCATTTCTTTGGAAGGAAAAGTAGTAAAGAACAATTTAGACCTCTTTTTAGAAAATAATAACCAGCCCCTGGAATTGGTTTTTAAGCAAGTGGAAGTTAAAGATGGAATATTGGAGATCAAATTGCAAGCATTTGCAAACCGGGCAACGATATCCGGTGTGGCGATCTCGGGCACCAGATCATCAACCAGCTCCAATCTCAGACTAGCTCAGACAGCGACTGATTCTGCGCAATCGAATGAAAGCACAGAAAACCCTAATTCAGAGTTTTCTATGTCTCTTTTTCCGAATCCCGCCGTTGACCACATTTATCTCAAGGGAGATTCCGGTGATTTTCAACAATTTTTGGTTCATGATAGCTTGGGAAATCTTATGTTCCAGCTTGATCCTTTAAATCTTCAACATCAAAACGGACAATTTCTGATACCTTTAAGCGGATTTAAGGAAGGTGTTTATCTTTTGAGTGTGATAAAGACAGACACCTCTGCAGAACGCCTGCGATTTATGGTGATGCCTTAGTTTAGGGCAATAATGTGTAGCCAATTATCCCGGGATAATTGGCTACACTTCTTTTTTGACATAGGCCGGCCAAACCTCATTTTCAATACGATCGGGGAGTTCGGGATAGAGCTGCATATCGAATTTTCGGGCAAATAAAAAATCGGGAGACAGCTCCCGTAATCTTGGCAGATCCTCTGGAGTGAAGGTTTGAGGAGATGGGGCATCTCTGCTGCCTGACCAGTTCACAAAAGTTAGGCAATTATGAATGCTGTCCAAATGGTCCTTATTAATTTCCAGCACGAGACTTTGAAACAATATTTCATCCGGAAGAGTGGAATTGGACATGTATTGAATCAAGTCGCTATGGTTTTGCACAAATTCCAAAATTTTAGAAACGGTTTCCGTATTTAATGCCCACCAGGTATCACCGCCATTAGGCTTAAGGTAATCAGGAAAGCTTTTTTTATTTGACAATACACGAAGGGATGATGTTTTTCCTCTGAAAATGACCTTCACAAGTTTTTTTAGAGTGTCAAAGCTGTAAAAGTCCCTGGAATGCAGGGAAGGTAGCTGCACAAAATCACCCTTATTCTGCGATAATTCTATTTTGTAATGGTTTAACCTATCCATACCTCCCCGAACCCAACGGTTTGAAGGTAATGGAAACCAGGAAATAAAATCCTTTCCGGGGTTGCTTTGAAAATAGGAGTTAATATAATCACTGGATTTGACCGGATAGTCCTGACCACTCAGAAGCACAGCATATCCGTTTTTGCGACTTTCCTCTACAAGTTTGAGCATGGTGAAAGTTGCTCTAACAATGCCCATACCTCCCCAGTTGCAAGTCTCTCGTTGATGCTCGGGCAGGATATAAAGGTTACGAAAATCTTTTAATGCATCCTTAAAAGGAGCAATTTCGGCCTTTAAATCTACATGTACATAAAAGTAGCTGTTTGTATGATTTAAGGCCGCGATCAATTTCCGTACCTGAAGTGGATTGGTATGCGCTAGTATCAAATAATTAATTATCATAGGTGTCAAAATAATAGTGAAAAAGCAAAAAGGCAATTTATTTCCAGAAGGAATAAAAACCTGATCCGTTATTCCCGAAACCTGAGTTACCGCTCTAGTAAGAATTTTCTGAATAGAAAATTCGTTTGATAGGTTCTGTCACCAACCTCGCTCGGAATGGGAACAATATTACCGATAGAGCAAATTGTTACTTCTACCTCATGGGTTTGCACCCGTAGTTATTATCGTATCGTCCCCTCAGCTCTCGTAGTGTACCAACATGCAAATCCAGGTATGTAGGGTATTTGAGAATAACCCTCTACCGGGGATGTATAGAAGCTGTTTTCCAGATTGCCGAAACCTGTTCAGAAGACAGCCGCGATGCTGTAAAACCTATCTATAAAACGTTGATTGTCGGACAGTCCTACATCAGTTGTCTTCATGTTCTATGAACTTAGTCTACCAGATTCCAATCTCGAATTATACCTTTCTTTAGAGTTATTTGGGCTTAAAAGGTAATGGGGAAGAATGTTGTATTTTATAACTTTCAGGCATTAAATCTAAACGTAATTTACCTTCCTTTCTACGGTACGGTCCAGTGAAGAAAAGCTATCAATCATCACTTTTGACTGATGGATATTGGATCTCGAAGATGCACCAAAAAGAATTGATTCGACCCCATCCAGCCCGCAAACGTATTCAAATGCTTCCCGGGGAGCCAAGGCACCGGCTGCCAAAACCTGCATGGCCACCAATCTGCATCTTTTTTGTGCGATAACTTCTTCATATCTTTTTATTCCCCCGGACATTCTGAAGCCAATTTTGTTGATGGAGGCGCAAACAGTTGGATTTTCAATTCCTGCTTTCTCCAGAGTATCCAGTAATAGAGGTAAATTCATCGTGATGAATCCCGGCTCCGCATGGTACTTTTCTTTGATATGCTTGTAGAAGGTTACCAGGAAGTCGGTCATGCCCAGGCCAAGTAACAAATCGGTAATTACATTTTGTACCCATATTACCGGCGTGTTAATGCCTTTAAACATTTTCATCTCGGCATCAATCATTAATTTTGCAAGCTCGTTAAAATCTTTTTTCATAAATGCCAGTCCTCCTTTAGCAAAAGTGCTGAAGATATTCCCGGGAACGAATTGTTTTATTGTTCCCACATAGCCCAATTCTGTTACAGCATTAGCATATTTGTGAGCATAGGGCATGCAAGGGTTTAATTTAAAATTTTGGTATTTTTCGCTTCCTCTGATTCGGTTACATATTTCGCCGATCCGGTCATGTGTGGTACACATGAATGTGTTGATCCCCTCATCAATCGCGGAGTCTAATACTGCCATGATGGCATCGTCTTCCTGAAAGCGAATGGTTTGTGCCCGTGCTTTTTCATCTGAACTGTGGTTAACACCAAAAAACTGGTTATCACCGAATAGTACTCTTTCCATGTTTTCTTATTTATTGTCGGAAATTAATTTAGAAATAAGTTGGTCGGTAAATGATGCGCTTCTAAATGAGCTTTTATTGATTGTTTTCAGGTCTTTTATGCATTTTATAAAATGATCGATCTGGGATGAGTATTCTTCACCCCGTAGGTAGTAATCTACATTGGGCGTCAATTCTGTGAGGTATTTCACTGTCCAGCCTTTCGGTAAACCCAGAAGCTCATTGGCTTCTTTTAAAAAGATTTTTACCTCGGTGGCGTCTGCGATTATTTTTCCTTTTTTACCCAATATGGTTATTTGCGTATTCATTTTCCGGTGTGTTTCGTCGCTCCAGTTTACCGACAATTGACCCCGAAGTCCATTATTCAAGGTAATGCTGGAATAAACTGCATCCTCTACATCATTGGAAAATATTTTCTTTAATTGGGTTCCGGCAACCTCCGTTGGCGGGCCCAGAAGAAAATGGATCAGATCTATGGTGTGAGACGCATAATCATACAGACATCCGCCACCCTGGCCTTTTTGGGACCTCCAGGTGCTCCCTTTTTCCCGGATTACCACCGGGCCGTATGACTCTCCATTGAAATGGTAAAGCTCTCCCAAAATATTCATTTGAAGGAGTACTTTTACCTCATTAAAGGTTCCCAGAAAGCGGTTATGGTAGCCTACCTGGTTGACCAGATTTTTCTTTTCAGCCTTTTCGGCCAGGATTTCTGCATCTTCTGGATTCAGTACAAATGGTTTTTCACAAAAGACATGTAGGGAATGGTCCAGCGCATAGTGCACCATCTCAGCGTGAAATTTCGTTGGAGATGCAATGACGATAGCATCCAGATTCATCTCGGAAATCATTTTTCGATAATCCGTAAAACACTGGAATTGAGAATGCTTCTTAAAGGCCTCGATTACCAATGAGGAGCTGTCACATACAGCTACCAGGTTGACGTCCGGGTGTGCACCCAGTATGGCACAATGGGAAATACCCATTTTACCTAATCCTATTATTCCTGTTCGAACCATTTTTATCTAGCGGGTTAAATAGTTATTATTTTTTTTCTACACTAATTTCTTTTTGTGGTAGGATGTGCGATTTTTTAAGCGCGCAAGCTATTTTACTTTTGAGAGGAATGTTAGTCTTCTATTGCTTGTATAACAATTCATTTCCGGGTAATTCAGGTGTATTCGGCTGGTTACTGGAAATATTTACTTTGCTATAGGCGAATAACTGTAAATCTATTAATCATTTATCCCTTTTTTTCTGTGAAATCTTCATGATAGGGAATGGTCATGTGACTTGCTCTGAAAGTATATTTTTTCTTGTGTAAAATTTTTCGTTTTAAACCGATCCGATTTGGAAGGTAAACTATCTAATAATTTGGATATGAATGTCCACTTTTTGTTTTCCATAAAGCTGCGGTGAAAAATATATAGTGCAAATACCGTAGCAATAATATAGTGGTAATGATAAACCGAACTGGAAGTAAAGCTCGTAATTAATAGGTACCACAAATAATATTTTGTGTAAGCGTACTGCCGTGGAATGGTAAGAACAAAACTTTTGTACCACAGTGATATAAAACCTACAACCGCGAAAATCCCAAACATCGTATATACTGCGATAATGCCCACATCAGAAATGAAATATTCGTGAGTATTGCTAAGCCTTTCTATGAATTTTCCATAGTTAGAAATTCCCCAATTTGGAGAACCGTTTCCGAAAATTTGACTGAGTGTATTTGGGGAGAAATCAGTAAGGAAATACTCGCCAGCTTTAACCCTAATGTAATCTTTTCCCAATTTTGCATCCCGTTGCTGAGCTTCTACAACGCCTCTGACCATAGGAATATCGGAATTTGCCAAGAGGATCATTCCGGCGGCAAAACTTCCAAGGATCAAGGCTTTTTTCAAAATGGTCTGGTTTCTAACAAAATGGTAAAAGTAGATTAGAAGTACCCCCACTATAAATTGCCTGGTTACCTGCATAACCGGTATAACTAATCCCAATGTAGCCAAGCCTAAATACCACCACTTGTTTCGGTCATTAGTTGATAATTTTGTAATTGCGATAAAAACAGAAAGGATAAAGATTCCTGCACCAGGGAAAATGATGCGGATCGCCCCTCTTTCTTCTGTGAATTCTTCACCTGAAATGGGCTTCCCAAAAAAGACCGTGTGAGCGTTCAAATATTGAAAAAAATATAGCACCGCATACAATAGTCCGTAAGCAAGTATTATTTTTTCGATTGAACGAATCGGGGTTTTTAAATGGAGCAACAGAAAAAATAAAAACCAAAGCATGTATTGGTAGGTCTCAACCATGCTATCTTTAAATCCCTGACCCCAAGAATAATAAGCCATGACCATCGAGAAAACGATGGATAGAGCGATAATCTGTACTGGTAATACAAGGCCTCCTTTTCGATCAAACATGTATCTGGCAGATACAAGTACTGTTCCCATTACTGCAATGAAATCCAAATAGTTTACCAGGGTAGGATTGAGGAAAGTGGCATCAAAAAAATTGAGGCTGATGATCACCAGAAGAATAATATATACGATTGTTATTTTTTCTTTCATTTATTTCTCGAAATTATTCGACTCTTAAAAAGGGATTCTTTCCTCCAAAAAAATACCAGTGATTCAGTAGATGACTGTTCAATAAGGAAATTGATCCTGCACTGCAATATTATAAAGTAAGGAAAACAACAACTAAATCCATCCTAAAACTTTATGTTCGTGTTTATAAATGCGCTGATTCTTGAGTACATATTAAGAATAAAATTAATGCCGGGTGTTAGCGAAAATGTATACTTGCCTTCGTTTTACAAGGTGTTATGTGGTTTTAGTACTCAACAAGGAAGAATGGATATTTTTCATTCATAGAATATTTATCTTTTTATAGAGAAGGGTTTTTCCATTCTGTCAATTGATTAAGTAATTTTAGTAGGGAAGTTAACACCGATCTTATGTTGGGCTTTTTAACCTGTAACTTCTGTAGGGAAACTCACTTCGAATAGACTGTGTTGTGGCACCTATATCTATACTATTGCAACGACAAACGGGAACTTACTTTTGTTCCTTAAAATTATTCTCCCCAGGAACCATTTAAGTTTTTGCGGTTTTCTGATCGTAATAATATCCATATCCGTGTCCGTAACTGTGTTCAGATTTGGCACCATTCAGGATCAAAACCGGATTAGAAAATTTACCTTTCTCTTCAATCTCGTTGATTAACTTCAAATGATTTGTTTTGGTGTAATAATACCTGACGACATAGGCAAGCATGTCTACAAACGGAGAAAGCGAAAAGGCATCTGCTACCAAGCCGATGGGAGCACTATCAATGATGATATGATCGAATTTTCCCCTTAATTCAACGAATAGCTCCGCTAATCTCGGGCTGTTCATGACTTGCAGTGGGTTGTCAGATAATTTACCAGCACCTATCAGGAAAATATTTGGATTTTCTTCCGACAAATGAAGTATGTCCCTCGTAGTATAAGCTTCATTCGTTAAGTATTCGCATATTCCAGGTTTGTTGGTTTTCACACCAAGTTGCTGGAAGACCGATGGTTTTCTGAGGTCAAATTCCAGAATCACGGTTTTTTTTCCTGATAAGCCGATTGTCCGGGCCAAATTTATACTGAAGAAGGTCTTTCCTTCACCGCCAATGCTGGAAGTAGTTAGAATTACCTGATTTGATTTTTGCATGGATGCAAATTTCATATTTGTCCATATCAGGTTCAATTGCTCCCCTGAAAGCGATTTGTACTGGGGAGTTCCCAGATAAATAGCTTTTTGGTTTTCATGAGATAATTCTCCCATTATCGGGACTTTGCTCAGTGCTTCCACTTCATTTTTTAAGCCTATTGTTCCAAAAAAGTAGTCATTTGCGTAAATCAACGCGAACGGAATGCCCAATCCCATAAAAAATGCAAAAATCATCATCAATTTTTTCATAGGTCGTGCCGGGTAGGGACCAGCAATTGGAGGATCTATGACGCGGGCATTTGATACTGAGGTAGCTGCCAGCGAAAGAATTGACTCTTCTCTTTTCTGCATTAAGTACTGATAGTTTTCCTGTTTGATCGCTTGCTGCCTGGTAATGTTCAATAGCTCACGTTCTATGTGGGGTACCCGGTTGGCTCGTTCCTCGATTGTGGCAGCATTTTGCTGGAGACTCTCTTTAGCGACCTGAATGCTTTTTTTACTGCTTCGGATATTTTCTATCAAGTTGGATTTCAGGTTCAATAATTGCTCATTAAGGTTTTTTATCAATGGATTATCTGATGTTGTCCCATTTAAGAGACGTTGGCGTTGGCGCTGCGACTCATTGTATTTCTTGACCAAATCAGTCAGGGTTTCGTCCTCTATCAATAAGGACCCTTGCACCATGTCGGACAAATTGGTATTGTTGGTTAAATTTTCTTCCAGATTATTCAACACCTGAAAGTTGATATCATATTCTGCTAACTTTTGCTTGGTGATCCCGGTGTTTTGCAGGTATAGTTGAGATTCTGCACTCAGGTCAGAAATGGCATTTTCGTTTTTGTAGGTTTCAACAGCTTTCTCTATTTCTGCAAGTTCGGTCGTGAGTTTTTCCATTTGCTCATCAATAAAAGCAAGGGTGTTTGCTGCTGTGGAATTGACGTTTTTTAGGGCTTCAGTATTGTAGACATCAACCAATGCTTTCAAGATTTGCTTTCCTTTTTCAGGGACAGAAGACAGTAAGCTAAGGGAGATTACAGTTGAGAGCTTGTTGGTAGGTTCTACATTAATAGCTTCTCGGTAGGAAAAAGCCATCTCCTGCATGTTGTTATAGGTAAAAGAAAGGCGTTTGGGATAAAGACCTTGCAGATTTTCTTTTAAATGGATGCTATACTCTCCATATAAATTGCTTATCTGATCACCAAAGTTGTGCAAGGTTTTGATGCCATCCTCCATCTCTAACTCAAAGGTCTGGTTATCAAGTATTTCAAGTTTTGCCATTTCGGAAAAATCCGAGGACGGTTCATTAATCTTATTATATCGGATGGTTACCGGAACTTCGTCCCCATATATTTCTTTAAACCTCTTGAATCCATCCGCTACATAGAAGGTATTGTGCAGGCCCAGGTTCTCTAACGTTTTTTTGATTAGCGAAACGGATGTCAATATCTCCACCTCATTCTCGACAATATTGGCGGTTTGATACCCCTCCAGATCATCCAGAACTGTATTGTTTGAAAAGCTTCGTCTGGCCTCCGAATTGGTATTAATCATTAGGGTTGAAGTAATTTCGTACTGTTCCGGAGTATAATAAATATACGCCAGCGCTGCACCGCATAGAAGTAAAACGCCGCCCAAAAACAGATACCAATATCTCAGGTATTTTTTGATATAAAATGCAAGTGGGACATTACTTGATTTTCTCAAGTCTATTTCCTGATTCAATAAATCTTTAAGGTCCATGATTTTATGAAATTTACTGGGTTACAAAAATGAATACTTGATTCCTGTTTGGTCAAAACTTCGTCACGTCAATCACATGTGAGTGATTGAGAACTGGATTTCCCGGTAAAAATTTTCCCATTTCTATGAGAAAAATGCTAACTAGTTAAAAATATATTATATTCGATATATCAAATATAATATTTAAATAGTCAAATATTGTCCTGCGTCATTTTGACGTTGCTGCTGTGTCAATATTTTACTACAATCATTTTTAATGGTTCAAAATACATTTTTACAAATGTAAAAAGAAATTTCATTATTTAAAAAGATTTTTTCCTGATATTTGAGTGATTTTAATCATTCTTTTCATCTCGAATAATTTAAAATAGGGAAAGCGTGAATAAGCGGGTAAACAATTAATTAGGTAAAATTGAAAAATTTTAAAAATATCGAGACAAAAATTGTTTTATTTTATGATTTGATTTTTTAGTAAAATAAAATAAATCTAAAATATTTTTTTAAGGTATTTTAAGTTTATGTTAAAAATGGTGTAATACATTAAAAAACGATGAACCCGCGGGTTTAAATTTCGATAAAATATTCATTCATATAAAATTAGAATTAAAAATAAATTTAAAAAATAATAAAATAATAAAAAATATGAATATTTATATATAATTTTTTTCTTTCAGTTTCCAGTACCGAATCAGCCCGCTCACAGACATCCAACTGGGATTGGCATATTCGTACAATGCTTGTAGGTTTTCGTCTGCTCCCTGTTTTTCCATCTGACGGGCGGTGTAAGCCATAAATGCGCGTTTGACTTCATCGATTGGTGTTTCCTGCTCATAATGTACTTTCATCCAGGAAGCCCAATCGTCCAACATTTTTTCCAGCATCTGAAAATGTTCGACTGGATGAGCTATTTCTCCAAAATGGGTCAGGTAGAGCTTTTCAGGTTTCCGGTCCATCAGGAGCCTGATGGATTTTTTCCAGTCTTCCAGATGAATATCGGGCGGAGGGCATGGAGGGACCACAGGCCCCCCGGAAATTTTGACTCCTCCCACATCGCCCGTAAAAATGTTTTGACCTAACTGCCAGGCAATGTGATGGCTGGCATGACCGGGAGTGTGCAAGGCAGAAAAGGTCAACTCACCTATACAAACCTTTTCTTGATGTGAAGTAGCTACCAATTTGTTTGCTGCTATACCATTCATTTTACCCCAGAGCTGCTCCATATTCGCTTCCCCGTAGATCCTGGCTGCGGATTGCCACAGTCGTTCTGGTTTTGACAGGTGGGGTATCCCAAGCGGATGCACCAATATCCGGGCACCTGCTTCGGCAAGTTTCCAGGCTGCGCCCGCATGATCAAAATGGATATGCGACAGCAGTACCGCGTCGATATCACCTGGTTTCAACCCATGCTTGCCAAGGGCAATTGTCAGGCTATTCCAGGTGCTTTCAGGGCCTGTTTCGATCAAGACATGAGTGTCTCCATGTGAAATCAGGAAGCTTGCAATGACCTTTTTTGCTCCTTTAAAATGAAGGTCTAGAATATTGATATGGTACATTAGCCGAATAAAGTGTAGTTTCCGAATTGATCCATAGGTAGCGTCTTGCGGATGACAAAGGCACTGTCATTGGCCACCTGATTGACCATGGGCGATACAGTATATTTTGTCATTTCTTCGTCTGGATATGGTTGCAGCATTTCCAGCAATTCCCTCTCTGGTGTATCCATTGCCAGCCATTTGGCCTCATTTTCTTTCTTAAGAATGACCGGCATACGGTCATGTATTTCAGCACTGATAGCATTGGGTGAGGTGGTCAAAATTAAAAAGGTATGGGCCGTTTCTCCCTGTTCTGTTTCATACTCTTCCCAGATTCCTGCCATGGAAAAAAGAGATTCACCATGAAGTACAAAGCGATAGGGGACCTTGGTTTTTTTTCCGATTTTTTTCCATTCAAAAAAACCGTCAGCAGGCACGAGGCAGCGGTTTCGTTTGAATGCATTGCTGAAAGTGACTTTTTCCGTAACGGTTTCAGCCCTGGCATTGATAAGCTTGTTGGCCACTGGCTTATTTTTCGCAAATGCTGGCGTGATACCCCAATAAAAATGGGAAAACCCTCTGGGGCTTTCATTGGTGATCACCGGGACCAGTTGTGAAGGTGCAATATTGTATCGGGGGGCAAAGGATTCTAGCATCTCAGCGCCAAACCTTTCTTCCAGTTCTGTTTTTGTCTTCGCTAGTGAGTATCTTCCACACATATATATTCTGATTTCTACTTGCTGCAGGAATGTAATTTAAAGATAATTTTCGTTTTGTATAAATTCGAAAGCCCTTAATTCAGACCAGTATCGTTTCGTTCTAGCCCTGGGGCTGAAACCTACATGGCCGCCCTGACCGGGAAATTCCATATAGAGTTTTTCTGAGCGTATTCCCATATCCCGTGGGTAGCAGGAAGGGCTTAGAAATGGATCATTCAGCGCATTGAGGATGAGGCAGGGTGTATCCATCCCCGCCAGAAAATACAGCGAAGAATTTTTTTCATAATAGTCTTCCGCATTGTCAAAACCATGCAAAGGGGCTGTGAAAGCATCATCAAATCCCCGTAATGTGGAAATGGATTCCAGGCGAATATTCCGGGTAATTTCCGGGAAAGACATGGACTTTTTTCGTATTTTTTCTTTCAAAGAGCGTAGGAAATTAAATGCGTATAGCCTATTGCTCCGCTGGTCAATCCGGTCGCATGAGGCACTCAGATCCAGCGGAACGGAGATTGCTACCGCTTTTTTTACCCGGGTTGCCAGAGGCCATTTGCGTTCTCCTAGGTATTTGAGGGTAAGGTTGCCTCCCAGGCTAAAACCAATCAGATAAATGTCCCTATACTTTGCCGCCGCATGCGACAGGATCTCATTCAAATCATAGGTAGCACCAGAATGGTAAAAAATGGGTTTTCTGTTGGGTTCCCCGCTGCAACCTCTGTAGTTCCAGTTCAATACATCATAGCCGTTTTCAAAAAAAAATTGCGCCATGCCAGTCATGTAGGGCCTGCGGCTATTTCCTTCCAATCCGTGGCTGATGATGATCAGGTCCCTGCAGCCCTGTTTCAACCAATCCAAATCAAGAAAATCTCCGTCTATGGTGTTAATTCTTTCTCTTTCAAACCTTAAGCGGTGCTTAGCCCTGAATATTGCGGGGAAGACTGTCTGCATGTGACCATTCCTTAGGAGCAGGTGGGGATCGTAATTCGATTTTTTTACCAGGGGCATTTTACAGATACATGCATTTCAGATTCCTTTCTTACGTGAAAATACTATTATTAAATTTGAATAAACATATTTTAAGAACTATTTTTGGATTGCTGAAAACACGAATTCGAATAAAGAAACTTATGGCCGAAATAATACGAATGCCCAAAATGAGCGACACCATGGAAGAAGGGGTAATCGCGCAATGGTTGAAAAAGGTAGGAGATGAAGTAAAGCCCGGTGATATTCTAGCAGAGGTGGAGACGGATAAAGCCACTATGGAGCTGGAGTCCTACGATGAAGGCGTGCTGCTGCATATCGGTGTAGATGAAAAAGACGCGGTGCCAGTAAACGGTGTCATTGCGATTTTGGGTGAAAAAGGGGAGGACATTGATGACTTGCTCAAGGAAATTAAGTCCGGTGGAGACGGGTCATCTGCTAAAGATGAAGCCCCCAAAGAAAAAGAGTCTGCAGAAAAGGAAGAGGAGTCCGATTCTAAAGCTGAGAATAAAAGCGAAAAGATCGATACTTCTGATATCAATGCTACCCTGATCACCATGCCCAAAATGAGTGATACCATGCAGGAAGGTACCATTGCGGGCTGGCTCAAAAAAGAGGGAGATGAGGTGAAGTCGGGAGATGTGCTGGCCGAGGTGGAAACGGATAAGGCCACGATGGAGCTGGAGTCATATGAAGATGGCACGCTGTTATATATAGGTGTGAAGGAAGGGGAATCTGTAGAAGTAAATGGGGTCATTGCCATTATTGGAGAGAAAGGAGCCGACTACGAAAAGTTACTGGAAGCGCACAAGCAAGAGTCCACCTCGGCAAAGGATACAGCAAGCGAGAAAACGGAAGATGAACCAAAGGAAACGAGTTCAGAGAAAAAAGAATCGCCTCAGCAGGAAGTAGAGCAAAAGAGTGCATCCTCCAAAAGTAGTAATGGCAGGATAAAAGCATCTCCTTTGGCAAAGAAAATGGCCAGAGACAAAGGGATTGACATTTCTTTGGTTAATGGTTCCGGAGATGGAGGCAGAATCATTAAAAAAGACATCGAAAATTTTGATCCGTCAAAAGTTTCTGCGGCTGATAAATCTTCGGGGGCGATTGGCGGAAGTCCTGCCGTAGGTCAGGAGTCTTTCAGTGAAACAAAAGTTTCGCAAATGAGAAAGGTGATCGCAAAGCGGCTTGCTGAAAGTAAGTTTACTGCACCACATTTCTACCTTACCATGGAGATCAACATGGACAAGGCGATTGAAGCCAGAAAGAGTATGAATGAAGTGGCGCCAGTGAAGATTTCCTTCAATGACATGGTCATCAAAGCAGTGGCTGCGTCCCTGAAGCAACATCCGAAGGTAAATTCAGCCTGGATGGGTGATAAAATCAGATATAACGATCATGTGCATATAGGAATGGCGGTAGCTGTGGATGAGGGCCTTCTGGTGCCTGTGATCCGGTTTGCTGATAGCAAGAGTTTGTCGCAGATATCCCAGGAAGCCAAGTCACTGGCAGGAAAGGCCAAGAATAAGGAGCTTCAGCCAAAAGATTGGGAAGGAAATACCTTTACCGTATCCAATTTGGGGATGTTTGGTATCGAAGAGTTTACAGCCATCATCAATCCACCGGACGCTTGTATTCTGGCCATAGGTGGTATCAAACAGGCCCCTGTGGTGAAGGATGGTGAGATCAAGATCGGAAATCTGATGAAAGTAACCCTCTCCTGCGATCACCGGGTAGTGGATGGTGCCATAGGGTCGGCATTTCTGCAAACCGTAAAACAGCTTCTCGAAGATCCTGTCAGGATCCTTATCTGACAGTAGTAAAGCAATATAAATGTCAAAAAGTCCTCAAAGTGGGACTTTTTGCTTTTTAGTACAATTATTGAAGAGATTGGGATTAAAAAAAGTATGGACAAACTTAAATCAACTACAGTAGTAGCAATCCGGCATGAGGGGAAAGTGGCGATCGGAGCAGACGGTCAGGCTACATTGGGCAATACCATTGCCAAGAGCAGCGTGAATAAGATCAGGAAACTACAGGAGGGTAAAATTGTTACCGGCTTTGCGGGTTCTACTGCCGATGCTTTTACCTTATTGGAAAAGTTTGAAGAGAAATTGGGCAAATACAGCAATAACATGAAAAGGGCGGCAGTCGAACTGGCCAAAGAATGGCGAACAGACAGGATGCTGAGCAAACTGGAAGCCATGATGATCATTGCCGATGCTACGGATGTGCTCATTATTTCTGGTACGGGAGATGTAATTGAACCTGATCTGGGTATAGCCACTATCGGTTCCGGAAGCATGTATGCTCAGTCAGCAGCAAGGGCGCTTAAAAAATACGCTCCGCAGCTCAGTGCAGAGGACATGGTCAGGGAGAGCCTGAGTATTGCAGCTGATATCTGTATCTATACCAACCATAACCTGATTATCGAAAGTGTTGCAGAATAAAGGAGGGGAGGCCTTCAAAATCACTCGTTTGAAGGCCTGTATCACTTATACCTCAAAGTCATACACCTTCACCTCTGACCATTTGTCTTTGTGGTCTGCTACAAATTGCAGATGCACCGGGTCGGACTGGTAAAGATCGTGGTCAGCAATGCTGTCGAAGTATACTGTCAGTGAAATGTGAAAACTGTGGTCAACAACTTCCCTTCGGCTGGTGCCGGCCGGAACACCAATTTTGAAATCTTTCACACTTTTGGTTTGGGCGATTTTTCTGCAGCCGTCCATCACCGTCTTGAGATCACTGTCCGGATCATTTAACCAGAAAAATACTTGATGTACAATCATGTTTGCGTTAGTTTTAGCGTGGATTTGATTTGAAATAAATGCGCCAAGGCCCAAAGTAGTCAGCACAGCCATGAATTTTCTTCTATTGGGCATTTCATGTCATTTAGGTTAACAATGTTTTAAGTGATAAAGGTATAAATTTATAGTTTAAGAAATTAATAAGAACCCATTAAAAAATGAAGTACAGAAAACTTGGGAAAACGGGATTAAATATATCAGAGGTATCATTGGGTACCTGGCAGGTCGGCGGCGGATGGGGAGGCACTTTCGACCAAAAAGTAGCCAGCCGGATTATCCATGAAGCGATCGACCAGGGGATTAATTTTATCGATACGGCCGATGTGTACGATGCCGGCTTGAGTGAGGAGGCCGTAGGGAATATAGTTCGAAAGAGAAAAGACGAGGTTTTTGTGGCTACCAAATGTGGTCGTCAGATTCAGCCACATACGGCTGATGGCTACACACCGAAGGCATTGCGGAGATTTGTAGAATCCAGTCTCAGAAACCTAAAGGTGGATTCGATTGATTTGATCCAGCTTCATTGTCCTCCCACCGAGGTATATGGCAGACCTGAGATCTTCGGGCTCTTTGATGACCTTAAAAAGGAAGGAAAAATCAAAAATATGGGCGTGAGTGTGGAGAAAGTGCAGGAAGCAATGATGGCGCTTGATTATGAGAATGTGATGACGGTGCAAATCATTTTCAATATGTTTCGTCTGAAACCCTCAGAAGAATTTTTTCCTTATGCAGTGCAAAAAAACTGCGGGATCATCGCCCGGGTACCTCTGGCGAGTGGACTACTGGCAGGGAAAATCGATCGCAATACCACTTTCCATCCCGAAGACCACAGAAATTTCAACAGAAACGGTGAAGCCTTTGATAAAGGAGAAACGTTCTCAGGTATTGACTTGAACAAGGGAATTGCTGCCGTTGAAGAGTTAAAAACCTTGTTTGGGTCCCGTGCTCCCCTGGCAGCGATTGCCATCCGGTGGATTCTCATGCATGAGGAGGTAGCTACGGTAATACCGGGGGCCTCAAACCCCGGGCAGGTAAGGGCCAATGTGGAGGCGGCATCGATAGCTCCTTTTACGGAGAGGGAAATGGAAGAAGTGCAGGGGATTTATGATAGGTATTTTAGAGCTGAAATTCACGCGCAATGGTAAACAAAACGCTTTCATCGCAGCTTTTTCATTTTATATTTCAATCTACCTCCGCTCAGGGAGCCCGGCATTGGATACTTACAAAAAAGAAAAAAACCGGTGGAGCCACCCAAACTCCACCGGATGTATTTTCAAAAGTCAAGCATTATTCAAACAATAAGTCTTAAAAAGTCAGTGTTTTTTCAGGCCTTTACAGCCGATTTATCGCCCATGAGTAAAACTTCATTTACCTGAACCTCGGTAACATACTTTTTGACCCCTTCTTTGGTTTCATAGGACCTGCTCACCAGTTTACCCTGAATGCAGATCTCAGATCCCTTGTCAGTGTACTTATGGATGATTTCTGCGGGTTTTCCAAAAGCCACAATACTGTGCCAGTAGGTTTCCTCAACTTTCTCACCTTTGCCATTTTTGTAGGCCTCATTGGTTGCCAGGTTTAACCGTACCATGGGCGTGTTGCCATTTACAGTTTTGAATTCGGCTTTTGCTCCCAATCTGCCAATCAGTTGTACTTTGTTTTTGATAGCGTTCATGACTATAATCGTTTAAGTGAAAGATGTAAATGTTTTCCGAATTGGAATGTGACAAAGTTGGGGGGAGGCAGAAAATTTATCCGGTTTTTTTTCGTTTAAAACCGTTTGTAAATGTTTGTAAACGTTTTCAAACGGCTATGATTGTTTGTTAAATAGCTTTTTTTATATATATTATGCTAAATTTTCCATTCAAAAGGACTATTATGCCGGAGCACACCAAAAAATGTATAAGTTGTGGTAAGCCGTTGGTCGGGAGGGTGGATAAAAAGTTTTGTGACGATTACTGCAGAAATAACCACAACAATCAGATGAAATCCGGCAGCAACAGGTTGATTCGGAACATCAATAACGCGCTGAAACGCAACAGAAATATCCTGGCCAATATCTTACCGGAGACAGAGGAGACATCCAAAATTCTCCGGGGAAATTTGCTCGAAATGGGATTTCAGTTTCGGTACAGCACCCACAGCTACATCAATAAAAAAGGCAACGTGTATGCTTACTGTTACGACTATGGCTACCTCAAATTGGATGAGGAATGGATCCTTGTGGTGAGAAACCGGGAGCAAAGAATAAAGACCGGGAAATTTGTCAAATCATGAAGTTGGGTTTATCCAGTTTTTTATCGATTCTGTAGGCAGCGTTCAGCAGGCCAACATGGCTGTAGGTCTGAGGAAAATTGCCCCATTGACTTCCCGTATGCTGATCGACATCTTCGGAAAACAAATTGAGGTGATTGCAATATTTGCTTAAGGTTTCGAAACCTTCCATGGCTTCTTCAAGGCGGTTTACGCAGGCCAGTGCCTCGATGTACCAGAAGGCACAGATCAGAAAAGTGGTTTCGGGTTCTCCAAAGTCGTCCAGGTGTTTGTACCGGTAAAACAGAAAATCTTTGGCCAGAAGGTCCTCTTCCAGTGCTTTTAGGTGATTGTTGGCACTCTCTATGTCGCTGCCAAAATAGCCCATGGTGATCATTTGGAGCGTACTGGCATCCATATTTTTGGTACCGATTGCCTGGGCGTAGGCTTTTCGTTCCGGGATATAGCAGGCTTCGATTTTTTTGATCGCTTTGTTTTTCAATGCGATGGCTTTATTTTTCATTTCCACGTCCGACAAGCGTTCTGCTATTTTTACTGCCGCCGAGGCGCCTGCCCAATGAAAAAGAAAGGTATAGCAATGCTCCTGCTTTAAATTCCTGAATTCCCACAGGCCAGCATCCTTTTCGTCCATGGTCTCCTCAATCTTCGACAGCAAATTATTGATAAAAGGCTTACTATGACTCTTTTCTGATTCAATAAACCTTTTGTCTGCATAAAGTGGCAACAAGCTTACCAAAACCTGCCCGTAGAGATCGTTTTGAATATGGGTGTAGGCCTGGTTGCCGAAGCGGACTGGCTTATTGCCCATGTATCCATGGAGATCGGCCACAATTTCCGGTAATTTGGAAGACCCGGTTATGGAATAAAGAGGTTGGTACCTGCCTTTTTCATCTACCGGCAGGTTTTGAATAAATTCAAAATACCGCTCCAGTTCTTCAAAGTGCCCAAGATGGTTGAACACGTTCAAGGTGTAATAGGCATCTCTCATCCAGCAGTAGCGGTAGTCCCAGTTTCGGGTCGATCCCGGAGATTCCGGAAGGCTGGACGTGGATGCCGCAATGATACCTCCGGTGTCCTCGTATTGGTGAATTTTTAAAACCAGCGCAGACCGGACTACTAATTTTTGATAAAAATTTGGTATGCTGGTAGATTTCACCCAATTTCTCCAGTACTGGCAGGTCGCATTGAGAAATTTCTCTATGGTGCTTTCAATGGGGGCTTCCAGCGGGCTGCCATAGGTGAGTACCAAATATACTGGACGCTGTAACCTGAATTCCTGTTCCTCCATGATATAGGTTATGGAGCAATTGGTCGTCAGCCTTACCTGCTGGTCTCTTCCCGAAAACTGTATGTGATTGCTCCCGGGGGTCGCTGTCAGTGAGCGTTTCCCATAATCCGCAACCGGCTTGCAGTTGATCTTGATTTTTGGTTCACCTTTAAGCGGCTCCACTTTTCTGACCAGCATGGAGGGCTTGAAATATCGGTCATAATTCAAGAACCTCGGTGCAAAATCCGTGACCTTATACATTTCTCCTGCACTCGTTTCCACGGTAGTTTCCAG
This sequence comes from Cyclobacterium lianum, assembly GCF_900143075.1. Classification (GTDB taxonomy): domain Bacteria; phylum Bacteroidota; class Bacteroidia; order Cytophagales; family Cyclobacteriaceae; genus Cyclobacterium; species Cyclobacterium lianum. Next base: position 296,290 of record NZ_FRCY01000005.1, on the reverse strand, counting down.
AATATTGGTGTTTTCCTGGTAGTTCTGTCGGGAAGTAAATCCACCATTTTGGGGCAGGATGGTAAATTCTCCTCCCTTCTCCTTGTCCAGCATACTTCCAAAAAGAAAGTCGCTATCAAATCGAGGCAAACACAGCCAACTGATGTTGGTGTTTTTTTCAATGTGGGCGATGTAACTGCAATTGCCTATAAGGCCTGTTCCGTAAGTGTGTTTTTCCATGGAAAAGCTGGTTAAAATTTCAAATACAGTCCCCACCATCCTTTTAGAAATAATAAAAAGAAAAGGTGATTAATTTGCGAAGTTATTAAAATTAATAGCGTTTGGTAATAAATTGAAATGATTATTGCTTCAAAACCTCTAAAAATTTCCTGGGGACTTTGACCAGCATACTCTGATTGATACTGGGAATGCGTATGATAAAGTAATCCTGGTTGGACTTCTGGATACATTCCCCCTCAAAGTCCTGCAAGGCGCCCCCTACTATCCTTACCTGCTCACCTTTTTCAATATCGTCTGTGTCCACCTCCACAGCTACTCCGGTCTCAATGACCCGCTGTATTGTGTCAATTTCACTTTGGTGAACCACAGCGTGTTCACCCGAGAAATTGATAAATTTGACTGCCCCATTGATCTGCAGGGCCTCCCATAGCCGCTCCTTGCTGGTGTATACAAAAATGTAGCCGTTGAACAACGGGCGATTAACCTTCTTTTTTCGGTCACTCCATTGCCTGATTTCTTCAATAATAGGTAGGTATACCCGGGTGCCTTTTTCCTTTAATCGTTGGGCTACTTTCTTTTCAGCCCTGGGAGCAGTATACATAACGTACCAGTTGCATTTTTCTGTCATCTTTTACAGCTATCAAGGTTAAAGGGGTTTAAAATACCGAAATTACCGAATATATTGGGTAACCTTCAAATGCTGTATCCAGATTTTTTTTACTCTTTTCCGCTGACCATACAAACAGGTTTATTTTAAATCTTAATTTATGTTTTACAGATAAAAAAAAATGTATTTAAAATATTTCTTTACCATCTTAGATTTTTTATTTACTTTTGGAGCACCTTTTATTTAAAAATCAAACCTGAAGCATAACTGCCACATCAGCAATATTTTAGTTCATTTATCCCGGCAAGTAATTTTAGGAAGCGTAATTTGCTGACAATTGGTGCAGCGAATGCTTTGGTAGCTATGGTCTCAAGGTCTGGTTCTATTTTTGTAACTGAACAGCGAAAATCAAAATCATGAAAATTGTTAACGTAGTTTTATCGGGAGGAGTCGGCAGCCGGCTCTGGCCGCTTTCAAGAAAGAGTAAACCCAAGCAATACCTACCTATCTTTGACCAGCAATCACTTTTTGAAAAGACCGTAGGTAGAAATAGAGGTATTTGTGACCAGGTGATGGTCGTAGGTGGTGTTGACAATTACCAGCTGTCCAGGGATATTTTGGATAAGGTGGGGGTATCAGATTACATTGAGTTGGTGGAGGCTGCTCCCCGAAATACTGCCGCTGCCATTGCTTTTGCCGCCATGGCTGTATCTTCAGATGATGTTTTGCTGGTTACTCCCTCTGACCATTTGATAGGAAAGCAGGAAAAATATGAAGCTTTGCTCCGAGAGGCGATTGGGATGGCGCAAAGTGGGGCGTTGGTCACTTTTGGTCTGATACCCTCCAGGCCCGAAACCGGGTTTGGATACATCGAGTATGAGGGCAATGAAGTACTTGGTTTCCGGGAGAAGCCGGATTTGGCCACAGCGCGCGAATTTCTGGACAGAGGCAATTTTTTATGGAACAGCGGGATGTTTTGTTTTACAGCGGGGACTTATCTGGATGAACTTAAAAAGTATGAGCCTGAGCTTTTTGAAAAAGCGAAGAATGCCTACCAACATGCAGACAGCGGGTTTCTTCCGCTGGAATTAAGTATGGAGATCCCCTCCATAAGTGTGGACTATGCCGTGATGGAAAAATCCGACAAGATCAAAGTAGTGCCTTCTGACTTTTCCTGGTCAGATATGGGCTCATTCGAGGCTCTGTATGAATATTTCCAGCCGGGGACCAAAGAAAGGGTAGGCAATAATCTGGTCATCGGTGCTGGTAGGAAACACGTAGAATTTGTGGGGCTTGAACACGTGGTATTGGTAGAAACGGCGGACGCCATCCTGGTACTGAACAAGGAAAGCGCCCAGGAGGTGAAAAAGGTGTATGAAAGATTAGAAAAGGAAAGTCCGGATTTATTAGAATAGAAAAATGATGCAAAAGAATTCCAGAATATATGTAGCCGGTCATAAGGGCATGGTAGGAGCGGCTATTTTCAGGGCGCTTCATAAAAAGGGATACGGGCACCTGATCGGATTGAGCAGCAGGGAATTGGATTTAAAGAACCAATCGGCCGTAAAAAGCTTTTTTGAAAGTGAGAAACCGGAGGTAGTCATAGATGCCGCTGCGCGGGTAGGAGGTATACTGGCAAATAACAATTACCCTTACCCTTTTCTGATGGAGAATCTGATGATTCAAAATAATCTGATTGATTTTTCCCATCAGTACGGGGTAGAGAAGTTTATCTTCCTTGGCAGTTCCTGTATATATCCAAAACTAGCTCCTCAGCCCCTGAAGGAAGAGGTACTCCTTACCGGACCGCTGGAGCCAACCAATCAATGGTACGCCCTGGCGAAGATCGCCGGAGTGAAGGCCTGTGAAGCCATCAGGCAGCAGTATGGAAGGGACTTTGTCAGCCTGATGCCGACCAATCTGTATGGTCCCTTTGATAATTTTGATCTGGAAACCTCGCATGTACTTCCAGCCATGATCAGAAAGTTTCATGAAGCAAAGATAAACGGACATCAGCCCGTCAGGCTATGGGGCAGCGGGACGCCCATGCGAGAGTTTTTGCATGTGGATGATATGGCTGAAGCCGTGGTCTTTGCCATGGAAAATGCCTTCGATGACAATCTGTATAATGTGGGTACCGGACAGGATCTTACCATCAAGGCGCTTGCAGAAATGATCCAGCGTGTCACCGGGCATCAGGGAGAGATCGTTTGGGACAGCAGCAAGCCTGATGGTACCCCTCGAAAACTCATGGATGTACACAAGATGACCGCTGCAGGCTGGACAGCTCAAATAAACCTGGAAGAGGGTATTAAGGATACCTACCAATGGTTTTTGGAAAATATCGATCAGATCAAACAAGTCAAATTATAATTATTTTTATTCGCTATTAAATTAACGATTTATGAAAACGGCATTAATTACAGGGATTACGGGACAGGATGGGGCCTATCTGGCAGAGCTATTATTATCCAAAGGATATATCGTACATGGTATTAAACGAAGGGCTTCGCTTTTTAACACAGACAGGATCGACCACCTGTATCAGGATCCCCATGATGATAACAAGCGTTTGTTTTTGCATTATGGAGATCTGACAGATTCAATGAACCTAACCCGTATCATTCAGGAAACCAAACCTGACGAGATTTACAATCTGGCAGCCATGAGTCACGTCAAGGTAAGCTTCGATACTCCTGAATACACTGCCAATGCCGATGGTATCGGAACGCTCAGGATTCTGGAGGCCGTGAGGTTGCTGGGCATGGAGAAGAAAACCAGGATTTACCAGGCTTCAACATCAGAGCTATATGGTCTGGTGCAGGCGGTTCCTCAGTCCGAAACCACTCCTTTTTATCCCCGGTCTCCCTATGCAGTGGCCAAATTGTATGGGTACTGGATCACAGTAAATTACCGGGAGGCATATGGGATGTATGCCTGTAATGGTATTTTGTTCAATCATGAATCACCACTGCGTGGAGAGACTTTTGTGACCAGAAAGATCACCAGAGCCGTTGCCAAGATCGCGCTGGGGCTGCAGCAGGATCTGTACATGGGAAATCTCGATGCCAAAAGGGATTGGGGCCACGCCAAAGATTATGTGGATGCCATGTGGAGGATATTGCAGCAGGAAGTTCCGGAGGATTACGTCATCGCCACCGGCGTCACCACAAAGGTCCGCGATTTCATAAAAATGGCTTTTGATGAAGTAGGATTTAAATTGAAGTTTGAAGGAGAAGGCTTGAATGAAAAAGGTGTCCTTGAAGATATTGACAGGGAAAAAGCGTTTGATATCCTTGGTACTTCCCATTTTAAAGTAAAAAAGGGAGATGTGCTGGTAAAGATTGACCCGGCCTATTTCCGGCCTACAGAGGTAGACCTGCTGATCGGAGATCCGACCAAAGCCATGACCAAATTGGGATGGAAACCAAAATATGACCTTAAAATGTTGGTAGAGGACATGGTGCTCTCCGATGTGGGCTTATTCAAGCGCGATATTCATTTGATGAAAGGCGGGCATAAGGTGCTGAATCAGGCGGAGTAGTCTTTTTTTACCATTTTAGAAAAAGTTTAAGTTATGCGAAAAATAGTCGTGTTTTTTGCATAACTTTTTTGGTTTAAATTAGAGATGGACTGTTACACCTAATTTAATTTTGTTTTTCTTGTACACTTGGGAAGATACAAAAAAATCATCTTATGTTATTCCGGTCGTATTGCTTACTTTTGTGCGGATATTCAATGAATATCCTTTTTTTTACTCACTACGGTGATGTTATGCGCTGAAGCTCTTTTGCAATATGTAACTGAGGAGGCGAAGCTTTAATTTTTGTTTAAATAACTATCGAATTGCATCCTCGTTAATGTCAACTGGTACACAAATGCTGATTTCAATTTCATTTCAAAAATTACGCATATTCATTTTAGCATTCCTGATGAATGTGGCAGGGTTGTCATATGGTCAATCGCTGCAGGACATTCAAAACGTCAAGGTGGATGAACTTTCAGATGCTCAGATAGAACAATTGATCCGAAGGGCAGAATCATCTGGGATGAGTGAGATGCAACTTGAGGCGATGGCCAGAGAAAGAGGAATGCCGCCCGCTGAAATCAGGAAACTTACACAGCGTATTCAGATGCTCAGATCAGGAAATGCTGAAGGAATAAAAGCCCGCAAAAATCAAGGACAAACCCAAAGACAAGTTATCGAAAATGGGGTTAATCAAAACGACGTTTTTGATTCTTTAAGGCAGGCAGATCCATACTACGACCTGAGTCCAAAACAGAAAAAGATTTTTGGTTTTACTTTGTTTCATAACAAGGAACTTAATTTTAATCCAAACTTAAATCTCCCGACGCCTGACAATTATATTTTGGGCACAGGAGATCAGTTATTAGTAGACGTTTTCGGAGCATCCCAGCAATCTCTGGACCTCACAGTATCTCCGGAAGGAACGGTTTTTATTCCAAATATCGGTCCGATCAATGTAGGGGGGGCAACGATACAAGCAGTAAGGTCACGGTTGAAGAATTCTCTGCAACAGATTTATTCTGGTTTGGGTGGGCCTAATCCCAATACTTTTCTGCAAATCCGGGTGGGCAATATTCGCAGCATTCAAGTGACCATGGCGGGGGAATTGAGAATTCCTGGCAGCTATACCATGCCTTCTTTTGCCAATGTTTTCAATGCATTGTACCAGGCAGGTGGTCCAAATGAAAACGGGTCATTTAGAAACATTCAGGTATACAGGGACAACAGTTTGGTGGGGGAAGTCGATATTTATGCCTTTTTGGTCGAGGGATCGCAAGATGGAAATATTATTTTGCAGGACAACGATGTAGTAATTGTACCACCGGCAAGGACCAGGGTTGAGCTTGAAGGTCCGGTAAGAAGACCTGGAATTTTTGAAATCAAACCAGGAGAGAGTGTTGAGGATCTGATTTCATTTGCCGGGGGATTTAACAGTAACGCATATAGAGAGCTATTGACCGTAAGACGCACCACTGAACAGGAAATGCGGGTAGATAATGTGTTCAGCAGAGATTTTGACACATTTGCCATAAAGGATGGAGATTTTTTCATAGTAGATTCCATTCTGGAACGGTACGAAAACAGGGCTCAGGTTTCGGGAGCTGTGTTTCGCCCCGGCGAGTTTGCCATAGAGGAAGGGATGAGCTTAGAGGAATTGTTGAGAATGGCAGGAGGGCTTAGGGGTGATGCATTTACTGAGCGGGTTTCCCTGTACAGGACCAATCCTGATTTTACAATGGGAATCATTACGATAAATTTAAGAGCTATACTGGCTGGGGAGGAGGCAGATATTCCTTTAAAACGAGAAGACATCTTGCATGTGCCGAGTATTTATGATCTCAAGGAAGAGTATTACGTTCAAATTTCAGGTGAAATTAACAGAACCGGTGTTTATCAGTATGCAGAAAAAATGACTGTCGGAGATCTGATAGCCAAGGCCAAAGGTTTCAAGGAATCGGCCACAAGCGCAAATATAGAAATAGCCAGAAGGGTGAAGGGTAATGTCGAAGGGGACATTGCACAAATAATAAACATTTCTATCGATCCCGATTTAAAAATTAGCGAAGAGGAAAAAAATATCAACCTGCAACCCTTCGACCACGTCTTTGTTCGGCAGAGTCCCGGTTTTCAGCGAGAAAAAGTAGTCGAAGTAGAAGGGGAAGTTTTTTATCCCGGAGAATATGCTCTTGAAAAGCGGGATGAGCGGATATCCGATGTATTAAATCGGGCAGGCGGATTAAATCAGTTTGCTTATCCCAAAGGGGCCACATTAATCCGAAGAACTGAGTTTTTTGAGACCAAAGAAGAAGAAGAATTGAAGTTGGACCAACTCGAATCTTTACTCAAAAATATGGAACGGGAAGACAACGTAGAAAATACCGAGTCTGAAAAAGAGTTAATAAAACGGCTGGAGGCCCGGGTAGCCCTGCTTAAAGAAGAAAGGATGAAAAACGAAACCGGTACAGCAGGCCAGGAAATGGAAAGTTTTTCGGAGGACAGGTATCAATTTCTCGAAGGAGCGGACAGCTCTGTCATGGAGATTGCTACCCGAGATAAAGAATTGATAGGAATTGAATTGGATAAAATTCTTCAAAAACCGGGCTCAAAATATGATATTATCTTACAGGAAGGAGATATTATCAGTATTCCTAAGGAGCTGCAGACTGTAAGAATGCGCGGAGAGGTCTTGTATCCCACTACGGCCAGATATGATGAAGCTAGAAGTTTCCGGAATTATATTTCAAGAGCTGGAGGCTTTACTGAAAGGGCCCGGAAATCCCGGTCTTATGTGGTATATGCCAATGGAGATGTTAAAAGGACCAACAGTCTTTTGTTTTTTAGTTTTTTTCCTAAGTTGGAGCCTGGTGCAGAAATAATTGTCCCCAGAAAGCCTGAACGAGAACCCATGTCTGTACAGGCATGGATTGGTATGGCCTCAAGCTTAGCCACTTTGGTCATCTTGATAGACAGGGTAAGAAGATAGAAAGAACTGTTTTTAAAAAGCATGTATTTCCAGCCGGATCCTATTTTCCGTGAAACCCCGTTAAAGAAATGAGAACAGCATGGTTTGGAAGACATTTTATGCAACAATAATTTTTATCAGATGGATATACTAAATTTAATCGGCCGTGAAAAGAATCTATTTGAAGCGGATATTGATTCTTATGGAGAGCAATTATCAGCAAAAGTGGAAAACGCAAGATTTTTAGTAATCGGAGGTGCGGGCTCCATTGGCCAGGCAGTAACCAAAGAAATATTCAAGCGGTCGCCCCAAAAATTACATGTTGTGGATATCAGTGAAAACAATCTGGTGGAACTTGTCAGGGATATCAGGAGTTCCCTGGGTTATATTGATGGGGAATTTAAAACCTTTGCGTTGGATATTGGCTCGCCTATTTATGACGCTTTTTTCGAGTCTGACGGCAACTATGACTATGTTTTAAATCTTTCTGCCCTCAAACATGTGCGAAGCGAAAAGGATCCTTTTACCTTGATGAGGATGGTAGAAGTAAATATTCTAAATACCATTAAAACCATCAGGCAGGCCAAAAGAATAGATGCGAGAAAATACTTTTGTGTTTCAACAGATAAAGCGGCCAATCCAGTTAATATGATGGGAGCTTCCAAGCGGATTATGGAGTTATTTTTAATGCGAGAAAGCCAGAGTTTGTCGATTTCAACTGCAAGATTTGCCAATGTAGCGTTTTCTGATGGTTCCTTACTGCATGGGTTTAATCAACGTATATTAAAAAGGCAACCATTGGTAGCACCTAAAGATATCAAACGTTATTTTGTGACCCCTCAGGAGTCTGGGGAGCTATGTTTAATGTCATGTCTTCTGGGGGATAATAAGGACATTTTTTTTCCGAAGTTGAGTGAACATCTGCACTTGATTACTTTTGCAGAGATTGCAAAAAGGTATTTAACGATGTTGGGTTATGAAGTCTATGAGTGCAATAGTGAAGAAGAGGCCAGAAGCCTGGCCGGTTCTTTGCCAGCTAAGGGCAAATGGCCATGTTACTTTTCAATTAGCGATACTACCGGTGAAAAAGATTTTGAAGAGTTCTTCATGAATGATGAGATACTGGATATGCAGCGGTTTGAAAATTTGGGAGTGATAAAAAGCCAACTCTCCTATGACGATAGATTGCTTGATGATTTTTTGCAATCAATCAAAAAATTCACTGAAACTGGTAAATGGGAAAAAGGGGATCTGGTCAGATTGTTTCAGGAACTATTACCTGGGTTTGCCCATAAGGAGACAGGTAAATATCTGGATTCAAAAATGTGAGATGGAGTATAATCGGGTAATAAATTTTATCAGGAGCATATTCGAAACCAGCGATTTCGTTCCCCTTCATGTTCCCCTATTTAACGGTAATGAGCAAAGGTATGTTAATGATACGCTGGATTCCACCTTTGTCTCCTCAGTAGGGAAGTATGTCGATCAGGCAGAACAGATAATGGCTGAGATAACGGATACTGGAAAAGCGATAGCTGTAGTCAATGGCACATCGGGCTTGCATATTGCACTGAAACTGGTTGGTGTTGAAAGAGGAGACGAAGTATTGACGCAGGCCCTTACTTTTGTTGCTACGGCCAATGCTATCCATTACGCGGGGGCAGAGCCGGTCTTTTTAGACGTTGATTACGACACAATGGGATTATCTCCAAATGCCGTATCTAGATTTTTGGAGGTACATGGAGAATTGAGAGCAGATGGTACTTTCAATAAGAAAACCGGTAAGAGAATTAGTGCGTGTATTCCCATGCATACCTTTGGTTTCCCCGTTCATATGGACGAGCTCCTGGTGGTCTGCCAAGAGTGGAGAATCCCGATTGTGGAGGATGCTGCGGAATCTCTGGGAAGTTTATACAAAGGAAGGCATACAGGCTCCTTAGGGAATCTGGGCGTTTTTTCTTTCAATGGGAACAAAATCGTCACTAGTGGTGGGGGTGGAATGATTGTAACTCAAAATGAGAAGTTGGGCGCATTTGGAAAGCATCTTACTACGACAGCTAAAGTGCCCCACCCGTATGAATACGTCCACGATCATGTTGGGTATAATTACCGTATGCCTAACCTGAATGCAGCCCTGGTTTGTGCACAGTTAGAACAACTTGGAAAATTTCTCCAGAATAAAAGACAGTTGGCGGATGAATATATCACTTTTTTTGCTGGCGAAGGTATCAGATTTAGAAGTGAATTGGAGGACACAAAAGCCAACTATTGGCTAATGTGTGTGGAGTTAGAAAGCCCAGCGCAACGCAATGCGTTTTTAAAAGCCACCAACGAGGCAAAAATCATGACCCGTCCAATTTGGCAGCTCATGTATCGCCTGCCCATGTATTCGCATTGCTATAAAGATGATCAGAAAAATGCGGAATTTTTAGAGGAAAGAATAGTGAATATCCCCAGCAGTGTCAGAAGCTAAAAAAGTCTTTTTATTCGGTTATTCCGGACATGCATATGTCATCATTGAATCCCTATTGGATGCAGGTTACAAAGTCGCAGGATACTTTGATAAAAAAGAAGCGGCATCAAATCCGTACCAATTGCCCTATTTTGGTTTTGAAAAGGAGGTAAATGTCAGAAATATAGTAGGTGACCAATTGGTTTTTCCAGCAGTGGGAGATAATTCGATTCGGAAAGTCTTGGTTTATTTTTTTAATAGTTTGAATTTGAAACAATTTGTTTTAAAGGATCCCAGTGCCAATATTTCTAAAACGGCGTCTATTGGTGTCTCGACTTACGTCGGAAAGGCGGTATTGATCAATGCCCAATCAAAAATAGGAGAGGGAGTAATTCTGAATACGGGAAGCATTGTTGAGCACGAATGTGAGCTGGCGAATTTCGTTCATATTGCACCAGGGGCAGTTTTATGTGGCAACGTTAAAATCGGTAACGAAAGTCTTATTGGGTCAAATTCGGTTATAACAGAAAACAAATCGGTTGTCGGAGGAGCACTCATAGGCGCAGGGACAGTAGTTACAAAAAACGTTATGGAAAATGGAATTTGGTTTGGAAATCCAGTAAGGAAAAAATGAGCCAAGGATCTTTACAGATGTTTTTTAATGTTAATGATTTTTATCTAAAGATGCGACATATTTTATGGATTTAAAAGGTAGAATTATCACTAAAGAAAAAACTATTTTGGATGCATTAAGAAAAATGGATTCAATAGATAAAAAGTTACTGGTTGTTTTGAATAATGAGCAGTTTGATGGACTAGTAAGTGCGGGTGACATCCAACGAGCAATTATACAAGACCAACCTCTGGATACTCCCATTGGAAACATACTAAGGAAAAAAATTAGGGTAGCCAGTCCAGGCGATAGTTTTGAGTCAATCAAACAAATGATGCTTGATTTCAGGATGGAACTTTGTCCTGTAATTGACGAAAATAAGGAAATATTACAAGTTTATTTTTGGGAAGATATTTTCAAAGAGCAGGAACTTCAACCTAAAAATCAGTTCGATCTACCAGTTGTAATCATGGCAGGCGGTTTTGGTACACGGCTTAAACCGATTACCAACGTGATACCCAAGCCCCTGATCCCTATAGGTGAAAAGACCATGCTTGAGCATATTTTTGATAGATTTTCAAAGCATGGATGTAATAGTTTCCATATATCTGTTAACTATAAGGCTGATTTGATTGATTTCTACCTAAAAAGTAAAAACCTCCCTTATTCCATAGATTATTTCAAAGAGGATAAACCAATGGGTACTGCGGGGAGTTTGTCTTTATTGAAGGGAGTGATCAATGAGACTTTTTTCGTTAGTAATTGTGATATTTTAATAGAGCAAGATTATTCCGAAATACTTGAATACCATAGAACAAATAATAATGACATTACCATCATTGCTGCTCTTAAACATTATTCCATTCCCTATGGTACAATTGAAACAACTCACAATGGGCAATTGGTTAGTTTATTGGAGAAGCCAGAGTTAACTTTCAAAATTAATAGCGGGATGTACATTTTGGAGCCGGACCTTTTAAGCGAAATACCTGAAAATGAATTTCTTCATATTACCCAATTAATAAACAAAATTCATAAAAAAGGTGGTAATGTTGGTGTATTTCCTGTTAGTGAAAAATCCTGGAAAGACATTGGAGAATGGGAGGAGTATCTGAAAATTTCCATGGTGTAATGAATCAAAAACCAAAATACATCCTTGTTGCAGGTATCGGTAAAAGTAATTTTATTGGACAACTGTATTTGAGTATACATAAAAAATACCCGAAAAAATTTGATATTGATATATTAGGTTTGAGATTATTTTCAAATTTGGAAAAAGGCAAATATGCTGAGTGTTTTACCAACCAATTTAAAATTCGAAAATCGATTGAAATTAAAGACTTAATAAATATTTTTAATTTCAAGTTATATTTGCATCTATTTAGATTTATAAGATTCGGGGCAAGTGCAAATTATCTATATTCCTTTTTTAAAGAATTTGTTGTTTATGCGACAATGTCTAAGAAAATACTTAAGAACAATTACGATATTATTCATTTTCATTTTCCAACAAAAGAAAAGCTAGCTTTATTTTGGCATATAGGTCGGAATCAAAAATATGTCGTTTCCTTTTGGGGATCAGATTTAATGCGGGTTAATGGTGTTTTTAATTATTACATACAAAAAAAGGTGCTTAGGGATGCATATAAAATAACTACGCATAGTTTAGAGCTTAAGGATCAGATTTTAACCAAATTTGGACGAGATTTAAGAGATAAAATATTTCTTACTAAATTTCCTCCTGAAGAAAAATTATATAGGATTTTAGATGAATATTCTCCAAAGATTGATCTAATAAGAATTCGGTTTTTGCAAGAATTTAATTTTCCGTTAACCAAAAATCTTATTGTAATAGGTCATAATGGATTCCGAGAAAACAATCATATTCAAATTTTAAAACAACTATCGAATATACCTCTGGAAATTAAAGAAAAATGCTACTTCATATTACCTTTTTCTTATAAAAATGCAAAAGATAATCTTTATGAAAAGGAATGTCTGCAGGAGTTGAGTCGAAGCGATTTTTCTGGAAAAATACTTGATACCTTTTTAAGTTGGGAGGAGCTTGCTTTGTTAAAGCTTTGTACTAAAGTTTACATTCATTTACCAGTTTCGGATGCATTAAGTGGTTCTCTAACAGAGGCCATGTATGCAGGGAGTGAAGTAATAACGGGTAAATGGTTGCCCTATAGTCCATTTGAAGATGCTGGTTTGTCGTACTATTCCATAAATGATTTTTCAGAACTTCCTCAAATCTTTGAATTGGCTATATCAAAAAATCCCGACCAAAATTCCGCACTAGCGAATAAAGAAAAAATTAGAGACTATTTTTTCCCTGATTTTTGTGCTAAAACCTGGTTTAGCGTACTAGAGAATTAACGAATGTCTTTAAAGGTTAAAGTTAAATCAGGCCTTAAGTGGAACCTAATTAACCAGGTAGTCTCCCAAATTATTTTTGTTTGGTTTGGTATTTATTTGGCTCGATTACTTGGACCTGAAGCTTACGGATTAGTTGGGATGATTACCGTATTTTCTGGCTTTGCAAATTTATTTGTTGACTTTGGCTTCAGTTCAGCAATTGTTTATGACCCGAAACTTACTAATAACAAAATTTCAAGTGTTTTTTGGCTCAACTTGTTTTTTGGCATTGTTATTTATTTAATTTTCTATTTTGGATCCCCACTTCTTGCTGATTTTTATGGGTTAGAAGAACTTAAGGTGTTAACAAGAGTGGTGACTATTAGTTTAATAATTAATTCCTTAACAGGTGTTCCAAACTCGTTAATTAGTAAATCAATAAGCTTTAAAGAGAAAATCAAAGGAGGTTGGATTTCTACTGTTATTAGTTATTCAGTTGCTTTTTATTTGGCTTTTAATGGATATGGCGTTTGGAGTTTAGTATTTCAAATTCTTCTTTTTTCGTTTTTTAATCTCTTGTTTGTTTGGAAAATAGCTGACTTTAAACCAGGTTTTTATTTTTCATATGCCGATATAAGATCTTTGATTTCATATGGTTCTGGAATTGCTGGCACAAATTTGTTAGGTTATTTAACAAGGAATCTTGATAATTTATTAATAGGGAAATTTTTGGGCGGTTCCTCTTTAGGAATATATTCCAGGAGTTATGGTTTAATGATGTTACCTATTAAAAACATATCCGGTATTTTTACTAAAGTCCTTTTTCCTGCATTTTCAAAAATTCAGAATCAACCGGATGTTATTGCAGTTTATTATTTAAAGGCAACAAAAATAATTGCACTATTTTCTTTTCCTATTATGTTTTGTTTTTTCGCAATTTCTAAAGAATTCGTTTTGTTGTTTTTAGGTAAGGATTGGGTTGAAGCGATTTTTATTATCCAAATGTTGAGCATCCTTGGTGCAGTCCAATCGATTTTAACCCTAAATGGCGTTATTTACAACTCTTTAGGAAAGGCAACAACCGCCTTTAAAGTTACTTTAGGTCTAAATTTGGTTTTAATTCCGTCCTGGATCATAGGTATGGAATTAGGCGGTCTTAATGGACTGGTTTTAGCCTATTTATTAGTTGGTACCTTGGGCTCTATACCAATCTTGGCTATTGCTTTAAGATATATTCATTTATCCGTTTTAGATCAATTGAAAAATTTGTTTATTATAATTTTGGGTTCAGTGTCCATAATTATTTGTTCCCTCCTTATAGATCTTTTCTTTACAATTTCGCTTATTTATAGTTTTGGTTTTAAAGTTATTATTGGTGTTGTTATTTTTTTATTAATTGTAATCCCTTTTGAAAAAAGATTTTTATTTGAAATTTATAAGATCATTCTTTCAAAGGATAAAGATTTACATAAGTTTTAAAATTTACAATTGAATATTATTAAGCATTTTTAATTTTATTTTATTAAAGTTATATTTATTTTTTAATGATTCAATAACAGAAATTCTTGTTTTTCTATTTGTGTTTGTCACTTTTTAAATATGTATTTATTGTTCGATAATAAATATATTTGATAGTTTAAAAAAAAATGGTCTAGATCTATATTTTCATGTATTTCGGAAAGAAATTGTTGTTTTAGGCTTTATAGACAAAAATACTATTATTGGCTAGGCGCCTATTTCAATTGGGTGAATAGCAATGTAGATAAGCATTGATATTAGAAGTGAATTCAGAAAAAGAGCAAATAATTAATGTTTCAGTAATCATACCCACCTATAATGATTGGGAACGTTTGAAATGGTGTCTTACAGCATTGAAGGAACAAAGCTACCCGAAGCACCAGTTTGAGGTTTTGGTGGTCAATAATGATCCATCAGATCCGCCTCCCTCCTGGTGGGAAGTGCAAAAAGGTGTACGCTTACTGGAAGAAAAAAAACCAGGCTCCTATGCTGCAAGGAACTTGGCGATTCAAAATGCCCGGGGAACCGTTTTGGCATTTACGGATGCAGATTGTTTACCTGAGCCCGACTGGTTGTCGGAAGGCATGAAGGTTATTGAAAACAACGGATACAGCCGTGTCGGTGGTAGAATTAATATTTTCCAAACAGATAAAGGCAACAAGTTTGCTTTTATTTATGAAAAATATTTTGCATTTCAGCAGGAACGTAATGTAAAACTATTTAAAAAATCAGTAACAGGGAATTTTTTTGCGAAGAAAGTCCTTTTCCTACGCTATGGTTTTTTTGATGAAAAACTGCAATCGGGTGGAGATTTTTTCTGGAACATTAAAGTGAGCCAGGCCGGTGAAAATATCTGTTATGCTAAAAATGCAGTAGTCAATCATCCTGCTAGAGAAAGTATTTCAAAAATTGCAGAAAAGAAGCGAAGAACAATTGGGGGGTACTATCATGAATCGTTTTCCAAGCTAAAATTGAGTCGACAGATGCTAATATTACTCAAAAGAACATTACCCCCTATTTCAAGAATTGATTATATTAAATTTGACTCTTTAGGGGATTACCTGATCGTTTTGCTGACCAGATGGTATATCGAATTGCTGGGAGTCGCGGAGTTGCTTAAATTAAGTTGGTTAAAAAAATAAATCTTAATATTCATAACAAGGCATAGATGAAAGGTAATATCAAAGAATTGGATGTATTTATTTTGAAATCACTGAAACAAGAAGAGATCAACTTGAAGGCGCTGATCAAAGTTGTGTTTGGTTTTAAAAAATGGATCCTGCTGATTACCCTTTTTATTTTCAGTTTGGGTCTATTGTATTTGATAACTGCTCCAACTGAATATTCCACTACTTCGAAGCTGCTAATGGAACAGCCTGCGGGACTCAATAACAAGGCTCTTGGAGGTTTGGCTTCTATATCGGGATTGGGCAACCTGGGGCTTGGGGATCAGAATTCTGAGGCTTTGCCAGCTGAATTGATACCGGAATTATTAATGGAAAGTGACTTTTTGAAAAACCTGATGTATGAAAAAGTTTATTTGGACGAGGTTCAGGACAGTATTACCCTACTCGATTTTGTAAATGAATATGAAAAACATCATTTTTATTTTTATTTATTACGCCTTCCGTCTTTCATTAAATCAAACTTTTTTTCTTCTGAGCAAGGGCCAGTGGCTATCCCTGACAAAACAAATATTTCAAAAGAACAGAATATATTGTCTTTTGAGCCTGCTGAACGAAAAACTATCAGTCAGCTAAAAAAGCGAATAGTAGTAGAAAAGGAAGAGAGGTTATTGGTCATCCAAACCAAAATGCATGAATCCTTAGCAAGCGCCATGCTGAATGACATATTGGTCAGACATTTGAAGGAATACCTTACCGATATTATTTTGGAGAAAGAGTTGAAAAATTTTAATTTTATCAAGGAAAGGACGGAAGAGGCCAAAATCCGTGTAGAAAAAACACAAAATAGCCTCGCTAAATTCAGGGACAGCAATAGAGGAATCAATTCACAACTGGTAAAAACCGAAGAAGACAGATTGCAGTCTGATTTTAACCTGGAATTTAACGTGTATAATTCCCTGGCGCAACAGCTGGAGCAATCTCGGATAAAGGTCCAGGAAGCCAGGCCTTTGCTGACAATTTTTCAGAAGCCTCAGGTTCCAGTCATACCTAGTGAGCCTAAGTATCTTTTATTGGGTATTGCTTTTCTATTTTTAGGAGGGGTTATAGGATTTCTTTTCATTTTTGGACTATTGGTTTATCGTTTATTAAAAGTTCATTTTTCAGATGTTTAGTGTTATTATTCCCATCTACAATAAATTCCCCCACCTGGATAGATCTGTAGATTCGGTTTTAAACCAGGATTTTGTAGATTTTGAATTGATACTCGTCGACGATGGTTCCACAGATGGGAGCCATGAAAAAGCACTTTCTTTTGAGGATGATCGCATAAAAGTATTCCAAAGGAATACTCCGGGGCCAGGAGGATATGCTGCAAGAAATCTTGGAATAAAAAAAGCTTGTTATGACTGGATTGCCTTTCTGGATGCTGATGATGCCTGGAAACCGAACCACTTGAGAACATTCTCTGTGCTAATTGAGCTTAACCCCGATATTCCAATCGTATCTACTTCATGGATAGATGTTTTTGATGGAAAAGACAGCAGTAAATCTTTTGACAGTGCATATCATAGAAAACACCAAACCAAAGGTGTGCACGAAATTGACCTTAAATCTTTTTTAGTGAACAGCAGGGATGGCTTTCCACCTTTCTGGACGGGGGCATTGGGTATCCGCAAGTCTTTGCTACAATCTGTTTCAGGTTTTCCTGAAGGAAGGTGCAAGCGCGGCGGAGATGTGGATACCTGGTTAAGGGCTATTTATTGGGGGAAATTGGCCCTTTGGTCTCCACAGAAAACGGTTATTTATCATAGGGATTCCGTAAATATGGTCACCAAAACCCAGGTTTTTGAGTTGGGTTGTGAAGCAGATACCGTTAAACTGCTGGCGGAAAAAGCAGAAAGTGAAGAGGTTAAATCGCTGTTATTTCAGTTTTTAAATGCCAGGGTGGTGAGCAGGTGGCTTCAAACCCTAAGAGTGGGGCAAAAACCCGGACCCCTATGGGGTAAGACCAAATGGAAATACCTAAATAAGAAAGGAAGAGTCATTACTCTTGCTTCTGTATTGCCTTCTGGGCTCACAGCCCGGTTTTACCGCTTCCTCAGCAGAGGTAAATATGATTGATAAATTGCATTTTTCTTTGCCAAAAAACATCCGATTAAAGGAAGTTCTCCAGTGGGATTTCTTCTCTGTTTTGCTGGTCGTACTCCTGTTTTTCAGAATACTCGTGGACAGATCAGGACTGGGTGCAGTAGTAGGGCTGGCCCTTTTGGGAGGTTTTTTCCTTTTATTGTTGTTCAAATTGAGTATACCAAAATACTTACTATTTTACACAGGTTTTTTTTTCCTGTTGATTGGATATGCTTTTTTGAATGCGGTCTACCTGCACAATCAACCCTTCTTCAGCATCAGAGGGGTGGTTCGCTATTTTTCTTATTTTGCGGTTTTTATCTTGGCCTACTATAGCAAAGTGTCTTTCCGACAAATTTTCATACTATATACCCTGGTCGTACTGCTGGAAAGTGTGCTGGCAGTATTTCAGTTTTTGTTTATGGGAATGGAAAGACCTAGCGGAACCTTTATCAATTCAAATCATTTCAGTTATTTTTTGGTGCCTTATTTTGCAATTTTATTAGTCGTATACAGGTATTATTTCGCTGCGTTTCTAATTTTCCTTCTTTCATCATTTTTAGGTGGCATGGGTGGCGTTATAAGCCTTTTGCTGGTATTGTTTTTATTTATGCTTCGCTATGCCCGGAGATGGCAGAAGATTTTTGCCATTTTAATATTTCCATTTTTTCTGGCCGGAGCAGCATTTTTGATGCAAAACAGGATCAAGGAATTGACGGATGTAACATCGATCTCTGAAAGGCTGGCCGAAAATCAGGCGGGAGGAGGCAGCTCTCTGGTGTGGAGAATTGTGACCTGGAAATTGATGTACGATGAGCTGGTAGCAAAGGATGGCCTATATACTGGTATGGGGCTGGAATTTGCATCCCTGGCAAGTCCTTATTTTTTAGAAAGCAGTATAAGAGAACCACACAATGATTATATAAGGATATTGCTTGAATTTGGCATATTTGGACTGATCATGTTTTTATTTGCCCTGTATTATGCTTTGTCCAGAATGAGAAGAGCCTCTATAATACACCATTCTAAAACGTATTTTGCCATTTATGCAGCACTTGCAGCTATATTTTTAGGAATGATTGTTGGTAATATCGTTGTATTGAATACACTTTGGTGGTTGTTGCTGGCAATAATAGCTATCAAGCACAAGGAGGAGAAATTAAAAAAAACAGACGTTTAAAATGGGCGACAAACTTGCGATAGTTACACCGGCGAAAAATGAGGCCAAGAACATCCGGAATTTGATTCAAGGGATGGCCAAGCAAACCCGCAAACCTGATTTATGGATTTTTATCAACGATGGAAGTACAGATGATACTGTTCAGGTATTTGAAAAGGAATTGGGCAATCATCCTTCTGCATTTAAAAATACCATAGTACAAAGGGTGGACTACGAAGATGTAGAAAAAAGTTATGCTCTTGGCCCAAAATACAGCAGAATCATCAAATTTGGATTGGAACAAATTTTTGATCTCGAAAAGAAAAATAAAGCTGATTATGATTTTGTGGGTATTTTGGACAGTGATGTAGTTCCGGAAAAGGACTATTACAGAAGCCTTCTGGAAAATTTCAGGAAGGATTCCAAATTAGGTATAGCTTCCGCTGCCCGTCAACTTGAAGATTATGGAAGCGAAATCATTACCAGTTATGTAAATAGGAGTTTTGCACCTAGTGGATTCAGGGTTTGGAGGCGAAAATGTTTAAATGATACAGGTTATAAGATTTCAGTTTCTCAGGATGCGGTATCTGCTGCCAAAGCCATCATGATGGATTGGAAAGTGCGGTCATTTCCTGATTTGGAAGTTCGATTGAGGCAAAGAGGAGCAAAATTTGGTTACGAGTACTATGGCAAGTCTGCTTACATGCGACACGTACCTTACTTGTATGTGTGGGCAGGAGCTGCAAGAATGTTTCTCAAAGGAAAAAAGGTGGATGCCAGGCAGTACATCAATGGGTATAAGGAAGCATCTAAACAAAAGGTGGGACGAATTGATGATCCATTGGCAATTAAATATTTCAGGCATCGATTTTATTATAAACTGCTCGGAAAGTAATGAAGCCTAAGGTAATTCTTTTAATTTATGGTTCTGGTGGGCACAAAGCCCAAATGGAAAGGCTACTGAATAAAATGGATCGGCAGCATGCGGAAATAAAAATTGATTTTATCGCCATCACAGAAAGTGGTGCATCCATTGAGCATCATCTTGTCCTTGAAAATTTTGAGCAGCCGCCATTCAGAAATAAATATTTTTCTGCAGCCAATTTTTTTAAAATCCCACAGAAATATTTCAATTTTCTCCATTGCTTTTTTCGTATTAAGAAGAAATATCAGGTAGTGTCAGTAATTTCTACAGGACCGGGACTGGCTATTCCGTTTTCCATGCTATTTAAGATGCTAAAATCCAAAATCATTTTTATTGAAACCTGGTCCAGGTTTGAAACCCAATCCTATGCCGGAAAAGTCATGTATCGCCTGGCGGACAGGTTTTATATACAAAACAGATCCCTGGAAAAGTTTTATCCAAAAGCAATTTACTCGGGTTTATTATGAAGATATTGGTAACAGTGGGTACAACCAGATTTGATTCTTTGATAAAGTACCTCGATGAGCTGGTTTTACCTTCGGATATGGCTTTCACTTTCCAGATTGCTGATGGCGCATATAAGCCAGTAAATCATCCATTTTTCTCATTTTCTGAAAAAATAGATCAATACTACCAAAGTAGTGATGTGATAATTTGTCATGCCGGGGCAGGGACCATTTACAAACTTTTGGAATTGAGGAAGAGGATCATCATTGTGCCCAATACCGAAAGAACAGATAACCACCAATTGGATATCGCAGCCTTTATGGGGAATAATGGGTATGCCTTGACGGTCATTGATTTTGATGAACTTTTCAATGCCCTGCAACAAATTAAAGGAATTGATTTATTGCCCTTTGAAAAACATGATTTTGATAAAACAGGGGAAATCCTCAGATTTAGCGTCAGCGGAAATTAGGCTGTTCCTTTTTACTTTAATTGATATTTTTTACGGTAGTATGTTGGTGATAAATTTTAGAAAATGGTGGGTTTTTACCTTCATTTTTCTCCTTTTTCATATAAATGCTTTTTCACAGGTTCTGGCACCGGGCACTGCTATTTTAGAGGAGTTTTCCAGAAGGCAGCAGGTGATCGATTCTGAAGAAACGGCGGAAAAAGAAGTTCTTTCCATTCGTCCCCAGATTACGGCTGAAATTGGATCAAAGAACAAGTCCGAATCTAAAAGAAGCCATTCTGAATTTTCCATCCTTCCATTAGTCAGTAATCAGATCTTTAACGGGCAGAGGCCCTATGGTTGGGGAGATTTTGGTATTCCCCCTGGGCGCGGATTTCAGCAATACCTGAGCGGGGGGATTTTTGCCAGGTTGGGATTTTTAAACTTCCAGCTACAACCAGAATTTGTTTTTTCCCAGGATAAGCCTTTTAAGGGATTTCCTGAAAGTTTTTCACCGGCCGTAAAAAGGGCCCGGTTTCACTATTGGAACAATGATGATACTCCGGAAACCTTTTCGGATGGAGGGTATAACAGGTTTTGGTGGGGCCAGTCAAGTTTTACAGCAAGTTTTGGAGCATTTGAAATCGGCGTATCTTCACGTTCTGTTTGGTGGGGTCCGGGACAATGGAGCTCACTCACTTTTTCAAATAATGCAGAAAGTTTTCCCTATTTGACACTAAATACCATCAAGCCGGCAAAAACTCCTATTGGTAATTTTGAAGGGCAGGTATTGGTGGGAAGGTTAGAAAATTCTGGACGGGAAGCTTCACAAATCCCTCAATTGAATGACAGGTATTTTCTCCCTTTTGAAGGGGATTGGAGGTATTTGAACGGCTTCATGATAAGCTATCAACCAAAGTGGGTCCCTGGCTTTTTTCTGGGCTTTTTAAGAACGTTTCAGCAGTATAATGAAAATAGGGGTGACAAATTCAGGGACTATTTTCCTATTTTTGATGCTTTTCAAAAGAAGAACTTTTTTGAAGATGGGAATACCCTGACCTTTGACAATGAAGCAAGGGATCAACAAGCTGTAATATTTTTTCGTTTGGTAAATAAGGCTGCCAATGCTGAGGTATATGCGGAATATGGGAGAAGGGATCACTCTTATGATTGGAGGGAGGCAGTGATGAATCCGGAGCATGCAAGGGCCTATTTGATGGGCTTTCAAAAGCTTTTTTCATTAACCAAAGAAAATAAGTTTTTCCAAATTAGGGGGGAAGTAACCCAACATCAGGAATCCGTAAATCGATATATCCGCTATGAAGGTTTAGGAGGTAGAACATCCTGGGCCACACACTATCAGGTAAGAGGATTTGTAAATAGAGGGCAATCTTTGGGCACGGGGATAGGTACTGGCAGCAACAGCCAAACCCTTGAATTTTCGGTTGTTGAAGAATTCGACAAGTTGGGGATAATAGTGGAGCGGATCGCCAACCATCAGGACTTTTATTACAGGGCGTTCGGTCAACAGCAAGAAGTTCAACCCTGGGTGGACCTGAGCGCCGGAATTATATTTAATAGAAGATGGGACAATGTGTTGCTGGGTTCAAAGCTCCAATTGGTAAATGGGAAAAATTATCAATGGCAAAGTGCCGGCAACAGCACCCCTGAATTTCCAGCTGGAAAACATTTGTTGTCCTTTCATGGAAATCTCCATCTGGTTTATCTATGGAATTTCAGTAACAATTAGTTAGTTTACACATTGATTAAAAAGTGGTCATCAAATAATTAAAAATGAAAATACTGGTAACAGGCACAGCAGGTTTTATTGGCATGCATCTGGCTCATAAACTTCTGGAAAGAGGTGATGAAGTCATAGGACTGGATAGTATCAACGATTATTATGATGTCCGGTTAAAATACGACCGGCTGAAATTAACCGGCATAGATCCGGCAGCCATCGAATACGGAAAGGAGGTAAATAGCTCCAAACATCCCCATTACCGCTTTATTCAATTGCAGTTGGAGGATAAAGAGGCTCTATTTAAAGTTTTTAAGAAGCATAAGATTGACAAGGTCGTCAACCTCGCTGCCCAGGCTGGCGTGCGCTATTCCCTGACCAATCCGGACGCTTATATTCAAGCCAATATTGTAGGTTTTCTGAATATTCTGGAGGCTTGCCGCCATTTTGAGATCAAACATTTGGCATACGCCTCTTCCAGCTCGGTGTATGGCACCAATACCCAAATGCCTTTTTCTACCAGCCAGAATGTGGACCATCCGGTATCCTTGTATGCCGCTTCCAAGAAGTCAAATGAATTGATGGCACATACCTATAGTCATCTTTTTGGCTTGCCCACTACAGGTCTAAGATTTTTTACGGTATATGGACCATGGGGCAGACCAGATATGGCACTATTTCTGTTTACAAAAGCCATATTGGACAACCAACCCATTAAGGTATTTAATTACGGGGAGATGCAAAGGGATTTCACCTATGTAGATGATATCGTGGAAGGTGTGATCCGCGTAGTAGACAATCCTCCGGTGGAAAATCCGGATTGGGATCCGGATACCGGGGATGCCAGCGAATCAAAAGCGCCCTATACCGTATACAATATTGGCAATTCCAACCCTGTTCGCTTGATGGACTTTATCCAGGCCATTGAGGCAGCGCTGGGCAAAGAAGCCAAAAAGGAGATGATGCCCATCCAACCCGGAGATGTTCCGGCCACTTATGCAGATACCAAACCCCTGGAAAATCAACTCGGCTACAAGCCGGCAACACCGGTGACATTTGGTATTCAAAAGTTTATAGATTGGTACAGAAGCTACTATAATGTGTAAGTATGTTGGGCTTATCATGAAATTTCAGGTAAAAAAACTAATAGGATAAAATCATTATGTTTACTTTTGTGAAAACTTTCTTGCTATGAATATTTTTCTATCAACGGCTACATCTTTTTTCTTTGGTTTTTTAATGACCCCGGTATTGATCATGTTACTCAAGAAGATCAATTTCATGGAAGCGCCCGGAGGGCGTAAAATTCATGCGGGAAGTATTCCCTCAATGGGAGGAATTGCGATCATATTTGCTACCTTCCTCGGTTTATTTGCCTGGTTGAGTTTTGACCAAATTGTGGAAACCCGATATTTTCTCGTCGCCCTGGGGATCATGTTTTCCGTAGGACTTAGGGATGATCTCATTGAATTGACAGCAGCTCAAAAGCTTATCGGGCAATCCATTCCCGCTTTCTTTGTCATTGTCATGGCAGATATCCGTATCTCAGGTTTGTACGGGTTTATGGGTATCTATGAGATCCCCTATCTGATAAGCGTTCTGATCACCTTCTTCGCGATTTTGATTTTGACCAATTCCTTTAACCTGATAGACGGTGCCGATGGTCTGGCAGGATCGCTGAGTCTGGTCACGCTGACCATTTTGGGGATATGGTTTTTTAGTCTGGGCATGACGGCCTACAGCCTCATATCCTTTACGCTGGTAGGAGGGGTAGTGGCATTTCTGGCGTTCAACTGGCATCCGGCAAAAATCTTTATGGGGGATACCGGGTCACTGAGTCTGGGTTTTGCACTTGTGGTGCTGGTCATTTTGTTTGTGGATAAATCCGGCACCATGGCGCCATGGGAAGGCCTGAAGGTGAATGCGCCTTTTTCTGCAGGTATGGCTTTTCTGATTGTGCCCATTTATGATACTGTCCGGATTTTTATCAAGAGAAGCCTGAAGGGCAAATCCCCGCTAAAACCGGACAAAAGCCATGTGCATCATTTTTTGCTGCGAATGGGGCTCAAGCACGATCAGGTCGCCCTCACGCTGGGCACCGTTAAGCTAGGTTTTATCGGTCTGGTATTTTTTGGCTACGCGTTAAATGACCATATCCTTTTTCCTGTCTTGACCCTGGTGGCTGTTTCCCTGGGTATATGGATGGACAAACAGACCTTAAAAAATATCAAAAGCAACTGTAAAAAAGCACCCAGCCTCTCCGAAAAAGGAGAAGTCCGGAAAAAGAAGCGTTTTGTCAGACGCAAACCGGAAATTTCAAAAAGTGTCCTTTCTGATAATAAAATTAACATGAATTAATGCGTATACGTTACATGTTACCACATAGGCTTAAACGCAAAAAGGCCGCTTCCTGAAGAAGCGGCCTTTTTGCGTTTAAGCTGAGCCCGAATTAAGTTCTCCAATAAAGATCAATTGAATCGTCGCGACCCCTTAGTTGCGGGTAAAAGAGCTGGGAAAGTGTGTCAGTCTTGTTTGGCCAGAGATTTCAACGGCTTTCACCGCTCAAATCCCTCTCTAAGCCTTGGAATGACGGTTTTTTGACGAAATTCAGTCGAACTCAGGTTGTCTGGCATTTTAAACATCACAAATTTCTACACCCTGTTTTAGGGAGGCCAGTTTGTCCTCCCGCTTAGGAATAAATTCCTGCCCCACGTAACCCTGGTATCCTGTATCCAGAATGGCTTTCATGATGGCGGGATAGTACAATTCCTGGGTTTCATCAATCTCGTTTCTCCCAGGCACACCTCCGGTATGGTAATGAGAGATATAGGGATGGTATTTTTTGATGGTGGCGATGACATCTCCTTCCATGATCTGCATGTGGTAGATATCGTAGAGCAACTTCATTTTTTCCGATCCTACCGCTTTGCATACCTCAGCGCCCCATGCCGTATGGTCTGCCTGGTAATCCTTATGATTGACCTTGCTGTTCAACAATTCCATACACATGATGACCCCATATTTTTCTGCTGTGGGCATGACTTTTTTCAGCCCCATGACACAATTTTCAATGCCTTTGGCATCATCAAGGCCGTTTCTGTTGCCCGAAAAGCAGATAATCTGCTTGTAGCCTGCAGCGGCAACTTTTGGTATCACTTCCTCATAGCTTGCGATCAACTCCTCATGCAGATCAGGGTTATTCCAGCCCCTTTCTATGCCCAGACCGGCTCCCCAGGGCATGGCGCAATCGAGTCCATGTTTTTTGAGTATCGGCCATTCCTCCGGGCCGGCCAGTTCGATGGATTTTAACCCTATATCCACTGCGGCTTTGCAAAGGTCTTCAAATGCAATATCATTGTAGCACCACCTGCATACAGAATGATTGACATTGCCTTTTAAGTTTTCCGGCAATCGGGCCTCCGCCGCCAGAAGCCGGCTGGATAGTCCAGGTACCAGCACGCCTGCCAGGCCCGTGCCTGCAATGCGCTTAAGTGCTTTTCTTCTTGGGTTATTCTTGTAATTTTTCATGTGTTTTTGATTTGATCAATTTAGCTCCTATGTCTTTCCTGATTTCCTGTTCTTTTCCTTGTGCGGGCCAGCCTAAGACCAGCTCGTTTTCATGAAAGAGAACCTGTATTTCAAGACGATTTTTTCAAGCTCATCAGGTACGCTACCAGGTCCACCAGCTCCTGGGTACTCATCGCCTTTTCCAGACCCGAGGGCATCATCGAGCTTTCCATCTGTTCCATGCTTTTCATGTCGGCCGTTTTGACAGGTACCGTATTGCCCCCAGGCATTTTTAAGGCTATGTCTGTCTCCGTCTGGCTCGCTATGATTCCACCCAGGGTGCTCCCATCTTTCATTTGTAAGAGATAACCTTCGTATCCAAAGCTAATTCCTGCGTCGGGGTGGAGAATCGAAATGAATTGCGCCTCTTTGGACAGTTTGCTGCCAATTTCGGTCAGCTTTGGACCAAAATCCATTCCGATGTCTCCTGCCTGGTGGCAAATGGCACATTGGTTTTTGAAAACAGCCAGACCCTTTTCTACACTTCCCTCCATCGCAAGCAATTCATTCATCGGAGGCAAGGGATTGTCATCACCGGCCGGGCTATCCAGATAGCTGGCCGCCTCTGTCCGTACACTTTTTCTCCATGCACGACTTACTCCGGTCACCGCTGCAGGAATGAGGTTTTCGGGGAGCCGCTCGGCCTTCAATAATTCCAGAATTCTCTCTTCACCCCCATAACTGCCTCCAATGGCTGCAGTGGCTTCTTTACGGATGTTTAACGGTAGAGATTCGTCGAAAGCCATGGATTCGAGCAGTTGTAAGGATTGTTGCGTACCGATGCTTTTTAGCACCGATAGCATGGGATAAACCCTTTCTTCTTCGCTACTATACAATACCTCCCGGACCATGTTTATCCCATCCAGCCGCAATAGCAAGCCGGCAGCCGTCCTGCCCAGATTGTTGTCGCTGTGCGCCAGAGCCATGTCCAACAACCTCTGGTTTTCTGATTTTACCTCAAATTTTTGGACCAGCTCCAGGTAGGCTTCCGTGCCGGCACTTTCGTCCAGTGCCTGCCTCAGGGCCTGCCTGGCAAGGTCCGAGCGATTCAAATAGGCTGGGTCCAGGTGGGTGAGCACCAGATTGTTGATGCTGCTGCGCTCTTCCTGATTCTCCTTGCGTAGGGTTTCCTCTTCGAGCATTTTTACAAGTGCCGCCGACTTGCCCTCCCTGTCCGGATTAAAGTCAAAAGCCCTGAAATAACGCAGGCGATCATCGAGCGGTCGATTTTGGTCTGAAGCCAATTCTGCCAAATGCCTGACGGCATGGCCAGTCCTGGATCGCCAAATAATATCCTCATTCTTTTTGCTGCCCAGGGGATCAGTCCCGGTTTTTTCCAGCCAGGCTTTGTAAAAGCTATCCCACTGACCCTCGGCTCCAATGCCCAGCGCCTCCAGGTACCAGCGGTCTTCGCCATCATGCTGCTCAGCCAAGGTGGCCCAGAGTTCCGGCGCTTCGGGGATACGCAGATTTCGCAGGGCGATCGCAGCTTCTCTACGTACCTGGGGCTCTTTGTCCCTTACCAATTGTTGGAGATAAGGGAGCAGATCTGCTTTTTCCTGTCTAGCGGCCCGCAATCCCGCAATCCTCAAATCGGGATTTTCATGACCGATTGCCTCCTGAATATATTTTTCGCCATCTGGTCCCATTTTGGCAAGTGCCCAAAAAGCTCTGGCCTGAAAGCGTGGATTGGGATTTTCATGAAATATTTTCTCCAGAGCAGGAATGGCATCTTTTCCCATTGCTTGGATGTTTTTCCATGCCTGATAGCGGGCAGAAAGATTTGGACTTAATAATGCTTCCATACTGCCATTGAGCGTGTTAAATAATATTTCGGGTTGCTCATGAGGAGTCGCAGCATTGGTAATCCTGAAAATCCTGCCCCTGTCCAGGTCGCCCGCCTGATGCCCGCCAACTCCCGGATCATACCAGTCGGCTACCATTAACGAGCCATCCGGTGCCACGCAGACATCGGATGGTCTGAACCACTGGTCTTTGTCTCCCTCCATAATATTTACAATAGAAGCTTTGTAGCCTGCCCCGTCTTTTTCTACCGGATAAGACCGAACCACATTTGGTCCGGCATCGGTATGGATCATCTGGTCCCAGAATATCTCCGGCAAAGCCCTGCCTTCATAGACCACCATCCCGGTGGGCGAACCTGCACCTGTTTGCAATAAATTGGGCACCACTCCGGGATCGTTCAGGTGCCAGTGTTGCTGGGGGATTTCATCCTCTTTATTGGTCCTGTTGGCCCTCCATCCGGCACCGGTCATTTCGTCTTTGTAGCCAAAGTTGCCATATTCCATCACATAGTTGATACGTACGCCCTTATTGCCGTCATCATCATTATCCGACTGCCAAAGGGTACCGTAAGAATCTACTACCACCTCGTAGTTGTTGCGAAAATTCTGTCCCAGTACTTCAATTTCAGAAAAATCAGGGTTGCACCTGAAGACCAACCCTTCCTTGTAATGTTCCGGTACGATGGGATTGCCATTGGTGTCCTTGAGTACCTCTCCATTTCGATCCTGAATCGAGCCACCTGAATTGCCAAAGTTAAAGTAAAATTTTCCGTCCGGGCCGAATACAAAGGCATGCATGCCGTGATCGTGCTGTTCTCCTCCTACGCCTGTAAATATCACTTCTTTTTTGTCTGCCTGGTCATCCCCATCGGTATCGGTAAGTAGCCAAACGTATGGGCTTTGGGAAACAATCGCCTGATTGCCCATCACCCAGATACCCAACGGAGCATTGAGTTCGGGGTCCTGATAAAAAACAGTGCTTTTATCTGCTGATCCATCGCCATCGGTATCTTCCAAAATAAGGATTCTGTCTCCTTCAGCTTTAGTATCGTTTCCGGTGATGGAAGGTCGGTAATTGTAGGCTTCACATACCCACACCCTGCCTTTGTGATCAATGTCGATATTGGTAGGATTGGTAAGCATGGGTTCTGAGGCAAAAAGGCTGGCATGAACTTGCTCGTTGACTTTGATACCCAACAAAGCATTTTCCGGCAATCTTTTTTCTTCCTCGCTCAATTGATCAAAGGGATGATCGGATATAGCTTCAGAGTCATTTTCCCGGCTACAGGATATGCTGACGACCAAAAACAGCATTGAAAACCAAAGTGGCATTCGGCAAAACAATTGTGGCATGATGGGGGGCAGTTATTGTTAATTTTGCTAAGAAATTTGCCTTAAATAAACAGAAATTTGCCTGATTAAACCAACTATTTTAACTGTTTTTTTGACAGTTATCGCCGGTTTTTTTGGGTAATATTGTGTTTTATTCAATCACATGTAGTTGCAGATAGTCCTGAATAACAAAAGGCAGTATTTAATTCAGAAGTCTTTAATCTTCATTTACCCCTCAAAAAATAGAAGACCATGAAATTGGACAGGAGAAATTTTATCATGAAGAGTGGCTTGTTGGCAGGATCTTTGGGTTTGGGAGCTTTTCCCTCCCGGGGTACCAAACTTAATACCGAAGGGAAAGTGCGGATAGGTATCGTAGGAGGAAGGTTTGGTGCTACATTCCAATTTCACGAACACCCGAATTGCCGGGTGGAAGCAGTAAGTGACTTGCGGCAGGATCGCAGGGATCATTTGATGGAAACCTACGCCTGTCGGAAAAGTTACCCCTCTCTGGAGCAGCTTTTGGGAGACCCAAAGGTTGATGCTGTTTTTCTGGCAACACCCGCTCCGGATCATGCCACACATACCATTGCCAGCCTCAAAGCAGGCAAACATGTACTTTGTGCCGTGCCACTGGCAATGACTGTGGAAGAATGTGAGCAGGTGAAGGAAGCAGTACTGGCATCCGGCAAAAACTATATGATGGCAGAGACCAGCACCTACATGCAGGGGACAATTTCTGCCAGGAAATTCTACCAGGAGGGTAAGTTTGGCGAAATTTTCAGCGCAGCAGCGGAATACAACCATCCGGGACTGGAGGTACTTTGGTTTGAAAATGGAGCTCCGACCTGGAGGCATGGATTACCTCCCATGCACTACCCTACCCATTGTACAGCTTTATTGATCAGTGTTACCGGCGAAAGATTAAAGCAGGTAAGTTGTGTCGGCTGGGGAGATGGCGAGGGCTTGTTGCGGGACAACCCTTATCAGAATCCCTTCTGGAATGAAACGGCTTTTTTTCAAACCAATAGAAATCATCCGTTTAGGGTCGAAGTAAACTGGAAGGGGGCCTTGAGAAATGCAGAAAGGGGAGAGTGGAGGGGCGAAAAGATGAGTCTCTACCTACCCACCGGCCATGCCGACCTGGCTACAATGGTTACCGCCGCAGATCAACTGGGGCTGGATGATGCCGGTTTTGAGCACACCCGCAATAGGGTAGAAGCCTATGACTTCCCCCAATGGTGGAATACTTACATGTTACCCGAACCAATGCGGCACAATAGCGGCCATGATGGATCTCACACCTTTATTACGCATGAGTTTATTAGTTCCATACTTGAGGAAAGAAGGGCGGAGGTGGATATTTATGAGGCGCTTGCCTATACGGTGCCAGGCATTATTGCTCATCAATCTGCGCTCAAGGGTGGCGATCTGCTGACTATTCCGGACTATGACGATTAAAAAGTCCGGTGGCTGCATCTGTGATGAATGCTGCTTCAAAGTCGGCAAGCGAATGCACAGGTGTTTTCAGCCGCAACTCCTTTCCAGCCAGCCTGTAGATGTCTGCTTTGCTCCAGCCATTTTGTCTCATTGTTTTAATGGCGAGTGCACCGGATGATTTGGAAAGTTTCTGCTTCCCTGCAGTGACCAATGGGTGGTGAAAAAAAGTAACCTTCGACAGGGGATTCGTTTCGAGGCAGGCCGATAGATAAATCTGTGCGCAGGTGGATTCCCAGAGGTCCTCTCCTCTGACGATCAGGTCAACACCAAAATGGATGTCGTCTGCCAGAGAGCTGAGTTGATAGGCCGGATCACCGTCTTTTTTTCTGACAATAAAATGATTCATCGCTTCCGGCAAATGGCAGCTTTTTATGGAATCGGGATATTGCTTGATTTGCCGGGGCAGGGAATGCCCCGTATAGAGTCTCCAACAGGTGTTTGCTCCGTTCAAAGATAAACCACGATTAATGCATGCACCGTTATACCAGCCCTTCGGATGATGTTGGCGGATTTTTTTTCTAGAGCATTCACAGGCAAAAACCAGGTTTTTTTCCCTCAAAATTTCAAGGACATTTTTATAAAGATCCATCCGGAGTCCTTGGGAAAAATGATGTTTAAGCTCTGCCTGAGAGCGGGGGCCTTCATCGTAGGGGATCTCCAAAAATTCCAGTGTATCAAAGATATCCTGCAGGTATTCTGGCCTTACTCGATCTGAGTCCAGGTCATCAATTCTAAGCAGGACTTTAGCCCCGTGGTGTCTGGCCAGGCTGCAGGTGATCAGAAAGGAGATCACATTGCCGATATGCAGGTATCCACTGGGGGTGGGAGCCAATCTTGTTTTTTTAAAGCGCTGCGTCATGACCGTGGGGAGGCAGCTTGCGATTGATCCAAGGATACCGGTACAAAGCGGGCAAATAACTCTTCCTGGTACCAGTGCTCCTTTTTGACCTTGCGGACGATGTCGCGATGGGCAGACTGGTAGGCAAAATTTTCCATGAACTGCTGGTTTTTCCAATAGCTGAAGGTGGCCTGTTCGATCGCTGGCCATTCGCCGATGCCTTTGGTATAGATCAAACCTTCTGCTCCTGCGGCAGCTCTGCTGCCTGCCGGCACCTGGGTCAAAAATCGCAATACCTTGCTCCACTTCAGACGGGCCCTGGTAATGACCATGACCGGACCAGTAGCTTTTTTATCCATAGGGGAAAAAGGTTGCTGACTATGCCAGGTGCCATGAGATTGGATGCACTGCATCCAATAGGTAAAATTGCTTTTACACTGTTGATTAAACCGCAGGTAGGCATCCGAAGTGGTAAAGTTTTTTGCAAAGTCCTGGTTTTCCCAAACCATCAGCAAAGCATAGGTCTTCAAATCGGGTTTGAGAGAAAAACCGGAGCCGCCTCCCGTGCCCATGAGTTTAAAAAACTTTACTCCCCTGGCTTTTTTTAGGGGTGCAATGGCCAGTTGCATCTGGTTAAAAGCCCACCAGCGATTTCTTTTGGGATATTCAAAAAAGGTGATGGATACAATTTCATTTTCGGTTTGCATATCTGGAAATACTGGTACCTGATTTGCCCGGTGGGAGCACCGGTAAATTTAGCAAAGCAAAACTGAATATACAGGTATTTTGGTTGATTTCAATCAAACACACGCTTGATGATGATCCTGATCAATAATATAGCCAACGCTACGGTGGTACCGGCAATTACAAATTCCATAGGTCATGATTGTTTGTGTGAAGAGCCTGATCAGCAAATTATTGATAAAGGATCAACGCTGTGTCGCATACCGAAAATTTTGTTCTCATCCTAACAAACTGTTTGTTCCAGAAAAAGTTTGCAGTCTTTTACCAAAAAGGAGACGGAAGTATTGAAAATCCTAGTCATTTCTCCCTTACCTTTGTTACTTGTACCACATAATATGGCAACATTAAAAATGAGGAGACTTTCAGCCGGAGTCTTCTTTTTTCTTACGGGATTGTGTTTTTCTTCCTGGGCGTCCCGCATTCCTGATTTTCAGGAGCGGTTTGAGCTCAGTGAGGGACAATTGGGATCGATATTGCTGGGGATGCCGTTGGGCTCTCTCCTGGCCCTGCCGATGGCCGCCTGGGCGGTCTTTAGGTTTGGCAGTAAGGTGGTGGTGCTGATTGGTATGTCTTTTTATGTGCTCGCACTATTGGCCATCGGGTTGTCGCCGGCCGCGCTGGTTTTGGCAACAATGGTTTTTATTTTTGGAGTAATGGGCAACATGATGAACATTTCATTGAATACCCAGGCCCTGGGGATAGAAAAGGACTATGGACGGAACATCCTGAGTTCATTTCACGGATTGTGGAGCCTGGCCGGGTTTTTTGGTGCAGGTATAGGCGCCATAATGGTGTATTTTGAATTTTCTCCGGGAGAGCATTATTTATTGGTTTTGTTGATAGGAACCCTACTGATTGGGTATTTTCAAAAGGGAATAGTTTCTGAGCCTGAAAACAGAGAAACAGCTGGGGGCGGGTTTCACTGGAAGAAACCAGACAAGGTGATCATCCAGTTGGGGATGGTAGGATTTTGTGGCATGATGTGCGAGGGCTGCATGTTTGATTGGTCCGGAGTATACATGGCCAAAGTGGTTCAGGCCCCATCGGGCCTGATTCCGACTGGATACGTGGCCTATATGGGGGCAATGGCCATGGGCAGGTTTGCTGCTGATAAGCTGGCCAACAGGTTTGGCAAAATATTGGTGTTACAGTTTTCTGGAATGGCGGTTTTTGCCGGTCTGATGTTGGCGGTCTTGCTTCCCAATATTTGGACAGTGATACCGGGTTTTCTGATGGTAGGTTTTGGGACAGCAGCTGTGGTGCCCCTGACCTATAGCCTTGCAGGAAATGCTTCCAGCTATTCGCCGGGCATCGCCCTGGCCATGGTATCCACCATTTCTTTTTTCGGGTTTCTGCTGGGGCCTCCCATGATTGGGTTTATAGCCGAATGGGTAGGACTACAGGGATCTTTTGCACTGATCTCATTGGTTGGACTGCTGATCTCTTTCTGGGTATGGCTGGGTAAAGAAAATTTTTCAGTTGCAGTATCCTGAATATCAATGGTATATAGATTAAGAAATGTGGCTATTGGTTTTTAAATTTTTATGCTTATTTTTACGAAAATTTATTACCCAACCAAATCGGTAGGTTTTATAGAATAAAAGAACAATAGCATGCAGGAGTCATTGGTTTCAAAAAAAATATATTCAAAAGAAGAAATAAAGGAATTGAATGACAGGTACCACGACCTGAGCGTGGAGGAGAGGGTACGACAATTGTACGAGGACTTTGAAGAGCGTGAGGTGATGTTGACGAGTTCATTTGCCGCCACTTCGGCATTGCTGCTAAGTGTCTTCTCCAAATGCAACCCCAAGCAAAAAATTTATTTCATCGATACGGGATACCACTTTCCCGAAACCCTCGAATACAAGAAAAAGCTTACCGAGTTGTATGGCTTGAATGTGGCCTCTGTGAGTGCGGGAAAGGAGGATCATGAGTATACAAGTACCAATCAGACCTGGAAAACAGATCCGGAACTCTGCTGTTCTATCAATAAAGTAAAGCCCCTGGAGCTCATCAAGAGCAAATTTTCTGTTTGGGTATCGGGTCTGATGCGATGGCAAAGTGACCACCGTGCCAGTCTGGATATTTTTGAGGAGCGCGGCGGAATTTTGAAATTTTACCCTTTACTGGATGTGACAGAACAGGAGCGGGACCAATATATAGAAGAACATCAGCTGCCCTTTCATCCCCTGATTGCATTTGGCTACCATTCCATCGGATGTAAACACTGCACCGTACCGGGAGAAGACCGCAGCGGCAGGTGGAACAACAGTCCCAAAACGGAGTGTGGATTACATTTATAATCATTGCCAGCGATCCTTCCGGACCAGCTATGGAATTTTAAGCGTAAATTTGACACAAAGCCCATCCATTTGTTGGATGGGCTTTCCTTTTTCTATAATTTTCGCGCGCAAAAAATCAATAATTTATGATAAGGCCCCTTATACTCGCATGCATGATCTCTATAATACTGGCTTGTAAGCCGGAACGAAAAGTTGAGGTCATTGAAAGCACAACTTCATCATCCCTGGACTCTCTAAGCCAGACGCTGGGCTGGCCGGAGGAGTTGGCAGTCCAGGCTTTTTCCGGACCGGAACTGACCCCCAGCCCGGCCTGCCTCGCGGTGTCACCTTATGGGGAAGTATATGTAGGGGTGGATGCTATCGGCTCTCTCGGTAAAACCCCAGGGAAAGGAAGAATAGTCAAGCTGCTGGATGTGAATAACGACGGTGTTGCCGATGAAAACACCGTTTTTGCAGAAGTAGACAATCCCCGGGGGATCATTCCACTGGGGGATAAGCTATTTGTGTTGCATACTGTCTTTTCCATGGAAGATAGTCTGGCCACTGGTATGGATCTGGTGGTTTTTGAAGACAAGGATAAAGATGGTGTGGCTGATGGTCCCTCAAAGCCATTGATTCAGCACATTAGTTCACCAAAATTTTTGCAGGGAAGGGGAACAGACCATGCCACAAATGGCATTCGCCTGGGTATAGATGGCTGGATTTATATTGCCGTAGGTGATTTTGGATTTCATGGGGCGGTAGACCGCGAGGGTAATGAAATGACCATGCTTGGAGGCGGAATACTGCGTGTTCGCCCCGACGGTACCGAGATGGAAGTGTATACCCATGGTCTGAGAAATATTTACGATGTGGCGATTGACCCCTACATGAACATGTTTACCAGGGGCAACACCAATGACGGAGGAGGTTGGAATATCAGGTTTATCCATCAGATCCAGACCGGAGAGTACGGTTATCCGGTCTTGTTCAAACATTTTACCGAAGAGATCATTCCGGCACTTGTGGACGTAGGAGGTGGATCCGGTACCGGCGCACTATTTATGGACGACGAGCGCTGGCCCGAGGCCTACAATAATGTGCCCATGATGGCCGATTGGGGAAGAAACCAACTGTATATACACAGGGTGACGGCAGACGGACCGTCCTACACCCAGGAGGAAGAAGAATTCTTTAAATTGCCACAGATCACTGATCTGGACATTGATGGCTCTGGAAGGATGTTTATGGCAGCCTGGGATGGTGCAGGTTACTCAGGAAATGATGAGAAAGGGTTTGTCGTGCGGGTGGTGCCCAAGGTACTCGAGTTTAGTGAGATGCCTGATCTTGTTTCTGCCGATGAAGATGATCTCGCTGAGCTGCTTACTGAAGGCAGTGCTACGGTGCGGCTGTATGCCCAGCAGGAGCTGGTGAGGCGGGGCACCGATGAGGCCGCTTCAGAAGCCTGGGAAATCGCCAGCGACGGACAGGCCCCCGATTATGCCCGGGTGGCAGCCATGTATGCATTCTCACAGATCAATGGAGTGTCAGGGCTTGACGATATGATGGGCTTATTGGACGATCCTGCCATGAAAGAATACGCCATCAGGGCAGTTACTGATAGAAAGGCATATTTAAACGAATTGTCCATCGAGCCTTTCGTTGAAGCTTTGGCTGATGCCGACCCCAGGGTGAGGGCCGCTGCGATTATCGCGTTGGGCAGGATCGGAGATGTAGCTGCCGTTTCCCACCTAATGGAGATCGAAGTGCCTGATTCTTTTCAGGCGCCGGCATTCGGTGAGGAAGGCCCTCATGCCCGTCCCAACGCAGAAATTATTATACCTCACCTCGCTGTCAGGGCACTGGTTCAATTGGGTGCAGATCAGGAAATTATTGAGGAAGTGGGCTCAGGAAACTCAGATCTTGCCCTCTGGGCATTGCGGTACATGCATACGAAGGAAGCAGTGGAGGGGCTGATCGCCAGGTACAATGGTGCTGGTACTGAGGATATGGAATTGAAAAATGGTATCCTTACGGTATTGGCCAGGCTATACACCAAAGAGGCTCCGTATGATGGTTCCTGGTGGTGGGGTACACGGCCCGACACCCATGGTCCCTATTACAAATCGGTGCTTTGGTCTGCATCTCCCAGAATTAAGGAATTGTTTCAACAACTTTGGGACAATGGTACTCAGAATGACAAGGATTTTATTGCCATGTTGAACCA
The DNA here is from genome assembly GCF_900143075.1 of Cyclobacterium lianum. Classification (GTDB taxonomy): domain Bacteria; phylum Bacteroidota; class Bacteroidia; order Cytophagales; family Cyclobacteriaceae; genus Cyclobacterium; species Cyclobacterium lianum. Next base: position 259,760 of record NZ_FRCY01000005.1, on the reverse strand, counting down.
GAAGAATCGAATGGGAATAACCGAATTTGGTGGGGATTATACGGTAACAGAAGTTCTGGAAGAACCTGAGGTAGATTTGGAAAAGATCAAAAACCAAAAAGGTCAGATCGGAGAGTCATCCATCGAGGATATTTTGTTGGCCATGCAGGAGATAAAGGGTGAGGCCGTAAAAGGGAAAGCCATTTTCGAGCAGCAAGGATGCAAAGCGTGTCACAGTATAGAAAAAGGGGAACAAATGAAAGGGCCTTTTATGGGGCAGATCGGCAGTATTATGACCCGGGAGCAGATTGCCGAATCCATTTTAAAACCGGACGCCTCTATTTCTCAGGGATTCGCCACAGTGATGATCAATACGAAAGATGACAAGACTTATGTTGGATTTGTTACAGAAGAAAGCGCGGATCGTCTGGTGATCCGAAATATAGCAGGCCAGGCATTTACGCTTTCTGCTGATAATATCAAGGACCGGGAAGAAATGGAAAATTCCATGATGCCGGCTGGGCTGGCCAATGCCTTGTCATATGAAGAGTTTGCTTCGCTGATCACCTACCTTTCTGAGCAAAAATAAGTGGGAGGAAACATTATTCAGGAAAAAGGGCTTGCACTAATCGGCAAGCCCTTTTTTGAATGTGTTCGAATTACGAGTAGCATTAAAAGAAGCTTTAGCCATACTGTAAACTCCTTTCTGCAGGAGCTGATTTTTGACAGTCTGAACGGGTACCAGAGCAAATTGCTGACCGCAACATAATGTCTGGACGTGATGTATTCGCTTCGAATCAGATCGCTTCCCTGCGCTCGCGATGGCGGTAGCGTCTACATGGTTTTTGACCCCAAAGAAAAAGGTTCAGGGACCTAACCGTATACCCGGGGCTATTCTTTTAGCTGTGCTATCTGGTGATTTTCTTTTTTATTTTATCAAGGAGTTCTGAACCCTTATTTTCTCCTTCATCTTTATTGAAGTGGTCATCTCCGATCAGGAGCGCGAGGGGCTGCAGGGGGATATAGTTTTCGCAAACCACTTTTAGCATCGCTGCAAAGGGCAGAAACAACACCATACCGGCAACACCCCAGACGGAGGCACCGATGATCAGGCTAAGGATCGCTGCAAATGCGTTCACATTTACACTGCTCCCCACTACCTTGGGGCTTAGGAAGTTGCTTTCGATCACCTGAACAAGCCAAAACATACCGGCTACAGCAAGTGGTACCCAGAGTTCATCTTTTGACATGAAGGCGTAAAGGACCGGAATACCGGCGCCGAGGGTGGTACCGATATACGGAATAATGGAAAGTGAAGCCGCCAGAAAGCCAAACAGAAAAGGGCTGTCCAAACCGATGATCCACAAACCTGTGCTATTGGCCAGACCCAGGATCAGAATCAATGTAAGCATGCCTGAAAGATATTTTTGTCCTACCTTCTGGATTTTCTGAAGCATCTTTAGGTATTGGTTTTCTTTTTCCGCCGGCGCAAACCGCATAAAGGCACTCACCAGACCTTCTTTATAGATCAGGAAGAGAAAGGTATAGATGATCATGGTAAAGAGTCCGGTAAGGATACTGGCGGTGCTGCTGAAGGTTTTCCCCAAAAGTCCGGCTGCTCCTTCTTTGATCCAGGCCTTTCCGTCTTCCAGCAACTGGTCTTTATCGAAGTTTCCCAAAAAGCTCATGTTTTCGTTTACGTATACCACCGTATCGGTGAAAATGGACATCAGTTTATCTCCAAAATCAGTCAATTGATCGGATAGAGCAATGATTTCAGCCGAGAAAAAAGTCAAAACTCCTGCGAGTATCAGAAAAAATGACAGCAACACGGTAATGGCGGCTCCAATGTTTCCAAATCGCTTCGTTTTTAACCACTTGTGCAGCGGGTGCAGGATGAAAGCCAGCAATAGGGCAAGTCCTAAAGGTATGAGTATAGACTTTGCCACTACCATAATAGCAATGAGCAAGGCAGCAAAGGCCAGGGTGAAAAACAGGTGTTGAAAGGAAAGTTGCATAGCAATGATTTAGCAGTTGTATACTTTTGCCCGAAGGCCACTTTTCCGGCAGATTTCAGAATAAAAGCCCAAGGGTGCCTTTCTGTCAATCGCTTCGGTTAAGCGGTTATGCTTAAATTAATTTTGGTCGCACAATTCATTTATCTCCAAAATCAATACCGGAAAGATAGAAAAAAATAAGATAAAAAGGTTTTACACCTTTTGAAACGAACACCTGTACGGTACGCCGAATAGGGCAGGCGGTAAGGCAGTTTTCTATAGCTGATCGTTTTTAAACCAGAAAACCTGAATTTTACGATCAGGCCGAATGTTGTCAACAGGTAACAGTTGGGGATATTTGGTACAGCCTTTGGTGCATTTCAAAGGCATCAGATTTTGCTACAGATAAAAGAAATGGGAATCAAAAGAAACAAGACATGAAGATTTTATATTATTTTTTACTATTTGGATTACTCACAAGCTGCACCGCAGCGGAGGTCAACCGCTTTATTCAGGGAGCAACGGAGGCGACCCTGACGGAGCAGGACGTGAGTAACGGACTGAAGGAAGCCCTCATTAAAGGTATTTCCACAGGTGCGGATCTGGCAGCAAAAGAAGATGGTTTTTTCAAAAATGATCTGATCCGCATAGCTCTTCCCGCCGATGTGCAGCGCGTTGAGGGCACATTGAGGCGCATTGGATTGGGTTCTGAGGTTGATCGGGTCATTCTCACCATCAACAGGGGGGCTGAGAATGCAGCCAGAGAGGCTAAGCCCATTTTTATTGATGCGATCCGCCAACTCACGGTGCAGGATGCCTGGGATATATTGAAGGGAGATGAGGATGCTGCTACCCAGTATTTACAGCGTACCTCTACAGACAAATTAAAAGTCTTATTTGCCCCACATGTACAGGAGGCGCTGGATCAGGTGGGTGCTACGCGATACTATGGAGACCTGGTCAACGGTTACAACAGCCTGCCCACCACTTCCAGAAAGCTGGATCCCAACCTGAATGCATACGTGACAGACAAGGCAATTTCCGGACTCTTTGAGTTGATTGCAAGAGAAGAAAAAGCAATCCGCGAAAATCCTGCTGAGAGAACAACTGCGCTCCTGCGTAGGGTTTTTGCCGCTCAGGACAATTGATTCCTACCTCTCTCACATTCCTTACTGGCATTTTTTTGTAACAGGCTGACGATGAAATCGACCGGTTGAAACCTGGACTAGCTTGTCTGTGAACAGAAATTAAGTCCAAAGTGGCATTTGTCAGATAGACTCGCCGGCAAGTTGTCAATTAAAAATCCTAAAATTAATTTGGTGGTTTCTATTTTTTTATTAATTTCATAACCGGAAATTGGTCTTCCTATCATTTATTAGGAAATCCAACTATCCCAAAAAGGCACCTGGTCTTTTTTGATCCGCGGAGGTTGAACCCGGATCATAAAGGTTTTTCAATTTATTCAAGATCATCATTTTAATATTCAAGGTCCGGAGATAAAACCAACTCATCCGGATTGTTGCCGATAGGTGGAGTTTTTTATCTGAATCCTACTGATACTTCAGTATAGCTTATCGGTTGTCGATTCCTGTTTCAGGTATTGCATGCAGGCGGGTCGTTGGCATGCATTGACCAATTTATCCTTTCACTTAAATCGATCAACTATGCGTATTCGTTCATGGGCGATGGTGATTTTTTGTGTCTCCGTCTGCTGTCAGCTCCGGGCGCAGGGGCCTGTAGAGCTCATGCGCCAGCTAAACCCAAAATTCCGGCAAAAGACTCCTAACGTTGCCGCTATGGAGAAATTCGGTAATTACCCGGTCAACCTTTATACCGGTCTGCCGGATATATCCATATCCATTTTTGAAATCACAAGTGGGCCCTTGAAAGTACCCATACGCTTGAGTTATCATGCTTCAGGAATCAAATATACAGACCAGGCCAGTTGGGTAGGGTTGGGTTGGTCATTGTTGGGAGGAGGTTTTATCTCGCGCAATGTTCACAACAAACCGGATGAAAACAGTTTTCTCCGAAACGCCAATGATTACTCAATCGCCAGTGCCCCGGATTGCAATAACTACGAATACAAAAGGCTGTCAGTAGCTATTATCGATCGCGAAGCCGATCTCTTTTCGTATCAGCTTCCCGGAAAAAGCGGAAAGTTCTACCTCAGACAGACCGGGGCAGAACCCTTTTTATTTCCAAATGTACCATTGCGAGTATCCCACAGCCAGAATCTGGACGAGTTTGAGATTGTAGATGAAAATGGTATCATTTATCTTTTTGGCAAAAGCAGCAACGATGACCAGGCAACGGAATACATTACCAGCGGAGGGACGGAAGGACATGTGGCCACCTGGTATCTGATGGAAATGAGGGCTCCGGACACGGACGATTTCATCTCTTTCTCCTACCAGAATGTGGGCAAATCCTATCAGCAGGCTGTCAGCAATAGCATGACATTGTTGGATGACTGTAGTTTTTTGCCCAACAATGAATTGGATTGCCCCCAAATGGATACCAATATTGCTACCCTATACACCAGTACTTCATCTACCCAGCTGGGGCTGTCCGAAATCAGATTCAAAACGGGCATGGTTAAATTTGTTTTGGGCTCTAAAAGACTGGACCAGCCCGGGCTCAATCACCTGGACCGAATTGAAGTTTACGAAAGGACCGGTGAAAATTATCAATTGATTAAACAATACGAATTTGACCTGGATCAATATTTCCAGGACCGCAGGCTCAGCAAAAATTACAGGTTGAAGCTGGATGCAATTCGGATAAAAGATGGGGTAAATACAATGATTGGCAGTCATACATTTGATTATTTTACAAATTACTTTTCCTGGGATAAGCCCAATAACAGCTATAGGATTGATAATTTTGGTTATTTCAATAACAAGCCCAACGCTGACCTTATCCCCCCAACCGAGGTGGATCTGACTACGGGGTTTACCATTCCTTTTGGAACAGCGGACAGAAATACCGATACCACCTATTTGAAAGAGGGTGTCCTTAAAAGAATTACCTATCCTACAGGCGGCTATTCCGAATTTGAGTTTGAGCCGCACCAATACCAGATTCTGGATAAGACCTACTTTGCCGGAGGACTCAGGATAAAAAGAATCAGGAGAAATACCGGATCCGACACCCTGGTCAAAAACTATGTTTATGGAGGTAATGGCCCCGGAGCAGGATTCAGGAATTTTATTTTGGACGATTTTCTTTATTCATATACCAGGTATTTCAAAATAGGAACGCAAACATCCTCCCTGCGCTATAGAAGCAGGGTTTATTATTCTAGTGCCGTGACGGGTAGAGGCTATGAAGAATGCCCTGTTGTTTACCCCGTTGTAACCGAATATGAAAGCGGAGAGGGTAACAATGGAAGAACGGTTTACGAGTTTGATGATAAGTTGCACATTCCGGATAGAGTAATTGGATATCCGTTTGGTACTTCCACCAAGCCGTTTATCAATTCCATGGCCTGGGCAAGAGGTAAATTGACGCGCAAAACTGTTTACGACAACAATGATGAGGTTTTGGCCCAAACTTCCATCCAGTATAAAAATTACAGGGAAGATGAGCAAGCGGTAGGCCAAGGTGTTTTTCAATTTGTCCATCAAAATGGCAGTATGGGATACCCTTATTTCGAGATGTGCAGGGAAAATCAGGTGATTTATGACGCCTATGAATACATTGTTAGCACACAACTGCAAAGCACCGGTATATACCGGCAGACCAGAATCGAGGAAAGCTTGTTTTCTCCGGGACAAAAGAATTTTACCCGCCTTACCGAAATAGAATACGATCCCGAATTTTTGCAGGTAACCAAAGAAAAGAGCTGGGTCGTGGGCAGCTCACTTTCAACCATTCAGGTAAATCGGTACGTCACCGATTTTCGAAATGGAGGCAAAAATTCAACTGGCGAGGCTTTTATTTGCCATCAGATTTACCAGCAGAATAGATTGCAGGTTCCCATCGAAACCTATACGGTTGTCATAGATGGAGATCAGGAACGTGAGCGGGTAGTCTCCGGACAGATCAATACTTACAAGGAAATTTACCCCGGTTCGGACAAATACAAAAAAAGTCTTATCTATTCTCTGGAAACTGCCAGCCTTTTGGATTTGGGTAGCTATTCACCGGCTGAGTTTGATACCTCCGGAAAATTAGTCATCGACGAGCACTACCGGCCCGGATTGAGTTTGGACCAATACGATCAATCCGGAAATCTGGTTCAAATGACCAGAACAGCAGGTCGTCCCATCAGCTTTCTATATGGATATGCAGCCGCTTTACCTGTGGCAATAGCAGAGAATGCGGCATGGCCACAGGTTGCATTTTCCTCCTTTGAGGGCAAGGAAAAGGGAGGATGGAGCTATACCGGGGATGGCCTGGTACCGGAGGCCGGTACTGCCAAGGCTGGTAAAAAGGCCTATTTGTTGTCTAAAGGACCGGTGTCTGCTACAGCAGACGGTGCAGCTGAGAACAAGGTGTATAAATTGAGTTTTTGGGCGAAAGTCGCTTCAGGGGTCCAAACCTGGTCATTTATGGGGCAGACAGAAATCCTGGACAGCCAATGGACGCTGATAGAAAGAACAGTGACCCGACCCGATATTTCGATAATAGGCGATAGGATCTATATTGATGAACTCAGACTTCATCCGGTCGATGCGCAGATGACCACTTTTACCCATGCTCCTTTAAGAGGCCTGACCAGCGTAATGGACATCAGGAATGCCGCCAAATACTATGAATATGACGCATATGGGAGACTGGCGTCTGTGCGGGATCAGGATGGTTTTCTGACAGAAATTTATGAATATGCTTACATCATACCCTGAGGAGCCTATGAAATCGATATGCTTATTGATTATTTACCTGTCTCCGGTGTTTGGTCTTGCTCAGGAAATGGCAGATCTGACAGGTGTGTGGGAGCTTGACCTTGACCGGCAAGTGCGGGAGCTTCAAAAAGATCCGGACAGCAAATTTACTGCAATGCCCGGACCTGTTCAGGAGATGTTCCTGAAATCGCTGGAAACAAGAAAATATATTTTTTATGCTGATGGTAGATTTGAAGCCTATTGGCTTTTGGGTGGCAAATCCCATGTACTTGGAGGAACCTGGGAATTTAAGTTTCCGGATAATTTGAGCCTGTCGCTTGAGAGCGGGCAGGATAAAAAATATGCGGTTTCATTTCAGAAGGAGATCTTAAAGTTGATTTCCGGTGAAAAAACAGAAAATGTATTGCATACCCTTTACCTCAAAAGAGAAGTGCCATGAAAATACTTTTTAACGTTTTCCTTTCTTTTTCGATCGGTTCCCTTTTTGCGCAGGTGAACGTAACTGCTGTTAAAATTTCCGGTCCTGCTTCAGTAGAAATCGGTGAGGAGGCTGTCTTTACGGTGAACTTTCATACCGAAGGGTACCGATTGAATGGTCCGGTAAATGGCAGTTATAATTGGATGCATAGCGGCGGACAGTCTGTACATTCCGATATTTCCGGTCTCCGGTTGACCTTCGAAAATGCGGGAGACCATGAAGTTTTTTATGGTTACAGTGAATTCGGCAGTTATTTTTATGACAGCAAGACCGTAACGGTCAAAGGCCGGAGTATTTGTCCTCAGATCAGCCCCTCAGCCCCGGAGGTTACCCTGATCCGAAAAGGCAGGGCCAGGTTGGAAGCCAATCCAGCTCCTGATGGCTTTGCCTATCGTTGGTTTGATTCAGACCAGATAAGCCAACTTTCAGCTAGCAGGAAGTTTCTCACTCCCCTACTGACCAGCAGCAAAATCTATTACCTGGCTTACCAGGACAAGGCGACAGGTTGTATGACCGGCAAAGTGCCGATTCGGGTAAATGTGCTCCCCGAAAACCGGAACCGGATCAGCACTTATCAGGCTAGAAAGCCCATAAGGTCCGTGGCCGATTTATTGGAAAGTGCAGGGGAATCGGCCTATCAGTCCAATACCTATTTTGACGGTATTGGCAGGGTCGAACAACTGGTAAAGGTTCAGGCTAACTCAATTGGCCAGGATCTCGTAATTCCCCTGGCTTATGATGAGCTGGGCAGGCAGGCACTGGAATTACTTCCGTTCCCCGCTGAGGGCCAGCAATCGGGGCTTTTTAGGGAAAATGCATTCGACCAGCAGAGGGATTATTACCGGAAGACCTTTGGAGACCCTTTCGGCTATCAGGAAACTGCATTTGAATCCTCACCCTTGAATAGAATGGCTAAGAAAGCAGCTCCCGGAAAGGACTGGAAGATGGGTACTGGGAAGGAATTAAAGTTTAGCCGAAGAGCCAATACGGTACAGGATGGGGTAAAGTGGTTTGAGGTGAACGAACAGGGCCTTCCGCAACTCAGGGGAGAATGGCCTGCGGGCAGTCTGTGGGTGGAGATTACCGATAACGAAGATAACCTGCGCACTTTGGTCTTCACCGATCGGCAAGGAAGGGAGCTATTAAAAAAGACCCAGCTTACTGCCAGCGACGAATCGGGAGGGCACACCGGCTGGCTTAGTACTTACCACGTGTTCGATGATTTTGGCCATCTCAGAGTGGTCATGCCTCCGAAAGCTGTTGAGATTCTTAATGCCAAAGGTTGGCAATTGTCTGCAGATATTACCCTTGCCAATGCCCAATATTTTCGGTACCGGTATGACGGTAAAAGGAGGGTGGTGGAGAAAAAGCTTCCAGGAAAGGCTGTTGAATACCTGTTGTATGACCGATTGGACAGGCAGGTGGGTTTTCAGGATGGGGAACTCAGAAAGGAAGGCAACTGGCAGTATATCCTGTACGATGCATTTGATCGGCCGGTGAAGACCGGACTGACCACTGACAGCAGAAGTCAGGATGAGATACAGCAGGAGCTTGACAAGCAGCTTGGCATCATACACCTGCAAAATAACCGGAAAACAGGCAAAATAAAGTCCGGCAAGCACTTAGTTTCCTCCAGATACACTGGTCATGAGGCGTTCCAGGCTTCTGAAAGCATCATTTTGCGCCCTGGGTTTCATTTTAGAGCCAGCGGGAATAGCAGTTTTTCCGGCACCATAGCTGAAGTGGAAAATACGGAAAATGCTGTTTTCCCAAAAGAAGAAGGTGAAATCCTTACTTTGAACTACTATGACAAGTATGAAAATACACCTGCAGGAAAATACAAACAGGCGGCTGGTTTCCCCCCTTCCCCTTCCTCCCGTACTACAGGATTGTTGACGGCAACGAAAGTCAAAGACCTGGAGACTGGCAGGTATTATACCAATACCTACTTCTATGACGACAAGGGTAGGGAAATACAATCCATTGAAGAAGCACCCCTGGAGGGGACCATCAGACGCTCGATCCGGTACAATTTTGAAAATCAGGTGACGGAAACCCTTACCGAATTGAGCCGGCCGATTCCTATGAAAATAAGTAAATATTACTCTTATGACCAGGCAGGGCTGCTGACCAGGATCAGCCAGCGTATAGGCGATGGGGACCTGATCACAATTGCAAATTACAGCTACGATGCATTGGGAAGGAAGGCAGCAGTCCATTTCTCCTACATTCCCGATGCAGCCCAGGAATACAGGTACAACATCAGGGGTTGGCTTCAGGAAATGAGGGGGGCATCATCCGGGCTTTTTTCTCAGACGCTGACCTATCAGGAAAGCGGGAAAAGATGGGATGGCAACATTACGGGTTCCAGATGGTCTGGAATGGACAGTACTGTGCGGCAGTACGACTACGGCTACGATAAGACAGGTAGACTGCTGAAAGCCGACTACAGTGTCGCTACCTCGGCCGGGGAAAATAACCGGTATTCGCTGGATCATATCAGCTATGATGCCAATGGAAACATCAAAACCCTGAAAAGGAGAGGCGCTACCAGCGAAAATCAATTTGGGCTGCTGGACGATCTGCATTACCAGTACGAGAGTGATCCCAGACTGGGCGAGTTTGGCAACCAGCTCACACGTGTCATGGATGACCAGTCCGGCCTCGCCCATATATCAGCTGATTTCAAACCCAAGCCATTTCCCGGACAGTATAGCTATGATGCCAATGGAAACCAGCGGATCAATCAGGACAAAGGTATTTCCGATATTTCCTACAACCTGCTGAACCTGCCGGAAGAGTTTACCTTTTCCAATGGGGATCAATTGAGGTATGCTTACGACGCAGAAGGGCGCAAGCTAAGAGAGACATTGTATCGCAAGGGAAAGCTGATAAAGGATACGCAGTATATCGGAGATTTTGTTTTTGTTAATGGCCGGTTGGACCACCTGCTCCATGAAGAGGGCCGGGTGGTATTTGAATCAGGAAAGGCCATCTATGAATTTTTCCTCAGGGACCACCTGGGGAATGTGCGGCAGGTTCTCCGTGCACCCCAAACCGAAAGGGTTACAGCGACCATGGAAATGACCAATGGCAAAACGGAAGCCGAAGCCTTTGGTCAGATTGCGGCCAGCAGGCAGCTGGGCCCGGAGCACAATACGACACCCGGAGGAACCCAGGTTGCCTGGCTGAATGCGAGCCGGGGCAGGCTGCTGGGGCCCTCCCGCCGGCAGGAAGTAGGCAAAGGAAGCAGACTCAAGCTTACCGTACAGGTCAAATACGAGGATCCTCGCAAAAGCAGCGTTCTCCCGGAGGATTTTGTAAAAATGGGTGTCCGGGAAGGGTTGATTGCAGATCTGCGGGAATTTGGCCTGGCCGGATCAGTCCCAACCAGCTTGGGAGTCTTTCAACTCGTAGACCTGGTGATCCGGGACCTGCAGCAAAAAGAAGCACCGGAAGCTTATATGATGTATGCCTTGTATGACGGGGAGGGCAAACTTTACGAAAGTGGCAAGGAGTTGCTAAGCAAAAAAGCAGCCAATGGTCACGAAAAACTGGAAAAAGAGCTGTATATTAGTCAGGAAGGTTATATGGAAGCCTTCCTGGTCAACGAAACATCAGAAAACGTCTGGTTCGACGATTTCACCGTTGAGACGACCCCTTCTCCCGTCGTTCAGGAAACCCACTATGACCCCTGGGGCTTGGAATTGACCGGCCTGGGCTACCGAAGAGAGGGGGTGAAGGAGAACAGGTATTTGTATAATGGGAAGGAACTGATAGAAGACCTGAACCTTAATTTGTACGATTACGGGGCGAGGTATTTTGACCCTGTAATAGGCCGCTGGACCAGCCCGGATCCCATGGCCAGCGAAAGGGAATGGCTCTCTCCCTACAATTATGTACAGAACAATCCGCTGTTAAGGATTGATCCGGATGGGATGCTGGATGAGTATAATTATAATATTGATTCGGGGGAAATTGAATGGGTAAGTGATTTAGGAGGCAACGAAGTTCAATTTGTGAATGTGGTTAATAGTAAGGGCGAAAGGTTGGGCCGTGGTAGTGTTTCAGGCAGCGAAGTATATGTCTACAGGTTGAGAGAAAGCGTGGTATTAACGAATTTCGATGCCCAATTCGATGATAAATCATATAACAGGAAAAATGGTTACCAATATTCTTTGGCTGATTTCCAATTAAGAAACGAATACAGGAAAACGGACAACGTATTTGGAAGTTTTATAAACAAGGCTGAAAAGGAAGGTAAAGCACAGCCAATTTCTTCTAGAGATGATGAGATGAGGTTCGGATATTTAACGAGTAGGCTTAAGATGATGGGGTCTGCAATTGAGTTGGGGTTAACACTAACAGATCCTAATCCGACAGGCAAGCCATTCATTGTCGGGAGTTCACGGTTTTTTTCGCAAACGGTCGGAGCAACTGGATCGCAAGGAGTTAGGGCATTGACTAATTCGAATTCAAATTGGAATGCCTTCTTGAAAGCAAATACTGGAAAATACAGTGGAGCAGGTTGGCAAAGAAGAGCTGCGGCTGACTATTATAAATCTTCATTTTATAAAAAATGATTAGAGTGCTGATCATATTCATTTTTTGTATTCCTTTTTTAGGCTGTTCAAATGAGTATTTGGACAAAAAGGGGATGGTTATTGAAAGTCATGTGGTTCCTGGGCCTAGGGGGTTTGGATTTACGGATGTGGCGCAAATCAGTTTTGAGAACAATGGCACTCTAGATACAATAACAATAAGGCATACTGGAATCAAGTTAAACACGGGAGATTCGGTACTATTTAGTTTGAACGTGAATAAACCCCGAAGTTCTAAATTGAAGCAGATAGCATTTAGGCACAATGGTTCTGAGGCTTATATTTCCATAGACCCAAAAACAGAAAAACTGTATCAATATTATGTTATTGACAAAAAGCCGTTATTCCAGGGAGCTATGAGCTATATGGAAAATGACAGTTTGGTTCCTGAGTTTTTGAAAAAAGAACTATTACAAATCCAACCGGAAATTTCCGGTCGCAATGCAATATACCTGATAATTGATGAGCAGGGCAAAGCATTTGTGGAAGAGATAATAATGGCTGATGACACAACTGAAAAAAATTTAAGAAAGATAATTGAAAACATGCCATTATTTGAACCGGGGGAGCATAATGGAGTAAAAGTCAAGGTTTCCTACTTGGTAGAAATAAAATAAAAAAATTATTTTTTATTCTTTCAATATACAGAATTAGGTGGCTGCTCTTTCCTTTTTCTGAAATAAGGATTTAATAAATGACAGGTTCTATGATATTGTACTGGAGGTCCGTTTTTATAGACAATTCTTTATCTAACTAAAATCAACGATCAATAACTATCTCCTGTAGTTTGCATCAGCAAGTACCTTCAATAGAAATGTGGCTTTAGCCCATTCCTTGAAATTGGAGTTTAAATCCCCTGGCTTTAGCCAAAATTTATGCCCATTGTAAAGAAATGACTGAAGCTCCTAATTTGTACAAGATTACGTTCATCCAATGGATAGGTATTCTTTGCCCGGTGACCGCACTTTTTCAACCTCCTGCTGGCATCATTTTAAAGCTTTCTTTAAAAAAAGGCTGATGGAGCAGGCGCCGGGCAGATAATCCGGGGAACTGCCAAAGCATTAACTCCTTGCGGATCAGGAAAGCACCAGGGATGTTTTCAGCAAGCGGGACGCCAGATCTTTTAAAGTATTTTCAATCTTTTCGGCCTCATCCGGACTGGGTTTTTTCGTGCCGGAAGAAAAGGCTTCCAGTTGTGAACTACTGAGCCCGGTAAGTGCGGCCAGTTGCGCTTTGTTAAGTACAGCAAATTCGCTGAAAAAGGCAGGGCATTGGTAGTAATGGTTGAATTCCACCGTATCCGGGTCCAGGCTTTCAAATTCCCACAACAGTTTTTTTATTTGTGTTTCCAGCTCCGGAATAGTGGGTGCAGTTTGGGTCAGGGGATTATCGTTATAGGTGAGGCTGCCTTTATAGGAATTATCTTCTTTGGTAATTACCAGGTCAAGTGTAAGCATTGTCATTGCGGTCTTTTTTGTTGAAGGGGGATTTGTTACTACATTCCCCTTTTGGAGCCTTTAAGGTAGTAAAAAATACGACAAGATCAGAAGCTGGATACGCTTGGCGCGTTTTTATAAATACAATTTGATTGTTGGGGAAATGCCTGATTCAAAATATATGCTTAACCTGAAACATGCATCCCTGCATCCCCCACCTGCTCGAAGATATTAATAGGGCCCACCGAAACCAGGATTCTTTGCAATGAAAACCTTTGCAAAGCATAGAGGAAGAATTTGAAGCAATGGAACGCTGGCTAACAGAGGAACCGACCACCACCTTTGCTGGAAATTGTCAACCAATAGTGATTTTGTGTCTCATAAAATAGCTATAGTATGTTTTGTATCTCATATTTTCATTTTTATGAGACGCTAAAGCATTTGTGTCTCACGGATGAGGTACAAAATAACCCTTCTGATCTGCTAGAAAAAAAGTCTGCTATCAATCAGACTTTTGAAACCAGAGCCGGAGTTCCTGATTCCGCTCCGCTGCATCAGGATAAACTTCTCCTCCAGCCTTACAAAACCAAAAAAGCTCCTTCAATTTTTTGAAGGAGCTTTTATATAATGTACCTTGGGCCGGAGTCGAACCGGCACGAGTGTTACCTCATTGGTGTTTGAGACCAACGCGTCTACCAATTCCGCCACCAAGGCAAATCTGCGTACTTTTCTCGTGATAGATTTTACGAATGCGCCTTTTCAGGCGGATATCCCGTTCCGTTCCGAACGGGATGCAAATATGGGTAAAGATTTTTTCTCAAACAAAATTTTTGATCCCTTAAAGCCCGAATATTTTTTGATTTTCCTGTTCCGCTCTTACCTGTTCCCAGGCCGGTAACCCGCCGATTATGGCTGTTGGTCAATCCTGGCTTTCAAAATTGATAAATACCGGACTGTCGTATTTCAAACCCAGCAGATCCGCGCCATGACCATGGTTGATGCCTATCTCCAACAGGCCCAGGCTGTTGAAAAAAGCCCAGCAGTCTCCCGGTTCTACCTCGTCGTAGTTTTTTTGCAGGCTTTCCAGCGTTTCCCGCCCTATGGCTATCTGGAAATTGCCCGGGTTGAGTTTGTTGAATACCTCCTGCGGAATATTGGTGATCAGGTTGCCGTAATGGTCTACCCGGACCACATAGCCCACAATTTGCTTTTTGCTGGCCTTAAACTGCCGGCTCATCATTTTTTTAATGTTTTGGAGTGGTCCGCCAAAGTCATGTATGGCGGCGCCGCTGGCCACCTTGGCCGCGATAGGTGCCAGAATGTCCTTGGCAGGGAAGCTGCTGTTTTTGATATGAATGTCAGAAAACTTCACGACTATGCCCGGATCCTGATCTGCCAGCATGCTCAATACCCCATTATTTGGACCGATAAATATGTGTTCGTTCAATTTGATGCCGATATAGCCATCGGTGATGCTGCTGGTGGTATTCAGCGCTACCAGGTGAACAGTACCCTTGGGAAATTCGTTATAACTTGCGCGAAGCACAAAAGCAGCATGGGCGATATCATAGAGGGCGATGTCGTGACTGATGTCTACAATTGAAAGTTGGGGATTGATAGATAACATTTTGGCTTTCACTACAGGTACGTAGTAGTCTGCATTTCCAAAATCCGATATGAATGTAACCAATGCCATACAAGCAAGTCAATTAAAAATTCGTACTTTTGTATTATGAATAAGCAAAAATAAGCATTTTATATTTGTTTTTAGAATCAGCTAAACAGAAGAAAATATATTGGTAGAAAAAGTCATTACATTGGAAAACATTTCCCTCCTGGACTTTCTGGGCTCGGAAAATGAAAATATCAGGCAAATATCGGCAGCTTTCCCGCAAAGTAAGATCGTTTCGCGTGGCAATGAAATCAGGATCAAGGGCCAGGCTCCCGAAATCCTGAAAATCAACGATATCCTCAACATGCTTCTCGAGCATTTTAACCGGTTTGGCCAGGTCACGCCTGACAATGTGAAAGAATATATAGCCCTGGAAGGCACCCCTCCCAATCAGGGCGAATCAAAAAATGATGTCATTCTTTTTGGCAACAAAGGTCTGATCGTACGGCCCAAGTCCCCCAACCAGAAGAAAATGGTCGATGCCTCCTATAAAAATGACCTGATCTTCGCCCTGGGTCCGGCAGGAACAGGCAAAACCTACATTGCGGTGGCCCTCGCTGTAAGGGCATTGAAAAACCGGGAAGTGAAAAGAATCATCATCACCAGGCCGGCCGTAGAGGCAGGCGAAAACCTGGGCTTTCTTCCGGGAGATTTACAGGAGAAACTGGACCCCTACCTGAGGCCCATTTACGATGCGCTGGGAGATATGGTGCCCGCTGAGAAGTTGAGGTTTTACCAGGAAAACAGAGTGATAGAAATTGCCCCACTGGCATACATGAGGGGCCGGACCCTGCACGATGCCTTTGTGCTGCTGGACGAAGCACAAAATACTACCAGCGAACAAATCAAAATGTTCCTGACCAGAATGGGTCCGAATTCAAAAGTGATCATCAACGGAGACCAGTCACAGGTGGATCTTCCCTTAAAGCAGAAATCCGGGTTGAAGGAGTCCCTCCGCATACTTAAAGATGTCAAAGGCATAGGGATAGTGCACCTTTCCGGCAAGGATGTGGTCAGGCACCGGCTGGTAAAATCTATCATTGAGGCCTATGAACGGAGTGAACAGGAGGAAAAACCAGTCAAATGAACATCGCTGTAAAAAAAATAACAGATCAGGCCAGTCTTCAAAAGGCATTTGCGATCAGGGAAGCGGTATTTGTGGAGGAACAGCAGGTGGCGCCTGAAGAGGAATACGATGAGTATGAGCAGCAGGCTACCCATTTTCTGGCCCTTATCGGACCGCAGGAAGCAGGTACCGCAAGGTGGAGATTTACAGACAAAGGAATCAAACTCGAGCGATTTGCCGTACTCAAAGCTTTCCGGGGTCGCGGTGTTGGTAATGCCCTTGTCAAAGCCGTACTCGCCGATATCAACAACCACCCGCTTAGTCTGGGGAAAACCGTATATTTGCATGGGCAGGTTCAGGCAATGGGTCTTTACGAAAAGTCAGGCTTTCGAAAATCCGGTGAGCTGTTTGTTGAATGCAATATAGAGCATTACCTGATGCAACTTTTGCCCGAAAACAGTGTTAAATAAGAAACTCATTCAATCATATCTTTTAAACGTTATTTTTAGTATGAAAAAAAATATACACATCCTGGTAATCCTGGCAATGGCAGGAGTTGGTTTTCAGCCGGCATTTTCCCAAAATCTACCGGAGCCCGGCCGGGCAGACAATGAAGTAAAAATCAATATTGTCAATACCATCGTGATCGGTTCCCTGGAATTGGGTTATGAGCGCTTTCTGGATCAAAACCAATCCCTGGGGCTGGAGTTGATGTTTCTGGACCGGTTTTCCTATGTTTCGGACAGTGGAGAAGGAGAGGAGTTTAATGCCACCAGTTTTATGCTATCCTACAACTACTACTTCGTGACCCCTTCCGATCCCTCAGGCTTTTACGTGCTTCCTTTCCTGAAATACCGGAATGGCACCTTTACCGAAACTGGAGCCAATGACCAGTTGATCCAAACCGACCTGAATAGTTTCATGATTGGCTTCGGAGCTGGTTACAAATGGGTACACAACGACAAGTTTGCATTGGGCCCATATGTCAATATCGCCAGAGGCTTCAACAGTGCCGTCAGCGATCGTTTCGACCCGGTGGAGTTTAACGCCGGATTTAGCATAGGATTCAGGTTTTAAGTGCTCGAAAAAAAAGCCGTTGAATTCGAGTACCTTACGTCAATAATTAAAAAATTATTCGTAACTTTTTTCTGCCCGATTGGTCCGGGCCTGGGTATTTAGTCCCGGAATAGGGGATACCCCCGATCTTTAGCCTCATTTTTTTTCAATATGAAGTTCAATGAGTTTCCGTTTGTGAGGTATACGGCATGCTTTATCGCCGGTGTGCTGGCCTACGGGTATTGGGGACCCCTCCAGCCCCGCTTCCTGATGGTCTTTGTATTGGCTTTGTGGTCAATTTTCACGGTATCGACCACCATATACCGGCCTGGATTCAGAAAGCTTTACTATTTTTTTAGCCCTGCATTGGCCTACGGCTGTCTCTTTCTTACTGGCCTGTGGGTAGCCGCCCTGCATGATGTCCACAATGATCCGAAACACATCTATCATCAAAAATGCATCTCAGCCTACCTGGCAGAGGTATTGGAAACAGACCAGCGAAAGGCCCGGAGTTTTGGTAACCTGGTAGCAATCACCGCAGTTGAAACCCCTCAGGGCTGGCAGGTAGCAAAAGGTAAGGTACAGATTTACCACCGCTCCGAAAAACCGCTGATCCCGGGAGCAATCCTGCACATATCCGGAGCACCGCAAAGCATAGCCCCACCCAAAAATCCGGAGGCTTTTGACTATGCAACCTTCATGGCAAGAAAGCAGATATTCTTCAGCCACTTCATCGGAAATGATTTCAAAAATGTCGGAGAGGGGAAACAATCTATTTGGCGCCATGGAATATTGAATTTGCGGCTGCATCTGGAGCATAGGATCGTCATGTACCTCCGGGATGAGGCCTCCATTCAGATTGCCAAAGCCTTACTTCTGGGGCAGAAGGCGGATCTGGACGATGAAATAGGGGATGCCTACGCTACTGCGGGCGCCATGCATATTCTGGCGGTTTCGGGTTTGCATGTGGGAATCATATATGGCTTTTTCTTTCTCTTCATCCGGCCACAGCGCATGAAAGGCTACAAACGGGCCGTTTTTCTGGGTCTGGTGGTGGCGCTGATCTGGGGATATGCGGCCATTACCGGCTTGTCCCCCTCGGTGCTGCGGGCAGCAACGATGTTTACCTTTATCTCAATGGCTCAGATCAAATCACGTAGTCCATCTATCTTCAATCCGCTTGCCCTTTCCGCATTGGTATTGCTGGTTTACGATCCTTTTTTGGTGTATGCGGTAGGTTTTCAGTTGAGTTATGCAGCGTTGCTGGGAATACTTCTCTTCCAGCCCCTCCTCTCCAGGCTTTGGTATCCGCAGCGCAAATGGCTGCGCTATATCTGGGATATCATCACCGTAGGCACAGCAGCACAGCTCGCTACCTTTCCCCTGGCCATACATTATTTCAATGTTTTTCCTACCTACTTTTTGTTATCCAACATACTGGCCATTCCAGGGGCCTTTGTTGTCATGTCTGTTGGAGTTCCTTTTTTGCTTTTTTCCTCTTTCCACTTATTGGCCTCCTTTCTGGGGTTTTTGCTGGATAGCACGCTGCAGGTGTTGAATGCAGGTATTTTTAGCCTGCAGCATTTGCCCTATGCAAAGATCGAACATTTGTATTTCCACTTACAGGAGATGATTTTAATCTGGGTATCACTGTTTTTTCTTTATTTGCTGATAGAAACACGACGCAAGTCCGCTCTTTGGATTGCATTTGTAGCCTTGTTTTTATTCACCGGACTCAGGATTTATAAATCCTTGGATAAAGTCAACCAAAATTACCTGCTGGTCTACCGGCTGGATCAGGGTATGGTGCTCGATTACACCTATCGGGGACAGTTGTATACGGCGGCCTGGCAGGTGGTACCGGAAGATTTCAATTATCAGGTCCTCCCCCACAGAACCAAAGTGACCGGTCCTCCAGGCAAATTTCTCCTGGTAAGAGACAGGGGAGAGCACCTTGTACTGGATTTGCCCTGCGGCAAAACGCTCAGCCTGGACAAGGATACCCGTTTGCCGGCCGACCTGAATGGACTGCAATGCTATCTTTGGGAAGGAGGGAAATGGCACAGGTTCGCTTCACTGAATTTTCCACAGGGTCCGCCGCAGTCAGCAATCAAAATAAGTTTTAACAATAGTCAGGCATCCTTGTGATTGGTGTCGAAGCAGACTAATTTGGGAAAAAATTTAACCCAATTGGGAAAATCTCCAGGTATTCCGGTATGGACCAAATGAAAACAGCAGCGATCGCTACGCTGAAAGAGTATTTCGGCTACCAGGACTTCAGGCCACTGCAGGAAGAAATCGTGCTTTCAGCCCTGCGGAAGCGGGATACCCTGGCATTGATGCCTACCGGGGGTGGCAAATCCATCTGTTTTCAGGTGCCGTCCTTGATAAGCCCGGGGATTTGCCTGGTCATCAGCCCGCTCATCGCATTGATGAAAGACCAGGTGGACCAATTGCGCAATAAGGGGATCAAGGCAATGGCCGTCCATTCGGGCATGAAAAAGCAGGAAATCGACATACTGCTGGACAACTGTGTATATGGAGACTATAAATTTCTCTATGTGTCACCCGAGCGGTTGAAAACCGATATTTTCATTGAGCGGTTTAAGAAAATGAATGTCAACCTGATCGCAGTAGATGAGGCACATTGTATTTCCCAATGGGGCTATGATTTCAGGCCGGCATATCTGGAAATCGCTTCTCTCAGGGAACTGGCGCCAGACGTCCCCGTCATTGCCCTTACCGCCTCGGCCACATTGGACGTGAGGCAGGATATTCTGGACAAGCTGGAATTAAAAAATCCTGCGGTATTTGTACAGTCGTTTGCACGATCCAATCTATCCTATGTGGTCCGGTGGGCAGAGAATAAGCTTGAACAGGCAGTGGCTATTTTGCAGAAGGTCCCGGGTAGTGCTATCATCTATTTGCGAAGCAGGAAAGGAACCAAAGAGACCGCCGGGCAACTCCAAAGGTTGGGCATTGCAGCCACCTATTACCATGCTGGTCTGGACCAGGCCGTCCGTAACCAGCGGCAGGTAGATTGGATTAAGGGAAAAAAACGCGTCATGGTAGCTACCAATGCTTTTGGAATGGGGATAGATAAACCGGATGTACGGGTGGTTTTGCACCTGGATCTCCCCGAAAATCTCGAAAACTACTATCAGGAGGCAGGACGGGCCGGACGAGATGGTATCAAGGCATATGCCGTATTGCTGGTCCGGGAACAGGATTGCCTGGCACTTACTGAAACGGCCGAAATGGCCTATCCGCCGGAGGATACCATCAGGCGTGTGTACCAATGTCTGGCCAATTATTACCGAATAGCCGTAGGCAGCGCCCAGATGAGCAGTTTTGATTTTGATTTTTTGGTTTTTACCAATACCTATTCACTGGATGTTAAATTGGCCTACAATGCCATCAAGGTGCTGCAAGAGGAAGACTTGCTCTTGTTTTCTGAAAGCGTTTTCCTGCCTTCCACGTTGCATTTTCTGGTGTCCCAGACCAGGCTGTATGAAGCTCAGATAGCCTACGCTTCGCTAGATCCACTGATCAAACTGTTGCTCAGACGCTACGGAGGAGAGCTGTTTGTCAATTACATAAGAATTCAGGAAAGCGAGATTGCCCGATTGCTTCAATGCTCTGAAAAGGAAGTAATAAAGATGCTTAGAAAGCTGGAAGAACTTGGACTGGCGGCATACTCGGGGAAAAAGGACCAGCCTCAGGTGACATTTTTGACTCCCAGATTAGATGCGGGTACCCTACCCTTGAATAAAAAAAGAATAGCCCTCAGAAGGGCACGAGCCAGGGAAAAGGCGGTCGAGATGATTGCATATGTGAAAAATGACAAAATTTGCCGTACTTCATTTATCTTAAACTATTTCGGGGAAAAGAATGATTTTACCTGTGATATTTGTGATGTCTGTCTACAAAGGAAGAAGGAAAAGGAGGCAGGCATCGTCAACAAAAGACTGGGCGAAAAAATACTTAAAACTTTAGCGGAGGGAGAAGCGTTTTCTATGCAGGAATTGATAGAGCTGGCTGGAGAGAAATTAAATGAGGATACGGTAGGTTTGATCAGGGAAATGGAAGACGAGGGCTTGATTGCTACTGGAGAAAATGGAAAAATCAGAATCAAATGAAATTTATTGACGATTTGTTGGGCGGATTGTTTCCCGAAAAAAACCGTAAATTGGCGATTAGGGAGAATTTCACCATCTCCCCTGACGAAGAGAGAAATGCGGTCGATTGGATGAATTCACCCGATGGAAAATCAGTTTTGAAAAGTGTTTACGACAACTTCCATTTGAAAAAGGCAGGGGTCAACAAAGCGCCGGAAGTGCACGTATTGCAATCACCTTATGCGAATGGATTTGCTGTGACGTTTCAGGCGCCATTGACAAAGGATGATTTTTCCAGGTTATTTGTTGGTCTGGGGCAGGGGGTACTGGGGCTTGGTTACAGAAAAGTAAGCCTGGATCGCAAAATAGAAGTGGAACATGAGCTTGTAAAAGTCACAGAGCGGTATTATTTCAAGCCTCCCCTGGCAGCAGCAGATTTGGAAAAGAAGATTGATCAATTATTTGGAAACATCAGCCTGGAAAAAATTTCTCTTAACAACAGACCCAATTATCTGAAAGTGCTGGTCACGGTATATGCCGATCGCTTGTACCTGAAAGCAGCACCCTTCGATCGGTTTATGGATCAATTGTTCAATGCAGATTAAGAAATATGGATAGCATACTATTGAAAAAATTTATCGGTAATTACCGCACCCCTTTCGATGAAGAAAAGGCCATGGTGCCGGATTTTTTGACCCTTCTGGATGATCCCCGGGCTTTTAGCAGGGATAGAAAAGAAGGTCATTTCACTGCTTCAGCCTGGATTGTAAACCGAAGGCGGACACATACGCTGCTGACCCTGCATCGTAAATTACAGAAATGGTTACAATTGGGAGGGCATGCTGATGGGAATGAAAATCTGATGGAGGTAGCCATGAACGAAGCCCGGGAGGAAAGTGGATTGACTTCGCTCAGGCTGGTCGATCGTTTTATCTTCGACCTGGACCGGCATGTTATTCCAGCCTATGGTACAGAGCCCCGGCATTTCCATTACGATGTCCGGTTTCTGATCGAAGCAGAAATGGACGAGCCGCTGGTCATCAGTCCGGAGAGTAAAGACCTTGCCTGGGTAGGTTTTGACATGACGGCCGAATTGGTAGGCCATGAAGGTTCCATCCTCAGAATGCTGGAAAAAACCAGCAGGTCGGAAATTCTCCTTTAGGCTCTCGTCCGGCTTTGGGTTTTTGTGCCGGATTTATAGGGATGCTCAAGCAGGTAATCCTTATCTTTGCAAAAAAAATCGAAAATGCAACATCACCTTCTCAGGTTTTCCCTCCTATTGCTCCTTATCAGCTCCTGCCAGCCATCTGCGGAAGAGCTTTTTGATGCCGGGGTGGCGGCTTTGGAAAAACAAGAGTACAATCAGGCCATTGAATACTTTGACCGGGTTATTGAAACAGAAGCAAACTTTCCCTCGGCGTATAACGCGCGTGGCGTAGCTTTTTTTGAATTGGCTCAATGGGATAAAGCCATAGATTCTTTTAGCGAATCCATAGAACTGGATAGCAGCAATTACAAGCCCTATTTTAACAGGGGGAATGCCTTTATGGAAAAGGAGGCATATAAAGAAGCCCTGTATGATTACAACCGGGCAAATGGCCTGGATTTTAATCAGCCGGACATCTATTACAACCGGGGCCTGGCCTTGCTGGGCCTGGAAATGTATGACGATGCACTTGTAGATTTCGACATGGCCCTTCAGGCAAATCCAGAAGATACCCGGGTACTTTTTAACAAGGCAAAGGCCCAATTGGGAAACAATGATCCGCTCAATGCGATAACCAGCCTGAATGAGGTGGTCAGGTTGGATAAGCGAAACGCAGCAGCCTACTACCTGCTTGGGGTGACCGAAATGAGTGCTTTGGGAAACAAGGAAGCAGGTTGTACCCAATTGAAAATGGCGCTTTCGCTGGGATACACTCAGGCGAAAGAGTGGATTGATGATTTCTGTCAGGAATGATGGCAGAGATAGGAAAGGACATAAAAAAAGCAGCCTCCCTACTTAGTTCGGGGAAGCTGGTGGCCATACCTACCGAAACGGTATATGGGCTGGCTGGAAACGCCCTGGACGAGGGCGCAGTCCTGGACATATTCAAAACCAAACAAAGGCCCAGTTTTGATCCCCTGATCATACACCTGAGGGATATTGATCAGGTAAGGGCATATGTTGACGCAATACCTGAGGAGCTGGAACAGCTTGCACAAAAGTTCTGGCCGGGTCCGCTTACCCTGTTGCTGCCAAAAAAGGACATGATCTCCGATTTGGTAACGAGTGGCCTGGATACGGTAGGCGTCAGGGTGCCCAGACATCCGCTGACCCGAAAATTACTACATCGGCTGGATTTTCCACTCGCAGCACCAAGCGCCAATCCGTTTGGCTATATCAGTCCCACTTCAGCCCAGCACGTGCAGGACCAGCTGGGAGGCCAAGTGCCCTATATTCTGGATGGTGGTGCCTGCGATATCGGCCTTGAAAGCACCATAGTAGGTATGGAACAGGGCCAGGTGGTCATTTATCGTCTGGGAGGTACCTCCGTACAGGATATTGAATCTGTTGTAGGGAAGGTGTTGATATTACCTCAGTCCAGCAGCAACCCCAAATCTCCAGGCATGCTGAAAAGCCACTATGCACCCAGAAAGCCGCTGCTACTTGGTCATCTGGACGAATTGATTGAGAGCCATCGGCAGAAGGGAATTGTTTTTGCAGTTTTGTCCTTCCAGCGGTCATTTCCCGAACAGCCTTCGGAATTGCAATATGCACTGAGTCCGGAGGGGGACTATGATGAAGCTGCAAGAAACCTGTTTTCTGCCATGAGGGCTTTGGACAGCAGCAATGCGGAAATCATTCTGGCCGAGGAACTTCCCGAAATTCACTTGGGTAAGGCGATAAATGACCGTCTGCGGCGGGCTTCTGCCAGATAAAATGCTTATTTTTGAAGAACTTTAAAAACCTACAACTTATGAATGAGAGAATAAAAATTGTGGATAACGTTGATTTTAAGGGAAAAAAAGCCCTGATAAGGGTAGATTTTAATGTACCCCTGGATGATAAATTTAATGTTACAGACGACACCCGGATCATTTCGGCCCTGCCTACCATTAAAAAAATATTAAAAGACGGAGGAGCAGTGATCCTGATGTCTCACCTTGGAAGACCCAAATCCGGTCCGGAAGATAAATTTTCTCTGCGCCATGTGATTACGGATCTGAATAAAGGCCTGGATTTATCAGTGCAATTTGCCAAAGATTGTATCGGTCAGGAAGCCAGTCAGTTGGCGGCAGGGTTAAATCCCGGCGATGTATTGCTTTTAGAAAACCTGAGGTTTTACAAAGAAGAAGAAAAAGGAGACAAGGAGTTTGCCTCCAAACTGGCAAGGTTGGGGGATATTTATGTCAACGATGCATTTGGAACTGCGCACAGAGCCCATGCCTCTACGGCAGTCGTGGCAGAGTATTTTAACGATAAAGTTGCAGGCTACCTGATGAATGCAGAATTGAAAAATGCGGAAAAAGTATTGGGAGAGCCGGAAAGGCCATTCACGGCCATCATGGGTGGGGCCAAAATTTCCGATAAGATATTGCTGATCGATAAATTGCTGGATAAGGTAGACAACCTGATCATCGGTGGAGGCATGTCCTACACATTTGCCAAGGCGCAGGGAGGTAATATCGGTGATTCTCTGCTCGAAGAGGACAAGATGGAGTTGGCCCTTGAGCTGGTGGAAAAGGCAAAGAAGAGAAATGTCAATCTTTATCTGCCTGCAGATGCCGTGATCAGCAAAGCTTTTGCCAATGATGCAGAACAGGGCACGGCGCGAAAAGGTGAAATTCCTGACGGCTGGATGGGCCTGGATATCGGGCCAGAGAGCAGAAAGAAGTTCGCAGAAGTAATCCTGTCATCCAAGACAGTGTTGTGGAATGGTCCCATGGGAGTGTTCGAAATGAGTAGTTTTGAAGGGGGTACAAAAGCCATCGCAGAGGCTGTTGTAGAGGCCACCGGGAAGGGAGCTTTTACCCTGATAGGAGGAGGAGATTCAGCCGCTGCGGTGAATAAATTTGGCTTTGGAGAAAGTGTATCGTTTGTGTCTACGGGTGGCGGAGCTTTGCTCGAACTTATGGAAGGCAAGGTGCTTCCGGGGGTGAAAGCGCTGGAGCCATAAATCATTTATTTTCAGAGGCTGTCTGGCATCATTGTTCTGCTCCTCCCGATTCAGGTTGATTGGCCTTTGCAGGCGGGTCAGGCCGTAGCCAGGTAAGTACAGCGGGTGAGGGCAGTCTCTGATATTCTTTTACCCCGGCCAGACAAGATTTGCCATAGATGCTCGTTTCCTATCCAGGTAGACAGGTGCGGACTAAGTTTCCCGGACTTAATGCCGAAACCAGTACATTCATTTAATCGCTGTTTGCTGACATGTCCATATTCATCCGCCAGCTTTCCAAAAGTTTCGGTCATCAGCAGGTTTTGAAGGAGGTAAGCTTTCAAGCCAACCCTGGCCAGGTGCTGGGTTTTCTGGGGCCGAATGGTGCCGGGAAATCCACTACCATGAAGATACTGACCGGGTACCTCAGCGCGGATTCCGGTGAAGTTCTGATCAAGGATATCCCTGTAGACCGGCATCACAAGGCGGTGAGCAAATTGATCGGATACCTTCCGGAACATAACCCCCTGTATCCGGAAATGTACATTTCCGAATTTTTGTCCTTTATAGGTGGATTGTATCAGATGGACAAGCGCACACTTCGGGAGAGAATTGGTTTGGTAATGGAGCAGTGCGGCTTAATGGCAGAGCGGACAAAGAAAATTGGTATGCTATCCAAGGGGTACAGGCAGCGGGTAGGTCTGGCCAAGAGTCTGCTGCACGATCCCGAAATCATCATCCTCGACGAACCTACATCCGGATTGGATCCCAACCAGCTGGTAGAAATCAGGCAGTTGATCCGGGAAGTAAGCAAAGACAAAACACTGATCCTGAGTACGCATATCATGCAGGAGGTCGAAGCCCTGTGCGATAAGGTGGTGATCATCCATAAAGGTAAAATCGTAGCCCAGGATCTACTCAAACACCTCAAATCCGATACTGACGATGTACAATTGATAATGGAGACAGAAGAACCGGTGGAGGCCTCCTGGCTCGAAGGAATGGCATACAGCGATTTTTCATTCCGTGATGCCGGTAAGATTGAGTTTTCCTGCAATAACCCCAAAGTTCTCAGGCAGGAATTATTGGAATTGATCCGGACAAAGCAACTAAATCTGGTTAGCATCCGGCAGGAAGACAAAAATCTGGAGGCAGTTTTCTACAAACTAACGCGCAATTAAGGTATGTTGAGCCTTTTCTTTAAAGAAGTGAACGCATTTTTCAGCAACCTTTCGGCCTACCTGATTACCAGCATCTTTCTGGTAGCCCTGGGCCTGATTGTCTGGGTATTTCCGGGCAGCAGTGTATTGGATTATGGATACGCTGACCTGGATCCTTTGTTTAGCTATACTCCTTTCGTATTCATTTTTCTGCTTCCCGCGATCACCATGCGCATGGTAGCAGAAGAAAAAAAATCGGGGACATGGGAGCTGCTCAAGACCTCCCCACTCAGAAGCTACCAAATCATTCTGGCCAAGTATTTTGCATCTCTGGTCCTCGTATTTTTTGCGCTACTGCCCACGTTGATCTATTACCTCAGTATTGTTCAGTTGGGTGATCCGGTCGGCAACATTGATAGTGCCGGCTTCTTTGGAGCGTATATTGGCTTGCTGCTGGTAGCGGCCCTTTTTGCCGCCATCGGACTATTCAGCTCCTCCCTTACCTCCAATCAGATAGTAGCCTTTGTGATTGCTGTATTCATTTGTTTCCTGCTCTATGGCGGTCTCGGTGCACTGGCTGCCCTCACTACGGGACAGTGGGCAGTGACCCTCGAAGGCCTGGGGATCAGTTTTCACTTTGAACAAATGGGAAGGGGAGTAATCGATTCGGAGAATGTATTTTATTTTTTAAAAATGATCCTGACCTGGCTGATATTCACCTGGATTTTATTCGAGCAAGATGAGTAAAAAGTACGGTCATATTGTATTTGGAGCTTTGGCCATAGCGCTGGTATGGCTCACCGGGTTCGGGATGAGCCAATGGTGGGAATTCAGGGTGGACCTCACCGAAGAGGGGCGATATTCCATTGGTGAGGCCACGCAGGAAGTACTGGCAGGCATGGACGGTCCGCTCGAAGTGGAAATATTGCTGAACGGAGCGCTCCCCCCGGGGATGATGCGGTTTCAAAAAGGCATCGTGGAAACCATCAAAACTTTTCGTGCCTACAGCAATGAAGACATCCATATCGTGTACAAAGATCCCCTGCAAATGGAGGGGGGCGCCAGGGAAGAATATATACTTGATCTGGCAGCTTATGGCATTAATCCTACCAATCTTTACAGTACGCAGGATGGCGCGCAAACATCGAAAATGATTTTCCCAGGTATAGTTCTCCGAAGTGCAAATTATGAACTGGGTGTATTGCTGCTGAAAGGGGAGGCTGGTATGGGCCCGGATGAGATCCTAAACCTGTCTATAGAAAACCTGGAGTTTGAAATCAGCCAGGCAATCAAGAGATTGTATATGAGGGACAAAAGAGCAGTAGGCATCATCATGGGACAAGGTGAGATGGATCCGGATGATGGTTTTGGAATGGTAGAAGCACTTAATGAGGATTATGAAGTATACAAGGTGCCTTTTGAACAAGCCAAATCGGTGGAAGATCTGTTGACATTTGAAGCTTTACTGGTGGGAGGCCCCAGAGAGGCGTATGGTGAAAGGGAAAAATACCTGCTTGATCAATACCTGATGTATGGGGGAAACCTGTTGTTTTTTGTAGATAAACTGGCGGTAGATCTGGAAAAAGCAGGGGGTGATGGTACGGTAGCCATGCCGTTTGATACAGGGTTGGACGATATGTTGTTCCGCTATGGTATACGCATCAACAATGACCTGATTCAGGATCTGAACTTTGGCTACCACCCCGTAGTGGCCGGAGAGTTTGGAGATCAGTCCCAGATTGTTCCCCTGCCATGGCCATTTTATATACAGGCAGGTAAGATGGCCGACCATCCCGTTACCAAGGGGCTCGATCAGGTCCAGTTTCGCTTTGCGAGCACCCTCGATACAGTAAAAGCAGATGGGGTGAGAAAAACTCCACTAATATTCAGTAGCGTTTACAGCAAAAGGCTCAGTGCACCGGTGAGAGTGGCTTTTGAGGACATGTCTGCTGAACCCGATGTAACTTCCTTTACTTCTGGCAGCCTGCCCCTGGTATACCTTCTTGAAGGAAATTTTACTTCCTTCTTCAAAAACCGTTTTGTGCCGGATGAGTTTGATGAAGATCTGTTTCTTCCGGAGGGCAGTTCCGGCAGGATCCTGGTGTCCGGTGATGCCGGTGTCATAAAAAGCTGGATTGATCCCGGCGAGGAGCAGCCCCTGCCACTGGGTATGAACCCCTTTTCAGAAAATATAACCGCCAACAGGGAGTTTTTGCAACATGCGGTCAACTACCTGGTTGATCCGGATGGTATCATGGCGGCCAAAAGAAAGGACTACCAAATCCGACCCCTGAATAAGGTGAAGATCAGGCAGCAAAAAACGCTTTGGCAATTCATTAACGTCGTTTTTCCGGTCGTGACAATACTCTTGTTGGGCTATCTGCAGTATCTTTTCAGAAAAAGGAAATATGAAAAGGGCTGAAGGACAAAATTGAAACGGATCGGGTTAATTTTATACCATCTATTCAATTCCCAATGAGGGCTTTTATGATTTTATTTATAACTTTACCCTGTTAAATCCATTGGATGTTGGAAACGAATCGAATAAAGCCAAAGGGCAAGGTTTTCGGTTCCGGAAATCATCATTTTTGTGGTGCTTTTATCTAACAGTGATTTATATTTGACCTACTAAAAAAGTTTATACATATGAAATTTATTGTTTCTTCTTCATCACTTCTGAAGCACCTGTCATCCATAAACGGAGTAGTGACGACCAATCCGGTTGTGCCGATTTTGGAAAATTTTCTGTTTGAAATCAAAGACAGCAAGCTTACCGTTACCGCTTCAGATTTACAGACTTCTATGATGACTGAAATAGAAGTAGAGGCCAAGGAAGATGGAAATATTGCAGTACCAGCCAGGATTTTGATTGAAACCCTGAAGAACCTACCCGAGCAACCGGTCACTTTTAGTATAGACAAGGAGACGTATAGCGTAGAGATCAGCTCAGACAATGGGCGCTATAAATTGGCGGGAGAAAATGCCACGGATTTTCCCAGGATCCCAGGTGTCACCAATGCGTCTTCGGTAGAAATGTCTACAGAGGTGCTGAGCAATGCCATCGCCAATACCATCTTTGCAACAAGTAACGATGAGCTGAGACCAGCCATGACGGGCGTGTACATCAATCTCAGCGAGACCAACACCACCTTTGTGGCCACAGACGGGCACCGCTTGATCCGTTACCGCAGGGTAGATATCGCCTCTCCGGAAGCTGCCAGTATTATCGTTCCGAGAAAGGCACTCAATCTGCTGAAAAGTACCCTGCCTGCGGAGAATGTACCTGTCACGGTAGAGTTTAACAGCAGTAATGCCTATTTCAAATTCAACCATATCAAAATGATCTGCAGGTTGATTGACGAGCGCTTTCCGGATTATGAAAACGTCATTCCTCTGGACAACAACAATGATATGGTGATCAACAGGCAGGAATTTTTGGGATCTCTGAGAAGGATAGCCATTTATGCCAATAAAACTACCCATCAGGTGCGGTTAAAACTAACCGGCAGTGAACTTCAGGTTTCTGCAGAAGACCTTGATTTTTCCAACGAGGCCAATGAAAGGCTTTCCTGTGAACATGAAGGTGACGATATTGAAATCGGTTTTAATGCCAAATTTCTGGTAGAAATGCTCAATAACATCACGGCCAAAGAGGTGACACTAAAATTCAGCGCTCCCAACCGGGCGGGTTTGATATTGCCTTCGGACATGAATGAAAATGAGGATATACTGATGCTGGTCATGCCCGTCATGTTGAGCAATTACGTGTAGTAAAAAAAACAGGGACAAAAAAATTCATTTTGTCCCTTCCTATATTTTTTGTTCGCTTATCAGTCTCGGTACGGCAAACATCCGGCTGTACAGGTATAGGTGAATGTGGTTGCTCCAGCCGGTATATCTGCCTATCCCAGTCGCAATTTGATTTCCTGTTTCGGTCATTGCCAGTTACACTCTGGGGAGAAATAAACAAGCGGATTTCAGGAATTTTCTTTGTTTGGACCTTCAGGCTTTTTTGTTCAGCCAGTATGTATAGCAAAGACCCAAACAATGGGTCAAACACTATTTTTTCTCTACTTCCACATTTGTAAACCAGATGATCTTTTCTCCGTTTTCCAGTCGGTGGTCCTGCGCAATCTTAATCCCCCCAAATTCGGCTACATTTTCCCAGGTAAAGGCCCTTCCTTCGGGTCCATCACCGCGTCTGAATACCCATTCTTTGATCATGTACTGCTCATCGATATAGATGTCATAAGCATCCCCCGGCGTGTAGCCGTCAGAATCGTTGTACCTGATAATGATTTTGGTAGTTGCCTCTCCGTTTATTGGCGAAGTTTGATATTCTACAACCTCGGCTTCATAGCCATCATCCCATCCCAACTGAAACGGGAATAGCAGCCAATATTTATCATTGATAAATTTTTGATCCACACTTTCCAATGCTGCAGTTTTTTCAGCAATCAGATAGGTAGCTGAGGTGTCCGGCCCGGAATAGGATACTTCACCCTTTTCCATATCCCATGCCCAATCCCTTACCAGCACGGTGGCACTGTCTCTTCGCACATTCCAGGTATAGGAAATGGATTTGACCTCATCGAGTTGATCAAAACCATAGGCTCTGGCTACCTTCATAGGCAGGCTATCCGACGATTCTTTGGTTTCTGGTGTGCAGGAAGCCATCAGTATCAATAAACAGCTTAAGAATGTAAAAGAATTTTTCATGGTTTTCGTTTTAGTGGTAGTTTACCAAGTTAACCAATTATCCCTAGTAAAGTAGCGTAACCGAGGAAATATCTTAATTGGATCCGGTCCATTGGTACTTTTTTCCCGGGATGGCCTTGACAAAACCGAGAAATTCCAGGTTGAGCAACTTGATGGCCAGCTCGGGGGCAGGTATATTGAGGTCTCTGCTAAGCCAATCGATTTCGGCTGCCGTTTTTTCATACAGCCTCTCCAGCACTTTCATTTCTATGGGATCTAAATCAGACGTGTCGGGCATTGTTTTAGCGGATGCCGTCGCTCCTGTTTCTTTGTCCCAGGAAAGGGATTCTACAATTTCCTCAGCGCCCATGTAGATGCCTGCTTTCATGCTTCTGATCAGATTGTTACAGCCTTCGCTATAGGGAGACTGCAGGTTTCCCGGTACGGCAAAAACCTCCCTGTTGTAACTATAGGCAATCTCGGCAGTGATCAGTGCACCGCCTTTTTTGGCTGCTTCTACGACAATGAGGGCATCAGACAAGCCTGCAATTATACGGTTTCGTTGAGGGAAATTGCTCGGATTCATTGGGCTTCCCATCTTGAACTCAGTCAAAAGGCCACCTTTTTCCCTCATCTGTTGAGCTGTTTTTTTGTGTGCCGCGGGATAGATGGTGTTAAGATCCGAACCCAGCACGGCAATGGTTTGCAGTTGGTTGGCGATCGCTGAGCGGTGGGCTTCCACATCTATGCCATATGCCAGACCACTGATAATGGTGGGATTGAATCTGGCCAGTTCCTCAGTGATTTTTTGGGTGATATTTCGCCCGTATGCGGTGGCATTTCTGGTGCCTACGATGCCTACTGTCCTTGCCGGATTGAGGTCCATGTTGCCCAGGGAAAAAAGGAGTGGAGGAGCGTCCGGAATATTTTTCAATCTGGCGGGGTAATTCTCATCCAGGTAGCCATGTATGTCGATGCCCTGTTTGTCCGCCTGCTCAATGATCTCTTCTGCCTCCCTTAGGTAGGCATCTTTTCCTTTTCTATAGGCCAGTAACTTTGGACCAATGCCCGGGATCTTCATGGCCTTGCCATGAGTCAGGTCAAAAAATCCCTCTGCCGTCCCGCAATAATTGAGGATTGTCTTGAAAGTGCCGGGCCCTAAGTTGGGAAAGAGGCTTAGGGCCAGGCTGTACAATAGTTTACTTTCCGTTGCCATCCAGATTGTCCCTGATAGCTGTCAAAAAACCTCTGATTTCGTGCAATCTTTGAATCATGGCAGCGGTATCCTGAATTTTGTGCAGGTCCTTTTTGATGATCTCCTGAGCGCCAGCCAGGGTATAACCCTTTTCTTTCACCAGGTGGTAGATGAGCTGAATCTTCTCCAAATCATCCCGGGTGAATCGTCTGTTACCTTTTTTATCCTTTTTGGGCTTAATGATATCAAATTCACCTTCCCAATACCGGATCAGCGAGGTAGCTACTCTGAATTTTTCCGCCACTTCGCCGATGGAGTAGTATTTCTTTTCTATTTCTTTTTCTCTGTAGGGCAATGGACCGGACTTTTTGTATTCAAAAATATAAAAATTATCTATTATATGGAATGGCTATTTGTTTAATATATTATCTAAATTCTCAAATTTTAAGTCGGGAGTCTCATTTTCCCCAACAGATGTTCAGGCGGAGGCCCTCAGTATTATTTTTTAGCTGAGGGGATTTTACAGATTCCCGGCCGACCATGATCGGTTGTCAGAGGAAATCATTGACATGGGTAAAAGCAAAAAACCTCCCCATTTCTAATGAAGGGAAGGTTTTCTGTATTGTCTTTGCCGGCGCCTGGCTTTAGGAGAGCGACTGGTTCTCTCTGGAGGCAAGTTCCAGTATTTTATCAAATTCGCTGGGCTCCAGATCCTTGAAGAAATAGTTAACAGGATTGACATATTTATCGTCCTTGATCACCTCATAGTGGACATGCGGTGCAGTGGATGATCCGGTATTACCTACCGTTCCGATCTTGTCGCCCCGCTTGATCTTGTCGCCAACTCTTACATTGAAATCATTCATGTGCGCATATCGGGTATTGAAGCCAAACCCATGGTCTATGATAATGGATTTGCCATATCCTCCAAATTCGGTGCGCACCTGCTTAACTACACCGTCTCCGGTCGCGTAAATTGGAGTGCCTTTTGGCGCAGAGAAGTCTACACCTGTATGCATTTTTCTCACTTTTAAGATGGGGTGAAGCCGGATACCGTATCCGGAGGCCAATCTGTTTAGTTCTTCATTATGTATGGGCTGGATGGCAGGGATAGACGCCCAGTATTCTTCCTTGTTCATGGCCGTCTCAGAAAGTTCGTTATACGACTCCCATTGGATATATAGCTGCCTTTTGAGGGTCTCCACTTTACTGGAAACTGAAATGATCATCTTTTCCTGGTTGAGGCCTTTTTCCTTGATCTCTCTAAAGCGGTCTGTCCCGCCAAAGCCCGCTTTCCTTACAGAATTGGGTATGGGCTCCGACTCAAAAATAACCCTGTACAGGTTGTCGTCTCTTTCCTGAAGGTCGGCCATCATGGTATTCAGTTGGCCCACCTCCTGCTCCAGCAGCTCGTAGTACAATTTCAATTCCCTGTTTTCTTTCTTCAGCATCAATTCTTTGGGGCTGTCGAAATAATAATGGAATACCAGCAGAATGCCTACCGCAAGTATGGAAGAGAGGGATAAAAAACCCAACACGTTTAGGGTTACGTCCCATTTACTCCTTACGTACCTTTCGTATTTGCAGGTTTTGGGATCGTAGTAATATTTTATTCTACTCATTTATCAAATAGTACGTTAAAACTTTTAATTTTGTATTCCGAAAAACCCGGGTGATCAATTTACTTGCTCAAAAACTTTCAATTGGGTGTTTGGGTACAAAGATAATCCAAAAATACCAAAAATTCCAACCAGTCAAGTTTAAGCTAAATAAACATGAATTCCAAACAAATAAGAAGCCAATTTATTGAATTTTTTCAATCTAAAAAGCATCAATTTGTTCCCTCGTCACCGATCGTTGTTAAGAATGACCCCACCCTGATGTTTACCAATGCCGGGATGAATCAATTCAAGGATTTTTTTCTGGGCAATGATATCCCGGCTCATCTTCGGGTTACTAACAGTCAAAAGTGCCTTAGGGTTTCAGGAAAACACAATGATTTGGAGGAAGTAGGCGTGGATACCTATCACCATACCATGTTTGAGATGTTGGGAAACTGGTCCTTTGGCGATTATTTCAAAAAAGAGGCCATCCACTGGGCCTGGGAATTGTTGACAGATGTATATCACTTGCCGGTTGAGCGCATGTACGTCACCATTTTTGGTGGAGATTCCGAGGATGGATTAGCAGAGGATAAAGAGGCCTTTTCCATCTGGGAAAGCCTGGTAACGAAGGAGAAAATATTGTATGGATCCAAGAAAGATAACTTCTGGGAAATGGGAGAGACGGGTCCCTGTGGTCCATGCTCAGAAATCCATATCGATATGCGGGAACAGGAGGAAATAGACAAGTTGCCGGGTAGGGAGCTGGTCAATGCAGACCATCCCCAGGTGATTGAGATCTGGAATTTGGTATTTATACAATTCAACAGATTTTCTGATAAGCGCCTGCAGGAGTTGCCTGCCAGGCATGTAGATACCGGGATGGGACTGGAGCGGCTGGTCAGGGTGATCCAGAATAAAAAGTCGAATTACGACACGGATTTGTTTGCCCCTTTCATCAGTAAAATTGAAACGCTCTCAGGTATTTCCTACGGATATTCCGAAAAGACCGATATCGCTTTCCGGGTGGTCGTGGACCATATCCGGGCCATATCTTTTTCCATTGCAGATGGCCAACTTCCGTCCAATAATAAGGCAGGCTATGTGATCCGGAGAATTCTGAGGAGAGCACTGAGGTATGGGTACACCTTTCTTGACCTCAAATCGCCATTTCTGTATCAGTTGGTGCCCCTGCTCTCCGCCCATTTCGGAGAGTTTTTTCCGGAAGTGAAGGCGCAGGAAGATTTTATCGGGAAAGTAATACAGGAAGAAGAAATGGCATTCCTGAGGACCCTGGATAAGGGCCTGAAAAATCTGGAGGGTATTCAGGATGCGCTGAAAGCGAGGAATGAGGCGGTGATTCCGGGCCAGATCGCTTTCGAACTGTACGATACCTATGGTTTTCCCCTGGACTTGACTTCACTTATTGCCAGAGAAAATGGTCTTTCTGTCGATGAAAAGGGATTTATGGAGTCCATGGAGGAACAGAAAGAGCGCTCCAGATCGGCTGCAAGTTCAGAGACAGGTGATTGGGTACAGGTATCTGAGGAGGATACGTCAAAATTTGTCGGATACGACTTACTGAGCACCCAGGCAAAAATCATTAAATTTAGAAGAATAAAGGATAAAAAGAAGAGTAGTTTTCAATTGGTGCTGACCGAGACACCCTTTTATGCAGAGAGTGGCGGGCAGGTAGGGGATACAGGTACGCTGTCCAATGGAAACGAGACCATACGCGTCCTCGATACCAAAAAGGAAAATGATCTCATTGTGCATCAGGTAGATAGGTTGCCTGAATTTACAAAAGGCGAGTTTTTCTGTGAGGTAGATGCGGAGAAGAGAAAAAGGACAAGAAACAACCATTCGGCGACTCACCTGCTGCAGTCGGCGTTAAAGCAGGTTTTGGGGGAGCACGTGCAGCAGAAAGGCTCCCTGGTGAATGAAAAACTGTTAAGGTTTGATTTCTCCCATTTTGCCAGGTTGAGCGTGGAGGAGTTGGATCAGGTGGAATGCCTGGTAAACGAAAAAATCCGGGAAAACATCCCCTTGGATGAGCGGCGAAATGTGCCCATTTCTGAGGCAAAGGCGATGGGGGCCACAGCCCTTTTTGGGGAGAAATATGGCGATCAGGTACGGGTCATTGCTTTCGACCCCACATTTTCGATAGAGTTGTGTGGGGGAACACATGTGGGTGCAACCGGCGAGATCGGATACTTTAAGATCGTCTCGGAAACGTCCATCTCCTCGGGTGTGCGGAGAATAGAAGCTGTGACCGGTAAAATGGCCGAAGGGTACGTTAACCGAAAGCTTCAGTTATTGCAGGATGCACAGGAAATACTGAAGTTTCCGAAAGATTTGTTGGGTTCCATCCAGCAGTTGATCGATGAGCGGAGCAGCCTGAGGAAAGAAATTGAAGGGCTGCAGCTTAAGGAGACAGAGCAGATTAAGGAAAGTCTGAAAAATCAGGCAAAATCCTTGAACGGTTACGAATTAATCCTGGGTTTGATTAAATTGCCCCACTCAGACGCTTTAAAAAAGCTTTCTTTTGAATTGAAAAATGAAATGGGGGCTTTGGTAGCAGTGTTGGCGGCCGACATAGGTGGTAAGCCACAGATTGCAGTGGTGATCAGCGATGGGCTGGTACGGGAAAAAGGACTCGATGCGGGACAGATGGTCAAAACCCTGGCCCGCGAGATTAAAGGTGGTGGGGGAGGTCAACCCTTTTTCGCGACGGCCGGTGGAAAAGACTCCTCGGGATTACCTGAGGTATTGACAAAAGCAGAAGCCCTGCTCCAGCTAGCTGAGAAATAATTTTACCCGTTCCAGATTTGGTTTTAGGTGAAATCTCCGCCAATTTTGGAACGATTAATGTAATGATTGAATCATGATTGAAGAGAAGTCTGTTTCCCCGGTGGAAGAAGAGACCAGGAAAAAATACGAGCTCGTCATCGGGCTTGAAGTGCATGCCCAATTGCTCACGAAGAGCAAAATGTACACCTCAGATTCCACAGCGTATGGCAATATGCCCAATACCAATATCTCAGTGATTACGTTGGGACATCCGGGTACATTACCTAAAGTAAACAGAAGAGCTGTGGAATATGCCATCAAAATGGGGTTGGCCTGCCATTCTTCCATTACACGGAAAAACGTATTTGCCAGAAAAAATTATTTTTATCCCGATTTGCCCAAGGGGTACCAATTGACCCAGGACAAAGACCCCATTTGTGTAGGCGGGCACGTGCCGATTGTTTTGGACAGCGGAGAAAAGAAAAACGTGGCCCTGACCCGCATACACATGGAAGAAGATGCCGGTAAGTCGATTCATCTTGCGGGAGAAATTGATACACTGGTAGACTTTAACCGTGCCGGTGTACCCCTGATAGAAATTGTAACAGAACCCGATATGCGATCCTCTGAGGAGGCCTACAATGTACTTACTGAAATCAAAAAGATGGTCAAGTACCTGGGGATATGTGATGGGAATATGGAAGAGGGCTCTTTAAGATGTGATGCCAATGTATCGGTGCGCCTGAGAGGAGACGAGGTTTTGGGAAAGAAAGTGGAAGTAAAGAATATGAATTCTTTCCGGAACGTGGCCAGAGCTATAGAGCATGAGTTTGAAAGACAGGTAGGTCTCCTGGAGCGGGGAGAAGATATCGTTTCGGAGACAAGGACCTTTGATGCGACTACAGGAAGTACCGGAAGTATGCGTACAAAAGAAGATCTCAACGATTACAGGTACTTCCCGGAACCGGATTTAAGCCCGGTGGTGATTTCTGACGAATGGTTAAATTCCATCAGAGACGATATGCCCGTATTGCCGCGTGAGCTTTTTGCAAAATTTGTAGACAATTACGGTTTGCCGGAATACGATGCCGGTGTGCTTACCGACCAGAAGGAAATTGCCCTGTGGTTTGAAGATTTGTGTCACCATACCGATAATTACAAAAGTGCTTCCAATTGGTTGATGGGACCGGTTAAGTCCTATCTGAATGAACTTACCCTGGGGATCGGGGACTTTCCGATAGATCCCAAACAAATGGCTTCTCTGA
The DNA here is from genome assembly GCF_900143075.1 of Cyclobacterium lianum. Taxonomy (GTDB): domain Bacteria; phylum Bacteroidota; class Bacteroidia; order Cytophagales; family Cyclobacteriaceae; genus Cyclobacterium; species Cyclobacterium lianum. The sequence continues at coordinate 221,659 of NZ_FRCY01000005.1, read as the reverse complement.
TAGCATTGATAGATGCAGGAAAGGTGAGCTATACCGTGGCATCGCAGAAAATTTATCCAGAGATGCTCAGGACACCCGCAAAATCTCCGCTGGAGATTGCCCAGGAAATGAATCTGATACAGGAAAGTGACGAAGGTGCGATACGCCCACTGATCGAGTCGGTACTGGCAGACAATGCAGCTAAGGTCCAGGAGTACCAATCAGGTAAAAAGGGCCTTATGGGGATGTTTATGGGAGAGGTAATGAAGAAATCCAAAGGAAAAGCAGACCCAAAAGTGGCAAGTAGAATATTATCAGAATTATTGAACCGGTGAACATGAGACATTTAATTCAAGCAATACTCTCAATCGGGATCGTGGCCTTTTTTGTTTCTGCCTGTAGCGAACAGGACAAGCAGGATTTTGACGGAAAGGTCACCATTTCGGGACAATTAAAAAATGCTCCCGAAGGACAATTGCTCCTTTCAGTATACAATATTGATAGGGTCAGCGTTTTGGATACCCTAAAAGTGAACGAAAGCGGCAGGTTTTCCTATGAGCTGAGCCTGGAAAATCCGAATTTCTATGAACTCGACCTTTTTGGAGAAAAGACCGTACGTCTGGCACTTTATGATCAGGATGCAGCAGTTAACTATGATTTTCAGACAGATGATCTTGAAATATCCGGCTCAAAGGACAGCCAGCTGATGTTGAAGATTGATGAACTTACTGCTCAATACCAGGAAGAGGGAAATGCACTAAATTCTGAGTTTTACGAGGCGATGGCAGATAAAGATCAGGATAAAATTCAGGCCATCCAGGAGCAGGCCATGGAATTGGAATTGAATCACGCGGAGAGGGTGAAGGAGGCGATTGCCCAGATGGAAGGCAGCTTCGCTGCCCTGGCTGGCTTGGGCATGCTGAACCCGCGGACCGATTTTAACTATATGGATAGTGTCATTGTAGAATTAGGAAGCAAATACCCAGACATGCAGCTAATCAATTCCTGGAAGCAGGAGCTGGATGAATTGCGGGCCCTCTCGATCGGGCAACCTGCTCCGGAGATCTCTCTTCCCAATCCGGACGGTGAGACGGTAAATCTTTCAGACTTGAGGGGCAAGTATGTGCTGGTAGATTTTTGGGCCGGATGGTGCAAACCCTGCCGGGATGAAAATCCCAATGTGGTTCGGCTGTACAACAAATACAAGGATGATGGCTTCGAAGTATTCGGAGTTTCGCTGGACCGTACCAGAGAAATGTGGGTCAATGCTATAGAGGAAGATGGACTTGAGTGGACTCAGGTATCGGATTTGAAGTATTTTAATTCGGAGGCTGCTGCAACCTATCAGATCAATGCCATTCCTGCCACCTACATGATTGACCCGGAAGGAAAAATCCTGGCAAAAGACCTCAGAGGCAGGTCGTTGGAGCGCAAGTTGGAGGAGTTGTTTGAATAAAAATTCGCTACATTAATCGAAGGGATTGCCGTTAAATATTCGTTGTGAAATACAGAAAACAGTATAAAAACGACTTTCAGGCATGTGTTTGCCGAAAATATTTACTATAATTGATCGTGCTTGCAATGCATCCAACTGTGACAGATCATGGGAATTACCGTATATGCTGTAGCAGAGGAATAGTCACCCATTGAGGCGCACGATATCCGTTGGATACTAAATTTATTGGTATTGTTCATATAAAAATTAAATACTACACATTAAAATCCAAATGAAGAGTAAGGTAAACGGCCTTACCTCATCTTCCAATAGATTTTGCACTTACTATTAAAACCATTCAACTCTTATGAAAAAAAGACACCTGAAATTTCCCTTAACTCGGTCACTGACCGTCATGCTATTCTTGCTACTGGCCATGGGAGCCTGTAAAAGCAAGAAAAAGGTTGTGGAAGCAGAGCCAGAACCAGCACCCGTAGAAGAGCCGGCGCCAGCGCCTGAGCCTGAACCGGAACAACCCTCTGCAGAAGAAGTGGCTGTAGGAAAATTGGAGAATTATTTCGATGCAGTGGCAAATGCCTCGAACCTTCAAAGCGCAAATAATACGATCAGAGAAGCACTGGGAATGTTTTCCAATCAAAATACGCCTGTATTGATCGTTATTCATGAAGAATCCGGCGTCAAGGATTACGATGAGCCTACGACTATCGAGCGTTACCTCAATTACCTGAAGGATACCCAGAAAAACCTGAATTTTATCAGTGATATCAGGATGGATGGATCAGGGAAAGTTACCGAACTAGAACTAAGAAGAAGATAATTAACAAAAAAAGAATAAAGCGATTATGAAAAAATATATTCCATCCCTTTTGATCTTTTTCCTGGCTACCTCCATTTCGGTATTTGCCCAGGATGAAAACATAAGTCCTCAGCGAAAGCAGGCCATCGATTCCCTGGCTCTGGAAAAGGTTAAGGATTTGAGTAAATATATCAGTATTATCGGAAGCAAGGAGACCCAATTTTCCGAGGCCACCAGAGTAATGGACAGGGCAGAAGAACTGTTTGCGCCGGATGCTGAAATGGGCGTGTCCTCCATCAATACAAACGAAATTGCCTATTACAAAATCAGGCGGTATTTCGAACGTTTGATGGCGTTGAATTATGACCGTGTAAATATCAGTTGGTATGATATCCATTATATCAGTGACCTTGAGAGGCAGCCGGATGGCAGGTATGTGGGTGTAATTACCATTTACCAGAGATTTGAGGGTACTTCACAGGAAGCCGGATTGAACTACAGAGATACTACAAAAAAAGACATCACCATTTACGTTGAAAAGAAACAAACGCAGATTTCCGGACGAACCATAGAGTTTTGGGATGTGTTGCTGGGAGACGTGAGAGTGACGGAAACATCAGCATGAGATTAATATTATTAAGTTTAACTACCCTATTTATTTCTATAATTTCCGCACCGGGGCAATCCTTTGATAGCTCCGGTCGGGTTATAGACGACGGCAGGTTTGCTGCCGCAACCAAACAAGTCAACCAATTTTTTAGACGATTCAACGCAGAGGAAAGCAAAGAGGGAGATATCAGGTATAATCCTGGTGATGAAAATTACCGTGACAAGGCATTGCGAAGATCCTTCATCAATATTCTGTTTGATAACGAAACGTCAGATATTTCAAATGAGCTGAAAAGAGAATTTATTGCGCATGTGGTTTCTGATACCTATCCGCAGTATTTAAATTTTCATGGAGGAGAGTGGTTTGCAGAGGTCAATACAGTCTTCAATTACAACGGGCGAAAGCAGGATGTGATCCTGTTTTTGAAATTACAGCCTCAGGGCCTGGGTTATGAATGGGTGATAGAAAATGTAAATTTTCCTCCCTTCTCAGATGCGTTTAACAAACCTGAGGGAGACGATAAGAAATTTTTACATCCGCTCAGCCACGAGTTAGGCTTTATGAATCTAAAGAAAGCCATGCTGGACAATCCCCGCCCAGAATCTTATACGCCAGATGGTTTTCAACCGGATTATCTTACCTTATTTCTGTTTGAAATTAAAAGCAACAGGATGAAGTTCGAAACAGTGAAAGATACCAAATTTCATTTTTTTCAAATCGATAAGTGGTATTTTGAACTTACCCAATTCAATCGGCCTGGATTCAATACCGGCTGGCTCATCGCCAATCTGCTGAAACTTGAAGAGGGAGATAAAGAAATTATATTGAATTACATCTATGACCGCAATTAAAACAAATATTTCTCTGCTACTTATTTTTTTTAGCAGTATGCCGCTGATCCTGGCTCAGGAGCTGGGGGAGTACAGCAAACAGGAAATAAAGAACTTTAGCCAGCAAGCCGAAGATCAGGTCAGGTTTTTGCAGTATTTTCTCAATACCGTAGGAAGTGGAGAAACCTCGGCAAGAGACAAAGATGTAATCATCCGGGAGAGTTATAAAAAAATTTTCAGGGATGAAAATGTGCAAATCGAAGATGATTTGCTTACAGACAGACAGGTCATTACCAACAAAAATGTTGTTGCCTACCTGAAAGACATTGAATTTTTTTTCAGGGATGTTTCCTTTGAATTTAAGGTAAAGGAGGTAAAACCTAAGTTAAATGACAATGACGAGTTGTTTTTTGAGATTTCCCTGGACAGGACCCTGACTGGTACAGGATTGGAAAACGAAAATATAGAGAACACCAAACCCCGTTACATTGAGATCAATCTGGACCACGATTCGAATGAACTGAAAATAGCCAGTATCTACACCACCAAGCTTAGCAGAGATGAAGAACTGCTGGAATGGTGGTCTTCGCTCTCACTGGAATGGGAAAGCTTATTGAAAGAGAAGTTTGGCATACAGGAGGAAGATTCAGTAGAGCTGGATATGTTGTACAAAATCTCCGGCCTGGATTCCCTCGATCTTTCGGGAAACCGACTGCTTGTGGACATTTCCCCCATTCAGGTATTCAGGGACCTCAAGTATCTGGACATTAGTCACACCCAGATTAAAGAATTGGCCCCGGTGAGTAATGTTACCTACTTGTCTCATCTGGACGTATCCCACACACCTACAGCAGATATTCAGTTTATCAAATATTCGGACAAGCTTGTTTACCTGGATATTTCAGGCACAGCAGTTGACAACATTGAAGAGCTGACCAGCCTGAAGGGATTAAAGATATTTAAAGCATCCAAGACGGCACTGCAGGGCTTTGCGGTGATGGAAAACTTTGCCCAAATGGAAGTCCTGGATCTGGATGAAAGCGGATTTAACAATATAGAGAACCTCAAAAATCTCGTAAACCTAAAAAAACTCAATCTCAGTGGTAACTATCTGATCAATTTCGGGTTCTTGTCAGAATTGAAAAGCCTGGAAGAAATAAACCTGGAGGCCACCAATATACTTGATCTCTCACCACTCGCCGCTTTGCCAAATCTCTGGAGAGTGAACATCAATGGAACTGAAGTGAGTCAATTAGATCCATTGAGCGGGTCCAAATCTGTGACCAGGATCTACGCAGACCGGACCAGTATTTCCGAAAATGCCGCTGAATCCTTTGCCAGGGTAAATCGTAGAATTCTGCTGATCCACAATGTGGAAAACCTGCAAACCTGGTGGAATACGCTTCCCAATGGCTGGAACCAGGTTTTCATAGAGCGATTTCCCAATTTGGGGCAGGGGCAACCCAGTATAGAAGAACTTTCCGAGTTGGTCAATATTGATTCCCTGAATTTAGATGGCAGCAAGGTCATCAACCTCAGGCCGGCATTGAAATTCAAGAATGCCGTCTTCATCTCTTTCGAAAACACCATGGTGGAAGACTTGTCTCCTTTGGCGGAAATAAAAACCCTCACACACATACATGGAGATAAATCGGCTGTGTCAAACCTGCGGGCACTGCAGGAGCTGAAAGGACTCAAAAAGGTGTCCTTTGTGAATACCCAAATCAGCTCCATTGACCCATTGAAAACACTGACAGCACTTGAGCTGGTTTACCTGGACAATACTGAAGTGCCGGATTGGGAGGTTTTCGAACTTGCCAGGTTGATCCCCGGGGCCAATATTATATTCCGGACCGCAGCACTTGAAAGTTGGTGGACCGGCCTGGAAAGCGAATGGAGCGGATTGTTTCAGTCTTATTTTGACCTGTCCGGCTCTCCGGATACAGAAACACTGCACAAGATCACGGCAAGCGAAAGATTTTCTATCGATGGCGCCAATATTTATGATCTCGAACCTTTATTGATATTTTTTAACCTGAAGGAGCTCAGTATAAGAAGCGTGCCTTTGCAGGATCCTTCTGCGCTATCCAGATTGGAAAGACTGGAATCCCTGCAAATTGTAGAAACACCATTTACAGATCTCTCTGTACTGGAGCCGTTGGCCTATCTCGAGGTTCTGGATGTTTCCAATACATCCGTGGAGGAGCTGAGTCCCCTGAATAATCTTGGCAGGATCAGGCAACTGAATCTGTCCGGTACCAATATCAGTAACCTGAAAGGGATAGAAATGCTATACGACCTGCGGAGTCTGGATATTGCCAGTACTAATGTGAGAAACCTGAAGCCAATCAGTCACATGATTAACCTCGAAAACCTCATCTGCTACAATACCCGAATCAGTAGCAGGAATATCGATCGGTTCAGAGAGATGTTGCCTGACTGTGAGGTGAGGTACTATTGAGCATTAAAATAGCGGAACCTGATGGATTTTTGCTGACCATCAGCCATTAACGGATAAGCAAAAAAAAAGCCCCTCAGGGGCTTTTTTCTATTCTTTGATAAAAGAGCTCAACATCCAGTGGTGTAGCTCCAGACTCTTGATAAATGCGATCAACATGTCCTCTGTAGCTGTATCACCAAGGTCGGCCACTTTTACAGCACATTCATTCATGTTGTCTACGAGGATTTGAAAGTCTTTCAATACCTCTTCCACCATCGCTTTGGAACTCAAATCGGTGCCAACTTCTTCAATGTCGGCATGTTCGAGGTAATCTTTCATCAAGCTGTACGGAGTCATTCCAAAAACACGGATCCGTTCAGCGATCAAATCGATATTCGCAAAAGACTCGTCGTACAATTCCTCAAATTTTTCGTGCAGGTCAAAGAAATCGCTGCCAGTTACATTCCAGTGAAAGTTTCTCAACTTCTGATAGTGCACGTGGTAATTCGCCAAAAGTTTGTTGAGAGATCCGACAATTTTTTCTGATTCTTCTTTATTATATCCTAGTTTTTTAAAAACCCTTTTCTCTGCTGAAATGCTCATAATGGTCAATTATTTTAATTGTTTGTAAAAGATATTATCCGGTAAAACAACACAAATTATGCCAATCTGTTGTTTTACGTAGTACTCCTATTAACGAAAATTCAGGTATTTTGTTTGGATATTTTTGCCAATGTAATGATAAACAAAACATTAATTTAAAAAAGGCTGTGATAATCACATATTTTACCGCTGCAAAACCTGATTCAGACTCATTCTCAAGATCTCACCCATATTCTGACATTTCAAAAAGTTCGGATTGCTATAGTGTCTTGCCAATTCCTGTTTCAGGGTGGAGGTATTCGTCTCAGTGGAGATCGTGTCCTGCTCCATGCTGTTGAGGATATCGGCAATTTCTTTTGGAGAGCTCTTGAGCCGGGTAGCGATCAGGGCACGCTCCTCCTTTTGGTATTGGGCCATGGACTCCGGGGTGATGTGGCGGATGCCCAGTTGGATAAGCGCATTGTTTTGTTTGAAATATTGGGGTAGGTAAATGGCTTTTTTTCCTTCGTATGATTGTTGATCAAAATCGATGGATCTTATCCGGTAGTGGGTTTCTTCGAAGTCCGGAGTTACATCGATCACAAAATTGGAAGAATGCATGTCACCAAGCAGCCGCACAAAGCACCGTTCATTGAATTTGACAAATTCCTTGGACAAGCGAATGGGGTTCAGCAAAGGGTCATGGAGTTGCTGTTTCATAAACTGTTCGCCAGGAATGCCCGCGATATGTTCTTCTATCAGTGAGTCTTTATATACTAGGTAGCCGATTCTGTTGGGCGACAGCAGGTGCTCCAGCTCCAAACCATATACCCGGGATGCATCTGCATTCTTGATATAGAAATAGTCGAAATTATCATTGATGCGATTGACAATCCGTACCCGGAATGGTTGTGTATTGCCATAGGTACAGAGATCGATCCTGTCTACGTAGAGATGTTGCATGACACTCATGTCTCCATCGGCCTTCAGGAGTGCGTAGATTTTTTTAACTTTAAAGTGGATTTCATTTCTGTCGGATTCATCGTAAAAGACTGTTTCCCACAGTGTATCGTTTCCCTTAAAATCATAGAGCGCGATGGAATTACTGTACCTCAGCAATTCCTTATAGTGTATAGGGATATCAACTTCCCGACCATACTTGATCAGGTAATGCCTCAGATTTTCGCTGATGGGATAAACAATCTTCTTTTTACTGATGACTGCCATGCTCGCCCTTTATTTTCGCTCCTCCATTACCGCTTCCTGTTTCTTCAATTTTCGATCAAATAAAAAGGGTCCGAAGGGAAGTACCGATGCAATAAGTGCAAACAATGCATTTTGGAAGGTCCAGCGCAATTTCCGGGATGTAGGGAAGAGCACCAGTATGTATAGGATAAACAGTATGCCATGGATCCAGCCGACGTAGGTGACCATAGCCGGTAATTCAAATATCCATTTTAAGGGCATGGCAATGAAAACCAGTATCAGCATGGAAACTCCTTCTGTCAGGCTGATAATTCTGAAACGCTTTAAAATAGCCAATCTTTCTTCATTTGTCATGTTATTGTTTTTTAATGTTGAAAAATACCTGTAGTGTATTCCAGAGTTTTCGCTTCAATCCTTCATTGTTTTCCAATTCTTCCAATTCATCAGCAAAGAAATATTCCACTGGCTCCTGAGAGATATGATAATTGTCTTTCTTCATTTTCATTAAGGGGTGGTGCAAGCTGCCAAAAAGAATCATTTTGTTGGGTTCGAGCTGCGCCAGAGGATCTTCATTGCTGTCTTTCAGGGCCTTTTCGGAGACCAATGCGATATCCCTTAGCGAGAGATTGACAGCTCTGAACACCTTAAACAGAAAATCCCGCGACTGCTCCGGCAATGTCTCACCCTGATGAATCACTAAAATCGATTTTTGAAAGCTGCCCTCATATTGGATGGGCTCAGGATCCCGCTCGGTTGCGGACTCAGGTTCAATGGGAGATTCTTCGACCAGATCGACATTTTCGGCGGCCAGCTTCATCCTTAAAGCCATTTCGTCAGCGGCTATCTTTTCAGTGATTTCGTCCCTGATCACAAAAATGTCTTCGCTAAGGAGAAGAGAAAGTTCTTTGCTATTCATTTCAATAAAATTACAAAATAATTATTTCTTGTTGACTCCATCCAGATCAAACAGTGACTTTAATTCGGTAGCATCCTTCGGATCCATACGGTTGGCCAGGATCAGACGCAACTGCCGGCGCCGCAAAGCACCTGCATACAATTCTTCCTGCTTGTTTCCGACTGGGATCAATTCGGGAACCTTTATCGGCTTACCCTCCTTATCTACCGCCACAAAAGTGAAAAAAGCCCTGTGAGAAGCATATTTTTTATTGACGGGAATGTCTTCCGCAGATACTTCGATGTATACTTCCATCGAAGTGGTAAATGCCCTGGTCACCTGAGATTGGAGGGTAACTACATTCCCCAGTGCGATAGGGTTTCGGAACGAAATGTTGTCTACTGATGCGGTCACGACTATAGAATTGGAATGGCGCTGCGCAGCAATCGCAGCTACCACATCCATCCAATGCATCAATTTACCTCCCATCAGATTGTTCAGGGTATTGGTGTCGTTTGGCAGGACCATTTCGGTCATGATTACCTCAGATTCCTGCACATATTTTTTGTTCCCTTCCATATGTTCCTGCTTTATTGCCAGCCCTCTTCCCCCAGGAGCGGTACGAATGCAAAATTGTCAAAATTTTCTTTCAGAATTTTCTTTTCCGTTTGTTTGGTCAGGCGGAGCATCTGCTGGGTACTCCTGTCTCCCACGGGAATTACCATTAACCCGCCGAGCGCCAATTGTTTCAATAAGGTCTTGGGCACGGCCGGAGCACCCGCCGTTACGATGATCTTATCAAAAGGAGCCTGTTCCGGCAATCCCTTGCTACCATCCCCGCAATAGTGGCTTACCCGGATACCAATTTTTGGCAGGAATTTACGGGTGCGCTCGTATAGGACCTTATTGAATTCTATGGTATGCACCTTTGCGCCCATTCCGTACAATATTCCTGCCTGATATCCTGAACCTGTACCTATTTCCAGAACTTTATCCCCTGGTTTGACCTGTAACAGCGAAGTTTGGAAGGCCACCGTATAGGGCTGGGAGATGGTTTGCCCTTCTCCGATCGGGAAAGCCTTGTCTTCATAGGCATGGCTTAGCAATGCCGAGTCAAAGAAAAAATGCCGGGGAAAAGTGTTGACTGCTTCCAGCACCGCCTCGTCTTTGATGCCTTTGTGCCGCAAAGTATGGACAAGATTTCTCCTCTGCCCCTTATGAATGTAGCTGTCTTCCAGTTTTAACATGACTTTTGCGCGTATCTAATACCAATTCAATGGCAAAGTTAACGCTAAAAATGGCTTACTTTGCCATAGAAACGGTATTATCTCGAAAAGCTGTATCTTCTGCTTTGCTTAAAGAAATTGAAACATGTTTACAGGAATAATAGAATCTGTCGGAAAAATCATGCACAAGGAATCTGAGGGCAGCAATGTGCATTTTGATATTCAGAGTTCCCTGGCGGGAGAACTAAAAATTGACCAGTCAGTAAGCCATAATGGTGTCTGCCTCACGGTGGTGGCAGTGGACAAAGAAATATACCGCGTAACGGCCATAGCAGAAACGTTGCAAAAAACCAATTTGGGTAAACTGGAGGAAGGGCATATCGTCAATCTCGAACGCTGCATGCCCGCTGATGGGAGGTTTGACGGGCATATCGTTCAGGGCCATGTGGACCAGACCGGAACGGTAATGCAAATCAGGGACGAGGATGGTAGCTGGATATTTGATTTCTCTTACAATGGTCAGACGGGCAACATCACCGTAGAAAAAGGTTCCGTATGTGTGAATGGGACCAGCCTAACCTGTTTCAATTCACAAGAGGGCCGATTCAGCGTGGCCATTATTCCCTACACCTATGCGCATACAAATTTTCACAAGCTGAGGCTGGGAGACCAGGTGAACCTGGAATTTGATATTATCGGGAAGTATATCCAAAGGGTGATCAAGGGGTATCAGTAGCCGCGGAATCAGTTTTTCTTTTCCATGAATCCCGTGCGATCAGGCTAAGCCATGCTACTAACCAGGCCAGGACGGCCCCAACCAAGGCGCCAACCAGGATGTCCAGCGGGTAGTGTACCCCCAGATAAATTCTTGTGTAGGAGACGATTGCGGCCCAGAGGAATAACCAGCCAATACCATTGATCTGGGCTTTGCTTGTTTTCCAAAGGTAAGCCGCCAGGGCAAAGGTGTTCGCGGCATGGGAAGAAGCAAAACCATACCTTCCACCACATCCGGCATAATTCCGAACCATAGCCTCCCATCTCGCGTCATGGCAGGGGCGTAATCGTTCAAAAAATGGTTTCATAAAACCGGAGGTCAGTTGGTCTGCCAGAACAACCGCAAGTACCAACCCCAGAATATACCAAACACTGTCTTTTTTGTAGGTCTTTACAAGTAGGTACACTAAAAAAATGTAAAGAGGTGTCCAGATAAAGCGTCCCGTAAGCGCCAGCATTACAGGATCCAGCCAGGGCAGATGCAACTGGTTCAGAAACAAAAACAGGGCTTCATCCCAGGCTTTTAATTTTTCAATCATACTACTGAATTTATCCAGTCGATGTCTTTCTTTAACCTATCAAGCGTAAGCGCTTCTGCTGACCCGGGAGCGGGCTTGAAGTTGTATGCCCAATGCGCCTGTGGAGGCATGCTCATCAGGATACTTTCTGTCCTGCCACCGGTATCCAGTCCGAATTTGGTGCCTGCATCCCATACCAGATTAAATTCCACATACCTGCCCCTACGCAAAGCCTGCCATTGCAGTTCGTTTTCTCCATAGCTCCGCCCGGAGTGCTTTTTCATCAGGTCGCTGTAAATTTCGGGAAACAAATACCCTACTTCTTCCACGAAGGAAAGCAATTTTGGCAGAGGCAGATCCTCATCTGCAATCAGCCTGTCAAAGAAAATGCCACCTACTCCTCTGGTTTCTCCCCGGTGTGGGATATAGAAATAGTCATCCGCCCATTTCTTAAATCTGGGGTAAAAACCCGGGTGGTACTTATCGCAAAGCTGTTTGAGCTGCTGGTGGAAATATCGGGCGTCAGCAGGGTCTACATAATGTGGGCTGAGATCTATACCACCGCCAAACCAATAGGTTCCGTCCCCCATTTCAAAATAACGGATGTTCATGTGGATAATGGGCACAAAGGGATTGATAGGATGTATAACAATGGATACCCCGGTAGCAAAAAAATCCGACTTTTCCAGCTGCAGCTTTTTCAGGATTTTTTCAGGCGTAGCGCCATGTACCGCACTGAAGGCCACTCCGCCTTTGGCAATGATATTGCCATTTTCCATCACACGTGTGGTCCCTCCGCCTCCCTGGGCACGGGTCCATTTATCAGCACGGAATTTGCCTCCTCCGTCTGCTGCCTCCAGCTCCCCGCATATATGTGTTTGTATTGTCTTAAATTTATCCCGGATTATCTCCTTGTTTATTCCTTCCATTTCTGATAGCTCAAAATGAGATTAAAAGGGATATCCTATCCCAATATTGAATACTTGCTGCCCTTTTTCGCCAAACGGCTGTTTGAAGGAAATGTTATCCAGGATAAAGCGTTCCTTTTCCGGTCTTGCCGGATCATACGCCTTGATCCCCATATCCAGCCGAAGGACAAGAAATTCAAAGTCCATGCGCAAACCCACACCCGTACCCACTGCCAGTTCCTTGTAGAATCTATCGAACCTAAAATCCGTTCCTTCCCGCGACGGGTCTACAGCAAAGGTCCAGGTATTTCCCGCATCGATAAAGAAAGCTCCGTCAAAATAACCAAAAAGTTTCCTCCTGAATTCAAACATGGCCTCAAAAAGAATTTCTCCGGGTTGCTCAAAGCGGTAGTCAAATGTGCCATCTTCGCGGACCTCTGGCGTAAAGCTTCCAGGACCTAGTCTTCGAGGCTGCCATGCGCGGATGCTGGTACTGCCGCCGGCAAAAAAGTATTTTTCGTAAGGAAGCACACCCCCGCTGATCCCATAAGGTTTGGCCAGGCCCAGGTTTAGCCTGTAAGCAAAGGTACTGTTGTTGCTAAGCGGAATGTAGCGCCTGAAATCAGATTGAAACTTCAAAAACTGGAAATATTTTAAATTCCGGTCTGCCAGCCTCTCCGGATCGATAAAATTGAAAGTAGTCCCCCCGCTCTCTACAAATAATCGCCACAGAGAAGCCTGACTTCTGCGATAAAGACCGTACTGATTAAAATTGATGATGACCTGGCCCGATATGCTGCTGACATAGGAGGGAAGAAAGGAATTGATCAGGTTGTTTCCCTGGTCCTGTAATTCTTCCAGCCTGGATTGAAACAGAGAATCCAGATTAGACCGGATGAGGTTGGCATCCAGCAGGTTGACTGAAAACTGGTGCCGCAGGTTTCTGGTTGCCCATGTATAGGCCAGTATGGTATTTAGGGCATCACGCACGTATTCAGGCCGATTGACATAGCTGTAGCCCAGCAAGGTTCTGGTTCTGGGATTGTACCGACCAAACCTTTCCAGGGTGCCAAAATTGAAAGGGACCAGGAACTGCGGGTAGATAATGGAAGCAGAGGTAGATAGTTCCCTGCTTCTGTATACGCCTCCCTCGGTAGTCGCCGAAGCCACTCCTTCCAATCCTGCCCTGAAGTTAAACTCAAAAATCTCCAGGCCCCTGAAAAGATTTCTGTTTCTCAGAGAATGGCTGAAAAATGGACCCGGGAGTTGTTCTGTGACACTGGCGCCGAGTTGGTTGGTGATCTGGAATTTTTGATTTGGCCGGGTAAAAATTCTCGTACGGATCCGGCTGTCCAGGGTATCAAAGGAGATGTTTACAAATCGAAATACATCCAGGTTGGCCAGTTGTCTTTGGGTTTCGATTACCTCATTTTTACTGTAAACGTCCCCTTCTTTCTGAAAAATTCGGGATCGGATTATTTTCTCCGCGTATCGGTCCTGATACATGATGAATTGGACATCGTCCCATTCGGTTTGAATTTTTTCGTCAGGAATGATGTCATTGGGACTGGCAATGGTAAAGATGATCGAGTCAATGGTATATACCTGATGGTTGCCTCCATCATCGGGTTTTCTGATCAATTGCTCTATCACTACCTCTTTTTCCAAGGTGTCCTTGTACACATTATATTCTATATAGGACTTTGAGAAGGTGTAATAGCCGTTGTCTTTTAATAGGTCCTCCAGCCGCTGCCGTTCATTGGTCAGGTCAGCCTGGGTATACTTTTTCCCTTTCCTGATCAGGCTGGTGCGCTGGTGTCGTTCGAGTAGCTGATAGATTGCAGGATCGTCTGATTTGGTAAAAACACTATCTATCAGATAACCCTCATTTTCTTCCACCAGGTAGGTCACTTCTGCTTTTTTGCCGACGGTGTCAATCCGGCTGCTGACCTTTGCCTCAAAAAAGCCATTGTTTTGAAGGTAGATATTCATTTGTTGCCTGCTTGCGGCCACTTTGGCACTATCAAGAATGACTTTCGCATTGCCTGTCCGCATAAACCAATTGCCATACTCCAGTTTTCGCTGCAGGTTATCGATTTTACTTGCCAGTTTTCTGTACCTTTTTTCCACTTTTCCCGAAGAATTTCCTTCCTCTATCAAAGCTGCCAGTTCCCTCTCCTCCTGACGGGTTTGGCGCAGGCGTGAATTTAGCCTAAGGCTGTCATAAAAAGCGGTGCCCAGTTGGTACACCATTACCCCTGGAGAAAGATTCAAAACCGGTATTCTCGTATTGGGCTTTTGCTGGATCAGGTTTCTGAGTGCTTCTGCATCACTCTTTTCTATGCCTTCTGCGTCGACTTTATGCAACAGCAATTCGTTTGGTTTTAGCCCCCTGGTCATCGAACAGCCCCACAGCAACAGGATCAAAAAAAGAAAGTTTATATATTTGATTTTCTTCACTTCAACACTCATGGCTAATGCTAAGCAAAAATACAGTTAAGTTTATTAAATCCTTGCAACAGAAAAAATTCCGTAAACAAGAAATGGCTTTTTTTGTAGAGGGGGCTAAGAATGTAACGGAGTTGCTGCTTTCAGATTTTAACATTTCTCATTTACTTTTTACCGACCGGTATCTTTCAGAGCAGCCGGATTTGATTGAGCGGTTTGAAGGAGAAAAAATCAGGACCACTGCCGCGGAATTGAGGCGGATAGGGACTTTTTCCAGCAATGAACACGCCCTTGCTGTGGCAGATATCAAGCCAAATCTTCCCGTGAAAATCAAACCCGGCGAACTGGTACTGGCCCTGGATGATGTACGGGACCCGGGAAACCTGGGTACCATTATCCGAATCGCAGACTGGTACGGAATCGAAAAGATATTGCTTTCTCCGGAGACCGCCGACCTGTACAACCCCAAGGTACTGCACGCCAGCATGGGATCTTTTAGCAGGATTTCCTTTCAGTATGTGGATTTGGCTGAAAAACTTGCCGGTCTGAACCTGCCGGTATATGGTGCTTTTCTCGAAGGAGATTCCCTGCATGATTTCAATGGACAAGCAACTGGAATATTGCTGATGGGAAATGAGTCTAAGGGGATCAGGCCTGAACTGCACACATTGATATCCCGAAAGCTTACCATCCCCGGATTTGGTGCTGCAGAATCACTCAATGTAGCCATTGCTACTGCAGTGTTTTGCGACAATTTCAGGCGGTTGGCCAACTGACGATGATCTCCTGGTGAGGGACATTACAGCAGAGGTCGAAAATGTATCAATGCAACTATCGCTTTAAAATATATACCATGTGTTTATTGGTTTGGGGTAAAAAAATTTTACCGGCGGAACTGGGAAAATCTGATGTTTCCAGTAAGGCATAGATCAGTTTTTGGTTTGCGGATACTGGGAAATTGAGTGCTTTCCCGGAAGGCTCAGCACGCCTGTTGACAGTTCCGTTATTTTTTATTTAACAAAATTTAATACCAATCGCTTGCAGTTAATTTAATAATTTAGTTATTTAAGATTTCAATCCGCCTGTAAATCTATATCCACTGCTTCAAACATTTACCTGCAATGAAAAAAGCCACTTTGATTTTTGTAATCCCAATGATCCTGGGACAATTGATTTCCTGTACTGAGCCGGAGGCGGAGAGCCAGGAGGTGCCGATGGAAAACTTCAGAGACGAAGTAAAAGCCACTACAGTAAGGGTGGGCCAATCCGAAACGAAGTCCTTTGACTACCTGATCAATGCAACCGGGAAAATTGAAGCTGCCAATGAAGTGATGGTTATCGTGGAAAGGCCTGGCTATCTGCTGGACGTGGTCGTGCAGGAGGGGCAACAAGTGGCCGAAGGGGATCTGATAGCCCGCCTGGACAAGACGGAAAGTCAAATGGAATGGAACCGGGCCCAGGTTGATTTGCGGTCTGCCACAGCAGAATATCAAAGCAGGCGAATTGCGGCGGATGTCGAAACCTATTTGCTGGATTCTTTGGGTAATTCCGAACGGGATGAATTCTGGAAAGCTTCAAGCGGCCTGTTGGCGGCAGAGATTGCGGTAAAGGAAGCCGAGCGCAATCTTGAAAAAACCGATATCAAAGCACCGATCAGCGGCGCCATTGCAGATTTGCAGTTGAAAAAGGGTAGTTTGGTCAATGCAGGCGATGAGGTTTGTCTGGTATTAAGTACAGGGCTCCTTGAAATGAAAGTTAAAGTGCTTGAGTCTGACATCGGTTTTGTAGATAAGGGGCATTCAGCAGAAGTATATCCCGTGTCTGGAACGGGAGTTGGCATCACCGGCAAGGTCAGCAGCATCAATCCCAGGGTCGATGAAAACGGCCTGGTGCAGGTCACCCTTACCTTAAACCAATCGGGAAGACTGCTGCCAGGTATGAATGCCAGGGCGGTGATCCGCTCTCCTCAGAATAATAGTCTGGTAGTGCCCAAGGAAGCAGTGGTGTACCGGTCCGGCCGCCCGGTGGTATTCACCATAGATAACAACGAAGCAATCTGGAATTATGTAGAAGTGGGGAAAGACAATGGCCGGGAGATGGAAATTCTGGATGGACTGGTAGCCAGCCAGCAGGTAATCATCAGCAATAATGTACAATTGGCCCATCAGGCTCCGGTACAGGTTTTAACGGAATAAGATATGGTTCGATTTTTAATTGCCAGGCCGATAGCCGTAGGGATGACCTTTTTGGCATTGCTTATTTTCAGCATCATCTTGTTTCGCACCCTGCCCATTTCCCTGCTACCACCCATCGATGTTCCGCAGATTGTGATCAAAGTCAATTATCCCAATACCTCCCCAGAATCCATTGAGCAAAATGTGTTGCGTCCCATCCGGGAGGGCATGGTCACGCTCAATGGCTTGCAGGATATGGAGAGCAAGGCCGGGTCAGAGGTAGGAAATGTCCGCCTCAGCTTCGATTATCAGACCCAAATGGAATTGGCATACATTGCCGTAAACGAAAAAATCGATCGCCTTACCAATAGCCTGCCGGATGACATGCCAAGGCCTCAGGTAGTGAGGATCAACACCAATGACATCCCAATCGTACGTCTGCAGGTGGTCCCATCCGAGGGGGTGGACTTTGCAGAAGTATCCCTGCTTACAGAGAATGTAATCAAAAAAAGGCTCGAACAGCTCGATGGCGTGGCCCTGGTTGATATCAATGGTCGCCAGGAGCGCGTCATCGTCGTTACCCCCGATAAGCCCGTACTTGCCGGTTTAGGCATGCAGGAGGCCGATCTTATCCAGGCAATTGAAGCCGGAAATAGTGAATTGCCGGGCATAAGTGTGGAGGATGGCCAATTTCGTTACTATCTCCGGCTCGCCACCCGCATTGAGACGCCTGATGATGTAAGAAATCTTCCTGTTCGCAGCCCCTCGGGATACACCGTCAATCTGGCAAAAGTCGCTGAGGTGAAATATGATCTGGCCAAACCAGCAGGCTTCCATCTCTATCAGGGCAGAGAGGGGCTGGTGGTGACCATCCACAAACAGTCGGCCGCTAAAATGAACGAGATCATGCCCCTGGTCTACGAAGCGGTAAGTCTGTTTGAAAAGGACTACCCTCAGGTAGAATTTGCGCTGACACAAGACCAGTCCACCCTGCTCAATGCGGGGATCAACAACCTGCAGACGAGTTTGCTTTTTGGGGGGCTTTTTGCCTTTGGGATTTTATTTGTTTTTATGGGCAACTACCGGACGCCGATAATTATCGGCATCAGCCTTCCAGCTTCCCTCCTGATCAGTTTTTCTGTTTTTTATTTTTTCGATATCTCCATCAATGTGATTTCCTTAAGCGGCCTGGCACTGGGGCTGGGCATGTTGATCGACAATGCCATTATCGTACTGGACAATATCAGCCGAAAAAATAGAGAAGGACTTTCGCTTTTTGAATCCTGTGTCAGGGGAGTAAATGAGGTCATGTCTGCCCTGATCAGTTCTGTGCTTACCACATTGGCGGTCTTTGTACCCTTGGTTTTCCTTAGCGGTATTGCGGGTGCTTTGTTTTTTGATCAGGCCGTATCCGTGGCAGCCATTTTATCCGTCTCCCTTTTGGTAGCCTTTATCCTACTGCCCTTGCTTTACCATTTGTTTTTTAAAGACAAGAAGGAAGAAGCATCAAGGCAGGATAGCCGTTTGTTTTTGTGGTTGCTGGCAAGATACAAGACAGTATACCGGGCATTATTTGCCCGAAGAGCCCTGTCGCTTTTTCTCTTGTTGCTGTTGATCCCCCTGCTTCTGGCTACAGGTCGTCTGCTTGATGTGGAGGGTCTTCCTCCTATAGAAAAATTTGACGTGATGCTGTCGCTGGACTGGAATGAGCCCATCAGTGCAAGCCAAAACCGGGACAGGGTAAATCAGTTAATGGAGGAGTTTGAGGGGGAGTTTGAGCTGGCAGAGAGTGACGTGGGCCTCAGACAATTTCTACTGTTCGAGGGGGAAAATGCAATTCAGCAAGCCGACATCTATTTGCTATTTGACAGCAGGGATCAAAAAGAGGAAGTCAGCGCAAGACTTCTGCGTCAATTACAGAGCAGTTTCCCGCTGGCAAGTATTGACCTCAGGGATGCACCAAATGCCTTCGATCAGTTGTTCAATTCCGACCGGCCCTACTACGAAGTACGATGGAAGGACCTGAGCACAAACCAACCAATTTCGGCGGATATAATGGACCTCCGGCTCGAGGATTTTCCGGTAGACTCCTGGGCTAAAGGGCCTGGCCTGCAGAAAGGATCCTCAGTAGTATTTCAAACCAACCTGGAAAAACTGGCCCTATATGGACTTGATGTGCAACAACTCATAGAAAAAATTCAGCAGGTATTCGGTAATTATTTGATTACAGATATCAAGCGGTTTGGTGAAATCACCCCCGTATTGTTGCTCAACGATCAGGTCGATTTTCAAACCTTGCTAAAGCGAAATTTCCTTTATGGAGAGGAAGGAGTGCCCTATTCCCTGGATCGCTTCATCCGGTTCTCTTACCATGAAAATTATAAGTTTGTAACGGCAGATCGGTCTGGTATTTACCAATCCCTGATTCTGGACAGCCCGGATCCGGATCAGTACGATGATCAGATTAGAAATTGGGCCCTGGATCAGGACCTGTCCATCGACTTTACCGGGCAATTTTTTCAGGATCGGCAGACCATCCGGCAATTGATGGGTATACTGCTGGTCGCCATCCTGTTGCTCTATTTTATTCTGGCAGCTCAGTTCGAAAATTTCGTGCAGCCATTGATCGTAATTCTCACCCTTCCACTAGGGATAGGAGGAGCGTTTTTGGTGCTCTGGCTCACCGGAACCTCCCTGAATGTGATGTCTGCGATTGGTCTGGTAGTCATGTTGGGGATCATGGTAAACGATGCCATACTGAAGATTGATACCATCAACCGACTCAGAGGGCAATATGCGACTGAGGGAATCGGACTTGCTCCGGCGCTGGAGAAAGCGCTCTACACCGCGGGAGAGATCCGGTTAAAACCTATTGTGATGACTTCAGTGACGACTATTCTGGCTTTACTTCCGGTAGTATTCAGCGCCGGGCTCGGTGCTGATCTGCAAAGGCCCCTGGTATTTTCTGTAATTGGGGGGTTGACGATCGGTACATTCACGGCGTTGTACTTTGTCCCTCTGGCCTATTGGTTTCTGGCTGCCAGGAGGGTTAGCAAAAAGGCATTCGCAGGGTAGTGCCTGCCAATTCCCCTTCCGGTCTGGAAAGCTGCAGGCGAAATTCATTTTTGCTGCTGGCCCAGGTCAGTTGCTGAGGGCCCGAAGCTCTTCGGGGTCAGAGGTACTTGTGTTTTGAATTTAAGCTTTCCTCAATTCTATTACCGTAATTTCGGGCCAGATTCCTACTCGGCCCGAAAAGGCATGAAAGCCAAAGCCTCTGTTGACATACAGGAATTTGCCAGCTTCCTCTGCCAGCCCGGCCCAGTTGGGATAACGGTACTGTGCAGGAGACCAGCGTATGACCGGAGTTTCGATCCCAAACTGCATGCCGTGCGTATGTCCGCTTAGTGTAAGATGGATATTTTTCGGATGTTTTTTTACCTGTTCGTCCCAATGGGAGGGGTCATGGGAAAGCAGAATTTTGAATTCATTCTGCCCGACATCTCGCAGCGATTTTTCCAGATCTCCTTTTGCATGGAAGCCTACGCCCCAGTTTTCAACTCCCAGCAGCCGGATCGTTTGACCATCTTTTTCGATTAGCCTGCTTTCGTCCAGCAATAGCTCATAGCCCAGCTTTTTGTGTTTTTCCTTTAAGCTCTGGAAGTTTTTCTGTTTTGCTTCCCTGCTGGGCCAGGAGGTATAGTCTCCATAATCATGGTTGCCCAGGATGGAAAACTGTCCGTACGGGGCTTTGATCTGAGCAAATGAATCCATCATGGGATCAATCTCATCTGCTTTGTGATTTACCAAATCACCGGTAAAGACAAACAAATCGGACCCTTGTGCAGCAGCCAGCCCGGCCCCCCTTTTTACTGCATCATAGTCTGTAAAACTACCCGCATGAATGTCCGAGATTTGGGTGATGGTAAACCCATCGAATGCTTCCGGTAGGTCTTTGAAATAAACGGTTTTCCGTATGGTTCGGAAATCATATTTTCCCTTAAAGATACCGTACACAAATCCGGTAAATGGGATTGCCGCAATAGAGATGGCTATTTGACTGACAAATTTCCTTCTGGAAGGCAGGCTGGCAGCCTTACCCGTATCGGTGGATGTCAGATACTGATAGACAGCGTTCAATGTTCGGAAGATGTCCTCTCCAAAGAGAAAAATGATTACGGTCAATTGGGTTACGAAGAGGGTAAGAAACAGGTTCAGGGACAACTGTGATCGGGTAGAAATGTGTCCCTCCCTCATGATGGTAAAAAAAGTAAATCCTATCCAGAGGCCAATCCCGGCGGCAAAAGTCCAGTAGATTATTTTACCTACAACAAGATTGTTGTCTGGCAGCAGGGTTTTTACGGCCTGATATACATACCAATCCATTAAAAACATGACTGCCATTAAAATAATAATAAATATGATTCCTCCCACTTGACGCATTGGTTACGATTACCTTCATTTAATCGCAAAAGATCATAAAAGGTTTGATTTTCGAGAGTAAATTGTGAAAATCGGTTAGTGAATGTACCTGAAAACCGGAATATGGGCCTTGGTAATTGGAGACCCGTGACGGGACGAAAGCCATATAGCCAGGAGTGTAAACCGGTGGAGAGTGACTAGTAGTTTACCATTATGTCATTATTCATGTTGGAAATGCCCACAATGATGACATATTCCAGCATACGAATATGCTGCTTTTAAACGCCTGCGATTAACCGGCATTCCGATCAAAAGGCCTCAATGCGCACATATGCAGACAAGCTTGCTGCCCGTAAATTCTCTCCTCCGTAAGTTCCGTGAACGGGCAGGGTATTTCCGGGACGAAAGCTGCAGGCCAAAGGAATGTAATGTTCATCTGTCATCAGGCCCAGGCTGGGATCCATACCGACCCAGCCGGCACCCGGAAGAAAGGCTTCTACCCATGCATGTAGTTCGTGGCCTTCGTCAAGTTCGGGATTATAGGCATATCCGCTTACAAATCTCGCCGCCAGGCCCTGATGTCTGAGGATTTCTATCAGCATCCAGGACAAATCCCTGCACGAACCTCTTCCGGCCGCAAAAGTTTTACTTGCAGGCCACAGATTTTCTTCCTCCCGGATAATGTGTCTCCAGTCCGCATGGATGGCAGCCGTAAGTTCGGTAATAAATTGTATGGGGTCGGGGCCGGTCAATTTGTCCCTGCCGTATTTTCTGAGTAGTGGGTTGTTACTGTGCTCCATGTAAGCCCGCAGTATAGGAAGGTCATCATCCTGATATTGAAATGGAATTTCGGCGGCAAGATCAAGCCGATCGATAAACCATTGGTCTACCAAAAATAGAAATGGATTGAACGCCAGATGCACGGATTCGAAGGAAACTTTAATGGAAAGCATATTTGTCTCCCCCGAAAACCAAACCTGAAAGTAAGGGTTGCCTTCTATGCTGTACCGTTCATTCAGACCTTCTGGTTCAGGTTGTATCTGCAGGTCGTAGTTGCTGATTTCCAGATAGTTTCTGGGTAGTGGTTTGAGATATATATTGTGGGGGTTCAGGCCCACAGAGCGGTGGTAATCGTATACGGTATCGTGTTGGATTTTCAGACGCATGGTTTGGCAATTATTTGAAAAAGAAACCCCGCATCATTTTCTTTTCATTTTTGCGGCAATTATTCGCTTTCTTCCAGTTCGACATGAGAAAATGCTTTTTTCAGGATCTCTGCCGGTAAGTTATTAATGGTTTCCTTTAAAGTATCGTTCCAGAATTCAGAAAGATGGTGCAATTCCTGCTGCTCAAACCGGTTTTCAATAATATTGTAGGTGTCATTTTCCATGACCACCGTGTCTACGGGATAATCCACGTCATTGGAACTGATCCGGGTAGCATCAAATGCCAGGAAAGCACTTTTGAGCGCAAAATACAGCGGTGCATCGTACTTTAATGAGCGCCGCAGTACCGGATTGCCAAATCCGGTATTGCCGATGATGACGAAAGGGGTGCCCTGCCGGATTTCTATCCAATTGCCCTGTGGATACAGCAAATAAAGTTTGGGCTCTTTGTCTTCTTCCAACTGCCCCCCTATGATGGAGAAGAGATTAAAGGAAAAACCGGATTTTTCCAATGAATCCATGTCTTCCTCTGCTACACGCTTAACCTGATCTGCAAAGCCATTGACCGCTTTGTATAATTTGTCATAGGTAGCATCTTCCTTTTCTATGAGTTCCCCAAAGTAGGTGATCGCCTTGTCCCGGACAGATCTCAGACCAGAAGTCATGATAAAAAAAGCATGCTTTTTCCTGTTGACAGTGTATAGTTTCTTTGAGGTGGTGGTTTCATTCCCTGAGGTGATTCTGGTATCCGATAAACCTACGATCCCATACTTCGTTTTTATTCCAATACAAAATGTCATCCTTGCTCCATGGTTTGGCTTACAAAGTTATCTTTTATTTGGAAATAATTGTCGTTAATCTGATTGGATATGTGATTGATTTTCACCTGAAGGTGTTCGAGGTACTCATGCAGCCCGGTAGAAATGATATCGTTTACATCGTCAAATTCCAGTTTGGACCTTAGTTCTCCCATCGATTTTTCTGCGCTGTTTGAATAGCCAAAACCATTGGATCCGGATATTTTAAACAGACTCTGTTCTGCTTCTTTGAGGCAGAAAAATACAGAGCGTGGAAAGTACTTGTTCAGCACCAAAAACTCTACCACTCCGGAGGGGTCAATGTTGCCATATAGCCTTCTGTACGTATTGAACGCTGTAACAGACTTCAGCAGGGCCATCCAGTGCAGAAAGTCAAGTGGTGAACCGACTTCCTGTGGGGAAGGGAGCAGAATGTGGTACTTAACGTCCAGGATTCTGGACGTTTTGTCCCCCCGCTCCAGGTATTGCCCCAATTGCCTGAAATACCAGCCTTCGGTCCTGGCTACCGTACTGTCTGCAAGGCCATATAGCAACAATATCTGAGACTTTACACTTTCAAAGAAATTCCTGGGGTCCTCTTTTTTCCAGGTTTTGTTTTCAGAAGCCTTCTTTACAAAATGGTAGGTTTCATTCAGCTTTTCCCAGGTCTCTTTACTCAGGTTTTCACGGATCATTCTGGCGTTTTCGCGGGCTTTAGAGATAGAGCTGATCAATGAGTTTGGATTGTCGCCGCTAAAGGCAAGAAAATAGATCACCTCCTGCATGTCATAGGTTGCATGCGTGGATTGGTACAGTTCGCTGTCTCCCGTGGCCATGACCAGGGGTTCCCATTGCTCTTTCAGGTCTCCCGGGAGATCCAGCATCAGGTTGAAGTTGACGTCAATAAAGCGGGCATAGTTTTCGGCCCTTTCCAGGTACCTGCCCAGCCAGTAAATCGAATTTGCTACTCTGCTTAACATATCGGTTGTTCTTGGTTAATACAATACCCAGGTATCTTTGCTTCCGCCGCCCTGAGAACTATTGACGACCAGAGAACCCTTTTTCAGAGCGACTCTGGTCAATGCGCCCGGTATGACTTCTATATCTTTTCCGTAGAGAATATAAGGTCTTAAATCTACATGCCTGCTCTCTATAGATTTGTTGTCTACAATAGATGGTACCGTAGAAAGGGAAAGTGTGGGTTGGGCGATGTAATTGTTTGGATTGGACCTGATCAGTTGTCTGAATTTTTCATGCTCTGTCTGATCTGTCTTGGGACCAATAAGCATTCCGTATCCCCCCGCTGCATTCGTTTCTTTCACTACCAGGTCTGCTATGTTGTCCAATACATATTTCCGATCTTTTTCTTCCCGGCAAAGGTAGGTGGGAACATTTTTTAAAATGGGCTCCTGCCTGAGGTAGTACTGGATAATTCTGGGTACATAGGCATACACTGCCTTATCGTCTGCCACCCCGGTACCCGGAGCGTTGGCCAAGGCGATATTTCCAGCCTTGTAGGCTTCAAAAAGGCCAGGTATTCCCAACATCGATTCCGGGTTAAACGCCAGCGGGTCCAGGAATGTGTCGTCTACCCTTCGGTACAATACATCAATTTGCTCCAAACCTTTGGTCGTTTGCATGTACACCTTGTTGTTTTCTACCAGCAGGTCCATGCCGGAGACCAGCTCTGCACCCATCTGCTGAGCCAGATAGGAATGTTCAAAGTATGCCGAATTGTATACTCCGGGTGTCAGAACACCGATCACTGGTTTCGGTTTGTCTGAAAGGAATTGAAGCATTTCCAGCAGTTTGGCGCAATAATCTGATACAGGCCTTACCCCCAGCTTATTGAAAAGCTCCGGGAATGCCCGCTTGATGATTTCCCTGCTCTCCAGCATGTAGGATACTCCCGAGGGGCAGCGCAGGTTGTCTTCCAGCACGTAAAATGCGCCGTCTTTATCCCTCACCAGATCGGTACCGGTGATGTGGCACCAAATTCCCTTTGGGGGCTTGAGTCCCATGCAAGGTTTCAGATAGTCTTTACTTCCCAGGATCAGTTCGCTGGGGATAATTTTGTCTTTAAGAATTTTTTGTTCGTTGTAGATGTCCTGCAGAAAAAGGTTTATTGCTTCTATCCTTTGTTTGAGGCCATTCTCCAGTATCTGCCACTCACTTCCAGGAATGATCCTGGGGATGATGTCAAGGTGTAGTATTTTTTCCTGTCCTGCCTTGTCATGGTATACATTGAACGTCATGCCCATGGCCATTTGTGCTTTGTCGGCAGAATATTGCAGATGACTTAGTTTTTTGGCGGAACTGGTTTTAATGAGCTGCCCGAAACTCCTGTAATGCTCCCTCAGTGTCTGATCTGCTGCGTACATTTCATCATAATAGGCCTGCTGGTCGTTGTGGATTACCTTCATCTTGGTTTTTTAAAATGAATATTTGAGTAGTGGTTTTTAAAATAATAGCTTAAAAAAGTAATCAAATATTTTTAAAACTGCAATTTATCAGGACTATACATCGTAGATTTCAGGCAAAATTTATAGCTTTTAGCAAACTTTGGCTTTTTCGGGGCTTATTTTTTAAGAGTTTTCCCTGAGTCTGACAACCAGAGGATGAAAGCATATTCCATGGCCAGCTCTTTCAATGCCCGGAATCTGCCGGATGCGCCTCCATGTCCCGCCTCCATATTGGTGTGTAAAAGCAGGAAGTTGTCATTGGTACGCAGCGCCCTGATTTTGGCCACCCACTTGGTGGGTTCCCAATACTGTACCTGGCTGTCGTGAAATCCGGAAGTGACCAGAAGATGAGGGTAGGACTTCGCACCTACATTATCATAGGGGGAGTAAGAGCAGATGTAATCGTAATACTGGCGATCGTTTGGGTTTCCCCACTCATCATACTCTCCGGTAGTAAGTGGTATGCTCTCATCCAGCATGGTGGTGACTACGTCTACAAAGGGAACTGCAGCAACGGCCCCATGAAAAAGATCCGGGCGCATGTTGATCACGGCTCCAACCAATAATCCACCAGCACTTCCTCCCATGGCGTAAAGCTTTTTGGGATGCGCATATTTTTCCCGGATCAAGTGCTCCGCACATGCAATAAAATCTGTAAAGGTATTGATTTTCTGCATCATTTTGCCTCCCTCGTACCAATGCCTGCCCATTTCCTGTCCACCCCGAACATGGGCCATGGCAAAAACGAAGCCCCTGTCTAGCAGACTAAGCCGGCTGGAGCTGAAGTAGGGGTCTGTACTCAGGCCATAGGCTCCATAGCCGTATAGCAACAGGGGGTTTTTACCGGTTTTGGAAAAAACGTCTTTTTTATACACGAGGGAGACGGGAATTTGCTGTTCATCCGATGCAGTCACCCAGATCCTTTCAGATTGATACGCTTCCGGGTCATGTCCACCCACTACTTCCTGCCGCTTCATCAGATTTTTTTGCCGGGTATCCATGTGATAGTCGTAAATGGATGAGGGTGTGGTCAGCGAATTGTACCCGTATCGCAATACCTCGGTATAATATTCGGGGTTGTTGCCAATCCATACTGCATAAGTCGGATCCTGCATGCGGATGGTGTGGCTTTTTCTTCCGTCCCAGAACCGTATTTCCAGCCTGCTCAGGCCATTGAAACGATCGCTGATCACGAGGTGATGCCGGAATACTTCAAATTCTTCCAGGAACACGTTTTCCCGGCCCGAAACCAGGTCCTCCCAATTGGATTTGCCCGGTGAGGCAACAGGAGTCCTTACCAATTTAAAATTTTTCGCTCCGTCGGCGTTGGTAAGAAGGATAAAATGGTCTTCGTGGTGATCGGCCTCGTATTCCAGGTCTCTTTCCCTTTTTTGGATAAGTTCCCAATTGCCCCCGGGCTGATCGGCATCAAGAAAACGGGATTCTGTGGATACGGTACTATTGCTGTTAATGAACAGGTACTTTCCGGATTTTGATTTCCTCACGCTTACCGTAAAAGTCTCATCTGTTTCTTCAAAAACCAGGCTGTCATTAGCGGGATCCTCTCCCAGGATATGTTTAAAAACCCGGTTGGACCTCAGTGTCTGCGGGTCTTGCTTGCTGTAATACAAGGTCTTGTTGTCATTGGCCCAGGCCATGTTACCGGTAACCCCGACCAGGTGGTCTTCGAGCAGCTGGCCCGACTGCAGGTCTTTGAAGAAAATGGAATAAATTCGCCTGCCCACCTCATCGGCTGCGTAGGATAGCATGCAGGTATCGGGACTGACGGCGAGGGCATTGACATGCATGTAGGCCTTTCCCTCCGCAAGCTTATTGACGTCCAAAAGTATTTGTTCATGCGCCGAAAGCTGCCCTTCCTTTCTGCAATGTATAGGGTACTCTTTGCTCTTTTCAAATCTTTGATAGTAGAAAAAGCCGTTTTTGAAGTACGGGACACTGGAATCATCTTCCTTTATGCGGCCCTTCATTTCTTCGAAAAGTGTATCTTGCAAAGACTTTGTGGGCAGTAGACATTTTTCGGTATACTCGTTTTCCGAGTGGAGATAGTCGATCACTTCGGGGTCTTCCCGGTTTTTCATCCAGTAATAATTGTCCATTCGGGAATGCTCATGCAGGAGCAAAGTAGTCGGTTGGATTTTTGCGATGGGAGGGGTTATATTTTTCTTATTTGCCATTTTTTCGGATCCTGATTTCAGCTTTTGTTTTGCCTGTATTTTGTAAAGTTTTTTAATTTTAGCTATATTGATAGGCTTATTATTATATTTTATGCAACGCTTTATTTACTTCAAACAACAAAAGTATGGGATTGATCAAAGAATTCAAGGATTTTGCCGTCAGAGGCAATGTAGTTGACCTTGCAGTTGCCGTGATTATCGGTGCGGCATTCGGAAAGGTAGTGTCTTCCCTGGTGAATGACATTATCATGCCCCCAATCGGGTTACTGGTGGGTGGCGTGGATTTTACTGACCTGATGGTAGTCCTGAAAGAGGCATACCTGGATCCGTCAGGAACTGAGATTGCGGCTGTAACCATAAATTATGGCAATTTTATCCAGTTTGTCGTTGATTTTTCAATTGTCGCATTTGCTGTATTTATGATCGTGAAATTGATCAATAACCTGAAAAGAAAGGAAGAAGCCGCACCTACTCCTCCACCCCCTACTGTCAATAAAACAGAAGTATTGCTGGAAGAAATCAGAGATTTGTTGAAGAAACAGGGTTGATGAAATCCTATGTAGCACCGGTAAAAGTTCGGGAAGAGCTTTTACCGGTTAAATTGATACCTCATTTGAAAAGTGGTTTCTGTGATTTCATTTCCCTGTATTTCCTGCAGACCTGTGCCGATAGATTCCCTGTTGGTGTAAACGGTTTTGGCCCATCTCAGCCAAACTGTTATTTTTCGATTCAGCCGGTACTGACCCAGCAGGTAAAAACGGGAACCCTGTCCGTAAAGGGCAGGTATAGAAAAGGCCCAAAGCACGTTTTTTTCGTACAAAAATTGCCTGTTCTCGAAGTTGTCCGTATCGAAAACCGAATACCTTCCACTGAATTTCCAATTGCCCAGATGGGCTGAAAGATCTTGCAGCAGGGCAAATCCCTGGGTGTTTTGGCCGTTGATAGTAAATGAACTGTGTTGCACCCTGGATTTGAATTGCCACCATTGGTTTGGCTGAAGGGAAAGACTCCAGACGAAGTTGTTGCGTTTACCCGTCGCAAGCAAATAGGAATTTCCGGTTTGTTCGGTAGCCATCAGGTTTCTGCTCTTGGTTTCAGCTCTCCATTGGATAAAGGTGTGCAGTTTTTTGTGCGGCCGGTAACTAAAGCGTGTCAACCATTCGTTGCCGGAGGAAGGTGCATATACCCGGAACTTCAGCCAGGGAAAGGAAAAGTGGTCATAGTAGGCAGACCAATTGATTTTTCTGCCGGGTCTAAAGTTTAATCCCAGATACAAGCCTTCTTCATTGATGGGTCGCGACCCTTCGGCAAAGGCATTTCCATAGAAGGAATGGAAATTTCTATCATATTTCCGCCAAACCAGAGACAGGTCTATATGTGGATTTAAGCTGCTCATGATTCCAAAAATATACCCCCGGCCCCGGCTTTTGGACATGGCTGATTCACCAAAGAAATAATGGTTGGCAAAATTGTAGGAAAGGTAGATGCTGCCCGTATAGTTAGTCCTGCCGCTGAATTCAAATTGGTTGTAAATTCTTTTCATTGGTAGTAGGGGCTGGCTGTAAAGGGTATGGAGAAGATTGCTTCCTATTTGAAAACCCCGATTGTTGCTTTGGTATTGCAGATTAAATCCGATGTTTTGTTCTCTTGCCTGTCCTTTTTTCTGGATTTCGCTGGGGGTGCGGTGCAAACCCGATCCCACCAGCGAGGATAGATAGCTTTCTGCGGATTGCAGGCTGTCCGGGATCAGTTGCACATTGGCGCTTCTTGGAGCGAGAGAATACATGCCGGTCCATTCGATATTTCCGGACTTGTAGGTTGCAGCGGCACCCCTGAAAAACCCGGCTTCCAATACAGAAGTATAGGGCCTCAGCCCGAGGGAGCTTCTCCGTACAGTAGCAATGGTCTCAGCACCTTTTCCCACCGAAAAGCCGGACCCAAACACGAGGCCCTGGCCAAATTGTAGTTGGTAATCCCCCAGCGTGATCGTTTTCCAGGGGCCCTTATCATACAGCATGATATGAAATGACAGGAAGTCAAAACCATACCGCTTTGTCTGTTTATCCCAGATAAATTGTTCCCCGGCATCCTTATCAGCCGTAAAGCCGATACTGAAATCACCTGGCTGCTGTAGTCGCAGCCGCAGGTACAGGTCATCCGGACCACCGAGATAGCGACTGCCTGGCTGCCCATTGTGTAGCGTGTCCGGCCGGGTAAATCCTTTTCGGGTTTGCCAAATCCGCCGGTGTCTAAAAATCAGGTAGGCGTTTTCAGCAGCTTTTATGCGGCTGAGACCGGGGATTTGCTGCCGGGATGAGACCGGCTCGAGCTGTACAAATGGCAATATATTTTCGATTGTTTCCAGGCTCCATTCAGGGATGGCCTGCAGTTCGTATACCGAAATTAAGGGTCCGAATCTTTGGCGGTAAGCTAAAAAGGAGTCTATTTGAATGGGGCTCAGAATATATAATGCGCTTAGTTGATCTGCAGTAGCTTCCTGCAAATCAAGGGGATTCAGGTGTACCTGTAGCAGGCTTTCATAAAGGTCTTCGTAGTCGATATCTTCTTCCTGAAAAGAAAAGCGTTCTTCTACAAAGCTTTCCAAATCCAATTCCCCTGTTGGTATTTGCCGGGCAGCAAGCATTGGAACAAGGAGCAATACGAAAATTCCCGAAAAAATAAGCGGTTTCAAGGAGCTGAGAGATTATAGTTAACGGAAAAATGGTGCGTGAACCCCAGCAAGTAGTGGCGGCTTAACGCATAGTCGATCTGATACCTCCTGGGCCTGAATCCAATACCGAAGAATAAGTTATTGGGTTGGGTGTTGATGCCTGTTCGAGCCCAAAACTTTTCTTCAAAGTTATAGGCCAGTCCTGCCTTGAATTGTGCAGGGGAACGCAATTCTTTTTCGGTTTCCAGATTGATCATCAGGTTTTGAGAAGGGCGGTAGGAGATACCTGCTTTCAGGCTGGTAGGTAGAAAATCTCCGCTGCTTTTACTTATGGCGGAGCGGGTAATGTTGTACATATGTGCCCCGAAAAAGAGACCGGGAATGATTTCGGCGGTGCCTCCAAATTCGATTACCGGCCGGCCGGTTCTGCCAAAGCCTTCGATATTGGTTTGGAAATAGCTCAGTTTGATTCCCAGACTTGCCAGTCCCAATTGATTGGCCAGGCCGATTCCTATCTGCTGCTGGTTAAACAGGGCTCCTCCATAACTGGACAGCCCAAAACCAAAGTTTCCCAGTTTTTCGCTGGGGAGGACCATTCCGGCAGCAAGGGTGGTCAGTTCGCTGAGGCCCAATCGGTGGTCGTATCCCGCAAATGCCGCGATCTCGTCAGGGGCGTTTGCCAGGGCGCCAATATTGTTGAATACGGCCCATGGATCGTTTAATGTCAGGCTGGCATTGCCCATACCCACACTTCTGGCTCCTTTTGGGAAATGATCCATACTGTTTTGAGCCTTACCATGCCAGATCTGGAAGGATAGTAGAAGGACAGCAGACAAAACCCATTTCTCCATTTTTGAAAAAAAAATTGGGAAAAATAAATCCGAAAAGTAATATAATACAAAAAAATGTATTTTTAAAACAAAAAAGAGATTTATAAAGGTGCCCTTACGTTGATGAAAAAGTTGCCTGGTCCGGTGTTGGTATAGGAATACTCAAACCGGAATACCGCATCGTAGATTCCGATCAGGTCCAGGCCCAGCCCAAATCCGGACAGATACCTGTTGGTCAGCCGTGCATTTTCCGGCAATCGATTGGCATCCCGCACGTAGCCCTGATCAAAGTTTGCGCTGAGGTAAAGCCGAAAAGGAAAAATGGAAAATTCTTCTATAGGCATGAAGTCCGAGATGTCGAAAGCCACATTCAGCAACTCATAACGCAGGCTGTTTTTATGTACAAAAGTCTGCTGTCCTTCGATCACATTCACCTCATAGCCTCTGATAAAATCCGGTCGGTATCCTATACCCCTGACAAGGGTATAGGGTTGTCTGGGACTAAAAAATGCAGCACCTGATACTCCCGTGGCAAAATAGAATTTACCACCCAGGGGAGTGTATTTGCTGGCCTGAATGGAAAATTCTGTTTCCGAGATATCGTCTCCGGCAAACAGGCCATACTGGGTGATACTCATGTCCAACAGGGTGCCCTGTAGCGCATAGGCCACATTGTCCCGGTGGTCGTGCCGGTAGCGGTAGCTGGCCTGGAAATATTTTAATCGTTGACTGTCGTGGGTAAAATAGTCCGGGTTTTGCTCCAATACATCCTCATGAATTCGTGTATTGTGAAGACCAAGGGTCAGAAAGTGGGTGTTGTAAAAACTTCCTCTGAAATTATAGGTGAGGAAGGCATTGAGGGTTTTGCGCAATACCTCTTCGTTCTGGTTTCTGTAAAAAAACTGTTTGTTGTCTACAGACCGGATGGGAATATTTTTGTTGGTATAATAGTTGAATTTGGCAGCTAAGCCATGCACCTGGTTTTTGTCAAAATAGGGAATGCTGTAGTTCAGGTCTATTGCCTGGGTGAAACCCAATTGTCCGATAATCCTGAACTTTTCATTCCTGCCACCCACATTATTGTGGTCCAGCTTGATACCATAGTTTACCCTCGAAAAATCCCTTTCCTGGTTGATCCACCACTCCGAAAAATTTCTGTCCGCCAGATTAAAAATGATACTGGGCAGAATGTACCACCTTTCTTTAAGTGAAACCAGCAATTCTACCTGGCTGTCATCCAGAAAAAGTGGGGTAAGTGTGACGGTAGTGAAAAGCTGAAGGTTGTAAATTTTCTTTTGATCTGCAAGGAGCAGGTCCACAAAGTCTTCCCAATCGTAGACTGCCCCCTGCTGAATATCCATCTCCCTCAGGATAATCCTTCTTCGTGTTTTTTCGTTTCCTACTACAAAAATATTATTTACCGTCACCCGCTCCGGCGGGTCTGCCTGCTCCGGAACCAGGGCTTCAGGGCCATCCTGGGCCTGCAGAGGCTGACTGGCGAAAGCAGCCAGGAACACAAAAAGATAAAATAGTGGTTTTTTTGTCAAAATGACGGGAAAGTTGATAGGTAGAGACAGAACTTTAACGCTAATTTTTTTCTTGTATGTTATAAATACGATAAAAGTGAAACAAATAGTCAAGAAAATCGCCGTATTTCCCATCTTGTTTTATCAATATCTCCTATCTCCCTTGTTTCCCAGGTCTTGCAGGTATTATCCTACCTGTAGTCAGTATATGAAGGAAGCGATCATGAAACATGGTATTTTCCGGGGAGGCTGGATGGGAATCAAACGCATAGGCCGCTGCCATCCCTGGGGTGGGCAGGGACACGATCCCGTGCCATGATTTATTCCCGTACAGCTTTCTTCTTATTACCGTATTTCAGTGCATAAAGCACCAGTCCTATTCCTGCCAGGACCAGAGGTATGCTGAGGGCCTGTCCCATATTGAACGCCAGGTTATCTTCAAATTCCACCTGATTTTCCTTAAAGAACTCCCAGACAAAGCGCATTCCAAACACGGATATCAGAAACAAGCCAAGATACAGGCCTTCAGGAATGTCGGAAGTATACTTTCTCCATCCCAGAAAAAGCAAAACGAAAATCAACAGGTAGGTGATGGATTCGTAGATTTGTGTGGGATGTCTGGCTACACCAAAAGTTTTGACAACAGCCAGGTAATGGCTGCCTTCATCCCTGATCTCCAGGTCAAGAGGACTCTCCGGATCCTCATCCATGTATTTCCTTGAACTACCAAAGCGGGTTAGGGCGTACTTGATATCTCTCTCGAGCACACTGCGCAGGTTTGCTTCCTCAAAGCCTCCTTTATTGATTTCTATATCGATATTCACAGGTACCCGTCCTGAACCGGTCAACTCTCCCGACCGATCGGCCGGTTTATAGGCGGAAATGGAAGAAATGGGCAGCTTCATGGTTTGAAGGATTTCTTCCGTGTCTCGGGCAAACACAAAGCCGGAATCTGTTCCCGTAGCTTTGCCTCCGATTTCTGAATTCATCAGGTTGCCGAATCGGATCAGCGCCCCCGTCAGCGCCACCACGATGACGATGCGGTCTACTACCCAGAGGTAAGATTGGCCCGGCGTTTTTTTCGCGTACAGCCAGAGTGCGAAAAGTATGCCTATGGCTGCACCGTGACTGGCCAGGCCTCCTTCCCAAACCTTGAGAATATCGATGGGATTGCTCAGGTAACGGGCCGGTTCGTAAAACAGTACATGTCCCAGGCGGGCTCCGATGATGGTGGCCAGTACCATGTATATGGTGAGCCGGTCTACCAATTGCTCATCTTCACCTTCTTTCCTGAAAAAATGGATCATGATCTGCTGGGAGATAATAAAACCCAACGCAAAAAGCAGACTATACCACCTTAGCCTGTCAAATCCTGAAAAAACGGCGGGGTTTGGACTCCATACTACGTAATACAAAATACTGCTAATCATAGCTTTTGCTTTTTTTTGCTCTTGCCTAAACTTACTCTTCGGTAATTTCCAATTCTTTTAATTCTTCCTGATAGCCGCCTGACAAAATGGGAAAGCGGTACCAGGTCTTGGGGTCAACATTGAACTCATCCAGATGAAAAGATGGAGCCAGCCGCTCCCGTTTCCATTGGTTTCTGGACCATAGCCGAAAGAATTTGGCAATGTAGCTTTTTAATAGAGATGGTTCAAGAGAAAGTTCTTCTTTCAGATTGAGGTAAATGTCCACAGGAGATCGTTTGTCCCGAATGGCTAACTGCTCAATGGCGGTAAGCACCGCATAAGGCATCAGGTCTTCCTCGTCGGTCTGTTTTCGTTCCAATGGTCTCAGCTCTGCACTGGGCTGCAATGCATTGACCTGTTGCAACCCCTTATAGCCCAAAACTTTCTCAGCCCACTTGAGCCATTGCAGGATAAAATCTTTTGATACGGCGGCGATAGGTGAGATGCTGCCACTGGTATCTCCGTCCATAGTGGTATACCCCACATCTCCCTCGCTCCTGTTTGATGTGCTCAGCAGCAAGGCATTATTGATATTGGCGAGCATCCATATAATCGGTGAACGGGCCCTTGCCTGAATATTTTGCAGGGCAATGTCATCTTTTTTCCATTCCAGTTTTCTGCCCAGTGCGCTTTCTATTTTTTCCGTGTAGGAAGCTACTTCCTCATCAATAGACCAATGGTAAAATTTAGCTCCTATACTTTCGGCGAGAGATTTGGCAGAGTTAAATGTATCCTCAGAGGAATTTTGAGTACCCTGATAGGCGGTAGTAAGTATTTTTGCCGTAATGTCCCTGATGCTGCTTTTGGGGTCAATGTCCTTATCCCTGTGGATTTTTTTCAGAAAAAGGGGAGTGCCTAGACATTGAACACCCCTGCGCACCATTTCTGCCACCAGAATGGCTATAGAGGAAGAATCGGCGCCGCCGCTCAGGGAAAGCACAAATCCCTTGCTTCTGCTCTTTCGGAGGTAATCAAACAATGCCAGTGCAACGGCGGCCGCGAAGGCTTCGTTTTTATTGCCATCCTCAGTTTTCAGGGGAGGAGAATGGGGTGCAGATAAAGGATACCGGAAACTGATAAGTTGGAAATCCTTAAACGACAACAGTGGGTTTTTGACCAGCAGTTTGCCTTTATCGGCATACAGGATCTCACCGTCGAATATCATCCGGCCGCTTTCATTCCCCAAGAGATTGATATAAAAGTAGCCTGCACCAAGCGCTTGTGAACTTTTCCTTACCAGACTTTCGCGTAGCGCACTTTTGCCCATAGCAAAATGGCTGGCACTGGGATTCAGTATCAATTGGGCTTTTCGCTCTTTGAGTCGGTATCCGGGGCGTTCGGCGCCTCTCCAGGCATCTTCACATATCTCAAAACCATAACGCAGCCCGTTTTTCTCAAAAACCATGTCACCAAATGGGATTTGCTCTTCCTGGAAGTCCAGGCTGGTCATTTCGCCAGCCTTCCAGGCAGTAAACCAGCGGCATTCGTAATGTACTCCATCGATGGCGAGAAATTGTTTGGGTACCAGACCGAGTATTTTACCGTTTTCGAGTACAGCCATACAGTTGTACACCTTTTGTTCGATTCTGCAGGGTAGTCCTACGCAGACCGTAATACCAGTCGTATGAGGCAGAATTTTCCGAAGACTGGCAAGTGCTTTTCTGGGATACCAATAGCTCAGGAAGAGGTCCTCACTACCATAACCGGTGATGCTCAGCTCCGGAAAACACAGCAAATCTACGCTTTGATCTTTTGCTTTTTGAATGCACTGCAGGATCCGGTACAAATTCCCTTCCCAATCTAGTGGCGTTTGGTTCAATGTCGCACCTGCAAGGTATATCGAAGACATGTTGTTATTTTTTATCCGGATAAATGAAAGGCCGGGTTAAAAGGTAATTTGTAATTTTTCGCAGGCTATTCTGGCAGCTTCCTGTTCGGCTTTTTTCTTGGTAGGTCCCTTTCCCTCTGAAAATGAAGACCCGTCAATGTTCAGGCATACAGTAAATTCCTTGAACCTTTGGTTGTTGTCCAGGGATTTTAACTCAAAATCAATCTCCTTGTTATCTTTCTGAGACCATTCTATGATTTTACTTTTAAAATTGGTCGTGGTAGCGATGATATTGTCCAGGTCGAAAAAGGGGTTGATGAGCCTCTTGTTGATGAATTTTTTGCAGAAATAGTAACCCCTGTCGAGGTAAATGGCACCTATCAAAGCCTCCAGGGTGTCGCCATAAAGGGACTTAAAGGAATTGGGTACTCTGCCATCCATTTCCGATTCTACGATCTTTGGCAGACCGATTTTTTGTCCGACCTGATTCAGGGATTCCCGATTGACTATACGGGATCGTGTTTCCGTAAGAAATCCCTCATCCCGGTAAGGGAATTTTTGAAAGAGGTATTCCGCTACTACGGTCCCCAGGACAGCATCTCCGAGATACTCCAGCCGCTCGTTGCTTATTTTTACCCCTGATTTGATTTCTTTCGAGACAGACACATGCCTGAAGGCAAGCGTGTAAAGGGATAAATTTAAAGGCTTGCTACCCACTATATTTTTAATAGCGGACGCAAGCCTTTTTTCTTTCTGGTTATAAGTTAGCTCCTGAACCCTGAGCAACCGAAGTAATTTCAAATTTATTCCTTTATTTTCTTGAAGATGATGGAACAATTGTGCCCCCCAAATCCAAAGGTGTTACTCAGTGCGATATTCACCTCCCGCTCCTGCGCCTTATTAAATGTAAGGTTCAGTTTTGAATCTACTTCCTCATCATCGGTAAAATGATTAATGGTAGGAGGGATAAGGTTATTGTTCATGGCAAGTATCGATGCGATAGCTTCTACCGCTCCGGCAGCGCCCAGCAAGTGACCTGTCATAGACTTGGTGCTGCTGATATTCATCTCATAGGCATGGTCACCAAAGATCTTTTGTATGGCTTTTACCTCACTCAGGTCACCCAGAGGAGTAGAGGTACCGTGTACATTGATATAGTCGATTTCCTGTGGGGAAATTCCGGCATCTTCCAGCGCAAATTTCATCACATTGGCCGCTCCTCTCCCTTCCGGATGGGGTGCAGTAATGTGGTAGGCATCTCCTGTCATCCCGCCTCCGATCAACTCAGCATAGATTTTGGCTCCCCGGGCTTTGGCATGCTCATATTCTTCCAGCACAAGTGCTCCGGCACCCTCGCCCAACACAAATCCATCCCGGTCCTTGTCAAATGGTCGTGAGGCGGTAGCGGGATCCTCATTTCGCTGTGAAAGGGCCTTTAACGCATTAAAGCCTCCCACACCGGCTTCAGTGACTGCAGCTTCAGAGCCTCCGGATATAAACACATTTGCTTTACCTAAGCGGATGTAATTGAAAGCATCTATCAGTGCATTGGTGGCCGAAGCACATGCCGATACCGTAGCAAAATTGGGTCCCTGAAAACCATATTTTATAGAGATAAATCCTGCCGCGATATCCGCTATCATTTTAGGGATGAAAAATGGGTTGAACCTTGGAGTCCCTTCACCATTGACAAAATCAGTCACTTCGTCCTGAAAGGTTTTCAATCCACCTATACCGGAACCCCAGATTACGCCTGCCCTGCTCAGGTCAGTTTTCTCCAGATCAAGGGCAGCATCGGACATCGCTTCCTCTACTGCTACCATTGCGTATTGGGTATAGGGATCAATTTTTCTCGCTTCTTTCCTGTCTATAAATTGCGATATGTCCAGATTTTTAACTTCGCAGGCAAATTGGGTTTTGAATTTTGAGGCGTCAAAACGGGTAATAGGCGCAGCACCACTTACACCATTTGTCAAACCCTCCCAATATTCGGGGACAGTATTACCAATTGGCGTAAGGGCACCTAAACCTGTTACTACAACTCTTCTTAAATTCATAAATGATTTTAAGTATGGGTTATTTAACGTTAGCTTCCAAATAGCTAACTGCCTGGCCAACCGTACCGATCTGTTCAGCCTGGTCATCCGGAATAGAAATGTTGAATTCTTTTTCGAATTCCATGATAAGCTCTACAGTATCCAAAGAATCGGCACCAAGGTCATTGGTAAAGCTCGCTTCGGGAGTGACTTCAGATTCTTCGACGCCTAACTTATCAACGATAATGGCTTTTACTTTTTGTGCAATTTCAGACATTTTGTGATCAGTTTAGTTTAAACACTCCGCAAAGAAAATTATTTAATATCTTAATGTCAAAAAAAATGACAAACTAAATTAAGAACTTTCTTCCAGAGATAGAAGTTGGAATAAAATTTTTAACTTTGTTTTTTTAAATTCTTCCTAAATGAAGAAAAATAAACTTCATGTTGAAACAGTATTTGATTTTGATCTTTTAGGCCTGGTAGCCCCCCTTAAGGACTATAAACTTGCCTGGCTGATCAACCATTCACTGGGGATAAATTTAAAAAAAGCTGCGGACTATGAGATGGAATTTCTCCATCAGCCGGATTTAATTATTTCTCAGTTTATACTGGAAAAAGAACATGGCTACATACAGTTGCTCAGAAACAAGTCCTATCCGGTGAGGGGACAGTCGCGATTTCTGATTCCGGAGCTGCGGTATATGGATTACTTTTTACTCTGCCAGGACTTTACCTGTGAAGTGGATTTTAATACGTATATTGACGGCCTTTCGAGAGTACACGGCATCCATAGTATTGTGAAAATTGATATCAATAAATTAAAATCGAAGGAAAACCTGTTAACATATTAAATCATATATAAAAATGAGAGTACCTATTTTTAATAAAACCAAAATATTAGCTACCCTTGGCCCCGCCAGCAATAACAAAGAAACCATCACCGAATTGGTCATGGCCGGTGCTGATATTTTCAGGTTAAACTTCTCCCATGGTGAACATGCCATTCACGCAGAAGCCGTGAAGACCATACGTGAAGTGAATGATTCATTAAATCTCAATATAGGTATACTCCAGGATCTGCAGGGACCGAAGATCAGGGTAGGGGAAGTAGAAAACAACGGTGTGCTCATCAAACAAGGTGACCCAATCACCATCACCAACGAGCCTGTTATGGGTACATCCTCGCTCGTAAGTACCGTCTATCAGAATCTCCCCAATGACGTGACACAGGGTGACCGCATATTGATAGATGATGGCAACCTGGAATTGGTGGTATTGAAAACAGATGGAAAGAATGTCGACTGTACCGTGGTGCATGGAGGTATTCTGAAATCCCGCAAAGGCATCAACCTGCCAAACACAAAAATCAGTGCTCCCTCATTGACAGAGAAGGATATTGTCGATCTGGAATTTGGGTTGGAAAACGAGGTGGACTGGATTGCCCTTTCCTTTGTACGAACAGCCGATGATATTCTTGATCTAAGGGAGAGAATCACCAATTCAGGGAAAAGCTGTAAGATCGTAGCGAAAATAGAAAAACCGGAAGCACTGGAAAATATCGACGAGATCATACAGGCCACCGACGCCATCATGGTGGCAAGGGGAGACCTCGGGGTAGAAGTTCCCATGGAAATCGTACCTCTCTGGCAGAAAAAGATGGTGGAAAAATGCAAAATTGCCTGTAAACCGGTGATCATTGCCACTCAGATGATGGAAAGCATGATCGTCAACCCCAGGCCCACAAGGGCTGAGACTAATGATGTGGCCAGTGCAGTCCTGGACGGAGCGGATGCCGTGATGTTGTCTGCGGAAACTGCCTCCGGAAAATTCCCCATAGCGGCAGTAAAAGCCATGAGCAGGATCATCGATCACATCGAGGTTAACGCCGATATTTACCACAATCTGTACAAAATTCCAGAGGATACCGAGAGCTTTCTGAGCAATAACCTGCTGCTTATGGCCAGCAGATTGTCAAGAAATGTGAAGGCCCGGGCTATTGTCGGGATTACCACATCCGGGTTTACGGCTTTCAGAATTTCCTCCCACAGACCCTCAGCGGGCATTTTTATCTTTACGCGTAACAAAAAGCTCCTGACCCAACTGAGCCTGGTTTGGGGAGTGCGGGCTTTTTATTATGACAACCGGGTCTCGACCGATGCTACTTTTCAGGATATTCAGGACAAGCTCAAAGAAGAAAACCATGTTGCCGAAGGGGATATCATCATCAATACCGCCAGTATGCCCCTGAAAGCCAAAGGCAGAACCAATATGCTGAAAATACACGTAGTGGAATGAGGGAGACAAGGTTTTTTTTCCGGGAGATGGTTGCAGGGTACGCAGCAACCTATCCCTGCATGACTGAGGTTGACTTGCGAAACTCATGATAACCCGGTTTTATCCCAACAGATAACCCGTTAATACAGCACAGTGCTTTGCTCCCCCTGTAGCAGGGGATTGACAGGACTTGCATTGCTTAAGCCCCGCTAAAGCAGATCGAGTAAGGAGTTAGGTGTATGTTTGGTCGATTTCAAGTCGATACCATATCTTTGAATAAATCAAGGCAGGCCGGGAAAATCGGGCTGCCTTTTTCTTTTATAGCTTGTCTGGAGACTCCGGGCTTACCATAATGACCTTTTCCCGGTCTACTATCACTGCTCCCGCAGGAGAGCCCTTCACCTTTCTGACAAACTTGCAGGGTGTGTAAATTACCGCGGCAAGAGAGGCAGTTTTGTTTTTGGAATAGTATGCAGCCAGTGAGGCCGCTCTTTCCAGGACAGGCGCAGGGACCCTCATACCGGACTGTTGTTTGATAATTACATGGGATCCTGCTACATCTCTTGCATGCAGCCAGATATCCTCTTTCCAGGTGTATCGTCGGAGCAATTCATCGTTTGCGCGGGCGGACTTGCCAATCCAGATCTCAAATCCTTCCACCTCCAGTTTTCTGTAAGGCAATTGCACCTGCTTGCTCCCCGGACCAGCTGGTTTTTCGCTTTTTGT
The DNA here is from genome assembly GCF_900143075.1 of Cyclobacterium lianum. Classification (GTDB taxonomy): domain Bacteria; phylum Bacteroidota; class Bacteroidia; order Cytophagales; family Cyclobacteriaceae; genus Cyclobacterium; species Cyclobacterium lianum. Next base: position 180,415 of record NZ_FRCY01000005.1, on the reverse strand, counting down.
GATTGCCCTCAATTCGTGAAAATCGTCGACCTGTTGTATTTCCAATTGTTCCTGATTGAGTTCAGCAAGCTGTTTTTCTCTGACTTCAAGGTTTTTTCGCAGTTGCTCCAGTTCAATTTTTTTGTTTTTGCTTTTTCGGTACAGATTTTCAGCATGCTGCTGAGGACTGATGCCTTTTTTTAATTGGATTTCTCTCAGCTCGTTGGCATAGAAATCAAATAACTGAACCCGCTCTGAACCGGGTGGGATTTGGTGGAGGTTGGCCATGATAATGTCTGCAGTCTGGCTGAGCTGCGGTGCCGATTCAAGAGCCTCTAGCTTTTGCCGCGTTTTCTGCAGGTAGCTGGCTGTTTTTTTTTGTTGTTCGCTCAGCGCCCGCAGCAAGGAGTGTTTTTTATTGTCAAAAGCCTGCTGGACTACCGCTTTCTGGTAGTATGCGTTTGCTGCCTCCAATGGGTCAGAAGTGGACAAGAGAGCCCGGGAGCAGGGGAGAAGTGTGAGGAGATATTTTCCCTCCTCCTTAAACACCGAAAATAAAGGGCTTTCCAGCATGTCCATTACTGCCTGCATCAGTTCAAACCTTCTTTCCAAACCGGCATCCAGGTAACCTTCCCTTTTTAACCAGGCTCTCGGCAGTTTTCCGAGGGTTGGTAAAAATTGACTGGCATTGCCCTCCAGCGATTTAAACCGGCTCCAGCTCAGGTCAAGGGGTTTTTCCAAATCAGGAATTCGGATCGTCATGTCCTCCTGTAGCTCTTTTCTGAACAAGCGCACAGGGAGGCTGTCCCTGGTCTCGAAAAGCAGGATGTTGGAGCGGCTTCCATGCATTTTAAACAGCAGTGCCGTTCCATCTGCGGTCTCCAGATAAAAAGCGCGTTCGAAGGCCAGCAGGTGTACACCTGTTATTTTCTGGTGAAGGATTTCCGGGAAAAGGTCAATATTGTTTTTCTTGCTCCTTTTAAAATCTGAAGGGAAACTCAGACAGGTATTGGAAGGTAGCAATAAGGCTCTGATGAAGAAAAGGCGGTTTTCCGCTAACTGCAATTCCAGGATCAGTTCTTCTTTGTTTTGAGAAAAGCAGGAAACCAGGGTAGCCCCCCGGATCTTTTCCTCCAGAGCAGGGCAGAGAAACCGGAAATAGTGATAATTCAGGTGCATATCAGGTCTCGATTTGTAATCCATCGAATGCCAGGGCTACATTTGCCGGAAGGCTGCTCTGCACTTGCTGGTGGAGTCCCAATTTGTGGCTGATATGCGTGAAATAGGCATATTCGGGATTGATTTCCTGCACAAAAGAAAGTGCTTCGTTCAACGTGAAATGAGAGATGTGTGGTTTTATCTGCAGGGCATTCAACACGAGTATTTTTGTGCCCTTTATCTTTTCTATTTCTTCCGGCGAGATGTAATTGGCATCGGTGATGTAGGTAAAATCTCCGATCCTGAACCCAAAAACGGGCAGTTTGTGGTGCATGACCTGGATGGGTGTAAAGGTAGTTCCCTCTACTTCAAATGGGGCATTGCCGATTTCATGAATCAGCACCCTCGGGATTCCCGGATATTTGTTTTTCGAAAAAATATAGGCAAACTCCGTTTTGATCTGGTTCAGGACCTGGGCCGTACCGAAGAGCGGGATGTCGGTTTGCTGTTTAAAGTTGTATGGCCTGATATCGTCCAGGCCGGCGGTATGGTCTTTGTGTTCATGGGTGTAGACAACAGCGTCCAGGCGAGGTATGGCATTCTGAAGCATTTGCATTCTGAAATCTGGTCCCGTATCGATCACGATGCTCGCCCCCTGATTTTCGATATGCAGAGAGCTCCTCAACCGCTTGTCCCGGTAATCCATAGATCGGCATACCTCACAATTACAGCCAATCACTGGCACGCCCTGGGAAGTTCCGGTCCCTAAAAATGTAATCTTCAAAGCTTCAATTCTGTTTGTTTAAGTTCGATGAGGAAATCTTGCTGTTTCTGGTTCTCAAAGGATTGGGGATTAAAATCGAGGGTTTTCAGGATTTCCAGTAAAGCATTGATTTTGCCTTCCAATGTAAAGTACTTGTTGATGATGACGATCTTATTGTCTTTAAGTATACAGTAACCTGATTTAAAATTACCTTTTTCATACCTGAGGTGATACTCAGAAGCAGCAAAAATATTCTCCAGTTTGTCCAGGTAGCTCTTGTTATACTTGATGGGCATTCTATTTGAAAATATGTTTTTTCACCGTGGAAAGCAACAAATCGTAATCAAGTGGTTTTTGCACGTAATCGTCCAATCCTGCTTTTTTAAAATCGTCCAGGGTAAAATTTTTATAATTTCCGGTGATGGCGATGATTGGAATGCCTGATTTTTTGTCATCCGGGAGTTTGCGGATGGCTTTGGTACAGGCGATACCGTCCATGACTGGCATATTGATGTCCATCAAGATCAGGTCGAAATCCTCTTTGGCCAGCTTGTCCAACACCTGCTGTCCATTTTTGACCGCTGTAATATGAAAGTTTTCAAAAAGCAAAACGTTTTTTGTCAAATTGATGATTACAGAGCTGTCTTCTGCCACCAACACTTTTTTGGACTCACTCATATTTTGTAAATATTTTATCGTTTTCAATAAGCTTTCGATAGGTTTTCAGGCCTTCCTCAAGCTGTGCTATGTCTTTCTGAATGTCATTGTGGCTGGATTGCTTGATTTTCTTTTCAAATCCGGCAGTCGCCTTATGGATCACAAAGACCCCCAATGTCCCTGAATTTCCTTTCAATATGTGAAGTTTTTCGCCAATTTCCTCAAATTTTTTCAATTCTGCCAAATTTTTTATTTCCTCAGTCAGGCTCTCAGCCTCTTCCAGAAAGTCGTGATATACCGCTTTGATGTTGTCCAGATTGTGGTATTTTAATAGCTGATGAATGACCGATTCATTGAGATCAGCTTCATTATCCGGTTCATTTTCTTTACCTGCTGCAGGAGGCATACCAGGCTGTAAATGGTGGTGAATGGTTTCGAGCAGGTCCTTGGGTTTCACTGGCTTGGCAATGAAATCGTCAAAACCGGTGGATAAAAAATACTCCCGGTCCCCCTGGTTGGAGTAGGCAGAAATGGCAATAATGGGAATATCGGTGATCTCCTCTTCTTTGATGATTTTCAGACAGGAAATGCCATCGAGTTTCGGCATTTGTATGTCCATCAGTACAATATCGTAGCTGTTTTTTCTGAGCATCTCGATGGCTTCCATACCATCGGAAGCCGATTCAAAAAAATAATTGTGTCCGATTACATTTTCGAAAACCCTGCGGTTCAGGGCATTGTCATCAACGATCAGGACTTTTTTGTTTTTCATAGCTGAAATTACTTAACTTCGGGATTCTATTTCAGGTTTCACAAAATTTGACTCCCATCAACAAAATACTTTTAGTCGTCGCCGGTCCAACTGCTGTAGGCAAAACTGATTTGTGCATAAATTTAGCCAAAAAATTTAATACTGCTATTATATCATCGGATAGTAGACAATTTTTTCGGGAAATGAATGTAGGTACTGCCAAACCCACAAAAAAAAACCTGGAGGAAGCCGATCATTACCTTATCGACAACAAGTCCATTCACGATAGCTATGACGTAAAAGCCTTTGAAAAAGATGCCCTGGTATTGATAGAGCGGCTATTTAACGAGATGGATATGATTATCCTAACAGGAGGATCGGGTTTATACATCGATGCAGTGGTGGGTGGACTTGATGAAATGCCCCCGGCACAACCCCAGATCCGGGAACAGCTAAATCTTGACTACCGAAGGATTGGACTGGTCTATCTGCAAAAAAAATTATTGGAACTGGATCCTGACTATTACGCTAAGGTAGATCTGAACAATCCCCAAAGACTGATCAGGGCGCTGGAAGTCTGCCTGAGCACCGGTAAACCATACAGTCATTACCGGGTTAGGGAAAGGAAGCAAAGACCGTTCAGGACGATAAAATTGGCACTATGCAGGGAGAGGGAAGAGCTATACTCCCGTATAGAGCAGCGAATGGATGCCATGATCCGGCAGGGGTTGTTTGAAGAAGCCGCCGGCTTGTACCCATACAGGCGCTTGAATGCGCTGCAGACCGTTGGTTATCAGGAGATCTTCGGCTACATGGAGGGGGACTATGACAAAACAGAGGCGATCAGGCTGCTCAAGCGAAATTCAAGAAGGTATGCCAAACGGCAATTGACCTGGTTCAGGAGAGATCCTGACTATACCTGGTTTCACCCGGAGAAAAGTACAGAGATCATATCCTGGGTAACCGCTCAGATGAGCCGGTGACCGGTCAGCCGGGCAGCAAAGGAATAGGGCTTGCTCTTCAGCAGCTGATTGTGCTCCCGTCTGAGTTGTTTCATTTGACGAATTTTTCTTCCGGCCAAAGCAATAGTGTCCGAAGAATTCGCTGCCTGTGGTGATTGGCGTATTGCCGCAAACCTTTCCTCAGCCCAATCAAGATCACTTTCACCTTCAACTTTCTGCTCGTTATGGCTTAATTGATCCAGTACCTGAAAAATCTCTGCCAGTCCGGCCTGTATGGTTTTCTTTTTTTGTGAGAGGTTGTAATGCACAAGGATGATAAAAAGGAAAACAAAACCGCCCAGAGATATGAATATCGGTATAAAGCCCATGTCAGATGCTCAGCAGCTCCTGAAGCCTGAGGTACTCGTCTTTCAGGGGTTTACTCTTGTTGATACATGCATCGAAGGGAGAATAGATGACCTGGTCATTTATAATTCCTGCCATGCAGTTAGACTCTCCCTTAAGCAGACCTTCTACAGCCGCCATTCCACTCCTGCTACCCAATATCCTGTCCTTTGCTGTCGGGCTGCCTCCTCTTTGGATGTGTCCCAAAGTAGTCACCTTAAATTCCTTGTCTTCTCCCTTAAATCGGGACTTGACCTTGTCCATGATTTCGGCAGCACCACCCTCTTCGTCTCCTTCTGCCACGATCACGATACTGGATGTTTTGGATTTTCTTAGTCCTTTCAGAGACTTGACCACCTCGTCTATGGTCGTGGTGGTTTCAGGTACCATGACCAGCTCCGCACCTCCTCCTATGCCACACTCTATGGCGATATATCCGCTATCTCTTCCCATCACCTCTATAAAAAAGATACGGTCATGCGCAGCGGCGGTATCCCGGATCTTATCGATGGCTTCCAGGGCGGTGTTTACCGCCGTATCAAAACCAATGGTGTAATCTGTGCCAAAAATATCATTGTCAATGGTGCCAGGGCAGCCTACTGTGGGCAATCCAAACTCCTCGAAGAAAATTTTGGCCCCGGTGAATGTGCCGTCGCCACCTATGGCTACCAAACCCTCTATACCATGTTTGCTGAGCTCCTCATAGGCTTTTTTCCTCCCCTCTTTTGTGCGGAATGCTTCACTCCGCGCTGATTTCAGGATGGTTCCTCCTCGCTGCAAAATATTGCTGACCGAATGTGACTGCATTTTCCTGATGTTGCCATGGATCATTCCATCATACCCATACATGATGCCATACACATCAATTTCATGGTAAATACCAGTTCTGACTACCGCCCTGATACAGGCATTCATACCGGGTGAATCTCCTCCTGAGGTAAATACTGCAATTTTCTTCATGGTCTTTTCTATAGTATGCTTTCCACCAGGGAGCCTGAATAGGCACTTTTCCCTGCGGGACTATTCATTCATTTATGCCTGTAAATTTAAGTAAATATGGGCAATCACTGCTGCAGAATTAAAAAAAGGATGGAAAATTAATTCCATCCTTTCCCTAAGCTTTAGGCGTCCTGCATTTTTGCAGCTTTATTGCGTTCGTTTTCATTCAGGTGGATTTTCCGCATCCTGATATTTTTTGGGGTTACCTCCAGGTATTCATCCTTTTGGATATACTCCATGGCTTCTTCCAGAGAGAATTTTCTGGCCGGCGCAATTTTTGTATTGGTATCCGAACCTGAAGCCCGCATGTTGGTGAGCTGCTTGCCCTTCTGCACATTGACGACAATGTCATTGTCCCGGGAGTGCTCGCCAATTACCTGTCCGGCATACAACTCTTCCCCTGGGTCTACAAAAAAGAAGCCCCTGTCTTGTAATTTATCTATGGCATAAGCTGTGCAGGCACCGCCTTCCATAGAAATCAGGGAGCCATTGACCCGGCCGGGGATGGGACCCTTGAACGGTTCGTAGGCCGAAAATCGGTGATTCATAATGGCTTCCCCCTGTGTGGCGGTCAATACATTGTTTCGCAAACCAATGAGACCTCTGGAGGGAATCTTAAATTCCAGGTGCTGCAGGTCACCTTTTGGCTCCATGACCAGTAGCTCACCCTTACGCTGGGTAGCCAGCTCGATCACCTTGCCGGCGGAAGTATCCGGTACATCTACCACCAAAGTCTCGATAGGTTCGTATTTTTGCCCGTCAATGGTCTTGTACAGTACCTGAGGCTGTCCTACCTGTATTTCGTATCCTTCCCTGCGCATGGTCTCTATCAAAACCGACAAGTGGAGTATGCCTCTTCCATACACCAGAAACTTATCCTCGCTGTCCGTGGGTTCCACCCGCAGGGCCAGGTTCTTTTCCGTCTCCTTCATCAATCGATCCCTCAGGTGCCGGGAGGTGACGAATTTGCCTTCCTTACCAAAAAAGGGAGAATTGTTGATGGTGAAAAGCATGTTCATGGTAGGCTCATCAATGGTGATCCTGGGTAGTGCTTCCGGGTTTTCCAGGTCTGCCACGGTATCGCCAATGTCAAAGCCCTCTATGCCGGTTATGGCGCAGATGTCTCCGGGCTGTACTTCTGACACCTTATTTTTGCCAAGGCCTTCAAATACATGGACCTCCTTTACTTTTACCCGTTTCGTGCTCCCGTCTGCTTTGCAGAGCGCATATTGCTGGCCTTCGATGATATGGCCTCTTTTTACCCGCCCAATCGCAATTCTGCCTACAAAGTTTGAATAATCCAGAGAGGTGATCTGCATTTGTGTGGTGCCCTCCTCGATTTTAGGCTCGGGGATGTATTTTACAATGGCGTCCAGTAGGGGGATAATGGAATCTGTAGGCTTTTTCCAGTCAGGTCCCATCCAGTTATTTTTGGCAGAACCGTAAAGGGTGTGAAACTCCAACTGCTCTTCCGTAGCATCCAGATTAAACATCAGTTCAAAGACGGCTTCCTGCACTTCATCGGGCCGGCAATTTTCTTTATCGACTTTGTTGATCACCACGATAGGCGTGAGCCCCAGTTCCAGGGCTTTGCCCAGGACAAAACGGGTTTGGGGCATGGGGCCCTCAAATGCATCTACTAGCAAAATAACCCCGTCGGCCATTTTTAATACCCGCTCCACTTCACCACCGAAATCGGCGTGACCTGGAGTGTCTATGATGTTTATCTTGATATCCTGATACCTGACCGATACATTTTTGGATAGAATGGTGATGCCCCGTTCACGTTCGAGGTCATTGTTGTCCAGGATCAGGTCTTCGAATTGCTGGTTTTCCCTGAAGATTTTTGAGGCGTGGATGATTTTGTCTACCAGGGTTGTTTTGCCATGGTCAACGTGTGCGATAATCGCAATATTACGGATACTCTGCATGTGAAATTGAATTAAGGTGCAAAAGTATGAATTTTATTTAGAAAATTTATTGAAATCATTGGATTTTAGCTGTTTGAAAATTTCAGCAACAGAAAATGAGAATCTGATTTCGGGGAAATATCTTGTTTAAAGCATTTTTGCCTATCCCGATCCATGCAATAAATTTGCCAACTGACGATAAAAAATACAGGTATACCAATTCCGGAGTCCCTTTGGTATACCTGCAGTCAGTTCAACGGAGTACATTTTTGCGTTACACCATTACTCTCATTGTGCTACGCCTGAAATTGGGCCTTGTACTTCAGCTTTGGATGGCCTTTCCAGGCAGTGCCTTAAAAGCCCCCGGCATAGCCATCTTTCCGCGATTCGGAAGCACCGTAGTAAACCTTGTTTTCGTAATCGTACATGATCCCCTGGTATCCTCCAAAGCCATCCGGCCTGCCGTATTTTACGTCATGTCCCAGCTTGATCAGACTTCTGATTTCTTCGTAATCGATGCCATATTCCAGGTACAACGTCCCGCCATCTTCCATCACAGAGCCGGTGGGTTCAGATGATCCGGTATGGTTGATACGTGGTGCATCTCCTGCCTCCTGCACGTTCATGCCAAAATCAATCATATTGATTACGATCTGAGCGTGCCCCTGCGGCTGAATGGCTCCGCCCATCAACCCAAAACTCATAAAAGGCTTGCCATCCCGGGTAATAAAGGCTGGAATAATGGTGTGAAAGGGTCGTTTTCCAGGTTCGAAGGCATTGAAATGCCCGCTATCCCTGACATTGAACATCTGTCCCCGGTTGTGCAGGCCAAAACCGAGCCCTGTAGGTACCATACCCGAACCCATACCTCCATAATTGCTTTGAATAAGGCTTACCATATTGCCCTCCTTGTCTGCTGTGGTCAGGTAAATGGTGCTGCCCTGATTGAGCTCGCCGGCATCCAGTGTGGTGGCCGCAGCATTGGGGTCGATCAGGCTTCTTCGCCGTTCTGCGTACTCCTTGGAAATCAATTCCTCAACAGGAATGTCATTGAAATCCATATCGGCGTAATATTTAGCCCGGTCTTCATAAGCCAGTTTTTTTGCTTCGGTAAAGGTGTGGATATAGTCTGCGCTACCGAAACCCATCGCGCTGAGGTCAAAACCTTCCAGTATATTCAGGATTTGCAGGGCTGCAATACCTTGGCCATTGGGTGGCAGCTCCCAGATATCGTAGCCTCTGTAATTGGTGGAGACAGGTTCTATCCATTCGGAGCGATGCTCAGCCAGGTCTTCGTAGGAAAGGAACCCTCCGTTTTCGTCCATATAAGCTGCTATGGTCCGGGCGATTTCTCCTTTATAAAATGCATCCCTGCCTCCTGCTGCGATCATGCTCAGGGTATTGGCCAAATCCGGATTTTTGAAAATTTCTCCCTTTTTCGGGGCTTGTCCATCGAAAGTAAAGGTTTCCCTGAACCCCGGATACTGAATTCTCCTTGGAACTTCACGTGCCCAGCGGGCGGCGATGATTTCACTCACCGGAAACCCCTCGATCGCATAATCGATGGCGGGCTGTAGGAGGTCTTTCATCGGAACAGATCCGAATCTTTCATGGAGCGTGTACCAGCCATCCACACAACCAGGTACAGATACCGGCAGCGGACCCAGATAGGGGATGACATTAAATCCTTTTTCCTGAAAATAGTCAATATCAAGACTTTTGGGTGAACGTCCGCTTCCATTGATCGCATGAAGCTTTTGTGATGCTTCATCCCAGACAATGGCAAATATATCGCCGCCGATACCGTTGCCGGTGGGTTCTACCAGACCCAGCACCGCATTGGCGGCAATGGCAGCATCTACCGCATTGCCCCCGTTTCTGAGCACCTCCAGGGCGGTCTCAGTAGCAAGAGGGTGACTGGTAGCAGCCATGCCATTTTTTGCGATGGTTTCTGATCTGGTTGCGAAGCTCTTGCCGGTACTTCTGATCTGGGCCTGAGCGGAAAGGTGAGGAATCATGCCGAAAAGAACCAGGCTGATTAGAATTGATTTTTTCATCTTTTTATCTGTTGATTTTTCGAGTGCTGTAGAATTTTTAACAGGTAAAAATCACCATTGCCCAGTGGGGCTAATGATGATTTCAGCCTTTTGATTTTGTATTTTTTGTAAAGTGCACGCTTGATCAGGGACTAACATTAACCGGTGTAGGGTTAAATAGGCCCGGGACGGGAGACGGTGCATTTGTATTGGAGTTGATCTCATTCTGGCTGTACAAAAATCTCTCCGGCAGGGCATTTCCCACATTAGGTGTAGGACGTACGCCTGCTTTCTCCATCCTTGTCCTCCTGATATCGATAAACCCAAGCTTTTGGCCGAAGAACGCCACATATCTTTCCAAAAGGATTTCATGGAGCAGGGATTCATTTTCATCCATTCCGGCTTTATACGCCATACCGCTTTCGGAAAAATCTGCGCGCTCATAGGGTTCATAGCGAAATGCCAGGGAGCCCTCACTGTAGCTGGGATGCATCGATGCACCCGATTGCAGGTAGGAACGGTAGGCATTTAACCGTTCCAGCCCTGTCTCAAAGCCCTCTGCTCTCATGCCCGCTTCGGCCTGGATCAGCAAATTTTCCTGATAGGTGATGAGGGGGAAGGAAGCATCCCGGGCAAAAATCCCGCTGTTACCCTCTTCACTCGAGGTGTTGGGCGTGATGTTGGCCAGGTTGTCCGTGTTCAGGAAATAATACTGAAACCGCGCCTCTTCGTTGGTTTTGGGGTTTCCTTTGTATGCCGCGTTTTCCGGATTAAGTATTTTGCTCAGGTAGGTATTCAGAGAGCTCATGTCACCTGATCGTCCCCGCTGCAGAAAAGCAAACATCAGGTTTTCATTGCTATTGATAACCGTGCCATGGGGGGCCATCAGGGAGTTTTCAGGACTGCTTATACCCAACGCGGCTTGCTCAAAGGCAGCAGGGTAGTTGCGTTGCTCCAGGTATAATCTTGCTTTGAGGGTATGGGCAACTTCAATCCATTTTTGACCGTCACCCTGCAAGAATATGTCGGCATCGGGAGAAACTGAACCCAGACCCGACTGAAGCAATTCCAGGGCTTCATCCAGCATCAACTGCAGGTTTTGGTACACCTCCTCCTGCGGATCAAATTTTGGATTTGGAAAGGTCCTGATATTTCCGGTTTCAGTAAACGGTATATCGCCCCAGCAGGCCGCTGCAGTGCCCAGGGCATGCGCCTGAATTACCTTCACGATGCCGATCATCAATCGGTTATCCAGGCCTTGTGATTTCTCAATGATGATATTGCCATTGTTTACAACTGCAGCATATATGTTTTCCCAGATTTGATCAAAAGTGGCACCGGTCGCATTGTAATTGCTGAAATCGGGGTACTGCCGGGCAATGCCCGTAAAATAACCCGACCACATGCCGGCCACCCGTGCCGTATGGCCCTCGTGAATGGACATGTCGGCCAGTTGTACACCAGTGAGCATCAGCTCAGCTGAAGCATCTGTAGGATTGTTGGGATCCGTGTTCAGGTCATCAACTACCGCTTCACAGGCGGTAAAGCCGGATATCAGTAGCAAGAGCAGGGACTTAATGTATGTGGATTTCATTTTCTTCAGCGTTTTTGAAATGTTCATTTTAATAATTTAACTTAATGGAAAACAAGAGGGAGCGGCTGCCCGGACTGTTGAAATAATCGTAGCCCCTTGCAAAAATATTTCCGGAGTAATTGGTGTCCGGGTCGATGCCGGAAACTCCTGTCCACAAAAGCAGGTTTCTTCCCGTAACGGAGATTTCAGCCGATTGAAACTTCGTCAAATTCCTGAATCCTGCGGAATTGATCAGATAGCTCAAAGTAACCGCTCTTAACCTTGTCCAGCTCCCATCTTCGATAAATTGTTCCGGTGCGGAACCCAATCCGCTTCCAAGGGAGGTGTAATAGGTCTGGTCCAGTAATACAGGGCCTCCTCCAAAATCATGAACATTACCTCTGACGATACTTCCCGCAGGGAATGTTTCTCCGGCATAATTGCTGAGTGCCTGGTCCAGCACTACTTCATTGCCTACATCTTCATGTGTGCCGAAGGTATACATCACACCCCTGGTCAACCCGAAAAAATCTCCTCCCTGAAACGTTTCAAAAAGAATGTCCAGACTGAGATTTCTATAGGATACCGTGGTGCCAAATCCTCCTCTCCAATCCGGGTTGGGATCACCTATCACGCCGGATGTGGGGGCGGCCATGGGGAAATTGTTTTCGTCCAGTACCAGAGACCCTGATGCATCCCGCTCAAATCTGCCACCCCAGAAGACACCGGCCTGGTAGCCTTCCACTGCACGCATATCGGCTCGGTCGGCTCTACCTGCCAGGATCAAAGATTCCGTTCCGGCAAGATTGGACACCGTGTTTCTGTTTCTGTTGAAATTGCCATTCAGACTCCATCTCAGGTCGGCCTTACTGATCAGGTCAATTCCCAGGTCGACCTCCCAGCCATTGTTTTCCAGTGTAGCCGCATTGGTGTACGTGGAGGCAAAACCCACTGAAGGCGCCAGCGAGACAGGTATAAGCAGATCTTCTACCGTGTTGGTATAGTAGGTGATGGATGTTCGGAGTTTGTTGTTCAAAAACCTCATGTCAGCACCGATCTCATATTCCGTTTTTCTTTCCGGCCGAAGTTCGGCATCACCCAGTTCGGTATCTATCAGGTATGCCCCGTTTCCGAATTGCGACCCATTGATGTTGTCTCCCCAGGGTGAGTTCGAAAACTCTGTTGCACTAAAGGTAGTGTTTGACCGGTAAGGGAGAGGCTGCACCCCCACTACACCATAGGATGCCCGTAGTTTTCCGAAATTGAAAAAAGATGCATTTTCGATGGCCTCCAGTTGAGAAAATTGCCAGGCAATGTCCGAAGAAGGATAGTAGAAAGTTTTATCGGACATTTCTCCAAAGGTAGAGGCCGACTCACCTGCCAGAGAAACGTTTATAAACAAGGCATCCCGGAGGCTCATGTTCAAATTGGAGTAGACCCGGGCTACCCGAACATTTCTCTGAAAATTTTCAGGCGTCCGGTTTTCTTCTGTGGCATTCGAAAAATTTGGAGGAGAATTAGGGATCAGGAAACTTCTCATCGATCCGCCGCTGGAAACAAATTTTCGGTCATTCACATTGAAACCCACAATGAGACTTGTAGAAATTGCGGGACTGATATTTTTGACAACTCTACCGATCAGGTCGAGGTTTACTTCAGACTCATTGGTGATTGATTCGGAATAGAAGCCTTCCCCGGACCCTGCGGAATCACTGATCGGAAAGTAGGCTTTTCGCTCGTCACTGTAGTTGTCTATGCCCAGTCTGGTGTTAAAGGTAAACCAATCTACGGGTTTGACCTCCAGATCAAAGCTATTGATGAATCGATGCACCAGAGAGGTATTTTCCGGTTCATACATGGTCCAAAGGGGATTATTGAAAATGGGGATGGGAGAATCTCCGAGGTACCGCCGGTAGGAGCGTTGGCGGTTTTCTATCGGGCTGGCGTTTGGTCCGGTATAGTAGCTGCCGATATAGTGTTCGTTGTTAAAATCCGGCGGAGTTCGCAAAAGGCCAAGTTGGGCACCTGATGTGTTGTTCCCCCTGCCTACGCGGTTGGAAAAACTCCTGGTATAGCCGGTTCGGTTTGTGATTTTAACAAAATCATTGAACTTCCTGCTGGTGTTCAGGCGAAGAGTGGTGCGGCGGTAATCGTTATTGCCACGCATCATACCCTGCTGATTCAGGTCTCCCACACTGAAATAATAATCAGACTTTTCATCTCCACCGCTGATGTTGATCGCATTGTCCATAAAGGTACCCGTACCATATATCTGGTCAAAATTGTGATCAACATAAGTCTCCCGGTTGTTTTTCTGAAGGATGGGGTAATATCGCGTACCATCCCGGGCTTCAAAAAAACGACCGCTTTCATCCAGCAGGTCTGCAGCGCCGGAGCGGTCAGCAATTTTGTCGCCCCAGGAATTGGGGTGGGTAGGGCTGTAGTTACCGTTTATTCCCTGCCCGAAATTACTCTGTCCGCTATGGAAGGTATTGACCCGGTCGAAAGAAAGGGTAGAGGAGATCCCGATATTTATTTTGTCCCCTTTTCTGCCGCTCTTGGTGTTGATGACGATAACCCCATTTGCGGCCCTCGAACCCCACAAAGCTGCCGCCGAGGCACCTTTCAGTACCTGGATAGAAGCGATATCATTCGGATTGATGTCATTTAGGCGGGATTGCTGCACCACCCCGCCGCCTCCGGCTCCTTCGATGGAATTGCTTATCGGCACACCATCCAAAATGATCAAAGGCTGGGTATTGCCAGTGATCGTGCTTTGACCGCGAATCTGAATCAATGCACCCGCACCAGGATCTGCTCCCTGGGCAGAAATCTGCAGACCGGAAGCTTTTCCGGCCATACCGGAAATCAAGTTTGCTTCGCCGGATTTCACGACACTCTCTGAGGATATTTTCGAGCTTGTGGCCGCCAGATTATCCGGATCCTCTTCAAAGTTCAGTGCTGTTACAACTACTTCGCCCAATAGCTTTGTTTCTTCTTCCATGGTGACATCTATGGTATTCGAAGACCCGATGGCAATTTCCTTCTTCAGAAAGCCAATAAAAGAGAAAACGAGGGTGCTTTTGTCTTGCGGTACGCTGATGGAATATTTCCCCTCCATATCGGAAATGCTCCCTGTCTGGGTTCCCTTGATCACTACACTTACGCCAGGAATGCCCTCACCGCTCTCGTCGGAAATGGTTCCGCTAATGTTTTTTTCCTGCGCCCGGCTGAGCAGCGGGCAAAGCAGTAGGAGGCAAAGGAAAACGTGTCTCCTGAATTTTAAATTTGGTAAACGATTCAACATAATTGTATTTGTTTGTGGTTAAGTATTGATTCAAATCAGGGTTCAGGAAAACCAGCAAGCTGTTTTACCAGCTTTACGGCCTGCGAGGTTATTTCGGGATGGGCATTTTACATTCAGTTTGCAGCCAGAAATTGGTCCAATAACCGGACATCAATATTGGCTGACTATTGAATGGGCGATTCAATTAATCGTTAACCAGGGAAAGGATAAAAAAAATGGATGGTATAAGCGGGATCGGGTCAGAAAGGCTGATAGAAGGTTTTCCAAAGCTGGATGCCTTCCACATTCCTCCTAAGCTGTTACAATTTGCGGGTATATTGTGGCAAGCTGTAGCCATAACATCTCAGCGCAAACGAAGTCTTGTATGTTTTACTGTCGTAAATATAGGTCACATACGAAAATAAAAAAAGCAAATCGCAATAAATAGATCTATTTTTTTAACCTAAAAACTCAATAAATATGTTAAAAATTTAATATATGGGTAAAAAATTAAGCAAATGTTTACTAATTTAATTATTTTATTTTGATATAAGTTTAAAATTTAACCAGTGGTCTTATGTGAGTGGAGTGGGAAGTTTGATACTGCAATGGCAAGCTGCAGTTATCCGGAAACGTCACTTCAGATAGAATAGAGCGGAAATAGGGGGCCTCACCTCTTACCGGGAGGAAACAAAAAACAAGTATATTGCGACTTATTTTATCTTAATAGGCCTGCTTTTTAATACCACATGACTTC
Source organism: Cyclobacterium lianum (assembly GCF_900143075.1). GTDB lineage: Bacteria > Bacteroidota > Bacteroidia > Cytophagales > Cyclobacteriaceae > Cyclobacterium > Cyclobacterium lianum. The sequence goes on along the minus strand of NZ_FRCY01000005.1, from coordinate 165,200 downwards.
CGGGAAAGCTGGTTTCCAAATCGTTTTCAGCAGTCACCAATATGACCGTAGGACGGTAGCTGGTGTTGGTTTCAAATGCGGCGTTCCCACGATTCCTGAAGATCCCACTATTGTTGGACAATTCCCCCAGCTTTTGTAAACCCTGATCAGTATCAATCCAGACCAGGTAATGCTTCTTTGGTGGAGATAGCCTCTCCGGTAAGGCAAGCTTGCTGACATTCAATTCGAGATCGTATCCTCCTGTTTTGTTTTTGCTTATTTTTGCGGCAGGCTCTGCTGCAGGAACTACAGCGGACACAGGAAAAGTGACTTTGGTAGAACAGGAGTTAATGCCTGAGAGAACAAGAAGCAGTCCAATCAGGAAAAAATTCTTTTGTAATATGACTTTCATAGAAGACAATTGATATTAGGTTAATCTTAGTTTAGTGAGACTTGCCTTACAGCATTGTCGTTTTTTAACTCATTTCATAGATGCTCCACAATTGATCACTTCCCGGTGACAGTGAGCCGCGCTGCAAGCTCGTCGGATTAGCCGCAGTAGAATGGCGACCATCACTTGTAGGCACTTCATTGATACAGATACATACTCGAATAACTAATTCTATTAAATATAGTTATTTGAATTCACTTTTTTTGCCTTATGCCGTCAAAATCTGGTGACCATCAGAAGCAGCATGGGTCGACAACCTATGGTTTGGTCATAAAAGTCCAGCTTACTTTACCGATATGGTCAGGTTTGCCCGCTTCCGCCCGGGAAATGCTGCCATTCCAGTTGCCATTTTCATCTTTTTCCACCCTGATTTCCCGCCAGGAATAGTCTCCCTTTTCATAGGCAAAGGAGACACCATCATCATCATACAGGTAAAAACTGGAAGCTGTTTCTCCGTAATGTCGGATTTCCAGGTCGAATGTTTCCCCCTCTCCAGGGGCATGCAGTCTGGGACCCGTCAGGGGGATGATTCCTCCTTCCCTGACAAATACAGGGATCTGGTCCAGACGTGCGGTAACAGTAATGATCTCACCGTTGCCTGCGTAGCTTCCATCGTAGAAGTCGTACCAATTGCCCTCCGGCAATATCACTTCTCTGGAGCTTTCACCCGCAAAAAAGGGTGCCACCAGAAGGGATGGACCTGCCATATATTGGTCTTTGATCTCCTTTTTTGTGGCTTCATCATAAGGGTTGGCCTCCAGGTCCACTTTCCGAATACCGTCTCCAGCGGGTTTTTCTACAAATCCGGGTTCCAGATTCATACCGCGAAAAGGAGGTATGCCTTCAAAATGATACCGTGCAAAACTGCTGTACCAGTACGGCATCATCTGCATGCGCAATAGTGCCATTGCTTTTACTTCGGATGCTACCTCCGGATAAGTCCAGGGCTTGGTACCACTGGCCCAGGCGTTGATCATGGCCATGGGGGAAAATACTACCGTTTGAAATCTCCGCAACCATTCCTCGGCAGAATCGGACGCCCTGGCTTCCGGCGTCCACAAAATGCCGGAAAATCCACTGTTGATAAGCGCAGTAATGAAATCCTTATGGTTGTTATAATCGTTGTACAAGACATAGGGGAAGCGTACACCTCCGCCATTGGAAGCCCTGACCAATCCGTAGGTTCTTCGGTTTTTGTCGCGGTAAAGACGGGCACTTTGCTTTTGTACCAACAGCCCGTAAGTCTGCCTGAGTTGTTCTGCAGCGAGCCCGGAGGGAAAAGACGCGACATCGGGCCACAGCCAGCGGTCATAGCCATCTACCTCATCAATCTTGTAGCCCGATACGCCAATGTCAACATGGTCTTTTTTGAATTTCTGCCAATAAATACGCTGTGCTTCCTGCATGGTCAGGTCCGGCACAGCCCCGGCCCATACCGTGTGGCTGCCATAATAGGGCGTTAGCTCCGAAAAAAAATCTGCATCCGGCGAGACATAAGGGTTGATCCAGAGGTTTAATCCTACCCCCTTTTTTTTCAGGCTGGCTACCAGCCCTTCAGGATCCGGAAACCGGCCCGGGTCCCAGTCGAAGGTATTGGGGTAAGACTTACTCAGCCAGCCGGGCTCCAGTCCGACAAAATCCAACGGGAAGCCTCGTTTTTCAAATTCATCTACTTCTGCGAGCACCTCGGCCTGATCATAAAGCCGGTGGACCCGCTGGGTAAAGCCTAATCCCCAGCGTGGTGGCAGGGGGCCTCCGCCATTGAACAGATTAAACCGCTGGACTGCTTTCAGTGGAGTGGGGCCTGCAAACAAATAAACTTCAACGCCATCGGCCGGAACAAGGATTTCTACTGCATCAGAATAAGGGCTGGCAGTCCAGTTCGGGTCTGTGTTTCGGTCCCGGGCCAGAGCGGGGTCCTTACTATCCAGCCGCGAGCCAGACCCTGCGTACACGTCAAGGTATCTTGCGGAATTGACAAATATTCCGTAGCCTCTGTCGGATACATAAAAGGGTACCGGGGCGTGAGTCCTGCCATTATCCACTCCTCCATAGTGGTCTACGTGAAGCCGAAGGATTCGGCCTCGCTGATGTACCGTTTTGAAGTTCAGGCCAAAACCGAATAACTGCTCCTCCCGCACCAAGGGAAATTTCAAATAGGTCTTGCCGTCGCTTTGTCTGGCAAGGGTCTCAGTGGAATCAAGGGGGAATGCCGCCTCACCCAATTTGGCGATGGCTTCCATCCTTGGCTCGGGAGTGGCTGCAGACAACAGATCGAAATCTTCGGGACTTCCTGTAATTCCCTTCCATATGCCAGGTGCTACTGGCTCCCAGCGAATCTCCTGAGCATAGCATATGGGAAAAAGATTGGTGAAGAAGAGGAGAATCATGACGAAAACGAAATATTTCATTGTTCAGGTGTCAGGTTAAGCAGGTGAATGTTTAGCACAAATCCGAAATTATAAAATAATCGGTAACATTGATTAAAAAATGGTAGGAATGAGGTGTTGGGTAGTATATTTAACACGAACTGACCGGTTTTCCTTACATGATGCCATTATCTTTAAAATATTACTTCTCTTTTTTCCTGGCGGCATCCCTTTTTGGGTCAGTATTATCCCAGGATCTATGGCACCTGCGTCAATTGACCCATGCTTCTCAAAATCATGAGCTGGATCATAACCAGAATTTTTCTCCCGATGATGAGTGGATTGCCTATGATACCCGGCCTCATCCGTCTGGAATAGGGCAGAACGGCAGGATCGAAAAGGTCCATGTCGCTAGCGGACGGACCAGACTTGTATACCAGGCACCGGACTCCAGTGCACATGGCCCGGGGGTGGGTGCAGTAAGTTATCATCCTTTTGAAGACAAGGTGGTTTTTATACATGGCCTGATGCCTTCAAGCGAAGAAAGGGCTTATGCCGCTCACCGAAGGCTGGGAATGATCGTCGATGCATCCTCCCACAGTGAAAATCACTGGATGGATAGCCGCGATCTGACAGCACCTTTTACGCCCGGTGCGCTCAGGGGAGGTACACACAGGCACCAGTGGAGCGGTGATGGAAACTGGATCGGATTTACCTATAACGACGCCCTGATGGTAAAACTGGAGGCTAAAACCGGCGGTACCCATGACCTGAGAACAATAGGTGTGGCCAAAAGAGCAGCGCCTGAGATAAAGGTTGATGTGGATTTGAAGGGGAGAAATGTGCAGGGAACCTGGTTTTCGGTCTTGCTGGTAGAAGTAGTAGCAGCACCAAAACCCGGTAGCGATGAGATCAGCCGTGCCTATAGCGATTGGTGGGTAGGCAGAAAGGGTTATCAGAAAAAGGATGGCTCCTGGCAACTTTCCCGGGCTTTTCTCGGCGATCTGGTAGCTGGTGATGGGCGGAAGTTTACCGAGGTTTTTATTGTAGATATTCCTGAAGAAATCCATGTGCAAGGCCAGTATGGTCCCCTTCAGGGAAGCCTGGATAAAATGCCCATGCCGCCGAAAGGTGCCAGATGGAGACGCCTGACTTACACAGAAAACCGTAAATATCCCGGAGTGGCTGCTGTCCCCCGACACTGGGCCAGTTCGTCTATGGATGGGAAGTTTATCAGCTATCTTGCCAGGGACGAGCGGGGGATCGTACAGATATACCTGGTACCTGCGTTGGGCGGGGAGCCTGTACAGGTAAGCTTTCATGATTCACCGGTGCAGAGCATGGTGAGCTGGCACCCTCACATCCCGGAGTTTGCCTATGTCTGCGGCAATACCATTTACGCCAATAGGATCGACAGTAGGGGTAATCCGGGTACCCCCAAAAGTATCAGTGAGACTTTTTCAGATGCTCCCTTCGCATTGGCGTATTCCCGAAGTGGAAACAGCCTGGCTTTTAATAGAAAAATTATGGATTTCATTCAGGTTTTTGTAGCCAAATGGCCCTGAGTCAGTCTTTCAATTCATACCATTCGATGCCGGTTAGGGGCGGCCGCCGGCCCCGGCTTACAGGAGCATAATTTGCCGAGAGATAGTCCAGAATGGCAGCTTCCTGCGCGCCCAGCTCCCATAGATTTTGCGTGTCCTGCATCCACCTGATCATTTTTTTCCAGCCCTCCCGGTCGGCCCTGTTTTGGGTCACCAGTTTGGCAGAGTGGCAGGCGGTGCAATGGGCTATGACCAGGTCAAGGCCTTCATCCGCGATGAATCCCGTCGGTTCGTGAATGCCATCCTTGATTTCAGATTCGATCCCCTCCACGGCGAGTGGTTTGTCTGCATTTCTTATTTCTCCATCGGCAGGCAGGGTGTCTGTCCGGGACTGAAAATAGACTGCGATCCCTGTCAGTATCAGCGCCAATACGGCTCCGCCGATCAATATTCTCAGATTGTTTGGCAAGTGTAGCATGTTTTCAGGTGACTTTTACGGCTATACGGTGACAGGCATTGTTCAGGTATCCTTTGGGGTTCCAGCCGGGAGTGAGCATGGGCTGACTCAGTCCGGTGTTGTCTGTGGCTTTTGCCCATACCTCATAATATCCTTTTTGCGGGAAAGAGACCTCAGCTTCAAAATGTTGCCAGGCATAGGGGTTGACAGCGGCATCCAGCCGACAGGGCTTCCAGCTGGCGCCAAAATCTACAGAATATTCCACTTTGCTCACCTTTGTGGTACCCGTCCAGGCATGACCCCGTATGGGCAGGCGCTGTGATGCGCTGAGCATGGCTCCGGACCTGGGATAGGTGATCAAAGATTTGACGGGCATCTGTTCGATAATGCACATGTCCTCGTTGGGTACATTTGTTCCAGGCTGTACCGGTTCACAGGGCACTGAGTAGGAAGGCGGTGCCATTTTTTCTCCATCATGCACCCGGTCACGAACTGCGAGGCTGTGTATCCACTTACCCGAAACAGAGGCAGGAAAGCCAGAGGCTATGAGGCGCAGGGGGTGTCCATGGGCAATGGGGATATCCTCATCATTCATGGCATAGGCAAGCAGGGTTTGGTCCTCCATGGCTTTGGCAATCGGTATTCCCCTGGATATCGGATATTTATTGGGGTCTCTGCTCAGATGGGTATCAGCCCCGTAATATCCGATATAGACAGCGTTATCTTTGATACCCACATCGGCCAGTACGTCCGCCAACCTTATCCCTGTCCATTTAGCGCAGGATACCGCACCTATTGTCCACTGATTACCATCAGCAGGCGGATAGTATTCGCTTCTGCCATTACCTCCGCACTCCAGAACCAACTGGTAACTGTGTTGGCGGAAATTGCTTTTCAAGTCCTGTAGCGAATATGTTTTTTCCTGGCTTACGGATTCTCCCCTGATGGTCAATGTCCAGTTATCGACATCGATATTTTCGGGGATTATTCCATTATTTCGGATAAACATTTTATCCGCCGGAGTAATGGGATCGTCAAGCAGGTGGGCCTGGGCCTCCACATTCCACGGCTGGTCGTTGAGCACCACCATGTCTTTATGTTTTCCGAATAGTTTGACCGGATCATTATTGCCCTGAAGCACCAGGGGGGTATACCCATCGGGCAGCGCATATACGATCTCAGCTCCAAGCAGCGTTGCCAATGAGCTAAATCCGGCTTTTTTAAGAAAATTTCGTCTGTTGGACGCCTTGTTCATGTCTGTTGTTTATTAGCTTTTGTTTCGTCAGGGCTGTCTGTCCGAAAAGAAAACATCAATTTTCGGAGCGATGTTTCAGCTTACATTAAAATAAGCATTCAGTTCCTCAGCCATGGCATTTTTTTCCTGCAGGTCTTTGATCATCTCTCCTTTTTCCAGAAGTACGATTCGGTCGCAAATTTCTATGACGTGGTTCAGGTCATGGCTGGAAATCAGAAAAGTCACCTGATTGGCATCCTTTTCTTTCAGGATGAGCTTTTTGAGCCGGATCTGGGAACTTGGATCAAGGTTCTCAAATGGTTCGTCCAGCAAGATGGCTTCGGGATTACCCAGCATGGCTGCTGCAATCCCCACTTTCTTGATGTTTCCTTTCGAAAGATCACGAATATACTTTTTCCTTCCCAGGATTTCACCATTGAAGAAGTCGGTAAATTTTTCCAAATGCAGGTTCAGGTCTTGCTCTGAAAGATGGTATATTTTACGTAATGCAGTAAAATATTCCTCCGGACTCAGGAAGGAAAGCAGCATGTTTTCATCCAGATAAGCACCGACTTTTGTTTTCCACTGTTCTCCTTTGCTTACATTTTCTTCATCCACCATTACCTCGCCCTCTGTGGCCCGAACCAGGTCAAGCATGATGCGAAACAAGGTGGTTTTACCAGCGCCGTTATTCCCCACCAGCCCGAAACACTGGCTTTTAGGGATGGTCAGCCCGGGGATATTGAGTACGGTAGTTGCTCCATAAATTTTTTTCAAGCCATTAATTTTTATCATAATTCCTGTCGAAATGCCGAGGATATTTCATATTTGTTTTCAAGGACCTTCTCTGCTACCGAAGTGGATACTTTTCGAAAAATCAGGATCCCAAACAATCCGACGATGCTCATGGCCAGCAAACCTGCATAATCGCCAAACCAGAACGCAAAGGGCAAAAATACGGCGTAGGGCGCAGCGACCAATGGGATGAACATCAGAAACTGAGACAATCCCATTCCCTCGTAGTTAAACATCGACCCCTTGTTGAGGTCCATGGGTTTTGGTTTCCATAAAGCCAGATAGATGACCAGATGCATGGTAACTCCGATATTGAACAGAAAAGTGGCCAGATGTATCAGCAAAACATCCCAGCCAAAATAAACATAGGGAATAGAGAGCACAAAGCTCATGAGCGATATCCCTGTAAATAAAAGATATTTTCCTCTAACCAGTGCTTTCAGGCCGTTTTTCTGATGGACATAAAAGTCGAAAACCGGAGAATTCCAGCTCAAAAAAAGTTGCCCGTATTGGAGCATGAAAATACCTGTGATGAAAGTGCCTACGAAAATAAATGAGTAACTGAATCCTGTGGCCGATTGATAGGCCGGATTATTGTAAAAAATCAATCCATACAAGAGAAAAATAAGGCATAGCATCAGGTAAGTCCTGCTTTTCTTGTGCCGGATGATCAGTTTCCATTCCAGATTGGCCATCTCTCCTGCCAGCCCGAATTTCGACAAAAAACCCAGGTTTTTATTGGCAAACTGCAGATGCTCCCTTTCGCTAAGCTCCTCCAGGTAGGCATTTTGACGGTAAAAGGCAAAGCAGAGGAAATAACTCAGGATCACAAGGGTAAGCAGGAGAAAGACGGGGACAGGACTTTCAAGCGCGAAGGTAAAAACCGGTTCAAAAAAAGCTCCCAGGTCGTATAAACCAAGGTAATTGGCCCCCAGACTGATCAGGAGCGTAGTGAACACGGCTAAAGTCCCTATGAGGCTATCTTCAAACCGCTGCTTGAACCAGAGTATAAACCAGTGAATGGACCAGCTTGTGAGTACCACGGCGGTCAACCATATACTTGCGGGACCGACACCAAAAAGCGGCTTGATCTCCATCAATGCAAATGGCCCGAAAACGAGCAGAGAAATGATGTTCAACGGAGATATAAAACTGCTGCCCAAAAGAAAATGGATGATATGGGACTTTGCCAGGGGCAGGTGCAGGAAGCTGCCAAGGCTAATGACGGGTAATTGCTGGATAAAGTACCGGTATATGAGTTCCAATAAAAAAAAGTACAGCAAACAGCTATTGATAAAGTGAATGGCATCGTCTTTTTCGAGTATGTTTTTTACCAGACTGTTGAGTACCAGACCGAATAAAAACAGGTACCCTAATAGAAAAATACCAATAAAAAAAACGAAAACTCCAATAGCCGCACTTCTGGCGAAGGATGTGCTCCTTACCCTTTTTAGTATTTCCAGTTTTATCAGGTTACGCACCATGTGGTTTTCGGGGTCTATTTTTTTTCGTACTTCTGGTATCAATATTCAAGGCCTAAAATATAAAAAAATTAACAACTGCTGTTAAATATTTCCCGTTTACTGGCAAATATTACATCTTTGGAAGAATACCTGAGCCTATGGAATCCGAAATATATATCAAACACATGCAGGAGGAAGATCTGCCAGCAGCAATGGCCCTAAAGGCCGCAGAAGGGTGGAACCAAACCGAAGCAGACTGGAAGCTGTTTCTGGGTGGGGATCCCAGACTTTGCCTGGTCGCAAGAAAGGAGGGAAAAACTGTAGCGACCGTAACGGCTTTTGCTTATGATACCAAACTAGCCTGGATAGGGATGATGCTCGTACAGCAGGAATTCAGGCGTAGAGGTATCAGCAAACGGCTGATGCTTGAGCTTATTGACCGGTTAAGTGATCGGCAGACCATTAAATTAGATGCTACTCCTGCCGGGCAAGCGGTGTACGAAAAATTGGGATTCAGAAAGGAATATTCGCTTTTCAGATGGACCCGCAAGCCTGCTCCGTTTTCGGAGCAGCGAGGCCTCCCTGCTTCCGTTTTCCCATTGGAGTCTGTTGGTCCTGGCGAAATTGCCTCCTATGATACTCCCATTTTCGGTACAAACAGGGAAATTGTGCTGTCGCACGTAATGGCAACATTTCCGGAGGGCGCATATGTGGCGAAGGATCAGGAAAGGATTAATGGTTTTTTGCTGAGTAGAAAGGGAAGTAAATACCTGCAACTGGGGCCGATGGTCGCAGAGAATGATGGGGTAGCAAAAAAACTTCTCCGCTCAGCCATCCTGGAATGGGGCACCGGGATGGAATTGGTACTGGATATGGCCTCCGAGCGCCTGGAGATGAACAGCTGGCTGAAGGAGCAGGGTTTTACCCAGCAGCGTGAACTTGTACGGATGTATTTGCATGCCAATCACTGCCCTGGCCTACCCCATAAGTATTATCTGATAACGGGTCCTGAGCTCGGTTGAAAGCCATACAATTTGGGGAAGGTGGGAAAAGTCCCTCAATTTTGGAATATTTTTTAAAAAGCAAACGGTCAGCCTTTTAGCTTTTGTAAACAGCTAAAAAGGGTAGGGGAACAAATTTAAGTTCAATTAATTTCATAAATTGCGGTGATGGAAAATTTTGTTGTTTCTGCCAGAAAATACAGGCCTTCCGATTTCAAAAGTGTGGTGGGACAGAACCACATTACCACCACCCTGAAAAACGCCATTGTAAACAATCACCTTGCCCAGGCATTTTTGTTTTGCGGGCCCAGGGGCGTGGGGAAAACCACCTGTGCCAGGATACTTGCCAAAACGATAAACTGTGAGTCCAGGCTGGAAAGTGGAGAAGCCTGCAATGCCTGCAGTTCCTGCGAAGCGTTTAATTCCAGTAGTTCCTTTAATGTACATGAACTGGATGCGGCTTCAAATAACACTGTAGATGAGATACGCAACCTGGTCGAGCAGGTCAGGTATGTTCCTCAGAAAGGGAAGTACAAAGTCTATATCATCGATGAGGTGCATATGCTCAGTACCGCAGCCTTCAATGCCTTTCTGAAAACCCTGGAGGAGCCACCAAAACATGCTGTCTTTATCCTCGCCACTACAGAGAAACACAAAATCCTACCCACTATCCTGTCCAGGTGCCAGATTTTTGATTTTAACCGGATACAGGTTCAGGATATCAGCCAGCATCTGGCCTATATCGCAAAAGAGGAGGGGATCAACTATGAAGATGAGGCGCTAAGGCTGATAGCGAGCAAGGCAGATGGAGCGCTCCGGGATGCGCTGTCTATTTTTGACCTGATTGTCACCTTTTCGGCGGGCAATAAGGTTACCTACCAGGAAACGATAGGCAATCTGCATGTATTGGATTATGACTATTATTTTAAAACCACCGAAGCCCTGTTGGATGAGAGCATTTCGCAGGCCTTGCTGATCTTTGATGAAATCCTGAAGAAGGGATTCGACGGCCACGATTTTTTGGTGGGACTGAGTGAGCATTTCCGGGAATTGATGGTATGCAAGGATGCCGATACGGTAGAGCTCCTCCAGGTTTCTGAAGCGGTAAAGAGCCGGTACACTACCCAGGCTGCCAAAGCACCGGTTTCGTTTTTACTCTCTGCACTCAACATCTGCAACCAGGCCGACATGGCATATAAAAGCAGCAAAAACCAGCGGCTGCATGTGGAATTGGTTTTGATGAAGCTCGCCAAATTGCCTCATGCCATCAATCTGGCAGCTTTGGCAGATTCAAAAAAAAAAGCATAACGGGTGAAGAAAAACCTGCAGCAGAGGATTTACCCAATCCCCAACCCGCTCCCGGCAGGGTACAGGAGACCGTTCCGGTCAAAAAAACAATCGCTATTCCATCGAGCCTGGCAGCCGTCCGTGATCAAATAAAGGAAAAGCCAAAGGCCAGAGCGGAGGAAGATCAAAAAGACAGCGTACCAGACAGGAAGCAACAAGCGGTCCAGCCTGCTGAAGCCCTCACAGAGCAGGCTGTTAATAATATGCTGGAAGAGGTGCGGGTGGAATTTGGTGAGGGCCACAAAAACATGGAAATGGCACTTTTAAAACAACCTTTTGAAGTTCGCGGCCATCATGTAGTGTTTTTTTTAAGTAAGGGCCTTCAGGAGGATCTTTTTGCCAAATTGAAACCTGAATTGACAGGTATTTTGCGAAGAAAGTTGCATCATCCGGATCTGGAAGTGGGCTTTGAAGTGAGGGAAGCAGTGGCAGACACATCCAGAAACCTGTACACTTCCAGTGAAAAATTCGTTTTCTTAATGAAAAAATCACCAGCATTAAAGGATCTGGCTGCCCGTTTTGGTTTGGAAACCGATTTTTAAAAATCCAGTCCTATGCCAAAATTTATCAGGTTCTGTAGCTGAATGGCACGGGTAGAACTGCCGTCATCCTGTTCGATGAACACGTTCTCATCGTAGATCAGGATGGTTTCAATCCTCGTAGTGATGTACCTGTTGACCTTTAAATTAATGGCAGAATTAAAATTGACCACCATGTTCCCGAGCTTTTCATAATTTGAAAAAAGGTTGAGATCGGCTTTCCAGCGGATATTTTCCATCAACTGGATATCCACCGTGGTACCCATGGATACTCCTGCTTCCGGTCTTACTTTCTCTCCGGGTATAACGCCAAAAGCCCCCGCACGGCTAAGCGAGTCATCTAGTACGATGGTAAATCTCCCTGTAAATGGTGAAATGATGGTAGAAAATTTGCCGTCATTTTTTAGGGTAGTCTGGTAATTCAGACCGGTAGAGGATTGAATATACCCAGGACTTAAGAAGTCCGAAATTCGGTTGCGGCTATCTCGCTCTGCGCCTGAGGGTCGGAAATACCTGTAGCCTTCTAATAGTTGGGTCCTGGCATCAATTTGCGTGGACAGATAGACTTTTTCTCCCAACTGCCGGCCATATTTACTGGAAAAGTTGAAATTATCATTTGACTTCCGGGTGGGATAGGCCCTGCCGGTTTGCCTGTTTATGCCGTAATTCACGGCCAGTTTGGTGTCCCAAATGATGTTGTCTTTTTTGTAGTTGGCAAAAAGCTGTACACCGGTGTTTAAGGCAAAGGAACTTGCTCCTCCCGCTGCCCAGTTGCTTAAACTTACCTGCTGCAGGCTGAAATTAAAGTTACCGCCCCGGTCCCAGTAAACCGGGGGTGCTTCCGTGGTAAAGATTAAAGAGTCACCCCGCATGATCAGGGTGTCTCCTCCGATGATTACCGTGTCGGCTTTGGAAATATCCTGTGAGAAACCGGATCTGCTGATCAATAGCAATACAAAAAAGAAAATAATCCTACCGGGCATGATTCATTTAAATATGGCGCAAATATACGGTGTTTACTCTATTTGTTTCCTGATTTCCAGTTTTTGTCCGACCGAAAGGATATTGTCCGGTCCGATATTGTTCCAGTCTTTCAATTCCTGAACGGAGACCATGTATTTTCTGGATATTGCATAGAGGGTATCTCCGGGTTGGACCTGGTGAAAAATCGGACCCGAATCCGCTTCAGGAGCTTCGTTTTCTGGAAGGACTGTATTCCGGACGGGAGCCCTGGTATTGCCAGGGGATTCCGGTTTTCTGGTTTTGACTGTCGCTTGTTTGGGTGCGGGGGGAAGTAATTTTACCCTGGAAACAGGCTCATTTCTTTTATAGTATTTTCTCAGACGGAGTACCATGCCAGGCAAAAGTTGCTTGTCTTTGTAGATCCGGTTTTTTGCCATCAGGGAGTGCAGGCGGATCCCGTAAAGTTGAGAGATACCCCAAAGGGTTTCCCCGGGTTGGACAATGTGCTCTGCTACTTCTGCCCTAGCTTTTTTTCTTTTCGTGTAATAATATTTACCAGTCTGGATGGGATCATCCGCTTTCAGGTCATTGGTTCTTCTTAATTTTCTGACGCTAATTTCTGCTTGCGCTGCCAGCTCACTGTGGCTGTCGCCGGATGCAAGGATTCCTTTTATGCCATTTATACGGATCTGGCCGGGTAGCCTGGCTTTATTGGTATTCCCAGTCACTTGTGGGTAGCCCTGGGCATTTTTCTTCACCGGAGAGAGACCTTCATCTTTGGCTACAGGGGAATTGTCTGCCAGAACGGGTCTTTCAGGAACGATTCCGTTCAGAATATAGGTGACCACATAGGTCCGGTCACCGGGTATCGTACCCCTGACGGCCCACTTGTTATATTCTATCAGGTGTTTTTCGCTTACTCCCAGGTTGCTTGCTACCTTTTTAAGGTTTGTAGGACCTATTACCGGATATTCGTGCAGGTAGCCTCCATCACTTACCATTTGGTTTAGCTGTCTCTCATAGGCGATCTTGTGGGCAAGGAATTTTTTCAGATACCAGTAAGTTGAGCGATCAATGTCCATGGTACGCTGACCACTATATTTGCCGCCATAATAATTCCTGGCTCCGCCAAGCCCCATCTGGTAGGACACCAGGGTGATAGCCCAATTGTTTAGGTAACTGTAGTGCTTTTTGAGGTAGGCTGCAGCTCCCCTCGTGGCGGCCACGATACTTTTCCTCTCGTCGATTTCACGATCTACCCGCAGGTTGACTTCTTCGGCACTGGTTTTTTTAAATTGCCAGAAGCCCACCGCGTTGGAAGTGGAAACAGCATCTGCGATCAGGCTGCTTTCCTGAATGACCAGAAATTTAAAATCCTCCGGAACACCCTCCTCCCTCAGCACCCGCTCCACTACAGGCATGTATAGGTTTACCCTGTCCAGTTTGACCTGAAAATGGGATTGGCTGCTGTACTGGGCGTCGACATACTCTTGGATTTCCTTTCTGGCTGCCGCATTGAGCCTTAAGGTCATGTCTGCAAAGTAAATGGTTTGCGGTACCTGTGGCACCTGTGCCCAAGCCTCTGAAAGACCGAAAACCAAGATTAATAACCAACCTGCAACGATTTTATTCATTTTGCCTATAGCTTTCTCACCAACATAATACCATCGCGGATGGGTAGCACAACATTCTCCACCCTGGGGTCTTGCCGGACCCGTTCGTTAAAGGCCAATATTGCTGCCGTGTCCTTGTCCAGTTTTTTCCGGTTTTCTGCCAATACCTTTCCGGACCAGAGAATATTGTCCGCCAGAATAAGGCCTCCCGGTTTCATCTCCCCAACGACCGAATCGTAATAATTGACATAATTTCTTTTGTCAGCGTCGATAAAAACAAAGTCGAAGGGTTCCTTTATTTGCGGTAGCAGGTCGAGCGCATTTCCGATCCGGTAATCTATTTTCTCCGCCAAACCGGACCGGGAAAAGAAATTCCTGACCATCGTTTCCAGCTCTTCATTGATATCCAGGCTTACAATTCGTCCTTTATCACCAAGTCCTCTGGCCATGCAGATGGTGGCGTAGCCGGTATAGGTGCCTATTTCCAGCACCCGCTTTGCACCACTGATGCGTACCAGCATTTCGAGCAACTTTCCTTGCAGTGGTCCTGACAACATCCGTGGTTTAAGTACTTTCAGGTGTGTTTGGCGGCTGATGTCTGCAAGTAGCTCATCTTCGGCAGTACTGTGCTGCATGCTGTAAGCCAATAATTCTTCACTGATCATCATCTCTTGGGTAAATAGGTGAGAAAGCTGAAATATTCATCATTGTACACCTCATTGGCCAATTGCAGCAGGTCTTCTGCGGTACAATTGCGGATTTTGGAAAATATGTCTTCCAATGGCTCAATCAGGCCTTTGTCCAGCAAGCTTTTTCCATATACCAGCATTAGCCCTGAATAGTTTTCTTCTGCCATGGCCATTTGCCCGATAGTTTGCTCCTTCCCCATGTGGAGCTGCATGGTCCCCAGTTTTTTCTCCCTGATTTTCCGGATTTCTCTCAAAACAATCCTCCTGGCTTTTGCGGCTGTTTTTTCTTCTGTACCGTAGTATATTCCGACAAATCCCGTATCGGTAAAAGCCTGATAAATGGACTCAATGCTGTATGCGAGGCCGTGTTTTTCCCTCAGGGCCATGTTCAATCTCGAATTCATGCTCGGGCCTCCCAATATATTATTAAGCAGAAACAATTTAAAGCGCCGCTCATCCGTCAAAGACAGCGCAGGCTTGCCCATGGCGCAGTGCACCTGGGAGATTTCTTTGTAGCTGATGTTGGTTTTGGGCTGGTAACCGTTGGTGGGGTTACTACGTGGTTGGCCTTGTTTTGCAGGGATATTTTCCAAAAGCGGCACCAAACGTCTCAGCGCTTTTTTAAAGCTGATATTCCCGACCACCGAACATACAATCCTGGAGGTGTCCAGATGTTTGTCTACAAATTCCAGGAAATCCCCCTGACTGAAATTGCCTACACTCTCTTCGGTGCCCAGAATATTGTACCCCAGGGAATGATCCGGGAATAACAAAGCATCAAATTCATCCTGAAGTGAATCTTCTGGCGAATCCCGGTACATGGCCATTTCTTCCAGGATGACCTGTCGTTCCTTTTCAATTTGTCTGGCAGGGAAGGTGCTGTGGAAGGTGATGTCACAAAGCAGCTCTGCTGCTTTATCCCAATGCTGGTGGAGCACTGTTGCATAAAAGCAGATCTTTTCCTTGGTGGTGTAGGCGTTCAATTCTCCACCTACCGAATCCAGTCGGTTAATGATGTGAAAGGCTTTTCGCTTTTTTGTGCCTTTAAATGCCATATGTTCCCAGAAATGAGCCAATCCTTGTTGTGCATTGGATTCATCCCTGCTTCCAATGTCCAACACAAAACCACAATGAACCATTCTGGTACTGGTCACCTCCTGGTGTACTATACGTATTCCGTTTGCTAGCTCTTTAATCTGGTATGTCATGCTACCCCTTTCAATCCACAAAAATAACAGCAATAATCGGGAAAGAAACCGCCGGTTGGAAAAAATGGCCATGCGCAGTAGATAGGTACAGCGTTCCCTCCCGCTGGCAAGTGGAGGAAAGTCCACCAAGGTACCAGTGAATTAGTATCGCACATTGATCTACCTGTTGATCAGCTTCAGGCGGTCAGTTTTCTTCCCGTACTTTATTTCCAGGATGATCAGGCCTCTGGGAAGATTTTTTATGTCCTCAGTCAATACGAATACATTCTTTTCCCAGTTTAATTTCCGGACTAAGGTCAGCACAGGAGTAATGAGCCTGATTTCCAGCATGGGGGATTTTATATCGGCCGGGCCGACATACTGTAAAAAAAGATCCTGGTTGCGATGGGGGTTGGGGTATATTTTCCAGTTTCCCGATCCCAGGCCGGTTTGCGGAAAAACAGCAGATACTGTCTCGCTGAATTCGCTGCTTCCATCCAGATTGAATTGTCTGATCCGATAATATATCCTCCTGTCGTTTGGGTGGGGTGTATTGTCCCGGAAAAGGTATCTCCTGATACTGGTACTGTTTTCTGCACTTTTTACCCGGCCAATCGCTTTAAAATCATTGATGGAACCGGCAGATTTTTGGATTTCAAAATGGCTGGAGGCTGTTTCGGTAAGGGTATGCCACTCAAGGACGGCCGCGGGCATTTCATGATCGATAGATACCTCCACTTTTCCCCAGGTAATGGGTAAGGCCCCAAAATACAGTACCTCGAATACATATTCGCTGGAACAACCATAACTATCAGTCACAGTAAGGAAGTAATCTCCGGCAATAAGGCCGCTGATATTCTGCTGATCACTGACAAAACCATCCGGACCGGTCCAGGCATAGGAGTAATCTCCTGTACTGTGAATTTCCAGGCTAATCGCTCCATCGGGATTCTCATCATCCGTATGGTCTGTTACCGTACCGGTCAAATCGATTTCTACCGGCACGTCAATCGATAACGTGTAGGTGTTTTCCGTACCATTGGCATCAGTAACCGTAAGCTCAGCAGTACCGGGACCATAATATCCGACTGTGGGGTCGGCTTTAGAAGCACTGCTGAGATCGGCATTGGTAAAGTTCCAGTCATAGCTGTAAGGTTCCCTTCCACCAGTAGTAGTGCTGGTAAAATATACGGTGCTTGTACCATCAGCAGGGCAATCGAAACTGTATTCAAATTGCACGGCCATGGGAGCATCGACGACAATATCTGAAGTTAACTGGCATTGGCCTTTCGGATAGTCGTTACAAGTATATGTGGCGGAAAAATCTCCTGAGCTACTCGTAGTCCAAGCTAGCAATGAATTGCTTAATATTACTTCATCTCCACATACCCAATTTAACGGAAAAGAAGATAGCGTCAGGGTGTCAGCGGTGGTTTTTGCAGATGGAATATTTCCTATATAATAATTCAGAAGCATGGTACTATCTCCTACCGACAAATCAGCAATGAGGCGACCATTGCTTACGCCACTGGTTGAACTGGTCATGTAAACAAAGGAAATATAGGTGGTCTGCTCAGTTCCCGGCGTACAGGTCAGTAGGGAACTGGTAATGGGATTACCTGTCTCATCGCTTAGATAGACTGATTGTATGGTGTAATTGTTAGAGGTACAAGACCCTTCACAATCCCTAAGGTCAGGCTGCAGGGTTTGCGCATAATTCTGTATCACAGTACCAAGAACGAGACATGTCAAAAACATTATTTTAATGACCAACTTCATTAATCAGTAGTCAAAAATTTTACATATTTGAATTTTAAGATGATTTAATTAATTAATGAGGGAATATACAAAATTTAATACCAAATTAATTCTGATTCTGAAGAAATTATTGGAAACGGAATATGGCGAAAGCTTGAAATGAATAAACCCCTGTCCGGAAGATTGTGGGAAGCATGTCCGGAGTTAAAATTTTTTCTATTTTTTTTGAAGGCGATTTCCGTATCCAAATGCAATTTCCTGAAAACGATTTACATTTATTATTTTTTGTAATCAATAATGTGATAAAACTCTGATATTCAAGTATTTTAATCACTTGTAAATTTGAATTTTTAGTCTGAAATTGCCTCCCGGATTGGAGTCTCAGGGGCGATGAATCCCGGGACATTTTACAACTTTTAACTTTTGCTTGTTATGAAAAATCAATCGAAATTAATTTTTGCAAATGTTTTTGCATTGGTTGCTGTGCTGGCGATACTGGCCATTTCACATGCTTTGAATGTTGATCTGAGCCTGGGATCCGGGGCGGTGGTGCCTCAAATCCTGCTACTGATAGTTCCCCAGATGGGATTTATATTTTTACTGTGGAAATCGTATCGGGTAGAGAAAGCCTTTTCCTGATTTTTTGTTGGTTCAGACCGGCCATTCATGCATTGTGGGTGGCCGGTTTTTTTTTCGTATAGGCTGATCCTGAGAAAGTCATTTTACAATTAATTTTTGAAAAACTCCGGTATTGGCCTGGTATTTAACACAAATGAGGTAAACGCCCCGGGGAAGCTGCGAAACGTCAAAATGCACCAAACCCTCGTCACCGCTTTTTGTTTCTACTATTTTTCCATTTGGACTGATCAGGCTCACTTGAAAATGCTGGTTTTGGAGTTGGATGAATACGATTTGGTTGGCAGGATTGGGATAGATCACGATTTCTTTAGGGCCGCTCTCCTGCACATCCAGTATCAGCTCATCGCGGAGGAGGTTTCTGGTATCGATTCGGATCTTTACAGGCAGGTGGTCTGAGGTGTTGTTTAGGAAATTGGCGACTCCATTTTCCGGGACGATTATTCTTGCAGATTGGGGAATATATGCTTCGGCCATTTCATTGCTGAGGATCATGTGGTCGATGAGCTGTTCTGACGAAATGTAGGACCTCAATCCTGCCTGGCTGAGCCTCAGTGTGGGAGAGAAATAGTTGTTTTGGTCCTCCATAAACCGGGCATAGGAAGTTGCAGAGTCGGCTACAGTGTTGGCGGAGATATCTGAGACCGTTTGGTCCAGGTCATCGTTAAAATCTCCCAGAACAAGTAAAGGTTCAGCTCCGTAATAGTGATCCAGTGAATCTTTTAAAACCGAGACGTCGTATTTTCGCATGGCATACCTGGGATCAGTGGCACTCTCTCCTCCACTATTGGAGCGGGCGTGAATATTGACGAGTGAAAACTTTTCGGTGACGTCTTTGACCTTGCTTTCGACTCTCATCATAAAAGGTAGCCTGCCACTGGCCCAGAAACGATCCGGTTCACTGGGGTAGTTGTTGAGATCGCTTTCGGTGACACCTGTCAACAGTACGCTACTGGAAATGCGGCTAATGGTCTCAGTATTGTAAAGGAACGCCAGCTTCTGGGCCGAGTCATAGGATTTTGATCCATAGGAAACGGCAGGTGAGATTTCTGCTTCGTAGCCTTCCAGGGAGGCTACAAGGCTTTCGAAAAGGTGCAGGTCAGTAATCTCCTGCAGGGCAAATATATCGGCGTTTATGCTCATTATTAAATTGCGCACATTTTCCAGTTGCTGCTCTGGATCTTCAGGTCCCTGCCGGGGTAGATTTGAACCAAACCAGGCGATATTCCAACTTACGATATCCAGGGTTTTATCCTGCTCCAGAGTTGAGCCTGAGAGAAAGGCGATCTCCTGACTCCTGTCCCCAAAGGAAAAGGAAAGCGGACCATGGAAAGCACCTTCGTTTTTCGGCTCAAACCGTATCCACAGCCTGTTGTGCTGACCGGCTTCCCTGGCCGTGTAAGATATGCGCTGGGTAAATCCGGATTGCGTCCTGGAGATCCCAAAACCCTCTTCTGCCGCAATGGTCAACTCGCCCGGCGAATCATCCAGGACAAAATCAAAAGTTTTGAGTTCGGTGCCGGCCTGGCCTGCCGGAACGGTGCCAAAATGAAAGTACGCGGTATTTTCAAGATTGGTACTGAGAATTGGTTTGGGAGGGTTTGGCGAATCGATGATGATCCAGTCATCCAGGGTCCATCTGGCTGCCCCTGATTCGGGAGAGGAATAGTACACCAGGGCAAGTCGGATGGGTTGAGATTTGTATTTAGACAGATTTACCGGCCCGGAATAAGTCCATTTGTCCGATCGCGCAAAGCGGTCAGCCAGTACTGTCCAGGAGGCAGCATCAGGCGCATCGCCTTCATAATCTGTAGAAACAAGAAGTTTGGGTCTTGGTCCGTCGAAGGCTACCCTGCTGTAAAAAGACAACAATGGGAAACGAAAATTTCCCAGGTCATATTCCGGGCTGATGAGCCAGTTTTCATTCTCCTGAACGGCTCCGGCAAAGCCATTTATTTGCAGCGCATTCGAATACCCGTTATCGGTAGCAATCCCTCGGTGTCCAAAAGTGCTACAATCCCAGTTTTGCCTGCCGGACACACTAAAAACGATCCAACCTTCTGGGAGATTAGAAGTGCAGGAATGGTTAAAATCTTCCTGTATACGGACGGAATCCTGAGTCGGAACGGTATGCAAATCCGAAAATGTGGGCCTGCCAAATTGAGCCATCAACACCAGAAAAAAATGCAGCAGATGCATGGAAGAAAAAGGATGAATGTAAAATTTGTCACATGTTCTGGTACAAGGAACTCTCCGACTGTGTCCTTCAGTCCTCAGTTATCACCTGACAGACGACAATCGCTCCCCGAATATCCGCATAGAAGAATATCCCCTCTACTTACCCTGCCATACTTCCACGAAATGGTTGGCATGAGCTGAGGTTCCATATGCTTCGATGTGCGGCAAACAAGTTGGCTTACCGGCTGGTAGAGATTTCCGGTCCGGCCTCCGGAAAACTTCTCAGTACCCGCATTCAGTTGTTGATTTCGCATTGAACAGTTGGTCTGCGGTCAAATTTACCAAAACAACTGATGCTCAATTTGTTAAAAATATAAAACTCAGGTCAAATTAAAAAGTACTGATCAGTCCAATCTCCCCCGGGGGTATAAAGATAGTGACAGCTACCAGGTACCTGAATGTTTTTAACAGAACAATCTTAAAAACGCAACTCAACTGTACACATCTTTTTCTAAAACTTATTTTCTTTTTTACCTATTTGGCACATTTTTTTCGGTAAACTTCCACAACAAAAATTAAAAGATTTTAATTATGTTACAAAAACTGAATTTCGCATTATTAATAGGACTCGCCTCATTTGCATTTGCCTGCGGCTCTGGCAATACCAATTCCAGTGCTGAGATGGGCGAGGAAGAAGAAATGATCAGCAATAATGAAGCAGTCGTTGAGGAAAATGATCCCAGGTCTGCAGTTGCTGTGATTTCCGGTGCGAGCGGAAGCAATGTCAGCGGCACCGCTACCTTTACGGAAATGGACAACGGCAAAGTGAAACTTGTCATCGAGGTGGAAAATCTCTCTGAGGGAGAACATGCCCTTCATCTTCACGAAAATGGCGACTGCAGCGCTGCAGATGCCACATCGGCGGGTGGACATTGGAACCCCACTGATGATCCCCATGGCAAACGTGGAGAGGACGAATACCACAGTGGCGATATAGACAACATGGTCGTGGGAGCAGATGGTGCTGGTTCTGTAGAGATGGAAGTAGAAGGTTGGACTATTGGCGATGGATCCAGCAGCGATATCCTGAATAAGGCTGTCATTATCCATGCTGAAGCGGATGATTTTACTTCTCAGCCCTCCGGCGCTGCTGGTGCCAGAGTGGCATGCGGGGTGATCCAGGCCGGAAGCTGATAATGCAGAATTTTCTGGGAAATGAAGACAGCCATATTTTAAATGCAAGAGGTACCGGTGCTGGTACCTCTTGTCTTTTTTTCTGAATGGGAGAATTGGATGTTTTCTCCTGCTGTTGCGTAAGTGGATTGTTTCCTATCCACATGGATTGGCAGCTCAGTACCTTCAAGTATCGTGCATAACTGAATGCAACCCTGCGCTTGATTTTGCCAGGTGCAACCGAATGAAAGACAGGGTTTCTGCTAGTTGGGAAGGATCAGGCCTCTTTTGATTCAATTATGGCTATCCTTCGGTTTTATTCTGATTATTATTTAAATTGAAACTCCCGGTTTGCCGGCCCGAAATTGAAAAAAGTTCCCGGCGAAAAAATGTGTATAAAAACTTTGATTAGGTATAGGATTTGGTGAACAGTAACAAGCGATATCTCAAAAATGTCCGTAGCTTTTTTTCCCCAGCCCTGCTGGGACTGGTAATCATTTCCTGCGCATATTTTGGGACCGAAAGATTTTGTTCGGTCGAAGGGGACAAGGTAATCGCCAGAGTGAGCGAAATTGTAAATCGGCACATCCCCTTGTCTGTTCCTGGAAATAATGACCCTTTTTCCAGAGAGGAAGAAAAAAGGGAAAATTCATTCGAAAAAAAATGGGAGGATCCTTTTATCAGCGATTCGTACCTCTTACCGGCTAGCGCCATACATCAATCGAATTGGTTATTATTAGTACAGTTGGAATACAATTATTTCAATCGCGATCAGGTATTATTGTTTATTCTCCACCACTCCTGGAGAAGCTTTATTTCCTGAATTTTTAGACCTGTTTACGCTTCAATATCTACTGAAAAGGTCCATCATTATAATTGCGTTCAAACGCAGTCGGGCTGGTTTCAGCGGATTAAACCAATCATTAAAAAAACCGAATCATGTTACTTATTTTAGGTCCTACCGAAGGTAAAATCGTCGCTATCAAGGTAATGGAAAATATCACGCATGAGGATTACGGCAAGCTGCTTCCTCTGCTAAACAACAAGGTTTCCTCCAATGGAGAAGCACTTTTATATATGGAAATGGAAGAATTTGATCTCACTGCTTTTCTTTGCTTTTGGGAGGAAATGAAATTTGATACCAGCCATTTCAACAGTATCAGTAAAATCGCACTCATAGGTAATGTGGATTGGAAAAACCCAAGAATGGAATTGATTGCCAAGTTGGGTTTTCAGCAGGTGCGTTACTTTGTACCCTCCGAAAAGCAACTTGCCCTGACCTGGCTGGCGAATCAGTCAGCAAACAGAAATTTATCTGGAGAGCGTAGCGCCCTCGGGGCTTGATCGATACATCAAGGTCATCTATCAAATCCAAATACAAAGGGAAAAACAAAGGTTACGAGAATGCTCCAGATGAAATAGACCGGCATGAACCATCCGATCGCTTTCCCAATGGAAGCGATGTTCAACGTCTCTGACCTGCTCCGCCAAAGCTGGGTGGTTACCAGCAGGAGATGAGCCAGCACCAATACGTTGGCGCCGAGTACGGCAGTCCGGTTTGGACTGATGCCCCATTCTGAAATCCTAAACAGAATGGCAGAAAGCGCCACTCCATTTACGATCAGGGTAAGAAACGACAGCAATAAGAGTACGCGTATTTCCCGTTTTTGAAAGGGGCTGTACTCAATGCCTGATACTGTAAAGAAGATAACGGCCATCACGCCAATCAAAAGCGCGTTAAAAACCAACAAAAATTCTCTGTCGTTGTAGGGGTTTTTGCCGGAATAGACCATTGCGATGAGGAATATCGCCAGCATGGCAGCAACCAGAGGGGAGAAAATCCTGGCAATTAGCGGAGATATCCTTCCGACAAGCTGGGGATTATATCGGGTGAGGTGCGTGGCGGCAATGGGTGCTGCACATAAGCCGAAAATTCCAACGTAATCAAAATATACCGCCTCAATATCAGTACCTATTGTCGCAAAAAGACCTATTGTGAGGGCTGAAAAAATACCTCCGGCGACCAGGATCAGGGCTGTCATGATGGCGGTTTCTCCATTGTACTTTAGGTATTCCGGCCATTTTTCGGGGAGATGTGTTTTCCCTCCAATAAATGTCCATCCCAGGAGAACCCAGAGAAAAAGCAACAAGTGGAGGCTCGATAGTCGCAAGGTATCGCTTTCCGGATAATCCGGAAAGAAATTGATAAAAAGAGCTCCGGACAGGCTTGCCAAAACGATGGGGATCATACGCTTTATGGCTAGCTGATGCATCCGGGCAAAGTAGACTGTTAATACAGGAAAGACAACAAACCCTATGTTTCTGGCATAGAAGTAATCTTCTTCTATTTGAAATAGCGCAGGGAATTTTGCAATCAGACCTGCCGCTATAGCAAGGATAATCAGGAACCACCATTCTTTTTTTGTTCTGGTATCTATGCTGGAATGGTTCAGTCGCTCATGCCAGAATTCAGCCAGTGGTCTGTCCTGTATTTCCGGATACAGAGCGGCAAAAGCCTGTTTAAATGCTGACTTATTCGACCGGTATAACTGCTCTAGCTTACCGGGATCATTCAGATGGGTCATTATAGTTTTCTTCATACTACGGGATTTTTTGGGATTGAGCCATTTAAAACATCTCATTTGCTGATAAATAGAATTTCGATTCCAACAGGCGGTTTTTACATTCTAAAAGAACTTTGTTTTTCAAAGTGGTTGCGCATTGATCTGCTTTTCAGATAGCGTGCATTTCTGTTTTCTGTTATTGTTTTTTGTTTATTATTTATCGGACAGGTTCTGTATCAGTTCTTCCAGAGATTCCAGGTGTTTTTCAAAGGCATTTTTACCTGTTTCTGTTATGAAATATTGGGTGTTGGGTTTTCGGCCAACAAAGGATTTTTTTATACCAATAAACTTTTCCTTTTCTAGCGCTTTCAGGTGGCTTGCCAGGTTACCGTCGGTAAGCTCAAGAAATTCCTTGAGGGAATTGAAATCAACCTGATCATTTACAGCCAGAGAGGACATGATACCGAGCCGTATACGGCTTTCAAATGCTTTATGTAAACCATCTATTGATATTTTCACCTTTCGTACTTGTTGTGCATATAAATCCCGTAAATGATGTGCGCCAGGCCAAATCCTACAGCCCAAAGGATGATTGCATAGCTGATAAGCCAGATGCTGATCAGTCCCAGGCTTAACTGAACAAGGCCCAAAATCTTCACTTCTTTGAAGGTAAAGGTACCGGCATTATACAAAGCCAAACCATAAAATATCAGGGTAAAAGGTGCGAGTAAGCCAAGAAGACCATTGGTCAGCAGAAATATAAGTATTACTACTCCAGTGAACAGAGGAACAGCCATATTGCTTAGCAGGCGTCTGGCCGTAGCATTCCATGCCTTCTCGCCTCTTTGTTTCGCTCTCTGGTAAGAAAAAAATATGGCAGTTCCGGATGCCATAAGCAGTACGACAAGAGCCAGGATAATCAATTGTACCAGCTCCGCACTGCTGGAATTTATTGTAGCATCGCTTATCGTTACCGGATGAAAATGATAGACCTTAGTCGCAATTAAGGCTCCGATCAGCGCATAAGTTCCTGCAAATATCCCTGCCCAACCGGAAAGCGACATGAATTTGGAGGAACGTTCCATCATGGAGCGGATCTCGGCTATATCGCGTATGTGATCCAAATTATTTCTCATTTAAAAGTACTTTTTATTTCAAAGTTAATTCAAATCCTACAATCCTGCAAGCGTTGGATAAGAAATTATCGATGGGGGCCTCCAGATATGGAGAATCTAATGTTATCCGACGGGTAATAAATCCAGGAATATTGTTTCAGGCATCTTCAACTCGATGCCTGCTTTTTTATACCCTTTCATTTGTTATCCTATTTCAAATGCTGAAGATGCCTCCCCGTTATTAAGGGTAGTCCTATTGACTGAGCTCATTTTATCAATTAAAACTCTACCCGGTAACTGATCAAAGGAATTAAAGGTGACTGATAGGCTGTTTTGATGGTTCCCTCCATGGGCTCAAAATCGGTTCCGAATATGTTTTTACGGTTGGTGACGTTTTGAATATCCAGAGCCAGAGTTCTGGTTGATTTAGGGCGGTTCCATTTGAGACTTACCCGAAGGTCTGTTCTGAGATAGGCTGGATTTTGCTCTTCGAACGCTTTTCCCTCCTCAAAAACCGTTTCTTTCCGGGCTATTGATTTTTCCAGGTTAATAGGAGTGGTCCGTAATCCTCCGCCATAGATGCTTTTAATGTTCACTCCGAGAATCCGGTTTTTCTTCCAATTAAATGCTTTACCTGCAGTCAGGGTAAGGTTTGCATTTCCATTGTACCGGGTATTTCTCCACTTATTTTCCTGGGTTTTGTAAAGTGAATTGTAAAGCGAAGCGGACAATAAAAAATAGAGGTTTTTGTGGGTAAACTGCTCAAGGGTAAACTCCGCACCATAATTTTTCCCAAATCCTTCATTGATCAACGGATCTGTCACAAAAGACCATTGCTGGTTGATAATTGCGTATGTCTCATTGATGCCAGGCTTGATCGGGATATCGAACAGGTACTGGTAATAGCCCTCGATCTTAATTCGGAGATAGGTATTTAGCCGTCGGTCATAACCCAGCACGACATGATGGGATTTGCTCAATCCAAGGTTTTCATTGGGTTTGATGATCTGCCCGTTTTTCTCCAGTTCGGCAAAATAAGTCCCCAGGGGTTGAACCTGGCTATGCAGTCCATACCCAAGATTTAATCGCTGCATTTCGTCAATGGCATAAGTTGCACTTAGTCTTGGCTCAATGGAATTCGAAGGATTCAAAAGGAGTTGCAGGTAATGCATTCCTACATTCAATGTCAATTTTTTTGTCGCCTTGAAATTAAGCTGGGAGAAAGCCTGAAGACTATGCGTGCTTCCTTTGGAGTCAATGGCTATTTCAATTTGATCCAAGTCCTTGTTATAGCCGTTTTCATGCAGGTTGTAGAACAATTGGTTGGCGTATATTCCGCTTCTTAGATTGGATCGGGAGGAAAGTTTGGCATTCCATACACTGCTGTAAGTTACCTTAGCGTTGCTGAATTTTTCATACGTCCAGCCCTGGTGATGATACTGATCGTTGAGCCGGTTTACCTTATCACCGACAGTATTTCCTGAAGCCAATACGGTGGTTTGGAGAAAATTGGATTTGTTGATCATGTAGGCATGTTTAATGCCTACTGCTCCGGTATGTGAAAAGTAGGTTGAACTGTAGCGGTCGTTTTCTCCTGTCCAATCCAGGGAGTCCTCCTTAGCAAGGCTGTTTTGATCGCTCAAGCCACCGAATCCGAAAAGGGAGAAACTGGTTTTTTCACTTGCTGGGAGATGGATATTCCAGGACAAATCCTGAAAGTTGGTCACGAAGTCTCCAAGGGGAACGCCCATTTTAGACAATAGGGAAAGGGTAGAATAGCGGTAATTAATCAGATAAGATCCGCTGTAATTATTCCCGATTGGGCCTTCAACAGCGATATCCGTCCCTAAAAAGCCTGCCTGAAAAGTGAATTCACGCTTTTCGTTGTTTCCTTTGCGCAAACTGAGGTCGAATACCCCTGAAAGCGCATTTCCGTACTCGGCAGGAAAGGCACTGGAAAGGAAGTCAGAATTGGCCAGCAGTTGAGCACTTAAGATAGAAATTCCACCTCCGGAGCTGCCAGGATTGACAAAGTGATTTGGGTTTGGAATATCAATTCCTTCCATTCGCCATAGTACCCCGTTTGGGCTGTTGCCACGGATTGAAATATTGTTATTGCCATCATCCGTACCCACCACGCCGGAGAAAGATGTGGCCATTCGCCCGGGATCGTTGACTGCCGCTGCGAACTTCCTCGTTTCCTCAACTGAAAAAGTCCTTCCGCTTACCCCAATCATATCATTTACTGTCCGGTCCTTTTCAGAGGCCGCCACCAGAAACTCCTGCATTTGTCCCAAGTTTTCCTCGATTGAAATGTTTAAAACCAATTCTTTCCCGGAGTTGACGAGAAGGTTTGAAAGGACAATTGCTTCATAGCCGACAAAACTCACTTTCAGACTAAGATTGCCTACCGGTACCTGTTCGATTTTAAAATTGCCCTGGGAATCGGCGATCGCTACCATCTGAGGGCTGGTATTCAGTATCACGACTGAAGCTCCCGGCAGGGGCGCTCTGCTTACCCGATCTACCACTTTCCCTCTTATCGTTTGGGTCAATGTTTGAGCGCATAGCGAATTCCCGGCAAAAAAGCAGACAAAAACAAAAGCTTTAGAAAATGTATTCATGCCATCAATATATCTTTTGATTCAATGACACCTTAATGGATTTTTACCCCTAGCCAGCTTTCGGATATTTTTGTGTATTTGAAAGAATTTTACAATAGGCGTTCAACTCAATTTAATTACAGCTGCGGCATACTGGGAATTTGCGGGATGCTGTGGGCTTAAAGCTGTTGACGGCTGAGGGTAGAGCAGGTCTACCTCTGTCCACTTCTTCAGCACAGCGCTCACAGAGAAGGAAAGGGCGTTTTTGAAGGAGGTTCCTTATTCGGGTCCGAGGTAAATGATTCAGGAGCTATGTTTAATACTGGCTGATTACTCTTGATTGGATGCTGAGAGGATTTACAAAGCCTTACCGATCGTTAGCGTAGATTATTTGCCCTGTGTTTTCATCATCAGTACAGCTGGTGGTGAAAAAAAGAGTTACCTGGAGGTTTAGCAAATCCAAAAAGCAGATCAAACATCAATCCCTTGCCAAGGTAGAAAGCTGAAACCAAAAGGCTTCGATTTTTAAAATGGCGTCTAAAAAATCAGTCATGTTTAGTGGCTTTTTCACGTAACTGTTCGTGTGGTACTCATAGGCGAGGTCTATGTCCTTTTGGTTAGCGGAGGTGCTGAGCATGATCACCGGGATCTTTTTGAGGAGAGGATCGGATTTGATGTTTGCCAGAACTTCATGCCCGTTAAGGATGGGAAGGTTGATGTCCAATAGTATCAGGTCTGGTTTTTTGGCGCCCGTATAGGAATCATTTTGGTTAAGAAAATCCAGGGCTTCCTGTCCGTTCTTAACCACGCTGATTTCAGTAATTATTTTACTTTCCTCAAATGCTTCCAGGGTAAGCAGAATGTCTCCTTCATTGTCTTCTACCAATAAGATGTGAGCTGGTTTCGTTGGAATCATCATTCGTCACGTTTTTGAGGAAAAAGCAGGATATTTTCAGGAAACTTCCAAATACCAATGTCACTTTTTTCCAGTCCAGGTGTCCATTTCAGAGCATATATGGCTTCTGAGATACGGCAATTTTTAAAATTAAACCGGGTATCACTGATTGCTATTCTTTTATCAAATATAGTACTGCCACTGGTATAAAATACCCTAGTACACTTAAAAAAAACACCTTTGGATAGGCTTTTATTCTCCTGAAACGCTACCATTTTGATTTTCACCAGTTTGGAATTTGATTTTCGGAAAATATGCGATCAACTTTTTTGCCGAATCTACGTATTTGTTAATTGTCATTCATGTTCGGTTTATGTTGAGCGATACCGAACCTATACAGGAGCAGTAAGTAAACGGAAGGGTAAGGACTAACTGACAGCCGCAGGCAGGATCGAAATGGCAGGTGCTCAGAGACCCTGGGATACGGCATAGTAAGAAGATATTACAGGGCAATGGGAGGGTGGCCTCATAAGCCCTGAAAATCAGGGATGCGGGCTGTGCGGTCTGCCCAACGTCTCGCATTTTGAAAGAGAAAATTAAATTAATAAACCCATGATTAAGTTACTGTTGCTTTCTGGTACTTTATGGATTTGTCTCAATTTTGCTTCCGCCCAGAGTTTATTGGGTTTTAAAGTGGTTCCGGGCAATTTAGGTCAATCCAACCTGCCACCTGTTGGGTCAAATTACACGGCAATAGGAAAGGCTCCATTTTTGGCCTATGCTGACATTAGTGAAATACAACAATCCTTTTCCTATAAACCCAGGGCTCTAACCAATAAAATCGAAAAGTCAGGTCATCGCCATCGGGGGGACAATGCAATAGCGGAACAATACAATATGCCTATCATTGACCTTTCTAAAGGATTTTCTTCCGATTTGCCCATTAAAAAGTTTCCAGAAGATTTCCCTTCCAGAATGCCTATAATACCCGGGAAGGGGCCGAAATCGGAAATGTTTCCTGAGGGTTTGAATAATGGCGGTGTTCCAATTGTTGTTCCTGAATCCAGGAGGCCTTAGATCTTGCGAAGGCCCTCTTTCGGATCAAATTACCTTTTCTCCATGCTTTTTTTATAGACAAGCATCGATAACAGCCCTATATTTCAAGAAATCTTTTTGGGAGGTAACTGTTTTACAAAGTGCCGTCGGCAAATCCAAGGATAATATGCAATAATAGTTCAATTCAATCCCTTTTGTTGTCTGGCGCTCTGCTTGTCCAAAGTTTTTTAGACCATGCATGGGTTTTAACAAGTTGCAAAAGGAATTTTATATCCATTCCAAAAATTTTTCAATAGTAAAAGCGTAATTATTGGATAAAATCTAATATTTTTTTCATTGAACTAAAAAACGCAGTAAATTTACGCCAAACACGCAACAATGGATACTACTTATGATGCCGTAGTTGTTGGATCAGGTCCAAACGGACTTTCAGCGGCGATTGTTTTACAAAAGCATGGATTAAATGTTCTTTTAATTGAGGGAAAAGAAACAATTGGGGGGGGGATGCGAACGATGGAGCTTACGCTTCCCGGTTTTAAACATGATGTTTGTTCGGCAATCCACCCCATGGCAGCAGCAGGTCCATTTTTTAAGACCTTACCGCTTGCTCAATATGGACTTGAATTTATACACCCCAAAACGCTGGCAGGACATCCGTTACCGGATGGGACAGTAGTTTCCTTACATCGTTCCCTGTTCGAAACCGCTGATCAATTGGGCAGGGACACGAAATCCTATATTGAATTATTTAAACCACTTGTAGATCATTGGGATGCTTTGTCCGCCGATATTTTATCACCGTTAAAAATCCCGGATAATCCAATAAAGCTTGGTTCTTTTGGGATTAATGCGCTTAAGCCTTCCACTTACCTCGCCCAAAAATTCAAAGAAACCAGAACCCGGGCACTTTGGGCAGGGATGGCAGCTCATGGTATACAACCGCTCACCAATATCGCTACATCAGCTATTGGAATGGTGTTGATGGCAGCTGGACATTATGGTGGTTGGCCAATGATAAAGGGAGGATCTCAAAGCCTGGCAGATGCTTTAGCCAATTATTTTAAAGCTATCGGAGGCAAGATTGAAACAGGGAATATGATAACTAACCTAAGCCAAATTCCTGATTCAAGATTGGTGATGTTTGACCTTAGTCCAAAACACCTACTAAAAATTGCCGGAGAAAAGTTTTCTAAATTGTATTGCTGGCAACTGAATAGGTTTAGGTATGGAATGGGTGTTTTTAAAATGGATTTTGCGCTTTCCCAGCCCATACCCTGGAAGTCCGAAATGCTTAGGCAGGCAGGAACAGTTCATTTAGGAGGGACGTTGGAAGATATAAAAAAATCAGAGAAACTGATCTGGGAGGGCAAATATAGCCAAAATCCCTATGTGCTTTTATCCCAACAAAGCCTGTTCGATAAAACCCGTTCACCAGATGGGTATCATACGGCATGGGCCTATTGCCATGTGCCTTCAGGATCTGAGGTTGATATGTCAGGCAGTATTTTGAGTCAAATTGAAAAATATGCACCTGGCTTTAAAGATTCCATAATTGGGAAACATACTTTCAACAGCAGGGATATTGAAAATTATAACCCCAATTATATAGGTGGAGATATCAATGCAGGGGTTCAGGACTGGTCTCAGATATTTACCAGGCCAGCTCTGAGGATTTCTCCCTATAGAACCTCTTTCAAAAACTTTTACATTTGCTCTGCATCCACCCCACCAGGAGGTGGGGTTCATGGGATGGGTGGTTATTACGCTGCAAAGAGAGCAATTAAAGATTTATTTTAAATTTTCGGAAAAGGCGAACGATATGAAAAGCTTAATAAAGAAATATAAAATTACTTTGGTCTTCTATGGATCTGTTATTTTTCTTTTAGTATCGATGGTATTTGCAAGGTTGGTGAGAGAGCCATATCCAAGTTTAAACATGCCCGCCTTTACGAGAAGTGGAATAAATGATGGCCTTTTACCAGCCAGTTATTTTGAGATTATTTATTTGAACAAGGATGAAGAGGTGTGGAAAGGGAATTTACAGGACCTTTTTAATCCACAAAATTTGGTAAGATACAGGAATAATATGCATTTCATTTTCTTCAATCAGGCCGGAACAAATCTGGAAGAATCTAAAAGGCAAAAGCGAAGAATAATATCGTTAATTCCCGGTGGAGTTAAAATCCATGATACTTTAAAAAAATGGACAACAAATAATGTGATTGGGGGAGCAGAGAAAGAAATACCTAAACTAATGTATAAAAGGAGACCTTTTGAATCTAACGAGGTCACTGGTTTTGTGGTCAATGAGTACAAAGAATATTATCACCTGGTGGATGGGTTTCAATATAGAGAGATTGTTAGACAAAAAGCATTTTCATTTGATGATGATATTACAAATTAATGAGAAAATTACCCGTTGGCTTGAAAATACCTGGAAGCCTACTTTTTTTCAGCTAGGGCTAACCAGGATTTTATTTTGTCTTGGGTTTTTTATTTTTGACCTTCCGCAATTTATTGAAATATCAGGTTTTGAATTGGTGTTTTTTGACCCACCTGTAGGACTCTCTCTATTGATCGGGCCAATTACTTCAAGTGATTTTTGGTGGACGTTTGATTTGATGTTGAGAATCGTTTTTGCCTTTTTATTAGTAGGGTTTCGAACGAAGGCATCATCTGTAATTTTTGGATTACTCTTACTTTTTGGTTTTACTTATGTCTACAGTTATGGGAAAATTAATCATAACATTTTCCCCGTTATTTTTCCAATAATTATGGCATTCACCAATTGGGGAGGGGCGCTCTCGATCGATTCGATAATGAATAGAACAACAAAAATCGAACCCAGGGGATGGCCATTAACCTTTCTTTCTTTTTTATTGGGATGGGGTTATTTTACGGCAGGTTTGCCAAAACTAATCGGAGGATGGTTGGATCTTTCCTACTCAACTACAGCTGGTTTTATGTTAAGAAGGTATTATTCAGGTGCAGACCCATTGTACTTAAACGAGTTTTTTGTAAAACTGAACAATTTATTTATTTATAAAGTGTTAGACTACAGTACTTTGTTGTTCGAATTGGGGTTTATATTTACAATATTTTGGTCTGCCTTATTTTTGAGAGCTATTGGAATGGCAGCCATGTTTCATCTAGGGGTATTATTGACAGTAAATATACCTTTTTCACTACACGTCCTGGTATTCTTACCTTACATCATTTATTTTTTTTGCGACAATACAAACCAATTGTCAGAAAAATTCCAGCTTTTTTTTATCCGGAATAAAAAAATATTTTTACCAATCTTTTTTATTTTAGCTTTTGTAATTGTCAGCGACTACTATCCCAAACTATTTCAATTCCACCAGCATTTCATATTATTTCTAATTTGCATTCCCTCGATATTTATGGTTTCTCCAAAAATTGTACGTGACTTTTTTAATAAATTGACCAGACGATTAGCGAATAATTTAATCAAATTAGGAGAATCTTAGTTGATCTCTTTTTACTTTCCTCCTTGTTTAGTGTAGGGCCTGGTAGGAATATACTTAAGACATTTTAAAGTTCTTTTGGGCTATTATTCTTGGGAATAAGCTTGGTAAGTTGCGAAAATAGAGCATTAATCTGCCTTTTTCCATCCCCTGCCGAATCTTTTCAAAATGGGATAACAAGGTATTATTCCCGAATTTCCCAATTTCCGATATTTTCCTATTTTAAATTTTCACGGTTTTCCCAGTAACTCCAACTACTAAAGAAGGGCAAGGGTTAAAATCAGTTATTATACCTTGAGAAAACAGTTTTCCACATAAAAATGAGTAGATTTATTCTTGTAAATTAAATCTAAACAGATACGCTGATAACCAAGGTTATGGGAATATTCAATTCAATATTAGGCAATGCAGGTGCCGTCAATAAAGAAAACCTCCAAAGGGAATATGGAAGAATACTGACTGCAGAAGAGCAAATAGAAACGGGGTTTAAGCTTTTCAGGGATACGTTCATTTTTACCAATAAACGACTGGTCCTTGTGGACAAGCAAGGACTTACGGGAAGAAAATCCGAATACCTTTCCTTGCCTTACAAGAGCATTTCCCGTTTTAGCATAGAGACGGCCGGGACGTTTGATTTGGATGCAGAATTAAAAATATGGATCTCCAGTGACCCACAGCCTGCGGTAAGTAAGAAGTTTAATAAATCTGTGGATGTCTATGAAGTACAAAAATTACTGGCGGGTTTTGTACTTGGGTAATCGACACGGTCAGTTGCCTCGAGCCTCCTTTTTACGGCTTTGTGTATCCCTTTAACCTGGCAAGCCAGAATAACTGATGATGGAGAAAATTTCTTTTGTTTAACGATAATTTTCCGGAAACATATACTATTACTCATGAAAAACCCGATAATAATCTTTCTGTCCACTTGCTTTATTTTGCTGTCCTTTCCATCAATGTCACAGCAACGGCCAAATATCGTGCTGATTATGGCCGATGACCTCGGTGGCAGAGACTTGCCGGCCTATGGGAATCGATTCAACGAGACGCCCAATATTGACAAATTGGTCAGTCAGGGGATGCTTTTTCACAACGCTTATACGGCTCCGGTTTGTTCGCCAACCCGGGCCAGCATACAAGCTGGTCAATATCCCGCCAGAGTAGGCATTTTCGATTTTATTCCCGGTCATTGGCGTCCGTACGAAGAGGTTACCGTTCCCCATCACCAGGTTCAGCACCTGCCAGATAAGATCATTACGATCGGCAATGCCATGCAATCGGCAGGCTATACCACCGGTTATTTTGGCAAATGGCATTTAGGAAATAATCCCGAGCACCTGCCCCAAAACAGGGGATACGACAAAGCCCATATGTATGCAGGTGGTGGCTTTTACCAGCCCCGATTTGTTCCGGAGTATACATCTGCTGAAGGAGCCCGACTGAGTGAAACCCTCACCAGCATGGGTGTTGATTTCATCGCTGAGAATAAAGAAAATCCATTTTTTCTATTCATCTCTCATTACGATGTGCATGTGCAGCTGGACGCAGACAAAGACCTGGTTGAAAAATTCCTCAACAAACCAAAAGATCCGGATTATGCAAGCAATGCCGTTTATGCGGCGATGATTTCTCATGTGGACCAAAGTGTAGGTGCTGTCATGGAAGCCATTGATGAAATGGGTCTGGCGGATAATACGGTATTTATTTTCTATTCCGATAACGGGGGAGTGGATAACCGGTTTGACAATGTCCCACTCCTGGGAGGTGACAGCAAGGAGGTCTATCCGGAAGGTCATCCCCTCCGCTATATTGCCACAAACAATGCGCCGCTTCGCGCAGGAAAGGGAACGCTATATGAAGGAGGGATCCGTGTTCCGTTGATTGTTCGCTGGCCCGGGAAGGTAGACCCTGGGAGTACTTCTGAGGCAATTGTCTCCAGCGTAGACTTTTACCCTACTTTTTTGGACCTGGGAAAGGGGGCAAGACCACAAAACCAGGTACTTGACGGTTTTTCAATGGTGCCGTCTCTGACGGAAAACAAGTTTGACCCGGAGCGGGAAGTGTTTACCCATTATCCCGTGTATCATCACGAGCAGCCCATGTCTGCCCTGAGGAAAGGACCTTGGAAAATCATAGAAAACCTGGTTTCCGGGGAGTTTGACCTGTATAACCTGCGTTACGATGTCAACGAAATGACGGACCTCAAATTCAGTTATCCCGAAAAGTTGGCTGAAATGAAGTCAGCTTTAAAAAAATGGCAAACGGAAACCAACGCCCAAAACCCGGTGACTAACCCTGACTTTGACCCGGGCAAAAGGTATGAATGGGGTACTAATCCTTTCCGGTAATTGAAAAAATCCGTTTTTGATCAAATAAACATACTATGGGAAAGAAAATATGGGTATTCATTGCCTTACCAGTACTTTTGCTGGGTATGGCCAGCGTGGTAAACGACCCTGTTCGCAACCTGTTCGTAGAAAAGAACGACTGGGGCATGGGCGTAGCCTTGTACTCCTTCAACAGGTTCCCTTTTTCCAGCTCCTTGGAAAAAGCGAAAGCTGCCGGAGTAACTTACGTAGAAGGTTTCGATTTCCATAAAATGGGTAGCGATTTTGGAGACAAAGCCATGACCGATCTTAGCTCATCAGAGGCAAAAGCAGTAAAAATGCTATTGCGGGATAAGGGATTAAAAATGAAATCCATGTACGTTGGAACAGCTCAGACTGAAGCCGACTGGCGCAAAGCCTTTGAACTGGCCAAATCCTTGGAGGTCCAATACCTGGTCACAGAACCCAAAAGAGAACATTGGGATCTGGTGGATGAGCTTGCCGGAGAGTTCAGCATTAAAGTTGCGCTTCACCAGCATTCCAGAGAGGCCGGAAGTATTTACTGGCATCCGGATTCGGTATTGTCAGCGATCAAAAACCACCCTAATTTCGGTGCTTGTGGAGATTTGGGGCACTGGGTCAGAAGCGGACTTAATCCCGTGGAAAGTTTAAAAAAGCTCGACGGTCACCTGATGAGTATTCATCTCAAGGACCTGGATGCTTATGGGCAATCTGCCAAAGACAGGATGGTGGGCGAAGGGATCATTGATTTCGAAGCGGTGGTTGCCGAACTCAGAAGGCAGGGATTTGAGGGGGAGGTATATGTGGAGTGTGAGCATAATATGGAGGATAACCTGAAGGATGTAAAGCATGCGGTAACCTATTTTGACAGTCTAAGTCCTTGAGGCAAGTTCTGTACTTTCTTTTCAATAAACGCAAACCCAATTTGTCATGTACGCCAAAGTAACTCATTTTACAATCATTTATCTGCTTGTGGCTGTTTATACCGGAGGTATGTCTCTGGCTCAGGATTTAGGCCTGGTGGAAAAGGGAAAAAGCGAATACCAGATCGTGCTTCCCGAGGATGCGGCTGTTCAGGAGATCCAGGCGGCCAAGGTTTTGCAGGATTATTTGCATCGCATTTCAGATGCCACTATACCGGTACATCACGATGATGGAAGTATTTCCGAATTGGAAATCCTCATTGGAAAAGTAAACAGGCCTGAGGTTGATGGTTTATCTCTTGAAGAACTTGGACGGGAGGGCTATTATATAGGGACCCGGGGCAGGAAACTGATCATCCTGGGTGGACCTGAGAAAGGCGTGATCTATGGGGTATACGCCTTTCTGGAAAATTACCTGGGTTGTAAAAAGTTCACTTCAGAAGTGGATCATATTCCCAGGCAATCTACCATTCACCTGGGGCAGATTGATGAGATGGAAATTCCGGTTTTCTCTTACAGGGAAGTCTTTTATAATGATGTTTATGACCCCGAATTCATGGATTGGCACAGACTCCATTCTTTTTCCGGCAAAGGATCCTCCCCGATCGCCTGGGGATACTGGGTGCATACCTTTCACCAACTGCTGAATCCTGAAGAGTATGGGGAATCGCATCCGGAGTATTTCAGCTATTATGACGGAAAACGCCATGCCGGGCTGGTGCCATCCTGGGATGGCAAAAGTGTACAGCCTGAGGCCCAGCTTTGCCTGACCAATCCTGATGTTTTGGAAATTGTCTGCGAAAACCTGCAAAAGGCAATCGATGAGAATCCCGAAGCAAAATACTGGTCTGTAAGTCAGAATGACAACGTTAACTACTGCCGCTGTGAGCATTGTGCAGCGCTGGATGCACAGCACGCGGCATTTGCACCGGAAGAAAAAATGTACAAAACGCATGGTAGCGAATATCCTGCCCTGGGGATGGGTTCCATGCTCACCTTTGTCAATAAAGTGGCCGAAAGGTTTCCGGATAAAATTATTTCTACCCTGGCCTACCAATATACCCGCGTACCCCCAAAGGAGCTGGTGCCTGCAGACAATGTGAATATCATGCTTTGTAGCATAGAGAGCACGAGAAACGAACCCCTTGAGTCGGGAGATCCGGCATTCAGCGAAGACCTGAAAGGCTGGGGTAAGTTGACAGATAATATTCTGGTCTGGGATTATAACATTCAGTTTTCAAATCTGATTTCCCCCTTTCCAAACCTGCGTACCCTTCAGCCCAATATCAGGTTCTTAAAGGAAAACCGGGTAAGCGCCGTTTTTGCTCAGGGAAACATCCAATCCGGAGGGGAATTTGCTGCTCTGAGGGCTTACTTGCTGACCAAATTGGTCAATGATCCGGAAGTAGATCTGGAAAAGGAAATGACCGATTTCTTACTGGCTTATTATGGGCAGGCAGCCGGACATATAAAAGCCTACATCAATCTACTGCATGATCACAACAAGGGTTTCACCGGGAGGAAGCTATCCATCTTCGGTAGCCCTGAGGAGGAGCAGGACTCATTCCTCACTCCGGACCTTATACAAGCGTACAACGGAATTTTCGAAAAAGCCGAATGGTCAGTGAGGAATTATCCGGATCAACTTGAACGTGTCAGGTCTGCACGATTGCCGGTAAGCTATGCCATGCTGGAGATAGAAAAAGAAAATGAGGCTGAGCAGTGGGAAATGTTGGATTCAGGGGCAAAAAGGAAGTTGCCTAAGGAAATAAGCGAACTGCTTTACGACTTCATTTACCACTGTTTTCGGACCGATGTAAGCCGGCTTTCCGAGTGGCATACCCCCCCGAAGGAATACCTGGAAAAGTATTCAATGGTCAGTTCAAAAGACTGAGTCAATCTTTACCATTTACTGCGATTTCGGTTATTACCTGGTATCATGCTCCCCTCCGGTAAGAATTTTCACGTTCGCAACTTTGGAATATTGGAATTCCACTACTGATGAAGAAGATGCCCGGTGGCTGTTTACGATGCAAACCGGCCCCGACCCACAATCCATGCCAACCGAAATGGCGGAAAGTAGGGTTAAAAGCTATTGATGGCTCGGGAACAATCAGGCGCGTTCCGGGCCGAAGGGAAACCGGATAACCAGTTGATTTTTTTAAATGGTTTAAGCTACTACGCTTAAGGTCCCTGTTAGGAGTTGATTTCGCACATTTCGGCGGCAGACGGGTCTATTGGTGAGGATTCGTACTTTCTAAAGGAAAAGAATACCGAAAACTAACAGAAGGTTCAGCTATAGCGGAATGCTTAGCGAGGGCGAAGAAATGTAATAACTAGTTTATTCAAAAAGATGCGAATAAAGCCAAGGTATACAGCCTAAAAACCATTAAATTGCTCCTACCAGATAGCGTCCAGGAGGTGGGCGATTTAACCGTTTATATGCTAAACCAATTTCAAATGATCAATTTTCGTATTTTTTTATTATCAATGGTGGTATTGGTCTATGGGTGTAGCGACCAGACGAACCTCTCCAGCAAAAGTTCAGAGTCAACCGATTGGGAACTCGTGATTCTTGACTCTATTCAAGTAGATTACCTGGGGAGTGTTGGTGGTGGAGATTTTAGAAATGGGAAAGGGGTGTTTTTTAATTTTCAGGAAAATAAATTGATTGAGTTTGACTCCACTGGAAAGATTCATTATGAAAGGTCTTACCCAACGGATGGCCCCGGAAAAGTTCTATACCCAACCCAACTACGGTACACGGATGACGGGAGGCTTTTTGCAGCGAGTTTCGTGGGATGGTTGTACGAGCTAAATAGGGATTTAACGTTGAAGCAAGAAATAACCCTTCCCTTTCCAAGCCAAGCAAACGACGGAGGGGGCTTTTTTCGAAGTTTGGATTTTTGGAATGATTCCTTGATCAGTTACTATCCTGGCAGAGATGGGGCAAACCCTTACGATCCATATTTCATCCGAGACCATTTTTTGTTAGAAAAAATTGATTCGAAAACAGGAGGTTCGGTACCACTAATCAAGATCCCGAGTACCTCTAGATATTCCTCTGATAAATTCTTTGAAAGACCTTGGATCCAATTTGGGATTTCGGGTACCAGACTTCACCTGGCATTAAGCAATGAACCGATGATTCATGTCTTTGACCTTAATGATGGAGGTTCTTACCTACACACGGTAAACTTTAAACCGTCAAAGTTTTTGGATAATGGCGAACACCAGGAGAAATATCAATATATCTCTGGAAGCAGAATGCTTGATGGGGCGATAAGACAGCTTTTTGTTACAGAAAAAGGGACAGTAGTTTACTATGAAGAAGGAATAGACGAAGAAATATTCGTGCAAAACGAATTAAACCTTCCAAAAAACTTCCCCAAATACAAGGATTTTCAGAAACAGGTGCTGAAAATCATTTCTCCAGATACCATTCTTTCCAATGAAATCATTGTTCCATACCGAATTGGGAGAATTATGAATATCGAAGGGCTAGACAAGCCCTTTTACGCCCTCAGGGATGATGACTTTGTCGGAGAAGAGCAGGAATA
Source organism: Cyclobacterium lianum (assembly GCF_900143075.1). Lineage (GTDB taxonomy): Bacteria > Bacteroidota > Bacteroidia > Cytophagales > Cyclobacteriaceae > Cyclobacterium > Cyclobacterium lianum. The sequence continues at coordinate 125,275 of NZ_FRCY01000005.1, read as the reverse complement.
CATCACGTTTTATAAACTTCTGTTGGTGAAGAAATAAGCATCTGCATGTTAATTGAAATTATTTTTATCATAAACCTGCCCAATTGAACTATTAAAATGTGGGTCATGAGGGCGATAAGTCATGTTTTTAATTCCTGACGTGGTGTTTGAATCATTTTAATTTACTTTTGCAGACCTAACACATGCTGCCTGCAATGCTAACGGGCATTGGGCAACAGCGGCCTATTGCTAAGAAGCACGTTAACAAAATATCAATAAATACCTTTTTTAAAACCACAACAGATGAAACCTAAATTCGTCAAGATCAGCGATTGGATAATTGATAAAATCAGGTCAGGGGAGCTTCTCCCCGGCGATAAAGTTCCATCGGAAAACGAACTGATCCAAACTTTTGGCGTCAGCAATACGACCGCCCGTAAAAGTCTCCAGCAGATCGAATCCAAAGGCTATGCCCAACGCATCAAGGGTAAGGGTACTTTTGTATTGAACAAAACCGAAGACCATCACCTGCTTCGGGTATTGGGTTCTATAGACGCAACGAGACGAGGGTTTGACGAAGGACTCAAGGTGGAAGGCTTTCAGCCAAAGACGGTGGTATTGGAAAAGACCATCCTGGATCATGGTATTTCGACGGAGATCAGCGGCAAACATTACATCATGGAGGGACCTGTGCTGAAAGTGCATCAGTTGAGGTATGCAGATGACCTGTTGCTCAAGGACGAAACCAAATACATCTCCATCAGGCTCTGTCCCCGGATAAACATGCTTTCAACTGATTTATCCTATTTTAAAGTGTACGAGGACAAGTACAATCACAAAATCTCTGATATCAAACAAAACCTGAGTACCATTATCCTTCCTTCTGATGACAGTACCAATTATTTTGAAGCCCCGGAAGCCCTGCCGGTTTTCATATTGGATAGTGTGGTAATGTGCCAACCCGGAGACGTGCTGGAGCTGGAAAAATCATTGTACCGCGGTGATAAATACAAATTTGCCATTATTGCGCATCCGGAATACAATGAGATTGTCCATTCTGGAACAAAAAAGGTCTGATTTTCCTCGAATATTTTTTCTCACCACCTGGATTTTTTTCTTTACCTATTTCAGAATCATATTTGGGTTTTAGGATCAACAGCTCTTTCCCTCAGGTGATTACGTTAAAACTTTGATCATTTCCAGTACCTTCTTTACCTTGTCGATTTCTATCATAGTGCGTTAGGATAAATTTTTACCTACAATAAAAAATAGATTTATATTAGGTAAAAAACCTTTTTATCAAAAATATGTACCAAATAGATGCCTGGTTCTTGTTTTTTAGGTTCAAAGGTCATATTATTGCTTTTATAACTTAGAGCGTTAAGTAAATGAACCCAAAAATCCGTTGGTATATACTGGTGCTGGTGTTTGTAGCCACCGGCCTGAATTTTCTGGACAGACAAGTCTTGTCCATGACCATCATCAAGATCCAGGAGGAGCTGAATATTTCTGATGTGGAATACGGCTGGGTGAATACCGGATTTTTGATCAGTTATGCGCTGATGTTTACAGTAGGAGGTCGCCTGATAGATAAGGTAGGAGGAAAGTTGGGGCTGGGCCTGTCGGTCGGCATTTGGTCGATCGCCAGCGCGCTTCACGGGGTAATGAGCAGTTTTTACCATTTGCTGGGATTCAGATTTCTTCTGGGCATGGGAGAGGGGGGGTGTTTCCCCGGGGCGGCCAAGACGGTGTATGAATGGTTTGGCGAAAAAGAGCGGGCCCTGGCCAATGGAGTTGCCATTGGTGGTGCCGCAATCGGCGCAGTGGTCGCTCCTCCATTGACCATCATCATATCCGGCCAGTATGGCTGGCGTTGGGCTTTTATTCTTCCGGGTATTTTTGGGATCATCTGGGTGATCGCCTGGTTTTCCACATCCTGGAAAAAAAGCCTGCAGAACCTCGACCGTAAAAAATCAGTAGAGCCCCAGCGAAGCCAGCAATTGCCTCTTTCAAGCCTGCTTAAAATCCGCACCGTATGGATTTTTATACTGATCCGGTTTTTATTGGATCCGGTGTTTTACTTTTTGATGTTTTGGGTACCCAAGTACCTCAATCAGGAAAGAGAACTGTCGTTCGAGCGGATTGGAGAATTGTTTTGGATTCCATTCCTGGCCCTGGGCATTTCAAATATACTGGGAGGCTGGTTTTCGGACAAATTGGTGGCCCGTAACCTGTCAATCAATGCCGCAAGGAAATGGGTAATGGGTTTTGCGGCTGCGGTCACTTTGGTGGCACCGTTTATCTCCATCGTCTCATCTGTAGAAGTGGCCATTTTGCTCATGTCACTGATGATGCTTGCACACGGTTTTTGGATCACCAATTACATCACAGCCATTACAGATGTTTTCGGCAAATACGCAACCTCTACGGTAGTGGGGCTATCGGGTACCGCCGGGGCAGTATCCGGTATGATACTGAATCCGGTAATCGGATGGGTGGCCCAAAATTACGCCTATGGCCCCTTATGGCTGGTCTCCGGGATCATGTACCCGCTTGCATTTGTCATATTGCTGGTTTTTGTACCACGGATTACGGCAATGGCCTTTGACAACAAGCTGTCCTTACCGGAAACGAACAAAAGATAAAATTTTAATTTTTAACGATAGAAAAATGAACAAGCCGACAAATGACATGAATCGGGAAGCTGAAAGCCATCAACTCGAGCGGCGAATGGAATCGAAACCCAGAATAGGGGTTTTTGGGGTTGGATACTTCAAATACTGGTCTCAGTTTGAGGGTTTACTTGAGGACCTGTTGAAAAAGCAGGCGGTCTTTCTGGAAAAGCTTCACGCTCATCAGGTGGAGGTCGTGGATTTTGGACTCGTAGACGATGCCCAATCCGCCTATGCCCTGGTGCCAAAACTTAAATCCGCTGATCTGGATTTGATTTTTTGTGACATGCTCACCTATGCTACCTCCAGCACCTTTGGAGCGATCATCAAAAATATGGAGGTTCCCATCGTACTGGTAGCCTTGCAGCCGGATAAAGCGATGGACTATTCCAGGGCATCCACCTACATGCAATTGTACAATGACGATATCTGTTCCCTTCCGGAATTTGCCGGCGTAGCCGTACGCCTGGGCAAGCAGGTTCCTGAGGTCATAATAGGTACCTTGCACGATGATCCGCAGGCTGAGGCCTTGATTGGCGAGTATTGCAGGATAGCGAAGGTATTGCATGCACTTAAAACAGCCCGGATAGGGCATATCGGCCATCCTATTGAAGCCATGCTGGACATGCATACCGATGCGACCATGCTTACTGCCCATTTTGGGGTGCATGTGGTCCAGTGCGAGGCCAACCAGATCGTTCACCAGTATGTCAGTGGGCTCAATGAAGTTGAGGTCAGGCAGGAGGAAGAACGTATTCTCTCGTTTTTTGACACACCGGATCCGGTATCCGATCCCATATCAGAAAAATTAAAACCTGCAGATTTGAGCGTGGCCGCAAAGGCATCCCTGGCACTGAAAAAATTTATCGCCCGGGAGGAGCTGGATGGACTGGCTTATTATTACAACGGCGAGGACAATAGTGATACCCAACTGGTCATGTCCAACCTGATCGTTGGCAATTCCCTGCTTACCAGTTCCGGATTTCCCATGTGCGGGGAGTCAGATCTAAAGACCTGCCTGGCCATGTTGATCATGGATCGCCTGGGAATAGGAGGAAGCTTTGCGGAGTTTCATCCCGTGGATTTTAAGGAAAACTTTGTACTGGTAGGTCATGATGGTCCTCACAATATCTCCATAGCGCAGGGAAAACCGGTATTGAGAAGTCTAAAAAAATACCATGGCAAGCCGGGTTTCGGCGCAGGCGTGGAGTTCAAGATCAAGGAGGGCCCCATTACCATGTTGAGCATAGGGTCTACGTATGAAGGAAAATTCAAATTTGTCATCGCCGAGGGCGAGTCGGTCGAAGGTCCGATCCCCCCAACCGGCAACACCAATACCAGGGGTTTCTTCAAACCAGATGTGAGGACCTTTCTCACCAGGTGGGTCAAGGAAGGGCCTACCCATCATTTTGCGCTGGGGATCGGCCATCATGCCGGCAGCATTCAGAAAATAGCCAATTACCTGCAGATCGAATCGGTAATTGTGTCTTGAACCAAGAAAATAACCAAAACCAAAATACCATGAAAACAGCTTTCAAAATTTCGGCGGTTGTACTGTTGCTGGGGATTTTTCCCGGACATTACAACCTGTTTGCGCAAGTCACCGAGCGGCTGAACATCAGCGGGACAGTGACCGCTGCTGAAGATGGCAGTACCATTCCGGGAGTAACCGTCCTGGAAAAAGGAACCTCCAATGGCACCGTGACAGACATTGACGGACAATTTCAGATTGCGGTAAACAGTACCAGTTCTGTTTTGATTTTCTCCTATGTGGGCTATGTGACACAGGAAGTACCTGTGGGAAGCCAGAGCAATATTAATGTCCGCCTGGCGACGGATCAGCAGCAACTCAATGAAGTGGTGGTCGTAGGCTATGGTACCCAAAGGAGGAAAGACCTGAGCGGCTCCATTTCCAGGATCACATCCGAAGAGTTTTTACAGCCTTCCTCAGTCAGTTTTGACCAGATGCTACAGGGTAAGGTACCGGGGGTACAGATCAACCAGACCACCGGTGCACCCGGGGGTAATGTGAATATCCTGGTGAGGGGTGTAAGTTCCATCACCGGCGGCAACCAACCGCTCTATGTCATTGATGGCTATCCGGTGGATGGCGGAGGCAACTCGGATATGAGCAATTATGGCGGATCTAGTTTTTCATCGGAAAACATGGCCTCCAACACTTCCAACAGGATCAACCCGCTCACCTCTATAAACCCATCGGATATCGAGTCCATTGAAATATTGAAAGATGCTTCTGCCACCGCCATCTATGGATCCCGTGGCTCAAATGGTGTAGTAATCATTACCACCAAGAGAGGGTCCTATGAAAAGGCACAAATCAACCTGGACATTTCCCATGGCTACCAGGAGGTGGCCAATAAGCTGGATCTGATGAATGCCAGGCAATACGCAGATTTTGTAGCAGATGGCAGAGACAATGCCTGGGTATATGCAGGAGGCAATATTGATGATCCCAATGAGGTCAGAAGTGTGGCTACCCGGGTAAGGCCGGAGTTTCGGAATCCCTCATCCATTACTACCGACACCGACTGGCAGGATGTCATTTTCAGAACAGCACCGGTCAGCAATATTCAGCTTTCCTCACGTGGAGGCACTGAAAATACCAATTTTTTTATCTCGGCGGGCTATTTCTCCCAGGAAGGAATAGTGATTAATTCAGACTACAATCGTTTCAATCTGCGCGTCAATTTTGATGCTCAGATCACAGACAAAATACGTGTGGGAACCTCAACCTACGGTTCATACGGTTATGGCCGTTTTGCCAATACGGAATCCCATTACGGACAGGGAGGCTTGTTGTCCAATGCCCTTGCCGCCTCACCCACAATACCGGTTTACGATGATGAAGGAAATTATTACTTTAACCAGGCGGATGTAACCGATGGACTGGGATTTCTGGCCAATGTACTGGCCGTAAGTGAAGGAACCCAGGACAGAAGAAAGGTGATGGACGTATTTACCAACAATTACCTAGAGGTAGATATAACCGAAAACCTGATGTTCAGGACTTCTGCAGGAGTAAATTTTAGTTCTAACAATACCCGCCTGTGGCGCTCAAACGCTGTGCCTTTATATACTTCTCTGAACTACCCGGCCACTGCCGGTGCTACCAAAATAGAGAATCTGAACTGGCTGAATGAAAACACTTTCACTTATAACCGGATAATAGACAACAGGCATTCGCTGAATGCAGTAGTCGGGTTTACAGCCCAGAAAAACAGCAGCGATCGGCTTTCTGCAGGAGCTTCTGATTTTCCAACCAACTATGTGACCTACCTTTCAGGAGGAATTGTAAATGCAGGTACCCAAACCCTGAATGAATGGTCGCTGCTATCTCTAATGGCAAGGGTTAATTATTCCCATGATGACAAGTACTTGTTTACCGCCACCGTAAGAAGAGATGGTAGCTCCCGGTTTGGCAGTAATTACAAATGGGGATCTTTCCCATCCTTCTCTGTGGGATACAATATCTCTGAGGAGGAATTTCTAAGCGATGCCGATTTCCTGAGCAATTTGAAGCTTAGGGCCAGTTATGGGATTTCGGGTAACAATCAGATCGGTAACTATACCCATATCGGCTTGTTGAATACTACCCGCTATATCAACAACAGCGGCTTGATCCCGGGCCTGGTGCCAAGCAGCCTTGCCAACGATGACCTTACCTGGGAAATTTCCAGGCAGACTAACTTTGGATTGGATCTGGGGTTATTTCAGGATAGGGTAAATCTGACGGCAGACGTTTACCGAGATCTCAAAACAGACTTGCTTCTGGCGGTTCAGTTGCCAGCGGCTTCCGGGTTTACCAGTTCTACCCAAAACATCGGGGATATTGAAAACAGAGGCCTTGAACTGGGTCTGAATACCGTTAATATCAATCAAACCAATTTCGGCTGGAACAGCAATTTTACCTTTACTGCGAATAGGAACAAAGTATTGAAATTGGCTACCGAAGGAGGAAGAATAGCGACATCCGGGTTTCAGGTCACACAGGTGGGCTATCCCGTATCCAGTTTTTTCCTGATCAACAAGCTAGGTGTATTCATGACGAGTGAAGAGGTCGATGGTGCCGCATTGTTTCATCCCAGGACGCAGGCAGGAGATCTTAAATTTGAAGATGTGGATGGCAATGGCGTGATCAATCAAAACGATCGCAAAATAGTGGGCGATCCCTGGCCTGACTTTGTATGGGGTATGGACAATAATTTCAGATGGGGCGCTTTCAGCTTCAATGTTTCCCTGGTTGGGTCCCAGGGAGCGCAGACCTATCTGATGTCCGGCGGCTCTCTGATGGGTTCAAACAGCGTTCAGAATGGGTTGGCCATTCAGGACCGGAGGTGGAGATCCGAGGAGGATCCCGGAGACGGGATCATCCCCCGGGCTATCCGGAGCAACCATGCCAACGGTTTTGGTACCTCGTCCAACTTTCTCTTTGATGCCTCATTTGTGAGGATCAGAAATGTGATGCTCGGATATGAAATGCCTCAGGAACTGGTGAGCAGGTTTAAGCTAACGCGATTAAATGTATATGCCAACGTAGCCAATCTGTACACCTGGACAGATTATCCCGGCTATGACCCGGAATCTACTACCACGGGAAGCAATGTGGTCAATGCCGGGCTGGATTACCTGAACTACCCGCTTCCAAGGACTTATACCCTCGGCCTCAAAATAACCCTGTAACCTAAATTAAAACTGTCATGAAAAGATATTGGATATATATATTTAGCTGTCTGTTGCTGCCATCCTGTTCCGATTTTCTGGAACTGGAACCTGAACATCAAATCAGCGAAGGATCGTTCTACCAAAATGCCAACGATTTTGAGACGGCATTGATTGGTAGTTATTCCGGGCTGCAAAACCTCCACAGTACCGCATTGGTATATCTGGGCGAATTGACCACGGATAATGCAGAAATCCAATGGACCTCACCCATGGTCTCCGAGGTGGAGCTGGACGAGGTGAATTTTACGCCGGCCAATGGTTTTCTGAATACCGTTTGGTCCATTTGCTTTACGACTGTTTCCAGGTCCAACAATATCCTTTCCAGGCTGGACGATGTGGAAATGATTGCTGGTTCGAAGGATCAGATCCGCGGCGAAGCCCTCTTTCTAAGGGCCTACGCTTACTTTAATCTCGTGAGAACCTTCGGCCGGGTGCCGTTGGTAGATGTAGCCTTCAGGAGTCCGGCAGCGATCAATGAATATGACATGTCCCGCAAGCCGGTCGAAGAGGTATATGCCCGAATCGTACAGGACCTGGAGGAGGCGGCTTCGCTGCTGGACGGCGTAGATGGATTGGAAAAATCGCGGGCTTCTACCGGAGCTGCCAAAACTCTGCTTGGTAAGGTCTACCTGACCAATCAGGAGTACGGTCGTGCAGCTACAGTACTCAGGGAAGTGATAGATAGCGGTGTTTACAGCCTTAATGAGGATTACAAAGCCCTGTTTAGTCCGGGAAACGACGACCTTGATGAGTCTGTATTTGAAATCAAATTCATGTCCGGTAACCTGGGCGTGGGCAATGGATTTTCCAGCATTTTTACTCCGGCAAGGTTTGATATGGATATTTTCCCCAATCAAATGCAAGGCTCCGGACGGGTGCTGCCTACGCCCGATATGGCTGATGCCTATGAAAGTGGCGATCTGAGGAGAGAGGCTTCCATCGGAGATTCTGTACTGCTGGTCACCGGGGAATATGAAGATGAGCTGTATGGACTTAAGTTTGTTGATTTTACAACGGGCGTACAAGGTGACGGGGGTGTGAATTTCACCGCACTCAGGTATGCAGATGTACTGCTCATGTATGCTGAGGCACTCAACCAAACCGGGAATACCGGGGAATCACTGGAATACCTGAATCAGGTGCGTAATCGGGCCGGTTTGGATGACCTTTCGGGATTGTCCTCTCAGGAATTGGCGGAGGCTTTGGAGCAGGAAAGGAGGGTTGAGTTTTTTCTGGAAGGGCACCGGTGGTACGACCTGGTAAGAACCGGCAGACTATTGCCTGTCATGAACGGGTATTTCCAGCAGAATAACATGAACTTTACTGTTGAGGAACATAATCTGGTGATGCCCATTCCCCTGAGGGAAATTGACATCAATCCTGAACTGGGACAAAACACGGGATACTAATGAATGTAGTTTGTAGGTATTGGATACTCCTGCTCTGTATGCTTGCAGCGGGGCAGGCCAAAGCCCAGAATTATCTGAAGGGAAAGCCTTTCAACAACATCACGTTGGAGGCTTCCCTTAAGCCTTTTAAGGTAAACGAAAAGGCGTATATCCGGGCGGTAGCCCATGAAATGTTTACCCAGTGGCAGTCACTGCTCCGGCATGCTGACACCGTGTCTGTGATGCTGTGGACGGGTGACGGCTCGGAAATCCTGGATTACAAGGGCCATCCGGACCAGCCGCTGGAATGGGCCAAATACATGGGTAACCCCAATACAGCACATGAGGTTGGCGCAGCACCCGAGTCGCTATCCCTACACGAAAGGGCCTACCTGTATCGGGAAGACCCGCCTGATTTTGTATATGCTGATCTGGCTTTTATCGTCCAATCGCTGAAGGAGGCCGGTAGAAAAGTTACAGGCAAGCCAATTTTGGTAGGGGCTACATTCGATCCCGGTCCGGAATTCGCAAAATCCCCTTTTAAATACGATAAACACCCGGAAATATTGGGTGGCAATGCCATGGGACACAAGACCTTTGTGAGCAGTTATTCGGTGTTGGAAGGGGATGCTGAAGCCTACGCCGGCTTTCCTGAAGGGATTCCCGACCAAACGCCCTTTGGAACCTTTTTCGGCAGGCAGAGCCAGCATTTTCTTTCTGACCTGGGTTTCGATTACATCTGGTTTAGCAATGGGTTCGGCTTTGGGGCAGAAGGATGGTCTGCAACCGGTGCGATTTTTTCCGGGAAGGAGTTTCAGGAAGAAAAGTTAAATGATGCTACAGAAAAAGTACTGCAATTCTGGATGCTCTTTCGCGAGGAATGTCCGGATTTTCCTATCCAGACCCGTGGAACCAATCTTTCGGTAGGTGCCGACCTTGCAAGGGATGCGGTAGATCTTAAGGGAATCTATGAGGGAGGTTTTAACATGTTGCCGCCACCCAATTCTCCATGGGCAGCACTGGATGGTGATTTTGGTTTAGAGCTGGCCGGGTACATGTCCAGAATGGCGGAATTGCCAGATTCCAGGTTCCCCTTCAGGTACTATACCCATGACCCCTGGTGGATCAACAGTCCCTGGCTGGACCGTTATGGCCGGGAGCCCCACGACATTTACCTGCCCATGGCAGTGGGAAGGATCGACGAAAATGGGCAGATGGGGGTACCCTCTCACCTTAATTTCCTGACCATTGATGACACCTATGGCAATATGCCTACCCAGGTACCGGATGAAGTGATCCCTCATATATTAAAGGCACGGTATGACCTGCCTACGGCCCCCGGGCCACTGGTATGGGTGTACCCATTCGATGAATACCATGATTGGGCAAAAAATGAGGACGGTAGGTTACCAGAGGTATATTATGGTGATTGGTTTATCCGGCAGGCCATCAATGCGGGTCTGCCATTGAATACCGTGATTTCCACTACATCTTTCCAGCAAGCAGTGCGAAAAAGTCCCGGACTTTTCAACGAATCCATCCTGCTCTCCATTGCTCCTGAAGAAGGTAGCGCCTACGAGCAGGCATTGATGGAGTTCGTAAAAGAAGGAGGGAAACTCATTGTATTTGGACCCATGGATCATTCAGCAAAGGAATTTATGGAGTTTGTTAACCTTACCAATAAAGCGCCTTTGGCGGGTGAAATGAAGTTGATTTCGGATGGTGAAGGAAACCTTATGGATAAAAGTGGCCGGGATCTGATCAACCATAGGTCTTTATTTTCCGGAGGTGGCTTCCGTTCGACCATGACTGATCCTGAAGATCAATATTCGAGAAAAATACTTCATGTTGAGCAATCAGGGGATATAAGAGACATGGCCTGGCTACGAACCCACCCGGATTGGAAGGGGGGCAAGGTGATGTATTTTCGGGGAACCAACTCCAGTGATTTTACCGGAGGCAGGCTATTGACTCCGGATGATCCTGAAGAATATGTCATTGTACCTGGATTATTGCGAAAATTGTTGTCGGCATTTGGAATGCATATCAAAGTTGAAAAACGGGATCTTTCGATCAAAGATCCTGTGCTGACCATCAACCGCTCCGACAAGGCCTTTATTTTCTCCGGATACAATCCCAATTCCACCGTAAAGCAGTATTTTAAATTTGCACAGGGGGCACCATTGCTTATTGGACTGGAGACCCTGCTCGAAGAGGGCTATTCCACCTATACCATGCCCACCGCATGGCACAGGGAATGCCGGGCATTTGTGCAGCAGGAATCTGGTATGTTATCCTTTAAAGAATTACATTCCGGTCAGAAAGGAATAAGCAAGCGCTACCAGGTAAGCGGATTGGAAAATGGCACACTCAGGTTTTATCCGCAGGAGGCTGTTAGCAGTGCGGATCTACAGGTGTTTCTAAACTCCGGCTATCCCTGGAAAAATGGGAGGGTTGACTTTGAAGAAAAAAATGATGAGAACGGTTCCTATTTTGAGGTGGAAAATGTGTCTGGTACAGTGGTATTTGCCTGGTAATTGAAAAAACAATGTTTCAGTCCATGCATTTCTTATTGCTGTTTGAACAATTTCAAAAATAAACCTATTGCTATGCATTTCGATAATCAGTTGTCTGTTGTTTCAATTCTTGCATTCCTCTGTTTTTTATCTGGGTGTGCCCAAAAAGTGGAAAAATCAGCCGAAGCAAGCAGACCAAATATCCTGATCATATTAACCGATCAGCAAACCAATGATGCCATCAGTTATCTGGGCAACCCTCATTTGACTACTCCCGCCATGGATCAATTGGCGGCAGAGGGGACGTATTTCACCGAATCTTACTGCACCAGCCCTGTTTGCGGGCCTGCCAGAAGCAGCCTGATTACCGGAAGAATGCCTCACGAAACAGGCGTGGTCTGGAATTCCACACATATCGATTCCTCTGTGCCCACCATCGGTCATCTTTTTCAGCGACAAGGCTATCAAACAGCCTGGGTTGGTAAATGGCACCTTCCGCTTTCCTATCCAGCAAAAAACAATGCCGACTCTGTCTCCGGATTTAAGGTGATTCCCTTCCAATCACTGGACGAGGCCTGGGATCTGGGCGAGGATACCGATGGACCTATTGCAGATGCGGCGGTAAATTATATCCGGGATCACAATGGCGAAAATCCCTTTTTACTGGCTGTTTCTCTCCACAATCCCCATGATATCTGCCATGTACCCAGAAGGCCGGATGAGTATGCCAGGGCGCACGAATTGGACGAGCTTCCACCATTACCTCCCAATTTTGAAATTGCTGAAGATGAACCGGAATTTCTCGCCGAAAAGCGCCTCATGGACCATTATGGCGATGAATTGTTGCTAACCAAAGATTACACCCCGGACGACTGGCGGGCTTACCTGTATCATTATTACAGGTTCACTGAGATGGTAGACAAAGAGATAGGGAAAATAATGGAGGCACTGAAAAGTAAAGGCCTGGATGAAAATACCATTGTCGTCCTCACCAGCGAACACGGAGATGGTGCGGCCTCTCACCGCTGGGCGGCCAAATTGAGTTTGTACGATGAAGCAGCTACGGTACCGTTTATTATTCGCTGGAATGGACATATACCCTCCGGAAGGGTAAACCGGGACCAACTGGTCTCCGGTATGGACCTGGCCCCAACCCTATTGGACTACGCCGGTGTAGAAAGCGATGTCCGGTTTACAGGCAAAAGTCTCAAACCCGTGCTGGAAGATCCCGACAAGACATTGCGGGAACATTTGGTGGTGCAATTGGCAGACGATAAACTGGACTCCGGCAGGCATGCGCGAATGATCCGAAACCGGCGATACAAATACAACCTGTACAATCAGGGAGAACGGAACGAGCAATTGTTTGATTTGTGGGAGGATCCTGGCGAAACCCACAATCTAGCCTACAAAGATAGTTATCAGCCCCTGAAGGACGAACTGAAGGCCGCCTTGTCAACATGGATCAGGGATAGTGGAGATCCGTTTCTGGATTGGCGTCCCTTGCCTGAGGGCAGCTCCCTTAGCCGGTAATTACTAATGTAAACCCCAAAACCTCCAAACCATGAATACAAAAATCAATTACCTTCTTTTTCTGACAATTATTTTCGCAGGTGTTTCCCTGCCTGGATTTGGACAAAACAGCCAGGATTACGAGGATTTACAAAGTGGGTTCCGATTCCCGCCCGCTACTGCCCATCCCATAGTCTACCATTGGTGGCTGGGGGGTCATGTAGATCATCAGCGGTTGAAGGAGGAAATCCATGCATTCAAAGAAGCCGGAGTTTCCGGGTTTACCATATTTGAAATCGGATCCAGAGATACCGTTTTGGTGGGTACCGGTCCGGAGTTTTTGGGTGAGGAATCCCTTAAAACGATCCAATTTGCTGTAGAAGAGGCTGGGAAATTGGGATTGGAAGTAGGCTTGAATACGGCCAGTAGCTGGAATGCAGGCGGGAAGTGGCTGACCCCAGAGCATGCCGCCAAATCCATTTATCAATCTAAGGTCAACCTTTCGGGTGGCAAACGACAGAAAATTACCATTCCCTTTCCCGAGATACCTGAAACGGATCCGAGGGGAAGAAAGCGGATGATCGAATTCGGGGCGGACGGAAAACCAGTTTATGCGGAGGAGATCGCCCTGCTTGCGATTCCTGAATATTCAGGCAATAGTCTGGCCGATACCACAGAAATTCTGGATATCTCCGAATTTTTCAACCCGGAGACCGAGGAGTTGGATTGGGACGCTCCCGAAGGGGACTGGAAAATTGTGCGCTATGTATGTTCCAATTCCGGTGAAAACCTGGTTTTACCCAGCAAATATTCTGCAGGCCCCATCGTAGACCATTATGATGCTGACGCTACCGCTTTTCATTTCAATTATATGATCGATCGGCTGCAATCTGTATTGGGAGATCTGAGGCAAACGGCACTGAAAAGCCTGTATATGGCCAGTTATGAGGCCAGGGGCTTTACCTGGACACCTACGCTACCTGAGAAATTCAAGGAGATCAATGGATATCAGGTCAGGAAATTACTGCCCATACTATTTGAGGAAGCGGAATTTTCAGCCGGAACAACGGCCAATTTCCGGGCTGATTTTCAGCGGACCTTGTCCGAACTGATGATCCAGAATTTTTACATGAAATCCAAAGAAGTCTGCAATGCCCACGGTCTTAAAAATAATAGTGAGGCGGGAGGACCTGGTCTTCCCCTGCACAATGTCCCAGTCGAGCCCCTCAAGGCACTAGGCAAAGGGCTGGACATTCCCAGAGGTGAATTCTGGATCAACCACGGCAGATACAACGAAGACGGAATGGATATTCTGAGGGTGGTGAAAGAAGTCTCCTCAGCATCTCATAGCTATGGTCTTGGTATAGTTGAAATGGAAGCTTTTACTTCCTTCCAGCACTGGCAGGAGGGGCCTTTTGAGATGAAGCCGATAGGAGACAGGGCCTTTGCTGAAGGGATGAATAAGGTGGTCGTTCACGGTTCTACCCACAATCCTGAGGGAACAGGTGTGCCGGGTATCGTGTACCATGCCGGTACCCATTACAACGACAAAAGGGTATGGTGGCCCAAGATCCGACCTTTTAACGAATACCTGGCCAGGGTTTCCTATATTCTTCAGGAAGCCGATTTCCAAGCTGATTTTCTTTACTACTATGGCGATACCATCCCCAACTATGGCGGGCACAAGCGAGGCAGGTTCTCCCCGGGGGCGGGTTATGATTATGAACTGGTCAATACGGAGATACTCCTTGGGCTGGAAGTGCAGGAAGGCAAGATCATTAATCCCAGGAATGGAGCGAAATTCAGCGTGTTGGCACTGGCTGAAGAACATGAAATCCATCCGGAGGTATTGCTGAAACTAAAAGAAATGGCAGAAAATGGTGCGGTAATCATCGGGCCCCGACCAAAAGAGATTGCACAAAGGAAATTAAAAACCGGCATGCCTGACATGGAAGGATGGCTGGAGGAACTTTGGCACCCCTTCGATGCGCAATATTTAATTGCGGAAGAGGCAGTGATTTTCGAAGAGGCAGACCCAACTGAACTAATGGAGGCATTAGGACTGGTGCCGGATCTTGATTATGCGGACAAGCATTTCTATACCCTGGATTATACCCATTACCAAAAGGGAGACCTTGATTTTTATTTTGTTGTCAATTCTACCGGGGAATGGCTTTCCCGAAACCTGCATTTCCGGCAGCAGGACAAGGTAACCGAGATTTGGGATCCGGTAGATGGTCAGATTGTGCCAGCGGGCGTGTATGAACAAAATGAAGCACAAATCAGCCTTCCCCTTACACTGGCTCCTTACGAAAGCAAGTTTGTCGTTTTTGCGCCAGGAGATGCTGCAGGACATTTTTCACAAATAGCAGGTGCTGGTTTGCACCCTCCAAAAATAAGCCACACGGCGGATGGAATAGAGGTCTGGGAAGAGGGTATCTTCGTCGTAAGTGATGAAGAAGGGTCTCAGGAAATACATAACAGCATTCCGGAAAAGACTATTGATGGGGCCTGGGAGGTGTTTTTCCCCGAAGGCTGGGGTGCTCCCGAGAAGGCAGTGTTTCCTGAATTGAAATCCTGGACAACATCTGAAGTGGAGGGGATTAAATATTTTTCCGGCACAGCGCGTTATGAAAAACAATTTGTACATGCCCTTCATCCTGTGGACCAGGCGGATGCCAAAACCTATCTGGATTTGGGTGACCTATCCCATGTGGCGGAGGTATGGCTAAACGATAAGCGACTGGGCATTACCTGGGCCAAACCCTACCGTTTCGACGTGACCGATCTGCTCCGTCCGGGGATCAACAGCCTGCGGATTGAAGTGGCCAATACCTGGTCCAACCGGATTACCGGAGACGCCATTACCGGAGAAGAATTTACCCAAACGCATATCGGGGAAACCAATATCAAAGGGATCAGCCATATCCGGGTACCCTGGGAAGAGGTGCCATTGATACCCTCGGGATTGTTTGGTCCCGTTGTGCTTCGTACCATAGTGCCCGTCAAAGTACCCCAGTCGCTTCAGGCTGCGCGTGTATTTTCTGACAACATGGTCCTGCAGCGGAATCAACCCATCCCTGTCTGGGGCGTTGGTACCGTGGGGGAGGAAGTGACTGTCCAATTGGGAAACAAAAAAGCGGAAACAAGGGTCTTAGCCAACGGCAAATGGCAGGTTGATTTACCCGCATTCCCGGCTGGCGGGCCGCATACCATGAGTATCGAAAGCGGAAAAAAAAAGCCGAATTCAAAGATGTTCTGATAGGAGATGTCTGGTTGGGTTCCGGACAATCCAATATGCAACATCCAATGGGTGGTTGGGAATGGATCCCCCATTCTGAAATCCTGGATGCACAGTCTGAGCTGGAGGATAGCAATTATCCGGAAATACGGCTTTTTGATGTGCCGCTATTTCCATCACCCGAGCCTGTTGAGAACCTTTCGGGGGGCAGATGGGAAAAGCCCAGTCCTGAATCATTGGCCGGTTTTTCTGCACCTGCCTGGTTTTTTGCTAAAAAGCTGCACCGCGACCTGAATATTCCGGTTGGCATTATCCACAGCTCCTGGGGAGGTACCAGCATTTTGACCTGGACCAATGAACAGACGCTGCAGGATTTTGCGGACTCCCTTCCACAGCTGGAATCCGACCTGCGGTATTTTCCGCAAACCTGGGGCAATCAGGTACAGGCGGCTACCGACCACCACCGTATCCGGAGAAACAAGTTGAGTCATCCGGATCCGGAAATCAAACGCCAGATGCTTGAACCCGGGTATTCCGCAGTGGGTTGGAAAGATTTGGATCTTTTTGATGATACAAAGGCACATGAGCAGGTGCTGTGGATGAAGCAGCAGGTAAACCTGAATCAGGAGTTGGCAACCACAGACCTGACATTGCAGCTTGGGTTCCTGAACAGGCAAAGTCATGTGTATTGGAATGGCCAGGAACTGGGATATTTCCAATACCCTGCTCCGGTAAACATTCGGGTGCCGGCAGCCTGGGTAAAGAAAGGCATCAACGAAATCACCCTGCGCCTTTCCAACCCCTGGGGTGGAGCCAATTTTTATGGTGCTCCGGAGGAATATGTCCTTGCAGATTCCTCTGGTAATTTTCAAGTATCACTTGCTTCAGGCTGGAAGGGAATCAACGATCAGGAACCCATTCCTCCTGCAAAACCCTTTTACGTAAACGAACCTTCGTTTTTGTTTAACGGCATGATCAGCCCGCTCATTCCCTACGGAATCAAGGGTTTTATTTGGGACCAGGGTGGTGCCGATGCCCGAAGGCCTGAACTGTACGCACAGCTATTTCAGCGACTGATCCGGGACTGGAGGGGCTACTGGAAGAACGATAATTTGCCTTTTCTTTTCGTTCAAAACACCGGCACCTATAGCAGTCATGAATTTGAAAAAAGAACTTTTGTAAGAAGTCCGCTGCGGGAGGCTCAGGAAACTGCCCTTGCGCTTCCACATACTGGCATGGTAGTATCCATTGATATTGGTGATCCCTATGATGTACATCCCAAAAACAAGCAGGAATTTGGCAGGCGGCTGGCCTTGCAGGCACTGGAGAAAGTATATGGACGGGATATAGAGGCCGATGGCCCCTATTATAGCTCCCATCAAGTCAAAGGAGATACGGTAGTAGTCAAGGTGAAGGATCCGGGGCAGCAATTGGTTTTAGATTGCACCGGTGAATCCTGTGGTTTTGAGCTTGCCGGTTCGGATGAGGTATTTTATCCGGCAGAGGCCGTTTTACAGGGAGATGACATATTGGTTTATTCCGGGGAGGTCGCCAGGCCAAGAGCCATTCGTTACGCCTGGGGTGACTACCCACTGGCAGGTGTTTCTAATCAGGAAGGTTTGCCGATGGCCCCATTCAGGGTGGCAATATCGGACTGAGTGGTTCTTTCCAATAATATTATTTTCTCTGCTGATCTAGTTGTATCGTTTCGTTCTATGGGTAAGGCTAAAGAAGAAGTGATAAACGCCCCTCCCCCACTAGAATGGCATATTGGCGTTTAAATTCGAAATTGACTATCTTTAGAAAGAGAAATAGCTGAATATTATGGCAACTGAAGTCGTAAAGCGGTTGATAAATGTAGATGAATACCACAAAATGGCCGAGATGGGCATACTGAAACCGGATGACCGCCTGGAACTGATACAAGGTGAAATATACGAGATGAGTCCCATTGGAAGTAAGCACGCAGGCATAGTAAATAAATTGGCCGGCTTGTTGAATGAGCTGTTCAAAAATAAGGCAGTCACCGGCGTTCAAAATCCGGTTCAAATCGATGATAGGAATGAGCCCGAACCGGACATTTCCCTGTTAAAATACCGGTCGGACTATTATTCATCCGCACATCCGGTCCCTGCCGATGTGCTGGCCATCATCGAAGTGTCCGATGCTTCTATCAGGTTTGATAAGGATGTAAAGCTGCCCCTTTATGCCACCCATCGCATTCCTGAGTACTGGATTATCGATCTGGAAAGCAATCGGATAGAAGTTTATGCCAATCCAAAAGAAGGAACTTATACCAGCATCCAACGATACCTGCCCGGGGAGGAGATTACCCTGATGGACCAAAAACTTCCAGTGAATGAGGTACTTCTCTTAAGTTAAGCTGGTGTTACTTTTTATTAAAAAGCCAATCGGCAATTTCGTTTTTGTCCCATTATTTTACAACTTAACCGGTCCGGAACCATGAAACCCTTATTCCCTTTATTGATCTTTATCCTTCTATTTCAGTACAGAACCTTTTCGCAAAACCGCCTCCCGGAAATCAGGGAAAATATTCCCCTGGATTCCATAAGGCTAAGCGATCCCTGTATTTTGGCAGACGCTAAAACTTCCATGTATTACATCACCGGAACCGGAGGCCTGCTATGGAAAAGCAAAGACCTGGGCCATTGGACCGGGCCGTACCGGGTTGTCGAAACCGACCCGGATTCCTGGATGGGTCCCCGCCCCATGATCTGGGCTGCAGAACTTCACTACTACAAGGATAAGTACTACAACTTTGCCACCTTTACCAACCGGGAGGTAAAGATTGATACCGTACAAGGCAATGTAATTGAGCGCAGGGCCTCCCATATTTTGGTCAGCGACAAGGCCGAAGGACCTTATGTACCCATGGAAGACCCTACCTATCTGCCGGCCGATAAACCGACCCTGGACGGGACTTTTTGGGTGGACGAAGACGGGAAGCCTTATATGGTTTATTGCTACGAGTGGCTGCAAAACTGGAACGGTACCATCGAAAAAATCGAATTGAAACCCGATTTGAGTGGTTCTGTGGGCAAAAGCCAGCTGCTTTTTAAAGCCAGTGAATCCCCCTGGAGCCGCGAGCGCAATGATGAAGGGGATACCATTCCCAACAAGGTCACGGACGGGCCCTGGTTGTTCAAAACCCAAACCGGGAAGCTGGGCATGATCTGGACCAGTTGGGTGTTTGGTGATTATACCCAGGGAGTCGCTTATTCGGAAAGCGGGACTTTGGATGGTCCCTGGATTCACGATGAACAGCCCTTTAGTCCACCGAATTATGGACATGGGATGTTGTTCCGGACTTTTGAGGGGCAATTGCTGATGGCGGTCCATAGTCACCGGGTAGGAGAGAACGGTCGTTACATACGTATCCCTAAACTTTTTGAAGTCGATGATTCAGGGGATAAACTGGTACTGGGAGAGCCATTTAGAGGCAATGTAAACTAACAACTTTAACTAAGCGTTTTTTAGTTAAAAAAGGGCCGGATGGTACGAAATTTTGCCTTTTTCTCTTTATTGATGTTTGTGTTTTCGTCGTGTTCTGAGGATATCCCCTCACCTGGAGAGCCGGAAGAAAGCCACCATATCGCCTATACAGAAGCGTTGGAGAATGCCTTCTCCTTTGAAATTGAGTTCAACAGGCTCTATGTTTATTATGATAATGAGGATTACCGGATGGTGTTTTTGGAGCTGAAGGAGAATTGATGCAGTAATTCTTCCACTACGGGCTGCAGTCCGCCGTATTATTGATCGAAAACTTTATTGCTTAATTATCCTGGAACGGTTAGAACTTTAAATCCATCACGGCAAACCCCAATTCATCCGCCACATTAACATGGATCCACAGCTTGCCATCCTTGAAAATCCACCCTTTGGCAAGGCAGAAAGCCCCTCGGTATTTGTCTCTCCGATCAGTTGATCCCCTGTATCCACCATCAGGGTATCCATAGAAAAGGTGAAATTTTCAAACAGATTGCTTATTTGGACTTCGGCACTGGCCCGTTCTGAGGCTTTTTTTCGTTGGCAAAAAACCAGTGTAAAGAGTAGTGAAATTAAAAGCAGCCGGCCCCCCATACCTTTGAGGGAGTAGGGCATGAAAAGCAGCTTTGACGGCTCTCTGCAGATTTTTAGGTTTTGATACCCTCGATCAAGATATTTCATATCCATTCATATAACGACTTCAAACCAAAGAACCTGAGTTCGATTCCAGATAAGGTTTATGGTACAGTAAATCAAAAATGAAATAAAAAAGCCAGACTGCACTAAATCCCCTTTAATAAGGGGGTAGGGGGATTTTTTAACGAACGTCCAATTCCAGGATGAGTCATGATAATAAGGTTTGCTTCATCATATAAATACCATTTTTATGAAAGGATAGGCTCCATAATTCGTAAAGTTTTACAATCGAACTCAGGCAAAGAGTCTTTTTTGGTTTATTCGAACCAGGATTTTCTCTAAGGGACGACCAAATTATGATAAAAACGAATAAATACGTTTAATATCTGCCGGGACTTCTTCTTGCGCTTTCCCTTACGGTTATCATACTGACTACCGACAACCATTTTTTTAGGAATTACGTGTAGTAAGAGTAAACTAAATCGGATATGATAAAAAGTCAGTTGTTTTTTGCGTTATTATTTTTGATGGTTCTTTCCTCCTGTTCACCGCATCTTTTTGCCTCCCTGAGAAGCAATAATATGAGCCAACTGGAGCTGGGAATGTCCAGAGAACAGGTCACAGGTATTCTTGGCGACAATTATACGATAGCCGAGAAGCGCATTGAGGAGGGAGTTCCGCTAGAAGTGCTTTCCTACCGGAATTTTCCGAACAATGATGAATTCTACCTTTTCGTGTTCAAGAACAATGAGCTGGAAGAATGGTACAGGGAGCTGGTACCCAATTTTGAAAGCAGGAAGGATTAATTTATTTTTTTTATGCTGAAATATAGTCCGGTTGTGCGGCCATCCGGTAGTACGGCCGGCAAGGTTCAGGAGAGGTTTAAATTGAATTGATTTGAAGCCTGAATAAATTGTTCAACCCTCAGGGATAGGCGCTTATCATGTTGGTCGGAACATCTTTTGGCATCTATCAATCAAGGTTTTCGTCGGGACTCCATCGCCATACGATTTGAATTTTATTTTTGGTACTTGGGTATTCCGTTTCCAGTTTTTTTCGGAACAATTCACACTTGCTGGCAAAGCGTTCCAATTCCTGGGTTTCCAGTAGTAACCACTCAGAGTTGTCGATTTGTGTTTCCTGCAGACCCCTGCGGCGCTGAATGGAATCATTAAGGGTAACCAACACAGTGGGGATATCTATCAGCACCGGTGTACCGCTGTCGTCATAACGCATGTAAAGGTTGAAAGGACGGGATCGTCGAACGACTTTGGCAGCTACGAAATCAATTAACTTTCCTTCCTGCAGATTCCGGATATAGTCGTGGTTGGCCATGTGCATTTTATCAGGTATCAGGATTTTAAACTGCAGCTTTTCGCGCTGGCTTTTTTCCAGTTGCCGTTCGATGGGGTTGCCATTTGTATCCTTTCCAATTACTTCATAAACCTTTAGTTCAAAGTCATCGCTGTCTTCATATCTCATGAAGACCTTAGGCAATATCATGGATAAGAAGTTTTTCAAATAGTTTTTAGAGAGACCTACAGCAGTTGGGATTTCTGCAATGGGAGAATTGTAAAAACGGGTTACCGGATTGGGAAACCAGTCGATTTCTCCCAGGACCCTGATAATCTCTTCAAGCCGGGGCTTCAGGAGGGCTCTGGAGGACTCGATATCCTCCAAAGGGAGATCCAGAAATCTGTACGCAGCAATGTCAAACGGAGTTTGCTCCTGCTCATTTGCATAGGAACTGTCTTTAACGATCAGGGAAGGCTTTCCGAAGGAATGGTAAATTCCAAGTTCATACATAACATTGGGGTTGTTTCCGGTAAGGTCTGCCACCAATATATCGGCTTGCTCCAGGTAGAGCAAGACCTGGTCCATGACCGAACCGATATTCCCTTCTTCCGGGGTGATCACCGTAAATCCATGTGGTCTCACCAGAGGTTCTACTATTTTTCTGGCCAGCAGACTGAGTCGGCTCATGTCCTTCATCGGACCGATGACAAAGCAACGTTTGATTAATTCCTGTTCATTCATAATTTCAAGTGTCGGTTAAAAATTTATGGACGGATAATAGCTTGCAGCATTTTTGGAATGGTACGAATTTGATCCAGATCTTTTTTTTGTTCCATTTCGGGTAAGGTGTTGAAGGGGCGGAGGTCAATGTGTAGTTTTTCTGCCTTCAGGATTTTTTTTCCGCCTCTCCTGTACCAGTAGTCTTCCCAATCTGACCAGGATTCCATGACTCCGGGTTCATCCTGAAGCGGCCTGAAGCCATGAAGCAGTAATTCGGCGCACCAACGCCGGTGTTCAGTCTCACTGAGTCTTTTTTCATGTATTGCCATGGTGCCCGGATCAAGAAGTGGTTCAAATGTTTCGGAGTGAAATTTCCAATCGATTTCCTGCCAGACCGATCGGAGTTTTACCCATAGATGGTCGGCAGCGTGCCGGTTAGATTCCTTTTCCTGCTCACTGCTATTTTGCCACACCTGGTCGATATCCAGGCGCTTGTCGCCATAGCCCTGCATGTACCAAAAGGCAATTTGTTTGGGTAGGGCATCCAGGGCACGGTCCCGAATGGCTACAGCAGTGCATTCGTCCAGCAGATTGCCAAAACAATGCACAGGTACCTCAGGAGCCAATTGGTTCAATCGCATTTCTGTATTTCTTTCCTCTGTTTTGTCAGGGAATTTGTAAAAACAAAATACCTGGAGATTGCAATTCATTTGTCGTTTGTAACGATTGAGCTTGGGCAACAACACCGATAGGTACGAGCTGGAACCCAGATCATTCTCCAGGCAAACGTACATACTAACGGTATTTCTGGCTTGTATCACATCAGCAAAAAGAGGAGCTCTTCCAGAAAGCATCGCAGCATCATCCATTGGTAATTCAAAAAATTCAAGTGTATCTGTCTCCCACAAATCTTCTATCAGCGCTTTGAGATGGGCGGGTTTTGGATGGGTATCAAAAATTGGATACGCTCTGAGAAAGCGCTCTTTGGCAGCGACGGCATCCGGACAAAATACCCTTACCTTCAGCCGCTTGTTTCCGGGAAAATGTCCCAACCGAAGCGCATTGAGGGCGATCTCCCTCCCAAGTTTCTCAAATCCTATGACCACCACCATAGCCTGGTCCGCATCCGGGCTTTGGTAAAACCGGTCAAATGGATAAAACAACTGCAGTCTGCGTGCAGTATTTTCCCGGATGTCAAAAATATGCAAGTGGTTTCTGGAGGCGTCTTCCAGATTTCCGTACAAAAAAGCTTTGAGGAGACCGTCCTGCAAATGAGCAAACCACCTTTGGCGCTTAGGAATGTTTTTTCGCGAAATCCTTTCCAGTTCCAGGCAGGTTCGGACATTTACGGTATCGTCCTCGTCCATGAGGTAAATTTCACTGGCCCTATGCTGATAAACTTTTTTTAGCAGGCTGGAGGAGTGGGGGCTTCCCTTGATCCAAACCGCTCCTGATCGTTGTATTTCTGTGGTAAAGGGCTGGTTTTCTTCCGGGGTTACAACAACCACCTTGTTCCGGCAGGAGCACAAATTCCTTACCAGCGTAAAGCTTTTCTCACCACTACCCAGTACCAATATGTATTTATGGGGGTAGAAACGTTGCCAGAAGATAAGTTTTAACCTACGCCTTTCCGGCCCCAATGCAAAAAAAAGCGCAATGGTAAAGGCTGATAAAGCAGTGATGAGTCCCAGGTAGCGGGCGAGGTTCAATGCAAATGGCACATCTTGCACTTCAATCACTGAATTGTTGAATGTAACCAGGTTTACCGACATGAATAGGGCATTGTGAAAATCCAGTTCGGGCAAAATCTGGAGAAACCCAATGGTGCCCAGCGTCAGGGTAGAAAGCACCAATAGCATGGGCAAGACAAAAGAAAGGAAAACATGGGACCCTGCTTTCCTTAGAAAAGGCTCCCAAAATTTTTTAAACAGGGAGGCTTTCTTTTTAAACGGAAGCTTTGCATCAATCCAGCTAAAATGGACAGTAAAGGGAATCCGTTGAAATTTTTCCCGGCTGAATACCAGGCTCTTTGCCAAAAGACTGGCTAATGGATAGGGATTGACCATTCTCGGTACCACCAGGTGGTGGAGTACCAGTTCACGGTCAGTCTCCAATGCCCGGCTGACTACGGATGATGTGCCTCCTCTTTTGCCATTGTATACGCCATCCCAGAGTATCAAAAAGTGGTTGGCTTTAAGCAGCAGGTACCCCTCCAGGGCCTCATAGTATTTTTCTTCTTCTCCAGGTGGGAAATTGACTGGAAGGATCTGCTTGTCTATTCCGGCAGGCAATTCCATCGCTTGATTTTGGGATGTCAGCACCGCGGTAGCGGGAATGCCCAGTTCCCGGGCTATTTCTGCTACAAGTAGGTCAGCTCCAGAAGCCATTCCGCTCAGTAAACGGTAGGATTCAGCGCCCTGATTCTGTGTGATCTGAATCAGTTTTTCTTTTACACGATTTTTTATTTCGGGCAAATCTTCAGGCCTCAGGTCCCGGTGGCCAGTAACTGCAATAAACTTCGTCCGGTAGCCCATGCCCCAGGTGGATTTTTTGGTGGTTCCCTGATTGTGATAATTTACTAACGGTATAAATTATTTGGTTAAAATAAGGGATTGTAAATAAAAATGGAACTTAAATTTCCCTTTTTGCAAAAAATATCTGCCTGAGTATCGAAGGGCCAGTCAAAATATTGCCTTTACAGCATCGGCTGCTTACTCCACTACCTTTATCAGCGTGCCGGCCTCCAAAGTTTCGTCCAGTCGCATGCCATTGAGTATGGCCATTTCCTCAAGGCGCTTATCTGGAATTTGGTAGTTTTTGAGCGCCCTTTCCAGGGTCGTCGGTTGATTGATGCTTTTGATGGCCAGCCTTTCAGGTTGGCGGTTCAGCTTATCTGCCGCTTTCAGTTCGCTGAAATTATTCATTGTACCCAGAAAATCCTGCTCATACCGGCCGAAATTATTGCCTTCGGCAAGACCCATCAGGCGATAAGTTGTCTCTGCATGCCGGATAAAGTAGACCAGTAACCGAATGCTGCTGCCATTTTCCTGTGTTTGCGCTGCCTGGAGCTGCAGAGAACTGAGTCCGTTGACTTTTTCTTCCTTTATAGAAAGTACCTCCAGCTTGTACTGCTCCACCATCTGATTGGCCAGGTCCCGGAGATTGTCGCCAGAACTTAGGGTTAATGACATTACAGCCTCCCCGCTTTTCGGGGCCATTTGCACCTGTTGGGGAGTGTTTTGCAGGCTCCATTCCCCGGGTACCGGAAAGTAAAATTTCAATTCCGGATGATAAAAGACCTGATTTTCTACAAAACCCTGTCTGGGATCCTCACCATATACCAGACCTTCGATCCTCCTAAGGTAGCTTTCCCGGTTGATCTCAGTCTCATTCAGGTCCAGCTTTGCTTTCCAGTCCTGTGCCAGACGGGCTACGGTTACATTTCTTTCGGATGGAGAGGGATGGGTAGACAGAAATTCCGGCACCGGACTGCCCCCCTGCTTTGCCTGCTGTCTTTCCAGAGTTTCAAAAAATCCGGCCATTTCGACTGCATCATAGCCAATTTTCGAGGAGTATTCTACCCCAAGTTCATCCGACTGCCGTTCTGCATCCCTGCCGAAGCTCAACAAGGCCAGTTGCATGCCCTGAGAAAGGGGCTCTACAAAATCTGAAAGTTGGGGCACCAGCACAATTCCGGCAATCATTCCCAATTGGCCCAGCATGGCATTGCGCTGTTGTATAACTGAGTGCCTTGCGGTGACATGGCCGATTTCATGTCCCAGTACTCCTGCAAACTCTGCTTCATTGTTGAAGTGTGCCATAATGCCCCGGGTGAAATACACAAAACCGCCGGGCACTGCAAATGCATTGATGACCGGCGAGTCTACAATCTTGAATTCGTACTCCAGTTTGGGCCGGTGCGATATGGCGGCCATTTCATTTCCTTTTTCTGTAATAAATGCTTGCAGATCAGGGTCATCGTACCTGCCGAAATAGGCCATAATTTCTGGATCTGAGGATTTACCCATTTCAATTTCCTGTTTTTCGGACATGAGAACCAATTGTTTCTTGCCCGTCACCGGGTTTCGGGCACAACTGATCTGAATGAACAACAGACCCAATAAAAAAGCGCGTTGAAATACGAGTATTGCAGACATGGTTTGAACCTTGTTGGTGAGTTTGAAAATTACCCATCAAATCTTGTGCTATATTTTACAGTGCTAATTTATTGGGCTGTATCAAGGGAGAAACCGGCAAACCACTATTCTGGTTCGGACAGGACAAATATTTTGTCCCTACAGATCAAAATGTCGAAGTCATCCTCG
Organism: Cyclobacterium lianum; assembly: GCF_900143075.1. Classification (GTDB taxonomy): domain Bacteria; phylum Bacteroidota; class Bacteroidia; order Cytophagales; family Cyclobacteriaceae; genus Cyclobacterium; species Cyclobacterium lianum. The sequence continues at coordinate 98,740 of NZ_FRCY01000005.1, read as the reverse complement.
CAAATGGTTTCTTTTGTGAACAGATGTTTTGGGAAAGGGAGTCATTTCTGATTTTTTCCTAGTAGCTTTAACCCTCCAAACCAGATTAGTGTATGAGAAATGTAATCTTTCTTTTAATTGTATTGGCACCTTACGTCAGCTATGCACAGGTGCCGACCGTATATCGGATAGCTGCTATCGAGAAGATGGCCTCGGAGATATCACTTGATAGTCTGCAACATTACCTGCAGGGGCTGGTTGGCTTCGGTACCCGGCACAGTTTAAGTCAGGACCAGAAACAGAGAGGAATAGAGGCTGCCAGGCAATATGTGTTGAAACGTTTTCAATCCTTTGAGCAGGCAGCCGATGGCCGATTGACGGCAGAGATCGACTATTTCACGGTAGAGCCCGATGGGAGGAGGGTCTCAGAGCAGACCCGGATGGGAAATGTAATGGCTACCCTAAAAGGAGCTGACCCGGCAGACGATCGGATTTTCATCGTAAGCGGACACATTGACAGCCGGGTTTCGGATATCATGAACGCTGAGGCTGATGCTCCGGGAGCCAATGATGACGGCTCCGGCGTAGTGGCGCTGATAGAGATGGCCAGGATTATGAGCAGACGATCTTTTCCAGCCACAATCATCTTTGTAGCCGTATCCGGTGAGGAACAAGGCTTGATCGGCGCCGCTCACCTGGCAAAGAAAGCCAGGGATGAAAACTGGAATCTGGTGGCCATGATCAACAATGACATGATCGGCAATAGTGCCTCAAGCGGTACGCATATCAGAAACAACACGCAGTTGCGGGTATTTAGCGAGGGAGTGCCATTGGCAGAGACGGATGAGATGGCCAGATTGCGTCGGTCTACCAATGCGGAGAATGACAGCAAGTCCAGGCAGTTGGCCAGGTACATCAAGGAAGTGGGCCAACGTTATGTGGATCAACTGGAAATTAAATTACTTTACCGCAATGACCGATTTTTAAGAGGAGGGGACCATACCCCGTTCTCACGGGAGGGTTTTACCGCCGTTCGCCTCTGCGAAATGAACGAAAATTATTACCAGCAGCACCAGGATATTCGTACGGAGGACGGAATCCAATACGGGGACCTGATCGAACATATAGATTACGAATATCTTCGGAAAAATACAGCCGTAAATCTGGCTGTGTTGGCCAGCCTCGCAAGCGCTCCCTCCGTCCCTCAGGCGGTGGGAGTAGACATCAGCGGCTTGAGCAATTCCACCCTACTCCGTTGGAAGGCTCCGGAGCACGGGAAGGCAAAGGGATATTATGTGCTGATGCGGGAAACGAGTTCTGCCATGTGGGAACGGAAATTCTATACCGAAGACCTACAGATGGAACTGCCTTATTCCAAGGACAATTACTTCTTTGCGGTACAGGCGGTAGGCGAGGAAGGAGCGGAAAGTCTGGCCGTTTTTCCCGAACCGGTTCGGTAATCGCTTGACCCAGCTTTGCTTCAGGTAAGTTTTCGGGCTGTTTAATTGCTGCCGGGAATCAATCTGCCAGGGCGCGGATACTAACACCTGGGGCTGCTGAGTTTCCTGTAGGCCTACTCAGTACGCAAAATTGACCAGATGAGCCGCAGCAAAGGTTTGAAACATCTGGTTGAAATAGCTACAATAGGCCGCATACATGCCCGGATTGTTGCAATCCAATCCATAGGTCATCGCCAGATTCAACATTTCCACCGGTACGGGTATGGTGGCAATGGACATGAACGTTTTCTCTTCGGTCATCAGTAGGGTCATGTACACATAAAACCCATATTGCAGGCCATCCTGCCCCATCAGGTATTCGTTGCCCAAGGAGAGGATCCAGGCTACTTTTCTGCCTCCCTCAAATTCATCCCAGGTGGAATATTCCTCGTCAACAGTGAAACCACTCATCCCGTACCTATAGGCAAAATTCTGGTTGATAATTTCGCCCATCAGGACAAGCAATTCCTCAAAATCAGTTTGAGAGAAATCGCTCTGCATCCCATAAAAATAAAGCTGCATGTCATTCCCTTCGAAATTTGTGACCTGAAAGGCTTCTTCGGCTGGATTGAATTGCAAGGCGCGTCCTTCAGGAACCGCCACAACTACTCCATTGTTGATGTCTTCGTAAATATCGAAGCGCATATTTTCATAGTCCAACTGAATATTGATGTCTAAAGCAAATTCATCCGCCAGTTTTTGAATGTTTTCGGGATCATCAGAGCTGGCCATCATGTCTGAAAGCGAGCGGTTTTTGGTGGCATAAAATTCAAAACCTATGGCTTCCACCGGGCGCTCATTCATTTTACTGTAGCTACTTTCCAGGAATTTTTCACTTACCCGGGTCTCTACTTCAATTTCCGGAGCATTTACTTCAATTATAGCTGTTGCTGAAAATAATTGAGTCAGGTTTTCAAATCCGGCTGGAAGTGCAGAGGTGGAGGAATTTTCCAGTTCTGCCAGGTAGCTTGCGGGGATGATCCAGCTTACATTGCTGGCGCCTTTTTCTAATCCCCCATCACCAATCCCGATGAGACGTGTTTGAGCGTCAAAAACCGGAGCGCCCGAAAACCCGGGCAACAGGCTTCCTTCCAGGTACAAAATATTCAGGTCAAGGGCAGGAAAGCCTATCCTGGACAGCGCATCTTTGTCTTTTTTAGGGATTAGGTTGGCAAGCGTTTCGGGATCTACATAACCCTTTTTCATTTGCCTGGAAGAACTACCCGTAGCACCACCATTGTACCCCAGGGCAAATACATCAGACCCAATCGCCACCTTTTCCGGGTGGAAACCAGCTATCGGTACCAGTCCGGATGGAAGGGCCGGCTGACCCGGAAGCAATTCCAAAAGCACCAGGTCGGCCTTTTGCAATACCTTTTTGATGCGGGCCTTTCTCCATGCCTGCCCCTGGTACAACACCCGAATTTCTCCTGTTGGGCTCATACCATGGAGGGAGGTTACGATCTGCTGGGGTGTTTTCCATAGAAAGCCGGTCAGGGCGTTGGATTCCCGGTTGTTGACCGATACAATAACCTTGACCAGTGAATGCTTCACTTTGTCCGGGTCAAAAGACTGTGCAGAGACCAGGGTGTGGCCGAACACCAGGAGTACCAGAAGTATCCAATAGGGTTTATACATTGTTCAATACTTTTATCAAGGATTCATATACTTGCTTTCTTTCTGTAGTATCAAAACGTGTCCGGAATTCAGCCTGAACCTGGTTCCAAGGGGTGTCCTGGCTAAAGATGTCCTCAATTTGCTCCAGGGAGCTTTCTGACCTAAGCTTTTTGAGGTCTTCGCTCACTTCGATGGTCTCAGGTGCAGTTTTGCAGAAAATATCTCTGAGCCCCAAAAGGGCTGATGCTGCTGTGGATTCGGGCAGCTCCTCTTTAAAGGTGCTTGTCAGCTCCTTCCATATCCCCCCTGCCGTTTCAAAGGTATTGAAAAGCTCTACAGGTATTGTTTCTGCATTGGCGTAAACCAGGAAATCACAAGCTCCGAGGTCAACCTCAGAGGAATAAAGGACATTTGCCTGCCGTAGGGCAAGTGAAGAAGAGTCAGCGCGGATAAATCCTGTGACAAAGGCTTTGGCCTCTTCCTCGGTATAACCTATAGACAGGTACTCCTCCATTTTATCCGCCAGGCCAGGGGCGAAGGGGTCGTTTGCGCGTATGTAAAGGCCCAGGACAATTCCTACCACCGAGAAAAGGCCAAAGGCTCCGATACGAAGGCTTTTTACGGGATCCAGAAATTTCTCGTTAAGTCCGATCAGAATGGCCAGCAAGGACGTTATCGTACCGATTACACCACTGACCACGGGAGAGACAGAGAGCCCAAGCAAAAGACCTAGAAACAAACCTATGCCGAGGCCATTGAATACAGCAGCAAAACCCTGAAGGAGATTGGGAGGAGAATTATCGGATCCTTCAGGAAGCAGCTTCTCAAACTGGCTCTTTGGGAGCCTGCTTTCATTTTGACCGGAGTCTGCCATAATGAGGGGAGTGGTTGTTTATGGAGCAAAACATAAATTTTTCCTTCGCTAAGAAAAACTGATTTTACCCATACAATATAAGTATTTATAGCTGATAATTATTGTGTAGAATATTTTTTTCTTTGAATCAACAGGCTGATTAAGAGTCTGCTGGAATGAGGGGGTTAGATATGGGCCTGACAACAGAGGGAGTTTTAAATTTCTCCAATAAATCCGTAAGATTGTACTTTGGCGCTCATTAAGGGAAATATGAAATACTACCTGCTTACTTATGATGTAGTTGACGATTATGTCGAAAAAAGGGTGATCTTTAGGAAATCACATCTGGCCCTGGCAATGAACTTTTTCAGAGATGGTCAGCTCATTATGGGCGGAGCACTTGCAGATCCGGCAGATCGGGCTGTTTTGGTCTTTCGCTGTCAGGGGATCGGACCGGTAGAGGATTTTGTGAAGCAGGATCCTTATGTGCAAAACGGATTGGTAAAATCCTGGGAAATCCGGGAATGGACAGTGGTAGTGGGTAATGATTGGTCTGAAGAATAGCCCTAGATTATTTTTCGTCCGGTTGAGAACCGGATTTAAGGGTTTGCAGCTACATGCCAAACATAGCACAATTCATTTGCCTGGGGACCTCTTTACCTTATCTTACTACCCGTTGATCCAGATGCAGCGGATAGGTCTTGTAGTTGATCGCATCGAATTTTTTGGAAAGGGGGTTAATCACAAAGTTTAGGGAACTTTGATCAACGACAGAGGGGACTCCAAAGCAAAGCATCCCCGATTTCAACAGCTTAGTTCCATATTGCTGTGATCGTACCGTAGGAGGTATGGCATCCCATTCCAGAGGCAATTCATGCTCCCCGGGGATATGCAGCCATTTATCCGGGATATCAAACTCCATCACTGCATAAAAAATGTAACGTTCAGCGGAAAACAGTTCGGTATCTATCGTAAATCTTTCCAGTAAAGAAGCAGAAACAGAGGAACTCCCGTATAATGCCGGAATGCCGGGTAAATTCCACCGGCCACCGTATAATTTTGCCCCTTCACCGCTTGTATCGCAGTATTTCTTTAAAGCAATCCGGTTCACTTTCATGAATCTGCCTAAACAGCAATGCCATGTTGCAGGCGCATGATTTCAGCTTTTAGCAATTCAAGCCCCTCGGAGACGTCAATTAAGTCAATGGGCTTAATGTTTCCGATAGAGAAAAGTGGAAGCTCCATCCATCTCCTAAACCCCTCCTTTCCGAAATAATTGGTGCCGAGAACATATATTTCGGCAAGTTTGTACATTTTTTCCGATTGTGTTGCGTCGAAAATTTCTTTTCGTTGAAGGGTTTTGGTAGAAACTCCCAGGGCCGCCGCGAGGGTATGGTTGTCCAGTCCGGAAATTTCTTTGAGGCTTTCAAAAGAATTTTTTCTCAGACCATTGCGAAACGTCTCAACGCGAATCAACGGCTCACTCAAACTTTCTACATCTACATCCAGGATGTCGTGTAGGGTGATGGGTGCCTTTTCATAGCTGGCAACTGCCGGTTCATTAACTTTAGATGATTTTTTTTTCATCGGGTACCTGGAAATATGTCCTCTAATATAGTGAAATTTGTCCGGTATTTAAATTTTTCCCCAAATTATTATACCAAATCTCCCACTTATTCAATGGAAAAAAATCATGTAGGGGTGTCTTATTTCTTTCAGTTCAGCTTATACGGTATTTTAGTAAGGGGGTGAAGACTCCTATTGCTAATTATCAGGATTTGGATAAGAAGAAGGGTGAGCAATAGGGCTACCATCTCCAATTCGGCGAAGCGTTCACCGGAGTGAATGATTCTCTCAGTTTGTAAGATGATAGCCTTACCTTCTTCGGTCTGAATTTCGGAGAGTTTTTCTAATTCGGCAAGGGACAACGAAATGTGTTTCTCCATTTCAGGCACCACAAGTCCACCAGCAGACGGTTGCCTGATTTTGCTGACCCAATCAGCCAGATGGAGGAGATGTCGTTCCTCCTCGGCTGTAAGTTGGGTTTTTTGGATCAATTCGATGCGGGTATCGATACGGTTAATCTTTTGAAGGAGAAATTGGTCCGTTTTTTTTGTGCTTTCCTGATAATATTCTCTGATTGCTGAAAATGCAAGGGCAATTTCATAAATATGGCTTTCAACCATCAGCCTGTCCTGATACATGGCTGTCATGGCTTTTCTCATTTTATCGGCATTGTTTCTTTCGTTAAAATGGTTGATCAGTACCACACCAACGATGACCATCAGCAGGACTGAAAGTTTGCCTTTGTTATGGATACTATATGCCCATTTCATAATTTTACAGAAATACTATTGATCAATTTTTTTCATTGACTCACCGGTACGGATTCCGGGTCATTTACCTTAAGGATTTCAATACTTCGCGTGCCACCCGGCAGAGACCATTCGACGCTTTCGCCTTCTCTGAAGCCGATCAGGGCCACTCCAAGCGGAGAGAAAAGGGATAATTTTTGTTGGCTGATATCTGCGTATTTGGGGGTCACCAACTTCATCGCAATGACCTGCCCACTTTCCGCAAACCTGATTTCAAAATGACTGTTGAGTTGGATCACTCCTCCGGGCATTTCATTGTCAGGCACTGTTCTGGCTCTATGGATTTCACGCATCAGTTGACCTACTTCTTTTGTTTTTTCGGTAGGGTTCAGCAGATTGACGAGATGTAATATTGTTTTAACGTCACTTGTTTTGATAACAGGTACCATGATATTGTGTAGATTAGAAAACGATAGGAAATGAAATATAGCCCTTGAAGGCTATGCTGTTCTATAGAAATCAGACCCTTTACCAGCGGATTTCCAGGTAAAGGGTTTAGTCGATGAAGGCCTTGTTGTGGCCACAAATCAACCAGCCAGCTTTTAAAAGTAGGCCAAACCGGGCATTTTTCAGCGATGCGATATGGAAAAACAGGTTTTTCATCGTTTAAGCGAAGATATCAATAAAATACTATATTGTCGCTTTTTTTCAGAATATTTTTTATCGGCTGGGGACTCATCTCAAGCATTACTCACTTTGGCTGTTCAGCCGATGCGTACACCAAACAACAGCAATAAAGTACCTGTAAACCCGGAAAACAAACGATTTTTCTATTGCGTAGTACGGAGCATCCTGACCCCTCAGCCTGTAGGCAGCAATCATGGTTTTCTGAGAATTATAACGGGAATCAATCGGTATGAAAAAGGCCGTTTTTCCGCAAGAGACACCAATACCGGGCTGGCAATCCATGCGCAGCCTGGGATTAATTTATTGAGATTTATCTATTTTTCGGTACAATTATTGCCATATCTTTTTGAGTTTATGAACAATAAATCATAGAAAAGTTATGGACAATCGGGAAAAATTAGAGAAAATGGATAGGGCTTTAAGGCTATTGGAAGACCTTCAGAAAAGTCAGGTGGCTATGGTAGAAAAGTCCTCAAAACTTCAGATGGATGCGATGGAATTCAATTTCTCAGATATGGAGAAAAATATGGGAGACTTGTTTTCCAGATACAATGAATCCCTTGATTTAATTAATGCAGAATTGGAACGTTTCGAAATCAAAAGGAATCAATTTGAGATGAAACATGGTTTGGATAAAGATGAGGGACCGGGGTCTTAATGAGGATTGATTTTCCAGTGGTTAATTTTTAAAGAATGAAAGAGCTTTGTAGACGATCTAACAATAGTCTACCATTAGGTAGCGCTGGCTTTCTGATCCGGCAAGCTATATTGATCCTACCTTGTATATAGATCAAACATAGGTCAATCCCTTACTGCTTCGTCCGCTGGCGGACAAAGATGTTCGGCTTTATCAGCCGATACGAGGGGGTGGATCGCTTTATTCGGCAATCTTGGCTGTTATTTTTATGGCATGGAAGTGGAAACAGGCTTTATTGTTTAATTAAAAGACAATCACAATAATGGCCATCAATTCATTTTCATGATACAGTTAAAAAAAATCGACAAGTTTATCGCCTCCCGCTTCCAAAGAATTTTTATTTTGAAAGGGATTCATCTTCACATCAACCAGGGGGAATTTATCACCCTGATGGGGCCCTCAGGGGTAGGTAAATCTACGCTACTTAACATCATTGGTCTACTTGATGAGGATTTCGAAGGGGAGTATCTTTTTGACGGGAAGGCCATCGCATCCATGAAAGACAAACAGCGGGCATCACTCCACAAGTCCGAATTTGGCTATATTTTCCAGGCCTATCACCTGATCGATGAATTGACGGTATACGAAAATATCGAAACGCCGCTGCTGTACAGGAAGGTATCCTCAAACGAACGAAAAAGTATTGTGGCTGCATTGCTGGACAGGTTCAATATGGTGGCCAAAAAAGACCTCTTTCCCGAGCAGCTATCCGGTGGGCAACAACAATTGGTAGGGGTGGCTAGGGCCATTGCCGGCAGGCCACGAATACTTCTGGCGGATGAACCTACCGGTAACCTGCATTCAGCACAGGCAAGAGAAATCATGGAAGTATTTCAGGAGCTTAACAGGGAGGGGACTACCATCATTCAGGCCACCCATGCCAGAGAAAATGCCAATTACGGTAGCCGTCTTATAGAAATGCTTGACGGTAAAATCGCGGCAGATATTCAGATCTGACCGGCCGGCTGCAAAGATTCTACGGATCTGATACCAGACCGTGCTATCTCCACAGACCGGGACAAAATCTGAAGATTAAAAATCAAATTATAAACACATGAAAGTTTTGATCATGTTGGCCCTGCTAGCCATTGCAGCGCCAGGGCTCACCAGGGCTCAGGATACCATTCCTCTCACCTTTGAAGAAGCGGTAGACATTGGCTTAAAGCGAAATGTAAATTATCAAACCACACAAAATCAGCAGGAAGTGCTGAGGATGTCCCGGCTAAATGCCCAATTGCAGCACCTGCCGGCTGTCAGCCTCAGTAGCAATCTGAACAGGCAGGTGGGACAGCAATTTCAACAGGTTGAGGGCGAGGTGATCGTTACCAATCAGATCAATGATATCATTCGATCCGGATTTAATTCCAGGATTCCCGTATTCAATGGTTTTCAATTGCTGAATCAGACCAAAGCATCCCGATTTTTCGAAGAGGCAGGCGAGTATGCATTGTCACGGTTGGCAGAAGAGCTCAGCTTTACCATAGCCCGGCAATACCTGCAGGTACTTTTGGACGAACAGCTTCATGCCATTGCAAGGGAAAACCTGGATAACCAGAAAAAGCAATTGGAGCAGATAGCGGGATTTGTGAAGGCAGGTTTGCGCACACTATCTGATCAGTACAACCAGCAATCCGAAGTTGCCAGGCTGGAAACGGTCGCCTTGAATGCCAGGATACAGTGGGAAACCGATCTCTGGACACTCGCCGAAACATTGCAGCTTGAGCCAAACGTTATCCCTTGGCCGCAGAAGCTGGAAGAAAAAGGCGAATTTTGGATGGATATGGACTTGCAGGACCTTTACGAACTGGCCGGCAGGCAACGGAAGGATTTGAAGGAACAGCAATTGCTCGAGCAAGGCAGCCAGAAACTGGTAGCCGCGGCAAAAGGATCCATGTACCCCCAACTTTCGGCGTTTTTTAACTACAATACCTTTTTCACCTCCCTGGATAACAGAACCATTAGCGACCAGTTGCTTACAGTCTATCCGCAGAGGACTTTCGGGTTTTCGCTGCTTGTACCCGTCTTCGGTAATTTTGACAACAAAGCCGCTGTAAGCCGGGCCAGGGTTGATTTGACGAACCAAAAGCTGGAACGGGAGGCATTGCAAAGGAAGATTGTCCAGGAAGTAAAGCTTGCCCGCGAAAATTACCGGGCAGCAATGCAAACCCTCTATTCTACCAAAGCACAGCTTTTGGCGGCAGAACAGGCCATGGAGGCCATATCAGAAAGGTTCCGGCTGGGAGTAAGTAATTTTGTAGACCTGGCTCAGGCCAATCAGCAGCTTGTAAGGGCGCAATCTGACCTGGCCCAGGCCAAATTTACGCTTTATTTTCAGGGGATCGTCATGGATTACGCCTTGGGTAGTCTTCGCTAATTGGTAAGCATAACTAGCCAGGAGGGGATCTACTTTGCCTTGTGTATTCCCAGTTTGATGGACACCTGGCCTGGTTGACAAGAATTTCTATTAGGATACTAAAATTGGTTTACCCATCGTTCGTTTTAGCGAACAGATCGATTTGTGGGTCCGCTAATATAGCCGGGTGGCTTGTAATAACTGCAGGCTACCCTTCCATTCTTCATCTGGTAAGGTACCATTTTCCCTGCCTTATTCTTTATTTTTCATGCTGAGCCAAAGGGCGATACCGGCAATAGTAACCATTCCTCCAAATACAAGTGCCAGGTTAATGTCCCGCTGTGTTTTTCGGGCTTTTCTGAGGTAAGTAGATCCGATACCATTGGAAGCAATAAATTCCTCGATTCTATCCAAACGATCTTCTATTTCTGCTTTAGCTTTTTTAGTTATGTCCATGATATGTTGTTTTTATTGGTTCTTTTCTTTGTCAAAAAAACTGAATTGGGAAAGAAATAGTTCTTATTTTGATATTTTGTATGCAATAGAAATACCTCATGGTACCTCAAATTCAGCCGGTTTTTAACCGCGCTTCCATAGTTTCTTTCAATTTTTACTCAGTGCTTCGGAGAGGATCCGAAATACAAGGTGAAGACGGTTTGCTCTCCGGGTACCGATGCGGCCTCAAGGCTTCCCTGATGCAGATTCATGATTTGCCTGGAAATGGCCAGGCCGATGCCACTACCGTTTTTTTTCGTAGTATAAAACGGTACGAATATGCGCTCCAAAGCCTCTGCAACGATTCCTTCACCATGATCAGTCACCTGTATATAGGGATGCCCGTTCCGGTCTTTCCGCGCATTTAGTAAAATGGTCCTTTCCCTTGCATTGTCCATTGCCTCCCGGGCATTTTTGATCAGGTTGATCAGGATCATCTGAATCATTTCCTTGTCTGCCATGATTTCCAGTCCGGACGGTTGAATGCCCGTTTGCAAACGGATACCCCTCTCAGCCAGCTCCTCTTTCATCAATACGCTGATATTTTCAAACATTTTTCCGAGCCCTACCCTTTTCATTTGTGGCTGGGGAATATTTGTGTAGTCCCGGTAGGCATTCACAAAATCTACCAGGCCTGCGCTGCGTTTCGAAATGGTCTCCAGACCCTCGGAGAGGTCCTGATAGCTGTCATTATCAAGCAGACGGCCAGATGCTGTTTGTTGCGTGTCCTCTTCCAGTATCGTACCCAGAGAGTTGGCCAGGCTGGCGATTGGCGTCATCGAATTCATGATCTCATGCCGCAGCACCTTAGTGAGGTTTTGCCAGGCTTTCAACTCATTTTTCTGTAGTTCTGACCGGATATTTTGAAAGGATAACAGGATCCAACTCCTGCCTTCCATTTTGAAGGCAGCAGACTGTATGTTCAGGTGAAGGTCTGTATTGATCCGGATGGAAAAAGAGCCGCCCGGCTTTAGCTTCAGGACCATCTGAAGCAAGTCTGGTGATCGCTTCCCCAAATCGTGGATATCTTTAAATTGGGGTATTTGCAGGAGTTGTTTGGCGGCTCCATTGACCACACCTATTTTTCCACTATCCTCAAAAGAAATGATGCCGGTATTGATGTGCTGGATCATGATCTGCAAAAAAAGCACCTGCTCCTCTTTTTCTGCCCTTGTTTTTTTGAAGGCGTTTATCACCTCATTGAAGGACAGGTTCATTTCCATAAAGGATTTTCCGAGTTTGCTGTCTTTGGTAAAGGAGGAGGAAAAATCCGAATAACGTATCGAGTCCAGAAAACGTGTAATTTTCCGATTTGTGGTATTGGAAAAGGCAATCAGGTTCAGGGTTTGAAATACCAGAATAAGAGAAAAAATGGCGCCGGCGAGAAATGCATCTTTGCTGATATAAAAATACAGGCCTATATGCACGACCAGAACGATCAGTAGCACCCTGATCGAAATCCCGAAAGCAAAAGACCTAAAGCCCATACCTTTCCAATCTCCTGTAAAGAGAGGATCTGGTAAGTCCCAGTTCCTCTGCAGCTCGGGTGATGTGGCCGTTGTGCTTTTGTAAGGCCTTCCGGATCAATATTTTTTCTACATCCTCAATGTTGTAATGATCCAGGTTAATGCTCTCCTCCTGTCTTTCCGGCATGGCTTGTTTTTGCATGAAGAGATCTTCAGGTTGAAGCACGCTGCGGTTTGCCATGATAACGGCCCGCTCTATGCTGTGCTGCAGCTCCCTTACATTTCCGGGCCAGGAGTATTTCTGCATTCTTTTGACGAGTGCTTCTCCGGCTTTGCGGATTTCCTTGTTGTATTTTTTTGAGTAAATGGCTATAAAATGATTGGCCAGTGGCATGATGTCTTCCTGGCGCTCTCTAAGTGGTGGGAGTGTAATTTCTATGGTATTGATGCGGTACAAGAGATCCTGCCGGAAATCATTGTCGTATACCATATTGTGTATGGCCATATTGGTGGCCGATATCAGTCGGATATTTACGGGTATGGCTCTATTCGTACCGACCCTTGTCACCTCCCTGTTTTGTAGTGTGGCCAGCAGTTTGGCTTGCAGGGGCAGGGGCAGGTTGCCGACCTCGTCCAGAAACAGGGTGCCTTTGTGTGCCTGCTCAAACCTGCCTGCACGATCTTCCCTGGCATCGGTAAAAGAACCCTTTTTGTGACCAAAAAGCTCGCTTTCAAAGAGTGAACTGGTAATAGACCCCAGGTCGACGCCCACAAAAGCTTCCTTGTGCCGCCTGGAATTGCGGTGTATGGCTCTTGCTACCAGTTCCTTGCCTGTACCGTTTTCCCCCAAAATCAAAACATTGGCATCTGTACCTGCCACCCGCTCTATGGTCTCAAATACTTTCATCATGGCAGGACTTTGCCCGATGATGTCTTTAAACTTCTGATCCATGTCCTGCAGAAGTTGCTGCTGCTGGTTGCGCAGCTGTGAAATTTCCAATTTGGACTGGCGGAGCTGCAGGGCAGCATTGAGGGTGCCCAGTAGTTTCTCATTTTCCCAGGGCTTAAGGACAAAATCTGTTGCGCCCTCTTTGATCGCTTTCACAGCGGTGTTCACGTCGCCATAGGCCGTGATCAAAACCACTACGGCTGAGGAATCCAGTTCGAGGATCCTGTCCAGCCAGTAAAAACCTTCCTGTCCGCTGCTGACATCCCTGGTGAAGTTCATGTCCAGTAAAATGACATCGTACTGTTCATTGACCATTAGGATAGGCAACATCCCTGGATTGCTTTCGGTATCGACCTGACCAAATTGCCTTTTTAAGAAAATTTTTGCCGCTCTCAGCAAGTCTTCGTTGTCATCAACAACCAGGATTTTACCGGCTTTTTCTACTTTCATATTTTTAATGTCGTTTTCCCTCCAGTTGGTTCGCCCTTACACAAATACCCCATGCCTGGGCGATGCATGCTCAGCAGGGTGATTCGAGTTTTATCTTAAACAGATACAGGTACTGTTAGGGAAAGCCAAAAGATGTTCCGAAATGGTACAGGTGGACGATTTTTTCCCAAAATCGGTCAATACTGGAAATTTAAGCTTATTTTTCAAAAACCTGATAGCCATGAGCGAAAAAAAACTGTGCTTAATCCATACAATTTTGTTCGCTGGCGGGCAATTTTGTTCGAAAAATGAGGCGTCTGGCAGGGATGAATGGGCTTCAGGCTGAAATTCCGGGCATTCCCGGGCTGGCATGCAAATTGGCAATTGGATAGAGACACAAAATAATGCTCCGGAAAATGGACAGAAAGCTAGAGAAGAAAAAATGGACCCCCCGTCTGATTGGCCTGCTGGCTACCGGAAGCCTCTTGCTGGCTTTCGTGATTTACCGGTTGATCTTTGCAGATAGCCGGTCCAGCATGAATGTGGACCGGGATCGCATCACTATTGCTACAGTAAAGACAGGTGAATTTACCGACTATATTCCAGTAAGCGGTACGATTGAGCCGGGAGAGGTGTTCTATCTGGATGCCATAGAGCGGGGGAATATCCAGGAGATCATCCGGGAGTCAGGCTCCATGGTGGAGAAAGGGGATACGTTATTGAAGTTGACCAATTCTAACCTGCAACTGGATGTCATGAATAGAGAAACTGACCTCTATTTTCAAATCAATAACCTCAGGCAAACCCGTCTGCTGCTGGATCAGAATGACTTGAGCCAGCAGGCACAGCTTGCGGAAATCGACTATAGGATCAGCCTCTTAAAACCCCAGTATGAAAGATTCAGGCAATTGCATGAGAAAAAACTTGTCTCAGACAGGGAACTCGAAGAGGTAAAAGAGGAATATGAATACAACCTGAAAAGACAAAGGCTGACCTACGAATCGTACCGGAATGACTCCATCGCCCGAATCATTCAGAAGAGGCAGTTGAAAGAATCGGAAGCAAGGATGAATCAATCGCTGGATGGAGTGGGGCAAATCCTCGATAATCTGGTAGTCAGGGCTCCTATCTCAGGGCAGTTGACAACGGAGGAGATCGAAGTAGGTCAGTCTATCAATGCAGGTGAACGCTACGGCCAGATTGATGTCATCGACAAATTTAAAGTTCGCGTACCGGTGGATGAATTGTATTTACCGAGAGTGTACACCGGATTAAAGGGTGCCTTTGATTTTTCAGGTGAAAGTTACGTATTGGAAATTGCCAAAATCTATCCCAATGTGACCGGAGGAAGGTTTGAAGTAGATATGGCATTTTCAGGTGAAGCCCCCTCCGGGATACGTCGGGGACAAACGGTCCGAATCCGGCTCGAACTCGGTGAAAGCGAGCAGGCCACGCTGTTGCCAGTGGGAGGATTTTATAAAGATAGCGGTGGCAACTGGGTATTTGTGGTCGCTGAGAACAGCGGGAAGGCAGAAAAAAGAAATATTCGCCTTGGACGTAAGAACCCAGAATACTATGAGGTGATTGAAGGTTTGTCGGCAGGAGAAAAAGTGATCGTTAGCGGATATGAAAACTTCGGAAAAAATGAAGTACTCAACCTGAGCCACTGATATTACCGGGAGCGGATACATGACATGCTTACCGGCGCCGGAAGGACATTACAATAAGATACCATATACATACTGATACCATGCAACACATCATCAAAACCAATCGATTGAAAAAGCGGTATACCACAGAGGAGGTAGAAACTACTGCCCTGGATGACATACAGATTGAAATCCAAAAAGGCGAGTTTGTCGCCATCATGGGCCCCTCCGGATGTGGTAAATCCACCCTGTTGAATATCATAGGCCTGTTGGACAATCCAGATGACGGGGAATATTACTTTTTGGACAATGAAGTCGGCAAATATTCGGAGCGGCAGCGGTCTCAGCTCAGGAAGGGAAATATTGGATTTGTGTTCCAGAGTTTTAACCTGATCGACGAATTGACTTGCTTTGAAAATGTGGAACTTCCACTTTTGTACTTAAAAATCCCATCGGATGAGCGAAAAAGAAAAGTAGAGGAAGTTTTGGACCGCATGAATATCATGCATCGGAAAAACCATTTTCCCCAACAGCTATCCGGTGGTCAGCAGCAAAGGGTGGCCATTGCCCGTGCCATCGTGGCCAAGCCGGCAGTAATCCTGGCCGATGAGCCTACAGGCAACCTGGACTCGGCAAACGGGGAGGAAGTCATGCGGCTTTTGGAGGAATTGAACAACGAAGGAACCACCATCGTCATGGTGACCCACTCCCCCCATGATGCCAATTACGCCCACCGGATCATCAATTTATTTGATGGTAAAGTGGTGACTGAAAATATTCGGGAACAGTTTCATATTTAGCTTGTCTCCTAAAGGAGTTCATGTTAAAAACCATTTCAAAATTGGTAACAGGAGTGTTGCATGTTGGCTGATGAAAGTATCGTTATCCGGATGTGCGTAAAGCATGGATTTTAAATGGTGGTTTGCCCAGGTATCTGCAGTCGTAATCCTTTCCGTTGCATACCTTAAGGTAACCTTTCGGGTACTGAATGTTGCCAGAATAAAGGTGGTCGATACTTTAAAAACAGAATAAAAAGTACCAAAGAGGACATCACGGTAACCTCTTTGGTATTTTGGGTTCATTAGGCGTTAACCTCAAAGGAGACTTTGGCATTTACGCCATAAGAAACAATTTTGTTGTTTTCTACATTGGCATTGAAATGTTTGACGTAGATTGACCGGATGTTTTTTACCGACTTGGACGCATCCTTAAGCGCATTCTGAACAGCATCGTCAAAACTCTTGTCAGAGCTGGCAATGACTTCTATGATTTTTACAATTCCCATAGCATTAAGGTTTTTTTGGTACAATTGAAAACCAATTTGGCTTTCGTTCACCGTAAAAGGTAACAAAGATTATGCCCTAACCCGTTAATTTTTAGCGGATTGAATGTATAAGTTGAAGTTCTATTGACAACCTTTTCACCGAATAGGTTCACAGCGGATCAATCTATGTTCGTAACCGGACATTCACTGTAGTGATCCGAACAGGGGAATCTTTAAACCTTGTTCAGACGGCCCCTATCAGTGTTTTTTGATTGGCACTTTTTTGGTAAAATGCTTTTCAGACCAAAAAGTTGAAGTACCATGAAAGCAATTCGGATTCCTTTATTATCGGTTTTTATTGCCCTTCTCAGTTTGCAGGTTATGGCTCAAAATGTAGAGACCAGAAATCTGGATCATTTCAAAAAGCTTTCCACAGGAGGAAGTTGGGATGTGGTAATTCAAAAAGGGGATCAGCCTGGGGTAAGGCTGGAATCCCGAAACCTGGATCTCAGAAGAGTAAAAACAGAAGTAAAAGACCAGACGTTTCAGGTTTATCTCGAAAAAGGAAATTACAGAAATATCAACCTCAGGGTATACATTACATTCACCGAACTGGAAGCCATTAAAAACAGCGGGTCGGGAGATTTAAAAAGTCTATCTGCTATTGTGGCTGATGATCTGGATATCACCGTATCGGGATCTGGTGATGCCAGTTTCAGTAGTCTTCAAGCCCGAAGCCTGAATGTAACCCTGAGTGGGTCTGGTGACATGGAAGTCCTTGAGGGTGAAGTAGATGGGATAGAAATAAGGCAATCAGGATCCGGGGACTTTGAGGGTTTGGACTTATTGGCGCAGGACGCTTCCATTCGAACATCAGGTTCCGGTGATACGGCAATAGGCGTTAGTCGCTTTTTGTCTGTAAGGGGCTCGGGTTCCGGTGATGTATTCTACAGGGGAAATCCAGAGCGGAATGATGTCAGGTTTTTTGGTTCCGGCAGCCTGGCAAAAAGATAATGATTCTATGAAAAAAAACATATTTATTTTAGCGATCGCTATTTCAGTGATTTTTATTTCCTTTAAAGTTGCAGGATTGGAATTTGTATGGCTGTTTTTAAGCATTGGGGCAACTTTGATTTTATTTTTTTTTTGGATAATCACTTTCTTCAGAAAGGTAAAGGGTATTTGGATTCAAATACCACTGCGGTTAATGGGTATTTGTTTTATTGGAGTGCTTGCATCGTTATTCAGGCCGTATGAAGATGCTACCCTACCTTTGGGTACTGAAAGTGAGCAATTGGAAAATACCTATGTTACGGATCAGGGGGATAGAAAATATTTGAAATCCTATATCCCATTTTTAAGTAGATTGGAAGACAGGGATCAATCAAGGTTAAACCAGGTTAAAGGAATTTATGAGCGGAATAAAAATCTGGAGCCAATTGAAAAGTTTTATGCAGCATTTATATTTCACCACAGCGATAATAGCAAAGATTATGAAACAGCTTCAAAATTGGCTTCAGAAGCCGCAAAAGCTGCGCACCTACAGAAACAAAATCTGGTACAATGGCTGAAAAAGGCGGCCTATGACCGTTGGATGGTGTCGATGGGGAAACCAGAAAAGTACAATACGCAAAACAAATTCAGTGTCGAAATCGATTGACCATTTGCCTTGGTCATTGTTGTTGAGATAGAATTTCGTGGGTCCTGAGCGGCAAGGCCGGAAAATCAACCGAGGCTAATAATATCCTTAATCATTCCGGTCAAACCACTTCTCCTATTCACTACGCAAAGATTTCACTGGATTCGCTAAAGCAGCCTTAATGGCTTCCTTGCCAACGGCCAACCAGGCCACCAGAAACACCAATCCTCCTGCAACCAAATAGGTCCAAATAGAAATAGCTATCCGGTAGGCAAAGCCTTCCAGCCATTGGTTCATCAACCACCAGGAAATTGGGAAGGCAATGAAGGCTGACAAAAGCACCAACTTTATATACTCCCGGGAAAGCATGCTCACGATGGTAGATACATTCGCACCAAGCACCTTTCGGATGCCAATTTCTTTATTGCGCTGTCTTGCGGTAAACATCGCCAGCCCAAATAAGCCCAAACAGGCAATAAAAATGGTTAAGCCTGAAAATACCATCAGGATGTATCCCATCCTTCGTTCTGCCTGATAGGTTTGGCGATACCGATCGTCCAAAAATGAGTACGCAAAGGGCTCCTCCGCAGCGAGTGTATTCCATTTCAATTTAATGTCATCCAGTAAGCTTCCTGCCTCATCGGTGTTGATTCTGGCGATCACAGCTCCATCGCCGTCAGCTTTCACCATGACAAGGGGAAAGATGCGTTCATGCAGGGACCTGAAATGGAAGTCTTTCACGATGCCAATGACATGGTAATTTGTTTGCTTTCCCTCATTGTCCTGGTGGGAAAGGGTCTTGCCCAGAGCACCCTCCTCCCAATTCAGTGCCCGGGCCGCAGTCTCATTCAGAATAATGGAGCTTTGCTCAGATCCAAATACTTCCGAAAAATTTCTACCTGCCTCCAATTCCATGCCCAGGGTGGGGATGTAATCGGCATCTACATCATACCTCAGGGTCTTAATCTGCCTGCGTACATCGCCATCCGGATACAAAAAGAAATTATTATTTAACGATGGTCCGGAAGGCAGGTATCCGGAAATACTTACGTTTGCGACTCTTGAGTCCTGAAGCAACTGTTGCCGGAATGCTTCAATATTGTTTCCCAGGTATCGGGCATCCGGAAAAATCAAAACCTGATCTTTGTTGTAACCGAGGTTTTTATTTTGGATAAACTCCAGTTGTTT
This sequence comes from Cyclobacterium lianum, assembly GCF_900143075.1. Lineage (GTDB taxonomy): Bacteria > Bacteroidota > Bacteroidia > Cytophagales > Cyclobacteriaceae > Cyclobacterium > Cyclobacterium lianum. Next base: position 79,661 of record NZ_FRCY01000005.1, on the reverse strand, counting down.
GTAAACCACGATTGTGCCTGTAATCAGTATAACTGATACGGCAAACTGGAAAATGACCAATCCGCTGCGCAAACTAAAGGACCTTTTGCCCTTGCTGCCTGAGACCGGGAAAAAGGATCCTTTTAATATGGAAACAGGCCTGAAAGTAGACAGGAAAAATGCCGGATATATGCCGGCAAGTATCCCTATCATCAGCCCAAATAAAAGCAGGGCGGGTACAGTCCATAGGTTGGAAAAATACTGAATGTCTATATTTTTTCCTGCAAGGCTATTAAATACGGGCAGGGATAATTTTACCAATGTCAGGGCAATTAATAGTGCGAAAAGGCTCAACAAGGTATACTCCGCCAGAAATTGTCCTATGAGTTGCTGTTTTTCTGAGCCAAGTACTTTTCGAACACCCACTTCCCTTACCCTTTTGCCGGCACTTGCTGTGGAAAGATTGATGAAATTGATGCTGGCAATCAGGATCATAAAAAGGGCAATGGCTCCGGAAATGTAGATATACCTGATATCCCCACCCGGTCGCAGTTCGCCCATCAAGTCAGAATGCAGATGAATAGAGGTGAGTGGCTGAAGGAAGATCCCGATATTGTTCCCGTCTTCCATAAATTGGTTGTAACTGATTCCCATGGCTTCCTCCAACTGCGGGCCCATGTATTTTTCGGCTACCCGGGGAAGCTTAGCTTCCAGCTTGTTGTAATCAGTGCCTGGTTGAAGCAATAGGTAGGTATAAAATTCTGAAACCATCCAGGATGGGTTTTTGGCTGGCGGGAAGCTCGCCATGGAAGCCAAAAGTTCAAAATGAAAATGGGAATTGGCCGGCATATCTGCCATGACGCCCGTAACGGTGAACAGATCCCTGTCATCCCCGATCAACAGCTCTTTTCCTATTGGGTTCTCCCCCTTAAAATAGGTTTGTGCGGTAGATGCAGAAATGACGATGGTCTGTGGGTTTTTCAAAGCCTGAGCCGGATCCCCCTGGATCAAGGGAAAGGTAAACACCTGAAAAAAATTGGCATCTGCAAAGGCAGCAGGTTTGTTTCGGAAAGTGCTGTTCTGGTAAATGACTTTGGGATTTCCCATTTTCCGGATACGGGTGGCTTGCTCTACCTCAGGATAATCTGCCTTCAGGGCAGCTGCTACCGGAGGCATGACATGCGCTTCATTCATTGTTCCCCCCTGTATGGATCCACGAAAGACTACCCGGACTATGCTGTCTGCCTTGTCATGGAAACTGTCGTAACCCAGCTCGCTGATTATTGAAAGTAGGATCAGCAGGCAGGAGGCCATCCCAATGGCCAGCCCCGATATATTGATTGCAGTGAAGGTTTTGTCCCGAAGCAGGTTTCGAAGCGCAATTTTGAAATGGTTTTTTATCATCGTCAACAACTAATGATTTTCTTTCGATTCAATTTCAACCAAACTTAGGCTCTTTTCCAAACTAACAATAGCCAGCTCATTCACGATTAACCGACAATTTCTGTTAAGATCTGGTAAAGCCTTAGCGAGAGTTACCATTACTCATATCTACTTCTATACCAGTAATAAAACATCCACAAACGGCGGCTAGGGCCTAAAGCGGCTTTATTGCGGTGTTTTTATCGTACATTGTTGTTCGCTGGCGGGCAACAAGCGCCATTTACTATTGCTGTCTTTACCGCTATACTTAAGGTGTTTTTCGAAAAGGAAAAAGCGCTAATGGTCATTTTTCACCCTACAAAGTTTGGGTTTTCAGGGATTAATTCGTTAGTTGTAGTACGTTTTATCTTAATCCTTCAAATGGAGCATTTTACAACCAAAAGGCATTTCTTTCCATTTTACATTTTACTTGTCCTGATGCTTATGCTAATGGGCGGTTTTGGTATTTATGTTATCCTGGATTTCTATGGAAAGTGGGGAACACCTGATTTTGTAGTTGGGGATTATCTTTTGTTGTTTTTAGGTGGTTTCATGCTGATGTTTGCGATTTTCTTTTTAATCATGTATTTCAGAAATGCTCCCATTATCAGGCTGCATCAGGATCGGATTGCATTTGGTAAAGAATCCTATGATTTAAAGGAGGTAGCGGCTTTGGAAATGACAGGAAAATTTCCCTTTGGCTGGGGTATTTCCCTTCCCGAAGAAGGAGCTTGCCTTACCTTCAAAGATGGTACAAAGAAATACATTTTCGACATCATGTATGCCAATGGACCGGAGTTGAAAGTGCTATTGGAAAAGAAAATTCACAACACATCTGAACCAAAAGCTGCCAGAATCCGGGATTTTAATACGCTTCGGATGGAGGACAGGAAACTTTTTAAAGGAAATCTTTTTCTCAATTTCAGGGCCTCAATTTTATGGCTTATCATCGGAATTTTCCTGTGGCATTTGGTAATAGTTCCACCAAACCACAATGACGTATTTATTTTTCTGGCTGTACTAGGCATTATTTGGTTTCCTATTCTTGCCTTCAGTACCCATTACTTTGGCTTGACAAATGAATATTTTTTCGTTCACAACCACTACTTATACTGGAAAAAACATGTTTATACGATAAGTAGCATTGCGGAGGTTGTATTTGAAAGCCCAGGGAAGGGGCCATATAGACTCAGGCTTATCACCCGGGACTACCAAACAAAAATTTATGCTGCCAGTACGCTAAAAACCAAGACCTGGTTAAAACTAAAAAAAGCATTGGAGCAAATGGGGGTTCAGGTGAGAAACGAGGCATTTCCGGAAGGTTAAACCCGCATTTAAAGTTCCGTCAAAAATTGTACATAGTTATCAGGTGTGATAACCGCTGTCTCCGTTGCTGGATAAGCATTCAGAAAGGATTTGGAGAAGTTCTTTTTCGCTTTTGGGTTCCATTTGAATTCATAAGCTTTCATTCTGGCATTTCGTTCTTCGATATAATCAATTTCTTGCTGGGCGTGGGTTCTCCAGAAATACTGGTTAAAATTTGCCTGACGATAAGCTAACAATTTGACCCGTTCGCTAATGATGTAATTTTCCCACAATTCACCAATATCCTGTCGCAAGTTTGCAGGGCTGAATTGGTTGATTACCGCATTGCGAATACCGTTGTCATAAAAGTAAAATTTGCGGCTCTTTTTTAATTCGTTGCGAAGGTTACGGCTGAGTGAACCTAACCTGAAAACAATGAATGCCTTTTCGAGAAGATGGATGTATTTTTCAGTTGTTTGGTTGTCTAACCCGGTGAGCTGGCCAAGTTCATGATAAGATACTTCGCTTCCCACCTGAAAAGCCAAAGCCTGTACCAGCTTTTCCATTTTCTCCGGTTTTTGTATGCGATCCAAGGTTAGAATATCTTTATAAAGGTAACTGTCGGTCAACTGTTTTAGCCTGATTTCCTCCTCGCCAGGATAGTTAACAATTTCTGGATAGCAACCATAAACCAAGCGGATAGTAAGCAGACGTTTCTCTTCCAGTAAGCCATGGTGGTGCCCCAATTCATCAAATGAAAAAGGAAAAAGATGGAATTCCCACTTTCGTCCTGTCAAGGGCTCATTGAGGTGCTTTGCCAATTCAAATGATGAGGAGCCGGTCGCAATCACTTTTATGTGGGGCAACTGATCTACAATTAGCTTGATTGTCAATCCAATATTGGAAACACGCTGTGCTTCATCAATCACCAGAGTACGTGTTTTACCCAGTAACGAGCGGAGAAGGCTGGACGTTGGTGACTCCAAAAGACCACGTATGTCGGCATCATCTCCGTTCCACCAAGTGATTGGAGCTGCCAAGTCTTTTGATATTTCTCTCAATAAGGTACTCTTTCCGACCTGCCTTGGACCTAGCAATATAATAGCCTTATTATCACCAAGACGCTGCGATATCTTGATAGCAATTTCTCTATTAATCATAAATATTGCGAATTAAATCGCAAATTTAATATAAAAGTTTGGAATCAATACGCGAAGTTAAGATAAAAGAGCAATTGAACTGGCTAATAAATCCCATCGCCTCTTTTTATTTTTTCAAAATTTCCATAAAGCGCTCGACCGTCTTTTTCCCCAGGCCCGGCACCTTCAGGAGTTCCTCATTCCCTGCCATAAACACCCCATAAAGATTGCCGAATTTCATCAGCAGCCTTTCTGCCCGATCAACGCCTATCCCCGGAAAGCCTTCCAGAATATGGATTCGTTGTTTAAGCAAAACCTGTCTCTTCCGTTTAAAAGGTATGGGGCGTGGGTAAAACCGCTGTTCCTCCAGCTTGTCTTTGGTAAGTTGTTTGAAGCACTGCAATATAACGGCTGCTGACTCCTGATAATTTTTGGTTCTCAATACCGGGATTCGGAAAGACAAGGAGAGGGATAGCAAAATACCTTGAATGGCCTGGGACAAAAAGTCGGTTTGCTTAAAATCCCTTTTCCTTCCCTCCAAAATCATACAGGCAGGCACTTTGCCCATAGACAGTTTTTTTACCTGTTGGAACAATCTACCGTCTTTTATGGAGGTACAAAAATCCGGAATGGTTTTCCTTTCCACCAGTAAATCGCTGTCAAGAAGATAGTCACCTGCCTCCAGACGTTGCCTATGGATAATCATGTTTCCCATTTTACAAAATACCTCTTCCAGTGCAGGCGGTTCCCTGTCATCGATGGTGATTAGTAAAGGGAAATAATAGGAAGATTTCAGTAGCCTGGACATAGAAAAATCAGCGATTCACTCCCTAATTTACAAATTAAACAGATTTCTGCAGGTGCTTGGGCCAGCGGATTTAATGCTACTTGAGATTTTTTTCTTACAATATTGGAGATTTATTGGCAAGTTCAGCATGTCAAAAGGAAAAAATCAATTGATTTCAGCAAAAAATACTTCCAAATCCAATTCAAATCCCACGATAGCCAGGGATTTTGCGGTATCCCCTGAAGTCATTAAGCGAGTTGGCTGATAGTGGCCCTGAATCAACCTGTATATCAGGAGGGTCTGTCCTTCCGGATCCATCAACCAATATTCTTTTACTCCGGCTTCTTCATAAACCTCGTACTTATTTTGGAGTTCCAGCTGTTTGTTGCCTGGTGAAAGGACTTCCACCACCAGGTCAGGGGCACCGATGCAACCCCTGTCGTCCAGCTTTTCCATATCACATACCACACAGATATCCGGCTGTACAACCGTGAAAATTTTATCGTCTTTTTTTGAATTTACCGGAAGCCGGACATCAAAGGGAGCAATATAGGCCTGGCATTTTTTACCTTTCAAAAACAGATGAAATTCCGTATAAAGGGTTCCAGCCAAACTTTGATGAATTCTCTTTGGAGCTGCAGCGGCTTTTTTGAAAACTTTTCCTTTGATCAGTTCGACCATCTCCTCCATATCCCAGGTCAGGTAATCCGCATAGGTATAGTTCCCGTAGCTCGAAACTGGTTCTTTAAGCAGAGATTTGCTGTCCTTTTTTTCCATACCTAAATATAATCAATTGAATATTAACATGAAAGATGATGCAAAATGACACGAATTATTCGTAACCCTCAACCAAGTAATCTGTTACTATCTCATTCAGGTCCCCTGATCACTCCTCCTGCCCCGAACAAGATTCAATTTTGGAACTTTAAAATCCGGAATTTCAACAGCTACACAAAAATACGTATATTTACATTTACACGTATATATCTAGTAACTATGAAAACGAAATTGACTTTAACCGTAAACAAAAGCATCATAGATGCAGCAAAAAGGAGAGCCAAAAGTCGGGGGATTTCTCTTTCCCGGATGTTTGAGGAGATTTTTGAAGAAGAGGGATCCTACGAAATAAAGACTGAGCAACAAAGGGCAGCAGAGCGATTGCTTCAACTGCTTGAAAACTCTGGCAGTATATCAACGAAAGATGATAAAATATTAATTAAATCGCATGTTAAAAGGAAGTTTGCCTAATGTATTTCTGGATACGTATGTGGCTTTTGATATTATTTCAAAAAGAGATCCCCATTTCGCAGATGCAGCTAAACTGCTTGAATTGGCAGCTAAAGATCAACTGGCACTTCAAATTGCTGAAAGTAGTGTAGCAAACCTTATTTATCTGTCATATGACATCTATAAATTACCCGAAGCGTCTCCAAGACTACTGCATTTTATGGGCGCCTGTAATATCGTTATTGCTGGTAAACCTGTTTTGATGGAAGCTTTGTCATCGCGATTCAGGGACAAAGAAGATGCACTTCAATATTATACGGCACTTCATTCCGGCGCGGATTATTTCATCACCAGAAATACCAAAGATTATATGCATGCTTCACCTTCTCTTCCTGTTTTACTTCCCAGAGATTTTTTGACCCAAATTTAGTGACATTAAATTTTTTTGACTCTCTTCACTCAGTTCGGGCTGACTCAACCCTGACCAGGTCCGCATATCGTCCTTACACAGCTACTCGGTGCGTAAGGACTCAACAGGGTTTTTAAGCGCGGCTTTCAGGGTTTGGGAGCTTACGGTAAGAACTGCGATCAGTACCGTTATCACTGCCGCCCCGGCAAATATCCTCCAGTCCATATCAATGCGGTAGGCAAAGTTTTCCAGCCAACGCTGCATACCATACCAGGCAATTGGACTGGCTATGGCAAAAGCGATCAAAATCAATTTTAACAAATCCCTGCTGAGGAGTGCCATGATACCGGTAACATTGGCACCCATTACTTTGCGAACTCCGATTTCCTTGGTACGTTGCTGTATGGATACAGCGATCATTCCAAGCAGTCCCAGACAGGAAAGCAGCATACTCAGTCCGCCAAATACCAGGCTCAGGGTCATAGCTTTGCGGTCATCTTTGTACAAGCGGTTGAATTCTTCGTCCAGGAATGTAAATGTGAAAGGATGCTCAGGCGTAAATTCCTTCCAAACTTTTTTGGCATGGTCAAGGGCCTGAGGTGCAGCACCTGCATTAATCTCCACCAAATAGGAGGAGGCTCCATATGGATCAAGAGAAAACACCATGGGATCGATTTTTTCATGAAGGCTTTTGTGGTGATAGTCTTTGACCACCCCTATTATTCTTCCGGTTTCTTCCGACCCTGTTCGATATGACATGGTAGTAAATGAGGTACCTACCACAGGTTCCCGAAGCCCAAATTTTTTGATGGCTGTTTCATTAACAATGAGATTGTTCATGTCTGCGGTATTTCCCGCTTCAAACCAGCGACCCGAAATCAGGGTCAGCCTGGCCAAGGCGGCATAATCTTCATCCGCCCAGACCATGACCACATCAGTTGGTTCTCGTTGTTTTGGATACCCGGACCAGGAAATCTCAACAGGCTGTTTCCTTTTGTCATCCAGGATGGACGTTCCATTGACCTGGGAAACAGTCCGGATGGCACCATTTGCCAGTAATCTGGCTTTAATACTATTGACCCGACTCCTGTGGCGTTCCTTTGCCTCAAGGTCACCAAACCCGAACCCTAAGGGCAAGGGTACATGAAGTCTGAATACCTGTTCCTTTTGGTAATGATCAGTTTGCTGTTGTATGAAGGTAAATTGATGATGGACAGTAACGAATCCTATGAACATCACAAGAGTAAATACAAGTTGGCCGGTTACCAGTCCCTTTCGGAAATGCTGCCGGCTGATCCCTGTCAAAAACTGGTTTTTTAACAAGCCTATGGGTTTCAATTTAGCCAGGACCATTGCCGGATAGAGGCCGGTCATGATAAAAACCAACGCAACTACTCCGAAAATCAACAACAATACATGATGGTCCATCAGGCTGAGCACAAGATTTCTTTCTACAAATGCATTGAATTCAGGAAGCAACAAGAAAACCAGTAATAAGGTGAGCCATGTAGCCATGCTGATAGAGAGAAAGGTTTCCACCATCGCCTGAATAAATAAGTGATGTTTAGAGGCACCCACTGTTTTCCGGATCCCGATTTCCTTTATCCGGCTACCAATCCGGGCAATGGACAGGTTGACAAAATTGACACTGCCTACCGCAAGCAGTAGAACAGCAAGAATTGAAAAGACCCAAAGATTGAGGGTGTTTCCATGCGGAATGATCTGATCCAGAAGGCCTGTCTCAAAATGTAAATCTTTCAATGCGACCAATTTCGTACGCCTTGGCGAATCTGCCATCCATGGAGGCCTGTTGTCAGCTATGATTTTTGATATTTTTTTCTCTGCTTCCGCAAGGGACGCTCCATGGTGTAATTTTACAAACAAAAGTTGTGTGTAGATGCCCCACGATGCAGTGTTTACAAGACCCTCTTTTTTTTCCTTGTAAATGGAATTGGATACCAGGACATCCTGCTGGAAAGAAGAATTTGCCGGGATATCCTCGATAATTGCAGCAATGGAATAGGGAATGGAATCGATATAGAGGGTCTGCTGTAATGGGGGCAGGTCTCCAAAATATTGGGCGGATTTGGACCGGGTGAGGATAACCGTACGGGGATGATTGAAAAAGTAATCCAGGCTTCCCTGGTAAACCTTATAGTCAAACATGTCTATCCAGTCCTTGCCCACGATCAGCCCATTCGATTCTTTGAATGATAGGCCATTAATTTCTACAACTTTTCTGCTCAGGCCGGTGCCTGCCGTTGTTATTTGTTCTATCTCAGGGATAGCTTGCTGAATGGCCTCGGAAATTGGGTAAGACGAAAAACCATTAAATGGGTATTCCGACTTGATGGTGTCAATATCTGCCCGCAAATATATACGGTCTGCCTCCGGATGATAGGTGTCAAAGCGTAGCTCATTTTGGCTCCAGAGAAGAATAAGTACAGCAGCGGCCATGGCTACAGCTAGCCCGCCTATATGAATGAGGGCACTAATTTTGGTTTGCCAGAGGTAGCGAAAGGCGATTTTCAAGTAATTTTTTAACATGCTAATAGTAAATATGATTGAAGACTAACTCAGGCATAAATTTTCAGCTGCACCCATTTCTCCACAAATCCAACATGATTAAATCTGGCTTCTCGCAACACCCTGTTACAGGTCTTTTCCTTTACCTTGGATTGGCCAAAATTCCTTATTTCTGCCTTTTTGCATTCGAAATCAGTTAAAAATAGGAAAAAAGGAATAGCCTTTTTTTCTAAGGGAGTTTTTTCAGCCGGGATTTATCGGATTCCATTACTATTTATTCCACTTCTATGCCATTGATAATCCAGCTGAAAGTGCATAAAAGCCCCATTCAATGATCCTTTGATTTCCCAAACGGACAAAAGTGTCCGTAGACGGGCAAATTGGCGGAAAAATATCAGGTTTTTCATTTCGAGCAGTCCCCTTCACATAACCGAGGAGGATGGTTGGTGCCAAACTAAAATTAAAGAAACCAAAGCACTTTCTAAGCAATCCAATAAACTTATTGACTTTTTTATACGTATTTATTAACATTATACGCATAATAGGTATTTGTATTATGAAGAATCGACTAAACCTCACTGTAAACAATGATCTGATCCAAAAAATGAAAAAATATGCAGATCTCAAGCAAACCAGTCTATCCCAAATAGTGGAAGCGCACTTTGAAGAATTATTGAATCGGCCAACCATACTTCACGAAGATAAGTCCTTGTTGGAGTATGTGAAAACCCTGCCTAAATCCAAGGTGGATTATCCCAAGGATTTTGATTTTAATGAGGAATACTACAAAGCAAAAAACAAAGAAAGCAATGAGCAAAATCCTGTTTGATGCCAATGTTCTTTTGGATTTTTTTCTTGAGCGAAATTTGCAGCCTGAAACGATAGAAAAGATATTTATGCTGATTGACAATAAAAAGGTTGAGGGCTATGTAACCGTAACCATACTTCAAATTTGTGCTTATTATTTAACGAAGGCAAAAGGGGTAGCAGTAGCAAAAGAGATTTTGGAGATGGTTATTTTGAAATTTCAGCTTTTGGATGGCAATAAAAAAAATGTTCTGAATGCCCTGAAATCAGAACAGCAGGATATTGAAGATGCCATTCACTATTTTATTGCGCTTGAGAACGAAGTCAATGCGATCGTTACTCTGGATCAAGGTTTTATTAAATTGTCCTCTCCCTATTTACCCATTTACAGTCCTGCTGACCTATTGAGCAATATTGGTTAGGAAGTGCTTTGTCTTTATTTTGCTTTCTGACCCGATTTTTTGACCAGGAATAAAAAAAGCCTTCATTCCCACAAGCCTCCTGCGCATCCCCTGAGAAAATTCAGGACCGGCCACTGACTACCTTCAGGACAGGTTCGGTTTTTTGTCGGGCCAGTGCGCTTTGCATATTTAAAATATAGTTCTTCTATTTTTCAAATTTTTCCCAGGTAATACCTTTTAGAAATCAGTTTTAAATCCGTCATTGGTAAATTGGCCAATCCCCTTTTTCAATAGCCATTCCCGTTGTGGTTCATTTGTTTGGTTTGATTATCTTAAGGTCACCATATGATTTATCAGCTGAACGGAAACTCATGTGATCACTGATCAATTTTTCCTGATCATAAATTATCATAACATCCAATTACTCGCTCTTCAGCGTCTCAGCGGGATTGACCAGCCCTGCTTTGATCGCCTGGGTGCTTACCGTCAATAAAGCAATCAAAAGCGTCAAGCCACCGGTCCATACAAACAAGGACCAGTCAATCGTAGTCCTGTAAGCAAATGTCTCCAGCCAATCACTCATAAAATACCAGGTTAGCGGGATGCCTATGATCACGGAGATCAGCACCAGTTTGGTGAATTCAGAAGTGAGCAAGGCCACCACGCTGCCAATTGATGCACCCAATACTTTCCTGACAGAGATTTCCTTTTTTCGCCGTTCTGCTATATAGGTCGCCAATCCAAAAAGCCCCATACAGGATATTATCCCGGCCAGGCCTGTAAACAGTGCTGTCAGCCTGGCGGTACGTTCCTGGGATATGAATTTGCGGGCATGCTCCTGATCTACAAACCGGTATTCAAAAGGTGAATCGGGATTGAATTTATTGAATACGGTCTCTACACTGGCGAGAGCACTCAAATAATCGGCTGCCTCTGCAAACCGGATATGGATGAAATTCAGGTCGCGCTTCGGCCCCATTACCATGATCGGAGACACCTCATCAAAGGGAGATTCCACAATAAAATCCTTTACTACGCCCACAATGGTAAAGGAATAGGCATCATCGCGGACCACCTGACCAATGGGGTCCTCAAAGCCCATCACCTCAACCGCTTTTTCATTGACGATAGCTGAGAGGCTATCACTGGCATGGGAATAAATATCAATATCCCTTCCAGCGATCAATTCCATTCCGGCTGTTTTAACCAGGTTTGCGTCTGCTCCCATCCGACTGATATTGGGCTTGTATTCCGGATCCTTGCCTTGCCACTCCATACCATCGGTGTCGCTGTAAATATTGGTTAGGGGAGAAAAGGTGTAGCTGACTTCCGCTACTTCCGGCAGGGCCAGCAATTCAAGACGAAATACCGCCTTGTTTTTTCTAATGCTTTGCGTTACCGGATGAAAAATCAGGTTCTCTTTTTCCAGCCCCAAATCCCTGTTTTGGACAAAAATCATCTGGTCCTGCACAATCCACACACAGGATATCAGCGTGACCACAACAGCAAACTGGAAAACTACCAAAACCTCACGAGGCCTCCATCCAAATTTACTTTTTGTTCGCATTTGGGATTTAAACACTGCTGCGGGATGGTAAGCACTTAACAAAAATGCGGGATAGCTACCTGCCAGTATCCCTGTTACAAAAATATAAACGGCAGAAATCCCCCAAAAGTAGGGTTGGATAAATGGGTTGGGCAATTGCTGGCCCACCAAATCCTTAAACCAGGGAAAAGAAAGGGATACCATAGTAATGGCCAGCAAATAGGCAGTGAATGCAATGAATAAAGATTCGGCAAGGAACTGGCCAATCAACATGCCTTTGCCTGCACCGGAGATCTTCCGGATCCCCACTTCTTTGGACCGTTGGTCACTTTGGGCAGTGCTCAGATTCACAAAGTTAATGGCAGCAAGAACCAATACGATGACGGAAACAATGCCAAACATCCGAATTATTTCGAATTTTCCCCCTACAGACTTTCCATTTTCGAATTTGGAATAAAGGTGAAGATCACGAATTGGAAAAAGAAAATCGGAAATGTCTTCCAGATCGGAGTTGTTGGCAGTGAAGTCAGCAAACTTCCTGTTAAATGAAACTGGATCAGCATGTTCATTTAACAAGGCAAAGGTGCGGTAGGAATTATTGCCCCAAAAATCATCCGCCCAGCCCATGGCTTCCAGTTTCCTGAAGGGCAAAAAGGCGGTAAATGGAAAATCAGTGTTTTCGGGTAAATCCCTGATTACTGCTTTGACTTCGAAATCCAGTTGTTTGGCTACGGTGACCCTTTGGCCCATGGCATTATTTTCCCCAAAGAGCTTTCTGGCCACCGAGGCGGTCAATACAATATTTCCAGGTTCTGTCAAAGCGGCAACCGGATCGCCTTCCAGGGCTTCGAAACTAAATATTTCAAAAAATCCGGGATCGGTAAAAGTGGCCTCTTCGTAAAAATTATTTTCACCCACGGTTAAGAGTTGCTGGTCCCATTCGGTGATCCTGGCCACCTCTTCCACCTCGGGAAATTGCGCTTTCATGGCTGGGGCATAAGGAGCCGGAGTATAATCCCAGGTAAATACCTCCCCCTGCATGGAGGTATTTCTCCAGACCGCATAGATATTGTCTGCATTTTGGTGAAAGCGGTCAACGGAAAATTCAAACTGTACCCATATCAGTATAAGGATAGAAGCGGCCATGCCGATCCCCAGTCCGGCAATGTTTATAAAAGCGTATCCCTTGCTCCTGCTGATGTTTCTCCAGGCGATTTTAATATAATTTTTCCACATGATGCCCAATGTTAATGCTTTAGTCCCCAGAATGAAACTCCATTTCAGATCAATTTACCGTTTTATTTCAGAGCTTACTTGTTCCACTACTATGCCAGTCCAAAACCCCGCATTTGTTCTGAAAATGAAATGTTGATATTCATTCACGAAAGTAATTCGAACAAAAATGTGCGCATGCGGACAAGAATTCCTGACTAAGTACCCATCCAATCCCCTTATTTTTCAATTGCTGAATGCAACCAAAGGGAAATGGCTAGGGCATTATTTTGTTACATTTGTCTTTCGTTTCCTGGGACGAGATCACATCATTTTTCGTATAGGTATTGTTAAACAATTCTTCTTATGAATAACAAGACAGCCTTGGTTACTTTAACATTTTTGATACTATCGGGTGCTTGTATCGAAGGTGAGAATGCTGGGTGTCCTGTTCCTTATTACATCCAACCCGGAAACCACGAAATATATAACACCTGGGCTTTTGTGGGCTTTAGACACAAAACCTTACGATGGATTGACTATCCGCCCTGTGAATTGTATATAAATGATGAAGGAAAGGTTACACCAGGCAGAATAAGGATCACTTTTACAGAGGAAGCTTCCAGGAATGAAGAATTGCCGGACTATCAAATTTTTTCCGGTGCCGGTCCTGTTAATGGCTTTTCCGGGGATTTCCAACTTTCCGGTAATACAATCCAAAGTGGAGGCAGAATCGTTACTACTTTCATTGCATCAATTCATGCCAACGTAAATGACTACGAGTCTAAACTTTACGGTGCACTGATGCAAATGACGCATTTTAATATTGACAAGAATCAATTACTCATCACCTTTGGAGAAGGAGAAAAGGAGATGTTGTGGGTACTTTCAGGTGGCCAGCATTGACCAAATACCTAATGTATTTTACTGACCTGGAGAATAAATCTTTCCTGTCAGCACTGAATGATAATCCATTATCCACTTCTTTGCGTGAGAACAATCATTTTTTCGCGGTTCAATCATTCAATTGAGTATATGGCAGGCTTTTATGGTCAATACTGTACACTACACCCCTGAACCCTCCACCAGTGCCTGGTAGGAAAGGTGTCCCCTCTCCGTCATGTAGGGTCTTAGCAATTGCCAGATATGTTTGGACATGTTACTTTTCTGTTTTTTCGAGCTTGAATCGGAAGTCAGTTCTTCATGAGACAGCCAAAACGTGATGATAATCCGGATCGACAATAGCAGTTGCCTGATGTTTTCTTCTGTCTCTTGTACGAAAAATCCGTCGGTAATGGCCTGTTTGAGCATATCGGCCATCTGTTCTTTTCGGATCTGTATCGTATGTTTTAAAAGGCGGTTGATTTGCGGGTAGGCCCGGGAAATTTCCAGAACGTCGAGGTTAAAAAACCTAAACTTGTATTGAAAGGCTTCCAGATGTAATAACAGCCGGTGAAGTTGCTCAAAACTCCCGCCAACGGTATCGGTAGCCCTGTAAGAGTCAGACATTTCTGCCCGCATCTGTTCGTATATGGCCAGGAGCAAGGCTTCTTTATTCCTGAAATGATAATCCAGATTACCATTGCTGATGCCCATTTCTTTGGCAATATGCCGGCTGGTAATGCTTTGAACCCCATCTTTGTTGAAAAGGTCTACGGCAGTATCTATAATGCGCTGCTTGGTACTTATTTTATTACTTTTTTTCATTTTCACTACCTGAAAGTGCCTCCGGCAAATTATCCGTTTATTGTTACAAAAGTAAAGAAAGCCTTGCATTAACCCGAGATTCCTTTTTTGATTCTCAGCCGCAGGACCCTACCGGTTGATGTAAAGATACCTGATCCTGCAGGCAGTCCCGCTACTCTGTATGTTTTTTTCCGCCGTAGTTCGAAGCTCCAGCACATGCTCTCCCTTCGACAATCCGGCTGCCAGCGTGTAGTACCAGGGAAGATGCAATTGCGTGCTCCAACGCGTAAACAGATCCAGTTTTTGCCAACCCTTATTGTCAATGCGGTATTCGATAATGCCCACATCAGGTCCGGCTGCAACCGCTATGCCAACCGCATTTCCGGAAAAGTCAAATACCAGTGCAGCACCCGCTTTGCTGGCAACAAGCATGGGAACATTTACGTAATTGGGACGTGTGGCAGCACCATCCTCAGGTTTCCAATTGGTGACGAGCTGCCAGTCAGGTCCCGCCTTTGCCATCTTCGGGTCTATCAATACGCCATTGTCGTAATTTGCCGGGTCAATTGGTTCAGGCAAATCGTAAAGCTGGATTTTTTCATTTTCATCCACGGCTGAAGACCAGGCATTTCCCAGAAAAACTTTCATGGATTGGAAATAAACGCCCTGTCCGAAGGGAGAGGGATGGAGATCTTTGAAGTCCGCTTCCCAGGAAAACTCACCCGCATCTATGCGTTCAGTGACTTCTTTTGCCAGATTTATTGTTCCCAGCTCATAATGTGCAGCTACTTTTTCGTGATTTTTGATTACATCAGGCAGCTGTCCGGATCGGTATTGATCCACCTTGCCCGGATCTGCAAAATGCATCAGGATGATATCTGAGGCCGGATGATGTTGCCGCATGTGCCGGACTATTCCTTCCATGGCCCGTATTTGTTCTCCGCTGCTTCTGCCGTTTGCTGCATCATTTACAGCAGCCTCTACAAAAAGCAAATCCACAGCGCCCCCGCCGGTGACATCCCGTTCCAGTCTAAACGCAGCCGGAGTGGATCCCATGGAGGGTATTCCCGCGGCAATGAATTCAAATTCCGTATGCGGAAAACGTTGTTGGAGGTAGCTGGAAATGCTGTCGCGCCAGCCACCATTGTAGGTGATGGATCCGCCCAGGAATGCCACTCGCGCCTTTTTCTCCCGCTGAAACCTGATCAGGCTATTTCTAATACCCTTCCGTTGCTGATGGTAGTTTTCAGCACTGACTGAGACTGACGCATAGGCACCAAAAATTCGTTTTCCATGGGCCACCAATCCTTCCGGGGTAAGGTGCGTTGCGTCGGCTTTCGGCAGTCCCTTCATACTGGTAAATGCGATGGTAGAATCCTCAGCCGCTAGTTTCTTTTGTGCAGCTACCACCTCCGGACGTTCTCTGACAAATGGGTGCTGCTCATCTACGCCCAAAATGATTTTTAGATTGGGTTCATTGACTTGGTTTTGGCGTAAGTCCTGAATCATTTTATTCAGGTTGGTTTGATATTCGCGGGCCGAATCTTCCTCGGCAGCGTCTGTTTCACCCTGTATCCAGATAAATCCACGCAGGGTTACCTGATAGCCATCTTGTTCAAGTCGTTTTATGGCTGACTTCAGATCCTCGGTCATTCGATCGTAGATACCTCCTTCGCCAGGTGCTTTCCAGTCCCGGGCAAGGCCGGTTGCTCCCTTGGTATATTTGAATATGGCCGGATTGTAGCCTGCTTTTTTGAGTTCCCGGGCAAAACTCACCTCCGGCCCGAAATGGCCTTTGGGAAACCTCCCGTCCTGAGGCTGCATAGAGACCCATGCACCTTTGGAGCTTTCGTTATCCACAAAGGTCCAGTTTAGGAGAATAGCATCATCCAGTTCTTTCCCTTCCTGTGGGTAATTTGCCGCATCCCCCATCCATCCCTGTGCATTCGACTGGCCGGCCCAGATAAAGAGATCCAATTCCTTTTGGGCTGCCACAGGCATTGAGAGCAAGCTCAATGAAAGTATTAAAATTCCGGGAAAATTGGCGATATATTTCATTTTAATCCGCCTCATTTTGACGCGTGAGCGTCACTTGTTCTGCCTCATTGAGCTGGATTTGAATGATCGAACCGTCCAGTTGGTATGCTTTGCCGGCTGTAAATGCAGCTTTTTCAAATGGGTTTTCCATCCGCAAGGTTCCACCCTTTTCTGCGGTGATTTCTACCCGGTCGACATTTCCATTTACCCAGGTCGCGGATACCAGGAATGCACCCTGGGTGCGCAAGCTGCTAAAGGAAATGTCCTGCCAGTCTGCCGGAATAGCCGGAAACAACCGAACCAGCCCGGTATGGCTTTGGATCAGCATTTCCTGAATTCCTGCCGCAAAAGCGAAGTTACCTTCCAAAGTAAACGGACGATAGGTGAAGTTGGACTTGCCGGTTCCCGACTGGTCGCCATTTACATGAAAGCTATTGGGCAACACAAAGGAGGAAGCAAAATCCTGCAATGCTTTGGCGGCTCCCTCACCATCTCCGGCTCTAGCTTTGAGGTTACCCAGCCAGGCAAAAGAATAACCGGTCCATCCAGAGGATCCCAGTTCATCTAAATGGGAAATTGTGTTTTCTATGATTTCTTTGTCGGCATCCCCATCCCGGATGTCAATAAGTCC
Source organism: Cyclobacterium lianum (assembly GCF_900143075.1). GTDB lineage: Bacteria > Bacteroidota > Bacteroidia > Cytophagales > Cyclobacteriaceae > Cyclobacterium > Cyclobacterium lianum. The sequence continues at coordinate 62,547 of NZ_FRCY01000005.1, read as the reverse complement.
CAAGGGGTGTATCGCCATGATTTGCGAAAAATGACGGTGAGATTCCCGCAGGGGCTCGCCGGGAGCGACCATAAGTCCTGTTTCGTCAATGGCATATTCCGGCCATTCGTTCAGGGTATTTGCCCATTCTTCCGCCTCCTTTGTAAGGTCTAGCTCTTTTGCCAGTTCGGCTGCTGCGGTAAATGTCCAGCGCACCAGTGCCAGATCATAATTGCTCATTTGATCAAACCAGGCCCGGGCCTCATTATTGTGAATTTCAGGGCTGGAAGAAAGGGGTAGTTTTCTGTTTCCGTTTGCATCCATTATGGAAATTTCATCCAGAAAGATGGCTACTTCCCGGATCCAGGGATAGGCCTCATTTTCCAGAAATTCCCGATCCATAGAATACCTCCAATGCAGGTAAAAATGATGCCCCAGCCATGCGCTTACAGTAGGACCGAAGGCATATTGTATCCAGCCTCCCATAGGATCTCCCTCCAGGGTGGTGACTCCCGGAACGTTCAATCCTTCAGTTTCAAAATATGCGCTGGTATATTTTTTAAAAGTAGGTTTGTGTTGATTGAGCCAGTCAATAAAGCCTTGTTCCAGTGCCAGGTGGTTTCCGGTATAAGTAGGCCAATAGCTCAATTGGGTGTTGAGGTCGTGGTGGAAATCACCCTTCCAGGGGGGTAATTTTCCGTTGTCTGCCGTCCAGACACTTTGCAGGGAGATGGGAGGGGCACCTTGTCTGGCAGCGGCTCCAAGCTTATACATTTCCATGTAATACTGATTCTGCAAAAGGCTGTCGGGCAGTAGGATGGCGGATTGGCTCCAAAAATCCTCCCACCAGTTCAAATGGCTGTTCTGGTAATTTTCCATTCCCTTTTCAAGTGCGGTTGTTGTAACCTGGGTTGCTTTGGCATTATCTTCCCGGCCATTCTTAGCAGAGCTGATGCTCCAGGATCCCTGCAGTTGATTGGCTGTCTCTGTCCACCTCGTATTTACCTCAAACCGGAAGCCATCCCAACCTTCCTGCTCGTAGGTCATGTTATTGTCACCCCGGGAGAGTGCTCCGGCCGGGTAGCCCAGTCTTCGCAGGTCCTGACCAGTAACAGGGTTGTCTACTCCTGCATCGCTCCCTCCAACATAGGGAGGAGGTACGATTGTGGGTGAAATAGGCGTTTTCAGGTTTTCAAATTGGTACCAGCCAACAGGCTCTGTAGCATGGACAAAAGTCCGCAATATTACTCCGCTTTTCCATTTGACCGTGCAAATGGCTTTCTTTAAATCCAATTTTACTTTTTCCACTTCACCCAGGGCAGCAATATCAAATTCAAGAGCAGCACCGGGAATTTTGGAGGGTCCGGCAAGGGTGTCATAGGGGAGGTCAAATTGTCTTTGTACCTCTCCATACTCATTGGAGTTCCATCGGTTTACTACCCAGTCAAAGTCGTATTTTTCAAAGTTAAGGTTCTCCATGCTGCGCAGATCCCAAAGATCTGCGCGATCCAGAGAGAGCCTCAGTTTTCCATCCTTTTGCCAGACAAGTGCGCCAAGCATGGCATTGCCGAGAGGAATACCTTCATCCCAGGTAAGGGCAAGGTCCGGAAAACTGCGTGCCATGTAGTATGGGACCGGTTCCTGCTGTTCTTTAAGGCTGCAGGCAGCTGTGGCTATTATGCCAAAAAGGGCAAGACAATAGTTTTTGCAATCTTTCATCATCATTTCACTTCGGGTTGATAGGAGGGATTAGGGAATGGTAATTTGACCTGCATATCCTTTATCCATTGGTTTAGTTTTTTAGACAATCTCCCTGCTGTTTTGGGTAAAGCGTCACTTATATCTGAGTTTTCCTCTCTGTCTTTGAGCAGGTCATACAATTCACTTTTTTTAGATTCAAAAAAATAAATGAGCTTGTAATTCCCTTCCCTGACAGAAGCAGAAGGGCGGCCGCCAAGCCCGCCACTGTAATGGGGATAGTACCAAAACAAAGGTCGCCTTTTCATGTTTTTGCCGCCTATCAAGGGCATTAGACTGTGCCCGTCCCGGTGCTGTTTGTGGAGTAGGGGCAAACCCGCCATTTCAAGCAAGGTTGGGTATAGGTCAGTTCCCGTTACCGGTACATCGCAACTGCTCCCTTCAGGTATCGTTCCGGGCAGGTGGAATATGAGTGGTACCCGGATTCCACCTTCATACAGGTACCCTTTACCGGTCCGCAGGGGTGCATTCGAGGTAGGTATTTGTTCCGCTATGTTGCTACTGGCCATGCCTCCGTTATCTGAAGTAAAGACGAGAAGGGTGTTTTTGTCCTGACCGCTTTTGGCAAGAGCCTGAAGCAGACGGCCGATATTTTCGTCCAGACTCTCCACCATGGCCGCGTAGTCGGGATTGTCTTGGTGGTTTTTATAATAGGTTCCGTTTTGCCGGACAAATGCCGGTTCATCATATTCCATACTGCGGCGTTTTTCCTCATATTTTTTTACTTTCTCCGCTTTCCCCTGAAGTGGTAAATGTACCGTGTAGAAGAAAAGGAAAGCAAAGAAGGGTGCATCCCGCTTTTCGGAAATGAAGCTTATGGTTTCGGTTGTCAGCCGGTCGGTGAGGTATTCTCCTTCGAGACCGTCCGGTAGTTGAGGATTGTTATAGGGAGAAAAATAACCTCCTGCCGGATGACCGGTATGGTTGCCCCCTACATTTACCTCAAAGCCGTGGTTTTCCGGATAATGTATCTCGCTTTCCCCAAGGTGCCATTTTCCTGCAAAAAAGGTAGCATAGCCTTCCGACCTGAAAGCTTCTGCCATAGTGGTTTCCTTTGGATCCAGAAAAAGCTTGAAAGGGTGGGAAGCCAGTTTCTGATGCGGATGAGGTCCATGGTGGCGATTGCCGGGTATATAATCTGTCAGATTCAACCTGGCAGGATATTTTCCTGTCATGATGGCCGCTCTGGAGGGCGAACAAATCGGGCTGGCCGCATAGGCATTGGTAAAGACCATTCCCTCCGAGGCAAGTTGATCGATGTGGGGTGTTCCATAAAAGCGGCTGCCGGTAAACCCCAGGTCCTGATAGCCCAGGTCGTCTACCAGGATAAACAGGATGTTTGGGGGTTTTTCCTCCATGCCCTGTGCCTGAATCAGAAAGGGCAACAGGAAGAAGGAAATGAAAAACTGAGCAAAGTTTCGTTTCATTTTAGCGGTTTGTAAACGGACAGGTTTTTTAGCTGAGGTTCACCGACTGCAGAAAGGGCTACAAAGCGAATTTTTCTGGTATGTACCGGATCGATTTTCACGATATGTTTGTGGCCTATAGCAATACCCTTGTAAATGCTGGTCCACTTTCCGTTGATTTCGGCCTCCAGCTCGAATTCCCGGATCCTTTCTCCTTTGGAGATGTCCTCTTGAATGACAATCTGATCGATATTTTGTAACTCATTCAAAACCAGAGGAATGGTGTTTCCTGTTCCCGAAACGCTGGCAAGAGGATCAGAAAATCTCCTCGAGATCTCCTCTCCAAATGCTTTTAGTCTTTTCACATCCGGTTCAGGCAGCCGTCCCTCCGGATTGGGTGTCACGCCGAGAATCAATGTGGTATTGTGTCCGACGGATCTGTAATACATGTCGATCAGATTTTCCAGCGGATAGAGCGTATGGGCGCGATCCGGTTCCCAAAACCAGTCGTGTCCCCCATGCCCTCTGAGCGGCGCATCGCTCATGGCGGGCATGTAATAGCTACCGTTTGGATCACCGGTCTTCAGGAGTTGGAAATTATTTGCACCGATCTCCTTGCGGGCACTTTCTCCGGCACCTATTGCCGGATAGGAAAATGTACCCCAACTTGGATAAGGTACGGTTCCTGTCTCACTGCCGCCCCAGCGTATGTCTGCGCGCTGCAGGTTATGGTAGAAAATGGCATTTGGCTGGTATTTTTCAAATACTGACAGCACGTCCGGACCTCCCTGTTCGGGACCATGTGCTCCTCCGTCAAACCAGACCATTGCCCAGTCGCCGTAATTGGTGAAAATTTCGGTGAGGATTTCTTCGATCATCCTGTTATAGTGCTGCTGCCGGTTACGGGCAAATTCATTTTCTCCCTGGACTTTAAAGTCGTATACGCCGTAAAAGGCATTCCAGCGGGTTCCGATATATACTGCCGGAAGGATGTCGTGTTTTTCGCATGCTTCCTTGAAATCGCGGAGAATGTCCCCCTTTCCACCCTGCCATTCCAGAGCTTTCATGGAGTAGGGAGTGGCCTTGCTTTGGTGAAAAAAGAAACCTGTTTCGTGACTGACGGTAAATATGGCAATTTTAAAACCGGCAGCTTTTAACGAACTGATCCACTGATCCATATCGTATTGCTGCGGATTGAATGTGTTGTAATCAGAGACCGGGGTAATTCGGGCCTGGGACTGGATATAGAACTCTCCGTCAAATACGTGCAGGTCCCAGCATACCAACGCCGCCAGTTCTGCCTGCTGCCACTGCAATTGAGCGGCTGTGGGGAGGGGTATTTCCTGCCGGGCTGCAGTATTCATACAGGGGGCGATAAATACACCAAGGACTGCAAATAAGCTGAACAGTGATGATTTTTTTTGAGGCATATTGAAATGTTTTATTGGAATTACTTTCTGTGTGTTTTGATTTGATTGCCCACCAAAGCAGCGATGGCTGCGTAACCGGCTTTATTCGGGTGTACTCCATCGCTTACAGTAAAAAGTTCGGGCCGATGGTCCAGTGGTTCGTTAAGGTCAATAAAATGTACGTTTTTCTCACGTGCGACCTTTTTCACCATGGAGATAAGTTCCTGGAGTCGCGGCTTTCGGACTTTAAGCCCGGCTATTCGCTCAGCATTTAAATCCGGAGTTTCCAATACCATGGGACTGGGTGCGCAAATGAATATTTGCGGATTGGAGGGAAGTCTGGAAAGTTCTTCGATCAGGTCGCGGTAATCCTTTTCGAACTCGTCCTTGTACTCCCAGCACTTCCTATCCCCACAGGAACCAAATCCACAGGTATCGTTGGTGCCCAGGCTAATCACAACGATATCCGGCCCGGATGCTTTGATTTTCGCCAATTCATTCCACACCGTAGGAATGCCTTTTCTGATAAGTGTCATGCCTCCAACCCCAAAATTTTCTACAGCATAGGTATCGCCAAGGAGTGATTGCAGCTTTGCGGGGTAGGAGTCCCTTTCCGGGTTTTCAAGTCTGGCACCATAGGTGATGCTATCTCCCACACAGGCAACTTTTATTTTTTCAGCCTTATTGCCACTGAAGGCAGCGATCAGTAACAGTACCGTAGCGGAAAGAATAATGGAAGACAAGTAGGATGTAAGGCTGTTCATGGCTCTGATCATTAATTATAATGTAATGCTATATTTTTTATTTGCGCCTCTCCTGTTGATTTTGGAATGGTAAGCCGGACCGCCTTTACCTCCATTTCCTCAAACTGATGAATGAACTTGTGTCCGATTACCGAACCCTCAAAAATGGTTTGCCAGCCATTTTCGGTTTTTCCTTCTACCATAAATTCCCTTACCCTCTCTCCATGGGAGATCTCTTCCTCCAATACAATATGATTTATCCTGGTCCTTTCCTTTAGTTTCAGGCTGAGCTTCTTGCCCTTACCGGATGTTTGGGCCAGGGGCTGGTCAAAGCGCCGCTTTATTTCCTTTCCCCACTCCTGCAGACGCTTCACATCAGCCTCTGGCAACAGGCCGTCCGGATTTGGTGTCAAACCTAAAATCAATGAGGTATTGTGTCCCACGCTTCGGTAATACATGTCCATGAGCTGCTCCAGAGGGAAGATGTGTTTTTCATCGTCCGGTTCCCAAAACCATTCGTGCCCGCCATTGTATCCTCGCAGTGGGGCATCACTCATGGCTGGCATATAATACTTGCCGTTGGGATCACCTTCCTTGAGCAACTGAAAATTATTTTTAAGAACCACTTCCTGATTGGCAGCATGCGAGAAAGGAAAGGGAAACGTACCCCAACTGGGGTAGGGGACCGTACCACTTTCGCTACCTCCCCAGCGGATGTCAGCCCGTTGGGTATTGTGGTAGAAAATACCATTGGGCTGGTTTTTCTCAAATATTGAAAGCACGTCCGGTCCACCCTTTTCGGGACCATGGGCTCCGCCATCAAACCAAATGATGGCCAGCTCACCGTATCGGGAAGTGAGCTCTTCCACCATTCCCTCACACATTTTATTGTAGTATGCCTGCCGGTTGGCAGCAAATTCGTTATCTCCGTTTACCTTGAAATCATGCACGCCGAAAAAAGAATTCCAACGGATACCGACATAAATGCCCGGAGCAATGCCGTACTTGCGACAGGATTTTACAAAGTCACGTACAATATCTCCTTTCCCGTCTCTCCATTCTACTGCTTTCAGAGAGTAGGGATTGATCTCACTTTGGTACAGGGCAAATCCGGTTTCATGTGTTGCCGTGAGGATGGCCATCTTAAACCCGGCATCTTTTGCCGCTTTGATCCATTGGTCCGTGTCGAGCTTTGTGGGATTGAATATGTTGTAATCGGGTATAGGGGTGATCCGGTTTTTTGCCTGGTTGTAATCCTTCCCGTCAAATACATGCAGATCATAATGGAAAACGGCCACGAGTTCGGCATTTTGCCAGTCCAGCTGAGCCTGGGTAGGAATGGGGACTTCTGATTGGGCCCAACAGTCAACACAATCTAACATCAGGCAGGCCATCAAAAATAGTCTAAAATTTTCTTTCATTCGATTGGATAAATTTAATGATTGGAATCATGGGCTCAGGCAAAGTCAGCCAGCTGCTTCGGTACCCATGGGCAGGTATATCGCCTGGCACGCTTTCTTTTTATTTCGAACTTAATTCAAATCGTACCAGGTAGCATTCATGTTTGTTTGGAACCATGGATATGCCCCATCTTAACCCCTCTCCCACAATTGCTTTGTTGGTGAGGTCGGGGCGAAAAGCACCCGGCGCGACGGCGCGTTCATCTACTTTCGCATTCAGTTTATTGGACATGAAATCGATCCCGTCAGGAGCATATTCAAAGGTTTCCGATAAGGACGCAAAGGCGGCAACGCCCGTTCCATGTGGCCATATCAATACCTCGTGACTCCTATCAAGAATTTCATTTCCATATTTGGTATAGGGACCTTCCGGATTTTTTGCGTATGCCACACCCATGGCGGTGTGTGCGGGACCACCCTGTCCTCCTAGCAGAGACCGGCCCTTGTAATACAGCCAATACAGACCATTTCGGTAAAGTAGCGATGCATCGTCTACCCGGTAGCTGTCGAATTTTTCCGGCTCCACGCTTACTTGTAAAATGGGAGTCTGGTCAACCCTTTTAAAGGGTCCTTCAGGGGAATCGGCTACTGCTACCCCGATTGCAGTAATATCACTGATGTTATTGTTCTCAAATTCTCCTTCTGCATTTCCGGGGGTGGGTTTTACTCCGGTGTAGTAGAGGTAATATTTACCCCCGGCATACAGGATGTTTGGCGTGAAAACTGCCTGAGAATCCCATTGAGCTGCTGCTCCCACATCCAGCATTTGCCCAACTTCTGTCCAGGAATAGCCATCGTCCTCCGATTTGGCACACCATACACTGGCACCCCAATAGCCAGCTCCCCAATATTCTGGTTGGGCATCGGGAATTTTGGTGTAATACACATAATGGGTTTGCCCCACTTTGATCACATCACTGGGATCTCTGCGCGTCAGCCCTTTTTCATAGCCAATGCCAGCTACATCGGTAAATGTAAATTCGACGTGATTGAGATAGTCGGCTGCATTTTGGGCAATGCTTGAATGGGTCCAAAGTAGCAATGGCAGTAGCAGACATTTGCAGCAAATATTTTTCATTATTAACTATTTTTTTGAAGTCCTGAATCAATATGCTTAAAGGTATTTCAAAATCACCTATTTATCATTGGCCTTGCCTGTATTTATAGATATAGCTGACGGGTGCTTCTCCGCCAAACCAGTGGTATCCGGAAGCGAGATACAGCTAGCCGGGCTTTCCTTCTTTCATCAATAATTGAGAACGCTCAAATTTGATGCTGTCACCGGCATCATCGTTGATCGCATCGACCAGTCTTTCCCTGCAATAAAGATAAATATTGCCCTGTGCTGATAGCAGTAAAGGGCATAGCAAAAAAAGCTGGGAAAATGTCAACGTTTTCATAATCATTACAATCCGATTCAACAAATTGACATAGCACACGTCTTTTTTAAGAAGAGAGCACCTGGTTGGTACAGATAGATAGCGTGATCGAAAAACAAGCAGTCAGGCGAAACCTGACTGCTTGCAATTTTTTCACACCGGATACTTTGACCCGGTTTTCTTACGATTATTGTTCCTCCTGCACGATTCGTATCAGCCAATCGTGGGTGGTTCCATCAGCGGAGATAAGTTTGTACAAAAAGTTTGCTTCAGATAAATCAGTGATGATTCCCGCCGCCGGTGTATCACCCACAGGCTCTACCCGCATACTTTGGTGATTGATGATGATACCCGCCCGGGTGAGGTCGGCTGATGCCGGTACGGTTACGGTAGCCGTAAAATTTTCCTCTTCAATCACCGCATTTCCGACGGAGATGATCAGTCTTCTTCGTGCCGGAGTCAATTCTCCACTCTCATAAAATTCCTGAAGTTCGTGGTCGGCAGCTTGTAAGGTAAAGACGTTTACATTGGTGATAAAGGCCGTGTCTCCCCACTGCCCCTCATCAAAATCTATCCTGGGTTCGCAGGAAGAAATAATTCCGGCAAACACCAATATGTATGCTATAAGCGAATGTTTTTTCATGGTATCTTTTTTTAACAGTGAATCTTGATTAAAACCAGCCGGGATTTTGTGTCAATTCATATCCGGCATCCGCATATACCTCAATTTCATTTCTGGGTATCGGAGCCAGGTAAACGCGGCCTGGTTCTATGAAGTAACCTTCTCCGTTTTCCTGGAAATCGGGATTTCTGAAAAATGGATTGATGTATCCGTCACTGAAGGTCTCATAATCCTCGCCCTGGGTAAGTGCCCAGATCCCAGTGTTATCAGGATTGATCCCATCTGCCGCCAAAGTGGAAGGATCATTGTAATAGTCTGCAAACTCCTGGAAATGGGCGCCTTTTGGTTTCCAGTCGTTGATCACGTGATGGAAAACAGCCCACCTTTTCAGGTCGTTTTGCCGATGTCCTTCAAAAGCAAGTTCCACCAGACGTTCCCTGCGGATTTCATTGACAATATTAGATTCGGAAGGCTCAAAGCCATTCTCTATGGCATAAGATATCGGCCAGGAATTAATCTCAGCAAGCGACATGGGTGCCATACCTACCCGTTCCCGCAGCAAGTTGACCGTTTTATCCAGATCTCCCTGATTGATGGTTCCTAAGATCGCTTTTGCTTCTGCCAGCGCCAACAGTCCTTCTGCATAACGTATCAGTACTTCGTCGGTTGATCCATTTCGCCATTCGTTGTTGTCCATAATGGCTCCCTTCCACCTTCTCAGTCCGGTTGAAGTATAATTGGCGGAAAACACATTGTTTAACTGCGGATACCGCAATGGCAGGGGGGTAGGGGTCGTCCCATAGCCGGGGATTTGCTGCTGAGGCCCCCTGTCCGGGGTCCATACAGACTGTCTGAACCGTGGGTCCAGATTTTCGCCCAGACTATTCAGACGGGTATAGTCAATCGGCAGCGATGACAATTCCTGTGGAACACCCTCTTTGTCCAGGTAGCTGTTGACCAGTTTCCAGGTGAGGGCCTGAGCGTTGTCCACTACCAGATCGTAGAAATTATGGCCCACGATTTCATTTACATCGTAGATTCGGTACAAAAATACGCCGGCCGATGAGGCCGCGTCCTGCTGGGAGAATAGCTGGTTGTACGCTTCATTGAACGGACCGCCTGCCCTGAAGATATTTGATCCCTGATAGTCGATCAATTGCTGAATGGTGGGTTCCACCATTTGCAAAAACTCGGTACCATCTTGTCCGGTTACCGCAAAAGGCGTGTTCTTCGCTCCGTGATACCGCTCCCAGGTGCCTTCAAATAAAGCTGCACGTGCTTTCATGACAAGGGCAGCTTCCTTGGTGACCCGTCCGGGGGTCACAAAGGTTGAATTTTTCCAACCCATATTGGCAATGGCTGAATCCAGATCCTGAATAATAAATTTTGCCACATCGTATCTGGAATCCCTTTCCCGGTACAATGCCTCACTGTCCGTATCAAGCACCTCGGTATATATCGGTACATCACCATATCGCTCCAGCATATTCAGGTAAACCCAGGCGCGGAAGAAGTAAGCCTCTCCGGTATATTGGTTTGATTCCACGCTGACATCTACGCGCCTGGCATTGTTGATCATGTAATTGACCTGGCGTATCCAGGTAAAATTACCGTTCCAGGATCCGTCCGTCGGAGGGGCCTGACCGGATGCGCCACGCTGGAACAAAAAACCCGAGGGTCCTGTGCCCACCTGTATGTCGGTGTTGGCATCCAGGTTATTGTTTAGGGGGCCGTTTCCCTGGCTTTGGAAATGATATCTCGGAAAGAGTCTGTAAAACCCATTTGCCATTACCTTCAGGTCATTGGCAGAGGTAAAGTATGTTGCATCCGTCATCGCGTCCAGGGGATACCTTTCCAGGAAATCCTCAACGCAGCCATAAAATGACATTGTGATTAACAGCATCAATGTCCTTATATATTTCAGATTAAATTTCATAGTTCACTAATTTAAATCAAATACCCACGTTTACACCAAAAGAGATCTGCCGCTGTGGAGGATATCCGTTTCCTCCATATCTGGACATGATTTCAGGTTCGTACCTGAAGTTGGACTTATAATAGATCATTCCCAGGTTTTCGGCACTTGAATAGATATATACCTTCCTTAGTTTAATTCTTTCAAGAAGCGACTGAGGCAGGTTGTAGCCCAGCCGAAGATTCTGAACCCTCAAATGGGCCAGGTTTTCCACGTATTGATCGTTTGCTCCGTAGGTTTTGAAGGAATGTCTGGGGAAATAATTGTCCGGTGTATCAGGAGACCAGGTGCCCAGCTCCTGGTGGCGGGTAAACCATTTGGAATTCCAGATATTGATTCCTGCAGGAATGACATGGAAGTTGTTCGTAAAGGTAATCCACTTGGGTACACCGGTAAAGGTGACCGAAAGGTCGATGCCGTTCCAGTTGGCCTGCAGGTTCATCCCGTAGCGGTATCTTCCGTAGTTGTATCCGGCCATGTACTGGTCGCCTCTGGCATACCACCTGCCGCCTTCTCCGGCATTGATCTGTCCATCACCGTTTCGGTCCTTCATCATCAAATCTCCCGGATAGTACCATCCGCCTCCCTGGGGAACGTTTGCTTCTACATCGGATATGTCCTGGGCTACCCCATTTGACTCGTACATCCAGATCTGTCCGAATACCTGTCCCGGAGTCCAGATGTTTCTCTGGCCGTTCGGATTTTCATCATACTCGACCACATAGCCGATGTAATCTGCGATGTTAAAACGTACGGAATAGTTAAAGGGTCTTCCGGCAATCCTACCGGTGTTTCTCCATTTCATGGAAAATTCCCAGCCCCTGGTTTCACTTACCGCATTGTTTACACTGGGCAGGCCGGTGCCTATCGTTTCCGGCAAAATTCTGGCAGGACCAGGTTGATTGTATATGGTTCGCTGGTACCAGTCGTAGGTCAGCTCCAGCCGGTTTTCTATGGCCACTACATCGAGTCCGAATCCCAGGGTCTGGGGTGAAGACCAGGTCAGATCGGAACTGACAAGTGGCGGCATAAATACCATGTTTGGTTTTACCCCACCGAGCAGGACATCCCCAACGCCAATGCCTGTGCCCATGGTGGGTAGGTAGAGGTAATTGCCGCTTCCAGGGTCACCGGAAGAGGTGTAGGCAGCCCGGATTTTGAACGCATTTATCTCATTGACAGACCAGAAGTTTTCTTCAGCAATGTTCCATGCACCGGATACAGATGGAAAAAAGGACCAGCGGATTGCTGCGGGGAATTTTGAATGGGCATCGTATCGTCCATTGAATTCGATAAAGTATTTTTCTGCATAATTGTATGCCATACGTCCGAACACACCCTGGGTAGCCCAGTGGGTCAGCTGGTCATTTACTGTTGGATTCGGGTTGTAAGTGGTACTGATACTCGGTACCGAATTGGTATACAGGTCCCTGCCGACGCCTGCAAGGCGGGCGAAATTGTTGTATTCCTCCTGGTAGCCCACCAAAGCATTGATGGAATGACGACCGATTTGCGTGTCGTAATCGGCCACGATATCAGCCGTGTGGTAGTTGGTGAAATTCATTTGCCGAAGGACACTGCTTTGCTGTGCGGAGCGGGCCGAATTGCGTATGCTGCCGTCGGCTTCCTCTACCAGGATCACAAAGGTATTTCGCTCCAGGTGCGAGGTAAGGTTTCTCCAGTAGTAGTTGCCACGAATACTAAAATCCTTGAAGGGCTTCACAGTGAATCCACCGGAAAGGGTGGTTTCATTCCTCTCGTTGTTTTGTGTTCCGCCTTCCCCACGAAGCGATGGACCGCTACTCAAAAAGGAGGGGCTGCCATTGGGGTTCAAATCATTCCAGTTCGGAAGTGATGCAGAGGCATTTTGCCAGATATCTCCATAATTCGGTCCGCCACCTCTGTAGTTTGGCGCTTGTTCGTCTGTCCTGACGTAGTTCATACTCATCCGGAGTGTCAGCCAATCTGTGACATCCGAGTTTACTTTCAGTAAGGCATTGTATCGGTTCAACTGATCGTCTGAACCTTTGATAATACCCATGGACTCGTTATATCCAAGACCTACGTAATAGCCTGTATTATTGCTTCCTCCCGAGACGCTGGCATTGTGCTGCTGACTGGGGATGATGCTTTTGTACATGATGTCGAACCAGTTGCTGTTACCATTCATATCCCAATGTGCGCCATAGGTGCCATTTCCGGTGACGATATTGTTAGGAATCAGGCCGGCGCCATGATCCCTCATGCGCTGTATGGCCTCTTCCGTATAGATAGGTGCCTGGAGGGAATTTCGGTATTGCTCGTTTATTTTTTCGGCATACTCCCAGGAATTGGACCATTCAGGCATGCCTATAGGCGAGCCGATTCGGTAACTCCCGCTGTAGTTGACCTGCATCTTCTCTCCTTTGGATCCGGATTTGGTCGTGATAAGAATTACGCCTGATGGCGCTCTTGATCCGTAAATGGCAGAAGCAGCAGCATCTTTCAGGACGGTAACCGATTCTACATCGTTTGGATTGACATCACTCATCGTACGCTCAATTCCATCTACCAAAACCAGCGGCCCTCCTTTCTGGCCGAATCCGGTGTAGCCCCGGATGTTGAAATTTGACTCCTGCGCAGGCCCGCCGTTTACCGGGGTCACGTACAAACCAGCCACCGCACCCTGAAGTGCTTCTGATAATCGGTTGATGGGCCGGTTTTCTATCAGGTCACTGCCTATTTGCTCCACCGCCGCGGTTAGGTGTGATTTCTTCTGCGTGCCAAAGCCCACCACCACTACTTCGTCCATCTGGGCGACGTCTTCTACCAGCGTGATTTCCAGATCAGTCTGGTTTCCTACCTCAATTTCCTGGGTAATAAAGCCCAAAAACGAAACCACGAGGACCGAACCGTCGGGTACGTCCAGCGAAAAGTTACCGTCGATATCCGTCGAGGTACCGGAAGTGGTGCCTTTTATTAGGATCGCAGCACCCGGGATAGGGTTGCCTTCTTCATCCACCACTTTCCCTTCTATCAGGATATCTTCCATCAGATTACTGAGGAGTGTCGGTGAAACCGCCTCCCTGTTGCCTTTTTCGCTGACCCCGCCCGCTGCTGCAGCCTGTAGCAGCAGTAGCTGGACAGCCAGCCCATAGGTGAAATAAAAGGCCATTTTCCGGCCTTTTCGTAGTAATTTTACCAGCATAATTTTGTCTGTTAGGTTTATAATAATTGAATGCAGAACGCCCGGCCATCAGGTCTGTTTTTTCAGGGTACCAATGATGTCTTACCTGCGCCCAACCGGGTAGTCTCCCGGGGTATTAGGTAGTATTCTGTTCTGTTTCTGCCATCGCATTGGGTTTATGGGTAATTGAATCGTGTCAGTTCAGAGCCTGGTCAGAGCTGTTCTCCGGACGGCAGGTTTTCTTGCCCGTAATTCCGGAACCTTTGCTTTCATTGGTGCAAATGGAGGTATTCCAAACCCGAAATGTATCGTAGTGATTGGCTCCAAATGCAGCGTGTACGCTGACCTAAAAAACAGACCAACAGGTATTTGCAGTTTTTGTTTTTAGGGCAATCGCCCCAATAATAGACAAATTAGGACAAAAGACCTAATGTTTGATAAATTAATTTTTTTTAAAATCTCCAGGCCGGACTGTCTCTTGGAAAATCATTGGGAAAGGACCTTTTTTTCCAATACAAATTCCTTGAAATCTGCACTTAAGCCCGGCTCTCCGGGTGTGATGTATTTTCCGTCCATCACCTGAGCAGGAAATTTAAAATAGTCCTTTAAATGGGGAATATGTTCCAGAAGTATTGCCGGGTGGCCCAGGGAGATGTGGTTGAAGAGTACCAGGTGCTGGTGGATCTGCCCCATATCGCCGACATGAGGCACTATGGGAACGTTGTACTTTCTGGACAGCAGGCTGATCAGCAAAAACTCGGAAACTCCGCCTACCCGGACGGCATCCACCTGATTGTAACTCATACAGCCGGACTGGATAAAGTTTTTGAACATGATTTTATTCGGGACATGCTCTCCCAGTGCGATGGGGATGGAAACTTCTTTTGCCAGGCTGACATGCGCCTGAATATCGTCAGGATGGGTAGGTTCTTCTATCCAGAAGGGATCTATGGCCAGGAGCTGCCTGCAGGTAGCCATGGCTTTCGGAAGGTTCCATTGCTGGTTGGCATCCAGCATGATGGTGGCATCCGGACCTGCAGCCTTGCGGACGAGTTCGGCCCGGCGAATATCCCGCGTGGCATTCCGGGAGCCAACCTTTAACTTGAGGGCAGTAAAGCCCTGGTCGATCGATTTTTTTATATTTCTGGTCACCTGCTCATCTGTATAATTGAACCAGCCGATAGAGGTGTCGTAGCCGGGGTAGCCGTCTTTGAGGATGCCTAACCTGCTTTCTCTTCCCGCTGCCTGTGATTTTATCAGTGTAATGGCTTCCTCTCTTGGCAGGATATCCTCGAAATAGGAAAAATCCATTGTGTTGACCAACTCTTCGGGTGAAAGTTCTATCAGCAACTGCCATAGGGGCTGGCACCTGGATTTTGCCCAAAGGTCAAAACAGGCGTTTACCACCGACGCCAGGGCCAGGTGGACCACGCCCTTGTGGGGTCCGAGCCAGCGGAGGTTGGGATCGTCCGCCATCTTTTTGTAGGTGGTACCAAAGTCGGCCATGAGCTCGTTGATTTCCTTGCCCTCAATATGCTGTACCAGGTAGTCGATGGCATCGCAAACCAACTTGTTGCCGGCACCCAGGGTAAGTGCAAGACCCACTCCTTCGAGCTGGCTGTCTGTCTGCAGGCTGCACACTGCATAGGCGTAAACGGGAGTAGAGTGCACTGCGTCAGATCCGGCGCCATTTTCCAGGGCAAAGTGGATATCCCGGGACTGTCCCGACTGAATTAGGATAGATTTCTTCATAGGTGTATGGTTTCGTATTCGCCGCAAACCTTTGGGGTACTTACCTGCACGGATTGCGAACCCTGTTTTTTTAAGTTTTTTGCTCTTCGAAGGCCAGGCCTCCCAGTTCGTTTGATTCGTACAATTTTTCTACCAGGCGCATGGTCTGCAAGGCATCAGCCACATCGGTGGGTAAGGGTGCCGAAGGGTTTTTCAGGTGGTTTTGAAGGCTTGCCATCGGACCAATGAAGGCGTCCGGAAACCAGTCTCCGTCAAGCGGAAGCTCCTGCCATCCCTTCTTGCTGTGTTTTTTGCTGTAATATTCCAGCCGGGAAGGCCTGCCTTTTGGATAATCGAAGGAAACCCCGATCTGTATGCGAATGGCCCCCTGGGTTCCCTCTATTTTAAGATATGACTCCTGGTGCCTGGATCCGAAATCGTGTCCGTGGTGGGTAAGGACACGCGCCTGTGTGAGCTCGTCATAATCGAGCACAATAGTACTTCTGGTGGCGGCCAGATCGGCATTATTCGGGTGTCTGATGGTGCGGGCAAATACCCTTTTCGGATTACCCAAAAGGCTCCTTATCGTGTCCAGGTAGTGGATGCTGTGGTAAAGGATCTCCAGTCTGGGTTTGGTTTTCAGGAATTCCCACAATTCCCAGGGGGTATGGACACATACTTTAAATTCCACATCGAAGACTTGTCCGATAATTCCCTGCCGGATCAGCTCCCCGGCAGCCACGATAAACGGGGCATGCCGGAGTTGAAAATTGACCGCTGCGATCAGTGACCTTTTGCGGCAGAGCCGCAGGATTTCTTCTGCCTCCTTCAGGTTTTCACCCATGGGCTTCTGTATCAGCACTGCGGATTTCTCCGGCAATTGCTCTAAAATCTGCGGAATCTGATCAGCGGGAACCGCCAGATCAAATACAGCCGAAATCTCCCGGGCCTTTGCGATTAGCTGGTCCAGCGTATCAAAGGCGCCCTGCGTCATGGTAAACTGTGCTGCCAATGTTTTCGCTTTTTCGGCATCCAGATCATAGACACCGGCTACCGGTAAAGCCGCCTTGGCGTAAGCAGGCAAATGGGCATCCCGTACGATGCCTCCGGCTCCGATAAGCATGATGGGGCATGGGTTTTCGGGAATTGAAGGACTTTGGTTGAAGCGCATCCTTTCAAACATTTTTTCTTTTTTTGTTCCGTACATAGTGGTGTCAATAGAAAATCCAGTATAATACCAGCATGGTACACAGCAGGAAGGCTGCAAGCCAGTTGACCAGCCGGGAGGAACTTCCAACACTCAGGTAGAAACCCGGGAAGATGGTTTGTTCCCTTTGGTCTGTATAGGAAATAATTACATACAGGAGGACAGAAAACAGGAAAAACAGCGCAGTCTGCTGTAGCCAGTTGATGCCCAAACCAGCAGAGACAAAGTTTTCAATCCCGCCTATGGTCAGGTACTTTTCTACAATAAACACTGCGGCGGCAAATAAGCTGCCCAGCAATAATGTGTAAAATGCGGCATTTGCAGTCCCTCTGGACGACAATATACCCAAAAGGAATACCGCTACAATAGACGGGGCGAATATGGAAAACATCTGGTTGATCAGTTCGAATAGGGCTCCCAGGTTTCCGAGAAACGGTGACCAGATCACCGCCGCAACCAGAACCACCGCGCCGGTTATCCTTCCGGTAAAAACCTTTTTTCTATCGTTCAGATCAGGTTTCAACTTGTCAAAAACGTCGAAAACAATAAGCGTGGAGCAGCTATTGATGGCTGCAGCCACACTGCTCATTACCGCTGCCAGCAGTGCTGCCACCATGAGTCCTTTCAGTCCTACAGGCATCAGGTTACTGATCATAACAGGCAAGACACTTTTGGTATCTGCGCCAATTTCCTCCCGGAACAAGGCAAAAGCCAGTATTCCCGGAACGACCATGATGAAAACAGGCAGGATTTTCAGAAATCCGGCGAATAAAGCTCCCAATTTTGCCTGCTTTTCCGATCTGGCACCCAAAACCCGCTGCACTATGGTCTGATCGGTACACCAATACCAAAGCCCCAGGATCAGGTGGCCAAACAGCATGTCAGAAAATGAAAAGCCTTTCTGACTGTTGTCGAAACTCACTATTTTAAGGCGGTCCGGGTCCACCATTGCCTTTAGCTCCGCATAGGAAGTAATGCCCATTTCCGGCAGGCGAAAAATCGCCAGCAGGGTAATGGCAAACGAACCGGCAATCAGTACCAGGGTCTGAACGGCCTCCGTGATCACCACGGATGTAAGGCCCCCGACGATGGTGTAAACGCCGGTGGCCAGTGCAATGATCACAATAGAGACCGGAATACTCAGACCAAATACATTTTCAAACACCACCGCTCCGGCATACAGGCTCACGCCAATGTGCATGAAAAGAGCGGCAAGAATGCTGAATATCGCCAATACCACGCGGGAGCGGGAATCATACCGTTTTTCAAGAAACTGGGGTAGAGTGGTGATTTTGGTTCTCAAGTAGAATGGAATGAATACGAAGGCCAGTATGATGAGTTCAATACCGGAAAACCACTCGAAATTACCCCAAACAATGCCATCGGTAAAGCCGGACTCGGCCAGCCCCACCAGGTGAACAGTAGAAATATTGGAGGCAAAAAGGGAAGCCCCGATTACGGCCCAGGAAAGGGATTTTCCAGCCAGGAAATAACCCTCGCTGCTTTGCTTCTTCTTCCAGACGGAAAATAATCCGATGCCTACGATTCCCAGCAGGTATCCTGCGATCACCAGCAGGTCTATTGCTTCAATTGTTTTCATTGTTTACAGTTTGCGCCGATGGGCAGCCCGACCTATTGGGGCAATTACAGCCCGAACCTGAGCCTGCCATCTTCAGTATCGAAAAGAAGAACGGCCGCTCTGAAGGCCATTTGCTTGCATACCAGTAGTCGGTGATATATATATCGGCATCAAAGCTATAAAAAATAGGGCATAAGACCTAATTAATTTTTGAGCAGCCTTCTCCTGAGCAGGATCCGGGTTGGGGCTGCTCTTTCCTGCGGTAGATCGGGATTTAGTTGAATGGATAAAATTGCACCTGAAAAGGTTCGACCAAAAAGACTTTATTGATTACCTTCGCAACGTGAGAACAGGGGTATTTCTACTGGTTATTTTGGTCGCCTGGCTTTCGGTGGTACCTTGCTGTGAGGCAGTGCACCATTGCGCCTACGAGGGGGAAGCTTGTACGGATGTGTCTTATTCCAATGAGGAAGGCTGTACAGATGAATTGCCATGTTCCCCCTTTTATACCTGCGGAACCTGTACGGGATGTATTTCCCCTAAAACCTATCCCCTCGTTTTGGAGTTCACTGTTGGTGCCGTACCAACTTTTGTTTTTGAAATTACCCCCGGACTTCCAAGGGGAATACTACCGCTTCCCCTGAAACCACCCCGGCATTTCCTTCAGCTTGCCTGATCTGCAGACGCAGAACCTTTTTTTATTCACCTACAACTTTCCAGAAAAATGAAATATTTATTTGGGCTGATACTATGTGTATGTATCAGTCGAATGGCCTATACCCAAACAACATCCGAGTACCGTTTGCGCATTGTGGATGAGGAGTCCGGAGAGCCGCTGCCCGGTGCTACCGTTCAGTTTACCGATACCAATCTGGCTGCTGTAGCCGATACAAAGGGGGAGGTCCGCTTTGTGGCGGTTCCTGCCGGCACTTATACCATTGAAATAAGATTCCTGGGCTATCGTTCTGAAAATTTTGCGCGTACCTTTCCGCTGAGCCAGGAACAGCCGGAACAGGTCAACCTTCATCCCGAAGAAGATGAAATGGAGGCAATCGTGGTGCAGTCTACCCGCTCCAGCACGCTGATTGCCGATAACCCAACACGGGTGGAAGTCATCGCCGGGGAGGAGCTCGCTGAGAAAGGCAACATGAAGCCGGGAGATATCCGCATGCTGCTCAACGAAAGTACCGGAATACAGACCCAGCAAACCTCCGCCACCAGCTACAATTCCAGTATCCGGATTCAGGGGTTGGACGGAAAATATACCCAGCTTCTGCGGGATGGACTGCCGCTTTATGCAGGCTATTCCGGGGGCCTTAGCCTGATGCAGATCCCACCTTTGGACCTGGCACAGGTGGAGGTAATCAAAGGCTCGGCTTCCACCCTCTACGGGGGAGGTGCCATTGCAGGATTAGTCAACCTGATTTCAAAGCGCCCACAGGAAGATGGAGGGCTTGATCTGATGGTCAACGGAACATCCGCTTTGGGGCTGGATGCCAGTGGGTTTTATTCCGGGAAAAGTGAAAATCTGGGCACTACCGTTTTTGTCTCCTACAACAAAGGGAATGCTTATGATCCCTCCACGGTGGGCCTGACGGCCATACCGGAATTTGACCGGATCAGTATCAATCCTAGAGTGTTTTGGAACCCTGATGAGGACAGCGAATTGATGCTAGGTTTGAACTGGACCAATGAGGATCGCCTGGGCGGCAATCTGGCCTATATCAGGGATGAACCTGTCAAGGACCCCTATTTTGAACGCAACCAAACCGACCGGTTTTCAACCCAACTGCGTTATGAGCAGGACTGGGGCGATGGCAAGGTCCTGGAGTTAAAGAACAGCCTTAACTTTTTTAACAGGAAGATATCCCTCAGGGATTATCGGTTTGCAGGCCGGCAATTTTCCTCATTTTCCGAATTGAACTTTCGGACCCAAAGCGAAAGCGCTGAGTGGTCTTTGGGAACCAATCTATGGACGGAGAATTTTGACCAGACCCAGGGAGCCTTTTCCGAGCCCCTGGATTACCAACTGAATACCCTGGGTGCATTTGTTCAGAATATTTGGAATCCGGCTCAAAAATGGACCCTGGAGACCGGGTTCAGGTTGGATTATCAGCAAGACTACGGGCTTTTTCCTTTGCCCCGCCTGTCCCTCATGGTAGAACCGTCCGAGCACCTTACCTTCCGGCTTGGTGGAGGCCTGGGGTATAAATCACCTACGGTGTTTTCAGAAGAGGCAGAGCGGATTTCGTTTCGGAACGTTCGGCCCATTGATCCCTCCCTGTTTGATGCAGAACGTTCTTCCGGAGCAAATCTGGATGTCAACTATAAAATCGCCCTAAGTGAGGAACTGACCCTGAATACCAACACCCTTTTCTTCCATACCCGGATACAGGATCCGCTCATGTTGGTTGCTGCGGGATCGGCATTTGAGTTTCGGCAGCCCGAGGGGAGGATAAGGACTCAGGGGATGGAGCTTAATTTAAAGTGGAATTACCGGGACTGGAAGCTTTTTACCGGCTATACCTTTTCGGATGTAGATGAGCGGCGGGGAGGCGACAGTGAGCCCTATCCGCTGGTGGCCCGACACCGGCTCAACAATGTGCTGATGTATGAAAAACATGAGGAATTCTGGATCGGGCTGGAAGCCTACTATTTCAGCCGGCAGCTTCTGAATGACGGGCAGACCGGACAACCCTACTGGATCCTGGGGCTGATGTCGGAAAGAAAGTTTGCCGATCATTTTTCTGTTTTCCTGAACTTTGAAAACTTTCTGGATACACGGCAGACCGCTTTTGATACCATTTACACCGGTTCGATCAGCGATCCGCAGTTTAGGGATATTTATGCACCCGTGGATGGTTTTGTCATCAACGGAGGCTTCAAGTTGCATTTGTAGGGTTTGAACTCTTTTCTGAGAAAAAGGCTTGCCGTCCGGTAGTGAAAGGTGATGCTGTCCAACTATCCTTCCTTGCCCGGCCGCCAGGCTGATTCCCGGCAAGGTACTTTCCGGGAAAAAAAATGCCTCCGGGCTATTATGTGTATGCAATACATTTTATATTTGAAAGCGCCGGAAGTTTAATTCGGTGCGTGGACTTAGCAGCGGGCCTTTCGGTATGAGAGCTCCTATGGCATATAAGCAACTTCTACCTGGTAGGCTCACTGTGCAATAGTTCGTGGAGCTTCACCTTGTCCAGGCTGCTGTAGCTTCTAATCAAACCCATTGACCAAAACCTTTGCTCAGGCATGAAAAAACTTTCCACCATTCTTCTCATCATCTGTACGCTTCATCTGTTTTCCACAGTTCATACCCTGGGCCGGCAGGAAAATGCCCCGCTTTTTTCCCAAGTAATCTATCAGGGAAATGATGTTGTTTACAAGGAGAACCCCCTGGCAGAAGGGGAGTTTTACAATCCCATTTTACAGGGATGTTTTCCTGATCCATCCATCACCAGGAAGGGAGAGGATTATTACCTGGTGGCCTCATCTTTTGCCATGTTCCCGGGTGTACCCCTGTTTCATTCCAGGGACCTGGTCAACTGGACCCAAATCGGCCATGTGCTGGACCGGAAATCCCAGTTGAAGGTCAGCAGGGCAGGGATCAGTGCGGGCATTTTTGCTCCGGACATCCTGTACAATCAAAATAACGACACCTTTTATATGATCACTACCCAGTTTGCAGGTGGCGTTGGCAATATGGTGGTGAAGACCCGCGATCCCAAACAGGGATGGTCTGATCCGGTCAAATTGAACTTCAGCGGGATCGATCCGGCCTTGTTTTTTGACGAAGACGGCAAAGCCTATGTGGTACACAATGATGCTCCCGAAGAAGCGCTCTACGAAGGGCACCGGGTCATCAAGATATGGGATTACGATATTGAGGCGGATCAGGTAATTGCGGGTACCGACAAGGTAATTGTGGACGGGGGAGTGGACATCAGTCAGCAACCCATCTGGATAGAGGCGCCCCATATCTACAAGAAGGATGGTCGCTATTACCTGATGTGCGCAGAGGGTGGTACCGGCGACTGGCACAGCGAGGTGATTTTTGTGAGTGATCATCCCAGGGGACCTTACCTGCCTGCGCCCGGAAATCCCATCCTTTCGCAGCGCTACCTTGCCAAAGACCGTAAAAACAAGGTGGACTGGGCCGGGCATGCGGACCTGGTACAAACCCCGGAAGGACAATATTACGGGGTGTTTCTGGGTATCCGTCCCAATGAGAAAGATCGGGTGAATACCGGCCGCGAGACCTTTATCCTGCCGGTGGACTGGTCCGGGGAGTTTCCGGTATTCGAAAACGGGCTGATCCCCATGCAGCCTAAACTCAGCCTGCCGGAAGGGGTGCAAAACAGGACCGGGCAGGAAGGATTTTTCCCCAATGGCAATTTCACCTACACGGAAACTTTCGGTTCAGATCCACTGGACTACCGCTGGATAGGATTGAGGGGCCCCCGGGAAGATTTTATTTTGTTCACGGAGGAAGGACTGAAGATCAATCCTTTTCCGGCGACCACCAAAGAGCAGGCTCCGGTAGCTTCCCTGTTTTACCGGCAACAACACAAAAATTTTACCTTCACCACCCATATGGATTACCTGCCCGCTTCCGAAACGGAACTGGCGGGAATTACCTGCCTGCAGAGTGAAAAATTCCATTATGTTTTCGGGCTGACCCGGGCAGGCAGCGACTACCGGCTGGTGTTGGAACGAACAGAGGATGGTGAGTCTAAAGTGATCGGCAGTGAGGTAGTGCAGGTAAACGGACCCCTGCGGCTCCGGGTAAGTGCAGAGGGGGATGCGTACCGCTTCAGCTATGCCCTGCCGGGAGGAGCATTCGTGAATCTGGGCGGAACGGTATCCGGGGATATCCTTTCTACCAATGTGGCCGGAGGCTTTACCGGCAACCTGATCGGCCTGTATGCCACTTCTGCCAATGATATCCGTCCGGAGTAAATCCGGCTTGTCATTTTTCGGCAGCTTAATTCATTACCGACAAGGATAGTTTCGGCAGATGGGGCAGGTTGCTTGCTGAGCGCGGCACTGGAATTTTATATACTTATGCAATAGGTCTGTATCCGGACGAGCTTCATGGTTAAAAAAAAAGCAGGCCATAGACCCGGATATTGACCGAAATGATTAATTTGTTGAGCGTAAACAAGGGGTTCAGGTAGCGTGCATAGTCCGAATAAACGCATCCTGACTGAAAAGGTAGCTGTATATGGATGTTAGGGAGCATTTGTTTAAATATTCAAAGAGCAAAAAAATTGAATGATTCCCGATATTTTTGTACCATTATTCGTTAACTTTACGAAATGAACAAGAAGAGATCCCTGATTTTTTACAGGAACCATTTCTCTGAATTCTTCGATAAGCTGCCGATCAAGGTCCAGGATAAAATGGACCAGGTACTGTATATGGTGATGATATTGGAGAGGATTCCGATAAAATTCTTTCAACATATGAAGGGAACCGATGGCCTCTATGAAATCAGGGTGGAATTCAGCAGCGATATTTACCGAATATTTTGCTGTTTTGATGACGGTAATTTGGTAGTGCTCTTCAATGGTTTTCAGAAAAAGAGCCAAAAGACACCTAGAAAAGAAATTGAAAAAGCTTTAAGACTAAGAGCAGAATACTTTAATGAAAAGCAAAACCCCTGATAAGATGGAAAGTTTAGATAAAAAGCATGTGACAACCTTTGAGGAACATTTGGAAAAAAGATATGGGGCACAGGGAACAGATCAACGAATGGCATTCGAGGCTAAGGCGAAAGCTTTTGCGATAGGGGAGCTTATTAAGGAAGAAAGAAGACTTTCGAACATGACCCAGGAACAACTGGCACTTAAAACCGGAACAAAAAAGAGCTTTATTTCAAGAATTGAAAATGGGAAAAGTGATATTCAGCTATCTACATTGTACAGGATTCTTGAAATTGGTTTGGGTAAGAAAGTATCCTTTACCATAGAATAAGGGAAAACGCACCCTAACCATGGCTTGAGTGCAATCGGCACCAAACGAATAAATAATATTTGGTACATTGGATAAAGTTCGGGACAGTCTCGTGAAAACGGCTCCAACAGTGCCCACCGCAGCAAAGCCTGGACCGTTGTGCCTTTTTAATAAAAAACAATGATAAATTACAATAACAAGACTTTCGTTCCAATAAGTAGCGCTGAAAATGGTGAAGTTTCAAACCAAACCGTCTTTCACTACAAACAAGTTGGCAAGGTACTTTCATCGGAGTATTCAGGTGGGGAAATCGTAAAAGGACAGTTGATTGGTCTGGTGGACGAAAAAGGAAATATTGATATGCGTTATCATCAGGTAAACAAAAAGAATCAATTGTTGACCGGACAATGCACATCGAAACCCGAAATCCTTGCAAATGGGAAAATCCGATTGCACGAAAAATGGGAATGGACCTCGGGCGACCGATCAAAGGGAGCATCAATAATTGAAGAACAATAAAGCCAGATATTGATATGATAGCCAATACTCCTGATCCTCCCTATTATGCGGTCATCTTTAGCGCTTTGAGAACGGATGAAAATGAAGGCTATGCTGAAATGGCAGATTTAATGATGGAATTGGCCAGCAGGCAGGAAGGATTTTTTGGTGTAGAAAGTGCACGAAATCATCTTGGAATTACGGTGTCTTACTGGAAGGACCTTGAGTCGATTAACAAGTGGAAGCAACACTCCGACCATATCATTGCTCAAAAGAAAGGAAGAACGGACTGGTATAAAATTTATAAAACAAGAATAGCGAAAGTGGAGAGAGACTATGAATTTGAAAAAACAAATAGTGAACCCACCACTTTGTCTCGGGATAATACAGGTTGAACAGCCGGAAATTGAATGTTTTTTTCTCTTGAATAGCCTTGGATATGAGGGACAGTGATTCGCTCCAATTCGGCCAGCTCCGCAGCATTGGTGGATAATTCAAACGCGAAAATAAACGAGACCGCCATTATGGTAGCTTATGGATTGAAAGATAAAGTAGTGCTGATCACCGGTACAAACAACCCCAAAGGGATGGGGGCTGCAATGGTCTTGTCCTATGCAAAGCAAGGGGCAAAAGTGGCAATGGTCTATAAAAGGATGAGTTTTGACTACGATGAAGCATCGGCGAAAGGCGATTGTGTGGATTCCTATTTCAAAGCCCTGTCAATGGACTGTTCGGAAGTGGAACATTCCATATCCTCCCATACACGTGATTATCTGGCCATCGAGTCGGACATTTCCGTCGCAGAGAATATTCCGGTAATTTTTGACAAGATCGAAGCCAAACTGGGTAAGGTAAATATCCTGATCAATAATGCCGCCGGATACCCTGTCCAGGACAGCATATTCAATATACGGTTGGATGATATAAAATCCACTTATGAGACAACGGTACAAGGCACAATAATGATGATCCGGGAATTTGTCAAACGGGGATATGGCGAATTGATCGAATCCGGGTTTCGGGACATACAGGAAACTTCTATGGGTGTCGGTACATACAAACCCCTGCACACAGATGCCCAGTACGGACGGATCGTCAACTTCAGCACAGATACCGCGCAGATCATGTCCGGACAGCTTGCCTACGGTTCAAGCAAAGCTGCAGTTGAAGCATTCACGCGTTCCATTGCGATGGAACTGGGATACCTGGGCATTACTGTAAATGCGATCGCTCCGGGGCCAACGCAAACCGGATGGATGAATCCTGAGTTGATACAGCGTGTTTTACCCGATATCCCGATAGCAAGGATCGGTACCCCGCAGGATATTGCCGACACGGTATTGTTTTTGACTTCAGACAAAGCCTCCTGGGTCACGGGTCAGGTAATTAAGGTGTCCGGTGGGCACGGATTGTGATTTGGTCGGCTGCCGGAACCGGAAAAGCCCGCTGGGTCTTAAAACATGATTTTCCGGACCAGGCCGGGAACGGTCAGGTGAATGATTTTCTGCCTGCTTAAATTGTTATATCTGGCAGAAGTTTTGCTAACAGCTCCTTTAAATGAAAATCCTTTACATCTTTTTCCTGCTGCTAACGGTGCTATCGGTAGGTGTCTCCTACAAAATTAAAGATGACTTCTTTTATTTGCCGTATCCAAACGCCATTGAATACGTGTTGGCGTTGCTGATCCTGCTGATCACCTTGACTACTGCTATTTGGAAAAAACACCGCCGAAGGAAATTGTTACTCGGTCTGGCAGCTTCAGCCACCTTATTGATTGCGGTAAACAGTATTAATTATTTCCTGGAATGGCATCCGCTCAATCTCTCGCTCCCCTTCAGCCAGTCACAGTCCTTTGAAGTCAGCCATGAACCGTACAACAAATGGCTGGCAGAAAGGCCTGAAAGTGTTGGATTGAATCGGTCGGACATGGAACAGTATCTCGATGACATTGAAAGCTGGGAGAGACTAAGGGGGCTGATCATCATCAAAGATGGTAAGATAATAGTGGAAAAATACCAGAAAGGGGCTACCCGGTACAGCGCCTTCAATGTTCACTCTATCACCAAGAGTATCCTTTCGGCACTGACAGGTATTGCTATCCAGCAGGGTTATCTCCGATCCGAGCATGAGTTAGTCATGCCCTTCTTTCCGGAATACCAGCGGCAGCTAAAGGATCTTCACAAGGATAAATTAACCATAGACCATTTACTGACCATGCGGGCTGGGTTTACCGGCTGGGATGGGCCTCAGAATGTAGAGCAGGTGATCCTTCACGAAAAAGTTTCTGAGCCTAAGATAGGACAGGAGTTTAAATACTTCACTGGTTCGCAGATGCTACTTTCTGCCATCCTTACCAGGTCAACCGGTAAGAACACTAGGGAGTTTGCGGAGGAACAGCTGTTTAAACCGCTCGGCATACAATGTGCTTTCTGGCGGAAGGTGGATGGATACTATGCAGGTGGAGATGAAACCTGGTTTACGGCAAGAGACCTGGCCAGATTTGGTGAACTGTACCTCCATCAGGGGAAGATAAATGGTTTACAGCTTCTGGATGCTGCCTGGGTGGAAAAGAGCTTCACCAATTATACCCCTGATAGCAAAGCTTTTCGCAATAGAGATTGTTACCAGGAAGTAGGGTATGGCTACAGCTGGTGGCTGCTCAACCATAAAGAGCAGCCAGTATATGCGGCTCGAGGCAAAGGGGGACAACACCTTCTGATTTTGCCGAACGAAAATATCATTGGGGTAATTTTGCAGGAGTGGAACCTGCGGAAGAATGTGGCTATGGAAGAGGAATTTATTGGCAGGTTACTTTCCATTTTGACTTCTGAACCGGAAATGATGACCGCTGAGGATTAATTTTACATCACGTAGAAACAAAAAAATATTTGGGCTCGATGTTTTGCAAATAGCATTGCAAATAACTTTCACTTAATCTCCTTAGACAAGTACAAGCAGCACGGGATTTAGAAGAATATTGATGGGCCGGCTTCCAAATATAACCTGTACTTTCGGAAGGCAGGGAAAATTTCGGAAAGTACAGGGAATGGGCAGACGACTTATTTGGATTGCCCCTGGTTTTCAAGTGCACACTTCAGCAGCTCTATTTGTTGCTGATGGGATGCTATAATTTGTTGCTGTTCTTTGATGGCATTGACCAATACCGGCACCAGATCCATGTATTTTAGTTTCAGGTGCTGGTCGGATTTGTCTACGCTGACCAATTCTGGCATAATTGCTTGCACATCCTGCGCCATAAAGCCCATCCGCTTTTCTGCAGAATCGTCAGCTTTGTAGGTGTATGTCTTGGCATGCAGTTGTAAGGCCTCCGAGAGTCCGTATCGGAGCACAGAAATATTGTCTTTCAGGCGGTAATCTGAGCCCAATTGTATACAGGCATTATCTTCAACACAATCACCGTCATCACAATCTATCTGACCATCGGAATCATCGTCAATGCCATTGTTACAGATCTCAACTTTGATACCCTGTTCGTCATCGGATACTGAGCAGGAGAGGAAGCCGATACCCAGGCTTAAAATAAGGGCAAATGGAAATTTGGTTGTCATAGGAGAAAGTTTTTGTTCATAAATACCATCGTCAATATATAAAAAATGTCATCATAAAAATGACATGCTTTTAATTTTGTTCCCTCCATCACTTTCCTAAATGAATAATTGCAGCGAGCTTGAAAGCAGGCAAATATTGGTGCTGCCACACGGTTTTGATGAAGCGCAGCGATGCATCCCGAAAGGCATCAAACTCACAGATACGACTTTATTAATAAGTATTTGCAGACAACGTTAACACTGCAATTGACCATGCTAAAGAATACGTCATGGTATTCTCTTGGCTCTAAATGGCTTTGTATGCTCCCAAATAATCTATAATTTCCTCGTATTGCTAAACAAAATTACGATCAGCAGCCGATGAAAGAGCAGCAATAAGAAATGATCCAAAATACATTTTCGCCTATATTCATTTTGAGGTGGCCGGGATGACAAGATATTTGGACGAGCATATCCTATTTGAAAACATTTTTGAAGGAAAGGTAGGCCTGCGAAAAGAGAAAATAGAAGCCATCAGGCAACAGGCTGAAAATTCCTGCCAGTTTTTCGGGGAAAAAAAAGCAGGAAATTAAGAAGTGGGTATTTGATGAGAAGCGTGTTTCCCTGGAAATAGTCCAAAAGGCTATATAGGCCATGGATTTACCGAACGGTATGCGATCAGGCGATCGGTTAAGGTTGACAGGCAGGTCTGTATTCAAATTTAATAGACAGAAAATCAGTAGAATAAGGAGTGATCGTTAAAAAGAATCAATAAACAGTTTTATTTTTATTTGTATACATCGTAATATGATGTATATTTGTGCTATGTATTCGAAAGAACTGTTAAAAGGTACCCTGGATATCATTATCCTGAAGCTCCTGGAGGAGAACGGGAAAATGTACGGTTATGAAATCTGCCAAAAGGTTAAAGACATATCGGACGGTAAAATCCTGATCAGGGACGGTAGCCTCTACCCCATTCTGCACAAGCTTTTAAAAGACGGTATGGTCACCACAGAGGAGGTAAATCTGGGTAAAAGGGTAAGGAAATATTATAGTCTGACAGCCAAAGGGAAAGGAGAGAAGAAAATGGTGGTAGCAGAACTGGCTGATTTTATGGAGACATTGAGCAAGATCGTGTTTTCTGACGGAAAAACTTCAGCAGCCATATGATTACCGGGGAACAGATTGACCGAATTTGTCAAATATTTCGAAGTGCTGAAATTAATGATAAGGAGCTGGAGATCGAACTGATCGACCACCTTTGCTGTGCTGTGGAGTCGGAATTGGAAAAGGGGCTGCCTTTTGAAATTGCCTTGCAAGCAGCTCTGGGGCAGCTTGCGCCAGATGGGTTTGGAGAAATAGAACAGGAAAAACTTTGCCTGATAAATTACAAAAAGCGATTTTTCGTCAATTTATCCACTTGCAGTCTGGGATATTTGGCTTCACTTGCGGTATTCATAGGGGCTTTCTTTAAAATCATGCATTTACCTGGGGCCAGTCATTTTCTTACTTATGGTCTGGCCGGGATAGCGGTGACCTCTTTACCTGTATTTTTCTTTAAAAGTGTACCCTTCAGGCTTCGGCCGCTGGCTACGAGGAAAGCCGAAAGAGTTTTTGCCCTGGTGTTTTTTCTGGTACTACTGTTAACCGGTCTCCTCAAGGTTTTTCATTTTCCCGGGGCAGGAATGCTGCTGGCGCTATGCTTCCTCGTTGCAGGCCTTGGTATGTTACCCTTTTTCTTTGTCAGGATGTTTAAAGCAAATCTTGATGTAAATTCAAAATTAACCTGATCCTCCGGTTTTATCATGACACATTTATCCCATAAGCTATGAAATTCCCTGCGCTTTTTTTTCTTGTATTTTCAGTTGTACAACTTAATGCCCAGACGCAATTCGAAGATCGCATAGAGGCCTTGTTGGTCGAGGTACTTCCTGATGCTACCGGTCCCGGACTTACTGTTGGTGTTGTGAAAGAGGGGCAGATGATTTACCTGGGAAGCAGGGGGAATATGAATTTGGAATACAAGCTTCCATTTAATGATTCTACTATGATCGAACTGGCCTCCGTTACCAAACAATTTACCGCTGCCTGTATCGGGGTATTGGTAGAGCAAGGGAAATTGTCATTAAATCAGGATGTGCGGACAGTGGTGCCGGAGCTGCCCTTTTACGGCGATACAATCCGGATAAGGCACCTACTCAACCATACCAGCGGGATCAGAAATCACAATGTACTGCTGGACTTGAAGGGATTTGATTATGCACACCGCGGCTACACCAATGAAATGATTGAAGAGCTGATGTTCCGGCAAATGGGGATCAACAATGCCCCCGGGGAAAAGATGCTCTACTCCAACACCAATTATGTTTTACTTAAGTTGATCGTCGAAAGGGTCTCGGGGCAGAGCATCCATGAGTTTTCTGAGCGTAACCTTTTTAGCCCCATGGGCATGAACAACACTTTTTTTATCAGGGATCTTGAAATTCTTATTCCAAATCGTGCCTATTCCTACTACGCTACTGATGATGGCTACCGGCAGCCCAAATCATTGACCCTTTGTCTGGGAGCGGGAGGAATGAAAAGTACCATATCCGACCTGCTTTCCTGGTCGCAAATACTGCTGGACCCGGCAGAGGATCTTTCCTACCTGAAAGCTTTTCTCACAGACCGTGATACCTTAAACAATGGACAGCTCCTGCAGTACGGCAGGGGAATGTTTAATTCTTCTTACAGGAACCTGAGCACTTACCACCATAGTGGGCGTGACCTGGGTATCCGTACGCAGTTTATTGTGGTTCCCGGGCAGGAACTGGCAGTGGTGGTCTTTACAAATGCCGAAAGCATAAATGCGGTAAACATCTCCTATAAGATCCTGGATCTAATTTTACCTGAAGCAGCAAATGCCGGCACAACGCGCTCTACCTACACCCATTCGTCTGAAGAATTACATGCATTTGCCGGGACTTACCAGGAACTCAACAGTGATTTGCGCATGAATATTTATGTGGAAAATGACACCTTAAAGACGGTAAGCAGCATGGGTAGTGAAGCCAGTATACTGATCGCCGCTGCTCCCGGGCGATTTAGCAGAGCAGACAGTCCTCAGGTCAGGTATAGCTTTGACCAGACAGCCGGCATTGGTGATTTGCAGGTAGATTTTGGTGGAGCCATTTTTTATTTCGAAAGGATCCAGTTGGCAGACGCTCCTGATCAGCAGCTGGAAGCCTATGGCGGCAGGTACTATTCGGAAGAACTTGATGTAGAATACCTGATAGGAGTGGAGGATGGACAATTGTTCCTGAAGTACCCCAATAACTATCTCCTGCTCAGCGAAGGAGAGCCGGGTGTATTTGGTGCCAACAGAAGAACCAGGTACAGTTTTCGGGGAACGGAAGAAAGCGGGATCCAATCTTTTGAGGTGGCGGCAGAAGGCACCGTCAAAGGCATTGTTTTCCAGAAAATAGAGTAAGAACGCGGACCTGCAGGTTCCCAGGATTCGCTTAACCCTTTCCGGGTTTATCGTTTTTATTCACTTATTTTGCACAGGGCTAATTTACCTATAAGACAAAACTTCATTTCATCCGATCTGAACAGAGCTACCGACTCGCAGGTTTCAGGGGTCAGCACTGAGATCAAGGGTTATTTTTCACGCCAGGGTCAGACAGCCATTTCGATAGGAATTGTACGCCTTCATCCACTATGGCCTCATGGCCTCCTTCGTGCAGCACCAGGTCGATCTTTTCGGGAATGTCCAGCTTTTTATAGTGCAGGGCCGCTTTCTCGTAGGCTTCCACCACCTGGGGCCAATGGGCTATATTGTCCTTTTTGCCGTGTTGTATCATGAGCGGGCGGGGCAGAATCAGCGAAACGAGGTCTTCGTCCGAAAATTCCGTCAGCCAGCCGTTGAAAAAAGCATGTTCCTCCCGGGGCGAAAAGCTGGAATAGCGAGCATCCGGTACCGCCATCTTGTTTCTCCTCTCGTTATACCAGGCAGAAACCACGCCTGCTTTGATGCGGGGCTCCAGTGGCATCCAGAACATGGTAGCCATACCACCCAGAGAGACACCCCACATTCCCAGGCGTGTGGCGTCTACCCGCGGATCTTCTAGTACCATATCCAGTAAGTGCTGCAGCCGTACCAATTCTATTCCTGGCAGGGAAGTGCCTGCCAGACGGGCGTAGCGTTCCACATTATTGCGCCGCTCCACCGAGCGCAGGTTCATAGGCAAGAGCACCGCAAAGCCGGCATCCAGCAAAGCCCTGGCATATTCATGGTAGTTTCCGCTGGAAAAAGGCGTTTCTGGTGTGCTGGCAATGCCGTGTTGCACAATGATCAGGGCTGCTGGCTGCTCTTTACTGGCTCCGGAAGGAAAGGCCAATACAGCTTCCGCTTCCAGCATGCCCAGGGGAAGGCTGATCCACTCTGCCTGTACCTCTCCCAGGGGATGGGGTGTACGTTTGAGCACTCCGGTTTTGGTGAGTTCGGGAGGACCAAGCACTTCCTCCCAACGCCTGCGGTTGGGGCTGACGCTCCGCACCAGGGCGGCCGGGCTGCTGTAATCCCGGTTCCAGCGCTGCGCTGCACGAGCCTCGTACTCCTCGACGAGAAAATGGCGCAGGTAATCCTCCAGTTGCCGCTCATAGGCATTTGTGCGGGCATTTTCCACCTCGGGGGCGATCAGCTCGGAATTTTGTGCAGTTGCGGCCGGAATAGCTGTCACCAACATCCAGGCGATCATGCCATAGCAAAAGGTCTTTTTATTCATGTTTTTAAGGTACTAAATTCCTTGTTTTTTTCGACGGCTCCAGTCGAAAAAGTTCTGGTTGCAGGTTGTTGGTTAGGAGTGCAAAGTAAATATTATTTAATGCCGGTTGTCCGAAAGAGATATGCGGGTGCAAACTACAGTGAAAGTTCTTTTGAAAAAAATTGGCGGTAAAGGCCCTTATTTGGATGGTATCGCAGAAATGTGATCTTTTCAGAAAAGACAGTGTACAGGATATACCGTAATTCTGGAATTAAGTGGGATAAATTTGTATCTTCATCTGCGCAAACGGAGAAAATTTGTTGTAATCATGAGTGGGGCGAATGAAAAAAGTAAATGGTTGGTTTTTTTTAACCTGATAATTGAATGGCTGTTAAAAAAGTTGTCTTTCCCTTATTCTCCATATTTTTGGTCTACCAGTCTTACGAGCTTGTAAATGCGATTTTGATTTTAGAACCCTCAGAGGTTCCGCTTTGGATGAAAATATTATTTGCTGCATTGCTAAATTTGTTTGTCACCGGCGTTTTTGCCTTCACTGGCTTTGCCTACAAAACCAGTCGCCTACTGCCGGATAAATACTATCGAATTAGAGATCCGGAATTTCTTCTTGAAATATCGGGGGTTCTTAAACTGACTTATTTCAGGAAATTTCTCCTGTTGATTTTTTGGAGTCAGCAAAAAAACAGGAAAAAGTTTTTCAACGGATCGATTGCCGGATTGGAAAATTTCGATTACCAGACCCGTCAATCGGAGTTTGGGCACCTGATTCCAATGCTACTGATCCAGCTGCTTTGTTTGATTATTTTAACACAAGGGCATTATGCAATTGCCTTAGTTGCTACATTGTTGAATATTTGCTTCAATTTCTATCCGGTCGTTCTGCAAAGAAATCACAGAATGAGAATTTCAGTATTGAATCATAAATTAAAGAACCGCGAAAGCGATAGCTGATAAGCGGGCCTCCTTTTTTGCTGTTGAGAGATGCCGGCTGAGCCGGCTAAGAACCTTTTAAAGCAAAAGATAAACACATGAAAACGAGCATGTCGGAGGCGACATACAGAGGGATGATTATCAATCATGCGAGATTCCCTGCCGGCAGGCATGCATCTGACCATTAAAAACAAATTATAAACACATGAAATCGACACGATTAAAATCATCATTAAACACACAGGGCAATGATTATTTTAATCGTCAAAGATTCCATGTGGCCTATTAAAAACAAATTATAAACACATGAAAAAGATAGGCGTCTCCACGACCGTTGCATCAGACATGGACAGGGTCTGGGAATATTGGACAAAACCCGAACACATCATTCACTGGAATTTTGCGACGGATGAATGGCACTGCCCGAGAGTAGAAAACGAGCTCAAAGCGAATGCAAAATTCTCCTGGAGGATGGAGGCAAAAGATGGCAGTATGGGGTTTGACTTTGAAGGAGTATATGACAAAATCATAAAAAATGAGCTGATTACGTACAGGATGACAGACGGCCGCAAGGTGGCCATAGTATTTACTGAACGGGACAATGCGGTGCACATTGAAGAGACCTTTGAAGCGGAAGGGACAAACAGCGATGAACAGCAGCGTGCAGGCTGGCAGGCTATACTCGATAATTTTAAAAAATACGTCGAATCCAGATAAAAGGCTGGCTCCCGCGATCTGCTTTGACAGATTTCAGTAACTGCTGTGTGGACCAAGCAGGATATTCTGGCAGGCAAACCGGGTGCAACAGATGAAAAGGTGCTGATTTTTGAAACGGACGGGGATGCATTGGAGAAAGGTATGTTGAAGTGCATTCAGAGAAGGAAAACTGGTAGTTTTCGAAGTGCCTTCTCAGGCCATTTAGCGATAAAAATCAAACAATTTCTTGCTTTTTTTACTTATTTCCATATAATGTAGTGCTTATGGAGATAAAAAGGAATTTACTGATCATAGTTGTTTTGATGGCACTAGCTGCCTGTAGCCAAAATACCGCTGAGGAGGGGCGGCAACCGAAATCTGATGCGGTACCCTATGCTGTTTCCAGGGATTTATCGGATATTAAGGAAGATGGGGTACTGCACGCCATTACCATTTATAGTTCTACGAGCTATTTTTTATACAAGGGCATGCCCATGGGCTTTGAGTATGAGCTATTGTCGCGCCTTGCTGCGCACCTGGACCTGGAATTGAAAATTACCGTGGCGGAAGATATTGATGACCTTTTTGAAATGCTCAACAATGGAGAGGGCGATTTGATTGCCTATGGATTGACGGTGACTGAGCCCCGGAAAAAGCTGGTGGATTTTACGGAATATCATTATGTCACCCACCAGGCACTGGTGCAGCGCATGCCAGACAATTGGCGCTCCCTGCCCGGCTATAAGATCGAGAAACAAGTGATTTCCAATACACTGGAACTGGAAAACGATACCGTGTGGGTGAGGGAAAATACCTCCTATTCCCAGAGACTTCAAAACCTTCAGGACGAGATCGGAGCAAACATCCCCATTAAATTAATTGATGGCAATATCCCTACTGATGAGATCATCAAAATGGTGGTAGATGGCGAGATAGAAAGGACCATAGCAGATTACAACATTGCGGCCATTAACAAAACCTACTATCCCATTTTGCATATTGATACCCGGATATCCTTTTCCCAGCGCATCGCCTGGGCGGTAAGGCAAAACTCTCCCGAATTGCTTGATGCCATCAACCAATGGATCAATGAGGAGAAAAAGAATGACGACTATTACGTGATCTACAATAAATATTTCAAAAACCGGAAATCCTTCAGGGGGAGGATCCAAAGTGAACTTTTCAGCAAGAACGGCAATAAAATCAGCCAATACGATGGTATCATCAAGGAAAATGCGCCTGAGTTGGGTTGGGATTGGCGTTTCCTTTCCTCTCAGGTGTATCAGGAATCCCGGTTTGATCCAAGGGCGACCTCCTGGGTGGGTGCCAGCGGACTGATCCAACTCATGCCGGCCACAGCAAAGGAGGTCGGTGTAACCAATAGTTTTAACCCGGAACAGAACGTAAGGGGAGGGGTGAAGTACCTGGATAAAATGTGGGACAACTTCGAATCGGTTCAGGATTCTGTCCAAAGGGTAAAGTTTACCCTTGCGGCCTTTAATTGTGGTGCCGGGCATGTGTACGATGCCATGCGCCTGGCAGAAAAGTATGGAAAGGATCCGGGTATCTGGGACGA
This sequence comes from Cyclobacterium lianum, assembly GCF_900143075.1. Classification (GTDB taxonomy): domain Bacteria; phylum Bacteroidota; class Bacteroidia; order Cytophagales; family Cyclobacteriaceae; genus Cyclobacterium; species Cyclobacterium lianum. Next base: position 26,170 of record NZ_FRCY01000005.1, on the reverse strand, counting down.
TAATGTGGAAGAATTCATATTGAAACTGGCGGATAAGGAATATTACTACGATGAGGTAGTCCGCCATGGTTTCGTCCGCGGAGCCGAACCTTACCACTATGTCAGGGACATATTTTTGCGATATGAGCATTACAAACAGTTTATTGAGTTGTGATCTCCCTGGAATGTGCTTGAAGAGGTTTTTACCTTAGCTGCCAAATAGCGGGTGTCCAGATCGCCCCTGGAAATGGAGGCCAAGGGGATTTTTGGGTATTTCAAATTTTTTGCAGCACCTATGTAGCAGAGGTTGTAAACATACCTGTGGATTACAAATCCGCTTTATCTGTAAGACGGGAATACAAATCCTGCGGAGCTGGCTGGGCCGGACCGCAGCCAAAAATAAAGCCGGAAAATTGTTAATCTCCGTTAATTGTAGTAGATGCTTAAGTTTTATTAGGTATTTTAGTTGCTGAATTAGGTGTTTCACCCATACAATTAGCCAGCAGCCTATGAATACTGAAAAAACAAGCACATTGAGCCGGTTTTTCCTGCTTTGGCTAGCAGGATACGTCTTCTTCTTTATTTTCCCCTTTCCCCTGAGGTACATTCCCTTTGCCTATGAATGGATAGGGATTCCTTTTTCCCGGTTGATGGAGTCGCTGAACTATTTTGTAGGCAGGCAATTGCCGGGAATAGAAAACCTTGCCTATGACGGGGGAAGGGGAAGTGGGGACACGAGCTTCGACTATGTCTTTCTGATCACACGCACCCTTTTGTCCCTGCTTTTGGCGGTGGTACTCTTTGCGTTCCGCAAGAAGGCTGGCTGGATTCAGAAGGCCTACCCGGCAATGATCGTCTATGCCCGGTATTTTGTAGGCATCACACTGATCGAATATGGTGTAGCCAAATTCCTGATCGGGCAATTCCCCGGTCCCAGCCTCATCTCCATGGAACAATCTTTTGGCGATTTTTCTCCCATGGGACTGGCCTGGCGGTTTTTCGGATATTCCGACTTGTACAAAGCCTTTATGGGGATTACTGAGATTATGGCCGGCGGGCTTTTACTTTTCCGGCGAACAGTCGTTGTCGGTGCCTTGCTTTCCATGGCTGTGGTAACAAATATTGTGCTGGTCAATTTCTCCTTTGACGTTCCTGTGAAAATCCTTTCTTCACATCTGTTGCTATTTTCGGTACTGATCCTTGCTCCCTATATAAAGCAGTTATTCCGCCTGCTTGTCCTTCATAGACCGGGACAATTGAGCTACCAGCCCCGAACTTTTTTGTCCCCGAAAAAGAAATGGGCTTACCTATTGGTGAAATTTTACATGGTGGTGTTTGTGCCGGTAAGCATGCTGGTAGGTCATGTGCTATCCCAATCCTACAGGAGTTTCGATAATCCCTGGGAGGGAGCGTATGAAATTCTTAGTGATGGTGATGATATGGTAGACCTCAAGTCCGATGCCAAATGGGCGAGGGTGATTCTGGACGGAAAAAGGCTCCTCATAGAGCGGGTTTCCGGAGATAAATCCTATTATTCCATAGTAGAAGTTGGGGAAAACGGTGTGATTTCCCTATCGGGTTCAGCTGAAGGGAAGGATACACCGACCTTGCATTTGCGGGAAGAGGGGGAGGAATATCAACTGGCAGCCACTTTCGGCGATGAGCAATTTACGCTTAAGGCAAAGCGGAAAATGAAGTCAGACTACTTCCTGCTGAGTAGGGGATTTCATTGGATCAATGAATATCCGTTGAACCGGTAGCCATGCAAAAGATAGCCCTTTGAGGTCAGAAGATATCCATTTACACCCAAGCGCCTTCGATTAGAGATGTTGTTTCAAGTGGCTACCTTAACATTTTCATAGGTAGATTTCTGACCCCCAATGGCCTTTTCGATAATGGTGATGTCACCGGTAGTTTCTAAAATAATCATATCGACTTCATCCAGGCTGGCCATGCCTTCCTGCCGGCCTTTGCTATAAATCTCCTCTATGGTGATTCGCTCTTTTTTCATGGCCGGATATAGAAATTCACCTTTGTAGAACAGTAAGGAGGGACTACTGGTAATTAATTTCTTAATGGTCTTTATCCGGACAGACAGCCAGGTTAATAGAAACTGGAAGGCGATAAACAGACCAATGGCCGTTACCCCATCGGCCAGGGGTATGTTTTTGTTTAAGGCCACGCTGGCCAGGCAGGAGCCTAAGGCAATGGTGACCACAAAATCAAAGGCATTCATTTTAGTTAGGGTCCTTTTACCTGAAATCCTCAATAACACCACCATGGCAATGTATCCCAGGGTAGTTAAACAAATCGTTCGGGTCAGGCTTTCCCAGTTGTCAAACCAAATATTTTCCATCTTTCCCTATTGATTATTTTCTAATCGTTTGATCATCGCTTTCATCTCGGCTATCTCTCTTTCCTGGGCTTTGATGATTTCATCGGCTAATTTTTTCACTTCCGGGTCTTTGAGTTCTGCGCGTTTACTGGTCAGGATGGCTATGGAATGATGGGGTATCATCGCCCGCATCCATTTCAGGTCGCCGATTGGTACCTGCTGTCTTACCAAAAAGGTGGAGCATGCCATCATCAAGAGGCTCAGCAGGACAATAGCCGCATTTTTTTGCTTGTTGGTATACATCTTCTTCATAAACAAAAACATGATGATGGCCATGCCGCCTATTCCAATCAGAGTCATGTACATCCTGGTCCAGCTAAAAAACACATGGCTTAGCTCATAAGTGTTGAAATACATGGTGATGTACATGGAAATGGCCGAGCAGGCCAGCATCAAAACGAATTTGGTGTAAGGGGCGTTTTTCATAGCAAATTGGGTTTAACATTCAAATACAAGCCCGGCTGCTCTTAGCCTGAGCAGAATTTTTTTATAAAAAGGGAGGTGTTCTCCCCCAAACCGCCTGTAGAGCAGGGTTATGTGCTTTTTCTCCCTGCCTGTCTCTCAGGTACCTCCAAAAGACACACCATAAATGATGCCACGAGGGTTTGACCCCCTCTATGTCTTACAAAAGGAAGACTGAAATACTTTAAATAGTATTGCGGAGATAGCTGTGTGCTCATTCGTGCTGTTCGACATTTGCAATGTCGTTTCCAGGGAGGTCTGCGCTTGCTATTATGCGAAGAAACCTGCCCGGGGAATGAAAAGTCCCTCCACTTAAACTGCAATTGAGGGGAGGGACTATAGTTGTGGAGTACCGGTAAAACGCAGGCCAGTGAATTGCCATTTTTATTTTGGCATTAATTCCAACCTCCTCCAAGAGACCGGTACAGATGAACCTTGGTATGCATTTGTTGCAATTGAATCTCCAACAAGTCCATTTTCGCTTCAAGAGCCTCCCGCTGCGTCAATAAGACCTCGGCATAATCTGCCCTCGCGGCATTAAAAAGGTTATTGGCGATAGAAACGGACTCTACCAACAAGTCGACTTCCCTGGATTTGGTTGTATAACTGTTAGTGTAGTTATCTACTTTTGAAACCTGGTTGAGCACATCGGTGTAAGCCCGAAGGATCGTCTGCTCGTAATGAACTGCTGCCTGTACCTGTCTGGCGCTGGCACTTGTATACGCTGCCTTTATGGCATTTCGGTTCACCAGTGGTGCTATGATATCCCCTGCAATATTATAGAGTATAGATTCCGGTTGTAGCAGGAAAGCAGGGGCAAAAGTACGAAAACCGACTCCTGCTTTGATTCCAAGACTGGGTAGGAAATTTGCCCGTGCCACCTGTACATCCAGATTGGCGGCGGCCAGTTCCAATTCCGCCTGCCGGACATCAGGCCGGTTTACCAGCAGTTGAGCCGGTATTCCGGAACGGATGTCATCAATTCCGATATCGCTGGAATCCAGTGATTTTCGAATAATGGGCGCCTCGAACTTTCCGCTTAGAAATTTCAATCGGTTTTCGGCCTCTACGATTTGTTGTTTTACGTCGTATTGCAGGTTTTTTGTATTTAGCAATTGGGCTTCAAATCGATTGACGGCCAGTTGGGATAACCTGGCTGCAGACTTTTGTTGCCGTACCACCCTGACAGCTTCAGATTGAATCCCGACATTTTGTTCTAGTATTTCAAGTAGTTTATCCAATACCATTAGCTCAAAGTAGGATTCAGAGATTTCTGCGATGAGTTGTGAAACCATGAAATTCCTCCCTTCGGTGCTGGCCAGGTAGCGTGATGCGGCAGCGCGTTTTGCCCGGTGTAGTTTTTTCCAGATATCAATCTCCCAGGTGGAAAACAATCCTACCATTACATCTGAAAGGGGATCCGGAAAATGTTGGCCCTCGCGGATCTCGAGCTGTTCGTCAACAGCTCCGAAGCGGGTATACCGCCCCTCCTTTTCCAGCCCCAGACCAGCCCGGATTTCAGCAAAAGGTAGGTACTCACCTTTTCTGGAGCGTACCTCCGCTCTGCTGATTTCAATTTCCTGAGCTAAAATGGTCAGCTCCTGATTGTTTTTTAGCGCCGTATCGATGAGCGCAATCAACAATTCGTCTTCATAATAGGCTCTCCAATCCATCTGCCCGCTATTGGTCGTATCTTTTGCATGCTGATAACTTTCGGGAACCTCCAGGTTTGGGATTTTCATCGCTTTTTGCGGGACATTGCAACCCAATGCAAGCAGCAAAATAAAGAGGATGATAATGATTTTATACAAATACTGATTAGTCATTTTTCTGATGTTTTCGTTTTACGGCCCTAAAGACCAGGCCCAGCTTTACCAATTTCTTGATCAGGGAGGCTTCGGAACGGTCTTCTACAAAGGATTCGGTCAAAGGATTTTCATCCTCGTCCTGAATTAACTTCCTTCCGGATGCAATCTGACCGAAAATGTAGAATAAACCCGGCACAATGAGGACACCGAATACTGTTCCAAAGAGCATCCCCCCCAATGCAGAAGCGCCGATCGTCCGGTTTCCGATAGCACCTGGACCCGTTGCAATTACCAGCGGAATCAAACCAGCGATGAAGGCAAAGGAAGTCATTAAGATCGGTCGAAACCTTACTCTGGCGCCTTCAATGGCTGCATCCAGCACTGTGGCTCCCTGTTGGTGGCGTTGAACGGCAAATTCCACAATCAATACCGCATTTTTTCCCAGTAGGCCAACAAGCATGATCAAGCCAATTTGTGCGTAGATGTCGTTGGCCAGACCCATCATTTCTAGCAATAAGAACGAACCAAATATGCCCGCAGGTAGAGACACAATCACAGCCAGAGGTATGATAAAGCTTTCGTATTGAGAAGCCAGAACCAGATATACAAAAATCAAAACGATAATAAAGATGTACAATGCCTGATTGCCTCTATGGGCTTCATCATAGGACAGGCCTTCCCAGGCTATGTCATAGCCCTGTGGAAGAATTTGCCCGGCGACTTCCCGGATGGCCCGTATAGCATCTCCGCTTGTATATCCTGCTGCAGGAATTCCCCTGATAGAGGAGGAAGTGTACAAGTTGAAACGGGTGATTTCATTGGGCCCCTGATTTTTTTTCATCGTCATAAAGGAGGAATAGGGGACCATCTCTTCCTTGTCATTTTTAATAAACAGGTTCAATACATCCTCCGGCATTTTTCGGTATTCCGGAGCTGCCTGGGTATAAACTTTAAAAAAGGTGTTAAACCGGGTAAAACCCTGTTCATAGGTACTGCCTATCAGTATGTCCAGGTTTTCCATTGCTTTGCCAATGGACACCCCTTTTTGCATCGCCCGTTCGTTGTCTATGATCAGTTCGTATTGTGGATAATTTGCAGCATAAAAGGTAAACAAACCGGACAGCTCTTTTCGCTTTTCAAGAGCTTCCATAAATTCGGTATTTACCCGATCGAAGTCCTGATAGTCTATGGTGCTGCCTTTGTCAAGAAGCCGGAGTGAAAAACCATCCGAGGAGCCATATCCTGGCACTGCCGGCGGTTCGAAGTATTCGATCACTGCCCCTAAATCCCTGGTCTTCTCTTCCAGTTCCTCAAGAATTTCATGCAACGATTGGCTTCTTTCTGACCAGTCTTTAAGGTTAATGATACAGGTTCCAGCGTTGGATCCCCTCCCTTCGGTCAGGATTTCATAGCCTGCAAGAGAGGAAACAGATTGAATACCTTCAATTTCTTCCGCAATTTCCTGAAGTTTCAGGGAGATCTCATTGGTTCGCTCCAGGGTACTTCCGGGAGGCGTTTGGATAATGGCGTAGATCATGCCCTGATCCTCGTTGGGAATAAATCCGGAAGGGAGAAATTGATTTACAGAAAATATTCCATATCCGAATGCGAGTAAAATCCCGAAAGTGATGATTTTGCGGTCGACAATGCGTGTCAAAAGGTAGGTATATCTTCCGGTCAGCTTTTCAAAATTCCGGTTAAACCAGTCGATGAAAAGGTTGACAGGCGTTTTTCGGCGGCGTTTGCCATGCGTGTTTTTTAAGATCATCGCACAGAGTACCGGGGTAAGGGTGAGTGCTATAATACCTGACAGCACGATGGCACTGGCCATGGTGATGGAAAACTGCCGGTAGAAAACGCCGACCGGACCTGTCATAAATGCAATCGGAATAAATACTGCCGTCATGATAAGCGTGATGGCAATGATGGCTCCGCTTATTTCCCCGAGAACTTTTTTTACAGCCTTGAGCGGACTGAGGTTTGTCTCTTCCATTTTGGCGTGTACCGCTTCCACAACGACGATGGCATCGTCTACCACAATTCCTATCGCCAAAACCAGGGCAAACAGCGTGATTAGATTGATCGTTAGCCCAAATAACTGCATAAATAGAAATGCACCGATCAACGATACCGGTACCGCAATGATGGGTATCAACGTGGAGCGCCAATCGCCAAGAAATAGAAACACGACCAGGGCAACCAATAAAAATGCTTCCACAAGGGTGTGTACTACCTTATCAATGGACGCATTAACAAATTTTGATACGTCATAATTGATATCGTAAGCCATTCCGGGAGGAAAGTCGACTTCCAGTTCCCTGAGCTTTTCTTTGACATCTTCGATCACCTTGCTCGCATTGGTTCCATAATTTTGCTTCAGGACGATGGATGCGGCAGGATATCCGTCTTTGGTAGAGTAAATATCGAAAAACTCGCTGCCCAGCTCCACAGTTGCGATATCTTTTAATTTCAGCGTTTCCCCGTCAGGATTTGCCCTGACGATGATGTTTTCGTATTCTTCCGGTTTATTATAACGACCTTTGTAGGTCAATACATATTCCAGCGATTGTGCGGTTTTTCCTGAAGCCTGTCCCAATCGCCCTGGTCGACCGATGACGCTTTGTTCCTCCAATGCATTCATGATCTCCTCGGTCGAAAGGTTATAGGCTCTCATGCGGTCCGGATGCAGCCAGACCCGCATCGCATACTGTCTGCTACCTAATATTTGTGCCCGTCCCATGCCGCTGATACGCTGCAATTCGGGAAGAATATGTACGTTAGCGTAGTTGTAGAGAAATTTTTCATCTGCGCGGTCATCAGTACTATAAAGGTTGACATACATGAGCATGCTCGGCTGTATGGGCGTAATGATGATCCCTTCCCGCTGCACGAGTGGGGGCAGGTTGTTCATGATCTGGTCTACCCTCGTTTTGACGTTGACTACGGCTGCATTGGGGTCGGTACCCGGTTCAAATACGATTTGTACCGTTGCTTCCCCTGCACTGGTCGCATCGGAAATGATGTACTGCATGTTTTGTACCCCGTTGATCGCCCTTTCCAATGGGATAAGGGTGGACTCCACCAATACCTGTGCACTTGCGCCAGGGTAGGCAATAAAAATGTTGACCCTGGGAGGGGCAATTTCAGGAAACTGCGATACCGGCCGGCTGTACATGGCCAACATTCCCAGAAACACGATGGCAATGGAGATAGACATGGCAAGGACCGGCCTTTGAATAAATTTATTAAACATGTTGTTTTGATTAAAGTCCTTACTTATTCTGCGTGCAGGTTGCTGAGCGAAAGCAATATTTCCTGCGGCTCTAGAAAATTGTACCGGATGGTATCGCCTTCTTTGACTTTTCTGAGTCCCTCTACCAATACCATATCGTTTTCACCCAATCCCTCCAATACCTCGTATGTATGCGGAATTTCTGCGCCCGTGATGATCTCTTTTGCCTGGACAAGACCATTTTCGGCCACGGTGTAGACGTATTTTTTATCCAGGATTTCAAAGGTTGCTTTTTGAGGTAACAGAAGCGCGTCCTCCAGGTAGGTGGGCAGCATGATATTACCGGTTTGCCCATTTCTCAAAATCTGTTCGGGGTTTAAAAAAGTAGCCCTGAAGGCAATGTTTCCCGTTTCATTGTTAAAATCTGCCTCAATGGTTTCCACAACCCCATCTCTTTCGAAAAGACGGTTATTGGCTAACTTTAATTTCACTTTTGATTGATTTTTCCGGGCTTCGTTCATGCTAAAGTCCAGGTATTCCGCCTCCGGAACATTGAAATATACCCACATCTTGCTGTTGTCGGAGAGCGTGGTCAGGAGTTCGCCCTCTTCTACCAGACTACCGAGCCGAACATCCTTGAACCGACCCACAATGCCGTCAAAAGGAGCGCGGATTTCCGTGAATGCGAGGTGGGCTTTCGCCAGGTTGAGGGATGCCTCTGCCTGCTGTAGGGTAGCTTCTGACAGTTCGAGTTCATTTTGTGACACAATATTGCTGTCTGCCAGGCTTTTGGTGTTTTCAAACTCCAACGCAGCAAATTTGGCTTCTGCCAGCGCTTTTTGTACCTCGGCCTGGTAAATGACCGGCATAATCTGAAAAAGCAACTGCCCTTTTTTTACCAGCTGTCCTTCGTCAACATAGATTTCATTCAAATATCCCCTTTCGAATGCCCGAAGTTCGATGTGCTGGATAGAATGAATCTGGCTGACATATTCCTGGTAATATAGCGTATCCTTTTTAATTGGACGTGTTGTGATATAGGTAGGCGCTTCCTGGTGTCGGTGTTCTGCATGCGAACAACCCAGTAACATAAGTGCGACCGAACCAATGATAAGTTTATCTGATTTCATGATAGTGTTCTGATTGATTTTGACAATTCCTGTCAGCAAAAGAAAACCTAATTAAATAGGAGGCTTTTTGTGACAAAAGGACAAAGAGTTATCCTGCTGATGCGAATCAGTAGGACGGTGTCAGGAATTTCTTAATCAGGACAAGTGATGCTTCCAGGAGTGGTGGAGCAGGTAAAGGTGGCGCATCCTTCGGTGATGAAAGGAAGCGGCGCAATGTAAAAGTGTTTCCTTCGTCAGGGTTTCGGTACGGAATTCCGGCAGGGTCGATTCTAAAGCCCATCTGGAGGAGTCATCATCAGATGATATGTTTTTCTCCGGTTCATCAGGATTTTCCGGATCTGACTCCGGACCTGGAGCAAAAGGAAAGGGGGGGTGGGAATCACCGGAAAAGTCTACCGAATGTACCCAATTTTTGCCGTTTTCTAGTCGATCAGGTGTTTCCTGATTGGCTAAAACCGCATTAAAAAATCCTAGTAAAACTAAGCCAGATACCAACAGAAAGTTACCAATCACTCCAGGAATTCCTGAAGTGAGCGATTTTTCAACGTTTTGGCGATTATAGCTCATAATACTGCAGTAAAATTAATGAATATTTGAAAGTTTTATCATAAATAAATTATTTTTTTGTTTTTTTAAACAATGCATCATTTGTCCGGGGATTACAAATCCCCATCATATGGACCACGAAATTGCAAATTCCGCGGAGCGGCTTTTTATTATAAAAAATGCTTAAATGAATGGATTTTTTATTCCAACCCCGTATCTTTAATTATCAATTGTGGCTTAAAAGGTTTCTAAATTGCCGGGTCATTACAAGTTACTTTTTGGGACTTCATTTAATAATTTTTTTGAATAAGGCACTTATCAAATAAATGCTTTGTACGGATACGGTGGCTTCGCCACCATCCTTTGCATTAGATTTTCAAAAATCCCTTCTTTCATTTTATGGCGATTGTACCTGTAGGTATACTCGTTAATGTAGGCTTGAAGGTCCCTCACGGAATGATGGGTTCCTCTCAGCCAGGCTTTAAACATCATTATCACCCGATGCATCTGCTTGAAGTTTTCTCCCTTTTTTCCGGATTTTTCACGAACTAGTTTCGGGAAATCGGCCTCCATGCCCTTATATCCACTCCAACCGTCCGTTTTTACCTTCGCTTCCTTATCGATGTGATCTCTCATAAATCCTCCCAGATTGACCTTGGAAGCGGTTTCTATCACTCTTCCGTACCAACGGGAAACACCACCTAAACCCCTTTCTATGCCGACTACCATGATTTTCTTATTCCCCTCGTTTCTTCCAAGTGCTTTGTCATCCTGGCCACCCACATAGGTTTCGTCCACTTCTACTTTCCCCATCATCGGGAAGTTCTGGCTACTTTCCATTGCCTTCATCACTTTCCGCTTAAAAAGCCAGCAAGTCTTTTGCCTGAGCTCAAGTCTACGACTTAATTCCCCGCTACTGACGCCATTTTTGTCAGTAGAAACATAGTAGACGATATAGAATGCCTTGAGAAGAGGGAATTTGCAGTTGTGGAAAAGGGTGCCAGCCTTTGGTGATTCTAGACGGCCACATTTGGTACACTGTCTGTCAAACTCATTAATTCCCTTGCAATAATGGGAGTGTCCGCATTTCTTACAAAGATATCCATCATTCCACTTCATATCTGCCAAATATTTATAACATGCTCTATCATCGGGAAATCGGTCTTTAAATTCGAATATAGACAGAATCTTATACTTCTTTTCCATAAAATCAGCGTTTAATGGCAAGATAGCCTTATTCGTGCCATTTAACAAACGCCTTATTCAATTCTTCTAAATGAATAGCAATTTTGTTTAAAAGGGATTTGTTGCCTGCTTTCTTGAGAAAGGCAATATGTTTCTGAGCCAGCCTCGTAAAGTCTAAGCGGTATGTCATTCCAGGCCCAGATAACCTTTTATATCTTTTTTCTCAAGGCTAATAAACTCCCCCTTTTTGTACTGTTCCCTGCTTTCTTCAATATTAGCTAAAAACTCAGGATCAATTGGTTTTTCTTTAGTTACCTCAAATTTCATTTTAAGTGCTTTGGCAAAAGCCTTCAGGGCATTTTCCTGTTCTTTTGTCTCGGTATAGATAATAAATCTGTTGTTCATATCTTATTAAAATTTTAAATTTATAACCCTAAAATACAGTGAAAAGATTCCAAATGAAAAATGGTGGAAAAAATTAATTAACCTTTATACTTTCTACAATACGCCACCAAATTGATTTTGAACCTGCGTCCAAATTCCCTCAGGTCAAGCCAGATTGCCCAATTCAAACCTCCCAAACAAAAATCCCTCGCTCGCCCAAAACTTTGTGAGTTTTGGGCGAGCGAGGGATTTTTAAGTGGAGCTGGCGGGATTCGAACCCGCGTCCAGATAGGCCCTATACAGCGTTTAAAGGCTATATTAATTTTTTAGTAGATCGAAAATCACCCGTTTTTGAACACTTCTGTGACTGAATTGTGACTGAATTTTTCTATGTTTAGGAAATCAAAAAAACCTCCTAAAATGAACATACAAGCAGTTTTAAAAAATGTAAATCCAAAAAGTAAGATTGGAACAATCAACATTTATTTAAATTTTGTGACTGAATTTGACCGAAATCAGATTTTTGTAAAGACTCCAATCAGGATTGAAAAGCGTTATTGGAATAATGGTAAAATCAGAAAGTCCCATCCAAATTACAATGAATACTCCCAACTTTTAGCAAGTGAACAAGGTGCTGTTTTAGACCTTGTGAACGACTTAAGGCTTCAAGGGGTACCAATTACCTCTGATTCATTTAAGTCTTACAGGGACAAAAAAAATGAGGGAATCAAAGACCTTATTACCCTTGCTAAGGATTACATTTCCATTAGGACTGATGCAACAAAAAGGTTAAGGGATAAACTAAACAATCTTGTTACCAGATTGGAAGATTTTTCAAATGGTAAGAAATTCTACCCTAGTCAAATCAATCAAAAATGGGTTAATGCTTTTTCCACATACTTACAAACACCACAACCTAACCACCCTAATAAGTATCTGAGAACCGGACAACAACCAGCAACAATTCACAAAACTTTTAAATTCTTAAAACAGGTGCTTCATTTTTATTCCAAAACCGGAGTGATTGATGATAGTTTTAAATCCCTGAATTACCCCAAAGCATTCACCCAAAAACAAATGGTGTTCATTGAATCAGAAATAAGGAAATTGATTGAATACCAACCCACAAGGGATTCCATTAAAAGGGTTAAGGATTTGGCCTTAATCCAGCTTTTTACAGGTTTAAGGTATTCGGATGCCATTAAAATCAATCAGTCCAATATTTTCAATGGTCAGTTGGCAATAACAGCTGAAAAAACCAATCAAAATATCAACATTCCCCTTCATCCAGCCTTAAAAAATATCCTTGAAAAGTATGATTATGATTTATCACCACTTAAAATTACAAATCAAAGGTATAATGATCATTTGAAAGATTTAGTTAAATTAGCAGGAATAGAATCTAAAGCTGAATACATTTACTTTGAAAATCGTGTAAAGAAAACCTGTCAAAAACACAAATATGATTTGGTGGCTTCTCATACCTTTAGAAGAACCTTTATTACCAATGCCATCATTAAAGGCATTCCTTTACACGTAATTCAAAGCATAACAGGCCATACGACATTAAAACAGCTTAGTGAATATGTTAATATCGCTGATAGCATTAAACAACAGGAAATGAATAAAATGAATGAATTGTTTAAGGTTTAAAAATAAAATAACCAAAAGCAATTTATAAGAAAACGATTTAATTTTAGAATGAAAATGAACCCTCAAAAACAATTACTTTTTAAAGAACTTTTAGAAAAGTTAGAAAAATCTACTTTTGAACCAAGTGATATAAAGTTACTATTTTTAGAACTTCGTGATCATAATAAAGGTAGCATAATTTTTGAAATTGCAAATTTCATTGCCCATCCAGAAGGTAGAAATAAAGGGGTTAGTTTCCAATATATAGAACGACAATATGTAAAATATAATGTTTTTTATCATAAAGATAATATTCTTTATGATTCTATAACTTATAATACTTTTAATAAAATACTTTTGCCAGGAATTATTGAATTTAAAGAAAAGGATTTTAAAAAAAGCATAGGTATAAGCAGAGCACAGGCATTAAACCTATTGAAAAAAAGCTACTCGAATGATAAAAATTTTCGAGCTTATTTTCCTAGCAAGCTAGAAAAATTGGAAGACTTTTTTTTATTAAAAAAAATAATAAATTTTACCGTTAATTCTTTTGTAGCAAATCCTGCTATCAATTCAATTGAGGTATTTAAATCTTTAAAGTCAGCTATTTCTGAATTAAATTCAAAATTAAACTTAGGTTATAATGGCCATAAGCTAGTAAACAAAAATATTAATGATATTTATATATGTATTGTTCATTTATTACACTATGCAGAATTTGAAATGTGGGATAACAAAATTGCTAAATTAAGAATGAGCATTAAAAATAAGGAACAAAATCAAAATAATCCATTTTTACACCTATTTATGGAAATACCATACAATGAAAAGAAAGTATGGTTTTCTTGGGATTTCATTTATAGTGAATGTAATTTATCAAAACATATAGAAAAAGAACAATTGCATTTATTTAACAAGGATATTAAAATTGAAACTGCCTCTTTGTATAGGAACGAACAAGGGATTTTAAAAATTAAGGTTATTGATTATAAAGAATCATAACTTTTCAGATTTTTAACATAAGCAAAAGTAATTATCAAAAAGAAATGAGTAAAATGTTTAGGTTTAAATTATAACAGATGATCTTAAAAAAGGATGATTTTACGGAAGAAAGAGGAAGATATAAATATATAGGAAATAGTGGTGTAACAATTAATGAAATATCAAGTGATATATACGAACTGAAGGGGGAGATGTTTTTCAAAAATGTATCTTTTGATGGCGAAATAATTTTTAGCTTTAAAGGAGGTCATATTTTATTTTTTAATTGTCACTTTATAAGTTTAGTGATATTTGAAGGAAACAATAACATAATTTCAATTACTAATTTAAACGGGTATATAAAAGTAAATGAACCAAAAACCAAACTAAGTATCTCATACGGGTTCCAAGAAAAGCAGAATATTGCTTTTCGAAAGGATATAGTTTTAGATCAGGATATAACTGTAAAGGATTTAACAATGATTTTTTCTTTTGTCAACTCAGCCAGTATTGTTAACGTAAAACCTAAAAATTTAAAAATAATAAGTTTTCAAAAGGAAAAGAAATATGCTATTGATTTAAATATCGACTTAATTGAATTAAATTCAATTAAGATTAGTCATTTGGAATTTAGTAATATAAAATTCAATCAAACTAAGTGTTATAAATATGAAATATATGACTGTAAAATATTATCAACTAAAGAATTTGACAATATTTATATTCCAGACACAAAAAAATTAAAAATAAGTGAGTTTCGATCAAGTGAAAGGCTAAACATATTTTTTATGTGTGAAGACGAAACTTATAATTTTGATTCTGTTGAATTAAGTAATGTTCAAAATAAAAATATTGATTTTGGTTTCTTTGGTAAAAAAGTTGAAATAAAGGAATTCACTTTAAACACAGATAGTTCAGTGTCTTTTAAATTTGGAACTTCTGTAGATGATTTGTTCATTGAAAAATTTATGATTGTTGGTAAAAGGAATTTAAAAAATTTATTTGAAAATATTAAATTAAAAGACCTAATTTTTGAAAATTTTGAATGTTTTGATTCTTTTACATTTCAAAATATTGACGTCGATAATAATTCCAGTTTATATTTTAACAATTCTAATTTAGATTTTGTTACTTTTAAGCCATCTATTTTACATAAATTTAATAATATTTATATTTCAAGATCAGATTTTGTTGGAATGTCACTTATAGATTTTAAATATATTGAAGAGAAAAGAATTTCTAGTGAAATTATTGATATAAATAAACAAATTATAAAGACGAATAACATCAATTTTTTTCGCTTTCTGAAAAATCATACACAAAATCAATCTAATCTACATTTATATCAAAAGTATAAAGCTTTTGAATTTAATGAAATATTACGTCAAAATGAAGATATTGATGGTGGTGAGAAATTTATTTTGGAATTCAACAAATTTACCAACAATCATACAACTGATTGGTTTCAAGCTTTTAAATTAATCCTAATAACTTTTTCTTTTTATTTATATTTAATTACGTCTTATCTTTTATATTCCCAAAATGATTTTCAATTTATGGATGTTTCAAAAATATTACCTAATTTGCTTTCACCTGTTAGTTTTTTAGTAAATAATGATGAATTTTGTTTTCCTAATTTAATTTATTTTATTGATGTTTTCTATAATATTATAATTGGTTTACTCCTATACCAAATGATTGCAGCATTCAGAAAATTTAATCGATAAGTTATGAGTAAAATTATATCTTTTTTTAAACGTAATGTATTGATGTTTTCATTAGTTGGAATTCCACTAATTCTATTCCTACTTATTTCTTTTATTTTTAAAAGTTATTCTAATATTTGGGTATTTCCTTTCAATGTTGAAATATGGGGTACTGTATCAGATTGGTTTATGGTTTGGGTTACAGCTATTACAGCTATATATTTAATTAAAACCTTTAAAAAGCAACAAAGATTAAGTGAAATTGAAATCGTTAAATTTAAAGAAGATATAAAGCCAAAATTTGAAGCCAATGTGGAGATTTTTGATTTTAAGGAAAATCCTGATGGTACTTCAACTGCTAAATTTAAACTTATCTTATATGTTAAAAATAGTAGTGCCTATAGAGTGGTTTTCGACTTTGAAAAGGATTTTGATTTAAAGGAATATGTTTATGATATCATTTATGAAAATAATAGTGTTTCGTTTCCCTATTTTGAAGTTGAAATTAATCAAGAAGCAAAACTTATAGGGGATAAATATGATCCGTCAGAATCAGTATTTTTGAGTTATTATTTTTATAGAAATAAATTAAGAATTGAATTTTTTGATCTTGAAGGTGCAAAATATTATCAACCTATAATTATTAGAATTAATGACGATGAAACTATAATGTCAGACAACGGCCCTGTAAGTGACAGTGAAAAGGTTTTTAATATATGAAATAAAATACTAAAATATGTTTCATTTAACACAAACAAACCTAAGCCTCCCATCCCTCATTTCATCCAAGTACCGTTCTGAGCTGTCAATTGTCCGTTCTAAGCCTGTCTTTTGCCTATGGCACTTACCACACAAGGTTTGCAGGTTGGTAGGCTCTAATTCCAAATGTGGTGCTAATCTGCGTGGTATAATGTGATCCACAACAGCCCCTTCACTTACAATTTCCCATTGATCACAAAGTTCACAAACTGGATTGGCTTCAATATACTGCTTTCTGAGTTTCAGCCAATCTTTTTTCCTGTAAAAGTCAGTGTTAAAGCCATAGCCTTTAGGATTCCATTTTTTCATTATTTTAGTGTTTTGAATTTAAATTTTAGTAAATTAACCGCTGACTTTTAGTTTTAAGGTAATACCACCTAATGTTTGAACAACAAATTAGTTTTAATATGATATCGTGGAATGGTGCAAAAAATGCAGTTAGACAAAGGTTAAATGATAATGTGATTTTAACGTTTATTATTTCCCTTATAATTTTAAATTGGAAACCACTTTATTATTTATTTTTTTTTGATGGTGATCAGGCCAAAAAAATTAAATACATTGAATCTGAACTATCTAATGATACTATCTGCAATTTCCTTATTGCTATCGGAATAACCTTCTTTTATGGTCTTGTGTATCCTTTTATTTTGATATTATTTAATGGGATTAAAAATAAGTATTTAATTAAAGAGGAAGAAAATAGAAAAGATTTACTTGATATAATTGAGGAAAGTAATAAATCTGAATTTAAAGCTGAACTTGCAAAGACTGGTACGAAAACAATTGATCAATTAGAAAATAAAATTGAAGAAAAAGAGAAACGAATTAAAGAGTTAGAAGAAAAGATCGTTGGATTAAATCTTGATAGCCAAATTAATTCCAAAGAATATGAAAAAACTATAAGTGAATTAAAGTCTAGTAATTCAATATATACTAAAAAGATTAATGATTTAGAAAGAGAGAATAATACTTTAAAACAGAATAAATTAAAAGTTGAATCTTATGTTAATAGCTATTACGGTATTCTTCAAAAAATTTATAATTTAATATCCTTTGATTATCAGGGCAATATTAGTTTTATTTATAATCACTATTTTAATAGTATTCTAAATAATGAATTTAACAAAGAGTATTATAATCGAATTTTAGAATCTGAGGAATTTGAGATTATTTTTAAAGATTATGCTGAACAAAATACAGATAGCATTCATAAATTTAATTTTGAAGGAATTGTTCCTACTTATCGCCAAAAATTAGAAAATGAATTAAAAATTAATAATGAGAATTTTGAATCAAGTAATTTTTCTAAAATTTTATTTCTTTTTCGATTGAAATGGTTGAAAGAAAATTTTGAAACGATTGAAAGAGAACTTGCAGAATTGAATAAACCTGTTTGATTTTTTAAAATATTTCCTAATCACCGAATTTCATTACAAATTTTACTAATATGACACAACTAAAAGAATTCATTGAAGCGTATTCGGATTTACTCAAATCTGATAATGAAATTGTTCACTGTGATAATGATGGAAACATTTATACCACCGTTGAAGAGGCTTACGCTGCCAAGAAATCAGGTAAGGAAATTGAACTGATCAACCGAAAGGAAAAAGCCATTGAGGAACTAAAGGATATTGGAATTACCAAAATTGAAGCCTCTCAAATGGTTCAAATCCTAGATTTCCTTTATAAGTCTAAAAGAGGCCGAAAACCTAAAAGTTAGAAAAAGCAAAAGCCATCAAACTAATGATGGCTTTTTTATGCTAGGTTACCTGCTGAATCCCTCCAATTAGTACCATCTGAAATATTGTCTTTATTTGTTGTGGTATTAAAAATTCTTGTACCCGTTGGAATTTCGTCTGCTGGTGGTCTTAATGAACTTGTAAAAAAAGCTTGTTCAAAGCCGTATCCAATTACGTAATTATTTTTGTGGTGGGTAATACCAGCATTTTTAGTATCTGATAAACCAACATAATACAGTTTAGCTTTTTTGTTCACCCCTAATCCATTCCTTAATTGAATCTGGACTTCAATTTTCCGGTTTGTCGCTGAATCATTTTCAATTTCAACTTCACAGTATTCCAATTCCCCTGAAGGTGCTAAAATGTAATTTTTCCAGCCTGAATTTGTCCAAGTTTTTGAAATAAAATCATAATACACATTATTAGCTCTGTCTCTGATTTGGAATTCTGTAAAAATATAAGCTGGTATGTTGAAAATGTACTGAACATACAGCTTACTACTAGCTGGAATGGTATTGTAAGAACCGTAAACATCAACCCTTGTGTTGGTTGTTTCATCAACATCAACTTCTAAATGACAATCCATATTTTGCCCTGAAACGTGGGCTAACGCTGGATTAAAGATTGATCCTTTAACCTTTGTGGCTGTGCTAGAATTCGTAATATTTAAGGCATTAGCTGGATTATTTGTTGCAGTTAGGTAGTTGATAGCGTTGGCATTGTATCCTACTGGCAACTGTTGTCCAACCTTCGTTATTCTTTTAATAATATTCCGTCCATCGTTGTCAATGAATCTATTCCTGAATTCAGGGCTATTCTGAACAAAGTGTTCACCTGTGGTTAAAAATACAGTATTTCCAATACAACCAGCCTCAATTTCCAACCCGTGGTTTATTCCAGTCCAATGAATTACATTTGAATGGCTGTATTGCCTACCAGAAACGCTTGTTGGATCACTGGTAATTTTAACGGTAGTTGGATTTGAAATCCCAGGTGTTGCAGGTTGGGTACCACCAAAAACTTCGACATTACAAACCCCTCTTAATTCAATGGATGGAACGGATTTTTCACCGTAGGCACCATAGATTCTAATTGATGGATGAGAGTAAGCAATTAACCTGCTGTTGGTTCCATCGGCTGCACCTCTTATTAAAAGTCCACCATCACCATTAGCTTCAATCCAAGGGCTGTAAAAATCAGCATTGTAAACTTGTATAGTTTCAATACCCCAACCAACGTTATAATAAGCCTTAATACGCCTGAAATCCAACATTTGGGAGCCAAATACAAAGCCTTTACCACCGCTGAAAGTTGCTGTAATATTGTCATAGGTGTTACCATATCCGGTTAAATACACTAATTCAGGTGTATTTGGGTTTAGCTGATCACCTGCCCCCCAACTTAAAGGAGGATTATTTCCATTAAATCGAATTCCTTTAATTCCTGCGCTGAATTGTCCTTGATTGCTGAAAAGTCTTGTATTTTCACCTGCTGCTAATTTGAATTCACTTTTTTCTTGCTCCCCGACAATCCAGCAAGTACCCAAATTATTGAATCCTGAAACGTCATCACCAAACATTTTTGTGATATAAGTACCTGTATTGACATATAAGGCTTTGCCATACCTGATACCTGCGTTCCACCATTGTTTTATTGCCTCAAAGTTAGTGTCTTTGTTATTGTTGTCATTTCCGCTAATTACGCCAAACCAAATCAATTCTACTTTTCCGGAAAATTGTCTAACCCAAAAACCACCATCTTCAGATTGAAAAACTATTCCATTATCAATTATTAAACCAGCATTGGAAGGAAAATACTTAAAAATGCCGTTCCTTAAAGAATGGTTTAAAATTAACGTTTCCCTTCCTTTTCTAAGTGCTGTTGAAAATTCATCAACGGATTCAATAATTAAAGGTGTATTTTCGATTATAGGCCAAAAACCTAAATCCTGTTGGGTAGGTACAATTACAGTAACATAATCATCAGCATTTAGATTTATATTAATATTATATGCTTCCATTATGTGACTTTTGTTGTTGTTAAAATATTGTTTAGCTTTATCCTAAAATAGGTTGTTACTTTACCATTAGCTTTTATTTTTACATCACCCCAATAATCTTTTTCGAAAAATAGATTTGAATTGATATAGTCAATTGTAACTTTTGCTTTATTGGTATCAAAAATTTGAATTCCATTACCAATACTTAAACTAACTATTTTACTTTGAATATCTGGTTTTTCAGAAAAATCTATATAAATACCATCTATTGAACTTAAATCCAAGGGATCGTTATTTTCATCAAAAAAATTAAGTTGAATTTCTTTCGTGTCGCCTCTAACAGAATATATTTCAAGTTGTCTTACTGCCATATTTTATTTTTTAAAGTTGAATCTAAAAATAGATAGGTTGATTTTGGTAATAGTGAATTACCATTGCTTTCTAATAATTGATCTTTTATCAATTCTTTGATTGAATTGAATTGATTGTATTCTTTATTTTTATAATAGCACAACCCAACTAATCCACTTATATAGTAAGTAATGAAATTATCAGTTGATTTATTTTCATACAAATCTAAAAATTCAAAGTTAGTAAACTGATTTAAAAAGTACTTTCTTTTTGAAAATAGGTATGCATAAACATTTAATAGTAAACTGTCACTTGTTAAAGTCATTTGGAAGTTTGTTTTACTTCTTAATCCACTAAATACACTGTTTTCTTTTACAAGTGTTTTTTCTATTAAAAGCTTTAACTGTTTCGCTTTTTTTCGGTCATAAATCTTTAATCCAAAATAATAAACAATATTATCAATAGTGATAGCTTCATTATTGTCAAAACCTAGTTTAATTGTGTATTTAAAATATTTTGATTCAATGAAACTATACAAGTTTTCAATAATTGATTTTGCTTTGGTTACTTTACTTTCGTTGTGGATTTTATTTTTAACATAAAAATTTAAACTGTAAAATAGGAAAGCATTACTTTTAAAAGTTACACTACCTTGTAATATTCCATTTTCAATATATTCATTAAACGAACCATCAACATTTTGTAAAGTGAACAATTCATCAACAATGGCATCAGCAATGAATTCATATTCCTTGTTTCCCAATAAACCTACAATTGCAAAGGACAAATCATAAATATTGGTTTGATCACCTGTTAGAAATGAAAGTGGTATTCCATTAGATTTATTGGAATCAATGGCTTCATAAACACTTAAATCAATTGGTTTGCTTAATTCAACCAATTCAATGTTGTGCATTTGTTCTTTGTCACTTATTTCAAGTCCTTGGATTTTAAAAGTTCTGTCTATGGATGGATTAAAGATTACATCATTCAAATCAATTAAATCATCACCAAATATTTCACTTCTAAATGTAAATGAGGGTTTGCTATACTGTTCAATAATTCGATTTGCTGTATGCTGTAAGATTGGCAATTCCTCATTATTCCTGAACCATACATCAGTTAAACTCCCATCAAATTTTTGTAAGGCTCCCAAATCCCTTAAATTACCATCACCCAAAACCGTTTCAACGGTTTCCAATACTTTTACATTATCATCTTTTAAAGTTGATTGATATTCCTTTTCAGTTTCCAAAGAAATATTAGGATGATCAATTTCAATTTTTTTGATAGTGTTATTCACCCGATTAATATTTATTTGGTATTTGGTTGGTACATCAGTATGATAGTTTTGAACATTCCAAAAATGAGGTGCTGAAATATCAAATTTGATTGTTCCTTCATCACCTAAAGAAATGTATTCGCTGTATTCATCATATTGCCCTACCAGAAAAAGAACCCTGTACATATTGAATCTTTTGGTATAGTTGTAATCAGGGTTTTTAAAATTCATTGGTTCTTTTGATTCCTGATTCAGTGTGTATCTTCTGATATACCTTCTAGCTTCTATGTAATCAAAATCCTGTGTATCAGTAATAAAAGGTGTCCAATCAGGTGTATTGGTAGACCATAAGTATAATTGTTCCGTGGGGTAATCAGCCGTATAACTTAATCTTGCTGTCTGGTTTTTTGTGGTGTTGTTTGATTCAATCCGCACATAATGGCCAAAGGTTAGATTTTCAAAAAAGTCCTGTAACTGTTTTTCGGCCCAATTTTGGTAAATGTCTTCATCAAAAGTTGGGTCTGTTATTCTTTCCGGTGGATGGTCATAATCAACCATTAATTGGGATTCAAAAACGAAATCAATAAACTTGTCAATTCTGCTGGTTTGTAAAGGCAACCTGTTATAATTTACCGTTATGCCAATGTAATCTGATTTACTTGCTGTTTGAGCTTCCCCAATAGTGGCATAAGTGTTGTTTGAATATTCTAGTGTGAAATTGAATCCGGTATCTTCCCTGCTGATAAAGCCATTGTTGCTAAAATATTTATGAGTGGATGAATTAATCCAAGCATCATCAAATAGATTCCCGCCTTTGATTATTGGTTCTTTCGCCTCTTTGTCCTGAATTATTGTAAGTGATTTTTTACCGCCTTCTATTTCAATATTTGATGAACCTTCGACAATCTTTAAATTATGATCATCCAAATATTTGGTTTGGCTGATTGATTCAATTCCTAAAAAATTACCTGTTATACCGCTGTACTTGTAAAAATTGAAAGTTTCCAAATCAAAGTTGGTTATTTCCCAACGTCCTTTATTTTGCTTTAAAGTTGCTGCAAATACTTTCATTAATTCTAGTACCACATCTTCACAATTCCAAGCCTCTTGATTGTCTTGGTATAAGTTATTAATAAAGGCTCTAGTGTTGATATGGGTATTGAATAAAATACCTGTTGATAATTGATTGGCTTGATAGCTTATATCCAATCCATCATAAATATCTAGTTGCAATCCTATCTTGTCAAAGACAACTTTTAAAACAGAAATGATACTTATTGAATCTTCATAGATGAAGTCATCATTTGAATCTTTAAAAGGTATATCTTTTAAGGTTGTTAAGTAATCAATTGCTTTAATGGATACCTCATAAGGTGGGGTTACAAAATCTTCATTATAGTTATCAGGTACTAAAAATCCATCCCAATAAGCTTCATTTTCCTTTAAAACCTCAATTCTGTATTTCTTTTCCGGGAAATCAGAAAATTCAATGAATTCAAAATTTTTTGTTGAAAGTAAGTTTATCCT
The DNA here is from genome assembly GCF_900143075.1 of Cyclobacterium lianum. Taxonomy (GTDB): domain Bacteria; phylum Bacteroidota; class Bacteroidia; order Cytophagales; family Cyclobacteriaceae; genus Cyclobacterium; species Cyclobacterium lianum. The sequence goes on along the minus strand of NZ_FRCY01000005.1, from coordinate 3,067 downwards.
GCATTCACTTTGCATTAAAGGATTAAATTTCTTTTCCCCTTCCCCGTACCATTTTATTGTTAAAGGCTCAGAACCAAAGCTTTCTAAAGTGATCAATTCACCACTATAATTATCTTCCTTTATATAAATTACTGTTTGCCTGTTGTTTATATCTGTATATTCTATTTTGAATTTGTTGTTGTATGCCATTGATTAAAAAATATTAAACCCTGCCTCTTTTTTGGTTTTCCTTATTGACTATGTACACCAAATCAGAACCTTCAATTCTAAATTTTCCCCTAAGTTCGGTTGGTTGGTTATTTCTGAATTTCAAATCATTTGAACTGATAATGGTACCTGATTGGTTTGGCACAAATAATTCAGTTCCTCTTTCACCAACCTTATAAGCTGAACCCATATTTACGGCTCCACCTTCAGCCCTACTACCACCAAAATTATTGGTTGCCATATTTCCCATTGATGATTTAATGAAACCTGCCAAAGCTATTAAGGCAACACCTCCAGCTATTGCAACATCCGGATTTAAGGATTGTAAAGCTTTCTTTATACCTAATATGGCAATACCTGCACCGATTGCCATTTTACCAAGCTGTTGCATTACATTGGTCAGGGATTCAAGTAAAACAGTACCTATACTGCTTATATGGGCTGATCCACTTAACACTTCCCCTAAAGCTGTACTGAATGAAGACAAGCCTTCAGCAATACCCTCATTGATTATGTAATTGAAACCATTGCTTAAATCCAGTCCTATTTGTTGGAATGATTGGGATAAGGATCTACCAGCCAATTCAATTTCCTTTAATTTCTGGTTGAAATTGGTAAGTTTAATTTCAGGTTCAACCACTGTAACCCCTGAAATAGCTGTTGAAATAGCTCTGTTGGTACCATTATTATTGACCTGGCTAATTGGTAAAGGCTGTATTGTTTTTGGTTCTAATACGGTTAAAGGTGCAACAGATTCACTTTCTTTTTTGACCTGTTTTACCTTGGCAATGTATTCATCCAAATACCCGTTTACGGTCTTAAGACCACTGGAAATATTGTCTAATCCGAAGTATCCGGTAACCTTACTGATACCACTAATGACAGTGGAAAATACTGTTAAAATGTTCTTAAAAATGACCTTAAAAAAGGATTGAATGAAGTTACCAACTGATTCAAAAGCACCTTTAAAATCACCTTTAACCAGCTTAACCGCAACATCTACAAAGGTTCTTAAATAGTCAATCACCAAAGTTAAATTGCTAATTATCAGGTCAAAGGCTGTAAAAACAGTGGACTTTAAAAAATTGAATACCTCAGTTATTTCCTTTCCGTATTTGTCCCAAACCCTTTTTGATACACTTACAAATTCATTAATAATGTCCTTAATTCCGTTGATAGTGGTATTCCATAATTTCTTTAAGGAATCCAGAAAAGTAACCCCATTACCATTGGTAAAGTAATCAACAATTTCATCCCAATATTTATAGATTAAAAGTACTGTTGCACCAACTGCCAAACCAATTGCTAATACAGGTGTTGAAATACCTGCTAATAGAGGTGATAACACCTTTAATGCACCAATACTTGAACTTACAAGTCTTACAATTTGTCCAAGACCTAGAATAAGAGGTGGAACAATAGCAAGGAAAACCCCAAATCCAACCACAATTTCTTTGGTTGAATCATCCAGATTTCTAAACCAATTGGCAACAGCTTTAACCCCATCAGCTAAGGAATAAAACATAGGTGCAAGCTTTTCACCTATTTCAATTTGAATGCTTTCTAAAGCTGATCGCATAGAACGCAAAGCACCACCCAAACCGCTTTCCATTGTTTCAGCCATTGAATGAGCTGAACCTTCACTATTTGCTAATTCTCTTTGGTAACGCCTTAATTCCTCTGATCCAGAATTCAGCAATAGGTTCACCCCTCTAATGGATTCCTGTTTGAAAATACCTGCTAAGGCTGAATCCCTCATTTTTCCGGTCATTCCGGTTGTGGCTGTTTCAACATCTTGTATGATATCAACCAAAGACCTCATATTTCCTTCAGTATCATAAAGGCTTACATTCATTCCACCAATGGCAACATTACCATTATCAGAAGCTTTTTTCATATCCCTCATAACAGCGTTTAAGGTTGTTCCAGCCATAGAACCCTTTAAACCACTGTTAGCAAAAACAGCTAATAAGGATATTGAATCTTCAATGGTTTGATTGGCTGAAGCCATATTGGATGAACTGTATTTCATTGCTTCACCAAGCTGTTCAACACTGGTATTGGCTTTGGCCTGACCTATGGCAAATAAATCACTAACCTTAGAAGTTTGATTGGCTTCAATCTGATAGGCTGACATTACATCAGTTAAAATGTCTGTGGTGGTTGCTAGATTTCCACCTGCAACCGCTGCCAAGTCTAATGAACTTGCCAATGAATCCTGAATCTGTTTGGTATTGTATCCAGCCAAAGCCATATATTGCATAGCTTCTGAAACCTCAGTGGCTGAAAATCGAGTGTTACCACCTAATTCTTTGGCCTGATCATTAAGGGCTTTAAATTCGCTTGTGGTGGCATTCGTTAAGGCTTGAACCCGTAACATACCATCACTGAATTGGGCTGTTGTATGGGTGGCAATACCGCCTAAAATGGACAATGGTAAGCTAACCTTGGAACTGATATCGCTGGCAATCTGATTAAGGTTTCTGGAAAATCTGTTTAAATCTCTTTGAACCCAATGCTATTAAGTTAAGCTTTTTGGTTTGTTATTTTGGTTTCAAAATGGAATAATTTTGATTTTTCCCTGCCGGTTTCGGTATCTTGGCGAGCTTTTTATCAGGTTTCGGGCATAGGCTTCCTTACTCCTGAAGCAGGTGTCAATTTTTGGTGCGATATGTTGTATTTTCTTCTCTTTCCTTCCCTTTTTTGCTATTTATAGTATTGGTTGGTCCTTGCCGATTTTCCCAGACCCTTTCTAGAAAATTTCCTTCCCTTCTTTACCGCTACCTGCTTTCGGGCTATCTTGTTGACCAGGATTTCCAGTATTTTTTCCACACTTTCCCGGCTGAACAACTCCACAATC
>NZ_FRCY01000014.1 GCF_900143075.1 Cyclobacterium lianum | reverse complement strand
CTGGGTTCAGAACGTCGTGAGACAGTTCGGTCCCTATCTGTTGCGGGCGTGGGAAGTCTGCGGGGGGCTGTCCTTAGTACGAGAGGACCGGGATGGACCGACCGCTGGTGTACCGGTTGTGGTGCCAACTGCACCGCCGGGTAGCTAAGTCGGGAAGAGATAAGCGCTGAAAGCATCTAAGTGCGAAACTCGCCCCAAGATGAGACTTCCAAACAGGGCCGTCAGAGACGATGACGTTGATAGGCTGCAGGTGTAAAGCCAGAGATGGCAAAGCTGAGCAGTACTAATAGCCCGAAAACTTGAATAGCTGATCGGCATTGCATTTTCCGCAAGACACTGTCATAAAACAAAAGCATCACGGTAGCCACTAAGGCACCCGTAAAGACATAGGCGGCCCGGCGCAGGGGACCCACCTCTTCCCATCCCGAACAGAGAAGTTAAGCCCTGCAGCGCCGATGGTACTGGGGTTACACCCGGGAGAGTAGGTCGCCGCCTCATTTATTCAAAAGCCCTTTGGTAAACACCAGAAGGGCTTTTTTTATGCCCTATTACCCCGGAGCAGAAGAAGTATTCACCACAGATTACGCAGATTCGCACAGAGAAAATCCAAAACAAACCCCTTTTATCTTCTTCTATTCCTTATATGGTTCCCTTATTTTTTGAACCATATAAGTGATAAAAGGAAACATAAAGTTTCGGTGGAACCGGAGAAATGCATTGGTTAAATCACCGGGCTAGCTACAAAATACGCAGGTTGCACAGATAGCATAGGGATAGGGATGTGGTGTAAATCTGTCTGTCAAAAATTTAGCAACTACATTTTTCCATCCCGATCTGCACCGGCACATTAAATCGGCTCAATTCAGGCTGGCAACGGTAAGGGCCAGTTTTTTGTGATCCGGGCTGATAGAGATCCGGCTGATATCGCCGGGTATGTCAAAGGTGGCAATTTTCTCCCACTGTATACTTTTATTTACTTGTCGCAGGTACAATTCCTTGCCTCTCGCCATCAGTAATTTGTTTTTATCTACCCAGCAAAAATCCTCTGATCCCCCCAAAGCCAGGCCCAAACTTGATGTTTCCCTGGTCTCCGTATCGAAAGATTTGAGTTCATAGGTCGTTCTGCCATCTGCTACGATATTGCTGTTTTTGTCCAGAAACACAATTTCCGTGGTATTTGGTCTCTGTTGGATAGATCGACCTGGATTGAGGGCGACTTCATGTACATCTTCCCTGCTATAGGGATATACCAGCCTGCTGGGTTCGTCGATGACAGACAGGGCTGCTATGTCTTCATGCCATCCATAATATCCTACAGGTTGGATGTCATCATAAAGTAGCTCCGGCTCTCCCAGGTTGATTGGATACAACCAAAGCCTCTGGCTACTGTCTTCTTCTACGGTAATGGCCGATATGTATTGCCCACAATTGGTTAAATCGGGGGAAAATTCATGCTTATTTTGTGTCCTGGTCATATTGGAGAATTTTCCGCTCTCCCAGTTATACATGATAACGTCAAAGTTACCTGAGGGATCTTCGGCAGAAAATACAAGTTGTAAATCGTTGATGAATTTAGGCTGGTTATTGTACAATTCACCCTTGGTGATTCTCGTCGCTGTTTTAGGAAAAATTTTAAATCCCAGAATATTATTTTTGGTGTCTACCAGATAAATATCTGCAGGATCCTGCGCATGGGCGTAGCTTATAATTCCGATTAGCTGAATGAGTATTATGATCGTAATGTAAGCGAAAGGCTGTTTTTTGAAGCTATGTAAAGACATAAAAAAAGCTGGTTTAAATTTAATTCAAAACCAATTTACAAAATAGCTGTTATATTTTCAGTGGGAAAATTAGATTTATATACAGACAGGCACTTAAACCTGTTGAGAGGCCGTACAGACGAGCTTGCGGACAAGGCGGTTCAGGAACTCATTACAGATAAATCGTTGGTACTTGCTATCAACTCCTGGGAAAGCCTACCGGAAGAGCTCCCGGAAACATTTCCACCAGCTTTGATCAGGTATTTTCGGTTTTTTCGCAAGAAGCCTGCAACCAGGGATCAATCCTTTATCCGGGACATCCAGGCTTTTTTTGCATCTCATTCCGGATTGGTTTTATCTTTACTTGGTTTTTACTCATTGCCCTATACCTATGCATTCGGAGATGGTGCGGAGGTCTTGGTGAGATCTGAAAAGCTGGTGAAGAATCCAGGTAAGCGATTGGCCGAAACTGCCCTTTTTGTCCTGGAATGCTACCGTCCCGGGGCCTTTATGACCGACCAAAGGATTTTACTGGTGCTTGCCAAAGTGAGGCTGATTCATGCGATGTCCAGGTATTTTATCCGTAAATATGCTCGCGACTGGGATCCTGAATGGGGTCAACCGATCAATCAGGAAGACTTGCTCGCCACCAACCTATCTTTCAGTCTGCTGATCAGCAGGGGAATAAAAAAATCAAACCAATTTCTCTCTTCATCTGAACGCGAAAAACTTCTGGCCTATTGGGGATTGATCGGTTATTACCTGGGGGTAGAGCTGCAGTTTTGGCCGGAAACCAACAAGGAGGCCTTTGAATTGGAAAGAAAGATCAGAAAAAGGCATTTGAGGCCCTCCGAGGCGGGTACAACACTGCTCCAATCCCTCATGGGTTTTTATCGGCAAAACCTGGTGCATCCGGAGGTGTTGCCCTTTCTGGAGGATCTCCTACAATACTATATGGGGAAAGAAGTAAGTGTGGCGCTGAAATTGAATGCTTCCGGTAAAGTGCCGGATTGGCTGCTAAGAAATGTAATGAAATTAAATCTCTTTGGACAGCATCCGCGAGGTAGCAATTTTGGCCTGATTTACCGGAATTTTTTAAAAAACACCCGGCATTCACTGGGGTTTGATGTGGCCATCGATTTATCTCTTCCACATGGTAATAGTGCTTAAGGGCAATTTTTTTGTTGTCACATTGTTCATAAATGAACATAAATTGTAGTAAAATCGTACAGCTAGATTCTGAAAGATCCCCTGATTGGTCGCTACTCAGCTTTTTTATAAGTGGCATTCATTTCGTATGTTTATTCCTATGCCAAAGAAACCAACAGGACTGGTAGAAGGGATCATCTGGGTTTTAGCGCTTCTGGGAATATATTTTTTTGGAAGCTCCGGTGAACACCATTTTAGTCTTTGTCCTCTCGATATGCTTGGATTACCCTGGTGCCCCGGTTGTGGTCTGGGCAGGTCCATGCACCATCTGATGATGGGGCAGTTTCAATTGTCCTGGGAATTGCACCCTTTGGGAAGCTTTGCCCTGTTGGTCATTGTTTGGAGAATAGTCACGTTGATACACTTTATTAAAAAACAAAAAAAGTTATGGCAAATGTATTGAAACACTTACCTGAATTGGAAGGAATGGAATTGGGATACATTCAGGGAATACTTAAGGATATGAATGAAGAGCAGGCCGAGCTTTTTTCCCAGGTATACCGCGCCAGGAGAAAGGACAGCCAGATGATCCTCATTTTAACCCTGATCGGGTTTTTCGGTTTTGCCGGATTGCATCGTTTTATTCTGGGGCAGATTGGATTGGGTATCTTGTACCTGTTGACCGTAGGTTTGTGTTTCATAGGTACCATCGTAGACCTTGTGAATTACAAAAGTCTGGCATACGAATTCAATATTAAAGTGGCCCATGAGACACTTTCGCTAATGTCTGTAAATAGTAGTTTAAAAAAGGAGGATAAAAATGAATAATTCCCGTTTGCCCGCTATGGTTTCGGTGTTTATCCTCTTTCTGGCCGGCTGCAATCCGTTGCCTATGGAAACCATTTCGGATCTGGAGACATCTTTTGATGGCATCAGAAAAATTTCTGTCCGGGGCGGAGCACTGGAGGTGAGTTATACCGGTGGAGATGATACAGACAAAGTGTATCTGAGTGCCTACATTACCTCGACCGATCCTGAAATGCAAGGAGTGGTATTTCAGAGGTCCGGTGATGAGTTGATTGTTGAGTTCGATCCTGATCTGGATTTTTCCTTCTTTTTTGGAGATAGGGTTAAGGGTTTTATCAGCTTGGACGGCCCCTCGGAAATGGCGCTGGACATGCAGAACTCCTCCGGGACGCTGGAAGTCAGCCACGTGAAAAACGATTTTATCCATCTCCGGGGCAGTTCTGGTAAAATTGTAGCCAGCAACCTGGATTCTCCCAATCTTGAAGTCAAGCTTTCATCGGGCAAGGCCGAGCTGGAAAATATCCGTGGAGCATTGAAGCTGGCCCTGTCCTCGGGGATGGGGTCGCTCAAGGGAATGGAGGGGAACGTCGATTTTTCTGGTTCCAGTGGCATGGTGACCATTTCGGATGTCAATGGTCTGGTTTCCGGTGAGATGAGTTCCGGAAAAGCAGATCTCAGCAGGGTTCAGCGACTTGGAGAAATTTCCCTGTCATCAGGTATGCTGTCTGCTGAAAACTGCGGCTTCGGCAAGGAAACCCGGTTGTCCGCTTCTTCCGGATACATGAAAATAACTACAGATACAGACCTCAATTCTTTCAATTATGATTTTCAGGTAGGTAGTGGCAGGTTGAGTATAGGTGAAAGATCCAGCAGTGAGGATATGAAAATCCGCAACGGAGCGGAGTTTACCATTACAGGTAAATTGCAGTCCGGTCGGATGGATATTCAGGGGAGCTAATAGGGTTTCAGGGGTAGTGCAGCCCGCAATAGAGAGCCCTCTTATTGCTTAAAAAATGCCTGTCCCCGGCGGCGGGCAATGAAAATGATGTTTGGGCTCAGCAGTAGGAAGTATAGGGATTGATCCTAATAGTCCGACGTTAGCTTATCAGCAAAGCTGTACCTTGAGCCAGTCCGAACTTAGCCATAGGGTAGCCGAAAAAACAAAAAAGCAACCCTTTTGGGGTTGCTTTCCATTACTGATGTCAATGTTATGTTATGCGTTAACTACCTTCACATTCACTGCATTCAGACCTTTTCTTCCTTCTTTAAGATCGAAGGATACATCATCGTCTTCTCTGATTTCGTCGATAAGTCCAGAGACATGCACAAAATACTCTTTTGATGACTCGTCATCAATGATAAAACCGAATCCTTTGGACTCATTAAAAAATTTTACTTTTCCTGTGTTCATAATTGAAATTAATTGATTGTATTAATGGCAGTAAAGGTAAGGAAACTTTTTGCAAATAAAACTGTTATTAAAATTATTTTTTATGATTTAACGATTTCTTAAAAAGCAATTTTGAATAAAAAAGGAACTTCGACAATAAATATTCTTTTTACTTGTTTTTATTTCATTAAATCAATTCCTTCCTCCAGGCATTTTTTTACCTCATCTTCCGGCCAAATTCCTGATTGGACTTCTCCGATATGCTTTTTTCGTAATAGAAACATGCAGGTTCTGGACTGCCCGATGCCTCCACCTATGCTTTGCGGCAGTTCTCCGTTTAATAATTTTTGATGAAAAAACAGGTTTTTTCTTTTTTCTTCACCTGACATTTTCAATTGTCTTTCCAGGGTAGGCGCATCCACACGGATACCCATGGAGGACAATTCAAATGAGTTTTGCAGTACGGGATTCCAGACCAGTATATCACCATTTAATCCTTTGTGTCCCTCTGAGTTGTAACTGCTCCAGTCATCGTAATCAGGAGCCCTGCCGTCGTGCTTTTCTCCATTGCTCAGCAGATCTCCGATACCGATCAGAAATACGGCTCCATAGGCTTTGCAGGCCTCATATTCCCGTTCTTTCGGCGATAAACCGGGATATTGCTGCAGCAGTTCTTCTGCTTGTATGAAGGTAATCCTGTCTGGCAAAAATGGCTGCAGGTCCGGGAAAGCAGCGTTAATGGATTTTTCTAATTCCTGAAAAATACCGTAGATATTTTCCACGACAGCTTTCAAATAATCCAGGTTTCTTTCGGTGGTAGAAATCTTCTGTTCCCAGTCCCATTGATCTACATAAAGAGAGTGTAACGGAGAATAGTCTTCGTCTGGCCGCAGTGCCCGCATATCCGTCAGAATACCTTCACCTTCCTTGGCTTCCAGCTCTGCCAGCTGCCACCGTTTCCATTTGGCAAGCGACTGCACGACTACAGCAGAGGCGTCGGATTGGTTTTTAATGGGAAAGCGCACCGGTCTTTCTATGCCATTGAGATCATCATTGATGCCTGTTCCATCCATAATGGCCAGGGGACAAGATATTTTAAACAGGTTGAGTCTCTCTGCCATCATCACCGGGAAACGGGTTTTGATCAAGTCGATGGCCCGTTCAGTTTCTCTTCTGGTCAATATGCTCTTGTATTTCAGCTCACTGGGTGCTGCCATTTTGTTGTTTTTTCTTATGACAAATTTGAAAATTGGCGCAATATAAAATAAAAGAATTGAATACGGAGACTGTAGTCTCCGATTCAGGATTTTATGGCAAAAAGTTTATATAAACGGGTTTATGCATCTCAAAGCGGTACTCCGTCGGGCTTAAGGTGCCGGTTTTTGGATTTCTACTAAAAACCAACAGGTTATTTGAGTTTTGATTCCCTGTAATCAGATATTTTCCGTCGGGGGTAATGTTAAAATTCCGGGGCGCCAGCCCCCCCGATTCAATCGTCTGCGTATGCTTCAGCTTTCCCTGAGCATCAATCTGAAAAACGATGATTTCGTTTGCTTCTCCCCGATTGGATGCATAGAGGAATTTTTGATCCGGGCTTAGGCGAATTTCAGCCGCTCCTACAGATCCTGAAAACCCCTCGCTCAGCAGGCTATAGGTTTTCAGATGCTCCAAAACGCCATCCTCGTAGCGATAAACGCCGATTTCTGCGGTGATCTCATGGATGAGATACAAAATTTCTCCCGCTTCATCAAATACCATGTGTCTGGGACCAGCCCCTGGTTTTACCTTCAGCCTGAAAGAAGCTTCTGTATTCAGGGGTTTCTCTTCATCCGGGTTAAAATCATATACCACTACCTCGTCTGTTCCCAGATCAGCCACCAGCAGGCGGCTATCCTCCGGATGAAATAGGGCTGCATGGGCATGGGGCTGCTTCTGCCGGTTTGGGTGGACACTGCTTCCCTGGTGGCTGACTACCTGCACAGCGGCATGCAAGCGTCCATCATTTCCAATGGGGATCAGGGAAAAGTTACCGGACGAGTAGTTGGCCGCAACAATATATCTCTCAGAGGGGTCCATACTGAGGTAGCATGGCGCATCTCCTTCCGCAGATACAGAATTGATATAGGTCAGCCCTTCGTCTGTTAGAGCAAAGGAACTCACCTTTCCTCCTCCGTCTCCTCCTGTTTCTTCAACAGAAAAAACCAGATTTTGATCTTTATTGCTTACAACAAATGAAGGGTTATCCGGCTCCGAGGCAGTAGCAATCAAATTGAAACCGCCATTTTCAGGTTTGAATTCTAGCAGGTGGATACCCTGTTCGGGGGTGGAAGTATAGGTACCCAGTAAAAAGGAATAGGTTTGGGACATCTCATCCAGGCTTTTTTCGGCGCTATGATCTGTCGACTGTCCACAGGCAGCGACCATCACTATAGCCGGAATCAGGTTATTGATTTTCATTTTCTTTTGTCTCGTGTTCACTTGCAAGTTCATGGCTTTTGGGATGGTACTTGCCTTTAAGATCATCCAGTTTTGATCCCCGCCATAATTTTACCCCGGTAAAATACGATGCCCTGCCAATCATATGGGCACCCACAGGGGCAGTAAGCAGCATGAACAAAATGATGGCCATCACACGGGAATAGATGCCAAATTCGTTGAAGTAAACGCCGGCAGCAATCAGCAGCAAACCGATGCCCAGGGTAGCAGCCTTGGTAGTCACTGAAATTCTTAGGTACAGGTCCGGCATCCGTACCACACCCACGGCTGCCAGCAATATAAAAAGGGCGCCAAGTGAACTGAGCCCGATGATTACGTATTCATTCATTTTTTTCTCTTTTTTCAAGGTAATAGGAAAAAGCCACGGTGCCCAGGAAAGCGATCAGGGCCATGATCATGGCGATGTCCAGAAATGCCGGTTGGTTGGTATGAATGCTGTAGATGGTAATGATGCCTATCCCTGTGGTCAGTAACAGATCAAGCGACACCACCCGGTCCGATAGGCTGGGGCCGATAATAAAGCGGATAAATATCAATAAGGTAGATACCGCCAATACAGGTAATATGATATAATATAAATAATCGTATATACTCATCTCAATATCTCTAATAACTTGCGTTCGAAGCCGTTTTTAATATCCGCAATAAATTCGTCCCTGTCATGAACATACATGGCATGCACATACAACACTTTCCGGTCATCTGATACATCCAGGCTCAGCGTACCCGGGGTGAGAGAAATCAGATTGCCGAGCAGGGTAATCTCCAAATCTGATTTTGCCGTGAGCGGTATTTTGATGATGCCGGGTTTCATGTAGAAACTGGGGGTAATCACGTCATAGGCCACCTGAAGATTGGCTTTGATCAGTTCGTACAGGAAAAAAAACACAAAAGCAATCAGTTTTGGTCCCCGGTAAAAGTATTTGTTTTCCCTGCGGTCTTTCGAAATGAGCCACATGAGAAAGAAACTCAATACAAATCCAAAGACAAAATTCACAAATGAAAACGATCCGGTCACTGCCAGCCAGATGAAGGAGAGCAGTAGATTGCTGAGAAACCTGGTTTTTATCATTTTTCCTTTGATTTAAATACCCAAAACGGCCTGAATGTAAGCGGACGGATCCATCAGGTTTTCGGCTATGTGGATGGCCATCTGCATGATCCACTCTGCTCCGAACCCAATAGCCAATGAAATCAATGACAAGAAGGCGATAGAACTGATCATTGCTTTCCGTTTCAAGGGTTTCAATTCTTCAAAATATTTGATTTGTTTCTTTTTAGGTAATGCGGCCCCATCTTTCCAAAACACAGCTGCCCACATCCTGGCTATTATGAATAAGGTAAGGAAACTTCCCAATATAATAAAGGCAATGATCAAAATATTTGAAGTAGCGATTGCACCCTTTATCAGCATCAATTTTCCCCAAAATCCAGACAAGGGCGGAATGCCCACCAGCGAAAACAAGGGCACTGCCATCAACAGGCTGAGCAGGGGCTTGTCTTTGTAAAACCCGCCCAACAGTCGCATCGAGTAGGTGCCTTTAAACTTAAATATCAATCCACTGACCATAAACAGGTTCGTCTTCACGATGATATCGTGTACCAGGTAAAATATCGCTCCCGCGATGGCAATGGTACTGTAAATCCCCAATCCTGCCAACATAAAGCCGATATGGCAAATGATCAGGTAGCTAAACACCTTTCGGATATTGTTCTGGATTAACGCTCCGACACCTCCGGTTAGCATGGTCAGCATGGCCAGGATGGCAATGACCGATGCCAGGAAATCATCCGGAACAAATATCAGGGAGAATACCCGCAACAATGCATAAACCCCTACTTTGGTAAGTAAACCTCCAAATATCGCTGAAATAGCAGGAGGGGGGGTATGGTAAGATGCCGGCAACCAGAAATACAGTGGGAAAACCGCTGATTTAATGCCAAAGCCAATCAGGAACAGGATTGCGGTCACGTTTACCAGGCCCCGGTTTTCAACCTGTGCTATCTGCAGGGAAAGGTCAGCCATGTTTAGGCTGCCAGTCAATCCGTACAAGATGGCGATAGCGGTAAGGAAGATAACTGAGGCCAGCAGATTCATGGTGACATACTTGATCGCTCCTTCAATCTGCGCTTTTTCCCCCCCGATTGTAAGCAAAACAAAGGAAGAAATGATGATGATTTCAAACCAAACATACAGGTTAAAAATATCACCGGTGAGGAAAGCGCCGCTGAGGCCCATGATCAGGAGGTGGAGAATAGGGAAATACCCAAACTTCACCCTTGCATTCCGGATACTTCCTACTGAAAATACACTTACAGCCAGACCGGATATTGCTGTCAGCAACACCAATAGCGCACTGAAAGTATCTGCGACGAAAGTAATGCCGAAAGGAGCCATCCAGCCCCCTGCCTGCATGGATTGAATGCCTTCCTGCCGTACTTGTATCAGGAGCAACAGACTGATCAACAAAGCAATCAGCGAACCAATGACTGATATCAGCTTTTGAAGGTTCTTGCTGTTCCAGGAAAACATCAGGATTACCGCGACAAAAAGCTGGAATATTACCGGTAAAACAATAAAGGGATTATTCATAAGTCTTCGTCGGTTGCATTCATTTCGTCCAGATCGTCTGTTTTTACCACTTTATAGGCCCTTTTGATCAGAATAATCGCAAATGCCTGCAGGCCAAAACTAATGACAATCGCAGTAAGTATCAGCGCCTGGGGTACTGGGTCAGCATAGAGTTCCCCAAGCATTTTTTCGGTTTCTTCAATGATGGGTGGTTTGCCTTTTACAATTTTACCCAGTAAGAAAATAAGCAGATTGGCTCCGTTGCCAAGCAGGATCAATCCGATAATTAGCTTGACCAGGCTTCTTCTCAGCATCATATAAATGCCTGCTGCATACAAAAGTCCAATGATGATAACGAGCAATATCTCCATATTACAAACCTTCCGATATGGTAAAAATAATCGTGAGCGTCACTCCGATGACAACCAGATAAACCCCGGTATCAAAAAATAAGGCGGTACCCACCGACCCTATCACAGGTACAGCTTGCTTCATCCATAGACCTGTCATGAATGTTTCACCAAACAGTAGCGGCAGGGCCCCTGCAAGAAGCGCTAAAAGCAGGCCGACCGGCATCAGGAAGCCGGGATGGAATTTCACAATATTTTTGGTCCGCTCTATGCCATTGGCAAAGGAATGGATTACAAATGCGATGGCTGCCATCAAGCCCCCGACAAAGCCGCCTCCGGGAAGGTAATGGCCCCTTAGCAATATAAATACGGAAAACAGCAACAGCAAAGGGAGTAGGTAAGCAGAAGCTGTTTTAAATATTAATGTTTTCATTGGTCTGAGTTTTCGTTTGCTGTGTGTACCCTGCTTTCTGTACCCGATCCGACAGCCCTATCCGGCTTCCTTTCATCAGTCAGGTTTTTGGACATCATCTCCTTATATATCGGATAAAGCAGGTTCATATTCAAGACTTATTCTTTTTCTGTACTTCTCAAGTGTAATTTTAAAAGGCCAAATACGCCAATGGCGGCGATGGCCAGCACGGTGATTTCCACCATGGTATCAAATCCCCTAAAGTCTACCAGGATTACGTTGACCACGTTTTTTCCCTTTCCCAATACATAGGCATTTTCGGCGTAGTACTGACTGGTTTCCTTGTCTACAGATTCATTCATAACCTCTATTGTAAGCAGACTGATAAGTGCGCCGAAAAACAGGGAGAGCAGTCCATCACGAATACGGTCCCGTGTTTCCGATAATTTTAAATATTTCGGCAAATTGTAGAGTACCAGTACGAAAAGGATGACAGTAAGCGTGTCTATGGAAAACTGGGTCATCGCCAGGTCCGGAGCAGAATAGAAAAGGAAGATGAGACAAAAGGAGTATCCGACAACCCCCATAGAGGCCACCGCCACAAGCCTTGACTTGGAAAATACCGTAAAAAGGATAGCTACTGCCATGATCACCAATACCACCACTTCGTAAAAGGTCACTGCCGTCATGCTACTGGTGTCCAGATACAAAGTCACACCGGTGAAGAGCCGATAGGCCAGCAGCAGAGAAAGGAAACTCAATATGGTGATCAGATAATATCGCAGGTATCCATTTTGAAAAAATTTAGTCCAGCCACTACTAAACCGGGTAAATCCCCCCGATGCCAGCATGGCGATGGATTCCGGAGAAATGCGTTCGAAGCGGCTTACCATGGCCAGTAATTTTTCCGAAGGTTTGATGATAAAGTAAAGGGCTGTTCCGGCGCCGATAGTGACAGCACTCAGAAGCAGGATCAGATTGAAGCCATGCCATAACTTCAGGTGAATATCCGGCAGAGTTTCTGTAAAGCTACTCACAACCGGCTGGATGAGGCTGCTTTCTAACAAAAAGGGTAGCAGGCCAAAGAACATACAGAGGACACCAAGTATCAGTGGTGGGATATACATGGCCGGTCCGGGCAAATGTAGTTTTGCAAATCGTTCTGGCAATTTGCCAAAAAAGGGTTTGATACCTGCCAGAAAACCCGCAAATAGCAAGGCAATATTGGTGATCACAGCGAGTGTGGTCAGGATCCAGGCCAGATCTCCCATCCCGAGCGTGGCATCATAAATCAGGTCTTTGCCTACAAACCCAAAGGAAGGCGGGATCCCTGCATTGGATATGGCCGCCAGCAAAGCAGCTACACCTACCGGCAGCATCACTTTGTTTAGCCCTCCCAGCTGGCTGATATCCCTCGTGCCGGTCTCATGATCGATGATCCCGGTTACCAGGAAAAGGGTGGCCTTGTACAGGGCATGTACCAGGATAAATACCGCCGCGGCCAGAAATGCGGCGGAAGTCCCCAAACCGATTAGAAAAACCAAAATGCCCAAAGCCGAGATGGTAGAATAGGCCAGAATGCCTTTGAGATCCAGGCGGAAAAGGGCATGAATGGCAGCATATACCATGGTGATGGCTCCCACAGTGATCAGGGTGCCGTTCCACCATTCATGGCCTCCCAAAACCGGACTGAAGCGGGCCAGCAAATAGATACCCGCCTTGACCATGGTGGCCGAGTGCAGGTAAGTAGAAACCGGAGTAGGTGCCTTCATGGCGCCGGGCAACCAAAAATGAAAGGGAAACTGAGCCGATTTGGTAAATGCAGCCAAAAAAAGGAAAACTATTATCCACCCGTACAAGTTATCAGCCTGGATGATCTCACTCAGCGAGCTCATTTCCGAGATCTGATTTACCTGGGCGGTATGGCCCAGACCAACCATGGCCGCCAGCAGAAAAAGGCCTCCAATACCCGTTACGGATAGGGCAGTAAGTGCCGACCTGCGGGAGGCCTGGTTGTCGTTATTGAAACCAATCAGAAAAAAGGAACTGATACTGGTGAGTTCCCAGAAGATAAACAATGTGTAAATATTGTCAGACAATACCAGGCCAAGCATGGAGGCCATGAACATGGAAAGGTAGGCATAAAATCTATCCAGAAAAGGATGTCCCTTTAGGTAGGTTGAGGTATACACGAAAACCAGGCTGCCGATGCCACTGATCAGCAATACAAACAACATGGACAAACCGTCCAGATAAAAGTCGAGATTGATGCCTATGCTGGGTACCCAGCTATAGCTGACCTTTACTGATCCATCGTTTTGGATTTCAGGAAGGTGTAAGAGAAAAAATGTGAATATCGCAAGCGGCAACAATGCCGTCCAAATTGTCGTTTTTGATTTTGACTGCGCCATTATCCATGGTACCAGCAAAGCAAAAACGAATCCCGAAATTACGGCTATTAACATTAGCGGTGGATTAGAATGTTGGTTTTCAAAGGCCCAAAATACAAAAAAATATTCGATTGTCAGGGATCCTTATTCCGGATTCCATAAGTGGTGAAGCGGGTATACAGAATAAGTTACTGATAGTAAGGAAAATAAACAGGGCGCCCTATTCAAGCGATTAAAATATCCGGAGTAATTAATGCATGGAAGCAAAAAAATGTGCATTTTTGAGTAATTGGAAAGATTAAAATTAATCCCATCAACCATGGCAAACATCTACGAAACTGAAGTAGCAAAGCGCTTTACTATTTATAACAGTCTATTTTTAGACCTGCCCTTCGACCAGATATACCGGACCGGTACGCTCTTACCCATTTTGTCGGAAGCATGCCAAAGTGGCTTTCAGAAAAACAAAACGCCCAAAGAGATCATCGAGCAGTTTTTTGAGGAACTGATGGCCGAAAAACCTGCGAAGGAAAGACACGATCTGCTGTTTAAGATGGTGCAATACATCGAAAGACAGGTGGTTTTGTTTGATTCTATCGAGGATGCGGCCTACGAAAAATTCAATGACATCAAGGGAAAGGGTACGATGACGGCGCTGATCTCCCGTGCCGAGACGGACCATAAAAGAGAAGAGCTGATCCAGAAACTGCAAAATTTCTCTGTCCGGCTTACACTCACGGCCCACCCTACACAATTTTATCCCGGAAATGTGCTGGCCATTATCACTGACCTGGAGCAGGCGATCCGAAAAAATGATTTGGGAGACATCGATCTGTTGTTAAGGCAGTTAGGCAAAACTCCCTTTATCAATAAAGAAAAACCTTCTCCTTACGAAGAAGCAGTCAGCCTGACCTGGTTTTTAGAGTATGTTTTTTACCCCAGCATTTCGGATATCATGATCCGTATGCTCAATCAACTAAACATCCCCTTGCACGATTGGGAAAATCCCAATTTGCTCAAAGTAGGTTTTTGGCCGGGGGGCGACCGGGATGGCAACCCCTACGTAACGCATGACATTACCAAAAAAGTAGCGGACAAACTCCAGAACAGCATCTTAAAGTGCTATTACCGGGACATCCGAAAGGTCAGAAGGAGATTGACTTTTTTCAATGTGGAAAATCACCTGATCAAAGCTGAAAAAGGAATATACAACACCCTATTCGGGGGACAGGGTGAAGTATTTCACTCTAAAGACGAATTGCTCGAAATTCTTTACCAGGCAAGAAAAGGGATCATCGAAGATCACGGGGGGTTGTCTCTTGAGCTATTGGATGAGTTTATCCTCAAAGTCAGGGTTTTCGGTTTTCACTTTGCCAGCATGGACGTCCGGCAGGACAGTCGAAAGCATGATGGCCTTTGGGATGCCATCATTACCAAGACTGAGGGCGAGCAAGCCCTGGAAGAGTACCACCGGGGCGATGAGGAGAGCAAGATTGCCAAGGTGTTATCCACCAAGGGCTTGCCCGATTCAGGAGAGATGGAAGATGAGTTTCACAAAGAAATGCTTGAAAGCATCTCTTCTATATCCTATATTCAGAAAAGCAATGGTCCCATGGGCTGCCACCGCTACATCATTTCCAACAACCAGTCGGCCCTTCATGTGTTGGAGGTTTTTCAGCTCAATAAGCTGATACTGGCTCAAGACAAAGACCTGTTTTTGGATATTGTACCTTTATTTGAAACGATCGATGATCTGGCAAATGCGCCGGGAGTAATGCGGTCGCTGTATCACAACAAGGTGTATCGCGATCATTTGCGCCAAAGAGGTAATAAGCAAACCATTATGCTGGGCTTTTCTGATGGAACCAAAGACGGAGGCTATATTCGCGCAAACTGGTCCATACTGAGGGCCAAAGAAGAGCTTACCAAAGTCGCCAGAGAGGAAGAGATCGATGTGATATTCTTCGATGGCAGGGGCGGGCCTCCGGCAAGGGGAGGTGGGAACACCCACAATTTCTATGCTTCTCTGGGACCGAATGTAGAAAACCGAGAGATCCAGATCACCATTCAGGGCCAAACCATCAGTGCAAACTATGGTAAACCGGTGAGTTGCTCTTATAACCTGGAGCAATTGCTCAGCGCGGGGATGGAAAGCCATTTGTATCCTTCCAGTGAAAACAGCCTTACGGAAAAACAGAAGGCGCTGATAGACGAAATGGCCGAGATCAGTTTTCAGGAGTACAAGGGACTGAAAAACCACCCGCAGTTTGTGCCTTATCTTGAAAAGGTTACACCTTTGAAGTTTTTTGGCATGACCAATATCGGCTCCAGGCCGGTGAAGAGAAGCAAGGGAGGAAGCATGAAATTCGGGGATCTCAGAGCAATTCCATTTGTGGGTGCCTGGGCACAGATGAAACAAAATATTCCCGGATTCTTTGGTGTTGGTAAAGCCATCGAAGAGATGGAGAAACGAGGTAAGCTCAAAGATGTGAAGCAGTTGTACCAGGATTCACTGTTTTTCCGCTCGCTGCTGGGCAATTCCATGCAATCTCTGGCGAAGGCATTTTATCCGGCAACAGCTTATTTAAAGGATCATGCTGAATTTGGTGGGTTTTGGGAACTCATGTACGGAGAGTACCAGCGGGCTTACGAACAGATTCTCAAGGTGGCCGGAATGAGTAACCTGATGGAAGATAGCCCCCTGAGCAGGGATTCGATCGGGATTCGCGAAAAAATTGTATTGCCCCTAATCACCATTCAGCAGTATGCGATACAGACTATTCTGGAAAAGGGCAAAGAGGATGCAGACTTGCAGAAACTGATCCTGCGGACTATGTTTGGCATCATCAACGCAGCAAGAAATGCTGCCTGATGTTCGCTTATGAGACTAAGCCTAAAGCCTCCGAAACACTTTTCGGAGGCTTTTTCGTTATGCAGTTGCCGGACCATTAGATCGCTTGCCCGACCCTTAAGAGCGACTACGGCCAACTCAAGATCGCAAATACCTTCTGAGCAAATAAAGTCAGTTATAGGGAAGACAGATAGGTCGATACAAAATTTGGGCTGGAGTAGCGTGAAAGCATACCTTTAAAAACAATGGAGCGGGTAATCGGGTTCGAACCGACGGCCTTCAGCTTGGGAAGCTGACGCTCTGCCAACTGAGCTACACCCGCTGGATGGAATATAAAAATACTGTTTTTTTGCTTTGAAAGTAAGTCGATATCCCAATTTTTTCACATAAAAAATTGAGATATATGTTTTTGCCAACTATCTTCATATTCATGCTCCTGGTCACTTGTGCCGTCATTCGAAATTCGCAAAATTTAATACTCGCAGTACAACGCTCCGAAGAAATGCGTATGCCCCTGAAATGGGAATTTCCGGGAGGTAAACTGGAAGCCGGTGAAACCGAAGAACAGGCTCTCATCCGGGAGATTCAGGAAGAATTGGCTCTGGATATTCTTCCGCAGGGCAGAATGAATCCCGTATACCATCACTATGGTGCTTTTTCCATCTGCCTGGTACCTTACTGGGTCAGGATAGTAAAGGAGGAGATACAGCTAAAGGAACATATCGGCTACCGGTGGATGCATCCGAACGATCTTACTGAACTGGATTGGGCAGGGGCGGACCTCCCTGTGGTGCAACAAATTCTGGACAGTGAGCCCTGGTTTTTCTGATGGAAAAAGCGTAACTTTTTGAAGTTATAAGATATTTCAACAACCAATATCGCAACGCATGGATCCCTACACCTCATTCCAGGTCCCTACAGGAGACCGACCTAAGTTTACCGGCAAAAAGCTGGTCATGCTGGCGCCAGATGCCAGCATGAAAAATATTGACGCCGAAGCTGCCGGAGCAGCGCTCCGGCTCGCTCCTTCCGGAGCCTACCGTAGCCATGAGGAAGATTACCTGAAAGCCTTCGAAGAGGGAGATGGGATAGTTTTTGAAAAATTTCGTGTAGCAGTCATCAATGCCAACCATGAGGAACAAATAAAATCCCTGGTTTATGCCGGCAGGAGTTTCCGGTATGAGGAACCGGAGCGTTTTCTGTATGCGCTGGATGCGCCCCGCAGCAGTAATTTCGGAGTCCTGCTCTGGCAAATGATTTGTCGCTTGTTTGGTATTAAAAAAGATGGACCGGTAACCGATCCTGGCACCAAACCCAAAGACCCGCCCCCGGTAAGTCCGCCGGTTTTTGAAAACACGGTAGAGGCTTATTGGGGACTGCATGCGCTGAATGCCCTTTCAACCTCCTATACTGGCAAGGGCGTAAAACTGGCAGTGCTGGACACTGGCATGTATCTGGCTCATCCGGATTATGCGGCCAGAGAGGTGGTTTCTAAATCCTTTATACAAGGAGAAACTGTGGACGATGCCCATGGACACGGCACCCACTGTGCGGGTATCGCTGTTGGCGGCGTACGCGGGGACAATGGCCGGCGTTACGGGACGGCATCGGATGCCGGTTTGTACGTTGGGAAGGTGCTATCCAATGAGGGTGTAGGGAGTGACAGCAGCATACTTGCAGGCATGGAATGGGCAGTAGAGCAGGGTTGTCGGGTGATCTCCATGTCCCTGGGCGCATCGGTGGAGGAGAATACGGCGTATTCCAACATTTACAACGAGCTGGCCGGAACAGCGATGGATATGGGTACGCTGATTATTGGCGCAGCCGGTAATGACAGCCGCCGCAGCCAGGGGATCGTCAGGCCTGTGAACCACCCCGCCAACTGTCCCAATATACTGGCAGTAGCAGCACTGGACCGCCGTTCGGCAGTCGCTGATTTTTCCTGCGGTGGTCTGAACCCTGACGGAGGCCTGGTGGACATTGCAGGTCCGGGAGTAGAAGTATTCAGCTCCTGGAAACTTCCCCAGGAATACGCCATCATCAGCGGTACCAGTATGGCTACACCATTCGTGGCCGGAGTAGCGGCCCAGTTGCTGGAAGCTTTTCCGGAAGCTACTGCCCGCGAAATATGGGACAAGCTGGTGGCCCAGGCCAGAGCCTTGTCGCTTCCAACCCGTGATGCTGGTGCAGGTCTGGTGCAGTCTCCACAGTAGAAGAAGTTAAGTAACCATGAAAAGGAACTTTATTGCATCGATAGAGCGGGAATCCGGAATTCAAATAGAGCAGATCGCCAGAGAGCTGCAGGACAAGGGCTGTACTATTCGCCGCATATTAAAACTCGCCGGAGTGATCAGCGGATGCAGTTCCGGAAAGGAAAAAAGCCTGCAGGAGCTCAAGATTCCCGGTATCCGTCATATCGAGGAAGACCGGCAGCTCCGCGCTTTAGGAGAAAAGGACTAAGCCTCCTTCCCACCACCCTATCTCCGGTTCAGGGCAGATCTACAGGCGTAGATTTAATCGTATGCGCCTTCCCGAAACCCTTTGTGTACGATATCCCAAAGGGAAATTCAGATTTGTTTTTTTTCAGACAGTTGGGTTTTTTCTGATGACAATTGGCTCTCACATCAAAGTATGGGCAAAGTTCACTATTTGCGTACAAATGATGTCTGAATTATCTATTGGTTTACGATGGGGATGGGCCTGCCTGTCCTTTGTCAGTCTTTTGCTGGCTGGTTGTGAGAAAGAAGATATGGATCCGGAGTTCCCGGCTGAGGTAGTCCCGACTTCTCCGGGAGTTGAAGCCGAATTGCTTTCCATGGGCATCCTGCAGGTAACAATGCCCAGTTTGACATTTGAAGCATTGATGCCAGCGGTGCTGACCTGAAGCGGCTTACCGACAAAAGGTACAGTGTGTTTCTTTCATTCATATGGGAGTAAGGTCAATCACCTGATCCTGTTTTTGGGCAGGTATTGCGTTCAAGCAGCAGTTCAGTTCAGTAGGTAAAATTCAATAGACATAGAAAAACACCGGAAAGGTACCGATAGCAGGACAAGCAATCGAATGCAATCAAAAAAAGCAATATGTCTGCGAATGGAAATGCATGAATCCACTATGTCGAACAGAATGCCGCGAAGCTGGCTGCAGCGGCTAACCTGCTGCCAATTGAATTGCCTGTTCTACCGGAGAACAAGCTGTACCAGATAGGGAGAACTCTTCCTTTAACAATAGCGGAGGTTGAGCCATGAAGCGGGGATTTATTCCGCTGTGCGCCTGAGCAGCATGGACCAGAAAGGGATGGCAAAGATAGATTGTTCCGGCCTGTCCTGTTGCGAATAATTTTTCCCGTGGAGGCAATTCCTCCAGCCGATTTGCCAGTTCCAGAAAAGAGAGGCCAGAGTCATCCTTTTGTAATAGGATTTTCGCGACGTCAATGTGAGACCCTTTGTAAATGATTGTTGGGGCATCATTTTCACCAACATCGGAATACAGTACCAGCATCAGCAGGGCACGTCCCCTGGACCGCGCATTGATCCGCCACTCAAAAACATTTCCGGGATCCTTACCGGGAAAGCTTGCATCTACATGTTTTCCCACATCATTGGGGGGCACTGCTGAAGGGAACCGTACCGGAAAGGTTCCCACACTCCGGCAGGGAATCCATTTGTCCTGGCCAACCAGCTCGTCGAAAACCGAATACAGATAGGGGCTGTTTACGGAATCAATGAACGGCCAATCACTATACATGCCCAGGCGGATCACCGGGGCTGTCCAGGTGGCCGGATTATTTTTATCACAAGGCAGGCCTTCCCACAGGATTTTCCGAACCGCCCGGGCAGTCTCGTCGGGGAAGGCATCGGGAAGGCATAAGAAACCCTCCTGGATAAATTGGGAAATTGCTTCCTGGCTCAGCACTGTCCGCATGATTTTATTGTTTAAACCCAGGGTAATTAAATCGACTATTGTTTGTATTCCAAATACAGTAAAACACGCCTCACTTAGGAGAGCAAATGCTCCAGGATGAGGCAATTCATTGAATCCGGGCCCATCGGGTAAGAAGACTACCTTTATTTCTGATCAGCTCCCAGGGGCTTTATCTGGTCGGTTCCTTTAAACTCGATAATTTTTCCTGGCAGCGGTACGCCGGCTTTCTCCAAAGCCTCCAGAACTGCCAGAATAGCATTTGAGCGAACCTGAGCATCTGGCTGTTGCCGGTTATAGGTATTGACCCAATACGTTACCTGTACTTGCAGGGAACTGTCCCCCAATTCATTTACCAATGCGACGGGCCCCCTTTTATCCTGTAATACACCAGGTACCTGTTGAAGTGTACTGACAATCAGTTCCAGAGCCTTGCGGTAATCATATCCATATCCCAGTCCAATCGTAAATCCATAACTCAGGTAACCATCTATTGTGAAATTGATCAGTGGGCTTTTAATAATGGAAGCGTTTGGGAGGAATACGTCTTTGCCGTCCAGCGTTTTGATCTGGGTGTCCCGTAAGTTCAGCGCCAATACTTTCCCTCTCAATCCCTGGATTTCCACCGTGTCGCCATTCTTGAAAGGCCTTTTGAAAGCCAGCAGTATTCCTGCCAGAAAGTTTTCTCCGATATCTTTTAGCGCAAAGCCAATGATAAAGGCCGTTATGCCAGCCCCTGCCAATATCCCGCTAACCACTCCCGTGAGTCCCAGAAAGCGAAGTATGAGTGTAATGCCAAAGAGGAGGATCAGCAGCCGAATGCTACCGGCAATAAAACTGGGCAATAAACTGCCTTTCCGTTTCCTGCCCATCCGGTTAAGAACCAGTGTTCTCACCCATCGGGACAGATAAATGAAAAAGACCAGAATACCCAGGCCAATCAATAAGGCTACGAGTAACTGGCGAAGATCAGCAAGGTCGCCGGTTACCAGTGAAGAAAGTTTTTCCAGAGATTCGGTAAAATTCATGGCATAGAGATTTATCGCGGCAAAAGGGGACGGTTATCTTTCAGGATGAGCTGCTGAAACCATTTTTCTGCAAGCCCTGGCCAGGTTTCGGCGGCCACATTCCCTTTTCGCATGCCATAACCATGTCCTCCTTCCGCCAGGAAGTGAAGCGTAACAGGAATTTTTTTGTCCCGTAAAGCAGCGGCCATTACCAGGGCACTGTTTCCATAGCGGTCGTCGGCGGTGCCGAAGAGAAACTGCGGAGGCGTATCCGTTTTAAGGACAAGCTCTGGTGTCAGGCTGCGGCTATCTCCCTCGTCCAGGTAGGCCGGATAGATCAGCAAGGCAAAATCCGGACGGGCAGAAAGACTGTCTATTTGGTCCTGAATGGGGTAGGATTGCCGATCAAACTGCGTGCTGGCTCTGGCCGCAAGACTTCCCCCGGCCGAAAAGCCAATAAGTCCTAATCGTGCGGGGTCAACTTCCCAATAGTCAGCGCTGCTTCGGATCAGACGAATCGCACGCTGCAGGTCGTAGAGGGCTTGTTCCCGTTTGTCAGGAACCCGGTACTGCAATACAAAAGCGGTGAATCCCAGTTCATTGAGCCATGTGGCTACCTCATACCCCTCTTTGTCTATCGCCAGGATATTGTATCCCCCTCCGGGACAGACGATGATTCCGGCTCCATTTCCGGCTCCTTTTGGTTTGAATACCACCATGGCCGGGTCGGTGATGTCGGTAATCCGGGTGACATTTCCACTGGTATTGGCCGTTTGAACCGGGGGATGCCTGGCTTCGGTCTCTCCAGGAACTTCGTTTGGCCATAGAACGAGCGTGTCAGTTCCTTGTGCCCTGCTGTTGAGGGAAACGAACAGTAAAAAGAGACATGTTAAATATAAGTTCATCTATATTGGACTTTGTCAGTTGGTAGGTTAGGTTTGTTGCATGCTACGCCAAACAAATCATGTTAAGTTACTGGTTTTATTTTAATCTGACGGCAAGAAATAAAAAATCCGGGTGTAATACCCGGATCGAAAATAATTTGTAAAAAAATGGGCAGACAAGGACCCTGGTATATTACTCGTCCATTTGCAGTTCCTGACTGATGACCTCAACCTGAAGTGTATTTGCGGTAGAGGCAATGATTTTCCATTTCTGTACTTGAGTACCACCCCAATAGGGAGCGGTCAGGGTCAGGATTTCACCCTCTCTTTCCCAGGTGCCTTCATAGTCACTGGTGATTATCGGCGGTGTTCCGCACCAGCCACTATTGGCGCGGTGGATCAATTTACCATCGCCTAAAAAGCGATATCCATAGGTGTTTTCGCGTAGCCGGTCCACTTTTTCGAGAGCGATGCCATTTTCCTGGTATTCCAGATTAGTCCAGTTGCCTACCGGTATGGGGCCGGCCTCCAGTGCAGATAGGTTTTGATCTTCCATGCAGGAAAAAAGCAGCAGACCAAATACAAAAGTAAATACAGTGATTCTCATAGGAAATGTTGATTGGTTACATCACGAAGACGGAGGCTACAGGAAAAGTGTTGAGCTTTCGAGACTAATATTTTATTTTTTTTGGTTTTTCCAACTGGTTTTTTTGTCAGCACCTGATTTTACCAGATCCTGAGGAGCCGGGTGGCTTCTGACCCAACCGGTATGGGGCATCAGTCAGACTTCAGTCAAGCAGATCACAAGTCTGGTAACAGGCCTATTTATAGTGTAAGCTTGATTTTTTTGGCTTACTTGTACGAAGATGTCGATTTAATTTCCAAGCAGTTGGTACTTTTTTCTCAAATTCCTGATTGGTTTATGACTTTATGGAGATTATTGACAAAGAGAAGTTGTTTAGTTAAAAAAAATAAAAACTCTTTCAGGAACAGCCGGAAAATACATACCTTTAAACCATTAAAAATTTGGTTGGTATGTCAATTGAACTTTCGATGATTAAGCTGTTGGTGATCAGGATATTCAAACGCACAATACTTTTCGATTCTGCCAGACTGCCAATAATCCCGGAAGTCGTAACGCATGAAAATGCCCCAGTTGAGATGCTGCAAATTTCTTAATGTCCTTTTATTTCAAACCTTTATCCTAAGTTATGAGAATAATTTTATCAACCATGTACGGATTGGTCCTCATGCTTTTTCTGAGCATTCAGGCCCATTCCCAAACGAGGGTCCTCACAGGTACTGTGGTGGCTGAAGCAGATGGTAACCCTATCCCCGGTGTCACGGTACTGGACAAGGCTAACCAAACCGGTACGACCACGGATGTGGACGGAAGGTATTCTATCAGTGTCAACGAAAACACTGTTTTGGTATTTTCGTTTATAGGCTTTGCCAATCAGGAGTTTACCGTGGGTAACCGCAGCCAGCTCGATGTAGAAATGTCTGAGGATGCGAGTGAGTTGAATGAAGTAGTGGTCACCGCCCTGGGTCTGACCAAGGAAAAGAGAAAACTAGGCTATGCCGTCACCACGGTAGATAGTGATGTGATGGACAAGGCCCGGGAGCCAAACGTAGCCAACTCCCTGACCGGTCAGGTAGCCGGTTTGGTGGTGAAAGGCACCAACGGTGGTCCGCAAGGTTCTTCCAACATTGTGCTACGAGGCCTTCCCAGTATTTCTGGAACGGGATCTCCCCTTTTTGTTATCAACGGAGTTCCTATGGACAATACGCAGCGTGGTTCGGCAGGTCAATGGGGTGGATCAGACAATGGCGATGGCATAGGTAACCTGAGCCCCGATGATATTGAATCCATGACTGTACTGAAAGGGCAGGCAGCCTCTGCTCTTTACGGGGCAAGGGCCTCTAATGGGGTGATCTTGGTAACTACCAAATCGGCGAAAAAAGGAGGTGACTGGTCGCTGAGTTACAATGTAAACGTGATGACTGACCAGGCTGTGGATTTTACCAATTTCCAGAATGAATACGGACAGGGTAGAGGCGGACAAAGGCCACAGTCCGAGTCAGATGCACGTACTACAGGAAGATTTGCATGGGGAGAACCCATGGGAGGCAATGTGATCGGTTACGATGGCAATCAATACCCCTATCTGCCTTCCAATGAAACCTATCTCGATTTTTACCGATTGGGTACCAATATCACGAATTCCGTATCCGTTTCTAAAGGATTGGGAGAAGACGGCGCATTCAGGCTATCCATATCTAACCTGAATTCCAATTCAATTGTCCCCAACAGCGGTAACGACCGATTGAATATTAACCTGAACGTGGATCAGAATATCACCGATAAACTCAACGTCTCTGCTATGATCAATTATATTGATCAGAAGAGCGACAATATCCCCAACCTGAGTGACGGGCCTAAAAACCCTAACAACTTCTTGTTCCTTGCGCCAAATATCGCACCGAGTATTTTCGCTCCCGGTTATGATGAAGAGGGACGAGAAATCGTCTTTAGCGATGATATATTCGTGACCAATCCATATTTCATCGCAAACAGAGGAATCAACGATAGAGGTAGAAAAAGAACCATTTCCACCCTTTCTGCGAGATATAGCTTTACGCCAAAGGTTTATGCCTTGCTCCGAATGGGCAACGATGTATCCAATGATGATTTTTTCGGAGTCGATCCTACCGGACTGGCTTATGCCGCTGACCTGAAAGGTAACCTCAACAGCAGGAGCCTGTCTACCCGATCAGAGCTGAATGTGGATGCTATTTTTGGAGCGGACGTGATGTTGAACCAGGACATTTCCCTGGATGCCCTTGTGGGTGGTACCTTCCGGAACAACCGATTTGAGGAAGTAGGTGTGGGAGGTTCAATGTTTGTAATTCCCGGATTGTATTCTCCGTTTAATGTGGAGGTATTCAATCGCTCTTATGGGTTTAATGAGCGGGAGGTTGTGTCCGGTTATTATTCCATGGGTTTTGGATACAGAGATTTTCTGACCCTGACCACCACAGGACGATATGATGTGTACAGTACACTGCCTGTCGACAACAACAGCATTTTCTCCCCCTCAGTGACTGCAGCATTTCTCTTTGATCAGTTCCTGAATATTCCTGCATTGGATTTCGGAAAATTAAGGAGTTCGTATGCCGTCACCAGTGGAGAGCCCTTTGCTGCTTACCAAACCCAGTTTTACTACAATTCTGCCAATTCCTACAATGGTGTTGCGGCAGGATCCTCCCCCCTGAGTTTGCCAAACCTGTTTCTGAAGCCCTTCACGACGGATGAAATTGAATTGGGGATGGACCTGAGTTTCCTGAACAACAGGCTGACCTTCGATGTGGCTTACTTTTCCAAGACCACCAACAATGAGATCATGAATGCGAGTTACAGCATCGCTTCCGGATTTAACAGTGCGGTCGTGGCCACCGGATCTACCAATAACAAAGGCCTGGAATTGATGGTGACCGGTATACCGATACAAACCACAGACTTCACCTGGAGAACATCCTTCAACTTTACCAATGTGAGGAATGAGGTGCTGAGTACTAATCTGGACAACAACCCTATCAACCTCGGACAGAACAGGGCCACTCTCGGAAATGCGGTTACGGCGTATGTGCCGGGCCTTCCCGGACCTCAGATCAGGGCCTACGATTACCAATACGATGCCAACGGAGACATTGTAGTTGACAACGCGGGATTGCCCGTAAGAGGTGAACTTAAAAACTGGGGTTCTGTATTGCCTACCCACTATGGCGGCTGGAACAACGAATTTAACTACAAAGGCGTTTCTTTCTCTTTTCTGGTCGACTATAACTTCGGAAACAAGGTGCTGTCTGCTACAGAATTTTATTCCCACTTCCGGGGATTGCACCAAAACACGCTCGTAGGAAGAGAAGAGGGGATCACAACCAATGAAATCACCGCACCTGCCGAAAATTATTATCAGGCACTCGTTCAGAACGTGACCAAAACCAGTGTGGTCGATGGAGATTTCATCAAGTTGCGTCAACTGACATTCGGATATTCCTTCCCTGACAGGTGGTTTAATGCTGTGCCTGTATTTAAAGGCCTGACAGCTTCAATTGTAGGAAGAAACCTGGCCATTCTGATGAGAAAGACGGAAAATATTGATCCTGAGGCCACATTTGGATCCAACATAAACTTCCTCGGTATAGAGGGTACCAGTTTGCCTTCTACCCGTTCTATTGGGTTCAACTTAAATTTCAAATTGCACTAATCATGAAAAAATATATCAACCTATTCATTCTGTGCAGCTTTCTGGCATTCACTTCTTGTGATGAAAGATTTGAAGAGCTGAATACAGACCCCAACCGGCCAGGAGCCGATGTATTCGACCCCAACCTGATATTGCCGGTAGCTACCTACGGATATGGAGACATGCTCACCGGCTATTCAGGACCCATCCTGTTTCAGAGCATGTGGATACAAGCACTGGCCTCTACATCCACCGGCGGGGCCAATTACTATTCCAACGCTGACAAATACGTCATATCCGGTAGTACCAACTCCTACATTCAGGGTGTCTGGAACAACGGATACACCGTAGCCTCAAGGCTAAATCAAATGCAAAGCCTTGCAGAAACCAAAGGTTTCACCAATCTGGTAGCCGTAGGCGAAATCTTCAAGGTCAGCACCCTTTCCTTTGTGTCTGATGTTTATGGTGATATTCCCTATTCTGAAGGGCTCCAGGCAGAGGAAGGTATTACCCAACCAAAATTTGATAATCAGGCTGAGGCCTATCAGAACATGCTGACCGATCTGGAAACAGCCCTTAATGCGCTAAACCCGGCGGCCGACCCTATCAGGAATGATGTGATCTACGGCGGCGATCTGGCCAAATGGAGGAAATTTGGCTATTCAGTGATGCTGAAAATGGCTTTGCGTCTCGTAAAAGTTGATCCTGCTGCAGCCCAGACCTGGGTACAAAAAGCGGTAGCAGGTGGAGTATTCGAATCTCCTGATGACGACGCTTTGGTCCCTTCTGACCAGCCCAATGGCTATGCCAATACGAATGCCAATGCACTGAATGTGGTGGATGATATTTATGAAGTCAGGTGGTCTAAAGAAATGATCGATTACCTGAAATCCACCAACGATCCAAGATTGCCCATCATCGCTGAAGTTCCGCCTGCCGGATTAGCTGCCAACCGCGACGGAACCGTCGTAGGCAACAATGATCCCGCGGTACAGATTGGTTTGCCAAACGGCTACGATCTTACCGGGGGTCAGTTTGATATTTCAAACCATCCTGATTTTCCGGGTCCCACAGGCAGCGGAGGAAATGTAGCTACCATTGGTGCCTACTCCCGGCCAACAGCCATTTACCGGGATCGGGAAGCACCGGTTTTTGCTTTGACCTATGCGGAAGTTCAACTCCTGCTGGCTGATGCCGCTGTCCGGGGCCTTGCCTCCGGATCAGCTTCCGAATATTACAACAATGGTGTGGAGGGAGCCTTTGCAAGCATTGGAAAATTTGGAGGTGGGAGCGTATCTGCCGCCGATGTGATGGCCTACCTCGATGCCAATCCACTTGATCAGAGTACGGAAGAAGCCGCTCTGGAAATGATCAATGAGCAGTATTGGGCTACTACCAGTATTCTTGCCAATTACGTAGAGGCCTGGAACAACTGGAAGCGAACGGGATACCCTGAGTTGACTCCGGTGAATTTCCCCGGAAATTTCTCTTCAGGCCAGATTCCCCGGAGCCAACCATTTCCCGCAGGAGAGAGCAGTGTGAATCAGGAATCTCTTGTCAGTGCCATTTCCCGAATGGGAGGAGATGACTGGATCACCCGAACCTGGTGGGATGGCGGGAATTGATTGCTGCACATCCATAATCAGTTTTAAATAACTAAAAAAGAGGTTTCGATTTATTTCGAAGCCTCTTTTGTTTTTTATGTTGTGTATTTCCCCCGAAAATTCACAGCCAGCTTGCCTCACCTCCCCAACCAATCCTTAAATTCCGCAGTTTTTTCCGAGCTGCTGATGCATTCTTTGCTACAGGCAGGCTCCAGGTCCAGCTTGATGCGGCTGCGCGAGTAAGCGTGCATCTGCCGGATGGCATCCGCCTGCACCGTGAAACTGCGGTTTACCCGGAAAAATACTGCCGGGTCTAATCCCTCTGATAGTTGGTCCAGCGTTTCGTCCAGAATGTATTTACTACCCGAATTATCGACCAGATACACCGCTGTGTTCTCAGCAAAAAAATAGGCCACTTCCTGAATGGAAATGGATTTTATGGTGCTTCCGTAGCTGACCAAAAACCGCTTTCGGTAGCTTACTTCCCGCTTTCTGATCTGCTCGAGAAGCATTCCGATCTGTTGCTGTTGCTGGTCTGCTCCTTGCAGACTTTTCAGTTTTCGCATGCTTCCTGCAAGTTCTTCCGTACTGATGGGTTTGAGCAGATAGGAGATACCGTTGACCTGGAATGCCTGCAAGGCATATTCATCAAATGCCGTGGTGAAAATCACGGGGCAACTAACCTGTACCTTTTCAAAAATCTCGAATCCCGATCCGTCTGCCAGGTGTATGTCCAGAAAGATCAGGTCGGGTTGCTGTTTCTCCAAAAAGTTTACTGCTTCCTTTACCGTATCAACTTTCTCCAGCACCCGGACATCCGGAGCTACCTGTAGCAGCATCCGTTCCAAACGGTCAGCAGCCAACTTTTCGTCCTCTACAATTAATGTGTTGTACATATCTTGATCAGTCAGATTCGGGTATCAAGGGTATTTCCGCACAGAAATACCCCTCT
Source organism: Cyclobacterium lianum (assembly GCF_900143075.1). Classification (GTDB taxonomy): domain Bacteria; phylum Bacteroidota; class Bacteroidia; order Cytophagales; family Cyclobacteriaceae; genus Cyclobacterium; species Cyclobacterium lianum. Next base: position 110,439 of record NZ_FRCY01000014.1, on the reverse strand, counting down.
TTTTCATAAAATTTAGCTTGCTTATTGGCTACCAATTGCAGACGCTGTGCCATGTTCCGCAGACCGGTACCGGTAGATGCTGCGGGGATGCTCCGCTTCTGCAGGTTATTGCGTACCACCAAGGTATCACCCGCCAATTCCATCCGAATGACCAGGGGACGCTCTTTCAGAATGACATTGTGCTTGATGGCGTTTTCAACGAGGTTTTGCAAAATTAAGGGTGGTATTTGATATTGGTCCAGTTGTTTTTCCAGTTGGTGTTCGAACTTCAGGTGATCACCAAACCGGATTTTCAGAAGATAAACAAAGGAAGATACAAAATCCATTTCCTCTCTTAGAGAAACAAAATTCCTGTCTTTCACCTCCAGCACATACCGGTAGATCAGGGCGAATTCCTGCACAAATTTTTCCGCCTTGACCGGGTCTACCGGAATAAGGGAAGCAAGGCTGTTCAGACTATTGAAAAGAAAGTGAGGATTTACCTGATTTTTCAGGCTTTCAAACTGCAGGCGGGCAGCCGTTTTCTTTAACCGCTCACTTTCCAGCAAGGAGGATTTCCACAGGTCAAAATAAAAAACACTTTCATACACAATGGCAATAATGGCAGTAATAAACAGGCCCATGATCAGGATACGCTGGTGGAAATCCCACGCATAAGGGATCCAGTCAATCAAATGGAAAAATAAGGTGACCAGGGTACCGGCAAGTAGGGTATAGGAAATGGAAAGTCCGATTTGGGTAAATATTCTTCTACTGGTTTGTTGCATAAGTGGAAAACGCTCCCTGACCCAACCTACAAGCTGGTAATTCCCTTCCCAAAAGGCAAAGGTATAGGCCAGGTTGACCAGAACATAAGGCCAAAAGTTTGCGTCATGTCCGAAATAGGCCAGAATACTAGCCAGGCCCAGCATCAACAGGTATCGGTCAAAAGGAGCTTTTATTTTCATTTTACAGACAGCTTTGCTGACAATATACTCAAAGCTATTGGTTAAAAGGTAAGCCGGTACTGAGGAATGGGGAATATCCCCAACTGGTAACTGTTCACCACGGATTCGGTAATGGGATTATAGGTTTGCCGGAACAAATTCTGGTGATTGGTCAGGTTTTGTATGTCCAGTGACCATTCGTGCGTCAGGTTTTTCTTGTTTACCCTGTAATTTAATTTCAGATCGGTCCGGAAATAATCGGGATTTTTTACCGAATAGGCCCTCTCCTCCTGATAAACGGCCTGGTTTTCCATGATGCTGCGTTCCAAATCGATGGGAGTGATGTATTGCCCGCCGGCAAAGGTGATTTTGAAGTCCAGGGATAAAATGCGATTGGGACTTCCTATTTGCCATTCCTTGCCAAGCAGACCATTCAGTACATATTGGCTGTTGAAGGCGGTATTTCTCCATTCTCCATCACTGCCCTTGTATTTGGAATCAAACAAGGATGTGGTGAGCAGAAAATAAGGTCCTCCGCTGAATTGTTTTTCAAGAGTAAGTTCGAGACCATAATTTCTTCCCCTTCCGCGATTGGTCAGGCTGTCCACATCCGGTATGCCAAAATCGGCACCTGCATTCAGCATGGAAAAGCTGCTGGCATTTTCTTCCACGGCAATGCCATACAAGTGCTGGTAATAAATCTCAGATTTCAGGTGAATGTCCGGGCTTATTTGATACCTGTATCCGGCTACAAAGTGATGCGATTTGGTAAAATCCAGATTTTCGTTTGTTCTCCTATTTTCCCTGGTTGAAACCTGAGATTCCAGAAAATAAACGGGTAAGGGTTGCAGTTGGCTGTGCAGTCCGTAGCCAAGACTAAAGGTATTTCTTTCGTTTTGGTCAAAGGAAAAACCCAGCCTCGGTTCGAGTTGTTGGGCATTGTTTAGCATAAAGTTTAGGTAATGTATCCCAATATTGGCTTTAAACCTTTGGTCAAAACGGTGCTGCCATTGCAGGTGGGATTGAAACAGGCCGGAATTACCGGATTCATTTCTCAAATCCCGGAAGCGTTTTTCGTCGGCCTGGTACAGGCTGTCCCGCAGATTGAAGTTCAGGTAGTCGTAATTGATACCCGCCCGAAAATTGTTTTTGTTGTCCACTTTGCGGTGTACTTCGTATTGCGCCCTGATTTTGCTCAAACCATAATGGTTGCGGTAGAGCGGTACCGCTTCCCTGTTTTCCATGCTCAAAGAATCCACCCGGTTTCCAGAAAAACTATGATCGGCGGATAAGGTGATCACGGCAAAGGTTTGGGGATTGTAATATTGTGTGTGGTTGATGCCTACCACACCCATTTTAGCACGATTATAAATGTTTTGGGACATTTCGGAATATAAATCTGTGGTGCTGCTGTCGGATTCCGAGCCCAGCAAATCGATATTGCTTTTTCCGCCCAAGGCAAAGAAAGAAAACCGCCCCATTTTTTCAGTGGGCAGATCCACTTTCATGGAAAAATCCTGGTAATAAGGCACTGCATTACCGGTGCCGGCGGAGAAACCTACTTCCTGCATCATTGCAATGGTAGAATAGCGGTAATTCAGCAGGTAGGAAGCATTGTTTTTGCCACCCAGGGGACCTTCTGTGCCAAGCTCAAATCCATTGAAACCCATTTGGACCAGATGCTCCCTGCTAAAGGCGTTTCCTTTCCTAAAATTAAGATCAAAAACCCCTGCAGTGGCGTTTCCATAGGCAGCTGGAAATGCCCCTGTGATAAAATCACTTTTGTCCAGGAGGTTGCTGTTCAGGATGCTTACCGGACCTCCTGTTGTACCCATGGCCCCGAAATGGTTGGGATTGGGAATGTCTACTCCCTCTAATCTCCACAATACACCTGTGGGTGAATTGCCCCGGATGATGATGTCGTTCCGGGAATCATTGGCACCACTTACCCCGGCAAAATTCTGAGCCATTCGGGCAGGATCATTTCTGCTTCCGGCATAGCGATTGGTGGCTTCCATATCAAAACCCCTGGCAGAAACGGTGGCCATTTCATTTCGGGCTTCCCGGGAATCCCCTCTGGCCTGTACCACCACCTCTTCCATTTGTTCCAGGTTTTCCTGTAAGCCGATCGTCAGTACGACCTCCTTGCCACTGGTGATGGGGACTTCCCGAAGACTGGTAGATTCATACCCCAGATAACTGATCTGGATGGTAGCCCTGCCGGTAGGTACTTCCTTCAGAACGAACTCACCATTCAGGTCAGTGGCGGCTCCTTTTAGTGGATCCGTACCCGGGATACTTACCGAAGCTCCCGGCAGGGGAGATTGACTTACCATATCCAGTACTTTGCCCCTCACTGTTTGGGTGTACGGTTTCGTTTCCTGGGCTGCTGCCCAATGGCTCAGGCTTAGCAGCATCATTAGTGTGATTAGTTGTTGTCTCATGTCGTGTGTGGTTATCATGCTGGCAAAGTAAAGGGCATGGCAGGCTGGGAGAAAATCAACCTGGATGGACTCGTGTATATTGCCGATGAATCCGTATATTAAATGGATGGTTTTATTTCGGATAGGTACAGACCATTTCCGAGTGATCTATTTGTTTGAATAAATCTTAAAAAATGTCAGCACTTTCAGTGAATTGGTTGGTTTTAGCCGATTACTCCTTTTTGGTATTGCACACCACCCTTATCCTTTTCAATTTATTTGGGTGGATGGTAAAAAAGTGGCAAAGAGCACATTTTTTGACGATTTCGCTTACTTTTTTGTCCTGGTTTTTTCTGGGTATCTGGTATGGTTGGGGCTATTGCTTTCTCACAGACTGGCATTGGCAGATCCTGAGAGATCTGGGGGAATCCAGTATGCCCAATTCTTATATCAGCTACCTGTTCAGTAGGTTTTTCGGCATTTTGCCTCCAGCGCGATGGGTGGATTTCTTTACCGTTTTACTGGCCTTTCTGGCATTGATTGCCTCAGTTTGGGTCAATTTTTTCCAAACCAAAAGATGAAGAAAATTTGATGGTTGGAAGTTCAACCCCGATTAGGTATTAGATTTCATAATACCGGGAAAAGGGGAATTGGGCAAAAAAAAATAGTTGCACCTGAGGGTAATAGGCCAATACTGCGAATAGGGTTCTGTAACAGATCTTGATTTCAGGTCCATTGAAGTCAAAGAATCTACCGGAATTGTATTAGTACTGCAATCAGATAATATCCTTATTCTGTCAAAACCGATAAACAGGCTTCCTGACATTTGCGGCAGGCCTTGGCACAGCGCTGACAATGCTCGTGTTCATGTTTTTCACATTCATCGGCACATGCTCCGCATATTCTGGCACAAAATTTCAGTAATTCATCCAGGGGACCGAAAGACATGGATAATAGTTTTGCAGTGGTACTGCAGGTTTCCGCACAGGCTCTGTCGGTCCGGATGCAGTCTACCATGTGCTGAATATTCTCCTCATCCAGGCAGGCATTTGCGCAATGGTTACAACTCATGGCACATTCATTAAGAATTTGGATCAAATCAGTACTTTTCATGGTTTTGTCATTTGGGTTTAAAAGGAAAAAGTCCAAAAACCATGCCCTTTTTAAGCTGAATGTAGTTTGCGTAATAGATATTACCTGCCAAAATCCCTGAAGGCTTTTAAGGCAATCTTTCCGATAGCAGACTCTGCTTCCTCCATGGATTCAAAATTTTCTACAAATACGGACAATATCAGTGGTTTATCCCCTAAGATTATCCCGGCATCTCCACGCACATAATCGAGGGTGCCGGTTTTGTGCGCCACTACCGTACCTGCAGGCAATAGGCTGGGAATGGTGCTGTTGTCTGCACATCCTTTGAGGCAGTGCATGATTTCCGCTCTTGAATCCTCTTTTAGCCATTTTCCCTCCCAAAGGTTTAAAAGTATGTCGTTAATTTCCCGGGGACTGGTATAATTCTGTCTACCTTCCTCTATCGCCTTAAAATCCATCATCAACCGGTTCAATTGGGTATCCCTGTAGCCATTTTTTTTCAGCCAGTCCTGTATGTAGCCCATTTCTATGGCCCGGATCAGGATATTGGTGGCGGTGTTGTCGCTGATACGGATCATCTCCTCAGCCAGGTAGCGGAAAGTAATCCCGGACCCGTCCGGAAGATGCTGCAGCTCCCCTGCACCACCCACCTTGTCTGTTGCTTGTAAGGAGTAGCGGGCATCAAGCGTTATTTCCCTATTTTCCACTTTTTCCATAAGGGCAATCAGAATAGGAATTTTTATGATGCTGGCGGAGGGAATGCGCTTGTCCGCACTTTGGGAGAATAGCGTTTGGCCTTCCTCATCCTGAATGAGCAGTGAGACTTGCAGGTGTTCCGGAATTTTTTCCATGAAAACCTCCCATGTCTCCTGTGCCTTTGCTGCCTGTGAAAGGACTGAAAGGCAAAGCAGCAGTAACACACACCATGTTGATTGTTGGATAGTAATCATGTTTTTCAAATGCTACAGGGAGGGATAGGTATAGGTTGATTGTAATCCCAATGGTATTCCCAGAGTCCAGTAAATCAGAAGGAAAATGGTCCAGATGACAAGCAGATAAAGGGAATAGGGCAACATCAGGGAGACCAGTGTGCCTATGCCCGTCTGCTTCACATAGCGCTGACAAAAGATGACTACCAGCGGAAAATACGGTAATAAGGGGGTGATGATGTTAGAGACAGAATCACCCACCCTATAGGCCGCCTGTGTCAAATCCGGAGAGATACCCAATTGCATCAACATGGGGACAAAGATCGGACTGATCAAGGCCCATTTGGCAGAAGCTGAACCTACAAGAAGATTTACAAAGGCACTCAAAAAAATAATACCCACCACCGTTACCTGTGAGGGGAGCTGCAGACTTTGAAGAAAGGATGCACCTTTCAGGGCCGTCATCGCGCCGATATTGGATTGGGTAAATGCATCAATGAACAGGGCGCAGAAAAATGCCATGACGATGTAATGTGCCATGCTCCCCATGGCCTTGCTCATGGAGGCAATCACATCTTTGGAATTTTTATAGCTACCGGAGATAAAACCAAATATGACACCGGGTATCCAGAACACCAGAAAGATCAAGGGAACGATAGATTGCATCAGCGGAGCCGAAAAAGCGGTGATTCGCCCGTCCGGACTCCTCAGACTGGAGTTATCCGGAACTGCCCACAAGAACAGCCCGATCAGGCCCAACAGCATGACCATGCTGGCAATTTTGAAGCCCTTCTTCTCTGCTGGCTGCAATGCATCCATTTTTGGGACATCCGTCAGATCCTGGTCTACCGGATTCGTCCGGTTCAAACGGGGTTCTATGATCCGGTCTGTCAGGTACCAGCCCACTCCGATCACTACAAAGCTTGAAAGTCCAGTGAAAATAATATTATTCAGGGGGTTGAGGCTGATTTCCGGGTCGATGATTTGTGCAGCCGATTGGGTGAAGGTTTGAAGGAGCGGGTCTATTGCAGAAGGGATAAAATTGGCGCTGAAGCCTCCCGAAACCCCTGCGAAAGTTGCGGCGATACCTGCAAGTGGATGTCTGCCTGCCGCATAAAAAATGACTCCTCCCAAGGGAATAACCAGGACATAACCTGCATCTGCCGCAGTATGGCTTACGATGGCTACCAATACCAATATAGGGGTAAGCAAACTTTTGGGAGTAAACCCCAGCAGGTATTTCAATCCGGCCGGAATAAATCCGGAGTACTCCGCTACCCCTACACCCAGCATGGCGAGTAACACGACACCCAAAGGCGGGAAGTTGATGAAAACAGCAATCATTCTTGAGAGGAAATCGGCCATCTTTTCACCTGTTAGCAGGTTTTGGATGTATAGCTTTTCGCCCGAGGTCGGATTGATTTCGCCAAAATCTATGGGAGAGAGCAAAGCCGATAACATCCAGGTCAGCAGCATCAGAAATAAAAACAGGATGGCAGGATCGGGGAGCTTGTTCCCTGCTTTTTCAATAGCATTTAGAAAGCGATCCAACAGGCTGTTTTTTTGTAAGTTATCGTCCATTTCTGTTTTTAGAAAACCAAAATTAATAACCTGCAGCGCATTTCCCCGATCCTTAGGTAAAAAATTATGCGATAATTTGATCAGGCCGTGAAAACAATACCGGTCTTGATAGAAGATAACTCCCGCTGCCCGGCACCGCGAAATTTCACCACCTACGCAAACCCATCATCTGCCAACGCTAAAGCGGGTAAAGAACCGCCTTCCCGCAGGGGCATTTTGTATTGCATGACATTAACGGAGCGGAGGCTTATCTTACTCATTCCCTTTTGCCACTGGCAGGTTATTTCTGGACCATTCACTCCAGGATCCTACATACAGCTTGGGTATGGGCAGGCCTGCATGGGCCATTGCCAGGAGGGTGTGGCAGGCGGTGACCCCCGAACCGCAATGAACAATGACCTCGTCCGGGGACCGGGCAAGCGCGGAGGCATACTTCTTTTTCAATTCATCCGGAGATAAAAAACTGCCTTGATCGTCCAGGTTTTCCGAGAAGGGGATGTTGACTGCACCCGGGATATGACCGGCGATCAAATCTATGGGTTCGGCAATTCCCAGATATCTCTCAGCTTCTCTTACATCCAGCACTATTTTTTGCCTGTCTGTAGCTGCTATCTCCACTTCTTCGAGATCCGCCAGCGGCAATTGCCAGCCGGATACCGGATAGGATGCTTGTGGCTCAGGTACTTCTATTTTCTGGCTGACAGGAAAACCCGCTTTGATTGCTGCTGCTTTGCCTCCGTCCAGCACCTGTACCTTGTCATGGCCCAGGGCCCGGAGCATCCACCAAAATCGCGCAGCGGACATGCCGGCGTACTTGTCGTCATAGACTACTACATGGCTTTCCGGCCTGATGCCAAGTACACCCAGGGTTTTTGCAAATTCCTCCGGTTGGGGTAGGGGATGGCGCCCGCCAAAGGCGGCATCTTCACCGATTTCTGACAGTTGGCGGTTCAGATCCACATGTAGCGCTCCCTGCAGGTGGATGGTTTCGTAATTTTTTTTGTCAAAACTGGCATCTATTAGTACCAGCTGTTTGTCTTCTTTCAATTCCAGCAATTCTTTTGGCGAAATAACAGGGTTGGTAGAGGTCATATATACGCTATTTATGGTTGATTGGCTTCAAAGATAGAGGGGATTGCACAGGCATCTCGGAATATAATTGAAAAATGATTCAGATATCAAGCAAATCATAAATTTTTCTCCCGGATGAATCGTTTGTGTGCCACTGTGCTTTCACAGGTGGTTACTTATTGCGGTTATAGTTGTGACGCAGGTGATAAATACAATCTCTAAAGATCCGTCAAACCGATTTAAAATTAAAGAAAATAACTTTTGAAAATGAACGGCCTTTTCTATATTTGCTCCAGCTTATGAAAAAAACGAATCAAATCTGGTGGTGGCTTGCTTACTTCTTTTAGAGGGAGAACAGCTATCCATTGCCCAAATTTGAATAAACAAAGATACTTAGGCTTGCTGGACTCCCGGCAAGCCTTTTTTTTATGTTAATATACGTCCAATGAAACCTATAAGAATAAAAACCCGGTACAAAAAGCTGCTGGCAGATACCATTACTCCGGTGAGTATTTATCTGCAGATCCGTGACAGGTACAACAATACCATTCTTCTGGAGAGTTCTGATTATCACGGAAACGAAAACAGTTATTCCTATATCTGTTGTGAACCCATGGCTTCCTTTTCTCTGGTCAGGGGCAAAATCAGAGAGTCGCTGCCCGGAAAGCCTACCAGCTTGCGTAGCCTGAGCGAAGGGGAGAAAATAATGGATGCGCTCAGGAATTTTTCGAATAACTTTCAGGACGAGCAGCTTGATTTCAAATTCATTACCAATGGCCTTTTTGGCTACATTCAGTATGACGCCGTCAATTATTTTGAAGACATCCATCTGCAAAATACAGATGAGTCAGAGGTTCCCTTAATCCACTATGCAGTCTACAAAAACATGATTGTAGTGGATCATTTCAAAAACGAGTTGCACATTTTTGAACACTATCTGGACGATGATCCGGGGGAATCCGGCATCCCCAAAATTGAAATGATCCTGAACAATAAAAACCTTCCCAGTTATGGTTTTGAACTGAAGGGGGAGGTGAGTTCTAACTACACGGATCCGGAGTTTCTCGAAATTCTGGCCAGGGGAAGAGACCATTGCTTCCGGGGAGATGTTTTTCAGATCGTTCTTTCCCGCACCTATTCTACAGCATTCAAAGGAGATGAGTTTAACGTCTACAGAGCGCTGCGTTCTATCAATCCCTCCCCCTATCTTTTTTACTTTGATTACGGCTCCTATAAGGTGTTTGGCAGTAGCCCTGAAGCGCAGATTGTAGTCAAGGGACAGACGGCAACCATATACCCCATAGCCGGAACTTTCAAGCGTACGGGCAATGACGCAGCAGACGCCCAGCTGGCTGTGAAACTATATGATGATCCCAAGGAAAACTCAGAGCACGTGATGCTGGTAGACCTTGCCAGAAACGATCTCAGCCGCTCTTCAGTCAAGGTCAATGTAGAAGTATTCAAGGAGATTCAGTATTATTCACATGTCATCCATCTGGTGTCGAAAGTCACCGGAAAACTCCCCGACGGGGCCAATCCACTTCAATTGGTCGCCGATACCTTTCCGGCGGGCACATTGTCCGGAGCACCTAAGTACAGGGCGATGGAGCTGATAGACGGTCTGGAAAATTGTGCCAGAAAGTTTTACGGAGGAGCCATTGGGTTTTTAGGTTTCAACGGGGATTTTAATCATGCTATCCTGATCAGGTCGTTTGTTTCGGAAAATAACCGCCTTCGTTTTCAGGCAGGTGCAGGGGTAGTCGCCAAGTCCTCCATCGAGAGCGAGTTGCAGGAAGTGAGCAACAAGCTTGAAGCATTGAATGTAGCCCTCAAATCCGCAGAAAGTATTTAAATAAAAAACGCTGCGTGCAGGGATTAGCACTCAGGTTGGAATGATGATCACAAGTGCGCATTAAAATGGCCGTAAAAAGATAATAAAATAGCAAATGAAAATACTGGTACTGGACAATTACGATTCGTTTACATACAATCTGGTATATATTATCCGAGACCTGGGATACAGTCCTGATATTTACAGGAATGACAAGATAAGTCTGGAGGAGGTGGGCAGGTATGATAAGATTATGCTTTCCCCCGGTCCGGGGATACCTTCCGAGGCAGGTGTAATGCCGGAATTGATCAGGAAATATGCCTCTGTCAAAGATATTCTGGGTATTTGTCTGGGGCATCAGGCCATAGGTGAAGCCTTTGGTGGAGGGCTGATCAACCTGACTGAAGTGGTGCATGGTGTGGCTTCCAAAGTACGAATCCAGCCGGATCCGCTGTTTGATGGCGTTCCGGAATTTTTTACCGTTGGCCGGTACCATAGCTGGGTGATTGACGAAACCCTTTTGCCGGATGATCTTGAGGTGATTGCCAAGACGCCAGATGGGCAGATCATGGCCGTGCGGCACAGGCGGTACAGGGTGAAAGGATTGCAGTTTCATCCGGAAAGCATTTTGACCGAAAATGGCGTGCAGATTGTCAAAAACTGGATTGAAGGAGCTTAAAAATAAATTGGAATGAAAGATATATTGAACCACCTTATTGAGCACAAGACCCTGAGTAAAGACCAAGCCAAAGCTGTGCTTAAAGAAATGACCTCCGGAGAGGTGAACAACAGCCAAATGGCTGCTTTTCTTACCGTTTTTATGATGCGCAGTGTGCGGGTCGAAGAGTTGATGGGCTTCAGGGAAGCCATGCTGGAACGCTGCATTCCGGTGGAGATCCCCGAGTATGGGGCCATTGATCTCTGCGGTACTGGTGGAGACGGTAAAGATACCTTTAATATTTCTACCCTGGCCTCTTTTATAGTAGCGGGAGCGGGTCAACCGGTTGCCAAACATGGCAATGTAGGGGTGTCCTCAGTTTGCGGCTCCTCCAATCTGCTGGCGCATTTTGGATATGAGTTTACCAACGATATCGATAAGCTGAAAAGTAGTCTGGACAGGGCGGGGATTTGTTTCCTGCATGCCCCGCTGTTTCATCCTGCCATGAAGCATATCGGACCTGTGAGAAAAGAACTGGGCGTCAAAACATTTTTCAATATGCTTGGTCCGATGGTAAACCCAAGTTTTCCCAAAAAGCAGCTTGTAGGAGTGTTTAGTCTGGAACTAGCCCGGCTATATGCGTATCTGTACCAAAACAATGATGTCAGATTCAGTGTTTTGCATGCCCTGGACGGCTACGATGAAATATCCCTGACGGGTGGTCTCAAGTGGATTTCCAACAGTGGTGAACAGGTATTGAGTGCAGAAGACCTGGGTTTTAGCACCATATACCCGGATGCCATCAAGGGTGGAAAGACAGTAGAGGAATCGGCACAGATATTTCTAAAGGTGTTGGAAGGCAGCGGAAGCACCGAACAAGAGTCTGTGGTCATCGCCAACGCCAGTGCAGCCTTACTGACCTCAAACGCGGGATGGACTTACGACCGGGCAAGAGAAGCTGCCACCGACAGTCTGAAAAATGGAAAAGCATTGCGTGTTTTTAAAGAATTGGTAGATCCGAAAACATCCATAAATATCGGTTGAACATGAATATACTGGATAAAATTGTAGCCTTTAAAAAATCAGAAGTAGAGGAAAGAAAAAGTCTTTACCCGGTCAAGTTGCTGGAAAAAAGCCTTTTTTTTGACGGCCAAACCGTATCTATGCAACAGTACTTAAAAGATCCGGAGAAAACGGGCATCATTGCCGAATTCAAAAGAAAATCTCCGTCAAAGGGCTGGATCAATACAAATGCAAAAATTGAAGAGATCACCATAGGCTACATGCAGGCAGGAGCATCTGCTTTGTCTGTATTGACCGATCAGGAGTTTTTTGGGGGTTCTGACGAGGACCTGAGACAGGCCAGAAAATTCAATTTCTGTCCGATACTTCGCAAAGATTTTATGGTCGATGAATATCAAATCATTGAGTCTCGCTCTCTGGGGGCGGATTGCATCCTGTTGATTGCCGCGGCACTGGATCCAAAACATCTGGAAGACCTGGCTAAATTGGCCAAAAAATTGGGTATGGAAGTATTGCTGGAAGTGCATGACCGTAGGGAACTGGAAGAAAGCCTTAACGACAACATTGACCTGGTGGGCGTAAATAACCGCAACCTGAAAACTTTTGAGGTCAATGTGGAAACATCTCTGCAACTGGCGGAAGACATTCCGGAAAAATTTGTAAAGATCTCAGAAAGTGGCTTGTCCGATCCGGCTACTCTGGTGCGGTTAGGCCAGGCAGGTTACGATGGATTCCTCATCGGAGAAAATTTCATGAAAACCATCAGGCCACATCAGGCAGCCTATAATTTCATGCAGCAGTACAGGAAATTAATTAGCGAACAGTACAAAACCAAAGAGGCATGATCATTAAGGTCTGTGGCATGGCAGATCCCGGTAATATTCAGGGCCTGGTGGAACTAGGCCTTGTAGACTGGATGGGAATGATTTTTTTCCCGCCTTCCAGGCGTTATGTTCCCGGTTTTGGGCATGCTCCCGACAGCTACCGCAAGTGGCCGATTCCTAGGGTCGGGGTATTTGTGAATGCATCCGCTGCCCTTATCCGGAGTACGGTACATGCCTATGGCCTGGACAAGGTCCAACTGCATGGCGATGAGTCTGTAGGGCAGGTAGAGGAAATCAGAAATGGATTTGAGGGGGAGTTGATTAAGGTTTTTCGTATGGGGGCAGATTGGTCCTGGGAGGCTCTGGAGCTTTACCTGCCTCATGTGGATTATTTCCTTTTCGATACAGATGGGCCTTCATTTGGAGGTACGGGCCATCGGTTTAATTGGGAAATTCTGAAAGAATATACCCTCGACAAGCCCTTTTTGCTCAGCGGAGGGATTGGCGCAGAGCAGGTAGCTGAAATTCTGGAATGTTACCAGAGCCTGCCAGCCATGAAGGGAATAGACATCAACTCCAGATTTGAAAAAAAGGCGGGATGGAAGGATTTGAAATTGATCCGTAAATTTGCTCTGGAAATAAAAAGCAATGCCAAGTAAATAATAATATAGATGGATAAAGCGATAATAAAAGTAGACGAAAACGGGTTTTACGGGCAGTTTGGAGGCGCCTATATTCCTGAAATGCTGTATCCCAACATAGAGGAGCTAAGGGAGAATTATGAATCTATCATGGCTTCAGGGGATTTTAGAGAAGAGTTTGACAGGCTTCTCAGGGACTATGTGGGCCGGCCCACGCCCCTGTATTTTGCCAACAGGCTATCTGAGAAATATGGCGCAAAAATTTACCTGAAGCGGGAGGATCTCTGCCATACAGGAGCCCATAAGATCAACAATACCGTAGGTCAGATCATCCTGGCCAGGAAATTGAACAAAAAGCGCATCATCGCCGAGACCGGAGCGGGTCAGCACGGCGTTGCGACTGCTACGGTTTGTGCCCTGATGGGTATGGAATGTACGGTATATATGGGTGCTGTGGACATGGAGCGACAAAAACCCAATGTCGAACGCATGCGGATACTCGGAGCCAATGTGGTACCGGCCAATTCCGGGAGCAAGACCCTGAAGGATGCTACCAATGAAGCCATGCGACAGTGGATCAATAATCCGGTAGATACGCATTATATCATCGGGTCGGTAGTGGGGCCACATCCTTATCCCGAAATGGTCGCCAGGTTTCAGTCTGTCATTTCTGCTGAAATGAAAGTTCAGTTAATGGAAAAAGAAGGCAGGGAAAATCCGGACCTGGTGATTGCCTGCGTAGGCGGTGGCAGCAATGCCGCCGGGGCATTTTATCACTATTATAACCAGGCTGATGTGAGACTGATCGCTGTAGAAGCAGCGGGTTTGGGGGTACTATCCGGTAAATCGGCGGCTACCACTGTGTTAGGAAAACCCGGGATTCTCCATGGAAGCAGGACTTTACTGATGCAGACAGCAGATGGACAGGTAGTAGAACCACATAGCATCTCGGCGGGACTGGACTACCCGGGTATAGGGCCGGTTCATGCGCATCTCTTCGATTCCGGGCGCGGAGAGTTTGTGGCAGTAGAGGATGAGCATGCCATGCAGGCTGGTATTGAGCTAAGCCGTCTGGAAGGCATTATTCCTGCCATCGAGTCTGCCCATGCTTTTCATGCCCTGAAGCAAATTAAATACCGGTCCTCGGATGTGATTGTGATCAACCTTTCCGGAAGAGGCGATAAGGATTTGGAAACATACATCAAATGGGGAAATTACTAAACTGATATGAATCGCATAGATCAACTATTTCAAAATAAGAAAAAATCGATTTTATCCATTTACTTTACAGCAGGCTTTCCCGGGTTACAAGACACCTTACCCATTATGGAAGCGATAGAAGCTGCGGGCGCAGATATCATTGAAATCGGGGTGCCTTATTCTGACCCTATTGCAGATGGGCCTACCATTCAGGAAAGCAATAACCAGGCACTGAAAAACGGGATGACGCTCCATCTGTTGTTTGAGCAATTGCAGCAGATGAGGGAAAAGGTGAGCATACCCGTTATCCTGATGGGGTACCTGAATCCGGTGGTGCAATATGGAATGGATGCATTCTGTAAAAAGTGCAAAGAAGTCGGGGTGGATGGACTTATTCTGCCTGATCTTCCTATGCAGCAGTATCTGAGCGAATACAAGTCACTATTTGATGCCCACGACCTGCGTAACACTTTTTTGATATCCCCACAAACGTCAGAAGCGCGTATTCGGGAAATCGATCAGAACACAGATGGTTTTATCTATATGGTATCTTCCGCCAGTATTACCGGAGCCAGGAAATCCGTATCTCCGGAGCAAATCGCTTACTTCGAAAGGGTTAAGGCCATGGGGCTTAAAAATCCCAGGTTGATCGGCTTTGGTATCTCAGACAGCAGTTCCTTTCAAACGGCTGCGGCCCATGCTCATGGTGCCATTATCGGGAGTGCCTTTATCCATGTACTCAGGGATTCAAAAGACCTGAAAAAGGATATTTACCAGTACATTCAAAGTGTCATATCATGATTATACAACTAAACCAGGACATCAGCAACACCCAGAAAGCTGCCCTGATGGATCAAATCAACCACATGGGATATAAAGTGACCGAAGTCAAAACCCAGGTAGGTGATTACCTGATCGGTATTGGCAAGGCAGCCATTGATATCAGGAAAATCGGCTTGCTGAATGGTATTCAGGACATACATATTGTGTCGGATGAATACAAGTTGGTGTCTAAAAAATGGAAGGTAAAACCAACCAGGATTGACTTGGGAGATGGTATTGGTATTGAAGACGGAGAAATGGCCATCATCACCGGACCCTGCTCGATTGAGTCAGAGGAGCAGATTGCAAAGGTGATCGGACACATGAAGGAAAACCAGATCAGCCTGATGCGGGGTGGTGTATTCAAGCCCAGAAGCAGCCCCTATGCCTTCCGGGGTTTGGGAATGGAAGGCCTGAAAATATGGTATCAGCAGGCCAGAGAAGCCGGCATCAAGATCGTAACAGAAGTCATGCAGGTATCCCAGATTGAGGAAATGCACGACTATATTGATGTGTTCCAGGTAGGGGCCAGAAATACACAGAATTTCAACCTCCTGGATGAATTGGGCAAAGTAGACAAGGCGGTAATGATCAAGAGGGGCATTTCTGGTACCATTGAAGAGCTGCTGCAGTCTGCCGAATATGTGTTTTCCGGCGGAAATGAAAAGCTGATTCTTTGTGAAAGGGGGATAAGGACATACGAAAAAGCAAGTAGAAATACCCTTGATCTGAATGCGGTTCCTATACTTAAGGCAAAATCCCATTTGCCGGTGGTGGTTGACCCTTCCCACGGTATTGGTATTCGGGAATTTGTGCCTCAAATGGCCCTGGCAGGGGTAATGGCAGGTGCAGACGGTATTATCTACGAATCCCACGAAAATCCGGATAAAGCTTATTCTGATGGGCAGCAAACGTTAAATTTCGCACAAAGTGCACTGCTGGCAGATCAGATCAGAAAAACCTTTGCCTTGAGGAAGACCTTTGACCTCTTGTAACTGCAGCAGCACGGTGGGGAAAGGCCCATGGAAATCATCGTCCTGTCGCCTCCTGCAGCGCAATCGTTTTGAACCGGCAGATCTCACTAAAAGCAGCTATCAGGGAGGGCAGCCTGAAAGTACAGCCGTCTGTTAAGCTAAGCGTCTTTTGGAGGCATAAAGGTTAGGGAAATCCCGAAGGTTTGCCCATCTGGATAGCTCCTCAATTCTTAAGTAGTACCGGATCTTCGTCTGGTTTTGGCATGATTTTATCTGCCATTTTTATGAATAGCAGAAGACAGGACTACAGTTTATTACGGTCAGGACTCATAAATTTAAATTTTACATTTTAAAAATATAACTTTATAGGTATTGTCAAACTGTCGGTGTGTTTTTTCGTTCTATTTATAACAATTTGTCGATAGTCCAGACACTCTGCAAGCCGATAGGAGGGCGGTTTTGGCAGGTGTGTTCCAAACGAAAAAAAATGATGGCAAGAAAACCGGACGATGTATTATCAGATCCACGTCTTGATCCGCTAAAACAGGAATATGGCAGCTACAGCCAGGAAGATTTTGAAGTGTGGAAAATTTTATTTGAACGCCAATACAAAATCCTGCCAGGGGCTGCCTCTGAAAAATTTTTGGAGGGTTTGCAGACCATTGGATTTTCAGCCGAGGGGATAGCCAATTTTGAGGAGGCCAATAAACGCCTCGCCGATATCACCGGATGGGCCATTCATGTAGTTCCGGGGTTGATTGACGACGACCTGTTTTTCGGCTTGCTGTATCACAAGCGATTTCCGGCTTCTACCTGGTTGCGCAAAAAGGAAAGCCTGGATTACCTCGAAGAGCCGGACATGTTTCACGATGCATTTGCGCACCTGCCGCTGCTTACAGACCCGGATTATACCCGCTTTCTCAAGGAATTGGCGGGCATTGCTCTGAAGTTTATTGACAATCCCCTGGCCATTGATTTGCTGTCGAGGGTTTATTGGTACACCATCGAGTTTGGTTTGATCCGGGAAAGAGGGGCTTTGAGAATTTACGGGGCCGGTATTCTCAGCTCAGCAGGCGAGACCAAATACTGCCTGTCGGAAGAACCCCAGCAGCTTCCCTACGATGTGGAAATGGTAATGAATACTCCCTTCTGGAAAAACAAGTTTCAGGACCGGTATTTTGTCATCGATGATTTCGAAATGCTCTATGCCTCGGTCCCATCCATTGAAAGAAATTTGGTAGACCTACTGGAAAAAGGCGAATAATTCCGGCGTATTTCGGGTGTTTTTTATTAATCTTGATACCACATGTTTTCTGGTAATAAATTACATCAAGATGCGCCTTTCATTGAGGAAATATTTCAATTTACTTCTCCTGGTTGTATTGGGGATCCATACGCCTTTGCTTGCCCAGGATAACCTGGACATATACCTGGCCATCGGGCAGTCCAATATGGCCGGCAGGGCAGTGGTACAGCAAGATTTGGAGGCTCCGGTTGATGGGGCTTATGTATTTACGGGAACCGATTGGCAGCCAGCTTCCAACCCAATGAATATCTACTCCAGCGTAAGAAAGGACAGCAGCATGCAGCGGCTCAGCCCAGCCTACGGCTTTGTCAGGAAAATGAAGGAACTTTACCCCGAAAAGCACATCGGCATGGTGGTCAATGCCCGGGGTGGGTTCGCCATCGAGGAATGGATGCCGGGATCCCATTTTTTTGATGAAATATTAAAAAGGGCACGGTCCGCTTCGAAATACGGCAAGATCCGGGGCATAATCTGGCACCAGGGTGAATCCAATGCGGGAGCCGTGGAGCAATATATGGCTCAGCTCGATACTTTGGTCGGCGCTTTACGCGATTCCCTGGGCTTGCCCCGCTTAGCCTTTGTGGCGGGTCAGCTATCGGAAGACAAGGCAAGCCGTAAAGCCTTCAACACAATGATGCTTGAATTGCCGGAAAAAATCCCTTATACCGCATTGGTGGCAGGTTTTGGGACCGCTACCTTCGACAGTACTCATTTTGACAGTCCCAGCCAGATACTGCTCGGAGAAAGATATGCCGATAAAATGAAAACACTTTTGGATGAAAATACCAGCTCTGAGCACTTCGCCTTTGGCCTGATCACTGATGTACAGTACGCCGATGCCGCCACCGCCGGCAAGCGAAATTACCGGGGTACGCTGACCACACTGGAGCAAACCATTCCCTTTCTGAATGCATATGACCTGAGCTTTGCAGTCCACCTGGGTGACCTCATAGACAGGGACTTTACCAGTTTTGACCGGCCTCTGGCTATCCTCGACAAGAGCAGGGCCCCCTTTCACCATGTTTGGGGGAACCACGATTTTTCGGTCGCAGATAGTCTCAAACAGGAGGTGGGTAAAAAGTTGGGCAATGAAATGGGGTATTATGCCTTCGAAAAAGGCCATCTGGTATTTCTGGTGGTAAACGGAATGGACATCAGTCTGGAAGGTCACCCTGAGGGTAGCGAAAACTACCAAAAAGCAGCCTCCCTGATGGAGGAACTGGAGGCTGCAGGAGCCAATAATGCCAAACCCTGGAATGGGGGAATTGGAGACGAACAGCTTCGATGGCTCAGTCAGCAAGTGAAGGATGCTGAGAAAGCCGGTAAAAAAGTGCTGGTTTTTTGTCATTATCCGCTCTTGCCAGAAAATGGCCTTCACCTGCTCAATAGCCGGCAAGTAATCAGGGAGGTTGGGCATTCGCCGGCACTGGTGGCCTGGTTTTCCGGGCACCACCACGAAGGGAACTATCTTCAGGACGAAACAGGACTGCACCACCTGACTTTTCAAGGGATGGTGGAGGCAAGCTCTCCGGCACTGGGAGCGGTGGTAACCGTCTACCCGGATAAATTGATCATTCACGGTATAGGTCATGAGGCAGTTCGCATTCTGAAATTCAGGTGATTGGGAGTGGCCACTGCCGGGTCTTTGAATCGGCTCAGCAAAATTCCCCTTCCCGGTACTGGATTAATTTTTATATTAGCGGTCTAATTGAAAAATCATGTATACCCGTTTTGCCAAAGTGTTTTATTTCCTTTCTATTGGACTTTTCCTTTTCTTGTTGCTCTATGTTTATGCTGCACTACCCGAGTTTGCCACCTATGCGGTCAATGACCTGGGCATGCCACAAAAACAAGTGAGCCGGGATGCTTTTTTTTATATTTCAATAGTCTTCTTTTTGATTTTCAATCTGTTGTTGGTCATACCTGCCAAGTTAATAGAAATGAAAATTAGCCTCACCTTGAAAAGGCTTTTCCCCGTGGGAGATCCCTACAGAGACAAGATTTTGGCCTGGATTTTCTCTTTCACCGGTATACTCAACCTGGCCAGTGCCGCACTGGTTTTTTATGTGCATAGTCTCAGCAACCAGAATGAAATCAGCAGTTCGGAATTTAATTTCTTTTTCTACCTGGCACCCCTGTTATTATTGGTATGGATAATGGTCCTTGTCTTCCTGCTGACAGGAAAGATGAAACAGGTGAAATCAGGTGAAATGTTAAGTTGAAAAAGCAGAATTTATGGCAGCAAACGTACAATATACAGAAGACAGCATCAAATCCCTCGACTGGAAAGAGCATATCCGGTTACGACCCGGAATGTACATCGGTAAATTGGGGGATGGTAGTGCCCAGGATGATGGCATCTATGTGCTGGTCAAGGAGATACTAGACAACAGCATTGATGAGCACATGATGGGTCATGGCAAAACCATCGAGGTAAAGATCAGTGAGCACAAGGTGGAGATTCGTGACTATGGACGAGGCATCCCATTGGGAAAAGTGATCGACTGCGTTTCCAAGATCAACACGGGGGGTAAATACGATTCCGGCGCTTTTCAAAAATCAGTAGGGCTCAACGGTGTGGGTACCAAAGCAGTAAATGCGCTTTCAGAGAGCTTTATGGTGCAGTCATTCCGCGAAGGGGAAAGTAAGGTGGCGCTGTTTCAGAAAGGAGAACTTATTGAAGACCGCAAGGTAGAAAAGACCTCAGAGCGTAACGGTACCAAAATAGTGTTTTCGCCCGACGCCTCCGTGTTTAAAAATTATCATTTTATCCCCGAGTACCTGGAAAACCAGATATGGAATTATGCTTTTCTCAATTCGGGTCTGACCATCAATTTTAACGGCGTAAAATTCTATTCCCAGAATGGGCTGCTGGATTTGCTCGACAGAAAAGTCGATGAGGACAGCCGAAGGTATCCCATCATACATTTGAAAGGTACAGATATCGAAATTGCGCTCACCCATTCCAATCAGTATGGAGAGGAATATTACTCTTTCGTTAATGGTCAGTTTACCACCCAGGGAGGTACCCATCTGGCCGCTTTCCGGGAATCCATTGTGAAGTCGGTCCGCGAGTTTTTCAAAAAAGATTATGATGCTTCCGATATCAGGCAAAGTGTGGTGGCGGCCATAGCTGTGCGGGTACAGGAACCGGTTTTTGAATCGCAGACCAAAACAAAACTGGGCTCCCACAGTGTAGGTCCGGATGGGCCTACCCTCAGGACTTTTGTTAACGACTTTGTAAAGGTAGAGCTCGATAATTACCTGCACAAGCATCCTGACACCGCCAATGCCCTGCTCAAACGGATACTGCAGTCCGAGAGAGAGCGAAAGGAGATCTCCGGCATCAAGAAGCTGGCCAATGAGAGGGCAAAAAAAGCCAACCTGCACAACAAGAAGCTCCGGGATTGCCGCGTGCACTATGACGACAACAAGGCAGATACGGAGCTGAAAGACGGCACCATGCTCTTTATTACAGAGGGTGACTCTGCTTCCGGATCCATTACCAAATCCCGTAATGTGCAGACCCAGGCAGTTTTTTCACTGAGAGGAAAGCCATTGAATTGTTATTCGATGACCAAGAAGGTAGTGTATGAAAATGAAGAATTTAACCTACTGCAACATGCCTTGAATATAGAGGATGGGATTGAGGGATTGCGCTACCGGAAAATCGTGATCGCCACCGATGCGGATGTGGACGGTATGCACATACGCTTGCTGATCATGACTTACTTCCTGCAGTTTTTTCCCGATCTGGTAAAAAACGGGCACCTCTACATTCTGGATACCCCACTTTTTCGGGTCAGAAACAAAAAGGAAACCATTTACTGCTACACCGATGAGGAGCGGCAGCGGGCCATAAATAAATTGGGGAAAACGGCTGAAATAACCCGGTTTAAGGGTTTGGGAGAGATATCGCCCGAAGAGTTTGGAGGGTTTATAGGCGAAGATATCCGCCTTGAGCCAATTATTCTGAATAAAGAGACCAAAATCGCCGATCTGCTGGGCTTTTATATGGGGAAAAATACCCCAAACCGGCAAACTTTCATCATCGATAACCTGAAAATAGAAAAAGACATCGTTTTTGATGATCCGGGAGTAAAGACAACCGAAGAGGAGACTGAAACGGTTTGAAGCTTTGTTATTTCTTAATTAAATACCACCTATTTATTTCACATTTTATGAAATAAATAGTATTATTTCATATTTTATGAAATAAAGTTTATTTTTGTCAAAAATGAAGTGATATGAACTATGTCCTGATGGCAGATATTATTGGGAGCAGTGAGTCTTCTGACCTATCTAAATTAGCCAGGTCATTTGCGGATTTAGTTGAAAGATGTAATACAGTTAACCAAAAGGAATTGATCTCTCCACTGACCATTACTTTGGGAGACGAATTTCAGGGAATTGCCAGAAGCGAGTGTTCGATTTTCAAAATAATCACCTGGCTAGAAGAAAATAAGTGGAAGGCGGATGAGGAAATACGCTTAAGGTACACGGTTGAACTGGGGGTAATTGAAACAGAAATAAATACGGAAATAGCTTATGGTATGATGGGGCCTGCTTTGACTGAAGCGAGAGAAAGTCTGATAACCTTGAAGGATGAGGGTGAATTTCTTGCTCTTGGTGGAGATATCGAGGATAAGGAGTTGAAACAAATTCAATTTAACCTATACCTGTCCTATATAAGAAATTGGCATTGGAGAGATAAAGTTTTAATTTCCAATTTATTGGAGTTGAAAGATTATAAATTGGTAGCAGAAAAGATAAAAAAGACCAGGTCATTGGTTTGGAAAAGAAATAAAACTTTGGGGATGGATAATTATTTTAAATTAAAAAGGTCTTTGGAAATCCTGTTATGTCGGTAAAATTTCTTTGTATTCTATTAGCCACCTATTTTTCCTCAGAATTCTTGGCGTTTTGGATATTTCTGATGCTCAGGAAAAAATTTGTACAAAAGGGGTTTTCTCTGAGGCCAATGATATTAGGAGTTTTAGAACGATTATTTCTTTATGTAGGTCTAATCCAGGGTTTTGGCCAATCTCTTATTTTATTTGGGGCTTTGAAAATTGGTACAAGGATTAAAAATGATGAAGATAAAATTTCTAACGATTATTTTCTTGTTGGAAATATTGTCTCGGTTTTATTGGTGTTTACTACTATAGCTATTTGGAGTTATTTGAATAAAATATGAGTGATAATGATGTAAACCCCGAAAACGGGGACGAAAGTTTGCACGATTCCATCCCTGTCACGGGGATGTACAAGGACTGGTTTCTGGATTATGCCTCCTACGTGATCCTTGAGCGGGCAGTTCCGGCCATAGAAGACGGGCTCAAACCCGTGCAGCGCCGCATCCTACACGCCATGAAGGAAATGGACGATGGTCGATTTAACAAGGTGGCCAACATTATCGGGCAGTCCATGCAATACCATCCCCATGGAGATGCTTCTATAGGCGATGCCATTGTGAACCTGGGGCAAAAGGACCTTTTGATCGAAACCCAGGGTAACTGGGGAGATGTACGTACCGGTGACGGGGCTGCTGCGGCCCGGTACATTGAAGCCAGGCTTTCCAAGTTTGCCCTGGAGGTGGTTTTCAATCCGCAAACTACGGAATGGCAGTTGTCCTACGATGGAAGAAAAAAAGAACCAGTCACCCTGCCTGTAAAATTCCCTTTGCTGCTGGCTCAGGGAGTGGAGGG
This sequence comes from Cyclobacterium lianum, assembly GCF_900143075.1. Lineage (GTDB taxonomy): Bacteria > Bacteroidota > Bacteroidia > Cytophagales > Cyclobacteriaceae > Cyclobacterium > Cyclobacterium lianum. The sequence goes on along the minus strand of NZ_FRCY01000014.1, from coordinate 87,430 downwards.
CATTGCCGTGGGATTGAGTACCAAAATACTTCCCCACAATTTTTGTGAGCTGATCGAAGGATCCATTCAAATTCTCAAAGGCAAAAAAACAAACCTGCTACCGGATTTCAATACTGGTGGTCTGGCAGATTTTTCCGAATACAACGAAGGGCTCCGGGGTGGAAGGGTAAAAGTCCGTGCCAGGATTGAAGAGGAGGACAGCAAGACCCTGCTGATCAAAGATATCCCCTATGGGACCACCACCAATTCCCTGATCGAATCCATCATTAAAGCCAACGACAAAGGGAAAATAAAGATCAAAAAAGTAGTAGACAATACTGCCAAGGAGGTGGAAATCCAGATACAATTGGCACCCGGCCAATCACCCAACATGACCATAGATGCGCTGTACGCGTTTACCGATTGCGAGGTGAGTATTTCTCCCAATGCCTGTGTCATCATCGAGGAAAAACCCGTTTTCCTGACGGTAAATGAAATTTTAGAATACAATACCCATCAGACCAAAACCCTGCTGAACAGGGAGCTGGAAATCCGTAAAGGGGAATTGATGGAGAAGTTGCTTTTTTCTTCTCTTGAAAAGATTTTTATAGAAAACAGGATCTACCGGGACATAGAGGAATGCGAAACCTGGGAAGCAGTTATTGAAACCATCGATAAGGGACTGGAACCCTTTAAACCCGAGTTTTACAGAGAAATAACACGGGACGATATCATTCGGCTGACGGAAATCAAAATCAAACGCATATCCAAATTTGACACTTTTAAAGCGGATGAGCTGATGCGCAAGCTTCAGGAGGAGCTGGAGGAAGTAAACCACCATCTGGAGCACCTTACCGATTACGCGATACAATACTACAAAAATCTGCTGGGCAAATATGGCAAAGGGAAGGAACGAAAAACCGAAATACGAACCTTTGACACCATTGCCGCCAACGTGGTGGCGGCAAACAATGCGAAACTGTATGTCAACCGAGCTGATGGATTCATTGGCTATGGACTGAAAAAGGATGAGTTTGTCTGTGATTGCTCTGACCTGGACGACATCATCGTGTTTAGGAAGGATGGGGTTTGCCAGGTGACACGCATACAGGACAAGGTATTTGTAGGCAAGGACATCATACATGTGGCGGTATTCCGAAAGGGAGACGAGCGCATGGTTTACAATCTGGTATACCTGGACGGCGCTTCCGGCAGAGCAATGATCAAAAGATTTCAGGTGCTGAGCGTCACCAGAGATCGGGAATATCCGCTTACCAAGGGTACCAAGGGATCCAAAATACTGTATTTTACGGCCAATGCCAATGGAGAGGCGGAAATCATCACGGTTTACCTGACGGCAGGCAGCAAGGCCAGGATCAAGGTTTTTGATTTTGATTTTAAAGATATAGAAATCAAGGGCAGGGCAGCTCAGGGGAATATTCTCACCAAACATCCCGTGAGGAAGATCCAACTCAAAATGGAGGGGGTCTCCACCCTGGGTGGACTGAATATTTACTACGACCCCTCGGTAGGCCGGCTGAATACCGATGAGCGGGGCGACCTGGTGGGAAATTTTCTGGGAGACGACAGGATCATCGCCTTTTACAAAGACGGCAATTACGAGCTGACCAATTTTGAACTGACCAACCGCTTTGACCAGGAAAACCTGCTGCTCATCCGGAAGTATGATCCCGACCGGATAGTATCTGCCATATATTTTGACGGGGCCAGTAAGCAGTATTTTATCAAACGCTTTCAGATTGAGACTTCTACGCTCAACAAAAAATTCAACTTTATTTCCGATCACAGAAATTCACGACTGACGGTGGTCACTACAGAAAAGCAGCCTCAGGTAATGGTGAAGTTACAGAAGGGCAAGGAAGTCGACGAAAGTGTCTATGATATGGACATGCTGATAGATGTGAAAGGCTGGCGGTCGGTCGGAAACCGGCTGAGTAACCATTCGGTGAAGGCAGTAAAGCTGGTCGTATCTGAGAAAAAAAAATCCGCGAATACTGAGGAAAATCTCTCCGTCGGATCCACGGTAAATTTCGACCTGAAGAAAAAAGAGGAGGATGATGATGAGGATAAGGAGCAGTTGGGCTTGTTTTAATCCGGCTTGCATCTTGCTTCGTTTCCGATATTTTCCGGATGGCTATCTTACCATCCCCACTAATGTTATTTCTGGAATAAATACACCCGAGTAAAAGCCAGGTCATAAGCAAACTATCTTTATCCGATCAAAGGACGGTATTTGCATGTTGGATTAGCTCATCCTGATTGGACTCAGATTTGGGTAGCAGTAAGTTTTCCCGGATCAAGGACAGGCAGGTTCCTTGTAACTTGGATGGGAAAAGGTAAAATCAGTCATCAAACCATTTTTCATAGAGCCCAGTAATGTCGGAGGGGCACATTTTTTATCTGAATGTTGGCTCATTTGTCTGAGAAACATTTTCTTGGTATCCTGAATTTGCTATATTTGTACATGTTTGTGTACAGAAATAATTAAAAGCATGCTGACAACCACTTTATCCGACTTCAGGAAAAATATTAAAAAATATCTGGACAGTGTTACAGGTAATTTTGAAACCTTGATTATTAACCGCGGTAAGGATACCGGGGTAGTGATCATTTCCTTGGAAGAGTACAATTCGCTTACGGCAACTCAGCATGAATTATCCTCAAAGGCCAACGAAAAGAGGCTTGATGCGGCTATCACCAAACTTAATTCAGGTTCTTCATTTGAAAAAGGCCTGATAGAGGAATGAAGTTAGTGTTCGTGGATGAGTCCTGGGAAGACTATTTGTATTGGCAGCAGACGGATAAAAAAATGCTGAAGCGAATTAATTCCCTGATAAAGGATATTGCACGTAACCCATTTGACGGAATCGGTAAACCCGAGCCACTGAAATACAAATATTCCGGTTTTTGGTCCAGAAGGATTAATGGCGAACATCGACTGATCTATCAGGTGAAAGCGGATGAGATTTTGATTGCAAAATGCAGGTTTCATTATGATTAGGTAGAAGAGACTCAGAGGCTGTTAGGAGCCGGTTATTAAGGTGTTTGCATTTTCATTTTTACAGCCTTCCAGCCAGCATGCTGTACCTTTTGGATGCTCTTGATGTGGCAAAAAGTCAAGAGAAGCATGGGTTTATTTATTAGGGGTTTGTTGCCTCATTGCCAATCTGACTTTCTAAATCCCAGCCAATCCAGCCCCCATTATCCCAATCCCAGTGATAAGCCCGCCTTAATCTTTTATTTACCCTTGTGAATGTGCATATTTGCAATCCGTAAAAAAACACCTGTTTGTAAAGGTGAACAAAAATCTTAAGCGCAAGCATGTCAAAATCAGAAAATGAAATCAATGTAACCTTTCCGGACCAATCGGTCCGGGTTTTTGAAAAGGGAGTTACCGGCCTCGACATTGCCAGAAGTATCAGTGAAGGACTGGCGCGAAACGTGCTGGCCGCAAAAGTAGATGGTGAAGTATGGGATGCTACCCGGCCCATTCACCAGGATGTGAGCATCTCCCTGCTTACCTGGAATGACAAAGAAGGAAAATCTACTTTTTGGCACTCCTCAGCCCACCTCCTGGCCGAGGCCTTGGAAGTCCTCTACCCGGGGATAAAATTTGGGATCGGGCCTCCTATAGAGCATGGATTTTACTATGACGTGGACTTCGGGGACAGGACCCTGGAAGGGGCGGAGCTTGAGAAAATCGAGACCAAAATGGTGGAGTTGGCCCGTCAGAAAAACGAATATATCAGGAGGGAAATTTCCAAAGATGAGGCCGTTAGCTACTACCAGAATAAAGGTGACGAATACAAACTGGACCTGCTGGAAAGACTGCAGGATGGTACCATTACTTTTTACAGGCAAGGAGCGTTTACCGATCTCTGCAGGGGACCACATATTCCCCATACAGGTTTTGTAAAAGCGGTCAAGCTTCTCAATATAGCTGGCGCTTACTGGCGGGGAGACGAAAACAATAAGATGTTGACCCGCATTTACGGGATCACTTTCCCAAAGGCAAAGGAGCTGCAGGAATACCTGCACATGCTGGAAGAAGCCAGGAAAAGAGATCACCGCAAGCTGGGGCGTGAATTGGAGCTGTTTACCTTTTCAGAAAAGGTGGGCATGGGGCTGCCGCTCTGGCTCCCCAAAGGCACACTGCTGCGCGAACGCCTGGTCAGCTTTTTGAAAAAAGAGCAGGACCATTCGGGCTATCAGCAGGTCATCACTCCCCATATCGGGCACAAGGCCTTGTACGAAACTTCCGGGCATTATGAGAAATACGGTAAGGACTCCTTTCAGCCTATTGCAACGCCGCACGAAGGGGAGGAGTTTTTGCTGAAGCCAATGAACTGTCCCCACCACTGTGAAATATACAAAAGCAAGCCCAGGTCCTACAAAGACCTGCCGGTAAGGTATGCCGAATTTGGCACCGTATATCGTTACGAGCAAAGTGGTGAACTGCATGGCCTGACCCGCGTGCGGGGATTTACCCAGGATGATGCGCATATCTTTTGCAGGCAGGATCAGGTAAAGGAGGAATTTATTAAAGTCATTGATTTGGTCCTGTATGTGTTCAAGGCGCTGGGCTTTGAGGATTACACGGCGCAGGTTTCCCTACGCGATCCTGACAATATGGGAAAATACATCGGAGAAGCGGAGGCCTGGAACAAGGCAGAGGCAGCGATCATAGAGGCGGCCGCTGAGAAGGGCTTGCAGACCGTAACCGAACTGGGAGAAGCTGCCTTCTACGGACCCAAGCTGGACTTTATGGTACAGGATGCCCTCGGCAGGAGCTGGCAATTGGGTACCATACAGGTAGATTATCAGTTGCCTGCGCGCTTTGAGCTGGAGTACACCGGTGCCGACAATCAAAAACACAGGCCTGTAATGATCCACCGGGCGCCTTTTGGCTCCCTGGAGCGGTTTGTTGCGGTGTTGATTGAGCATTGTGCGGGTAATTTCCCGCTCTGGCTGGCACCTGAGCAATTGGTAATCCTTCCCATTTCCGAAAAATTTGCCTCCTATGCGGCAAGGGTTAAATCCCTGCTGGGAGATCACGGTATCTCTGGAGAAATTGACAATCGGGATGAGAAAATCGGCCGTAAAATCCGCGATGCAGAAGTGAAAAAGATTCCCTTTATGGTGATAGTAGGCGAGAAAGAGCAGGAAAAAAATGAGCTGTCGCTGCGCAAACATGGAGAAGGTGATATCGGTAGCTTTAAACTGGACGATTTTGTCAGCTATTTCCAGGGAATCATCAGGGAATCATTGAATAAATAACCGTATAATAATTTGTTGATTTTTAATATTTAAAAAATTATTAGATATTTGCAAATTGAAACTTTAAACGACAACCATAACTATTTTGAGAGGAAAAAGAACGTATACTCCGAGACAAGAGGAACCATATAAAGTAAATAATAAAATCCGGGCCAGAGAGGTCAGGGTTGTGGGAGATTTTGTAGAGGGGGGCAATGCGGTCATGGCTACTGATAAAGCCATAGCCCTTGCTGAGGAAAACGGACTTGATCTCGTGGAAATTTCTCCTTCCGCAGCACCGCCTGTCTGTAAAGTGATTGATTATGCCAAGTTCAAGTACGAACAAAAGAAAAAGCAAAAAGAGATCAAATCCAACGCAGCCAAAACGGTAGTCAAGGAGATACGTTTTGGCCCCAACACGGATGACCATGATTTTGATTTCAAATTAAAACATGCCATTGGTTTTCTCAAAGACGGGGCAAAAGTCAAGGCCTATGTTCATTTTGTGGGACGTACCATTGTGTTTAAGGAACGGGGAGAAATGCTGCTGCTGAAATTTGCACAGGCGCTTGAAGACTATGGGCAGGTGGAGCAACTTCCCAAAATGGAGGGCAAACGGATGAATATTTTCGTTTCTCCCAAGGCCGGTAAGAAATAATTTAACTAATCATATACGGTAATGCCAAAAGTAAAAACAAAATCCAGTGCCAAGAAAAGGTTCAAACTTTCTGCTACTGGAAAGATCAGAAGGAAGCATGCTTTTAAAAGCCACATCCTGACCAAGAAATCTACCAAGAGGAAGAGAAATCTGACCAAAATGGGAGAGGTTCATGAGACGGATGAGGGAAGAGTAAGAGCCATGCTCAGGATTTGATCCCCTTCAATTAATTAGGTTAAAAATTCACCAGACCTTTGGTTTGTCAAGTCTTTAGAAAAGAAAGCACCAAAAGTCAAAAACTAAAACAATTATGCCAAGATCGGTAAATGCTGTTGCTTCAAGAGCAAGAAGAAAAAAAGTATTAAAAGCTACTAAAGGCTACTTCGGAAGAGGTAAGAACGTATGGACAGTAGCGAAAAATAAATATGAAAAAGGCCTTCAGTACGCCTACAGGGACAGGAAGGTCAAGAAGAGAGAATTCAGGGCCCTGTGGATTCAGAGGATCAATGCCGGTGTGAGACAATACGGCATCAGCTATTCTCAATTCATGGGTATGCTGAAAAAATCAAGTATAGATCTGAATAGAAAGGTACTGGCTGACCTGGCCATGAACCATCCGGATGCCTTTAAAGCCATTGTGGATAAGGTAAAATAAGGATACTCCGAACATAACTACAAGAAAAGCCCTCTCCGGAGGGCTTTTTTGTACCCCTTTCTTACAATAGGCTTTACTTTTTTGAAATTTTCCTTATATTACTTTTCCTTTAGTCTTTTCCAGAAAGAAGCCCTAAAGAAAAACAGGAATGGCGGGAGAATGCTCGTCTGCAGACATGATTCGAACCCAAATTGACTTGCAGGGGATAAGCTTTATGACGTATAGCGAAACTGAGACGGGGATGTAATCCATAAAAAAAGGCCTCCGATTGGAGACCTGTATGAAATGTAGCGAGGAGGGGAGTTGAACCCCTGACCTCAGGGTTATGAATCCTGCGCTCTAACCATCTGAGCTACCTCGCCAAATGAGAATGCAAATATGTGAGGATAATCCTTGAATTGCAAATTATAGAGAAGCTAAAAGCATACTTTTTATAACCAGAATAACGAAGGCTATGGAGAAAATTAAATTTGTTGCGGATTACCAGATAAATACCTCCAAAAAAATTATTTATCCTTACCTGAGTACAGCCAGCGGATTGTCGCAGTGGTTTGCCGATGATGTGGTCATCAATGAGGATAAGGTCTATAATTTCATATATGATGGAGAAAACCACTATGCCCGCCCGGTGATCATGCGTACCCACCATCATGTAAAATTTGAGTTTTTTGACCCTTCCGAAGAGGAGGAGGATGGGACAGACAAGACCTTTATCGAATTCAAACTCGATGAAAACGAATTGACGCAAACCTTTTACCTTCGGGTAGTCGAGTATGGTGATGCGTATGATGAGCAGGAACAACGGTCGATTTGGGAGGGATTGATCGCAAACCTGAAGGAAATAATAGGTGGATAAGTGTGGCAGAATTATCTTTTTCAACATAATATGTTCAATTTTGTTTCGTCTTTTAGGTAAAGGATAGAGGCGCTTCATGAAAAAATTAGATAAACTGATCCTGGGGTCCTTTCTGGGACCTTTTTTGCTTACTTTTATCGTGGTGGATTTTATTCTGCTCACGGTGAACATGCTCAAATATTTTGACGAAATATTTGGCAAGGATCTCCCCTTTATGGTTTATCTGGAGCTGATTGGCTATTTCGTGATCAGCATCTCTCCCATGGCCCTTCCCCTGGCCGTGCTCCTGTCTTCTTTGATGACCTTTGGTAACCTCGGAGAACACTTCGAATTGACCGCAATCAAGAGCAGTGGCATTTCTCTCCTGCGGGCCATGCTCCCTATCGGTATTTTTGTTGTTTTCCTTACCGTGTTTGCCTACCTGTCCAATAATTACGTGGTACCCAGGGTGAATCTAAAAACCTTCAGCCTTTTGTATGATATTCGCATGAAGTCCCCGGCGCTGGATATCAAAGAGGGGGTATTTTACAATGGAATCCCAAGTTATAGCATCAAGGTAAACCGCAAGCTGGACGAAGTGCGGCTGCAGGAAGTGCTTATCTATGACCATACCCAGGGGCAGGGAAATCTCCATGTGATCACAGCAGATTCCGGAAGGATGGAACCTTTTTTTAACGACAGGTACATGATGTTGACATTATATAATGGAAACAGCTATCAGGAGGGCACCGGACAGCGGGGAGCCAGAGACAACCCGGTGACTTTCAGCCGGACGAAATTCGATAAAAATGAAATGGTTTTCAGTCTGGATGCCTTTGATCTGAAAAGGACACCGGAAAACCTTTGGTCCAACAGCAAATCCATCAAAAATATAGGAGAAATAAGGGTAGACCTGGATTCGATGGACAGAGAACTGAACCACTGGTATTTTTTCAATTATGCCAACACGGAGGCATCGTACAATTATTTTGGGAGAAACAGGAAACTGATGCCTCCCAAAGAGATCGTGGATAAAAAAAATGAATCCGATTCGCTCAAGAATTTAAAATACAAAGATGAGTATGAGAACCCGGAAAATGGAGTGAGGGTAAGTGAAAATCAATCCCGTCAGGATCGCGTTTCACAGGGAGAGGTCCCTGTAGGGGCCCCTTCAGACAGTACCTTGGGTGCTTCCGGCGAGAACAGTCAGGTGGCGCCTAAACGCAATGTGGCAGGAGACACTAGCGGCCAGGAAAGCGGAAAAAATCTTGCCGCTGCGAAGGGAGGTGTGCGAGATGCAGAAGTGCGGGAGGCACGGGACAGTATAAACGAACTGGCCACGCAGCCCGATATGGGTAAAATCAACAGAAACGCTGCCCTGAAATCCGAAGCGCCTGAGCCTGCCAGGCTCACTGCCGAGCAGCAGCAAAGGTTGGATTCCATCAGAGATACTCCCAGATACAGGACTTCGGAGGCTACCGTAGGACTTACTGCAGCCCGAAACATCAAGAACAACTTTACCACTAACCGCTCAAGGATTGAGGAAGTGCAGCGCAATTACCGCGCATTTAAGGTGGCCTGGTATCAGAAATATACCCAGTCCATTGCTTGTTTTGTGATGTTCATGATAGGAGCTCCCCTGGGGGCCATTATCAAAAAGGGCGGACTGGGGATGCCGGTGTTGATGTCTATTATTTTCTTTATCATGTATTATATGTTGACGATCAGCGGGGAAAAGTGGGCGAAAGAAGGGATGTCTGACACTTTTTTCGGTACATTTTTTTCCAATCTGGCGCTGTTGCCTTTTGGTTTGTTTTTTCTCCGCCAGGCCAGGAAGGACGCAAGGCTTTTTGAACCCGATTTTTATCAGGGGATATGGGATAAAGCAAAAAAGCACCTGATGCGAAAGCCTGCAACGGGAAAAGTCAACAATGAGCGAGATAAAAAGTTGAAAGAAGAAGTTTTATAATTTCGAATAAAACAGCTACCTTTGTCTCTGTTTTAAAAAAATTAACATCATATTTGACTAAGCATGTATTTAGCGAAAGAAGAAAAAGCAGAACTATTCAAAAATCATGGTCGGTTGAAGTCAGAAACAGATACAGGATCTCCTGAATCCCAAATTGCCCTATTTACCTATAGGATCAAGCACCTGACAGAACACTTAAAGACCAACAAGAAAGACCACTCATCGAGAAAGGGATTGTTAAAATTGGTAGGTAAGAGAAGGCGTTTGCTGAATTACCTGATAAAGATTGACATTGAGAGATACCGGGCCATCATATCCGAGCTGGGTATCCGTAAATAACAACCATGTGGGGTTCCCTGTTTCAGGGAACCTTACTTTTTTGCTACCTTCTGTTATTAAGCCTTACTTTTACAACTATACCTTATTCAGAATCGAAAATTTATGTTACCAAATTCAATTTCAAAAACCATCACGCTGGAAGATGGTAGGGAAATCATTATTGAGACCGGTGCCTTAGCCAAGCAGGCAGACGGGGCAGTTATGGTAAAAATGGGCAAATCCATGCTACTGGCTACAGTGGTTACCAAAAAAGAAGCCGGCGAGGGAGTCGATTTTCTTCCCATGTCCGTAGATTATCAGGAAAAATTTGCGGCTTCCGGAAAAATACCAGGAGGATTTTTAAAGCGGGAAGGCAGGTTATCAGATTATGAAATATTGATCAGCCGAATGGTAGACCGGGCCATCAGGCCTATTTTTCCGGACGATTACCATGCCGATACCAATATCACCATTACCCTGATGTCCTCCGATGAGGAGGTCTTGCCGGATTGCCTTGCCGGATTGGCTGCCTCTGCCGCACTGGCAGTATCTGATATCCCTTTCAATGGGCCTATCTCAGAAGTTCGCGTAGCTAAAATTGACGGCAACTTCGTCATCAATCCCAAGCCGGTTGATCTGGAACGGGCTACAATGGAACTGATTGTAGCCGGATCTGAGGAGTTTATCCTTATGGTGGAAGGTGAAGGAAATGAAATTTCTGAGGACGAAATGGTAGAGGCCCTTCAGTTTGCTCATGAAGAACTCAAGAGACATTGCCAGGTACAGAAGGAGCTCACAAAATTAGTAGGTAAAGAAGAGAAGAGAACCTACAGCCATGAGGTCAATGATGAGTCCCTGCTCGAAAAAATGAAGGCGGAATTGTACGACAAACTTTACGGAGTAGTCAGCAAGCAGATTCCCAACAAGCAGGAGCGTTCGGAGTTGATCAAGGCGATCAAGGAGGACTTTGTAGAAAGTCTGGGCGAAGAGCATGAGTATGACGAAGGGCTGATCGGCCGGTATTTTGGTAAAATCCACAAAGAGGCCGCCAGAAATTTCACCCTGAAAGAGAAAAAGCGGCTGGATGGCAGGAATCCGGATGAAATCCGACCCATATGGTCTGTGGTGGACTACCTGCCTTCTGCCCACGGTTCTGCGGTTTTCACCAGAGGAGAAACCCAATCTATCACCACGTGTACTCTGGGTACCAAGCTGGATGAGCAAATGGTGGATGGCGCTGTGCACTCAGGTTACAATAAGTTTTACCTCCATTACAACTTCCCCGGATTTTCTACCGGAGAAGTCAAGATTAACCGTGGACCGGGCAGACGGGAAGTAGGGCATGGCAACCTGGCCATGCGTGCATTGAAAAAAGTATTGCCTCCTGATGCCGAAAACCCCTATACCGTAAGGATAGTTTCCGATATTCTGGAGTCTAACGGTTCGTCTTCTATGGCTACCGTATGTGCAGGATCCCTGGCACTTATGGATGCAGGTATTCCCATCAAAGCACCTGTGACAGGTATTGCCATGGGAATGATTTCCGATGCCAAAACCGGAGATTATGCGATTCTTTCTGATATTCTGGGCGATGAGGATCACCTGGGAGATATGGATTTCAAGGTCACCGGTACAGCAAAGGGCATCACCGCATGCCAGATGGACCTAAAAGTAGAAGGTCTTGATTACAATGTATTGAAGGAGGCCCTGTATCAGGCCAAAAAGGGAAGATTGCATATTCTGGAGGAGATCAATAAAACCCTGGATGCGCCTCGTGCAGAGTTTAAACCGCACGCTCCGAGATCCTACAACATGCAGATTCCAAAAGAGCTGATCGGGGCAGTAATCGGGCCAGGCGGTAAAGTAATACAGGAAATTCAAAAAGACACCGAAGCCACTATCATTATTGAAGAAGTAGATAATGTAGGCAAAATCAACGTCTTTTCGACCAACCAGGAATCTATGGATGCTGCTGTTGCCAGAATCAAAGCCATAGTAGCGCAGCCTGAAATCGGAGAGGTTTATACAGGGAAGGTGAAAAATATCATGCCTTTTGGTGCATTTGTCGAGTTTATGCCAGGCAAAGATGGATTGTTGCACATCTCTGAGATCAAATGGGAAAGACTTGAATCCATGGACGGCGTATTGGAAACTGGCGAGGAAATTGCTGTAAAACTCATCGATGTAGATAAAAAGACAGGTAAGTTTAAATTGTCTCGGAAAGCCTTGTTGCCAAAACCAGAAAAAAAAGACAAATAAGCTGAAGGTTTCCTGAAAATTTAGAACAATTGGTAAAAATTGAACTTATTTTCAGGAAACTTCTGTTATCAATGCGTTAAAAATAATAGATATAATTGAATGAGGCAGCTTAAAATCAGTAAACAGATTACCAACAGGGAGAGTCAGTCCCTGGATAAATACCTTCAGGAGATAGGTAAGGTGGATCTATTGACAGCAGATGAGGAAGTGGTTTTGGCCAAAAGAATCCGGGAAGGAGATCAACTTGCCCTGGAGAAACTGACCAAAGCCAACCTGAGGTTTGTTGTCTCTGTTGCCAAACAATACCAGAATCAGGGATTGTCGCTGGGTGACCTGATCAATGAGGGAAACCTTGGCCTGATCAAAGCAGCCCAGCGTTTTGATGAGACCCGTGGTTTTAAGTTTATTTCCTACGCAGTATGGTGGATCCGTCAGTCTATCCTGCAGGCGCTGGCCGAGCAATCCAGAATCGTGAGGCTCCCGCTGAACAGGGTGGGGTCATTGAATAAAATCAGCAAAACGTTTTCTGAACTCGAGCAGAAGTTTGAAAGGGAGCCATCGCCCGAGGAATTGGCCGAGGTGCTGGAAGTGACTGCCGGAGAGGTGGTAGATACCATGAAAATTTCGGGCAGGCATGTTTCCATGGATGCACCTTTTGTCCAGGGCGAAGAGAATAGCCTCCTGGATGTGCTCGAAAATGACGGAGAGATAAAGCCGGATGACGGACTGATGAATGATTCGTTGAGGAAAGAGGTGCAACGGGCCCTTTCCACCCTTACCCAGAGGGAGGCAGATGTCATTACGCTCTATTTTGGCCTCAACGGTGAGCATGCCATGACCCTTGAAGAAATCGGTGAGAAATTTAACCTTACCAGGGAGAGGGTCCGACAGATCAAGGAAAAGGCCATCAGAAGATTGAGACATACCAGCAGGAGTAAAACCCTGAAGCCCTATTTGGGCTGATCATCAGTGCAATGATAAATTGAATAACAAGAAGGGCAATCCGCCCTTTTTTTATGTATTGAAATTTTTATAATGATATTTAAACTTTTTTGTTTTTATATTTTGTTAGTAAGCCAAAACAAATCAGAATTTATATTTATTGATTAATACCGATAAACAATGAGTCAGGATACCGATACCATAAAAGTCCTTATTGTAGGGTCAGGGCCTGCGGGATATACCGCCGCCATTTACGCTTCCAGAGCCGGGTTGTCACCGGTCATGTATACGGGTATCCAACCCGGAGGCCAACTTACCATTACCAATGACGTGGAAAATTACCCTGGATATCCGGAAGGAGTAATGGGACCCCAGATGATGGAAGATTTTAGAAAACAAGCCGAGCGTTTTGGAACGGACGTCAGGTACGGAGTAGTGACCAGTGTAGACTTCAGTCAGCGCCCGTATGTAGTGGAGGTAGATGAAAGCAAGACCATTAAGGCGGAAACGGTGATCATTTCTACCGGAGCCTCCGCCAAATGGCTGGGAATAGAAAGCGAAACCCGGTTAAATGGTAAGGGCGTGTCGGCTTGTGCGGTCTGTGACGGATTTTTCTTCCGGGGAAAGGATGTGGCTATCGTAGGTGGCGGTGACACCGCCTGCGAGGAAGCCAGTTACCTGGCCAATATATGCAACAAAGTGTACATGCTGGTGAGAAGGGACGAACTCAGGGCTTCCCAGATCATGCAGAAAAGAGTGATGAACAATGCCAAAATAGAGATCCTTTGGAACCACGAGACCGAGGAGATTCTAGGAGAAGAAGAAGTCAGTGGCGTACGGGTGAAAAATAACCAAACCGGAGAGGAAAGGGTGCTGGATGTGGCGGCTTTTTTCGTGGCTATCGGCCATCAGCCCAATACCGGGATCTTTTCCGGACAGATCGATATGGACCAAAACGGTTATATTCAAACCCTCCCGGGTAGTACCAAAACAAACGTTCCCGGAGTGTTTGCCTGTGGGGATGCCCAGGATCACGAGTACCGCCAGGCGGTAACTGCCGCTGGTACGGGCTGTATGGCTGCCCTTGATGCCGAAAGGTATATTTCCGCACTGGAGTAAGCAATGGCTTTGTCCTTCATAGGAGCAATAAGGATAAGTCAGGTAAAATCCGGCCAGTCTGTTGGTTACGCAGGCAGGATCCCATACAATCCCGGCATGAAAATCATGTACCGCGATACTTCGCAGGTCCCGGCATGGCTTCCGCTATGTGATTAAGGGCAGGTTTGGGCCATTAAAGAATTAATTATAAACATATGAAATTGAGCCTGCCCGGAGCAGTCGGGCGTGACGGAGGCGATACACAGAGGGATGATTATCATTGCGAGATTCCCTATCCGACTGGTGTCATCCGGGCGGGCATCCCGACCTTTGGTGCGGGACAAGTTATGGCCGCTTTTAGACAATAGTAAAACATATGAAATCGAGCATTAGGAGAACGTCGGACACAGGGATGATTATCATTGCGAGATTCCACCCCGATAAATCGGGGCAAGTTATCACAGCTAAAAATCAAATTATAAACAGATGAAATCGACACGATTAAAATTATCATTAAACACACAGGGCAATGATTATTTTAATCGTCAAAGATTCCATGTGGCCTATTAAAAACAAATTATAAACACATGAAATTAGATATCCTGGCTATTGCCTCTCATCCGGACGATGTGGAACTTTCCTGTAGCGGTACCCTGGCTGCTCATATTGCAAAAGGGTATAAGGTAGGTATTGTGGACCTGACACAAGGAGAGATGGGCACCCGGGGTACCCCGGCGATTCGGATACAGGAGTCGGAAAAAGCGGCGGAAATACTGAATTTGAGCGCGCGGGAGAACCTCGGTCTTAAAGACGTATTTTTTCAGGACAATCAGGAACATCAAACTGCGGTAGCCAGGATGATTAGAAAATACCGTCCCGAGATTGTGCTGGCCAATGCTGTTTCTGACCGACACCCCGACCATGGTAAGGGTGGTAGTCTGGCCTCTCACGCCTGCTTCATCAGTGGTCTCAGGAGGGTAGAAACCGATGTGGAAGGAGAGGCACAAGAAGCCTGGAGGCCGAAGTGTATCTACCACTATATACAGAACAACTACATCGAACCGGACTTTGTGGTGGACATCTCTTCCTACTGGGAAACCAAAATCAACAGTATTCTGGCTTTCCGGTCGCAGTTTTACAACCCCGATTCGAAAGAGCCGGAGAGCTTTATCTCCCGTCCCGATTTCCTTGATTTTATTGAGGCAAGGAGCCGGGAAATGGGGCATAAGATCAATGTGAAATATGGTGAAGGGTTTACTGTAGAACGTGTCCCAGGGGTAAACGACCTGTTTGATTTGATATAAATGCAGGCGGCCCGGCGGGGCAGTGCGCCCGTCAGCCGGCTATCTGCTACGAATACTTTGTTTGACCTGAAGGGTTAAAATCGGCATTGTGGATTTTTTGCCCTCCAGACGGTAGCGGATTCCACAGTGACTCGGAGGCGATATCTCCGGGGGTGAAGTACTGGCGGCTATGGTAAGGAAAGACTAAGCCGGATTCACATGCCAAAAGTGTGATTCTTCCGTGAAGGGAAGTAGAAACCCGGTAAGCATGGCGGTGTAGCAAAGTCCGCCGAGACGATACTTCAGCGCAGTCCGGCGCAAACGTATTTCCGAAACCAAGTGATTGCGTCACTTTCAGGGAGCCAGGCGCTCCATAGCCCATGCTTCGTTTCCCGAGCGGGTATAGCGGATGCGGTCATGCAGACGGGCAGGTCTGCCTTGCCAAAACTCTATTTCATCTGCCATCAGCCGGTATCCTCCCCAGGTTTCCGGGCGGATCAGTGATTCATGCTGAAATCTTGCCTGCGTTTCGGATAGGTTTTTTTCAAGAAATGCCCGGTCCGGAATGCTCTGGCTCTGTGGGCTCGCCCAGGCACCTATCTGGCTTTCCCTGGGGCGGCTGAGAAAATAGTCATCGGATTCCTCAGCAGAGATTTTTGATACCCTTCCGGATACCCTGACCTGTCGCTCCAATTCGGGCCAGAAAAAAGTAAGCGAAGCAAGGGGATTTTCGGCGAGTTGCCGCCCTTTTTGACTGCTGTAATTCGAGAAAAATACAAAGCCCTCATCAACCCCCTTTAGCAGTACAATCCTACCCGAAGGTTTCCTGTCCTTGTCTACCGTGCAGAGATGCATGGCTGTAGGTTCATTGACAGCCGCAGTGAGTGCATTGGATAACCACAACTTGAATTGTTCTAAAGGATTCGAATTCATCTCTTTTATATCTAATGTTTTAGAGGAATAATCCTTTCTAATGTCTGCTAATTTCATTTTGTCAAATTAAATCAGAAAATTAATTTAAGAATATAAATATATTGTATTTAAATTTTTTTCTTTTAAATTAAAGCCTCATATAAAACTTGGTCAATGCATTCATCCTCCAATATATCTCCTCAATCGGGAAGTTTGCTCATATCAAAGCCTTTCCTGCAGGACGAAAATTTTGTTCGTTCTGTGGTATTGCTTTGTGAAAACAACGAACTGGGCTCTTTTGGTTTGGTGTTGAACAAACTTTCTATTTTTAAATTGGACGAATTACTGGAAGGTTGTGAACTGCTGGACAAGGAAGTATATGTGGGTGGTCCCGTGGAGCAGAATACCCTTCATTTTATCTATCAGGGGGAAAAGCAACTGGAAGATAGCGTGGCTCTCGGAGAAGCACTTTGGTGGGGGGGCAGCTTCACCGAGCTGATGGATAAAAATAAACTCGGCCTGGTGGATATGGCAGATTACCGTTTTTTTATTGGTTATTCAGGCTGGGATACCGGTCAGCTTACCGCAGAGCTCACAGAAAATACCTGGATTGTATGTGACAATGCCCAGGCTAAAAATATATTCAAGTCCGAACCGGACGATCTGTGGCGGGAAATATTAAAGAATATGGGAGGTGATTTCCAGGTTTTGGCAAATTATCCGATAGACCCAAGACTTAATTAGCCCAAAATTGCTACTTTTGTTTAGTATGGTTTGATTTAAGCAGGAATACGATATTATTATGGATAAGGATAAAGAAATGTCCGGAAAAGAGGACAAGGTTACTGAAAGCCTGGTAGATAAGCAGGAATCAGGTATGGATGCAAGCGCAGAGGAAAAGGAGCAAAAGCCTGAAAATACCAGCGAGGAGGATGTCAACGAGGGTACAGAGGCACCCGAAGAAGAGGAGCATGAGGAAGAAAGCGTAGACTACAGTAACTTTGATAAAGCTCAGTTACTTAAAGCGTTGAAGGAAATTGTCAGCCAGCAGAATTTTATGAGGGGTGACAGTCTGGTGCAGGAAATAAAAAGTCATTACGAGGAATATTACAGCAAGGAAAAGGAGCTGGCACAGCAGCAGTACCTTGCCGATGGAGGGGATGAGGAAGGATTCGATTTCCGCGGAGCTGACGAGGACAGGGAGTTTTTTGCCACCTTCCAGCAATTTAAAGACAAAAGACACGAATTAATACGGGAATTAGAGCGGTCAAAAGAAAAAAATGCCCAGGAGAAGAATCTGATTCTGGACCGTCTCAGAGGCCTGGTGGATGGAGAGGAGACCACACACAGCATAGAGACCATCAAGAAAATTCAGGAAGAGTGGAAAAAAATAGGCCCTGTTCCCCATAGCCAAAACAAAAATCTGTGGGCCTCCTATAATGCCCTGATGGACAGATTTTATGATAACCGGAGCATTTATTTTGAACTGAAGGAACTTGACAGGAAGAAGAATCTGGAAAGCAAACTGGAGCTTTGTGATAAAGCTGAGGCCCTCTCTGAAACGGCAGATATTAAAGAAGCGATTCGGTCCTTGAACGAGCTTCATGAGGAATTCAAACATATAGGCCCGGTCCCCAGAGACGAGCAGGAAGCCCTCTGGCAACGGTTTAAAGCAGCTTCTGATGCCATCTATAACAGGAGAAAGGAGTATTACGAAAGTCAGAGGGAGGTTTTTAAAGCCAATCTGGAATTAAAAGTTAAATTGATAGAAAGGCTGGAAGCATTCAAGGCATTTAAGGCAGAGAAAATCCGCGACTGGAATACCAAAACCAAAGAGATACTAGCCATTCAGAAAGAATGGGAGGCCATAGGGCCGGTGCCCAGGGAATCCGGAAAAGAGATCAACAAAACCTTCTGGGGACTGTTCAAGCAATTTTTTCAGCACAAAAATCAGTTCTTTAAGGAATTAGATGAAGTAAGGCATCAAAACAAGGAAAAAGCTGAAGCATTGATTGCTGATGCGGAAGCACATATCGAAAGCACAGATTGGAAGGAGACATCCAATCACCTGATCCAATTGCAAAAAGACTGGAAGGAGCTGGGACCCTTGCCGGAGAAATTCCGGGATAGCCTGTATGGACGGTTCAAAAAAGCCTGTGATACTTTCTTTGACAACCGCAGAAATGCCAACAAGGAAACCAACAAGGCTTTTGAAGAAAACCTGGCAGCCAAAGAGGCGGTATGCGCAGAAATAGAAGCGGCCGCTAATGGCAAGGAGGATGTAAGTCCTGAACACCTGGAATCCCTTATCCAGCAATTCAATGAGATCGGCTTCGTTCCCAGGAAAAACATGAAAGATATTTCTGCCAAATTCAATGATTCGGTGAACGTTTACCTGGGTCAGTTGGATCTGGAAGGCGAAAGCAAGGATGATTTTCTGTTCAGGTTAAACCTGAATAAATTGCAGGCCGATCCCAACAGCAACAGGGTGCTGAACAAAAAGGAACATGGCATCCGGAAACAAATTTCAGATCTGGAAAACAACATCACCCTCTGGCGAAACAACCTGGAGTTTTTTGCCTCTTCCAGGACCGCAGATAAATTGAAGGATCAGTTTGAGGAGAAAATCGACAAAGCAGAGCAGGAAGTGGATAAGCTGAAAAAGAAGCTGTCAATCATCCGGGAATTTTAAATGGCAGGGTGGAAGTCGAATAGTTTTTTTAAAATTATCCGAAAAATCTTTGATTTACTAACGGCATAAAACTATATTTGCACTCGCATTTGGGGAAAGGGAGCGGTTTTGCTGATCTGCCAGATGCGATTTTCTAAAAAGGCCTCCTTAGCTCAGCTGGTAGAGCAACTGACTTGTAATCAGTAGGTCGCTGGTTCGATCCCGGCAGGGGGCTCTTGATTATCAGGCACTTACAGGTATTTTACTTGTGGTGCCTTTTTTATTTGCGCGCCATTTGTACAAGAATGAGTTCTTAGCATATCGCGATTCAGATCGTTGACAATTGGAATTCACCGCTGCAGACTCATTTTTGTTTTTTCTGCCGTTTCCTGTCCCACCAGACATAGGCTATAAAACCCACCAAGCTAACGGCTCCGACCCAAACCAGGCCTCCTTTCATGCGCTCGTAGTTTTCTCCCAGAAAGGCGATCAAAACCGTCAGGGGAAAAATTCCCAGCAGGGTAGCTCCTATAAATTTCCAGTAACCCATCCGCAGCATGCCGCCGATGATGCTGATGGCATCGTTGGAAAGAAAAGGTGAAAGACGGGTCACGATAACGGCCCAAAATCCGTAGTCTTCCAAAAAACCCGCTATCTTCTTTTCTGTATCCTCACCAAGCAATTTATCGATCACCGGTGTGCCGAATTTTACCCCTATGCCATACCCTATGCTGGATGCGGAAAATATGGCCACCAAAATGATCGCACTTCCCAGCCAGGGTCCATAGGCAAGTACCGTCACCACCATCAATAAGAAGGACGGAATGACAAACATAAACATCTGTAAGACCATGGCCAGTACAATGATGAAAGGTCCCCAATAGCCAAATTGATTCACCCAATTGGAGATCTTTTGCTCGTCATCGCTGCTGAGCACAGACCAGGCTTCTGAAAAAAAATCCTGAACGGAACTGTTGAGAAAATACAAAGCAATCAGGCTTCCTATAAAGAGAACAGAAAGCACATAGGGCCAGATGGCCTGTTTATTTTTGGACATATTTGAAAAACTAAGGATAAAATCTGGTTCAAATCTAGCATAGATTGTACCGAAAATACCAATTATATGAAAAACAATGAAGATTTTTGGAATAAGCCTGTATTTTTGAATTCAGTAGCTTTTTCCGGGGTGTAGGATCCATGCGTAAGGACGCTGGTTTTCCCTTCCGACAGTTGCTTATTTTTTTTATCCGCCAAAGTTGGTTAATTTTCCTTTACCTGATAAGTTAAATGCTTTGAGGTAGGCCAATTTTGGTTTGCGCTTTGTTCCCAGAATGCATGTATTGATCCAACCTGATTTTTGTCCAAAAATAAGCCCTTATGTTGAAGCGAAACTATTTTCCTTGGGTAATTTATTGTTACCTGTTTGCTTGTATTACCGCTTTTCAAAGCTTTGCTGCGGAAAGTGGAGATCCCTGGAAATCTCAATCGGTAAACCCAAATTCTTTTGAAGGAACGGATACAGAACGCATTATCCAGGCCATAGAAATGGCCAAAACAAGTACCCAAATGGTGCGTATTCCTATGGAAAATACCAACGGTACGAAAATATGGATGATCGATAGTGCCTTGTTGCTACCAAGCAATATGACGCTGATTTTGGACAATTGCACCTTGCAACTTTCTGATACAAGCAGAGACAACCTGTTCCGTTCGGACAATGTAGGAGCCGGCATTACCGATCCGGACTGGAACGAAAACATACGGATTTATGGAATTGGAAATGCGGTACTCAAAGGCGCGGTCAATCCCCGGGCTACTGGTGACGGTGCCAGGACGCTTAGCCTGAATCCGCAAGTGGAGCAGGAAAAGGGGAACTGGCGGGTAAGTTACGGAAGCGATGCCGGAAAACCTGGTTTGAAACAAACGGGTGACTGGAGGAATATTATGGTATTGATAGGGTATGTCCGGGACTTCAGCCTTAAAAATGTTCGCTTTGAAAACGCGCATGGCTGGACCGTTAGTTTTGAGCGAACAGTGGGAATAGATATATCCGATGTGACCATTTTCAATCAGGAGTTTGTGACGGTGGATGGACAGCAATTGATGACAGCCAATAAGGACGGGATTAACCTGAGACAAGGATGTAAAAACGTTCGGATCGATAACATCTCAGGCCTGACAGGAGATGATTTTATAGCACTTTCAAATTTGGATACTGCTCCGGATAAACCCAAACAAAATGGGGATATTAATGGGAGTATGGTCACGGCCAGTCGCTGGTACGGACCGGAAGATGATATTGAGCAGGTGGTGATTACGAATATCTCCTGTGAAAACCGGTACCGGGCTATCGCGATAAGAGGCAGCGACAGGGCAGGAATCCATCATGTCTTCATTAGTGGGGTTATTTTTAGAGCCAGGGAGGATAGGTATGAAGCCCTGCTGATTGGAGGCAGGGGATATGGAGAAGAATCGTTGCCGGGTAAAATACATACCATACAGGCCATGAACATCATGGGGAATGGCCAATCTCTGGTAAGGATACAGGCAAAAGTAGCTAACTGTCACTTTTTGAATGGCATGTACACAGGGCTAAATGAACGCGCTACCTTATATGAGATTGACTCAGCAGAAACCAGCAATGTGACCGAAAATGCATGGTTAAAGGTCAGGTGAGTGGTAATTTTCCTCTTGTTTCAGCTCCCTGAATTTCCAAAGGGTACTGATGAATAAATACTGGAACCGATCTTTCCATCTGGATCCAAAGCCACTTCCCCTTCTTGTATTATTCGAAAAGGATGGATACATTTAGAAGATCCAAAAGAAACAGTTACGGATTGAATTTGAAACCTATGAAAACGGTGAAATTATCGAACAATATTATTTTTTTGCTGGGTCTCGGGTTTTTATGCCTGACCAACCTGGTTTTTGCGCAAAGTCCCTCGCTACTGGAAGTGAACCCGCCAGACGGGCCTTCAGATGATCAGGTCAGGGCAATTGTAAATGTTCGCCTGATAGATGGGCTGGGAGGGCCGCCTCAGGAGAATGCTACTGTGCTGGTAAAAGGAAACCGGATACTCGAAGCAGGACCGGCAGATCAGGTAAACGTTCCTGAGGGAGCGGAAAAAACGGATGGCACA
The DNA here is from genome assembly GCF_900143075.1 of Cyclobacterium lianum. Lineage (GTDB taxonomy): Bacteria > Bacteroidota > Bacteroidia > Cytophagales > Cyclobacteriaceae > Cyclobacterium > Cyclobacterium lianum. The sequence goes on along the minus strand of NZ_FRCY01000014.1, from coordinate 65,434 downwards.
GCAATGAGCCTGCTGCCGGGTTTGATAGATTCGCATTTACACAACGTCAATAACAACAAGGCCTTACATGCCATCCTTACCAATGGGGTGACGACTGTCAGGGATCCCGGACACCCTTTTCGGTTTTACCAATCCCTGCATTTTGCGCAGGCAAAAATGCCACGGGTGTACCTGACAGGAGCTCATCTGGACGGGTATCCGGGGGTCTATCTGGATCAGGCCGCGCTGATAAGGAGTCCGGGCCACATCAGGTCACTGATCGGAGACTATGTAAAACAAGGAGGATCCGGCATCAAGATCTATTTCAGGCTTCCGCTGAAGTACTATGAGACAGTCTTACAGACGGCCGATTTTTACCATATTCCGGTGGTAGCGCATCTGGAACTGGTAGATGCGGATGATGCTATACTTGCCGGTTTGCGAGGGGTGGAGCACGTAACTTCTTTTGGCACAGCACTGGCCGACCCTGAGGATGCCAGGGAATTCAGAGAAGGCGTTCAGGCAGATAATAATTACCGAAGGGATGGCCGGTACCTGCTTTGGTCAAAGATAGATTTGTCCGCTGACCGGGTGAAAGAGGTACTTGACCTTGCCGTAAAAAATAAGGTAGTACTATCACCTACCCTGGCCACCTTTGAACGGCAAGCTGGCGACGTGGAGTATCAGGCAAAAGCTTTTAAGAACATGCTTGATTTTGTAGGGATGGCACATCAGGCCGGAGTCACCATTGTTACCGGTTCCCACAATTCCGGCAAATACGCACAACGCGGTTTGGCCTACCAGCGAGAGATGGAATTATTTGTGGAAGCCGGTATGAGCCCCCTGGAGGCCATTTCCAGCAGCACCATCCATAACGCCCGTTATTTCCGAACCCAGGACCGCCTGGGAAGTATTGAACCCGGGAAGCTGGCCGATCTGATCCTGGTAGCAGGTGACCCCTCCGTGGATATCAAAGCCATGTACGCCATCAAAAAAGTAATGCTTAACGGAGAATGGGTGGATAGGGAGGAAGTAGTCGAACAGGGGTTGTGAGGAGAAATTATATTGATTGAATTAATTTTGTAAACATCTGCTTTCTCCATTATTTTATCAGCTCAAAGTTTAAGTAACTCTGCATTAATTTAAAATGCTTGTCAAAACTGAAAAGGGATAATCTTTGATGTATTACTTGTTGCAGAATGATCAAATCAGGAATACCGACCTTATTAACACCTTTTTGAAGATTTAAAAGTTGGTATTTTTGGATGAGTTGCCAATCAATGGAAAGGGGAATCATTTCTAATTCAAGGAGGTTTTCCAGGATATCATATCTGCCTTTATGTTCCAAAAAAGGCGATAACTCCGTCAAAATTAATTCGTTTGTACATACCAGGTCTTCGGTTATCATCCCATCGAGAATAGGAATATTTCCAGACTTGAAATAATCAATCCAGACCGAACTATCCACCAAAACCCTGTACCCAGACAAACTATCGCTTTCTAAGCTTATCCAGGTCAATTTCCAGATCAATTGTCCCTTTGTAGCTGATCAATCGCTTTCTTTTTATGCGTGCTATTTGATCTTCCAAGGCCTCTTTTATCAACTGGCTCTTCGTTTTAGCACCAGTAAGCTCCATAGCTTCTTTTATTAGCTTTTCTGGTATTTCCAATGTAGTTCTCATAATTATTGATGTATAATGGCATAAAAATATATGCTAATTTAAACATGATTTATGAAAATTAAAGTTCAAATTCATAGTAAATAACAGTCGAAAATTAGAACGCAAACTTAAGAGGAGATTGATTCACAATCTGGTTCGCATGCCTTTTGATTTCGACCAGGCTATTGGTAATGTGATTCATGGAGTACTCCCATTTCTCAGTCTCTAAGTCCCCCAGTCTTCTAGTCACTCAGTCACTCAGTCACTTCGTCCCTCCGTCTCTAAATCTCTTCCTCCCTCAGCCTCCCTCAATCTGGCAAGAAGCATTTTAAGGCCTTTTTCCATGATCTTTTGCGTTTTTTTTCCTAGCTTAATCTCCTGTGCCGCATACCTTTTACAAATACCATAAAATACCAGACAAAATGAAAGCAATCTTTTCAATACTGCTACTACTGACATCAGTCCCCCTGTCGCAAGCCCAGGACAGGCTTTCGGGCAAGTCCTTTGCTACCCGCTCTGAAGTACTCGCCACAAATGGAATGGCGGCCACCAATCATCCGCTGGCTACCCAAATTGCCATTGACATACTTAAGCGTGGAGGAACTGCCGTGGATGCAGCCATTGCAGCCAATGCTTTTTTAGGATTTGCCGATCCCGGGAATAATGGTATCGGGGGCGATTTATTTGCCATTGTCTGGGATGAGGAAACGCAGGAATTATATGGACTCAATGCCAGCGGAAAATCACCGGCTAACTTATCAGTAGATCAATTCAAAGCCGAGATCGAAGCGGGTAAGAGCCGTACTAAAGGTCCGCTGTCTGTTACAACTCCCGGTACAGTGGGTGGTTGGTTTGCGCTGCATGAGAAATTTGGAGCCTTGGAATTCAGCGATTTGCTGCAGCCCGCCATCAATTATGCCAGGGAGGGTATTCCGGTTTCCTCCGAAGTGTCGGATAATTTTTCCACCGTCAATCTGGGGCCAGGTAATCCATCATTTGAAGCCACTTACTTTACCAGTGAAGGCAGGCTTCCCCATCTCGGGGAGCTATTTTCAAATCCGGACCTGGCCAATACCCTGGAAATCATTGCGGAGCAGGGGAGGGATGGATTCTATGCCGGGGAAGTTGCCCAAACCATCGCCGATCAGGTACAAATGGAGGGAGGCTACCTCAGCGCAGAAGATCTGGCAAACAATGCGCCCGAGTGGGTTGATCCGGTATCGATCAATTACCGGGGATACGACATCTGGGAAATGCCGCCCAATGGGCAGGGGATGGCGGCGCTTCAGATGCTGAATATCCTCAAAGGCTTCGATCTGGCCAGCATGGGTTACGGCAGTGCAGCCCATATCCATACCTTTTTAGAAGCCAAGAAATTGGCCTATGCGGACATGAGCACCTACTATGGAGATCCCAATTTCGGGACGATTCCACTGGAGCAGTTATTATCGGAGGAATATGCAGCAGAACGCAGAAAATTGATTGATCCTGAAAGGGCAGGAGCGTTCGAGGAAGGGTTAACATCCGGAGACCACACCATCTACCTGACAGTTGCGGATGGGGATGGCAATATGGTCTCCCTGATTCAAAGCAATTCGGCGCTCTTTGGTTCCAGAGTCGTTCCGGCTGGATTGGGTTTCGTGCTTCAAAACAGAGGTGCCGGATTTATTTTAGAAGAAGGGCATATCAACGTCTACGCACCCGGCAAGCGGCCATTCCATACGATTATTCCTGCTTTTGTGACGAAGGACGGTAAACCCTTTATGAGTTTCGGCCTGATGGGCGGGGACATGCAAACGCAGGGACATGCGCAGATCATCATGAATATCATCGATTTTAAGATGAACCTGCAGGAAGCAGGCGATGCCCCCCGGATTTATCACCGGGATGAGAATTTAAAAAGTGGCGGTACCTACCTGGAGTCAGGATTCGATTACGAAGTGATCCGGGACCTAATGGATAAAGGTCATACCCTGCGAATGGGAAAGGGTATTTTCGGTGGCTACCAGGCCATCATGCTCAAGGATGGTGTGTATTATGGGGCTTCCGAATCCAGAAAGGACGGACAGGCTGCGGGGTATTAGAGGTTTGTCCAATGCCTGCCTTTTACGAGCAGTCCGGACAAGCCATAACTTGGTGTTAAGGGTTAAAGAGGCTGGTACCGTAGTGGGTTAATCAGACCAGTTGTATGGCATTTAGGCTTGTATTGGGTATTTAGGTAATTGTTAAGGGTTAAATGAAGATAAAATCTTACTTTGTAATTGTTTGCTAGATCTTTTGCATAAGTATCACCACCATTTTTTTGGTATTATCGCCTTATACTCCCCAATGAAAATACAACAAAAAAGCCAAACACCGGATACCCATCCAGGTAGCCCAGGTTAAATATTACCTGTATCACTTTACATTAGGGGTATTATACTAGAAAGACAATTTTCCCTATCTTGTCCAAAAAAAGCCTATGAATCTGGACAAGGAATTACAAAAATCGATTGATAGTTTAAGGTGGAAGATTGATACCTTCTTTGTTGTCGGCATAGTACTAGCTGTCGCAGCTTTAGGTATTTACATTTCACACCTTATTTTTCCCTCCGAAATAAACGAATTTTTTGACGATGAAGGCACTGACATTGTTAATGGTTTTACAGTGCTTTTAGCCTCCCTTTCCGGAGTCCTGTTCGTCTACATCGCCTTCCTCGGACAGCAATGGCAAATGATCTACCAGCAGCAGGAGCTACGGGAAAACATGAAGGAAATGCAGGAATTAACAGCACAAAACAAAATACAAGGTAATGCGCTAAATGAGCAGATCAATAAAATGGACCGCGACTTCGTCCACCAAAACTTTTTTCGAATTCTGGAACAGCATTTTAATATTAGGGATAGGGTTAAATTTTCGTATAGTTTGGAGCCCGGGACATTTAGTAAGAGAAATACAGAAGGTAGGGGAGAAGATGGATTTGAAGCCTACTTCCGGAAAGTAGTACTCTGGGTTGATGATGAATCCGGGTGGGGTAAAAAAATGACTGAGTTCGACAAGCAGTCATTTTTTGTCGAAAATGGGTATCCATGGATATCTAAAAGAGATGATATAAAAAATATAGGCAATCCAAAAAACTGGAATTTCTACGATATTGTATTTGCAAACGACCTGACTTATGATGAGATAAAGTTTTTGATAAGGGTTGTCATAACAGAATCTGGATTTGGTCCTTATCTGCGATCATGTTATTACCTTTTCAGCTATATGTACCATAATTCTCTGGATGAATATTTGGACGCAGTGGAAGCTGGAATGAACCGCTTCGAACGGTCTTTTTTATTTTACCAAATCGCCACAAGATTTGAAGTAGACAATAAACTAATTTTAAAAATTTGGCTGATGGAACATCGATTTCTTGCCAATATTGAACCCAAACACTTACTCTCACCCGGACACAAAGGCCTTCTCTACCCAGAAGGAATCGGTCCAGAATACAAAAAAATACACAACCCTCATCCATAACTCCTCGATCTACTTTTTTCTATCTCCCCTCAATCTTGCCCCTGAGCGACAGCGAAGGGCAATCAATCTTTTTCAATCTCCTTCAATCTATTCCATCCAGCCAAAAGCCAACAGCTAACAGCCAATAGCGCCTGTCCCACCCCCATCCCTCTAATCCCGCCATTTTCGATTAACCCCACAGCGAAAATATCCCTGGAAAAGAAGACCAGTACGCTATTTGATGTTCTCCAGAAGAGGAGTCAACTTCAGACCGTCATATCCCTGAGAAATGTCCCTGATAAAACGATTCGCTGGTTAATGAAGCGCCTCAGGCCGCGGCAACACAAAAAAACCGGCCCAACTCAAGATTGCTCTCAAATTGGGCCGGTTTGTAGTTGGCCGACCAGGGCTCGAACCTGGACTCTTCTGAACCAAAATCAGACGTGTTGCCAGTTACACCATCGGCCAATACGCAAAAAAAGGAACCTCCCCCTTTTTTAGTGTCACAAATGTAGCAGGACTTTTTTTTTAATGCAACTCCCACCTGTAAGAATTTTTCCCGATCAAATTTAATGACCTTACGCTCAGATGTAAATTCTGCGTGTAGGCGAAAATATCCGAACTGGTGCAGGCCGGTCCAGGACCGTACTTCCATAGAAAAAGACTTGTTTTTTTCCTTTTTATTTTTCTTAAAACTAATCTTTCGGCCAAAGTAATAATTGACCATATAAACGGATCATTTTAGCACTGACATAATTGAATTTGGTTTGGTAGTATTTCGTAGCCATTTTTCCAAAAAATATTCCGATAGTATCTATACCGTTTAGCTCAATTCCGTTCCATGAAATTTCATTTACCGCTTTTCACCTTTCTATTTGTCTTTTTTAACACGGCTTCACTTTTTGCCCAGCAAAATTTTACCGGTACGGTTGTTGACAGCCAAACCAAGGAGCCCCTGTTTGGTGCCTATGTTTTTCTGAAGGATGCCCAGGGGGAGACATTGAGCTCTTCCTATACCGATTTCGACGGCAAGTTTCAAATCAAAAAGCCGGGGCTGAATGAATTTCTCATTGAACTGTCATTTATAGGTTATCAAACCTACCAGGAGCTGGTAAAGGCACCGCAGGGCAATGATTTGGGTACTTTTGAAATCTTGAGTGACGGGCAGGAAATGGAGGCTTTTGAACTTTCTGCAGATGCCCTAACCGGGGAAGTACGCGGCGATACAGTGGCTTTCAATGCCAATGCGTTCAAAACCCGGCCCCAGGCGGATGCAGACGAACTGGTTCGTAAAATGCCCGGGGTGGTGATTCAGAATGGGGTGATTGAGGTACAGGGAGAGGAAGTGATGGAAGTCCTGGTGGACGGAAGGCCCTTTTTTGGAGACAACCCGGCCGCAGCCCTGAAAAACCTTCCGGCACAGGTAGTGCTCAAAATTGAGTTTCTCGACCAGAGGAGTGATGAGGCCCGGTTAACGGGCTTTGATGATGGGGAGACTACCAAAACCATCAACATCATCACCAAGCCCGGTATGCGCGCCGGCCGTTTTGGGAAATTTTATGGTGGATATGGTACAGACAACAACTATATCGCTGGCGGAAACATGAACTTCTTCAATGAAGCACAGCGCCTTTCCATACTCGGGTTGAGCAATAATATCAACCAGCAGAATTTTGGGGAAGATGAATTGGGCAATATAGAAGGGGATGACAGCCGCAGGGGCGGAAACGAGCTGGCTGTGGGTGAGTTGCCCGGTATCACCAACACGAATGCGATAGGTGTCAATTTTTCCGATGAGTACCAGGATGAGAAACTAAAGGTGACCGGTAATTACTTGTTTAATGACCGGGACAATGTACTCAACCGCAGTTCGTCAAGGGAATATATCCTGCCTAATGACAGCTTGCAGATTTACGAAGAGGACCGAAACAACCAGACCCGGACCCAAAGTCACCGTATGAGTGCCCGGATTGATTACAATATCAATGAGCGGCATGCGCTTATCCTCAGGCCGAGAATCGGGCTGGACTACAGAAAGTCCACCAATATCCGGGATGCCCGAAACCTGTTTGACGCCAATACTCCTATCAGCAGCAATATCAATACAACGACCTCAGAGCGGCAGTCGCTGAACTTTAGGAATTCGCTGAACTACAGGTACAATTTTACCAAAGAGGGCAGGGCATTGTCTACCTATGTGTATACCAGTACCTACGATAGCGACAGCAATTCCGATCTGGTAGCGGTAAACGAAAACTATCAAACAGGAAACATCGACTCCCTGATTCAGTTCAGGGATAATATCTACTCCAGTTTTTACTACAGCAGCGGAGTGAGTTATTTCGAGCCGATCAGTGAGCGGTCCCGTTTGAGGATCGGATACCGCCTGTCTAACAATGCCTCTGATACGGATCAGGTGGTAGAGGTCCAGGATGCAGAGACGGACATGATCCGGCTGGACAGCGCATTGAGCAATCGCTTCGAAAACCAATACATGACCCATAGGGGGCGATTGGGATACAGTTACAATTCTGAAAAATTATCCCTTTACAGTACAGTAAGTTATGAGTCGGCCCTTATCGACAGCGACCGTTTGTTTCCGGGATTCGAAAACACCAAAAGAAATTTTTCCAACATACTGCCAAGATTAGTCGTCAATTATGATTTGGGCGAGTTTAGCAATATGCGGGTGGATTACAATACGGATACTGATGCTCCCTCCATCCGGCAGTTGCAGGATGTAATCAGCAATTCCAATCCCCTGCAGATTTCCAATGGCAACCCGGACCTGGTGCAGGAGTACAGCCACCGGCTGTTTACCCGGTTCCGGAAGATCAATCCGGAAACCAACCGCTCGCTCATGTTTTTTCTTTACGGCAATATCCGGAACAATTACATCGGAAACGAAACCTTCGTTGCCGCAAAAGACACACTGATCCAGAATGATGTGCTCCTGAATCAGGGCGGTCAATATACCCGTCCGGTGAACCTGGACAATTATTATGTATTCAGACTATATGGAAGTTATGGATTCCCGTTAAAATTCATGAAAAGTAACCTGAATATCAATTCCTCCTATACCGTACGCAACCGCCCGGGCATCATCAATGGTCAGGAAAATTTCAATACCAATACTACCTTTAGTCAGGGGATCAACCTGAGCAGCAATATCAATGAACGGGTTGATTTCAACCTATCCAGCAGGGGTGGTTTCAACACAGTCCGCAGCAGTTTGCAGGAAGACCTGGACAACAACTATTACACGCACCGTACCCGTGCGGACCTGTTTTGGAATTTTCTCGGAGGGATTTTTATGGGAACTAGCGTGAATCACCAGGTGTATTCCGGTTTGGGCGAAGGCTTTGACAGAAGTATCATGCTCGTAAACCTGGATTTGGGATACCGCATTCCCCCAAGCAATAAAACTGAAATCAAGCTAACGGTATTCGACCTGCTGAACCAAAACGTGAGCATAGACCGGAATGTAACCGATGTGTATATAGAAGACGAAAGAACCCAGGTCTTGCGCCAGTTTTTTATGCTCTCCATAACCTATAACCTGAGGAGATTTGGGGGTTATGATATGGCACTGTAATCGGAGGAGCATTTAGGTACGGGTCAATACCATTGAATGAGCATCCGGATAGCTGGGGCATGCACGACGGGCTTACTCTGTTTCCGTAATTTCTACTTTATAGATTTTTACAAAATCCTCTTCTTTATCAGCATTTAGTCTGGATAGCCACCAAAGCTCCCCTTCCCGTACCAAAAATTGTACGTAATCCAGGGATTGCGGCAGGGGAAGTTGTTGGATGTTTTCCCCATGATGATCCATCAGGAACAGGGCTGGCTCATATTTTCCGGCAATGCTCTCCATGAAGCTGCTGTTTTCTTCGCGGCTGCTGATTGCTTTATACCTCTCTCTATCAGCTACATCAAATCCCCGGCTGACCGTTGCCAGCAAATGGTCCCCAAACGCTTTAAGGGTATGCGTCCTGCCAGCAGATTGATCCACAGTAATGGATTTGGGGTCGGCTTCAGCCCTTTCAGTTCCCTGTCCTATGCGGTAATTCGGGTAAGCGATGGGATTACGCTCCAGGAGCTGGTGGGGAGGATGAATATCATATACATTCAGGTGCGGATCAGTCCCGGCAATAACCAGCAGTTTGTCATCCAAAACCGTAAACGTCGGGCTCATATCCAGAATTTCAAATGCTTTTCCAGAGCTTCTGAATGGGCTTTCTGCTTCCAGATGGATGATGCGCTCTGCTGTCCTCTTTTTAGGGTCAAATTTTACCAGAAGTTGGAATTGGTCATAATATTCGTCTTGCGTTTTGTTGTATTCACCCCAGGCTACAAGGCCTTTCTGGAAAAAAATCCCTTCATGTTCGATCAATTCCGCATCTGCTGCAGCACGACCGGAAAAAAAGGGCACCTCATCCTGGAAAGCCATATGGTAGGCCAACTCGCCCCGGGCATCAAATTCGAAAAAACCTTTCTGTGAAATCAGGAAAATACGATCGTCCTCCTTTATTTTAGCGGTACTCCACAAATACAGACCATAGCTGCCCTTTTCATCCCCTTGTTTGTCCAGGCTTAGCAAGTGATTACCGTCAAAATCGGTCAGCAGGATAATGCCTCTCTGCCTGTCGTAAAGTAACACCCGCTCCCTGGATGGATCCACATCCATCAGGTCCAGTAATCCGGGATAGTCAATACGAATGCTGTCGGTTATTACCAGAGAAAGGGATGTACCCTCCGTTTGCTCCTCCTGTTTGTTTTGCTGCTGCTGACAGGACAAAGCAAGAAGGAAAATCGAAAATGTAAATAGAACGCAAGGTAAGGGGAGGAGTTTCATAACTAAATTTTTGACTAACCTAATGGTTTAATTGGTAAATCGCAAATTGCCCTTGATGTACTATTGATTTTTTGTCTTGCTGAATAAAAACAGTATGGTTATTGCTTAGTCAGATATCTTTACATTTGCGTTAACATGAAACAGCTATTGGATACCATAAGGGATTGCAGGCTTTGCGAGGCGCATCTCCCCTTGGGTCCCAGACCGGTACTGGCGGCAAGCAGGAAGAGCAAAGTACTGGTAGTCGGACAGGCTCCGGGCACCAAAGTGCATGCCACCGGAATCCCATGGAATGATGCCAGTGGGCGGGAACTAAGGCGCTGGATGGGTGTGGATGCCGAACTTTTTTACGATCCTGAGGTTTTTGGAATCGTGCCCATGGGCTTTTGCTACCCGGGCAAAGGCCAAGGCGGAGACCTGCCTCCCAGACCGGAATGTGCGCCCACCTGGCACGGAGCCATCCTGGAGCAGATGCCTGATGTTCAATTGACCCTGTTGATTGGCCAGTATGCCCAGCGGTATTACCTGGGAAAGGAAGCAAAGAAAAATCTTACCGAAACAGTACGCCATTTTACCGATTACCTGCCGGGATTTTTTCCGCTGGTACATCCCTCCCCCCGAAATATCCGCTGGCAAAGGAAAAACCCCTGGTTTGAAGAGCAGGTGGTCCCGGAATTGAAACATAGACTGGCCATGATTATTTGAAAGACAGTAATCTGACCGGGCTGATTTCCGTATTTTTCTTAGCCCTTAAAGTTCAAATTAGCTAACTTTAATACAGTAATATTCTTAGATCCCATTAGCCAATGCACCCTGCACATCTACAGAAACTCCCAATAAACTGTTCTAAATGCACCTTTGGCATCTTTATAATGGTGTTGGTTTTGCAGGCCTGTTCGGAGCAGCCTATCAATGATGTAGGCAGCGGGGAAGCACCTGACCCCACAAGGTTCACCTACGAAACAATTGCAGATGGGCTGGATGAGCCGTTGCAGCTGGAATTTGATGTGCAGGGGAATGTTTATTTTATCGAGCGGACGGGAGCGGTCAAAATGATAGCGCCAGGCGGTGGGAATGTAAGCCTCTTGGGAAAGGTTGCCCTGGCAACGGAAAAAGCCCCGGGTCTTATCGGGATCCTGCTGAATAGGGATTTTCAAGAAAACCGGCAATTATTTCTCTATTACTCGGCATTGGAAGATAAGGGAGAGTACATGCGGTTAAGCCGTTTTACCCTGGATGGATCAGGACAGATGCTGTCTGATACGGAAGTAATCCTGTTGCAAGTTCCCTGGGAGCAGCCCGATGGCGAGCACTTTGGCGGAGGGATGTGCTGGGACCTGGATGGTAATCTCCTGCTGTCCGTCGGCGGGGACTCGGCGCCCACAGCTTATGCCCCGCTGCCCTTTTCCAACGAGGGTGGCAGAGGGCAGGATTCAGGCAGGACTGCCGGCAATTCCAATGATTTACGGGGGAGTATTCTCCGGATCAGTCCCCAGCCAGACGGCAGCTATACCATCCCTGCCGGAAACCTATTTCCGAAAGATCATCCCAAAGCCCGTCCTGAAATATACGTTATGGGTAACCGCAACCCATGGCGTTTATCTATAGATTCTCAGACGGGATTTCTCCACTGGGGGGAGGTAGGCCCTGATGCCGGAGAGGATTCCGATGAGTTTGGTCCCATGGGATATGACGAATTCAATGTGGCCAGGGAAGCAGGTAACTTTGGCTGGCCATTTTTTATTGGAAAAAACCGTCCCTACAACCGTTATGATTATGCCACCAAAGCTTTTGGTGATGCCTATAACCCGCAAATACCCGTCAATACTTCTCCCAACAATACAGGTCTGGACTCCCTCCCGCCAGCCCGGCCGGCCTTGCTTGCCTATCCCTACCGGGTGTCTGAGGAATGGCCCATATTAAGGAGTGCAGCAAGATCTGCCGTGGGTGGACCGGTATTCCGGCAGTCGGATTTCCGGGAGGGCACTCCGGGTCGCTTTCCTGCCTTTTTCGAAGGAAAGTGGCTGGTTACTGACTATGTGCGTAACTGGATCATGGTCCTGGAGATGGACGAGGACCGCCGCAAAGTAACGGACATCTGGCCGCTTATGCCTGCAAACAGGCTGCAGCACAAGCAACCACTAGACATGGATTTCGGACCGGACGGTGCTTTATACCTGGTAGAATATGGCCGCGCAGGCCAGGGTAGGCTGTCCAGAATAAAATACAATGCCGGAAACAGAAAGCCGATTGCCCATGCTTCTGCAAGCCGAACTGCAGGTGGAATGCCGCTGAAGGTCCGCTTGTCATCCGCCGGATCGGTAGATCATGATGGGGACGAGCTAAGCTATCACTGGGTCATCCAGCCCCTTGGAGGAGGAGAAACGATCAATTCCGATGAGGCTCAGCCTGAAATAACCCTCGAGCGTGCCGGGCGGTACGAGGTCAGTCTTACAGTGCGTGACTCCGGGGGAGAAATGGACCAGACCTCCTTTGAGATCCTGGCAGGAAACCACAGGCCGGAAGTAAGCATCAACATCAGACAGGGCAACAAGTCTTTCTTTTTTCCCAACCAGCGCATAGCGTATGAAGTAAAAGTCGAGGATCAGGAAGATGGAAGCACCGCAGAAGGTACCTTGCCTGAAAATGAGATTTCCTTTACCGCAGAGTATATACCTTCAGGCATTCAGAAGGAAGAGTTGAATCGCATGGAAGAGAGAGGCCTAACCCGTGGCGGAACCTCCATCCGGCACCTGAAGGCGATCGCGTTGCTGCAGCAATACAACTGCATGACCTGCCACCAGATCGACAGCAAACTGGTAGGACCCTCCTACCGGGAGGTATCTCGAAAATATGCCGGGCGACGACATGCAGAAGACACGCTGTTTAGCAGCATTGTCCGAGGCGTTTCGGGAAAATGGGGCGAATCTGTAATGCCCCCGCATCCCATGTTGGGCGCAGCAGAAACCAATCAGATCATTGATTATATCCTCAGCCAGGGCCAGGATAAAGGCGTAAATCAGGAGCTGCCGCTTAAGGGTGAATTTGTCTTAACTCCCCGTGAGCTAACCGGTCCGGTGAGCAGGCTGGGCAAATTTTTTACATTCGATTCCGAACCCGGATCCTATGTGTTTCGCGCGTCTTATGAGGACCAGGGTGTTCCTGAGAGTGAGGACCTGCGCCTTAGGGGTAGCGAATTCCATTTGTTGCGCTATCCCATTTTGGCACCCGAAACTGCTGATAGCTTATCTGAAGCCGGCATTTCCTATACGCCATCCACTGATGATCCGGGTTTTATGATCACAGGTAAGGGCGGATTTCTTGGATTCGAAGCAATTGACCTGACAGGGGTGGCTTCAGTAAATATTGGGGCTGTCACCCGCTTCTGGTATTGGTCCCATTACATAGGAGGCACGGTAGCCCTGCGCCTGGGATCTCCGGATGGCAAATTGATGGGGACTCCATTTAAAATTATCCCACCCGCAGATGAAGACGATAAGGGACCTTTCTTTGGAGAGGCGGCAGGAAAGCCAGTTTCGGTAGACCTTTCCGATGTGGAAGGCGTTCACGATATATACATCGTAATCTCCAATGAAGACGCCCGCGAAAGTGACGCACTGATGATCATGACCGGAATAGAATTTATCCCTGAATAATGCCATGCCGATAAGACCTTTCCAATACAGGCGCAGCAATCCGAGTCCATGCAGGCTGGTGATTTTTTGTTTGCTGATTTTCTTTGTTTGCGGATGTAAACTGAACCAAACATCTGGGAATATTCCCGGGGGATTTTCCTCACTGGTAATCGGATCATCGCTTGAGGGCTGGCACAAAAGCCTTACTACTCACCACGGTGTGTCCGGAAATTTTTTTACAGAGGATGGGACTATCGTATTAAAACAGAGTCCTTTTGGGCAAGGGGGTATTTTATTGACCAATGAAAAATACGAGGATTTTGAATTGCATTTTGAATTCAAAGCAGATCCCGGCACCAATGGGGGACTGCTTTTCCGGTCCACCGAAAGTGGTTCGGCCTACCAGTTGGAATTGGCAGGGGATGGAGGCAAAGGCACCGCAGCCCTTTTTGGCGAAATGTTACGTGTGGAAAAGACGGTCCCGGCACCAGACCTGTCCGGGATTTGGAAAAAGGGAGACTGGAATCTATTTCGTATGCGTGTGAGCGGGGAAGTGCCTGAAATCAGCCTGTGGATAAACGGGAAGCCGATTTGGCAGGTTCAGATGGAACAAAACGACCTGCACGCGGGAAGCACCACAGGTTTTGTTGGTTTGCAGCTTCACTGGAGTTCCACGCTTGTGCCCATTCCCGGAGGCAGCTGTTGTGGCTATTCCTGGCGGCCGGATGCTGCCCACAGATACCGGAATGTGTACATCAAAGAACTTTAGTATGAAAGGGGTAATTTGGATCATGTTATCAATGGCAATATCATCGCCAGCATCAAAGGCGCATACCTGGCAAGTTTCGGACAAGCCCTTACCAAAGACCAAAACCAATGTGATAGGGATGCAGTTTGAGAAAATTCCTGCCGGAAGCATGATTGCAGGCAGGCTGGTATTGCAATGTCCCGAACCTCCCGACGACAGGAGAGTCCCGGTGGAAGAACGCTGGACGGAGGAGGATTACCAGCGCTGTCAAACCCTCGCCGCCAGAGATTCCAGACCTGGATTCCGGGTGGCCATCGACCGTGATTTTTACATCGGGAAATTTGAAGTGACGCAATCTCAATGGCAGCAGGTGATGGGCGTAAATCCGGCTTTTTTTCAGCGCGAAAACATCGGAGAAGACACTGGCAATTATCCTGTAGAAAATGTTACCTGGGAGGATGTACAGGTTTTCATTTCCCGGTTAAACAAGCTGGACGGGACCGCGACTTATCGGCTGCCGACGGAGTTTGAGTGGGAATATGCCGCCAGGGCAGGAGCAGAGTCACCCTTGTCCTGGCAGGAGACGAGGCTTCAGGCCTGGATTCAGGATAGCGATCAGGGCAGCACCCGGGCAGTCGGAGAGATGAAGCCCAATGCCTGGGGGCTTTATGACATGCTTGGGAATGTATGGGAGTGGGTAGCAGATTTTCACAACGGAAAAACCTTACCTGATTCCAGACCACCTAAACGTGGTCTGGTGCATGTGCTTAAGGGAGGAAGCTTTACCTCAGATGTGGTCAATGCTACCTGGTATTTTCACGGTGGCGGTCCCGGTAACGGATTTGACGTTGGCTTTAGACTGGTGATGGAACCGATCTGATGAAGATCTCTTTTTCACCGAATAATATTTTTTGCCTGTTGAAATAAAAAAATGTATTTTGAGGCATGGAAAGAAAAAACAGGCGTTCATTTTTGAAAAAAGCAGGTTTGGCCGCTTCATCAATGCTGGTGGCACCGACCCTTATACCGGGCTCTGCCCTGGGAAAAAACGGATTCACTGCCCCTTCCGACCGCATTACCCTGGCCTTTATCGGTGCAGGAAATCAGGCGGGTAATGATGTGCGGGGTTTTTTGCCGGACGACCGGGTACAGGTGACAGCTATTTGTGATGTAAATAAAATCGGTCCGGGGTATTGGAATGGAAAAATAGCCGGGCGGGAGTATATCCGGAAGCTGGTCGATGATTTTTATTCGGAAAAGCACGGTAAGAATTACCGCTCAGCCGAAGGCTACACCGATTTCAGAGATGTTTTGGAAAGAAAGGACATAGATGCAGTGGAGGTGGTCACGCCTGATCATTGGCATGCCATCCCCGTGATGATGGCTGCCGCTGCCGGCAAGCACATTTATTGTCAGAAACCCCTCTCTCTGACAGTGGAGGAAGGGCGGGCCATGAGCGATGCGGTTCGTAAATATGGTGTTCGCTTTCAGACAGGCAGCCAGCAACGTTCCAGTCATCATTTCAGGAGGGTATGCGAGCTGGCCAGAAACGGCCGGTTGGGGACACTTCATACGGTCACTTGCGGGTTACCGGGAGGCACACCGGATTTTGGAAAGACCGGGCACCTGACGGAGACCATCCCTGTGCCGAAAGATTTTGATTACGACATGTGGCTGGGGCCGGCACCAGAAGCGCCCTACAGCCCCTGCAGAACCCATGTGAATTACCGATGGATCATGGACTATTCCGGCGGCAATGTGACCGACTGGGGTGGTCACCATCCCGATATTGCCCAATGGGGGATGGGTACCGACCACACCGGGCCGGTAAAAATCCAAAATGCCCAGGCAGTCTGGTCCGACCATCCGGTATGGAATACGGCAGTCAGGTTTTATTTTGAATGCATTTATGAAAATGGAGTGAAACTGATCGTCCAGAGTGACAAGGACTTTGGAGTTACTTTTGAAGGAACGGAAGGTAGCGCATGGGCTATCCGGGGCGAACATAAGATCAATCCGGAAAAACTCGCTGATACAGCAATTGGGCCAAACGAATCCGTTTTGTATGTGAGCGAAAACCACTACAGCAATTTCATCGATTGTATCCAATCCGGAAAGGAGACCATCGCTCCGGCAGAGGTAGGCCATCGCTCCATTACCCTTGCTCATCTGGGTAATATCGCCATGATGCTGCAGCAAGATCTGGATTGGGATCCTGCAAGTGAACGCTTTACAGGGAATTTTGCCGCCAATCAACTGCTTTCCAGAGAGATGCGGGAACCCTGGGGAACCTTATTCAGGAAATATAAGGTTTGATTGCCTACCCCATGCTTTACCATTAATTTTTGATGCCTTTTTTCATACTGACAAGGGGTCATTAACATGACAAAAGTCATTTAATGCCCTGATGGTACTTAGCATTTTCGCTCTGCATGGAGGATAACTTTGTGAGACAATTATAGTCAGCATCATTATCTTTTAAAATTTGCTTATGCCATCTGTTCATCATTTTCATATTCCGGTAATGGGCCTGGGTTTTACCGTAGATTCGCCGATCAAAGTTGCCCGGTTTGGTATTTCCTCAGTGGTCTCGATCATGGATGACCAGTTGCTGGAAGACATGAGGCGCCGCTACAGCCGCGAGCTTACCATCCCGTACATCCCCATCCATGAAGGTGAAGACGATAGTCGGGCAAAGCGCATTGAAGCCTATCTTAATTTGTTGCATTTTCTCATTCAACGGCAGATGAGGACACTCAATGGGCAGGATTTTGGCCTGGATAAAGAAATCAATAAATATTTTGACCTGCTCCCTGCAACGCATCCTGCTGCCAGGCTGTATCTGAAGATGAAGAATGCTCCCGGATTTGAAAAGCTTGATCTTCAGGAAAAGCTCAGAACCTTTCTGGTGCCGGGACGGACCGATGTAAATATCATGACCAAGGTGGATAAGATCAACTACGCCAAGACAGGGGAAGCCCTGGGAAGAACCTTTTCAGATGCGCTTTCTGCGCTGAGAGGATTTGCCAAAAGCAAGCTTGAGGGCGGGGTGGTATTTTCCGCCGGAATGAATCCCGCGCTCTATAGTTATATGGAGGAGTTTGATGCTTTTTTTCCCGACAGCAATGGGCACATCAGAAAACCCGTAATATTGAAGGTCTCTGATTTTCGTTCCGCATTGATTCAAGGGAAGTTTTTGGCCAAAAAGGGCATTTGGGTATCTGAGTTCCGCGTTGAGTCCGGCCTGAATTGCGGTGGACATGCCTTTGCCACAGATGGACTGCTGGCAGGACCGATACTCGATACTTTTAAGGAAAACAGGAAGGAACTATCGGAGGAACTTTTTCTCATCTGCCAGGAGGCCCTCGAAAGAAAGGGTACACATTTGTTACCCCAGGGCATTCATCCCAGGGTTACCTATCAGGGAGGTATCGGGAATGCTTGCGAAAACAGCTTCCTGATGGATTATTATCAACTGGATGGAACCGGATGGGGGAGTCCCTTCCTAATGGTTCCTGAAGCCAGCAGTGTGGATGAAGACACACTTCAAAGGCTTTTGAAAGCAAAAAAATCTGATTTTTACCTGAGTCACGCTTCGCCGCTGGGTATACCCTTCAATAACCTCAGGAATAGCAGTGCGGAAGAACAGCGAAAAGCACGCATCGAAAAAGGGCGTCCTGGCAGTCCATGCTACAAAAAGTTTCTTTCATCCAATAAGGATTTCACTGAAAAGCCCATTTGCACAGCCTCGAGACAATACCAGGATCTAAAAGTCAAGCAACATTCCGCAGGGGAAATCAGCGATGAAGAGATCAATGCGGTACTCGAAAAAGATTGCCTTTGTGAGGGATTGAGTGCGCCTGCTATATTGAGTGGAGGCGAAGTGCCGAGAAGAAACCTGAAGGCAGTGACCATTTGTCCCGGGCCAAACCTGGCGTATTTTAAGGGGACCTTCAGCTTGAAGGAAATGGTGGACCATATCTATGGAAAGGCCAGTCTTAGTCTGGATGCCGAAAGGCCACACCTGTTTATCAAAGAATTGCAATTGTACATGCAATATCTAAAAACAGAGGTAAGTAAGTCATTTGCCGGAAACAACAGCAAACATGAGGCATACCTGGATAAATTCCGGAAAAATCTCTCAGAAGGAATCCAATATTACCAGGAATTGGTCAAAGTTTTTGCTGTAGACGCGTCTTCCAATATGGAAAAATTTAAATTCCAATTGGAAAACCTGAAAACCGAGCTGGGAGAGCTGACTCCGGGCCTGGTACCATAAGAAACCGTTTTTCCTAAACACCTGTATATAGTATGCACAGGAAGCATTGAGAAGGTAAAGTAGCTTGTAAATGAAAAGCATAAAATTGATCCATCCGGCCTGGCTGCTGCCAGTGATCCTGGGCTGCCTGATCATGGGAATCGTGGGAGGTTGGATTCGACTGGGGTATCTGGCATTCCCAATACCTGAAGCGGCTGCGCACCATGGATTACTGATGGTGGGCGGGTTTCTGGGTGCATTGATTTCTCTGGAAAGGGCCATGGTGATGAAGCACAGGGCCTGGCTGCTAGTACCTCTATTGGCTGTTTTATCCCTGCCTTTATTGCTTGGAGGCTGGCCCATGGCCGGATCCGCTTTGTTGCTTGCCGCCAGCACCTGTCTGGTTGTTCTCATGTATATCCAGACATTGCGCCTATCAGAAATCCACACCTACATCATCGCTTTGGGCGCTGCGGCTTGGATGTTGGGTAATTTCGCATGGATATACAGTGGCTTTGTACCGATGGCCACAGGATGGTGGATGGCCTTCCTGCTATTCACCATTTTGGGAGAAAGGGTGGAACTGAACAGGTTTTTGCCTACCCCTGAATGGGCGAAAGGGATCTTTATTGCCGGAATGGTATTATTTGGTCTGGGATTGTTGCTTCCTTTTCATCAATGGGGGAACAGTACGCTGGGTTTTGCGTCTGTATTGCTGGCTTTTTGGCTGCTGCGCTTCGATATGGCCAGAAAGGCTGCAGGAAAACCAGGACAATTTCGTTATACTGGTATTGGATTGCTGACCGGCTACTTATGGCTGGCGTTACACGGCTTGATCCTGGCTTGGATGGAAAACCATCCCTATTATTACGACCTGTACCTGCACACCTTCTTTCTTGGTTTTACCTTTTCCATGATATGGGCACACGCCCCGATCATTATCCCGGCTGTGTTTAAAGTCCATGCCAATATTTTTCACCCTGTCCTGTGGCTGGGTTGGTCCCTGTTTCAGCTTAGCCTGGCAGGAAGAATGATTGCAGCCTGGCAGGAAGATACCTATTGGAGAAAATTATTTGGTATTTTAAACGGATGGACAATCCTTCTGATGTTTATGATGATGGCTACTGTGTTGCTAGTAAGGGTAACCGGAGGCAAGTCCGGCAAAGCAGCAGCTCTTCCTGGTACTTCCAAAACGGTGGCAGGATGAAGACCCTGTTTCGGCAAACGGCAGCTAATAAAAGATAAAATAGTATTTTATTTTAATCAAATTCTGATTACCTTTGAACGCAAATCAGGAATAGTGAAAAGATCGACTGGCGTATGGGCAAACCTCTAAAAAGACATCCGGCATTGGTACCCCTGTCAAAGGACCACCATTTTGGGCTGTTGTTGGTATGGAAAATAAGAATGGGGTTGAAGCGCAACACAGAGACCAGACGGATACTCAGATACCTGGAATATTTTTATCAGCATCATCTGGAACCTCACTTTCAGTTGGAGGAGCAATATGTGTTCTCCTTTCTGGCCAAAAACGATCTGATGCGCAAGGAAGTGGAAAAACAACATGCCGATTTAAGGTTGCTTGTGGGTAAATTGCTGGCGCAGGAGGATGATGCAAGGGAGCTATTGGAGGAGTTTGCGGGGGTGCTGGAAGCTCATATTCGTTTTGAAGAGCGGAAACTTTTCCAACACATGCAACTGGAGCTTACGGAGGATGAACTTCTGGAAATGAAGGACCGGGTAGACCAAATACATGAGGGTACAGATGAAAATTGGCAGGATCAATTTTGGGTAAAATAAAAAGAATATATGTTTTCAAAAGCGTGTGAATATGGTATCAGGGCGGTAATTTATATATGGTCGCAAAGCAAAAAGGGTAATAAACTAGGCGTTAAAGATATCTGCAAGGAAATAGATGCCCCGGAATATTTTACCGCCAAGATCCTGCAGTCCCTGGCCAGGCAAAATATTGTCAGCTCTACCAAGGGTCCCAATGGGGGCTTTTACATTGACATTGCACAGGAAAACCTGCGCCTGATGGATCTGGTGAGAGCGATCGACGGAGATAAGCTCTTTACCGGTTGTGGCCTGGGCTTAAAACAATGTTCTGCTAGCAATCCCTGCCCCATCCACCATGAATACAAGGCCATTAGAGAAGGTCTGGCTGAATTGCTCAAAACCAAAACACTACGCGAACTCGCGGACGAGGTATTGAGCGGCAAGGCCAGCCTGCATTCCATTGTTTCATAACCATCCATTCATCAATTAAACGGATCAGTTGTGCAGAAAAAGGAAAAAATAGAAGGAATAGATCAGGTCCGAATCCTCGTGGATACATTTTATGGAAAAGTAAAATCGGATCCACTGCTGGCACCCATTTTCGAGGAGCGTATCAAGGGAGAATGGGACAAGCACCTGGATAAGATGTATCGGTTTTGGCAGACCATTTTGCTGGAGGAACATACCTACTATGGTAGCCCTTTTACACCGCATGCCAGCTTGCCGGTAAATGAGGAGCATTTCGAACGCTGGCTCGAGCTTTTTAAGGCAACAATCCGGGAACAGTTTGACGGAGAAAAAGCCAAAGAGGCAATCTGGCGGGCAGAAAAAATGGCCTTGATGTTTCAGGCCAAATTAAATTACTACAGGAAAAATGAAATATACCCCTTGAAATAGACAGGCGTCATGTACCGCTTATTTCCACAATTTTTGAAATGATTTCATCATTTTCCATTCCTAACCCTTCCTTTTGATATTGCAAAACGCCCTTCTGATCAAATACACTGATAATATTGGAATGCGAGAAGTCTATGGGATCTATCCTTTTGTATTTTACAGCCAGCACGTTGGCAAATTCTCGTACTCCCGCAGTTGTTCCTTGTAAAAAGAGCCATTGGTCTCCTTCCATCTGATTGGCGTTGGCAAATTGTTTTAACCTTTCCGGCGTATCGTTTAGTGGATCAATACTGACCAAAATATACCGCGGCTGCCGTGCACCGGCCAAAGCGGATTTTTCTTCGATCTGCCGCATATCCGCCACCAGTCTGGGGCAGGCGGTTTTACAAGCAGTATAGATCATCACCACTACCAGTGGCTGACCTTTCAGGTCTGAAAAGGCGATCTGTTCGCCTTCATGGGTTTTCCAATCTGAGGGCAGGTGATAAATAGACATTGCGTGCAGTTCCTCCTGATCTTCAATTGACCTCTCTTCGGAAGCACTGTTGTTGCTGCAGGCAGACAGCAACGCAGCCAGCCAGCAGATAAGCATTAAATTTTTCATGGCTTTCAATGTTTTTTATTTTTCAATTGCTATTTGACCCTGTTCGGCATGCATGTCTCTGGCGCATCTGAAACCCAGTGTTGCCAGATTACTTCGGGCTTTAAGGCTGGACCGCATGGCGTAACGCATAAAGGCAGCGTAATTCATCAGGTCATTGGCACCAAGTGCCCCACTTGCACAAAATAGGCCGCGGTCCGTATTGCCGTAATTGCGGGATTCGCCGGTAAGGATAATGGCATTAAAATCCAGCGTCCATTCCCAAACCATGCCGTGCAAATCGTATATTCCCCATACGTTACTACTCTGAGTCCCTACCTTCATGAGGTAGGTTTTGGGCTTTTCATAGCTATGGAGGATGGCGAGGTTAAACAAGCTGTCCCTGCGGGCATCTTTCTGGTTTTCGCTGGCCATGGCTGCAAACTCCCATTCATCTACGGTAGGCAGGCGCTTGCCCTGGCATTCGCAGTAGGCTTGCGCCGCAAACCAGGACACATGATTTACCGGGCTTTGCGCGAGGGATTCAGGAAAGCTGAAATCTGCGTCCCAGAAATCCAGGTACCGTTCGTCCGCAAAGATCCTTTTTACCTCGGATTTACGCCATTCCGGATTTTTCTTTACGAAGTCAAGATAGGCCGCGTGGCTGACCGGGAAGGCATCCAGGAAAAAATCAGCCACCTGAACCTGCTCTTTCGAGGTACCGTAAAGCGGAGTATATACTCCGCCTGTTACAGGTACCATTTCCTGATGCTGCCCATGTATGGACAGAGGTAGTATCAGGGCCAATATCAAGATGACGGCTTTCATTTTCTTCGGTTTTTAACCATTTCAGGACTTACGAGATTGCCGTTATTATTCCAGCTATTGTAGACATAGGTCAGAACGTTGGCTACCTCTTCATTGCTTAGCTGTTGTGCGGGCATGATACTATTGTATTTCTTGCCATTTACCTCGATCTCACCGGAGAGTCCGTATAGCAGGGCGTCTATACTTCGGTTGACGTCTGCATTCAGGTAATCAGACTGGGCAAGTGGGGGAAAGGCGTTGGGGACCCCTTCTCCATTGGATTGGTGACAGGCAAAGCAAGCCTGCATGTACAACTTCTTGCCTGCTTCGATCCTGTCTGCTTTGCTCAGGTCTGTTGGCGCTTCAATTTCCAACTCTGATTTTGGCATATTCTGGATCACGCTTCCTTCGGGCAGGTAGATGCCTTCCATGATCTCTCCCGCAAAGACCTGGGGATTTTCTTCGCCGCTCACTGCGAGCACCCCTAATGCACCCTTATTGAAAGCCCGGAATATAGAGTGGTCTACGAGTACCAGGTTGGAAGGGACATCTGCTACAAATTCCAGTATCGCAGCACCTCCTGCCGGTACAAGAGTGGTTTGCACATTGGCATTGATCTGGCTGCCACCTTCTACATATACCTTGTCAAAAATCTCCCCAATGACGTGGAAGGAGGATGCGAGGTTAGGTCCGCCATTGCCAAAAAATATCCGGATGCTCTCGCCGGTATTGGCCGCCAATGCATTTTCTCCATTAAGCCCATTTACGCTTCCGTTGAAAACCACATAATCAGGGTTCTCATCGATTGCTTTTTGCATGTTGAAAGGCTGCAGGCCTGGCTGACCAAACTTGCCATCGGTATAGAAATCACCCTGCATGACATAAAACTCTTTGTCTACAGGCGGTAAACCGCCCTCCGGTTCCACCAGGATGAGACCATACATACCGTTGGCTATGTGCATCCCTACAGGTGCGGTGGCACAGTGGTAAACATACAATCCGGGGTTGATCACTTTGAAAGAAAAGGTTTTTTCCTGCCCCGGGGCCACAAATGAAGCCTCTGCGCCGCCACCCTGTCCGGTGACCGCATGCAGGTCGATGTTATGTGGCAATTTATTGTCCGGGTGGTTTTTGATTTTAAACTCTACCAAATCTCCTACCCGGGTTCTAACAAAGGATCCAGGCACGGTTCCGCCGAATGTCCAATACAGGTAGCTTACCCCGTCGGCCATTTCCGCTTCCTTTTCGATGATTTCCATTTCCATGTAAAGTTTTTTTGCGGGTCGGTTGCCAACAGGAGGAGGTACCAGAGGAGGGCTTGTCAATACGGCTTGTTCCTCGCCGAATATTTTTATGTTGGCATATTTATCCGCACTTGAGGAAAAATAGTTTTGGTGTTCCAGTTTGCCTCCGTTACAGGAAAGTAAGATGCTGCCCATTAAAAGGATAAAAAGATATTTTAATCCGTTTTTTGAATAAATTTTTATTTCCGTTTCCATGTGTATAGGTTTTTTTGAACAAGAGGCCATATTTTGGCACCCTTTTTTCGTTTGATACTGATGTAAAAGTAGAACTGAAAAAATATCCGTAAGCCAACGTTTATTAGCCCGGAAGATGATTTTTGTCATTAAAACGCACCATCTTTTTCCGGAAAATTAAATTTCTATGAATTATTGTTTCATTCATTTTGACCCATTAGAAATTCGGGCTTTATTTAAAGGAATTTACAAATCCGAAACCATGATCCATTCAAGATTTCTTATCTCCGGGCTTTTGCCTGTTCTTATGTCCGTCTCAGCTCCATTAGCCTGGGGGCAATCGGGGGCTTCACTGCTTTTCCGGGAGGATTTTAAAGAGATTCCTGCCGCTACGCCCGTAACCGAGGATCATCTGGTAAATGAGGAGCTGGAGTTACACCTGTATGGAGATGCAAAAAATCAATTAAAAAAGAGCAACCATCCGGAGATTCCAAATGATCCTTTTTACCTTTGGTCTGGTACCTGTGAGGGCACTTGGGCCATGGCACTTTCCTGGAAAAAAGGGGGGATTGATCTGCGCAATGGAGGAAAGATACGCTTTAGAAGTCGCCAGTCAGGATTTCATCGGCTCCGGATGATATTGGAGTTGGATGCAGGGAACTGGGTCATCAGTGAGGATGAGGTGGGCGAAACCCCCGACTGGGTCGTTTCTGAGTTTGAAATCGGTGAAATGACCTGGCGAGAATTGAATATAGGCCGTATTGTTGAAGGGAAACCTGTAGCTAACCCAGATTTTTCGAAGGTATCAAAAATCGGTTTTACCGACCTCATGGCAGGTGGAGGTACACCGGCGAGTTCCCGGCTGGATTGGGTAGCGGTGTACAAGGGAGACTAAAAATTTCAGACAAGGATCTTTCTGCGCTCCTTCTGGTTCCACCGCTTAAAGGCCATAGTGGCCAGAAGAGAAATAAGCAGCAATACTCCTACTACCACATAGACCCATTTTGGGACCGGGACAGGATCGCCTGCAGCATAGGAATGTAAACCAGAGAGGTAGTAGTTTACTCCGAAAGAGGTCATGACAATGCTGCCAAAAGCCCACAGGCTCGCCAGGTGATAGACCAACGCATTTTTTGCAGCCGGCACCAGGCGCAGGTGAAGGACAAAGGCATATACCAGTACTGAAATCAGTGCCCAGGTTTCCTTGGGATCCCAGGCCCAGTAGCGTCCCCAGCTTTCATTGGCCCAAACTCCACCCAAAAACGTTCCGACGGCCAGCAAAAACAAGCCAGATGTCAGGGCAAGCTCGCTGACAATGGTCAATTCCACCATGCTTTTCCACCACCTTTCGTTAGGATGTAAGGGTTTAAAAATCATTAAAATAAGCGCCAAAAGAGCCATGATGGCAGCCAGGGCCAGCGGGGCATAGCTGCTGACAATTATGGCTACATGTATCTTGAGCCAGTATGAATGCAACACCGGCATCAGGTTGGTGATTTCGGGATTGAGCCAGTCCAGGAAAGCTACAAATAATAACGTTCCCGAAAATAGTAATCCCAGCGGTATGGTAAATTTTGATTTGCCGGAAAAAATCAGGCTAAAGAGAAGAATTCCCCAGGCCACGAACACCAGCATCTCAAAGCCATCCGTCCAGGGAGGGTGCCGGGCAATGTACCATCTTAGTGTCAGGTGGAAAGTAAACAATATCCAGCCCGCCCAGGCGAAGATTTGGCCGACCTTCCAGAGCGAGGGCATTTTGGGGTGCTGCCAAAACAATTGCGTGATGCCCAGTATCAACATCAGGATTCCGAGTATCCAGAAGGCGCCGAAGAGATGGGTGCCCAGGTTTAACCGGTTATAGAACAATTCTGCCTGAATGATACGGGAAGATGGATATACTTCCTTACCGGCTTCTTTCTGGTACAGTGCCATGTAATCCAACGCCTCGTCGGCTTCCTGCCAGTCGCCGGTTTGCAGGCCTTTTTGTAAACCTGACAAATAAAGCCGTCCTATATTCTCTACAAACCGCGCATCTTCGGCGGTAAACCCCTGCTCAAATTCACTGCTCGTAAACCAGGTTTGGTTTTCGTCCAGCTTGTTGGGGTACAGCCGGAGGAAATCCCCCGTCAGCAACCCATAGAAAATATTGAAACGCTCGTCGGTTTTGAGCAGTTCCTTGTCTGATTCGTTTCTCTCAGCCGGTTTCAGGCGGTTTGCCTTTTCTACCATCTCCTGAAGCAGGTAAGCACCATCGGTGCCAATGAAATCTCTGAAGCTCACTTTTTCCTTTGCCGGAATACCCAATACTTCAAACATCTGTCTGGAGGATTTTGGATCGGTTTTGATTACCGGCAGTGTACTCACCAGCTCCGGATCAAGTTGTACGGCCAGCAAAAACTGTTCAGGACTGATTTTTAAGTCGTTTCGCCGCCCTGCCATTTCGAAATAGCTCCGGCCGGTCAACTTTCTGGTAATTTCACGGGCCAGGGTGTTCAGGGGTTTCATCCGGCCGTCAATATCCTGCACAATTAGTTTTCCGTAAGCGGCGGCTTTTTCAAGGGGTACCAGAGCTGGTTCCAGCGGCTGACTTTGCCTGGCATGAACGGGTTGTGAAAAAGCCACAATTAGTAGCACAAGGGAGAGCCGGCGGTTTTTCAGGCTGGAAAGCTTTTTGTTGAGCAAGCGGAACCTACTCCCGGGTGCAAAAAGGGTAAGGAACATGCCAAGGGCAAGCAACCCATAGCCCAGGTAGGTGATAATTGTGCCCGGGCGGTCTTGGTTTACCGACAGTATCGTTCCCCTTTCGTCTGCATCATAGGAGGATTGGTAAAACCGGTAACCCTTATAATCCAATACATTGTTCATGTAAATCCGGTAGGGAAATTCCTGTCCTTCGTCCATGACCATTACCTCGGATGCATAGCTGGAGGGACTTTGGCTACCCGGATACCGGTCAAGTTCGAAGGCATTCAGGTAGAGCCGGAAGGGCAGGTCGATCGCTTTGGGTCCATAGGTCAACTGGTAATCTACACCCTGAGTGCTGAACGGAATCCAGGTGGGCTCCATGCTGACCAGCTTGATAAAGCCCGACTCAATAGGCTCCCTATTCTGATCGTATACGCTGAAGGCAATATAGTCGGGCAGGTTTTTGGCCAGGTCGGGGTTGGATTCTGGTACATAATTCAGACTGACTTTCTCCTCAATTCCTTTGATCATGAATGCGCCACCTTCCCATTGGTACAAGCTGCGCATCTGTAAAGGGGCTTTCTCCCCGGCATGCAGCACCCCCATCTGCTGGCTGCTCATTTCCAGGACCTGAAGGTGTACACTGGTTTGGATGTACCATCCGTCCTGATTTTTTCGGATGCATATGGAGCTTTCACATTTTTCTTTGCTTGATAGGATGATTTCGCCCAAAAGAATTTCGGTTCCTTTTTTAAGTTTAATATCTTTTCTACCCTCACCCACCGCCACAGCCATATCGATGTAGGTATCTTCTCCTTCCTCAAAAGTCTCCCTCGCTCCAGCTATATACCGATCCAGACCCACATACAATTCCGGTCCTGATGGAAATCTAACGGCGAAGGTTTCGGGATCGAAATTCTGCGCAATGTATTGGAGGGGTTTCTCAAAGGTCTTTCCGCTTTTTAGCTGTCTTACCTGAAGGTAATGTGAACTGGTATACAAGGTGCCGGATTCCTCTCCTTCCCGAATGTGCATGGTTCCTTCCAGCGCAAAATACCTGGTGACCCCTGCACCGATAATGATGAGAACAAATGCCAGGTGAAAAAGACCCACCGGCCAGCGCGATCGATGAAAAAGGCGGTACTTTTTGATATGATTGACAAAACACACGGCCAGCCAAAGCATCAGCAATTCAAACCACCAGGCCTCGTATACCAGGCCGCGGGCTACTTTGGTGCCATGATCGTTTTCGATAAAGGTGGCCAGCCCCATGGATCCTGCGAAAATCACCAGCAACAGCAAGGTTGTTTTAGTTGAAAAAAGAAGAGAAAAATATTTCATAGGCTCAAAACAGTATACCTATAAACTTATTCGGCATGGTAGGACGGACGATCAACATCAGATAGGCCCAGTTTTGAAGGTTTTTGAGTTGTCCGTTGGCGTGGATATGCTCCATGGTATCACTGTGGAAAAATTGACTGTACCCACCCTGCAGCGATATGGCCTGATTGAAGACCAAACCAAAGGAAAGGTCTATCTCGGTACCCAATCGTTTATCCATCAATTCTCCGGAAACGAAATTCGTATACACATCCGCCTGGCTGGAAAAAAAATGTGCGTCGGTCTGGATAAAAAAGGAGGGGTTGAAGTCGTGCCGACCTTTCAGGTAAATATCTGTTAAGCCTACGTTGTTTTCATGGGTTCCTCCTACATAAAATAGATCCATGTATCCATTATAAAGGTGATTGGTACCGTATAAGGGGGAAAAGGATTTGTTTTCCGATAAATCGTTGGTCGGAGTGCCACTGAGAATTTCTATTCCCGCAGCAAATTTCAATTTTTTACCCTGACTTTTCAGCGGGATTTGCTGGCTGGCCTGCACATTGATATCGTACCCACTACTCTTTCGCCCCATTGGGTCTTTCCCGAATTGTTGGTAATAGAATCCGGTCAATAGCGTCTGGCCAAACTGGTATTTCACCGTGGGCAAGCCGATGGTTTGCCTGTGGTAAACTTCATCCTGTATGATAGTTCCGGTATTGTCTCTTTCAATGTACTGTCTTCCATCATTCCAGAAAAGCATGGAAAGCTGCAGCTTTTCCCATTTGTTCTCATAGCGAAACAGTTGCGCATATTTGTATTGATTGGTAGTTTCGAACAGGTTTCCCGAAAGGTGCATGGCATCCTGATTATACCCGGCGCCAAAATGAATTTTTCTGTTCCCCTGTTCCTGCTTGATGAGCGCAAAATCGTGTGCCCTGGCCTGCAGTGCCCAATCCAGGTTGCCCAGAAACCTGAAATTGTCATAATTGAGTTCTTGTCTACCCAGCTTAATTTTCCAGCTGTCACCGATGGGTAATTCAGCATAGGCTTCGTGTACCGAAAGAAAAGTATCGGTAAGTTTCACTTGTGGGGTGTTGCCCCAAACCCTGATATCCTGTATACTCATGTAGAAGTTGACCGGTTCAGACTGGTAACTGGCCTGAAGCCTGGCGCGTTGTGCAATGAAGCCTGCCGGGGACTGGTTTTCCGGGATCAATTTGCTAAAACCATTTCTGAATTCAGCCCGCTGTATCAATTGCCCATCCAATTTGAATTGACCGAACACCGATTGGGAAAACAACAAAGAGCTGATTGCTGATAAAAAAAGTAAGGGTTTGTTCATGGGCTATAGGATTTTGATTTAACCGGAAACAGGCTTTCATATTTCATGCGCCAGGTTCCGGAAGGTGAAAACTCTACCAATTACTTGTTTTACCTGGAACTGACTGTCTCCACTTCCATTTTGGCTTCCCTCGCTTTACCTTCTTTCAGCCACTGGGGCACTACCTGGTCCAAAAATGTTTCCTTGGCGGATTTTTCAGCAGGTATGTCCAGTCCGATGTATTCCTGCAAGGCGATCTTATCGGAAAAATCCGGCATTTCCACAGATTGTGTGAAGCCCAGGTCTGCCAAAAGCCTGGCTAGATTTATCCGGGTTTCCTGAATGATGCCGGTGGCTGAGGTGACGATGGTACTGGTTTCCAGGGGTGCATGAAAGGCTGCACCGTGTGAGGCTACTGCGTAATCCCAGCGCCATTGTGCATGCCGGATGCCTTTCAGAATATCTTCCATATCAGAGGCATCGGCCCCCAGCTCCCAGGCCTTCGCCGCCTCAATATGTGCCATTGCGATGAGTCGTTGCAGTTTTGCGGTGCCGGTTTTGATTTTTCTTTGTCGTTCGTACACATCGCTCACCAGGTCCGATTGTTTTTCTCTGTGGCATACAAAGCAGGAATTTTCCACGTTGCTTAAAGGTGAACCTATATGGTGATCCGTAAATTTTTGCCCTCCTTCGGATTTATAAGGCATATGGCAATCGGCACAGGAGACCCCTCTTTTTGCATGTACGCTAAGGGAATACAATTCATAATCGGGATGCTGTGCCTTGATCATTCTGGCTTTGCTGAGCGGGTGAACCCAGTCCGCAAAATCAATATTGTCGTAATACTGCTCTACGGAAGATACGTCCATTCCATCCTTCCAGGGAAAGGTCAGGTACTGCGCATCCTCTTTACCGGGTATAGACTTGTCAAAATAGTATTCTACATGGCATTGCGCACAGACCAGGGATCGCATTTCCTGATGGGAGGCCTGGTTGACATCTTTTCCCATGGCCTCAAACGCTTCGATAAGTGCCGGGCGGGTAATGGTCAGGTTCATGGTTTCCGGATTGTGGCAGTCTGCACAGCCAATAGGATTGACTACCTCACTGCCTAAATCCGACCATTTTTTACTGTAGTATTCGCTGACCCCGACTTCGTTCATCAGCCTGGGTACATCAGGGCTTTTGCAGGTCCAGCAGGTGCTGGGCATGGGACCTTCTCCGGCTTCCATGGGGGCTCCCGTTCGCAGTGTCTCTCTGATATCCTCTACCGCATAAGCATGACCCCGGGGATGGGTATAGTCTTTGCTAAAAGCATAGCCTGCCCACAGGATTACCATCTCCGGATTATCTGCCAATACGTCTTTTTTTCCACTGGTATTGTACAGACTGCTAAATGTGGTGTCTGCCGTTTTTTGGTAGGATTGGTATTGCCTGGGATAATTTAATCCCCAGACAGAATCCCGGGGCTCAATGCCCTTAAGGCTGACTTTTGGCTGATACGCAAAACGGGCTTCTGTTTTTCGGTCCATGATGGTATAGGCAAGCATGGCCAAAAGAAAAACGATTATCGCTGTGATTCCAAAAAGCATCCAATTTTTCATCTCTTTATCATTTGATTTTTAATGGCCGGAAGCCCGCCCGGATACCGCCAGTCGGACGGGCCCGCCGGGATGACGCCAGGTAGGCGGAGAATTTTTGACGATTAAAATAATCGTTGCTTCCTTTGATTGATGATGATTTTAATCCTGTCAATTTCATAACCTGAGCATTTAATTTTGTTCACTTTTCTGTTGCATAGAAGCTTTTAACCATTTTGGGATGATCTCCAGGTCTTCGGGGGAATGGGCGCGAATGGGTTCGATCTGGTGCCCGGTAGCAGAAAGGCTTTTCACCCGTCCATGGGGTACCTCCCTATGGCACTCCCAGCAGGTCCGGTCAGTCCGTTTCTCTTTGTGGCTTTCTACAAAACCCAATAATTTGGCATCAGTGACCTGGTCTTCATGGCAACGGATACAATTGTTTTGTATGACCCGTACAGAGGGACCCCGCGCCTTTATTACTTCCGGTTCGGCCCGCATGGTAAAGACCGAAGCGTGGTAAAGCCCATCTTTGGCTTTAAAGAAATATTTGTTGATGATGTTGTCGTGCGGTACATGGCAGTCGTTGCAATGGGCCACTTCTCTGTGGGAACTGTGGTTCCAGGTGATGTATTGGGGAGTCATGATATGGCAATTCACACAGGCTTGTGGATCATCGGACAAATAGGAGGCAGCGTTACTCAATTTTAAAAGATAAATTCCCAAACCAAAAATGGCTGCCACCAGAACCGTTGCCGCGGGTCTCCAATTGTGCGGTGGAACCAGGCTGTACCGGAAAAGAAATCTTTTAAATTGATTGCCAAAAGCCATATCGGTGCCTTCGTTAAAATATCAAGTTATCAGATGTGAGATGACAGGCCATAAAATTATTGGGATACCCTGGTTTGTCATCTGAATGATGCCGTCATTCGTAATTTACACAAATTTTACACGGAGAAAAAGAATACTACCGTATTTTTTCATTTGTCCGGACTGGTAGGCTATTGTCTTGTTTGGCCACCTGTCAGATGGCAGGGACTCATTCTGCAACTCATTAAGATCAGTCCTGCTACAATTGGGCAGACGCGGAAGGGTGCCGGGGTGCTCCGCTTTGTATTACAAAAATCAGCACCTTTGATGCCCGGTCCGGGCTTGCTTATACCTCTGGTGACTTTACCGGTTAAAAACTATTTCAAAATTTTTAATCCGTTTTTATTGCTATGTGACACATTATTATTAGGTTTAAGAGAATTTGGAAGTTGATAAAGTTCAAAATAATCCATTTTCCAAAATATTATAGCTGTTAGTCAGTTTAAAATAAGCCCAACCTGAAGGATCTGAACAAGATCCTTCTTTTTTTTGGTTAAAAAATGAACTAGTTTTTATAAAAATTTTGCAAGTATTGAAAAAATAGGTTTATAATTAAACTAAAATTCATAAAAACTACAATATCAGATTCAGGTATGGCTAATATTCTATTGATTTTGCAGGAAAACCGGCCTTTAAAGGGTTTAGAAGCTTATTTTTAAAGTAATAAAAGATTAATACCAGGGTAAACGTAAAAATTTGGTAGTTCAGCGTTTCTGATTACCGGAACGGCGACATTGAGATTTGTCTAAGGGAATCAAATCATATTTTGGATTGATTTTTTTCAGGTAAAAATTCCTTGGTGCTTTACCGACTGGAAAGCAGGATTGACCCGGGGACTGAAACCGGCCGCTCAAATTACCCTATCTAATGTTAGTCATGCAAAAGGCCATATGGTCGAATTCATCAGCCACTGGTAGCTGATGCCGGCAAGAACTCCCATGACAATGATCAGGGGCGAAGGTATTTTGCTGAATTGTAACAAGGCAAAGGTTCCGATGATAGCGGCGATGTTAAACAGGTTGTTATCCAAAGGTTCAAAAAGCAGATAGGCAGCGGCTATCAGCATGCCACAGCTTACCGCATTGACCCCTTCCAGGGCAGCTCGTACGGGGCGGTATTTTTTTAGTTCGTCCCAGAACCTGATGATAAAGAAAATCAGAAATGTACCAGGTAAAAATATGCCGGCGGCAGAAATCAGGCCTCCTGTGATCATACCGGTAGCCCCCATATCCCGGAGAGAGAGCGCGCCGATGTAGGAGCTGATGCTAAAGGTGGGTCCGGGCACACTCTGGGAGATCGCATAACCGGTCAAAAATTCTTCCGAACTCAGGTAGTTTTTAAATTCTACGAATTCGGTATACAGATAGGGGACCAATACCTGCCCTCCACCAAAAATCAGACTTCCGTTTCGATAGAAATTTTCAAAAAGCCTGACCGGTAATAGCCGGGTGTAATGTCCCAGAAGAGCGGCTGCAATCAGCACTCCGGCCCACAAAATAAAGTTGCTCCACGAAATACTTATTTTTGATTTTTCTTCGATGACCGGTTGTTTGTTATAATTATGTGTGGTGATCAGGCCGCCAATGACCAGCATAATCGGAAAGATAAAGGGGGAGTTGTAAAAAAATGCCACAAATGCTGCAATCATCATCAGCAGGGCAGCTTCGACGGTGTGGATCATCTTTTTGATGGTGATCTGAGACGCGTAGATGATGTAGCCTATGGCCATAGGTTGGATAAATTTGGCAAATCCCAGGGCTCCTTCTGTGTTGGCTTGCAGGTGCTCAATCAAAAATGCGGTAGCTATCATCAGGCTGGTCGCCGGAAATATCCAAACCAGCAGCGAAAGGTAAGCAAGTGCAGGACCTCCGATGCGGAAACCTATGGCAGAAATCGTCTGTGTGGAAGTGGGTCCGGGGAGGACCAAACAGAGGGCGTTTAATTCCAGCAGGTCTTTTTCGGTAATATAGCCCCGCCTTTTCACCATCAGGTCGATGACCATAGCCAGAAATACCTGGGGACCACCAAAGGCGGTAAGGGAAAGCACGAGCACATCTTTCAGATAAATGTAATACCGTACCCTCCTTATGATTGTCATGTGCCCGTTTATTTTTTCAAGCCCAGCTCTTTTAATCGCTCTTCGAGAAATTCGCCCGCAGTGCAGTCTTCAAAGGCTTTGGGATGCTCTGCACCGATGCAATTGTCCAGACAGCTCAAATCCATCTCAGACCTGGGGTGCAAAAAAAACGGAATGGAGTACCTGCTGCTATTCATCTTTTCTCTTGGAGGATTGACTACTCTGTGGATGGTAGATTTGAGCTTTTTATTGGTGAGCCTTTCGAGCATATCACCCACGTTTACCACCAGTTGGTCCGGTAAGGCCGTGATCGGGATCCACTTCCCATCTTTTCTCAGCACCTGCAAGCCGTCTGCACTGGCCCCCATCAATAAGGTGATGAGGTTGATGTCTCCATGCTCGGCCGCCCGCACCGCATCCGGCGGTACCGCCGCCGGGTTTTCTATGGGGAAGTAGTGGATCGATCGTAAAATGGAGTTGCCATACCTGACCTTGTCGTCAAAATAGGTTTCCTCCAGATCAAGATTCAGGGCGATCGCACGGAGCATTTGTATACCGGCTTCCTCTATGGTCTGGTATACTTTCAGCGAAATTTCCCGAAATCCGGGTACTTCTTCCGGCCATACATTTTGGGGATAATCTTCGATAACCGTATCGTCATTCGGAATGAGATCCATGGGTTGGCCTACATGGTAAAACTCCTTAAGGTCGCCCGTGTTTCTTCCTTTGGCATGTTCCTTTCCTTTGCCAGTATAGCCTCGCTGGAATCCGATTTCAGGTTTCTCATATTTGGCTTTTACCTCGTCGGGCAATGAAAAGAACTTTTGGATGGCCGCATACAATTCATCCTGCATGGCCTGCTTCAGCCCATGGTTCCTGATGGCTACAAAGCCAATATTTTCATAGGCATCTCCCAGATCCCTGACGAATGCTGCTTTCCTCTCCCGATCTCCGGAAAGGAAGTCAGCCAGGTCAAGCGATGGGATCTCGTCAAATAAAATTTCGCTCATCTGCTGTTTTGTTTGCTGCAAGGTAAATTTTTTAAATGTAAAATTAAACATCCCTTATGGTTTTCATTTTTCGCATTACTGGCTGTTGATTGTTTTTTTTTTACTGGCAGTAAAATTGGTATAATACCCCGACCAGAATTCCGGATAACGGTACCGGACGAGTGGTATCAAAACCAGTGCGGTTCATGCCTGAGATTATTGGGTCATGGCTCTAAGCACAGCAAGTGATCTGATCTCTCCGAAATTCTCCATGTGAATTTTATAAAAGAGCAGCCAGTCATCGATTAATGCGCTTCTCATTTTTCGGGGCATAGCCATAGGAAGCGCTTCTGTTGTAACCATGAGCCTGTCCAGATTCATCCTTTTATCCTCATAGGCTTTGCCTGACTGGTCCAACGGTAGTTGCAAATAAAAGTCTGCTGCATCGGCTGGTTCAAAACCCAGGAAACGGGAGGTTTTCATCAAAAACAGCAGGAGGTACACTGTGGGCTGAAACGCTTCACTGTCCAGTGCCACAATTTCCTCGAACAGGTGGTCAAACAGTTGCTCATTTTGGTAATTGTCAAAGATAATTTTACCAAGAAACTCCCCCATAAACATGCCTATTCCTGAGCGGTAGAAATCGAAAGGTATGCGGTGAAAGGCCCTGGACAGCTTTACCTCGGAGATACGGTTGATATTGGCATTTTCTTTTTCATACACCACCAGGTCTAAAAGCGTCAGGGTTTGAAAATGGGCCATTTTTGTTTTCGACTTGTGGCTCCTTACACCATTTACCAGGTAGGATTTCAGGCCCAGGTTCCGGGTAAATATCCTGGCAATGATGGAGGTTTCGCGGAATTTGGTATAGCTGATTACTATCCCTGAGGTTTTCTTAAGCATGGATTTGTAGTTTATGCATGCTCTCCGTAAAAACAACGCCGGCACCGGGCCTCATAACTTTCCTTCTCGCCGAGCATCACTTTGGATTTTTCGGCGGAAAGCCTGTAGCTGAAGGAGGCCAGGTCGCCACACTTCATGCAAATGGCATGTACTTTTGTCACATATTCTGCAACGGCCAGGAGTTGTGGCATGGGTTCGAAGGGCTTACCCTCAAAATCCATATCCAGGCCAGCCAGGATCACCCTGACACCGGAACGCGCCAGCCTTTCTGCTACTGTTACGATCTGTTCATCAAAAAACTGGGTTTCGTCTATCCCTACCACGTCACAGTTGCCTGCCAATAAGAGTATGTCATTGGCAAATTGCACGGGAGTCGAGCGGATGATGCTTTCATTGTGGGAAACCACATTTCGTTCATCATAGCGGATGTCTACGGAGGGCTTAAAAATTTCTACTTTCTGCCGGGCGATAATGGCCCGGTTTAGCCGCCTGATCAGCTCCTCGGTTTTTCCGGAAAACATAGACCCACAAATAACTTCGATCTGACCTTTCCGGCCGGACTGAATTTGATTTCCTAATGGAGGTTCTAAAAACATCGTTTCGCTAAATGATCATCATGTGATTTTGCCAATACCCCTATACGGGAAACGCAGCCGGACAGGATACAACTAACCACTGCAATTGGTGAAATTAAAGGATTTCTTCCTATTTATAAAAATAGGCCGGATAGATCGGTCGCAGTTCATCCTGATCAGGCCTTTTATTTGTACGTATAAAATGCCTAACTTTACTTTTACTTTTAACGGAAAAAACAAGTCAGATGGCAGTTTACAAGATTTTAGACCAGGCATATATTGACCGGTATTCGGGAGATTTTTCCAGGAAAATATGTGACGAATATTTTACCGACAGACAATACATCGGCGGACAGGAAATCATACAGCTTACAGCATGCAGTCAACTGAATTTGATGGTTATCAAAATTCTCTTCGAAAGCTGGCAGGAACAAATGGATACCATGGCCAGGAATCCCTATTTCGACTATGGAGACCATGCGGTAAAAGAAGCCCTTGTCCGTTTTATGAATACCCTGTCCAGGGCCATAAAAATTAGGAGAGAAGATTTCGAGCCGTTGCTGGAAAAGGCCCTTAGCTTAACATTGCACCTGGGCGCCGACCCGGTCGGCTTTTTTCTTCAGGACTGGGATGAGCCCGAAGGCAAACCAGGCGGATATTTCAAGGAACAGAAAAAATACATCAAATGGCATGTGCCCGTCTGGCAGTCCGTAGCATCAGCTCTGGCCGAAAACCCCGAAACACCGCGATGGGAAGAGGAGTTGCAGGACAGTTTTGAGAAGAACTCATCAACACTGTCCTCTGCCCATAGTCTCTTCGAACCCCTGAATGAAAAGGTGCCGATTGATCCCAATAAAATGTGGACCGATAAAAAAGTGGCTCCATGGGAGGAAAATGCTCATGAGCCGGCTGCTGATCCGGTAGCGGAACCGACAGATGCCGAGCAGCCGGAGGTTGATGAACCGGATAAAGGTGAAGGTACAGTGGCCACTGAAATTGACCCGGCACTGGCCTGGGCAAAATTTGAATCGGAGGAATATACCTACATGAAAGGAAGTGTCCGTAACCTTAGAGAAAGCCTGGGCATTAACCAACGCATCATGTTTACCAAAAGGCTTTTTCAGGGAAACCAGGATCTTTTGGACCAGGCGATGGACGAGTTGGACCAAGCCGACAGTTTTTTCGATGCAGTGAACCTGATGAACCAGAGCTTTGTCCAGCCTCTGAAATGGGATGCCAGCTCAGACGAAGTACAGGAGCTGTTGCAACTGCTTTTTCGCAAATTTGACGGTGAAGAAGATTGACGGTATTACAGGCACACTACAGCCAATTGCATGAGGAAGCCCTCAGGCAAATTGCCCGGGAAGGGTTTAGTTACGACTCCGCCCTGAAGGATTCGATGGATAGCAGAAGGGGTTTAACGCTATTGTTACGGCCTGATGAAGAAGTAACCACAAATATTGGTAGATTTATTGCGGCGGTAAAAACTATAGATCCGGATCAATATTACTATCCTCCCACCGATATCCATGTGACCGTTATGCCAATAATTTCCTGTTACCCCGGGTTCAGCACCGAGTCCCTCGATCTGCCCCGCTACATTTCACTGATCCGGCGGGCCCTGGATCCTGTCAGGAAGATACCGATCAGGTTTCAGGGGGTCATGGCTTCGCCCTCCTGTCTGCTGATATGCGGTTTTCCTATTAACGGTGAACTGGAACACTGCCGGAATAATCTGAGAGCGGCTTTTTCGAGTTCCCGATTGGAACAATCACTGGATAAAAGGTATACCCTGATCACGGCGCACAGCACCGTGGTCAGGTTTCAGCAGGAGGTAAATCGACCTGAAAGAATTTTAGCTCTGCTGGACAAATATAAAGATCACTTTTTTGGAGAGCAGGTGTTTGATCAGGTGG
The DNA here is from genome assembly GCF_900143075.1 of Cyclobacterium lianum. Classification (GTDB taxonomy): domain Bacteria; phylum Bacteroidota; class Bacteroidia; order Cytophagales; family Cyclobacteriaceae; genus Cyclobacterium; species Cyclobacterium lianum. The sequence continues at coordinate 27,031 of NZ_FRCY01000014.1, read as the reverse complement.
AATTTGTATATAACGATTGGTATCAGCGGAATAAAATGGTAAAAACCTTGCAATTCTTTCCCTTAAAACCCTGAATCTATTGCAGGGAGGGTTATTTTGAAACTTTTACATCGTCGATATAAAACAATCCCAACGCTTCCTTTTCATCTGCACCGGGTAATGGTGGGACAGGGTCCTCATTGGGTGTTTTTCTGCCAGGCAGGTTTCGGTAAGGACCAGTTCGAAAGGAAAGCCTTTCCACAGATTTAACGGCCTCGGTCAGGGCTATATTTTCTGCGACCGGTTTTTCATTCAGGTACAGATTATAGGAGCCAAAAGGCCGGGCATCAATTTCAAGCCTGATTTTCTGCCATTGGCCGGCTTGCAGGCTTCCCATTTCTTTTTCAATATGCCCGTCCATATAGGTGAATTGACATTCGGGGCTGATTTTTATTCGGATGGGCCGGTTGCCAAATTGGTCCACCACGTCCATTTCCAGCAATCCCTCATTATCAGGAGAGACCATTACAGCCCATTCTACCTGGACTTCCTCTTCGGTTTCAAAAATCCTTATGGCCCGGGCATAATCGTATGGATCCTCATCCTTCAGCTCGAGTGCCAGTCCGGGGCGTACAGGGTCATTCACCAGGTTTACCGGTGCCCACAATGGGGCATAAATGTTCCATTCGGGTACAACACCGGATGGTTTTAGTTGGTCAAAATCATCGTTTACAGGTCCGCTAACCACATGGCGAATCGGCGTGGGTACACGGCTTACCCACATGTCTTCTTTGTTCATACTGTAGGTAAGCCACATGGCGTCACCGGGTGGCAATCCATTTCCCGGGACAATTCCCCGCACATAGCAGGGACCAAAATCTTTCCATCTACCATAATACCTCCGTGGAGGCACTTCTCCCTGTACCAGTACCATATCATCAAAAATGATCCCATCATCCGAGCTGATGACAATTAATGGGTATCTGTATTCGTCAATATCTATAGGATTATATACCATGGCGAAGCGGCCATCTGAGGTCTTCTGGCCCCAAACTTTGCCGCCAGCCATGGTAAGGGTAGGTACTTTCACGGCGGGAGTAAAATTCTTTCCCTCATCATCTGACAGGGCAGCCCTGGACCGTTTCCACAATCCGACAATTTTTCCGTCTTTCCTGGTAAAATAGGAGAAAGCTGAACCGCCTCTTTCTCCATTATAAAATCCGTCCATTCCATTGTCTTCGTCCCTCCACTGAAGGGTCACCAGGGTATTGGCCAGCAATTCATCGCAGGCCTCGATGAATGCGGCATCGGGAGAGGATTGGTAAAAGGAGAAAGCGGTATTGTGCGCATTCCAATCGGTATGGCTACTGTATCGGATAAAATAAATAGGACCAAGGCTGCCGTCTTTCCTGATCTCTCTGACCACGCGGCCAATTCCACCTTCTTCGAAAGGATCCTCAGTATGCCCGTAAAAAGCCAAAGTAAGCAATTTGCCGTTTTTGCTGGTATAAAAACCCATTCGCTGGTGCATCATGTACCCATCGTAACCCTCAGGTATTTTTGTGCCTTCAGGTGCCGGGTATGGCGGGAATATCACTTCTGGTTTTGACCATTCCCTGCCGTCCTCAGAACTGACCAGCAGGGTCTGGCCCGGCGCAATATGTTCATCCACTGGATTGCTCAGGTATTGCTGGTAAAATTTGCCTTCCCAGTATGCCAGGTTGGAGGCATGGTTGTATGTCCAGCCGTAACCGTCAGCGTATTCCGGATGGGACCTGTTTACCCGCAGGGTTTGCCGGCTTTCCACGCCTACTGCATAGCGCAATCGTCCCTCGTGTCGGTCAGGATCTATGCTATTGCCGCCTATGTATCGGACAGGCTCATGCTGACTACCTGTTTGTGCCAATAGTGGGATTGAAAAGGAGCCATAGAAGGCAACAAGTAGGGCCAGGGATGCTGCAAATTTGTACATGGCTTTAAAGTTTGATAAAGATTTTTCTTTTATACAACAGATAGGCAGGAATAAAATTGATACCGACAAATAGTAAGGCGTACAGCAGGCTGGCCAACTTTGCGGGCAGTCCGCTGCTGGTAAGCCCATTCAGAAAGTGCATGTTCAATGAAGTTCCGGCAAATTCAGCCCGGTAAAATAGCAAGGAAAGTATATCGGCAAGTACATATACCGTAATGGCATTGGCGCCAAAAATTATCCCCGCTCGGGTTCCTTTTTGCTTTCCCAATACATCCACCAGGAAATAGCAGGCTCCAAGTGCAATGAAGGCAGTACCACCGGTCACCAGCGTAAATGAGCTGGTCCAGAGATGCTTGTTGATGGGAAAGACCTGGGCCCAAAGCAGGCCGAGCAATACCAGGGGCACGCCTAAGGCCATCAGGTAATTGGCTTTGAGCTGTTGGTTGTTATCGGCAAGCAGGATTTTACCTGCCAGCAAGCCCAGGATCCCGGTAACAATTGCCGGAAGCGTACTGAACAAGCCTTCGGGATCCCAGTTTCCTTCCCACATCCTGCCAGGAAGCAGGATACGGTCTATCCATGCTGCCAGGTTTCTACCCGGTTCCAGCATGACCTTTCCTTCATCAGGTGTGGGTATCAGCGTCATGGCAAGCCAGTAGGAGAGCAGGATCCCCCCTGCCAGGTACACCTGCTTTTTCCAGTCGGTATGTAAGAACAGGAAGGCACAAACCAGGAATACGATAGCAATGCGCTGCAACACACCGGTAATACGCATTTCTGAAAAATTAAAGTCAGGGATAAGATTTAAAAAAACACCAACAAGGAAGATTTTTAGGGACCGGACCAGGATTTTTTTATACATTTCCTCTTTGGGGAACCCGCCCTGTAGTCTTTTGGTGTAGGCAAAGGCGACGGAAACTCCTACAATAAAAAGGAAAAATGGATAGATAAAATCTGTCATGGTGAGGCCATTCCACGATGCATGCAATAAGGGCGGAAAAACATGGTTCCAGGAACCTGGATAATTGACCAGAATCATTGCAGCGATAGTAAAACCCCTTAAAGCATCCAGCGAGATCAATCGGGTAGTGGTGGGCGTCATAGAATAAAATTATGTGTTTTTGATAGTCAATTTAATACCAGATTGGGTAATAATAAGGCTATTTAAATCTTTTGAATTATGAATAAAAGCAAATACTACTTTCTGTTTCTGGGTCTTTTTATTTTTATATGTAGCTGTCAACAAAGTACCTCCTGGCAGAGTACCGTTGATGAGCTGTATCTGGAATGGGAACTGGTTAGCAATTTTACCGCTGAAGAAGGACAATTTGAAGCCCGTTTTATTCTTGAGAACAAGGGATCAGATGCATTGGATGATGAAGGCTGGGCCTTGTTTTTCAACATGTCGCCACGACGCATCGTGAGCAGCACGAAAGCAGATATTACCCATATTAACGGTGACTGGTACCGGTTGAGCCCCAGGGAAGGATTTTACCTGGCTTCAGGAGAACAGGTGGAAATCAACTATACAGGAGTCGAGGGTGTCATCAAACAGAGCGATGCTCCAATGGGCTTGTATTTCGTTTTTTACGGACAAGACCAGGAGGAGCTGGCGCAGATTCCGGTCAGCCACTGGACCGTACGCCCATTCGAAAGGGAGGAACAGTTGCTTCGGGGTACGATGGATGAGGAAGCAGCCTACAATCCGGAAAGCCAGTACGATGTCAATTCGAATATGAGCCCGGTTTCTTCGGGTGAACTCCTGCCGGTAATTCCATCTCCCTACCATCTGGAAAAAGGCGCAGGTGTGTTCGAAATCAAGGAGGGAATGACTATTGGCTTCGAGGAGGGGCTTGAAAATGAATCCACTTACCTGGTCGACAAATTAAAGACCCATACCGGCCTGAGCCTGAATAGCAATACGGGAAATGAAGCCCAGACCGATATTTACCTCTCCCTGGCAGATATAAGGGTGAATGGCAAAGAAAGGGAAGCCTATCAAATGCAGGTAAACAAAGACGGTGTTTTTATTACTGGTAGTGATGCTGCCGGAGTTTTTTATGGCGTGCAGAGCCTGCTGGCACTCCTGGGGCCGGATGTTTATCTGGACAATTCCCCGCCTGTAGCACTGCCATTTGTTTCAATTGAAGATGTTCCGCGATTTGGTTTTAGAAGCCTGCATGTAGATGTTGCCAGAAATTTTCAATCGAAAGAAACCATCAAAAAGGCTTTGGACATGATGTCTCATTATAAATTGAATCATTTTCTGTTTTATACTTCGGAAGACGAGGGCTGGAGGCTCGAAATTCCAGGCTTGCCGGAATTGACAGAGGTGGGAGGGCAACGTCAGCATGTAAGTGGAAAGGATGCCCCGGCTTTGCATCCGGCCTATGGATCAGGACCTAAGGCTTATGCAGAAAATAGCCATGGTAGCGGCTTTTACACCCGGGAAGAATTTATCGATATCCTTCGATATGCCAGGCAGAGGCACATTACAATCATACCGGAATTGAATTTTCCGGGTCATGCCCGGGCAGCCATTAAGTCTATGGAGGCCAGATACCAGAAATACATGGAAGCCGGCGATGAGGCAGCCGCCGAGGAATACCGTCTCATAGATCCGGAGGACCAGTCGGAGTACCTTTCTGCCCAGGCATATAAAGACAATGTGGTCAGTGTGGTGCGGGAATCTACCTACCATTTTTACGAAAAAGTGGTAGACGAACTGGCTGCAATGTACGCCGAGGCAGGGTTGAAATTGGAAAAAATACATGCAGGAGGTGATGAAGTGCCGGTAGGCTCCTGGACACAGTCTCCCATGGTGGAGGAATTGCTCGAGGAGTCGCCGGGAGAATCTCCAAATGCTGCATTGATGCTGGAGGACCTGCCGGATATTGGTGAAATGGATAACCTGCAGGCCTTCTTTTTTCGGGAATTGCTGAAGCGGCTGGAAGAGCGCAACCTTGAAGTTCATGTGTGGGAAGAAATGGCTTTGAGACGGGATGAGAAAGGAGAGCTGAAACCCAATCCTGAATTTGCCGGCCGAAATGTGGTGCCTTATATATGGAACAACATGTTTGACTACCCTGATCTGGGCTACCAGTTGGCCAACCAGGGCTATGACATAGTACTTTGCAATGTATCCAATTTTTACTTTGACCTGGCCTATTCCAATGATCCTGCAGAACCCGGATTGTACTGGGCAGGCTTTGTGAATACAAAAAATGCCTGGGCTTTTGCGCCCTTTAACTGGTTTAAGACGACCTACAAATCCAGTATGGGCAGACCCTTGGACAGGGAGACAATATCGAGAACTATGGTAGAGATAGATGACAGTGCAAAAGACAATATCCTTGGTATTGAGGCACAGCTATGGGGGGAAACCGTAAAAGGAGGCGAAATGGCAGAATATTATCTTTTCCCTAAACTACTGGGCTTTGCTGAAAGTGCCTGGGCCAGAGAAAGGGACTGGGAACAGGAGGATGACCTGATCCGGATGGATGCGAGGATTGAATCCGGTTGGAACCGGTTTGCAGCTACCATCGCTGGAAGGGAGTATCCCAAACTTGCCCGTTGGAATGGAGGATTTGCTTACCGGATCGCTCCACCGGGGGTAAAACAGGAAGATGGTAAAATTTACGCCAATGCTAATTTTCCGGGACTAGAGCTGAGATATACTACAGATGGCAATGAGCCCAGTTCCAGTTCCAGAAAGTACGAAATGCCAATACCCCTGGACGGAGAGGTCAAAATAAGGGCCTTTGACAGAACGGGAAAAGGAAGCAGAACTGTTACCGTAAATACACAGTAATAGGAGAGCCCTTTGGACCGGGGTTCATTAGCTCGTATTGTAGGATGTAGGACCTTGTAGCAAATCTCAGGATTGGCAACTGGGAAGCAGAGAGGATTTTATCCGGAAGTCAGGAGAGACAGTTTAAATGGCAATGCCCCTACTTTTCCAGACTTCCGGTTTCCGGCCTGCGGCCAAGCTGATTGGCCACAAGAGCCTGGTACCCATCCGGATCCTCAAGCTGTATCAATTCTACAGCTTCATGCAACATTACATTCAATTCTTCAGCATACAAATCGTCTTCTTCTATCGCTTCCTCCAAAATCTGGCGCCATTGTTCCTGAACTTCTGGATCTGAGGGGTTGTAGCGGAGCTGCTGTATTTGCTCATGATCAGCGATACGTGAAAGTTTATAGTTGAGCCATTCAAATGTTTTCTCCAGGCTTTGCTTCAAATGTTCATTACCGGATTTCAGGTTCAGGTAATGAAGTATAATGGGCAATTGTGCGGGAATATTTTTCATAGCAGAAAATTGTTTTTTGTATAATGAACTCAAAAAAGTAGAATTCAGTATATTTTATATTATAGTTGGTTTTATTCAGTTCAGATCAAAAAGCGAACCAAAATTCCATAAAACGCTCTGAATCGCTCAAAATAACAGTCTTCAGAATTCCGATTTGCAGGCCGCAGCTTAGCACACATCGAAGATACTTAAAAATTTACTTTCGCTTTCAGCTTCGGTGCGGATCCGGTGCCTTTCTTAGTTAACAGGTCCCGGCACCCCTGGTACACGGAATCATGGGCGTGAAACAATGGTGCAGAAAAAAGTATAAAATTGCTATTTTTTTGAGATAAAGACCCGCTTAGGAATATTGTGGAGATCATTAAAAAATAAAAGCAATAATTAGAAATAGTATTTTGGTTTTTATGGATTTGCAAAATTTTCTTTGAAAAATCAATCTTCGTGAATCAAAGAGAATTTTGTGAAATAGGTTTTTTTTACAAAAATCAAGAATAGTCTTTACAATTAACACAATTTTAAAAAGAACCGGTTTTTTCCACGGTATTATTAACCTTTGGGTTATTTTTTTGTCATGTATTTGTTAAATCGTTCATTTCCAATCCATAAGAGTTCCACTAATTTCGCAAAATGAAGATTAATATACGTGATTTGCGCAGAAAAAGTGATTTTAAACCTTGATATTGATAAAAAATTAAGCCGGGCCATTCCAAATAAAATGTTTTGGGAGGCAAAATAATTTTAATCTAACTAAATTACTTGGGATATGGAACAACCAGACAAAAAATTACTGGATGGTTTTCGAAACGGGGACCGAAAGGCCTTCGAAAAGATTTACCAATATTACAGGATACCTGTGATCCGTTTCAGTGTTTCCATTATCAAGGACGAGCAGGAAGCGGAAAACATTTACCATGAAGTATTCATGAAGATCCTCAAGCGCAGGAGAAATATTAAGCCTGAATTGAATTTCAATTCCTATGTTTTTACTGCCGTCAAAAACGAGATTTTTGATTACCTGAAGGCTTTAAATAAAAACAATAGTTTAAAGGAGCAATTTTGGGAAAGGATCCATCAGCAGGAAGATGAATGCAGTAAGGTAAAGGAGGAGCAGCTTTCCAGGATGGAGGGCATCATTCAGAACCTTTCCCCCAAGCGAAGGCAGATTCTGGAGATGAATTATTTCGAAAAGAAATCCTACAACGAGATAGCTGATATTTTGATGATTTCGAAAAATACCGTCAAAAATCAGTTGGTAAAAGCCAAGTATATTCTGAGAAAAGAGATGGAATAAACAGCGAGCGGGGTTTTTATTGCCGACAAGTATTTTCGGTTTTTTTTTCGGATAACTATGTCCGGAGTTTTTAAGAACAGTTATTTCGGTTATCTTGCTGTAAAAAAACATCTGTCATTCGCCTTATGTTTTTTTGCAATAGGTAATAAACTGTTATGCTGGAGGGAAAACATGCATTTTTTTTCAATGCGGACGAATATTTTGTCTACCTGGCTGTTTTTGGATTTTTTGTTCTGATCGCCAGTTTGTTGCCAAAAATCCTTGACAAACGGTTGATTACGGCACCAATAATTTTCCTGATATTGGGAGTAGCATTGTTTTCGTTGCCCTTTGATCTACCCGTTCATCACTGGGCTGACTCGCCGTATTGGCCCAAAAGACTGACGGAGTTAGGCGTTATTATTTCGCTTACAGGTGTAGGATTAAAAATAAACCGGCCGTTTGCGAAGGAAACGTGGAATCTATCCAAATGGCTATTGTTGATTACCATGCCTGTGTCCATGCTGGCAATAGCCCTTCTGGCCCACTATTTCCTTGGATTTCTCCCTGCTGCAGCAATACTGGCAGCGGCAGTCCTGGCTCCCACTGATCCGGTGCTGGCAGCAGACATACAGACCGGTCCGCCGGGGAGCAAGGACCATTCTGAAACCAGATTGGCGCTCACTACTGAAGCCGGGTTGAATGATGGTCTGGCTTTTCCGTTCACCCACCTGGCTCTTGCCGTTGTACTGGCTGGCATTGCTCCCGGAAAGTGGCTAATGGATTGGTTGCTGATGGATGTAGTATACAGGATTGTTGTCGGCTTCCTTGTGGGCGTATTGGCGGGTAAATTGATGGCCTGGCTGATATTTACCTATTCCTTTACCAAAGCCCGGATTTCTCAATCGCCGGCCAGTGGGATCCTGGCGATCAGTCTTACGCTTATTCCATATGGACTGGCAGAATTGGTGGAGGGATATGGTTTCATTTCCGTTTTTGTAGCCGCCTGCTTTTTCCGTCAGCAGGAAAGTACCCATCGGTTTGTAAACTATGTTCATGATCTTTCTGAAGAACTGGAGCGGATCTTTATCATGGTATTATTTGTCGGGCTGGGCTATTATCTGGTCCATTTTTTTCCGTCGGATATGGATATAGATCTTTTTTGGGTTGCACTACTATTTGTATTTTTAATCCGCCCAATTTCCGGAATGCTCGGGATCGGCCATCAAAACCTGTCATTTAAAGAAAAATGGGTGATTTCTTTTTTTGGTATACGTGGTATAGGTTCGCTGTTTTATCTATTTTTTGCTTTGTATCAGGAGGACTTTCCGGACGGTCGCCGATTACTTGCTCTGGTGGTGGCCACCATCATCCTATCGGTCCTGGTCCATGGCATGCTGGCCAAATTTGCGATCGGCTGGATAGTTGCTTCCGAAAGAAAATCAGACGGTTAAAGTCCTGATATTCGCGAATTTGTGCCTTTTCAAAATGCTTATTGTTCTGCCGTAATATCGTATTGTAAATTAAAAAAAAAGTAGCTAGAAGGGATACTTTTTTCGTTTTTCATAGTATAATATACATACAAACTGTATTTTCTAACTATGAAGCATCTTGTACTTACATTGATCTCTTTTTTATCTATTAGCACGGCCCTTTTTAGTCAAAAAGAGCCTGAACCAGAGGTAATTAAAATTTGGGATGAAGCTCCTCATAACGCCTTTCCAGACTTGATCCGGTTTTCAGATACCTTCTACGTAGCACTCCGCGAAGGAAATAAACACATGCCAGACAAAAGTGGCAGGATACGGATTATTCGGTCTGTAGACGGGGAGAAATGGGAAACGGTTGGCCTGCTTGAAAAGCATGGTATGGATGTCAGGGAGGCCCGACTATCCATCACTCCAGAGGGTAAGATTATGGTGCTTACAGCGGTAGGAATATACGATGAAGGGTACCAAAAGCTTTACCCAATGGTAGCGTTTTCAAATGAAAAAGGAGACAGTTTTACTTCGTTGAAAAACGTAGTAATATCCAGAAAACCAGGACTCGACTGGGTTTGGTGCCTGACATGGCATAAAGGTATAGGATATGGGGTTGTATATTCCACCAGGGATGGAAAACGGGAAGCTCATCTCTTAAGTACGGTTGATGGGGTGCAATATGATGTGGTGTCTGAATTGACAGTCGGGGGTAATCCGAATGAAGCTACCCTCAGGTTTGATCATGACGACCGGCTCTATGCAGTAATAAGGCGAGAAGCAGGGGATATGATGGGAGTTATAGCATCAAGCGAAAGTCCGTACACGAAATGGACCTACACGAAGCTTCCTGTTCGACTAGGGGGGCCTAACTTTCTGTTTTATGGAGAAGACCAGATGTTGATTGGTACGCGGCAATATGGGAGCCTGGGTACCAAGACTGTTGTTCACCTCAGCGATAAGGAGGGCAACATTGAAAAAACTGTGGAATTGCCCAGTGGAGGCGATACCAGCTATCCCGGGATGCTCTTTCACCAAAACAAGCTTTGGATAGCGTATTATTCCAGTCACGAAGAAAAAACCAGTATCTATCTGGCAAAGATTTCCGAGAAGTCATTCAAGTGATTAAATACTTAGTAGTTAACTCAAGTCTCTATCAAATGCGTGCGCTGATCTTCTCCTTTCGTTTTTTACCCTTGTATTTTATCTTTTTTGGTAGCATGGCCCAGGAGGCAATATACCTGGATGACAGAAGGGAACTCTTCGTAGACCAATACCTGATAGCAAACCTGAACAAGGCAACGATCAGGATGCACCAGCCGGTGGATATGGGCAAAGTTCTGGAGTTTGATCGCCCCTGGGAGGGAGCTTTTTCGGCTTACGTGACCATTATCGAAGAGGACGGTTTATTCAGGACCTACTACCGCGGTGTTCCCACGGCTGGAAAAGATGGAAACAGTGCAGAAGTGACCTGCTATGCAGAATCCAGGGATGGGGTCCATTGGAGAAAACCAGACCTTGGCATCTATGAAGTAAATGGGAGTAAAGAAAACAACGTCATACTTGCAAATGCTGCACCCGTTACCCATAATTTCAGCCCTTTTCTGGACAGCAATCCGACAGCCAAACCGGCTGAAAAATTCAAAGCCCTGGGCGGCACTTCAGAAAGTGGCCTGGTGGCCTTTACCTCTGCGGATGGTATAAACTGGACCAGGCTTCAGGAAGAACCGGTTTTCTCCCAAGGGGTTTTCGATTCTCAGAATGTGGCCTTTTGGTCAGAAAGTGAAAGTCAATATGTCTGTTATTTTCGCTCCTGGACCGGCAAAGGATATAAAGGCTTCCGCTCGGTAAGCCGAACCACATCCAAAGACTTTGTCCACTGGACCGAGCCCGAACCGATGGGGTTTGGCGATACCCCATACGAGCATTTGTACACGCAGCAGACCAGTCCCTATTTTCGGGCGCCTCACATCTACCTGGCAATAGGTGCCCGTTTTATGCCAGATAGACAGGTGGTATCAGATGCAGAAGCAGAAAAATTGGGTGTAAACCCGAAATACTACAATGACTGCTCGGACGTGTTTCTGATGTCATCAAGGGGTGGGAACCAATATGTCAGACAGTTTATGGAATCTTTTATCCGACCGGGTATCGGTTTACAAAACTGGGTTTCCCGGTCCAATTACCCGGCCTTGAATGTCGTCCAAACCGGAGAGACGGAAATGTCCATATATGTCAATCAGGATTATGCCCAACCTTCGGCTCACCTGAGGAGGTACGCGCTACGCTTGGACGGTTTTGCATCCCTTTCGGCCGGCTACGAAGGTGGCGAAATGATTTCGAAACCCTTTATTTTTGAAGGGGAACAGCTGGAAGTCAATTACTCCACCTCCGCTGCCGGGGAAATCCGCATAGAATTGTTGGATGGTTTTGGCAATAAGTTACCCGGTTATTCCATGGAGGAAGCACAGCCGGTAATTGGTAATGAAATTTCAAGGTTTGTGTTTTGGAATAACAGTTCTGATGTTTCGGATTTGGCGGGTAATCCGGTCAGGATGAGGGTCTACCTGAAAGATGCCGATTTGTATTCTTTTAGGTTTAAGTAACCATATTCTCCGGAATTTTAACTATTTTGACCTTTGCTAAAAGCTGTTTATGCTGCCTGGAAGTTTTCATGATTGATACATTTTCCATGCACAGTTAAATTCGGGAAGATAAGACGAAATCAATGGGGACGCTGGTAGCCCGGGAAGTGATGCCGGGATTGCTATATCAGCAAGCTTTATGGATTTCCCCTCTATTGAAAGGCCGGCATAGGGCCACAAAGATACAACCATAAACAAATGAAGATGACTTGGATTTGGATCAAATCTCAGGCAGGATGGTAGTCGCAAAAACCGTTCTTTTACCGCTGATTTTGATTATCAGCCTATCAATAAGGGTTCATCCGCTGTACGCACAGGAAAACCGTGAAGCAGTTCGTTTTTTCCGGGCTGGTGCAGCCAAAAGTAATATCACACCTCCTCTTGGTGAGCCGATTGTCGGAAACTGGGAGGAGCCTCCTGCTGATTATGTACACGATGAACTTTATGCACGCTGTCTGGTACTGGATGATGGTACAACCCGCCTGGCGGTGGTTTTGGTAGACAATGTAGGAGCGAAACAAGAAGTTTTTGATGCGGCTAAAGCCATTATTCAGAAGCGCACAGGTTTGCCCCCGGCACAGGTATTGATCGCATCCACACACACGCATTCGTCTATCAGTGCGGGAGGTGCCGGCGAAAAAAGGAGGGATTGGACAGCAGGAGAGGCTCTGGATGCTTATCAATCTTTTATGGCGTCCAGAATAGCCGACGGAATTCAAAACGCGCTATATAATCTGGAACCTGCCCGGATCGGCTGGGGGAGCGGCAATGTGCCACAACATGTTTTTAACAGAAGGTGGAAAATGAAACCCGGAACGCCGATGCCAAACCCCTTAGGAACTAATGATTTAGCTGTAATGAATCCAGGGGTGGGAAACCCCGATCTTCTGCATCCGGCAGGGCCAACCGACCCTGAGGTGGCCTTTCTTTCCGTCCAGGCCATTGACGGAAGGCCTCTGGCCCTGCTCGCCAATTACTCTTTACATTATGTTGGCGGAGTTCCTGAGGGCCATCTATCTGCAGATTATTTTGGCATGTTTGCTGACAGGTTGCAGGAACTTCTTCAGTTAGACGTTGACCACCCTCCATTCATCGCCATGATGTCCAATGGTACTTCAGGCGATGTCAACAATATCGATTTCAGAGGCCCAAGAGTAAAGCACCCCCCGTATGGGAAAATGAAGGTGGTGGCAGAGGATTTAGCCAGGGAAGTGCTGAAAAGTTATCACGATATTGTGTACAGAGATTGGGTAGAATTGGCTGCCAGACAGGTCTATTTGCCTTTGAAAGTCAGAAGGCCAGACCCTGATTTGTCAGAATTCGTACGTGAAGTTCTGGAGAGACCGGAAGGTGAAACCGGTCGGCACAGACTAGAAAAAACCTATGCGAAGAGAGTGCTTCAAATGGAGACCTGGCCGGATGAAGTCCATGTAATTATTCAGGCGTTTAAAATTGGTGATTTGGGCATAGGAGCTATTCCTTTCGAGACTTTTGCTGAAACAGGTTTGGAAATAAAAGACAGAAGTCCTTTTGATCAAACCTTTACCATTTCACTTGCCAATGGAAGCTATGGTTATCTTCCCACTCCGGAACAACACAGATTGGGAGGTTATGAAACCTGGCTTTCTACAAATAGGGTAGAGAAGGAGGCTTCGGAGAAAATTGTTGATCAATTGTTAACGCTGTTTTCTGCTTTGGATTGATGCCGGTAAACCATGTCAATAAATGCGGATTCGATATCCGGTCTTATGGAGTGCGCCGTAAAATTGATCCTTATAGGGGCGGGAATACTTATGGTAAAAAAACTTTAATAAAAAATAATGAGGCTGAATCGTAAACCGCAAACCAAAGAAACCCTGTGTACCCCGATAGTTTATCATCCTATTGTCCTTACCAGGCCAGTTCTGATTTTTTTGATCGCCGTACTTTTGGCTATATCCAGTCAGAATGCACATGCCCGTCAGGCGGATGGAGATAAAACTACTCCTATAAAGGTTTTTCGTGCCGGGGCAGCGACCAGTGTAATTACGCCAAAAATCGGTACTTCGATTAATGGCGGCATGCAGAATAGGACTGTTCTCCATATTCATGACGATACTCACGCCAGGAGTCTGGTTTTAGACGATGGGGCCACAAAATTAGCTTTCGTCACCCTAGATCTTTGTATGGCTTATCGGGAGACCATCGACAGGGCCAAACTGAGGGCGCAAAAGATTACCTCCATTCCGGTCGAAAACATGCTCATCTCTGCCACCCATACCCATTCGGCAGGAACCGCCTGTTCTGTATTTCAAAGTGATCCTGATTCGGCCTACCTGAGCTTTTTAGAGGAAAGGACAGCTGATGCAATTATCCGTGCCTATAACAATCTTGAACCAGCAAAAATCGGTTGGGGATTTGGTCAGGAATCCAGCCAGGTTTTTAACCGCCGTTGGAAAATGAAGCCGGGAGCCGTGCTGAGCAACCCCTTTGGTGGCGAGGATCAGGTGAAGATGAATCCGGGAATAGCCAACCCCGATTTGCTGGAACCTGCAGGACCAATTGACCCTGAACTTCCCGTTGTGGCTGTTCAATCCATTGACGGGAGACCCATTGCCTTGATGGCCAACTACTCCCTTCATTATGTAGGTGGTACCGGAAGCGGAGAGATTTCCGCCGACTATTTCGGGATGTTTGCCCGAAAAATCAAACAAATGATCGGAGCTGATCAGCAAAAAGTGCCCTTTGTGGCGATGATGTCAAACGGGAGTAGTGGAGATATCAATAATATTAATTTTGCCGGTCCGGTCCCTGATCCTCAACCTCCCTATGCCCAAATGGAAATGGTGGCCAATACTTTGGCGGCGGAAGCTTTTAAGGTTTATCAACAGATCGAGTTCAAAGATTGGGTACCTCTCGGTGTTGTTCAGACGGAAATATCTCTGGGAGTACGAAAACCTGGTGCGAATGAACTGCAGCGCGCTGAATTGATCATGTCGGAAGCCGCGGGTCCCAATATGGTTTCCATGGAAGAAATTTATGCCAGGGAAACGGTACTGATTTCCGATTACCCCGACCAGGAAAATATTCTCCTTCAGGCGATTCGGTTGGGCGATTTGGCCATTACGGCCATCCCATGTGAGGTCTTTGTGGAGATAGGTTTAGGTATTAAAAAGGAAAGTCCCTTCGATCATACTTTCAGCGTTTCTCTGTCCAACGGCTACTATGGCTACCTGCCAACACCGGAGCATCATGCCCTTGGAGGCTATGAAACCTGGAGGGCCAGGTCCAGCTATCTGGAAGAAGGGGCATCGGTAAAGATCAGCGATACCCTTCTGGAATTGCTGGGTCAATTGAAATCATCCCCTGCTACATCCAGGTATTCCCAACCTTTGAATGCCGATGAACTGGATTTGGGTAAAACAGTAAAATTATTCAATGGCCAAAACCTGGCTGGCTGGTATACCTTTCTAAAAGATAGAGGGAAGAACAATGACCCGAAAAATGTATTTACCGTTAAGGATGGCCTCATTCACATATCCGGAGAAGAATGGGGCTGCATCACCACTGAAGAAGAATATGAAGACTATAAATTGCTCGTTGAATTTAAATGGGCAGGAGGAACCCACGAGCCCCGACTGGAGAAAGCAAGGGACAGTGGGGTTTTGCTACATTCCCGGGGGAAGGACGGAAGTTATTCGGGTACCTGGATGAATTCCATCGAATGCCAGATCATAGAAGGTGGTACCGGCGATTTTATCGTGGTCGGAGACGGGACCGATCGGTTTGCGATTACCAGCCCGGTGGCCCCTGAAAAGGTAGCTGGTGCTTATGTTTACCAACCCAATGGAGACCCGGTAACTGTTCATGGCGGAAGGGTGAACTGGTTTGGCAGGGATCCGGATTGGAAGGATGAAATTGACTTTAGAGGAGTCAATGATGTGGAAAATCCGGTAGGCGAGTGGAATACATTGGAATGCCATGTATTTGACGGAGAAATCACGGTTTACCTGAATGGTATTTTGGTGAACAGGGCATTGAACGTTAAACCCCGTAGCGGAAAGATTCAGATTCAATCTGAAGCTGCAGAATTAATCCTGAGTAGGGTCGAAATCAGTCCTATTTTAAATTGAATAAGCAAAATTAAGAGGGCCAGCTTTGCCGGAAATTTGGAATACGATACCATGACATCAATATTCAGCTTTCATTTTGCGCGTCGGTATATATGGCTTTTTTCGGTCTCATTGGCGGGATTTTTGGCTTGTGAAACAAGGTCTGGTAGGGAAAGCACCCTCCAGGAGGCGCCATTTGAAGTGCAGGATGCGCCTGTAAATTCTCCCTTGTACACCTATTCCGATTCTGTTGATCTTAAAAATGCCATGGCCAGTTTTCGCCTGGAGCCAGGCTTGCAAATTGAGTTAATTGCGGCAGAACCCCTGGTAATTGATCCGGTGGCTTTTGCATTTGACGAGCAAGGATTTATGTACGTAGCAGAAAACCGCGGCTATCCGGACCCTGCTGAAGGTGGGGCACCCACAAAAAAGGGTAGGATTGCCAGATTGGAAGATAGAGATGGTGATGGCAGATACGATCACAGGACCGAATTTGCGACGGGGCTTACTTATCCCAACGGGATCATGGTTTGGCGTGGTGGAGTTGTCGTGACCTGCGCACCTGATATTTATTACTTTAAAGACACGAATGGTGATGGTATTGCCGATGTGAAAAAGGTGCTGCTTTCCGGTTTCAATGCAGATAAAACCGCCCAGATCAGAATCAGCCACCCCACTCTGGGCATGGATGGCTGGATCTACCTTACCAGCGGTTTGAATGGTGGAAAGGTATGTTCTCCTGAACATCCGGAACGGGACCCCGTTGCCTTTTCGCCCTCAGATGGCCGTTTTCATCCGGAAACCCTGGAGTACCAGACCACAGGAGGAAGAAGTCAGTTTGGATTGACTTTTGACGCTTTCGGCCGGCGCTTCGGGACATCCAACAGGCATCCCCTGCAGCACGTGGTGATCGAACCCTGGTACCTGGAGAGAAACCCCCACCTTCTATTCAACCGGACAGTTAAAGATGTAGCCCCTGCAGAGTCGGAGGGAACAGTATATCCCATCAGTCAGGCGGTCACTACTGCCGATTTCATTCCCAGATTAATGGGGCTTTCCCATAAAGGTACCTTCACCTCTGCCTGTGGACCGGTAATATTTAACGGCACTGCTTTGGACGAGCAGCATGTCGGGAATGCTTTCATTTGCGAACCGGCACAAAACCTGGTCCAGAGGCAGATTCTTGTTCCAGAAAGCGTATCCTTTAGGTCTGCACCTGCATATGAGAATAGGGAATTTTTGTCTGCGACAGACAGTTGGTTCAACCCGGTATTTCTTGCCAATGGGCCCGGCGGAGCACTTTATCTGGCAGATATGCACAGAAAGGTGATAGACCACCCCTCTTATGTGCCCGGAGACGCCAGAAAGGATTTGGATTTTGAAAGTGGTAAGGATAAAGGAAGAATATACAGGATTACAAGAAAAGAATTTATCGATAGTAGCAGCCTTCAATCAAACCCATTTACCTCCCTGACAGCCAAACAGGATCTGGTTAACTTGCTGGCCTCTCCAAATGAATGGGAAAGATCTACCGCTCACCGTTTGCTTCTCGAAAAAATGGATCAAAGTACAATTCCCTTCTTGTGGGATATGGCTACCAGTGGAATGCGGCCTGAAGGCAGGGCAAGAGCGTTGTGGCTTCTTTATGACCTGAAGGCTTTGGACGGGCGGTTGCTTCAGGAAGCCATCAGGGATAGGGAAGTAGGTGTAAGGGAGCAGGCGGTATTGCTATCAGGAAAGCTACTGGGAAAATTTCCGGAATTGATCCAGCCATTGATGGCTGCTATCCTGGATGAGGAGATCAGGGCCAGGTACCTTTCCGTTTTGGAATTGGGTTCGATGAGCGGCCAGGAGGTCATAGGTAATCTGGCCAGGGTGGCTGCAAAAGATGCTGATGACCCCTGGTTTCGGGCTGCTGTTTTGAGTGGTATTGGCGACGAATTACCGGCTTTCCTGGATTCATTCCGTAAACAGTCTGGAGCTTCCGGGCCTGCTTTTTCACTAATGATGCAGGACCTTGGAGAATTGTTCGGTCATGCAGCACAGATGGCTGACTGCCAGTTACTGCTTGAAGAGATGCTTGACTCAGGAGGAGAACTGCGTTGGAGAATGGCCACAGTACTCGGACTCTTAAAGGGTCTGGAAGCGGGTGATGTGTCCACAGTGGATGGAGGACTCGTTGACGCCTTGCTATCAGATTCTTCTTCAAGGTTAAAAGTCGCCAAAGTGAGGGCCTTTATCGAACAGGTAGCCCGCCTGGCTACAGATACAGAAGAGCCCTTAGCCGAGAGAGAGGTAGCCACCGCAGTCCTCGGATTTGTTCCCTTCCACTGGGTAAGTAAGGATTTGCAAAGCCTGTTGCAAGCCCGGCAGCCGGTTGACATCCAGCTCGAGGCAGTGAAATCTCTTGGTCGGATGGAAAATCCTGAAGCCGGCCGCTTGTTGCTGGCTGCGGAGACATGGCCTGCCTACACGCCCCGTATGAAATCTGCTGTCATATCGGCAATGGTATCAAGAACGCCTACAGTGCTCCAGTTATTTACAGCCATTGAAGAATCAGTAGTAGCTCCGGCAGAAATTCCTTCCGTGATCCGGCAAAGGTTGATGAACGAAGACGATGATTCGGTAAATAGACAGGCAAGGCGTCTCTTTAACGGGCTGGAAGCAGGAGGCAGGATGGCGGTATATCAGGAATTTCTTGAAATACTGGACAAACCGGCTGATCCGGCTTTAGGTAAGGCTGTATTTAATAATAGCTGTTCCTCTTGTCATTCTTATGCCGGAACAGGTGGTGATGTGGGTCCCGACCTTTCCGGTGTCAAAAATCAGCCTCCTGATGCGCTGCTGCTTCACATCCTGGTTCCTAATTACGAAGTGTTGCCCGCTTATCAGGCCACTGCTGTGCGCACAGCAGATGGAAGATCATTCTCAGGATGGATAGCTGCGGAGTCTGAAAACAGTATTACGCTGAGAACGGCTTTTGGCACCGATGAATCTATACTCAGATCGAATATTGAGACCATTCACCATTCGGGACTTTCTTTGATGCCCGATGGATTGGAACAAACCATGAAGGGAGATGACTTGGCCAATCTGATCGCTTTTCTTAAATCAGGCGGGCTATAACTTTTCTAAACTGGAAACGGCAGTAAAAGATTAAATCGTCGAAAGTTCCATTACTAATCCCTTCAATCTTGTTCAACTCCGTACCTGTGGTGCCTGAGCCTGTCGAAGGCCAATCTCCTTCAACTCCGTACCTGTGGTGCCTGAGCCTGTCGAAGGCCAATCTTAATCAATCTCTTTCCGCCTTCCATTTTTTTTAAGAAAGAAGACATCCTTAAAAAAGTGGCGATATTTAGAAAAAATCGAACTTCATAAAAATAGAATAAAAAATTAGTAAAATAACTGTAAAAACAATTAAATACCTGATGAACAAGGTGTATATTTACTGACCCGATGCAAGGTCTTATCTGTAACACCCGACTAGAAATGAATCATATCGTAGAATCGCTACACCATGCAGGACAATCCCGCATTTGGGTTATCCTGATTCTTTCGTTTTTTATGTCCTGTGACCCATCCAAGAAATCCGGAGCTGAATTAAAACAGGGGAAGAGCTATTTCCTGCAAAAAATTGATTCTATTAGGATAAACCGGGACAATGCCATAAGGCTGCTAGACTTTCATCCATCAAAAAATCACTTTCTGGCATATGACCTGATCACAGAGGAGTTTTTGATAGTAGATGGAAATGGTCGGGTATTGGAAGCCTCTAACCTGGTAGGCGAGGGGCCGAACGAGTACAACAGCAGTCTGCTTGCGGCTTCCTTCAATCAGGAAGGTGGAGGATATTTTCTTCAGAGTTCAAATGAATTTTTGTGGTATAACCCGGATTGGGAGCTGGAAGACAGGCTGCGGTTTGCCTCCTCCATATTTATCCGTTTTTATTCGGGCCCCAGGTTAGAAGTCCCCTATTTCCGGTATGAGGACGACTCATCGCCCCATTTTTTCACCAATTTTTTTTCGGGAGTCAATAACGGTATACGGGGAATTGATGAGGGCAGTGAGTCAGATTACCTGATCGAGTTTTACAATCCCGGTAGAGAAAGCCTGGAATGGGGCCTCGCCAATAAGAAGGAGTTGTTGCCAGGGTTAATGGAAGCATCCGGACCCGAACCGACCAAACCTACACAGGTTTTTGCCCTGGACAGAAAGACCAATAAGCTTTACCTTACCTTTGAGCAGTCTGGCGAGATTGGGGTTTACGATATCGCCGGGAATTTTGAATTGGAAGAAAGACTCACATTTATTCACAACGATTTTTCGGTCATGAAAAATGCAAGAAATAGGAGCGTTTTTCAATTTGACGAGGATCTCCTGGGAATACTTTATTTTGAGGGTCTTTCTGAGGCTGCCACCGAATCCAGAAAGGCGGATGACCCTGACTATTTTCCTTACGGGGATCCAGGCCTGTACCAGCTGATTATCCTGCAGGATGGGGTGCAACAGGAGGAGGAGATTGCCTTCCCGGCGGGCTGCGAACCCCATGCTGAGATCGTTGTCTTGCCGGGCAGGCGATTGCTAATCAGGGACAGGTACAGGGGAGAGGATGAACCTACCTACTCCACCTATTCGATTTTTGAATTAAAGTCGGATAGGTAATCCGGATGATGCATTGTAAATGTACCTACAGCTATCAGGCAATTGATCCAAAAGAATGCTGTTTTCAAATTAAGGCCCAGAAATCAAGGGACAATCCCCCACAATAGGAATGCGGCTTTAGCCCATTCCAGAAAAAATAGCAACCAAATGTTCCGGGCTTTAGCCCAATTTTTGGATCGGGCAAGTGTAGGGTAATCCAGGTTTGGCTAAAGCCAGGGAAGGTGTCAAAATCCCATATTGCCTCCAGCTGAAGCAGGAGGCAATTGAAAAAAAGTAATCAATAGGAATGCGGCTTTAGCCCATTCCTTATAAATGATATTCAAAAATAGCGGGCTTTAGCCCAATTATGGAATAGATCTGATGAGGAAAGTAGGATTTAAAAATAATATTTATTAAGTTAATAGTTGTAATTCAATCCCTGGAACAAGCCTTCAGTGGGAGAACAGGGTTTTCCATTTCTTAGGTCTGAATCTGCACCATATATGCATCCTTTTTGGTATTTCTCCCTGATTTTCTTGCTATTATTTTCCTGTAATTCTGCAAATAGGGACCAGCCTGAAGGAGATAATGGAAATAGGGCTGTATCCATTTGCTTAGAAAAACTGGACAGTGTTAAGATTGATTACCTGGGGAGTCCAACAGTACATGATTTGGATCCCATAACAAGAACCGTCCTTTTTTTGGAACACAAAGAAACCTCCCA
This sequence comes from Cyclobacterium lianum, assembly GCF_900143075.1. Classification (GTDB taxonomy): domain Bacteria; phylum Bacteroidota; class Bacteroidia; order Cytophagales; family Cyclobacteriaceae; genus Cyclobacterium; species Cyclobacterium lianum. The sequence continues at coordinate 5,918 of NZ_FRCY01000014.1, read as the reverse complement.
GGAAATCACAGTAGCTGATTTTGATGGCACCGTATTGGCTTCATATTCGAAATGGGGAGACTTTCCCGACACCTATGGAAACCTGAAGGCATCCCTAAAAATCATAGGAAATGAAGGTTTTATGGCCTATGGGTCAAGAGGTTTTTTGTTCTATGATTTTGAAGGAGTTTTGCAATCTTTGGAGAAACACGTTGACAGTCAATACCAGGGGGTTACGCGGATCGGATTGGGCATTGGAATGGAAGGCCTGGAAGATGGATACCTGTACAGGAATACAGTTGGTGGCGACAAGTTGCCGAATGGGGCAGAAGATTATGCTGCACTTCGTCCATTAGTCTTTCTGAACCCTCAAACAGGGGAAACCAAGCCCTTACTACATTTCCCGGAATCTAGTATTTTTTTGAGGGGGAGGTATTTTTTCAGAAATGCCTGGGACCCTGCTTTTACGATTGCTGACCATTTGATTTATGTTGCCTTTGGATTGGAGCCAGTGATATACAGCTATGAAGCCACTCCTCCCTATTCCTTTGTCTCTAGTATTCCACTTGATTTGCCAGATTACAATCCCGCAGAAGGGGAGAAGGAGTACACTCCAAATGTACGGTTTTTTGGGCAGGCAAGGACTTCCGGAAAAATACTCAATATCAAGATGGTGAATGACTTTTTCATTATTGCTTACTTTCCCGGATTTAATGCTGCGGATAGGGAAGCTTCTTTTTCCAATAAATCACCGGAAGGAGCATCAAATTTCTGGAATGGGATGCGGGAAAAATACCCTCATCGAATGGCTATTTTCGATGCTTCCGGAAATAGGCTAAGCGATTTTGAATCTAAGAGGCTAATAGGCAGCTCCATGGTGCTTCGGAACGGCGAACTCTGGATGCAGGAAAAACCGGACGAAGAGGTAGAGCGGGATTATTTCCGGCTTTTTCGGGTGGGGTTGAAGGTTAATGAATTAAAAAATAACGAAGACTAGTTTAACGAAAAAAACCAATATGCGCTATTCATTCTACTTAATGCTTATCCTCTTGATTTCCTGTAAAGGAAATACCGAAAAAGCCGACCCGGATTTTTTTAGCAATTTCCAACTTTCCCTGGATACTATAATCATTGACCCCGGAGATGAAATTCTCTTTGTGAAGCACCAACTATTGAATGCGGACATGGGCTCGGACGGAAAGTACTTTTATAATTTCAATGGTGATGACCATACCCTGGAAAAAATTAACCTGGATGAGTTGCGCCTGGAGGAAAAACTCCCTTTTGAAAAAGAAGGGCCCAATGGGACCGGGCCTGGTATAGGAGTGATGAGAATTGTCGATGAAAGCCATGTTTCCATAACGGCTATGTACCAGATCTCCTTATTCTCTATGGAAGGAGAAAAGTATATGACCGTTTATTATGAAAATTTCTCGTTGGCGAATTGGCATAACGGTGGAGATTTGTTATCGGGAACTAAGGTGGTACTGGACCCCGATACCAAGCAATTATATGGATTGATTCAAGGGTACGAGGATAAAAGGTTTGTTTTGGGACTGCTCCATTTGGAGGAATATGAAACTTCCAGAGTTGAGCTAAAAAGCTTTGAGAGATTACCTGATTATAGTTTTGAATATACGATCTCCGGTAAGGCTACAGTTCATATGAGCGAATCACCGAAAGTAGGGATAGAAAAGTTTGGTAAGAAAGTGGTTTTGTCTAATGAGATCACTAGTGCCCTGGCGTGGTACGATACCGAGATGGATTCCTTGTTTATGAAAACATACGATAGCCAGCTTACTGCCAACCAAAAAGAGAAAGAATATAAAAAAGTACATGAAACTCCCGAGGAATTTAAGGTTGAATATGCAAGGTATCTACAAGAGATTAATTTCATGCCGCCGTTTTGGGATCAGGACGGTCAAATGTTTCTCCGGTTTTCCTATATTGAAAATGAAAGCAGAGCAGATGTATATTTAACGGCTTATGACGAGGACCTTAAAATGCTGGGTGAAACTTTAGTCCCCCAATTGACCAAAAAACCTGCAAGACATTTTGCCAAGGATGGGAAGATATGGCTTTATGAAAATATAAATGACGAAATGGGTTTTATCCGTTTGGAGATGAGGGAATAAGATTGTGACTTTAGGCTGTTTCAATTCCTCAAAGGAAATGGAGCATTTATTGTGAAATTTGGATTAAAGCCTTCATTGATAAAAGGTTTGGCTAAAGCCAATGAGTTTGTCAAAACCCATATTGCCTCCAGCTAAAGCAGGAGGCAATTGAGCAAAAAAGACCGATGACCCCAGATTATGACCCAAATAAATAGGCGATCTCTCTTCAATAGGATTGGGCTTCAGCCCATTCAAAAGAATGCCAATTAAAGGTCCTGGGCTTTAGCCCAAATTGCGGATCGGGCAAATCTTAAATCAAATGGGAATCCTAACAAAAGTTTGATTTTTAAATTTTAATTAATAAATTAATAGTTAAAAATAATTTTTAAACCATATTCCAGGCATTGTCAATGAGCTTTCCCTTTTCTATGCTGAAAAATTTACCAGCCATGCCTCCTATGTTTTTTTCCTGTTGGATCTTCTTGCTGCTCTTTTCCTGTAATTCCGGAAATAAGGGGCAGGATAGAGAAGGCACCGGAGATAAGGCAGTATCCATTTCCTTTGAAAAACTGGATAGTATTCAAATAGACTTCCTTGGGATTCCTGTTGTTCACGATATAGATCCCAGTTCAAGGAAAGTACTTTTTATGGATAATAAGGAGTTTTCGCCAGAAATACATGTTGCGGATTTTGAGGGAAAAATTTTAGCCTCCTTTTTGAAAAGCGGCGATAGTCCGGATAGTTATGGAGGCCTAATGTCAACCCTTCGGATTCGGGATGAAAATACATTTTTAGTATATGGCTATAACGGCTTTATGGTCTACGATTTTGAAGGTACGCTGAAATCTCAAGTGATGCTGGATGATTTTGAGGTTCCAAGTACCAATTGGATTAATATGGGGTTTGGAATGGAAAAGTTAGGAAACCGGTATGTTTATATAAATCTAGAAAAGCCTCCTTTCACATCACAAGAATTTAAAGAATTCCAATTACTAAGTTGGTTGAATCCTGAAAATGGGGAGAAGGAGCCGTTTATTCAGTTTCCTGAAAGCAGTGTATTTAGAAATGGCAACTATTTTTTTCCGAAATCATGGTTTCCTGTCTACACACTGGAAGAAGGCCGGATCCATATTGTATTTGGATCTGATCCGGTTATATATGAGTTTGAAAAACAACCTCCTTATTCATTAATTTCAACCATTCCCCTAAACCTACCCGACTATAGCCAATTTAAAGGTTCAGACCATCCGAAGGATGGACGGCTTTTTGGAATGGGTATGATTTCCGGAAGGATTGAAAATATTAAAAAGATCGGCGGGTTCTTTATAGTTGCCTATTTTCCAGGATACAATAGTTTGGATACAGAAGCGCATTTTGAAAACAAATCCCTAGCTGAATCAACGTTATTCCGGGAAAGGATGCAGAAAAAATACCCTGCTAGAATTGGCATTTTAGATTCGCTAGGGAATTTGATCAATGATTTTGTCCCAGAAGGGTTGGTGGCGAATAGCATGTTGATCCGAAATGGCGAGCTCTGGATGCAGGAAAAGCCGGACGAAGAAGTGGAGCGGGATTATTTCCGGCTTTTTCGGGTGGGGTTGAAGGTTAATGAGCCATATAATAATGACGACTAATTATCTAAAAATTTAAATTCGTTCAATAGGAACGCGGCTTCAGCCCATTCCTGATTATAGATTTTTAATCCCCTGGCTTTAGCCAGGATTGCCGGGGGGAACGCCAGCAAATCAATAGTGGCCTCAATAGGAAAATGCCCAATCCACAGGTTGGCCTGTAAATTTGTTTTTAAGGTTTTGGGGATAAAGTTTTGGCTAAAGCCAATGATGCTGTCAAACCCCAAATTGCCTCCAGCTAAAGCAGGAGGCAATTGATCCAAAAGAATGCTGTTTTCAAATTAAGGCCCAGAATTCAATGGACAATCCCCCCTCAATAGGAATGCGGCTTTAGCCCATTCCAAGTTAATTGCAATCCGATATAAGGGCTTTAGCCCAAATTGCCTCCAGCTAAAGCAGGAGGCAATTGAACCAAAAGAATCCTGGTTCCAAATTATGGCCCAGAAATCAATAGGCGATCCCTCTTCAATAGGATTGGGCTTCAGCCCATTCCAAATTAATTGTATTTCAATATAAGGGCTTTAGCCCAAATTGCTGCAGAGAACATCAGAAAATCCTTCGCCGCCTCTATCAGTAATTGGCCAATTCACAGGTTGGCCTGTAAATTTGTTTTTAAGGTTTTGGGGATAAAGTTTTGGCTAAAGCCAATGATGCTGTCAAACCCCAAATTGCCTCCAGCTAAAGCAGGAGGCAATTGATCCAAAAGAATGCTGTTTTCAAATTAAGGCCCAGAATTCAATGGACAATCCCCCCTCAATAGGAATGCGGCTTTAGCCCATTCTAAAAAAAGCAATCGAATTCCCCGGGCTTTAGCCCAAATTTGAGGTAGGACAAATGTAGAGCAGTCCAGATTTGGCCACAGCCAGAGATTTTGGGGCATTCCCTGGTACCTACTGCTATTAGACAATTGATATAAAAATTCAATAGGAAATCGCCTATTCCAATTAATCTGTCCATGATTTGGGGTTAAAAATGGTTAAACTAAATCATTTTACTTCCATTATGTGCTTAAAATGAATAGGATTAGGGAATATTGCTTTACTTTTATTATATACACCTTTAAATCCAATGATCAACAGAACTTTCCTTGCCATTATACTTATTATAAGTTTTTCCTGTGGAAAATCGCAAGACTCTGCCAGCGTAGAATCAATTGTTTACAGTGTTGATACTGTCATCATTGATTCCAAGGATCGGCTTTTGGATTTGAAAAGAGGTATATGGAACTCAGATTTGAATGATGACGAAAGTGCCATCTTTTTATATAATGGGTTTGATCATTCAATTGATGAGGTAAAGCTTGATCATTTTAAAATTACAAATAATTACCCTTTGGAAACCGAGGGACCAAATGGAACAGGTGAGCACGTTAATTATATCAATTTTTTAAATGACAGTTTGATTTTTATTAAATCCTTTGGTAGATCCGGCGTATTCGCAAAGAATGGAGACCTTGTGGAAAGAATTGACTGGGGGAATGCCATTGATTCTAGTGGAATGGATTATTCGGGAACGCCTCAAAATGAGATTGCCTCTAATTTCAGAGACTTGAAAGTATTTGGGTTATACTATGACCGAAAAAACAAGAATGTCTTTCTTGATGTATTGTCGGTTGGTGAAAATTCTATTAAGCGATACGATATAGACTCCGAAAAGTCCTATCACCATTTCGTCTTAACGGTGGACGATCCGAAAGACTACACCTATCTGGATCCTATTGTATACATGAGTTTTGAAAATGATTTTGTCCTGGTAAGCCATCAATTTTCAAATGAACTATACCTGTTTAATTTGATAGGAGAATTTATTAAAATGGTTAATTATAAGCCTGAAATGACTCCTGAGCGGGCCAGAGATCTTAGCCAATGCTATTAAGTTAAGCTTTTTGGTTTGTTATTTTGGTTTCAAAATGGAATAATTTTGATTTTTCCCTGCCGGTTTCGGTATCTTGGCGAGCTTTTTATCAGGTTTCGGGCATAGGCTTCCTTACTCCTGAAGCAGGTGTCAATTTTTGGTGCGATATGTTGTATTTTCTTCTCTTTCCTTCCCTTTTTTGCTATTTATAGTATTGGTTGGTCCTTGCCGATTTTCCCAGACCCTTTCTAGAAAATTTCCTTCCCTTCTTTACCGCTACCTGCTTTCGGGCTATCTTGTTGACCAGGATTTCCAGTATTTTTTCCACACTTTCCCGGCT
>NZ_FRCY01000006.1:51958-334938 GCF_900143075.1 Cyclobacterium lianum | reverse complement strand
CCCCAGCTTGGAAAGGACGTCTTCAGTATCAGAATCAGCGGATTCTTTGAACAGTTGGAGCACCGAAAGTACTACAGTTTGGAAGTCGAGTGGGGAAGACCTGGAAAAATGGGCAGGATCAGAACAGTAACTGTCCTGATTTTCAGTATATTGTATTTTATCAAAGATTTTTTTTCGGACATTCGCAAGATATATCCGTCGTGTTTTGGTTGGTATTTTGTACCTTCATAGCTATATGTTTAAGACAACATAATTTACCTAAAGTAGGCCGGTTTTCATAAGGAAAATCGGCTTATTTTGTCTCAAGAGGCCATTTTTTTCTTAACTTAATAGCATTGGTTGCTGATGCCATCAATCCACTACACGGAGTTCATAGGATTCAGGCATAGTCGGAGCACTGAAAATTACGGGACAATGTGCAAGGGAAAATGCAGATAGATCAAATAGCTTGTTTATTTAAATCGAAAAAGGAAAAATATTATATAAAATTCAGGATCAATTTATATTAAAAATAAATAAGCAGAGAAGAAATTTACTGCATATTATATATAGATCAAATCTAAATATACCTGCAAAAATAAACTCTACAGTCAAAACGTTAACCATAGAGCTTTTTATTTTCTAAGCGCTGGCAAATTGGTTACATCCAAAACCTGCGCCGGTAATGAACTCTATCGACTTGGTATTCTGATCGATAGGTTTGCCGTTATTCAACACCGGAATGATATAATCAGGGTCCATTTTTGATTCAAGGTGACTTAATTTGTTGCATTCACCATAATTTTTCTTGTCAGCTACAACGGGAGCCTTTGGTTCCCAATGATTGCAATTTGAACAAACTTTATCCATAACATGTATCCTTTTTGGTTATACTATATATACTGCAAGAATAAGAAAATGTTTCCCATGTCAAAAGAAAGATAATAGTTTGTAATTAAACTAAATTAAACCTTGCAGGTCATTTGAAGGGTATTTGTATCCATACTTATCCCTGGCCGGGACAATGTCATATGCTGCCTGCGCAGTTCCGGGAGTGATACGGTACCTGGCGAGTTTTGCCGATTGAATGTAGGCTGCAATGTGTGCTTGTCTCAATCCTGGGCAGCCCACCGAGAGACCTTTCCCGGCCGGAATTTGCCCGCCTTGCCTGTTGGCATTGCCAGGTTGGTTCGTGAGGAAGGCAGATAAAGGTTTTATCAGTTTGATATGGCTTTTTTGTGAAATAAAGGCTTAAGGATCCGCTGTTCCTGCCAGGCCAAAGTAGCTCACTTCTCCGTAAAATGAATTGGTCTGGTTTCTTGCGCTAGAGCCGGGATGTTTTTTGCAGTCTGAAAACAAAAATATACCAGCTTAACCAGCTAATCAGCCCCAATAGCAAACCTACGACAACCAACGGCTGCCAGGAAAGGGAGTATCGCAGGATCATAAATGAATACATAAAGCCGGTAATAACAAGGGCGATAATCCAATTGACGTATTTCCACCTGCCCATAGGTTTGACACCTGCTTTTTTTACCTGCCGCTTTAAGGCAATCCAAATGCCCGTCAAAACCAGGCCGGAAAGGGAGAGGCCGGCAAGAAACCATAGGATTTTGGTGCTTAACCCTCCCCAATTGCCAAAATGCAGCGGGTCAGCGATGTCATTGAGGTACATCACTGTAGGGATATCTTCCGCTTTCTGAACCATCACCGGCCGGTAGCTGAGAGGATCCAGGTATACCCGGTTGGCACGGTTTCTTACCAGTGGAACATGACTTGTACCACGAAAGTAAATGGGCTTGTTCACATCGTTTGTGGGAACGATCCCCCTTATCTGTAGCCCCGGGATCGCCTCTTTAGCTACCTGCGCAGCTTTGTCATAATCCACCTGGTAGGAAAAGGCGAACCGGCCGGTTTGATTTTCGCCCGAATTATCCAGTCCTGGGGGTACCGGATTGGAGATGTCTGATACCTTTCCCAGGTTGGTTCTTTCTACAAAATACCAAATACCCGTCAGTGAAAACAGTATGGCAAAGGGTAAGGACCAAAGTCCAATAAGGCGGTGCAGGCTGCGGAAAAACATCAGTTTTCCATTACCCGATTTTAACTCAAAAAGTTTTTTCCACCATTTCTTGTAAAACATAACTGCCGTGACCAATGAAATGGCCAGAAAAAAGGAGAATATCAGTACCATGAAGTAGCCGATCTGGTAAAAGGGCATGAAGAGATAATAATGGAAGTCACGAAAAAAACGCTGAAAAGTGACGGTGGTATCTCCTTTTACTTCGCCGCTGAGCGGATCTACAAATACATAATACCGCTGACCCTGCAGGTCTATATAAACGATATCGTTCAAATAGGATTCCTTTGGCATCAACCAGTAGCTGATGGCTCCTTCCGGATATGCTTCCTGTAATTGATCTACCAGTTGATTATAAGGTACCCGTTCTCCCTCACCTGATGCGCGAATGGCAGGGTAGAAAAGCCAGTCCATCTCATTGCTCAGGGTGGCCAGGGTACCTGAAAAGCATACTATAAAAAATAGTATGCTTAACTTGATACCTATCCAGCTGTGTAGCTGAAACAGCGTTTTCTTATTCAGTTTCACCAGCAACTTCTTTTATTAGAAGGTATAGGAAACGGTAGTCATGATATTTCTGGGGCTGCCGGGAAAGGCCCGGATCACGTCATATCCGCCAACCCAGTAGGTCTCGTTAAACAGGTTATTGACATTGATCTGAAACTGCACCTTGCTCAGTTTGTAATAAAGTGCTGTATCAAATATCCCGTACGATGGGAATATGTCGGGTTCGGTAGCAGATACGATAGACCCGAAGCGATCCGAAACATGATTGTAGCCCAGGCCAATACCCAAATCTTTGAAGGCACCCGATTCGAAAATGTATTTTGTCCAGAAATTTGCCGTATTGCGGGGAGCGTTTGGTTTTTGCCTGCCGATTATTCCCTCTATATCCGATGCAGTGATTTTGGCATCATTAAAAGCATACCCGGCAACGATGGACCAGTTGGGAAGGATGTTGCCACTCAGGTTCATTTCAATACCCCGGGATTGTTCCTCTCCGATTTGTTCCAGTCTTTCCGGATTGTTGGGATCATTGGCATTGTACAGGCCTCCCCGTTCTATTATTTGATAAACCGACAGGGTGGCACTCAGGCGCTTGTTAAACCATTCCGACTTGGCGCCGATCTCTACCATTTCACTGGTAAGCGGATCGAAGGGACCTCCTGCTTCGGGGTTGATAAAGGCTGCTGCTGTCTGCGGTTGGTATCCCTGTACCCAGGTGCCATAGAGATTGGTGTTGGGAAGCAGGCTATATACAAGGCCGACCCTCGGAAGCAAGGCCTGCTGGTCCACGATCTCTTCGCCGGGGCTGTTGTAATTCAGGTAGTCGGTAAAATATTCCTGACGCAGTCCCAGTAATATCTTCAACGGACCAATTTCGGATTGATTTTGAAGATAAAGGCCATGGGATTCCTGCATAAACTGATTGTAGGTCACCTGATTGTAAATGTATTTACTCATATCCCGCATGCCATTTCCTATAGGCGAGCTCAGATCAAAATGGTCTACATTGGTGACGGGGTTTCCGGCATCATCCAGTACATAATTCACTGCATTAGCAGGATTGTAGACGTTGGTGGCAGTTCCATTTTGGAGCAGGTAGGAGCGGGCTTCAAGTTGAGAACCGCCTGGTAACTGTTCCTGTCTGAAATAGTCGTGACCGATAAGCAAAGTGTTTTTTATTGATCCCGCATCGAAATCTATGTTCAGGTAATTGTTGATGGAGTTGTTGTTCCAGGATCTCTTACGGATAAAAACCCGCATGGCCACCTTACTTTCGTCAAATGAGCCATCCCCAAGAGAGGCGAATCTGTTGGAGGTGCGGTGCTCCAGCAGATCTTCATTGTAACTGGACAGTTGATAGGTGCTGTTAAAACTAATCCGTTCAGAAAACTGGTGCCGCAGTGACAGGGTTGCGTTTATGGTGGTTTCGTCCAGATAGTCATTTACTGCACTTAAAGAAGTGGTGATGGGAGTGGAATACAGATCCCTATTGCCAAAGGCGGCCTGTCCCCGATCCAGTCGGCCTTTAGAATCCTGGTAGACAATGTCAAAATTCAGGCTGGTATTGTCGGAAGGCAAAAAAGCGAAGGAAGGGGCGATGACCAGGTTTCTGCTAAATTGAAGATCTCTGAATCCGTCTGAGTTTTCAAAGCCCAGGTTGAGCCGGTAAAGTAGTTTTTTGTCTTCGGTCATCGTGCCGGTAAAATCTGCCAAAGTCCGGAGTGTATTGAAGCTTCCTACCGAGGTGGATATGGATTTTCTCGATTCTGCCAAAGGCTTTTTGGTAACCCGGTTGATGGCCCCACCCGGGGATGCATTGCCAAACAGGGCAGATGCAGGTCCTTTGATTACTTCCACCCGCTCGATGTGCGGAACCAATTGGGGTTTCCAGAAGCTGGTAAATGTCCGCATGCCATTCAACAAGGTGCCGGAATTCTGCTGGCCCTGAACACGAAAACCACGTATAGAAATGTCATTGTAAAAAGAAAACTGGTTTACCCCAGCCACATTCTTGACCACATCATTTACAGTAAACGCTACCTGGTCAAGCATCAGCTCCTTGGTTACAAAATTAATGGTGGAGGGTACATTTTTGATCAAAGATGCTGTTTTGGTGGCAGAAAACGTCTCCTTATTGTCATAGCTTGTTTCTCTTCTACCGGTGATTTCTATCGTTTGCAGACCAAACAGGCCTTCCGATAAGACCACATCCAGGCTGGCCTGACCGTCAGATGCAAGGCTGACCATCCTGTTTTGCGTTTCGTACCCCATGGAAGAAAATATCAGGTTATATCGGCCTGCGTTCAGGTTTTGAATGGCGAATCGACCCTCGGCATCGGTAACATCTCCACCGCTGCTTCCGGCAATCCCTACGGTTACAAATTCTAGCGGATCGCCGGTGGTATTTCTTACCTGTCCGTTAATGGATCCAGATTGAGCCATTAGGCAGCCGGTGGCCATAAACAGTAGAAGGCACCCGAAAATACGTATAGCTTTCATCACAGAGTTTTATTTAGATTGATTTAAAATAATAGCAAATTTGCAACATGCTTCAGAAAAGAAAAAATGATTTAGACTAAATCCAGATTGATTTTTTCTATGGTAAATTATTTTCCCTAAAAATTGTGCATGACTATCAATAGCCAGTGCTTCTACAATACAGATAAATCACTTGATTCAAAGGGGCAAGAATGGAAAAAATTTGTTTTTTTTCGCAAGTGGAGTAGCTACTATTTGGATGGCTGGTCATGCATCTGATACCTTGCCTGAGAAAATAGTTAATTTTGACAATTTTTCCGGTAATAGTTGATTTTACCGGCGAGCTGGATAATGCGTTGGAACGATCAACTTTTTGCCCTATATTCAACCCGGATAAATCCCGGAGTACCTGAAGCAGCTCATATCAAATCCCGGTAATGGCGAACTGTATGTCCTCCTTTTGGCCTTGGGGATCGGTTATTAATTTTATTATCTTCTACAAAACAATAATGAAAAAAGTAATTTACACCCTAGTGATCATTTGTTTGTCGTGCAGCACTTTTGCCCAAAGCATGAAGGATTTTCCTGTCAGCGAGGAATGGCTGGAGAAAATTGAATCGCTAGCACCTGCAGACACCAGGGTGGATGCTCCCCTAAGAAAGGTCCTGGTTTTTTCCCAACATACCGGATTTTACCATTGGATCATCCCCCACAACAATGAAATGTTGAAAATACTGGCCAAGAAGACAGGAGCCTTTGACATTACCATTTCCCGGGATATAGATAGCTTTGATGCAAAGCATTTAAAGCAGTATGACGCAATCATACTGAACAATTCCAATCCTTCAGGCCCGGACCGGGATCTGTTTGCTGACCTACTCAGGCAGAACAGCAGCCTGGGAGAAGCAAAAATCGCGGAATTGTCGGCCATGTATGAGGAGAACCTGATGGAATATGTGGCCAAGGGCGGTGGTTTGATGATCATGCATGGTGCCATCACAGTGCAAAACAATTCTGAGAAATTCAGTGCTATGGTAGGCGGTAGCTTTGATTACCATCCCAGGCAACAGGAGATGCATCTGAAGGAGGTAGATCCCTCGCACCCCCTGGTGCAGGCATTTGACGGCAAGGGTTTTACCCATGTGGACGAACCTTATTTCTTCAAAAATGCCTATTTCGATTACAATTTCCGTCCGCTCTTGTACATAGAAGCCGACAAAATCGAAGGTAAAAGAAAGGAAGTCGATAACAATACCATCTACGTAGCCTGGATCAAAAAGCATGGAAAAGGCCGGGTATTTTACAGCTCCCCCTCACACAACGCGCAGAGCATGGATCAGCCTGAGCTGCTGCAGTTTTTCCTGGATGGCCTGCAGTACGTCGCCGGAGATTTGAAGGCCGATGACAGTACTATGGAGGGAATCAAGCCAGAATAGATTTGAGATTGAATAAGACAATGCGAAAGACTGCGGAAAAAATCAATCCCCGCAGTCTTTTGTATTGACGGCAGGGAGGAAGATTTTTTATTGGCTCACATCTTTTGATTTCCGGAATTGCTGGCAAATTGTATTCAGCCGGGAACAGGCGCGTTTGTTCCCGCTGTTGATTTTCTTACTTCTTCGCCTTCTTTTTCCCCGCCGCAGTCTTTTTTGGCTTTGCCTTACCCTTTTTACCATCTCCCTGGCTCTCTATGATCTCCGTGATCTCGGCAAAGGTGAGTTTTTCTGCTTCCTTGTCTTTGGGTATTTTATAGTTGTTGCGGCCTTTTTTGATGTAGGGTCCCCAGCGGCCCATTAGTACCTGCACCTCCGGATCCTCATTAAAGGATTTGATGTGCTTTTTGGCGTCTGCTTCCCTTTTTGCCTTGATCAGTGCTATGGCCTCTTCCTCGTTGACGGAATGCGGGTCATACTCCTTGCCCAGGGATACAAATTTGCCATCATGCCGGATATAAGGTCCAAACCTGCCTATGGCAGCCACAATTTTCTTGTCCTCAAAATACCCCACATCCCGTGGCAATTTGAAAAGTTCCAGCGCCTCTTCCAGGCTGATACTTTCTATAAATTGGCCCTTCCGAAGGCTGGCAAATTGCTTTTCCTCGTCCTCTTGCTCCCCGATCTGTACCAGTGGGCCAAATTTCCCCAGCCTTGCGATGACTTTTTTGCCCGTTTTGGGGTCTTCCCCCAGCTCCCTTGAGCTGTTTACATCTGTGCGCTTGATATTTTCAGTTTGCTCTACCTTGGAATGGAAGGCGCCGTAGAAGTTTTCGATCATTTCCTCCCAGAGCTGCCCTCCCTGAGCAATGTGGTCAAATTCTTTTTCCACCTTGGCTGTAAAAGAAAAATCGATGACATTGGGAAAGTGTTCTACGAGAAAATCATTGACAACCATAGCAATATTGGTCGGAAAGAGTTTGTTTTTCTCTGTTCCGGTGGTTTCTGTCTTTTCCGCCTCCTCAAATTTTCCTTTGCGGATAAGCATCTCTGTATACTTCCTCGGACTACCCTCTCTGGATTCCTTTAGTACGTAGTTTCGTTTCTGTATCGTAGAAATAGTAGGAGCATAGGTAGAAGGACGACCGATGCCCATTTCCTCCAGTTTTTTCACCAGCGATGCTTCTGTGTATCGGGGTGCCGGCCGGGTAAAGGATTGCCTGCCTTTCATTTCTGTAAGGTCCAGTACCTGGCCTTTTTTCAGGGGAGGAAGCAGTCCTTTAGTGGTAGTCTCTTCTTCTTCGTCCTCATCGGTACTTTCCAGATAGACTTTCAGGAAGCCCTGAAATTTGATCACTTCCCCACTGGCACTGAGCGTTTGATCTGCATTTGAAATGGCTATGGAAACATTGGTTTTTTCCAGTTGAGCATCTGCCATTTGAGAAGCAATGGCACGCTTCCAGATGAGTTCGTACAGGCGCTGTTCATTCCGGTCGTTACCGGCTTCGGTAACCGAAAAATCGGTCGGGCGAATGGCTTCATGTGCCTCCTGTGCACCCTCAGACTTGGAGGTGTATTTTCGTTTCTGGTGATAGTCATTGCCAAAAGCATTTTTGATCTCCTTCTCCGCGCCTTTCAGGGCGTCTTCCGACAGATTCACACTGTCGGTTCGCATGTAGGTGATCCTGCCGGATTCGTATAGTTTCTGCGCTATACTCATCGTCTGGGCTACAGAAAAATACAACTTGCGGCTCGCTTCCTGCTGCAGGGTGGAGGTAGTAAATGGAGCAGCCGGGCTTTTCTTTGCCGGTTTGGTTTCCAGGGATTTGATGGAAAATTCCGCCTGGAGACAATTTTTCAGAAAGTTTTCGGCCTCCTCCCTGGTTTCAAATTTTTTCGGCAGTTCGGCTTGAAGTTGCTTGCCTTCCACATCAAAAAGGGCGGTGATCTTGAAGGAGGAACTGGGTTTGAATTTCTCTATCTCTCTTTCTCTGTCCACTATAAAGCGGACCGCGACGGACTGCACCCTGCCGGCCGAAAGACCGGCCTTGATTTTTTTCCACAGCACCGGGGACAATTCGAAGCCCACCAGGCGATCTAAAATTCGCCTTGCCTGTTGGGCGTTGACCAGGTCCAGATCTATTTTCCTGGGGGATTCCAGGGCCTTGGTAATAGCAGTTTTGGTGATCTCACGAAACACAATGCGTTTGGTATTTTCATCCGTTAAGCCAAGCACTTCTTTTAGGTGCCAGGAAATGGCTTCTCCCTCCCGGTCATCGTCACTTGCCAGGAAAATGGTTTCCGCCTCTTTGACCAGTTTTTTTAATTCCCGGATAACCTCCTTTTTATCCGGGCTGACCTCATAGGTGGGTTTGAATTTATTTTTTATGTCGATGGCATTTTCTCCCTTGGGAAGGTCCCGCACGTGCCCGTAGCTGGAAGTGACCTTATAGTCTTTTCCCAGGTAACCTTCTATGGTTTTGGCTTTTGCGGGTGACTCGACAATGACTAAATTCTTTGGCATGGTTTGCTTGTTTTGAAATAAAAATATGTGGGGCCGAGGAATTATCCCCTTATTTTGGCCTAAAAATAGATGTCATATAATTCTCTTCCAAATATTCAACCCAAGCAATTTTTATTGCCGGTATAAAATCAGGATATTTAATTTTCATTTCAGATATGAATTTTGGTTTATGCACAAGGAACTTTTACTTGCCCGTCACGGTGAAGCTGTATCTCCTGACATTGCGGCCGTTGATGCTGATCGTAGCCTCACAGCCGCAGGAATGCAGCAGGTAGAAAGGCTCGGCCGGTTGATGGCCATCAACGGGCAGCAATGTGAATTGCTCCTTTACAGCCCCGCGAGGCGTTGCCAGATGACTGCCCGAATACTCGGCAGACACCTGCATCCAGGCAACAGTGTCGGAGTACCTTCCATTTACCGCGCCAGCAGGGATACACTCCTTGAGCTGATCAACGATATTTCACCGGAAACAAATCAGGTTTTGCTGGTAGGACATAACCCAGCCATCAGCATGCTCGCTGCCTATCTAACAGGAGAGGGACACCTGATGTTTTCACCTGGTATGATAGCACGCCTGCATTTTGAGGATTTGGAATGGAATACGGTGTCAAAAAATACCGGCAGTCTGGAAGAAATTCTTCAATAAGCCAATACTACACCATGCAATTCGTTTAAAACCCCAGGTTATCATCATGAGTAATTCGAAAGTCAATCAAATTTATCCAACTTTTGACCCCAATGGGGTTGGTGTCGCCGGAAAGCTGTTTGGGCTTCCCTTCACAACTGAAGAAAGTGAGGTAGTCGTCCTTCCAGTCCCCTGGGAAGTCACAGTCTCCTATCACTCCGGCACCGCCCGCGGCCCTGAAGCAATCCTGGCTGCCTCCCGGCAGGTTGACCTTTTTCAGGAGGACATCAAAGATGCCTGGAAACTTGGCGTATCGCTGTTGCCTATTGATGAAAATCTGCAGGCAGACAACAACAAATACCGCTTGTTGGCTGGAAATTACATAGAATGGCTCGAGGAAGGTGCCGGAGATGTCCAGGGAGAACGCTTTGCAGCTGTTCCCGATATCGTCAACAAGGCCTGTGAAGAGATGAATGATTGGGTGTACCGGCAGGCAAAGCAGTACCTGGATAAAGGGAAGCTATTTGGACTTCTGGGTGGAGACCACAGCAGCCCCCTGGGGGCGATCAGGGCCAATGCAGCCCATCATACTTCCTTCGGCATATTGCAGATCGACGCACACGCCGACCTCAGGCAGGCCTACGAGGGCTTTACCTATTCGCATGCGTCCATTGCTGCCAATTTCCTTGAATTGCATCAGGTCTCATCGC
This sequence comes from Cyclobacterium lianum, assembly GCF_900143075.1. Taxonomy (GTDB): domain Bacteria; phylum Bacteroidota; class Bacteroidia; order Cytophagales; family Cyclobacteriaceae; genus Cyclobacterium; species Cyclobacterium lianum. The sequence goes on along the minus strand of NZ_FRCY01000006.1, from coordinate 324,602 downwards.
TTGTGCAGGTGGGCATCCGGGACTATTGCGAAGAAGAATATGACCTGATCCACTCAGACGAGCGCATCTGGCTGTATAGCGACAAATACCTGAAGGCAGAAATGTACGAAGGGCGTACCTGGGCCTCTGTATGTGCGGATATCCTGGACCAATTGCCCGATAAGGTATACCTTACTATAGACATCGATGGATTGAACCCTTCACTTTGTCCCCATACCGGTACCCCCGTGCCTGGTGGACTGGATTTTGAACAGGTGGATTTTTTGCTCAAAAAACTGGTGCTATCAGGCAGGAAAATTATTGGCTTTGACCTGGTGGAGGTCGCTCCCGGTCCGGACGGAAGCGATTGGGATGCGAATGTTGCTGCGCGTCTGTTGTACCGGTTGGTCAATCTGGCTGCCGTCTCCCAGGGAAAGTTGAAGTGGCTATAATTTGATATGACTTTTCCAGAGTTTAGAAGTCTGGAAAAGTTAACATAGGGTGGGCACACAATTAACCCTATTTTTCCGATATTTGCCATTTGATTTTTCCTGATGAAAAAGCGAACTCAATTTTGGCAATTGTTATCCGAATCTCTTCGGGGAGATGAGCAGGATTACACGAGGATCCCGATCAAATCGGGTATCATTCTGCTCGCAGTGCCGATGATCCTGGAAATGATCATGGAGTCCCTTTTTGCGGTAGTCGATATTTTTTTTGTAAGCCGGCTGGGAGAACATGCGGTAGCCACTGTGGGCCTTACGGAGGCTGTATTGACCATCATTTACTCATTGGGAGTCGGGATCAGTATGGCTGGTACGGCCATGGTGGCGAGAAGATTCGGCGAGAAGAAATTTCAACGGGCCGGAACGGTTGCATTTCAGTTGCTTTTTGTAGGGATGGTGGCCTCCATTCTGCTGGGAGCGGGAGGATACATCTATGCCGGAGATATCCTCTCGGTCATGGGAGCCGAAGACGAGGTATTGAAAACGGGAAAGGCCTATACCGAAATCATTTTTCTGGGCAACATGGCCATCATGCTGCTATTTCTGATCAATGGTATCTTCAGGGGGGCTGGTTCACCTCATCTTGCCATGAGGGCTTTGTGGATATCCAATGGATTGAATATTCTCCTGGATCCGCTATTGATTTTTGGTTGGGGATCATTCGAAGGATTCGGTCTGGTAGGGGCAGCATGGGCCACCACCCTGGGAAGAAGCCTGGGTGTGGTTTATCAATTGTACCATTTGCTAAATGGCAAGCACCGTTTGGTGATCAAACAAAAAAACCTCAGGATTCGATGGGAGACCCTCAGGAAAATCATACACATCTCTGCCGGAGGTATGGGACAGTTTCTGGTGGATTCGGCAGCCTGGATTATTCTGACCAGAATTGCATCCGAATTTGGAAGTGTCGCAGTGGCTGGCTATACCATTGCCTTCAGGGTATTGTTGTTCAGCCTGATGCCGGCCTGGGGCCTCTCTGCGGCTGCTGCTACGCTGGTAGGGCAGAACCTGGGTGCAGGCAAAGCCTTTCGAGCGGAAATATCCACCTTTCTCACGGCCCGGTACAATTTTATCTTTCTGGCGGCAGTGACGATGATTTACCTACTGTTTGCCGATGATCTGGCCGGATTTTTCGCTGCCGAAGCGGGTGTCCGGGATATTGCAGCTACAGGGTTAAAGATTACGGTTCTCGGCTACATTTTTTACGCGGTAGGGATGGTGATGGTGCAGGCCTTTAATGGTGCCGGCGATACCAAAACCCCAGCCTACATCAACGTGGGTGTCTTCTGGCTGTTGGAAATTCCCCTGGCCTATGTGCTGGCCATTAGCTACGGACTCGAAACCAAAGGGATTTTTATCAGCATTGCGATTTGTCACTCTCTGCATGCCATGATCGCCCTATGGTTTTTCAGAAAGGGAGCATGGAAATTTGCCAAAGCCTGATTTGGACCAGGGTACTGTGGTTTTGTATTTTAGGTAAAGTGGGCCAGTGGAAAAACCTATCGGTTTGCCCGGACAGCGCAGGTTAAAATACACGGGAAACTTCAATAGCAGTTTTGATGGTGGGGCAGGATTTATACCGGAATACCGGATCATTTGCCGTGATACAATAAAAAAAACTACCGGTATATGAGAGAAACCGGTAGTTGAGTTAGGTTTTGATAGGCAAGATAAGATAAAATGTTTTCTTTATGCTTGACTCGTTCAAAGATACATGGATCCGTCAGAGCACTGGGTACCCATATGTAACCAATATGGGTATAAAATGTTAAAAGTGATGATCGCCATCCGGAGATAGGGATTTTTGGCTGATCGGATTAAAAAAAAAGACGTTTTATTCAATAAAAGGTCGTTAGTACCACGAACCGATCATTGTCAGAGAGCCCGATTTCATGGCTTTTAGCGGGGTTTAGCAACAGGTGATTGCCAGACGCATCAGGACGATCCAGGTAGACGCCCAGGATAGTCTCACCATGGGCACTTGCCAGGGATTCAAGTTCATCGAAACGTTTCTTTCCGGACGAAAGGCCATATTCCGGTAAATTACGGAAGATGATTTCTGCGCCGCCCACCGTAAAAAGTTCATTGTAAATACTGTTGAGTTCGCGCTGTAGGGCAATACCGGCCAGGAGATGACTCAATACCATAGGGCTGATGATGACTTCACTCTGAAAACGCCGGATAAGGGATTCATTACTGGGATCCGAAAGCTCCAGCAACACGGACGGCCGTTTACTGGCTTTTTCCAGTACCTCTTCAAGAAGTACATAACCCACCATCGTCCTTGCATCGGCTTCCTCTTCCTCTTCCATCCTGTCACTGCTCACCATAAGGATATGGTCAAAAGTCTCCGCTGCTAATTTCCTGATCTCAGATTCCCGGATAAAATCTGCGACTACATTTTCCACTACCACCCGATCACCGTTTTCACTGAGAAAAGCCAGTTCCTTTTCCCTTTCGGCGATTGGGCGCAAGCCTACCAGGCGAATGAAGTATTTTTCATCCTCGTAGGTGCACAATTCCCTGATCAGCGCCGGGACATGCTCATTCCAGCCCAATACCAGAATGTTAATCCTGTTTTCCAATTCTTCTACAGGAAGCATTCCCAGAAAGGGCATCGGTGCATAATCGGTTGAAATCCGGTCTTTTCTCCATACCAGATCAGTGGAATTTTTGGCAAGCAACACCAAAAGAACATCGTCTTCCAGTAGATAGTCATCCGGCAAGTTTAACTGAGGAGAGAAATGTTCGCCTTCGGATTTAACAATGCCCAGAACTACAGCCCTGGTAAACGCCCTCTTCAGGCGTCCCATGGGCTGACCGGTTAACTCCGGAAAAACCTGTGAGAACAGGTTGTTGTCGTCTACCTGCGAAAGGATTTCGTTGTAGACCGCTGAAAGCCCCGGGTGGCGAATATTCTGGGCCATTAGGCGGCTGATGATGGTATTGCTGCCTATTACTTCCAAAGGGCCGGTATAGGATCGTCTGGCAGCATTGATCTTGTTTTCGTCCTGAATTTCTGCTACCACGTAGGGCAGGTCCTGGTTGTTTTGGGCCTGGGCCTCTGCATTCAATGAAAGCAGGCATTTGATGGTTTCGATATCCGGACTGATCAATTCCTTCCGTCCGTAGGCCAGGCTGGGTACAATGACGCAGGAAGCATTGAGGCTATCCACCCGGCGCAAATGTTCTCGGTCAATGGCCAGGCCTGTGCGCAACACAATTTCATGGGCCCGGGTGCCGATCATGGGATGGTCTTTGAGCTCCTGCATCTGAAAAGAGCTAACCTCCTCGGAGAGAATGATCAATTGTAGCTTTTTGGCATCGTATTTTTCCAGAAATCGCCTGATCCGACCTACTGACTGGAAAATTTCAGCAGCAATATGGATGGTCCGGTTAGACCAACCCAGAATCAGGATATGGTTGTTGGCTGTAACTGGCGTCAATCCCTGTTCCAGATGCCTGATTTTCCGGTTCATCCAGGTGGTGATTACTGCTACCAGGGAGCCCAGGAAAACTACATATCCGGCCACTGTTATCAGCGTGGAGATAAACCTCCGCCAATTGCCCTGATCATCTCCCAGGTATCCCGGATCACTAAGCCGTAAAAATGCCCACCATACCGATTCTCCAAAAGTGCTGGTAGGTTCTCCTGAGGGCATCACCAGTATGCCCCCGACAATCGAGATCAGGCCGATCAGCGCTGCCAGCAACAATAGCTGATAATGGGCTCCCTTTACCAATTGCCGTTCCAGCGTGAATATTATTTTTTGCCGGATCCGGGGTCTTTTTATGCGCATATCGGATGTTTAAAAAAAGAAAACTTTCTCAATTTAGCCATTTCACAAGAATAAGCCAGAAATTATTTCATGGCTTCAGCGGATAATTACCTCCTTGACCGGCTGAATGCGTTTTATAACCCGCTATCCTGATGGCTAAACAGGTCCATGCTCTCAGCCAAACATTTCGGGGCGCCTGATGGGAGATCTCCGGAGCTTCAGATGGATAATAAGTCGATCACAATACTGTTCCCTTCATTCAATCAGCCTGAAATTTTTCACCTTTCTCCCCTTGAGCTGCTTTTGCCATTTTTCAAACAGGGGCTTTTCCATTTCAAACTCCCGGTATGCATCCGGGCTCATTATAGGAATACCCTTGACAATGGGATAAATCCGTTTACAGTCCGGACAATACAACCAGCCCTCAATAATTTTTCCCCCGGTGTCTTCAGTTATCCGGGTCAATTCCAGGTCAGCGTGATCAAAGGGACAACACAATTTATCAATAGTTGTTAATTTCATTTCTGGAGATTTTTTCTAATTTTTTAAGGTAGTTTTCTATGGCCTTTCCGGGATTTTCGGCTTGCATGATGCCAGATACCACGGCTATGCCGGAGAAGGGGATGTCTTCAAGTTTCGAGAGATTTTGCAGGTCAATTCCTCCCGCCAGAAAAAAAGGCAGCTTGCAGTTTTTATGGGTCTCCCGGATGGTTTCGAAGGAAACCAGCTCGCAGCTATTGGCTGTAGGGGAGGGGAAAACCGAACAAAAGGACAGGTAATCAAAACCTTTTCTTTCAGCCTTTCGGACAAAGTCAAGGTCATTGTTGCAGGTGATACCGAGCAGGCTGTTTTCCGGTAATTTTTGTTGTATGCTTTCCAGGTCTTCCGGGAGATCGTCAAAATGCACCCCGTGCAGACCGGTACCCGCTACCCATTCCCATTGGTTATTGATCAGTACGGGAAAGGGATGATGCCGGGTAATCTGGCATATTTTTCGGATAAAACCAATTTGATCCTGATCAGGCCTGAAATGATCCCATATCTGCAAGGCCATGAGCGGATACCGGCATAGCTCTTCCATGAGGCGGAAAATTTCCTTTTCAGGCCCGGATGAAGGATCAATAATCAGGTAAATTCCCTTTCTTTGTTGAAGATTTAGTTTTTTCATTTCCATCCCTGTTTGAATGCTTTCGAAAATGCGGCCCAGTATGGATCGGTTTTTTGGTATTCCAGCGGTAGTGCCCTGCCATCTTTTTCCAATAGAACCATACCATCCGAGTGATTTGTCAATTCCCCTACAGCAGTGCATGCGATACCCTGGGCCCTCACCCGTTCCTGCACCAGATCAGCCTGAGCTTTCTGGCAGGCGATGATCATAGAGCCGGCCCCTATACAGTACAGCGGGTCCAGTTCGAAGAACTTGCAAATACCGGCCTGGACCGGCGCTACGGGAAGCTGCTCCCTGGCAAGGCTCACGCCACATCCTGCAGCTGCGGCCATCTCGTAAATCGCTCCGAGAATACCCCCTTCGGTAACATCGTGCATGGCGGTTACGGATTTTTCGCTGAAATCACCGACTGCGGACAGCCCATCTTTCAAAGATGAACTTTCGTAAAATGAGGCGCAGGCCTTTTGGTAAGTCTCATTCCCCAATTTATCCCGTACCGTTTCCGGAAAACTCATGGCCAATATGGCTGATGAGGACAGGGCAGCCGTTTTGGTAACCAGCAGCCGGTCTCCCGGCCGGGCTTTGTCTGCAGTGAGTGCCTGATGTCCTGGAATGATGCTGACGAAGGTCCCGCCGCCGGCTATTGTCGAATTTTGTCCCTCGACAAAACCGGTATGGCCACCGGTTATGGCCATTCCAATGTCCTTGCAGAAGTTATGGATGTATTCCCAATATTCCCGGAATGCCTCTCTGGAAAAACCTGCAGGTAGATTCAATACAAACTGCCCATATTGTGGCGCAAAGCCGGTGGTGGCCATATCGTTTGCCATCAGTTGCACAGACAGCCAGGCAGATTCCTGCAGGCCCAGGGATGGTATCAGTGAAAGGGGATCGCTGGACAGGGCCATTACCTGGTTTTCTGAAAGCTGTACGAGCGATACGTCCCTTCCAAAGCCTGGTTTCACCAAGACCTCGGCCCTGTGTGCCCCGCATTTTGACGCAATAAAGTGCTCAATCAAATCCTCATCTATTTTACCGAGTAAAGCTGTCATAATTTTAAGTTACATCATGAAGTTGAACATACAGCCCGAAAAAATCGCCATAGGGCAGCCCCCATTGCTGGACCGGAAACCACCTGGGCAGGCCAGTACAGGACCATTCTATCGAGTAAGTCCTGCCTTTTAAGGCTTCCTGAATAATTTTTATCAATTGTTGTGGAGTGTAGAAGGTGGCGGTGACATAGAAGGGGTTTTTTCCGAAAAGCTGCTGAACCCTTCTGCGCAGTACTTTGGGAGAGTTTCTGTTCATCATGCCCATGGCGATACCATATTTTCCTACCCTGGCTGCCTCACGGATCACCCTTACCGGATCTTTGTAGTATTCAAAGGTGGTAATAAAGGCCAGGGCATCGAAGCTCTGGTCCCTGAAAGGCATGTGGTGCGAATCGGCCATTACGAGATCTCCCTCAAACAGGTGAATTGCCTGCGAAAGCATTAGGGGCGAGATGTCGCCGCCGAAAGCTTCTATGCCAATTTCTTTCCACCAGCGCGTAAAACGGGTGGTGCCACAACCAAACTCCAGCAGCGTTTTGATCCTGCTGTCCCTGGCCACCAACTGTTCCATGACTTTCTTTTGCCAGATTTCTGCCCTTTTGTACCGGCCTTCATACCACAACTCGTAGGTATCGGTATGTTTGCGATTGAAGAACCATTCGGGTCTGTTTTGCCAGTTTTGTTGGGTCTGGGGAATAAGTTCACCCCCGGTTTTTTCCAATTCCATAGTAATTTATTGTATAAAAGTGTCGTGCGCGCGGGGCTGCCTGAGGAATGGCGCTACAGATTACAAATGGAATTCCGGCCTGCATCCCTACGTTGGCATTATCCAAATCAGGTTTCGGGTATGATCTCAGCCGGAATAAATTCCAGCACCCCGTGCGTTCTGTTTCAGTTGCAAAGCTATCCAATTCCCGTAACAAATCAAAAAGACCCGATCAGCCGGATTCTTTCCAGCCAGGCAGTTTAAAAGATTACCAAATTTCTTTGAAACTTTTCGGAAATTTCCCATATATTCCTAACTTGTTGGAACAAAAACCTTTAACTTAGATGACAGCTTTATCCAAATTTTTATCCTGGAAAAAGGGCAATACCATTATTTCCTGGGTCCTTGCCCGTCTGGTGTTTCAGGTTATTTTTAACCGGGACAATGTACCCAAACACATAGAGCTATTGGATGACACATTGACCGACCACTGTTCGAGGATCAAAAGAAATCGTTGGGTGGGGGTCATCAATTTTATAATCCGCCCCAGGTTTGTGCGCAGACTGGTAGAAAATCGGCTCAATAGGAACATGGAGAGCCACGAAAGGGTGATTTTGTCGCTTGATAAAGAGTTGACGAAAGAAGATTTTTTTCCTAAGGAAAAGCAAAAACGCCAGAAGTGGACCAATTGGTTTGGCAACCATTTTTCGGAGCCTCTCCAGTTTTTCGTACCTGGTAACGGGGAATACAAAGATTTTTCACCAACAGCACCGCATTGCGAGGCCTATGACTATGAAGGACTGGAAGAAGTCTGTTCACTCGTGAAGCTCGCCGAAAAAAACGGCCGGAAAATCCGTGCCGTTGGGTCAGGCCATGCCCTCACGGCCGTGGCCCAATGTGAGGATTACATGGTTTGTACCCAGGACATGAACATGACCCAAAGGCCAGCCCGGGAATGGATCAAAGAGAAATACCGGAATGGATTTGATGTGGAGGTAAATTATTGTAACCGAAAGGAAACGGAAATCCACTATCTTTTTGAAACCGGCGGAGGTACAAAGATACGGCACCTGATCCAGGCCCTCAGCCACCACGGTCTGGCCTTGATCAATCAGGGCGGATCCAGCATTCAGTCCATATCTGGCGCCATTGCCACATCTACCCATGGCTCAGGTATCGGGATAGGACCAGTATCGGCATTTGCCAAATCCATGACCATTGTGGGAAAAGGGGGAAGGATATTTAGAGTAGAACCCGCAGACGGCATCACCGACCCCGATATTTTTGAGAAAGATGAGCAGGTAAAAAAACATGGCATCACACTGATCCAGGACGACGATAAGTTCAATGCAGTAATGGTCGGTATCGGCTCAGTAGGGATAGTTTTTTCGATGATCCTGGAAGCACAGCCAGACTACCGGCTGTTCGAAGAGCGGATTTTGAGGAATTGGGAGGATGTAAAAAAGGAAATGATGGAAAAAGGTATGTATGCCTATATCAATGCGCACCGGCATTTTGAGGTGCTAATCAATCCTTATTGCGATCATGAGGCGGCTACTGCAGAAGGTAAAAAGAGGAAATGCCTGGTCACCACGCGCAATTACAGCGAATCGGAATCCGGTTCCCACCATGCGGGAAGGGAGAGAAACTATATCTCCTCTTTCATTTCCGGCATTGCCATTTCCGGCAGGCTTTCCCCCTGGGTGTTCAATAAAAACCACCTGTCCATTCCCAGAATGACCAATAATTCTCTTAAAAGATTGGTGGATCACAAGGAGGATGCCGGCGGAGGATTTGAGGATCTGGCCAGAAATGTACTGGATCAGGGCCTGGGTGAACTGAAATTTTATGGTTATGCGATTGAGTTTGGATTCCCGCTGGAAAAGGTCTTTGATGCAGTGGATTTGATCATCAAAAATTGCGAAGCCTCACAGGAATATGATCAGTTGCTGGCGGCGCCGTTTGCTTTGCGATTTGCAAAAAAATGCCCGGCTCATTTGTCCATGATGAACCAGTCGGATATGTGTATGATAGAGTTGGTGAGTGTAAAGGACGTTACTGGCAGCTATCCCTTGTTCATGCGGCTGGAGCGGGAATTGCTGGCATTGGGGGCTGTTCCCCACTGGGGCCTATCTGTGGAGCCCTGGCACCGGCCAATGGTAGAAAAGGCCTTTCCGCGGTTCAGGGACTGGGAAAAGGAGCAGGAATTTTTCGGAGGCAGTACTTTTTACAACGCTTTCTTAGAGCGAATACGACAATCATAGTGATTTCCTGAAGGCGGCCAGCTCCTGATATACCCTCCTCCTGGCCCTGTTGATGCCACCTACAGGGGCATGTGCCTGCAGCCCTATCCAGGGAGAAAACTCCATGTTTTCCCCCATAGTTCTTCTTTCTTCAGTATCAAAATCCTGCTTGGGGATATGCAGGTTGGCAACCGGGATCAGGTCGGCTTCCCATACTTTCGAGGTATTTTCCAGGGGCTGTTTCCTTTCGTTTCTATGAAGCTGCACATTGAGGGTAAATGCATGTTCCCGTTTCTGGCAATCTTCCCTCAGTTGCTCCTTCAGAAAGTTGTCTGAGCGTGGGCCGCCAATGGTATAACCCAATGCCGGATTATTAGGTGTCAGTACATACTTCACAAAATGGTCCGGGCCATGTCTGAATGCCCCTCCCGAGAAATAGGTCTGCGAAAGCAGGTTATCATGTTTGGCAGCAAATTTGAAAGTGAGGTAAATACTGCGCCAGTGAGCCGGGTGGATAGCGAAACGCAGCCTTTCCCAGAATCCAAACAGTACTGCTCGGATGGCTTTTTTATACAAACGGATGGTCCAGGTAGACAATATGGGGCTGGTGGTCATCAATATGTTTTGACTGGGCATTCCCAAAGGGTCCTCTTCCAGCATTTCCCCCTCTACCTGCACGATTTTTAGTGCAAGCCCCCTGCCGGAGGCCGGTTTGTCCGATTGTACCTTGGGAGGCGCATTGGAAAGTCGTATCCAGGCATCGTATTGTTTGGCTTGATCGAAGATCCCAACGCGCAGCGATTCCGGAATATCCTCACGAATGCTCAATCGGGCCTTCAACAGGCCGTGCATTTTGGGGTGAAAATTTCTCAGAATCCTGCCTGTCGGATACTGTTTTTTCAGGTAATCTTTCATTACCCCGATCAGTTCGTCAATGTCTTTCTGCTCTCCTGGTGTATAGGTTTCAGTCATGGTCTGCCATATATTGTAAAGCCTTAATGCCCGGAAAAAAGAAGTAGGCGCCCCCCTTGATGAGGGTAAAATTGGGCAATTGATCCAGTTTTCGTCTTACCGGATATTGAGGTAGACTGAATTCATCGGTTTTCCTGGATTCATTATGGTAGTGGTTGCCAATGATGGGGTCTGCATCATGTTCCAGACCTCCAAATTTGTGGAAATTGACCCAATTGTTCTGCACAAATTCAAATTGTCTGCGGATGTCAGTTACCATACAGATAAAATGTAGTCCTCTTTCCTGGTTATCCTCTTTCCTGGTTATCATTTTTTCCGGGTTTAGGTCCGGGACGAAAGGCGGTCCATAGGGTCTTCCTTTTCTGATCATGCGGTGCTTGGCAGCCATTTCGGTAGAATCCTTTTGGCTGGTTTCGGTCACGAGATGGTCTCTGGGATTGGTACGCCGGATATGGGATCCGATGGGGCATTTTAATCCGGCTTTATCATCCTGCCAAAATCCAAAATCATTGGCTTCGGAAAGGCTGGGCGTTGGTCTTGCGGGACAAAGGGTCAAAGGAGAGCCGTCCGGCCACCTGCCCACCATTTTGCTAGCCAGTGCAATGGCGGATTGGTTGTCCTTGCTTTGGGCTTTCATGTATTGCCAGAATGCATGTACTTTTTGTTCCATTTGTCTGAAAACCAGGTAAGTTCCGTTTTTTCCAAGGTCTTTCAGATTGCTGTCATCAGGGTGTGGCGGCAAATCCCCCTTTTTGTCCATAGCTGCCGGGACCGTCGGGCAGGAAGCATATTCCTCATAAAGATTTTTATACCCCATAATAAACTCTCCGGCAGGGAAGGTCTCCTCCTGAGCATTTTCGGGGTTTTTGAGCAGTTCGCGTATGACTGGCCGGGAAATATCGTCCCTGAATCCGAAGTGTTCTTTTCTGTTGTGCAGCATACCAGTGGGCAACACGTGTAGTGCAGTGATACCATGACTTGATGTCAGCGCATTGACTTCTGCCAAGGCAAGCTGCAGTGCCTCCGGGCTTTTTCCGAATACCATCAACATGAAATGCGGACTTTTCTCACCCCAGTTCCAGTTTTTAGGCGCGTTTTCTCCCGTATCTCCCAATATAAACTGCCTGTGGGCTGCTGTCATGCCCTCTTTGAACTCCCGGCAAAAACTCTGCATAACCGGGTCGGGAAGGTTCAGATAAGCCATCCCATCATAGGTAAGTGCGATTTGAATGGCTGTATCCTCAGGTTTTTCTGCTGCGGTCGTGACTTTTGGAACAAGGACTTGTAAAAAATGTCTCGCTTTTGCAGGATTGGTAAAAGCGTACAATAAATAGCTTGCACTGCTGAGCTGGCCGTGGCCCCTGAGTAACAATCCTTGTATGTCATCTTTTTCAAGTACCGTCATATCTATAGGGTTAGCAACCATTCTCTGATTTCAGCATCATTCATTTTTTTATTCAGGCCCTCCCGGAAGGTCCGGTTTCGCTTTAGATTTTCCACACTCAGCTCGTGCTGGAAAGCATACCAAAACTGTGTCACCTTTTGGTGGGCCCTGACGCCTTTCATGTAATTGCTTCGGTGGTTGTATTGTTTGTGGATTAGCCAGCGGGTCGCTGGAAAACCAAAGGCATGACTAAAAATAACTGCCATGTTCATGGCACGCCGCTCGCTGTCGACAAAGTCGTGGGCGTATGCTTCTGAAAGGTTGTCAAAATTGGCAATAAAAACCAGGCGTTTTCCCCGGTCCATCTGTAACCAGCGTGCCGTATGTACCGTTGGTATATACGCGAAATAAGCAACCAGTCCGACGAGCTTTAAGGTAATTGCGAGAAAAATCCGTCGTATCCAGCCTTTTTTTAGTGGCGCGATTACTGTCATTTCGTTGATGACCGGATTGGTTTCCAGGGCCACGATCTCTCTCACCTTTTCATCTGATAGTTCCGGACTGGGAGAATGGGGGATATTTTCGTTGAGGCGTAGCAGCAGAAACAAAAAACCCATCACAAGGATGAATATGGGAAAAATAAAGGCCAGGATTTTAAGAATCAGCAGATCCAGGAATAGGCATAGAATCAGGGATATCAGGGACGCAAGCATGATCAGCCCAAAAAGGGCCAGTGGCCAAAGCATTTGGATTTTATTGCTTAGGCCGTAGGGGATTTTTTTGGCTGCCCAGGCCAATTGCGGCTGATTCCTTACAAACGTTTCTATTTTTTCCTTTATTTCCCGGGGAGAAGTTCGCTTACCGGCTCCATCCAAACCCTGCCCATATTGCCAGACTTCTGCTTTGAGTGATTTTTCTCTGTTTACATCTTCAGTACTGATAAATTTGAAGCCCGAGTAGAAAGTATTGGGAATGCTTTTTGCCTTCAAAAAATCTACCAGTCCGGATTCGTCAAGCTCTTTTTCAGGGTACTCCCGACTTTGTCCGAATACCTGTTTGAGCTGCGGACCCAGGAAGCTTGCCAATTCCCGGAGGTGGCTGGATTGGCTGCCCACATAACTGCTCATCAGCAGAATTCGCGCCGGCAGTTTTTCCTTTTCCGCATATACCTGTGCCGGTAAGGTCAGCCAACTTAGAAAAAAAGTTCCCCGCAGGGATGTGCTGAATTTTTCCTGATAGATCTTCAGGTCTTTCCGGTATTCCATAAGCAGGCCATTTACATAGGAAATCTTTTCCTCATCCAGTGTGACGGTTACTGTGAGACCTTTATGGATAGTGGACATATGCAGGTAAAAATTTTTACTCAATTTAAAAAATTTTGTCTTCCAATCGCAAGACAGGCGAATAAAATTCTTTGTTTTTCTGATCAATTCCAGATATTAATTCTAAAAAAATGCGATTTTTTTTGTCTTTGACTAGCTGACACCGCTGACTTGCGGTACTTCATTACAGAAAGGTAAACACCGGAAATGAAATCCAATAAAACCAAAAGAAATCTGATATCCTGGCTCAAAGGCAAACCGGCCTCAGATCGGGCATTGTTTATCCGGAAGCTATTTGACCATTTGGCCGGATATGGAGCTGCGCCCGATGTAAAACAGCTTCGGAACTCAAAGCGTCGGGTATGGAAGGTTTTGGAGCGGCATACGAGCAAACAACATAGCAGGAGAGCCTGGCTCCGGGCGATTGGTAGATATGCGGCAGTTTTGCTATTGGCAGGCTTTGTTGGCTTCTGTTACTGGCAGCTCGGACTTTCGGGGACTGAATATCCTGAAATGCAGGTGAAGCAAACGCAGGAAGGCCAGCGGTCTGCCATTACCTTGAGTGACGGGAGTGTAGTGCGCCTGAATCAAAATAGCCGTTTCGAGTTTCCTGAGTCTTTCTCCGGCGATTACCGCCAGGTCAAACTGGATGGGGAAGCATTCTTTGACATCAAAGCCAATCCGGAGAAACCCTTCGTTGTCCAGACGGGTGACGCAGAGGTACAGGTATTGGGCACCTCATTCAATGTCAATACCGACCAGGCTACTGAAGTAACAGTAGCCAGCGGAAAGGTGAGGGTGGCCGACAAGCATTCCCTGGACCAGGAGGTCCTTCAACCGGGGCAGCAGGCGGTGCTGACCGGAAGTGATATCGCCATTAGTGAAGTCAATCCTGATCATTTCATCGGCTGGCATACCAGGAATCTTTCGTTTGAAGAAGAATCTGTACAGCGGGTTTTTGAAATATTGGAAAGGGCCTATGGGGTAAGTATTCAATTGCGTTTTTCCGACCAGGACCCGGACTGTCTGATTACTGGTTCCTACCAGGGGGAGCGCATAGAAGCCATTTTGCTCGGTATGAAGTACCTGTTGGAATTTGATTATGAAACCGATAAGAATGCCAAAACAATATATATCAACAACATGAAGTGTAAGTAAAAAACTACAGCGTATGAGAAAAAACTAGCCATCAAAAGATCCGGTCACTGCGGCAACAGTGCCGGATCAAAGCCCAAATTCCAATCAAACAACAAACTCGAAAAGAATTTAAAGCAACCAAAATTATGGAAATTAATTTACTTAAACTATTGATCATGGCATCAAAAAGGCTTCTATATGCCTTCCTGCTACAGGTATTTGCGATGCAGGTTATCATTGCAACCCCATCTCACAGCCAAAATCTGGAGGACGTTGCACTCAGTATCCGGGCAGAATCTCAGCGGCTGAAGGAGATTCTGGAAATGATAGAAGAAAGGACGGTATTTGGTTTTACCTATAATCAAAAGGTGGCCCGCCATCACCAGCGTTTTACCTTTTCCTACCAGGACAGCAATGTAAAGGAAGTTCTCCAACACCTGGCCCAGGTGTCAGATTTTGAATTTAAGAGGGTGAACAGAACCATATATGTGGCTCCTGGGGGTAGATCAGTAACTGCAAAAGAGCCCAAAAGGGTTCAGGAAAGTGAAACAGATGAAATAGAAATCACCATTTCCGGCAAGGTTACGGATGAAAATGGAGACCCTTTACCGGGCGCAACAATTTCAGTCCAGGGTACTGCGATTGGCACAGTTACAGGTCTGGATGGTAGCTATTCGCTTACAGTTCCGGACGGTTCGATTGTGGTTTTTTCTTTTATTGGATATCAATCGCAGCGCTTCACCATTGAAAATCAGACGGGAATTGACGTGCAAATGGTTCAGGACGAATCTTCCCTGGACGAGGTGGTCGTGATCGGCTATGGTACGCGAGAAAAAAAGGATCTTACAGGAGCCATTTCCCAAATAGATTCGGAGGAAATAACCAAAACAGCGAGTATGACACCGGAATTGGCGATGCAAGGAAGAATGGCAGGTGTTTTTGTGTCTAACCCGGGGTCAGATCCCAATGCAAGACCATCTATTAGGATTCGTGGCGTAAGTACGCTGGGTTATAATGATCCCCTGTATGTAATTGATGGGGTCCCATTGGTAGAAGGAGGGGCTGCCTCAGGAGATGCCAGGACTCAGGATCAGCGGGGTAATGTAAATGTATTTAACTTGATCAACCCGAATGATATTGAATCGATTTCGGTGTTAAAGGATGCTTCAGCTACAGCAATATACGGTGTTCGGGCATCAAACGGCGTAATCCTGATCACCACCAAAAGAGGTGCTAAAGGAAAACCCAAGGTAAGTATTTCTTCCAGGTATGGGGTACAGAACGTGAGAAACAATTGGGATGTAATGAACACGAAAGATTACATTGACACGTACCTGGATGCGTTAAATAATAATCCCGCAGCCTCACCAGACCCCAATTTTTTTCAATTTTATGACCGAAACTCAACCGAGTACTTAGGAGATAATCCCTATTATACGGATGCCTGGTTAGAAGCCGCCAGGGTAGAGAATGCCGTCATTCAGGATCACAATGTATCTATAACGGGAGGAAATGAAATGTCCAACTATGCAGTTGGTGCAGGTTTTTCGGGGCAGGAAAATGCGATGTTCTCAAGCTCTTTCAAACGCTATTCTGCCTATGTCAATTCCGATCATCAGATAACCAACTGGTTGAAAGTTGGTGAGTCGTTTCGTTTTGTGTATTCTCAAACAGCAGATGATTCTGGTGCAGGTTTAAATACTGCTTTTTCTGCACCCTGGCAGCCTTTGTATGACCCTTCCGGATTTCGGGGTTATGCTTCGCCGGGCCGGATGGTTGGGGACGCTTTCCTGAGCAATGGTTATGGTGGAGCTACCAGAAATAATTTTTTAGCGATTGCAGACCTCAACACTGTACAACGGGACATGATCAGAAACATTGGTTCTTTTTATGCGGAAGCTAGTCCTCTGGAGGGCTTACGTCTTCGGGGAACATTCAGTTTTGACCAATTTACAAATACCCAGCAAAGATTCTTTGACCAAAGGCGTGGCATATTTGAGGCCAACCAGGGCGTGCCTTATACGGGTGAAGGCAATACCTACAGAAGGAGAATCAATGAAAATGTTAACATTGTTAAGGAGTTTTTGATTGGTTACACCAGGAGGTTTGGGCGCCATAACTTTGACCTGATTCTGAACGCAATGGATCAGCAGGTGCAATGGAACAATACCCAATTGTCGGTTGACCAGAACTCACCCTTGCCCGCCTGGGATCAACGCAGAATAGACGAAGGCTGGCCGAGGGAAGATAAAGCCCTACTGTATGAAAGGTCACCCTCTGGTCTGCAGGGCTATATGGGAAGACTAAGCTATAATTTCGATAGTAAATATTATCTTGATGCTACAGTGAGGAGAGATGGCACATCAAAATTCGGACCTGGTTTTAAATGGGGGACATTCCCCAGCTTCGGTGCAGCATGGAGACTTTCCTCTGAAGATTTCATTGGCCAGGGCATTATCGATGACCTCAAGTTACGGGTAGGTTGGGGACAGACCGGAAACCAGGAGACCCGTGATTTTGCATTTTTATCTCTGGTCAATTTTAATCCTGTGTATGCACTGGGATCGGGTGGTAATGCAATCGGTGACGGTACTATCCAATCGGCCGCTGCTTTGGGAGATTTTCCAATTGTAGATATGAGTTGGGAAACCGTCACTACCACCAATATCGGTTTGGATGCCATGCTCCTCAGCAACAGGCTTTCCATGACCGTAGAATATTACCAGCGGTACACCGATGGCATCCTACAGGCCATCAATATTCCGCAGGTGATCGGTGCATTGTCTCAGCCGGTAGTCAATTTGGCAAACGTGGACAATCGGGGATTTGAATTCCAGGGAAATTTTCAGGATCAAATTGGAGATTTTACCTATTCGGTGGGTGCCAATCTCACAACGGTGAGGAATCGGGTATCCAATCTTTATCAGGGCCGTCCATCCGGAGGCAATTCAAACAGAATAGAAGAGGGCAGACCCATCAATTTTCTATGGGGATATGTCACTGATGGCATTTTTCAGACAGAAGAACAGGTAGAAAGTTGGCTGGAGGAAAACGAAGATCCAGGATTTCAGGTTCAAAAATCTCCCGGAGATATTCGGTTTGTTGATGTACAGGGACCTCCGGCTGAGGGTGCCGATAATGCTTTCTTTAGTCCGGAACCTGATGGTAGAATCGATGCCTTCGACCAAACCTACATCGGAAAGTCTATTCCAGGATATTATTACGGCATTAATCTGGGCTTGAATTACCAGAGTTTCGACTTTACGATTGACTTCAGGGGCATGGGTGATGTGCAAAGTATTTTCACCAATGGCTTGCAAAGTGTAGGATCCGGAGGTGGCAATTACCTGGTGGATTACCTGGACCGATGGACACCGGAAAACCCATCGAATACGATTCCAAGAGCCATCACCGATGATCCCTCCGGAAACAACAGGATTGCAGATCGCCATGTCGCAAATGCAGGGTTTTTTAGGTTTCAAAATTTCCAGTTGGGATACAACGTCTCCGGCGAGCTGCTTTCGAGATTAGGCGTAAGTAATTTCCGGGCATACCTGATGGGCCAGAACCTTTTCGTATTTAGCCCCTTTCCAGGGCTGGACCCTGAAAATGACACCACCCCGACCACGTTTATTTTGGGGGTAAATCTTGGATTTTAATCATTAAAGAGACGCAAAATGAAAAATATAAATTATATCGTCATTTTATTAATAATCACTGGGATAATAGGCTATTCCTGTGATGATGCTACGATCGAATTGGAGCCAATAGGAGATACAGAGGCGGGTTTTTTTCAGACAGAGGAACAAATGACACAAGCAGTATTGGGTATTTACCAAAAACTAACTTTTTTCTACACATTCAGGGGAGGTCCCAACAATTTTTTGCAGGCTATCTGGCAATTGCCCGCTGATGACCTGACTACCGAGGCCAATCATCCCCATGAGTTTTTTTCGGGGTTGAATGGAAACAATGGACAGCTCAATGCATTTTACAGGTTTTCTTACCAATTGATCGCCAGAGCGAATACATTACTGGAAAAAATTGAAGAAAACGGAGCAACGGCCTATGAAAACCAGCCTGAGCTAAGGGATTTTCACAGGGGCGAAGCATTGTTTTTGAGGGCCTGGATGTATTTCAGGCTATGGAACACCTATGGCACTGCTCCACTCGTACGGGAACGGATTACAGTGTTGGAAAATGCCTTTCCTCCAAATTCTCAGGGAACTGAACTATTGGATCAGGCAATAATTGATTTGGAGGAGGCAGCACAGCTTTTGCCGGAATCCTGGGATGATGTCAACAAAGGTAGGGTTACCCGAAATTCGGCACTCGGACTCAGGGGTAAAGTTTTGGTATTCCGGGGAACAGTATCAGGAAATAACGCGGACTTTGGAATGGCCATTCAAAATTTTGATGCCATTTCCGGGCTTTCATTAATGCCCAATTACGGGGATAATTTTGATGCTTCTTTGGAAAATAACGATGAATCACTATTCGAATTCCAAGCCAATAACCAAGCCGCCATCAACAATGTATTTCTGGACAACGACAGTTTTGCGGTGGTAGGCGATATCGGGGCATATTTGGGGCAGTTTGTCCGAAGGCCTAGCTGGGTAGGCAATGCCGTTTATTCCGCTACCTCCTCGCTCAAAAACGAGTATGAGGAAGGAGACCCGCGAGTGCCTTATATTTTTGACCCGGATCCCGGATTGGTGACCAATGTGGTCAAGTACATTAGGGATGGAAACTGGACCAACAACCCGGGAGGAGCGAATGGATCCAGTCGTAATAATCCGAGAATACTCCGGTATGCTGACATTTTACTGCTTAAAGCAGAGGCCATCGTTCGCTCCGATGGGAACCTGCAGGAGGCGGTTGCCCTTGTAAATCAGATACGGGAAAGAGCAAGGATGTCCGAAGAAAATGGAGTTTCACCAGTTCCCGCAGATTACACCCTTTCCGGAGCAGCAGGAGACACGGTGCTGGATTGGATTTTTAAGGAAAGAAGAATGGAACTTGCATGCGAGGAAGGGCACCGCTGGTATGACTTGAGAAGGAGACATCTGGCAGGTGAAATAGACCTCAAAATCTGGGATTTCGACAGCAAAAGAATTGATCTCGAATTTGAGGATTACCATGTAAATTTTCCCTTACCTGAAATAGAAGTGATAGAAAATGAAAACATGAATCAAAATACAGGTTACTAACGAATTAAATTCAAACCTATTGAATCATAAATGTAAAAATCCTGGTAATTGCCTTTCGGTTCATTTGCCAGGATTTTTCTTTTTTCAAGGTTTTAACACGATTTTGTTTTAATTTAAGGGCTAAACCAAGGTCAAATACCTGAAGACCTTAAAGTATGCTATCGACATACAAAAGGTTTTATTATAAAAAAAAGTGTGCCTTTGCGAAGACAAACAAATAATTTCATGTATGCCAATAAAGAGAAATATTCCGGTGTTTTTTACCATCGCAGTTTTGCTAGTGGTGTCCTGCCAGCATCAAGCGGAGCAATCTACAACACAAAAACCCAATATCCTTTTTATACTCGCAGATGACCTGGGCTACCAGGACCTGAGCTGCATGGGCAGCGATTATTACGAGACGCCTAATATCGATAGGATAGCCAATGAGGGAATGATTTTTACCAATGGCTATGCCGCCTGCCAGGTGTGCAGCCCTTCCCGGGCCAGTCTGATGTCCGGCAAATTTCCGGCAAGACATGGGATTACCGATTGGATCGGTGCCAAAACAGGAGAGGACTGGAGAGCAGTAGGAAGGTTCAACAAATTGCTTCCACCGGAAAACAAAGACCATCTGAACCTGGATTATACCACCCTTCCGGAAGCGTTGAAGGAAGCAGGCTATTCCACCTTCTTTGCCGGAAAATGGCATTTGGGCGGAGAGGGTTCTTTACCTGAAGACCATGGTTTTGATATCAATAAGGGTGGCTGGGACAAGGGTAGCCCTATGGGAGGATTTTATGCTCCCTGGGAAAATCCTTACCTGGAAAGTGGTCCCGATGGAGAAAGCCTGACCATGCGTCTGGCCCGGGAAACAGCCAATTTTATCCGGCAGGAGCAGGAGAAACCCTTTTTCGCTTTCCTTTCCTTTTATGCGGTGCATGCACCCATTCAGACGACCAAAGAAAAATGGTCCAAATACAGAGATAAGGCCAAAGAAGCCGGTATTGCAGAGACCGGATTCGAAATGGGTCGCTTTCTTCCTATCCGCCAGGTACAGGATAACCCCGTATACGGCGGTCTGGTGGAGACCATGGACGATGCTGTCGGCCACGTGTTGCAAACCCTCGATGAATTGGGTTTGGAAGAAAAAACCATCGTAATTTTTACCTCGGACAATGGCGGAGTTTCCGCAGGAGATGCCTTTGCCACTTCTAACCTCCCCTTGAGGGGAGGCAAAGGGTATCAGTTTGAGGGAGGTATTCGCGAACCTTACTTTATCAAAACTCCCTTTCTGGAAAATGCAGGTAAAGTTTCGGATGCTCCGGTGACGGGCACGGATTTCTATCCCACCCTGCTGGATCTGATCGGCGAGGAATTAAAACCCGAAGAGCATCCGGATGGGGTCAGCCTTTTGCCTGTGCTCACCGGGGGAGAGATAGAAGAAAGACCCCTTATCTGGCATTATCCCCATTATGGCAATCAGGGAGGCGAACCCTCTTCCATCATCCGGTTGGGAAAATGGAAACTGATCCATTATTATGAAGATGGCCGGGAGGAGTTGTACAACCTGGATCAGGATCTGGAAGAAAACCATGATGTGGCTGCAGAAAATCCAGAATTGGCTGGCAGATTGAGCGAACAGTTGTTTGCCTACCTGAATGAAGTAGGCGCCCTGTACCCCGAAAAAGATCCCCGGTACGATCCGGCAAAGGAAGAAGAGTACCTGGATAGGGTACGAAATGTCCGGATGCCTGCCCTGGAAAAACAGCGCATGGAGTTTCTTTCAAAAGACTTTGACCCCGGCAATCAATGGTGGGGCAGTGAGGTGGACAATTGATACGGGATCCCGGTGTCATATTTTACTGCATTGGAGACGGCATTCCAAAGCTCTTGCCAGCCCGAGACCCTACCCGGCGAGGGCCTCGTTAGATGCGATAAATGAGAGGCTTTCCGAATAGAAGCTGATTTAAACTGACCATGCAGCGCAATCAGAAGTCAGATTGGTTTAATATTTCAATTATTTGGTATATTTTAGGTATCAAATAAAAAACTGAAACCCCAACCCAAAATGAAGAACCCGATCATTGTCTTAGGCCTTTGCTTGATATTTTCCTGCAATTCCCGCCAGGAAGAGCTTCCCCCTCCCAATATATTATGGCTAACCAGCGAAGACAACAGCCCTTTTCTTGGCTGCTATGGAGATGATTTTGCCACAACGCCCCATTTGGATTCACTCGCAGCGGAAGGCTTCTTATACACCCATGCCTATGCCAATGTGCCGGTTTGTGCTCCGGCCAGAAATACCATCCTTACGGGAGTGTATGCCAATTCCGGCGGACACCAGCACATGAGGAGCTACTACGACAAAGCGGCAATGATCCAACCCTACCCCAGGATGCTGAGGGAGGCCGGCTATTATTGCACCAATAATTCCAAAGAAGATTACAATATCAATCCCGATCAAAATCAGGATTTCTGGGATGAATCCAGCAATAAGGCACATTATAAAAACAGACCGGAGGGAAAACCTTTTTTTGCTGTTTTTAATACCACCATTTCTCACGAAAGCTCCATTCACCAGTCCATTCCTTCCGGACAGCTACGTCACCGCCCGGAAGATGTCACTCTACCTCCTTACCATCCTGATACCCCGGAGATGCGACATGACTGGGCGCAGTATTATGACAAAGTGGAAGATATGGACCAGAGGATCGGAGAGCTCTTACGTGAACTGGAAGAAAGTGGTGAGGCAGAAAACACCATTGTATTTTATTACGGAGACCATGGTGGCGTATTGGCAAGAAGCAAGAGGTATGTGTATGAATCCGGCACAAGAGTACCCTTTATCGTCAGCATTCCGGAAAAATACAGACACCTCTACCCCGCAGAGCAACCGGGAAGCGAAGTCAGTCGCCTGATCAGTTTTGTGGATCTGGTACCCACGGTATTGAGCATTATTGGTTCAGAGATCCCCGATTACCTGCAAGGCAACGCTTTTTTGGGGGAACAAAAAACCGAAGATCCGGAATATGCCTTTATGTTTCGCGGACGTATGGACGAGCGCTATGACATGAGCCGATCCGCCAGGGACAGCAAGTACCGTTACATTCGAAATTATATGCCTTACCGGGTGTACGGGCAGTTTCTGGAATACCTCTGGCGTGCTCCGTCGATACAGTCCTGGGAGGCCGCTTACAAGGCAGGAGAATGCAATGATGTTCAGTCCAGGTTTTGGAATACCAAGCCTGCAGAAGAGCTGTATGATACCCAAAATGATCCCTGGGAAGTCAATAATCTGGCTTATGATCCCCGGTACGAGGAGGTGCTTCAGCGAATGCGGACGGCTACCAAAGACTGGATGCTGGAGATAAAGGATTCTGGTTTTATTCCAGAGGCCGAGTTGATAGACCGGACAGCAGGTACGACTACCTATGAGTACATGCGGCAATCTGAGCTGGATCTGAACGAGTTGGTGGATGGCGCCAATCTGGCTTCAAATCCCAGGAAGGGTGATTTGCCGTTTCTTACAGCAATGTTGGAGCATGAGGAGTCTGCCATCAGGTATTGGGGCGCCACTGGCTTACTGATGTTGGGAGGGGAGGCTGCAGAAGCCGTTGAGGAACTGAAAAATGTGCTCGCTGACCCCTCATCAAATGTTAAAGTGGTGGCCGCGGAAGCAATGTATCGACTCGGCCATGAGGAAGAAGGTTTGCAGGCGCTGTATGAAGTCTTGCAAAGCTCAAATTCCTTCGCCAGGACACATGCCTTGAATGCCATAGACAGCATAGAAGATGACGAGGAGGCTACCCATCAGGCTGTATTGGATATGATCGGCATGGTGGGGGAATTTAACCGCAGCCATTACGATCTCCGGGCAGCGAAGGGATTGCTTACCAAATGGGACATAGACCCCGCAGATCATGGCTACGACATGAACTGGTAGGCAATGAAGAGGAGGTCTTTTATTTCCAGGATTGGCCTTGGTGCCTCAGCATTTATAGGGGGAGCCGGCACGATTCGTGCCGATATACCGGCTTTGCCGGTATACACCTATCCCAATCCCGGCAAGTTTTCTGAAGTGCTCAACCGGGCGGGCCAATTCATGGTCCGGCTGGAAATACTTGGTGTAGAATGTGTCGAACCGCAACAGGTGCTCCTGGAGATGCAGATACCTGAAAAAAAACTGCGTAGAATTGGCGTTTACCCATTTGCCAACCATAGTCCGGAGCGGCAAGACAATGTTTTCTCCTTCAGTGTAGGAAAATCCTTTCCCTATGTATTTGCGATATGGATTGCTGATCCAGGTCCGGATACAGAAATTTCCTTTTTGCTGAATGGTAAACAAATGAAATTTTTGTTGAATGAGCTGGTCAATAGTAAGCAGTTGGCTTTTCAGCAGAATGGTGTTCAGCTAAGTTGCAATTTCCTGTTAGACAAGGAAATCGGCCATTTCGATCCAAAAAGCATCGGTATTTCACCGCAGGAGGGTGCTTTTTCCATAGCAGTCATGGCAGATCCGCAGGGAGGGGATCCGACCACTCCCAAAGCACATCCGACACGAATGAAAATCCACAATGCCTTTATAGAAGACAGCGTCAACAGAATAAATGACCTGAATCCAAAACCCGCCTTTACCCTGGTATTGGGTGATGTTGTGGACAATCAGGGCGAGGCCTCACATTTTGAGGCCATGCACAGGTACCTGAAAAACATCCAAACGCCCATTCTCTATGCCATTGGAAACCACGAAACACGCTATCAGGCCGAATTCAGACCTGGTTATCGCATGGGTGAATTCAATAATTTTTTCAGCGCCCAAAAGGCAATTAACGGTTTGGAATACCTACTTTACAGTTTCGATCTCGGAGAATGGCATTTTATCATATGGCCAGACCCTTTGCGAGCAGGTTTTTTTGAGACGCATCCCCATTATTTTGACTGGCTGGAGGAGGATCTGGAGCAAAACAAAGACAAACCCACCCTTTTTTTTCAGCATGTTCCTGCTCATCCCATTGGAATTGATCCTTTGATCAATTATGCGGAATCTGTGGTAGTAAAGCGCATGCTTCTGGACAGATTAGCTACTCATGGTAATGTCAGATTTATATTTAGCGGGCACGTGCACATTCCTGTCAAAGCCTCTTTTAAAACTGCCGTGGCTTATCAGGGCATGAAAATGATCAATCTTCCGGCAGCAGGTTACCGGCCCAGGGCCTTTGGTGAAGAAGAGCTGCACGGAGGACCTTCCCAGGGCGTTTTGATAGTTGAAATTCAGGGTAATGAAGCCAGGGCTTATTTTAAGACGGTTACTGAAGAAGTTTATCCCTATCCGGAGAAACTGCCGGATTTTAATGAAGCCGCATATCCCCTCTGGTTAAATTACAAATGGCAGTTGGATGCCGGAGAAGAAATAAAAAATGGCGACTTTTCTGCAGGGCTGGCCCATTGGCATACCAGATATGTATATCAGGAAGACAAAGCACCTTCCAATCAGATGGAAGTAAAAACCTTTCAGGACTATAAAGCCTTGTATCTGCACAGCACAAAAAGAAAATACCATATTCCAGGCCAGGACAGGTTGCCGCAGACCATAAACCATTTGTGTCAGGGGATACTACTGGATGGAAAACCAAGAATGATCGTACTGGATTATTGCCTGGACAAGCAATCCCCAAGCCATACAGAAGCATGGGCCGGGGGCTTCGTCTGGCTGGAGGGTTTTCAGGGAAGTGTCAAACTTTTAAATATGGCCTATTGGGTAGGTAAGGGTACCACCCAGCTCACCGACAGATTTACCGATCAGAAAGAAGTGCCCTTTCTCCACTTTCAGCTGGATGATCAATTGGAGTATTGGCAGCAAGCCCGGCTCAATTGGCTTTCTGACTATCAGGACCAGGGGCTGGATATCTCCGGTTTGGACCGGCTGCTGATCAACCTGGGCACCTGGCATGTCAACGATGGAAACAGCCCTGGTTTCGGAGTCTATTTTTCCAATATCAGGTTATCCGATCAGCTGGGTGAATCCCAAGTCAATCAGGAAAAAATCAAATCCATGCCCAACGATAAAATGTGGTGGATGAACAAGTACGAACCATTTGTGCACATTGCCGGAGAGCACAGGTACATCATGTCCACAGATAAAAAGCATTGATGATGCACAATAAATTAATTACACTCTTGCTATCACTGACGCTTCTGATTGCCTGCCAGGAGAAGCGCAATTTTAAAGTTCACCAGCTAACCACCAATCACCTGGAAAACCCTATGGGTCTGGAAGAAGATCCTTTTTTTAGCTGGAAAATAGCTGTTGAATCCGGTTTCAGACAGTCGGCCTACCGGATTTTAGTGGGTAGCAATCCGGAAAAGCTGGAAAGAGGAAGGTCAGATCTTTGGGATTCAGGAAAGGTTTTTTCTACCCGTTCCCGGGGATTGGCCTACCGGGGCAAGGAGCCACAGGCAGGACAGCGGTTGTATTGGAAGGTGATGGTATGGGATGAGCAGGATCAGGTTTCGGAAAGTGATGTCAGTTGGTTTGAAATGGGTTTGATGGAGGAAAGCAACTGGGTGGCACCGTGGATTTCCTATTTAGAGGAGGTTAGAGAAGAGCCACCCCTCACACCGGCACCTTTTTTTCGCAAAAGCTTTCAAATATCGGAAGATATCCAATCTGCCAGACTGTATATTTCCGGATTGGGTTACCACGAAGCATGGATCAATGGAGAGAAAGTGGGGGACCATGTGCTGGATCCCGCCATGACCCGGTATGATAAAAGGGTGAAGTATGTGATTCATGATGTAAGTCAGTTGCTTCAAAAGGGCGGCAACGTTATCGGTGTGGTATTGGGAAATGGCTGGTACAATCAGCATACCCGGGAGGCCTGGGATTTTGATCAGGCACCCTGGAGGGCTTCACCTGCCCTCAGGGTACAGCTGAGGGTAGTGAATAAGGAAGGGCAGGAACATTGGATATATTGCGGAACGGACTGGAAATTTAGCATGGATGGCCCAATCATTTTTGACGGAGTGCACAATGGCGAAAGCTACGATGCGCGTAAGGAAATGCGGGGATGGGCAGCAACTGGTTTTGCTGACCATTCATGGAACGATGCCATAGAGATATCCGGTCCTGAAGGGAAGATGTCGGCTCAGCTTATGCCGCCAATCAGGCGGATCCAATCCCTGAAAGCAAACAATCAATGGGAAGTCAATGACAGTACCACAGTGGTGGACTTTGGTCAAAACCTCACCGGATGGGCCAATATCCGGGTAAAAGGACCGGCGGGATCCCGTGTCAAAATGAGATACGGGGAGCGTATATATGCAGACAGCACCCTGGACGTAGAAGAACTCAGCCGTTTTATCTGGACCGGAGATACCCAGACAGACCGGTATTATCTGAAAGGTGGGGGAGAGGAATCCTGGCATCCGATTTTTACCTACCAGGGCTTTCAGTATCTGGAGGTGACAATCGGTGATCCGAAAATAGAAATCCTGGATATTAAGGCCGATGTGGTCCATACAGATCTGGCAGAAAAGGGTTATTTCAGAAGTTCAAATGACATGTTCAACCAGTTGCAGGAAAATTTTGAATGGTCCTTTCTGGGCAATTACCACGGTTATCCTACGGATTGTCCGCATCGGGAAAAGATGGGCTGGTCCGGGGATGCGCTCCTCGTGGCTGAAGCGGGTTGCTACAATTTTGACCTGACCCGGCCTTACCTGAAGTGGATAGATGACTTTGTAGACGAGCAGCGCCCAGATGGAGATCTGCCTGGGATCATTCCCACGAGTGGATGGGGCTATACCTACAACCGGAGCGAAGATCCGGAGCGTGGCTACGGACCTCAATGGGAAGGAGCATTTATGGAAATTCCCTGGCAATTGTACCGCTTTACAGGCGATTCTACGATTATCCGCAAATACTATCCGGCATTCAAAAAATATGTGGATTACCTGAACGCCCATTCAAAGGGGTACCTCTTAAATTTTGGCATAGACGACCACAAGCAATTGGAAAACAAGACCCAGGGTCCTTTCCTGGCCTCGGCCTTTTTTTACTACTTCAGCGATATGCTCGCCCGAATGGCTGGAGTCGCCGGAGAGGAGCAGGATCGGAATACCTATTCCGGGCTTTCCAGAAACATTCGGGCAGCATTCAATGGTCGCTACTATGATTTGGAAACCGGTATTTACGACCACGGCGGCCAGGCAGCTCAGGCCGTTCCTTTGTTTGTTGGCTTGGTAGAAAAGGATCAGGAGGCGGCTGTTTTGGCAGGATTGTTACAAGCCATCGATGCAAAAGATGGGCATATCGATGCGGGCGTGGTCGGAACCAAAGCCGTTTTGCAGGTTTTGATGGATCAGGGGCAGGGTAAAATCTTGTATGAAATGGCCAATAAACGTAGCTTTCCCGGTTGGGGCTATTGGGTGGATGAACTGGGAGCCACTACCCTTTTTCAGAACTGGGACGGATCCCAGTCCCGGAATCATATCATGTTTGGCACCATTGGGGATTATTTTTACAAGGGCCTGGCTGGCATACGTCCGCTGGAAGACCAGCCCGGGTTTGGAAAGATTCTGATCCAACCGGATTTGGACAATGAGCTGAAATGGGTAGAGGCCGGGCACCAGTCGCCCTATGGCTGGATCAGATCTCATTGGAAGAAAGTTGGAGAAGATGTTACCCTGGAATTGGAAGTGCCGGCAAACAGCTCGGCTGAGATCCGCTTGCCGGAGGGATTGGAAGAGGGCTTGCTTTTGAATGGGAAACAGGTACCTGTTGCTGACTTGCTCGGGAATACCGGTAACACCGGCCCGTATACCGGGCTGCTTGTGGGTAGTGGCAGGCATGTGCTGGAGTTTTGATGGCCTTAGGCAACTAGATATTCTCCAAATTAAAATGCCATGGTTTTAATGCAATCAGCATGGATTTTGTGTCTGCTATTTGGGAATGTTTCACCGAATAAAATTATACGATAAAATGGAAAGAAGTCACATGTATTGAGATATTGTCGCATCAAATGGGCAATGATATACCAATATTTCTGCTTCAAACGGGATGTATATTCAAGGTATGACTTTTTCAAATTAAATTTTAGAATAATTAGTTGTTTTTATTAAATTAATAAGTTATTTCAGCTCCACTTTTAGTATTGTTTGATAGTTACAGGTACTGCAAACTAAAAGCTCATACAGGCTTTTGCAGTTTTTGATAAGATCATTATCTTATTTAACTCCTATAAAACTCAACCTCTATTTTTAACTACCCTGCTATTGCTATCATCGGATGCCGAAAAGGTGTCACTAGAGTAGGCAAAACTTTTAACTATTTCACCAATGAAAACCAACATTTCAGATGGACAGGTTTGGAGAACAAATGACTGTGCTGGCTAAAGGATCAGGGTATTCTTCTAATTTACGCTGTAGAGTAGACATGAGAGCAGTATGGGGAAGTGCTGTTATCAATGGTGGTTATGGGGCTGTCCGGGGAGACTTAATTGAATGTGCAGGAGGCACTGTTGTATTTCCTTTATTGGGGTCTGTGGATCCGACTAGTTTTGGGTTCTATTGGGCTCTATTTACGGGTTTATTTGTCTCCTTTTCCGTTGCCTGGACCGTTAAAAAATTCCAGAATAAGCCGAAAGAATAGATCAGGCGTAAAAGTAGGCGATCACTTTCCGGAAAGTGATCGCCTTACATTAAAAGCTTGCATGCCGTTTTACATAAGGTTATAGGTTGAAATCGGAAAATGAGCTATTTTTATTGGTAAAAATTAGGAAATGCCTTATTTATGGGTAAATTTAACTGGTAATTACCAATAAACCCTATCATGCCGCTCTCTCATCTCAACGTTTTGAAGCAGTTCCCTGCTGAAAGAAACAAAACCAGATCCGTGGAAAAAACTCCGGATGCAACCCTTTGGGATCAATTCCGGAATGGCAGCGATGCGGCCTTTATTGAGATTTACGAGCAGCATTTCGATCGGCTCTTCGCTTACGGCATGCGATTGACCGGCGATGAATCTCTTACCAAGGACGGCATTCAAGAGGTGTTTTTCGATTTAAAAAATCTCCGCAAGAAATTGGGGGCTACGGATCATATCCGGTTTTATCTGTTGAAATGCCTTAAGCGGAAATTGTTCCGGCAGCGTTCCGGATGGGAGCAACGCCGTGAACCACTACAAGGGGAAGAAGGGTTTGATTTTGTCTTGTCTCATGAACAGGTCATTATCGATCAGCAACTGGATGGCGAACGAATTGAGGAACTCAACCGGGCCATAGCGGGACTAAGTCCCAGAAAGAAGGAAATCATTTATTATTTTTTTTACGAAGGCCTTTCTTATGCCCAGATTCGGGACTTGCTGGGATTGGACAGCGACCACACTACACGTAACCTGATGTATAAAGCACTGGCCTTTTTAAGAAAAGCCCTGGGTTGATCAGTAGGGACCAGGCCTCCAAGCGCCCATATCTCCGCTTATATTCACAACATCAGCCAATCCCCATCCACCTCCCTCAATCTCCCTCAACCTCCCTCCACCTCTCTCAATCTCCTTCAACCTCCTTCAACCTCCTTCAATCTCAATCAATCTCCCTCAATCTCATTCAACATCCATCAATTCCCCTCACATCATCTCTTCGTCTCTCAGTCCCCGGTCTCCAGGTCGTTGTGTCCGATAGTATTGGAAGGTGGCAGAAGATTTTTTCGATGAGAACAATATTTATTAAAAAAATGTAAACTTTTTAGGTGTTGTTTTGGATGCCTCCCGCATTTACGGTAAAGGAGTAAGAAAAACTGCATGAAAGCCAAAGAGGATTTTCTGACCGATCCGGAATTTGTTGCCTGGGTAAAGCAGCCTAATGAGCAGTTGAATCGCTATTGGTCAAAATGGATGGACGCCAATCCCGGTCAGGTGGGAGAGTTGAAAAAGGCCAGAGAAATTTTACTCCGCGTTCGGTATCCGGAGCGCAAAGCTCCTAAAGGGGCCCGGGAGGCTGTCTTGCAGGAATTATTGCGAGAACCGGAACTGCAAAAGGGGATTGAAAAACCGGCTTTGAAAAGCGGACATTCTTTCCGTTGGCAACCTATTGGGCCAATGCATCGCATTGCAGCCATTCTACTTCTTTCTTTTGGATTGGCCTGGTGGCTATCGCCTATGCCTGGAGATAAGGCACCAAGAGTAGCGGCCAATGAAACCGTTTGGATCGAAAAAAGTACTCAGGCAGGAGAAAAGTTGCAATTGACGCTGGGAGACGGGAGTCGGATTTGGTTGAATGCCAATAGTAGCCTCTTCTTTCCGGAGCGGTTTGACTTCCAGGAGCGAAATGTCAGATTGATAGGGGAGGCCTATTTTGAGGTGGAAAAAGACAGTTTAAGGCCCTTTCGGGTAGAGACCAATGGATTGGTGACTACTGTATTGGGTACTACATTCAATATACGCAACAAGAATGGGGGGGATATCGATATTTCGCTGGTTTCCGGCTCGGTGACTGTAACAGAAAAAGCGAAGGCGGATTCGGTCTGGCTTGAGCCAGGGGAGGCCCTTCACCATGATGCTCAGGCGGGTAAAAATCAGGTAAAGAATTTCGATTCCAATGTGGTGCTGGCCTGGAGACACGGTTGGATCAGGTTTGACCGGGCCTCTCTGGACGAGGTGTTGCAAACGCTGGAAAACTGGTATGGTGTAGAAATGCACATAAATGGTCCGAAGCCTGTATCCTGGCGATTTTCAGGGGAGTACAAAGGCCAGACACTGGAAGAGGTATTGAAAAGTATGGCGTATATACAGGACTTTCAATTCAGCATAGAAGAAAAGCAAGTTTACTTAAAATTTTAAAACGATGGTATACATACATGCTCCATAAAAAAAGCCGGTTGGCAAAACCAACCGGCTGGAGGCTGGTCTGATGATGGTGCACATTGGGGAATGGGGCCATCAATAGACCAGGCTTATTGAAATCAGTTTCCAATAAACATTCAAAATTATGAAAAATAAATTACTAAAGGCAATCCTGATGTTGTCGAAAGGGTTTTTATATGGCCTCATTTTACAAATTTCACTGGTCAATGTGGTCAGCATCATCCAGGCAAAAGGCCAATACAAGCGCATAGAAGAAGTTAGCATACGTTTATCATCACCTTCTCTTAGTTTACGACAATTTTTTAACGAAGTAGAAAGGAAAACACCCTTTAAGTTTGCCTACGAAAACCGCGGCCTTGACAAATCCCAAACCATTCAATTTAAGGACGAGTCCGGAACGGTGGAGGAGCGGCTTAAGGACGCCGGCCAACAGTTAAGTTTGAGTTTCCGGCAGATGAACCATACCATAGACGTAGTATCCAATAACGAGACTGAGGTGCAGGCCATGCCAGCGATGGAACTGAGGCCGGTTACCGGCACAGTGACAGACGAAAACGGCGATCCGATTCCCGGTGCCACGGTGCTGATAGAAGGTACTTCTTCGGGTACAGCTACCGATATCGATGGTAATTTCAGCCTGGAAGCAGAAGAGGGTGCGGTTTTGTTGATCTCCTTTATCGGCTATCGGTCTCAGAGAATTACAGTTGGTAATCAAACCGATTTTTCCGTCACACTGGTTGAGGATCAGTCGTCATTGGAAGAAGTGGTGGTCGTGGGGTATGGAACGCAGAAAAAAGCGGACATTACTGGATCTGTTGCCTCGGTATCAGAAGACCTCCTACAGTCCAGGCCTGTGGCCAATTTTGAGGATGCATTGCAAGGACGGGCGAGTGGGGTCCAGGTAAGACAAACAGGAGGAGATCTCAATGGGAAATTCTCCATCAATATCAGAGGAATTGGTTCTGTGACTGGCAGTAATGACCCCTTAATTGTCGTGGATGGTGTACCGCTTTTCAGTTCGGATTTTTCAACGATAAATCCGAAAGACATCACAGCCATAGATATTCTTA
This sequence comes from Cyclobacterium lianum, assembly GCF_900143075.1. Lineage (GTDB taxonomy): Bacteria > Bacteroidota > Bacteroidia > Cytophagales > Cyclobacteriaceae > Cyclobacterium > Cyclobacterium lianum. The sequence continues at coordinate 292,232 of NZ_FRCY01000006.1, read as the reverse complement.
AAGATGCCTCTGCTACGGCGATCTATGGGGCGCGCGCCGCAAATGGCGTAGTCATCATCACAACAAAAAAAGGTCAGGCGGGGAAAACCCAATTTACATTCAATGCAGATATTGGTGTAGAAGAAATCACCCGAAGGTTTGATGTAATGAGTTCACAGGAGCAAAGGGAGTTGTTTGTAGAAGCTTTTAAAAATTCAAACCGAAATATATCCGTATACGATGATCCCAGCCACCCTTCCTGGCAAATCGATAACGACTGGCAGGAACTGGGAACTCAGACAGGGGTAAGGCAAAATTACAACCTCGGCTTCAGCGGCGGATCTGAAAGAACTCAATTTTCCGGATCTGTTTCTTACCTGGACAGAAAAGGGACGCTCATTAATTCTGACTTGAAAACCTGGTTTTTAAGATTGAATGTAAGCTCTGAAATCAATAAATGGTTGAAGGTTTCTACCAATCTGACAGGAAGCCATCAGAAACAAAATGTTCAGAACAACGACAATTGGGGGTCAACAGGATACCGAAGTTTGGCCTATCAACATTCCTACACCCCTGCTTACGATGATAATGGAAATTTGACCGCCGTCAACACAACCGCTGCACCCTATTTTGGTGCCAATGATAATCCTCTGATTGATCTTTTATTACCTACCCGTGAGGAGGACGTAACCCGGTTGATGGGAAATACAAAGTTTGATTTCAAGCCAATGGATGATTTAACCATTTCTGCCAATATTGGAGGTGATGTGATATTGGGCAGCGGTTATACTTATATGCCGGTTTATCAAATCGGGAGGTTTACCCGTCCGGAAGGAAGCGTGACGGTACCTAATAGACAAGAGATCAATTGGGTCTCAGATGCAACTGTCAATTATGAGAAACGAATAGATAATCATGATTTCAAATTATTAGCTGGGTTTTCTGCCCAGCAGTTTATCTTCAATAATAGTTCAATAACTGGTTCAGGAACGGTCAATAACTCCCTAAACCAACTCTCCAATCAGATTAATTTTAATGCCAACGGATCCAAGGTAAGCTCCGGACTAATATCCTCTTTTTTCAGAGCAAACTATTCCTATGACGAAAAATTACTGTTGACTGGAACGGTTAGGAGGGACGGTTCCTCTAAATTTGGTCCGTCCACAAGGTTTGGAGTATTTCCAAGCGGATCCATAGCGTGGAGGCTATCAGAGGAAGAGTTTCTTAAATCTTCCGGTTTTATTGATGATCTGAAAATCAGGACCAGTTATGGACTAACCGGTAATCAGGAAATAGGAAACTTCGCTTTCCTTACCCGGGCTGCCTCCACTCCCTACGTATTCGGAAACAGTCTGGTAATCGGAAATTCTCCACAGAATATAGGTAATCCATTTCTACAATGGGAAAGTACCAAACAATTTGATGCAGGAATTGACATTTCCATCTTAGAGGGTAGGATTTATGCTACTACGGATTATTATAACCGGGTTTCTCAGGATTTATTGGTATCCACACCCATTCCTCTAACGGCAGGTGTTTCACAGGATCCTGTTGTGAATTTGGGTTCGGTTTTGAATTCCGGTTTTGAATTTTCGGTCAATTCCAGAAACACTGTTGGAGCAATAGCCTGGAGTACCAATTTCAACATTTCTTTTAATAAAAATGAAGTATTGGATATTGGTACCAACTCCATTGGAGAGTCTCTGGAAATCCCCGGACAAAATATACCTCTTTCTAATCAACCTGCCAATTTATCCAGAGCAGGGCATCCGGTTGGGGCCTTTTACATGTGGCAATATGATGGAGTCTGGCAATTGGGAGAAGAAGATGAGGCGCAAAGCTGGTCTGGTGCAGTACCTGGTGACCCCAGGTACAAGGACAATAACGGAAATGGAGTATTTGATGCAGGCGATAAAACCTTTGTGGGAAATCCCCATCCAAAATATTTTGGAGGAATAGATAACTCTTTCAATTACAAGAATTTTAATCTTTCGGTGTTTTTTGATTTTGCCGGCGGATACCAGGTTTATAATACTGCAAGAAACCTGTTGGCCCGGGGAGTGCCTTTTGTTCAGAATTTTGCCGAGGTAAATGGTTTCTGGACACCAGAAAACCCGAGTAGCACAATTCCCAGGCCTTCACAAGGAGGTAATACCACGACCCTGGTGACCATGGTGTCGGATCGGTTTTTGGAAACTGGAGATTTTATCCGCTTAAAAAATCTTAGTTTATCCTATAATTTTCCCATGGAATGGTTTGTTGGAAAATCCATTCAAAGCACCAAATTAACGTTGACAGGTACCAATTTATTAATGTTCACCAATTATTCTGGACTGGATCCGGAAGCGTCCAGCAGGACTAGTTTGTTATCTTCGGGAATAGATTATACGCCTTATCCACAAACCAGATTGGTATCCTTGTCTGCTCAGATGACTTTCTAAATTTTTTAATTTTTCATAAAATTGAAATTAAAAATACGATGAAAAACAATAAGTTTCTTAAAAATATAGGAATAGTATTAACTGCTTTAACCATGAGTTGCGAATCTATTCTGGAACCCGCACCCGAGGGCCTTGTTCCAATGGCCGACCTATTTACCACCGAAAGTAATATCATTACCGCAGTGAATGGAGTTTACCAGCCTTTAAATCCTTTGTACCAAAATGTTATGTTTCAACTTACTGATCTGGCTAGTGATGATGGATGGACCTGGAGAAAAGAAACTGAGCCGGATATCTTTAACGTAGATCCAACATTAGGCTATATTGAAACAACCTGGAGTTTGCACTATACGGGAATTACTCGTGCCAATACTGTCCTGGATAATATATCCAGGGTAGAGGATTTTTCAGGTCCGGTCATGGAGAATGCAGTAGAAGGCCAGGCTAAATTCATGAGGGCCTTGTATTATTTTAATTTGGTCAGGTTATTTGGGGAGGTACCCTTAATTATCAATGAGATCCAAACGAGAGAGGACGCTGAATTGCCCCGGGAAAGCTTATCGACCCTTTATACTCAAATTAAATCTGATTTAAATGATGCAATCAGCCTTTTACCAGAAAATTATTCCGGTGGTATTGGAATGGAAAATGGCAGGCCAACTGTACATTCGGCGAGAGCCCTTCTTTCTGCCGTACATTTGGAATTGGAAGAGTGGAATGAAGCATCACAGGTTACGAATAGCCTTATAGAGGCTGGCACTTTGTTAGAGAATTATGCGGATAATTTCAATGGATCGCAGGAAAATAGCGAAGCTTCTTTTTTTGAGGTCCAGTATGGTGGGGTAATCGGGCAGACCACTACTTCCAAGAGTGTGGCCTTTGCTCCACCTGATTTTCTCAGTGGATTGGCTTTCCTTTTGCCAACTGATGATAATCTGAATGGAGAAGGGGGAGGATTGTCCTCGGGGAACGGCATCATGCAATTATTCGAAGTTGGGGATATGCGCAGAGATGTAATCGTTGACGATTATGGTTTGGCTAATTTTATAGATCCTTCCATGCCGGATGGGAGCCTCAATTATATCAATAAGTATTACAATACGGAAGACCCAAGATCCTTGAGTACCTGGAATTTTCCTTTGATCAGATATGCTGAAGTTTTATTAAATCGAGCTGAGGCTTTGAATGAAATAGGTTACCAGTCTGATGGAGAGGCTTTTGAGCTGCTTAATGAAATCAGGATCAATGCTGGTCTTCCCGCTCTCAGCGGCGATGACCTTCCCAATCAAGCAGCCTTTAGGGATAGATTGAGGGATGAAAGAAGAATAGAGCTCGCCTTCGAGACCAAAAGGTATTTTGATTTGAACCGATATGGGATCCTTAGAGATGTCATTCAAAACCAAATGGAATTTACCGGACTTAATTTTCCTCAGCAGCGCTTGGTGGACCATCCAATTACAGGAAAGGAATATTTTCTTTACCCGCTCCCTTCTATAGAATTTGTAAATAACGCCCAACTGGGTGAACAAAACCCGGGATATTAATCACAGGTAATATGAAAAATCTCATTTTGGTGACGGGGCTTTTGGCATTATTGGGTTGGGGCTGCAATTCCCAACCCAATAATGCAGTAAATACCAAACCAGTAGGTACATTGCCGAATGTAGTCCTTATAATGGCAGATGATCTTGGCTATAATGACCTCGGTTGCTATGGGAATACCACAATAAAAACACCGAATATTGACCGTATGGCGCGTTTTGGTACCAGGCTCACCGACTACCATTCAAATGGGGTCGTTTGTAGTCCGACCCGTGCCTCACTAATGACGGGGCTTTACCCACAGGAGGCGGGTGTGGAAGGCGTAATAACGGCAAAGGGCCACAGAGACCGTGGGATGGATCCGGACAAATTTACCTTAGCCGAGTATCTAAAAGACTCCGGGTATGCTACAGCGCTTTTTGGAAAATGGCATCTGGGTTATAAGCCGGAATTTGGTCCCAATGTGCAAGGGTTTGACCAGTTTGTAGGATTTGTAAGTGGCAATGTGGATTATTTCAGCCATATAGATCAGGAAGGATACGAGGATTGGTGGAATAATCAAAAACTGCAAAAGGAAGCTGGCTATTTGACCGATTTGATCACAGGTAAGGCACTTGAGTACATGGAGGAAAGAAATAAGGATAATCCATTTTTTTTGTATCTGGCGCATGGGGCACCCCATTCTCCCTACCAGGGTCCAAATGACAAGGCAGACCGAACGGTAGGTGGTGATTTCCCTATTCAAGGAAGCCGGGAAGACAAAGTTAACGCCTACAAGGAAATGATAGAGGCGCTGGACAGGAGTGTAGGTGGTGTATTGGATTACCTGGAAAAGAACGGTCTGGCGGAAAACACCCTTGTTATATTCTGTTCAGACAATGGAGGTACCAGAAATTTAGGTTCAAATGCTCCTTTTAGCGGATATAAAAGCCAGGTATATGAGGGAGGACATAGAGTTCCAGCCATTTTCTACTGGAAGGATAAAATAAGTCCGGGAGAATCCGGAGAATTGGCAATGTCCATGGATTTGTTTCCCACCATTACCAGCCTGATGGGTTTAGAGGTACCAAAGGATTTGTCTGGTAAGGATTTTTCCGGAATTTTTGCCCAGGAAAAAGCGGATCAAAAAAATGAGGAAAGGACTGTATTTTGGAGATTTAAAAATCAAGCTGCCGCTCGAAAAGGCAATTGGAAATTGGTGAAAATAGATGGAGAGGCAAAATTATATAATCTCTCAACAGATATTAAGGAAACAACTGATGTAAAAGAAGAATTTCCCGATGTTTTTCAAGAATTAAATAGAGCCTATGAAGAATGGGAATTTGGTTTAAATGAAGAGACGATCCTGACCTAATCCCTTTAATTTTGAAATTGCCTCTGAAAATGAATAAATTCATTTTATTTCAATTATCTAAAATATTTCTTTTCCTTGCTTTTCTAACAGGATTGAAAGCTCAAAATTACCATAATGAGCAGTTTGTAGGCAAGTTTGAGCAGTTGGATACCCATATTTACCTCTGGAGGGATGTCAGTAATGTTTACGTAATAAAGGATAATAACAGGGCTTTATTAATTGATTTGGGAAACGGATCTGTACTCGATCATTTAAGTGACATTGGGATAGAAAAAGTAGATTGGGTCCTGTTTACCCATCATCATCGAGAACAGAGCCAGGGATACCCCCTTTTAAAGAAATGGAAAGCAAAGGTTGCGGTTCCCGAAGAAGAACGCCTGCTTTTCGAAAAACCTACTTCATTTAGAAAAATGGATCCGTCCAATAGTGATCCCTTTTCCGTGGTGGGCGCTAGTTATGTTAGGCCTGCATTATTCCCTATTCAGGTGGATCGTTCTTTTGCAAAAATGGATACGTTTACCTGGCACAATTTTGAGTTTCGGTGTATGGAAACCAAAGGGAACAGTCCCGGATCCATGTCATATTTCCTCAAAACGGAAAGAGGGTGGAATGTATTCAGCGGTGATTTGATGTTGGATGGGGGGCGCATGCATAATTTTTTCGACACTGATTGGGATTATGGTTTTGCATCTGGAATTTTTGCGCTGCACAATGCCGCGGCCATGGTCAAACAATTCACCCCCCATTTATTACTTCCTTCGCATGGTGCGATAGTGGAGGATCCAGTGAGACAATTAGAAGATTACCAGGCAAAATTGGCCAATATGGCCGATTTATTGGTTCAGGGATATCCGTTATTTACCTATGCAGCGTCTATCGAGGACGAGGTGTCTGTCCCTACTATCATTCCTTATGTGAATCAAGTGTCCCCGCATGTGTATAAATTCAAGGGGCATGCCAACTTCTTCCCCAATTTCACGATCATCATTGCTGATAGCGGAAGGGCATTGGTCGTCGATTGCGGATTGATCGACGAAGGTTTATTAGAAACTGCAATTCGGCAGATGGAGGAGAAGTTGGGATTAAAAAAAATTGACGCCGTTTTGATTTCCCATATGCACGGAGACCATTTTCTGCAGGTACCATTTTTAAAAGAAAAGTATGGAGCAGAGGTTTGGGCACTGGATCGGATGGTACCTCAAATCGAAAGACCGCTTGATTTTAATTATTCAGCAATGATTCCGGGATATAATAAAGGTTTTCATTCGTTAGAGGTTGATCGGGAGTTTAAAGACGGAGAAACCTTTGAATGGGAGGAATTTACTTTTACCGTTGATTGGATGCCCGGACAAACTGAGTTTGCCATGTGCCTTCAAGGTATGATTGATGGCAAACTTGTGGCTTTCACCGGGGACAATATCCGTCCTGCCCCCAATAACAGGGGAAATCCTGCTGTTGTGGCCCATAACAGTACCGTTTTAGAAGAAGGATATATTCATGGAGCAGAATATTTAGCAAAACTTAATCCCGACCGGATTGTTGGGGGACATTCGGTGGTAATCGACCATCCCCGGGATTTAATAGAGAGATACCGACAATGGTCCTATGAGTTACGGGAAGCCTTTCAAAGCCTGAGTAATTTCCCCGATTATCGGTTTTGGTTTGACCCTTTTTGGGTGAAAGCTGAACCATACAGGAAAAGACTGACCAATGGAAAACCAGGAAGAGTTAATGTGGTCATCCGAAATTTTGTGGAGCAGGACCAAATCTATAAGGTGCACATCAGGACACCAAAAGGAATCATTTCAGATCCTGAGGTAATTGAGGTAAAAATTTCCGACCCAGGAAATAAATCTTTTCCGGTTGAACTTGAGGCAACGGAAGCAGCTGCAACCGGGGTCGGAATAATAAGTTTTGATCTCACCTTAAATGGGGAGCTGATTGGAGAGTGGTTTGATTCCATCATTTATGTTGAATGATATCCACGATTCACCTATGCCTTTATATCAGGAAAAATTTAACCCTGATCGTAAAAAATGTATAAAATAAAATCAATGTTTCCGTTCGCGTTTATTTGGGTGTTGTTTATGGATCATGTGTCCCATTAAAATCCAAAAAATCCAATTAATTGGATATCCTGCTATCCCAAAGGAAATGACTGGAAAATTAAAAACAACAATCTTAAAACTAAATTAATCAACTATGCATATAATAGAAAAACCCCAAACTTTGTTTTTATTTGTTTTATTGGTTGTTTCTTTTCAGACCCGTGCCCAAACTTCCAATTCGAGAGATCATCCCAATATCGTATACATATTAGCCGATGACCTGGGAATCGGGGATGTTTCTGGGTATAATCCCGATTCAAAAATCCATACAAAAAACATTGATCGGTTGATTAATGGTGGATTGAAATTTACCGATGCACATACCAGTTCTGCGGTTTGCACCCCTACCAGATATGGAATCATTACCGGCAGATACAACTGGCGATCGACCTTAAAAAGCGGTGTTTTGGGAGGTTATTCCAAACCACTCATACCCAATGACAGACTTACCGTGGGAAAGTTGCTTCAAGAAAAAGGGTACCATACGGCTTTTGTGGGGAAATGGCATCTGGGATGGGATTGGGCTTTTGAGGAAAATACCAGCAATATTGATAACCTGGCCAATAACTTTGAAGTTGATTACACGAAACCCATAAAAAATGGTCCAAAAGATCTTGGGTTTACTTACTCTTATGGGTTTAGCGGGTCATTGGATATGCCTCCCTATGTATATGTAGAAGACAGCAGAATTACCGCTGTTCCGGATAGGGTTACTGTCAATGTTGACGATAAAGGGTTTTGGAGAGAAGGCCCAACCGGGAGTAATTTTGACCATGTGCAGGTATTGCCCCACCTTACCCAAAAAGCAGTGGAATATATCCAAACCCAGTCCAATGCCCCTGAACCGTTTTTCCTGTATTTTGCCCTTCCTGCCCCACATACTCCTATATTGCCTACAACCGAATTTATGGGAAAAAGTAATACCAATATGTATGGAGATTTTATGTTACAGGTAGACGATGTCTTGGGTCAGATAATGCAGGCGTTGGAAGAGCAGGGAGAACTGGACAACACAATTCTTATATTTACCAGCGACAACGGCTGTTCCCCGAAAGCCAGTTTCCCGGAACTTGAAAAGGTCAACCATGATCCAAGCTACATCTATCGTGGCCACAAAGCTGATATATACGAAGGAGGGCACCGGGTCCCTTTCATTGTACATTGGCCTGAAAAAACTCAAAAAGCCCAAACCACATCCGCTACCATATGTACCACCGACTTGATGGCAACGGTTGCAGACCTTGTTAATTACAAATTACCAGACCAGGCAGGAGAAGACAGCTTTAGTTTTTTACCACTATTGACCAGTACTGATGCACGCCTACCATTGAGAGAAGCAACTGTACATCATTCCATAGATGGAAGTTTTGCCATCCGAAAAGCCGAATGGAAACTTATATTATGCCCGGGATCCGGTGGTTGGAGTTTTCCGAGAACCCCTGAAGAATTAGAAGGGCTACCATCCATGCAGTTGTATAATCTTGACACTGATCCGGGAGAAGAGCAAAATTTAATTAAGAACCATCCTGACAAAGTGGAAGAATTGAAGTCCCTTCTTACTGCTTATATACAAAATGGCAGAAGTACTCCGGGAGCACTTCAGAAAAACGATGGACCGGAAACCTGGAAGCAACTCCATTGGATGGGGGATTGATCTGATTGGCAGGCAAGTGGTTTTATATAACATGATAACCAGTTAAGAACTCAAAAATGTTAGAAAAAAGTATCTTCGCTTTATTTCTTTTCGCGGCCACAGGTTTTTTGTCTTGCAACCTGGAAAATAAAGATAACCAACTTCCCAATCTAGTAATTATTTATGCTGATGATCTGGGCTATGGTGATGTTCAATCCTATAATCCTGCGAGGGGAAAAATTTCTACCCCTCATATTGACCGATTGGCTTCAGAAGGAATGTCTTTTACAGATGCTCATTCTTCATCAGGAGTATGTTCTCCTTCGCGGTATACCCTGCTCACCGGTAGGTATCACTGGCGCAGCAGACTGCAAAAGGGAATTGTAGGGCTGTACGGCAAGCCACTGATCAACCAGGATAGGTTAACCATAGCCAGTCTGGTAAAACAGCATGAATACCAAACGGCCTGCATTGGCAAATGGCATTTGGGCTGGGACTGGCCCATTCCGGATGAGCAGATGAATTTATTTCGTCCGGAGAAGAAAGATGTTGAGGCCTCTGAGGAGCAACGCAAAGCCTGGCAAGAGGCCTTTTCTCTACCCATTCCAGGGGGGCCGACAGCTGTTGGCTTCGATGAATACTTTGGTACAGATGTCCCCAACCATCCCCCTTTTTGTTTCATAGAAAATGACAGGACAGTGGGTATACCCGCGGAGTTCGGAGCAGCCCGGCTATTTGGTCGGAACCAGGCCAGTCTTCAGGGCCCTTCCAGGGAACACTGGGCACTGGAAGATATTCTGCCTACATTGGCTGCCAGATCGACGGCCTATATTGAACGCGAGGCAAAATCTGCCCGTCCCTTTTTGCTTTATTTGTCGTTGACCTCACCCCATACACCACTATCGGTAAATGATCAATGGTTGGGTAAAAGCAACCTGTCACTTTATGCAGATATGGTCATGGAGACTGATGCGCTCGTCGGAAGGGTGCTCGAAGCCCTTGAAAAAAGCGGGGTAGTGGAAAATACCCTGGTGGTCTTCACCAGTGACAACGGTTGTGCACCTTATGTGGGTAATACCACCCAGGAGGAAGCCAATGACCTGAGCATAAAAGGATGGCCATGGGATCAGAATCATCCTCCTGTTGCTGCCATGGAGGAGAAAGGCCACTACCCCAGCGGTCCTTTTCGGGGCTATAAATCGGATGTATGGGAAGGAGGGCACCGTGTCCCTTTTATTGTCAGGTGGCCTGGGAAAGTGCAAGCCGGTAGTTCCTGTGCCGGGCTGGTTCATCAGGCAGACCTAATGGCGACTATAGCTGAGATTCTGGGAGCCGAGATTCCTGACAACGCAGGTGAAGATAGCTTCAGTCTGCTTCCTTTGCTAAAGGGTGGTAATCAGTCGGTACGCCAAGATGCAGTGAGTACCTCGATAACCGGCCTGCCCGGTTTGCGCCAGGGTGACTGGAAATACATCGCAGGTCCAGGTTCAGGTGGCTGGACGCCTGGAGAAAGCGAATTGCCCGTGCAACTCTACAACCTTGCTGCAGACCCCGGTGAAACTCAAAATCTGGCCGGCCAGGAACCCGGCCGGGTAAAACAGATGGCAGAACTGTTGGAAAGACTTATCACTGAGGGCAGAAGTACCCCCGGGTCCACTCAGGAAAATGATGTTGAAGTGATTCGATATCCCAACAGTCAATGATGGCATGGCTACAAATAGTCTGAAAACCAACATAAAAGTAAGGCAGATGGTAGGCTAGTTTCGAACTTTGATACAGCCAACAGCAGATCCCACTACCAGTCCATTGGACCTCTTTGCAGCCGGTCATGCACATGTCGTTCTTGAGGGTACGGATAATCAGGTCAATATCTAAGAATTGTGGAGCGCAGCAGTACCGTCATCTTAAGCCGGTATTTTCGGCTGGTGCAGCTCGTTGTAAATGGAATAGTAGCCACCACCCGGGCCAGGATGCCCAACACCGGCTTTTTTAAATAGAAGCCCTTATAGAGAAAGTATCGGTCCAGGGGTGCTTGCAGGAATGAGCATCCAAAGTGTTTGGCTACTATCTGGTGACAAGGTGTTGCAGGCAAAGGTGCGTTCCGAATCGTTGAGCAATGCGGTGATTACCACTAAGCACAGGTGGGATATCACCCGAATATTTATCCGGCGTGTTGAGGAGACTTCCATTTCCTGGGGATGAGAAAGTGGTTCCGATAAATTCAAAACCGGATAAATTCTTTAAATTGGGGTAAAAATTACCGAAACACAATATCAACGACGATGAAAGAACTGAACTTCCTCCTCATATTGCTGTCAATCAGTGCCGGCAGCCTCCTGGCTCAAAGCAGTAGGCCCATTTTCGAAGAAATGCCCGGCATGGTTTCCTATACTTACCGGGATAGCTTCTCCAAGGATGTGGCTGCCACTCTGGACACCCTGCAAGCCATGGGGATCAAGGATATGGAATTTTCCAACCTTTTTGGGGCTACTGCAGCGGAAATCAGAAAAATGCTCGATGAACGTGACATGTTTTGTTCTTCCTTCGGTGTAGGTTATCCTGATCTGGTCAATAAGACGGAGGAGGTAGCTGCAAATGCCAAAACCCTGGGTGCTAAATACGTCAGGGTAGCCTGGATTCCCCACGCGGCCCCTTTCGATCTGGCAGATGCCCAAAGGGCCATTGCAGATTTCAATAAGGCCGGAAAAATCCTGAAGGAAGAGCATGGGCTCACCTTTTGCTACCATAACCATGGCTACGAATTTTACCCCTATGAAAATGGAACCCTATTTGACTATATGATGGAGGAGACCAATCCGGAGTATGTAAGCTATGAAATAGATATACTCTGGACCTTTTTTCCTGGCGAGGACCCGGCAGCTTTAATCGATAAATATCCCGACCGCTTTAAACTGATGCACCTGAAAGACCTAAAAAAAGGCGTGGAAGGAAACATGTCTGGCGGTACGCCCAAGGAAAACGACGTGGTATTAGGTACCGGGCAACTGGATCTGCCGGCTATCTTAAAAGCCGCAAAAGTAGCCGGGATTGAGCATTATTATATCGAGGACGAAAGTCCGGTTTATTATCAGCAAGTTCCCAGGTCAATTGAATATTTGCAGGGATTAAAGTATTGAAATTACCCAATATACCGGTAAAAAATCTTTCAAATAAAAAAACCACATTGCCTGGTGGCAATCTCTTAAAATGAAAGGTGATTCCCTTTTCAATATTGTGATGGGACGGATTTTGAGCGTAGTGAGTTACAGGATTTCAGGACTCAAAATTTTAATTATTGCTTATAGCCCTTTAATTGGCTAACTTTAACAAGGTAAAACGTTGAATACCATGGAAACTGAAGTAGTGAAACGCTTGATTAATGTGGATGAATATTATAAAATGGCCGAAGTAGGGATTCTAAAACCGGATGACCATGTAGAACTGATTCATGGAGAAATTTTTCAAATGAGCCCGATTGGAAGCAGACATGCAGCGATAGTTGATAGGTTAGCCAGAACGCTAAATCAATTATTGCCGGACCAAATAAATATCAGAGTTCAAAATCCCATCAGGTTTGATATGAACAATGAACCTGAGCCGGATATTTCCCTGTTGAAATACAAAGCCGATGATTACGCTTCGGCACATCCGGGACCTGCCGATGTGCTTGCCCTTTTTGAAGTGGCAGGCTCTTCCATCAGGTTTGACAGGGAAGTAAAAGCTGCCCTTTATGCTACACATGGTATTCGGGAATGCTGGATAATTGATCTCGACAATAATCAAATTGAATTTTTTTCCGAACCTCAAGGCGATGCTTACACAGAAACCCGGGTTTTCCGGCCCGGTGATGAGGTCAGCATAATGGGCAGAAAAATCTCCGTAAAAGAGCTGCTTATTTTAAACTAGGGAGAAAAGAGAGCTCTTGCCCAAAACTGTAATGTCTGCTAATCATATATAGCTTGATCTGAAATAAAAATGCGTATTTGATATTTTTTTGTGGAGGTGAATTTTGCAAATCGGGAGAAAATGCCAGGGTCAATTTAGTAATTGCCTGCGTTTTTAACGAGATCTGCTTCAGCCTGTTTTCCGAATTGAATGATCTTATCGGTTTGGAGGTATTGTCTTCTTTCTACAGATTGGCTAAAGGATTTCTGAATTCACCTGAATATGGGCTGCACAGCCTTATAAAAAAATAAATTTGTGGTTCAAAAATTGCTTGTGATTTATCAAACCTGACCCATGAAACTTTTCCAATGCAAGCATTGCCTGAAGCCAGCGTATTTTGAGAACACTAAATGCAGCCACTGCGGTACGCTGTTGGGATTTGACCCGGAAAAATTAGATTTGATGGCCTTTTTTGAACAGGGAAATGATGCTCCATTGATCGATGCAGCAGGTAATCCTTTTCGTTATTGTCTGAATCGACAACATGAGGGTTGTAATTGGTTGATTCCAATGGCTTCCACTGACCGTTATTGTAAGGCTTGTGTTCTCAATCAGATCATTCCGGACCTTTCAAACCCAGCCTACAAAAAAAGATGGCAGACCATAGAAAATGCTAAACACAGGCTCCTCTATGCAATTCTGCGGTGGAATTTGCCCTTTGTTTCAAAGGCACGGAACCCTGAGACTGGTCTGGGATTTGAATTTAAGGCTGCGCAGGAAAATGAAGCGGTAATGACAGGACATGCTTCCGGGACTATCACGATGAATATTGCAGAGGCAGATGATGTGGAAAGGGCCATGGCAAAAAAGCAGATGGACGAGGTTTACCGCACGGTGCTGGGGCATTTCCGACATGAAATTGGCCATTATTATTGGGATATCCTGATTGCTGGATCAACCCATTTGCCGGTATTCAGAGAGATATTTGGGGATGAGCGGGCATCTTATCAGCAGGCGCTGGAAAAACATTACCAAAAGTCTGCCAACAGGGAATGGGAGGAAAAATATATATCCGCCTATGCCAGTGCCCACCCCTGGGAGGACTGGGCAGAAACGTGGGCCCATTACCTCCATATTGTCGATACGCTGGAAACGGCCTTCTCCTTCGGCCTCACTATGAACCCCAGACTAGGCACCGGCATGCCTTATATGTCAAGTTCCATCGATACAGATGCCTACGAATGCCCGGATTTTGAACAAATAATGGATCAATGGATTCCGCTCTCTCTGGCGTTGAATAGTGTAAACAGGAGCATGGGGCTCCAGGACATATACCCCTTCGTAATCAGCAGCAAGGTAAAATCAAAACTGATATTTGTCCATCAGGTCATACAGGGGGTTTCCCGTGGTTTTAGCTCATCACCATGATCGTTGCTTAGCTCCCCAGGGGGAACCTCCAGCATCAAAATCCTTTTTCCTGGTGTTTGCAGCGAATTGATGTATTCAAAAAATTATATTTAAAATTATAAAAATAATAAAAGAGATATTTTTAAATTTCCGCAACATTTGGTTTTTATGACATAAGAAACTATTGGAGTAATGAAGCAACTCAGTCATTTTTTTATTTGGTGCAATTTATCGCTGATCTCCTGTGTGCCGCAGGAGGAGCCACCACAACAAACAGGACCTGAATTTAAAGCCATTAGCAATGTAAGTTATGGTGATCAGGAGCGGCAGGTGTATGACCTATATCTGCCTGCAAATAGAAATGAAAATACCGCAACCCTCATTTTGCTCCATGGCGGCGGATGGATGGAAGGAAATAAATCGGAAATGAATTCTTTCCGGGATTTTTTGCGGGAGCAGTTGCCACAATTTGCGGTGGTAAATATGAATTACCGATTGGCGGATCACGACCAGTCTCCCTACCCCATGCAGATGGAAGATATTTCTGCATTGGTCGGACACTTGCAAAGCAGCCGGGAGGAGTATCAGATTGGAGAGAGACTGGGCTTTGTAGGAGTAAGTGCAGGAGGACATCTGGCACTGCTGTGGAGTTATACCCGGGATGAAGCAGATCAGGTGCAAATGGTTTGCAGCATTGTGGGTCCTACAAACCTCCTGGACGAAGCGTATATGAATACCCAAAACGCAGATCTCCGCGAAATGCTCGATTTGTTTGGATCGGATGAAGCAACGCTCCGCTCCGCAAGTCCCCTTTTTCAGCTTCAAGACGATGCCCCTTCCACCATCCTGTTTTATGGGGGACAGGATCCCCTAATCCCAAACAGTCAGGGGATTTCCCTCAAACAAAGACTGGAAGAACTGCAGGTAAGCCATGAATTTCATTTTTATCCCAACGAAGGCCATGGTTGGATTGGACTTAACCTGCTGGACGCTTCATTAAAACTGAAGGCATTTATTGAAAAAAGCTTTTAAGAAAGCACAGTTTTGGCTCTTTTTAGATTTTTATTTTTGAATTTCATTTCAGCACCTCATCCAATCCTATCATGAAACCAATTCATTTTTCAATTGCGATTCCGTCGCGATTATTTTACTGGTATAGGCTGTACGTCACCTGAATGATCACATTCATTTTTATCTCAAAGATGTTATGGACTAATGTTTCTTTTATAATCTTCGTTCAACTATAAATGATGGGTGGTGAAAATGCGGGTTAATGTCGATTTTAAGATAAATGAATGGTCATAAAAGTTTTAATTCCCTTTAAATTTTGATAATTTAAAATTTGAAAGGAACCAAAAGCCAACGGATGAGATACAGTCTGATCATTTTTTTACTTCTTTTTAACGCAGCAAATACACTTGGAGGTGAAGATTCTTTGCAGAGAAAGGGGAATACTGTTCCCCTACATTTGGGACATGATTACGGAAATGAAAAAAGTACTCTTGAACTCCTGCAGCATCAGGAAGATGCCCTAAAAAGGGACACTACCTGGCTGAAAGTAGGAGGAGCTTTCCGATTAAACAATCTGTATACACATTATGAGGGGCAGACTTTTCCGTTAGGTACATTTTTGAGGAATGAATGGACCTGGGATACCTGGAGGCTAAATGTAGATGCGTACAGTGAGGGCATTCAGCTTTCTTTCGAATACCGATTCTACCCGACTTTCAATACGCATTTTTTAAAGTACGGCTGGCTCGGCTATCAATTTACGCCAGGTACTCATTTGAAAATGGGCATTACCCAGGTGCCATTTGGATTATTGCCCTATGCCTCACACAGTTGGTGGTTTCAGTTGCCCTACTACCTGGGCCTGGAAGACGACCATCAAATGGGCTTTCACCTGTCTCATGAGGCCGACACATGGCAAGTTGACGGTGCTTATTTTCTATTGTCAGAACCCAGAGGAACGAATGAGGCTACCTTCGGCGCGTTTTCTACGGCCAGATACTCCTACGATGTGGTACCTGTTCCCGGAAATTCAAATATAGAAAGGCATCAGGTCAATATCCGGCTGGCGAAAAATTGGTCTGCACATGAAACCGGCCTTTCCCTGCAGTGGCATGAGTTGTATAACATGCAAACCAGTCATTCAGGATCCCATTGGTCCGCAGCCATTCACCACGATGGAAACTGGGGGCCATGGAATTTAAAGGCAGAAGCGATATATTATACATATAACGATGTCCGAAACGATTCGGGAGAGGTGCTGGACGTGGTTCAGATGGGCGCCTATGGCTTTGGAACCTATGATGTAGCTAACAGCGCAGCACTATATGTGCTGGGCCTGGCTTATGATATTCCTCTCAAATGGGGCCCGGTAAGCCAGGTGCAGTTGTACAACGACTTTACGCTTATGCAAAAATTTACTGCTGCTCCTGCGGGATCTACCGGGCGATACCGGAAATCACAGCAGAATGTCTTTGGAGCACTGGTCTCGGCAGGCCAGGTGTATGCCTATTTTGATGTGGCGATGGGCTACAACCACCCCTGGCTGACCAACGCTTTTGGTGGCAATGCTCTGGGTACAGGCCGAGGATTAGATTACCGGCAGCCGGTCTCTGCCCTCAACCCTACTGCCACCGATCCTGGATGGAATACACGATTGAATATCAATATTGGTTATTATTTCTAAAAATACAGTTATATGAAAAACAAGTACTTTGACATCCATGCACCCGTATTTTGGCCCTCAGTAGCCTTAATCGTCCTGTTTATTGGCGTTACTTTGTGGGTCGGCGAACCTATGGCCCTGGTTTTTACCGATATGAAAACTTTCATCACCGACAAAACCGGTTGGTTGTTTATCATTGCGGTCAATACCTTTATCATCTTTTGCTTTTTTCTCGGATTCAGTAAGTATGGTGCCATTCGTCTGGGGGGCAAGGAGGCCCAACCGGAATTTTCTACAGGCGCCTGGTTTGCGATGCTGTTCAGTGCCGGTATGGGCATAGGGCTTTTGTTCTGGGGGGTAGCCGAGCCGGTTTACCACTATGCTGTTCCACCTTACGGGGATGCATTTACTCTGGAAGCCGGAGAAAGAGCAATGAACCTTACCTTTCTGCACTGGGGTTTTCACGCCTGGGCCATTTATGCTGTGGTAGGGCTGTCTCTGGCATTCTTTACCTATAACCGCAAGCTTCCCCTTACCATTCGTTCGGTTTTCTATCCTTTACTTGGAGAACGGATGAATGGCTGGATGGGCAATGTCATCGATGTTCTCGCCGTGCTGGCGACCCTGTTTGGCCTCGCTACTTCCCTGGGGCTGGGGGTGCAACAGGTGAGTGGCGGCCTTTTTTACCTTTTTGGAATTCCAAACACCGTAACCGTACAGGTATTACTGATCACCGGTATCACATTGATTGCTACCATTTCTGTGATTTCAGGCATTGATAAGGGAGTCAAATTCCTCAGTCAATGGAATGTGAGAATCGCCGCGATTTTATTGATTTTTGTGCTTATCGTGGGCCCCACCTTATTTATCTTTCGCAGTTTTGTCCAGAACATGGGAAACTACCTCACCAGTATCATAGAGGTTTCAACCTGGACAGAAGCTTACCGGGATAATGGCTGGCAGGGCGACTGGACCGTTTTTTATTGGGCCTGGTGGATTTCATGGTCCCCATTTGTCGGGATGTTTATTGCGCGCGTCTCGCGGGGACGTACCATTCAGGAATTTATTTTTGGAGTTTTACTGGTACCTACCTTGCTGACCTTCCTGTGGCTTACCGCTCTGGGTGGTTCCGCTATCTTTCTGGACATGCAGGAAGGACTGGCCAGCGGCAGCCACGTACTCTCAGAGACCATCACCGAGGATGTTTCCCTTGCCTTGTTTGTATTTCTTGAAAATTTCCCCTTTAGCGGTATCGGATCCATCATCGGGATCCTGTTGGTGACCAGTTTCTTTGTGACCTCTTCTGATTCCGGCTCCCTGGTGATCGATAGCATTACTGCAGGAGGGAAGCTGGATGCTCCGGTAGGACAGCGGGTGTTCTGGGCCACGACCGAAGGTGCGGTGGCGGCCGTTTTATTGATCGGTGGAGGCTTGACAGCCTTGCAGACCGCTGCCATCACCACCGGCTTGCCATTTCTGGTAATATTGGTAGTGATGTGCTATTCTCTGCAAAAGGGATTGCAGCAGGAGTATGCCCGTCTCAGCCAATATGATAAAGAACTGGATCGTAAATCTTACGAAAAACGATTGTCAGATGTGATTATGAAAAAACTGGAAAAAGAAAAAAAATCATGAAAGAGCTAAAAAAGATAGGCCTGTTTATAGATCTGTCCGACCTGGACGAATTGCTTTTGCACTACATTCAGAAACTGGACGAAAAGTTTGATTTTAAAGAACTTACCCTGATCCATTTTGTAGCCCTGGAAGAGGTCTCCAAGGAAATCGGTGACATGTTACCCTATCTGGATAAATCGCTGAATGAAATCCTGGAAGAGGAAGCCATGGAAAAAGTAGAAACGGTTTTCAACGAGAGAAAAAGCAGTATCAAGGTAAAGGTCTACTCTGGCGGGCAATTGGATCAATTGGTAGAATGGGTAGACGGGCAGAAATTTGATCTGGTACTGCTGGCGAAGAAATCGATCCATGGGGGTACCGGTATTTTTAGTAGCAAGGTGGTTCGGCTTACTTCCTCCCATACCCTTTTCATTCCGGAGACCTCAAAAGCGTCTATACAAAAGATTGTTTTACCACTTGATTTTTCGGATTACTCCGAAGACCTGGCGTCAATGGCCAAAATTCTTTCCAGGCATACCGGGGCCGTGATTCTACCTCTGCATGTGTTAAAAGTAGGCATGCAATACTTTCCATACATACGCAAACCCTCCGAATTTCAGGAAGCACTTGAAAAAAAGGCCATTTCGAATTATGCCAAGCTTAAAAAGAAAGTGGGGCTGGAAGAAGATCTTGAGCTGATCAAAGGAGAGGACGTACCGGTGAGCAGGAGCATTTATGATTATTCTATCCGCAAGGGGGCAGACCTGATTGTAATAGGTAACAAAGGAAAAACAGATGATGACACATTGCTGATCGGCTCGGTAGCAGAAAGACTGATCGCCTCAGATAAGCATCTTCCGGTATTGATTGTCAAATAATGCAGTAGTTTGCTGAAAAGTATCGTACTTTTGCGCAGCGAAGGATTTTTGGCATTTAATAAATACGTATGCAAGCCGACCTAAAAATTGCTGTGCTTATAGACGCAGACAACGTACCATCCAATCAGGTGAAGGAAATGATGGAGGAAGTAGCCAAATATGGAAACCCTACCATTAAGCGAATTTACGGAGACTGGACCCGGCCGCAGTTGGGGAAATGGAAAAATGTATTGCTCGAAAACGCAATCAATCCCATTCAGCAATATGGCTATACCTCAGGCAAGAATGCCACCGACTCTGCCATGATCATAGACGCCATGGATATACTCTACGCCGAAAAGGTAAATGGATTTTGCCTGGTTTCCAGTGATAGTGATTTCACCAAACTGGCTACCCGCCTTCGGGAGGCTGGCTTGCTGGTCATCGGAATGGGAGAGAAGAAAACTCCGGACCCCTTTATCGTAGCCTGCGACAAGTTTATCTACCTGGAAATCCTGCAAAAAGATGCTGATGGTACAGATGACAGCAAGGAGGTTCGGAAAGAGAGGCCGCAGGTCGATAAAATTAATCCCAAGCTAATACGGCTGATCGCTTCAACCATATCTGACCTGGCGGACGACGATGGTTGGGCATTTATGGGCGATGTAGGCAACCTTTTGCAGAAAAAGCAACCTAATTTTGATTCGAGGAATTATGGTTTTCAAAAATTAACGCCCCTGATCAACTCTATCAGTAAATTCGAAATCGACCAGCGGGAAAACCAAAAGGGCAAGTACAAGTTGATCTATGTGCGCAACAAGGGCTGACCTTCTTCCGGCGAATCGTTTTTGGGCAAGGTGAAATAAAATACGGTCCCATCACCGGGATTTGACGCTACCCAAATACTGCCACCCAGGTTAGTAACAATTTTTTTGACTATCGCCAGCCCTATCCCGGTACCTTCATAAGCCTCGCGATGATGCAAGCGCTGGAACAAGACGAAGATTTTTTCAAAATAAGCCGGATCGATTCCGATACCATTGTCTTTCAAATGGAACTGCCATTCCCGCTGGCAGTCCTCTACGCCAAGGTGAATCTGGGGAGGAACGCCGGGTTTTGTATACTTCAATGCATTGCCGATAAGGTTTTGCAGCAATAAGAAATAGAAGCTGGAAGGTCCCCGAACCACCGGCAATGAGTCGCCGGTGACTTCAGCTTTTAGTTTTTTTATTTCCGGCTCAAAGGTAAGTTTGATTTCAGCCAGGAGTTGGTTAAAATCTACCGTTTCATGCTCGTTACCGGTTTTCTCAATTCTGGAGTAGGCCAGGAGGTCCAGGATCAGACGGCGCATGCGGTGCGCTCCATCTACTGCGAATTTGATGTAAGTCTTGCCTTTCTGGTCCAGCAGGTGGGTATACTTCTGCTCCAATAACTGAAGAAAGCCGGTCACCATTCTCAACGGCTCCTGTAGATCGTGCGAAGCCACATAGGTAAAATGTTCCAGCTCCTTATTTTTTACCTCAGTATCTGCCAGAGATTCCTTCAATTTTTCCTTTTGCCGGGTGAGCGCTTTTTCCAATGATTTTTGCTCCTCCAGACTTTCCCGCAGGCCTTTGAAAAGCTTAGGTATCAAAATAGAAAACATGGCACTTAAAAAAATGAGGTTTGCGCTTATGGCGATCCAGGATTGGAGATCGACGGTGGACGAGAAATAATTCTGCTGGAGATCTGTCTGATAAATCATCCATCCAAAGAATACACAGGACGCCAGATTCAGGGCAAAACTCAGGAAGGCATACTTGTCAGGCAATACCAGCAACATGAATATCGAAACCGAAAGCAGGTACAGCAAACCTGGGCCGAAATTACCCAGAAAGTAAATCAGAAAAATACCAGCCAGATAGGTGATCCCGATAAAAATCCACTTTCTGACAGGCAATGGTATGCCCGGGACGATTGCAATCAGCATAAGACCGAAGAAGGCCAATCCATCAAAAAGCATGAGCGCCCAAAAAGCAGATTTATAGGAGAGATAGAGTCCGGGAATAACCGCAATGGTACACAGTGGCAGGACAAAGACGAGTGCCGAAACGAATAGGTAATCTCTCCAATAACTCAAGGTCCCTGAGGGCTGGTATGGGTCAAGACAGGTTTTTAGAATAAACTTTCGATACTGTTCCCACATGATTATCTTTGGGGGCTTTTATTCATCAGCTCTTTTGTTCGTAGCGCTTGTCCTATTTTAAAAATAGATGCTGCTCCATTCAGGTAAAAAAATGTACCCTTATATCGCTTCCCTACTGACAGTAAAATTAGAGAAATTAAATGGCTTATCTATATCTTTCTACCCATTTCTGTGGGCATCTGTATATAACGGAGAGCAATGGAATTGGCCTACCTACCGGTTGACCGGTATCTGTCAGAAACCTGAATCGTCAGTCTCGGTTTTCAGGGAGGGTGTAAACGGTAGGAAATTCAGTCCAGGCCTGCCAACAAGTAAGCTTGCGACTGGAGTTGTAGCGGCATTTGCTCAAAACAGGTTGGCACTGCATATTTTGGGCTAAAGCCAAAAGAAAGCCAGGGACCGGTGCTGGTTATGAAGAAAAAGGATGCTGGGGTACACCTGGAAAGTTTTCTTTTAAAAAGATGTAGGCTACCTTTATCTCTGGCGTAAGCTGACAGGAACAAAAAGCGAAGCGTCTTCCATTTGGTTTTTTTGAGTTCAAATAAATTTACCTATTTGTGTGAAAAGTAACGTAGGAATCTATTCACTTCTCCTGGCAATAGCCGGTTTCATATCTTTGGAGGCATCCTTACATTTAGGCTGGGTGGAAGGACCGTTTTGGCGGATATTGACCACCGGCTTCGAGGCCGGCACCATTGGCGGCCTGGCAGATTGGTTTGCGGTGAGTGCGCTGTTTTATGAAATACCCATTCCTTATGTTCGAAAGCATACCAATATCATTGTAAAGAACAGGGAAAAGCTGACTGAAGGCATTGTAGAGTTGGTGGCCACCAAATGGCTTTCTCCGGAAGTGTTGCGCGAAAGGCTGGCGAATGTTCAGATAGCAACTTCCCTGCTGAAATCCCTGGAGACAAAGGAGAATGTCGGGAAATTGCTTGATTTTATCCGGCTTGTTCTGCTGCGCTTTGCCGGAGAAATGGACCATCCCAGGTTGCCGGTGATTATTCAGAAATTTCTGAAAGACCGGCTACACCATGTAGATATTGCGGGGCCATTGGGCCGATGGCTGCGTGAAACCATTTCTGAAAAGAGGCACCAGGGACTGATGAGTATGGCGCTGCATCAGTTTTCCCTTTCCATACAAGAGCCTGAGACCAGGACGCTGGTATTGGATAAATTGAAGGAAGCACTGAACGCCTACGCCAAAAAGGACTGGGTGAAACGGTCTGCAGTCTGGCTGGGCAAACAAACCGGCGGAATAGACCCTGACCTGCTTACCGATAGAATTCTTGATCTGGCACTGGTCCTGGTCGCCGAAACCAAAGATGATCCCGACCATCCGCTGCGTCAGAAAATGGACCAGTATCTGCTGGAGTTTGCCACAAACCTGGAAACAGGAGAGGCCCGGTCCCTGGCCTATCTGCATAGCCTGAAGCAAAATTGGATATTGAATGACAAGACCAGGGGGATCATTTCTGAATTGTTGGGTCAATGGAAGGATAGCATTGCTGTCCAGTTGTCAGGCATACATAGTCCTCTCATGCAATTTATTCAAAACCAGGTGATCCGGTTTCTGGAGGAACTTAGAGAGGATGAGGAAAGCAGAGCGAAATTGGACCAGTGGATCAGAGCCAGCGTGAGCCAATTGGTGCATCAGTATCATCCGGAATTGGGGAATATGGTGAGAAGTAGTCTGGGTAAGTTGGACGATAAAGGGATCATGCTGCAAATCAAGGACAAAGTTGGCAATGACTTGCAGTACATTCGTCTGAACGGTGCCGTAGTGGGCGGTTTGGTTGGGCTATTGATAGCCACATTGCGATGGCTCCTGTTGTAGCAGGAAAGAAGATTTCTGATATTTTCATGTCCAGGGAACTTTTATCAGACAAGAGACGGTTCAGTTTCACTTTTATTTTTTTATCCAGCCTGAAAAGCTTATTTTTAGTCGGATTTACTTTTACCTGAACCCCTCATTCTATCCTGTTATGGGCCATAAAGTAGTGAAGATTTTAGAAGAGCCACCTGCTGCAGTTTCGCAGGAAATCTCGGCTTTAAATCAGGTTCTGGACCTGGAGCTGCCCTTTAAAAAGCTGGATCACAACATCCTCATCGCTACATGGAACATCCGTACTTTTGCTGACCTTACCGAAAAATGGGAGGCTGGTGATGGTGATTCTCCAAAAAGGGATTTGCATTCCCTACTTTCCATAGCCCAGATTATTGCCCGCTTTGATATTGTCGCCATTCAGGAAATTAAGGGAAATATCAAGGCCTTTCGACACATGCTGAAAGTATTGGGTAACCACTGGAGTTTTATTCTTACCGATGTATCGGGCGGGAATGAGGGTAATGGCGAGCGCCTTGGCTTTTTATTTGACACCAGAAAAGTGAAGCTCTCCGGACTGGCCTGCGAGCTGGTGGTACCCAATGAAAAGATAGCCAGGATCAAAGCCGGAGCCTTTTCCAGGCAGTTTGCCCGCACACCCTATGCGGTAGGTTTTAAAGTCCAGGACAAGACTTTTGTGCTGGTGAGCATGCATGTGTTGTATGGGAGAGTGCTTTCCGACAGGGAGAGCGAACTGAAAGCCATAGCCGAATGGATGAAGGACTGGGCCATCAGTATGCAGTCCTTTGATCAGAGTCTGGTAGTATTGGGAGACTTTAATATAGACCGTTTAGGCGACCCGCGCTACGAAGCTTTTGTCTCTACCGGCCTTACTGTACCGGAGGATCTCTGGCATGTGAGAAGAACCCTTATCGACAACCAAACCAAATTTTATTCACAGATTGCCTGGTTCGAAAATCACCTGCACATCCCCCGGCTTTCTATCAAATATCTGACAGGTGGAATATTCGATTTTGGACCCCATCTGTTGAAGCACAGAAAATTATCTCCCTTTCAAATGTCCTGGAGGATATCGGACCATCTGCCTTTATGGGCGGAGTTTTCTACAAAGGGCTGATTTTTTAATAAGTTTCGATATATTTACAAATGACATACCATGGAGCAAATGTATTGTAGAGGGCTGCTTATTATCGTTTTTTCGTTATTCTGGGCTTGCGGTCAGCAACCTTCCGCCGATCCGGTGTCATTACAGATCAACCACATCCAACTGATCGGTAGCCATAACAGCTACAAGCAAGCTGTACCCGATAAGGTGATGGATCAGATCAGCAAGGAGAACCCTGATCTGGCTGCTGGTTTGGATTACAGCCATCCACGAATATGGCAACAGTTGGACCTGGGCTTGCGCCTTTTGGAGCTGGATGTCTATCATGATCCTGAAGGTGGCCGGTTCAGTAGCCCCATGGGAGCTGAGCTTACCGGTGAAAAGTTGCCTGAAGGGTTTGATGAGCCCGGATTTAAGGTTTTTCACGTACAGGACATTGACTACAGTAGTCACCATCCCTTATTGACAGATTATCTTGAAGAACTCAAAAACTGGTCGGATTTACATCCCAATCATCTTCCTGTCTTCATCACCTTGAATGCCAAGGATCAGAATTACCCCCAACGGGGCTTCGCAGAAGCACTGGCTTTTGACGAGCAAGCCTTTCGCTTGCTGGATCAGGTGATCATGGCAAAACTTGGAGCCGAAAAGCTGATCAGACCCGTGGATATTTCCGGAACTCAGCGCAGCCTGAAAGAGGCATTAACCGAGAAAGGATGGCCGGATCTGGAGGCGGCCAAGGGCAAATTTGTCTGGGTACTCGATGAGAAGGAGGAAAAAACCAAGACATATCTTTCCAGCCAGGCCGCGGGAGAAAGCGCTGTGTTTTTTGTAACGGTTCCGGAAGATCACCCCATGGCCGGTATCTTTATTCTCAACGATCCTGTGGGGCAGGAGGCACAGATAAGGGATTTGGTCAAAAAGGGATTTCTGGTTAGGACCCGGGCAGATGCCGATACACGGGAGGCCCGGATGAAAGACACACGGCGCATGGAAAAGGCATTTGAAAGTGGTGCACAGTTGATCAGCACGGATTATTATCTTCCTGACCCCAGGTGGGAAGGTGCTTATCAGGTAAGGTTTCCGGACAATTCCTATAGCCGGATCAATCCGGCTTTCTCCGCCAAAAATCTGCAGACATCCTCTTTTCACGAGCATCAAAGCTCGGTCATTGCTTTGGATGCGGAGTCTTTTGCTCTCGCAGAAGCAGCAATGGATCCGCTCATATTGGACGTACGCACACAGGCAGAAGTGGACCAGGGTATGATATCCGATGCCAGTCATATTGATTTTCTCAAAGAGGATTTTGGCGCCAACATAGCCAAACTGCCAAAGAACAAGCCTATTATGGTTTACTGTAAAGTAGGGGGGCGCTCGGCCAAGGCTGCTGATCAGCTTCTAAAAGCCGGATTTAAAAATGTATACCATCTGGAAGGTGGAATTGATGATTGGCAAGCCAGTGGATTTCCGATAGTCAGCCAGGCCGACCCACCGGGTTGATCTTTTGTATATGGAAAAAATGAATACCTGAACCCTTGCCTGGATAAACAGGTGCTATTGTGCATTGGATGTATCATTTTGGCTTCTGCGGCATAACAAATTTATAGCCGCTTGAAACTAAGCGGTGTGATTTGACAAATAGTTCACATACGAAAACCGAGCCTGCCCAGGGCAGACAAGCAGAAGTAAATCGGTACGAAAACGGGTGGTTAGTGATCATGCGAAGGTTCCCTTTCTGCCAACAGGAAATTATCTGAGCATAAAAAATCAAATTAAAAACACATGAAGCTAAAGATTGTCGAAGAAGATCCCTGGTTGGAAGGGTATAAGGAAGAAATTTACCAACGCTGGGTGCGGTTTCAATTGGCCAGAGAGGAATTGGTAAATGTGGAGGGCAGTCTTTCGGCCTTTGCCAGCGGACACGAATATTTCGGGATTAACTTTGATAGTCAGCGTAGGGGTTGGGTGTATCGGGAATGGGCACCAGAAGCCGATGCCCTTTTTCTGATAGGAGATTTCAATGGCTGGGATCGCAGCAGCCATCCACTTGACAAAAACCAATGGGGCGTTTGGGAAATATTCTTACCTTTTGAATCCTATAAGGACCAATTGGTACACAAAAGTCTGGTAAAAGTTCATGTAAAGGGGGGAGGTACCTCCCGTGACCGCATTCCCGCATATATCAAAAGGGTGGTCCAGGATGAGGCCAGTAAGGATTTTTCCGGGCAGCTTTGGTTTCCTGGTCTGGCATTTCAATGGACAGACCATGATTTTATGCCCTGCTATCAGCAGGAGGGGCCCCTGATCTACGAATGCCATGTTGGTATGGGGCAGGAAGAGGAAACCATAGGTAGCTACCTTGACTTTGCCGATAAGATTCTGCCCCGAATACAGAAGCTTGGTTATAACGCTATTCAGCTAATGGCCGTAATGGAGCACCCCTATTATGGCTCTTTTGGCTATCATGTCTCCAATTTTTTCTGTCCCTCGAGTAGGTTTGGTACACCCGAAGACTTGAAATACCTGGTCAATAAGGCCCACAAAATGGGGCTGGCTGTGATCATGGATGTAGTCCATTCCCATGCCGTGCAAAATGTGTCCGAAGGGTTGAACGAGTTTGACGGCTCGGATCACCATTATTTCCATTCGGGTCCACGGGGATATCATGAAGTATGGGATTCCAAGCTTTTTGATTATGGCAAATGGGAGGTCAAAAGATTTTTGCTCTCAAATCTGAAATACTGGCTGGAAGAATTTCATTTTGATGGTTTTCGATTTGATGGGGTGACATCCATGCTCTATTTCCACCATGGACTGATCACCTTCGACCATTTTGAAAAGTATTTTCATAAAGATGTGGATTGGGATGCCATCATTTACCTGCAATTGGCCAATGAGCTGATCCATGAGGTAAAACCCGGAGCCATCTCTATCGCAGAGGAAGTCAGTGGCATGCCGGGCTTGTGCAGGAAGCCCGAAGAAGGTGGGCTGGGATTTGACTACCGCATGGCCATGGGCATACCGGATTTCTACATTAAAACACTAAAGGAAAAGGAAGACGAATCCTGGGATATCCTGGAGTTTTGGAAGGAACTAAGTGACCGCAGGTACAGGGAAAAAACCATAGCATACGCAGAGTCTCACGATCAGGCGCTGGTGGGAGATAAGTCTATCGCTTTCTGGCTGATGGACAAGGAAATGTATTTTCACATGCAAGTGGATGACGAAAATTATATCATCGATAGAGGCATTGCGCTTCACAAGCTATTTCGGATTTTTACCAGCAGCCTTGGCGGTGAGGGATATCTCAATTTTATGGGTAACGAATTCGGACATCCCGAATGGATAGATTTCCCCCGGGAGGGCAATAACTGGAGTTATCAGTATGCACGCAGGCAGTGGAGTCTGTCCACCGACCCCTCTTTGAAATACAGATTTTTAGAAAACTGGGACAAAGCCATGATTCACCTGTTAAAGCAGCACCGGATATTGCCGGAGCCTTTTGCAGAACAACTGCACGCAGACCCGAAAAATAAAGTGTTGATGTACAAAAGGGGTGCGCTGGTGTTTGCCATCTCTTTCAATCCACACGAATCAATACCTGACTATAAGTTCAGGGCTCCGGAAATGGGGCAATACAGGCTCGTTCTGAATTCCGATGACCCTGAATTCGGAGGCTTCGGCCGGATAGACAACAGCATCAATTATTTTACCGATCAAAACCAGTCGCTTAGCATATACATGACGAACCGGACAGCACTGGTTTTCGAACGAGTCGATTGATTTCAAACTTTTATTTGGCAATATCCCGATATTTGGTAAATATTTATAATATGCGTTGGGCGTGAATCTTTTTTACCTAATTTTGTGTCTGGTTTCCAGAAAAGTAGCGTATGGCAATGAATATTGTAATTGCTGGGGCGGGAGATATGGGATATCACCTCGCCGAGCAGCTTAGTTATGAGAATAAAAACATCATCCTTATCGATTTGGATAAAGATGTTCTGGATAATATCGGATCCCGGTTGGATGTAATGACCATAGAGGGAGACTCTGCATCGATTGAGATTCTTAAAAAGGCCAATATCCACCAGGCTGAGCTGATGCTTGCCGTCACTACCTCCGAAAAGACCAATATATGTGCCGCAGTACTTGCCAAGCAATTGGGAGCCAAAAAAGTTATCGCAAGGGTACGTAACCACGATTACCTTTTTCCGGAAAACAAAATTTATTTTGAGAACCTGGGCATTGACTCCATTATTTCGCCATCAATGCTTTGCAGCAAGGAGATTTTACGTTTGGTAAAACGCTCCACTTTTTCCGAGGTGATCGAATTTGAGGGGGGAAAGCTAAGCGTGGTGGGAATAACCCTCGAATACAATTCACCATTGGTGAACAAGAGACTTTCGGACGCTGCCACAGATCCCATTTTTCAAGATATTCGTATCATCGCCATTGTTCGCGACCACCGCACGATCATTCCAAGAGGGGATACCTATATACGTAACAATGACCATGTATTTTTTATATCTAATAATAAATCTGTAGGTGCGGTAAAAGACCTGGTTCAGCACAAGGAAAAAGAAATACACAGCCTGATGCTGATCGGAGGCGATGACCTGGCTTATTCCACCGCTACTGAATTGGAAAACCACTACGCCATTACCCTGGTACATAATGACAAAGAGCGGTGTAAGTGGCTGGCTGAAAGATTGGATTCTACTCTGGTAATACATGGAGATTACAAAAATATCAACCTATTGATCGAAGAGGGATTGGAAACCATGGACGGTTTTCTGGCCATGACCAATAGTTCAGAAACCAATATCATCACCAGCCTGAGTGCCAAAAACCATGGGGTGTACAAGACCATAGCTCATGTGGATACCCGGGAATATATCCATATTTCGCATAGCATAGGTGTTGACTCCCTGATCAATAAAAAACTGGTAGCTGCAAACCATGTAAGTCGCTACCTGGCGAAAGGTAAAGTAGAAGCTGTTTCGGGAATTCATGGGGTGGAAGCCGAATTTGTTCAGTATTTGGTTACAAAAAATAACCGGCTCACCAAAAAGACTTTAAAAGCCCTTCATTTTCCAAATTCAGCCATTGTAGCCGGAGTGATACGGGGAGAGGACGTGTTTATTCCAGATGGGGAATTCAAGTTAATGCTGAATGATAAAGCGATTGTCCTGGCTCTTCCTGAAGCCAAGCCCATTTTGGAAAAACTATTCAACTGACCATGATCCATTACAAGGCTATTCTGAAAGTAATGGGAGGGCTGATGATGCTTCTCGGCATACTGATGTCGCCCAGCATTGCTTTTTCTTATTATTATCAGAGTGGGGATCAAATTACATTGATTGGTTCTTCTTTGATTTGCCTGATCGTAGGCGGCACTTTTTTCTATTCCTTCGCGAATCAAGATCAGAATATCAGAAAACGAGAGGGATACATGATCGTCGCACTGAGTTGGATCATCATGTCGGTATTCGGGATGATGCCGTATGTGTTTAGTGGAAGTATTGTTGCGATACCAGATGCCATCTTTGAGACCGTATCCGGATTTACCACCACCGGAGCTACCATTCTGACGGATATAGAGCAGCTACCTGAAGGAATTCTGCTCTGGCGAAGCATGACCCAATGGATCGGCGGCCTGGGAATCATCGTACTGACGGTTGCAATATTTCCGCTTCTGGGCATAGGCGGGATTGAATTGTTTGTTGCCGAATCCCCGGGGCCTACTTCAGATAAGGTTCATCCCCGGATCAGGGAGACGGCCAAAAGGCTCTGGTATGTGTACGTGGGCCTGACCGTATTTCTGGTACTGCTTTATTACCTGGAGGGGATGTCTTTTTTTGATGCCATGAATCATTCGCTGACGACGATGTCCACTGGTGGATTCTCTACTAAAAATGCAAGCATGGCCTATTTTGACAATCCCCTGATACAGTATACGGCCATTCTGTTTATGTTTTTGGCGGGGACCAATTTTACACTGCTTTACTTTGCCTTTAAGGGACGATTCCGGAGGATTTGGGCCAGTGATGAATTCAGGGCTTATCTGATTTCACTGTTAATTCTGGTTGCAGGCATATCAGTGGCGATCTATTACCTTGTGCCCGGGAATGTGGAAGCAATCTTCAGGGAAGCGATGTTTCAGGTAGTATCGCTGATCACTACTACAGGATATGTCACTGCAGACTATACCGCTTATAGCAATGGCATTACCATCATTTTTTTCATGATGCTTTTCATGGGAGCCTGTGCGGGTTCTACCAGTGGGGGAATCAAATTCATCCGGCACCTTACCTTTGTAAAAAATTCGACACTCGAGTTTAAACGCATCGTGCATCCCCGGGCTGTAGTACCGCTGAAAATCAATGGTCAGCGGGTTACAGGAAAAGTCATTACCCATATCATGAATTTTTTATTGCTGTACCTGATGATATTTGTTTTGGGCTCCATCGTAATGTCTGTCGCGGGGTATGACCTGATCACCTCCTTTGGTGCGGTGGCTACCTCCCTGGGAAATGTGGGACCGGCCATCGGCCGGGTAGGTCCGGTGGATAATTTTGCCTTTTTCTCCCCCTTTGCGAAATTATTTCTCAGCTTTTTGATGTTATTGGGTAGGCTGGAGTTGTTTACCATCCTGGTGTTGTTTACGCCATATTTCTGGCGGGCCAATTGAGTCTTGTCTGACCTGTCCGAAATCGGAGAGGAAAGCACCTTAGCGGATTAATTCGACACCAGGCTTTAGGAAATCCTTTCCAGCTTAATCGTGAAAACCACAATCAGATGAATTCAACAATAATTGCCGTCTTCACCGCGCCCGAATTGGGTTTCAAAGGTAATCCTGCTGCTGTAGTATTTTCATCTTCCGCGCTCAAAGACCAGGTAATGCAGGCAGAGGCTGCAAAAATTGGTATGCCCGCCACCTCATTTGTTTTTCAGGATAATGCGGGTGATTACCAGGTACGTTGGTTTGCCCCGGATGAGGAAATTGATCTCTGTGGCCATGGGGCTGCTGCGGCCGGTATATTTTTGGCAAATAAGGCCAAGGAACAGGAAATCAAGCTATACCATAACGGCGGATCGATTGTAGTCAAACATGAAGGCGATCAATTTAGTATGCGGCTGAAAGCAATTCCTACGCTGGAACGGGTTCAACCGCCCGCCGCCATTCTCAAGGGACTTGGCCTACCCATATTGGAAATGTATCGTACTGCGAATAAACATCTGATCGTAACGGATTCTGAGGAAGCATTGGCAGCGATGAAACCGGATTATGCGCAATTGAGACAGTCTGAAATTTTTGGATATGCAGTGACAGCCAAAGGAGATCAGGTTGACTTTGTGAGCAGGACGCTGGTCCCACATGTACAGCAACTGGAAGACCAGGCTACAGGTTCCTCTCATGCCTTGCTGGTACCCTACTGGTCAGCGAGACTCAACAAAACCAACCTGCTGGCCCATCAATTGAGTCCCCGGGGAGGCCGTTTTTTTGCCGAAATCAATGGAGATGAGGTAGTGCTGTCCGGTACATTCGAAATTGAAAAATGATAGCGCTTTTTGATGACAACTTGTCAGATTGAGAGACTGGTTTTTGATTATTCAAACATTAGATGATAATATTCTAATTAAATCATTTAATCGGCATTTTCCCATAGATATTTTTTTCCTTGGTATAATTATTGCTTTTTTATTTTGCAAAGTTTTTTTTAATCGAATTGTAACGAAATTAAAATACAATGGAATATCGAAAAATTCTCATCAAATACGGTGGGAATGCGATGATCAATCAGGAATTAAAAAAATCCATCTCCGGGAAAATTAAAGTTTTACAAGATCATGGAATTCAGGTGGTTTTGGTACATGGAGGTGGTCCTTTTATCAACAAATCTTTAGAGGAGGCGGGCATCGTGTCGCAATTTTTTGATGGTCACAGGCACACCAGTCCGGAGGCGCTGCTCAGTATCGAAAAAACGCTGAAAGGGGAAGTAAACAGTTCACTGGTAAACCTGCTCAACAGGCAGGGGCTTCAGGCAGTGGGGCTTTCGGGAAAGGATGGCAAGCTTGCCATTGCCCGAAAACGCTGGCATATCGCTGCCGATGAGGCAGGGAAATCGCATCAGGTGGATCTCGGCCAGGTAGGCGATGTGACGGTCGTCAATCCCTTATTGTTAAATATTTTGCTGGACAATGGATTTACACCCGTTATTACCTGCATTGCTTCTGACGAATCGGGCGAGGATTACAATATCAATGGGGATGTTTTTGCAGGTAAAATTGCCTCTGCATTGAAAGTAGATGCTTATATTGTCCTTACGGACGTAGATGGTCTTTATCTGGAATTTCCGGACCCCGATTCCATTCTCAGAGAGGTTAACCTGAAATCTATTCCGCAATATTACGGGAAAGCCATAAAAGGCGGTATGATTCCCAAAATCGAATCATGCACTGCGGCAGTAGAAGCAGGAGTTAAAAAAGCTGTGATACTAAACGGTACCAGGCCAGAACAGATTATATCATATATCGTCAATAAAAAAAGTATTGGAACAACCATAACGCAATAAACATGCAGATTTCAAACGAATATTTATATGAAGAAGATAAAAAACATTACCTGCCTACCTTCAAGCGCTTTCCGCTGGCGCTGATCAAGGGCAAGGGAAGCCGGGTATGGGATGCTGACGGCAAGGAGTACATTGATATGCTTGCCGGAATTGCGGTCAATAATCTGGGGCACTGCCATCCCAAGGTAGTTGCTGCCATTCAGGACCAGGCAGCCGAATTGATGCATATTTCCAATTTCTTTGTCAGTCCACCCCAGGTCGCGCTCAGCAAGTTGCTGGTAGACCTGAGTAAGTTGTCGCATGTGTTTTTGACCAATAGTGGGGCCGAATCGGTAGAAGGGGCCATCAAGATCGCCAGGAAGTATGCATCCACCAAAAACAGGGGTGGTCAAATCATTTCGATGAAAACATCTTTCCACGGTAGAACGCTGGCCACCATTGCAACCGGACAGGCCAAGTACCAGAAGGGATTTGCACCCATTCCTGCCGGCTTTGCCCAGGTGGATTTTAATGATATAAATGCGCTGGAAAAGGCCATTACACCAGACACTGCGGCGGTCATTTTGGAGCCAGTCCAGGGTGAAGGAGGGATCATTCCCGCAGAAAGGGCCTATTTACAGGCGGTGAGAAAGCTATGCAACGAACAGGATGTTTTGCTGATATTCGATGAAATTCAATGCGGCATCGGCCGGACCGGACATCTATTTGCCAAAGACCATTTCGGAGTTCAGCCGGATATCATGACTCTGGCCAAAGGTCTCGGAGGCGGTATGCCGGTTGGCGCATTTCTCTGCAACGAAAAGGTTGGCGCCGCGATTGATTTCGGTGACCACGGCACCACTTTTGGTGGCAACCCACTTGCCTCTGCCGCAGCCCTTGCGACCATCAAGACCATTCTCGAAGAAAATCTTTGTCAGGCTGCAAAAGAAAAGGGCGAATGGTTGATGAAGATCGTCCGGTCCTGGGCAAAAGAGCATCCCATGATCAAAGAAGTGAGAGGTTTAGGCTTGATGATAGGTATCCAACTTGACCGGCCTGCTGCGCCGGTAGTAAAAGCGTTGATGGAGGAAGGGATCATCGCCAATGCTACGGCAGAATCCGTATTGCGCCTTGTGCCACCGCTGAATATTCCGGAAGAGGATCTGGTAAAGGTGCTGGATAAATTAAAAACGATCATTATATCTCATGAGCAAATTGAAAAATAAGAAATTTAAAGCAAGTATCATCGGAGCATCCGGATATACGGGTTCTGAGTTGGCCAGGATACTGGTCAACCATCCCGAGCTGGAGATCGTCAATATCACTTCTGAGTCGCATCAGGGTAAAAGATTTTCGGAGCTGCACGGACAGTTTTCAGGCATAGTAGACCTGGAGCTGGTACGTGCTGCTGATGTGGAAGTATCTGATTTGGATGTCCTGTTTTTGGCCCTGCCTCATGGTGTTTCCATGGATTTTGTAAAAAAATGGGAGAAATCAGGTATCAAAATTATCGATTTGTCCGGGGACTTCAGACTTGCCAGCCCTGAGGTCTACGAGGAATGGTACAAAAAGAAGCATACCTATCCCGAAGGATTCCGCAATGCGGTGTACGGACTGCCGGAGTTGCATGAAGACAGTATCAGAAAAGCCAGTTTGGTGGCCAACCCCGGCTGTTATCCCACGGCTTCCATATTGAGCCTTGCGCCTTTGTTCAACGCCCTGGATGTGGATCCGGCGGGTGCCATCATAGATGCCAAGTCGGGACTTACAGGGGCAGGGGTAAAAGCCAGCAATGTCACTCATTTTTCAAATGTCAATGATAATTTCAAAGCTTATGGTATTGGTAATCACCGGCATACCGTGGAAATCCAGGAACAGCTTTCATTTTTACTGAAAAAATCGGTTAATTTACAGTTTACCCCGCACTTATTACCGGTGGACAGAGGAATTTTGGCTACTGCCTATATGGGCGTAGAGGGAGACATGAGTCAGCAAAAGCTAGATAGCTTATATCAGGATTTTTACCAGGAAAAACCCTTTGTCAGGTTGAGAAATCAGGCACCGTCCATAAAGGAGGTGAGGGGGAGCAATTATGCTGATGTGTATCCCTTCTGGGACGACCGGACCAAAAGAGCTATTGTGATAACAGCGATTGATAATCTGGTGAAAGGGGCTGCAGGCCAGGCCGTTCACAACATGAACTTAATGTTAGGGCTGGAGGAATCTGCCGGACTGGACCAGGTACCCATGCAACCATAAAGCACAGATAAAATGATAAAAAATATTACGAATGTAAAGGGGATCAAATGTTGGGGAGCCCATTCAGGGATTAAATCGATGCGCAGAGATCTGGCCTTGATTTTTTCCGAAGTGCCTGCTGCTGCAGCCGCTACGCTGACGCAAAATAAGGTGCAGGCCGAGCCGATAAAAATCACCAGAAGAAACCTGAAAAACAATAGGGCTCAGGTGATCGTCTGCAATGCCGGAAATGCCAATGCCTGCACTGGAGAGCAGGGTAGGAAGGGCGCTGAGGCGATGGCACAGACGGTAGCAGAAGCACTGAAAATCTCAGCGGACGACGTGATCGTGGCTTCCACAGGCTTGATCGGTGAGCCATTCCCGACTGAGGAAGTTGTAGAAGGGATCAAATCTACTGTCCCCAAGCTGTCCAATGATACCAAAGCGGGGTCTTTTCTGGCCAATGCTATTCTCACCACAGATACATTTGCCAAGGAAGGCTTTGTCGATTTTGAGTGGGAGGGCAACACCATTTCTATAGGCGGTATTGCGAAGGGATCAGGTATGATTCACCCCAATATGGCTACCATGTTGAGTTTCCTGGCAACGGATATATCCATTGATGAAAAATTGCTGCAAAAAACGCTCAAGCATTGTGTGGATCGTTCATTCAATATGATCACGGTAGATGGTGACACGTCTACCAACGATATGGTGGCCATCCTGGCAAATGGTATGGCGGGAAACAAAAAGGTGACCAGTGAAACTGACCCTTTATTTGTGACATTTAAAGACAAACTTCAGGAAATACTGGTCCACCTGGCCAAACTGATAGTTTCCGACGGCGAAGGAGCCTCCAAGTTTATAGAATACAAAGTGTCCAAGGCAATTTCTGAGAATGTGGCCATGAAACTGGTGCGGGCCATTTCGGATTCCACATTGGTGAAAACAGCCATGTTTGGGCGGGATCCCAATTGGGGGAGGATTATCGCTGCCTGCGGCAATGCAGGTATCAGTTTCAATTACAAGAAAGCCAACCTGTACCTTGGCGATGCCAATAATCAGGTATTGGTTTTGGAGCGGGGAACGCCCACCACCTTCGACAAAAACCACATGAAAAAATTACTCAGAGAATCTCATATCAAAATTAGGTTGGAGCTCAATACCGGCAAGCAGGAAGCGGTAGGATGGGGGTCCGATCTTACTACAGATTATGTCATGTTCAATTCAGTGTACACGACCTGAGCAATTCACATCAGACATACAAATAGCGGCCGGCAGCAATCAGTATCTGCCGGCCGCTGTTCGTTTACGGCGACGTAAATGAAATACCTCACAGCCCCAGCGGCAAAATATAAGCTGCCCTCAGACCCAGTAAGCCGAGTTGGAAAGGAGAGGGGCCGGCATGCTGGTACCTCAGACTCAATTCCACGCTATTTAATAAATAGCCCAACTCAGCAGCAAAAGTAAATTCCATATTGCTTTCCGAATAGGTATTGGGTTGATTTTTGTATTGGTTGATAAACAGCGTTGCACCCAGTTGGGGCTCAAAGAAGAAAGGTTTAAAGTTTAACCGGTACCCTGCTAAAACGGGGAGCAGGTGGAGGGATAAATTTTCTCCGGTAGGTAAAATAAATGCAGGATCCAGTGGAAAATACAGGTAGCTGGCAGTAAGCGCCAGCTGCGCATTGTATCCGACGCCATAAAGCCCCTTGACAGAGGCCCCAAATCCCGCTGGAAATTGAGTCTGATAGTATTCATTCAGGGTAATGCCGGCGTCAAACCCAAAATTGATTTGGTGTACCCCTTCCTGCGCCACACTTTTCCAGGAAAGCAAAAATAAAAATGAAGCAATAATGAAAGGTCTGATCATTGTCTTGAGATAAAAAGGTATGCGAAACATCATTCGGGTTTAAAGATATAAAAAAATGGGGATTTGCGCCTGTAGAGAGAGACATTTGGTCTCTTGAGTTGACACAGTAGTAAGGTTGTAAAAAACAAAAAGGAGAAACAGGGTAAAAGACATTTCCAATTTAAAGAGATTTAGTCCACCTCATTTGATGTACCAAACCCGAGATACCCTATAACCTGCCGTTACGGGCCTATTTGCTTTAATGCCGGCTATGTAACCTGGTATTGGGAGGAACGACCGCTCATTGAAAAGGAAATAATCAAATAGATAGAATAAAATTTCAGAAAATACAAGCTGACTTCCTTATACCAAATTTAATATTGTTAATTTTCTGAATGAAAAACCGGTCAGGATTAAGTAATTTTTAATTTTTTGGCATAAAAATTAAATTAAAATAAATTTTTATAAAAAGACTATGTTTCTTTTTTAAAATAATTTTTTTCTATACCTTTGTCATATCAAATCATTCGGATTTGATTTGTATAACCCTCAACGGGGAGCAGGAGATGACAATGGTCATGGGAGGTTCGAATCCTTCTTGTACATCTTGGTTATTTTGGGTTTATTGTTAATTGACTTAAGCTATGAAATTTTATTTCATAGCTTATTTTTTTTTATATAAAAACTAATTATATAATCTTTTGTTTCCCTTAGCTGCGCTTACCCTTGTGCACCTGGTACTTTCTGCGGCTAGGGATTTTTGAGGTCTAGCCCATAGGGAACTGAAATGCCGTCTGTCATTCTGCGAAGGGAATTAGATCATATCAAATACTGACTTTGCTCATGTTTTTGGGGTCCAATGCTGTCTACCTTTGAATCGCAAACGGTGATAGCTCACAAGTATATGCTAACCGTATTTCGATTTTCGGACCTAAACCAAAAAGCAATGTATCAATTTTCGAAGAAGGTATTTTTACTGGCATGCCTTAGCCTGGGCTTTATCGCCTTTAATGGGTTCAGCCAGCAATCGTATGAAGTGGCAGACAAGCCAGAAATGAAAGTCTCCGGCACCTCCACCCTTCACGATTGGAACATGGTCTCTTCTGAAGCAAGTGGATCGGCATCACTGAGAGTTTCTGCCGGGAAAGTTACCAGTATCAGCACAGCAAAGTTCAGCATGCCGGTAAAAGCGCTGAAAAGCGGAAAAGGTCAGATGGACAACAATGCCTATAAGGCATTGGAAGCCGATAATCATCCGCAAATCAGTTTTACCCTACTGGAAGCCAATCAGGACGGGGGAAACGGCTGGAAGGCTACGGGAAGACTTCAAATTGCCGGTGAATCCCGAACTGTTCCTTTTCAGCTTCGTGTAGCTCCGCAGGGGAACAGTGTCAGGGTGAATGGATCTGCTAAGATAAAGTTGACAGATTTTGGCCTTGAACCACCCACAGCCGTGTTTGGTACCATCAAGACCGGCGATGAAATGACAATTACCATTGATATGAATCTTAACCCAGTAAATTAAAACTTTTATGATTATGAAAAGCAGGATTATTATATTATCAGTAGCAGTATTATGGGCATTTTTGGGCCAGGCCCATGCCCAGCAACGGGACATGCAATTCTGGAGAGCATATGATCAACGGGGGATCAATGTATTTGAAACCGGAAAAGCAGACACAGTAGCATTTGACGGTGTGAGGGTGCGTATTGGCGGGGCTTTTGCCCAGCAGTTTCAATCGCTCAGTCACGAAAACAGCGCAAATCCGGTTGTGAATGAGAATGGCGTCAATACCAACGAATTGATCGATATTGGTTCCGGATTTAATCTGGCAACTGCCAACCTGAACATTGATGTGGCCCTGGCCGATGGTATCAGGTTAAACCTGATCACCTACCTTTCCTCCAGACACCATCCTGAAACCTGGGTCAAAGGCGGATACCTCCAGTTTGATAAACTCAAATTCCTAAACAGCGCTCTGTTTGATCAGATGATGGAGAAGGTCACCATTAAAGTAGGGCATATGGAAATCAATTATGGAGATTCCCACTACAGAAGATCAGACAACGGAAATGCCTTTTATAATCCCTTCGTAGGCAATTATATCATGGATGCCTTTGCCACCGAAATCGGAGCGGAAGTCATATTCCAGGACAATGGTTTCCTTGCAGTTGCCTCAATGACCGGTGGCGAAATTCAGGGGGGCGTCACCAACCCTGCACGCCGAAAGCCCTCATTTATCGGCAAACTGGGCTACGACAAGACGCTGGATAACGAACTGCGGCTCAGGCTGACCGGCTCCGTATATACCACTGGAGGTTCGGTAAACAATACGCTCTGGTCTGGTGACAGGGCAGGATCCAGGTATTACCTGGCTATGGAAAATACCCTTGCTTCGACTGCTGGCAATTTTACCTCCGGCAGATTCAATCCCGGTATGCGGGACAATGTGACCGCCCTGGTAATCAATCCTTTTGTGAAATTTCAGGGTCTGGAATTATTCGGTACCCTGGAACAGTCCAGAGGAAAGGCCGCTAATGAAACAGCGGAGAGGACCTGGAATCAGGTGGGGATAGATGCAGTGTACCGTTTTGGAGCAATGGAGAAGTTTTACCTCGCCGGCAGGTACAACCAGATCGGCGGAGAAATGTCCAATGGACTCGAACCTTCCATCTCCCGGGTGCAGCTAGGTGGTGGCTGGTTTATTACCAGAAATATTCTGGCTAAATTAGAGTATGTAAGCCAGAATTATCAGGACTTTGCTGCCAGCGATATCAGAAACGGAGGCAAATTCAATGGCCTGATGATAGAAGGAGTTATCGGATTTTAAACCACTATAGGTCATGCGTATCGCCAGTCTTTTGATTTGTAGTCTCTTATGGATGGGAAGTCTCCAGAAGGAAACTTTGGTCATCCAGCAAAAGGAAATTATCGTAAAGGGGAAAACCTCTATTGGTGATTTTGAGTGCAGTTACGACAAAGAACAGATTGGCGATACCTTGTTTATTGGGCCAATGAATACCACAGCCAGATCCCTGAATTTTACCATTCCGGTTAGGGAATTTGGCTGCGGTAATTTTATTTTGAACGGAGATTTTCGCAGAACGCTGAAAGCCGATCAATATCCGGTCTGCGAGGTGAGGGTGCTGCGTCTTTTCAAAGGACAATCCAACCTTTACGGGGATTTGTCCATCAAATTAGCCGGCAAGCGATTGATGCTGGATAAGGTAATGTTTGACAAAAGCCAATACCTTTTGGCTGGAAAGGTCCAGCTCTCCTTTGAGGAGCTGGAGTTGGAAACTCCCAGCCGTCTGGGAGGATTGGTCAGCGTAGAGGAAAATATTGATCTGGAGATCAAATTGTACACAGGCCCCGGATAAGCGACTAATTCTTGTCTTTTCCCAGGCTGAACTGATAATCTTCTGGCGTACCCTTCACCCGAATATTGACAAACCTTACTTTTTTATCTTCGTCACGGTAGACAATTTCATCTTCCTGATCAGGATCGATTTCATTTTTATTCCTGCCCCCAAAAAGGGAGCGAAAACCGACCTGAGTGACCATTCCCAGTGGAACCCGGATAAAATAATCCATACTCAAATCCAATCCCTGCTTGCCCGATAACTCAATGAATCCAAGGCTTGAATTGACAGTCATGCTGGGAATTAATAACATTCCGTCCCTGACATCAAAGGTATTCTGAAGGGTGTCAAACCGGACCATGTTCAGGTTTTTATCTTTGAAATAGGAAGACATGGCTTGTAAGGGCGTGAAATTCACCAAACTGCCCTGATATACGGTAAGGTCCATGTGTGCTTCGCTTTTTTCGATAATGGGGGTAAGGTCGGGATGAACCAGAAATTTACTGGTGATGGTACCACTTACTTTACCATGAAGGTTTTCATTAATCATGAAATCCTGGCCGAAGTTATCGAATTTAACCATCAGCTTGTCTATATCCAGCCTGTCTGCTTTCATGGTGCTGTGAAAATAAATGTGCTCCGGGTCTGAACCATTAAAGTATCCATCCATTCCCATGCTGCCATCAGCTGTCCTTAAGGAAAGCGTATCAACATATAGGTAATGGTTTTTAGTAGTTCTAAGTTCTGCTGTGAGATCTTCAAGCCAATAATTGTGGTAGTTCATCTGCCCGATTTTAGCTGAAAAGTGCATGTCTGAAAAGGGCAATTCAAAAATATTGAAGGTGTCTGCGTGGACTACTGGTTCTCCGCTGGTCCTTGCTTCGTAGTTCATCAGGGCATCGAGGTCCAGGGCATTGGCCTTTAGTGCAAAACTATTCGGGCGGCTACGTAACAGGCTATCTTTTCCAGCAAAATAGGCCATGTTGATTTCAAAATCACTTTTCCCCAACCTGCCTCCAAAGTTCTCAACCAGGGTATTCCCATCTTCAAAATGGATGTTGCCTTTAAAGTCTTCCAGTTTTAGCGGGTGAATATTCAGCTTACCCTCCAAATGATGAAGTTGTAAGTCTGCAGACCGGAATACAGAATCGTAGTGCAGGTCCAGATGGCCTTTGAGTCGTAAATCTTTCAATTCCTCGTCTCTGTAATCATCCGGCAGATAGTTTTCTCCCTTATAGCTAAGAAGGTCTTTTACCTTCAAATGTTTGGAATCCAGGTTAAAATCAAAGCTACTCGTTCCTGTCTTTACCGGATGTAGCCACTTGGTATAATTGGAAATCAGCCCCGAGAAATGGAAATCGCTTCCATCAATTTCACCGGTGAAGTTCTCGATGGAGATATCGTTTTCCAAAATCCGAAGCAATACATCAAAATCATGAAATGTATGGGGGTAATTGCTCAGTTTGGCATAAAAATCTTCGACTTTAAAAGTTCCTTTTGGAAGGTATTTGAAGTTGGTCAATTCTCTGGCATTGCTGTGGAGGGATAGTTTAAATTGTAAATCGCTAATGATTTCATCGGTACTTGCCATTAAAGTTGAGTCAAATGCAAGCAATTGTGGGATACTGACAGTGCTTGATTTATTTGTCAAATCCAGCGTTACGTCTTTGTCAGAACCATGGAAAACAGCAGGGAAATCACTGAGACTTCCTTTAAACACAAAATCAGAATCTCCAATGGAAAACTGCAATTGGTCCAGTGTAACCCGGCCATTTTCCATTACGGCATGACCATTGGCATTGGTTACCGGGAAAGGATATTCCGGAATGAAAAAAGAAAGGTTTTTTAAAGTCAATTCACTGTCTATTCCAGCTTTCAATTGGGCCATACTTTGTCCTGGCAGGTCCAGATCTACCAATTCATCCAGGTCCATATCTAAAATAATTTGCCCCTGAAACTTTTGTAAACCTTCAATTTCGAAAAACTGGCTCATAAATTCCATGTCCAGATCCGCATGGAGGTTGATTTTTATGTAGGGGTCTTCAAAATTCCGGATTACCAACCTCCCCTGAAAAACCCCCTGCTCTGGTTTCGCATAGAAATTTTGTAATCTCAGTTCGGAGGATTTAAGGTTTCTGTCTTTTCCATTAGTAAAAAAGCCTGAAAATCTCAGGTCATCTACCCGTTTTTCTACAGACGTATTTACGAAGTAGGCATTTTCACATCCAAACTCCACAGCCACGGCTGGCGTATATCCGTTGGCGGATTTTCCTGATATGGTACCCAGAAAATAGATTTGCCCTTCGTTTTTATACTTTTGCAGTGCCTCAGCGACTTCCTGAGGTGCGAAAGCGGCAAAAATATTGAAATCCGGTTTTTCACCATATAGTTTGAGGTCAAGGTTGAAATCGTCGTCTATATCCACCATGCCTTCCAGGCTAAACCGGGAGGCCTCCAGAGATAATTTTGAGGGGGAGATGGTAATCTTTTCCTCATTCCGGTCATAGTCTGTTTTCCAGTCCAGTTCCAGGTGTTTGTTATTAAAAAAAGTAGGTACACCGTCCTGTAGCACAGTCAGTATCAAGCTTGATTCCATTTCGAGGTATACCTGATCTGAGACCACAGAGAATGTTGATTTTAATTTTTCCACCCGGGACAAAGTCTCCAGACCCGAAGCCTGATCGAAAAAGGAGAGGTCAAATCCCTCCAGCGTGAATTGGCTAAGATTAAACTCAAAAGCCTCTGAGCTGGCGTCGGAAGCGGCTGTATCTGCTTTGACGTTTTTTGCCAATAACAGATTGATGTCTCCATTTTCATATTGTACCAGATCCAGGTGACCATTTTTAATTTTGATGTTCTTCACATCATAGCTTCCCAGCAAAATATCAAAGACATTAAATCCCAGATAAACGTCCTCTGCCTCATAGAGAGGTTTGTTCGTTTTTGCCTTGTCTTCAAAAAAGCGCAGCCCCCGCAGGTCTACAGAGATATACGGAAAGGTGGCGAAAAGAGAGATATAAGAATCGGAGATGGTCAATTCGCCCTCAAACTGCTCATTGACCAGATCAAGCGCTTTTCGGGTGATGGAGCTTTGGTTGGTATAGATCCCGAGCAGTCCGCCTCCTAAAATTAAAAATGGCAATAGGACCAGGACTACCACAATAATCCGTTTTCTTCTTCGCATATGCAACGCCTTTGAATCCAAAAAATAATTACGGAATATTACAAAAAAAGATCAATTATTACCAAACCATGTAAAAATATTAATTCAGCTCCTGGATTATTAAATTGTCGGTACATTTTGCCGATTCTTCTTTCTGAAGCTGACCGGGCAGCTACAGCAACCGATTCCGGCAGGATTGTGATTTTTGGGATGCAGATAAGCCTCACCAATCCAAATTCCTCACTTTAATCAATTGATAAAGTAGCTAACGCCCAATTTCACGTTGAATCTTCCGCCGTACTGAGGTTGGACCTTTACCTCTCCGTTTAGCCCCAGCACTTCCAGAAACCTGTATAAGGCTCCGCCACCAAAGTGAACACCGGAAGCCCCTCTGAGCGGGTCTTGCCTATCAAATTCTGATCTTCTCCGATAAAAACCGTAGCCGAGTAAGCCGTAGGCCTGCAAGTCATCTTCGGTAAAATAATACCTACCCGTCAGATCAATCTGGCTTGCTTTACCTGTTTTGGGCAGGTAAACAGAAAATGAGGGCGCAAAGG
The DNA here is from genome assembly GCF_900143075.1 of Cyclobacterium lianum. Taxonomy (GTDB): domain Bacteria; phylum Bacteroidota; class Bacteroidia; order Cytophagales; family Cyclobacteriaceae; genus Cyclobacterium; species Cyclobacterium lianum. The sequence continues at coordinate 247,871 of NZ_FRCY01000006.1, read as the reverse complement.
ATACATTGTCTACCGGAAAATACTCACCAACGAAATTTACGCCCAGATAATCGGTGCCGGTAGAAAAATCATGTCCGTATTGGAAGCGGTACTGGCCTTCAATTTGCGCCTGGCCAATATTCCAAAGACAAAGGAATAGGAAAATGAAACAAATTTTTTTCATGGATACCAGTATTGATTAAAATGAAGGTAAACTTCTCACCACGGGCCTCCTCTTATTTCTGAAATCCAGCGTGTACATGATGTTAAGCCTGATGACGTGTCGGTTGCTGTACGTGGACGGAATAGATGTGGGTCCGTAGGTCCACATGTGACCGCCAAAGAACATAAAGTTGTTATAGGTGTAGCCAATAGCTGTATAAAGCCTGTTTTCTTCCAATATATCTGTTATGTGGCTTCCGGTTTGGAAGAATATCTCATTGGAAGGCGCGATGAAAAACGTTTTATTTTCCATTTTTGGCTTGTTCAGTGGAACATAGGCTGTGATTTTGTAGCGAAAACGGTTTGTATAGTTGTAATCTGCCCCGATGTCATTGTACCTTTTCCAACGGTGCTCAAACCTGAATTGGTGCAGGATCTTTACACTTCCTACACCCTGGGTCAGCAGCCATTGGTGCCAGATCCTGGGTTCGATGGTATAGTTCAGGTATCCCGGATCTTCAGAGTCCGGAGCAAAATTAAGGACCACGGTGGGGCCAACAGTTACTTCAAACTGATCGTTGAAAAGATAGGTAAAACCAAACCTGTTGTAGATCTGGCCCATTCGGCCAAGGAAATCCGTTCTGTCATTCAGGCTGGACCGTCTCCTGTAATGGTTTTCCTGATACCAGAAAATCCTGTCGGTCAGGCGCAACTTGATATAAAGGCCATTCCATAATTCTGTCGTAGGACTTAGGTTAGTCCTTTTTTTGGGAATATAGGGCTCATTTTCCCCGGATCCCTCCTGGGCATTGGCACTGAGAACTGTAAGGAAGACCCAAAAGCAAAACCAAAATTTCATGCAAGAAGTCATTTTAAGAAAATTCATCTTCTTAATTAAATTATAAATCAAGTGCGGACTCTATCCTGTTGATACTACTTCTTCTGCCTAGCCGTCTTTCCAAGCCTTTGGTATCGGCATCTCTTAGTTGGATCATCCTTTCCTGGAGTTTTTGAATTTTACTGATATGGTCTTTTATTTGGGTATAATCTGACTCATCCTTTAGCGCTTCGAGGTAATGCTCAAACAGCTTTACCGCTCCGCTTTCATAAAGCCGCTCTTTTGCCCGCACATCATAGCGGGTATAGGTAAAAGGGTTAAACGTTTCCTCCTTGTACAGTTCGTCAATTTCCTCATTGGCAGGATAGATGGCGGAGAGCTCAGGTAACCTGATTGTCAATTCATTGAGTAAATCCAACATCAATTCACCTTTCTCCGTCTTGATTGCAAAATCCTCAGCTTCGGCATATTGTTCACTGAAATCGGCAAACGATTCTTTTAGAAAATTGGCAAATATCGCCTCAAACATTTCCTGTTCCTCTTCTGAACCGGTCTCCTGGCCGAGATAAAGTGAATCGACACGGGTTTTTTCTTCCAGGATTTTGGCTTCCAAAGCCATCAGTGTATTATCTACTTCTATTGAGTAGAGTTGGTCGTCGACGTAGCTTCCCAGTCGTGACGCGATTGACAACTCTTCCCTAAGGTAGTTTTCGAAACTCTTAAAAAAGGCTTCATTTCCTTCAACGCTGACTACTCTGGGAATCATGCGCCTTAATGTATCCCCCTGATATTCGTAGGTAATCAGGTCTATCGGAGACATGAATTCGATTCCTCTACCCGTAAAATTGTTCAGGTCAAAATATTTGATATCACCGGACTCGATCAGGTCTAAAAAGTAGGCCATCTGCTCAATTTTCAATTTCCTGTCCTGGAAGTAACGGTATGCAAAAGAAAGGGAGTCACTTTTATCTTTGTTGAGCGAGAGCGAATTCATTTCGCTGGTCCTTGTCACCAACTCTTCCAGTTCACTGTAGATTTTCGGGATTTCCCGGAGGCTTTCCTCTGTTTCACTTTCATACTCAAATTCAAACCTTTTGGTAAAGAAAGGATAGGTAAGGATTTTTCCATCTTCATCCACAGCTTCATCAAATTGGAGTAATTTGGAAATGAACTCATCAATAAACTCATTTCCGTCCACCTGAATTTTTAAGTGAGGTGAAGAAGGCCGGTATCCATCATTGAAAACCAGACCGAACTTTCTTTCTGCGATTTCAAATCCCTCGTTTTCGCCCTCATTGGCCTGGTTCAGTTTTTCTATAGTGGAATAAAAAATTGCCTCCTCAATTCTTTCATTGGATTTCAGGTTTCTTTTGGTTAATCCGAGCAGGAACCCGTTTTCGTAATTCCGGACTTCGGAGATGAGCAGGCTGTCTTTGAGATAGACCAGAGACCACTCCCCGTCCATGAAACCCCTGTCATTAATTTCGCCCCGGATAAACTGGGTAAAATCTCCTTCAAATCTTCTGAAATAAATATCGTCAACTATATAGCCATCGGAGAATTTTATGCTGTTTGCGGTAGCCTTTGGAGCCAACTCACCTTGTACAAAAGTTCTTTCATCGAAACGCCAGTTACCTTCCCGGATCCCATTTCTGTAAGTGGCATTGACTTCAATGTCCTCACTTTCCAGGCTGGCGATTACTTCAAAATCGATGACATCGTCCAGACTAATTCTATGGATTTCACTGTCAAAACGCCAGTTTCCCTCTTTCTTATTTTGCTGGTATTCTCCACTTACCTGAAACTTCTTCAATAATGTCTGGTCGAGTGAATCGATTTCTGTCAGACGAAAACGGAAAAAACCATCTAAAATCAGCTTCCCATCGTTGTCCTCGCTAAACTCAAAAGTCGCCTGTCCCTGCCTACCCTTGAATTCATAATCACCATCATACACCTGTTGAGACTGTCCCCAGGCTATTGAGTGCTGGAACACAATTAAAATAAGAATAAGAAAGTGTTTGTACATAGTTATTTAAATCACAAAGCGGCCATAAGCAATTATTGATTTATCAATTAGATGAAACAGACGTGAAATTACTCCTTACAAACTGACTGAAAAAATAGTGTATATCGAAGGGTGAATGACGACAGCTATCCCAAAGGAAAACCAATATAAGAACGAAATTAAACAGAAATGGGATTTTTCCCTAATCTTATTTAAATCGGAACAAATAATAATCTAAATTGTTCCAACGGCCTGTCCTTTTTAATGGGGCCGAATCAATGGCGGCGAATTAAAAAGTCGACATCCCAATTGATCCGGGTAGCTGCGGATCAGATTTCGGGTAAACTTTGTGTTTAAATAAATATCAGTTAATTTTTTTGTAAAGCTTAAGAATTTTATATGATATGGTCGTATCACGGTTTTGCTATTCAATCGTTGGAAATAGATCATATATCCCCATCGATTTGATGAAAAAAATACCCATATTTTCCCAATTCCTATAACTTTTGTGCAATACGCCAGTTGGAGTCATTTGGCGATCAATTCCAGCCTCCGCCCAGATTTCGATACAGTTCAATATTGGCTACGAGCATTTGCATTTTTACATCTACCATATACAACTCACTTTCTAGAGCATTACTTTGGGCATTGATCACCTCCAGATAGGTTGCGTAGCCACTACTAAAAAGTAAATACGATTCTTTGACAGCCTCTCTGGCATTTGTCAGTCTTTGTTCAGCCAACTCATATTCTTCCTCCAATTTTTCAATGGTCACCATCCCATTGGATATCTCTGTCACTGCCTGTATCACCTTTTCCCGGAAGGCAAGTTCAGCTATATCCCGCTCCGCAAGGGAGATTCTATACCTTGTTTTCAGCCGTCTGTTTTGGAAAATAGGCTGAGTTAATGAACCGATAAATATGCCAAATAATGATCCGGGATTCAGAACATTTGAAAAGCTAATTGCATCATAGCCCAATTGAGCACTCAATGAAAGGGCCGGGTATCGCATGGCTTGAGAGACACCCACCTGGGCATTTGCCTCTACCAAAGCCAATTCAGCAGCGTTAACATCTGGCCGGTTTTTAATCAATTCCAGTGGCACACCTACGTAGATATCGCTTAACAACCGGGTATCTCCAAGGCCTCTATTTACATTTATCGTTTCGTTAGGATAATCTCCCAATAATTCAGTTAATTTGTTTTTTTGAATTTCAAGTTCTCTTTCTATCTGTGGCACCAGCGAGGCGGAAATGAGTTTTTGAGATTCTGTTTGAGTGATAGCAAGGGAGGAGACTTCTCCTGCCCTAAACTGTAAGTTAACAATACTCAATGTCGAATCATTGAGCCTTAAGTTATATGTAGCTACCTGCTGTTGTTCTTTGAGCATGAGCAGTTTGTAATAGGCGGTTGCTACTTCCGCCACTAAATCGGTTTCAATCGCTTTGGTGATGGCCTCCCTTCGCTGAAACTGTGCCCGGTTGGCTTCTTTTTGTCGACGTAGTTTGCCCCAAAGGTCAATTTCCCAACTTGATTGAACCGCTGCCATACTATTCGCTCTTGCGACATACCATTGATTAGGCGTATCTTTCCCCTGATAGTATTTTACACTTTCTCTTGTAGACGAATTTTGCGAATACCGATCATTTCTTTTTTCAAGTATGGCGGTGAGCTGCGGGAAAAAATTAGCTTTGGTTTGCTTAAAAGATTCGTTTGCAATTTCACTTTCCTTTCTAATTTGTTTCAAATACAGGTTATTTTCCAGCCCCCTGTCGATGAGCGCCAGCAATGTGGTGTCCTCGAAAAACGTTCGCCAGGGCAACTCTCCGATATTGTCAGAAGAAAGTGCGGCACTATCAGATTGGTCAGACGGCAGTGTTTTAAATGTATCAGGAAGCTTGAGATCTGGCCGAACGTAATTTTTACCGGATTTGCATCCCCAAAGGACCAATACGATAAGCAAGGCGGCTGAAATAGAGCGCCAGTTTGTTTTATCAATGTTTTTTATTAATGACATGTTGATTAATTTTTAAGCCTTGGCAGGAATCTTCACCTGTGATTTCCTGGCAGTTTTTTCATGCAAATGCTGGAAAACCAGATAAAGCGTTGGAATAATAAATATTCCCAGAATCACTCCAAATAGCATTCCTCCTGCCGCTCCGATACTCACTGATTTATTGCCCTGAGCGGAGGCGCCAACAGTTCGCATTAATGGAATCAACCCGGCTATGAAAGCAAAGGAGGTCATGATGATGGGACGGATACGGAGGCGGGCAGCCTCTACTGCTGCATTAAAAATGCTCATGCCCTGCCTTCTCTTCTGTGAAGCAAACTCAACGATCAGTATGGCGTTTTTTGCCAGCAAACCTATCAACATGATAATGCTTACCTGGACATAAATATTGTTGGCAATTCCGGCCAGGTTTATAGCGACAAAAACTCCAAGAAGCCCGCAGGGTATCGATAATAAAACTGCAAAAGGCAACAGGTAACTTTCGTATTGGGCCGCCAGGAGGAAGAAAACAAAAACGATACTCAAAATGAAAATAATGGCCGTTTGGAAACCGGATTCCTTTTCCTCAAGACTCATGCCTGTCCATTCATAACTATAATTTGTGGGCAATTCAGCAGCAATGGCTTCGATAGCATTCATAGCATCACCTGTACTGTAGCCATCTGCAGGCGTTGCATTGACTGTTATCGAATTAAAAAGGTTGTAACGGTTTACGATTTCCGGACCATATACTTCTTCAAGAGATACAATCGTATTTACCGGCACCATCTCACCGATATTATTTCGTACGAAAATAGCATCAAGCGATTTTTTTTCAGTACGGTAGGGGATATCTGCTTGAACAAATATTCGGTACTGTCTCCCAAACCGGTTAAAATCTCCTGTTTGTAATCTTCCAAAATATGCCTGGATCGATTTCATCATGTCCTGAACGCTAACGCCCATATTTTTTGCCTTTACATAATCAATGTTCATCTGGTACTGAGGGAAATTTGCATTGAAGGTGGTAAACGCATTATCGACTTCAGGGCGATCTTTGACTGCGGCAATAAATTCATCGGCGACTCTGTTGAAATCGGTGAAACTTTCTCCGACCCTGTCCTGAACGATCATTTCCAATCCGGAAAATTCTCCAAAACCCTGAACAGTGGGTCTGGCAAAAACATTGATTTCTGCTTCAGGTATATGAGATAGGTCGTTTATTAGTTCAGATATCAGTAAATCAATATTCTGGGTTTCCCCACGCTCGTCAATCGGATGGAGATTAATGTAACCCATACCGAAAGATGGGCTCGGCGCATTTTCCATGACATTAAACCCCGAAATGCTATTGACGCTTCTGACTGCTGGATGATTCCGAAGGATTGAATCCACTTGGTTCATGGGGCCAGATGTCCTGTGCAAGGAGGAACCCGGTGGCATGGTAAGTGAATAAGTTAGAAAACTGTCGTCTTCAGCAGGAATAAACGCACCGGGCGTGCTTCTAAACAAAATAATCGTTAGCGCTAGTAGTACCAGGAGCGCACCAATTGGAATCCATTTCTTTTTAAGCAGAAAAGTAACCGAGCGCACATATTTGTTGGTAAACGCTTCAAATCCCGATTCGAAGGAGGTAAAGATCCGATGTTTTAGCCTCCCCATTTTACTGGCCGATTGTTCATCAAACTGCTTCGCTGGCTTAAGCAATAAGGCGCATAAAACCGGACTCAGGGTAAGGGCATTCAATGCAGAAATCAGAATGGCAAAAATCAAGGTATATGCGAACTGTCGGTAGAAAAGTCCCACAGGCCCCTCCATAAATCCCACTGGAACAAAAACAGCTGCCATTACTATGGTAATGGAAATGATGGCAGTGGAAATTTCTTTCATCGCCTCCTCGGTAGCCTTTTTAGCCGGCATTTTGCCATGGGTCAGTTTATGGTGAACCGCCTCTACTACGACTATAGCATCATCAACGACAATCCCGATAGCCAGTACCAAAGCAAACATGGTCAGCACATTAATTGAGAATCCCAGTAATTGCAGGAAGAAAAAAGTACCTATCAACGATACCGGTATGGCGATCGCCGGAATAATGGTAGACCTAAAGTCCTGCAGAAAAATAAAAACGACAATGAAAACCAGAATACAGGCTTCCAGTATCGTGTGCACTACCTGATCAATAGATTCATCGATCTGATTTCGCACAGAATAGGAAATGTCATATGTGATTCCTTCCGGAAAATTCCTGGAAATCCGCTCCATTACCTCACGAATATCCTCATCAATTTGCTTTGCATTGGAATCACTGGTCTGGGTAATATTGATTGTTGCTGCGGCTTTACCATCGACGGTATTGTCGCTACCCATGTTGGAGGCACCTAGCTCTACCCTCGCAATATCTCTGAGATATAGGATAGAACCATCTTTATTCGACTTGATGACAATATTTTCGTATTCCTCCGGAGTACTGAATCTTCCCTTGTGCTTAATAATGGTTTCAAAAATCTCCTCTGAGGTTTCTCCAAAGCGTCCCGGTGCTGCTTCAAAATTCTGATCGTTAATTTGATTGGTTACGTCTTGCGGCACAAGCCCATAAAGTGCCAATTTCTCAGGGTTTAACCATACCCGCATCGAATACGTCCTCCTACCAACAAATGAAGCCTGAGCAACTCCTTCCACGCGGAGCAATTCACGCTTGACATTAATTCTGGAAAAAGCCTGAATAAAGGTTTCATCGTAGGGAGAGTCCTCGCTTTCGGCGATAATGTTGATCGTCATGATATTACCGCTAAGCCGCTTGACGACGGAAATACCCTCCTGAATCACCTCAGGTGGAAGTTCTCCAATTTCTCTTGATATGCTGTTTTGAACGTTGACCGCAGCAATATCCGGATCAGTGCCCGGTTCAAAAAATATATTGATGCTTCCTCTACCCGAATTCGTTGCTTTGGAACGGATATAGGTCATGTTTTCCACCCCATTTATAGCCTCTTCCAGTGGAAGAAGTACTGACTTGGCTACCGTTTCTGCATTACCTCCTGGATAACTCACCCTTACGTTGACACTGGGGGGCGCTATGTCTGGAAAGCGGGTTACAGGAAGCTGAAGCAGGCTGATCAGCCCCGCAATAACTATAAGGATTGATATTACGGAGGCAAATACCGGCCGGTCGATTATTTTCTTAATCATACATTTAAAAGTTTAAATGACTAATATGCGCTAGGTAGGAAATCCTAAGGACGGGAAGTCTGCTGGTAGCCCTCTACCTTCATTCCGTCTTTAACCTTATTCACACCAGATTCGATGATGGTTTCCCCCTCGGAGATATTGCTGCCCTTTAAGATGAAATTCTCACCGGCCTTACCATCAAGATGAACCTCTTTTCTTTCAACAGTACTATCTGCTTTCAGGGCAAACACAAAGTTTTTGTCTTGCACCTTGGTAATGGATTTTTGAGGCACCATCAATACGTCCGGGTGAATCTGTTCCAAAATAATCTTGCCGGTGTTTCCGCTTCTTAATAATTTGTTAGGGTTATCAAACTTGGCCCTCAATGTGATTGCGCCGGTAGTCCGGTCGATTTGACCGGCATCGGCATCGATAACTCCTTCTTCCGAATAAACAGTACCGTCGGCCAGGATTAACTTTACGTGGGGGTTAAGTCTTCTTGCAGTAGAGTCTTCCTGCATTTTTTTGTAAAACAAATAATTCGACTCACTCATAGCGAAATACACGTATATTTCACTGATATCTGACAGGGTGGTTACCGGCTCATCATCGCCTTTTGATACCAAATTTCCCACGCGTTTAGGAATTAAGCCAATATATCCGCTAACCGGAGCCCTGATCTGTGTAAACTGTACATCTATCTGGCTGGTCGCTTTTAATGCCTCGGCTTGAGCAAGTGAAGCCTTTGCTACCTCATAATTTGATTCTGCTGTTTTCATTTGAACATCCGAAATCACTTCATGGTCTATCAGCGGTTGGAGTCTTTCTAGTTCTATCCTCGCATTTTCAAGTTTGGCCCTCTCCACTTCTACCGCAGCCTGCGCATTTTTAAGGCGTTCCTGATAGGGAAGAGAATTAATGCTGAATAACAATTGCCCTTTTTCAACAAAATCTCCCTCGTCAACGTGGATTTCATCCAATAATCCCTCAACCTGGGGACGAATCTCAACATTTACCTTCCCCTCGATAGCTCCCAGGTATTCAAAGGTGGTCACCGCAGAATCTCTTTCCACAGTGGTTACCGGCAATGATAGTGTCTCCACCTCTACCTGTTCCCCTTTGCTGTCACATGAATAAATTCCCAAAGAACCTATTACAATTGCAGGCACAAATAGTAAATTATGAGTAATTTTTAAATTTTTTAGTCTCATTTTTAAATTCAATTTTTTTCTTCGACCCGGCATCAACAGATAATTATGTGCTGTTTCGATAGGTATGTTTGCCAAATTATCAAAAAGCATTCCAATATTTTAATTGTTAAAGGTCAATAGGCGTGTTGGGTGGTAAATAAGGATCAGGCGTAACCACAGGAATCAGAATATCCCAACAGGCATTCATACCCGACACCCAACAATGGCTGGTGGTATTTTGGGATTTTTTTACATTTTCTAGGGAGAAGCGAAAAATTGAAAAGTGCTTCCTGATTCAATATTAAATAGTCAAAAATAAATTTTCTGGCGGGCGATAGTATAACCGTCCACCCAAGTATGCAATGCCAGGGGATAGCAATCGGGTTTGAAAAGTCATAAAAAAATGGGTTTCCAGATTGGCCTGTCTTTCCCGGTCCGAATCCGGGAAATCTGAGTTGATAGGGCAATCAATATCCCAGTATCTTCATCATGTCTATACTTTCCTGCTCTGGAGCGAATAAACGATGATGGATAGAACCATCCGTTCCGCGGTCCACGATTACATGTTTTGGAGCCGGGATCAGGCAGTGTTGGATGCCCCCGTATCCCCCGAGTGATTCCTGATAGGCACCTGTGTGAAAAAATCCGATGTATTGGCGGTTGCCTTTCTCCAGTTTGGGAAGGTAAATGTTGAATTGATGGGCCTCTGAATTGTAGTAGTCCATGCTGTCACAGGTCAATCCGCCCAGGGAGATGTTGTGGTACTCTTTATCCCAGTTGTTTACAGCCAGCATGATGTACTTCTGGTTCAGACCCCAGCTATCCGGTAGCTGGGTGATGAAAGAACCATCGATCATGTACCAGAGCTCCTTGTCGTTCTGCAACTTCTCATCCAGAATCGAATACAAAACAGCACCACTTTCTCCTACGGTGTAGCTGCCAAACTCAGTAAAAATGTTGGGTTCTATGGTATTGTTTTTTGCACACATCCATTTGATATTCTTGATGATCTGATCTGCCATGTACTGGTAGTCGTAGTCAAAAAATACATTGGTTTTGATAGGCCAGCCGCCACCTACATCCATGGTGTCTAGTTCTGGAGCTACCTTTTTCAGCTCTACATATTTCTGGATAAAACGCGTCAGTTCTGACCAATAGTAGGCGGTGTCTCTGATTCCGGAGTTGATGAAAAAATGCAGCATTTTAAGACTGACATTCGGGTTGTCCTTTATTTTTTCTTCGTACAGCTTGATGATGTCATGGTAGCGGACTCCCAGCCGGGAAGTGTAAAAGCCAAATTTGGGTTCCTCGTCGGCCGCGATCCTGATCCCCACCTGGAAGGGTACTTTCACATGCTCCAGATAATAGTCAATTTCTGTCAGGTTATCCAGCACGGGTATGCAATTGACAAAGCCCTCGTTTAGCAAATCAGCAATGTATTGCTTGTACAGTTCCCGCTTAAAGCCATTGCACACAATAAAGGTCTCTTTATTAATTTTCCCCTGTTGAAATAGTTTTTTTACCAAAGGGATGTCAAACGTAGAACTGGTTTCTATATGCGCCCCATTTTTCAATGCTTCATCTACCACAAAGCTAAAATGGGAGGATTTAGTGCAATAGCAATAGGTATAGCTGCCCTTGTAGTCGTGAGACTGCATGGCGTTGCCAAAGTATGTTTTGGCATTTTGAATATTTTCAGAGATTTTCGGGAGATAGGTCAGCTTGAGGGGGGTACCGTACTCCTCAATGATTTCCATGAGGTTTACCCCATTAAAATACAGTTCATTGTTATTTACGTTAAATTCTTTGGTGGGGAAATCAAAAGTCTGCTGGATCAGGTCTATGTAATTATTCATAAATAGCTTGTTGGAATTTTGCTGGTTTGGTCAGTAAAAAGCCCAAAAATTGCACCAAAATTCGATTAATCAAATACTTTTTAGAAAAAGCTATTGTTTCATAATCCTAACCCAGACTTTTAAAAAGCATTTCATTCTCTTTGTGTTGTTTGAGCTTGGTCTTTAACAGCCTTCCCAGTGCCTTTCTGAAATGAACCTCCCTATCTAACGTTCCAAAAATATAGTTAAGGAATGCAGCAATTTCCTTTTTGGCTGCAGCTTTATAGTACAAGGTAAAGTTTTTTTTGCTGTGATTGTTGGTCAGAAAGGCCGCAGGACTTTTATACAGGTCAGATAGCCCCCTCAATAGTCCATATAAGGACGACCATTTCTCTGACAATTCAAAAGAGATGGCTTCAAACCCGTCTGGATTTTCATTCATGGTGGACACCAAACGAATTCCAAATTGGTCGAAATTCATCTCCGATAGTGCTCTCCCTTTCTTGCTGATCTCCTTTTCCTCTACCATCATCTTCCGGTTTTTCGTATTGTGGATTACAATTCTATTCACACTTACTTATACCGGATTGCGTGTAAAAAGTTTAGATTTTTTGAAAAAATAAATGGTCCGGAAAATGAGCCTGCCGCTGCCTGGATGTAAGGCAATGAGATCCCGTTCAGCATATAAATTAAAGCCATTTTGACGGTTATATATTTAGCTGAAGCGCACATTTGAGCTTAGCGATACCGGAGGAATCCCTGCTGAATTAGTCTACACTCACAGGCAATTCGAGCCTTATCTTATCCCAGCTCATGGCTATTATTCCACTGTTTTGTCCTTCCGAAGATACCACTTCATAAGTGAGTCGTTGTACCGTATCTTCCAGCGCAATTGGATCGGTTTCAAAACGAAGGATGTCTCTGGATTGCTCGTAGTCATCGGCAAGGTGCTGATCATACACCTCATTCAGGACAAGGGTCCACTTTTCTCGTCCAGGAATCGTAAAAAATCCGTACATTCCTGCAGGTACATGCTGATCTGCAATGGTGACAGCATCAGAAAAGGAGATTGCCGTCGCCCAGTGAGATCCACTTACCCAAATCTGATCGTAGGATACCAGGCCGTTCCAGATGACTCTTCCCCGAACGCCGGGGGAGCCATAATTGATAATCACCTCAGCATCGCCGATTTTACCCTTGCTTTCTCTGCGTGCACTGCCTTTAAATGTGTCCTCGACCAGGCCGGCATTTACACTGTCCGCATAGGCGGCCATATCCAGTTGATGTTCTTTTTCCAGGTTGCTAAGTGCAGCGGCGTCCTTTGTCTCCTCCGTCGCTGTGGTATTCGACAATTCACTACTCCCGGAATTGCAGGATAGTAAAATGATAAAAAAGGCGATAAATAATAATGAATAATATTTCATTCCTGTCAGGGTTATGATCTCTTTTGGTAACCGAAGTACAAATAAATCATTTTTGTAGGGGAATTTCAATATAAAAAGTGGTTCCTTTATTTTCTTCACTTTCAAACCAGATGTTACCCCCGTGCGCACTGATTATTTGCCTCGATATGGCCAGTCCCATTCCAAACGGTTTTTCTCCTTCTGTACCCGACCTCTTTCCTTCGGTGTACCACTCAAATACCTTGCTTTTGATCTCCTCGGGAATACCAATCCCTTCATCTTTTATGGAAATGATCACTTTTTCAGGCGTCTTACGCATATTTACGCGAATGGATTTGCCTTTCGGACTAAATTTGATCGCATTAGCAATGAGATTGCTGATCACCCGCCAGAGTTTTTCCCTGCTCACCAATGCCGTCACGGGAACGGTTTCAATCAGGATCTTTTGATTTTTTTCCTGAGCCTTATGCTGTAACAATTCTACACAATAATGCAGGATGCGGTCCAACTCCACAGGTTCCCTGTTCAGCGTCGCTAAATTTTTATTGGATTGCATCATTTCGGAAACCAGATTCAGGGAGTTGTTGCAGGAGGTTTTGATGTGTTCCAGCAGTACCCTGCTGTCTCCTTTTATCTGCTCATCAGACAAGAGAATATCGGTCATCATTACCATGCTGCTGATGGGGTTTCGCAGGTCATGGGCCACCATGTACATGATCCTGGTATTCTCTGCCTGACTTTGTTCCAGGGCACCCAATGTTTCCTGCAGCTCTATGTTTTGCTGACTGATTACCTTATTGATGTGTTGAGAGCGTTTGAGGCCTTTGTGGGCTAGTACCAGAAATATTACCAGCAATACGGTAAAACCCGCAGCAGTTCCCAGATAGATGTTTTTGATCTGATTATCCCGGTTGATGATGGAGAGCTGGTATTGCTGCGCGGCGTTTTCGTAGGATTCCTCCATGTCCACTAGTCGAAGCTCTTCATCCACCTCGTCTATAGAATCCCGCAGGTGGTAATAGATCTGCAAATGTTGGTAGGCCTTTTCGGTGACACCTTGTTTTTCGAAATAGGCTTCCTTCACCCGGTTTAGGTGGATCAGGTTGACGATATGGCTGCGGTTTTTTACCTCTGCATTTTCCAGTTCATCTTCCAATTGTTCAATATAGGTCCAGGCCTCATTCAGCCGCTTTTGGCGGATAAGCAGTTCGACAAGCTTTATCTTTGCTGTTTGTGCGTCTTTTTTGTCAAATTCAGGCCGGGAATTGATAGCAATGCTTCTTTTCAGAAATTTCTCGGCTTCCTTGTCTCGCCCCATTTTGGCCAATACACCACCCAGGTTTCCAAAGTACACGCCTTTAGCGAGGTCGATAAAAGCTTTTTCAGCAGGGAAGGTTTGGGCTGCCTTTTCAAGAAAATCAATGCCCTGGCGGTAATGCAGTTCTGCACTGTCCAACATGTCCATTTTCTCAAAACTCAACGCTAGGGTGTTTCTATACATCTGCGGAAAATACAGGTTTTGGTCCAGCATACCGTTTCCCCAGCAATCTTCATTTTCGCGGATGGCTTGCCGGAAGTAGGGCAGACTTTCCTCAAACTGATTTTGCTGGTACCGGAAAAGCCCCATTTGATAAGTGAGATTGCTGATAAGGCAGTTACTCAAATTTTGAGTGGCAAATTGTCTGCCTTCAAAGTAACTTTCAAAGGCGTTATTGAATTGTTTTCTGGCCTTGTATAAGTCTCCTTCCAGAAATTTGGTTTGTGCATACTCTTTCTTATACAGCTGCCGGCTTTCCTCCAGTACCATAAACATGCTGTCCAGGTATTGCCGTGATTTGTCAAGATCTACATCGTAGTTCAGGTAAATTCTGCTTAGAAAATTGTATTTTTCCCAGAGGTCGAGCGTGTTGGGCGCTTCCATTTCCTGATAGGCACTGTCCAGGTAAACCAGGGATTTTTTAAACTGCCCGCTATTGAGCAGGTTGCTGGATTTGTCCAGAATTTCTGATGTTTTTTGCGAGAGGGGCTTGTAAGCATCGCTACTTTTGCTGCAACCGGCAAAGACACATAGCAATCCTATTGAAAAACAGCTGTATACAATGATTTTTCGATAAAAAAGTGAAGGCCCTGAAGATTTTTGCATAGGGCCTCAAAATAATCTAAAAAATTTTAAAAAGCCTAATTTTCAGAATCTAAAAGTGTAGGCCAGTTTTATCGTGGATTGAATTTCCATTGGCCTGAGCCGGTCCAGGAAGCGTTGCCAATTGTGGTTGTGTACGATAAACAGTGTGTTGCCAGGGTTGAGGATCCATATAAAGCGGCTATTGGTGCCCAGGCGCTCGGTTACATTGTCGTATTGTACATTGAAATTGATGGAAACCCAGGGAGAAAAGTCATAGCTGCTATTCAGTCGCAACAAGTGGGTTTTAAAATTTCCCTGCTCCAAATCTACTTTGCTATGGATATAGCTAAGGGTCATGTTCAGACCGATTAGCGGTCTCATGAAAATATCTGCTTCCAGACTCGTCTGCCTGCCAGTCCAGAAGCCCATATTCGTCCAGGTAACAGCACCACCGATTTTTCTAAATGGCGCCGAAATGGCTTCAATGGAAAAACCCCTGTTTTGATACCTGCCCTCAGGGATAAGGTAGGCACCATCCCGCAGTATATCGAAGGTAAAATCCAGAAATTCATAGTTGTGCAGTACAGAAAAATTCAATATATCGCCTGATTCAAATCGCAGGCCCAGAAAACGCAGGCGGTGGTTTACTGTAGCAGGTTCCCAATTCATCAGCATGAGGTATTCAAAGTAATACTGCCAACTGAGTTCTCGCAGCACGTTGCTTTTTTCGATCAGGGGATTGTACGTAATGGTAGGCTGAAGCCTCCTGAAACCTACCCGGGGCACAAAGCCGACCGCCGGATTGTACCGAATGCCAAATTCGCGATAAGAGACATGGGCATCCCAGGGCTGGTTGGGGAAGTTGAACCGCAACCCCCGCACAGAGCGGTCCATTAAGCTGCTGCTGTCGTTGAAGAAAGTAGGTGTATGACCGACGAAAAAAGTCTCAAATTGGAAATTTTTATTGCCCAGAAACTTTGAGGTACTCAGGCTGATATCTGCTCCGAAGGTTTCTCTTACAGGCAAGCTGTCTCCCTCCATTTCTCTCCGGGTATAGATGGCACCGATGGTACTCTCACTTGAAATATTCTGCAGTACACGCGCCACAGTGAAATTTTCTCCGGGCAGTTCTCCGGCTTCTCCCGTCTTTACATGTATGAGGCCGATATCGGTATCGCGTACCCGGCCGATTACCCGGCCCCCATATCGGATGGGAATGGGCCTGCCGTCCTGAAGCCCAATCCGCCTGCTGAAATAGGGGTTGGGATTGCTTGACGGGGCAAACTGGAAGACATTGGCACCCTGCAGGAAAAAGTCCCGCCGTTCCGGTAAGAGAATAGGAAAGCGGGTAAGGTTTACCTGCCTGTCATCTACCTCTGCTTCAGCAAAATCGGTGTTGATGGTGACCCCAGCCTTTAAGTTTGGGTTGATGTTGTAGTTCAATTCTCCACCCGCATTAAAGCTGTGTTGGCCCTGCATAGGGTTTTCCGGATCTAATCGCCGTTGCGATCCCGAAGCGATTGCATAGGGTATGGCTTCCAGACCCAGGCCCTGATGTATTCCGGAAAGACCGGTAAGTTTGCCTGCATCCTGAGGACGCTCTATTCCCTGATTCCGGCGGTATCCCTCCCATAGGGTGATTTCATTTTTTCTGCGGATGGTTCTTAAAAAATTGATCCCCCAGGTGTCGTTGTTGGGATTAAAGTTTAAAGTCATAAATGGAATTCTAAACTCGGCCATCCAGCCTTTTTCGTCCCTGCTTATCCATACTCTCCAGATGCCATTCCAATCCCTGTTGATCGTCGAGCCCTGTCCTGTGCGCAAGATACCGTCGCCCATCATTCCAAGCGGATTGGTCTCAAAATAAAATGCGGAACGCTGATCGTCATAAGTGTCCAGGATAAAGGCAAAGAAATCATCTGTAGCCAGGTCTGCATCCCGTCGTCTCTGGTAAGCTTTGATTTTCCCGGGCTCACTATCATATAGCCTGACACCTATGTAAAGGTTTTTTTCATCGAATGCGACCTGAACAGCCGTCTGTTCACTAGCCAATTGCCCTTCGAGCGGTTCCTGCTGCCGGAAAGCAGTGGCCGTAGCGACAGCGGACCAGAAGGGCTCGTCCAGCCGGCCATCCAATACAAGAGTTTCATCCGGTGCCAATTTGTAGGCCGCAAATGTCCCATCTTGCTGAGCGGAAAGGCTTAGCGCGCACAAAAGAAAAATGAGGCTGATGCCGACAGTTTTATAATTCATGAGATACTCTTCGGGCGCAATATATGCGTTCAGGAACTGCCCGGCGCCAGTTTTTTTACGAAAGGTATATCGTTCACTTCAGCCGGGCGGGCATGGGTAGCGTCCCCAAAAATCACAGTTTGGGTTTTGCCAATCCCTTTACTCACTGTCTTCAAGGATCAACTGGCTTTCCAATTTCAGTAGCTGGAAGACCTGATCTTTAAAAATGTTTAATTTTCTATTGTACTCCTTTTCATCTCCGATCAATGACAGGTAATAATATGCTCCTTCGATGACAACAAATATTTTCTCCGCGAGAAGTGCCGTGTCTCCTTTCGAAAAAACAGGATCCCTATCCAGAATTGACTTGAGCGTATCCCGCAGCTTGAGGTGCAATTTCATGTATTCCCTTTTGATGGTTTCATCTCTGAAGGTCATGGCAAAGCAACTGAAAAAAACCCCGTCGTCAAACAGCAGGTTCCATTCTCTGGAGAAAAGCCGATTGACCAGCAATTCAGGGTACACCTTATGGTCTTTTTCAAATTTGTTGATGATGGGTTTGTATATCAGTTGATATTGGTGCAGGATATGGGAGATCAGTCCCAAAACCAAAAGCCGCTTGTTTGGAAAATAATGCATGATCAGACTTGGCGGCATACCCAGGTGTTTGCCAATTTTAGCAATGGAGACATTTTCCATTCCCTCCAGCCGGGACAAATCATAAAAACCCCTGATGATTTCCTTTTTTCTTTCCTCTCTTATCGTGGTTTTCATACCTTTTTAGAATAAAAAGACTAATTTAGACATAAAAGTAATCTTTATAACAGTTTTTTTTTAATTTTGATTTATTTAATATTGAATGAATATTCAATAAATTAAAAGTAACCTCGGCATAATATTGAAGTAATATGGGTCGCTTAACTTGCATGCGTTCCCAAATATATTTTATCACCAATACCTAAATAATACATGGAAAAAGATTTACAACAGTTTAACTACATCAACAGAAAAGCAGGTTTTATGACCTTGCTACTGAGTTTGATGATGACATGGTCAGCACTGGCCCAAATGGTGGTCAGCGGTACCGTTAAAGATGGGGTAGAAGATCTGCCATTACCAGGTGTCTCCGTTTATCAAAAAGGGGGAAATAACGTCAGCATTACTGATATTGACGGAGCATACAGTATTGAAGTGAGCTCTGAGCAATCGGAACTGGTGTTTTCATTCATTGGATTCGAAACCCAGAATATTGTTGTCGGAGATCGCAATACCATAGATGTGACGCTCAGGCCTGAAGAAACGCTGCTGGAACAGGTAGTGGTAGTAGGCTACGGTACACAAAAGAAAATCAACCTGACGGGAGCGGTAGACCAGGTGTCTGGCGAAGACATCATCAACCGTCCGGTGGCCAATGTCATGCAGGGCTTGCAGGGTGCAAGTCCCGGCCTGAATATCACCTACTCAGGTGGGCGTCCCGGCACTGTTCCGGATATAAACATACGGGGCTTTACTTCCATTAACGGCGGTGGACCACTGATCGTCATTGACGGAATTGCGGTCGCATACGAAGACCTGTTGCGTCTGAACCCCGCAGACATTGAGTCCTTTTCCGTACTCCGGGATGCTGCTTCTGCTGCCATATATGGCGCAAGGGCCGCCTTTGGGGTCGTATTGATTACCACCAAGCAGGGTGGCTCGAAACAGACCATCTCGTACAACAGTAATTTTTCCTGGGGCAAGCCTACCGTGCTCCCTGAGCCTGTTACCGACCCTTATATTTACTCCAGGGTGATGGATCAGGCTACCAGCAACACGCCCTGGAATTACATCAATTTCAATGATTTTCATTACCAGTGGGCGCGCGAAAGATCTGCAGATCCCTCGGTGGAGGATGTCAGGGTAGATCCCAATAATCCCAATCAATGGGCCTACATGGGCAACAACGACTGGTATGGCTACTTTTTCAATAACAGTAGCTTTTCTACCAACCAAAGTCTGGCCATCAGCGGGAGTTCAAACAACGAAAACCTGCCCATGACCTACTATGTTTCCGGGGACTATACCCGGGAGAATGGGATGAACAAATTACAACCGGATAACTGGGACCGCTACTCTCTGCGGGCCAGAATTACTGCCACACCCAAAACATGGCTGAAACTGGACAACAACCTAAACATTTATCAGACCAAAAGGGCGGAATCTACCAATGACATTACGGATATTTATTTCCTGACACCGATAGAAGTTGCTGAAAACCCCGATGGTACCTGGGCCAATACCGATGCCGGGAGGCTGGCGGCAAGGCTCGTGGACGGAGGAAGAAACCGTGAAGACATGTTTGGCTTCCACAATATCCTCCGTGCCACTGGTACCTTTTTCAATGGTGACCTTACTGTCACCGGAAACGGTAGTTTCAAAAGAGAGCAATGGATTTATGGCTGGGACAGGCGAAAGTTTGACATTGGATTTGGTCCGGATGATGTAAGGACCGAAGGAGGAGATGGCCTGGTGGCGGAAAGAAATGGCAACCTTCAAAACACCATTTTTGATCTGTATGGCAACTATACCAAAACTTTCGGTGACCATTCTGTCAACATTCTTGCCGGATACAACCAGGAAAGCTACTCCTATTCCTCTGTCGAATCTGAGAGAAGGGTTTTGATATCCTCCTCTCTGCCCTATCTGGGGCTGACCACAGGAGATTCGTTTATCCGACCCGGATACAGTTCCTATGCCACCCAAAGTGTATTTGGCAGGGCCAACTATACCTATGACAACAAGTATATTCTGGAATTTAACGGCAGGTATGACGGTTCTTCCCGCTTTCCTTCCTCTAACCGATGGGGCTTCTTCCCATCCATATCCGGTGCCTGGATCATCAGCGACGAAGGCTTCTTTCAGGACATGGCCATGGGAGCCGCCCCAACACTCAAACTCAGGGGCTCGTACGGCAGCCTGGGAAATCAAAATGTGGCTAACTTCGGTTACCTGCAGGCTTTGCCTACCGGCCTTTCCAACTACCTGATTGGCGGGGATCGGCAGGTGGTGGTCAATAGTGCTCCTGAGCTTGCTGTAGATCCTAATTTCTATACCTGGGAAAGGGTGGTTACCACCAATTTTGGCCTTGACCTCGGAATCTGGGAGGATAGGTTCTTCGCTACTTTCGATTATTTTATCCGGGACACCAGAGACATGCTTACCAATCCCGTAGAATTACCAGGTGTATTGGGGACCTCACCGCCGCAGCAAAATGCAGCAGACCTGCAGACCAAGGGATGGGAACTTACGTTGAATTATCGAAACCAGTTTGGAAGCTACGAAAAACCCATACAGTTTTCATCCAAATTTTTTGTGTCTGATTCAAGATCCTTCATCACCCGTTTTGAAAACGAGCAGGGATTGCTTTCCAACTATCGTGTTGGGCAGGAAGTAGGTGAAATCTGGGGATTGGTCAATGATGGGATGTTTAGCTCAGAAGATGAGATCAGCCAATTGGATCAAACGGCCATTGTACCCTGGGGAGCGCTGGATATCGTACCCGGCTGGCCACGTTACGAAGATTTGAACAACGATGGTAAAATTGAGCAGGGACTGACAGAGACCGATTCAAGAGACCTTACTGTCATTGGCAATAGCCGGCCCCGATACCAGATAGGCACCAATCTGAATGTGTCCTGGAATGGATTTGATATATCCATGTTCCTTCAGGGTGTAGGTCGTCAGGATTATTATCCTCAGCATTACCTTTTCTGGGGTCCTTACCAGCAGCCCTATGCCAATATATATCCGTGGAACCTGGATTTTTATCGGGGTCAGGCAGATGGCGAGGCTTTGCGCGCCCAGCACAGCCAGTCCTATCTGGATGCAGGACTGGCAGATCAAAACCTGGATTCCAGGTACCCGGTACTGCAATCCTGGCTGGCGGACAACAACTACGGATCGGGGCTGGATATCCCGCAGACCGGCTATTTGCTGAACGCCGCCTACCTGCGGGTAAAAAATCTCACTCTGGGATATTCCCTGCCTCAGGAACTGGCCGCAAGAATCAACGCAAGCCGGATTCGAATTTTCGTAACAGGAGAAAACCTGTATGAATTTTCGGCCATCAAATCCTTTGTGGATCCCGAATCGGTAAACAACGGTTACGGCTGGTCTTATCCTTTCCAGAGAAGGTATTCATTTGGTGTGAACATTGACCTTTAAAATCTAGAAAAAATGAAAAGATATAGCATATACATAGCAATACTCGGTTTCCTCTGTCTTTCCTCCTGTGATGAGGACTTTATGGACAGGTATCCGCAGACTTCTATTTCCCCCGAGGAATTCTTTAAGACCGAGGAAGACCTGAGATTATATGTCAATGGGCTGCTTTCTCTGCCTGGGATGTATGAATACCAGCAAGACCAAAGCAGCGATAATATGGCTACAACCGGCGCTATCGAAATCAAGAGCATGTTGACCGGCTCTCCTAACTCTCAGAACATCACCGGAGGATGGAACTGGGGAAGGCTCCGGAATATCAATTATTTTCTGGAAAACAGTCCGAATGCCGATGCCAGCCCGGAAGCCATCCAGCATTACGAGGGTCTGGCAAGGTACTACAGGGCGTTATTCTATTTTAACATGGTGAAGCGTTATTCGGATGTGCCCTGGTACGATCAGTTGCTGAATCCGTCCGATGAAGAGTTGTTGTACAAGGGCAGGGATTCGAGAGAGACCGTCGTGGCAGGGATGATGGAAGACCTGGCATTCGCGGCAGCTCATGTAAGAGAAGATGTCCCCAGTGGCACACCAGGCAACTGGGCAGTCAAAAACTTTTTTGCACGGGTGGCTTTGTACGAAGGTACCTACCGGAAATACCACGATGAATTGGGACTTCAGGGATCTGCCAATGAGTTCCTAACTCTTGCAAGAGACCTGGCCAGGGAAATCATGGATTCCGGAAATTTCTCGCTGCACCAGACAGGCAATCCAGAGCGCGATTATGCGGCCCTCTTTAACAGCCAGGATCTGTCGGGCAACAGTGAGGTGATCCTTTTCAATCCCTACGACTTGAATAAGGATAAAAGTAGTGATATCAATTACACTGTTTTTGGAACCTACGAACAATCCCCATCGAGAGATCTGGTTCAGACCTACCTGATGCGGGACGGATCACGCTTTACGGATCAGCCAGGATACGAAACACTCAGCTATGTAGAGGAATTTGAAAACAGAGATCCACGATTGTCTCAAACCCTGGTTTACCCTGGCTGGGTGCGGGAGCCGGAACCGGACGAATTTATACCTATTCTGAACAGGAATTTCACGGGATATTTCCAGCAAAAAGGATACAACAATACTACAGACAATGTAGCTCTGGGGAGCCTGGATTATCCATCTTACCGCTACGCTGAGGTATTGCTTACCTATGCAGAGGCTATGGCTGAACTCGGTACGCTTAGCCAGTCCGATATAGATATGTCTGTAAATCTCCTGCGCCAAAGAGCTGGTGTGGCTGATCTTCAGCTCTCGCAGGCCAATGCTCAGCCTGACCCTGTACTGATGGACAGGTACCCTCAGGTGAGTGGACCCATGACGGGTGTTTTACTGGAGATCCGCAGGGAAAGAAGAGTGGAGTTTGCGCTCGAGGGGTATCGCTATGATGACCTGATGCGATGGTCGGCCGGAAAGTTACTGGAAAACATTCCGGAAGGCATGTATTTTCCAGGTTTGGGAAAATATGACATGACAGGTGATGGCATAGAAGACATCATTTTGATAGATAAGGATGCTGATATCCCCGGCGATCCGCAGAAGGAAACCAATGCTTTGGGCAAAATGCTGATCTATTACAAGGCCGGTACGGTTGATGATAATGTGACTGTTTATCTGGAAAATGGTGCCCAGGGAGGAACCCTGGTCACGGAAACAACCGCCAGAAACTTTGAAGACCCGAAGTTTTACTACAGGCCCATTCCCTTTCAACAGGTGACCCTGAATCCCAATCTGGAGCAGATCTTCGGATGGGAATAAATTCCTGTAACAGATTTTCATAAGTAAGCTGCCGGAACTTTCGGGCGGCTTACTTTTTTTTGTCAAACAAATTTTAAATGAACCAAAATATGATGCATAGGACCTGCTATATCGTTTTCTTCTTTGTTTTGTCTCTGGCTTTTCAGGCAAAAGCTCAGGAAAAAAAAGCCCTGTTTATCATCTTAGATGGCATACAGCGTGAATTGTTGAAGAAAAATCCCACGCCTAACCTGGATGAAATCGCTGACAGGGGAGGATATTACGAAGCTCATGTGGGTGGCGAAGCAGGAGGATACTCCGAAACGCCAACCATTTCAGCCGTCGGTTACAATAGCCTGCTCACGGGTGTCTGGGTAAACAAGCACAATGTAAAAGGTAACAGTATCAGGCAGCCCAATTACCACTACTGGACCATTTTCCGGCATTTTAAAAAGCAATATCCCGATAAAACAACGGCAGTTTACTCTACCTGGCTGGACAACCGAACCAAGCTGGTCGGTGAAAACCTGGAGGATACGGGTAATTTTCTCCTGGACTACCACTTCGATGGGTTGGAGGTAGATACGTTGGGCTATCCACACGACGATAAAAGCGATTATATCAATAAAATAGACCAGGAAGTGGCTGCCTATGCTGCCGCAGAGGTTGCTGCAAAGGCTCCCGACCTGACCTGGGTTTACCTGCAATATACCGATGATATGGGGCATAAGTATGGGGAGAGTCCTCAGATGGATCAGGCCATACAGGAAGCCGACAGGCAAGTCGGCCTGATCTGGGATGCCATCAAAATGAGGGAAAATGAACAGGGCGAGGACTGGATGATTGTGATCACTACGGACCACGGCAGGGGAGAAGGAGGCTTTCACCACGGGGGCCAGTCTGAAGCGGAAAGAGCCACTTGGATTGTGGCCAACAGGAAATTCAATGAAGTTGCCTCGCAGACTCCCGGAATTGTAGATATCTTCCCAACAATAGCCTCCTATCTTGACCTCAACATACCAAAAAATCAGGCCATGGAAGTTGATGGCATCTCCCTCTTGGGAGAGGCTTATGCCTCACATTTGCGGGGAACACTTTCCGGGGCTTCCCTGAAACTGAACTGGAAAAGCTACGGCAGCGGAGAAACTGCCCGTGTATGGGCCACCTCTACCAATCAATTTCGCTATGGCAATTCCGATTTGTACCGTTTGCTTGGAGAAGTAAATCTGGATAATGAGTCAGCTGCCTTTGACCTGAAGGCCAACTACAATAACCTGAAAGTGGTGTTGGAATTGCCCTCAGGGTATGCAAATGTGTGGGTCAGTAACGCGGATTGATGCCTGCTCAGCCAATAAAGCAACCATTTGTGTAAATCTAGTGATATATTTGGTGTTTAAGGCCCTAACTTGGGCTTTAAACGCCATATTTAATGAAAAAACTAATTTTTGTTTATTTTATTGCTTTTTTAACTAACTTAATTGCATACGGACAGGAGGGGAGAGTAAATGGGATGTATGCAATAAAGGTCAGCGAAGCCATCGCGATTGATGGCAAACTGGACGAGCAAATCTGGCAGGAGGACGGCTGGATTGATGAGTTCATTCAGACCTTTCCGACGGATACCCTGCCGGCAATCGCTGAAACAAGAGTCAAAATTGCCTACGATAACAAGTTTCTTTACATTGCCGCCATCATGCTCAGCCCGGAGCCCAGGGAGAAATACGTAAGTACTTCCTTACGCCGGGATTTTCGTGGCAATCAGAATGATGGCATCAGTTTCGTCATCGATACTTTTAATGACAAGACCAACGGCTACATCTTTGGGGTCAATCCTTACGGCGTTCAACGAGAGGCCATGATGGGCAACGGGGGCTTGCTGCCGACGGATTTTAACCTGGCCTGGGACAACAAGTGGTATTCTGAGGCAAGTATCCTGGAAGATCGTTGGGTAGCGGAGATTGCCATTCCCTTTTCAACCCTTCGCTACAAGGACGCCACCGATAATTGGAATGTAAACATTTACCGCATCGACAGCAAGTATTCTGAAAAGACTACATGGACACCCATCCCCCGAAATTTCAATGTTACCCATATGGCATTTTCCCGGAATTTGTATTTTCCGGAGCCCTTGCCAAAGTCTGGAGGTAACTATTCCCTGATCCCCTATGCGGCAATGGCTACATCCAGTAACTATCTGGAGGGGTATAGTGAACCGCTTAAACCTTCCTTTGGCGGAGATGCCAAAATCGGATTGGGTCCGGCCATGAATCTGGACCTTACTGTCAATCCGGATTTCTCTCAGGTGGAGGTGGATGAACAGGTGACCAACCTGGACCGATTTGAGATTTTCTTTCCTGAGCGCCGCCAGTTTTTTCTGGAGAATGTGGATCTGTTCGCAGATTTTGGAACGGACCGGATCCGCCCTTTTTTTTCACGCCGAATAGGCGTAGACCGGGATGAGTCTACCGGACAAAATGTTCAGAATCAGATTCTATACGGGGCCAGGCTGAGCGGAAAACTTACCGATGACTGGCGCATTGGTGCAATGAACATGCAAACCGGAAGTGACCCTTTACGGGGCATAACAGGAAAAAATTTTTCCGTGGCCGCCCTGCAGCGCAAGGTATTCAACCGGTCAAATGTGGGCATCATGCTGATCAACCGGGAGACCCTGGATATGGAAAAGACCAACCTGGTCAACGGTGCCCACAACAGGCTGGCGGGTATTGATTACAACCTTTTTTCCAAGGACAACCGATGGAGCGGCAAGTTTTTTTACCACCGTACATTCGAAAAGGGTGTAGACAAAGATACCGGTACCGGACATGTGCAGCTCGCATTCAATGACCTGAATTTCAATGCGGGAATGGCTTATTCTTACGTGGGAGAAAATTACAATCCGCTGGTGGGCTACACCCCCCGGACCGGATACCAGCGCATCGCGCCGGAAATCGGCTACCGGTTTTTTCCCGATTCAAAACATGTCAACCGTCATGGCCCGGGATTTTTATCGGAAACCCTGTGGAATGCCAGCCTGGGCATTACGGACGAGTTACATACCCTGAACTATCTGGTTCAGCTTCACTCCTTTGCCGAATTTACCCTGAGTGCAAACAACCAGTATACCTACCTTTTTTTTCCGTTTGACCCCACACGTACCGGTGGGGAACCTTTACCGGAAGGAACTGGATACCGCTACAATTACCTGGGAATAGATTTTCGTACAGATCCTCGCAAAGCATTGGCCCTGAGAGGTACCGGACAGATAGGCGGGTATTACAGTGGTACTATGGCCAATTTTACCGGAATGCTGCAATGGCGTATCGGATACCTGGCTAATATTTCCATGAATTTGAGCTACAGTCGCATTCGCCTTCCCGAGCCACAAACAGATGCCGACCTCTTCCTGATCGGGCCCCGCATCGACCTTACCTTTACCCGCAGCTTGTTTTGGACCACTTTTATTCAGTACAACAACCAGATCGACAATATCAACATCAATACCCGCGTTCAATGGCGCTATGCCCCTGTTTCGGATCTTTTTGTAGTTTATACAGATAACTATTTTCCAGATACCTTCGCTTCCAAACAAAGGGCCTTCGTGATGAAGTTAAACTATTGGCTGAATTTGTAAACAGGCTGAATGGTGGCAAAACGTAAATTTACTGTTTAAGGCCAAAGTTTTCCGATCCGGTAAGACCGTCTGGTATACCTACAATTCGATCATCTCCCAATGCTCGGTAAACACTATCTTCTCTCCCGGTGCGATCTGGTAAGTGGGACTACAGGGCTCCATTTCAGCGAAGAGACCATTGCTGAAGAAAATACCCATCATGTGTTCGCTGCCCGCATAGTAAGCGTCGGCAGACACCGGGTAACGCTTGATAAAAAGCAGGTTTTCCCATTGGTAGCCCATCCATCCTGCCGAGGAATCGCTGCCAGCCTTGATGGTCGATCCGACAGCATGGAAGTGCAATACATTTCCGCGAACCCATATCCGCTCATCGGGTTCCGGTTGAGGATTGATGTGATTGGGTCGCCATTCAAACTGGCCGTAGCCGGATGCAAAGCGGCTGTGTTCCGGATCCAGCGGCAAAGTGAGTACGCCCCCGGGTCGCACCAGGGTACGGCTCCAGAAGTGTCGGATCAGGGTATCCTGGCTAATGTTTTCCGCCTGTTGAAGAATTTCCAGATGACTCCCTTCCGTAGAGAGGGTAAAAACCCGCTGGCTGTATAGTCCAAGATCCTGGTCTCGAATACTGGTAAGCACCAATCTGTAAGGTCCGGCAATTCTGGCCTGCCAGGGACCCATCCATGTGGCCGCATGGAGCTTTTGGGTGATCCCTTCCGGACCGTAGTCCAGCCGACCGCCATCAGGGTCAAAGCGTTCCTTTTGCCATTCCTCGAAGTCCTTACCATCCTGGAGGGAATCCGCATAAATGATATTTTTTCCACCTATGCTATAGGCCAAAACACGGCCACCGGTTGCCGCATGGATAATGACCTCTACGGTCTCGTTGTGCATGCGGTAGCAATCCGTCCATCCCCGAAAGGAAACCTTTTCGATCTCTGAAAAAGCGGGTAAAGTAAGCAGTGCCAATAGTGAAGCGAGTAGGCAATTTTTTGCTGTAATCATGTGCAGGATGGTTGAATGAATGAGGTATACTAAAACTACCAATTTTCTAATTGCAGTACCAGTTTGATGGATAAAATTTGTAGAGTTGTTTTACCAGAGGCCCATTTCGAACAAGTCATATCCCTGATTTTGGGGTAAGATATAAAAAGAGTATTTTGGGCTGGAATTGGCGAAGCAAAAGCCGTAGGTCATTCTGCTCCAGTAGGTTCGGACAGCTTAGCCGGACTTGCTGTAAGGGGTGGTTTATAGACGACAAAAAAAAATTAGAAATACATGAGCCGGGTTGGAATTACACTGATTATTTATTTGATAGCTCTTGCCGGCTTTCAATGTCAAACAGATTCGGGAAAAAAAACGCTCCAAACTCTTCCTCCTGAAGTCGTAGAAAGCATCGAAAAACGGATAGCAAATGGGGTTACTCCAAGTATGGCAATTGCTTTAATTGACACAACTGGCACAACATTCTTTAATTTTGGGAAAGCCAGCGAAGGTGGTCAGGCAGTGGATCAGCATACCGTTTATGAAATCGGGTCCATATCCAAGGCATTTACCGGAGTCCTGCTTGCCCGGCAGGTGCTGGATGGAGACATCAAATTGGAAGACGAGGTCAATCGCTTTTTACCGGAGGGGGTAACAGCCGCCAGAAAGGGTCAGGCTGAAATTACCATCGGGCATCTTGCGGATCATACCTCCGGCTTTCCTCGCATGCCGGATAATTTCGCCCCGGCCAATCCCAATAATCCCTTTGCCGACTATACGGTGGATCAGATGTATGCTTTTATTTCGGATTTCGAGCCCACACGGGAAGTGGGTGATGCCTACGAATATTCCAATTTTGCTCAAGGCCTGCTGGGGCACATCCTGGCGCAAAACAAAGATATGAACTATGAGGACCTGATGGTGCAGGTCATTGCCAATCCATTGGGCATGGGGGATACCCGTATCCGGCTTACGGACAGCATGCAGGAGCACCTGGCACCTGGACACAGTGGGGGGCAGCTCGTCGAAAACTGGGACATTCCTACGCTGGCCGGTGCTGGTGCGATCAGAAGCTCCGCTGCCGATATGGCCAGGTTCATAGCCGCCAATTTGCGGTACTTCGAAAGTGAGCTGGCAGAGGCCATGGCACTTTCTCACAAAGTCCGGCACCGCAAGGCCGGGGAGATGAAAGTAGGCCTGGGCTGGCATATCAAGGAAGGTAAAGACGGAGATGTCATCTGGCACAATGGGGGTACCGGTGGGTACCGTACCTTTGTAGGATTTGTGAAAGAAACGGGAGTTGGGGTGGTCCTGCTTACCAATTCTTCTACTGGTTCGGATGATATTGGCTTTCACCTGCTCGATCCGGGGTCCAAATTGGCCGACATCAAATCTGGAACTCAGGCCGTGGATGTAGCCGAATCCACGCTGGAGGAATACGTAGGGGTGTATGAACTTGCGCCGGAATTCAGCATCACCATTAGCAGGGAGGGGATGCAGCTTTATTTACAAGCCACCGCTCAGCCACGCTTCGAACTATACGCAGAAAGCGATTCCCTGTTTTACCTGACAGTGGTGGAGGCAAAGGTATCCTTTGAACGGAAAGACGGTGTGGTGGAAAGTCTTGCTCTCTTTCAGGGAGGAAGCGAAACCCAGGGAAAGAAAGTGAAATAAATCGGTTTTTGTTTACTATTTGAAGCACAGATTTATTGAAGTTTACGCAAAAAAATCCCTCCCGACACTGACAGGCTCAGCCTCCCTTTGGCATTTGCTGAAATGGCGATCTGCCGCTAACCTCAGGTATTTTTACCGGACTGAAGGACGGCAAGGCTTCGGAATTCCACCACACCCAAATGCGCACAAATCCCTCCGCCGCGGCGGAGGGAAAGGTTTCCTTTTCGAGCCCATCCCGACCATTCGAACCTACACAAACCCCAACCCTTTCGTGTCCCAGCTACCTACACAAGTTGCTTCCAGGTAACCGAATTAAAACCCAGGTATTTTTCGGTCATCAGCATAAAATTGCTTATATTTCAAAAAGTATACCGTATACATAAATTATAGCTTATTGGGTCATGTTAAAAAAAGCTTTTTCTTTCGTTTTTGTAGGATTACTGATCTTCCCATCCTTTTCCATAGCTCAAATACAAACTTCCCCATTCAAAAAGGGAGCTTTGCTGCAAATCGATCAATGGCAGGTAAACGACATCGTCTTTTCCGCCAAAACCGATCCCGGTACCAATCCCTTTGACATAACATTCGGGGCCATTTATACCGGACCCGATGGGCAGCTCCTGGACCTTACTGGCTTTTACAATGGCGGAAACGAATGGATCAGCCGCTTTTCGGCCGCCGAGCAAGGCACCTGGCACTTTGTCACCTATTCCTCCGAACCCAAACTCAGTGGACTGACCGGGGAACTACATGTGCAACCCAACTCCCGGCCCGAGCAAAAAGGAGCGGTGGGCATCGATCCGGAAAATCCCCAGGCCTTTGCCTACGATAACGGCGATCCCCATTTTATGCTGGCCTTTGAACTGGATTGGTTGTTTGCCTTGGATTATGGAAATGACCAGGGCATGCCCAAAACAGAGCAATTACTTGATCACGTAAAAGATAACGGGTTTAATCATGTGGTGGCCAATATCTATGCTTACGATGTAGGCTGGGGCGTGGCGGATGATGTGCCTGATAAATATTTCTACGGCAAACCGCCCTATTCGGCCTGGGAAGGCAGCAACGAATCGCCGGATTTCAGTCGCCTGAACCTGGAACTTTTTCAGCATTGGGACCGCATTCTGGCCAGCATGCAGGGCAAAGGGCTGGATGCCCATTTGATGATCTATGTCTGGAACAAGCTGGTCAATTGGCCGGACATGTATTCGACTGGTGACAACCTTTATTTTGATTACATTATCCATCGCTATCAGGCTTTTTCCAATGTGATCTGGGATGTTTCCAAAGAAGCACTGGATTACGCACGGGCCGATCCGGCGTACATACAGGAGCGGATCAGCAGGATCAGGGAAAAGGACAAGTATAACCGCTTGCTCACTGTCCATGATTATGAGTTCAACTCCCGGAACGGGGAGCTGGTGGATTTTATTTCCATTCAGAGTTGGCGGTCCAATCTGTATTCCCTGATGCTTCAGGGAAGGGCCACTCATGCCAGTAAGCCGGTGGTCAACATCGAACACGGGGGCTATGAAACCGGTCCTTATCGCACCTTTGTTGGCAATTACACCAGTCCGGAAACCTGCCTGGTCAGGACTTATGAGTGTGTTTTTTCCGGAGTGTACGGTTCCTATTACTGGCAGAACAGCTCCTGGAACATCGTGGTCCACGATCCATTTGAGGAGGAGCAGGATTTTGAACCGCCGCGGTTTGACTACTACAAGCACCTGGCAGGGCTGTTTACCCGATTCAACTTCAACGAGCTGCAACCCAGTTACCCCAAAATCACGACCAATAGCCGGATAGGAACGGACAACCTGGCCACCAATGGCTACGCGCTAAGCAACGGGGAGGGCCTGTACCTGATGTTCATTCCTAAAGACAGCGAGCGGGTCAATGCAGTGCTTCCAAAGCCGGAAAGCTGCACCTTTAAGATCACCTGGTTCAATATTTTCACCGGAGAGTTCCGGGAACAGGGCAGCCGAAGCTGGTCCGGCTGGATGGAGTTGATCAGCCCCTGGCAGTATCAGGATTCGGTGGTGATTGTGGAGGAGGGGTGAAATGCTTGATGAGGAAAAACTAAATTTAGGACCTCAGATTATACAGATGGACACAGGTTAAAAAAATGACGGGAAATACCTCGGACCAGGAATCATTCGGATATTCAAGTGGTTCAAACACAAAAAAGTGTACAATTCACGGCCTACTTAGAAAAGGCAAGCCTGCTCTTGGAGGGACATTCCCAGGATACCAATTATAAATGTCGCCGAAAATCTTGCTGTTGTCCTAAAATACGCACGATCATTATCTTCGAACTGGTAATTACATAAAAAATAGTATGGGCTTTGTAGTTATAGCGTTTAAGATGTGGAGATAATTCCGAGGCATCTCGTCCAATTTCTGGCGTTGTTGCGATTTTTTCAAGGCAGTTGAGCAGCTCGTCA
Organism: Cyclobacterium lianum; assembly: GCF_900143075.1. Classification (GTDB taxonomy): domain Bacteria; phylum Bacteroidota; class Bacteroidia; order Cytophagales; family Cyclobacteriaceae; genus Cyclobacterium; species Cyclobacterium lianum. The sequence goes on along the minus strand of NZ_FRCY01000006.1, from coordinate 216,213 downwards.
AGATATTCAAGGGTTTGTTTTTCACCCCATTTCTCTAATGAATAATCGGCAATACTGTCCAAATCTTCGTCTGCCTTGACAGATAAAATATAATTAGCCATGCGGTTTTACATCGGTTTTTCTCAGGGCTCTTTTCTTTGCAAATGTTACAATTTCTTCTGAGGTCCTGATTTTAGGACTGGTACCACTCTCGAGTCCTTCTTGAATATCCGCTTTGGTAATCAAAAACGCCCTGTTGCGCTCTTCATCTTTCCGAACCAAATACCGCAGATATTCAGCTTCGGTTTTATATCCACCTTGCTTAACTGCTAAATCAATATATCGGTCTAAGTGCTCGCCAAAATCAATCGTTTTTCTGCTCATAATTGTTATTTTTTATCCTAAAAACGCTGTAAATATGCTGTAAATTTAACATCATTTAATGTGAATCGAAAGCAAGCAGAAAGAAATATTGGTTTATCAGAAAGAATACAAACGAGTAGGTGTTCGCCAGCATTGCATTTAAGTAAAAAGGTACTAATTTCAAAAAATCTTGCCTTTGGTCTCAGGTCATGCGTAAAAAAAATTCCCGAATACACTTAAATAATTTTTCCACTGTGCTGCGGATTCCATTTTTAGAGTAATAAACTGTTTTCATACTCTCCAATCCAGGTTGTGCCAAAATTTAGCACCACAGGATACTATAGATAAATTACCAGGTAGAGAATTTCTTAAAGCAAAAATTAAGCTGGTTTAAGAGCCGGCTGATGGTTTTTTGGAAAAGATTATTCAGGCAAATCAAGCTTTTGTAAATTAACTTTTTACGGGTATATTGTTGAATAGGCCTTTTGGTGTTGATTTGGAGGGAGTATCATTTATTTTAAGTATGACCCGGGTTCTGTGAAACAAATTGTAATCAATTGATGCTCAAGGAAAAAATTTGGTTTAAAAATGGTATCACTACCAAAGCTAACTACAGACAATATGGCTTTACCCACTATTTTCGACAAAGAAGTAACAGCGGAGCTGATCCGGCGGATAAACTCCCTTTCCCCCGGTACCCAGCCGCAATGGGGAAAAATGAACGTGGCCCAAATGCTGGCACATTGCAACGTCACCTATGAAATGGCTTATGAAAACAAACATCCCAAACCCAATTTTTTGATGCGACAAGTCCTTAAGGCCTTTGTAAAGCAGATGGTTGTAAGTGAAACCCCTTACAAAAGGAATGTCCGTACGGCACCTGCATTTATCGTGTCCGATGAACGGGATTTTGAGCAAGAGAAAAATCGCCTGATCCAATACCTCAACAAAACCGTTGAATTGGGAGAAAACCACTTTGACAGAAGGGAGTCCCTGTCCTTTGGTAAACTAACCATAGCGGAGTGGAACAATATGTTTTACAAGCACCTGGACCACCACCTGACGCAGTTTGGGGTATGAATGTGCTGTATTTTGGTAGGCTGCAAACGGGTTTTTCTTCTTTTGCAGACCTCTCTGATGGTCCACTTTTGTTTACCTGATAGATTAATCTGGCTATGGAAAAAAAGCGGATTCGAAAATACGCAACCCTGGGTCTGACCTGGCTTTTTGTTCTTGCCGGCATCATTGCAGTAGGCATTTGGCAGGGGCTGCACACCTTTGTATTCGCATGGGTTCTAAATTTCTTATTGATGACGGGGGTTTTGGCCTTCACAGAAACATTCCAGCCAAAATTAAACATGACTTGGTTTGACTCAAAAAAATGGGAAGCGGATGGAAAAATTTACAAACGTTTTGGGGTAGATTTATTCCGGAAGTTGCTGGTGTGGGTGAAGTGGGAGAAACTGACCAAAGCGGCCAACCCGATAAAAAAAGACAGGGAAACCCTAACAAAATTGGCATATAAAACCCGTCAATCGGAGTTCGGCCACGCAATTATTTTCATTATCGTACTGATTTTCGGTATTGTGGTGGCGTTTTCCTATGGATTTCGGCAGTCTGTATGGCTCCTTTTGCTAAATATCCTACTGAACCTGTATCCCATTGCCCTTCAACGGTACAACCGGCCAAGGCTGCGGGGTATTCTGTCAAATTAATACTTTTACGGCCTTTACTTTAGGGGGCTCAGCCAACCGCCAGTAATCTTAAGCTACTGTTTACCTGAATTTTTTACCCTCGTTTAACTTTAACCAGGTGTTTAGGAAATCAGGATAGCGAGGATTGATCCGAATACATGGAAAGGGTGACACGTTAATTTGCACTGCTTCATAAATGAACACTATTAGTAGTTATTCAAGGAATGTCATCGAAGTGGGTTCACTTATCAGAATTGAAATTGCAGTTAATTTGTTGTACATTTAAAGTAAATATGTTGTTATGGAGACCAAAGAACATGAAATTTCAAGAAGAAGCTACGACACAAAGAAAAGCATACAGCGGGCTAGGAAGGAAAGGTCAAAAAATCAAGAGTCTCGTATTACAGTCAGTACAGGTGAATATGCCTGGGCCAACAAGATGGATAGGGTTAATCTCATCAGAAAAGGCCTTCCTTATGAGGCGATTGACGTTTTAAGTAAAAGGGCTGCTTTGCCCGTAAAACAGTTTCTTCGCCTTTTCGGAATCCCTCAGACTACCTACAACAAGAAAAAGAGAGACCAGGAATTACTCAGTGGAAGAGATAGTGAAATGGTTCTGGTCTTGACGGAGTTAATGGATTTTGGGGTATCGGTTTTTAACGACGAGGTTGAAAAGTTTCAACGCTGGCTTAAAAAACCAAATATATCATTGGGGGGTGTCACTCCGGAAAGTCTATTTGATTCTATCACAGGGATTCACGAAGTTAGCAATAGTCTTAACAGATTGGAATACGGGAACCTGGCCTGATGAAGGTGTACAGAATTGAAAGAGAGAAATATCTAAAAAGCACGTTAACGGGTCAAGGAGCTGCTTTAACAGATGGATTTCGCTGGAACAGTCGCAATACTTATTTGGTTTACACGTCGGCATCGCGGGCACTGCCAGACCCTATAATACCTACAGCTAAAGCCGTAGGCAATTGATTAAAAAAGGTTTTCTCAAAATTCAGCAATGAAGCAGGCCTAAAACAAATTATCGTGCCCATAGGCCAATGTAAAATCCTCATTTTTCGCCAAACTACAGAAAATCCGGCCTATCCGGCCCCTCATAAGGCGCTGCACCCGGATTTTCTCCTGAACCTTTTTTCACTTCCAACAATTCCGGATCTTCCGTATCCGGGGCCAGGATCAGGCCGTAATGCCGGCCCATCCAGTAGTCTCGGATAAAGCCTACCGGCTCCATGATGCGCTTGCTGTTTCTGCCTCCATCCAGTACGATCGCCCTTCTGGCGCCGCGGGTGACGGCAGACTCCCTTGGCGATATGGCTTTCAACCCACCCTCGTAGGAGGTATAACCTTCTTCCACAAACAAATCATCCCGATGCGAATTGCGGTAATTGTGCTCGGTACAATCCAGCGTCCATTCCCGCAAATGTTGTACGGCGGCATCCAGGTCAGCATCATTTCCGGTCATGGCCGCATAGGTGAAATTGAACCAGGGGATTTTCTCCATGCGTTTGATCTCAAATGTTCTTTCCAGGCTCCTCAAATAAAAGGAGCGCAGGACGGGATCTTTCTCATAGCGCAGCAGGGTATTGTACGCTTCAAAGGCCAGGTTGTCGTCCCAGGGAGCTATCTGAGAAGGGGGGAAGGTATTTTTCTGCTTGACGGTATTTTCCGCATAGCCCCAATCCACCAGTTGCTCATAACCCTTTTTGAAACGCTCTTCCCCGGTCAACGCGTATGTAGCGTAGGAAAAAGCCAGGGCTTCCAGCCCATTCACGCCCCGGTCTGTCCAGCCGTAGGGGCGCAGCAGGTATTCGGGATTCCAGCGACCCCAGCGGGTGGTCTGCCCGTCAGCATCGATCAGCACCCAGCCGTTTTCCATGATATAGCCAGCAATACGCCGCATGTGTTCTTTGGCCAGTTCTTTTTCTTCGCCCCTGGCAGCCAGATCATGAAACAAGGACACACTGTAGAAGTGTGCGATGATCTCATCGCTGGAGGCATCCCCTTTCCAATACCAGAGGCTATCTGCGGTGGCATTCCATTTAGCAGGCAGGCCACCGGATCCCCTTCGCCCCATTTCTCCCTTGTCACCCTTCCTGGACCATATCGATCGGGCTATCAGGCCGTCGATGGGTGTGACCCGTTCCAGCCACAACATAGCCTGGAAAGCATCCACCGCCTCTTTTCGGGCAGCTTCTTCGCCGGTTACGGCGTATTTGTAACTCATCGCCGAAAGGTAGGTGGCGGTATGGGCACCATCGTTGTCGCTGATTTCCCGTACCCATTCATTTTCATATTGATGGATGGTGTGGATAAAGCCCATTCGTTTGTGACCATACCGGTCCAGCCAGTATTCGTAGTGGTCGCTTTTCTTTCGCAGGGTAAAGGGTTCGTAACGGATGATGCCGATCCCGCCATCCGTAGCAATCAGTACCTCGTTTTCGGCTACGGCTATGTCGTTGACCCGATTGTCCGGCAGCCAGTGGTCGGCTCCGAAATAATGCCAATCGTCTTCCAGCATGCGAATAGCCCCCCGGGTGGTGCCTATCCACATATCCTGGTCAAATCCCTGTGCCAGTTGCCGGGTATCTTCTACAGGAAGGCCCTCAGTGCCTTTGATTTGTTGCAGGGAAGCGCCTCGGAGTACCCCCAATCCCCTGTCGGTGCTTACAAATAAGCGACTCCCCACGGACATCAGGTCGAAGGTGTTTTTTGAAGGCAGAGTTCCCCAGTCGATCAGGTGTTCGTTGATCACCCTGCCAGAAAGCTGCACCAGTTTTCCAGGCTGAAGTATGTGTAGCGTACCGCTGTAGCTGGCAATGGCGATGATCGGGCCGGGTTTAACCGGATCGGCCAAAACCTGGGTGCCATCTTCCATCAGCATAGTTACATCACTGGATAGGTATCCGCCTTCGGGTTCAATATTGGTCAATTTCCCACCTTCATATACGTAAATGGCATCCCTGGTAGCTGCGTGCACTTTTTCCTGATGCAGGCACACATCTACAAAGCTGTCATCGCTGATTTTTTGCCAATCATTCCCATCAAACCTGAAAAAACCGGAAGAAGCCATTATCCAGGCAATATGGTCATGTACTTCTACTTTGTTTATTTCTTCAGGACCGTTTGACACAGGCTCCAGGCTTCCATTTCTCAATTCCTGAAATTTCCCATCTAATACGGCAAAGGAACGTTCTCCCATTTGTGCTACCTGAGTCACCGGCCCAGTGGTGCGAACGATTTCACTTTTTTCCTGGAGAAATACCTTGTCAGCCTGTGGCTCCCATAGCGTTTGCCGGGCTGCCAATGGCAGACTGAAAATGGCAGTAAGCAACACAAAAATGTTTACTTTCAGTAATCGACTCATCAGATAGATCATGGTAAAATGTGGAATAAATAAGCAGTCTATATCCTATACCAGGTACCCTCGAAAAGGGCCACTACGCAGCCTCGATTCCTGATGAGCGGTTTGGTTCCTAAGCAAGGCAATTGATTCAGGCGGCCGACAGCCTGGATCTTTTACCGAAATTAATCGGGTAGGCGGGATCGATCTATGGCCTCAGGCGCAATAGGTCTGGAGATTATTGTTTTAAAAAGGATTTTACTGGAAATAAAACCAGTTTATCGGCGTCAGGAAAAGTCCGAAAAAAGAATGCTGGAAGGAAGTGGATTGCTCAATGATCATGGCCGCCTGCTTCGTTGAGCGCATTGGACAAATAATAGGCTCCGGACACGACCACGCTGTCCTGGTACAAGCTATCCCCGGGATTTAGTATGGCGGTGTAACCCATCGTTTCGATACCCGTGCGCACCTGTTTTCTTTGATAAATTCTTCCATTACCATTGATACCCCTAAGGACAAACAAAAAAGTATCACTCCCTTCCCTGACGATGGCCTCTGCGGGAACCGTCCACACTGAATCCTGTTGGGTGACAATATGGCTATTGATAAACATGCCCGGAAGAAAGCCTTCATTTTCATTTTCCAGATGGGCGTGCACCTGCACGAATCGTCCTTTAGGATCGATCGTGTTTCCTACCCGGTAGATTTCACCCCTGAATAATTGTTTTTCGAAATCCGGGAGGGTGAAAATCACCGGCTGGCCTTCCTTTACGCCCGGCACATCTTGTTCCAACACCTTCATTTCCAAATGCAGGTGTTCGCTATTGATCACTTCCATCAATACTTCGTGCGGAGCACTGTGCTGCCCTACGCTGGTCTGCAGGGCTGATATTTTTCCAGATATCGGGGACCTGATATACATTTCCGAATGGATTTCTCCCTCTTCCAGACGGGCTATGTCTGCACCCATCAGTTGCAGGTTGCTTTGCAAAGCAGCTTTCCTTGCGCTGGCTGTCTGAAATGCAGCTCTGGCTGCTTCAAACTCCCTGCGGGAGGAGATGTTTTCTTGATTCAGGGATGCTTTCCGCTCAAAATCGCTTTCCAGCGTATTCAGGCTGCTGAGGGTCTGCAGATACTCCTGCTGCAGGGACACATACTCAGGACTGGATGCCGTGACCACTACATCTCCCTTACTTACCCGGTCGCCAACAATTACGTGCACTTTTTTCACGAAAATTGTGATGTAAGGATTGATTGTGGCTTTGTATTGGGGCGGGGAATCGATAAATCCCGGAGCCTTGATCAGGTTAGCCAATGGGCGCTTGCTAAACATCTCACATTTCACCCCTGTGATTGCCTCCTGTTTTTCGGTGAGTCGAACGGTATTGGGGTCGGACTTCTCTGCCCTGGTAGTTTCGTTTTCCGGTCCGGAATCAGGGCTGCAGGCGGCCTGTAGCGTCAAAAGGGTTGTCACCAGCAATATTTTATGTGTTTTCATGGCAGGGTAAAATAGCGAATATCGAGAATATTTTGATGGTATCGGTTTAGCAGCTCCAGGTGGGCCAATCGGATTTCAATGGCGTATTCAAGGCTGCGGATATACTCCAGGTAATCTATTTCCCCTTTGGCAAAGCTTTTTTGTGCAGTTTGCATAATTTCATCTGCCATAGGCAGCCCTTCTTTTTGGTAATAACCCAATTCCCTGAGGTGCATTTCCAGGAAAGTCTTTTTCTGGCTCAGGGCCGATTGCCATTTGACATCCAAATCATTGATCCTTTTTTCGGATTGATATACAGACAAGCGGGAGGACTGAATGCGTGCCCGCGAAGGTCCAAACCAAAGCGGTACCTGTATACCTGCCTGGTAGCCAAAAAAACCACTGACACCGTCGATTTTCTGAAACATGTATTGCACATACAGGCCGGGGAGCAGTTTGTTTTTCATTTGCTTTTTCTCCGCCTCAAAACGTTGCTTTAGGTGCAAGGCATATGCGTAGGAGGGATGGCTTTCCAGGCTTGGCAATTGGGCGTCCTCCAGGCTCAGCGCCGGCACCTCAATCTGGAGAGAATCGGTAGCCTGTACAACTTCCTGAATTTGCTGGTAGGCCACCTGGATTTCCTGCGCTATTTGAGCATAATTTATGCGTATTTTTTCCGATCTGGCCCTGGCCATGACCATAGAAAGACGGTTGGTCATTCCGGCTTCATATTGTTTTTCAGAGGCCAGGTACAATTCCCGATAAAGCGAGTCAAAGCTGGCATATAGCTGCCTTTTTTTGACAAGGTAATCCAATTGATAGCAGGCTTTAAACAATTGTTTTTTCAATGTAAGGCGCTTCAGGTCGTATTGGTCCTGAGCGAGAAGGCTTTCCTTTTGCAATACTTTTTTTCGGGCTATGTAGACGCCGGGAAAATCAATGTACTGCTGAAAACCAAAGGAATTCACTCCATCTCCTTCCAGGTTTCTCTGGTTTTCCTCGGTACCGATAAAGAATAAGGAAGGGGATATGTCCCAGGCGGTTTTGGTGAGCACTTTGGCGTTTTCCATTGAAAAGCGGGTTGCAGCCAATTCTACATTATTTTCAAGGGCCAGAGTCCAGGCATCGTCAGGCTGGATGGGGGGCGATTGCCGGGCGTTGCCCGGAAGTGCCGTACCTGCCAGTAAAAGCAAGGCTATCGCCCCCTTTTTAAGGCCAAAACCGTATATTTTTCTGGATTTGACCATATAATAGGCTACCGGGAGAACAACCAGTGTCAGGAAAAATGCGGTGATCAGTCCACCGATTACTACGGTGGCTATAGGCCGCTGCACCTCTGCTCCTGCGGAAGTGGATAAGGCCATGGGGATAAAACCCAGAATATCGGTGGATGCAGTGAGCAAAACGGGTCGCAAGCGGTTTTTGCAGGCTTTCAGGATCCGTTTGTACAGATCAGTTTCCCCACCCCTCTCCAGGTCATTGAGGTAACTGATCAATACGATGCCGTTCAGTACCGCAATACCAAAAAGGGCAATAAAGCCAATACCTGCCGAAATGCTAAATGGCATAGCCCGTATCCATAGTGCCACAATCCCACCAATAGTAGCCAAAGGGATGGACAAAAACACCAGGACGGTTTCAGATACCGAACGAAAGGTAAAGTATAGCATGATGGCAATAAGTAAAAGGGCAAGTGGCACTACCTTTATGAGGCGATCGCGGGCCTGGTTCAGATTTTCAAATTGTCCTCCATAGGTGATGGAATAGCCGGTAGGCAAACCCAACTGCTCTTCAAGCAACGCCTGTACATCTCTGACTATCGATTCCACATCCCGTTCACTGGCATTCAGGCTCAGTACAATTCTTCTTTTGGTGTCATCTCTGGAGATCTGTGCGGGTCCGGACTGATAGCTGATATCGGCCACCTGTTTCAATAAAATTTTTTCTCCGTTGTCCAGGGGCAGGCTCAGGTCTTTTATCACATCGGTATTTACAAATTCCCTTTCCAGGCGGAGGGCCAGGTCAAACCTGCGTTCCTTTTCAAAGATAGTTCCCACCGTGCTTCCGGCAAAAGCAGTACGGATCGCCTGATTGACCCCTGCGATGTCCAGACCGTAAAGAGCCAGCTTTTCCCGGTCGTAGCGGACAGCGACTTGCGGTAGTCCGACCAATTGTTCCACTTTGATATTTGCGATACCGTCCACATCGCGTATGATGGAAGCCGCTTTCAATCCGTACCGGTAAAGGGTTTCCAGGTCTTCTCCAAATATCTTTATTGCCAGATCCGATTGTACCCCTGTAAGCAATTCGTTGAAGCGCATTTCAATGGGTTGGGTAAACTGGTAACTGATCCCGGGCAATACCGACAGCTCATCTGTCATCAGTTTGGCAAGCTCGGTTTTCCCACCGGCACGGGACCAGTCATCGGGATCACGTAGTTTGATGATGATATCGGACATTTCCATGGACATGGGATCCGTTGGAATCTCCGCTGCCCCGATGCGGCTAACCACCTGCTCCACCTCATCCGGAAACTTCTCCAGCAGTATGGATTCAATTTTGGTGGTGATTTCAATGGTTTGGGCCAGTGAGGTGCCGGGTTTTAACACCGGTTGAATCACGTAATCGCCCTCGTCCAGCGTGGGCAGAAACTCCCCACCCAGCCTGGAAAAGATAAAAAGGCTCGTTCCAAATACGATTACTGCCACGGTCAGTACCAATCGGGAATGCCTCAGGGCCTTTATCAGTATAGGCTCATACCAGCTATGTATGGTTCCGATGATCCGTGCAGATAGCGTCCTGTCCTCGTTTTTTGAGGGCCGCACAAACAAAGCGGCCATCACCGGAACGTAGGTCAGACACAGGATCATGGCACCAGCAAGGATAAACATGAAGGTCAGTGCCATGGGTTGAAACATTTTTCCTTCCACCCCTGTAAAACTCAGGATGGGGATAAACACGATCAGAATAATGATTTGCCCGAAAATGGCTGCATTCATCATTTGGTTGGAGCTGTCGATGACCAGTTTGTCTATAGCAGCTTTCTGGGCTTTTCCTTTCAGGTCCGGAAACTTTTTCCCCATCTGATAAACGAGGTATTCCACTACTACCACTGCGCCGTCGATGAGGATGCCAAAGTCTATTGCCCCCAGGCTCAATAGGTTTGCGTCAACACGAAACAGACTCATCAGCGAAATGCCAAAGAGCAGGGAAAGTGGGATCACGGAGGCCACCAGCAAGCCGCTGCGAAAATTGCCCATTAGCAGGACCAGAACAAAGATCACAAATAAGGCTCCCAGGATAAGGTTTTCCTGTATGGTGGAGGTGGTCTTGTCGATCAGTACCGAGCGGTCCAGGAAACCATTGATGTACACGCCTTCAGGCAGGGTTTTCTCAACTTCTGCGATGCGCTCCTTCACATTCCGAATTACCGCATAGGAGTTTTCTCCTTTCAGCATCATCACCTGGCCCAATACTTTTTCGCCTTGTCCATTGCCGGTAATGGCTCCAAAACGGGTGGCATGGCCAAAACGTACTTCCGCCAGATCGGCGATGGTCAGGGGTACTCCAGCCCGGTTGCTCACCACAATTTTGCGGATGTCCTCCAGAGACTGGATCATTCCCTCACCACGTATAAAATAATTCGTTTGGTTTTTTTCCAGGTAGGCGCCTCCGGCATTTTCGTTATTTTCTTCCAGGGCCTGCAGGACTTCAAGTAGTGAAATGTCCATACTCCGGAGTTTTTCCGGATGCATGGCCACTTCGTACTGTTTCAGGTATCCTCCCCAGGTATTGATCTCCACCACACCTTTGATGCCTGTCAACTGTCGCTTGATCAGCCAATCCTGAATTTCCCTCAGGTCCATCACCGAGTATTTATCCTCGTATCCCGGCCTGGTTTCCAGCGTATATTGGTAAATCTCCCCCAGTCCGGTGGAAATGGGCGCCATTTCTGGTGTCCCAAAATGCGCCGGGATCTCTTTGCTGGCCTGCGCCAGTTTTTCTCCGATCAATTGACGGGGAAGGTAGGTGCCCATTCCTTCCTCAAAGACTACCGTGATGGTAGAAAGCCCGTATTTGGAGACCGATCGTATTTCTTCCACCCCCGGGAGGTTGGCCACAGCGATCTCTATGGGAAAAGTGATAAATTGCTCTACTTCCTCCGTGGCCAGGTTGCGGGCAACGGTGATGATCTGTACCTGATTGCTGGTGATGTCAGGAACGGATCCGATGGATAACCGCTGAAAAGAAAATATCCCCCAGATGATCATACCCAGTACCGCAAAAAGCACAATGAACTTATTTTTTACGCTAAAAGCGATTATCCGGTGTATCATTTGCAAAATAATTTACCGCAAGTTAAAAACAGTATTTTGGATTTTAGGGAATCAGGGACATGATTGAAGTCATTGTTGATAGACTATCTTCCCATCCAATACAGTAAGGACAACTTTTGTCTGCAGGATTTCAGCCTCGGGGATTTCCATGATATTTCGGTCAAAAACCACCAAATCGGCTACTTTTCCTACTTCCAGGCTGCCTTTCATGTTCTCTTCAAATGCTCCGTAAGCCGCATCTAAAGTGTAGCTTTTCAATGCCTGCTCCCTGGTCATCTTTTGTTCCGCTTCGTAGCCTTCCTCGGGCTTTCCTTGCAGGGTCTTGCGGGTCACGCTGGCATAAAAATTAGCCAATGGATTGATGGGCTCTACCGGAACGTCCGTGCCGTTGATCACAGGAACACCGGTTTGCAAAAGTGCCTGCCACATATAAGCGCCCTCTTTGATCCTTTTTTCTCCTAGCCGGTCAATGGCCCAGGGTCTGTCGGAAGAGAGGTGAATGGCCTGCATGGCAGGCAATACGCCCAGTTCGGCAAACCTGGGAATGTCCTCCGGATGCAGGTGCTGGGCATGTTCTATCCGGAATCTGTGATCGGGGATGTTACCCTTCAGTGATTCTAAGGCTGCCTGATAGCGATCCAGAACCTCTTTATTGGCCCGGTCTCCAATGGCGTGCGAGCAGACCTGGAAGCCGTGTTGCAGGGAAAGCTCCGCTATTTTCTGCACATAGCTCATCGGCAGTGTTTCATGACCAAAATGACCTGGTCTGTCACTGTACTCCTCCAATAGCCAGGCCCCTCTGGATCCAAGCGCACCGTCACAGCTGAGTTTGATGGCCCGAATCGTGAGCAGAGAATCTATTTCCGGCCCTTTGAGAAACCATTCCTCAAGCCATTCCTTTTGGCCCCCGGCCAGCATGAGGTACATCCTGAGTTTCAATTTCCTTTCCGATTTCATTTGCCTGTACAGCTCCAGCGTAGCTGCACCAATACCGGCATCGTGAAAGCCGGTGATCCCGTTTCTGAAACAAGCTTCCTGAGCCAATTCAAATGCCTGTATGTCTTTTTCCGGACTGCTTTCGGGAATGTGCCTGGAGATCAATCCCATGGCCCGCTCATTGAATACGCCGGTTGGGTTCCCGTTTTCATCTCGGATGATTTCTCCTCCTTCCAGCTCCATCGCATCTCTCATTTGCTCTCCTCCCAATGGGCTTAGCCCGGCGATTTCCATAGCCCGCGCATTGGCAAATCCGGCATGACCGCTGGCATGGTACAGAAATACCGGATGATCCGGAGATACCCTGCTGATCTCATGATGAAGCGGAAACCCATTGATTTCCTTACCCGGAGATTCGGTCCATTTGCTTTGGTGCCAACCTCTTCCGACGATCCACTCTCCTTTCGGGGTTTTCTCTGCAGCTGCTTTTACCAGGTCGGCAATTTCACCAAAACTCCTGGTATCGGATAAGTCCAGGTTCAATTCACTATAGCCCAGGCCCATAAAATGCCCGTGCCCTTCGATCCATCCCGGTGTCATGGTTTTACCCCGCAGTTCGGTGATCTTGGTTTCAGGACCCATATACCCATGCACATCCGCTGCATCGCCGGTAAAAAGAATCTGGTTTTCTTTAAGTGCTATGGCTTCTACTATCGGCTGGTCAGGGTTCACCGTATAGATATTTCCTCCCACAAAAATATGGGTAGCTTCTTCATATGCAGGGGAACATCCTTGCATTAACATCAGGTAGTAAATTCCAAGGAGGAAGAAATATTTATTCGTCATATTAAACAATTGAGCAGGGGTACTAGAGCTATATGCTGCTAAAATCCATAATCTGCTTCCACCTTGCAAATCCTGACAATGAAATTTTTCAATAAGGTGGATCAAAAAACCTGTAAGCTGTCCGGAAAACTATTTTTTTGTGTTCGATAACGGTCAGCTCTTCGAACTGGCCGATTGCAAAACAGGTAAATTTGTCCGTTCAGGGTATTTCCCACAATTTGGCATCTGATTGGATCAGGCCTTTTGAAAAAATCAATAACTCCAATAAAAAGTTTATATGAGAACTATTACAGGTAAGCAGGGAAAAAAAGTTTGGCAATTTTACTTACCTGTTCGAAAGCATTTGAATATTGGTATTTTGCTCCTGCTAAACATGTTTTTGTTCGCTTCTTGTCTGGATCCAACCTTGGAAACGGTAGTGGACTACGAGGAGAGCTTTTCTGAGATTTCGTCGATAGCAGTTGATGCGGGCTCATTGCCTGTACATTATGTCGGGAATCCGGACCTCGAAGAAGTCCATCTGGATGCTTTGCTCCGGACCAATACCAATGCAGACAGGAACATAGCCTACCGTCTGGTGGAAGATAAGCTTATCGTCAGCCTGGAGCAGGCAGGATTGGGAAGGGGCAGATTGGAAGGCCATATCTTGCTTACAGGCCCTGTTGACATGTCACTGCAACTTGTGGCCGGCTCCGGGGAGGTAAGGGCTGAAAATGTCCGGGCAGCGCGGATTCACCTGGAAGTAAATTCGGGCCATGTCAGGGCAAAAGATTTGGAGGCTCAGGATTTATATCTTGCTGCCAGTTCCGGTGAGGTGCTAGGCGAAAACCTCAGCGGCAATACCATTGCAGACCTTTCTTCCGGGAGATTGGTTCTGGACCAATTGGACGGAAATCTGGAAGCCACATCATCAAGCGGAAACATGAAGCTAAAGCATATCTCAGGCTTGCTGCATGCCGAGTTGAGCTCCGGAAACATGGACATGGAGCATGTAGCCGCTTTGGGAAATGTACGTATCAGCTCGGGCAAAGTAAATGGGAGGAATATTGGTCTGTGTGAATACACGTACTTCAAGGCCTCTTCCGGCGATATCAGCATACAAACCAATAGCGATCTTGCCGCCTTCAACTATGATATTCATACCGGAAGCGGGAGAGTAAAAGTAGGTGAAAGTGAATCCTCAGGAACGCTGAAAATCATGAACGGTGCTCCGCATACCATCAGAGGTGAAGTGAATTCCGGGAAAATTGAAATCATCAATTGAACGTACTATCCGCCTCTGATCAGGCCGGGAGAAATAGACTCAGCGGTTTTCTCCAGGCCTGAAATTTCCGGGTAGCCGAGATTCATTTTTTTGTTTTATTTCCAGTTCTGTCGATAACGTGGGAGAAAAATCATTCATTTTGACAAAATTTATAACTATCAGGGGGGTATTTTTGATCCGATTTCACCATTTTATTGTCTTAAGTTTGATTTTTGCCTATTATTGACTGGTAGTTATAAAAATGCTTGGAAAGATTTGAGTAAGCTTGCTTTCTTTCCTGGTTTTTTCCTGCCTGAATCACAAATGTTTAACCACCAACCATGAAAAAATTACAATTATTCTTGCTGGCCCTTTTGCTTTGGGCTTGTCAGGCTCCGGTCAATACGTCCTCAACTGACCTGGAAAAAAGAGCAGAGCGGGTAACTATCATCCGGGATGATTTCGGTATTCCTCATATTTATGCTGCTACGGATGCCGATGCGGTTTTTGGGATGCTTTATGCCCAATGTGAGGATGATTTCAGAAGAGTAGAAAGGAATTACATCTGGGCCACCGGCCGTCTGGCAGAACTGGAAGGAGAAGAGGCCCTGTACAGCGACCTTCGGGCCAGGTTATACATGACCGAAGCCGAGGCCAAAGCAGCATACGAAGGAGCACCTCAATGGCTTAAGGATTTGTGTGATGCCTTTGCAGATGGGGTGAATTATTATTTGGAAACCCACCCCGAGGTAGAACCGCAGGTATTGACCCATTACGAGCCCTGGTTTCCCATGTTTTTCAGTGAGGGGTCTATTGGGGGAGATATAGAACGAATTTCCACCCAAAGAATTCAGGCTTTTTATGAAGATCAGGAGGCCCTGGCCTATTCTGAATATGGGGACGGATTGCTGCATCCTGATCCCTATGATGAACCAAAAGGTTCTAACGGAATCGCCATCGCACCGGAATTGAGCGAATCGGGCAATGCCTTACTATTGATCAATCCCCATACCTCCTTTTATTTTCGACCAGAAATCCATGTGGTGAGTGAAGAAGGATTGAATGCCTATGGGGCCGTTACCTGGGGGCAGTTTTTTGTCTATCAGGGTTTTAATGAAAAAACCGGATGGATGCATACCTCTACCCGCCTGGATTTTATGGATGAGTTTATGGAAACCGTGCGGGAGTCCGGCGAAGGCTATGAATATGCTTATGGAGAGGAATGGAGGGAAGTGGAGGAAATTCCGGTTACGCTAAAATACAGCTCTCTGGGAGGAATACAGGAAAGGTCCTTCACCATGTACCGTACCCATCATGGTCCGGTAACCCATAAATTGGATGACAAATGGGTAGCCACCAAAATCAACTGGGATCCTGTCAATGCCCTGATCCAAAGCTTTACCCGTACCAAACTGGATAATTATGAAGCTTTTGAAGAAATGATGGATATCCGTACCAATTCTTCCAACAATACTGTTTTCGCAGACGCTGAAGGGAATATTGCCTATTTCCATGGGAATTTTATTCCGAAAAGGGATACGGCTTTTGATTTTTCCAGGCCCGTAGATGGCAGCGATCCAGCTACTGACTGGCAGGGCCTGCACACGGTAGACGAAAGCATTGTGATCCATAACCCGGAATCAGGCTGGATACAAAACTGCAATTCTACGCCTTTTACTGCGGCCGGTCCCTTTAGCCCCAGGCAGGAGAATTATCCCTATTATATGGCACCGGATGCAGAAAATTTTCGCGGCCTGCATGCAGTAGACTTGCTCTCCCAGGCCAGTGCTGTTACGCTGGACGATTTGATTGCGCTGGGATATGACCCCTACCTGCCGGCATTCGAGTACCTGGTCCCCCTGCTGTTGCAAGCCTACGAAAATGTAGGTGTCCCCCAGGGAGAAATTTCCCAGGCCCTGAATATCCTGAAAGATTGGGATTACCGCACCAGCGAGGAATCAGTAGCCATGAGCCTGGCGCACTTCTATGGCATTACTTATAATCGGGGTATTGGTAGCCCCTATGCCTTGATACCTTTTAACCAGAGAGATGGGGAGACATTGGAATTTGAACCGGAAGAAGTGGTTTCCGCTTTTGAACAGGCCCTGGAACAATTGAAAGCGGATTTCGGCACCTGGAATATCGCCTGGGGAGATATCAATCGCTTCCAGCGGCTCAGTGGAGCTATAGATCTCGCTTACGATGATGAGCAGGAAAGCCTTCCTATTGGATTGGCCTCGGGCCGCTGGGGTGCGCTGGCCTCCTTTGGTGCCAGTGCCCGGGAAAACACCAAAAAGCTGTACGGCTCCTCCGGCAATAGCTTTGTAGCTGCGGTGGAATTTGGTGAAAAGGTCAGGGCCAAAAGCCTGCTGGCAGGAGGGCAAAATTCCGATCCGGATTCCCCCCATTTCGATGACCAGGCCCAGATGTATGCAGATGGCAGCTTCAAGGAGGTAGCTTACTACCGGGAGGATGTGGAGAAAAGGGCCAAAGAAACCTATCATCCGGGGAAAAGGTAAAGGTAACCAATAGGGTGAGTGGATTCTCCTTCGCCGCTAGTGGGATTACAAATCCCCTTTTATCTGCCCCCCGGAATTGCAAATTCCGAGGAGCCCACTTCTGTTCGACATTTGCAATGTCGAACCCAGATAACGCAGGATTTGCAATCCTGCTGACGGCATCGTCAAAAATTAACCGCCCGTTAATCCGAAACCGCTCCCGATCCGGGGATTACAAATCCCTTGTATCTGACCACGGGAGTACAAATCCCGCGGACTTTCTTGTCTTTTAACATTTAAACCATTATCTGGTTCATTCACTCCTAACCATCAAAACCAAAACCCGCCGCTAAAGCAATATGGCAATAATGCCACGCTGAATTTCGTTTTTACGGATGAATTCCATGCATCGCATTGTCTTTTAACAGGGATTGCTGTATATTTCCTCTAAAACCAGCAAACCCAGAAAACCATGAAAATTACCTGCTTTTTGTACAAAATCATTTATTGTACTTGCTTCTTTCTACTCCTCATTCCAGCAGTTGGCCAAAACCTGGATATCAAAGAACAGGCCCTGCTGGACCTGGTGGCTGAGGATGTGGAGGTTAGAAAATTGGCTGACGGTTTTAGGTTTACCGAGGGACCCGTGTGGAACAAGGAGGGAGGATATTTGCTTTTCAGTGACATTCCTGCCAACAAGATTTACAAATGGTCGCCTGGCGGACAGGTGAGCGTTTTCCGCGAGCCAAGCAATAATTCCAACGGACTTACCTTTGATGCGGAAGGCAATCTCCTGATCGCGGAACACAGCGGAAGGAAAATCGGCCAACTCAGTCCTGAAGGGGAATACCGAGCTGTAGTGGAATCCTATGAGGGAACCCGGTTTAACAGCCCCAACGACGTGATTATAGACAGTAAGGGGATTATCTATTTTACCGACCCACCCTATGGGTTGCCAAATGATGCTGCCGATACCTTGGGTTTCAATGGGGTATATCAATACCGGGATGGCAAGTTGACCTTGATCTCCAGGGAGCTTGACCGACCCAACGGCCTTGCCCTTTCTCCGGACGAACGGACACTATATGTGGCCAATTCGGGTTCACCAAAAAAGTACATGAAGTTTCCTGTCAGTAAAAAGGGAAAGGTGGGGAAAAGCGAGCTCTTTTACGATGTCTCAGGGATCGATAAACCTGGAAATCCGGATGGGATAAAGGTGGATACAGCGGGCCATTTGTACGCCACCGGACCCGGCGGTGTTTGGGTTTTTTCTGCCGATGGCAAACATTTGGGAACCATAACATTTCCGGAAACGCCGGCTAATATTGCCTTTGGCGGCCCGGATATGAAGACTCTTTTTGTGACTGCCCGGACAGGACTTTATGCCGTTGAATTGAAAGTTTCGGGTAAATAGTGGAAAATGAGAAACAGCAGAAGGAATTTTATCAAAAAATCTGGCTGGGCTACAGCAGCAGGTATGGCGGCCATTTCTCTTTCTCCCCAAGCCTACGCGGCAGAAAATCTCCATCAGGATGAGGCGTTGGACAGGATTTTGAAGGAACCGGTTTTGCGAATAGCGGAACTGAAAGATCCGGTTTGGATAGCCTCCGTGGAGCTATTGCGCAGGGAGGACAATTTCCTGTGCAGGGTCCGGTCAAAGGATGGTGCGGAGGGAATATCGGTCAGCAATAACATGCAGATGATCCACCTATATCCCATTTTTGTCAACCGCATTCAGCCCTTTTTTATTGGAAAGGATGCCAGGGAATGGGAAAGCCTATTGGAGGAAGTATACGTGTACCAGAGCAATTACAAACTGCAAAACCTGGCCTTCTGGGTACCACTGGCCACGCTGGAATTTGCGATTCTGGATCTGCTGGGCAAGATGGCTGACAAAAGTATGGGAGCTCTGCTTGCGGATACCATTTACCATCCGGAGATTTCGGTTTACCAGGCCAACAATTACAGGGGCAAATCTGCGGAGGAATCGATAGACCTGATCGAAAAACATGTCAGGGAGACTGAAGCCAGGGCCCTGAAATTCAAAGTGGGAGGGAGGATGAGCCATAACAAAGATTATCCTCCGGGGAGAACAGAAAAGTTGATTCCCTTGGTCAGGCAACGCTTTGGTGAGAACATGGTCATTTATGCCGATTCCAACGGTTCCTACACCGCAGATGAGGCCATTCGGATCGGGAAAATCATGGAGGAATATGCCTATGATTTTTATGAGGAGCCCGTTCCTTTTGACTGGTATGAAGAAACGCTGCAAGTCTCCAGGGCAGTGAATATCCCGGTGGCTGGCGGCGAGCAGGAACCCAGCATGCATGGCTTTCGCTGGCTGATCAAGGAGGATGCCCTGGATATTGTGCAGCCGGATATTTTTTATTTCGGGGGTATGGTTCGTTCGATGAAAGTAGCCAAAATGGCCGCGCTTAAAGGAAAACCATGTACCCCCCACATTTCCGGCTCCGGTCTGGGCTACCTGTACATGATGCATTTCGTATCGGCCCTTGTCAATGCAGGTCCCTTTCATGAATTCAAGGGGTTTAACAATGAAATTCCCCTGGATAGTCCTACCTCAAGCCTCAATAGTGAGGGCGGAAAAGTGACCGTGCCTACAGGTCCTGGGCTGGGCGTCACGCTGGATCCGGATTTTGTGGAGCAGCATAGGGTGGTAGAGGGATAAATGGGCATGATGGATTGAAGAGGCCCACTCGGGATTTCCTTAACAATTCGTGCAGGTAAAATTATGAATGCTAAACCAAACCAAAAAATGAAATACCTATTAAACGGTAAATTGACCGCAAGGCCGGGCCATCAGGATGCCCTGGCTGAGATTTTACTGGAAGCCTCCAAACTGGTGGCTAGTGCCAGGGGATGCCACTTGTATGTTATCGGAAAGGAGAAAAACGATAGCCAGTCCGTATACGTCACCGAAATCTGGGACAGCAAGGAGGACCACGACAATTCATTGAAAGTAGCAGGGGTACGGGAACTCATCACCCAGGCCATGCCCTTACTGGACGGCCCGCCAGCCAAAGGTCAGGAGCTGGAAATCATTGGCGGTGTGGGGGTTTAGTTTCATCTTTACCAAAATGGAGGTCACGGTTTTGGTCTGGGAAATCCCAACCGAACCAGCAACCGTTGGTTTGATGCCTTTATACACTGGCTGAACGTCTACGAATTTCTGGAACCGGGGTCAGGGCAATGAATAACTGCTATCCACGATCATTGTTGTGTGGGGAGATCAGGGCCGGTAATCACAAATCGTCATCTCACGTTTCAGGAAAGACAACAATCACCAAAAACCATCATCTAAAATACTAAAATGAAAGTAGCCCCAACATTTAAACGCCTGTTCAACTATTCACTTTTCACAGTAATCCTATTAACTTCAGTTACTGATACCATGGCGCAAGAGCGGCATGAATCCGACTTGAAGGACTTTAAAATTACCATTGAAATGACCGATAAGGGACTCAAAATGCAAAGTTCAGAAGGGAGTGCCTGGCTAGATCTGGCTTTCAGCCTTGATTACAACAGACCACAGGCAATAGATGAATTTGGAATGACAAGCTTAGATAAGGTACCTTTTGATACAGATGAAAAACTTGCGGATTATTTATTTACTATTGCCAGGACAAAAGATGAAATATCCCTGGTCGGTATTAAAGGCACTGCCTGGAAGGAATTGCGTTTCCACCTTGCTGACAATGGCAAACAATCGATCAACCAGTTTGGAATGGCAGACTAAATGAGGTATGGTCTGGACAGGTCATATGGTATGACGCATTTGGCTTTAGTAGTTTTCTAGGTTTATGGGTTGTAATAAATAGGTAATGCAGATAATCAAATAATAACTTTGCAATCAAAAACTTTTCCCAAGACTGATCCCCACATTGAATGGAAAAACACGGATGGATTTTTCTGCAAATTCAGAACCTTCAAAATTAAGCATTGGGGTGTAACCAGCCCTTAAAAAAAATCCACCCTCCGGTTTTTGATACCTGTAGCCAATCCTCATGCTTACAGATTTATCCCAAAAAACTTCCTGGCGAAGATTCGTAGGAGTAAATTCAGGGTCAAACATATATGTTCGATTTTGACGCAATAGAAAACCAGTCCCTAATTCCAAATGGTGCCGGGACTCTCCCCAGAAAACCGTGAATTCAGCAGGGAAAACAGGTGATAAGAAGCTTGGATAAAAAGGTTCAAAGCCTTTTCCGGGAACCAATGAAAAACCCATACTACCGGATAATTTCATCCTGTCCTTTTGATGAAATATTCGCCCATAGTGGGCTGCATATAATCCTGAATTTCCTAACAACTCCACAAAAACCATGTTTTTTGCGGTAAAAATTTCAGCGGCTTCCTGTGCTGATACACGATTATAAAAACAAAGCATAAGGACAAGGACCGGGAGAAGTAAGTATTTGTTGGATACTATCATTATTAGAAATCAATATCTTATGACCAAAGATACACCCTACTACCAAAAAAAACCAATAATTTTAGTTATAACCCCCATGGTCATGACCAATTACCAGGTTTATGGAGTTTCAATACCATCCATTTAGATTCTTTGGCAAAAGACCTTTTTTTACTTTTTGTACCAGGTTTTAGCCATTTGGGTTTGGTGCGAGGTCCAGTCAAATACGGAAGCCCAATCTGAAAGGCCGGTACACCCGTGCCCTCCGAAATCATTGAAAAAATATCGTTTTTCACAACCTCCTGCCTTACCTTTACGTCCAATAGCTGCATCAAATTCTAAACATTCATATACTCACCATGAAGAAAATACTTATTCCCCTTGGTATCCTCCTTTTGATCGGGATCTTTATGTACAGCAAAGCCGTCGGTGTGTACAATACCTTTGTGCAAACCGAAGAGACTGTCAACGGCCAATGGGCTGAGGTAGAAACCCAATACCAGCGCCGGGCAGACCTGATCCCCAATCTGGTCAATACGGTGAAGGGTTATGCCGACTTCGAACAGGAAACCCTCACCGGTGTCATCGAGGCTCGGGCAAAGGCCACCTCCATCAACCTGCAGGCAGACGAACTCACGCCCGAAAATATCGAGCGGTATCAGGAAGCCCAGGACCAACTGAGCGGATCACTCAGCCGTTTGCTTGTAGCCGTGGAGCGGTACCCGGACCTGAAAGCCAATCAAAACTTTCTTGAATTGCAAGCCCAACTTGAAGGCACGGAAAACAGGATCGCTGTGGCCCGAAGAAACTTTAACCAGTCTGTTCAGGGCTACAATGCCAATCTCAGAACCTTCCCCAATACTATTTTTGCCGGTTGGTATGGATTTGAGACCAAGGGATATTTCGAAGCTGCGGCAGGCGCTGAAAATGCCCCTACAGTAGAATTTTAAATACAGCACAACGATTATGGCAGAGCGACTATTCAGTACAGAAGACCGGGAGATCATTACGCAGGCCATCCGGAATGCTGAAAAGGAAACATCAGGAGAAATACAGGTTCACATCGAAAGCCACTGTAAAGGAGAAGTACTCGACCGTGCGGCCCAGATTTTCGGGAAACTGAAGATGCACAAAACAAAGTTTCGCAATGCAGTGCTTTTCTACCTGGCAGCGGACGACCATGAATTTGCGATCCTCGGAGATGCCGGCATCAATCAGGTAGTTCCCGAAAACTTCTGGGAAGATATCAAAAAAGAAATGCTGGTCCATTTCAGGGAAAGGGCTTTTACGGAAGGGCTCCGAAAAGGTATTGAAATGGCCGGTCAGCAGCTTCAGGCGCATTTTCCCTACGATCAGAAAGGGGATGTCAACGAACTCCCCAACGACATATCCTTTGAATAATCCATTATGATCATAAGACAGCTTCTTTCTTTAATATTCATCACTGTATTTTCTATATCCGGCTGGGCGCAAGGGGATTTTCCGGAAAAACCCAATCCGCCCCGTCTGGTCAACGATTTTTCTGAAACCCTTTCCGAACAGCAGGAGAGACAACTTGAAAACAAGCTGCTGGCCTACAATGACAGTACCTCCTCTCAGGTCAGCATCGTGTTGATCAACTCGGTAGGCCCCTACGCCATTAGTGATTATGCTTTTCAGTTGGGTGACAAATGGGGAATTGGCAGAAAGGACAAGGACAATGGCATACTGATACTGGCTGCCATGAAGGACCGAGAGGTTTTTATTGCGACCGGATATGGCATGGAAGGGGCAATTCCCGATGCGCTGGCCAAGCGTATCGTTGAGCAGCTTATCGTTCCCAATTTTCGCTCCGGCGATTATTATACAGGCCTGGACCAGGCCACTGACATGATATTTATGCTGGCATCCGGAGAATATCAAGCGGCAGAGCAGCTTTCTGAAAACGGAAGGCCTTCGGGCACCTTTCCGTTTATCCTGATTTTCATTGTCGGTTTTATCATTTTGAGCCTGATCAAAAACCGAAAGGACAACAACAACCATATGGGTGGCAAACATGGTGGAGTAGATTTTTTTACCACCATGATGCTGGCCAGTATGCTTGGTGGCAACAGGGGCAGATTTGGCGATTTTTCCTCCGGGAAAGGCGGCTTTGGTGGTGGTGGAGGCTTTGGTGGATTTGGCGGCGGCAGCTTTGGCGGTGGCGGCGCAGGAGGAAGCTGGTAGACGGAGCAGACCCCCTGATGGGATATCCGATGGCCATCTCCTTTAAAGGGCAGTGCCACCGAATAAAAACAGGGTCACAAAGTCCACAAAGTAGGCACAGAGAACACAAAGGATTTTGGTTGGGAATTTCCGAGATCATCTCGCCAGGGAAATAGCCAGGCAGAAAAGGACCTATACAATCGACTCCGAACAAATCCTTTCGGCACCGCTCGCAAAGAGGATTTTCACGAGATTAATTGTCTGCCGGAAACCTTATTTCCACCCTAAACCCCTGAGCCGTTTCGGAATTATCAGATTGCTTGCTATCCGCATTTCCCAAAAAGAGGTATTGCGCTCCGGTAGGAACTACTATTTCAATGGTTTCCTCGTCTATCCGAAAATCCTCCTCAATGTCCGTAGGCAGGTTGCCCTCGAAAGTATTGTCGGTCATCCGGTTTTCCCCTGCATCTATGGCCCCCGGGACGCGATTTTGTTCCTCACTACCCAAAAGCTGCAGCGTGGCTGAAAATAAGCCCACAGCATCACTGCGCGTACTTCCGGACGGACTATTGATAAAGTCTCCCAGAGTGCGAATGCTTAAACGGGTGCCGGTGGCAATTCCATTCTCTTCCAATCCGATGATCACCGGATCAACAGGCGTATCGGATACATCTGTTTTCAGGAATGTAGCTCTGGCAGGAACCTGAAAAACCTCCGCAATGAATTCATCCTCTTCCGTGCAGGCAGGGCTTAGCCCGATTGACAGGGCAAGAAGCAATAGGCTAACGATTTTTGTGGTTTTGTTCATGATATGGAATCAATAGGATGAAAGGTAAGCAACTGTACTACTAAAAAACAAATAAGTATTTTCTCAGAAAAAAGCCAAATAGGTTGGCCAATATTTCCCATCTGACTGGTATTGATTATCAATTTATTAAAAAAATGGCGGCCTGTCGTCGACAGGGTCTCCTGTCGCAGTGGATCACTGTTGTCATAGCAAGCCAGTCCGAAGTAAATTAAATTCAGATCCGATTTCTTTACCAATTTCCGCAACAGCCTGCATTTCCAGCATTTCGGTTAACATACCATATTTTTTGGTTAAGATGTAGGATACTAATGCGCAGACAGCAGACTAACTTAGCCTATCCTTTAGACTCAATCGACTCATATGAAAAATTTTACTTCAATTCTACAAAACCTAATATTGCCCGGTATATTCCTGATAATGATGGTTTTTATGGTGACCGATACCTTCGGTCAGAGCAGGGTAAGCGGTACGGTTCGAAACGAGACCAATGAACCGCTTCCCGGCGTCAGCATTCTTGTGGTAGGCACCAGTATCGGTACCGTAACGGATGTTGACGGGCAGTATGTGATCAACCTGCCGGAGACTTCCGGGAGCCTTTCCTTTTCCTTTATTGGTTTTGAACCTCAAACGCTGCCGGTCAACGGCAGAAGTACCCTGGACGTGGTGATGCGGGAAGATTCGCAGGATCTCGGAGAGGTCGTTGTGACTGCTTTTGGCGTACAGCGGGAACGAAAGGAATTGGGCTATACCGTACAGGCACTGAAACCTGAAGACCTCACTACGGCAAACGATTTTAACCTGGTCAACTCCCTGAGTGGCAAGATTGCCGGGGTACAGGTGACCAATAGTGGTTCACAGGTAGGAGCCTCCTCCAGAATCGTTATCCGGGGGAATGCTTCCTTCTCCGGAAATCAGCCGCTTTTTGTGGTAGATGGAATACCCATAGACAATACCAGCAGCAACCTGGGAGGTGCCGGCGGGCTGGATTATGGCAATACGGCGGCAGATATTGATCCGGAAAATATCGCCTCGCTCACCGTATTGAAGGGAGCCAATGCTGCCGCGCTTTATGGCAACCGGGCCACGCATGGTGTTATTCTGATAGAAACCAAAAAGGGACAAAATGCAAAAAGAGGACTGGGCGTGGAATTGAATTCTTCCATGGTCTTTGATGTACCCAGTTTCTTTATGAATTTTCAAAATGAATACGGTCCCGGGCAAAGAGGCGGGGAATACGACTGGCAGCTATACCTGCAAAATAATCCCGGTGCTGACTTGAGTTACAATGAGTACGCCAAACAATTTAGTTACAACTACGTGGATGGAATAGGCGGTGGTGTCAATGAGAACGCTACCTCCTGGGGACCACGGTACGATGCAGGACTGCTATTGGATCAATGGGTAAAGGGTTCCAACAGTCCATGGGAATCCATGCCTGACAATATCCGGGACAACTACTTCCAGACCGGCAGAAATTTTATCAATCAGGTGGCCGTTACAGCCAGGGGTTCTCAAGCCTACGGAAGGGTATCTTTCTCCAACCGCCGGATGAATGGTACTTTTTTCAATACAGACCAGACAGTCAATACCTTCAATGCCAGCCTGACCCTGCTGCCGACCGACAAACTCGAGGTAAGTACTGATTTCAATTATATCCATCGATTCAGCGACAATATTCCTGTGGTATCCTACGGCTCCATGACCAAATTGGCCTGGGGAGCTTTCCGCAATATTCCTCTCAATGAGGTAAGGAGGGTATACGAAGAACACGGTAATGAAATGGGTAGCGGCTATAACAGAAATGCCAATAATTTTTACTATGAGCTGGAGAATACCAACGGCATGGACCGGCAGCGTTTCTTCGGCAATGTCAATATTGACTATCAACTCAATGACTGGCTCTCCGCAAACTGGGTTACCGGGTTGGACTACTACAACGAAGAGCGAAAATCGATCACCAAATCCCGGACCAGAGCCAATATCAACAACAACATGGGTGGTCAGTTTTCTCTTTCGGATCAAAGCCGGCAGGAGTTTAACAGCGACATCCGTTTAAACATCAACAAGCAATTTGCCAATGATTTTTCTCTCGTAGCTTTAGTAGGAGGAAATTTCCGGCAAAACAAATTCAATTCCATATCGCTGAGTGCCCCTGACCTGGCAGTTCCTGATCTGTTCAACATTTCGAACGTGAGGGGTACCCCTGGTACCGGCATGTTTGAAAGCATGCGGGAGACCTACAGTATCTATTCCTCGGCTACTCTCGGCTACAACGGCTATTTATTCGTGGGAGCCACAGGGCGAAATGACTGGAGTTCCACACTGCCGGAAGCAAACCGATCCTATTTCTATCCCTCAGTAAACATGGCCCTGACCCTGTCAGATGCCCTTGATTTTAACTCGTCCACCTTTAGCCATGCCCAGGTACGGGCCAGTCTTGCACAGGTAGGATCGGATACTGACCCCTACCAGCTTATGGGTACCTACAGTACCAGTTCATTCAATAATATTTCCTTATTCAACCCGCCTTCAGTAAAGCCTCCGACCAACCTTCTTCCGGAGATGACCACATCATTTGAGTTGGGAGCAGACTTGAGGTTTTTTGACGACAGGATATCCCTGGATGCGACCTATTACCGGCAGGTGACAGAAAACATGATTTTGCAAGTGCCCACTGCCCGCTCTACCGGTTATGCCTCCCAGCTGATCAATGCGGCAGAAATTGAAAACAAAGGCATTGAGCTGATCCTCCGTGCCAGAATGATGCAAAGGGGAGATTTCTCCTGGGACGCCACCGTAAACTGGGCGAAAAATACCAGCACTGTGGTATCGCTCTACGAAGGGCTGGAAAACATCACCATCAGCTCTGGTTTTGGGGGAGTGCGGTTGGTCGGTACTCCCGGTCAGCCCTGGGGTGATCTCAGCGGCCTGCCCTACGTGCGGGACGAAAACGGAAACATCATGATCAGTCCAAATGGCACCCCCATGACCACCAACCAACAGGTGATTTTGGGAAATGTAACTCCAGACTGGATCGGTGGCATACAAAATAGCTTTCGCTATAAGAATTTTAGCTTTGGCGGACTGCTGGACTTCAGGATGGGGGGCGACTTCTTCAGTACTACCCTATGGCACTCTTACCCCACAGGTGCTTTTCAAAACACGGTGCAAAACAATGTCCGAGCGGAGGGAATCGTAGTTGAGGGCGTCAAAGGTGATGGATCCCCCAATGATGTTCGCATTTCCGCACAGGATTATTACAACGGTTCCTGGGTATGGAACAACCACGAGTATTCAATTGTGGATGGCTCATTTGTAAAACTCAGGGAGCTGACCTTCGGCTACCGCTTTAATGTCTGGAAATTGCAGAATGTTAACTTCTCTGTTTTCGCACGTAACCTGGCGATTCTTCACCGGAGTGACCGGGCCAGGGAACTGGGGCTTGATCCGGAATCTGCCTCACAAATGGGTGGGGGAGAAGCTGGTACCGGTTTCGAAAACTTCATGCCCCCGACAAACCGATCTTATGGATTTAACTTAAGGATTAATCTGTAATGTCAGGACTGAAAGAAATGGGTCAAAATGCTAATATTCTAAATGTGCTAAAGATGCAACAGAACATAAAATCTAAATTCGCCGGTTTGGTACTGGCCTCGGTCCTGCTATTTCCGGCGTGCACCGAAGATTGGAATGAAATGAATATCAATCCCAACCAGCCCTCAGAGGTGCCCGCCAGTAATGTGCTGGGGGCGGGTATGACAGTGGTGGCCGGTCAATTGTTTGGAGAACGTATCGGCATATACTATGCAGGTACCTGGTCCGGGCAGCTTGCCGCTATCGGTGCAGGGGACTACGAATTTCGCGTAGATATCAACAACGGACAATGGGATAATCTGTACAGAGCCATGGCTTACTTTGTGGATGCCGGGAGGATCGCCAGGGAGATGGGCAACCAAAACCTTGAAGCGGTATCTCTGATAATGAAGGCCTACACCGCCCACCAGGTAACGGACATGTGGGGAGACATTCCCTATACCCAGGCATTCCTGCTGGACGAAGAGGATATTCTCAGCCCTGAGTTTGATTCCCAGCAGGTGGTGTATGAAAAGATATTGGCGGAATTGAAGCAGGCAGGTTCCATGCTTGATCCCAATGGCATGGCTCTGGGGGTAGGCGACTTTATCTATCATGGAAACATCAGCCAATGGGAGAAATTTGCCAATTCTATCCGCCTCAGGGTAGCCATGCGCATGTCATCTGTAGCACCACAGGCGGCTGCCCAGGTGCTGAACGAGATATTGGGCAACCCATCTTCCTATCCGGTATTTGAAGACTACCCTGACAATGCCTACCTGCACTGGCCGGGGGTAAGCTCGAATATAGAGCCCTGGCGACAAAGATTGGGAACGCCAACCAATAAAAATGACCAATACAGGACCAATTATGACCTGATTAGCCTCCTCAAGGATTTGGATGATCCCCGGCTGCCGGTTTACGCCGACAGGAATCAAGACAACGAGTTTAACGGATACAGGATGGGGATCGGTCAGACCAGTGACCCCATGAACGCCCAGGCAAATGTGTCTCATATCGGGGATCGCTTCGGCTACGACGACACAGGGTTTTCACCCTTCATGAATGCAGCCCAGGTATGGTTTATCAAGGCAGAAGCTTTTGAACGGGGGCTGGTTTCCGGAAATAGCCAGGAAGCCTACGAGAAAGGCATTGAGGTATCCTTATCAGAAAATGGAGTTTCACCCGAAATGATCGATGCCTATTTGCAAAATCCGGGTGTAGCATGGAGTTCCGGCAGTTCTACGAATCTGGAAAAAATCCGTTTGCAAAACTGGATCGCGCTGTACAAGCAAAGCGTGGAAGCCTGGGCAGAAGTGAGAAGGACAGATGTGCCCCTTTTGGATAGGGTTTCAAATGACTATGCCAGCAATCACAACCGACCTCCCTTCCGCATGGCATATCCTGCCAATGAGATTGCTCATAATCAGAATTTTCCTTCGGATGTCAATGAGGTAGACATCTTTTATGGAATACAGCTTTGGTGGGATACCCGTACGGGAGTAGAATAAGGTCTTTTTGCGGTCAATTCAATCACCGGAAGCAGAAATCAGGACCAACAAATCATATAAAACGTGATGTATATAAGAGTTTTAGTAAGTGCAGTGTTACTGGGAATCAGTGGGTTGATGGTGCATGTGTCAGACGGCCCAGGGAAAAAATCAACGAAAGAAACCTATGAAATATCGCAAAAAGCCAATGGCCTTCATGGATATATTGGCTACAGTTCGCCCAGACGCCCTGATGGTTTTGGAGCCGGGATCGGTTTCTATACCGCGGTCTGGCCGTTGGTAGAAAAGCCACTTGCAGGCTTCCAGATCGGATTGCCCGGTAATTGGATCATACCTGACAATCCCGGCAATAAGGACATTCCCTGCTGCCCGGAAGGTACCATTGCGAGGACCTGGGAGCCCAGAGGCCCTACCTGGGCCAGCGTATTTCAGACTCAGGAAGGAGGATTGGGTTATTGGCGGGGCAATCGGTACCACTACGGACCGCCCAAATTTAGCATGAACGGAGTACCCAACTGCTACAATTCGGAAATTGCGTCGCCAGGCTGGCCCTTCTTCTACCGGGCTGAGGCCCTGCCGGACGATGAGCTGGGTATTGCCCAATTGAGCAACCGCATATTGGTACCACCAGATGGGATCACCTTTGTGGAGGATCTGGATGGCAAATTCCTGGGCTATACCCATATGATGCTGCCGCTGACAGACAAAAGGCCGGGTCCGCCACCGACCGGAGACCATAGCTGGACCCTTTTTCTCAATGCGGCAAATTTTAAAGGCCCGGTAGCCTATTATATTCCCGAAATGTGGAGCCGCCTCTCAAAGGATTATCCGTTGATAGAAGGGATGGGCCTGGATGCACGTGAAGGAACTATGGGAGGCGGCGGAGCTATGGAAATCAATACGGTACCTTCCTTTGAAATGAAAACCGCAAAGGGGGAATTGTATATCAAGATTCCCCAATTACAGTTTCCTGTGGATGAAAATGGCAGATCAGTGCTCGTTCAGGACGTGACCTATTATTCCAGAGATGCATTGTACAATCCGGTCAGGGATTGGAAAAATGGAGGGGATGCCGTGTCCGGAGCATTCAGTGAAGCCCATTCCTGGAGACCTGAAATCAGTCCCAGAAAGATTTCTCTGGATCAGGGAGCTCAGCTAAATGCCGGGGGTACCAGGCTGGGAAAAATGGAAGAGCTGGTACAAACCATTGTCAGCGAGGATAATGCCTTTGGATTGCAATGGCGAGACAACCCCTATACGGCCAAAGGCTTGTTTCCGCAGTATTTCAAACAGGAGGGAGACCAACGTATCCCGATTCCAGAGGCAGAAGTACCTGCCGAACTGAAAGCCAGCACCTTTGCGCCGGCCGGTTCGGAAGAACAGTATATCAACTGGCGGGATGGAAATGAAATCGTCCCGGGAAATTTCAGAATTGACAAAGACCTTCCCTATACCTCTCCGGAGGATGGCGCCTGGACAACACCTGGACCCGCTTCAGATGCCATTTCGGTTGACCTAACGGATGGATCGACTGTCACCTACAAATGGTACCGTTTTATAGACCAACCTTCTTTTCAGCAATTTGACTGGACCAGGGAAGAGAAAGAAGCGCTGCAGGGACTGGTAGAGAAAATCCATGAAAACTGGACAATTGACAAAACCTACATGGTTCCACCTTCATCAGGAGACCTGGTCGCCATAGACCCGGCCCTGATTCTTACGCCACCCGCCGGTATGGAGGTGGGCTATGTACCGATTGTCGTGCGGCAGGAACGCACAATGTCCGCGTCGGATCTCAGGGAGATGAAAGATGCACCATTAGCGGATTTATGAGGTAAATAACCAGATTAAGTATAGTACCGGTTGGCTAAACAGGATTCGATCAGCATTTTTTTAGCCACTATAATCACCCACTTAAACCCAAAAGATACCGGTAGCTTTTGGGTTTTGCCTGACTGTTTGATCCCGAAAGTAATGCAATAGGATGTAAATTTATGAATAGGAATACAAAATGGTTGTTGTTATTGTTACTTTGGATTTTTTATCCGGAACTGGCGCATTCGAACGCAACTGAGGCTCCCCGTCCCAACATGATTATTTTTCTGACCGATGACCTGGGTTATGGCGATTTGGGTAGCTATGGTCACCCCTTCATTCAGACCCCCCATTTAGACCGGTTTGCGGAAGAAGGGGTGCGTATGACCGACATGCATGCGGCTGCCACGGTTTGTTCACCCTCCCGCGCAGCCATACTCACCGGCAGGAATGGGTACCGGAGCGGGTTTTACAATATTGCGGGGTTTTTTGGTACCACCCTGAGTAAGCAGGAAATTACCCTCGCCCAATTGCTGCAGGATGTGGGTTATCAGACCGCTTTTTTCGGCAAATGGCACCTGTCGAAGCTGGAATCACACGATGAAGTCTCAGTCAACGAAATGGGCTTTGACTATTCGCTGGCTACCTCTGTCAATGCCTTTGGTACAGGTCCGAAAAATCCCGAAAAATTTATGAGAAATGGCGTTCCTGAGGGAATGATCGAAGGTTGGTATGCAGATATTGTTTCCAGGGAAGCTTCGGACTGGATTGCTAACAAAAGGGACAAAAATAAGCCCTTTTTTGTCATTATTTCTACCAATGAGCCGCATACGCCCATAGACCCACCCCAAAATTTTG
Source organism: Cyclobacterium lianum (assembly GCF_900143075.1). Taxonomy (GTDB): domain Bacteria; phylum Bacteroidota; class Bacteroidia; order Cytophagales; family Cyclobacteriaceae; genus Cyclobacterium; species Cyclobacterium lianum. The sequence continues at coordinate 184,307 of NZ_FRCY01000006.1, read as the reverse complement.
CAGAGATGTATGCCTCGGAAGATGGACACAGCCTGGCGCAGCAGTTGTCTTACGGCAGAGTAAAACGACACGGGAGGGATATTGCTGAGTATGCGAAGGAGTACTATGGCACCGTGTCTCAGGTAGACCATGTGTTCGGTGGCCTGATGGATTTTATTGAAAGACAGGGACTAAAAGACAGTACCCTGGTCATTTTTACCAGCGACAATGGCCCCGAGTATCCGGTGACACTGGATGAGTCAAACGGTGAATGGGAGGATCCCATTCGTGACAGGTGTTTTGGATCACCCGGGCCGCTTCGTGGAATGAAGCGGTTTCCCTATGAGGGTGGGCATCGCGTTCCCGGTCTGATACGCTGGCCCGGTCACATACCGGCTGGCACGGTAAGTGACCAATTGTTCAATGGTACAGATTTTCTGCCCACACTGTGTAAGCTTGCCGGGGCGGATGTTCCCCAGGACAGAACCATTGATGGAACGGATGCTTTCAATGCATTTCTGGGCAAAGACTATGAGCGTAAGATTTTACCCATATGGTTTTTTCTCCTCAACGCCTCCCACATGCCTGGCATGGCCCAGATGGCCATGCGATATCAGGATTATGTGCTTGTGGGCAAACTTGCACCCAGGCGGGAAAATTTTACAGGCTACCCTTCAGCGGATACTTATCCGGCAGTAGATTGGCTGAAGACCTCAGTTCCGGATACCTTTGAGTTGTACCATATCAAAGATGATCCAGGACAATGCAATGATATTTCATCAGAGAAATACGATACCTTCATTGAGTTGATCCCAAAAATGCAAACGCTATGGCTGGACATCCGAAATGAAGGTCCCTGGTGGGGTCGGCTTTCTGGCTCCTCAGATAATAATGGTTTTTAATTATCCGGTTTTGACTTATATTTTGAAAAATAAACGTCTTTTGGCAGCAGCATCGCAAAAAAATAAACAAAAAGTCCCGGAAGGGATGATAGAAAATGCATTTTCCCCAAAGCCCCTCCTGAAGGATCCTGTTTCCGGCCAGGAAAGTATAAAGGAGTTTGTGAACACGAAAATTAAACAGATGAAGATAAAATTTACTATTTGTTGTATCCCGCTGATGGTATTGACCATTCTGTCCTGTAATAAAAGTGATAATCAGAATGCTTTACCGGATACTTCGGAAGCGGAATTTATATTGCAGCGAGCTGATCTCCCGGACTACGAGCAAAATATCGATCATAAAGCCCTGTTGCAGGCTTTGGGAGACCGGCATGGAGAGTCCATGCGAACGGGCGAACACATTTATTCCAATACCTGTGTTACCTGTCATGGAAATATGGAAGAGGAAGGATCCTTGCCTACGGCATTTAAATTCTGGTCAGGCGCGTTTAAGGTAGGAAATGACCCCTATTCTATCTACCAGACACTCACCCGGGGCCATGGGGCAATGCCTCCGCAGGTAAATCTCACTCCGGTGGAGAAATACGATGTGATCCACTACATCCGGGAAACATTTGTGGCGAAGGAGAATCCCGACCAATACTTTGAAATCAACGAGGCCTATCTGGCCGGCCTGCCTGCGGGCACCAGCATGGGGCCGGAACCGAGAGAATACAAGCCCTGGGCGGAAGTGGACTATGGCAATTTCCTGATCAATACCTATGAACTGGTAGATGAGGATGCACCACCCAGGGAGCGCTCCACAGGTCCTGTACAGCCTCTTCCGGACGAGGATTTCAGTGAGGCGAATTTTGCCTATAAAGGTATCGCTGTTCGCCTGGACCAGGGTCCGGGTGGTGTGGCCGCAGGAAGGGCCTGGATGATGTTTGACCACGACCTGATGCGCATGGCAGGGGCCTGGACCGGAAAAGGTTTTATTGACTGGGAAGCCATCCTTTTTAACGAGAAGCACAACATTTCTCCAAGGACGATCGGTAAACTCCATGTAGAAAACGAGACTGGACCAGGCTGGGCCCATCCGGAGACAGGCAGCTTTGAAGATCCCAGATTTCAGGCCAGGGACGGGAGGAAATTTGGTCCGCTTCCCAGGGATTGGGCCCATTTTGAGGGCATGTATCCCTTTAAGGACCAACTTATCATGAAATATACCGTCGGAAAAGCCAGCATACTGGAAACATTTGGCCTGGATTCGTTGGACAAGCAACCGGTATTTACCCGTACCCTGAACGTCATCCCGGCAGGCGGTTTGTTGAAAATGCGGGTGGCCAAGTCCGAAACGGCCGTAGCCCTTACCGGTGAAGGCGCAAGTCTTACGGAGGAAAACGGGTATCAGGTGGTAAGCATAACTTCCTCATCACCGGTAAGTATAAAGATTTTCCTGGCGAATGCCGGAGTCACAGGATTGCAGCAATGGGTGCGTTCAAGAACTCCTCCGGCCTCCCTCGAAAAATTTACCAGGGGTGGTCCTGCACGTTTCCCTCAGGTGCTGAAAACAAATATCATCCCTGGGGAACAGGAAGGAGCATTTCAGGTGGATATACTCAATCCCCCCTTTAACAGTCCCTGGAAAAACCAGCTTCGACTGAGTGGACTGGATTTTTTTCGGGATCGCAACAAAGCGGTCGTCTGTGCTGCAGATGGAGATGTGTGGCTGGTAGAAGGCTTCACGGAAAACGAGCAGCAGCTTAGCTGGCAGCGGATAGCCTCGGGCCTGTTTCAGCCTTTAGGCATCAAGGTAATTGATGAAGAGGTCTTTGTTACCTGCAGAGATCAGATCGTTCGCTTGCATGATTACAACGGAGATAATGAGGCAGACTTTTACGAAAGTTTCAACAATGACCACCAGGTGACAGATCATTTCCATGAATTTGCCATGGGCCTGCAGGCAGATGCAACGGGAAACCTTTACTATGCCAAAAGTGCCCGTCATGCCCGGGAAGCGTTGGTTCCGCAGCATGGCACATTGATCCGGGTAAGTCCGGATGGGAAAAAGTCCAGCATCATCGCAACCGGTTTCAGGGCTGCAAACGGCGTTTGTCTCAATCCGGATGGCTCTTTTATCGTCACAGACCAGGAGGGACACTGGAACCCCATGAACAGAATCAACTGGGTAGAAGAGGGGGGCTTTTATGGCAATATGTTTGGTTTTGACCCACCTGCAGACAGCACAGATGCGGGCATGGAACAGCCGCTGGTATGGGTGGAGCGGGAGAGAGACCGCTCACCTTCCGAATTGCTCTGGGTAGATAGTGAAAAATGGGGGCCATTGAATGGCAAGCTCCTGAGTTTTTCATATGGTTATGGCAAGGTATATCTGGTGCCTTTCGAAGAGGTAGATGGGCAGGTGCAGGGAGGTATCGTCGAATTGCCTTTGCCCCGTTTTGCTACCGGCGTGATGCGCGGTCGGTTCAATCCGGAAGATGGGCACCTGTACCTTTGTGGCCTGTCCGCCTGGGGCTCTACCCAGCCGCAGTTGGGGGGACTCTACCGCATCCGTATGACTGACAAGCCCCTGCATGTGCCGGTGGGTATTGAGGCACAGCAGGATGGGGTATTGCTTACCTTTACGGAGCAGCTCGATGAGATAACCGCCAGGTCCGCAGACAACTACCAGGTCGCTACCTGGGATTTGTTGAGGTCCAGAAAATACGGATCGAAGCACTATAATGAGCAGGAACTGCAGATCAGTGAGGTTGAGCTAGGTTCCGATGGCAAATCGGTGAAGCTGAAGATTCCCGGGATAGAACCCACCTGGGTGATGGAAATCAACTATCAGTTGAAAAGCGGGGAGGGAGCATCCCTGGAAGGCGTGGTACAAAATACCATTCACCAGTTGGGGAATGTACCTTCATAGCCCCGGGTATGCCCCGATCTGCATCGGCAGCACCGCTGTTTAAGAGGTGCGATGCCGCATCCGGACCTACAGGAATGGTATCCGCCTTTATGCGAATGCCCCTGGCAAATGAATCCCGTTTTGCCACTTCCGCCATTTCCATCGGCGATCAGCAGCTTTTGTAAAATTGTCCTTTTCCCAGTTTGCGTTCGATCTCTTTGGCAGTTTTGGTGATCGACAAGCCGCCCAGGTTGGTGCACCTGAGTGTATTCGGTATACTTTTACCTACCTCGTACATGGTTTCGATGACTTCATCCAGCGGGATCAGGTGATCATAATCAGCCAGAGCCATATTGGCGCAGGAAAGGGCATTGGAAGCAGCCATGACGTTTTTGTTCAGACAAGGAGCCTCTACACGGTTACCGATGGGATCACAGATCATGCCCAGTGAACTCTGAAGGGCCATGGAAGCGGCGGAGATACTTTGGTCCGAATTTCCCCCGGCCAGAAACACAATAGCGGCGGCAGCCATCGAAGATCCGGACCCACATTCTGCCTGGCATCCACCAACTTCAGCGGCAAAGGTGGAATGTGCCGCAATGAAGACGCCGATCAGCCCAGCGATCATCAGCGCCTTTACCGTATCTTCATCCGAAAGCCCCAGGGCCTCTGAGACAGCCAGCACCGCACCGGGCATGGCGCCGCAGGAACCTGCCGTCGGAGCGGCTACGATTACCCCCATGGAGCTCTTGACTTCCATGATGGCAGAAACGTACATGATGATTTTATTAAGTACCTCCCCGTCCACCAGTTGCTTGCTTTCCATCAGGGATTTAAACCTAACGGATTGGGGCCCCAGAATGCGATCCTCATAGGTAGTGCCCCTAACTCCGGTGCTGACAGCATCCTTCATGATTACCCGAATGTTGTTCATCTTTGCCAGAACCTCTTCCTCGCTGATGTTACCCCTGATGCTTTCATACCTAACTGCCAATTCCCAAAGGCTAAGATTTTTGTCCTTGTTGTATGCCAGCATTTCCTCACAGGTGATAAAGGGAACCGATTGGTTTTTTTTGCTAAGTATGGGCAATACCGGTCTGATCAGCTTTACACTGTTCACGGTTTCCATACCTTGTAATTCTTCCAGCACAGCCTGCTCAGGGAAGTGTTCTGCCTTTATTTCTACAAATTGCGTTTCGCCACTATGTAGGTGCAGGTTGTCCGGTTCGTTTTCATGTTGCAGGTAGTCCCTGACCACTGCGGGATCCTTGCAGTAAACCAATGTGAGGAAGTAATCTCCACCATAGGAGACCTTTACCCCGTCGATTTCAATTACTTCAATCATGCCCCCACCGGTAGAGATAGCTGTAACCTGGTGTGTTTCCCAGGGATTGGATAAGGTGATTTTATAGGTATTGGGATGCGCGGCCTGTATGTCCCGGATATTGATTTCCACCCGAATACCGGCAGCGCCCATGTGTTGCTCTGAATGAACCAGTCGCTCATCGTCGGCTTCCCAGCCCAGGAAACCGCCAAATAAACCCATGTCGGAACCCTGATCCTTATGGGTGGTGGCAAGCGAACCTGCGGGGTCAAATTCAATATCAATCGAAGAAATGCTTCCTCCCATCAGATCATGGCAGATCCTTCCTATGCGGAGGGACGCTGCACAATGTGAACTGGATGGGCCTCGCATCACCGGCCCCACTACATCATTAAATATACTTGGAAAATTCATCTCATTGTCTCTTTTGATGGATACTCAATATAACACTAATCGCCTCGGATCTATTTTCAAATATTAGCCATTGTGTGTACTATCTTAACATTTTGCCTTTTCATTGTATGCTTTTTTGCAAAATTTCTCGTTTTCTGCTACATTAATGGTACCCATTTACCTTAATTCTCTCATGCAACCATTACATTTTAAAGTACCGAAATTAGAAGAAGAAACCATAAGGGTAGAGTGCTGGGATCTGGATAATTTCTTTGAACCCATACACTACCATGAAGAATTTCAAATCAGCTTGATACTGGAGGGAGAAGGGTCACTTTTCGTAGCGGAAAGTGTAGTCCCTTTTAAAAAAAATGAAATATACTTATTGGGAAAGAACCTACCCCACGTATTCAGAAACAAACATGTAGACTTTGGCAATCCGGATCATAGAAAATCGAAAGCGGTTTCGGTATTTTTTAATCAGGATGTACTCAAAAATTCTCTCAGCGAAATTCCGGAGGCTTACTCCATCAAGCGCCTGATTGATTTTGCAGTGTATGGCGTGAAGATATCTGCCGATATGGAAGAAGGCCTCAGTGTCAAACTGAAGTCACTTCCTGATAAGAATTCATTTGAAAGGTTTCTCGGACTGCTGGACATCCTCCAATGTATTTCCCGGGACAACAACCTGAATTTCATTTCCTCTCTCGGCGTTCCCATTCATTCTGTCCAGGAAAATTTACCGAAAATAAATTTGGTTTTTGAATACATCCGCAATCATTTTAGCGAAAAGATCACTTTGAAGCAGGTAGCAGAAATGGTAAACATGTCGCCCACTGCTTTCTGCAGGTATTTTAAATACAAAAGTCAAAAGACCTTTTCCAGGTTCCTGATTGAGGTAAGGATTGCCAATGCCTGCCGGCTGCTGTATCAGGACGATTTTAACACTTCTGAGTGTTGCTACAGCTCCGGCTACAACAACCTGTCCAATTTCCACAAGCATTTCAAAAGTGTAACAGGAATGACGCCCCTTGAGTACAGAAACAATATATTGAAGAAATCTACCGTCCAGTAAACTTTCCGGCCGATTTGCCCCCATTAAGTCAGAAATAAGACCAGGGCAGCGGTCCTTTCTAGATAATATCTGTTGATCGCTAAAATACCATACCATTTGGCTAAAATGGTGGAATAGTTAATGCCATCAAATACCATATCTTTATGCCTGTAGTTTGCTGTCTTTGATTGAATCAGGATCAGCAATTTTTGGATATGGTATGGTACAGGCATTAATTTAGATCAAATGAAAAAGATTGTTTTTCTAATTACCATTTTTTTCACATTTGCCGCTACGGTTTTTTCTCAATCTACCTTGAGCCTCGAGCAGATTTATGCCGGGGAAAACTTCAGGCAAAAGCAATTTGGTCCCGTCAGGTGGATGAAAGATGCCGGGGGATATTCGAGCGTACTACCAAATCAGGAAGGGGAGGGCGAGGATATCGTCCGATATGATGCTGCTTCCAATAGCAGGACCACACTGGTATCAGCGGCTGAGCTTGTTCCTGAAGGGTTAACGGAGCCCTTGCATGTGGCAGATTATCATTGGTCTGCAGACAATAGCAAGTTACTGGTTTTCACCAATACAAGAAAAGTATGGCGATATCATACCCGTGGGGATTATTGGGTATTGGATCAGGAAAGCCGGCAATTGAGGAAGCTTGGTAAAGGCCTGCCGGGCAGCAGTCTGATGTTTGCCAAATTTTCGCCGGATGCCTCCAGAGTAGCCTACGTGAGTGAACACAATATATACGTGGAATCGCTGCGTTCGGGAGAAATCACTCAACTCACTACGGATGGAGGAGAAGATATTATCAATGGCACCTTTGACTGGGTGTATGAAGAGGAGCTGGGATGCAGGGATGGCTTTAGGTGGAGTCCGGATGGAGAAAGTATCGCCTATTGGCATTCAGATACCCGGGACATTGGTACATTTTATCTGATCAACAATATTGATTCCATTTATTCCAGACCCATACCGCTGCCTTATCCAAAGGTGGGAGAGAAACTTTCGGCGGTCAAAGTAGGACTGGTGTCCGCAAATGGAGGGGAAAGCAAATGGTTTGACATTCCCGGAGACCCTCAAAATAACTACCTGGCCAGGATGGACTTTATCCCGGGTAGTGATGAACTGCTGATTCAGCAGTTAAACCGGCGGCAGAATACCAACACGGTTTGGATTGCAGACAGCAGAGACCTGTCTCTGAGCCCAATTCTGAAAGAAAAGGACGACGCATTTCTGGATATTCACGACAACCTGATATGGCTGGAAGATGAACAGTTTTTTACCTGGACCAGTGAAAGGGATGGCTGGCGCCATCTTTACAAGGTGTCCCGGTCCGGAGACTCTATCACGCTGCTTACAAAGGGCGATTTTGATGTGGAAAGGATCAGCCACATTGACCCTGCCGGAGGATACGTTTACTATATCGCTTCTCCGGACAATTTCACCCAGCGATATTTGTACCGCAGCCGCCTCGACCAAAGCGGGTCGGCAGAAAGGATCACGCCAATGGATCAGCCGGGTCAGCATTCCTATCAAATATCGCCCGATGCCCGCTTTGCCATCCACAGCTTCCAGAATGCCGGAACGCCCCCGGTGATTTCACTGGTGGACCTTCCAGCACACAACACCCTGCGGGTTTTGGAAAGCAATCAGTCACTGAAGGATAAGTACAATCAGTTGGGGTTAAGTCCCAAGGAATTTTTCAAGGTGGACATAGGAGAGGTGGTATTAGATGCATTTATGATAAGGCCGGCCAATTTTGACCCGGTCAAAAAATATCCGCTAATATGCTATGTCTATGGAGAACCGGCGGGAGCCACCGTACAGGATAGCTGGATGAACGGTGATCTCTGGCACCAATACCTTTCCCAACTGGGGTATGTTGTCATCAGCATCGACAACCGGGGCACAAAGACACCCAGAGGCAGGGATTGGCGAAAGTCCATATATGGGCAAATCGGTATTCTGGCCGCAAAGGATCAATATCATGCCACAAAGCAGATCCTCTCCACTTACGATTTTATCGACAGCAGCAGGGTAGGTATATGGGGCTGGAGTGGAGGCGGACAAATGACTTTAAACTGCATGTTCCGATATCCTGAGTTGTATAAAACCGGAATTGCCGTGGCATTCGTATCGGATCAAAGGCTCTACGATGCCACTTATCAGGAAAGGTACATGGGGCTGTTAGGAGAGAATGAATCCGGTTATTTCGATGGATCTCCCATCAACCACGCGGGTAACCTGGAGGGAAACCTGCTGATCATGCACGGTACCGCCGATGACAATGTGCATTATCAGAGTTATGAAATGTTGGTTGACAAGCTGATTGCTCATGACAAACTGTTTTCAATGATGTCCTATCCCATGCGTGCCCACGGGATCAATGAGCGGGAGAATACCTCCCTTCACCTGAGGCGTACCATGGAAAAATTCTGGTTGGAGAATCTGGCGCCGGGAGGCCGGTAATGCCCGAAAATAGCTGACTGAAAATAAAGTTTTTGAAATTGCAGAATTGTACTTGAATTAAAACATTGTTTACCACAAAAAATAAAGCTATGATACATTGGAAAGGAGTATTTCCAGCCATTACCACCAAGTTTACCGCTGAAGACCAGCTGGACTTGAAAGCCTTTCATGCCAATATCAAAGTACAAATGAAAGCCGGAGTAGACGGTATTGTTATCGGAGGAAGCCTGGGAGAGGCGAGTACCCTCACAGATGCAGAAAAAGAGAAGCTGGTAAAATCTACCCTGGAGCTGGTAGCAGATAAAATTCCGCTGGTCCTGACGATCGCCGAACAATCTACCCGGAGGGCGATTGAGGTGGTGAAGTCGGCCAATGAGACTGGAGTAAAGGGGTTGATGGTTCTTCCCCCAATGCGGTACAAGGCAGATGACAGAGAGACGGTAGCCTTTTTCAAGGAGATTGCAGGCGCTACCGATCTGCCCATCATGATATACAATAACCCGGTTGACTACAGAATACTGGTGACCCTGGACATGTTCGAAGAATTGGCCTCCTGCCCGAATATCAATGCGGTGAAGGAATCTTCGCGTGATTTGACCGTGGTGACAAAAATGATCAACCGCTTTGGCGATCGCTTCAAAATCCTGGGAGGTGTAGATCCCCTGGCACTGGAAAGTCTGACATTGGGTGCGCATGGCTGGGTGGCAGGATTGGTTTGTGCTTTTCCCTACGAGACGGTAGCCATCTACCGGCTGGTGCAGGAGGGTAGGATCGAAGAGGCACGGGAGATTTACCGTTGGTTTTTTCCGTTATTGGAACTGGATATCCATCCCAAGCTGGTACAGTACATCAAGCTCGCTGAAGTGGCCACTGGAATGGGCACGGAATATGTGCGGGCCCCGAGGCTGATGCTTGCCGGCAAGGAACGTCAGCGGATTCTGAAAGTCATTGAGGATGCGCTTGCAGAAAGACCTGTACTTCCCACCTGGGAAAAGATTTCTCTCTGAAGAGCAATAATGAATAAATGTATTTAATTTGATGTTTCAGCTACAACCTTGCTGGTTGCGGTAATTTAAAGTGTCTGTTATCAAATGAAATTATTTTCAAGCAACACCTATCAGGAAAGACGGCAGCATTTAAAAAAATCCCTGAAGGGAGGAATTTTGTTGTTTGCCGGAAACGAAGAGAGCAGCAGTAATTTTAAAGACAACTGGTATCCATTCAGGCAGGATAGCTCATTCCTCTATTTTTTTGGTTTGGATTTACCAGGCCTGGTGGCAGTGATAGACCTGGATCTTGATGTGGAAATCATATTCGGAGACGAACTGACCACGGAAGAGCTGATCTGGCACGGTGAGAAAACAAAAATCGCTGATTTGGCCACAGCGGTTGGTGTAGCACAAACCCGTCCGTTAAAGGACCTGCAGCAATACCTGGATAATGGCAGAAAAAGGAAAATACACTACCTACCTCCATATCGGCCGGAAAATGTGCAGAAAATTGTTCATTGGCTGAATATCGATGTGGCGCAGGTTCCGGCTCAGGCTTCAGACGACTTTATCCGGGCAGTGGTGGCGTTGAGATCCATTAAATCCAATGAGGAAATAGCAGCAATCGATGAAGCGGTAAACACCAGCGTGAAAATGCACCGCCGGGTAATGCAACAGGCCGGAGCAGGCATGAAGGAATATGAATTGCGGGCCATGCTTACTGGAGAAGCCATGGCCGCAGGCGGAAACCTGTCATTTTTGCCCATTGTTACCATTGATGGTCAAATATTGCACAACCACAATTATTCCAATACGCTATCGGAAGGAAAGATGGTGCTTGGGGATTTCGGTGCGGAAAATGAGCTGCATTATGCAGGTGACATTACCCGTACCTTTCCCGTGGGAAAGAAATTTACGGAGCAGCAAAAAGAGATTTATCAGATCATCTACACTGCCCAGCAGGCTGCGGTGAGGGCCCTGAAGCCGGGAATTCGATTTTTGGATATTCACCTTCTGGCCTGTAAAAAATTAGCAGAGGGCTTGAAGGAGATGGGCCTGATGTGTGGAAATGTAGATGATGCCGTTGAGAATGGTGCGCATGCCCTTTTTTTTCAATGTGGACTGGGGCACATGATGGGCCTGGATGTGCATGACATGGAGGATCTGGGTGAGGAATATGTAGGCTACACTCCGACTTTGAAAAAAAGCACTCAGTTTGGTCTCAAATCTCTCCGGCTTGGCAAGGAGCTGGAAGCAGGAAATGTCGTTACCGTGGAGCCGGGCCTCTATTTCATACCTCAATTGATGGATCAGTGGGAAGCGGAAAAGTTGCATAAGGATTTTATAAATTATGGAAAGCTGACAAAATTTCGCAACTTTGGAGGCATCCGCATTGAGGATGGGTTTCACATCAATCCTGAGGGCTCATCGTTGCTGGGAGATCCACTGGAATCGACGATCGAGGAGATAGAGAGGCTTCGAAGCAAGTAAATGTTGCTGTGTAGGGAATAGCAGGAAGTGTGGAGCCATACCGGTAATCGGGACAAAACATCAGGCATATTTTAAACGACCCTGCAACATGCAAAAAATACTTTCAGGAAATCAGGTAAAAATCCTTGACCAGCAATACGTCTCGGGAGAAGGTATCAGCTCCTACCAACTCATGGAAAGGGCAGCCAATGCTTTCTGTGATTGGTTTGTTCCTCAATTTGATAAGGATAAAAATATTGCTGTCTATTGCGGAAAAGGCAATAATGGTGGGGATGGACTGGCGATAGCCAGGATATTAGCCCTGAAGGGGTACGCTGTGGCGGTAGGACTCTCAGGAGATCCGGAAACCGGTTCGGCGGATTTCCGACAAAATTTGCGCGTTTTGCCAGAAGTGATACCCTTGTCCGAATGGGATCAGGTGCAGCCCGCGGATATTGTGATCGACGCTGTTTTTGGGGTAGGGATCAATCGGCCGCTCGCCGGAGAATATCTGGCATTGATCCGAAAGCTGAATGATTATACCGGCATAAAAATAAGTATAGACATGCCCTCTGGGCTGCCGTCGGATGCCCCGGGTGAAGGAGAAATTTTCAGGGCAGACTACACGGTGAGTTTTCAATTTCCAAAAATCGCTTTGCTCTGCCCTGAACATGCCGCCTACAGCGGGAAATTGGTAGTCCGAAGCATTGGCATTTCCTCAGCATATTTTGAGGCATTTGAGTCCGGACAGTTTTTCTATTCCGGTGAAAAGCTACAGGAATACCACAAGACCTTTCATGCATTCAGCCATAAGGGTGACTTTGGCCGGGTGATGCTGGCTGGAGGTAGCTACGGAAAAATGGGTTCTATCTGTCTATCTGCCCGGGCTGCACTCAGGTCAGGGAGCGGTTTGGTATTTTGCCATGTCCCTGGGTGTGGGGTTGAGATCATGCAAACAGCGGTTCCGGAAGCCATGGTGATGGCGGGAGAGGTCGAAAAGGAAGTCGCCGGGCAGTTAGATACCACCGGGATAGACGCGATTGGGATTGGTCCGGGGCTTGGCAAAGGGGAACAGGCCTGTAATTTGGTCTATCAGGTGCTGAGCGAATACGAGGGGCCCACAGTGCTGGATGCAGATGCCCTTAATATTCTGGTCGACCATCCGGAATGGTTGAACCTGCTGCATCCGAAATTGATACTTACTCCACATGTGAAGGAATTTGAACGAATTACAGGCATAGCCTGTAAAAACCATTTTGAACGCATCAAACTAGCCGGCGACTTTGCCAGGAAATATGGATGTGTGCTGGTCTTGAAAGGTGCCTTCACGCTGGTATCTCTTCCGGATGGAAAGCAGATTTTTAATAATTCCGGGTCGGTTTATATGGCTACCGGAGGATCAGGAGACGTGCTTACCGGGATGCTTACCTCTTTTCTGGGCCAGGGGTACGGAATAGAAAACGCAGCCATATGCGGCGTATTTCACCATGGACATGCTGGTCAATTGGCCGGGAAAGCCCTTAGGAGAGGTACCATCGCTTCCGATATTATCGGGAAAATTCCGGAAAGTTTCTGCCAGTGGGGGATTCACTGAGCCTGTTCGAAGGTAAGTTTCAGTATTTTGTCATCGTGAATTTTCAATGCAGCCCGTCCATCAGTATTGCTGGTGGTCAGGTATAAATTTCCATCGGGTCCAACGGTGACATCTCTGAATCTGCCGTAAATTCCTTTGGAGGGCGCATAGGAAAACCACCGTTCGATACGCTTCACTTCATAGTCTTTTTCCTTATCAAAGACCAGGCGCACCAATGCCTGCCCACCCAGAGAGGCTACAAAGAGATCGCCTTTGTAAAAGGTCATGCCAGCCGGAGGGACTGCCGCCTGGTTCCAGATGGCCAGGGGATCTACATAGCTGCTCATACCTGGTGCGCCGACGACTACCGGCCAGCCGTGATTACCTCCTTTTTCTACCTTATTGATTTCATCCCGGTAGCGGACGCTTCCCTCTACTTCGGCTCCCGAGGGACCATGTTCAGAATTGAAAAAAGCACCCGTGTCCGGGTCCCAGGCAAAGCCTTGCACCACACGATGCCCGTAAGAGTATACCGGAGAATTCCCGAAGGGATTGTCTGCTGGAATTTCTCCTTCGTCCGTTATCCGGAGAATTTTGGAGGCGAGATGATTGATATCTTGTGCAAGAAAGGGCTGTGACATGTCTCCTGTGCCGATATACAGATTTTCATCCGGACCAAAAGCGATTCTACCGCCCAAATGTATGGCGTAGGCAGGAATATTGTCCATGATCACTTTGTCCACCCTGGCCGTGTTTCCCTGATTTTCCAGACGAAGCACCCGGCTCAGGAGCTGGTCTTCCTGATTGCGGTAGGCGTGCATGATATAAATCCAGTTGTTGTTTTCGAAGTCAGGATGTAATGCCAGACCCATCAGGCCGGCATCTACTTCATGCACCGCATCAGGAACATCAAAATAATGTTCCTGCTCCTGTTTCCCGGAAGGAATGCGAACAATATTTCCCGGTCTTTGAGCTACAAGGGCATCCCCGTTTGGCATGAATCTCAATGTCCATGGGATGGTAAGGCTGTCTACCCAGACCTCTACTTTTACCCCGGGTACCTCTGGTAGAAATACATCGCTTGTTTTCTGGGGTACTTCTCCTAAAATGGGTTGGGCTTTCTGGACATTGTCCTGGGCGATTGACCATAGGGGGCTCATGATGAGCAGTAGCAGGCTGATGGTATGTTTAGCGTTCACAGTCACAGTTTTTTGTTTTTAAACCGGCTTGATGGATTAATTGTTCCCCGGATGGTCACCGGTTCGGTTTTATCTGGTCTGGAAGTAATCGAAATGATTTTCTATGAAGCGGCGTGTGGCCCAATTGCTGAATGCCTTCCCGATGTTTTTTTGTGGGGTACCCCACGTTTTTCTCCCATTCGTATCCGGGATATTCCTTTGCCAGATCTACCATCAGCTGATCGCGGTAGGTTTTGGCAAGTATGGAAGCCGCCGCTATGCTGGCGTATTTCCCGTCTCCTTTGATGATGCAATCAAAGGGGATGGGGTGTTTGGGTTGGTACCTGTTGCCATCGATAAGCAAGTGCTCGGGCTGCACTTTTAATGTATCGATGGCGCGGTGCATGGCCAGATAGGAGGCATTCAGGATATTGATTTGGTCGATCTCTTCTACCTCAGCCCTTCCTATTGACCAGGCCAGCGCCCGCGCCTTGATCTCCCGGGTCAGTAACAACCTTTTTTGCCTGCCTATTTTTTTTGAATCATTGATCCATTCGTTGGCATAGTCCGGAGGCAAAATGACGGCCGCAGCGACGACAGGTCCGCATAGGCATCCTCTGCCTACTTCATCACAGCCGGCCTCAATTCTGTTAGCTTTTGAAAAGGGTAGCAGCATTTGGGTAAAATTCCTTTTCCTTGTAATACTTGTGGATTAATTCGGCTACCAGCCCCGTCCAGCCGGTTTGATGAGAAGTGCCGAGGCCCCGGCCATCTTCGCCATGAAAATACTCATAGAACAAAATAAGATCCTGAAAATGCGGATCTTTTTGCATCTTTTCGCTATCAGCATAGATGGGGCGATTGCCATTTTTATCTTTTCTAAACAGGTTGATCAGCCTGAGGGAAAGTTCCTTGGCTATCAGATCCAGCGTAATAAACTTGCCGGACCCGGTCGGGTATTCGATGGAGAAAGTGCCACCGTAGTAGAAATCAAATTTTTTCAGGGACTCAATGATCAGGTAATTGATGGGAAACCAAATCGGTCCTCTCCAATTGCTGTTTCCGCCAAACATGGTCGTCTCCGACTCACCCGGGGCATAGCTTACCGAAAAACGGCTGCCATTGATCTGTACGGAGTAGGGGTTTTTCAGGTGATCTTTTGAAAGAGAACGAATTCCGTAGTCAGATAGAAATTCTTTTTCATCGAGCATTTTGTGCAGCAAACTTTTCATCCGGTGGCCCCTTAGCAAGGAAAATAACCTTCTTTTCTCATGGCCGGGATGTATCCAATTGGAGACCAGTGCGGCAAGTTTTGGCTTCTCTTTGAAAAAGAAATCCAGCCTATTCTTAAACTCAGGCAAATCATCGAACAATTCTTCCCGGATGGGTTCAACTGCAAATAACGGAATTATTCCAACTACAGATTTGACCTTCATTAATTCGGGTTCCTTGCCGGGAAGGTGCAATACGTCAAAGAAAAAGTTGTCCTCATCGTCCCATAAACTGATGTTTTCCTTGGAAATATTGTTCATGGCGCCAGCGATGTAGAGGAAATGCTCCAGAAATTTCGTAGCGGTATGTTGGTACACTTTATTAAATTCACAAAGATCCAGAGAAATCCGCAACATATTCAGGCAAAACATGGCCATCCAGGAGGTGGCGTCTGCCTGTTCCAGTTTGCCAAAAAGTTTGTCTACATGGCTTCTGTCAAATACGCTGATATTGTCCAGACCCAGAAAGCCTCCTTCAAAAATGTTTTTTCCTTCGTCATCTTTCTGGTTTACCCACCAGGTAAAATTGAGCAATAGCTTGTGAAAAGCCCGTTCCAGAAACTCCTGGTCTCCTACCTTATTTCCCCTGAATTTTTTGTCAATCTGGTATATTCGTTGAACCGCATAAGCATGTACTGGTGGGTTCACATCGTTAAAATTCCATTCGTAGGCCGGCATTTGGCCATTTGGATGCATATACCAGTCATTGAGCAAAAGCAGCAACTGGTCTTTGGCAAAATCCGGATCCAACCTTGCCAGCGGTATGCAGTGAAAAGCAAGGTCCCAGGCTGCATACCAGGGATATTCCCATTTGTCTGGCATAGAGATGATGTCGTAATTTTGCAAGTGACGCCAGTTGCTGTTTCTTCCGGACTTTCTTTCCTGAGGTGGTTGATATCTGCCGGGATCTCCTTCCAGCCAGCGTTCGACATTGTAGTAATAAAATTGTTTGGACCAGAGCATGCCAGCATATGCTTGTCGCTGGATCAATCGCATTTCATCATCTTTGACCCGCTCCTGTAAGTCCTGATAAAATGCATCGGTATCCTTAATCCTTTGCTCAAAGATTTCGTTGGTATCTTCCAGGGGGTTGGCTGTTTCTTCCCGCTGCATCCTCAGGACTACCTCTGCTTTCTCTCCGGCAGGAATACTTATTTTATAGATGGCTGCAGTTTTTGTTCCGGTAAATTTGGGATTAAGGTGCTTTTTTTCACCGTGAATCACATAGTCGTTGATCGCATCTTTCAGGAACTTTTTTTGATTGCCGATATGATAAAGTCGTTCTCTGTTTGTTTCGTTGTCGCAAAACTGTAATTCGGGCTCTCCTTCAAAGGTAAAGCTGTAGTTTCCAGATTTTGGGGAAAAAGCCTTCACTTTAGCAGGTCCGGTTTTTCTCAGGGAAGGCATAAAGGGTTCGTCTCCGGTAAACCAGGTTTTACGAAACCAGATAGTGGGCATCACCCAGATACTGGCTTCTTTATGTCCACGATTGTAGATAGTAGCTTTGCAAAAAATATCCTCTATATCTGCCTTTGCGTATTCAAGAAAGATATCAAAGTAGGCATCATTGTCAAAAATCCCGGTGTCCAATAGCTCAAACTCCCGATCTTTTTTACCTCTGCGCAGATTCTCTTCCAATATCCGCTGATAGGGAAACTCCTCCTGCGGATATTTGTAAAGCATCTTCATGTAAGAATGAGTAGGGGAGGAGTCCAGGTAATAATACAGCTCTTTGACATCCTCTCCGTGGTTGCCTTCATTGCCAGTGAGGCCGTATAGCCTTTCCTTCAGCAGAGGATCTTTGCCATTCCAGAAGGCCCAGGCCAGACAAAGTTTTTGCTTGTGGTCACTGATCCCGCCAATTCCTTCCTCGCCCCACCGGTATGCTTTGCTCCTGGCATCATCGTGGGTTACATTTTCCCAGGCAGACCCATCAGGACTATAATCTTCCCGCACGGTACCCCATTGTCTCTCTGTAAGATAAGGCCCCCATTTTTTCCAATGACGGATCCTCTCCTTATTTTCCTTTAATCTTTCTAACTCTATATTCATGGGTGTGTATGACCAACTTAATAAAGAGCGAATTTAAAGCATTTACCTTTCTAATTGTCAATTAATCTCAGATGTATTTCATTATTTTTATTGGACTGGATTAAAAAATATGCCTTTCCCGTTTGGATTACTTTTCCCCTGTGCGGTTTGGCCTGAGGAAAATGGCGAATAAAACACTTTATTTGCTGAATGATGAAGCGAGAGGGTTATTTTTCATGGCTAGGATGCGGTAGCCCTTTTTTACAGTTTTTTCATCCTCGCTTTCCAGCCAGACCATGAGTTTGTGAAAATGAGCATCAAGGGTACTTTCCCATGCCCGAAATTTCCGGGAAACATCGTCTGTTTCGGAGTGATTTTTCAAATAATGCCCGAGAAGAGGTAGGTCAAAACTTCCCGCAGCTATGCCCGCTCCTGATCGTTCTGCATCCAGGGAATTGCATTTTTGTTCATACTGTCCTTCTACAGGCACCACCAATATTTTTTTGCCCAGATACAGTGCTTCAGCAATGGATTCAAATCCGGCGGTACTCAGGTAGGCCTTGCAACCACTTAATTTTTCGAGAAAAAGATGGTCGTCCACCTGATGAAATATCAGGTTGGCCAGCGGCTGATACCGTTCAGGCATTTCCTTTTCATCCCAGAACGCTTCAATTTTTATTTCGGGAAACCGTTTGGCCAGATCAAAAATTTCCCGGGCGTAACCGGAATTGACGATATACACCAGGTAATAGTCGCCCGAAACAGGGCCTGTCGATTTCACACCTGCTTTGATCAGTGGCGGCCATACCAATAGCCCTGAGGGGGCAGACTGCGGCTCAGGTTCCCACAGTGAAAGTGCAATGGTCTTGTCAGCACCCAAGCTGGTGATTTTTGTATTGATCCGAAAAAGGGATTTCAATAATCCTCCCGGTTTGGCAAAAGTAAAATCCCGATGGGAAGCAAGGTATTGGTGGCCGATCACCATTGTTTTGGCATCTGGCCGGTATATCCCCATGTAGATTCCTCCAAGGAGGTCATAAAAATTGACGATACAGTCGGGACGGTGTTCGTGCACAAGTTGGTTGATGCATTTCAGACTTTTTAGGAAAACCGGTAACCTGCCCAGGTTACCGAACAATGTTGCGCCTATCCGGACGCGCTTATTGCCTTTGTCTGTAAGAAAATTGGGGCTTTGGATCTTGTGTAGCCTGCAACCGAAAGCACGGTCGACATATTCCGGGATCTTTCTCCGTCTACTTGTGCCGATGATCACTGCCGATACCTCATGGCCTTTTTCCCTCAGCAACTGCTCAAAAATAATTGCCTGGGTCATGTGGCCCCGGCCCTCGCCCTGAACGATAAACAAAAATTTCTTCCCCATCAGCGATAATATCTGCTTGTTCCCTGGTTTTTATTATCCGCGATAGGAACGATCTTTCCCATATCTTCGACCGGCTGCTTTCCAAAATCCAATTGATTGAAATGGATGAGCTGCCACTGTCCGTTGTAATCCTCAGCCAGTGCACTTAAGGATTCCACCCAGTCGCCGGAATTGAAATACGCTATACCATCAATGGTCCGGATTTCTGCCTTATGGATATGACCACAAATGATCCCATCGCAACCTTTCGACCTGGCTACCTTACACAGCTCCTTTTCGAAATCATCGATATAGGCGACAGCAGATTTGACCCTGGATTTCACATATTGGGAAAGGGAAAAATAAGCAAGGCCCTTTTTTCTTCTGTAGTAGTTTACCCTGGCATTTAACCAGAGCAGAAATGTATATCCTACATCTCCGAGATATGCGATCCAGCGAAGGTTGGTGGTGATATTGTCAAATACATCACCATGGGTGATGAAATATTTTTTCCCCTGGCTTTCATAGATCATGTCTTTCCGGATGGAAAGGTTTCCGATTTGCAGTGGAAGGATCTGATCCAGAAAATCATCGTGATTTCCTCTCAGGTAGGTGACCTTCGTGCGGTCACAATCGATCATTTTCAGTACCCTGTTAAAAACCCGGGTGTGTTTCCTTTTCCAGCTTCCCGATTTCTTTAACTGCCAGCCGTCAATGATATCTCCGTTCAGGATAAGGTTTTCACATTGAAACTGCTTCAAAAAGCGGACTACTTCCTTTGCCCTGGAGCCTTTGGTCCCCAGGTGGATGTCCGATAGTACGATGGTCTTAAAGTTTGTTTCCAAAACGATCTTGTTTTGGAAGCAAGCTAAAGAAGCAAATTAAACTGGCTGTAAAGCCTGTTTTATCAAAATGCTATTAAAACCATCCCTGAGGTCAGGATTATGAATCAATTGTTATCTCTGGGTGAAAACTGGCCTTGGTAGCTTCAGGCGTTGAATATGAGTTTAAAGACGGCACCCTTACCAAGACTGGACCTTACCTGGATGTTGCCCTTATGGCGCCGCATAATTTGCTTGGAAAGGCTGAGACCTATCCCTGATCCTTTCTTTTTGGTTGTAAAAAAGGGGATAAAGATTTTGTTCAGGGCCTCCTCTTCGATGCCCTTACCCGAATCTTCTACCTCAATGATAATTTTTCCGTTATCGTCGATAAAAGCTCTGAGGTAAATGTTTTTCGTATCTTCATTTTCAACTGCATGGATGGAATTTTGCGTCAGATTGATCAATACCTGCTCAATCTGGGAGCAATCGGCAAACAATAACAAATCCCCGGGAGTGATCTGTTTGTGTAGGGTCACTTGCTGAGATTCCAACTGATTCTGTAGCAGTATGTCCATCTGGTCAAACAAATCCCTGATCTTGATGGCAGTAAACCGGGGTAGGGGAATATGGGCCAGGCTCCTGAAATCACTGACAAAATTGATGAGGCCCTCACTCCGCTTTTCTATGGTAAAAATTCCGGTTTGGTAGTCTTCCAGGTCGCCTTTCCCGACCGGCTCTGATTGCTCAATCTTGTGTTTGATATCGGAGCTGATGGTTGCGGCCAGAGAGGAAATCGGGGCTATGGAGTTCATGATTTCGTGAGTCAATACCCGGATCAGGTTCTGCCAGGCCTCCATCTCCTTTTCCTCGAGTTCACTTTGGATGTTTTGCAGTGAAACGAGTTTGAACTTGACATCTCTGAGCACCAGCTCAATGGCGTAAACCGAAAGTTGCATGATGCCGTCCGGATGCGCAATTTTGATCAGTTCACTTCCTCCTGTCCTGAGGTTTTCTATGGCATGATACAGTTCCTTATTGACCTTTCCGATTTCGCCGATGTGGTCCAGTTTTTCTATATTCAACATGCGTTTGGCAGCAGTGTTGAGAATCTGTACACTGCCATCTGCCTCAAAAGTGATCAGCCCTATGCTCAGGTGCTGGAATACCGTTCGGAAATAATGGAAATTGGCCTCCTTTTCCAATTGGTCTTCCTTTAATTTGGCCAGAATGGCATTGAATTCTATATGAAGGTCGTCCGTTTCCGTACCATCAAATTTGACCGGGTAGACAGTTGCATAATTGCTTTGCTTGATATTGTCCAAAAACTGCCTTACTTTTTTGAAGCTGCTCTCTGCATAGCGGATCAGCAAGATAAGTTGAACGAATGTCAATATGATAAACAAGGATATGGCAAATACCCCGGAATCATTGGTTATGATATATGCAAGAAGAAAAAGGGAAATGGCCAGGACGAAAACCCTTCCCAGTAAACCGATTTTATAGTCCATATTTCTCCAATCTCCTGTACAGGGATGCCCGCGTCAGTCCCAGTTCTTTCGCTGCTTTGGATATGTTTCCCCCGTTTTTGTCAATGGCTTTCTGGATCAGGTTTTTTTCAACCTCGTCCAGATTGTAGGTATTGCTGCTGACTTTTTCATTGGATGGCTTGGCCGAGAGAAAGAAGAAATCTCTGCTATCCAACTCGTCTCCTTCTGCCATAATGATGGCCCGTTCTATGGCATGCTGCAATTCTCTGATATTTCCCGGCCAGCTGTACCTTTGCAGTAGCTGAATCGCATTTTGTCTCAGTCCCTTGAACATTTTCCGGTATTTTCCAGAATAAATTTTCAGAAAATGTGAGGCCAGCAAGGGGATATCATCCTGCCTTTCTCTAAGCGGAGGCAGAAAGATCTCTACTGTGTTGATTCGGTATAGCAAATCCTGCCTGAAACCATTTTCCATGATCATCTCATGTACCGGCATGTTTGTGGCACAGATCAGCCTGATGTCTACAGGAATGGCTTTATTTGTTCCAATCCGCGTAACTTCTCTTTTCTGCAAAACGGTCAGTAGTTTTGACTGCAGCGGCATGCTGAGATTGCCTATTTCGTCCAGAAACAGGGTACCATTGTCTGCCACTTCAAATCTTCCGGCCCGGTCTTCCTTAGCATCGGTATACGCTCCTCTTTTATGGCCAAAAAGTTCGCTTTCAAATAAACTTTCCGTGATGGCACCCATGTCCACGCCCACGAATATCTCATCTTTCCTTTCCGATCGATCGTGGATAGCCCTGGCAATCAATTCTTTTCCGGTACCATTCTCCCCCAGAATCAATACATTGGCGTCTGTTTTGGCCACTTTCTCAATGATGGAGAATACATTTTTCATGGACGCACTCTGACCGATAATGTCTTCGAACGGCTTCTTGATATCTGCCTGCAGTTGCTTTTGCTTGGTAGACAATTTGTCGACCTTCTCGTAGCTTTCGCGGAGTTTGATGGCTGCAGAAAGTGTAGCCAGCAATTTTTCATTTTGCCAGGGTTTTAAAATAAAATCAGTAGCTCCCTCTTTCAACGCCTGAACGGCCATCTCTACATCCCCGAAAGCCGTAATCAGGATGACTACTGATTTGGGATCAATTTCTTTTATCTGTCTGAGCCAATGAAACCCTTCTTTACCCGAAGTGGTATCATCGGTGAAATTCATGTCCAGAAGGATTACATCATAACTGTGATTATTGACCAAAAAAGGTATTCTTCTGGGATCCTTTTCTATGGTGACTTCTTTTGCATGCTTCTTCAGCAGCATCTTTGCCGCAAACAAAAGATCTTCGTTATCGTCTACAATCAATATCCTGCCCAGGTTTTTTTCTTCCATCGTTTTTAAAGTTTCAATGCTTATTTGATGCCATATCCATAATCCGCCAATTTAGCAAATAAAAGCCAATTCAACGCTATAAAACGTCCGAAAATGAACATAAATAGACCGCTATTGTACAAGCTGTAATTCAGGAGTCTCTGATTTTTTATAGCCTGATAAAATTGTTACCTTTGCTTTTTAATCAAAATAGTAAAAATATGTCTGTAGCAACTAAAGGAAATACCGTAAAGGTACACTACACAGGAAAACTAAAAGACGGAACCGTATTTGATTCTTCACAGGACAGAGAGCCCCTGGAGTTTCAATTGGGCGACGGAAAAATGATAAAAGGGTTTGACGTAGCCGTTCAGGGTATGGAAGTAGGAAGCGACAAAAGTGTAACCATTCCGGCGGATGAAGCCTACGGGCAAAAGCGGGACGACATGATGCTGGATGTTCCTATCGAACAGGTGCCGGCTGAAATCAAGCCGGAGGTAGGCATGGATCTTTCTATACAGAACCAGCAGGGACAGCCAACGCCGGTTAAGGTCGTGCATGTAGATGAGTCTAAAATCACCTTGGATGCCAATCATCCACTGGCTGGCGAAGACCTGATATTTGACATCAAACTGGTGGAAGTGAGTTAATCGTTCCACTTCGGAAATATCAAAAAAGAAGGGCTGTTTTTAACCAAACAGTCCTTTTTTTTATTCGTCTGTTGTGGACACATTGGACTCCATAGTTCCCTGAGGGTTGGCGTACACACTTTTGGTTTTATTGTACCTCGCATTACCCACTTCCACTACAAACAGTTTGCTGTTCAAATGGGTGAAGTCGTAATTTTTCTGGACACCATCTGCCGGCTTAAGTTTGTCGTGTAGGATCAGGTTGCCCAGGATATCATAAATCTTTACGTTCGTCAGGGATTGGTTGGGTTTCTCTAATACCAATTTAAACTTTTTATTCCCCAGAGATTTCAGGTCAAAGTTGACGTCCGGAGAGTTTAACTCCCGGGGAAAAGAAATCTCTGTCTCTATAGGCCTTATCACGTTTTGGGCCCATACCGTGAACATTCCGCTAAGGAAAAACAAGCTTAAAAGTATGGAAAGAAAAGTGGGTTTCAAAGTAATTTTTTCTTCATTCATCTATTTTGAAAGTACAAAAACTGAACCAGATAATTTTAATAATTCACCTTTAATTAATATTATTTAACAAAATTATAATTTATAAATTTATTTTTTACCCTTATTGATATAATATTTGACTGGTTTTATGTAAGTGGTGCTTAAGGCTGTATTTAAAAGTTTTCCGGCCTGGGAAAGGCTAGGAGCCCCTGTTCATGGACCATTACCACCGTTTCACCGGTCAATGCCAGGCCGGAATACTGGTATTTATCCGGCAGCTCCACATGTAAACTGCCTCCCGTGAGGAAATTTTTCCGGTGCAGCTTGTTTTCCTGAAGGAAAAAAATATTATCATTTTCGACAAAAACAGGATAATCAGTATCCAATGCAAGGTGTTTGATAAAATTGGCCTGATTGTCGAAAATATAAACTCCTTCTGCTGCTACCTGTATAAAAAGCGTATTCTTTCGTTCCACCATATGAGTGATTTGCAAGCTGCTTTCAGGTATCAGGCGATTCAGTATTTGCTCCTGTATCAGCCTTTTGTCGGTGTAATTGATTTTTTTTAAGCTCAGATCTGTTTCATCATAGAGCCAGATCCCGTGATTGTTTCCCGGCGCAGCATGCCCCACAAAGCCTGAAAGGCCTAAATCTGCCATTTCCTGACTGCTCAAGGGACTAAGAAACCGATCAAGAATTTCAAACCGCTGCTGGCTCTCGTAAAACAGAAATATTGATACCGTCCAGTGGGCATCCAACCGGGAAATGCCGCTACTGAAGGGCAGTGCATAATAATTGATGGAATCGCCGGAGGCGCTGTATTGTTTGAGATTTCCGGATGTGGTAGTGAAAAAAATGTTGCCCCTTCTGTCTACATCTATCTTATCAATACCGGTTTCCCTGATCTGCCATACGGCTTCAAAAGGGGCATATCGCTGTGCTGGAGCTTCGTGGAGGACCAGGCACAACAAAGCGAGTAATGCGGTTTTAATTGTTGTTGATGGCATATCCATTGTACTGTCGCAGATGAAAAGTAATGCCATCAAATTCGCCATAGTAGCACTGATTCACCCATTCCCCGAGATTGAAGTAGGTTGATTTGTCGTTTAGGGGTAAATTCAGGGGCAGGTGACGGTGGCCAAAAACATAGTAATCGAAGTGCATTTTCTTTTCGATATCGAGGCAGTATTGGTACAACCATTCGTTTTCCTTGCCTTTAAACTCGTTTTCATTTTTTAAATCATTGCTGATCCTGCTGTTTTTTGACCAGGCATGGGCAAGGGAAATTCCAATATCGGGATGAATCCATTTGAAAAGCCATTGACAGGTTCTGTTTGAAAATAACTTCTTCAGCAGCTTGTATTTCCTGTCACCCGGGCCCAGCCCGTCTCCATGGCCTACAAGGAACCGTTTGCTGTTGATTTCCATGCTGAGGGGGTTGTGGTAAACCGGTATATCCAGTTCTTCGGTGAAGTAATCTTTCATCCATAAGTCATGGTTGCCGGTAAAAAAAAATAGGGGGATGCCCTTATCCCTCATGGCGGTGATTTTAGAAAGAAACCGAAGAAAGCCCTTGGGAATCACTTTGTCGTATTCAAACCAAAAATCAAATATATCTCCTACAAAAAATATGGCTGCGGCCTGTTCCTCTATCTCTCCCAGCCACCTGACGATCTTTTCTTCTCTCTTTCTACTGGCATCGTCGTCGGGAGTGCCCAGGTGAAAGTCCGAAACGAAATATACCTTTTGTTCCCTGTTGAGTCTTATCTTCATGGTGCAGCGGATACGCTTGTGATGGCTACGGTAATCAGAACCTTTGCCAATTTTATTTGGTGCTGTAAAAATGGGGAAAAGAAAAAAGGAGGGCAAGCCCTCCTTTTAAATTGTTTATCGATAAGGCCACGAGGCACTGTTAATCCTTATTTTCAATGACGCTCTCTTTAGTTTCATCGGAATTGTTTTGCTCTTCCTTATTGGCCACGGCATTTTCGGAATCTACTTTTTTTTCATCCACCAAACGGGTGAATTTTTCGTAGGTGGTCTCCTTGTCAAATGGCCTCTTGCCAATAAGATTTTCAAGGTCTGATTGGAAAAGGATCTCTTTTTCGAGCAATTCAGTGGCAATCTTCTCCAATTCTTTTTTACGCTCCTTCAGCAGGGCAATCGTCTTGGAATAGGCAAACTCAATGAGTTTGCGCACTTCCTCATCAATTGTTTGGGCTGTACTTTCAGAATAGGGCTTATCGAATTTATATTCACTTCCTTTGCTGTCATAAAAGGATACATTTCCGATTTTTTCATTCATGCCGTAGATGGAAACGATAGAATAGGCCATTTTCGTAATCCGCTCCAAATCACTCAGGGCACCGGTTGAGATCTTCCCAAATACAATTTCTTCTGCTGCCCGGCCACCCAGTGCCATGCACATTTCATCAATGAGCTGCTCGGTCTGGTAGAGAAACTGCTCTTTCGGGAGGTATTGGGCATAGCCCAGCGCAGCTATGCCTCTGGGAACAATACTTACCTTCACCAATGGATCGGCATGTTCTAAAAACCAGCCGGCCACGGCATGTCCAGCTTCATGATAGGCAACGATTTGCTTTTCTTCAGGAGAGATGATCTTGTTTTTCTTTTCCAGTCCACCGATCACCCGATCTACGGCATCCTGAAAATCCTGCATGTCTACTGCCTCCTTGTTTCTACGGGCAGCAATAAGTGCAGCCTCGTTACAAACATTGGCAATCTCAGCCCCTGCAAATCCCGGAGTCTGTGCTGCCAGTTTCTTGGGTTCTACATCGTCTGCCGTTTTGATTGGTTCCAGATGTACTTTGAAGATGGCTTCTCTACCTACTATGTCCGGTTTGTCTATGCTGATCTGGCGGTCAAATCTTCCCGCCCGCAGGAGCGCACTGTCCAAAACATCTGGGCGGTTGGTAGCTGCCAGTACGATCACTCCCGAATCGGTCCCAAAGCCGTCCATTTCTACCAGCAGTGAGTTAAGCGTATTTTCCCGCTCATCATTGGATCCGGGCATTTGGCCTTTTCCTCTTGACCTACCTATAGCGTCGATCTCGTCGATAAATATAATACACGGAGCTTTTTCTTTGGCCTGTTTGAAAAGGTCTCTTACCCTGGCAGCGCCTACGCCAACGAACATTTCCACAAAATCAGACCCTGAGAGTGTGAAAAAAGGCACGCCCGCTTCTCCTGCCACTGCCTTCGCCAGCAAGGTTTTACCTGTGCCAGGAGGGCCGATCAGTAAAGCTCCTTTGGGTATTTTCCCACCCAGCTTGGTAAATTTGGAGGGTGTTTTTAAAAATTCCACGATCTCCTCTACTTCTTCCTTCGCCTCATCCAGGCCTGCCACATTGTCAAAAGTGATTTTGACCTTGTTTTCTGCATCAAATAACTGGGCCTTGGATTTGCCCACATTGAAAATCTGGCCGCCGGGACCACTGGGACCCGACATCCTTCTCATCATCATCCAAAAAAGGAAGAATATCAGGATCAAAAATCCAAAGCTTGAGATCCAGTTGCCCCAACTTTCTTCCTCCTTGGCCGAATAGCCGATCCTTTCCTCCTCGGGTATTTGTTCCTCAAGGCGGGTGTAACTTTCAATAAAGTTGTCTACCGAGGCTATGTTTATCCGGTAGTGCGGACCGGTAGGATTGTAAAAGCGATTTTGAGCTTCCAATTCGTCCCGGTACCTTTGGTTTTCCAAGGCTTCTTCCTTCAAGGTGACTTCCACGTAATTCTGATTGTAAATTACGGTTACCTTTTTCACATCGCTGCTGAGCACCATGTCTTCAAATCGCTTCATGGTGATTTCTACCGTAGCTGAATTTTGGTTAAACCAGGTAACCCCTATCAGTACGATAACCGCGGTTATGATCAACCAAAGTTGAAAATTAGGCTTTTGGGGAGGCTTTGGGACAAATTTCTTTGACTTATTCTTATCACTCATCTTAAATTTTTTAACGCTATAAACTTTTTGTAAAACGAAATTAAAAAATGAAGGTTCAAATAAACGGCTGTTAGTGGCTGTTTATTTTGGTTACTTTGGCATCTCCCCAAAGATCCTCTAGTTGGTAAAATTCTCTTTTATCCTTTAAGAAAATGTGGACGACCACATTAACATAATCCATCAATACCCACTGCCTGTTGGATTTTCCCTCACTTTTCCAGGGCTTTTCGTTGTTGGTTTTGAACACTTCCTGTTCTACAGCATTGGATATACCTTCGATTTGGGTATCAGATGTGCCAGAACAAATAACAAAAAAATCAGTCATCGTGCTGTTGATTTCTCTCAAATCCATTACCACTATATCGGAAGCTTTTTTCTCTTCCATACCTTTTACTATTACATTGCTCAGCTCCTCTGCCGTCATATATTTTTCTGGTGTTCTTAATTTTAAATCCTGATTTATATCTAAATTCACTTTCGCTTTTAAATATCCTGATTATGGGATAAAATAACTAATTATAAATGCATAAAATCCTTGCCAATACCATTTTTCTGGGAAAAGATCTGATAAACCTGACAGAGTGTCATTCTACGAACGAAATTGCCCGAAACCTGATCAAAAACGGTGCTTACCGGGAAGGAACCGTTGTTATCACAGACAAACAAACCCGGGGTAAAGGGCAGCGAAACAGCACCTGGCATGCAGCCACAGGACTGAACCTTACTTTTTCAATCATACTCACACCCGGTTTTCTGCCCGTACATCAGCATTTTTATTTCAATATGGCCATGGCCAATGGCGTGTTATCAGGGCTGGCAACGCTGTATGGCGAAGTCCAAATCAAATGGCCCAACGATTTTCTATCTGCGGAGGGAAAAAAACTGGGGGGCATGCTTATTGAAAACAGCCTTTCGGGTCGTTTGTTTGATACCTCAGTGATCGGAATCGGAATCAATGTCAATCAATTCAGCTTCCCGGTCCCGAATGCCACATCCCTTGCGAGCCTAACCGGAAAGTCCTATGAGCTGGCAATGGTATTGGCGGCTTTGCTTGGTGCTCTGGAGGAGCAATACCTGAAATTAAAAGATGGAGCTCTTGAAGCCATCAAGCGCCGATACCTGGACCATTTGTACCGTCTTGGAAGCTGGGCAGAATACAACGACGGACATCAGTTTACGGGAAAAATTCTCGGTGTGGCCCCCTCAGGACATTTGCTTATTAGCAAACAAAATGGAGAAACCCAAAGTTATGAACCGAAGCAGATCAGATTCATTTAATGGGTTGAACTTTCATTTGTGTCAACGAATACTTAATTTTGTCTAAATTTTAATCTTAACGATTCACGATGTCAACAACTAAATCACAAAAATACACTGCTTACAAAGTAAAAGATATTTCCCTGGCTGCCTATGGCCGAAAAGAAATTCGGTTAGCCGAAAGTGAGATGCCCGGCCTGATGTCTCTCAGAGAGGAATACGGAGAGGCCCAACCGCTGAAAGGCGCCCGGATAGCGGGTTGTCTGCACATGACCATTCAGACCGCTGTATTGATAGAAACCCTAGTGGCCCTGGGCGCAGAGGTTACCTGGTCTTCCTGCAATATTTTTTCTACTCAGGATCATGCCGCCGCAGCAATTGCTGAAGCCGGTATCAGTGTTTATGCCTGGAAGGGACTAAGTGCCGAAGAGTTTGACTGGTGCATCGAACAAACCCTGTTCTTCGGTGAGGAACAAAAACCATTGAATATGATTCTTGACGATGGCGGCGACCTGACCAATATGGTTCTGGACAGATACCCGGAGCTGGTTTCCGGGATCAAGGGGCTCTCTGAAGAAACAACCACCGGTGTGCACAGACTCTACGAGCGGATGAAAAATGGTACCCTTCCCATCCCTGCCATTAATGTCAATGATTCGGTGACCAAATCAAAATTTGACAACAAGTATGGTTGCAAAGAGTCTCTCGTCGATGCCATCAGACGGGCCACAGACATCATGATGGCCGGAAAAGTAGCTTCCGTAGCGGGCTACGGGGACGTAGGAAAGGGTTCTGCTGCTTCACTCCGCGGAGCCGGAGCCAGGGTGATCATTTCCGAAATTGACCCGATCTGTGCTTTACAGGCAGCAATGGATGGCTACGAGGTAAAGAAAATGGCAGATGCAGTCAAAGAGGCTGATATCATCGTTACCGCTACCGGAAACAAAGACATCATCGGAGAAAGCCATTTCCGGTCGATGAAGGACAAAGCCATTGTCTGCAACATCGGTCATTTTGACAATGAAATAGATATGGCCTGGCTGAATGGAAACTTTGGAACCACCAAAGACGAGATCAAACCTCAGGTAGACCTGTATCATATAGATGGCAAAGATATTATCGTGCTGGCCGAAGGTCGTTTGGTAAACCTTGGCTGTGCGACCGGACATCCTTCCTTTGTGATGTCCAATTCCTTTACCAACCAAACCCTGGCGCAAATTGAGCTCTGGAATCATACCGACAGGTATGAGGCCGGTGTGTACATGTTGCCCAAACATCTGGATGAAAAGGTGGCAGCACTTCACCTCAAAAAGCTTGGCGTTGAACTGGATGAATTGACGGAAGACCAGGCCTCCTATATAGGGGTCAAGCCGCAAGGCCCGTTCAAACCGGATTATTACAGGTATTAAGTTTCTTTAAATAATTTGAACACAAAAAAACCCGGGCGGAACATGTTCGGGTTTTTTCATGTGTGCCCTGCATGCTACAGCAATAGCTGATGGCAGGGAGGGATTCTGCCCATTTTATCTGGCTGGACATGGCCTGAATAGCCATGAGGGTACCTAAATTATCCCGGACCTGATCCCAGTGGAAAGGAATCGTGAGCTTCATTAACGAAATTGGTACTGCCTGGTGCAGGCAAAAGGGTCAGGTAATACGGTGATTTTTTACAAAGCGAGACGCTCCCGCCATAACCTTAGTACAGGTATTTTTTGAGAAAAAATGATCAATGATTGAAGCGTTGTATTGCATGAAATCGAGCCTGCCTGCCGAACCTTCAGATCCTACAAATCTAAAGGCCGGTAGGCCGGGATTTTCCCGATTTAGGATCGGGACAAGCAATGTGGCAACATAAAGTCAATTATAAACAGATGAAAAAAGACTTGGTACACAGGCCGGGAAAGGTTAATTTTAGATGCCGAATTGATCGCATGAATTTGTGCCCTTCGGAAGGGGAAATACAGAAAGAAAATAAAGTATTTTAAATTTCCTACCTGTAAACGTGCACACCAATGGTCGTTATAAATCGAATCACAAACCTATGAAACCCCTCTCATTTGTTTTTATCCGCCTGGGCATTGGAATAAGCATGTTCGGACATGGACTGGTCAGGATTCCGAAATTGGCAAATTTCAGTACCGGAATGCTGGATGATTTCGATGGCTCATTTATTCCGGAATTTGTTGTAATGCCATTCTCCTGCGCTTTACCTTTCCTGGAGTTTATTCTGGGGTCAATGCTCATTCTAGGCTGGAAAACCAGACTGGCCGGTATGATGGGGGCAGTCCTTATGCTCATGTTGATGGCAGGCACTACCATGATTGAAAACTGGGGAGCATTGCCTTCTCAAATGATCCACCTGCTATTTTTTATTCTGGTTTATGAATTTCATGGAAAGAATACCTGGGCGCTGGACAGCCAAATTCAAAATAATAAAAATGTGGCATGATTGAGAAAGATGATTTAAAACAACATGTACCTTTCATTACCGATTCCAGATTGCTCGAAGCGATGAGCCGGGAAGGAAAGGTTATTGAAATCGACAAGGGACAATCTATCATGGAGCCCGGCCAATTTATTAAAATGGTTCCGGTTATTCTTGATGGGAGCATCAAAGTCCTCCGCATGGATGAGGAGGGCAGAGAATTATTTTTGTATTATCTGGAGCCGGGACAAACCTGCGCACTATCGCTGACCTGCTGTTCGGCTTCTAAGCCCAGTGAGATCAAGGCTGTGGCTGAGGAAAAAACCCGGATCCTGGCCATTCCGGTATTGAAGCATGAACAGTGGACCGACGAATTCAAGCAATGGAAGGACTACGTTTCGACTACCTATCAATCCCGGTTTCAGGAAATGCTGGCAACCCTGGATGCGGTGGCATTCAAACGCATGGACGAAAGACTAATGCGCTATATCGTGACCAAAATGAAGCAGGCGAAAGCCAATGAATTGCACACCACTCACCAGGAGATTGCCACCGAATTAGGTACATCCAGAGAGGTTGTTTCCAGATTACTGAAGCAATTGGAGAAGAAAAGATGGATTGAGCTGGGCAGAAATGTAATTTACATCAGGGACGATTTTGAGGAGTTGATCAGCAAATAAGCCTTTGATAGATAGCTTTAGTGTGATGAATAAAAAAACATGGCAGGATGTTTTTGATCGGGTGTAATTATCCGTTAATTTTTTAGCTTTGACATGTCATTACTCATCTATTGGCCAGGGCATATGAATACACCAAATACTTTATTATTACTTCTGGCTTTTTTGCTTTTGGGCATTCAACTGAAAGGGGCGGATCGTCCCGAGATCACCTTCAGGAAACTCAAAACCAGTCCAAGCCTTTCCAGTGGAAACGTACAGGCTATTTTTCAGGATCCGGATGGTTATCTTTGGTTCGGTACAAACAATGGACTCAACCGTTTTGATGGAACGTCACTGAAAGTTTATTTCCGGGACGAAGGCGATTCTACCACCATTAGCGGCAGCTCTATCTATGATATTTTTCAAGGGCCGGAAGGCAATCTTTGGATTAAGGACTATGACAGAATTTTTAATGTTTATTTGAGGGATAGGGAGGTCTTTGAGGCTGACATGTCAGGTCTGAAAGAGAAGTATGCATTGAGAAGTGCAGAAATCAGTAAAGTTTTTGAGGACTCAAGGGGAGATTTTTGGTTTTTACATCCCTACGAGGGCATCACGTATTACAATAGTCAGCGCAGAAAATCAACCTATCTTTTTCACAAACCTACAGCGGAAGGAAGTCTGAGCCACAACGCCGTTTCTGATATTCAGGAGGATCCGGATGGTAATTTTTGGGTGATTTACAGTCATGGATGGGTAGACATTCTTTCAGGTGAGCGACTGAAGGTAATCAATAGCTTCCGGATATTGGCGGAAGCCGAAGCGCAACAGGCCTATAACTTCAAACTGGTGATCGACCAAAGCGGGGATGCCTGGGCATTCAGTCCAGACTTTGCTCTTGGCGTATTTGCCATCAGCGGCGCGGATCTATCGGTCAAAAATATCCATGATCGCTCCTCTCCCTTAAAATTAAACAACAGTCTGGTCAAATCCATTTTGGTTTATTCGGAGGATGAAATATGGCTGGGGACGGATCATGGCGGTATCAATATCATTGACAAACGGAAGAACGAGATACGATATGTGATCCATCAGCCTGACCAGGTGCAGACTTTATCCCATAATGCAATTTATGCCTTGTTTAAAGATAAAGATGGTATCGTTTGGGTGGGGACACACAAGCGGGGAATAGATATGTATCACCCGCATTTCAGCCGTTTTGGATTGGTCAAAAGGACGATGGCTACGGCTAACCCTGCCGCAAAAAATGATGTGAATGCATTTGAAGAATGGACAGCGGGGAGAATCGTCGTTGGATCAAATGGTGGTGGCCTGTGGATCTATGATCAGGAAACCGGAAATTGCCGGGATTTTCTCAAAGAAAGCAGGTATACCGGAGATCTCCCTCCGGCGGACCTCGTTGTGGTAGATTTGTACAAAGACAGCTCAGGGATATTGTGGATTGGCACCTATCAAAATGGGCTTTATTCCGTTGATGGGACGGTGTTTACTCAGTATCTGGCGTCCCAGGAAAATCCGGAAAGTTTGAAAGACAACAATGTCTGGAAGATTTTTGAGGACAGTCGCAAGCGCCTGTGGATAGGTACCTTGCGGGAGGGCTTGTTTTTACTGGACCGCAAAAAGGGAACATTTACACAATATACATCGGAAGGAGAGGGGATCTTATTAAACAATGAATATATTACTGCAATCAACGAGGATTCAGCTGGAAATATCTGGGTAGGGGGCAGCCTGGGCATTGATGTTTTTCACCCGGAGAGAGGATATCAGCATTATTTTCCAGGGAATGAGCATGATTCCTCCGGTTTGAGCAGCAATACCATTTCGGAGATTGTAGAAGATCCCTATGGCATGATTTGGGTCAGCACAGAAAATGGTTTGTTTTACTACGAATCGGCATCCGGGATGTTCCGGGGATTCGATCAGTCCAATGGTCTTGACAATCATTTTCTGGTGAGCCTGGTCTCAGACGATTCGGGAAACCTATGGTTGGGTTCTCAGGATGGACTCACCTATGCGGAAGTAGACCGGAGCCAGGAGGACCTGGATTTGAAATTCCGTTTTTTCACCGGGGGTGATGGTTTACAGGGCAATTATTTCAATAAAAATTCTGCCTTTCTTTCCTCAACTGGCCTGGTCTATTTTGGAGGATCCGATGGGATCAATTATTTGCATCCGGAATGTTTTCCTTTTAATGATACCGAACCAGAGGTAGTTTTTACCTCTTTTTCATTATTTAACCATCCCATAGCAGTAAACCAGGAGGTTAACGGTAGGATCATAATTCCCACTGTTCTTGACAGAAGCAGGTCTATACAATTGAAGCATCATGAAAATATTTTTTCGGTTTCCTTTTCGTCCTTGAATTACCTGAGTCCTGAAAAGAGCAGCTTTTTATACCGGCTGGATGGATTTAGCCGGGAGTGGGTGGAAATATCCAAGCCCCCATTTGAGGTTTCTTTTACCAATCTGGATCCCGGCAAATACACTTTAATGGTTAAAGCGGCTAATCCGGATGGTGTTTCGGGAAAGGAGACCGCAACGCTGGAGATAGAAATCCTTTACCCCTTCTGGCAAACACCCCTGGCTTACCTGGCCTACGGGTTGATTCTGATTGTCTGCTTTATTCTTGCCTGGAGGTGGTTTGTTTATCAGGAACGCCAACGATTAAGGCGGCAGGAAGAAATCAAGGAAAACCGGCGGCTGGCCGAATTGGATCAAATGAAAAGCAGATTTTTTGCCAATGTAAGCCACGAGTTCAAGACTCCATTGACCTTAATTCTGGCACCAATTGAAAAAATGGTCAAAGACAAATCGGCCGTCGCTGAGACCTTTCAGTTTAGAACCATACAAAAGAATGCTCAAAAACTCTTATTTATGGTCAACCAGTTACTGGAAATACGGAATGTTGAAAATGAAAGGCTACAGTTGGAAAGAAAGGAAGGAGATATGGTGGCGTTTACAGAAGAAAAAGTGCGCACTTTCCGAAGTTTGTCCATTCACAAGCAAATCGGATTGACATTCAGCTCAAATGTCAGGAATTTGCCCACCAATTTTGATCCTGATAAAATGGAAACGGTCCTTTATAACCTGCTTTCCAATGCTTTTAAATTTACAATCCAGGGAGGAGAAGTGAATGTAAGCCTGGAATTTCAGCAGCATGGATTGAGCCAGGGACTTTTGCTGATCAAAATCAGAGATTCGGGGATCGGTATCCCGGAAGAGATACAAGATAAAATATTTGACAGGTATTTTACCCTGGGCATGGAGGGAAATCAGGGTACAGGGATTGGACTGTCCCTGGTGCAGGAATTCGCGAGGCTGCATGGTGGCGATGTAACCCTGGAGAGTAAGCAGGGACACGGGACATTATTTGTGCTCTCACTTCCCATCACTTTACGGGAAGGGTACCTGGTTTGGGAGGAATTTTTTCTGGACACCGGCAGGGATGAATTGATAAGCGCTCCAAATGATCAGGAACATACAGCCCTGCCCCATTTGCTGCTGGTAGAGGACAACCATGAACTCAGGCATTATCTGGCAGAAATATTAAATGAAAACTATAAGGTGGAGCAGGCAGAGCATGGGAAAGAAGCTCTGGAAAAGGCGCATAGAAATATTCCGGATATCATTTTGTCTGATATTTTAATGCCTGTGATGGACGGTATTGCCATGTGCCGGGCCATCAGGTCCGATATCAAAACTTCACATGTACCGGTAGTACTGCTCACAGCAAAGACTGCCGAAGAGGATCACCTGCAGGGCCTGGAGTCAGGATGCAACCTGTATCTCGAAAAACCCTTTAACCTCGAAATATTACTTTCTTCACTGAAAAATCTGCTCGAAGAAAGATCCCGCTTACAAAAACATTACCGAAAAGTCATTTCCGTGCATACGAGTGAAGCCGAAATTGAATCTTTGGACGATAAATTGATCCAGGAAGCAGTGGCACTGGTAGAGAAGGAGATAGAAAATCCGGAATTTTCTGTGGAAATACTGAGCAGGAAATTGGGCATGAGCAGGGTACATCTGTATAAAAAAATCAATTCACTCACCGGTCAAAGCCCGCTTGAATTTATCCGATCTATCCGTTTGCAAAGAGCAGCCCAGCTTCTGGAAATGAATCAGTACACCATTTCGGAGGTTGCGTATATGGTGGGTTATAACAATGCCAAATATTTTTCCAAACACTTCAAAGCCAATTATGGAAAACTTCCATCCCAATTTCAAAAAACAAACAGGAAAGCTTAAAGTATGCCTTCTGGTACTCATTTCCGTGTTGATTGCCCGCTGTGAAGCTCCCAAACAGTCTCCTCCCGATGTGGTACATCCCATTCCTCACTCCAGGCAATTGTCCTGGCAGGATATGGAGTTTTATGCATTTGCGCACTTTAACATGAACACGTTTACCAATATGGAGTGGGGCATGGGTGATGAGGATCCTGCCTTGTTTAACCCCACTGATTTTGATCCCGCTCAATGGGCAAAAGTTTGTAAAGCTGCAGGTATGAAAGGCATAATTATTACCGGCAAACACCATGATGGCTTTTGCCTCTGGCCGACCGCTACTACGGAACATTCTGTGAAAAATGCCAAATGGAAAGATGGAAAAGGCGATATCATTAAGGAAGTATCAGATGCCTTTCGAAAGGAAGGCCTGAAATTCGGTGTTTACCTGTCGCCCTGGGACCGGAACCATCCGGACTACGGAAAGCCGGAATATATAGAGGTTTTCAGGCAGCAGTTGAGAGAACTGCTTACCAATTACGGTGAGATATTTGAAGTGTGGTTTGACGGAGCGAACGGGGGAACGGGCTACTACGGTGGAGCAAACGAGGAACGAAGGGTCGATAAAAAAAATTACTATGATTGGCCAAATACCTATAAGATTATCCGGGAGCTGCAGCCTGATGCCGTCATTTTTGGAGATGCCGGGCCGGATGTAAGATGGGTTGGAAATGAACATGGATTTGCCTACGAAACTACCTGGTCCAATCTGATGCGGGATTCTATATACGGAGGCATGCCGGAATATGCCTCAAGATATGCCGCCGGTCAGGAAAATGGTACCCACTGGGTACCTGCTGAAGCCGACGTTTCCATAAGGCCTGGCTGGTACTATCACGAATACGAGGACCATAAGGTCAAGTCCTTGCCGCAACTGCTGGATATTTATTATAAAAGTATCGGAAGGAACAGCTCCCTGCTATTGAATTTTCCGATCGATAAGCGGGGAAAAATCCATGAAAACGATATAGAACAACTCATGAAGTTGGTGGACAAGATAAAAGAAGATTTTGACACACCTGTACCGATTGAGGAGGACTACCTGTCTGCCAACACCAGCCGTGGTCCGGGCTTTGGAGTCGGTGAAATTCTGAATCCGGACATGGATCGCTACTGGGCTGCAGAGGAAGGTCGGGATAATGCTTCCATCAGTATCGAATTTGAACACCCGGTTGCTTTCAACAGATTATTGGTTCAGGAAAATATAGCCCTGGGACAGCGGGTAAAATCCTTTGATCTGGAAGTACAGGGGGAAAATGGCTCCTGGGAAAAAATTGCTTCCGGGACCACCATAGGTTATAAACGGATACTGCGGTTACCAGATACCAGGGCCAGCAGCATCAGGTTCACCATTAACGATGCCAAAGATAGCCCTACCATCAGCCACCTCGCCCTGTTCAATGCACCAAGATTGTTGTTGCCGCCACAGGTCAGCCGCGACAAGTCAGGGATGGTCAGCCTCGAGCCTTCAGAAGCCGGTTTGGAAACATACTACAGCCTGGATGGATCAGACCCTGCAAAGAATGGCCGGTTGTATTCCGGCAAATTTGAGGTGCTGATGCCGGCCACGCTACGGGCCATTTCAAGAGACCCTTTGACGGAAGCATTTAGCGATCCGGTAGCGGTAAACCTTCAATTGGCCAAGAAAAACTGGCAGGTAGTGACACCCGGAGAAAACGCAATCCACCTGATCGATGACGATCCCGGTACAAACTTTTTTACGGAGCAGGATCGGGTGATCGTTGATCTGGGAGATACCTATTCGCTGCAAGGGTTTACCTATTTCCCCATGCAAAACCGATATATGTCCGGATTGATCACCTCCTATTCCTTTTTGGTTAGCGAGGATGGCAATACCTGGAAGCAGGTTCGTTCGGGAGAATTTGGTAACATTGCCAACAGCCCCATCGAACAACGTGTAGATTTTCCCACAACAAGAGCCCGGTTCGTCCAATTAAGAGCTTTAGAGAAAACAGATGACAATCCAGCCAGTTTTGCTGAAATGGGTGTAATCGCAGATTAAATGGCGGTTGTATTGATTTGTACGCAAAAATTCAGCTTTGGTACAGAATAAACTGTCGTTAATTTGAAATTTGGCCGTATTGTTGTACCTTTTATGGAGAAAATTTCATTCACCAAACCAAAAAAACCATGCTGACCTGGGTAATCACGTTTTTAGTTGTGGCATTAATTGCTGCTGTATTGGGCTTTTCCGGACTGGCGTCCGGATTGGCATCCATCGCAAAAATCATCTTTTATCTGTTTCTGGTCCTGCTGGCAATCAGTTTGATTGCGGGGGCTATTAACGGATTCTAAAGATCCAAAGCCACTCCACCGGGGTGGCTTTCTTTTTTTTTCTCCGCTTGCTTATCAATCAATCGGCAGGCAGCATTTCAGGTACAGGTACCTTGACTACCTGCTCCAGAAATTCAATAGATGCTTCCAGAACTTTCGCCCAATTTTCGGTTTTAATGTCTGAGGCAATGACATGGTCAGCAGCATCCGGAAAGCTGATTTTTTGCTTCAAATGGCTGGGCGTGCTGATCAGCTCATACATTTGCAGCATGGCAGGTACAGACACTACCTTGTCCTGGTTTTCCTCATCTTTGTAATAATAGCCCAGAAATAGCGGCTGCCTGACTTTTTCGAAGGTTTCCTGATTCATCTTGCTTTTCACCAGGATACCCAGACTGGTATAGGCATTGATGTGAAGCCTTCCGGACCAGTACTTCCCTTCCTCTTCCTCCCGCGGCATCACCATTATCCCGTTTTCGGTCATGGTTAGTTCCATCAGTTGCTTCATCCAGGGTTGAAACAACGGGTCCAGTTTGTCGCCATAAATGGCGATGCAAGGTGAGTAAAGAAGGACAGCATGAATATCGGGTCTTTCCTCAGCCAGTATCAGCGACAATGCTCCGCCCATGGAGGTGCCGATGACGATGACCTGATCGCCCAGCTCCCGGGCGATCATATAGGCCTCCCTGGCGCCCTGCACCAGTTTAGCTGCATCCAGGTATTCAAACGCATTGGGCCTTTCGATTCCATGTTCCGGCAGGCGGCTTAAATACAGGTTGGCTCCGAAATGTGCTGCAATCTTACGGTGTACCGGATCACCTTCCATCTGGCTGGCACCAAAACCATGTACGTAGAGTATACTGAAGGCAGTTTTTTCCTTTTTTGTACTGTCAGCCCAGACTATTCTGGCTTCATTATTATTCTTAAGACCTTTTACTGTATCCTCCATTCCATTGACGTATGCTTCCAGTTCGTGCAGCTCATCGGGCACTTCGGGATAAAAGCCACTGAGGTCCTGAATTTTTTCTTTAGGGCCGAGCATGTAGCCGACCAGCAGGAATATGGTTATTCCCATTAGCCAGGGGATGATGTTTTTCATTTGTAACTGCTTTGAGATGGTATAGACCTGCTGTCTTGTCCGGTTTATAGGAGACTATCGGCTTAAAGGTGCCGGCCAAATTTCGATTCCTTGTCTTACCTCTGATTGCGTCCACTTATTTTCTGATGTCTTCGTAGGAGGCCACTACTCCCCTTACCATGGCAGAGCTGAAGCCATGATGCTCCATCTCGTTCAATCCCTTGATCGTGGATCCCTTCGGTGTGGTCACTTTATCTATAGCTGCTTCCGGGTGAATTCCTTTCTGGATGATCAGTTCCGCAGCGCCTTTTACAGTTTGATTGACAATTTTATTCGCTGTTTTTGCATCAAAACCGATTTGAATACCCCCCTGAGTCATGGCCCGCATAAACCGGAGTACAAAGGCGGTACCGCAGGCGCCCAGTACGGTGGCGGCTTCCATCAGGTGTTCTTCTATGGTGATGGAGATGCCTACACAATTGAATATGGATTTGACCACCTCTTCAGATTCAGTCGTGAAATTTTCACCACATATGCAGGTAACAGACTCTTTTATATCGGCCGCAATATTGGGCATCACCCGGAATACCGTGGTGCCGGTCTCCAGTTCATTTTTGATGCGCTCAATGGTGACTCCGGCTGCCAGAGAGGCGATTACCTGCTTATCTTTGGTCAGAAAAGGCCTGATCTCCTGCAATACAGGCTTGATATTGTAGGGTTTTACTCCCAGGATAACGAAATCAGCTTCTTTTACGGCCTCTTTGTTGTCTGCAAGGACTTTTACCCCTTGTGACTGCAGGTAAAACAAGCTTTCAGGATGCCTTTTGGTAACTGTCAGATTTTTACCATCAAAGCCTGAGGTAGACAAAAGTCCGTTGACAATGGACAGGCCCAGGTTGCCACATCCAATGATCGCGATTTTCTTATTTTTATCCATTTACGGTCTTTATTAACGTACAGTATTAATTTTTTTTCAATTTTAACGGGTAAGGTTTTTTTATTTATTCCGTAGGCGGCTGAATTGGCCTCGGGAAAACATACACATTTGGATCAGCGAAAATTGGTTCATTTGGTATCAGGATGTCGGTGCTTTTCCATTCTGCTGTAGGATCAAGCAAATGAGTTTTGTCTTGTTGAATGACTTTCAAGGGCATAGAAAAGCCTTCCGCCGCTGCCTGCCAGCGGTAGTAGAGCTGTTTACCTTTCCAGTAATACTCAAAAATGGGCACCTCGGCAGTGCGCAGGTACTGATCAAAAAACGATCGGAGCGGCAATCCGGTCTCCTGTATCAGAAAGGACTCAATTTCCTGGCTGGTTACTGTTTTGTGATAAAATGTTTCATTCATTTTCCGCAGTATTTTTCGCCATTTGTCATCATCTGCGATCCATTGCCGTAGCGTATGCAGGATATTGGCTCCTTTAAAATACATGTCGCCAGATCCGCGCTGATTTACACCATAATCACCGATAATGGGGATATCATTTTTGATCACCTGTCTGGCACCTTGAAGGTAGGCATTTCCGGCATTGACGCCGTAATGGTAATCCAAAAACAAACTTTCCGCATAGGTGGTAAAACTTTCGTGGATCCACATGTCTGCGATATCCCTGTAGGTGATGTTATTGGCAAACCATTCGTGGGCAGCTTCATGAATAATAATGTAGTCAAAGGTCATTCCCCAGCCCGTCTCACTGAAATCCTTTCCCTTATACCCTTGCTGGTACCCGTTGCCATAGGTCACTGCCGATTGGTGCTCCATGCCCAGATAGGGAACTTCTATCAGTTTAAACCCATCCTTGTAGAATGGGTAGGGTCCAAACCAATATTCAAAAGCACGCATCAGTCTGGGTACATCTCGAAACTGGACTTTGGCTTTTGCCAGATTTTCTTTCAAAACATAGTAATCCAATGTCAGGATCCCATTCTCACCCAGATATTCCTCCGAAAAATGGGCATAATCTGCAATGCTTATATTCACACCATAGTTGGCGATCGGGCTGCCTACAAACCAGTGATAGGTGGTTTTGCCATCATCATGCTTTTCTATTTCCCGAAGCCGTCCGTTGGAGACATTCATTAGCGGATCCGGTACTTTTACGCTGATCAGCATGCTGTCGGGTTCATCGTACATGTGGTCTTTACACGGCCACCAGAGACTGGCGCCGTCACCCTGATTGGCATTGGCTATAAAGGGTTTGCCCTTCTGGTCTTTTTCCCAGGTAAGGCCACCGCTCCAGGGAGGGTTATAACTGACCCTGGGCTCCCCCTCAAAGGCAATTTCCAGACGCTGCATGGTTCCTGTTTGCTGCGGAGCATCGAGATTTACAAAGTAGGCATTTCCTTCTCTCTCATGACTCAGCTCCTTTCCTCCCTGCCTGAAAGCGATTATTTCCATGGGTTCCTGCAGGTCAATTTGTAGCGTC
Organism: Cyclobacterium lianum; assembly: GCF_900143075.1. GTDB lineage: Bacteria > Bacteroidota > Bacteroidia > Cytophagales > Cyclobacteriaceae > Cyclobacterium > Cyclobacterium lianum. The sequence goes on along the minus strand of NZ_FRCY01000006.1, from coordinate 142,198 downwards.
TGCCCCTGTCCGATGACTTTGTAGTGTACCGTGTTTTTTCCCGATATCGTCTTTCTTTTGGGGTTGACTTCTATATCCAGATGGTAAAAAGTAAGGTCCCACCATTCTCGCTCAGGCGTAATGCTGCCCCTCAGACTGTCCTGGCGCGAGTAGGGCACACCCGATTGCCGGGCGGTGGCTTCTGGAACAGAAAAAAAAATCAAAGCTGTGGAGGTGGCCAGAATACCTGCCAAAATGAAATTCATAGTACATTTCATAAAATACAGGGCTTTATTCGTAGCGATCGTTGAGGTCAAGTTTTTCCAAATCGATCATGAGTTGAGCTACTTTCTCGGTGACGTCTTTGAAAAAGCGGGCTCCCTTCTCCTTACTGGAAGCTTTGGGATTACCTATGCCTGTATCTTCAGAGACCATAGACCATTTTCTTTCCGCCCAGGCCCAGCCTTCCCTGATGCCCTTGATTCTGGATTTTTTTTCAGCCCCGTCTCCGGCCTCGGATAGCGGACTTACCAGATGAGCATGGAGGTACATGATCAGGCTTGTTTCCATTTCATCCGCATGGTCTCCCATATGCTCAAAGTATTGGCTTTTGTCCATGGCCTGAAACCAGTTGCAGGTACTGAAAAACATCTCCGGAAACTGAAGCCCGATCTCCCGGAGTATGGTTTTGAAATCGTTGCCTCCATGACTGTTTAAAACCAATAATTTTGGGATTCCCTGCCGATGCAAAACAGTTGTCAGGTCTTTGATAATGGCGAGTTGGGTGCTTGGGTTGAGGTTCATGTCGAGGTAAATATCGGACTGCCCCGTGTTTACTCCAAAGGGAATGGTCGGCAAGACCATTACCCTGGCACCCTGTTCCCAGGCGATTTTTCCGGCACCAGCGGCGATTGCATCAGCTTCGTATATGTCTGTTCCATAGGGCAGGTGGTAATTGTGTGCTTCTGTCGCCGCCCATGGTAGCACGGCCAGCTCTATTTTTTCTTCTCTAAGTGCCTTCCAATTTGTTTCTGCTAAAATATAGGGTCTCATGTTTTCGTTTTATTTGCCTTGCTGGTCTCCATTCCTAAAATGTAAATAAACCACATTTTTTTAAAAAATCCAGCTTCTATCTGATGTATGCAGGGGATGTTTCTCTGCCAAACGGGCCAATGGGCTGGCAGCAGCGTCCAATTGCTATTCGTATTTATCCGCAATTGACGCCAGTTTTTTCTGAATGGTATTTTGGTCGATCCATTGTCCCCTTACCATCACGCCGAGGGGGTTTTTGAGATGCTCCAGGTCATTTATCGGATTTTCCTGCAACAAAATCATATCGGCTTCCATCCCTTTTTTTATTTCCCCAAAATTACCACCAAAAAAGGTGGCAGGGTTTATCGTTCCGATTTGAATGGCTTCCAATGGGTCAAGTCCTGCATCCAGCATGCCCTGCAATTCATGGTGAATCGAAAATCCGGGCACATTGAAAACCTGTGGGGCATCAGAGCCCAGCAACAAGCCCTGGCCCTCTTTCTGCAGGGATCGGATAAGCTGATACCTGATTTCCTGAAATCTCTGCCATTTCTCTGCATCAAAATCCCCACGTTCAGTAAGGTTCTTTTTGCTCTCTATCCAGTTGGTCCGGGTTGCTTTGGACATGTACTTCATTTCTGGCTCGCCAGCCAATTCTGAGGACGGAATGGGCGAAAACCAACGATCAAAAAGTGCCTGGGTAGGTACTACCCAAACTTTGTTTTCCTTACTCAGCGCGACGAGCGCTTCAATATTGCTCCTTTCCGCCAGATCTGTAAAATTGAATCCGAAAAAACCATTCTCTGTAGGGTTTACTCCGGCATCCTCCGGTACCAATCCTTCCAGAAACCCATCAATATGATCCACGGTCCGGTAGCCATTTGCCAGGGCATGCCTGATACCCACTAAATTAGACACATGGCCAGCATACGGAATGCCCAGTTCTCCTGCAGTTTTTGCGAGGGTGTCAAACACGTGTTTACGGATACCCGGATGAAGTTTCAGAAAATCATATCCCTCATTGGCATAGGCGGTTACCTTTTCCCGGGCCTCGGCAGGGGTCCTGACAGTAGTGCCGTTGAGGGAGGGGCTGGAAGTGAATATCCTTGGAGAAAGGATTTCCTGACTGGAAGCTTTTTCCCTTAGAGGCAGGTGCTCCGGTTGGCCCAACATTCCCCTGATGGTAGTGACGCCGTTAGCAAGGTACAGGAATAGTGTTTCTGCAATAAGGGGATCATCCCAGTCCCGGTCCGGGATATGCGCGTGCATTTCAGCCAAACCCGGTAAAAGGTATTTGCCTCCTGCGTCAACCACTTTGGCTGCTCCCCAGTCGAAATGCTTACCAGCAGGGATAAGCCGATCGATCAATTGGCCGTCAACGACCACGTGCAAGTTTTCGTTTTTCCCGGACCGCACATCGATGACATTCGCATTTTCAAAAACTATGGCAGTTTCACCGAGGTTTAAATCTTCGGTTTGGGTTTTACAAGACCCTATTATTGCCAGGGAGCAGAGGAATAGTATTGATATTTTCATTGGTCTGTCATTTGTCTTTAGCTGGGTACATCGCTTGTCTCAATCCTGGGTCGGGAGCATCCCCGCGGGTTGATACTCATCCTATTGCTGATGCCTGTTCTACTCCGGGCGGGCACTATTCCAGGGAGTTTCCGCTTCAGGCGTCCTATTGACCGGAGCACTGTTCGTTTATGCAAACAGAAGTATTTTTCCAATATGCGTCGAGCTTTCCATGAGCTCGTGGGCCCGGTAGGCTTCAGCAAGGGGGAAAGCGGTATGGACCAAAGGTTTGATCCGGTCAGGAAACAGTGGCCATATCTGGCCCATCAATTGCGTGGCCAGTTGGCCCTTATAGGCGATAGATTTCGGTCTCAATGTTGATCCGGTGAGCACAAGTTCCTTTTTCATCACGCGGATCAGGTCTACCTCGCCAATTTTATTTTGCATGGCATTGATCATGATGAGCCGTCCCTTATTAGCCAACAATCGAATGTTTTTTAAAGTGTATGCTCCCCCCACCATGTCGAGAATGATATCTATGCCGTCACTTCCTGTTTGTTCTCTTATTTTTTCTTCAAAATCATCCTTCCGGTAATTTACGGCTATCCGGGCTCCCAGATGCTCACAGATCCTGCATTTTTCTTCCGTGCCTGCGGTGGTGAAAACGATACCGTCCAGCGCAGTGATCATCTGTATGGCAGCTACGCCGATGCCGCTGCTGCCACCATGTACCAGTACTTTGTCGCCGGCCTGAAAGTGCCCTTTGTAAAACATATTGTTCCAGACCGTGAAAAAAGTTTCCGGAAGGGAGGCTGCCTCTTCCAGTGAGACACCTTCGGGAATGGTCAAACATTGGCTTGCCGGAGCGACCGCATATTCAGCATAGCCCCCTCCGGCGATCAGCGCACATACCTGGTCTCCGATTTCCCAGTTTTTTACCGTTTCTCCCAGTGCTTCTATTGTTCCCGAAACTTCCAGGCCGGGAATGTCTGCAGGCACCCCATCCGGAGCCGGATATTTACCCACGCGCTGGGCAAGGTCAGGCCGGTTTACGCCGGCTGCCCTTACCCTGATAAGGACTTCATGGGCTGCCGGGACGGGTGTATTTCTTTCTTCTATTTGTAAGACTTCCGGTTTTCCGGGTTTGGTAACCACTACTGCTTTCATTCTCATTTATTTGATCACCAAAAGGGGTAGGTGCGTATGATAGGCCATTTCTACACTGTGGCTTGATTTGAACAGGAGATCAAAGAAGCCTTTGTCCTTAGAAAACATCACCAGCATGCACGCTGGTTTATCCTCCAGGAAATGGTCCAGAGCTTTGTCAACATCTTCATCTTCGAGCTTTTCGAAGGTGAATTCGCTGTCTGGGAAGTTTTCATTTACATAGGATTCAATGCCTCTGAATAGTATTTTTTTATTAAAGTCCGGTTTGGTGATGACATGTATGACGCGATAAGGCAAATTCCAGGTTTCGGTCAGCGATATCAGCTTTTTGAACATCCCTTCGTTTTCATTTTCTAATTCCAAAGCCACATCAATTTCACGAACAGCATCAAAAGAAGCTCCGAAAGGAACTGCAATTACAGGTACTTCGCTTTCCTTGATCACCGTAGCGGTGTTAGACCCGATTAATTTTTTTTTGATCCCACTTGCCCCTTGTGTTCCCATGATCACCAAATCGTAATCTCCATTGGATACCGTCGCATAGACCGCAGTAGAAACCGTACCCTGGATGATTTTATAATCCATTTGAACACCATCTCCATAGGATTTAATGGCTTTCTTTAATGCTTTTTTGGCATCATTTTCTATCGTTTGTATGATTTCTGCTGCCTGAGCTGCAAAATCATATACCGCATAATAAGAGTACAACAAGGTGATGCTTGCATCCTGTTGTAAAGCATAGGCTTTGGCAAAAGCCAACGCATTTTCAGCATTTTCTGATAAATCTGTCGGGACAAGAATCTTCATAGTCAATTTGTTTTGGCATTAATTTAGCAAAATTATAGCTATTCCCCATAATGATTTTAATCATATATATTTGCAGGTATCCACCACAAAACACGACGGTATGTTTGAGTTAGATAAAGAAAAGCATTATCCCAAAGAAACTGAAAGCAGGGTAGTAATCCGTTTTCAGGACTGTGATCCCTTGCAGCACCTGAATAATGCCAAATATTTTGATTATTTTTTCAATGCCAGAGAGGACCAGGTACCCAAACTTTATGGAGTGGAGATGATTGATTTTATCAGAAAATACAATGCGGCCTGGGTGGTCTACAACCACAATATTTCCTATATCAAACCGGCGAGAGTGGGGGAGTGGGTACGCATCATGAGCAGGGTCATCTGGCACGATCACCATTCTTTGGTGGTAGAATACTACATGACAGATGACAACAAAGAGGAGTTAAAAACCTTGTTGTGGACGACGATGCGCTATGTAGATGTAAAAACAGGCAGGTCTACGGATCACAAGGGTGAGGTAGCGTCTTTTCTAACGGCTGTCTCCGATGGAGTCAGTGTGGCAGAGCTTACCATTCGGGAAAGAATAAAAGAAATCAAGGGCCGACTGGACCAGGAATAAATAAATCAGCCGTATATTGGGGAAATGCTTCAGGAACCGGGCAGGGGTTGAAGATAGGACGGTGCACCGTTCTTGAGGTAAAAGGAGGCAGACTTTCTAAAATCCGGCAGGTAAATATGGCGATTGCCTGAAAATATCTCGGTAGAAATTTGCCTGTATTCACATTATCCCCAAAAACTGTGGACGGTAATCCAATAAATACCCAGCAACTGTACGGTTTTCTGCCAACGGATAGAAATGAAGTTGTAAAACTCGCTACACTGGCCTTAGACATGCGCTGGTCCTGGAATCATGCGGCCGATAAATTGTGGCGACAAGTTGATCCTGAGCTTTGGGATCAGACCCAGAATCCATGGCTGGTGTTACAAACTGTTTCAAAAAATAAACTGGAGCAACTCCTCGAAGATCCACCATTCAGGAAAAAACTGGATGAATTGTTGCAAAAAAGGGAAACAGCAGCCACAAATCCAGCCTGGTTTCCCGTAAAATATCCCCATGCTCCGCTCACACATGTGGCTTATTTCAGTATGGAATTCATGCTGAACGAAGCGCTTCCCATTTATGTAGGAGGCCTGGGCAATGTCGCAGGCGATCAGTTAAAATCAGCCAGTGATTTGGGTCTGCCGCTTTCCGGAGTTGGGTTATTCTACCAACAGGGTTATTTCCGACAGGTAATCGACCAGGAAGGTAACCAGCAGGCGATCCAAACCTACAATGATCCGGGGCAGGTTCCTGTTGTTCCCCTGAGAAAAGCAAATGGAGAATGGTTGAGGATTGCAGTACGTCTCGGAGCTTTTAAGCTCTGGCTTCGCACCTGGGAGGTAAAGGCGGGTAGTGTGAGGCTTTTTCTGATGGATAGCAATGATCCTGCAAATTTGCCGGTTCACCGGGGGATCACCAATGAACTGTATGGAGGAGGATCCGACATGCGTATAAAGCAGGAACTGATCCTGGGGATTGGCGGCTGGAAATTACTCGCTGCAATGGACATGAAGCCAGAAGTCTGCCATCTGAATGAAGGTCACTCGGCCTTTGTCGTTTTGGCAAGGGCTGAGGACATCATGAAGGAAAGCGGATGTTCGTTTGAGGAAGCCTTCTTTCTTTCGAGACCTGGTAATGTATTTACTACCCATACGGCGGTGCCGGCCGGATTCGACCACTTCCATCCCCGGCTTATCGACAATATACTCGGTCCCTACGCGAGAGAAGACCTTGGGATCAGCGTCGAAAAATTATTGGCTTTGGGAAGGAAAAATCCTGCCGATCATCAGGAATATTTCAATATGGCTTTGTTGGCCTTGCGTGGAAGTGGGGCTGCGAACGGTGTCAGCCGGTTGCACGGTGCGGTGAGCAGGCAATTATTCAGCGATTTGTTTCCCCGTTGGCCCATTGAAGAGGTACCGGTGGGGCATGTTACCAATGGTGTTCACATGCCTACCTGGGACAATGAGTATTCCGATAAGGTTTGGACGAAGGCCTGTGGAAAAGAAAGGTGGAGGGGTGATCTGTTTGAGATGGAATCAGCCATCTGTCTGCTGACGGATGAAGCCCTTTGGGAACTCCGAAATGTGTGTAGGGAAAGTTTGGTCCAATATATCCGCCGCATTTTTGAGCGTCAATCCAAATTGGGTGGAAGGTTAGATCACCAGCAACTGGACCTGAATGAAATTTTTGATCCAAAGGCCCTGACCCTCGGTTTTGCACGCAGGTTTGTGCCCTATAAGCGAACCAATTTACTGCTGAAGGACAAAAGTAGATTGGTTCGCCTGCTCAGCCAAACATCCTATCCGGTCCAATTGGTGCTGGCTGGTAAAGCAGGGCCAGGTGATGAGGCAGGCAAGGCGCTGATCAGGGAATGGATCCAATTTATAGATGAAAACGGTTTGCACCATCGCCTGGTTTTCCTTAGCGACTATGATATGGGTATCACCGAGCAGTTGGTAAGCGGTGTGGATGTTTGGATAAATACACCTCGGCCACCCTGGGAGGCCTGCGGTACCAGCGGAATGAAAGTACTGGTCAATGGGGGATTAAATCTTTCCACCCTGGATGGCTGGTGGGCCGAAGCCTTTGCTCCTGAGCTGGGCTGGGCACTGGGTAATGCGCAGAATCCTACCGGGCAGGGGCTTTCTGATGAAATGGAGGCTGCAGCACTGTATGACTTACTGGAAGGTAAGGTAATCCCCGAGTTTTATACACGCCATTCAGATGGCCTCCCGAAAAGTTGGATTCAAAGGATACGAAACAGCATGTCTAAACTGGCTCCGGAATTCTCAGCAAACAGGACTGTGAGGCAATATACGGAAGATTATTATTTGCCTGCTGCACACAATTTCCTGGAACGGAATGCGACAAGGGGAGCATTGGGCAAGAAGCTTTTTGAAGTCAGGGAGCAGCTCGAAAGCAATTGGGCTCATATTTCTTTTGGCGAAGTTCTGACCAGCACCGAAGGAGATGAATATTGTTTTCAGGTGTCCTTGTCATTAGGTGCAATTGATCCTGAATGGCTTGTTGTTGAGATTTTTTCAGCGGGAAGCCATGGAAAATTGCCGCTAATGCAGCGGGAGGAAAATGCTGCCGATAATGGATATTACAGCTATAAGGGAAAGGCACCCGCTTCCATACCTATTGCAAACTATACCATCCGGCTGGTCCCCCATGTCAGGGGTTTGGCCGTGCCGCTGGAGTTACCCCAAATTCTTTGGGAGCACTAGACCGGACCAAAAATCCTTTCTCTCCTCATGTAGGGCAGATGGGTGTTTTCAGTATAAGGCAGTTTAACCTTTTCCTGCATGTAATTTACGCAAGCAGTCCTCTCAGATCAAACAACAATTTTCATGAGCCTGCCTTTTTGAATGGAGCTCTTCCTGTTTTTTCAAGTATCCCTGCGGACCAGTCAAATGCTTCGGGTATTTCCCCCTCAAAAACTACCTGAGCAGGCGATACCAGTGCGGGGAGTTGGTACAAATCTGTGATTCGCAGTACATTTAATAACTCAAGCGGGAAATCCCTTCCATTTGCGGGACTGGGCTGGTCATGGCTGGTCGGAGGATCTTTTAAAATGACCTGCTCGCAGTTTCCGTCCAGAAAGGCAGCATACAGTGCTACCGCTCCCATACCTTCTCTGCCTGCTATACTTACTTTTTCCGGATCTACGCCGGGTAATGTCCTGGCAAAAGCCAGTGCCCGAAGCGCATCATAAACCTGCATGGAAGCAATCGTCCGTCCTGTCCAGGCCGAAGCACGCCGTACATGCCAATTTAATTCAGGCGCCCATCCTACTTCTCCGGTACCGCGGACTTCTAGGTAGGCTACATTTTTCCCTTTGGCTATCTTTTGGGCGAAACCTTCACTATCCCAGCGTTCTTCACCGGGGCTCCTGAGTATGACCACCAGCGGATTCTTTTCCGCCTGTGCTTTGCGGTAAAAAAGATTCAATTTCAATCTCCACCCCTGCTCACTTGTAAAAGAAAAAGTTTTGTTGCCATTTGGGGCCAGATCAGCGGTCTGGTAGATTTGTTGCCCATCCAGTGCCTCCGGTACCGCCGGAAAGGCGCCGAATGTCCTGCTGAGCAGGTAATCTTTTACAGCTTTCTGATGGTTTTTAAGATCCTGTTCTGTGTTGATTTCCGGAACTGTCCGGACTGCCAGAAAATGATCCTGTATGAAGGGCGTAATGTCGCCTTCCGGCGCAGTCTCACCATACACCTGCAGAAGATCTTCCCCGGGTAAATTCGCCACATTGGTCTCGATGTCGGCCAGTTGCCCGGGAGCAACGCTTTTTCCCATCAGGTGCTGCAAAAAGAAGGAAAATATGGCTGTACGGGAGCGTTTGTGATAGGAATGTCCACCTGGAGTTATCACGAGGTCAATATTCCCTGCCGCGCCAAAATTTTGATAAAATTGCCTTAACTTATGGTAAAAGTCTTTTGTGGATGTGATGCCATAGAGTTCATCCTGGTCAGATTGTGCAATTAAAAGCGGTCTGGGTGCTATCAGCGCACCAATCTCCTGAAAGCCGCTTTGAAAGCCATTGTTGGGCATCATGCAGTCGCAATGACCGTCTATTCTTCGTTCGCCTATCTGCGAATCCAGCGTGCCTGCTCCACAAACCGGGGCTGCGGCCTTGATTCTGGAGTCGGCTGCAGCCAGGTACCAGGTCTGTGAGCCCCCTCCCGATATGCCTGTTACGCCGATATTGTCCATATCCACCTCTTTGCGGGTAGCCAGGTAATCCAGTCCACGTATGGCATTCCACAATTCTACTGCGGCAGGGTTATAACCCCTGGAGTACCAGTGAAACCAACCCTGATTGTAGGGGCCCCAGTGATGGCCCCTTACCTCTCCAAACTGGATGGTATCAAAAATTAACACCACAAAGCCCAATGCTGCAAGTCGCCGAGCGTGGGCCTGATAATGGGCTTTCTGTCCATGTGCATGCCCGCAGAGGTAAACAACGGCCGGCCTGGGAGCCGTGATACCATCCGGAACATAAAGATTGGCCGGTACGAACAGGCCAGGCATCGATTCGTAATATAGTTTCTCGATGGTAAAACCATCCTGCCGGAGGGTGCCGGTTCGGGTTACCGTTGGGGCAACCCGCGCTTCATCCATCCGGAAACCCATCATTTCAATGAATTGGCGGTGTTTGGCAGGTCGTTGTAGCTGCCATTCATCTGCAGTGATATTTTCGGGTGAAAAGCTTTTGCTTATCTCCTCAGCTTCCTGTTGTAAATAATACATGATGTTATTTGCCTGCCTGTTTTGCTGCGCATTGACCCGATGTATACAAACAAAGCTTAGCAGCATCAAGGCCAGGAAATGGTAATTTTTCATTGCTTTCTGTTTTTTTGTTTTATATCGGTCTTATTTTCCTGTCCTGATAGGAGTTTTGCGAAAAATACGCTACCAGGTAACGCAGCAATGCATCCGGCAGGTTAACTATGCAAGCTAATAAAAAGCTACGAATGGGTCAAACGGGAAGATTCTTCTCTTCCGGACCAGCGCTTGCCCTGGTGGAATTGTTTCTGGAAGACCTTTGCATGCCGGTATGGATTTTTTGTTTTATTTTTTTAAAAAACCGGATCCGTTCCTTTTCTCCCACGGTACTGATCATGGTAGATTTTTTGATCAGGTTATTCAGGCTTTCAAACATGGCATCGTTTAGCTTTGGGTCCATCGACCCTATAAAATACAACACGCTATGATTGAGGTATGTGATTTTAATGTCATCCAGCTCAGCCATAAATGTGTTGTCGCCCAAAACAAATTCATTTACAAGCAACTCATAGGGAGCGCTATCATGTTCAATACCTATGGCTGGATTAAACTTTTTCCCGATTTCCGCCTGTTTTTCAATATGATCTACCATTTCCAGTAGCTGTTGATAAAGCAGCTGACAATCGGAAGGATTGCTGATATAACCCATCTCATGGTACAGATCGATTTGCCTGAGTGTCGTGTTGACACTTTCCAGATTCCATATTTCTGTGGTCGGAATTTTATTGTATAGCCTGAGAATCTTGCGAATAAGTTCATCATACTCTTCAAACTGATGTATTTTCAGGTCGAAACTCTGAAATTTGAAATTGTCATAGTATAGGATGGATTTCATCCAGAAGAAGAACTTAAAGTAGGCAAGCTCTTTGAAATAAAAGTGGTAGAATGGTGGGATGTCTTTTAGCAGAAAATATATATGCCGGTGTTTGTGTTGATTCACCAACTCCAATTGGCGCAGGATGTCTGCTAACCAGGCTTTGAACCTGTTATCAGACTGGTCATTCAGATTTCCGTGAAAAAGGATGGCCTGGCTGTTTAAATTCATCAACTGATCGAGAGAAATCTTAAAATGCTGGCTGATAATTTTGATTTCCTCCATGTTGATCATTTTTTGTCCACGGATCCTCCTGTAGGTGCTGTCTACGCTAATGTTGAGGAGGTCTGATATCTCATTTACCAGAGATTTGTATGGCGGCAGCAGCGACTTTAAATGCTGGAAAAACTGGTGCTGAAAGTGATTGTTTTCCATAGTTTTTTCCTAATTGAGTTTATACTATCCCGAAGCCGACTAGTCGGAGAGTTTTTCTGCGGGTTGGTGACCAAGAACAAAGTGGATGTGATGTTTCCTAATAATATTCAATATTTTTCTAAAATACAATAGGTTATCTCAGTAAATATAAACATTTCATTTAATTATTTTATCCACCGGACTCTTTATGATATGGGTTGGAAAAGTAATATTTTCTGAACTTGTCCGATATCCGCGCATTTTTTGGTGGAAGGGTATCGAAAATTTTATCCCACCAGATACAACTAAAACTAAAACATTTGTCTGGATATTTTCCATGGTGATGGATGTGGGATTCCTGCAGACGGGGGAACAGGTAGGCTGCCCAGGTCTGATGCAGTATGTAATGCATCAACGCATAGCCCAGAAAGCCCAGATAGTACCCGGTAAAAACCGTAAAGTAATTGTTCCATACGAAGGAAAGGTAGAGCAGCAGGCCACCCAGTAAACTGGCCAGGATGCGCTGCATTACATTTATCCGGATGTCAGAGGGGTGTCTGTGGTGGTTTTCATGGGACTGGTAGAGCTTTTGATTCAGATTGGGGATGCGTTTGTGCATGTAAAAACGGTGAATGCAATACTCTGAAAAAGTCCAACTGAACCACCCGGCGAACAACAAGAGAAAAAAGCGGAAGTATTCGGGAATTTCCTGAATGCTGAGCAGGACTAACAACGCAACAAGGGGAACGAATACGGCGAGGCAGGAAAGGAATGAATTTTTTTCTGCTTTAATCTGAAGAGGTAAGGATCGATTTTTCATGGCTACGTCATTTTAAATGGTATACCCTAATTTAATGCAGGAGCACCAGTAGCAATAATTGAAAAAATAAAAAATAGGGTACCTTTTTTTCAAAAAAAGAGACTATTAGCAAAATTTATTTACATAAATGGGGATTAATGCAAAATATAAGATCATTTAAGCTTGTTTCGGCCATATTCACCAATTGGTGAAATTCAATAATTGATTTTTGCCAAATATTTTAATAGGTCAGGGAGGAAGCGGAAAGGGGTTGTTGTTTTTTATTTCCGTTTTTTATACTTACTTTGACCTTACCATGAAATTAAATTCAGATCAGATCAATCGTTATCAGAAGGACGGCTTTGTGCTCGTCAGGGGCTTTTGCAGTGAGGCAGAAACCAGGAGGATGTATGAGGTGGCCATACAGGATGAGGCCATGCAAAAAAATGCTATGGATCTGAATGACCAATCCGGAAAGAAAACGCGCTTGTCATTGTGGTTTAACCCCGGAAATGACGTTTTCGGTTACCTTACCAGAAGCGAAAAAATGGTCCGCTGTGTTGGGCAATTGTTGCATAGTGATGCCCCGGTATGCCATTTTCATTCCAAGTTGATGCAAAAAGAACCCAAAGTAGGAGGGGCATGGGAATGGCACCAGGATTACGGTTACTGGTACAAAAATCAATTCATGTACCCGGATCAATTGCTTAGCGTAATGGTAGCCCTGACGCCTGCCAACAAACAGAATGGCTGTCTTCAGGTGATCAGGGGATCCCATAAGATTGGCAGGGTAAATCATGGATTTGCCGGCGAACAAGTGGGTGCCGATATGGTAATGGTCGAAAACGCACTGAAAACCATGGAACTGGTCTATTGCGAAATAGACCCTGGAGATGCTTTGTTTTTCCACCCCAACTTGCTTCACCGGTCGGCAGCCAACTTATCCGAGGATCCAAGATGGTCAATTATTTCCTGCTTTAACTCACAATCCAATATTGCCTATAACGAAACGTCTACGGCCTGGAAAAAGCCGGTCGATAGGGTTCCAGATGAAGCCATTTTGACCTGGGATGCAGCGCCGCTTTCCGAGGCAGACTTTTTGAAGAAAGAAAATGATCCGGCCCTGAAGAATACCGGTTGGGAAGAAGAAATGAACGTAAAGCCAAAGGGGTAGGGGAATATACGCCGGAGTCAATCACAGGTGTCGGTTCAAAAATCCTGCTCAATTCAGTTCTATATCGTCAGTTTGCAAGCTCCACCTTCACTCTGATTTTCTTCATTTTTTCTTTAGAAGTTTTTTGCAGTACTGCCGGCACCTGTTCCCGCGGAATGGCCACGTAACTGGCCGTATCCGTTATTCCTATCAACCCGATATCGCCGCCGTCCAGGCCTCCCTTGTTGGTCAGAAAGCCGACCACGTCGCCCTTGCTTATTTTGTCTTTTTTGCCGGCGCTGATGTACAGGCAAGCCAGGGGTGAAGATGTGGGTATTCGGATGTCTTCGGGCGGTTCAAATTCAGAAAGATCCTTGGGGAGGTAATCCGGTAATGGTTCGTCATGCGCCAAAACCAGGTAACTTTGTCCGGAAGCATGCATACGGGCGGTTCGGCCATTCCGGTGAATAAAAGCATCCTCTTTCGAGGGAAGTTGGTAATGAACTACATGCCTGATCTCGGGAATATCCAGACCTCTTGCTGCCAGATCTGTGGCAATCAGTACTTTTTTTACTCCACTTCTGAATTTAAAAAGACTTTTTTCCCGGTCAATTTGTTCCATTCCGCCATGCAGTGTTTCGTGCGGAAAGTGATTTTCGGACAACAGGGTGCTGATCCTGATTACAGCTTCCCTGTGGTTACAAAACACAAGGCTGTTTTCCTGCTGAAACCCGGCCAGTAGATGCATGAGTTTTGCTGCCTTTTCTACACTTGGGGTCCTCACCAGTTTGAGCTCAAGTTTGCTTTCCGAGCTAATTTTCAGATAATCCAGGGTTTCCCAGCTCGAGAGAGGGAGAAACTCTGGCAAGCTTTCCAGTGCAGTGGCCGAAGTGAGAAAGTACCTTTGTGTCCCATCAAGTCTATCGAAGATCACTTTTAGTTGATCATGAAAACCAAACTGCAGGGATTTATCGAATTCGTCCAAAACTACCATTTCCAGCCCTGCGAGAGGCAGGTTTCCCAGTTGGGCATGTTCCGACAGTCTGCCCGGCGTACCGATTACCAGGGCAGGATTTTCCTTGAGCCGGTTTGCTTCTGTTTTAAAGGCATGTCCTCCGTAACAGGTACAGGCATTCAGGTTGGTTTTCAGAGACCTGAATACCTGCTCAATCTGTAAAGCCAACTCCCTGGAAGGTACGATAATCAGGCCGGTGGACTGTGGATAATTTTTCTGCAGGGAAAGTGCAAGCGGAACAAGATAGGCAAGTGTTTTGCCAGAACCAGTAGGGGCTAACAGCATAAGGGGCTTGCTGCTTGTCAGTGTTTTTTCAATGAAGTCCTGCTGCATTGTATTGAAGGTATCGAAAGGCAGGTGTTGCAGCAAAGTCTCCGGGTCTCTCTTTTCTGGCATACTCATTTTCCAAAGGTACATATTGTACCGGACACCTGCGCTGTATATGCAATTTTAACAGAAGAATTTGGCAAAGGTCAAAAAAAATGGCGTACCCCATTGTCTGGGAGGAACGCCAATGAATCAGGTTTTATCCGGATTAATTTCTGGTCAGAATTTTAAATTGATCCATCACCTTGTAGGTAGCTCGGGTCAGATCAATATGAATGTTTGGAGAAGCATAGTCAAAATAGGCTGAAGTATATCCCTGCCAGATGGTATTGCCTTTTTTGTGGTCTATCACCAGCACCACCAGCATGCCATCGTTTTGGGTGTATTTGACCGCATTGTAGTTCTCTCCGCGTTTCTGTCTTTCAAGGCTGTCCAAAACAGATTCCTCCACCAGTTCGATGCCCTGCTTTTTCAGCCAATAGTCAAAATTAGGTTGATTGTACCCTCTATACCGTACTTCGCTCATGTACAGCTTATGAATGATCAGTAGATCAGGATTATTTTCTTTTTGACGGAAGCCCTGGGAACCCAGACGGGAAGTGATGGATTTTTCGATGATATTGGTAAAATCACCGTCATTTTTTCCTTCCTCCTCTACAAATCCAAAGGTTTTATATTTTTTGAAAGCGCCTTTGTAATTGTAATCGTACTCGGCAACGAAATCTCTTTGGGATAAGCAGGCTGAATTGGCGATCAGCAAAACTAAGATGAAGTAGTTAAAGTTTTTCATACAGATTTGACTCGTTAGCGTTGGTGATATTAATGAAAGTTTTCCTGACAGCCCAAACTAATTCCGGGCCGAAATTTTTTACTGGTAACTGTCAATTAACCCTTATATTAAACTTTTGTTTGCACTTATCTGGCAAATAGTGAGTTTAATGTTAGTAAATTTCAAAAGGATTTCCAAGTAATTTACCCGGAAATGAGTAAACTTATCTTATTGACCGTAAGGGCGATAGGGGGCAGGCGTACTTATCGTGTCTGGAGCAAAAAAAAAGGCAACCAAAACCGATTGCCAATTGCCATATATCATCAATGTATGTCAAATCTTCCTACAATGACGAGCTTGTGTTCGATTCAATAAACTGACCAAGAAGTAAATATTCCTGATATTTTTGTTCGTAAATTTTCACATTTTCCGGAATAGGGTGGTACACCCGGTCAAACCCATTCCCCATTTTTTGAATTGCGTCTGCTACGCTTCCGTGTATGCCGGCAGCGGTGGCAGCGTAGATGGCAGCCCCCAGCGCAGGAGCCTGTTCAGACCTGGCTACTTTGATCGGCATGTTCAATACATCCGCCATGGTCTGCATGACAAGGGTTGATTTTTTTGCTACCCCGCCAAGTCCAATGACCTGTGTAATCGGCACGCCTTCCTCTCTAAACCTTTCGATGATCCGTCGGGAACCGTAACAGATGGAGGCTACCAAGGCTTTGTATATTTTGGCTGCATCGGTGCCCATATCCAGGCCGGCCAATGCACCTTTAAGGTTTTGGTTGGCATCCGGCGTGCGGCGACCATTGATCCAGTCTATTGCGATTACCCGGGAGTCTTCAGGTGGAATTCTCTCAGCACTTCTGGAAAGCGTGAGGATCAACTCCTCTTCCAGAATTTTGCGGATTTCTGCCAATCCTTCCGGATGGTGCTCTGAGAGCGTTTCCAACACCGGTTTTTGTATCAATTGAATAAACCAGGCCAGAACGTCACCAAATCCGGATTGGCCAGCCTCAAGGCCTATCTGACCGGGAAGTACAGAGCCATCCACCTGTCCGCAGATTCCTTTGACAGTTTTGTTTTCCAGCGAAGCATAGGAGCTTACCATAATGTCGCAGGTAGATGTGCCCATCACTTTGACGAGCGTCCCATCAGAAACCTCCCCGCCTACAGCTCCGGCATGCGCGTCAAAGGTGCCTACAGCCACAGTTATTCCGGGTTCCAGGCCCAATTTTTCGGCCCATTCCGGGGAGAGTGTGCCTGCAGGGGTATCCGAAGTAAAAGTGTCTGTGTAGAGTCTGTCTTTTAACGCAACCAGCCGCGGATCCAGTTTTTCCAGAAAGGCGGTATCCGGCAGACCGCCCCAGCTTTCATGCCAGAGGGCTTTGTGTCCGGCCGCACAGCGACTCCTTTTAAAAACAGACAAATCCTGAGATCCGGTTAGTTCGAAGGTGATGTAGTCACAATGTTCCATCCAGGAAAAGGCTGCTTCAGCCACTTCCGGATCTTTTCTGATGGTGTGGAGGATTTTGGCCCAAAACCATTCCGATGAATAAATTCCCCCTTCAAATTTGGTAAAATCTATACCTCCCCAGGTTCTTGCCAGATGGTTGATCTCGTCGGCTTCTGCTACCGCTGTATGATCTTTCCACAGTATCATTTGTGCGTTTGGATTATCCGCAAATTTGTCCGAAAAAGCCAGGGGCCTGCCTGATGCATCAACGGGCAGGGGTGATGATCCCGTTGTATCTACACAGATACCCTTTATTTGGGCTTTAGGAACACCACTGTTGTCGACCACTGAACGCACCGTGCTGCTCAGGCCTTGCAGGTGGTCAACGGGATGTTGCCGAAATTGATTTTTTGCAGCATCACAGTATTTACCGCTCTTCCAGATGGGATACGAAAATACTTCACTACCGATGGTTTCTCCATTATGTGCGTTGACCAGTAAAGCCCTTACCGAGTCAGTTCCGAAATCTACGCCCAATACATATGTGTGCATGTGAAATTATTTTGGATGATAAAAAGTGAACATTTTGAAGGTGATCGTTTTGTAAAAATATACGCAATTATTCAAAAATGGCCTATTTTGGAAAAAAAAAGTAAAATCTCCGGCCCAGGCGATCAGTGCTGGTCCAAGCTCTCATCGTCTGCCTGGTGCCAGGTCTGAATTTCTACTATTTTATCATCTGCAGTTTTGATCGCCATGTGGTACTCGTACTTGATTGACTTGAGTGTTTCGCCATCAAGGGCAGAAAAGGTCGTCCAGACCAGGGTCCAATCACCTTTCAATATGCCGCGATTTACCCTGACACTCTTCAAGACAGGATCGCTGAAGGACAAGTGCCGGAGTTTCTGATGCTGGGCTTTCCAATGGGACAATTCTTCCATGGAATCCCTAATGGAGTCATTGTTTGTATTGATGCATTTGAAATCAGGATGGATACAGGTTTTGATGTAATCATAACTTTCTAACTGCAGGCCCTCCAGATATCTTCGGATAAGCTTTTGATCACTTAATTCCCTGGGGTTTGTCGTGACCGGCAAATTCCCTTCTTTGTCTTCCTTGTTGATTTGCTGCTCATACTGGCAGGAAAATAAATATCCCGGTAGAAAGGCAAGAGCCAGTGAATTTTGAATATTGGTCATACGCATTCAATTTGGTCTAAAAATAGAGGGACGTAGTCAAAACGGGTTTGGATTCTGACACATCTTGATTTATTCAGGCTTCAAAATACAAAAAAAAGCGTTAATAATTCAAATTAATCGCTTTATTTTTTCTTTTTTATCAAATCATTTCCGGTTAGCTGAATTTTCTAAAAAATGTATTTTCTGCTTCCGCAGTTCCTATCAGAATAATCTCGTCACCCTTTTCTATGATCGAGTCTGGCTCTGGGTTTACTATCATTTTGGCCTTTTTCTTGATGGAAATAATGGTGCATCCGGTTTCCTGGCGTATGCAGGATGCGGCTATAGATTTGCCGGTAAGCTGTTCGGGTGCCTTAATGCTGATGAGGTCAAGGCCTTCCGCTACCATGAGAATATCACTCTTTTTGAGTAAATTGTAAATGGCATTGGCCCCCATGGAGGCGTAGGACATGACGAAATCTGCTCCCGCCCGGTGCATGGTATCCAGGTTTCTCTCTAAAGTGGAGCGCGTGATAATCTGTATGTCTGGCCTCAATTTTCGGCAATAAATTGTGAGGTAAGCATTGATATCGTCTTCGTGGGTAGTGATGATCACGCTTGGCGCTTTGGATATCCCTGCTTTCAGCAAAATTTCCAGGTTTGCGGCATCACCGTAGATGTATTTTTCATTGTTTTTTACCCGGTCAGGCAATTTTTCAATTATTCTGAAATCAAGGTTTCTTTTTTCCAGCTCCCTGCCGGTAGATCGCCCTACTCTGCCCCCACCGATGATGATCAGCGGTTCGCTTTCCTGCTTTTGTATGCAAAACAGGGCATTATATGCGGCGATTTGTGTGGGCGTCCCTGCAAGTACCAGTACAGAATTTTCTGTGATTTCCGTTTCCGGTTGGGCTACATGGTATTTGCCCCTTATCCAGAAACCCAGTACGCTTACCCCTACTTTTTCCCGTAATTTGGTTTCCCTGAGCGTTTGCCCCACTAATGAGGAACCCCCGACCGTGGCTTCAGCTATGCTCAGTTCTTCAAATTGCCCGATGACGAGGGCTGAGGCATCGCCTCCACTCGCCCGCCTGGACAGAAACAATCCCATCATTTCTCCCAAACTCAACACATGGTTGCATCCTGCCAAACTCAGGATATCGGCTGAGGCCTCGGCATTGCAGGTAGCGATTATGGTTATGTTTTCATTCACTTCCCTGATCGTAAAAGCGACGCTGGTATTGACCACATCCACAGAGGTGGTAGCTACCAGGTTTGCCGATGCTATCCGGGCATTGCGATAGGTATCCGGATCGTCCAGGTCGCCCAGCATCACCTGGATATCTAACTCCCTCAATTTTAAACCCTCGGTAAAATCCTGTACAATCAATACATAGGGGATCTGTATTCTTTTCAGTTTTTTAATCAGCGCATCTGATACCGGATCAAAGTGGGTTAAGATCACGTGACCGCTGGTGGCCTCGTCGATCTGTTTGGGAACGCGGGATTGCTCCTGGGCCTTCATCCAGGGCGAGTAAAAGAAATTTATGAAGGTAAAAGGAAAGAGGACCAACAGAAATAACATACCTGATAGCAAAACGATCATGGTGAAAACCCTCCCCCAGTCGGTTTCAAAGGTGATGTCGCCAAATCCCAGGGTAGTCATAACAGTGAATGTCCAGTACAGGCCAGTGATCCATGAGAAATACCTGCCCTCGCTCAGCATGATGAGGTGAAAGGCAAGGGAGAAAACCAGGATCATCGCCAGCAGGATCAAAAGGAACCGCAGCAATAATTTAAAATTTCTTCGCTGGGGTTTATTTTTTAATAAAAAACTTAACTGAGAGGCTAGGAACTTCATGTGTTTATTTTCTTCAACGATAACCCGATTCACCATGAAAAGCAATCTCCTGATGCTATTCCCTGATTTTCTCAGGCAATGTCCACTCCCTGAGGAATCAGTTTGGTTAAAGCATAGTTACACATCTTTTCACAGATAACCTTTTATTGCTCAAAATATATGTGCTCCAGTCAATTTAAGTATGTTTTTTCTCCAGGACCAGGGACCCTGAGTGCAGAGATATTGTACAGGGAATAGGGTCTTCAAAGTAACTACCTAACTGTACAGGAACCCTGTTTTCAGACTGCAGGACGAAATACATTCCTGCTGTTTTTTTCCAACGAAAAATAATATAATATTGCGCAAATTTCACTAATTACTAATGGTTCTTTCTATTGCTTTGCTCATTTTGGGTTTCGTCTTATTGGTTTACGGGGCGGATAAATTGGTTGAGGCCGCTTCGAGTCTTGCCGTTCGCCTGTCAATACCCAATATAGTGATCGGATTAACAGTCGTAGCATTTGGCACCTCTGCTCCGGAATTGGCGGTCAATGTCATTGCGGCAGTAAATGGTTCAGGAGCCATGGTGATGGCCAATGTACTGGGAAGCAATATCTTCAACACCTTTGTAATACTGGGAGTCTGCTCCATGGTCTATCCGCTTACCGTCAAATCCAACACCACCTGGATCGAAATACCACTTTGTTTGCTGGCAGCCGTATCCGTGGTGGTTATTGCAAGTGATCAATGGTTAGACGGGATGAATTCGGATCTTGTCAGCCGGAGTGAGGGCCTGGTGTTGATCCTGTTTTTCGCTGTTTTTTTGGTGTACAATATCCTGGTCTCCCGAAATCCGGAGGCAGCGGCAGAAGAAGTGCCTGTCGGGCATATGTCGGTCATTGCCGCAGTGATTTGGCTTGTTCTGGGTCTGGCAGGTCTGGTACTTGGAGGGCATTTGATTGTCACTAATGCGGTAAGCATTGCCCAGAGCTTTGGGTTATCGGAACGTGTCATCGGTCTGACTATCGTATCCATTGGTACCTCGCTGCCGGAGTTGGCCACCTCCCTGGCGGCTGTTAAAAAGAAGAAAGTCGATATAGCCATTGGCAACGTGGTTGGTTCTAATATTTTCAATATTTTCTGGATTCTTGGGCTTTCTGCCACCATATACCCGGTTGATGTCCGTCCGGAGACATTTTTTGATATCGCCGCCAATGTCCTGGCAGCGTTACTTTTATTTCTGTTTGTTTTCTCTGGGAAAGGTAGGATGGTAGAAAGGTGGGAGGGTAGCATTTTCGTGATGTTGTACCTTTTTTACCTTGGCTATTTGCTGTTTCTCTGATTGCAGGGGTAGCAGCTCTACATGATTCAAGGAAGCGGATTGTGGCCTCAACCTATCCTGTCACTTATCCGGTGGGCATGTTTGAAAAGGAGACTGAGCATGCCCATACGGGAAGCCAGGCCAGATGCTGCTGGCAAATACCTGGCCGCTTATGGTGCCTTTGTTTTTCCGGAAAATTAAGGTCAGCCAGATCTTTTCTTAGTAATTCGGCTTGATAAAGATGAGCCAGGCACAACAGGAAGCAGTTTTTGATATTATATTTTCCGTAAAAAGAAGTGCTGAACCATCTGTCATTCAGTATTTTTGGAATTAGCGTGTAATTGCCTAATTTAAGACCATGATTGGGAAAGCTAGATCTTCTATTCTTGGTGCCTTTCTGGTATCTCCCTTGGTTTTTTCCCTGTTTATTGCTTTTTCCTGCGAAAACCAAAAGCAACCAACATCGGCTGCCAGCCCCGAAACGGTCAGCTACAACCTGCATATTCGTCCCATTCTTTCGGAAAATTGCTTTGCCTGCCATGGTCCTGATGCCAATAAACGCGAAGCCGGTCTTCGGCTGGATCGGGAAGATGATGCGCTGGCTGCACTCCGGGAGAGCCCGGAAAAAAATGCCATTGTCCCCGGAAAACCCCACGAATCTGAGGCTTTTGTCAGGATCCTGACAGAGGAAAGTACCGAGCGAATGCCTCCTCCTTCTTCCAATCTTGCCCTTTCAGAGCGGCAGATAAACCTCATCGAAAAGTGGATCCGGCAGGGGGCAGTCTACGAGCCCCATTGGGCCTTCCTTCCACCAAAGCAAGGCAATTTGCCCGAGATTGAGTCTTCTGATTGGGTGCAGAATGAGATCGACTTCTTTGTGCTAGCGGCTATGCAGGAAAAAGGATTGCAGCCAAACCCCAGGGCCGGCATGCAGCAGCTTGTACGGAGGATTCATTTCGACCTCACTGGCTTGCCTCCCGCACCCGGGTTGGTAACGAGGGCCGGAAAGTCAGATTTTTCTGTAGAAGACCTGATCGATTCCCTTTTCTCGGTCCCCGCCTATGGAGAAAAAATGGCCATCGCCTGGATGGATGTGGCAAGATATGCAGATTCTCACGGGTACCAGGACGACTATTACCGTACCCAATGGCCCTGGAGGGACTGGGTCATCCATGCCTTTAACCAAAACATGCCCTATGATCAGTTCGTCACCTGGCAACTTGCAGGCGACCTGCTGCCCAACCCTACCAAGGAACAAATTCTGGCTACGGGTTTCAACAGAAATCATAAAATAACAGAAGAATCCGGTGCTATCGATGAGGAGTACCGGGTGATGTATGCCATCGACAGGACCAATACTTTCGGTAAAGCCATGCTGGGGATCACGCTGGAATGCGCTCAATGCCATGACCACAAATATGATCCGATCGCTCAAAAAGAGTATTTCCAACTGTACGCTTTCTTCAACAATGTAGCGGAGAAAGGCATCGAAGAAGCCAGCCCGGGATTTTCCAAAAAGAGCCCTGCCAAACTGCCACTGATGGAAATTACCGATGAAGATACCCGGGAAATCCTTCAGTTCATCAATATGCCGGACAGCAACCGCAGGGTACAAACGTTGCTGGCTAATATGAGCAAGGGGACCAATTACAATTCTCTGCTGGCCGAAGCAGATGTATTGAAAGTCTCTGTGATGGCAGATCTGGATAGTTTGCGGCCCACGTTCATATTGGACAGAGGTGCCTATGATGCCCCCACCGAAGCGGTAAGCCCCGGCACTCCGGCAGCCCTGTTGAAATACCCTGACCATTTGCCGCAA
Organism: Cyclobacterium lianum; assembly: GCF_900143075.1. GTDB lineage: Bacteria > Bacteroidota > Bacteroidia > Cytophagales > Cyclobacteriaceae > Cyclobacterium > Cyclobacterium lianum. The sequence continues at coordinate 119,395 of NZ_FRCY01000006.1, read as the reverse complement.
AACCGGCTGGGATTGGCCAGATGGCTATTTGATCCGGAAAATCCTACTACCGCCAGGGTTTTTGTCAACAGGATCTGGCAGGAGATATTTGGACTAGGTCTGGTGGATACACCGGGAGATTTTGGCATGCAGGGCAATCTGCCGGTCAATCAACCCCTTCTGGATTGGCTGGCTGTGGATTTTATGGACAATGGATGGGACATACAATACTTACTAAAAAAAATAATGCTCTCAGCTACCTACCAGCAATCTTCTACCGTAATGCAGGATAAATTTAAAACGGATCCTGACAACAGGTACCTATCCAGATTTTCCAGGCAACGGCTGAAAGCAGAAGAAATAAGGGACCTGGTACTGGCTAGCAGTGGGTTACTCAACCGCGAAATAGGTGGCCCCAGTGTGAAACCTTACCAACCGGAGGGCATGTGGGAGGCCGCTACCTCGGGAAGAGGAAACCTTTCGGCTTACCAGCAGGACACGGGAAAGTATCTGTATCGAAGAGGTCTGTACACCTTTATCAAACGAACCGTACCTCCACCCCAAATGATGCTTTTTGATGCCTCCAACAGGGATGCCTGTGAAGTGGAACGGGTGAAAACCGATACGCCGCTTCAGGCACTTGCCATGATGAACGATACCTACGTGCTCGAAGCTTCCCGTGTACTTGCAGAAAAACTACTCAGCCAACGAAATACTGTAGCGGGAAAAATCCATGAGGCATTTTTCAAAATTGTGGGCAGGCAGCCAGATGAAAAAGAGATGGCAATATTGTCTGACAACTATGCCGGATTTCTACAGATTTACCAGGCTGATGTGAAACGCGCCGCCAGGGTATTGGCGGTCGGAGAATTTCCGGCAGATGAGTCAATTCCGGTAGACGAAAAGGCGGCTTTGATGCAGGTAATTTCCCTGATATACAATTTAGAAGAAACGAACACTAAATCCTGAATGATGATGGAGAAGGAATTGCTGGATCATGGATTGCACATCAACAGGCGTCATTTTTTATCCAAAATGAGCATAGGCCTGGGAAGTGCAGCTTTGGGTTCCCTGCTAATCCCCGACCTGTTCGGAAGACGTACCGGAGAAGGTGCAGCTGAAGCACATCTGGCACTGCCCCATTTTGCGCCAAAGGCCAAGAGGGTGATCTATCTCTTCCAAAATGGGGCACCGTCACAGTTGGAATCCTTTGATTTCAAGCCCAGGCTTCGCGACATGTGGGGGGAAGAACTTCCCGAATCGATCCGGCAGGGCCAAAGGCTTACCGGTATGACGGCCAGCCAGGATTCGTTTCCTATGGTGGGCTCCATTTTTGATTTTCAGCAATATGGTCAGGCGAGAGCCTGGATTAGCGAACTTTTTCCACATACCGCCGGGATTGTAGACGACATTTGTATCATCAGGTCCATGCATACCGAATCGATTAACCACGATCCGGCGCTTACCTTTTTTCAGACGGGTGCGCAGCAGGGAAACCGGCCCAGTATGGGCTCCTGGCTGAGTTATGGGCTGGGAAGTGAAAACAGCAACCTGCCTGCATTTACTGTTTTATTGTCTAAGGGAAATGGTAACGGACAGGGCGTTTATTCCAAGCTCTGGAGCAATGGGTTTTTGCCCGCTACTCATCAAGGTGTTCAGTTGAGTAATGGAGAAGACCCTGTTTTGTTCCTGAGCAACCCGGAAGGAATGCGGAGGGAAGAACGAAGGAAAATGCTAGATGATCTGGCAGCACTTAATGAACATGCCTTCCAGAAAGTGGGCGATCCCGAAATTCAGACCCGGGTGGCACAGTATGAAATGGCTTTCCGCATGCAGACTGCTGTGCCTGAAGCCACTGATCTGTCCCGTGAGCCTGACAGTGTTTTTGAACTGTATGGGGAAGACAGCCGTAAGCCCGGGACGTTTGCGGCCAATTGCCTATTGGCACGAAAGCTATCAGAGAGTGGCGTAAGGTTTGTCCAACTGTACCATCAGGGCTGGGATCAGCACGGTAATCTACCCTTTGAGATGGCTGCTCAGGCCCGGGATGTAGATCAGGCATCTGCCGCCCTGATAAAAGACCTGAAACAACGGGGCATGTTGGATGAAACCCTGGTAATCTGGGGTGGCGAATTTGGCAGGACCAATTACTCACAGGGTAAGCTGACGCAGGATAATTATGGAAGGGATCATCACCCGCGTTGTTTCAGCATCTGGATGGCCGGGGGCGGAGTCAGGCCGGGCATGGTGTACGGAAGTACCGATGATTTGGGCTACAACATTACCTCCAATCCTGTACATGTTCATGATTTTCAGGCCACCGTTTTGCACCAATTGGGCCTCGATCATGAAAAACTGATTTACAGACACCTGGGCAGAAAGTTCCGGCTAACAGATGTCTCCGGCAAGGTCATTCGGGACATCCTTTCCTAAAACAAAACCGCGTTTTGCACTAATTTCATTTTTTCAACATGATCCGATTGAAATCGAATAAATGTAATATTTTTTGGGATTACAGTGAAAATGTCGCACTTTTAAAAATAAGCGAACCCTGTCAGGTACTGATTTTTGGAAAGCCTGAACCAAACCTGAAACCGAGCCTGGCGTGAATAGGAACTGTTCGTGCATGCAGAGCATACCGGGATCATTAGCATTTAGGAGGCGGTCCTGCAGGCCAGGGCAGGCATCCTGACACATAAGAAAACAGGTTGTGGTCGCTTAATAGAAAATGTAAGTAAAAGAAATCGATGCGATTAAAATCATCATTAAACACACCGGGAAATGACTATTTTAATCGTTAAAGATTCTCCCGATTCAGGATCGGGTAAGGCATGTGACCATACAAAGACAATAATAAACAGATGAAAAGTTTGAAACTTGCCAATGGCGATTTGATGCCTGCTCTGGGACTTGGAACCTGGAAATCCCGCCCCAATGAAGTTTTTGATGCCGTATTGCATGCCCTGAAAACCGGATACCGGCACATAGATTGCGCACAGATATACAAAAATGAAAGCGAAATAGGAAAGGCATTGCATAAGGCTCTATCCGAAGGTTGGGTAAAAAGGGAAGAATTATGGATTACCTCGAAGCTATGGAACGATTCCCACTTGAGTGCGGATGTGCGTCCGGCTATGGAACGGACCCTACGTGACCTGCAACTGGACTATGTAGATTTGTACCTGGTACACTGGCCGGTTGCCATCAAAAAAGGCGTTGATTTCCCGTCAGGTTCGGGGGATTTCCTCAGCTATGAGCAGGCCCCACTTCCGGAAACCTGGAAAGCCATGGAAGCGCTATGGGATCAGAAGCTCGCCCGCCATATCGGCGTCTCCAATTTTCACACCAAAAAGCTTCAGGAAATCCAAAAGAATGCCAGAATCCAACCCGAAGTAAACCAGGTGGAATTGCATCCGTATCTGCCTCAGGAGAGGTTGAAGACATTTTGCGACCAGAATGGTATTCTATTGACGGGGTACGGACCGTTGGGAGCGGCTTACCGGGTTGCGAATAGTGAGGTGGATCATCCCCTTCTGCTGGAGGATACGGACTTGAAGAAAATCGCCCGAAAACATGGGGCTACCGTGGCGCAGGTAGTTTTAGCCTGGGCCCTGGAACGCGGTACCTCGGTGGTTCCGAAATCAGTCAACCCGCTCCGGATAGAAGAAAATTTTGCTGCATTGAAGGTAAAGCTGGATGCGGCAGATATGCAGGTGATCAAAGCACTAAAGGGTCCCTTTCGCTATACGCCGGGACCGGCCTGGGTGGAAAATGGCAGTCCCTATGCCTACAGCGATCTTTGGGAAGAGTTTATCTGATATTTAGAGCCTGGGGGTGTCGAAATATGCAAACACGAAATTTATCCTGCCTGTCGGATCGGCGGGCATTTTAACGAATAGTAACAAAAAAATATTGAAAAAATTGAGCCTGCCGCTGGCAGCTATCCCTGGAAAGCGCAGGGATAGGTTGCGCTCGTAAAAACTACAAAGAGAGACCTATGAAAACAATCACTTTTGAAAATGGAGATAAAATGCCCATGCTTGGTTTGGGGACCTGGAAATCAGCTCCCGGAGAGGTTTATCAGGCAGTACTTTGGGCGCTGGAGGCAGGATACCGGCATATAGATTGTGCTGCTGTGTACAAAAATGAAAAGGAAGTAGGGGATGCGCTGCAAAAAGCTTTTCAGGACGGCCTTGTCAAAAGGGAGGAGGTTTTCGTTACTTCCAAATTGTGGAACAATGCCCATGAGGAAGACCAGGTTCAGGTAGGATTCAAGCAAACCCTCGCAGACCTCCAACTGGATTACCTGGATCTGTACCTGATCCATTGGCCCGTGTCGCTAAAAAGTCATGTAATGTTTCCCGAGAAGGGAGCAGATTTTCTAACCTACAAAGATGTACCCCTTTCGGTAACCTGGAAAGGAATGGAGAACTTGAAAAAGGAGGGAAAAGTGAGGCATATTGGTGTGTCCAATTTCAATAGCAGTAAAATCCGGGAAATTATGGATTCCTGTCAGATAAAACCGGAAATGAATCAAATTGAGTTGCATCCGTACCTGCCACAGGAAAAGCTGCTGGCTTTTTGTAAGGAACACCAAATCAATGTTACTGCTTATTCTCCCCTTGGTTCTGCAGACCGGCCCAGTGCACGTAAAAAAGACAGTGACCCTGTACTGATGCAGGAAGAAGCCGTTCGTAAAATTGCGGAAAGGCACGGAAAAACAGAAGCGCAGATTCTGATCGCATGGTCTTTACATAGGGATGTAGCGGTCATTCCCAAGTCGGTAAACAAAGAACGGATTGAACAAAACCTGGAAGCCGCAGACGTTCGCCTGGAAGATTCAGATGTCAGAGCGATATCTGGGCTGAGTACCAGTCACCGGTATATTGATGGTACATTTTTTACAGAAGTGCCGGGAAGTCCCTATGAGCAGGCAGATCTTTGGGAAACAGACTCATGATAGGTAGCTGGTTCAAATGGTATTGTTATTTTCCAGGAAATGGCAATTTTAATCTCGAAACAAGATAAATAATGGTTAAATCTTGTTTAATTATCCTATTGATTATTGGTGTATTTTAACTTATTAATTGGTAAAGAGAAATAAATAAGCGTTATTTGTATTCACCTAAGGCATGGTATTCTGCCTTAAATTCAGGGCGGAACAATTGTAATGGCCCTGTTTGTTAACCTGTATTAAACCTGAGCTACATTCCCGCATGAAACCGATTCATATCTTGTTGGTAGAGGACAACGAAGGAGATATTTTTTTAACAACTGAAGCCCTGGAGGAAAGCAATATTGTCAACCAGATTAGTGTGGCAAAAGACGGGCAGGAAGCATTGGATTTCATATTTAAAACCAAAGGATTTGAGGATAAAACCACGCCGGATTTGGTTTTACTTGATGTTAACCTGCCCAGAAAAAGCGGGCATGAAGTATTGAGAGAGTTGAAAACTCACCAGACTTTTCGAAAAATTCCGGTAATCATGTTAACCACCTCTTCCTCCAGAAGAGACATTGACCTTTCCTATGAATATCATGCGAATTGTTTCATTACCAAACCGGTAGAAGTGACCGATTTTCTCGATGCCATAGCATCCATAGAGCAATTTTGGCTCCGGATCGCAAGTCTGCCCAACTGATTGACGGCCAAATTTACAGGTAATCAGAAAGAGAGCTGGACTCCAATAAGCCGGAATTTCTTTTGTTTATTTCATTTCGATTGTTGAATTTTAGAAGAGTAAACTAAAAATAACCTCTTTTGAAATTGATGACAACAGGACTCTCTACGCTTAAACTTTATTTCTTTTTGTTCACCTTCATTTTCCTTGGCTGTGAGGTAGATTCCGGTAAGAAAGGAAACGGTCCGTCCAAACCGAATATCGTCATCATCTTTACCGATGATCAGGGATACGCAGATGTTGGCGTATTTGGCGCTCAGGGTTACCAGACTCCGAACCTGGATAAAATGGCCGCAGAGGGAACCCGTTACACCAATTTTCACGTGGCCAATGCAGTATGCTCCGCCTCAAGGGCATCTCTTTTAACAGGCTGCTATTCCAATCGGCTGGGTATCTTTGGCGCTTTATCGCATCAAAGTCAGCATGGTCTGAATCCAGACGAAAAAACCATAGCAGAAATATTAAAGCCGGAGGGTTATGCTACAGCAATAGTAGGGAAATGGCACCTGGGGCATTTGGCACCATTTTTACCTACGAAGCAGGGCTTTGATGAGTTTTTTGGCCTTCCCTATTCCAATGATATGTGGCCTTATCATCCTGAGCGACCCGATTTTTACCCCCCACTGCCCCTTTATGAAAACGAATCTGTGATCGACACACTGGAAGATCAAAGTCTACTGACCACCTGGTATACGGAGCGGGCCGTGGATTTCATAAATCGAAAAAAGGATGAACCCTTCTTTTTGTATCTGGCACACAGTATGCCGCATGTACCGCTTTTCGTTTCAGATAAGTTTAAGGATAAATCCGAAAACGGATTATATGGCGATGTTATCATGGAGATTGACTGGTCAGTCGGTCAGGTGATAGATGCGCTGAAATCAGCCGGAATTGAAGACAATACCCTCGTAATTTTCACTTCCGACAATGGACCCTGGCTTTCCTATGGCGCCCATGCGGGTAGTCCGGGTGAATTGAGAGAGGGCAAGGGTACCTCCTGGGAAGGAGGAGTCCGGGTACCTGCGATCATGAAGTGGCCCGGTAAAATACCTGCGGGCGAAGTCCAGGATGAGGCAGCCATGACCATAGACCTGTTGCCTACCATCGCCCATATCACCGGAGCTTCCCTCCCGGAAAGGGAAATCGATGGCAAGAATGTCTGGCCTGTACTCAGTCTGGAGGAGGGGGCTGTATCTCCCCAGGAGGCATATTATGTGTACTACAATCAAAATGAATTGCAGGCTGTGATCAGCGGGGACTGGAAACTGGTATTTCCACACCGGTACCGTTCTTTACCGGCCGATTTTGTAAAGCCTTCAGATGGTGTGCCGGGTAAATATGAGATGGTGGAACTGGAAGAAAAAGCGCTCTACAACCTAAGAGATGACAAGATGGAGCAGGTCAATCTGATCGATGAAAGGCCAGATGTCCTGGAGAAATTGGAGCAACTGGCAGCAAAGGCAAGAGAAGATATGGGTGATGCGCTGACCGGAGTGGAGGGTAAAAACAACCGTCATCCCGGAAGACTTTCGGTACAGGATATTTAATCACCCAATAAATTCATATATTGGAAACTTAGGCACAGTACTTGGACAATGAGATCTTATTGAAATTAACGAAAACCTAAATCTAAAATCATAGTATGGGAGAACAGAAAGCGTACAGTTTTTTTGATGATGTTTGTAAGGTGGTGGATCATGCAGCCAGCCATATGGATATACATCCGGGACTTTTGGATCAGATCAAGCAATGCAATAGCATATACAAGTTTAACTTTCCTTTGAGAAATGGTGACGGCACCTATCAGGTGATCGAAGGGTATCGGGTGCAGCATTCTACACACAAGCTACCGGTAAAGGGAGGTATCCGATACAGCAGCTTTGTAAACGAAGACGAGGTAAAGGGCCTCGCTGCCCTGATGACATACAAATGTGCCCTTGTCAATATTCCCTACGGCGGAGCAAAAGGAGGCGTGACCATCGATCCTACCAAATATACGGTAGATCAATTGGAGAAAATTACACGCAGGTATACTTCGGAGTTGATCAAGAAAAAATTTATCGGACCGGCCATCGACGTTCCGGCTCCAGACTATGGTACTGGTAGCCGGGAAATGGCCTGGATCGTAGATACGTTCGAAGCCTTTAATCCGGAAGTGATCAACGCCAAGGGCTGCGTTACCGGCAAGCCACTTTCCCAGCACGGTATAGACGGACGCACGGAAGCTACAGGAATGGGCGTTTTTATTGGTATTCGAGAAGCTGTAAGTGTTAAAGAAGACATGGATGCTTTGGGCTTAACTGTGGGCCTGTCGGGCAAGAAGATAATCGTACAGGGTCTGGGGAATGTAGGGTATTACTCGGCCAAATTTCTGCAGGAAGCTGGCGCCAAGATTATTGGAATAGCAGAGTACAATGGAGGAATATGGAATGAGCAGGGGATAGATATAGAAGATATCAAAGCCTACCAAATCCAAAATAAAGGCTTCGAGGGCTACAAGAAAGGGGAGTTTATCGCAGACAGCAAAACATTACTGACCTATCCTTGCGATATTCTGATACCTGCAGCTCTGGAAAACCAGGTTACATCCGAAAATGCAAATGAAATCCAGGCCAGGATTATCGGAGAAGCAGCAAATGGTCCGGTCACCCAGGACGCCAATAACATACTTTTGGAAAAAGGAGTCATGATTATTCCGGACATGTACCTGAATGCCGGAGGGGTGACGGTTTCCTATTTTGAATGGCTGAAGAACCTGTCCAGGGTTTCCTTTGGCAAGCTGGAGAAGCGATATGACATGAAGAAATACGAAGCCCTGCTCGAAAATATTGAAAAGGCCACCGGCGATTCTTTCAGTGATGAACAGAAAGATTTGATCGTCAGAGGTGCAAGTGAAAGAGATCTGGTCAATTCCGGGCTGGAAGAGACCATGGTTACTGCCTACCACCATATGAATGGGGTGAAAAAAGAGAAGGGGATCAAAGATCTTAGAACCGCCGGCTTTATTGTAGCCCTGGAAAGGATAGCCATTTCATATATGGATCTGGGCATCTTTCCTTAAAAATATGTCGATAAGTGAAAAAAAGGCAGTTTTTAAAAAATTCTTCCCTACTGTTGGGAGCCAATCTTGTGTTGCCTATGGTTGGATGTGAATCCGGATCTCAGAAAGAAGGGGGTTCATTGCGTTCCAACTGGGCGGGTAATTTTACCTACAGCACAGGTATTCTGGATAAACCCGATGGGGAATCCGCACTGCGTTCGTATGTTAGCAATCAGCGTAAAATCAAGGTTCTTGGCACCCGACATTCTTTCAATGCCATTGCCGACAGCAAGAGCAGGCACCTTTCTCTGGCAGATATGGATTCCGGCATCCAACTTTCCACGGATGGCAGCACAGTCATAGTCAATGGTGCCTTGCAATATGGTGTTTTGGCCAGAAGGCTTCAGGAGGAAGGTCTGGCCTTGCACAACCTGGCCTCACTTCCGCATATCTCCATTGCCGGGGCGTGTGCTACTGGTACGCATGGATCAGGTGATCAAAACGGTAATTTGTCTACGGCCGTAAAGCAAATGGAGATGGTCAAAGCCAATGGGGAAAGCCAGGTTTTCAGCGAAGACATTGACCCGGAAGCATTACAGGCATCAGTGGTACACCTGGGAGCACTAGGGGTCGTGACTCGGATGCATTTGCGCGTCGGGCCTACCTTTGACATCCGGCAATATGTGTATGAAAATCTTCCCCTTTCCACACTCCGACTCCATTTTGATTCGGTATTCTCGTCTGGTTATAGCGTGAGCCTCTTCACAGATTGGCAGAACGACAGGGTAAATCAATGGTGGATCAAAAAGAAGGTCGTTGATCAGGAGGAGTCCATGCCGGAGAACCTTCTCGGCGCATCCCTGGCTCCTGATCACCTGCACCCTATTAAGGAAATCTCAGCGATCAATTGCACCGAACAAATGGGGCTTCCGGGCGCCTGGCACGAGCGACTTCCTCATTTTAAAATGGACTTCACCCCCAGCAGCGGAGAGGAGCTTCAGTCCGAGTATTTTGTTCCCAGAAGCCAGGCGGTGGCTGCCATCAATGAAATGTATTCGATGGGAGAGCAGATCTACCCCTACCTGCTGATATCTGAAATCCGTTCCATAAAGCAAGATGCATTGTGGCTGAGCCCCGCTTATGGCAGGGATAGCATTGCCATTCATTTTACCTGGAAACCAGACTGGAAAAATGTAAGCGAGTTGTTGCCCAGGATAGAGGCAAAATTAAAACCCTTTCAGGTCCGGCCCCATTGGGGCAAGCTGTTTACCCTTGACCGGGCATACCTGCATGGCCAATATGAAAGGATGAATGACTTTCTGCAACTGAGAAGAGACATGGATTCCTCCGGAAAATTTGTAAATGACTTCCTTCAGAAAAATCTTTTGGGAGAATCCTAGAAAATAAGGGGCTGTTCGTAAACCCCTTACTTTTATTCTTCATTTTTCAGCAGGTTCAGTACCTCTTCCAGTTTGGCCGGGTCATTCTGATAGGGAGAAAGGTCAAAGATATCTACCCTTCTGAAATCTATCGGGTGGCTTTCGCTTTGCAGGGAAATAAAACCGGCTGAGATCAATTGCCCGTCTTTTTTTATTTCTGGATTGTGGTTGCTGACATTTCCTCCGCCCATTTGGGGTTGGTAGTAGGTAAGCACCGTATCACCCTCCAGTATATGGTGAATCACAGAATCACCCAATACCAGAAAATCAGCAGTTACCCATTGCTCCCCATGATAGGTTTTGGAGCTGGAGTTGACGCAGTGAGGGGTGAAGAGCTCGCCATCCATCACCACGTTGGTCCCCGGCGTACAGAGATTGCTGGTGGTTCTTGGATTTTCTCCGTCACCACCCAATAGCTGCCCTTCAATCGAAATGGGGAAATCCTGGTCTTTGGTCATAGTTTCAGGATCCTGACCGTGCAACATGACCCCGGAGTTTCTCAACGCCCACCCTTCTCCTTCGGGGGCCTGCTCTCCTACAAACCGGTACTCCACTCTGTAAAGATAGTACGAAAAGGATTCATCGTAGAAAATATGCCCATATTGCCGGTCAAAGGCATCATAGCCATCATATCTAACCTTAAGCAATCCGTCCTCTACCCGGAAAGTATTGGCATAATTCTCATCCAGCTCATGTTTGGCAATTTTTATTCGCCAGTTTTCCATGTCTTTGCCATTGAAGAGGCTCCTCCATCCATCTTTTATGTTGATTTCTTCTTCCTGTTGCTCACTGGCTGGCGAGCAAGCAATTAACAAGCTGCACAGCAACAACAGCAGAGCGGTAGGCGAATGTATTGTTTTATTCATAATGCGCGTCATGATTTAGGGATAGGTTGAATCTGAAATTTAAGTATTTTTACCGTATTGGTGCTATTATTCGTAAATACAGGATTGATGATGCCATAAAAAGGAAGATCCGGCCCTTCAAAATTAAGGACAAACAGCAATTCGATAGGTAACTCCACCGATCCCGTCCAGCCATTTTTTTCGTCGTGTATTTTTAATTGCTGCCCCGGCGGACTGGTATTGGGCTGGTTGGGTAGGTTTTCGAGGCCTTCAAAGTAAGTCACGGCAAATCCATTGTCGAGTGCAAAGAGCCCTGTAATTTCTCCTTCAGCCAATACCGAGCCATCGTTACCAAGGGGGATTTCCTGCCCTTCCACCTGTACAAATTTTTTGGCTTCCAGGGCAACAGAGGCCTGCAGGGCACCTTGCCCGGACAGATCATACAGATGAACCAGGGGTTCTTTATTGAAAGCAAAATACAATTGGTCTCCCGAGACACTGATCAGAGCCGTAGGAGGTTCGAAATGCAGGTTTTTCTGGTACTGGCTCTCCGGAGAGAGTTTGAGGAACGGACTGCTTTTTCCCGTCGAGAGGTCTAGCTTTTCAAGCAGGTGATTGTCCCTGTAGTATCCCATTTGGTAGGGGCTCTTGCTGTCCCTGCCAGGATAAAAGAGGAGCAGCTGGTCCCGCCATTTTTGCAGGGTACTTACATTTCTCTTCAGTTCTATGCTGCCATTGGGAAAAGGCATAATAATTTTCTCCTTAAGCTGCAGTTGCTGATCCAGGAGGCCTATTTCACCATTTATGGATTGTGCCAGTATTTCTCCCTCATCTGTGAATTCCAGGGCATTGACATAAAACAAGCCATTTTCTCCCTGCGCCGGAATCCTGTTTCGTGCCAATACACTGCCAGCACTGTCAAAAGTCAAATATTCCCCTGATCTGTAATTATAAATGACACCCCTGCCGTCTCTAAAATCTCCGGCATGAATTTCTCCCTGAAAACCGATGGATAGCGTGTCTAATATCAGAAGTTGATAGCCAGGCTCCTGGTCGCCGGTACCCGATCCGCAGGAATAGCTGATAATCCCTGAAATAAGAATTGAAAAGAATGTGTACCGACTAAACATCCCGAAATTTAAGTTCATTTTATGCCCTATTCAAACATTTAATGTAAAGTAATGCATTATTTTTTGCGGTAAATCTCGGTAATTCCTCTAAATTCATGATTGTAATATCATTAGGCCAGAAACACATCTGACCAACTTTAACCGGTCTTTGCCGGGATCAATAAGACAATTCGAAATAACCATCAAATAGAAAAATGAACAATAAGCGAAGAGAATTCCTGAAATACAGCGCATTAGGTGCTGCGGGCATCACCCTGATTCCCTCCTTTGTAATGGGGAAACCTCTAGGTCATATAGCCCCGAGTGACAAGGTCAATCTGGCCTGCTGCGGTATCGGCCACAGGGGGGGTAGTATCACCAAATCCCTTCATGAAACCGGCCTGGCAAACATCGTGGCACTATGCGATACCGACATGGGGGCTCCCCATACAGAGGAGGTCATGAAAATGTTTCCTGATGTACCAAGATTTAAGGATTTCAGGGAAATGTTTGACAAGATGGGGAAGGATATCGAAGCAGTAAGCGTCGGTACACCTGATTTTTCTCACTTTCCCATTACCATGCTGGCCATGTCACTCGGGAAGCATGTTTATGTAGAAAAGCCCATGGCCAGAACTTTTCAAGAGGTGCAATTGATGATGGATGGGGCTAAAAAATACAAGGTGGCCACCCAAATGGGAAATCAGGGACATTCGGAAGCCAATTATTTTCAATTTAAAGCCTGGAAAGATGCAGGAATAATCAAGGATGTCACCAAAATGACGGCTCACATGAATGGGCGCAGAAGGTGGCACGGCTGGGATACCAATATCATTTCCTTTCCCGAAAAGCAACCCATACCAGATACCCTGGATTGGGACACCTGGCACACCACGGCACATGAGCATCCTTACAATGAGGATCTGGTGAATGGGCAATGGAGGTGTTGGTACGACTTTGGAATGGGTGCTCTGGGTGATTGGGGAGCGCATATTATGGATACTGCCCATGAATTTCTGGATCTGGGGCTTCCCGAAGAAATCATTCCTACCCGTCTGGACGGACACAATACCTTTTTCTTCCCGATGGAAACTACCCTTGATTTTAAATTCCCGCAACGGAAAGACATGCCAGCCATGACCATAACCTGGTATGACGGACAGAAAAATATTCCACCGGTGCCGGAGGGGTATGGGGTTTCCGAACTGGATCCGAATATTCCACCTCCAAGTGATGGCCAACTGCAGCCGGCGAAGCTCAACCCTGGAAAAATCATCTATGGAAAAGACCTTACGTTCAAAGGGGGATCGCACGGCAGCACCCTGTCGATAATACCTGAGGATGCAGCAAGAGACATGGCATCGAGACTGCCAGAGGTGATGGAAAGCCCCTCCAATCATTTCGCGAATTTCCTCAAAGCCTGCAAAGGAGAGGAAAAATGCAGGTCATCCTTTGACATTGCCGGGCCCTTGAGTCAGGTGTTTACCTTGGGAGTCCTTTCTCAGCGACTCAAAGCCCATTTAAAATTTGACAGGGAATCGAAGCAGATTACCAATCACGCATTGGCCAATCAATTGCTGGCAGGCGTGCCGCCGAGAAAAGGCTGGGAGGAGTATTACAAGCTTTAGAAGGCTTGTTGATGAATCGTATTCAGAAATTACTATTGTTTACGTTATGCTGCTGGGGATGGGTTTGCTGCAAGCCTTCCCCTCAGCTTCCTGCCGATGTGTCGGCAGAACGCATGCAGGAGATGTATGAACGGATCAAAACCCCATTTAAGTACGGTGTGGTGTTTCAGCACAGCGATACTTCAAAACTGGTGGACAGCCCTACTATTTTCCGGTACGAAGGTGATTGGTACATGACCTACATCGTCTTTGATGGGAAGGGGTACGAAACCTGGCTGGCCAAAAGCAGCAATCTGCTGGATTGGGAAGAGCAGGGCAGGCTGCTTTCATTTACCCCGGGTACCTGGGATGCGAATCAAAAAGCAGGATACCTGGCGCTTGTCGATATCCATTGGGGAGCCGGAAACGAGGTGGCGAGGCATGAAGGCAATTACTGGATGTCCTATCTGGGTGGAGCTACGGAAGGTTATGAAGCCGGTACGCTCGGTGTTGGCATGGCAAAATCGCAAAGTCTGGTATTGGCAGAAGAATGGGAGCGGATCGCTACTCCGGTCCTGCTTCCCGGGGATTCTTCCGCGCGGTGGTTTGAAACGGACAAAATCTACAAGTCCCACATCATCCGCGATGAAGATGAACTGACCGGGTACCCTTTTGTCATGTACTACAATGCCAAAGGTGATACCGCAACCTATGAAAGTATTGGGATGGCAGGGTCAAGAGATATGGTAAATTGGACAAGGATAGGGGATGAGCCCGTCATTACCCGTGGAGAAGGAATTTGCGGAGATGCACAGATTGTGAAAATTGACGATTTGTACGTCATGTTTTATTTTGGTGCTTTCTGGAAACCCGGGGCTTTCGAGCGGTTTGCCTGCTCTTACGATCTGCTTCACTGGACGGATTGGGAAGGGGAGGACCTGGTGTCGCCCTCGGAGCCATATGATTCGATGTACGCCCATAAGCCCTGGGTAATCCATTGGGAGGGAGTTACTTATCATTTTTACAATGCAGTGGGAGACCAGGGTCGGGTGATTGCGCTCGCCACTTCGGTTCCTTTAAATTGAATAGCCATGAAATACTACTTGCCCGCATTTCTGTTTGTTTTCCTGATGGTTTGCTTTCCAGATCCAGCCCAGGCACAGCACATTGACAGTAAGACAAATCCCCCAAATATTGTCATCATCTTTGCCGATGATATGGGTTATGGAGACGTCAGGGCGCTGAATCCGCTATCCAGAATTGAAACCCCGGCCCTGGATCGGATGGTCGCTGAGGGCATTTCCTTTACCAATGCCCATGCCAGTGCCTCTGTGTGTACACCTTCAAGGTTTGGCTTGTTAACGGGAGAATACGCTTTC
Organism: Cyclobacterium lianum; assembly: GCF_900143075.1. Lineage (GTDB taxonomy): Bacteria > Bacteroidota > Bacteroidia > Cytophagales > Cyclobacteriaceae > Cyclobacterium > Cyclobacterium lianum. The sequence goes on along the minus strand of NZ_FRCY01000006.1, from coordinate 104,316 downwards.
CGGACACCCGAAGCGGCACGGGGAATCGGAGGATTTACCCCTCCTGTCTGGGGTACAAACCGTATTTCAATGGCCACCATGCTTCAAAATGCCGGGTATCGCACCGGTATCGCAGGCAAATGGCACCTGGGGCTGGATTGGCTAACCAGGGATGGCAAACCTGCCGTATTGGACGCTGAAAGTGGTCATTCCAATGTGGATTACAGCCAGCCGGTACAGGTGGGACCAAACGACTTTGGTTTCGACTATTCCTTCATCCACCCGGCATCCCTGGATATTCCCCCCTATGTTTTTCTGGAAAATCACCGGATACTGGATCCGGAAGTGATCCTGACTACGGACGTGTATCCCCGGCGCAGGGAAGACACCGAATTTTCCTGGGATAAAAAGCACAGCAACGATCAGGCCGTATATTGGGACAAAGGCGTTTGGTGGCGGCAGGGAGAGATGAGCCCTTCGTTTCGGGTAGAAGATTGCCTGGATGAAATTACTGCGCAAGGTTTGGCCTTTATTGAACGCCAGTCGGCGGAGACCCCGTTTTTTCTGTATATGCCGCTGACCGGCCCGCATACCCCCTGGCTTCCCTCGGAGGAGCACAAAGGCAAATCGGGAGCAGGTGTGTACGGAGATTTTGTCATGGATATCGATCAGGTGGTAGCCAAAGTGAAGGAGCAGCTCCGGCGACAGGGATTGCTGGAAAACACCCTGTTGATTTTTTCCAGTGACAATGGGGCCTATTGGCCGGAAGAAGAGATTTTATTGTACGGCCACGATTCGAACAGGGGAGTGCGTGGGCAGAAAGGAGATGTCTGGGATGGAGGCCACCGGGTTCCGCTGTTGATATCCTGGCCGAAAGGCATAAAGGAAAAAGCAACTTACCCGGGCTTGGTCAGTCTCACCGATCTTTTTGCCACTTTTGCCGATCTTTTGGATCAAGAAATACCCGAAGGGGCAGCCGTGGACAGCTACAGTTTTTTACGGGTATTGCAGGGAGATACCGGTTTCGTTTCGCGTACCGAAATGGTACATCATTCCTCTTCCGGCATGTATGCGATCCGAACGCCTGAATGGAAATTTATTGATGGACTGGGATCGGGAGGATTTACCTACCCCGGCAGACTGGAACCTGAAAAGGGTGGGCGCGGGGGGCAGTTGTACCGGATAGGGGAGGACCCCATGGAAAAGGACAACCTGTATGCTGATTATCCACGTGTGGTAGAACAGCTTAAAGCACAGCTGGAGGAAATCAAAAACCCGTAGGTTGTATCGGCTTTTAAAATCAGGAGATAAAGCCACGTTAATCAAAATGGAAAACTCTTGAATGAATTAATGGAAAATCCTACAGAAGGTACTGGACAAATTACCCATTATTTCCGCATTTTTATACTTTGTCAGCAGACCCTAAAATAAGAATCAGAGAGAAAAATATGATCCGTTAGAAAAAGAAAGTAAAACTGGAAAGGACAAAAAACGTTATATTTGACTAATTAAGGAAACTTCATTATGGGCAAAACTATCGAAAAAGAGTTGTTAAGCCACTTACTTCAACTGGAGCAACCCCAGCAGGAGAAAGTACTACAATTTATCAAACAGCTTCTGGCAGAGGAAAAGGAAGATTTTGCGGATAAGCTTTCTGACGAACAAATTTCCTCCATAAAAAGAGGCCTACAGCAGGTAAAAGAAGGGCAAACCGTTTCACATGAGGAAGTTAGGAAAAGGTACCAGAAATGGCTTTAAGAATTGAATGGTCAAAACAAGCGCAAAAGTCTTTAGATAATCTTTATGATTTTTTAGAAACTAACTGGACAGGTTTCATTTACTCCCTGATTTGTTCAAATACAAACACCCCTTTTTTATTGGCCACTACAATATCGATCAGCCCATTGCCATTAAAGTCTTCCGTAATCACATGTACACCTACGCCGGAATCCTTATCAATCACATGTTGGGTCCACTGAGGTTCCGGCCCCGGCCTAAACTCGTACCAGGATAAATAGGGTGTGTCGTATTCGCCGGGATCGTTGCCCATATGGGCAAAATAGCGTTTGCCGGTTACCAGATCCGGATGCCCGTCGCCATTGATATCCACCAGTTCCAGCCCATGGGTTTGCGTAAAGGATTCGTCAATCAGGTGGGTTTCCCATTGTCCCGATTTTTTCTGTTCGTGCCACCAGATACCCAATTTATGGGCGGAGGAGGAAACCACATCCGGAAGGCCGTCTTCGTTAAAATCATGCACGAACATTTGTGCTGCCGGTTCCCCCAGATTAGCAGCATGAAATTCCCAGAGGCCTTTGGTTGGATCTTCCGGTGCTTCCCACCAACCCCCGGTGATGAGCAGGTCCTTTCTCCCATCCCCATTGATATCCCCCATCCCCAGGCCGTGGGAAAATTGGGCCGTTCCCGGACTTTTCTTTTCACTGATCGGGTATTTTTTCCATGCCAGATCATCCGGGCGGGAAGGTGCCCTGAACCAGACCATTTCTCCCGTCTCCGGAATGCTGCCTACAATGTCCTTGATGCCGTCTTTGTCCACATCGAAAAAGCCTGCAGATTCATTGCCAAGCGACTCGTAAATCAGGTGGACCTCCCAGTGACCGGGTTTGTTTTTTGGATTTTCAAACCATTGTACCTCTTTACCGGGAAAGCCAATGCGGACAAAATCAACCCATCCGTCCTGATTGACATCCATGCCATAACTGATAAAGGCATTACTGTAACCCTTGTCGTAGTGAAATTCCTGGGGCTCCTCCAATTCATGTGCGGTCCAGTCAGGTGCTTCAAACCAGAAGGCTCCCGCCATTACGTCCATCAAACCATCCTGATTGACATCTCCTATGGCGGCTCCTTCCGCCAGGAAGGTACTGCTGAGGGTATGCTTCCGAAAGGAAATTTCTGATGCAGGAACTCCGGATGCATCTTGCCTGGCCATACTGGGGTGGAGCAAAATCGTTCCTAGAAGGATGGTCAGTGAGGCTGAAATTCTGCTGGAGGGGGAGGCTGGAATAAACATCTTATCTAAGGCTAAGTAGGTAATTCATTAAATCATTGAACTGTTCCTGATTCAATGTGGTACTGAAGTAATCGGGCATCAGGGTAATGGTGGAGGCGGTTTGTTCGGCAATATCGTTTTTGGAAACCGAAAATTCCTGTCCGCTCTGGTCTGCCATCACGATTACCTGCCCCTCCTCACGTCGGAACAGCCCGGATCGGGTTTGCCCATTTTTGAGCTTTAAGGTATAGGTACGGAAGTTTTCAGAGATGTTTCGATTCGGATCCAAAACCTTGGTGGCCAGGGCGGAGAGTCCCCAATTCCCAATACCGTCCAGTTGGGGGCCGATCATGGCTCCACCTTCTTCTATCCGGTGACACATGCTGCAATGCTGCTCATACAATGTGCGTCCGGAGAGTACTTGTCCATTGCCTTGCTCAAAGTTTTCTACCCGCTCTGCAATCAATTGCTGCCTTTCTTCGCTGATGGGTAATAAGTTTTCTGTCAGCAGTTCGAAAGCTTCCAGTTGTGCCTCCGAGGCATTTACCAGGAAGTTTTCTTCTACGTTTCTTTGTTTTAAAATTCTGGCAGGAGCTTTTCCTGCTCTTATGATGGCTATCAATTCACTTTTCCCTTCCCTGTTGTTGGCAAGTAAGGCAGCTATGGTTTCCTGTAATTCCTGAGGGGCATTGTCCATTCCCTCAGCCAGCAATTCCCTGGTTTTTTTGCTTTGATCGATATTCAGAGCCGTTGCTATCTTTTGGCGAAAACCCAAGTTGTTGTCAATATTGATTAGTTTGTTTTGCAGAAAGCTGGCCTGGCTGTTGGGATCGGTTTCCATCAAGGCTCTGGCGGCAGCAATGCGGACATTCTCGTCCAGATAGTTTTTATCGACCAGCGATTGAAGGTAAGGAATGTGGGATTTTATTCGTAGTTGTCTGGAAATTTCAGTGGCAAAATTCAATTGATCAATTTCTGATTCAGACCAGTTGTTGGATTTGTCCGTTAAATCGTGGAGTATATTATCGCTTAAGGTTAGATTCCAGTTTTTGACGGGTTCGGGCCAATTTATCCCCTGGAGGGTTAGTCCCTGGTTCAGGGCTTTTGCTTTCTGGTAGTCGAATATACCCTCACTATCTATTCTCTGGGCAAGCTGAACCACCATTTCCATTCTTGATGCCGGAAGATTACCTGCTATGGCTGTGAGGTAGGGCAGAACCCGCTTTTCAGGAGGTTTTTGGTCGTGCAGATAGCGCAACAAATACTCCCCCGCAACAGCTGATTGCACATCGGAGAAAATGAGTGCCAGCGTATCTGACTCCTGGTCTGTCCAGGTCTCACCGGCCATGAAAGGGATGATTTCTGCCTGCTGGGCATGTCGGAAGAGGGCATGTTTCAATGCGTATCGCAGGTGGCTGTCCTCCGCGCTGCTTTCCAGCAAAGTGGTCATCAGCGGACGGATCAGCGAGGGGTCATGGTGTACGATCAGATTTTCGGCTGCCACCCTTCTGATATGTGCCTGATCATCTTCCAATCCCTTTTGGGTCCATTCAAAATGTTGGGGATCGAACTCCCGGCGGTCGCCGAGAATTCGGTGAGCATGAATCCTTACCAATAGATCCGGATGTTGCAGTGCTTTGTCCAGGTGCTCTCTCTCCAGTTCCCCCAGACGGTGAAGCGCCCATATTCCCTGAACCAATTGTCTTGAAGGTGTTTTTCTATGGTTGACAAATTTCTGAATGGCAGGCAGGGCTTCTTTTCCATACCTGTCCACCAGCTCATCCGTAGCCACCATTCTGGTGTGTAGTACCCTGTCTTTCAAGGCCTCGATTAGTCTTGCCATGCTTGCCTGAGACCAGTCAATGACTTCTTTTTCCTGTCCTTTATAGGTGATTTTCCAAATTCTCCCACTGTTTCGGTCCCTTTCGGGATGATCCAGGGGGACTTCATAATGGCCAATGATGCTGTTGTAAAAATCGGCTACATACATGGCACCGTCAGGGCCGATTTTGATATCCACGGGACGGAACCAGGGGTCTTTGCTGACCAGAAAATCTGCCTGCCGTGTGGCTTTCGGAGTGGAGCCGTTAAAACTTATGGTACTTCTGCTGATCCTGCAGGTGACCACATCACCAGAGTAAAAGCTGTGTTGATAGGCTTCCGGAAACTGATTGTCTGTGTAATAAACCAGTCCTGACAAGGCGGTGGAATTGAGTCCATAATCCATCATGGTGGGGGCAAAACCCAGGTTTGGTTCCTTTTTGCCCCATTGGGTATAATTTCCATCCCGGATCAACTGATAGATGGGTAGGGTATGACAGTCTGCAGAGTAATGATAACCCAATTCGTCCAGGTCTGACCCGAAGGGATTGATCCTTCCATCTGTGGTTTTCTCTACACGGCTTCCGTCTGGTTTAAACCGGAAGGTGTTGCCGGAGACCATCCGTACCGAATCTCCATCACTTCCCGCCACAGTGGATATATTACTGAACCCATGAGAAGCATGTATCCATCCGTCCAGTCCCCTGAAAAGGTTATTGACCATGCCATGGGTGTCTTTGGTTTCAAACGGACCCAGCAGCACTTCTCTGTGATCAGCTTTATCATCCCCGTCTGTATCGTAAAATCTGTATACATTCGGAATACTGAAGGCCACAGCACCACCTTTTATAGGTAAAAGCCCTATGGGTATATTCAGGTCATTGGCAAAATGCGTGATGTTATCTGCTTTCCCGTCTCCGTCACTGTCTTCCAATATGCTGATCCGGTCAGTTCCTTCACCCTCCCCGGCTTTGATAGGATATTCGGAGGACTGGCTTACCCACAATCTTCCCCGTTCGTCAAAAGCCATGTTAATGGGTTTACTGATGTCTGGTTCAGAAGCGAAAAGACTTATCTCAAATCCCGGTGGCAGGATAAAATCTGCCATTTCATCCTCAGGACTTTGAAACTCCGTGCTCCTGACATGTTCGGCATAAATGGGGTCTGGGCTTTCTTCTACGTAAGTTGAAATCCGCTCTCCGGGCAATTCCACCGTAGAGGTTGTTGGCTTTGGTGGCTGGCAGGCATAGGTAGCGAGAAGCAAGCCAATTACAGGTATTTTTTGGGTTTTCATTGGATAATGCTGAGCAAAGTATAATTGATACTCAACATAAGGTTTATTGCCCAAACTTGCAACTACCCTCGGGCTCCTTTATACGAAAGGTTAAAAATAATCGGCTTACGACATTCCTTGTTAACCCCTGTCTTTGGTCGTCTTCAGCAAGCCAAGGCCCGAACTGAAAAAAACGAAGCCCAAAACAAAGAGTACCAGGATCGTTTTCCAGTCAGCGTCTTCCGGCGCCAAAAAAAGATAGGACCCGTAAATGAGTGCTCCCAAACCCAGGATGGTCAAAAAGGGTCCGAATATACGTTTAAAGTTCATAATGAGTTTTATTCCTTGAAGCTCAAAAATACTGCCAGGATCGGCCTTTAGCCAAATACCAGCAATTTTTTCGGGTAAGCTGTCCTCTTCTCCGGGACATAGCAGATTGGCCGGGAAAATTACCTGCAAGAGAACATCATTACCATCATCAAACTGCCTGGCTTCGCCGGTCAGAAGTCCGTATCCGGCGCTTCCAGTTCCAATCTTTGGATCCAGATGTTCCGGAAAAGCACATCGTGTCCTTCTGCCTGCAGTTTAATGCCGCCGGGGCGATTGGTGATGCCTTTTCCGCCATCTCTCCCCCCGTCCAGACCAGAATTGGGTCCTCCCCAGACCTGCTGTATCGCTACATTTTCGTGGATTTTTTGTCCGTTGAAATAGATGGTCGTCATGGCTTTCTCAGTAAGGTTTCCGTTTTCGTCAAACCGGGCCGCACGAAATTGTATGTCATAGGCGTTCCATTTACCAATGCCCTTGTAAACGTGGTAGGGGGCCGCTTTTTCATTGATCACCGCAGCCATACCATGATCGGTGCTGTCCCCATCCAGAATTTGAATTTCATATCTGTTTTGCAGGTAGACACCGCTATTTCCCCCTTCCTCTTTGATCAGAAATTCTACATGAAGTCTGAAATCTGTAAATTTCTGTTTGGTGACAATATCAGCAGCGCCATATTTGCCCCCTGCGCCGGCAGGGTCATTGGAGCTTACTGCCGTGCCTTTATCTACCGGGTCGGCCACGATTTCCCATTTTATCGGTAAAGTCGCTGCGAGCCTTGGACCTTCCCAGTAGGTCCAGTTTTTATGCAGGGAGCGCTTCTTTCCGTTAAAGAGCTGTTCTGCCCCCTTCGGTGCCGCCGCACCCACACCTATTTGGGCCCAAATGGGGAATTGGACAAGTACCGCCGATACCAGCAGGAGTATGAATTTATTAGTTCTAGACATGTTGTTTTTCTTAGTGTAGGTATAGTGGTTGGGATACAGCAGGATTACTGATGGACATCTCTAAGCAAATCATTGATGGTCTTTACCGGATTGAAGGTAATGAGCGGAACCTCTACAAAGATCGAATTCCAATCAGCCATGGAACCGTTCCAAAGTCCTGGCAATTCCTGGGCTTTCAGGTCTTTTCCGCTTTTGGATTTTTGCGTTATGAATCCCGTTTTCGGATCTCTGAATTCCATCAAATCAAATGCATTTCCCTTGTAGTCTCTTATGCCACAGACCAGGTCGGTAGGGTTGAAGTGGGTGGATGACTGGAATATTTTCTTCTGCCCGGGCTCGTCAAGGTCAAGCTGAGCGGTCTCGGCTATCTGAAGTGAAAGGGTGCCATCTGCTTCCTTTACCCAGAAAGGACCGCCACCCGGCTCGCCTGTGTTTTCGACCATCCCACAGACGCGGATGGGTCTGTTGAGTTTTCTCCGCAAAAAGGAAGCTTTTTCTGCCAGCGTTTTTTCACTGAAAGTAGCAGGCAATTTACCTCCCAGCACATCTGTAAATACCTTTGCTGCGCGGTCTACAGAAACCTCATCTACGGCCAGATCAAGATCTTTAAGCGCTTTAAAGGTCTCTTCCTGAGCATGGAGGAGTATACCTCCGATGGCTTTTTTGTAGGTGGTGGTAGTGGATTTGAGGCGATCTGGCACCACATTGTCTATGTTTTTGATAAAAACCAGGTCTGCATCAATGTCATTTAGGTTTTCCAGAAGGGCTCCGTGTCCTGCAGGCCGGAAAAGTATGGAACCGTCATCTTCGATGAAAGGCCTGTTGTCCAAATCCACCGCAATTGTATCCGTTGATTTTTTCTGCTGAGAGAAACTGATTTCAAATTTTACCCCATACTCATTCTCCATGACAGGTTTTACTACCTCGATCTTTTCTTCAAATTTTTCCTGGTGCTCTGGAGAAACAGTAAAATGTAACCTGGCCATGTTTTCTTTGCCGACTCCATACTGGGCTCCTTCCACAAAATGTTCCTCTACCGGGGTACGGCTTCCGGACGCATAATTGTGAAATTTCAGCAGACCCTTGGGGAGATTTCCATAGCCGAGGCCCTCATCGGTCAGAAGATGTTTGATAATGTCAGCATACCTGCCGGATTGAAGGGATGCTTTGATGCTACTGCCTTTTGACTTCAGACTTTTGTCCAAATCCTCATAAAATGCAAATGACTCAATTTCTGTTATAAATTTGTTTACAAAATCGTCTTTTTCCAGCGCCGGACTGTCTTCCTCAAGAAATGCAAATAGATTTTTAAACATTCTGCTGGCTGCACCGCTGGCAGGAACAAATTTTACAATTATCTTATCACCGGACTTTTCAACATACTCATCAACGGCTTTGCGGAGCGCCTGATCCTCCAACACCCTGATGCCATCTCCTATCTGTGCAGCTTTCTGGATATCCAGGAAAGGAAACCCGGTTTCAAAATTTTTAATCTGGAGTTCCACTTTATCAAGGGGCATGCCTTGATGCTCTATTTGTTGCTTTTGATCTTTGGTTAACATGGATTGAAAAATAGATTAAAGGTTTTCTATGACTTTTCAATATAGCAAATCCTCCCGGCAAAGCCCCAATAATCGCCAGTAAAATCTTGCTGAGCGGCCATCTCTTCCAAATCCCATTCCGTACCTGGTTCATTATTAGTAGCTTATCATAAAAATCTGTTTTGCACAAACATTTAGTGGGTAATGTGTTTTATTGTTTTACGGGAGTCAGCGAATGCAGGGAATGCGGATTTCAGCCGGTGAAACCCCACAGCTAGCTGGCCTGGGGTCAGTGATACTTAGCGATAGGATTACCCCCTCGGCAGGAATAACGCGGGTACCTTGATAAATTTGGAGCAAACAGCAAAGAACAAATCCATGACAAAGGAAAAATTAAACAAAATCTGCCCGGTATGTGGTCGCCCTTTTACCTGGCGAAAGAAATGGAAGCGAGACTGGGATCAGGTAAAATACTGTTCCAAACGTTGTCAATCATTTCGGCCGAAACCCCAGGACAGACCGGCATGAAAATCCGCCCGCTTGCTGTCAGCAATTAATCCGGTGATCAGCGAGTGGCTGCCAATAAAAAATCCTCCGTATTGCAACCCAAACCCGCCGCTTAGTCCGGCAATCTGGTGCTGCATCCAGGGAGAATAGAGTTCCAATTTTCCCAGGATCAACCTGGGTGTCAGCACCAGAAGGTCAGGACCACTTAGGTATTGGTTTCTATTTTCATCGGTCAATCTTTTTTGGGCATATAGCGACACCTGGAATGTAGAAAAAGGGCTAAATTCTACGTAGGCCGCTAATAACCGGGGTAATCTGATTTTGGTTTGGGACAACTCCCGTTCAACCGTAAAATATCCGCTTTCTACCAGTTGTTGCTCAATTTCGTCAAAATCTCCCTCCAGATTATCAATTCTGAAAAATTCATTTTGGGGGATGTTCATGGTGTAGTTTCTCGTAAATTGATCCTGGGGAGCCGTCATGCGACCCAGGTTTCGTACAGAAAGACCAGAGTTTAGAAATGTTCTTCCGAAAGATTTTAGCTGGTAGCTGACGCCGAGATCCAGGGCAAACCCATTTGGGGAAAGGTGCCTCCAGAGATTTTGCTCCAGTGCAGTGCCATTGCTGTTGTTCCATCTTTCGTCATAGGATAAATTGAGCGATCCGCTGGCATCGGTGAGGCTGATTTGGTCCGCTTCATTGACCAGGGTAGCCTGAATCTGGTCCAGGCCTATATTGGCGTAGGTCCCGGGTAGCAATAGCTTAAAATGCCCTCCCACCGATAGTCCATGCAAATCGCTGTTAATGATGCTGGTTCCCGCCATGAGGCCAAGCTCCATCCAACCTATCGCATTGAGACGTTGATTATAGGGGATGTTTAAGCCGGTTTGGTTGTCTCCACCAGCGCTGCTATTTACTACAATAGCATCCCCTAAATCCGGATTAAAATCAATTATATCAGCTTTCCCTTTTAGCTGACTGGTAAATCCAAAAGACCACTTATCCACCCGGACACCCACCGAGGGACCCAGTATGGAAAAATCCGTTCTTACGTTGGCCGGTTCGGATATACCTTGGAAGATCGTTTCAAATTGATCGGGATCATCCAGAATATCTCTGAAGGTTAGCACATTATTGCTAAGGGCCGCATCTGCAGCAAAAAAAGATACTTCTACCTTCTTAGAAAACTGGTTCAACTCCGCAGGATTCATAAGGGCGTTAATCATTCCCTTTCGCTGGCTGTTTTGAATTCCAAAATAACCTTGCTGCGCCACCACTGTGCTGGTCAGTAAAATAAAGAACAAAATTGCAACTGTTGTTTTTTTCATGGTACCTTGCTGTTTAGCATCCATCGCAGATAAAAAATTTTCTTAAAATTAAATATTTTGAAGCACTTAATGACAAGGATTGGTTAAAAAATCACTTAATTTGGCACCCACTGGCATTGCATTTTATTTTGAAACTTTACTGCTGGATGTTAAACAAACCAAACAGGCTGATATGGATTGGCTTTTTTTGCTTTTTCATTTCTCTTCAGGCAATTGCGCAATCTACCGGTCAATTGAAGTTGTCTACCGGCGTGCAGAAATTTGCAAACCGGGACCTGGGCTTTTCACCGTTGACATATGAAGGATACCGCAGCATCAGTCAGGCCACTTTTTCACTGGATAGACCTCACAAAACTGAATGCTATCAGCTTGGTTTTGCCTACGGTCTGCTGCAAAACCGCATAGGAAATTCAATGAATGTGATGTCTGTTGGCTTTATGAACCAAACCTTTTACCACAAAAATAATCCGGCGGAGAAGCGTCTGCAATGGGGTTGGTCCAATCAAAACGTCTTCAATATCAGAAGGCACAACGGTTTCTCTAATTATAGTCTGCGCTACGACTACCTGAGCAGCATCGGGCCAACTGCACGGTACATGATGCCCTTTCAGTGGAAGCGGCAGGAGTTTGAATGGACCACTATGACCCAGGTTCAGGTTTTAGGATTTCAGCTCAAGTCTGGCTACATCGGAGCCGATCCGGAAGGGTTTTCCAAGGACAACAGTCCGCTCGATAACTTTTTTCAGGGAATGGAGCCATTCCTTCTGGGAAGAGACTGGCACCTGGGATTCTCTTCCAGCCTGGATTGGGACCTTCCCTCAGACAATAGCCTTGGGATACGCTACCAGTTAGATATGTCCTCGTTGCGGGGTAGACAGAATGTATTGGGACTCGGACAATCCCTATTATTGGTCTTAACAGTGAAATTATGGTGAAGCAAATTCGTCTCTTTCTATTGCTGACCTTCTTGTTTTGCGCTTGTGAACAGTGGGTGCTGCCTGAAGACCCGGGCACAGAACCTGCAGCAGTGTTTGACCAGTTGTGGGAGGATGTATATGCGCGGTATTCTTTTTTTGATCACAAAAACCTGGATTGGCAGCAGGTCCGCACCAGGTACCGGCAGGAGGTAAAAGAAGATATGGGACAGCTGGAATTGTACGACCTGCTGGCAGAAATGCTTTTTGAGCTTGAGGACGGGCATGTCAACCTCAGTACCGGATTTAACCGGAGCCGAAACTGGGAATGGTACCAGAACTTTCCTGTCAATTATGATGAAAATCTGATAGAAGAGGTTTATTTAAGACGTGATTACTGGATCAGTGGACCCTTGTGGCATCAGGTGCTGGATGATGTCTTATACGTCAATTACCGTTCATTCGGACAACGGATTTCTCCTGCCAACCTAAGGGTGGTCCTGGAGAGAGCAAAAAGGGGCCGGGGGGTGATTATAGATGTAAGAAACAATGGAGGGGGTAACCTGAGTAATGCTTCTTTGCTGGCATCTGCTTTCGCAGCAGAGGAAACCATTTACGCCAGGGAGCGAAAAAAATCGGGCCCGGCAACAAACGATTTTGGACCCTGGCAGGATATGAAAATTAGTCCCTGGGAGGAAGATACATTTCTTGGACCTGTAGTCGTCCTGACAAATCGCCGATCTTACAGTGCGACTACTTTTTTTGCCCAGATGATGAAGTCCCTTCCCAATGCGATTACGCTTGGCGACCAAACCGGAGGGGGAGGGGGCACTCCTGTCTTTGGAGAATTGTCAAACGGCTGGACCTACCGTTTTTCAGCTACTCAGACCATAGACCTTGACGAGAGACAACTTGAGGACGGGGTATTGACAGATGTGCGGGTGGACCTCTCACCAGTAGCAGTAAGCAGGGGAGAGGATAACCTGATCAGCGCTGCCCTGCGCATCATCCGACAGCAATAACCTACCCGAAGACATACTGGCTTACTGTAAGTATTAAATGGTGTAACAGGTTTAAGCGAGGGCCGGAAAAAACTAAAAAGTCAGCAAGGCCTGGTCAGGGATTGATCAATATAAAGTACCGACTATCTGTGAAAAAGACCAGGTTTGTGTATCTTGTAAAGAAATATGTCCCGGGCTTGGAAATTGAGATTTTCAAGCCGTTCAACCAAATGATTTGGAAATTTATTTTTAATCAAAAAACATCAGGATGTTTGCCAGAGAAGATGCGCTAAGTCTTTTTACCGAATTTTTGGATGACAAATCGCTACAGGCCTACTTTAATCGTGTAGGCTACTCTGGTGAAAAGGAGCCAAGCCTGGATGCGTTAAAATTGCTGCATTACCTGCACCCCCAGGCCATACCTTTCGAAAATCTGAACCCTTTCCTGGGAATGCCGGTCAGGTTAGACCTGCCCGGATTGCTGAATAAAATGGTCCTGGAGGGAAGAGGAGGTTATTGCTTTGAGCAGAACATGTTGTTTGGACATGTATTAAACACTATGGGCTTTTTGGTAAAGGGGCTTTCTGCAAGGGTTTTTTGGGAGGTACCCTCTGGAGAAATTAAGCCCAGAGACCATATGCTGCTGCTGGTACAGGTGGACGGTAGAAAGTACATAGCAGATGTAGGGTTTGGCGGGTCTTCGTTTACAGCGCCCTTATCCCTGGATATTACTGATGCACAGGAGACACCGCACGAGAGATTCCGGCTCAATAGAGTGAACGGATTTTATTACCTGGAGATAATGATTCGGGAAGAGTGGCGGCTTCTTTACCGGTTTAGCCTGGAACCACAGTTGCGTCCGGATTATGAGGTGGTCAACTGGTACCTGGGGAACCATCCGGAATCCATGTTTGTCAATGATGTAATGGCCGCCCGTTGCATGCCCTGGGGGCGTTATGCCCTGTTTAACAATCTTTTCACTACTCATCGTAAAAATGAAGTGAGCCTAAAGCAAACCTTGACAGACCTGCGGGAGTATAAAGCATTGTTGGAAGAAGTTTTCCTCATTCAGTTGCCCCATCACGAGCTGATGATGGATAAGTTTAAAAAATTACTGGCTGAAGCCTGAATCTTCCGAAACATTTTTAAAATACCTGCTACCATATGAAATTTCCTTTCCGGGTTTTACCCTTGCTGTTACTTTTGTTTTTTGCCGGAAAAGAGGCGAAACCTCAGGGCTTTATCAAAAAGTATCTGAATTCAATTGTCAACGATACCAGTGATATTTCCAGGCCTCAATTCCTGATGTACCCTACACTGGCCTATGCTCCCGAAACCAGTTGGGAAATAGGTTTCAGTACCCTGTACGTGTATTATGCCAACAGAGATACCACCAACCGCCTGAGTGAGGTCAACGGGTTTACCTTTTTTACTCTGGAAAATCAATACGGCCTGTGGTTCGATCATGCCAATTATTCGCCGGGAGACCTCTGGTTTTATTTGGGCCGTATCAGGTTGCAGAGTTTCCCCCTATTGTACTATGGGATTGGCAATGATACGCAGGCAGACTATCTCGCAAGGGTTGACGCCAATCAGATTTTGATAAAGGAGCGGGTGTTGAGAAAAATCAGGGGCAACCTTTTTTTCGGCCTGGAGATGGACTGGCAGCGACTTAGTGAGGTGGCTTTTAACTCCGCTCCGGCAGACCCCCAATTTGAGCTCCCGGCAGGCTATCAGGGAAGTTCTAACCTTGGCCTGGGTGTAGGAATGGTTTACGACGACCGCCACAATGTACTGAACGTGCGAGAAGGCTTGTTCTCAGAATTGGCAGTGATGCGGTACAATCCTTTTTGGCAAAGTGACTTTAACTTTACCACCGTACTTTCTGATACCCGATATTATCATCCGGTGGGTGAAAACAATGTTCTGGCCACACAATTCTTCGGGCAGTTTAATTCCGGGAGGGTACCCTTTAACCAACTTTCCCTCATGGGAGGTGAAAGCTTGATGCGCGGATACTATACAGGAAGGTACAGGGGTCAAAATCAACTCGCAGGTCAGGTAGAAATGCGTTTTCTGCCTTTTCCGCTTGGCTTTACCGACCGGATCGGAGGCGCTGTATTTGCCGGAGCCGGACAGGTATTTTCGAGCTGGACAGATTTTGACTGGAAGAATACCGTCTGGTCTGCAGGGGCCGGTCTTCGGTTTTTGATCTTTCCGAAAAAAGATATCTACACCCGATTTGACCTCGCTTTTACCGAAGAAGGGACGGGTATCTATTTCTTTATTGGGGAAGCGTTTTAAGGGATAGAAAAAATCAGGTCTGACCCTGATGTTTTTGCAATGAGCTCGCCCTGCCGGGATCAGTTTTGGCTGATTAAATGATAGTCAGGCCTGTAGTCGATCAGAGGATTGTTCAGCTTGCTTTTTTTTTTAATGTCCTCCGGCATCTGACCCACTTTCCAGTCGGCTGGCTTTTTGTATTTGCCTTCTTTTTTGAAATCCTCAAAGGTTTCGGGATCATCTTTGGCATCCCTGATCGCTTTGATGGTATAAAGAATTCCTAAACTGAGGCCCAGTGCAACAAATAAAAAGGTGTATGTCTCCATGATCAGATAATTTTAAAAAAAAGCTTGCTTCAATTTGTTTTGGTTTAAATTAATCCTTTCTCCGTTTCAGAAGAATCAAATTATAAATCAAATTTAGGAAAACTTTATTATATATTTTAATAAAAATAACTTGTTTTTTAGATAAATTTTTTGTAAATATAAAATAGTATTTTGTTGTATTATTTTTGTATTTCATGATTTTTTGGGTTGATCCTGTCACTTTGCGCCGCCTGTAGCTGTTGAAAGCCCTTTTTTGACCAAAGTGATTATGGCATACCGTAATCCAGTTCCTTCCCATAAATTTGGTGCAAAGACGCAGTGGCTTTATTCATATTTGGAAATAGATGCATCAGATTGTTTTTTTTAAGAAAGCCACGATACCAGTAGTCTTGAATCCATTTTTCCTTTTACGGAAGACCATCCCGGATACGGCAGTGAATCCCTTCATTCGCTTGAAGCTGTTACTTTGCCGGCCTTTGGCAAAGGCTGCATGCCGGTGTTTCACTGGTGAAATGTGTTATGGCAGAAGGAAAATGTAGCAATGGCAATTCCGAACAATTGGCATTCCTGTATTCAGGTGAGCTGGGTCAATCAAACCGGAACCAGGCTAAGAATCCCGGAGTTTCTAACCAACTACAGCCAAACAATTCAGTCACCGTTTCCTTGTCAACAGCGCAAAAAGCTTATATTTGGATTGGATTTCTATCATGCAAATGGTGACAATTCATAATTTGTCAATCATTCAATAAACCGATAAATGATGAACAAGAAAAAAATGAACCTGCTATCCCGCAGAAAATTCATGGGTACAGGCCTGCTGGGGGCAGCCGGAATAGGCGTGCTGCCCCATGTCAGCCTTGGGAAACAAGTACCGAATATTACCAACCGTGCTGCTACCTTCAGGCTTGGTTTCATTGGATTGGGAAGACAGGCCAATGGCTTACTAAACAGCTTTATTTCTCTACCGGAAGTGGAAGTGGTAGCCGGATGTGATGTATATGCCGCCAAACGGCAACGCTTTCTGAACAAGACAGCAGCCTATTACAATGAAAACAACCGGCAGGTAAAAGTGGAGGTTTATGAAAATTACCATGACCTGCTTTCCAGAGATGATGTAGATGCCGTTGTCATCGCTTCTCCCGACCATTGGCATGCTTTAATGGCGATTGACGCCTGCAAAGCCGGAAAGGATATTTATCTGGAAAAGCCGCTGACATTTACCATAAAAGAAGGCCAGGAGTTGGTCAAAGCAGTACGGGACAACAATATTGTGTTGGCAACAGGTAGCATGCAACGCTCCTATGCCAATTTCCAACATGCAGTACGCATGGTGCAGAAGGGCAGGATCGGCAAGGTAAGTAAGGTATATGCCTGTGTAGGCGGGCCTCCCAAACCATTCGACCTACCAAAGGAGGAAGTTCCGGAAGGACTGAATTGGGATTTATGGATGGGGCCATTGAATGCACCCATTCACTTCAACAATGAGCTGAACCCGCCAATTTCGCTGAATCCCCCGGAGAATGAAAAAATGTGGGGAGCCTGGCGCTGGTACAAGGAGACCGGCGGCGGTCTGACGACAGACTGGGGAGCACATATGTTTGATATCGCCCAGTGGGCCATCGGCATGGACAGAAAAGGACCCGTTGAAATTATCCCAGCCGGATATCAGGATACCAAACACCTCACTTTCAAATATGCCAACGGAGTGACGGTAACCGAACAACCCTTTGACGAAAAAGAAACAAGAGGATGTAAATTTTTCGGAAAAGATGGCTGGATCGAAGTGTCCCGTTCCCATTATGAAGCCTCGGATCCGTCCCTGTATCAGGAGATTGGGCCAGGGGAAACCATACAGGGAGGAGGCGGAAGAGACCACCACATTGATTTTATTGAATCGGTAAAAAGGCGTAAGGATCCTATAGCTCCGGTAGAAATCGGCCACAGCACTTGTGTAACCTGCACCCTGGGCAACATTGCCTATGAGCTGGGCAGGCCGCTGAAGTGGAATCCTGATGCGGAACAGTTTGAGAATGACCCTGAAGCAGCAAAACACCTCCACCGGGCTTACCGACCGGGCTACAGGCTGTAAATAATAAAATGGGGCCGAAGGCCCCACTTTTTGGTTTTTGCCTGGCAGCGCAGCCGCTTTTCATGCAGGTAAGCATTGATAGCCTCTTCTACGAAATTTCTAAGCGCGCGAACGGAGGTGCATATATGCTGATTTTCTTCAGGACTCTGATTGCCACCTCAACCGGCACATCTGTGTGCCCAGGGCAGGGTTGTGATTTGAGGAGACATATTCTTCCCCTTCCACCTGGTATATTTCCGTAGCGGCACAAGGCACCTGACAGACAAACTTTCGCTTTGCTGACTCGTCATTTCTGCCGAAATCAAGAGGGTCGTCGCTTCGAAACACGTAAGTAATGGCCTCAGTATAGTTGCGCGTGCGGAAAAGGTAAAAATACCCTTCCCTATACACTACCTGGGGACATTCGATTTCCCACCAGTTGCTGCCATACTGACCGGCACGATGTACAAGCTCGTAGGCTGACCAGTGGAGCAGGTCGGTCGAGGTGCGAACGAAGATTCCGCCCTTCCTGGGATCACCATCCTCCAGCCCCGTGTAATACAGGTGCCAAAGTCCCTTGATTTTTATCAGGCAGGGATCCCTGGCCTCTCCCGGGCCGGTAAATGCCCGGCTAAGCCCGTCAGCATAAGCATGCCGGCTCCAATGCAATCCGTCTGGAGATGTCATGATGCATATCTGGCATTCGGTATCGAAGCTGTCGTTTCGGGTTTTTCCCCTGGAGGGAGACCCTTCGCCGTTTCTTCCGGTACTGTGCCCACCATAAAACATATAGTAGAGGTCATTTGCTTTCACAAAAAATGGCGATTGGATCCATTCCTCGTTCCCCCAGCCGTTGATGCTTTCACCGAAAGCTTCGTTTGCACGGATAAATTCACCGGTGTCTTCCCAGGGACTGTCGCTCAGGTTTCTGGCTTTCCAGTGGTACAGGATCCTTCCCCATCCCGTATGCCGTACGCAGCCCCACAAATGCCAGTAGCCATCCCCGGCCCGAAAAATGTGGTGATCTACCGATTCATAGGGTCTGATTTCTCCATGTTCTCCCATTTTTACCGGAATATTGTGGCTTCCCTGTTTCGGGGCCGGTCCGATCAGCCACCAGTTTTCATCCAAAACCGGACGAAGCCTTCGCTTGGTATGCTCCTTACTGGTATTAATGGCTGCCAATGAAGGCAGAGTTGGTCCCGCCAACATACCCGCCATTCCGCAGAGTATACCATTTTTCAAAAAAATCCTTCTGTGCGTATCAAATGCATTACCATGCATCGTTTTGTTATTGCTTTTATTCCTCATGCAAATAAATATACAATCTTAATATCTATTTTACAGACGGAAATCTGGAAATCCACTGTTTCTTTCCGGTAGATTAACCCGCTGGTCGCAAAAAAAAGACAAACGAAGATTTGAAAGCAGCCTGAAACAGCAAGGACTAACCATGAGTGATGTGATTTCCCCGGGGTTTGGCGCAGGTACAGCTAAATTTTTATTGCATAGCAATGCATTTCGTCACAGGAAAATATAAGATTAGATTCACCCGGCAGAGAAATATATCCCACGATACCACCATGGGGCTGAGGTTAATTTTGTTCTGGCCGGCAATTTTTGAGGGTTAGGCGGCAAATATTGTATCGTTATTTCCGGCACATACGTTACCCAGGTAATATTATTTGCTACTAATGCCCATTTTTCATATATTTAACGCTATACCAAATTGAAAAAACCAACAAAATTATGGATTACAAAAAATTGATGTACCTGTTTGCTGTCCCCGTGCTTTGGATGGCGGCCTGTGGAAGTCCGCAGGAACAGGAAGAAGAAAATCCTTATTTTACCGCTGATGAGGACCAGGGTGGTCTGAATCTGGGTTCCGGACTTCAGGCTTACGTAGTAGCGGAAGACCTGGGTAGGGGACGCCACCTGGCCGTCAATGAAAACGGCGATATCTATATGAACCTTCGCGAAGCTACCGAGGAAGGAGGAATCGTCGCTTTGCGGGATACGAATGGAGATGGACGCGCAGATGAGATCAAATATTTTGGCGATTTTGGCGGTACCGGCATGGCTTTTTACAAAGGGAATCTATACGCCTCAAACGACAGCACAGTGTTTCGGTTTACGTTTTCAGGAGATAATCTGATACCAGACAATGCGGCGGCGCCCGATACCATCGTATCAGGTCTGCCAGTTCAGACTTCTCACGCGGTAAAGCCATTTACATTCGATGAACAAGGTCACATGTACGTAAATGTTGGAGCTCCATCAAACGCCTGCCAGGAGCAGGACCGCACGAAAGGTTCCCCTGCCATGGATCCCTGTCCCCTATTGGAGAGACATGGAGGTGTTTGGCGCTTCGATGCGGAGCAAGTGGGTCAAACGCAACTTGAAGATGGATACAGGTATTCTACAGGCATAAGGAATGCGGTCGCGCTGGACTATAATGCAGCAGACGGGCATGTTTATGTTGTTCAACACGGACGTGACATGTTGCACGCACTCTTTCCGGAAATGTATACCGAAGAAGAAAGTGCGGAACAACCCGCCGAGGAAATGTTTCGGTTGAGTGACGGGGCCGATTTCGGATGGCCGTATTGTTATTATGATCCTTCGCAGGAGAAGCGGTTAACCGCTCCTGAATACGGTGGAGACCGGCAACGGGCAGAGCGCTGCGAGGGCACGGAAGCTCCGGTAATGACATTTCCTGCTCACTGGGCTCCAAACGACCTTTTGTTTTACACTGGTGATCAACTGCCGGAAAGCTACAAGGGAACAGCCCTGGTGGCATTTCACGGATCCTGGAACAGAGCTCCTTTGGAGCAGAAAGGTTATTTTGTAGCTGCAGTGCCTTTTGAAAACGGATCGCCAACGGGAACGCATGAAGCCTTTGCGGAAGGTTTTGCGGGTGTGGAGACCATAGAGGCTCCCAGTGATGCAAAGCACCGTCCCACAGGCCTGGCACAGGCTCCGGATGGTACAGTTCTGATCTCCGATTCCGTGAGCGGAAAGATATGGCGGGTATTTTATCAGGAAGATGAAACCATGGCAATGAAATGAAAACGGATATTGGACCGCGTGTAATGATGTTTATCCGTTCAATTTGATGATGCCGGCCTCTTTCCTTGAGGTCGGCATTTTTTTTTGGACCGGTAGCGGGAGAAAATCCGGATTGGTTTAGCTGGGGGGGTATCGGTAAGCAGGAAGCCAGACAGATATTTGGCATGGAAGGCTTAAAATTTTGTACCAAACCTACCCGTTATTGATGCCAAATTCGGTATATTCACCAACCAAATCCTTTTGGAGTTTTATCCCATCGCAAAAGCGAAAGTACAATTTCTGATGAAAGCTTTTACCAGAACTCAGTATGGCGGTCCGGAGGTTCTTCAATTGGAAGAGCTGGATAAACCCCTGATAAAGGATGACCAGATATTGGTGCAGGTAATGGCCAATTCAGTTAATCCGGCAGACTGGCACATACTCAGGGGTAAACCATTTTTTGCCCGTTTCGCGTTTGGTTTGTTCAAACCCAAAGATAGAATTCCCGGTGCAGACTTTGCAGGTATTGTCGTCCAAACCGGCACCCAGGTCAAGGCATTTAAAGTGGGTGAAAAGGTATTCGGAGAAAGCATTAATGGAGGCGCATTTGCCGCATACATCGCCGTGCCACCTGATGTCTGCGCCCCAATGCCGGAAGGTGTGGCATTTTCAGAGATGGCCTGTGCGCCTATTGCCGGATTAACGGCCCTGCAGGCACTTCTCGTGCATGGTAACATCAAGAAAGGTGACACCGTCCTGATCAACGGAGCCTCAGGAGGAGTAGGCCACCTCACGATTCAAATAGCCAAAGCCTATGGTGCGAGGGTGACAGCGGTCTGCTCCAGTAAAAATATCGAATTTGTACAGAGAATGGGAGCCGATCAGGTAATTCCATACGACAGCGAAAACATTCATGCCCATAAAGCAAAATATGATCTCGTCATTGACAACCATGGCAACCTGAGGCACAAGGATTTTCGGCGCATGGGGCGCCGGGGTGTAGTTGTCGGGTTTACCAGCATGGGTCATATGGTCCGATTGTTATTGGAAAATGTCTTTCGCAGTTATCCTCTGGCCCAATTTACCGCCAAAGCCAATACCAGTGATTTGAAAGTGCTTGGCAGCCTCATTCAAAAGGGAAGCATTAAAGTTCATATTGAGAAGTCGTTTTCTTTCAGAGATTTACCGAAGGCCATAGCGTTTATTGAGGATATGCGCACCAGAGGGAAAGTGGCCGTGCTTTGGGATGATGTGCCTGTTGCCCTGGAGGCAGAAAAATAACCAGTACTAACGCGTAGTTATTACTACAGGTCATCAGGTGTGGAAGCAGCCGTCTGAGATTGTCTGCTTCATGCAGGCCAGGTACAATGAGGGATATCATTTTATTTAATCTTCTTTCCAACATACTTCAGATGTGTAGTACACAGGTGGACTGCGCCAATTAGGTATGGCATATTATTTGTTGCTTTTTGATGCTCCACAACCGGCTAAAGCCAAAAACTATCCGTATAATGATGTTTTATAAATCCAACTGTAGTCTTTTAATTCTGGTTTGTCTTTTGGTATTGAGCAGTTGCTTCCGGGAGGAACCGGCAGACGAGCCTGCGGAGAGTGATGACATTCAACTGATAGATGCATTTCCCAATCTCACCTTCACCAGGCCAGTGGACCTTCAGCATGCAGGGGATGCTTCGGACAGGCTGTTTGTGGTGGAGCAGCGAGGCAGGATTATGGTGTTTGAAAATGCAGGGCAGACGGACGAAGCTCAGCTATTTCTTGACCTGCAAGACATTGTAAAAGATGAGGGCAATGAAGAAGGTCTGCTTGGACTCGCCTTCCATCCTGATTATGTCGACAATGGTTTTTTTTATGTCAATTACACAGCGCCAAATCCCTCAAGAACCATCATTTCCAGGTTTAGTGTCTCAGATTCCGATCCGGACCAGGCAGATGCAGGAAGTGAACTGATTTTAATGGAAATTGAGCAGCCCTATACCAATCACAACGGGGGGCAGTTGGCTTTCGGACCTGATGGTTACCTTTATATAGCCGTTGGCGACGGGGGATCGGGAGGCGATCCGCAGGGTAACGGACAAAATCTCGAAACCGTGTTGGGGTCTATCCTGCGGATCGATGTAAATGGTGCTGAAGCCGGAATGAATTACGCCATCCCGGAGTCTAACCCCTTTGCAGGCAATGTTGAAGGGTACAGGGAAGAAATTTTTGCTTATGGTCTCAGAAATGTGTGGAAGTTTAGTTTTGACAGGGAGACGGGGACACTTTGGGCGGCAGATGTAGGACAAAACCGTTTTGAGGAAATAAATTGGATTGAAAATGGCGGGAATTACGGGTGGAATACCATGGAAGGTTTTGAATGTTTTAACCCGGAATCGGACTGCGATAAAGAGGGTCTGATCTTGCCTTTATCGGCCTATGCACACAGTGAAGGGAATGCGTCCGTTACAGGTGGCTATGTTTACAGGGCGGGTTCCATTTCAGAATTGGAACGAAAATATGTTTATGCCGATTTTGTTTCCGGTAGGGTATGGGCACTGGATTTTTCTACGGTAAACGAGCCTGAAATTATTGAGCTGGCCCAGGCTTCTTTTCCCGTCTCTTCATTCGGATTGGACGAACACCAGGAACTTTATCTCTGTGGTTTTGATGGAAAGATCTACAGGTTTGGATACCATTCCGGAGATTGAAATATCGTTCCTACCGGTTTTTAAGAGTTTTTGAGATAATGGTCCCCGGATTCATTTTGTCCCTCTTTTTTTGTATCCATCGCTAAATTTTATGTATTTTAAAACAAATTTTCACAAAAGTAAGTTTTTTGGATTACTTTTCCCCTTTCCGTACCGACTACTAATTACGCTTAGATGGAGTTTGAAAAGGACTATGATGATGGTAAAGCCCTTCGAGATATTGGTTTAAATAAAAACCTGAATAAACCGATCTCTTTTCTGTATTACAACTATTATCGCAGTATATCTCAGTACATCATTTCAAACAGTGGTGATGAATTCGATGCAGAAGACATATTTCAGGAGGCATTATTGGTGGCAATAAAGGCTATTCAGGAAAACAAGTTTCGCGCAGAAGCTAGTTTGAAATCTTATTTATTTGCCATAGCCAGAAATTTATGGATTTCGGAGATCAGAAAAAGGAAAAGTGCTTCGAGGAGGGAGGAGATTTATGCAGCAGAAAGCGAAGGTGCCACGGATGGGATCAATGTAAAAATAGCCAGGAAGGAAAACTTTGACCTGATAGCTGGCTTATTTGAAGGTCTGGGAGGCAGGTGCAAGCGGATCTTGTTGCTGTACTATTACAAGCAATACAGCATGAAGGAGATCATGGTTGAAGAAGATTTTGCCAATGAACAGGTGGTAAGAAATCAAAAATACAAGTGCCTGAAAAAGCTTATTGAAAAAGTAAATGGGAATCCTGTATTGTATCAAAATATCAAAGATGCATTGAAGTATGGCTGATCAGAATACATTGGAGCTATTGGAAGATTACCTCCATGGGCGACTGGGCGAAAAGGAGAAAATACAGCTCGAAACACAGCTAAAGTCTGATGGGACGCTCAGGGAGCAATTGGAAACCTTAAGATTGACCCTTAGCGGGATAAGAGAAATTGGTCTCAGGCAGGAAATCAGGGCTGTGCACAGGGATTTCATGGCAAAAGATGCGAGTGCAAGTGTGCCTGAGGCACAGTCTGTCTTCCGAAGGAGTTGGTTCAGGTGGGCAGCCTCTTTGCTACTGATATTGGCTTTTGCAGGTTTGGGTATGCTTCAATTACATTCGACAAAAATAGCCAATTCCCATTTTCTGGAATATAGGCTCCCGGTGCAGCGTTCAGAGCAGATGGGTGATTCGGCTGCAGAACGCTATTATCAGGCGGAGGACTGGGAGAAGCTATTGGAATGGGTAGAAAATCCGGCTGTAGCGAGTCAGAAAGCCTATTTTCTTGCAGGACTCGCTGCTTATAAAAAAGGGTCTTATGCCAGAGCCATTGAGTTTTTTGATCGGATCCGCTTAATGAATGAAACGACGGACAAAACACTTTTTGAGCAGGAAACAGATTTTTATGCAGCTTTGGCCTACCTGCAGACCGGAGCCCATGGCCGTGCCTTAGAATTGGTGGCGAAGATGCGGGACGATCCCCACCATTTGTACCACGATGCCTTTGGAAAATGGGACCAGGCGAAAATATTTTTATTAAAATTGAAAAAAAGCCGGTAAGCGGATTACATTTTGTACTGGCAGTACGACTATAAAGTAAAATTGAACACAAACCAATTTATCAAAATGTTAAACGTTAAGAAGTATTGTATTAAAACCGCATTGTTGGCAGGACTTGGGATCATGGTGGGCTGTCAGGATGAAGCCAGCATGATCCCCGGGACGGGAGAAGGCAGAATGGGTCTGGCATTCGTTTTAGGTTCCGCCTCATCATCCCAACCAAATGCACGAAGCCTAAACACTGATTTGGAGATAACGGAAGGATTTATCCAAATCAGGGAACTGGAATTGGAAATGGAAGGAAGGGATGAAAATGGTGAATTCGAAAAGGAACACGAGGTGGAATTTGATGAGATCCTCAAGGTGACTTTTGACCAGTTTGATGAATCCAGAGACTTTTTCTTCAATATTCCGGAGGGGGAATATGAGGAGATTGAACTGGAGTTAGACCTGATTGATTACAGAAGTGAACCGTCGATTTATCTGGAAGGGACATATGCAAATAATGAGGGAAATCCCTATCAGTTTGTTTTTGAATATTATGGAGATGAAATTGATTTTGAGGTAGAAATAGAAGCAGAGAATGACGATGACTATTTCAGGATTGACCGGGTAAATAATCCGCTTGTTTTGCTTGAATTAAACAGTCACCTTTGGTTCAGCAACATTAGCAAATCCGAATTTGAAGAGGCGGAATCAGAAGAAGGTATTATTCGGATAAGTAACAACTCAAACAGGGCCATGTTTTCAAAAATTGTTAGTCGCATAGAGGCTTCCTCCGAAATAGAAGTTGAGTTGAGATGATTCTTTTTCAGCTTTGCTTTTTAACCATTCTACCCTCCTTTGACCAAAGGGAGGGTTTTTTGGTTGAAGACCCGTATGACGAGGTATCCTGTCAGCAGACATGCAAAAATGATGATGTACTTCCAGGAAAAATTTTTTTCTAACCCAACGGGATTTCCGATATAAACAAGAGGTGCCCAGTATTTGGGATGACGGAATTGTGACATTTCCGGTGCCACCAGCAAGTCTGTTTTGGCGAGTTGCAGGGACTTCGCTACCGTATATCCATTGTCCAGGTGATGGTAAAATCTTGCGCTGATAAAGGCAGAGACCATGTCTTCCATTTTCCAAAGTGAGGTGATGATATTGGGGCAGCCTGCATAGGCAAATGCCCTGCTGATACCCAATACCCCTTCGCTTGCGCTTACCTGCCCGTAGTTGGTTTCACAGGCACTCAGGTATACCAGGGCCGTTTTTTCAAAGCGTTTGTATTGCAATTCTTCGAGATAAAGCCTGAAGTCTGTGCTGTCCGGGTAGAAGGCAACAAAACTCCGGTATGGGTTTTCCAGAAAAGCCTGGGCATGCGTGGCGAGGTGCAGGATGCTGTGGTCTCCCATAGCAGCTAAAAACCTGGATTTGGTGGCTTCTTTCCCGACCAGTTTATTGCCAGGCAGGCTTTCGATTTCTTCTAAGGAGTAGGGTAATTCGACAAACTGCTCATTTCCAGTACCATGGGTATATGGGGCCATGGCAAGGGTATTTTCCAGACCAGGCAACTGCATAGCCGAACCGTCCATAAAATGGGCTGAGAACTGATAGCCTATTGCTAAATTTTCGATCAAATAGTTACCAGCATGGTCTACCAATATATCAAAAGGAAAATCCCGCCAGATACCATGGGGAATAATGAGCAATTCCTCATAGGCATTGATTTTATCCCATTTACTTGCAAAAACCTCGCGGAAAATTTCCTGGGACAAAACCCTCTGCTGAAAATTTTCACCCCATTCCGCATTGAGCAGTGCAAGCTTAACATTCATTACCTTCTCCTTCAGCGTCTTGTTGATCGGTAGACTTTCAATTTCCAGACTGTTTTTGTTGACGTAGAATAAGTGCAGTTCGGTATCTGTTTCGAAAAGAGAAACCAGGAGTATCCCTTCGGACAGCAGGTTTTCCTGTAGTTCCTGTAAGCTTTCTATTCTACTGCGGCTTTTTGCAAGCAGGTATTCCGGAATATCATTGAACTCGTGATGCAGCCGTGACCGTGCCAGCCGAATGTCGAGCAACTTCTGTTGCAAAGTTTTGCTCATCATACTGTCCTCCGAATCGTTAATCTTCTGGATCAAATTGGCCATCTCAAAGTTTAATCGACGTTCCTTTTCCAGCAAGGTCTCCGGAATTCCAATTTCAGCTTTAAGCTGGCCTTCCTGTTGCCTTGCAAGCAGGCTGATAGATTTGCTGCCTTCCGCCCAAAGAAACGCCTGCTCCAGAAGCTCCTTTTGATGCGTGTTTTGTCGGTAAGCAGAAAGTACCTGGTCTACTGCCCGCTGGTATGCAGGCAGGATCGACTCTCCCAAAAAGATTCGTGCCTGATCATTGTCATAGAAGGCGTTCAGATAAAAAACCTTATTAAAGGCCTCATTGTAGGTATCTATGGCTGCCTGCCAGAAGGTGTGTTGATTGTCCTTGTCTGCAAGAGAAAGCAGGGCATTGGCCTTAAGTATTAACGTTTCAAACAATGAATAAGCAGCAAATCCCATCCCGTGATCGTTGGGATTGGTAAGGGGGTTCAAATCTGAAAAGCCGGGATCGAAATGAAGGATAGCGTATTGAAAATGATGGAGTGCATTTTGGTATTGCTGTTGTTCCAACAGTACTTTTCCCAGCAACTGATGTGAAAATCCAAGTTTGAAATTTCGGTTTCCTTCCAGAAAATCAGTCTTATCTGCCTGATAGCTCGCAATTAGTTTCCGAAGACCCTCCTCAGCTTTCTCAAAATTTCTTTTCTGAAAATGAATTTCAGCCAGTTGATTGGCGTATCCAATGGAGGAAATGGTGTTCTGAGTACTGATTTTATTTAGAAATTTCCCGGCCTCATCGGGCGAGCCTTTTTCCAGGTAGAGGTCCACCAGAGCCAGATGAATCTTTTCCGGATTGATTTCCAGCTCCAACAGGTCCTTAAACATCCTTTCGGCACTGTCCAGCTGATTGAGTCTGACCAAAGCTGTAGCAATATTGGACGTAAAGGAATAAAAAGCGTACTGATAGTAGGTGTCCAGTTTGGTGGCTTTCCGGGCGCCAATCACGAGGTCTTTTGCCTTGGTGAAATAGTTGATCGACTGGGAAAAATTTCCTGTCTCATAATAGTACACGCCCATAGAATTAAACAATCTGGAGCCTTCATTTCTGGATTTTTTCAGGTCGAGAATGTGCTCCGCTCTTTTCAAAAAATGTATGGCACTATCTGGTTTGCTTTGTTTGTAGTAGGCTTCTCCCAAAAACAGATTGGCACTGAAAAAAAGGGAGTCCTCCAGGGCGGGAAACCTGTTCATTGAAATGGCTTTCCTGTAGGAGGCAATGGCTTTTTGGTCTGCTTCAGCCATCAGGTATAGGTTTCCCAATTTTTCATGGACGTTCAGCAATTGCTCCCTCGTCAATACCTGCGCTAAACTATCAGCAGTCAAAAGACGATTGAAATAGGCCATGGCCAGGCTATCTGTTTTTTTGGTAGGGTTTTCCGCAAAATACAGCTTCAGCCCTTTCTCGTATATTTTAACGGGTTCCGATTCCAATGGATCCTGGAGCGATGGGCTTTGTAAAAACAGAATAGAAAGAAGTATGGCAAACATGGAGTGGTATCAGGGAAACGATCGATTCCCTTAAATTACCGCAATCTGGAGACAATTACCAAATAGGGTGGGCGCGGTCTTACCCTTGGGTTGTCATTGCTTGTTCTCAGATGCTGTCCCGTAGCCTGGGTTCCCAAAATCTGATTTCTCTTGGTTTCAATTTCATCGAGCAGGCTTTGGGGTACATCAGCTGTTGTTTCAAAATAATAAACGCGAAGACCGATACGGTTTAATGCGCCCATACTGGGGTCATTTAACCGGTAATACAGGCTAAAATCAGAAAATGTACCGTTGGCAGGGGAGGAGCCTAGTGCTCCGTTATTCAGGGTGGTTTCCAGGTCTATGGTACCGGTTGATGCATTGATTGCCACACCTGCATCTGCCAGATTCTGACCATCAGGTCCATCGGCATCAAAACGGCAATCATCATCATCGTCATCATCATCATCATCGTCATCGTCATCGTCATCATCATCGTCATCATCCTCACAGGGAATGGCAGCGGAAGGGACGCCGTTATATACCGGAATTGCCTGTGTTTCGCCCTGGTCCAGCACGTATACCTGATCCAGGTAATTGATTCCTCCGATGGTTAAAAATACCGGGCAGGATGGAGCCCCGTTATCAGGACTGAATGAAATTTGGTATTTCAGTCCCGTTTCACTGGCATTGATATCGATGGCTCCGCTGAGCGGATCAATGTCCAATCCCTCCGGCGAAGCGGAATAGGTTCCCGCCAATTCGGTCTGCGGATTGATAAGCTGTTCGGTCTGCTCATTGATAAAATATAGGGTATCTGAGTAGGAGAATTCAGTACATGCAAAGGTACTTCCTGTGCTTCCCGGAAGTCCGGGATCGTCCATTCCTGTACCGGTATCCGCGGTCTCACAGGAAATGATACACAGTGAGCCAAAAAGTAAAGTCAATACACCCCTGTAGGTTACATTTTCAATACGCATATGTTTGTATGTCATCATTGACTCGCAAAATTTCTATGATCGTTTATAACAAACATGATATCCTCTGTACATGTTTCCCTCCAATCTGCTAATTTTTTACTGAAAGGTTGACATTTATCACCGATTGTTTGGCGTTAAGCAAATCTATCTCAATGTCCTGAATGATTCACTGATATGAAATGGTCGCATCCGGAAGCGGATTTGTAACTGCTTTTTTTGAAATAAAGCGTAATTTTTTTCGGTTTTTCCTGAAACCGGCAGAAAATTAAAGCAGGATCTATTTGATCCGGAATTTCTCCGAAAAATGATGGCTAAACCTTGCTTACCTGTAATTTAAAAATGCTCCGAATATTATTTTTTTTTCAAGATCATGGCTGTTTCTCAAACAAATGGTGTAGCAATCGCCCCGGGGAGCCGATGGCCTTACGAGCGGGTTTTTTGGGATCAAGCTTATTTTCGCCAATTATCTGTATTCAACCCAAAACCTATAAACATTCCGGTATATGAACTCCTGCTGCTGCCAAATACACTTACTTCCGGTTGACCGGTCCTGGATGTAGTTTGTGTCATTTCATCCGTCACTCGTAAACCCTGCTGGTGCCTGATCCCTACCATAAAGTAATTCTTGTTTTTAGTATACCGTTTTATGCCAGCTTCCAGTCTGAGCCCCAATCCATAGGGATTGACCTGGGTTACCTCCCGGTTAAAGTTTGGGTTTATATCGCTAAACGCCGTGCCTGGATTTCTGATTTCATTCGGAAGCAGGGTGAAGCCCACTGTAGGCTGTAGGAAGAAGCCATATTTTTCTTTTTCGATATTGTACCTGGCTCCCAAAGCAAAGGTGGGCATTTCATAGTTAGCAGGTCCCAAATAGGTGAATCCCCCAGACCCGAATTCACCTGGATTTTTTACAGCCATGGACCTTACAAAGATTTCCGCCTGAGTGACAAGCTGCCAATGGTCTGATAGCCTGGTCAATGCCCCCAGACCAAGGTGATAACTCAATCTGTTATAGGGTTCGTTTTGGGCCTGGGCATTGGAAGGGATGGTTTCAAAATCCAAATAGGATATAGAAGGACCACCATAGATTTCGAGCCTTATCTGCGCTGAGGATTGTAACGTCACCATAAAGCATCCCAGGAAAAGTAATAAAATTAGATTTTTGTGCATGATATTGTATGGTATAACTCTAAAATAAATACAATACTAATGTCCTAATAATTTTATTAAGAATAAAGTTTTTTAACATACTTTATAGTTTTAAAACCTGAGCGGGGTCACAATTAATTTTGATTTGTAGTAGGTATCAGGATGTTTATGGCTTTCGGGCCTGATTCTTTTCAGCTGACATCAAATGGGAATCGGATTGATATTAAAAATACGTTTAAGTTTACAAAAAAATCACTTTCCTGTACTGATTGCCAGGGTTTTTTGCATGACTGGCAGAGCTGGTGTTTCGGACCAGTCTGTCTGGCATTGATATTGTACTTAGCGGCATCTGCGCCGCTTATTTTTCCCTCGATGCAAGCGGAAGCAATCTACTGATTACCTCGGGCGACAATAATTCTAGCGTGTGATTTTTTCCGATTTCGTAAAGACGTTCGTAAGCATCCCAATCCATCTTGCCAATTTTGCCAAGAGGGGGTTGTATATGAAGGTCAGCTTTTTGAAGTGATTCGGCAAGCTTGCTGTAGCTGGACTAAACGATCGATTCCATGATGATGGAGGAAATCGAAGGAACCTTTATTCTGTTTTTTCTTTTTCGAAACCTTTGGACAAACAATTCCCAACTGTCCGGGACAGCAGTGTACGCCAACTGGTATGATTTTTTTTCATGTACGGTGACGGCGATAATCTTCCCAACAGGAAAGTCGGCAAGATAGAAAAAACCAGAAAAAAGGTATTGTATACCAATTCAAATGCTACAGCTTCGGTCAGGTTCATGCTGGCTGCATTGGACCAAATTGCTTTATTCATCGAAAAAAAACATCTGTTCAATGGGAAGTTTAAACAGCTTAGACATCTTAAAAGCCGTGGGGAGGCTGGGATCAAACTTTCCCTTTTCGATCGCATTGATGGTTTGCCGGGACACACCGATAATTTCAGCCAGATCCTCCTGAGTCATGTTTCCTGCGGTTCGCAGTTCTCTGATTTTATTTTTCATCGATAACGGCGGCTATTTATCAATGTGGAAGTCAGGTAAGTAAGTCCGATAAACATGACCAGGATGCTGATTTCCGCATCCTGCCTGATCAAATTGGTGGTGTCCAGTAGGGAATAGGACATCCCAAAAATGACAGCCAGACCCAGTGTGATGCCGAGTGATTCGAGATGAATTTTTTTCTCCAGCTCATCAAAATGATTGAACAGGTCCCGGTTGGCCAGTATCATTAAGATGCCATTTGCGAAGTTGACAATGATCGCAAAAGGTGTCAGAAATGGATGATGGTCCCAGATAAATTCAGGACCAAATGTGGCAATAGCCATCGTAGCTACCCAGGTCCAGGTCCATACGGCTAATTTTTTTATTCTTTTGTTTCGTTCGAGTTTCATTGTCTTCATAATTTTATGTAAAGTGTACTTTACAAAAGTAAATAAAACTTTACAAAAGTCAAGTTTTGTTTACATTTTTTTACATTTAGAGAACCGTAAGCTGCATGGAGTTTACCATACCAAAGTCGCAGGAACGCCAGACCATTCTCTACATTGAGAAA
The DNA here is from genome assembly GCF_900143075.1 of Cyclobacterium lianum. Classification (GTDB taxonomy): domain Bacteria; phylum Bacteroidota; class Bacteroidia; order Cytophagales; family Cyclobacteriaceae; genus Cyclobacterium; species Cyclobacterium lianum. The sequence continues at coordinate 72,390 of NZ_FRCY01000006.1, read as the reverse complement.
ATCAATTATTGTAAGAAGGGTTTAAAAAATAAAATCAGTATTCATTTTAAGGTGGATCAAACCTTCAAAACCCCGCGGAATCCCCTGGCTCCATAGTAGGATTCAGCTCCATTGTGGTAGATGAATACCCTGCCAAATCGCCAATCCCCAAAGATGGCACCTCCTAATTCTCGGATAGCATCCGGCGTTTTTACCCAACTTGAGGTTTTGGTATCAAATTTTCCAAACTGTTGCAGGGCCAGGTATTGCTCTTCAGAAAGGAGCGCAATGCCCATTTCAGCGGCCATTCCCTGCGCACTGTTTTTGGGCTTGTACGTTTTGCGTGACTCCAGAGCTTCGGAGTCGTAACAAAGGCTTCTTCTACCTTTAGGACTTTCTGGGGAGCAATCAATAAACACAAATTGATCTGCTTTCTCGGTAATGCTGACCACATCAGGTTCCCCTCCCGTTTCCTCCATTAGTAGCAAAGACCGAAGTTTTTCGGGATCGTTCAGCAGTTTTTCTTCAACAGGCTTCCATTCAAGGCCTTTGTGGCGGTGCCTATATTTCTCAAAGCGGTTTTTCAAGGTACTCAATAAGGGTTCTGTTTGTTCTTGTGAAAGTTCCATGTTAAAATGTGTGAATTGAAGGTTGAATAGAAATTACCATCTAGGTATACAAATATGTTTCAATAATATATAATTTTGGGCTATTCCTCAATTATTTAGGTTGAACAGGCCAACAGATCTTCTGGTAGTTTGGCATATAATAACTAACCTGCCATTAAATTACAGTGACATTAACCTTATACCAGGTTCGGCAACTATTTATTTTTCTTCAATTTTTATTTTCCCTTTCTGCCATCCTTTAGGCAAATACAAATTCAGTCCTGTTGGTTTTTCAATTGCGGAAGCATTCTTTCCTTTAACAATTAGCTGTTCACATGCAACAACTTTCAAATGGTAGTTCAGGTAGTTTTCCTGGGCATTACACTCAGCAGAACCAAAATGCCAGCCTGTTAGAAGAAGAATAAGGTAAAATTTTGTCATCAAAGGGTAGAATTTATTTTTTCTCAAGGTTAGTCAGTCTGAAAAGGAAAATAGTTTATTTCCCCATGTATTTAGAAGGTATTTTTAAAGATTCAGATTCAATGGTCCAAAGGAGACTTACAATCCACCAGCGGTTTTGAAAATAGGCCAGTTGATAACTGTTTATTCCTCTTTCTTCTAATCCTTCAGAGTCTCTACCATAAAAGCTTTGAAATACCTGAGCTATTCCATTATACTCATCAACGACTTTATTAATTTCTTTTTCAAGATATCCCTCTTCATAATAAGGATCCTTTAAAAGAATTAAGAAGTCATTGATTGATACAGTTTCGGCATTGGAAGAGTCTGCGACTGTTAGTATCGCCGAGGGATGAAATAAATTTCTCACGGCAGAGGTATCCATTTTTTCTCCTTTTTCGATTGTTATTTGATCGAGAAGTTCACCAACTATTCCTTCAATTGAAGAGACCTTATTCCCTTCAATACCCTGTGCAATAGTTGTTGTAGGTGTTAGAATTAAGTAAAATATAATTCTGAAATGTTTCATTGCGTTGTTCTTTAATGGTTCCCACTTTTTTTTAAACTGGAATGGTCTGTCCTATTTGGGCATACCTATTGACCAATCATCCAGGCCTACAATCCAATCCCGATCCTGAATCCGGGACTTACCTGCCTGAAAAATCCATTGAAATAAAGCTGTGGCGATACGGTGATATGTTTACCCACCTGCCAATTCACCCCCAGTCGATGGGTATTGGGCTGGAAAATGTCACCGCTTCTTTTGGTCAGGGTTCCTAGCTCAACCCCCAACCAATTGGGTTTGTCTTTATGGTTGGAGAAGTTCCTCCTGTATCCGACATTGGTGAAGTTGTTGATTATGGCCGTGTTTGCCGCATCGAAAGCAAAAATGAGGTTGTTGGAAATATAAAATTGGTTTTTAAGGATGCCTTTATGGTTCAGTTGCAAGCCTACTTCTCCGGAAAAATCGGTTAGAAAATTACCCCTATACACATTGGCACCTACGCCAGCCTGCAAGCTCAGCATATCAAAATATCCGGTGTGCCTGTCTTCCTTTAGGACGATATTTCCGGTTTGAGGGTCCGGTCGGAATTCCAAATACCTTAGAAAGCGGTGCTTTTCCGGAAGGCTATCTGCGATGGCCGTCAATATCTTGGAAAAGTCCAGGTTTATCAATTCCGTGATATCGTTAAATCCAATGATCACCTCATAGCTTCCAGAATTATCCCGAATGTAAGCCTTGTTTTGGAGATTTTCTGAGAGCCTATTATCTGCACTGATGTCGAAGCTTTTTATTTTGTCACTGTCCCGGATATCCAATTGTTTTTGAAATCGGTATTCGATGGTGTAGGCTGTGCTGGGAACCATCTGGTCGATTTCCTTCAGCCTTAATTGGAAATCTTCCATGATGGCTTGAAATCGACTTTCTTCCGCCAGAAGGTGGTAATCTTTTATCAGAATCTTCATATCCAGTGTACCAGAAGCCTGGTAGAATATGGTGTCTCTGTAACTTTCCGTATCTTGGGAAAAGGCAAGAGTAAATGAAAACAGGCCAATGAAAGTAAGCAGGAATAGTGATTGGAATTTCATAACAGTTTTTGGTTTTATTTTTACAATTTTAAGTTGAGGGCCAGCGTTTGAGGTTGACCTTGGGCAGGATAGCTGCTGCCCATTCTGATTTTTAGCTTGAATGGTTTCGTTTCCATGAGATTTTGATTGTCTTTCGTTTCAGGCAGGAGCATTTCAGTATTCAATTCCCGGAGTACCGGTTTGGGCATGGCTGTACCCAACTGGAGTTCCAAAACCGGCCGTTCAACAGTTGGAAGGGGAATACCGATGCGCTGTTCGACTTTTTCGATCGGAGAAATTGACAATTCAGGTGACTGCACCCTGGGCGGAGGATTTTTATTATTTGCCGCTGGAACGGGCTCAGGCAAGCCTGCATTTTGCCTGTCCCGTAGGTATTGGGAAATGTTCTGGTTTATTAAGTAATCATCGTCAGCGGCATTGGGTGGGGTTTCCTGCTGTACCAGTGCCTGCAACGCATTCAATTCTTTTTGTTGTGACTCCAGCTTGAGGAAAAGGAAAACAGCAACCAGGAAGAGGGTAACCGCCGCCGCCAGCGCTGTCACCAGTCCCCAATACAAGGCCCTCGACTTTTTGGGTTTTGTAATGCCTTTCCAAACCCTTGATTTTGACGCATTGACCACCTGGTCATTTCTTCTTTCGGCTTCCAGTAAGCCCCTTTTTATGATTTCATCTATACTATTGAGTGGCATGGCTGTTTCTGTATTTCAATTTTCTAATCATATAATCTCTTGCTTTGCTGAGCTGTGATTTTGACGTGTTTTCGTTGATTTTCAGCATCTCTCCGATTTCCTTATGGGAATACCCCTCTATGGCAAACAAGTTGAAAACGGTCCGGTAGCCTTTGGGCATTTGCTGTAATACCTGTTGGACTTCCTCTATATCCAATAATTCACTGCTTTCCAGTATGGGTACACTTAAGCTCAGGACTTCTTCGTCTTCCTGAAACAATAGCGCTTTTTTGCCTTTCAGAAACCGGATGGACTCATTGATCACGACGGTGATGACCCATTTTTGAAGACTCCCTTTCCCGCGGTATTCAAACTGATCAATGTTTTTCAATATCCGGGTAAAGGATACCGATAGCACATCTTCGGTATCGTGGTGGTTTGCCAGGTACCGCATGGCTACATGATAGCTGTACCGATAGTACCTGTCAAAAAGGTCTCTTTGTGCGCTGTGTTCTTTTCGGACACATCCCGATATGATTGACTGCTCTTCCAAAGATTTGTGTGGTTTTCAAAAGTTGGAACCGGAAAATTTAAGCAGACGTTGCCTGTAGAAAAATTATATAATGTGAAAAGATGTTAAGGGGAGTAAAAGGTGGAATCCAAACTCGGGTATTTCCTTTTGAAATTGAAATCACACCAAACTAAGGAGTCATCAAAACGAATACCATTGAGCGGAAGCAAATGTTAATTTATATGGCAAACGCTTCCCAAATTTCAGTATGATTTCATTAAATAATGCCAAAAGAACCTGATAATGGAAGATTGGAAACAAGGCATTACCATCAAGCCCAATTGGTGTGGGGAGCGGCCATGTATCAGGAATATGAGAATAAGAGTAATTGATATATTGGATCTGCTTGCCGCAGGTCTTAATCAGGAGCAAATTTTAACGGGGTTGCCTGATTTGGTAAATGAAGACATTGAGGCCTAGATCAAACATGCACGAGGCAAAATTAATCACCCTGTTTTCGCCGCATTTAATCAACTTCTACGATCTGCTTCAATTTTTCCAAAGCCTTGGGATAGGTACTGTCAAAGTAGTCCAGATGGTCATCCGTGACGTCTACTTCTACAATCACCCTGGTTATTTCTCCGGTTTCTTCAAACCTGTAATTTTCGTGCCCTCCTGCCCACTGTTCCACCTGTGGGCCCGATGTGATTTCCTTGTCCCCGTCCAAAATTCCGTAATGCTGGATGGAAATAAACTGGTTCGGAATATTTTCGGCTATTCGGGCCACCATACCACCCCGGTTTCCTTTATCGTCTGTCCCTATAAAGTGGATTTTCTGATCTTTTTCCCAGCTGCCTTCAAAAGTCGAGGTAGGATTGAAAAGGGCGGTCCATTGTTCATAGGTGCTTTTATCGCTTAGTCCCAGCATGGTATCAAATACCTTTTCCACCGGAGCGTTGATTTCGATTGTATATTGCTTTTTTTCCATAGTGCGTTTTAAATTTAATCAAAATTATTCCTATTTTCAATTTATATTATAAGAAGAGGTTGAGCTAAATATTTGATTTAATCTGGATTTACGTTTTTTGTAATTACAAGATTTAGGGTTATTTGATGAAAAAGCTTGAAATTAGGGAAATATACTTGCAGAATTCCAAAGAATGGAGGGAATGGCTGGAGAAGAATCACGACCAAGTAGCCGGCGTTTATCTGATTTTTTATACAGTTGACCACGAAATGCCCTCTATGCGGTGGGAGGAAGCGGTAATGGTAGCATTGTGCTTTGGATGGATCGATTCTACCACCTACAGCCTCGGGAATGGCAAACGCAAGCAATATTTTACGCAGCGTAAACCCAAAAGCGGTTGGAGTACCATCAACAAAGCCTACATTAAAAATCTCATTGCAGAGGGATTGATGCATGAAAGTGGAATGAAAGCTATAGCAATTGCAAAAGAAAATGGCAGCTGGAATAGTTTCGACGATGTAGAAAAAGGGATTATTCCCGAGGATCTGAAGGCAGCTTTCAAAAAGCATCCTGAAGCATTTGCCAATTATCAGAATTTTGCTCCATCCTACAGGAAAAGTTACTTGTACTGGCTGCAACAAGCTAAAAGACCAGAGACAAGAACAAATCGGCTCTATGAAATCATAGACCTGTGCTCGAGAAACATCAAAATTAGACAGTAACTCTTGAGGTTTTCAAAACCTCGAGGGTTTTTACATTTTACTAAATCAAATATGTTGTGAAAACTTTTTTGCTTACTTATTTTTCACCTTTTCCTTACATACGAACTCACATACACATGTTCATATAAGACGAAGTTAGGGAAACTTCCAAATGTCAACGAAACCAACCTTTTAGGTCTTTGGGACCCCGAAGGTTTTTACAGATGGGCTCTTAAATATTTAAGAATAAACTTTCAATAGTTATTTTTACAGTTGTATCATCTGGGAACAATTGCATGCATCGACGTCGAAGACCTCCGACGTTTGAGAAACCTCAGAGGTCAATGACACGTTTAATTCGGTTTTTTTGGAATTTTTTGTCATAATGTGAGAAGAAAACGTTATTTTAACCTAAGATTCCATAACAATGAAAATCAGGTACCGGACAGTCATTTTATTTTCAGCCCTTTTGTCTTCGTGTACCATTGATAGTGGCGAGGTGACCCCAGGTGATTTGATCATGGTAAACCAGGGAAATGTAGTACTTGATCTATCCGATATTGATTATTATGATTTTTCCAGCCATATCGTTTACCTAAAGGAAGACAATCGATTGGCCGGCGATTTTGAACCACTCCAGGGTGCCAATATTATGGTGAATGGATCCGAGATTTATCCCCTCAATATTCATGACCCCTATTTGGCAACATTGCCTACCGGGCCACATATTAAAAGCTTGATCGATGTTTTTGGTGATTTTGCATTTCGAATTAGCTGGATAAGTTCCTGATAGTAAAACCAAAACTCCAGCTATTATCAAAAACCTTCCTACATCTAAAAGTGGAGAAATTCTTTTTCTGGTCAGAATCGCCGAAATGCGATATAAGGATTGGGCATGCAAAATAGGAGTTGTTGACTTTATCATGCGTATTCACTAAATTTATGCGCATAATTGTAGGAATAAATGCCCATGAAAAAGCGACTAAATATTACGGTTAAGGAAGACTTGATTCAGAAAATGAAAAAATTCGCAGATCTTAAGGGGACCAGTATCTCCAATCTGGTTGAGGAGCATTTTGAGCAATTATTAAAACAACCATCCAAGTTGCCCAAAGAAATGTCTCTTGTGGAATTTGTGAAAACTCTGCCAAAATCCAAGGTTGATTTTCCAACTGATTTTGATTTTAAAAGGGAATATTTCAAAGCAAAATCAAAAGAATACGATGAACAGAATCCTGTTTGATGCAAATGTTCTTTTGGATTTTTTTCTGGAGCGCAATTCCCAGCCAGAAAAGATAGAAAAGTTGTTTGACTTGGTTGATGATAAAAAAATTGAAGGGTTTGTAACGCTTTCCATTCTTCAGATTTGTTCCTATTATCTGACCAGAGCAAAAGGGCTTGTAGTCACTAAGGGTATATTAGAGATGGTTATCTTGAAATTTCAACTTTTACAAGGGAGCAGAAAAACAGTTTTGAATGCCTTGAAATCGGATCAACAAGACATTGAAGATGCCATTCATTATTTTATTGCCCTGGAAAATGAAATGGATGCAATAGTAACATTAGACAAGGAGTTTCTCCGGTTATCTTCTCCCTATTTACCAATATATAGCCCAATCAACCTTTTGGCTAAATTATCTTAAGGCGGACCTTTCTATTACCAGGATTGCACAAAGAAGGATAAGTCATTAAAAAGCATTCACTATTCTTATTAAAGTACCTTTTTTATTAAAATTGGATACGTAATGTAGGTAGATGCGCTTAAGTTCCTTAACAATTCATAAGAATGATAACAAAAAATTGTTATTTTTCCACTTTCCAAAAAACCTGACTCATGCGCCTTTCCTACAAGTCGATACCTATTCTGTTTTTAACATTCCTAACCTTTGTTTCCTACGGCCAGGAAGGACAAGGGCCCAGACTGATTGTCAGGGGGGACGATATGGGTTCGTCCCGCTCGGCCAATCTTGCCAGCATTGAAACTTTTGTCAATGGCATTGAAACCTCCATAGAAGTGATGGCTGTAGCTCCCTGGTTTCCCGAAGCTGCCCAACTATTAAGGGAGAATACCGGAGTAGAGGTGGGACTTCACCTGGCCATTACCAGTGAATGGGATGGTGTCAAATGGAGACCGCTGAGTAATTGTCCCAGTCTGACGGATGATGACGGGTATTTACTTCCTATGATACGACCTAACCCGAATTATCCCGGACTGGCTGTTATGGATAATGCCTGGAAGCTAGAAGAGGTGGAGCAGGAATTCCGTGCTCAGATAGAAGTGGCCCTGAAGCATGTTCCTCAAATCAATCACCTCTCCGGACATATGGGCTCGACCGGTTTTCATCCGGAGGTAGCTAAGATGGTCGCAGGATTAGCAGATGAGTACGGCCTTATGCTGATCGATGGGAATTTGATGCAAGCATCAGGTATAGACAGAGCCAGCTATGAAGGTCCAAAGGAATCTTCCGCACAAAAGGAAGCCTCCTTTATCCGGATGCTTGAAAATCTGGAGGACGGAAAGGCCTACCAATTTGTCGATCATCCTGCCTATGATAATCTGGAAATGCAGGGAGTAGGCCATATCGGTTATGAGCAGGTGGCCGGGGACAGACAGGGTGTTACCGACACCTGGATCAGCGAAAAGGTAAAAGAAGCGATCGCCCGGAATGGTATTGAACTGGTCGATTTCAATACCATCGTCAATGCTTTGCCAAGAAGCGACCCTGAAAACGAAAATGTCGATCCTGCTGCCATAGAGGAATACCTTGAAGCGGTTAAATCACATGAGCAGGACCTTCACAGCCTGATGATCCTTAGAAATGGTAAAGTGGTATTCGAACACTGGCTGGGAGACAACGCAGCCAATAAGTCCCATGTCATGTTTTCAGTTAGCAAGACTTTTACGGCTACCGCCATCGGTTTTGCCGTTCAGGAGGGACTACTAAGTATTTCCGATAAAGTCATTTCCTTTTTTCCTGATAAATTACCCAGAGAAATCAGCCCAAACCTTCAGGCATTGGAAATCAGGCATTTGCTTACCATGAGCGTAGGTCACGATGTGGATCCTACAGGTATTCTGCGGGAACGTGCCGATTCGGATTGGGCAGAGGCATTTTTAGCCTTTCCGATTCCCCACAAGCCGGGCAAGCAGTTTGTTTACAATAGTCTGGCCACCTACATGCTATCGGCGATTCTTACCAAAGCGAGCGGAGAGCGGCTTGTGGACTACCTGCAGTCCAGGCTCTTCAAACCACTGGGAATCACCGGAGCTACCTGGGACGAAAGTCCTCAGGGCATCGCCATCGGAGGCTGGGGACTAAAGGTGAAGACAGAAGACATGGCCAAATTGGGACTTCTTTACCTGCAAAAAGGCGAATGGAAGGGCAAACAGCTCCTGGCAGAATCCTGGTTTGAGGAGGCGACATCAAAACAAGTCCGCTCTCTTCCGGCAGGCGTGAAAAGGGAAAACCTGAAGGTGAAAGCAAAGGACTCTGACTGGTTGCAGGGCTATGGTTATCAGTTGTGGCGCAGCCGGCACAACTCCTACCGGGCAGACGGCCGCGACGGGCAATTTATTCTGATACTTCCCGAGAAAAATGCGGTAATCGTAACCACTGCCAATATTTCCAATATGCAGGCAGAACTCAATTTAATTTGGGAACATTTGCTGCCGGCTCTGGAGGAATAGTTTGCAGCAGGCCCTACCCGCCCGTCAAAAATGGCAGTATGCTTTGCTAATTACTTTCAATTGGAATGGGGCTTTAGCCCATTCCTGAAAATCGAATACTCCAATCGGGGGCTTCAGCCGAAATTACTGCACTTCCAACTTCACACTGTCATACCCGACGAAACTGACCATAACATTTTCGGAGGGACTGGCCTTTATAGAAAATTTGCCATGAATGTCGGTCACGGATCCTCTGTGAGTACCGGCCACCACCAGTGATGCACCCGGTAGCTCATTACCCTGCGGATCCTGAACCAGGCCAGTCCACATGCCGTCGGAATAGCTGGCATCCACCCGTAATGAACCATTTCTTTGCTCCACTTCCCGGACCTGAACAGCTCCTGACGGAACACTGCCCTGGTCCTGTGAGTTGAGGGCAAATACAATCGGTAATACCATCCGAACCCTTACAGGATTGCCACGTTGTTTGCCCGGATTGAAGCGGGGAGCTTGCCTGATTACCCTTTCCGCTTCCTCGTCGCAGCCGGCGCCGATGCCATTGATCGCGGACACATTGGACAATGATCCGTCCTTTTCTACTACAAACTGGATTTCCACCATTCCTTCTACCTTCTGCTGCCTGGCCTCCAGGGGATATTGTAGGGTTTCGGCCACATATCGGTGAAATGCATCCATCCCCCCTTCAAAGTTAGGTTGTTCTTCCAGAGGAAAACTTTGATCCCATTTGTGATTGTTGGTAGCAGCAGCGGACGCGCCGGTATCCTGTTGTGCATTGATCTCAATAGAGAATGCCGCAGTCATCATAAGCGAGCACAGGGCAAAGCCGATAGTTTTGATCTGCATCTTTTTTCGATTTAGGGTTTTGTTCATCATCGTATAACGGTGTTTTAGTGTGGAAGAAGATATGGAGCTGGTGCCAAAATGAGGATTGCTTGTACCGGAGAGCTCAAGCAGCAACCTTTTATACTTTACCGGATGGGTTGATTGTTGTACCTTTTGGTCTGCCTGGTATTCGTGGTTCAGAACGATGAAGTGCTTCACCCAGTAGACTACAGGGTTGATCCAGAAAATGGTAGACAGCAATTCCATCCAGATAAGGTCCAGGTGGTGTTTCTGCCTCACGTGCACAAGTTCATGTTGTATTATCATTTCCGTTTTTTCGCCACCCTCCAGATACGTATGCGGATGCATGAAAATGTATTTACCGAAACTGAAAGGGGAGCAGGCTTTTTCCGATAGGATCAATAATGCATCCTCAATAAGTATCGCGTCAGATGCGTTTGTCATACGCTTGAGCCGGTAGAAGGCCATCACCTTTTTTACAATCAGAAGTAAACAAACTGCCAGATAACCAATTAAAAGCCAATCTATGACTGATAAACCTTCAGGTGAGGATCTTGAAGCGGAGCTAACAGCAGGCTGCGCAAAGTCCGGCGCCAGGTAATTGGCTGGTAAAAGGTTTTGGTAGCCCATATTGAAACTGAGAAAAGGGATTGCCATCGCTGATGGAATTAGCAGCAACAAGACCCATCGGTTTAGGACAAATGTTTTTTCTTCGCTCAGGAAAAGCTGAAACAGCAACGACAGAATCGCCGAGCAGGCGATAAATTTTACCAGCAATATCATTTATTCCTCCTTTCAATTTCTGATTCTACCAGTTTTTTTAATTCTTCCAATTCTGCAGTTGTCAGCTCGGCTTTCCTGGTGAAAAAAGACGCAAATTGCAGGGGATTGTCCGAAAAGAAATTTTCGATTATTTTTTTGACTTGTCCGGAGAAATAGTCTTGTTTCTCCACCAGCGCATGATATTGCCTGGAATTTCCATAGAGCTTGTATCCTACATATCCTTTCTCCTGCATGCGCTTCAATAAAGTGGCTACCGTACTTGGGGCAGGTTTGGGCTCGGGATGTATTTCCAGTAGGTCTTTCATAAACAAAGGGTGGTTTGACCAGATCAGCACCATCAGTTTTTCTTCGGCTTTGGATAATTTCATTCTACTATTTGTCACCTGTTTCTACAAACATAGAAAAAAAATTCTAAACGCAAAACTATATTTTAAATATTCTGAACAAATTTTTGAAAGAAGTCGGTTATTCACACGATTTTGAGTCTCCCTGAGGCAGGCCTGTCCACTCCTCGGGATTTGTAATCCCGAGGTCAGATAAAAGGGGATTTGCAATCCCCGTAACGCTCCCTGTATCGGCTTACCGGGCTTTCAAATATTGAAGATCGCGTCCGCAGGATTGCAAATCCTGCCATATCTGGTTCGGGATTGCAAATCCCGAACAGCCTCCCCGGGATTTGTAATCCCGAGGTCAGATAAAAGGGGATTTGCAATCTCCGTAACGCTCCCTGTATCGGCTTACCGGGCTTTCAAATATTGAAGATCGCGTCCGCAGGATTGCAAATCCTGCCATATCTGGTTTGGGGTTTGCAATTCCCGAACAGCTCCCCGGGATTTGTAATCCCGTGGACAGATAAAAGGGGATTTGCAATCCCCGTAACGTACCGGGCATCGGTATATCGTACGGTCAATTATTGACGCTCAGGTCCGCAGGATTTCATAACCTGTATCAGTCCACCGTGACCTGAAATTCCTGGCTGCTCCTTCCGCCCGGAGTGACGGTCACATAGCGCAGTACCGGCGCTTCCTGATCTTTGCCAGGAATAGGAGCCTCAACAGGACCACGGTAAAGGCTGGATGTCTGGCTTGCCCGATGACCATCGAGGGTGTAATATACCTTCGCACCGGCTACCAGGGGCCGGATATGGATCAATCGCCTGCCGGATGCCCCATCTCTTTGGATATTTACCTGCGCCTCAGGAATCCTGAAGAACACATCCTGCTCTTCCAGAGACAGCAGGCTTGCGGGAAGCCGGTTTTCAATAAAGGAAGAATAGTCTTTTTCGGCTTTGGATTTCCAGGCCACTTCGGCCAGCGCAAGAGCCCTGGGAAATAAAAAGTATTCCATCTTCTGGTTGGTAGGGATGTATTCGGTCCACAGGTTTGCCTGCACACCCAGCACATGCCGGGCTTCTTCCTGGCTCAGCGCTTCCGGAATAGGGGAGTAGCTGTACACTTTTTCCAGGGGTAGAAATCCGCCGATGGCCAGCGGTTCGGTAGTTTTGTCTTCCGCCTGGTAGTGGTCAAAATACAGGTGGCTATTGGGCGTCATGACCACATCATGGCCCATTTTTGCCGCTGCAATGCCTCCTTTTTCTCCCCGCCAGCTCATTACTGTGGCGTTTGGGGCCAACCCGCCCTCCAGGATTTCATCCCAGCCAATCAGCTTGCGGCCATTTTTATTGAGAAATTGTTCTATTCTGCGGATAAAATAGCTCTGCAATTCGTGTTCATCCGCCAGCTTTTCTTTTTTAATCACTTTCTGGGCGATTGCAGAAGTTTTCCATTGGTCCTTGGGTACTTCATCGCCACCGATATGAATGTATTCGGAGGGAAAGATGTCCATCACCTCGGTAAGTACATCTTCCAAAAACCCGAAGGCGGCTGGCGTAGGTCCGTAGATGTTGTAGTGCACGCCCCAATACCCGGGCACCTGCTTGCTGATCTCATTGTTGAGGGGTTCGCCCTTATCGTTGACCGCCTCAATCGTGCCTCTGGCAACACCATCTCTGATCTCAAAGCTTCCAAATTCGGGGTAGGCAGCGAGCACGGCAGAGCTGTGTCCCGGCAGTTCTATTTCGGGAATAATGGTAATCTTCCGGTCTGCGGCATAGCGTACGATGTCCCGGGCCTCCTCCTGGGTATAGAAGCCGCCATGAGGCTCTCCATCATAGATGAAGGGTTGGAAATCATAGTATTGCCCGATGATGGTGGAGTCCCTCCAGGCGCCGACCTCAGTTAGTTTGGGATATTTTTTGATCTCGAGGCGCCATCCCTGGTCGTCTGTGAGGTGCCAGTGCATGGTATTGAATTTTAGCTGAGCCATCAGGTCAAGAATTTTTTTCACCTGGCTTGTGCTGAAAAAATGCCGGGATACATCCAGCATAATGCCCCGGTAACCAAATTCCGGCGCATCGCTGATTTCCAGTTGAGGTACCGCTATGGTCGCTCCCCGCCCTTCCAGAAGCTGAAAAAGGGATTGAAGACCGTAAAACAGGCCTTTACCTGCTCCTTCAATATGTATTCCACCTTCGTGAACCCGCAGGCGATAAGCTTCCTCCTGTCCATCTACCAGCCCTTCTTCCAGGAGTATGGCTGCACCCTCATGGCTGCTTTGGTGTAGAATATTCAGTTGAAAACCGGCTTTCTTTTCCAGCAGCGCATTAAATATTGCAGCAGACTTTCTGGCATCGGCGGTGGCTGCCAGTATAGGGGTGCCGGGATCCAGCGTCCAGTGGCCTTCTCCCATACGAACGGACTTAGGCTGGGGCACAATGCTGAGCGACTGCGCAATTACAAGGTTTCCTAAAAGCAGGAAAAGGCTGATGCTGAGTAATAATTGTCTTTTCATAGCTATCAATTACCGATACTGGTCTAAATGGAACTAAATAAAAAATTTATCAATCAGCGCTCAAGATACATGAAAAAATTGACATACTAAACACTCCCCGGGATTTGTAGTCCCGTGGACAGATAAAAGGGGATTTGCAATCCCCGTAAGGTGCCCGGCATCGATATATCGTACGTTCAATTATTGACGCTCACGTCCGCAGGATTACAAATCCTGCCTTATCTGGGTTCGGGATTGCAAATCCCGAACAACTCCTCGGGATTTGCAATCCCGTGGACAGATAAAAGGGGATTTGTAATCCCCGTAACGCGCCCTGCATCGGCTTACCATGCGTTCAATTATTGACGATCGCGTCCGCAGGATTACAAATCCTGTCTTATCTGGGTTCGGGCTTGCAAATCCCGAACTAAACATTTGATTTTTATAAGATAAAAAAGTATATTCATAAGCAGAAAAAGCATGTTGACATCATGGCATTTGCATATACTATCAAGAACCAGGAATCCCTGCATTATGTGACCTTTACCGTGCACCAGTGGGTAGATATTTTTACAAGGAAGATTTATGCGGATATCCTCATTGATAGTATCAATTACTGCCAGCAGACAAAGGGCTTGAAAGTATACGCATGGGTGATCATGAGCAACCATTGCCATTTTATTCTAAGTAGTGATAAAGTCCCCCTTGCCGACATCATCCGTGATTTCAAGAAATTCACTGCTAAGAAAATCATAGAGCAGGTAAAGGAAAGTAAAGAAGAAAGCAGAAAGAGTTGGCTTATGTGGTTATTGCATAAAGACGAACACATTTGGTTCTGGACTGAAGGTTATCACGGGATAGAAATTTCTTCTGAGAAACTCCTGAAATCCAAAATCAATTATATTCATCAAAACCCCGTAAAGGCCGGAATAGTTGAAAAGGAAGAAGAGTATCTGAACAGCAGTTGTGGAGAGTTTTACGGGATAAGGAAAAGCAGAATTTCACTTGCTGCGTATTGATTAACTCCTCGGGATTTGTAATCCCGTGGACAGATAAAAGGGGATTTGTAATCCCCGTAACGCTCCCTGCATCGGCTTACCATACATTCAATTATTGAAGATCGCGTCCGCAGGATTGCAAATCCTGCCTTATCTGGGTTCGGGATTGCAAATCCCGAACAACTCCTCGGGATTTGCAATCCCGTGGTCATATAAAAGGGGATTTGCAATCCCCGTAACGCTCCCTGTATCGGCTTACTGAGCTTTCAAATATTGAAGATCGCGTCCCTAGGAATGCAAATCCTGCTTTATCTGGGTTCGGGATTGCAAATCCCGAACAACTCCTCGGGATTTGTAATCCCGTGGACAGATAAAAGGGGATTTGTAATCCCCGAAACGCTCCCTGCATCGGCTTACCATGCGTTCAATTATTGACGATCGCGTCCGCAGGATTACAAATCCTGCTTTATCTGGGTTCGGGATTGCAAATCCCGAACAGCTCAATTTCCGGATATATAAAAGGGTTCTACACGAAACAGATTGAGGTAATCGGGACTGATTGAGACCCTGACCGCATGCATGTCCCAGTCCCCGAAAACCTGAACGGCAGTGAAATTGGTCAGCGTCTTTCCGGTATTGTCCCGGAGAGGCTGGTCTACCATAAACCGGTGGTGATCTCCATACAGCAGCAGTACCGGCTTGCCAAAGGCCATCACCTTTTCCTGCAGTAACTGTACAAAGCTGGCATGCCCGTTTCTCTCGTCCCTGGAATTGTAATTCAGGGCGGCATGCAGGACCAATACCAGCCCCTTACTTGCGGATGCTTCCGCCTGCTCAAACAGCCGCTGCAGCCAGAAATTGTTGGCCAGCTCCCGCTCATAAAATTCATCATTCAGGGCGCCGGAGTCCAGCTTGAAATTATTGTTAGATCCGATCAGGTGCAGGGTACCAAAGGTCACCTCCGCCATTTTCCAGTGGGCATTTTCCGGAAACTTCTCAAATCCCTCCAGACTGTTTTGCCGGTTCAGCTCGATGGGAAATTTGCCCTGGCTGGATTCCGTGGAAAAAAACAGCTGCCGGAGTTTATCCAGCCGCTCTTCAGGCTCATAGCCGCCACAGGCTTCCCGGTAGCAATCGGTCCATTCGTTGTCTCCCGGCGTATAGACCAGGGGATGGGAAAAGGTATCGAAATAGCCCTTTATTTTTTCGTAATATTCGTCGGTGCAGGGGGTGCTGCCGGATTTGATGTCGCCCACATGCAGCGTAAGGTCAGGGCCTTCCTCATTTAACGCACCAATCAGGCGCTCAAAACGCTCGAAATCCTCAGGCAGGTGATAGGGCACATCTCCAATAGCCATAAAGGTCACCGGATCGTTTTTCGCCGGAGAGCAGGCGTTCATGCAGAGGGCCAATGCCAGGATATACATGAAAAAACAGGCTGAATCGGCTGGTTTGTCGTTCCAGCAAGGGAAACTATTGAGCATGGAAGTTTTTCTTCCAATATAGTGGAAAACTTTGTACCGGAAAAGCCAGTCAGCAGCAAACGTGTGGTCAGGCTATACCCGGGGCAATGTGTCATTTCAGACAGGATACCCTTTCGGATAGAGGTGATACGGTTTCATCTCGCTTGTCCATCCAATCTCAAGCGGAAAGGATAAAAAAAACCGGGTAGAGATATAAGCGATTTGCGATCCCCGTAACGTATTCTGCACCGAAATATCGTATGTTCAATTATTGACGCTTACGTCCGCAGGATTGCAAATCCTGCCTTATCTGGGTTCGGGATTGCAAATCCCGAACAGCTCCTCGGGATTTGCAATCCCGTGGTCATATAAAAGGGGATTTGTAATCCCCGAAACGTACCCTGCATCGATTTACCATGCGTTCAATTATTGACGATCAGGTCCGCAGGATTACAAATCCTGCCTTATCTGGGTTCGGGATTGCAAATCCCGAACAGTCACTCCTCGGGATTTGTAATCCCGTGGTCAGATAAAAGGGGATTTGCAATCCCCGAAACGTTCCTGACATCGGCTTACCTTGAGTTCAATTATTGAAGATCCCGTCCTCAGGATTGCAAATCCCGAACCTTATAAATTGTTCAGTCTCGAATTAAGTTTGGGTTTATGTCGAAAAGCTACAGGGTTCTGGTTTAAATTTAACTGAATATTTTGAAATAAATCACCGCCCCACTACTTTTAACCTTTCATTTGGCCTGTCGCTTTGAGTACATAGACAGGCAATTCGTTGAACCGGATAAAATTCCTGATAATTCGCTTAAACCAATGGTACCTTTGCGGTTCATTTGGTTTTTTTTTATTCAATTTATCCAAAAGCCCAGGTCCTCCGCCGGGACTCACCTGGCGAAGCTGTGCCTGACTTTCCAATTTCTTACATGTTTTCTCCCAGCCTGATTACCCTATTTGTTGTTGCTGGGTTGGTCTTTGTATTGTACAAAGACCTGCTCAGACCGTCCTTTGCATTCTTAGGGGCGGTTTTTTTGTTGCTTACCCTGCAAATCATCCGGCCGGAGGAATTTCTGATGGGGCTGGCAAACAAGCAAATCATCGTCATTTTCCTGCTGATAGGCCTTACTGCAGGCATCCAGAGAAATATAGGTACCGGCTTTTTCTTCAGGCTTTTTAGCCAGCGATTAAAGCCCGGCGTTTTCCGGATGCGGCTGATGCTGCTGGTAGGTAGTCTCTCTGCTGTATTAAACAATACGCCGGTAGTGGCCTTTATGATCCCCTATGTCAAGGAGTGGACCAAGACAAACAATTATCCCGCGTCTAAATTTCTCATCCCTCTTTCCTATTCCACCATTCTCGGGGGGATGATTACGGTGGTAGGCACCTCTACCAATCTGGTGCTCAACGGACTGATCAGCCAATACGATTTACCACTTCTGGGATTTGAGGATTTTCTCTACCTGGGTTTGCTGGTTACCGTATTCGGGATCAGTTACCTGGCGCTGGCCTCCTCCCGCCTTTTACCGGCAAGAGAAGAAAACAAGAGCGAGATCATTGATCACCTCAACGAGTACCTGGTAGAAACCTACCTGCCGCAGGGATCCAAAATGCATGGCAAGACCGTCAAAGACGCCGGCCTCAGAAACCTGAAGGAAATTTTTCTGGCCGAGATCAAACGGGACAGGCAGGAGATATCACCCGTAGGTCCCAATGAATTGCTGCAGGAAGGAGACCGGCTTTTCTTTACCGGCAACTCCGAGGCCATTCTCAAGCTGATACAGGAGGAAAATGGCCTGAGCCTGCCCGAAGAGGGCCACGTATCCAACTACGGCTTTTTCCAATTGACCGAAGCCGTGGTCCCGGCCTCCTCCGCTTTGATCGGCGAAAAGATCAAAGACAGCGATTTTCGCAACCGGTATCAGGCTTCTATCATTTCCATTCACCGGAATGGTACACAGCTTAAAGGCAATATCGGAGAAACCAAAGTGCAGGCTGGCGATCTTTTTCTGATGCTTACCGGCAAGGAAGACAACCGCAACGATTACCTCAAAGACCTGATCATCATTACCCTCCGCGGGGAGATCGGTCAGGACAAGGGGACTTTCAAACGGCTGCCCTCCCTGCTCGCTCTGGCCATATTGTTTACCGGAATTATAGGCTGGGTAGATCTTTTTATGGCAGCTTTTGCCGGAATCCTTACCCTCTATATATTTAAAGTGTTAAATTTGCAGACTTTACGGAAGTCAGTGGATCTGGACCTCTTGCTCATTCTGGTTTGTTCCCTTTCGTTGGGTGTGGCCTTGAGCAATTCGGGTGCCGCCAACCAACTCGTCAACGGCCTGCTATACCTGAGTAACAGCGGAAATGTGATGCTGGCACTGGTACTGCTGTTTGTCATGACCCTGGTGCTGACCAGCCTGATCACCAATGCGGCGGCAGTGTCCATCATGTTTCCCATCGCCATGGAGCTCGGCAGTCAGCTCGGAGAGCCGCTGACTCCTTTCTTTGTGGCAATCGCATTCGGCGCTTCGGGAGACTTCATGACCCCCATTGGCTACCAAACCAATCTCATGGTAATGGGGCCGGGGAATTACAAGTTCAGGGATTACTTTGCCATAGGTTTTCCTTTGACCATACTATACAGTACTGTGGTGCTGTTGTTTATACAATGGTATTATTTGTAGGCATTATCGGAAGAGAAGCATGATACAGGAAAACATACATCCATCGGCATTTAAAATCACCAGGGAGGACCGGCAGCTGGCCCTGGGGCAGCAGGCCCGGCTGATCTGGTTTACCGGACTGTCGGGTTCGGGCAAGTCTACCCTGGCCAATGCTACCGAGCAGGCACTGCACCGGAAGGGCTTCCACACCTATCTGCTGGACGGAGACAATATCCGCACCGGACTGAATCAGGACCTGGGTTTCAGCAAAGCCGACCGGATCGAAAATATTCGCCGCATAGCGGCAGTCAGCCAGTTGATGATGGACGCCGGTCTGATCGTCATTTCGGCATTTATCTCCCCCTTTATTTCGGACCGGGAGATGATCCGGGATCTGGTAGGTAAGGAACATTTTCTGGAGATTCATGTGGACTGCCCGCTGAAGGTATGCGAAGAAAGGGACGTAAAAGGCCTGTACCAGAAAGCCCGAAAGGGTCTGATCAAGGACTTTACGGGCATCGACTCGCCCTATGAAGCGCCCGAAAATCCCTTTCTGGTGATCAAAACAGCAGAAGTAACGGCCGAGATGGCGGTAGGCCAATTGATGAAAGCATTAGATAAAAAAATCAAGTTATAATTATGACACAATATTATTTATCCCACCTGGAAGAACTGGAAGCAGAGGCGATTTTTGTGATCCGTGAGGTGGTCTCCCAATTCGAGAAACCTGCTCTTTTATTTTCCGGTGGCAAAGACAGCATTGTGCTGGCACACCTGTCGAAAAAAGCCTTTTATCCTTCCAGAATACCCTTTCCGCTGATCCACATCGATACCGGACACAACTTCCCGGAAACCATCGCTTTCAGGGATGCCCTCGTAGAAAAACTGGGCGTGCAGCTTTTTGTAGGATCGGTGCAGAAAAGTATAGACGAAGGCAAGGTGCGGGAAGAAACCGGCGTAAATGCCAGCCGCAACGCCCTGCAGACCGTAACCCTCCTCGACACCCTGGAAGAACTCAAAATCGATGCTGCCATGGGAGGTGCCCGCAGGGACGAGGAGAAAGCCAGGGCCAAAGAACGGTTCTTTTCACACAGAGATGAATTCGGACAGTGGGATCCCAAAAACCAGCGGCCGGAACTCTGGAACCTTTTTAACGGCAAGAAACATATTGGCGAGCATTTTCGGGTATTTCCCATTTCCAACTGGACAGAAATGGATGTCTGGCAATATATCCAGGACCAGAATATCGAATTGCCCTCCCTTTACTTTTCCCACCAACGGGAATGTGTGGTTCGGGATGGAGTGATTCTCGCAAAATCCGATTTCATTCAGCTAAAACCCGATGAGGAAGTCAAAACGATGACGGTCCGCTACCGCACCTGTGGCGACATGCCCATCACCGGAGCCGTAGAATCGGATGCAGACAGCCTGGACAAGATCATCGCTGAAGTGGCCACCACACGCACCACAGAGCGAGGCACCCGGGCCGATGACAAGCGCGGCGAAACCGCCATGGAAGACCGTAAGAAAAGTGGGTATTTCTAGAAACGGAGCGATAGCGAGCAAATAAAAAGGAGAGTCACAGAGCACACAGCGGATGCACAAAGCACCCGAAGGACAATTAAAAAAACGTTTGTGCCTTCTGAGGTTCTTTGAGTCGTTTATGACTGAAAAAA
>NZ_FRCY01000006.1:41312-51723 GCF_900143075.1 Cyclobacterium lianum | reverse complement strand
AGCTCCCAAAGTGATAATTAACTTTGTGTTCTCTGTGGTTCTTTGTGCCCTTTGTGACGAAAAAAAAGAAGTCACAGAGCACACAGAGGATGCACAAAGCACCCGAAGGGCTAATTAAAAAAGCTTTGTGTTCTCTGAGGTTCTTTGAGTTCTTTGTGACGAAAAAAAGGAGGTGACAGAGCGCATAGAGCATGCACAAAGCATCCGAAGGGGTGATTAAAAAAGCTTTGTGTTCTCTGTGGTTCTTTGTGCCCTTTTTGACGAAAAAAAGAAGTCACCGAGCGCACAGAGGATGCAAAAAGACCCCGAGGGGCAACAAAAAACCCTTTGAGTCATTCATGACTAAATAAAATACGAGACTGATATTAGAAATATAAAACTAGCATGAGCATACAGGAAACCAATCAATTGTTGAGATTTACCACAGCCGGCTCTGTGGACGATGGGAAAAGCACCCTGATCGGAAGGCTTTTATTCGACTCCAAGTCTATTTTTGAAGACCAGATTGCAGCGGTCAAAACCTCCAGTGAAAAAAAGGGCTTTGACTATGTAGACCTCTCTCTGCTGACCGACGGGCTCAAGTCGGAAAGGGAACAAGGCATTACCATAGATGTAGCCTACCGGTATTTCGCCACGCCCAAGCGAAAATTTATCATTGCCGACACACCCGGACACATCCAATATACCCGGAACATGGTGACGGGTGCTTCCACCGCCAATCTGGCCATTATCCTGATCGATGCGAGAAAAGGACTGCTGGAACAAACCTACCGGCATTCCTTTATTGCCTCCCTGCTCAAGATCCCCCATGTGATCGTCTGTGTCAACAAAATGGACCTGGTGGATTATGATGAAGCCGTTTACGAGCAGATCATCAAGGACTACAAAGCCTTTGCCAGCAAGATGGAAATCAAGGATGTACATTTTGTGCCCATATCGGCGCTCAAAGGTGACAATGTGGTAGACCGGACCAAAAATATGGAATGGTATGAAGGGCCTACCTTACTTTACCTGCTGGAAAACGTGCACATTGCCTCTGACCTGAACCATATCGACTGCCGGTTTCCGGTGCAGATGGTGATCCGCCCACATACCCACGAGCACCAGGATTTCAGAGGCTATGCCGGCCGTATAGAAGGAGGGATTTTCAAACCTGGCGACGATGTCAAGGTGCTTCCCTCAGGCTTTACCTCCAAAGTCAAAAGCATAGAACTGGACGGGCAGCCCATTACGGAAGCATTTTCCCCCATGTCGGTGACCATGACCCTGGAGGACGAGTTGGACATCAGCCGGGGCGACATGCTGGTAAGGCCCAATAATGTGCCCAAAGTGGATCAGGACCTGGATGTAATGGTATGCTGGATGAGCCAGAAAAAACTGGCCGGACGGACCAAATTGCTGGTCAGGCATACCACCAAAGAATGCCAGGCCATGGTAAAGGAGATTCTTTACCGGGTGGATGTCAATACCCTTCACCGGGAAGAAGGGGTGGCCGAAATCGGCATGAATGACATCGCCCGCATCAGCCTGCGCACCGCGCAGCCATTGTTTATGGATGCCTATCGCCGCAACCGCCAGACCGGCTCCATCATCCTCATCGACCCCAATACCAACGAAACCGTCGCCGCCGGGATGATTATTTAGCGTGCATCGCTTCGAACTTTTTGGGTCACAGCGCACCCAGAGCATGCACAACGCACCCAAAGGGAAAAAAACTCTTTGAGTCCTTGGTGACGAAAAAAGGAGGTCACAGCGCACGGAGAGGAAGAGACTTTGAGACGAAGAGACAAGGGGACTGAGAGACAGGGCGACAAAGTGACTGGGAGAGGGGCTGACCTGGAGACTTGGTGACCGGGAGAAAAAAAAGGAAATCAGGGTCAGAGATAGGAAGTGGATATAGAACATCGGCACACATTTCCCCATAAACACCTGGTCTAAACGTACTGCTTATGAAAATCAGGTCTCACGAAGATTTAGATGTTTTCCAATTGGCTTTTGAAGCTGCAATGGAAATCTTTGAAATTTCTAAAAATTTCCCGAAAGAAGAGAAATTCTCTTTAACAGATCAAATTAGAAGGTCTTCCCGGTCTGTATGTTCCAATATTTCGGAGGGTTTCAGGAAGCGAAAATACCCCAAATCATTTGTTGCGAAACTTATAGACAGCGAGGGAGAGGCTGCGGAGACCATGACCTGGCTAAAGTTTGCTTATTCCTGTGAGTATATAAGTATAGAAGTTAGTAACCGCATTTCCGAGAAATATCATAATATTTTAGGGAAATTGGTAAACATGGGAAGAAATCCGCAGCAGTGGCAGTATTAGCGGAGACTGAGTGACTTTGAGAGGGGGAGACGGGGAGACTTAGAGACTTGGAGACGGGGAGATTTCGAGACGGGGAGACTTAGAGACTTGGAGACGGGGAGATTTCGAGACGGGGAGACGTAGAGACTTGGAGACGTAGAGACGGGGAGACTTAGTGACTTAGAGACGTAGAGATGGGGAGACTTAGTGACTTAGTGACTTAGAGAGGGGGAGACTTAGAGACCGGGAGATCTCCCTTATTCCCCAAGTCCCTCGTCCCTTAGTCCCTCAGTCCCTTCGTCATAATTATAAAAAAAGGCCAAAAAATATGATAGACCTACCAGACCTTACGAAAACAGCGCTTACTTCCGCCAAATTAGCAGGCCAGGAAATACTCAGGATATACCATACGGCTGACTTTGGGGTGGAGATGAAAAGCGACGATTCCCCCCTCACGCTGGCCGATAAGGCCGCCCATAAAGTCATCATGGCCCAGTTGGAGGCCACCGGCCTGCCGGTACTTTCCGAAGAAGGAAGAGACATCCCCTGGTCCGAGCGCAAAGACTGGGAATACTTCTGGATGGTGGATCCCCTGGATGGCACCAAGGAGTTTATCAAAAAGAACGGTGAGTTTACCGTCAACATCGCCCTGATCCACCGGGATACGCCGGTCATGGGGGTGGTCTATGCCCCGGTGCTGGATATCATGTATTGGGGCAGCGCCGGGGAAGGCGCCTGGAAACAATCTGGCAAAGATGCCCCAAAGGCCTTGAATCCGGCCGCGAAAGGCAGCATCCGTGCCATTGTAGCGAGCAGATCCCACCTGAGTCCCGAGACCCAGGAGGTCATCGACCGCTACCCGGATGCAGAAGTCATCAGCATGGGGTCTTCCCTGAAGTTTATGCTGCTGGCCGAGGGCAGGGCGCAGCTCTATCCCCGCTTTGCACCCACCATGGAATGGGACACCGCCGCAGCACATGGCATCCTGCTTGCCCTGGGCTATACCGTCAGGAAAACAGATGCCGACAGCCCACTGGTCTACAATAAGGAAAATCTCCTGAATCCCTGGTTTATATGCAGTTAGCGGAGCTGTTCGGGATTTGCAATCCCGAACCCAGATACCGCAGGATTTGCAATCCTGCTATCGCGACCGTCAAGAATTAACCATCCGCTAAACTGACCCCGGACCCGCTCGGGGATTACAAATCCCGCGGAGCAGATCTAAACAATGAACCATTTAAACCCTTTACCCATTCCTCCCCCCACTTCGCCCGGCTAAAAGCCTATTTTTTCTTTTCTTTATCTCAGGCCTTCCCACAACCAAAAGTTTAAAATATAATTTTTCACGCCCACAGTGAAAAAATGCAGCTACCGTTTTTTTGCTGCCCGGCTTTTAAATATATTTGCCTCCGTTTACGAAGTTTTCTTATTCCCTATAAATGAAAATCCTTAAGTTTCTACTTTTTGCTGCTTCGGTGGTATCTCTGACAGCCTCCTGTATTTCCAACGAACGCATCATTTACCTCCAGGAAACAGACGAAAGCATACCCCTCTACACGGAAGGCGAACTGGTACCCAACAGCACCGAGGAATATTACCTGCAGTACAACGACGTGGTAGACATCAATATCAAAACCACCTCCCCCGAACTCAATGAAATTTTTGGCATCGCCGGGGACGAGTCGGTCAGAATGAATATGGCACAGGGAGCACAAAATGGTGGCGATATCTTCTTTATCAACGGCTATACGGTGGATGAAAACGGGCAGGTCGAACTGCCCCTGCTCGGGGAAATAGACCTGCTGGGACTCACCACCAAGCAGGCGCAAAGCAAGATCGAAAGCCAGCTACGTGCCTATGTCAACGAGGAAGACTTCTTCGTGCGGGTACGCCTGGGCGGGGTACGCTTTTCCGCCCTGGGCGAATTTAACCGCAGCGGCAATTTTACCATACTCCAAAACCGGATCAGTATCTTTCAGGCCATCGCCCATGCCGGCGACATGACCACCACCGCCAAGCGCAACGAAGTAGTACTTATCCGCCAATACCCCGAGGGGACCAAGTCCTTTCGGATCAACCTGAATGACAAAAGAATTGTAGAATCTGAGTTTTATTTTATCCGCCCCAACGACCTGCTGTACGCCGAGCCGATGAAAATCCGCGAACTGGGTACAGGCGTCAACTTCGTGCAGACCTTCCAGCTGGCCGTGACCACCTTGTCCGCGGTGTTGCTGGTGCTGAATGCCATCAGGTAGATACAGAAACCCTTATTTTCCTGAAAAGAAGGTTGCGGATTAACCGTTCTATTTATTTTTTTGCACATATTTTCCATACACCCTACTGGGCCCCGCAGTAAAAAATGGGACTCAGGAGGCGAAGCTGTGCCCCAGCTAGTGGTGCTGATCAGGCTGAGCGGTGGAATAGCGATGTTTGGCAGTTGCGCTTAATTGGTAGTCGAACCGTTGTAGTTAAGGGTTAATGGTAGGAAAAGTGGTGAGTTGCATAGTACAGTTTTCGTATAATTGAGGTTAAATTGAGTGGAACCGTCGATGTTGAGGGTTAATTGGCTCGGGATGCGATGAATAGTTGCAACGAATTGATTTGCAGGGAAGTTGGTTAGAAGTGGAGGCAAGGAGGTTAATATGGATCGAATCAGTCTGAGTAGTTGAGACGGATTGAATAGGAGTCGAGCTTATTAGTAGTGGAATCGTGGATGTTAAGGGTTAAAATGGCTCGAGACGGGCTGAGGAGTAGAAAAGGGTTGTTTAGCTATCGTCCTTATGTACGGTTAAACCGTGGTTGTTAAGGGTTAATAGGATGCGGAAGGGCTGAGATGTTGAGACGAGTTGTTTTGCAGTTGAGCTTGTTAGTAGTGGAATTGTGGTTGTTAAGGGTTAAAGGTGCAGGAAAGGGGCTAAGGGAATCAAGGTTGCTTCTTTGCATTGGTGTTAGTTTTAAGTAGAAGCATGGTTGTTAAGGGTTAGACGATAGCCTCCCCAAAAATCCCATGGATTTTTGGCTCACACTTAACCTTAACAAACGTAGAAATCAGCTCAAATACACTCCAGCCGGGCAACACCCCGCTACCGCGATAACGACCAGAAACAAGGCTCTTAACCCTTAACCCTTAACCCTTAACCCTTAACAAAGCTACTACTAGGTTCAACTACACTCCAGCCGGACAACACACCACTGCAACCATAACGACCAAAAACAAGCCCCTTAACTCTTAACAATTTTCCCATTAAGCCTAACGACATCTCAGCCGGGCAACCCCCTGCTACCACATTAAAAACCAAAACTCAGCTTCTATGGCTTCTATTTCGTCGTTTGAAGACCTTCATGTTT
The DNA here is from genome assembly GCF_900143075.1 of Cyclobacterium lianum. GTDB lineage: Bacteria > Bacteroidota > Bacteroidia > Cytophagales > Cyclobacteriaceae > Cyclobacterium > Cyclobacterium lianum. The sequence goes on along the minus strand of NZ_FRCY01000006.1, from coordinate 46,075 downwards.
GGCAAGAGGCAAGAGAGCTTTGTAAATATATCCGGGAACTTACCAAAATAATTCCTTTTAAAGACGATTACAGATTTTGTTCCCAAATAAATGCAGCGTCCGGATCGGTAATGGATAATATTGCCGAAGGATTTGAAAGGGATGGGAATAGGGAGTTTATTAACTTTCTTTACATTGCTAAAGGATCAAATGGAGAAGTCAGATCCCAGTCATACAGGGCCTTCGATGCTGGGTTTATCACAGAAGAAGAACTGGATTTGTTACTTCTAAAAACACATAATCTCAAAATAAAACTTAGTAATTTAATAATAACACTTAAAAATAGTGGAGGGAAGGGCTATAAGAAGCGCTAAGCGGACCGGGTCGTTTAGACGGTCTCTTTTTCTGTTAGCCGTATTAGTAGTGGAACCGTGGTGGTTAAGGGTTAACATGGCTCGGGACGGGCTGAGAGTTTGAAAAGGGCTGTTTTGCTGTTGGCCTTGTTAGTAGTCGAACCGTGGTAGTTAAGGGTTAAAGTGGTTCGGAAGGGCTGAGATGTTGAGACGAGTTGTTTTGCAGTTGAGCTTGTTAGTAGTGGAATTGTGGATGTTAAGGGTTAAAGGTGCAGGAAAGGGGCTGGGGGAATCAAGGTTGCTTCTTTGCATTGGTGTTAGTTTTAAGTAGAAGCATGGTTGTAAGGGTTAGACGATAGCCTCCACAAAAATCCCATGGATTTTTGGCTCACACTTAACCTTAACAAACGTAGAAATCAGCTCAAATACACTCCAGCCGGGCAACACCCCGCTACCGCAATAACGACCAGAAACAAGGCTCCTAACTCTTAACCCTTAACAAAGCTACTAATAGGTTCAACTACACTTTAGCCGGACAACACCCCGCTACCACGTTAACCACCAGAAACCAGCCCCTTAACCCTTAACCCTTAACCCTTAACCCATAAAAACTTTGAGAATTTCATATATTTGCAAAAAAATATTTTTCATTCAAACTAAATCACTATTTAATCTATGACAACAGCACCATTAACACCCCTCGCTGAAGCAAAAATTGCCGTAATCGGCCTGGGCTATGTGGGATTGCCCCTGGCCGTTGAATTTGCCAAAAAATTTCCCGTTATCGGATTCGATATCTCCGAAAAAAGAGTCAAAGAACTCAATGCCGGAAAAGACGGCACCCTGGAAGTAGCCGACGATGACCTCAAAGCAGTGCTGGTCGGCAAGCCAGAGCCCGGAAAGAAAGGGCTGCACAATACCTGCGATCCCGCACAACTGGCCGACTGCCAGATCTATGTGGTCACCGTGCCTACCCCCACCGACCGGCACAACCGCCCCGTGCTCACCCCCATGCTCAAGGCCTCCGAGACCATCGGAAAATGCCTCAAAAAAGGGGATGTGGTCATCTATGAATCTACGGTCTATCCCGGAGTGACGGAAGAAGAATGTGTTCCCGTACTGGAAAAAGTCAGCGGACTGCGCTACAACGAAGACTTCTATGCCGGCTATTCCCCCGAACGCATCAACCCCGGAGACAAGGAACATACCGTGGCCAAGATCCTGAAGGTCACCTCAGGCTCCACCCCCGAAGTGGCCGATTATGTAGACAGCCTGTACCGGGAGGTGATCGTTGCCGGCACCCACAAGGCCAGCAGCATCAAGGTGGCCGAAGCGGCCAAGGTGATCGAAAACTCCCAGCGCGACATCAACATTGCCTTTGTCAATGAACTGTCCAAGATCTTTAACCTGCTGCAGATCGATACCCATGAGGTGCTGGCAGCAGCAGGTACCAAGTGGAATTTCCTGCCCTTCAAACCGGGCCTGGTAGGCGGGCACTGCATCAGCGTGGATCCCTTTTACCTGGCGCAGAAGGCCCAGGAGGTAGGCTACCATCCGGAGATCATCCTGGCCGGCCGCCGGCTCAACGACTCCATGGGCAAGCATGTGGCCACCGAGGTGATCAAGCACATGATGCGCAAAGACCTGAAAGTGATCGACTCCAAGGTGCTGATCCTGGGCTTTACCTTTAAGGAGGACTGCCCCGATGTGCGCAATACCCGCGTGATAGACATCTACCAGGAGCTGCGTGCCTTTGACATGGATGTAGATGTATACGATCCCTGGGCCAGCAAGGAAGAAGTATCTCACGAATACGGACTGGAGATCATCGACGGGGACAACTGTCCCAATATCGAAGATTACTCCGCCATTGTACTTGCCGTCGCCCACCAGAAATTCAGATCCCTCCCCATCCGGAAAAACCAGGACCTGGTCGTGTTTGATGTGAAAGCGGTGTTGGATAAGGATAAGGTGGATGCGAGGCTTTAGCGCCGGAGGCGCTGGTTAATGAGGCTCGGAATCGGCTGAGGGGTCAGGACGAGATGTTTGGCAGTTGAGCTTGTTGGTAGTGGAATCGTGGTTGTTAAGGGTTAATATGGTTCGGACTGGGCTGAGAGTTTGAAAAGGGCTGTTTTGCTTTTAGCCTTGTTAGTAGTCGAACCGTGGCAGTTAAGGGTTAAAATGATGCTGATCGGGCTGAGTGGTGGCGAGGAGATGTCTGGCAGTTGAGCTTATTGGTAATTGAACCGTGATAGTTAAGGGTTAATGTGGCTCGGAATGGGCATTGGAGTATTTAGGGGCTGATTTGCAGGGGAACTGGTTTGGAATGGAGACGTGGTTGTGAAGGGTTAATATGGTTCGAGACGGGCTGAGGAGATGAAAAGAGCTGATTAGCTATTGTCATTATGTACAGCCGAGCCGTGGTGGTTAAGGGTTAAAATGGTTCGAAACGGTCTGAGCTGTTGATACGGTTTGCTTTGCAGTTGAGCCGGATAGAAGTGGAGACGTGGTTGTTTAGGGTTAAAATGGTGCTGATCGGGCTGATTGGTGGAATGGAGATGTTTGGCAGTTGAGCTTATTGGTAGTTGAACCGTTGTTGTTAAGGGTTAAAGGTGCTGGAAAGGGGCTGAGGGAATCAAGGTTGCTGTTTGGCATTGGTGCTTGTTTTAGGTTGAATCGTGGTTGTTAAGGGTTAAACAATAGTAAACCCAAAAATCCTTTGGATTTTTGCACAACCGCTTAACCCTTAACAACTTTCCCATTTAGCCTAACGACATCTCAGCAGGGCAACACCCCGCTACCACAATAACCACCAGACACAAGGCTCTTAACCCTTAACAATCCTAGAAATCAGCTCAACTAAAGCTTAGCCGGGCAACACCCCACTACCACAACAACAACCAGGAATCAGCCTCTTAACCCTTAACAAATCCAGTAGTTACAATAAAGGGGCTATTTTTTATGGTTATAACCCTAAAATGTAATATGAAAATCAATATATTTAGGGATATATCCCGAAAATGATTAGAAGGAATAATTATATTGACAAGTTAAGGCGTTTCATTGGAAAGCCTCAAATTAAAATTATAACAGGGATAAGGCGATCTGGTAAATCAACAGTATTGAAGCTTCTTACTGAAGAGTTGATTCAAAGTGGGGTAAAAGCTTCTCAAATCACCTATATCAATTTTGAAAGTTTTGCCAATTCAAATCTTACCAAGGCCAACAGTTTATATGAGGAAGTAAAAGGCCGCATTAATCCTACCGGTAAAAACTATTTACTCTTTGATGAAATTCAGGAAGTTCAGAATTGGGAAAAGGCGGTTAATTCTTTCATGGTAGATTTTGATGTAGACATTTACATTACTGGATCTAATTCACATTTATTGTCTTCGGATCTTTCTACTTTTTTAGCGGGTAGATATGTTGAAATTCCTATTTTCACATTGTCGTTTTCGGAGTTTATAGATTTTAAAAAATCTTATTCAGAAATTTCAGGAGATCACAGGACCCTTTTTGTGGAATACCTTAGGAAAGGAGGTTTTCCTGTAATCCATACATTGGATTACGATGAAGAAACAGCCTATCAGGTAGTAAGCGATATTTATGATTCTGTAATCCTGAGAGATACGGTTCAACGACATAAGATCAGAGACATTGAGCTTTTGAATAGGGTCATCCAATATGCATTTGACAATATCGGTAATACCTTTTCAGGGAAAAACGTGGCTGATTATTTTAAGAGTCAGCAACGAAAAATTGATATCAATACAGTATATAATTACCTTTCAGCGCTAGAAGGAGCATTTATTTTGTACAGGGTATCCAGGTATGATTTGAAGGGAAAAGAAATCCTGAAAACACAGGAAAAATTTTATCTGGCAGATATTTCCTTGCTTTATGCGACGATGGGTTATAGGGATAGGGTGATTTCCGGTGTCTTGGAAAATATTGTTTTTCTTGAACTTAAGCGGAGGGGTTTTAAAGTGTTCGTTGGTAAATTTGACCAGAGAGAGATTGATTTTGTGGCGGAGAATAAAGAGAAGAAAATTTATATTCAGGTAACCTACAAATTAGAAAGCAAGGAAACGATTGAACGAGAATTTGCTGCCTTATTACCTATAGATGACCACCATCCCAAGTACGTAGTCTCTATGGACGACTTCTTTAAAGATGAGATCCAGGGAATTAAACATAGACATATAAGCGAATTTTTACTTGCCAGTGAATGGTAACGTTCAATGTGGCTCGGAATGGGCTGAGTAGTGGAGATGGAATGATTTGCTGTTGAGCTGGATAGAAGTGGAGAGATCGTTGTTAATGTGGTTCGAAATGGACTGAGTAGTTTAGACGGGCTCTTTTGCTGTTTGCCTTTTTAGTAGTCGAACCTTGGTTGTTAAGGGTTAATATGGTTCGAGACGGGCTGAGGAG
>NZ_FRCY01000006.1:0-40829 GCF_900143075.1 Cyclobacterium lianum | reverse complement strand
ACCAGAAACAAGCCCCTTAACCCTTAACCAACCCCAATGCCCAGCCCAACAAAATCAAAAAACAACACTAACAATATAAAAACAGCTCACGAATGACCCAACCCGACCCGCAACGGCCGCCGGTGGCAGTGCCGGAGGAAGACCTTATCGATGTCAAGGACCTGCTGCTGCAAGTCTGGCGCATCCGCTTCTACATACTCCTTTCCCTGGGCATTACCCTGATCCTGGCCTATCTGATCATCCGCTTTTCCGTACCCGTGTACCAGGTTTCGTCCAAGTTTTTTGTCAAGGAAAAGGAAAGTCCCCTCACCGGCATATTCGAAAATACCGGCCTGGGCATGATGGGCGGACAGGATGAAATGGTGCTGGGCAACCAGATGATCATCCTCAAGTCCCGCCCCATCGCCGAAGCCGCCCTGGACCGCCTGGCCTTTGATGTGGAGTATTACGAGGAGGAGGTCTTTGTGCAAAAAGAACTCTACCAGAAAACCCCCATCGCCGTGGAGGTGGACTGGACACACCCCCAGCTCGCCAATGGCCTGATCCGCATCGAATGGTCTGACCGGCAGAGCTTCCGGCTGAGCTATGAGGACAGCGAATTTACGCAGATCTTTCCCGACAGCGACAGCCGGGAGCGGCTGGAAGATCCCGCAAGTCCTTCACAGACCTACCGCTTTGGCGAATGGGTAGAGCTGCCCATGAACCGCTTCCGCATCGGCCTTACCGGAGCAGAAGGGGAGGGGGAGCTGCTTATCCGGCTGCGCGACCGCTTCGGGCTGGTCAACCAGTACACCGGGGAGGAACTGCAGATTTCCCCCATGGACAAGCAGTCCACCATCCTGCAACTCACCCTGAAGACGCAGACCCCCGCCAAGGGGAAGGATTACCTGAACACGCTGCAGGAGGTGTACCTGGAGAATGAGCTGCAGGAAAAAAACGCCATGGCCAGCAATACCATCGACTTTATCGATGCCCAGCTCGTGGTGCTTTCGGATTCGCTGATGTACATCGAAAACCGCCTGGAAAACTTCCGCTCCAACAATGCCATTTACGACCTCAGCTCCGAGGGTACAGCCATCTTTGAGCAGCTCAAGGAGCTGGAAACCGAGCTGGCCCAGCAAAAATTCAAGCGGCAGTATTACCGGCAACTGCAAAGTTACCTGCAGCGGGAGGATTATAACAATATCGTGGTGCCCTCCGGGCTGGGCATAGAAGACCCCATCCTCAACACGCTGATCGAAAACCTGCTGGAGCTGCAGGCCGAAAAATCCATGCATGCCTCCCGGCTCACTGACATTTCCCCTCCGGTGCGGGAGGTCAACCGCAAGATCGCCGACATGAACCGCTCCATACTGGAGCTGCTGCAGAATGTAGACCAGAATGCCCTGCTGCTGATCAACGACCTTGAGGAGCGCATTGGCCGGATTGAGGGCACCTTTGGCAGCCTGCCCCAGACCGAACAGAACCTGATCCGCATAGAGCGGGAGTTTTCGCTCAATGAGGAGCTCTATACCTTCCTGCTGCAGAAGCGCGCCGAGTCTGCGATCACCCGGGCTTCCAATACCCCCAGCAACAAGATCATCGAAACCGCTCTGGTCAATCCCCGGCCCATCAGCCCCAAAAAGGCACTCACCTTTCTGATCGCCCTGATCCTGGGCGGAGCGGTGCCCGTGGGCATCAGCATGCTGCGCAATTACTTCAATACCCGGATCAAGGACGGCAAAGAGCTGGAAAGGAAATCTGACCTTACGCTGCTCAGCAGCATCAACCAGAGCGAGGAAAAGGGCAACCTGGTGGTGCTTCAGCATCCCCGCTCCGGGGTCACAGAGGCCTTCCGCTCCCTGCGGGCCAACCTGAACTTTATCCTGCCACGGGATCAGACCTCCGTGATCATGATCACCTCCAGTATTTCGGGTGAGGGCAAGACCTTCAGTAGCATCAACCTGGCCTCGGTCTATGCCCTGAGTGGCAAGAGGACCCTTCTGATCGGCTGCGACCTGCGCAAGCCCCGTATCTTTGACGATTTCAGCCTGAAAAACAAGAATGGCCTGTCCACCTACCTGAGCGGACAGGAGACGGATGTGCATGCGGTAATACAAAATACCGCCTACGAGCACCTGGACGTGATCGCTTCCGGTCCCATACCGCCCAATCCTGCCGAGCTGCTGATCACGGACCATTTCAGGGAAATGCTTGCGGCCATGCGGGAAAGCTACGATACCATTATTCTGGATACCCCTCCGGTAGGTCTGGTCTCCGAGTCCCTGGATCTGATCCAGCTTTCGGATCTCTGCCTCTTCGTGGTACGCTATAACTACAGCCAGAAGCCGTTTATCGAGCACATCAATGCGCTCAAAAAGCAGCAATTGCTCAATAAGGCCTACCTGATCTTTAACGGGGTGGAGAAAAAGGCGCATCGATATGGCTATGGATACGGCTATGGATACGGATACGGGTATTATGCCGAGGATCAACAGGAGAAGAAGTCCTGGAAGAAGTGGCTCGGAAGGGGCTGAGGGAATCAAAATGGCTGGTTGGCAACAGGGTTTGTTTTAGGCTGAAGCCTGGAGGTTAATGGTAGGAAAGGTGGTGAAATGGTCAATGTTTCTTGTTAGTATTTAGGGTTGAATTAAGTAGAATTGTTGTGGTTAAGGGTTAATATGGTTCGGACGGGGCTGAGCAAATCAAAATTGCTTCCGTAAATTGGAGCTTGTTTTTGGTCGAACCGTGGTTGTTAAGGGTTAATATGGTTCGAATCGGTATAAGAAGTGGAGGCGGATTAATTTGCGGAGGCTGGATAGAAGTGGGACCGTGGTTGTTAAGGGTTAAAATGATGCTGGTCGGGCTGAGTGGTGGGGAGGAGATGTCTGGCAGTTGAGCTTATTGGTAGTTGAACCGTGATAGTTAAGGGTTAATGGTAGGAAAAGTAGTAAGCTTCTCAAGGTTTTCTTCTAGCAATTGAGTTTGTTCTAAGCTGCACCGTGCTTGTTAAGGGTTAAAGAAATAGTCGTTTCTCCAAAAATAAAAAGGATTTATGGCGCATCCTTAAGCCTTAACAACTCCAAAAATCAGGCCAACAACCCCTCAGCCGGAAAGGGTCCAGCTACCACAACATCAACCAAAAATAAGCTATTAACCCTTAACCCTTAACACCCCTGGAAATCAGCTCAACTACAGCCCAGCCGGACAACACCCCGCTACCAGGTCAACAACCAGAAACAAGGCTCTTAACCCTTAACAAATTCCCGATAACGCTAACCACGACCCAAAGCAGCCAAAATTAAAAACACGGCCAACTACAAAAAATAACGCTTTTAACCCTTAACAAAGCTGGGGAGCTGCCCAAAAACGGCCCAGCCGGGCAACACCCCGCTACCACGATAACAACCAGAAATAAGCATTTTAACCCTTAACCCTTGACAATTCCAGGAATCAGCCTAACAACCACCTAGCCGGGCAACGCCCCTCTATAACAATAACAACCAGAAACAAGGCTCTTAACCCTTAACAAAGCTGGGGAGCTGCCCAAAGATAGCCCAGCCGGACAACACCCCGCTACCACCGCAACAACCAGAAACAAGCCCCTTACCCCTTAACAAATCTAAAAATTAGCTCAACCACCACCCAGCCGGACAAAGTACATCTACTACAATAACAACCAGAAATAAGCTCCTTAGCCCTTAACAAATTACCGTAAAAGGTGACATAAATTTTTTGATGACCAACTTTTATTTCCTTCATGTTGACTGAAACTAAATCAAATCGTAATAAGCGCATTGCAAAAAATACGCTGCTGTTGTATTCGCGCATGCTCATTACGATGGGGGTTTCTCTTTACACTGTTCGGATTGTTTTGAATACGCTTGGGGCGGAGGATTATGGGCTCTACAATGTGGTGGGAGGAGTAGTTGCCATACTAAGTTTTTTACCTGGTTCGATGGCCTCGGCAACTCAGCGTTTTTTTTCACATGCCCTGGGGCAACAAGACCAAAACAAACTCAATAGGGTTTTTGGTGTTAACTCCATAATTTATCTGGGTATTGGGCTGGCAGCCCTGGTGATCCTGAATACAGGTGGTCTTTGGTTTGTTGAAAATCATTTGGAAGTTCCCGATGGCCGGCTCGACACTTTGGTATCACTTTTCTACCTTGCGGTTTTTACATTTGTATTAACCATTCTTAAATCACCATTAATGGCGATGATTATCGCCCATGAGGACATGAAAATCTATGCCTATATGGCAATTGTCGATGCGATACTTAAACTTGCCGCTGTTTTTTTGCTGATTTATCTGCCTGGCGACAAGATTTTGGTATATGGATTATTATTACTGCTTGTTTCTTTAATTGACACTACAATTTATTCAATAATTTGTTTTAATAGGTATGCTGAATGCCAAATTAAATACATACGTTGGGATGCTGGGTTGGCGAGAGAGGTAGTTGGTTTTACAGGGTGGACTCTTTTTGGGCAATTAACCACAGTGGCAAGGGGAGCGGCAATAACAATACTTCTGAATCAATATTTCACTCCAATTGTTGTTGCGGCCCGATCAATTGCTGGAAATATCGCAAGTCAATCAAACAAACTTGCCACACAGTTCAATACCAGCTTATATCCACCTATTATTAAATCATATGCTGCAAATGAAAAGGAGGAGATGTTTGCATTGGTAACGAATGGATCTAAGGCAACTTTTTTTTTGATGTGGATTCTTGCTCTACCCGTTTTCATTGAAATGGAGTCTATACTTGTCTACTGGTTAAAGGAAACTCCCAGTTATACAGTAGAATTCGCCAGGCTAAGTTTGGTAGAAGGTCTTATATTTTCGATAAGTTTACCCTTAACTACCGCAGCAAGGGCACCCGGCAAAATGGCGACCTATGAATCCATACTTGGTTTTTTTCAATTTAGTATTCTGATAGTTTCCTGGATTTTATTGAACGGTGGTTTTGGACCCGAATTTGTTTTTTATGTTGCTATTTTAGTAAACGTTATAATGTTTATTGTACGTTTACAAATTGTTGGAAATTTAACAGGATTACCTGTTGTTTCCTACTTGAAAGAAACCCTTCCTTCTATTCTCGGGGTTATCTTTATTTCTACTGCTCTTTCGTTGTTAATTAAAGATTTATTTCCAGTGAGAGATTTATTCTATTTTGCTGTATCATTAGTAATTATTTTTGGTATCACAGCAATATCTATATATTATATTGGACTGCCCTCCAAAATCCGAAAAAAGCTTACAAAGCTCATTCACTCAAAATTAAAGAGTCTTCCATTTTGACCGGCCAAAATTTAGAGATAAGAGTATTGGTTTTGATTGAACCCAATTGGCAACTATTTACTTCTGTTTTTTCTTTAATATGTTACGTTCTATCTTGAAAAAACTAAAATCCGCTTTAAAAGTTTGTGGAATACTGATTAGTAATTTTCCCAGATTAATCAGGCTAGCCCCTAAAATTCTTACATCTGGTGGTCATCTTTCTATAAATGTTACTTACGTAAAATATGAAGCGCTGCTAAATGATAAAAGAATCATAGTTACAGGGGGAGGATCGGGTATAGGACTGGCAATTGCGCAGAAGGCTTTGGATTTAGGGGCTGTTGTGCTAATTACGGGTCGGAACTTTCATAAATTGGAGAAAGTAGCAAATACTATTAGTAATCCTAATCTCCGAATTTTGGCTTGGGATGTAAGTGAAACAGAAAAGTTATCAAGTCATTTAACAGAGGCCAAAGATATTTTAGGAGGCGAGGTTGATATACTTGTAAACAATGCCGGTGTGCTATCAAAGGGACTTTTCCCAAATGTAAAAGAAGAGGATTGGGAGCAGGTATACGATATTAACTCAAAGGGCCTTTTTTTTCTAACTCAAGAAATTTGTCGAATTTGGTTAAAGCAAAATACCAGTACAAGTTCTGTCAAAAAAGTAATTAATATATCTTCCCAAGGTGGATATGTGGGAGCAACTTATCCATATAGAATGACCAAATGGGATATCGCTGGTTTGACCCAGGGTTTAGGAATATCCCTTGCACCAAAAAATATTATCGTCAATGGAATTGCACCAGGAATTATTTCTACAGAAATGCAAAAAAAATTCTTAAAGCAAAGAGATAATAGCTATTGTGATTTAAATCCGCAAAATCGAATAGCATCCCCCGAGGAGATTGCAGAATTGGCTGCATTTCTATTAAGTGATGCTTCCAATTTTATAGTTGGACAAACAATCATTTGTGATGGAGGATTTTCACTTAAATAACTAACAACAATCTTATCTACCAAATTTTTACCCTATGAGCACAATGTATACAGACGAGAAGAATGTTCAGGTACTACTCTCGTTACTAAAAGAACATGGAATTAAGCGGATTATAGCATCCCCTGGCAGCTCAAATTCTCCATTTGTAGCCAGTGTCCAGTTTGATAAATACTTTGAAGTTTATTCTTCAGTAGACGAGCGATCTGCTGCATACCTTGCATGTGGTCTCGCGGCCGAGACTAATGAACCTGTGGTTATTAGTTGTACAGGTGCTACTGCGTCCAGAAACTATGGGCCTGGGCTAACTGAGGCTTATTACCGAAAACTGCCCATATTAGCTATCACTTCCTCTCAGCCAATAGCTAGGGTCGGACATCATGTAGCGCAGGTAATCGACCGGTCAGTGATTCCAAATGACGTTGCACGACTTAGTTTGAATCTACCCATTATTAAGGACGCGGAGGACGAGTGGGATTGTGTGATTACGGTTAATAAAGCTATTCTTGAATTAAGCCGTGCTGGTGGTGGGCCCGCTCATATTAACTTACAAACCAGTTCGCAGCGTACCTATTCAACCAATGTACTTCCGCCTTATCGCAAAATCAATCGGTTTTTGTCAGAGGATAAACTTCCAAAGCTTCCTGGGGGTAAGATTGCGGTTTTTGTTGGTTCTCATAGAAAGTGGGACGAGCGAGAAACAAAGGCTTTGGAAAATTTTTGTTTGTCTACAGGTGCAGTAGTTTTTTGTGATCACACAAGTGGATATTTTGGGAAGAATCGACTATTGTTCTCATTGGTCGGCTCACAACAGTACCTTAACAGGGTTCCTTTAAAACCAGACTTGATGATTCATATAGGAGAAGTGACGGGAGATTATCCATCGATTTCTTTGTCCGGAACGGAGGTATGGCGAGTTAGTCCGGATGGAGAGATTCGCGACACCTTTCGCAAGCTCACCACCGTCTTTGAAATGGAGGAATTCGTTTTTTTTACTAAATACACAACTAATAGTGTCTCGGACAATTCCTATTTTATTACCTGCGAAAATTTCCTAAGCACGGTGAGAAAAAGTATTCCTGATCTTCCTTTTTCTAACATATACCTTGCAAGTATCCTGGCTCCTAAGATGCCACAGAATTCAGTAATTCATTTCGGAATATTAAATAGCCTCAGGTCCTGGAATTTATTTGAATTGCCAGAGGGAGTGCGATCTATGTCGAATGTCGGCGGGTTTGGGATCGATGGTTGCCTATCGGCTTTAATTGGTGCATCATTGGCGAATAAGAATAGAATTTATTATTGTGTTGTGGGAGATTTGGCTTTCTTTTACGACATGAATGTTTTGGGAAATCGGCACGTTGGAAATAATGTTCGCATATTATTGGTAAATAACGGTAAAGGCACTGAGTTTAAACAGTACAAGCACCACACGTCTCATTTCAAGGATTATGCCGACGAGTATATTTCGGCTGCAGGACATTTTGGGAACCAGTCTCCTACTTTGGTAAAGCAATATGCGGAGAATTTAGGTTTTGAATACTTGTCTGCATCCTCAAAGGAAGAATTTGTAAGCGTCCATAGTGAGTTTATAAAAGCAGAACCTACGGAAAGACCAATAGTTTTAGAGGTCTTTACAAATAGTGAGGAAGAAAGTAAAGCCTTAGAAATGATGATGAGTATTCACAAAGACACGGTTTTTGGAGCAAAATCCGCTGTAAAAGACGCTGCAAAGGGAATATTGGGAAAAAAGGGTATCGCAACATTAAGGAAAAGTCTCGGTAAAACCTAACTGATTTTATCATGTTTATTCCGCCATGAAAGTTACAAAAAAAAGATAAATGAAGATTAAGATTCTCACATTTCACGCTGAGTTAAATTATGGTGCAAACCTCCAGGCTTATGCGTTAAAAGCGTTCCTTTCTTCAAAGGGGCACGATGTTTCGTTTATAAACTATAAACGTAAACAAAAATATAGTAAACTACTTTTGTTTGTTATTAGTATCATCGGGAAAAGCCCTGGGTCGCCCTATTCAAAATTCAAAAGAAATCTTGTTGAGCTCAAATCCGATTTTCAAAAAGAGAAAATATTTAAAAAATTCCAAAACGAATATTTACCACAGACTACAGGAACCTATCATTCACTGAAGCAATTGAAAAAAACACCACCGGAAGCCGATATGTATATCGTCGGAAGCGATCAGATTTGGAGTCCCAAAATTGTTTTAGAATGCGACATGCCTGTTTATTTCTTGAATTTTGGCCATGAAATTATCAAAAGAATTTCTTATGCAGCAAGTTCGGGTGGAGAGGTATTTTCCAATGACATGCAGGCCGTAGCGCTTGATTCTCTGAGTAAATTTGACCAGCTAGGGGCGAGGGAAGATAGTCTGGTTTTCTACTTAACGCGGATCGGTTTAGCTAAGGCGGAATGGACTCCCGACCCGACATTTTTGATTAATTGGAAAGAGCACCTTAATTTGAATGCTGAAAACAAACGGAAAAAGGTATCAAAATTTATTTTGGCCAAGGGTAACCAGGAGAGAGGGGTAATTTTAGAATCACTTGCCTGTAGTCTGGATTCATTTTCGGATTTGGAAAAACTAGATATGAAGGGTATCAACTTTAGTCCATTCGATTGGATTCGTGCGATTTCTAAAAGCAAGTTATTGATAACGGACTCCTATCATGCGGTATTGTTTGCTCTTTTTACGCACACGCCGTTTTTATTCCTTAAGTGGGGTAAAGGATTTAATCGAGATGAACGAATATTGTCGCTGTTGAAACGACTGGAACTGAATCAGCTCGCTGTAGATGGGACAACCATCGCATCTACCACTGAAGCGTCTTTAATGACTATCGATTGGTCATTCGTTGATGAAAGAATTATCAGCATGGGAGACGTTGGAAAAACCTTTCTAAGTCGCGCATTAAAATGAACGTTAGTTGAAAGAGCTGTATTTTTCCATAATTATCCCTTTGTACAATAAAGAGGACTATATTGGACGTTGTTTAGAGAGTGTCATAAACCAGACTCAAGGAAATTACGAGTGTATTGTGGTAGACGATGGTTCCGTCGATCAAAGCCTTGCTATAGTAACCGCATTTTCCGATAAGCGGATACGTGTTATTTCGAAAGACAACGGTGGCGTCTCCAGTGCGAGAAATGTCGGTATTCAATCGGCTAAATACGACTACCTGGCATTCCTTGATGCGGACGACTATTGGGCGCCCACTTATTTGGAAGAGATTTCAGAATTAATTGGTAAGTATCCTAATAGATGCTTGTATTTTTCATCTTATTATCGGGTTGAAAATGGAGGTGTAAAAACAGTAAAGAGTTCTCCGACGCTCGCAAGAACAAATAATACCGTAGTATTTAATTTATTTAATTTTTTTAAAAATTATCACAGCTACGAACTACCCTTCCATACATCCTGTTGTGTTGTAGATAAAAAGGCAATCCTTGAGGTAGGAGACTTTGACGAACGAATATATTATTATGAAGACTATGACTTTTTTTCAAGAGTTTCTACACAATCTGAGATTGTCTATATAAATAAACCACTTTCATTTTATAATTGTGATGTTGACGAAGAAAATAGGTTAACCGGAAAAAGACCACCCATCGACAAACATTGGGCTAGCCAAATTCTTTTTGGTCTACTATCCAAGTCAAAAAATTCTAATGTAATTTATTTTGTAAATAACATGGCTGTATATCTACTTTGGAAATATGAAAAGGAAAGACTCTATATGAATAAAGTTAAAATGATTCGTAAATTGATTGATACAAATTTTCTTTCTAAAAAATCATTAATCTTTTTTTATTTTCCAAGATGGCTAATAATCCTTTTTCTTAATCTAAAGAACATAAGGGTGTTATAAAAGATCTTTTTTCAAAATAATTTAGCTAGTATTATAGGTAGTTAATTGTAAAGCACAATTTATGAGAATTTTATTATTTGATATTTTTATCACTGGTCATCATTCTGAATATATTAATCATTTGGTTGATTATATAGTTGAAAAGGACACCACTAACGAATTTTTTTTTGTAGTCCATCCGATCTTTTTAAATGAATTCCCATATATTAAAGAAAAATCAGTAACGAACAAAAATATAAATTGGGTTGAAGTATCTCAAAAAGAGTTTGATAGTTCTTGTAATGGTAACATTTTAAAGAAGTCACTTAGACTGTATCGAATAATGAATAAATATGCATTATTATATAAAGTGGAGCATGCTATTCTCCTGTCCTTAAATTCTTTTCAATTTTCTTTAAGTATTTTTAGGTCTTCATATGGGATTAGTGGGATTTTGTTTAAACAGTTTTCGCGAACTTCAAAAAGTAGAAATCCTATTATGTATTATAGAAAATATCTACAAACCTTTTTAGTAACTATTAATAAAAAAATCAAAGAAATTTTCATATTAAATGATGATGTAACAGTAAATTATCTAAATTTACAATTTCGAACATCAATTTTTAAGGTTTTACCTGACCCGATCCCTGAAATATTGCCTTTAAAGGGTTTTGATATGTATAAGCAATACAACATTGATAAAGGCAAAGCCGTATTCTTACATATAGGTTCTCTAGGTGAAAGGAAAGGAACATTTGATATACTTAAATCTGTTGAATTATTGCCAATTGAGGTTCGAAATAAAATTTTTGTTCTTTTAGTTGGTAAAGTTAATTCTGAAATTGAAAATAGGATTAATAAAATGATTGAAGAACTTAATATTAGTTCAGTTTGCTTTTTTGAAAATGACTTTGTTTCTAATGAGAAGATGAAAAGTCTATTTCTACAGTGTTCTTCTGTTCTTGTTCCTTACAAAAATCCCGAATCATCTAGTGGAATTATTGGGCATGCTGCAGCATCAAAAAAGCCAGTCATCAGTCCTTCATTGGGTTTACTTGGTGAATTAGTAAAAACCTACGATCTTGGATTTACCATTAAAGAAAATTCCCCAAAATGTATCAGCCAAGCGATTATTGGTGTTTTAGACACACCTTTTACTAAGACTAGTCGGCAAATGGAATTTGTTAAATCTCATTCTCCTTGTTCTTTCTCAAAAATAATTTTAGGTATTTAAATTTGAAGAATACACTATTTGTAGTTATCTAATTTATGAAGATTAGAGTACCTTATTTTAATTCTTTGCTTTTATTCCAAATAGTGTTCCTGACGTTTTTGGGTTACTACGCTATTTTACTTTTAGCTATTAATTTTGGGTTGTCAGATTTTTCAAGATATGTTACAGTTCCTGTTAGACTTATCATTATTTTTTCTTTTCTTTTTTTATTAATTTTAAATTTTAAATCATTTAAAATAGGTTACTACACCAAAATTTTTCTTATATTATCTTTTATTTTTTTCGTTCGAGTCGCTGTTGATAATTATAACGACTCAATTTATTATTTATCATCCGTTGAAGTTTTTTTTTATTTTCTTTTTTTTTCCTTTATCCCTTTTGTTTCAATTAGTACCATTCCTTTTAGTGAAAGGCTTATTAACATTATTATTAAATCGATTATCACTTCAGGTATTTTATTTTCAATTCTGTCACTTATCTTCTACAGTAATTTCATAGGTGAAGTTGGAAGATTATCTAGTAAGACAGTAGGAGAAGATGTTGTTTCGCCCTTATCTCTATCATATTCTTCAACCTTGATTATTGGAGTAGTTATTATTTATTTTATTTATAATAAAAGGTCTATTTTGGAATATATAGTTGGGTTTGCTGCAATTTTGCTTTCAATTGTTCCATTTTTTCTGGGGGCTTCGCGTGGTTCTTTAATTGCCTTATTCATTCCTTTTCTTGTTGTTTTATTAGTTAAAGTAAATATAAAAAGGTTTTTTCTTGGGTTAATTTTTATATTCTTTTCTTTTTATGCGTTAATCTATTTGTCAGAATATTTTGGAAGTAATATATTTGATCGGTTTTTCAATTTATCAAATGATATTGAACAGGGTAATAATTCGACAATGAGACTAGGAATGTGGGAAAATTCATTTCATCAATTTATTAATAATCCTTTTTTTGGTGATAAACTTGGAGTTAATGGATTTTCTGGTTACTATCCTCATAATATTATATTAGAAGTTTTACAATCCCTTGGTGTAATTGGTTTCGTTCCAATTTTCATTTTAATTTACTCTGGTATTTCAAATTCGTTAAGTCTTATTAAATTTAGTCCTCAATATTCTTGGGTAACTTTTATTTTTTTTCAAAGTACCATAAAAGGATTATTCAGTGGAACGTTTTATAATTCCAGTTGGTTTTGGTTTTCTTTAGCATTAGTGTTTGCAGTAAATAGATATACTAAAAATTTTTAAAAAATTGAATTCGTTTTTATTTAAGTTTATCTTTTTTAAGAGAAATTATTTGAATTTAATTATATTTATTTTATTAGGTACCTAATCAATAGTTCATTCTTGGTTTAGTAGTTTTAAAAGAGATTTTATTTCCGAAAATAATTTCAAAAGACCAAATTCTTAAATTATTTCAATAAGCGGAAGTTTCTAACCAATTGATAATCAATTAAAATTTGATTAATTATCAGATACCTAAGTCAATATATTTATTGTTATTGTTCTTATTTTTTTTAAATTTCCTTTAAAATTAATTATGATCTTATTGACCATCTTATATTATTTAATATAAATACATTTAATTATGATTTTCAGAAGTATAGCTAAAAAATTTATTAAATTTCCATTTTTTAATAAACTTATTATCAATATTAAATTTAGAAATGAAATTAGGCTCGTTAAAGGAAAATATATTAATTTTTCCGAGAATCAATCATTGATTCACTTTACATTGAATAAAACTGCATCTCAATTTATCAAGTCTATTCTTAATAGGTTAGCTAGTGAAAATAATTTAGTCCCTATTAATTTAAATGATTATTCTTTTTATACCCAGATTCCTTTTTTTGATCATTTAAGTGTTAGTCAAATGTCTAAATATAAGGATGTTTTCAAATCCCAGGGATTTATGTATAGTGCTTTTGGTGGAATGTTAAATGGTGTTGATTTGAGTGGATTTAATATTCTTTTGACTGTTAGAGATCCTAGAGATATTCTTGTTTCTTCATATTATTCTATGGCTTTTAGCCACGAGATTCCTCCATTTTCAAGTTCCAAGAGAGAGTTTTTTATTAAAAAACGAGAAAGGGCGTTAGCTTTATCTATCGATGAATATGTCCTAGAGGAATGCGATAATGTATTTAATAGGTATCTTAATTATAAAAAATTTTTATTAGATAAATATCCATCGGTTAAAATATTGAAGTATGAAGAAATGGTTTGTGATTTTAATTCATGGATTTTTCAACTTGAAATGAAAACTGGATATAAATTCTGTGAGAAAACTAGAAAAAATATTATAGATAATCAATTATCTCAGAAATCTAGTGAAAATAAAAATAAGCAGAAACGGAAAGGTATTTCTGGAGATTATAAAATTAAATTAAAAGAATCTACAATTAATAAGATTAATAATAAATATTTTGATATATTAAAGGATTTTGGGTATATTTAGGGATGTTCTTTATTTGTTTGAGTTTTTTATAGTTTTATGAAGGAATCGGAAATTTTAGTGTTAGTTCAATCTATAGAACAACCTCGGGTAATTAAAAGAATTATAGAATTGACTGAAATTTATAACAAAGTTTATATTCTAGGTTTTTCTAGGTCATTCTATAGAGATATTAATTCGTCTTTGTTTGCTAATTACTCTTCAATTGAAATTCTTAAACTGAAATCTATTCCTAATAGAAATTTTTTTTTCCGTGTTGTATATTATTTTTATTTCTTATTTCTTTTAAATTTTCAGTTTAAAAAGTTTAATAATATCTATTGTTTTGGGTTAGATTCCCGTTTGCTGGTTTTTTTTTCTAATAATTCAAAAGTGATTTATGAGATTAGTGATATTTCCTGGCTTTATTTTTCGAGACCTTTTAAATTTTTTTTTAGTAAACTTGATTATTTTTTAGCAAATTTATCATATAAAGTTGTGTTTACTTCAACCGGCTTTTATGAATCCTACTATTCGCATCTTCCATTGCAGAGGGTTTTGATTAAAGAAAATAGATTTCGTTCTTTTAATAAAGTACAACCAATACTAAAATTAAAAAGTGATGTTGTACGTGTAGCTTATGTTGGAGCCTTTAGGTATACTGATATTATAAAGATTTTAATTAATTATTTTAAGAATAATCCTGAAAAAGAATTGAGGTTTTACGGTGATGGTTATGAAGATGTAGTAAATTTTATTAAGAAGCATTCTGAAAAATATCCAAATATTTATTTTTTTGGCCCTTTTAAAAATCCTGACCATCTTGAGAAAATTTATTCTCAAAATAACATTAATTTTGTTGCTTATGATAACTCTCTAGATAATGAAAAAGTAGCTATGCCTAATAAATTCTACGAATCTGGTTTTTTTAATATTCCGATTGTTGTGTCTAAGGGTACCTACGTTGCTCAGCGAGTTCAGGAGGTTAAACTAGGTTGGTGTATTGAACCGAATGATGAAGGTATTAAAATGTTTTTTGATTCTTTAAGTGTCAGCCACTTATTAAAAGCGCACGAACAAATTAAGCTATTGGATAAAAAACAATTTTACGAAGACTGAGGGTATGAGGATTGATGTTGTCACTGTTTCGTTTAATGTAGAGGAGACCATTGCCGATACCGTATATTCAGTAAGCTCTCAATCTTTTCACTCTAAACATCACTTTGTAGTGGATGGTAAATCAACAGATAATACGATTTCTATTATAAAATCCTTTGATTTAAGCTCACTATCCTTCCTTAGTGAACAAGACAGTGGGCTTTACGATGCCATGAATAAAGGCATTCGCATGGCTACCGGGGATGTTGTTGGGGTTTTGAATTCCGACGATGTTTTTTATAATAATCAGGTACTGACCAAGGTTGGATCCGCTTTTCAAGATGATCCTAATTTGGATGCCGTAATAGGAGATATTGTTTTTGTAAAGGAAGACGACCTGAATCAGGTGGTGCGAAGATATTCCGCTAAAAATTGGAAACCATCTAAATTTGCCTGGGGCTATATGCCGCCACATCCTTCTTTTTTTGTGCGCCGGGAATGGTTTGAGAAGTTGGGGTACTACAAGACGGATTACAAAATCGCGGCGGATTACGAACTGCTGATCCGATTCTTGCTAAAAGGAGGCTTGCGCTGGAAGTACCTGCCCATCACCACCACCAAAATGCGCATGGGTGGATTGAGTACCCGAGGCATCCAAAGTCTGATTACCCTAAATAAGGAAATCTACCGCGCTTGCAAGGAAAACGATGTCTACACGAACTACGCCATGATCTATTCCAAGTACCTGTTTAAGCCATTTGAGTTTATTTTTAAATAGCTTGGGAATATATGCGTATTTTTTTGAATTCATTGTTGATGGCTAGTAGTTAATTGGCTCTAAGTCCGTTGGGAATTTGAAACGGGCAATTTGGCAGGATGTCTGATTTTGAATTGAACCGTTGTGGTTAAGGGTTAATGAGGTTCGGAACTGGCTGTGGTATTCATCGTGGCTATTTGGCAGTCAGCCCTTAATTTGGATTCAACCCTGGTTGTTAAGGGTTAATTGGCTCGAAGGCTGTTGGGAATAGAGACGAGCACTTTGGCAGAATGACTTATTTTAGGTTCAAACCTGGTGGTTAAGGGTTAAGGGTACCAGTGGCAGGTGTGAGATCTTGACATTTGTTCGCACCTGGTAGTTTTGATAGAACTTCTTTGTATGAGGAAAGCGGGCAGGGCGACACAAAACCGGAGCCTGTCCCGATTTTTATCGGGAGTGTGCAGGAGGTTTGCGGGGGGAAGGATTTTTGTGCCTTGACTTTCCTGCCTACCGATAGGTAGGTTTGGTACTTTTTGGGCCAAAAAGTACGGAAGGAATAAGCGATTATTACCACATTTAACCTTCGTCCTGCCACCTGCGTCAACCTGGAATCGACCCTTACCGGGCATTGGCGGAAAGCCGGCTTCACTATTGAGCAACTGGATAGCCAATGCAGGAAACGCGAGGCTCCAACTACCCCGGGCTGCGCCTCGTCCCTCGGCTTACCCGGGGTTATCATCCTACCACCCCTGTCGGGGTTTGGATTTCACAAGGGAGATGGCAAATCCCGAACAGCGGAATTTCCTTTGTGCCCTTCGTGGTTCTTTGTGTTCTTAGTGACTAAAAAATCCTGTACGTTCGCTCCGTCTATCCCTAAGTCCCTTCGTCTCTCAGTCACTCAGTCTCTTAGTCCCCCGTCACTCAGTCCTAATCGGGTGGTTAAGGGTTATAGGTCAGTCGGTTGTGCCTGGTAGTTTTGATAGAACATATATGTATGAGTAAAGCGGGAGGGCCGGCACAAAACCGGGGGTGCGGGAGGTTTGCGGGGGGAAGGATTTTTGTGCCTTGACTTTCCTGCCTACCGATAGGTAGGTTTGGTACTTTTTGGGTCAAAGCCTGTCCCGAGTAGCGCAGCGAATCGGGGCCAAAAGTACGGAAGGAATAAGCGATTCTTACCACATTTAACCTTCGTCCTGCCACCTGCGTCAACCTGGAATCGACCCTTACCGGGCATTGGCGAAAATTCAGCTTCACTATTGAGCCGCTGGATAGCCAATGCAGGAAACGCGAGGCTCCAACTACCCCGGGTTGCACCTCGTCCCTCGGCTTACCCGGAGTTACAATCCTACCACCCCTGTCGGGGTTTGGTTTTCACCACTCGAGTCCTTCATCAATTAATCATCCTGCCATTGAACCATCAGATCATCAAATAATGAAAAAGACGCGTTGACTTAAATCAACAAAATTGTTAATTTTGTCATGGCCAATAAAAAGCATCCCAGCAAAGACATTCAAGAGGCGATTGAGTATGCGTTGCAAAAAGATTGGAGAATAGTTGAAGCAGGAAGAAGTTCACATGCTTTTTGCAGGTTGTTTTGTCGTGAAAATAGTAGAGAGGGTTGTATCATTTCTGTATGGAGCACCCCAAAAAATAAGGAGGCTCATGCCAGGCAAATTAAGCGGGTGGTTGACAATTGTCCCCACCATAAAGTAGCTGTAAAGGATTAAACATGTTAAATTTTCAATTTACATTGGTGCTAAAGGGTTTGCTAAAGCCTTCCGATGATTTAGAAACCAAATTGTTTGAAGGGGGCTGCGATGATGCCTTGCTTTATTTTCGTGAGCAGACCGCTTATTTGGATTTTGATCGGGAAGGGGAGTCCTTTGAAACAGCTATCCTGAGTGCTATTTTGGATGTTGAAAACGCAGGAATTCCGGTGAGTAGTGTTGAACCAGGAGATTTGGTTACTGCTGCAGAAATCGCCAGACGATTGGGCAGGTCCAAAGAATCCATCCGCTTGCTGATTTCCGGAGCCAGAGGGAACGGAGCTTTTCCTGTTCCGGTCTCAGGCCTGACCTCGAAAACCAAAATTTGGCGCTGGACCGAAGTGTTGGACTGGATGCAGCTGCACCATAAACTTTCCGACAAACAGTTGATTCAGCAAGCATATACCATCCGGAATTTCAATGAATCGTTCGCCATCAGAGAAAATCCGACGGTTTATGAAAAGGCAGGGAAGCTGGCGAAGCAGTTAAAAGATTTTTAGGTTTCGTATAGTGTTTGGTACGTGTTTTTTCAAGTTCGTGTCGGTGATTGAATTTTAGATTTGGACTTCTGCTTTTAGCTTTTGGTCCAGCCAACAGCCAATAGCTAACTTCCAACCGCCAACGTATAGTCGATAGGTTAGGATTGCGTATCAGCTGGTGAGGTGTTTTTCGTAGATCCTGAAGGTTGATGTATGTTGGATTCGAAAGGGGTTAATTGTTTAATCGGTTAACTGTTTAGTTTTAACCCTTAACCCTTAACTTTCACCAGGCATAATGTAAACAAAATCTTAAAAAACCGTATATTTCAGAAAAGGAGGAAGACATGACAAAAGAAGGTTTAATTCATAGAACAGTTGAAGCTTTAGAAAGACTCCCCGAAGGTAGAATTCAAGAAATTGCTGACTTTGCGGATTTTGTACTTAAAAAACATGAAGAACAAATTCTTCAAAAAGGGATAGAAACAATGGTCAGCGAATCAGATAGTTTTGCTTTTCTTCAGGATGAGGAAGATTTATATAATGAAGATGATTTAAAAGAAAAATACTGATGCAGCAGGGAGATATCATTTTGATCCCTTTTCCATTCACCGATCTGACAGGCAGTAAAAAGCGCCCTGCGTTGATACTGATTGTTGGAATTTTAGACATCACTGTAAGCTTTATCTCTACGAAGCTACACTGGCAGGAACCGGCCGATATACTACTATACCCAAATTCAATAAATGGACTTAAGAAACCTTCACTCGTAAGAATAGGAAAGATGGCCACAATCGATAAATCCTTGGTAATAGGGAAATTGGGAAACCTTAATCTTAAAGAAATTAAGGTGTTGCATAAAAAGTTGATTCATATTTTTGAAATTAAAATAAGTTAACCCTTAACAAATTCCTAATCAAGGCCAACAATCACCCAGCGGAACAAAGTCTTGTTACAGCAATAAAAACCTAAATTCCGCTCCTTAACCCGTCACAGCATGCCTTTTTAGGCTGATTTTCAGTCCGATAAGCTCAGGTACCCATCATCATCGCATCGTCAAATCATTCCATCAGCATATCATCAAATCACCACATCACCAAACCATCCCACCATCCCACCATCGAACCATCAAACCATCAAATCATCATCACCGGCGCCTCCGGCTTTGTGGGGAAGAACCTGAAAAAGCATTTAAAAGACAGGCCCTGGACGGCACTCAGCAGAAATCCTTCCGCCACGGATTTGTCCTATGGAGATTTCTGGAAGCAGAATGACCTGTCCTTTGGCCACTACATCCACCTGGCCGGAAAAGCGCATGACCTGAAAAAAACATCCGGTGAACAGGATTACTGGGAGGCCAATTACGAGCTTACCCGCAAGCTGTACGATCGCTTTCTGGCGGATCCCGCCGCCGAAACCTTTATTTTTATCAGCAGCGTCAAGGCCTGTGCCGATAGGGTAGAAGGCTGGCTTACCGAAGATTCCCCCTGCGCTCCGGAAACCGTTTATGGCAAGTCCAAGCGAAAAGCCGAGGAATACCTCCTGGAAAATTTGCCGGAGGGCAGGCGGGTCTGTATCCTGCGCCCCTGCATGATCCACGGGCCGGGCAATAAGGGCAACCTGAACCTGCTCTACGCCTTTGCTAAAAAAGGCCTCCCATACCCCCTGGCGGCTTTCGAAAACCAGCGCTCCTTCCTCTCGGTGGACAATCTCTGCTGGGTGATACTCCGGCTAATGGAGAAGGACATTCCCTCGGGCATTTATCAGGTAGCCGATTCCGGCGTTTTTTCTACGAATGAACTCATACAAATGATGGCCGCCTCCCTGGACAAGCCGGCCCGTCTGTTAAAGATTCCCTCCAGGCTGATCCGTGCTGCCGCCAGGGTAGGGGACAGTTTGCACCTGCCGCTGAATTCCGAACGCCTTCAGAAGCTTACCGAAAGTTACAAAGTCAGCAACGAAAAGCTGCTAAATGCCTTGGGCAGCGAGCTGCCTCTGAGTGCTGAGGAGGGGTTTGAAAAGACGTTTGAGGCGTTTAAGGGGTAATTGTTTAATGGTTCACCACAGATGGCCACAGATTAACACAGATTTTTTTTGGCTGGAAGGTTGATTAAAATTTAAATGGCATTTGAATGGCCGGGCTTTGGGGTCTGGCCATTTCGCTTTTGGGGCGGGTGCTGGATTCAATCGTGGATGTTAAGGGTTAATTGGCTCGAAGCCTGCTGGAAATTTGAGATGAGCATTTTGGCTGGATGATTTTTTTTAGGTTCACACCTGGTGGTTAAGAGTTAAAAAATCGGCTCAGGCTGCCAAAATGGACACCTACACGTGGGTTGAACCTGTCGAAGTCGATATCATAACACCATCCAAAATCACCAAATAGATCATTCGCATTGTAAACAAAATCTTAAAAAACCGTATATTTCAGAAAAGGAGGAAGACATGACAAAAGAAGGTTTAATTCGTAGAACAGTTGAAGCTTTAGAAAGACTCCCCGAAGGTAGAATTCAAGAAATAGCTGACTTTGCGGAATTTGTATTAAAGAAAAATGAAGACCAACTCCATCCACAACATGCTGGCGAAAGTGCTTTAACACAGCATGCAATGCGGCTTTCAGAATCATCCTTAAATGAAGATTGGGAAAACGAAGATGATGCCCACTGGGATAGTTTTCTTGAATAAATGGATTTTAGGCAAGGTGAAATCGTTATTGTTCCTTTCCCTTTTTCTGATGGGCAACTGTCAAAAAGCCGGCCCGCTGTGGTTATTTCAGGTGAAAGAGTAAATAATACCAGGGATATCATTCTAGCCCAAATCAGTTCAACATCGAGAAGTGATGAATTTAGTTTTTTTATTGATGAAAACAGGATTACTGTTTCACTGAGAAAAATGAGCCAGGTTAGGGTGCATAAGATTTTCGCGATGGAAAAAATGTTGGTTAAAAAAAAGATTTCTCAGCTCACCGACCTAGCGAAAAATGAACTCCTGGTCAAAGTGAAAAGTCTTTTTGAGAAATAATGCAATGGGTGATGATTTTCCCCATTGGACCAAGGAAGGGTTTATTTATGTGTATTGCCATAACGCATATTTCATCGTATCATCACCTCATCATATGATCTTAATAAACCGGCACCTGCCGCTGAATTCCGAACGCCTGCAGAAGCTCACCGAAAGCTACCGGGTCAGCAACGACAAATTGCTGAAAGCCCTGGGCAACGAGCAGCCTCTGAGTGCAGAGGAGGGGTTTGAAAAGACCTTTGAGGCGTTTAAGGGGTAATTGTTTAATGCTTCACCACAGATGGGCACAGATTAACACAGATTTTTTTTGGCTGGAAGGTTGATTAAAATTTAAATGGCATTTGAATGGCCGGGCTTTGGGGTCTGGCCATTTCGCTTTTGGGGCGGGTGCTGGATTCAATCGTGGATGTTAAGGATTAAAGAGGCTCGAAGCTGGCGGTGGAATAGGAACGGGTAGGCTGGCAGGAAATGTTTTTTTTGGATTTAACTGTGGTGGTTAAGGGTTAAAAGACTGGAAGTCGGTTGGAGAATTGAAAAGGTAGTAATCGCTCAATCACCGGTTAATGATAAATTAATTGCCAAATTCAAGCCCTGAAAGGGCGGAATACCCCAGCGATGGGTGCAGCCCATCGATATGGAATTGACTCAATCGGATTGAGCCCTGAAGGGGCGTAATATTTTTCTGTCTCCGGTTGATGAATCGAAAAATATATTTTGCCCCTTCAGGGCTTTTGTTATTAATACCGGACGCTTTCACAGGGATTCACCCTGTGTTTTGGTATTTTGCCCCTTCAGGGCTTAAAATTTAAAGTGACCTAATTAATCGGCTTCGGGCTTCAAGTAGGCTGTTTTGCATTTTAGGCTTGCTGCCAGATCAGCTCAGGTGGTTAAGGGTTCACTGGTTCAAAGCCTGCTGGAAATTTGAGACGAGCATTTTGGCTGGATGATTATTTTTATGGTGAAAAGGTACTTTCGAAGATCGCAACGGCCTTTGAAGATCCTGAAATCGACGCAACCATTGGGGATATCGTATTTATCAAAGGAAATCATCAGGATAATATCATCAGGCGGTATTCCGCAAAAAAATGGGAGCCTTCCCGGTTCGCCTGGGGATACATGCCCCCGCACCCCTCTTTTTTTGCAAGGACTGAGCTTTTTAAAAAATTCGGGAATTACCAGACAGATTACAAGATAGCAGCCGATTACGAATTAATGATCCGTTTCCTGTTAAAAAACCAGGTTAAATGGAAATCGAAGGGTTACTCTTCAGTTAAGCAATTAATCCTTTCTGGAACTTGCCGTTACTTCCGCATGTTTTAATCAGAATCGCTGTTAAAATTAAACCCGCATGGAAACACAGCACACAAAACCTTCTTCTTTGAGCAATTTGCAAAGGGAAATGCTCAAGCTTTTTGCCCAAGATGTATCAGAAGAGGATCTGATAGCCATTCGACAGTTGATTGGCCAATATTTTGCAGAAAAAGCCATGGACCTGGCAGACGAATCCTGGCAAAAAAAAGGGTGGACAAACAAGGACGCTGATAAGTTGTTGAAATCAAAAATGCGAACACCCTACAAAAGTGACAAAGCGTGAAGGTGGTTTTAGACACCAATGTTTTTCTTGTTTCCATATCAAGGCGTTCACCGTACCATTGGATTTTCCAAAAACTCATCAAAGGTTCCTATCAAATTAGCGTAACGACCGAGATTCTCTCTGAGTATGCCGAGAAGATTGAGGAACATATTGGAAAAGAGGTAGCAGAGGCAGCAATGCAAGCCCTTATGGAACTGCCAAATGTAGAAAAAATTGAAATTTACTTCAAGTGGAACCTCATTAAAGACAAGGATGATAATAAATTTAGTGACTGCGCAGTAGCTGCTGGCGCAGACTACCTGGTAACCCAGGACAAAGATTTTAATATTCTGAGAAAAATCGAATTCCCAAAAATAAAATTGATTTCAATTATGGGACTTAAGTCAAGAATGTTATAGCCAATTATCATTCTTGGACTTTAGATCTACAATAGTTCGTTTTGAAAACTACAGGCTAGACTCAATGTCTTTTTCATATTTGCCTGCTATTTACGTAAATGCTCATCGATTAGCTGTCGGGTACGCGCCTTTGTTTTTTGTTCGTTACCAGGAAAGCATGCCCATGGTCGCTATTCCATCAAACCTTTAACCCATGCCTTTCACGCTGAGCCTGCAGAAGCGTCTAGTTTGAGTGTTTTTCAGTCCGACAGGATCAGGCACCGGTACTAATCAGCACATCACCATATCCCCAAATCACCACATCCTCGAACCATGCCTTCGACTCCGCTCCCTTCGGCTCCGCTCAGGGACCGCACATCATCGCATCATCACATCATCATCACCGGCGCCTCCGGCTTTGTAGGCCAAAACCTGCAAAAGCACCTGCAGGATAAGCCCTGGAAGGCCCTTAGCAGAAATCCATCCGGTTCAGGCTTGTCCTATACCGAATTCTGGGAGCAAAATGACCTGTCCTTTGGCCACTACATCCACCTGGCCGGAAAAGCGCACGACCTGAAAACGACGGCGAACGAACAGGATTACTGGGAGGCCAATTACGAGTTGACCCGCAAGCTGTACGATCGATTTCTGGCGGATCCTGCCGCCGAAACCTTTATTTTTATCAGCAGCGTCAAGGCCTGTGCCGACAGGGTAACAGGCTGGCTCAGGGAAGAAAGCCCCTGCGCTCCGGAAACGGTCTATGGCAAGTCCAAGCGAAAAGCCGAGGAATACCTGTTGGATAATTTGCCGGAGGGCAAGCGGGTCTGTATCCTGCGCCCCTGAATGATCCACGGGCCGGGCAATAAGGGCAACCTGAACCTGCTCTATGCCTTTGCTGAAAAAGGCCTCCCATACCCCCTTACGGCCTTCGAAAACCAGCGCTCCTTCCTCTCGGTGGACAACCTCTGCTGGCTGATACTCCGGCTAATGGAGAATGACATTCCCTCGGGCATTTATCAGGTAGCCGATTCCGGCGTTTTTTCTACGAATGAACTCATACAAATGATGGCCGCCTCCCTGGACAAGCCGGCCCGTCTGTTAAAGATTCCCTCCGGGCTGATCCGTGCTGCTGCCAGGGTAGGGGACAGGTTGCACCTGCCGCTGAATTCCGAACGCCTGCAGAAGCTTACCGAAAGCTACCGGGTCAGCAACGACAAATTGCTGAAAGCCCTGGGCAGCGATCTTCCCCTGACGGCCACGGAAGGTTTCGAAAAGACCTTTGAGGCGTTTAAGGGGTAATTGTTTAATGCTTCACCACAGATGGCCACAGATTAACACAGATTTTTTTGATCTGATTCAGTCTTTCAAAGCCATTTACGAAATTGAAATTTCGGACGATTACCTTCAACTAATGAGTTAACCCAGTTAACCATCATTCCAGGAAAAAGGAGTTACGGAGATTTTCAAATAGACTCCAGGCCTGCAGGGCCTGAACAACAATAACCGTGGGTGCAGCCCACGGAATAAGCTAACAAAGAAATACCTCCAACCCCGGACGGGGTTGAACCTTTCTGGGATTCGAAACAGGTATTCCTAAAAATATATTTTCATTAGTGGGAAAGGTATCACCAGATGGCGTACCGTATTCGCAGGGCCATGTCCAACCCACTCCGGAGTTGCGAACTGGATAGATTGTCATCCAAACCCCGGGTTTCGCCCGGGGTTTGGATTATTGAAGCCCTTCAGGCTTCGGTGTCGTATAGGCGCATGTTGCTGGGTTAGTGATTTGCGACTCAAAGTCAAGGGTGAAATGGCATTTCGATGGCTGGGCGCTGGGGTCTGGCCATTTTGCATTTGGGGCTGAATTTGGATTCAGCGGTGGTAGTTAAAATGTTTATTCGTTTAAAGCTTTACCATAGATTTTTTTGGCAGATGAATTGGATTTTTACTATTGATCCCATAGAACTGGACCTGCTTTAATGTTAGCATAGCGGATTAGAAGTAAAACCTATCGCTAATTTAAAAAACAAGCGATTGGAATCCTGAACTTTAAATGCTAAATTGTAGTATATCTTTTAGCGAACTCGGTGATGATCAGTGCAAAGCATTTAAAAAAAAGGTTGAAAGAAAGGATCGATGGTCTTTCAGAGGCAAAGCTTAGGGATATGGAAAAATTTATGGAATCACTGGACTCAGGATCCAAAAAAGGTGATCTTTTATCCTTTGCCGGATCCTGGCAGGCCCTTGATGATGAAACGTTTAAGGAATTTACGATTGGTTTAGAAAATAGGAGAAAAACAAACAGGGTAAAATTTTTGGATGAAACCAGCTTTGATTGATACCGACATTGTTTCCTATTTTTTGAGAGGAAATGAAAAAGTTTATTTAAAATTTCAGGAGTATCTCAAGCAATTTGAAAGCATAAATATCAGTATAATTACTTATTATGAAATTGTTAGTGGATTGACTTTCAAAAATGCTACCAAGCAACTCCTGATTTTTGAAAAGTTTTGTACCAATGCCACGTTGCTACTTTTAACCAAGGATTCAATTCGGAAATCGGCAGTGATATATTCGCAACAGAGAGTCAAAGGGGAAACCATAGATGATATTGACATTTTAATTGCCGGTATTGCCATCTCAAATAAGTTGAACCTGGTCACCAACAACATTCGGCATTTTGGAAAAATTGAAGGTCTTGCGGTAGAAAATTGGAATGATTAAAATTGGTCACTAATCCAGTCTTGAGCATTAATTGGCTCAGTCTGGGCAGAGGGGTTGTTTCGGACAAATAGGCAGGAGAGGTGGTATACGAGTCATTTGTGTTCGTTTTGTTCGATAGGGGATGGGCTTTTGTGTCTGGCCATTTTGCGTTTGGGCAGGGTGCTGGTTTCAATCGTGGATGTTAAGGGTCATTTGGCTCGAAGCCTGCTGGAGATTTGTAATGGCCACTTAAGCAGGAAGGCTGGTTTTGGGCTCAACCGTGGTGGTTAAATTTTAAACCATTGTTCCATTACATGCTAGTAGCTCAAGACCTGTCAGGGCATTGGCGGAAAGCCGGCTTCAGGGTTGATCAGCTGGATAGCCAATGCAGGAAACTAGTTGCTTTCCTTACCCCGGGCTGCGCCTCGTCCCTCGGCTTACCCGAGGTTATATTCCTGTCACCCCTGTCGGGGTTGGGATGTCACAAGGGAGATGGCAAATCCCGAACAGCGTCTCCTCCGGAGGGATTTGGAATGCCCGTACCGCTGCCGCAATAGCGTTGCGGTGTGTGCAAGACATGCCGCACTCGTTAGCAGGATTGCAAATCCTGCCTTATCTGAGTTCGGGATTGCAAATCCCGAACAGCGGCAATTTCCTTTGTGCCCTTCGTGGTTCTTTGTGTTCTTAGTGACTAAAAAATCCTGTACGTTCTCTCCTTCCATCCCCCAGTCTCCCGCTCTCTTAGTCTCTAAGTCTCTAAGTCTCCCCGTCACTCAGTCCCTCAGTCACCCCCTCTCTAAGTCCCTTCGTCTCTCAGTCCCTCACAGCTCCGCTGGATAGTTTCGTTTTTTTCCGTAATTTTAAGACATTAAACGCCCATGGAATAATCCAGAAATAAAACCCCTGCCATGCCAATCAAATTCTATGCACCCCTCTGGGGAAATGCCCTTCCCTTTGATTCCTTTTGCCAAAATGTCAAAGATGCCGGATACGACGGGGTAGAAATGGAGCTGCCACTGGAGCAGAAAGAAAAGAAGAAAGTACTCGAAACATTGAATGACCACGAACTGGAGTTGATTGGCCAGTACTACCAGTCTTTCGAAGCCGACCCCCGGGAAAACCTAAAGAGCTATGAGCGGTATCTCCGGCACCTGATCGCTGCTGAACCTGTACTCATCAACTGCCAGACGGGGAAGGATTTTTTTGATTTTGAAGCCAATGCGCGTCATTTTGGGCTTGCCGCAGCATTGTCGTCCCAATCCGGTATCCCCATCACCCACGAAACACACCGTGGTAAATGCCTGTACGCTGCCCCCATTGCGAAAAAGTATTTTGAACGCCTGCCTGAACTCAGGATATGCCTGGACATTTCTCACTGGTGCAATGTGCACGAATCCCTGCTGGAAGACCAAAGGGAGACAGTCGAACTCGCCCTCTCCCGCACCGACCATATCCACAGCAGGGTGGGGCATGCGGAAGGCCCTCAGGTCAATGATCCACGGGCACCCGAATGGTCTGATGCACTGCAGGCCCATCTGGAATGGTGGGATAGGGTGGTCCAACGGCATCGAGAGGAGGGAGGTACCCTCAGAATAACCACAGAGTTTGGCCCCTTTCCCTATATGCCCTGCCTGGCCTACACCCAAATGCCCCTTGCCAGCCAGTGGGACATCAACGTCTATATGCTGAACCTACTTAAGAGCCGCTATAAGGCCTGAAGGGAGCTAAAAATCTACCTTGTAATAAAATATGGGTAAAAATCCCAGCTGGTAATTGGGGACGATGGATTTTTCCGGGTCAGGGTTTTCTAACTCATCCGGAGCCCAGGTCAGGTTCAGGATGTTTCTGGTGTTCAGGATATTGATCAGGTCCAGGGCAATTTCATGGCTCAGGTTTTTTCGGTTGATCCGGTAATTTACCCTCAAATCCATTCGGAAATAAGGGTCAAACTGAAGGGAGTTTCTGCCTGCATCCTCGTAGATAATCTCCTGTTGCTCCTGTGTCCTTTCCACGTCTACAGGCCCGTACCTTCTACCTCCTGCAGTGGTAATATTGGTACCAATTCCGATCAGGCCATTTCTGGTTTGAATTTCCCTGGTACCCAGAAAATTGAGTGCGTAATTTCCATTAAACTCTGTATCCCTCCATACCTTGTCGCTTCCCTGGTAGCGGGCCTCAAAAAGCGACCCGGTAATTAAAAAAAGATACCCCTTACTGTAGTATTTCTCCAGCGTCAGCTCCAGTCCATAGTTTTCTCCGGTACCTTCGTTGACCAGGCCTGTCTCGGGAAAAATCCGGTTGAAGCTGGCTCCTGAATTCAAAAGGGAAAAGGAAGAGGGCCGATTCTCAACGGGTACCCGGGTCAGATGCTGGTAATAGGTTTCCCACTTCATCCGGACCTGATTTCCCAGCGCACGCTCGTATCCCAGGACCAGGTGTTTGGACCGCGTAAAATCCATGTCTCTGTTGAAGGCCTGAAAGCCCATATCGGGCCTGATTGGGTCGTTGAATTTGTAAAAATAGGTGTAAGCAGGCTGAATCTGGCTGTGGAAACCCATTCCTAAATTCAGGCTCTGGATTTCATCGAGTTTCAGGTTCAGGCCCAGGCGCGGCTCAACCGGAGACCAACTGTCGGTCAGTGAAAAATACTGATGGTGCAATCCCAACACCAGCGCAAGGGATTCACTGGGCTTGTGTTTCCATTGCAGGTAGGGTTGGGCCAATACGGCGATCGTACCGTCCTCATTCCAGCGATTTACCCAGGGCGTACTTTGAAAACTGAGGGGAGCGTTGGGATCATTTTGAGGTAGTATATTTACC
This sequence comes from Cyclobacterium lianum, assembly GCF_900143075.1. GTDB lineage: Bacteria > Bacteroidota > Bacteroidia > Cytophagales > Cyclobacteriaceae > Cyclobacterium > Cyclobacterium lianum. The sequence goes on along the minus strand of NZ_FRCY01000006.1, from coordinate 12,425 downwards.
TGACGGGCTGAATCGGTAAGGTTAAAACCAAAAATATCGTTTTGGAACCCGTAATTGAGGGTGTTTTTATTGTCAATTTTTTTAAAAAAGCTCAATACCTGTGAGTATTTGTTGGTGGTAAAGTTATAGCCAAGTATGGCCGGCAGATCCTGAACATCGATAAAGCCGTCAGGTTTTACCCGTCCCACAATATAGTAATGGTCTGCCTGGACCCGCTCCTGCGAACCTGCCAGGGTAGCTTTCATATAGGTTTGGTTTTTCAGGACTTTTTCATAGGATATGCCCAGAACCCCCATTCGGGAACCAAAGTACTGATCCCTGTCTTTTTCTCCATACAGGTTTCTGTCTTCCGTGCTTTCTTCCGAAACCAGGATATCGATATTGCTTTTTCCTCCTACGGCAAAAACAGACAGGTTGCCGTTATTTTTCAGTGGAAAATTAAACTTGAAAGCCAAATCCTGGTACCTGGGGACGGCCGTGGTGCCCACATCGATGCCCAGAGCCGAAAAGAGTTGCAGGCTGGAGTAGCGGTACCCCACCAGAAAAGAGGAGCCTTTGGCTTCACTGACCGGACCTTCCAGGAAAAGCTCAGCGCCCATAAAGCCCAGTTGAAAGCTCTGTTCATGCTTTTCATTATTCCCTTTCCGGAATTTCAGGTCAAAGACTCCGGAGACCGTATTGCCAAACTCGGCAGGAAATGCGCCCGTGTAAAAATCGGAATTGGCCAGAATCTTATTGTTGATGATGTTGACCGGACCACCGGAGGTGCCGGAAGCACCGAAATGATTGGGATTGGGGATATTGATGCCTTCCAGTTGCCACAACACTGATCCTGGCGCATTTCCGCGGATCACGATGTCATTTCTGGAATCATCTGCACCTTGCACTCCCGCAAAATTAGAAGCCATGCGTGCAGGGTCGCCCCGGCTACCCGCATAGCGGTCTGTTTCTTCCACGGTAAATGCACGTGCGCTGACCATGGCCATTTCATTTTGTGCTTCTCCGCTGCGGGTGGCCCGAACTTCCACGTCTGCAAGCGAAATGGCAAGCTCCTCCATGGCCACTTCCAGGACCAGTTCCTTGGAGGAGGTCAGCATCAAATTGCTCAAAACCACCTCTTTGTATCCCAAAAAGCTGAATTTCAGGTTATGCCTTCCCAACGCCACATTCTCCAGCCTGAATTCTCCTTCCAGATCAGTAGTGGTGCCTGTCATTCCTTCCTCCGCTTCACCAGCCAGCAGTACCGTGACCCCCGTCAGGGGATATTTGCCGTCCGTATCGATTACTTTACCGCGTATGGTCTGTGTAATGGTATCCTGGGCTTGCAGGGAGAAAGCCAGCAGAAAAATCTGGAATGTCAGGTAGTGTTTCATCATGACAGTTTCAAAAACAATTCATATGGGGATCAATTTATCGACAATTTTTGGCTTAGACCTGGCTGAAATTAATAAATCTCAAAATAATTTTTGGCCAAATCAATAATGTCGGGAAGCTACTGCGAGACTTCTAAAGTTTACCATTTTGATTTTGTACTTACATCTTTTGACCGTATTTTGTGCCTTCAATTAATTCGATGAATGCCAAATGACAAATTCCTTCCGAGTAAACGAACTGCTGCAAAAAGCCTTCGGAAATGACAATATTATCGCATGCCTTCCAATCCTTATTTTTCTTTTTTTCCTTTGCGGCTGCGCAAAGGAAGAGGCCAAAATCACTGAAGTAGACTTTGAAAAGGAGGAATTTGCCGGTTTTGTGGAGCCAGGTTTTCCATTTGTCACCACCTCCATGGATGCCAGGGGTCTGGGAGAAGGCTTTCCGGAAAACAATATTTCGGCCAGGGTGCTGGCCCTGCAATTGGGCAATGAGGCCTATGCCTGCTTTGATACGGACCTACTGCGCTGGACCGTAGCCTGGACGGGGGATTTTATGCCTATGGTCACCATGGCCCAGGTATCGTACGATGATTTTCACAACAAAGGCAACCAACTCCCTACCATAGGTGGGGAACCGAAGATCGCCACTGGCAGCTATCCTGGATGGTCAGCAGGCAGCCCCACACACACAGATCCCCGTACACCCTCTCCCCATCCGCAGAGCCCCCCATGGGGTCCGCTCTCTCCGAAACTGGCCCGTTGGAATGGCATTTATACCTTGGATGACCAGGTGGTCTTGTCTTACCGGGTCGGCAATACGGAAATAAAAGAACGGCCCGGTAGCCTGCACAGTGACGGAAACAGCTTTTTTACCCGATCCTTTGAGCTTGCCGCAGGATCAGAAAAGCTATACCTATCGGTAGCTGAGGTGAGCAATGGTACCCGTGCTGAAATACAGGATGATAAGCTGATGGTATACCAGGGGGAATCCGGCGGGCAGGTCACCGCTTTGGCTTTGTCTTCTGAGAACAGCGGAGCCAGATTGCTGATAGAAGATGAGCGCTACCTGATGGTGGAGGTAGATGCCAGACAAGATGACCTGCAATTCGGCATACTGATCTGGAAGGGAGCAGCAGTTGCTTTGGAGGCATTCGAAAGTGCCGCGCAGGAATTTGAGGTGGCTATTCCTGAAACCAGCAAGGGGGGAAAGCCATACTGGACAGAGGAAGTACTCACCAGAGGGAAAATCTCTCCGGATACTGCCGCATTTGTCACGGACCGCCTTACCCTGCCCGTTCCCAACCCCTGGAAGAGAAATGTGAGGCTGGTGGACATGAGCTTTCTGGGACGCGAAAAGGCCGCCATGGTCACCTTTGAAGGAGATGTATGGATGCTGGATGGCATAGACGAAGATCTGGACAGATTAGCCTGGACGCGCTTTGCTTCCGGATTGTATGAGCCTCAGAGCATAGAGGTGGTTGATGGCGACATTTACGTTTATGGGAAAGATGGCATCACCCGCCTGCACGACCTGAATGGCGATGGTGTGGCCGACTTTTACGAAAATTTTTCTAACCTGATGGCCCAGTCCATCGAAACCAGGGAATGGGCGAGCGACATGGTGGCAGACCCTGAGGGAGGATTTTATGTGGCTAAATTTGGAGCGCTGGACATGGGTCCGGAGACCTCTTCGCCCAAATCCCTGATGGGCTTTCGCTCTGCTTCGCACCACGATGGCTCTATCCTGAAAGTCTCTGCCGATGGCCGCAGTATCAGTACCTTTGCCAGTGGATTCAGGGGGCCCTATCTGGGCATTCACCCGGAAAAGGGCTGGCTTACAGGCTCGGATCAGCAGGGGCACTACATGCCATCTACTCCGGTCATGTTGATCCGGAAGGGCAATTACTTCGGTGTACCTGCCACGGCACACAGGGATCCAATTCCGGAAGTTACTCCTCCGATCACCTGGATACCGCACAGTCAGGACCGCTCCGGAGTGGGGCAGGTCTGGGTGACCAGCGAGCAGATGGGCCCCTTAAACAACCAAATGATCCACCTTTCCTACGGCCGACCCGGTCTGTTTCTGGTGAGAGTGGACAGTGCCAGTTCGCGGGTGCAGGGCGGAGCGTCAGTCATCCCCGGCACCTATCCGGCGCCCACCATGAAAGCTGCAGTCAATCCTGAAGATGGCTTGGTATACATCACCGGTTTTTCCCTATGGGGACACAATTCAGATACCCTGAGTGCTTTATTGCGACTCCGGTACACGGGTGAGAAGAGTTTGTTGCCGGTAGATTATAAGGTCAGAGATGGGGGCGTCCTGCTCCGGTTTGAGCAGGAACTGGATGAAGAAATGGCCACTGATCTGGCGAATTACCAGGTCAAAAGATGGAATTACCTGCGCACAGAAAAATATGGATCGGGTCATTACAAACCCGACGGATCGGTAGGGGAGGAAAACCTCCCTGTATTGGAGGCTTTTCTTTCCGACGACAAAAAAGGAGTATTCCTGTCTGTACCGAATATCACGGAGGTGATGCAGATGGAAGTGGCCTACGAGCTGGCCACTGCGGCGGGGGAGTCCTGGTCGGACAAAGTCTGGATGACCGTAAACGAAGTAGTCATGCCCAATCTGCTGGCAGAAGGCTTTAGTGGTATCAATGAGGATGACCTGAACCGGGACTTTGATCCCGCCATGGTAGCCAGCAGTAATGAGGCGGCACCTGATGCGGTCAAAGGTAAGGAGCTGTTTACAAACTATGGCTGCATTGCCTGCCATGCCGTAGATGGAAATAATGAGGGAAAAATTGGCCCAGGGGTGAAGGGGCTTTATGGCTCAGAGCGGGAATTTAAAGACGGGAGCAGTGCCGTCGCCGATGAGGACTACCTGAAAGAATCCATCACCGACCCGGGCGCGAAGGTGGTGAAGGGCAGAGAGGGTGAAATGCCTTCATTTCTGGGTGTCTTATCTGAAAATGACATCGATTCCATAATATTATATTTTAAAACATTGGAAAATTAAAGTATCTTACCGAAAAACCCGGTAAGATGAATTATTCTATATGTTTACTGATCCTGCTGGTCACGTTTTCAGCCTGCCAGCAGCAGAAAAGAAATACCGCGCAGGAGGAGCGCTCAACTAAGTCTGAGCAGATTTCCGTCAACCTGCGTAAACATGTCCGAATCAACAACGAGAATATGGCTTGGGAATCCAGGGAATTTCAGGAGTCCTGGGATCCATCGAAAACAGCTTTTATCATCACAGACATGTGGGATGAGCACTGGTGTGAAAGTGCTACAAGAAGGGTAGGGGAGCTGGCGCCAAGAATGAACGAAACCGTCCATGCCGCAAGAGAAATGGGCCTGACCATCATTCATGCCCCCAGCGGCACCATGGATTTTTATGCAGAATGGCCCCAGCGAAAAGCGGCCAAATCGGTACCCTACCATGCAGCACCGGAAGCATTTCCCATAAACGACTGGTGTTACCTGGATCCGGAACAGGAAGCCGCCCTGCCCATTGACGATAGCGATGGGGGCTGTGATCAGCCCTGCTCCGGAGGTGAACCCTGTGAGGAAAGAGAAGCCTGGTCGCGGCAAACCCCTGAGATCGATATCGCAGCAACGGATTTTATTTCCGACCAGGGTCAGGAAATTTTCAATATCATTCAATCCAGGAACATCGAAAATATCGTGGTCATGGGTGTACATCTGAACATGTGTGTGCTGGGCAGACCTTTCGCCATCCGGCAGATGGCCAATCTGGACAAGAATGTCGTTCTGATGAGGGACATGACTGACACCATGTACAATCCGGAAATGCTTCCCTACGTAGACCATTTTACCGGTACGGACTTGGTGGTGGCACATGTGGAAAAATATTGGGCTCCCTCAATGCTCAGTACGGACTTTACAGGAAAGCCGGCGTTTAGGTTTGCGTCCCGAAATGTTGCTGAATAGGTTACTTGCGTTTATCCCTGTCCGGCATAGCAGATCCCGGACAGGGATATTTTAATTCCTCGTTATTTTTTTGTGAATTAAGATTGGGTTTTCAGGTACAGAATTGATGTACTGTTAATCCGTTTTTTGATATCATTTATGATTCATTTTTGAGATTTGCAGCTCAAATCAACTGAATCAAAAATGGTAAAACACATACTTTTGTCCGGCTTCCTGTTCCTCTTTGTCTGCGGGATAGTGGCCGCACGGCAGAAAATTGACGGAATTGTATACGACGACGCAGCCCAACCCCTGATAGGGGCGGCCATTACAGTCAAGGGCACTGCGGCTGGCACCATTACCGATATCGATGGTAAATTCAGCCTGGTGCTTGGGGAGAATCAAAACCAAATCCTGGTTTCCTATGTAGGTTTTATTCCCCGGGAAATCGCAATTGATAATCAAAGTTATCTGGAAATCCGGCTACAGGCAGACGACCTGTTTCTGGATGAGTTTATTGTGACCGGTTATACCTCCCAGAAAAAGAGGGATGTGACCGGCGCTGTATCTACCATCGATATGGAAGAAATCGCCAATATCCCTGCAGCAGGCATTGATGGAATGATCCAGGGGCGGGCTCCAGGCGTAAATGTAGTGTCTGACAACGCTCCCGGCGGAGGAGTTGCGATCAGAATAAGGGGGTTTAGCACCATCCGAAACAACGACCCCTTATACGTGATAGACGGGGTGCCGACTACTTCTGGTATCAATATGATCAACCCCAATGATATTGCGACTTTTCAGGTGCTGAAGGACGCTGCTGCGGCTTCGATTTATGGGTCCAGAGCAGCCAATGGCGTGGTCATCATCACGACCAAAAGAGGACGAACGGAAGAAACCAAAATGAATTTCAACAGCTATGCAGGAATTCAATCTGCATTTAATCTTCCCCGGATGCTCAACGCAGAGGAATATGGCGATCTTCTCTGGGAGGCTACCTTAAATGATGGCGGACAGCCATCCAGTGATGTGTACGGCTCCGGTGCTGAGCCGGTTATCCCTGAATGGATCGATCAGGCTGAGACCGTACCTGCTGCCGATGTGGACTGGGTAAGCGAAATTTTCCGGCCTGCAATGATCCAATCCTATAACCTTGACTTCTCAAAAAACTCAACTGATGCTAATCAATTTCTTTCTTTCAATTACTTCGATCAGGAAGGCTTGATCAAGCATACCGGCTTCAAGCGTTTTACTGCCCGTTTTAATTCAGAGTTCAAGCTATTTGACCGGCTGACAATAGGAGAAAACGAGAAGACCTCATCTTTCGGGAGCTAATTTTGCTGCAGGTAAAAACGAATACTTCCCGATCCCTCAAAATCAGATCGATCTGGGTAGAGGTCTTATTTCCCAAAACCCAAATTATCAGTAATACAGGGGTAAGCCAGTTCAGTCAGTTTGTCAGTCCCTGGTTTCAGCAAATAAAAGATTGTTGGAAAAGGAACTGTCAAACTGACTTTTTACGCTCGTTCATCCTTTCAGTCGTTTCGGATTGGCATGCACTTTGCCGCCTGATGCCTGATGGTTAATAGTTGTTGTTTGACCGACAATTTGTATCCCATTAAATGTAGTTATTTGATGTTTTACTTAAAACTTAAACGCCATGGAAAATGTAATCAGTAAAAACGGAAGAAAACAGCGTCCGCAATTTTTCGAGGACATGCTGTCCAGAGAGTTACTCGGTATAAACAGGACAAATTGGAATACCGCCTATGTACCGATGGTCAACATCATGGAGACCAACGAGGATTTCAGGATCGAGATGGGATTGCCAGGTATGGACAAAAAGGATATCAAGGTGGAGCTTGATAACCAGTTGATTACCGTAAGCGGAAATACAGACCAGCAGCGGGAAAGCGGAGAGATGCAGTATGTAATCAAGGAATTCAACTATCACTCCTTCAGCCGGTCTTTTCAGTTGCCCGAATCGGTCGATACAGCAAACATAGATGCCAGTTTCAATCAGGGCATGCTCACCTTGTTTTTGCCCAAGCGCGAAGAAGCGAAAAGAAAGCCTATAAAAATCATTGATATTTCCTGAGTAGGAATTTAGAAGATCAGTTTTTTAAAACCCTAAACATAATGCGTATGAAGACATCTTATTTGGATTATTACAAAATGATTTTGCAGAAAGTCAGCTTTGACTATCAGTTGTTGAAAAAAGAGCTGACCAAAGCCAATCAGATCTTGACCAAAGATGAGAAATCCAAACTAAGAAAATGGATGTTGCAAAACGGACTGTTTACGGAAGTATCAGGAGACGAGCACCGCTTCAACATGTCTTGAAGTCGACCCGAATGCCCGGATGTTGATGCCCGGATGCGTTTTATTTAAGGCCCGGATTTTCGGGCCTTTTTGCATAAAAAATACCCGAAACAGGGTATTTTTTATTGTCAGTCCTGCCTACCTTTGTTTCAGGTGATAAATAAACTTTTCAAAATGGACTTTTCCATTGCAAATGGTGGGTATTATTTGAGTGATTTTTTTACCCACTGTTTTATCCTTTCCTGCCCGGAATAAACGTTAAATGCATCTTGTTTCAAAAAGCCCACTAAGGTCAGATTTTTTGATCGGGCAAGGTTTGCTGCCAGGCTGGTAGGTGCTCCAAAGGCAACCAAAACGGGGATTTGGGCATTAGCTGCTTTCTGTACCATCTCAAAACTTACCCGTCCGCTGAGCAGGACAATTTTTCTCCGCTCCAGTGCGATCGATCCGGTAAGCGCCGCACCGATCAATTTGTCCAGGGCGTTGTGCCTGCCTACATCTTCCCGGATCAGTTGGATTTTTCCCCTGGCATCGTATAGTACCGCCGCATGCAGGCCTCCCGTGTATTTAAAGCCGGTTTGGTGTTCTTTCAATGCATGAGGAAGAGCCATCAAAGTATCGGGATCTATCTGCCAATCCGGATCATCCTCTAGCCGCAAAGCCCTGCACTGAACCGCATCAATCGCCGTTTTACCACATACCCCACAACTCGAATGGGTGTAAAAATTCCTATTCAGTTCCGCTAAATCTATTTCCGGATTGGGCGCCAGGCGCACCAGCAATACATTTCCTTTTTCTTCCTCCCGGACCTGCCGGCAATAGCGCATCAGCAGAATGTCCTTTTCCTCACGCACAATCCCTTCCGAGAACAGAAAGCCCATTGCCAAATCAAAATCATCACCCGGACTGCGCATGGTAACCAGCAGGTCCTTTTTGTACCAGGATCCCGCTTTTTCAAATTCCAGCCTGATTTGCAAGGGCTCCTCGGCCGCCACCAAATCCTGTAACAACAGGCTGTTTGTCCTGCTGTATTTGACTACCTCAGCATGTGCGACCAGACCCTTGCTATCCATTATGCCTGCATTTTTTCCAGAAAAACTTCTATAAATTTGGAGGCAGGGCAGTGGCTTTCACCAGATCTGTTGTCCAGCGCTACCAGCACATTGCCTTCCGGAAAGTATACCGCAAGGCAACCCCTGCTGATATCGTAAGGTACCACCTGAAAGCCCTCCAAAACCCTTTTTTCCCCATTAAAGACGCTGGTAATTTTTACCAGATCGCCACTTTGGTATCCCCTTTCTTTCATGTCTTCCCGGTGCATCATGACCACCTCTCTGCTGTTTTGAATTCCTCGGTACCGGTCGTTGTAACCGTAAACGGTGGTGTTGAACTGATCGTGGCTCCTTACGGTCATCAGGATGAAAGGAGTTTGCGAATCCGGTTTTTCTGCAAGGGGATTTACGGTCAGGTGGGCTTTGCGGTCTTCGGTGTAGAAGCTGCCCTCTCTGGCCCCATTGGGCAGGTAAAATCCTCCGGGCACCCTCACCCTTTCGTTATACGCTTCAAAACCAGGGATCACGGCCTCGATCTTATCCCGTATGAGGTCATAATTTTCCGCCATTCCTTCCCAATCGGTGGCATTTTCGGTACCCAGCACCTTTCTGGCCAGCCCGCAGATGATGGCCACTTCACTTTTCAGGAGATCGGATCCGGGTTCAAGGTCGCCGGATGACATGCGGATGCGACCGGCTGTATCCTCCGTACTGACAAACTGGGGGCCATGTGCTGTAATGTCCGCTTCGGTACGCCCCAGGCAGGGCAGTATCAGGGCAGTTTCGCCATGTACCAGGTGACTGCGGTTCAATTTGGTAGAGACATGTACAGTAAGGCTGCATTGCCGCATTCCTTCAAATACCTTTTGGGTATCCGGTGCCGCAAGCACAAAGTTGCCACCCATCCCCATAAATACCTTAGCCTTTCCGGAAGCCAGGGCCTCTACGGTGCCTACGGCATGCACGCCGTGATTTCTGGGCGCCTCGAAAGAAAAGGCCTGGCCCAATCTGTCCAGAAAGGCATCGGACATTTTCTCCCAAATGCCCATGGTGCGGTCACCCTGTACATTGCTGTGGCCACGAACGGGCAGGGTTCCTGCTCCCTTTTTTCCTATAGCACCTTTTACCAGCAGGATGTTGACAATTTCACGGATGGTATTTTCGGCATTGCGGTGCTGGGTGATGCCCATGGCCCAGGCGATGATGATGTTTTTGTTTTCGGCCAGCAATTGTACTGCTTCTCTGAGCTGAGTTTCAGCAACGCCGCTATCGTCAATAAGCTTTTCCAGGTCGCAGGTTTCTAAATGCTCCAGCAGGGCTTCATAACCACTTGTTTGCTGCGCAATAAATGTATGGTCAAGTATTTTGCCCCCACTTTTCTTGTCCTCCGCCAGCAGCATTTTAAGTATGGCTTTGAGCAGGGGCAGGTCGCCGCTGACTTTTACCTGAAGGTGCAGGTCATGCAGAGTGGTCGGTTTGCCCAGCCATTCCCAGGGTTTCTGGGGGTTTCTAAACTGGATCAGTCCGGTTTCCGGTAAAGGGTTGATGGAAATGATCTTGCCACCGTTTTTCTTGAGTTGCTCCATGGCAGTGAGCATTCTGGGGGCATTGGTGCCGGGATTTTGTCCCATTACCAGCAGCAGGTCTGCATGCCGGATATCATCCAGGATGACAGAGGCTTTGCCAATTCCCAGGGTTTCGCTCAACGCTTTTCCGGAGGCTTCATGGCACATGTTGGAGCAATCGGGCAGGTTATTGGTGCCAAACTGCCGTACAAAGCATTGATAGAGGAAAGCCGCCTCATTACTTGTACGGCCTGAGGTATAGAATATGGCCTGGTCCGGATGATCCAGTTCATGGAGTTTTTCGGCCATCAGATCGAAGGCCTCCTCCCAGGAAATGGGATGGTAATGGCTGGCTCCCGGCTTCAGCACCATGGGTTGGGTGAGCCTCCCTTGCTTTTCCAGCCAGTGGTCGGACTGTTGGAAGAGCTCTTCAACGCTATTTTTTTGAAAAAAGGTAGCGTCGATTTTTTTGGAGGCATTTTCCCAGGCCACCGCCTTGGCTCCGTTTTCGCAATACTCGGCGATTTTGGATACTTCGTCCGGGTCAGGGTCTGGCCAGGCACAACTGGGGCAGTCAAAGCCTTTGGGTTGATTGAGTTTGAATAAGGTTTTCACCCCTCTTCCCACATGGGTTTCCTCCCAGATGGCCCGGGCTACAGATTGGATGGAGTCCATTCCGGCTGCAATTTGGCCGGGAGGGCTGAGTTTGACTTTCCTTTTTGGGTTCATGTCTTCAGGTTCATTTTGGCATTCGGAGAATGAATAGAGCTGGAAGGGTTAAAGAAACGCAATCTTTCCAGAAATCCCATTGATATCTGAAAATAAAGTAAAGCGAACAGGACAGGTAACAGGGGTGCCAGGCGGAGAAGCTTTTCAGAGGTGCTGATGTATTAACCAGTTTCCTACTTATCTCCCAAATTTCAAATTTCCATCAACAAGGTCAAATTCATTTCAGCATTTATAAGAATATCTAATAGATCTTCCAGAAAACATTGATATCCACACACAGCGCTGAAACCAGGCTTGCGGTGAAAAATAGTTCTAAAAAAATACCGTTCGATTTTTTCATCAACAGGCACATATTTCAACAAAATAAACTTGTCAACTTGACAAGGAAAACTTATATTTATGAAAAAATGTACCATGACCGTAACCATGCATATAGGAGAATTTAAGGCCAGGTTTTCCGAAGTGGTCGAAATGATCAAGGGAGGTGTTGTCATAAAGGTGGTCAAGGGCAAATCCGGGCAATTGGTAGGGTATTTCGGAAAAGAGATGAAACCGGCAAAGCCGAAAAAAAGGAAATTAGGTTTTTTTAAAGACCAGGGTATTGAAATATCAAAATCAGACATGGAATGGACTGACGAAGAATTGTCTGAAATGGGCATATGAGGTGTTTATTGGACACCCATGTGATATTATGGATCGCTTTTCATGAGAATAAAATTAGCTCCCGGGTCAGGAAATTGTTGCTTTCCAACGATGCTGAGATTTTTTTGAGTGCTGTTAGTTTTTGGGAGATCAGCATCAAATTCCAGATGGGAAAATTGGATTTGAAGCACCATACCCCTGAAACCATATTGACCGGATTTAATCAATATTTTGACTTCCAAAATCTTGACCTGAAAATCAATGACGCGGCTTCATTTTTTCAACTGAAACAGACTCATCATAAAGATCCCTTTGACAGGATGCTTATATGGCAGGCCTTGCAGGATGACTTGACATTAATTTCTGATGATGAAATTATCAAAAGGTATTCAGATACAGGCCTAAAAGTAATCTGGTAAATAATTTCTAAATCGGGTGTCCTTCGGGGGTCATTTATTTGGTCAGGGATCAGATTGATACATCCTTACTATCATCTGGAACCTTTGTACTAACCCTTCCAAGCCATCGTTTAATAGATTTAGCAATAGGTTTTTTACCTGATTTTAACCAAGGGCTAATTTTAACACAATGCGGTGGAGTCCACCTTCGGGATGAACTGCAGACCGGAGAAAGTGGAAAGGGAAAAGTGAAATGAGTCAGACCTTTGGGGTTTTCCGAACCCCGAAGGTCTAATCCGGAGCGTTCACTAAAAAACCTTCGGGGTCCCAAAGACCCCAAAGGTTTGACAACAACGACCCTTGAGGTTTCCACAACCTCGAGGGTCTTTTCCGGAGCGATTACGA
>NZ_FRCY01000020.1 GCF_900143075.1 Cyclobacterium lianum | reverse complement strand
GCCATCCAGGTCATCGTGTTCGACCCACATGATGGGGTGTTTGGCGGGCTTGGAAATGCTCACGTCTCCCTCATAGCCTTTCTCAGGAGTATTGTTGAAGAAGGCATACATCTGGAAGTAGTTTTCCTGCGAGATGGGGTCATATTTGTGGTCATGACACTGCGCACATTCCACGGTCATGCCCAGAATGGCTTTGCTGAAGGTATTGGTCTTGTCTACGTTGTACTCTACGCGGTATTCTTCCGGGATGACGCCACCTTCCTCTGTATACTTGTGGTTTCTGTTAAAGGCGGTGGCCAGTATCTGCTCCTTGCTGGGATCGGGCAGGAGGTCTCCGGCGAGTTGCCAGGTGATAAACTGATCGTAAGGCATGTTCTCATTGAAAGCATGGATCACCCAGTCTCTGTAGGGCCACTGTGTGCGGATATTGTCATCCTGATAGCCATAGCTGTCCGAATACCTGGATATGTCCATCCAAAGTACGGCCATGCGTTCGCCGAATGCAGGGCTCTCCAGCAGCCGGTCGATGATTTTTTCAGTGGCCTCAGGGCTTTCATCTTCACGGTATGCCTGCATGAGCTCAAGGCCTGGAGGCAGACCGGTCAGGTCAATGCTCAGGCGCTTGAGCAGGTGCATTTTATCGGCAACGGGGTTTGGTTTCAGCCCGAGTTGATCGAGTCTGGCCAGGATGAAGTGGTCGATATCATGCTGCACCCAGTCGGCGTCGGAAACTTTTGGCAGATCGGATTTTACCGGCGGCACAAATGCCCAATGCGGTTGGTATTCGGCTCCCTGTTTGATCCATTTTTTGATGATGGCCACTTCTTCGGCCGTAAGTTTGAGGTTGGATTCGGGAGGGGGCATCATTTCCGGTTCGTCGGTAGTTTCGAGTCGCTTTACTACTTCTGAATCTGCCGGTTTTCCGGGTACTATGGCATGCGCACCGGGGTTTTCCTTAAGCGCTGCAAAAGCACTCTCGGCCATGTCCAGCCTCAGCCCTGCTTCCCGTTTGTTTTCATCCGGGCCATGGCAAGCAAAACAATTGTCGGATAAAATGGGGCGGACGTGGAAATTATAGCTGATCTGATCGGCCGATGCATTCACTAAATTTACATTTCCCTTATCAGAACTGCATCCATAAATTAAACTAATTCCCAACAACGTCGATATCCAAGTTCTAATAATTAAATTCATATCCATTACTGTTTATAAATAACAACCAATACCAATCTTTCTAAAGCATTGTCGAGTATGCCCCCGGACATATTAGCCCTAGATTCTCACAGAACCGTACGTGAATGTCTCGATTCATACGGCTCCTATATACTCTGCGTTTAATACCTGGTTTAGCTCCCTTCGTCCAATGCCCGAATAGGATTGGGTTGATCTGGCTTATATCATTTAGCCACCTTATCGCTTTCATCTCACTTAATCGGAGATTCGTGTATTTCCGTCTTGCCCAACTCGTGATTTTTACATTTAGATTGTGCATAAAGTCTTTTAGTTTTGCTCTGCAAAATTTCCAATAATAGTTTATCCAGCCTCATAAAACAGGGTTGATGGCTGCGTCAAGGTAGGTAAGTGTGCACCTGCTCGTTCGGAACTAGGCATTTCCTTCATTTTTCCGTTCATTGATTTCATAGCTTTCTGACTCACGGCAAGCAACCAGTTGGTGAACCACGCTTTCCTGATGCTGTTCTAGTCCCGGCATAAACGTACAGCCCAGAAAGTCGAATGATATATCTTCTGAATCCCCTCTACGGTTGCTGTCTTTGCAATAAACTATCGTCGTTTTGACTGGATGGAGCTCAAGTCCACATGTCTACATTCTTTCCTGCAGTTTCTTCTTTACTTCTCTGGCTTCAAATTCACTCCCGCAGTGGATGATGCCTTCCGCGGCATACCACTTGAACTTAAAGCAGGGGAAATGTCGGTCTAACCATTCATCCATGCAGTAATGCAGGTAAAGATTGAAAAGTAGGGGGCCGATGACCGACCCCTGAGGAAACTCCTTCCTCCGTGCTACTATAACCTTGCTACTTTTCCTAAATATGCTACTGGACTTTAGTTTTGAAATCATCTACCCCTTTCGACGCATCTGCGGCAGTTCATTTACATTCCTCCTTTTATTACTTACCTGACCCATTCAAATGGCCTTTTCCTCTAACGCTCACTACCAGCGCATTTAACCCAAGCAGCTTAAAGGCGGTTTGGGGCCTGCGCTTGTACACTGGCTCGGAGGAGCCTTCCCTTATCATTGGCAAAGCATTAGCCAAAACTATTCGCTACATTCAATAGCCAGGATTCTGTACGATTGTAGCATTCCCTTCCTTACTACTATACACAATTGCTTGTTCCGGTATGGGATAATATTGATTCTTTTCTTCAAAAGCAGCACCACTGAGATATGTCCTTAGCTGCCTCTCTTTAACTAAGTAATTGTTTAATACCTCTACGCTCACACCCCATCTCACAAGATCAAAAAACCTATGACCTTCCATGGCAAATTCCAATCTATTCTCAAATCTAACTGCATCTCTTGCAAATTCAGTATCTGTCCACGTCTCAGTGTACAAATCAATAATATAATTCGCTGCCGGGGAACCATCTTCTCTTAATACATATCCGGAGGGATTTTTGGCCCTGGTTCGAACTATATTTACATATTCGCGAGCCTTTTCTAAATTCCCTAATTCAACCTCACATTCAGCGGCCCAAAGCAGAACATGACTAAAACGAATCAATCTGTAATTATTCGCACTGGCCCTCATATTTCCGGATTTGCCTGACTCAGCTCTACTTACAATTTGTTTTTTTGAGGAATAAGGACCAGCGTATGACTGGTCTCTGATCCAAAACCTTCCAGGATGATCCCCCCAGTCCAAATAAGGAATTCCACGGCGACCGACAGTCCAATCCAACCTTGGATCCAAATTACCTTCATAGGGTTCAAAAGGCTCTGAAGACAAGAGACCTTCATCATTTTTCACATCCTCCTCATTAAATGTGTAAATAAAAGGCAGTCCATTTTCATCTGTTTTGTAAGCATTAACCAAATTTTGAGAGGGTTGGAAAAAACCACAACATCCACCGGGACCGTTAGGGTACATATAAGTTAAACCATCACCGAGATTACCTCCACTGGCATCAGCAGCTGTTAGAGAATATTGAATTTCAAAAACAGATTCCTCATTATTCCTAGATTCTGCGGCAAAATTATCATGAAAATTATCTACAAGTTTATATCTTCCGCTTTGAATAATTTGATCTAATAAGTTTTTGGCTGAGTTTATATGATCTAAATCTCTATTTCCGTTTGGAAATGACTGAAACATATGGCATTTAGCCAAATAAGCCATTGCTGCATACCTTGTTGGTCTTCCTAAATCAGACTGCTCGTTTGGTAGATGCTGAGCTGCAAACTCAAAATCAGCCTGAATTGATGGCCAGATATCATCAGTATTTGGAAGCAATACGCTTGAGGGATCGTCAGGATTCCATGTTTGTTCATCAATAAATGAAATATTATTCCACATTTGCTTTCCCTCAAAGTGGTAATGAGCACGTAAAAATCTGGCTTCTGCTTCAATTTGTAATCTCCTGTCCGAATTAATTTCATCAACCATCGGCAAATTTCGGAGCACATCATTTGACCTCGATATTCCATCATATATCGTCCGCCATTTTCCATATAGATGTACGTTAGTAGGTAACCAAACATATCGTTCCATAAAAGTCTGTTCAGGTTGATCACCTGCATCTGAACCCTTATAGGCATCATCGGAAACAACGCTTCCAAAAATCCAATTCGAGGCAGGTGCATGCCAACTGGTAACTCCAGCAGTTCCTATTCCATCTAATAAAGCGTACGCTCCTATTAATGCGCCTTCAATTCCCTGAGGGGTCTGTAAAACTTGCGGGCTGTATTGACCTTGTGGGAGCTTTTCAAGAAATTCTTCGTTGCATGCCAATAGAGTTATAAGCCCCAGCATCAGAGATGATTTTATTCTTAATGTAGTTTTCATTTCTAAGTCTTTTTAATTAAAATCCGGCTGACAATCCAAATATTATTCCCTTAGGTGTTGGATAAACACCTTGATCAACTCCAATTTCACGATCTGAACCGCTATTGAAGTTTCTCAAATTAACCTCGGGGTCTAGACCAGAATAATTGGTAATTGTAAATAAATTCTGCATTTGGCCGTACACCCGTAATTGATTCAGTCCGATGCGCGAAAGCATACCTGGACGGAATGTGTAACCCAATTGAAGATTTTTTAACCGCATGTAAGATCCATCTTCAACAAAATAGGTTGATGGAACACCACTTTGCGCATCATTTGCATCCAAAATAGGTAGAATTGCATCTGGGTTTTCTGGACTCCATGAGTCGTAAAGCATCCTCTTGCTTCTATTACCTTGAAAAATTTCAAAATCTGTCCAGTATCTAACATGATTGAATAAATCATTCCCTTGTACCCCCTGCGCAAAAATTGTCAAATCAATATTCTTATATGATAGATTTAAATTTAGGCCATAGCTGAAATCTGGGTGAGGATTGCCAATGAATGTTTGATCCTCAGCATTTATTATACCATCACCATTAACGTCTCTAAATTTAAATTTCCCTACACCCTGAGTTCGTTGTCCATTAATATAAATATCAGAATCATAATAACCTGGAAAAAGTGCATGGTTCTGAACTTCTTCTTCTGACTGCATTATGCCATCTATTATATAGCCATAAAAAGAAGACAACGGCCTGCCCACAATAGACCTGGTAACAGGTGGGGTTCTTAATCCAAATCCTGGCAGAAAATCATCAGGATTCTCTGGGTCAAGCGCTAAAATTTTGTTACTGTATGTTGAAAAGTTTGCATTGATGCTGTATCTAAATTCTCCATTATTTGAACTCCCTTGGTAATTCACGGCCAAATCGACCCCCTTATTTTGCATAGAAGCAATATTTTGAGCTGGGATTACGGCATCACCCAGTCGCGGATCGAATGCTCTTGCATATAGCAAATTCTCGGTTTTTCTGTCATAAACATCGAATGAAAACTCAAGTTGATTTTCAAAAAAAGATGCATCAATACCAATATTGACAGACGAACTAGTTTCCCATTTAGCATTGGGGTTTCCAAATCTGGCCATATCAAACCCTTGGTTATATCCAGAAGGACTACCCGTTACACTATAACCACTGGTAAATGGGTTACTATGGTAGGTAGCATAGGCATTAAAATCTCCTATCTCTTGGTTTCCTGTTTGACCCCACCCAGCCCTAATTTTCAAATCGGATAGAAATGAGATATTTTCCATAAAAGATTCTTCTGACAATCTCCATCCTCCACTGATTGCTGGGAAAGTAGCAAATCTTGTAGCAGCTAAAAATCGCGAAGATGCATCTCTCCTTAAGGTTCCCTGGAAAATAAGCTTGTCTTTGAAAGAATAATCAACCCTGCCGAAATAAGAAAATAATGACCACATTGTAGCAATATTTCCACTATTAGTAGCTGTCGTTGGACTTCCTGCATCGATGTATTGGATATTAAGAATTTCAGAAAAATATCCTTGCCTATTCGTGCTAAGATTGTTACCATATCCTTCAATTGATTCCAGACCTAGAAAAACATTTAATGAATGATTCTCTCTTATCATTTTCTCGTAGGATAGTGTATTTGTCCAGGTCCACGTATGATTATAATTTCTCTGTTCGGTCAAACTATTTACATTATTTGCATGAGCCAGCTCAATTTCAATAGGATTAAAGTATCGACCTGCGTGAATTACTCCATCAATACCAAAGTTTGTTCTAAAAGTTAAATCCTGCAATAAATCTGTTTCGGCAAATACATTTCCAAAAATTCGTAATTCTTTATACCCATTGTCTTTATTTCGATAAAGTTGACCTACTGGATTATTTGCATTCCCAAGATTACTACCTAAAGTGCCGGCAAAATTTCCCCCGATATCATATACCGGAATTATCGGTTGTGCGCGGAAGGTATTAGAAACCTGACTGGTTTCATGGTTATTACTGTAGTTACCTTGTCGTTGGCCATAAGCGATCTGTATATTTTCTCCAACTCGAATTTTATTTTTAATAGTAAATTCAGAATTTGCCCTAACCGAATACCTCTTATACCCATTATGTAATAAAATTCCTCTTTGGTCAAAATAGTTGGTCGAGAAAGAATATCTGCCCTTTTCTGTCCCACCTGACACTCCCAATTGATAATTTTGAATTGGAGCAGAATGGAAGACCTCATCCATCCAGTTTGTACCTTCCTTATTTGCTCTTGTAATCGAAAATTTCGTTTGTCCAAATTCAGGATCAGTGAACCTATCATAGCTATAATTACCAGGATCCACTCTCGGGTCTCCTTCAAATGCACCATCAGGAATTATATAATCGGGAACAATAGGCTCGGGTCCGTTTCCATACTGAGAATGCTCTGGATTTCCCGTAACTGAATTTACTACGTTGGCATTTCGTTTACTCTGCCACAGGTATTGGCCATATTCATTGGTGTTTAATAAATCAAGTTTATTTCCGGAACTCTGTATCCCGTAATAGGAATCAAAAGTTACTTTCGGATCTCCGGCATTACCTTTCTTGGTGGTAATAATAATTACACCATTAGCGGCACGTGAACCATATATTGATGCGGATGAGGCATCCTTCAAGACCTGAATCGATTCTATATCATTTTGGTTTATGGTATTTAAATTACCCTTTGTTGGAACCCCATCTATAATATAGAGCGGATCATTATTACCTAACGTACCATATCCTCTCACCCTAACTGCTACGCCTCCTCCAGGTGTATTGTCGGTACCGACTGATACACCAGCTGCCCTTCCTTGAAGTTGTTGCGCTAAGTTGGTTGCAGGTACTGCCAATAATTCTTCTGTGTCAACTACACTTACAGCACTGGTAATATTTCTCCTGGCCTGGGAAGAATAACCTGTTACAATTACTTCTTCGAGTGAGGAAGCATCCTGGGACAAACTGACGTTTACGGTGGTCTGGGTACCGACTTCAATTGTTTTCGATTCATACCCAATGTAAGAAAACACCAGAGTGGCATCATCCGGAACAGACATGGAATAATTGCCATCAATATCTGTCACGGTTCCCGTAGTGGTTCCAAGTACAGTAATGGTAGCTCCGGGTAAAGGTTCTCCGTTTTCGTCGGTTACGGTTCCGGAGATTTCAACGGGTAGATCCTCAGCTTCAATGATTACTGAACTATTCCCTCTCTCCGGGATCCCAACATGGATGTTTTCATTCACCTGAGTGAAACTCAACAAAACCTGCCCTCCTATTTTGCTAAGAAGTTCATAAAGGGTAACCCTGCGCTCATCAATACTGATAAGCTGATTTAAATCCAGCTTATCATGGTTATAGGTAAACCTAAAATCGGTTTTGGATTCAATATTGGCAAAGAAGCTGGATAAAGGGGCATTTTCCATCCTTACGGATACCCTCACCTCCTCAATGTTTTTCCGCTGTGCATTTCCTGTATTGGCCAGCAGGACCGTACAAAAAAGCAACTGGATCAAGAAACCATATAACATTCGCCTGGACAGCATAATAAGTTGTCTCCGTATATTTTTTTTCATAATATTGACTTGTTTAAGTGATTGTTTACTTGAACACTTGCCTTTATTTCCTGAAAACATATTAAGGCAAGTTCTGGCAGGGCCCATTCTCCCCAGATAGGGTCCTGTCTTTTGATTTATCCTGTATCCAAATTTTTCATAGAGCTATTATTTTGGGTTGAATATTGTTATGTTTCTGTTTGCGATCTTGTACCGCAAGCCTGAGGTGATGCATATCCCTCGCAATACATTTTCCAGGTTTTCATCCGTATACATGCCGGAATATTTCCAATTTTCAGACAGCTTACCGTCCAATTTCAGGTCGACCCCATACCAGTTTTCGATTTTCGTTCGAACTTCTTCAAAGGAAGCTGACCTGAAAACCAATACTTTATCCTTCCATCCGGCTACTTCCAGGGGATCAAAACCCGTTTTGGAAAATTTACCATCCCCTTCTATTTCCAACATTTCAGCTGGATTCAGCCGGACCTGATTGCCTTTTTGATCGTTTACCTGGACCTTTCCAGTCAATAAAGCAATGGATAAGTTGGCTTGTGCTTCTTTTACATTGAAAGAAGTACCAAGCACCTTGATTTCCGTGTTCCTGGCAAAAACACTAAAGGGATACCCATTCTTCCTGACCTCAAAAAATGCTTCTCCTTTCAATCTGACCCATCGGTCCCCCTGATTGAATGCCTTTGGATATTCTATTTCACTTCCGGAATTGAGGTAAACCCTGCTGCTGTCTGCCAAAGTGATAACAGATCTTTTTCCAGGGGGAACACTTCTAAAAACAGTAATTTCCTCTGCTACCACTGGTTTTACCGGTTCAACGCCTTCAATCATGTGGTAATGGACCATCCAGCCACAAAAACATAGGATGGCTATGGCTGCAATGTTTCTTAAAGGATAAAAGGATAACCAGGATTCAATTTCCGGTTTATTGCCGCTTTTTTGATTACCAGCTTTAATAATGGTCTCAAAGCTTTCCACATACATTTCATCTGAAAGCTCAATGGTATGGGCATACTTTACGGACCTGATTATAGAAGCGGCCTCCAACACCGTCTCCCTTTTTTCAGGATGCTGCTGCATCCACTTTTCCCAGAAATGCCGGTTATTCTTATCTGGCATTTTCACCCATTGAATAAAAAATTCATCCGAGAGAAAATCGATGGTATCGTAATCTTTGTACCTCATTTTGCTATTGCCAATCTAAATAATAGGTTTGATCCATTAGGTTTTTTTCAAAATGCCCTTTAATGTAGCCAGGCCCCGGTAAATGATTTTCCTGGCCGATTTCACTTCGCTGAATTCCATGATATCGGCAATTTCCTTGTAACTCATTCCCTCTTCGTAAAGCAATAAAATGGCTTGCCTTTGCCTGACTGTTAATGCCTTCAATGCGTTCCGTACCTCTTGTCTGATTTCTTCATCCTTTTCCCGTTGGATCAGGATTGACTCATGGGACAAGGTGATGGGAAAGTAGGTCTCTTTTTGATCCATCCCATCCCTGCCTAATTTTGTTTCCTTCCTGAGTTTGCGGATAATTTCCCGCTGCAATGATTTGAACAGGTAGCCTTTGATATGGCTGACGGAATTCAGGCTGCCTCTTTTGTCCCGCAATTGGATAAAAATGTTTTGCACACAGTCCTTTATCAAGCCGCTGTCACAAGTAATCTGAGACCCATACCTGAACATGGCCTTCACATGAACCCTGTAGATGTAATTAAACGCCAATTCATTTCCCCTGTCAAAGGCATTCCAGACCTCTTCATCTGTTTTGCTTTCAAACTTCAGTAAGGATTCACTTTCGTTCAAAGGCAAAACCAAATGGCTTGCTGAGAGCATTTCCTTTTTTTCAGGTTTCATTGGGTTTAATTATTGGGCTTACTAATAGGAAGAGGGAAACCAGGCTGGAAATGACCCCATAATATCGAAAAAATTTCAAGAAAAGCAAGAAACCAAAAATGTGATTGTTTATTACAATAGGATATTCTGTCGATTTTTTATTTTAAAGTAATAAAAATTTTGGTTAAAATTAAGGGTTTAATGGGTGAAAGAATAAACATTTTGACGCTCCGCAATCGGGAGAAAGTTGTTAATCCGCTGTATTCAGGACAGTAAAAACCACCAATGCCGGACATGGTTTTTTGCCTATTCGATATCTTCAAAAAACTCCTCCAAATCCAGTTTAAATCCATTGATGACCGCTAACTCCACCACATCGCCTGTTGTAAAAAGCCTTGAAGGGACATATTTTCCGCTTTTAAGGCTATAGATGAGCAAATCCTGCGTTTCGGCATGGATGATCCAATATTCCCGAACCCCGTTTACTTCGTACAGTTCAAACTTATGCTTTAATTCGGTTTTACTATTCGAGGGAGAAAGTATCTCTACGATTAAATCCGGGGCTCCTATGCAACCCCGGTCATCCAATTTCTCCGGATCGCAGATGACACAAATGTCGGGCTGCACCACATCGTGTATCTTATGGTCTGCTGTGGAATTTTCCGGAAACCTTACGTCAAAGGGTGCGGTATACACCTGGCATTTTTTTCCCTTCAGAAACCCGGTTAATCTAAAGGACAATTCGACAGACACCTTTTGATGGATACGCTTCGGTGCTGCCGCCGCTTTTTTAAAAATTTTGCCTTTGATGAGCTCTACCACCTCCTCCATTTGCCAGCTCAGATAGTCAGCATAGGAATGGTTGGTGTATTCCAAATCCGGTTCGTTGACTACATCGGGTTTTTTGGTTTTCATGTAGTAAATATACTGATTTTAAAAGTCTCAAAATACAATGAAAAGCATACTTATGCAAAAAGCGGCCCGTGCTAAACCTTTCAAAATCAAACGAAAAAGAAGTTTCTGGAACCTATTCTATAAATATCGGAAAAGCAGCTCCTCTCAGGAAAATATCAATTCCAAACCCATTTATTGGCCAGACAATATTCCATTTCTAGCTTTATTTCTGGCTGATTCAAATTGACTCCTCAATTTATCTAAGGTTCTCTTTTTTGAAGGCTCACCTAGCAAATTATAATGCTCTTCCGGGTCCGTCTGGTGATCATATAGCTCTTCATTGGCTCCTGAGGCATTTTCACCCCATCGGGTATATCGCCATCGGTCTGTCCTGATGGTAGCACCACCGCCTCCGGTAATGGAGTAGGCGTAATTTTTATCTTTTATTTTCTTTTTGCCATTAAGAATTCCCACCAGACTTTCTCCCTGAAGGATTGAAGGTTTTTCGTCCTCAAATCCACCCAGCTCGACTAAAGTAGGATAAAGATCTATCAATTCGGTAATGGTACTTCTGGTAGCTCCATATTGCTTTTTATAGGGCTGTCCGGGAACGGAAATGATCAATGGTGCAGCAACACTTCCCTCCCATAAGCTGGATTTAGACCAGCAGTCGTGTTCTCCCAGGTTGTAGCCATGGTCTGACATGAAGATAACAATGGTTTCCTCTCTAAGTTGTAGCCGGTCAAGTGCCTCAAGCAGCCGGCCAACCTGTTGATCCATAAAGCGGACGCTGGCCATGTAAGCGCGTATTGTTTTTCGTTGCTGATCTTCATCCATTCCCCAGATCTTTTCATTTTGCCTCCTCAAAGCTGGCTGGGGTACGTTATCTCCAATCTTAAATGCCGGCAGTTCCACCTCGTGGATCGGATAAGAAAGAAAACTACTTTCCGGGGCAATCAGCGGTACATGAGGGCGGACAAATCCAACCGCAAGAAAAAAGGGAGCATCTTGTTTCACCCTTTGTTTATTGGTGCCTTTTTCTGGTATTTTTCCGGCGCGGTTTTCCAAAACAGCGATGGCCTGACTGGCCGCCAGGTAATCGGTCTGTGTGCTTTCCAGGCTATCGGGAAGGATCATTTGGGCAAAATTTGAACCGTAATGATGGTTTTTGGGTGACAGTAGCTCCAGATCCCCCTGACTGAGCGTTTCCGGTCCGAGTACATTGTAGGCATAATCCCAGGAATCCGGATCATCCCCTCCGGGCTCACCCCTTTCTATACCTCCCGGCACGCCCATATGAAAAATCTTGGAAATCCTTGCCGTATAATACCCGCGCTCACGAAAAAACCCTGCCATGGAAGTGTGATCGGCAAGGGCTGGAGTTTCCTTCCGGTAGCTTCCCGGCTGATCATTGTTTCCCAACACCCCATTGGTTTGGGGATACAATCCACTCATAAAGGAAGCCCTGGAGGGCCCGCAGAGTGGAAACTGACTGTAAGTCCGGTCAAACCGCATCCCTTCAGCGGCAAGCCGGTCCAGATGCGGGGTATGGTTGGTTGTTCCCATAAAGGGACCGATGTTGGTATTCAGATCATCGGAAACGATCAACAGAATGTTGGGCTTTTGTGCCTGCAGGTTTGGGGCTGCCAAACTTATCGCTACCATCATGAATAAGGCAAACACACGATAATTTCTCCCCACACCACAACGTTCAACTACTTGAAATACCATAGTGGCTCTGCCTATTGCCTGTTGTTACGTTCCATATGTTCTAAATAAGCGTCCAGGTATTTTTGGTTCATTTCATCGGAATCTCCGTATTTGTCCCTGAGATCCTGAAGCTTTTGGTGCATTTCTTCCTTTACCTCCGCATAGGAAGGGTCCTCATAGATATTGTTCATTTCATTGGGGTCCGCTTCCAGGTCGTACATTTCCCATTCGTCAATGTCATAATAAAAATGCATCAGTTTATACCTTTCCGTGGCAACACCATAATGCCTTTTGACCATATGGACGGATGGGTACTCGTAATACGTATAATATACGGCATCGCGCCATTCATCCGTCTCCCCGCTCACCAGGGTTCTGAAGGATTCTCCCTGCATTTCGGGTGCAATTTCCACACCGGCGTAATCGAGAAGCGTTGGTGCAAAATCCAGGTTTTGGACCAGTTTATCGATCTTTGTACCCGGCTTTATTTCCTTAGGATACCGGACCAATAAGGGGGTCCGGAAGGACTGCTCGTACATAAAGCGCTTGTCAAACCACCCATGCTCACCCAGGTAAAAGCCCTGGTCCGAGGTATAAACTACAATCGTATTTTCCGCCAGCCCGTTTTCTTCCAGATAGTCCAGCACCTCTCCTACTCCGTCATCTACAGACTTGATCGTTCTCAAATAGTCTTTGATGTACCTGTTGAATTTCCAGATTGCGATCTCCTTTTCCTTTTCCTTATCCTCAAAAGCAATCTCTTCGGCCCGGGGATATGCATCCAGAAAGGCCTGGTTTTTGGGGTTGTAGGCTTCCCTCCACTGTGCCCTTTGTTCCTCTGACAAACGGTTCAGTTCTCTGGTAAATCCGGTGCTGTCTCCATTAGGATCCACTTCAAACTTAAAATCATGTCCCCACATGGCGTGGCCATCGATTTCCATCTCCTGTTCTTTGGCGGCAGTGCCCCTGCCTTCATAATTCGTAAGGTCATCGAAGTAGTTGGCAGGTGGGTCAAAGGTTTTGTCATCGTACAGTGTCAGGTATTTTGGGGCGGGTTTCCAATTGCGGTGGGGGGCTTTTTGATTGTAAATCAGGAGAAAGGGTTTTTCCTGGTCCCTTCCTTCTTTCAACCAATCCAGCGCAAATTGGGTGGTAAGTTCAGTAACGTAGCCTTCAAAGCGCTGCCTTTCCCCATTGACCAAAAAATCAGGATTGTAGTAATGCCCCTGCCCTGGCAGAACCATGGAATGGTCAAATCCCTGCGGCAAGCCATCCAGGTGGATCTTCCCCACCATGGCCGTATTGTACCCGGCTTTTTGGAGCATTTTGGCAAAATTGTTCTGGTCCCAGTTAAAGGGCTGAATATTGTCCACCTTCCCGTTGAGGAAACTGTGCTTCCCGGTTAAAACCACCGCCCGGCTGGGGGCGCAAATGGAATTGGTCACGGTGGCTCTGGTAAAAATAGCACCCTCCTCCGCCAGGCGGTCTATCTGCGGTGTCTCGTTCAGGCCATGACCATAGGCACTGATGGCCTGGTAAGCATGGTCATCGCTCATGATGAAAACGATGTTGGGCGGTGCATCTTCCTTTTCTTGCCCGGTAGTACAGGCACCAGCTAGCATACTCATCAAAAGGGTCCCAAATAGCAGGTTATTTCTGTGGGTAAAATTCATATCAGGTTTATAGTTAAGTCATAAATCATGCAGTAGTATTTGCACATTTTTCAGATTCCCGTCTGGCGTATACCTTCCTGGTGATGCCAATAAACGAAAAGAAATAAAACATGACAATTTAAAGGAAGTAAATTTAATATCCTTCATTTTGCGTTAAATTTGGATTTCGTTCGATTTCGGTTTGCGGGATAGGATAGCGTACATGATACTCCATTGCGGGTTTGCCCCTTCCCCTGGCCATTTCTATAAATTTCCCATGACGCACCAGGTCCTGTCGGCGCAATGCTTCTGTATGAAATTCCCTGCCTCTTTCGTCCAAAATGAAATCTCTGAAATCTTCCCCGGAAGCAAAATCGCTTAGGGCAAAAGTAGATACTCCGGCGGCCTCCCTCACCATGTTGAGCAAATCTACAGATTCCTGATTAGGCCCATTGAGTTCATTCAAGGCCTCAGATCTGGAAAGCAGGATATCCGCATACCGTATAAAAGGAAAATCATCAGAGGAACGGCTGATCCCCTGAGTCGGATATTCAGGAAATTTCATGCTTCGTGCATTATCTTCACCCAAGACTATTGTCTCCCCCTGCTCATTGACAAACTCAAATAAAAATGCGTTTAGTCTTTCGTCTTCAGGCTCGAATAGCTCCAGAAAGGCTGACCATATCTTATACTCGGCAGCAAATATGACTCGTGGTGGATATTGCCATTGATAGCCTCTGGGAACGACATGGCTCAGCCAGCCATCTCCGGTGTTGTCGTCAGGATTATCCGACATTACTGCCACAAAAATGAATTCGTTGTCCCTTTGGTTATCGGGACTGAACAATTCAGTTCTATTGCCCTGAGTAAACAAATCATATATCCCGAGGTCCATCACCTGCCGGGTCGCAGACGCAACCTCCTGCCATTTCTTCGTCATCAAATAAAACTTGGACAGAATACCCAGAGCAGCTCCTTTCGTGGCCCGCCCGTATTCTCCATTTCTTGGTGCCACAGGCAATGCCTCCGCTGCAGCGATGAGTTCATTTTCAATAAAAGAAACGATTTCCTCTTCAGAAGCCCTGGCAGGCCGGTCTGTAACTGCTGTTTGGCTTTGGGTAATGAGGGGAACCGGTCCAAAAAGATCGTACAGCAGATAATAGTTAAATGCGCGTAAAAACCTGGCTTCAGCAATTGTTTCACTTTTCCTGGTTTCATTCATTTCAATACCTTCCGCATTGTCCAATACTACGTTAGTTCTGAAAATCGTGCGGTAACGGCGCTCCCACATACTCCGTAACCATTGATGAGAGCTCGTCCAGGTAAATTCCTCAATAGGCTCATTGAAGGTAAATATGCCTCCGCCACGTTCCAATGCGATGTCCGTATTTACCTCTTGCAGCGTTATCCCGTCTCGCTTTATATCGCTGTACCTCAACTCGCCATAGACTGAGTTTAGGACCACATCAAGGTCATCGCCCGTGTTGAAAAAATCATTGGGACTTAGAACGGTAAAGGTTTCCTCTTCCAATAAATCTTCGCAGGAAACCAGCGATGAGGCAATTAGAATTACCGAAATGATTATGTGAAGTGATTTTATCTTATTCATGATAGTTTTCTTTTAGTGGTCACAAAGTATGTCCCCATACTGAACTGGGTGCACCGTTGACGAATAAAGTAATGTCTTCCCGCTATGCTTAGTATTAATGGTGTCAGTTTCATATCCTTAAAAACCTATATTGATTCCCAGTGCATAGGTTCTGGCAAGTGGGTAGGCACTATAATCGATCCTTAGGTTTGAAGTTCCCAGAGAGTTGATATCAGGATTGTATCCGCTGTAGCCCGTCCAGGTGATCAGGTTCTGACCGGAAGCATAAACCAGTAGTGAGGAAATACCCTTGATGTTTACATTGGGAAATGCGTAGGCTATCCTCGCACTCCTTAATCGCACAAACGAAGCATCTTCTACTATTCTGCTATTGAAGTCATAGGTTCGGGAAGGATTTACAAAAGACGGGTTTTCATTCGTGAGGATATCAGGTGTCCATCTGTCCAAAACATAGGTTTGCCGGTTCCTCAAATCATCGATTGGATTTTCAGAGTCAATTTTGGTGAAATTTGCCATTTCAAAACCAAATTTTCCCTCCAGGAAGACATCCAGGGAGAAGCCTTTATACGATAGGGTGTTGTTTAGGCCCAGGGTGAAATTCGGAAAGGGATCTCCGATAATGGTTCTATCCTGATCGTTGATCACATTATCACCGTTCAAATCCCTGAATTTCCTACTGCCCACTGCCCCATTCGTCTGAGAAGGTGAATTGGCCAACTCTTCTGAAGACTGTATGATCCCATCAAATACATGCCCGTAATAGGCATTGACAGGACTACCGACTTCCAATATGGTATAATCCTGCATAAATCGGGTACCACCCTGAAGAATCCTGGGCAGTTCCCCGAGATTGGTCACCTCATTTTTAACAGTGGCCATATTGATATCCGTTATCCATGAAAAATTACCGTCTATGTTTCTGGACGTCAGGGAAAACTCAAAACCACTATTCCGGGTATTCCCTACATTCTGCAGAGAATTCCCAAAACCCGTGGTGGTAGGGATGGGTAACAACAACAGTAAGTCTCTGGTATTGTTCTGAAAGTATTCCACTGAGCCGGATATTCTCCCGAAAAGAATGCCCAAATCGACTCCCAGATTAAAAGATTCCGTTGTTTCCCATTTCAAATCGGGGTTTGCCAGTTGAGTGGGAGCAATGGATTGAAATTCGTTACCATTAAAAACCGCAACCGGCCCCGATCCCAAAAGAACCAGCGATCTTCCGTTATCAATTTCCTGATTACCACTTACTCCATAACTGGCCCTTAATTTAATATCGGAAACAAGCCCTTCCTCTGGAAAAAATGATTCATTGGATATGTTCCAGGCCAAAGCACCGGATGGGAAGTAGGCAAATTTATTATTGGCACCAAATCTGGAGGAACCGTCTGCCCTAAACGATGCCGTCATCAGAAACCGTTCATCATATGCGTAATTTACCCTACCGAAACCAGAAACAATATTATTTTTCCCTTTGAATGAGCCTACCTCATTGAGAAAAGGATCACCCGATCCCAGATTATTCGGTCCGAATGATGTGGTCGGGAAGCTCATTGCGCTTGCATTAAAACCCGAATTCATGAACTCCTGGTAGGAATAACCACCCAGCAGATTCAATTTGTGCTGCGCATTAAATGTTTTATTGTAATCCAATGTAAATTCAACTACATGACTATTGCTTTCGCGTAAACTTTGCGATGCCTGTCCCTGTCGCAGCAATCCGATTTGTGTAACGACATCATCAAAACTATCACCTCTTGCAATACTTTGATCTATACCCAAATTAAATTTTGCTTTCAGGTCTTCTATAAGTTCATATTCCAAAAAACCATTACCAAACAGACGGGTTCTTTTTTCGAACCGATCCATGGTTCGTGCCTGGGCCACAGGATTGCTCAGATCCTGCAGGCTTGTTGAATAGGTTCCGTCGCTATTGAATACCGGCTCTGTTGGTGGTAATTGTAGCGCCGCCGCAATGACACCGGCAGTAGCATTGACGCCCAGACCAAGCGGTATCTGATCCTCCTGCACGAAACTATTGTTTAAATTAATGCCTATTCTGAGCCTGTCCCCTACAGAATGGGTAAGATTTATCCGTCCGGAAAACCGTTTAAAACCAGAACTGATAACGATGCCATCCTGGTCAAAAGCATTTAAGGATAGGAAATACTGGGTATCTTCAGATCCACCCGAAAAAGAAATCCGGTGTTCCTGGATGGGTGCAGAGCGGAAAACCTCAGCTTGCCAATCAGTACCTGCACCTATGGTGGTAAAGTCATTTTGACTGAACAGCGGTTCAAGCCCCCTATCGATGTAAACGTCATTGTAAAATGACATGTATTGCCGGGCATCCATCATGTCTAAAGTGCGTGTAGGCTCCTGCATACTGATCGTTGTGTTATAATTTATCGTCAATGGACTATTCTGCTTTCCATTTTTTGTGGTTATCAGTACAACGCCGTTAGAACCCCTGGCTCCATAAATGGAGGTGGCTGAGGCATCTTTTAACACCTCTATGGATTTAATATCGGATGGATTTAATGAATTTTCCGGATTGGCGCCGGGAAGTCCGTCGATCACATATAGCGGTTCATTTCCGGCCGTTATGGAATTAGACCCTCTTATTCTGATAGAGAAATTTCCGCCTGGCCGGGCACTTGCCTGGGTGACCTGTACCCCGGGAAGTCTTCCCTGAATGATCTGCTCTACCGATGCCTGGGAATCCGTGTTTAACTTATCCGCTTGAATAGAACTGACTGAGCCCGTGAGGTCACTTTTTCTAACAGTACCATATCCCACCACCACTACCTCATCCAGGGAAGCTTCGTCCTGTGACAGGCTTACGTTAATGGTTGTTTGCGCGCCGACCTTTACAGTTTTCGATTCGTAGCCGATGTAGGAAAATACCAGGGAGGATTCCTCCGGCACATTAATGGTATAGTTACCGTCTATATCTGTAACTGTACCCGAGGTAGTGCCCATTACGGTGATGGAAGCACCGGGTAGCGGATCGCCATTTTCATCGGTAACGGTACCTGAGATTTGGATGTCGACTCTGTTTGAAACAAGGTCAATTTCTCCGAGAGGATATAATCCATGTCCTGACAATCCTGTGGCAACAATTTCAATAGTAAAAAGCAGAGAAATACAAATTCCGGAAATCAACGTTCTAAAAGGTATCCCTCTAGGCCTGATCATTCTGAGATAACGACAAAAATTATCGCTCTTTCTGCTACAATTATCTTTTAATTCCATTACAGTTGGGTTTAAATTAAAAATTAAATTTACCAGATTGCATCTAACAAGGTATCCATTATTTTAGCCGTCATGTATAGTATGTTTGCAAAGGCAAGGCTTGTCATTTAAATTTTTTAGTGGTAAAATCAGGACGGACAAGCATTCAATTTGATTTTTAGTTACAATAAAATGCATTTGTGTTATTTTTTTGTAAGGTAATGCGCTCATAAAAATTAGTAATATTTTAAACTAAATCAAAAAACCTAAAGTGTAATTTTCAATCCTAGTTAAAATGTTCCCTTGTCTTATTTATTGGGATTAGTAAAAAATATGGTAAAAAAGGAATAATCCAAAAGATCAAAAAATTTACTTGTCTCTTCCTTTCCGGAATATCGAGATTTTCAAGAAACTTTTACTAAACCATTCTACAATTCAGCCAACAGCAAACTATAATTTACAGTAAAAACCAGACACAAACTCCACTCCGATAGCTGGGCTGAGAAAAAGCTTCCCAAGCCAGACCCAAAATACTGTCCAAACCGATGGTTTCGCTAGCCCTCAATCCGACGCTGCTTTTGATAGTCGGGTTCAACCACCTGAAGCTATAAAACTCAATGGAAAAATGCCCGGTCTGCTAACAAGCAAAAATCTGGTAATGGTATCAGGCTGTAAAAGTGCTAATAGGATAATAATTTTTTGGCTAGCTCCGGGTTTACTTCCTGCAGGTAGGTCGCTAACATGTTATCCAACTCCTCCGCCTTTGCGGTTTGAATAGGGTACAAATCAGTCGTTTCACCAAGATCGGTCGGCAGGTGGTACAATTCCAGCTTGCCGCTTTTCCAAAACCGAATAAGTTTAAACTCCCCCTGAATCAAGGCCGAGTGGGGATAGCCCTTGCTGTAACGGTGAAAGACCAGGAAATCGTTTTTTCTCAGAACCTCCCCTCTTCCTTCGGATCGTAAAATGCCGGCAAAACTGCCTCCATCCAGGTACTCCGGCAGGAGGTCAGTATCCCCAGCTAGTATGGCGATAGTTGGCAAAATGTCCCAACCTCCTACCGGTTCATGACTCATGGTACCGGGTTTAATTCCGGGACCTTTTACCATAAATGGAACCCGTATCCCCCCTTCGTAGAGCGTCCATTTGCCTGCCCGGAGCGGTGCATTGCGCAGGGGTTGATCGAATGTATCGGGGTGTTGTAATTTTTGCAGCGAAGGCACGGGGGGCAACAATTCCACAGAACCGTTGTCCGCCATCAGTATAATGTAGGTGTTGCCGGCAATACCCAGGGATGCTACCTTGTCCAATACCTGGCCAATGGTATAATCCATATCTTCCAACATCCCCGCCCATGCAGGATTGTTGTGCCTGGCACCTTTTGGTTTGCTCTGGTATTTTTCCAGGCTGGCTTCACGGGTCTGCATGTCTACGTGTGGAGCATAATGCGATAGCTGCAGGTAAAAGGGATTGCCCTGACTCACCTGCCTTTCCATAAAGTTGATTCCCCTTCGGGTAATGGAGGAGCTTCGCTTAGGGTCGTTGGTTAAAAACACTGCCTCCCATTTATTGTCTTTTGCTGTCATTAAATTACCGTGGGCATTCCGGGTGTCGCCGTCACTTTCGTCGAAACCCAGGTCTTCGGGAAAGATCTCGGCCCGTAAGTCCCATTTACCGAAATGTGCGGCTTTGTAACTGCTATCAATACCTTTCAACAAACCTGGTATGGTCAGTTGAGAGGAATTCGACCGGGGATGATGGGTATCGGGAAAGGTCTCGTCCCCGAGCCTTGCAGGAGTCTGTCCAAACAAAATGCTTCTTCGGGTGGGAGAGCAAATGGCAGCTGGCGCATAGGCATTGGTAAAGCGCATCCCTTCCCTTGCCAGACGGTCGATGGATGGCGTTTCAAAAAAATCGCTTTTCGATGCGGCAAACCGGTCGTCCATTCCGATGGAAGTGCTACTCCAACCCTGGTCATCGGTAAGGATAAAAATAAAATTGGGAGGGACAGTCTTTTCCTGAGCAAAGGAGCTGCTGCTACCCAATGCACACAATAACCATAAAAACGGCGAAATTAAGCGGGTTCTTTTCATGATGGCTAAGGATATTTTCTTTGTCTGGTGATAGTCTTCGGAAAGATTATAAATTTACCGGTTATTGTTTTGTACGTACTGCATTCGAGCTTGCATTTCGTAGGGTACCTGGTCCTTAGCCTCTTTAAATAAAGGAAAACCACTTTCATCTATTACCCCCAGTCTGCTACTCCCCGGATAATTTCCTGCATAGGATTGATTCTGCAGGCGTAGCATTTTTCCATGAGAAGAAAAAACCGTTTCTGAAACGTGATTTTGAACAAATAGGTCTGGTGCTGTCTCTAAATCAAGGTTGGCACTGATTGTCCAATTGCCTATTTTAATTTCTACTTTTCCATTTTCGCTCCATCCTTCAGACAATTCGGTATCGTTCAGGTCCTCCCCAACCTGAATGATGGTGAAAAACCGCATTTTCAAAGATTTTTTAGAGGTACTTGCTTTTAAATGGTATTGGTTATTTTCGTAGGATTTTAATTTCCCATCTTCCCCAAGCGTGCCGCGCCAATTTACAGCATCGATATCAAAAGTATCTTGCAGGTGTAAAAGGAGTTTTTCTGAGGCCCATATTCGCCCCGCTCCCAAAGCGTTTTCCTGTTGGACGGAAAAGGTTTGGTTTTCCCTATTGATTTTCATCTCATCCAGGCTGTGGATAAGCCAGGACCATGCTACCGGATTACCTGCCTCCAGTTCGTCATATACAAGAAGCAGGTTCGGTTTTAACAAAATCAGGTGCCGGTAATTTTTCAGGACCGAATAGTCTTCTCCGGTTTCCTTGCTCTTATAGGCCATAGATGCATCCCCCTTGGCATATGCCAATTCATCAGTATGCAAAAATCTGGCAATCCATCCAAAAGCCTCCGTACTGTATGGCTGGCCCATACCATTTACCAATATCCCATTCTGGCTTTTGGTATGCTGGTACCAACCTGTTCTGTGCGGATCGCTCATAGAAACCTTATATCCAGTTCTGTAAAAAAGCTTTTTCCCTCCATACAGCACATTAAAAACATTCTGATCTGAGAGCATGTGTCCATATGAGCCAAAGGGACTTGAACGCATAGCTACCATCAGGTTTTCCTTTGTATTGCTAATGTCGCTATGCATGGATACCACACCTATGTCATGAAAAGGCCTTCCGGTCGGTAAGTCTAAACTGGGTTTAGGATCAGGAATGGGTAAATCCCGGGTCTTTGTTAGCCGTATCCACCTGAGAGTAGCATGACCTGATAAATCAGCTTTTTCGTATTCTAAACATTTCTTAGCATACCAGGAAGCTTTGGAATTATTGGTAAGTTTGGCTAGTTCGAGAGCAAAAGCAACATACTCCGTGCCTGGCATATCCATTTCTTCTGAATTATCTGCAAAACCATCCGATGCAGATCCTGGAGGAATATGGTAGATCATCCAATCCACCTGATTTTCATACCAGGGATGTGCATTGATGAAATCAAATCCTGTGAATTTTTTGATATACAATGGTATATCAATCATAGTTTCCATATTCATTCGAAAATAGGAAACCCCTTCTGCCCATCCCCCATCCATTCCTCCCAGGACAGGAGCTTTTGCCAGAAACAATTCATAGGCATATGCCAGCCACTTTGTTGCATCCGGTTCAGCACCGTATACTGCGATACCAGTCTGGAAAAAATAATGAAGGATATGCTGCCAAACATGTCCGCTCAAAACCCTGGCCTCAATATTATTGATCCAGTTGGAATAAAAATGCGCTGCCCTGGGCTTAATAGATTGCAATAAGCCGGCTTTTTGAGTCTCACTGAGTCTGTCATAAAACGTGTCAAATACCAATGCCATGGATAGCATACAACGTGCATCTCCAAAGTCATTGATACTTGAAACTCCTCTTGGTTCCCAGCTGGCTACTTCAAAGGCTATTTGAATGGCTTTTTCAGCATACTCCTCCTTACCGCTTAAAATATAGCCTTCTGATAAGGCCAGAATTGATTCGTAAACCTGGGTCCCCAGTTCCTTGCTGGCATCAAGTCTAAGCTTTTTATTCTGTTCCTCACCTTTACCTTTTTTTAAAGGTTGGCCTTCCCTTTCCTCAGGGATGCTGGTCTTGAGGGCTTTTTCCGCATTCAGTAAAATGGCCCGGATATCGTTATTTGGGTCCAGGTGACGAATTTGAGCAAGATCGGCTTGGGTGACAAGTACTCTTGGATGCGATAAAGGCAATGCATGCAAAAACTGCTCAGCCGTGGGGGACACTATTGACCTTACACTATCTGCCACCCTAAAATGTTGTATTTCTGACCATTCCCCTCCGGATTTCCTAAATTGCCAGTACCAAGTACCTGTTCCCAACTTCTGATGCGGGTTAAAGATCGCCCAGGGGCTGTCTTTTAATTCGAGAATCTTTTCCGGGTTGGATAAAATGCTATCCGATGATAACCGGGCTTCATACCTGATATTTTCACCTTTTTCAACTGGCCATTTTAAAGCCGGTGGATTGGTGAGTGCTACCATGCCTGAAGAAGGTTTTGGATAGTCCAGGTACCTTGGATACACCACTTCCAATTGGTATGGATCTTCAATAGCACCACTATTCTTGTTGGTTTTTCCCCGGCCAAAAAGAATAAAACCTATAAAAACAAATATACCAATGGAGATAAAGAAAAAACCTTTAAAACCCATTTTTGTTGATCCAAAAAATCCGTTAATATTATCTTTATTATTTCTCATTTAGAGAGTTCCCAAACTTTAAAGTTTCTGTATCGGAAATGCGTCCATTTCATTTGTCGAAAGCCAATTTTACCTTCCTGCAAAACAGGTCCCAGGTCCTTTTCATCAACCCAATCAATGATTTTTCGATTGTCTATATACATCAAAATCCGGGAATCGTTTTTCACCAATTTGAGCTTATGGACTTTTTCAGAGCGTATTGGAATTCCAGGTTCCATTTGCTGAACCAGGTGAAACCCACTATTTTTCCTCAAGTGTGAAATCTCCCTCCCCGGATTATCTATTCCATTGGCATAATAGGAAATGTGGTAAGCATTTATATGTTCACTTTTGGTATAGTGTCTAAAGGTACCATCCCTTTTGGGAAAAGAAGTATCGAAAATACCGGCACCATTATTCCCCTTGGCGGAAAAGAATATTATGCACAAACCGGCTTCAATATTCAGGTTTTGGGCTTCCCATTCGGCAATAAAGCTCCCCGGAAAATCCTCCGGACACCAAAATACATGGTGAAATTTTTCTTCCGGAGAATACATCTCCATCCAGCCATCCTGAAACCTGACCTGTCCGGGACCTTCCATTATCCAATCATCCACAGCTCCCTCCGAATCCATATTATTTTGATAGACAAGTTCGCCTTTTTGAATTCCCTTTATTTGACAAAAGCATTCATGATAGGACAATAGCACAGTCAGAAAAAAGAAAACTACCGTTCTCATGGACAAATCGGCTTCATTTTTATTGCAATCTTAGTATTTTAACCAATTACCTGACCCGGGTATCCACACCCTGAGTCTCGGTCAATAGATCAAGAAATGATAACTAACCCCTTGAATCCGGTTACGATTTTGACAGAAACGATCGGCGACCGAATAGAGATTGCTAATTAGTTTTTAACTAAAGGATGAACCGCGAATTAAAACGGGAAAACAGAAGTCTCCCGTCTCAATCCCGATTCACCCATTCAATTTCGCAGTTCAATACCCGGGGTTTTGCTGCAAAGGCGGCTGGGTCCTGTCAATTTCGTGTTGAGGAATAGGTCGAAGCAAATGCATTTCTGATAATGCACCATTGGATTTTGTCCAAAAATTATACTTTTGAGTTCTCTCAATTAATTTATTCGTTCTTTTCAGATCAAACCACCTATTGAATTCACCCATTAACTCTCTTGCACTCTCATCCAAAATCATATCAATTGAAATATTGGCAGCGGTGGCTCGGTAGGACTCTGTTTCCAATGAACTTAAAATTTCAGGAAATTTTGCTTTTTGCGGATCCACTCCCTGACCTACTGCCCGATCCAACACTTTATTGTAATAGACCTCTGCACCACCCAAAGAGCCACCTGTAGCACCTTTCACGATAGCTTCAGCGGCTAAAAGATATGCCTCGGCCGATCTGAACAAAGCAAAATCAAAGGTTCCATGACCATCTCCATAGGGGATGTTTGGTTCCCAAAATTTCCACATGGTAGGCCTGAAAGCAGTAAGCCTGGAAATGGCCTCTCCACTAATGATCTGCTCGTGATTCATAACAGCATAATTCTTGGTTCCTCCCTCGTCAATTCCCTTGTCAGCACCGTAAGCCGGCCTATTCCATGGAGTCCAATAAGCGACGGTATCTCCTACTTCATAGCTTACCGTCAAGCTTGGATCATCAAAACTATAGGCATAATCATTAACGGGTTGAAGCGCATAAATGACCCGCAGAAAATTATGGGAATAGCGGCTATCGACCTGCGGATCAAATAACCGATACAGAGCGGGTGTGGGTTCATTTTGGTTCAAGTGCCGGTTATAATCACTGGTTCTACCTCTGCTACCCACCAACTCTGTGTTTCCCGGAAAAATAGAATGGTAATAATTGCCCGGTTCCCGGCCATTTCCTTCCATGGCATTGGTTAGCACATCGTTATTGTATTGAATTGCAAAAACCACCTCACTGTTTTTCGCATCCTGGGAACCTGAATATTGGGTCAACGGGTTTTCTGAACGAATAGGGAAAAGCATGTTGTACGATTCCACCAACGGATAAGCTTCTATCACTTTATCCGCATACTCCAGCGCTTTGTCGAAATCATCTGGATTCCCACCTAGAGAGTTGTTGAAATTCCAGCCACGGGTCAAATATACCTTTGACAGAAGAAACTGTGCCGCCCCTTTGGTCGCCCTGCCATAATCGGTAGCAATCTCTGGAAGGTCGGCCTCTGCCTCTGTTAAGTCTTTGATGATTTGAGCATAAATAGTAGCTGAGGCTATTCTTTCTACCCCGGTATTCGCCGTTATGGTTTCCTCAAGGGGCATAGGTACATCCCCCCAGGTCTGCACCAGATAAAAATAAGTAAGCGCGCGTAGAAATTTGGCCTCTCCTACTCTTGCCGCTTTAAGGGCCGGATTGGCATAAGTAATGTCTTCGGCTCTACTGATGGCTGCATTGGTCCTGCCAATCTCCCGGTAGAATATATCCCAGGGCCCGATAAATGTTTCCGATGTGATATTTACGTAGGTGTCGAGGGGAGGTCCCTGCCCCACTGCTTTTTCAGTCCAAAGGCCATTTTGGAAAAGATCAGTCCCCGGTAAGGCTATGGGATACTGAAGAATAAAATCCCGCAGTAGAGGGTAACATGATTTAATTAAATCCTCGTACCCTCCTTCTGTGGTAACATATGAATCGGTCGTGATATTTGAAATGGATTCTTCTTTAAGAAAATCCTGGCATCCAGTACCACTCAACATGAGTAGAAAAAACAGGAGCACATTTTGAAAGCTATATTTTTTCATTTTGTAACTATTTTAAATATCAGGAAGAGAAATTAGAAAGATGCACTTACACCAAACTGGAAAATGGAATGGGGAACATCATCTTGGTAAGTACCGGAATTGAATTCAGGATCCATCCAAATATTTTTCTCCTTGGTAAAAACAAACACATTATTGGCCTGACCATAAAGTCTCAGATTACTGAATTTAATGGTATTGAGCAGGCCAGGTGGTAAGGTATACCCCAGCGTAATGTTAGATATTCTCCAAAAGCTGGCATCCTTGTATTGAATGGCCTCCCGGAAAGGATTATTTTGCCATACACCATAGTAATCATTGGTAGGATTAGTTTCGGTCCAATAATTGAGGTTCAATCTATTGTAGCGATTACTACCGAGATCTCCCATGGTACCCTGTAGCAAGCTATTCCTGAACTGCACTCCCTGACGTGTATACACAAAAATGGACAAATCCCAATCTTTATAGGTAAACATGTTGTTAATTCCAGCCATCCATTTGGGTAACTGATTTCCTAAAATAACCCGATCATCGATCCCTTCAGAAGAAGAAATCAATCCGTCATTATTCTGATCTACTACCTTTACCGATCCTGGAACCTGCCCATATGATAAGGCTTCTTCTGCTTCATCCAACTGCCAGATTCCATCGAATTCATAGTAATAATTGGATCTTAGGGAGTATCCTACAAAAAGTCTGTTGGCAATATCTTCCTGGACAGTTCCACCGTATAATTCTAATATTTCATTGTGATTGGATGAAAAATTAACTGTAGTATTCCACCTGAAATTTTGGGTTTGAACATTGACTGAATTTATGGTGACCTCAATTCCCCTATTGAGCAATTTCCCCACATTGGATGTAATTGCCCCAAAACCAAGGGAGGTAGGAATTGCCACATTTTGGATCAGATCATTTGTTTTTTTATTGTAAAGTTCAATTTCCGTATTAACCCGGTTTTCAAGAAAGCCCATGTTGATCCCCAGGTTAAATTCCTCACTATTTTCCCATCGCAATTCAGAATTTCCTATATTCCTTGGAGCATATCCGAAAGCAGGGCTGCCATCAAAATCATATGCTGTCCTGTTCAGATATGCCTGAGTGCTGTAGGGTGCTACAACATCATTTCCTACCCGGCCATAACTTAACCTGATTTTTAAATCTGAAAACAAGTTTAAATTCTGAATGAAGGCTTCATCTCCAATCCTGTAAGCAATTGCTGCCGAAGGAAAAAATGCCCATTGGTTGCCTTCTGCTAAAACCGAGGAGCCATCATATCGTCCTGTAAGAGTTACCAGGTACTTTTCATTGAAAATATAATTTAACCTTCCCATGTAGGACATGATAGACCTTTCTACCAGATCACTCCCCACACCATTGATCTGGGATGCGGTATTTAATGCATAAAAACTCGAGTTATATGCGAGGTTTTCTACCCTTATCATGGAGCTTTCAAATCTTTCCTGCAGCGCACTCTGGACGGCTGTAAAATTCAAATCATGCAATCCCGTCTTAAATTTATAATTTAAAATATTATCCCAGGTATATGAGCCATTAAATTGGAAGTCGTTTCCGGCGCTGGGCAGTCTGTTTAGCCTGCTTTTGGAATCTGCTCCCCGGAATTCACCTCTTCTGCTGTTAAACACCGAAGCCGACAATGAAGACTTGAATGTTAATCCCTCTAAAGGAGTCAACTCTACATATCCATTGCCCAGGAAACTGGAAACTCTTGTTTCATCCTGGAAATTTTTGGCTGCTACCTCTGTTAAAGGATTATTGACCTGGGTATCCTTAATACCCATCCAAAAAGCATATCCATCGACATTTTTGTCGTTGGTTTCAGTCGGATTACTTAAATCGTCGTAATAGATAGTACCTGTTGGTCTTGCCCTATATGCATTCCTTAAGGTTTCAAAAGAACCGGTACTGAGAATACTATGGGTATAGTAGGTATTAAATCCAACTTTTACCACATTATTCAATTTGCTGTCTGCACTTCCTTTCAGATTGAATCTTTCAAAACCAGTGTGCAAAACATTTCCTCTCTCATTCAAATATCCCGCTGAAAAATAATGAGTGGTATTTTCGTTCCCCCCGGAAAGTGCGATCACGTGACTGGTTTGAAGGGATGGATCCGTAACTTGATCCACCCAATTAACTGATCTTCCATTTTGAACATTCTCCAATTGGGCGGTAGTCCAAATTACCTGAGCATTTGGATTTTCTGCAAGAACCACATCATTGTACGCCCTGTAAAATTCCTGTGCATTCATAAGGTCAGGCAAAAAAGCAGGTGTTTTGACCCCCGCATAGCCCTCATAAGTCACTTTTGTTTTACCCTGCACCCCTTTTTTGGTGGTGATGATTATTACCCCATTTGCACCACGTGCACCATAAATGGCAGAGGAAGAAGCATCTTTCAACACATCCATAGAAGCAATATCACTGGGATTCAAAGTAGTTAATTGTCCTCCCATTACTCCGTCAATTACAATCAAGGGTTCATTGCTAAAACCAATGGACTGAAGTCCCCTGATATCAATCGTATAATCTGATCCGGGCCGGGAATTGATTTTGTTGACATTTACCCCAGCTACCTGGCCTTGAAGTGCCCTGGCTGCCTGTACTGGGTTTTGCCTGATAATATCTTCTGAATCTATAGAACCGACTGCACCTGTCAAATCACTCTTTTTAATTTCTCCATATCCCACTACCACTACTTCCTCCAAAGCAGATGCATCAGGTTCCAAACTAATGTTTAAACTGGCTTGGTTGCTAATCGTAACGTTTTGGGCGATATATCCAATATAAGAAAAAACCAAAGTGGCCCCCTCTTCGACCGTCATGGAATAATTGCCATCTAAATCAGTAACTGTACCTGAACTGGTGCCAAGCACTGTAACCGTGGCCCCTGGTAAAGGTTCCCCGTTTTCATCCGTAACCTTACCTGAAATCGTGATGGCATCATATTCCACCGGCTCAACCAAACTTTCCTGGTCTGATTTCTTGACATGAATCGTCTCGTTGACTTGCTTGAACCGAAGGTTGGTTTGGGTCGCAATGGATACCAACAAGTCATACAAGCTTGCTCCATCGCTTTCTATGGTTACCAATGAACTGTTCTGGATTTCTCTGCCGGCAAAAACAAAGTTAAAATCCGTTATCTTCTCCAGTTCTTTAAAGGCTGTTTCTACCTTTACCTCATTGAGTAAAAGGTATACGTTTACATCTTCTATACTTTTCACCTGTGCATTGCCATTCCAGGCAAGCAGCAAACTCAT
Organism: Cyclobacterium lianum; assembly: GCF_900143075.1. Lineage (GTDB taxonomy): Bacteria > Bacteroidota > Bacteroidia > Cytophagales > Cyclobacteriaceae > Cyclobacterium > Cyclobacterium lianum. The sequence continues at coordinate 74,938 of NZ_FRCY01000020.1, read as the reverse complement.
ACTGAGGCATTGCAAGGCGAAAGCGAGGGTGAATAATTTGCTCATGTAAATTACATGCTTAAGTAGGCATTTTTTCATATCTTTACATTGTTTGTTTAGGCTATTCGGTTAAATAAACATTTAACGGAACAGGGATGGCCGTCCCGGTTTCCGCTTACATTGGGGTCACAGGTGTTGACGCACTTGTGGCCCTTTTTCTATTTCGTTCATCAGGTTTTGTCCATAGGCATGTTTTTAATTAAAATTTAAGATTACCTGGTCTTTATCTATCCTAAAATTAAATCGGGCAGAATAGCTCAACCCTTCCAATACGTTCTCCAGGGTCTGATCCTGAAACTTCCCTGACAATTCCAGATCATTCCTGGGCACATTGGCAAATCTAATTTTCACACCATACCAGTTTTCCAAAACCCTTTTAATTTCGTTCATAGAGGTATGGTCGAATACAATCGTTTTTTTGGTCCAGGCCAGCACCTTCTGCGCATCAAAAGTTACTTTTTTCACCTCTTCCCTTGCCAGATTGATTTGCATGCCCTGTCCCTTATCAAGCCTTGTATTCTGAGAAGACATCAAATCAAAATCCACTGCCACCAATCCTGTGAACAAGGAAATATCCAAAGGCTCATTTTCAAAGGCTTTGATATTAAAGGAAGTACCCAGGGCAGTAGTGGTGACCGGACCGGTCTTCACTTTAAAGGGCCGGCTTTTGTCTTCGGCCACTTCAAAATATGCTTCTCCTTGCAATTCCAAAACCCGCTGATGCGGCTCGAAATTTTTGATGTACCGGAGTGAGCTTCCTGAATTAAGGATAACCTTAGAGCCATCATGTAAGGTCAGATTGGATTTTACACCGGGAGGTGCAATATGCTCCTCATATACGACGGGCAGCTCTGCCAATCGGGTCGCAGGCTGTGGTAAAAACAAATTGACGATAAGGGAAAGGGAAAACGTAAGGACAAGGATGCCCACCAAACGGTAAAATTGCGTGGATCTATTATAATCCCTGCCAGTCTCTTTTTCAAATTTCCTGAGTGTGCCTGATGAGTCCAAGGGTATGACTTTCTTATTCCTTTCTCCAACCTGGATTTTGTTAAGAGCCTGTTCAATGTTGTTCCAGGTAGCTTCTACGAACTCTTGATCTACCTTTCTCTCCTTCCTGGACATGTTCAATACCAGCTTTCTGGCTTGAACCATATCTTTGTGTTTTCCAGGATTTTCCGCTACATAGGCCTCCCAATAGATTTTGGTGGGGGTATCGGGGTACAACACCCATTTTTGGAACTCTGGATCCAAAACAAAATCTTCTACGGTATAATCTTTTTTGCACATGCTATCGGTATTCATACAAAGGAGACAAAAAGTGAAAAAAGTTATCCTTCGAAAAGAAAAAATATCTTAAATCGCTTTTAAAAATGGCTATAAATTAAGGATCAAAAGCCCTTAGAGCCTGTGATAGCCCTCCGTAAAACGATTAAAACAGAATATCCATCTCAGCCGACTTCCAAACTAAATCATAGGGACTACCTGAAAAAAGACAGCTTATAACTAAAGTAAAAATTGATTTTGAAGGCATGTCAATTTTATAATACGTTGTTTAGTTGGTTTTTATACAAAAAATCCCTTCCGGTATTGATAGGGAAAGAGTCTTTCCACGGGAAGGGAGATTTGTTTGGGATCTGATTTGGGCCATCAGAATGAAGGACCTTCTTCATCCGGAATACAAACGTAAAAAAACGGAATGAACGAAAAAATCCCCCTTCACCCCCTTAAAGAGAAAGGGGGTGAAGTTCACAATCAAATTTACAGTATTTCAAATTAAAAAGAATAACCCTAAAAGCAGTGAAACCACATGCTTTTTCAGGCTTCCAATCGCTTTCCAGGCCAACGTATACACCGAGCGCAGGTTGATACCCATCATTTTGGAGACTTCTTCGTAGGAAAACCGCTCAAAAAACAGCAATTGGATGACCTGCCTTTGCCTAAGTGGCAATTTATCGATTCCGCTGGCTAACTTCTGCTGATTTACCTGTTCCCGCTGTATTCCAATCAGTGAACTTTCCATAGATTCAATGGAATAGGAGATGGTAGCCATTTCATCCAGCGTCTCCATTTTCCATTTGGCGTTCTTTTTACTCTCCCGGTAGATTTTATGGGATAGGGATTTAAACAGGTAAACTTTTACATTGTCTGCCCTTTGCAGGCTAGGATGGTATTTCCAAAGGTCAATAAAAACTTCCTGAATGCAGTCTTGAATAAATGCTTCATCATTTACCAGGGCCAATCCATATTTAAAAAGTTCATGAGAAAAAAGTCTGTATATTCCCTCCAGGCCTTTTCTGTCACCTTTTCTTAAAAGCAACCAAAAGTCGTCCCACTTTTGAAAAGAAATAGGATTTTCCTGAATTTTCACGATGGATATTTTGGGTTAGATTATATCAATACTTAATTATCGCTATATTAATTAATAATGCCAAATCTTGTTCCCATTTTTCTTTCACTGACTGCTGTTCTTTCATTTTTACTTTGAATAAATACAGGAAAACCCTATCGCAATAAAAAAAATGGTTGGAAATTCGGTCAGAAAATTATCAAAAAAAGGCCCATGGAATTGCGTGTGGCCTGAAATAAGGAAAAGCACAGCTATTTTCCAAAAGAAAGCGGCGTGAACATCATCGCATGAAAACTGCTTTGACCCTGGCTAGCCGCCACAATGAATTAAATGCTACCGCTATCGAATTTAACACCTAAAATCCGCAGCCTATATCTTTAATCAATTGGTTCTTATAGAGATAAAACCTTCCAGGTTTCACTCGCTTATTTTTAACTTCAGGCTGATTTTCAACAAATCCCGGAAGGTTTGCGGGTTTAAGGGAATTGTTTTTTATTTGATTCCTAACCTTTCACCAATATTTTTCTATACAAGGCGTTTTATTCTACCAAAGCTCCTCTCCGTAAGACCATCCTTTACGAACTGGTTCCTTGATGTATGCATCTAGCTCTGGACGACCAATGGCCTTCATGTTTTTTTCGTCGTATTTAATGGTTCCGCCAAAACGTTGCGCTAGTACACCAACAAGTCCCATTTCGGTTAAGTCAGCACCATAATCGAAGTTTGAGCCCGGCAAGGTGTCGTTTTTGATGGCAGCTACCCATTCTTGCACCGGTTTTTCTTCTTCCACTCTTGGAATGGTCTCTGCTGGTTTATTTTTTTGGAAATCTATCCATTCTTCTTCAGGCACAAGTAACCGGGGATTGTTTGGACGACCACCATGGTACAGTGTCTTCTTAGAACCGATGATAATCATCCCATTATCCGGCATCTCCTCGAGCCCATACTCCTCTTTTAATTCCGGTTTGCCCATGCCCTCAATCCATTTCATGGTAACAGGTGGTTGATTACCGCGAGCTCCAAATTGCCAGGTTATCGTTGATTCCTGTGCAATCATGCTGTGATCAGGTACTTCGGGATTTGGTACCACCGCATCTACGGTATGTGGCATGCCCAGGTCCAATGCCCAGAAAGGAGCATCTAAGGTATGACAACACCAGTCGGCCATTGCTCCGCTACCAAAATCGTAGAAAGTTCTCCATGATTTAGGTGCATACTCATTATTAAAAGGAAGATCAGCTGCGGGACCTTTCCATAAATCCCAATCTAAACCTGTAGGTACTTCATGTACTGGAAATGGGAACCCTTCAGGCTTCGAGAAATATCCATCCGGACTAAAAGTTGTCGGACCTCCCCATCTAATTACTTCTTTTACCTCTCCAAGAACCCCCGCATCATACCATTCTTTTACCAGTCTGATTCCATGGGTTGTATGTCCCTGATTTGCCATTTGCGAAACAATACCATAATGTTTCGCTGCTTTTTTCATGGTGCGGCATTGCCAGATATTATGCACCAGTGGTTTTTCTACCAATACATGTTTACCAAGCTGCATGGCAGCCATTGCCGCAGGGAAATGGGTGTGGTCAGGTGTAGCAATCATTACTGCATCAATTTCGCTGGCCATTTCGTCAAACATCAGCCTGAAATCTTTGTACTTTTTAGCTTTAGTTACCGTTTTGTAGGCATCTTCAGTCATTCTGTCGTCAACATCACACATAGCCACAATATCCTCTACGGCCACCTGGCTCCAACTGGCACGACCTCTGGCACCTACACCAATCATTGCAAAACGCAATTTTGTACTTGGTGGGCGTTCAATAAAATTAGGAATAAAAAATGCTCCTAAACCAGCTGTTGACGCTGATTTTAAAAATGTTCTTCTGGTTGTATTCATTATAGTTTATTTAAAGGATCTTTTGTTTAATCGGTTATCTTTTTATGTTTCAAGCCAAACATTATGCTTCAGAAGTTAAAAACGAGGTAAATATGATTGTGTCTCACAGGATCATGAAAATTAAGGTAAAATCAAAGTAAATAGGTTAAAATTTAATAGATAAATCTTAGAAATTTTGAAAATTCAGGTTTCAGTACTCTCTTCTTCGTCATGAGCTATCTGATGATGACGCCTTCCTTACCCCTTTTTACTCTGGAAAGTGCTTAAAGAAATGAGAAACAAAAAATGGCATCAAAGAAGGGCTTGATCCAATGGCTGGTATTACCATTTGGTCTTATTGCACGTCAATTTTCAACGTAAATTCCCTGCTGCTTGATGTTTCGGCAGTAGGAAAATCCTGCGGGACAGGAATGGTAACCTTTCCGGTTTCTTCCAGGTACTGCTTCATCATTATGGTAGATTTTGGCCATACCGCATGGTTGTTCTGGCCGTCAACGATTAAAGCTTTTAATGGAGTTTTTTGTTTGGCCCCAGGATATCGCTGGGTTTCTTGGTTTGTACCCGATTCACCCAGCAAAGCAGATTTATTGCTGGATTGTGCGGTTAAATTTAAGGAGAGCAAATAGATTACAACATAAGGGAGGAATTTCATGCTATTATGTTTAATAATTTAAAATATCTGGGTTTTCGTCCGATTTGAACCTGGCACTTTGGTCACTTCTAAGCTCACCATTATCCTGCCGACTTCGTTGTCGCTTACAGGAAGCAAACATCCTTTCCGACATCAGCACTTTAAGCCGCTCCATTTTCCGGGATTCAATGATTTAAAGATAGAGAATATCATGAATTTTAACCAATTGCCTGGGATTTCCCCTTTGAATCTAAAAGAATTAATTGGGTATCACTTTTGGGTTTGATCAAAATAAACTGTAGCAATTTCAATACCTCCCTGGAAAATCTGCTAAGGCATTTCTCTCCTTTCAATCTTAAATCTCGTAGATAGGAGTTAATTTGTCCGGCAAATAGGGTCAAAGCCCCTTATCAAAATAAAAAGGCAGTACATCAATCAACTTTACCAGATAAAATTCCGGATGAAGGGTATTGATCACATAATTGAACTCATCAGGAATAAATTTCGGGAAAATTGAAATACACCTTCAATCTGATTCGGCTACTTTCATTACCAGTATGACATGATCAGGCAGTTTGCTTTTTTAAAAGAAATCCGAAAAAGCAGGTCAGAAAAATCGTCCATTTTAAGGGGAAGTCATTCTTATTTCCCTCTCAAAACGGGCTCCAACACCTCAAAATCGCCATCAATATCGTCTGGAGCTCTAAGGTCCAAAATTGAGCAAAGTAAGGGATATACATGGATATTCTGAAAAGGCGGAATCCTCAAACCTTCCTTTATTGCCGGCCCATTGGCATAAAAAATACCATGCAGGTCCTGAAATTCCGGACTATAGCCATGTTCGCCAAAAACTTCCGTTTGAAACATGGCAGAACGATTTTGGTAGGTCACCATTCCTTTGGTGGTGGCAAGATAAAATCCCAAGTCCGGCATGACCAGGATATTTCCTTTTCTGTTTTTATATTTCTCAGGGCTTTTGTAATAGGTCAGGTCTTGTACTTTCACCGCTCTGTAGGGCCCTTTTTGCCCGTTTATCTGCTGACAAACTTTGTCTGTCTCCCCGGGTTCTTCCAGGTAAACATGTGCCAGGGCACCGTTATTTACAACCCTTGCCTCAAGGCCTTCGGTAATATTGTCGAGGTTCAGCAGGTTTTCCTTTGGCACATTGGTCATCCCATGGTCGGATACTATGATGATATTGATATCCAGGTCAAAACTTTTTAAGCCCTCAAACAAGGCTCCCAATTCATGGTCCAGCCGATCAAGGCTTTCTTGTAATTTTTCATCATTTTCGGGTCCATACCGGTGGCCAACATCATCCATATCTGAAAAATACAGGGTAATGAGTCTTGGGCGTTCATCTTCAGGTAGTTGAAGCCATTCGAAAACTTTGGAGATCCGGGTCAGATTTGGAACGCTTGCATCAAAGGAATAATAATAACTGGGTCGGATTCCTTTTATCGGTGCTTCCGAACCAACGAAAAAGTAGCTGGCAGCCTTAATTCCATTTTGTTCTGCCAGGACCCAAATAGGTGTACCTCCATACCAGTATCCGTCCTCCACAATGCTTCTATTGCCCATGCTGTAAACCTGATCCTTTTCGGGTTCATAAAAGGAGTTGTCCACCAAACCGTGGTTTTCGGGAAGCATACCGGTGGCAATGGTGTAATGGTTGGGAAAGGTTTTGGTGGGAAATGAAGGTATCATGGCCTGAGCAGCAGTCCCTTGTTCTATAAAACGGCTGAGATTTTCAGGCTTAAACCTTTCTGTATAGTCATACCGGTAGCCGTCAAGAGAAATCAAAATCAAATATTGCTCTTTTTCCTGGGCATAAAGTCCAAATCCGGAAAAAAGCAGTAAAAGAAGCAGGCAAATACCTAACGACAAGACCTTCATATACTCTGGAACAAAAATGACGAAAAGCGGATTACTTCCACAAATGTAAAACCCTTTTTACATTAAAAATCGTTTTTTCGTTTTTCAAAAAACAAGCTTCACGTTGTATTCACCTTTCTCTAAGATCCAGCCGCCGCTTCAGGCGAACGGATTCTTGTCTATTTTATGAATGATTTGTCTCAACAAGTCGTTTTGCTCCTTTTTCAGGTTAAAATACCTGTTGACCCAGGTAAAAATAAAGTAAACTGCTGTAGCAATTACAGCCAGATAAAATACCCCGTAGGCAATAATGGAGAACAACATAAAGGTTAGTTTAATGGAGAATAAATTAAGATTACAAAGTAATCAATTTTATTAAACTAACACCTACTTACCTGGAAAATGTTTGCTTCTCGTCCTCAAATGCTTTGAATTCCAGCGCATTGCCGCTTGGATCCAGAAAAAATAGGGTTGCCTGCTCCCCAACTTCCCCTTTGAACCGGATATGGGGTTCAATGATAAATTTGACCTGGTGATTTTTTAATCTGTCCGCAAGTTCATGCCAACCTTCCCAATCTAAAACCACCCCAAAATGACGGACAGGAACATTTTTACCGTCTACCTGATTGGCATTTACCAGGGCCAATTCTTCCGGTTTCACATGAGCAGAGAGCTGGTGTCCGAAAAAATTGAAATCTATCCATTTTTCGGTGCTTCTGCCTATTTCACAACCCAGCAAATCCTGGTAGAACGTCCTGGTTTCTTCAATGTCCCTGACCGGGAAAGCAAGGTGAAAGGGTGGAATCGCAGCCATAGGGATTTGAGTGATTTATGATCCGGATAAACATAAAATTAAAAAATAAAACATGAAAGCCTGAGGCCTTCATGTTTTATTTTTAGTGTTGCAATCAATAACCCGGATTCTGTACCAGATTTGGGTTGATGTCGATTTCGGATTGGGGGAAGGGGAACAAATAGTGCTTGGAAGGGTCAAACTGTCTCTGGATACCGGATCCCGGCTCCACCAGCGTAGGAATGTACACCTCGGCATATTTCCACCTTTTGATATCCCTGTACCGCATGCCTTCAAAGGCAAATTCTACCCTTCGTTCATTCCTGATCCGATCCCGCATCTCATCCTGGCTCAAACCTTCCGGCAAGGTGGGCATATCCACCCCTGGGCGGGTTCTGACAGCATTTACTGCATCATAAACAGCCTGAGTGGGACCGCTCAGCTCGTTGGTGGCTTCAGCAAAATTCAGCAAAACTTCTGCGTACCGGATCAATACCCAGTCTTGTTCACTTTTGGTGGAATAGTCGATCGGCAGCGTTTCCACATTGCCTCCTTTTGCTGGCATCAAGCCTGTCATGGACACGCCATTGTAGGCAAATTCCACCACTTCTCCAGAGGCCTTTACGGCCGGCTCATCAAATCCACGCATGGTCTTTGCCAAACGCGGATCCCTGTTTTCTTTCCAGTTGTCGGGATCATACAAGGGGGACTCATCGATGGGCAAGCCATCAATACATTCAAATGCATCCCTCAGTTCGGCCCGGGGATTCCATATCCCATGCCATAAAATCCGGATATCCTGATTGCTGAAATTATCGGGATTTAAATACCTGGTAGAAAACATGATTTCCGGGTTGTCGTTCTGGCCCTCTGCCAGAAAAATATTAGCCCAATTTTCTTCATAGAGGCTAAACTGTCCATCGGACATGACCTGCGAGGCCGCCTGAGCGGCAGCGGCCCAATCCGATTCAAACAGATGCACCCTGCTCTTCAGCGCCAGTGCAGACCCCCTGACAGCATGACCGCTGGAGCTGTAATCGGTATTGGGCAGACTGGAAATGGCCACATCCAAATCAGCCAACACCTGATCGATCACTTGCTCCCTGCTGCTTTTGGCCACTTTAGCCTCATCGGCAGACACCGGGGTAGTATATATCGGTACCCCTCCATAAAAGTCGGCCAATGTAAAATAGAAAAATGCGCGCAAAAAAAGTACCTCGCCCTTGTATCTGGTAATTCGCTCTGCGGGCATGTCTACCCTGTCTATGTTTTCCAGAAAATAGTTACAGGTGGCAATCCCCTGATAACAATGGTTGTATACGTTGGCCAGTAGCCCTCCGGACACCGCTTCCATGATACCCATGGCAAAAGTACCGGTAGAAGCGGCCCCCAGGCTTTGACCACCCTCATTGGCATCACCAGCCATGATGGCCAGTGAATAGACCCCTTCATGATTGAAGGTATTGTTATTGAGTCTGGAATACACCCCTGCAAGCGCCAGGTCTGCATCCTTTTGCGAATTCCAGAATGTCGGACCTGAAATCTGTGTGGTTGGATTTCTTTCCAGAAAATCCGTACAGGATACGGCCAACAAGACCAGCAACCCTATTAACACATGGTGAATATATAATGCTTTAAAATATTTCATCTTGGTAACTGTTTAATGATTTAAAGAGAAACTTTTAGGCCAAGTGTATAACTGGTGATTTGAGGGTAAGCCTGAAACCAATTGGTATTGGCCCTTTCGGGGTCAGATCCCGGCCAGTCGGTAATGGTAAAAAGGTTGTCACCAGACATGTATACCCGCGCAAATTTCAACCCTAATTTCTCATTCAGGGATTCTGGTAAATTGTAGCCAATGGCCAGATTTTTTAACCGCAGGTAGGATGCATCAAGCAACCAATAGGAATTGCGGGTGCCGGTCACAGGTGCATAGCCGGAGATATACATGGCGGGATGGGCATTGGTAGATCCTTCACCCGTCCACATATTTTCAATAAAATCCAATGGTGGGGGCGAACCCTGGATATAGGGCACCAGACCCCATGACAGTCCCTGAGTGCTTTGCTTGTAGCCTTCCAGTCCCTGGAAGAAAGCATTCAGATCAAAATTTCTCCAGGAGAGGTTAATGGTACTGCCGTAATGAAACCTGGGGTAAGCACCGTCCATTACTACCCGGTCGTCCGCATTGATGACCCCATCGTCATTTTGATCTACAAATTTTAAATCACCTGGTTTTGGATTGAATTGGTGCAGCGGACTGTTGGCGATTTCCTCCTCATTTTGAAAGATTCCGTCCCATTCCACCATAAAATGGGAGTTAAACGGTAGGCCTTCCTGAATGGTAAAATTGCCATATACGGGAGAAAGAATGCGCAGAACCTCATTCCTGAAGGTAGAGAAATTGACACTTACATTATAGCTAAAATCGCCGATACGCTTAAAGGAACCCAACTCCAGTTCCACTCCGGTATTTCTCATTTTACCATAATTGACAGTGGGTGGAGCAAGGCCTACACTTGCGGGAATCGGCACATTGTACAAGATATCGTCTGTAACCTTGTCAAACCAGTCGAAGGTTACATTGATCAGACCCTCATTTACTGAGAGGTCGAATCCAATATCAGCCATAGTGGTGGTTTCCCATCTCAGGTTTGGATCTACGAGGCGATTGACATAAGCTCCCGGATGAGCAGTGTTAAAAGGATAGGAGGTAGTGGTCAATACCTCCTGATAGGGGTACAAGCCTACATTCTGGTTGCCCAGTTGGCCCCATGATCCCCTGATCTTGAACTCATCTATCCAGCGATTTTGCTGCATAAAGGGTTCCTGCGAGATCCGCCATCCTGCCGACACTGACGGAAATACGCCCCAGCGATTGTCAGGTGATATCCTGGAAGTTCCATCATAACGTATATTGGCTTCCAAAAGGTATCTCTCGTTGTAGTCATACATGGCCCGCCCAAAAAACGACATGATGGCCCATTCCTCAGTGAAGCCTCCTGTGGTTTGATCCAGCGGAGCTCCACCGTCCAGCTCCTTCAGTTCATTGGTTGGAAAATGAACCCTGGAACCTCTCAGTTGCCGGTTTAAACTGTATTCCTGGTTGTATCCTGCCAGAATATTGATATTGTGAGTTTCATTAAAAAGGCGTTTGTAGTTCAATGTGGAATAAAACGTCGTCCACATGCCTGTATTCCAGCTCTCCCTCACACCGAGTTGCCAGGTAGAATTGTTGTGGGCATAGGAGCCATCTTTGAAAAAATAATTATCTACGGGCGTCTCATGATTTTTGAGCGCCCGGTTATCGTAGGAAACCGCTCCTTTGGTATACCAGGTCAGGTGTTCAGTAGGTTTTACCTCTACGTAAAATTGCGGCAGTACATTGTAATTGATATCGGTCTGGATACCGCTGGCATCTTGCGCATCCGGATTTCGTACCGTCCATTCTCCAATATTGGAGCTGTACCTTGCCACATATCCCGTAGATCCATCCGGCAGGGTCATGGTAGGGGTATAATTGGGGCCTGCTCCGTAAATGGCCAGGATCTGGTAGTCAATATTTCCATTGTCCCAATTGCTGCGCTGTATATCCTTATTTACCAACTGTATGTCTCCACCTACCTTTAACCAATCGTTGATTTTAGAATCTACCGTTAGCCGGGCATTGTATTTTTTAAATTCGTACAGGCTGGTCAGGCCAGGCTGATCAAAATATCCTAAGGATAAGCCGACGGTGGTTTTTTCATTACCACCGCTGACCCTCACGGATTGCATATTGGCTACAGCGGTATTGAAAGAATGGTCGATCCAATCAAAATTCGGATAGTTGACCGGATCGTTGGGATTATTTCTGAAAGCATCGATTTCCTCCTGGCTGAAATAGGGTGCCTGGCCGCCTGCCCGCTGCCTTCCCTGATTCCAATACATCATGTAATCGGCAGAATTGCTCAATAGCCTGGGTAACCTTGTAGGCTGGTGTACCTGTACGTTACTGTGTATGTCGATACTAAGTGCCCCTTCGGTACCCCGTTTGGTGGTAATCAGTATAACCCCATTCGCAGCCCTGGCCCCATAGATAGCACTGGATGCGGCATCTTTCAACACAGAGACCGATTCCACATCATTGGGATCCAGATTGGTCATGTCCCCCGCAATACCATTGATGAGCACAAGAGGCTCACTTCCGGCAGAGCTAAATGTACCTAAACCTCTGATCCGTAGTGAATTGTTTTCACTACCTGGTTTGCCGGAATGAGAGGATACCTGCAAGCCGGCCACTTTGCCCTGAAGCAGACCAGCCACATTGGTCAGTGGACGCTTGATAATTTCTTCTGATCCTAATGTAGCTACAGAGCCCGTCATGTTGGCCTTTTTCTGGGTACCATATCCCACCACCACTACCTCATCCAGCGAAGCAAGGTCCTCTTCCAGTACCACGTTGATGGTGCTTTGGTTACCCACCTGTATGGTCTGCGAAGTAAATCCAATAAAGGAAAATACCAACTCGGCGTTATCCGGGACAGTTAGGGAATACTTGCCGTCCAGATTGGTGACAGTTCCTCTATTGGTGCCCAATACCGTAACAGTTACCCCAGGTAAGGGTACCTCATTGGAATCTGTGACCGTTCCGGATACAGCGATATCCACATGCATACCAGAAGCCGGAGCGACGCGACCCTGCGCCCAATGGTTGCCAATAAAAAACAGTAGAAGGAGAATAAAAGAGAGGATTTTTAAAGACGGACCCGACCGCCTGAATACAATTGTTTTCATGGTTTTTGTAGTTTAAGGTTATTGCTAATTTTTGGAATTCCGTTCAACGCACCCAAAACCTGATTCCAGCAGGAATCAGGATATAAGCATACCAAAGGCATTCTTTATCGGATCGGATACATGTGATTCTTGGAAATACTATTATTTAGAGGCAGTGGGAAAAATGAAGCTGTTGGTCTTGTATATATCCCGCTGAATAGGTTTGATCAGGATCAATAATACTCCTTGCTATGAATGTAAAAAATATAACAGATATTTAAAAACCATTATTAATCTTTTATTTCATAAAAAAAATATTAAACCAAACAAAAACCATTATTTAATAAAGTTTAAAAAATAAAATTATAAATCTTAATATTATATTGCATTTTTAAATAAAAAATATCAAAAATTATATTTTACCGCTCATATAAAAAATTTATTACTAAATATTATAGCAAACCAAAATACCGGAAGAGGAAATGATGTTCTGAAGCAGCCTATTGGCTTTTTGTTGCCCACGAGAAATCTCCCACTGAATTACGTCCTGCAATTTTATATTTCATTCAAATCGGAGGAGATTTGAACTTGATTACGTGCCGTCTCAAAGTCTGGTAGCTAACTGGTCTTGTTGCAACAGAGCAATAAACGTTTTTGAAAGCTGCCGGCACGAGGGCCTCAACTGCTTGCAGGAATACACTGACCTGCTCGCGAGGAATAGCGCATAAAACCATCAATCTACTGGTGATACAATGGATAACCCAAAAAAATGATTAACTTTTTGTCATGAATCTGAGGCTGCCTGGAGTCGGACGGGCAGGGCGTAACAGTCACAGGAAGGAATGATTTTAAAAACCTGCGGCCTGTCTGCCGATATGCTGGGACTCCCTGTCCGACTTGCATCGTCATTAGATCAGCCATAGGATCGTTAAAGAAACAATGATAAACATATGAAATCGTATATATTTTTCTGCCTTGCCCTGCTGTACATGCTTTCCTGCAAAAATTCCACCAGTCAGGATGCCAATTACAAAGCCTTTGTAGGCGCCAGGATCATTGACGGAAACGGGGCTGAACCCCTGGAAGATGGGGTGCTGCTGATTCAGGAAAATCAAATCATTGCCATCGGCAGCCGGGACGAAATGGAGATCCCGGATCAGGCCGAGGTGATTGAGCTTACCGGAAAAACCATCATACCCGGCATCATCAATGGTCATGGTCATGTAGGTGACGTGCAGGGTATTTCGGGAGGCCACTATAGTTCAGCAACCATTGAAAAAAACCTCTCCATATATGCAAAATACGGCATCACAACGGTGGTCAGTCTGGGCGGAGATCAGGAAGAGGCCCTCCCTTTTCGCCATGCCGCCAACCAAAATCCGGTGAATCGGTCAAGATTGTTTATCGCAGGAGCAGTCATTTCCGGAGACACTCCTGCTGAAGCAGTACAGGTGGTGGAAAAAAACCACGAAATGGGTGTGGATTTCATGAAGATCCGGGTGGATGACAACCTGGGTAATGCTACAAAAATGTCCGAAGACGTGTACCGGGCGGTGATTGACAAATCTCACGAGCTCGGCTATCAAATTGCCACCCATTCCTATTACCTTGAAGATTCCAGAAAGCTACTGGAAGCCGGTTCTGATCTGCTGGCACATAGTGTAAGAGACTTACCTGTGGACGATTCCTTTATCGGGTTGATCAAAGAAAAAAATATCGGATACTGCCCTACCCTGACCCGGGAACTATCCACCTATGTCTATGAAGATACTGCCGCCTTTTTTTCAGATCCATTCTTTCTGAAAGTGTACAGAAAAGATACCTTTCGTCCTTTACTGGACCCGAAAAGGCAGGCACAGGTCGCTGCCAACCGCAGTAGTCAAATCTACAAGCGACAGTTACCTACGGCCTATTCGAACCTCAAAAAGCTTAACGAGGCGGGTGTGCCGATTGTATTTGGTACCGACAGCGGAGTGCCGACCCGCTTTATGGGGTATTTCGAACACCTGGAAATGGAGATGATGGCTGAGGCGGGAATGCAGCCCATGGACATACTGGTTGCTGCCACCAAAAACGTGGCCGAATACCTGAACCTGGAGGGATTGGGTACGCTCGCTCCCGGACATTTTGCAGATTTTATCATTTTAGATGCCAATCCCCTGCAGGACATCCGGAACACAAGGAGCATCATTGAGACCTATATAGGAGGCAGGGTAGTTGAAGAATAAGGGCGGGAAAACAAAGAACGTTTCGTCTCTGCAGACAGGCATAACGATAGTTTTTTCTTTCGGTTGAAACGTTTTCAGTTTAAAAAAGAAGGGGAGCGTATATTTCTACTTTTAATGACTTTCCCTAAAAGAACAGGAAGTAAAAGAAAGACCTGATCTGGCCAATATGGACAAAATTGCTGTTTGACTATTTTTGAAGATGAACGCCCATTAGCTGTAAACGCCATCGCTAAATCGGAACTTGTTCCGAAGCCATTGGACCAAAAATATATATTTATTGATCGGCTATTGCCTTTTCAGTGGCCTTTTTCTGGAAGAACGGATGTTGATCAGTTCTATTCGCCCCTTCCGTGGCCTGATACGGTAGGTTAAAATGGTGTGCTTGTTGATCGGCCCCCGGTGGACATGTTTTTGCTTTTTTGTACCTGCCAGCATCTCTGGATACTGACCGAGCAATTCAAAAAATTCATGGGACTGACGGACAAAGTCGCGGATTTCCTTTTCTGTAAAATGGGTCTCCAGGTACTCGATTATCCTGGCGTAACCTGCTTGGGCACGCCTGGTCCAAACGATTTCTAAAGCCATTTTTTATACTTCTCCATGGCCTTCTCATGGGTAACCACCTCACCCCTGTCCGCCTGGGCAAGCCCCTCTTCTATTTCGGACCGCTCTTCAGCACTGATACCGTCCCACCAGTCCACTTCTTTCCTTTTTTTCAAAGTAATGAACTCTTTGAGTATCTCGGTATCATTTAGTCCCGCGATCCATTCGATCAAGCGTAATTTCTCTGTCTGGATGTCCATAATACTGCCATTTTCCAAAGATAACATTTTTCGTCCTTTTTTAGGTTTCACATTTGTTTTCCGTGCCTCCATTTTTTCCAGAGTATCATACAGTACCCATATTTCTGTTTATTTTTGGTTCATTGATGTACAATCATCCATTTAAAGGAGTGATCATGACTAAAATTGAGGACAAAATAGCGCAGCTGCGCAGGCAAAATGGCTGGTCGCAGACCGAACTGGCCAGGAAAATAGGGGCTTCCAGGGATGCAATCGGCAAGTATGAACGCGGCGAGTTGAGGCCTACCATCGACTTGGTCAAAAAACTGGCCGAGGTGCTCGACACCACCGTCGGCTACCTCCTCGGGGAGACCGAGGACAGGGAACTACTCAAAGACCCTTCTATGATAAGGCGCCTTAACGACATCGCAAAATTTTCCGAACAGGACAAGCAGTATATCCTCTACGCACTTGATGCAATGATCAAAAGTGCTAAGCTAAAAACCATCTGATAACAGCACCATGGAACAGGCTGTCAAAATTCCCGTCGTGGAACAGAAAAGACCCCTCCCTACCAAGTTGGCCGCTTATGCTCTTTTACTTTTAATGGTGATTGCAATCGGATCTTTAATCTTTGGGTACAAAGGAATTGCTCTTCTGGTGGCACTCCTGGTTGTGATAAACACCTTAATTTTTCCATTTTTAAAACCCATTACATTTTTTGGAAATTTACACCTCTTACCTGATCAAATTGTATTTGAAAAAGAGCAGGCCGACAACGACAGACTAATATTCCCAGTTGCTGAAATTCATAAAATCAATATATCACTCAACGGCTATAAAGGGGAAATGTACTCAAACCCAAGAACACTGTTTCCAAAAGACGGGATTGGTAATAAAATAACTTTGCAACATAAGGATCATGTTTACAAATTCGAATTATTGCTTGAAAAAAAAGACATAAGTGTTTTGTCCTATTTCATAAATAAATGGGAAAACCTCAATATCCCCGTCACTGTCCTAAATAAATGGGGAAGGGAGTCTAAATTGTGAAGTAATACCCTTAAGAAAAATCTAGACAAAAATCTACAGTTTTTCCTTGGGCAAAGCACACCTATTGAGCAAAAGCGCCTTTCTGCGAATATACGGAATCAAAAAACATCCCAATTATCTACAAAGTGCTAGCAGTTGTTTTATCACAAGGGTCTAATCCCTTTCATTATCTTCTTTAAACCGGCCCAATGCACCTGCATCATTTGAAAACTGGAAAATAGTATTTGCCCAATCAGCTACCTCTCCAATTGACTCTTTACCAAATAACTGACTAGAAATTTTAGCTCCGGGTCCAATTGGAGAGGGAACAGCAAACAAAGCGGCACCGATATCAATAGCACTAGTAGCCTCCTCCCCGTAGATGTCCCTTGCTGGATTATCGGTGATCCCTAAGTGATTTGCGGCGTTTTCACCCAAGATCTTCAAAGCATTGGGCACAGCTATGAGAGGGTTCAAGCCTACTAAACCCTTGTATATGCCTGGAATCTGCCCGTCCCTGTCATATTCAGCGGTCCCCTCAAACCACGCATTGCCGCTTTTCATTATCCACTCTGCCTGATCAAGGCCGCTGCTCGTGGCAGTCTGTGTCGCATAAAAGCCAACACCAGCCTTTTGCAGCAGCTTCGATCTGTCCTCCCCAGGCCTGAAAGTGAAAAAATTCACGTTTTGCCGGTCCAATTCCAAACCCGTTCCAGAACCCTGATCTGCATGATTTACCGTAACTCCGGCATATCTCTTACCGTCGTCCCCTTTCCACTTTTCGAAATCGCCCCCCGTCTTCCTGGCAAATTGCCTGGCCTGCCTCACGTTGGACTTCTCCCAAAACCAGGCCCCGTCAGGGTCCGTACCGTTCACAGGGCTGTTACCCAGCATGACGTAGGGAGACGAATACTGATTCTTGGGGTCCCTGCTCCAGGTCCTGCCAATCCCAGGATCATGCTGCCTGAAATGCGTCGTGTAGGACTTTCCTGAACCTTTTATCTCGTCATCAGCCACCCAGCCTTGAAACCCATAACGGTATGCTCCCGCACAACAATTTCCAAAGCTTTTCCAACCTTCTCACAACCTTTTTCCGGGCCTGCCAGCAGGTAAACAAAGAACGTTTCGCCCCATTGGACAACCATAAAGATAGTTTTTTTCTTTCAGTTGAAAAGTTTTTCAGTTGAAAAAAAAGAAGGCGTGCGCCGGCTGCCTCTTTGTAAAACATTCCTTAAAAGAAATAACGAAAAAAAAGAAAACCCCCAATCCGGCGGGTATGGGTAAAAAGCAAGGGAGTGGAGCGGTCTAAGGAGCGCAAAAGACATGACAGGCTCGGAGCGTAGCGGAGACCCGGAGGACGGTGCAGCTGCCTGGAACACCTTGTTTTTTAAACTGACCGTGGAAGGCTGCCGCGCCGGGCTGGCGTGGCTTTTTGCCCGATGACGATGACGAACGCCGCTTTACCTGTGAACGGTGTCGCTACTCCAGGCGTCATTTCGGAGCGTCCGGCTGTGTCGCTTGAGAGGAGATGTGTAACGGATGGTTTATATACCGCCTAACAGTTCAATGAATTCCTCTTGCGTAATTTCTACCTGCCGAAGCACCGCCCGTAATAATGAACGGCTGATATCTCTGCCCTTATGATGTGGTATTGTGGTATAACGGCCATCGGGATGACGATAAAAAACATGGCTTCCTTTTTGCCTTTTTATTTCAAACCCCAACAGTAAAAGAACCTTTTCTAAGGTTTTGGCATCTACCAACGGTAGTTTACTCATACAGCTATCGATATCTGTTGGAAGCCTATAAACTCGGACAGGTCGCTTAGTTCTTCAGGGCTCAGCTCTTCCAGGCACAACTCAATAACTTCTTTTAAATTAGTTTGTAACTCGTCTAATGTGGCTGCTTGGGTATAGGCACCCGGCAGGTTAGGAACAAGCCCCACATAGAGGCCTGTCTCCTTATCTTTTTCTATTTGGGCCGTAAACTGATAAGTTTTCATAGTAATCATAAAGGTAAACATTTTATATGGTTATTTAAGTTTCTTTCACCCCAAAGGATGGTGTTTCTGTACAGCCCTTTTCAACTCTTCCACCTGTGCCTGTTTGTATTTCTCCGTTGCCGAGGGGTATTTATGTCCGGCAAACACCTGGACAATCCTCAGGTCCTGCCCTGCCTTAAGCAGGTTGCTGACCACACTTTGACTGATCGTCCGGCAGTTGACCTTTCTGGGTGCATAAAGCCTCTTAAAGCTCCTTGTGACCTGCTTGGTGATATCTTCCGAAGTTACCGGGGTTCTGGTCCAGTATACCCCTGCACAACAATTTCCAACCTTCTCACAACCTTTATAAAGAACGTTTCGCCCCTTTGGACAACCATAAAGATAGTTTTTCTTTTTCAGTTGAAAAATTATTTGCTAATAAACATAAAAAGAAGTTGGGTCAAATTTATTGCCTAATCACTCCCATCCAATACTGAAGAAGGTGGAGCTTATCACTAATGCTTCGATTAGTCCTACCAAAAATCGGGCTGGTGTTATGGGCCGTTGCGTATGTATCAATGGTTATATTGTTGTTCAACGGACTAGTGAATAAAACTATGTAGTGAATACTCCACCTTGAGGAGGCTTTAACATCATGTTTTATCCTAAAAGAAAATATTACCATCCCATGGACTTAATGTTCCTCTAAGAAAAGTCATCTGAAGTAAAACCCACAACATAAATGTACCTGCAACAATCAAAACTAATTTTTGATTATTGTGAAAAAAACCAGTTCTTCTCAAAGACAAAAGATAGGCTATATCAATAACCACAACAAATACGAAAATAATTCCAAATATGATAGCATCACCTAAACCGAGGCCAAAATGGATACTTCCTTTTGCAGTTAATAGTGCGATTGACCATAGGATAAGGTTTCAAAAACCCATCAAAATTTTATTAACCATCTCAATTTATTTCATTCTTTGTTTAGTAATTGAGGATTATTCCTATGAATTGAATGTGACTCAACCGGATTATTTAGCGGTACATCGACCTTTTCCTTCATGCCTGGGTTCGTGGCATCAGGAAACGACACCTTCTTTATGTCATTAACCTTAAAATTTTTGGTTAGAGTACTTTTGTAGGTACGGGAGGCATCTTTGGATCCAAATAAGTTGGCACCAAAAGTCTGAATAATGTCACTCTCACTATAAAAATGAGTATGCGAATCCATTCCCGAGTTAGCCGGATTTCCTAGATCAAAAGCTCCGTTGTATGCTGGAGTAGCTATTGAAATAATATTTAATTTTCTATTATCTCCCTCTTGAAGCTGGCCTTTAATCAACTTTACAGCTTGCAGCGCAACATTTCCACCGTGACTATACCCTATTATGGTACTATCTTCTCCACTTTTCATATTCGAAATGACGTGCTTTGAAAGTGCTTGTGCGGCCTCATATCGATCACCTTGATCATTAAAAAACGAATTATTAAAACCTCTATCAGACTCCCAAGAAAAATCTCGATTTACAGTCTTGTTGCCAGATAATCGCTTAATATCACGATCCGTCATTTTATTGAATGTCGCCGGATTTGATGCTGTACCATGAACGGTAAAAGCTTCGAGCCCTTCAAGTTCAATAGCATCAATTAGCCTATTCTCACTAAACGCATAAGGGGTATTCCAAGGAAATAAATTAATTAAAGGATCCAAACTTAAAAACCTACCTACCCTCAGGTCATGTATCCTAAAGGTAAAATTATATAAGTTTCCTAAGTCCTTTATTCCATCATCCCTCTCCTGACCCTGGAACCCATAGCGGTACACCCGTGACCATTTTCCGATCGCACCTGGTCGTACCTGCTATCTTTTACTCCTGATTGGCTACCGGCAGGACTTTTACCGTGAGCGAATCGATGACTTCTACCTCATAGCCCAGGTTAATGTCCAGCTGGGCAGACCCCTCCTTAAGCCTTGCTGCTCCTTCCCTGCTGACCTGGGTATCCCAGGCATACAGCCGCCGCAGATTGGGCAATTCGGCCAAATGATCCAGCCCCTCATTTCCTACCTCTGTGCCATAAATATTAAGGGATTCCAGGTATTCAAGATTTTTCAGGTGGGCAAGACCCGCATCCGTTATCGACGTTTTCTCCGCCCGCAACCGCGTCAGGTGCTTAAACCGGCCAATGGCAGCCAGTCCTTCGTCCGTCAGAGGAGTATCCTTGACATCCAGCCAGGTAATCTGCTCCGGGAAATCTGCGACCAACCGGCCCAGAATTTCATCCACCGGATCCTTTTTGTAAAGGGTGACCTGCAGCCAGTTCGTATCATTGGAAAGCGGCTTGATGGCGATACCTTCCTGCACATAGGCGTTCAATTTCTCCTGATCCGGAGCCGTTGTCCCCTCCGCCAGGAGAATCTCCACGGCAGTCTTATTGGCATTCGGATCGGTGAGGGTGAGCAATACAGTCTGTACCTCCTGGTCGGCCTCTAGCTCAGCTACTTTCTTGTCAAAGGGTGCTCCTTCATTGATCCACCATTCCAGCAACAAAACCTGTTCGTCAGACAGCTGGGATTTGCCTTTTGGAGGCATGTGATCGTCATGGTTTGGATCCAGGTGGATTCTTTTGATCATTTCACTTTCCGCAGCATTCCCTGCCGTGAATACAGGCCCATTTTCACCTCCCTTCATCAGGGCCTCCCGGGTATGCATCTGCAGATCTCCTTTTTTCTTGTCTGCATTGTGGCAGGAGTTGCAGCGAATTTCCATAATGGGGTGGATGATGTCGGTGTAGACCACTGCTTCATCCAGATTTTCGATTAGTTTTGGCCCTTTTTCTTCTACCGGTATACCGGCCAGCTTCTTAAGCCCATTTGGCATGTACTGGGTCAGGTAATTGGACCCATGGGTCAGCGAGCCGCCATAGTGTCCCGCCACTCCCAAAAATAGCATCATCAGGACCAGTGATCCCAGGTAGGCCCGCTGTAGTTTCAGATCGCTTTTCTTCTGCTTTTGTGCATAAAACCACCAGGAACCAAAGGCAAAGAGTACCAGCAGAATACCAGCCCACTGGTGGATGAATAAAAGGTCCTCTCCGTAGTCACCTGCCTGGGCCAGCATCAATCCCAGAATGGCGGTACCCAATGCGGAAATGGCGCCCAGCCCGAGCACAAAGCCAATGGCAGGTTTCAGGTAAGCAAACTGCTCCTTTCGGGACAACAATTCCATAAGGAATCCCAGAACGAGAAAGCCTATGGGAAGATGTAACAACAAGGGGTGAAATCTTCCGAAGAAGATGATGATTTCTGACGACTGCTCCATGTATTTATGCGATAACTTTTCTTACTACTTTTCCTGACACATCGGTCAGCCTGAAATCCCTTCCCTGGGAAAAATAAGTGAATCTTTCGTGATCCATGCCCATAAGATGCAAAATGGTGGCCTGCAAATCATGAACGTGAACCTTATCTTTGACCCCATAATAACCTATTTCATCGGTTTCACCAAGTGTAAAGCCGCCTTTTACGCCTCCACCTGCCATCCAAACCGGGAATGCCTCGGTATGGTGGTCCCTGCCCTTATAGGGCCACTCTCTGCCACCCCTGTTTTCCTGCATGGGCGTGCGACCAAATTCTCCTCCCCAGACCACCAGGGTTTCATCCAGCAAACCCCGCTGCTTCAGGTCCTTTACCAAAGCTGTCATGGCCTGATCCACTGGTTTGCACTTAATGGGCAGCCCTTCATCCAGCGATTCACGCTCCGCTACACCGTGCATGTCCCAGCCCCAGTCAAACAACTGCACAAAGCGAACGCCTTTTTCCACCAGTCTTCTTGCCAGCAGGCAATTGTTGGCAAATGACGTTTTACCCGGCTCCGTGCCATACATCTCGTGAATATAAGCCGGCTCATCCTTTATATCCATAACCTCCGGTACGGAAGTCTGCATGCGGTAAGCCATCTCATATTGAGAAATCCGCGTGAGGGTTTCCGGATCGCCAAATTCATGGTATTCCTTTTCATTGATGCGGTTGATGGCATCTATGGTTTGTTTGCGCAAACTTCCATCCATGCCTTCCGGGTTGGAAACGTAAAGTACCGGATCTCCCTCAGAGCGGCATTGCACACCCTGGTATACTGAAGGCAGAAAGCCGCTTCCCCAGACAGACTTTCCGGCATCCGGCGTATTTCCACCGGATACCAGGACCATAAAGCCCGGCAGGTCCTCATTCTCAGAACCCAGCCCGTAGGTTACCCAACTCCCCATACTGGGCCTTCCCAGCCTCGGAGAACCTGTCTGCAGCAGCAACTGCGCGGGTGCATGGTTGAATTCATCGGTATGCATGGTTTTGATCAGGGTCACATCGTCTGCTATGGTGGAAAAATGAGGCAGGTTGTCTGAAATCACCATGCCTGAATCTCCCCTGGGCCTGAATTGTGCCTGAGGACCGAGCATCTTGGGAATACCCTGAATAAAAGCAAATTTCTTACCTTCCAGCAGCGATTGCGGACAATCCTGTCCGTCCAGTTTGGCCAGTTCCGGCTTGTAATCAAACAATTCCAGTTGTGAAGGAGCACCCGCCATGTGCAGGTAGATGATCCGCTTGGCCTTGGGTGCAAAATGGGGCACCTGTCGGAGCAATTCATCCACCTTTCCTTCCATTTCCCGGGGATGGGGTGAACTGCTGTTGCATCCCACCAGACCACCCAATGCAAGTGCTCCCAGCCCTGTGGTACATTGCTTGAGAAAATGCCTGCGTGTCTGGAGCTGCAACAGGCGGTATTGATGTTCGTCTGCTATATTAATTCTTTTGCTCATGATTTCATCAGGAATTCATCCAAATTCATTACTGCATTGGCCACCACTGTGTAAGTGGCCAGGCTTTCATCTTCTTCTCCTATCAATTGGCATACTGCCTGAGGCTGGTTTTCAAAGTATATTTTCGTCTGCTCGTAAAGTGATTTCAAATCCGCCAATTTTTCCTGACTGACTCCCCTCCTCACTGCCAGGCTGTACATCAGGGATAACCTCTGCTCTTCATTCCAGGAAGTTTCTTTAAGCACCCTCCTTGCCAAAGCCAGGGAGGCCTCCAGATAAACTGGGTCGTTTAGTGTCACCAAAGCCTGCAGGGGTGTATTGGTCGGGATGCGCTCCGGAAGGCAAAACTCCCTGCTGGGCGCATCAAAGGCAATAATTGAAGGATAAGGACTGGTTCTTCGCCAAAAAGTATACATGGCCCGGCGGTATTTGTCCTCTCCTTTGCTGGTCTGCCACTTTTCTCCGCTATACACTACCTGCCAGATGCCCTCCGGTTGATCAGGCATGACACTGGGCCCGTACATTTTTTCGCTCAACAGTCCGGATACGGCGAGTGCCTGATCCCTGATTTGCTCGGCTGTTAGCCTCAATCGTGGACCTCTTGCCAACCATTCGTTCAATGGGTCAATTTGCACAAGCTCTTCCCTGAAGTGTGACGATTGTCTGTAACTGGCAGACATCACCAGCTCTTTGAGCAACCTCTTAATATCCCAGTTCATATCCTCCATAAACCTAAGGGCCAGCCAATCCAGCAATTCCGGATGGGTGGGAGCAGATCCCTGAGAACCAAAATCCTCCAATGAGGGGACCAGACCTCTTCCAAATAATTGCTCCCAAAGCCTGTTTACCATTACCCGGGCAGTTAAGGGATTAGCCGGGCTGAATAACCACCTACTGAACCCCAATCTGTCAGCCGGATATTGGTCATCAAAAGCATTCCATATTTCGGGTACTCCCGCAGATACCCTGTCCCCGGGAACCATCCAGCTTCCCCGCTCAAAAAGGCGTGTTTCCCGCTGGTAACGCTCCGGGAGGGATACCATTACCGGGGTGGTTTCCTTGTCGGCTTCAGTATTGTACAGTTCGTAAAATGTCCTTTCTACCTCCTTGTATCCGGGCTTTTCATTTCCAGGCAAAGAATGGTGAAGCAATACCCATTCGAAAGTGCAGGTTATCTCCTCTTCCGAACCTTCGTAAACCAGATACAAATCATGTTTTCCCTCCGTGGGAGTTATGGGGATGGAAAGGACCTCCATTATCGCATAGGATTCATCTTTCTTTGTTTCTTCGTTAAACCTCGTTTTTGTCTTGCTCCGAACTTCCCAGTTTCCCACCTCTCTGCCATTGATGCTATCCAGGCGAAAGGAAATATTGCCTCCTGAATCACTGGCGCGTACTTTAAACATCAGCCGATCCTCACCTGCAAAAGGCAGTGCCCTGGTACGGGAAGGAATGAGCGGATCTACTTTGAAGGTTGCGGTGCCCTTTATGGGTATACCCTTATCGATTTGCTCAAAATAGTGGGGATGAAGTTTGGGCTCGCCCAGGCGTATCAGATCCGTGAAATATTGTTCACCGGGGCCTTGTTCTGCAGCCATGCTGTCACTCACCCATGATTGAATCTTTGTCAGCCGCTCGATATCTTCCTCCGACTCAAAATTGATCAGTACCGGTGCTTCGCTGGGAATATCTGCGTCCGCTGTCTGGTTAAAAAAAGCCAGGCTCCGGTAATAATCCTCGTGCCTGATCGGGTCATAAGGATGACTGTGGCATTGAACACATTCCATGGTGGTACCCTGCAGGATGGTCCAGGTAGTGTTCACCCGGTCCAGGATGGCGGCCGTACGAAATTCCTCGTTGTCCGTCCCTCCCTCATCGTTGTTCATGGTATTCCTGTGGAAGGCTGTAGCAATGTACTGTTCATCCGTGGGATCAGGCATTAAATCCCCTGCCAGCTGCTCGGTAACAAATCGATCAAAAGGCATATTGTCGTTAAAAGCATGAATCAGCCAATCCCTGTATTTCCATATGTTGCGTGGCCTGTCTGCCTCATAGCCCTTGGAATCTGCATACCGTGCCAGGTCCATCCACATGGCTGCCCATCTTTCTCCATAAGCGGGAGATGCCAGGTAGTGGTCTACCAGTTTTTCGTAGGCATTTTCCGAAGTATCACTGAGGAATTCCTGAACTTTCTCCAGTTCAGGCGGAAGACCAGTAAGATCGAAACTCAATCTTCGTATCAAAGAATAGCGGTCTGAAAGCGGGTTGGGTTGTAAACCTTTCTGGCCCATTTTATCCAATACAAACCGGTCGATTTCATTGATAATCCATGGGCTTTGAATATCGGGTATTTCCTGCTGCTTTGGAGGTTTATAGGCCCAATGATCGTCCCATTTCGCCCCCTGGTTGATCCACCTGGTAAACAATTCGATTTCTTCCCCGGAGAGGGGGTCAGATTCCAGCGGCATTCGGAACTCAGGATCATGGTGTTTGATCCGCCTGAGCAATTCACTTTTTCGGGTATTTCCGGGAACAATAGCGCGTTCTCCGGATTCATTTACTGCCAGCGCCTCCTCCTCAAATAACAAACTAAAACCACCGGATTTCTTCACCCCTCCGTGACAGGCAATGCACTTATTGTTTACGATCGGGCGAATATCCTGATTATAATCCACAGCCTCACCCAATAAGATAGCCGGAATAACCCGGTGTTTGTTTTCCAGAGGTACTATTCGCAATATCCAGATCAGTAGCGCAAGGAGTAACACGCCGGAAAAGGCGCAAACCATTATTTTCTTTTGGGTGAGCATCATCAATTATTGCCGAGGGCCTGAAATTCAAAACAAAGTAATTAAAAAAGGATTCATTTCAAATAGCTATTAGGGCTATGGTACTAATTTGGCTTCTAACGGAAAAAAGGCAAGCACAGAAGCACTTGCCTTTTCCAAAAAAGAACAATAAAAAAATCACCAACTTAATCTATAATTCCATTTTCATTCGATTTTGCGCGTGTATCACCCATTATGTAGACAAGCTCTCTCCCCTCAAACAGGCGCTTTTGTACCCCTTCAATTGACTCCGGAGCATTGCCAGAAAAATGAACCTGCTCTTTAAACGTATAGCGCTGATTTTCCTCCACATGTGTCATCTCATTCCGTTCACAGGTGAAGCATATCAGCAGAACCAGGAAAATATCCGGCAAAAACAACCAGTTGCTTTTCATTGCAATGACTTCATTTAGGTTACACTACCTGTACGCAGGCCAAACCCGCTTTGTCCTGAAACAATGAAAAAAAATTATTTTTTTCTGATAATATGGATTTGCCGGGACCGGGGAGCAGCCATATTCATCCCCAGATAGAAATCTGTATGTGGGGGTTGATTGTATCCGACATTCTGCCAGGCGATACTCAGCCGGTATTGGGGATTGTGCATGAGGCTGGTAATGCGGTGATCTGACGGTATACGGGTGCTATAAATCCGCAGCGCCGCGTTCTCCTCTGTTCTGAAAATAACCTCCTCCCGCCAGTCACCCAGGATATCGGCAGACAAGGCCGGGGTGGCTTTCGTGCCATTATTGGAAACACATCCTACTGCTGTCATCAGGCGTTCCAGGGCACCATTTTCGTAATCCCATTTATCGATATGATTTTTATCCAATAATTCCCTCAACAAGTCTCCATCCCACCAGATGGCAAAATTGATGCTATTGGGTTTCGCGCCAATGTCCTCTCCGCTAAAGTTATACATTCCCGCGCTGCCGTTCCACCAGTATTCAGCACCCTTATACCGGGGATCAATATCAGCCGCCAGGCCTCTTCCCACATCTTTCCCTTCTTCACCGCCCCATAATATTTCTCCGTTGCGGGCATTGAACAGAGCTACCCCATATCCGGCTTCATTGGTTTCATTTTCGTGGATGCCCCAGACCAACTGGTCCGGATATTCCGGGTGAAAATAACTTACATGCAGGGCATCCCCATGTCTGAGACCTGTACTATATAACCCCCTGCCATTATCATCAATGACCATGGCCCCATAGACAATTTCGTCCTTCCCATCCTGATCAACGTCATTGATGCTGAGGCTATGATTGCCCTGACCGGAATAGGGGTTTTCCCTACCTTCCGAATCAAAAACCCAACGCGTCTGCAAGCGACCGTCCCGGAAGTCCCAGGCCGCAACCACTGACCTTCCGTAATAACCCCTTGCCATCAGAAGAGAGGGTTTTTCCCCATCCAGGTAGGCCACCCCTGCCAGAAACCGATCCACTCTGTTGCCATTGCAATCATTTCCTCCATTTCCTCCTTCCCCGCCCCAACCGCACAAATCACCTCGGCCGGGAATATAATCTACTGTGGATAGTGCTGCTCCCGTACTGCCTGAAAACACCGTCAGATACTCGGGACCTTCCAGTATTTTACCTTCTTCATTACGCCAATCCTTCGTTTCATCCCCTATTGCCTCTCCCATTGCATCCTTACTGCCATCTGCAGTTTTGCAAGCTACTTCGGCCAGGCCATCCCCATCCAGGTCATATACCATAAATTGGGTATAGTGTGCTCCCTCCCTGATATTGATTCCCAAATTGATTTCCCAAAGCATATTTCCTTCCAGAGTGTATGCTTGCAGGATCGGGGAATCCGTAAATCCATCCTGGGAATTGTCTCGGGACCTACCTGTCATGTGTACTACCAATTCGTACTGCCCATCGCCTGTCAGGTCTCCTACTGAGGTATCGTTGGGGCGGTACCCTTCCGGAGTCTGCAGGGGAATTTCGAGATAGGCATTTTCCCATACGGCTACTTCCCCGCTTTGTTTCCCGGAAGTGCTCCTGATAAAATAGCAGGGATGGCGGCTAAGATCCACCTCTAAGTCCTCAAAATTACTCACATGTGTTAGTGCAGAAGGGTTGATTTTTTCGGCCTGCCCATTTTTATATCTCCTGAAAACGTCAAACCCGGTGTCCGCAGGTTCATCCCCCAATATGCGCCAGCTAAGAAATACCCCTCCTTCTGTCTTCTGGACCACCAAACCTCTGTCCAGGTATTCCATTTGTCGCTGCGCATTCAGCGAAAGACTCAGCGTGGTCATTAGGAGAAAGGAAATGACTATTTGGATCACTTTTTCTTTTTTCATAACACAGGTTCATCATTATTTCTTAGCTGCCCCTGACCTTCAGGACAGTCTTGCAGAAGAATATCGCCAGTCGCTGAGCCGTTTTGACAGGCCTGTACCCGGGACGATTTCACCACAATGGAATGGTTGGAATTTATTCCCCAAACCCGATCCAAAAATCAATTTAGCACAAAATCCCTGAACGACTGCCCGCTTTATGACCAATGGTAGGCCGGATATACATTGAATTCAGAGCAGTAGCCCGTCCTTCCCTACCAGAGCAAGTGTATACCTACAATTTCCCATTAATATTTTGTAAATTATATAGTCCCACGCAACCTAATTCGGTCCGCTCTTGTACTGGCGGATATAAACCCGGCAATTGTGGAAAAATTCCTGTCAAACAAACTAAAAAAAGACCTCTCCAAAGGCGACCGGAAAAGCCAGGAATTGCTGTACAAGCAGTTTTACAGTTATGGCATGAGCATATGCCTACGGTATACCTCAAGCAGGGATGAAAGCCTGGAAATACTTCACGATGGCTTTCTCAAAGTCTTCCGGCACATTGACCAGTACGATACACAACGTCCCTTCACAGTCTGGTTCCGAAGAATACTGATCAATGGAGCCATCAATTGCTATAGGAGGAATGCCCATCAGGCTGGCAATATTGATATGGCCCAACTACTGAATATTCCCGATCCCGGGAAAAACGGCCCGGAAACACTCGAATACATGGATATGATTCAGTTGATTCAGGCCTTACCTCCCCGGTACAGAACGGTCTTTAACCTGTATGCCATTGAAGGTTACGACCATCAGGAAATAGCCGAGATGCTGAGCATCTCTGCCGGTACGTCTAAATCAAATCTTCACAGGGCAAGGCAAAAATTAAGGGCAATGTTAACCACAAGAAATAATGAAAAAGCAGGTATCAAACATGAGTGATAAAGAGCTGGATGATTTCTTTAAAGAATTATCCTCCAGGCCTGACATTCCATTTGTACCTGAAGATTGGGTCAAAATGGAAAAGATACTGGACCAGAATACGGCTCCCAAACCAGTAAACGGATACAAATGGATCTTTTTTGGTCTGCTAATGCTTCTCGGCATCACTATCACTGTTTGGTTAGGAGACGCATACCGGCAGTCACCGGAAGGCCATGTATCCCGTGCTATTGCCGACGGGTCTCTGCTTACGCATTTAGATCCTGTAAAAAATATCGATATCAACATCAAAAAACCCGAATCTATCCTGGGCCCTAACCGTGGCACCAGGGACGAATCCGTCACTCCAAAGTCTAACATTGTTTCCGTTGTGGGTACGGCGTATCCAGACATTACAATGGCCAATCCCAAAACACAAAGGCCGATAATCGGGGATCTTATACGGGTACCTGATAAAAAATCCGAGGGGTTTGAGAAATTTAACCGGATTAAGTCCAAATCCCCAAAACGCATAATCCAAACATCGGAATTTACCCCAATAAAAGGGGGGGCACCAGATAATCTAAAAAACAATATTGCCCTTGCTTTACAGGTATCTCCCGACCTCAGCGCAGTGAAGTATACGAATTTCCCTCCCTTTGGCAGAAGTATGGGAATGAGCCTGGAATATTTTCTCAGCGGCCGGTGGAGCATTTCAGGAGGAGCCTTGCATTCAAAAAAAAGCTACCAACAGGGCCCCGGCTACTGGGAGGGTTACTCAGCCCATGAATCGCTAAGGGGCATCTGCTGGATTCTTGAAGTGCCGGTTAATTTCAGATATTACCCCATAATGGGTGCAAACGACAAATGGTTTGTAAGTACAGGCCTGTCTTCCTATTTCATGATAAAGGAAAACTACACGTTGACCTATAGCAATGATGGAGGCTATCCCTATTCAAAGGATTTGAAAATAACCGGGAATAACCAGCATGTATTTGGTATTTGGAACATCAGCTTTGGCTATGAAAGAAGGCTGAGTAGAAAACTGGCCGTCCAGGTGGAACCCTATTATCGCTTACCCTTAGAGGGGATCGGAGAGGGACGCCTGGATTTAAAAAGTTTGGGAGCCTTCTTTGGAATCAAATATTATCCCTCAAGTCAAAAATTAAAATTTTAAACATCAGAAATCATGAAAACGATCAAATTAACGCTTAACATGTTTTTCCTGCTCGCTTTTTTCACCCTCGCCTGTGAAAAAGAGGATGATGGCCCCCGAATTATCCAAAAAGAGTATGTATTGAATCCGGTGTCGGATCCCATGATACAGGGCTCTATTACATTTACAAAAGAAAGTGAAACAAGCACTTTAATCCGGATTGAATTGGAGGGTACTGAGGCCGGAAATTCTCACCCGGCCCATATCCACAACAACGCTGCCAGCGAAGGTGGTGGTATCGCCATTGGATTGAGCGACGTAGATGGTGCCAGTGGTGTAAGTGAAACTACCGTTACCCAAACCGGCGATGGCACCGCCATCACCTATGAAGAACTGCTGAATTTTGACGGGCATGCCAACGTACACTTAAGTTCAACTGCCATGTCTACTTTGATTGCGCAGGGTAATATCGGTAGCAATGCCAGTAGCAACATGCCCAACGATTCCAATCCTGACAACAACAATAATGATGGTTATTAAAAACCCTTGTTCAACCTGCTTATGGGTAATGCTTGCCTGCACCTTATGCTACTGCACAACAGAAAATGAAGCTGATTTATTACCTGAGGAAGAGCGATGTGGCGAGCAACCTGCATCGCTCGCAGGTGATATCATACCTATCATTAATCAGAATTGTGCCATTTCCGGATGCCATATACTGGGATCAGAGCGGGTAAACCTCTCTGTTTCTGAAAATATTATTCAGTATGCGAATCAGATCAGGGATTTTACCCAAAGTGGTTTTATGCCGGCCCCCGAATCGGGCAAACAATTGACTGACGCCGAGTTAGAATCCGTCTACTGTTGGGTAGAAAACGGTGCAATGGATAATTAACCCGTTATGAAAAATTGCTATATAACCCTCTTTATTTTCCTGTTATCACAATCCCTTCAAGCCCAGGGTCACAAAACGGTGTCGGGCGAAATTGAGTTCTTTAGCAGTGCTCCGGTTGAGGATATTCAGGCGGTAAACAATGGCCCGACCGGTTTATTTAATGAACAAACCGGTAGTCTGGCCTTTCTGGTACCTGTCAGAGCCTTCCGATTTCCAAAATCCCTGATGCAGGAACATTTCAATGATAAATTCATGGATTCGCATACCTATCCGGAAGCCAGCTTTGAAGGAAGACTGAGTGGCTACGATCGGCGGAGATCCGGATCCCAGGAGGCTTTTGCGGAAGGAAATTTAACCATTCATGGGCAAACCAATAAAGTCAGGGTTCCTGGTAATATCAATTTCAAGGGTGACCAAATCATCATGGATGCGGTTTTTCCGGTAAAACTCGAAGATTATAACATTGAGATACCAAAGGTGCTTTTTTATAACATTGCGGAGGAAGTAGAGGTAACTGTAAGCTTTGTATTTGAAAAAACAGACCGATGACAAACAAAATTCTGGTAATTTTTCTGATCTTTTATTTTCTTTTTCTCAGCACTTCAGCCCAGGACAATTTATTGGACCAGCTCAGGGAAGAAGATAAAACCGAATGGAATACTCACACCACCACCTTTAAAGCCATCAGATTGATCAACGGCCATACGGTTGAAACCAGAGAAAAAGGTAATCTGGAATTTTTAATTTCCCACCGCTTTGGAAGGATCAATTCCGGTGCGTATCAGTTCTTTGGCATGGACCAGGCCAACATGAGATTGGGATTGGATTATGCCTGGCAGGATTGGCTTACACTGGGTATAGGTAGAAATTCCTTCAGCAAATTGTATGATGGCTTTGCCAAAATCAGCCTTTTCCAGCAAAATGAGGGCAAAATCAAACAGCCGGTAACTCTGGTCTGGCTGTCAGGCGCCTCCATCAACACGATTAGACGTCCGGAGATTCCCATGAACCTGAATAGAAGGCTTCAATATGTCCATCAACTGTTGGCTGCCAGCAAGCTGTATCAAAATATAGCCTTACAACTGATGCCGACCTATATTCACCGAAACCTGGTTCGGGAACCTTCAGCGCCGAATGCTTTTTTCGCCGTAGGCGCAGGATTAAGCTATAGGCTTAGCAAAAGTGTATACTTAAACGTTGAATATTATCACAGATTCCTGGACCAGGAAAATGGCACCGCCAATCCCATTGCTATCGGTGTAGACATTGAAACCGGGGGACATGTTTTTCAGTTGCAGCTTACCAATGCCCAGCAAATGACAGAGACAGGCTTTATTCCTTCCACTTCAGGTGATTTTTTCAATGGAGACATCCATTTTGGCTTCAACATTACCCGTAATTTCCAATTGGGAAATACAAGGCCGATCAAGAAATAGTTTTATTTGAGCATGGGTTTGGCCCTTTTACAGAATTGAATGGCCAGACCCCAGGGGTCACGAAGCATCAGCAGCCTGGTCCCATCTTCCAGGGTATCATCGCTGACCAATTTTGCACCTGCCGCTACCAGCCGCTCTTTCTCCTCCTCAGGCTTTTCCGATACGAAGGCCAGGTGCAACATGAGTGGATCAAGTCCGGCATAATCCAATACCGCCGCTTTGGCATTTTGATACAGCTCAACCATAACCTTACCACTATCGTCTGCCAGGAATGTCATGTAAGGTGCCTGATCCATTTTTTTAACAACTGTTAAACCCAGATTCTTTTCGTACCAGTCTGAAACTGCCTGCGGATCTTTTACATTAAGAGCGATGTGTTCAATTTTCATAATTGTATTGAATTTTTTACAGGTCAATGGCATTTGCTCCTGATGGGGCCAGGAAATCAATACCTGCTGTGTTTAAAGATGATAGAAATCGTGTGTTTTTACAGGTCTTTGTGCTATGGTTAAAGACCATAACTTGTCCGGAAAGGTAAGCCGGACAATCTGACTAACTTTCTCCCGAAGAATTTTCCAAAAATAATTGAATCGGGAGAAAAACACAAAAAACCCCTCCATGGGCGAAAACAACCGTATGGAGGGGAAAAATTAATGTGATCTATCCCCGGTTTGGACTGGGTTTGATACTGGTCAGGTCTGCTATTTTCACAGGCCCCTTGGATGTAATACTTTTCCGGGCTGCAACGCCTACCAATACAGACATGATACCATCCCGTAATCCTGCCGCATGTTTGTAGGGGTCTGCCGCATTGGGAGTCTTAAAGATTTTATCGTGGAGCCTTTTGTCTCCCCCACCGTGTCCTCCGCGCTCGCTGACTACCTGTATGATCTGGGGCTTTTCCCAGTTTTTGTGCAAAACCAGTGGTTCCCGGTTCATGTCTTCTCCTGCATTGTTTTGGTTCATTTCCGCCGCATGCAGGGCCTCTTGATCCAGGGTTTCGTTGCTCATAAAAGGTATGTCCAACCAGGCGTCAATCCGGCCCTTTTGTCCGTTAAAAGCAATTTTCCAGCCCTCATAGGGGCTATAGGTGGTAAGCGAATAATTCACCACCACATTATTGGCATATTTGATATTTGCTGACATTTTATCATAGATATCGATTTCGTGGCGATACACGCAGCCGTCTCTGAAATAACCGTCATGGTGCTCATTCTCAACGTACAATTTCATGTCCCGGGGGCTTTTGGTAATGTCCCAGTAATACTTGCAATCCGCCTTGTGTCCACAAGACCTGCAATTTTCCGCCCTGAAGGGCCCGTTGCTGCCGTAGTGCTCCAGAGAACCATAGGCAAATACCTCTTCCGGGTCAGAATCCAGCCACCAGTTCAACAAATCAAAATGGTGGGTGGCTTTATGCACCCAGAGCGTCCCCCCGTTTTCAGCCACTCCATGCCATCTGCGGAAATAGGAAGCTCCGTGATGAATATTCAGATACCAATGAAAGTCAACAGAGGTTATCTCTCCGATCTCCTTGTTGTGTAGCAATTCTTTTATCTTGGTGATATAAGGGCTCCACCGGTAATTAAATCCTACAATCAGGTTTTTATCCGCCTTCCGCTCTGCTTCCAGGATCTGCCGGCATTTCTCTTCGTTGGTAGTCAGTGGTTTTTCGGTCAACACATCACAACCGGCCTCCAGACCTTTGATGATAAACTCATGATGGGTAGAGTCCATGGTGGTGACAATGACCAAATCCGGTTTGGTTTGGGCTAGCATCTCATCAAAATCAACAAATGTAGGGCAATCCACCTTCATGTATTCCAGTGCATATTCGAGCCGGCCCGGATTAATATCACTCAATCCGACAAACTCTAATATGTCAGGGTACTGCTCCACCAGTCTCCTTCCCCAAAAGGACGTCCCCCTTACCCCTGTTCCAACCAGGGTTACCCTGAGCTTTCGGTTCATGCCGAAGCCCTTCAGGGGCGCAGTCAGGGCCGTTCCGGCAGCCAGCAGACTGACAGCATGCAGAAATGACCGTCTTGAAAATTTATTTTCCATGATGCTAATGTTGGTTTATGTTTGATTTTAAATTTCCCTTGCGAGTAAATGGCTTCAGCCCTGCGCAATCGATTGCATGATAGCGAAATTTTAACTAATTGTCAAATCAGTGATACCGTAATCCGCCAACTATATCTTTTCTGAATTTTCACAGTTCGGTATTTTGATTTATTTACTACAAATAATTAGAATTTTATTTGTTTTTATCCACATTATCTACCTGGAATGTCGCTACATGCGCTATTACTGCATTGCAGTAATAAAGCGGTCGAATGCTAATTTATAATTAGTATACATAGCAATCCTTTATCGGGATTGGGTTTGATGGCCAATAATATTAAATTGCTTCATACTATCATTTCCAGTCTTCGAACCGAATTTTTCACAAAACAAAAAGCATCATGAACAAAAAACTTAAATGGGGTGTATTGGGCGTTGCTAAAATTGCCCGGGAAAAGGTAATACCGGCCATGGCAAACAGTGACCTTTACGAAGTGTATGGCCTGGCATCCAGGGACCTTGACAAAGCTACCGCTGCAGCCCGGGAAATGGGGATCCCGAAAGCCTATGGATCTTATGAGGATTTGATCAACGATCCGGAAATCGATGTGGTATATAACCCCCTGCCCAATGACCTGCATGTACCCTATACGCTGCAGTGTATCCGTGCCGGCAAACATGTACTCTGTGAAAAACCACTCGCCTTAAATGCTGAAGAAATCGACGAATTGATCAGGGCAAGAGACGAAAAAGGTCTTAAGGTAGGAGAAGCATTTATGGTAGCCTCCAATCCCCAGTGGATCAAAGCGAGGGAGCTGGTACGGAAAAATTACCTGGGTAAAATAAAAGCTGTCCATGGATTTTTCAGCTATTTTAATGTCAACGAGGACAATATCCGCAATATCCCGGAAATGGGTGGTGGCGGGATCTGGGACATTGGCTGCTATCCGGTATTTACCTCCCGCTTTGTGTTGGAAAAAGAACCCGGAAGGGTGGTATCCATGTTGGAATTTGATCCTCAATTCAGAACCGATAAACTGGGTTCGGTTCTGATCGATTTTCACGAAATACAGATGACTTTTACGGTCAGTACCCAGTTGACGCCCTATCAGCGCATGTTGTTTTATGGAGAGGAAAAAATAATGGAAATCAGGATCCCGTTCAATGCACCGGCAGATCAGAAAAATGAAATCCTGATACATGACGGCAATTTTCTTCAGCCTGACCCGGAGAAAATTGTTTTGCCGCTAAGCAATCAGTACACCGAACAGGCCAATGATTTTTCGAAGGCCATCCTGGAAGACAGGGAAGTGCCTGTGTCTCTTGAAAATGCTCAGGAGAATGCAAAGGTACTCCAGGCCATATTCGAATCCGACCGGAACGAAAGATGGGTCAATATCGACTAAAACTTACCGGGCTGTTCTGTACACTACCTTGCCCCCGACCATAGTCAGACTGACCTGTATGTCATTATCAAAAAGCACAATATCGGCGTCCATTCCTTTGCGGATGGCGCCTTTTTTATGCTGCTGACCCATAATTCGGGCAGGTGTTTGGCTCATCATTTTTATGGCCTCTAACAGAGGAACATCTGCTGTCCTCAGCATGGTGCGGACCAGGCGATCTGCGGTAGCCACGCTTCCGGCAAAGGAACTTCGATCCGGAAGCTTTGCCACAGCATCTTCTATGATTACTTTCAGCCCATCATCTTTGTGCCCCAGAATACTTTCGCCTTCGGGCATCCCTGCTCCTCTCATCGCATCCGTGATCAAAGCGATTTTTTCCGGGCCTTTAACCTTATAAATCAATTTTAACAAGGGAGCGGGCAAATGCACCCCGTCTGCGATGATCTCCACATCAATTTCATCCAGCAGCAAACTGCTTTCGATCACTCCAGCATATCGGAACGCATTTTTCCGGCTAACTCCTGACATTCCTGAATACAAATGCGTGGACAAGGTATACCCCGATGCTATCGCTTCCAAAACCTGCTCGTATACAGCATCTGTATGGGCCATAGCCGCCAGGACTCCTTTTTCCCGCAACCGTCTGCCAAATTCCATTGCCCCGGCCCGTTCGGGAGCCGCACTCCAGCGGGCGATCAGATGGGCATATTTCAATATCTCTTCATACTCTGCCGGGTCCGGATCACGGATATACCTGGGATCCTGTGCGCCACGCTGATTCATGGCAAAATAGGGACCTTCCAGATGCAAACCCAAAAATGCTGCGCCATCCGTATTGTCCTTTTCGGCTTCCCCATAGGTTTTCAGCAAGGCTATTAATTGGTCTTTTCCACTGGTGAGTGAGGTAGGCACCATGGCCGTGGTACCATGCCTGGCATGCAGCCGGGCGATTTCCAGAAAACCGTCCTTTTCTCCGTCCATGAAATCATGACCTGCCCCTCCATGCACATGGATATCAATAAAACCCGGAGACACATACTGTCCCCGGGCATCTATGATCTGCGCCCCCTCACGTACTTCA
Organism: Cyclobacterium lianum; assembly: GCF_900143075.1. Classification (GTDB taxonomy): domain Bacteria; phylum Bacteroidota; class Bacteroidia; order Cytophagales; family Cyclobacteriaceae; genus Cyclobacterium; species Cyclobacterium lianum. The sequence goes on along the minus strand of NZ_FRCY01000020.1, from coordinate 37,671 downwards.
TTGTCCCTGCATATTTCTTCTATGCTGCCGTTCCGGATCAGAACTGCAGTATTGAACAGTATTTCATGGGGGGTAATGACGTTACCATTAATAATCTGGGTCAGGCCCGTGTTCATGCTTAGGTCTTGTTTTTAATTCTTTTCATCAGTTTCTGGACGGATCAGCCTTGGCTTGGTACCGGTAAGGTGACTGATTACAGCCGCTATTCCCAGAGAAATAAACAAGATCAAATCCAATCTGATTCCAAAATACATATCCGGAATAAATCCTCCAAGAGAAAGCAGGAAGATCAGCAGACCTGCCAATGACAGGTAGATGATTGCCGAAGACACTTTCCGGTTACTCAATATTCCCAATATGATCATGGGGCCCATAATGCCTGTGCCCGCAAAACTCACCCTTGCCAGTAATACCAGTTGGTCAATCACAATAATGGAAAAGAAAAAGGCAATCAGAGAAAAAACAAAGATACCAATTTTGGTTTTTGTCATGATGCTGTTTTCATTTCCCCTTAACAACCCTCTCAACTCAGATCCCAAAGCAAATATCTGGGCATTTGTCGTTGACAATCCCGCAGCAATGAGACCGATAATGGCCAAAGCAGCTACAGCATTGGGCTGGTCATAGAGGAAGGCATTGGCAAAGAATTCATCTCTTCCGTACTCACTGTACAGATCGGCTCCATACATACCGATAAAAATCGTAGGCAAAATCACCAGAATAGCGAATGCCCCAAGCGATACCGCCATCAATTGCATGGTCTTCATGCTCTTCATTACAACTATCCGGGTCGTAAACTGGGGTTGCGTGACCGGAATCATCAAGATGGCGATCAGTGAAGCAAACAAAAACTGAGGAGTGAGTAATCCCTGGGGTCCGGGACTCGAAAGCAAATCCTCCTGAACATTACCTATTTTGTCAAACATGGCTCCGATTCCGCCAAAGTGACTCAAACAAGCCCAGCCGATAATCCATATTACTGCCAGTAGCAACAATCCCTGTATGGCATCGCTGAAAATGATGGCTTTCAATCCACCGATTTCACTATATATCAACATGATCAGTACTATACCGGCAGACCAGCCCCATGCTGGTAGCGAACCGGGAAAGGCGGCATCCATAAAAATGGCTATCCCCTGAATTTGTATGCCTACATAAGGAATCAAAAACAAGAAGGAGCTTAGGAAAAACACATAACCTGCCAGTCGGTTTTCATAGCAACGGGAAATTAGTCCAGCTACGCCACGAAACTCCATACCCTTTACTTTCATACGGATATGGTAGCCAAACCAGAGCAGCAGAAAAACCATGGCTCCATCCGACACGGCCAGAAATATCCATGCTGCGACCCCGTTGATGCGAAAGAAATCAGGCATACCCAAAAAGGTGAAGGTGCTGAATAGGGCTGCAGCAAAGGTCAATACGCCAAGCGTAAGACCAATATTAGAGCCGGCCATCATGAATTCTTCTGAAGACCTGTTTTTCTTATAGGATTTTAAAGAAGCAAATACCAAAAGACCTGCATAGATGAGGCCAAATACCCATACCCAGAAAATCATAAGTCCTCCTCCTCATTTTGCATACCCGGATGTACCCTCGTACCGATATAGGTGAGAATAACCAAAAGTACAGTGATGATAAAACTTGTCCAAAGGCTGTAGGGTACTCCGGCAAGTTCAGGCGTAGATACTCCCTGCGGAATGACCAAAGGGGTGAATGTGATCATACTGAGGATGATCGCTGCTGCACAGCTGATCTTCCAGTAAAGTCTCTTTTTTTCCATTGAAAATTGGGTTTAAACTATTGAATTGACAATATATACAATTGTTGGCTGAATCGTAAAGAAGATGGATAGGGAAGCATGAATGACCGGCAAAATATGCCGGTCATGTGGTGTCTAAAGTCTCGGAATTGTCAATCCTCCATCCACCATGATCACCTGCCCTGTGGAGTAGGGAAAGTCTCCTTTTGCCAAAGCCGCTACTGCAAGGCCTACATCTTGCGGCAAGCCCCAGCGTTGCTGCACACAAAGCCCGGACCCAATCAGCTTGTCGTATTTTTCGGTTACACCAGCAGTCATATCGGTAGCGATTACTCCGGGCCTCACTTCATATACCGGTATATCGTATTCTCCAAGCCTCACCGCAAAAAGCTGTGTAGCCATGCTCATTCCGGCTTTGGCCACACAATACTCTCCCCGGTTGACCGAGGCTACAGTAGCTGAAATCGAAGAAACATTGATAATAGCTCCTTTGAAATCCTCTGATTCGCCTTTTTGTGCAATCATCCAATTGGCTGCGAGCTGAGAAAGAAAATATGCTGAGTTTAGATTGGTCTTCAGCACATATTCGAAACTCTCCTCAGTGGCTTCCAATATGTCATTTCTTTCTTTGGGCGCCACACCGGCATTATTTACCAAAACATGAAGCCGGTTAAAGTGAGATTGGACACTATCCATGATCTGCTGCCTTTCAGATGCGCCTCCCACATCCCCCCGGCAATACAATACTTCGGCTCCCAGGGCCCTTAATTCTTCCAGACTTTCGGAGGTATCCTCTTCCTTGCGCATACCATTGATGGCCAGATCAAAACCCGATTGGGCCAGGCATTTGGCGATACCAAGGCCTATGCCTCTGGATCCTCCGGTTACTAATGCTACTTTCTTCATATTCCCTTATTTCAATTAAAGCTCAGGTATATCTACCCAGGCCCTTTTTTCCCAGCTTTCCAAGCCTTTTTCGGCGAGCTGAACTCCCCTGGCCCCTGCTTTCATGTCCCAGGGAAAGGGTTCATCTGCTACTACATGCTTCAAAAATAACTCCCACTGTACCTTAAATGCATTGTCCATAGGCTCCTGCTCGGGTACTTTTGCCCAACCTTCGTAAAAATCAATAGGCTGTACGATATCCGGATTCCAAACCGGTTTGGGGGTATTGCCATAGTGCTGTATGTAGCACTCTCTCAGGCCCGCCACGGCAGAACCTTTGGTACCGTCTACCTGCACTGTGAGCAAATCATCCCTGCGCACCCTTACGGTCCAGGAAGAGTTGAAGTGGGCGATGATATCACCTTCCAGTTCAAAAGTAGCGTACGCAGCATCATCTGCAGTACACCTGTAAGGTTTTCCCTGCTCGTCTACACGTTCTTTGATGTGCGTGGCCCCCGTACAGGACACTGCCTTTACGTTGCCAAAGATATTGTCCAGAACATACCTCCAATGGCACAGCATATCCACAATAATGCCCCCGTCATCTTCCTTCCTGTAGTTCCAGGAAGGCCGTTGTGCGGGTACGGTATGACCTTCAAAGACCCAGTAGCCAAATTCCCCTCTTACCGAGAGTATTTCTCCTAAAAAGCCGTTTTCAATGAGACGCTTCAGCTTTCTTAAGCCCGGAAGCCACAATTTGTCCTGTACTACGCCGTTTTTTACGCCTGCTTTCTTGCATATTTCGTGTAATTGAAGGGCCGTTTCGGTATCTACTGCCACTGGTTTCTCACAATAAATGTGCTTTCCGGCCTTTACTGCCTGCTTGACAGCATCCGCTCTCCTGCCCGTTGTCTGGGCGTCAAAATAGATACTGTATTCATCATCATTCATGACCGAATCCAGATCGGTAGTGTATTTCTTAACCCCCGATCTTTCACTAAGGGCCTTTAATTTGGCTTCATTTCTTCCCACCAATACCGGGTCCGGCATAATGGTGTCTCCATTTGAAAGTTGTACCCCTCCCTGCCTGATGATTTCAACAATACTTCTCATCAGGTGTTGATTGGTGCCCATTCTTCCAGTGACACCGTTCATGATAATTCCTATTTTATGTTCCATAAGTTTATTGGTTTTACTAGCAATGATAATAATGGGAGACAATCTTGTCCAGAAAATCGTTTTGATCTCCAGCCCAGTGCCGGTCAGAAAAAATTTCCACTTCATTGTAACCGGCAAATCCAGCTTCTTCTGCCCATCCCCGTATGGTAGGAATGTCGATACAGCCGTCCCCCATCAGTCCGCGGTCATTGAGGAAGTCGGTGGTTGGGCTAAGCCAATCGCAGATATGAAAAGCAAACAGATTTCCGTTTTGCCCACAGCGCAGCAATTCGGTCTTGAGATCAGGATCCCACCAAAGGTGGTACACATCTGCTGCCACGCCCACATGGTCTGAGTCAATGGCTTCGGCCATCTCATTGGCCTGCCGGAGTGTATTGACCGCCGAACGTGTGTCCGCATACATGGGGTGAAGTGGCTCTATGGCTAGTTTTACACCCTTGGAAATGGCCTGGGGCAAAACTTTCTCGATACCCTCCCGGATTTGCATCCTGGATTTCTCCAGAGATTGACCAGGGTCAGCACCGCACACCAAAACGATCATCGGTGCTCCCAGTGCTGCAGCCTCATCTATAGCTTTCAGGTTATCCTGAATGGCCTGCTCCCGGGTCTTTGCAGATACAGCGGGAAAAAAACCACCCCTTACCAAAGATACAATCTCCAAACCATGGCTCCTCAGCAGATCGCCTGAGGCTGCGATGTCCCTGCCTCCAAGGTATTGCCGCCATATCGATATCCCCTTCACACCCGCTTTCTCATATTTTTCTGCCGCCTCCTCAAGGCTCCAGGGCTTGGTGGTGATGGTGTGTATACAAAGCTTACTTAGGTCTTTTATTGGTTGTGCACTCATGACAGACAATTAAAGAAAGTGTAATAGGGATCCTTATCGATGATGCGTTGAACATAAAGTGCCAGCTCACGGGCATGATAATCTCCCCACATGCTGGATTCATTACAGGCAATTTTCTGTCCCCTGGGCACGTTATCCCATCCATTTGGCTGGTGATAAATGGAATGCAGCAATATGCCCTGATGGGTTTTGTCTGTGCTCAGGTAAGGTTCCTCCAGTAGCGTTTTGAGTACTGTGAGGCCGGCCTGCCAATATTTTTTTCCTTTTTCGGCCTGCCCTTTTCTTTGAAGAAAATGACCCAGACGCAACAAGCCCTGCGCGCCAATGGCCGCCGCAGAACTGTCTACCGGCTCGTATTCATTGAATGGGTCTGCAGGTTTGGAGAGATAATCTCCCAATTTATGCAAAGAGGGAGCTCCGGTATCCCAGTAGGGAATGCCATCTGTTGGCGTGTGGGCAATGTAAAAATCGCAACTGGCTGTAGCTGCCTTCAACATAAATGCTTCAATCTCCACCGGAGATCCGTAGGCTTTGAGGGCATCATCTGACAGGTTGTCCAAATATTCAAGTTGCTCTGCAAAACCACACATGGCCCAGGCGAGTCCACGTGTCCAGGTAGAAAATCCCGTATACCCTTGTTGAGAATTGGGACAACGGTAATTGCCATCATTGGTATTGAAAACACTTTCATGGGCTGTCCTGCCCCAGGTATCGAAACTGTCCCTCCCTTCTCCATAGTAAACAGAATAATCGGCTGTGGCTTTGGCATGCTGCAGGCCCCTGACCAATAGGTTTACTTTCCGGTCATTCTCCTCCTGGAGCACGTGTCCAAGGCTATAGCTAAGCATGAGTATTCTGACTGTCCTGATGGTGTCTACAAAAAGTGAATGCGGGCCATTAAACGAATACATAAAGCCCCCGTCCCGGATGGATGTCCATCTACTGGCCTGCACTGCACCCGAAATTTTCAAAGCCAATTCATAAAAATTTTTCTCCCATTCTACATAGGGTATTTTCTCCTCTACCATGAGCCGCAATAAATTGCCATAGGTACTCACATTATTAAATCCATGGTCATGTACACCGGTGTGACTGATGTGGGGAGCCATGACTTGCAGGGTTTTCATTTTGCCTTTTTCCAGGAAACCTTTCTCTCCTGTGGCATCAAATTGCAATATGGATGATCCGAACTGAAAACCCTGTGTCCATTCGGTCCAACCTCTGGTGGTGTATTTCCCATTTACCGTAAATACCGGTGAGCCTTGATTTTGAGGGTATTCTTTTTCTATGGCCGTGATTTTTTCAGCCGAGAGCTGCCAAAACCGTTCAAGACCCTTTTTCAGGTCTTCCGGTTGAATTTCAGAATCTATTGCTATCATTTTTTTAAAGGGTTTTAATATGTTTCGAATTATTGATGAGAGGATGGAAATTCAGAATTTTTGTCTGGTTAATCCTCCTCCCTATCATGTACTTTTTATTCAGGCTTCTAAAGGTATCTTTAAATGCAGTCATTATAAAGGTATTTTTTGCGCTAATGCTGGTACTTTTCGTTTTCTACCCTCCTAAACTCAGAGGGAGAAAACCCGGTTTTCTTTTTAAAAATCCGGCTGAAATAGGACGGATCCTGATAATTGAGCTGATAGGCAATTTGCTTGCTGGAAAGATCCGTATAGATCAGGAATCGTTTGGCTTGAAGCATCAGGCGATCCAGAATAATTTCTCCTGCCGTATAGCCGGTGATGTTGCGAACATGCTTGTTCAGGTTGGCCGCTGAGAGCCCCATCATATGGGCATAGTCCTGCACCTGATGGATACATTTAAATTGTTGTTCTACAAGTGCATTGAACTGTTGCACCAGGGCAAAATGGGGGTCCATGGTTTTGTTCTGTTCGGCAAAATAGCGCAGGTAATACTGCTTGCATTTGATCAGGAATATCTGCAGGTAATTCCGCAGAATATCTGAGGTAAAGCCATTCCATTGCAGGTATTCTTTGCGTATCTGTACGATCAGCTCATGCAATTCCCTGAAATCTGCCGGACTTAAATTTAATATGGGTACCAAGGTGGGGTTGTTAAAGAAGGGCATCTGAAACAACAGGTCTTCATGGTTTGCTTCAAGTGCGTAGAAATCTCTCGAAAAAACCATCAGATAACCATGGTAGTCATTTTCCCGGCTGATGAGGTGAACCTGTCCCGGTGAAAGAAAATGCACGCTATTGGAATGGATAAGATGGGTCTCAAAATCTATCTCGTGCCGTCCTGCTCCATTCACAAATACACAGACCTCATAATACTTGTGCCGGTGAGGCCGGGTGGTTTCGTGGGGATAGGTCTTGTTTTGAATCGTTTTCCCCTGAACTTCATAGATCTGAAAGGCCCGTTGATTGGTGACTTCTGGCATTTCATAGGTCTTGATCGGTTCCCCCATCTGCTTGTAGTTCTGGTTTGTGGCAAGTTAAGGAAAAAATGAAAGGCCTCCGTTTTAAATTCGGTAAAGAAGGTCCGATTTTGGTATTTTAATTTATCATATTTAAAATTAAAATGGTATTTTTTTAATTAATATATATTTTTTTCAAATATTTGTTAAATTATTTTCAAAATTAAGGTACTTGTATTACCTTTGAAATATCAAACAAAGACAAAAGGTCTTGAGCCGGTAAAAGTTAAGAGACCAGATCTCCGGTAATTGACACGATACTGTAGGATGATGAAACTGGCAGACATGCCCTCCTGTCTCGGGGGTGGGGAGCCCAGGATAAAGCAAGTAGCGAGCTCGTATTTTGCCTAACTGCCCCGTGGAGGTTCGACTCCTTCTCCTACAGCAGGTTATTTTGGGTTTATTGTTAATTGACTAAAGCTATGAAACTTTGTTTCATGGCTTTTTTTGTTTAAACCAAATTTTAACCAAAACTATATCCCTGCGAGATCAATGCCGGCTGTCCCGCTTATTTTTTCCAGCAGCCGTCTGTCCCCTACCAATACGCACCTGTGAATATAGCTCGTTACTTTCTGCACCATTAGGTGCTCTGGCAGAAAACGAAAAACAGCAGTGTTGAATCAGCTACCTGACAATTAAAGCAATTGAATCTGCCTTGGTCCTTACTTTAAGCCATTCTTTCAATCTGTTTTCTTCCGACACATTGGGTTTATCGCTAAAGGTAGCGATCGCCACCATGATGGTGTCCTGTCTATTTTCAGTAAGGTTGGCTACCACCGACCTGTTGATAGAAAAGGAAGTGAGGTCGGAATGGTTTACTCTGGCTTCGCGGGCCAGATCGCTAACCATTCCCGTGGAAGCCGCATATTGAGCCACCTCCCTTTCCAGAAAAGCAATTTTTTGATCTTTATCCTGAATCATTGCCTCATTCCTTTCATACAGATCTTTGAGCACGTCCGATCGCAAAGTATTCATATCCATCCCGCTATCTCCACTTTGCTTGACGATCAGGTAGGTGCGGTTTAACTTAAATGCTGCAGTCTTCTTCTGAATAATGGAGATTTCGTCATTAGGGATACGCTGCCCCACCAGCGCTACCTCAATGACACTGCTATCCGGGGCATACCGGTAGTTACTGGTAACTATCTGGGTACTCGGAAAATCAAATTCGGTCTGTACGAATTCTTTTGCTGATTTTTCCCAAATGGTCCTTCTCACGATGTTATAAGCCAGGTAAATGCTTGGAACTACGGTTAACAGAATAAAAATGGTAATGTAATTTCTCACTTTCTTTTCTCGCTGCGCATCTACAAATTCCTTTTTGGGAAATCCCATGAAGCGGACGATGAGGTAAGTGGATAAACTAATAAAAACCGAATTGATAAAAAACAGGTAAAATGCGCCTAAAAAGTAATACAAATTCCAGGTAGCCAATCCATAGCCTGCAGTACATAAAGGAGGCATCAGTGCTGTGGCTATGGCCACGCCGGGTATGGCATTGCTTTTTTCCTTTCTAGAGCCGGCAATGATTCCGGCCAGGCCTCCAAAAAGTGCTATCAGTACATCCCAGATGGTAGGCTCTGTTCTGGCCAGCAGCTCAGACTGTGCTTCATTCAAAGGTGTAAATGAAAAATACAATGTAGAAGTCATGATACTGATCAGCACTGCTATGCCCAGGTTTTTCAGGGATTTTTTAATCAATTCAAAATCATTTATCCCCGCTCCCATTCCAATGCCCATAATCGGGCCCATCAGCGGAGAAATCAGCATGGCACCAATGATCACCGCAGTAGAATTGACATTAAGGCCAACGGAAGCTACAAAAATGGCAAAGATCAGGATCCATAGATTAGCACCACGGAATTCCACGTTTTTTTTGATGTAAACGATGGTTTCAATCTCATCTTCCTTCCCTTCGTGCAGGTCAAACCTGTCTTTAACAAAGGTCAGCAAAGCTGCAATTTTCTCCGACAACAGGGATAATTTTTGTTTCTCAGTCTGCATTGAAATATGTTCTTTCGGTAAGGTAAAGGCGAAAATAAAGAGAAAAATGAAATACAGGAATAAAAGCCCTGAAAAGCAAAAAAGCAGGAGAATATCTCCTGCTTTTTATTTTGAAAACTAAACCAACTATTATTTAACTACCATAATGCAAACAAAATTAACAATAACTGATTAAAAACCAAATTTACTGGCCAAAAAGTAAACAAATATCTATTTTTTGTTACCTACCTTGTATAGAATCCCCAATGCCAGCGCCTGGCTGTATTGTACACCAGGGTCCTGATCACGGTCGTAAAGCCCAATTCCGGTGAAAGTTACGTTGATAATGTCAGTAATTTTTGCGGTCAGAGTTATGTCCAGGCGATGGTCAATATTTTCAAACGACAAGGTTTGATAATTGGCGTACATGGCATAACGGGATTTAAGGTTGAGGTTTTCGCTCAGGTCCTTGTCCAATCCTGCGAACACCTGCATGGCCAGCCATTCAACCCTGACCTGCTCTCCTGCGGGAACTCCATAGTTTGACGGAACATTGTCTACGATATTGGAATCATACACAAAGGTAAAACGTGGAGAAAAAGGCCCAATTCGTAGGAAAAAAGTATTGTTTGGTTTGTATTCAAAGCCCAGTGAGGATGTGAGAAATCCCGGCGCCATAAACCTGGATATCAAGGTCCGGCTTCCATCGTCATTAAAATTGTATCCGGGAGCAAATTGGCTAAGGTAATTTACCGAAAAATAAGAAGACCATTTTTCAGTCATCTGGTACCCTAATTTCGAATCCAAAAATATGCGGTCATTGGATTTCCGGGTTTGCTCCCCTTCATTTCTTACGATACCAAACAGAAGCTCGATCTCATTATCCCAGGAAAAGCGATCCTTTTTGTATGAGGCCTTCCCGGCTATAATGCTACCAAAAGCAACGGAATTTACCCCCCCGGCTTTCCAATTATTACTAAAACCCGCCTGATTGAAATTCAGCCCCGCACTGAATTCTGATTCCCAGTAGGTTGTATCGCCGGGTATGCTATCCGCGGCTGTACGCTGTGCCCTTGCAGCGGCCAAAGCGAAAAAGATGAAAGTTGCTGTTAGTAATAATAATTTATTTTTCATAAACAATACTGATTTTGTTAAATTTAATAGGATGTGACGAAACACACCTGATATTTAAAATTTAAAGCAGAAATTTGATTTTAAAATCTATTGAATTGAACTATTTGAGTAAAATCAAAATATTTAATCACCTCAAAAAGCAAATTTATGGAAAATCAAACAGAAGACTTGTTGATCGTAAGAGATTTTTTAGCCCGGCAAAGGACCAAGCTGGCCAATGACAGGACGCTTTTGTCTTACATACGCACAAGTCTTTATTTTATCGTCAGTGGTACGGCATTGATCAAGGTGGAAGACCTGGAAAATGTAAAGGAGCTGGGCTATTTTTCTTTCCTGATAAGTGTGTTGCTATTGGTCCTTGGCTTTATTAATTTTTTCAGGCTGAAAAGAAAGTTGAAAAAAGGGAAATACGAGAAAATGTAAATTATTATTTTGATTTTTCCCGTATACGTGATAATTGGTAAGCTATTTGTAAAAGGTTAGCTCTAACCAATCTTTTACAGTACAATGAAAATTATAGGAATAATACTTATTGTGGCCGGGATTGTCATGTTTTTGGTGACCGGGATATCTTATACCACAGAGGAAACAGTCATTGATGCAGGGCCTATAGAAGTAAATGCAGAAAGTGAGGAAAGTGTCAACTGGCCGCCCTATGCGGGTGGTATTGCGGTCATCGCCGGGTTTGTCCTGCTAGCGGTAGGGAGAAAAAAATAAAGAAAAAACCAATAGTAGGACCTTTCAAATCGATTTGATTTGAGGGGAGTTGTTTCTTGTGTCCTGTGCATGAGCAAACAACTCCTCTTCAATTGCGTTAAAACGACTGGAAAATTACTCAGCCGCAGATAGCATCAATCTGCTTCAATCGAATGAAGGCCGGGCCGATGTGGTGGTACCTGCCACCAGTATCTACCTGGCCACATTTTCCACTATCCGGGTAGAAAACGTAATGGTGCCGTCTCTGTGTCTGAAGTCAGTATGGATTGATTTAGCAGTTGTTTGAAAAGAAGATCAAAAGCCGCGGAAAAGCCCCCGAATCTACCCTCATTCGATTAATTTTACTCCTGCAATCATATCCGGGCTCAACCTGAAAAACTGCTGATGGATGTTAAAGGGTTCTTCACCCTCTTGAGGAAATTTACTGATATACTGTCCGTCCTCCTGCATTACGTATGCATTCTCATTGTCTTTGAGATTAAAACGAATGATATTCATGAGTTGCTTCTGAAGAAATTCATTTTCCACCCTGAATAAGGATTCCAGTCTTTTGTCAAAGCTGCGTACCATGGCATCTGCACTCCCCACATAAGTCCTGAGGTCTCCATTATTGTGAAAATGATATATTCTGGAGTGTTCCAGAAAATCCCCGACTATAGAAATCACTTCTATATTTTCACTCAAGCCCTTTCTGCCCGGTCGCAGACAGCAGATACCCCTGACAATTAATTTGATCGGCACTCCGGCCTGAGAGGCTTTGTAAAGCGCAAAAATAAATGCGGAATCTTCCAGTGAATTGATTTTTATAAAAATTCCGGAGGGCAGACCATTGCGGGCGTGCTGCGCTTCAGTTTCAATGAATTCTATCAGCTTGTTTCGCATGTCCCGCGGGGAGGTGATCAGGTTTTGGTAATTAGTGGGTGAAGAGTGGCCGGTGATGACATTAAAAAACTCAGATACATCGTTTGCCAGTGTCTCGTTGGTAGTTAATAATCCAATGTCCGTGTAAATCCGGCTGGTTTCTTCGTTGTAATTACCGGATCCAACGTGCACATATCTGGTCACCCGGTTTTCCTCCTTTTTCACAATCAGCATGAGCTTGGTATGGGTTTTAAAATTGCTCACCCCGTATATCACAAAGCAGCCTGCTTTTTGCATTTTCTTTGCTTCCCTGATGTTGTTTTCCTCATCAAATCTGGCCTTGACTTCAAACAGCACAGAAACGTGCTTTCCATTTTCCACAGCCTTCAATAGCGCCCCGACAATCCTTGAGTTTTTTGCCAGGCGGTAAATGGTCATTTTAATGGCCATTACATGTGGGTCGTCTGCCGCCTTGTCGAGCAGATCAAAGATAGGCTCCATGTCATTATACGGATGGTGGAGCAACACATCCTTATTTTTCAATACCTGAAAGATATCTTCTGAAGCAGCTTCCGGATAGGAAAGCGGAGGAACGGGATCAGGGCTGGCTGGTATCCTGTCTTTAAAACGTTTGTTGCCAATGATCTGCCAGAGCCCGGTAAAATCCATCAGGCTTCTTCGCTCTATTTTAAAGATACTGTCGTCCTGAAGTGTCCAACGCTGCTTCAGCAAGTTTACCATCCATTTGCTGTATCCTTCTTCTATTTCTATTCTAACTACCCGGCCGGTCTTTCTCTCGTTGAGTTTTCGTTTCACCTCCTCCAGAAAATTGGAATCCATATCTTCACTTTCTTCCAGGGTAAAATCTCCATTTCTGGTAATGCGGAAAAGATTGATAGATTCTATGGTTACATTTCTGAAAAGCGAAACGATGTGTTCCCGGATCATCTCTTCGATAGGGATATAAATGATCAAATCCTCCCTTTCCAATTCAAAAAACCGGGGAATATTGGAGGGGATCTGTACAAAAGACAGCTTCTTATTGTCTTTTTTCTCACCGGGTCCGATAGTAACCACACCGAAAATCAACAATTTGTTCATTAGAATCGGAAAGGTATGGTAACCATCAAAAACCATTGGAGTCAGCATGGGATAGACAGCTTTGAAAAAATAATCCTTTATGGTTTTTTGCTCCTTTTCCTGCAGGTTGGCTACATTGCTCATCAGGAAGCCCGCATCTGAAGTCTTTGGCAGAAGCTCCTTTACAAAATGACGCTGAAGCCTTTTGTGAAAATTCTGGGATTCAATCATCAATTTCCGTTTGAAGTCGTCCTCCCTCAGACCTGAATAATCTATCCTCACCTTGTCATAATCCAGGTAATTGTATAATGAGCCCACCCGAATCATAAAAAACTCATCCAGATTAGAAGCTGCTATGGCCAGGAATTTGAATTTTTCGAATATATTTCTTCTGTCCTTCTTTATCTGATCAAAAACCCGTTCGTTAAACTTGAGCCAGCTCAGGTCGCGGCTGATAAGTTCACTATTGTGAATGGTTTCCTCTATTTTATCGGGTTGGATAATTTTCATAGTTATTTTCTTTTTCAGGAAAAAAGTAAACCAATGATACTAAATAATTCATAGAATAAAAAAAGGGCAAAGCGCCCTTTTTTTATTCTATAACGGAAAATCAAAGCGATCAGGTGTCGATTTTCGCATATTTCGCATTTTTTTCTATGAAATCTCTTCTTGGTGCCACCTCGTCTCCCATCAACATACTAAAGAGATGATCTGCCTCAGCGGCCGACTCTATGGTCACTTGTTTAAGAGAGCGGGTTTCCGGATCCATGGTGGTGGTCCAGAGTTGTTCGGGATTCATTTCTCCGAGCCCTTTGTATCGTTGAATACCCACGCTATCCACCTTTCCATCAGGCGCCATCTCCTGTGTGACCCGCTTCCTTTCCTCTTCAGACCAGCAATATCGCTCGTCTTTACCTCTTTTGAGCAGGTAAAGCGGTGGAAGGGCGATGTATACATAACCACTTTCGATGAGATTTCGCATGTATCTGAAAAATAAAGTCAGGATCAGCGTCCGAATGTGGGAACCGTCAATATCGGCATCGGTCATGATGATGATCTTATGGTATCTCAGGTGAGAAAGATCAAGTTCTTTCTCGTCATTTACGGTACCGAATTTAACGCCCAGCGCCGTAAGGATATTTTTGATTTCGTCGTTATCGTAAATCTTGTGCTCATGTGCCTTTTCCACATTGAGGATCTTTCCTTTCAACGGCAGGATTGCCTGAAAATCGCGGTCTCTCCCCTGCTTGGCAGATCCACCCGCAGAATCTCCCTCCACGAGATACAATTCACAGACAGCAGGATCAGAATTCGCGCAATCGGCGAGCTTGCCAGGCAAGCCCCCCCCGCCGAGGACATTCTTACGCTGAACCATCTCTCGGGCTTTCTTTGCGGCGAGCCGGGCCTGAGCAGCCAACACTACTTTACCCACGATCACTTTGGCTTCCTTCGGATGTTCTTCCAGCCAGAACTGCAGGGCTTCAGAGACTGCATTGTCCACTGCACCGGTTACATCAGAGTTGCCAAGCTTGGTCTTGGTTTGCCCCTCAAATTGCGGCTCAGCGACCTTAACAGATATCACCGCCGTCAATCCCTCCCGAAAATCGTCTCCGGAAATATCAATTTTCACCTTGTCCAGCATGCCGGATTTATCGGCATAGCTTTTTAATGTACGGGTCAACGCGCGCCGGAATCCCGAAACGTGCGTACCGCCTTCGTAGGTGTTGATGGTATTTACATAGGACACCACATTTTCGTTGTAGGAATTGTTGTAGCTCATGGCCACCTGAACCGGCACCCCGTTTTTCTCAGTATCTATATATACAGGGGTCTCGATGATTTTTTGTTTGGTCTCGTCAAGATAATCCACAAACTCAACCAGACCTCCCTCCGAATAAAACTCATCGGAACGGTGCAGACCATCCACATCTTTTTCCCTTAAATCTTTAAGTTGAATTCTGATACCTGCATTCAGGAAAGACATTTCACGAAGCCTTGTTGCTATCGTCTCATATTTAAAGTCCAGCACCTGGAAAATCTCATGATCAGGTTTAAAGTGAATGTGGGTACCCCTCCTTTCCGTTTTACCGATTTCCCTAACCTGGTACTGTGGCACGCCTCTGACGTATTCCTGCTCATAAACCTTGCCCTGCCGGTGAACGGTAGCTTTTAACGATGATGACAGGGCATTCACACAGGACACACCCACACCATGAAGTCCACCGGACACCTTATAGGTATCTTTATCAAATTTTCCCCCGGCATGCAGCACCGTCATGACCACTTCCAAGGCAGATTTGTTTTCTTTGCTGTGAAAATCTATCGGAATACCCCGACCGTTATCTTCAACAGTGATGGAATTGTCTTCATTGATGGATACGGATATAAAATCACAATGCCCGGCAAGTGCTTCGTCTATGGAGTTATCTACGACCTCCCAAATCAGGTGATGAAGGCCTTTGACTCCAATATCACCGATGTACATGGCAGGCCTTTTTCTAACTGCTTCCAACCCCTCCAGAACCTGAATATTCTGGGCCGAATAATCATTTCTGCTTGACGACTTTTTTTCCTTACTCATAAATCAATTATATGGCAAAAGATAACCCCTGGCCATTTCAAATTTTAAAAACTGAATTAAAGACAAAAATAGTGAAAAAAACCCAATTCTTTAAGCAAATGCCTGCTATTGTTCAGTAAAATATGCTTACCAAATATCATATTTTGAATTCAGTTTATGCACATACATGTACGTCTTGTTCTGACTGGCAGAGGGCGTATTTTCTCGTTGTCCCGGGTCTTTTTCAGTATATCAAAGCTGCTTATTATATATCCTGTACTCATGAATCTGCTGCCCGCTACTTATATCTCGTAAATGTAAAAGGTCATCCAAAATCATTAAGCTAAATTTTGATTGCGCAAGGGAGGTTTAGAATTGCCCGGTTTGCAACAGTACCAGGCTGCAGGCGGCCAATACTTCTACCCCCTGATTTTTGGCCATTTCCATAAATTCCTGATTCTCTGTTCCCGGATTAAAAATCATTCTTTTGGGATTAAGGGAAAGAATATAGCCGTACCACTCGGGCTGGTTTTGGGGACCAATATAGAGGGTGACAGTATGTACATCCTCAACAGGGGGTTTTTCTCTCAGGTTTTTGATTTCCTCTCCAAAAACTTCTCCTTTCTTGATTCCAACCGGAACAATGGGTACCTCCCTATCTTTAAGCATCCTGGCAGCAGTAAAAGCATATCTGGATGGGTTGGGGCTTGCGCCGACAATTACTGTCTTTTTTTCTTTATTTGCTATTGTCATAGTCGGTAACACCTCAAGCATCAGGCCAATTTTCCAGCGTACTTTGCAATCAGTTTTTCGGCACAACGTTCTCCGTCCATGGCCGCTGATACGATACCACCGGCATAACCTGCCCCCTCACCGCAAGGGTATAACCTGCTGACCTGAGGATGTTCGAAGGATTCTTTGTCCCGGGGTATCCTTACGGGAGAGGACGTTCTGCTTTCCACTCCGATCAATTGTGCTTCATTGGTATAATACCCCTTCATTTTTTCCCCCATTTGTGGCAAAGCCATTGCCAGCCGCTTGGCAATAAATCCTGGAAGGATGGCATGCAGGTCCAACCCCTGAATGCCTGGCTGATAGGAAGTTTTCAGCAATTGATCGCTTGGCCGGCCTTTTACAAAATCTACCATACGTTGAGCAGGTGCCGTCTGGGTATTCCCGGCAGCCCTGCAGGCGGCCTGTTCTACCTCTTGCTGAAAATACATGGCCGCCAACGGACCGTGGTGGCGGTATGCACTTAGATCTTCTAACTCCACGGCCACCACCATGCCGGAATTGGCAAACTTCCCATCTCTGCGGCTCGGACTCATTCCATTAACCACAATCTCGCCCGGGCTGGTGGCTGCGGGTACAATAAAGCCTCCCGGACACATGCAGAAAGAAAATACGCCCCTTTGCTTTCCATCCAGGACCGTCTGTTGTACCAAACTGTAAGCAGCCGGGGGCAAATACTCCCCCCTGTCTACTTTACAATGGTATTGTATCCGGTCAATGAGCTGTTGATCGTGTTCTATCCTTACTCCGAGAGCGAAAGGTTTTGCAGCTATCTGTACCCTCCGGTCCAGCAGGAGCTGGTAAATATCTCTGGCAGAGTGGCCTGTAGCCAACACAACTCCAATCCCTTTAATACGCTCTCCCTCCCGGGTAACCAGGCCCCTGATACTGCTGTTTTCTAAGATAAAGTCTGAAACCCGCGTGTTGAAGAGAATTTCTCCCCCGCTCTCAAGAATTCTCTTTCTTAAATTTTCTACCAATACCGGTAACTTATTCGTGCCAATATGAGGATGAGCATCAACCAGGATATCTTCTCTCGCTCCATGGGCCACCAATATCTCCAGTATCCGACGTATATCTCCCCTTTTCTTTGAACGGGTATATAATTTACCATCGGAATAGGTGCCCGCCCCGCCCTCACCGAAGCAATAATTCGAATCCGGATTTACCAGATGTTGCTTGTTTAAATCTGCCAGGTCTCTCCTTCGGGACCTTACATCTTTACCCCTCTCCAGTATAATGGGTTTCACGCCGAGCTCTATGGCCCGCAGTGCGGCAAACATACCTGCCGGACCGGCACCAACGATCAGCAGCGGTTCCTTTCCCCGAACATCGGGATAACGTCGCGCTTCGCCAGCCAGCGGCGGAGGTACCTGACCGGAAAAAACTTCGACGGTCACATTGACCTTAACCCGCTTTCCCCGGGCATCCAGGGATCTGCGTATTGGCCGGAATACCAGATTTTCACCTTTTGATATGCCTGATTTCCGGCGAACGATCTCTTGAAAAAGTTGTTCATTGTAGGCTTCCTCAGGGCTGATGATCAGATTCAATTCGCTTTTCATTCCCTATTTCTCCCTTCCCAGCAGCTCTCTTTCTACCCAGTTCTTACCCCAGTTGTGGATTTCATCTTCAGACCACAATTCCGGATAAAAAATTACTTTCTGAAATCTGGGCGGAAGAAATTTCTGCCAATTTGTCCCGCCGGTGGCCGCGATATCCATAGGGTCTTTCTGCAGGTATTTTACTGCAGATTTGTAATGGGCCAGGGGCCAGTAGACATTTGCTTTTTCATCCAGCTCCCGCATCAAACCTGTCAATTCTTCATCTTTTTCAGGAAGGTACAAATATTTTTTCCACAGGTTGTTTTTCCTGAATTTCGCAATCAGTTCCTTCAGGCTATCGCCATATTTTTTTTCAAAGGATTTTAATGTAAGTGTTTTTTCTCCTGTCGCCAGCTCCTTGGCTCCGTACTGCCAGTAAAGGATATCAAAAAGGCTGTCGATGCTGGTCAGGTTAATATCTTTGTAATCTTCTCTCTCTTCAAGGTACACCAGATTCTGAATATCGGTACACATGATCTCAATCATCCTGTATTGTGCACTCTGGAAACCACTCGCCGGAAGGAGGGACATGCGAAACTTCATGAACTGCTCCCTCTCCATCCCTTTCCACATCACAGCAAATGAGGATATCAACAGGTCGAAATACATGATAACCCGCTTCAGGCGGTTCTTGAAAAAATCGATCTCGATATGCTTTATCGCAGCCATCTGCTCCAATTCCCAGAGGATCAGATTGAAATACAGCTCCGTGATCTGATGGTATATGATAAAGATTTTTTCGTCTTTAAAAGAGGTCCTGGGCTGCTGCAGGGTCAGCAGGGTGTCCAGGTTGATATAATCCCAGTAATTGAGGTAGTCGGCATGAAGCAATCCTTCCAAATAGGAGGACAAATCCTGACCAGAAGCCCTGAACTTTTCTTCCAGTTGCCTGATTTTATCGATTATTTCTTTCCTGGGGGTTTCCATTCTAATGTTGCGAATTAGCAGTCACCAGGTATGCAGCAATAATGCATGCAAACTTATTATCGTGCCCTTGGTGAAAGTGACACCAAAATTCAATGATTAATATCAAAATAACAAGTCTGTAAAGCTAAATGGGCGACTTTATCCCCGTCTTTAAAAATAAGGAGGCTTTATTGCTGCTGTTTTCTAACTTTAATCTATCCTGCTTTTGATCAATATGGTCTGCGTTGGATTAAGTGGATCATTGCTGAACAAAGTAATGGTTTTGTGATCAATCCCCCTTCTGCCTTTTGTGTCAAAGGTGAATACCAGGTCCATCTTTTCTCCCGCTGCCAGGTCTTCGCCGGGTAAATCGATGGAGACGCAGCCACAATTGGACACCACTTTTCTCAGATTTAGCGGCCTCGGACCTGCATTTTCCAGACTGATCAATTTGGAAACCTTTTTTCCCGAACTGATATTTCCCAAATCCACTTCCAGTTCGCTTATCTTAAGTTTAGGGACACTATCCAACTGGCTTACCGGAACGGGATCAAAGTATTCGTGTATGATCGCAATCAGATCCAGATCCAGGGATATTCTCTCCGAAGAGATCAGCGAGAGATTGATCTCTTCTTCCACAAATCCAAGATCATTTTTGAGTGCCGGATCATAAATGATCTCCAATACCCCGCGGGTATTCGGAGGCACTACAGCCGGAATCATTTGCACCTGCACATACTCTGGAAGATCTTCCTGCATTTGATTCAACTGAAGTGGATAATCATTAAAGTTATAAAAGTCCAGTGGTTTGATTTTGGCCTTGTTCGTAAATAGTGTACCCAGATTATTCGTTTCAAAAACGAAACCCAAACCGCCCTTCCGTACTTTATAATGCGATGCGGGATCATTGGGAAAAGGAACGTTTACGCCCTCTAAAAACAAGGTATCCCCGTCAGTGTCCACATTTGACCTGACCAGAATCATCTTCGAAAAAGTTCCTCCTCTGGATTGTTGGTCATAGTTGACCCTGACCATCCCTACCTTGTCTTTGGGGATGGTATCGGCCGAATATTCGGCCAGGGTACATCCGCAATCTGTTAGTACCTCTTCTATCAAAACCAGCGTATCCGTTTTGTTCACGAAATAGAAGTCGGCTGATGCCGTCCCATTTTCCTCCAGTACTGCCCCGACATTGATCATTGTCTGTTCCCAGACCAGCCCGGAACCTTCAACCTCCTGACTCTTAACATCTGGCGAACAGGAAAACAGTAAACTTCCCAAAGCCAACAAAAATACAGTCCTCTTCATACCAGCAAATAACGTTAAAATTGCCGCAAATTATCCTTTAATTACTTAATTTGCAACAAAATTAGAGTAATGACCAGAGTACTTACAGGAATACAAAGTTCAGGAAAACCCCACCTGGGAAATATATTGGGGGCCATTCAACCGGCCATCGATCTTGCCCTCAGAGACAACCATGAATCATTTATTTTTATTGCCGATTTTCACTCCCTGACTACCATCAAGGATGCGAGGCAAAGGGTGGAAAATGTGAATGCCGTAGCCGCTGCATGGTTGGCTTTCGGTCTGGACATTGAGAAAACCGTTTTTTACAGGCAATCAAGAATTCCGGAAGTGACAGAACTCACCTGGTATCTGAGTTGCTTTACCCCATTTCCCATGCTGGCCAATGCCCATAGCTTTAAAGACAAATCGGACCGGCTCTCAGATGTGAATGCAGGTCTTTTTACCTATCCGGTATTGATGGCTGCGGACATCTTGCTGTATGAGGCAGATCTGGTACCTGTGGGTAAAGACCAATTGCAGCATCTGGAAATTGCCAGAGATATTGCCAGTGGATTCAACCACCGAATGGGTGAGGAGCTACTGACCATTCCGGAGGCCCGCATCAGCGAAAATGTAATGATCATTCCGGGTACTGACGGGCAAAAGATGAGTAAATCTTACAACAATTACATCGACATCTTTTTACCGGAGAAGCAACTAAAGAAAAACATCAACACCATCATTACCGATAGCACTCCCCTGGAAGAACCAAAGGATCCTGATACCTGCACCGTTTTCAAATTGTTTCAGCTCATGGCGGAAGCCTCCCAAACCCAGGATCTCAGACAAAAATACCTGGGAGGTAATTTTGGGTACGGGCATGCGAAAAAGGAATTGCTGGGCCTGATCCTGGACAAGTACAAAGAGGAAAGGCTTGCTTTCGATCATTTGATGGACAACCTTCCCGAGCTGGAGGCCAGGCTGGAGGCAGGCGAAAGAAAAGCGCGTAGCACGGCCAATGTGCTGTTGAGCAAATTGCGGAATCGTCTGGGGTTCGATTAAAAGCCAAAAAAACCAAGATCATCCGTAATGGTAGTATCAGATAATTCTGACAGGTGGTCTCGATTCGGCTCAAAAAAGTGCGTCTATTGCTTCCAGGTAGTCAAAACCATGGCCCTCGGTGGGCTCGATGTGGTTGCCTTCCAGGTACTCGTTCCAGCAACATACCATCAGGGTTTTGCCATTGCTCTCCCGGTTTTCCACCAATACCTTTCTTGCATCACTAAGCTTGGACAGAAAGGAGGCTTTGTCGGAAATTACGTTATCCTTCAGGGGCTCACTGGGAATTCCGCTCTGTTGTGGCCAGGTACCTCCGGCAGGCCGGCGGTCCCAGCCCATAGCGACCGGAACCTGGTACTCGAAGCTGCTGTCCTTGCTGAAGTATTCCGTCCATTTATTCCAATGCCCCTGGTAGGTTTTCCGCATGTCGGCGTAACTTTTGTTATTTTGCTCATAAAAATCATGGTAAATGTAGGCGGTCATTCCGTCAAAGCCAAGGTCGGGCAAACGGGTAGCATAATCCTGAAAAAGCATCCGCTGCGTGTACCGACCTCCCTGCCAGGGTTGCCTGTCATCTAGTGGCTCCCAGGAGGTAGGCATGGCATATGCCTTTAAGGAAGCGGTCATGGCACCCGAAGTTACGGCAATGAATTTAATTCCGGGAAACCCGGCCTTTCTGGCAAGTCCCTGAGATCTTTCCAGCAATTCATCCAACCCTATTCCATAGTAGGCTGCTCTTGCCTCAGTATCGTGAGGGAAATAAAAATAGATTACCGGTCTTCCCGATTCGTCCTTCAAATAGTCCTTCCGGTGAAAATATTTGTCGATCCACAATAAGGTGATTTTGTCGTGGACTTTCAGGTACAAGTCCCTGTTGGGGGTTTCTCCGGTATAATTGGTTCGGGAGGCTATATTCTGAGGAGAGTCCATCTGAAGCCAGGCCAGCCACCTGTCCTCACTGTCATCACACCAATTCAATGCAAATTTCACTTGCTTTTCTGCAGGTCTTTTGGCGTTTTCCTGCAGCAATACCGTCAACTGTTCATTCCATACTTCCACTCCCGGGACTTTTACCCGCCCATCCCGCTGGGGATCGGTAGGCCAACCTTGCGGATAATACAAGGCTGCCTGTGGAGCAAAGTTTTTGTGGTAGTAATAGTGCCTTCCAAAAAACCAATTGTATGCAAAAAAGTCTATCCCGTAATCGTGCATGTAATCGAGTTGCCTCCGCGCTACCTCGGGATCATCACGCCGGTAGAAACCTTTCAATTCGGATATGGGTTTTTTGTCCAGAAAAGGACCTTCATACGGGTACCGGGCATTGTATATCCTCCCGTTCGGCCCCCAGGATCTTTTATCTGCCAGAAAGCTGCAATTCTCTCTACCCCGCAGACAGGACCAAAAGCTATCAATATCCTGATTTTCATTTCCCGATACATTCCATGAAGGCATAAAAAAAACCCCCACCTGCAGATCCTGTATTTTTTCCCTGCCGGCAGTACTGCCCGCTACTTCTTTCTCCGGAACCGGTTGCATTCCGGAGCCCGCTACACTATTGTCCGAGCCGGCATTTCGGTTTTGCAAGACTCCAGCACACCCGGTAAAAACGAATGGCAAAAAAAGCATGAACATGAAGGGATGCATTCTTAGAGTCATACTTTTGCATGATTTTCATTACCATAAAAGAGTAATTCGGACACTGATTTTCGAAAAAAACCTACCTCGAACGCCACAGGTCCTTGAGCGACCTGCCATTGATGACCATTACAAACCTCACGGGATTGGGTACCAGAGCAATGCGAACATCCTGCCCATCAAATTGTTCTGACTCCACCGGCACTCCTTCCATGCCCTGTACATCGTATGTCACCACTCCTCTGGCATCTGGCTGCATGGGAATGTATTTGTTGGCCAGATAAGCTGAAGGAAGCAAAACGTCGTTATCAGAGGACAAAGTAGCATATATTTCTGCCAACTTTTCTTCCAGCAAATCACCGTATTTTTCGTTCAGCGTGTCTTCCAGATCATGCAATTGCTCCTCTATTTCGTCATAATCAGGATCTGCATAGGTTATTTCACTCAACCTGATGCGCAATTCTACAATACGTGAAAGTTCCTCGTCTAATTTATCAAAATCCATAAAATTGATCGGCTATTTTTCAATTAAAATATGAAGGTAGAGAATAAGCAAAAATATTCCAACCCGGGTATTTCAAAAATTGAAGGCGCTTTCGTCAAATACGAGCAGCTTCTAAAAATCTCCGCAGCCATAAAGGGTAAATCCATATTATTGCTTATCTTTTGGCTCAAAACCAAAAACTAAAACTTTTTCTACACATGACAGATGCATCCATAATTCACAAAGCGCAATCCTGGCTGGACAGCAACATTGATGCTCAGAGCAAAGCTCAGATAAGTGCCTTGTTGAACGCCGAAGACCCAACTGAATTGATCGATTCTTTTTACCGGGATCTGGAATTCGGTACCGGAGGCTTGAGAGGGATCATGGGGGTGGGCTCCAATCGAATGAATGTCTATACCATAGGTATGGCAACACAGGGACTTGCCAACTACCTGAAAGCAAGTTTCCCCAATCAGGAAATCAGTATCGCCGTGACCCATGACTCCCGTATAAACAATACTCTTTTTGCAGAAACTACCGCCAACGTAATGACAGCAAACGGAATAAAGGTCAAATATTTCAGGGAAATGCGGCCTACACCCATGCTTTCCTTCGCCATCAGACACTATGGCTGCGAAAGTGGCGTAATGGTGACGGCATCCCACAACCCCAAAGAATACAATGGCTACAAGGTTTATTGGAACGATGGTGGACAGGTAGTAGCTCCTCATGATAAAAACATCATTACTGAGGTATTGAAAATAAAATCAATTGATGATGTCAACTGGAACAAAAACGACGAATTGAAAGAATTTATTGAGGAAGATTTCGACCTGATTTATCTCAATGAGTTAAAAAAACTCAGTCTTTCGCCCCAGAAGAATATTCTCGCAAAGGATATGCCCATCGTCTTTTCTCCTATCCATGGTGCCTCAGGAAAAATGGTTCCGGCAGCTCTGAAAGTATTTGGCTTCGAAAACATCCACGTGGTAGAAGAACAAAGGGAACCGGACGGCAACTTCCCCACGGTCGTCTATCCAAACCCCGAAGAAGCCGAAGCGTTGAATTTATCAATCAAACTTGCAGAAAAAGTAAAAGCTGAGCTCGTTTTGGCATGTGATCCAGATGGTGACCGCACGGCAGCGGTGGTTCCCAATGAAAAGGGGGAATATGAATTGTTGAATGGCAACCAAACCGGTGCCCTTATCATTTATTATCTGCTGAACATGTACCGGGAACAGGGTCGCCTGACCGGCGACCAGTTTACCGTCAGTACCATCGTTACTACTGATTTACTGGGTGTGATCAGCAAAGATTTTAAGGTTGAATACTTCGATGTGCTTACAGGTTTTAAAAATATTGCACAGGTTATTCTTGCCAATGAGGGCAAAAAGGAATTTATCGCCGGGGGTGAAGAAAGTTACGGTTTTCTGGTTGGGGATTTTGCCCGGGACAAAGACGGTGTATCGGCTTGTGCTGTAGTGGCAGAAATTGCTGCCTACTACCGCCAGAAAGGCATGAGCCTGATCGATGTGCTGGCAGAAATATACCAAAAGTATGGCTTCTATAAAGAATCATTGATTTCGATCACAAAAAAAGGTAAAGATGGCGCCGAACAGATTCAGCAATTGATGAAGGGATTTCGTAACAACAAACCGTCGACAATCAACGGCATAAAAGTGGACAAAATCATCGATGTCCAGGAGAGCCGAATCTACGACATGAAGGAAAACAAGGAATACCATCTGGACCTTGACAAATCCAACGTTATTCAGTTTTACCTGGAGGATGGCAGCAAGATATCTGCCAGACCTTCCGGCACAGAACCAAAAATCAAGTATTATATTTCCGTCAACGAACCTTTACCTGACAGGGAAGCATATAGAAAAACGGAAGCTTCCCTGGAGCGCAAAATAAATGCGCTCAAAGAATTTTTTGCCTGAAAATTTGTCTGCGACCACTCAAGGCCGGCCGATAAAAACGGCCGGCCTTTTTTAATGGTCTTTAGCTGTTACATTAAGGCTGATTACAGGTTTATCGAGATAGGTGACAAGATTTTCCGTAACAGAAGGGGAAAAGAGCTGCTGCAAATCAGTTTTCCCATGAGTCACTACCGCCACGGCGTCTGCGTTTGCTGCTTTTGCATATTGTATGATTCCCCTCTCCACATTGTATGCACCATAGATATGGACCTTATGGGTGTAGAAGGAATATTTTTCCAAAAACTTCGCTCCCAGTGACCTGATCTGCTCTTCCTCCATAAAATTAGCAGGAGTATTTACGAATAGTAGTTCGGGTTCTCCTCCGATGAGCCGTATAGTATCCCCCAGTAGCTGAAAAGCCTTGCCGGAATCCTCCCTGAAGTCTGTGGCCAGCACCACTTTTTTAAAATTGTAATCGCCCTTGTCAGGTTTAACTACAATAACGGGGATATCCGATTTTCTCAATACGGTGTAGGTATTGGATCCGAGCACATGTGATTTGAATCCGTATCTGCCATGTGAGCCCATAATCACCATATCTATTTTTTCAAGCGCCAGATAGTTAATGATCCGCTCCTTACCATCGCTGAAATGAATCTGCTCGCGCACATCCAATCCCAAAGCGCCGACTTTGTCTTTCCTGGTCTTTAATTCAATCTTTGCTTTCCTGATCACATCAAGCGTATCCGGAAACAGTTTTTCCTGTTCTTTGCTTAGTTTCGCCCAATTGACAGGAGTGAGGACGACATGGATGATCAGTATTTCAGCTTCTACTTTTTTTGCCAGTCGTATGGCAAGATCCAAAGCGGCGTCCGCATGTGGAGAGAAGTCAGTAGGAACCAATAGCTTTTTCATAATTTCCTTGCGTTTTAGCAGCCCCACGCCTTCCAGCCGATAGAAGCGCAGGCAAAGTACCCGGAAGGTGGACACCATCTGCTCCCAGATACCCTTAGCGACCTATATAGTCTGGTAGCCGGTTGTGATTGAATAGGTATATTTAACTGAATCAAATATCGTCATCAAAGCCGAAACGATACCACATATCGGTCAGCTAAAAATATGACAAACATCATAAAAATGCACAGGTAAAGCATTTTTATACATCTTCCGCACGATGGATAAGATCATACAGACTCAGCCGCTCTGCTTTTTTGCGTAAACTCCAAAAAGGTAGGCAGCGACAGCAAGTCCGCCGCAAATAGCCGGGATATAGGGGTGGTAGATCAGCCCGAAGAAGTGCAGAATGTATATCAGTGCTGCGAACAGTCCTACTGAGGCAACAGCTATCCGGAGAGATTTATTGACTTTCATTTGAGCGAAAAACTAATGGCTAATCCATCCGGGGGAAGTTGGACGGCCGCGCTTTGGAAACTGGGTGCCGAAAAAGGATTTCTGACATCGTTGGAAAAACCATACAGGTCTTTTGGAACACCAAAGATGTTCTTCCTCATTTTACCATCACCATCTTCATCGTGAAATGCGGAAATGGCATAGTTGCCCGGTTTTAAACCGGTGAAATGAAAAACAACCTCCCCGCCTCTTACGGGCGCTGCCTCTCTTCTGATGGCCTTTGAAGGCTGATCCGGAAAACCCGCCGCTGCTTCGAAAACCAGTAGCTGCACCAGGCCCCTTTCCTTGCCCTGGACCAATACTGAGACAGAAAGCTCCGCACCGGAGTCGTCGGTTTGAAGAAAAGCTGCCATAAATAATACGATCATTAATTTTTCCATGATGCTAAAGTTTGCAGTTGATCGATCTTCCCGGACTGGGTCATTTTAAATTCAGACACAAAGAGTATTCTTTTCGGATTCGAAAACCGGGGGAGGAGCGCACGCGCATGCTCCAGAAAGGTCTTCTCCCGTTCGGGGATTGGATTTCCCTCCACAACCAGTACAAGAATTTGACCCAATTTGTTGTCCGGCAGACCTGAGACAAAATATCTCCTCCCGGGGAAGCAGTCCTGAACCAGCCCGCTGACTGCCTCGGAAACCTCTTCAGGGTGTATTTTTACCCCTCCGGAATTGACAATAAAGTCTGCCCTTCCCTTCCAGCAGAAAGAATACGGGCTTATCAGGTCTACGACATCCTGGGTCTGCACCCATTGATTACCGGTCATCGGCGCCTTTACAGCAAGCTTATTCCCGGCGTCAATCCTCAATTCCACCTCTGGCAGGGCCTGGTATATCAGCGGACCAGGATTCTTGACATTAGCCAATGCGATATGTGAAACGGTTTCGGTCATGCCATAGGTTTGATAAACGTTTCCCTTCAGTTGTTGCATTTTTTTTCGCAGGGAAGCCGATAGCGGGGCACCACCTACGATCAGATTGCGCACTTGATTCAATACAGCGCTGCTCCCTGGCTCAGAAAGACAGGCCTCGACCTGAAGGGGCACCATAGCTACAAAATCGAAGGCATCCTCCACGACATTTTTCAGGGGATTAGCAGTTGGAAGCTGAACCAGCGCCTCACCTTCCCATTCCATTGCCCTGATGAGCATCATTTTTCCAGCTATCTTTTCTACATCCAGGCAACACAGCAATTTCCATCCCTCTGTCACTTCAAAAAATCGGCCGGTCGCCCGTACGCTGGAAATAAGCTGACTTCGGTTTACTTCTATTTGCTTCGGCCTGCCGGTAGAACCGGAAGTCTGCATGAAAAAACGTTGGGCTCCATTCAGCCAGTCCCGGCAAAATTCAAATCCACGCGCATATTCGGAAAGCAGGTCAGTTGCCACACCAGACTTAATCTGCTCTTTGGTGTAGGAAGTATTTCCGAAAATAATCATGCCTGTCTTTTGAAAACAAAATAACTAAAAACAGGTCAGTCCATGATTAGTTTGGCAATTATTTCTGAAAATTAATTTCCCCTGCTATCTTGCCAGCTAAAATTATCCTACAGATGATCAATTGGAAAAAAGTAAAGGAATACCAGGATATCACTTATCACAAGTGTGATGGAGTGGCAAGAATTGCCTTTAACAGGCCAGAGGTAAGAAATGCTTTCAGGCCACAAACCACCTCTGAATTGTATGAGGCTTTTCTGGATGCAAGAGAGGATACCGAGATCGGTGTGGTATTGCTATCTGCAGAAGGTCCTTCCCCCAAAGACGGTGTTTATTCCTTTTGCAGTGGCGGCGATCAGAAAGCGAGAGGTCATCAGGGCTATGTAGGGCAAGATGGAATGCACCGACTGAATATACTTGAAGTACAACGTTTGATCCGGTTTATGCCAAAGGTAGTCATCGCTGTGGTGCCCGGATGGGCCGTAGGTGGTGGACACAGCCTTCATGTGGTATGTGACCTTAGCCTGGCCAGTAAGGAACATGCGATATTCAAGCAAACGGATGCCGATGTGACGAGCTTTGACGGTGGGTATGGCTCTGCCTACCTGGCCAAGATGGTGGGACAGAAAAAAGCACGTGAAATTTTCTTTTTAGGCAGAAACTATTCCGCTCAGGAGGCCTTTGATATGGGAATGGTAAATGCCGTTGTGCCCCATGAAATCCTTGAAAGCACTGCATACGAATGGGCACAGGAAATTCTGGCCAAATCTCCGACGTCCATCAAAATGTTGAAATTTGCGTTTAATCTCACCGACGACGGATTGGTAGGTCAGCAGGTATTTGCCGGGGAGGCTACTCGTCTGGCCTACATGACTGAAGAAGCCAAGGAGGGACGGGATGCCTTTCTCCAAAAGCGAAAACCTAACTTCAAGCACATCAAGTGGATCCCCTGACGTAAATGCCGGCTGATTATCTGCTATTTTTTTTAAAATTTCCGGCTTAATGGCAACAGAGGTTTTCAGTTAGCTTGCCAGGGTTTGATGCTTTGGCTATTTCACCTGTAACATCAACATCTGTCTTCGCTGCGTGCATGTGATGCTTCATGGATAGACAGTGCATCGATTTTTTTGAACCGGGTTTGTGATGTTTATTACATACCCTTTGGTTTATTTTTTATTTTTTTAAACCCTATAACCAAAAATACCCATGAAAAAATACAAAATTTTAATAATCGGCGGAGGAACGGCGGGGATTATGGTAGCCGCCAGATTGAGAAGGGCAAATAAAAACCTGCAAATTGGTATCATAGAACCTTCAGAAAAGCACTACTACCAGCCTGCATGGACGCTTGTGGGAGCAGGCACTTTCGACATGAAAAAAACGATCCGGGAGGAAAAAAATTATATACCAAAAGGAGTGGATTGGATCAGGGATAAGGCGACCGCAATAGACCCTGTGGCAAAAACAGTCAATACCGCAGAGTCAGGAGAAATGGAATATGAATACCTTGTGGTAGCGCCCGGTTTGGTCATGAATCTGGATGGTATAGCAGGTTTGAGAGAGAGCCTGGGAAAGGACGGGGTTTGTTCAAACTATGTGGATCCGGAATATACCTGGGAAGTACTGCGCAATTTTAAAGGAGGAAATGCCGTATTTACCCAGCCGGCCACTCCCATCAAGTGTGGGGGTGCTCCCCAAAAAATCATGTATCTGGCAGAAGACTATCTCAGAAAAAATGGTCTGAGAAGCAGGTCAAACGTTATTTTTGCGACCCCGGGAACGGTTATTTTCGGGGTAAAAGATTTTGCAAGGACCCTCAATCAAATTATTCAGGATAGAGACATCTATTTCAAACCCTATTATACTCCCATTAAAATTGACCCGAAAAATAAAAAAATTCATTTTAAATATTCCCAATCCGGGATAAATAGCTGTGTAGGCACCGCTGACAACAGCATCAATGAGGAGCTTGTCAGGGACACGGAGATCGTTATGCCCTACGACATGCTTCACCTGGCGCCTCCCCAGGAAGCCCCAAAATTCATTCAGCAGTCAAAAATCGCATTTCAGGAGGGCCCTTCAAAAGGATGGGTAAAAGTAGACATCAACACCTTACAACATCCAGACTATCCCGAAGTCTTTGCCCTGGGAGACGTGGCCGCACTTCCCACGGCAAAGACCGGTGCCGCAATACGCAAGCAGGCACCTGTGGTGGCAGGCAATCTGCTCCAACTGATTAAAGACAAAACGCTCGGAAAAAAGATATATGAGGGATATTCAAGCTGCCCTCTGGTAACTGGCTACGGAAAAATGGTCCTGGCTGAATTTAAATATGACAATGTAAGGGATAGTGACCCCTTGCTAAGCAAGCTTTTTGATACCAGCAAAGAACTGTACCCCATGTGGCTGCTCAAAAAATTTGGCCTGCCCTACCTTTACTGGAACCAAATGCTGCGTGGCAGGATGTAACGCTGCGGATCTCAGCTACCGAAAAAGAAAGAAAAAGCCTGATTTGTTTCAGGCTTTTTGCTAATACTTTGAAAATATAAAGATAAGCTTGTATTTTCATTTTCCGGATTGGGTAAACCAAAATAATTTATGGATTTTAATTTGCAAGCTTACGGTATTGAGGTCAGCAACCTTTTAAGAAATAGCGAACGAGCTATTTTGTATGAATCTGCATTGAGATTGGAAAATGGCTCCGCTATCTCAGACAAAGGAGCACTGATGGTTTATTCGGGAAAAAAGACCGGAAGAAGTCCCAGAGACAAGCGGGTTGTCAGACATCCTGCATCAGAGAAAAATATCGACTGGGGCCCCGTAAATTTTGGCATGGACGAATACACCTTCATGGTAAACAGAGAGCGGGCCATTGATTACCTCAATACCAGAGAACACCTTTATGTAGTAGACGCTTTTGCAGGCTGGGATCCCCGATACCGACTTAAGATCAGGATTATTTGTACCAAAGCTTATCATGCCTTGTTCATGCAAAACATGTTGATCATGCCCGACAGGCAAGCGTTAAAGTCTTTTGGAGAGCCGGATTATGTAGTTTTTAATGCAGGAAGTTTTCCCGCCAATCAATACACCACCACCATGACATCCAAGACCAGTATTGGCTTGAGTCTGGAAAGAAAGGAGGTGGTGATTCTGGGGACCGAATATGCCGGAGAAATGAAGAAAGGCATTTTTTCCATTATGAATTACCTGATGCCGCTAAAGGATGTACTGCCCATGCATTGTTCGGCAAATGTAGGTGGGGAAGGTGACGTATCTTTGCTTTTTGGCCTTTCCGGTACAGGAAAGACTACATTGAGTGCTGATCCAAACCGAAAACTCATTGGAGACGATGAGCATTGCTGGCACCAGGATGGTGTGTTCAATATAGAAGGAGGATGCTATGCGAAAGCGATAGACCTGAGCGAAGAAAACGAGCCGGATATTTTCAATGCCATCCGATATGGAACCGTACTGGAAAACGTGGTCTTTGACCCGGAAACAAGGGAAGTAGATTATACGGATACATCTATTACGCAAAACACCCGTGCTTCATACCCTATTGATTTTATCAGCAACACCCAAATACCCTGTATGGCCGGGCTACCAAAAAACATCATTTTTTTGACCTGCGATGCCTTTGGTGTCTTACCGCCGGTAAGCAAACTCAGTCCCGAACAGGCCAGTTATCATTTTATTTCAGGGTATACTGCCAAGGTAGCCGGAACCGAAATGGGTATAAAGGAACCACAGGCCACTTTCAGTGCTTGCTTTGGCGCTGCCTTTATGATGTGGCACCCTAACCGCTATGCGGAACTCCTCGCCAAAAAAATGAAATCTAGCCAGGTATCTGCATGGCTGGTCAATACCGGATGGAGTGGAGGCGCCTACGGGGTAGGATCCAGAATAAAACTAAAGTACACCCGGGCTATTCTGGATGCCATACATCATGGTGAATTTGATGCCGTGAAAACTCGAAGGGAGGAAGATTTCGGATTGGAGATTCCTTTGAGCTGTCCCGGTGTGCCTTCCGCCATATTGATTCCCGAAAACACCTGGAAGGATCAAAACCAGTTTTCAGATACTAAATCCGGCCTGGTGAAGCTATTTCGGGAGAATTTTAGAAAATTTAAAAACCATGTTGATGAAAGCATCGTACAGGCCGGACCGCATTAAAAAAATTTCAATTCTGCTGATAATCATTTTGACACCCGGATGGATCTTCTTTCAGTGTCAAACCAGACCTGCTGATTCGGATCCAGGAGCAAGCATTTTACTGGACGAAAGCTCACTGTTTGCCTTCGACGATTGTGTTTCAGAAGTTGAATTTATTTCCCTGGAGTCCCCCAAAGATACCTTGATCAACCTCTCTTGCAGTATTTATGAGTTGGTGATCAGCGACAAGCTGTATTATGCCAGCAGATGCCACAACGACCTGTCCATACATTCCTTCGACTGGAAAGGGCATTACATCAGGAGTTGGAACCGAAAAGGTGATGGTCCTGAGGAATATCCCGCCCTGCATGGGCTGCTGGTAGAAAAGGATCAAATGTATATCAATACGGGCCGTGGCAGGGTTATAAAATATGTGCTACCGGAATTTGAATTTCTACAGCAGATACCCATCGGAGACTTCGATTTTGTGCCGTCCATCTCAATGATAACGCCGGAGAAATTCCTGATATCAACCGAACATACCGGTCAGGAAACTGAACAGATTTTCCATATTGTAGATTTGCAATCTGCAAAAGCAAATACCCTACCAGTACTTAGTTTGCCCTACAGCGGAGAGCTGAATCCGGGAATGCTCGCAAAAACAGAGGATGGCCATTTGCTGAACTTCGGGCTTTCTGACAGCATTTATCAGTACCGGGATGGTGCCCTATCCGTTCTGGCTAGCCTGGACTTTGGAGAAAGAAGCATTGATCCGGCAGATTTTGAACTGGAAGGTGGGGTATTTATTGAAAAGGTTCTTCTCTCACAGGATTATGCCTTTAACACCGGTCATATAGCCACGAGCGGTGAAATATTTAAAATAATGGCTTATGGAATAAAAAGAAGTCCGGAGTTCGATAGCGATAACCTTACTACATTTCCCTTTTACGATGTATATATTCATCCGGAATCCGGCAAGAAAAAGATTTAAGAAGCCCTGCTGACGGTGCGAAACAAAACCTATGCAAAGGACGGATATTTTTATCAATTGCTGCGGCAGGAAGATTGGCAAATGGCCTTGGACAGGTCCTATTTCGGCAAATATGAAAACGAGCTACTGGAGAGCATTCAACATTTAACGGACGAAGAAGATCCGATAATTGTTAAATACAAAGTTAGCTTGTAACTTAAACCATGGCTCTCCCCTTATAAAAACCTGTTCGGTGTGAGCGATCCCGGATCAATGGAAATGCATGAAACCGAGGGGTGCAACTATCAGGCAGGCATGGTGATCGGGAACGATGATAAGCCATGCCACTTCTGTCCAATCAGGTACCGGGAAAAGCCACGATTGCCAAATGGCATCTCAGGTTGTATAAATCAATTCATTGAAACCAAAGATACAAAAGAGAAATTGGTTCAGGTAAGGGTACGAATCCCTAACGAAAATAAAAGTCTATGAAAAAATTAGCTTTGGTATTGAGCGGGGGTGGATTCAACGGAGCGTTTCAGA
Organism: Cyclobacterium lianum; assembly: GCF_900143075.1. GTDB lineage: Bacteria > Bacteroidota > Bacteroidia > Cytophagales > Cyclobacteriaceae > Cyclobacterium > Cyclobacterium lianum. The sequence continues at coordinate 4,018 of NZ_FRCY01000020.1, read as the reverse complement.
TTGGAGCGCTGAATTATATCAAGGAAAATTGGGATGTACTGGGCTGCGACCGCGAAGTCCTGAATTTTGATATTGTAGCGGGGGTCTCTGTCGGATCACTCAATGGAGCATTGATTGCCAGTAGACAATTTGACGAGTTGAGTGACATCTGGGCTAAGGTGCGTACTAACGGAGTAGAAGAAATATATACCTCAGATTTTATCGATACCCGGTCAAGTTCCGAGATGGTCACTTTTAAAATCAACCCCTCCTTTCTGATCGACAGATTTTTGCCGGATGTGAAACCAGACCTATCGGTTTGGCAAATCCTGCCGCTTTTGTTTTCCAAAAGAAAACAGAGCGAGTTTCTGCATAAAACACTCGATCAGGCAGCTGAAACTTTCACTTCAAATTTTAGTGACTTTAAAGCCCTGGCAGATAACAGTCCGTTGGAAAAGAAGCTACGGCAACATTTGAGGCGAGAAAATGTTAAAGATAGCTTGTTCCGTTGCGGTTTTGTTTCCCTAAATGATGGCAGGTACCATGCGGTAGAAAGCCAGGAATTTTCATCAGACGAGGATTTTCAAAAAGGCGTTCTCGCTTCCTCAGCTATACCACTTATTTGGGCACCCGTGCCGGAGATTCATACCAGCCGGGGACGGTTGGACCAACTTATAGACGGAGGCATCAAAAATGTGTCGCCTCTAGGCGATGTTTTGAAGGACATTAACCGGGATCCTGAGCATGACTATACGCTATTGATCATCAATTGTAATGCACATGAGCCTGTACCGGGCAATTACCAAGACGCCAATATTGCACAAATCGCATTGAGGGCGCTGACAGATATCAGCTTGAATGAGATATTCAACAACGATATCAGAGAATATTTAAGAATAAACGACATCCTTGATCAGCTGGGTGAGGACCGTCTCATTTATAATTATGACTACAAGCTCAGAAAAAGAACTTCTGAGCAACTTAAAACCTTTAAAACCATCGTTATCCAGCCTGACCCCGATTTCCTTGGCGACAGCCTGGTGTCGACAAAAAAACTTTTTGACATCAGAATAGCGCACGGAATAGAAAAAGCCGCAGAGGCACTTGGGCAGATCAAACAACAGGGAATAAAGTTCCAAACCATTATCACATGATTCTTAAAAGCATTTATTCCCGGGCCATAGCCTCGTTCCTGACCTTATTGTCTACCGTCTTGATTGCTTATGCACAGGATACACGCAAAGAAATATACAAAATCGCTTCTTCAGACAGCCTGAGCCTGGAGCTTTATGTTCCTGAGGATACCCAGCCTTTAAGGCCGGCCATGGTATTTTTTTTCGGAGGAGGATGGAATGGCGGCTCAACTGAGCAATTCAGGCCCCATGCAAAATATTTTGCCAGGAAGGGCATGGTTACCGTTTTGGCAGATTACAGGGTTCGTTCACGCCACCAGACCGACCCGTTTCAGGCCCTGGAAGATGCCAAATCGGCTATTAGGTATCTCAAAATACACGCTGAGCGATTTGGAATAGACAGTTCAAAAATTATCGCCTCAGGTGGATCTGCAGGTGGACACCTGGCAGCAGCTACAGCACTTGTATCCGGATTTGACTCACCGGAAGATTGGGAAATAAGCAGTAAACCGGCTGCCCTGGTACTTTTTAATCCAGTCATTGACAATGGTCCGGGCGGTTACGGATACGAGAGAATAGGTTCAAGGTACAAGGAATTTTCTCCACTCCACAATATTTTGCAGGGTGCACCCCCCACCCTCTTATTTTTAGGCACAGCAGACAGATTAATCCCTGTAGTCACGGCGGAGTATTATAAAACGGTCATGGAAAAGGTTGGAAGTTATTGTGAGTTGATACTGTATGAGGGAGAAGGGCATGGCTTTTTCAATTTTAAAAATCAGGAAATTTATCGGCAGACCATAAAGGAAACAACAGCTTTCCTTACCAAACTGGGGTATATTGCGGATTAGTCGTCCCGAATTCACCTAAATATATCGTAGGTTTTGAAATTACCAATTCTGGCAAGTAATCATATGCCTGATCATTTTCACATCAAGGGTAGCGAAAATTCCCAGGAAACCTTTTTTCTGGTTTACTCAATGGTTTGCTGCGCAAACTCAGCCGGAACCTAATAGGTATGGTTTTGGTACTGGCAGGTCATGGTCTCTACTCAATACAGCGCCAAACATTTCTGCATTTTAAGCTGTCGCTCTATCGGCAATGAACTTGTTTAAATGTATTTTTAACATTTAAAGATGGTTGTATCTCGGTATTTGTAAAAATAAAATTTCATTTTTTCTATTATTTACCAATAAAATTTCTTTATCAATTTTTTTGTAAATATTATGTTACCGAGATATTGTGCTTACGTTTCTTTTTACTAAGTTTAAAATTATATTTCATTCAATACTTACTCAGTATTTGCAAAAAAATAGCTGCGGTCAGTTAAAATAAACCCATAACGGAGTCTCTGAAGGTCATTGGCTCCTTTTTTTATTGCAGCAGAAAAGCCTCCAGAAAATCACCGACATAGTAGGCCACCAAAGCGGCTACCAGTCCCAGAGATAGCGTTTCGAGTAGGCTTTTGAGTATCCCGGTTTGGTTTGCCCAACTCTTTAGTGTTCCGACCACCAAAAATGCGACGCCAGTCAGGAGGCAGGTCCAAAAAAACACATCAAATGAGGCAGGATAAAAATAATCCCAAACGTAAACGGTAAGCGGAATAAACCCGACGATAATAAAAGAAATCAAGGTGGCCAGGCCAATTTTAAATGGACTTTTGCTTTCCTCCATCATATTGAGTTCATCTTTCATCATTTCATTTACCCACCTGTCTTTGTCGGAGACAATTACGTCCACTACTTGTTGCAGCAAATCACCTTCGAATCCCTTTTGCCGGTATATTTCCTCTATTTCTTCTCTTTCTTTTCCGGGCAAATGCTCAACTTCCCAATACTCAATGCGTTTGTGTTTGCGGTAATTTTCTTTTTCAGATTTGGAAGAGAGATAAGCACCGATAGACATGGACAAACCATCCGCAAAGAGATTTGCAAAGCCGAGAATGATAATAATCAGTGGGTCCAGTCCGGCACCCACAGCCCCTGCGACTACGGCGAAGGTGGTCACTGCACCGTCGATCCCGCCATATACAAATTCGCGAAGGTATTCCTGCAGGCCTTTTAGCATGCGGCTTTCCTGATGCAAAACAGATTCTTTCACAAGCCATTCGTTTTTAATGTAACAATAACAATGTATGGGTAAGCTACAAACAATTCATGTTTCAGTTCCTGACCTCAGATACAAGATAACAATAAATGTTAACATGTTGCCCGAAAGCTAAAAACGCCCTTCTCTGCGGCCTGCTATCCTTCCAGAGGGTATTTTACTAGCGCCAGGTTTTTACTGGTGACAAAATCGAAAAATCAATCTCATTGAAAATGAAAGTAATAAACGGAAAGGTTACATTTTTTTACTATTGCCCTTGTGAGAAAAAAAACAAAAACCTACCTTTGCATCACTTCAAAAGAGAAGTACAGAAAAGACAAAATTTGGAGTGGTAGTTCAGCTGGTTAGAATGCCTGTCCCGACCCGTCGGGAAGGTCGCCGGTTCGAACTTTGAAATATAAAACAATGGAGTGGTAGTTCAGCTGGTTAGAATGCCTGCCTGTCACGCAGGAGGTCGCGGGTTCGAGTCCCGTCCATTCCGCTTAAAGCCCTGGGATACCGGGGCTTTTTTGTTTATGACCCATTATATCTACATATTAGAATCAGAAAATGATGGATCTTTTTATATAGGTTCTTCGCAAGACCCTGTAGAAAGACTAAGCAAACACAACAAACCTCATAAGGGGTATACGGCAAGAAAACAGCCATGGAAATTGGTACATACTGAAGCTTTTGAAACCAAAGCCGAGGCCATCTCGAGAGAAAAATATTTAAAAAAAATGAAAAGTAGAAAATTGGTCTTTTCTTTGATTGAAAGAAAGACAAAATAATATAATGCCTGTCCCGACGCGTCGGGAAGG
>NZ_FRCY01000025.1 GCF_900143075.1 Cyclobacterium lianum | reverse complement strand
CTCCGATCAAGACTCTTGGATTCAGGGCAGGCCTTCCGGTTGCTTTAGGCGGGTTTCGTTTGCTATACATGTTGACCAGATCATCCCAGGGAATCTGCTTACTGAGTACCACCCAACGGTTGGATGGGGCCAGTTGGTTATAGAATGGTGTCTCAAATCCTGAAAGAGAAAGCTGGTTTGGGCTGGTATATTCGCTGCGTGGTGCACGCCTTTTGGTGGTCTTTCGCATAGTTACTTGCACTTATACACCCTTAATTTGTGAAAAAAACCTCTAAAAACCGCTAAAACGTCACTTTTTTATTTTCTAAGCAGACCCTAAATAAAATTTACAATTCAAAATTAGTTTATTGTAAATTTTCGAATATTTATTATAATTGGATTTTTCAGAATTGGTTTTTTACTTACCTTTAAAACGGCCATTTTATTGTTAAAATTGCCCCATTTGTACTTAGCTATCAGTCGTTTGTAATTTAGAAAGGAGGTATCCGGATGAAATAATGTCAATCTCATTCTCAAATAGAAAAATATGGGGTAGAAGTACCCTATCGTCCATTTCATTCATTCTCTAATAATTTAAATTAGAAAATATTTGGTTATAAAAGTTTTACTAAAAACAAATTTAAATGATGTTTAAAAATAGAATGTTTTTACTGTTGATGCTCCTTTTCTCCATGGCTCAGGCCTATGGGCAGCAGAGGACCATTACCGGTATAGTGACAGATGAATCCGGCGAACCCATACCGTCCGTTTTGGTTTTGATCAAGGGTTCGACGGTAGGTACTACTACCGACCTGGACGGATCCTATGAGATAGCAGTAAGTGGTAAAGCCACCCTGATTTTCAATATGGTGGGATTTAAGGGTAAGGAAATCGCTACAGAGGGCACCAGCGAAATCAACGTCACACTACAGGAGGACAGCATGGACCTCAATGAAGTAGTGGTGGTAGGATTTAGCGAAGTAGAGCGGCAGCACCTGGCTTCATCCGTGGAGGAGTTGGATATGGATTTGATCAAAAGTCGCCCCATTTTCAAATTGGAAGAAGCTTTTAGCGGTACCATTCCGGGAGTTACCCTGATGCAGGGCAATAACCTGCCTGGTAGTGTGCCGGGTACCATATCCATCCGTGGTATAAGTACACTGCAAAACGCGTCGCCACTGGTCATTATCGATGGCATGGAACAATCGCTTACCGATATTGACCCGAATCAGGTGAAGAATATTACGGTATTGAAAGATGCAGCATCGGCCGCACTTTATGGTTCACGGGGAGCCAACGGCGTTATCATCATCGAAACGGAAAGAGGAACTACCGGACAATTCAGGGTCAACCTGCACTCCTGGGCGGCCTTGCACAACCCCATAGATTTGCCCGATTTTGTAGGATCTGCGGACTATATGCGATTGAATAACGAGGCCAGGAGCCACCAGGGACAATCAGAGTTGTTTTCAGAAGAAGATATTGTGGCAGCCGAAAATGGCAACTATACGAATACAGACTGGCTGGGATCAGTAATGCAACGGCAGTCTTATTCACACAATACCTCTGCGAGTATCTCCGGTGGGGGAGGCGTAGGTACTTTTAACCTGATGCTGGGATACCTGAATGAAAATGGCATGAACCGCCTTGAGGGATCTGAGAAATTTTCGGCAAGATTTAATACAAACATCAATATAGCTGACAAATTTGTACTTCAGGCAGATTTTTATGCCCATCGTTTGCAGGTAGACCGGCTAAATGCCAACACCAATGGCCATGGATTGTACCAGCAGGCCTGGAGGATGAATCCTACCCAACAGATTTTCTATGATTCAGAGCTTCAGGACAACTATATCCTGCACAACAATATCAATCCACTGGCCTCAATCAATCATGGCGGATCCTGGAATGCGCTGCACGACAGAAGCACCATCAACCTGCGGCCCAAGTATTTTATCAACGACAAACTGAGCATAGAAGGAAACGTTTCCTATCTCATCAATAAGTCTGCTGAAAAATACAAAAGATTGACCTACAAGTTTTTTGACGGAGATGGCAAGCCTGTTGAGATTTGGGGCAATTCGGTAGGTGCATCGCAGGGAGTCAGTCAAAGCCAGATTACGGCCCGGGCCATGATCAACTATGAAAATGACCTGCGGGCTGGTCAGGACAAAATCTATATTTTGGGAGGAACCGAGATCATGAACAACACCTACACAGACTACCGGGAATTTTCCAAAGCTTCTTTCTTTGCCAAGGTAAATTATTCCTTTGATAACCGGTATCTGCTGGAAGGAACAGCCAGGGCAGATGGAAGTAGTAAGTTTGCGCCGGGAAACAGGTGGGGGTTTTTCCCATCCGGTGCATTCGCCTGGAACGTCCATAACGAGTCATTTATGAGTGGTCTGATCAGTTCCGGCTCTATTAACAGTCTTAAATTCAGAGCTTCACTGGGTTTGATCGGAAACGAAAACGTCGCTCCCTACCTCTGGCAAGAGGTGGTGAATACCTGGGGCTGGACCATGCGGGTGCCCAATCCGGATTTTAGCTGGGAAAAGCAAAGGCAATACAATTTTGCCGTTGACCTGACTACGTTAAACAATAAATTAAATTTTACGGCTGAATACTACCACAAGTATTCCTACGATCTTATCTACTCGGACTTTCCGGTTCCTCCACTGACAGGTTCCTATTACCTGACTTCTTCGGTGAATATCGGTGAGGTGGAAAACAAGGGCTTTGAATTATCGGCCAATTACGCAGATCGGGTAGGAGAGGTAGATTACAGTATTGGTGGTATGTTTTTTGACAACCAAAACCGCGTATTGAAAGCCGGGTACAGCAGGGCGGATACCTTGATTTTTAAGGACAATCAGGATATGATTTGGTATGAGGGTATCGCCATTGACAACTACTTTGGATATGAGAGTGATGGCTATTTCCAGTCCTGGGAAGAGGTGGATGCTGCAGATGCAAAGCTACCCAATACCTATCCGGGAGATATCAGGTACGTAGACCAGAACGGTGACGGCGTCATCAATGACGAAGACAAAAGGAATCTGGGAGACCCCTTCCCCCACATGAATTATTCCATCAACTTTAATCTGGGCTTCAGGCGTTGGGATTTTAGTTTTCTTGGACAGGGTGTAGGCGAAAGATTGGGCAGACTCAATGGATTGGAGGGATATCCGGTTTTGATGGACGGTGTAAACAATAATCTCGGTGCTCCCAGGTCTTATTACATGGAAAACCGGTGGACTCCGGAGACCCCAAACAGCAGGTTCCCAAGGGTGTGGACCGGCACCAGCCCCAATGCGGTTTTGAGTGATGTGTGGTTAAGCAATGCCGCATTCTTCCGGGTGAAAATGCTTCAGGTAGGATATACCATTCCAAGAATAGGACGAAATATCAATAGTGTCAGGATTTACTTCAATGCTCAGGATGCAATCACCATCACAAATTGGGAAGGGCTGGAGCCTGAGAGAGATGGAGGTAACGGCAATTATCCAAGAATGGGAACATTTAGTTTAGGGGTTAAAGCCACCATTAATTAAAAAAAAGGAAATCATGAAGAAATTATTGATCATTATATTACTTGCAGGAAGCAGTCTTACCGGTTGCGTCGAGCTGCTGGACAAGACGGATCCTACTGCTACATCCTTTGTGGAGTTTTTCAACGACGAAGAAGACCTCAGGAGGGTGGTTTACAGTAGTTATCTGGACGTTTTTACCAATCCAGGCGTACACCAGACGCTATTTTACATGGAAGAAGGTAAATCTGACAATGCCTACAGCCGGGTGGATGGACACCACCACCAGCGTATTGCCAATGGCAACATCAACAGCACAACACAGGCATTTCTGTATTATTATGAGTTGCAGATGAAGCATCTGGGAAGACTCAATACCTTTGTCGCCAATGCAGATATTCCGTATGTGGAAGATGAAGCTGTGCGCACGAAATACAAAAGTATTCTGGAAGCCCTGCGGGTCTGGCATTACTTTAAGCTGACATTTCGCTGGGGCGATGTGCCCTTCCACCTGCAGCCCGCGGACCTTGTTGATGCATTACAGCCCATCACGCCAAAAGAGGAGATACTGGATGAGTTGTTTCCGTTGGCAGACGATATTGCTTCCAGACTACCACCCGACGAATATACCTCAGACAAGTACATGTTTAACCGCTACTCGTTCAAGGCAATGACCATGCGTTATGCGTTATACAACGAGCGTTATGAACTGGCGGCGCGGCTGGCAAAGGAAATCATGGACAGTAACAAATATTCCCTTTATCCTGATTACGGAGATTTGTTTCAATATGAGGGTGCCTCTACCAATAACGAAGTAATTGTGCATTTCGACCGGCAGAGTCATGGCAACCGGGCCACCAATTCCTTCAGGGACCTTGGTCCACACTACCGTACAGGAAACGGCCAATCTTATGTGGTTCCTTTGAAATCTTTGGTAGATTCGTATTGGACCTTGCAGGGCAGACCTATCTCCGAATGCCCGCTGCATACAGAGGAAGAGTATGAACTCAATCCAAATCTCAACCGTGACCCCAGGTATGAGCAATCTATCATGGGACACGGAGATGACTTTTATGGAGAACCCATCGACATATACAATGCCAATAACCCCATGTATTTCGAAAATCAGCGGGCAAGCAAATCAGGCTATTGGTTTAAGAAATATGTCTCTGAGGCAGATGCTTTCCGATCAGGGGGTAATTTTGACTTCGGCTTGCTTCGTTACGCAGAAGTACTGCTCAGCTATGCAGAAGCAAAAATCATGATGAATGATATCGATGATTTAGCACTGGAATCGATCAATATGGTAAGGCAACGAGCAGGGCTGGACATGTCGGTAGCTGATGTCACCGGTCCGGAATATGCCAACTTCAGCCAGGAAGATTGGATTCGATTGATCCGGAATGAGAGAAGAATTGAATTTGCCGGAGAAGGTTTGAGATATGAGGATATCATTCGCTGGGAAATAGCCGATGAGGTATTGAATCAGCCGGCACTGGGACATACCAGAATGGAGGATGGGGAAATGGTCTCCCTTAAGATAGAAGACCGTTCTTTTCAGCCACACAACTACAGGTGGCCTTTTCATGAAAACAGCCTGAGGGTAGAACCGGGGCTGGAACAAAATCCCGGTTATTGATCCGATCAGGCAGCAGGTAGATCCTGAAACATACCCTTGTAAATAGTATTTTAGGTAAAAAACGTAAAAAGTAAACTGCTGCTGCGCATTTAGAGATGCGCTGATTGCGAAATAAATGAGGTTGTTTGCATGGCAGACAACCTCATTTTTTTCCAGCACTTTTCAGAAACCTGTAATGGGATTTAAGGGCAATTCCAAAACTTTTGTTTTCGTGATAGGGCAAACCAAATTCAAGAGCTGTTTTTTTGACTATTCCTGAAATCTGAGGATAATGAATGTGACAAATCTTCGGAAAAAGGTGGTGCTCTACCTGTAAGTTTAAGCCTCCGCACAAAAAGCTGGTCAGACGACTATGGCGGGCAAAGTTAGCAGTAGTCTTCATTTGATGTTCTGCCCAGGATTCTTCAATATTTTCACCAGACCGGGGATTGGGAAATTCGGTTTGTTCCACCAGATGAGCCAATTGGAAGACCAGTCCCAATACCAGACCCTCGGCAAAATTCATTGCCAGGAAACCTAGCAGAAACTGCCACCAGCTTATTTTCATTAAAACCAGCGGAAGAATGATAAACAACGTGTAGTAGATGAGCTTATAGAAGAACAAATTAAAGTATTCAATTCTTGGGTGTTTGTTTTGGTGTTTTCCAATTCGCTTCTGAAAAAACTTTTTATAATCTTTCCGGAAGAACCAGGATATTGAAGCAAGTGCGTACAGAAAGAAGGCATAGATATGTTGAAACCTGTGAATGAAATAATGCCGCTCCTCAGGAGAAACCCGGACAATGCCGGGGGCTACTTCAAGATCCCCGTCATGCCCTACAATATTGGTGTAGGTATGGTGGATTTTATTGTGGGTTATTTTCCAGACGTACACGTTTGCACCGATAAGATTAAAAGTAAATCCCAAGGCCCCATTGACCCATTGTTTTGAAGAATAGGAACCATGCAGTGCATCATGGCAAATATTAAAACCGATAAATGCCATATTCATACCTAAAGCAATTGCCAGCAACAACGATACCCATGAAGGAAATAATTCCAGTAAAATGAAAAGGTACAAGGCTACAAAAGATACCAGATAGGTGACTGTTTTGAATACCATTTTTCGATTGGCCCCCTTCGAGATGGCATTGGTATCAAAATATTCATCTACTCTTTCCCTTACAGTACCGAAAAAGGTTGAATTATTTTTATTAATGAATTTTAGAGATAATGGCATATTAATAAATAATTATCCAAATTAATGGTTTTCTAAATTTTATATAATCAAAACAAAAAATATTAGTAAATAATTTAAAAAAATATAAATCTTTAAAAAATAATTACTATCGTTGGTTTTTTGCAAAGCAGCTTCGAAATTTCAGGATATTTGTAGTGAAGTCGAATGGTTGAGATTTTCGTTCAATAGAAATTTGGTCCTTAGGGCATTACCTTTAGAAGGGTTCATCAAATAACCGGTGGGAAAATATCATTTCACTCCGTAAAGCGCTAAAATATGTGCGACCTGCTTTTCTGCCAATCCGGTAAGGTCAATTCCCAATTGGTTTTTATTTACCCCGATGACCTGACTTTTCATGGTCTCGGGCAGTTTTTCAAACCCATGGAAAGCTCCCAGGATGGCTCCCGCCACTGCAGCCGTAGTATCATTGTCCCGCCCAAAATTGACCAGGAAAATAAGTGTATTCTCGAAATCAAAATCGCAAAACAACATGGCCGTCAGTACCTGCAGGTGAATTTCTCCGGCATGAAAAGGCATGTCTTGTAAGTGTTGGTCCAAAAGTGCAAAGGCAAGTTGCATGTTTTCGCTTGTAGCCGGGTTTCCACCCTCCGGTGCATTATCAATCTGTAGACTGGATTTTACTTTCTCCACAATCGACTGGGCGGTTTTCAGGATGCGATAGCTGCTCCTGCCCACCAGACGGCTCTTAAAATAGCCTTCGGGATCCACGCTACGCAGGATTTCCAGCACCTTTTCCGGGCTGTTCTCCGCCGTCATGGCTGCTGCAGTCATGGCCGCCGACAAAGCACTGATATCCCTGGCATAGCCCAAATCATAAAGGCTCAGGTTAAAGGCCTGTTCATAGGCCATTTCCGGCTGTCCGGGATACAGTAGACCAATTGCAGGCGCATATAGCAAGCCCGCACAAACCATTTCTCCTCCATAAAATTTGCCCAGTGCCTGCTGATAGGCCATCAGGTCATCTTCCTGCAAGGCCAGGGACACTTTATACCATTCCTGCAACCAAAGTACCCGGAGATTGGCATACTCCAGGGATTCGGTTTGATCTGGTCGCAGTTTTTTGAAATCCTCAAAATACCGTTCATATTCCGCCAGAACATGTGCGGAAAACTGCAAGGGATCAAGAGTGAGTTCGTCTTGCTTTTGCAGGTACTCGAAGACCAGCTTTTTCCAGCGGGTATCATCGGTAGTTCCTCCTGCGGGCAAATTGACCTTCCAGGTCCCCTCCGGAGAAACCTCCCTGACCATATCCTCCAATTGGCTGACCCAGCCGTATTCGAGCTTGATCTCCTCTCTGCTCCACATTTCAGTCGGTGCTCCCATGGCATCACCGATAGCGCTTCCGATCAGCATGCCTTTTACCCTGTCTTCAAGTTCATCCTTTTCGATTAGTAAAGGTACAGGGGATTCTTTTGGCTTTAGGGGCTTTTCCTGTGCTTGCCGGTCTGTGCTGCAAGCACCAATACAATAACACAAGAAAAGGAAAAAGAAGGGGTTAAAATTTTTCATTGATGAGGAGATGAATGGCATGTTGGCCGAGTGTTTCTTTTTCGGCCAGTGAAAGGGATAAGGGCAACTGGGCCAATCCAAATATGCGCCGTAATATTTCCACGCCCGTATACTGAGCAAGGAGATGGCTGTTTAATGGATAGGACCCGATGATTTTATCGATTGTGTCATCCCGGAAAACGGCCATCTTTAAATGCGCAAGCATTACTCCCAGATCAAATTCCGGGTCTCCCATAAAGGCAAATTCTGCATCTATGACTTTCATCCCCCTGGCCGTTTGTAACCAGCTTCCGGGGTAAAAGTCACCGTGGATCAGGCAGGTGCCCGGCCCCAGGTACCTCTCTCCCAGCAGGTCAATTTTTTTCAGCAGAGCTTTATCTTTTTTGATGATCTCAGACAAGTCCTGCAGGCCTGGTTGGACTTGATCCAAGTCGAAACCGTTATCCTTCTGGTAGGGGAGTACAAAAATATGTTGGTGGTTGAGTTCGCGCATGGCCCGGTTTTCAGGAAAATCTGCCGGGGCGATCTGGTGAAGGTTTTTGAGGTAGAGGAGTAAATCATTTACCTGCTCCACGTCCAATAATTCAGGTTGTTTATAGATAGAGAGGTAATCTTTTCCATTTTGCAGAAATTCCATGGCCATCAGCCAGTTGGACTGGTCAAAGGCAAGAATTTTGGGTGAATAGCCTGCCAGGAGTTTATTTTTGGAAAGGACCTTGTAATAGGCATATTCTATACCTGTTCGTTCTCTGGGGGCAGGTACCTGCGGATATTTGACTACATAATCCCTGGATTGCTTCAAAACGATAGACCTTTTTTCGGTATTTATTTTTAGGGTAACATTCATGTTCCCTTCACCGGCTTTCTCACTGCTGATTAGCCCCTCATCCGGGTGCAATATGCCCGTTTTTCGTAAATATTCAATTTGTGCCTGGTCTGGCGGATTTTTTAACAACATCATTCTTCGTATTCATGAAAAGCTAAGATTCAGGATATCCAAAAATAGAAACCATATTTGAATGGAGGCTACTTATTCTGAAATAAAATCCCGGTGTGGAGTTCATTTCTAGCCTTAACTGTTATATTTTTGAACCATGAGTAATCAAACCAAGGACTTTAATTTACTTTTATCTCAGCTATCCTCAGAGCTGGATGGTGAGCTGCATTTTGATAGCCTGATGAAAACCCTTTATGCGACGGATGCTTCTGTTTATCGCTCTCTTCCGCTCGCCGTGGCCCTGCCGAAAAATACCTCCGATATCAAAAAACTGATCCGATTTGCTACGGAAAACGGTACCTCGCTGATCCCGCGCACTGCAGGAACCTCCCTGGCCGGGCAGTGTGTAGGTGAAGGCATCGTAGTGGATGTTTCCAAATATTTGAATAAGGTCATCGAGTTCAACAAGAATGAAGGCTGGATCCGCGTTCAGCCGGGCGTAGTACGTAATGAACTGAACAATTTCCTGAAGGATCACGGATATTTTTTCAGTCCCATTACCAGTACAGCCTCCCGTGCGATGATCGGTGGCATGGTGGGGAACAACAGTTGTGGTACCACCTCCATTGTCTACGGCAGTACCCGGGAGCATGTACTCGAACTCAATGTACTTCTCAGCGATGGCTCGGAGGCAAACTTTCAATCTCTGAGCGCTTCAGATTTTGATCTGAAATGCCGGCAGGAAAACATGGAGGGTGCCTTGTACCGGCATATTCGGGACGAACTCAGTAAACCGGAAACGCAAAAAAACATCAGGGAGCATTTTCCAAAACCCAGCATACACCGTAGGAATACCGGGTATGCAGTCGATTATCTCCTGAAATCAGAAATCTTTGCCGGAGGTGATGCTCCTTTTGATTTTTGTAAGTTACTGTGTGGTTCCGAAGGTACGCTGGCCATCACTACGGAAATAAAGATCCATCTGGATCCACTGCCAGACCCCTATGATATCGTCGTTGCGGCACATTTTGACAGCATACATGACAGTATGAAAGCCGCGCAGGTAGCCATGAAACAGGCTCCCACAGCGGTGGAATTGATGGACAAAATCATTCTGGATTGCACCAAGGAGAATGTGGAGCAAAGCAAAAACCGGGATTTTGTTGAGGGAGATCCCAAGGCTATCCTGATGGTGGAGTTTAGAGGGAAATCCATAGCTGAAGCACGGGAACAGGGCCTGGTATTTGTGGATGCGCTCAAAAACGCTGGACTGGGATATGCCTATCCGGTTATTGGGCCGGAACGGACCAGCAGTGCCTGGGAGCTCAGAAGTGCAGGGTTGGGCCTGCTGGCCAATATACCAGGCGATAAAAAAGCTGTGGCCTGTATAGAGGATACAGCGGTGGATATAAACGATCTGGCCAATTATATTGATGAATTTGCCGAAATCATGAAGGATTTCGGGCAGGAGCCGGTGTATTACGCCCATGCAGGGGCAGGAGAGATCCACCTCAGGCCTATCCTGGACCTTAAAAAGGCCAAGGATGTTGAGGAGTTTTATCAAATCAGTGAAGCCAGCGCCAAACTGGTCAAAAAATACCATGGCTCCCTCAGCGGAGAACACGGAGATGGAAGGGTGCGGGCTGCCTTCATTCCCATGATGGTAGGGCAGGAGAATTATGAGCTTTTCAAAAGGGTGAAAGCCGCATGGGATCCCAGGGGAATTTTTAATCCCGGTAAGATAGTTGATGCACCACCGATGAATACCTCCCTGCGGTACGAGCCCGATATGGTAACTCCCGAACACCAAACCAAGTTTGATTTCAGTGCTGTAGGCGGGATCCTGCGCATGGCTGAAAAATGCAACGGTTCCGGTGATTGCCGGAAGTTGCCCAATTCGGGCGGCGGGACCATGTGCCCCAGCTACCAGGCCAGCCGCTATGAAAAGGACACGACCCGTGGACGGGCAAATACCTTGCGGGAGTTTTTGACCAGGAGCAATAAATCCAACCCTTTTGATCATCCCGAAATAAAAGAGGTGATGGACCTCTGCCTGTCCTGCAAAGGCTGCACCTCTGAGTGCCCTTCCAACGTAGACATGGCTACTCTCAAAGCGGAATTTCAGTACCAGTACCACAAATCCAATGGAGTACCCCTTAGATCCAGAGCCTTTGCCTATATCAATAAATTGAACGGTTTGGGAAGTCTGGTTCCGGGTATATCCAATTTTTTCCTGTCTAACGGGACCACGGGGGCAGGATTGAAAAAATTACTCGATGTAGCACCGGAGCGCAATCTCCCTGCCATCAGCAGGCAATCCCTGCGGCAGTGGTATAAGAAGGAATATAGCCGGTTGAAAGGAAAGGAAATCATCAAAACAATCTACTTTTTTTGTGATGAATTCACCAACCACAACGACACGGCCACAGGTATCAAAGCCATCAAGCTGCTCCGTCATTTGGGCTATGAAGTGAAAATGGTAGACCATGCCGAAAGTGGCAGGGGAGCCATGTCAAAAGGATTGCTGGACTATGCCCAGAAAATGGCAGATAAAAACGTAGGAATATTTGCTGACCTTGTAGATGCCGACCGACCCCTGCTGGGTCTGGAGCCTTCGGCCATACTCAGTTTCAGGGACGAATATCCAAGGCTGGTGAGCAAACCATTGCGGGAAAAGGCCAAATCCCTGAAGTTTCACTGCGAAATGATAGATGAGTTTCTTGCCAAGGAATTTATTGCCGGAAATATTGACAGTCGGGATTTTACTGATGAGAAAAAGCAGATCAGGCTCCATGGGCATTGCCATCAAAAGGCACTTTCCTCTGTCAATTATTCCAAAAAAATACTGGAATTGCCGGAAAATTTCGAAGTGAAGGTGATTCCCTCCGGTTGCTGCGGTATGGCGGGATCATTTGGCTATGAAAAGGAGCATTATGCCCTGAGCATGCAGATAGGGGAAATGGTATTGTTTCCGGCGGTAAGGGATGCCGAGGAAGCTACCTTGATAGCCGCCCCGGGCACCAGCTGCCGCCATCAGATCGCGGATGGTACCGGGAGAAAGGCCCGGCATCCTGTGGAGATTTTGTATGACGCTTTGAAAAGGTAAATCTATTTTGCAGCTTTTTTTCAAAGCGCAGTTATTCAGTCAAATACCAAAAAAGGCCTGGTATCCTATACACAGGCCCCTTTTGATGGTTTTACACTTTAGCTTTTCAAAGTAAATTCAGGCAATTTTATGATTTCGCCACCCTTCATGGCCGACTCATGGGCCAGGATGCCTACACAGGTAATATTGGCAGATTGACGGGCATCGGGATAGGGTGCCCTGCTCTCATTTAATGCGGTAAGAAACTCATGTACCAGGTGTGGATGAGATCCCCCGTGCCCTGCTCCCTGAATAAAGGAAAGGTGCTGGTTTTCATCAGAATCATAGACGCCTTGCTGGGTAAATCCGGCGATTTCCTCAGGCAACAGGTGGCCGTAATCGGGAATTTTAACCCTTTCGGGTTGCTCACCGGTATGTATCACGCTGTCTTCATGTTCGATCAGCGTCCATTCAAATGATTTTTCTGAGCCATAGGCATCAAAACTCTCCCGGTATTGCCTGGCAGTATTGAAAAGGGAGCGGGTTACCTCTGCCGATAGATCTGAGTCCTTTAGCTTGATATGGCAGGTCTCAATGGCAAAGGGGGACCCGTATTTTTCTATCAGGTTTTCGTCTATCCTTCCGGAGCCGAAACAGGAAACATATTCTGCCTGACCCTTGGGCAGAGCGAGTACAGGCCCTACGCAGTGCGTGGCATAATGCATGGGAGGTAGGCCTTCCCAGTATCCGGGCCAGCCGGCCATCTCCTGCTGGTGGCTTGCACGAAGAAACTGAAGCTTGCCCATTTCACCTTTTTCATACATCTCTTTGACAAAAAGAAATTCCCGGCTGTAAATGACGGTTTCCATCATCATGTAAGTGAGTCCGGACTTTTCGGTTTCTTCCACAATCTGCCGGCATTCGGCTACTGTAGTAGCCATAGGTACGGTACAAGCCACGTGTTTCCCTGCCCTCAGGGCTTTCAGGGATTGCTCGGCATGTGCCTGAATGGGAGTATTGATATGTACGGCATCAATATCCGGGTCCTTTAACAATTCATCATAATCGCTGTACCGTTTTTCTATGCCAAAAGCATCTCCGATTTCGTTCAGCTTTTCTTCATTTCTCTGGCATATCGCATACATATTGGCCAGTGGATGTTTTTGGTAGATGGGTATAAATTCAGCACCAAAGCCCAGGCCTATGATGGCCACGTTTAGTTTCTTATCGCTCATGTCAAAATAAATTTATGGTTATGTAATGGATTCGATTCAGGAAGCTGCCCAGGACTTGAGAAATTTGTAACCATCGGCAGCAAAGGCATCCTGGCTTTCGGCCAGAGGACGCCAGATACATACTGCTCCCGCCAGCTCTTTGATCTCCGGCGTGAAACTCTCGATGGTGACCGTACCGGTATAATTTACCTTTTCCAGCCCCCGCTTGTAAGCGTCCCAGCGGGTCTGCCCGGTACCAGGAGTGCCCCGGTAATTCTCGGATACCTGCACATGGATCAGCTTCTCTCCAGCCTGCTCAATGGCTTTTTCAATATCAGGCTCTTCTATGTTCATGTGAAAACCATCCAGCAATACTTTGGCTGCAGGATGGTTGATGTCGGCAATGAGCTGCATCAGATCGGCAGTGGTGTTGATCAGGTCGGTTTCAAAGCGGTTCAAGGCCTCCAGCGCAATTTCCTGGCCTGCGGCTTCAGCCATTTGGCATACTTCATAGAGGTTGGTGACCGCCCGGTCCCATTCCACCTTTTTCTGCTCCGGCGATACCAACCTGGCTTTTCCTACGGCCGAATACATGGGACCGGCCACGAAGGATGCTCCCAGCTCTGCACTGATGTCCAGGCATTGCCGGATATAGTCAAAGCTTGTCTGATGGAAGGAGGGATCTTCATGGGTAAGGTCTCTTCCGGGACCGAAAGCACCGCAGATGATGGGCGAAAGTCCATTGTCTGCCAGGGCCTGTTTGACTTTCCTGGTATCTATCAGGGAGGGGTCTTCTACCGGTATTTCTACAGCATCGTAGCCCATCTTGCTGATTTTCGGGAAAAGGGATACTGACTGGGAGTCGAACGGAGATGTCCACAGCCAGGTCGTAACCCCTAATTTTATATCTAAAGACATAGGTTTGGGTTTGGTTAAAAAAACTATTCTACTATCATGATGCCATTCATGATCCTCCAATGCCCGGGCACGGTACACAGGTAGGGGTATTCACCCGGTTCGGAAGGAGCAGTAAATACCAGACTCTCGCTGGTTTCCGGGTTTACCAGAGGTGTTGATGCCAGCACCTCAGGGATTTTGGGCACAAAGTTCATTTCCATGCCCTTGGGGTCCCTGGCCAGTTCATCTGCGGCTTTGCCTATGGTTTCCAGACTGCCCGATTTGCCGATCAGCAGATTGTGCTGCATAAAATCGTCATTGACAAAGTCTATGGTCACCTGTTGTCCCGCTTTCACCGTAAATGTAGGTTTATCAAATTTCATTTCATGCTGGATTACACCCATCTTGATGGTCACCGATCCAGCCGATCCAGCCGAGGCTACCTGGTCGACCCCTGCAGTATTTTCGTCAGTGTCAGCGGCGGCCGGCACTTTCAGGTTGAGGTGTGAACTACGGCTGTTCATTCTTCCCCTGAAGTAAAACCTATCTGGATAGGTACCTACCTGGTCGGAACCCATATTGTCATGGCCTATTCTCACCCTGTCCGGATCCAGGGTAGTGGAAAACAATCCCGGAGCCATTGCAGACCCTACTTGTCTGTCATCAATACTGATGCTCATGTCTCCGCTTTTCACCAGACTGGCTTTCAGTACAAACTGCTGGTCTGGCAGGCTGCCTCTGGATGTAGCCGAATAAGCTTTTCCTTCCTGTTTGACCAGCCAGTGAATCCGGTTATTTTGTACGTACAGGCTGTAGCCATTTTGGGCATTGCCCTGGGCAAGAATCACTCCATCCAGTGGTTCATCGCCCTTGCTGATGGTGGCCTGAATGTGAACTTCTTTACCGCTGATTTCCGGCGGGTAGGGGATACCTGCACGCCTGTCCAGACTGTACTGCTCCTCTACCAGGCTTTTGGTTACTTTCTCTCTCAGCGTCATCAGTGAATCTGGCTTATTTACGTCTAGAATGCTTCCCGATAGCTGATCAAACGATTGTGGATGGCTCAGTACTGCCGCAAAAATCGCCTGGGGAAGGTAATTGTCGTTACTATTGTTTTCGTCATTACTTGCTTCCAAAATCAATTTGGAGGCAGCGTCAGAAGAAGGCATGTCTGCCAATGCCAGAAATGCCGCCTTTCTGGTATTCAGATCAGGATCTGCTAGCAGGTTGGCATCCAGTATGGCCTGCAATACCTGCTGGGTGCGGGGCAATACCATCAAGGCATTTTTCCGCACACCTGCAGCCGGATGATCCAGGGCGCCGGTCACCACCTGCAGCGCAGCTTCATTGCTACCGTCCAGAACACCAATGCCATGCAGGGCCCAAAGGGCATGGACTGCAGGACTATTCAGGCCGATTTCGTCGACCGACTGATTGTCAACCAATTTCATCAATTCATTGGCAATGCTGGTATTCTGATTTTCTACGATGAGCCGTTGAGCGGTCATTCGCCAAAACATGTTGTCGCTTTTCAATCCGCTGATCAAGTCATTATTGCTGGAAGGGTCGATGTCCATGGTTTGGTAATCCGTGGATCCCTTATACACCATTCTGTAGATCCTTCCATGCTTACTGTCGCGCAATGGATTGATGTAGGCATTGCCCTCCCCGTTTTCAAAACCTTTTGGCGTAGGATTGTGCTGTATGATAAAATTGTACCAGTCGGCAATCCATAGCGCCCCGTCAGGCCCTACCTCTGCATGGACCGGAGAGAACCATTCGTCTGAGCTGGCGAGAATGTTAAAGCCATTCTTCTCAACAAATCCGGACCCGTATTTCTCAATGATGGCATTGTGCAATACCCTGCCGGTAGGTTCGGCCACAAAGGCTACCTTGTTCCAGTAGGATTTGGGAAAGTTTCTGGCGGTGTAAAAATGATGTCCTGCTGCTGCCGTGTACCCACCATGCCAATCTACCTGTCGCAAAAAGGGAGTGAGGTGTGGCATGTCGTAATGGGAATCGATACCATGTACAGCATTTACCGATCCGCCCTGGACGGGTCGCCTGACATATTTTCCAGGCATGGCCAGGTAGGCACTGTGTTGCCCGTTGGCTGTGGAAATAAATACGTTATTTTCTTCCGTGAAGCCAAGGCCCCAGGTATTGTTGCTGGTATTGCCCAGAAATTCAAAATCTGTCCCATCCGGATCGAAACGGTAAACGCCCTGCCCGAAGGAGAAAGGTTTGTTGTCTATTTCTCCCCGGAAGCCCGAGTAGCCCAGCACGCCCCATATCTTATTGTCAAATCCATAGCGCAGGTTAGAAGGGCCTGCATGGGTGTCGCTTTTGCCCCAGCCGGTGATGAGGGTTTTCCGCTGGTCTGCCTTATCGTCTCCGTCTGTGTCTTTCAAAAACACAAAATCCGGAGCCATGGAAATCAGAATGCCGCCATTGGTATATACCATACTGGTTGGGATATTCAGGCCTTCGGCGAAAACAGTGATTTTATCGGCTTTTCCATCGCCGTCAGTGTCTTCCAGGATTTTGATCTTGTCATTGCCACCTTCTTTTCGTACCTCATTGGGATAGTCGGTGGTCTCTATGACATACAAGCGCCCTTTGTCGTCCCAGCACATGGCCATGGGATTGATGATATCCGGTTCGGAAGCAAAAAGCTGCAATTCGAAGCCTACGGGCACCTGCACCAGCTTCATGGATTCCTCCGGAGAGAGGGGCAGCTGGTACCTTGGAGCAGGATCGCGGTTTTCGTAGTTGGGGATCTCTGCATCTTCAAACACCGTTTGCGGGATTTCATAATCGGCTACCTGCTGCGCCACTTTATCACCTATGGCCCACAATACCCCATTGGCCACCAGTTCCTGGAATTCAGGCTGGTTCCAGGTTCTTTCATCATGGCCATACGCGGTGTAAAAGATCCTTCCTTTTCCCTGTTCCCTTACCCAGGTGTATGGTTCCCTGTGGTCGCCATCTACACGTTCCATGAGCACCGTCATGTCTTCGTTGAGCTGACTGTGCACATAGGTCTCGTCCCAGGTTTCAAATTCGGAAATACCTGCCATCACAGGATGGCTGGCATCAGTGATGCTAGCTGTAAATTCTCCCGTCCCGTGAGAGGAAAATTGCCCTCCGACTGTTTCTACAAACCAATCGGAATTGCGGAAACAGAAAGAGGCACTGTGAATCGGAATAAGCGCTTTTCCACCCTCTACATAGTCCTTTAGCGCTTTTTCCTGTTCAGCTGTGATTTCATCATGATTGGCATAGATCATCAGCCCATCATAAAGCCGGAGTTTTTCAGCATTCAGGTCGTTTGGATCGGACGTATAGGTTAGATTGATGCCCTGCTGGAAAAGGTACCTGGCCAATCCTGGCATCAGCTTTTCCGAATTGTGGTGGGTACTCTCATGACCCAGGAACAGGATCTCGGCCCGTCGTGGTCCGTCTGAGAGTTCGATTTTTGAACTGTTGCCCCCACATCCCATCAGCAGGAACAGGGCCGCGGTGATTAACCCGAAGTATTTCATTGTTATTATCGTTTGGGTACGTATTGCCTTATTTTTTCAATCTACTAATTTGGGCGATTAATAAGTGTATTTCTTACTGTTTTTTATCTAATAGTGACTGTATTTTGTCATTTTTACGTAGATTTGGATGTATTTATCGCATAAAGTAATTAGCCACTAGCATCAGGCAAGATAGAAATGTCTGGCAGTGGTGTGATTATCCATTTTTTCAGAACCCGTAGTTTTCCCGACTTTCCGGAATGACCAATGAGAAAAAATCGTACAAAAATGAAGAAGGCTTTTCAAAAATCACGTATCCCCGAACAGAATGCCTTTGTGGTTAAGGAACTGATCGCTCCCAATTTTGACAAAAACTGGCATTTCCACCCGGAATACCAGTTATTTATGGTCCTGAAGGGTAAGGGTACCCGTTTTGTGGGAGATGATATGCGCCGTTTTCGGGAGCAGGACCTGGTTTTTACAGGCCCAAATTTGCCTCACCTATGGCGAAATGACCAGGAGTATTTTGACAAAGACAGTCGCTTGATGACCCATGGAATAGTAGTATATTTTCCGGAAAACTTCATCGGGCAGGACTTGCTGGAAAAGGAAGAATTTGAGGAGTTGCAGGGATTGCTGGGGAAAGCATCGCTTGGACTGGAAATCCATGGAGCTACCAATCTGCAGATCAGGCCCCTGCTAGGCAGGCTTTTGGAACAGAAAGGCCTGGAAAAAGTTATCGGTCTGCTGAACATTCTCCTGCTGATGGCCCGGTCCACTGAAGTAAACCCAATCGTTCAGACCGGATATATCAATGCCAACAAGGAATCAGAAAAAGACCGGATGAGCAAGGTATATGCTTTTGTGATGGATCATTTTCAACGGCCTATCAAGCTGGATGAGGTGGCCAACCTGATCAATATGAGCAGCAGTTCTTTTTCCCGATATTTTCGCTCCAGGATGAATAAATCCTTCTCTGATTTTTTATCCGAGGTAAGGATCAGCCATGCCTGTAAGCTGTTGCACAAGGAAAACCTGAATATCAGCGAAGTCAGCTATGAAAGTGGCTTCAATACCCTGTCGAATTTCAACCGGCAATTCAAGGAGAAAATGAACATGACACCGCTGGCTTATAAAAAGGATTTTATTCACCGTTTTGATTAAACCTTTAGCTTAAGCGTCATCATCCCCAGCTCATTTTTCTGGTTTTTACATTTAAGCAGCGAAAAAGAATTAAATTTAGGTTCGGGTATACCAAAACCAGATAACCATGATGCTGATTTCGACAGTTTTAAAAGCTTTGATCCTTCTTCAGGTGGGTGCCATCTACCCTGATTTCGGGACCCTGCTCCACCCTGAAGTACTAAAACCATTGGATTACAGGGAATTACCTGTGGCCGCCCGGGAAGAATTGCAGGCAGCTGTCGCGGATATCAGGGATGATGAACCTGATCCGCTCTCTGAAATCCATTATGAAGGATTACTGGACAATAACCCCTCCCGAATGGAAACGGTCCGCCATCTGGAAGACATGGATAAGCTGGCCCTTTTTTACTGGCACCATGCCTTTTTTGGAGATGCCCATAGCCTGCAAAAGATGATGGATTTTAGCCTTGCCTGGGCAAAAATGTTCCAACCTACCGGCAACCCCATTAATGAGAATAAATTGCTTCCGATCGTATATGCCTACCCCTTTGTGGAACCGCATATGAAAAGCCGGCAGCAGCACACAATGGAAGAATGGTTGAGAGAAATGGCAAGAGCTGAAATCGGGAATGAACGGGTTCCTTTGAATAACTGGGAAACCAAGCGTATCAATCTGGTGGGGACCATAGGTTTGTTGCTGGAAGATGACAAGCTTGTTTCCTGGGCGGAGGAAAAAGCGGCTTATTATGTGGAAAATGCCCTTTTTGCCGACGGGAGCAGTGCAGATATAAGGCAGAGGGATGCCCTAAGCTACCATGTGAGCGGGTTAAAACCCCTGCTCCAATTTTTAATTACTTTAGAGCAGGAAACAGGTCGTGGAAAGGATTTTTTCTACCGGGAAACGGCTGATGGGGCCTCTGTGGCCCGTTCTCTGGATTTTGTGCTGCCTTATGCCAAAGGAGAGAAAATTTACCGGCAATGGGAAAATTCAAAAGTCAGGCTGGATCAGGAAAGGGCCGCCGCAGGATTGGAAAAATATCAACCTGGAGTGGCGTATGATCCTCAAAAGGCCTACGAAACCATGGCACTGGCAAGCTATTTTGATGATAAATACCGCATGGATCAGTGTGGCTTGCCCTTGTGTCAAATAACTGCATTATTGAATTAGACAATAATTGTTAAGGGTTAAGGGAGGGGTTACTGACCAGTTTTTTTAGCTGGCTGTTTGTAATTTTATCTTTTTGCCGGACTCAACGGTGGTAGTTAAGGGTTAATCAACTGTACCATCATCCACCAGATCCAATTATTCCCACTCAAGCACTGAAAGTGCGCAACCTCAGAGCCCAGGGTGCAGCCCTGGGCAAGTCAGTACCCATTAATGGGAATTAAAGCTCTGAAGGAGCGAGATATTTTCGTCATTCCTGAACGGTGAAAAATATTCCGCCCCTCCAGGGCTCAGAAATCGCATGAATTCTATCCGATGGGCTGCACCCATCGCTTTGGTATCGCGCCACTTCAGGGCTCAGGTCAGATAGGTAGTAATAATTCCATGAGGTTAATTCCCATCAACCCTTACATTACAAAATAGAATATCCAACCGCTTTTCGGGAAACTCAGAAAGTAAATTATCCGATATCCAAGCCCTGAAGGGGCAAAATACCAAAGCACAGGGTGAAGCCCTGTGTCAACATCCACAATGAGAACCCCAGCCCTGACGGGGCGAAATATGTTTGCCCTTCCCGAAGAGATGAAAAATACCCCTGGCAGGCAACATCCGTTTCTGTCGGATCAGTAGGCGGCCCAGATCAAAGCAGCAGCAGGGAAAGGTACAATTCTGCTGCCATCCCAATGAGCAAAACCGTCAGGTACATGCCTCCCAGCACCCAGAATTTGATCAGGGTCTTGAACCAGTGTTGTTTGTACAGGCGCAAGAGGGCCAGATAAGCATACGTTGTCACCAATACAAATGCAGCCAGAAAGATCCAACTGCTGTTGACTCCACCAAAAAATGCCAGCAGAATGACGGCCCCATAGAGCGCATAAGCAAAAGCATGGAGGTGAAAGCCCAGGATGATGTTTTCAATGAAATATACCGTCCGGCCGGCAAACAGCAGATGGATAAAAAAAGCAAAAACCGGCAGCAACACCAGCATCATCAGCGGCAGGTTTTTGGCCACCTGAATCAGGAATAAATTCGAATGGGCGACCAGATCGCGTTTTTTTTGCAGGGATAGCCCGATGTCGAAGGCATAGGCACTGCTGTCCAGTGCATGGCCGAATTTCTCCGTACTCACCTCGGGATCTATGGATAGAAAGCGGAGTGTTTTCCAGGTATAGGACTGCTCCGTGTCGTTTGCTGCCTGTAGTTGCGAAATGTCTACGGGAGAAATGGCATCGGCCTTTTTCAGTGCTTCCTCCACCCGCTCTTGTGTTTCGGGATCCAGTGTTTCACCTTTACCCTTGGATTGTTGCTGCTGTACAGCCGAAATGGTCGCCTGGCCGGCATTTAACAGCCTGTCGAAAAAGTCTTTTGGGATAAGGAAGCCAATCATAAAAAAATAAAACAGAGAGAATACCAGATATAGCCTTATCGGATGGGTATATTTCCTGCGCTGCCCCTCATTGAAGGCCCGGGTCAGCTTACCTGGTTTGAAAAAGAAAGCCGTAAGGGTCCGTAAAAACCTGCCGTCAAAGCTGAAGAGGCTGGTGAGCAATTCTTCCAGGAAAACACCAACAGGCACCTTCTGGTCCTTGTTTTCCTGTCCACATTCCGGACAAAAATTATCTCTTTCCGGCAAGCTGTTGCCGCAATTCAGGCAATGCTCATGCTTCCGATCTGCTTTCACTGCTATTGGGATAGGTACAGGTGACAAAAATACTTTTGTCCGGCCGGTTTTCAATTTCAGACAGGGAATTTATTTGCTTTTACCTGACCCCGGCCCGCCTACGCCCCTCACTGCGTAGGGTATTTATTGCCTCGTTCCGCAACCGGCCTGGTAAGCCTGCCGAAGAGAGCCAGGCGCTGTCCGGAGATATTTCCCGGCCCGCATTCCTGCAAAGCAGCCAACAAGGCAGGGTGCTGGTAGTAATCATATGCAAAATACAGGGCATTGATCCTGTTGGGTGTGAAGCAGTGAGATTTGATGGGATTTTCGACCACAAACAAATAGGCCTGCAGGAGGGATCCGGACCCGTCTCGGGAGATATGATCGTACAGGCTGGTATCTCCGAGTCTTCGGAGAAACTCCGCATGGGCAGTAAGGTGCTCTATAAAGGTCATGGTATAATGTGTACCGCTACCGGCTGTGGGCAGGTAGTCTCCATCGATGGGGTCATCGCCGCGCCTGATTTCCTCCGGAATGGCACCGTTGGGTAAAATTCCCCATAGCTCCACTTTTCCGTCCATTTTCCATTCATCGCTGGTGAGCATACGGCCGATCTGGTATTGGTTATGGGATTCAAAAGCTGCTTCGGGGCTGAGTATTTGTTCCCTGGGGCTGATTTCTTTCAGTTCCCAATCGGGATGATCTCTCAGGTACCAGGCGATAAGCGCTGATGAAAAGGAACCAGCCACCCCCCAATTGTTTTTTCGCCTGCGGCTTGCCCAGGCCACTTTGGGATACATGATGTCCCTTAACCAGATCTGGTATTGTAACTTGTCTTTTTGAGACCATCCCGACCAGGATTCCAGCAGGTCTGCTGCATACATGTAGGGAGTACCTCCCCGCGCTAAATTCAATATGCCCTGAGCTCCCCAGTGAAAGCTGTCCTCGCCATCATTGCGGTAGCCATAGGTATCCGTAAGGTCCAGGATCAGCGACCTGGATTTTTCCGCATATTTTTCTTCTCCGGTCAGGTGCCAGGCCAGCGCGGTGCCATAGGCCAGTTTTCCTCCGGTGGAACTTAGCTGTATGGGATCACTGGAACTGCGGTCGTGGACAATCACCTCCCCGGATAGCTCCTGCCACCCGGAGGAACTCTCCATAAGGCTGTCAATAAAATGCAGGAACTCCTCTAAATTCTGTTGGTAGGGCGCTATTCCTTCCCTGGATTTGTCTTTGATTACGGCCAGTTCTGCAGGAGATACCAGCACCCCAATGGGTCCCCTGTTTTCCGCTTGAGCCAGGGCACTTTGAGAAAGGTTTCCAAACAACAGTAAAATGGTAATTTGGGTAAACCAAAGGCATGTGATGGGCCTGTGATGCATAAAGTCCATTGGATTCGTTTTTTAAGGATCAGGCTATACCTTGATGAAGGTGTTTTTCTTGTACATGTACCAGAGCAGGATATACAGGATCACAAAACCGCCTATACTGGTCCATACCGGATACCAGGCCTCGCCGTATTGCTGCAGACCAAAAAGCAAATCTTCAGCTATGCCCGGAAAATCAATCACATGGGAGAGCACGTAGGCCGTGATGGCATTCATGCCAATCACTTTGAGAGGGAAAATCCAACCTGTCTTGCCTTTTACATCAATGATCCAATAGAAGGCAGCCAGGAGCAGGTAGCAAACACCGGAGGAGGCCAATACAAAGGAACTGGTCCATATTTTTTTGACGATGGGGTGCCAGATGCCCCAGATCAACCCGATCCCCAGGGAAATCAACCCTGCTACTACCAGATAGACTGCTACTTTCTGGCGTGGCATGTCTGATTTGATCCATTCCCCGGCAAACAATCCGGATAATGTGGTGGCAGTAAACCCCAGTCCGGAAAGCAACCAGGTGTATTGCAAGCCGTCGTCAAAAGGACCAAATACCAGGCGGTCTACATACAAGGCAAAATTCTGGTCCGGCAAAAGCGTACTTCTGCCTACTCCGGGTATATTCGGTACCGTGAGCAGCAGGGCATAGGCAATCAGGCAAAAAGCAAACAGCAGGTACCGGCCGTTTTTGCTCAGGTGGATAAAGGCCAGGCAGGAAAAAACATAGCCTACAGCAATGGCTTGCAGGGTATTGCTAAAGACCTTAAACTGCGCTGCATCCAGGGCCAGCAGGTTTCCCTGTACGATCCAGCCCAGGATAAATAAGATAACAAATCGCCGCAGCAATTTCCGGTAGAGTTGTGCTTTGGTATGCTGCTCCTGCATGCGCTGCGACAGGGAAAAGGGAATTACCGCTCCTACTACAAAGAGGAAAAGCGGCATGATGATGTCGTAAAATGTGGACCCAAACCAGTCCGGATGATCAAATTGATGGGCCAGAAATCCGGTCAGTGCTGAGTCGGCGCCGCGGTGAAGGGACATGAAGAAGCGATCTGCAAAGATGATCATTAACATATCAAATCCCCTTAGCACATCGATGGAAAGGATTCGGTTGGGTGAAGGTGAAGCTGCGATCATATTTTAGTATTTGCCTGCTTTTGCGGAAATTATCGTTGTGTTTGATTCCTGCTATCGAATGAGCCGGTCAAAACTCCGGGCTTTTCAATATTTTATTCGGGTAAAAATAGGAGAAATTGTTTACAAACGCCTTTCCGGCCCATCATTTTTTAAAATTGTATTGGAATGACCTGGATTACCGATTGGAGAAAATGGTCACAGAGGACAAGAAGGAGACACAAAGGGTTTTGGCAAATACCACAGCTATCCTCCAGCCACCGAAACCAGCAGGTAAGAGCGTACACATGAAATCAATCGAGGATGAATTCCCCCTTTAAGGGGGACACAGGGGGATTTTTTGGTATAACAATAGGGTAGCAATTCGAAAAAAATAGTCAGGAAGAACGGGAAGGAGGCACAAAGGAACCAAAGAATTCTGGTTAGGGGTTTTGGCAAATACCACAGTTTTTCTCCAGCCACTGAAACCAGGAGGTAAGAGCGCACATATGAAATCAATCGAGGATGAATTCCCCCTTATAAAAGGGGACACAGGGGGATTTTTTGGGGGATAGTAACAGATTACCTCCTTTACCGGGCGACATATTCGCCTTCCCTGAAAGCAGCTACTATCCTTCTGTCGACTGTTCTGCAGGTATTCGGATAATCCTGAAAATACAGGCAGTCCGGAACCCCATCCCGGAAGGATATTTTCACGGAATATTTTTGCCTGCCAAAAAGTCCCTCAAACTGGTAGCTGGCAGACATGTTACTTGGGCGATTCTGGCTGTCCCTGGCCGTGACGCTGACGCCCGCGACACTGTTGCGGATAAACTTGTTCATGGCCCAGCTTTTTGAGTTTTCAAAGATCAGGTCTTCGATCAGTACCCTGAAGTTTTGGGGCAGGTTGTAGTCCGCTTCATCTCTGCTGCACTGGCCTGGTTCAGGTCTACTCCCGGGTAATCCAGGCTGACCTGGTATACCCACTTGACGATTTTCTTTGGACACTGTGCGGCTAGCGGGAGGCAATTAAATGCCAAAATTAAAAATACAATACTTGGAATTTTCATCAGGTGTTCGTTTAAAGGGCTGTAAAAGAGCAGGAAACAACTGAAAAAAAACAAAATAGTTTTCCGGTAATATAAATAAGGGTTTAGTTTTTTTTTCTAAAATTTCTATTCATGAAGATTTTCTCATCGCATTTTACTTCTTTTGATCAAAACTAAGCCCGCTGCGATCATCCATCCAATACCAAAGGGAATGATGATAAATCCCAAAATAACCGTACCTGTTAACAATCCAATCAAGCCTATCAGCCCTGCCAATCCAGCCAATAGGCCCCAGGTGTTTAACCAGCGGGGAACCCACTCGCGTACCCCTGAAATGGATAAGCATAGTGGGCCATATCCAATCAGCATCATTGTGGCGATATCATCCAGTCTCGCTCCTACCCAACCTGTCAAGCTGGCTGCTGCTAGGGATTGATGATGAAAAGCCAGGGCAAGCATGGCAATGAATGATACGATGGCGATTGAGCAGGCCGTTCTCATAAATACCATTCCCATTTGGGCCAGCGCAGGTCTGGAATCACAAAATTCAGCCATAAGCGTTCCAGCGGTAGCCAGGAGAATTACTCCCAATATCCAAAAAAAGGTATTTATCACCAGTAGGTGCCTGACTGAATCCAAATTGGATAAATAATCTTCCATTTGACTATCGGCAATGGCTTGCCATAAATCGGTTCCTGAAGCAGCCCAGAATGCTGCTCCAATAAGCATGGACAGGGCTCCTGCGATGGATACATATCCTGCAAAAGCTTGCTTTTTTCTAATTTGCTGATGCTGTGGTTCCATGATTTGATTTTTTTGCTTTCAACAAATTTGGCATTTTGTTTTGCAGCAAAATTGTACAGATGTTCCATCAGTTCGGCGTTATCAGGAAGGGTCAAAAGTCAAAATCGGGTGAATACTCATAAAAATCAGCCAAAAAGGAGGCCTGGGAGACCACTCATTTGCTTGCGATATGCTCCGGGAGTCATCGCTGCATAGGCCTGAAACTTGCGAATAAAATGAGATTGATCGTAATATCCACCATACAAACCTGCTGCTGTAAGCTTGAGGCCTGGCTGGTGCAGGGCTGCTGTAGCCCGCACAAATTGTATCAGATTCTGGTAAGAATGAGCAGATGTACCAAACCAATCATTGAACAAGCGGAAAGTATGGGTGCGGGAATATCCCATCATATTTTGTACTGACCTGCCGGCACCGAATTGGTTTTGGTGGATTAATTTTCTGATGCAACGGTCCAGATGAAGGGCCTCATGCAATTCCGAGGTTTCCTGTATGATTGAGAGCAGAAAATCTTCCAGGCATTTGGCCCTTTCCAAAAAGGTTTTACCAGAGAAGAGCTGCTCTTGTATGAAAGCGAAGTCATCAATTATCAAACTGCCTTCTACAAAATAATTTCTGATTTTGGATAGGGGTATTCCAAAAAGAGCTTTGACCGATACAGGTTTCATTTGAATTCCCAAAGCATGAAACCGGTCAAACTCCATCTTTAAAGGCCTGGTGTGCAAACCGGAAAGGAAGCAGGAATAGTTGTTTACCGGATTATCTCTGGCTGATATTTTTACAGCCTGCAGCTGCTTCACCGGGTAAAACGGAAAGATGATCTCCACTTTTCCTGAGGGTAAAATGGTAAAAGTTCCGGGCTTCTCCATCTCCTGCTCCCAAATCAGGTCAACGATTCCGACTAATTTGGATGGTATGTAGGCCTTGTGTACCATTCGCTATGGGGCTGATGTGGGATAGGTTGTTGTCTACCGGTTTTTGTATTTACCAGACACAATAAATATAGTAAATTTATCATTCTAATCAACTTTAAGGCTGGCCACCAAAATGATATTTACCTTCCATTTGGAGTACCAGGGAGTAGCAATCTTTTGAGCGTATACCCTTTCTTTTGAACCCTTTCTTGCATAAAATTTAACCCAATCAGATGCCAGCCCTGAGTTCCGGATAACAGGTAAAATGTAGACAATAGATGAGCGGCTATTTTGCCAGGCCTTAAAAAACATCAAGGGGATATGGCCTGCATTTCCAGGGGAACGAATTGATGTCTGACGGTATCTGCCGAAACCTGCCAAAGCCTGAAGCCCATGGGCCTCTCGTCAAAATTCTTGCTGGTGGTTTCTCCGCTTACCAGTTGTAGCTGCCGGTATTGGTTGACCGTCAGCTTGTGCGTATGGCCGGACAGGTAGGCCGCCACATTGTTTTCCACAAACAATTCCAGCAACTGCTTCCGGGTGGTGTCCGGCAAATTGTAGTAGTGGTCGGCTTCCTCCGGATCTTCGGTATACAGGGGATAATGCCCCAACACAAAGGTGGGATACCGGTCATTTTTTTGTCTTTTGATGGTCTTTTTCAACCATTGGTCGTGTTTTTCCGATTCGTTTCCCACCCGGACTTTCCACAACTGGGTGTTGGTCACGACAAAGGCATGTTTTTTATGCCTGAACCGGTAATAATCCTTTCCGATGGTTTTGCGGTAGTATTGGAGGCTGGTATCATTGGGGACATTGCCCACATCATGGTTACCGGACACCAGGTAGGAGGGAAGGGTAAAGCCCTCCCGGATACTTTTGAAATCCGCATAGCTGCTGTCGCTGGCATTATGCACCAGGTCTCCGCAAATAACCACAAAATCAGCATCCAGCGCATTGATCTGTTTTACCGCCTGCCGGAAGGTTTTCACATCATGCGCATAGCCTCCCATGCCCAGCTGCGTATCGCACATTTGTACAAAGGAGAAAGTGCTTTGGGCCCTTAGGCCTAGGGAGTAAAAAAGGAGGACCATTAGGGTAATGCGGTATTTCAAAATCATTTGCTATATTTTTAGGGTTAAAATAGGAATGTTTTTTCAAATCAGTTTTACCATCCTTCAAATTATCTGGTTCATTTAGAACGCTGCCTTACCAAACCTTAATGCTATTTTATAGGATGCTGCATCAAAAGATCCGGATTGGATTGATGCCTGGCTTCTCTTTTACACCGGTGTAAATTTACAGATTTTATACTGTAATGGCCTTTGGCAATTGAATAGACATTGGTCCCACCTCCCAAAACTACCGAGCCTTTACTGAAATTAACTTTTTAATAAATTTCAACTGCAAATATTTGTATTTTAAACTCAAAAAAGTTATTTTCATACGTATAATTTTGTTTAACTTTAACTTTATATGTTATGAGTACCAACAACTCAATTTCCATTCAGATTCCTGAGGCGGAGTTAACGTCCATCAGGGAAGCCTTAAACACACTTAAAACTACACTGGGTCCTTACCTGATCGCCCTGACGCCCGCCCAGCGGCAGACGGTTCCCAAAATGAGCGATGGCACCATTCCTTTTGTAGAAAAAGCCATGGAGTATGCACAGGCAGACGGCCAGTTTTTACCACCTTATGTTCAATTGCAGGAAATGGAAAAAGACTGGATGACAGTCAAAAATCTGATGCCCGTGCTTAGGGACCTGCAGCAACTGGAAAGTAACCTCAATGACTCGGTAATGATGGCAGGTTCGGAAGCCTATGTGGGTGCCCTTAGCTATTACAATTCTGTCAAGTACGGGGCCAGAATAAATGTAGCCGATGCCAAGGTAATTTATGAGGACCTGAGGCAGCGGTTTTCCAGATCAGCAAGCCCATCGAATAACGGAACGGAAATGTAAAAAAAAGAAAAGTTGCTTATGTCACCTGAAACAAATTGAAGGGTGCAGATGGATCTTTCCAGGCTGCACCCTTTACGTTTGGAAGCTTTTTGAATATTACGAGAATCTTTTTGGTACCCTGACCGACTTCATAAGCCCCTAACAGCGGTAATGAACATCAATGTCCCGGTTCAGAAACCCACTGCTTCAATTCAGAAATTCAACGGTTCGATTCCAACCTTCAACCGCTCATTTATTTTATTCAGCGGTGCACCTTTGAAGTGAAACGTTGGATAAAAAAGCTGCAACAAGCTGCCAAAAACCTGCGACGATTCACCTCAAAATCGAAACCTTGCATATAAAAAACTGACAGGCGAGGTTCTGAACTGCATGATTCGGGTTCTGAAGTCCCCCTGTTTACAATAAAACCGAAAATTTCCGGTAAAAATGTCAGCCATTTGGTTTTGGAATCAAAGTGTTGTCAGTTTTAAGTAAAAATCTTCGGTTTTGAGCTTCAAAAGCCGACTTCGGAACCGAAACGTTGAATTTTTTATATTCAAGCCTGTCAGTTTTTGGTGAACGCTTGTCAGTTTTTAGTCCGGGCGTCCATTTATTAAGTACTCTGTTGCGGTCAGGAGCAGCCTTTGGGGGCTTTGGGAGTACCTTTATGTTAGGCGAATCCCCAACTTCCAAAGAAAATAAGCTGTAAATCCTTACCTGTAGTCAGGATTCGGGCGGTAGTTGATGAATTCCTGCAATCTGCCGATCAGGCTGTACCAGCAAATTGTTGTTGTTTTACCGAAAAATAGGGAAGAAGATTGTGCTACAGACCCAAAGGAGAGTGATAGCGCATTTTTTGAGTCCTATCCTGGATGTATGGTACATACTGTGGCTGCAGGTGTATCAATGAAGCAACCGGATAAAAAACTCATTTTGATGCTCATTAAAGAAATATTTAGTATTATTAAACCCTCAATGAAAGGATTGATTTATCAGGGATATTCCCCAGATCGCTGTTGGATAACCCTGATTCGGTCAGGGATATATTTGATTTCGCACACATTTAAGAAAATATGATAATTAAGAAAATTTCAGCAAAAAATTACAGAAGCCTTGAGGATATTGTAATTGAATTTAACCCATACTACAACGCATTATCGGGTAAAAACAATTCAGGAAAATCGAATATAATTAGGGCTGTATTATCATTTTTGACATATAATTATCGATTTTTTACACAAACGCCATCAGGTCCTATTAATTATGGTTCTGACTACCCGTATTGGAAGAATAAAGAGAAAAATAAAGAATCCATTTTTATCGAAATTATTATAGAGCTTGATAAAGATAATGATGCGGGTCTTTACAAATTTATCAGGGAGTTAATATTCAAAGAAGATGAAACAACTGACGTTGAGAAAGAACTGCTTATAATCAAAGCAACTAATGAACCAGAGAAAAACAACACTAATATTGATGTGTTTTTTGGTGAACACAAAATTGAAGATGAATATAAAAGAGATGAACTTTTAAACCGAATTAGAAGCTCTGAAAGCGTATTATTTCACAACTCGACAGAAAATGAACCTTTCTTTTTCGCTCAAAGAAGACGAGATTCACTTTCTTCTTATTTAAACAATGATGATTTAGAACTAATAACTAAAAAGAAACAAGTATTAGAGAGTGCAGTAAAAAAGTCATTGAAAAAGCATCAAACCGAATTCGGCTCATTACTCGGTCGTCTGACTGAAAAATATGATGTTTCTTTAGGAATACCAAGTTTAAATATTGACAGAGAGAGTATTGAAATATCACTGAAGGAGAAAGGCATTGAAGTATCATTAGAAGATTGGGGTTCAGGAACAAAAAACAGAACTCTTATCCTGCTTAACCTAATGAATGCCAAAAGAATTCAAGAATCTTCAAACCTAAATAAGCGTTTAACACCAATAGTAATAATTGAGGAGCCTGAAAGTTTTTTACATCCCTCTGCACAGGCAGAATTTGGAAGAATTCTTCAAGACATAGCTACTGAATTTAAAATTCAAATTTTGGTAGCAACTCATAGCCCTTACCTTCTAAGCCATAAAGAACCAAAAGCAAATTTGCTTTTAGAAAGGGACTTAAGCAAAAAAGAAAAAGGCTCCAAGCTTATTGATACTGAGGGCGATAAATGGTATGAACCTTTTGCCCTATCATTGGGAATTAGCGGTGAGGATTTTGGACCTTTGAAATCAACAATATTTAGCGGGAAAAGTGATATCATTTTAGTTGAGGGAACATCAGATAAGGAGTATTTCGAATTATTGAAAAAAGCAAAGCACGGTAAAAATAGACTTCAATTTGATGGAGAAATATTTCCTTATGGTGGAGCAGGGAATATTAAAAATAACATATTATTACGTTTCATAAAAGAACGTTTTAAAAGGTTTATAGTGACTGTAGATTTGGACAAATACTCAGAAACCAAGAAAACCTTTCAATCCCTCGGTCTTACAGAAAACAAAGAATTTATTATAATTGGGAAAAATCAAACAGGAAAAAAATGTATTGAAGGATTGGTTCCTCAAATACTTCTATCTAAAGTGTATGCTGACAATGTAGAACTTGTCCAACAATCGTTGGAAAATTCAGAGGACGGTAAATCAGCTAGGTCTCAAATAAAAACAAAGGTACTAGAAGCGTTTAAAGTTGAAGAGAGTAACGGGAATATCGAAATATTCAATGATTTTTATCCGATAATAAAGAAAATGAATACCGTATTTAAATAAAAACGTGTGCCAATCGAGTGGATGGCCGCAGGCCGTAAGCCTGCGGAGCACCCCTCACACCAATGCTATTAAGTTAAGCTTTTTGGTTTGTTATTTTGGTTTCAAAATGGAATAATTTTGATTTTTCCCTGCCGGTTTCGGTATCTTGGCGAGCTTTTTATCAGGTTTCGGGCATAGGCTTCCTTACTCCTGAAGCAGGTGTCAATTTTTGGTGCGATATGTTGTATTTTCTTCTCTTTCCTTCCCTTTTTTGCTATTTATAGTATTGGTTGGTCCTTGCCGATTTTCCCAGACCCTTTCTAGAAAATTTCCTTCCCTTCTTTACCGCTACCTGCTTTCGGGCTATCTTGTTGACCAGGATTTCCAGTATTTTTTCCACACTTTCCCGGCTGAACAACTCCACAAT
>NZ_FRCY01000010.1 GCF_900143075.1 Cyclobacterium lianum | reverse complement strand
GCCGTTACCCCACCAACTAGCTAATCCTACGCATGCCCGTCTTTCACCGACGAATCTTTAATATATCCACCATGCAGTGAATATATACCATGGGGTATTAATTCCCGTTTCCGGGAGCTATCCCCCTGTGAAAGGTAGGTTGCATACGCGTTACGCACCCGTGCGCCACTCTCATCAATCCCGAAAGATTGAATCCCGTACGACTTGCATGTATTAGGCCTGCCGCTAGCGTTCATCCTGAGCCAGGATCAAACTCTCCATTGTAAAGTTTGTGTGTGAACTACCAATCACCCTAAAGTAACTGATAGCCACTGTATTTTCCAGATCGAATTGAATCGATTTCCCAGAATTTTTTTATGCTATCTTACACTACTTCAAAGAACTTTCCGGATAACTTTATTACCCGACTGCTGAATTTCTTCAGTCTTTTGATCAACTTTCCCCAAACAGGAATGCAAAGGTCGCCTTAAAATTTTGAATTTTCAAATTAAATTAAGAAAAGTTTTGATCTAATCTGTCCTGACTTTCCTTCAAATTAAACCGGAAAAACCAGCTTTTTTTGCACTGCCATTCGTGCTTTTCTCAAATGGGAATGCAAACATAGAGCCCTTTTGGGAATTCCCCAAATATGTTTGTGTATTTATTTTTCCAAAAGGTCTAAATTACTCAAAAACAGTTGGTTTTTTACCGGCTTGCCTTTTCCCTGGGCCGCTTGTAAACAGGTACCGTGCTGCAGGGCTCCCCAAACATAATGCTTTTGGCAACCGGCAAAATCATACGGATCACTTCTCCATAGGCGTAATCCACTACAGGCAACTTGCTGCAGCCTTTTATCACAATAGGTTTGTCCCGCATTGCTTCCAAATCCAGTTTCCTCAGGGAACTACCCATTAAGTGAATTTCCAGTGCATTCAAATCACCGATTACCACGTCCCTGGCAACTTTTTGCAGATTAACTACCGCCAGCATGAATGCCCAGGTCGGAACAATTGCATCTGCGGAGCAATGAACAGCCACGTACTTGTCTTTGTATACACACCAATCCAGTTCCTTCATGCTTTGCCTGAAATCCATCTCCCTGATGACCAACCCCTGGTAAAGAAATGGAGCCAGATCAAACTCCTCACGCTCACCTGGCAGATAAAATTTCTCCAAATCAACGGTGACTATAGGACTGTTGGCTACCCTGTTTACTATCTCACTCATGACAATAACGGATTTTTCTTTGACTTAAGAACCATAAATTCCTTCAAGTAGTTCGGTTCAAAATAGGCGATATCTTCCGTCTGGCCAGATTGGTATTTATGAAACGCTATCGCCCCAACTGTAGCAGCTGAATTTACCTTGTCGACAAAAACGGCATTGGCAGCGCTCAGCAATCCCCGGGTCTTCTCATTCGCATTGCCCAGAAAGTAAACCCTTCCGGAGCTTACAAATTTTTCAAAAGAATTTGGCCCCAAAACCTCTGGTTTCACACCAATTAAGGTATTGCCCTCGTGATCCAATACTTTCATATAAACTTCCATTCTTCTTGCATCAATCATCGGAACGATAAACGATCCCGGCTGCACTTGTCCTACCAGCGAATGGCCCAGTGCATCCAGACTATCTACCCCTATAAGTGGCAAATCAAGAGCAAATGCCATTCCTTTCGCAGCAGCTACGCCAATCCTCAGGCCGGTATATGAGCCTGGACCCTGGGAAACCGCTATCGCAGCCAACTCCCGCATACTCATGCCGCACTGCGTCAAAAGTGAGTGGATGCAGGGTGCCAGTTTGCTTCCATGAACGTTGTCCTGATACAGTTCCAATAAACCCACAAGTTCGCCCCGATCATGGATCGCAACCGAACATACCGATATAGAGGTCTCTATAGAAAGGATTTTACACATATCAAAATACCTGTTCCCACTGATTTGCGTTTACATAAGAATTTACAAAAAAATAAATTCTCCCCTGGTGAATCTTTTGATCCGACAGCAACTGTGCCTTTCAATTCCCGCAGATCAATTGGCGTCCGCTTTCAATACGCCCCTTTAACAATTATTTTACCTAAATTCATTGACATTTCCTCATGGATATAGCCATTGCGCACGATGGATCTGCAAGAATGACCAAAAAAGCCACAAAAAGAACTTTTAGTCTCGGGCCGGAGATAAGATCTGTTCGTATCTATCCATGTCTCCCAATACCTCTACCGCCCTCAATAGTTCGGGATCATGTTCCAGGGAGGCTGCTATGAGGCCTTCCTGGTAATAGTACCGGGAAACAATCTCATCCTTGAGTGCATTTTTGATTTCATCTTTGAAGGAGATCAGGTCCTGCTCTTTACTGTGGCTGACACTTTTTTTCAACGAGGCCAAATCGCCCTTGATATCTTCAAAGTACTTTTCCTTTTCAGCGTACTTTTCTAAGTCCTCAATGGTTTTCTCTACCCGAGTGGTATAATCGTACTCTTTATCCTGGAGCCAGGCGACAAATTCACCGTATAGTTCATCGCTCACTTCAAATTGCCTGGCTGCGGGTATGTTTTCGTATTTCATAGCATACTCGCTGGCAAAATCAAAAATCAGACTTCGGGTTACCAGACTATAAGTAATCGGTGCAAAAGAGCGGGGTTCTAAATCTATGTCCGGTTCGATACCGGCACCATCATAAACTGTTCGTCCATTTCTGGTTTTAAATTCCTTTCTGAGGGAGTCCGCGACGTAGCTCCCGTTGCCATTTTCGTCCTTTTCACTATAATCAATTTCCTGAATGCAGCGACCACTGGGAATATAATACTTGGCCGTGGTCAGCTTGACCTGAGAATTGTAGGAAAGCGGTACCGTGCTCTGAACCAATCCTTTTCCAAACGACTTCCTTCCTACCAATACTGCCCGGTCGTAATCCTGCAATGCTCCGGCTACAATTTCAGAGGCAGAAGCACTTCTTTCATTGATCATGACTACCAGCGGAATATTCTTGTTCTTCGGAGAATTCCGGGTTTTATATTCCGCATTAACATTTTCCAGCTTTCCTACGGTCCGTACCACTTCCCTGCCTTTTGGAATGAAAAGATTGACAATTCCTACCGCTTCGGTGAGAATACCGCCAGGATTGTCCCTTACGTCCAAAATGATCTTCTTTGCGCCCATCATTTCCAGATGCTCCAGAGAGCGGGCCACTTCATTTGCCGCATTGGTCGTAAAATCGGTTAATTTAATGTAACCGGTCTCTTCATCCACCATCCCCTCATAGGGTACGTTACTGATGACAATTTTCTTTCTGGTAAGATCAAAGGAAAGTGTCTGCTCACCGCGTTTTACCACTACTTCTACCTCGGTATTTGCCGGCCCCTTCAATAAGCTGGAGATTTCTGCGGTGTTTTTGTCCACTACATCGACGCCATCGACTTTCAGCAACTCATCGGCGACCTTCAGACCGGATTCCTGTGCAGGAAATCCCGTGTAAGGCATCAGGATCATGTTCTTGCCAGTTCTGTTTCCGATCAAAGCTCCTACCCCACCATACTCCCCGGTGGTCATCATTCTGAATTCATCAGAATCTTCCTCGGGGATGTATTCTGTGTAGGGGTCCAGCTCTGCCAACATGGCGTTGATCCCTACAGTGACCAGCTCGTCGGGGTTAATTTCATCCACATAGTATGAGTCCAATTCCCTGACCAGGGAAGCAAAAATATCGAGATTCTTGGCGATATTAAAAAGCTTGTCATTCCTCGGCTGAAAGGACAGCAAGGTTATCGCCATTGCCAACAGCAACAGCAGGCTTAGGGCAATCTTTTTCGGGATAAATTTTTTCATCGTTACTAGATTTCACTG
Source organism: Cyclobacterium lianum (assembly GCF_900143075.1). GTDB lineage: Bacteria > Bacteroidota > Bacteroidia > Cytophagales > Cyclobacteriaceae > Cyclobacterium > Cyclobacterium lianum. The sequence continues at coordinate 180,969 of NZ_FRCY01000010.1, read as the reverse complement.
AGGTATTTTTTTCAGAATCCTTTTGATCTTTGGTTCAATATCATGGAATCCCATCAAATCCTGAGAAACGTAAATTAGCGCTATAAGTTTACCAGAAGCGACTGGTCCACAAGGCACTTTTTTGTTTAACCGGTAGGCCTCTCTTACCCTTCTTTTGATATAATTTCTATCTACCGCTTTCTTGAATTTCTTCTTAGAAACAGAAATCAACAGTTGATTGTGGGGCAAATGCTCTTTTTCCAGATAATATACCTTAAAGGGATATAAAAAAAAAGAGGAACCTTTGTCAAAAAGTTCCTTAATTAACTTTTTGGAATGTAATCTTTCTTCTTTTGAAAACTTACAATCCATCATATAAATTTAAAATAACTACCTCATAAGGGGAGCGGAATTGGCTTTACTTCTTAAGGGTCTTCTCAGATGAAACCGATAATTTGTGCCTGCCTTTAGCTCTTCTGGCTTTAAGTACTCTTCTGCCATTGGCAGTGGACATTCTCTCTCTGAAACCGTGCTTGTTTCGTCTTTTCCTTTTGGAAGGCTGAAATGTTCTTTTCATTATCGCTATATTTTAATGATTTGACTCTTGTTTTAAAAGGAGTGCAAAGATAGATAGGATTTTTTTATTTACAAATCAGTGGCTTACTTTTGTTTAAGTCCGCTGGCATGCTTCCCAAAAATCCGGCTTGATACGGACATAATAACGCCGGTCAGAATGCAAGCTTCGGTCTGGCGAAGACCAACTATCAACTTATAACTTCAAAATTTCAGCCTATGAAATATACCTTTTCCCTACCCAACCCAGTCTCTCAGTTATTATACATTCAGCTAAAGCTGGAGTGTAAAAAGGGAGAAACCATGCAGCTTCAACTGCCCTCCTGGCGCCCAGGGAGGTATGAAAAAGCCAATTATGCCCAATTTATCAAATCATTGTCGGTCGCCGGACCGAATGCGCCTGTCCGCTGCGAGAAAAAAACAGGGGATCTGTGGGAATTTCTGGCGGAAGAGAACGGACCGCACAGCATTAACTATTTTTACCACGCTGCGCAGATGGATGCCGGAGGAAGTTGGGTAGATGCCGAACAGGTTTATATCAATTTTATCAACCTTGCTTTCAGCATCAGGGGCAGGGAAGAAGAAACCATTGAGGTCAGCTTGGACCTCCCTGACAACTACCGGTTGGCCTGCGCACTGCCACAACTGGCAAAAAACCTTTTACAGGCTAAAAATTTCCAGGTGCTGGTAGACAGCCCGCTTATTGCTTCCCCGAAATTGCAGCACAGGATGTATGCGGTAAATGACTCTTCTTTTCACATTTGGGTATCTGGAAAGGTTTTTTTCGACTGGGAGAACACCTTATCCGTATTCAGCAATTTTACTAAAGCGCAGATAGCTGATTTTGGTGAATTCCCGGCAGGGGACTATCATTTTTTAATACATCTGCTACCTTTTTCCCATTACCATGGGGTGGAGCACAAATACTCGACCGTCATTACCATCGGGACGGATGAGTCCCTGGGCCGGAAGGAAGGCTGGAACCGACTCATTGGCGTATGCAGCCATGAATTGTACCACTTCTGGAATGTATGCAGGATCAGACCAAAGGCCTTACTCCCCTATGACTTTTCTGTTGAGGGCTTTTTTTCAGAGGGGCTGCTTGCAGAAGGAGTGACCAGCTTTATGGGCGACTTCTATTTGCTGAAATCGGGACACCTTTCCGTAGCAGAATACTTGCTCTTGTTGGAAAAACTCTTCGAAAGGGCCTTTGAAAACCTGGGATGGGAAAATCAATCTATAGCCGCATCGAGCTGGGACCTCTGGCTGGATGGTTACAAAGCCGGCGTACCGGACAAAAAGGTAAGCATATATACCCATGGTGCCCTGATCACCCTTGCCCTGGACCTTTTGCTGATACAAAACGGACACCGTATGCATGAAGCCATGCGGCAAATGTGGGAAAAATATGGGCGAACGCAGAAAGGATATAATATTGAGGACTTTAAATCCATTGTCACCTCTCTTGCAAACAACCGGGCTGACATATCTTCGTTTTTTGCCAGGTTTGTATACGGTACAGCCGACCTGTATCCCTTACTCGAAAAGCTTCTCCCTACCATAGGGCTGCAGGTAAGGAAAATAGCAAAAAAGGACAGATGGGAAACTGCATATGGGATAAAGGTCAACAGTAAGGGTGAGGTCCTGAAAATTCATCCCAGATCGATGGCATATGAACAAATGATGATTGGCGACAGAATTTTCTCCTACCAGTTGTCAGGAGAAGGTCTGCATTTGAAGTTTGATCGGAGGAAATCTGAAATGGAAGTATTCCTTTCGTCTTCAGACAAGATGTACTACGCAGACTACAAAATCACACTTGCCGGGTCCGAAGCTGCATTCTCAGAGTTTATAAATAGTTAGCGCATGTACAAATAGTGTCCATAGATAAACCAAATAGCAAAAAATGCGTACAAATCACTGTAAACCAAACAGATCAGAAGATGGACACCTTACACCAAATCGAACTTTGGGCCGACAGGCATCATCCCAGGTGGATTGATTTCATTCGGATAGCACTTGGTTTATTCATCCTTTACAAAGGGGTTACTTTCATATCCAATACAGATGAACTGATGAATCTGATCCGGGAAATGGATATTGGTTTCTTTCACATGGCCCTGGCACATTATGTAGCCTTTGCGCACCTGGTAGGAGGAATTCTGATAGCATTAGGCCTGCTGACCCGCTGGGCGGTGGTGGTTCAGGTCCCGATCCTGATAGGCGCGGTATTTTTTGCCAATATGGACTCCAGGTTTCTTTCTGTGACCAACAGCGGAGAATTTGGTATTTCCCTGGCGGTACTGATACTACTGTTGGTTTTTCTGATCTACGGATCCGGAAAGTTTTCTCTCGATGAATACATGAAAAACCATCCTAACGCCTGATCAGGTGCACCATTACGCAGATGCAAGTGCGATTTACTGAAACAAGGAATCGTCCAGGGGCTGATTTATCTGAATGTCAACTAAGCGCGTTTCCAGAGGCACCGGGATCATGGGATTGGAAATATTTATTCTGGTCGGGAAAAGAATGCCTTCGATTTCTTTATAGTCCGTAAACTCCACGTCGCCTGCAATATCAGTCTCCATCTTCAATTTGAGCCCAGTGGAAACACTGAAATATTCCCTGCTACTCATACCTTCCTCATTTGAGAGTAAGAGTGTATAGGCCTCTTCTCCGTTGATTTCCCTATTGTCTCCCATAGCCATGCTAAACCCCATCCTTTCGTAGTGTAATTCCGGGAAAGCAAAAATATTGGTCTTCAGTGTTTCCAATTGGTCAACTGTCAGGTTTTGCACCTGACCCATAGCACTCATATAACCCTCATTATCCTTTACTACGGTCTTTTGAACGACGTTTCCCTCCATCACAATTTGCTGCATCATGCGCATGCCGTCCACATCGCGAATGGTGCTCATCTCCACATCCATGCCCTGTACTGTAGCTTCCATCACCAGTACAAGGGTTTTGACCTGCTCTATTTTTTCTGCACCACCTATCGCTTCGACATAATCACTGAGAACCTTGCCTGGCGTTACGTCAATGGGCCGATTCTCCAACACAGGCATGTCGGTACTTTCCCTGATAGCCTGGTTACTAACGGAGATAAACAGTGCACCTGTTAGGAGCAGAAAAATAAAGTGATTCACAAGCAAACTTTTTAAAGGTGAAATTATTCAAAATCCTGATCTGACAAAGTTACATTTAATTCCAGATTATTCACTTTGGAATTTAACGGTACAGGAATCATAGGGCTTTTAAGGGACATTTCGACGGGAATTTTTACCCCTTCGAATTCCTGGTAATCCAGATAGAACGTCTCGCCGGAAATTTGATTTTCACTTTTCAACTTGAGCCCGCTATCGATGCTGTAGTAATTGACCACTTTTCCTCCGGTAGGATTTGTAATGACTACCTTGTAAGCCGACTCCCCTTCAATATCAGAAGCTCCGTCCAGCTCAATCGTGTAGCCCATATTTTCATAATGCAGCTCAGGTATCAGCCACAATGAAGACATTTTTAAATCTTCGTATTGTTCATCAGAAAGTGTCTGTGACTGTCCCATTCCACTGACGGTGGCTTCTCCGTTTTTAAGGATGGTCTTTGAGGCCTCATTGCCCATCATCAGTACTTTCTGTATCATTCGCTGTCCCTCCATGTCGTGTAGCGCCACCATGTCTAATTTGGTACCCTGCACTTCAGCAGACATTTCCAGTTTAGCAGATTTGATGCTTTCGGCAGCATCGCGGCCGCCTATGGCTACCAGGTAGTCGGCGATGATCTCCGGCGCAGTTTTGCTATCATCAGACAACTGGATTTCCTGCACTTCCTTCCCACTCTCATTGTACAAGCTGACCTCTCCAAACCGGGCCAACCCATCCTTTATCTCCGAGCCATTGCCAACAACAGTGATGTAAAGGTTTTCCGGCATCATGTATTTTCTGGCAGCTTCATTGATGTCCTCAACCGTGAGTGCATCCAGGCGCTGCAGATAATTGCTATAAAAATCAGCAGGAAGACCATATCTGGAAATATTTATCGCAAAAGAAGCTATATTATTGGGGTTTTCAAGCGACCTTCCAAACCGTCCACTCAGGTTTGCCTTAGCCATCTCCAGCTCATCCTCAGTGATCCCACTCTCCGCCATGTTTCGGATTTCATAGATCATTTCATGTATGGAAGAATCAGTAACGGCATTCCTGACGGAAGTATTGGCGGAAAATCTGGCGATGAGCTGGTCTGATCCAAAACTGGATCTGGCCCCATAGGTGTATCCCTTGGATTCCCTCAGATTGCCATTCAACCTGGAATTAAATCCTTCTCCTAAAATAAAATTGAGCACCCGTGTTGCCATGTAATCCTCATTCGGAAGATGCATCTCTACCGGATAGGAAAGGTTAATTACAGACTGGACGGCAGACGATCTGTCCAGCAAGGCCACCTGGTTTTCGGCAGGAGGGGTAGGCCTGGGGTATTCAAATTCGGGCACCTCTCCCTTTTTCCAGGACGAAAAATACCTGTCTGCCAATTGTCGCGCTTCTTCCTCATCTATATCCCCAACAATGGCCAGATAGGCAATGTTGGGTTTAAAATAGGTAGTATAATAGTCCCTGACATCTTCTACCGTCACGTTCTCTATGGTTTTCTCGGTGAGTGGTTCTCCATACGGGTGATCCAAACCGTACACGAGCGCAGAAGAAACTACACCCGCAAGGTAATCGGGGTCATCTTTGCTCGCGGCCAGATTTGTCAACGACTGCTTTTTAAGTTTATCCAATTCTTCTTCGGGAAAAACGGGGTGATACAAAACGTCGGTCATCAAATCCAATACCTGCCCCTGATGTTTTTTCAGAGAAGAGGCGGAGAGTGCAGTAGAACTGGCACTCAGAGAAGCGCCGATGAAATCTACGGCTTCATCCAGTTCATCCTTGGATCTGGACTCAGTTCCTGCCATCATCATATCTCCGACAAAACTGGTAAGGCCTGCCTTGTCTCCTTCAAAAAGAGGATCCCGGTCCAATATCATGAAAAAAGACACCCTGGGAAGTTTATCGTTTGGTACTACAAAAACATTCAGTCCATTTTCCAGGGTAAAGGTGGCCGGATCTGCAAATTCGATACTTGGCGCAGGACCCGGTTCGGGCAACTTGGTACGGTCTACCTGTGCATGCAGGGTAAAAGCAAATAAGAAGGCGAATAAGGAAATATATATATTTTTCATTGTCTCAGCGTTGTTGAATTATTCCTGACTTGCAGCGGTCTGTTGGGATTTTGGCAAATAATACAATACAACCCTTCCGTCTAAGGTAAGGTACTCTCTGGCGACCCGTTGGATGTCGGCTTTCGTGACTTCTCCATATTTTTCCATTTCCCTGTTGATATAGCCGGTATCCCCGTAAAACAACCTGGACTCGGCGAGGTTCTGGGCAATACCCTCGATGGACGAATTCTTACTTACCAGGTCATTCTCAATAATATTCTGGAGTTTCTGAAAATCCTGATCTGAAATGCCCTCCTCCTGTACTTTCCTTATGAGCAGATCAACTTCATTCTCGAGATCCTCAGGCTCCACTCCCATATTGGCTATTCCATACATGATAAAAATTCCTCCATCTTCCAGGTCCAGGGGAATGGCGGCAATGACAAGGGCCTTTTGTTGCTTGTCGACAAGTTCCTTTGTCATCAATGAAGACTTGCCACCGGTAAGATAGGTGGACAGCATTTCCATCGCATATGCATCCGGATGGTTTTTTGGAGGCAGATTGTAAGCCTGAATGATGGCTGGTATCTGGATATTGTCATAAATTACATCTCTGATTTCCGTTTCCTTCCGGGGCTCTTCGACCTCCGGACGGTAAATTTCATGCTCACCTTCAGGGATTTCTGAAAAGTACTTTTTTACCCAGGCAGCTGTCTGCTCATAGTCAATGTCACCTGCTATGGTTAGGATCGCATTGTTTGGTACGTAGAAGTCCTTGTAAAACTGCATGAACTCGTCAAGACTCGCTGCATTCAGGTGGTCCAAAGAACCTATTGGTGCCCATTGATAAGGGTGTCTGGTATAGGCCCTGGCCAATGTTTCCGGAAGAATTGTACCGTAGGGCTGGTTGTCATAGCGTTGTCTCTTTTCCTCTTTTACCACCTCTCTCTGGGTTTCCAGACCCACTTCATCGATTTTTGCGTGAAGCATGCGTTCACTCTCCAGATACAAGGCCAGTTCCAGGTAGTTGGAAGGCATCAATTCATAGTAGTAGGTAACATCATTGCTGGTAAAGGCGTTGAGGGCACCGCCATTGCCTTCTACAAGATTCGTATATTCTCCCCTATCGATATTTTCAGAACCCTCAAAAAGCAGGTGCTCAAAGAAATGTGCGAAGCCTGTCCTGTCAGGGTCTTCATTTTTAGACCCTACATGATACATTACTGAGGTCACAACAATTGGTGTCCTATTGTCTTTGTGCATGATTACGTGCAGGCCATTGTCCAGGGTAAACTCCCTGAAATCGATGTTGGTCTGGCCATTGGCTTGGATCTGGCAAAAAAACACAGCAATAAGCCAAATAATATGCTTTTTCATAGGCAAGTGAATTAATAAGGTTGTCGTAGTATTATTTTCGTTTTGACTGTTCTAAAAGTAAAATTCAATATATTTTTTTCAGGGTTAAAACCAGGATAGCTGGAGATAAGCTTTCAGGCCTTAATTTTTTCTAATAACGCTTTTATGGCAGTAAGGTTTTTTTGGTTTTGTGCTTCCAGCAAGTTGTAAAAATTCTCTGAAACCAGTTCGGGGTTTCGGAGCAATACCTCAAATTCCTTGGTGGCCTTTTTCTCTGCATCCAGACAGTATTTGGCGATTTCCTTTTCATTGTCATGATCAAGAGAGGTTTTAAAATTCTTCCATGACCGCTGAAACAAATCCAGGAAGCTGCCTTCCTCCAACGGCTTGCCTTCCAATCGGTAGATCTCTTCGTTAAGTCCATCTCTCAACACTATTTTTTCTTTTGCCCTTTCAATAAAGAAGTCCTTCAGTGGCCCTTCTCCAACATTTCTCGCGGCATCTTTATACCCTTTGACGCCATCATGGGTATGCTTGAGTATTTGGTTGAGGTATTTGATGAGTTTTTGTTGGATCGACATATTACAGGTTCGCTATTCTTGAAAGGCTAAATATACCAAAATGCGGGCAACCTACCTACAAGTGGACCCATTAGCTGGAGCCGGAGATTTGAATTTCCACCGGGTTTCGATATATTCACCCTCCAATCAACCGGAATTCTTATGCTTCAGCAATTCAAAACAAAAATTGGCGCGAAGGCAAAAGCTATTGCTGCCGCACTGGTTGTCCTGATTATTATTAGCTGCTCTCCAAACGATCCGCAGGGAGAAGCCGTACAAAATTGGTATAAGGGCAACTTGCACACGCATTCCTACTGGAGTGATGGAGATGAATTTCCGGAAATAATCATGCAATGGTATAAAGAAAATGGCTACCATTTTGTGGCCCTGTCCGACCACAACATCTTTCAAGAGGGGGAAAAATGGGTCAACATCCGCAAAGACAGCCTTTACCGAAATGCATTTCAGGAGTATCTGGACGCCTATGGCGATGACTGGGTAATGCACGAGAAAGAGGGCGAAGAGCTGAAGGTAAGACTAAAAACCTTTGATGAATATGCTCCCCTTTTTCATGAAGCCGGGCGATTCATCATGTTGCCTGCTGAAGAGATATCAGCCGGCTACGATGGCAAACCCCTGCACCTAAATGCCACCAACCTGGACCGATTGATTCAACCCAGGGAGGGAGGAAGCGTGGTGGAGGTTTTACAAAACAATATCAACGCTGTGCTGGAACAAAGGCGAGCCTCAGGAAAGCCGATGATGGTCCATATCAATCACCCCAACTTCCGGTGGGCCATCACTCTGGAAGATATGGTCAGGTTAAAAGGTGAACGGTTTTTCGAAGTCTACAACGGACATCCCTCGGTCAATAACCTTGGAGACTCCACCCGGTTGGGTTATGAGGAAATGTGGGATTTTATCAACATCGCCTACCTGGAAAAAGACCAACCTTTACTTTTTGGTTTGGCTACTGACGATAGCCACAGCTATCACGAACAATCAAAAAATCTCGCCAATGCCGGCAGGGGCTGGGTCATGGTCCGCGCGGATACCCTTTCCCCTGCTTCGCTGATTGAGGCGATGGAAGCGGGTAATTTCTACGCCTCTACAGGTGTAACCTTGGAAAAACTCAGCTACACGGCCAATACCTTGCAGGTGGTCGCACAAGCCCGGGAAGGGGTAGACTATACCCTTGAATTTATCGGATGTAGGAAGGGAGAAAAGGAAACCAGGGTATTGGAAACGGTTCAGGGCCGTTCGGGAGAGTATGAGGTAGATGATGACATGCTGTTTGTGCGCTGTAAAATCACTTCCTCCGAACCACAACCCAATCCGGTAGAAAATATGACCAATCAACTTGCCTGGACCCAACCCGTACAGCCTGGATAAGTACCTTTAGGATATCCACGCCATCAAATACCCTGTACGCAACTTTTGCGATTGGTCTAGGCACAGGCTGGCAGGAACTACCTATTCTCCATGATGCACACCATGTGATTATACCGTTGGCTTTTATTCAAAAAGAAAATAATAATGCAAGCATTGTTGAAAGTATTCTTTTTTTTCATATTCCTATCCGCCTCTCAGGTTTCGCTTTTCGCACAAGAAAAGCAAAAAATAGGACTGGATGATGTGATCCGGAAACAAACCTTTGTTCCCCAATTGGTTCGGGGAATCAATTGGATGCGTGACGGTCAATTTTACAGCTCTCTGAGGAAGACCGAAGGCTACGCACAGGTGGTAAAAATCAACCTGACAACCGGAGAGCAGACTGATGTATTGATCGATGGCAGGGAAATAGGCCTTGACTTTTCCGACTATGCCTTTAACCCGGAGGAAAGCATGGCCCTGCTGGCATCTGAGGTGACTCCAATTTACCGCAGGTCCAGCAAGGCCAGCTACCACCTGCTGGATCTGAACACCGGAGAGATGCGGGAGCTCGAAAACGGTGAACAAATCTCCTATGCCAGTCTTTCGCCGGACAATCGCAGGGTGGCCTTCGTCAAAGACAACAATTTGTTTTTTGAGAACCTGCGATCCGGAGAAAAAATACAGGTCACTACAGACGGTCAAAAAAATGCCATCATCAATGGATCCGCCGACTGGGTATATGAGGAAGAGTTTTCCATGTCCAAAGCATTTGAATGGTCGCCTGATGGTAAAAAACTGGCTTTTATCCGTTTTGATGAACGAGAGGTGCCCGAATTTAACATGCAGAAATGGGGCAAATTATATCCCGAAGATTACCATTTCAAATACCCCAAAGCAGGAGAGCAAAATGCCCGGGTGAGCATTTGGGTATATGATATTGAAAGCAGCCAAACTCAGGTTATGGATACCGGCAGTGAAACTGACGTGTACCTCCCCAGAATCTACTGGGCAAATGACAGTCAAACCCTGGCGATTGTGCGGCTAAACCGACTTCAGAATCAGAAAGATATTATTTTTTCCGATGTAAATAGTGGAGAGTCAAAGGTGATCTTATCAGAAAAAGCGGCCACTTATGTCGATCTCAACTTTAACGATAACTTTATTTTTTTACCGGATGAGAGCGGCTTTATTACTACCTCCGAAAAAGATGGATTCAAACACATTTACCATCACAATATGGCGGGCGAGCAGCTGAGTCAGATTACTGAAGGGGAATGGGAGGTGACCGCTCTCGTAGGTGTGGATGCTGAGAAAGCCAGGGTGTATTACATTTCTACCGAACAGTCCCCGATGGAACGCCATTTTTATTCAATTGCGCTCAACGGTAAAAGAAAAATGTTGCTCAGTCCCGAAAGTGGTACGCACAACATCAACATGAGCCCGGACCACCGTTTCTTTATTGATACACATAGTAGCGTGGACCTGCCCCCGCAAACTGCGCTTTATAATGAGTCCGGAGAATTAATTAAACTACTGGAGGGCAATCAGCAACTGCAGGAAAAAATCCTCTCCTACGACTTCAATGAAAAATCCTTCTTTACATTTGAAACTTTGGACGGCACATCCCTTAACGGCTATTTGATCAAACCCCCTGGCTTTGATCCCGGCAAAACTTACCCCCTGTTATTATATGTATACGGAGGACCGGGGTCGCAACAGGTCATGAATACCTGGGGAGGCACCCGGGATTGGTGGCATCAACACCTGGCTTCAGCCGGGTACCTGGTGGCTTGTGTGGATAACAGAGGCACAGGAGGCAGAGGCAGGGCTTTCAAACACAGTACCTATGGGCAGTTGGGTAAACTGGAAACCCAGGACCAAATCGCTGCAGCCCAATACCTCGCTGCTGAGCCCTTCGTAGATAGCGACAGAATTGGCATCTGGGGTTGGTCTTATGGTGGATACATGTCTTCTCTGGCACTTATGTTGGGTAACGAGACCTTTAAAATGGCCATATCCGTAGCACCAGTTACCAGTTGGCGCTATTATGATACGATCTATACCGAGAGATACCTTAAAACCCCACAATTAAACCCTGAGGGCTACGACGATTACAGTCCGCTCTCTCATGTCAGCAAATTGACAGGAAAGCTTTTACTCATTCATGGCACCGGAGACGACAACGTGCACTTTCAGAATTCGGTCGAGCTGGTAGATGCCTTGATCGCTGCGGACAAGCAATTTGACACCTTCTACTACCCAAATCGCAGCCATGGCATCAGCGGAGGAAACACAACCTGGCACCTGTACCGAATGATGACCGATTACATAAAAGAAAACCTGTGATGTAATATCGAACATGCCGATCAGGGTAGGGGTATTTTGCCTGGATATATTGGCTTTTCATGAAATTATTATATATTCAAAACAGCAATAAACCCCTGAATCATGAAAGAGAATATCAACACCACCCTACATAGCCTGAGTCTGGCATCAGTATTAGCCCTACTCGCCTGGTACTATATCGGTTCAGGCAATACTGCTGCGACAGTATTTACCTGGATGATTATTGTGCTAATCGCTGTAGAGATCATTAGCCTCATACTGGTCAGTGGCATTTATCCAGAAAGCCATACTTCTTTCAAGATTGGTATTATCGCTATGCTCTTTATTCTTTTGGGCATCAAGGCCATGCTACCTTCCTTTTTTGTTCCGCTTACCGTTACCCTTATCGCAGTAAACTTCCTGTATAACTTTTATACCAATAACAAACGCAAAAAGGGGGCTTTTAAACGGAAAAAGAAAGGGCTAAAATATTGATTTTGAACCGGAAAACTGCAGAGACTCGTATTCGAGTGATCAGCCAAGCCTCCATCGTCATCGAAAATTTGTACGGATAATGACAATATTCCGTACGAAAGCGTACACAAATATCTTTTTTGATTCCAGGGAAAACCGCCAGGAAATATTTTTTTAAGTGATTATCGATGGGACGATTTTAGACCGGCCTGGCATTTTGGGCAAAAGTAAGGCAAAAAAGTGTATTGAATCCATACATTTTTGCTAGAAAGTGTCCGCTGGTCGTACACATTACTTCCTGGCAATCGGTATAGGCAGGGTTTTACTTTACATTAATTTTTTTCATAAAATTTTTTTTGGCAAAAAGGCCATTTTCATGGTACAGGTTTGGTATGGTATCCTGTAAACGCAAACAAACAAAACACAAACATACCATGAAAATCCTTGCAACACTATTGATGACAATGAGCCTGGCATTTGGAAGCCTGGCAGCAGAAAAAAGCCTTATGGAAATTACCTCAATTCAGGTAGGCGAGCAAAAATTTACGATTCATCTCGCTGAAGCGGTAGGTCGGGTACATGTCTCCATTATTAATGCCGCCGGAAAAGTGATTGAAAGAAACCTCTTTATTGTCAAAGAACCACTCAACATCCCCTTCAATATCAGTAAGCTTCCGGAGGGGGCGTATAAGGTAAAACTGAAAACGAAAGAAGAAACCGTAAATTTCGAGCTTGAAAATAAAAAGAAGGTAGAAAAAAAGCTTATGGCCTATGCGAAGCCCCTTGATGAAAGGACATTTTCGCTAACGGTCCTCGGAGTAGAAAAACCCGGTACAGAAATCACCATTTTCGATGAAAGTGGTAAAAGAATAGCTACTGATGAAGTCCGGAATACGGGAGGGTTTTCCAAAAACTATCACCTGAAATTCATGAAGCTGGATGAGGTCTATGTAAGGGTAAGGAATGCCGACGGAAAAATCAAATACCTGTACTTTGATTAATCAGATCCGAAAAAGCCCTGATCGAACTCAGGGCTTTTTTTATACCTGGTCCCTCTCTAATGGGGGTAATTACCGGTTCAATTCATTTTGTATAAAGTAAACCGACTGAGGGATTTGGGCTACTGACCTGGACGACTCGTCTTCAATGATCAGAAACTCGGTACCGGCGTCCCTGGCTTCCCGGATGATCCCCGCCACATTGATGTCGCCGTTTCCCAGAACCACATTGCTCTCTACATCTCCGGTGCCGTCATCGCTGCCAGGAGTTCCTCTTTTCCGGTCTTTCAGATGGAGCAAAGGAAATTTCTCCGGGTGGGCTTTAAGAATGGCTAGCGGATCAGCCCCTCCCATTTTAACCCAGAAGACATCCATTTCAAAATCAAAATGCTCCGCACTCTCCATTATCAGGTCGAATAATGTGCCCTGGCCATAGCGCTGGAACTCATATCCGTGTGGATGGTAGCAGAAAGTCAAACCGGCATCTTTAACCAATTTGCCGGCACGATTAAATACCTCCACTGCAGCCCTTGCATTCTCTTCACCAAAATTGCCGGAAGTATGAGGTATCCAGAATGTCACAATATACTTTGCACCAAAAAATTTCGCTTTTTCTATTACAGCTTGTGGATTGTCGCGCATCTCTTCAAATGACCCCCCCACACTAATGAGTTGCAAATCATATTTATCAAGCAGCTGCTTGTATTTCCGATCGCTCATTCCATAGGTATTCCCCCCTTCGATGTACTTGATACCCCATTGGTTGATTATTTTGTGGTATTGATCTACGTCTACTTTCATCTGTTCCCGTAGACTGTAGAGCTGAAGGCCAATTTCCTGAGCCTGTACCGTTGTGAGCAGCATTAAAAAAAATACCGGGAATACGAATATTTTGATGGCGCTGAAATTCATTTTTTTTTACGGATTATCTGAAACTTATTGCAGTCTTAAGATAATAAAAAATTCCGACAAGTAGCCCCTTATTACAGATCAGTCTTCCTTGAACCGATCCAGAACATATAAAAAAATATTGAACGATAGGGTAGACACTTCTTCAGCTGTTTCTTCTTCTGACCAATCGGATTTCTCTGAATGATCGGTGTATTTCTTTTTGTCGCCCCGCGAGTCTCCGGCTCTCTTCAGCGCGTATCCGGAAAGTGAGCCTGATTCAACTTTTTCGAATTCTTTTTCTGTATGGGAGGGATGGTATGGCTTCTCGGTTTTCTCAGGTACTTTAAATTCTACATCCTGTTCGGTTTGCCCATAAAGATCGCCCATCAGTAAAAAACAAAATAATAGCCCCGCAAAAGCGCATTTTAAACAAGTCTTCAATATAATATTTTGCGAATTCATTTTGTCTTTCCGATATTGGATTTTAGTAACCTGGTTTTTTGTAATAATGTTATAAAAATACAAATTTTTTTGCCCTGAAACAAACGTTGTAAAATGTTGCGGGATTATTGCGACATCTCTTTCTGCTAGGGTCTGGTGCGGATATTGTATCAGGCAATGCTAATTTCAGGTACAATAGTGATACATTTACCTGGGGAAACAACAAAACAGGGACAGGATGATTCAACCAATCGATTTCAGCGCTTTTTCTTCCAATTATTCGGGTGGAAACCAGGAATTCTCAGAAAAAGGATTAATCGACAAGATAGAAATTGATACCAGAAAGATTCAAAGTGGAGCTACGGCCCTGTTTGTTGCATTGGATGGTTCCCGGCAAAATGGTGCTGATTTTGCGAAAATAGCGCACAGCCTAAAGGTCAGGAATTTTATCCTTCCACTCAAAGCCAAATCAAACGTGCCACACTTGGATGATTCCAACATCCTATGGACAGAAAATCCGCTGGATGCACTGCAGGAGCTGGCAAAGGCAAATCGGTTCCAGTTTGATGGACCGGTGATAGGCATTACCGGGAGCAATGGCAAAACGATCGTAAAAGAATGGCTGGCACAGGTTTTAGGGCAGGATGTAAAAGTCTATAAAAGTCCGAAAAGTTATAACAGTCAGATTGGGGTGGCCCTGTCTGCCTTAGGGATCCAGTCAGTACACCAGGTGGCTTTGCTCGAGGCGGGCATTTCCAAACCGGGAGAAATGGATCGATTGAAAAAGATCATTGAGCCGGAAATAGGAATATTTACCAATATCGGCAGTGCTCACGATGAAAATTTTGAAAACCTGGAAACAAAAATCAGGGAAAAATGCAGGCTATTTGCCAACGTGAGATTCCTGATTTACCGGAAAGACCATGCGCTTGTACAGCACTTTCTTGAAAAAACCTTTGACAGTGATAGATTGGTCAGTTGGTCCGATGTACCCGGAGCGGATTATACCCTTTCTGTTAAGAAGGAAAAAAAGGGTGCCAGGATATTAATGATCGCGCCTGACCTCCGGACCTATACCTTTGCTACGGCATTCGATGATCCTGCCTCGCTTGAAAACATTCGTCATGTAATCGTTTGCAGCATGGTGCTGGGCCTAAAACCCGAAAAAATACAGGCTGGGGTAAAACTGCTTCACGCAGTTGATATGAGATTGACCTTAAAATCCGGTATCAGGCAATGCCTGCTGATTGATGACAGCTACAACAATGATTTGGCCGGATTGGAAATTGCTCTGGAGTTTATGAGCCAGCAAAGAACACCCTCCGGTCGAAAAATATTGATACTCTCCGAGATGGTGCAGGAGGGTAATGAGGAACTTATGGCTCAAAAAATTTCAGGCCTGGTGTCACACTACCAAATCGACTTATTGGTGGGGGTAGGCCAGCTCTTTCTGCGTTACAAAAATTTTTTTTCCCCACAATGCCTCTTTTTTTCTGGTAACTCCGAAGTGCTTGCAGGAATTGAGAAGCTTAACCTGGATAGGGATCTTATTTTGGTAAAGGGCGCCAGAAAATTCCAATTTGAGGACATCATCCGCCTGCTTGAAGCGGAGGTGCATGAGACCGTTCTGGAAATCAACCTGAACGCCCTTCGCCACAATTTTAACTTTTACAAAACCCTGCTCTCCCCTGACATCAAAATCATGGTCATGGTAAAAGCATTTGCATATGGCGGCGGCGCTGCAGAGATAGCAAATCACCTGCAACAGATCGGTGCTGACTACCTCGCGGTGGCATATATTGATGAGGGTGTATACCTCAGGCAAAAGGGGGTAACCTTACCGGTGATGGTCATGAATCCTGATACCCGTTATCTTGATTTGATTCAGGAATACAAGCTTGAGCCAGTCATTTACAGCCTCCGTAGTTTAGAGGGTCTGTCCTCACTCGCCCTAAATCAGTCTGAGGAACTGCCTATTCATTTGGAACTGGATACAGGAATGAGGAGATTGGGTATGGCGGAAGAAGATCTGAAAGATCTGCTGACCCATTTAGAGCAGCATCCGCAGATCAAAATAAAGGGAATTTTTACCCATTTGGCAGGCGCTGATGAAGCCATTCACGAGGAATTTACGCTGACCCAGCTTACCCGTTTCAGGGAGCTCAGCGATAGCATCATGAACAGGCTGCCTGCCCGCCCGATAAGGCATGCGCTGAATTCGGCCGGAATCGTGCGTTTCCCTGATCAGGCATTTGATATGGTCCGGCTGGGTATCGGCCTGCACGGAGTAGAAGTCAATCAACTGGAGCAGAACAAACTCGAAGCAGTGGCAACTTTAAAAACGGTTGTTTCGCAGGTAAAAAAAGTTCGAAAAGGAGAAAGCATAGGGTACGGACGCCAGGGAAGGATGCAGCAGGACGGAGAAATTGCCATACTGGCCATTGGGTATGCCGATGGCTATGACAGGCGATTCGGAAACGGCAACGCATTCGTAATGGTCCGGGGTAAAAAAGCCTGGACGATCGGAAATATATGTATGGATATGTGCATGGTAGATGTATCCGGGTTGCAGGTAAAAGAAGGCGATGAGGTGATTCTTTTTGGGAAGGGGCCTTCTTTACAATACCTGGCAGCCCAAATAGGTGCCATTCCCTATGAACTGCTAACGGGCATTGGTATGCGTGTGAAGAGAAACTATATTCTGGATTAAATCAGCTCAACCGATGCAGTATTTGGATAAGATTTCGTTAATTTGCAAATCAACACCGATGATGCATCTTATTATGGTATCCGGTCCCACTCTAGCTGTTTTAAATGAAAATATCGATAGAAATATTAATTTCCCTACTTTGTAAATGGCAAACTGATGTGTCTCGGGCTACATCAGGAGGTCAGGAGATTAGCCCCAAAAAAAATCAACTCCCCTCACCAATGCTTTACATCCTATATTTTCCGTAAAAATACCCCTGATGTCATCGTTTTCAACCGCAAAAAAAACGCACCCGATATTTCTCATCATTCTTGCTGTCTGGTGTTTTTCCTGTGAGACCAGTCTGCTGGAGGAGGTAAAAGTGTACGACAATGATTTTTCACAATCTGACCTCCTGTATTTCGAAAAAGGGAGATTATTTGATTTCAACGGGGATACGGTATTGGGATATTTCCACAATGAAGAGATAGCTTTGAATTTGCCGGATCTTCCGGAACACAATACCATAAAAGTCACCATAGACTTATTGCTTCACGATAGCTGGGACGGCAATCCGGACAATGTAGGCGGTCCGGATTTTTGGTACATGAACCTGGATGGACAACAGGTTCTGAGAACAACATTCTCCAATAGCCCCTGTGAATCCACCTATTGCCTTTATCAGTCTTTTCCGAATAATTTTCCGAGATTTTATGAACCCAAGACCGGAGCTGTGCGCAGCGATCTTCCCGGGCGCTGCCAATACCAGAACAGCAATGGGTGGACCAGCCATTACCAAATCACCAGAATCATCAGCCATTCAGCAAACAGCCTGGCAATAGTCTGTGGAGATGAACTTAAGCAGGAGAATGCGGCTGATCCCGTATGCGATGAAAGCTGGTCTATTGCAAGAATTCGGGTAAGCACCATGACGCTAAATTGAGAAATTATGAGCAAAAGATACCTTTCACCCTATTTCCTGATCTGCTTCCTCGGTTTGGCCTGTTGTGTGGGTTTGGCAACAGACGCATCGGGCCAAAGTGTTAGCCTCAATTTACCGGTATATGGAGATTACATGCGCAGGCAACAACTTCTGGGAAATCTTTCCCCGGAAAGCAGCTTTATGATCAGGCCCCTGTATCCTTCAGAGGTATTTGGCACCTCCAATGGACTGGATCTGGATGAATCATTTACCGATGAAGACCTGTCAGATTTCAATTTTAGCACCGCGGACAATAAAGGCAGATTTCAGATACTTCCACTGATGTTTAGGGGACAATACAATGGAGAGTACGCTTTTGGAATCAATGATGGCCCCATGATTCCCAACAGGGGCATGCAATACCTTTTCAATGCCGGAGTTTTTTTTGAATATGGCCCGCTGAGCATTCAGTTTCAACCCGAAGTACTTCATGCCAGGAATCGCGATTTTCAGGGCTTTCCATTAGACCACTGGGGCAGTACCTGGCTGCAATATTACGAATGGCTCAATACGGCAGATATCCCTGAGCGGTTTGGCGGCTCTCCCTACACCAGACTGAGCCTGGGGCAGTCCAGCGTCCGGCTGAACATACGCGAGTTTTCTCTGGGCATATCTAACGAAAATCTGTGGTGGGGACCAGGCAGAAGAGCATCTCTTTTAATGAGCAATAATGCTCCCGGCTTCCTCCATCTCACACTGAATACCAGGAGGCCTCTACAAACGGTTATCGGTGGGTTTGAGGGCCAATTGATCGCAGGAAAATTGCAATCCTCCGGTTTTGAACCTCCCCATCACAATTACGTCTACGCGAGTACCCCCTTATATGTACCCAAAAGAGACGATGAAGATTGGCGGTATCTATCAGGATTGGTATTGACTTACCAACCCAAGTGGTTGCCTGGACTCTTTCTTGGGTTCAGTTCAGTATCTCAAATGTACCATTCAGACATGGATGGGCTGTCAGATTATTTGCCCGTATTCAATGGAGAGAAGGGTCCGGAAAGCCTCTCCAGGCCCTCAGTTGACAAGAGAAACCAATTGAGTAGTGGTTTTTTCAGATGGATGGATGCGACCGGGCATTTTGAATTTTATGGGGAATATGGCTCCAACGGCAACAGCAGAAGTCTGGCAGACTTTCTTATCGATCCAGATAAAAACCGCGCATTCACCTTTGGATTTACCAATTTGATTCCCTTAAAAAAGGAAAATGAGTTTTTCCAGCTTGGAATGGAAATGACCCAGACAGGTCAAACGGTAAGAGAGGTAATCCTGTCAAGAAATAGCTGGTACACCCACCCTCATGTCCGGCACGGTTATACGCACAAAGGGCAGGTGCTGGGATTTGGATATGGGCCCGGCAGCAATGTAATTTCCCTGGATGCCTCCTGGGTCAAAAATTTTAATCGCCTGGGCTTCCAATTGGAATACATCAACCATAACAATGATTTCTATTACAAGCGTTTTGAAGAAATCAAAGATTGGCGAAGAAAATACGTAGACATAGTACCCTCATTGATAGCTGAATGGCGGATCAATAATCTACTGGTGTCCGGACATTTTCAATATGTAAATACACTGAATTACAAGTGGTATCTGGAAAACCATCCGGATATTTATTTCGTGCCCGGGCTGGATCAGAATACCTTTGTGGCAAACTTTGGCATTTCTTACCTGATTCGATAGGGTCAGGGAATGCTTTGGTCAATACCGACAATAGTCTCCAATACCAGTTCAGCCGCCTGCAGGTAGAATTCCTGCTGAATATTTTCAAACGTATCGGTAGGCTGGTGGTAATCCCTGTGATCATCTACCCCGAAATAAATGAATGGTACCTGTCTTTCGTGAAAGGGGCCGTGGTCTGAAGCTCTGCTCCAATCCTTTTCCCCAGGGCCACCGTCATTTCCGAGCACCAAACGGATTGGGGATTTTGCAGCGGCCTGCAAAAGATAATCCCTGAATTGGGGATAAAACCTCGTCCCTACTGCATAGAGTGTATTGTCATCGCTGCGGCTGATCATGTCCATATTGATGACAACTTTAATCTGCTCAAGTGGAAAAGGGAAATCATTGACAAGTGCCCTGGCCCCAAGAAGGCCCAATTCCTCCGCATCTGTGGCGACAAGCATTACAGAATGTCGGGGTGGATTTTCTGTTAAGTACGCCGCCATACCCAATAAAGCGGCCGTCCCGGATGCATTGTCATCGGCGCCATTGTAGATCACGTCACCTTTCATTCCCAAATGGTCATAGTGGGCCATGATGAGTAGGATCTGATCAGATGATGATCCGGGGATAAACCCGATGATATTCGTGCCTTTTCCCTTTGTCCCGTTGCCCCTTTCCAGGTTAAATTTTTCTGTATATCCGGGAAATTGACTTCTTAAACCCAATGAATCAAACCTTGAGGCAAGAAAATCACCCGCTTTTATATTTCCTTCACTCATTGCGGCCCTTCCCTGAAGCTCATCGGAAGCCAAATAGCGAATGTCTTCGATGAGTGTCTGCTTGTCAATTCTTTGACTCCATACTTCCTGGGCTTCAAAGCAAAAAAATAATAAAATGAAAGCTACTATCGTTTTCATACCAAAAGATTTTACTGGGTCTTGCGTATATTCGTGAAAATACTAAACTTTAACGTGTGGATGCGGTTTTGCCTATGAAATATCTTTGCCTGTCAGGTTTGATCATGCTTTTCTCCCTGCAAAGTTTTGGCCAATCAACCACTGTAGATTTCTTTTTAAACGGAAAATCGGTTGTCCTGATTTCCGCCTCTGGTATGGCAGCGCCTGCAATGGACTGGAAAGTGCTGGCGGAAGAGATTCATCCCGCCCTTACAGCGGGGGGAGGAGATCCCATAGCATATTATGAGCTGGAGGAGGTCATTTTATCAGGTGCCATCAAACGTGCATATGCTGCCTACTTTAGTCAGCGCCTGGTGAAAAATATAGTACTGCTGATCCGGAAAAATGACGGCAGCTTTTACAGCCATATTTACCCCTTTTCAGGAAATGCAAATATCATTGCTCCGGGAGCCAACTGGACGGCTACTTCATCGGATCTGGACGCACTGAAGACTGAATTGGCCTCCATAGGCAGTGGGAAGAGGAGTGAAAATTTACTGGTGCTGGAAGTACCCGAATACCCACCCGTCCCCGGTTTGGAATCTGGTACCGCATCAACTGCCTATATTCCCAGGGCACCGTTAAACCTCGACGCGTTTAAATTGGGGATTTTATTGACCGGAGCTTCCGGAAATGAAGACTTTCTGACCACATTCAGGCATGATATATATGGCAAACCTGAAGCCCAGGTAGCCGCAGAACAAAGTGCGGAAAGAACAGGGCTGGAAACTATATTTTCAGAAATTTATCCCTATGAAGTCGTCTTCCTGACCGAGGCAAAAAGCAACCAGGAATTGATTGGAGAAGGAATTCAGTTTATCCTGATGAAGCAGGAAGGCAGAGAGGCCGATTTAATGGAAAGTATGGGGGTTCCGCTTCAGGGCCTCGAAAACCCGGATCGGATAGTGGTAAAATACTATATTCGATTTTTGGTAAGAAACGAACTCTACATAGGAGAATCCTGGGATGCAGACCCGGACTGGAAAACTGCTCTGAGAGACTTTTTGAAGCAGGTAGTACCATAAAAAAAAAGGTATGCCACAATGGACATACCCCACACTTCGCGTCAGTAGATTCATTTTTGGGTGATAAACAACTTTTCTACTTTTTCAAAGTGCATTCAATTATCAATAGAACCTACCACCCTTTTCATAAAGGTATTCATGGCCTCTTTTTTATCAGTTCCTTCTTTAATCATTTGATTTACCTCAAGCGTACCGTATAGATTGGACAACAACTCCCCCATTACATCCAGCTCTTCATCCTTGAGTGTGCTTATTTCCGTCATGGATTCCAGCAATTCAATGGTTTCCACCACCCAATCTTCATCATTTTCCTCAATGAATTGCAAGACGTGCTTAATTATCGGTAATCTCATCGATCAATGTTTTTAGTACTTCTTCTTTGTTTGTTTGCACCTGATTTACAACCGAACCATTTCTGAAAACCGCAAAAGTCGGCAAATTGTTTACCTGAGCGAGTTTTCTGGATTCAGGCAGTTTTTCGGCATCCACGTACAAAAAGGTAATGTCCTCAAAACTTTTGCTCAGACGCTTCATCTTTGGCTTCATTATTCTGCAGTTGCCGCACCAGGTAGCTCCATATTGAACCACCACTTTTTCATTTTCCTGAATGATGTGAGCTAAATTATCTGATTCTAATTCCTGTAGCATATACTGTTTGGTTTAAAATAAGCTGCAAAGGTACTAACTATTATTTCCAAATTCCAATAGATTCCATCTATCAGTCATAGAGATATCAATAGATGTGGGCGTTGGCAAAAGGAATAAGGGCAAGGGTTACCCCTTGCTGGTAATATTCCATCCGGTTCACGATACCATTGGTCAATATTCCAACTGCACCACTGTTTTGTTTTGAATTGGTCCTGTTGAAGACCTGATCATCTGCCTCCCCCAGTTCCATGCCTTCGCGTATCAATTTCGATAATGCTTCCGGCAAAAAGAAGGTGGCTGTTTTTGCCTTTCCTATTTTACTGCTGGCGTCCATCACTACCATCCAGGCAAAGGCTACCATCTGTTCTCCTACTTCATCTACTCCTCCTTCTATTCCCACCCAGTAATCAGCTTCAGGAAAAGCTTTTTTGGATTCATTGGCACGATTGTATGCTCCGGTATAGGTTTCTACATCTCCTACCGGCTGGGAACTCACATTTGGGTCAGCATCGAGTCCCTGTACGATAAAATAATCCTCAAAGATGGATTGAAATGCGTTTTCCGTACTTTTGATTTTTACGGGATTTTTACTTCCTACGATAACCAATTTTTGCCTTTTCTGGTCCTGAAGGTTTTTTCTTTTGGGAAATGCCATTTGATGAATTAAAGTTGAAAATATTTGGTATCAGGCCATGTTGTGGTACACCTGGTTCACGTCGTCATCTTCCTCCATCCGCTCAATCATTTTATTGATATCCTCTTCCTGTTCTGGTGTCACTTCTGTAGTGGACATGGGAAACCGCTGCATGTCAGCACTGATGATTTCAATGCCCTTATCCTCCAGAGCTTTTTGCATATTGCCGAAATCTTCGAAAGCTGTGTATACAAATATCTCTCCTTCATTCTCATCAATGTCATCCAGCCCAAAATCAATCAGGTCGAGCTCCAGCTCTTCCAAATCCCAATCACCCTTCGTGAAACGAAAGACAGCTTTTCTCTCAAACATAAAACTTACAGAACCCGTAGTGCCAAGTGATCCGCCGGCTTTCGTAAAATAATGCCGGATGTTGGCCACTGTCCTGTTGATATTATCTGTCGAGGTCTCCGCGATCACCGCGATACCATGCGGCCCATATCCTTCATATACGACTTCTTCGTAGTCCTTTTCATCCTTGTTGCTTGCTCTTGCAATGGCTGCCTCTATACGATCTTTCGGCATGGATGCGCCCTTGGCATTTTGAATCACAGTCCGAAGTTTGGCATTGTTGCCAGGATCAGGGCCACCTGCTTTTACTGCCATTACAATTTCTTTACCCAGGCGGGTAAAGACCTTGGACATCTTGCTCCATCTTTTGAATTTTCTTTCTTTCCTAAATTCAAATGCTCTTCCCATATATTTTTTTATTTCAGGTTTGTAAAAATAATTAAAAATTTGAATACCGACTACCAATCCTGCAAACAAAGCATCATTCCCGGAAAACCAATATTTTTCACCGATTACTAAAACCTTAAACCAATTGTTTCGTTAAAGAAAAGTGTTTGATGTAATGCGCAGACCCATGCACGATCCCATACCGAATCTCCCGGATTTACCTTTTCCAAGAATAGTTGTTATTGGTGCAGGATTTGCCGGACTGAAGCTGGCCAGGATTCTGAAAAACAAGCCTTTTCAGGTAATTCTGCTGGATAAAAACAACTACCATCAGTTTCAGCCCCTATTCTACCAGGTAGCAACGGCCGGACTGGAACCCAGTGCCATTTCTTTTCCGCTAAGAAAAATTTTTCACAACACGCCAAACGTGACCTTCAGACTGGCCGAGGCAAAGAAAATCGACCAGAATCAAAACCGGGTTTACACAAATATCGGTTTTCTGAACTATGATTATTTGGTACTGGCCATGGGCGCAGACACCAATTACTTTGGTCAATTGAACATAATGGAAAACAGCATTCCCATGAAATCTGTTTCTGAGGCGCTGTTTATCCGAAATAAAATTATTTCCAATTACGAGCGTGCCATCAATATACCAGATCTGGAAGAAAGAAAAGCCCTGATGAACGTGGTAATCGTCGGCGGGGGCCCTACGGGGGTGGAGCTGGCCGGGGCGATGGCTGAATTGCGCAATAAGGTTTTTCCTAAGGATTATCCTCAGCTCAATTTTAACAACATGAAGGTAGTCCTGATGGAAGCTGGCGGCCGCCTCTTGCCTGGAATGTCTGCTACCTCGGGAGAAAGGGCCAAAGACTACCTGACAAAACTCAGGGTTGAGGTCATGTTGGACACTGCTGTAGAAGACTACGATGGCTTACATGTGACGGTCAATGGTAATACCGTGGTAAAAACGCAAACACTGCTATGGGCTGCCGGAATCAAGCCCAATGGCATTGAGGGCTTGCTGGAAAACCAAATCTTCAAAAACGGCCGTCTACTGGTAGACCGGCAAAACAAACTGGTGGGAAGTGACAATATATATGCTTTGGGAGATCTGTGCCTTCAACAAACCGACTCCTTCCCGAAGGGACATCCGCAAGTAGCTCAGGTAGCCATACAGCAGGCCACCAATCTTGCCAAAAACTTTATCCTGAAATCTAAAGGCAGAAGTCCAAATCCCTTTGCCTACAGAGATCTGGGCAGCATGGCAACTGTGGGTCGCCGCCTGGCTGTAGTAGAATTGCCTTTTCTGAAGTTTCAGGGGATCATGGCATGGTTGACCTGGCTCTTTGTCCACCTAATGGCTATCGTAGGGGTGAAAAACAGGATTTTTATCTTTTTGGATTGGGCCTGGAATTACCTGTCCTTTGACCCTTCCCTTCGCTTACTGATACGCCCGACCTATGTGAAACCTAAAGACCGGGAAAAATTGGTGGAGACCAGCAAAAAATAAACGGCTTTTAACAAATGTTAACATTGCTGCCATTAAACCCTGAACCGCTGCGCCGGTCTAAGCCATATAAACCAATTGTTATACAGCAAATGAAAAAGCTACTAATGATTACCGCGCTGATGCTGATTACGCTCGTTCAGGTAAATGCGCAGCGGGAGCCTGACAGGGATTGGTCCCCGGAAGCCATGGCCGAAAAGATGACTGAAAGAATGGCCGAAAAACTCGAGCTCGATGAGGAGCAAAAGAAGGCCATATATGCCGCTCACCTGGAACAGGCCCTGAAAAGGAAAAATGAAATGGAGGAAAGGAAAGCCGCTATGGCTAGCAGAAGGGAGGAAATGAAAGCCGAACGAGAAGCCCATGCGACAAAAATTAACGAAATCCTTACTCCGGAACAGCAGGAAAAATGGGAAGCAATGCGGCAGGAAGGCCGCCAAAGGATAAAGCAAGGTCACAGACAACCGGGCAAACGAATGATGAACCGGGGTACTCGGGGAGCCAACCATGCCGGTTAAAGAGTATAGATTGACTGCAATCTATTTTTGGGTTTAATTAATGGATAAAATGCCGGTGGTCAATGACCCCGGTTTTTTATTGCCTAAATTTTTTGGTTAATTTAATACCTTTATGAAATCGAAACGATCGTTATCATTTTCACATAAAGGGCAATGATTATTCTGATGGTCAAAGATTACTGTCCGACCGGCCTCATCAGGATGCCTATCTCGCATGTATAAATCAAATTATCATTAGTTGAAAAAAGCCATTATTGTATTTCAAAAATATCCTGAACCCGGAAAGGTTAAAACAAGATTAGCGGCAACAATCGGAGCATCAAAAGCGGCCAATATCTACGCTTGTCTGGTCAGGCACACCCACCGGCAGGTCCAGGCCTTAAATGCGGTTATTTTTGTCTATTATCAGGGGCCCATTACCACAGAGGAGTATCCAAAACTTGGGTATTGGTTCCAAAAACAGCAGGGAATTGATCTGGGTGAGAGGATGTCCAGAGCGTTTCAGGAGGTTTTTAAAAAAGGCTTTGAACAGGTTCTGGTGATCGGCACGGATTGCCTGGAGCTGGAGAGCAAGCACTTATACCAGGCTTATAGTTCACTTGACAAAAAGGATATCGTCATCGGTCCGGCCAGGGACGGTGGCTACTATCTGCTTGGAATGAGGAAGTATTTCCCCGGTCTGTTTCAGGGGATTGCATGGAGCACGTCGTCAGTATTTGAGGCAACCCTTAAAAATGCCCAGAGTGATGGCTTGTCCTGCGGGCTGCTGGAAACCCTGAACGATGTGGACCGGTATGAGGATTTGGGAAAATTAAAGGAGATTCTGGAGCAGTTTTAAAACTTCTCCAGAAGGAAACCGAAAGATTCGGCAGACTCGAATGCATATTTCCCTGATTTTTGTGGTACATCATCCAGGTCATTATAGCTTATTGACTAATTGATCCATTTCCTGTGAATTGCTGATGGCTTTCGTATCGATTTTATATGTTTGGTAGTAGATTAAAACCGTTGCCGAAACTCAGATCGCGACAACGGTTTTTTGAAGCCAACACAGCGCTCAGCAGAAAGTAGAATCAATTCCCGGAAATTGCATTTATCTCCCCTTTTCGATTAAGTTCACCTCTAAGTAAAAAAACCGTCAGGAATGCGTGAAGCCGATTCCATGCGCCTATCACCGATTTCTTCTATCGACAATCTCTGACAATTTTTGGGAATGTTCTCTAGAGACTAAAAAACGCCGATAAAATGGCTGCCTTCCGTGTTTATCAGCTCAGCTCCCTTGGTAACATCACCCGTTTCAGTATCTACAATATAGATGTTTCCGTTTTTCCCGACAGGAGCTTGTGTAAGATAAATATCCGTTCCATCCACCACAAACCCTTGGTACTGAAAAAGGTAAAAATCTGCTTCGTAAGGAATATTATCAATCTTAATAGCGGTCCGTTCGTTTAGATCTACCAAAGCAAAATAACCCTGAGCTCCCGCCACTCCTTCTTCAGAACCAGCATCTCTGTAGGCAACCACGGCTTTTCCATTTTCAGCAGGCCTCCAGGCTAAAATGTAAGCATCCTCTATCCCCAGGGCATCGTCCAAATTAAACACATAAGAATCATCATATTGGTTGTTCGCATCAATTTTCAAGATGTGGGAACCCTGCGGGTCTCCCTGGTTTGCCTGATAAACACTTCCGTCATATTCAAAAGCATTGATACTCCGATAACCATTAGTATTGCCCCGTCCTACGGAAGACGTGATTACTGTCGGATTTAATAATGAGGGGTAGTCTAATACAATGGTCTTAGCGCCCAAAACTTCCCCATCATTATCAGATTCGCCTGTAGCTGGGTCAATCTTACTCAAACGTGCTCCGATGTATAATTTATCTCCAGCCGAATTTAACGTCGGCATATCAATTCTTGAAATATAGTATCCGTTCGCTTCCTCCTCCTCACTAAGGGCCAGCGAACTTTCCTGAAATTCTTTTATCAGGGAATTCTCCAAATCCAATGTCACTACCCCCATGGTTGCCTCAGTTCGGATATAGGTATCGTCTGATGCATCTTCGGGAGTGCTGTTGTCATCAAATTGGTGTTCGGTGTCTACATATACAGCTGATCCGGTTTGGTCTCCGTCAAACAGTTTTATCCATCTGGGAGCAGAACCTACGTATGGCGCAATGCTAACCTCCGTACCTATTGGTGTGAAATTTTGTCCTCCTTCCACTGAATACTTCGTATAGTTCCCGCCAGTATCTCCTGCATAGCTAATATTGAATATGGTATTCCCGTCCTCTGAAGATTGCAATCTGGCAGTACGGTTTGAGGGCACGATAAAACCATTATCAAAAGGTGCTATGGACACCATCGGATTTTTTGCTTCTTCGCTGCTAATCGAATAAATCAAAGTACCACCATTTCCATCACCAGGGTTGCTTCCCATTCTGGCTGCAGCTACCGTGATCCATCTGTTTTCTGCGTCAGGATCTGGATCTGGAACAGGATCTGGAACAGGATCTTCGGTACAGGCAAGCAATAGCCCGCCGGTCAATAATATAGTCGTGAATGATTTAAAATTAATAATGCTTCGTTTCATTGAAAATTTATTTAATAGTTTAGTAGTCATTGATACTATAGTTTAATTTCAGGTAAAAGGCCCTTCCTGGTTTCTGTACAGACATGTTGTCAAATAAGCGTTCATCAAATAGATTTTTGATGTCAAAACTCAATACCAATTTATTAGCGGGGAAGACGTAACTAAGCCCTAAATCCTGAGCGACTTGTTGGGGAACGGAAAAAAACTCATCGCCCACCGTATTTGATCCTTGAGGCACCAGATATGAAAACTCGTCCGTAAAGTACATGCTATAAAAAAGGTTTAATTGCGAATTTTTTTGAATTAACCCTTTAAAGGAATAGCGTAGGCCACCATTCATTGTGAAGAAAGGAGTATTCGGCACGTCTATTTCGACACCCCGGTTTACAACTTTCAAATCAAAACGCGAGATATTAAAATTGAGTCCAAAATTGTTGTTGTTGATGTAGTCCAATTGGGCATCAAATCCTTGGGATGTGCCATTCCCCTGGTTCTCATACAGGATGGTTTCATCGTTAATATTCAATGAAGTTTCAATAGGTAATCCAATTCTGTCCCTGATATTTCGCGTGAAAAGATTGGTAGAAATTGTAAAATCATGCTGGTGCAGGCTGATTGTTCCCAAACGAAACCCCAGGTTGTAGTTGTTGCTAAGTTCTGGCCTGATGCCTGGATTTGCTACCACATTATCCCCATCGTTACCGAAGACTTCACTCTCATTGGGCAATCTGATAGCCTTTTCCGCAGAAGCTAAAACTGTCAGCGTAGGGAATACTGCATAGGAAACAGTAGCTCCATAGCCTTCATTTTTAATATTTGCGCTGGTAATATCATCTTCGATTTCATTGCTTGCTTCATTGATTTCAGGATCTGTATTTACCGTCAGCTGTTGGTAGTATTTTCCAAAGACATTGGCCCTGAGTTTATCATCCAGACCGGTTAGTTCATAGGTTGCAGAAACAATGTTTTTTTGTAAATCCCTCGTCCCTCGAAATGAATTCTCCAGTAAGGACCTGAGCTCGTCTGTATCAACTCTATCTATTCCGCTATAAACGTGATTGAGCAATACTTTGTGATGATTGTTGATGGAATAAGATAATCCTGTCCTGATGGAGGCTACGTTTCTGTTGATTTTAGCCAAAGTTGGGCCGCCTTCCTGTTGGGACTTCCATGAATACATGTATTCATTGCCCCTAAAGTCAATCGCTCTTTCCCCATTCCAGTTATAGGCCCAGGGCTGGGTATCGCTTACGATTCGGTTTCTTTTGCCGGCGAGGCCAGTTACATTTAAATCCAGCCCTTTGGTTAAAAGCCCTTTCTTTTGAAAAGCCAGATTCGCCAGCATCGCATCCGATTCGAGAAACCTGCCTTTATAGGGCATAATGGTCATAAAAGCCCCGTGCTGAACTTCTTTATAATCATTGGAACCTGTAAAACCAACTAAAAACCGGTCTGCCCATTTCACATCGGTATATCCAATCTGGACCATACCCCCGGTAGATCTATAGGCATCGTTAAACCTTCTGGCTGTAACAGGCGTTTGTACGCCTCCTATGCCCGTGACCACTATACTTCTACCGGAAACTTTATAATCATTGTCAGAGTAATTGTGAAAAAGGGAGCCCTTAACTGTAAGTCCGGACTTTTTAAAGCGGTACATGCCATTGACACTGGATTGCATCGTATTAAACGACCCGTAGGAAACTGAAGCATTAACATTTGATTGGGTAGCATTTTGAAGCACAATATTAATGGCCCCTCCCAGGGCATCATCTGCCAAATGACCAGGTACTACCCCTTTGTACACCTCAATTTGCTTGATCATAGCGGGAGGAATACTGTTCAAGTTAAATGAGTTGCCATAGGCTGATATGGGGATTCCGTCAATAAAAATTCGTACAGCACTTCCCGACAATCCATTTAGCATGTAATTTACATCAGCACCTAAACCACCATTCTGGCGAATTTTAACTCCTACCGTCGTATTTAATAATTCATTCGTTTGAATGTTTCGCAGACTTGCTTGCTTCGTATCTATAACATTTACGGCAAAGCCCTCTGTCTCCAGTTCAGTCGCACTTGTCTTGCCTCTGACAATTACTTCATTGAGGGTATCTTCGGATTCCTCCAGGGTAAAGCCGATCTCGGCCTTTATGGAGCCACTATGGATTTCAATGGATTTAAAATCAGGCTCAAAACCTATATGTGAAACGACAAGGCGATGCTTTCCTAAGGGCACATTACTGAAGGAAAAGGATCCGAGTTCATCTGTCAGTACACCACGGTCTATGTCTTCAATGAAAACCGTGGCATAGGGCAAAGCCTCTCCTGAAGCAATTTTTACTGTACCAGATAGGGTGCCGAATGCTTCCTGAGCATTGGCGGGCAATAAAACCAGCAGTAATAAGGCGGTAAAAATCGCTTTCATTTTTATTAAAATTGCCTCTCGATTATTAAGATTAAGTCTAAATAAATATATTTGCAAAGGTAGTTGAAGAATTTGTTCAGCGAAGACGCAAAAAGAACTTTTATATACGCAAAAGGAAGCAATGGATTGGAGACTTGAAAATCAGGATAACATTTCCTACCTAAGCAGGAACATCAGCATTGACACGTTTTTCCGGGATTCATTTATTGAAAATTCCGTTCAATTTGGTATTGTCGAAATACAACAGAAGGAAGGCAAAGTGCTGGTATCAGGTTCCACATTTTCCAATGAAGTCTCCGCTGCCTCAGAAAGGTTCGAAATGGGAGTATCAGGTGATTGTCCCCTTTTAAAATTTCACTTTTCACTGGAAGGGACATATACTTATGAATCGCAACAAGCGAATGAAGCTTCAATTTATATTCCTGATGGGCATTGCAACATGTATTATCTACCCAAACCTGCGGGAACGGAGGTGTTTACTGATAAGAAAACTAAATTTCTTGAGATATATGTTGCTCCTGATTATGAACGGCACACGTTGTACCCTGAATTCAAAGAGGCGTTTGTTAAATTGTATGGCTCGATCTCTTTATCAAAACCATTTGTTCTCTGGGAGAAAAGTAGACCTATACCTCCGCCTTTGATCAATAAAATCAATGAAATCATATCCTGCCCTTACACAGGCGAAGTGCGGAAAAGGTACCTGGAAAGTAAACTAACGGCATTGCTGATTGATTTCCTATTGGCAAAACAGATCCCTGGTGGTCAAAAATCAGATGTTAGGATTCCGGAGGAAGATTATCTAACCCTAGTGAAGCTAGAGGGATATATCAGAAAAAACCTGAAGCATTCACTTAACATTATAGAATTAGCGGCAATTGCTGGATTCAATGCTACCAAACTTAAACGGGATTTCAAAAAAATTTACGGATCTACCATTTTTAAGTATATTACCGGATTAAGAATGGAGGAAGCTAGAAAAATGATTGTTGAGGATGGAATATCAATAACACAGGCAGCGTATGAAGTTGGTTATTCCAATCCGCAGCACTTTACTGCCGCCTTTAAGAGAACTATGGGTTATTTACCTGGTAAGCTCAGGACCCGTTTTGAAGATAGGTAAGCATTTTTGGGGGTTTTTGCGCTAAAGGACTGGTCAAATCCAAAAACCACCGCACCGCGAATACTCTCGCGCGAACATGCTATTTTCAGGCTATCTGCCAGCGAAAATAAAGCGATAGAATCAGGATATTGAAAATTCCCGCATTGAGAAAGGACAAAATCTCAAAAAAATTTCTGCGCCTCCATCGGGACAGCGGAGAGGTACGCCGGCTTTTTTACACACCGGGACACCGCCCTTGCTGCTATCCGGGAAAAAATAACTACCCTTCTTCCCCAGCTATGGAAGCTTAAATGGCCGCAGCAGCCATCTTTTTTTCCTTCTTCTTTCTTTGTTTTGGTTTTTTCATTTTGTTAATCCAAATAAGAGTACCGGTAATAGGCAGGCTGGTGGCGATAAGACAGGAAATGAAATAAAGTAGCTTGCTAAACGAACCATATACATCACCAATGTGCAGGGCTTTAATGGATCGCGCCACCCGCTGATTGAAAGGCTGATCCCTAAAAATTGCCAGTTCTTTTACCTCGCCGGTGACTGCATCGAGTACTATCCGGTCAGAAGCCGCTGGTGCAAAGAAGCCGGCCTTCTTTTTTGAAACCGAGATTTCGCGGCCACCGTTCTGAGGTAAATTTATCGAATACTCACCATCGTAGGCCAACTCACGGTCGACTATTTTCAAATATTGAGCAATGGGAAACAGCTCCACTTCTCCTGAGGCTTCCTGGATTTCACTTTTTGCCCCGCCTCTTCCGGGACCGCCTTCCGATCGCTCCTGATAGGTTCCCAGGCTTCTCTGCAAACCCTCGCGGTACCATGGAAAGGACCAGAAAGGACCGGTAACTCCCATAATAAAAAGGACAATGGCGGAATAGAATGCCAGCGTATTGTGCAGGTCATGGTTGATCCGTTTCCAATTGCTGGTGAATTTTATCTTCAGGCCCTGCCGCCAGTAACGGGCTTTTTTCGGTATCCAAATGACCAGCCCTGTCAACACTCCAATGGTAAACAATATCGTCGCCGTCCCCGTAATATAGCTTCCCAGCGTCCGATTCTCAAGGTTACCAATCAATGGCTCCTCAATTTTATCGAGTAGCAGCCAGCGATGCAGACTAAAGAGGTAGCCCATAAATTCCGCGGCCGAATTGGGCTCCTTGCTGTTGCCTAAATAGGCTCCTGTGTAGGGATTAAAAAAATAGGTCGTCCCAAACCGGCTTCGGTCACCTTCTTTTCGGGCGTTTACCTGAAAACTGCGGTCTGCTTCAAAAGGTATTTTCACACCGGTTATTTTCCCCTCAACAAATTCCGCTCCCTCTTTAAAAAGTGTTTCCACAGTCAACCGGCTCTTTCCATCAGGCACTTCTACACGATACAAATGAGAGGCAGCTAACTCCCTTATTTCGGTGTTATATACGTAAATAGTTCCGGTCAGGCATACGACAAGTAGTACCAGTCCGCTGATCAGACCAGCCCAAAGGTGGATATCGTTAAGAAATTTTCTGGTTTTTGCCCAGGTTCCCCTATTCTTAGCTTTTCTCATGGTTAAAGTATTAAATATTGAATTCAATGGCACATAGCGGACCTACAAGCTCCGAATATCAGTTGCCAGGACGCAATCGATGAGTTGGTGACCGGGAAATTCTTCAATTTATCTCTTCCCCGGAATAGACAAGTCACCCGCATTTCAATTGATATCCGTCTGTATATTATTTAGATTAAATCTAATGAAACTTAATTTTACGGGAGCAAAACTAATGAAATTCAGCAAAAAACAGTGACGCATGAGGAAGTATTAATGACGAATAAGGAAATATCTGAAAAAATTGTTTCACCAACCTACTGACCAGGTGCCTCGGACCTGAAAAAAGCTTTTTGCTTATTACCAAATCAGGATGGCCGCTTTTCGGTGAATTGCAGGAGCAGGGGCTAAAGGGGGTATGAGAATCTCTGTCTGAAAGAATATGTTACGCTGTGGAGGAGGCGCTAAATAAAGTGACGCAGCACCTTTACCAAACATGCACCCTGAACCCGTTGGCAGCAGCGGGGGATACCAGTGAATTTCCCTCGAAAACCCCATTTAAAGCTTATTTCGGCAGGCAGGTCATGCGTTTTTTGAGGAAGTACAAATTAGGTCGGGCTTATCGGATTGCTGTGTTATCAATAAAAAAAAAGGTATCTCCAAACAAACAATTTTTGAAGATACCCTGTACTTGTAACTCAATGCTTTGCTGAGTATTGCTTAAATACTAGCTTCACTTTCCTCATAGGAATAGAAAGATTGATCCCTTCTGGCGAGGGAGGATTTACCCCCACTTAGGAATTTATCGACTTCTACAGCACATTCCCTTCCTTCTGCAATGGCCCAAACCACCAAAGATTGGCCCCGGCGCATATCTCCTGCCAGGAAAACCTTGGAAACAGAACTTTGATAATTTTTCGATTTCGGAAGTCCATTTTCCAGCAGGTCTACGTTAAATGCTTCCAACAGGCCTGCCTTTGGCCCCAGGTAGCCTATGGCCAGAAGGGCCAGGTCACAAGGCAGTGTTTTCTCGGTTCCTTCTACTTCGAAGAACTGCATCCTGCCATTTTCTTCCTTCCACTCTATCTCTACTACTGTGAGGCCAGTGACCTTTCCATCTTTATCTTTGGTAAACTCCTTGGTGAGCACCGACCATACCCTATCAGCTCCTTCCTCATGAGAACTGGATGTCCTCAGTGTCATGGGCCATTCCGGCCAGGGATTAAGTGTCGTTCTGGCCTGCGGCGGTTTGGGCAACAGTTCCAGTTGGGTCACAGAAGCAGCTCCATGCCTGTTGGAGGTACCGATACAATCACTTCCCGTATCACCTCCGCCGATCACGATGACATGCTTGCCTTTGGCGCTGATCGGATTTTCCTCCAATTCACCGGCAATTACCTGGTTCTGGCGGCCCAGAAACTCCATGGCAAAGTGTACACCGGTTGCATCCCTATTGTTGATTTTCAGATCTCTGGGGTGCTGGGCTCCTGTAGAAAGCACTACGGCATCGTAATTTTGCAGGATATTCTCGGCCTTGATGTTGAATCCTACTTCAGTGTCCTTGCTGAAGATTACCCCTTCTTCATTCATCACGTCTACCCTACGGTCAATCACCCATTTTTCTAACTTAAAATCAGGAATACCGTACCTCAGCAAACCGCCAACTTCCTTGTCTTTTTCAAAGACAGTCACCTCGTGGCCTGCCTGATTCAACTGATCGGCTGCTGCAAGGCCTGCAGGCCCGGAACCGATCACCGCTACCTTCTTTCCTGTCCTGTGTGCAGGGACCTTTGGTTTAACCAGATCCAGTTCAAAGGCTTTTTCTGCGATGCTCTTTTCGATCAGCTCTATGGCTACAGGGTCTTTGTTGATCCCTAGTACACAGCTGGCCTCGCAGGGAGCGGGACAAATGCGGCCGGTAAACTCCGGGAAATTATTGGTTCCCCTCAGGATCTGATAGGCCAGTTCCCATTCTTTGTGGTAAACTGCATCGTTAAAATCCGGTATCACATTGCCCAGGGGACATCCATTGTGGCAAAAAGGGATACCGCAATCCATACAACGTGCCGCCTGTTGATTTAACACCTTAGGATCTAGTGGTTTGTATATCTCCTTGTAATCCTTCTTCCTCTCTTTCGGGGATCGTGAGCTTTCCAGCTGTCTTTTATATTTTAAGAAACCTTCCTTATCCGCCATATTATACTAATGTTTTTGAATTTTCCAATGCTCTCTTTCTCAATACCTCTTTGTAATCTCTTGGAATGACCTTCACAAATCTTTCCTTGCTGTCTTCCCAATCTTCCAAAATTCTGTTTCCAATATTACTAGAAGTAAAGTTTACGTGGTCTTGCAGCGAGCCTTTAATGGTAGCGAAATCATCCTCGTTCAGTGGATCAATATCTACCATTTCTTTGTTGATATTTCCCAGATTTTCCTTGAAAATATAGGCTATTCCACCACTCATACCTGCTGCGAAGTTTCTGCCGATCTCGCCGAGGATGACCGCCAGACCACCCGTCATGTATTCACATCCATGATCTCCTATACCCTCAACTACCGCCTCAACGCCTGAGTTCCGTACGCAAAAGCGCTCACCGGCTTTCCCTTTAATAAAGGCCTTCCCGGAAGTAGCACCATAAAAAGCCACATTTCCTATGATAATATTGTCCTCTGCTACGAAATTGGCGTTCCTGTTCGGGAAAATAACAAGCCTTCCTCCCGACAATCCTTTACCAAAGTAATCGTTTGCCTCGCCTTCCAATTCAAATGTGATCCCTTTGGCTAGAAAACCGCCGAAGGTCTGCCCGGCAGATCCTTTAAATTTGAAGTGGATGGTATTGTCCGGCAGTCCCGGGCTTCCAAAGAATTTCGAAACTTCATTGGAGAGCATGGCACCCACAGTTCTGTCTACATTTTTGATTTCAAAACTTCCCCTCACAGGATTGGCCTGCTCCAGTGCGGGAGTAGCAGCCTGTATCAGCTTTCTGTCCAACACTTTCTTCAACCTGAAGTCCTGATCGATTTGTTTGTAGATACCTACATGGTCGGGGACTTCCACTTTATGGAAAATAGGACTCAGATCAAGCTTGTCCCATTTCCAATGGTTCATCTGGCCATTTGCAGCTTTAAGTACATCGCTCTGTCCTACCATTTCATTCACGGTACGGAAACCAAGAGAAGCCATGATTTCCCTCAGGTCTTCTGCCAAAAACCGGAAATAGTTGACTACATGGTCCGGATCTCCCGTAAATAATTTGCGGAGTTCAGGGTTCTGCGTAGCAATCCCAACCGGACAGGTATTGAGGTGACACTTTCTCATCATGATGCAGCCCTCTACTACCAGGGCTCCTGTGGAGATGCCCCATTCTTCTGCACCCAATAGTGCAGCGATAGCCAGGTCTCTTCCGGTTCTCAATTGTCCGTCAGTTTGCAAGGTCACCCTGCTTCTCAGGTTATTCTTCACCAGGGTTTGATGGGCTTCAGAAAGGCCCAGCTCCCATGGAAGGCCTGCATGCCGGATAGAACTCAGGGGTGATGCTCCGGTACCGCCATCTGCACCAGAAATAAGGATCACGTCTGATTGGGCTTTTGCAACACCTGCGGCTACTGTACCAACTCCTGCCTGGGAAACCAGCTTTACATTGATTCTTGCTTTTCTATTCGCATTTTTAAGATCGTAAATAAGTTGTGCGAGATCTTCTATGGAATAGATATCGTGATGAGGAGGAGGAGATATCAAACCCACTCCGGGGGTGGAGTGCCTTACTCTTCCGATCCATTCATCTACTTTATGGCCTGGTAGCTGCCCTCCTTCACCGGGCTTGGCACCCTGAGCCATTTTGATCTGCAATTCGGCAGCATTGGTGAGGTAGTTACTTGTCACGCCAAATCTGCCCGAAGCTACCTGTTTGATAGCCGATCTCTCCCAGTCTCCATTGGGTTTCTTTTCAAACCTGATTTCATCTTCTCCGCCTTCCCCACTGTTGCTCTTGGCGCCTATGCGGTTCATGGCAATGGCCAGAGTGGAATGGGCTTCGTGAGAAATGGAGCCAAAGGACATGGCACCAGTGGCAAATCGCTTCATGATCTCTTCCGCTGGCTCTACCTCTTCCAGTGGGATAGAAATCCTTTTCTTAAATTCCAGCAGACCTCTCAGGGTCAAGGCATCCTTGGTCTGATCGTTGATCTTTTGGGCAAACTTCTTGTACAGCTCAAAATCTCCCAAACGGGTAGATTTCTGCAGCAGGTGTATGGTTTCCGGATTAAACAGGTGTTTTTCACCTCTTCTTTTCCACTGATAGATACCGCCTGCTTCCAAGAGGGGACTCTCTGTCTCATAGGCAGCATGATGCCTGACCAATACCTCATCGGCCAACTCATCAAAGGATACCCCACTGATGCGGCTTACTGTGCCCTTAAAGCACCTTTCTATAACTTCGGGACCAAGACCAATGGCCTCAAATATCTGTGCGCTTTGATAGGATTGCAGGGTGCTGATACCCATTTTGGAAAGCACTTTCAGCAGTCCTTTTCCTATCGCCTCCTTATAATTTTCAAATAATTTTTTCTGCGGGATCTTTTTGGTCAGCATCTCATTTTCATTGAGATAGAGCAGTGACTCCAGCGCCAGGTAGGGGTTAATGGCACTGGCACCATAGCCGATCACGGTGGCAAAATGATGGGTTTCACGAATGTCACCCGCTTCAACCACTATACCTGCTTTGGTACGAATTTTTTGATTGACCAGATGGTGATGCACTGCTCCTACTGCCAGCAGTGATGGAATCGGAGCAGTCGTGGACTGGCAATTTCGATCCGAGATGATGAGGATATTTTTACCCTCCTTGATGGCATTTTCAGCTTCCTGGCACAATTGGTTGAGCGCTTCCAGCAGCCTGCCAGGCTGGTGGTCGGCCACAAAATGCGCATGCAGCGTCTTCGACCGATATCCCTTATTCTCCAGATTCCGTAATTTTTCCAAATCCTCATTGAGGAGCACCGGTTGGGATATGTGGATCTGCCGGGTATGGGTCGGGGTTTCATCCAGAATGTTGTAGCTTTCGCCAATCCTGGTAAACAGGGACATCACCAGTCTCTCACGGATGGGGTCGATGGGCGGATTACTTACCTGAGCAAAAAGCTGTTTGAAATAGTTGGATATGTGCTGGCTCTGTTTGGACAAAACGGCCAGCGGCGTATCCGCACCCATAGAGCCTATGGGCTCATAGGCAGTGTCGGCCATTGGTGCCAGCAATACCTTGAGATCTTCCTGGCTGTACCCGAATATGGTTTGCCTTTTGCGGATCTCAGCAGTGGTATAAGGCATGGACAACTTCTCCGGTGCCGGTATGAGCCTCAGTTTTAACCTTTCTTTTCGGATCCAGGAGTCATAGGGCTTGCGGTTGCATACCTCCTCTTTTACCTCCTCATCAAAGGCAACTTTTCCTTTTGCCAAATCGGCAAGCAACATTCTGCCCGGGCTGATACGACCTTTCTCTACAATGGTAGCATCCCGAATAGGTAAGGCTCCCGCCTCAGAGGAGAGAATCAACCGATCGTCTGAAGTCACAAAATACCTCAACGGTCGAAGCCCGTTCCGATCCAGAGTGGCTCCCAGAGACTTGCCATCGGTAAAAAGCAATGCCGCAGGCCCGTCCCATGGCTCTACCAGAGAGGCGTGAAATTTGTAGAAAGCTTTTTTCTTTTTCCCCATGGTTTTGTTGTCCTGCCAAGCTTCCGGAACCAACATCATCATCACATGCGGGAGGCTTCTGCCACTCAAAGTCAGCAGCTCTACCATGGCATCCAGGTTAGCAGAATCCGAATGCTTTGCATTGGTGATCGGCATCAGCATCTGCAGTTCTTCATCGGTAAAGAGATCACTTTTCATCAGTGTCTCTTTTGACCTCATTTTATTCAGGTTGCCCCTGATGGTATTGATTTCACCATTGTGTGACAGAAACCTGAAAGGCTGGGCAAGGCGCCAGTTGGGGAAAGTATTGGTTGAAAACCGCGAATGGACCAATGCAATGGCAGAGGTCAGTTTGTTGTTTTGCAGGTCCTTGTAAAATGTCAGCACCTGATCGGTTCGCAACTGGCCTTTGTAGATGACCGTCTGGCTGCTGAAACTGGCAAAGTAAAAAGCATCGTTTACACCGGGTATGGTGGAATTGATGATCCTGGTGGCGTAGTTTCGCAACACATACAGCTTTCGCTCCAGGTCAAGGCCCGAGAGCTTATCGTTGTGACGCACAAACACCTGCTCGATATTGGGCATCACTTCCAGTGCTCCTGATCCCGGAATGGTCTCATCTGTCGGCACTGCCCGGTATCCGAGGAGTTCGAATCCCAGCTCCTTGATAATTGTATTTAAACTCGCTTTACTTTTTTTATATAGTTGTTTGTTTCTGGGGAAAAATACCATGCCTACCCCATAACTTCCTTCCTCAGGCAATTCAAAACCCAGCCTTAACGTGACTTCTTTCAAAAAGCTATGCGGAAGCTGGATCAATACGCCCGCTCCATCACCGGTCTTGGGATCACTTCCTCTTCCTCCCCTGTGCTCCATATTGCTCAGCATCAGCAGGGCATCGCTTATCGTCTCATGACTTTTCTGGCCTTTCACATTTACCACAGCGCCAATTCCGCAGGCATCATGTTCAAATTGTGAACGATATAATCCTTGATTCATTCTGTTTTATTTATTTGTAATTGGTACTGAATTCTGTTTGAAAAATTCATAATAAATTTTTCATTTTTTAAATTCAAGACAATAAAGGTAATACAAAAATGAAATAATAGTTGATAACTAAATAAAAAATTATGATTACGGGAATAAGAGTTTATCTTTAGATTTTAAGCTGTGTAAGCTTTTTCTGTGTAATTATTGAATTTTTTGGTTTAAATTTGAACCACTTTTAAGGAAGACATCCCTCTACTTTGTCCCTTCACGTTGAATTTACGTAATTTTAAATCTACAAAAAAAAATTCAGAAAAATAAACCTCTCCGACAAAAATTAAATTCTATCTTACAATAGTACGATTACCAGTGCGGTATCAGTCTGCCTGATCTGGAATGTTCTTGTCTAAAGGCTGGTCGATCACCACTTTAACCTTTTTGATTTTTCTGGTATCCACCGCCATTATGGTAAATTCGAAGTTTTCAAACCTGATCTTTGTCCCGTTCTTGGGCAAATTGGAATTCAATTCCAGCAATAACCCTCCCAGGGATTCGCTTTCGCCCTTTACCTCGTCAAACAGTTGTATGTCCAAATCAAGTTTCTTACAGAAATCGTTCAGAGAAATTTTGCCCTCAAACAAATACGTCCTCTCATCCAGTCTTTTAAAGAGGTATTCTTCCACCTCATCAAACTCATCGTTGATATCTCCGATGATTTCCTCAATAAGATCTTCAAGTGTCACCAGTCCTGAAGTACCTCCGTATTCATCTACTACAATAGCCATATGCACCCGCTTGTTTTTAAAATTCTTCAACAGGTCTGCCAACTTTTTGTTTTCGGGGACAAAATATCCCTTTCGGATCAGGCTTTGCCAACGGAAATGCTCGTCCTTTTCGATATGCTCCAAAAGGTCCTTGATATACAGTATTCCCTTGATATGGTCTATGGTGTCCTCGTATACCGGAATTCTTGAATATCCGCTTTTATTGATTTTGTCCATCAACTCATGAAAATCCATTTCCAGGTCCACAGCCGTCAGATCCATGCGGGATTTCATTACCTGCTTGACAGACAAAGTCCCGAAGTTAACTATCCCCTTAAGGATATCTCTTTCCTTATTGCTGGTATCCACCGAGGTGATCTCCAGGGCCTGGTGCAATTCGTCCACAGAAAGCGAGTAACCTTTCCTTTCTATTCGTTTTTCGATCACATTGCTCATCGCCATCAGCAAATAGGAAAGTGGGCTCAGTAGTATGGAAAAAAAATGAATGAAACTTCCGGTAAGCCTGGAAAATGCAAC
The DNA here is from genome assembly GCF_900143075.1 of Cyclobacterium lianum. Lineage (GTDB taxonomy): Bacteria > Bacteroidota > Bacteroidia > Cytophagales > Cyclobacteriaceae > Cyclobacterium > Cyclobacterium lianum. The sequence goes on along the minus strand of NZ_FRCY01000010.1, from coordinate 139,794 downwards.
CCTGGCAGAATTGGCATACACCTTTGGGATGATCTCGCCAATAAAAACTATTGCAAAGGTCACGCCTATGGTTTGAAAGAGGATGATGACAATACCTGAGGTATCTGTGCCAAATACGGACCAGGTAAAAAATGTAGTCAGGGTCACGATACTGATATTGATCAGGTTGTTGAGGATTAATATGGTACTCAACAGCTTTTGTGGGTTTTCAATCAGCGCAATCACTTTTCTGGATCGTTCGTCTGAAACTTCCTGAATGGCAGCTACATCTTCGTGATCCAGAGAAAAAAATGCCACTTCAGATCCGGAAACCAAGGCTGATAAAACCAACAATACGAAAAACAAAATCGTATTGGATATCAGGTAAACTGGTGACACAGCCAGTAAGTCGGCCAACAACAGCAAACTCGGGTAGGGGTCGTCCATTAATTACTTGTCTTATTTTTTACAAAGCTAAGCATTTTAGCCGAAACCCTGCTTTTTCAAAATGGTAAATCGTCCGATGCATCCTCCTCATTATCAACACCTGGACCTGAGGTGACCGGGTTATTGCTGCTGCGGCCCATACTGTTCTGCGAATTGCCCATACCGGACATTCCCTCGTCCTGACCGCTATTTCGGGATCCCAGCATGGTAAAACTTAAGACCCTGATCCTGATTTTTTTCCTGTTATTTCCCTGATCATCCTGCCAGGAGTCAGACTTAATTTTTCCTTCCACATAGATCTGACTTCCCTTTCTCAGGTATTGCTCAGCAACTTTTGCCTGCCCGTCCCATAGTTCAAGATCATGCCATTCGGTATTTTCTACCCGGTTACCGTTCCGGTCTTTATACGCTTCTGTAGTGGCCAATCTAAGATTAGCTACTACCTTATCTCCTTCCAGGTGTTTGACCTCCGGGTCTGCGCCCAAATTGCCAATTAATATTACTTTATTTACTCCTGCCATAGTTTTCGGTTATTTTCAATACAAAATCAAGCTAAAAATCAATGAAATATAATCAATTATTCATTTGATTCAAATACCTCAGAATCAATTTTGGTTTGCCCATCTCCTCCATTTCTTCTTCATCTGCAAGAACATAATTTTTACTCTTCGCCCAAAGCTCCAAAGCATCTTTGTGATGATGCGCGATGGAAATTTTCACAAAGGAAGCAAAAATTTTCTGATGGGTGAGCAGATGCTTTAGGGGTTTTCCGCCAGTACCCCCAAAAACTGGTCCAAGAGGTGCAAGCTCCTGCATCATCGTCAGGCTTTCGGGCTGGAGTGACAGTATATCGTCCATCGTATGGCATTCTTCCAGCGGGAAATCCGTCAGGCCCTGCCAGATGTCATTCGCTCCTCTTCGATGAACTACGGTAAACCCGCCTACGCGAATGTGGTAATAAATAAAATACCTCGTCCTGGTTTTAACCTTCTTCTCCTTAACAGGCAGATCGGAAACCATACCATTGTTCCAAGCAAAGCAATTTATTTTCAGCGGACAACTGTCACAATCAGGGCTTTTTGGGCGGCATTGTAAGGCCCCAAACTCCATAATGGCCTGATTGTACAGGTCGGGTTTATCTGATGGAATTATCCGGTTGGCCAGCCTTTCAAATTCCTTTTTTCCTGGCGTCGAGCCGATATCAGTTCCTATGCCAAAATACCTTGAAAGCAACCTGTAGACATTGCCGTCGACGACGGCCACCGGTTCGCGAAAAGAAAACGAAGCGATAGCAGCGGCAGTGTAAGGTCCGACTCCCCTGAGCTGTAAAAGTCTCCGGTAACTGTCCGGAAAATTCCCTCCACAGTGGTCTACGATCTCCCTGGCACATGCATGCAGGTTTCGTGCCCGGCTATAATAGCCCAGGCCCTGCCAGGTCCTTAATATTTCCTGTTCAGGCGCTGCTGCCAAATCCGACACGGTGGGGAATTTTTCCACGAAAGTGCGAAAATATGGCAAACCCTGAGCCACCCGTGTCTGCTGCAAAATGATTTCAGATAACCAAATGATATATGGGTCTCTTGTAGCTCTCCAAGGTAAATCCCGACGGTGAACGGCATACCAACGAAGAAGTTTTTCAGTGAAATCCGTATAATTCAAAATAATAAAATAGCTGTCTATTAGATTTAATTTGACAAAAGAAGCTAATTTTATTGATTTTATTTTTTAATTGGAATGGTTATTGTAAATTTGCACTCCCAAAATTACTTGGTTAATAGGCGGTTAAGCCACAATTGAATTACACAATAAAATTTAAAGACAGTGACTAAAGCAGAGGTAATCACAAAGATTTCAGAGAAGACAGGAATTCAAAAGGACGATGTTACACAAACCGTTGAAGCGTTCTTTAAAGTTGTAAAGGATTCAATGGCGGAAGGGGATAACATTTATGTCAGAGGTTTTGGCAGTTTTATCAACAAAAAAAGAGCTAAGAAAATCGCCAGGAACATCTCCAAAAACACCGCCATCGTCATTGATGAGCACTACGTTCCAGCCTTCAAGCCGTCAAAATCATTTGTGGAAAAAATCAAAAACAGTCAAAACGTTAAAGAATTGGCTCCCCAGGAATAATCGCCTGGAATTTTAATCCTATGAAAAGATCCCAAATCCTATTCGTTCTGGTCGGCATACTGCTTACTTTTCTGCTTTACAGATTACCAATGGTGGTCGTAGACAACGAAGAGCAGCCACTCGCCCAGGATGGAAATGATTTGGGATCTGATTTTAGTGCGGAAGGAGATTCCCACAACAGTTCCCTGGGCGAAGAAGACCTGAAGGTAATAGAAAACCTGATGGCAGAAATGGAAGGGGAACCTGATAATGAAAATTTTGTTATCTTTGCAGATTCCATTGCCAAAGTGTATGAAGCCGGTGGCAAAATAGACAGTGCAGCCTACTTTTACAGCCTGATCGCTGAAAAGGTACCTGAACTGGCCAACTGGGAAAAAGCCGGAAATGCATACTATGAGGCTTTCAGCTTTTCGATGGATGACAGTAAGACCAGAAGGATGGCGGAGAAGACCCGGCAGTATCTGGGCAGGGTGTTGGATACCCAGCCTGATAGGCTTGATCTGAAAACCAAGGTTGCCATGACCTATGTGTCTTCCCAGAACCCCATGCAGGGCATCACCATGCTAAGGGAAATACTGGAGGAAGATCCGGTAAACGAGGAAGCGTTGTTCAATATGGGCATACTTTCCATGCAAAGCGGACAATACAAACGCGCAGTGGAAAGGTTTGAGCAGTTGGTTGCCAATCACCCTGACAATATTCAGGGCCAGTTTTATTTGGGAGTAAGTCTGTTTGAATCCAACCAGAAAAAAAGGGCACGGGAACAGCTCCTGTCATTGAAGGAGAAAACAGATGACCCGCAGATCCTTTCTGGAATTGACAATTATCTGGATAGATTATAATTTAAAATATTGTTAAACTTTAAACCAAAAAATTATGCCTTGCGGTAAAAAAAGGAAGCGACATAAGATTGCTACGCACAAGCGTAAGAAAAGATTGAGAAAAAACAGACACAAGAAGAAGTAATAGTGCTTCTTTTACACATTTAAAACGTTCTTTTATTTTATTAACAGAGACACAATTTGAGTTCGGAATTATTAATTGATTCATCTCAAAATGGTAGTCGGATCGCCTTGTTGAAAAACAAGAGCTTGATTGAACTTCACACAGAAGAAGAAGACAACAAGTTCAAAGTTGGTGATATTTATCTGGGATCTGTAAAAAAAATCGTCAATGGCCTGAATGCCGCTTTTATTGACGTTGGTTTTGAAAAAGACGCCTTTTTACACTATCAGGACCTGGGCCCAAGGGTAAACAGCCTTAATAAGCTGGTAAAGTTAATCCGGAACAAAAACCGGAAAGAACTGAACCTGAAGGGTTTCCAAACCGAGCCTGAAATCGACAAGCTGGGAAAGATATCGCAGGTATTGTCGAAAAACAATCAGGTCCTCGTCCAGGTCGTTAAAGAACCTATTTCAACCAAAGGCCCGCGACTATCCTGTGAGCTCTCCCTTGCTGGTCGATACCTGGTTTTGGTACCCTTCTCTGACACGGTCAATGTATCTAAAAAGATACGAAGCGCCGAAGAGCGGAGACGGTTATCCAGGCTGATCACATCCATCAAACCCGTAAATTTTGGGGTCATCATCCGTACCGTGGCCGAAGGACAGTCGGTTACAGAGTTGGACAAAGATCTCAGAAACCTCCTGGAGGCATGGGAAGAAGGGATGCAAAAGCTCCAAAAAGCCAAGGTAAAAGACAAAATCATTGGAGAAATGAGCCTGGCCTCTTCGATTATCAGAGACCTGCTCAACGAATCTTTCGACGCAATCACAGTAGAAGACGAAGTAATCTACGATCAGATGCGATCTTACATAAGATCCATTGCTCCGGAAAAAGAAAAAATTGTTAGGCTTTACAACGGAAAAGCCAAGCTCTTTGAAAGTTTTGGTATTGAAAAGCAGATCAAGAGTCTATTTGGATCTGCCGTCAGCTTGCCACAGGGTGGCTATCTCATCATTGAACATACAGAGGCATTGCATGTGATAGACGTCAATAGTGGCAATAAATCCAATCAGGAAAGTGATCAGGAAAACACAGGCCTGAAAACAAATTTGGTGGCTGTAAAAGAAATTGCCCGACAACTGAGGCTCCGCGATATGGGAGGTATCATTGTCATTGACTTTATCGACATGAAAAAGGCCGAAAACAAACGGGCTGTATTTGAAGCGATGAAGGATGCCATGAGGGATGACCGGTCCAAAAATACTGTTCTCCCACTTACCAAATTTGGCTTGATGCAAATTACCCGACAACGGGTAAGACCCGAAATGAATATCGTTACCAAAGAAACCTGCCCTTCCTGCAATGGAACCGGAAAAATTCAGGCCTCCATATTGGTAGCAGACAAATTGGAAAAAGATCTGGAGCATCTTGCCACACACCAAAACGAATCGAAGATTAAAATAGCCTTGCACCCATACCTTTATGCCTACTTTACACACGGCATCATTTCCAGAAGGGTACATTGGTTTTTTAAATACTATAAATGGATCAGTCTGATTAAAGATTCTTCACTACCGGTGACGGAGTACAAATTCCTGGATCATTCAGGAGAACCTATAGAAGTAATTATTAAAAGCGAGTCTGAATAAGACCCGCTTTTTTTTATATCTGTGAAATCGCCGTTTTGGGGTTGGGGCCATACTGGTTATCCGGCTGGCTGTCCTGCACCATGAATACGATAAGTACGATTACTCCCAATACAGGGATCAAGCCGATCAGGATCCACCAGCCGGACCTACCCGTATCATGCAGCCGTCGCACCGCCACCGCGATGCCTGGAACAAACACGGCCAGACTGTAGATCATGCTGAGGAAATTGGTGCCCAGAAAGGCACCGACTATGCCTAGACCTATACTTACCAGAATATTAAATAGCACAAAATACCAGTATTCACTTCTTCTTGCCCGGCCCTGAAATTGAGCATACTTGTTTTTCAATACATCCAGATAATAATCAAACGGTTGCGGTTGGGGGTTCATGGTAAATGGTTTTTTAGATGAAACATGAAAATATTGAACCTAAACTTTTCTAATCAAATTTCCAAATCCAGACCCTGTGAATGTCTTATAAATCAGCCCTTTTTTCGGTTTATCAGGGTGATTTGTTGGATGCCTTTTAAAGTCAGGTTTACATCTACCATCGCAAATTCACCGGTCAGGTGTTGCATGACCGCGGATAAACCCCCGGTCGCTATGACCTTAAATTTGGTTTGGGTCTCCGCTTCTATGGCATGTAGCATACCTCTCACCAGACCGGTATACCCATAAAAAATTCCTGCCTGTATGGCATGCACTGTATCCTTACCCAATACCGATGGAGGCATCTCCAGGCTAACTTTGGGCAACCTCGCGGTATCGGTAAACAATGAATTGATGGCAGTTTTTATTCCGGGAACGATGTTGATCCCTATCACTTTACCGGTTTTATCTACGATGCTGAAGGTAAGCGCTGTGCCAAAATCCACCACAATACAGGCGTCTCCGAAACAATCATAGGCAGCGGTGATATTGGCCATCAGGTCTGTTCCGATCTCGTCGGGATTGGAAGTTTTTACCCGCAATTTTTCATAGCTGCTCCCATTGATAAAATAAGGCTCAACACCAAAGAAATTGATACAGCACTGCATCAGGATAGGTTTCAAGTCCGGAACTACTGTACTCAGACCAATGTGCTTCACGTTTTCAGGTTCCATCCTATTCTCCAGAAAAAAGATCCCCAATGCCCTTTCCAGTTGAAAGACGGAAAGCTTTTTAGTCGTCTCAATTCGAAGCACCTTATCCCAGGAATCACTCTGGTCCTGGTTGAAGCCGAATACGATATTTGAATTTCCTGCGTCTACAGATAAAAACATGGGTATCAAACGTTCGATTTCAAATATACTCATGCCGGCAAGAATCCTTTCACACCATTCCGCTTTTATTTTCTTCACACAGACCGGCTGTATTGCTTTTAAAGTGCTTCAATTTTAGTAATTTCAAATCATGTACACAGTAAGAGAAGGAAAAAAAGCAGACTTGCCAGCCGTATTTAACCTGATCAGGGAGCTGGCCCTGTATGAAAAAGCGCCCCAAGAAGTAACCAATAGCGTAGAATTGATGGAAACCGACGGTTTTGGTCCGCAGCCGGTCTTCGGATTTTTTGTGGTTCTCCGGGACAGTGATCAGGAGATCATCGGAACGGCCATTTACTATTACAGGTACAGCACCTGGAAAGGAAAGCGGCTTTACCTGGAGGATTATATCATCACCGAACAGGAGCGAGGCAAAGGAGCCGGTAAACTGCTTTTTGAGCGTGTCCTTGCCAAATCCCTGGAAGATAACTGTACCGGTATGATGTGGCAGGTGCTGGATTGGAATGAACCGGCAATTAAATTTTACGAAAAATACGGAGCTAGTTTTGAGAACGAATGGCTCAATTGCCATTTACAGGCGGAGGAAATAGCGCGTCTCATAGCATCCTGAAAAGGTATTTGCAAAACTGAAAACCCAAGTAGCTTATTTCTTGTTAAGGACATATGAAAGGATTTAGATTCACCAAATTCGTTCCCCGGAAAGATCCGGATAAGGACAACTTCGAACAGCTCCTGGATATATTTTTACAGTTGATCACCATGACCGGAGGAGACGTAGCCGAGGCATTAAGCTGGCTTTCCAATCTGGACAAACGGTATAACATGACCAAACCAGGTTACGGAATTGGTGATTTTATCGAAGATTTGAAAAGCAAGGGCTACCTGGATGAGAAACAGGGGAAGGGAGAACTCAAGATAACCGGTAAATCTGAACAGACCATTCGGAAAAGTGCCCTGGAGGAAATATTTGGAAAGTTAAAAAAAGGAAAAGGCGGACAGCACAAAACCACCCATACCGGACCTGGTGAGGAAAAAGGATCAGACCGGCGGCCTTTTCAGTTTGGCGATAACCTGGACCAGATAGCACTGACGGATTCCCTCCGCAATGCCCAGGCAAATCACGGCCTTTCCGGTGATTATTTACTCACTGAAGATGATCTGGAGGTGGTGGAGAGAGAAATGCGCACGCAAACCTCCACCGTGCTGATGATCGATATCTCCCATTCCATGATATTATACGGCGAGGATCGGATTACACCAGCAAAGAAAGTAGCGATGGCGCTTGCCGAATTGATCAAGACGAGGTATCCCAAAGATACCCTGGACATTATTGTATTTGGAAATGATGCCTGGCAAATCGAAATCAAAGACCTCCCCTACCTTCAGGTAGGCCCCTATCACACCAACACTGTGGCGGGGCTTGAACTCGCCATGGATCTGCTGCGCAGACGAAAAAATCCGAATAAGCAGATTTTCATGATCACGGACGGAAAGCCTACCTGCATGAAAGTAGGTATCAAATACTATAAAAACAGCTTTGGAATAGACAGTAAAATCCTCAAAGAAACCCTGAAACTGGCGGCCCAATGCAGAAAATTAAAAATTCCCGTAACTACTTTTATGATCGCCTCAGACCCCTACCTCAAAGAATTTGTCAGGGAATTTACGACGGTAAACAATGGAAACGCCTATTACAGCAACCTCAAAGGCCTGGGTCATTTGATTTTCGAAGATTACAGGAGAAACCGAACCAAACGTTTTTAAAATATGGAATACACAAAGATGACTACCAGGGATATACTGAAAATAAAAACTCTTGGTCAGCTAAAAGCCACCGGCTATATCCCAAAAACCATCAAAGAAGAACTCAGACACAATCTTATCGACAAAATAAAAAACAAGGAAAATGTTTTTGAAGGAATATGGGGATACGAAGACACCGTAATCCCGGATATTGAACGTGCTATCCTGTCCAGGCACAACATTAACCTGCTGGGATTGAGGGGGCAGGCCAAGACAAGGATTGCCAGAATGATGACCCTGCTCCTGGACGATTATGTACCTACTGTGAAGGGGGCAGAGCTGAATGACGATCCCATGGCACCGATTTCCACTTTCTCCAGAGAATTGATCGCTGAGAAGGGTGACGACACGCCAATTCATTGGTGGGCCAGGGAAGACCGGTATACGGAAAAATTAGCCACACCCGACGTTTCGGTAGCGGACCTGATAGGAGATGTAGACCCCATCAAAGCCGCTACAATGAAGCTTTCCTACAATGATGAAAGGGTCATTCATTTTGGCCTGGTACCGCGCTCCCACCGATCTATTTTTGTGATCAACGAGTTGCCCGATCTACAGGCCAGAATTCAGGTCGCTCTGTTTAATATACTACAGGAGGGGGACATCCAAATCCGGGGTTTTAAGCTCAGGCTGCCTCTGGATATACAGTTTGTCTTTACAGCAAACCCTGAGGATTATACCAATAGGGGAAGTATCGTCACACCCCTTAAAGACAGGATAGAAAGCCAGATCATCACACACTATCCAAAAAACATCGAAATCGGTAGAAAAATCACAGCCCAGGAAGCCCGTCTTGAAGGCAAGCCGCTGGAAAAAATCCACGTACCTGAGCTGATGAAGGACCTGATCGAGCAAATAGCCATTGAAGCCCGGGATAGCGAATATGTGGATGAGAAAAGTGGTGTTTCTGCCAGATTGACTATATCGGCATACGAAAACCTGATTTCGGCTGCAGAAAGGCGACTGTATCTCAATGGAGAAACCAACACCATCGTCCGGATAGTGGACCTGATTGGCGTGATTCCTGCGATCACGGGAAAGGTGGAGCTGGTATATGAAGGAGAGCAGGAAGGAGCCGGCCTGGTGGCCTACAATCTGATAGGCAAAGCGATCAGAAACCTATTCGTACAATATTTCCCATCACCCGAACAAAAAAAGAAAGAAAAAGAAGGCAATCCTTATGTACTGCCCCTTTCCTGGTTTGGGGAAGGCAACAGCCTGGATGTTTTGGCCAGCCAGACGGACAAAGAATACAAAAAAGCACTTCATGATGTCCCTGGACTTGAAAAAATTACGACCCAGTTTGTAGAAACCCTGCCTGAAAAAGAAAAGGAATTTTACATGGAGTTTGCACTGCATGGGCTTGCAGAATACAGTCAGCTCAGTAAAAAACTGTTGGATACCGGCATGCAATTTAAAGACCTCTTCAGTAGTATGTTTGACCTGGGGGCTCCGGGTCTGGATGAAGATGAAGATGAAGACTTCAGTTGATCTCTGAAGGTTGTACCAAAAAAAGAAGGCTATTTCTTGCTTCCTTTTTTATGACGGGAAATTTCAGTATGAATCAGCAGCTTCAGCCTGCATATTGAATATGTGGACTACTGTGCTGATCCAGGTCTGCATTCTGCTCAGGTCAGTTACTATCGGGATACACCAGCGTACAGGTCAGCTTATCGTCTAATAATACCTGCCAATCAGGGGATGGTCGACAATCTTTCTCTTCAATGCCAGCGGGTCTATGGTTCCCGGCACCTTATAGTATACCTTCCCACCCGGTTCTATCAATAATGTCAGGGGCAGGCTCCCGTCCCATTCGTTTTGGACCACATCAATGATGGCATACTTGTCGTCGGTATCTACCAGGTAATTGGTAGTGGCAGAATATTTCTTCCGTAGAAATTTTAAGGCCTTGTCTTCAGCTTCAGGATTATCGAGACTTACCGATACAAATTCAAAGTCCCGGTCTCCATACATGCGCTGGATCTCGATGAACTCGGGATACTCTACGATACAGGGTCCGCACCAGGTCGCCCAGAAATTGACCAGCCTCAACTGATCGGTATCGTTCTTCAGCACCTTATCGAGATCCTCAAGACTTATTTTATTCAGGTCTACCGGCTTCTTTTTCCAGTCTTCATTGACCTTTAAAGTATATTCGTTTTTCCAGGCCCACTTGATAGAGCAGCCAAAAGCGGGAGTGCTGGCCCTGTCGGAAGGTAGCGGTTCTCCATTCAGCGTTCTTTCTATCGCATATCTGGCATCTTCCGCCTGCCCTGTACCCGGTTTTTCGGAAGCATCGATCCTGCCCTGGTAGCTTAGCTTTCTATCTTTATCAAACACAAAAATATGGGGGGTGGCAGTAGGACCATAGGCGGTAGAAAAATGGTGTTCGTCACCATCATACAAGTAGGGGAAGTTATAATTCATCTCCTCCGCCCTGATTTTCATGCTCTCAAAATCGTCGTTTAAATCGGTATAGCCCAATTCTTCGGGCAACACTGCTATAGGGGAATTGGGAGAGATCGCAATAAACTGTACTCCCTTATCGCTGTATTCGCTTACAAGGTCTTTGTATCGTTCTTCATAGGCCTGTGCTGTAGGACAATGGTTACAGGTAAAATTGATGACCAAAACCTCCTTATCGGCGTAGTCGGAAAGTTCGTGGTATTTCCCATCCACTCCCGGCAATCTGAAATCCGGGGCCTGTTCCCCTATGGCCAGGGTCGTCACCGGTTTTTCTTCCACCACTTTTGGATCAGGACTGAAAAATGCGGCTTCGGCAGACTGAATGTCTTCTTTATTTACGGAGCTGTCATTGCTCCCACCACATCCGAGAAGCAGAAGGAAGATAAATGCCGGGATGAAAGATTTCACCGAATTTGTATACGATTTAACAGGGATCATATTGATATAGGTTTGGGTACATGTAGTTTTGGTTAAAATAAATTTAATCAATAATACCTTCATATTAAAACGCAGGACCTTTAGGTGCTAGAACAATTCGCATGAAAAATGCGGGAAGTGCAGAATTTTCACTTTAAAACGGTATAATAGCTTAGTCTGGCAAACCGTTAATAAGCATCTTCGGCTTTAAAAGACCTGATCGTAAAAAAAACACTGCTTCCGATCACAAAATGGCGGGACGGGCTGGCCCTTACATATATAAATTTTCCGGATTCGTCGCTCAACTTCACCATTTGATGGTCCCCGAAATAAGCACTGTGGAGTACGGTACCAATTAATGCCTGCTTAAGGCTTTTTTTAAACCTTATTTCCTCAGGTCGGAAAAGTATCCTTACCTTGTTCTGAAAGGACCTGGATCTCTCGTCAGCGATAAAGCCGAAGGACGAGTAAAAACCATCTTCCGTAGCAGTGGCCAGGATTTGATTTCTGCGGCCAAAAAAATTGGCCACATAGGAATTGACCGGTCTTTCGTACAGGTTTCGGGGAGTATCTACCTGTTGCAGCTGACCTTTGTGGAGTATCGCCACCCGATCTGCTGTAGAAAGTGCGTCTCTGGTATCGTGGGTAACAAAAATGGCTGTGATGCCGGTGCGTTTGATGATCTGTCTCATTTCCTCCCGAACCTGGTCTTTCAACATGGCATCGAGATTGCTAAAGGGCTCATCTAAAAGTAATATTGCCGGATTTGGTGCAATTGCTCTGGCAAAAGCGACTCGCTGCTGCTGTCCACCCGAAAGTTGATGGGGATATTTTCTGAGGTTGTCGGTGATCCCCACCAAATCCAATGATTCCCGGGCCAGTTTTTCCGCCTCCCTGCCGGATTCCCGGATGCCGAAGCAGACATTTTCAAGTATATTCAGGTGCGGAAAAAGTGCATAATCCTGAAACACCATGCCTACCTTCCGTTTGTTTGCCGGTACCGAGCGGTTTTTCGCCACCAATTCCTTCCCAGCCAAAACGATGGCCCCGCTGTCGGGATGTTCCAGACCAGAAATCAATCTCAGCAGGGTGGTTTTGCCAGAGCCGCTTGCGCCTACCAACGCAAGAATTTCCCCTTCATTTACAGCCAATGAAATGTTTTTTACCGCATACTCCTCAGATTTGGAATATTGTTTTGCTATGCCCTGCAGCCTGAGTATACCCATTCAAAAGTATATGATTTCGTTTACATGTTCGCTTTCCGTATCACCCTGTTGAGAAATATTATGGGAAATATCCCGGTGAGGATAATGATCAGCGCTGAATTGGCCGATTCGGCTATCATTTCGTTAGTGGCCATATCAAAAGCTTTGGTCGCCAGGGTATGATAGTTAAACGGTCTTAAAATCAAAGTTAAGGGTAATTCTTTTAAAACATCTACGAAAACCAACAAGATGGCACTAAAAAAACTCGCCCTGACCAGGGGCAATTCAATTTTCAGCAATGTCTTCCAGCTATTGTGTCCCAATAGCCTGCTGGCCTCGTTGACCTGAATGCCGGATTTCTGAAAGCCAGCGTCCAGGGGATGATAACCGACCGCCATGAACCGCACCACATAGGCGAACAGGAGTACAGACACCGAGCCGGAAAGCATCAATTGCCCCGTGTCAGCAAAGACCCAACGATCAAGGCTCAGCACCGGGATCATAATCCCTATGGCGATCACTGCTCCGGGAATAGCGTAGCCTATCGTACCTATTTTGGTCAGACTCCTGAACCAGCTAAACGAGCTGAGGCGTAAGCTATACAGCAAAACCACTGCAATTAGGGCAACAGCTAAACCAGAGCCTGCCGCCAGACCGAAACTTCTCAGAACCAGCAAATAAAAGCCGGAATTCAATGAGCTTTCATAGCTGATCCAAACCCAGTGCAAAATCTGTAAAAACGGAATAAAAAAACTGCCCAGAAATACCAAAAAACACGTCGCTGTCAGCAGCCAGGTTTTTGACTTCGAAAGCTGCTGCCTGGTCGTAGGCTTATTGATAAAATTGACAGGCGAAAAACGCCTTTTTCCTCTTTGCAGCACTTCCAGGTATAAAATGGAAAACACCAATAACATGAGAATCGCTGCCAGGTAGATGGCTGTAGTGACATCTCCCATAGAAAACCAGGACCTGAAAATCCCGGTAGTGAACGTGCCTACCCCAAAATACTTGACCGTGCCGTAGTCATTCAATACTTCCATTGCTGCGAGTGCAATCCCTCCGACGATTGCGGGCCGCGCCATCGGCAAGGCCACTTTTGTGAAACTATACCAATTGCTACTCCCAAGCAACGCGGCGGCATCCTGGAATGTGCGGGATTGCTGCAAAAAAGAGGCACGAGACAGAAGGTATACGTAGGGAAAAAGGGTGATCGAAAGTATAAAGACAGCCCCGGGGAGATTCATGATATCCACTATACTTCCGACTACCTGTATGTCGAACTGGTTTCGTAGGAAAGTCTGCAGTGGGCCGGTATAGTCCAGCAGGCCGGTATAGGTATAGGCCATGATGTATCCGGGAAAACCCAGGGGCAGAATCAAAAGCCACTCAAAATGCTTTCTGAAGGGAAACTCATAATTGGTAACAATCCAGGCCAGCGACACACCCAGAATAAACGTGGAAAGGGCTACACCCGCCAGCAACAGTAGCGTGTTCTGAAGATACCCTACCAATAAATTTTCTGTCAGGTGGCTCCAACTGCTTCCCGGTGCGCTAAACAGGTTTACAAAAATACTTAGCAAGGGTGCAGCAATGAAAAACAGCAGCAGCAAGCTGGCGGCCATCCAGTTGTTCCACCAATAAATCCTTTTTCCGGCTATTTCCACAAATTCAGTACCTGCCCTTTATTCAATTGCCCTGATCAATTCCAACCTACCTTGTCAAAAATCATGACCGCCTCACTGTTGTTTTCTCCCAAAAGCGAAAGATTGATGTCATCCGCCTTGAATTCTCCCCAACTTTGTAGCAGTTCGGATGGCGCTACACGGGGATTCACAGGATACTCGTAGTTTACATTGGCCAGTACTTCCTGAGACTTTTCCTCCGATAAAAATTCAATCAGCCTGATCGCATTGTCCCTGTTCGGAGCATGCCGGGTGACCCCGATTCCGGAAACATTGATGTGCGTACCCCTGTCATTTTGGTTTGGGAAGAAAACCTCAACCTGCCGGGCTGCCTTTACCGTTTCCTCGTTGGGGTCGTTCAGCATGATGCCTATATAATAGCTATTCACTATGGCCACATCTCCCTCTCCGGAGGCTACAGCTTTTACCTGATCCCTGTCGCTACCTTTTGGATCTCTCGCCATATTTTCCAGCAGACCAGCTGCCCATTCCTCTGCAGCCTCCTCGCCATGCGCGACGATCAGAGAAGCCAGCAGGGATTGGTTGTAAATGTTTTCGGATGATCTGGTGAGCACTCTCCCTTTCCACATTTCATTCGTGAGGCTTTCGTAGCTGTCCAACTCATCCCTATTGACACGCTCCTTGTGATAGGCAAGGATTCTGGCCCTATAAGTAAGTCCAAACCACAAGCCCTCCGGACTACGAAATTTAGAAGGAATATTCGTTTCCAGTATTTCAGATGTTACAGGTTGCAACAGGTTTTTTTCCTTCGCCCTGTGAAGCCTGCCTGCGTCGACCGTGAACAGTACGTCAGCCGGGGAGCCTGCTCCCTCCAATTCCAGCTTCTGGATCAGCTCATCAGCACTTGCACTGACTACATTGACTTTGATCCCCGTCTCCTCAGTAAAAGCATCAAACAATTGCTGATCGGCATCGTAATGCCTGTGCGTATAAACATTCACTTCCTCGCCTTCGTTTCTTGTACAGGAGAAGCTTACGATGGATAAAAGTGACACCAAAGCAAATATGTTTCTATAGTTCTTCATGATCTTCCTTGATTTTGAAACAAAATTAGGCATTATTTAAAACAAATCTAAATAAAAGAAAAAAGGTTTTTATATTTATGCCGGAAAAAAGGAGCACATCCCATCCGTAGGAAAATGACCATTCAACAACTCGAGTACATCTTGGCCGTAGAAAAATTCCGCCATTTTGGCCAGGCGGCAGAAGCATGCTTTGTCACCCAACCTACCCTCAGTGCCCAGGTCAGCAAACTGGAAAAAGAGCTGGACATCATTATCTTCGACCGGTCAAAAATGCCTGTAATCCCCACAGAGATCGGTGAAATAATCATAGGGCAGGCCAAGAAAGTGGTTTCGGAAAGTAAAGGTATATTTGAACTGGTTTACCAATTAAAAGGCGATGTCAGCGGACTGATTAAGATGGGTGTGATCCCTACCTTAGCGCCCTATCTCCTACCGCTATTTATACAGAATTTTCTGCAAAAATATCCCAAGGTACAGCTACAGGTACAGGAAATGGTGACCGAGGATATCCTTAAAAAACTTAAGAATGACGAATTGGACATTGGCCTGGTCGTCACGCCACTACAGGAGCCTGGAATAGTAGAAAAGCCGATTTTTTACGAGAAATTTTTTGCCTACCTGTCAAAAAACCACCCGCTGCTTACCCGGAAGGAAATTGCCGTTTCCGATATCATGGCCGGGGACCTGTGGGTATTGCAGCAGGGCCATTGCTTTCGGGACCAGGTACTCAATCTCTGCGATCAGGATAAATTCAAGCGGATGAATTTTCATTATGAAAGTGGCTCCCTGGAAGGCCTGAAAAATATGGTAAACCGATATAAGGGCATTACCCTCCTGCCTGAACTGGCCACCGATGGGCTGAGAGAAGAGGAATCAGGCCGGTTGCGCCCTTTTGCAGGAGATGCGCCTACACGGGAAGTGAGTCTTATTCTGACCCGGAGCTTTTTGAAGCAAAAATTGGTGAACCTGCTGTTTGAAGAAATCCAGCACGTGGTCCCCAAACACATGCTGTCCAACAATAATGGCAAGCTTGTAAATTTCAAACTTTAAGGGGCGAAAATCCTTTAAAATGTTTTAATTTCGGTTTTCACATCAAGCAAGGAAAGGGCATGCCATTAAAACAATACATAGAAGCAAATTCGGAGAGATTTCTGGGAGAACTGTTGGAACTGTTGAAGATACCCTCGGTCAGTGCAGACCCTGCCTACAGGAAGGAGGTATTCAATGCAGCGGAATATGTTAAAAAGAGTCTGGAAGAGGCGGGTGTAGACAAAGCTGAAATTTGCCAGACTGCAGGGTACCCGATCGTCTATGGCGAAAAAATCGTAGATGTCAGAGCACCCACTGTATTGGTCTATGGACACTACGACGTGCAACCAGCAGATCCATTGGAATTGTGGGATTCACCTCCTTTCGAGCCAGTCATCAAAAAAACTGGTCTGCACCCCAATGGAGCCATTTTTGCCAGAGGCGCTGCCGATGATAAAGGGCAGTTTTTCATGCATGTCAAAGCTTTTGAGGCCATGCTGGCCGGTGGTGAGCTTTCCTGTAATGTAAAATTCATGATTGAAGGAGAGGAAGAAGTAGGCTCCGAAAACCTGGACATCTTTGTCCGGGCAAACAAGGAAAAACTTGCCGCGGATGTGGTCCTGATATCCGATACCTCCATGATCTCCTTGGAGCATCCCTCTGTGACGGTAGGTTTAAGGGGACTCGCCTACATGCAGGTGGAAGTTACCGGGCCCGATAAGGACCTGCATAGCGGCACCTTTGGCGGGTCAGTTGCCAATCCCATTAATGTGCTTTGTAAAATGATCGCCTCGCTGCACGATGAAAACAACCATATCACCATTCCCGGCTTTTATGATCAGGTCCGGGAATATGGAAAGGAGTATAGGGACAAATTGAATCAGGCTCCTTTTGATGAAGGTGAGTTTAAAAGAAAGCTGGATATCAAAGAAACCTACGGAGAAAAAGGATATACCACCATTGAGCGGGTGGGCATAAGACCCACATTGGATGTAAATGGCATTTGGGGTGGCTACATAGGGGAAGGGGCCAAAACGGTACTTCCCTCCAAGGCTTCAGCCAAAATCTCCATGCGCCTGGTACCTGATCAGGACCACAGAAGCATTGCCAGGCTTTTTGAAAACCACTTCAAAAGCATTGCCCCCCCCGCAGTAAAGGTAAAGGTAGTGCCTCATCACGGCGGACAGGCGGCCGTCGTACCCACAGATTCTCACGGCTACAGGGCAGCAGAGGCGGCCATCATGGATGCTTTTGGCAAAAAAGCGATTCCTACCCGGGAAGGAGGCTCCATTCCTATTACTGCATTGTTTCAAAAAGTGCTTGGCCTGGACCCCATTTTGCTGGGTTTTGGGCTGGATACAGATGCCATTCATTCTCCCAATGAGCATTATGGGCTGGATAATTATTTTAAAGGCATCGAGACGATCGCTTTGTTCTTCAAACATTTTCAGCTACAGCACAAGAAATAATAAGGATTAGTGCTTATTGAAGCCAATCAGGAACTTATCAGCAGGTTTTTTTATTAGCAAATGGTATTGGTTCATTGAGGAAACAAAATTTCAATAATGCATTTGAACAAAATCGTCCTGTTATTTCTCCTGTTGTTCACCCATGGTCTTCAGGCCCAGGTCATCTCTCCCCCGCAATGGGATATTGCCCTGGATACTCCTGAGCCAAAACCCGGTGAGGAGGTTAGCCTGGTATTCAAAGCTAAAATTCCCGTCAATTGGTACATCTATTCCAATGACTTTGATCCGGACCTGGGCCCCCTGCTCACAGAAATCGTGTGGGAAGACACCACTGGTCTGAATACTGTGGGTGGCTTGAAAGCCATTGATCCGAAAACAAAATATGAGGAAATCTGGGAAGGGGAGGTGACCTATTTCGAGAAAGAAGGAGAATTCAGGCAGCAACTGCTGATTGAATCCCCCGATGCATTGATCAAGGGCACTCTGGAATATCAGATGTGTTCGGACATTACCAATCAGTGTATCAATTATCAGGAAGAATTCAGCATTGCCCTGGGCGCAGCTGCGGCGCAGCAGGCCCAGGCGGACAAGACAGATGCCGCCTTATTTGACAGTCCGCAAGACTCGGGAGGATCTGAAGATAAAATTTCATTGGAAAGACCTGAAGAGTCACTGATTGGATTTTTGATAATAGCTTTTCTTGCCGGCCTGGCTGCCTTGCTTACTCCCTGTGTGTTTCCCATGATCCCAATGACGGTCACCTTTTTTACAGGAAGGGCAAATTCCAAAATTCAGGGCTTTAGAAATGCCTTTATTTACGGATTTTCTATCATTGCCATTTACACCATAGCCGGCACCATCGTGGCCGGGGTTCAGGGTCCGGAATTTGCCAACTGGCTATCCACACACTGGATACCCAACGTTTTCTTTTTTGCCATATTCATTTTCTTTGCCCTGGCCTTTCTGGGTTTGTTTGAGATCAATCTGCCCACCGGATTCGTAAATAAGATCGATGCCAGGGCGGACAAGGGCGGCATGATTGGTATTTTTTTCATGGCGTTTACGCTCGTACTGGTATCGTTTTCCTGCACGGGGCCTATTGTGGGTTCCATACTGATCAGTTCTGCGGGCGGAGCATTGTTAAAACCCATTTTAGGCATGTTTGCTTTTTCTCTCGCATTCGCACTTCCATTTACCATGTTTGCTATTTTTCCGGAATGGCTCAATTCCCTGCCAAAATCCGGTGGCTGGCTCAATTCGGTGAAAGTCGTGCTGGGCTTTCTCGAACTGGCCCTGGCCTTCAAGTTCCTGAGCATTGCAGATCAGGTATATCACTGGGGTATCCTTGACAGGGAGATATACCTGGCCATTTGGATTGTCATATTTGCGCTACTGGGTGTGTACCTGCTGGGCAAATTGCGCTTGCCACACGACAGCCCCATGGAATATTTGGCTGTGCCCAGACTGCTCCTGGCCATGGTTACCTTTGTCTTTGTGCTGTACATGGTTCCGGGGATGTGGGGCGCTCCCCTGAAGGCCCTGAGCGGGTACCTTCCACCCTTATCCTCGCATGATTTCGACCTCGTAAAGATCAGCAGAGAAAACTCGCTTTCCTCCGACCAAAGTCTGGACGAGGTACCCAAATATGCAGACTTTCTTCATTTTCCTCATGGAATCCAGGGCTACTTTGACTATGACCAGGCCCTGGCCGCCGCCAGAAGGCAAGGCAAACCCCTCTTTATCGATTTTACGGGACACGGATGCGTCAATTGCAGGGAGATGGAAGCACGGGTCTGGTCGGACCCAAGGGTCTTGAAACGGTTAAAGGAAGATTTTGTGATGGTGGCTTTGTATATCGATGAGCGGTATGAACTTCCCGAATCGGAATGGTACACTTCCAGCTATGATAATAAAGTCAAAAGGACTATAGGCAAACAGAATGCAGACTTTCAGATCACCCGATTCAACAACAATGCCCAACCCTATTATGTGATCCTGGATCATGACGAAGAACTTTTGGTAAGCCCGATTGCCTACGAGACGGATATTCAGAAGTTTATCGATTTTCTGGATGCCGCCAGTAATGAGTTTGCAGGGCGGCAATAGGAAGTGAAAGGTTTCTGCCTAAATTATGATTCCTGTTTTTTAAACCATATAAGGCATAAAAGTGCCTATGAGGTCATTTGGATTTTCTGGCGAGATATTTTTAAAAGGACCTGTTTCGTCCTGCTACGTACACATGACGAGGAAGAAAAGTGTCGTTTAGCTAATGCAAGCCCTCTTCAATGCCTTTAATTCCAGATATCGTTCCTGTTTCTTAACCATAAAAAGGATAGACGTACCAACAAAGATTATGGAATTTGCATTCTTTGACAACAACCTAACCGGGTTTAAAAAAAATCAAATATCTGAACTGTCAGGCAAACAAAAAAGCGGCATCTCAAGATACCGCTTTTTTCAAAACTATCGGGCCATCAAATAAACCTACTCCCGCTCAAAAACCCGTACATAGTCTACGGCCAATTGCTGCGGAAAGCGGGTGCTGGCGTCAGGATTTCCGGGCCAGTTACCTCCCACTGCCATATTGATCAGCAAAAAGAAAGGCTCCCTGAACTCATTCATGGCTGAAGGAGAAATGTCCATGGTATGAAATACCTCATCATCCAGCAACCAGGTGATTTGGTTTTCCTCCCAGATCAGGGAATAAACATGAAAATTATCTTTCAGGATAGCCCCATCGGTAAGGGATCGCTTTCCGCCATCAGAAGCATAGCTGCCGTTATTGTCCCAGTGCAGGGTACCATGGACAGTATTGTCTCTGCCATCGGCGTTACCGCCGATCATTTCCATGATATCGATCTCTCCGCAAGCAGGCCAGGGCACCTCTGTGATATTTTCACCCAACATCCAAAAAGCTGGCCAGATACCCTGTCCCTGAGGCAAGGCAGCCCGAATATCGATACGCCCAAATTGGAAATTCTGCTTCCCCTGGGTTTTGATACGGGAAGAAGTATAGTTTTTTCCTCCCATATTTTCCTCCCGGGCCGTAATTACCAGATAACCGCCTTCCAGCCTCGTATTCTCCCGACGGTAATACTGCAGTTCATTATTGCCCCAACCGCAGAGGTTGGGACAACCGTCTCCCGTCTCAAAAACCCAATCGGCAGACAAGCTCTGGCCCTCAAATTCATCATTCCAAACCATTTCATAGCCCTCATAGGTCATCGGAGAGGTAAATCCGGTTTCCGGAAATCCCAGACCCAACATCTGTTCGCTTATGCTTACACTTACCTCTTCCCGGATAAAATCCGTTTCGGTAGCATGCGCCTGTACGGTTATGGTGTATTCACCCGGATTTGTATAGCGGTTACTGGCAGCATTTCCGTCTACCCGCTCAGCAACATCGTTTTCCCCACCAAAATCAACCCGGAAAAAATTGGTTCTATCGGCAGTAAACATTACCTGAACCTGTCCATTTTCGCCGATTTCCAGACTCACCTCCAGGTTTTGCGGCAGGAGCACTTCCGGCTCCTCCTCCGCCTGGTTACAACTGCTTGCCGAAAATAGGGTAAGCACAAGGGACAATATCTGGATTACTTTTACCAACATAAGCATCATGATTCAGTCTCAGGGATTAGTACGAAGGTCCAGAATACCGAACCGGAATCTGAAATATCGATGGTAATCGTCAGTTCTTCAACACCATCCTCGTTGGTGTAGCCAATCACCTCATAGGTAACCGCCCGGTCTTCAGCGGGTGGACCGGATTGGTATTCACCACCATTAAAGGCCTTGGGCAATGCAATAAACGCTCCGGTTCCGCTTACGGTGATGCTGGCATTTTCGGTATCCGTAGCTTCAGAAAAGCTGAATTGATGGGATCCGGCTCCCCAGAACTCCCCCGGAGTTCCGTCAAGATTAGCTACCGGCTGGCATCCTTCTTCTTCAAGTCCCATATAGCCCTCCCCAAAGATATCATCCTGCGGATCGTAGGTGTAAACACCATCCTCCTGAAAAGTAAACCTATCGTTGAACAAGCAGGCGCGATCTGCCGAAATGTCCTGTCCATTGGGAAAAAATTCATCACTTCCGGGCGCAGGGCCCACTCCGAATGCGCCGACCGCAGGTTTCAGTTTCCAGGTTTTGGTACCATCGCCTACCAGACTTGCCAGGCTGAGTGTACCCGGATCTATTGGTTCAGGCGTGGCCTCTTCCTCCGGTACAAAATCTTCCGGAATCAACCTGATGTACCAGGCCAGATCAGTATTGGCCTGATCCACGAAGCGCAGCAGTATTTCATTTTCTTCGACTACAACCATTTGGTACGTCCTGCCACCCGCAAAATAACCTATAAATCCTCCCTGAGAGATGGTCAATTCCGGATAAGCGCCTTCTGGTTCTGCTATGCTCCACTTGAGGTCCTCCGGCGCCTCATAGGGGGCAGAAAGATCTCCTACACCCGGATCGAAAGCTCCCGGAAATTCAGCTCCCTGCGCCGCATTGAGGTATACGAGTCCATCGGTCTCCATGTCAAAGGCAAAATCAGCCAGATAAAAGGTGTATCGGTCTGTGTACATGCCGGATCCCTCTTTTTCATTGGGCTGGGCCTGATACCATTCAGGAAAATCCCCTGCCTGTGAGGGGTTGGGTCCAACACCAAAATGCCCGGCCCTACCTGCATCAACCCTCCATGTCTTTCCTTCAGCCGCATCGGCACCACCGGTCAGCGTGTTATACAAGGGTTTGTCCAGCAGGAGTGGATCTGTTTCGGCGATTTCTATTTCCTTACTTACCGTAACACTTCCTCCGGCATTGAAAACAGTCAAAGAAACGGTATAGGTACCTGCCGTGGGAAAGGTACCGGTAACTGTCTTTCCCGAGCCCGAACTGCCATTTCCCAAGTCCCAATTCATGATAAAAAAATCATTGGCAGCGGTAAACTGCAGAATATTGTCACTTTCTGCAGTAGGTTCAAAACTAAAATCAGCATCTTCCTGTGTTGGAGGGGCTTCTTCCAGCGTATATTCCTCTATACATGCCGCCATAAATAGTAATGGCAGCATTAACCTGATATAATTGATGTATTTTTTCATGGGATTTACTGTTTAATATCCTGGATTTTGTTGCCAGATACCTCCCGCCAGGTCAATTTCAACCTGGGGTATGGGAAAGATTTCGTGTTGACCTGAGACAAAGCCGCTGATCCTTGATGCAGCCTGTCCCGTTCGGACCAGATCAAAAAATCTGAGCCCTTCGCCGGAGAGTTCAAATCTTCTTTCGTCCAGAATAGCCTGATACAGTGCCTCATCACTACTGTTGATCTCCGGCATATCAACCCGCTCCCGCACTTTGTTGAGCTCTGTCCGTGCCCTCCCGTCATTTCCTGATCTTTGAAAGGCTTCTGCTGCCATTAGCAAAACATCCGCCCAGCGTATCGCTCTGTAATTCAAAGGACTGGTCAAATCATCATCCGGCAGTCCTCGTTCATTGAGCCTTTTGATGTACTTGTTGTTGTAATAGCCGGTATGCCCTCCACCTCCGATGGCGTAGGTGATTTCATCCGGGTTTGGCTGAGCAGCGATAAATGCTTCGATATCCAGAACGGTGGCTTCTCTGCGGATATCTCCTTCCGCAAAAGCCTCATAAAGATCCTGCGTCGGCAGGTTATAACTGTTACCGTCTGCATAAAGCGGACCGTTGTACTGTCGGATACTCTGAAAACCTACCGCCGCATTGCCATTGAGACAGACCAGGCAGCCGTAATCTCCGCCCTGTAATCCGCTAAACTGAATGGTAAAAACGTCCTCTGCCACATTCCTGTTTTCATTGTAAAATAGGGTACTGTAGTCATCAAACAGTGCATACCCCGCCTGGTTATCGTCGATCAGCTCTCCCAAAACGGTAGCCGCCTCTGCGTACTTATCCTGGTATAGCAGCACTTTTCCCAGCAGTGCCATGGCAGCTCCTTTGGTCAGACGGCCAGTCTCACTTACTGTCCAGGGCAGCACTTCAATTGCCTCCTCCAGGTCTGTTTCGATCTGTGCATAAATCGTAGCCATGGGCGTACGTTCGGCGCTGGTGATTTCATTGATGGAAATCCTTCTGTCTACAATCAGAGGCATATCACCAAAATAGTTGACCAGGTTGAAATAAAAGTAGGCCCGCATAAATTTTGCTTCAGAGAGAATAAGCGCTTTGCCGTCAAAATCAATATTGTCCTGATTTTCAAAAATATAATTTGCCCGGGCAATACCGGTATAATTCACACGCATGACAGCCCTGAGTTCTTCATTTACCCCACCATGGCTCATGTTTTCTATTTCGTGTAATCCTCTGGAATCATTGACGCTTTCTCCTCCCGCAATAGCATTGTCAGAGGCGATCTCTCCGATCCACATGTTGAGGTAGGCAGGCTGCATCATGTCATACACACCGATGATGGCCCTGTCGAAATCCTCCTGCGTATTGAAGAAGTTTTCTGCATCCTGGGTAAATTCAGGGTCTATATCCAACAAACTATCGCATGCGGAGACCATCCCCAAAGTAAGGATAAGTATTCCTTTATATATTTTTTTCATTGTATTTAGAATTTAATATTTAAACCAGCCATAAAGGTTCTTGCCTGAGGATAAATACCGTTGTCTACACCAGCAAACAATGGATTTCCCGAGCCCACATCAGGGTCAAAGCCCTGGTACCTGGACAGCGTAATCAGGTTATTGGCTGCCAGGTAAAAACGGAAATACCGCATTCCGAGCTTCCCGGCTATCTCCTGCGGAAGGGTATAGCCAAACTGCACATTTCGAAGGCGCATAAAGGAACCATCCTCCACGAAGTAATCTGAAAAGACGTTATTCCGGGTAGCTCCCGTAGTCAGTCTTGGATGCGTGTCGGTTGTTCCCGGTCCGGTCCATCTGTTGATCGTGTAGGAAAGTTGATTGGCAAATGGCTGCTGTCTTTCGTAGTTTCGGATGATCTCCTGACCCAACGCGGCATAAACATTGGCGCCAATATCAAAACCCTTGAAATCCGCCGTAAAGTTGAATCCCATAATCAGGTCTGGAATAGGAGAGCCTATCTGGGTGCGGTCAGCATCGTCGCCAAAGCTGATCGTACCGTCCCCGTCCTGATCTACAAACCGCAAATCCCCGGGTTGAGCTCCTGGCTGTGCTACCTGGCTTGAGGCTATCTCTTCCTGCGTTTGGAAAATACCGTCGGTCTGGTAGCCGATAAAGTAGCCTATGGGAAATCCTTCCTGAAACCTACTGGCCACGTTACCACCTACACTGAAACCAGCACCTGGAATAAATTCAAATCCTTGCGGCACTGCAGTAACCTCATTTTTTAAGAAGGTGACATTATAGTCGGCACTGAAATTCACACCGGTTTCCCTGTTGCTGGCATAGCCCAGCTCGAGCTCCACCCCCCGGTTCAATACATCCCCGGCATTGATCACCGGAGGGGCACCTCCGGGTCCGTAGGCTCCTAAAAGAGCGGACACATCAGGCTGGAAGAGCAGGTCTTTGGTATTCTTGATAAAATAATTAGCGGTAAAGTCCAGGTTGTTAAACAATGAAAAGTCTAACCCTATGTTGGTTTGATAGGTAGTTTCCCATTTCAGCTCGGGATTGCTGGTGTTTCCTATCGCTGCACCATTGACAATCAGGTCATTAAACACGTAGGAAGCCGATCCATTGAGTAATCCCCGGTAGCGGAAAAGGCCAATCTGATCGTTTCCTGACACGCCAAAGCTCGTCCTTAGTTTCATGAAGTCAATGGCACCGGCGTTGAAAAACGGTTCATCAGAGATGACCCAGGCTCCCGAAATGGCAGGGAAATACCCTATTCTGTTGTTGGGGCCGAAATTGGTAGAACCATCCCTCCTCAGGATAGCAGAAAAAAGGTAGCGTTGCTTGTAATCATATTCTCCCCTCACAAATGCTGAGGTAAGCCTTTGGCGACTTTGAAAAGATCCTACCCCATTTAAGAATCCGCCGGGAGCCTGATTGGCCGAAATATCTGCAAAATCCAGGTTGTTGTTTGGAATGTTAAAACCGGTGCCATTTAGCCCCTCACTTCTATTGCCCACCAGAGAGAGTCCAAACATCCCTTTT
Organism: Cyclobacterium lianum; assembly: GCF_900143075.1. Lineage (GTDB taxonomy): Bacteria > Bacteroidota > Bacteroidia > Cytophagales > Cyclobacteriaceae > Cyclobacterium > Cyclobacterium lianum. The sequence goes on along the minus strand of NZ_FRCY01000010.1, from coordinate 114,150 downwards.
ACCCTGTGCAGCTCGGCAAAGGTCCTGTTGTAGTTTAGAAAGGTTTCCAGGTTGTAATCCAGGAAGGTATTTCTGGATTCGAATACACTGGCTCCCCGCTCAATCTCAAGCCCTCCGACGTCTACCAACACAGGATCCAGATTTTCATTCCTTGCCGAATTGGCAAATTTTCCCGGTCCATACCATACCAGAGGGTTAAAGGTTTTGGCATCTACCATGGCGTAGTTATATCCGACCCTACCAGTCCAGGTAAAATGCTCACTGATGGCATATTCCAACTCTTCCTTACCTACCAACTTGTTGACATAGGTATTGTTGTAGGCATTTTCCATTTGGGCCAGGGGGTTGATGATGTCATTGACATTTTCCAGATAGGAATACCTGTCACCCACGCGAATAGGTTCTGTTGGATAGGCATTGATGGTATTGTACAACACAGAGCCGATACCTCCTTGTGGCAAACTGCTACTTTGCTCTCTGGTAAACAGGAGCACGTTGGTAAATTTTAACTTTGGGGCAATTTCCGTCGTGAAATTTATCCGGGCGTTGTATCTTTCAAAATTAGCTTTCGGACCGCCGACGATACCCTCCTGAGCAAAATAACTGCCGCCGATAGAATAAGAAGTCTTTTCCGATCCTCCGGTGACAGTGAGGTTGTACTCCTGAATGGGCGACTCCTGAAATACGGCGTCCTGCCAGTTTGTGCCCTCTCCCAGCTCCACATTGTTGAATGGCGGGACCTGTCCACCGGCGGCAAAGGCCTCATTCTTCAGTATCGCAAACTCTCTGGCATTTAACAGGTCCAGCTTTCGGGCAGTTTCCTGCACACCATAATAGGCATTAAAATCAAGCCTTGGCCGGCTGCCCAGGTTTCCCTTTTTGGTCTCGATCAATATCACCCCATTGGCAGCTCTGACACCGTAAATGCCTGCGGTACCATCTTTGAGCACATTCACCGACTCGATATCGTTGGGATTTAACGCATTAAGACCTGCAGCATCATAAATGACCCCGTCTACCAAAATCAGTGGATCATTGTCTCCAAATGTGCCGATTCCCCTGATCCGGATATTCGATGTACCCCCGGGTGCCCCGGAATTGGTACTGATATTCACACCAGCCATCTTGCCTTGAAGCGCCTGATCAACGCGGGGCATGTTCATTTTCTCAATCGCCTCACCTTTTACTTGTGCGGTAGCTCCCGTCAATTCCCTTTTTGTAGCAGAGCCATAACCTATTACGACTACCTCATCCAGGTTGGAGACGTCTTCCTCCAACACCACGTTGATTTCGCGCGCCGTTCCGACAGTTACCTGCTGTGCCTTAAAACCCAGAAAGGAAAACTGAAGCTGTTCACCGGTTGCAGCGTTAATGGAAAAATTCCCATCAATGTCTGTAACTGTCCCTACACTGGTTCCCACTTTGAGAATACTTACTCCGGGAAGCGGAAACCCCGTTTCGTCCGTTACCGTACCAATAATCTCATTGGATTGCGCCGCCGCAAGCATGGACAAACACACGGTAAAATACAGTAATAATACTTTTTTCATTTGAATTAATTTGGATTTACATCTCGCCAAATTTGATAAACAGCAGCCTGATCCGGAAAAATAACCCTACAACAATACTACATCAACCCATAGTTACCCTTTTCACAAAAACCCTACAGACATGGTATAAAAATGCTCTCTATCGTTCCTAAAGGCATTTTGACAATGCTACGCCAATGCATGCTGGTGAGGCTTGTTATTACATCATACCTAATTTGACTATATTGCCATCTCCATGTTATCATTGAGCCCATGAGAACCGTTTACCTGCTGTCGTTTCTACTTCTCCTGACCAGTGCTGCGCAGCCGCAATCCCTGGATTTACCGTTTTCCAGGTATTATTCCAGTCAGGAATACCAGGGAGGTATCCAAAATTATGCAATCACGCAGCATGCGAGCGGCTTGCTGTATATCGCAAACAATTACGGATTGCTGGTACACGATGGGACTACCTGGCGCAGATATTCACTTCCCAATAGTTCCAAAGTGAGGCATGTACAGGTGAGTGAAAACGGAACCATATATGTATCCGGACAGGGAGAATTCGGTACCTTCACTGCAGCTGATAATGGTGAATTGCGCTACCAGTCATTAAAGGATTCTTTGCCTGAAAATTTCCAAAATCTGGAGGAGGTTTGGAAGGTTTTTCTGGGAAACGAAAATATCTACTTCTGTACCTCTGATCGGGTTTTCGCTTTCGATCAATCGCTCCGATTGTCATCTGCCCACGAAAGCCAATCCGGATTTGAAAGCTTTCATTTTGTCAATAAGACCCTGTTTGTAAATGAGCGGGGAACAGGTCTGAAAAAGCTCGATAACGGGTCGTTTTCGCTTGTCAGCCCCGAATTTTCAGACAGGCTGGTTACCGGCCTGCTGCCGACAGGTGCCAATAAATACCTGATCTTTACCCGAGACGATGGCATATACGAACTGACAGGAGGTAGCCTTAAACCCTGGATGGAAATGCCGGAGCTGAGTATCAATGCGGTATTGCGACTCAGCAATGGCCAAATCGCCATTGCCACACAGCTTTCCGGCCTGGTACTGACAGACATGGAGGGCAGGCAACTGATGCACATGGACAAAGACAATGGATTAAATAACAATTCAATCGTTTCACTTTTTGAGGACCTGTCAGGTAATCTATGGCTAGGGCACAACAATGGCCTGTCTATGCTCCAACTGAGCTATCCCTTTGGCAAGATCAATCAATATTCAGGGCTCACGGGAACAGGCTACCATGCTATTGTCGAGCAGGAAAGCATGTACCTGGCCACCAATAACGGTGTCTTTGCCCAACAACGCCGGGCGGACGGCAGCAGCCACATGGAACTGATCCCGAATACCAACGGCCAGGTATATCAAATCAAATCCATAATGGGAAGACTGATGGTGGCCCACAATGACGGCGCTTTTGTCATCAAGTCCAACCGGGCCGAAAAAATTTCTGGTCCTGAAGGCATCTGGAATTTCCAGAGGCTGAAAAACCATCCCGAAATAGTTCTGGCAGGAAGTTACGAAGGCTTGCACCTGTATAAGCTTACAGAGGAAGGTGTCAGCTATATCAGCAAATTAGCTGGATTTGAAGAGTCCGGAAGAATCATCGAGCAGGACGACAAAGGCAATATTTGGGTGGCGCATGGCTACAAGGGCTTGTACAAACTGCGTCCGGATTCCACCCTGACGGCTGTATCTGTACGGTACTACGGCATTCAAGAGGGACTACCCTCCAATATCTTTAACAATGTCTGGAAAGTGAACAATCGCCTGATATTTACCACGCAGGCTGGTGCATTTCGCTACAACGAATTGCAGGATCGTTTTGAAAGGGATTCATTTTTTGACCTTTATTTTGCCACAGATTTCCTGATCCACTATTTGTTAGAGGATCAAATGGGCAATATTTTTTTTATCGGAGAAACCGAAATGGGAGTTCTGGAAAAAAAAGTGGACGGAAGCTATCAGAAACACTACCAGATATTTAACCCCTTAATGCCCCTGTTGAATGATGATCTCCCGAATATAGCCTCTCTCAGAGGTAACGAGGTGGTTTTTGCCGCCAATGAAGGGTTTATCCGTTTTAATCTGAATGAAAATACTTTCCAGCCACCGGTATTTCCGACCCTGATCCGGGCGGCATACCTTACTGGTACTGCTGACTCGCTGATTTTCGGTGGAAACCGGCATCACTCCTCCTCTGATCCCCCAGAAATCCCTTACAAGCGTGCCAATATCCGCTTTGAGAGCAGTAATGCCAGCCCAAACAATGAAAATGAGCTGAGCTACCAATACTGGCTTGAGGGCTTTGAGGAAGATTATGGAGAATGGACAGATAAGCCGGAAAAGGCCTATACCAATCTGCGCGAAGGCAGTTATGTTTTTCATTCCAAAAGCAGGAATATCTATGGAGCTATCAGCCCCGAGGCCAGCTTTGCCTTCAAGGTCCTGCCTCCCTGGTATCGAAATAAACTGGCCTATCTGACCTACGCTATGCTGCTGCTCTCAGGCCTGCTGCTGGCATACCGAATCGTTGAAAAAAGGTACCAGAAGAAAACGCTACAAATAAGAACCGCTTCAAGAGTGGCCATTGAGGCCAAGGAATCTGAATTGAAAACCAGCCAAAGGGAGATTGAAAAGCTACGAATGGAAAAACTAAAGCAAGCCATTCAGCTCAAAAACAAAGAGCTGGCATCTGCCACCATGCACCTGATCACCAAAAACGGTTTTATCGATCATGTACGCAATAACCTGAACGCTATCACAAAGAAAAGCAGAAACCAGGAGGTAAAGCAGGAAATCCAAAAAGTGATCAAAACAATAGAAAAAAACATGGCGGGTGACAAGGACTGGGAGCAGTTCGAGATCCATTTCGATCAGGTTCACGGAGATTTTATGGGCCGGTTCAAAAAGGAATTTGGCAATTTGAGTCCTCAGGAAATCAAACTGAGTGCTTATCTGCGAATGAACCTTTCGACCAAGGAAATCGCATACCTGATGAACATCTCTGTACGGGGGGTAGAAATCGCCCGCTACCGCCTCCGCAAAAAGCTAGATCTGGAGCGCAGCGATAATCTGCAGGAGTTTATCTTGAAGTATTAGTTTTTACTGTAACGAGCATTTCGATGATTGACTCATACACAATGAAATCCGGATGTGAGCCAAGCAAATGGTGCGCTGCAAACCATTTTTGACTACAGCTATACCATGAGGCAATGGAAAAAACTTCAATTTCCCGGATGCTGATTTTGATCCGAAAAAGAATCAGGATAGACCGGGCAAGGTGCTGTTCAATTCAAAACAGCCAGTTTTTCCAGCTTTCGGTCTGGCTTCCTCTCCGCTCTTTGACCTTTTCTGGCTTTCACCTTTTTGCCGTACCACAATAAAAAACCTGTAATTGGCAGGGATGCAATGCTCAGGCTGAGCAAAAAAGCCAACACTTTGCCGGGAAAACCCAATATGGCCCCCACATGTACATCGTAATTGATCCGCATGATTTTTTGGGCTGCCGTAGCTTCGTGAAAGCGGTTCCAGATATGGTCGACAGGTAATTCCTCCAAAGTATTCGGATCAAAATACCGGTAGTCCATTTTCCAATAGGTATCTGCGTCCGGGTTGGCATTGGCGGCAATGGCGCCATTTTCCGTTTCCGGTGGATGTACTTCGATCCAGTCGGCATTGGGATATTCGGCTCTCATGTTGAGCCAAACCTGGTCCAGCGCCGGTACTTCTCCCTGATAGGATTGTGTAGCGGTAGATTCGGGCGTATAATATTCCAGATATTCCTCACCGCCTGAGGCCAGCGAGTATACCCCATCCCTAAACCAGGTAAAGCCCCAAACCAGGCCGGTAATGGCGAATACCAACCCAAAAACCATCACGTAAAAGCCGACGACGCTGTGCAGGTCGTAATTTTTTCTTTTCCAACTGCCATTTAGCTTTAATGAAAAGCGTTGGGCCCTGGCCTTTTTGTTTTTGGGCCACCAGAGTATCAGGCCGGATACCATCATGACCAGGAAAATCAGCGTAAAAGAAGCCACTACTGGCTGCCCGATTTCCGGTGGGAGCCAGAGATAAAAATGACCGTCCAGTACCAACCGAAAAAAATCGGCAAACTCATCCTTGACTTTCAATACCTCTCCGGTATAGGGATTGACGTATACAAAATAGTAGTAGTGCTCCTCAAAACTATAGTAGATCGCCTGTGCTGCCCGATCGGGCGTAGGATAAAGAATAGCGTGGAGGTGTTTGTCGGGCAGGGCCTGGTCTGCTATCTCCCAGATCCTGGTGGGCGGCAAGACGGGACTATCCACAGGTCTTACAAATCTGTAATCCTGCGTCAGGTCCTGAATTTCTGATTGAAATGCATAAATACAACCCGTAATCGCTACTATAAACACCACAAGCCCGGACGCAAGGCCGAGCCAGAGGTGAATTTTGCCAATTGCTTTCTTTACTTTCATTAAAATCTGTAATTGAGGCTAAAAGCTATATTCCTTAATTGCTGCGGTGTGACCGTAGACCAACCCGAATAGTATCGTTCATTGGTCAGGTTATTGACCTTCAGAGACAAAAGATATTGGTTTCCAATACCGGCATAAGACACCACCGCATTGAAAACCTGATAAGCGGGCAGGGCAAAAGTACCGATATTCGCCCTGTTCAGGGTAAGGTGTTCACTGGCTGCATTTCCACCAAAGCCCAGGCCCAATCCTGCCAAAGGCCCGGTGGGAAGGGTATAACTGGCCCAAAAGTTGACCAGTCTTGCCGGTCCGGATTCTTCGGGCCGGAGTCCAAGATAGCCGCTTTCCATATTGTCCTCGGTAACTTCGGTATGGTTTTTACTGTAGCCGGCTACAAGGTTCATCCCCTCTATGGGATTGGCTATCAAGCTGATTTCTACACCTTTGCTTAGCACTTCTCCCCCCTGAATGGAATTATTGATATTGTCGGGGTCCGTCATCAGCCTGTTCTTTACTCCGATATTGTAGTAGCTCGCAGTAGCTGAAATCTTATCCCCGTATATATTGGTCTTTACACCAAATTCGTACTGGTTGGCCTGCTCGGGATCCAAAAGCTTCAACCTTGGATTGGAGCCATCAACATTGCTCACATTAACCGGCGCCAGGTTGACAAATCCGTTCATGTAATTGCCAAAAACAGAAACCTTATCGGGCATGAGCTGATAGACCACACCCAGCTTGGGAGATAGGGAGGTCTGGCTCTTTATTTCCTCTTCGACCCAATAGTCGGTCCGGCCATTAAAATTGTCCACACGCAAACTGGCCATCAGGGAGAGCGCATCGGTAAACTGAATGACATTGGAAACATAGGCACTGAGTACCTCATTGGTCCCTGTTGAATTGCCTTCGAAGGAATCTTTCACCAGGTCATCTACCCCGGCCCTGGTCAAAATACCTGTATCATTACCATCTGAGAGGGTGACCACACCATTGCCTACCCAACCAGTACTTCCGTTAAAGATCGATGATTTGAAATAATCTACTCCGATTACCATTTTGTTTCTGAACGCTCCCAATCGGAAATCCCCTATAAAGTTTTGCTGAAAGTCGGTAGTAATGGTTTGTCCATTCCGATCGGAAATGTATCGGGTAAAGGAGTCTCCGTCGCTGTTGTCAAAAAGATAATGGTAGTAACCGTCTGTTTTGGTGGAGCTTCTTGACAACACCGTCTGGGAAGTCCAGGATGAATTGATTTCGTAAAAAGCCTGTGCCTGTATACCATAGGAGGCATTATTGATATCCAGTCCGTTGCCGGTGAAGGATTTCTCGTAGTTTCTCTCAAAAAGCTCCATGCTGGAAAAGGTAAGCGGATTGGAACGATTGAGAAAGATCATGGGGGCATTTACGGAAACGGCATCCAGAAATTCGGTATTGATTAAAAAACTGAGTTTTTCACTGGCTTTAAACCTGAAAGATGGGGCTATAAATATCGATCTGCTGCTCCCCGCATCCTGAAACGTATTTTGGGATTGGTAGGCCGCATTCAGACGAATAGCCGAAGATCCGGATACCGGCTCGTTGATATCCGCAGTCAGCCGGTTCAGTCCGAAACTTCCGGTGACAAACCCAAATTCCCTTCGTTCCTGTACCAGTGGCTTCTTGGTGGTGATGTTGATCAGGCCACCATAAGAGATCATGGGACTTCCGAAAAGAGTACCCGAGGGACCTTTGATGACGTCTACACTTTCCACATTGGCAGGATCAAGGCCTCCGTTATTTACACTGGGCATACCGTTTACCATGGTAGGCTGCACCGAAAAGCCCCGCATCGAATAGTATTCCGCACCATCACCTCCCCTGCCTGTGGACTCCCAGAGGCGGGTTACGCCGGTGGCATTTTTGAGGGCGTCATTCATGTTGGTCACTACCTGTTCTTTCAATAGTTTGCCACTGATTGAATTGTACACCTGTGGATTTTCCAGGTCCTTTAAAGGTAATTTGGAGACGGTAAAATTGCTATCTGAATAGAATCTGTTGGCATTCATATCAGTAACCAGCACCTCTGAAAGTGAAGTGGCACTTTCCTTTAGTCTGAAATCTACTGTCAATCGCTGGCCCGGTCGTAGTTCAATATTTTTTTCCTGTGCCTCAATCCCTACAAAGGATGCTTTCAGGGTATAGATCCCGGCTTCCAGGTCTTTGATCAGAAAACGCCCCTGCCGGTCCGTGGTGGCTCCTTTGGTTTGACCTGCGACCGCCACATTGACAAATTCCAGCGGTTTATTGTCAGCCGTTGCTACCCTGCCGGTGATAGTCCCGGTTTGAGCGTAGGCTGCTGAGAAAGCAAAAAGTGCAATAACTGCTATCAAAAAGGAGTACTTGTTTTTCATTGTGTTTATAAATTTTGACAGGGCAAAAGTATTAATAAGATTAATTCTAAACAATGCTATTTGGAAATAATCTTAATTAATTAAAACAATAGAAATTTTCTATTCAAGCGGGTTTTTTGAAGAGTTGGAATTTTCTGGTTTTGATAGCAGGAATAATGGGGTAACGCCAAAACCAATTGATTGAAAATGGGATGTTTCAGTCCTGATTTGAAATCCCCGCCACCGTGCTTCAACGGCCTGATGCTTTAGCAGTAAGTAATAAAAATCTTATCGTATCAATCGCCTATAGCTCACAAAAAGACTTGTTGGGTGGCGATCAAGGCAGTGCGACTACTTGCTTTCAGTATTCCACGCATCAGAGAAATAAACAACAGTTAGGAGTTGCCCTCCATCACCTATTTCAATCCCGGTTCTCTTCCCGGCACCATTGTAAAGTTTAACCAAATGGGCATAAAAAAACCCACCTCGAAAAGGCAGGTTTTTTTTGTATTGGTCGGGGTGGCAGGATTCGAACCTGCGACCTCCTCGTCCCAAACGAGGCGCGATGACCGGGCTACGCTACACCCCGAACTACTTTCGGATTTTATTCCCAAAGCGATTGCAAAAGTAATTCTTTTTTCTTCAAATCAAAACCCTAAATACGAAAATATAATGTAAAAAACCCTGGGATATCCGGACAACCGCAAGCTCCTCCTCAACTGCCAGGAAACACATTGCTTTTAAAGATCTTGATGGCTATCGACAACAGAATAATACCGAATATCCTGCGCAATACATCCAGGCCCGTCTGCCCCAACTTTCGCTCCAGCCAGTTGGTGCTTTTGAGGACCACAAATATGATGATCAGGTTCAGGATGATCCCTACAGCAATGTTGGCCTGAGAAAATTCTGCCTTTAAGGTTAGGATGGTCGTCAGTGTACCTGCTCCTGCGATCAACGGAAAGGCAATCGGAACAATGGAGGTACTTGTGGCCCCTGCTGCTGGATCGGGTTTGAAAATTTCAATTCCCAGGATCATCTCCGCTCCAAGTGCAAAAATGATCAGCGCTCCGGCTATGGCAAAGTCCTCCACTCCGATACCGAAGAGTTGAAGAATGGACTTCCCTAGAATCAGAAACAGTACCATCAATACCCCGGCCACGATAGTGGCTTTTCCGCTTTGGATATGGCCAACCTTCTTGCGGAGATTGATGACTATGGGTATAGATCCCAAAATATCAATGACCGAAAAAAGGATCAGGGTTACCGATACAATTTCTCTGAAATCAAACATGCATTACGTTTTCAAAAGCCTTGTAAAAACCGGGTCAATTTTTCAAATTCCTCATCTGTGATGGCCGGAAAATTGGCTATCCTGAAACTGGTCGGTTTAAGTGGACCGTAGCCACTGCCCATTTGCATGCCCTGAGCTTCAGCAGCCGCTTTGATGCTTTTGATAAAAGCCTCTTCACCTCCTACGCCCAAAACCGTTCGGCTTCTTGCTGCGGGATTGGTTACCAAAAAAGCCAGTTTGGCCGATTGATCCACCAGTTTTTCCAGGGCCTGCATCCTTTTTTCAGTCTTTTCCTGCACCTCCTGGATAGGCGGCATATCCTGCAGAACCCGATACAGCAAATAAATGCCAAGCACATTGGGCGTATAGTGGGTTTGGTAATTAGCGGCATTTTCCAGCATGAAGTTCAGGCTATTGTAGCGGCCATATTCTCCTTTGCTTTTTGCTTTGGCAATAGCTCTCGGCGAAAGCACCAATAAACCCAGGCCTGCAGGCAGGCCGAAGCACTTTTGTACAGAGGCGTACCAGACATCTGCCAGCCTGAAGTCCAGATAAATCCCTCCCATAGAGGAGGTGGTATCCACCGCCAGCATCTTGCCGGGATATTTTTCTGCCAGATCCGCAATAATTTGATTGCTTACCTGCGTGGCATTGGAGGTTTCATTTTGGGTAACGGCAATGAAATCAAAAGCATCGGAAACTGCCAGGTCAGCTACTTCCAATACCGTGTTTTTATCCAACTTCAAGGAGGCGGTTTCGGGAATGATATTTTGGGCGAAATCAAACCATTTTTTGCCAAAAGATCCTGAAAAAATATGGAATGAAGCCTGCTCTACCAGGGACTGGGAAATGATTTCCCAGTTTTCGGTGGCACTCGAGGTGAACAGTAACTTGTAATCGGAAGGGACATCCAACTTTTCCTTAAACAAGCTTTCCGTTTCCCTGTACAAATCCATAAAAACCGCACTGCGGTGATTGGCACTGAGGATACCCTGACGATAAGCATCCTGAAAATATTCGGGCAATCGGTCAAAGACTTTTGACGGGCCCGGGGCAAATGTGAGCATAGACATTAGCGATTTTCTATCTGTATAAAATATTGTAATCCGAGTTCATAACCCAGCAAGCCCAATCCCGCAATCATCCCCACGCATTCTTTGGAAATGATGCTCTTGTGCCGGAATTCCTCTCTTTTGTAAATATTGGAAATGTGTATTTCAAGCACGGGCGTTTTGATGCCGGCAATGGCATCTGATAAAGCCACCGAAGTATGGGTATATGCGCCGGCATTCATCAATATACCATCATGATCAAAGCCGACCTCATGCAGCCGGTTAACAAGCTCGCCCTCCACATTGCTTTGGTAATAGGAAAGTGTCAGATCGGGATATCTGGTTTTCAGTTTTTCGAAAAAATCTTCAAAAGTACTGCTTCCGTAAATTTCCGGCTCACGCTTACCTAAAAGGTTGAGGTTGGGCCCGTTGATAATGGCGATTTTCAATTTTCTGTCGGGTTTTTGATGTCTGAATGGAAAGGCAAAGTTAAGCATTCGGGCAATATGTACGGGAGATAATGCATTGTTTTTGGGAAAATGATTCCAAAGTGTCAGGGAAGCATTAATTTTACTGTATGGAATGGGAAAAGGAGATCAGGGCTTTTGGCTATTACCTGAAAATTGAGCGGTCGCTACAGGAAAATTCGATCCTGGCGTACCGTCAGGATGTGGAAAAAGTCGCTGACTTTATGGAAAAAAATTTTCCCGGCCTGGGTCCCGATAAGGTCCAACTCTATCATCTCCGACAGTTTGTAAATGCCCTGTCTGGCCTGAATATTTCTGAATTTTCCCAGGCGAGGATCCTTTCCGGTATCAAGGCCTTTTTTAAATTCCTTATGTATGAGGACAAAATCCGGGACAACCCTTCCCTGCTTTTGGAGGCACCAAAGCTCAGCCGAACCCTGCCGGATACCCTGAGCTATCCTGAAATCGAAAAATTGCTCGAGGCCATCCCCATGGGAGCGCCTGAAGGGCACCGCAACCGGGCCATGCTGGAATTGTTGTATAGCAGCGGGCTGCGGGTATCCGAACTGGTCAATTTGAAAACCGGCCACTATTTTAAAGACATCGGCTTTCTTCGCGTAACAGGCAAGGGCAATAAGGAACGCCTCGTCCCGGTCGGAAGGTCTGCCGCCAAATACCTGAAGCTCTACCTGGAAGAAGTCCGTGTACACCAAAACGTTGCCAGGGGACACGAAGACTACATATTTCTAAACCGGCGCGGAAAAAAGCTGACGAGGGTGATGATTTTCCTTATCATCAAAAAACTCGTCAAAGAAACAGGGATGCAAAAAAAGGTCAGCCCACATACTTTCAGGCATAGTTTTGCAACCCACCTGGTGGAAGGAGGAGCTGACCTCAGGGCCGTACAGGAGATGTTGGGGCATGAAAGCATCACCACGACAGAGATCTATACCCATCTGGACAGGGATTATCTCCGTCAGGTATTGAACGAATTTCTCCCGGCCAGCAAAAAGTAACTTTTGACACCGCCAAACCCGGGCGACCATCCGATCTTCTGGTGGCCAGTAAGCGATAAAGGTCAATCTGATTCTTACGAAAAAAGATTTGTAGCAGGTTGTTTTTCAGAAAATAGTGGCTCTTCCTGCCTATTTACCAGGCCTGAGATATCCCGGTAAATCATTTCAGGCATGCTTTTTGAAATCGCTAAAATTGACCATGAAGGAGTTTATTCATAAAGGCAGTTACAACATGAACAACAAATTATTATTTTTCCTGGGATTGGTAATCTGGTTATTGACCCTACCGTTTTCGGCAGATGCTCAGGAAAAACTTAACAAACTGGTACAGGAAAGAAAAATCCTGCATCAGGAGTGGCAGGAATCGGAAAAGCAGAAATCAGGTATTTTTGGAAACCGGACAAAAAAAGACATGACGGCCACCAATGAATGGATGGATCGGATCATACAGAAAGACAACCAGATCATGCAGGAACTGGAAATGCTGAAGGATATTCAAACCACTACAATCGGAAACGAAAAGGAAGATTACAAATTTATCGCCCATAAGGCTGAGGCCGATATCGTCAAGCTAAAGCGAGCGCTTCAAAGTAAGGATTCGGATATCCGGGAAGAGCAGGAAAAAACAAGAACTTACGAATGGACAACCTTGATTTTTTTCATAAGTAGCCTGGTTCTTGGATTTTTATATTATCGCCGCAAAAGGTAAACCATTGCTTTGCCTTTGCCTGATAAAGGGTAGTTTATTGATTTTTTGTTTTAAAATCCGGAGGGTTTTGATAATTTCATTTTTTTAAAAGCCAACAGAACATGAACAAACTTATCATCAATAGTTTTGAAGATTTTCAGCAATATATCGGCAAGGAACTGGGTGTCTCGGATTACCACCGGATAAATCAGGAACAGATCAACCTCTTTGCGGACGCGACATTGGACCACCAGTGGATCCACACAGACCCTGATAAAGCAAAATCAGAGGGGGCATTTGGAGGCACTATCGCGCATGGTTACCTCACCCTCTCCCTGGTTCCTTATCTGTGGAACCAGATCGTGCAGGTCAACAACCTCAGAATGATGGTCAACTACGGTATCGAAAACCTGCGTTTTGCCAATCCGGTAAAAGTAAATGACGAGATCAGAATGAAGGCGAGCCTGGCCAATATTAGTGACCTCAGAGGCACCATCAAGACAGAGATGAAAGTAAAAATCGAAATCAGAGGAGAAAAGAAACCTGCCCTTTCTGCCCATTTGATCTTCCTGTATCATTTCATGTAAGCTCAATCGGTGCCACCCGATCAAATAAAAACAGCACCCAGGAGGTGCTGTCTTTATTATTGTTAAAAACCTAATCTAAACTTATTCTCGTCTGAAACTTAGTCCAATCTGTTTCTTTCTTCGGTGCTTCCACTTCTCTGAGAAACCTTAAACTGCTCTCCCCGGGCAAATTTCCAACGCAGCGTAAATCTCACGCTCTGCATGCTGTTGTACTGCCGCACATCAGTATTGATGCTGTGAAAATCAATATTTCCCCTGAATTTCATGGTTCTGAATATATCTGCTCCATTCACCGTTAAGCTCAGCTTGTCGTTGTAAAATGTTTTGGTCAGGCCGGCGTCCATCCAGCTCATCGCATCTATCTTCAACTGCCCATCCCGAAAGGGGCTTCTGTAAATCCCGACCAATTCCAGTCTGAACCCCTTTGGCAGGGTAATGTTGTGCTGACTTCGGGCCATAAAGGAAAACTGTTTTTCGTCCAGCAATTCGGCTCCCAACTGAGACTGAAAGGTGTTGCCATCAAACTGGAGCATGTTGCTGGTGCTGTACCAGGACGCAAACTCAAACGGAATTGTCGCACGCACACTCAAATTTTGTGTGCGATCTAAGTTTTGCATTTGAATACGGGTTTTCCTGGTTTCCTCATCCTGCACCATGATCTGTCCAAATGCGTTCTCGGTCTGAGAAAAAGATACCGCCAATTGATATGCATTCTTGATGATATGGTTCATTTCAAAATTATTGGCATATTGTGGCCTCAACTGAGGATTTCCCTCCTCAGTAGTCAACGGATCGATATAAAACACATAGGGGTTCAACTGCCGGTAATGGGGTCTGGTGATCCTGCGATTCAGGTTATAGACGATTTGGTAGTTATCGTTTACCTGGTGCTGCAGGTACAGGCTGGGAAATAAGTTGAGGTACTCCTGGGTGTTGATTTGGGAGGAACTCACCGAATTTCCTTCAATATCTGCATATTCTGCCCTGAGACCCGCCTGAAAGTTCAACTGCTCGCTGATGGGGCCTTTGTAGGAAGTATAGGCTGCCAGTACCTGCTCTTTGTAAATGAAATGATTGCTATTTGGATCCGGGTTAAACACCCCCTCTTCCACACTTTTTGAAATGTCCAACTTATTGTCTGAATTGACCCAGCTTCCTTTCAGTCCTGCCTCCAGCTCCCTGTCCTTTCCGAGCGGTCTGGTGAAATCAGCTTTAGCTGTGTAAATGGTATACAACATTTCGTTGCCGGTACGGATCCTGTCCGAAGTTCCCTCTCCGGTGAGTTCATTCGTCCAATAGCTGTTGCTGAGCATGCTCAGGCTACCGGCGTCCATTTGGGTAAAATCGAGGTCTGCGCTAAGCTTTGTTCCCTGGGTGTCCAGTCTGGCAATGTAATGTAGATTTCCAAAGACCCTGTAATTATCGGAGTATGAATCATTGAGCGCATTCAGGTAGTTCGTGTCACTGTTCTTCGGGTTGGAGATATTGGTAAGGGAGTTACCATCCTCAGTGCCTTTTTGCCCGGATGCCTGAAGGTTAATCCCGATACTGTGTTTTTCATTGATCTGGTAATCGGTACCCCCGGAAAAAAACAGGTTGCTCCTCAACAACTTTAATCGCGCTTCCTGATCAAATACCGAAAGACCACCGTCCACCTGAAACCTTCTGATGATATCCAGGTCTATAAATCGTCCCCATTCGCTGTAATTCAGACTGGCATTTGAGGTCCATTTATTTTTCTTAACATTTAAAGTCGCTCCCGCTGATGGTGTATGCAATCCATTATACTGGCTGCCCAAATGTACATTGCCATTGGTGCCATTGATGTTATTTTTCTTTAGCACCAGATTAATCACACCAGCAGCTCCTTCAGCATCATACTTTGCCGGAGGATTGTTGATCACTTCAATACTCAGGATATTGTCCGCTGGCATGGCCCTCAGAAAGTTGGCCAGGTCTGCGGCATTCATATAGGTTTGTCGCTCATCTATCAAAACCACCACGCCTGATCTGCCATTCAGACTGATATTGCCATCCGCATCTACAAACACTCCTGGAGAACGACCCACCACGTCCAGGACTGTGTTGCCCTCCGCCATGACCGTTCCCGCCACATTGACAATTGTTTTATCTGCCTGAATCAGCACATTGGGCCTTGCAGCATTCACCGTCACCTCGTCCAATCCTGTGGTTTCTGCCTGCACCTGAATGGTTCCGAAATTTTTTTCTGCTCCTCCCCGCAATACGAATGGGTTAGTTTGGTAGCTGGTGTAACCCAGGGTAGTAATACGCAGAAATACTTCTTTTTCGGAAATCGTCTGCAGGGTGAAGTATCCGGCGTCATCGGAAATGACAGCAGTAACCAATTCCTCAGAATTCACTTCAAGCAAAACTACATTAGCGAACGGCAGGGGTTCACGATTTTCATCCAGGATAGTCCCGGATACTGTCCCGGATATCTCCTGAGCTGCCAGGTGGCTCCATCCGATCAGGTAGAAAAATGAAGTGGCAAAAACAAGCGTTCTTAAGTTCATGGTCATATTTGATTATTCGTTCTATGCCATGACATGGGAAAAAGGTGCCAAATACAAAAAAAATACCTATAGGACTGTTTATCAATTATTTATAATATTTTCGAAAAATATAGCTGTCCCACAACCGTACACTTTTGCTGTTCGCAAACCGCACAAAAAAACCCCCCGGAAATCACCGGAGGGTAGTATGATCGCATTTGGAAAGCGCATGTATTATTTGGCCGCAGCATATTTTTTCGCTACTTCCTCCCAGTTCACTACGTTCCAAAAGGCATCGATGTAATCTGGCCTACGATTTTGGTAATTCAGGTAGTAAGCATGTTCCCAAACGTCCAATCCCAGAATAGGCGTACCTTTCACCTCGGCAATGTCCATTAGGGGATTGTCCTGATTGGGAGTAGAACTCACCTGCAACTCACCGTTACTGACACTCAACCAGGCCCAGCCTGAGCCAAATCGGGTAGCGGCCGCATTGGAAAATTCCTCCTTAAACTTATCGAATGAACCAAATTTCTTATCTATGGCAGTTGCAAGCTCGCCGGAGGGGGCCCCGCCGCCTTTCGGAGACAAGATAGTCCAGAAAAGTGAATGGTTGTAATGTCCGCCACCGTTGTTTCTGACGGCCGTAGAAGCAGAGGAGATCCCTTTCATGATATCTTCTATACTTTTTGAAGCCAGATCCGAGCCTTTTATGGCGTCATTCAATTTGGTCACATAGGCATTGTGGTGTTTGCCATGATGTATTTCCATTGTCTTGGCATCGATATGTGGCTCCAATGCATTTTTTTCATAAGGTAAACTAGGAAGTTCAAAAGCCATTATTTTAATCTTTTAGGTTAAACATTAATTTAGTTGATGGTATTGGGTTCGAATTAAAAACCTATCCATACAAACCAAGGAACTTCAAAAATGGTTCTTTTATTCCGTTGAATCTCTAATTCCTGAGATTATTAAAAAATGCCTGCAACAATTTCCTGGAATTATCCTGCAGCAGCCCGTTGGAGACTTTCGTTTTAGGATGAAGCAGATCAGGACCATTGCGCGAAAATCCACGTTTCGGATCGGCTGCTCCGTAGTGCAGCTCCCCCAGTTGCGCCCAGTAGATGGCGCCCGCACACATGACACAAGGCTCCAGGGTAACGTACAGCCTGCATTCCGGAAGGTACTTGGAACCCAGCGCATTTGATGCTGCGGTAATGGCCAGTATCTCAGCATGGGCCGTCACATCTGTAAGCTTTTCGGTTTGGTTGTAGGCTTTGGCGATGATCCGGTTTTTCACGACCACCACAGCACCCACCGGGATCTCTCCCTCTTCAAAAGCTATCCGGGCCTGCTTCAGGGCCTCTTGCATCCAATATTCATCGGAATACAGTTGCAGTTCATCCATTAAAAAATCATTTCAAAGATTTCCTGGCGTACCCCTTCATTGATAATCAGTGCTAAAATAAGCGACACGATGAGTCCGATCCCAGCCTTGACCAGATCGTTTTTTGCCAGCCGGTACGCCCTGACCAATCGGGCCTTCCTCTTTTTTAATTTTTTCGATTTCGCAAGGGCAATAGAAAGCTCCCTGCCACCCAACAGGCCGATAAACACCCATGTAGTACTCATGGGCATGTTTGAGTAGGCTTTAAAGTAAAACAAGATTACCGCATAAACCAGGTCTACTATCGTAGCTGCCCGGACATCGGTGACGCGGGTCTTTTCATTAACAATACCCTGTATTTTATCCCCTTTCACATAAAACAAGACACCCAGGCCCAGGAAAACAAATCCGGTATAGGCTGAAAATTCCCATACGTCAAGTTGCCTTGGGAGAAATACTGCAATATTGGCGGCATCCTGCATGATCCACACGGCCCAGAGGCAGCCTGAAGTGATCCATTGTAAAAAGTACCAATAATTCCGAGGCTTCCCTTTCAGATAATTGGTAACGAACTTTTCAAGCACATACCAGACGATGATCGCCATGATAAATGCAAGAAGATAACCGATAAAACTTTTCTGCATGACTCCCATGATCGTGCCCGCCTTGTAAGTAAACACATTAAGCAGTAAAAATGTGGTGGACACCGGCATCCTTAACCTGGTCATCACCAACAATACAATAGGGGCAGCGATCTGCAAAAAAACAAAACTCTGGGGGGCCTGATCAAGGCCGTCAACCTGAAGACGCTGATAACTCACGTCTCCATCGTACCTGAACCAGCTATAGGTAACGGTACCGACAAAAATCAAGCCCATAAACAACCAGAGAAAATACCACTTCCGGTTCTGGTTAGAAGCAATAAAAGTACCTATGGTCTGTATGCTGTCGTTGGCTATGGCAGAATAGGCAGCAAGCATAAAGCCAAACCACATGGCTGCATAGGTATAGGGAGTGATGATACCTGCAACAGAAACTAAAATGCAAACGATTAATAAAAATGACTTTTCTTTTTTCGTGAAATCAAAAAGTGAATAAGCTGCTTTTGATAAAGCATCCTGGTTAATATTTTGATCTTTTAGTTTGGCCATGCGTTGGTCTTTGGCGTGAAATAAGGCTGCAAATTAAACAAGATTTTCTAAGGATCGTGTTAACAAATTGTTAAGTCCTTTTCGACGGGTTCTGAAATTGCATTTTCCGAAAACTTTAAGAATGATATCAGCCCATGTCAAAAATATAAATATTTTATTTCTTACCCATTTATATGGCCCTTTTTTAATCGATTCTACCTGAGCCGGTTCTGTGATTCGAATTTTAACATAAGTTTTACCTGAAAAGCGTGTAATTCTCTTCCCGCTATACGTATTTTGCATCTTCAATCAGCCGCTGTAGCTTCCATTTTTCAATGAACACAACTCCTTACAACAATTCCCTTAAGAAAAATGTCCTCACGATATCGACTGTGGTCCTGGGATTGCTGTTTTTTATGTTCTCCATAGACTTTCTTACCTATGCCCTCGCGAAGCTGAACAACGAGATGGCCAATACCCTTTTTATGGCCACAATTAACCCATTTGTCGGCTTGTTTATTGGATTGCTCACCACCGCTTTGATCCAATCAAGTTCTACTGTCTCTGCCATGGTGGTAGTCCTGGTGGCTTCAGGCAATCTGAGTCTTGCGCAGGCGGTTCCCCTGATCATGGGTGCCAATATCGGAACTACCCTTACCAGCACCCTGGTGGCATTCGGGTACATCATGAAAAAAAAATCCTTCCGCAAAGCACTCTCCGCTGGTGTACTCCACGATATCTTCAACATCATCTCCGTTATCATCCTGCTGCCGCTTGAAATTTACTTCGGCATGTTGAGTAAAACGGCAGCCTGGATCACCCAGGCTTTTGTTAGCGACAGCAGGCTATTGCCCGGAGAGGCTGCCTACCAGGGCTTTTTTCTCCGCCCTGTAAGTATCTACCTTGCCGAATTATTGCACTGGCCATTGCTATCCCTGCTGACCGGGATCCTCATCCTGATCGGCTCCATCAAATTGTTATCTTCGCTGGCTTACAAATCACTGATTACCCCCAATTTTAAAAAAATCAAAAAGCATATCTTCAATATACCGACCCGTTCTTTCCTATACGGAATGTTTTTCACGGCAGCCGTCCAATCCAGCACCATCACTACCTCGCTGATGGTAACTGCTGTAGCCACAGGCAAGGTAGCCCTGCGCAAAGTCTTTCCCTTCATCATGGGCGCCAATGTGGGGACTACCATCACCGCTGTGATAGCAGCCTTTTACAAAACCGAAGCGGCGATAAGTATTGCCATTGTACATGTGTTGTTTAACCTGATCGGCACGCTCATATTTCTACCGCACCCCGGGCTCAGAGGCATACCCGTGCGGCTGGCAAAGCATTTTGGCAGAACTACCGCCAACACCCGGCTGGTGGGGTTTGCCTACATTTTGCTCACCTTTTTTATAATCCCCTTTTTTCTGATTTACTTTAACCAGTCCGAATCACCGGCAAGACCAATCGAACCTCCTAAAAACCCCGTAGTGGGAGAAATCAGTCAGACGGAAGTTGATCCTCCAGATAGGCTTCCATGATTGCCGGACCACTGCTCGTGCCAATACGATCGGCTCCGCTGCTGATCATTGTGAGTGCCTGGTCCAGGGTCCTGATACCTCCGCTCGCCTTGATGCCTACCTGACTGGGGAGATACTCCCGCATTTGCCGGACGATTTCCGGCTTCGCCCCCTCAGGAGCAAAACCGGTAGAGGTTTTGACAAAATCCACTCCAGCATCCCTGCAAATGTTACAGGCACTACGCAGTTCGGACTCATCCAGATAGGCTGTTTCGAGGATTACCTTCAGAAACCTCTCCTCCTCATGACAGCATTCCGCCAACTGGGCCAGCTCAATTTTTGGCCAGTTCATGCCGGATTTGAACGCAGTGAGAGACCATACCACATCCAATTCATCCGCGCCATCCCGGATGGCCTGCCGGGCTTCAAATACCTTGGTCTGCGACATGCCATATCCAAACGGAAAACCAATAACTGTCACAACCTGAATGTCTTCCGCTGCCAACTCCCGTTTTACTTTCTTCACCCAGAAGGGCGGTACAACTACTCCCCTGAAGCGGAAGTTTATGGCTTCAGCGATCAGTTTTCCGATGACCTTTTCATCTGTGGTGGGATGCAGGACGGTGTGTTCAATATATCTGTGCAAATTTTTCATTAATCGGCCAAATTGTAGATATTCGTGTGTTTATGCAATATTTAATCCTCTGCCTGGGCTGGTTGTTTTTTTATGCCAGCCATACATTCCTGGCAAGCCTCAATATAAAAAGAAAAGTCAAAGCCTGGATGGGAAATTCCTATAAATGGTACCGCCTCAGCTATAGTCTTGTTGCCAGCTTTATTTTTTTAGCGATTTTCCTGTTTGCAGGCAGTATTGATCCCATCTGGCTTTTTGAGCGCTCAAACGGCACCACATATCTGGGCTTTATGCTCGCTACCTTCGGAACCATTATTGCCGCCAAAAGCATGAAACAGGTGGAGCTAAGCAGGTTTCTGGGATTAAAGCCGCACGATGACCTGAGAGAAACAGAACCCCTCATTAAAACTGGCTGGTATCAATACATGAGACATCCGCTGTATGCCGGACTGATATTAATCTTCGCCGGGTATTTATTTTATGTACCGAATATGGCTTCCCTCATTCACCTGCTGGCCCTGCTATCGTACCTGCCATTCGGTATATACTACGAAGAAAAAAAACTGCGGGAGCAGTACGGTGAAAAATATGTCCGGTATCAAAACAAGGTTCCGCCGCTTATCCCCAGATTAAAAAAATGAACGAACTCATAATCTATTCTATCCTCCTGCTAATGGTGTTGACACACCTGATTCTGGCCAGTCTGCTTTACCGAAAAATCAACAGGGACAAGCAACTCAGCTTTCATGAGAAAAATGACTGGCGGCTCAGGGCACTGGTCTTCCCTGCCTATTACTGGTTTGCCTATAAAAAACATAAAGCCCGCCAAAAATAGCGGGCTTCATTTTTACAGTAAGGACCAGCACCGGTTTATATCGCCCAGGCCTTGTCTCCTTTTTTGTATTCCATACAGGGATCATATCTACCGGGGGTTTCCACAAAGCGCAAAGCCTGTGTCGCACCTATTTCTGAGGTAAAGTAGCCCAGAAGCGTCAGGTCTTTGATCATCAGAATGTATTTCGCCTCATCCTCGTCGGCAGAATTCTGATTCATTGCAGCTTTGTTGAGCTGATTCAGGAAAGCGGTCCGCTCCTCTACGGAAGCATCCATAAATTCTTTGCCGGTTTCAGATTTAAAGCTGCTTTTCAAACTGTTCAGGCCATTGATAAAGCTCTTTTGCTGCTCTTCGGTATAGGTATCTTTGACCATCATGGCCATAAATGACCCGATTCCAGCTGCTTTGGCACCAGGGGTATCAGTTGTAGGAATGATGGCTTCTCCGATCTCGTCCATATAAGCCAGTTCTTCTTCGGAAAAGTCCAGCCCTTCTATTTGCTTATCGGGAGCACAACCGGTGAGGATCACATTGGCACCGACCATGGTTCCGCCCATCATGAGCACCACACTTTTCAGGGCCTCTCTTCTATTCATTACAGTCATCTTGTTTCTTTTTTGGGTGTTACAAATTGCCTTTCTTGAGTTCTTCCACGGCGAAATTCGCCGCTCTGGCAGTCATGGCCATGTAAGTCAGGGAGGGGTTTTGCGCTGCAGCTGATGCCATGGCGGCACCATCAGTCACAAATACGTTTTTGGCATCCCAGACCTGGTTGTTGCCATTCAAAACAGAAGTTTTGGGATCTCTTCCCATCCTTGCTGTACCCATTTCGTGTATTCCTTGTCCGAAAGTGTATCCCCTGTCATAAGTAGACACATCTTTTACGCCGGCGGCTTCCAGCATTTCTGCGGCATCGTTCATCATGTCTACCCGCATTTTCTTTTCGTTGTCGCGGATTGCTGCGTCCATTTCCAATACATACATGCCCCATTTGTCCTTCTCGGTTTTACTGAGTTTGATGGTGTTGTCATGATAAGGCAGTATTTCCCCAAAGGCAGTCATGCCAATGGTCCAGGCACCGGGTTCGGTAAGCTCAGCCTTTAGCGGGGCACCAAAATCAAGCTCGGCTACCGTACGGCTCCATCCCTGACGGCTTGCGCCGCCCTGATACCCAAATCCGCGAACGTAGTCTCTGCTTTCGTCTCCGACATTTCTGTAGCGGGGCACATAAAATCCTCCGGGCCTCCTGCCAAAATAATATTTGTCTTCATAGCCCTCTATGGTGCCATTGGCGCCAAGGCGGAAATGATGGTCCATCACATTATGGCCCAGTTCACCCGAACTGCTGCCAAGACCCTCCGGCCATATATCAGTAGCAGAACGCATCAGCACTGCTGTTGAGTTGAATGCGGATGCGCACAGAAATACTACTTTGGCGTCAAATTCGTAAGTCTCGTTTGTCTCCCCGTCGAGTACTTCCACTCCGGTAGCCTTTTTGCTGTCTTTGTCATACAGTACCCGGGTAACGATTGACCAGGGCCGAAGTGTGAGATTACCGGTGGCCTCTGCCGCCGGAAGGGTAGAGGACTGGGTGCTGAAGTAGCCCCCAAAGGGGCAACCCAGGGAGCATTTGTTGCGGTATTGGCAGCCCGGTCTTCCCGGAAGAGGCTGTGTGATGTTGGCCACCCGGGCATTGGTCATCACCCTGGATCCGCCAAAGTGGTTCTTCAAGCGGTCAGCGACATCTTTTTCCACGCAGTTCAATGGAATCGCCGGCATAAACTCTCCATCTGGCAGAATATCCAACCCATCCCTGTTGCCGGAAATTCCTGCAAATTTTTCTACGTAACTGTACCAGGGTGCCAGATCCTTGTAGCGAATTGGCCAATCTACTGCAATTCCCTGCTTTGCATTGGCCTCGAAATCTATATCTGCCCAACGGTAACTTTGCCTGCCCCAAAGCAGGGAGCGCCCCCCAACCTGGTAGCCACGGAACCAGGTAAACGGCTTCTTTTCGATATACGGTGAATCATCCTCATGTGCCCACCAGTCCAGATTAAGTTCGTTCAGCACGTAATCTCTCCTCAGGTTGGGATGGTTTTCCAACATTTCGATTGTCCTTCTGCCCCGGTGGGGAATTTCCCAGGGAGCTTTGGTTGCGTTTTTATAATCTTTGACATGCTCTACATTGGGGCCCCTTTCCAGGAGGAGTACCTTCATTCCCTTCTCTGTCAGCTCTTTTGCTGCCCATCCGCCGCTGATTCCGGAACCAACGACAATAGCATCATAACTTTGATTAGCCATATAAATGATTTGTTTATTTTAGGTATTGCAATACTATTGATATTTTTAAAGAATTCGTATGATTTTATCCCTTTACTAGTTTTATTTTTCCTTATTTATAAATGCTCTAAATTAGGATCCCGTTATATGCTACTCCGTTGATAACTCTCTGGATTGCTGAATGTTTTTCACACTTTTCCTCAATGCACTTGCCCTCCGGAAGTCATTGTCTTTGAAAAAAACCACAAACAAAATGGTGACTACGAAGGCTATTCCAGATGGGATCAGCCAGATTTGCTGCCAATCGTGAACGCCATCAGCCAAATACAAATCCGAAACAAATCCGGCGATCCAAAAGCCAATCAACATGCCTATTCCATATGTGGCGAGAGTGATCAGGCCCTGTGCCGCACTCTTGTACCTCGGTCCTGCCTTTGAATCGGTATAAATCTGTCCCGATACAAAGAAGAAATCGTAACATATCCCATGCAGCGCGATTCCGATGAGCAAAAGGTAAGTTCCCTCTCCGGCATCCCCAAAAGCAAAAAACACATACCGTATTACCCAGGCCAGCATGCCTACCACCAGGGTGGTTTTCAGCCCAAACTTCTTAAAGAAGAAAGGCATCAGTAAAAGGAACAATACCTCTGATACTTGCCCGATGGTCATTTTACCGGTGGGATTGGACAGCCCTACTTCCGAAAGAAAGGGATTGGCATTCTGGTAGTAAAATGCCAGTGGAATACATATCAAAACAGATGAGATGAAAAATATGGCAAAATCTTTATCTCTTAACAGCTTTAGCGCATCCAGACCGAGTAGTTCTGAAACAGATTGCTTTTCGTTGTTTTTTGCTGCGGGGGGCGTCTTCGGAAGGGTAAAAGCAAAAAGTCCGAGCACAAGGGAAGATATGGCGGACATCAGAAAAGTGTACCGCAGCATGCCCTGATCAATGGCTTCCGGACTGTCCCAGACAAAGAAAAAACTGATCATCAGACCCGATGCTATCCAGCCTATGGTGCCCCAAACGCGGATACTGCTGAATTCTTTCGAAGGATCTTTCATTTGGCTGAAGGATACAGAATTGGCCAGGGCCAGCGTGGGCATGTATATGAGCATATACAGAAACACATAGGGATAAAATGCGGCGAAACTGTCAGAAACAAACATCAGGTACATCAGCACCGCTCCAAGGAGATGGAGTATTCCCAGGATTTTTTCCGCATTGAAATACCTGTCTGCAATCAGGCCAATGATAAAGGGAGCAATGATGGCTCCAAATGACTGGGTGGAAAATGCTGCAGCCAACTGAGCGCCGTTGGCATCCAGGTTGTTGCCCAAAAATGTACCTAGCGTGACGTACCAGGATCCCCAGACAAAAAATTCCAGAAACATCATCAGAGAAAGCTTTATTCGGTTGTTGGTCTTCATGTTTTTTCAGGATTATAGTTTTTGCCCGGGTAATCAGCCTTCAAACTATTGTGGGATTTATTTAAATTTAAGCCAATTTAATGTAAATTTATCATTTCGGAAAGTGAGAAAGGTATGCCTGGGCCGGTGTTCCGGCGTTTTTGAACATCAGCTCCGGTCATTGTCTTTTTTCAGCGCGAAAATAAAGATAGAAGATTCATTCGAACTAAAAAAAACCAGTAAACCAAAGATCAGAATAATGAGCAAGAGAAAACTAAAAATGGGCATGATCGGTGGCGGGCCCGGATCCTTTATCGGGGCAGTGCACCGGATATCGGCTGCCATGGATGGTATCATAGAATTGGCTGCAGGAGCTTTTAGCAGCAGTCCTGAAAAATCTGCAGAGACCGGTAAAGAACTTTTTTTGCCTGCAGAAAGGGTTTATGGCTCCTATGATGAAATGTTTGCCAAAGAAAAGCAATTGCCGGAAGAAGAGCGGATAGATTTTGTTGCCATCGTTACGCCAAATCATGTACACTTTGACCCCACCAAAAAGGCTCTTGAAAATGGGTTTCACGTAGTGCTGGACAAACCCATGACTTTTAATTATGAAGAGGCAAAAGAACTCGATAAGATCATTCGCGAAACAGGCCTGTTGTTTTGCCTGACCCACACCTATACCGGCTACCCCATGGTAAAGGAGGCAAAGCACCTGATCGCTACAGGAGTATTGGGCAAAATCAGAAAGGTTTATGTGGAATATCCCCAGGGCTGGCTATGGACAACTTTGGAAAAGACCGATTACAAACAAGCCATCTGGAGAACAGATCCGAATAAAAGCGGCATTGCCAATTGCATGGGAGATATCGGGACCCATGCGTTTAATTTGGCAGAATATGTGAGTGGCCTGAAGCTGACAAAGCTTTGCGCTGATTTAAACATAGTGGTGGAAGGGAGAACCCTGGATGATGATGGAGCAGTATTGCTGAAATTTGATAACGGCGCCTCGGGGGTATTGATGGCCACCCAGATCGCTTCAGGTGCGGAAAACAATATTAAAATCAGGGTGTTTGGAGATAAGGCCGGTTTGGAATGGGAACAGGATAATGCCAATTCCCTGATCGTGAGGCATCCGGAAGCCCCGGATCAGATCTATCGTACGGGGGGCAATGTACCCTACCTTTCTTCCTGGGCTATGGAAAATATCCGTACCCCGGGCGGGCATCCGGAAGGATACCTGGAGGCTTTCGCCAACCTGTACCGCAATTTTGCCCGATGCCTGTACGCAAGGAAAAATGGAGAAAAGCCACTGAAAGAATGGGAAGACTTTCCGGGTGCAGAAGACGGACTCCGGGGCATGGCTTTTGTAGAACATGTGGTGAAGAGTGGGAAATCTAACGAAAAATGGACTAAATTTGAACTTTAAAAAACAAAGACCCTTATGAAAACCATTAAAGGACCAGCCTTATTTTTGGCACAGTTTGCAGATGATGTAGCGCCTTTCAATAACCTGAAGGACATCTGTACCTGGGCAGCAAGTATTGGATACAAAGCCGTACAGATCCCGACCTGGGATGCAAGGCTCATCGACCTCCAAAAGGCTGCAGAGGACATGGATTATGTCAAAGAAATCCAGGCTACGGTAAAGGCTGCCGGCGTGGAAATATCTGATTTTTCTACCCACCTCCAGGGGCAGCTTGTGGCTGTCCACCCGGCCTACAATGAATTGTTCGACGCTTTTGCACCGACTGAGCTTGCCGGCGACCTGAAAGGCAAGCAGGAATGGGCCGTCCAGCAATTAATGTGGGCAGCCAAAGCATCCAAAAATTTCGGAATGAACACACATGCCACCTTTAGTGGTGCGCTGATGTGGCACACCGTCTACCCCTGGCCACAACGACCCGCAGGGCTGGTAGATACCGGCTTTGAGGAGTTGGCCAAAAGATGGCTTCCCATTCTGGATGAATTTGACAAATACGGAGTAGACGTCTGTTATGAGTTGCATCCCGGAGAGGACCTGCACGATGGCGTTACCTTTGAGCTGTTTCTCGAAAAAGTGAATCACCACAAAAGGGCCAATATCCTCTACGACCCCAGCCACTTTGTGTTGCAGTGCCTTGATTACGTGGAATTTATTGATATTTACAAAGACCGGATCAGGATGTTTCATGTCAAGGATGCCGAATTCAATCCCACCGGCAGGCAAGGTGTATACGGCGGCTATTCCAGTTGGGTGGAAAGAGCCGGCAGATTCCGTTCCCTGGGAGATGGGCAGGTAGATTTCAATGCCATTTTCAGCAAATTGTCTCAGTATGGCTTTGATGGCTGGGCAGTATTGGAATGGGAATGCGCCTTGAAACACCCTGAAAACGGGGCCATAGAAGGTGCCAAATTTATCAGTGAAAAAATCATCCGCGTGACGGAGAAAACATTTGATGATTTCGCTTCTACCGGTGCTGATGAGGGATTGAATAAAAAAATATTGGGAATCAATTAATCTATCTATAACAAACAATGAAGTTGAATTTTAAATTAAATCTGTCCCTTATTGCTGGTGCAATGTTGGCAGTATCCTGCGGAGGATCCGGCGGTGGTAGTTCTGAATCAGAGACGACTAGCAGTACGCCTGCAGCTACTCCCGAGCCACCGAAAGAGGTAAACCTGGAAGAAAAGTACAAGGATGACCCAGTATTTATCCGGGGAGTGGAGTTAATGAAGCAGAATGACTGCCCCAGTTGCCACATGATCGAAAGAAAAATTGTAGGGCCATCCTATGCTGACGTGGCAGCAAAATATGAGTCTACTGAGGAAAATGTTGAAATGCTCGCCGGCAGGGTCATTGCTGGTAACGTGGGCGAGTGGGGAGAAATCCCTATGCCTGCCCATCCGGCTTTGTCTGAAGACGATGCCAAAGACATGGTCAGGTATGTACTATTGCTAAAAAAGTAACTCATGTTTAGAAATAATCTATCAGTAGCGGTATTGGTGTCGGTGGCGGCTTGGAGTTGCGGTCCGGCAACGCAGGAAAATGGTGCTTCTGAGGAAAATATCGAGGAGATAATTGTGACAGAAGAAGAATGGATCAGTCTTTTTGACGGCAACAGCCTCACCGGCTGGACCGGGTATGGCAAAGACCAACCCGGGGAGGCCTGGGAAGCGGCAGATGGCGTGCTTTATTTTAATTCAGCAAAGAAGGATGAAGGAGCCAGCGCAGGTGATTTGGTTACCAGGGAAAGTTTCGGGGATTTTTACCTGGAGCTGGAATGGAAAATCTCAGAAAACGGAAACAGTGGCATCATGTTTCATGTACAGGATAATGGTGAATATGGAGCGCCCTACTTTACCGGACCGGAATACCAGTTGCTGGACAACGATGGCCACCGGGATGGGCAGATAGTCACCCACCGAACTGGTGATCTGTACGACCTGATCGAGTCCTCTGAAGAGGCTGCCAAACCTGTAGGGGAATGGAACAAGTCAGAAATCAGGGTAGAAGACGGGCAACTGCAGTTTTTCCTGAACGGGGTAAAAACTGTGGAGGCTACGCTTTGGGATGAGCAATGGAAAGCCATGGTAGCGGATAGCAAGTTTGCCCAATGGGAAGATTTTGCTACCTTCAAAGAAGGCAAAATCGCACTGCAGGACCACAATGACGATGTCTGGTTCAGGAATATCCGGATCAAA
Organism: Cyclobacterium lianum; assembly: GCF_900143075.1. Taxonomy (GTDB): domain Bacteria; phylum Bacteroidota; class Bacteroidia; order Cytophagales; family Cyclobacteriaceae; genus Cyclobacterium; species Cyclobacterium lianum. Next base: position 85,274 of record NZ_FRCY01000010.1, on the reverse strand, counting down.
AGATTGTAGTATTAGTTTTTTATTAAGAATAGAAAAGCCGCTGAAATCAGCGGCTTTTTGTGCGTAATAAAGTAAATGGACTTTATCAATCTAAGCTACAATGGCCTCAAGAATCTTGTTCAAGGTAGCACTGGGCCGCATCAGTTTGGAGGTCTTATCTTCATCGGGACGGTAATAACCGCCGATATCCATGGGCTTGCCCTGCGCCCCGATCAGCTCCTCGTTGATGGCTTTTTCCTTCTCTACCATCTCTTTGGCTACCGGGCCAAATATCTTTTTCAAGGCTTCATCATCTTCCTGATTGGCCAGGGCCTCTGCCCAGTACATGGCCAGGTAAAAATGACTACCCCTGTTGTCTATCTCATTTACTTTTCTGGATGGAGATTTTCCTTTTTCCAGAAATTTAGCGGTAGCCTGATCCAGGGTTTTCCCAAGGACCTTTGCCCGCTTGTTATCAAACGTATCGCCCAGATGGTCCAGAGACACCGCCAATGCCAGAAACTCGCCTAAAGAATCCCACCTGAGGTGGCCCTCTTCTACAAATTGCTGAACGTGCTTGGGCGCAGATCCACCCGCACCTGTTTCAAACAAGCCTCCACCATTCATCAAAGGGACGATGGAAAGCATCTTGGCACTGGTGCCCAACTCCAGGATAGGGAACAAATCGGTAAGGTAATCTCTAAGTACGTTTCCCGTAACGGATATGGTATCCTTTCCGGCTTTGATCCTTTCCAGGGAAAACCTGGTAGCGTCAACCGGAGACATGATTCTAATGTCCAGGCCGCTGGTATCGTGGTCTTTCAGATATTTTTCTACTTTTCGGATCAATTCCGAATCGTGGGCCCTGTTTTTATCCAGCCAAAATACGGCAGGAGAACCGGTGGCCCTGGCCCGGTTCACGGCCAGTTTTACCCAATCCTGAACCGGCGCATCCTTCACCTGACACATCCTCCAGATATCGCCCTTTTCAACAGGATGTTCAAAAATCACTTTTCCACTTGCATCAGTTACCTTCACTGTCCCCTCCGAAGGGATTTCAAAGGTTTTGTCATGAGAACCGTATTCCTCAGCCTTTTGTGCCATGAGTCCTACATTGGGTACAGATCCCATGGTGGTAGGGTCAAAAGCACCATGTTTCTTGCAAAAATCTATGGTTTCCTGGTATACGCCTGCATAAGAACGGTCCGGGATGATGGCTTTGGCATCCTGCAATTGATTGTTTTTGTTCCACATCTGACCGCTGGAGCGGATCATGGCAGGCATGGAAGCATCGATGATCACATCACTGGGCACATGGAGATTGGTAATGCCTTTGTCGGAATTGACCATAGCCAGGTCCGGGCTGTCTGCATAGCAAGCCTCAATATCGGCTTCTATGGCTTTCTTCTTGTCAGCAGGCAATTCGTCCAGAGCGGAGAGTACCGCAGCAAAGCCATTATTGGGATTTACACCAAGTTCTTTTAGTGTCGCTGCATGCTTTTCAAATACAGGGGCGAAAAAGACGGTAACCGCATGCCCGAAAATGATGGGGTCTGAGACCTTCATCATGGTGGCTTTCATGTGCAGGGAAAAAAGTATCCCCTGTTTTTTAGCTTCCTCTTTTTGTTCCTGCAGGAATTTTCTCAATGAGCGGGTGCTCAACACGGCGGCATCGACCACTTCCCCAGCCTGAAGGGCAAGCTTCTCTTTCAATATTTTTTTGCTGCCATCCTTAGCCATCAATTCGATTTTTACCGAAGTGGCTTCCGGAATGGTTACAGACTTCTCACTGCCATAAAAATCTCCTTCTTTCATGCTGGCCACATGGCTTTTTGAACCGGAATCCCATTTGCCCATGCTATGGGGATTATTTCTGGCAAACTGCTTGACCGCTTGTGGTGCCCGGCGGTCTGAGTTCCCTTCACGAAGTACGGGATTTACGGCAGATCCTTTTACCTTGTCGTACTTGGCCTGGATGTTTTTTTCCTGCTCGTTTTTAGGTTCATCAGGATAATCAGGAAGCGGATATCCCTGACCCTGCAGTTCTTTGATTGCCGCCTTCAATTGGGGTAAGGAGGCACTGATATTGGGCAGTTTCACAATATTGGCCTCGGGCGTTTTGGCGATATCTCCCAGTTCGGCCAATGCATCATTGATCCTTTGATCTGCTTTTAAAAATTCCGGAAAAGTAGCGATGATCCTACCGGAAAGGGAGATGTCCCTGGTCTCCACCACCACACCGGCCGAATCGGTAAAAGCTTTGATAATGGGCAATAAAGAATAGGTGGCCAGAGCCGGTGCCTCATCAGTCAATGTATAAAGTATTTTTGGGGTTTTGTCACTCATATGGTTATTTGTTTTCTGATTTTCGTTAAAAATGAATGTCGATTTAAAATCGGTGGCTAAAATACGAAAAAAAAATGTATTGGCAGCCCGGACTTTCAGAATAACCCGAATTCTCCTTTAGCCAACAAAATTGAACCTGCCTCGTTTAGAAATGCTATAAAGACTTGGTCCTATGGCAATGCATCTGATTCTATTTTGGCTGTTCCTGACCGGTGGAGCAGCCGTATCCCCAGACTTTCCTAATGTTTCCCCGAATGAAAAACAACTGTTTGAGCTGATCAATACCTACCGGCTGAGCCGGGGACAGGAAGCAATTCCCCTTTCAACAGCCCTGACAAAAGTAGCACAGATCCACGCCAAAGACCTGATGGAAAACTACAAGCAAAGCAAGCGCTGCAACATGCACTCCTGGTCAAAGGAAGGAGCCTGGACGGACTGCTGCTACAAGGACAACCACAAAGACCCCAACTGCATGTGGGACAAACCCAAGGAAATCGCAGGATATGATAGTCCCGGATACGAAATTGCCTACTGGCACTCTGCCGCCGCCCTGCCGGAAGAGGCCCTGGAAGTATGGAAAAAAAGCCCGGGTCACCATGCTGTCCTGGCCAATTTGCCACCTTTTAACGCTGCCAACTGGAAAGCCATGGGGGTAGGAATCTATAAAGAATATGCGGTGGTCTGGTTTGGGGAGATGGAGGATATTATTTAAAGCCTTATAAAAAGTTGCACCACAGATTACGCAGATAAACACAGGTTAACCGGGTATAAATACATTTGAAAATCCGAAGTGAATCGAATCAATACACAACGAATTACTAGCATAGGCGGAGATAAAAGCAGAAATAATCTGTGAAAATCTGTGCCAATCCGTGGTAAATCAAAAAAGGACACCACAGATAGCTCAGATTAACCCAGATAAAAAACGCCACTGGGTAAAGTCTGCCACTTCACCCTGCTATCTTCGGGGTTACAAACAGATAAGACCCGCCAAAAAGCCATTTGCAATGGCTTAGCCGGGACATTTAATTGAACGAAATTCCTTACTTCTTTTCGATGGGTCCGGCATTACAAATACCTCAGATTTCGTTTGTGAATGGTTTCCAGGTTGATTTTGTGTGCATTCACCATTCCCCGGAATCATTCAGGTTAAGCGAATACTTTGTGCTTCTGCCTCCTCCGGTGGAAAGAAAGACCCGTTTTTCGGCCAAATCCTGTAAATCTCTTGTAGCAGTGGCTTTTGATGTCCTGGAAAGGGCCGTATATTTCCGGGCACTCATGCCTCCTTCAAATCCCTTTGGTCCTTCTTCTAACATCCGACGTACTACTTTTAACTGTCTTTCATTTAGGAGAGGGGTATACCGATCAAAAAACCGGGTTTTCTTTAGGGTGAAATCAATTAACCTTTCCGCCTGCTCCTGCGCTTGCATTGCCATAGACAGGAAGTAGGCAATCCAGGATGTCACTTCATTGGATCGCTGTGCTTTCTGTAATGCGTCGTAATATTCTCTTTTGTTCGCTTCTATCGCCTGCGAAAGACTTAAAAGAACAGGTCGCTTGAGGTACTGAGACAAGGCTTTTTCTGATAAGGCACGGCCAATGCGGCCATTTCCATCCTCAAAAGGATGAATGGTTTCGAAGTATAAATGAGCGACGGCAGCACGCACCACGGGCTTTTTTATTTCTTTTTTGCCCCCTGGTCCTGTTTCATTAAACCAATTGATAAAACCGGCCATTTCCTTGGGTACATTACTGGACGGTGGGGCCTCAAAGTGAATTTTTTCTTTTCCTAAAGCTCCGGATATTACCAGCATTGGCTCTTCATGAGATCTCCAATCACCAACGGTGATACCTTTACTGCCTTTCATAATCATACGATGCCAGGAGAAAAGTTTCTCTTCCGTTAAAGCTTCGTGAAACGTATTGCGCACATCCACCATCAGTGCGGCTGCACCTTGGGCCCGCAAATCATTCACCTGCTGCTGTCCCAAACCCAGCTGATTACGAATAGAGGAAACAATGTCCTGCCGGCTCAAATATTCGCCTTCAATCTCCGATGTTTTAATGGCCTCGGATACCATCAGATCAATAATGGCGTCATTTTGCGTTTCTTTAGGCAAACCCTTCAAAAGGCCACTGACATGACCTGCTTTTTCGGAAAACCTAAAGAGCAGTGGTTCTACTTCGCGTAAACGATAGTGAAAACGGGGCCAGTCGTTTAGTTGCCAATTATACCCCATGAGCCGATTATTTTTGTTATTTGGCTCAAATATAATAAATTTATGAGGTGAATAAAAGCTAATTCGGCTCAAAAATAAAAATAAATCGATGTGCATTGTTGGTGAAAAAAGTTGCATCACAGATAACACAAATTCGCACAGCGTAATTATTAGAGGATAGGACAATTTCGGTGTTAAAAAATCTGTGAAAATCTGTGCGAATCCGTGGTGAAAAAGTGCGCCACCGATACCACAGATTCGCTGCAATAGTAAAACCCCGCCCGAGGAAGCTTTTCACCATCTGAATAGGACAAACGAGGTAGAAACCTTCAAGAGCTTATCCACAGACTTCCCAAAATACTTTTTTCAGGTAGCATTATTTTATATTGCTTTTTATAAAAACTATTTTGTAATTTTACTTTTTGTAAAAATCAATCTATGGAAAGTCTGATTCGAAAATCTGAGCGTAAAGCCAGTTTCGTCAAAGGGAAAAAAAGAAGATACCTCTATGGACAAATTGATTGGGAGCAAAAACTGATCATTGTTCTTGGCTACAGGGGTTCTGGCAAAACAACCCTTCTTTTGCAATACCTTTCCGCTATCCAAGGGAAAGGTATTTATTTAAGTCTCGATGAATTTTTACCAAAGGGGTAAGTTACCTTCAAAAGCCGGAAAAGATCTATTTGCAAAACCCCAACTTTATTTACCTGTTTTCTCCAACGATGGCCAATATAGGTAATGTCCGTGAAACATTTTTCCTCAATCAACTAACAGCTGTTCATTCGGTGACGGCTCCTAGGTATGGCGACTTTATGGTCGATGATACCTATGTATTTGAGGTGGGCGGAGCTTCCAAAACCAGCGAACAGCTTCAGGGAGTCCCCCAGTCTTACCTGGCACTAGATATAGCCGGGGGAAGTAATCGGAGAATCCCCCTTTGGTTATTTGGTATGTTGTACTAGGAGAATCCCTGCCTGCAAATAGGATCGCAGCACAGATTCACATAGAGGAAAGGTCAATTTTGGGAGCTAAAAAATGGGTGAAAATCGGTGTGAATCCGTGGTGAAAAAAAAGGATGCACCTCAGATCAAAACAGGCAAAAAATCAGAGACTGGGTGAAGTATCCCACTTCACCCTAATATCTCCCGGGTCACAAGCAGTTTAGATCCGCCCGAAAGCCATTTGCAATGTGTAAACCCACACTTAAACAGGAATGACTTTCCTAACCTAACGTTCTGTCCATGGAGCCGGCTTTGCAAATGCTTCGGCTCTCATTTGTCAACGGAAATTAGTCATGTAGTTGCTCCCTATATCCTGTCTACCTCGGAAGCTAAAAAATTGCACTTGCTTCCCTTAAACCCAAATTAGTAGCGCAGGAAGGATTAATGCTACCAAATACCCTTACAGATTTTAAATTTTAGTACTTTAGGAAACTAAATAAAAAGCAGCGCATGAAAAACTTAAACCTTCAGGATTCAGCGCATGACCGGCGTAATTTTCTTAAAAAAGCGGGTCTGGGAGTAGCAGGCCTGGCATCTTTTCAGGCAGCATCGTTGGCAAATTCCCGGCATTCAACAAGCCAGGCAAAAAAAGTGGAATTGGCCATTGCCACCATTACCTGTGACGGTTTTGGGGATGAAAATTTTGAAAAAGCATTTCAGGTCATTCCTCAACTTCCCTTTAAAAACGTGGAGTTCAACTGCTGGTATGGCAGAAACCTAACCCCATCAGGTATCCGAAGCATACAGGAACGCTGCGATCAGCATGGCCTGACACCCATCTGCGTACAGGGCAGTTCCTTTGGTGCCGAAGGCAATATCATCAAAGACGTCACCCACAAACTCTGGAACATGCAGGCCGCTAAACAACTGGGATGCCGAAGGGTGAAATTTACGGGATCCGGAAGGGGAAAAGCCGGTGGTCTGGAGGCGGTGATTGAGGTCCTCAAAGAAATTGCCCCCGCTGCCGAGGACATGGATGTATTGGTGTTGGTAGAAAACCACGCCGACAATAACCTGGAATTTATCGAAGATTACGAGAAAATTTTTGATACCGTTAATTCCAGCCATGTAGGCATGTGCATGGACAATGCCCACTTCAACGGATCCAATGTAGACCTGATGGAGGTGGTGGATAGATTTCATGAAAAAATCCTGCACATAGACATCAAGGATACCGAAAAAATGGGTGTCCATAAGGTGGTCAATTTTGGAGAGGGCGTTACGGATAACGACGGCGTGATCCAAAAAATGCTGGAGCATGGCTATGAAGGCTACCTGCTGGTAGAAATGGCACCGCCAATCAATGAGGCTACCCTGGTAAAAGACCTGACCCGTGCTTACCGTTTGTTCGAAAAATATCAATCCTGATATGTGGCACTGTCTTACCCACGTCTGCAGCCTATTCCCTGGCAACAAATGGATCACTCCGATTCCTAAAGGCAATAGCTCTCTGCTCGGGCTGCTGCTTTTGATTGTTGCCTGCGGGAAAGGTAATGATAACGCGGAACCGCTGGTAGTGGACGGAGTCAGGGTTTTGGATGAGCGGCTGGAATTGACCCTGATGAAGCAGGCTCCTGAAATTGTCACGCCTATTGGAATAGCGGTGGATGAAAAAGACAGGGTATATGTCTTGGAATCCCATACTCATTTGCCGCCCAAAGACTATGATGGGCCAGACCATGATATCATAAAAGTATATGAAGACAGCAATGGAGACGGGATCTGGGACAAGGAATCCGTCTTTGCAGAAGGATTGTTTGAGGGTTTGAATATCGCTTTTTCTCCTGAAGGACATTTGTATGCAGTTACCTCTAAAGAGGTCTGGAAATTCTATAATGAGGATGGAGACGGGATCAGCGAAAGACGCGAAAAACTGATGGCATTTACCCAACCCAAACAGGTCTATGCCCATGCAGCCCTCCTGAGCATCACCTTCGACACGGACGGATACATGTACATCGGCCGGGGAAATACTGGTGCAGCACACTGGATTTTACAGGGAAGCGATGGCAAGGAAGTCTCAGGATACGGAGATGGTGGCAATATTATTCGCTCCAAAACGGATGGCTCAGAACCCGAAATCTTTTCTACCGGCTACTGGAATCCCTTTGACCTGAAGTTTGACAATTACGGCCGTTTGCTGGTGGCAGACAACGACCCCGACAGCCGTGGCCCCAACCGGCTGGTACATGCGGTAGAGGGCTCTGATTTTGGCTACCAATCACTGTTTGGAGGCAGCGGGATTCACCCTTACCTGGCCTGGAATGGGGAGTTACCCTCCACCCTGCCTTATGCGGTTCCTTTGGGTGAATCACCTTCTGGACTGCTGAACGCCAACCTGGGCAGACTGCCTCAAGATTACCATGATCAGATGCTCTGTACCATTTGGGAAGAAAGCAATATTGTCCGCATTGCCATGGAAGAAAAGGGCCTGTCCGTTCGCGGATCCACGGAGGTGATAGTGCAGGGGGGTGAGGACTTCAGGCCGGTGGCTTTTGCCGCTGACAGTAAAGGCAATATCTATTTTACCGATTGGGTGGAAAGGGTATACCCCAATCACGGGAAGGGCAAAATATGGAAGCTTTCGGCAAAAAAAAATACAGAACTTTTGGCGCAAAGAAGCTTGTACGATTCCCCAAAAGCCAACGCAAAGGTGAAACGTTTAAACCAATTGCTTTCCGATCCGACTGATTTTGACCAGCATTTCAAAAACCTCCAATCCGATGATCCTTTTTTAAGGCATACTGCGGTGGTGGGTTTAAGCAGGGAGCTGCACAGGGAAAAATTGGCGCAGAACCTGGAAAATGAATCTGCGGAAGTGCGAATGGGCGTAATGCTGGCATTAAGGGATTCGAAACATCCCGATGAGGCAGCGCTTGCCCGGCAGTTTTTGGAAGATCCTGATCCCGAAATCCGGAAAATGGCACTGATATGGCTAGGCAGCCAGGGCTTGGTCTCTCAAAAAGCAAATCTAGAATTGGCCCTCAGCACTGGCGAGTTTACGACAGCATTGTTCGAAACCTATCTGGAAACGGTAAAACTTTTGGAGCCACAATTCCAGCAGGCATACCAGAATAAAGAGGAAGAAATCTCCAAGCGGATCCCTCTAGAATTACCAGATGATTTCATTGCGGGAATAGTCCGTGATCCTAGCCATCCTTCTCAAATGAGAGCCTATGCCCTCCGGTATCTGGAGGATCCGGCGGAGCAGAAAGACCTGCTACTGGATTTTTTATTTCTGGAAGAAGAGGAAGACCTGCTACTGGAAATTATCCAGACCCTGGCCAATGTACCTGATCCACAGGTGGCGGATGCCCTGCTTCAGGTCAGTTTATCAACAAATAAACCCATCAACCTACGGGCAGAATCGCTTTCAGCTCTCTCCCGACAGCCCCTGGAGTCCTGGAGGGAAATTATTCCGCTATTGGAGGTTTCCAGTGAAAACCTGGCCATAGCCACAGCAAGGTACCTGCGGAACAAAAGCGGAGAAGATGAGGTGAAACAAGCCATGGAACGGGTATTGAACGACGGCAGCAGTTGTGACAGCGAAGGCCTGCGGCAGCAGCTAACGCTGGCCTTGTCACAGGATACCGGCAAACGACCAGATACTGAGGATTTAGATGCGTGGAGCTCCCTACTTGAAGGTCCGGCAGACCCGGACCGGGGCAGGAGGGTATTTTATTCCAACAATTCGCTTTGCTCCACCTGTCATGTAGTAGCTGCACGCGGCGGAGACCTTGGACCCGACCTGAACAATGTGGGCAAATCAAAGGACAGAAAGGGACTGATCGGTTCAATACTGTTGCCTTCAGCCGAAATGAGTCCGGAATGGCAAGGCTGGTACATAACGATGAAAGATGGCACCCGGTATGATGGCCGGCAAATAGATGTGGGCTATGACAATATCAAGTTGTATACCCAGGCAGCGGGGTTTATCCAGGTAAAAAAAGCGGATGTTTCGGAATATGGCATGTCAAAAGCATCCCTGATGCCGGCAGGCCTGGAAAAGCGGCTAAGCAATCAGGACCTGAAGGATTTACTGGCCTTTCTGGAAAGTCAATAGCTCTCCTTTTCGTTGGGAAAATCCTTTGCTTTTACATCTTTGATGTAATTGCTGACGGCCTCGTGCATGATGCCCCGAATATCGGCATATTGCCGGAGAAAACGGGGTTGAAACTCCTGGGTGATGCCCAGCATATCGTGCAGGACCAATACCTGCCCGTCCACATCCGGGCCGGCCCCAATTCCGATTACAGGTATGCTGAGCTGGTCGGCAACCTTTTTGGCCAGCCTGGCGGGAATTTTTTCCAGTACGAGGGCAAAACAGCCACATTCTTCCAGGATTTTGGCATCTTCCAGCAATTTATTGGCCTCATCTTTTTCCTTGGCCCTGACAGTGTAGGTGCCAAATTTGTAAATGGACTGGGGGGTAAGGCCCAGATGACCCATGACAGGTACCCCGGCGCTTAAAATCCGGACCACGGATTCTTTAATCTCCGCTCCGCCCTCCACCTTGACGGCATGGGCTCCTGACTCTTTCATGATGCGGATCGCAGAGCGAAGGGCTTCGGAGCTATTGCCCTGATAGGAGCCAAAGGGAATGTCTACCACTACCAATGCCCTTTCCACAGCCCGCACCACTGAGGTGGCATGGTAAATCATCTGATCCAGGGTAATGGGCAAGGTGGTTTCGTGACCGGCCATGACATTGGAGGCTGAATCTCCCACCAAAATCATATCTATACCGGCACCATCTACTATTCCTGCCATGGAAAAATCGTATGCCGTAAGCATGGATATCTTCTCCTTTCGCTTTTTCATCTCCTGCAGGATATGGGTGGTGATCCGCTTCAGATGGGTGGATTGGTGTACAGACATGGCTAATGCAGGTGAACGGTGGAGGCTTCTGGTTTTAAATCTACTACAATGTGTTCGCTTAGCGTAGTCGCCAGTTCGAAACCGGTATAGTCCGGAGAAACCGGAAATAATTTGTGACTTCGGTTTACCAGTACTGCCACTTCTATTTGTTTCACATTTTGCTCCAAAAAGGGCACCATGGCATAAGCGAGGGTTTTACCGGTATTCAGTACATCGTCTACCAGAATGATGCACTTCCGGCCAAAAGGTCCTTTATCCGAAAGGGTCACCTCGCCTATCTTTGGATCGGATTTATCCAGTGTCACAGCGATGAGCTTCACTTCCAGGGGTGATATTTCCCTCAGCTTATCTGCAATCAGTTGGGCAAGTGTCTGTCCCATGCCCGTCAAACCGGCAAAAACCAGCGCTTCTTCTCCCGAATTGCGTTCATAGATTTCATAGGCTATCCGCACGATCTTCTGTTGGATCTGCTTGTGGTTCAACACCAGTGTTTTGGTTTCACTCATGGGCCATTTAGGATTTTACCCGAACACATGTTTGGGTGGAATAAAAAAGGAAATTACTTCAAAAGAAAATGATTTCAAAGTATCGCTGCTGTTTTACCCCTGCAGATAGCCTGCCCGGGTAAGCCACTTCAATGAATTACCGATGATCATCTTCCTCATACAGAATTTTCAGGTAGCTTTCATAGCGATAAGGGTGGATGTATCCCTGTTCCAGCATCTCCAGTACCTTGCAGCCGGGCTCATTGACGTGCTGGCAATTGTTGTACTTGCATTGGCCCAGGTATTTTCTCAAATCAACAAAGTAGTGAGAGAGCTCTTCATCTCCGATATCCAGAATCCCAAATTCCTTGATACCGGGTGTATCGACGATAAAACCATCTTTGCCAAAAGCAAACATCTCTGCGAAAGTGGTGGTATGCGTTCCCTTCGCGGTTGATTTGGATACCGGTCTGGTGCTCTGCATGGCCGAAGGTACCAATCGATTGAGCAGGGTAGACTTGCCCACTCCGGAATGTCCGGTCATTAGTGTGGTTTTTCCTTTCAGGCTTGCACTCAATGCAGCTGCCAGGTCCGCATCCTTCAGAGCCGAAAGAAGGACTACCGGATAGCCGAGCGGCTCATAAATTTCCCGGATCAACGCGGCATACTCCTTGTCTTTCTCTTTAATGATCTCATCCGATTTATTGATGATAATGCTGGCCGGAATCCTGAAACTCTCCGTGCTCACCAAAAAGCGGTCAATAAAACCAAGAGAAGTTCTGGGGTTGCGTACCGTCACCACCAGATAAGCCTGGTCTACGTTGGAAGCCAGGATATGCGAAAAGTGCTGCTTTCGGGTGGATTTTCGGATGATGTAGTTTTCACGTGGAAGGATTTCCTGGATTACTGCGGTATCCTGCTCATTTTCCATCTGCAGGAGCACATAATCCCCCACAGCAATGGGATTGGTGAGTTTGAGCTCATCCTGCTTGAACTTCCCCCTTAGCCGGGCTTTTATCAGGCCCTCCGGGCTTTGCACCTCGTACCAGGATCCCGTCGTTTTGATTACCCTTCCTTCCATGTGGTCTGCTTGATGATATCTATGGTTTTTGCTGCGCTGCCCAAATTAGCATGAAGCAGCTTTCTGGCAGCCTGACCCGCCTTTTGATAGGCCTCTGGCTGCATCAATTGGTTCATGGTTTCTGCCAGCCTGGCCTTATCGCTGACCGGGAAGCCGCAGCCATATTCCTTGCTGATGCCAGCTTCCGGAAACTTTGATACCTGTCTCAGCTCCCCAAACATTACCGGGATGCCAAATGAGAGTGGCTCCAGAATATTGTGCAAGCCTTTACCAAAAGCCCCTCCCACATAGGCCCATCGGCCAAACTGGTAAAGGGAGGAAAGCATGCCGATATTGTCGATGAGCAATACCTGCCAATCACTTTGTTCATGCACATAGGCCGAGTACCTGATACAGCGCTTTTGAATGGCTCGTTCCCAGCGCTGAATCCATGGGCCGTGAATATCGTGGGGTGCAATGATAAATTGCATGTCCGCCGACTCGTTGATCCAGGGTATCAGCAGGTCCATGTCTTCCTGCCACACGCTGCCCAGCACCATTACAGGTGCTGTGATCCTCTGTCTGATCTCCGGAAAAGACTTCGGCTGCGCGCTGATACGGGCCACATTGTCATACCTTGGGTCTCCTGTGATGGCTACCCGGGTCATGCCGATTCCCTCCAAAAGATCTTTTGACCGGCTGTTTTGGGTAAAGATATGGTCAAATTGGAAGAGAAGTCTTCGGAAAAAACTTCCGTACCACTTAAAATAAACCTGTTCCTTTCTAAATGCTGCCGCCACCAGAAAGAGCGGCACACCATTTTTCTTTAATGCTTCGATATGATTGGCCCAAAGATCATATTTGACAAAAATAGCCATATCAGGCGAAAGAATTTGTACAAACCTTCTTGCATGGCTACCGGTGTCGGTGGGAATATAGGTAATGTAATCCACCCAAACCTGTCTTTTTTTAATCGCCTGTTCATAGCCCGAAGGGCTGAAAAAGGAAACGGCGACTGCCCAAAAAGGATATTTCTCCTTGAAGGCAGCAATCACCGGTTTCGCCTGTTCGTATTCCCCCAGCGATGCCACATGAAACCAGACCAGGGGGCTGGGATGCTTTTTTCTGAATGCCTCCAGTTTTTTAAACAAGCCGGCTCTACCCGCTACCCCCTGTTTCAACCTGGGAGACCAATAGCTGCCCAGCTTCATCAGGCTGTCCAGCATTACCATCCCCAGTTGATATAAAATCTTCATGGGGCAAAATTACATCAAAAATATTTCTTTGAGCAATCCGGGATCCAGTTCATGGCCTCCGGGATAAGGTTTGATTTGTAAATGGGTGAGGCCTGCAGCCGTAAATTGATTTATCTGCTCCTTGAAATTTTGACTTTTAAGAAAAGCGTCGTCTTCCCCCATTGCGGCGATTACCCGGCTATTGGCCAACGTATTCCGCAGCAATGCCGGATCCAGGTCATGGGCCGGAGCACCTCCCCAGAAAACGACCTTATCCAAATCCAGTTCAGCCTGACAGATCCACCGGCTCATGGTAGCGGCTCCCTGAGAAAAGCCCAAAACATGTATGGATTGGAGTTGGGGAAGTTGCTGGTGCAGGTTTTTCATCAGGGCATTGAGGTAGCTGTTGGCATTGGCCATATCAACTTCCCGCTCATGTTTGGTCATCCAGTTGGCACCCACCCTTCCGGAAAAACCCTGCAGGTAAAAGCGGTTGAGTCCCTCCGGAGCCACAATCAAGGTATTGGGATCAAAAAGCGGCGAAAATTTTCGGAGAAAAAAATTACCTAACTGCCCGTAACCATGAAAAACCAGCCATAGGCAGCTTTCCTGACCAGATGGTTGATGGCTCAGGTGGTACGAATGCTGTTGTTCGTAATATACAGTACGACGGATCATTACTGATTGAGGTCTTCAAATTTGAAAGGAAGTAAGGCATCAATCCCGTTGGCCTGAAGTACCGTACCATCTGGCCGGTACATCAGTATCTCAATGGGATGTTTGAATTTCATTTCATACTCACTGATGCTCTGCCTGCAGAGGCCGCAGGGGCTGACCGTGGCAAATCCGCTGTTGTCGGACTTTTGGGCCACGATGGCCAGAATCGCCGGTCTCAAATCGGGCTGATTGGCATGGGTGTACCCCAGCAGGATCCGCTCTGCGCATACCCCCACTGGAAAACAGATGTTTTCCTGGTTGTTGGCCGTGAAGATTTGTCCATCCTCCAGTATTACCGCAGCTCCTACGCGGAAATTGGAGTAGGGAGCATAAGCCTTGCCGCTTGCCTTTTTTGCCCCGGCTATCAGCTCGCTGCGGATCGCATCCAGTTCAGTAAGGGGAATAACCGATAAGGTTTGGGTAAAAGTGATCTTTTGATTCTCTTTCATCTGTAGGTAATTGGACTTTTATCGGTCAGATGCTTTTCCCGATCCCACATCGGGAGAATCCCGCATCATCAATCATGCCTTTTAATGTTATTTTTGAATGGTTTACGGAAGACTGCCTCAATGTTATCGCTGATTGGTCCTTTCACGCATCAACATGAATGCAGAATCTACACATAAAATTTGATTTTTTACTTTTTCCTTTGGTGAAAGACCGGAAAAAATTCAAAAATATTTATCCGTTTCTGGATCAATTTGTTTTTTTTATGTTTAACTTAATTTATTAATTCCTGAAAATTTTAAACCAAAAAAAGATACTAAAGTTTAAAAAGGCTGATTAGTCATTAAAAAAGCAGCTTGACTAAGCGTTTTTCTCACAATTTTCATCAAAACTGGCCTAATATTAACGAATCCATAATTAAGTTTGCCCAACTATTAAATCAAATTCACATGAGTAAACATTTTACCTTTTGTTTAGTGCTAATCAGCTTGCTTTTGCTTCAGCTGCCCTTAATGGCCCAGCAAAGGAGCGTTAGTGGAAAAGTGACCTCCACAGAGGATGGAGAAATTCTCCCCGGGGTCAGTATCGTGATTGAGGGAACCAGCACCGGGACAGTGTCGGACATCGACGGAAATTACTCCATCGATGTTCCGGGGCCCGATGCGGTTCTGGTGTATTCCTTCATAGGTTTTGCTTCCCAATCCCGGCAGGTTGGTAACAATCAGACCCTCAATGTAGCCTTAAGTCCGGAAGCCGGGGATCTGGATGAATTTATCGTCACTGCATTCGGCATTTCCCAGGAGAAAAAATCACTGGGATATGCAGCCCAGAGCATAGATTCGGAAGCGATCACCAAAATGAAACAGCCCAACCTGGTCAATGCACTGCAAGGCCAGGTAGCTGGTGTACAGGTCACCAATTCGGGAGGTGCTCCGGGCCAATCTGCCCGCATCATCATCAGAGGCATTAACTCCCTGGATCCTGGTGCGGATAACCAGCCGCTCTTTGTGGTGGATGGTGTCCCTGTGGACAACTCCACCATTGAATCCTCAGGCACTCCCAGGGGCCTATCCAACCGGATGGCTGATGTCAACCCGAATGATATTGAGTCCATGTCGGTACTAAAAGGAGCTGCGGCCACAGCGCTCTACGGTGTACGTGCGGCGAATGGTGCCGTTATCATTACCACCAAAAAGGGGAAAGAAGGACAGATCAGGGTCAATTACAATGGATCCGTGGGCTTTGAAGCGCTCAATCGTCTGCCGAAGTTGCAGGACGAATATGGCCAGGGATTTAGCGGAGAATACGATCCCAGCAGTTTCTGGCCTTCCTGGGGGGCGCCCATTGCTGAAGTACAGCAGACGGTACCGGATCACCGCTATCAGGACAACTGGAACAGGGCGTTTAACACCGGAGTGCAGATTGACAACAGCGTAAGTATCTCCGGAGGAAATGAGAAAGCCACCTTCTATGGCTCTATCGGTAGCCTCACCCAGGAAGGGATTATCCCCTTCTCTACCTGGGACCGAACCACGGCCAAGTTATCGGGTTCTGTAAAGGCCAACGAAAAATTTGACTTCTCCGGCTCCATCAATTTCTCAAATACTGGAGGAAACCGCGTGCCCCATGACCGCTTTATGGAGCGGATGATGTATTGGTCAGAGACTACCGATGTGAGGGATTACATCAACGAGGATGGTACCATGCGTACCTACAGCAATACCAACCCTATCTACGACGCCCGTTTTGCTACCTATGAAGATGATGTTAACCGGATCATCGGTAATATTAACCTGAATTACAACCCTACCGACTGGCTGTCATTCTCCTACCGGCTGGGAAATGATTTCTACAGCGATACCCGTACGGAAATCACCCCGGGACCAAAGGGAATAGACGGAGAAGTGGCTTTGAGCTCTACCGGCCTTTTGGAAGAGACACGGATCAACAGCAGAGACCTTACGTCCAACTTTTTTATTACCCTGAAGAAGCAATTCAATTCCGATTGGAATACCAGCTTGAGGTTGGGAAATGATATTTTTGAAAGGCGATTTGACGAAGTTACTGCCAGAGGAGAAAATTTTGTGATCCCTGAGTTTTATAACCTCAACAATACCACCCAGATTTTTGCCAGTCAACGGAAACGATTAAGAAGGCTGGTAGGCTTTTATGGTGACCTGATGGTGGATTATAAAAATTACCTATTTCTGAATATCACCGGAAGGAATGACATTTCCTCCACCCTACCCAAGGATAACAACTCCTTCTTTTATCCTTCTGTAAACCTGGGCTATGTCTTCAGTGAAAACCTGACCCTTCCATCATGGGTTACATTTGGTAAGTTGAGAGCCTCCTGGGCGCAGGTAGGTAAGGATACCGATCCGCATATACTTGGTGCGACCTATGCCTCCCCTGACATTTTCCCCCTTAACGGCCAGGTAGGCTTTACCAGGAATTCCGTATTTGGAGACCCCAACCTGAGACCGGAACAAACCACCTCTCTGGAATTTGGCCTGCAGACAGCCTTCCTGGACAATAGGGCCAATTTTGATGTCACCTATTACAAATCTAACGCCAGGGACCAGATCATTCCGGTTCCGATTTCCGATGCCACAGGCTACTCCTCCTACATTACCAATGCAGGAGAAATAGAAAACAGTGGATTTGAATTTATACTGGGTGGTACTCCCGTACAAACAGGAGATTTTTCCTGGAACATCAGTGCCAACCTGTCGATCAACAACAACGAAATCAAATCCATCAGAGAGGGAATTGATGAGATTGTGGTCGGCAGTCAGTTTGGCTATGTGGGTTCCACCGTTACCATGAAGCTGATTGAAGGAGAAGCATACGGTAATATTTTCGGTAGTTCTTACCAAAGGTTTGGATCCGATCCGGACAACCTGTTTCTGGACCGAAGTCTGCCGGTTATTATAGGTGCCAATGGTTTCCCTGTGCGAACCGGCACCCAATTGGTGCTGGGAAATGCCGTACCGAAATGGATCGGAGGTATACGAAATGATTTTACCTACAAAGGTTTTGAGCTTTCGTTTTTGGTAGATTTCCGTACAGGAGTGGAGCAATACAACCAGTTTAACAATTTCCTCTCCGCTTTTGGGAAGAATGAATTCACCGAAGCCCGGGAAGATTTCAGGGTATTTGAAGGCGTATTGGCCGACGGCTCGCCCAATACCCAGGAAGTATGGCTCGGGCAGGGCGTTGGACCTGACGGGGTGGATTATGGTGCCGGCTACTGGAGAAACCATTACAGGACCACCAGCGAGAACTTTGTATCAGATGCCAGCTTCATCAAGTTGAGAAACCTGACTTTGGCTTATAATCTAAACCCTGCTATTTTAGGAAGTACGCCATTCCGATCCGCCAGGGTATCTGTAGCCGCCAATAACATCATTCTGTATACTCCCTGGGACGGCTTTGATCCGGAATCTTTTTCTGCCGGAGCCGGAGGCAATGCGATAGGCTTTACCGGCCTTGGCTTTCCAGGAGTACAGAGCGTATTCTTTAATTTGAATCTTGGACTTTAATTTTCAGCCATTATGAAATCGATATATAACCGAATATTTGGTCTTTTACTGCTACTGGGTGCTTCTTCCTGTGAGGATTTCCTCGATGTGAACGAAAATCCCAATAATCCCCAGGATGCGCCAATTACGGGATTAATGACCAATGCCACTTATGAAACGGCATTGAATGTACAACGTATCGGAAGCATCACCTCAAACTATGTACAGTACCTGGCCTCCCCCAATCCTGCCAGTGCCTCAGATGTCATGGAGCCACTTAACTACAGCGGCACCTGGTTTAACCTGTACAATGTCATGACCGATCTGACCGATTTGATCAGTAAAGCAGAGGAATCGGACGCCGGCCATTACCTGGGTGCCGGTCAGATTTTGATGGCCCTGAACCTGGGAATGACGGTGGATATATT
The DNA here is from genome assembly GCF_900143075.1 of Cyclobacterium lianum. Lineage (GTDB taxonomy): Bacteria > Bacteroidota > Bacteroidia > Cytophagales > Cyclobacteriaceae > Cyclobacterium > Cyclobacterium lianum. The sequence goes on along the minus strand of NZ_FRCY01000010.1, from coordinate 66,955 downwards.
TGGGGATGTGCCCTATTCTGAGGGTTTTGACTTCAGTGCCGTTACACCTGCTTATGATGACGACGAACAACTCTATGCGGAAGTTTTAAGCCTGCTCGACCAGGGTATTCAAAACCTGGCCGGAACTACAGCCATTTCCATCGGCGATGATGATTTTATCTTTCAGGGAGATGTAGACAGCTGGATAAAATTCGGTAATATGCTCAAAGCCAGATTCATGTTGCATACGCCAGACGCCAGTGCCAATGAATTGCTTTCTGCCATAGACAACGGTTTTGAAGGTAATGAAGACGATGCCTATGTAGAATTTTTCGAGCAGCGCTTTAATCCCTGGGCACAAGTCGCCATCAACAATGAAAACCTGCTTCTGGGAGGATGGATCTCCACCCAATTTATTGAGGCTTTGGATGGTACTTCCTACCCTGCTGTCGATCCCAGACTGCCACTGATGATTGGAACCACAGATGATGGCGAATTTATCGGTGTGCCCAATGGTGCGGGCCGGGGAAATGCCCCGGAACAAGGAGCCCGTTCTACTTTGATACCCGGTCAGTATTACACCTCAGAGCTTTCCCCTCTTTTGATCGCCACCTTTGCAGAGCAAAAGTTTATTGAGGCGGAAGCGGCGCTGAACAGCGATCCCAACCGGGCCTATGCGGCCTATTTGGCAGGTATTGAAGCCCATATGGACATGCTGGAAGTACCTGAGGGTGAAAAGGAAGCTTATTTATCCGACCCAGGTGTAAGCATGGGAGCAGGCTCCCTGACTCTGGATGATATCATGAAAGAAAAATGGGTGGCCCTATTCCTGCATCCTGAAACCTGGAACGATGCCCGCAGGTTCGATTATGGCTACAAGGACATGACCTTGCCGGCCAACCTCAATACGGACTTAAACAATCAGTTTATTCGCAGATTGCCTTATCCGGACAATGAAGTGAGCAGAAACGGTCAGAATGTGCCAGAGGTAAGCCTGCTGGACAGGATCTGGTGGGATGAGTAAGCCATAAACCTGCTTCTTATATCTTATTCAAGTCTCCTGCAATTTTGGGGGAGACTTTTATGTTTTTTCATCTGTGTACGCCTGGCAAAGGGTTCGCTGACGGAAATGAATGGCCAGTGGACACGTAAGCTGGGAGAAGCATAGGCTAAAAGATGAGTAGGCTGGGCGAAGTTTGTAACTTCTCCCTTGTATTTCCGAGCCTGCAAACAGAAAATGCTTGCCAACGGGCCATTTGTAATGGCCAAACGATTGCCGTAAACAAAGACCATATTATTCTTACTAGTAAGTGTGATTAACCCTACACGCTAAACCGCCTACTCCAAAGCGTATGCCACTACGTAATCGCCCAAACGACTACCAAGCTTGCCATGCCCTCCGGCTGAGATTACCACATATTGTTTTCCAGCCATTTGGTAAGACATGGGCGTGGCTTGGCCACCTGCAGGAAGCTGATGTTGCCAGAGCAGTTCTCCCGTCTCTGTATCAAAGGCCCTGAAAAAACCATCCAGTGAGGCGGCCACAAAGGTAAGCCCGCTAGCCGTGGTCAGGGCCCCTCCAAAATTAATGGAGCCCCAATTGACGGCATCGGGATAGGTTTCGGGGTCGTACATAAAACCCAGCGGCACTTCCCATTTGAGTTTACCCGAATTCATGTCTATCGCCAGCAAGGTTCCCCAGGGCGGCTTTGTCTGCATTTTCAATCCTTGCTCATTTCTTGTAAACAGGTAATCTCGTTTCAGCACATAGGGGGTGCCCTCCTGAAGTCCCGTTTCTGCCCGCAAGAGGGCTTCGTTTTTATTTTCTTCTTCCTTCAGTTTTTCCCGGGGGATCAGCCGGATAACGGCTGCCAGGCGGTTGATGTTGGTGATCAATAGGTGTCGTTGAGGATCGTAGGAAACCCCTCCCCAATGTACACCACCGGCATTGGAAGGGGCCACCATCGTGCCTTGAAGGCTGGGTGGGCTAAACGGACCTTCACTATATAGGGATGCAATTCGCTCTTCCGCACGTTTCCGCTCTGCTTCCGTTACGCCCCATGCATCCGCTATACCAATGCCCTGCGGGCCTACCGGAAGGGGCAGCACCGGAAAGGGCTGGGTAGGATACGCTTGTTCTCCGGGAACCTTGCTTGCGGGAACGGGCCGTTCCTCTACAGGAAACAAGGATTTTCCGGTCTCCCTATGCAAGAGGAAAATATGTCCCATCTTGGTACCGACCGCCACTGCCGGAACCTCAACACCATCCTGCTCCACCGATAGTAAAGCCGGTTGGGCAGCGTTGTCGTAATCCCAGAGATCGTGGTGAACAGTCTGGAAATGCCAAACCAACTCACCGGTACTGGCACGGAGAGCTACGATTGAATTGGCATATTCGTTCTTACCAATGCGTTCTCCCCCGTAATAATCCGGACTGGGACTGGTGGTGGGGATAAACACCAGATCCCTATCAGGATCAACCGAAAGAATGGACCAGGCATTGGCAGCCCCGGTCTGTGCCGCTTTTTTACCTTTCCAGGTAGCCTTTGCCGGATCTCCCGTCTTACGGGGTATAGGGTCCCAGCTCCATTTCAGCTCTCCTGTCAACACATCAAAGGCCCTTACTACTCCCCTTTCATAATCCAATCGCTGGTTATCCCCCATGGAAGATCCGGTGATAAGGGTGTTCCCAATGATTGCCGGAGGTGAGGTGACACTGATAGGGCCAATGCCCTTTCGCAGGTCAACGGTGCCATTTTTGCCGAACTCGGAAATAGGTTTGCCGGTGGCGGCCGATATGGCAATCAACCGGCCATCGATGGTGGCCAGGTAGATTCTCCGTTCCAAATCTTTCCTTGTCACATCTGGTCCCGGCCAGGTGGATACACCCCGGGAAGTGATTTCTGAATAATCGGCTTGCAGGTTCACTCCGGGATCGAAGGTCCACTTTTCGGCACCGGTTGCAGCATCCAGCGCGATGACTCTATTACTGGGGGTACTCAGATACAAAACCCCCTCCACCATTAATGGTGTGGCTTCAAAAGCGGCTTTTTCTGCCGCATCATTGTTCCGGTAATATTCCAATTCCCCGGTACGGTAGGTCCAGGCCACTTTCAGCCGATTGACATTTTCAGGGCTAATCTGGGACAGGGCTGCATGTCGCATGCCACCCGGATCCCCTCCATAGGCTGGCCATTCCCTGTCATTTCCCTGCCCAAATACAGCATCGGGCGCTGTCAGGAAAAGGGAGATAAATAGGCAGACGATTAACTTCATGTAGTCAGGAATTACATTCAACAACTTTTTCGAGGAAAAATAACCATTTTCCACGATTTAAAGCACTGAATTGGAAAGCATTAGCAGAAAATCATGCACCATTTATAAATTTATCATTGCGGAAAATAAAAGCAGGATTAATCCCAATAATGGCATCAAGCTTTTCTCCACCCTTTTCGAATTTTGCAGCTTCGTCTTTATATTTTCGATGTTGAAAACGTGTAAGGCTTAAAAAAAGCCATTAGAAATGACCGTGAAGGACTTTTCATTGGGCCTTAGAAATGCCAAACCCATAAAGATAAAAACATTTCGATTTCAAGCTAGAATTAAAAACAACTACATTTTTTACCCATTCCCTTTTTTATTGCTTAACCAAGGTTAAATTTAAACCATGAAGCAAATCTACTGGCTATTTCTCCTCCTCTTCTGTTCCTGTACCGTCCAGAAAGTAAAAAAATCCGTCTATGACTCCGATGTCTTTGAAAAGGGGCATATGGGCTTTATGCTCTATGACCCGGTAAAGGAAAAAACCCTGGTCAGCCTGAATGAGAAAAAGTATTTCATTCCGGCGTCCAATACCAAGATCTTTACCTTCTATACCAGCTACAAGCTGCTGGGAGATGATCGGGTCAATGGGCTAAACTACATGGAAAAAGGAGACTCCCTGCTATTCTGGGGAACCGGCGACCCTTCCCTGCTGCATCCGGACCTGAAGGACAGCACCGTGATTGACTTTTTACGGAATCGGCCGGAGGATTTGTATATGGTGGATAATTTTGATCAGATTTCCCGGTATGGACGAGGCTGGACCTGGAACTGGTACCCCTACTATTTTGCTGCCGAACGCTCCAGTTTTCCGATCTATGGCAATGTGCTGCGTTATGCCAAGAAAGCGTCGGATCCACTCGCCAAAGCGTATCCCAACACGACCTTTTTGCCCCTTTCCCGGCAAACCGAAAGGGTTCCGGAAAAATATGCCATCCACAGAAATATTGAAAAAAACATTTACTTCTATGCCCTGAATCCTGAGGAACCCGATTTGACCTTTGAAACGGACAAACCTTTTATTACCTCCTCCCATCTGGCCAAAAACCTGCTTCAGGAAGCAGTAGGAAGACAAATTACCCTGATCGAAAAACAGCCCCTCGCCAGCCCCCAAAAACTACCCACGGCAAAAGCGGATTCCATCTATGCCCAGATGATGAAGATCAGCGATAACTTCCTGGCGGAACAGCTGATGGTAATGGTTTCGGATGCCCTTTTTGATTCCATTGACATGGCTGCCGCTATCAATTATGCCAAAGACAGCCTGCTGCAGGACCTTCCCGACGAACCCCAATGGGTAGACGGATCGGGGTTGTCACCGCAAAATATGTTTACTCCCCGGTCCGTGGTAAAACTACTCCAAAAGATAAAGGCTGAAATCCCCATGGAAAAGATTAAAGCTTACTTCCCGGCAGGAGGGGAATCGGGTACCATACGGAACTGGTATCCTGCCGATCCGGGTGAGCCTGCCTATATTTATGCCAAAACCGGTACCTTAAGCATGAGTTCTGCGCTCAGTGGCTACCTGATTACCAAATCAGGCAAAACACTGATCTTCAGTACCTTTTTTAACAATTATACCGGCAGCTCCAATGTGCAAAAAGAAGAGCTGCAAAAGGTACTTTACTTTATCCATCAAAACTATTGAAACACAACCCCACCATGTTGATCCGGAAATTTTCCCCAATATTCGTTCTGCTTATAGCTTTACTGAACCCTATTTCCCCGGGATTTGCCCAGAAATTCAGTACTTTGGAAGTCTCCAAATTCTCTTTTCCCTCCGGCCTCACGGCCAATGCCAGCCGGGAGCGCATCGCCTGGGCCATGAATGAGCAGGGCAGGCGAAATGTATATTTCGCCGAAGCTCCTGATTACCAGGCCGAGCGACTTACTGATTTTATGGAAGATGACGGTCAGGAAATCAGCAGTTTGCAATTCAGTGAAGACGGGGAATACCTGGTTTTCGTTAGGGGAGGTGACCATGGAGGCGGCAATGCGTCCAGTCCGGTAAATGCGAATAATATGCCCCTCATGACCCATGTAGCCATATGGACCATAGACCTGGCTACCCGAAAGACAGCATCACTTACTGAAGGGGATGATCCGGTTTGGGGAGCCGGACATCAACTGGCCTTTATAAAAAATGGTGCCGTCTGGTTTAAAGACCTGGATGCAAAAAAAGCACCGCATGCCATCATTCAGAACAGGGGCAGGCTAGGAGACTTGCGTTATTCTCCCGATGGCAGGCAACTGGCCTTTGTGGCCAATAGAGGAACCCACTCCCTGATTGGCGTTTATCATGATGCCCAAACACCGGTGAAATGGCTTGCTCCCTCCTTTCAACAGGATCAGTCTCCACGCTGGTCGCCAGACGGCAAATCCATTGCTTTTGTACGTACCCTGGGTGGATCAGGGGCAGCCTTGCCCTTGCTGGAAAAGCGCCATGCACCCTGGGAAATTTGGATAGCGGATGTTGCCTCCGGAGAAGCGACCATGGAGTGGAAAGCGCCTGAAACCCTCCGGGGATCCATACCTTCAACCCAGGGAGGGTTTAACCTACACTGGCCACTCCCGGAACAATTGATCTACCTTTCTTATGAAGACGGCTGGCCCCACCTGTACTCCCGGAATCTTCAAACCAATACCTCCACATTGCTTACTCCCGGGGAATTTATGGTGGAGCAGCTCAGTGTGCACCCTGATGGGCAAAGCCTTGTTTTTGCCGCCAATGGGGGAGAGCTGCCGGATGATCTGGACAGAAGGCATTTGGCAACGGTTGATTTGACTACGGGAGAATTTGCCTGGAAAACATCCGGAGAGGGGATTGAAGCCTATCCGGTCTTTACTGGAAGAGAAGATGATATTGCCTTCTTTTCGGCCACGCCCACACGACCGCTTCTTCCAGCCATTTTAAGGGAAGAGACGGTGAAGTTGTTGGGAGAGGAATTGATTCCCGAGGACTTTCCGGCAGCAGATCTGGTCATACCAAAGCATGTGCAATTCATGGCTGCGGACGGCACCACCGTCTATGGGCAACTGTTCGAACCGGCAGCAAACGGATCCTCCAAACCCGCAGTGGTTTTCGTGCACGGAGGACCACAGCGGCAGATGCTGCTGGGCTGGAGTTATATGGATTACTATTCCAATACCTATGCCATCAACCAAAAACTGGCCGAAATGGGTTTTGTGGTATTGTCGGTTAACTACCGCCTGGGCATTGGCTATGGTTATGAGTTTCACCGCCCATCCGGCACCTATTACCAGGGTGCTGCCGAGTACCTGGACATCAAGGCGGCCGGGGAGTACCTGGCGGGCCTGGAACAGGTAGATCCTGAGCGAATTGGTATCTATGGGGGGTCCTACGGGGGCTATCTCACCGCCATGGCATTGGCCAGGGATTCAGATTTATTCAAAGTAGGGGTAGATATCAGCGGCGTGCACGATATGGACCACCGGTATGACCTGCCAGAGGGTGTTGAAGTGGCACCGGATTATGAAGAAGCGAAGCAGATCGCCTGGGAATCATCCCCTATGCCGGACCTGGAGCAGTGGACTTCACCGGTTTTGTTTATTCATTCGGATGATGACCGTAATGTGGGGTTCTACCATAGTGCTGATTTGGCCCGGCGGTTTGATGAGTTGGGAAAACCCTACGAATATCTGGTCATACCCGGCGACACGCACCATTGGATGAAATTTTCCAATATGGTGAAGGTGAATGAGGCGACAGTTAACTTTCTCCACAAACACCTGCAACCCTAATCATCAGGACAGCTGCGGTTCATTTATGGGATGGTACCGGGTATCGGCAGCATTCAATATGGCTTCCAGCATCTGGGTATAATCCATCCCGCCAATGCTACTCATTTTGGCAAGGTGCCCATCCCAACACCAACCGGGATTGGGGTTCACTTCCAGCATTTTGGGTTCATCCTGGCTGTTGAGCCGCCAGTCAAAACGGCAGTAATCCTTGCAATCCAGGCGCTGGAACAATTTCAGGCTGTGGTTGATCAATTCCTGCTCCAGGGCCACCGGTAAGCTTGCACGTATGGATCGCAAGGTCTGCATGTAAGGAGAATCTGTGAGCCATTTGGCTTCGTAGCCGCAAATTTTCGGTAAGCCCTCGGGTAATTCGGAATAATCTTCTTCAATGATGGGAAGCACTGTGTAGTTATCCGGATTACCAATAATGCCAACGGACACTTCAGCTCCCGTCAAAAATTCTTCCACCAGGATGGGCTTGTCATAGCCGAATTGCTCCCTGATCCGCAGAATGGCATCTGCCAGCTCCTCTATGGTATTGGCGACGTTCTTTTGGGTAATCCCAAAGCTGGAATCTCCGAAATTGGGCTTGGCGATTACGGGAAAAGGGATATTCAGCTCAAAAAGGTTGTCCTCTGCTGTAATGACAAAGGCATTGGCCACCGGCACGCCGATTTCTGTAGCAATTCCCCGTATCAGTGACTTGTCATAGCAGTAGGCCAGGGTTTGTGGATTGGACCCGGTGTAAGGCAAATGCATCATTTCCAGAAGCGCAGGGATATGAAGTTCCTTTTTGGCATCATTGCCAAAGCCTTCATCGCACAGGTTAAAGACCAGGTCCGTCTTGTCCCTTATCTTTTGCAAATCGGCTATAAGGCTGCTGTGGTTGTTCAGGTAGCTAAACTTATAATTGCCCAACTTACTCAGGCCTACCTTCAGCTTCTCTATGGTTTCGAAATCGTCCGTGTCGAACACCGCATACGGCTTGATGACATCTTTTAATCCAGGATCACCCATGAGCACCACCACGTTTTTAATGTCTTTTTTCTTGCGTTTGGGCGACCATTCTTTTTTGGCTGTGGCAGTAAGAATAAAACGATTGGCCATCATGCCCAGGTCCTGGTTGCGCAGAGACGCTACCTCCAGGTTTCCGTGGAACGCAAGATCTTTAAACCCAACTTTGCCGGTCAGGTCGGCCAGTATCTCCCTGGTGTAAAGCCTTTCAGCATAAAATTGATCAACGATCACTCCTTTTTCTGTATTGGTGACCACTTCTCTCGAAATCAGCCTTTCATTGTCTGTGGCCAGAGAGCGCTCCCGGCAGACAAAATGCTTTTTATCGATCCACTCCCAACTTCTGGGCGTATAGTTTTCTCTGAGAAAAGACCCGTCTGCCACATCCATCAACAGGCGTCCGCCGGGTTTCAGTACCCTGAATACTTCCCTGAGGATTTTAACATCATCTTCAGCCGTCTCAAAATAGCCAAAACTATTGCCCAATATGGTAACAAAATCAAAGGAATCGTTGGCATAGGGCAGCTTGCGGGCGTCTCCTTCTTTGAAATTAATAGCAACCCCCTTTTTTCGGGCGATGGATTTGGCCCTTTGTGTCAGGTAGCGGGATCGATCCAGACCAAACAGCTGGTAATTACCCCTTTGACTTAGCTCCAGCAGATGTCTGCCCTGCCCGCAGGCCAGATCCAGAAGACTGTTGCCCTCTCTGATGTCCAGCAGTTCATGGAAAAGATTGATCTCCGATCTGGTAATGTTTTCGTCCTCCACCACATCTGCATCTGTTTTCAGGTAGGTGGCATTAAAAATCCGTTTCCACCATTCGGGGTGCAGGTGGTATTCCAGATTTTTTACAGGGCCCATTGTTTTTCCGGCCCTTTCTGTTGTGCCCTTTTTCAAAGGGACTTTTGTTTTCATATTTGTTTTATGGCTGTTTAAAAGTTTCTCTGACAACTTAAAGTTAAATCGATTGTCAAATTGTAGCAATATACGTTTAGTATAAAGAAACGGCTGAAAAAAATAGACCTATTTTTTCCAAATAAATTGCTCTCCAATTTGTGCTAATTTGGTAACATGAACTATAGGAGTAGGTTAACAAATAAACGATTTAAAGCCGTTAATCTTTTTTGATCACAGCCCTGGCAATTTTAACGGAAAGGGCTCTGGGTGCAAATCTCACCGCATTTGCTTGAATGTAATTCTTTATGCCGTGGATGGCCACTGCTTTTCCCTGCATCATTTTAAGGTACCCAAATTCAGCCACTTCTTTGGAAGAGGGAAGTTTTTTGCCTTTCATCAAATTGCTCTCCTCCATTTGGGCACCGGCTTTAAAGCCGCTCTCCGTGGGTCCGGGACAAAGGGCCGTCACCGTTATCCCTTTTTCTTTTACTTCATTATTTATGGCTTCAGAAAAATGGAGCACATAGGCCTTGGTGGCAAAATAGACAGCCATTAGCGGACCCGGCTGAAATGCAGCAGTGGAAGCTACGTTCATGATCTTTCCGGCACCCTGCCGGATCATATCCTCAAGGTACAATTTTGTCAGGTGGGTCAGGGACAAAATGTTCAGGTTGATCATCTGAGCTTGTTTGTCCCAGTCAGATTCATGGAAGGACCCAAAATCTCCAAAACCGGCATTATTGATCAGGTATTGGATGGTTATTTTTTGTTTTGCCACCTCATCGTATACCTCCCTGGCAGCGTTGGGAACTGACAGGTCTTTTTGGATGGTATAAACCTTGATGCCAAACCCTCTTTCCAATTCGGACTTAAGTTCATTTAATTTAGATATGGTTCTTGCCGCCAGGACGAGATCATCACCTTTGGAAGCATGAATTTTAGCGAGTTCCAATCCAATGCCATCAGAGGCACCGGTAATAAGCGCAGTATTGCTCATAAACTTTGATGATCAGTATATTGAATCTCACTAAATCTACGCTTTTTCCCGGAAAAGGCAGTAGCTTCCGCAAGGAAAAGTTTATTGGAGACCTCAGAATAGGGGTTGCCCGTGGTGCTGAGAAACAGGAAATTAAGCGTACTTAAGCAGTTCTGTTGACAATATTCCTGATCATCCCCCCGAAAATAAACCCATGAAAGGGAAAAACGGAATACCAGTACAGCCTTCCCCAAATCCCCAGAGGCCTGAAGGTGGCCGTCTGCACCAACTCGCCCTTTTCAATTTTGAATTCCAACCATGCCTCTCCCGGCAATTTCATTTCTGCATATAGCAGCAGTCTTTTTTGCTCCTGGCTGGCGATAAGCACCCTCCAAAAATCCAGCGATTCACCGGCTGCTATCTCCGTCTCGCTCTTTCTGCCCCTTCGCATGCCTACCCCGCCGACCAATTGGTCTAAAAATCCCCTGATTTCCCAGAGCCAGTTGCCATAATACCATCCCTGTTTGCCGCCGATTTTCCAAACATTTCTTAAAACCTGCTCCTCATTTTCAATGGGCAGCCTGCGGACCTCCACATAGCAGCCGTTTACCGGTACTTCCATATACCTGGTCAGGCCTTTATGCAGCAAGTCAGAGGTTTGGGCATCCTTCCAACTGGATAAAACCTGGTTTTGCTCGATTTTATCAAAAGCCAGCCTGATGGCATCATCATAGCCAATGAGCTGTATTTCCAGGGTTTTGTCCAGGTCATTGGGAGTACAGATCACTTCTATTTTCATGCTGTCAACCAGGTTTTTGGCCAGGTCAAAGGAGGTGGATGTCACAAAATACAGCCAATACGAGGAAATCCGGGGTGTCATCACCGGCACCACCAGAATTCGGCGCTTCAGGTCCCGGATCCTGGCGAAGTGAAGCAGCATTTCTTTATAGGTGAGGATATCCGGTCCGCCGATATCAAAGCTTTGATTGTAGGTGTCTTCCCTGAGAATAACACCTTGCAGAAATTCCACCACATTCCTGATGGCTATGGGCTGGCAACGGGTCTTTAGCCATTGCGGGGCGATCATCAGCGGTAATTTCTCTACCAGGTCACGGATGATTTCAAAGGAGGCACTGCCAGATCCGACAATAATTCCTGCCTTCAGGGTAGTCAGGGCATAGCCACCATCTGATAAAATGGTTTCGACTTGTTGCCGTGAAGAAAGGTGCTTGGACAATTCTTCTTCATTAACAATCCCACTCAGATAGATGACCTGTCTCGCACTGGTTTCCTGTATCCTGTTTCGGAAGTTGGTGGCACAGGTAGCTTCCATTTCTTCAAAATTTCCACGTTGGGTTGACATGGAATGGATCAGGTAATAGGCCAGATCGATATCATCAGGGATATTTTTCAGACTGTCGCTGTCCAGAAAATCCACCTCTGCCAGACTCAGGTTTTTGGAGGGAAAACGGTCTGAATTGAATCTGTTTTTATCCCGAACCGCACATACCACCTCATGCCCGTCCTGCAATAGTGCTGGCAACAATCGTTGGGCAATGTATCCGGTAGCTCCTGTAAGTAGAATTTTCAAGGTTATATTGTCAGATTATGGTTAAGGCAGGAATGATAGCATGGTACCCCTACCAAACAACAGTCGACCTAAGTTGTTTGCGCAAATTGGATCAGCAGTAGGGGTAGCCAAAAGATCTTGATCATGGTCAAAAGTTATCAATTATAATTGATAACCTCAGCGGATTCGTGAGCTTTTTAATGCAGCAGCATTGCGATGTCGGAAAGGAAAAATTCTCTATTGCTCCCTGAAAATAATTTGCCAGCCTGTCCGGTTTAATTTTTCCCGGTCATGATGGAAATGCTTTCGGGCTGCTACTGCAAATTGTTGATCGGACAACACTTTTGTTTCCTTCTCTCCATCCAATCCATTTTTTCCCCTTTTGCCATTTTGCCCATCTTTTTCCTGCCGGGCCTTTATAGCCCTTTGGTTATTCTGGCTTTGAATCTGAACATTTCCACCACGGCGCCGGCCAGGTCGCTCGGGTTCCGGCTTTTTTGATTTCCCCGGTGGTTTTGTAAATACCCATATGAAGGTAGTCCCACCGGTACCACCTTTTCCGCCGGCACCACCGCTACCTCCAGGTGCGGTAAGTTGTACCTGGTAATCTTCATTGCCGGCATGCAGGATCAATTGGCCGCCTTTTCCACCATTACCTCCGTCTTGCCCATCTTTACCAGCGGTGCCCTTACTTACATCTCCGTGTTTCTTCACTTCACTTTTCTTTCCGCTTTTTCCATTGCTGCCATCCCTGCCATCTGTTGCGTCCATTCCGGGAAGGTGAAATTCCACCTCAGCGATGTGTTTGGCGATAATTCTGACTTCTTTGCCAGCCTTACCGGAGATCCCGGTCCGATTTGTATTTGTCGGAGCAGGAAGGACATCCACCTGATTTCCATCGGTACCGAAATAATTGGAAACCATGATTACATCTACTTCCCTCAACCTTATATTCTCTGAAACCAAAATTGTGTCCGCAATGAGGATTACCCGATCCGTATCATCCAAACCTGCCTGGGTATTGATATAATCTGCCAGGTCCTGATCCAGGGTCAGATTGGTTTCTTTCCGGGAAAATTGCTGTGGCACCTCCTGCTTAAGAAGCCTGGGTTCCTCCCCAGAAAAGGTGGCTGAATTTCGAAGCAGGGACAATCCAATTACCAAAAGGAGTAGAGAAAAGAGATATATCCGCATCATGATCTTTGGTTATTTTTTTGCGTTTTCGAAACCTAGTTCATTACCTGAACAATACAATTAAATCCGCTATTTCTTCAGGGGAAAGCGCTGTCTCTTTCGGACCTGTGGAGGCAATCATCCGCATTTCTCCCAGCCTATTGATGACCAGATTCTTCATGTTGGATAGTTCGGTGATGGAAGAAGGGTAGGCAAATTCCAGGTTTCTTTGGTAGGTCTCCTCATCGATCCTGCCATCCGCCACAGGAAGATAGCCATCAAACAACCTGATGTGTTGTTCCGGTTCTTTGAGATTGTTGAGGCTGACAGTAAAAACAAGAGTATTATCTTCCTCAAAGATTTGAATATTGTAGCCCTTCATCACTAACCTTTGCGGTCCATTTTCAAGTCGATCATGATCGATCAAATCTTTTATTTTTTCAAGACCAACTACTTCGTCCAGCAGGTGAGCGGCATAATTTTTTCTGAAATAGGGGTTATGGGAAAAAAGATCCCGGAGGGTAAAAACACCACTATCATCAAAACCGGAAACACTCTCCTCCAACATCTGATCAACGGTAGTGAATACTCCATTTCCGGCCATCAGTGACTGCTGGAAGATGGTATGGTTAATGAGATCCAATGTTCCTTCCAGCTGGTTGATCAGGAACCGCGTACGCTCTTTTGAGAATCCGGGATTATCTCTGATCTCCCCCGCACTCAACAAGTCCCCACGATCATAAGGCTCCAAAAAGGGAAATAAAGTGAGCACATAGTTGGCATAATCCAGCACCGCACTGTAATTGCGGTAATGACTGTCTTCTTTCTTTAATTCGAAAGATATGCTGTCTTCGAGCGGTTTTAATGCATTCTTCAATGAATCAAGTACCCGTATATTTTTCGGCACATAAAGTAATGAATGGACCGTATTTTTGTCCGTCCCTGTTCCGTTCAGGAGTTTGTTGAAGGCATAATCATAAATCCGGTTGGGAGATGCTTTGTTATTTTCTCCTTCCGGTTTACACGCGGCGTACCGGAAAAAAGACGAACGAGACTGCTCGTTGACCTTTGATAATGCTTCTATACAACTCCCACAGGATCCACCCCGAAAGAAATTCTCCAGATCCTCATAATCCGAAATTTCATCCTTTTCGATCCTGTCGGCAAAAGTCTTTGCGGGAAGCCTGCAGAGATCCTGATTTTGCTCCAGAGTTACCTCCAGAACGAGATCCCTGATGCATTCATTTTGGTTGACGATATAATTTAATTTTGTATCCACCCTGCTTAGGCTTTGTAGTATATCCTGGCGGGTTTGGATCAATTCCCTGGAAAGCTGATCTAGTTTTAAATCAATGATATCAAGACGTTGTCCCAGATTTTCTTCAAGGGCAAACAGGTGTTCATGTACATTTTTAAAACCCTGGTTCATATTGGCCTCTAAACCTTCCAGCTGCCTTCTTATTTGGTTGAGCATTCTTAGTTCCGGACCTGGTTGGGGCTCTTTAAATATGCCCAGGGCCGTTAAGCTGGCCTTGGCCCAGTTTCCGGCAGTGAAATTGCCGACTATATCGGTAAGTGCCAATCCCAGGTTAATGCTCTCTTCAATTTCAGAGGGGCAGTCCCTGCTCTGGCAAAATACGGTGAGGGCCTCCTTGCCCACTGCTCCGACTCGCCCTATGAGCTCAGTAGCTTTGACGATATCCTGCTTTTTTTTAACGACTCTCAGATTCTCCAACACGGTCTGCCGGTCCTCTTCTCCCATAAGCACACTTATGGCACTATTTTTATCCTCAAGTGCCTTAATCTTTTTGTTGATGGGTGAATTTTCGAAAATTTCATGGATTTCCTCAATTCTCTCCTCTTCAATCATCGCTTCAAACGACCTGGATAAAGCGATGATCCTTTTGTCGATTTTCACCATCCCCTCATGAATCGCATTGGAAACAAATAAGGATTGCTGCTGTAATGCGGTGATATTATCCACTTTGGTGTCAATAGCACTCACAAACTCCTGAAGATTTGACAGGGCAATGGTATTTTCCTGTTGGTAATGCAGGATTCGGGCCGTGGTGTTGATGATATGCTCCTGGTTTTCGTTTAACTCCTGAAAATTATTGATCACGGTTGCTTTCACATCAGAAACCGCGGCATTGACCGTGGCCGACAGGTTGTCGATTTCAAGGATGACCCCTTCATAATTATCCAGAGAGTTTTCCTGAGCATTTTTCACATAGGCCCTCGTCTGGGCTTCATCAAAAGCACCCAAAGCATCCGCTTCAAGAATCTGCTCCTGCACATCGCGATCATTTAGTACCTGCTCAAACACCGCCTCCGCACAGGTTACATTCCCGGAACAATGGTCCTCCACAATGGAAGTAGCCGTTTGTTCAAAGGTTTCGCGGACCTTAAAATCTCTCTGGCGGGCAAATTCCTGAGCATCCCTCTCAAAAAAATGGGCTGTTACCTTTTCACTAAGCCAGCCACTGGCTCGTTCTACAGGTTCCCTCACGGAAGAAACCCTTCCCAGCACCGGTGATCTCAATGCAAAGCCTGCCAATTCCTCCACTCCATAATTAACAAAGGTTTTCAACGCCTCATTCTTCCACCCAGGGTCGCCTTGTCTGGAAATCTCATTCCAGTATTCCATTCTATCAACGAGCTTTTCAATAAGCAAATCGGCTTCCTCCCCGCTGGGTTGGTTTTCCTGCTCAGAAAGTAGATATTGTAGGGTTTGGAAGGAATGCTGTGCCGGCAGCTCTTCCTGCGCTCTTACGGATTGGACACTGAAGCATGTCATACCCAATAAAAGAAAAAACCTGGTTATTGTGAGTACGTTATTCATCTTCTTGTTATCCGTTTTGTAAAAAGAGTTTCTTTCTACCCATTCCCAAGAAATTAAACTGATATTAAAAATGGCAAAATCTCCCTCCACTGATGTGTTGATAGGATGTTTAGACTGGTTTGACAGGATACCATCTCCTTTCTTAAGCCCATGCCCTACCTGCTGTTATTATTCAATAGATTGGAAATTAAACGAAAGACTCAGGTAGAGGCTGTCGGTATTTGCGCGTCAAGCCAGAACCAATTGGCGAACGAAAGGCCAGGGCCTGGTAGAGCCCACACGATTTCTTAAACTGAACAATCATTTCTCAGTCAATGGCACCAATCTTGACCAAGGTGAAAGATCAACGATACTCCCCATAATATGGGGAATACCTAAACCCTGCAGGCTGCCGGTCGCAGATCCTATGAATGCCCCATCAGGTCAGGGCTGGGCATTACCTGAACCTACCCGGATACACCTTAAAGAAATCCTGGTCTTTCCGAAAGGAAAACTATAACTTCATAATTTGCTCTTTCAAGGAATAAGCTATGGCGAGCACATCCTTTTTTGATTGTTCATCGATCCCATGTTTGTCCAGGGTATTCATAATATCATCTGTTGCGGCCATATATTCCGCCTCACTGATATTCATACCTTTGTGGGTGGTTTCCATATCCCGGCCTTTATAGCTTACATTTCCGCCACTACCTTCAGAAAAAAAGTCTACCAGGTGACCTTTTATTTTTTTGAGGTTTTCCGGATCTTCCTTGTAGGGAAGGAACCTTACCTGAATAACCGGATTGTGCATATGGGCTTCTACAATATCATCCACCAGTGAGGCAATTCCTTCTTTTCCTCCCAGCCTTTCATACAATGTTTTCTGTGCTACTGTATCCATGATTATATTGAGCTTTGTTATAAATTTCAATTAGAATCAAATGTAAAAGGATAGCAGTAAGGGTTTTAAAACAATTCATTCAAAAATTTTCAATCCTGATTCACGATTCGTTTGCTTCAGGCAATGGCATTGGCGTAAATGGAAGGAAGAATTCCAAACCTATCCTGAAAGCACCTTGAAAAATAGGAAAGACTGCTAAAACCGGATGAATAAGCAATTTCAGAAATATTACCATCCTGTTTATTGATAAATCTTTGAGCCATTTTCAAACGGTATTCTTTGATAAAATCATTTGGAGAATAACCGGTAGTTTTCTTAGTTTTTCTGTAGAGTTTGGACTTACTCATACCTGTCTTTCTGGCTAACGCATTGATGCCGAAACCGGCATTACAGCCATCCTCCTCAAGGATTTCAATGAGCAGATTAAAAATTTCCTCCTGCCCAGGGTTTAGCGTAAAAATATTGCCTTCAGGCAATGTATTTGAGCCGGCAGCCATATCGGACAACTGCTCACTTACTATTGCTGAAGAAATGACTTGACCAGATTTGGCCATCATCCCTAATCTTTTTGCCAATTTTACGGTAGGCCCAAAAAATCTCTTATCACCAGAAACAGGTATTCCGGCTGCCAAACCTATTTGCAATGGATTTTTGATAGGAATTTTGGATGAATCAAAGTAGTCCTGTAGAAATAATGCACAGCGAACAGCATCATCTATATATTCAAAAGAGGCCAGCAAACCTTCACCCTCCGGAATTACCTCCAGACCCATGTGCCGTTTAAACTCTTTTCGGATTTTTGATTTGATTTTAACGATATGACTACCAAACTCAAAAATCGCCGATCCATCTATAAATACGCCCATTACGCATCTGAATGCAGGATCATTGATGATACCGGCTCCGGATAACCCCTTCTTTACGGGATCCTCTATTCTACCCAAAAAGGACGCTACCAAATCTGGTTCAACTTCAATTACCTGATTGGGAATTAACCCGTGCGCATGATCATGGAGATCCTGCACCGCCTGCTTATTCGGGGCCTCTATCAAACAAAAAGCCATGCCCCTTTCTTCATCAAACCAATAGGTCAATGCCCTGCAATCAAACCTTCCCTGTATCAGCAGGTCTTTTTGATGGGCTTCTGCCACATCTTCTGCTGAAACTCCCGGTATGTCATGCCGATCCATGAAAATTGGCATATTGCATCAGCTTTGGTTGTCTGGTCAAAATAAAAATAACCTGCAATTTTCAAAACGTATTCAGAAAAACCTGCTGCTCCCTATATACCCACATGATTAATTCCACTTAATCAGGGCAGCCTTTCCGGCGCATCATCCCGGAAAATCCTGATTGTTCCCCTGTCGGCCACCCTATCCTGCAGGTCCTCACTTTTCTCCAGCATAATCATGCATTTGGTAACATCTGTCAACTCATTTTGACCGCCTGTAATTTCTACGTAGGTTCCGGAAATGATCCAAATCGCGCTGTAGTCGACAAGATCATATTTCCCATTAGTGATTTTTATGAAGATGGTGAAATTGCTGCCTTGATTTCCCGATACATACCCCATTCCGGATCCACTATCGAGACCTCTGGGAAATTCAGGAAAATCCGGATCCGAAACAGAAAAATAAGCGATGTCGGCTAGAAAAATGCTTTGATTTCGGTCGGGATATATCCTGATTGTTTCCTGATATTTGCCATAGGTGAAACCCTCATTATCCCTATTTCTACTATCGTACAGACAATGGTTTCCTATTGTAAATCCAGGTCCAGACTGATTGTTCCGATTGTAGATAACCGGTGGTTCATTTCCTTCATGGATGACCATCCCCTGCGCCTTAATCCTATCAAAAAATTCATCTACATTCCTTATATTTTGTGGTACGTCAGCAGTAAAAACCCGCCCGAGAACCTCCGCAGGTACATCGTACCTATTTAAAACAGGATCAGGCAAATCATCAAATTTTTCACAATTGGCCAAAATAAGAAGGAGCAGGCTCCAATACATTGGCCGGAATCGGAACGTTCCTATGTTTTTCATCGGTTTTCTTCTATTTCAGTTGTGATATTGGGAAACCCCATGCCATTTTCTCTCTGAATCCATCTATCCTGAGTCGGCAGTTTTTTCGGTTAGGCTTTCTATTGTTTTTGCAGTTGTTTTGCCGTATTGCGATACCAATACTTCGATCAAAACCGAGATAAGGGCAACAAAAAATATGATGAATAAGGCATAGGAAGAAATTAATTTCAACCAACTTTCAATAATGGATGCTTCTGTCCACACTTTACCTTTTTCCAGAGGAGACCCAAAACCCTCCATGATAAGATCAGCATCACTTTCAATCTGAGGGTTGGCCAATTTAAAGGTTTTGGCGAGGTTTGTATATTCTGTTCCTTTCACATAATAGGTCACCTCATTGTTAAAATCCTTATAAGCAAAGGTTCTTTCCAAAAAGAACCTGGTGTGCATATACAAATTCACCACCAAAGCTGTGAATAAAAAGAGACACACGATTTTGATGTTATTTTTGATTCCCTTTGACCATTTGCTTTTCAATAGGAAAGAAACGAGCAGATTTACCGTCAAACCAAGTATGCTCGCTATTCCAAAATAAAGCCAAGAATATTCTTCTATTACCAGAAAATTAGAAATAGCTCCGCCAAACAGTCCAAACATCACTGTCACCAATGCGGCCCGATATTGCAATAATTTAATCACTCCAGTATGTAAATAATAACCTTAGTCAATTCATTGTGTGTTTCTTTTACCGGGTTTTGAAAGGCCTGACCAAAATGGATCAGTGGGTTTTGAATGGGTACTTCTTCGTCGCCGTCCTTCACTCTAATAAAATATTTTCCATTACCCAACAGGGCCGTTCCGTAAGAGGCATTTCCCTGAATGGTATGGAAACTTTCTTCTCTGTCTTTCAAGGCTGGTGAAGCATAAGCGATTTGGTACCTATTTTCTACCTCCCTCCCTTTGGTAATTAATTCCCCATCGGCACCATATTT
Source organism: Cyclobacterium lianum (assembly GCF_900143075.1). Taxonomy (GTDB): domain Bacteria; phylum Bacteroidota; class Bacteroidia; order Cytophagales; family Cyclobacteriaceae; genus Cyclobacterium; species Cyclobacterium lianum. Next base: position 47,523 of record NZ_FRCY01000010.1, on the reverse strand, counting down.
ATAGACAGCAAGGGCAAACCATTTAAGATCTGCATTTTCCCGGGCATCCTTAGCATTCGAAATGCGATTGTAAATCAATTGATCATTGAAAGTTTTACCGGCAGATGCCAAGAACAAGCCCCAGTCTGCCGATTCTTCATCTCCTTTACCGGTAACTACTTGCATTTGAGCTGGATTGGGATCAGGATACAACAAATCCTCCATATCGGTTGCAATGGCTTGTAAAAGAGCCAGTTTATCGGTTGACAACTCCCGGGTATCAATGGCACCATCTACCGTTTGATCGGCAACTGTGATCAAATCTGTCATCAACTGGTCTTTAACTACATTTCTGGACTCTGTCAACCGTTCCGGTGCGGTAAGCAAACGCTCTAAATTATTCAGGACCTCAAGGAAAGCCTCTTTTGGGGCATTTCGATGAGTCGTTTTAAAGGTCATGCCACTGAAAGCATCCAGGATGGATTTAAATTCATTTATTAATCCTTGCAAATTTTCCGGCATGATGAAGGTAGGAGGGGGTACAGCAACCGCTACCTTTCTCAGGTCTTCCGGAATTTCGGGAAATTCCGGTTCGACCAGCTTCTTTTTTTTGCGCATCAAGTCCTGTCCACGAAGCCCGGGATTGAGCGCATACATCAGGTGCAGTGCATCGGGTGTAGGCATGATGTTCTCTCGCCATAAATAATCCTGAAGATTATCCCTGACCGGTATTTTTGGTCCCCTGCTTTTAAGGTAAAGATAAGATCCAGCCGCCACTAACAAACCGCTTCCTCCAATTACGAAGGGCGTCAGGTTTGAATCCTCAGGGTTTGGGCCACTAGTCGGTGGCCGCTGACCAAAAACCATCAAGTGATGAGTAAGCAGAATAAGCATAAAAAAGCAGGCGCTTAACGAAGAGTTACTTGGCGTTTTCATAATACTCTGCTTTAGCTCAGGTATGAAAAATGTATCGCTTATCTAGATGTAGTTAGTTGATTATTAGAGTAATATAAGGTAATAAAAAAAACAGACAATTGAAATCACCGACAAAAATTTTTCAGAATAATCCTATATCCCCTGAGAAAGATAGGTTGAGGAAACGGCGATACTCCTGCCGGGTAGCTTTTGACTGCTGACTCACCACCCCGAACACCGAAAAAACTTTGGTTTCAGGAATTAACCAAGGGATTTGCTATCGACGGACTCCATTCCCAATGCCTGGAGTTCCTTTTCCATTGCTGCAAATTTCGTCGGATCCAGCGCCCTCGTTGCATCAGCGATCAATTTGACCTTAAATCCTTCCTTCAGGGCATCTTTAATCGTAAAATAAACACAAACGTCTGCAGCTAATCCGCAACAATAGAGCACCGGATTTCCCTTTTCCTTCAAGTAACCTGTAAGGCCTGTACTCCGTCTATGCCCGTTGTCATAAAAACCGCTGTAACTGTCAATATCCGGATCCATTCCTTTCCGGATGATCGCCTCAATGGGCTTGATATTTAACTCCGGATGAAAATCTGCTCCTGGTGTTCCCTGCACACAATGATCCGGCCAAAGGATTTGATCCAGACCCTGATGCACGATTTGTTCAAAGGGCTGTTTTCCTTTGTGGTTGGAAGCAAAACTCATGTGGTCTTGAGGGTGCCAGTCCTGTGTGGCCATTACCAGGTCAAAACGGTCCATCAGACCGTTGATGAGCGGAATGATTTCCCCACCACCAGGTACCGCCAACGATCCTCCCGGAATAAAATCGTTTTGTACATCAATAATTAGCAAAGCTTTCATTTTTTAGCAATCTTTAGTCTGTTTATTCCCGGCGCAATAAGGCCATCTGTTTCTCAAAAACATTCATCATATCCTGATCGAAAAGCACAATTTTTATTCTACGCAGAAATTTTAATTCGATAAGGGTATCCAAAATCGTATTCAGAGCAACCTCAGCGGCTGGTGCTATCGGATAGCCAAAAATACCGGTTGAAATGGCCGGAAAGGCTATAGAGGTAATTTTTTGCTTATCTGCCAGCAGCAAAGCATTCCGGTAGCAATCTGCCAATAAACGGTCAGATGGCTTATCCTTGCCGTATACAGGCCCCAGACAGTGGATTACGAAGGGATTGGGAAGCCTCTGCCCACTTGAAATCACAGCTTCCCCTGGCTTGATTGGAGCCATGGGGCGGCACTCGTCCGCAAGACCGGGACCCGCTGCCCGGTGAATGGCACCGGCTACTCCTCCGCCAGATTCAAGCTGCGCATTGGCCGCATTCACAATGGCATCTATGCCTGGCTGCTGACTAATGTCTCCCTGGACAAGTTCAATATCTATATTGTGTCTGGTAATTTTCAGCATGTTACTTTTTGACCTTTTCTTTAGCTATACCCCAGGCCTGGCATTTCAGGGATCGCAAGGTGTCATTTTTGCCACAACTGGCCAGTGATCCGCGATAAATACACCATTTTCGATAATTTTCTCTACCTGATAGGTAGACACCTGAAAGTTTGGATCGACGAAAATATAGTCTACCGCATGGGGCGGCCTCTCCTGCCAGTTTTCTTCAAAGCCATTTCCGGTGGCCCCGTCAGAAATCACCCTCTTCGCTACAAATTCCGCGCTTCTCATCTGCAATCGCTCGCTTAACTTCTCCCTGAGGTAAATATAGGGTTCTTTTCCATAACGGGGGTGGTCTTTGCGGATGTTAAAATCACCGGTAGCAATGGTCGGAGATTCTCCGGCGATTTCTGCGATTTTTTCACACAGCAAGTCCACACCTTTAAAACGGGATTCCATACCCTTATTGTCAAAGTGAGTATTGAAATGAAAGATCAACTTCCCGCTAGTCCTATCTTTCAATTTGGCCCAGGTGACGATGCGGGGAAGCTGAGCATCCCAGCCCACACTTCCCGCTACATCCGGGCTTTCTGAAAGCCAGAATGTCGCATTTTCCAACAATTCAAAGCGGTCCTTGCGGTAAAATATGGGGTTGAATTCCCCGCCGGCCAAACCATCGTTTCTACCCCTACCTACAAAACCATAGGCGGGAAGCATGGCCGCCAAATCCCCGAGCTGCCGCTGGGTTACTTCCTGAAAACCGATAAGATCGGGGGCGCACTGGTTAAAAAAGGAACGCACTATAGGTATCCGGTTTTCCCATTTGTAAGCGCCGTCTTCCGGATTGTCATAGCGAATGTTCAGGTTCACCACCGTCAGTTTGGGGGAAGGCCGGACTTCTGCAGCCTGTGATCCCAGTGCAAAAAGCAATCCGATCAGAAAGTGGGTAGCGATGCCAATCATGGCATCCAATTTACAAAAAAGTAACCGAACCGGAAATACTCCCATATTCGGACGGGAAACTCCGGATATTCAATTGTTGAGCCATTGCATTTGGAGGCAGCGAACCTAGGATCGCTAAACCCTGTCTATCGCATGGCTTCTGGTTGAAGTGCGCTATACCGGCAAACCTTTGGTGGTCATGCTCAGGGAGTTAAAATCCGCCGATCAGGCTCCCTTTCAAAAATCAAGGAGAAAATCTTTCAGCAAATTACGGTAATCGATGTGAAATCCACCAGATGCCTCCTTGAGGATAATTTCTCCAGAAGGCTTTGGGCACCTGTTTCCTTTGCCGAAAGAACAAATTTGCCTGCGAGGATCTACACCTGCCCTGTCCCGTATCAGGTATTCCTGTTGAAGAACAAAGCCTGATTGCTTTGCCAGCGTTTTAAACAGCCGCATCTCTCTGACAGGCAGGATCAACCAAAACAAGCCCTCTTCGGTCAAAAGCTGATCTACTCCCAGTAACAGGTCCTTTTGGGACAGTTGGTCATCGTGGCGGGCCCAGCTTTTTTGAGTATCCGGAGATTTGAGCTGGCCGGAGAAAAAAGGAGGATTACTGACTATCAGATCGTATTTCCGGTCCCGGGTGAGGGCATAGTCCTGAAAGGCTGCATGATCGATCTCCAACCGATCCCTCCAGGGGCTGTCCCGGAAGTTTTGCGTCGCCTGAACAAACGCTTGCGCTTCGATCTCTACGCCATGCACCCTGGCCTCCGGAAATCTTTGTGCCAGCATCAGGGCAATCACTCCCGTACCCGTACCGATATCCAGGATCATTTTCGTTTTATCCAGATGAGCCAAAGCCCCCAACAAAACGGCATCCGTACCCATTTTCATGGCACAGCGGTCCTGCTCAATGCGAAATTGTTTGAATTGAAAATAGCTGTTTGCCATGTCAGAACATGCCCTGATTTCTTTCCGCCTCATAGCCCTGATCCACCTTGAGCGCTGCTCCACTGGCAGCAGCCACTGCCAACTCGTCACAGCGCTCGTTTTCCCTGTTGCCATCATGGCCTTTCACCCACAGAAATTTGGGCTTGTACTTGATGTGAAGGGGAATGTATTTTTTCCAGAGGTCGACATTTTTTTTGTCCTTGAAGCCTTTTTTCTGCCAGCTCCAGATCCAGCCTTTCTGAACGGCATCAACCACATATTTGCTGTCTGAGTAAACAGTGACCGGAAGTCCCTCCACTTTCAGGGCTTCCAGGCCCCTGATCACCGCCAGCAACTCCATGCGGTTGTTGGTAGTCATCCTGTACCCTTCTGAAAGCTCTTTTCTGAGGTCCTTATAGAGCAATACCACTCCGTATCCGCCATTTCCGGGATTGCCCTTAGAGGCCCCATCTGTATATATTCTTATCATAAGTCATCCAAAATTCAGGATTATTCCGGCATACATGATTTAAATTCTTGCCGAACTTTTTTCCAAATCCCTATAATCTGGCCAAATATCCTAAATAATTGCCGGGGAAGAAAACTTTAGCTTTTTTGGTGTTTGGCCGGTCATTCCAGATTTTTTCAATATCTTATACCGTAAATTCAGCTTATTTTCAGAATTGAATGTTAATTTAACGGTCTTATTCATCTTTGCTTATTCCAAACGGTAAACGATATCAACCGCTTCCCCATGAAATTATCTTTTCTTCTATTCCTGGTCTTTTGTCTGAGTTCGACTGGCATTTATGCCCAGGAAATGGGTTTTGAGGAATATAATCCCACCTCCACCCTGGTAGTCCCTGAAAATCCGGTAATGCGGGCCAAATTTCCCTTTGTAGATATCCACAGTCACCAATGGAACGTCACACAAGAACTGATCCACAGGCTGGTATCCGAAATGGACGAGTTGAACATGGCCACGATGGTTAACCTCAGCGGAAAGGGTTTTGCCCGTAGCCGGGCAGAGATCGATGCGCAGGAATACCTGAACTCCATGATCCGGCGGTTCAATGGGGTGGCTCCAGGTCGTTTTATCGTTTTTACCAATCTGGGCTTTGAAGGATTTGGCGGTGAAGGTTGGGTGGAAAAGGCAGTAGCTGAATTGGAAACTGATGTGAAAAACGGGGCCAATGGACTAAAGATTTACAAAAGCCTGGGGCTTTCTGTCACGGATATCAATGGAAATAGAGTGCCTATAGACCATCCTGATCTGGATCCCATCTGGGCCAAATGCGGGGAACTGGGAATACCCGTTCTGATCCACGCGGCTGACCCGGCTCCCTTCTGGGAACCCATGGATGCCCATAACGAGCGCTGGCTGGAGCTGAAAATCAATCCCAATCGCAAAAGAGGCCCCGATAATCCGGCTCCCTTCGCGCAGATCATCGCCGAACAACACCATGTCTTCCTCAAGCATCCCGGCACTACCTTTATCAATGCCCACATGGGCTGGATGGCCAATGACCTGGCCAAAGCAGGCAGGCACCTGGAGCAATATCCCAATGTCAATTTTGGTATAGGAGCAGTAATTGCCGAGTTTGGCCGGCAGCCCAGGATGGCCAGGGAGTTTTTCATCAAGTATCAGGACCGGATTTTGTTTGGGAAAGATGCCTACAACAAGGAGGAATTTTATACCTATTTCCGGGTTTTGGAGACCGCCGATGAATACTTCCCTTACTACAAAAAATACCATGCCTTCTGGCGCATGTACGGGCTGGATCTTCCGGATGAGGTATTGAAAAAAGTGTATTACAAAAATGCTTTGCGGATCATCCCCAATATGGATGCGAGTTTGTTTCCGGACTGATCAGTGCTACCTACAAGTTGTGATTTTCTTTCGACATTGTTTACTGCTGCCCTTACGCAATTCACAAATCTTTTGCCGCAAAAGTGTTCAGATGGTAACTTGTACATACCTTTTTTTAGTCCAAATTTTTTAATATCTTCAATATCAATTGTAAAAAAAAGGAAAACAAGTACAAATGATGCATAAATGGCACCATATGGGCCTCGCATTACTTGATTGTTGATAGGCAAACCTACACATGATTAGGCAGATAAAAACTTAGGAAACCCCAATTTATTTAGCGGCGGATCATAAAAAAAAACAGCCCAAAATGGGAAGGATACATCTATTTGAGTTTGAAGACCAAAAATGGTTTCCCACTTTGTTAAGAAACTACCTGACTGATTTTTTACAATTCTTATCAAACAAGTCAGGAATGTATAAGCCCATTATTCCGATCCTGGTAGAATTATTAAGGAAAAACCAAACAGACACAATTATTGACCTCGGATCAGGCGGGGGTGGTGGGCTTTTAGGGCTGAACAGGGAATTAACGAAAAAGGTACCGGGGCTAAAAGTTATCATGACGGACTATTTTCCTAATTTAACCGCTTTTGAACTAAGCACAAAGCTTGCTGATAACTTTGATTATGAGGCAAAACCCGTTGACGCCAGAAATGTCCCTTCAGAATTTAAAGGACTTAGGACTTTATTTCTGTCGTTTCATCATTTCAAGCCAGCTGATGCCAAATTAATTTTACAAAATGCGGTCGAGGCAAAAAGTGGTATTGCCCTGTTTGAAGCACAAGAAAGAAGCATCCCAAGTATTATCGCAATGCTATTTTCGCCGATAACCGTTTTATTGACAACTCCATTCATCGCTCCTTTTAAATTGAGCAGAATTATTTTTACTTATCTGATTCCAATTGTTCCTATTTGCGTCCTTTGGGATGGGGTAGTCTCTTCACTTAGGACCTACTCCTTACAAGAAATGGAAAACCTTATTGGTGAATTACAGGGGTCCGGAAGATATAACTGGCAATTGGGAAAAATAAATTCAGGACCTTTAAAACTTTTGTATTTAACCGGAACGTCAAAGTACTAACCATCCTTACCAAGATATTTTGGACCTGGGCGATGACATGTTAATTTACAAACCTTTACCTGCCTGAAAATTGGTTCATAAAAAAACCCTCAATAGAGGGTTTTTTTATGTAAATCTTTGCTCGTTTCTAAAAAGGCCTGCCCAAAGCTGCATACCAGATCCCTCCATACAGGTGATCCAGGAAATCGGCATCTTCAAAGGCTTCCTCCACATGGCCCAGGCCCGTGTAGAAAACCCTTCCTCCATCATATTCATGGTACCAGGAAATGGGGTGCACGGCACCCATGCCCATTTTATCGCCGTTTCGCTCTCCTACCTCGTAGGAAGTCTCATCCAGCTGGACCAGAATATTGACATCTTCGTTGAAATTTTTGAACTCATACCACTCATCGGTGCGCAGCCATTTGTCATTCAGGTGGTAGGTGGCGGGATGGTCCCGGTTGACGACCTGCATCCGGGCGGTCTGCTGCTGGGGATGGTGGTTAAACTGCCCGCCGATCAGCTTGGTATACCAGGGCCAATCATACTCCGTATCGGTAGCACTGTGTACTCCCACCACACCCTTGCCGCTTTGCACAAATCTTTCAAATGCGGCCTTCTCTTCGTCATTAAAAATGGTTCCGGTAGTGCTCATCAGGATGATCACATCATAGCGCTCCAGATTCTTGTCATTGACCTGTCCGGCATCTTCTGTGGCATAAACCTGAAAGCGGTGCTTCTCGCCGAGTTTTTTTATGGCAGCCACCCCTTCAGGGATGGACTGGTGCCGGAATCCTGCGGTTTTGCTGATTACCAATGCCCGGAATTGCTGGGCCTGGCTGATGGCAGGCATGAGGATCAGGGCCAAACCCAAAGCGATGATGCCTATGGATTTGAGTTTATTGTTTATGAATTGCATAGGTTATGTAAATTATTTTAAAGGGCGATTATACAATTATTATTTCACAATCTCGAATTTCTGTGCGGCAACTTTTCTGCTATAGGCATTAAAATGCCACCATTCTGAGCCTATGCCGGTAAATCCCGCAGCCAGCATGACTTCTCTCAGGATCTTTCTGTTTGCAACCTGCTCTTCACTTATCCTGCCGGCTGCCAACATTTCCTCTTCCCGATCCGGATAAGCCGCATAGCCAAAAAAATCGTAACCCGTGCCCATATCCAAGGGCTCCCCGCTGGCAGCCACAGCAAGCGTGAGGTCCACCGCTACGCCATAATTGTGCAGACTGCCCACCTTTGGATCGGCTACATATAGGGGTTTCAGGCTATCGGGTTTGTCCAGCTCGTCCCATAGGATTTGTTGCACCGATTGTGGCCGCACTGCGTCATAGATCAGAAAAGTAAGCTCCGGATTTCCGGACTTCAATTCCCTGTAGGCAACTTCCAGCATTTCCGCCACCTCGGGCTGCATGTAGCAGCGGGTTAGCTCTCCATATACGTCTTTTCCGAAAAAATTATCCTCCGTCGAATATTTCAACTCCACATACACCTCTGGAATGCGCTCCCGGATATTTACCAGACCGGAATTGATGAGCCGCCTTTCCAACTCGCCGGTATCGGGAGGATCTATCCTAAAGGCCGTGGCCGTCGAATCCTGCAGGCTGGTAATCGATACCTCTTCTGAAACCCGGAGGTTTCCACGATTGTCGCTGTTACAAGCCAGCCCGCAGAGCAGCAGCAAACAAATCTGCCCCCTATTCATGATCCTTATTCAGCAAGGTAGTACTGGCCTGGGCCGTGGGCAAAACAATCACATCAGCCAGCACCACATGTGGCGGCCGGGTGATGGCAAAGCGCACCACATCGGCAATGTCCTCTGCTTTCAGGGGCTGGAAGCCTTTGTATACCTGTGCTGCCTTGTCATCGTCGCCCTTGAAACGGACCAGGGAAAATTCGGTGTCCACCAGTCCGGGATTGATGGCCATGACTTTGATGCCATAGGGGTTCAGGTCCAGGCGCATGCCTTTGGTGATGGCGTCTACGGCATGCTTGGAGCCACAGTAAACATTACCTTTGGGATATACTTCCTTCCCGGCAGTGGAGCCAATATTGATGATTTGCCCACTTTTTCTCTCCACCATTCCCGGAATGATTTTTTTGGACACGTATAGCAGTCCTTTTACATTGATGTCCATCATGGCGTCCCAGTCTGCTTCGCTGCCCTCATGTATAGGGTCCAGACCGTGAGCATTACCAGCATTGTTGATGAGCACATCGATAGACTGCCATTCTTTGGGAAGGGAGTCCACCGCTGCGAATACTGCCTCCTTATCCCGTACATCAAAGACCAGATATTGGTATGGCGTATCGGAAGGCAGTTCGGCTTTAAGTTGTTCGAGTCTTTCTTTTCTACGGCCACAACCGACAATGGCAAAGCCTTCCTCGGCCAGGTACCGGGCACATGCTCTGCCTATACCGGAGGTAGCTCCCGTGATGAATGCTATTTTCTTTTCCATGAGGGAATATAAAATTTTTCCCTGTGGATTAAAAACGCATTACCACGCTAGAGGCCGTTTTACTGAAAATTCAGGTAGAGGGTAATGGATTTGCGCCGGATATCACTGATCGCGCCGGCCAGGCGTTCGTCGGAATACCCGGGCTGGTACAGGTTCATCAAACCGTGGGAAAAGCGGATTTCGGGGGAGAATTTAAAGTATTGGAAGTAGAGGTCAAATCCCAGCCCCATTTCCACTGCCAGATCCCGGCCTTTCAGGACCACCGGGTCTTCGTTGGCCTCTTCCTGGTTTTTGGTTCGGATCTGTCCATTCAGGCCCCCGACAAAAAACATCCGCGTATTGTTGAAGCGCTCGGACTTGTATTTCACCAAAAGTGGAAATTCTACCAGGGTTTCCTCTGTGAGCAGGGGCACGGTACTGATGCCTATCCCATTGGGAGAGTTGCCATCATCGGTAAAAAGCTGCAATTCCGTGCGGTATTCGTAGAAGCCCACTTTCGGGGTAAACATCAGGTTAAGCTGGTCATGCAGCCTGCCTGTCACCAGAAAACCCAGGGCAAAGCCCGGAGAAAATACCGGCATGATGGCCCGCACATTTTCTAAGCCCGGGTAAGCGGGATCCATAAAATTGTCCGAGTACTTGATCCTGAGGCTGCTGTTGTGGGCAGCAAGAAAAAATCCATAGGAGAGGGCCTGGTCATCACTACCTGAGGCATTAAAGATCAGACTTTTTTGCTGGGCCTGCAGGGGCAATACCTGAATGATCAGCAGAAAAAACGCTATCAGGCTTATTTTATGCCGGTATATATGGAACTGATGCCAAATGTGAGTGTTTTGCATTGCGTTTGTTTGAAACCTACCTTCTCCAGAACGTCAAGAAAATCCCTTCCATCCGGAAATGCCTTTACCGATTCGGGCAAATAGGTGTAGGCAGACTTGTCTTTAGAGATCATTTTACCAATTTGAGGTAAAATATATCTAAAATAAAAGGAATAAGCTTGCTTCATCGGGAATTTTTTGGGTTTCGAAAATTCCAGAATAACCGTTTTTCCGCCCGGCTTCAATACCCGGTGCATGTCTCTTAGCCCTTTTTCCAGATTTTCGAAATTCCTGACACCAAAAGAAACGATCACGGCATCAAACTTATTTTCCTCAAACAGCAACTTTTCAGAATCGCCCAATTGGAGGTCTATGATGTGATCCAGTTTCTTTTCCTTCATCTTCTTCCTCCCCTCCCGGAGCATGCCCTCAGAGATGTCCACGCCGATTACCTTTTTAGGCTCGAGCGCAAGAGCCTCAATCGCAAAGTCACCCGTACCGGTGGCGATGTCCAATATTAGTGCCGGCCTGTCCTTTTTCAGCATGCGAATGGCCTTTTTTCTCCAGACGATGTCTATACCCAGGCTCAGGAGATGGTTCAGCAGGTCGTACTTTTTGCTGATATTGTCAAACATGCTGGCAACCTGCTGCTTTTTGCCTTCTTTTTGATCTTTGTATGGAACTACGGACATGGCTTATCTTTTCGCTACAATATTACTAAGTAAACCCGAGCAAAGGAAAAATGTTAATGATTTATTGGCGGGCCCCTGTTTGCAGAAATTGCTTACCTTTGCAGTAAAAAAGGGCCATGTTGAAAAATGCACGCTTCTTAACCAGCAACACCGACCACAGGAAATGCCCTCCGGCAAACAAACCAGAATTTGCTTTCATAGGCAGGTCAAATGTGGGCAAGAGCTCGCTGATCAATATGCTGACCAATCACAAGCACCTGGCCAAAATTTCAGGCAAACCGGGCAAAACCCAGTTGATCAACCACTTTGACATTGATGGCCGTTGGTACATGGTAGATCTGCCAGGATATGGTTTTGCTAAAGTAAACAAAAAACTAAAGGCAGACTGGGACAAAATGATACGGGCCTATCTCACCGGGAGAGAAAACCTTACGGCTGTTTTCGTCCTGATAGATAGCCGCCACAGCCCTCAAAAAATTGACCTGGAATTCATACAATGGTGCGGCCAACTGCAGTTGCCCGTGGTATTGCTATTTACCAAGGCTGACAAGCAGTCGCATTCCAAAACCTCCCAAAATGTACACCAGTTTCTGGATGAAATGGAAAAGTTATTTGTGGAATTGCCCGAATTTTTTGTTACCTCCGCCGTTACTTTTGAGGGAAGGGATGAACTAATCGGTTTTATTGAGGAAAATGTAGCCGAATATTACGAAGGAGAATGAGCCGCTTGGCCAATCCTGCGGAAACCTTATATTTGCAGCCTGAAAACAAACATGAAACATGGAGTTTAAAGACATCGCCACCGTATCCGGAAAACCGGGTCTGTATAAAATATTAAAACCAAGCCGTAGCGGGGTAATTTTGGAATCCCTGGATGATAAAAAGGGAAAGCTCGTCGTGGGTGCTGCACAGCGGGTATCTCTTTTAAGCGAAATATCCATTTACACGCTTACCGAGGAAGGAGCTACTCCCCTGAAGGAGGTGCTGGTCAAAATCGAAGAAGAATTCGGGGGAGACACCGGCCTCGAAGGAGCCGACAAGGACGAATACCAGGCCTTTATGAAACACATACTGCCTGAATTTGACGCCGATAGGGTTTATGCCTCCGATGTCAAAAAACTGATCAGCTGGTACCATATCATCCGTAGAGAATGCCCCGAAGTGCTGGAAGCATCCTCTGAAAAAAATGCCTCCGATAAAGACAAGCCGGAGGAGGACAAGCCGGACGAAAATAAATCGTGACCGAAAAGGAAACCACTTCCCAGATACAATCCGGAGCAGCCGATCTGGCAGATCTGCTGCAGTTGCCCGATATTCCCAGGGTGAGGGACCGGCAAGGACTGGTAGAAGCCATTCTCCCGCTGATCAGCCAGATGCTCAACAGGGATTTTGAAAAATTGCTCCAGCTCTGTTACCGGCTGGATCTGGGAGAACAGAAGCTGCAGGAGATCCTCACCGAGAGCCCTCCGGAAGATGTTAGCCACAACCTTTCGTCTGCCATCGTGGATCGCCAGCTTTTAAAGATTTATTTTCGCAACAAATACCGCTGATACAGTAAGTGCCTAATTTCCCAGGGCTTCCTCCAACTGTTTTACCATATTTTTTGATCCGATAAAAAGGGGAGTTCGCTGGTGCAGGCCCTCCGGAGAGATATCCAGTATTCGCTGCCGGCCGTCTGAGGCTGCTCCTCCTGCCTGCTCTGCAATAAAGGCCAGCGCGTTTGCCTCATACATCAGTCTGATTTTTCCCTGCCGGGCCTGAGCCGTTGCGGGGTACAGATAAATGCCTCCCTTCAACAGGTTTCTGTGAAAATCTGCCACCAGACTACCGATGTACCTGGCAGAAGCTCCCCGTCTTTTGCATGCTTCCAGATAAGAAAGAATGTTGGTATTGATATGGGGAGTAAGGCCTTCATTGATGGTATAGATGGCACCATCCTCTGGCATTCTCATTTCCGGGTGAGACAGAAAAAACTCGCCCAGCGACCTTTCGTAGGTGAAACCATTGGCGCCATGACCCGTGGTATATACGAGCATGGTGGAGGAGCCGTACAATACATACCCCGCGGCTACCTGTCCGGAACCGTTCTGCAATACATCTTTTTCCTGAATGGGAGATCCCACGGGAGACAATCTGCGGTAGATGGAGAAGATAGTGCCAATGGAGACATTGACATCAACATTTGAGGAACCATCAAGTGGGTCTATGGCCACCACATACTTTCCTTTGCTATTGTGCAGGTCAATCACCAGATCTTCCTCCTCAGACACCACGGCGCAGACTTCGCCACCTTTGGTCAGCGCCCGGGTGAAACGCACATTGGCTACCACATCCAGTTTTTGCTGCTCCTCTCCCTGCACATTGGTTTGGCCGAAGGCTCCGGTCACATCCGAAAGTCCCGCCCGGCTTATTTCTCTGGAAACGATCTTTGATGCCAGGGCGATATCCCTTAAAATCTGAGAAAGCTCACCGGTAGCATAGGGGAAGTCGGCCTGTTTGCTTTTGATAAACCTGTCCAAAGTGACCCCTACTTTATAAGCAAGGTTTCCGGTATCTTGTTTGTAAGGCTGTGTCTTCATACCTTTGAAGGTAATTCATTATCATCAATTTATTCCCTTTTTCTAACCATTTTTCATGATTCAACCCCTGGTTTATAAGTTTGGAGGGGCCTCTATCAAAGATGCCAAGGCCATCAAAAATATTGCTGCGCTGTTAAAAAAGCGCTGGACCAATGGACTGGTCATGGTCATTTCAGCAGCAGGAGATACAACCGACCGGCTGGAAAACCTCATCGATCTGGCCCTGCAGCAGAAAAGTTTTGACAAGGAATTGATCCAGTTGCTGGACTTTCATGAGGATATCTGCAGGGGTCTGTTTCAGCCGGGACATGGCATATTCGCCCGGGTGGACAACCAATTTGCCCAGTTGCGCAGAACGCTGGAAAACCTCGCCATCAAAGAGGACAGTGACTTTTTCTACGATCAGGTGATCGGATACGGCGAACTGATTTCTACCCGTATTGTACAGGAATACCTCTGTGAATCCGGATTGGCCTGTCTCTGGCAGGACGCCCGCGAATTGGTCCGGACGGACTCGCAAACCAAAATGGCCAAGGTAGACTGGGCGCTCACCATGCAGTACTGCCGGCGGGCGTTGTTTCCCAAACTGGAAAAATATCCGGTAGTGACACAGGGTTTCATAGGTACAGACCTACTGGGAAATACCACCACGCTGGGCAGGGAAGGGTCGGATTTTACTGCTGCCATCATGGGTGTAAGCCTGGGTGCCTCAGCGGTCACCATCTGGAAAGATGTGGCCGGAATACTCAATGGAGACCCGGATATTTTCCCGGATGCAGTCAAGTTTGAATACCTGGATTTTGAAGAGGCCGCTGAAATGACCTATTACGGTGCGAAAGTGATCCACCCGAAAACCATCAAACCCCTGGCCAAACATGGCATTCCCTTATACGTGAAATCCTTTGTCAATCCGGATGCGCCCGGTACGGTAATCGGTTCTTTCGGGCAGGCGCCCAGAATACCCATCACCATTTTTAAAAGTCAGCTCACCCTTATCGAACTGCGCATTCTGGACCTGTCCATGATCGGGAGTTTTCATTTTGAAATGATTTATGAGGTGGCCAAAAAATTGAATTGGCGCATACAGTTGGTGCAGGCATCCGCCGCCCATATTTCTATTCTAATCAATGACATTCCGGTGACAGCGGAGCAACTGGCAAAACCCTTCCGGGAAATATTCAGGGTGAAAAGCAAGGCCGGGCTGAAAATGATCACGGTGAAAAATCCTACGGATGCCGAGCGAACCCATTATCGGAAAGTGGCTGAAAACCTTCTTCTCGAACAAGATAGTCCGGAATTGATACAATGGGTCTATGAGGAATATTCTCCGGAAGCTTAGCCTGCAAAGCGCTTCAATGTCTTTTGTATCCCTGATAGGTAGGCTTTTCCGAACAGGTTGAGGTGAACCAGGAGGGGATATAAGTTGTAGACCGGCATTCGCTCCTCAAAGCCCGGTTCCAGAGGAAACACGGCCTGATAGGCTTCATAAAACCCGGAAGTAAATCCTCCAAACAGGCGGGAAAAGGCCAGGTCCATTTCTCTGTGTCCAAAATATACTGCCGGATCAATGAGCGCCGGCAATCCGCTGGCATCTGTCATCACGTTCCCGGACCAAAGGTCGCCATGCAGCAGTGCCGGTTTTTCGGATGGAAAAAACTCCTGCAATCGCTCATATATGGACCGAAAATACCGAAGAAAATCCTGATCTACCAGACCCTTGTAAAGGGCCAACTGCAGTTGGGGCTCCAGCCGGTTTTCTATGAAAAATGCGGGCCAGGAATCAGTCCACCTATTTTTTTGGGGAAGGATCGCTATATAATTGTCTTTATCCAGGCCAAATTGCCTGCTGGTACACATGTGCAGTTCGGCCAGGCCCTCTCCCAGCCTGCTGGAATAATCCGGTTTGGGGAAGGCACTGCTGATCCAATCCATCAGCAAGTAATGCCTGTCTTCAAATTGCCCCTGCGCCAGCGTCTCCGGCACGTAGAGGCTGCAGTTGTCCCGTAACCAGCTCAGGCCTTCACGTTCTCTGGGAAATATATCGCTGTCTTCTTCAAAGTTGGTCTTTAAAAAAAATGATCCTTTTTCTGTATTCAGGTATATCGCCTGATTCATGTTGCCCGCGGCGACCAGGCGATAGTTCAGGATGCGGTTGTTTCCGCCAAAAACCGTCAGGGATATGTGGTCAAATAGTTCTTCAGGCGCTTCCATTGAGCTTGTGTTTGGTCTCAAGCTCCCGGATCAATCCGTCCAGGGATTCATCCAGTATATCGAACACCTTTTGAAATCCGTCTGCTCCTCCATAGTAGGGATCCGGAACGTCTGGAAACTCCGGGTTCTCCTGAAACTCCCGCATCAGATGGAGATTTCTGGCAGGAAGATTTATCTGTGCGGAAAGCTTTCTGATGTTTTCCAGATTCGAATGATCCATGGCCACCAGGTAATCAAAATCCCTGAAATCTGTACGGTGGAGTTGGCGTCCGCGGTGCTTCATGGCTATTCCATTTTCGCTGGCACATGCCTGGGCGCGTTCATCGGGGAGTTCGCCGATATGATAGTCAGAAGTACCGCAACTGTCGGCGACAATCAGGTCTCTATAGGGTTTACCGGAAATTTTATGGGTAAATAAGGCTTCAGCCAATGGCGAGCGGCAGATGTTTCCCAGGCAAATAAATAAAACCTTAATCATATGGTCGCTTAGTTTTGAAGGCCTATTGTCGGACAAACACAGTTATCAAAATGTTAATTTATAAAAATGAAAGCACTATCCATATGAAACTCCCTAAATATTCACTAATTTTGCGGTTTGAAATAATTTTCGGATATCCCGGTATAGCCGAACTAAAAATCAATCCGGGTAGTTGAAGAAGTATCGTTGGAAATTAGAAAAAAAACCATACAATTTTCTATAACCACTCTTTAAATTATCTGTAAACATTAAAATCTATTTTATGTCATTAGTTGGAAAAAAAGCACCTTTATTTAATGCACCTGCTGTAGTGGATGGAGAAGAAATAGTAGAAAACTTTTCTTTGGAGCAGTACATTGGAAATAAGGATGTTGTTTTCTTTTTCTATCCCAAGGATTTTACATTCGTATGCCCCACGGAAATTCTTGCTTTTCAGGAAAAGCTGGAAGCCTTCGAAAAAAGAGGGGTGGCAGTAGTGGGCGCCTCCTGTGATACAGAGGAGTCTCACCTGGCCTGGCTGAACACGCCAAAGGAAGAAGGTGGAATCCAGGGAGTAACTTATCCGATTGTAGCCGACCCGGTAAAGACCATCGCCCATAATTTCGGCGTTTTGGCTGGTGACTGGAACTACAATGAAGAGGGAGAACTGACCTACGAAGGGCTTCCTGTGGCCTACAGGGCTACTTTCCTTATAGATAAGGAAGGCACCATCAGACATGAAACCGTAAATGACCTGCCATTGGGAAGAAACATTGATGAAATGCTCCGGCTGATCGACGCGTTGAGGCATGTGGAAAAATTCGGAGAAGTTTGCCCGGCAAACTGGGAAGAAGGAAAAGAAGCCATGACGGCCAGCAGAGAGGGAGTAGCATCATACCTTTCTAAAAATTAATCCGCAATTACCGGAAAGAGTCCAGGCCCTGTCATTCGATAGGGCCTTTTTTATTTTTCAGGCATAAACGACGGATAGCGGTAACTTTTTTTTGAAATTGATGGTTATTTTAGACGTGATGTCAAAGGTACCTGAAGTTTCTGTATTGATCGCTACCTTCAATACCCCGTTCCAGCTACTCAGAAGAGCCATTTATTCCGTTTTTCAGCAGACATTAAGAAATCTCGAAATTGTTCTCGTAGACGATGGCTCCACCAATGATCCTGGACAGCAGCTCGAAGCCTTCTGCCGGAAACATGAAGGTCGTATCCTTTTTATGCGTCAGGAAAACAAAGGCCAGTCCCAGGCCATCAATCGGGCGGTTGCTGTGAGCAAGGGGAAATACCTGTCTGTGCTCGATGCGGATGACGAATACCTGCCCCATCACCTGCAAAACTGCAGGAGCCAGATGGAAAAATTTGACCTGATTGCCTCCACCACCCAAACCGTGATCAACGGGCCTGAAGACTACTTTGTGCCGGACAGGCACCAGACCGGCAGACTGGTCCATGTAGATGACTGTATATTGTTTGCGACTTTATTTGGAAAGCGGGAGGTATTTGAGCAGCGGAAGTTTTCTGATGGCTATGGTGCTGATGCCGATTTTTACGATTGGGCTTCCAGGCACTTTCGCGTCGCAAAATTGGACTTGCGTTCCTACGTTTATTACCGCAACAACCCCGACAGCACCTGCGGAAAAATGAAAGTCAAATTGGGAAATAAAGATGACAGCCCGGAGGCCAGGTAATTGTACAGCCTTCTTGCGGGGCTTTCTTTTTGCAATTTCTGTGCATGGTTTTTAATTGTACATTTGACCAGAAATAAATTCCTTAGAAAATGGAAGCCAATTCCTCAGAAGTTTCCTGCTGCGATTCATCACAAACAGAAAAAACGAAAAGTGCTGCCAGATGGACAGGTATCCGCAATACCTGGGGAAGCAGCATCATAAGTTTGATTGCATTGCTAATCGCGGTCGCAGGCGAGCATTTTTTCCCTGTCCACACTGCCGGAATCAGTCTGTGGGTGCCGGTGTACCTGCTGGCATACATATGGGTAGGCTGGCCGGTACTGAAAAAAGGATGGGAAATGATCCGGCAGGGAGAAGTATTCACCGAATTTTTTCTGATGGGTATCGCCACGCTCGGAGCTTTTGCCATCGGCGAATATCCGGAAGCGGTAGCGGTGATGCTCTTTTATACAGTAGGCGAATTGCTGCAACACCAGGCTGTAAGCAAGGCGAAAGGAAATATCCAGGCACTGCTGGACATCCGGCCGGACCGGGCCAGGATAATCCGTGATGGAAAACGGGTATGGGAAAAACCGGAGAATGTAAGGGTAGGGGAAATTATGGAAATCCGGGCCGGTGAAAGGCTGGCCCTGGACGGCATATTGCAGGAGGAAGCCGGTAATTTTAATACAGCGGCAATTACCGGAGAAAGTATGCCTGCCTGTTACCAGCCGGGAGAAGAAGTCCTGGCAGGAATGGTCAATCTCGAAAACCTCCTGACCATACAGGTATCCCGTTCGTTCCAGGAAAGCTCCCTTTCCAAAATCATCCGTACGGTACAACAGGCCACGGCCAATAAAGCCAAAACAGAAGCATTTATCCGCAGGTTTGCCCGGGTTTACACGCCTATTGTTACCTATCTGGCCCTGGCCTTGGCGGTATTGCCCTACTTTTTTGTGTCTGACTACCAGTTTAGCGACTGGCTCTACCGGGCTTTGGTTTTTCTGGTCATTTCCTGCCCCTGCGCCCTGGTGATTTCCATACCCCTGGGCTATTTCGGCGGCATCGGTGCGGCATCAAGAAAGGGCATCCTTTTCAAAGGGTCTAATTACCTGGACCTGGTCACCCGGTTGACCACAGTGGTTTTTGACAAAACCGGCACACTTACCAAAGGCGTTTTTTCAGTAAGCAAGGTTGAAAACCTGGAAGCGGCTGATACAGACTGGATGCGATTGGCTGCCGCTCTGGAAGTAAAATCCAACCACCCCATAGCCAGGGCACTTGTGGACTACCTGGGAGAAGATACCTATCCGGTCAGTGAATTGAAAGAGCATGCCGGGCTGGGTCTCGAAGGCCGGGTACAAGGGAAAATGGTCCTTGTTGGCAACAAGGCTTTTATGGAAAGAATGCATATCTCAGGACTTTCTCAGCTGCCGGCAGCCCAGAAAACCACGATTGCCTGTGCTGTAGACGGGCTGCTTTGTGGTTTTTTTGCACTTGAAGACCAGGTCAAAAATGATGCGGCCGAAGCATTCCATGAGTTGAGACAGCTGGGTATTGCTGATCTGATCATCCTTTCCGGAGACAAACCGGAGGTAGCAGACCGCCTCGGACAGACACTCAGCGCCAAAGAAGCCATCGGCGGCCTCCTGCCCGAAGAAAAACTTACCTATCTGGAAAAATTGAAACGCAAACCTGAATCGGTGATTGCTTTCGTGGGCGACGGCATCAATGATGCGCCGGCACTCGCCGCTTCCGATGTAGGCATTGCCATGGGTGGCATGGGCAGCGATCTGGCCATAGATACGGCAGATGTGGTGATCCAGACCGACCAACCTTCAAGAGTACCGCTGGCGATCCGCATAGGCAGGACCACCCGGCAAATTGTCTGGCAAAACATTGGCCTGGCTTTCGGGGTTAAAATCCTGGTTTTGATTTTTGGCGCCTGGGGGCTGGCCGGAATGTGGGAAGCCGTATTTGCGGATGTAGGTGTAGCTCTGCTGGCCATCCTGAATGCCATTCGTATCAACCACATTTACAGATGAACAAAAATAGCATGCTTTTCTCAGAGGCAGATGCATTGGAAGAAATCCAGAGTACCCTGATGCGGGAATTGCGCCGGGCAACACTTGACCAAAAGCACCCCTTTCGCTTTGTCAGCATGGCTACCCTCTCGGGAAGCCATCCCGGCCTGCGCTACCTGGTATTGCGGGACCTGGACGAACAGGAGCGCTTTTATTGCTATACGGATAGCCGAAGCCATAAGGTCCATCAACTCAGAAAAAATCCAGCACTCAGTCTGTTGTTTTACCATCCCAATAAGCGCTGTCAGGTAAAGGTACAGGGCCGGGCGGTCATTCATCACCAGGATGAGGTCAGCCAGATACATTGGGCGAAGGTGCAGGGTGAGGCCGAAAAATCCTACCAGGCCACAATTGCTCCCGGCACAGCAATCGATGACCCGAAAGAGGCACATAGCTGGGATACCGGTAAGGCGGATAGTCAATTTGTGGTCCTGGAAATCCGACCGGAAATCTTCGAGTGCCTGCAACTGGACGGGATTCGCCACCTGCGGGCAATTTTCAAAAAATCAGGAGATAAATGGACCCACAATTGGCTGGCTCCCTAATGATCACCTCTATTCCGGGATTGTCGTTGAAAAATAAAAGTAGTATCTTGACTTCCTGTTTTATCAGTTACTATCAATTATTCAATAAACATGCACAACAGAAGAGATTTTATCAAAAAAACCGGCATAGCCACCGCTTTTTTAGGTTTGGGCTTGGGAAATCAGGCCTTCTCCCTCCAGCCAAGAGCCTCCCTCTACAAAATATCCCTGGCCGAATGGTCGGTCAATAAGCTGCTTTTTTCCAATAAAATGGACCACCTGGACTTCCCTGTACTGGCCAGAAAGCACGGAATCCATGCGGTGGAATACGTCAACCAGTTTTTTATGGACAAGGCCAAAGACATGAGCTACCTCAGGGAAATGAAAAGCCGGGCAGAAGGCGAGGGCGTAACCTCGGTTTTGATCATGTGTGACCGGGAAGGACAGCTTGGCGCTGCTGATGAGGCGGAGCGAAAGGAGACGGTAGAAAACCACAAAAAATGGGTGGAAGCAGCTAAATTTCTGGGCTGCCATGCCATTCGGGTAAACGGATATTCATCCGTAGCATACAGCAAGGATAAAAAAGCATTCAGCGAATCCCAGAAACTCGTAGCGGATGGCCTGAGACAACTTTGCGAATTTGCCGACACCATGGACATCGGCGTCACCATAGAAAACCACGGCGGTTTTTCCAGCAATGGAAAATGGCTTTCTGGGGTAATGAAGGCTGCCGATCATCCCCAAGCAGGTACCTTGCCTGATTTTGGCAATTTTCAGATCAGCCCCAACGATGGTGATCCCATTTCCTATGATTCTTACAAAGGGGTTAAAGAGTTGATGCCCTATGCCCAGGGTGTAAGTGTAAAAACGACTGTCTGGGATGGCAAAGGTAACCAATATCCCCTCGATTACGAAAAAATGATGCGCATCGTACTGAAAGCGGGCTACCGATCCTGGTGTGGCATTGAGTACGGCGAGGCAGGACGCGAATGGGAAAGTATTGTGGAAGTCAGAGAGCAACTGGAAGCCACCGAAAAGGCGCTTCAGGATTCCTTCTCCGCTTAATCCATCAGAAAAACAGTCATGCTGCGGGGACCATGGGCTCCGATCACCAGTGACTGTTCTATATCAGCGGTCTTTGATGGTCCGGCAATAAACACACCGTATCCAAAATCCGAAATATTGATCGATTGATATACCTCATGCATATTGCCCAGCAACCTGTCTTTTTTCAACAAAACGATCAGGTGTTGGGCAATAAATGGGAGGGCTCTGTGCTTCAACCGCGTCTCGGGAAGCCAGATGGCAGCGTTTTCTGCTACTCCCCACTCTCCTTCCAGAATGGCCAGTTCTACATGTTCCAGATCGTGAGGATCTTCCGCCAGTTCTATGTCAAAATTCCCCTCCACGGCAGAGGAAAGGGAAAGCATCATTTGGCTGTCGTGAAAATGCATGTTTAGATAGCTCTGGATCTCGGCTACGTTTTTTACCTCCAGGGCCTGACCACCGTTGGATTTGATGCTGTTTTTATACTGCTCCACCAGGTCGCCTTCAACGGGATACTCCGGATGCTCCGGGAGGGGAAGCTGATCAGGTTTATTTTTCGCAATGGCTGCCAGAATGCTTTCTTTACTGCTCATTTTTTCCTGTTTTTTTGGTACCAGTCCTTGAAGCTTTCCTTGGGGACTTCCGGAAGCTCCCGGTGTTTGCCCCAGGCATTGAAACTGTTGTAAACAAATCCTCTGGGGCTGATGGAGAGGGACTTCCTGGCCATTTTGCCCATCAAATCAAATAGCCTGGGCTTGGACATTACCTGCCCACCAAAGCGCATGGCCCATTTTTTTGAAGGTTCTGAGGGCCCTTCCTTTGTGATGACCTGCCGCCATTTGTACAACTGCTCGTGAATGTTGATTTTTACCGGACATACATCCGAACAAGATCCGCATAGCGTGGAGGCAAAAGGCAGGGTACTGTGTTTTTTCAGGTCCATACCGGGCGAAAGTATGGAACCTATAGGGCCAGGTACAGTGGAGTTGTAGCTGAATCCGCTGCTCCTTCGGTAAATGGGGCAGGTATTCATACAGGCCCCACAGCGGATACATTTCAGGGAGTTCCTGAAATCCTCCCTGCCCAATTGTTTGGTCCTTCCGTTATCTACCAGGATAAGGTACATTTTTTTATCCTTCCTGGGTCGGTGAAAATGTGAATTGTAATTGGTGATGCTCTGGCCGGTAGCACTCCTGGCCAGAAGGCGCAGAAAGACCCCAAGATCGGCCGCCCTGGGTATCAGCTTTTCTATGCCCATGCAGGCAATGTGGATGTCAGCCAGATGGGTACCCATGTCGGCATTGCCCTCATTGGTGCAGACCACAAAGCCACCCGTCTCAGCGATGCCGAAATTTACGCCGGTGATCGCCGCATGTGCCTGAATGAATTTTTGCCTCAGGTGCTGCCGGGCTGCCTCGGTCAGGTACTGGGGATCGTCGGCTCCCGCATCGGTACCCAGGTGCTTGTGAAAAATATCGCCGATCTCCTTTTTCTTCAGGTGTATGGCCGGCATCACGATATGGCTGGGTACCTGTTTGTTAAACTGTATGATTCGTTCTCCCAGATCGGTATCCACCACCTCATATCCCTTGTCTTCCAAAAAATGATTCAAGCCACATTCCTCTGTCAGGATAGACTTGCTTTTTACGAGCTGCTTCACCTGGTTTTCTTGCAGAATACGGAGTACGTGTTCATTGTGCTCTTGTGCATCTTTTGCCCAGAGCACTTCTATGCCATTGGCTTTCGCATTTTTTTCAAACTGAACCAGCAGGTTATCCAGATTGGAGAGTACATGGTCCTTGATCTGGGAAGCCAGCATACGGAGCTGTTCCCATTCCGGGATCTTCTCCGCCGTGGCATCTCTCTTGCTTCTGACATGCCAGAGCGTATCGTCGTGCCAATGGCTCCTTTCAGTATCTTTTAGGAAGTCCGCTGCTGCGGCAGCGTGGGTCTGAGGGAGTTTCATTTGGTATCGGTCTTTAATTTTTCGGTGAATGTCCATTCAGGATCTCAGCAATGTGCATGACCCTGATGGGTTTCTTTTCCCTGCGAAGGAGGCCTTCCAG
Organism: Cyclobacterium lianum; assembly: GCF_900143075.1. GTDB lineage: Bacteria > Bacteroidota > Bacteroidia > Cytophagales > Cyclobacteriaceae > Cyclobacterium > Cyclobacterium lianum. The sequence continues at coordinate 23,779 of NZ_FRCY01000010.1, read as the reverse complement.
GTGCATGAGGCAGGACATGTCTGCGCCAGTAATTACCTGCACCCCTTGCTGTTCGTGGTCTTTGATCCGGTCTCTTCCCATTTCTACAGAAACTGCCTCCTCAAACACTGCAAAAGTACCTCCAAATCCGCAGCATTCGTCCTTTCTTGTCAACTCAACCAGATCAATGTCTTTTACCATTTCCAGTAAACTCAGGGGCTTGTTAAATTCCGGAATCATCAGTTCGGAAGGTTTGGCCAAATGAAGACCTCTCAATCCGTGGCAACTGGCATGCAGACCAACTCGAAAAGGAAAGCTGGCATCAAGGGTTTTTACCTGCAGTACATCGGTAAGAAATTCACACAACTCATATATTTTTGGTTCATCTTCTTTGTCTGAAAGAATATGTTCCTTGGCATGCAGGGTACAGCTACCGGAAGGGCAAACCACGTAATCATAATCTTCAAAATTTTTGCGAAACAATCTGGCTGCACCCTCCCCGTACTGTTGGTATCCCGAGTTGGCCATGGGCTGACCGCAGCAGGTTTGTTCCAGGGGGTATTCCACTGCTACGCCTGCCTTTTCCAGTACTTGTAGCGTGGCAATGGCCGCATTGGGATAAAATTGCTCTACGTAACAGGGAATAAATAATCCGACTTTCATTCAGGGCAGGTGTTTTGGCTATCTAACAAAATAAGGTTGCCTTTGTTGGCAACCGCAGTTAAAGATAAGCATCAGAAGGTAATTCGCCAGTATTTACACACCAAACTTTTCCCTTCTGATGTGGGGCAGCTTACCTTGTGGGTAAACCATGTTCAATTAAATCCAGGTTAAAAGTACAATAGGACCCAAGAGGAACCATCCTGCACTGTGCTGAATGAAAGGGCACAGGTAGGGATCTTGTTGAAACTCGAATCTGCTTTTCCTGAAAGAATGGGATCTTTCGTTGTTGAATGTCGTTTTGGGAGGATTAACGGTCCAGGTTATGGTGTTTGTCCCGCAGGGCACGAACCATCGCCGGTGTTGGCAACTGGCTTAAGTTAAAACAATTGGACAATTGTTTTCATTGGAAGAAACATTTTTCCGCAATCTGGCAGCTCAATGAATCCGTACTTCAAATAGAATGACGTAGCTACGTCGTCTATTGGATCAACAATCACAGCAATGGAACCTATTATGTCTTGAGATACGTCATATAATCATTTGATAACGTAATCAAGTATAAGATTTTTAAAGAGCTCTCGTTTTCGGGGGCTCTTTTCCTTTTTTGCATTGACACTAACGGTCAGGGCTTGTGGGCGGCGGGTTCTTTTGAAGCCGTTATCTTTCTCCCTTGACTGATCAATATTAAAGTACTGAACTTATATTTTCCCGGGAACCGCCCGCTGACCCCAAGCTAAGGTTATGCTGCGTGATCTCCAATCTGCTTTATTTTATCAAGTTCAGTTTGTTTTGAAATATTCTCTTCTTCCAGATCGAAATCGTCCTGGAGCCCTAGCCAGAACTTAGCTGAGGTCCCGAAAAATTTTGAGAGTCTCAAAGCAGTATCAGCCGTTATCCGACGTTTTCCTTTTAGGATTTCGCTTACTCTGGTTTGGGGGATAAATGTTTCTTTGGAAAGCCGGTAAGCAGTTATTTCAAGCGGGATTAAAAATTCTTCCTTTAGTATTTCCCCTGGATGTATATTTTTTAATTTTTCCATTTCTTACACTTTATTAATGATAGTCTACAATTTGTGCTTTAAAAGCGGTATCATTTTCCCATTTGAAGATGATTCTCCATTGTTTATTAATCCTTATGCTATAATAGTCTTCCAATTTTCCACTTAACTTTTCCAAGTGATTTGCTGGAGGTATACGTAAATCATCGATGATTTGGGCGTTGTTAATCATCCTTAATTTCCTTCTTGCGACATTTTGTATTTCTCCGGGTAGCTTTCTGGATTGCATGCCATCCCAGATTTTTTCGGTTTCCTTGTCTCCAAAAGATTTTATCACTAGGTATTCTGTTTCACGTTACTAACGTTAAAGGTAAGTAAAAGTTTCCGGTTTGAGAATTTAAAATGCAGCATAACTACTTGCTACCCACACCCCTTGCGGTTACTTCCCTTTTAGTCGGCGGATTTAACTTCCTTAAATATAGAAAAGTCTTGAGAAACACCAACTAACTTTTTCTGTACCATGCATGTTAGCCCCCGAAATTAAATGCCGGTTTAGCCCGGAAAGGGAAATAGTTTGATAGGCCCTTTAAAAAGTGGTTGGAAATGACATTTATCCCTGCAAATTTAAAAATGAATTTTAAATTTGCAGGGATGTTAAAGCGAAGCTTGTATTCGGAATTTTTGTTTTAGGTAACCCACTTTCCCTTTACGGGACTCATCGGATTCAGGCAGGCTGGTAAATCAACCTTTTAGGCAATAAAAATTGGATCAAGCCCTGCAAGTGCGAAATACCAAAGCGATGGGTGTAAGCCCATCGTAAATTGATAGCCGATAAACCGTAAGCCCTGGAACGGCGGGATATTTTTTATCCAGGCCGATTCCTATACCTTAGAACCATTTAAAATAGGTTTGCAAAAAAAGCGAAAATTACACCCATTCGCTGAATGTAAAATTTTATCTCTGGCTGGGTGGGTATGCCTCCTCACCCTTGTATTTTCGATGATGTCAACCTGATGGTACCGACCAAGAACCATCTGCACTGGCTATGAACATCCATTTTCAAAAATCCTTATCCATTTACGCATTTCTAATGCAATCCGGCATTGCATGGGCCTAAAACTAATAAAGAACCGTATTACCCAGATGTTCAACAGATTCATGCCGCATATATCAGGGTATCAACGTTGTAATTATTGGAATGAATAGATTTATACTCAATTAAAAATTATATTGTTCCTATTTGAATAAAATAATAATAAATCACCTTGGTTTTTTTATAATATGCCTAAAAATCAAGTCGATCCATTTGTTTTATTGGGCTTTTAGTTTTACTTCAGAATTAAAGTTTTAAGTTTATAAAAATACTCATCATGAAGCAATTTTACACAGTGAATTCAGAAAAAGCCCAAGGCTCTGGGGGCAATTTTCGTCTTGTTAAATTCAAAATGCGACTTTTTCTCCTATTGCTAACACTTGCCTTTGTCGTTGAAGGCTTTCCCCAAACCGAAGCTGAGGCATTTACTGCAAAAAATGCTGTATACGCTGAATTAGGAGGCAATGCGGGGAGATATGCGGCCAACTATGCCCGTATCTTTCACCAAAAAGGAAAACTTAAGTTGTCAGCCAGTGCTGGTTTTTCGATGTGACGAGACGACCGATCGGAGCTGCCTTACAATACATCCAAATCGGTCCATTGGCTTCCCACATTACCGTTAGAAATTACCGCCCTATTTGGCAGGTCCTCCCATCATTTGGAAATAGGTACTGGCTTTATGACCTATTTAACGGTAATCGGTGAACAAAATCAGAATACTTCACAATTCAGAGATAAAGTTACGTTGGATGCGGTGGTACCCCTGAGGGTAGGCTACAGGTACCAAAAACCTGAGGGTGGCTTCTTTTTCAGGATAGGCTATACACCCTTTATTTCGCTTGATTTCAATAATGAAGGATTCCGAAAATTTATTCCACTTTGGGGAGGAATTAGTTTGGGAAAGAGTTTTTAATTGGTTTTCCGACCGGAACCCTGACCATCCCTTTTATTAAGACAAAGCGAAAAACGTGATTAAATCCGGAAGCTCTCCTTGGCTGGGTGTGCAACTACATCCCTTTTATCATATTTTTAACGCCAGCGAGGCATTTGTAATGCCGCATCCATTGGACATACCGTTTAAAAATCTTTCCCGGAAACATGTACGTTTAGCCATTGCAAATGGCTTTTTGGCGGCTTTTTTCTTTTTACGATAGCAATGATAGCAGGGTGAAGTGACCTACTTCACCCGGTAGCGGTCTTCCTTTAAGACGCTCCAATCAAAAATACCGCCGGTATCTTGTGCAAATCCGGTTTTTCCTTACGCCAGTCCGCTACCTTTTTGGTTTGTATGTTCTCTCCCTCTCCTGTCAGCTCACTGGCAATGCAAAGCAGGGTCTGCGGATTCAACTGCTCCAGCAGGTCTTCCAGCAACCGGTTATTTCTAAAGGGCGTTTCCATAAACAGTTGTGTGGTGTTTTCCACGATCACTTTGATTTCCAGTGCTTTGATGGCCTTGATCCGGTCCTTCCGCTCAATGGGTAAATAACCACTGAATGTAAAGGACTGTCCGTTAAAACCGGAAGCCATCAGGGCCAGAAACATAGACGAGGGACCGGGCAGGGGCACTACCCTGATGCCCAGCTCATGGGCCCGGGCCACCGCTCTGGCACCGGGATCGGCTATACCCGGGCAGCCGGCTTCTGAAATTATCCCGGCATCCTGACCTTTCAAAACAGGATCCAGGAGTTTCCTTACCTGAGGGTCAGGTGTCTTTTTGTCCAGCTTTTCCATGTGGACCTCATCCAGGTTGACCCCCAGTTTCAGGCTGCTGATATATCTTCTGGCCGTGCGGAAATCCTCCACCAGAAAGTAGCGGGTAGCTTCCAGCACCGACTTGACCTGGGGCGCCATGACCGCATCAGCGGTACCGGCGGCCAAAACATTGGGGATAAGGTAGAGGATTCCTTTAGAATGCTTTATTTTTGACATATGGAAAACGGATTACCTGGATTGGCAAAAATACTGATTTTTACCGGTCTCCTGCTGCTTCTCGGCGGACTCTTGCTTTGGGGCCTGAATAAATACCCCGGTTTCAGGGGGATGCCCGGAGACATGGTGTTTAAAAAAGAAAACTTTAGCTTTTATTTTCCCCTGGGAACAAGCATTCTGCTTAGTTTGCTGTTGACCTTGTTCCTTTATTTGTGGAGAAAATTCGGGGGATGATGGGTCAAGAAAATGAAGATTGACATTTAAATACACAAAGAGTGCAGGCCCGACAAAAAACCGGGGGTGCGGCAGGATTACAGGGGAAGGATTTTTTTGTCTTGATTTTTTGGTTCTTTTGCCTTGATGCAAAAGAACAGATAATTAAAGAAATAATAGTTGATTTCAAGGCATAATCCTGATACAACGAACACCTCTATATTGCAAAGTACCCATCGTCATCCCGATTGCTGCGTCTAAAAACGTTAGGTCACGCAATGACGGGTTCTGGCGTCACTGCGAGGGGGCCAGCCTGAACATTACAGAATTTCATAAAACGACCTGGCTCCCGCGGCAGTCTGAACGGGTACGTGGATACCCTTTCGATCCTATTCCCAGTTCCCGATGGATTAATGCTGCTGCTCCGATTCAGATTGCTCCCTTTTTAGACTGAGCCTGCCGAAGTCCGACAGGCTCAGGGACCAACTGTGCTCGCAATGACGGAGAAGATACGGCACCCGCGGCAGTCTGAACACAGACCTGGGCGCATTTCCGATCTTGCTGGATGTTTTTCAGACAAAAGAACCTAAGCGTCAAGAAAGGCCTTCAAAGTGGCCACTACCGCATCTGGCTGCTCGGCATGCAGCCAGTGGCCCGCATTCTTGATGTAAACCAGGTGATTTTCCGGAAAGATCCTCTCGATATCGGCCTTGTCCTTTTCCTGGATATAATCTGAATTGGCCCCTCCCATAAACAATACGGGATTTTCGAAAGGCTTTTCCGAATCGATGGCTTCACCTACATTTTCTATTTGTTGCGTGATCACGGGCAGGTTGATCTTCCAGGCGAATCCCCCCTCCGACCTGGTCAGGTTTTTCAGCAAAAACTGCCGGATACCTCTCTCAGCAATGTATTGGGCCAGTATATCCTCTGCCTCCTTCCGCGATTTCAATTTTTCCGGATCTACGGCATTCAGTGCTTTCAGGATCGTTTGATGGTGCACCGGGTATGCCCTGGGGGCGATATCTGCCACAACTAATTTTTTAACCCTTTTCGGGTACATCAGGGCCATTTTCATGGCTGTCTTTCCCCCCATGGAATGGCCCAGCAGGTACACGCTTTCCAAACCCTCTGCATCCAGTAGTTCCCGGAGGTCCTCCGCCATAGCTTCATAATTCCATTCCTCCGAATGGGGAGAATCTCCGTGGTTGCGCTGGTCTACAAGATACAGGGTATAGTCTTCTTCCAGGTTTTTAGCTATTCCCATCCAGTTGTCTGCGGAGCCAAACAGCCCATGGAGTATGATCAACGGTTTTCCCTGTCCGCTTTTTTTAAAATTGAGTTGCATGGTCGTTTAGTTTTCTGTTTCCAGTTGTCTGCGGTACATCTGTATGGTGTTTTCCAGGCCATAATACAAGGCATCACAAACCAGGGCATGGCCGATGGATACCTCATCCATAAAGGGTATTTTTTCTGCCAGAAATTTTAAATTATGCAGGTCCAGATCATGACCGGCATTGATGCCAAGGTTAAGCTCCCGGGCCAGATGGGCCACTTGTACATAAGGGGCCACCGCCATTTCCTTATCCCGGTGATACCCGCTGGCATAGGGTTCCGTGTACAGCTCCACCCGGTCGGTGCCGGTGGCTTTGGCCGCTTCAAAGAATTTTGGTTCGGGATTGATGAAAATGGAGGTTCTTACTCCGTATTCATGCAATTCTGCGATAATATCCCTGAGCATGTCCTGGTGCTTTAAGGTATCCCAGCCGGTATTGGAAGTCAGGGCTTCAGGCGGATCAGGAACCAGGGTAGCCTGTGCAGGCCGGGCAAGGCGGATAATCTCCATGTACCGCTGATCCGGATAGCCTTCAATATTGAATTCCGTCTGAATGCGGTCCTTGAGATCCATTACATCGGAGTACCGGATATGTCTCTCATCCGGTCTGGGATGCACGGTAATGCCCTCTGCCCCGAAACGCTCAGCATCCAGGGCTACCTTCACCACATCCGGATTGTTGGCGCCGCGGGCGTTTCTTAAGGTAGCGATCTTATTTATGTTAACACTTAATTTCGTCATGTTCCAAATATCAGCTAATTTTGCACTAAATTAAATATATTGCTTCAACATTGGTAATACCGTCAAAGTTAAGGCGTTTTTAATTTTATACCGGCACCGGAGAGCCATAGGTATCCACAAGCTAAATGTCAACCTCATGAGTTTAAAGATCAACATAGAAAAAGAAATCAAACAGGCCATGCTGGCCAAAGACAAGGACAGGTTGCGCGCCCTGCGCGCCATCAAGTCATTGATCATGCTGGAAGAAACCAAGGGAAGCGGAGAAAAGGGCTTGTCTGAAGCAGAGGAAATCCAATTGCTGACCAAGGCCGCCAAGCAACGCAAGGATTCCATTGAGATTTTTGAAAAACAGGGGCGCAAAGACCTGGCAGCATTGGAAGATTCCGAATTGCAGGTGATTCAGGAATTTCTGCCCAGGCAGTTGACCGAGGCGGAGCTGGAAGCGGAGCTGAAAGTCATCATTGCCGAGACGGGAGCAGAAGGACCAAAAGACATGGGTAAAGTCATGGGTGTTGCTACCAAAAAGCTGGCTGGAAAGGCTGATGGCAAGGTCATTTCCCGGAAAGTAAAGGAAATGCTGAATTAAGCGCTGACCGGATTTGAGCACCATAGACATCATCATATTGGGCATGCTCGCTGTAGGAGCATTCAGCGGCTACAGGCAGGGCTTGTTTATCGGCTTGTTGTCTATCCTGGCGTTTTTTATCGGCATTATCCTGGCCTTCAGGTTCATGCACTGGGGGGCGGAAATTCTGGCTGAGCGGGTGGAAAGCCTCACCTTTATGCTTCCTTTTGCAGCCTTTATACTGATCTTTCTGGCAGTCACCATTAGCATCAGAATTTTGGCTTTTATGGTAAAAAAGGCACTTGATTTAACCATCCTCGGTACTTTTGATAGTTTTGCAGGCGGTATACTGGGCATTGCCAAATGGTCTATAATGATCAGTTTGTTGATTTGGGTGGCCCATTCCTTTGAATTTGATGTGCCTGAGGAAATGCAGCAGGGTTCGGTGATCTATCCGCTCGTGGTGCCGGTCGCACCTACTCTGGTCGGCCTCCTGGATGATTACACACCGGTAATTGATGCGGCCATCGCTACCATCAGGGAACTTGTAAACACCGCGGGCAGTGATCCTTCTAATTGATAATTTTGATTCATTCTCCCATATCCTGGCAGATTACTTCAAAAGGACAGGTGAACCGGTCATGGTGGTACGCAATGACGTTTCCCTGCATAGCCTGACAGCTTTGAATTTTTCAGCGCTGGTACTATCCCCTGGCCCGGGACGACCGGAACAGGCAGGCAATCTGATGTCCATTCTGGCATATTACCATGACAAAGTACCGGTGCTCGGCGTTTGCCTGGGGCATCAGGCCATCGGATTATTGTTTGGGGCCCGGCTGCAGCGAAGCCGGCAAACCATGCATGGCAAGTTGTCTCAGGTACGTCAACTAAAGCAAATACCCACTCTGGAAGGTCTCCCTGAGCGGTTTCAAGTAACGCGCTACCATTCCCTCGAATTGACTGATCTTCCAAAGGAACTCGAGGTGGTATTGGAAACAGATCAGGGAGAAATCATGGGCATTGCACACCGGGATCTACCCCTTATTGGCCTGCAGTTTCACCCGGAAGCCCATCTCAGCCAATATGGTGAACGTATGATTCTCAACTGGGTAAATGCCTATGCCCGGTACAAGCAGACAAATCTGATCGAAGAAATTGAAAAATAGCAGGTATTTTTTAAATAACAGCTCGATTTTTGCTTAATTGAACAAAGGAAGGCAGGAAGGCGTTTTATTTTACGAATCCTTTTAATACCTTTAACTATATGCGGGCAAATGACTTTATCAATAACCTGATCCCACCCCTGAAATTTACTGACAGGGTAAAGCTGGCGCTGTCCTGGATGGAAGAGATCAGGACAGATATTTTGCCTGTGGTCGAAAAAGGAACTTTCAAAGGCTTTATCACCGATGAGATCATCTACGAAATCAACAATCCGGATCTCAGCATAGCTGAGGTCGAACTTCTGGCAAGTTCGTGTGTGGTGCAGATGGAAAAACACATTTATGAGGTGCTGAGAATTTCCTCCGAAAATCAGGTAAGCATGGTTGCCGTTCTGGACAAGGATAATAAATACCTGGGAGTGGTTTCAGAAGAGGATGCCATCACCGCCTTCACCGACACCATTTCCATCCAGTCTCCCGGAGGCGTGCTGGTCTTATCCATGTTTATGACCGACTACAGCCTGTACGATATCGCGCGGGTGGTAGAGTCAGAAAATGCCAAGGTGCTGAGCAGTTTTATTTCCACCGATCCCCTGGATGACAACAAAATAAAGGTCACCATCAAAATAGACCAGATGGAACTGAGACACATCAAAGCTACACTGGAGCGCTTTGGCTATAAGATTATCGACCATTACGAGGAGGAAGGCGGCATCACCAGTGATCAGGATCGCCTCGGCAACCTGCTGCGATTTTTAGATATTTAAATATACATGAGCGTTTTACTTCACGGCATCAATATTTTACCGGAGTTTCAAACCTACATACAACAATTAGTACACGTTTTACAAAAGCAGGGAATGCGGGTGCTCATCACCAGGAGCCTGCACCATTGCATGGCAAAAGGGCGGAGACGCAGTTCACTGCCACCTGTACTGGCTAGTCAGCAGGAGATCGCCTCACTGGATTTTGTACTTTCCATAGGGGGTGATGGCACGCTTCTGGACACCATTTCCCTTATCGGAGCCAATCAAACCCCCATACTGGGCATCAATACCGGCAGGATGGGTTTCCTGGCCACCATTGCCAAAGAGGAGATAGAATCAGCTGTAGAAGATCTGCTGGTGGGAAAGTATTCTCTGGAAAACCGAAGCCTGGTGCATCTGGAGTCCAGTATTCCCTTATTCGACGGCATGAATTTCGGTCTCAATGAGTTTACCATTCACAAGAGGGATACCTCTTCCATGATCACGGTGCATACTTATATTGACGGAGATTACCTGAACAGCTACTGGGCAGATGGCCTGATCGTTTCCACTCCTACCGGTTCTACGGGTTATTCCCTGAGCTGCGGAGGTCCCCTGATTTCCCCGGTGGCAAAAAATTTCGTGATCACACCAGTAAGCCCCCATAACCTGAATGTGCGGCCGATTGTGGTTTCGGACGATAGTGAGATCTCCTTTAAAATCGAAGGGAGAAGTGAAAAATTTCTGGTATCTTTAGACTCCAGATCCACCCCTATAGACGCCTCTGTGTCGCTTAAAGTGAAAAAAGAGAAGTTTTCCGCCAGGCTGGTTAAGTTCCACAATTACAGCTTCTTTGACACCCTGAGGCAGAAATTGAACTGGGGATACGACATGAGAAATTAGTTTTAACAATATTTAACCCTGCATATACTGCGATGGGTTTTTTATTCGTTGGGTAGTTTATAAATTGCAGCGACTTGAACAAAACCAGGTTTTATACAAAGTGTCTTTCCGTAATCCTGGGCGTTTTGGGTGTCATCGGCACCGGATATGCCCAGCAATACGAGGTAGGACTTGGATTGGGAGCAGGGAGCTATACCGGAGATATCATCCGGACCATAGATCCCACCCAACTGGGTATTCAGGGAACGTTATTTGGCAGACGAAATTTTGACAATGCCTGGAGCTTAAGGGCCGGGATTTCTGTAGCAAGGCTCAATGGAGCAGACAGCATCCGGCCTATAGATCCGGTAGCTCTGGCCAGGGATGCCTATTTCCGTGGCACCATGATCGAACTGGGAGCCACCATGGAGTTTCATTTCCTGGATTATCTGAGCCATCAGTCCAATACCCGATTTTCGCCTTTTGGCTTTTTTGGTCTGGGCTATGGGATGTTTTTCGGAGATGGACAGTCCTATTCGGCAGACCCCCAGCCAGGGAGCTATTCGGTGGGTACAGCGCTGATACCATTCGGCATAGGTATCAAATACAAATTGAAGGACCGCTTGTTCCTTTCTGTAGAGGGAGGGGCCAAAGCCACTTTCTCGGATGCCCTGGATAAAATCAGCATGGATCCGAATTATTTTCAACGCTTCAGAACCGACCCCGGAACCGGGGAGCAGGTACTGGACCCTGCCACCCTCAATTTTGGCAACCATTCCGATCGGGACTGGTATTACTTTTTAGGTGTCACCCTCAGTTATTCCTTTCACCAGATCAAGTGCTACAACTACAATAATTGACCGCAGGATAGAATTTTTGAAAAAGAAGTGTCATTTTTGTATCTCAATTCCAATCAGTAGCGCACATTTGAATGAAGGAAGCGATCGATAAGGGGAATATTCCCAAACATATTGCAGTAATCATGGATGGTAATGGACGCTGGGCCCAGAAAAAGGGTGCCATGCGGATCTTCGGACACCGAAATGCGATTGCTGCAGTGAGAGATGCGATAGAGGGATCAGCGGAGCTGGGAGTAGAGTACATCAGCTTGTATGCCTTTTCTACCGAAAACTGGTCAAGGCCAAAGGAAGAGGTGGATGCCCTCATGGAGATACTGGTACAAGCCATTACCGATGAGGTGCCCACCATGATGAAAAACAATATCCGCCTTGCCACGATAGGGGATACCGATAGCCTGCCCGAGGCGTGCCGGGAGCACCTGAAGCGCGGTAAAGAGGAAACCAGAAACAATACCGGTATGACCGTGGTACTTGCCCTGAGCTACAGCGGCCGCTGGGAAATCAATCAGGCGGTAAAAAAAATTGTCAGAAAAGTAGTCAGTGGAGAAATTACGGAGGAAGATATCAATCAGGAATTGATCGCTTCCTGTCTGGACACTGCAGGCATGCCGGAACCTGAGCTATTGATCCGCACCAGTGGTGAAGTCAGGATCAGTAACTTTATGTTGTGGCAGCTGGCCTACACAGAATTGTACTTCACCGAAGTATTGTGGCCGGATTTTAGAAAACGCCACCTGCATGAGGCTATCCTGGCCTATCAGAAGCGGGAACGGAGATTCGGCAAAACGGGCGCCCAAATAAAGCCCTCCATTTGAGGTCAGGCACCATTATCATCCGGGATTTCCGGATGGGTTCAATCCATCAGCCCGCTGGGCTTCGGATTAAAATTTATCGTTTGAAATGAGAAAACACTTACTAATAATCTACTTGCTGCTGTTTACCGGAGTGGCAGAGGCCCAGATCAGATTGGGGCAGAGCCGGTATACCCGACAGGAGCCGGTGGATATAATAGATCTGGATTATTCCAATCCCAAAACCTACCGGATCGCCGGGATAGAGGCGGTGGGATTGAGTACTTTGGACGAAACAGCCATCATTTCCCTCGCAGGCTTGCGTCTGGATGACGAAATTACCGTACCCGGGGATGCCATTTCCGGCGCATTGAAGAAGCTTTGGGGACAGGGGATCATCGGTGATGTGAAAATTCTGGTAACCAAAATCGAAGGCGATGACATTTACCTGCTCCTGGACCTGACAGAAAGGCCCCGTTTTAGCCGGGTGGAGTTTTCCGGAATCAACAAAACACAGGAAGGCGAGCTGAAGGATAAAGTCAATATCCGCGGAAGAGTGGTAAGGGACGATGTCCTGAACAATGCCCAGAGAAACATAAGGGATTATTTTGTCGATAAGGGCTTTCTCAATGCGGAAGTAAAAGTCATTCAGGAAAGAGATACCACCCTGCCCAACAGCGTAAAGCTGCGCTTTGATGTAGAGAAAAAGAGCAAGGTAAGGATCAACGAGATCCGTATCTCCGGAAACGACAATATCACCGCACCCCGGATCAAGAAAAAAATGAAGGGAACAAACGAACACGCCAGAGTGTATATTTTCAAAGACCTGGTATCCCGTTTGCTCAACCTGACCGGTAAAAACCTGGGAGATGTGATCACCAAAAGAAATCCGGTCACCGATGACCAGGTAAGGGAATACATCAACAAGAATTTTAAGCTGAACTTTTTCAATGGTTCCAAATTTGTCCGTAGCGATTACCGGGACGATAAAAACGCCGTCATTGACTTTTACAACAGCCGCGGTTACAGGGATGCGGAGATCCTCTCGGACAGCATCTATCGATTTGACGACAGCAGGATCAATATAGACCTGGACATCGAAGAAGGCCGCCAGTACTATTACCGCAACATCACCTTTTCGGGCAACTACATCCATACCGATGAAGAACTCCAGGCCAAACTGGGAATTTTCAAAGGAGATATCTACAACAAGGAAAAACTGGACAAACGTCTGAATTATGATCCCCAGCAGGGTGATGATGTCAGCTCGCTTTATCAGGACAATGGTTACCTGTTTTTTACCATTGATCCTGTCGAAGTGAATGTGCAGGCGGATTCCATTGACATAGAAATGCGGATCTTTGAAGGACCGCAGGTGACGGTAAACTCTGTTTCCATAGAAGGCAATGAGCGAACCAGCGATCATGTGGTCATGCGCGAAATCAGGATTCTTCCGGGCCAGAAATTTGACAGAAGTGCGCTGGTAAGAACCATTCGTGAGCTTTCCCAGATAGGCTACTTCAACCCGGAAAACATCGAACCAGACATGCGGCCCAATTTTGAGGACGCGACCGTGGACATCACCTTTAAGCTCGAGGAAAGGCCCAATGACCAGATCGAGCTGTCCGGTGGATGGGGAGGTCTGTTTGGATTCGTAGGCACGGTAGGCCTGACTTTTAACAATTTCTCCATCAAAAACATCAAAGACTTTTCGAAGTGGAGACCATTGCCGGTGGGTGACGGGCAGAAGCTCTCGCTGCGGGTACAGGCCAACGGGCGTAGCTTTCAGAATTACAGCATGTCCTTTACCGAGCCCTGGTTTGGCGGGAAAAAACCGAACGCCCTGAGCTTCAGTTTCAACCATTCCGTACAGCGGCAGATCGATTTCTTCAACCGCAATAATTTCGGTCAGGAGCTCGGATCCTTTAAAATCACCGGCGCCACCATTGGTCTGGCCAAAAGGGTGACCTGGCCGGATGATTATTTTCAGGTCAGCAACAACCTGCAATTTCAGGTGTATGATTTCGACGAATACGGCAACTTCTTCGGTCTGAGCTACAATACCGGTACGGCCAGAAGTATTGCGCTCAATACAACCATTGCAAGAAACAATATTGACAATCCCATTTATCCCAGGTTTGGCTCGAATATCACGCTGAGTGCTTCGATGACTCCGCCCTATACTTCCATGAATAGGGAAATCAACCAGGAGTCTCCGGATGAAGAGAAATACCAGTGGCTGGAATACCACAAATGGATGTTTGACGCCTCCCTGTACACACCGGTATTCGGTTCGAACAAACTGGTATTGAGCGCGCGTACCCACCTGGGCTTTGTCGGCTCCTACGGAGACCGCATCGGCATCATTCCTCTGGAGCGTTTTGTGCTCGGTGGCGATGGCATGAACATGATGAACTTTGCGCTAGGTCAGGAGATCGTTGGGCTGAGAGGCTACGAAAACCAATCCATCACCCCAGGCAGGGAATTCCGTGGACAGGCCAATGCCCCAATACCCTATGGTGGTGTGGTGTACAACAAGCACGTGATGGAGCTGCGGTTTCTGGTTTCGCCCAATCCCTCAGCTACCATTTTCCTGCTGGGCTTTGCTGAGGCCGGCAATAACTGGGGCAACTATGCCGACTACAATCCGTATGACCTGAAAAAATCTGCCGGCTTTGGTGCACGTATATTCATGCCGGCCTTTGGCCTGCTGGGCATCGACTGGGGCTATGGATTTGATGGAGTACCCACGCTGAGCAATCCTAATCCCGGACCCAGTGGCGGCATGTTCCACTTTACCATCGGGCAACAGTTCAGATAATTATGGAAAAATCCCTGAAATTGTTACTTTTGCTTTCCCTTTTTCCCCTTGCCCTGATGGGGCAGAAGATGGGCTACGTGGATACCGAATATATCCTGAACAAGCATCCGGATTACAAAAAGATCCAGGAGGAGATAGAGGCCCTTAGCCTGGAATGGCGAAAAGAGGCACAAAATTTGGAAGAAGAGATTCAGCAGATGTATAGTGACCTTCAGGGAGAACAGGTATTGCTCACTGATGAAATGTACCAGGAACGTCTGGCACTGATCAGGGAAAAACAAAAAGAGGCCAGGGCCTTCAATAACAGGATATTTGGAGAAAATGGGCAGTTGTATCAGAAACAGTCCGAACTGCTCCAGCCCTTGCAATCGACCATATACGATGCGATTGACCGGGTTTCCAAGAGAAATGGGTTGGCTATTTTATTCGACAAGGCATCAAGTCCCACGTCTATAATTTATACAGATCCAAGACATGATTACTCGGATTTTATCATAGAAGAATTAGGTTTAGAAGAAAACAATCAAAATTAACAAAGTTTAACAATTATGAAAGCAAGAATCATCCTATCAGCAATAGCCATCTTTTGCTTTGGATTCATGGGCAATGCACAGGACATCAAGATCGGTTATACCAATGTAGATTACATCATGAGCCTGATGCCGGAGATGGAACAAATTGAAGCTGATATCCAAGATTATAGTAATCAACTTGGCCAGCAACTGCAAACTAAGAGGCAGAATTTTGAACAGCAGGCACAAGCATTCCAGCAAACTGCTGAAACCATGACCGAAGAAGCCATGAATACCAGGCGGCAGGAATTAATGACCATGCAGCAGGAACTTCAAAAATTCCAGAGTGATGCTCAGGCATCTTACGACAGGAAACTCACGGAATTACTGGAGCCAGTACAAACCAAGGTTTACAATGCGATTAATTCGGTAGCCGCAGAGAACAATTACACCCATGTGTTGGCTGAAGCAGCTGGGCAGGCACCTGTATTGCTTTACACCAAAGATGACGATCCATTTACCGATTTGGTGTTGACTAAATTGGGGCTTGAGGCACCAGCAGGAGGACAACCTGATCCTTCCATGCCAGGTGCCGTGCCGCCGTCAGGACAATAAACCAGAGAGGGTAATTCTAATTAAAATTATAAGAGGCTGTCCGAAAAGTCTGGCAGCCTCTAATTTATTAGTTGTTTTTTCTCCAAAAATGGTATTTTGGAGTTGAACAAAAAAGCAACTATGGCCAAGTTAGTTTTTAAAAACCAAACCGGCAAGTGTCCTGAACTCTTCCCGGTCAACATTTTTGACAGAATTGCCGACAACCATCCCGTACGCTTGGTGGATTCGGTCGTGGACTAGCTGGATATCAGCGAAATAATAAAGATGTACAAAGGAGGCGGCACCTCCGCCTACCATCCCAGAATGATGATCAAAGTGCTGTTTTACAGCTACTTGTCTAACGTATATTCTTGCCGCAAGATCGCTAAGGCAACTTACTGAAAACATCCATTTTATGTATATAGCGGGCAATTCCACGCCCGACTTCAGGACCATCAACGACTTCAGGGGAAAGATATTGAAGGACCACATCCAAAGGCTATTCGCCGAAGTGGTGAAAATGCTTGTCGGGATGGGCTATGTGAGCCTTGATGTGCAGTACATCGATGGCACTAAGATCGAGGCAAGATCCAACCGGTACACCTTCGTCTGGAAGGGTTCGGTAGAGAAGTACAAGGAAAAACTGGAAGCCAAGATCGGTACCGTTCTTTCGGACATCGAAAGCAGCATTCAGTCTGATAATCAGGAAATCAACAAAGAGGAGCTTCCCAGGAAGATCAATTCTGATGAACTGCGGGAAAAACTAGCCGAGCTGAACAAAAAGCTGAAAGAACCTACCAAAAAACAGGGAAAGGAACTGCGGAAGCTCCAGGAAGAGCATCTCCCCAAGCTGGAAAAATATGAGCAGGACCTCAAGACGATGGGCCGGAGGAACTCTTACAGCAAGACCGACCGGGATGCCACCTTCATGCGGATGAAGGACGACCACATGAAGAACGGGCAGCTAAAGCCCGCCTACAATGCGCAGATATCCACGGAAAACCAGTTCATCACACATGTTTCCATCCACCAGACACCTGGGGACACCACTACGCTGAAAACACATCTGGAGGGGTTCGAAAACGCCTTCGACAGACAGAGTACCGAAGTGGTGGCCGATGCTGGATATGGCAGTGAGGAAAACTACGAAATACTTGAGAAAAAGGGGATTACACCTTACGTAAAGTACAATTACTTCCACAAGGAGCAGAAAAGGAAAACAAAAGAAAACCCCTTTCTTGCCCAGAACCTGTTTTACAATGCGGAGAAGGATTTTTATGTATGCCCGATGGGCCAAAGGATGGAAAAGACGGGGACCGGCAAAAGGGTTTCGGCAAACGGGTATGAATCCCGGGTCACATACTATCAGGCACGGCAGTGTGAAGGCTGTCCGCTCCGGGGGATGTGCCACCAGGGGCAGGGAAATCGGAAAATTGAAGTAAACCACCGCCAGAACGAGCTGAAGGCGAAGGCAAGGGAGCTACTGACCAGCGAGAAGGGACTTATCCACCGCAGCAATCGCCCGATAGAACCCGAAGCGGTGTTCGGCCAGCTGAAAAGCAACAATAAGTTTAACCGATTCACATTCAATGGATTAGAAAAGGTAACAATGGAATTTATGCTGATGGCACTCGGCCATAACCTAAGGAAGCTCATGGCAGCAGCAGTCTTTCCAGCTAAAATGGTCTTCACATCTTCAAAACCGATTTACATAGCGGTACTTTTAGGCGAAAATGACCCTTTTAGTTTATTCGTGCTACGAAATATTGGAGATTCAAACTTTTCGGAATATTCCGGAAAAATAGCCACATAAAAAAGGCTGCCCTTTTCGGACAGCTTCGTTGATGTAGGATGATGGGTTCCCGTCAGCCAAGATTTGAACATCATATTTACCCGATGCATCTGCTTGAAGTTCGCTCCCTTCTTTCCTGATTTTTCTCGGACCAGATTCGGGAAATGGGCCTCCAAAACCCTACAGTAACTCCAGCAGTCAGTCTTTACCTGTGCGACTTAATCGATGTGATCTGTCATAAACCCTCCAAGATTGACCTTTGATAGTGTCTTTAACCCTTCCGTATCAACGGGAAAAACCTCCCGTATTCCTTTCTATTTTCTATGCCCACCACCATGTTTTTCTTTTTTCCCTCATCCACATTTGGTGAACTGACTGTCAAATTCATTAATTCCCGTGCAATCCTGAGTGTGTCCACAATTTTTACAAATATATCGATCCTTCCACTTCATTTCTGCCAAAAATTAAAATATGATCTATCATTGGAAAACCTGTAATTAAATTCGAAAATTGATAAAGGCTCCTATACTTTTTTCCATACATTCGGCGTTTAACGGCAATATAGTCCTGTTTTTTTCATTTAAAAATCATCTTATTCAATAACTGCTTTTCTTATTGAAAACCAAGTAAAAATGTAAACCAAGCTTCCCCATTTCCTGAAAGCAGTTTTTCCCTAGACATATCCATGACCGATATCACACCTTTCTTGCCACGCTTTTGATATATGTCCCACCAGAGCATGGACCAGAAAAGTGAAGCATGTGGAAAAAGTTTTTCTTTAATGGGCTGTATCTCCTCCCAAGTAAATTCAATAAATTTCCTATTTCTAATCAACTGCATCCATCGACTTTGTTTTCCTTCCATATACCTCATGTAAGGAACTCCGTTTATTGAAGTAACTTTTAAACTAAGCTCTCTGATCAGCAAGTCCCTCAAAAACACCGCAAAACCAGTCCTGATTGCCTCCCACTCTAAGTCCGCAGAATCTTCCACATAAAACCAGAAGTTCCGGCCCAACTCGTAGAAAAACAGGTGGTCATGCCGGCCGTTTACCACAAACTCCCTATAGATCAAGTCAAATTTAGCTTTCGTAATTTCAATACCCTTGCGACCTATCCTACCACATCCCCGCCCACAGGAAGACGGAACGATTGCCACAGGCAATTTATCGGTTTTCTGGGGTGGCGGTAAAGGCTCCCTACCAGAAATTTCCACAGCTAGCATATAGGCATTGTCATAGGTTTCTAACATAATTTCTAGCGAATCTACCTTATAATCCTCCTTGGGATATAAAAGCATCACCTCTTGGCCTGACAGAACCTTCAAGGCAGAGGTTTCCCCCGAAAAGTGCGTATACAGTGGCTCAACCTGCCCACATCTTTTGTAAGAAACGAATAAAATAATAAAAAATGAAAGGAACAAAATGCCCCGATTTTTGGAATTAGACATTATTTTTAGTTAATTAATGGTGTGAATAAAGTAAAAAAGAAAGATATTATCAAATGGTGCGCAAAATTTTTGTTATCCGGTACGGCTCTCTATTTTGTTTTTCGTTTGGTAGACCCACAATCCATTTTTCTGGCGGTGTTTTCCTCCCACCCCCTATACCTATTACTAGCTTTGTTAACCTTTAATATTTCCAAGATCATCTCCGCTTTTCGCCTGAATCTTTTCTACAGGGTTGCGGGCATTTGCTTAACAGAATGGTATAACTTGGTACTCTATTACATTGGCATGTTTTACAACCTTTTCCTCCCCGGCAGTGTAGGCGGTGATGCTTACAAGGTGATCCTTCTCCGGCAGAAGGGTGTGGGTGCTACAAAGCCGCTTTTGATGGCCACCTTTCTGGATAGAGTCAATGGCCTAACCCTGCTGGTACTGCTCACATTTTGCCTGATGCTTTTCAGGGAGAACCTTCCCAGCATTCCCTACTTTCATACCTTGGCCTGGACCGGGTTACTGCTCACTATACCTACCTATTGGCTGGTAAAACGATTGGCCTTCAAAAACTTTATGGGAGTACTTTTACCTACCCTCCACCTCTCCCTCTGGGTACAGTTTGGCCAACTTTTCTGTGCCTATCTAATACTAAAGGCACTTAGCGTTCAAGTTGGGCACCTAGATTACCTAATCCTTTTTATGGCCTCCTCCATAGTGGCTGTCCTCCCTCTAACAATTGGTGGGATTGGTGCCAGGGAGTTGGTTTTCCTATATGGTTACCAGGTTCTCCAAATAGAGGAAAGCATTGCGGTGGCCTTTTCTTTTCTCTTTTTTTCCACTCTGGCAGTGTCTTCTGTCCTAGGTCTGGCCTTTTCCTTCTGGTCTGTCGCTACCCCTGAAGGAACGCCTCCCCCTCAACCACTAGAAAGGTGAGGGATTGGGTTTGGTATCTGTTTTTCGGTTACCTTCTGCTGGGCATTTGGTTATCTACCGACTACGGCATCAGCACGGATGAACCCATACAGCGAAAGCACGGCATAGTGGCCTTCGAATACTTTAACGAGTTTACGGGCTGGTTTCCGGAGGTATCTTCCCTAACAGGAGAACATTTGCCATCATACGACCATCGTGACTATGGAATGCTTTTTCAGACACTTGCATATGGGTTGGAGCTTGCACTTGGCATTGACAACAGCAGGGATGTGTTCCGGCTTCGGCACCTCATGGTTTTTGTACTTTTCTGGTGTACTTGTGTTGTATTTCACAGGATTTTAATTCGTAGATTTAATTCGAAATATCTGGCTTTGTCAGGGGTGTTGATGTTGGCGCTAAGTCCACGAATCTTTGGGGACAGCATGTATAACCCAAAAGATATTCCTTTGCTTTGTTGGTTTGTTTTTGCCTTTTATACTCATATCCGCTTACTGGATGATAGAGACCAGTATGGTCCAGTTTTACACGGTTTGGCCTGTGCATTGGCAATTGGCAGTCGGGTAGTGGGGATTGTGTGGCCGCTACTCACCTTGGGCTATTTGGTGCTGCATATTCTTTCCAGAAGAGGAGAGAAAGGTTACGTTGCCCTTGTCTTTAGGCGGATTGCTCTATATATTCCCTGCGTGGTTCTTTTCACGATTGTGCTCTGGCCGGTTTTATGGGAGGATCCGGTTGGCAGTTTTATATATTCCTTCAATAGCATGAAGCAATTCCGATGGTACGCAGAGATGTTATATATGGGGGAAATGGTTCGGTCGACGGCTTTGCCATGGCATTATATTATTGTTTGGATTGCGGTTACAACTCCCCTGTCCTTTCTTGGAGTTATGGTGGTGGGGTTAGGAACTGGGATATCATCAATCTTTGGAAGTAAGCTAAAGTGGATTTCGGAACAGTATCTGGGAATGGATATGGTTGCATTGGGGGCATTTGCCATTCCACTAGTTTCCGTGATTCTGCTTGATTCGGTGCTGTATAACGGCTGGAGGCATTTGTATTTCGTATATCCTTTTCTGGTGTATATGGGGGTGTTGGGGTTACATGTGCTGATTGCATTTTGCAGGAAGAAAAGGCATGTATTGGGAGTTCAACTATTTTTTGTCACATCGCTTGTCTTTGCAGCTTTTGACCTAGGTAAAAATCTTTACTTCTTGGCCCGATACCACCCGCACCAGAGTGTATATTTTAATGCGTTGGCTGGTGATGTGGAAAGCAACTTCGAGCGGGATTATTACGGAGTCTCCTATAAAAAGGGACTGACTTCTTTGCTTGAATTATATCCTGAGAAGACACTTCGAATTTACAGCCGTGATTTTACAGGTAAAATCAACACGATGAACTTTCCCCGCACAGATGCGAAGAGGTTGATTTTTGTTGACCGTATCGAAGATGCTGAATTTTTCATTACGCTTTTTAATTTCCGTACCAAGCAGCAGTATATGGAATATCTAGATAAAGTTTTCCCTTATGATCAACCAGTAGTTTTTGAAATTCGTGTAAGTGGATACAGGTTGTTTCAGGTTAGTTGGATTCATTAAATTAGACGAGATTTTGCCTTAATTTCTCGTTAGATTTGTCTCCGTTCGAGGAACACAATAGATTTAACTAGGAATTATAGCTGGGAATGATTATTGGTCCTTATTGATTCTATATTTCTTCCATTTACATGGAAGGATTTGGTAGCGGTCCTTTTGTTTGTGGGACTGTATTATCTCAAAACATCCCTGAGCCATTCAAACTCATTTACCTTGTTCCTTTTGCAGCTCGCCAAGAAAGAGTACATTGCTGCAGTCATTTCTGGTATTTTATGCGATCCCGCAAATAAAAAGGCTTTGCTGCCAACAGCAAGATGCCTAACTGCATTTCAACAAAATCATTGTCAATTTCAATTTGCCCATGCAGTACGTAGGCACTCAATCCTGAACATCTTTTATATGCATGGGTGATGGCTTTTCCCATAGGGCTTTCGGACCTGTAGCTGTACTGATTTTCCTTCAGCCACTTTCCCAGCCTTTCCAGGATAGGGGATGCGTGTTCTTTTCTTTCCTTTGTCCTCTGCTCCCAACCGATTTCTTCCCTTCTCATTTTGTCTTCCAGTACATTGACGAGTTCCATCTCATCGAGTATATGGTTTACATGCCTTTGGTCGCCTTTGAGTCCATCTATAAACTTGCTGGCATGTGCCATACAAAAAGTCAGATGTATATGCTCATGTCCCCATAAAAGGAATGATACACCGGTAACCGTCCGTCTAGATGATCCTTTTAAAGTGTGTAAACATTTCTTTGGGGCCGGAATTGTCCCTGCCTTTTCTGTTGTCAAAGAGTACCAGGCGATCTATCGGCGCATATTAAAGCCACATGTAACCTTGATGGATTTAATTTTTATTGTTCTTATCGCGAGCACTTTTATCGGTGTCTCGTCTACTTGAAGATACTTTTGGTTGGTGACCATCAGGCGGAGCAGTTCCCAGAGCGGTGTGAGCTGTTCCCATCCTATCATCACCCAGTTGGAGGCGCTTGAGGCGGGGATACTTACGCCCATCTTGCTTTACTTGTCCAGTTGCCTGTGCAGCGGCATTATGCGATTACAACGTCTTATTCAAACGATTTAATTTAGATGCTTTTACCTTAATTTGCATACGCATTTTATGGATTTTTATTATTGTCGTCCGACTAAATCTATTTTTTGAAAAATTATATTGGATTTGGCTCTAATTTAGTCGGCATTCCGATATTATCAAAAACACCCCCCTACCCATTTACACCATTTATCCAATTGCATATTTCCAACTTCTTTTTTAAACAATGACTTACAGTAATCCTCTGTTTTGTTCAGGAAAAGCTTCAAATCCACCTATGAGCACAGATTCTTTGCGGTAACTTGTACCAAAGTTGAGAAATCCACCGCCTGTTTTATCTTTTTGTGGAAGATGGTGAAAATCAGGGTCAGGATCAATGGCATTTCATATCTGTGATTTAATTCCATTCTCACTAAACAACAAAAATTATTTCAGATCAAAATTTTACTTTTTCTGCTTGAATAATAGCTCAATAGTTCATCTGTTTTTAAACAATAATGATATTGTAAGAGCGATATGCTTCACCATTTTGTGGGGAACCTAAGTTTTTCCCCGCTTATCGGGTCCCGGAAAGTCATCAATCTGAGTTTAACTGTCCGAGTAATTTTATCTTACCTATATGCAATGGTTTAAAGGTCCCGAGATCAAAATAATTATATTTGTCAAATCCTTTTTCGGAATATGGGAATTGCTCCTTTTAGAGGCATAGTCCTTAAAAACTCGTTTGCATTAGTAGATACCCGTTTTAGGCAGACAAAATAAGGTACCCCTTCAGAAAGGTTGGTCTTGATTAAAGCCTTCATCCCGCCTTTTATCTTACAATCGATTGGATTCCTGACTGCACCATTTATAATATCATTGAAAAAGAAAAAATACTAAAATCAAATAAATCGACATCCCCGGCACTCACTTCACCACCTATCGGAAGATGCAAGGTCTTGATTTTTGTTTTATAATAGGGCTTCTTTCCGAACCCCTAAAATACTGACATAGAATGAATTAAATAGACATAATTTAATTCAAAAACCCCGAAAATAGTCGCTTTTAGGCTTTTTCCGGGGTTTTCTTTTTTGTATTTTAACGTTGCT
>NZ_FRCY01000007.1 GCF_900143075.1 Cyclobacterium lianum | reverse complement strand
CGGCTCTGACGATCACGGCAGATGACAAGTCCAAAGTGTATGGGGAAGAAAACCCAGGCCTGACCTTCACCTATACCGGTCTGGTCAATGGAGATTCGGAAGTAAGCACCGAACCTGGCATTAGCACCACTGCGACCGTAAGCTCTAACGTAGGCAGCTATCCGGTTAGCTTGACCGGCGGCTCGGACGATAATTATGCGATCACGCTGGTAGCGGGTGAACTGGAAGTTACGCAAGCGGCTCTGACGATCACGGCAGATGACAAGTCCAAAGTGTATGGGGAAGAAAACCCAGGCCTGACCTTCACCTATACCGGTCTGGTCAATGGAGATACGGAAGTAAGCACCGAACCTGGCATTAGCACCACTGCGACCTTAAGCTCTAACGTAGGCAGCTATCCGGTTAGCTTGACCGGCGGCTCGGACGATAACTACGCCATCACGCTGGTGGCTGGTGAACTGGACGTTAGCCCCAAAACGCTGGAAGTTGAAGCCGACAGCGGTTTGTTCAAGACTTTCGGGGATCCTGATCCGGAATTCACCTACCTGGCCAGTGGGTTTGAAGGAGGAGATGGCTATGAAGTCTTGACTGGCCAACTGGAAAGGGAACCAGGAGAAGCACCGGGAACTTATACCATCCAACAGGGCAGCCTGGATCCAGGTAAAAACTATCAGGTTGAATTTACAGGAAACCAATTTGAGATCATTGAAATCGTCGTAACAGATGTGCTGGAGTTGGCACCTGTCCATATGAATTGGGGTGAACCCATTCCGGAGCTGCCGGCCACGGTACTGGTGATAACAGACCGGGATGAAATCATCAACCTGGCGGTAACCTGGGATAAATCAGCAGTTGACGTGTTAGCGAGCGGCAGTTACACGTTGACAGGTACCCTGGAATTGGGCAACGTGCACGAGAATCCGGAAAATCAGCAGGCAATAATGACGCTGGTAGTCGACCCAAAACAAGCACCGGCTAACCTCCTGATTTCAAACAATGAGTTTGAAGGTAAAGAAGCAAATGCGGTGGTGCAGATAGGCGAATTGGCAGTGATCGATGCGGTGGATGATATCCATCACCTTGAATTGCCTGAAGGATTGCATGACAACAGGTTCTTTGATATCTCCTCCGGCCAGCTCTACTGGAACAGCCCGGAAAGGGCAGAAGGAAAAACCACGTTTGAGGTGTTGGTCCGGGTGACAGACAGGGATGGCAACGTGATGGACCGCCTGCTGGAGATCAAAAGAATCCGGGAATCGGTACGCGATATCAATGTGTACAACAGTTTCACTCCTAATGGTGATGGTATCAACGACGGCTGGGGCGTTCCCGAATTGCGGCACTATTCGGGGGTGAGGATCCAGGTTTTTGAAAGAAGCGGCAAGAGGGTGTTCTATACCCAGGATCCGGATCATCGTTGGGATGGGACCTTCGAAGGGGTGGACTTGCCGATAGGAACCTATTATTGGACTGTTCAGGTAACGGAAACCGGAGAAACCAGAAAAGGGATGTTGAATATTTTGAAAAAATAAATTTAATGCCGGCCTGCCCGTGCAGGCCGGTTTTTTTTAACCAGAAAAAACCAAGGAAATGAAAAAGTTTTACCTATCTATATCGATCCTATTTTTCGCTGTGATCGGAGCAGACGCGCAGTCCCGGAAATATACTTCTCAGTTTAGCCATTTGCAAGCTTACTACAACCCGGGATTGACCGGGTATGAGGGGTCCACCTTAAGGGGCCTGGTCCGCAACCAGTGGGCAGGCTGGGAAGGTGCTCCCAAAACCTACTTTTTTTCAGCAGAATTGGACTTTGCCGAGTTGGGTGGCAATGCCAATGCTGCCCTTTTGGGAAAAAATGCAGTGGCGGTGAACTTGTTTTCAGACCAATATGGACCGTTTTTGGAAAATGAATTGATCGCCAGCTATGCCTCAAGAATCCGGATCAACAAATCTACCAACCTGCGCCTGGGGGCCGGTGTAAATTACAACCATTTGAGGTTGGATGGCAGCCGTCTTACCGCAGAGCAGGGGAATGATCCGATGATGATGCAGTATGCCAATGGCTTTGCAAGGATGGAAGTATTGGATTTTAACCTTGGGCTGGCATTGACCCATGAAAAATATTATGTTTCTTATGCAGTGCACAACGTTAACGGAGGAGCCCTGAACTCTGGAGATATCTTTATGGACCGCAAGCCCCCGGTCAATATTTTTCAGGCCGGCTACCGCAGCAAGGTAGGGAAGCAAATGATGCTGGCTTCCAACCTGATGTATCGCTCCCAGGAAGACCTGCCGGATAATGTAGAATTTAATGTCAAGTTGCTGATGATGGACAAACTTTGGATCGGAGGAGGCCACCGGGTGAATTATGCCAACAGCTACCAGCTAGGGGTGCTGTTTGAAGGGTTCAGATTGGGCTATGTTTATGAAACGCCGATGGTTAAGTCCTATTTATTACCCAATGCCACCCATGAACTGATGCTGGTCTACCACTTATTTGGTAGTCCCGATAGAAAAGAAAATGGTTTGAGCATTTGGTAGAGATGTTTTGATCATAACAAATCCACCTTTTCAGGCCGGCACATAGAAGAGCCGGCTTTTTTCGTATTTTTCCGGACGCAATAATAGAATATCGAAAACGGCTTATATTCCCCGAACAGGGCCTTTCCTATCACAGGGGGCCAGGGAAATGGGGTGCACACCTGTTTGGATTTACTGGATATTGCAAAGAATCCAAAATCAAAGCGTGTATGAATCTTTAACGACAAAGATCTTTTTGATCAATTTGGCACCTGATTTGTTCGATTGGAGTTTGATGCTTTATTTTTGACAGATAGGAAGAATACCTGTAACTATTTCAACCAATTTTATCAATTCAATAAACCATATGGTAAAGCAACATGCCTTATTTATACTAAACCCTTACGCAGGAGATATTCCTGACAAAGACGAGATTGTACGTTCTATCTGTGATCAGTTGGAAAATTATACCCTGTGGAAGACAACCGGGGAAGACGACGGAAGGAAGATAGGAGAATTGCTGGAGGAGAAGTCCTATGATCTGATCCTGGTGGGAGGTGGAGATGGTACCATCAAAATGGTAGCAGAGGCAGTAAAGGATAAAAACTGCAGCCTGCTGCCGGTACCATTTGGTTCGGCCAATGGCCTTGCTACCTGCCTGGGGATTGAAACCTGGGAGGACAGCCTGGAGAGCCTGCAGCAAGGACAGCAGATAAGTATGGATCTCCTGGATGTGAATGGACAGACCTGCCTGCACCTATCGGATTTTGGCCTGAACGCAGGCATGATCAAAAAGTTTGAAGAGGGTGATGAACGGGGGATGGCGGCATATTTTAAAAGCTCCCTATCCAGTTTATTCGAAATAAAACCGTATCCATTCCGGGTATGTCTGGAAGGTAAAAACGAAGATATTGAAGCCAAAATGCTAATTGTAGCCAACGGATCAAAATATGGAACCGGCGCCACCATCAATCCCGGAAGCAGCATGGACGATGGTGTTTTTGAAATTATCGCCATCAATCCAGATGGGTTTCAGGAATGGCTTGAACTGACATATGCGGTAATGCGTGAAGATTTTGGGGATCTGGATTTTGTGAAAGTCTGGTCTTCAAGCCAGGTGGATATCTATAACTCAGGTAAAGCCCCCTTTCACGTAGATGGGGAAATAATAGAACCCAGCGAAAGGGTAAGCATACGTGTAAAAGAACATAAAATCAACTTTTATTGGAATCCCGGTGCAGACTGATGGGGGTACTGCACAGAAAATTCAACAATTTTTTTAAACAATTATAGCTTTAATAGTGGTTGTTTAGTGAAATGGCCTTTTGCAAATACTGATATAAGTGGTAGTTTTGGAAGGTGCTTTCCCAAAAATGACCTGAAATGGAAAATTTAAGACCTGCCGGGGAAATATGTGTTTCGTCTTTGAGAAGGGGAGATGAACGTGCATTCGCAGCCCTTTTTGATCACTATGCCAGAAAGGTTTACCTGTATTCCCGCAAGTTTGGCTTACCGCATCAGGATGCAGAGGGTATCGTACAGGAAGTATTTCTAAAGATCTGGCAAAGAAAGAAGGACCTGAATGAGCAATTGTCTCTAAATGCGTACATTTACAAAATAGCCAAATCGTTTATCATTAAGAGAAAAAAAAGGTTGCTGCTGGAAAGGGTTTTTGTTCAACTGGAAAATGGTGCCGTTCCTGACGTTCCAGGGGATGAGGATGAACACCGCTATATCATCAATGACCTGCTCAGTTGGGTCTACCGGATTGCCAGGAATTTGCCCAGCGGTCAGCGGGAAGTATTTGAATTGAAGAACAAAGAGCATCTGAGTGTAGACGAGATTGCGGTCAGACTGAATGTCCCGAAACGAAGAGTAGAAAATCAAATTTACCTGGCAAACAGAGCCATTAAATCTAAAATCAACACCGAGAAAATCTTGTGGCTGGCAGGTACGGGATTTTTCGAATTACTACAGTAATGATAGATTTTTTTCGATTATATTAAATTTCAACTCTGTTATTTAAAAATAATGTAATTTTTGTTTTTTTGACAAGTATTTCCTGGCCCTGAGGGCTAGTATATAGTAAAGTCCAACTTTACTGTATGAATAAAGGCTTATTAAAGAAGCTGTTACAATCCAATTTGAGTAAGGAAGAAGCGGAAATGCTTTCTGCCTGGCTTCAGGATGATTCCTCAGACGATTTTTTCTCGAAAGAATTTGACCAAATGTTTTTGGAGGACATTGATGTCGAGGCGGAGGAATATCCGGAATGGAAGTCTGAGGAACTCAAGTTGAAGGTATTACAGCAAATCAGGTCCCTGGATTCTCTGCATCGAAAAGGGGAGAACGCAGCCAAGCGGAGGACATTGGATGTAAATCGGTTTTTTAAATATGCTGTTGCAGCAACAGTAAGTTTGCTGTTGGGTTTCTATTTTTATACCAGCCAGTTGCAGTCTGATGCTCCGGCAGCAGGTAAGGTACAATGGGTTTCTAAGGCCAATCCATCTGGAAAAAAGACCATCATTCATTTAAGCGACGGGTCAAAAGTTTACCTGAATGCAGAAAGCAGCATCAGGTATCCGGAAAATTTCAAATCAGACAGAAGCATCATTCTGGAAGGCGAGGCATTTTTTGAAGTGGCCGAAGATACGCTACACCCCTTCCGGGTAGAAGCCGGCGCCCTGCTAACTACCGCTTTGGGAACATCATTTAATATCAGGACTTTTCCGGAGGAGGACAAAGTATTTCTGGCGCTGGTAAGCGGAAAAGTAAAAACGGAGGTGTCCGGTACAGGAAATGAAGCTTATCTGCTGCCGGGCCAGGGTACTTCTCTGGATAAAAACTCGCAGGAGATTCAGC
Source organism: Cyclobacterium lianum (assembly GCF_900143075.1). Classification (GTDB taxonomy): domain Bacteria; phylum Bacteroidota; class Bacteroidia; order Cytophagales; family Cyclobacteriaceae; genus Cyclobacterium; species Cyclobacterium lianum. The sequence continues at coordinate 260,832 of NZ_FRCY01000007.1, read as the reverse complement.
TGCCATATCAGGCCAATCTGGATCAGGTGCTGTTTTGGAAGGAAGGTGTTCTGCACTTTGAACAGGTTTCCTTTTTGGATCTGATTACCCGACTGGAGCGGTGGTATGGAGTGGATGTCACCGTCAAAGGAGATTATCCCAAAAGCGGTACCTTTTCGGGTACATTTAAAAATAATGAAAACCTTACTAATGTCTTGCAGACCATACAGTTTGCCGAAGAATTTAGCTTTGAATCTGAAGGAAAACAAGTATTGATACAATTCTAACCGATCTGCCTATGAAAAATCAGGCCCGGAAAGGTACTTGCCATTCCAGTCCGGGCCACAGACCAAACATCAAGCCGGTAGCAAGCGTGATTCTCAACTCAGTTGCTCCCGGAAAATCATGAATTTATGTTTAATCTAACGTTCTAAATTATGAAAAATTTATTACGCATAATAATTATGTCTGTCAAATTTGTCCTGTATGGCTTTGCATTTCTCGCAGTTACCATGGCCTCTGTGTTGGCGGGAACAGCCAATGGGCAAGTCAAAAGCATCGATGAAATTGCTGTCCGTATAGATGATGGCGAGCATAGCCTTCTGGAGATCTTTCACACCATTGAGACCAACAGTGAACTCAGGTTTTTTTACTACGACAAAAAAGTAAATTTAAAACAAAAGGTTGAGTTGAACTCCGGTGAAGAAATTGTCGCCAGGATCCTTGGTGAAGTGTCCGGAAAGACCGACCTGCAATTCAAGCAAATCAACAATACAGTTGCGGTAAGTACAAAGCCCAAAACCAAAGACAAGAACACATCCCAAATGGATGATTTAAAAACCGTCACAGGAACTGTTCGGGATGATTCCGGTGAACCCTTACCGGGCGTCACGGTATTTGTAGAGGGAGCTTCATCCGGCACGGTCACAGATCTGGACGGAAAGTTTTCGTTGGAAACACCCGATACTGGATATTTGATATTTTCCTTTATCGGTTTTCAGCGAGAACGCATCAATCTGGAAGGCAGGGCCGAATTTAACATCACGCTCAGGCCCGAAGACAATTACCTGCAGGAGGTAGTCGTAACCGGCTATGGCAGTCAGATCAAAAGAGAAGTTACCGGAAATATCTCTTCCGTAAAGGGAGAGGACCTGGCGAAAGTGCAGGTACCTTCCTTTGATGCAGCCCTTCAAGGCCGGGCAGCCGGCGTGCAGGTAAATCAGGGTAGCGGAGTTCCGGGCGCTCCATCCAGGATTCTGATCCGGGGGACCTCATCTATTTCTGCAGGTTCGGAGCCCTTGATTGTAGTAGACGGTTTTCCCCTGACGCAGGAGCTTACGGGGCAGGGGGGCATCAATTCCTTTATGGCCATCAATCCGGCAGATATTGAGGACATCCAGATTCTAAAAGATGCCGCAGCCACCGCCATCTATGGTTCCAGAGGGGCTAACGGCGTAATCCTTGTCACTACCAAATCCGGCAAGGAAGGACAGAGCAGTGTAAATTTTAATTATAGCTATGGCGTACAGGAACCGGCCAATATGGTAGAAATGGCTGATGGTGGCCAATGGTTGCGAATGGTGGACCAGTCTTTTGCCAATGATGGTTTTGACCGTCCCTGGGATCCCGTCGTAGATGGCGGATTGGTGAGTTCATTTATCGATACACCCAATCAATACCTTACCCGGGAAATGGTAGAGCAGGTAGCTGCTTCCGGGGGCACGGACTGGCTCTCTCCGCTATGGCGGCAGGGATCCATTGAGGATGTAAACCTTTCGGCTACCCGCGGAAACGAGAAATCTTCCTATTTTATTTCTCTGCGTTATCAGGATCATAAAGGACTCATGAATGCTCAGCGGCTGAGAACTTACGGAGTAAGGGCAAACCTCGATTTTTCAGTACTGGACAACCTGAAGACCGGTATCCGAACGAACTTTAATTACTTTGAAAACCAGCAGGGTCAGCTCGGCGGATCCAACGAAGCCAATCCTAACGGTGGTAGACCGGATCGGGGAAATCGCGGTGGATATGGTGCGGCACTGGGAGGAGCGGTGCCGGTTTTACCGGTGTTCATGGCCGATGGCAGTTATTTTGACCCGTTTGGAGGAAGAAATCCCATTGTGGCCAACCTGCCATCCAATTATCACGATAAAGCCGAAAATTACCGGAACATCAGTAGTGTATTTGTAGAATTTTCTCCCGTCGACGGCTTGAGTTTGCGGGCAGAAGGCTCTATAGATACCTGGTACACCAAGTCCACCTACCATGTAAGTGATGCGATAAGAATTTCGCGCTACGGAGAGGTGGGAAATGTATTGCGTAATAACCTCAACCTGAATGCCTATGCTACCTACAGAAAAAAATTGGGAGACCATCAATTTACCATTGTAGCTGGAGCGGAACGGCAAAGCCGGAATTTCTTTCGTACCGACGCAAGAGCAGAAAACCTGGTATCCTCGGATATCAATATCGGAGAGACTGCCGGAAACAACGTCATTTCCCTGGTAACAGGAACTTTTCCGGATTTTCGCATTCAAAGTTATTTTGGAAGATTAAACTATAACTACAAGGAAAAATATTATGCCATGGCCAGTTTCCGCCGGGATGGTGCTTCCGTTTTTGGCAGGGACAACCGATACGGTCAATTTCCTGCCCTGTCTGCTGGTTGGATCATCTCCGAAGAGGACTTTGCCAGCAATCTGGGCCCAGTGAATTTTCTGAAGTTGAGAGCCAGTTTTGGCAGGACGGGCAATGCTGACATTCCAAATGTGCTCGAAAACCGCTACGTCACCTGGCCGGCTTATTCCTTTGGTTCTGGTATTGTCCAGAGCGTCATTGGCGTCCCGGATATACAATGGGAAGAGATCAATACTGTCGACGCCTCGCTGGATTTTGAAGCCTTCGAATCCCGGGTGAGCGGCTCAATTGGGTTTTATCAACAGGATGTCAAAAACATGTTGTTGCTCAACCCCATTCCTCCTTCCCAGGGTATATTGCTGGGTAGCTCGGCCATATGGACAAATATCGGTGATCTCAGAAACAGGGGTGCTGAATTTTCGCTCAATACCGTCAATATAGATTCTCCAGGTGGTTTCCGTTGGAGGACTGAAGTGAATCTGACCCTGGTCAAAGATAGGGTGATGAGTCTGGTGCCCAGGCTTGATGAAAACAATCTGGGTATCGTTCAGGGCGCCACCATTACCCGAACCGGAAATCGTCTGGGTACCTATTTTATGGCTGAACACGCTTTTATCGATCCGGAAACAGGATATGAATACATTTATGAGATCAATCAGGATCTTTTCAATGAGACCGGAATTATCGAAAAGACGGGAGAAACCATCCTGGCCACGCCTGCTGCTGCCCAGCAAAACCGGGTAGAATTGCAGGGAAAAAGTGGTCTGCCAACTTATTTTGGGGGATTTCAAAATACTTTTTCCTACAAGGGATTGGACCTGACGGTTTTCTTTTCATTTCAGGGAGGAAATTACCTGTATGATGATAACCGGGTGGAAGTAGCCGGGGGAAGCAATTTCAGAGCTGACCTGGAGGACCGGATGTGGACTCCGGAGAACCGAAACGCGGAATTACCCAGGCAAAGTTACCTCAAGCGAACCCGGGAAAATGAGCCCATTGCAAGACCAGGATCTACCTCCCTGTACCTACAGGATGGCTCTTTTATCCGTTTGAGAAATGTACAGCTAAGTTACACCCTCCCTGCCAGCCTGCTATCCAGAGCCAGGATCAAAGGGGGCAGGGTTTACGTCAACGCTACAAATTTACTGACCTTTACAGACTACGATGGTTTTGATCCCGAAGTAGCGAATTTTGATTCCAACAGGCAAAACAGGAACCTGCAGCAGGGATTTATTGGTGGAGCACCCTTCCCTCAATTGAGAACCATCACAGGAGGAGTTTCATTTACTTTTTAAACCTAAAATAGAAAGAACATGAAAACGATAAAATGCTATAGTTATAAATTTAAGGCTTTCTTATTACTGCTTGTTACCTTATGCTGGTCATGTGAAGATCAATGGCTGGAAGACGTGGGGGTGGTATCGAATGGTTTTGCTGATCCCAGAAATACGCAGGATTTGGAGCAATTGGTAAACCGGGCCCTGTGGGTGGCAGGAGGATCAGGTGGTTTTCAGGGTATCCATGGCAACCAGGCCATTTATTCTGCCACCATTTCGGATGTAGGCAAATTAATGGATGAGCTGGGTGTAGTAGGACAAGATGCCATCGACTGGTATGGCAGGGATTTTTCCAACAATACCCATTCCCAGCCTACCCGAAATTGGAATGCAGGTTATGCGGTGTTGCTGGCTGCCAATGCTGTAATTGACTGGATAGAAAGAAACGGACCTTTTGATGACCAGCAAAGCCATTGGACGCCTAGGATTCTCGGTGAGGCTTACTGGCTCCGTGCCTGGGTAAACTTCAATTTGGTGAGGATCTTTGCCCCTCCCTATGGGGCTGACAATGATGCACCTGCTATTATCATCAAAAACCGGTTACCCAATTCGGCTTTTGATAATCCTGCTCCTGCCACGGTCCAGCAGGTCTACGATCAGATTTTGGCTGACCTGGAGCAGGCCATCGCTTTACTTCCTGAACAATACGATCCCGACCGTGACCCACCTGCTTTTGTGGATCGCCAGGATAGAATGGCAGCTCATTTCCTGGCCATGCGGGTTAATTTTCAAATGAGAAACTGGCAGCAGGCCGAAGAGCATGCCGATATAATCCTCAATTCCGGTAGGTATCCCCTAAACGAAGACCCTATTGAAGCCTGGAATAAAGACCAATTTGGGGTAAAGGGAAATGAAGTCGTATTTCAGTACGTTACTTCGGGTCCCCAAACGAATTGGAAACCTCCTGTGATCTCCCGTTGGCTGGGTTATTCCGATCCAAATGGAAGGTGGAACCTCACTGACCGGTTCAATAACAACCAAATCATGTCTCTGAGCGAGCATTTCAAGTCTGTCACCGGATGGGACAACCACGAGGAAGCGATGGGCGACAAACGTTACGCACAGTTGTTCATTTCCTTCGGCGCAAATGAGGATCCGCGGCCTGCTTATCAGGGGCTGAGCCAGCGGGAAGTATGGGGCCATAAATGGTACCGGGCCGGTGAGCCGGAAGCCTCCAACAGGGTCTCAAGCCTGCCATTAATGCGTTCTGCTGAGGCTTATCTGACACGTTCCTTTTTGCGATTTTCCCGGGGAGACACTGAAGGAGCCAGGGAGGATTTAAATGCAGTCAGAAACAGGGCCGGTCTGGACGATTATACCGGTCCCATGTCTGAGGAGATCATAGAAGTAGAGCGAATGAAAGAATTGGTTTTTGAAGATGACCGATTGTATTATCTGCAGGCACTTGAAAAGGATATTCCAAACGGCGACAGGGGCACAGGAGGCATTTCCTGGACCTCCCGCACCTGGCAGTCTATCCCGCAAAATGAAGTTGACCTTAACCCCAATATCAGCAATTAAGCTATGGAAAATGGTACAAAAGAAAGGGTTGCTCGCAGCCTTTTCTTTTGCTTTTTATGGATGATGCTTTCTGTCGAAGCGGGCAGTGCACAGCAGCTTTGGGAATTGGATAGTTATCCTGATGAGTCCGGGTTTCAGAAACGATCAGCGGGTATGGTACAGCAGCTTGCGAAAGAACCTTTCGGGCAGCGTTCGCAGGGTACGGCTACCTGTCCGGATACCGGTCTTCCTTTTAAAACCTGGGCATTGGAGGGAGAAACGGTATATTCGCCTTATACCGGTAGGGCATTGACGCAAGGACCTACCGGGTACTTTGGCCCGAAGGAAAGAGCCGGGGACGGACAGATTGGGCGCTTTGGAGGAGATGCGCTGAAAAAGGACCTGATTCCTGCCATAGCTCGTCTGTTGACAACACCGGGTGATGACCTTACCAAAGCATGGCTGTCCATACCAGGAAACCTTCAGCAACAATACCATTTCGCCGCAAAAAACTGGGCCAGGTTCTATCCCCTGCTGGGGCATTACATGGCACCCGACTGGCACAAAAAATTCCAGCATGCAGTTGCCTCCTATGCTGCCAACGACAGACCATCGGATGGATACAGAAAATATGCACCACTTTCTACCCCTCATAATCTGGTGGGAGAGCCGGGAGAACTTTTGGGAGGTAATCCGAAGGATGGAGGTACTGAAAATCATAAAATCATGTGGAGGACTGCTGCATGGCTTTATGCCCAACACTTTCCGGATTCCGCATTGATTTCGGGCTGGCCGGTTCAGGAAGTAGATTCCCTGATGGAGATGCACTTCCGGACATTTTATCAGAAGCTTTTGGAAACTGGAAATGGAGAATACGATGCCGAAATCTATTATCCCCACAGTCTGGAAGCCCTGATGAATGTTTATGATTTTGCCAGGAATAATACTTCAAAAGAACTGGCTAAAGGGATTCTGGATTATTTCCTGGCAACCGTTGCCCTAAAAGCCTATGATGGAGCAATCGCGGGTGCCCAGAAAAGGGCTCCCCAGCCGATGAATGCAGGTGGTGAACTGAGTAGTATGCTTCACCTCTGGTTTGGAAACACCCAGCCTCCCGCGCATAAACCATCGGTCCATCAACTTACCAGTGGATACCGGCCTGCAAAATTTATTTGGGACCTGTACCACAAACGGTTTCCCCTTCCCTTTGTCCTGAAGGTATCCAGACCCAGTTATCATCTTGACCGGTCTGATTTCGGGCAGGAATATTTCTATGGAAGCCGCAGCTTTGGAATAGGGAGTATTTCACAGACCAAACTCGATAATCCCAATCAACAAGTGCTGTGGTCTCTTGTAATTAAGACCGATAAAGGGCCAAAAACGATTGGGGGCGGCCAACCCTATCATTTGGGTCCGACAGGGCATAGTCCCTACACCCAAACCATACAACATAAAAGTACGCTACTGGTCGCTGCTGCTCCTACCGGTGAGGTTCCTCAAAATCCCTCGGACGAATACTCTTCCAGGGCTTCAATCGGTGCCAGACCACTGGTGGCGCTGCCTGTACCGGAGCTGGACGATGTATCCACACTCGCGGACTGGTGGGAGAAGGCCAGATTACAGGCTGCCTGCTGGCTTTTTATTCCCAGGGGAGGTGTTGACATCATCGAACGGGACCATAAAATTATGCTGAAAACCGGTCAGACCTTCCTGGGCATCGTCCCTTTTTCCCAATCCTACTACCTGCTCAGTACTCCTGAACATCTGGAACTGAGCGGCAAATCAAAAATACTGGAGCAATACCATGTCCTAGTAGTTGCGGACAGTTTTTCAGGTTACGCCTTGGAAGTGTATGAAAAATCAGATTTTGGTTCCTTTGCGGAATTTGCTGACAGATTTGCAAGCAGAAGTACTATCCGCAAGGATCCGAAAACAAAAATGTTGGATTACCATAACCTCAAGGGTGATCGGCTGCAGATGTACTACAATGACCTTGGCTTGAGGCCTGAGGGAAAAATAAACGGTAAAGCCCTGGATTTTGACCACTGGAACCCAGCTGGAGGCTACACCTCTCCGGTACTGAATACCGGAGACGGTGCTTTGTCAATTGAGATGAATGGTGACTCTTTCCGGGTAAACATGAATGAAAAAAATATAGTCTATGAAAAATAAACCCTACCCAAATCGGGTGAATGCTTCTGTGCTTTTTTGTTGCATCTTGTGTGTTGGTCTTTGTGTATTCCGCACTTCATCTGCTCAGGCTCAGGACAATAGCCTGGATTGGTTGATCAGCACTGCTAAATTGGAGGGTAAAACTGCCACTGGTATACATCCCAGGGGTTTGATTTTGCCGGATGAGTTACCATTGATCCGTGAAAAAATGCAATCAGAGGCCTATCAGGTGCAACTGGAAGAGTGGATGCAGCGGGAAAGCGACCTGAGCAGTGAAATACAGTCGCTATCGTCCTTCGACGCGAGGAAAGCAGCGGAGCTGGCAGCGCTACAAGCTTTGCTTTATGTGTTGACCGGGCAGGATAGCTGGGCCAGGGAAGCTTTGCAGCAATTGGAGCAGGTTTTTGAAGACAAAGTAATTTTTGACAATCCGGTAGCCCGGGGGCTTACCAAGGCTGCGGTGCTGCGATCAATGGCCATCACCTACGATTTTTGCTATCCGGCCTGGGAGCAGCAGGACAGGAACCTTGTCAACCGGCAACTGTACAAAACCATGTATACCACCCAGGCCAGCATGGGATTCGAGGCCAATTACAGCCTGGTCAGTAACTGGATGGGAGTAAGGTGGGGGGCCGTACTTTTTGCTGCCCTGGTCTGGGATAATCCTGATCCGGATTCACGCTCCATTGCCGACCCACTGATCTGGGATGCTTCCAAAAGGCTGATTGATCACCTGAATGAAAACATATACGCTCAGGGCTGGAATGCAGAGAGTATCGGATACCATATCTACAACTGGTCATTTATTGGTCCTGCCCTGATTGCATTTCAAAACAGGCAAGGGAGGGATTATCCCGTATTAGACACCTTTGCTCCTCAGGCCATACATTCCCTGAAGGCAATGGCTTCTTCCATGGTAAATATTCCGGTTAGAGATGGCATCAAAGGGGTCAAACCTGATCTTTCGGATGACAATCTCAATATCGGTGATGGATTGCTGGCCATGGGGCTGAGGCTTTATCCGAATGCCCAACTTCCGGCCATCAAATGGATGCATGACTACCTGGGAGAAAAATCACTATACAGTGTATTGTATGATAGGGGAAACCTGAAGTCCGAAAATCCGGAAAACATGGATTGGTTAAACCATGCCGATACCACACAGGGGCTGCTGGTTTTCAGGAAATCCTTTGAGGGTCCTGAGGATATTGTAGCCCTGTTTAATGTTTCCCAAAAAAGAATAGCCGGTCATAAGGGCCCTGACGTGAACACTTTCAGAATTATTGGCGGCGGAGTGCCCCTGGCAATCGGAGCAGGTAGGACAGGATTGGTGGCTGGTCAAACCAATCTTTTTACAAAAAGGCCTGGTGAAAGTGAGAAAGGGGACAATAGTGCAGGAAAACTTGTGGACTTTGCCTTTGAGGGGCAGGGATCGGGTCATGCGCTGGGTAGCGGCAGCAGCATGGGTGTAGAGGAGCATCTTAGAAAATTTACTGTGGCCTATGACGAGGAGAGCGGGGCAGAGGCTGTGTTTTTGGTAGAGGATTATTCAGTCAATGGAAGGATATGGCGATTGAATACCCCTGAATTTAACCAGGTCACCTTGTTGGAAGACGGGTTTTTGATCCAAACACCCACAGGATTTACCCTTCAGACCAAAGTCCTGCATACCGCTAAACCGTTATCCCTTGCTAAAACCAGCATTCGGTATGGGGGCAATACCAGCCGTTTGAACCCGGGCATTCTCTGGCAGGGACAAGCCTATTCCCACAGCACAGCCATAGACATCCCCATCGCCGGCAACAGCAAAGTCCTCCTGGTATTGCAGGCACCCGGTAGACAACAGCCCAGGGTGATAAGCACTGAAACGAACGTCCAGGTAGGGTCCCTTGAAATTCCATTATTTAATCCCAAACTCAATGAGAACACCGTACAACCTTAGTTTTCCACCGCTCATACTGTGGCTGCTGACCCTGGTTCAGCTTCTTGTAATTTTACCTGCTATCGCTCAGGAAGAGCATGATTTTTTGCATGAGCTTTATGACAAAAGAAACGACTCACCCATGCAGCGGAAATTCAGAAAGATCGCCCCGGTTCCTGCAGGAGTGGTGTACATACAGCGACCCGGTGAGGGAGAGAAGGAGATACGCGAGCATTTCAGAAAGATGAAAGACCTCGGATTTACCAACCTGAAGCAGATCATGACCCTGCCGGATTGGAATCATGAAGAAATCCAGTTGATCGCTTTGGAAGAAGGATTGATACCCTGGTGGTATGGTGAAGGTGGCTGGGAACCCATTACCGATGAGTTGCTGAAAAATCTGGATATTGAGCAAGATTTACCCCTGGACGAGATCCGGTCGCATCCGGAGATGATTGCTTACCAAATGGAGGTGTTGAAGGGGCGGATAAAAACCTATGGGGCCCATTACAGGAAAACTGGAAGCAGGGAGGCTTTTCGTGGTTCCAGTTCGGCCTATGATCCCATCGTGGGGGAGCGGGGTTTGGATTTAAGCGAAGCAGGCAAAAAGTTATTTGCAGGCTGGGCCAAAGAGAATTATAAAACCATTGAGCGGTTAAACCATGCCTATAACCAGCACCATCATGGACTGGCTGCCGGCGGCAAAGCTTTTGAATCCTGGGATGATTTTGAAAGGAGATGGGAAAACCATAACCACAGGGAATTGCGCATCATCCGGGACATGCTCAGGTTTAAGGCCGATTATGGGGTTCAAACCCTGGAGCAGAGGGTCCGGGAATTTCACGCCATAGATCCGGATGCTCCCTACCGGGCAGGAGGCGAACTGGGCCTTTTCAGGCCCCATGCTTATTTTGGGGTTAATTTTCCTGGTATTGCCGATGCCATGAGGCATGCTGGTTCCTTTTATCCTTCCATACACTTCACCTGGCATTTTGATCAGGTACGTGATGAGCTGGGTCCAATGGTATATGTACAGGCGAGCTACATCAACGATATGTTTAAAGGTGGCTGGACTGGTGGTTGGGAGACTACCGGGGGTCCCCAGCAATTTGGCGGTGAGAAGTTTGGTCAGAACAATAAGGGATTTACCGTAGATGCGCCGGAGATGGAGCAATTTACGCTCAGCATGCTGGCGGCCGGATTTAAGGGTTGGGGCCTGTGGAGTTGGTCTGTAAGAACTGCCGGAGCAGAGGTGGGTGAATATGCCCTTCTGGATCATCACAACGAAATCACCGAAAGGGCCATTGCAGTAGGTAAAATTGCCCGGGCCATGCAAAAATTCCGGGATGAGATCTGGTCCCTTCACAAAGAACCCCAGGTAGGCATACTGTTTGACTGGGACAATGAGGCGATTTGGACGGCACTTTCCATAAAAGGACAGGATAGTCTGAGGTACCGGCCTATGGAAGCCAGGGTGGGGCTCAGCAGGGCACTCATCAATAAGGACATTCCTTTTGAATTTGTCAATCCGGAGGATATCAGGGAAGGCCTTGCCGGCAGGTATCCGATCCTTTATTTGCCGGCTGTTCTGGCACTGAATCAGGAACTGCTTCCCCTGCTGGAGCAGTACGTTCATGAAGGTGGCAGACTGGTCATGGATATGCCAGGCGCATGGATGGATACCTATTCTGCCCTATTTCCCAGAGGCTCCGATTCTCCCTTTGCAAAGTTATTTGGCACTGTGCTCAGAGAATACCAGTATTCGGGGATCAATAGGAATTGGAAAATAGACGGGCGGGAACTTACAGGTTCAATAGCAGACCTGCGGGTGGAGGGAGCCAAAGTGTTGAAATATTTTGACAATGGCAAACCAGCGGTAACACAGATGAAAAAAGGCAGGGGAGAGGCGCTCATTATCGGCTTTGAAGCAAGCCGGTCCTGCTTCAACAGAGGTAATTTTCCGGCAGAAGATTTTCTCAGCGGCTTACTCACAGCGTTGGGGGCTGTACCAACAATCTCTACCGATCAGGCTATAGTTTACAGGCTGGCCGGACCGGAAGTAGACCACTATTTTTTGATGAATGAAGAGGGTTCATCTGTAGCCTGCCAATTGGAGATCAAAGGGATAAAATACACCCGCATGGAAGATGCTGTATCGGGTGAAATATTGGATTTAGGTCGTCCAGTGCTGTTGGAAGCACATGGTGCCAGATGGCTTCGTTTGATAAAGTAGCCGCTTTCTGTCCATCAGTATAAGGGCCAATGCGCGGGAATTCGGTATTTCAAACTGTATCCGGGTAGGGTAGGATACCTGTATATTCGCTAATATAGTTTGAGGAGGCTTTCAGTTCTTAATGGCCTGCACCAGGCTTTATTTGGTTGAAAAAATTGATCAAATAAACGTTTCGAGCTTTTCGTGGGTAAGTGGTTTTTCGATAAACCCACTTACAAACGGAAACTCTTTGGATTTCTGCCGGTCCTGGAAGTCAATGGAGCTGGAAAGCATGATGATCCTGTCGTTTCGCTGGTTTTCAAGCTCCACGTACTGACTTAAAAAATCCCAGCCATTCATGACGGGCATATTGATATCGACCAGGATCAATACTTTTTTCTCCAGATCGGGGTTCTTTAAATATTCGAGGGCCTGCTCTGCTTCTAAAAATTCAATGGTTTTTGGGGTTAAATTTAACTTGTTGATCAACCGTTTATTGATTAAATTATTAATAGGGTCATCATCAATTAAAACAATTAAATCGAAAGGGTACATTGACTTTTTAAATAATATCTTATCTCTCCTATCACACACTATTTCCAGAAATTTAACACTATAATTCCAGTATTAAAATATTCTCCCCATTTTTTGCAATAATCACTGTAAGCGAAATCAAGCTATACTTGATCAAAATACTTGTATATGATGGAGGCTAAAAATAAAAAAGAGGGAGAAGCTTTAAAAACTTTCCCTCTTTTTTTATCTTTCTTTTGAAATGGATTACATCATTCCACCCATTCCTCCGCCACCCATTGGTGGAGCGGCAGGGGCTTCTTCTTTGATGTCTGCCACCACACATTCGGTAGTCAACAGCAGGGCAGCAATAGAGGCTGCGTTTTCAAGAGCAAGTCTGGTCACTTTGGTAGGATCGATTACACCAGCACCAAACAGGTCTTCAAATTTATCTGTTCTGGCATTGTATCCATAATCACCTTTGGAGTCCCGGATTTTGTTGATGACGACAGATCCTTCGCCACCGGAGTTGGAAACGATGGTTCTGAGAGGGGATTCTACCGCTTGCTTGATGATATTTATACCGGTGTCTTCATCCTCATTTGCACCTTTGAGTTTTTCCAAAGCAGATGCGGCACGGATAAGCGCTACACCACCGCCTACGACTACACCTTCCTGTACCGCTGCGCGGGTTGCATGCAGGGCATCATCCACACGGTCTTTTTTCTCTTTCATCTCCACTTCGGTAGCTGCACCGATGTACAGGATAGCTACGCCTCCGGAAAGCTTAGCAAGCCTTTCCTGAAGTTTTTCGCGATCGTAATCGGATGTGGTTTTCTCAATCTGGCTCTTGATCTCGTTGATTCGGCCTTCAATAGCTGATTTCTCGCCTGCACCGTTTACGATGGTAGTGTTGTCCTTATCGATGTTGATTTTCTCGGCAGAACCCAGATAATCGATGGTAACATTCTCAAGCTTGTACCCCCTCTCTTCTGATATCACGGTACCTCCGGTGAGGGTAGCGATGTCTTCGAGCATGGCTTTTCTGCGGTCACCAAAGCCAGGAGCTTTTACAGCAGCCACTTTCAGTGCACCCCTGATTTTATTAACGACCAGTGTGGCCAGTGCCTCACCGTCTACGTCTTCTGCAATGATCAACAAAGGTCTTCCGGATTGGGCAACTGGCTCCAATACCGGTAGCAATTCTTTCATCGCCGAGATCTTCTTGTCATAGATAAGAATGTAAGGATTCTCTAATTCGGCCTCCATCTTCTCCGTATTGGTAGTAAAATAGGGTGAGAGATAGCCTCTGTCAAACTGCATACCTTCTACAGTTTTGACTTCAGTTTCGGTTCCTTTAGCTTCTTCTACTGTGATCACACCATCTTTGCCTACTTTCTCCATGGCATCTGCGATCATCTTACCGATCTCTTCGTCATTGTTTGCAGAAATGGTTCCTACCTGAGCGATTTCCTTGGAAGTAGAGATTTGCTTAGAAGCCTTTCTCAGTTCTTCTACCACAGAGCTTACTGCTTTGTCTATGCCCCTTTTCAGGTCCATTGGATTGGCACCGGCAGCCACGTTTTTGATACCAACAGAAAAAATGGATTGCGTCAGTACGGTGGCAGTGGTAGTTCCGTCTCCGGCATCATCAGCAGTTTTGGAAGCAACTTCTTTTACCAGTTGAGCGCCCATATTTTCGATCGCATCTTCCAGTTCAATTTCTTTCGCGACGGTGACCCCATCCTTGGTGATAGTAGGAGCACCGAATTTTTTGTCCAGAATGACATTTCTACCCTTTGGACCTAATGTTACTTTTACTGCATCTGCAAGTGCGTCAACTCCTTTTTTCAGACGGTCTCTTGCATCGGTATTGAAAAATAATTCCTTAGCCATTTTTTAAAGTTTTTTCGTTTGAATTAATTAAACTTGATTAAAGGATACTTACAGGATAGCGAATATGTCCGCCTCTCTCATGATCAGATAATCAGCGCCCTCCACAGATAGTTCGGTACCTGCGTACTTGCCATACAAAACAGTGTCGCCAACTTTAACCGTAAGCGGTTCGTCTTTTTTACCGTTTCCTATAGCCACTACAGTACCTTTCTGTGGTTTTTCTTTGGCAGTGTCAGGGATATAAAGTCCTGAAGCTGTTTTTTCTTCTGCAGCAGCGGGTTCTACCAAAACCCGGTCTGCTAAGGGTTGGATGTTAACTTTAGACATTTTAATTGAGTTATTTTTAAAGTTTGATTTCTGTAATACGGAAAACTTATTTACACTTTCTGTGCCAATTCACCAGCAGATCGCTTTCCTGACAGAAAGTCCTGATTCTGACTCCAACCTGACAGGCCGCCGGGCAGGCAGATTTTCTTACTCTGTCAATTTTGCTGAATGGTATTGCATGCCATGCCACATTTTCGTATTTTCTGTCTTTATTTTAAAAGCTTTGACCTATGGAAAAATTATCGGAAAACTGGATTTCGGAAGGCTGGATCGACTTTGAGTACAAGAAATACCTATTGCTTGCCTATCTTAAGGGCGTGGAGGAAAAATTTAAAGCCGTGAAATTGTATCCGCCATTATCGGAATTGATCGCTCATCACGAAAAGTTAAGTCACCTTGATAAAAACCGACACCAGTTAAAACTAGCATTTCCCAAAAACGTCGAAGGAATTGATTTTGAAAAATTCAAAATTTCCTATAAAAATAAAATGGAAGAAGACGATGTCATGAAGGAGTTGGGAGACATTGTGAGCTTTTCGCTGCCCAGGATCAGGAAGCAGATAGAAGAAGGTAAAAGCATCTATGATTTTATAGAAAGCCACCTGGACATTGAGCCAATAGGCCTTAGCCCCCTCTACCAGAAAGAAGGCTATGCATTATTGGCTTATGCCCATTCCCGGGAGGTTTTTATCTACCGTTATCAGATCAATTTGTTCCAAAACAGCCTGGACAGGTTTCGGGGTATTGCGCTTAAATTCGTGGCAGCCGTCAGGCGGAGCCTCGTACAAACCTATGACAAAATTAAAATGGACCTGATCAGAAAATTCAGGGATCTCCCCAACCCTTCGACCTGGAAAATTGAAACCAGTCAACATGTGCCTTTGGAAGAAAGTCTTGTTCCCGTCAGCAAGCGCCTGTTGCTCCGGCATGTAGAGCCATAAAAAAAGGAAGGGTAACCTTCCTTTTTTTATGGCAATTTCTCTGAGATTCCGGCATTCAATACTAATCCTCTTTTTTCAACAGGGAGTTTTCATTGCTCATCAATACCGGAGTGGGAGCCGGAGAATTGTTGGTCACCACATCGGATGTTGATGCTTCTTTCTCGGCCCTTTCGCGGAGTTCCCGGTTTTTGATCACCTCATCTCCCGGTTTTCCAAACAGGATCTGAAAAACTTCTTTCCTGTTTTTAGCTTTTCTAAGGTCTTTGACGATATCAGACCATTCGTGGAAATTAAGGTATATGGGGTTATAGGAAGTGACGGGTTTGGTGATGCCATAGGTAGGCCTTTCCTTTTCTGCCATAAATGTACCGAAGATCCGATCCCAAATGATAAATGTAGAACCATAATTTTTATCCAGATAATGGGCATCGCTGGCATGATGCACGCGGTGATGAGAAGGAGTGGTGAAGAAAAACTCTATCGGACGCGGCAGTTTTTTAATGTATTCGGTATGGATCCAGAATTGGTACAATACGGCAATCTGGTGACAGATAAAGAACACAAAAGGATCAAAGCCCATAAGCATCACAGGAACAAAAAAGATGATTTTGATGTGCTGTGTCCATCCCAACCTGAAGGAGACTGAGAAATTGTATTTGGAGGAATTGTGATGGGTAATGTGTGTAGCCCACCAGAATCGTTGTTCGTGTGCTACACGGTGGGCCCAATAGCGGGCAAAGTCTATGGCAAAGAAACAGGCGACAAAAGACCATGCTGAAGCCGGAATCTTCCAGGGTACCAGATTCCAGCAAAATAACGCTACTCCAAAGGTAAATACTTTCAACAGCGCACTAATACCTACGTTTACCAGGCCTATCGTCGTGGCGGCCAGAAAATCCTTCTTGTCATAGGTGTCCTTTTTCTGATACAAGCTGATACCCCACTCGACAAAGACGAGAATAAACATGACAGGAGCGGCCCATAGGATGATATTTGGCCAATTGTCTGCCCCGATATCTTCCATTGATAGATGATTTTCAAACATAAATTTTGAATTTGGTGGATATTATTATGGTTGTTAAAACGTTAAATTAATCATAATGTAGCTTTTCTTCAATGTTTTGGGGGTTAAAATAAAAATATCGTAAAATGAAAAAGGCCTGATTAAAATTAAATCAGGCCTTTTTCGTGCTGTAATATGCTTTTACTCAACGGTATCGGGTAAATTTTCCAATTCAGGGTTTTCATCTCCCCCTTCTGCCGGTAAAATCGATTCCTCATCAAAAGAAGGTGTCAAAATCTGACGCTGCGCATTCTCTACATTGGGAGAAGAAAAGCCCGAAGGACTGCTGGTTTGGTGAAATGCCGATGAACCCAGGGAAAGTACCAATATGGCAATAGCCAATACCCAGGTGGCTTTTTCCAATATATTTCCTGTCTTGGTAACGCCCATGATCTGTGAGGCACTCCCGCCAAAAGCGGCTCCAACCCCTCCTTTTGAATTTTGTCCCAGAATGACTAAAATCAATAAAATGGCCAATACAATAATGACACTGATAAGAACTACAAACATTCGACTATATATTTATGCTTTCAACTGCTCAATCTGATCCGCAAAGTAAGTCTTTTTCTGCGGAAACTTCAATATTAATTTTCTATAAATTTCTATGGCCTCAGGTTTTTTGTTTTGCTTGACCAACAACCTGGCAAAGGATTCTGACAGCATGTTGTCGTTTAAAACGGTGCTTTTTTCGGACAAATCGGGCAAATTATTCTCCTGATCCATTTGTTCGGGGGAAAGCCGGATGGGTCGTTCCTGGAAATTGTTGATCATATCCAGTTGCTCCTTTTTTCTTTGATCGGTCTGGGCGAGAGATTCCTTCCGGGCAATCCCCGATACCAGATCTTCCCCGTCATTTTCCGTAGAGGGGCCGGTTTCCTCCTTTTTTTTTTCTTGTCCACCCGGGTGTTCCTGTCCGGAATCCTTTTTTTTGATTCGATTGAGATTTTCTTCCAGGCGCCTCAGGATCTCATCTCTGTTGGGCTTGACAGATCTCTCCGGCTTATCTGTATTTTCCGGGGCATCTCTTTCTCCTGCATCCCAGCTTTGATCAATTTGTTCGCTGATATCCTGTTCCTTTTCTTCTGGTATTGTCTCTTCCGCTACATTCTGTGCTGCATCTGAAGTATCATCGTCTTTTCCGGTAATATCCGGGGATATCATTTCTTCGGTTACCAATGTTTTCAGTCTTTTCCTGTCCGGGCTGAGTACTGCGGCCCAGTGGAGAAGGGTGTTGGATGCAGAACCTGAATGATTCCACTCGTATCTCGCTCCCAGCACCTTTGGGATCAGAAAATAGGGGAATTCCTCCTGAAGCTTCAAGGAATTTTTAAAATCTTCCTTGTCTAATTGCCCGGCCTTCAGGAGCAGGGATATCAATTCTTGGGAGTTCAAAGCCATTCAGATTTTATTATATCCATCAAGATACTCAATTTTTACCAATTAGCCACTGTGGAGGTAAAAACATCTTGTATGATGTTTTCGAATATCACTTCTACCAGTTCGGTCTCTACCTGCAAAAGAGAGGTGGTTCTGGGATCATAATCCTGGAAAAAGGAGTATGGGCGTTTGGAATTTTCCTCTTCATTGTTGAGGTTGACGAAGTCTACCTCAACGCCTATGGTGATGCGCATCTGACCTGCACGGTCCGGTTGGTTGCTGTTTGGGTTTGAGACGGTGGCTTGCGGAGTAATGGTGTATTTGGTGATGGCCCCGGAAAGTTGCAGATCTCCTCCGTTTTGTATCAGTTCCAATTGTGTGTTTCGCTGAAAATAGTCTTTTAACTCCTCTGTAAAGAGTTGACCCATATTTGCAGGACCTCCTCCGGAGTCGTTGAAAAAATTGGCCACAGAAAATGTCTGTGTCACATTGTAATCAATGGTGGTACCCGTAAAACTGTACTCTATTTTGCAGCCTGCGGTAAGCAAAAAAACCAGACATGCCCAGGTAGCCGCAAATTTAGTCGATATCATATTGCTTGATCTTCCGGTAAAGGGTTCGTTCCGATATACCCAAATCCAATGCGGCATATTTGCGTTTGTTCTGGTGTTTTTTTAGCGCTCTGGCGATCAATTCTTTTTCCTTTTTTTCTAAAGATAATGAACTGTCATCCTCTTCGTGAATGATATCTTCAATGATATCCTCTTCGTATTTTTTTGTTTCACTTTTTTCCGGCAATTCCTTCTTGTCGGTCAATGACTCCAGTACCATCGGGAGATTTTTGGGGGGAGCAGGCCTTTCTTCATAAGGCCGGTCAGCATCCACATCTTCAAAGAGATTTTCGTGCTTCTTCATGATACTCCTGTCAAGACCTCCTGAATGATACGATTCCAGAATTAACTTCTTCAATTCATTCATGTCCTTTTTCATGTCGAAAAGAACCTTGTAGAGGATTTCCCTTTCTGAAAAATCAGTAAAACTTTCCTGCTGTCCTTTCTTACCGGGAATAGAGGCGGGCAGGCTACTGGCCTCCTTTGGCAGGTATTGGTCCAATGTTGCAGCTTCGATTTCTCTTTCCTGCTCCAATAACGAAATTTGTTCCGCTAAATTTTTGAGCTGACGTATATTTCCCGGAAAGGGGAAATCCATCAGCAGATTCTTGGCGTCCTCGGTAAGTACCACGGGTTTTACCTGGTATTTTTCTGAAAAATCTGTGGTGAATTTGCGAAATAGCAGCACCATGTCGTCGCCCCGTTGCCGCAGCGGAGGTACAAATATGGGTACCGTGTTTAAACGATAGTAAAGGTCTTCCCTGAACTTCCCTTTCTCTACGGCTTTCAGCAAATTTACATTGGTGGCAGCAATCACCCGTACATCTGTTTTCAGTACTTTCGAAGAACCTACTTTGATAAATTCACCATTTTCAAGCACCCGCAGTAACCTGGCCTGGGTGCCCAATGGCATTTCTCCGATTTCGTCCAGGAAGATAGAACCTCCGTCCGTCACCTCAAAATAACCCTTCCTTGCCTCATGTGCACCGGTAAAGGATCCTTTCTCATGACCAAAAAGTTCGGAATCTATGGTGCCTTCAGGGATCGCACCGCAGTTTATGGCGATAAATTTACCGTGTTTTCTTTTGCTGAGGGCATGGATGATTTTAGAAAAAGACTCCTTTCCGCTTCCGCTCTCTCCGGTGATCAACACAGTCATCTCCGTCGGAGCAGCCTGCATGGCTACCTGTATGGCGTGGTTCAGCAGAGGACTGTTGCCGATAATGCCAAACCGCTGCTTGACACTTAATATTTCTGATTCACTAATGGGGATCATAGACGTAACTCAACTATCAATTAACAAGCTCCCCAAAGAGGGTAGCGGAAGAACAATCGGTGATCTTTACCCTGGCGTAGTCACCGGCTGCCAGCTTTCCGGCGGGAACGATCACCACCTTATTGGCAGAGTTTCTACCCTTCAATTGATCTGCTGATCGCTTGGACTGCCCTTCTATCAATATCTCCTGCACCTGCTCGATATCCATGCGGTTACGTAGCAGGGAAAGTTCGTTCTGCCTGGCGATAATTTCCTGTAGCCTGCGTTTTTTAACGGAAAGAGGGATATCATCAGCATATTTTTTTGCTGCAAGCGTGCCCGGTCTCTCCGAATAGTAAAACATGTATGAAAAATCATACTGAACCAGATCCATAATGCTCAGGGTATCCTGATGCTCGGCTTCAGTTTCTGAACAGAAGCCTGCAATCATATCCGAAGATATGCCACATTCCTCACCTAAAATTTCCCGGATTTTTTGTACCCGCTCCAGATACCATTCCCGGTCATATGTGCGGTTCATGAGTGATAATATTCTGGAGTTGCCGCTTTGTACCGGCAGGTGGATGTATTTGCAGATGTTGTCATGGGCCTTCATGGTGTATAAGACCTCGTCGGTGATATCTTTCGGGTGGGAGGTAGAAAACCTTACCCTCAGACGGGGGTCGATTTCCGCTACCATGGCCAGCAGATCCGCAAAATGAATTACCTCGGTGACAGCTTCTCCTTTTTTATTCAGCCTTGCCTTGTTATTTTCCTCGGGCGACCATTTATAGCTGTCCACATTCTGCCCCAAAAGCGTTACCTCCCTGTATCCTTTTTGGAACAGATCCCGGGCCTCCTTAACTATAGAATGTGGATCCCGGCTCCTTTCTCTGCCTCGGGTAAAGGGCACCACACAGAAAGAGCACATGTTGTCACAACCTCTCATAATGGAAATGAAGGCAGAAACCCCATTAGAGTTTAGACGGACCGGCGAGATATCTGCATAGGTCTCTTCACGGGACAAGAATGTATTTACCCCTTTCATTCCCTCATCTGCCTGCGCGACCAGATTGGGCAGGTCACGGTAGGCATCAGGACCTACCACCAGATCAACCAGCTTCTCTTCTTCCAGCAGTTTGTCTTTCAGACGCTCGGCCATACAGCCCAACACACCAATGGTCAATTCCGGATTTCCTGCTTTTACCTGATTGAACTGACTCAGGCGTTTACGCACCGTTTGTTCTGCTTTGTCCCGGATAGAACAGGTGTTCAGAAAAATAACATCCGCATTGTTGAAATCCGATGTGGTATCAAAACCATTTTTCTTCATGATCGATGCCACAATTTCACTGTCGGAAAAATTCATCTGACAGCCGTAACTCTCAATATATAATTTTTTGATTTGCCCGGTGTTTTCATCCGCAGTGGTTTTAAAATCACAATTTTCCTGCCCCGCTGTACTGATGATATCGATATCCTTGATGATGTTTTCCATTTGCTGATTCTTTCAAAATGCAAATTTAGTAAAATACAGACAGATTGACAGGCTGACAGCTTATTATTATGCATTTTGTCGTAAAATGAGGTTTTACAGGCGCACTGCGAATACCGGTATTTTTAGGTGCTTTTTTTAGCTTCCGGAATGAAAAGGCTCCGGCGGGGACCGGCAGTTTGTGTGGGCACAGTACAGGAAGTATCTCTGGCGCAGGTCCAAATTGCCCGCCAGACAGGTTTTAAAAAGTCAGGTGGCCCAGCTTTGGTATAAAAATTGTCTGTAATTGTCTGAATATATTCGAAAACCCTTAGAGTGGCTGCTCCATCCGCTCTTTTTTTTAGCCATATTTGTAGATTGACTGAGCGGAAGAACATAATAAGGAAAATAATGAAGGTTTTGGGCTGGGTTTTCCTTAGCCTGGCCTTGTTGTTACTTCTGCTGCTGCTTTTTATCCGAAGCCCATTTGGTCAGGACCTTATCGTCAACAGACTGATCAGTTATGTCTCCGGGAAGACCAAAACGGAAGTTTCGGTAGACCGGCTTTTCGTCACCTTCAGGGGGAACCTGTATCTGGAGGAGCTTTATCTGGAAGACATGGAGGGAGACACACTGCTTTACTCCGGCCAATTGGAAACAGGAATAGCACTTTTGCCGTTTTTGAGGACCGGAGAAATCCGAGTTAGCAGATTGGAATGGCAGGGACTCGAAGCCAATGTGCATCGCGATAGTACGGGAAGGTTTAATTTTGGCTTCCTCCTTGATGCTTTCTCTACTCCTGCAAGCGATCAGGATTCCAGTACTGTTGAAGGAACGCCGGGAGGTGGAGGCTTTCCGGAGCTTGCCCTTGGACCGGTTTTATTGAATGATTGGGATGTTCGTTATTCAGATGAACTGTTGGGTTTATCACTAGATCTCAAACTGGGCAGGCTTGAATTACTCACGGAGAAACTGGACCTGAACCGCATGGATTTTCATATCGGTAAAATTCAGTGGGAAAATACCGCAGTGGATTATGTACAGGAAAAGCCCTTGCCGCCGGTGGAGGAAAATGAGACAGAATCAGGTCCCCTCCCTCTGCTGGTGTTGGACGAGCTTTCTTTGAACCATATCGACCTGCATTATATTTCCCATCCCGATGATCTGGATGTACGGGCCAGCCTGGGGTCTTTCGGTTTGCAACTTCCCGAAGCTGATCTTCAAAACCAAAGGGTTCAGATCAAATCACTCTTACTACAAGATACAGAACTGGATTACCAGTATGGTGCACAGCTGCTCCGGGATTCGCCGGAGAAATCTGACCCCGCATCCGAAACCATAGTCTGGCCAGACTGGGAGGTAACTGTAGGATCCATAGATTGGCTGAACAACAACATCAAATACGGACTCAAGGGCAAGCATGCTGCTCAGGACCAGTTTGACCCGGAAGCTCTGGGAATTAGTGAACTTAGTTTACAACTAAACCAGGTGTTTTTGAATGCTGAAGGTGCGGGGGCCTCTCTCGATCAGCTGTCTTTCAGAGAGCGTTCAGGGTTTAATCTGGAAACATTTCAGGTTGATATGGCCGTGGACCCGCTAGCGGCCAGCCTGAAAGATATGGATTTGAAAACCGGGCATAGTCAGGTACAGGGTCAGTTGGTTCTGAGCTATGCGGCGCTTGCTGAGCTGCTCAATACTCCGGATCAGTCTCATTTGGAGCTTAGCCTGGACCGGATCGACATTGGGCTGCGCGATGCGTTTTACTTTTCCCCGGAACTGAGAAAGGATCCCTATATCCGCACACTTGCCAGAAAACAAATAAATACCAGGATCTATGCCAGGGGCGACCTGGAGCAGATCAATATCAATGAAATGTCGGCCAGATGGGGACCCGATACCCGTATCGGTATGACTGGATCGATCCGGTATCCCCTGGACACCGATCAAATTTCCTGGGAGCTGGATACTTTAAATTTTATTTCCGCCCGGAAAGATGTAAACAGATTTGTCCGCGAGGATAGCCTGGGACTTCGGTATCCGGAATCAGTCTCCCTGGCACTAAAAAGCAGTGGAAATCTGGATTCTTTTGATATTCAGTCCTCTGCACAGGGTTACGGTGCTGATTTAATGCTGCAAGGGAGGGTGACATCTGCCGGGCAGGGGTTTGTGTACGACCTGGAGGTCTCACTCAGCAAGGCCCCTCTGGGGGAGATCCTTGGTTTGCCGGATTTTGGTAGTTTGGGATTTGAACTTGAGGCCAGTGGCAATACGGGCCCTCCTGAACTCCTTGAACTGGATCTACAAACGCGGCTAACAAAATTTGAATGGAAGGGTCACGATTATCAGGACTTGACGCTTCAGGCTGTGTTTTCCGACGGGCGGGGTAATGTCAACCTCCGGCACCAGGATGAATTGCTGGATTTCGAACTGACCGCAGATACCGAATTGACGCCTGAAACCGTGCTGGCAGATCTAAATCTGGATTTGAAAGGCGCTGATTTCTACCGCTTGAATATCAGCCCGGATAACTTGCGCGGGAGCATGGAATTTACTGCCCATTGGGAGGGCAATGCGACTGCATTCAGCATGGATGCGCATATAGATAACGGTACAGTGGTACTGGAAGAACAGGCATATCCTCTCGGAACCTGGGATATGGGCCTGAAGGTGATGCCGGATACAACGGATTTTAGCATAGAAAGCAATATCTTGAAGGGTCAGTTACAGGCCAACGCTGATCCTGGCGCCGTAATGGATGGCATTGTAAGACACTTTAACCAGCACTTGGAAACGCCCCGGGATTCAGGGGCCACGGGCACTCAGGAGGACAGCCTGAATAGGGTTGCGGTAAATCTGAATATGAATATCGTACCTGGATTGCTGTTGGATCAGGTGTTGTTACCTGAGCTCGAAAGTATGGATAGTGGCTCGGTCGTTTTACATTTTGATGAAAGAAGGGCAGTTCTGGAGGGCAGTGTAGATTTTCCCTATCTGTCCTATGCAGGGATTGTCGTGGACAGTCTTGGGTTAAGGGTGAATAGCAATGCGGAGGACTTTGACTTTGCATTCGGGCTGCTCGGTCTTGAGAGCGGACCCTTAGCACTCGGGGCTACCTATTTTACCGGCAAGGTACTTGAAAAGCAGTTGTACCTGGATTTCAATGCCCTGGATGGAGAAGATGTCCTCGCGCATGTAGCATTTGACCTGGGTCTTGCCGCCGATTCACTGAAACTGCATGTCAATCCCGATAGTTTGATTTTCAACAAAAAGACCTGGACTGTACCGGAATCCAACGAAATGTGGTTTTCAGATTCCAGCCTGGTGTTCAGGGATTTTTCTTTCACCAGGGAAAGCCAAAACCTGTCTTTTTACAATGAGCCGGAAGGAAACACTGTTGGCTTAAATTTTGAAAATTTCCGGCTGGCCACTTTTACGAGTTTACTGAATCCTGACGAGACGCTGGCTTCCGGCATGGTAAATGGCGAGTTTATTCTGGAGAACCCATTTGGTGCTACCGGTTTTCTTGCGGGAATCACCGTTACAGATCTGAACGTACTTCAGGTACCTCTGGGCAACCTTGCGCTAGATGCGTCGAGTGGAGCAGAGCAAAGGGATTATGATTTTGATTTGTCCCTCAGCGAGCGGGGCATTGACCTGGAATTCACTGGGGACTATCAGGCAGACACTGCAGGTGCTTTACTGAACCTGAGCCTTGACCTGAATAAGCTGGAAATGGCAGTGATCGAAGGTTTGAGCCAGGGAGCAGTGAGCGGTGCTGAGGGCTTTTTGTCCGGATCATTTTCGGTCAATGGAAATATAAACTCACCCCAGTATCAAGGCAGATTGAAGTTTAACAATACTGCATTTAACCCAACGGCGCTCAATGCAGTTTTTAAGCTCAACAATGAAGAAATTACCTTGGACAACCAGGGAGTCTACCTGGATCAACTGACCATTTTTGATGCCGATGGCAATGAGTTTTCGCTGGATGGGCGCGTCCTGACAGAGAACCTGACCAACCCCGGATTTGATCTCGATC
The DNA here is from genome assembly GCF_900143075.1 of Cyclobacterium lianum. GTDB lineage: Bacteria > Bacteroidota > Bacteroidia > Cytophagales > Cyclobacteriaceae > Cyclobacterium > Cyclobacterium lianum. The sequence continues at coordinate 235,578 of NZ_FRCY01000007.1, read as the reverse complement.
TGAGTGCAGAGAATTTCAGATTCCTGAATTCTACCGCGGAAGACAATGACCTTTTCTATGGAGATGCTATCATCGGAGCGGAGGTGTCGATAGGTGGAGATCTAAACCTGCCGGAAGTCTCCGCTGACCTGACAGTGGAAAATGGTACCAATTTGACCTTCGTGGTGCCGGAAACCCAACTGGATGTAGTTGAAAGGGAGGGAGTGGTGAACTATGTCAATCGCCAGAATCCCGACGATATCCTTACCAAAAGCCTAGAAGAAACCAGCAATACTGGTTTTTCGGGCTATCAGGTATCCGCATTGCTCCAGGTGTCGCCAGAAGCCAAATTCAATGTGGTGATTGACCCCAGATCCGGGGACAACCTGATGGTGGAGGGAGCAGCGGATCTGCGACTGGATCTGGACCCTAACGGCAGGATAAATTTGACGGGAATTTATGAGTTGTCGGCGGGGCACTACGAGTTGAGTTTATACAGTCTGGTAAACCGAAGGTTTGAAATACGGGGAGGTAGCACCATCACCTGGGCAGGAGATCCTTTGGATGCGTCCATGGACATCACAGCAATCTACAATATCAAGACCTCTGCGGTAGACCTGATGACAGCCACTGCAGCCGGAGGGAGCCGTGAAAATATGATGCAGTACCGTCAGCAATTACCGTTTATAGTTTATTTAAATATACAGGGAGAAATGCTGAGACCATTGATCTCCTTTACCCTCGACATGCCAGAAGATGAGAAAGGCGCTCTGGGAGGCAGCGTATATGCTCAGGTACAACAGCTAAACAGTCAGGAAGGGGAATTGAACCGGCAGGTTTTTTCTCTCCTGGTACTGAACCGTTTTTTTCCAAGTGGTGCCAATACCGGTGGGGGAGGAGCTACTGCCATGGCCAAATCCAGCGTAAGCCAATTGTTGTCAAGTGAGTTGAATTCCTTTACGGAAAATGCACTCGGGGGTACCGGATTTGAGCTGGACGTCGATCTGGACAGTTTTCAGGACTATCAGGGAGAATCCCCCCAGTCGCGGACTCAGCTAAATCTGAATGCAAGAAAACGATTTCTGGATGACAGACTGATCGTTCAGGTGGGGAGCCAAATAGATATTGAAGGCAGTTCCCGGGAAAGAGGAGCTGAAAATGCGCTTCTTGGGAATGTGAGCATCGAATACCTGCTTACCGAAAACGGGCGCTACCGCATAAGGGGGTTCCGCAAGAATCAATTTGAGAGTTTTATTGACGGACAACTGGTCGTAACTGGATTCTCTGCCATTTTCAATCGGGAGTTCAACCATTTTGATGAGCTGTGGCGAGGAATAGAAACCAGAAGAAATGAAAAAGATCCACTAGAAGATTCAATCCAGAAGACGGATGAAAATCAGGAAAAATAACTATTACGAGAAGTGCATTGCAAGGCAATCGTGTTTTGGAAAAATTGGATTTTTCCTGAGCTTGCTGATCCTGTCATCCTGCAATGTGACCCGTTATATACCGGAAGACGAGTTGCTTTATACCGGTGCCAATCTGCAGGTGAGCGAGGAGGTGCCGGTAAGGCGGATCAAAGAAGTGAGAGAGGAATTACAAAGCCTGACCAGGCCGAAACCAAACAGCAAGATTTTGGGTCAGTACCTGGGATTGTGGGCATATTACAAAATGCAGCGCGAAAATCCGGGGTTTATCAATCGGTTCATCTTTAAAAAAATAGGAGAGGAGCCAGTTTATCTCAGCCAGGTGGATGCAGAGAAGACAGAGGAATTGATGGCAAACAGGTTGGAGAATAACGGGTTCTTTTTCCCTGAAATCAGCTCCTCCTTCAGGAGAAAGCAGAAAAAAGGAGATGTCAGCTACCAGGTAAGTCTGGATGCTCCCTATACCCTCAAGACTTACCAATATGAAAGGGATAGCCTGCCCATAGACAAGGACATCAGGGATTTGCTTTCCTCCACGCAGATAAAAGCGGGAGACCGTTTTCAGTTGTCAGGTTTTAAAGCTGAGCGTGAACGCCTGAACACTGAGTTGAAAAAAAGAGGCTACTACAATTTTAATCCCGATTTTCTGATTTTCGATGCCGATACCAATCAGTACGATAGCCGTGAATTCGACTTGTTTCTGAGGCTAAAACAGAATGTGCCACAGGAAGGTATTTTACCCTATCAAATCAGGAGCATACAGGTTTTGCCCAACTATTCTCTGGATGAGTACGGGGAAAATTCAGATACTACCGAAGTAGACGGGGTTCAGTTTATTCAGGACGAGCTCTCGTTTAAGCCTGATTTACTGAGACAATATATCCTGATTGAGAAAGGAGCGTTATTCGATGCATCCCAATCCAGACTGACCAGCAACCGCCTGTCTGGTATAGGGAACTTCCGCTTTGTAAATGTCAGGTACAATCAGGTAGAGGATACAACCACAGACGGGAAGGGTTACCTTGACGCACGCATCCAATTATCTCCACTGGACAAACGTTCGCTGAGGGCAGAACTGCAGGGGGTCTCCAAATCGAATAATTTTGCCGGTCCTGCGCTCTTGCTGAATTACAGAAACAGGAATTTATTTTTCGGGGGAGAAACATTTAACTTGACCGGCAAAGTGGCTTATGAAAGTCAGATAGCCTCGGGAGAAAGGGAAGGGTTGAATGCATTTGAGCTGGGATTGAAAGGAGACCTGATCTTCCCAAGGGTAGTTTTTCCCATCACCATCAAGGAACGTTTTGCCTATTCCGTACCCAAGACGAAAATCAGCCTTGGTACGGAGTACCAGGATCGGAGGGGCCTCTACAGGCTCAATTCCGTGTCCGCGACCTACGGTTATTTCTGGAATGCAAACCGTTTTGTGTACCATGAGATTACTCCGGTGAGCATTAACTTCGTCAACCTTTCCAGGACTTCGCCGGAATTTGATGAGATTTTAAATGCCAACCCTTTTCTGAGGCAAAGTTTCGAGCAGCAATTTATTGCCGGAATTACCTATAACTTTGCGTTTAACAAATTGATGGATAAATACAGGACGCATAGCATATACTTTGGTGCCAATCTGGATCTGGCGGGGGCGGGGCTGAGGTTTTTAAATGAGGCGTTGAATGGGAAAAATCCGAATACCTTTTTAGGTTTTAATTATGCCCAATACAATAAAGCCGATATTGATTTTCGATATTACTGGCGCTTTACCGAGGAGCGGCTACTTGCTGCCAGACTGTTCGGAGGCCTGGGATTGCCCTATGGCAACTCCGTCTCCCTGCCCTTTGTCAAGCAGTTTTTTTCAGGTGGGCCGAATAGCATCCGTGCATTTCGCATACGATCTCTCGGACCTGGCTCTTTTCGTCCGGATGGAGCGAGTACCGCAAGCTTTTTTGATCAGGCTGGAGACATCCGGCTGGAAGGGAACCTGGAATTTAGGTTTCCCCTGGTTCCATATCTCAAAGGTGCAGTCTTCCTGGATGCAGGAAATGTGTGGCTGGTGAATGAAAATGAAGCTCTTCCGGGTGGAAAAATCGGAAAGGATTGGTTTAAAGAATTGGGCGTTGGCACTGGAATAGGATTAAGAGTAGATATAGAGTTTTTTGTATTGCGGTTCGATCTGGCCACGCCTCTCCGAAGACCCTATCTACCGGAAACTCAGCGATGGGAGAAAGATTTCAATATTACCGATAGCGAGTGGAGAAGGGATAACCTCATTTTCAATTTCGCCATTGGCTATCCCTTTTAAGGGTTACCTGGGATTTTCAGGGTGAGTTTTCAATGTTTCTTTGGCTTTTTTTAAGCTGTACAGGTAGCCCAACATGCCAGGTGTCACCAGGGCAAAGACAGCCAGGTTGCCCAATCCTTTTGCTTTTTTCATGGCAAGGGTCCCCATGATGATGGTTAGGGGTATGCCGTATTTGACACCAAAGTCCAGGTATTTCTGATAAGTAGTCATGGATTTGTTATTTTTCATAGTAAGAATTACACAAGATTAATGCCGGAATCTGTGGTCCGAAGCAAATTTACCCTGTGCTGGGATATGTCGCACTTTCAGTGCCTGGGTAATCCTTCGTTTTCCATTTAGCCAAGCCCCGAAGGGGCGGGATCTATCAGCGATGGGTGCAGCCCATCGATATAGCATTGTGTCAATCGGCCTGAGGCCTGTAGGGGCGTGATATTATACCCGCTGGCAAGAATGAGAGGAGTATATTTTTTTCCTTTTGGGGCAAAAAATACCGAACCATGGAAATTTTTTGGCCTCAATACCTGATCCTGAGTTGTTCGCCGGGTTCTCCTGACCTGCACAGGTTAGAGAGACTCACGCCCAGTAATCGGACTGGTTCAATGATGTCTTCCTGCAGGGCGAGATCCAGCGTCATGGCCTCCATTCCTTCTATAGGAATGGGTTCGTTAGAGGTTCTGGATCTGGTATGCACGCTAAAGTCGCTGTATTTTATTTTTAGGGTTAGCGTTCTCCCCCTTGCCTTGCTCCGTTCCAGTCTTCTGAAAAACTCAGGTAAAATCTTTTCTTTGAGTTTTTCCTGGATTGCCTGCAGGTTCATCAGGTCTTTTTCGAAAGTACTTTCTACTCCCAGGGATTTTCTGATCCGGCCTGGCTTTACCTCGCTATTGTGAATCCCCCGAACGATCTGGTAATAGTGCAGGCCTGATTTGCCAAATCTGCCGGTGAGGAAAGTGAGCGAATACTGTTTGAGGTCAAAACCATTGTGGATACCGAGGGATTTCATTTTTTCGGCAGTTACTTTACCTATTCCATAAAATTTCTCTATCGGCAGTTTTTCCAGGAATGCGGGCGCTTTTTCGGGGGTTATCACAGCCTGCCCATTTGGTTTATTAAGGTCAGATGCCACCTTGGCCAAAAATTTATTGTAAGAAATCCCGGCGGATGCATTGAGACCCGTTTCGTTTTTGATTCTTTGCCGGATTTCTTTGGCAATAAGTGTGGCAGAAGGAAGTCCGAAATGGTTTACTGTCACATCCAGAAATGCCTCATCCAGGGACAGGGGCTCGACGAGATCGGTATATTCAAGAAATATTTGGCGGATTTTGCCGGAGATCTCCTTATACCGGTCAAAGCGCGGTTTGACAAAGATGAGCGCTGGACATTTTTTTGCTGCCAATTTAGAAGGCATGGCAGACCTGACCCCATATTTTCGCGCTTCGTAGCTAGCGGCTGCCACCACTCCTCTTTCCCGGTTTCCTCCTACTGCCACAGGCTTTCCTCTCAATTCCGGATAGTCTAATTGCTCCACGGATGCAAAAAAAGCATCCATGTCCACATGTATGATTTTCCGGATGGCGCTCATGTTATGTCTAGACTGTTCCCTGTGCCCGCATGGCCTTGGCTACTTTCTCAAACGCACCGATATTAGATGCGTTCAGGTAATCCTGTTCGGACAAACCATGTCTGGATATGGTTTCAAGACATTTTTCATGGATATTTTTCATAATGGCCCGCAGCTCTTTTTCCAGATCTACCTTGGCCCAGTAGCGGCCGATCCTGTTCTGGCTCATTTCCAGTCCAGATACGGCTACGCCGCCGGCATTGGATGCTTTGCCCGGGCCATAGAGCACTTTAGATTTCTGGAAGTAATCGATGGCTTCCGGCGTGCAGGGCATATTTGCTCCTTCTGCCAGAAGTAACAAACCATTCTTTTGCAGGGTTTTGGCATCTTTCTCGTCCAGTTCATTCTGCGTGGCACAGGGAAATGCGCAATCTGCAGGTATGGACCAGATGTTTTTATTTCCGCTGGCCTTGAAGCTGGCAGATGGATACTTATCTGCAAATGCCGAAATGCTTTTCCGCTCCTCGTTCTTTACGGTTTTCAGGTAATTTAGTTTTTCCTCTGACATGCCTTCCGGGTCATGTACGAAACCGGTTGAATCTGAAAAAGCCACCACTTTCGCACCTTCCTGCAACAGCTTTTCCATGGCAAATTGAGAAACATTACCGGCTCCTGAGACCAGGCAGGTCTTGCCACCAAGATTATCGTCTATCTCAGTGAGCATGAAATGAGCGAAGTGGATGAGGCCATAACCTGTCGCCTCAGGCCGTAAATAAGAGCCACCCCAATCCAGTCCTTTTCCGGTAAGCACCCCCTGAAACTCGTTTTGTAGTTTCTTGTAAGCGCCAAACAGGTATCCGATTTCTCTTTCGCCCACACCGATGTCGCCGGCCGGCACATCTGTAAAATGGCCGATGTGCCGAAAAGCTTCCATCATCCAGGCCTGGCAAAATCGCATGACCTCACCATCCGATTTGCCCTTCGGGTCAAAGTCGGCGCCTCCTTTTCCCGCGCCCAGTGGCAGACCGGTGAGGGCATTTTTAAAAACCTGCTCGAAGGCCAGAAATTTCAGGATACTTTGATTGACGCTTGGATGAAACCGCAGCCCTCCCTTGAAAGGACCCAATGCGCTGTTCATTTGTACCCTGAACCCCCGGTTTACCTGCACCCGGCCCTTGTCGTCCGTCCAGCAGACGCGGAAGGAAATTACCCGCTCAGGCTCGCAGATCCTTTCAAAAAGCTTTTCATCTACAAAGGTTTTGTTGGCCTTCAACAGCGGAAGTACGCTTTCAAAAACCTCCTCTACTGCCTGGTGGTATTCTGCTTCATTTGGGTTTTTTTGGGTAATGGATTTAAGGATATCGTTTAGTTTGGCCATTTTACGGGATCAGTTTTTTGTTGATAAAAATGATTTAATGTCTGTATGATGGTGGAAGCTTTCAATTGGCATTCCTGATATTCGTCTATCGCGTTGGCGTCAGCAGTAATCGCACTGCCAACACCGAAATAAAAGATGTTCCGGGCCCGGTTCAGTATCATGCTTCGGATGATAACACAGGAATCAAAATCACCGGAGGCTTCCAGGCGCACCAGACATCCCGAAAACCAACCCCTTTTAAAGGTTTCATACTTTTCAATCAGCTCCATACACCTTATTTTAGGAGCGCCGGTCATGCTTCCCATAGGAAAAGTTTTGGAAATGATTTCCTGAAAGCCTGTGTCTTTGGGCAATTGGCATGCTACAGTTGAGATCATCTGGGTAATCTGCCGGAAGGAGTAAATGCCGAACAATTCTGGCACAGAGACCGTACCGGTTTTTGCCAGTCTGGACAGGTCATTGCGCATCAGGTCGACGATCATGAGGTTTTCGGCCCTTTCCTTTTCACTGTCAAGCAGGGATTGCCTCAGCATGGCATCTTCTTCAGGACTTTTTCCCCTTCTGGTACTGCCTTTAATGGGCTGGCTGACCAATTTCAGGCCTTGCTTTTTCAAAAACCTTTCCGGAGACGCGCAGCACAAAAAAAGGTCTTTTGCTTTCACCAGCGCGCTGAAGGGCATGGGCGAATGGCTGCTGAGCTGCAGGTAAAACCTCACAGGATCGCAGTAGGAGAGTTTGCCGTGAAAACCCATGCAAAAATTCATCTCATAGATGTCACCGTCAAGAATATGCTGCTGAATTTCTTCAAATGTATTCTGGTAGGCCCTGGGCCCATGGGATGCTGTAAGGGTATAGGTACCCAAAGGGTTTTGACTCTTTGTACCAGTGGCCGCGATGGCTCTGGCGCAGGTTTCCGGGTCCGCCGCGGTGATGGTTGCCTCATTGGCAGAAAGATGAATGGTAATCTCCGGGCTGAAAAACACCGTCTCGGGACATTCCAGCCAGGTAGGATTCTGACTGTGTAAATTTTCGTATCGGTTTTTCCGATCGTAGGAAACTATCCCAATTTTGGGCCTTTCCTTGGGTAAATCATCCAAATGGTCCAGGTCGGCCGTTAAATTTCCCGCATAAAAGACATGGGGAAAAGCACCCATGGGATAGGCAATGTCGTTGGGGTTGAGGTAACTGAAATAACTGAAATGCTGATCGGCCCAATCAAGTAATTGGTGGACCCACTCGGGGCTGACCGGTATAGAAATGCTACTTTCAGTTCTGAACATGGGGCAAAAATAGAAAAAAGGCAATAAAAAAGGGGACTTCAGGCCCCCTTCTGTTCAACTTAAATGCTTACTGCTTTTTTAATTGGCTTTGATGTCAAAATTTACGCTTACAGTGTTGTAGATAAATTGGTCTTTTGCCTTATCTACTGCAGAAGCTTCGTCTCCATAGGAAAGACCCCATTCGGTCCTGTCAATATTGAAACCAGCCTGAGCAGTAATGGTCCCATTATTCATGGATACGCTGGCAGGGAATTTGATATTTTTGGTATTGCCCCTCATGGTCAGGTTTCCACTGATCCAATGTGTAGGTGCGGAGGGAGCCAGTTCGGAAGCACTTTTGGGAGTGTTTTCAGATTCAAACTGCTCCTGGTTCTCTACTTTGTCCCCCTGGTTGTACGGAGTTATTTCCGTGATTTCAAAACTTGCCTGTGGATGATTGGACGCATCAAAGAAGTCGTCTGACTGCAAGTGGTTCCAAAGCTTGCCGTGGTTTTCACTTCCCTCCTCCAGGTCGTGGATTTCCAGGCCTGTGATGTCAAAGGTAAACTCTCCTGCCGTAATGGCATCTCCTTCAACAGATATTTCACCTCCGCTCACAGGGATGACACCGTAATGTTGGCCTGTGGGTTTGTACCCTCTCCAGTTTACTTTGCTTGAATTTGCATCCAGAGTCAATGTGGATCCGGTAGCCGCTGCCACTTCTTTTGCTTCTGATGTTTCAACTGTTTCGGTGCTTTGACCGCAGGAAAAAGCCAGCAAAGTAGCTGTCAGCATAAATCCTGATAATTTAATTGTTTTCATAAATAATAATGGTTTAATTAAGATTGGTTTCAAAATGTATGTATAAACACTTAAACTGTAATTATTGGAAAAGGTTCATTATTTCAAAGAATAAATTTTTTGAAATTGTGATTTAGACCCTAAAACAATAATATTATTCTGATAATCATTTATATGGCGTTAATCAAAAAAGTAGGGAATAAATTTCCTCAGTTCGGGGAAGGTTGTTGGCTGGCAGACAATGCTACTGTCTTGGGTGATGTAATCATGGGAAAGGAATGCACCGTTTGGTTCAATGCGGTCTTAAGGGGAGATGTTCATTATATCCGCATAGGAGACAGAACGAATATTCAGGACGGTGCCATCATTCATTGCACTTACCAAAAGGCACCGGTGAATATCGGTTCAGAGGTATCTATTGCACATAGGGCAATAGTTCATGGTTGTACCATTGCCGACAGGGTGTTAATAGGAATGGGAGCGATCATCATGGATGATGCCATCGTTCAGGAAGGTGCTGTCATTGCCGCAGGAGCAGTGGTATTGGCGGGTACTGTGGTGGAAAAGGATAGCATTTATGCGGGAGTGCCTGCCAAAAGGGTAAAATCCACCGGACCGGAGATGGAGGCTGCCATCACAAGAATCGCAGGTAATTATCCCAAGTATGCAAGCTGGTACAGTGACTAGCCGTCAAATCTTTTCGTCGGGCCGGAAGCGCATACTTTCCGGGTACGGAAAAGCGTGGATCAACTCGCCGTTTATGATTTTGGATTGTATTTCACGCCAGTATACAGGGTCAAAAAGCTCTGGGTTGGATTGTATAAAGTATGCTTTCACATCAGCTCTTCCGATCATAAAGCGTTTGAAGTCTTCCGGAAAAACATCGTTTTCATGGATCTCATACCAGGGCTCTGAGGCGTATATCTGATCGTAGGTTTCTGGTTTGGGTTTGACTCTGAAATTCATGTTTGTCAGGAAATCGATTTCATCGTAATCGTAGAAAATAACCCTGTTTTGCCGGGTGACACCAAAATTTTTGGTCATCATGTCACCGGGAAAAAAATTCGCCTGGGCCATCTGAAGTATCGCCCTCGCATAGTCGTCTACTGCGCTCCTGGCAGCTTCGAGGCTACATTTTTCAAGATAAAGGTTTAATGGTGTCAGTCTCCGTTCGATATAAAGGTGGCGGATAACCAGGTTTTTCCCCTGTATTTCCAATAAAGAGCTGACAGTATTGTTCAATTCGCTCATCAGCTCCGCTGAGATACGGTTTAAAGGCAAACTAAAATTTTCAAATTCATGGGTGTCCGCCATTCTGCCCACCCTGTCATGCAAGCCTACCATTTTGTATTTTTCCTTTACCTGCTGCCGGGTCATGCTTTTTGGAGGGTCGAAATGATCCTTGATCAACTTAAAAACTATATTGTAGGAGGGAAGCGTAAATACGGTCATCACCATCCCCTTGATGCCGCGGGCAATTACAAAATCGTCATGGCTTTCCCTAAGATGCCTGGTAAAGTCCCTGTAGAAAGCGGTTTTACCATGTTTGTTAAATCCGATCGCATTGTATATTTCGTAAGGACGCTTGTGTTGAATGACAGAGTTGAGAAACAGTACGGTCTGGGCGGGAGTGGAGGTATGTACCATGAAGTACGAACGGGTATAGCTAAAAATACTGCTCATTATATTGGGGTCAAATATAAGCGTATCGGCAAATACCCCTTTCGCATTATGGACGAAGGGGATGATGAAAGGCATCCATTTCTTGCCTATAAATGTCCTGCCGATCAGGTAAGCTGCTTTATTGCGATAGAAAATATCCTTCAGCACTTGTGTGGTCGTATCCGCAGTGGCACTGTAGCGGCTCAGAATTACCTCTTGCACGCCTTGAACGAGATGATCAATGTCCTTTTCTTTCTGAAAATAGGGGACTCCAAAATCAAAATCGTCGAGGATTTTTCTGAATATGTCTTTTAGGCTTCCCGTCGCCGGATAGTTATTGTAGAGCCTTTCATCCATTTTTTCAGGGATTTCATCAAAAGGGGCTTCAACAAACATCAGCGCATCATCAATCGTGGGTGCGGGAAAGGTTTTTCGAAATACTGAATTGAAAAATGTGGCAGCAAGTTCCCGGTCACCTTTTCCGCTGATCAGATTCAGGTATTCGGATTTCAATGCGATCCATGTTGGCTCAGACGCGAGGTTCTCGCCCAAATGTTCCTCGCATACAGGTATAATGCTTTGTAGCTGATTTTTGTATAGCCGCAGCCTTTGTCTGTGATTCTCCTGTAGTCTTTTCCAGTCGCGCCGGACAAAGTTTGCAGGTATCTCCAGCGTGAGGCGGTTAAATTCGGCAATGTAATCTTCATACCCTTTCAGAATAACACGGGCGGTTGCGAGTAAGGAGGAGTCCGGCATAAAAACGACAACTAGAAATATCTCTGTACAATCAAAAGGGATATTAATGTATTAAATTTTTCCGGCAAAATTTTTAGCCTTTGGATTTGTAATATTATTTTCTAAATTTCGATGGAGTTTATTCATTTAATGAATATAACCCAATAGGTTTAATAGGTTTGATAAGTGAAAAAGGCCTGAATGCTATTCAGGCCTTTTTTTCGCACCATGAACGATTAACGATGGAGTTTATTGAGTTGATCAAAGTGCTGGAGGCGGGTTTGCAGCAGCCTCTTCCCGGTAGGGCTGGACAGGTTCGTATGGCACCGATACCGCTCGAAGAGGAGCGTTTCGACCAGGGCCGGTCAGCGCAGGCAAGAAAGGGTGCTGTGCTGCTTCTGTTTTGTTCCGGACCGGAGGGCATCATGATACCGTTCATCAAAAGGGCCATATACGAAGGTGTTCACAGCGGTCAAATCGCACTTCCAGGAGGGAAGATGGATCCCGAAGATCCAGATCTCAGCTATACGGCAAGGCGGGAGACGGAAGAGGAAATCGGGGTGGACCGAAAATCTATCTCAATCATCGGTGCACTTTCAGATCTGTATATTCCGCCGAGTAATTTTTCGGTCCGACCTTTTGTGGGCTACACAAGCGATACACCGGTATTCAATATTGATCCCAGAGAGGTAGACCGCCTCGTTCCTTGCAGTTTGGAGACGCTCCTCCACAGGGAAGGCAAAAAGGAGCAACTGGAAATAAATACCCGGGGAACCACCATCAAAGCACCCTACTATGAAATTAATAATGAAGTAGTCTGGGGGGCAACGGCCATGATATTGAGTGAATTTTTAACCATTTGGAAAAAGATTAGGTGATTTTGGGAGATGTCTGGATAAGTAATGACGCAGTAGTTTTTGGTCTGCTGATGGGGATATTGGCATTGGTGTTTTATACTGCATCAAGCAACCACCCCATATTCAAGGCAATTTATCGCTTTGTTCCGCTGGTATTGTTGTGTTATTTCTTACCCGCCTTACTCAATACCTTTGGCCTGATACCTGGTGCAGATTCCCAGTTGTATTTTGTCGCCTCCAGGTATCTCTTGCCCACATCTCTGGTGCTGCTTACGCTGAGTATAGACTTGAAAAGCGTACTGAAACTGGGCCCTAAAGCGCTGATCATGTTTCTGACCGGTACCTCAGGTATTATCCTGGGCGGACCTGTAGCGCTTTATCTGGTAGCATTGGTGTATCCTGGAGTACTGGGAGGTGTGGGCGCGGAAGAAACCTGGAGAGGCCTGGCGACCATCGCCGGAAGTTGGATAGGCGGTAGTGCCAATCAGACGGCCATGCTGGAGGTGTTTGGCGCCAGCCCGATACTTTTCAGCCAAATGATTGCAGTAGATGTGATTGTAGCTAACTTATGGATGGCTTTCCTGCTGTATTGGGCAGGAAAACCTGAGCTGCCAGACAGGCTTTTGAAAGCAGATACCTCTGCCATTACTTCTTTGAAGGAAAAAGTTGAAAAATATCAGTTGAGCATCATGAAAATTCCAAGTCTTTCTGATACCATGACGATTCTGGGCCTTGGTTTTCTGGTGACTGGAATTTCCCATTTTTTTGGGAATGCAATAGCAGGCTATATAGGAGAGCACTACCCTGGCTTAAAGCCCTATTCTCTTGACTCTGGTTTCTTTTGGCTCGTGGTGTTGGCCACTACCGGCGGCTTGGTACTTTCTTTTACCGGCGCCAGGAAGCTTGAAGGAGTAGGTGCATCGAGAATGGGTAGTGTGCTTTTGTATGTTTTGGTAGCTACCATTGGCATGCAGATGGACTTGAAAGCAGTACTTGACAATCCGGTTTTCTTTCTGGTAGGTTTCATCTGGATGATTTTTCATATCCTGTTCATGTCTGTGGTTGCTTTTTTGATCAAGGCACCATTTTTCTATGTGGCCATAGGCTCTCAGGCAAATGTGGGTGGAGCAGCATCGGCTCCCATCGTCGCTTCCGCCTTTCACCCCGCACTTGCGCCGGTCGGGGTTTTACTGGCAGTTTTGGGTTATGGGGTTGGTACCTATGGTGCTTACATTTGTGGAATATTGTTGAGACTGGCATTTGGTAATTAAACGGATATGGTATGAAAAAAAGAAGGAAATTTATTTTCGTCTGTACCGGATCGGATTGTAAGGCAAATGGGGCAAGGGATTTTACAGACAAAATTAAGAGGACCATTAACGAGGCCCCTTACAAAGGCAAATTTAAATTGGTAAAAACCAAGTGTATGGATTGTTGCAAGACAGGGCCGGTGGCAGTTGTAGACGATCAGTTGGTCAAAAAAGCAGACATGGAGCAGCTGACATCCCTACTGGGCAAAAACTAAAGGTTCCTTATTTTTGGGGATTACGTCCCGGTTTATTGTAGGAAATTTGATTTTATTAGGACAAAATAATGAAATAATTGATTTTTGTTATTAACTTAATGCCTTAATTATATCAGGCAAACATCGCCGGCAAACCTGAGGGGGAGTCGGCAATCATTAATACCGGTTATTTATTTTTAAGATGAACAAAGAGTTCGAAAAAGTCATATTCCAACGACCCGAAAAGGGAAATGAATTGCTTTTGGTTTTTAAGAAAGATCAGGTGATTTTTGCTGAGGGCGACTGGCAGATTTTTCAAGCTGACAAAAATAACTCCTGGCCTTCGTTTTTAAACGATTACGCTGATCTGCGCAGGAATATACGGGATTATTTTGACAATGATTTTCAGGAAACCCTGCACATCCAGGACCTGTATGAAGGCAAAGTTGCGCTTTGGGTTCAGGTGGATGGAAAGGTATTGGCAGATGGAAGCAAGATTTGTCTGTTTACCGGGCAGTATGCGATCTCATCTGACCGAAAAGCAGCTTTTGAGGAAGAGGGGACCCTGTTGGCAGACCTGGCAAATGGCGATGATGCCGCCAGCTTGTTGCACCGAAAGGTAGAATTTGAAAGAATGATCAACTGGGTATCCACCCGTTTCCTGAATGCCTCCGATGAGGAGTGGGATCAGGTTTTTCTCAAAGCGCTGTCGATGATCGCCCACGCCCAGCAGGCAGAAAGAGCAAATTTTTTCCTTGTACAAAAAGAAATCAAATTGCTGGACTGTGTTTTTGAATGGGAACGGGAATCCCTGCCGGAAACTGTAAAAATAGAGCAGTCTCTTTCCTTTGAAGGACAGGAAAATTTTCTAAGTCTATTGGCAAACGCAAGGTTCCGTGCTGTAGGTGATCTGGAAAAAGAATCCGGATTACACCCGTTTGAAAAGACCATTGCCAAAAAATACGGTGTCAGGTCTTTTATTCTGGTACCTATCTTTGCTGAAAACAAACTATTGGGACTGTATACCCTCAGCAGTTGTCTCCCTCAACCCGAATGGAAACAAACCCATAGGGATGAATATGTGCTCAAGCAACTCGGGGACGTATTGGGTGCAGCCTATATCAATCGCTCTACTAAAGCGGAGCTTTTCAGAAATGAAAAGCTATTGAGTTCAACGGAAATTCTGGCCAAATCCGGATCCTGGCGTTTCAATAATTCGGACCGCCGGATATATTTCTCCAGGGGTATCAATAGGATTTTTCAATTGGAGTATGAGCCAGGCGGGATGAGTATCCGGAATTTTCTCAATCTTATCCGACCTGAAGACCGGGATGCGGTGAAATCGAAAATTCAACTCGCTATCAACAAGAGAAAATCTGTTTCCGGGGAGTTTATTTTCTCCAATCCGAATGGCAAAGACAAGTACATCGCCTATGGGGTTCAGGTCAACCAGTTGACCCCACAGGGCAACCTGGAGGTATTTGGCTTTTGTAACGACATTACGGAGAAGAAGACAGTCGAACGCAAGCTTTTGTTTGAATCACAGATCCTTGCTCAGGTAAATGAGCCCATATACGTTACTGACCTGAACCTTAATGTAGTGTACATGAATCAGGAGGCTATTTTCGAGGGTAATCCCCAACAAAGTGGTCATGGTAAGATCAGTGATTTTTTCCAGATCATCAACGCAGTATCGGATACTTTTGATGGGCTGGCCCGGCAGGCTGACGATACGGGCATCTGGGTCGAAGAGGTGCAGTTATTGGACAATTCAACACAGGTACAGCCCTATGAAGTGTCTGTAAAGCCGATTCAAAACCGGGAAGGTGAAAAAATCGGATACTCCTTTCTCGTCAGAAACCTCACCTCTAAGATTCAGCGTGAGGAGATGGCGCGAAAGGCCAAGATGATCATTGAAAACAGCCCTGCGGTACTTTTTGAGGTAGAGCCCAATCAGGGTTTCAAATTGTGCTATATTACCGAAAACATTAACCAGTTTGGCTACAGAGCAGAAAAGCTCATTCGTCAGGGAGCCAGTTTGATGGATATCATCCATCCCGATGACCTGGCGATATTCGAAAAAGAGTTGATGCAGCCGGAAAAAGCCCAGTACAGCCGGGAATACCGCTTGATTTCGGCAGATGGCTCTTACAGGTGGGTGGAAGATAAAATAAGACCGGTGGTATGTCCGGAAGGACAGGTGGTAATGTATGAGGGATTATTGCAGGATGTCACAGAAAGGAAAAATGACAGGCTGGAAATAGAGAAAATCAAAAACCGCTATCGGGTTTTGGCATCCAACATTCCGCATACCAATGTTTTTCTGATAGACAAAAATCTCAAATACCTGGTCGCAGAAGGATCTAATTTCCGATATTGGGGCCTGGACAAGGAGTATTTTGAAGGCAAATCCCTTAAGGAGGTGCACACCACTACTTTTGAAGAAGTGGCCCCCTTGATGCAGGAGGCCCTGGATAAAAAAAATACGGTGAGTAAGATCCTGCCCTATTTGAACAGGATTTACGAACTGACCGCCAGCCCAATATTTAATGGGAATCAATTGGAGTATTTTCTGGGGATTGTTCGGGATATTTCAGAGGAGTACAAGGCAAAAAGAGAACTGAAAAGAAGTGAGATCAAATATCGAAACCTGGTAGAAGAATCTACAGAAATCATCTTTTCAATCACTGCACAAATGGAATTGAGTTACGTTTCACCGAATATCAAGCAGTTTCTGGGTTATGAAACTTTTGAATTTACCAGCGGGGATTTTACGGATTACCTTCATCCGGAGGATGCACAGGTATTTCTGGACGGGGAAATCAGCCATATCAGGTACTTTGAGGACAATCCTGAATTTGAATTTCGATTGCGTCATAAAAAGGGGCATTATAGGGTTTTCAGCTCCAGCGGCAAGGTAATTAAGGATGAAAAAGGAGAGGTACGCTACTATACAGGTATTGCCAGAGATATTACCAAACTTAAGGAAACTCAAAAGGAACTCTTTAAAGCCAAGGAAAAGGCAGAATCGGCTCTGAATGCCAAAAGCCAGTTTTTGTCCGTAATGAGTCATGAGATCCGTACGCCCATGAATGCTGTAATCGGTCTTTCCCATCTTTTGCTGGAAGATAATCCCAGGGAGGACCAGTTGGAAAACCTGCGTACCCTTCAATTTTCAGCAGAAAACCTGCTGGGCCTTATCAATGACATTCTGGACTTCAATAAGATAGATTCCGGAAAGCTGATATTGGAAAAGGTGCCCTTCGAACCAAAAAACCTGATCAACCGGATCATCCACTCCTATGCCTACCAGATCCGGGACAAGGCCCTTGAGATCATCTACGAGCCAGATTTCGACATGCCCGACCTGCTGATTGGGGATCCTGTACGCATCGCGCAAATCCTCAATAACCTGGTCAGCAATGCGATCAAATTTACTGATAAAGGGTACATCAAGGTTTCTCTTGATTTGGTCAAACAAAAGGACAATTGGGTAACCGTCCGATTTACCGTTAAGGATACAGGTATCGGTATTGCGGCCAGTAAGGTAAATTCCATCTTTGATGCTTTCACGCAGGCGAGTTCTGATACCACCAGAAAATACGGAGGTACCGGCCTGGGCCTTGCAATTGTAAAAAAGCTGACCAGACTATTTGGTACTGAGATTCACCTGAAATCGAAATTGGGAGAGGGGTCAACCTTCTGGTTTGAAGTGGATTTCGAAAAACAGGATGAAATTCCGCCGCTGAGTTCCAAGGACGAGGTGGAATGGAATGGGAAGCTCGAAGAAAAGAAGATACTCGTGGCCGAAGACAACCAGGTCAATCAGGTTTTGCTCAAAAAATACCTCTCGAAGTGGGGGGTAGGCGAAATAGTATTTGCTGCCAACGGTAAGATAGCGCTGGACCATTTTATTAAAAATGATTTTGATCTGGTACTGCTGGATCTGCAAATGCCCGAAATGGATGGATTTGAGGTGGCCAGGATCATTCGTAAACTGGACCTGCTGTCCAAGCGAAACGTTCCGATTATCGCCCTTACTGCCTCCTCATTGCTGGAGGTTAAGGAGCAGTTGGAAGCCTCGGGTATGGACGATTACATTTCCAAGCCCTTTACACCGGAGAACCTTTATGGCAAGATTATCAAATATCTTTGAATCGGTGCAAAAAAAGGGAATACCAACTTCGGACAGCGAATCCTCCCGGCCGGAACGCGATGTCTGGGCTTAAGCAATGCTGACGCAGCATCGCTCGGAAGAATACAAATCCCCTGTCTATGACTCCGGAGATTCCATAGCGGGAGAGCATAGCTGATCCGAATCTTTGCACTGAAGGTTTCTGACAGGCAATTTCCACATTGCAAAATCAATAAACCGGGTACATCAATCAACACTTCCCAGCCCCGGTTGGCATCATTTTTCCTGTTGTCATAAAACCGGAAGGACCTGAAATAATAATGCAAATTTCCGGTTTAAATTTTACCTTTGCACCTTTGGAAAGCAATATGAGACGGATAACCTGTTTGATACTTTTCTTTTTGGCTATGACGGACCTGTATGCCCAGCAGACAAGGCTTTCGGAGCGGTCGACCTTGTATTTTATTTTGGGGACATCTGGATCCAACATCAGGGAGCTGAACGAAATGCTTGCCCACAAAGGGATATCCAATCTCCGGGGCGGGTACAATTCTATGGGCCTGGGTTTTCAGTATCGCCTTACAGATTTTATCCTTGGCTTTGAGCTGTTTCAAAACAATGGTACCAATTCTTATTTCAGAGAGTATACCCTGGACAACCGTACCAGCAGGTTTTATATGAACGTAGGCTATGCACTCACAGAAGAGGGTAAATTTCACCTGGTACATTACATGTCCCTGGGTGCCGGTTACCTCAATTTTCAAATGCTAAAAGACCAGCGACGCGTATCGGACCTTACTTCCTTTCTCGATCAACCGGCTCAGGGTTTTATCATACGCCAGCATGATATTCAAAAGGGCTCTCATCGCTTTGGGGGGTTTTTGACTGAAATCGGCTTTCAATTCGGTTATGATTTACCCCTACCCGGACTGGAAGAAAATCTTAGCGTTCTTGGTAAATTCGGCTATTCGTTCAGTCCTTTTGAAGGGGCCTGGACGATGAACGGTATCACCTTTGATAACTTACAGAGCGGTGCGTTTTTTCGGCTTGGGGCAGGGGTGTCTCTTTCCAATCAAAAATTATTTTTTCCCGATGCAGGTATCGGTGTACATTTTTTTTATGGTAAAAATTTTAAAAACCCAAAACGCCTCAATCAGGTTTTGGCAGATAACGGCTGGCAGCCATTCAGTAGAACCCCCGGATACCTGGGGATGAAAATACTCGCTGAAAACAGGGGACGGCTCTATGGCGTGGATATATTCAACATTGCCAATACAGGGCAGGGAAACGAAACCTACCAACATACCTTAAACAGCCTGCGGGCCTATGGGAATTACGGGTTTCAATTGTATAAACGGAAAAACCTGGAACTTGGCATCATGGCTGGATTGGGCATGGGTACGATCCGGTACACTGTTGAGCACGGTTCAAAGCCGGATTTCCCCCTATTGTTTGAAGAGCCGGACTTTGACGGATACCTCCGCAACAGGGGACTTATGAGCAAAGGTGAGCTGGTCATGTCCTATGCGATGCCGGTGTTTAAGAATCTTTTTAGTTTCGTCTACTCTGTTCATGGCGGGTATGAGTTGCCCCTGAGCCGGTACCGGCTGGGCGAAGTATCCATGGCCAATTACCTTTCAGGCCCCTACGTTCAATTTGGACTAGGCTTAAAGCCCTAAGTCGGGTTTACAATTGACAGCATGGATCAAAGCTGATCTCTGCCTTGAGCCAAATTTTTTTACAAAAAGGGGTTTTTTCTTCTGAAATCCTGTTACTTTTGCCATTGCTTATCGAGAAAGACGGAGGGTAGGGCCCTATGATGTCTTAGCAACCTGATGTGACAAGGTGCTAATTCCCGTTCCGGAAAAGCCGGATAAAGATGAGCCGAATAAGGTAGATAAACTTTTCTAGTTTTATGGCGGTTCATGCTCGTACAGGCTTTTTAAAAAGAAATGCTATAGACAGATGCCAAATAGAACCGATTTATTGCTACAACAACTTCAGAAGAAAATTCTAATACTGGACGGTGCCATGGGCACCATGATACAGCGTTATGCATTGAAGGAAGATGACTTCAGAAATGAAGCCCTCTACGGAGTTAAAAAATCTCTCCGTGGCAACAACGATCTGCTATCACTTACCCGTCCTCAAATCATCCGGGAAATCCACAAAGCCTATTTCGATGCCGGTGCAGACATCGTAGAAACCAATACATTTAGCAGTACTTCCATCGCACAGGAAGATTATGGTCTTTCAGATCTGGCCTACGAACTAAATGTAGCCTCAGCGAAATTGGCCCGGCAAGTAGCAGATGAATGTACTGCCAAGAATCCTAAAAAGCCCAGATTCGTAGCCGGAGCTATAGGTCCAACCAATCGAACCGCTTCAATTTCTCCCGATGTAAATGATCCGGGATACCGTGCCATATCCTTTGACCAGCTCGTAGAAGCCTATTCGGAGCAGGTAGAAGGGCTTCTGGATGGTGGAGTGGATATCCTTTTGATCGAGACCGTGTTTGATACCCTGAATGCCAAAGCTGCCCTATATGCCATTCAGGAAGTTTTTGAAAAACGGGGCCTGCCTCTGGATCCGCATGAGGGGGGAATCCCCATCATGATCTCCGGGACCATCACAGATGCATCCGGGCGCACGCTTTCCGGACAGACCACAGAAGCTTTTCTGATATCTATTTCGCATGTGCCGCTCTTGAGTGTGGGCTTGAATTGTGCGCTGGGAGCCAAAGAACTCCGGCCCTACCTCAAGGTTCTCGCCGAGAATGCGCCTTACTACGTGAGCGTGTATCCCAATGCCGGCTTGCCCAATGAATTCGGAAAATACGACCAGGGACCGGCCGAAATGAATGAACAACTGGAGGACTTTCTGAAGGAAGGTTGGGTCAATATCGTGGGAGGCTGTTGTGGTACCACACCGGAGCATATTGCAACCATCTCCAATACGGCCTCCAAATATAGTCCCCGGCAGTTGAACGTAAAAATCCTTGAAAAGTAAACCCATGACGTATACCCATAAGGAGCCTGCATTGCAACTATCCGGGCTGGAGCCTTTGGTTTTCAATGCCGCCATTAATTTTGTAAATATTGGAGAACGAACCAATGTCACCGGTTCCAAAAAATTTGCCCGGCTGATATTGAATGGAAACTACGATGAAGCCATTGAGGTAGCCCTGGATCAGGTCCGGGGAGGAGCCCAGATTCTGGACGTTTGTATGGATGAAGCCATGCTTGACGGAGAGGCGGCTATGGTCAAATTCCTCAATCTGATTGCATCGGAACCGGAGATCAGCCGAATCCCGGTGATGATTGACAGCTCCAAATGGAAAATTATCCTTGCCGGACTCAAATGCATACAGGGAAAGGGAATAGTAAACTCCATCAGCCTCAAAAATGGAGAGGAAGAATTTATCCAGCAGGCCAAAACCATCAAAAAATTTGGGGCGGCCGTGGTAGTCATGGCCTTTGATGAAAAAGGACAGGCCGATACCTACGAACGGCGCATACAGATATGCAAGAGAAGCTATGATATCCTCACCCGACAGGTGAAATTCAATCCACAGGACATCATCTTCGATCCGAATATATTTCCCGTAGCCACCGGAATGGACGAACACAAGTCCAACGCCATTGATTTTTTTCGGGCTACAAAATGGATCAAAAACAATTTGCCGGGAGCCAAGGTAAGCGGGGGGGTAAGCAATGTATCTTTCTCTTTTAGAGGAAACAACCCGGTAAGGGAGGCCATGCATGCTGTATTTTTGTACCATGCCATCAAAAACGGTATGGACATGGGGATTGTAAATCCCTCCATGCTGGAAGTATATGATGATATACCCAAGGATTTGCTGCAACATGTGGAGGATGTGATCTGGAACAGGAGGGAGGATGCCACAGAGCGCCTGCTGGATTTTGCCGAAACTGTCAAGTCCGCAGGAAAGAAGGATAAAACCGATGAAGCCTGGCGAAGCCTGTCCGTGGAAAAGCGGATTCAGCACGCATTGGTAAAAGGCGTACTGGACCATATCGTGGAGGATACCGAAGAGGCCAGATTACTACTGGACGATCCCCTCAAGGTTATTGAGGGACCGTTGATGGATGGAATGAATGTAGTCGGAGACCTTTTTGGAGAAGGGAAAATGTTTCTTCCGCAAGTAGTAAAAAGTGCCCGGGTGATGAAAAAAGCCGTTGCCTACCTGGAGCCATTCATGCCCCTGCCCGAGGAGGCACCAGAGGGAGAGGACAAAGGGAATGACAACATCAACCGTATCCTGCTGGCGACGGTGAAGGGAGATGTTCACGATATCGGTAAAAATATAGTCGGCGTAGTACTGGCTTGCAATAGCTATAAGATCATCGACCTGGGAGTGATGGTTGAAACCGAAAGGATCATTGATGAAGCGATTGCCCAAAAAGTAGATATCGTCGGACTAAGCGGGCTGATCACCCCTTCCCTGGATGAAATGGTAAATGTAGCAGCAGAAATGGAAAGGCGTGGCCTGAAGATTCCACTCCTGATAGGCGGGGCCACTACCTCCAGGATACATACTGCCGTGAAGATTGATCCGGTATATAGCGGTACCGTGGTGCACGTAGCCGACGCTTCCAAATCTGTACCTGTAGCCGGAGAAGCCATCAGTAAGGAAAGCAGAGACAAGTACCGGAGGGAAATGAAGGCCCTCTACAGCAAATTACGTGATGAACATGAAGCCAGGCAACAGGTAAAACAACTGGTCACCTATCAGGAAGCCAAACTCAATCCTGTAGGTATTGATTGGGCCAGATATGAACCGCTAAGGCCCCGGAAAACGGGCGTTCAGGTTTTCGAAAAACTAGATCTTGGCCTTATCCGCAAATACATCGACTGGACCCCCTTTTTCAGTACATGGATGTTGGCGGGAAAATTCCCCAAGATTCTGAAGGATCCGGTAGTAGGCAAGGAAGCGTTAAAACTGTACAATGATGCCAATAACATGCTTGACCGGATCATTAATGAAGGCTGGCTAAAGGCCAGTGGAGTCCTGGGCTTGTTTCCGGTACACCGTTCAGGAGATGATTTGATCGTTGATCCGGAATTTACCAGAAACAAGCAATTCGTATTTCATTTTCTCAGGCAGCAGGGGCGTAAAGGTAAGGGAGTGCCTAACAGAAGCCTGGTAGACTACATTCATCCAAAAAAGCAGGATTACTTCGGAGGCTTTGCCGTTACCACCGGGCTGGGAATAGAAGAGAAATTGAAAGTGTTTCAAAAGGAAGGAGACGACTATAACGATATCATGCTCAAAGCCATGGCCGACCGACTGGCAGAGGCGGCGGCAGAGTACCTGCATGAGCAGGTACGGAAAGAGTTCTGGGCCTATGCGCCGGAAGAAACCCTGGACAACGACGGTCTTATAAGGGAGTCCTACCAGGGTATTCGCCCTGCGCCTGGATATCCGGCCTGTCCGGAGCATTCCGAAAAACGTACCTTGTTTGACCTGTTGGAAGTTGAAAAGAATACAGGCATGAGTCTTACCGACAGCTTTGCCATGTATCCCACCTCCTCAGTGAGCGGATATTATTTTGCTCATCCGGAGAGTAAATATTTCGGTCTGGGAAAGATAGGTGAGGACCAGGTAGAAGATTATGCGCGGCGCAAAGGCGTGTCCAAGTCTCAGGCAGAACGATGGCTTTCTCCCAATTTGTCCTATTCACCCCAATTGACCTATGACGGTTGAGGCAGCCGTACTGCCCGATAATGTAACACAATGAAAGTAACCGAACACATCAAAGCTGCGGACAAGACGCTTTTCTCATTTGAAATACTCCCCCCTCTCAAGGGGCAAAGCCTTACTAACCTGATTGAAGGAATAGCACCGTTGATGGAGTTCAACCCACCCTTCATCGATGTGACCTATCACCGGGAGGAATACGTTTATAAGAAACATGCCAATGGACTTCTGGAAAAGGTAAGTACCCGGAAGAGGCCCGGAACGGTGGGGATTTGTGCAGCGATAATGAACAGGTTCAAAACAGATGCCGTACCCCATTTGCTCTGCGGAGGTTTTTCGAAAGAGGAGACGGAGAATGCATTAATCGACCTTTATTTTATAGGAGTCGAAAATGTCCTGGCGCTTAGAGGAGATGCGCCTAAAACAGATGCGAATTTTGTGCCTCATAAAGAGGGGCATCGCTATGCTTCAGGGCTGGTAGAACAGATCATCGGCATGAATCATGGCCGCTACCTGCATGATGAAACAGAGGTAGGTTTCCAGACGGATTTTTGTGTCGGTGTAGCAGGATACCCGGAAAAGCACTTTGAAGCACCGAGCATCAGTTATGACCTGAAGAAACTGAAGGCAAAAGTAGATGCCGGCGCCAGCTATGTGGTCACACAGATGTTTTTTGACAACCGCAAATATTTCGAGTTTGTCGAAAAGGTAAGGGAAATGGGCATAGATATACCCATCATACCAGGTCTGAAACCAATCACTACCCTGTCACAAATCGTAAATCTGCCCAGAATTTTTTACCTGGATTTGCCCGATGATTTGCTGCTTGCGTTGGAACGTTGTAAGAGCAATGCAGAGGTAAAGGAAGTGGGAATAGCCTGGTCTATCCAACAGAGTAAGGAATTGATAGCCTATGGTGTGCCCAGTCTTCATTATTATACGATGAGCAGGGCAGACGCCACCTATAAGGTAGCCAAAGAAGTTTTTTAAGATCAAAAAATAGTTTTAAGTGGATTACAGGGCGGTTAAATCCCAATTCAGGCAAAAAGGAACAATCACTATTAAAGATTCCCGGGGCACCACATTTCAATGGTTTTCTCCGAAAGACCCCAATATGCCTCATACAGGGGTGTATCTGATACATGAAGTATTTCAGCTTCAGGCCCTGGCCGGAAGTTTTTCTGAAGTAGCATTAGACATTGTAGAATACTCGGCAGACAAGGTGATATTTCATAGCCCCCCGGCACCGGGGATAAATGGTAGAGTAAATTCGGGAGGATTGATTAAATTTGCATTGATCAAATCACCATTCTGGCACCGGCTCTTGTTTGAGCTCAGGGATACAGTGGAGATGCAATGGGTAGAAAAATCCGGTGAAATACCCTTTTTGGCTCAGGAAGCCTTTCCGCTTCATTTTTCTGAAACTGAGACCATGGAATTGCATGCCGATGGTAGGGTCAAAACAAGAAAAGCATGAATCTGAAAAGTTCTTTAGATAAAATTTCCATATTTCAACAGGTTGGAACTGTAGCTGATCAGTTGGGAATGGAAACGTATTTGGTGGGGGGGTATGTCAGGGATATTTTGCTGGAGCGGCCCAGCAAAGATATCGATTTTGTATGTATTGGCGACGGGATCCGACTCGCGCAGGCGGTATCCAGGAGCCTTGAAAACCGACCTGCTGTATCGGTATTTAAAAATTTTGGTACAGCCATGATACGCATAGACGATTGGGAGGTTGAATTTGTGGGAGCCAGAAAGGAGTCTTACCAGACAGCATCCAGAAAACCGAAGGTGGAGGCGGGAACTTTACAAGAGGACCAGGAGCGCCGTGATCTGACGATCAATACTTTGGGAGTAGCAGTAAACAAGGAAAATTACGGTACCTTGCTGGATCCCTTCGAAGGGCTAAAGGACCTGAAAAGGAAGGTGATTCGTACGCCCACAGACCCGAATATTACCTTTTCGGATGATCCGCTTCGTATGTTAAGGGCGGTTCGTTTTGCGGCTCAGTTGAAATTTGATATCGCCCCGGATACTTTTGAAGGTATCATCCGTAATGCTTCCCGGCTGTCAATCATATCGGGAGAACGGATTATCGATGAGCTGAACAAGATCATCATGACGGATAAGCCATCCTATGGATTCAAATTGCTCTTTGTCAGCGGTTTGTTGAAGGAGTTTTTTCCGGAAATGGTGGCACTTCAGGGAGTAGATTCGGTGGGCGACAAATCCCATAAGGATAATTTTTACCATACCCTTCAGGTATTGGACAACTTATCGGCCAGATCGGACAACCTTTGGCTGCGTTGGGCGGCCATCATGCACGATATCGCCAAACCTGCAACAAAGCGCTTCAACCAAAAAGCTGGCTGGACCTTTCACGGTCACGAAGATAAGGGGGCCAGAATGACGCCGGGGATTTTCAGAAGGTTAAAATTGCCCATGGACGATAGGATGAAATATGTGCAAAAATTGGTAAAATTGCATCTTAGACCGATAGCTCTGGTCAATGATGAAGTCACGGACGCGGCTTTGAGGAGGTTGCTCTTTGAGGCCGGCGACGATGTGGAAGATCTCATGCAACTTTGCCGGGCAGATGTCACTTCAAAGAATAACCATAAGGTCAAACGTTTTCTGGCCAATTTCGATAAAGTAGAAAAGAAATTGCAGGAGGTAGAAGCAAAAGATCAGGTTAGAAACTTTCAGCCTCCCGTGTCTGGAGATGAAATCATGACTATATTTGGCCTCAAGCCCTCCCGTATCGTTGGAGATCTGAAGGAAGAAATCAAGGAAGCCATACTGGATGGTCAGATTCAAAACAATAAAAATGAAGCTTTGCAGTTGATGTATGAGCTGGCTGCAAAAAAAGGAATAGAAAAAAAAACAAACGAATGAAGATCATGATGAAATACGCTGTATTGATTGTATTGCTGGGGCTGCTGATACAGCCTGTGGCCGTGGCCCAGGATAGCACCAATGCACAGACGGAGGTACCTGCTACTGTGCAAGCGGATAGCAATAAGGCCAGGAACAACTCGGATAACCGGATTTATGCCCTGGCTATGAGATACAATGATGCATCTGTTGCCAAGATGAAGTTATACGAACTCATGGAACGCAACCCCAATAATCTTTCCTATCCCGAAACCCTCGCTTCCTTGTATTTTGAAATGGAGCAATATGGGTCTTCTGCCCTGGTAGCACTCGACCTGCTCGAAAAGAATGACAAAAGCCTGATTGGTCTGGAAGTAGCTGCATTTTCTCTGGAGCAACTGGGTGCTTTGGAGCGGGCCCTACCCCATTTCGAATCCCTGCACCTGCTGTCAGGTGATCTTTTCAGCCTCTACAAGACCAGCTACCTGCAGTATAGTTTAAAAAAATATGAAGAGGCCCTGAATTCTGTCAATATGCTGATACGGGACAAGAAGGCTGCCGAACAGAACCTGAATTTCCCCAAAGAGGACAATACCATGCAGCAGGTAAGTATGCTCGCTGCCGCTCAAAACCTTAAAGGATTGATTTACAAAGATCAGGGAAGCGCCACTGAAGCGAGGACGGCCTTTGAAGAAGCCCTTTCCCTAAGTCCTGATTTTGAACTGGCAAAGGAAAATCTGGCAGATCTTTAAAAAAAGATGGCAAACCGCATGAATTAATTCACAAGGATACAAATAGATCAGCACGGGTTTTTTGAGTGAATGGCTGGGAGACAATGATGAGCTGGCCAGGTGTTCCGGCGCCCGAATGAGTCAGTTACAGGCTTGATCCTTAATAAAATCTTTGCTAGGGCTGACAGCCACCAAGCCCGTTTTAGGCAAAGGAAGAGATCAATTCCGCGAAACCAGAACTTCGACCTTTAACTGTTTTAGGGATAAATCCTACAACCAGGCAGCCGGTCGTATTCCGGTAATGACAGAAACGAGCAGAAGCAGGCCTATAGTTCTTCCCTGCAATTTATTTCCATTTTAGGGAATAAAAGTGCAGTTTTGCAAAAATAAGATTCCAAATGCGCGTACGCTTCCAGTCACTAAGAATTATCACGGATGAAGAAATCCTCCCTCCGGATGATTACCTGTTTGATGGCAAAACTCTCCAAAAAGCCGATACCAATGAGCCCGGACCCTCCGAAACCCTGCTAGACTGTAGTGGTTTACTGGGGTCGAAGGGCTGGACTGATTTGAGATGTTTTTCGGGGGAGCCTGGTTTGGAATACCGGGAAACGCTCGATAGCCTGGCACAGGCGCTCATGCAGGGAGGCATGACAGAGGCTGTACTGCTCCCCAATACCCAGCCGCCATTGCAATCTAAAAATGAGGTGGCTTATATTCAAAACCACTCGGCTCAGCTTTTTCCCACATTCCATGTTCAGGCTGCTGTGACCAGGGACCTGGAAGGAGAGGGGCTCACCGAAATGCTGGACCTGAACCACTATGGCATCCGGGTCTTCGGAGAGGGGTTGTTGCCACTTTCTCATTCAGACCGGCTAATGAAGGCCTTGCAGTATTTGCAGCGGGTCGATGGCGTACTTTTTGACCAAAGTCATGATCCCCTGCTGGCGCTATTTGGTCAAATGCATGAAGGAATCGTATCTACCCGCCTGGGTCTTAGGGGAATTCCTGACCTGGCTGAGGAGGTGGCGGTGCAGAAAAACCTCGAAATACTCCGGTATACCGGGGGCAGACTTCACTTTCAGACCGTCAGCACCCCGGGTGCGCTGCAGCACATCCGAAAGGCCAAAGCAGAGGGGCTTGCCGTGACTGCCGATGTTTCCATTTACCAGCTCCTGTTTACAGATGAAGATCTTTTTGATTTTGACACTTGTCTGAAAGTAATGCCACCTTTCCGCGAAAAAAGACACCGGCAATCCTTACTGGAGGGCCTTCGGGATGGTACCATTGATGCATTGGTTTCCAACCATGTGCCCCATGACAATGATGCCAAAAATATGGAGTTTGATCTGTCGCCTTTCGGGATGTCCGGATTGCCCACCTTTGTTCCGGCCCTGGTGCAGCTCGAGGCAGAATTGGGGTATCCCTTACTGATCAGCAAACTCTGCACGGGTCCGCAAAAGGTATTGGGGAATGAATCCTCCGCCTGGGAAACGCTTACTGTTTTTGATCCGGAAGCAAGGTGGACGCTGGACCACCAAACCAATGCCTCATTGGCGGAAAATTCTCCCTATTGGGGGAAAGCGCTAAAAGGGCGCGTGAAATACCTGATCAATCGTGGCAGAGTGGAGGGCATCCATGAATAGATACCTCCGCGCAGCCTGGCCATTTGGCCTTTCCGGTGCAGGCCTCTGTCTGTTGGGTTTTCTGACCATGTATATACTCGATGTGGAGCCCCTCAGCATGAACCTGATACTCGGCTACCTGTTCATTCCCGTTTTTGTTTTTTTTGGAATAAAAGGCTTCCGCGATGGGTATAACGGTGGCACACTATATTTTAGCCAGGGGATGACAGTAGGTTTTGTTGTCTACACGCTGATGGCTGTCCTTTCTGCCCTGTATGTTTATTTATTCCTGCACCTGGATCCCACTGCATTTGAAGCATTCAAACAGGTAAATCTCAACTTGATGGAAGACAATCGGCAGATCCTGGAGGAGCAACTCAATGAAACCGCTTATTCCCAGACCTTTGACAGTCTCCGGGCCATGAACAGGTTAGATGTGGCTGTGAACGATTTCCTTAGAAAAATCTTTCCCGGATTGTTTTTTACCATAATAATTTCCATAATTTTAAAGAGAACTGTTAAATCATAACTTATGGAACCACAAACACTCAAAAGCAATACTCCAGCCAGGGCAGCCCTGAATGCGGGGGTAATTATCGGCTTGCTCATGCTGGTATTCAATTTTATCGTTTATTTTATAGACTACAGCTATTTGGTAGCTGCCTGGTACGGCATTGTCGTTTTGGTGCTTTTTTTCGGGCTTGTCATTTATTTTGGTATCCAATACCGCAAGGAAATAGGCGGCTACATGGATTTTGGCGCAGCATTTCAGTTTTCCTTTGTGACACTGATCGTTTCCGGCCTGATCTCCACTATAGGGAATATGATCCTTTATTTTGTGATCGATCCCGGCCTGCCGGAAATGCTTGTGGAAACACAGTTGGAAAATATGGTGGCCATGCTGGATAATTTCGGTGCCGGTGACAGCATTTCGGGAGACCAGATTGATGAAATGAGAAATGAAATGGCCAATAGCTTTACCGTAGCCGGTCAGCTCAAGGCATTCGGCGTATCAATCATCATCTATGCCATTCTGGCTCTGATCCTGGGTGCCATCCTAAAGAAGAAAGATAAAACCAAGGATTTTTAATGACCCAGCTTTCCATCGTCATACCCGTTTACAATGAAGAAGAATCCCTGGCCGAATTACAGGCCTGGATCAGTCAGGTAATGGAGCCATCCGGCCTGTCCTACGAGCTGGTTTATGTCGATGATGGATCCTCGGACGGCTCATGGAGTATCATTCAGGACCTCTCCCGGAAGGGGATATGTGTAAAAGCGGTCCGTTTTTTTCGGAACTATGGAAAATCCGCCGCCCTGGATACCGGCTTTGCGCGGACCAGCGGCGAGGTGGTGATTACCATGGATGCCGACCTGCAGGACAGCCCGGAAGAAATTCCCGAACTGTACCGGATGATCAAAGAGGACGGTTTTGATCTGGTCAGCGGCTGGAAGCGCAAACGTTATGACCCCCTGTCCAAGACCCTGCCTTCTCGTTTTTTCAACCGGGTCACCCGGCTGTTATCCGGTATCAAGCTCCACGATTTTAACTGTGGTCTGAAAGCTTATGACCAAAAAGTGGTCAAAAATATCCATATCTACGGGGAAATGCACCGCTACATTCCTCTGATAGCCAAATGGAATGGTTTTAGCCGTATAGGAGAAAAGGAAGTCGCCCATCGCCCCCGTAAATACGGAAGTACCAAATTTGGGCTGGAGCGCTTTGTTCATGGTTTTCTGGATCTGATATCGGTTTCCTTTGTCAATCGCTATCGCAAAAATCCCATGCACTTTTTTGGATTGCTGGGAACACTTTCTTTCGTTTCAGGCCTGTTCATTACTGTCTGGCTGATTTTCGAAAAAATCCGGGGCCTGCGTCTCGGCCTTCACGTAAGGGAAATCACCAGTCAACCGCTTTTTTTTCTGGCGCTGGTGGCTTTGATTGTGGGAGTTCAATTATTTTTAACCGGCTTTCTGGCCGAAATGATGACTTCTTCCACCGCACAGAAAAGCGACTACAATATCGAAGAGGAAATTAACGCAGGATCTTGATGCGCTTTTCTGTCATCATCCCGGTTTACAACCGCCCGGAAGAACTGCAGCTGTTGCTGGAAAGTCTGTGTAAGCAGACCTACGAGGACTTTGAAGTGGTGCTGGTGGATGATGGCTCCGAGCAAAAAGCAAGTAAGCAGGCAGAAACATTCAAAGAAAAAATAAACCTGCAATACCATTATCAGAACAATACCGGACAGGGGTTTGCCCGCAACAAGGGGATGCAACTTGCCAGGGGCGATTACTTCGTGTTTTTCGACTCCGACTGCGTCATTCCTGCCCATTACCTGCAGGTACTGGACCTGGCCATTCAAAACCGCCACCTACAGGCCCATGGTGGGCCGGACGACGCGAACCATACGTTTAATGACTGGCAGAAGGCCATGAATTTCAGCATGACCTCTCTGTTGACTACAGGTGGTATCCGGGGTAAGATGAAGGATCCCTCCAAATACCAGGCCCGGGGTTACAACATGGGTTTTTCACGGGAAGTGTATGACCGGTTGGGAGGTTTTGTGCATCCCAATATGGCGGAAGATATTGAAATCAGTTTGCGCATAAAAAAGGCCGGTTACCGACTGGAACTGGTACCAGATGCTTTTGTGTATCACCAACGTAAAAATGACTATTGGTCATTCCTGCGCCAGAGTTTTCAGTTTGGCCGTAACCGGCTGTTTATCCGCCGCTTTCACCCTGATGCCGTTAAGCTCGTACATCTCCTTCCGGCATTCTTTTTATTGGGGTTGCTGGCAATGCCCCTGCTGGCTCTGATTTGGCCCGGCGGAGCACGATTACTGCTGCTGTCCTATGTTTTCTGGACACTCGCTTTGTTTTTTACCGCTTTGGGAAGCCTGAAAACAGCTTTTCTGGCAATATTGACCTCATACGGGCAATTGCTGTCCTATGGTTTGGGTATGCTGGCGGAACTTATCTTTCCCAGCTCCTGGAAAAATACCGGAGAGGAATAGCCTGCAAATCAGGCAAGCTGCAAAAACGGCAGGCCCTTTAACTTTTACGACCAAAAAAGCAGGTCTATTGACCTGCTTTTAAAACTAAACCAACAATTTGTAAAGCCCGTTTTTTGGATCTTTACAAAATTCTTCAAACCTATTCAATGATGCTAATGGCTCCTTCCATGGCGCTGTGTACCGTTAGAGGCATCAATATCCGTTTCGATTACCTGCGCATTTCCATTGATGTGATGATTCATGAGTTAAATAATCTTTGCTTCGGTATCAAAACCAAATCATACCGGAATAGTTATAGCATTTAAATCATTAGTAATATATTGGTTACGAATCACCAATAATGAGTAATGGAGGGCACTAAAAAAAAATAAATTCTTTGGACCAGAATTTTTCCAATAGGTAAATTTCAAAAAACAAAAAGACAAGATTTTGTTGGCAGCTCCTTTTCCGTAACCATGCCACGAAGGCGCTATTGATGAAAATGGTTTTACCTCATAAAGCTTAATAGAGTGTTGGCAAGAAAATTAAATGCAAAGAAGGGTTCAGTATCAGGGCCTGATTTGGCCCTGACCTCTGATTTGCCATTTGTAGGAGCACATTTCCTCCAGCGCCATGGGCCCGCGGGCATGAAGTTTCTGGGTGCTTATGCCAATCTCCGCTCCCAGGCCAAATTGCGCTCCATCTGTAAAGGCGGTTGAGGCATTGGCGTAAACGGCTGCCGCATCCACGGACTGAAGGAAAAGATCAATGCGCTTTTCGTCAGTAGCCAGGATGGCCTCGCTATGTTTGCTGCTGTATTTGGAAATGTGTGATAATGCCTCTTCCATTCCCGCCACTGTTTTTACAGACATGGTAAGTGAAAGGAATTCCGTGCCGAAGTGTCCCTCATCTGCAATATGCAACAAAGCACCGGGATAATTTCCTTTCAGGGCCTCATGGGCTTTTTGGTCGGCAAAGATTTTGACTTCCTTTTCAGCAAGTGGAGCACAAATGGTTTTCAGGTCGCTCAGGCGATTCTCGTGAATCAGGAGGCAATCCAAAGCGTTGCAAACACTTACCCTGCGGGTTTTAGCATTGCATATGATTTGGGTCCCTTTTTCCAGATCTGCCGAGCTGTCGAAGTAGGTATGAACGATGCCTGCGCCGGTTTCAATCACAGGTACTTTGGCGTTCTCCCTGACAAAGTCGATCAGCCCCTGGCTTCCCCTAGGAATAATCACGTCCACGAATCCGACTGCTTCCAGCAGGCCTTTTGTGGCCTCACGACCTGCCGGAAGCAGGTGGACCATATTGGGGTCTACTTTATTTTTAGTCAAAACTTTATGGATGATCTCCACGATCTGCGCGTTGGATGCATAGGCGTCTGATCCGCCCTTCAGAATCAGGGCATTGCCGGTTTTGAGGCAAAGGCTAAACACATCGAAGGTGACATTAGGCCGGGATTCGTAAATGATGCCGATAACACCGATGGGTACCCTGACTTTCTTCAATTCCAGACCATTGGGAAGACGCTTTTCTGCCAGAACCGTTCCGAGTGGGGAGTCCAGCTTGGCTACATTGATGATGTCTTCTGCGATATTTTCGAGGCGTTCCTCCGTTAACTTTAACCGGTCAAATTTTGGATCAGAGGGATCCATCCGGTCCAGGTCCTCCTGGTTGGCATCGAGAATTTCCGGAGTATATTTGATGGCAGCCATAGCCAGGTCATCAAGAACTTTGTTGATCTTTGCTTCAGGTAGCAAAGGCAGTTTTCTGCTGGCCTCCCGGACCAGTTGAAAGATATCTTCCAGGTTTTTCATGAGTAGGATTTGACCTTCTGTCGGATTTAATTCAATTCTGAAATGTAAAGGTAATCATAATGCACCAATGGTCTTTGTCCCCCTACACCAATTTTGTCTCTGGCGGTAGCCGCACCGTATTCGGCTTTGCCGAGACCTATCCTCTTGCCGTTAACATCCAAAATCCGGACAATGTCACCTTTCAGGAATTCTCCTTTAATGGAATGGATGCCTATCGGCAGCAGGCTGGTGATTTTTTCGGAGAGCAGTGCCTTTTTTGCCCCTTCGTTGATGATGATTTCCCCCTTGGAATAATTGTCGCTGTGCGCAATCCATTTTTTTTGATTGTGCTTTGATTTTCCCGGCTCAAAGTAGGTACAGCGCAATGTTTTATCGTAATAGGCGATCAACACATTGTCTTTTTTACCATTGGCGATCAATACCTCAATACCCAGATCGGCAGATTTTTTGGCCATGGTCATTTTGGTCAGCATGCCTCCCCTTCCAAATGAAGACTTGTGGGTGGAAATGTATTGACTGAGATCAGGCATTTTCTGGCCGACATGATCGATCAATTCGGACGAAGGATCAGAGGGCTGACCTTTGAAAATGCCATCCACATTGGTGAGTAAAATCAAGGTGTCGGCATCTACCATGGCTGCGACCAGCCCTGCCAGTTCGTCGTTGTCGGTAAACATCAATTCGGTAACGGCCACGGCATCATTTTCATTGATGACCGGTACAATATTGTTTTTGAGCAGCCCTTCCAGACAGTTCTTCATGTTAAGGTAGTGGGTCCTGTCCCTGAAGTCTTCCCGGGTGACCATCAACTGGGCAATGGGATGGCCCAGATCAGAAAACAATTCCTTATAGGCCCGTATCAGATCGATCTGTCCGATTGCCGCCCATACCTGTTTTCTGGATATGGCATCCGTTTTGGGAGAGAGCGCCAGAGATTTTCTGCCAAAAGCTACCGCACCTGAGCTTACCAGGATTACCCTGATGCCATTTTCAAGCAGAAACACCATCTGCTCCACCAAAGTGCGCATTCGCATCAGGTCGGGACTACCATCGGCCAGGGTCAGTACATTTGAACCGATTTTGATGACCAGGGTACGTGGAGCGTGGGGCATAAGTACTGAATTAGGGGTTTTTCTGCAAAAATAGTAAGCATTGTGCAAATAGACTATTATATATACCCCATTTATCAGAATGGGTGGAGGGTATTTACAGATTTAATCCTTACTTTGTGGCGGAGACCGATTGAAGTATTTTCAATATAAAAAATAATATTTTGGGAGAGCTAATCATTGAATTCAGCAATTGGATTTGGGGAACGCCTTTACTGGTCCTGTTGATGGGTGGAGGTTTTTTTATGTTGCTTTACTCTGGTTTTATCCCTTTCAGAGGATTAAGGCATTCCATGAAGGTGGTCGGTGGAAAATATGATGATCCCAATGCTTCCGGAGATATCAGCTCGCTGCAGGCACTTTCATCAGCCATAGCCGCCACAGTGGGCCTTGGAAATATCAGTGGAGTGGCTCTTGCTATCGGTACCGGTGGACCCGGCGCTATTTTCTGGATGTGGGTATCTGCTTTTGTGGGTATGGCCACCAAATTCTTTACCTGTACGCTGGCCATCATGTACCGTGGAAAGGATTCTTCCGGGCACGTTCAGGGAGGACCCATGTATGTGATAGAGGAGGGTATGGGTAAGCAATGGCGTTTTCTAGCTGTTATTTTTTGTGTAGCCGGAATCATGGGGCTTTTGGCCATTTTTCAGGCCAACCAGCTTACTGAAGTGTTGCGGGTAGTGCTGCTACGGCCATTTGACCTGGATTGGGGACAAACGTCCAAATGGATAATAGGCGTTACCGTAATGCTTCTGGTAGCCCTGGTAATTCTTGGAGGCATAAAACGTATCGCCAGGGTGGCATCTTTCCTGGTACCATTTATGGTAGCGCTGTATTTTATTTCTGTCTTTATCATCCTGTTCAAAAACCTCGGAGCAGTACCAGATATGTTTCTGGTCATCATAGAAGATGCTTTTACCGGTAAAGCCGTGTTGGGCGGTGCAGTAGGGCAGGTGATCATCATAGGAGCCAGACGGGCGGCCTTTTCCAATGAGGCAGGTATTGGCACTGCGCCTATGGTACATGGGGCGTCCAAAACCAGTGAGCCGGTCAGGGAAGGTCTGATAGCCATGCTGGGGCCATTCATTGATACCATCGTAGTCTGTACCCTCACGGCCCTCGTAATCATGGTAACAGGCGTATGGAAATCAGGTGAACGGGATGGAGTGCTCCTCACCCTTTCCGCATTCGAGCAGGGGCTGCCTGGGATTGGCAAGTACCTGCTGATGGCAGCCGTATTGGTATTTGCGCTATCCACCATGTTTACCTATTCCTATTATGGCCATAAATGTTTCAATTACCTTTTTGGTGCAGACAAGGCGCATTTCTACAATTATTTTTATCTGATTACGATAGTTGCGGGGGCGGTGACCTCCCTGAGTGTGGTCATGAGTTTTGTAGATGGCATGTATGCAGTCATGGCTTTTCCTACCATGATATCGGCCATCTACCTGTCGCCGAAGGTAGTAGCTGCTACCAGGGATTATTTTGAAAGAATGAAAATCATGGATAAGGAATGAAATGGCTGGTAGCACCCAATGCGTTCAAGGGAACCTTATCAGCGGAAGAGGCCGCTGATATTATCGAAGCAGCTATCCTTGAGAACAGGCCCGGTGACCAGGTGGACAAATGCCCCATTGCCGATGGAGGCGATGGCACCTGTTTGTTGTTGAGTCGCCAGCTTGGTCTGGAGATCGTATCTGCCACAGCTTGCGGACCGCTGGGAAGACCTGTATCGGGTTTTTTCGGCTACCATGCCCCTACCCATACTGCCTTTCTGGATGTTTCGACTGTGTCGGGCATCAAGTGGCTGGCGACACAGGAAAAAGAGCCCTGGACGGCGGGAACCTATGGTACAGGAGAGTTGATTCAAAAAGCAATAGACCGTGGTGCGAAAGAAATCATTCTGGGACTGGGCGGAAGTGCCAGCATCGATATGGGCACCGGTATCTTGCAGGCTTTAGGCGTAAAATTTCTGGACAAAAACGGCCGGAAATTGCCACAATTCAGTCCTGGATTTCTGGAAAGGGTGTGCCACATTCAAATAGGGAAAAAGCTACCCGAGATAGCATTTACCTGTCTGTGTGATGTCAGTAACCCCTTCTTTGGCCCTTCGGGTGCCATCCCCGTGTTTGGTCCTCAAAAGGGGCTGGATACCGCTGAGCATCAAAAATTTTCAGATGCTGCCGGAAATCTGTTTGCCCTGTTGAAAAAAAAATCTAAATGGACGCTGGAAGACCAGCCCTGCTTTGGTGCAGCGGGAGGCATCGCACTGGGCCTGAGTGCTTTTTTTCCGACCAAAATGGTGCAGGGAGCCAGGTATTTTTTTGAAAAGACCGGATTAAAACAACGCATGCTCGATGGGGATATGGTAATAACGGGAGAAGGCAAGTTTGATTTTCAATCGGCGCAGGGCAAAGGTAGTTTTGAACTGATGCAATTGGCCAGAAGCGTTGGAAAACCCATTTGGTTGATTTCTGCGGGTAAGGAGGGAGCCCAGGCCGGGTTTGACAAGCTACTGCAATTGGCAGGTTTGGATTTTCGTCTACCGGATCCCGTGGAAAAGGCCCGCCAGAATTTACGGCTTGCTGTGTCGAAAGGGGTAAAAGAGATGCAGGCCTGAAAAAAGCGCATCAGTAGATCTGAATTGACAAGCGCAGTAACAGGGATTTTCAAAACCTGATTTGAAAGGGTTTTCTGACAATCAATTGGAGGCTATCTGGTCAAAGCGCTTTTAGTTGTACCGCCGTCTTTCCGGGATTTTGAAACTGCGGGAGAGCTGTAAATCATGAGATCCTGGTTCATCAGGGGACTGCAATGCTACACCTCCGGGAAAAGGTATTTGTAGCCGGTGTAAAGTCGGATTTTTCAAAATAAGATAAACTGAATACAGCATACAAGGGTATGGGAGCAGGAATTACAAGGCATTAATTTTCTTCAATAATGCCTGCTTGAAATGCTTGCTTACTGGAATGGTCCTTCTATTAACTTCCAGAAACCCGTCGCCAATGGCATCAATTTTTGGGATGCTGACCAAATAGGATCGGTGAATTCGGATAAAAAGATGCGCAGGAAGTTTTCCTGCCAGCGTTTTCAGGGGAGAGACTACCAGAAATGATTGTTCACCGGTATGTATTTTTGA
The DNA here is from genome assembly GCF_900143075.1 of Cyclobacterium lianum. Classification (GTDB taxonomy): domain Bacteria; phylum Bacteroidota; class Bacteroidia; order Cytophagales; family Cyclobacteriaceae; genus Cyclobacterium; species Cyclobacterium lianum. The sequence goes on along the minus strand of NZ_FRCY01000007.1, from coordinate 197,953 downwards.
ATAATTTCGTTCAGCCTCAACGAAATGAATGTCATCATATAAAATTTTTACCAGTTTGTTTTGGTTTCGGATAAATATGCTGTCCGGATAAAAACCTGCCGAAGCTGAACGCTGTTGTTCGGCTTCCATCCTAGCGGTAGCCAATGCCAATGTTCGGAGCAATTCATTGAAGTTGAATGGTTTGGAGATGAAGGCAAAGGGCTGGGTTTCTCGGGCCTTTTCAAAATGCGCCTGGTCATCGTTTCCGGTAAGAAAAATGACAGTCGTGTCATTTTCCTCCTGGATCCTGCTTACCGTTTCAATTCCGTCCATTCCTCCGCCGAGACCAATATCTACCAACAAGAGTTGAGGCTGAAACTTTTCAAAATGCAGTATTGCATCCGGTCCGTTAGTCTTTATTCCGCTCACCTGGTAGCCGGTGTTATTGAGTTGTTGTGCCAGATGGGTAGCCAGCACCAAATCATCCTCAATGATCATTATTCGTATCATGCGTAAACCGTTTGCTTTGTGGCAGGGAAGGAAAATAGAAAGTATGCCCCCTCATGGATCGGATTCTCCATTTTTCCGTTTAGCTGGCTGTTCAGCAATTGGATCAATTGCGTACCGAATCCCGGTGGCAAATCCTGGGTTTTTTCCGCAAAACCGGTACCATTGTCTCTATAATGCAATTCCAGCCGTTGATTTTTCCTTAGAAGGTAAACTTCGATTTTTCCTGCCTGGGTCTTTTTAAAGGCATATTTCAGGGAATTGGTGATCAATTCGTTTACGATCAATCCGATCGGAATGGCAGTCACAATTTCCAGTTCTAAAGACTCCATTTCACATACCAGATCCACTTTTTTCTCAGCACCGAAACTACAAAGGATATCATCTCCCAATCTGGTGAAATAATCCTTCATTTCAATATAAGCGAGGTTTTTACCCTGGTATAGCTTTTGGTGAATGAGGCCCATACTCTGTACCCTGTTTTGGCTTTCGCGCATGATTTCCCGTATAAGCGGGTCTTTTACATGTGCAGATTGTAATGAGAGTAAGCTGCTGACAACCTGTAGGTTGTTTTTGATGCGGTGATGTGTCTCCCGCACTAAAAAACTTTTTTCCTTATTTTGTATTTCCAGCAACAGGTTTTTCTTTTTAATTACCCGGTATCCACGAAAAAGCAACAGCAGAAAAACGAAAAGGAGAACACTTCCCACCAACCAATAAGTTGCGGTCTTTTTCTGCTGGGCAAGATCCATGGCTTGCTGTTTGATGATATTTTCTTTTTGAGACAGCTCCAGGGCAGCTTTTAATTCCGCAGTTTTTTGTTCGGTTTCTGTATTGAAAACCTTTTGGTTCAGGAGATGATAGGTTTTAAAGAAGGCCAGTGCTTTTTCCATAGCACCAGACTCTTCGTATACTTCACTTAGGTTCTTATACACCTTACTCAGGAAAAAATAATCTGCAAAATCTTTTCCCGCTACATCAATGGAACGCTGGAGGTAATTTTCGGCCTCCCTGAAGTTTTCCAATGCCATGCAGGCTTCTCCCAAACCGAGAAGCGACCGCATTTGCATGAAGTCGTTTTTAAGCAAGACCGCATATTGCAGGGCTTTTTCTCCTGCACTTTTTGCAGCATGGAAATCTTCCCTTTCGATGTTTAGTGTCACCAGGGCAATATATGCGTCGCTCAGGTTATTGTAGAAACCGAACCTTTCGCCCATTTCAATGCTTTTTTGGAACTGGCTTTCTGCCTGGTCAAACTGTGAGAGGGCGAGGTAATTGTTGCCGACTACGTAATGCGTGAAGTCATAATCCAGATCGTCTATGCCACGTTTTCTGAACAGCTCCAGGGAATGAAGGCCATAGGCCAATCCGGTCTCATATTTTCCCTGCTTCCAAAACAAGTAGCTGATATCACTGTAGGCCATGGCCTGGGCCTTGATATCAGTGGTCTGAATACCCAGATCCAGGGTTTTTTTGGCCCAGTCGAGGGCCTGGAGAAGGTCTCCCTTTCTTTCGTAGACATATCCCATGTTTGTATAGAGTAGCCAAAGATCACTGGAGTCGACTTTGTTTTGTACAGTGCTAAGAAGCTCTTCTGCCAAATCCGGCTCGTTCATTCTTACCAGTATGGCACCTTTTATTAGTTGGAACTTTCCCTGCCATCGCAGGTCTTTTGCCCTGTCGGCTGATTTAAGTCCCCGATCGGCAAATTTAAGCGCGCTATGAAGGTCTCTGGTGTGGGTGTAATAGCTCAGGTCCCAGAGCATTTTCCAATTCAGGCTGTCAGGAAGTTGTTTATCAGAGAGAATGGTTTTCAGCTCTTCAAGGTATTCCGGCCCAAAATCCGGAGGATAAGTAAAAGCAGGACGGTAGGCAAATTGGCTTTGACCGTAGGTATATAATGAATTTCCGGTAAAAAAGTAAAATCCAATGAAACCGGCAATACAGATCAAAAATCTCATATAATAAATATAGCAAAAAATCAGATAAAAAGCGGTAGGTATGCGTAATGCGCAGCAGGATAATCCTGGAGGTGAATTTATCAGGGAAATAAATCTATACCGTTCGGACAGATATACGAGTCATTGGGACCAGCATTCTTGCTTGTGGTGGGGAATATCGCTTCCTTTAGGCATGAAATAATCCTACAAAACAATAGAGATTAAGGTTTTTAACAAGATAAAAGCAGCCTCTTCTGGAGGCTGTTTTTATTTTGAGCAGGTCTGTATGTAAACGGCTTTTTTTGAACTTCATGTATCATTTTTGATATCATAAAATTCATAATTTTTTTCTTTGAATATCCTCAGCAGGTAAATAATTATTTTAAAAGTACCAAATGTGTATTTATTCCTCTATATTACTTTTGAAAAGGAGTTTTTTTGGACATGCTTTCGTTTTCTGAGTATCCGTATTTGTTTTTTCTGCTGATGGCAGTTGCCATCATTCCCTTATTGTTTCCACTTTTTGTCAGAAAAGGAAGGCAGTTACAGGTATTCAGGTATTTCATGTGGCTCATGTTGGCATGCTTTATCTATTCTTTTTCTTATTTTCTGGAATTGACACTTCCTGCAGTCGGGTCAAAAATTTTGATGATCAAGGCACAATATCTGGGAGCAGTATTCTTTGCTCCCCTGGTGATTATGTTTACACTGGCCTATACTGAAAAGCGGGACCGGATTTTCAAACAATCGATTTTTTTACTCCTCTTTCTGCCGCTTATCAATCTGGTCCTGGTGTGGACAAATGACTGGCACCAGCTTTTTTACACCTATTTTGAGATCGGACACAACGGTAATTTCCAACTCATTCAAACCGGTAAAGGATATTTTTACTGGGTTCACCAGGGCTATACATTGATATTACTGTTTCTCAGCCTGGCCTTATTGGTCCAAAGGATCCGGGAAATTCCGCCATCTGATTCCCGGCAGGTCTTGATGGTTATTCTGGGCTTGTGTAGCCCTCTTTTGCTATATATATGGTACCTTTCGGGAGATATTCCGTATTTGCTGGATCCGATTCCTTTTGGTTTTCTGGGTACCAGCATTTTTTTCTATCTGGGCCTGAAAAAATTCAATCTTTTCACCATAGTACCCATAGCCTACCGTACCCTGTTCAATAACATGCAGGAAGGAGTGCTGGTTTTGGACAAAAATGGCAGGCTGGTTACTTTAAACCTTTCTGCCGCAAAACTGATCGGAATCAGCAGTATACAGGAGCAGCGTGCAATGAGGGAAATAGAAACGAACTGGCCTGAAATCCTCGAGCTGATATCAGGGGAAAATGGTTATCAGATCAGTGAATGTAAACGCCGGAACGAAGGATATACCCATTGGTACCTGCTTACCAAATCTCTGGTAAAGGATGAAAATCAAAAATTGGCAGGTAGCCTGATATTGATCCGGGAAATTACACAGGAAAAAAATTTTCAAATCGAGATCGAGAGGTCCCGGGAGGCCGCTGAGGATGCGAATCGGGCGAAAAGCGAATTTCTGGCCAATATGAGTCACGAGATCAGGACTCCGCTAAACGGTGTTATCGGATTTACGGAACTGCTTACCAAGACCAGGCTGAATGAACAACAACAGCGGTATGCACAAACCGCTCTCAACTCTGCCAATACCCTCCTGGGCCTGATCAATGATGTACTTGACCTGGCGAAAATCGAGTCGGGTAAAGCCGACTTTCACAAGGAAAGCATCGTACTCCCTGAACTCCTCGAAAATATTCTGGACGTTTTGAGTTTTCAGGCCCACCAGAAAGGGTTGGAGTTGGTTTTAGAGGTAAAGCCGAATGTACCAGAGAAGATCGAAACGGATGAACTCAAGCTCAGGCAGGTCCTGCTTAACTTGCTCAATAATGCTGTAAAGTTTACGGAATCCGGAGAAGTCATCCTGAGAGTGGAGTGGAAGGCTGGGACAGGCAGCAGTGACAGCGGACATGTCAGGTTTGCCGTGGTCGACTCGGGGATTGGTATTCCAAATGAAAAACAGGAACTGATTTTTGAAGCTTTTTCGCAGGCAGATTCGTCGACCACCAAAAAATTTGGCGGTACGGGTCTGGGTTTGACCATATGCAATAAGCTGCTCAAGCTGATGGAAAGCAAAATCCAGCTAGAAAGTAAAGAAGGGTCGGGGAGTTGCTTTTATTTTGATTTGCCGGCAACCTATTCCAAAAGGAGTACGAAAAGAATAAAGGGCATTTCGCAAGTCCTGATTTTGGATGGAAATGAGATATCAGGTAAAGCCATTGAGGGGTATTGCATGGGTTTTGCCTTAAAAACGTTGTTTGTTACTTCTGTAAATGATGCTTTCGACCTGCTAAAAAGTGACAGAAGTATTTCGGTAGTCTTATTGAATCATGCAATGCTGGGCAAAAATAGCCTGTCCGCTATGGAACAAATGATGCAAATCGCCCGGAAACAAAAAAAGAAGGTAGATTTTGTGGCCCTGACAGGGAGTAATGACAAGGAGGAAACCATCAAGTCTTACGAGAAGATAGGGTGTAATTTCACCCTGGACAAGCCCGTGACGCCCGGGAAATTGAAGGCGCTGTTTTCCAGGATTCAGAAAGGGGTGCAGCCGGCTCATTTACCGCCACATCCCTCTGATGATACCCGCGAGGCAATACAGCCTGAATTTACCGTATTGCTGGCTGAGGATAATGCTGTCAACCGCATGCTGGTAAAAATATACATTCAGAAATTGAGTCCCAATGCCAGAATACTGGAAGCAGAAGACGGGAAGATGGCACTGGATCTATTGCTTCAGGAAGTCCCCGATATGGTTATTACCGACATACACATGCCTCAAATGAATGGGAATGAATTGCTGCTTGCGATCAGGGCATTGCCAAATGGGAACGATATTCCCGTAATCGGTTTTACAGCCAACGCCATGAGCAGTGAAAATTCACATGGGCTGTCAGTAGCCGGGTTTGACGCCTATCTTACGAAACCGGTGAAGCAAGAAAAGTTCCGGGAGATAGTAAGCCCCTGGTTTCCGGCAGGTAACACTGAGAAAAAATAGAGGGAGCCTCTGCAAGCTCCCTCTGTTTTCTCTGAGAAATGTTTAATTGTCTTCGCCTCTCAGTTTAATGACGGCACCCTCGAGTTCTTCGCTGATCCTGATCTGGCAGGCCAGCCTGCTGGTGGGGAAAAATTCAGGAAGGGCTTCCAATTGGTCCAGCTCCACGTCGGTAGCTTCCCCGAGTGAGTCTTTACCGGCCAAAACTTCTATGTGGCAGGTTGCACAGAGCGCCATTCCCCCACAGGTAGCCAAAACTGGATATTCGGAGGCCTTTAATACTTCCATCAGGCTTAATCCCATATCATCCGGAGCCTCGATATCCTGACGATTGCCTTCCAGGTCTTCTACAGTAAATGTTACCATTTGTGAAAAATAATGTTAAAAGGAGTTGACTCCGTTTACGGTGGTGTATTTGAAGCTTAATTTTTTATCCGGATAAACATATTTGAATGCGGATTGCATCATAATGGCCGCTTCGTGAAAGCCACAGAGAATCAGTTTCAATTTTCCGGGATAGGTGTTGATGTCTCCGATAGCATAAATCCTTTCTACTCCCGTGGAATAGTCGCGGGTGTCTACTTCTATCGCATTTCGATCCACAGTAAGGCCCCAATCGGCAATCGGTCCCAGTTTAGGGCTGAGACCAAATAGAGGGATCAGAAAATCCGTGTCTATTTTTATTTTGGCTTTGGCTTTGTCTTCCAAAAGTACCGATGCCAGGTGGCCATTGCCCCCCAATTCTTTAAGATTGGCTGAGAGGATCAAATCAATTTTTCCTTCGTTGGCCAGATCAAATACCTTCGAAGCGGAATCCGGCGCACCCCTGAAAGTTTCGTTGCGGTGCACCAGCGTCACCCTTTGTGCGATATCGGAAAGATAAATGGCCCAGTCAAGAGCGGAATCACCTCCACCGGCCAAAATCACCCTTTTATCCCGGAATTGCTCAGGATTTTTTACCATGTAGGCCACTCCCTTGCCTTCAAAATTTTCCAGATTGTCCAATACAGGTTTTCTGGGTTCGAAACAGCCCAGACCTCCCGCGATCACTACTACCTGTGCGTGAATCTGGGTTTTGTCATTGGTCGTCAAAACATAGGATCCGTCTGCCTGCTTGCTGAGATGGTCTACCCGCTCACCTAAAGAAAAAGTGGGGCTGAAGGGTTTGATTTGATCCATAAGATTGTCTACCAACTCCTGAGCCTTCACCTCCGGATAGCCAGGAATATCGTAAATGGGTTTCTGCGGATAAATTTCAGAAAGCTGACCTCCTACCTGCGGCAAGGCATCTATCAGATGGCACCGCATCTTCAATAAACCGGCTTCAAATACGGCAAACAACCCCACCGGGCCTGCTCCTATAATACAAATGTCAGTAGTAATCATGGTGTTAATCAATTTTTATGGTTGAACCCCGCCGGGATTCGATTGTTTGTACAAATATAGTTAGTATAACAACTATTTTAAATATTTGGCCATTTTATTCTGCCAGGTTGGAATATATGGTATTAAGGATTCGTTTAAACTCATCAAAATCTTTTTCATTTAAATTCTCCCAGGCTTTTTGCCTTATCGACGCAATCTGTGGTTTCAATGCGGCAACCTTTTCCTTGCCTTCTGCAGTCAGGTGTAGCTGGTAGCTCCTTCTATCTTCCGGATGCTGAATGCGTTCTACAAAGTTCTTTTTACATAGAATATCTATTATTCTGGTCAGTGTAGGATGGTCCTTGAAAACCAGGTGTGCCAGTTCCGTCTGGCTGAGCTTCTCCCGCTCATCCAGATTTTTCATGACCAGCCACTGATCCACCGTGATGTCAAATTCCTTTACCTTAAACTTTTGCTGGGCATATTGTTTGACCTTCCTGGCGGTCCTGTCCAGCAGAAAGGAATACCTGCTAAATTGCTCGTATGTCATGCCAATTATTAGTAGGACAAATATAAATATTATTTTCCAACAACTTCCAACAAAGCCTATAAAAATTATAGGCTTTGTTAATTAATTCTTCAGATTATTGATCCTGCTTTTGGCTGGATCTTCGTTTTGTTTTAATTTTAGAGATTATCGCAGGGGAGGGATGTTGGATCCGGGCCGGAAAGACTTTTCGGATAAACAAATGTAATCTTTATGGCTTGGATATACTTTCAAAAACGCAACTTACCGTGCAGGCGGTCGGGAAAATCCGGCAATTGAATCAACCAAATCCATACAAGAAATGATTATTGATCTTACAGGATATCAGGCAGTGGTGGGAGGAGCGACCCGCGGACTGGGACTGGCCATAGCCCGGCAGCTTGCCGAAAGTGGGGCTTCTGTCACGCTTATGGCCAGAAATGAGGAAAAACTGAAAGCCGCAAAAAATTCACTTTCGGTAGCAAAGGGGCAAACGCACCAATATCTGGAAGTTGATTTTTTGAATTTCAACGATTTCAAAGAGCGGACAAACCGGTATTTTAAGGGGAAAAAGATAGATATCCTGATTAACAATACCAATGGGCCCCGTGCTGGTACGGCGGAGCAAATGTCGCTCAATGCCTATCAGGAAGCGTTTGATTTGCTTTTCAAGACCTACCATCACCTTACCCATCTGTTGTTGGATGGTATGAAGGAGCGGGGATACGGCCGTATCTTAAATGTCGCATCAGTGTCGGTAAAGGAGCCCATGCCCAATCTGGTCCTATCCAATAGCATACGATCGGCTGTGGTCAGTTGGGCCAAGTCACTATCTGCTGCGATGGCTCCGCATGGCATTACAGTAAACTCCATTCTCACGGGTGCTTTTGACACCGAGAGGATCCGGGAGCTAATTGACAACCAGGTACAGAAAACCGGCGATAGTCAGGACGCATTGATAGCGGCCAGAAAGGCAGCCATTCCCGCAGGCAGGTTTGGAAAGCCTGAAGAATACGGCTACCTGCTTGCCTTTCTGGCCTCCCCTCAGGCTGCCTATATCAACGGAGCATCGATCCCCATAGATGGTGGCGCCGGCAGCAGTTTATGAATTTTCTTTGGCGATAAATTTAGTGACCGCATTGTCTACCGGATCCAGGCTTCGCAGGTAGTCGTAAATGGCGCCAAGGTCTTCTCTGCTCATTCCTGCATACATGGCCCAGGGCATGATGGTTTGCATTTCTCCCGGCCTCAGCTTGCTGATATTTTCAGCATTTTCGTACATCTTAAACCTCTCAATGAATTGAGCCTTTGACCAGCTTTTTAATCCCGTTTCATGGGGGGTGAGGTTGGCTGAATTCAATACACTGCCATCAGGAAACAAAAACGACCTTCCTCCTGCAAGGGGTTCCCCAATATAGGAGCCGTTTTCGAAATTTGTGTGGCAGTCTGCACAGGCAGATGCAGTGGTCAGGTATTTTCCATAGGCAACGGCATCGCTGGCGGGAGGTCGGCTGGTCAGAGAAGCTTCTACAGGCATGGTGCGCATGATCAGGTTTACCGGAAAGTCAGCCTTGGATGCCTGGTTTTCTGTAGGATTAGGATCCAGACTTCGGATGTAGGCAATAACGGCCTCAATGTCTTCGGTGTCCAGTTTTCCATAACTGGTGTAGGGCATGACAGGGAAAATGGGATTCCCGTCTTTCTTGACTCCGGTGGTGATGAGCCTGAACAGCTCGCCATCGGTGTAATCGCCTATGCCTGCAGGAGTGATATTTGGAGATACAAATACACCGGGGAAGCCCATGCTGTGGTCGAATCGTTCTCCGCCGGCGGCTTCAGTACCGGGAATGGGTGGGGCGCTGAAAAGGCTGAAATCTCTCTTCGAATGACAGTCAATGCACAGCATCACATGGTTGGCCAGGTACTTGCCCCTTTCGATTTTTTCGGGACTTATCTCTACTTTGAAGTTTTCCGCTGCCGGTCCTACATCAGGCAATGCTGTAGATACATAAATCAGGCCGCCTATAAGCAGTACCACAATAAAGGACACCGAAATGAGGATGATTTTCAGAAACTTTGACATTTTAACTGGGTTTTTTGGGGTATTATTAAATTATATTCACGAAAAGAATACCTTGTATTCCTATCTAATATTCAGTTTTTAAGCTTCGCCTAAAAACCAAAAATCCGTTAACTCTAGAATTAAATATAGGTTTCATAGTTTTGTAAAGAATTAAAAATTGATAATAAAAGTAATGAAAAAATTTTTTACGGTAAAGCTTTTCAGAGATTTTATGTCGGCTGTGTTCGTAAAAATCGGATCATTTCAGCAATGCTGGTTACTTTCTCCTCCCGGTTTGGAAAAAACAGCGATATGCCAAACGGCTGGTCCCGGACCCGGATTTGTTTTGGTTGGTACAGTTCGGGGTTTTTTCTGAAAACGTTTCGGATCCATTGGCTCAGGTGTGAGGGACCTTCAATGTTCGGAAGTTTCGCCGGATCCAAAAGCCTGATTTTTCCCGATTGAGGATCTATCTGCCACTTGTCTCCCGGCAAAAGCCTCTGTATTTGTCCTTGTATCATCAGGTCTTCCGGACAGCCTGCCAGCAGAGGCTTGCGGGCTTCCATAATCCAAAGCTTATCTGCTGTTTCCATGGCCACTTCCAGATCGTGGGTGACGACAAGGATGGCCCTGGAGGATTTTTTAGCAAGGTGACGCAACAAATGCATGATCTCAAATCGATTGGTCAGATCGAGATGGGCCGTAGGTTCATCCAGGATCAGCACCTTACTGTCCTGCGCCAGCGCTCGGGCAATCAATGCGGTTTGCCTTTGCCCGTCACTCAGGGCGGCCAGTTTTTTATTGGCCAGGTGGCTGATATGGGTCAAGTCCAGAACCTTTTTTACCATCAATTTATCCCTGGGGCTCAGCAGTCCCGACCAGCCGGTATGGGGTACCCTTCCCAAGGCCACCAGCTCATTTACAGTCATCTCACCTGATGTAATTTTTTCCGTGAGTACTACCGCCAATTTTTTGGCGCGTTGCCGATTACTCAGGACTGATACATCCACTTGATCCAGAAATACCTTTCCTTTTAATGGTGGGTTTTGGTGTAAAATTGCTTTCAGCAAGGTGGACTTGCCTACACCATTTGGACCCATAAGGCAGGTAAGCTCGCCCGGAAACAAATCAAAGGAGATGCCTTTGGCTATAAGGGTTTGGGGAGCACGGTAGCCCAGGTCCAGATCTCTGGCATGGATGGAGGATGCTTCCACTCGCTGTATGTTTGATGCTTCATTCATGAATTAAAACGCTTCACTAAAATTTCTCCTCATGATCAGCCAGATAATCAGGGGGGCTCCAAAGGCTGTGGTCACCGCATTGATGGGCAGGCTGCTGGCCATTCCGGGAAGCTGGCTAATGCTGTCACAAACCAGCAGGACAAGTACTCCCAAAAGTGCGGCTGCCGGGAAAAGGAAGGTATGGTCATTTGTCCTGAACAGCAATCTGGCCAAATGGGGAACAGCGATACCAATAAACGCAATCGGACCGCAAAAAGCCGTAATGCTTCCAGTCAACAAGCCTGTGCTCAGGATCATAGACCAACGAAGGCGTTCGAAATTGATCCCCATACTTATCGCATAATTTTCGCCCAAAAGCATGGCATTGAAAGCTTTTACCGATAGCAGTGCAGGTAGCAGCCCCAGCAGAAGCAGAACAGAAAGCAGCCCCAGTTCACTCCAGCCCGAATTTCCAAGATTTCCCATCGACCAGATGGTAAACATTTTTAACTCTTCAGCAGCACTGAAATATGCCAGCAAGGTGATCAACGAAGAAGCAGCGCTGCCAAACATCAATCCAACAATCAGCAGGCTCATGCTGTCGCGGACTTTCCAGGCGGCCAGTCCCATCAGTACCAACACGGCGATGGCACCCAGGCTTGCTGCTACTATGGCAGCCCAGTGATTTCCCGATCCCTGCAGGCAATGCCAGCCAAATGCCGTTCCGGCCATGGATAGCAGCGCTACACCCAGCCCCGCTCCCGAACTGATTCCCAGCACATACGGTCCTGCCAAAGGGTTTCTGAAGAAGGTTTGCATCTGTAGGCCGCTTATGGGAAGGGCGATACCGACCAGCACGGCAGTAAGGGATTTGGGCAGCCGGTATTCCATGACAATAATCTCCCAACTATCCCTCTCAAAGGGAATTCCCGCCAGCCGCTCTATTAGCGCCCTCAGGGGAATGGCTACCGACCCCAGGCTCAGGTTGATCAGCCATAGCAGCAGACACAAAAACAAGCAGAATAGCAGCTTATATGTCCTCGGTTTATTCATTCAGTCTTTTAAAATATTGAAATTCATGCCCCGCTGCCTTCGTCGGATGCAGGATTTTGATCATATCCAGCAAAACCCAGTCCGGACGGAGGTAGCCCTCTTCAAAATACAGCAGTCCGCCGGTAGCTCCTCTTTTCCGGGTATAGGTATATACTTTTTTTTGTTGAAAGGCATCGAAATTTTCATACCGGGCATTTTCAGCCACCATTTGCCCCAGATTTTTAAAGTCTGAGGCGCCAATCCAATATTGCGCTCTCCTGCCATTTTCCAGTACAAATTCATAGTTCAATGACAAGCTACCGCTTCCATCAAGGTCCCGGAATATATAGGCCCCCCCCGCATCCTGTATAATGCCTGCCGCCCAACTTTCTTTGGCAGGCGCATACCAGATATCTTTGTACAGGCTGCCGGAAAGGACTGTAGGCCTCTCTTTTTCAGGGATATGTCTGGTAATTGATGCGGCCGCCCGGTAGTTTTTTTCTATTTGAGCGAAGATACTGTCTGCCAGATCAGTTTTCCCCAACAGGACCCCGGTAAGCTTTATCCATTCGCTTCTGCCCAGGGGATGTTTTTCCAGATATTCACCATTTACAATGACTGGAATATCAGCGGCTTTGAGCCTTTCCAACAATTGACCCGCCTCACCAAAACCGGATATCATCACCCAATCGGGATCTGCAGCAATAATTTTTTCGATATCGGCAGATGGACCTGGTCCCAGATCTTCAATTTTATTTTCAGCAATTCTTTTTCTGACTGCCGGCGAAGATATGAGGTCAGGGTTGGGGAAGGCAATCAGCGCCTCCTCCGCTTTCAGGTATGTCAGGTGGGGTATTTGTGTGGTAGCAGTAAGAATAATCTTCCGGCTTGCTTTCGGTATGGTGCCGGTGAGTGCTCCTGTATAGGAATTGTTTTTTTTGCCTGGAGGATGAACCAGAAACAAGTTTCCGTTTCCGGATTTTTGTCCGATTTCCAGCAGGTAGCAGTCATTATCCTTATAAATGGAAAAACCCTGTGCGTAGTCCAGATGGATCTTCTCCAGGCTGGAAAGATTAGAATTTTGTTGGTTTTCACTGCAACCGGAAAGAATTAGCCAGATTGCCAAAATGGTGCGGGTAAAGACTATTTCTCGTTTGAAAAACAACATGGACGGTAAAATTTGATTCCAAAGTAAACCATTGTGTTTTCCATTTCCAATAGCTAATTTTTATAAAACATTTTTTGAATCCGGTTTTTACCGTATGTTTGTGTTGATTTATGGTTCCCGATCCTGTACCAGGCTCTCGGGATTAATAGGGAATCCGGTGAAAGTCCGGAACTGTTCCCGCAACTGTAACCCATACCTTCTGTCCCATTCTTACAGAAGGGGTTGTCCATCCTCAGCCATTGTCCGTATCCCGGATGAGAAGGCGGATCAACCGGTGGAAGTCAGGAGACCTGCCATTTTTCATTGAATTCGACGCTTTCGGGAAAAAAAGCTGAAAAGAAGTTTTTCTTACATGCTATCGTTCGCTTGTTCAGACCTGGCCGGATCATTCCCGGCAGATGGTTTGTCCGGGCAGATTTTAGGTGTGACCTAATTTCTTCTGTTTATTCTTCCCAAAGCCTGTAGGAAAGAATTGACCAAATGGCTTTAAGTAAAAAATATCTGACAGGCTTTATACTCTTGTTGATTGGCTCACCGGGCCTCTCCCAGGATTTTTTCGGAGATACCCTTAAATTGGCCCCTGTGCAGGTCAATGCGACACACCTGCAAAAATATGCTTACGGACAGTGGGTCAGGAACCTGGAAAAATCAGCGCTTGGTCAAATGTCAGGAATGAGTTTAGGCCAGGCCCTGCAGCAGGGTACAGGTTTGTTTGTGCGGGAGTATGGTTCCGGCATGCTGGCTTCGCTCAGTGTCAGGGGTACTGCTGCCGGTCACAATGCCCTTTTCTGGAACGGCTTGCCGGTAAACAGCCCTTCTCTGGGGCAGGCCGACTATTCCATTTTTGCCATGGCTGGCTTTGATCAGGTGGCCGTTCATTACGGGAGTTCGGGAGCACTTTATGGTACGGATGCCATCGGGGGAGCCATCCACCTGGAGAATAGCCCTGGCTATGGAACGGGCCATGAAACAAGCAGCAAGACCCGGCTGGGAAGTTTTGGCCGATGGGATCAGGAGCTGAGTTACAGGTATGGAGGAGATGTTTTTGCCGTTAAAACCAGTGTCTACCGAAATATTGCTGCCAACCGATTTCCCTACGCGGATTGGGCGAGTCCGGGTACGCCCACCAGGGTGCAGGACCATGCGGCAGTGAGCCAGGTGGGCTGGGCCCAGGACCTCGCCATCCGGCTGGACCAAAGGCAGTCCGTAGAAGCCTCATTCTGGATCAATGAAGTCGATCGGGAAATCCAGCCTCTGCTGGGCTCTCCGGAGCGGAATCAGCAACTGGATTGGAACATCAGGGGAGTGGTGGACTATTATAACCGCAGGGATAATGCGAGCTGGAATGTAAAGGCAGGCCTGGTAAGGGATAAGATGCGCTTCAATCAGGAGGAAAACCTAACCCTCCTGGCCCTGTTGGGAGCAGAGCTGGACTGGGAACATTCGGATAAATGGCAATCAAAGACCGGCATTCGCCTGACCCATATCAAGGGTAGTTTGGCTACCTATTCAAAGGAGGAACAGCGTCTGGAATTGTATCAGTCCACAAATTTTAAGCCATTGCCCCGGCTGGGTTTTTCCCTACAATTGCGACAGTTGATCCATGATGGCGAGCCGGTGCCCTTCACCCCGGGCCTGGGTGCCGCCTGGACCATTATTAATCAGGAGGATCAGAAATGGGAACTCACCGGAAATATTTCCCGAGGCTTCAAGATTCCCACATTAAACGACCGTTTTTGGGTTCCTGGTGGAAATCCAGACTTGCTGCCAGAACAAAGCTGGAGCCGGGAAGCCGGTCTCAACCAGTCACTGAAAGGTGCACGGTTACAGATAAAAAACAGGCTGGCTTATTATCACATGGCCGTGGACCAATGGGTGGTCTGGCTGCCCAGGGGTACTTTCTGGACTCCGGAAAATGTCCGGAAAGTAGTCAATCAGGGACTGGAATATTTTTTTGAAAGCGAATGGGAAAGTGGTACCTGGAAGCTGGGTCTGAACCTGGATTATGCTTTTACCCGTCCCATTATTAAATCAGATGACCAGGACCAAAGCAGGGGCAAGCGATTGCCCTATGTGCCTGCACACAAGGTTCAGGGACAGCTACATGCAGGAAGAGGCGCCTTTTCGTTTTTTATCCGGGGTCAGAAAACCGGAGAAAGGTTTGTGACCACCGACAACCGCGGCACTCTGCCGGCATTTGCTTTATGGGGAGGCGGGGTACAATATGATTTTAGGTTTTCTCCCTGGTTAAAGGGCGATATGGGGCTAAGTGTCCACAATATTTTTGACCGGGACTATCAGGTCCTGCGTCTCCGACCCATGCCGGGAAGGAATTTTCAATTTAATGTAAACCTGGTTTTATGAAGAAGTTAACTATTGCCAATTGTCTGTTTTTGATCACACTCCTGTTTTCTTGTGGGACGGATCCTGTTGAACTCCCCCGCGGTGCCTATGAGGAAGGGGTGTTGATCGTCAACGAAGGTGCTTTTGGTGCCAATGACGGGGAGATCTTTCATTTTGACAAAGCATCTGGAGAGATGGAGTCTGCCATTTTTGAGAAGGTCAATAACCGACCTTTTGCGGGCTTGATCCAGAACATGCATATTTTTGGCGATTATGCCTACCTGGTGGCCAATACCGGGAAGGTGGAAATCGTCCGCGCTTCAGATTTCACGGGTATGGGAGCAGTAGATGGGGCGCTGGTAAATTCCCGTTCTCTGGTTACTGCCGAAGGGAAATTGTTTATCAGCGATTGGGGAGCCTATGATGAGAATTATCAGAATCCGGATTCTTTTATCGCCGTGGTAAACGATCCCAAAGGAGGGGCGATTGCCAATACGATACCCGTTTCGTCCAGGCCTGAGGGATTGACTTATTTCGGAGGTAGGGTATTGGCCGCATGCCAGTCTGAAGGACAGCTGCTGGTGATCGATCCGGAGACGGAAACAGTAGAAAGAACGGTTCAGGTGACGGGTACCCCTTTTTCCTTTTTTGATTACGGGGATAAATTGTACCTGTATGCCACAGATGCAGCCAATGTTTACCTGCATGAAATAGCTCCTGCGGATTTTGAAATCGCAGACAGCCAGGTTTTTCCCGTTGCCAACAGCATGTACAATGGGAGTTTTACACTTACGGAAAGCGGAGAGATTTTTGTCATCAGTAATCAGGAGAGCGAAGATGTGGTGGTAAAGTTATCCATCGGATCGGGTACGGTATCGGATGCCGATTTTTATTCTGGAAATCATTTCTACGGATTGGGATACGATGAAGCAACAGACATGCTCTATATAGGGGAGCATGCCGGCTGGCAGGGAAATGGATCGGTGTTGCGTGTCAATTCAGCAGGAGAACTGATAGACCAAATGCCGGCAGGAAGAGGGCCCAGTGGTTTTTATTTCCCCTGATTTTGGATGTGCCTCTGTGGTGATATGCGGTGCCCGGGCCTGTCGAAGGCAGGGTGTACGGGTTACTGATGTTCAGTACTGGGTGAAGTCTGGCACTTCACCCAGTTATTTTCGGAATCGTAAACAGATTAAACCCGCCAAAAACCCATTTTTAATGCATTATCGCATGCACTTTAAAGAATGAGTACGTTTTCGGCCGGAGTTTGGTTTCTGGCATTACAAACGCCTCATATTCGTAACCAATCGAATTTCAGGGATGTAGAGGCGATCTACACGCGAAGAGAGACTTTTTTTCACATACGCACCGTACAGGACAGTCCGGAAATGAAATGTTTTTTCAACCCCTTTTTCAGTTCAATTTTTAAAACCAGTATCCCAACCGATATACCACATTATTAAAAGTTATTTTGTCAATGGCATAATAATTCCAGTCTTCCGGGCGGCTGGGGTCCGGATCGTTGACGCGGGGATTTCCCGTGGTCAGGTGGTAAACCTGTCGTTTGTAGGACAGACTTAGTGTCCAGAAATTGTCACTTTTTGTTTTGATGCGTAGCCCTGCCGTACCCTGGCCCATAAAACCCCCTTCCTGCCAGCGGTGTTCGTTCCATTCGGTGACCACCGTGGGTTCGAGAATAGTGGAGCCGAAGCCCAGGTCCAGACCCGCAAACAGCTGCCAGCGATCCTCCGGGTTCAGTACAGCCCGCCCCCCCATGGCGATGGGCATTACTGAGAGACTGCCATATTGGTCCAGCCCCGTCACAAATCCAAAAGCATATTTCCGGGAAAGCTGGAAGCCGTTAAATGTCTGGAAAGAAAAGTTGGTTCGGTTGCCGAGATCATCCCTACCGGTAAGTATGCCCATTTCCGAGTGGTGGGCAAAAGGTAAGGCCTGTCCCCAGCTGTTAGAAGGACAGGCCAAATATAGGGTTGCTGCAAAAATGATATAAATGATCTTCATCTATCGAAAAGATACACTGATACAGCTTAATTCCTTAAGTTTTTCGGGATCTGAGTAGTCAAACTGACACACGCCATCCGGACCAATGACAATCAGTGATTTTGGGCCCGGTATGATGTCGATGGAGGCATAATCCTTCAGGTGTTCAATCTGGTTATTGCTGATCTCCATCACGTCAGCTACGTTGAAACTCTTCAATCCGTGTTCGCCTTCGGCAAGGTATAAATAATTTCCCGAAAGTCCTAGTCCATGAGGATTCTCCATGGGATAGGATTTGATCAATTGGGGATTATACAGATCTTTGATGTCCAGGACGTGCAGCTCATCGGCACCCATTCGGCACAGGGCTCCACTCCTCAAAGTGACAAAAGCGTAATCGTCATTTACCACTACCGGATCACAGGAAGTCACATGTTCATATACGGCCATTTTTTGAGGTTCAGAGGGGTTACTGGCATCGTAGATGTGCATTCCCGTCATGGACCCGATAAATAATTTACCTTTAAAGGGGAAAATGGTCTCGATGCCCCAACCCAGGTTGATATTTTTCAGGTACTTCGGATCAGTGGGTTCTTCTACACTGAATATCCGCAGGTCGTAATCGTCCACCGTATACAGGTGGCCGCCAAGCAGCGTAAACCTGGCCATGGAGCCACCCTGGCCATAACTTTGCCCACCTCCACTTTTACTACCACCGCTATATGCAGCCATAGATTCCATTGCCATAAAGTCTGACCTGAAAGCGGGTCTTCCCCAACTGGACCACATCATATTGGGATCGGTAGAAGTAATCAGGGTATCTTTATAGGTGACGATGGTGCCTGTTTCTTCGTTGGTATACAGGTTAGGGAAAACATCTTCTTCCCTTTTCACCATTTCGATATCCTGCGGGTCGGAGATATCGAATGCCAGCAGGTCTACGTAGTTATCTGCGTAAAGAATATTATTGTTGATCGCCATATCGCCGGTACCCGGGATGTTGATAAAATTCAGGTTTCTGGGGCTGGAGGGGTTGGAATTGTCCAGGATATGAATGCCTTCTCCAGGTTCTGAAATAAACAAGTAATCCCCGTAAATATAGATTTTTCCGGGATTGTCCAGCGGCTTGCCAGGTTCGATGATGATGTCAGCTTCCCGGAAGCTATTGACCTGCAAAAATACCGGTACCTGCGTTTGGTACGTATAGGTGGTTTCTACCTGGTCTTCACAAGAGCTGACGACCAGCAGGAGCATGAGTGACATGAGCAGCTGCATGGTCCACTGGAAAGGTTGTTGTAAACTTGTTTTCATGGCCAAATGGGAATAAATGGAATCGATCTTTGAAGTTTCTTACTGACAGGACGATAGCAATCTTTCAAACGCTACAAGCTGATCGAAAAAAAATTAAAATTATTTTACACATCCAGATTTTTCCCCATGGAACGCTCAAAGTCTTCGAGAAAATGGATGTATTTTTTGACAATGTTTTCTGCCAGAGATCCCAGGTAGTCTCCCGGATAAAGCGGGTTGTATTTGATCCTCCAGATGATCATGTCCAGCCAGCCCTGTCCATCATCGATCAGGTCGGCATGAAAAGCCTCTACGGTGGCATCCCGGGAACCGGAGAAAGGTGGTTTGCCCTGCTTTCTGAAATAGGCAGCGATCGTTTCCAAAGCTGCATCGTGGGTTTTTTCAAAAAGCCTGACCAGCCTGCTACGGGTCTCATCATCCATGCCGTGACTTTTAGCTTCCTGGATCAGATCCCGTAACTCATTCAGTTGATTTACAAATTCGCCGAAGCAATTCTCGCAGTCTAGTTCTACTTTTTTCATCTGGAGACCTTTTTAGATATATCCCGATTTTAAATTACCAAATTACCGGTTAAATCGAAACAATTCACTTAATTTTTGTTTTTTACCCGGTCGGGGTTTTCGGTGAGAAATGCTTTCCATCCCCCACTTCGCCCCCTGGTTTGCAGACGTCCCTCATGAAAATGATGGCACAGTGCCACCGCCAGTGCGTCTGTTGCATCCAGCAAATGAGGAAGCTCCCTGATATTAAGCAATGTCTTGAGCATTTCGGCCACCTGTTCCTTAGAGGCATTCCCATTGCCCGTCACGGATTGCTTAACCTTTTTGGGCGAGTACTCTGTAATGGCAATTTCTTTGGCCAGAGCTGCGGCCATGGCTACACCCTGCGCTCTTCCCAGCTTGAGCATGGACTGCACATTTTGTCCAAAAAACGGGGCCTCCAACGCTACGGCATCAGGTGAAAACTCTTCCAGAATCTGGGTGATTTTATCGAAAATTTTTTTCAGCTTCAGGGCATGGTCGCTGTATTTTTTCAGGTGTATGACCCCAAATTGCAACAGAGAGTATTTGTTACCTTTGATCAAGATTAACCCAAAGCCCATGACATTTGTACCCGGATCGATACCCAGAACAATTTTTTCTTTCGTCGGAATTTTCGGTTCTTTATCCATTGGTGCAATTTACCACAAATCCTGTAAAGCGCAGTTATGATTGGTGCCCTATACTTTTTAGTTCTCGGCCTTTACCTGCTCCTGTTGCTGCTGCTAAGCCACCAATGGAAAAAAATACCATTTCCTCCCCCGGTAGAAAACCATCCGTCCGGGCTGAACGCCACCCTATTATTGCCCTTCCGGAATGAAAAATCCCATTTAACCAGCTTGCTTCCTCATCTGCTGCATACGCTCCCGGATCATCTTAAATTGATTTTTATAGATGACCATAGCGAGGATGGCGGAGCCGGTGTAATCCATTCCTTTATTGAGAAAAATCAACTGGGCCATTGGCTGTGCATAAAATCTAAGGGAATCGGCAAAAAAGCTGCACTGACCAGGGGTGTGGAGGCTTCTTCCAGCACCCTGCTGCTGACCACAGATGCAGATGTCCGACTCCAGACTGGTTGGTTTGAGAGCATGAGTGCTCCTTTCTCCCATCCGAATGTACAATTGGTAGCGGGACCGGTGATTTCTTCAGGTGGTGCCGGTCTTTTTGCCCGGTTTCAGCAGATCGAATGGGCGGCCATTATCCTTTTGACGGCCATTTCTTTCCACCGGAAAAGGCCCCTGATGTGCAGTGGCGCAAACCTGGCCTTTCGACGGGATGCATTTCTCAAAGTCAGGGGATACCAGGGCAATGCTCACCTCCTTTCGGGTGACGATGAATTCCTGATGAAAAAAATCATCCGGGAATACGGGGCTGCTTCCGGGGTGTACAGACCTTACCTTTCCGCACTGGTGACCACATTTCCCCTTTCCGGACCGGCAGCCTGGATTCGGCAAAGGAGCCGCTGGGCGAGCAAATGGAATGCCCACAAGGGGCAGACCCATATCATGACTGCTGCGGGATTGGCTCTGGCAGCCCTTGCTCAGGTGTTGACTTTTTTCCTCTTCCTGATTTCCTGGAAATGGTCTATTGGCATGGCGGTATTCTGGATCGGCAAATTTGCAGTAGAACGAGCTGTTTTGAGCCGGGTGCTCAGTAGGTTTCAAAGGTCGGCAGGGCATACAGATTACCTTATTGCCGGATGGCTTTTTCCTGTCCTGGTGTTGGCGGCCCTTCCATCGGCGATTTCAGGAAAATATTCCTGGAAAGGCAGGAAAAACTAATCTATCTCTTATTTTTGTCATTCTACCTAATTCAGGAGACGACATGACCGATGATGAATTTGACTTGTTGGACGAATTGTACTTTCTGCAATCGTATGCCTATCTTCAGGATAGTTTGGGATGGGAGGACGACAGGCTGCTCCAAAATCTGGAGGTAATGCTCAGGAAGGGCTGGATAAAATGTTATGCAGGGCCAGAAGAGGAGCTTTTTGCCGATCCACCGATACAGCGCGAGGGCAGGGAGCTTTATTACCTGGCTACCAAGAAAGGCCTCCTACAACACAATATGAAGTAATATGACAACAGAAACCGTAAAATACCAAAGGAAAGAATTGGAATTAAAGGCGCTGTTGGAAATTACGCAAGCCATCAATGAAAACAAGAATGAAAATGTACTGCTGAACATATTCAAATTTACCTGTCTGGTACACCTGAACATCAAATCCCTCTTGTTGTATGTGTTTAATGAACAAGAGCAGTTTTTTGACCGGAAGATTTCGCATCAGGTAAAAGGCAAACTGCCGGATCACATCCAAAGGGAAGATGTACAGGAAAATAAGACCCAGGGCAAGCTGAGCCTGACCCTTTCTGGTGAGTACTCCTTTTCCGAGGTAAACATTTATGTGCCCGTTTACCACAAAGACAAAATGCTGGCCATATTATTTCTGAGTACCAAGGACAAGGAAAAAGGTCTGGACCTGGATTTTACCCAGGCCCTGGCAAACATTCTGGTGGTGGCGCTGGAAAACAAGCGCTTTGCCAGAAGGCAATTGGAGCAGGAACGCCTGCGGAAAGAACTGGAAATTGCCAGCAATGTGCAGCGTATGCTGTTTCCTTCCACCCTGCCTTTCGATGATAAGTTGAAAGCCAAGGTTACCTATTATCCCCACAGCACGGTTGGCGGCGACTATTATGATTTGGTACAACCTACCGGTAACGATGTGTATTTTTGTGTGGCCGATGTCTCGGGCAAGGGGATGCCAGCCTCCCTGCTGATGTCCAATTTTCAGGCCGCCCTGCGAACTTTGTTACGCAGTGGTTCGGATTTGAAATCCATCGTAGAGCAGTTGAATTTCACCACCTTTGAAAATACCAAGGGAGAGCGGTTCATTACTTTTTTTCTGGGGCATTACAGCTACAAGGATAAAAGGCTCAGCTATATCAACGCAGGGCACAATTCTCCGGTAATCTGTCTGAAAAAAGACCATAGTCTGGAGGTTTTGGAAGCGGGCACCACCATACTCGGAGCCTTCGAAACCTTACCTTTCCTGGAGCAGGGCGAGCGTAAGGACCTGGAAAATTTCATTTTACACCTGTACACCGATGGGCTTACTGAGACCTTTAATCCCGACGAAGAAGAATTTGGAGAGGAGCGTTTTCTGGATTATATCAAATCCCACCCGGGTGAAGATCCGGAAACCTTTCACGCAGGTTTGTTCAGGGCGCTGCAGGAGTTTTCCGGAGGAGTATCCAGAAACGACGACATCACCCTATTAAGCCTTCAGTTTGATTGAGATGAGACCATTCAGGGTGCCTCATATAGCACAACGTATGTTTAGCGAATTTACCTGGCACAAGGACAGGGGGCAAAAAGCCATATACCTGACCTTTGATGACGGGCCGGTTTCGGGGGTTACGGAATTTATTTTGCAGGAGTTGGAAAGCAGAAATATGAAAGCTACTTTCTTTATGGTGGGCAACAATATTCAGAAGACCGGTGACCTGGCCAGGCGGGTACATGAGAATGGTCATGCGATAGGCAACCATACCTTTCACCACCTCAACGGCGCCAAAACGGAAACCTCCAGGTACCTGGTGGATATAAGCAGATGCCAGCAGGAAATCCTCGACAGTACAGGAGTAGACAGCAGGCTTTTCCGACCACCCTATGGACGCATCACTTGTTCCCAAAAAAAGAATGTTCAAGCCCAACATGAAATCGTTTTATGGGATCTGATCTCCTGGGATTTTCGGAAGGAAATGTCGCCGTCTGTCTCCCTGCAGCAACTGATACGTAAAAGTGCCAATGGTTCTATTGTTTTGTTTCACGATCAGAAAAAGACTGAGTCCTTTCTGAGGAGGATGTTGCCGGGCTACCTCGATTTTTTAGCAGACGCCGGTTACCAGGCCAAACCACTGTAAACCATGTTGACCTACCTTACATTGGCAGTAATGACCGGGGTTGGTTTACAATATTTTCTGCTGTGGTACCTGATCGGCTATCACTTTAAAAAACATGAATCAAATCTGCATGCCCTGCCTGTAGTAAATGTATTGCTGCCCTGCCGCAATGAGGCACATACCCTTCCGGATTGTCTGCAGGCCTTTGAAGATCTCCGGTACCCGGTAGATAAGATCCGGTTTTATGTGGCAGATGACCACAGTGAGGACCAGACAGCAGCCATCCTGTCCCGTTGGACGGCTGCCGGAGAAAATCGCCACCTGGTGTCGCTGCCTCATCCACCAGGCAAGCAGGAAAACGGCAAGGCGGTAGCGCTCGCTGCGATGATTGACCGGGCCGGGGAAGGGCTGCTCCTGTTTACAGATGCAGACTGTATAGTGCCTGCCGGCTGGGCAGAAACGATGAGCAAGGCCTATCGATCAGAATTTGGATTGCTTACCGGCATCACTACCATATCGGGCAATGGTTTTTTTCAGCGCATGCAGTCGTTAGATTGGTGGCTGGTCCTGGGAAAGGTGAAGGTGGTATCCGATTTGGGGTTTTCTCTTACAGCCATGGGCAATAACATGATGGCGGACCGGGATGCCTATCACCGGTCAGGCGGCTTCGCGGCAGTAAGGGATCAGGTGACAGAGGACCTGGCCCTTTCCATAAATATGTACCGCCAAGGCTACCGGCCGGCACATTTGGTGAACAAGGATGTGTTGGTAAAAACCCGGCCGCAGAAAAGCTTTGGCTCCCTTTTGGAGCAAAGGAAAAGATGGGCCAGGGGCGCATTCTCACTGCCATGGTACTGGCAGATGCTTTTGGGCCTCCAGGTGGTTTTTTATTTGGCATTGGTAGTGGGGCTGATACAGTCATTTTGGCTGGCTGCAGGTATTTGGGGATTGAAAATTTGCTTTCAATCCATGTTCATGAGCACTTTTGCGCGGAAAACGGAAACTAAAATCGGACTAATACCATTATTAGGCTTTGAAATTTACAATTGGCTGATCAGTTGGTCAACCGTACTGTATTATTTCTGGCCTTCAGGTATCAAATGGAAAAATCGAAAATACCGATGAAATCGAGCATGACGTAGCCCTCAAACACTGGGATGACTAACAACCATGCGAGATTCCCTGTCTGCCGACAGGCAGGCATGTGGCCATTAAAGAACAAATTATAGACACATGAAATTTATAGAGACACACGCCCACATATATAGTAGAAAATTTGCGGCTGATAGGAACAAGGTTATTCAAGATGCCATTGACGCGGGCATAGAGCAGATCTACATGCCGAATATCGACCTGGAATCCATTGAAGGAATGCTGGAGGTAGAAAGGGATTTTCCCGGGGTTTGTTTTCCCATGTTGGGGTTGCACCCCTGTGATGTGGGAGAAGATTTTGAAAAGCAGCTTTCGCAGATGGAGGAATGGTGGGGAAAGCACGATTTTTGGGGCGTAGGGGAGACTGGCATCGATCTCTACTGGGACAAAACCTATTTTGAGCAGCAGCAGGAATCGCTGAAAAGGCACATCCAATGGGCCAAAGAAAAGCAGCTGCCCCTGATCCTGCATTGCCGGGAATCCATACAGGAAACCATTGACCTGGTTCAATCCCTGAACGAGGAAAAGTTAACAGGAATTTTTCATTGTTTTTCAGGTAGCCTGGAGCAGGCCAGAAGCATTATTGAAATGGGATTTTATTTGGGAATCGGCGGTACGCTTACCTATAAAAACAGCGGAGTAGGAGAGGTCATTGCTGCGACTGGATTGGACAAAGTTGTTTTGGAAACAGACAGCCCCTATCTGGCGCCGGTACCATTCCGGGGCAAGCGAAATTCTCCGGAATACATCCCGCATATCGCCGAAAAAATGGCGGCATTCACCGGCAAGACGCTGGAGGAAGTAGCTGAAGTGACGAGAAATAATGCCCTGAAAGTGTTTAAACAAACCTCCCATGAATTATAAAATCGTTCGGCTCAATACAGCTTCCAGGCAGGAGATTGAGCATGCTGTGCTGATCATTTATACGGGTGGCACTTTGGGTATGGCTTATGATGAGCAGGGGGCATTGGTACCCTTTAATTTTGGGAAGATCCTCGAAAAGATCCCCAATCTCAATAACCTGAACATCAGCATTACCGTCATCTCCTTTCCCGAGCCTATCGATTCTTCCAATATCAACCTGCAGCATTGGGTAGACATGGCCTACATCATCTATGAGAATTACGACACCTATGATGGATTTGTGGTGCTGCACGGCACAGACACCATGGCCTACAGTGCCTCCATGCTCAGCTACATGCTGAAAGGACTGAATAAGCCGGTCATTTTTACCGGTGCCCAGTTGCCCATCAGCGCCATGCGATCAGATGCCAGGGAAAACCTGATGACTTCGCTGGAAATTGCCATTTCAAAAGTAAATGGAAAGCCGGTGGTGCCGGAGGTTTGCATTTTCTTTAACCACATGCTTTTGCGGGGAAACCGGGCAAAGAAAGTACAGAGTGTGCATTTTGATGCCTTTGAATCTGAAAATTATCCTCCTCTGGCAGAATCAGGTATCGTCATTGATTACAATTATGCGTCTATAAGACCCTATGAGGAGGGGAAGAAGCTCAGGTACCTGAACAAACTGGACAACAACGTGATGGTATTGAAACTTTTTCCCGGTATCACAGAGAATGTGGTTCGCCACTGTCTGGAAACAAAAGGACTGAAGGGAATGGTCCTGGAAACCTACGGATCTGGCAACAGCCCCAGTGAAGACTGGTTTGTAAAAGCCATGGAGGAGGCTGTGGACAATGGCTTACTGATCCTGAATGTTTCTCAATGCAATGGGGGCAGGGTGATACAGGGCAGGTACCAGACCAGCAAGGACCTCAAAAGGGTAGGGGTATTGAGCGGAGGAGACATTACCACCGAAGCGGCCGTGACCAAGATGATGTTTTTGCTTGCCAATGAGACCGATGAAACCGAAATCAAAAGGAAGATGATGATGCCGCTGGCCGGGGAGATGTCTGTTTTGAGTCAGTGAGGCCTTTCTGATCAAGGCTTTGACCATCAATCCACTAGCTTTCGCAGCCAAAAAAATAGCTTTTACACCCTGTTTTTTTTCCATAATAAAGCGGACAATTATTTGCATGGGCTGATTTTTATAATTTTATTTGTCGCTGCAAGAATGCCAAAATGAACAATTAGAGAGGTGTCCGAGCGGTCGAAGGAGCACGCCTGGAAAGCGTGTATACCCCTAAAGGGTATCGAGGGTTCGAATCCCTTCCTCTCTGCAAGTTTCCATCAATAAGTGATGATGTGCTGGCTTATTTTCACCGGATTAAAGTCAGTGACAAAAAAATGCGGTGGTTTTTCCACTCACATAGTGCGATTTCCATTTAAGTAAATTAAATTACGGGTTCTATTTAATTAAAATACCTTGGAAATCTGTTCGACGGGCTAAATTTCAAATGGTTTCTCACAAATTATAAAGGAATCATTTGCAATTTCAGTCGAAAAAATTATAACTTTAAAAACTTAATTCGAATTTAGAAACCGTTCAACCTTTAAAAGTCTATTAAAAACTACATTATGAAAAAGTTAATCGCTTTGTTCATGCTTTTCGGAATTTTATTCTCTCCGATGATCACAAAAGCACAGGAAGAAACAGAAGAAGCAGAAGCTGACACCACAGAAGAGGCAGCAGCGCCTGCTCCGGAACCAGATCCAACACCAGTCATGACCGACGACGAAATTGTAACTGAGGAGCAATCTTTTCATCAGGTTATAAAAGACAAGTTCATCGAGGGAGATCCTACTTATATGACTCCCGTCTTGCTGTGTTTGATTTTAGGATTGGCCGTTGCATTGGAAAGAATCATTACGCTGAATCTTTCCACCACCAATACCAAAAAGCTGTTGGCTAAGGTAGAAAATGCACTGGAAGAAGGAGGAATCGAAGCTGCCAAAGATGTTACGAAAAGCACCAGAGGTCCTGTTGCTTCCATCTTTACTCAAGGTCTGATGCGGTATTCTGAAGGTATCGACATGGTGGAGAAATCCATTATAGCATACGGATCAGTGGAAATGGGCCGTTTGGAAAAAGGGCTGGTATGGATTTCCCTGTTTATCTCTCTTGCCCCGATGTTGGGTTTCATGGGTACGGTAATCGGTATGATCGGTGCCTTTGACTCTATCGAAGCTGCAGGAGATATTTCACCTTCACTGGTGGCCGGGGGTATTAAAATCGCCCTTTTGACTACCGTTGCGGGTCTGATCGTCGCCATTATACTTCAACTGTTCTACAACTATTGCGTGGCAAAAATTGACTCTATCGTAAACGATATGGAAGATGCCTCAATCAGCCTGGTAGACATTTTGGTAAAACATAAATTGACCAGATAATTCTGGTCATTTTGTTTTTACCTTTAAAATGATTTATTTCACTTTAGAATCTAGATAAAATGGATACTACTGATATATTCTTATATGCAGGGTACTTGCTGATCATAGTTGGTGCAGTATTTGCGATACTAATGCCGCTGATCAAGTCATTTGGCGATCCCAAAAGTCTTTTAAAGACGGCGATTGGTGTAATTGTCATAGCTGCAGTATTTGGTATAGCCTACTCTACTGCAAGCGGTGATGTAGCCGCCAAGTACATGGCCGATCCTTTTAACATCACTCCGGAAGGTGCCAAAATGGTAGGGGGAGTACTGCTTACTGTTTACGCGTTGTTTATTTTGGCTATCGTCGGAATCGTGATAACAGAACTCAATAAATTAATCAAATAATTATGGGCAAGAGAGGTAGAATGAGTCAGGAGGTAAATGCAGGGTCGATGGCGGACATCGCCTTCTTGCTTCTTATCTTCTTTCTCGTAACCACGACAATCGCTTCGGACAAGGGTATCATGAATATCCTTCCTCCCAAGCAGGATCCGAACCAACCACCACCAGAGGTAGAACTGAACGAAAGGAACATTTTCAACATTCTCATTAACCTAAACGATGATCTATTGGTTGAAGGTGAATTTCGAAACAGTACAGACGGTCTGTCCGATGAGATCAAACGCTTTGTGCTGAATTTTGGAAATCCTGATGAAGATGCCGTGGCTTTGTTCAACAGCCTCCCGCCCTCGTTGAGAGGGATGGCAGAGCAAAGTCCGGAATCCTCAGATCACCCTATGTCTGGCGGAGCCGTTATCTCCATAAAAACCAATAGGGGTACCAGTTATGAGACCTATCTGGAAGTTCTGGATGAAGTAAAAAAAGCTTATTTTGAAATTTACGGCGAGCGAGTTGGCCTTACCGGAGAAGAGTACCGTGCCTTAACTGGTCAGAGTGCTGCGGAAAAGGAGTTGATGGACCGGGGAAAAGAGAACATACCCATGGCCATCTCTATCGCTGAACCTGATAAAATCGGAAGCTAATTATGTCAAAGTTTAAAAAGAAAACCAAAGCGGATACCAATATTCCAACTTCGGCATTACCCGATATCATTTTCATGCTGTTGTTCTTCTTTATGGTAACCACAGTATTGAGAGAGCAGGAGATATTGGTAGAGCAGAAAATTCCTCAGGCTACTCAGCTTCAGAAAATTCAGAAGAAAACGCTGATCTCCTACCTGTATGTAGGAAAACCTAAGAATACATCGCTGTATGGTTCAGAACCGAGGATCCAGGCCAATGATGTGCTGATCAATACTTCAGACATCGTGCTTTGGGTCAACCAGGAAAAAGATAACCTTTCTGAAGCAGAGCGGGATCAGATATGGATTTCCCTCAAAGCAGACCGTGATGTCAAAATGGGACCCATCAGTGACATTCAGTTTGAATTGAGAGAGGCGGATGCCAGGAAACTTATGTATGCTTCTGTAGGCAGAGTAGAAAACAATTGATTTTCATATTTCTGTATTCAATCATTGAAAGCTGTCCGAACGGACAGCTTTTTTTTTGCCTTTTTTGCTAATGTGATTAAAATTACTTTTTGGGCTTTTTGCATGACTTACTTTTGTTGTATCAGTTAACAAAAGAAATCATGTTTAATTTATTTCATAAAAAAGAAAAGCAGTATACTGACCTCAGCGCGGAGGATTTCCAAAGGGGCATAGAGGATCCGAAAGCGGTGTTGATCGATGTCAGGACCGCCGGTGAATTCAATAGTGGGAAGCTGCCCAGAGCCCGGAATCTGGACATGATGGGTAGTGGTTTTGCCAATCAGCTTAAAAATCTCCCCAGGGACAAAGCATATTACCTGTATTGCAGAAGTGGCAACAGAAGCGGCCATGCCTGTGCTACAATGGCTGAAATGGGCTTTACCAAAGTCTATAACCTTAGGGATGGAATTATTTCCTGGCCATTTTAGGTTCCTTATGTGACCAAAGTCCTAGTCGCTTTCAAATCGAAGCGTTTAATTTGAGTATTGTAAGCATTTGAGATGAAAATCAAATATTCCTCCGATTTAGCGTCGGAGCAGACGATTAAACAATAAAAATAGAAAAATATACCGATGAAAATAGAGCAAATATATACCGGTTGTCTGGCGCAGGGTGCCTACTATATTGAGTCAAATGGTGAAGCGGCCATTATAGATCCGCTCCGGGAGGTACAGCCTTATATGGATAAGGCCGAAAGGAATGGTGCTACCATCAAATACATTTTTGAAACCCATTTCCATGCGGATTTTGTGTCGGGACATCAGGATTTGTCAGCCAAGACAGGAGCAAAAATTGTATTTGGACCTACGGGTATGCAGATGGGCTTTGATGCTATTGTAGCTAAGGATAACCAGGTATTCCAATTGGGAAATGCCAGCATCCGGGTGATTCACACCCCGGGTCACACCATGGAGAGTTCGGTTTTTCTGCTCACTGATGAAGCAGGTAAGGATGTTGCCCTATTCACCGGCGACACCCTGTTTATCGGTGATGTGGGCAGGCCAGATCTGGCACAAAAGGTGGTGAAAGATCTGACCCAGGAGAAACTAGCCGGACACCTGTATGATTCATTAAGGGAAAAGATCCTGCCTCTTGCAGACGATCTGATCGTTTATCCTGCCCATGGTGCAGGAAGCGCCTGTGGTAAAAATATGAGTAAGGAAACCAGCGATACGCTTGGTAATCAAAAAAAGACCAATTATGCCCTGCAGGAAATGAGCAAGGAAGCCTTTGTCAAAGAAGTGCTTACCGGTCTTACTCCACCTCCTGCATATTTCCCTCAAAATGTCCTGATGAATATCCAGGGCTATGACAGCATCGATACGGTATTGGATAGGGGACAGCAGGCTTTGACGCCGGAAGCGTTTGAGACAGCAGCCAACGAAACCGGAGCTGTGGTATTGGATACCCGTTCCCCTGAAAAATTTGCCAAAGGTTTTATCCCCAATTCCATTAATATTGGCATTGATGGTAGCTTTGCGGTTTGGGTAGGGACCATGATCCCTGATGTCAAACAGGAGATTCTCGTGGTGGCCGATAAGGGCCGGGAAGAGGAGGTGATTACCCGCCTGGCGAGAGTTGGATATGATCATGCACTGGGTTATTTGAAAGGGGGGATAGATGCCTGGAAGAAATCCGGTAGAGAGACAGACAGTATTTCAGTTGTATCTGTGGATGAATTGGCAGCTCTTTCTGCTAAGGTCAGGAACATTAAGATCTTAGATGTGAGAAAAGCCAGTGAGCACCAAAGTGAACACCTGGTGGGTGCAGAGAATTTACCACTGGATTACATCAATGAAAACATGGCAGCAATCGATAAAAACATGCCTTATTATGTGCATTGTGCCGGGGGATACAGGTCCATGATTTTCAATTCTGTATTGAGGGCCAGGGGGTATGAAAACCTGGTGGATATTCGCGGTGGTTTTGATGCCATAAAGGCATCGGGCAAGTTTGAAGTTACTGACTATGTCTGCCCGACCACCCTATTGTAAAGTTATTTTTGGTTGATGTGTTGGTTGATGGCAGGGTCCGGTTCGCCTGGTTTCCTGCCATTTTTCCGACCTTACCGGCCTGATATTCCCCTTTATTTCCTATCATACAGAAAGACGGCAGTGTTTATGCATCTGTTATTCCCTGTGGTTGTCTGTATGGATTATAAAAGGGACTAGTCTGCAAACTGGTATTCAACCCGATAAATCAGACAAATAAATTTAAAAAAATGGAACAGATAGTAGAATGGATCAGGCAGCCCTGGCCCTGGTATGTGGCAGGACCCCTGATTGGGTTAACCGTACCCGCATTATTGATTATTGGCAACAAATCTTTTGGCATATCCTCATCGCTCAGGCATGTCTGCGCGGCCTGTATGCCTGCGAACATTCCTTTCTTTCAATACGATTGGAAAAAAGAGATCTGGAATATCCTCTTCGTGGTCGGTATATTTCTTGGGGGGCTGATAGCATCCCTGTTTTTATCCAATCCGGATGCAATAGTGATTGCTGCAAGTACCCAACAGGATTTGAGCGAGCTGGGTATCGCTGATTTCAACAGCCTTCTTCCCGCCGATATTTTCAGTTGGGCAAATTTATTTAGCCTAAAAGGATTGTTCTTTTTCGTTATCGGAGGCTTTCTGGTGGGCTTCGGTACACGATATGCAGGAGGCTGTACATCAGGTCATGCCATTATGGGGATCAGCAACCTGCAGTGGCCATCATTGCTGGCAACCATCTTTTTTATGGCGGGAGGCTTTGTCATGACGCACTTGTTTCTCCCCCTTATCATGAGCTGGGTTGGATTTTAACAACCGGGAGGCTTAATACATCCATCAAAAAATAGCAAAATGAAAGTAATAGAAAAGAAATCAAATAACCCAATAGAATGTGAGGCACCCAATATGCGCGAGACGGGGGAATCCAAATGGAAGCTCCTGCGGTACCTGATCGTTGGGGTCTTATTTGGGATCGTATTTGTAAAGGCCGAAGTCATCTCCTGGTTTCGCATTCAGGAGATGTTCAGGTTACAGTCTTTTTTCATGTACGGAGTAATTGGATCCGCCATTTTGGTAGGTATTATCTCCATCCAATTGATCAAAAGACTGGGCATCAAAACCCTGGAGGGAGAACCAATCAAAATTGCGGATAAAGAATTCAGAAAAGGTCAGGTCATAGGAGGTTTCCTATTTGGATTGGGCTGGGCACTGACAGGTGCTTGTCCCGGCCCCCTGTTTGCACAGATTGGCTCAGGCTTCTCCGTGGTACTGGTTACGCTGCTAAGTGCCATAGCCGGAACCTGGGTGTATGGCAGGTTTGCTGACAAACTTCCGAACTGATACCCCTTAATTCGAAATGTCACCTGATCCGGGTCGCAGAAGGTATGCGATCCGGATTTTTTATGCTTGCTCCTCGTCGTTTTCGACCAGTTCCCGGAGATCTACCGGGACCACTCTTGAGACTCCTGCCTCTATCATCGTAATGCCATAGATGATATCCGTGCTGGCC
This sequence comes from Cyclobacterium lianum, assembly GCF_900143075.1. Lineage (GTDB taxonomy): Bacteria > Bacteroidota > Bacteroidia > Cytophagales > Cyclobacteriaceae > Cyclobacterium > Cyclobacterium lianum. The sequence continues at coordinate 165,498 of NZ_FRCY01000007.1, read as the reverse complement.
ATGGTTCGTTTGTTATGCGTGACAATGATGAATTGGGATTCATTGGAGAATTTTTGGATGATCTGATTGAATTTATCAATATTGGCATCATCGAGCGGGGCATCCACTTCATCAAAAATGCAGAATGGTGCAGGTTTCAACAGATAAATAGAAAACAACAGGGAGGTAGCGGTCAGGGTTTTTTCACCACCGGAGAGCTGATTGATGGACAAGGGTCGTTTTCCCTTGGGTTTGGCGATGATCTCTATGCTGCTTTCCAGTGGTAAATCCGGGTCGGACAGTTTCAGGTCACAGTCATCTTCTTCCGTGAATAACGATCGGAACACTTTGACGAAGTTGCTCTTGATTTTTTCAAATGCGTCCAGAAACGTCTCCCTGGCTACCTGATCGATTTCGTTGATGGTAGTCACCAATGAGGCTTTTGCCTTTTGCAAATCATCTCTTTGTTCGGTAATAAAGGTATGCCTCTCTTTTATTTCATCGTAGGCTTCCATGGCCATGGGATTTACCGGTCCCATTTTCTCCAGTTTTTGTTTGACTTTGCTGACTTCCTCCTTGATGTATGTTTCGTCTTTACCGTCAAACTGGGCATCGATTTCGGGATCCTCCTGCATCAATTGGTCGAGGTCAATTTCAAATTCCACACTTAACCGCTCCTTCAATCCGTTGAGCTTGAGGTTGATTTCATTGGCTGCCTGCTGCAGTTCCATCACCAGACTGTCTACCTGTTCTTTGCGTTTCTGGATTTCTCTGACAGACTTGTCCACTTCATCGATTTCACCTCTTGCCGCATAATATTCTTTTTCTGCTTCATTGACGCCCTGTTCGATGGTTTCTTTTTCACCATAGAGTTCTATGAGTTCATCGTCTTTTACCTCATTGTTTTCGATCAGGGATCTTATTTCCTGATCTGTCCGGCTCATTTCGATTTGGGCGGTTTCAATGCGCGCTTTGCTGTTTTCGTAGGTACTTTGTTTGAAGCCAATTTCCTGCTCGATGCTTTGCAACTTGTTCAGGTGCTGGTGGTATTGAATATTTTCTTCATTGTATTGGGATGAGCGAATAGAAAGATCTTCCGCGACTTCCTGCAGCCTTTCGTTAATATCATTGATTTCCTCCTCCATCCGCGCAAACTCTTCTTTTGCTTCCGAAAGCTGCGGTCTTAGCGTTTCCAGCTCCTCGGTCAGGTCAGAAAGCCTATCCTGAATATCTTCTTTTTTGTTGGCATTGGAAGACAACATTTCCGCCAATTGTTCTCTTTTAGTTTTCAGGGAGACATACTCCTGATTCAATTCGTTGACTATCTTCTGCTTTTCCTCCAGTGTTTGTTTAAAACTGATGGCCCTAAGCCGGGAAACTTCCGTGGCTTTTTTATCGAGATTGGTTCGGACTTCGCTGATCTTTTTCTGAAGGGTTTTGATCTCCTTGTCCAATTTTTCCAGGTTTTTGGCCCTGCCAATTCTCTTTCCCTCAAACAAACCAACAGATCCTCCTGAAATGGTGAATTTTCGATCGATGAATTTGCCACTTTCCGTAATAAAAATGGCCTCTTGTGATCTGGGTACCTGATGGATATCGCCATTGAAGATGTACACGTCATCTAAAAGAAAAGCGACCAAAGGCGCGTATTTCTGATCGTATTCGATGATTTCAGTAGCGGCTACCGCATCTGAAAACAGTTTGTTCTGAGAGGGACGGAATTTTTCAAACCTTTCCAGAACAAAGAAATTTGCTTTTCCTTTTCCGGCATCACTCAATAACTTCACCGCTTCTATAGCTTCCTTTTCGGTTTCGACCACATAATAATTCATGTAGTTTTCAAGGAAGTTTTCTATTGTAACGCGGTACTTTTCATCCGTGGTCAGCAGGTCGGAGAGAAGAGGTTTGTTTTTGCCCCAGTTGCTGTGTTTTTTTAAAAACTTGATGGCCTCGGGAAATCCTTCCAGGTTATCCACCAGGGACTTGGTCAGTTGGTATTCATTACTCCTGGCATCAAGTTTTCTGTTGATCTGGGTCAATTCTTCCCGGATAAGATCCTGCATCCGCGTAGCCTCTTCCAGTTTCAGTTGATGACTTTCCTCTTCACTTTTGATTTGTTGCAGTTCCTGGTTTTCCTTTTCCAGTTGTTGCTGTATTCCGGTCAGGCTTTCGGTAAACCCAGCAAGGTTTTCTTCCTGGCTACTGTCATCGGTAGCGGTTTTTTCCAACTCTTGCTTGAGGCTGTTGAGTTGAATTTGTTTGATTTCCTGGCTTTTGGTAAGTTGGTACAGCTCATCCCGCTTTCGGGAGTAGCTGTTTTGAAGGACCTTTTGCTTTTCCTGCTGGGCGTTGTGCTGTACCTTTTTTTCTTCATACATGGCTTTCAGCTCCTGCACCTGCTGTTCCTTCTCTGCGATCAGCTTCCCAGCGACTTGCTGCTCCTGTTCCAGAGATTTGATACTGAACCCAGCCCTTTCATTGCTTTTCTTGTCTTGCTCAATTTGGGTTCTGAGTTGTTCGGATTTGTCCTGAAGAAAGCGCAATCGTTCGTTTTTTATTTTTTTGTCGCTTTCAAATTGCCGTATCTTCAGCACATGTTCGTTTAATGATTTCTGCCGGGAGCCCAGTAGTTTTTCTTTATGCACCATGCCCGACTTTAAGGATTCCAGAGCAGCTTCTTTGGCGGAAATGGAGGCGTTTAATTGTATTTTCTGGTCATTCTCGGCCTCCAATTTTTGATTGATATGGATCAGCGCCTGGCTCTGGTCCTGCACCCCTTTTTTAGCCAGTGCTATGCTTAAAGATTTATACTCTTTTTTAAGTTCGAAGTAACGAACGGCTTGTCTGGCTTGCTTTTCCAGGGACTTGAGGTTTTTTTCTATTTCAAACAATAGGTCCTCCACCCGATCCAGGTCTGCATCGGTGTCTTCCAGTTTTTTTAAGGTTTCTTTTTTTCTGGTTTTAAATTTGGATATCCCCGCTGCCTCTTCAAATAAATCCCGTCTCGAATTATTTTTATCGTTGAGAAGCTCATCAATCATTTTCAGTTCTATGATGGCATAGCTATTGGAATTGATACCGGTATCCAGAAAAAGGTTGGTGATGTCCTTTAGCCGGCAGGTGACCCCGTTGAGTAAATATTCACTTTCCCCTGAGCGGTAGTATCTGCGGGTAATGGTGACATGGGTATATTCGGTCGGGAGCAGGTTTCTGGTGTTTTCAAAGGTCAGGGACACCTCAGCCATGTTGAGCGGTTTGCGATTTTTGGTCCCATTAAAAATGACATTTTCCATCTTATCCGAGCGGAGCATTCTGGTCTTTTGCTCTCCAAGCACCCAGCGAATCGCATCCACTACATTGGATTTGCCGCAACCGTTCGGACCTACTATACCCGTGATCCCCTTATCAAAATGGATCAGGACTTTATCACCGAAACTTTTGAAACCTCTTATCTCTAGTTTGGAAAGCTGCATGCAGGTTGATTTAATACCTAACAAATTTAACCCAATCCAGGCAATTTGCAAGGGAGCAGGAAAACTGTTGTCAACTGATAATGATGTGCCGTGGAGTACGGAAATGCGAACGGAATGAACAAAATGCAGGGGTTACATCAATTGATCGCATTTTTGTTTTTGGTGATGACGATATTTTTATCGAACAGATTGTATATCTCGGTGAATACCTGTGGATACACGGGCTTTTCCAGGTAGCCAATTACCTGAGGGTATTTATTGGATTTGGCTTTGTCTGCCGGATCGGTGGAGGAGGTGACCATTACCACCTGGATTTTGTTTTTGTAAGCTTTTTCCTGTAGCAGTTCTAAAAATGACCAACCATCCATTACCGGCATGTTGATATCCAGAAAGACAAGTATGGTATCAAAATCGTCTTTGCGGTCTTCCAGAATCTGAAATGCCAACTTACCGTTTTCCGAAGTGTGAATCGGTCCGCCTAAGGGGGAAGTTTTGACAATTTTTTTAATGTAGTGCAGGGTCAAGATGTCATCGTCTACAATAATGGTCTCAAGTTTCTGTTTCATGCCGCAACTTTAATTTAACCCGGAAATCCAGCTATCTTACTTCACTTCTGTATCTCGAATTTATGACTTAAAACAAGATAAACAAAATGGAATTTAAAAAATTGAGGTTGTAAATCAAAATTATAACCTATAAACCCATTTATGTAATAAAAGAAATAACTGGTATAATTAAACTATGTTTTTCGAAACTCACCATACTGTCGATTTACCAAAAGCTGCCTGGAAAATGCGTTTTACAGGCAGGAAAATAACTCTCATTTATTTTCAAAACTAAAACAATGATTCTGAAAAAATAATGGTTCCAAACGCTATCACTCCAGATAATTGAATTTGACGCTACCATTATTGGTCTTTATGTTTATTCCTCATGCAAAAGGAAATAAAATATTAAAATATTAATAAATTAAATGTTCCTTTTTTTCGGGGTAATTCTTATAGAATCTAAAAAATGATTTATAATTGTAGGTACAGGTAAAAATACAATAATATATACGGTAAAATTGTTTTAAATTACCTGAAAATGCTTTGTAAAATTTTTTCTTGTGGAGTATATTTTTATGTTCTATATTTAAAATATAATTAGAGTTTATTGTATTATTTGATCTGGTAAAATGATCTCTCAAACAGTTTTTAACATAAAAAGAACGAGTATGTGGACCTCAGAAAAAAAATCCAATCCGGCTCTGGATGGGCCAAGTTCAACCTCCTTTTTTGCTCCTGGCTTCCGGATGATAGGTGATATCGATTCCAGCAATGATATCCGGATTGAGGGTATCATCCAGGGAAACCTGACTACCACCAAAAGGGTCATTGTTGGAAAAACGGGCCAGATTATTGGTAACGTTAAAGCCAACCACGTTTCTATTTTGGGAGAGGTGGTCGGTGAGGTGGTCGCTACAGATATTACCGTGATCGGCGATACCGGCGTTGTTCATGGTTCTGTTATCACCAATAAAATCAAGATAGAAACAGGGGCCGAAGTAGAAGCTTGTATTAAAAAGTATCACGAGAAGAAGGAGCTGAATGCTGCCGAAAAGGAGAGCAGTACGAGAAAGACCGAAAAGATCAGTGAAAAAAGCCTTCAGCCCCAATTGATCAAAGAATCTTTTGAAAATTGAAGCCAGGGAAAACAGGTACTAAGGGATCAATTGTCCCTTAGTGCCCTTTCTTTTTTAAAATCCTGTTCTCCCAATACCATTTCGGAGGCCAGCCTGGCTATTTTTTCCAGACTTCGGGTTTCGGGCTTAATTCCATTCAATACCTTTATGATTGAGCCATGCTTATCGAGAAAGAAAACCGGATTTTTGTAACCTGCCATTTCGTTTAACTGGCCAAGCGGATTGGTGCTTGTCTCCTGTTTGGTTTGGTAGAATATAGGAAATACCAGATCTTCGCTCAGGTAGGAATTGACCCAATTTACAGATCTGAGGTGTTCGTCGAAGGATTTTCGGTTAAACCCAATCAGGTTAAAATTAAGTGCTTTTAGCAGTCTAAGCCCTTCCAGAAATTTGTTTTTTTCTGAGTTGTCCTGCGGAATTATTTCCGAAGGATTGATATAAACAATCGTTCTTTTGTTTTTTATCATCGACTGGAAGAAAACATTTCCAAAATGCGTTCTCACCAACAGATTTGGAAAATCAATCCGCTTTTCAGGTTCGAGTGAAATTAATTCTTTGGTTTCCATCATAGCCATGGTAGTTTTGGTAGTTGTTCATAGGATTATGAATATAATAAAATTTAATTGAAATATTAAATGAAAAAATGAGTTTCTTATTGAAAACTGATCTAAATCATATAAATATCTAATCAAAAGCAGGTGGACAGGGGTAAAGTGTGCAGAAAGTTGTTTTTCTGCTGGTTTTACACCTGCTTACAACAGGCTCCATTGTTATTTTCAGGTAGATGCCGGCAAATCCCTGCAATCAAATCAATAAATTTTGTAACTTGATCTTTAAAGTAATAGCAGCATGGATTCGGGAACAATTTTCTACCTCATAGCGATTATCATTTATTTCATCTATACGACTTTTGCCAGGAAGAAGGAACCGGAGATGGACAACGAGGCAGAGGTGCCGGAGCAGGCCCCTAAAAGGGGCCCCTCCTTTGAAGAATTGTTGCGCGAAATCCGGAATGAGCAGTCGGAAAGGGAAAGAGATTTGCAACAGGATGAGCCGGAGGTACTTGCAGAAGAAACCCCTGAAGTATCCGGCCGCACCAGTCCGGGACCATCTGAGGAAAGACCGGTTAAGACAGAAGAAACTTCTTATCGGGACCCTTACAGGAATATCAAGCAACCCCTGGTAAAATTGGATGATCAGGTGGATTTGGAAGACGACAGAAAAATACTCGGAGAGGTTGTTGATGTAGCGGAGGAATATTCAGGAAGGAGTAAATATGCCCGTATGCTTAAAAATAGCGAATCCGCCCGGGATGCTGTTATTCTCACCGAAATTTTCAATCGGCGTCATTTTTAAAGATTTACAGGATTTTTCAAAGCTAGATTGACAAATGTTTAAACCTTACCTATTTTGATCATTCGATGGATTAAGTCGCTGGGACCCGGTTTGATTACTGCAGCGTTGGTATTCGGGCCGGGAAGTCTCACCATTACCTCTAAACTGGGGGCCGTCTATGGCTATCAATTGTTGTGGGTGATACTACTGGCTGTGGTGCTCATGCTTACTTTTACTGGTATGGGAGCGAGGATCGGCCTGGCGGCAGAATCTTCTCTGATCAGTTTGTTTCGGGATAAATGGGGTAACTCTGCAGCCTGGATCGCAGGCTTCGGACTATTTTTTGTAACTGCCTCATTTCAGGCGGGCAATACGGTAGGTGCAGGCCTGGCGCTGTCCGAATCCCTGGGCGGGTCCAATGCCTTATGGATCACATGCATATCCCTGCTGGCCATTTCACTACTGTTTTTCAGGAGCTTTTACAAGGTGCTTGAGAAAGTCATGATTCTGATGGTGGCAGTGATGCTGGTGTCATTTCTACTTACGCTGGTATTGGCTCCCCCTGACTTTACCGAAGTCATTAAAGGGTTGGTTCCTGTTATTCCAAAAGGCTCTTTCGTCCTGGTAATAGCCCTGGTGGCGTCCAGCTTTTCTATAGCAGGAGCATTTTACCAGTCTTACCTGGTACAGGAAAAGGGCTGGCGTGTATCGCAGAAAAAGGAAGCACTGACAGAAAGTTTTACCGGCATACTTGTCCTGGGTATTATTTCTTCTATGATTCTGCTGAGTGCTGCCACCATCTTGTATCCGCAAGGGGTGAAGGTAAGTTCTGCAGGAGACATGGGACTTGCGCTGGCACCAGTTTATGGTCAATTCGCTTTTATGGTATTCATGGTCGGGTTATTTGGAGCGTCTTTTTCTTCTCTTTTAGGCAATGCCAGTATTGGAGGTACCCTGCTGGCGGATGCCCTTTCGCTGGGAAGGGATCTGAACAGCCTTCCCGTTAAAATATTGATTTCCCTCGTTATTGTGATCGGTGCCGCGGTGGCGCTTGTATTTGGACGACTTCCTTTGGAGCTTATTGTTTTTGCCCAGGGGATTACTATTTTTGCCGTTCCATTTATCGGGTTTGGTCTGTTCCTGATGGCAAATGATGGTAAAATTATGGGCAAATTAAAAAATAAATTGCCGGCCAATATTATCGGAGCGGTAGGTTTGCTGGTGTTGTTGGCTCTGGCAATCAGCAACGCAGTCAATTTGTTTTTCAATTGAACACCACACAATGAGCAAAAGTGAAGGACATCAATCTACGCTATCCCCTGAAATGGAGTTTGTATGAGGCAGACAGGCAAGTCGCAGGCGACAAACGAAGGGATCGTTACCAACATGCAAGCTGCCGGGATTTTTCTTGCGGCTGGCATCATTCCTGCGGACATATTGCTGCTAAAAGACAATGATAATCATATGAAATCGAGCATGATGTACCCGTCACACACTGGAATGACTATCAGACATGCGAGATTCCATGTGACCATTAAAGAACAAATTATAGACACATGAAATCTATCGCTGAACTTGAAGAAAAACTCAGCCGGCCATCGGCGGCGCTAATAGAGGATCTGAGCCGGATCACCGGGGATATCATCATTCTGGGTGTAGGTGGTAAAATGGGTCCTAGTCTTGCAAAGATGCTGCTGAGAGCCATTGAAGCCGCAAAACTCAATAAAAAGGTTATTGGCGTATCCCGTTTTTCTGATGCCCGGGCAAAGGCTGATTTACAAGATCATGGCCTGCAATGTATCAGTGCCGATTTGCTGGACGATAAGGCCCTGCAAGCGCTTCCCGACGTAGAAAATGTGATCTACATGGCGGGAAGAAAGTTTGGAACCTCCGGAAATGCCCACAGCACCTGGGCCATGAATACCTATCTGCCAGGGCGTGTTGCAGAAAAGTTTCAAAACTCCCGAATGGTCATTTTTTCCAGTGGAAACATATACCCGTACGTACATTATGGATCAGGAGGTGCTACAGAAAATACACCTCCCGAGCCTTTGGGTGAATATGCCCAGTCCTGCCTGGGCAGGGAAAGGATTTTCGAGTACTATAGCCATCGGTATGGAATTCCCATGCTCATCTACCGTCTGAACTATGCCATTGATTTGAGGTATGGTAATCTGCTGGAGATCGGGAAGATGGTTTTTGAAGGGCACCCAATAGACTTGCGCAGTGGACACATGAATGTAATCTGGCAGGGAGATGCCAATGAAATCGCCATTCGGTCGCTTTTGCACACCAGCAGCCCTCCCAGGTTACTTAACGTGACCGGACCTGAGACCATCAGTATCCGGCAGCTAGCGGAGATTTTTGGCAATATATTCGGGAATGAACCGGTATTCCAAAATGAGCCAGAGCCCTATGTCTTACTCAATAATGCCTCCCAATGCCACCGCCTTTTTGGATATCCGGGGACTTCCCTGCTGGAGATGGTGGAAATGACGGCAGACTGGATCCGGCATGACGGAGAAATACTGAATAAGCCCACCCACTTTCAGGAAAGGGAGGGAAAATACTAAAATTATGAATCAGATCGACCCTATAAAGAAAAACCATTTACAGGAAGGATTGGTCATTCCTGCCCATCCCCTGGCGCTGGATGCCCAACGTAAACTGGATGAAACCCATCAACGTGCACTGAGCAGGTATTACCTGGCTTCCGGTGCCGGAGGCATGGCCGTGGGAGTGCATAGTACGCAGTTCGAGATCCGGGATCAGAAACATGGTTTGCTGGAGCCAGTTCTTAAAATGGCAATGGAAGAAGTGAAGGCCGCAAACCTGGAAAAGCCATTCCTAATGGTGGCTGGAATAGTAGGAGGTACGGATCAGGCCCTTCGGGAGGCGGAGGTGGCCAAAGGGATGGGATATGATTTGGGTTTGCTGAGTGCCGGAGGCCTGGGCGAATGGACCGAAAGGCAATTGATCAAACGGGCCGAGCAGGTAGCTGAGGTCATTCCCTTGTTCGGTTTTTACCTACAGCCTTCTGCCGGAGGTAGACTGCTCAGTCATGAATTCTGGAAGGACTTTGCGGACATTCCCAATGTACATGCCATCAAAATGGCCCCCTTTAACCGGTACCAGACCCTTGACGTGGTCAGGGCCGTATGTGCATCCCCTCGGAGGGACGAAATCGCTCTGTACACCGGCAACGACGACAATATAGTAGCAGACTTACTCAGCTCCTTCTCATTTGTGGTGAATGGGCAATTTGTCCATAAAAAGATCGTAGGTGGCTTGTTGGGCCATTGGGCAGTATGGACCAGGCGGGCTGTGGAATTGCTGCAAAGGGTGAAAGAATCACAGGGGCGTGGTGCAACGGAAATCTCAGACCTCCTGACTTTGGGCGCGCAAATTACCGATACCAATGCAGCGATATTTGATCCCGCGCACCAGTTTAGGGGATGCATCCCTGGTATTCATGAAATCCTTCGCCGGCAGGGTCTGCTGCAGGGAAGGTGGTGTTTGAATCCTGAAGAGGAACTTTCTCCCGGGCAGATGGAGGAGATTGACCGGGTATATAGGGATTATCCGGAACTCAATGACGATTCATTTGTATCGCGTCATCTGCCAGCCTTTTTGAAGCCTCGTCAGTCGGCAAGATAATATTCAAAGAAGGAATAAATGATCTCGTTCGAATCCGGATTGGGAGCGTGCTTCGGCCTGTTGCTCATCCCCACCCGGTTTTTGACATTATAGTATGCATTGGCTCGAAGGCTGTAGTTTAACGGTACCCAGCGACTTTCCGGGTCTTCCGCGCCTCCGGACACCAGAAATGGTCTTGGTGCCATGAGTACATGGAGTTCATGCAGATCCATCTTTTGTTCCAGCAATTCCGGGTATAGTCCTCGTGCAGGATTATCGGCTGTTGGCAGGCCCCTTTTTCTCCAGGGCGGAGGATGATACCCCAGGTACCAGGGTTCCCAATAATTGATGTTTGGCTTGTCCTGCTCAAAAACTATACCTGGATCAGACCAGGCAGCAGCAGCATATTTGTCGAACAAACAGGAAGCAAACATGGCCCATTTTCCACCGTATGAATGTCCGGTAATGCCAATTTTGTCTTTATTTACCTCCGGTAACCCCGCCAGGAGATGCCAGGCATTAGCGGCAGCATAGGCCAGCATAGACAAGGGTTGAACGGTAGCGCTGTCGATATGCGGATAATAGAGAGAGTACGTTTGGTTCTCGGTGGTTTCACTTGTTCCCAAAGATAGGGTGACGAAGCCCCTTTGGGCGAGCTGCAGCGCAAAATCGCGGTGAGGCTTACCCTTACCTATAGCCGTTTCAGGTTCATAATAGACCGTCACCACCGCAGGTCTGTTTTCCGATCCATGGGGTATCAGCAAATACCCCTTAGTGGTCTGGCCTGGTACCCATTCGAATTGGATGGTATGCTGCACGAAGGCTTCCTGGTCTATTGATTCCACGATTTCATATTTCGGTTCTGTGATCAGCTCCGGCCAGGGACCCATCTTACCATGCCATTTGCTAAGGATTTCCTTTCTACGCTCCTTCCAGTCGGCAAGGTCGTTTACCAGACTGCCGTCGTCAAAAACAAAGGGATCAGCATAATTTCCTTCTACGTTTTCATATTCATAGGGTATGGAAAAATATGGTGCCAATTCATCCCATTGGATCATTCTTTTCAGGTATGCCGGAAAGGTCTGCCCCTCACAGGTGCCACTGCCTTCTACGCCCTGCCCAAAGATGATGCTGTCACCAAAAAAGATCAGTTTTTTCTTCTGACTGATTTTATTATTCGCAACAAGGAAATTAAAAACCTGTTCTGCAATGATTCTGTTGCCTTCACTGGTGGGATGTACACCATCGGGTTTTCCGGAATTGGCCACATTCATGATCAGTGAATTTTTGCCCGGATTGGGAGATTTTCTGTCTATAAATTCCTGATACAGATCTATGGTTTTGAGCCCGTTGGCTCTGGCCAGCTCGGCTATGATATCATTTGCTTTCCTGACCTTCACCAAAGGAGGAGCGTCAAAAAAATCCAATTCGTACCTGTTCGATATGGCGCTGGTATCTACAGGTGTAAGGTTTAGCAGCACGGTCTCGATACCTGCCTGCCGGAGTTTGCCGATTATCTTCTGGTAGGCTTTTCTGTAAGTTCCATAGTCCAGAAATTTGTGCAGATTGATCATGTCATGGATGCCTACCATGATGAAAACCATATCAGGCTTTTCGCTGATCACATCCTTGTCTATTCTGCCAAGTAGGTCGAGAGAATTGCTGTTGCCTGCACCCTTATTGAGTATGCTCCAGCCGGCTGCGGGCGCTTTTTCTGCTACCAGGGTAGAATCTTTTGCATCAAAAGAGCCCGCCCGGGATGTATGTAGCCCCAGCAGCAAAGCGCAGAAAATGAAAAGGAATCTGAAATGCATTTTTATTGATCTAAACCATATTTTTTTAAATTTAAGAATTCAATTTAAATTGACCATACAAAAATTATTTTTTCGTTTCCATTGGTAACGATTTGTCTGCCAATATTTTATAATTTAAAATTTATCCAGGTTTTTTACCATTAATTTCTACCCGCTCCGGATTTCAGAAATGTGCAGATAAATGTATATTGCTCGCTGTTTCCAATCAATTTACTGTTTTCTATGCTTAAGCGTTGTTTCATTTTGTTGATTACCTGTGTCTTGATGGCCTGTAATGATGGAAATTCCGATACGATCCACGTTGTCGGGCCGGCCAATAACGATTTGTTGAAATGGCTGGAAGGGGAGGGCTTCCAGCTCCGGTTTTTTGAAGAACCGCTGCAAGCGGTCGAAAAGATGCCCGATGGGGGTACCCTGCTGATCCTGGCCGAAAATTATCCGGAGAAAAGGGTGGACATCCCCGATGGATTTATGGCTTTGCTGGAAGAGAAGGAAATCAGGTATTATTTGGAGTATCCTTCGGACTTTGAGGGGCTTGAGAGTACGGGTAAGGTATTGCAGACCCGGTTGGAAAGGGGAGTTGTGGCTGCCGATGATTTTGGCGAACAGCTTCCTTCGATGCGTATTTTAGGAATTAACGATTGCCATGTCATACCTGCATCAGTAGATGATCCGATCCTGGTATTGGCAAAAGTGGCAGGCCTGAATCATGCTGCCTATGGACTGGAGGGCGTTCCTGTCTATCCCATACTCTACCCCAATGGATCCGGTTTTATTGCCCTGACCCGGCTTTCTGAGTTTGCAAAAGGGAGGTTTGGTCCTCAAAATCATTGGAAGGCTGTCTGGAGCCACCTGATCGGAGAGCTGACAGGGAAAAATTCCTTTGATTTTCAGGCCTGGCCGCGTTATCTGGCACCCAGCTTTGAAGAGGATGCATCACTGACTGCGGCAGACAAGAAAAATAGCGTAAAACGGGGAGTAGATTGGTTTTTCAAAGGGAATTTTTTCATTCATGAAAATTGGAAGGACAGGTGGTTACAGTACCAGGGCGATGGTACCAATCCGGTGGGCCCGCCGGTGCCTGGCTACCTGCCCACCGGAGATGGGTCAGAGGGCCTTCTGGAAGGCCATTCTTCGAATATCTACTACGATGGAAGCCAACAATACCGGTATTGGATCCGGGCCGATGTGCAGGGAGAGGGAGCTTATGCCCTGGCGGCTGCCGGAAAGATCCTCGACGAAACGGAATACGATAAAAGGGCAGTTAATCTGATCAACTTTTTGTTTTCGGGCAACCTCAGAGGAGGACCCAGAAACCATCCGGACTCTGCCGCTTTCGGTTTGATCGGTTGGTCAGATACCCATCCCCATGTATATTATGGCGACGACAATGCCAGGGCGATACTTGGGGTGATCGGTGCCATGGCCCATCTCGAACGGCAGGATTGGAACTTAAAAATGCTGGAAGCCATATTGGGAAACTTCCGGACCACCGGGAAAAATGGCTTTAGGATCAACCGCATCGAAAATGACGATCTCCAACGGGAGGGTTGGAAGCATTATTGGAACAGGGATGTGGTCAACCCTGCACCACACTTTGAATCCTGGATGTGGGCAGTATACCTTTGGCTATACGATAAAACCGGCTATCAACCCTTGCTGGAGAAGACAAAAAAAGCCATTAAGATCACCATGGATGCCTATCCCGAGGAATGGCTGTGGACGAATGGCATTCAGCAGGAACGCGCCAGAATGATTCTACCGCTCGCCTGGCTGGTTCGGGTAGAAGATACACCAGAACACCGGGAATGGCTCGATAGGATCGTCCGGAAATTATTGGAAAACCAGCAAGCCAATGGGGCCATCCGTGAAGAACTGGGCGGAACAGATAAGGGCAGATACGGCAGGACCAAATCCAACGAAGCATATGGGTTACATGAAGCTCCCCTGATATTCGAAAATGGAGATCCGATAGCCGACATGCTGTATACCAGTAATTTTGCCTTTTTTAGTCTCAATGAAGCCGTTCACGCCACAGGCGACCCGAAATACCAGCAGGCGCTGGACAAACTATCCGATTTTCTTACCCGGATCCAGGTACAGTCCGATCGCTTCCATGACCTGGATGGTGCCTGGTTCCGGGCCTTTGATTACGACAAATGGGAATTCTGGGCCTCCAATGCAGATGTAGGCTGGGGCGCCTGGGGTACGCTTACCGGCTGGACCCAGAGCTGGATTGTGGCCACTCAGGTACTGGTATTGCAGGATCAAAGCTATTGGGAGCTGACGAAAGATTCCAAAATAGCAGAGGATATGGATGCGCACCTTGACGTCATGCTGGAAGATTATCGATAAAAACCTGACTTCCACATGCCCTGAAAATCATGTGGAAGTCAGTCAAATTGTCAATATTGAGTTTCAGTTGGGAAAGCTGGCTATTCCTTCAATTTTACGCTTCAGAGTGATAAGCCATAGAAAATTGACTTATTCCAGTTTTGAGAGAATAGCTATATAAAACCTAAACCGGGATGACGAGCTGTATTTGCAGTATAATGGACATCATCGGCAGGAGGGATGGGGCAGGGAGGAATAACAAGCGAACGGACCAAATCGATTCATCGCAAAAGCACAAAGCCTGCACCAGGATGCATAGGAAAATCAAATAACTACACCCTTGTGGGTCCTCGGTCCATTCTTTGACCAAAGAAAGCGTTGTGTTGTGAATTCTGGTTATCGCTTTCTGATTTTGATGTTTCTGAAGTAAACCTTGTCGCCGTGGTCAGTCAGGAGAATGTGGCCCTCCTCCAATTCTCCATACTGCGTATCCTCTTTAAACTTGTTTTCCTCTTTCCTTTTGAGAAAATCTTTACTGCCTCTGGTATAGCTGACTACTTTTTTCCCGTTTAACCAATGCGAAACCTGTTTACCCCTCGCCACTATTTTTCCGGAGTTCCACTCTCCATGGGGATTAAGCTGCTTGTTTTTGGGGGCATAAAAAAGGTAGGCTGCTGCTGTGGAACTCAGGCCATTGGGGTCCTCTTTGATACCCGGATAATTGTAGTCGTCAATGATCTGATACTCGGGACCATTCACCATCATTTTGCCTGTCTTTTCATGGTAAAGCGTATCTACAAAATATTTAATACCACTGTTGGCACCTTCAGTAAGCTTAAATTCAAATACCAGTTCAAAATCACCGTATTTTTCCCGCGTAATGATATCACCTCCACCCTTACTTTCCAGATACAGCATTCCATCTGCTACCTTCCACCCCTTTTCGGGAAATGTATTGGCTTGCTTGCTTCTCCATTTTTCTACCGTTTTTCCGTCAAATAGTACTTCATATTCAGTTGACTGGGCAGATGCATATGAGACAAATAAAATTGGGCAAAAAGCGAATACTGCTAAGATGCAGGCAAGTGATTTTGGGATATTTATCATGGTTTTTTATTTGTGTTTTGTACGATCATTTACACTATAATATTGTAGAAAGGGCTATTTTAATGTCCAGGCGATTGCATTTTCCAACAGTTGGAGGAACGAGGCATGGGTGAAATCGGTAGGATAGCCCAGGGAAGTATAAAAGACTTTACTTTTGCCAGATTTTCTGGTGTAAGCTATTGGAGCTTCATGACTGGCTGAGTTACCCCTGAGCAATACCCGGGCATCAGGGTCCAGGCTATTTCCCATGAGATAAAGGTTACCCTGGCTTGTCCAGGGCTGATCCGGAATACCCTTTAAAAGGCCTCGGCCTGGTTTTTTGACCGGTATTATGGAGGTGCTGTCCCGTGCTGGTCCATAGCCCTGATTTTCATGCCCCAATACATCCGGAACGAATTCCCACCAATCTTCAAACCCATCGGGAATAGGCTCCTCTCTGACCGAAAAAGCGTGGTTGGCAGTGCGTATACCCAGGATCGGTTTGCCTTCCTTGATATGGTTTTTGATATATGCCATTTGGGTTTTGGAAAGCGCGACACGTCTTAAAAACAGTACCAGCAGATCACTGTTTGTGACGGAATCCAGACCGGGCAATAGAAATGCATTCTTTTCACCTTCACCGGTGATGACCTGCGTTTCGTATCCTTTCTCTTTGGCCAGTTTCATCGCAAAATAGGGAATGGTCATGTCTGCTGCGTAATTGTCCGGATCCACGCTGATCAGGAATGTGATTTTTTTATCTGATTCCGCCCGATTGTTTTTACGTTTGGGTAAAACCTTACCGAATACCTTCAATTTGTAATCCCGGTAACTGCTGTAGCGACCGGAGAGCCAAAGTACGATCTCCTTTTCCTGGTCTGCCAGTACCAGCGGACGTATATTGTCTTCTTCAGACTGGAAGGTTACGGGACTAAACTGCCATTCGCTTTCTTCGTCTCTTCTTTCTGCCCTGAATATCTCATACCTTCTTTCACCATTTACCAAAAGTGGATCCCCGGTGGCGGGGTGCACATCAGCGGAAAAGTAGAGGATATTTTTGTCATGAGGGTGCAGGCTGATCAGTCCGGTATATTCGTTTTCCCCGGGATAAAGTCGGCTTCCTGCATAAGCGATCTCATTCGTCAGCCATTCTCGGCCGGTCCAGCGGGCATAGTGGTAGCGGTGATCCATACCTCCCAGACTGGTCTGTATGGTCTCTCCCCGGGATATAGGGTCTTTGGTCACTGAATAAACAAAATAAGGCAAGCCTGACTCATCCAACTGCATGTCGCTGGTCCAGGCTACATCGGTACGGGTTTCCAGGTCGCCGTCGTAAACCAGGGTAAAATCAGCAGGCCGTAAATTGCTGGTATCGGTCGTGCTTAACGGGCCTACCAAGCTGCCGTCGGACCGGTAGGCCTTTCCGTTTTCGATGTAGCCGTGATAAATGTTGTTGTTGAAATACCGGGGATGGCCGTCGGTGGTGATAAAATGTATACGCTGCGCTCCATCTGACGCATATTTGAGGTAGGATCGACCTTCAAACTGAAACAGCCTTCCTCCAAACCGCCAGCTTTCCCCATCATCTTCAGAAAGCAGATAATGTGGGTTATTCCCGTTTCCCCGGAAAAAATTGAAGGTTTCACCGGTGGATTTCAGGTGAAAAAGGTTGGAATAGCAAACCCTTCCATTGGTTTTGACCACCGATTCCTCCTCCCAGTCCCGGATTTCTGCACCTGTGCGTGTACTTCGGTACCTTACCAGGCTGTCGATGCTGTGTCCGGCATAGACGGTAAGCAGCTTACCATCCGGTCTCAGCATCAATGCACCTACGTTGTGATCGTCTGCTGGCAGGCTTCCCTTGGTCAGTACCTTGGTATAGGTCTCATTGTCTGACAGATCCCATTCGCTTACCGTATTGAACCCCTCTGAAGTGACGCCGGTAAAAATAACTTTGTCGTCCAGCAGCAATGCCCGCTTGTCCTGAAACCAGCACCAGCTTCCATCTTCTGAAAGCAGAATAGGTTGCAGCGGATCTTGATTCTGGGCCAGGGATGGGGTAGAAAAGTAACAGGCCCAAATGATACATAAAATCAGGGCATGATATGTTTTCCTGCGCTGCAGGAAAGGTCTCAGAGAAATGTAATTTTTGCGTATCATCCCGTCAATTTAAGTTATCCATGCGATTTCCGCATTAAAAAGGGGATAAAATACGCTAAAAAATTACCAGCGGTAGTAAAGCTACGAATAGCCTGCTAACCATGGCTGAGCAGGCTGGTTTCGGGTTCCAGGACGTCTGCCAATCCTTTTTCGTTGATTTCACTCAGGCTAACCTCTTTTATCTCATTGATCAAAAGGGGATCATATTTGGCCCTTACCCGGATGTAGTTTTCTGTGAAGCCATGCATCTGGCCTGCATCAACGTCTTCTTCAAAGAGTACCTGAAAAGTTTTTCCCAGATTTTCCTCGTAAAATGCTCTCCTTTTCTTCTCGGACAAAATCCGTAGCATCTTTGACCTCTTGTTTCTGATTTTCATAGGTACAGCTTCGTCCATTTCCGCTGCCCGGGTATTGGCCCTTTCCGAATAGGTGAATACATGTAAATAAGACAGCGGCAATTCCTTGAGAAACTCGTAGGTTTCCAAAAACAATTCCTCCGTTTCACCCGGAAAGCCAACGATCACGTCAGCTCCAATACAACAGTGGGGCATCAGACTTTTGATCCGGTATACACGGTCTTCGTACAATTCACGCAGGTAGCGCCTCCCCATTTTTCTCAAAAGGGTGTTGCTGCCCGATTGCAGGGGGATGTGAAAATGAGGTACAAAATGCCTGGATTCAGCGACAAATTGGATGGCTTCGTTTGTCAGCAGATTGGGCTCTATAGAGGAAATGCGGAACCGGGCTATCCCTTCCACCTGATCCAGCGCCATGATCAAATCTAGAAAGCTTTCCTTACGCTTGCCATTTTGTATGCCGAAATCACCGATGTTTACCCCGGTAAGCACCACTTCCTTAACTTCCGTTTGGCCAATCTCCCTGGCAGCGTCAAGAATATTTGCTATAGTGTCGCTCCTGCTCTTGCCCCTGGCCAGGGGTATGGTACAGAAAGCACAGCCATAATTGCAACCGTCCTGTACTTTTAAAAAGGTCCTTGTCCTGTCATGCATACTAAAGGCGTGATTGAAATCCCTGGCCTCTTTGATCTCGCTGGCAAAAACCTGTGCTTCCTGTCTGGCCGCAAAGCCGTCCAGTAGTTCGATAAGCCGGAATTTTTCTGCAGCACCCAATACCGCATCCACTCCCGGTATAGAAGCGATCTCCTGAGGTTTGAGCTGCGCATAACATCCGATAATGGCCACAAACCCGGCAGGGGATATTTTCCTGGCCTCACGGACAATTTTCTTACATTTTTTATCTGCATTTTCGGTCACCGAACAGGTATTGATGATAAAGATGTCCGGATGTTCCTCAAAGCCTACCTTCTGGTAGCCTTTTTGCTCAAACATCCTGCTGATGGTAGAGGTTTCTGCATAGTTTAACTTGCAGCCCAGCGTATAAAATGCAACTTTTTTCAATTTTCAGACCATTTAATTTCGGAGGGCAAAGTTAAGGAATATCAGGGAGTTTTCCATTTTTGTAAAATTTTGCGGAAAAATCGATTTTCGCTCCCTGTTTGATGGATATTTCTGCTTCAAACGTTGTCAAATGTGTAATTTTACAGAGATTGACCCTGATTTTTTACCATTTTTGCTAAAGACTCATTTATTTTTCTAATTTTGTAAGTAGTTTTTAAACCATAAACTAAAACAATGGCAACATTAAGACAAAAAGCATTAATGAAGGTGCAGGCCAGACCGCAGGTTTCTGCCGTTGCGCCCTCTTTAAAAATTTCCGACTATTTTGGATCGCAGGTTTTTGGCTTGAAAGAGATGCAGGAAACCCTGGCGACTCCTGTTTTCAAGAAAGTCAGTACAGCAATCGAAAAGGGGACTAAGATTGATATGTCTACTGCAGACGAGGTCGCAACGGCTGTCAAAAGCTGGGCATTGGGTAAAGGAGCCACCCATTATACCCACTGGTTTCAACCCCTGACCGGATCCACTGCAGAAAAGCACGACACCTTTTTTGATGCCTTGTCCGGCATGGAAAAATTCAAGGGCAGCGCGCTGGTTCAGCAGGAACCTGATGCCTCTTCTTTCCCTAGCGGGGGTATAAGGACTACCTTTGAAGCCCGTGGCTACACTGCCTGGGATCCCAGCTCACCCATCTTCATTTTCAATCAGACCCTTTGCATTCCAACAATTTTTGTTTCTTTCACAGGCGAAGCCCTGGATTTTAAAACCCCACTCATTAGATCAACTGAAGCTATCAATAATGCTGCAGTTGAAATTTGCCAGTATTTTGATCGAAATGTAAGAAAAGTGAACCCCTCTCTGGGGGTAGAGCAGGAGTATTTTGTCATCGACAGGGCACTATATGCCACTCGTCCGGATCTGGTAATGGCAGGAAGAACTGTTTTTGGCCATAATCCAGCCAGAGGACAGCAATTGGACGACCATTACTTTGGTTCCATACCTTCACGGGTGAAGGAGTACATGAAGGATTTTGAAATTGAGGCCTTAAAATTGGGTATTCCTGTTTCCACCCGACACAATGAAGTGGCCCCCGGACAGTTTGAAGTGGCTCCCTTGTTTGAAGACATCAATAAGGCTACCGATCACAACCTGCTGCTGATGGATGTGATGGAAAAAGTCGCTGAGAAGCATGGATTAAAGGTTTTGTTCCACGAAAAACCTTTTGCCGGTCTTAATGGTAGTGGTAAACACAACAACTGGTCTCTCATCACCGACACCGGTGTAAACTTATTTCAACCCAGTAATTCGGCTCGCGAAAACCTGCAATTCCTCTGCTTTCTGGTGGCTACGCTCAAAGCGGTATATAAAAATGCAGATCTGCTGAGAGCCAGCATTGCTTCTGCAGGCAACGATTTCAGGTTGGGAGCCAATGAGGCCCCGCCGGCCATCATCTCCGTGTTTCTTGGTTCGACCCTTACCGGTATTCTGGACGAACTGGAGAAAAATGGCAATATCAAGATCGAGAAGGGAGACAATATGTACATGAAGCTGGGGATATCCAAAATTCCTGAAATCATATTGGACAATACCGACAGAAACAGAACCTCACCTTTTGCCTTCACCGGTAACAAATTTGAATTCAGAGCTGTAGGTTCCAGCGCCAATCCCGCAGGACCCATGACTGCCCTGAATGTGATTGTCGCTGATGTATTGAAGGAACTCAAAAAGGATATCGATAAAGAGATAGAAGGTGGTAAGGAGAAGAAAATTGCCATCGTTAATGTGTTGAGGAAATACATCAAAGAAAGCAAGAAAATCAGATTTGAGGGAGACGGCTACTCCGAAGAATGGGAAAAGGAAGCAGAAAAAAGAGGCCTTTCCAACTTGAAAAGTACTGCTGAAGCCCTGGATGTTTTGTTGTCCAAGCAGGTAACGGACCTTTACAAGCGGCACAATGTGCTGAACGAAAAGGAACTACATGCCCGCCATGAGATCAGGTTGGAAAACTACGTGATGAAAGTACAGATTGAATCAAGAGTAATGGGAGATCTGGCCCTGAATCATATCATTCCTACCGCTATTCGCTATCAGAACCAGTTGATTGTCAATGCAAATGGGCTGAAAGGCTTGGGTCTTGATCACCGTGCAGCCATTGAAACTATCGAGGAGGTTTCCAAACACATTGAAGCACTCAAGTCCAATGTGAGTAATATGATCGAAGCCCGTAAAAGGGTCAATAAAGTCGAGAATATCACCGAAAAAGCCAAGCTTTACAGTACAGAGGTGAAAGATGCTTACTTTGACAAGATCCGGTATGCAGTGGATAAATTAGAACTGCTGGTAGACGATGAGTATTGGCCTCTGGTTAAATACAGAGAAATGCTTTTTCTGAAGTAATTTGACACAAAAACAAATCATAAAAAAGCCCGGATTGATTTCCGGGCTTTTTTTGATATACCTTATGCAGGCTTTGACCAGATGTTGTCACGAAACCTTCTGGATTATCGATCAGGCGCTAGTAATTGTAGAGCGGAATATACCAACTGATAAACTTATCTTCAAACTTTGTCAGGCAGTCCTTGTTTTCTTCAACTTTCATTTTTCTCCGGATCACTTCCTCCAGCTTTCTAAAATCAACAGCAAGCTCTTCAGGGTCTTGCTCACAAATAAAGTATAACTCCTGCACATCACCACGTATATCAATATATACCCGTGACTGTATTTTGATGTTTCGAAACAGAGATTTCGTCTCCTCATCAAAATAATGGGCAATCAGGTCAAAGTTCAATTCCTTACTCAATTCAGTGGAAGAACAGTCCAGGGTCAGCCTTTCGGTGTCTATGCGGGTATAATCTATCGATTTTGTTTTGATGACATAGGCACTATTCGTTTTCAGTACCTGATAATCTCCGGGTACCTGTCCATCGGAAAAGGACGGAACAGACACCAATCCGAAAATAGTGAGTAACAACAGCAATAATTTATTCATAACCGCTCTCTTTCCGCTTTCAATCTTGATATTTTAAAAGCGAAACACAAAAACCTCTCCACAATCGGTACAAAGTTATTTTTAATGGTTGTATTTTAAAGCCGAATCATGGCTTTGATTACATTATTGGATGGATCGGTCAATTGGCCAAACCTATCCGGGACCTGGTCAAAAGTCAGGTCATGGCTGTGGTACCATTTGGTAGGGAACTTTTTCAGTCTCAGTATTTCCATCACCTGAAGAAAATCGGAGCGGGTCGCATTTCTGCTGCAAAGCAGACTCAATTCGCGTGCATGCAGAGAGGGATGGTGAAAAGATAAGCTTTCCTTATACAGCCCTACCAATATATATTTTCCCCCATGGTCTGCATAATAGGGGCCGGACTCCATGGCTTGTTTGTTACCGGTAGCATCGAATACAAGATCAAACCTGCTCGTATACTGAGTCTTGTATTCCGGATCAGCGGCAAGCTTATTGGCATCAATGGTGCTTTGCGCATGGAAATGGTTTTTTGCCAACTCGAGGCGAACAGGATTTGTATCCAGGGCAGTCACCTGCGCGCCGGCAAGATCTGCGAAAACCATCAGGGCCAATCCTATCGGACCGCAACCCATTATCAGTACTTCATCTCCCTCATTGATGCCCCCCCGGCTCACCGCATGGGCTGCGACGGACAAGGGTTCAACAATCGCCAATTCCTCCCAGCTTAAACCGTGACCGCGAAGCAAAAGCTGCTCGGGAAGGGCCATGTATTCCTGCATGGCCCCATCTGTGTGGACGCCCAGTACTTTGAGGTTTGAGCAGCAATTTGTTTTCCCAGACTTGCATGCCTTGCATAAGCCACAGTGGATGTAGGGTATGACCACCACAGGGTCTCCTGCCTGAAGCCCGGAGTCATGGCTTTTACACACAGTCGCTGCAATTTCATGACCTAAGATACGGGGATAGGTAAAAAAGGCCTGGTTTCCGGCAAAAGCGTGTAGATCCGTACCACAAACTCCTATCCTTTCGATTTTTACAAGTATATCTCCTTTGCCTGTATCAGGTTTTCTGACCTCTCGGTGTACCAATGAACCAGGTCGTTCGCAACTGATCGCCTTCATAGTGGATTTGTTTTTTTAGCCAGGTGTAAATGTAAAAAAAGGAGGGGTAAAAGCGGCCCGTTTCAGTAGAAATTGGTCCGGTAGAGCGCTTTAATGGTGACAATCCTGAACATTTCTCAGGGTCTGGGACAGCAAAGGAGTAAAGTGGAAACATAAAAGGGTAGGAGATCCTTTTTTTTGCAGGCTGTCGGCTGTATTTTTAGCACAAAGAAAAAAATAACTTACTACCTATCTTACCCTTAATCAGAAAGCAGGTACCTGGGGAAGAGATCTGCCTGCCAGAGAAGAAATTATTCTTTTCTCAGGAGATCTTCCTCTGGACATTGGAATGTTTGCTTGTAGAAAGGTATTGTTTCATAAAATTCAGCAAAAAATGGAAGAAGAAATCCGCATTCCCTATGTAAAATTGGAATCTACCTTTGCAAAAGTGCTGCAGAAGTACGGATTTGAAAGTGAGAAAGCCGGTATTTGCGCTACACTTTTTGCCCGGGCAAGTCTGGACGGCGTGCCCTCCCACGGATTGAATCGCTTTCCCTCATTTCTGGACCAAATTAAAAAGGGGCAGGTAAAAGTAGATTCCAGGCCAAAAGCGGAATTTTCCCTTCCCATGATGGAACGCTGGAATGGTATGCTCGGGCCTGGAATGTACAATGCCTACCTGGCCATGGACAAAGCCATCTCCATGGCCAGGGAACATGGAATGGGATGTGTAGCCATGAACAACACCAATCACTGGATGAGAGCAGGGAATTATGGCTGGCAGGCTGCAGAAGCCGGATGTATTGGCATTTGTTTTACCAATACCATCCCCAATATGCCTCCCTGGGGCGGTAGTGAACCGAAATTAGGCAACAATCCTCTGGTAATCGCCGTTCCCTTCAGAAAGCAAGCCATCATTTTAGACATGGCCATGACGCAATATTCCTACGGCAAGATGAGTATTTTTGAAAAAGAAAATGCCGACCTGCCCCATCCTGCCGGGTTTGACAGTAGCGGTGCGCTAACCAGAGATCCCGTCCATGTATTGGCCAGGCAGTTGGCTTTGCCTATCGGGCTGTGGAAGGGAGCCGGCTTATCGTTAATGCTGGATTTGCTGGCTTCCGGATTATCCGGGGGAAAGACTACCCATGAGATAGGCCAGCAGGGAGAAGAGTACGGGATTTCTCAGTTTTTTCTGTGTTTTCATCTGGAAAAACTGCAAATTGATCAAAGGAACCTCGAAGGTAAACTGGAGCAGGTAATCAGAGATTTAAAGTCCTCTGATGTATTTGATGGAATGGAGGTAAGCTATCCGGGAGAAAAATCCTTTGAACGACGGCAAGAAAATTTAACGGCCGGCGTACCGGTATCTGCAGAAATTTGGCATCAGGTCAGGCAGATATTAGCCTGATTGATAGGAATGGGGCTACGCAATGCTCATCACTTAATGAATGAGATATGTTGATTTTGGTAGTGGGATTACCTGGTTCTGGAAAAACCTTTTTTGCCAAAAGGCTGGCTGCACAAATGCAGTTGATTTATTATGGCACCGATCAACTGCGCATGGAGATGGGACTCAGGGGCAATTACTCCGATAATGACCGGCAGCGGGTATACGCGGCTATAGCGCGCAAAGCAAAGGAGGCACTGCAGCAGCAAAAATCAGTATTGGTCGATGCCACATTTCAAAAGGTAGAAAACAGACGTGTACTGCAGGATATCGCCAAAAAAGCAGGACATAAACCGATCTGCATACAAATTTGGGCAGCGGAAAGCCTGACGAAAAAACGATTGTCTGAAACCAGAGAGGATAGCGAGGCCGACTTTTCGGTGTACCAAATGCTTAAAACAAGTTTTGATCCCATCGAAGGCGACTACCTGAGCATTCAATCCCGGGATGGAAATATTGAGGACATGATACAGCAAGCTATGGATTATATAAGCCGCTGCCATGAAAGCTGAAGACATTCAGGTATTGGCAAAAGATGGGTGGTATCGGGGCCGCCGGATTGACGGCCAATTAGTGGAAACGCATATTTCCTGGGTCATCATTGGCCATAAGTGGGTTTATAAAATTAAAAAGCCCATAAAACTTTCCTTTCTTGACTATACCAGCCTGGCCGCCCGGGCCCTTTATTGCGACGAGGAGATTCAATTAAACAGCCGGTTTTCTTCAATCTACATCCGGAGTTGCCCGATTACCTGGTTTGATGGGAAATGGGTAATGGACGGAAAACGAGGTGTTTTGCATGACTATGCCGTATTGATGAAACGCCTGCCGGAAACCTTCAGGATGGACAAGGTATTGAGGGATGGCGGCGGTGAAGCGACATTGATCCGCAAGCTTGCGAAGAAAGTCGCCTTATTTCACCGCAGGCAACCGGAGGAGGATGTATCGTTTCGGTTGGATGAAGCCAGAGATCTTTTCAACGACATCTTAAATCCCGGCTACAAGCATACCTCCGGCCAGCAGAAGTTCCTCCAACAGGCCGTGGCATGGAGCGATGCCTTTCTCAGGAAACACCAGCAACGCCTGGCGGAGCGGGTTCGCCTGGGTTGGGTCAGAGACCTCCATGGGGATTTACACACGGGGAATGTGTTTCTGACTGATCCGCCAGTTATTTTTGATTGCATTGAGTTTAGCAAAAGCATACGTACCATCGATATGCTTTACGAGGTAGCATTTATTTGCATGGACCTGGAGCGGTATGGTCGGGCGGATTGGTCAGCAGTTTTCCTGCAGACCTATCTCAGCGGCAATCCTGTATTGAATACGGATGAGGACGAGGATATTTTTAGGTATTACAAAAGTCTGAGAGCCAATATCCGGGCCAAGGTACTGGGATTGGCATCGTCCGGCGATGGGGAAAAAAAAGCCGATCAGCAAGCCTATCTACGTTTGATGGAGTTTTATATGCAACAAGGGTAACCTCGGGAGACTTATTTTTGATGCTTGTGCTCTCAGCTTTCAGGATGACCGCATAAATTTTTTTGCCATCCCTAGTGCACCCAGTGTAAACCGCTTTTTATTTCTCCGGTCACTGGTGCGTTGCATGATTTCTTTCAGGGTTTTCAGTACGGAAATGGTGTGTTTGCCTTTGTTGACCATGATGCACTCTGCCAGGGAGGCAAGTCCGGCATCTGTTATTTCTGAACGCGTAGGCATTCCGGATTTGTGAAGGTTTTCCAATACCTGGGTAGCCCAGACCACCGGGACATGCGCCGCCTCGCAGATCCACAGGATTTCCTCCTGGATTTCACCCATGCGTTCAAAGCCGATTTCTACGGCCAAATCTCCTCTTGCGATCATGATACCAAATGGCGGATGCCGCATTCCCTCCAGAATCAACTCCGGCAGATTGAGCACTGATTCGGGAGTTTCAATTTTATACACCAATGCAGGAATGGTATTCCCAATTTGCTCCAGCTCCTTCCTTAACATGCGGACGTCTGCTGTATTTTTCACAAATGAATAGCCAATAATATCGGCATGGGCACAGACAAAAGGAAGGCATTCCCTGTCAAAGTCTGTAAGCGAAGGGATGCTGAGGCCGGTATCGGGAAAATTGATGCCCTTCTCAGATTTTATTCTGCCCTTTTTGGATGAAATTCTTTCCAGGTTTACGGCTGCCTTTGCAGCCGCAGTATGACTCACCCTGCCTTCGATTTCGCCATCATCGATAAGTATCCTGTGTCCCGATTCCAAGGAAGCAATGATTCCCTTTTCATTCGGGTGCAGCACCACAGTATCGTCGTCGAAACCTTCCATGGTTTCTGAAAGCCAGATGGTCTCTCCCACAGCGACTTTCACCTTGCCCTTGTCCTTCCCTTTGCCCAACAGTACGGTCCTGATCTTTGGACCCGCCAGATCCATGTGAATTTTGCAACGCTTTCCGGTAATTTTTTCTGCTCTCCGGATTTGTCCGATCATGGCTTTCCAGACTTTTTCATCATCGTGTGCACAGTTGATCCTGGCAACATTCATTCCCTGTTCCAAGAGGTTGCGCACCAGTTCCGGATCCTCGGCAAAGGAGCTGTCAAAAGTTACCATGATGGTGGGCATTCCCTGGGTGTCCGGAGACCCAAACAAAGCCTGACTATTATCTGTCAACTTGCCCTGACTGTACGAATAGGTACATGGGTTGAGTTCCTCCGGGTGGTACCGGTGGCCCAAACGTTCCCGGATCACCTGGATTTGCCGGTGGATATGGTTTTCTGAATTGGACAATGCGGAGAGCCCGTACAGGTGCAATTTTTCCTGCAGGTCTTTCCGGTCTTCAGACCTGAAGCAGAGGTACTGAATCAGATTTCTTGCGGCGGGCTGGTTGCCTGGCGGAATCAGCTCCAGGTATTGCTGTTGTTGGTTAAGCGACTGAGATAATTCCTTCTCCAGGCTCGCCAGGGTTTCATTCAATTCTTCGAGGTCTGCTTTCATTGGCGGTAAAGATAAGGGTTATTCCGGTCATTTATATCGTCTGAATTTTACAAAAAAAATGCGGGACATCATTTTTATGATACCCCGCATTATTGTCGCTGTCTTTATTTTTTACCTAATTGCTCCAGTCTTCCCAGCCACCGGCATAGTTCACCACATTGCGGAAACCCTCTGCCCTTAACAGGGAATAAGCGATTGCTGCCCGGCCTCCGCTCTGGCAGTGAATGATTACCTCTTTTTCTTTAGAAACCTGATCCAGATGCTGATCAAGTTTTCCGACAAAGATGTTCTCAGCACCGTCGATATGGCCTTGCTTGAATTCAGAGGCTCCGCGAACATCAATCACCTGAACATTACCTTTTTTCAGCTTTTCTTTGACCTCCTTTTTGTCAATGGGGCTGTATTTCGCAAGGTTGCCTCCTTCAAAGTCTGCCAATTGGCCGGGTGTGATGAAACCCTTGATATTGTCCAGACCAATCCGCATCAGTTTTCGGGTAAGGTCTGTCACCTCAGCCTCCTCGGCTATCAGTACAAAGTACTCCTCATAGTCCATATACCATCCCATCCAGGTAGAAAAATTGTTGGTATTAGGGATATTGAGGGAGCCCTCCAGAAAGCCCCCGGAAAATGCTTCAGGTGTACGCACATCGATGATTTTTAACCCTTCACTTTTGGCGTTTTGAAACGATTCCCTGGACAGATTTTGAATCTGGGGAACTTCCGTAAAAAGCTCACGGTCAATTTTATTCAGCTTTTTCATCATGGCGAAATACCGCGGTGGTTCGGGCTGGTCGGCCAACAATTCCTTTTGGAAGTTGGCCCTGTCATCCAGCAGTTGCAGCGCCCAATTCCGTATCTTTTCGTAACCCACAGTGGATAGCGGTACGGCACCCAGAGATTTGCCACAAGCAGATCCCGCGCCGTGTCCCGGCCAGACCTGAATGAAGTCCTGAAGCTTCTGGAACTGATTCAGGGAATCAAACATCTGTGCAGCACCAATTTCCTGTGTTCCCTTCAAACCTGCGGCCTGCTCCAGCAGATCTGGCCGACCGACATCACCTACGAAGACAAAGTCCCCGGTAAATAACATCACTGGCTCCTGACTTGCCGGCTTGTCGGTAAGCAGAAAACTGATGCTCTCCGGCGTATGTCCCGGAGTATGCAGCACCTCGAAGTTGAGATTCCCGAGTTTTACATGGTCGCCATGCCTCAGTTTGTTGTGGGGAAATTCATATTTCCAGTCTTTGTCACCCATATCTGAAAGATACAGCTCTGCTCCGGTCAAAGCCGCCAGCTCCCTGGAGCCACACAGGAAATCTGCGTGAATATGGGTTTCCAGAATATGGGTTATTTTCAAATTATTATTTTTGGCGATCTCTAGATATGTGTCTACATCCCTTTTCGGATCTATTACTGCGGCCACACCGCCCGCCTGACATCCAATTACGTAGCTGGCTTGTGCCAGACTTTTGTCATATACCTGTTCGAAAAACATTTCTTTTTAAAATTATATGTTCAATAGTTATTTTATCCGGATAGATCATTTTTTGCCCTCATCCAAATATGTTACAAGTTTAGCGATTCCCTTCTGAAGAAGATGTGACAATTATTACCAAAGAAAATGCCAGTGCGGAAAAATACCATGATCCGGATTATAGGTATACTTACTACCATGCTTAATCTGAATCAATGCCAATGCCAGCTTACTCAGGCTTGGAGAAAAGGATGCCAAAAAGGGATTTACTTTTAATTTATTCAATCTAAATAAAGCGCAATTTCCTTACTATTCCGCAAAAATTATATTAAAATTGCCCTTTCAAAAGATCTCAACGGAATTGGTCCCAAATTCAATATACCTATGACTGCAGCCGGACTTGACAAGGAGCACACCTATGAAATTGCAGGTATCACCACTTCACCTCTGATGGTAAGAATGATGGAAATGGGAGTGATGCCCGGCAAAACGATCAGTTTGCTCCGCAAAGCTCCCTTCAAAGGTCCTATGGCATTTTTGATCCAGGGAAATGTGCTTGCTTTGAGAATTGAAGAAGCGGACCTTATACAGATAAAAGAAGTCTGATACATGGAAGTAACAGAGAAGAAAGCTGTAAAAAGCATTGCCATCATTGGAAACCCCAATGTAGGTAAATCCAGTATTTTCAATCAATTGACAGGCCTTAATCAGAAGATAGGCAATTATCCCGGAATGACGGTAGATAAGATGCTCGGTTATTTTTCATTAGGCAATAAGCACTTTGAATTGATAGATTTGCCTGGTACCTACAGTCTCTACCCCAAGTCTGAAGATGAGATCATTGCCCACAAGGTACTGAATGGAATCGGAATGGAAAAGCCTGATGCCGCCCTGGTAGTACTCGATGCCTGTAACCTGGAACGCAGTCTGCTGCTGGGTACGCAGGTCATGGACCTGGGCATACCCCTGGCCTTTGTTGTAAATATGAAGGATCTGGCAGAAAAGCGCGGACTTTCTATTCAGACATATGCGTTGTACCAGGAGCTGGGGGTTCCTTTGGTGATGACGGATGCCAGAAATAACGAAGGTATGGAGGCAGTAAGGGACCTGCTGTCCAATGATGATTTTTCGATTGGGAAGCCATTCGGTGAGCTGGATTTCGCCGATCTGCTGGAGGAGGTCAGGTTGAAATATGGCTTCCGGACGCATTATCAGGCTTTTCAGGAACTGATCTTCGCAGCATATGATCCGCTGGCAGACCCTGACAAAAAAGATTGGCTGGCAGAAAAGGCAGGAGCCTATCAATTTGATAGCGAGGCTGAGCAGGCCCGCGAAACCAGTCGGCGTTATGCCAAAATAAAGGACATTTTGCGCAGTACGCAATCTTCCGCTAGTGGGGAACCAAAAAAACTACATGCCAGGCTTGATCGCTTATTCATGCATCCCGTATGGGGTTATGTTACTTTTCTAGCGATCATGTTATTGATATTTCAGGCGATTTTTGCCTGGGCGGAAGGCCCCATGAATCTCATTGATGGTGCATTTGCAGCCATGAGTGGATGGGTGGCGGAGACGCTTCCGCCTGGAGTCCTGACAGATTTGCTCTCTGAGGGTATCATTACCGGCATAGGAGGTGTAGTGATTTTTATTCCGCAGATCGCCTTGCTGTTTGGCTTTCTGGCGTTTTTGGAAGATACCGGATATTTCTCCAGGGTTGTTTTTTTAATGGACCGGATTATGCGGCCATTCGGTTTGCATGGAAAGAGCATCGTGCCGCTTATATCGGGTATGGCTTGTGCCATTCCGGGTATAATGGCAACCAGAAATATCAGCAATACCAGAGAGCGACTGATTACCATATTGGTAACCCCCTGGATGAGCTGCTCGGCAAGACTTCCTGTTTACATTATCCTGATTGGCCTTACAGTGCCAGATGAAACCTGGATAGGTGTCAATCTGCAAGCCCTCGCTCTTTTGGCCATGTACCTGATAGGTACGCTATTTACGCTATTGGGGGCTTTTGCACTAAAATTTGTATTGAAATCCAGGGAACGTAGTTTTCTGCTCACGGAACTACCTATCTACCGAATGCCTCGCTGGCAGACGGTATTGCTTACCATGTTCAATAAATCGAAAATCTTTGTCCTCGAGGCAGGAAAGGTGATACTGGCCATATCTATTGTGCTCTGGGTACTGGCCAGCTATGGTCCCTCAGGAGAAATGGAAAACCTGGAAGCGGAGAAAGCGACTGCCCTCGAATCAGTCTCGGAGGACCAGAAACATGAATTGGCCGCGGAGTATGCCTCCAGGGAACTGGAAGCTTCATATATCGGTATACTGGGAAAAGCCATAGAACCCGCTATCCGGCCCCTGGGCTACGATTGGAAAATTGGTATTGCCCTGTTGACTTCTTTTGCGGCAAGAGAGGTTTTTGTGGCTACGGTGGCCACCATATATAGCGTGGGAGAAGATGTGGAAGACGAACTGACGATCCGGGAAAAGTTGGATAAGCAAGTTCACGCTGACACCGGAGAAAAAGTATTTACTCGTGCTACCGGATTTTCCCTTATGGTGTTTTACGCCCTCGCTATGCAGTGCATGAGCACCGTCGCCGTGGTATACCGTGAAACAAAAACCTGGAAATGGCCGGTATTGCAAACGATTGGTATGACGATTGTGGCTTATCTGGGAGCATTGATCACCTATCAAATCTGGAGTTAATCATGTGGCAGGAAATTATCGTGGCAATTTTATTTTTTGGTGTAATCGGTTTCTGGATATATCGGGCCGGGACAAAAAAGACGGCCAGAAGCAGGAATGGATGTGGCTGTGACAAATGCGGATAAATTTATTCCCGGATAGGCTTTTTTTCGTTGTCAGGTATTACATTTGACGCTGGAATTATTTTTCATTATGCGATGTCGCCGGACAGGGACCGGTTTCCATTAATTATGAAGTGGACCTACAGTATAAAACATAAGATAACAACCGCAAGCCTGCTATTTGGGGTAATTTTGGTGGTCTTGTTGATAAACAGTAATCAACGGAAGCAGATTGAAGATTTAAAGTCTGCTTTTGAAACCATCTACAGGGACCGGTTGGTAGCCGAAAGCTATATCCTGGATTTTTCAGAAAAGCTTCATGACATGTACGATGTCATCAACGATCCGCACTTACCCTATGTTAAAAAACAGGAAATCGCAAACAGGATTCTTGGTGAAATCGATACTCTGAATCATCTCTATGAGGCCACCAGATTGACAGAGGAAGAGGCGCGGTATTTCGGGCACTTCACCGGCCTCACCCATGAAATGGATATCCGCCTGCAGGCTGGTGATCTGGCCAGCGAAGCACCTATCATCCGTTCGGCACTTTTAGATTTGAATTCTCTCTCTGAAATTCAATTGGTGGAGGCAGATAAGTTGAAATCAGAAACTGACAAAATTTTTTCCATGGGAAGTATTTTGCTGCAGTTTGAAATGGTGGTCCTCATTGTCATCGGCCTACTGATCCAGGCATTGTTTTTTGCTTCAAAAACCAGCAAGGGGTTTAGGATTCCCAAAAATCCCAATTTGAACTAGGGCCGTTGACTCACACGGGATTGTTCACCCTGTGCGCTACCTGGAAAGACTGTATGGCATTTGCGGTGAGCTCAAAGGAATGCAATCTCTTTTTATGGTCATACAGATTGGTGGTCACCATCAGCTCGTCCACTTTGTGCAGATTTATAAATTTTTCCAAGTCAGCGCTTACGGTATCCTGGCTCCCGATAAAACTATATTGCATCATTTGTTGCAGGGCAGCGGCTTCCTGGACAGACCATATCTGATCCATGTCTTCCACGGGGGGAAGCAAGGGATAGGATTTTCTCCTGATGATTCCAAGGGCCATCTGATAAAATGAACTGGCCAGATAACGTGCTTCTTCATCAGTATCGGCAGCCACCACATTCACACAGGCCATAATATAGGGTTTTTTTACCCGTGGGGAGGGTTTAAAATGGTGTTGATAGTAGGACGTTGCCTGCTGAAAATAACCCGGAGCAAAATGGCTGGCGAAAACATATGGCAAACCCCTGGAGGAAGCCAGGTAGGCGCTGTCCATGCTGGAACCCAAAAGGTAGATGGGTACCCGGATTCCCTCCGCCGGATAGGCCCTCACGGGAGCATCCAGATTGTCGGCTGAAAAATATTGTTGTAGCTCTTCCAGATCCTGCGGAAACTCCTGTACAGTTTCCGTTCTGCCTCTTCGCAATACTGCAGCGGTTTGTTGATCCGTTCCGGGAGCCCGTCCCAGTCCAAGGTCAATTCTGTCCGGATAAAGCCTGGCCAGGGTGCCGATTTGCTCCGCCACCATCAGGGGACTGTGGTTAGGAAGCATGATGCCTCCGGAACCTACCCGTATGCGTTCGGTGCCCTGAGCAATATAGCCCATCAGAATAGTCGGAGCAGCACTTCCTACGTGGGGCATGTTGTGGTGCTCGGCCAGCCAAAATCGCTGGTAACCCCATCTTTCTGCATGCCTGGCCAGGTCCAGGCTTCTGGAATAGGCATCTGCGGCATCATGACCATCTCTAAGAATGGCTAAATCTAGTATCGAAAAAGGTGTAGTTGCAGGCATAATCTCAAAAAACCAGTCGTTCCACAAGCAGGTACAGGCTGGCGTTAGTTTAGGTTTTCGTCCATTGGTTGTTGAATAAAAAAAGAACCAATCCCCGAAAGGGATGGTTCCTCTGCTGTTTCTAGAAGTATATTATTGGTCTTTGCCGGCCACTTCCAGTTCTGGATAATCAATGTATCCTTTTGCACCGGGCGTGTAAAAGGTGTCCTGATCCCATTCTGCCAGTGGTGCTTCCAGTCGAAACCGCTCCGGTAGGTCTGGATTGGAAATGAATGGTTTGCCATAGGCAACTGCATCAGCCAGCCCTTCTGAAACAAAGCGGTTGCCTTTTTCGCGGTCAAATCCTCCATTGATGATCAGTGTACCTTTGTATACAGGACGGTAACGCTCTGCAATGTTTGGCACTGCGAAAGGAAGTTCTGAAACATCGGTAAAGGGCTCAGAAAGGTGCAGATAGGCCAGATCATATGAATTGAGCTTTTCGATAATATGATCAAAGGCAGGAATGGTCTCTTCGTCCATGGTCATGCCAAATAGTCCATGTAGGGATGGATTTAACCTCAGGCCGATGCGGTTTTCCGGAATTTCCTCCCGTATCGCTTCTATGATTTCAAACAGGATCCTGGTGCGGTTAGCAATGCTGCCACCATATTCGTCCATCCGGATATTTGAAGTCCGGTTAAAAAACTGGTGAAGCAAATAGCCGTTAGAGGAGTGTATTTCTACACCATCAAAACCGGCCGCCCAGGCATTTTTGGCGGCCAACCTGAAATCCTGAATCGTTTTTTTGATTTCCTCCAGACTCATTTCCTTCGGAGTTACCGTGTCTTTAAATCCCTTTGGGGTAAAAGCTTTGGCTTTGGGGTTTATAGCCGAAGGTGCCAGGGGCAATGCTCCATCGTGAAAGTCGGGGTGTGAGATTCGACCCACATGCCATAGCTGAATAAAGATTTTACCCCCCTTTTCGTGTACTGCCGATGTTACTTTTTTCCAACCAGCTACCTGCTCGGCTGAATGTATCCCTGGCGTATTGATGTAGCCCACAGCTCGTTTTGATATTTGAGCGCCCTCGGTGATGATAAGACCCGCTCCGGCCCGCTGGGTATAGTAGGTAGCCTGAAGTTCGGTAGGCGCATTCTCAGGATTATCCGCCCTGCTGCGTGTCATGGGTGCCATTACCACCCGGTTGCTTAGCTCCAGGTCAGCCATTTTCAATTTTTCCAATAACGGTTGATTTTTCATGTTTTTAGTTGGTTTATGTTTGAAACAAAATAAATGTATCGCTGTTTAAACAAAAGTTGTTTCGGGGCCTCGTATACAATGTACAAACAACTAATGTTTATACATCATAGTTCCGACAGTACAGTACTTTTTCTGCTTTCCCTGGTATTTACCTGTAAACAAACGCTGAACATTTTCTTGTCGGTAAAAAAATGGATTATCCGGGTGTTTACTATCAAAAAATATCCTGGCTACAAAAAACAGAGAGGCTGCTAATCGAAAATGGCCCGAACAAGGCTTCCACCACGGTCCGGGCCAAAATGATAATTATTTATGCATTAACTACTGTTGTGCTTTTACCCAATTCCGGGCATTCACAAAGGCCAATATCCAGGGGCTGAGTGGTCCCGATTGCTCTCCTTCCGGAAAATAGGGCCAGTTCCAGGTCGAAAGAGACCTTTCTATATGAGGCATAATGGCCAGATGTCTTCCATCACTGGAGGCCAGGCCAGCCACGCCATGGTCAGAACCATTCGGATTGCCCGGATAGCTCTCGTAGGAATAGGTCATGCCTATGTGGTAGGAAGATTTTTCCATGGGAAGGCAGAATTTTCCTTCCCCATGCGCTACCCAGACGCCCAGACGAAGTCCGGAAAGTGATCCCAGCATCACGGATTTGTTTTCAGGGATGCTCACATTTACAAAGGCAGATTCAAACTTATGGCTATCGTTATGCAGCATTTTTGTTTTTTGCTTGTGTTCGGGGTTTACCAGGTCCAACGCTACCATCAGTTGGCAACCGTTGCAAACGCCCAGGCTTAAGGTGTCTTTTCGCGCATAAAAACTGTCCAATGCTTTTTTGGCTTTCTCATTGTATAAAAATGCACCTGCCCATCCTTTGGCGGAGCCCAGCACATCCGAATTGGAAAATCCGCCCACAAAAACGATCATGTTCACATCCTCCAGATTTTCTTTTCCGGAAATCAGGTCAGTCATATGCACATCCTTGACATCAAAGCCGGCGAGCCAAAGGGAATACGCCATTTCACGATCACCATTCACCCCCTTTTCCCGGATGATGGCAGCCCGGATACCGGAGCGTTTTGTTCTAATCGGATCGATGTCCAGTGATCCGTAGCTTCCCTTCCAGTGTTCAGGGAAAATAAACCGTAATGGCTGTTTTTTGTAATTTTCAAATCGATTGAGCGCTAGTTCTTTACCTGATTGTTGCTGGTCCAGCAAATAGGAAGACCGGTACCAGGTGTCACGAAGCGTGGCCATGTCCCAGGTTTTTTCTATTGCGCGAACTACAATTTTACCTGTATCCTGTACAGAGGCAATGGGGCAGTAGCTGATGCCCCTTTTCTTCAGGAAGGCAGCGGTGTCAGCTTCTGATGCTACCTGGATCACTATTCCCGGATTTTCCGCAAACAAGGCCTTTACGGGATCTTTTTCAGGATGGTTTTCCAGGTGGATGGTCAGTCCGCTGTGTTCGTTTGGAAAACACATCTCCAGCAGGGTACTGATCAGTCCCCCCGAGGAGATATCATGGCCGGCTAAAATTTTTCCCTGATGGATCAATTCCTGTATGGCTTCAAAAGCCTTTGCAAAGTATATTTCATCTTTAATGTCCGGGGTGTCCAGGCCAATTTTATGCAACACTTGCGCAAATGAGCTGCCTCCCAGACCGTATTTATCACTGGAAAAGTCGATGTAAAGCAGGGTTGATCCCGAAACCGGTTTGATGGCAGGGGAGAGCACTTTTCTGATGTCATCGCACTCCCCTACGGTAGAAATAATGACCGTACCCGGAGCATACACTGTTTTGCCATTGGGGTATTTTTGTGTCATGGAGAGGGAGTCTTTGCCGGTTGGAATGTTGATGCCCAACTGTATGGCAAAATCGCTGGCTGCTGCTACGGCCCGGTAAAGGCGGTCATTTTCGCCTGGATTTTTGGCCGGCCACATCCAGTTGGCACTCAAAGATACCGCCTTCAATCCTCCATTTAGTGGCGCCCATACCAGGTTGGTCAGTGCTTCTGCAATGGCCAGTCTGGAACCGGCCTCTGGGTTGGCCAGGGCAGCTACAGGCGCATGGCCGATAGAGGTCGCAATGCCCTTGTTTCCGGAATAATCCATGGCCATTACGGCTACATTGTTCAAGGGCAATTGCAGGGGCCCCGTGCTCTGTTGTTTGGCTACCCTTCCGGTTACCGATCGATCTACTTTATTGGTTAGCCAGTCCTTACAGGCCACGGCTTCCAATTGGAGCACCTGATTCAGGTATTCTTCGATTTGATCTCTCTCATAACTGAGCGGGGCAAAATCTGGGTTGAGCTTCTGGTCCTCCAAAATTGTCCTGGGAGAGGAACCGAACATGTGGTTCAGGCTCCAGTCTATGGGTTTTTCGCCCGTCTGACCGTTTTCAAATTTAAAGTGCAGGTCCCCGGTGGTCTCACCAATTTCATAAAATGGCGCCCTTTCCCGCGAAGCAATATTCCTGATCTTGTCCAGTTTGCTTTTTTCCAGCACCAGCCCCATACGTTCCTGAGATTCATTTCCTATAATTTCCCGGGCGGAAAGGGTGGGATCTCCTACCGGAAGCTTGTCCAGGTGTATCGTTCCACCAGTTTCTTCTACGAGTTCGGAAAGGCAATTCAGATGGCCTCCCGCCCCATGGTCATGAATGGAAATAATGGGGTTATCCTCGCTTTCGGCCATTGCACGGATCACATTGGCGACCCGCTTTTGCATTTCAGGATTGGAGCGTTGTATGGCATTCAGCTCCAGGGCATTGCTGAGTTCACCGGTGTTGAGAGAGGAAACGGCACTTCCGCCCATCCCGATGCGGTAATTGTCACCACCCATCAATACGATACTGTTGTCTTTTGTCGGCGATTTTTTAAGGCTATAGGGTGCTCTGGTAAAACCAATACCACCGGCGAGCATGATGACCTTATCAAATCCCCAATTTTTACCCTGTTCTTCATGCTCGAAAGTCAGCAAACTCCCACAGATCAGTGGCTGTCCAAATTTGTTACCGAAATCGCTGGCTCCGTTAGACGCTTTAATCAGGATCTCCGCCGGGCTTTGGTACAGCCATTTCCTCGGTTCCGGAGCTTTCTCCCATTCGCGATCCGGAGCGGTTCTGGGATAGGATGTCATGTAAACTGCCGTGCCTGCGAGCGGTATGGAAGCCGTTCCGCCGGCCATTCGGTCTCTTATTTCCCCGCCCGAACCTGTAGCAGCTCCGTTGAAAGGCTCTACGGTAGTAGGGAAATTATGTGTTTCTGCTTTTAAAGAAAGTACGGTTTCAATTTCCTTTTGCCCAAAAAAATCAGATTTGTCCTGGGTTTCAGGCGCAAACTGCAGTGCTTTAGGACCTTTCACAAAGGCCACATTGTCCTTGTATGCCGAAACAATAGCATTTGGATGGGTTTGTGCCGTTTTTTTGATGAGTTGAAAAAGCGAAAAAGGTTTTTCCTCTCCGTCAATGACAAAGGTTCCGTTAAAGATCTTGTGCCGGCAATGCTCTGAATTTACCTGGCTAAAGCCAAATACCTCGCTATCGGTGAGGGGCCTTTCCATGGCCTTACTTATCCCTTCCAGGTAATTTATCTCCTCTTTGCTGAGGGCAAGGCCTTCTTTTTCATTGTAGGCTGCGATATCTTGTATCAACAAAATTGGATCGGGCATTTTGTCTATATAGAACAGGTCCTGATCCAACCGATCATACTTGCGCTGCAACATCGGATCAAGCGTGGATCCGGAAGTCCATGGAAGGAAGAACTCAATTCTCAGTACGCCGCTGATTCCCATGTTTTCGCATATTTCTACCGCATTGGTAGACCAGGGAGTGACCATTTCCTTTCTGGGGCCTACAAATTCTCCAACCAGACTGTTCTGATTGAGCCAGGTGGCAGCGCCGAAAAGCCAGGATAATTTTTGCAGGGCTTCCTCCTTCAGCTCCAGCCGGGTTTGAAGGGCATAAATGGTTTTGTCAGCAGATTGAAAAAAGATAATTTTCATAGACGAGGCAGTAGCTTTTTAGAAAGCACAAAGGTAAGAAATTGCTTTTTAAATCTACCGGCAATTTGTAGGATAAACACAAGCAAGTGACCTCTGGATTGTCCGTTTTCGGATATGCCGGGCCGGGAGCTGTTCATTTCAGGACAGGCATGAGCGACTTTTCCATTTGGTATGAATCGATATCTTTTCTTTCTCCTAGCTGTTTTTTAGCTTTTTTTAGTTTGTTCTGAGCAGTAAGCGAATTATAAGCTGCGTTTAAGTAAATCTTTTGTTGAATAGAGAAAATAATTCATTTAATTTTGCGGAAACTTTGAACCTTTTAAAAGTTTCCGGAGTTTTTTGGCAGGATGTTTATTGAAATACATTTGGAAGCAAAAGAAAAAATAATTCAGGTAGCATTGGAGCAGTTCATGGTATATGGAATCAGGGCGGTGACCATGGATCAAATCGCGAGACAGGTAGGTATGTCCAAAAAAACCCTTTACGAAGAATTTTCCAGCAAAGAGGATTTGGTCAATGCCGCTTTTGAGATAGCCCTTAGAGAAGATGAATGTGCTTTCGATCAGATGATGGAAGAAGACGAAGGGGTGATCGATCATTTGCTGCGGATGACCAGGTACCTGCGGGAGAGGTTTTCCAGTATGAATCCTTTGGTGATGCATGAAATTCAGCGTTTTTATCCCCAATGTTGGAAAAAGCTGGAGGATTTTAAGAGAGATCATGCCTGGAAAGGAATCGTAGAGGTACTGGAGAAAGGCAAGCAGTCGGGTGATTTCAGAGAAGAGATCAACTCGGAGATTCTTGCCTTTATGCGATTGGAGCAAATTACCAGTGCTTTTACGGGCAATGTTCCTGGCGGCAAATACAGCATGTTGGAATACCACCTGCAAATCGTCGATCATTTTATTCACGGGATCCTGACTGAGAAGGGCAGGTCCAATTATTACAAAAAGTTAGCAATCCACCAATCTTAATTTTATGAAGGTAAAATTTGTAATGCTATCAATAAGCATTTTGCTAAATGGTTATTGGTTTACAACGACAGAGGCTCAGGAAATCCCTTTTACGCTGGAGGAGAGTGTCACTTATGCTTTAGAAAATAATGCAGATGCGAGAAATGCCAGGCTGGAGATTGAGGCTGCCAGAGGCCTTGTAGGCGAGCGACGGGCAGAAGGCCTGCCGCAAATCAATACGAGTGTGAGTGCGACCAAGAACCTGATCGTTCCCATTTCACCGTTTCCAGCGATGTTTTTCGATCCGGATGCCCCTGAAGGAGAATTTATAGGGGTTCAATTTTCTCCCGAATATTCGGCAGGGCTGACGGCCACCGTGTCTCAGATGATTTTTAACGGCTCCTACTTTATCGGGCTACAGGCCGCCAAAACCTACAAGCAACTGGCAGAGGTGGATAGGGAATTTACCGAACTGGAGGTGATCGAAAACGTAAAGAAGGCCTACTATTCAGTACTGGTAAGTGAGGAACGAGAAACCCTGGTAAGGGCCAACCTGGGCCGGATTGATACCTTACTCAGAGAGACACAAATTTTATTTGATGAGGGTTTTGTAGAGAAAATCGATGTTACCCGGATCAGGGTGCAACGGAACAACATACAGACAGAATTGGACAAGGCCTCAACTGCTAAAACGGTTAGCTTGCGATTGTTGAAATTACAAATGGGTATGCCTGAAGATCAGGATATTCAATTGGTAGACGAAATTACGGCACTCGAAAGCCTTTTGGATGCAGACCGCTTGCTCATGGAAGAAGGTCAGCCAAGGGTAGAAGTAGAACAGATCAATACCAACTACGAACTCGCCACGCTGGATTTAAAAAACAATCAAATTCAATACATGCCACGGCTTGATGCCAATTA
Organism: Cyclobacterium lianum; assembly: GCF_900143075.1. Classification (GTDB taxonomy): domain Bacteria; phylum Bacteroidota; class Bacteroidia; order Cytophagales; family Cyclobacteriaceae; genus Cyclobacterium; species Cyclobacterium lianum. The sequence continues at coordinate 124,855 of NZ_FRCY01000007.1, read as the reverse complement.
TACATTCCAGCGAAATGCTTTTGGGGGAAGCTTTTCCAATCTTTGGTCGGGTGATTGGTTCACGGGTTCCATACTTGGAGTAACTCTACAGATCCCCATTTTTGATGGCTTGACCAAGAAGTACAAAATTCAGCAGAACAGGGTTCAGCTCAGACAGCTGGAAGTACAGAAGGAATTTACCCTTCAGAATATTGCTCTGGAGAAATTTCAGGCCCGGCAAAACCTTACGAATAGCTTGAAGGCCCTGGATGTGCAGCGGGAAAACAGGGATATGGCCATGGAGGTATTTGATATGGCAAAAATAAAGTATCAGGAAGGGGTAGGTTCAAACCTCGAGGTGGTGGAAGCCGATACTGCACTCAAGGAAGCTGAAACGAATTATTTTTCGGCCCTTTATGACGCGTTTATCGCGAAAGTGGATTTGGAAAAAGCACTGGGAATATTAAAATAAACTGAAAGACACCTCACAATTATATGAAAAATACCATCAAATTTTTGACACTGGCCCTGCTGACCGGGGCATTTTCCTGCGCCGAGCCCAAAGACGAGCTGGCAGAAAAAAAGAAACAACTGGACTCCTTTAAGTCAGAAGCTGCGGCTTTAAAGGTTTCAATTGAGGAGTTGGAGGAAGAAATATCCCGCCTGGATCCCGAATTCAGGAAAAATCAACGAAAATCAGTTCTGATCACTACTGCACAGCCTGACCGCGGTAATTTTGAGCACTTTGTAGAGGTTACCGGTTCGGTATTGTCCAAAAAGAATGTCAATATCAGTGCAGAGCTATCCGGAAGAATTGAAGAGATCGTCACCCGTGAAGGCATGTCTGTAAAGAAGGGCGAGGTGATTGCAAGGATTGATGCCGAATCGGTAGATAGGAGCATCGCAGAAATTCAAACGCAGATGGAACTGGCAAGGACTGTATTTGAAAAGCAGGAAAGACTTTGGGAACAGCAGATCGGTACCGAAATGCAATACCTGGAAGCCAAAAACCGGTTGGAGACACTGGAGAAAAACCTGGCCTCACTGGAATTGCAGCGGGACAGAACTACAGTGCGAGCTCCATTCAATGGCACAGTTGAAGAGTTGCTCGTTCGTGTGGGTGAGCTGGTGCAGCCGGGAAGTCCTATCGTTAACCTGATCGGTGAGGACGACCTTTTCATTGAAGGCGACATTTCTGAGCGATACATCGGGATCCTGGAGCGAGGCGATTCGGTAAATATCCGCTTTCCCTCTATAGACAAGTCGTTGAAAACCAAGGTGACCGCGATAGGAAGCGTCATCAATCCTGATAACCGCACCTTTAAAGTAGAAGTATTCCTCCCGCGAATGGACCTGGTAAAACCCAACATGCTATCTGTCCTGAATATCAAGGACTACGAAAATCCGGAGGCAGTAACAGTACCAACCTATCTGATCCTTCAGGACAACCGGGGTAGCTATGTGTTTGTAGTCGAAGAAGGGATGGCCCGGAAAAAATATGTGGAAAGGGGCATGACCTTTAAAGGGGAAACAGAGATTCTGGAAGGATTGGATGGCTCAGAAACATTGGTAGACAAGGGTTTCAGGGAAGTCGGAGATAATTTTAATGTAAACATCGCATCGTAGGGCATTTATGGATACATCAAACACACCAAAAAAAGGCCTGATCAGGGAATTTGGGATTTCAACGCTTTCGGTAAACAACCGGACCAGCGTGGTCATCCTGACTTTTATCATTACGTTTCTGGGTATGTATGCCTATCGGACCATGCCCAAGGAAAGTTTTCCGGAAATCGTAATACCCACGGTTTATGTGGGTACTGCCTATCCGGGAAACTCTCCGGTAGATATGGAAAACCTGATTACCAGACCTATAGAGAAGGAGCTCAAATCTATCAACAACCTCAAGGATGTGAGCTCCACTTCCATCCAGGATTTTTCCTCCATCGTAGTAGAGTTTAATCCCAACGTTGACATTTCCAAAGCTCTTCAGGATGTAAAGGATGCGGTAGACAAGGCCAAAAGCGAACTTCCTTCTGACCTGGACAGGGATCCGGACGTATTGGAAATCAATACCTCGGAGTTTCCTATCATGAATGTCAATATTTCCGGCAACTATACCGAGCAGGAACTCAAGAAATACGGAGAGTTTCTGGAGGACGAGATCGAAAAGCTTTCAGAGATTTCCAGTGCAGACCTGAGCGGCACGATCGAAAGGGAAATACAGATCAATGCAGACATTTATAAAATGGAGGCCAACGGGGTCACCTTTTCGGATATTTCTGCTGCCGTATCGGATGAGAATGTGACCATTTCAGGAGGAAATATTTTATCCGGAGATTTCCGCAGGACTTTACGTATTGCCGGTGAATTTACCGATCCCATGCAATTGGAGGATGTGATTGTCAAAACGGAAAATAACAAGATCGTCTACCTGAGAGATGTGGCCTCTGTAAACGATACCTACAAAGAGCGGGAAAGCTACGCAAGAAGTAATAAACTTCCGGTGGTAACCATCAATGTGGTAAAAAGAAGCGGTGAAAATCTTCTGGACGCCTCAGACAAAATCAAAGCACTGATAGAAGATGTTAAAATCAACCGTTTTCCGGAAGATCTGGAGGTGACCATTACCAATGATCAGTCTAAAGCTACCCGATCACAAGTAGACAATCTGGAAAACAGCATTGTCTCAGGCGTGATCCTTGTGGTACTGGTACTGATGTTTTTCCTGGGATTCAGGAATGCCCTGTTCGTTGGTATCGCTATTCCGCTTTCCATGTTTATCTCCTTTCTGGTGCTCAACTCGCTGGGCGTTACCCTGAACCTGATGGTATTGTTTTCGCTGATTCTTGCCCTGGGGATGCTGGTCGATAATGGTATTGTCGTCGTCGAAAACATCTACCGGCTCATGCAGGAGGGTAAATCTGCAGTACGTGCTGCTAAGGAAGGCGTAGGCGAGGTGGCATGGCCGATCATTACCTCTACAGCTACCACGCTGGCGGCATTTCTGCCGCTCGCATTTTGGGACGACATCATTGGGGAGTTTATGAAATATCTTCCGATCACGCTGATTATTGTTTTGTCGTCGTCTTTATTTGTAGCATTGGTGATTAACCCGGTGCTCACCGCATTGTACATGAAAGTACAGGATGTGGACAAACGAAAACCGGTGCAAAAGCCCATGATCGTGGCAGCAATACTGACTTCCATGGCGATCATCTGCTATTTTGCCGGCTGGATGGCTCTGGGAAACTTGCTGTTTTTAGGAGCGCTTCTGACAATATTTAACGTCTTTGCCCTTAGAAGTGCGATCCGTTGGTTTCAAAATGTGTTTTTGGTCAAACTTGAAAATCTGTATGAGAAGACCCTTCACTTTGCACTGAGTGGATCCAAGCCCTACCTGTTTTTTGGCGGCACGGTGTTGTTGTTGTTGGTATCGCTGGTGCTGTTAGTTGTAAGGGCTCCCAAAGTGCTCTTTTTTCCCGACAATCAGCCAGCTCTGGTAAGCATTTACATGGAGAAGCCGATAGGAACAGATATCGAGGCCACCAATGATTTTGTACATCAGTTGGAGGATGATTTATTCGAATTGCTGGAGCCATATGACAATATCATAGAGTCGGTCATTACACAAGTGGGAGAGGGTACCGGTGATCCACTGGAGGGGCCCAGCCAGGCCAAGACACCCCACAAGGCAAAGATCACCATTGGATTTGTAGAGTACCAGTTTCGCGAAGGGGTGAATACCAATGAAGTCATGGAGAAGATCCGAAACCTGGCGGAAGGATATCCCGGAGTGCTGGTGACCGTGGACAAACAAAGAAACGGTCCTCCCGTAGGAAAGCCCATCAATATTGAGGTCAGTGGTGAGAATTTTGAGCAATTGATCACCTATGTGAATGAGATGCGCGAGGAGATCAACGAGTCTGGTATACAGGGTATAGAAGAATTAAAGACAGACCTTGAGCTGGGTAATCCCGAACTGATCATCGATATCGACAGGGAAAAGGCCAGAAGGTTTGGCCTGTCTACATCCACCATAGCCAATGAATTGCGTACCGCTTTATTTGGGTTGGAGGTTTCCAAATTTAAAGAGGGAGAAGACGATTACCCAATCCAATTGCGCCTGGCAGACGAATATCGCTACGATATAGGTACTTTACTGAATAAAAAAATAAGCTTCCGGGATAAATTCGGCAATCAGAAAGAAATACCCATATCCTCAGTTGCCAGCCTGGAATACAGCTCGACCTATGGTTCGGTAAAGCGAAAAGATCTGGAAAGGGTGATTACCTTATTTTCCAATGTCAATGATGGATTTAATGCTACAGAGATCAACAACTCGATCAAGCAACTGATGCAGGATTTCGAGGTTCCGGAAGGTATCGATGTCAGCTTCACAGGAGAACAGGAAGAGCAAGCCAAATCTGCTGAATTTCTTACCAGGGCACTGATCATTTCCATCTCTTTGATTTTTCTCATCATCGTGGCCCAATTCAACTCGGTGACTACACCCTTTATCATCATGGCTTCCGTGGTATTCAGCACCATAGGTGTGTTTCTGGGTTTGCTGGCCTTTAATATGGATTTTGTGATCATCATGACCGGTATCGGCATCATTTCACTGGCCGGGGTTGTAGTAAACAATGCAATTGTATTGATAGACTATACCAACCTGGTCAGGATGAGAAAAAGAGAGGAACTGGACATTCCGGAGGATGGTTTTCTGAGCAGAGAGGATCTGCTCGATAGCATCATCCAGGGAGGAAAAATCAGGTTGCGGCCCGTATTGCTTACCGCCATCACCACAGTACTGGGCTTGACCCCACTGGCACTGGGAATGAACATTGATTTTTATGGTCTGCTGTCCTCTTTTGACCCGAAATTTTACATTGGTGGAGACAATGCAGATTTCTGGGGCCCCATGGCCTGGACGGTGATATTTGGGTTAACCTTTGCGACCTTTTTGACGTTAGTAATAGTACCTGTCATGTATTTATTGGCAGATAAATTAAATGCTGTTGTTCGCAAGAGCAATTGATTAGATTTAATTAAAGGTTGGTGGTTTTTTAAGTGTTAAAACCTCCGGAGCATTGCTCCGGAGGTTTTTGTTTGTTAGCCTTCTTGTCCATAATAAGCCTCCTTACCGTGTTTTCTGTCGTAGTGTTTTTTGATCAATGCTGGTTTAAGTCTTGGTGCGTTGGGATTGATCTGCAGGGTAAGGTAGGCCATGCGGGCGATTTCTTCCAATACGCGGCTGTTGTACACTGCTTTGGCAGGATCCTTTCCCCAGGTGAAGGGCCCATGATTGCCGATCAGTACCATTTCCACCTCCTTGTAGGAGATTTTTTTCTGTTCGAAACAATCCAATATCTGATGTCCCGTCATATGCTCGTAATCTCCCGCAACTAGGGAATCGGCCATTGGTGCTGCACAGGGAATGTCGCTGGTATTGTGGTCAGCATGCGTGGTACCAAAAATCGGTATGTCCATCTGCGCCTGAGCCCAGGATACCGCGTAGGTGGAGTGGGTATGACAAATTCCCCCGATATCCGACCATTCCCGGTACAGAAAGGCATGGGTTTTCGTGTCTGAAGAGGGTCTCATGGCGCCTTCTACCCTCCGGTTTTCATAATCGACGATGACGATATCCTCTGGCTTAAGCTGCTCATAGGGTATGCCGCTGGGTTTGATAGCGAAAACCGCTTCTTTGCGGTCTACGGCACTTACATTGCCAAAGGTGTACACCACCAGATCGAGCTGGGGCAATTGCATATTGGCCTCGTAACATTCTCTTTTTAATTCTGTATATCTACCTGACATAATTTTCGTCTTTTGTTGGTGTCACACTCATCCATTCCTTATTCAAAATCTAATTTTTTAAAGTACTACCTCAAGCCATCCGTCTGCCGCCCATGTTTGGGTATTGATCATTAATTCTGGTCTTTCTCCATCCGCCACACCATTACCAAAAAAACATGACAATGTACGAATACGAAAAAAAGACAAATTTTAATTTGCAGACTCATCTAATTATGGGTTTTCCAGTGGTTTAATTTGCCGGATTGCAACCGGTTTTTGTAGGTACTGTTCCGTGTTTTCCATCACCTGAATTTGTTTTACCAGATCCATCCCTCTTACCACCTTACCGAAAGCAGCAAAACCCTGACCATCCGGATTGCGCATTCCTCCATAGTCCAGTTCCGGTTGGTCTCCGATGCAAATAAAAAAACTACTCTGAGCGGTATGGGGACCACTTCTCGCCATAGAAATGGTGCCGTTTTGATGCCGTAAACCTGTTTTTTGGGTAGTTTCCAGATCTATGGGCGGGAATAGTTTCTTCTCAGAAACCATGCCCCCCTGTATCACCTGAATTTTTATTTCCCTACCCGCTTCATTTTCGGGGGTACAAACCCTGTAAAAATCAGTATCATTATAGAAGCCATTGCTTAGGTACCGGAGAAAGTTTGCCACAGTTTCCGGAGCTTGATCCGAATAGAGTTCAATGTCTATATTGCCCATATCAGTAACTATTCGGTATTCCTGAGCCATCTGAGCGAAAACATTGGAATAGGCGAAATACATTAATAGGAAACAATGGGCCAGTTTAAGCATCGTCAAAAAGGATAGTATTTTTAATTGCTGCCAATGGCGCTCAATATCCGAAAAAAGGATGGCTTCGGCAATAATATTTCCAGAGCCGCTGGATTTCTTTGACAGTGGCGTAAATTGAGCATTAAATATTGAATTTCGATATTGTATTTATGTGGAACCTGAAAATTTTTTCGATTGGTATTTTAATTCTCAAAATTAAGGTGTAATTATGACATTTAAAATATAAGATTGGTTTCATGAAGAGTTTATCCCAATATGAGGTATGGTTCATTACAGGCAGTCAGCACCTGTATGGAGAGGCGGCACTAGCTGAGGTAGCCAACCATTCCAGGGAAATGGCTGCGGCATTGGATGCGTCCGAAGAAATTTCGGTTCACCTGGTATTTAAACCCGTTGTTACCACTGCGGTGGAGATTCAGGAAGTATTTGCCCAGGCAAATGCCCAAAAAAACTGTATCGGTGTGATCACCTGGATGCATACTTTTTCTCCGGCCAAGATGTGGATCAATGGATTGAAAATTCTCTATAAGCCGCTCCTGCACCTGCATACCCAATACAATTCCAAACTACCCTGGGATACCATAAATATGGATTTTATGAATCTGAACCAAAGCGCCCACGGAGACCGGGAGTTTGGGTTTATCTGCACACGGATGAAAATCCCCCGAAAGGTTGTTGCAGGGCATTGGAAAGACAAAAAGGTACGTGTGGAAATTGACAATTGGTGTAGGGCGGCTTGTGGCTGGCACGATTGGCAGGGAGCTCAATTTGTCCGATTTGGAGACAACATGCGTCAGGTAGCTGTGACCGAAGGCAATAAAGTTTCGGCCGAAATGCTTTTTGGTTTTTCTGTAAATACCTACGGGGTAGGTGACTTGGTAGGCCACATAAATGAAGTAGATGCGCAGGCAGTAGACCATTTGATTGGCGTTTATGAGGATCAGTATGTATTGGCGGATGCATTAAAAAACGGAGGCGCAGCAAGGGCATCGTTGCGGGAGGCAGCCAGGATAGAGTTGGGATTGAAGCAGTTTTTGGAACAGGGATCGTTCCGTGGCTTTACCAATACCTTTGAAGACCTGCACGGGATGAGCCAGCTTCCGGGTATCGCTGTGCAGCGGCTGATGGCACAGGGCTATGGGTATGCGGGAGAGGGCGATTGGAAAACCATGGCATTGGTTCGTGCGATGAAGGTGATGGGTACCGGATTGCCGGGGGGCAATGCATTTATGGAGGATTATACCTACGATTTGGAAGAGCAGGGCGGAATGGTACTTGGCGCACACATGTTGGAAGTAGACGAGAGCCTTGCCGAAGGACCTATCCGCTGCGAAATCCATCCGCTGGGTATAGGAGGAAAGGAAGACCCGGTAAGGCTTGTTTTTAATGCAGGAGGGGGAGATGCTGTCAACGCATCTCTGATAGATTTAGGTGACAGGTTCCGGTTGGTCATCAATGAAGTGGAGGCGGTCATTCCCCCCAGGGATCTTCCCGAGCTACCGGTGGCCCGCAGCCTGTGGCGCCCAAAACCAAACTTTAAAACTGCGGCCACTGCCTGGATTTTAGCTGGCGGTGCGCACCATACCTGCTTCAGCCAGAACCTGGACACGGAAGTCTTAGAGGATTTTGCGGAAATAGCCGGATTGGAATGTCTGGTCATTGATGGAGATAGCAGGTTACGAGATTTTAAACGTAATTTAAAAGGTATCAACGGGTCATTTTGACCTGTCTGATAATTGTTTACGCAGATAGGACTCGTAAAAATGGGTGGCCGCCATATGGTGTGGGATCAATACTTTGTCAGCTCCGCTTTTTTCAAACAAAGCCAGATCGCCCGCTCTTAGCGCGGTAAGGTAGATTTTCCCTGCGTATCCGTTGTTTACCAGCGTTTCAACCAGATGCCTTGAGGGGTCTAATAGCGGCACTGTTGATATCACACATTTTGCGGTTTTAAAGGGGATTTGATGAAATATTTCAGGATCTTCCATATCGGCAAAAACCACATCTCTTCCTGCTTCCCTTTCCTGTCGTACCACCATCGGGTCAAAATCGATTCCCAGGTACCTGAATTCCTTTTGCTGATCCAGTATATCTGCGATCTTACTTCCAAATCTGCCAAAACCCAGGATAATCAAGTCATAGGCCTTATCTGATTTATCCTCAATGAAGGGGTCGATAATTTTCCTGCGTTCAAAAATGCGCAGGAGCGGCGAAAGAAATTCATACAGCGGATGTGAATACAGGATCAGGTAGGTAGAAAGACCGATGGTAATAAGGCCAACCAAAGTTATCAGCCCCACTACTTCCTCATTGATATGCCCGATACTGAGTCCCAACCCTGCAAATATCAGAGAGAATTCGCTGATTTGCGCCACGGTGAGACCTGCAAGAAATGAAGTCCGCTTCTTGTATCCCATTATGCCCATGATGATCAAAACGATAATGGGGTTGCCAATGAGTACAAAAAAAGAAAAAACAAAAGCTGTTCCCACCTGATTGCCGATCACATCAAAATTCAGCTCGGCACCCAGGTTTACGAAAAAGAACAGCAATAGAAAATCCCGCAGGCTTACCAATCTGCTGCTTATTGCTTCTTTAAATGAAGAGGAAGCTAAACTAACGCCAGCCAGGAAAGCCCCCACTTCTCCGCTGAACCCCATTACTTCGCCAAGGGAGGCCAGGGATACTGCCCAGGCAATCGCAAACAACACAAGTAACTCCTGAGACCTGGCGAGAAAATTACTGAGCCCGGGGATCAGCCATTTCATGGCTAGCCAGGTCAGCAGGAGGAGTACCGCACCAGAAAGAACAGTCTGCAAAATCGCTTGCCACAAGGGAGATTCAGTTTCCTGCCGCATGGTGGATAAAACGATCATGACAAGAATTACCACAATATCCTGGACAATCAAAAAGCCTACTGCAATCTGCCCGTGTAGCGAATCAATTTCCTTTTTGTCCGATAATAATTTGACAATGATAATGGTGCTTGAGAACGTAAGGGCAACTGCAACGTAGAAACTATGGATATGGCTAAACCCCATGCCGATTCCAATCAGGTATCCAATGAAGGAGGTAAAGAGCACCTGTCCCAATCCTGTTAATAAGGCCACCCTACCTACGGATTTTATTATCCTGAGGTCCAGCTTCAGACCTACTATAAATAATAAAATGACTATGCCCACCTCTGCCAGCAGATGGATGTTTTCTTTCGAATAAACCACATCCAAAACCGAGGGGCCTACCAGGATTCCCAACGCGATAAACATAACGATAAGCGGCTGCCGGAGCAGCTGTCCTGCACCGCCTAAAAGTGCTGCCAGAAACAGTATTATGGCAAATTCATAAAACGGGTTTGCTGCAAGCTCGCCAAGCCAATTCATTAGGGTAAGATAATAAGCGGTGTGTTTCCATCATGAATCAGGTCATTGATGAATAATTTTCTGAAAAGTTGATCATTTAAGTTTCTGGACCCTTTCTGCAGGACGATAAATATTTCCTTTTGATGCCCATATGTAGATTTGATCTCCTTCACGGCATCTTTTCCCATATAGATGTTTAGGCGATGGGTCCAACTCCCGGTGAAATTACCGGACAGCTTTTGCAAATAGGACTGGCTTTCCTCCTCTTCAGATTGGTCACTGATGATAGTTAGCCATTCTACTTCCTCCAGATGGTCTCCGATGCTCGCCAAAAGACGTTTTAATGCAATTTCGTTAACTGGATATTTGGGATGGCAGGCCACAACCAATTTCTCCGGGATACTTCGATTGATGGTTTTTGGAATGCCTACAAACAAATGGTTCAACTGATTGATGATATTGGTGGCCGTGCTGCCTATAAGGAATTTTTTTAACGGGCCCGTCCCCTTCAAACCCAAAAAAAGCACATCGTTGGGTTCCAGATAGGTTTTCAAAAACGGAACCAACGGCTTATCGATGGCTAGAAATATATCATCCGAATGGTTCAGGTTTGTTTTATCCAACAGGTCCAAAAAATTCTTTTTTGCTTCTTCTTTTTCAAAGCTGATCAATTGCTTTCGGGTGGTCTTGTCGGCTACAGTAGGTATCATACCTGGTACCCTATTGACAAAGACCAATTTCATCCCATAATGCACCTTCCATTGGTAGGCCATTTGTATGAGCGGAACGGAATATTCAGAAAAATCAAGTAATGCAATTAATCTCTTCATCTAACAGCTTTATTTTGGCGCAAATAGTTTCCTTAAAGATATCAAAATCTTTACTATTTTGCCATTCCAGGGCTGTTTTAATGCAGAGGGCATTACTGGTCTTCATACCATTTTTCCTCAAAGGTATGCGTTGGATCAAAAGCTGCTTTGAGAACCTTTATTACCATCCATATCATCAGGATCGGAGAAACAGCAAACATCAGCAGGATGAATGCTGTATTCAGATTTACCGCTACTGCCACAACGTATACCAGCAGAAATCCACTTACCAGACTGACGGGGATCAGGGACTTATCCATAATTTACCTTTTTTACGGAAAACGAAGACAGTCAGGTAATTGTTCTCCTGCAAGCCTCAAAAGATTTCAGGCATTTTCCACCCGGGGTGCCCAATATGTGCAGTAAGCGCCGGGTTTTACGGGGCCTTTAAATAGCTGGCAGCCGCCACATTTTCTTTTTTCAGTCGGGGGCAGATACAGTTGGCAATTGTCACAGCGATTGTCGGAAACAGGGGTCTCTTCCTCATATCCCAGGCTCTTCCTCTTCTCCAGTTCTTCCTCATCCAGACCGCTGAGATCGTCGCAATCCGTAATATCTTCCAGACTGTATTCTTTTTGAGGACTTCCGCAATTCAATAAAACCAATCCTGAGGAACCTAGCAGGGTTTGAATAAATATTCTTCTATGCATGTATCGTGTTGCTTAACGATTGGCCATCAGCTCCTGAAGTGGAAATCCGGCGTAATCATTTATTTTCTCGAGTTTGTTTAATATCAAAGCCAGCTTTTCAGAATGGCGTTTACTGGACTTTTCAAGCCCTGCTTTTAAGTGCTCAAGTCCGATATTTTTCCAATGATTCATATTGTCCTCCTCCAGAGAAGACAGAAGATTGACGTAAGCGTCAACGCTTTCTTCCTCCCCTCTGGCGCCCATGATGTGGGATACCTCTTTGATATAATCATTTTTCCATCCCTCGGTACTTGCGAAGAAATCATGATTTTCTTTAAGCGCTTCAAGTATTTCAACTCCTGAGCCGGCATTCGAACTGAGGATTGCCGTGCGAAACCATTTGTTTGAGCCTTTATCTATCAAGGCAGCGGCCAATTTCTCAACTGCGAGATTGCCTTCGTAATTTCCAAGACTTAAAATGGCCTGCAGCGCAACAATTGGTGTTTCATCGGCTGTTTTCGATGAGATTTCTTCCTTCAATTCAGGAAAATCTTCTGCGAGAATCAATGCATTTTTTACCAGTCCCCAATGATCACTTGCTAACGCACCGGCCACCATCCCGGCCCTCAGTGCATCCAGCGATTTAAGCAAATGGAGGGCCAGAACCTGTGCTTTTGGGTCGTCTTTGCCGGCCAATTCCGATAAGTGGGGAATATATTCCTGTTTGGGGTTTTCCAGGATCAACCGTTGCGCGGTAGTTCTGTTCCACCCGTTTTCATGCGCCAGTTGGGCGACCAGATCCGCCGCATCCATTTGAGAAAAATCCGGAATTACTTCATCTGGCCTGGGAGAGGATTTTGGAACGAGGCGGTAAATTCTTCCGTGATTTTCACCATTCATAAAATCCATTTCTTCCTTCAGGTCATCTGGGATGGATACCGGGGTTTCGATATGCTGCCGGTAAAAATCAACCAGGTAAAGAAAACCGTCGGGTCCCACTGTAAAGCCTACCGGCCTGAACCAGGGGTCCGTGGAGGCCAGGAATTCCTTTTCGGTTTCCTCAGCGGGCCGATGCGCCACAAGGATGGGGCTATTTTTATCCAGCACCAAACGGTCTCTGTGTACCAGATTGCCCGCTACATCGCCGGTAAAAAGATCTCCATAGAATTCTTCGGGAAAACCGCTACCATCATAGATCGTCCCCCCCGAAGCACCCGTAAAATGGTCTTCAGCATACTCTACCCGGTCAAGTTCCTGCTCCTGGTACTGTTTATTTCTTCTTCTGGTTCTTTCTGCTCTCCAATAGGGGGGAGGGGTCATTTGAAACATTTCTAAATCATGGTCGGAAATATTTTGGTTTACAGATTTACTGGACAAATGGCCGTGTCTTTCCAGATATCTGCCTGGAATGACGGCCTGTTGAATATGCAGCGTATTTTGAGTAAAAAGCTTATTGCCCCAATCATCAAATGTTTGCCCAAACTGAGCTGTCCCGCTTTCCTTCTCGTACAGTTCCTTGTCCAGCCGAAACCTGAAGTCCATACCCTGGAGCGATAGAGCGCCGGTATCTGCACTGTTTCTGAACTTTACATCACTTCTCTGTCCGTTATTTGCCGCATAGATCCAGTTATCTACACCCAGGCGCAGGTTAGTAATTTGTGCCTCCGAGTTATTTTCAAAAAAGCCCGAGAACAATATCTCTTTGTTGTCCGCCACACCGTCTCCGTCCTCGTCCTTCATGTAATAAATATAAGGAGCAGCAGTGACGAGCAAGCCCCCTTTCCAGGGCATCAGGCTGGTGGCATCTGCTATTCCCTCAGCAAAAATGACAGCGGCATCTATCTGCCCGTCACCGTCCTCATCTAACAGTTTTTTGATAACTCCTTTGCCCTGGCCTTCCTCTGGCTTATAGGGATAGTCTGGCATTTCTATCGCATAGGCGGTACCCGCTTCATCGAATACAAGATCTACAGGATCTTTGATATGAGGCTCAGCAGCAAATAGCTGTACCTCAAAATCTTCGTGCATATCAAAGGTAGCCATTGAAGCTTCCGGACTTAGGGGACCAGCATATTTGTCTTCTGTACAGGATTGAATACCTGTAAATAAAAGCAGTAAAAGGGTATAGCAGGCAGTACTTTTCATGTGTTTTTATCTTTTCTTTATGGCCTTGCAGATATAGAGCATTGTGCCTTTCTCTCGTCAGGCAGGTTTGAACCCACAATATCTGATCTATATGGGAATTTGAAAGTCCAATATTGAATTAAATTGGGTAAATCGAAACTAATTTTCCACAAATGGAAGGTGTTTTTCACTAATCCCGTAGCAATTTGACCCGGTTTATTCGTTTAATATTTTTTTACCTTGCTAAATCCAAAGAAATCATCCAAATAAGCGTAGGCTTCTTTTCTGACTTCCGGCGGGAAATCATGGCCTGCATCGGGGTACCGTACTTGCAGGTGTTCCGGAAATCCCATCCACTGGTACACCGGCCTGAGCTGAGCAATGGCATGCTTAACTCCTTCGACCGAGAAATTGCTGTCCTTTACGGGGGCATTGGTAAAAACAGGCCTTGGTGCGATCATGGCAATGATGTCTGTAAAGTCGAAGGGCAGCCTGGCATCCGGCAGATGCTTTCTGATAGCGGGCATGTATCTGTCCTGAGCCCAGGGGCCAAGGCGGCCGCCGTATTTTTTGCTGCCGGCATCGCCAATATCATAGTAGCTGAAAGGTGTCCAGCCACAGCTACTCACCACGGCCTTGATCCGCGGATCATGGGCCGCCACAAAAAGGGCATTGTGGCCACCCAGCGAATGCCCGATCACACCAATGCGATCGGGGTCTACTGCCGGCATCTCGCTCAAAACATCAATGCAGCGCATGTGATTCCATACGCCAAGCAACGTACCGGAAGGAAAGCCATCGTTGGAAAAATCATGATTTTTTTGTTCGCCAAAACTGGGGTAGTCGGGCGCCATGACGACATACCCTTTACCGGCGAGCTCCCTGGCCACAGCCCTGTTTTCCAAAGGCCCCTCCCCGTCCACAATTTTTTTACCACCTTCACCCGTGCTGTGGAGCACCAACATGGCAGGGCGGTCTTTACTTTGGTGGGGAAGGTACAGGTATGCGGTAACATCATTTCTCGGATCGGACTTGAATTTAACGTGATATCTGGTAAAATTGTCCGCTGCAATAGAGTCCAGATAGGTAAGTTGTGGTACAATGAGATTTTCGCGGGATGGAAGTGTTCCCATGATCGAAGCCATATCGTTTTGCCATCCTTTCTCTTTGGCTTCCCATTCCTCCAGTGTTTTGAGGGGAATTTCGCTTTCGGTGCGCAGCAGGTAAGGATTAGACCATACTTGTTGCGGATGGGGCTGGTGGAGCAGTTTTTTGATCGCCGTCATGATGACAGACTCTGATTCGGCAGTCACGGGACTTGCATTGATTTCATACCCTCCCTGCGGGTATGCATCTGCTGTGCCGATGTAAAAGGGACCGTAATCCCCATAGGCAGCCATGGCAACAAAGAGGTCGGGTCTTTCGGCCTTGGCGGCCAATTGATATTCCGCAAACAACTCTCCGGGTAGATGCAATATCCGCGTGTCTCCCAGAGTCAGACAACCGATGTCAATCTTCCTGCCCATCTGCTGCCGCTTGTACCAGGCCAGCTTTTGCATGTTATTGGTGAGCCAACGGGCATTTTGGCTGTGCATCTCCTGTTCAATACCTGCAATGCTTTCGTCGGCGGGAAGCAATACTGGTTCTTGTTGCCAGAAAATATCCCCTGAGTTCAGGGCTTGTTTACTGGTGTTTTCCCAGGCTTGTTCCATTCCTGCAGCCAACCTTTCGGCCAGCAGACTCCTGTTGATTTTTGATCCATCATTATACTTCCCTGCAGCAATATTTGCTCCGGCACCATTAAAATGTACATGCAGGGCCTCCGGTACGGAGATTTGGCGCATGTAGCGTGCGATTCCCGGAAAGTCAGGATTGGCGATCTTCGTCAGGTAGTAGCTTTGGGGATGTACCGCATAATAACTCAGTACCGCCAGCGGCTCATCGCCGTTCCAGAAACTGATCAAAGAAACTTCCGGGTCTATCAGGCCTTCCGGAAAATCCCTTATAGCAGCGTCTTTGGTAGAAGAGCTACGGAAATGGCTTACTTTGCCGTCAGGACCTAAGATGCGGCGATTTGAGGCCACCTGCCTTACCTCAGCCTTTCCGGTACCGACATGGGTCAGGGGTTTGGAACGGGACAAAGCAGCCTTGATGGCTTCCTCCAGCCGATCCAACAATACCCGGTCAAATGAACTGTCAAAAGCCTGCGGATCCAGGCCTGAGTC
The DNA here is from genome assembly GCF_900143075.1 of Cyclobacterium lianum. GTDB lineage: Bacteria > Bacteroidota > Bacteroidia > Cytophagales > Cyclobacteriaceae > Cyclobacterium > Cyclobacterium lianum. The sequence goes on along the minus strand of NZ_FRCY01000007.1, from coordinate 109,055 downwards.
AACCAGGATTTTTTCCGCCGACCAATCACTGATAGGTGCATCATGCTGGTGTACAGCATGTACGGCTACCCGCGAAGGAATGGTTGATGCAGCTTTTGCCAGGCGGGATTTGAAGACATCCTGGCTTTCGTTGGCTATTCCTATCCAATCAATAGCACAGAGCACAATGGGAAGCCCACTACCGCTTACGATAATCCCCTTTGCCCTTAGGCCCAGGTTGTCTCTGTTTTCCATCCGGTCATATGCCAGCATACTACCCACCGGCGGCGTAGCATCCACATCAAATACCGCCAGAGATAGGCTTTCATCCAGGGACATTCCCTGGCGCGCAGCTACCGAACTGTAAAAAAACAGGCAACTCAGGCCTACGATAAGGGCTAGGGTAAATTTCGGCTTATTCATTGCTGTTTTTTGTCTGCTGGTAAATCCATTCTATCATTTCATTTTGTGACGATTTACTGAATCGGATAAATCCTCCTGGTATATACTGCATACCTTTGTATTCGGCTCCGACCTGGTCTGATAATTTTTCCAGATTGGCTAGGGTGGTGTTGATGGCGTCCAGATCGGCATGACGATCCAGCTCCGGACTGATCACCATCAGGGGTCTGGGTAAAAGTGCCCCGAGCATCTCCGGAAAGTCCACCGGCATGGCCGATGGCTGATCCAGGAATAATCCCCACCTGGGCACCAGGCCATAAAGATGTGAGAAAGCCTTTATCCCCTCCATTTCTGGCCCGGCCTCCCGTAACGGCGTAAATGCGGAAGCTACCGCTACCCCGGCCGCTCTGTCCTCCAGTGCTGCTGTGATCAGTGCTACCGTACCACCCAAAGCGTAGCCTGCCAGATAGATGTTACTTTTGTCTATAAATGTCAACTGCTCCAATGCCCTGACCGCATCACGGGTGTCTTTGACCATTTTACCCATTTTAGACCAGTCGGGATACCGGTCATAAAATTCGGTACCTTCTTCGATGCGACTGCCATAACCAAGGAGATCCATGGTGAGGACGCCCATTCCTTTTGCGAGGCAACCTTCAATAAATTCGTTCATCTCTCTGCCAAAGCCTGTATTGGTATATTTGTGCAGGTATATGACCACCGGTATTTTTGTATTTTTTTCCCTGCCATAGTCAGTCTGTACCTGCTCGGGCAGGTATAAAGCTCCATGTTGGTAATCACCCAGTGCGTTGTAGGGCGCGATATTGCGCCTGAATCCATTGTCCACCGTAGGTCGGTCAAGAAGCAGGTCCAGGTAGTCACTCTTGCTGCTTAAATTTTCAATTGGGGAAGCAGCTATTCCTTCTGGCTGTACTCCGAGCGTCCACGAAAGTGCTTCTCTTACCTCTTTCTGCCAGGCCAGAAAGTCAGGGGGATCCATCGTCCGACCGTTTTTTATCAGAGAGGCCAGCGTATGGGGTTGTTTGGGTGAGTTGTGTAGCTGGTTTCTATTATCCTTCCACCGCGTAAAGTCATACGTATAATATCTCCTGTTTTCCCAGTTCTTGTCGGAACGACCAAATTGTATGTCCAGCCAGTCGATGTAGCCTTCAATATCTCTGGCTGCAACAGCATGTTTCCCATCCCTGAACCGCAATCCCAGTTTTTCGGGTACGCCGAGAAAGTCATATACCTTTTTCAGGGACTCGAATTGCTGTTCGATGGCCCAGGGGTCGCCACCACCGGCTTCCCGGATAGAAGAACTCAGCAATAGGGAATTGGGAGCGATCAAAGCCATAAGGGAGTTTTGATCGATGGGCAATTTGTGTTCCCGGCCGTTGAAAAACCGCAATCTGGGATGAAACCACTGCGGGCGGATGGAATTTAAAAAATCGATGGATTCGTTTTCATGTCTTTCATCCGTATACCGGTAGGGTATTTCTCCGCCAGTGCCACCGCTGCTGCTGATCAATGCTGTGATCCTTGGGTCAAAAGCGGCAGCCAAAATCGATAGCTTGGCGTTTCTGGAATGCCCTGTTAGCGCTATCCTGTCTTTATCTACTTCTGGAAGGGTATGCAGGTAGTCCACAGCCCTTTGTGCGCCCCAGGCCCTTGTCATCAATGCAGACCAATCATAGCCGGGATATACTTCCTGGTAATGAATGGTTTCATCAAACACATCAGCACCAGCGTAGATGACTCCCATATAGCCCCTCCTTACGGCTATCTGCACCCATCCCCGATGGTTCCACTGACTCATAAATACCGGGTGGGGCCCTTTACCAGGTGGTGTAAACACTTCGAGCGTCAGGCGTGCTTTTTCATGGGATCCAAATGTCAGCAGGATCGTCTGGACCCTGATCTCACCCTCATGGTGTTCGGAAAGGATCTCCGATGTTAGGTTTTCCGGAGGATCCGGAAAGGTTCCGGATAGCAAAAGTTTCACCTGCTCTTTTATCCAAGCCCTTTTTTCATGCCACTGATCCATGCTTTCAACCCTGGTAGGTCTGTCTCCCTCATTCAGGATGAGAGGATCCGGCAGGAATGGAAGTGAGGGCAAGGTGTCAAAATCAGGAGGTAATTCTCCTGTCCTTTGCTGCCAGGCTTCCCAGGTGCTGTCCCGGAAGCTTAGTCTTTCAAAGGAGGAGAAAACATTTCTCGTCCGTTGATCAGGTCGCGGATGGGGTCGATTGTATTGTTGAAGCTGCTCCAGAAAAGCTTCTCGCTTTAGTGTATCTGCAGACTGCGGAGAGGCAGTGTAAAGGGGAAGGCTGAACAGGAAGAAGGAGGAAAGAAGATGAAAGAAATAAACTACCGGTTTTTTCATAATGCACGTGGGATTAGCTTCGGGACAAATTAGCTTGAAATTACTGACAAATTTTAATGCAAAATGGACCAATGGTAAAATAATGCGATGGACACAGGCAAGGCTGTCTTCCGAATAAGTGTTTAGGGTTAATTTGCTAAAAAAACCTGAAAAATTCATTGAATTACTCCAAAAAGTCAGAATTTTTGATCAGAAAAGCGCCAATCTGAGGTAATGGCATTGCCAATTGTATCTTTTGCAAATTCTTCCTTGAAAGGATTGGGAATAATAATATCTTTGTCGAAATTAAAAAATCTGTGTGTTTCTTTAATAGTTGATATGGAACAATTATTTCTCTATTTGGTCCCTTTTTTGGGTATTTTTGGGTTGGTGGTGATGGCCATTAAATCTGCCTGGGTAAACAGGCAACCGTCCGGCGAACAAAATATGGTGGAACTGGCCGGATATATTGGCAAAGGAGCCATGTCCTTCCTGAAAGCGGAATGGAAAGTGATGATATATTTTGTTGTGATCGCCGCAATTATCCTCGGCTGGTCAGGTACTTTGCTGGACAATTCCAGTCCGGTCATCGCGGTATCTTTCATTATCGGAGCCGTACTGTCGGCCTTTGCCGGATACCTTGGAATGAAAATCGCCACCAAAGCCAATGTAAGGACCACTGAAGCGGCTAAAACCAGCCTTGCCAAAGCCTTAAATGTGTCTTTTTCAGGAGGCACCGTCATGGGCCTGGGCGTTGCCGGACTTGCCGTTTTGGGTATGGGTGGTTTGTTCATCATCTTTTATCACATGTTTGTATTGTCCTCCGGAGGCGATGTCAATGGTCACGAAATGGAGACCGCGCTGGAGGTTTTGGCCGGTTTTTCTCTCGGAGCTGAATCTATCGCCCTTTTTGCCAGAGTAGGTGGAGGGATCTATACCAAGGCGGCAGATGTAGGAGCTGATCTGGTAGGTAAAGTAGAAGCGGGTATACCCGAAGATGATGTTAGAAACCCGGCTACCATTGCCGATAATGTGGGCGATAATGTGGGCGACGTAGCGGGAATGGGCGCTGACTTGTTCGGATCCTATGTGGCCACCATACTGGCCTCGATGGTGCTGGGTCGTGAAATCGTCAGCAATGATAATTTCGGAGGTATCGCCCCGGTATTGTTGCCACTGGTCATCGCCGGACTGGGATTGGTTTTCTCCATCATCGGTACAGTATTCGTAAAAATATCATCTGAGACAGGCAGTGTTCAGGCAGCCCTGAACAGGGGAAATTGGATTTCCATCTTGTTGACGGTAGCGGCATCCTTTTTTGTCATCGATTACATGTTGCCCGAGGGAGACCTGGTGATGTCCCGGTTAAACTCCATAGCATTTACAAAAATGGGGGTTTTTGGTGCGGTTTTTATCGGACTGATCGTGGGAGCGCTGATGAGCATCATTACAGAACATTATACAGCCATGGGCAAGGGGCCTGTTAATTCAATCATCAGGCAATCCTCTACCGGCCACGCTACCAACATCATCGGTGGTCTGGCAGTGGGTATGCAGTCCACTGTATTGCCGATTCTGGTGCTTGCGGGTGGTATTTTCTCCTCCTACATGGCTGCCGGACTGTATGGTGTGGCCATTGCAGCAGCCGGGATGATGGCTACTACGGCCATGCAATTGGCCATAGATGCATTCGGACCGATTGCGGATAATGCGGGAGGAATAGCAGAAATGTCGGGACTTCCCAAAGAAGTAAGGGAAAGAACAGATATTCTGGATGCGGTAGGCAACACTACAGCTGCTACCGGTAAAGGATTTGCCATTGCATCAGCGGCTTTGACTGCCCTGGCACTGTTTGCTGCCTATGTAGGTATATCAGGCATTTCTACCATTGATATTTACAAAGCAGACGTCTTGTCAGGCTTGTTTGTTGGGGCCATGATACCCTTTATCTTTTCATCTCTGGCAATAGCGGCAGTAGGGCGTGCAGCTATGGACATGGTGAATGAGGTGAGAAGGCAGTTCAAGGAAATGCCGGGAATAATGGACTATACCGAAAAGCCGGATTACGAAAAATGTGTGGAGATTTCTACCAAAGCCTCCATCCGGGAAATGGTGGCGCCGGGTGCCATAGCCCTTTTGGCTCCGATTATTGTTGGATTTCTTTTTGGTCACGAAGTTTTAGGCGGAATGTTGGCCGGAGTGACCGTGTCCGGAGTTTTGATGGGTATTTTCCAGAACAATGCCGGTGGTGCCTGGGACAATGCCAAAAAATCCTTTGAGAAAGGAGTGGAAATCAACGGTGAGATGTATTACAAAGGTTCCGAGCCTCACAAAGCTTCTGTTACCGGAGATACCGTAGGAGATCCGTTTAAAGACACATCAGGGCCATCCATGAATATTCTCATCAAACTGACTTCCATTGTTTCCATTGTTATCGCCCCATTTATCCCCCTGGATAGTCCGTTGGGGATATCCGATATCAACAGAGAAGAAATGAAGCCCAGGGTGGTGCAGGTGGAGACAGAGACCGCAACGGAGATAGAAGTTCTGGAGATCAATTAAAGAATTGCGAGACAAGGCGCAAAATTAAAGATGTTCGCTTGCTTGCGTGCCACCGCGGTTGTCAATGGTCTGCCGCCTGGATAATTTTGGGATCAGGCCATTGAAAAAGGACCTGTAAAGTAGACAATTATATACCTTCGTCCGTTTAGGATTAATACTGTTGCCGCTTTGAGCCTTAAAAGCCGCTAGACATGAAACGATATTCTGGTCAACGAGATTTCTTGTGTGATGGGCCGCTATCAGGCTTGAAAAACAATACTGGAATTTGGCATGGGTTCGTGCTGCTGCTGATTGCCATTGGGAGCCTGGTTTCCTATTACCCGGCTAAGGCAGCCCTCTCAGCAGTACCTCCATTGGACGGCAAAGTAATCTGCATTGACCCCGGTCATGGCGGTACAGCAGCCACAGACTCATATCGGGTAGGCCCTTCAGGTGAGCGGGAGGAATGGGTGAATCTACGGGTAGCTTTGGTGCTCTCCGAAATGCTTGAGGAGGCCGGAGCCACAGTAGTTCTTACCAGAACAGACGATACTTTTGTTCCTCTGGAAGACCGTAGCAGGATGGCCAGGAAAAGCCATGCCGATATATTCGTTTCCATTCACCACAATGCTACTGCTGATCCGACAGTAAATTTTCCCATCGTTTATTTTCATGGTAGTGCATTGGAAAATCCAGCAAGTGTAAATTTTGGAAAAATAGTAGCTGAGCGCCTGAGGAATGCCCTCTTTGAAAATCAAGGGCCATTCAGCCTGGTTTCGGATTATACCATATTTTCAAATTCCGGGGCCAGTGTTCTCCGGGGAACCTACGGAATCCCGGGCATCATTGCCGAGGCATCTTTTTTCACCCATCCCGGGGAAGAGCGCAGGCTTAAAAGGGAAAAATACAATCGATTGGAAGCAAGGGCTTACTTCGACGCAATTGCTGCATTTTTTTCCGCACCTGTTCCTGAAATCAGGCCAAAAAAGGAACCAGGCGAAATCCCACCGTTTGAGGTTTTTCAGGAAGCAGAAAGGATGCGTCCGGAAGCTTTGCAATGGAAGTCCAACTACGAAAGAGGAAAGGCGCTTCTAGAGTCCGGCTCAGAGGACGAGTTGGACAGTGCCTATCACTTGCTTACGCTTTCGGTAAGATCCTTTCCTGATTCTTATCTCGCCGGGGACTGTCACCGGTTGAGGGCTTCGGTTTTGGAGAAGCAGGGAAAAGCTGCCGATGTTCGAATAGTAGAAAGAAGGCTCCGGGCGTTTTATCCCTGACACTTATTTTCTCCTTGTTTCGAGCTCTGTTTCCAACTGGGAGATTACTGTTTCCAGCACGGTATTGGTTTCCATTATCAAAGGAGAAAGCTTGTCCGGCTGGCCTTCTGCCTCAGCCAGCTGCTCAATTTCTCTGATAATAGGGCTTAATATATCAATTTTGATATTGTCAATGCTCGGTTTGATCTGGTGAGCCAGGTTTTTTATTTCGGTATAATTTTTTTCGTCAAATGCAGCATTCAGACCACTAATGGTCTTCCTGGCCTGATCGATAAATAATTTGGTCATTTCGACAATAAACTCATCGCTTCCTCCGCTGATTTCTTCCAGATTGATGAGGTTATACAGTTTTCCCTGGCTATCTTTCATTGTGGTTTAGGTCTTATACAAGCTACAAATATACCACTTGAAACGGGAAAAACCGCATCGAGGATTTTCAGTTTTTTCCATGCTCGACGAGAAAATAGACTTAAATTGCGGCCTGAAATTAAAAACCAGCAGTAAATAATTTTTATTCATGTCAGAGTTGAACTATTATTCAAAGATAGCCAGTGAGTTGGGTGTACGTAACGATCAGGTCTTAAATACAGCCGGCTTATTAGACGAGGGCGCTACCATCCCCTTTATTTCAAGATACAGGAAGGAGGTCACCGGAAGCCTGGATGAAGTTCAGGTTGCCGCCATCCGGGATCGGCTTCAGCAACTGAGAGACCTGGAAAAGAGAAAGGAAGCCATTCTAAAGTCCATAGAAGAACAGGGGAAATTGACCGCAGAACTTGAGTCCCGGGTACAGGCCGCCGAAACCATGAGTCTGTTGGAAGACATCTACCTGCCCTACAAACCGAAGCGGAGAACCAAGGGAACGATTGCCCGTGAAAAGGGTCTGGAGCCCCTGGCCCTGCAGATATTTGCGCAGGAGACCGGTCAGCCGGAGGCTTTGGCCGAAAGCTTCGTTAACGAAGAAAAGGGTGTGAACAACATAGAGGAAGCCCTGCAGGGCGCCAGGGATATCATGGCCGAATGGATCAATGAAGACCTTGATGTAAGAAAAAAGCTTCGGAAATTATTTATAGAAGAGGGAAAATTCACGGTCAAAGTAATTCCCGGTAAAGAACAGGAAGCGATAAAATATAAAGATTATTTTGAATGGGAAGAGCCCATCAAATCTGCCCCTTCTCACAGGGTTCTGGCCATGAGGAGAGGTGAAAAGGAGCTTTTTTTGATGATGGATACCGGTCCTGCAGATGCAGATGCGCTCCAGTTGATCGAGAAGAATGTGCTGCAGGCGTCCAACTCCTGCGCCCTGCAGGTAAGTATGGCCGTAAAGGACAGTTACCGGAGACTATTAAAACCTTCGATGGAAACCGAAATCCGGCTGTATTCCAAGAAAAAGGCAGATGAGGAGGCTATAAGGGTGTTTGCAGAGAATCTGAGACAGTTGCTCCTGGCTTCTCCTTTGGGAGAAAAAGTCGTGCTGGCTATAGACCCTGGCTTCCGGACAGGTTGCAAGTTGGTTTGTCTTGGTCCCCAGGGGCAATTGCTGCAGAGTGAAACCATCTACCCTAACGAGCCACAAAGAAAGACACACGAATCTGGCGCATTGGTCAAATATCTTGCAGAAAAACATGGCATCGAAGCCATAGCCATAGGAAACGGCACCGCTAGCAGAGAAACCGAATTATTTATTAAGAACATCGGGCTGCCCGCAGAAATATTGGTAGTCATGGTGAATGAAAGCGGAGCATCGATCTATTCTGCTTCCGACGTAGCCAGAGAGGAATTCCCGGACCATGATCTTACTGTGAGGGGAGCAGTTTCCATCGGTAGAAGACTGATGGATCCTCTGGCAGAACTGGTAAAGATTGATGCCAAGTCCATCGGGGTAGGCCAATATCAACATGATGTTGATCAAACCGCACTCAGAAATGCGCTTGACGATACTGTCATGAGTTGTGTAAACGGGGTAGGGGTGGAAGTGAATACCGCATCGAAACAACTGCTAACCTATGTTTCGGGTCTGGGTCCATCTCTCGCGCAAAATATAGTCGCTTTCAGAAATGAACACGGACCTTTTAAAAGCAGGGAAGACATAAAGAAAGTACCCCGATTGGGAGAGAAAGCTTACGAGCAGGCGGCTGGATTTTTGAGGATCAGAAATGGAGTTAATCCATTGGATAGTAGTGCGGTTCATCCTGAAAGATATGCACTGATTGAACGTATGGCCAGTGATATGGGTGTATCAGTAAAGCAACTGATTAAAGACGATGGTCTTGTACAGAAAATACCACTCCAGCAATATGTAGACGAACAGGTAGGGCTGCCTACACTTCAGGATATCCTTGAAGAACTGGGCAAACCGGGGAGAGATCCCAGGGAAAAGTTTGAAGTGTTTCAGTTTGAAGAGACCATCAATGAAATGAAGGACCTGAAGGTAGGCATGAAATTACCGGGAATAGTTACAAATATCACGCAATTTGGAGCTTTCGTAGATGTAGGCGTTCATCAGGATGGTTTGGTTCATTTAAGTCAGCTGGCAGATAGGTTTGTCAGGGATCCCAAGGAAGTGGTTTCGGTAAATCAAAAAGTAATGGTCACCGTGATGGAAGTGGATGTATCGAGAAAGCGTATTGGATTGAGCATGAAAGCGGATCCATTTGCGAAAACAAGTCGGGAGCCGGCGGCCGGCAAGGCTGTAAGGAAGCCGAATGTTGCAAAACGGAACAACGCGGAAAGTATGGAAGAAAAATTAAATTTACTGAAGCAAAAATTCGAAAAATAAAGAATGTATCATCCTTTTTGAGAGAAGCCTGGGTTCGTTTTGAGCCTGGGCTTTTTCGTTTTATATTGACTATTGTTTGTATTAGTCCCTGGAAACGCGGACCAGACACCGAAGAATAGCCTGTTTTACAATTAATTTAGAATAATAATCTGATTATATAACAGTATATAATATATTATACTGAATAATGGATTACATATTTTTTAGGTTAGTAAATCAATCCCAATTCATTAATTTTTCAAAAAAATAGATAAAAAAGGGGTATAAAATAGCTTGAAAAATTTTAAAATAATAAAAAAATGTTTTTAATGGTTAAAATTAAAACCTATAGGCTGGTATTGTTACAAAAAATAGCATTTCATATTTTTTCAAATAAATGATAATTTTATTATTATAATATGTGTTAAACAATTTTAAAGAAATTAAAATGTTATTAAAATAATAAAAAAAATAAATATAAATATAATTATTATTAATTTCGTTTTTTAAGATGTATTAAAAAATAATTTGGTAAATTTTTCTTATTCGGTTTCCTGTTTTATATTTATCGAAAATTAAAGAGTATGGGTTAAAAATAACCATTATTACTTTTTAGTTTGATAAAACCCCACAATAGCCTTTTCAAAACACCCAAAAATTAACCACTTGGGCTTACCAGTTTAAAATCTGGTTTAAATATTAACTTATTAACCATTTACAACATGATTAAAAAATTTACTCAGGCAAAGGACTGGAGTACCGGCATAGCCAAACTCCTCCTTGGATTGACGATTCTTATTGGATCGACTGTAATTAATCCGCTCTTTGCACAGGAGCGGTCGGTATCTGGAAAGGTAATTGACGAAAACAAGCAGCCAATTCCGGGAGCCAGTATTCTGGTAAAGGGAACCACCAAGGGTGCTGCGACGGATATCAATGGGGAATTTTCACTTTCCCTGTCAGCAGAAGAGAATTTACTGGAAGTATCCTTTATCGGATATGATAAAAAGGAAGTCAAGGTAGGAAATCAGTCTGAATTGACAGTCTCTTTATTACCGGATGAGACGGCACTTTCGGAGGTGGTCGTTACGGCCTTTGGAATGGAACGCGAAAAGAAGGCGTTAGGCTACACTACACAGGCGGTAGAGGGTAGCCAGATAGCAGATGCCCGCCAGCCGAATATTGCCAATAACCTTTCCGGCCGTGTGGCCGGTGTACAGATCAATAGCAACTCCATGCCAGGAAGTGGTTCACATATTGTGATCAGGGGTTCATCCTCTGTAGCTGGAAATAACCAGCCTCTCGTGGTTTTGGATGGTGTACCTTTGGAACAATCTTCTGACAGACGGTACGGCGGAGGGCTGTCTGAGATCAATCCGGACAATATAAAGGAAATAAATGTACTCAAAGGCGCTACGGCCGCAGCACTTTACGGATCCAGAGCAGCCAATGGCGTCATCATGGTCACCACCAAAGATGGTTCCGGATCTAAAGGGATAGGGGTAGAATACAATACCAACATGACCTTCGACAGGCCGCTTGTTGAACCGGGTTTGCAGAATATCTACGGGGGGGGTATCGGATACAGAACCTGGTATGTTGACGGTAGAAACGGCTTTGACGCGGATGGAATCCGAGGTACTGCAGGCGTGGATGAAAGCTGGGGCCAGCCTATGGACGGTACCGAGGTGCCACTCTGGTACAGCGCTCCGGGTAGGGAACCTCTCTTGCCCCAACCGGATAATTTTCAGCAATTTTGGGAAACCGGCAGGAGCATGACCCACAACCTGGCTGTCGCAGGAGCCAACGAATCGGGCAATTTCAGGTTGTCTATGGGCAGACTGGACCAGTCAAGCATCATGTACAACAACAACTATTACAGAAACAACTTCAAACTTAATGCGGGTTACAATTTTACTGACAAACTTAAATTTACTGTAAACGCCGAGTATGTAAAATCCGGCTCAGACAACAGAAGGTATACCGGTAGTTCTGATTTTATCTGGGCACACCGGCACACGGATTTTGATAAGCTGAAGAACTGGGAGCAATATTACGATATCCAGAGGGAAACCTTCCGTCCCGGAGATGATTATCCCTACGCCAACTGGCAGCACGAATATTTTTCGAACCCTTATTTCCTGCAGGACCGGTATCCCAATGCCAACGAAAAGGATAGATTGGTCGGAAATATCGCCGCTACCTACAGTTTCACCGATGATTTCAGTGTGATGGTCCGTTCCGGAACAGATTTCTGGACAGACAGCAGAACAGATGTGACCAGTGTAGAAAGGACCAAAAACTTTGTGCGCATACTGGGAGCCTACACAGACACACAAGTGACCAGTCAGGAAACCAATAGTGACATTATCCTGACCTATAATAAAATGCTGGATAACGGGTTTTCTCTCAACCTGCAGGGCGGAGCGATCAACAGGGTAAATAATTACCAAATGTCCTCCGTAAATGTAAGAGAGCTGACCATCGATGGCCTGTATAACCTGGGGAATTATGCCAGTCCGGTAGTGCCATCAAGTGAGATCCGGAAGCAGGTGGTGAATAGTGTGTTTGGTTCTGCCCAGTTTGGGTATGCCAATTCAATATTTCTGGATGTAACCGGAAGAAATGACTGGTCCAGTACTTTGCCCGTTAATGGCAACTCCTTTTTTTATCCCTCTGTAGCCCTGAGCGCAGTATTGACAGATCTATTCAATGTACAGAGCAATTTCCTTTCCTTTGCCAAGGTCAGAGCCAGTTTGGCACAGGTAGGAAATGATGCCGATCCTTATCTGCTGAATCAGGTGTTTGCCTCACAGGGATTGTGGGCTGGAACGACGCCTACCTATGCTGCGTCTGACGAGATCGCCAACAGAAACCTCAAACCAGAAATTACGACCGGGCAGGAAATCGGTTTGGACCTGAGGTTTCTGAATGGCAGGATAGGATTAGACTTCACCTACTACCACCAGGCTACCACAAACCAGATCCTGGCGGTGGCGATATCCAGGGCATCAGGTTATGAGAGCCAGATTTTGAATGCCGGTAAAATCACCAACCAGGGTGTAGAGTTGATGTTGACCGGATCCGTTTTACAAAACGCCGGGGGTCTTAACTGGGATGTGGCATTGAATTTTGCCAGAAACAGAAACCTCGTGGTAGAACTTGCTGAAGGACTTGAAAACTATACGCTTGGCAGCCAAAACAGCCTTACCTCCGAAGCCAGGATAGGACAACCCTACGGTACTCTTTACGGGAGACGGTACCTGCGTTCTCCTGAGGGCGAGATTGTGTACAGCAATGGGCTTCCCCAGTTAGAGGCAGGCACTTTCCAATTGGGTAATATTCAGCCGGACTGGATAGGAGGGTTGTCAAATACCTTTACCTACAGGGGATTTAGTTTTGGTTCATTGATAGATGTCCGTATGGGGGGAGACCTGTTTGACGTCGGAACAGGCCTGGCTCGTAAAACCGGACAATATGTGGAAACTGCAATTGGCCGGGAAGAGGGTGTCATCGGTCAGGGCGTGAAAAATGTCGGTACGGACGAAAGCCCGGTTTATGTGCCCAATGATGTGATCGTCGGTGCCCAACCTTTCTGGAATGCGCAGAATCCGAGAACCTACCACGAATCCGGAATTTTTGATGGATCTTTTGTCAAGTTGCGGGAGCTGTCACTAGGATACAGTCTGCCTCAATCCCTGCTATCCAATACTTTTCTTCAAAGTGTACGGATTTCTGCAGTGGGTAGAAACCTGGCAATTTTGTTCAGAAATCATCCCCATCTGGATCCGGAGTTTGACGGCAAGGGCGGCAACGCTCAAGGTTTCGGATATGGTGAAATGCCTTCCACAAGAAATATTGGCTTTAACCTGAATGTATCCTTTTAAGCGATTTCCAACCTGGTAAAGAAAATGAAAATGAAAAGATTTAAGTTTATACCCTGTTTATTGTTGTTGGGTCTGTTTGTGCTGGCAGGTTCCTGTACAGAAGAATTCGAAGAAATCAACACAGACCCAAACAACCCTGTGACCATTTCTCCGGCCCTGCTCCTTCCTAACGCCATACAGGTTTCTGTAGACAGGTACTGGGGGCATAGTACCCGATTTGAGCGGCTAAATATCGATGCTGCCATGTGCTGGATCCAGCACCTCGCCAGAAACATTTACATCAATGCAGAAGGGGATACCTATGAGATTCCCATCACCGTATCTACCGGCACCTGGGATAATCTTTACAACAGCTCTCTGGTAAACCTGGAACAGGTCATTGAGCTGGCAGGAGAAGGCGGGGAATTTCAAAACCGCAACTATGAGGGAATCGCCCTGGTCATGAAAGCGTTTACTTTTTCTTATCTGACAGATGCTTTTGGCCCCGTTCCCTACTCCAATGCATTAAAAGGAGCCGCCGATGAGCCTGTCAATTCGCCCGACTATGATTCCATGGAAGAAATATATGCGGGTATGCTGGAAGATCTGAAGCTGGCCAACGAAAAGCTGACTATCGGCGGTCCGGTGGTCAATGGAGATATTATGTTTGATGGCGATATCTTGCGTTGGAAAAAGTTTGCCAACTCCCTTCGGTTAAAGCTTGCTAACCGGCAGGCAGCCAAAAAGCCTGCAGAATCCAGGGCCATCATGCAGGAAATTCTGTCTTCTCCTCAAACCTTCCCCATATTTACCGGGAATGATGATTATGCTGCTCTCAATCATGCCAATGTAATAGGTAGCCGAAACAAGATGTTTGACGTCTTCTCTACCCGATCAGACTGGAACATCAGCACTACATTGATAGATAAATTGCTCGAGCTGGAAGATGACAGGATCAATGTTTATGCCTTGCCTCTGGATGATGGCTCCTTCGTAGGGCTACCCAATGGCTTGACAGACGCCGCTGCTTCGTCCATATCTGCATCTACCATTGGTCAGAAGTTTCTGGATCCCGAAGCACCCAGTATTCTGATGACTTACTCCGAGTTGATGTTTGTACTTGCTGAGGCCGCCCTGGATGGGGATATAAGTGGAGACCATATGGATTACCTGGAGAAGGCCATAAGCGGTTCCTTTGAACAGCATGGATTGGAAATGCCCTCAGATTATATCGGAAGATTGGGTACAATTGATAAGCAAACCATCATGACGCAAAAGTGGATCGCCTTATTCGGGCAGGGCATAGAAGCCTGGACCGAATACAGAAGGACAGGTTTCCCACAAATGCCTACGCCGGATCCGAATGCGATATTCGTAAACGAGGGTGTACTACCGACGCGGATCGAATATCCGCCGTCAGAGTACTCTCTGAACATGAGCAACCTGGAAGAAGGGATTCAAATGCTTGGTGGAGGGGACAATATGAGGACACCACTTTGGTGGGCAGAGTAAGCCCGCTGTGTAGCAATACATGCAAAATGAAGTTTATTCACATTCAATTGAATACATATCATGAACAAAATAGTAAATAAAATCACTTTATTGGGTTTGGTACTGGTAGCTTTCTCTTGTGTAGAGGCTGTTGAATTGGCCACTCCAAATGTTGCGGCCCCGGTATTGGTAGTACTCGAAGGAAATGAATTTGAGGCTACCACTGGCGTAGCAGTAGAGGGTTCATTTTATGAGCTTGATAAAAGTGGAATCCTTGACCGGACTGTAGGTATCGATTCTATTCCTGTCTCCGGACTGGACATCACTGTGTTTATCAACCAGACGGAAGAGATAAGTACATTAACTACGGACGCGCAGGGTAAAATTCTATTCCAGAATCCCTGGAATTCTCTGGGAGTGCCGGATCCAAGCTCCGGTACTCAAATTCGGTTGGAATTTGCCGGAACATACAATGATATTGCCTTCAGGCAGTACCACAATGTGCGGGTAAAATAAGGCCGCTTTTAGTAGGACAATTTTCCTCGATTGAGGGATGCTTTGTTTTGGAACAGGTCTTTTTCCGGCTGAGGTGAGCTATTCACCGTGGAAACTGCCATGCCTGGTCTGAATAAGGCATCCCTTATTCATTTGAAATCAGCATTCATTTATTTTAACCACTTAACACAAAATCAATCATGACTACATTTAACAGAAGAAATTGGCTTAAATCGAGTCTAACGATGACTGCAGGCCTCATGTCCATGGGATATGCCGGCGCAGCATCCGAAGCATCTGCTGCAAAGGCATCTTCCTTTTTACCCAAAAAAGACCGGTATGCCAGATTGACCTCAAACGAAAATCCTTTTGGACCCTCGGCTTCTGCCAAAAAGGCACTGAAAGCTGCAATTGACGATTCATTTTTATATCCCAGGGAATACCGCCAGAAATTGATTGGCCTTATTGCAGAGGAGGAAGGAGTAAGTGAGGACCATATCCTGCTTGGTGCAGGTTCCAGCGAACTGTTGCATGCAGCCGCCAGAGTGTACGGGGGAGCAAATGGAAAAGTACTTTCTGCAGACCCTACTTACACCTCTCTGGTCAGGTCTGCTGAAATGATGGGCTCCGAATGGGTGAAAATTCCACTGGATAAGAATTTTGACCATGATCTGGCTACCATGGAATACAAGGTGAAACCTGACATTTCTCTGGTCTATCTGGTGAATCCTAATAATCCAACCGGAAAAATTATGACAGGAGAGGAGATCATCAGTTTCTGTAATACAGTATCTTCGAAAGTCCCCGTATTTGTAGACGAGGCCTATTGGGACTACATGGAGAATCCCAAGGGCTCTACCACCACGGCCTGCATAAAAAACGGAGCAAATGTAATCGTGGCCAGAACATTTTCTAAAGTTCATGCCTTTGCCGGTCTGAGGGTAGGATATTGCATTGCTCAGCCCGAGGTGATTGAGAAGCTGACCAAAGAGGGTCCAAGAAATACCCTGAGCGGCCCCTCTATGAGTGCTGCTACTGCGAGTCTGGTAGATTACGATTTCATCAAGTATTCTGTTCAAATGAATAATGAGGGCAAAAGTTTCGTATACGATGTACTGAAAAAAACAGGGCACGATTACTTTCCTTCTCATACCAATTTTATTCTGTTCCCCATTGCTATGGATTATGCTGACTTCAAGCAGAAAATGCTGGATAAGGGAGTGGGAATCAAGAGTATGAATGTGGCCGGACAGGATTATTGCCGGGTGAGTATGGGTAAAATGGAGGATCTGGAGATGTTTGCAGATGCCTTTCAGAAAGTCATCGGTACTACCTTCAGAAAATCCTGACAACGCGTCGATTTTCAGGGGTAGAAGTGAATCCTCATGATTACTAGCTGGCTAAGGCAGTAATTTATTGCGGCTTTCCTGTCTGAAATTTGGTTTAGGACAGCCCCATACCTGCCAAAGCACGGGCGAGCGGTCAGGTGACAGTCCGGGACAGTTTAAGCGAGCGTAAATTTAATGGCAGCTTCATTTTTTGGGAGCTGCTTTTTTGTTTTGCCGAAATAGACGTCCTCAGGTTTCCGTTTAACGCATCCGGAAGATACCTGATGGTAATTTTTTTCCTTTTAGTATCCCATAAGGGCGTAAATCGACCAAAAATGGGAGCAGAATACCAGCCTGCGGCAGCATCCGGTAAAGCCCGGGTCGCAGAGGTCCGGATATTTGATTTAAAATAAGTTGTCCAGGGATGAAGGCTTATCTCGGATAGGCATGTAAATAAGCTGATTGAGGTAAATGGCGATAGCGACTGTTGATTTCCCTCCTGGTGTTCCGTAAAATCAGACCCTGTGCAGCTTGTGACTGGTTCCGGCGAATGAAGCAGGCAAGATAGGACCAATAAAAAAGCAGCTTCTCACCTGAAAAGCTGCTTTCTGTGTTTACAGAGGTTAATCTGATCACATTTTAAAATTAATTGTTAGTGGTTTATATTTTTACGAGGAATGCGTTTCTTTCTCCAGGGCAGGCTCATACTCGATGAGGTTAAACCATTTCAACATCGGCTTCAGTATCCCCAGGCCAATCAATAATATTCCGGCTACCAACAGGGTGGTAGGGGAGGTGAACAATTCTCCAAATGAAAACACCGTTAACATGACAAGTGTGGAGAAGGGAAGAGAGCAGGCAAGTATGTTTACGG
The DNA here is from genome assembly GCF_900143075.1 of Cyclobacterium lianum. GTDB lineage: Bacteria > Bacteroidota > Bacteroidia > Cytophagales > Cyclobacteriaceae > Cyclobacterium > Cyclobacterium lianum. The sequence continues at coordinate 91,679 of NZ_FRCY01000007.1, read as the reverse complement.
CAAGCTCCATGTCGAAAGTTTTATTCCTCTTTTTTTCATTGTTCTGTTCCAACGCGGTGACCGAAGCCATATGTGCAAAGGGCCAGAAGCTGATGGCGCTTTGTGGGAAAACCACCAAAACAAGTATTGCCGCATAGGAAAGCTGCGGAGCAAACAGTAAAATTGTTCCGCTCAGCAGGAAGGTCAAGCCAGACCGGATCATCAGCAGACCAGCAATTTTCCGGATCTGCTTCCAGTTAAATACCACGGCAATACCGATAAATATCAGGACCAGCGGGGTCATCAGATTGCTCAGGGTACTGATGGCCGTGGACATGAATGTGGGCAGGTTTTCCAGGTGTAAACCCAGGCTAATCAGGACCAGTGCCAGAATGATGACCACATTAATGGGTTCATTGATCAGGCTCAGCAGCAGTGATTTGATTTTTTCGCCGTTTCCTACTTTCAGGTCATTGTTGATCTTGAAATACCAGCTCATGGCAATCATGTAAGCAATGACGAGAACAAATATCTTGTTTCCAATATCTGCGAGTGCTCCCCAGGCGAGTGCATCGTCTCCCAGGTATTCTATCAGAAATGGAAAACAAGATAGTCCCGGTGCCAGCGAAGGAAATAGCAGCAAATAAGTCCTGTAGGATGAGGAATCTTTTTCAAGACCGAATAATGGAAGTGAAAATTTTAATATAAAGTACAAGGTGAAATTAAAAGCCAGAGCCATGAGAGGCAAAGCCAGTAGATCCCACTGCACCTCTGCTTTCAGCAAGGCGACGAATATAATGGCCGGAAGTGCAACGGTAAGGATTAAGGTTTTTAAACCTTTTTGCTGTGCTGGATCTTTTAGTTTTTTCCTCAATAAAAACCCAATAACCAATAGCAACAGCAAAGAAAGCGTCTTTTGGACTGCTAAGTTCATAATAATTGATCAGTTTGTTAGTGATTGTAAAGTGGTGGTTAATTGGGTTTATTGCTGATTGATCAATTATCAGGCGGTTACGGTCTTCAGGGCATCCACGAATAACTTCATTTCATCCATAGTACCCATACTCACGCGACACCAGGGCGAATCAGCAATGGAATAGACCCTTATGCCAACACCCTGGTCCATCATTTTTCCGGCAAACGCCTTACCCTCCTGTTGAATGGGGAAAATCATGAAACTGGTATGTGAAGTTATTGGGTCAAATCCCATGGATTTTACCTGGTCAAGCGTATATTCTTTTGATTCTTTGTTCCACTTTCGGCAGGAATCGATAAATTTTTCGTCTTTCAGGCTGGCAATCGCTCCCTTGAGTGAGGTGACACAAAGCCCCATGGTACCTCTCACCATGCTTGTAATGGACTTGATGCGCTCCTCAGTGGCTACCATATAACCTATCCTAAGTCCAGCCATGCCGTGGATTTTTGAAAAGGTACGGGCTACCATGACATCATGGCCCTCTCTCACCAGGCCTACCATGGTGTGGTCTTCAGGCTTTTCCATAAACTCCAGATAGGCCTCATCGACAAATATGGGGCGCTTTTTGCCTGCACTCTTGCAAAATGCCTTCAGAGCAACCGGATCTGTGATGGCCCCCATCGGATTGTTGGGGTTGCATACGTAGAGCAATTTGGTTGCTGAATCTATGGCACTTTCCATCCCATCCAGGTCGTGCGAATAATCAGCTTTCAAGGGGACCGCTTTCCAGTCGCCTCCCATTGCTTTGGCCGTATTTACCAGAGACATGTAAGAAGGGTCAGCAGAAATCACGTTTCCACCGTGTTGACACAAGACGATGGCCGTTTTTTCCAGCATATCAGTCGAGCCAGGCCCTAACATGATATTTTCAGGCTTCACTCCTTCTTTCTCCGCCAGCATATCTATCAGATATGCAGCGTCTGCATGACCATACCTGTTGCCCAGACTAATAGATTCAGCAATCGCCTTCTGAACACCCGAAGAAGGGCCAAAAGGGTTTTCGTTTGCCAATAGTCTGGCCTTCATTTTTACATCTTTATAAATGGGATTCATTTCCCACAACATGCTTTCGCTGTTCCAGTGCTGTCCAGATGCGGAATTGGTCTTCGCAGAGAGTTTTCCGGTAATCAATGGCAATGAACCCAAACCCAATACGCTGGTTTTTAACCAGTCCCTTCTGTTAAAGTTTTTCATAATTTAGTTTTGTAAAGTGGTTAATATTTTGGTTTAAATTTACATCAAAAATGAATGAAAAAAAATTATTATCTTAAAATATGGGTAAAAAATAAATCAAAAAATTTAAAAATAATGTAAAAAATAAATTTAATGGGTAAAAATTTAACTTGATAACTAACTACCATTTTGTTTTCTACCAGATTCGGGTTTGTGTATTTTAAGATCTATTTGAAGAGGGTCCAGCTTTCGGGCTCCAGGCCTCAGGTTAGATGCCATCTCTGTATAAAAAGTTAAAAAAATAGTTTATTTTACCAACATTCTATATATTTACAATGTCACATTTATTAACCATTTTCACTAATGACAAATCCTGTTAAAATAAACTTTACTACCAAGCAACTTACCTCAGGCAATGTTCAGGTCAAATTCTATGTGTTGGATTCCAGAAAATCCATTTATGGATATCTGCTGGTAGATTCCGGTCTTTCGGAACAGCAAATTAGGGAAGAAATCGAAATGAGGCTAAAATCCCAGACCCGGATGGATTTGCTTCGGTTTACATTTAAGAACCAATGGAAAGATGACCATCAATTTTTCCTTTATTCGGCATGAAATTTCTTTCTGAAAACATTAAATTTTTACGAAAAACCAGTGGTCTGACGCAAACTGAACTTGCAGACAAACTGGGTGTGCAGCGCAGCATGATTTCTGCCTACGAGGATGGTCGGTCAGACCCTAAGATTTCAGCTTTGGAAACGCTTACTAAATTGTTTGATCTGAGCATGGATGAGTTGGTTTTTTGGGACATCCGCACAAAGGGACGCAGATACCTTCAAAAAGATCCCCTAAAAATTTTGACGATTGCACTTGATGCAGAAGACGAGGAACGGATCAGCATGGTGGGGCATAAAGCCTCTGCCGGATACCTCAATGGTTATGCTGATCCCGAATATATGGAAAAGTTGCCCAACTTCAGTTTACCCAACCTTGCCACAAACCGGACCTACAGGGCTTTTGAGATCAGTGGAGACAGCATGCTTCCGTTAATGCCGGGTACCCTGATCATTGGTGCCTACGTAGAAAGTGCACTTGAGGTAAAGAATGGCAAAACCTATGTACTGGTGACCAAAACTGAGGGAATTGTGTACAAAAGAGTGTTCAACTATATTCAGGAAAAGGGAAAGTTATTTGCAGTATCCGACAATGACCGGTACAAGCCTTTTGATATTGCCATTCAGGATGTCCTTGAAATATGGGAGGCAAAGGCATATGTCAGCAAGGAATTTCCGGAACCTTCCTCCTCAGGCCCCGTGACACTTGAGGATTTGGCAGCGATGATTCAGGAAATCAAGGCAGATATACGGCGAACAAATGACCGCTAACCTGGAAAAGAAATTCAGGAAGAAAGGTTCCTGAACGCTTCAAGGATTTTTCCTTTTGCATCAAACTCTGGATCCAGATTGATGATCCCGGTGTTGAAATTGTGCCAGAGACCATCTCCACAATCCAGGTAATTGCCTGTTTCGATGGGCTGGTCTTCCGATGCCAGGGTATAATCGTAGTCAGGTATAAAAATCAATGATGCTAACGACCTTCCTTCATCCCATTCCAGGGGTTTTACCTGATCATTTACCTTTGCTTCCACCTTGCGGATCGAAAACCTGTACAATAACTCAATATCTGCCAGCCCTTCCTGTCCGATTGATTTAAACCGGATTCCTAAGGGTGCCTCCTTTTTACTGATTTCGTAAATCGCCTGTATAAAATCCTGGCAAGTCAAATACCAGTCCTCCTGGTTTAGCGGTATATCTCTGGTGATCTTGCCATGAGTATCCTTGGCCAAGATTTTAATCCCCCCTTTCTCTCCCAGTGTCTTTTGGTTTGACCATTTGGATGCAGAGTAGAGCTTTTTGAAAACATTTTCCCAGAGTTTTGGAATTTCTCCTTTGTAGCTGTAATCGTCCGCCATGGTAAAACCTTCATCGATGATCTCTTCCGGGCTCAGGTCTTCTCTTCCGGTATAATGTATATCAAACTGTGTGTTGACAAAATTCTTACCGAATGACATTTTAAGCTTGAAAACGTGACTAAAGGGTGGCGGTACTTCACCTGTAGTGTATTCGATTTCCAGCCTGATAATGTCGTCGGATTTTAAATGCATCGTGCTTTCCTTTTGGTTACGGACCTTAAAATTAAAGCTTATCTCCCAAAAAAACGGATAAATATCAAAATTCAATTTTCAATAGCCGCAATTGGTATAATCCGTAAATTATTTTCGACATTTGAATTCGGAACTTCCCGGTGCCAGACAGGCAGGACTGAGGCGATACGCGGCGGCCTGAACTTCTCAAATCGAGAATATTCCTGTGGATCGGTAAAGGGATCACAACCGGTGCTACGGTACAGGTCCTGCGCATCAAAAAAAATATCAGAGGATTTTCGCCATGACAATGAACAGCAGCGGCCGGAACACAATTCTGGCAGAAGAACTGTACGAAAAAGGATGGTCGGTAGTTGACGGATACATTGCTGACACATTCAGAAAACAACTGCTTAAAGAACAGCGGGAATTACTGCAACATGGGCAGTTCCGGCATGCCGGTGTGGGAAATGGGCAAAACTTCGCCATCAAACCTGAAATCAGAAGCGACAAAGTGCTCTGGCTGGATGAAAGTGAGCTCACTCCCTTGCAACAGAAATACTGGGATACCATGGAGCAACTGAGGGCAGACATCAACCAGCGGTGTTTCCTTGGATTGCGTGCTTTTGAATCACACTTTGCCATGTATCCCCCCGGATCATTCTACCTGAGACATCTGGATCGGTTTCAAAATGTACAATATCGAATCGTTTCGGTGATCCTGTATTTAAACGATGACTGGAGTGAAAATGATGGAGGGGCTTTGCGCTTATATTTCACCGGATCTACTGGTCTGGAGGAATATACTGACATTTTTCCTCTAGGTGGCAGACTGGTTGTTTTTTTAAGTGGAGAAATACTACACGAGGTCTTGCCAACCAAAAAAACGAGAATCAGCATCACGGGATGGTTTAAAGATGAGTATTGAATTTATCGGCGGGTTCCGTTTTCCGATCGTTTCATCTCGCGAATCCGCATGGGCATGGCATCGATAGTCGCAAAAAGCTCAGCCCAATTGACCCTGGCCTGTTCCTTTTTTAATTTTGCACCTCCGTCTTTTCCGATAAGCACATAGCAACCCATATTGCATCCCGGGGCATATTTTTTCCGCAGTGTATGGCGGTAGCTTTCACTAAAGGTAAAATCGCTGTTTCCGGATAGGCTGTCTCCGAGGGTAAAATAGATCAGGTCTCTGTCTGCCAATTTTTCTTCCAGATCTTCCGCCCATGCCAGCTCGGGTAGCTTTTTTGTCTGCTCCCCGGGAAAAATCAATAAAATACGGTTTTTCCATTGAAGTTCCTTCAGCGTAGTTGGATCAGGATCATTGATCATCAGTGACAGGGATAGCAGGGTCAATAGGTAGAACATGCAAGACTTATGATTGGGTCATACATAGATCAAACTGCCTACCGGTTATGAATGTTTACCGGTATGCCCGTTAATCTAATCCATAAATCCTTTTCTCCTGCCCTGACTATCTCAACGGATCGTCGATCCGGGTTGGGTGGCTTCGTGCGGCATCAGCAGTTTAAATTTCCCATTGGCATCTTCTGCCATCAGTACCATGCCTTCCGATGCGATCCCCGCCATTTTTTTGGGGGCAAGGTTCAGCAGCATGGTTACCTGTTTTCCGATAAGCTGTTCGGGCTCAAATTGCTCGGCCACCCCGCTCAGAACCGTACGTTTGCCCTGCCCGGTATCTACGGTTAATTGGAGCAGTTTTTTCGACTTTTTCACCTTTTCTGCCTGCAATATGGTAACGATCCTCAAATCCAATCTGGTAAAATCATCGAATGCGATCAATGGCTTTATGGCTGCTGTTTCGTAGGGCACAGCTTCATTTTGCCTTTTGCTGGCCAGCAGTTTTTCTACCTGTTTTTCCACGGTACTATCTTCGACTTTCTGAAAGAGCAAATGAGCTTCGTTGATTTTGTTACCGCTTTTGAGCAGGTCTATCCGGCCGGCCTGTGTCCAGTCGGGTATTTCCAGTCCCAGCATCTTCTTTATTTTTTCTGCGGTGAAGGGTAGGAAAGGGGCTGAGACTATGGATAAATTGGCGGCGATATTCAAAGCGATATGGAGAATGGTGCCGGTTCTCTCCGGATCTGCCTTGACTGTTTTCCAGGGTTCGGTGTCTGCCAGATATTTGTTTCCGGTCCTGGCAAAGTCCATCATCAATGCCAATGCTTCCCGAAATCGGTATTTTTCTAGGGATTGGGCAATTTTGTTCGGGTACGCTTTCAGGGCGAGTATCACTTCCTCATCTACGGGCTGAAGTGCACCTTTGGCGGGTACAATCCCACCATAGTATTTGTGCGTAAGTACAACTGCCCGATTAATGAAATTTCCATATATGGCTACCAGTTCATTGTTGTTCCTCGCCTGAAAATCTTTCCAGGTGAAGTCATTGTCTTTGGTTTCAGGGGCATTGGCGGTCAGCACATACCGGAGTACGTCTTCCTGCCCGGGAAATTCATCCAGGTACTCATGTAGCCACACCGCCCAATTTCTGGACGTTGAGATTTTCTGGCCTTCCAGATTCAGAAACTCGTTGGCAGGTACATTGTCTGGCAGGATATACCCCCCATGCGTTTTCAGAATGGCAGGAAAGGTGATGCAGTGAAATACGATATTGTCTTTGCCGATAAAATGAACCAATTTGGTATCCATATCTTTCCAGTAGGGCTCCCAGTCGATTCCCTTTTCGCGGGCCCATTCTTTGGTAGAAGAAATGTAACCTATGGGCGCGTCAAACCAAACATACAAGACCTTCCCCTCTGCTCCGGGCAGAGGTACCGGGATGCCCCAGTCCATGTCTCTGGTCATCGAACGGGCCTGCAGCCCGTCTCCCGCTTCCAGCCAACTTCTGCATTGTCCCAGTACGTTGTTTTTCCAATCCTGGGCATGATCCTCCAAAATCCATTTTTTGAGAAAAGATGTATAACGTCCCAGGTCGAGAAACCAGTGCCGGGTCATTTTCAGTACAGGGGTATTGCCACTTAATTTCGATTTGGGATTGATCAGGTCAGTAGGATTCAGGGAGGAACCGCATTTTTCACACTGGTCGCCATAGGCCTGTTCATAGCCACAGTTGGGGCAGGTGCCTTCTATGTACCGGTCTGCCAGAAATTGCCCGGCTTCCTCATCATAGTATTGTTCTGTCTCTTTCTCTACAAATTCTCCCTGATCATACAGCTCTTTAAACAATTGCCCGGCAGTTTCATGATGGGTGGGAGAACTGGTTCTGGAATAATGGTCAAAGCTGATTCCAAATTTCTCGAAACTTTCTTTCATGATGCCGTGGTAGCGGTCTACGACCTCCTGAGGGCTGATGTTTTCATTTTTCGCTTTGATGGTAATGGCAACCCCGTGCTCGTCAGACCCACAGACGTAGGCCACATCCCTGTTTTGGAGCCGCAGATAGCGTACGTAGATGTCGGAAGGAATGTAGCATCCTGCCAGGTGGCCAATATGCAGCGGTCCGTTGGCATAAGGCAATGCAGAGGTAATGGTATATCTTTTAAATTTTTTCTCACTCATAGCGCACAAAGATAGGGAAATTAGGTTTTGGGTAAAATATGGCGGCGATTTAATGAGCTGGCCATATCATCCGGAAATGGGAGGCCTTTTGCCGGTCAGTTTTTGCCAAAAGGCAATGTCAGGCCCAGCCAGGGCACGGCAATAATTGTATCCAGGCCGGGAGCGAGAGGCAAAAACAAGCCATAATCCAAACTCATTCTGCGGATAATCCTTCTTCCCCCGGCAGATATAAGGCCTACAGTCTCCCCGCCTGCGGCGATAAAGTAGTTTTCAGTCAGAAAATACCCACGAGGACCTGTACGTACCATTCCTGCCACAGATATGGTTGGAGCATTGGCTATTGAGCCGCCCGCAAATGCCCAACCCAATCCAATCGTTAGGTTCTTGTCCCTTGACCCAAACGTTGACAGCCCGTACAGCATCCCAAAGTTTCCCTCATTCAGGCCAATGACTGTTCCGGCCAGGGCACCGGCTCCCAGATTGATTTTGTCTTTGACGACAGGGAATGAAACTTTCGGAGTAATCCATACAGGGGTCTGTGCACCGGCAAAAAGGAATAAGGGTACTAATCCCCCACCAATCGAAAAGTTATCTGTAATTCCGGTAGAGACCTGATTGAAAAATATCCAGACATTCTGGTAGTAGGCTTCGCCTTTTTTCAGTCCGTATCCATTGGGCAGCCAGTAATAGCGGGTGGCCTGGGGGTTGGCAAACCAGAATTCTCCATTTACCATTCTGCCGGTATCCATGCCACTGATGCGTACAATATCAGACCGGAACAGGGTAATTTCGCCAAGATTGTCGGTTCGAATTGTGATTTTGACCTCATCTTCTGAAATGATCCTGCCCAGATATTCATTGCCATCTTTGGTCTGAACCAGTACCAGTTGAATATTTTCATCAAGGGTGTCCAGATTCTGTGCACCCAGAAAATAGGGTAGGAAGTTTAGCACAGCAATGGCCAAAAGAAAGCGGCTATTTCGGCATAGACCTCCCAATCGTATCTGGGTTGAGGGTTGGGTTGAGGGTGACATCTGGCTGAAATTTTTAAAACCGTATTACAAGCTCCAAATCTATCCTAAGATACATTTATACCTTGGATTTAAATAAAATTTTCTTAACATATTGCGGTAAAAAACTTCGGCCGAAATCGCCCCTATCATGTCTTAAACCAGGAAAACTGACTGACTAAATCCAGTGATCATTTCCTGACTGATTTTTTTCCGACGGGGATCAGAAAGGAGTCTTCCTGGTTTAATCATCTACGGCTGCGCCCACCATTTGCTTGAATTTCCAGGCAGTCTGGTCGCCGGTCCCGCCCTGGGTTTGCTTCATGATAATCCCAATGATCTGTTCCTGTGGATCGGCAAAGTATTGGGTATTGAAATAACCTCCCCATACAAAGGTGCCGGGGCTACCCAATCCTCCCTTGGCCTGTCCGCGTTGCGTCAATACCCCAAAAGCAAGTCCGTAATGCTGGTCAGCTCCGCCGTAAAGGTCCCCGGTTTGATCGGCCATAAGGGTGGCGATCGTCGTCCGGCTTAAAAACCTTTTGCCATTTAATTCCCCTCCATTGAGGTACATTTGAAGGAAGGTGGCATAGTCCTCTGCGGTACTGGACAGGCCGGCACCTCCGGAAAAGAAGGTTTTGGCGCCTTTTAACGGATAGTCTACATCGTAAAATGTGTTGGGGTAATTCTTCCATTGTCCATCTACCTTGTGTTGGATGGAAACAAGCCTGTCAGCTTTGGAGCCAGGCAGGTAAAACCCGGTATCCTGCATGTCAAGGGGCTCAAACAATCGCTGTTGCAGGAAAGCTTCAAAGGTCATTCCGGACATGATTTCGACAAAATAACCCAATACATCCAAACCCAGACTGTAGGTATATTTCTCTCCGGGATCGTGGTGCAATGGAAGCCGGGCTAATTTCAATACCACATCCTTGATTTTTACATCCTCTGCGGTAAACAAATCCGTAGTGCCTGCTTTGTGATAGATCATTTTCATTCGTTCATCTCCGTCTATTACTCCATAGCCCAGCCCAGAAGTGTGCGTAAGCAGGTGTCTGATGGTGATTTCACGTTCAGCAGGTCGGGTCGTATAGGTGGTATCCGCATAGCGGAAATTTACCAGTACCTCAGGGTTTTTGAACTCCGGGATGTATTTGGAAATGGGATCGTCTAACTGAAATTTACCTTCCTCCCACAGCATCATTACGGCCGTGGAAGTGATGGCTTTGGATTGCGATGCGATGCGGAATATCGCGTCTTTCCGGAGTTCTTTTCCCTCGGCATTCGCCTGTCCATAGGCCTGGTGAAAAACTATTTTCCCATTGCGGACGATTAATGCTACGGCCCCGGGAATGGTATTGTCTGCCACTGCCTCTTGCAGCATCGCATCGACACGGTCCAGTCTTTCGGATGACATCCCCACACTTTCAGGATTACCGGTTGTTAAAAATGGAGATTTCTGCTGTGAATTGGTTTGCGCATTAGACTGAATGATTGCAAATGAAATGAGCCAAAACAGCAAGAATGTTTTTCTGAAAGCCATAGGATCTAAAGTTGAATGGGTATTGAATTTTTGTGCCTTGAATGTAAACATTTATTACCTATTTTCCTGTGTAAATAATTATCTTTTCACGGCCCCATGCCTTATCGTCGGCTGAAAGGGATTCTTTGACGAATAAAATAATCATTATCCGAAGTATTTAATGGTGATTTTATTCATTCCGATCCCATGAATTTATCTATTCAACTTTCCAGGAAATACCGGGATTATTTTTTTCCAGATATGGCTTTCCAACGGTATAGGAGGATGTTTTGCAAAATCAGCGAATTCTGGCCAATAAATGGAGGAATATTTTTTCAGGCATCCAAAATAGCCGTACTTTTGAAAGTACATCAGGTAGAAAAAATGTGAATTCGGAAAAGCAACGCCTCATCATATGGTCAGTAGTCATCAGTTTGTTGCTATTAGTGATCAAGTTTTATTCGTTTTACATTACCGGATCAAATGCGATCCTTACCGATGCCATGGAGAGCATTGTCAACGTCGTTGCCTCCTGTTTTGCGCTTTACAGCGTCTACCTGAGTGCGCTTCCCAAGGATAGCAATCATCCCTATGGACATGGCAAAATTGAATTTTTCAGTGCAGGAATAGAAGGTACGCTAATCATCATCGCCGGCATCTTTATCATATACCAGGCCATTGTCGGTTTAATTTTTCCCAAAGAGCTGAAAGATTTGCCAATCGGCATGGGGCTCGTTGGTTTTTCTGGCATTATTAACGGAGTATTGGGTTTTTTCCTCCAGAAGAAAGGTAAATCTCTGAACAGCATTACCCTGGAAGCAGATGGGCGACATCTCGTAACTGATGCCCTTAGTAGTTTTGTACTGATTGCCGGCATCGGTATCATCTATTTCTCGGGCTGGATTATGCTGGACAGTATCATTTCCATGGCTTTTGCTGTTTTTATCCTATTCAATGGCTATTATCTGGTGAGACGTTCGGTAGCTGGACTCATGGACGAATCTAATCCGAAGGCCATAGGGCAGACAGTTAAAATTTTAAATCAAAGCAGAAAGGAAAACTGGATCGATATTCACAATATGCGGGTACAGCAGTATGGAGGTGATAGTCACATTGATTTGCACCTGACTTTGCCCTATTATTTTGATTTGATCCGGGTACACGATGAAGTGCATGAGGTGGAAGAGGTGCTGGAGCAAAACCTCCCTGGCTATGTGGAGGTGTTTGTCCATGCCGACCCATGCCTTCCGGATTCCTGCTGCCATTATTGCCAGGTAAAGGACTGCGCCGTCCGCAAGCATCCGCGGACAAAGAAAATAAAGTGGACCGCTCACAACATGGCAAAGAATCAGAAACATTACCACGAGCTGAGCCAATTTAGGTCCGGGAAACAGTAAATGCACCAAAATTGTTTACGATCTCACAATTTTTTTTGGCGAAAAAAATTTATTGTTTTGACAAAATAAATAATATTATTTGTCGTTCGCATTGATTTTTATGCTGCATTATTGTTTTTTCCACAAAATATTGCTTGGGTTTTATGAGCTGTTAAAAATATTTATATATATAAAATTTTGTTTTATACCTCATTATTTGTATCTTAATACCGTGGTATTCATTTAAATTTTGAAGTCATGAAAGATAAACAATTTACCGTACTGATAATGGTTTCCGCAATAATCTGGTTGTTGATAATTGGTTTTATCATCATTTGATCGATATCATCCATTTTGTTTCCTACCCATTTTTCCGCAATACGGAGTCAGAACGTTTGATCCGTAATATATAATTTTAAAGGGGCCCTTTCCGGGGCCCCTTCATTGTTTTCAGACCAGTAAACCGGCTCTTTTGATCAATGCATCGGGTTTTGGTGCCCTGCCTCTGAATTTTTCGTATAATACTTCGGGATGCTCCTTTCCGCCCATGGCCAGGATATTGTCCCTGAAAGAAGCTGCTGTCTGTCCATCGAAAATACCTCTTTCAAGAAACAATTCGAAAGCATCAGCATCCAGGACTTCTGCCCATTTGTAGCTGTAATATCCTGCTGCGTAGCCTCCCTGAAAGATATGTGAAAAAGAAGCACTCATCAGTGTGCCCGGTACCGGATCGAGCAGTTCGGTAGCTTGCATGGCCTTTTTCTCGAAGGCAAAAAGGTCCTCAATCTCATCCGGATCTGTAGTGTGGTAAGCCATATCCAGCAGACCCAGGCTGATTTGTCTGACCGTTTGGTACCCCTGATGAAAATTCGCTGCTTTTTTTATCCTTTCAATAAGCGCTTCCGGAATGGGTTCGCCAGATTGGTAGTGCCTGGCAAAGAGATCCAGGCAATCTTTTTCGTAGCACCAGTTCTCAAATATTTGTGAGGGAAGTTCTACAAAGTCCCAATAAACATTCGTTCCGGACAATGACTCGAAAGTACCATCTGCCAGCATTCCGTGCAATGCATGCCCAAACTCATGAAACAAGGTAGTCACCTCGTTGAAAGTCAGTAGTGAGGGCTTGGTCTTAGTTGGTTTGGTAAAATTGCACACGATAGAAACGTGTGGCCTTTGTTCGCGCTCAGTGGTTTTTTTCTGGCCCCTGTATATGGTCATCCAGGCACCATTGCGTTTCCCTGGTCTGGGAAAAAAATCCGCATACAAGACAGCAAGGTGTTTTCCTGCTTCATTTTTTACTTCATAGGCTTTTACGTCGGGGTGATAGACCGGAATACTGGAATTGGCTTCGAATGAGAGGCCATATAATTTTTTTGCAGTCGTGAATACTCCCTCAATGGTGCTATTGAGTTCGAAATAGGGTTTCAGTAATTCGTCGTCTACCTCATATTTCTCCATCTTCAGTTTTTCGGCATAGTAGGCGATATCCCATTTTTGCAACTTGTCCAACTGGTCCCGTTTGCGGGCAAAGGCAGTCAACTCGGCCATTTCCTTCTCCGCCTTAGGCCGGGCTTTTTCCAAAAGGTCTTCCAGAAAGGAAAGTACCTGTTCCCCATCCGAAGCCATCCGTTCTTCCAGTACGAAGGTGGCAAAATCCTTGAATCCCAGAAGCCTGGCTCGGGCGTCTTTTAGCTTAAGGATTTCTTTTATGATTTCCTGATTGTCCAGGTCATCTCCTTTGCAGGCTTTGGTGTTGTAGGCAATAAATAGTTTTTTCCTCAATGCCCGGTTTTTGGCGTAGGTCATGAAGGGGATGTAGCTTGGAAATGCCAGCGTAAATACCCACTTCCCCTGCTTGCCCTTCTCTTCTGCCGCCTGGGAAGCAGCTTCAATCAGTCCCTCCGGAAGTCCCTCCAGGTCACTTTTTTCAGAAATCACCAATTCGTATTTGTTGGTCTCATTGAGTACATTTTCTCCAAACTGCAAGCCCAGCCTCGATAATTGCTGGTCTATCTCCCGGAGCCTTTTCTTCCCATTTTCATCCAAAAGGGCACCATTTCGGATAAAGGATTTGTAGGTTTTGTCCAGCAAGGTTTTTTCCTCAGTGTTCAGATCAAGTCCTTCCTTCTGATCATAGACTTTTTTAACTTGCGCAAACAGGACCTCATCTAGCAGCACGTCATTGCTGTGTGCAGAAAGCAGCGGAGAAATCTCTTTGGCCAGCCGCTGGATTTCATCGTTGGTTTCTGCTGCATTCAGGTTGAAGAATAATGCTGCCGCCCTTGATAATCGCTCACCAGAGCGCTCCAGCGCTACAATGGTATTGTGAAAATCAGGTTGAGCAATTTCTTTTATGGTGTTTATTTCCTCTTTTGCGAGCTGAATACCGGATTGGATAGCCGGAAGGAAATGTTCATTTTTAATCAGGTGAAAAGGAGCCGTTTCGAAGGGCGTATTGAAATTTTCCAACAATGGATTCATAGTTAATTTTTATCTTTGACTTTAAAACACAAAAATAGCAAAATTATGGAGACTATTTCCGGACTTAAGGTACCGGTAGCAGGCACTTATGATCCCTTTTATAAAAGGTACATCGATCTGGTAGCAGGAAAAAATCTCCGGGAGGTCTCCCGGCGACAGGAAGAAGAAATGGTTTCGATCTTTCAGCCAATCAATACCGAAACCGGAAAGCTAAGCTATCAGGCCGGTAAATGGTCGCTCAATCAGGTTTTGGGTCATATTGTGGATACGGAAAAGATCATGCATTTCAGGGCACTTTGTATCAGCAGGGGAGAATCGGCTGGCTTTCCTGGCTTTGATCAAAACAAATATGTAGAAAAGGCCATTTTCGACGAAATCCCAGCCCGCGAGCTGTTGTCTTCATTTTTATTGAACCGGCAACTTTTCTGGCAATTTATCCCCACCATTCCCCGGGGGCAATGGAATGAAGTAGGTGAGGTCAGTGGCCATTCCATGTCCCTGCATGCACTCATACATATTATTTTTGGGCACCTGGAGCATCATTTGATTTTGATCAGGAAGCATTACCTCCCCTTGCTGGGTTGATATCCGTTATTGTGATTTTTATTACTGATTTATCTCCTGGCTTTTTTTAATTTTGCTCTGTATTAAATAAAATGTGTATATGGCAAGTGGAAAAAAATTCTGCGAACTCATTAATAGTGACCAGCCTGTACTGGTAGATTTCTACGCCACCTGGTGCGGACCCTGCCAGATGATGCAGCCTATTCTTCAGGAAACGGCTGCTAAAATTGGCGACAAGGCTAAAATTCTTAAAGTAGATGTGGACAAAAATCCGCTCGCAGCCAGTAAGTATCAGGTGAGGGGCGTGCCTACATTGATTTTATTTCGCAATGGACAGCCGGTATGGCGGCAATCCGGGGTAGTTCCTGCCCATCAGTTGGAGCAGGTGATCCGACAACATACTCTTGAAAAAGCCTGATAGAGCCAGAGTTGCTTACCGTTTCCTGAAAGACCAGGTAATTATAAAGGTAGCTACGGTTTCGCCCTCCTGATTAGAGGCCGATATGGGTAACTGAAGTGTGGCGGTGTCACCCTTGTTGCTGAGTTGCTGTAGTGCTGCCGAGATTTTTTCGCCCTCAACACAGCTCATGAAGATGGTTTGGGTAGCCTTTTTGATGAAGGTCGCCTCGAAACCGGTTACCAGCATGGAAACGGAAGGCTTGCCGGAAAGGTGCAACATGCAAAGGATGCCGGACGCCAGCTCCGCTGTTCCGCACAAGGCTGAAAAATAAATAGAGCGAAAAGGGTTTTTGGTTCTGTAGGTAAAAGGCACGGAGGTCTGACACTCCCGCATATTGAGTTTCTTCAGGCGGCAACCCCAGAATATTACCGAGGGGAGATTTTTCACCATGTACCACAAGAATGAAGGAAAGGTCGTAATCGATTTTTGAAAGCGCTGCTGGGAAGGGTTCATTTGTTTTCTATCATTAGGTCGGGAAAGTATCAAGATAGGATTTGCACGGATATCATCCTAGATATGTAAAAAAAACCGCAACCCAAATGGTTGCGGTTTAATCTAAAATAAACCCATAATACGCAAAACTTATCCGGATTCAGTGTAGCGAATGCTACATCGCCGTTTCCGCCCGGATTTAAACATTTATCTCGACATTGCTGCCAATATTACCCTGACTCACGATTACGCCGAGCTGATCAATGGACAGATGTACATTGACATACCCGTCAAGATTCAATATATCTTCATAACTAAGGGCCGTTCCGTCATCCAGGGCCCTGATGGTGGTAGCACTCATACCGGTAGTGCCATTTACAGGATTGAAGGAAACGATGATTCCGCCGCCCTCTGCTGCTGAATTGGCGTGGATATGTGCGGGGTGTATTCCTCCATCTGGCGTATTCATCAGGCTTATGGTTGCCAGGGTAAAACCGTTGTTTCTCTCGCTGAAGGTAATGGTGCCGCTTATGCCGGGAACAGCAAGCTCGGAGAGTTCATAACTGCTCGTATTGCCTGTCAGCTCATTTCCCCCTATGTCTCCCTGAGCTACTATGGTACCCAGGTTATCCATAGACAGGTGTACATTGACGTAGCCGTCAATGCTGAGGATCTCCTCATAAGTCAGCGCTTCCCCATTGTCCAATGCCCTGATGGTAGTCATGCTCATTCCACTTGTTCCATCTACCGGGTTAAAGGAGACAATGATCCCACCGCCTTCTGCAGCCGAGTTGGCATGGATGTGTGCAGGGTGAATACCTCCATCAGGAGTATTGTTAAGCATAATGGTAGCGAGCGAGAACCCGTTTTTTCGCTCTTCGAAGGTTATGGAGCCCTCGATTCCGGGAACTGCCAGCTCATTTAGAGGGTACATTTTTGACATTCCTGTCAACTCATTTCCGCCAATATCTCCTTGCGCCACGATGGTCGACAACTGATTCATGGAAAGGTGGACATTTACATACCCGTCCAGATCAAGTATTGCCTCATAGGTAAGCGGTTCACCGCTGTCTAAGGCCCTGATTGTGGTTTTGCTCATTCCTGTAGTTCCATCCACAGGATTGAAAGATACGATAATACCACCCCCTTCTGCGGCCGAATTTGCATGTATGTGAGCAGGGTGTACGCCTCCATCAGGAGTATTGTTTAACATGATCGTGGCCAGCGAAAACCCATTTTTCCTTTCTTCGAAGGTGATCATGCCATTAATTCCGGGAACTGCCATTTCATTCAGCATGTAGCTCTGACTCGTTCCGGTCAACTCATTCGCGCCAATATCGCCCTGTGCGACTATGGTGGACAATTGATTCATGGAAAGGTGAACATTTACATATCCATCCAGATCAAGAATTTGGTTGTAGGTAAGCGGCTGTCCGTTGTCAAGTGCTCTGATAGTGGTCTCGCTGCTTCCGGTGGTTCCGTCCACGGGATTGAAGGAAACGATAATTCCACCCCCTTCTGCGGCTGAATTGGCATGAATGTGGGCTGGGTGCATGCCGCCTTCCGGAGTGTTGTCCAATCGAATGCTGGCCAGCGTAAAACCATTTCTCCTTTCCTTAAAAATAATGGAACCACTAATCCCCGGTACGGCCAGCTCGTTCAGAGGGTACTCCTTGAAGTTTTCTGTAAGTTCATTGCTACCAATATCTCCCTGGGCCACTATGGTTCCCAAATCATTTGCGCTCAAGTGTACATTGACATAACCGTCCATGCTGATGATTTCCTCGAAGGTAATGGCCTGTCCGGCATCATTGGTTCTGATGATAGTCCGGCTTGTACCGGTGGTCCCATCTACGGGGTTGAAGGAAACCAATATCCCACCACCCTCAGCAGCCGAGTTGGCATGAATGTGCGCCGGGTGAGAGCCTCCGTCCGGAGTGCCGGTAAGCGTAATCGTGGCAACCGTAAAACCACCTACACTTTTCTCAAACAAAATGGTCCCGCCGATGCCATCTACATCCTTGGTGAGCAGGTTGTAGCTTTTGCTGGTCCCGTCCAATGCATTTCCTCCGATATCTCCCTGAGCGACTACCGTTTCCAGTTGACCATATGCCAGGTGAACATTTACATATCCTTCAAAGGCGATCAGAGATTCATAACTGATATAAGTTCCATCATCCTGCTGATTTACCAAAGTCACACTCGTGCCGGAAGCTCCATTGACGGGTTCCAGAGAAATCGCTATATCACCGCCTTCATCTGCAGAGTTAAAATGAATATGGGCGGGGTGAGCTCCACCATCAGGAGTACCGCTCAGATTGATGGTTACCTTGGTGTACCCTCCTTCGCCTTCTTCAAAAACAACATTCCCGCTAATTCCCGAACCATCGACAGCGTTCAGGGGATAGGTTCTGCTGTTACCCAAAAGTTCCAGCGCATCTGCCGGACTTTCTTCATCTACGCAGGATTGCATCAGCACACTTCCTGCAATCCCAAGCATTAAAAACATCAAATGATAGTACTTTTTCATAAGCTTTTTAGGATATTGTTTAAAATTGGATTTTCTTGTTTTTATAAACTGATTGCCGGGGGAGATGTTTTATATTTGTGGATTTTTTTGGTTGGTACCCGATATACAAACATTTATTATTTTGAAGAAATGCACCGAAACTGGCATTCTTTTTGACATTTCAAGCTAGGTTAGAAATAAAAAGTCATGTATAAAAAAGCAATTGTTTTTCTTTTTCTGGGGTTGATCATCTATAGCTGCGCCACAGTACCATTGAGCGGCAGGAAGCAGTTGAGCATTGTAAGTAATGCAGAGGTACTTCCGTTGGCCTATGACCAGTACGATCAGGTTTTAAATGAGAGCAAGGTTTTGACCAACTCCACAAAGGGGCAACAGGTAGTCACTGTGGGCAGGAAGATTGCGGATGCAGTCGAAAAATACCTTAATGACAATGGACACCCTGAAATAACCGATGGTTTTGCCTGGGAATTCAATTTGCTGGAAAGTGACCAGGTAAATGCCTGGTGTATGCCCGGGGGAAAGGTAGCTTTTTACACAGGGATTTTACCGATCTGCCAGGATGAAACCGGAATCGCCGTGGTAATGGGGCACGAAGTAGCCCACGCGATTGCCAATCATGCAAGAGAAAGGATGTCGCAGGGTATGGTGGCTAACGGCCTCCTGGGAGGTATACAGGCTGCCATGGGCGAAAATCCCACACTTACCCAAACCATCTTTTTGCAGGCGATTGGATTTGGTGGTCAGGTAGGGATGTTAAAGTTTTCCAGAGATCAGGAATTGGAAGCAGACCAATTGGGTTTGATTTTTATGGCCATGGCGGGATATGACTCCAGAGAGGCACCTGCTTTCTGGCAAAGGATGAATGCCCAATCGGAAGGAGCAAGGCCTCCTGAATTCCTTTCAACCCACCCTGGTCCTGAAAGAAGAATAGATCAGCTTAACGATCAAATGGAAGATGCTTTAAAGTATTATCAGGGCAATTGAAACCCGGTAGTGCTTACCCTAGCTGGATTAGCTGTTCGCGCGCATCCAGATCCACGGTCAGCGCCGAAACAGATTTGCAGATCTGAAAGCGATGCTCTCCTGCAGGCAATGGGTCAAATTCTGATATCTCATCCAGAAAGGCTATGTTGTTTGTATCCATTTTAATGCGTTGACCACCCACGATGGCATATTGCTCAGAAAATCCATGGAAATAAATTTTGGCTTTATTGTATGAACTCCGGAAGGCTCCGGTTGGCGCAGCAATCGTGAGGATCTTATGGTCATGATCCATCTGAATGGTTCTGTTGGAAAATGATCCGGAGAGGTATTGATAGCTGTTGCCATCATCCTCGTATAGTGTTTGTACCTGCAGGCCTTTGCCTTTGTATACATGTATTTTTAGTCTGTTGTCCGGCTCAGCGGCAGTAGATGCTGCAGCAGATTGCATCAGTAAAATGGATCCGGCGGCCACGAAAACCGGCAAGTAATCCAGTGGGCAATCCCAGAAGACCTCCTGTCCACCCCGGGTTTTTTTATCGGAGAAGAAATAGTACCATTCTCCCTCAGGAAGATAGACTTTAGTAATGGATTTATGACTTTCCACCGGAGCTATCAACAGGGAGTCACAAAACAAGTATTGGGAGTCAAAAGATCCATGATACACTTTGTTGTCTTCCGGGTAGCTCAATGCCAGACTTCGGGCCAGCGGTAAACCGCTTTGGGTTGCCCGCTGGAAAGCTGAATAAATCAATGGCATCAACTTGTACCGCAGACGGATATAATTTCGTGCAATGGCTTCTACTTCTTCCCCGAAGGCCCATGGCTCAGAGGCATGGCTGTTGATCATGGTATGCGCACGGAATAGCGGACAGAATGTGGCGATACTTATCCACCTGGCAAAAAGTGGGGGTGTACAGTTTCCGACAAATCCGCCAATGTCATATCCTGAGAAAGGTATACCGCTGATTCCCAAACTATTGACCAGCCGTACACCTGCAAGCATGTGCTCATCGTCAGATACATTATCACCTGTCCATACAGCCGCATAGCGCTGTATTCCGGCAAATCCGGAGCGGGTAAGCACAAATGGACGGATATCTGCATTTAATTTTTTTTGTCCCTCCATGGTGCTTCTTGCCATCTGCAACCCGTATACATTTCTGCATTTTTTATGGTTACCGCCGGATCCCTCAAAATCAAACTGGATCAGGTGAGGGATGGTCTGACCCCAGGTAGCTGGTTCGTTCATGTCCGTCCAGAACCCATCTACGCCAAGATCTGTATAAAATTTCATCTTCTCTGCCCACCATTGCCTGGTTTTTGGGTGTGTAAAGTCCGGGAAAGCACACCAGCCCGGCCAGACCTGCCCCTGGTAAATTTCTCCGTCTGGATATTTAAGGAATAGCTCCTTTGCACGTCCCTCTACATAGGGCTGATAGTTTTCATCTACTTTGATGCCGGGATCGAGGATTACCACCACTCTGAAGCCCATTTTCTTTAGCTGCCCTATCAGAGAGGCAGGATCGGGAAAATTCTTGCCGTCAAAAGTGAAAACCTTATAATTCTCCATGTGATGGATGTCCAGATAAATCACATCTGCAGGAATATCTTTATCCCGGAATGTTTTGCCCAGCCTTAATACCTCCTTGTCCGGATAATAGGAATAACGACACTGCTGATATCCGAGAGCCCATTTGGGGGGGAGCTCAGGTCGCCCCGTGAGCGCAGTATAGGCAGTAATGATATCAGCAATATGTTCGTCATGAAAGAAGTAATAGTCCAGATCGCCATCTGCGGCCGAGAAGTACGCATACCTTTTGTTTCCAGCTCCGAAGTTAAATGTTGATTTGTACGTGCTGTCCAGAAATATGCCATAGCGGAGCCCATGGTGGAGGCCGATAAAAAAGGGTACAGATAAGTAAAGGGGATCATCTCCCGGGCCATAGGCAAAGTGGTCGGTGTTCCAATGCACATAGCTTTGTCCAAAACGGTTTAAACCGCCTGTTTTTTCGCCCAGACCGATGAATTTCTCCCATTCCTGCAACAACCGGTAATTGCTGACTTCAGTTCCGAGCCAGTTTATACCATAATTGGGATCATCCTCGCTGATCACCTGGCCTGAGGGCGTTTTAAATGTCAGTGAAAAATTTTCTTTCCGTACAAACAAATGAATCTTACCCGTTTTCAATAACAGAAATTTATCCCCATCCTCTAAGGTATAGGGAATATCTTCTCCCATTGCCTGTACCGTATACGGGTTGGCTTGAAAAGATTGTTCTTTGCTGACCTGAATGCGAAAGGTATTCTGGCTAAGTATCTGAATTTGAAAAGCGGCATTCTCAGTTTGACCGGAAATGCCCCTGGGCGTCGCATCAAAGCCTTTCAGCTTACCGGGTACCAAAGGAGAAGCTTCTTTTTTTTGCATGGTTCAAGCCTTTTTTCTTCAAGTTAACGAGTAAATTCAATATTCAAAACGGTAGCCATTTCCGGCGGCTATTGTCTGGGTGAACACCTCTCTTGAAAAGGTGTATTCAGAGGGCGGGAATACTGTCATTTTGATGATTTAAATCATGTTGCTGGTTTTGAGTTTTTTAGCGGAAAGCTTTACATTCAAGACATGAAGCTGACCTTTCTTTTGCTCGTGCTTGTACACGGGTTGATTCATTCTTTGGGTATGATCAGGGCCTTTGACTGGATGCAGCTAAAGGAATTTACCGCTGAAGTCAGCAGGGGAATGGGCTTGCTCTGGTTGACTGCTTCCCTGCTGTTTCTACTTTTTGGCCTGTTTTATTATTGGGGCTGGAGACATTCCCTGTATATAGGCGTAGCGGCTGTTTTACTCTCGCAGATATTGATCCTGCTCTATTGGAAGGATGCCAGGTTCGGTACCTGCCACCCCGACAACAAAGGTTCATCAGAACCCAAAAGCCTGCAAATCTTACGATTTGCGGGCTTTTTTATTTTTTACGTATCAGTTCGATTTAGACAATTTCAGCAAAAATGAGACCTATCCGGTGAACCAAATGAATAGTTTATTTTAGTTCACCAGATTGATGCAAATAGCTGTAAAACAGATAGTTGCATTGAGTATTTTGAACTGCTTTAGGTCTGTTTGAGTGACCTTGTGGAAGCAGTTCACCACGAGAGGAATCATTTTAACACAAACACTCAAAAGCTGAATTGTCATGAGAACTACAAACACCTTCGGAGTTCAGTTCATCACAAGAACGAACAAGGCCAAAGATGGCCTACTCCCAATCTATGCCAGGGTCACCGTTGATGGCCGCAGAGTTGAAATATCATTGAAGCGCTGGATCAAACCAAGCGACTGGAATGGCAGCAAAGGCATGGCCAAGGGCAGCCGGGAAGAAATCAAATCGCTCAATCACTACCTGGATGAAGTCCGGGCAAGGATTATGGAGTGCTACCAGGAGATGCAGGTCCAAAAAAGACTGATCACTGCTGATGCCATCAAGAGTATGTTCCTGGGTACAGACCAAAAGGACTTCACCTTATGCAAGCTGGTGGATTATCACAACCAGACAATGCGGGATACACTGGCGTGGGGCACGATGAAAAACTACTTCACCACTCAGAAGTATATCCATCGATTTTTGAAAGAGCGCTTTGGTACTACCGACATGTTCCTGTCGGAACTGTCTTATAAATTCATCACCGATTTTGAATTCTACCTCCGAAACTATAAACCCAAAGACCACCAGAAGCCGCTTGGCAACAATGGAGTGATGAAGCATCTGGAGAGGTTCCGGAAGATGGTGACAATGGCCGTGAAAATGGAATGGGTAAGCAGGGATCCATTTGACAAGTACCAGCTCAAATTCCATCGGGTGGATCGGGATTTCCTCAATGATGAAGAGCTGGAGGCCGTAGAGAACAAGGACTTCAAAATTGTCCGCCTGCAGTGGGTAAGAGATTTGTTTGTGTTCAGTTGCTATACCGGACTGGCCTACATCGATGCCATGAACCTTACCCCATCCAATATTACCATTGGCATTGATGGGGAATACTGGTTATCTACCTGCCGCCAGAAGACCGACCAGCCGGTAAGGGTTCCTATCCTTCCCAAAGCTTGGGAAATCATCGAGAAATACAAAACCCATCCAAGAGCTGTGCAGAGGGGGGCAATATTCCCAATGATTTCTAACCAAAAGCTGAACTCTTACCTGAAAGAAATTGCTGATCTGTGCGGAATTGAAAAGAACCTCACATTTCACCTAGCCAGGCATACTTTTGCTACTACAGTTACGCTTTGTAATGGTGTGCCACTGGAAACGGTTAGCAAGATGTTGGGTCACTCCAAAATTACAACCACGCAGGTTTACGCCAAAGTGGTAGAGAAAAAAGTGAGTGAGGATATGCAGAATCTAAGAGAGAAACTAGCAGCACCAAAATTGATGAGAAGGGCGAAATAGCCCTTTGTATTTAAGTACTTGCTTAAATAACTATCATTCCCTACCTTTGTTTAAGCAATTGCTTAAATACTATGAATACATGTATCCGTGTCTTTGCAGATAGCATCCAGATCAGTCGCTGCAGAGAAGACTTGAAAAACAAAGAAGAAAGCTTTTTAGAACTGGCCGATGTACTGAATCTGGCAGGTAATGCGGTTCGCCTCAAAATCCTGTACCTCTTGAAACAGGAAAATGAACTTTGCCCATGTGACTTGTCAGACATCCTGGGCATGACCGTGCCGGCCGTCTCCCAACATCTAAAAAAACTGAAGGATGCGGGAATCGTGACGACCAAAAAATCCGGTCAAACCATCTTCTATTCAGTAGAAGAGCAAAGTCAGCGAATCATTTCATCAGTGCTCGATTTGTTTAAGCTCCCAAATTCAATTCCTACCTTATGATACCCCATGATCTCACTCAAAGCATAAAGGTTTCACTAAAAACAGCAACAGGTCAGCTGGGATACATCCTTAGCAAAATAGATGATGTGGACCAGGTTGAAAATATCCTTTTGCAGCTAAAAGCTGTGCAGTCCATGCTTACTAAGACTACTTACGAGTTATTGGATGATGCCTACAGGAAAGCACTAGCAGAAAGGATCTCGTCAGCTTACCAGAGCTGCCCTGGCGACTGTGGCAATGAAGAAACAATAGAAAAGCTGAGAAAACTATTTCCAGAGCTTAAACTCGAAGAAGTGCCTAAAAAACTACGAGAAGCCCGCATGGTGGAAGAAGAATTGAAGAAATTTTTATCCGAACGTTTGGATACCCCCTCCCCCCGTGACTGACCTTTGGAGAGATGTTTCATTAAAATAGATTGATATGAAAAGTAAACTCATGATTTTCGCAACAGCGAGTATTCTCGCAATTGGTGGCCTTGCCTACGGGATCAACTCATCTCCAAAAGCTTGTCCTTTGGAAGGTACTCCAGATTGTCCAAAAGTTACCTGCCCTTTGGCAGGCACTCCTGAATGTCCTTATGACATGAAAGTGGCGGAAGTACCCGCCTGCTGTAAGAAAAAGTAACTGGGAGGGCGCAGAGCCCTTCTTTTTTTGAAAATTAAGTATATGAAAAATTCCCTTTTAACCAGCGGCCTTTTAGCCGCTTTAGTAAGCTCCCTTTGCTGCATCAGCCCGGTGCTTGCATTAGTGGCCGGTGCAAGCGGGATTGCGTCCACTTTCTCATGGATCGATCCGGCAAGGCCTTTTTTTGTCGGCATCACAGTGGTTGTATTAGGCTTTGCCTGGTATCAGAAACTCAAACCAAAGGCCAAAAAGGAAAAAGAATGTGCCTGTGAGGAGGACCTTCAGCCCTCCTTTTGGCAAACAAGAAAGTTCCTTTCAATAATCACGGTCTTTGCTGCCCTGATGTTGGCGTTCCCGCTTTATGC
Source organism: Cyclobacterium lianum (assembly GCF_900143075.1). Lineage (GTDB taxonomy): Bacteria > Bacteroidota > Bacteroidia > Cytophagales > Cyclobacteriaceae > Cyclobacterium > Cyclobacterium lianum. The sequence continues at coordinate 66,647 of NZ_FRCY01000007.1, read as the reverse complement.
TCACATTTTCTACCCTAAATCTGAAAAGCAAGTGATCATCGTTGATAAGTCAGACATTCAGACCGTAAATTTTCAAATCAAAGGCATGACTTGTCAGGGGTGCGCAGCGCATGTAGTGCATGAAGTAAATAAGCTCAGCGGCATCCTGAATGTAACCGCCTCCTACGACCAGGGCAATGCCATCGTAGAATTTGATAAATCCAAAACGGACGTCCTTGAAATTGAACAAGCCATCAACTCAACCGGATATTCAGTGACCAATAAAACAGAGAAATAAATGGAAATCATCTTAGAATCTACCATCACTTGCCCCAACTGCGGACATCAGAAAGAAGAAACTATGCCGACTGACGCCTGTCAGTATTTCTATGAATGTGAAAACTGCCACCAGGTGCTAAAACCAAAGGAAGGGGATTGCTGCGTGTATTGCAGCTATGGTTCAGCACCTTGTCCACCAGTACAATTGGATTCTGATCAAGCATGTTGCTAGGGTAGACAATGCTTTATGTGACATACATCATGTTTTGACATGTGCAATGTCATAGCGCACTCAATAACCGTTGCGTACTTTTGAGTCATATTGAAGGGGATAACAAATAGATACCCGCTTCAATGGATGGCATTTTACATCAAAAGGGTCATGAAGCGCAACTTATATATCGTCCTAATAATTGCAATGCTTCTCCCTGGCAAAGGGATGGCAGTGTTTCAGCACTTTTGTGGGGGCGAACTGATCAGCTTCGAGCTTTTTCTAAAACATTACGAACCATGGTGTGACGACCACAGCAACCCTTGTGATGGCTGTGAGGATCAGGAAACCATCTTCTCTCTCGATGATTTCAGGACACCTCATTCAGACATTCTGGTCATTGATTTTTCACATGCGGCAATGGCTCAGCCATCGTTCCATTTGCCTTCTACACAATTTTTCGAGTCAAGAAACTACACAACTCCTAAAAAGGCTCCCCCCGGCTGGTCAGGGCGGTATCGCTCTATCCTGTTCCAGTCATTTCTTCTGTAATTCTACATTTGACGTTCAATTGTATTGTCACACACACAGCTTCCTGTAGTGTACAATACTTTATCAAATGTAAAATCTAAACAAAAGAAGAAATGAAAACTTCACATATCTACATCAAAAACATGGTGTGCGAGCGGTGTATCATGGTGGTGCGCCAGGGGCTCGAAAACCTCGGTTTCCAAATAGCCTGCATCCATTTGGGTGAGGCAGTGATTATTGGGGAGCTTAATGATGAACGGATCAGCCTGATTCAGGAATTCCTAAAGCAATCAGGACTTGAACTTATCGAAGAAAAGAAGCTCCGGCTCATTGAGCACATCAAAAGCCTTGTAATCGATTACGCACGCTCCGGGTACCAAGTGCAGGAAGAAAAAATTTCAAGCTATCTGTGCCGACATCTTGAACACGATTACGGCTATTTAAGCACCCTGTTTTCGTCTTTTGAAAACATTACCATTGAACGCTACCTCATCCTGCAACGGATTGAGCGGGTGAAAGAACTGCTGATCTACAATGAACAAACCTTGAGCGCCATCGCCTTTCAGGCGGGTTACAGCACGGTTCAGTATATGACCAGCCAGTTTAAGCAATATACAGGAATGACCCCTAAAGAATTTCAAAAGCTCTTTCTCAACAGGAGAAAGTTTATTGATCGGCTATGCTAGTCAATAATTCTGTAAAAAACGGATATACAGACTATAATTTCCTGAACGAACGCTATTCAAAATGTGAGATAGCTTGAATTTATCACAATTAAATAGTTGATAATCAATAATGTAGATGATTTTAAATTTTAAACTTCAAAATGGAACACCAAGAAAATTACGTAAAAGATCAGGCTTGTTGAGCCAATAAATTTGCAGGCGTTTGGCGCTATTTGGATTCGTTCGGTTGGCGGTCTACAACCAAACGCAGGATGCGAAAGGAACAGACTAAATGTCAATTTGACTGATGTGTCAATGTTAGAAAGTATTCATTTAAATAAATAACCATGTTACCAAAAACCATGAAAGCGGCTGTGGTCACAGAGTTTGGCCAACCGCTTAAAATTGAAGAGATACCTGTAAAGGCCCCAAATGAAAACCAAATCCTGGTGCAGGTAATGGCATCAGGAGTATGCCATACGGATTTGCATGCAGCTGATGGCGACTGGCCTGTCAAGCCCAGGTTGCCGCTCATTCCTGGCCATGAAGGCATTGGCTATGTGGCGGCTGTGGGCTCCAATGTAAAAAACACCAAAGAAGGTGATATAGTGGGTGTTCCCTGGCTCTACAGTGCCTGCGGTCATTGCGAGCATTGCATTACAGGTTGGGAAACACTGTGTGAGTCGCAGGTAAACGGAGGCTACAGCGTAGATGGCGGCTATGCGGAATACGTATTGGCAGATCCCAATTATGTAGGGCGGTTCAGCGGAGCCATAGACTTTGTGCAAATGGCCCCTATTTTATGTGCGGGTGTAACGGTGTATAAAGGCCTAAAAGAAACCGAAGTGCGACCAGGACAGTGGGTGGCCATTTCAGGCATAGGTGGCCTGGGTCATGTGGCAGTGCAATACGCAAAAGCCATGGGTTTGCATGTGCTTGCAGTGGATGTGTCAGATGACAAATTGAACCTGGCCAAAAAGCTTGGAGCTGATAGAGTGGTCAACGGTAAAAATCCCGATGAAGTGATGAATGCCCGGAAAGAAACGGGTGGTGTTCATGGCGTGTTGGTCACGGCTGTGTCACCAGTGGCTTTCCGGCAGGCGCTGGACCTGCTACGCAGAAAAGGAACGCTGGTAATGAATGGACTTCCTCCCGGTAGCTTTGATCTGCCCATTTTTGAAACCGTATTGAATCGCTATACGGTACGGGGCTCCATTGTTGGCACCAGGAAAGACCTGCAGGAAGCTATCGACTTTGCAATGGAAGGAAAGGTAACCACCACGGTAAAATCCGCTCCGCTGGAAGATATCAACCTAATCTTTGATCAAATGAAAAAGGGACAGATAGAAGGCCGTATGGTACTGGATATTGGTCATTAACCCACCTAACAATGAAACGATTCATAAAAATAGAAACATATTTCCTGCTTTTGGCAGTCGTAGCGCTTTCCCTACCGGCAACTGCACAACAGCACTATGAGCTGATGGGCAGTCAATCTTTAAAGGTAACAGGAACCTCCACCCTACACGATTGGGAGATGGTTTCTGAAAAACCGGAGGGTTCGGCAAGTATTACCCTGAGCGGTGAGCGGATCAAGGAAATAGTGTCCTTGTCGGTAACCATACCGGTAAATACGTTGAAAAGCGGCAAAAGTGGGATGGACGAAAATGCCTATAAGGCGCTGAGAGCGAAGCAACATCCCAACATCCACTTTGAACTGACCAGGGCACAGGTGGATGACCTCACCATCTTTGCCGGTGGCAGGCTCACCATTGCCGGTACTACCAGGCCAGTTGAGTTCAAGGTAGACTATCGGGTTTCTGGAAAAAACATTCGCTTCAAAGGAAGCCTGCCCGTGACTTTCAGTCAGTTCAATATGGATCCGCCAACAGCAGTATTTGGTACCATAAAGACAGGAAATGACCTGAAGATTTCTTTCGAAACCTTTTTTAAACAATCAAACAATTAAAAATTCAAACAAAATGAAAACGAGAAATAAAATAATTCAATCCTTGCTTGTTGCCATTCTAATATTGGCATCTGGCGTAGTGTATGCCCAGCAACCGGCCTTGCAGTATTTCAGGCCAAACGATAAAAACGGCCTGAATGTATTCGAGCCCTCAAAAGAGGATACAGTTATCTTTGATGGATTAAAAGTGAGGGTTGGTGGCGATTTCGCCATGCAGTTTCAAGGTATTAGGCAAAGCAATACGGCAGGTAACCTGACCAAACTGGGATCAGACTTCAATTTGCCGTCTGCCAACCTCAACCTGGACGTCCAGGTATTGGACGGAGTTCGCATGCATCTTAGGACCTATCTTTCTTCCAGAGCTCATAATGAATCCTGGATCAAAGGTGGTTATATGCAAATTGATAAACTGGATTTTATCAAGCCTGAATTCCTAGAAGGGGTAATGAAATATACCAGTATAACGATTGGGTTGGATGAGTTCAATTATGGTGATGCCCATTTCAGACGTTCTGACAATGCCCGGGCGATCTTCAATCCCTTTGTTGGCAACTACATTATGGATGCTTTTTCAACTGAAGCATTTGGTGAAATTACTGTTCAAAAAAATGGTCTTTTGGCTGTGGTTGGGCTCACAAACGGTAAGCTCAATCAAAATGTAACGGTTACCGATAATACCGACAACAAGCCATCATTTTATGGCAAACTTGGATTTGACAAGCAACTTAATGAAGACTTCAGAGTGCGGTTAACAGGTTCCTGGTATATCAATAATGGTACATCAACTGGAACCTGGTTATATGGTGGTGACAGGGCAGGGACCAGGTATTATAATGTATTGTACACATTACCTGATGCCAATGGAGTTGCTGAAGGAGGTCCAAGAGATGGAAGGTTCAATGCCAGATTCACAAAACTTACCGCCTTACAGATCAATCCATTCATCAAATTCAAGGGACTGGAATTCTTCGGGATATATGAGTTGGCCAATGGCAACAATGAATTTACCCAGCCCCAATCAGATACTGAAGGGGGCTTCACACAGCTTGCCGCTGAACTTCTTTATCGGTTTGGTACAAATGAAAAGTTCTACATAGGTGGAAGGTACAATACAGTAAATGGCAAGATGAGAGAAAGTGCCACTGAAAACCTGGATATCAGCAGACTCAATCTTGGTGGCGGTTGGTTTATTTCCAAAAATGTCCTGACCAAATTGGAATATGTGAAGCAAAGCTATAATGGCGAGGCATGGACTGGCAGATTTGCCGGAGCTGAATTTAGCGGAGTGATGGTGGAAGCTGTTATCAGCTTTTGATTGTCCAATGATCATGGAGTCGGACATGTAGTCCGGCTCCATAGATTTTTAACCAGGTCAATAATGAATTGGTTACAGTACAGTAAGGAGATACTCAGGAAAGTAAGCTTTGACAGCCAACTTCTAAAGAAAGAATTCAAAAAAGCACTAAGGATGCTTAACCGGAAGGATGGCATTTCTCTGAAACGATGGTTTAAAGAGAAATTTGGAAAAACACACGATGCATCAATTGACAGAAAAAATCAATTACCATGATCATTACTAAATCAACGGGATTACAGGAGCCTTTCAATAAAGGAAAGTTAAAACAATCACTTATGCGTTCTGGTGCAAACAGTGAACAAGCTGACGAAGTAGTTAGTGAAGTAATGGAAATGCTGGTAGAGGGAATGTCTACACGCAAGATTTACAAAACGGCATTTCGCCTACTACGAAATGTTTCCCGTCCGATGGCGGCACGATATAAACTCAAACACGCTATTATGGAATTAGGCCCCTCCGGTTTCCCTTTTGAACAATTCGTGGCGGAACTATTGAAACATAAAGGTTACAAAACACAAGTAGGAGTGATTGTAAAAGGGCATTGCGTAAATCACGAAGTGGATGTAATTGCTGAAAAAGACAAGCATCATTTTATGATTGAGTGCAAATTCCATAACCGTCAGGGTTACTCGTCCGATGTAAAAATTCCGCTTTACATACAGTCAAGATTTTTAGATGTAGAAACGTCATGGAAACAGTTGGATGGTCATGCCGAAAAATTTCATCAGGGTTGGGTGGTAACAAACACCCGCTTTTCAGAAGATGCAGCACAATACGGAAGGTGCATGAATATGAATTTGGTGGGTTGGGATTACCCGAAAAATAATGGGTTGAAAGATTGGATTGATGGTTCGGGCTTACATCCGGTAACCTGCCTTACCACCCTTACACAAAAAGAGAAGCAACAATTATTAGATAGAAAAATAGTGCTGTGTAAAACCATGCACCACAATCACACTGTATTGCAGAGTATCGGCATCGGTTCACCGAGATTGGAAAAGGTAATGGATGAATGTTCGGCTTTGTGTGAAACATTTTCAAACCATCAAAAAACTAAATAATGAAGAACGGTAAAATACAAATCCAGTTTCTCGGAGCAGCCGGAACAGTAACCGGCTCAAAGTATCTTATTACCGCATTCGGGAAAAATATTCTGATTGACTGCGGCTTATTTCAGGGTCTAAAAGAGCTACGGCTTTTAAATTGGAAACCTTTAAGTTTTCCCCCTTTGAAAATAGACTTTGTTTTACTTACCCACGCTCACCTTGACCATACAGGCTACCTTCCACGCTTGGTTAAAGAAGGTTTTGCCGGACATATCATTGGCACATCGCCCACATTGCAGGTTGCCGAAATTATTTTAAAGGATAGTGCTAAAATTCAGGAAGAAGATGCAATAAGGGCTAACAAGCATAAATATTCAAGACATAAACCTGCCCTGCCTTTATATGGTCTTGATGATGTAGAGGCAACATTGCCTTTAATGAAATCAAAGCCATTAAATGAATGGTTTCACATCAATGAAAACATACGTTATCGTTTTCGGTATAACGGTCATATTATTGGCGCAACTTTTATAGAGCTTCAGATAGGCGATAAGTTATTGGTTTTTTCAGGTGATATAGGTAGAGAAACTGACCCCTTGTTATTTCCACCCGAAAAACCGGAACATGCAGATATGCTCTTCATTGAAGCAACTTACGGCAATCGTCTTCACCCAAATCGTCCGGCTATTGATGCTTTACAGGAATTAATCAACCGATGCACCGCCAGAAACGGAACCATTATTATCCCAAGTTTTTCTGTAGAGCGCACCCAATTGCTTATGTATCTTTTTTGGCAGTTAAGAAAGTCTGGAAAGATGGCGAACATTCCCATTTACATGGACAGTCCGATGGGAAGAAATGTGCTGGAAGTGTTTCATAAAAACACTTCATGGCATAAACTTTCAATTGAGGAGTGTTCCGAAATGTGCAGCGAGATTAGAAGAATTAAAACAATGGATGAAACCCATGCGCTTGCTGCCGATAGTTCACCGAAAATAATTATTGCGGGAAGCGGAATGGCAGCAGGTGGCAGGGTGCTTACTTATTTTACAAAATATCTTGGCGATGAAAATGCAACTATACTGTTGGTTGGATTTCAGGCGGAAGGCACAAGAGGGCGTGCATTATTGGAAGGAGCAAAGGAAGTCAAACTCTACGGCAAATATTATCAGGTAAAAGCAACGATCGAAAACATTGAGGGCTTATCAGGTCATGCAGACCAAAACGGATTGATTGACTGGATGAGTAAATTAAAATCCATGCCCGATAACATATTCATCGTTCACAGCGAAGCAGATGGTGCAAAAGGATTAGAAAAGAAGATGCAGGAAACTTTGGGATGGTCATCATATATTCCCCGATTGAACGAAACTTTGTACATATAAAACAGATTGGGATATGCACAACAATAAAACTCTTACGATAAAAAATCTCGGGATAGATACCTACCGCGAGAACATAATTTATATGCGTTCTGATTGCCATGTGTGCCGCTCCGAAGGATTTACTGCGCTTACTCGCGTGGTGGTCCATTGCATGGATAGAAGCATTGTAGCTACGCTGAATGTTGTACAATCAGAACTGTTGCGACACGGAGAGGCAGGTCTTTCCACGGTGGCCATCAAAAGGCTGGAGGCAAAAAAGGACAACAAGATTACAGTCTCCCACCTACAACCCATTCCATCGGTTGGATTGGTCAGGGCAAAGATGTATGGAAAGGAGTTGACGGAAACTGAACTGGAACAAATTGTCGGAGACATTTCAAAAGGCCACTACTCCAACATTGAACTTGCCGCATTCATTACCGCCACTTCCGGCAATCACCTTTCCACCAGTGAAATAATTGGCCTAACCCGTGCTATGGTACGCTCCGGTGAAAAATTAACATGGGATGGAAACCTTGTATATGATAAACACTGTATAGGAGGCTTACCGGGGAACAGAACAACTCCTATTGTCATCAGCATAGCCGCTTCTGCAGGTTTAACTATTCCCAAAACATCCTCCCGTGCAATCACATCCCCCGCAGGAACAGCCGATACAATGGAAGTGATGACCAATGTGGAACTGACAATGAGTCAAATGAAAGAGGTTGTCACTATGGAAAACGGTTGTTTGGTCTGGGGAGGATCGGTGAGTTTAAGCCCGGCCGATGACATTCTTATCTCCGTTGAAAAAGCGCTTGATATAGACAGCGAAGGTCAGATGATCGCTTCCGTGCTTTCCAAAAAAGCAGCGGCAGGTGCAACGCACGTGATAATTGATATACCTGTCGGAGAAACTGCTAAAATCAGGTCAGAAAGTAAAGCGAAAGAACTAAAAGAACTATTCGAAATAGTTGGGAAAAATATTGGTTTAGTTGTGAAAGTGATTATTACCGATGGCAGCCAGCCAATTGGAAGAGGGATTGGTCCTGCCCTGGAAGCAATGGACGTTTTGAGCGTGCTGAGAAATGAGCATGACGCTCCCGAAGACCTGAAGCAAAGAGCAATACTAATTGCCGGTGAATTATTGGAACTTTCGGGAAAATCAGAGAGAGGAAAAGGTGTAAAAATGGCTGCCGAAATACTTACTTCAGGTTTAGCCCACAAAAAATTAATGTCAATATGCGAAGCACAGGGGCGTTTCACAGAGCCATCCTATGCGGATTTTTGTATGGAGGTGTTGTCCGAGGTTGATGGAATTGTTGAAAGAATAGATACCAGGAAGATTGCCAAACTCGCCAAGCTTGCCGGAGCACCAAAATCCCCCAAAGCAGGGGTATTGTTTAATGCCCCTTTGAATAAACAAGTAAAAAAAGGAGATGTACTCCTTGCCATTTACGCAGAAGCAAAGGGCGAATTGGATTATGCCCTTGAATATTATAGAAGTCAAACCCAAATAATTGTAATCAAATGAACAATAAGAATATCATTCTATTTGCATTGCCAGATAATGAAGCTTTAGCTACTGCGCTTGCAAATCAATACCAAGTGCAAACGGGCAAATTTACCATAAGGAATTTTCCTGATGGTGAAACCTATGTACGTATCCACTCGGATGTAAAAGACAAAAAAGTCGTAATGCTGTGTTCATTAGACCGCCCGGATGCCAAACTGTTGCCGTTATACTTTTTGTCGCGAACCGCGATGGAATTAGGAGCAAAATGCACCTGCCTGATTGCGCCTTATCTGGCTTATATGCGACAAGACAAGCAGTTCCATCCCGGCGAAGGTATTACTTCAAGATATTTTGCATCCTTGGTCTCTGTTTTTGCTGAGACCATAACCACCGTTGATCCTCATCTGCACAGGTTTGGTTCCTTATCGGAAATTTATTCAGTCCCAGCTTTAGTGGTCAGGGCTGCTAATCTTATATCTGACTGGATAAAAAACAACATCTCAAGACCAATTTTGATAGGACCTGACAGTGAAAGTGAACAATGGGTTTCCGAAGTGGCCATTAATGCCAACGCCCCCTTTATTGTATTGGAAAAAATAAGGCGTGGAGATAAAGATGTGGAAGTTTCTGTACCTCAGGTTGAAAAATATAATCATTATACACCGGTTCTTGTGGATGACATTATTTCGACCGCTCGGACAATGATAGAAACTGTCGGACACTTGAAAAGGGCAGGAATGAAACCCCCTGTATGCATTGGTGTCCATGCAGTGTTTGCAGGAAATGCTTATCAGGACTTACTGAATGCAGGGGTAGCTAAGGTGATAACCTGTAATACCGTTCCTCACGAAAGTAATGCGATTGATATTTCAGATTTAATGAAAGATGTTTTCAAATAACAATGGTTCAAAATGAAAACGAAAGACACAAAAAACAAAAAATCTTCAAATTCTACAGGTCAGGTACACTGGCACAGCTTGCCTGTGGATGAAATTTACAGGAGATTGGATACCTCTCCAGAAGGACTGACAGATAAGTCCGCAGAAGAAAGAAGCTTGAAATACGGATGGAATAAACTACCTGAAAAATCTGGTGTCAATCCGGTAATGAAATTCCTGAAGCACTTTGATAATTTGCTGATTTACATATTGCTGATTGCTGCTGTCATTACAGCCTTAATGGGCAACTGGCTAGTCACAGGAGTCATTTTTGGCGTTGAGCTAATCAATGCTGTGATCGGATATATTCAGGAAAACAAAGCCGAACGTGCTATTCGGGGAATAAGTAATATGTTGCCGGGACACGCAAAAGTAATCCGTTCTAGTCAAACGAAATCTATACTTGCAGAAAGCCTTGTGCCGGGCGACATTGTGCTGCTTAAAGCGGGTGACAAAATTCCGGCAGACATAAGGCTTACAGAAGCAACCAACATGAAGATTGAAGAAGCTGTCTTAACCGGTGAGTCTCTACCTGTGAATAAAACCACAGAGGTATTTCCCGAAGAATCGCTTCCTGCTGACAGGAAATGTATGGCCTATTCGGGAACGCTGGTTACAAACGGAATAGGTACAGGTATTGTGGTCTGCACTGGGGTTCATACTCAAATCGGGCAGATCAGCAAAATGATGGAGGATGTGCAAACCCTTAGCACCCCTTTAATGAGAAAATTTGACCGCTTCGGTAAAATGCTCGCTATCGCAATTATTTTCCTTTCCGCAATATTTTTTATGTTGGGCTATTTTATTCAGGGTTATGCACTGAATGAACTGTTTCTGATAGTGGTTGGTATAGCTGTTTCACTCATACCGGAAGGATTGCCTGTACTAATGACGATAACCCTGGCAAAAGGCGTACTAAAAATGGCCAAGCAAAATGCCATCATCCGAAAACTTCCTTCAGTGGAGACGCTTGGAGAAGTTACGGTGATATGCTCTGATAAAACAGGTACCCTTACCAAGAATGAAATGACAGTTACCGATGTTTTATTGGCCAATAAACAATACACGGTCACGGGAGTGGGATATTCCCCTGTAGGAGAGATTTTCGACAATGGGAAAAAAGTAGCAATGGGTGAATCTGATGGATTCGATGAACTCCTTCAGGGTGTTGCCCTTTGTAGTAATTCGGAAGCCAACAAATCCGGGGATGAGTGGTCAATAATCGGAGATCCAACTGAATCAGCCCTTTTGTCACTTGCTCTCAAGGGTGGCTACTATGGATTTAAAAACAACAAACGGTTGGATATAATACCGTTTGACTCGTCCCAAAAGTTTATGGCGGTTTTAATTCCGGGTGAGCATTTCAATACCATTTATTTAAAGGGTGCCCCTGAAAAGGTTCTGGAAATGTCTGTATTCCACGGCAGTATCGGTCAAAGCGATACCAACTCTCCTGAATGGTGGAAGGAGCAACTTTCATCCTTGGCTTCGGAAGGAAAAAGAATCATAGCAACAGCAAGTAAAAAAGTACCTTTAGATTATAAGAATATTCTATTGAGCGATGTTTTTAATATGGATTTTTTGGGGATAGTGGCTATGATTGACCCTCCTCGACAGGAAGCCATCAAGGCAATTGAACAATGTCATCAGGCAGGGGTAGAAGTCAAAATGATAACCGGAGACCACACCCTTACCGCCAAAGCTATTGGGGAAAGCCTGAACATTGTTAAAGAAGATAATGTAATAAGTGGACCGGAACTTGAAAAACTAAGCGATATAGAATTAGAGGCTGTGGCAAAAAAATACCAGGTATTTGCCCGCACAACGCCTGAACACAAGCTCAGACTTGTAAAGGCACTCCAAAGTAACGGACAAATAGTAGCTATGACGGGTGATGGTGTCAATGATGCCCCCGCACTTAAAAGAGCCGATGTTGGAATTGCTATGGGGATCAAAGGAACAGATGTAACCAAGGATTCCGCAGAAATGATCTTAGCGGATGATAATTTTGCAACTATAGCCAAAGCAGTATTTGAAGGACGTTCCATCTACGACAATCTTAAAAAATCCATCTTGTTTGTCCTGCCAACTAACGGTGCAGAGGGTTTTGTTATGATGGCATCTGTCCTTATAGGAGGACATATGCCCATTACCCCACTCCAAATTTTATGGATTAATTTAGTTACTGCCGTTACACTTGGGTTTGCACTGGCATTTGAACCCGGGGAGCCCAATGTGACAACCCGTCCTCCCCGTAAACCCAATGAACCGATTTTGGACGGATTTCTTATCTGGCGTATAGGGTTTGTTTCAGTTTTATTGGGATCGATCACTCTAATGGTTCACCATTTTTTGATTCAGTTTGGTGCCGATTATGGCCACGCAAGGTCAGCTGCAGTAAACACCCTTGTAGCAGGAGAAGTATTTTATCTCCTTAACTGTCGCTATTTGAGAGAACCAGTGCTGGGTAAAGGTTTCTTCAGTAACCCTAAAGTATTTTATGCAATTAGCTCTGTGGTGCTGATTCAGCTATTCTTTACTTACACTCCATTTATGAACATTTTATTCGATACCACGCCATTGCATACAAGAGAATTAACCTGGATACTGGCGGCAGGTCTTTTGTTTTTCATAATCGTTGAAATTGAAAAGATGATAACAAAAAAGATATTTGACAATGATTCGGAAAAAGGAGGATATTTTAATCCTTTTAAAAAAATTGTTCCTATAAGGAAATCCGAAAACGGAACAATGAAATCTTTGTGGTCTAACCCCTCAAGGAACAACTTCATGTAAAAAACCTTCAGCCAATACAAATATTTGAGTAAAAATTTCTATCCTTTTCAAATATAATTTGTAATTTTGACCATTGCAACGTTTTAGAAAAATATCGGCCATAATGCTTTCAGCCTTGGTGCTGCTCAGTTCCACGAGCTTCACCCTTGGGATGCACTTTTGCATGGGGCAGTTGGAGAACATTGCATTCTTTTCAGGAGCTGAGCCCTGCGAAATGGTCACACAGAAATCACCTTGTGCCACGGATAAGCATGATCCAGATTGCGAACGTCAGCAGGTCACTAAAAAGGGTTGCTGTGAAGACCAGACTTTAGTAATTGAGGGTCATGAAGATCTTACGCAAGTGTCCAAAGTTGCGGTTCCTGATTTTCAAATGATCGCAGTTTTCTACGCTGTGGTATCCTTTCTTTTCAGCGCTCCTGCAGTTGATTATTATTCGTATAACGATTATTCCCCCCCTCTGATTGTGCGTGACATACCTGTGCTCGTTCAATCCTTCCTTATTTAAGCTTTTCATTCAATTCTTTCACTAGGCATAGCATTATGCTGCGCCACAAGTGCATGCATTTGTATGCGCTCAAGTCAATCCAGTTTTAAAGAAAATTGAATGAAAAATGCTCAATTCCATAATCAAATTCTTTCTCGAGAATAAGCTCGTTACCGTTCTCGTATTGCTACTCATTGTAGCCTGGGGCATAGTCACTGCTCCTTTTAACTGGGAGGCAAGTTTCCTCCCACGTGACCCGGTTCCGGTTGATGCCATCCCGGATATTGGAGAAAACCAGCAAATCGTTTTCACTGAATGGATGGGTCGTTCCCCGCAAGATGTGGAAGATCAGATCACCTACCCGCTTACCACTTCCCTACTTGGCTTGCCCGGTGTAAAAAGCGTTCGAAGTAGTTCAGCCTTCGGCTTTTCCAGTATTTATATCATCTTCAATGAAGATATAGAGTTTTACTGGAGCCGTTCACGTGTACTGGAAAAACTTAACTCTTTACCAAGTGGACTTTTACCCGTTGGTGTCCAGCCCAAATTAGGCCCTGATGCCACCGCCTTAGGCCAGGTGTATTGGTACACGCTGGAAGGCAGGGACAAGGACGGAAACCCTACCGGAGGATGGGACTTACACGAACTGCGCACTATTCAGGACTATTACATCCGCTATGCCCTTACCAGTGTGGAAGGAGTGGCCGAAGTAGCTTCTGTAGGTGGGTATGTCAAGGAATATCAGGTAGATGTCGATCCTGCTGCCCTCAAGGCTCATGGGGTTTCCCTCATGGATGTGATGCAGGCGGTAAGGAACAGCAACATCGATGTAGGTGCCAATACCATTGAGATCAACCGGGTGGATTATTTCGTCAGAGGTCTCGGTTATGTCAAAACATTAAGTGACTTGGATGAGGCAGTAGTTAAAGTCACGGATAATGTGCCGCTTCGCATCAAAGATATTGCGAAGGTCAATATCGGCCCTCAACCAAGAAATATGAGCGGCTTACTAGACAAATCAGGTGCCGAAGCTGTTGGTGGAGTGGTAATCGCCCGATATGGTGACAATCCGCTTAAAATCATTAATAGTTTAAAGGAAGAAATTGAAAAGATAGCCGTGGGTTTGCCCACTAAAACCCTGGAAGACGGTACGGTATCAAAGGTTACTATTGTTCCCTTTTATGACCGTACCGGCTTGATTTACGAAACCCTGGGTACACTTTACGAGGCAATAAGCTTACAGATACTCATTACGATCATCGTCATTATTGTGATGTTGTATAACCTGAGGGCCTCTATTCTCATTTCCGCTTTGTTGCCTCTGGCGGTGTTGATGTGTTTCATTTTCATGAAATACGTTGGAGTAGATGCCAACATTGTAGCTTTGTCAGGTATAGCCATTGCCATAGGTACCATGGTTGACCTGGGAATTATTCTCAATGAAAACATACTCCGCCACATGGACGAAGCTCCTGAAGGCCAATCCAAACTGAAAACAGTCTATGACGCCACCACTGAGGTGGCTTCCGCAATCCTGACAGCAGTAGCCACCACCATTGTTAGTTTTTTACCTGTCTTTACACTTCAGGCAGCAGAGGGAAAACTTTTCGGGCCATTGGCCTATACAAAGACCTTTGCATTGGTGTCAGCGCTGATTTTTACACTCATCATTATGCCTGCTTTTGCCCATTGGATTTTTTCAATGAAAAAAGGTAAGGGCCGATTTGGGCAATATTTCAACTACCTTTTGGTAATAATAGGTCCAATTGTAGCATTTACGGTATGGCACTGGGCAGGATGGGTGCTCTTTGGCTTTGGGGTAATCAATGTGTTATTACACCATTTCCCGGAAAAATTCGGAAAACACCGGAACCTGATGCTTGTCGGTTTTACCGTAGCCATGGTAGCCTGGCTGCTGACTGTCGAATGGGTTCCTTTGGGGGTTTCCAATAGTTTGCTGGTCAACTTCCTTTTTATTGCATCCATTATAGCTGTGGTACTGGGGGGCTTTGGCTTGTTCATCCGCCTGTATCCCCGAATTCTGATGTGGTGCCTTGATCACAAAGCGCTGTTTTTAACACTTCCCGCCATCATTCTTTTAATTGGAGCCAATATATGGATGGGTTTCGATAAAGTATTTGGTATCATTCCAAAAGCAACGGAGAAATTAGGTTGGGATATAAGAGAAAGTTCCGGTTGGTCAGCGATGACAGCAACTTTCCCCGGCATGGGCAAGGAATTTATGCCTTCACTAGATGAGGGAACCTTCCTGCTAATGCCAACATCTATGCCTCATGCAGGTGTGGAAGAAAACAGGGAAGTATTGCAAAAGCTGGATATGCTGGTAACCGCTATTCCCGAAGTAGAGATGGTAGTAGGTAAGGCCGGTCGGGCAGAAACGGCAATTGACCCTGCTCCCATTTCCATGTTTGAAAATACCATCAGCTATAAAAGTGAATATGTTTCTGATATCAATGGGACCAAACTTCGCTTCAAAGTAAACAGAGATGGGCATTTTGAACTGAAGAACGGAGAGCTATACAACCATGAAACCATGTCTCCAGAGCAAATAGATGTCGGGATGCTCATTCCTGATTCAGATGGTGAGTATTTCCGTCAATGGCGTGACCATATTAAATCCCCGGATGATATATGGAATGAAATTGTAGGGGTGGTCAATATTCCGGGAGTAACTTCATCTCCAAAGCTGCAGCCGATTGAAACCAGGTTGGTCATGTTGCAAACCGGAATGCGGGCACCTATGGGTATAAAGGTCTATGGGCCGGATCTCGCAACTATTGAAGGGTTTGGACTGCAACTGGAAAAATACCTGAAAGAAGTTCCTTCTGTTAAGACGGAGGCTGTCTTTGCTGATCGTATCGTTGGGAAACCATATTTGGAAATTGATATTGACCGCATTCAGATTGCGAGATATGGTCTAAGTATCAGAGATGTTCAGGACTATGTGGAAACAGCCATTGGCGGTATGCAAATCAGCACCACCGTTGAAGGAAGGGAGCGTTTCCCTATCAGGGTACGATATGCCCGGGAATGGAGGGATGATCCTTCTTCCATAGAAACCATGCAGGTACCAACCCCCACAGGATCATACATTCCACTGGGGCAATTGGCCAATATTACTTACCGTCCAGGCCCTGAAATGATCCGTGGGGAAAACAGTTTTCTGGTTGGGTACGTGCTGTTGGACAAAAAAGCGGGATTTGCAGAGGTGACGGTAGTGGAGGATGCCCAGCGGTATCTTAAGGAAAAAATAGATTCGGGAGAATTGACAGTTCCGGCCGGGGTACGATACGTTTTTTCGGGCAGTTATGAAAACCAAATCCGCGCAGAAAAACGTCTGGCCATTGTAGTCCCCCTGTGTTTGATAGCCATTTTCCTCATCCTGTACTTCCAATTTAAATCTGTGGCTACCAGTATGATGGTTTTCACTGCCATCGCAATGGCCTTTGCAGGAGGTTTTATGATGCTCTGGTTCTACGGGCAGGGCTGGTTTTTCGACTTTTCAGTCTTTGGTACCAACATGCGGGAATTGTTCCAGATGAAAACCTACAACCTGAGTGTGGCGGTCTGGGTTGGCTTTATTGCCTTGTTCGGGATTGCCACTGATGATGGTGTGGTGGTGGCCACCTACCTCAAACAAAGCTTTGAAAAGCACAGCCCGGAAAATATCAAAGAGGTACGAAAAGCAGTTTTGGAGGCGGGTATGAAAAGGGTAAGGCCATGTCTGATGACCACTGCCACAACCCTGCTGGCGCTGCTACCTGTACTCACTTCTTCAGGCAGGGGTTCAGATATCATGATTCCCATGGCGATACCATCGTTCGGGGGAATGGTAGTAGCATTGATCACACTTTTGATTGTTCCTGTGCTTTATAGCTGGTGGGCAGAAAGAAGGTTAAGGAACAATCCTGAAGTATTTTCGGAATCATAAAAAAGAAGACATGAGAAAATTAGTAATAATAGCGCTTTTCTGTCTGGGGGTACAGGTTCCCGGACTTTCACAAAGTCTGGAAGAATACCTTCGGATTGCCGCAGAGAATAATCCTGAGCTGAAAGCCTACTTCAATGATTATAGCGCAGCCCTGGAGCGTGTGCCACAGGTAGGCTCTTTACCCGATCCTGAACTGGATATGGGCTTTTTCCTGAGGCCAATGGAGTTCCCCATGGGAAACCAAAGGGCACAGCTCCAATTGATGCAAATGTTCCCCTGGTTTGGCACCCTGGGTGCCAGAAAAGATGAGGCCAGTAAAATGGCCCTCGCCCGGTTTGAATTATTCCAGGATGTCCAAAATCGACTGGTTTTTCAAGTAAAAAACACCTGGTACCGGCTTTACGAGCTTGAAGAAGAAATCAGGATTGTTCAGGAGAACCTGGATATCCTGAACCAATATGAAAGGTTGGCATTGATACGTTTTCAAAGTGCCGGTACAAGTTCCGGTTCAGGAGGTATGCAAAGGAATGCATCAATGAAGGAAGAATCCGGATCATCATCTTCCGGTGGAATGGGCAATATGGGCAGTGGTACGAATCCTGGTGCAAAAGGCGCATCTACAGCAGGCAGGAGTACATCTTCCACTTCTCCCTCAATGGGGGGTGGCGGATCAGGAATGAGCGATGTGCTTAGAGTAAGGATGGAAATCAAAGAATTGGAAAACACGCTGGCATTGCTATTGGATTCCAGATTTCCCTTGCAGGCTGAATTCAACCAGCTGCTCAATCGGGACATCAATGATAAAGTGACCATATCTGACACATTGGATGACTTTCCCTTAAACATAGCGCGGTTGGCACTATTGGACAGCATTACCCAAAACAATCCCATGCTGAAGATGCTGGATGCGGAAGAGGAGGCTTATGAAGCACAAAAAAGAATAGCCAAACTTGAAGGAAGGCCCATGCTGGGGGCTGGAGTTACCTACATGCCTTTTAGCCCACGAACCGAAAACGGAACGCCCATGGGCGGTGATGATATGGTGATGCCAATGGTACGCTTATCCATCCCAATTTATAGAAAAAAATACAATGCCCTGCAAAAAGAAGCAGAGTTGAGGCAAACCGCTGTGCAGCAAAGAAGGGAAAATACGGTCAACCAGCTTTCTACAGAATGGGCTAGTGCCATGCGCACCTTGGATGACGCCCAAAGAAGGGTACGCTTATACAGGGAACAGACCGACTTGGCCAGACAAACCTTAAATCTCCTGATGATTTCATATTCGACAGAGGGAAGGGAATTTGAAGAAGTCCTTAGGGTACAACAACAGTTGCTCGACTATCAACTCCGATGGATCACTGCAATTGTAGATCAATATACTACGCTGGCAGTGCTTGAAAACCTGGCTGCCTCCAATCTCAACTGACATTTTAACATTTAAGACAATGAAAGAAATATTTAAAAACAAAAAAGTCCTCCTTATCATACTAATGGCAGTAGTGCTGGGAGGACTGATGGGATGGTGGATAAAACCATCTTCAGACCACCAAGATGAAGAATTTCATCAGCACGAGCTGTCGGAAGACGGCCAGATATGGACATGTTCCATGCACCCACAAATCAGGCTCTCGGAACCGGGAAGCTGTCCGATTTGCGGAATGGACCTGATACCGGCATCATCCAAAAGATCGGCAGCAGATGCCAATCCGATGATACATGAAATGACCCCCCAAGCAGTGGCTATGGCCAATATCCATACCTCAAGGGTGACGGGAGTTTCCCCAGAGGGGGAACTTTTCCTCACAGGCAAAGTGAAAGCGGATGAACGCCAGCTCGCTTCCGTGACGGCCAAATTTCCCGGACGAATAGAGCAGCTCTTTGTAAACTTCACCGGGCAGGTGGTAAGAACCGGTGAGCGATTGGCCACCATTTATTCACCGGAGTTAGTTACAGCCCAAAAGGAATTGCTGGAAGCTGCCTCCACTAAAGAGATCTACCCCCAGCTCTACACTGCTGCACGTGAAAAGTTAAGGTTGTGGAAACTCAATGAAAACCAAATCGATGAGATAGAAAAAACAGGAAAAGTTAGGGATCAGTTTGATGTGCTTTCAGATAAAAGCGGGATCGTAACCCAGCGAAACATTGCAGTAGGCGATTATGTAAACACCGGATCCATACTGTTTGATGTTGTGGATTTGAGCAGGGTGTGGATCATGATCGATGCATATGAAACAGACCTTCCGTTTGTGAAGATTGGTGATGAAGTGAGCTTTACGGCTGCCGGGATCCCCGGACAAACATTCACAGCAAAGGTCACTTACATAGACCCGGTGATTAATCCAAATACACGGGCGGCTTCTGTTCGTGCAGAAGCTTATAACAGAAGTGGGGAACTACGGCCTGAAATGTTTGTCAATGCACAGGTTAAAACCACACTTCGACAAGGACAATCATCCCTGGCCATACCCCGTACCGCTTTGCTCTGGTCGGGCAAACGCTCCATTGTATATGTCAAGGTACCCGACACAGAATTCCCTACCTACGAAATGCGTGAAATCACCATTGGCCCACGTATGGGCGAAATGTGGCTGGTGGAAGCCGGACTGGAAGCGGGTGAAGAGATAGTGACCAATGGAGTATTTGCCATCGATGCGGCTGCACAACTTTCCGGAAACTACAGTATGCTCATGCGTCCGGATGTGAAAACCATGGACGTACCACAGGCTTTCAGGGAACAAATCACAGCGCTGGCCGATGCTTATTTCAAAGTAAAGAATGGTTTGGTCGCTGATGATCCAAAGGCTACACAATCCGCATTGGAACAGTTGGAGGCAGCTTTGGACCAGATTGACATGGCCGGGCTGAAAGGCCAGGCACACGATCACTGGATGGCTTTGAAACAGAAGTTTTCAGAAGCAACTAAAATGATGCAGGCTGAAGAAAGCCTGGATGGCCTGCGGCAACACTTCTCAATGCTTTCTGAAAATATGCTGGAGATGACCGAATCTTTCGGACTGGAAAAGGACAAAGTGTACAAAGATTTCTGCCCGATGGCATTTGACAATAAGGGCGCATTTTGGCTCAGTGAAACGGAAGAGATTCTCAACCCCTATTTCGGTGAGGCTATGCTTTCCTGTGGGGAAGTAAAAGAGACGTATCTCAAAGGTCAAAAAGTCTTTGAGGATGGAGGGCCTGCCAAGCAAGCAGCCAGTGGACATAACCATTAAGAGATGAAAAGTTGCTGTAAAACCGGAGATGAAAAAGCTCCTTCAACAATAAAAAAATGGGTCAGCCGGATGGTCTGGGGAGTAGTCATTCTTCTGGTCACTGGTTTAGCCCTGATTCAAGTATTTAACCTTTAAACAAATAGAAAAATGAAAAAAACAATGATCATGCTATACCTGGCTTTAGTAAGCTGGGGAGCAACCGCACAACACGACCATGCAGCGCATGGTGCACAAGCAAGCAGTGAAAAGATGGAACCAATGTTTAAAGACAAGGCACTGGGTTCTTCCTACACACACTACATCCATTTGAAGAATGCTTTGGTGGCGTCTGATTTTCATAAAGCAAAATCTGCTTCTGAATCTTTGGTGAAGGCCCTTCACAATATCAAAGGAAGTGATAAAGTCCATACAGAGGCGGCCAATGTTGCGCAGGCAGGTTCGCTGGAAAACCAGCGAAAGGCTTTTACCGCCTTAAGCAATGAGATGGCCACCTTGGTGAAGGGAGCTGATATCAGCATGGGAGAACTCTATCTGGAATACTGCCCCATGGCCAACGGCAACACCGGAGGCTATTGGCTATCCAACGAAAAGGAAATCCGCAATCCCTACTTCGGTGACCAAATGCTGAAATGCGGGAGTGTAAAAGAGACAATAAACTAACACAAGTCCTAGTGCTATGGATTGGGTCAACTCATATGGTTAAGCCCGATCCTGACACCAGGCACAAACACAATGAGAAATGAAAAAGAACATCATTTTCAGCATCGCATTCCTTGGAGGAATGCTGCTGGCAGCACATGGGCTCTTGGCACAACCAAGTAGCAAGTAGGAACAACGCCTAATACACATCAATTCAAAAGGTGAGGTATCGGATGACCAGGGCACCAAGCTCGGGTACATCAGTAAAGAAGACATAGTCTTTAACAATCAGGGTCAAAAACTGGGCTTTATCAAAAATGGTAAAGTGTATGATGCCGAAGGTAATTCCCTAGGCAAAGCCAAAAAAGATGGCCGCTATTACAACAACGATGGAGTCTTCATCCTGAGCACCAAAACGATAGGGGATAAATGCGAGATTCTGGATCCGGAAGGTCACAAGAAAGGCACAGTACACAAAAACTATAAGCTTCATGCGTGTGCTACACACTGTTTCTTCTTGGAAAAGGAAATGAAAAAAGAGGAAGATAAGTAAAAAAGTAAAGCCCTGTTGGAGAGTGGCCCTTGTGTAGGTTGTCATGCATACAATCTTGCCGCCACTCTTCCATCAGGCACCAAACGGAAAAGTCATGAAGAAGAAAAGCAACAAGGACAACCCTAAGACATCTACCCGGAATCTGGTCTATGCCTACCTGACCATTGCGGCATTAGTAGTGACAGCCACAGCATTGGTGTACTGGATTAACTATCAGCAGCTAAAGCCTTCTGTCAGCTATATCCAGGATGAATTTGAGCGACCCGTTGAACCAAGCCTGGTATGCATGGTGAATGACGCCTACATGGGCAAGCCGCAAATCCCGGTACCGGTCAATGGCAAAACCTATTATGGTTGCTGTGAAATGTGCGTGGATAAGCTTAACAACCTGGAAAGCGCAAGGATCGCGATTGACCCCTATAGTGGTAATCCTGTAGATAAATCAGAAGCATTTATAGTAGTGACTAACCAACAAGGTGCAGTTGCCTACTTTGAATCAGAGGCCAATTACAACGCATTAAAGAAAAACTAAAAACAATCCTGTAACCCCAAATCTATGAAATTGACAATGAAAAACATTCTAAAAGCAGTTGTATTGGTACTTTTCACTTCAGCAACCGCATTGGCCCATGACGGCCACAAAAGCAAACAAGACAGCACCGCCCAACAAGCGGATACTGTGATGACCACCCCCACCAGCGAGGCAGATCAAAGTGAACATGAACATACCAGTGAGGCAGTGAGCCACGATGCGCATGAGAAAGATGCACACCACGAAAAAAAGGTCACGGCTGATTTGGCAGATTTCCCCACAATCCATCCACTGATTGTCCATTTCGCTATCGTATTACTGATTGTGGGGGCCATTCTGGCGGTCGTCAACATCTATTTCATCAAAAAGGAATTGGCGTGGACAGCCTTTGCCCTGGTGCTGGTAGGTTTTGTAGCTGCGTACTTGGCCGGCAGAAACTTCCATCCGCATACGCACGGCCTCACTGAACATGCCAGGCTCGTATTGGAACAACACGACTTCTGGGCTGACTGGACGATCAATCTTGGGTTTATCGGCCTGCTATTGCAAGGAATCAACCTATTCATTTTCAAATCGAAAAGGTGGGCAATGGCTATTGTGGCAGTGGTGTTATTGGGTGCAGCTTATGCTGTGGCACAGGCAGGACATTACGGAGCACAATTAGTACACATAGAAGGTGTAGGACCGCAAGGTGATTTTTTGGAACTGGAGCATGAACATTAAACATCAGATAATGAAAAAATTCCCTAATATAATTGTAGCAATTTTCGCATTTGCCTTGTCTTTTTTATTATCAGGGCTAACTAATGCGCAAAACCTCACTCAAAAATCAGTCGAAGGCAACACTGATAATCTTCCTGTAAGAGAGTACGCCATTTCCATAAATGAGCTGGCAGTGAACAGGGCAGGCAAGGAAGTAATGGGAATGGCCATTAATGGCAGTATCCCGGGACCCACACTTACTTTTACTGAAGGTGAATTTGCCGTAATCTACGTAAAAAACGAAATGGATGAAGAGACATCCATTCACTGGCACGGATTGCTGTTGCCCAATTTTTATGACGGGGTCCCTTACCTTACCACTCCGCCCATCGCTCCTGGGGAAACACAGAAGTACGAATTTCCCCTGAAACAAGCCGGTACCTATTGGTATCATTCACATACCATGCTGCAAGAGCAGAGTGGTGTTTTTGGCTCTATCGTCATCCATCCTAGAAAAGAAAACCTGGCCTATGACAAAGAGCTCGTTATAATACTTTCGGACTGGACGAATGAAAAGCCTATGAACGTACTCCGTTTTCTGAAACGAGGAACCGAATGGTACAACTGGCGAAAAGGTACGGCCACACCCCTCAACCGCGTTATTGCCAGAGGTGCAATGGGAGCACAGTTAAATTTCTGGAGGCAGAGAATGGAAAGTGCAGACATTGCCGATATATATTACCCGGCCTTTTTAGTTAATGGTGAACAAGTTCAGGAATATTCCAATTTCAAACCCGGAGAAAAGGTTAGGCTTAGAATTATTAACGGGGCAGCTTCTACCTCGTTTTGGATGACGTTTGGTGGTGAAATGCCGACCTTAGTTGCGGCCGATGGACTAAATGTTGAGCCGGTCAAGCGCAATAAAACATTTATTGCCATTGCGGAGACCTACGATTTTATTGTAAGTATTCCGGAAAGTGGAAAGATGGAATTTCGGGCCACCGCTCAGGATGGTTCGGGAACAGCCTCTGCTTTTTTGGGCCAAGGTGAAGTTTTAGCAGCCGAAGATGTTCCCCGCCCTGATAAAATAGGGATGATGATGCAAATGGCAAAAATGGACATGCGCATGGGGGCTCCTGCCCTAAAATTTAATCCTAAAAAGGACGATCCCCAAAAAATGATGGAGAACTGGGGAATGCAAATGAAAGGCGACAAAAACCCGGATAATGATATGCCGGGTATGAATATGGCCGGAAATAAGGAAGAGGTCTCCCAAATGGATCATTCCTCAATGGATATGTCTGATGATAAAAACTCCAAAATGGATCCGCCAAGTGCTCCCATGGCTGAAATGCCCGGGATGGAAAACATGGACATGTTTTCAGAATTCAATTACAATTATCTGAAATCACCTGAAAAAACGGTTTATGGTAAGGATGTTCCAGTCAATGAAATCCTCCTCAATCTTACTGGGAATATGAACCGCTACATCTGGAGCATGAATGGTATTCCCCTATCTGAAACCGATAAAATAAAAATCAAAGAGGGGCAAATTACCCGAATCACCCTTAACAACCTGACGATGATGCACCATCCCATGCACCTGCATGGTCATTTTTTCCGTGTCATCAACGAAAGCGGTGATTACTCACCCCTGAAGCACACGGTGAATGTGCCCCCCATGCAAAAAGTAACCATTGAGTTTTACGGGAACGAATATGGGGATTGGTTCTTTCATTGTCATATTCTCTATCATATGATGGGTGGTATGGCACGGGTAGTCAGCTATGATACACCGGAAGACCCTAGAATGAAACCCTTTCCAATTTCCAAACTGATTCACGAAACCAACCGCTTCTATAGTTGGGGAATGGCAGATGTTGCCTCACATAATACAACAGTCAATCTGACCACTTCAAACATTCGCAATCAATTCAATTTATCAATGGAATACGGATGGAATCAGAACCTGGAAGCTGAATTTTCTTATGAGTATTATCTGTACGATTATTTGAGGGTTTTTGGAGGTATTAATGTTGAGAATACCACCAGGAATAGTTTGGATGATATGAAGACAATTGCCGTGGCTGGTATCCGGTGGTTTACACCTTATATGTTCAATGTTGACCTAAGGATAGATAATGAGCTTCGGCCTAGAATTGGAATCGGTCGATCGCTGATGATATTTCCGAAGTTATCAATTTTTGGCTATTACGAATATCAAATTGATGCAGGATTGGTAAACGGTCTGGAGGCCGGCCAAAATTACAAAGAAGAAATTGTATGGAGTGCCGGTGCACAATACATGCTTTCTAAGAATTTTTCACTGATGACAAGCTATGACAACCGCTTCGGAGCAGGGGGCGGATTATCTGTCATGTTTTAATTAGGAAGTTATGGAAGAAAGTTATAAAAAAGGAAGTTTAAGTTTATTAGGATCAATTGCTTTAGGCACTGGTGTAATGATCGGTGCAGGAATCTTTGCATTATTGGGCCAGGTGGCTGAACTGTCAGGGACCTGGTTTCCTTACATTTTCGTTTTGGGAGCTCTCATTTCAGCATTTAGTGCTTACTCCTACATCAAAGTTTCAAATACGTATCCTTCGGCTGGGGGGATAGCCATGATTTTGAAAAAAGCTTATGGTAAATCAACAATAACAGCTTCTGCATCATTATTAATGGCACTATCCATGGTAATCAACGAAAGCCTGGTTGCCAGAACTTTTGGCTCTTATACCCTACAACTGTTCGAAGTTGAAAACAAGGAACTTTGGATTCCCATATTGGGTGTTGCTCTTTTGGTTAGCGCTTTTTTGATTAACATATCTGGCAACAAGCTGATAGGAAAGTCATCACAGTTCATGTCATTTATCAAAATTATCGGAATTCTGATTTTTGCCATAGGAGCTCTCTGGGCAGTGGGTTTTTCTCTGGAAGGGTTGATACCAAAAGCCATCAAAAACACTGATTATTCAGCAACCAGTTATATTGGGGCTTTAGCACTTTCCATTTTGGCCTACAAAGGATTCACTACAATAACTAATAGTGGTGGCGAAATTACAGAACCTCAAAAAAATGTTGGCCTGTCTATTATTATTTCTTTGTTGATATGCACAGTGGTGTATTTTCTGGTTGCTTTCGCTGTAAACTCAAGCCTTACAATCTCTGAAATTATTCAAGCCAAAGATTACTCCCTTGCTGAAGCTGCCAGACCTGCTTTTGGAGATTTTGGTCTTCATTTTACTGTTGCTATTGCCATAATAGCTACTATTTCGGGAGTGATTGCCAGCATTTTTGCAGTCTCTCGTATGACGGCTATGCTTACAGATATGGAACTTATTCCACATAGTCATTTGGGCATGTCAGGCCGAATACAGAAGCATATGTTGGTGTATGTGGTGTTTATCGCTATCATCCTGACTATTTTCTTTGATCTGTCCAGAATTGCTTCCATAGGAGCCATTTTTTATTTGGTGATGGACATCATTATTCATTGGGGTGTATATAAGTATTTGAGGAAAGAGGTGAAAGCCAATGGAACAATTGTACTCACAGCGATGGTGTTGGATTTCATCGTATTGGCAGCTTTCTTATGGATCAAGGCATCATCTGACCTTTTGGTTCTTATTGTTTCTGCATCTGTGATGCTAATAGTTTTTGCAGGTGAAAAATGGTTCTTAAGTCGAGCAGATAAATCTACCCAAAAATGAAACGAAACAGAAACTACTACATCCGAAAAACACACCGGTATCTGGGGATTTTTATAGGCATTCAGTTTATTGGGTGGACGGTCAGCGGCCTCTATTTCAGTTGGACGGATATTGACGAAATCCATGGAGACCAGTTCCACCATGAGCATGTCACGACCCATTCACCCCGGAACCTGATCAGTCCGGCACAATTGGATTCAACGATTGGTATTTCATCCCTTGAGCTTCGCTACATCAATCACCAACCGCATTATTGGGTCAACGATAGTCTGCTTTACAATGCCCTGACCGGGCAAATCAAAAAGGGCATAACCGAAACGGAGGCGGCCGAAATCGCACAGAACCATCTCGTAAAAAACCTGGAAATCCTGAAAACAGAATGGATTACTGAAACCGACAACCATCATGAATACCGTGGCAGGCCGCTACCAGCCTGGGCTGTCCACTTTGATCATCCCGAAAAACTGGTAGCGTACATTGATGCCTCCAATGGCCGCTTTGAGCGGGTAAGGCACAACAGTTGGCGTTGGTTCGATTTTCTCTGGATGTTTCACACCATGGATTATGCCGGGCGGGACAACTTTAACAATTGGCTGCTCAGGGCATTTTCAGTCTTTGGCCTTTTTACAGTGCTTTCAGGCTTTACACTTTACGCAGTATCCTCTAAAACTTTCTTAAAAACCACTTCAAAACTTAAAAAGAATAAATGATGAAAAAACTGATTTACACTCTTGCGCTGGCATTGCTGATCGCATCTTGCCAAAACAAAAAAAGCGGTCACGATGGTCACGAACACCATCAGCCTGAAGCTGCATCCGCCACACAACCCGATAATTCAAAAAAGAGTATCCCTCAAGAAGCGCATGGCAATGTAGGTGATGCCCATATTTCTGTGTATTACCATTCCCCAGCAGTTCGGGACAGGGTTATCTGGGGAGGTTTGGTACCATATGGCGAAGTTTGGGTAACAGGTGCCCACAGTGCCACAAGCGTGGAGTTTTCCAAAGCAATCGAGATAGAAGGTACGACCATCCCCAAAGGCAAATATGCCTTCTTTACCATTCCCAAGCAGGAACGCTGGACATTGATCCTGAACAAAAACTGGGAGCAGCACCTGGCTGATGATTACGATCAGGCAGAGGATGTCATCAGGATAGAAGTAACTCCTGAAACAGGAATGCCCCTTGCCGAGCGGCTTACTTATACCATTGAAGACAAAAGAGAGGGTTCGGGCGCTATCCGCATGTCATGGGAAAAGCTAAGTGTTTCCCTTCCATTTAAAACAGATTAACCACTAAAATTTTTACTCATGGAAAAGCATAATCACGAACATCACAAGCATCATACACACGAGGATCACCAAAGGAACCAATCATCAGATCATCAAACCATCAGCAAATCAGACCATCAGCAAGGACACCACGACCATCATGCCATGATGATCGAAGATTTCAAAAAGCGTTTTTGGATATCTCTGGTGCTCACTGTGCCAATCCTTGCATTGTCTCACATGATCCAACAATTACTGGGATTTGAGCTGACCTTTTTTGGTGATCAGTACGTCCTTTTTGGGCTTTCCACTATTGTCTTCTTTTATGGGGGCTGGCCTTTTCTCAAAGGACTTTGGGACGAGCTGAAAGACAAAAACCCCGGCATGATGACCTTGATTGCAGTGGCCATAACCGTGGCTTACGTGTACAGCTCGGCCGTGGTGTTTGGTTTGGAAGGGATGGACTTCTTCTGGGAGCTGGTCACACTGATTGTCATCATGCTGCTGGGGCACTGGATCGAAATGAAATCGGTAATGGGAGCATCAAGGGCACTTGAATTGCTGGTGCAAATGATGCCTTCCGAAGCGCACCTGGTACATGGAGACCAAATCAAGGACATCAAAGTGGATGAACTGAAAAAAGAAGACATCATCCTAATAAAAGCCAATGAGAAAATACCTGCGGACGGCACAGTGGTGGATGGAGAAAGTCATCTGGACGAAAGCATGCTCACCGGTGAAAGCAAGCCGGTGAAAAAATCCAAAGGAGACCAGGTAATTGGCGGATCGGTGAATGGCAGTCAATCCATCAAGGTAAAGGTGTCCAAAACCGGCAAAGAGAGCTACCTAAACAAAGTGATCACCTTGGTGGAAGAGGCTCAGAAAGCCAAATCCAAAACCCAAAATCTGGCCAACATTGCCGCTAGATGGCTCACGTTCATTGCCATTGGTGCCGGCACGATTACACTAGTAACCTGGATCAGTCTGGGCAAACCGTTGGACTTTGCCCTGGAGCGGATGGTGACCGTCATGGTCATTTCATGTCCACACGCACTGGGTTTGGCTATTCCACTCGTGGTAGCCATTTCTACGGCTGTTTCCGCAAGCAAAGGCTTGCTGATCCGTAACCGTACCGCTTTTGAAAATGCCAGGAAGATTACCGCAATGGTATTTGACAAAACCGGGACACTGACCGAAGGAAAGTTTGGGGTTTCCCGCCATGAGAGTCTGTCGGATGACATAGCCAAAGAGGAGCTTTTGTCATTTGTCGCTTCGCTAGAACAGCAATCGGAGCATCCCATAGCGCAGGGAATTGTGAAAGCAGCGAAAGAGGCAAAACTAAAACTGAAAAAGGTAGAAAATTTTGAATCGCTGACGGCCAAGGGTATTCAGGGCAAGATCGATGGGAAAAGCTGGAAGGTGGTCAGCCCAAGGTACCTGAAGGAAAACAAAATAGAGATACCAGAAAAAGCTGGCTCTGATGCAGCTGAAACCATAGTGTTTGCCCTCAGGGAAGAAAAACTTATTGGGTTCATTGCCCTGTCGGATAAGATCAGGGAAGAAAGCTCCAAGGCCATCGAAACGCTTCGGGAAAAAGGTATGAAACTGTATATGGCCACTGGTGACAATGAGAAAACGGCCAAAGCAGTAAGCGATAAACTTGGGCTGGATGGCTACTATAGCGAGGTGCTTCCACACCAAAAAGTAGAGATTATCAAGAAGCTTCAGAAGGAAGGCCACTTTGTGGCTATGACGGGTGATGGGGTAAATGATGCCCCTGCATTGGCACAAGCCAATGTGGGCATTGCTGTAGGTTCCGGTACCGATGTGGCTGCCGAGACAGCCGATATCATATTGGTCAACAGCAACCCAAAAGACATTGCCAACCTGGTACTGTTTGGCAGGGCCACTTACAACAAAATGATCCAGAACCTCGCTTGGGCTACCGGCTACAACGCGATTGCATTGCCGCTGGCCACAGGCTTTATTCCAGGTCTGGTGATCAGTCCTGCAATAGGTGCAGTATTCATGAGCCTGAGTACGGTCATTGTGGCCATTAATGCGCAATTGCTGAAAAGGAAGATGATAAGCTGAGGCCATACCCCCTTCCGCTGTGGAAGGGGATTTTATTAAGATACTATGCGAAATAAGAAACTTTCTATAATTCAAATTTGGAGGAGTATTTATTAAATATGAAGAATTAGAGGATAAGCTTCGAATGATTGATCTGGAAGAGGACAGCATTCTCAAAAAATCAGAGCAAAGCTTTCAAATAGCCCTTCAGGCAATTAATCAGTTGAGAGATGATTTGAAGGGTGATCGATTGCGTTTACAAGGCGATGAAATCTACTTTTTCAAAGAAATTAAGCCAAAATTCGTTAGCAGGCTCATTTACCATCTCAGCGTATTCAATATAGAGACGAATAAGCCACATGGCGGCATCAAGGTCAGAAGAAAGTATTATCAAAATGAGCTTGACAAACTCAAACGGTATTTCGATAACAACCTGGAATTTTATCGCTATTATCGAACCAATAGCAATTACCTCGACCACAAATATTTTGTCCGGGGCAAACAGGATATCAGGTTAACCCTTGATTCTTTCTTTTTCGAGACAGATCCCAATTTCTCCACCAGCCACGATTTCAAGGTTTCTAACATTCTCGCAAATGACTTGCTCAATGTCTATCTGGAAGATGAGTTGAACAAGCTGAGCTTGACAGATTTAAACAACGGAAAATCACAAGTCGAACCGAAGGTGAAAATAACATGGACAGACTCCAAAGTAGCGTTGATTGAGCTGATGTACGCCCTCCATGCCCGTGGGGTTTTTAACCATGGCAGAGCAGACTTGAAAGAAATTTCCAAATGTATGGAAGACACATTTGGAGTAGATTTAGGACAATACCACCGCACATTCCTCGAAATACGTATCAGAAAGACAGGAAGGACGAAATTCCTCGATTCCCTGCATGAAAGCCTTATCCGCAGAATGGATGAAGCTGATGAGAAATAGAATAAAATCTTTCCCAACTTCGGTTTGCCTTGTGAATAAAACCCACTAAACGGGAACATCTTCGCTGTTCAATCAACATTTGTTAAGATATGGCAGCAGAAGTAATTACCACGGACGACCTTCGTGAGTTCAAGATCGAACTCCTGGAAGATCTCAAAAGGCTACTCAAAGAACATTCCGGGCAGCCAACCAAGAAATGGCTGAAATCCTATGAAGTCCGCAAGCTCCTTGGTATTTCACCCGGCACCTTGCAGAACCTGCGGGTGAACGGCACATTGCCTTTTACCAAGATCGGGGGCGTAATCTACTATGACTATACCGACATTCAGTCCATGCTCCAGTCCAATAAGTTTCAGAACCGCTTGAGGTAAAGCACATGGCCGGGCATGAACTACATCAGGCACCTTTCCGCAGCGTTCCAGCAGATGGATGCAGATACCAGGCTCACGCCCTACCATATCAGTCTGTATATGGCCTTGTTCAGGCGGTGGAACCTCAACTTTTTCAAGAACCCGATATCCGTGTCGCGGGACGAGTTGATGAGGTTGTCAAAAATCGGTTCGGTGAACACCTACACCAAGTGCCTGAAACAGTTGGATCAATTCGGGTATATCCGTTATGAACCGTCATACAATCCGCATCGGGGCAGCCTCATTTACCTGTACAGTTTTGATAAAGGTGATGATAAGGGTACTGATACAGGCAGTGAAATAGCTGTGAGACCTTATACAAACAATACAAACCCTTTAAACTATGAAAACGAAACAAACTTGGGTAAGCGAGCTAAAAATTTTGAGACAAGTTCAAATGATTCGGAAATGAAGAAAGAGAAAAGTTCCGCTAAAAGAGAAAGAATGACCGGCTATGGCCCGGACATTCCACCTCTGGAAGAACATGTCAAAATCTACTTTGATGAAAAAGGATATCCTTCATTGGAGGCCGAGAAGTTCTACAACTACTTTCAGAGCAATGGCTGGCTGGTAGGTGGCCGTTCCAAAATGAAAGACTGGAAAGCAGCCGCCCGCAACTGGATGCTGAACGCTCAAAAATTCAATGCCTATGCAAAAGATCAGCGAAACCATCAGCCACGTCCTAAACCCGGAAACCTCCACTCAGGAACCGGCAAAGACTATGGCGAGCCACTCTAAGTATTGCTCAGAGAGTGTTCAAAGCAACATCATCCAATTCGACAAATGCCTTGAATTTCTGGAGAAAGCAGGCAAGGCCTACACCAGTCCAAAATTCCGGATATGGAAGGAAGACCACTTGATTATATTCAAACTTCTGGTCTACTTCTACCAGGACAAACCCAATGCTGAAAAGCACGGCATTGACTTACACAAAGGCATCCTGCTGACCGGTCCGGTCGGTTGTGGCAAAACCTCCCTGATGACCCTGCTTCGCTTCATGCTCGCACCCAAAGAACAGTACATTATCAAATCCGCTCGTGACATCACCCTGGAATTCATACAGGACGGCTATCCAGTTATCAACAAATATTCTAAGTCAGCTTTTCAGCAAACAAGCGGAGAGCTGATCCCTAAAGCCTATTGTTTTGATGACTTGGGCGTGGAATCCAACATCAAGTATTATGGAAATGAAACAAATGTGATGGCCGAGATTCTTTTGAGTCGCTACGACATGTTCATTAGCCGGCACATGATCACACACGCCACCACCAACCTTTCTGCCAGCGAAATTGAAAACTGCTATGGAAATCGGGTTAGAAGCAGATTAAGGGAGATGATGAACGTGATTGCTTTTGAGAAGGAAGCGAAGGATAAGAGGGTGTGAGCAGATTATTTGGCATTTACTTGGCGGTTTCATTTAACTCAATATATTTGCATGAGATGCTAATCAATATGAGCAAAATAGCAATAAATCGTCTTAAAGTAGTTTTAGCAGAGCTAAACCGAACAAACAAGTGGCTGTCAGAGCAGTTGGGCAAAAGTGAATCCACAGTATCCCGTTGGTGTACCAATGAGATTCAGCCCTCTCTCGAAACCCTTCATCAGGTTGCTAAAGTACTCAACGTTGATATCCGTGACTTATTAAATCCAACGAAACGAAAATGACTACTGCCATACATAATCCTATCACAGATATTAGACGAAAGTTCCAGGAAATCCCTGTTAGCCCAGAATGGTGCTTCAAAAACGTGCGTTCAACTGAACAGTGGACACATGGGTATCATCGATACCCTGCAAAATTTCTACCGAATCTGGTGAAAAAGCTTATAGAGGATTACACAGATCAGAATGATTTGGTTGCGGATCTCTTTGCAGGATGCGGAACCACTCTTGTAGAAGCCAAAGTTCATGGCCGGGCTTCTATTGGAGTAGATATTAACCCTGTAGCCATTTTGATTACTCAGGCAAAGACGACTCCTATACACCCTGATGAGCTACAACGTACAACCCAAAAAGTCTTCAATAAAATCGAGAAATTCAGTGGCTTTGAATCGAAAACTCTCAAGCTTCATGAAAGAATCGATTATTGGTTTTTTCCCGAACACAAGCAAAAGATAGCATTCTTATATCAACAAGTATTAGAAGAGCAAAATACATCAATCAGAGACTTCTTTCTTGTAGCTCTGTCAAACATCCTAAAGAATTGTTCAAAATGGTTACAATCAAGCACTAAGCCCCAAGTTGACCCTAAAAAGAGTCCTGTTGATCCGTTCAAAGCATTTCGCATCCAGGTTAATCAAATGGCCAGGAAGAATAAAGAGTTCTATGAACAGCTTGAGACCAGCCATTTTATCACGACAAAATGTGAAATAAAACTTGAAGATGCTAGAAATACGAGCATACCTTCAAACAGTGTTGGAGCAATTATTACTTCTCCCCCATATGTCACCTCCTACGAGTACGCTGATATCCATCAACTCACGGGATATTGGTATGAATATATAACAGATCTGTACGGATTTAGAAAGGGGTTCATCGGAACTTTTTATTCTCTGAATCAAGAGACTAGTACACCATCATTTATAGGACAGGAAATAGTTAATAATCTGCTTGAAATGGACAAGCGCACAGCAAAAGAAGTTGCTAATTATTTTAACGATATGCTTTCAGTAGGAAAGGAAATGTTCCGGGTACTACGGGCTGGAGGTCACGCTTGTATTGTGATCGGTAATACGACATTGATGGATGTGAAAATTAAATCATCTGAAGTCTTTGCAGAAATCCTCACCATGCAAGGTTTTGAGATTGTAGATATCATTAAGCGCTCTATTCCAAACAAATTGATCCCTACAATACGAGATAAAAAGTCTGGTAGATTTTCAAAGTTGGATAATAAGAATAGCAAACTGGTTTATCCTGAGGAGTACATTTTAATAGCAAGAAAGTAATATGGCAATAATAAAGTCAGGTGAGACCCCATTTCAGGCGTATGCCCGTCTGATTAGCGTATTAGGTGACCAGCTTATCAGTGATAAATGGGTAGGAGTAATTGAATTGGTGAAGAACAGCTACGATGCTGATGCAGAGAAAGTAATTGTAAGATTTTTGAATTTTGACAATCCTAGTGCTTCTGCAAAGCCAACAATAGAAATTGAGGATGACGGACATGGTATGAATATCGATACCATACTGGATGTCTGGATGAAGCCAGCTACACCAAACAAACTCAACAAAAAAAAGGCTGGTGACAAAAGATTCACTGAAAAGGGCCGGGTAATGCAAGGGGATAAAGGAGTTGGTCGCTTTGCGATTTATAAGCTTGGGGATTATGTTGAGGTTTACAGTAAGACTAAATCAACTGGTGAAGTAAAATTGACATTGGACTTTCATGATTATGCAGATGATGAGTTCAAGGAAAGTGAACATCAAGACAAGTATTTACATGAGATTTTGAATAAATGGGAAGTCAACGATAAGCCTGAAAAAATCATTAATGCTAAAGAACAAGGTACACTTATCAGAATCTCTGATATTAGGAGTGATTGGAAGTTTGAGGATTTAATAAAACTAGATAAGGCTTTTTTCAGAATGAAACCGCCTAAGCTACCTGGGCTAAGCATTCCAGAAGACTTCCAATATGAAGTTATCTGGGATCACCGGAAACCGCCAAAAACTTATAAAAGGTTTGATGAAATTTCTGATTTGGCACCTTATTATTTTGAAGGAATGCTTGATAGCCATGGCAATTTAGATGCAATCTATACGCATAACAAATCGACAGTTAATATCCAATTTAATCTATTTGAAGATGAATTGGACATTATATCATCTGGAATAAGGAGCTTAAAAGCCTATAGAGATCAATTTCTCAAATACGATAAGAAGGAAATCGTAGAAATCCGTAAGCCGGAAATTGGTGGTTTTATGTTTTTCTTCTATGCCTATGATTTACGTGATCCAGCATTGACAAAAGACGAGATTGAGTTTCTGAAGGAAACTTCAGTTTACTTATATCGAGACAATATTAGGGTATATCCTTACGGTGAGATTGGTGATGATTGGCTCAAGCTAAGTAAATCAAGGGGAGAGTTGAAGGCAGGTGATTATTTTACATATAATGATCTTCTTGGTTTTGTTTTTATTACTCAAGATGAGAACCCAAAACTCCGTGATGCAGCTGACAGAGAAGGTTTGATGAATATCAATGGAGCTAAGGACGACTTTATAGCACTAGTTCAGACCGTTCTAAAAGTCATGAAAACAAAGGTCGACATTGACCGCAAAAAGGAGGAATTAAAAAATCAGAAGGCAATAAAATCCCTCAGCAAATCTTATGAAGAAAGTTACAACACCCTTCAAAAGAAACTGCTAGAATATGATGATGCAGAATTAATTGACCGCTCTAAGAAATTCTTCAATGCCACCAACAATCTGATACAAAAGGTTCGTGAGGACTTGAAAATCACCCAAGAATTGGCCGGTACCGGCATGGCTGTCGAAAAGGCAACCCACGATACCATGTCACTCTTGAAAAGGTTGAAAGTCAATACTGAAGATTTTGTCAATCGCTTTGATAAAGGGAAAATACAATCCAAGGAACTCAGGGATTTTTTAGTAGAGCTTCAGGAAAACTTAGAGTTTCTGTACCAGGAGTTGCAGGTACTCCAGCCACTGTTTCGGGTGGCCAGAAAAGTAACCAAGGATGTAAGCGTCCGAAATGTTACCGAGAGGGTTATCAAATATTTCAGGAAAGAGCTTGAAGGAAAGATCAAGGTGAATCTAGATTCCAATAAGGACATAGTGGTAAAGACGAATACAGGACTAATTCTTCAAGTCATCCTCAACCTCATGGATAACTCCATTTATTGGCTGGAGCAATTATCAGATAAGGACAAACAGATTAGTATTGTTTTTAATGAAGATGATAACACTGTAATTTTTGCCGATACTGGCCCTGGCATTCCAGAGGATATAGAAGATCTGATATTCACAGAATTTTATACAAAGAAATCTGAAGGCAGGGGATTGGGCCTATACATCGTCAAAGAGTTACTTGATAGGATTGATGCTGAAATTTCCCTCATAACCAACCCCAATTTAAGAATTCTAAAGGGAGCCAATTTCATCATTAAGTTTAAAAAAGAAGAAAAGTAGCATGGAAGGAGTTGTTTTATTTGCTGACGATCATATCTACTCAGAAAACCGCCCTGAGAGAGCTTTATTTGAATCTTTACGGTCGGATCTTCCGGTGCTAGGTGTTCAATCATTAGAGCTTGCCAGCAAGGCAGTCCAATCAATTGGCACCTTTAGCGCAGTTGTTTTAGATTGGCAATATTCCCAAGATGATAGTTTTGAGGACATTGCCGAGGAATTAGGGGCTGGAAAAATATCAATTACAACTGCACAAAAAGAAGATGCTGCATACGACTTTCTTTTAACCAACAATTTTTATTCACTCATTTATATCTTCTCAGAAAAGGATATAGAAGAAACCTACGGTCAGGCTCTTCGTGAGAAATTTGGCAATAGGATTATTATCGAAAAGAAGGATGAGAATTTCACTACGGATAGAGTGTCTGAATTCAAAAAGAAAATATTGCAAGGCATTGATGAATGGAAGGAATCTAATAAAAATCTATCCTTACCTCTTAAATGGACAGTTGCAATTAATGAATCAATCCAGCAAATATTCAAAGAGCTTTCCGAGGCTGAAAAGGATTGGATATTAGAAATTTATAAATCAGCGCAAGGTGACGGAGTTGATCCTGAACTTTTTGTCATAGAACTTTTACAGTTGATACTCTCTGAGTCCTTGGTTCAAAACGCAGGTTTAATTGAAGCATTAAAAAATGAAGGTGATCGACAAATTGAAACAAATGACTCGGATGACAAGAAAAAGTCATTATCTAAACTGTTCAGCCGACTACACTACTCTGAACTTAAACCTGACGCTCCATTGATGACAGGAGATATTTGTGAAATAGAGGACAATGTGTTTGGCATAATAATTACCCCAGAATGTGACATAAAAAAAGTAAAGACCAACAAGGAATTGAGCTTCGATCTTTTAAAGTTTTCCCACAACTCACTTGAAGAGATACTTAAGCTGGATCACGTGAGGAAAAATAAAAAGAGTATTTTCTTTCAGGTCATGCAAAGTCTTCACTTTTTTCCTTCTCTGCCTCTATTATCAGATGATCTTAATAAGGGTTGTGTCATTGATTTTACAACCGATTCTATCAAGATCAATTCGAAAACCCTTCAGGAACGAATAAAAATTAGACCAAGAAAATTCAAGGTAAATTCTCCTTTCATTCAACAGCTTAGGCAACGATACATCTCACACCTTGGAAGGGTGGGTACGCCCGCTGTTCATACATTGGTGAGAGATTGGAATATAAATTGAATTCGTTATGACCAAAACTCGAAAATCCATACCCCAAAAAACTAAAGCTCTTTTACAACAAGAGATTAACTCCCAGTGTCCAATCTGTGATGATTCAAATGTTGACCATTTTGAAATTCATCACATTGACGAAAATCCTGAAAACAATGCTTCTGAAAACCTTTTGATGCTTTGCCCGATTTGCCATTCTAAGGTTACAAAAGGTGACATTGGTGAGGAGGAGGTGAGACAAATCAAGACCTATCTGATGATTAAGGCTAAAAGCAAATCCAATGCAAAGACATCAAATATCATCAATATCAAAGGCAATGTGGCTAATTCTACAGTGGCCAATTCGATCAGTGCACAGACAATTGTCTATAAATCCCGAAGCAAACCAAAGATGGAATTCGCTGATGGCGCCATTGGTAAAAAAGCGGAATTGAAAAACTATGTCAAGCATTTGATTGATCGATATAACGAATACAAGGAAGGCGATGTTGGCAAATCCAAAATGAATTATACTGCCATTTGGGGCATCATCAAAAAGGAATTCAAGGCAAGTGCTTATCAGATCCCCGAAACACAATTTGAGTCGTTATGTATATTCCTTCAAAAACGTATTGACAATACAAAACAAGGGAGGATCAATAGAGGGAAAGGACACAAAAATTACTCAAGGTTCGATGATATTTACGGGTGAACCTCCCCACACCCTTGTGCCTCCAGCCTGTTCGTTTCGCTTCGCTGCACTCACAAGCTTCCAGCACCGCACAGCAAGAGTAGCCCGTTACTCCGTTCCGTTGCACTGCACTCCATACCGTGCCACACTTGCCTTTCCCAACGCTCAAACCCCACGCAGGAAAAGCGGTGTTCGTCTTTCGCCCTCGGCATAGCATCATGCCAGGCCACCACAGCCCATTTTTTGAAAGTGTTTGTCTTTTATTGGTCAAAAAATAAGCTGTGTTGCCTTACGGTCTCCGCTGAAGCTCCGAGCCTGTCATGCTGCTTGCAACTCGGTTGTCATCCTCACGGCAGCCTACTCTGTCTGCTCTTGCCTCTTCTCTGCTCTCCGCTATCGCTTCGTTCCGCTCAGCCGCAACGCATCCACCGGCTGCCCGTGTTTTTGCTCGCCTGCGGGTCGCTGCGGGCTGCAGGCTGTCATGCTTTTTGCACCAACGCTTGGTATCCCACCACACAGGCAATCGCTTATACCTTCCCAACGCTCAAAGCAAAAAATCACGCCAGCTCTTGTGTAGTTCCGTTCCATTCCGGGCTTTTGTCGAAAGTCAAAATACAAAAGCCCTGCATTCCACTACACACATAGCCATCCCCCGCTGTTCGTTCCTCACAGCTTTCCGGTCTGGCCCCCTTGCTCCACTCGCAGGACGGCTCGCAAGCCTCCGTTCGTTCCTCTCTCCGGCTGGCTTGGCCGTTCGTCCATTACGCTGCGCTCCACAGCCTCCGGCCAGCCGTTTTTGGTTTTCCTGCGTTCCCGCACTAAATTAAATCCCACAGTTAACCATTGCCACAGGTATGAATTGTAGAGCAAGAAAAAGAAAGGAAGAGCTCAACCGAAAATTTTATATTCAACCCGTTAACTACTTGAAACTTCTTAATGGTCAACACAAACAAGGCTGTTGCGGGTCTTTGGATGATAAATACTACATCTTTTCATATAGACCCAGGGGAGATTATGACGCTCAATCGAAATATTTTTTTGTCGGTACTCATTGTGCCAACGAATTTCTTAATATTATCAAACATGACCCCCTTCCACTTTTTAATCCTTTGATACATGAACAGGGGAATCATGTACCCGGGGATGGGAATTCTTCCGCATCCAAAGACAAAGCACCAATTCATCCCTTCAATCGGGAGCTACTTACCGCAATTAATATGCTTTGTATTTCATGGGATATTATTCCAGAGTCAGGACTCGAAAGCATCATCAAATTCACCAATAATAAGTCAACTGATCCTAATCTCAATGGTATTGAGTGGTTTAATGGAATAGTAGGGAAGGATAGACATAAACGTTCCTTAAGAACAATGATAGACCAGCTCAGAGAGAACAATGAATTAAAGAATTTGAAGTTTGATGAATTGAACAACTACCTGAATGAAAGAAATATTGAAAATAACATCAATTAGAGCGGGTTCAAAATAACCAAAACATAAAGCAAAGTTACAGGCATGCGGATGTGAGAGCTTGCAAGGGTCCGCTTCGCCTGTTTCAAAAAAAATCTCCACCCTTCAGGTAGTATTTTTTTTCACAGCCCTTGCCGCAATCACACCGTTCCTGTGATGAAGGGCATTATGTTTAAGTTATTATTTAGAGTCCGTTGCGGCAGCCGGTGGTTGCTGGCGGGCGTTCGCACCTCAGGTCGTCCGTTCCATGCAGGCGTTCAGCATTGTGGTATCACAGATTATACGCTTCGCTTTCTATGGTTCGAGTTGTGCCTTTCAGAGCTTCCCTTTTAGGGGGGCTCTTTTTTTTTTTTCTGGTGTCGGACAAAGAAGAACAAAACAAAGAGTGCAGCTAAGTTAGGCGGGCCCCGCAAGGCCATCCCCAATCAGTACCGTCAAGGTCAAGCCCTACGGGTTTTTGAAAAAATCTCCACCCTACGGGTAGTATTTTTCCAAAAAACCTTGACTGCCCTGTCCATGCCCACCTGACCAAAGGCTTTCTCTTTTCTTTTTTTTCCTTTTTTCTTTTCTCTTTTGAAATGTGTGCGAAGCGAAGCGCAGCGAGCAAAACTTTAAATGCTCATACTATGCACACTTTTCAGATCAAAACTTATCGAGAAGGCTTCACCAGCTCTAAACCTCATTTCTTCATTCTTTCCAAAGGGCTGAATGCGGGAAAGCCGCTCGAAACCCCTTGTCCCAATTGCTTCGCCATCACCACAGAATCGGAGGAGGCAAGGAACTTTTATTTCTGGCTCTCTTACGGTCTTTGGCAGGCACAGGCGTTCACGCCACACCTGACCGGTTCTGTTGTCCCATTCATCAGGATAGGTGACGCCAGGGCGGTATTGCTGGCAGGGCAGGAAAAAGCCATGAAAGACCGTAGGAAGTACCTAAAGTCATTGGCACTTCTTCAGGACTTTGAGCAGAAAGCCAAGATCCTGCAAAAGCAGGTAGAGCTTGTGAAACAGGTAAAGAGGGCCATTATGTTTCAGATACTTTTGGAATGAAAAAAGGCCCCACGAGAAGGCCTTTTCATTGAGAGGAACACAAACTTTCCCGACTTGCGGGAATTACATCACCTTCGGAGGTGGATGTTTTCTTTTGAACCATTGGAGTAACAACTTTAGCAGGATGGACACGGTAAAGCTCACTAACGCTCCGACAGCAGCTAATATGCAGGTATGGAGGATGTCCCCGGAATTTATGTTCGCCAAGACGCTTAGCAACGTGCCTCCAACAGTTCCTGCTCTCGTGCCTCCTCCGCTTACCAGATTAGCCATCTTTCCTGTTCGCTTTTGCGCTATCCTCTACGGTCACCTGACTGACTGCAGTCAGTACGGCTCCACCTACTGTGAGGTAGCCGCCCAGGGCAATAATACCGGCCGGTAAACTGATCGGTGCAGCCAGCAATGCGCCACCAGCTGCCGCCAGTGAAAAACCTATCGTGCGGAGCACTCTGAAAAACTTTGGGGTTGGGGCTTTTGCCCTTTCTATGATCGTCATACGTTATTTGCTTTTTGAATAATAAGAAATACACTTTCGCCTCTTTCCATGGCCTCAAACACAAGTGTTTTCAACCTGGAATCGGCTACTCTGGATTGCGTCCCTTTACCTGGACCAGTCACCTTTGAAACCGGGGCTATACAGCCCTTCAGTTCCTTCAGGGCGTCATTGGCCGGGTGGAACAGGATACCACTCCTGTTAGGGACGTTTTTCACCAGCAGGTGCCAACCCCGTTTGTCGGTATATCGCTTGACCAGCTCATACCTTCCTTCCGGGATGCAGGATACCATTCGCTGATTTTCCCTCCAGGGAAGCTCGATGGTGGAGCAGATTTGCTGCCCCCCATCGCATAGGCTACCGTTCGTTCCTTCCGGATGATGGTCTCTTCTCAGAATCAATTCCATCCGAACCAGAATTAGGTCTGTTGAGCGGCAGGAGCACCATCAATAGCCACCAACGCCAAGGCGTTGTAAGAACCATTTTTCAGCGGATAGAAGCTCCCATTCACTTCCTGATAGAACTCAACTCCAAAGGCTAGCAAAAGCGGTTTGGTGCTGTTTGCTGGCAACCCATTGGTCAGGTTTATGGCCACTTCGGCCTGTGGGCCAATCGCAATCTCACCGCTATCGGAAGTCACCAAAGTGAAATCATCCTCCTCAAAATCAATCTCCGCACCAGCAGAAACGAATTTCAGGTGCGTAGCACCCTGAGGAGCAGCGATGGTATTTTGGGGTACAAAGCCAGGCACATTGACCACAGCTTCACCTGTGGCCCTGTCAATGCTCGCATCGAAAGGCGCATACATGGTAGCTCCAAGGCGACCGTTTGCATTGAACTCAAAGCCCTTTAGAAGCTCCAGCTCGCCATCGAGAACATTCCGTTCTCCCCTGACACTGGTTGCATCCGCTTTGATGACCTTCACCATTTCCCTGGTCAGCCTGGAGGTCAATCGGCTGTCAGAGGTTCGCAGAAGAAGCGGCCTGAAGGCCGTTCTCAAAGTCCGTCCGGCTGCACCTGCACGGCCAAACTCAGCACCGTTTTCACGGGTTCTCTGAAAAGCCGGATCGTTCTGGATCCGGTCTTTGTCCACCCCGCCCTTTTCCCGGGCTAGGTAGCCATCTTTCGTTTTGTAAAAGGACATGTCACCGACCTTGCCCTTCAACTTGATAATCCCAGCTTGTCTTGCCATATCATTTGAAATTTTGATTCGTTGCTTCGTTGCAACTCTTCGAAAATCCGATAATTACGTAAGGCAGACAAAAGACTGGTTCCGGTTAGGAACATTGAATACCGTTTATTCCGATTGGTTCAAAATGAACTGCCAATGGCATTTCATATATTTACAGTATACAAAAGGCATAGATGAAGCATAGATAAAGTATGATCGAAACCAAAAGAGCCTGTATCTATCCAAAAGATGTACAGCGGATTACTGGTAAGAGTGAACGATACGGAAGGAAACTGTTGAAGAAGATCAGGGAGGAGCTCGCTAAAGACCCACACCAGTTTGTGAGTGTGGATGAGTTTTGCGAGTTCACCGGATTGTCAGCGACCATCGTTGAGCGCTACATCACCGATTGACCTGGCATAATAAGGCAGTCAAACGGCACTAAAATATATGACCCGTTACCAATAAAATTTAACACTTTTTGCCACGATTTGAACCTAAACAGCAGGCTTTTTTGTATATTTGTAAAGGTTTCGGAGTTCACCAAATGCACTCAAACCAGTTTGAATAAATTGAGAACTGAAAGGTGAACCCGCTGAAATTTGTTCTTGTAACTTACTGATACATAAAGATTTGCGTGGGGTGGTTGTAATCCTTGCCCAATTTGATTATCGTGATTGTCCTGCTTATTCACTGGGCAAACAGCAGGTTTGATCATCAGGTGTCCGTTGAATTGGAGAAATTGTTTGCGCCGCAGCCCGCTGCTTGGGTTGAATCTTCAGCAGCTGTGGTGTTGCCTGCTCCGGTGCAGCGTTGGCTGGATCGGTCGGGGGCTACAGACCAGCCGGGATATCGCAAAGTAAAACTTGTTCAGGAATTTCAGCTCAGGTTAAAACCGGAGCAGAAAACCTGGTACCGGGGTGAGGCTACCCAGTATTTCAATACAGTCCGGCCCGGATTCATCTGGACCCTATCCCTGGATATTCTCCCTTTGGTAAAAATACGGGGCAGGGATTTATTGCTTGACGGCAAGGGAGAGATGCTGATCAAGCTATGGTCTTTGTTTGCTTTGGTAAGCGAAAAAAACAATCCAAAAATTGACGAAGGTACCCTACAGCGATTTCTGGGCGAAATGGTATGGTTTCCCTGGATGGCTACAAGTCCCTATATCGAATGGGAAGCAGGAACAGATGAAACGGCAAAAGCAATCCTTTCTTACAAAGGGCATGCCGTATCAGGGACATTCGAATTTGACAAGGAAGGAAAATTCAGAAAATTCCGGACGGACAGATACCTTGGAGGAAATGAACATGCCAAACGTCATCCCTGGGTCATTACAGCGGAGAAGCACGGAGTACACCAGAATATAGAAATTCCGACCCATTGTAAAGCATCCTGGATACTCGATGATGGACACTGGAACTGGGCGATCATTAGCGTTTCATCTGCGAGATATGATCATTGAGCCCAATCAGGGGCTGGTATCCCGCTTGACCAGATAGGCTTTGGTATTTCTGTTGCTATCTGCGACATCTGCCGGGGTCTTAAGCTCTTTGGCTGCTGGGAGTTTTACCACAATAATTTTGAATTCCCCGTAATTACCCATGGGCGGCCCGGGAGTAGGGGACTTGTCATAGGACAAATCTTTCGCAAGAAAAGTTGTGGTGGATACCTCCGGATTTACGGCTTCAAATTGCAGCGCTTCGAATTCCTGAAAATGGAAACGATTGTCTTTTGTCTGTCTTTCCAGTTCTAAATCTTGTTGTGCCTGCACTTGCACGGAGAAAAATATCAGGCAACATATTACTGTCATCAACTTCATGGCACGATCGATTTTGGTTATAAGGATTTCTCAATATAATCAGTATTGTAGCGAATTCCCAAAAAAGTGAATTTAATTTGACAATTTATTTTCTTTTTACCGGTAAATATAACTGGTGGATGGTAGCTGTATCATTCAAAAGGAAC
The DNA here is from genome assembly GCF_900143075.1 of Cyclobacterium lianum. Classification (GTDB taxonomy): domain Bacteria; phylum Bacteroidota; class Bacteroidia; order Cytophagales; family Cyclobacteriaceae; genus Cyclobacterium; species Cyclobacterium lianum. The sequence goes on along the minus strand of NZ_FRCY01000007.1, from coordinate 22,281 downwards.
CGCATATAACGGTTGGCAGGCGGCTCAGGGCGAGGGACCACCTTTTGTTTATGCGGCCATAGATCTTTTGACGACGTATTTACCGACTGCCAGCAGCACAGCAGCGATACATAGCATCAGCATTAGCACATAAAAACTATTCATCAATACCCTTGCGAGGCCCAACGTTGACACATCCACAAACGGATAGGGATAAAAAGCCGTGATTTCACCCAGCAGCAGGATAATAAGCAGGTACAGAGCGGGGTATATCAGCCAATAGGGGAGCAACCGCCATTCAACTTTGTTTTTGTTTTCAAGGGATATCCAGAACACCAGTACGAGCAAGGGATTAAAACTATGCAACAGTTCGTCGACCAGTCGTTGAAGTCCTTCCGGTTCCCATATGCCCCTGAGTACAATCTGGTATACCAGACCCACTACTAAAATGTAGACGGTGATAGCTGTTAATGTGCCCGGACGGTGAAAAAGGCGGGCCAGTCTGGTATTGTCTTTCCCCCAGGCCAGAACAGAAAAATATATAGCCACCAGGCTGTTGGTGAGGATGGTGAAATAGCTGAAGAAACGAACAATGCTGCTAACGATATCCGTGGAGGTGTTTTGTAGCATCAAACAAAGCTGAGCCACCACCGCAAACCATACAATGGCTGCGGCGATTATAGTCCATGTTTTTTTCATCGAATAAACGATATCAAAGTTCGGAAAGGTTTAAACGAAATTAAACTTTTTCTATTTCCGGACTTCAAACCTAACAGATAAATTTTTATTTTTTATTGAGAGTCCTGGCTGTCCGAGTCCAGATAGAATTGCTTAAATTTAGGACTGTATTGTTACAAGAGAAAAAACCAAATATGAACTTTTTTAAAGATCAGACCTGTGCCGCTTTTTTCTCCCTGAAGACAGTCCTTTTTTTACTGCTTGCAGCGCAAGTCCTGATACAAGCCTCGGTGCACGGGCAGGCCCTGCGGGTGTATCAGGAGGGCGACAGCAGCACCTATGCCGGAGCGAGGCTCACAGGACAGCTCTGGATGCGTTACAATGAAAACAACCCGGGCACGCTGATCAATGGACAGGAAACGCCAGCTTTTTTTGATATTTCAATACGGCGGGTTCGCCTGCAGACCTATGCGAGGATTCGGGACAAAACCAACATCACCTTTACCCTGGGACAAAACAATATCAATTACCTGAGTGCCCGATCCGGAGAGATCCGGCTACTGGATTTCTATGTAGATCACCGACTGCACAAATTCCTGTCTGTAGGAGGGGGACAGTCAGGATGGAACGGGACCTCCCGGTATGCCGCCCCCAATACAAGCCGGTTGCTCAGTCTTGATGTTGCGCCTTTTATGATACCCACAGTCAATCAGACGGATAATGTATTGCGGAAACTTAGCGCTTATATCAAAGGTCAGATTGGGAGCTGGGATTACCGTTGGATCTTTGGCAGGCCCTATGCTCCGGTAGAAAATACCAGGATCTCCTCCAACTCCACTTTTGCCAATGCCAAACCAGGGATACAGACTGCCTTTTACCTGAAGCACCATTTTTTCGACAAGGAGAGCTTGCATTCACCCTTTCACCAGGGAACCTATGACGGAGAGCGAAAAGTTTTGTCCCTCGGCATGGGCTTTGAGCGGCAAAGCAATGCCATGTGGCACCTCAATGCTGCTTCGGATACGATCACGAGTCCGATCAGCCTCATTGCGATAGATCTTTTTGGTGAATTGCCTGGCCCTGGAGACAATGCATTGACTTTTTATTCAGGTTATTTTTATTACAATTTTGGTCCCAATTACCTGAGGGTGATTGGTTTTAACAATGTAGGAGGCGGGCTGAATGAGCAGGGATCGTTTAATGGTACAGGTAATGCCTGGCCGGCTATCGGCACAGGGCATACCGCGTATGTTCAGGGAGGGTACTTGTGGAAGCTCAAAGACCGCAATGAGAAAATTCAGCCCTTTATTTCCGGACAATTTTCCAGGTTTGAGCGTTTGCAGGACCCCGTCACCTACATAGAGGGCGGCATCAATATCCTGATGAAGGGACAAGCCTCCAAAATTACCCTTGCTTTTCAAAACAGACCAGTATTTGACTATTCAGAACAAGGTCTACCGCTAGCCAGCCATAGGAGAAGTTGCCTGATATTGCAGTATCAGGTGCGGCTGGAATAAGGGAAAATGACAGACTGGACTGATTGCCTCCTCTCCCTTTTCTTCATCTCCTTTTACTGTTCCGGCACCCATTCATTGTCTTCTCTGTTGATATCAGCCATTCTCATAGAAGGATCGATAACGATACTCCGGATTTCGGAAAGCGGAATGTCCAATGTCACTTCGGTGGTTCTGTGTGTCCATGGCCACTTCTGCATATGTATTCTTTCGGGCGAGCCAGCTTCTTCTTTTTTCTGGCCACGCATGATGGTCAGTGGCAGGTAAACGCTTTCCTGCCTGCCGTCAGCATGGGTGATCACCAGGTCCACAGGCATGGGCATCAGCCCTTTTCTCTGAAGCCTGATCCTGGTCTTGCCACTTTCTTCCGATACCTGGTCTATCGCATAATCAATCGTTTTGGTGGTGTAGACCCAATATTCCCGGAACCAGTCCAGTTCCAGTCCGCTTGTTTTTTCCATGACGCGGGTGATGTCGTTGTCATTGGGGTGTCTGAATTTCCATTGATCCCAGTAATGCAACATGGCCTGATCCCTAATCTCCTCTCCAACGATATAACCCAATTGGGATAAAAACAGGGCTCCTTTGGAATAAGCCGCAGCGCCGTAGGCGGTGTTGGTATGGTAATGATCCGCATGGGTGGACATGGGTTCTTCCAGACCTGATTTTGCGAGTCTTTCATAGCTGGCATAGGCACCTCTTTGCGGAAAACCGGAGGGATCTTCAGCAAAAATTTCGGCCATGCAACGGTTGCTGGCAAAGGTGGTAAAGCCTTCGTCCATCCAGGGGTAAAGCGATTCATTGGAACCGAGTACGCCCTGAAACCAACTGTGGGCAAGCTCGTGAACCATTACCCCCACCAAACTTCCCAATGTTCTCTGGCCGGTAATCAGGGTGGACATGGGGTATTCCATCCCTCCATCTCCACCCTGGATCACAGAAAATTGCTTGTAGGGGTACTGGCCGTAGTGCTCACTGAAAAATTCCATTGCCTTCGGTGTAAATTCCTTAAGCTGCTCCCAGTTTTTTTCTGTCTTGGAGTTTTTGATATACAGGTGATGGATGGTAATGCCATTTGCCATGAGGACCTTATCATGGGTAAAATCCGGATCGGCTGCCCACATGAAATCGTGTACCTGAGGCGCATAAAAATGCCAGGTAAGCTTCTCTGAATCATCTGCTGCTATAGGTTTTTCTCCCGCTGCTTCGTAACCGTGTCCGATTTCATTGGGATTCTGCAGGTATCCCGTTCCTCCCAATACATAATCGCTGTCTATGGTGATTTTTACGTCAAAATTACCCCAGGTACCGTAGAATTCCCTTCCAATGTAGGGATTGGCATGCCATCCCTGTTCATCATAATTCGCCATCTTGGGGTACCACTGGGACATGGAATACCTTACCCCCTCTGCATTGTCCCGGCCTGCTCTTCTTACCTGTAACGGTACCTGGGCCTCAAACTCAGTCTCTATAATTGCTGTGCTGCGGGGAAGTATGGGAGAAGGTAGCGTTACTTCCAGTATCGTGCCCACTTCCTCAATTTCAGCTTCTCTGCCGTTTACGAGCAATTTTTTAACGGACATAAAACCGATCTCATCAGGTCCTAATGCAGCGATTCTGTCTCCCACCCTTCTGTCGGGGTCGGCTATGGTTCGGGACCTCTCATCCATCATGCTATTGGGTTGGAAAGCATTGTAGTAGAGGTGGAAAAACACTTTTTCCAGCGTATCCGGAGAGTGGTTGGAATAGGCAATGGTCTGAATGCCGTGGTATTGGTTGCTGCGCACATCCATTTCAACCTCCATCTGGTAGCTGATGGACTGTTGCCAGCGCTGGCTCTGGGCGTGGAGCTGCGCACTAATTCCGGCTAAAAGCAGCAGGCATATCAAAAAGACTCTGTTTTTTCTCATGGGTTTTTTCATTTGGCTCGTAAAATAAGGCAAATTAAGCCAGTAGACAAAGCATTTTTTGCCTCAGGGTAGATTGGTATCAGCCGCTTTCTGCCCTTTATCAGGTCCGCAGCTATTTTTTGCTCTTTTCTGCAAACTGATTCGAACCAGCACAGCAGGAATGGAGTTGCATAAAGAAGCGAACGTTAAATCGGGTTTAAATGCAGGTTTTTTCATGACACAAAAAAAGGCTTTTTGGGGCCTGGCCCTTGCCGGAATGGTATCCGTTTTTTTTGTCTTTACCTGGCAGGAACTCAGGTTTAACTACAATTTTGAAAATTTTTTTCAGGAGAATGACCCTGATTTGGAATTTTACAGGGAATACAGAGCCACATTCGAAAATGACAACGATTATCTGCTGATTGCACTTGGCCGGCAACCGGATATATTTGACAGCCTGTTTTTAACACATTCCCGACAGCTACAACAGAGCATCGCGGATCTGAGGGGCATAGACGAAGTAATTTCGCTACTGAATGAAGAGGAAGCACTCATCGGCCCCTTTGGTGTGAGCTTCAGACAAGTTCTGGATTGGTCGTCTGCTGAAAACCTGGAAAAATCTGCCCAAAGACTCCTGGAAGATGATCTATGGAAAGGTCGACTGATGGATGAAAGTGCCAGGTATTTGCTGCTTTTGGTCAAAAACAAACAACTGATTTCGAAAGAGGAAGGGGACCGTCTCTACCTGAGGATCAAGGAGCTACTGGAGGCGTCTCCAATAACTGACCATAAGGTGGCCGGGAAAATTAAAGCTCAGGGTGCATTTGTCAGTTTGCTGCAGGACGAGTTTGCTTTTTTCTTTGTCCTGGCAATTCTCTGGGTGCTGCTGCTCCTGTGGTTTCTGTACCGGGTCTGGTGGACGGTATTACTACCCCTGTTGATTATTTTAACGGGCATTTTCTGGACAATAGCGTTTTTATCGCTGACAGGGGGCACGCTGGATGTCATGCTGGTAATGCAGCCGCCCATTCTCATGGTTATTGGTTTAAGTGGGATGGTGCACATCTTGAGCCACTATCAGGGGATGATCAGAAAAAATATTCCCAAAGAAAAAGCAATTTCGCTTGTTTTCCGTGAACTTACCCTGCCGGTTTTCCTGACAGCCCTTACCACTGCACTTGGATTCATATCGCTTTATTTTACTGATGTGTACAGTCTGAAATGGTTTGGACTCTACACGGGATTAGGCGTCCTTTTTATGTTTTTTTCGCTGATGAGCTTATTGCCAGTTGCTTTGTATACTTTCTCATCCTTTGATCCCGGCCGGCAAAAGGGCTGGTCTGATGGGTGGGAAAGTCAGATGTCGAAAACCTACAATTGGATATTTGACAGGCAAGGCATCATTTCCGGCATCTTTGTACTGATCAGCCTTATTGCGGGGTTTTTTATGTCACAGGTAAAGACCGATGGATATATTCTGGATAGCTTGCCAGATGATCACCCATTGATGAATGATTTTCAGTTTTTTGATGACCGGTTTTCCGGTTCCAAACCCCTGGAAATTTTCATTGCTACGGGCAGTGATAGCCTGGATTTATTTGATTACCAGGTGCTGAGCGAAATGGAAAAGCTGGAGAACTTTGTCCGGAAAAATTACCAAACCGAAAATATAGTCTCCCCATTGACGCTGATAAAAAGCATCAACAAGGCAAAAAACAGGGGCAATCCAAATGCCTTTCGGCTGCCTTCTGAACTGGCCTACGAGGGCATGACCCGTATTCGGGATCAGTTTATAGAAAAACGGGATATGGGGCTGTGGTCGGAAGACTTCAAATCCGGCAGAATAAGTGGCCGAATGGAAGATATTGGGAGCTATCAGGGGCAGCGGTTGCATCAGAATTTACAGCATTTTGTCTCCCGGAATATAGATGAGCAACTGCTCCGGGTTCGCATTACCGGCACTTCCTATCTGATAGACAAGAGCCACGAGCAAGTGACCAGAAATGTTTTCGAGGGGCTGGGAGTCGCATTCTTATTGGTGGCCATTATTGTCGGACTTTTATACAGGTCCTGGAGAATCGCGTTTCTGGTATTGCTACCCAATGTCATACCCCTGCTATGGATAGGAGGTGCCATGTATTTGCTGGGCATTGATTTCAAATTGTCTACTTCGATCGTTTTTGCCATTGCCTTTGGCATTGCTGTAGATGACAGCATTCACTTTATGGCCAACCTACGATTCCGCATGGGAAGCGGAAAACTTCTGGAAGAAGCCATGCGAAAGACATTCATGACCACCGGCAAAGCAATCGTGTTGACAACAGCCGTGCTTTCATCTGGATTTTTGATTTTGGTTTTCAGTGATTTGGAAATCCCCTGGTTTACCGGATTCCTGGTGAGCCTGTCTTTGTTTTTTGCCTTGCTGGCAGATTTATTCTGGCTACCGGTTCTTTTGTTTTCGATAAGAAAACTTCTAAATGCAAAGGTTATCGGTCCGCCTCGGGAAAGGCAAACACGGCAGAAATAGGGTAGTGATCGGAATAGTCAACCTCCCTATGGGTATTGAATTGTAATATATTCAATGCATCTGTAAAGAATATGTTGTCTATGCGAAGAAAAAACAATACCTTATTATAGGTAAAGCCAAATCCACGGCCCATTTTTTCGAAAGCGTTTTCCAGTATCTTTCGAAGACTAAAATAAGTATAACTGTAAGGCAGGTCATTGAAGTCTCCCGCCAAAATCACCGGGTGAGGGCTGTTTTGGATATGTTCACTGAGTATCTTAGTTTGTGCGGCACGCATTTGTATCCCTTGCTTCAATTTTCGGATGGTAGCTCTATACTGGTTTCTGATCCCTTCTAGATTGTCTAGCTCTGAAGCGCTGATATTCATCGATTCCAGGTGCGCATTGTAAATCCTTATAGTGTCCTTTTGGATAATGATATCAGCAAACATGGCGCCGTTATTTTTTTTATTATCAAACACCTTACCGCTATTGATGATGGGAAACCGACTGAATATGGCCATCCCGTAAGATTTCTTTCTGGGGTTGCCGTCTACCGCAAGAAAAGCGTTTTCATATTCCCCATCATTGCCGATGATTTTGATGGCATTTCGTGAGGGTGTGGTATAATCCTGGTAGAATTCCTGAAAGCATTTGATATCGGCCGGATTTTCCTTTACCCACTGTATGGAATTCAGAATTAGCTCCTCCTTATTTGGCCCCCAGGTATTGTTAAAAAGCATCACATTGTAGCTTAAAACGGAAAATCCTGCAGTATCCGTATCGGGGAGATTCCACTGAAAGGTAACCACAAAGAATTTCCAGCCTATGATCAGGGCCAAAATGGGAAAGAAGATCAATTTTATGCGGCCAAACAAAAGCAGTACAACCAAAAACAGATTTAACAATACAAAAATTGGGATCAGCAGCGACAATAATCCCGAATAATCCCAGTTTTCGGGAGAAATGTACACGCTGAAGAAAAGCAGGACCGAAATAAAAAAGATGGGAATGATAATGAGGCGCATAATTCTGCTGTCTATGGTATTTGCAAATTAAAAAAAAGGAACCGTTAGCCCACAAAGTTATTGTTTTTGGCCATCCATTTCTAATGTTTTAAATGAAATCGCATGAGAGCACTTCGCGACAGGGAAAGGGCAGGTAGAAATGGCATTCCTGTCAAATTCCACCAAATCTATGGCAAGCCTGCCGATGAATAGGGTAGTGCGCAATTAATTAAACGGACCGCAGCTGGGTAGGTAAAAAAAAATCTATAAATTAGGGTTCTATTTAAATCACAACACTATGCGCAAAATTACCAGAAACTTTTATTATTTGCTAGTCATGATGCTGCTGGTTTTCATTTGGTCCTGTTCCGGCAATTCGTCGGATGTCACTGAATCGGAAGAGAAACAGACCGAAGAAGTGGCACCCGAAGAAGAAAGGGCTAGCCCGTTAAGAACTGTGTCCGGAGAAATCGGGGACAAGCGGATTACTGTTCAGTATGGGTCGCCCGGAATAAAGGGACGGGTAATCTGGGGAGATCTGGTACCCTATGGAGAAGTGTGGAGAACGGGGGCCAACGAAGCTACTTTCATCAGCCTGGAAGAAGACGTTTTGGTGGAGGGCGAACCGCTGAAAGCCGGCAAGTATTCGATGTTTACCATACCCCGTGAAAATGAGCCCTGGACCGTTATCTTCAATTCCGAATGGGACCTGGAGCATGGGCATTTTCAGTACAAAGAGGAAAACGATGTCCTCAGAGTTACCGTGTCGCCAGAATGGGCATCCAGCGATCAGGAATGGCTCTCCATAGCGGTTGTCCCTGAGGGTCTGGAAGTAAAATGGGAAAAACTGATTCTGCCTGTCTCTATTGAATGAAATACGTAGCCTTCTTTTTTTCACTGTCGTTTACCTTACTGGTGGCAATAGGGCTGTCGATAAACCTGTCGAGCCTGCCTCCCCTGGCCAGTATTTTCGATCCTTTTAAAGGGTTCTGGCAAAATGCTTACAGTGAAGACCGTGATCCGGTTTCTGAGGTGGACCTGGAGGGCTTGTCTGGGCCGGTGGAGGTGCTCTTCGATGAACACCTGATCCCTCACATTTATGCCAATTCTGAGAAGGATCTATTTATGGCGCAGGGCTATATTACAGCCTCTCACCGACTCTGGCAGATGGAGTTTCAGGTTTTGGCGGCAGAGGGCAGGCTGTCTGAAGTAGTGGGCCAGTTGGCCCTTACCCATGACAGGGAGATGAGACGGAAAGGTCTCCCCTTTGGCGCCAGAAATAAATTGACTTACCTGCAGGAAGAAGATCCGGAGACACTGGCCATGATGCAGGCCTATGCAGACGGGGTTAATGCTTTTATCAGCGAACTTTCAGCTCGAGAATTACCTTTGGAGTACAAGCTGCTGGATTACCGTCCGGAACAATGGACGCCCTATAAATCGCTTGTATTTTTAATGAATATGGCTGAAATTTTATCTGGCGACCGGGACCTGGCCTATACCAACACCAGAAACCTGTTTGGCGGGGACTGGATAGCGAGTCTCTTCCCCGAAACGCCGGCAGACCTGCTCCCCGTGGTATCCAGGACAGCCTGGGATTTTGTTCCGGAAACTGTTGAAATGCCCGATGTGGTTTATCCGGATTCCGGTTTTTATGAGAAAGTATTGCCCGGCAAAGAACCGGGCTTCGGTTCTAATAATTGGGCAGTTTCGGGAGATAAGACTGCGAGTGGATATCCGATTCTGGCCAATGATCCCCACCTGGCGCTGAACCTGCCTTCACTATGGTATGCTGTTCAATTGAGTACTCCGGAATACACGGTAAAAGGTGCCAGTTTGCCCGGGGCGCTGGGAGTGATTTCCGGATTTAACGAAGATATAGCCTGGGGGATTACCAATGCCGACAGGGATGTAATGGACTGGTATAAAATTACCTTCAGAGACAAAAGCAGGTCTGAGTATTTGTATAATGGTCAGTGGATCAAAAGCAATATTCAGGTGGATACGATAGGGATAAAGGGCAGGGAGGACTTTATCGATACGGTAGTTTATACCCATTATGGGCCTGTGGTCTACGACAAAAATTTTCTTCCGGAGGGCAAGGCGGTCAATTTTGCACTCAAATGGACGGCACACGGTCCCTCGAATGAACAACGCAGTTTTCTGGAGCTCAACCGCGCAACCAATTATGAGGACTACCTCGAAGCGATTTCCCATTTTACGGCACCGGCCCAAAACTTTGCATTTGCTTCCCGGGAAGGAGATATCGCCATGACGGTACAGGGAAAATTTCCGCTCAAGTGGACAGGCCAGGGTAAATACCTGATGGACGGCAGCAATTCAGCCTTCGAATGGCAGGGATATATTCCCACCGCCCATAATGCGAAGGAAATCAATCCCGATAGAGGTTTTGTAGCTTCTGCCAATCAACATCCGGTGTCCCGCAATTATCCCTACTACGTATTTTCGGATCAGTTTGAATATTATAGAAACAGGCGGATAAATGAGCGGCTTGCTGCGATGAACCAGATTACTCCCGATGAGATGAAGGAACTGCAATTGGACAATTATGACCTGCATGCAGCCGAAACGCTGCCTTACCTGCTGGATCAACTGGACAGTGCTTTTTACCGAGGACCGGGCAGTAACTGGATCGAAGCATTGCAGGAATGGGACTATTATGCGGAGGCAGATCAGGCGGCGCCTGCTCTCTTCAAGTCCTGGTGGCAGCACCTTGAGCAGGAGTTGTTTGATTCCTGGCAAAACAAGGGGCTGCCAATTGTGTACCCGTCCAAATATAACCTGTCCCGGTTGATACGAAGCGAGCCTGCAGGCCTCTGGTTTGATAGTCCTGAGACCAGCTCCAGGGAAACGGCAGTCCATTGGATCAACCAGGGATTTGCGGAAATGGTGACCGAAATGGATGCCTACCCGGAGGCAGGTGATACGCTTACCTGGGCTAAATATAAAGAAACCTACATCGCACATTTGATCCCCAACCTCAGGCCATTTGGTAGGAAAGTGCTGGTAGGTGGAGGTAAGAACATTGTAAACGCCAGCAGCTCTGATTGGGGTCCGGGATGGCGAATGGTTGTGGCGCTGGGTCCCGAACCACAAGGTTTTGCCATCTATCCCGGTGGACAGTCCGGTAATCCGGGTAGCAAATATTACGACAACCTGATAGATGCATGGGAAAATGGTGAATACATCTCCATACACCTGAGGGCAAAAACAAATGCCGAGAATATCCTTTTCAAAACAACTTTGAACCCGGATTGAGATGAAATTTTTTTTTCATTTACTCATCAATGCTTTGGCAGCCTATATTTTGGGCCCATACCTGCCGTACTGGGTATTGATGATCCTTATTGCCCTGATCTCCGCCCGGCTAAAAGGGCCGGCCTTTCTTTCTTTTTTTGCGGGAGCATTGGGTGTGGGGCTGGTCTGGCTGCTGGTGCCACTGCTGATCTGGTCCGCTTCAGGGTCCGGGCTGCCGGATAAATTTGCGCAGATCATGGGGATTTCAAACAGCTCGCTCCTGGTGGGGATCACGGCGTTGATGGGCTTTTTGATTGGAGGATCCAGTGCCCTCACCGGCAATCTTTTGGGCAAACTCTTTTCAAAGGACCATATTTATTAAATTCAATAATTTATTGAATAGAAATAGTCTAAAGGCCTTTCTGGTTTTTATTTCTATGGTTTTTACCTAAATTAGGATAATTTTAAACCCTACAAGTGACCTATAGTGTCCTCTTTTTACCATAAACCAACAACTGCATATGTCAAAAACCATCATAGTTTCCAATAGGTTACCCGTAAGTCTGCAACATAAAAACGGAAAGTTTGAATTCAAACCCAGTGCCGGAGGTCTGGCTACCGGATTAGGATCCATTTACAAAGAAGGCGAAAACATATGGATAGGATGGCCCGGCAATGATGTGGAAGATGAAAGCCAGCGCCAGGAAATCGTTGAAGAATTGAAGAAATTAAAAATGGCTCCCGTGTTCCTGACAAAAAAGGACGTGGAACTATATTACGAAGGGTTTAGCAATGAGACCATTTGGCCGGCTTTTCATTATTTTACCCAATATATCAATTACGAGGACGAATACTGGGATGCCTATTGCCGGGTAAATCAAAAATTCTGTGATGCTATACTAGCGAGCGCCCAGGATGAGGATACCATTTGGGTGCACGATTACCAGTTGCTGCTCCTGCCCATGATGCTTAGAAATAAGCTGCCCAAAGCTACCATCGCCTTTTTTCAGCACATTCCATTTCCTTCCTATGAAATAATCCGGATGCTACCCTGGCGGCGTGAGCTGCTGGAAGGAATGGTAGGGTCTGATTTGATCGGATTTCATACCTACGACGACATGAGGCACTTTCTCAGCGCAGTTGGCCGGATCCTCGGTCATTCCAATGAAAGTGGCTTCATTCAGGCGGATAACAGGCTGATCAACGTGGATGCTTTTCCCATGGGGATTGACTATGATAAATTTGCCAATGCTGCAGTAAACAAGAAGACGCTAAACCATGTAAAGAAATTCAAGGAAATGCTTGGTGATCAGAAGTTGTTGATTACCATCGACAGGCTGGATTATTCCAAAGGTATTCCCCAAAGGGTCAAGGTCTTTGATCAGCTTTTGGAAGACCATCCCGAATACCATGGTAAAGTTTCTATGATCATGGTGGTAGTACCGTCCAGAGACAGGGTAAAGTCTTATCAGGCGCTGAAGGAGGAGATTGATACACTAGTAGGAAATATAAATAGCAAATACTCAACGCTCAATTGGGTTCCGGTACATTATTTTTACAGGAGTTTTCCATTCAATGAACTGAGTGCGTTTTATACCATGTCTGACATCGCGTTGGTGACCCCTTTGAGGGATGGGATGAATCTGGTTTGTAAGGAGTTTGTGGCCAGCAAATCTCATAAACAAGGCGTGTTGATCCTGTCAGAAATGGCTGGTGCGAGCAAGGAATTGGTGGACGCGATATTGGTAAATCCCAATGACCAGGCAGGGGTGAAAAACGCTATCGTCGAGGCCTTGTCTATGGAAGAGGAAGAGCAGGAGTTACGCATAGGCTCCATGCAGTCCAGTCTGAAAAAGTATGACATTTTTCAATGGGTAAAGGTATTTATGGACCGGCTTAAACATGTCAAGGAAAGACAAACCGACCTGGAATCCAAGGCAATGGACAGTAACATCAGAGAACAAGTGGTGCATGATTTTAAGCAGGCTGCTAAACCAATACTCTTTCTGGATTATGACGGTACACTCGTGGGCTTCAAAAGTCGCCCTCAGGATGCCTATCCTGATGAAGAACTGAAAACATTGGTCAAAGACTTGTCTGGGCGCTGCCAGGTGGTGATCATCAGTGGCCGGGATAAGGAGACACTGGGCAAATGGTTTAAGGGACAACAGGTGGATATGATCGCCGAGCATGGCGTATGGCTCAAAAAGAAAGACCAAAAAGAGGATTGGATTCTTTACGCCGATGTGGATGACAGTTGGAAAGAGGATATCCGCACGGTAATGGAATATTATGTGTTGCGTACGCCCGGTGCCTTTATCGAGGAAAAACACCATTCTCTGGTGTGGCATTACCGCAAAGTAGAGAGTGGACTTGGAGATCTCCGGATGAGGGAGCTGTTTAGTCACTTGAAGTACATGGCCCGGGGACACAATCTTCAGGTGCTGGAAGGAAATATGGTTCTGGAAATAAAAAGGCCCGACATCAATAAAGGCCGGGCGGCCCTTTCGATGATGCGTGGAGAAGACTATGATTTTATCCTGGCGCTAGGCGATGATTGGACAGATGAGGATACCTTTAAAGCCATGCCCAAAAATGCCTACACCGTAAGGGTTGGCTATACGTATACCCAGGCCAATTATAATATCAAAAACCCCAAAGAAGTAAGGACTTTACTGAAAAGTCTTATCCATTAAAAACCGGGCAAAGGATATCCCGCCGGGATGTCCTTTGCTTTTTTCAAACCCGCAAATAATCTCCTTGCCAGTCTTTAATCGCTTTTTTTATCTGCCTGGGAGGGAGGTTTTCCCTGACCGTCTTTTCAATCAGTGGCACCAATTCCTTGCTTCCTGCAAAACGTAATGCTATTATCTGCGCCAGGCTGAGTTTCTTTTCCAGTTGATAGAATGGCTTACCTGTGAGTTGAAAATACCGTAGCCTCATTTCCATCCTGATGATCCTGTTCTGGGTTTTCAGTGCGTATATCCGTGACATGATGGGGAGCAGAAATAGGCTCAGGGAAACCATTGCATAAAAGACCCCGGGTTTTAAATCGCTGCCGGCGGCATAAGCCTCGGCCAGGATCCATAAGGCCAGCGACAAGGTGATCAGACTTAATGGGGTGATTACGTAATGGTGCAACGGATAGTACCTGCGGTGGTTTTTATAATTTTGCATCTTCATTATTCGGTTGGCGCAGGCATTTCATTTTTTGGGATAAGGTTCAGTATATGTTGGGTAGTACCCTTTAAAGTTTCCTCATTCAAAGAGTAAAAATAGGCTCCTTTTTTTGAGGAGGACTTATCTTTTTCATTTTTCTTTCTCAGCATGTTGCTGGATAGTATTTTTCGCGTAAAGTTTCTCTTGTCAATCTTCATATCAAAAAGACCCTCATACAATGCCTGTAGCTGGGGTAGGGTAAACTTTTCCGGTAGCAATTCAAATAATATCGGATGCATGGATGCTTTGTATCTAAGCCGGCAGAGTGCCATCTGCACCATCTCTTCATGATCAAATATCAATTGAGGCAGATCGTTCATCAGAAACCAGCGTACATGAAAATCCTCATTGATCTGTGTTTCGTATTTTTCGATGTCGATCAGGGCCATGTACACCACACCCACGACACGCTCCACGGGATCACGATCCGGTCGGCTGAAGGTATGCATTTGTTCCAGATAAACATTTTCCAGCCCTGTCAACTGTTTCAATATACGGTTGGCTGCCGCATCGAGTGTTTCTTTGGGTTGCAGAAATCCACCCATCAGGCTCCACTTTTCTTTTTCCGGAGCAAATCCCCTTTGCACCATCAACAGCTTGTAGTCTTTGCCGTCAAACCCGAAGACGATACAATCTACTGCCACCAAAATTCTGGTCTGACTGGAATACTTAATCATTGTTTGTCACTGTTTTGTTTGGGTCTATCGATTCTTTTTGTGAATACTTTATTATTTGTCAAAACTTTGGATCTCTCTAACAAGGCAAAATAAAACTGCGGGCCAGACTAATTGTCATTTTTGACCATTTTATCCTGATTTTAAGTTTACTTATTTTTTTTCAAACGTCAATGGTACATTTAAAAAAATCCTTGGTTTTTTTAGGGTAAGCCGGGCCCCTCACTGCATCAGTCTGGCTTCCTACCGGATGTTTTTACAAAGATTATTCATGTAGCTGGCAAAAAAAATCCTACATCGAAGCTAGGCAATTATTATAAATCCAATTCTTACAAATTGAAAATTTATATTCGCTATGCTTAAATTATTTACATGGTTTCAGTAATTATTTTTAATTATAAAAATAATGAAAATATGAATAGATAATTTTTTTTATTAGCAATTTTTATTTAGCATTAGGATGAAATGGGTTATTTCAAAAAAGCCAAATCTGATGTTTTTATTTCACTCAATTTCCAGGATAACAGTGGGTTATTCCGGCATTTACAAAATTTGATAGAAAATGAGGATGTGCCTTTTTTGAAACTGCTATGGCAGGGAATGATCCACAGATCAATTAATCAATAAAACCTATACCATTATGAGAAAATTGTTACATCACTTGAGGTATTCAAGTGCCGATTTGAAAACGCTGGCCCTGATGCTGTTACTATACAGCACAGCAGGGATAACGGCAATTGCGGCTTCCGGAGCCGATGAAGAAATGGAGATTTCCGGAGAAATGGCAATCAACGTTACCGGCACCATCGTTGACCAGAATGGTGAGCCCTTGCCCGGGGTAAGCGTATTGGTGCAGGGAACCACTACCGGTACCGTCACAGACCTGGAGGGAAACTATTCCATAGAGGTGCCTGAGGGCGGGGCGCTGGTTTTTTCCTTCATCGGCTTTAAAAGTCAGGTCATTCAGGTGGCTGACCAATCCCAGATCAACGTGACTATGGAAGAAGATGCCCGGGCATTGGACGAGGTGGTGGTGGTCGGATACGGGACGCTGAAAAAATCGGATTTGACCGGATCGGTGGGCTCTGTAAAAGGGGACAAGTTGATTGACCGTTCCCAACCCAATGCGGTAAAGTCGCTGCAGGGTAGGATAGCCGGTGTAGAGGTGCTGAATAACCAGAATTCACCCGGTGCATCTGCCCGGATCAGGATCAGAGGAATCAATTCCATCAACTCCGGCGTAAATCCCCTGTTTGTCATCGATGGAGTGATCGGTGCAGACCTGAACATGATCAACCCTGCGGATATCGAATCAGTGGAAGTACTTAAAGATGCCTCTTCGGCGGCCATCTATGGAGCAAGGGGTGCCAATGGTGTTATCATGATCACGACCAAGAGGGGAGAAAAAAACCTGAATCAAATCAGCTACGATAGCTTTGTCTCCCTTTCTCACAGGGCCGGCAGCGTCAAGACTTTGAATGCAAACCAGTTCATGGAAATTTACAACCGTGCCTTTGACAATGCGGCCAAATATGACCCACAGGGGTTTGCACAGGGGAGGTACCAGCGGGCTGACCCTGCTGATTTTCCTGATTTGTTTGACGCCAACGGACAGCCGATTTATGATACCAACTGGGAGGAGGAAATTTACAATCCGGCCTGGGCGCAGAATCACAATCTGGCTTTTCGGGGAGGCTCAAATACGACTTCTTACAATGTGTCGCTCGGCTATACCAATGAAGACGGCATCATGATGAACTCCGGATTCGAGCGTTTTACAGGTAAGATAGCACTCGATTCTGATATCAAGCCATGGCTGACCATTGGTGGAAGTATGCTGGGTACAAAAAGCAGCAGGCGAGTGGTAGACGATGCCAATGGAGCGCTGAACGTAGCCAGGATGACAGCGGAGGCCCTCCCCATTATTCCGTTACGGTACCCTGACGGGCGCTGGGGGTCAAACGCAGATTGGCCAGGGACTGAAGGTGGTGAAAATCCGGTGAACATCGCTCAAAACCGCTATACGGATGTGAACATTACACAGATGTATGCCGATTTTTACATGAATTTCAAAATCACACAGGACCTGGAATTCCGCTCTACCTTCAGCACCATCTTCGACACCAATAAAAGCAATTTTTATTCGTCCAGAAACCTCAGGCTATTGTCTGCAGATCAACGTGGCGTTGCCAGTGTAGGCATGACAAAACGATTGTATTGGCAAAACGAAAACTTCCTCACCTGGAACAAGTCTATAGGCGAGCGACACAGGATTAACGGGATGTTTGGATTTAGTTGGCAAAGAGACCAGTTTGAAAACCTGAGTGTAAGAAGTGAAGGATTTATCGATGATTTTTTTCAGTGGAGAAACATCAGGGCCGGAAATATCATTCCCATATCCGGTATCAACGGCAATGTGGGTGAAGCTGGTCTGAACTCCTTCTTTTCCAGGTGGAACTACACGCTTGACGACAAATACCTGCTGACAGTGACCGGTAGATATGATGGTTCCTCCCGCTTTGGGCGAAACAATAAATTTGCCTTCTTTCCCTCAATAGGGCTTGGATGGAACCTTTCAGAAGAGGGATTTATGGACGGCCTCAGCGGAGTCAACAAATTGAAAATAAGAGGTAGTGCCGGCTCGACGGGGAACCAGGAAATCGGTAACTTCAACTCTCTTCAGTTTCTGGGTACATTCAATGTACTGAAAGCATCCGGTAATGAAATCGGTATTTCACAGACTTCATTTGGTAATCCGGATCTGCTGTGGGAGTCTACCGACCAATTTGATTTTGGTGTAGAATTGGGACTCTTCAACAGCAGATTGATGATGGAGGCTGACCTTTACTACAAAAAAACCAAAAACCTCCTCTTAAATGCTCCACTGCCCTGGTCTACGGGATTTTCTTCAGTGCTTCAGAACATAGGTTCTGTTGAAAACAAGGGTCTGGAATTGACTTTTAATACGGTAAACATTGAAAAGGGAGATTTTATGTGGACCACAGACCTGAACTGGTCTACCAACAGCAATAAAATTCTTAGCCTGGGAGCAAATGATGCCGATATCTTCCCCGGACCCTGGTTTTTGGGCCAGACCAATATCCTGAGGGTAGGAGAGCCTATTGGATCTATCTGGGGCCGGGTTCGCCTGGGTACCTGGAATCAGGACCAGGCAGACCAGGCAGCCGAGTATGGTTTACTGCCCGGCGACATCCGCTGGCAGGACCTGGACAACAACAATGTGATCAACGCCAATGATTCAAAAATTATTGGCCGGATGTATCCCAAATGGGTAGGTAATATCACCAACACTTTTCAATACCGGAATTTTGACTTCTCCTTCGAATTCCGGGCAGTGCAGGGAATGGACGTGATCAATGCCACGCTACATTCCGTGGAAGACCGGCAAACCCTGGCAAACAGCTACGCCACCGTTTTGGATGCCTGGAGGCCAGACAATCAGGATGCAATGGTAGCCGAAGTAAGGGCCTGGGGAACACCCTATCTTACCAATATGGACACCCATTGGATGGAGGATGGTTCTTTTGTGAGGCTTCAAAACCTCATGCTGGGATATACAGTGCCGGCAAACATATTGTCCAGGTACAATATCAACAGGGCAAGGTTTTTCCTCAGCGGGCAAAACCTCCTATTGTTTACCGAGTATACCGGTTACGATCCGGAAGTAAATACTTTTGAAGGGGCCGGGCAACTGCCTCAGGGACTTGATTTCTTTCCTTTCGCAAGGCCCAGAACGTATAGCGCCGGTGTAAACATTACCTTTTAATTAAATCTGCTAAAAAAATGAAAAAGATAAAAATATATTTCCTTACCCTAATGGTAGCAGCGGGATTGTATTCCTGCGAGGCATTTCTGGAAGAGAATCCGGGTACACTTACCACACAGGCCGATCTGTCCAGCCCGGAAGCCGCACGGGCTTTCGTCACCAGCATCTATGCCAACCTGAATGTGATTGTCACCGGGTCCGGTGGCTGGGGCGGGAATACCCTCTCCCTGCTGGAATTTATGTCCGGTAAAGCAGATGGGGTCCCGCAAACAGAGGCGTTCAGGTTCAACCAACTGACTTATGACTCCCAGTCATTTTATATCGACACCTACTGGAATGGCTTGTATCAGGGGATACTACGTTGCAATGTGGCTCTGGAGCAGCTCCCGCAGTTTAGCGTTTTGTCCGAGCAGGAGCTTACCGACTACCTGGCAGAGGTGCGCACGATGAGGGCCTTTTATTATTTTTACCTGGTACGCATGTATGGAGACGTGCCCCTGATCAGTGAGCCGGTGCGGGAATTGTCAGATGTGAACAGGCCCCGTGTGCCCGTAAAAACAATCTATGACGAGATCATCATTCCGGATCTGCTGGCTGCAGAAAATTCCGACCTGGCATGGAGAAGAACCAACGGAGAGGTGTCCATGGGATTTATCAAATCACTCCTGGCGGACGTCTACCTCACGTATGCCGGACATCCGGTGATGGCAGGCAGCCAAGCCTATGCAGCATCAGCGCAAAGATCCATGGAATTACTGGATCAGGTGGGTACTGTCTACAATCTCTTCCCGGAATATACCGATATGATCAATCCGGATAACAAAAATTCGGGAGAGTTCATTTTCCAGGTGCAGTTTGACAAAATCAACCGGACCAATCCGCTTACTCCCGTCTGCCTCCCCACTTTTGCCGGTATTTCCGTTTATTCCAATGAATTCGGCGGGCTGGTGCCGCGGCAGGAATTTGTAGAAAGTTTCGAGGATGGTGACAAGCGGGTTCAGGAGAAACAGTATTTCATCACCGAATACAATGGGGAAACACTTGGCGGACATTACATCTACAAGTGGTTTGACCAGACAGCTGTAGATGAGGATGCCCGCTCTGAACTGAACTTTTCCGTTTACCGGTTGCCGGATGTTATGCTCATGTACGCTGAGGCCTCCAACAGGGCAGAGGGTAGCCCAAATGGCATGGCCATCGAAATGGTCAATGAAATCCGCGAACGGGCTGATCTGGATCCGATCGGAAGTATGGGTATGGAAAACTTCGAAGAGGAAGTATGGAACCAACGTTACTTTGAACTTTGCTTTGAGGGCAAAATCTGGTTTGACATGTTGAGAACCAGAAAGGTCAGAAATGACCTCACCGGTGAGTATGATAACTTTGTGGGTCATACCAATGTGTTTAACAGTACATTTGCGGAGAAAAACCTGCTTTTCCCGATTCCCTTGCGGGAAATGGATGTCAATTCGGAGCTGGAGCAAAATCCCGGATTCTGAAACCACAACAAATTGGCATTTCAATGGGGACAAACTGGCGTCCCTGTTGAAGCTTAATCTATACAGCAAACAACACCTAAGGAGGGGCATCGGTGCCCCTCCTTTTTTGTGTTTTTCCAACAGTGTCTCAGGTAATTTTTGATCTTTTTCAGGTTTTTTTCCAGGATTATTTTTTTCTTGTTCGTAAAATTTTTAATATGGTGGTGAAAAATAAAATTTAAATAAAGTCAATACCAATAATGTCAAATTACCTGGTTAAAAAAAATTAAAAAAACAGAATTATATTCTTATTTTATATATATTTTAAATAAAAAACCAAATAATATAAAAATTCTAAATTCTTAATTATTTACCGCTTATCAAACAAAAAGGTCGCCTATGGAAAACCAATTCTAATCAAATCACCTGGAGATACACCAAATAGATCTCCGCATCAACCAAACAATTAACAACAATCCATTATGAAAAGAAATTTACTTTATTGCCGTCTGATGAAACCGATGTCATCACTTGTGGCAATCCTGTTTTGTCTGTTCTCCGGGAGCCTGATGGCCCAGGAGTCCCGGCTGGACAGGAATCTGAAAAATATTGAATCGGGCCTACCGGTACTGGCTTCCTCCAATAGCCTGAGCGGGATCAAAATCCCTAAGACCATGGATGTGAATGTCTCTGGTACGGTGACAGATGAGAATGGACAGCCTATTCCGGGTGCCACGGTATCTGTACCAGGTACTTCTATAGGTACCGCTACGGATCTGGATGGGAAGTATTCCCTTACGGTGCCAGATGGTGCTTCCCTTGTATTTTCCTTTATTGGTTTTGAGAGCCAGACGGTTCAGGTAAACAACCGGACCACCATAGACATTACCCTGACTGAAAGTGCGCAAGCTCTGGATGAAGTTGTGGTGGTCGGTTATGGTACTCAGGAAAAAGTCAATTTGACCGGAGCAGTTGGTGTAGCCGGATCGGAGCGGCTTCAAAACCGGCCGGTGGCCAATGTGGCCGAAGGTCTGCAGGGTGTGATTCCAAACCTGAATATAGAGCCCAGAAATGGTGACCCTTCACAAAGTCCTTCTTTTAATGTCCGGGGTTTTACCTCAATCAATGGAGGTCAGCCTCTGGTGTTGGTCGATAACGTCCCCATGGATCTGAATCAGATCAACCCCAATGACATCGAAAGCGTATCGGTACTGAAAGATGCTTCTGCAGCCGCCGTTTATGGAGCAAGAGCGGCATTTGGGGTGATACTGGTGACCACAAAAAGTGGGAAAAAGGGCAAGGTAAATGTGAGCCTCAACAGCCAGTTTTCGCTGGCCAAGCCCATATTCAACATGGACCCTATTACCGATCCCCATGATTTTGTCAATGCGAGAAATATTGCCAATATCCGAACCAACGGGGTGCCTTCCTATGACCCGGATTGGGTGGAAGGAACCAGAAGGTGGTCAGAAAATCCAATCCCTGAGAATGAGTGGAGAGTAGTGGACGGAGCACTGCGGTTTTATGGCTTCAACAATTATCAGGACAATATCATGACCGATTTTGCTCCTACCCAGCAGCATGACCTGACGATCTCCGGAGGTTCTGAAACATCAAGCTACTTCGTTTCCTTCGGACATCTGAACAAAGATGGCTACCTGAATTCTGACCGAAACGAAAATTTCAAGCGGTACAATGTACTGATGAAAGGAGATTTCCAGGTGACCGATTGGTTGAAATTAACAGAAAAGGTAATTGTAAACACCCGCAAAAGTGACAAACCCTACTTTTACAACTGGGACGTGAATATCAATTCCCTGGCCCGGGTCAATCCCATCATGCCCATACAGTTTCCGGACCTGCCTCAATATTTGGAACCAGGCGACCGGGGGGTATACGAACAATACATAGGTATGTACTTCGGAGGTACCAATTTCTGGCCTTATCTCGAGGATGGGGGTAGAGACAAATGGCGTTCCAATGATATCTGGCTGGATCAGGGCATAGAACTCACTCCTGTGAAGGGCCTGTCCATCAGGGGTAATTTTGCCTATAATTTCTTCAACAGGACCACGCAGGAAGTGGCCAGCCGGGTAGAGATCGTAAACAATGATCTGCGGAACCCCAATGACATGATCAATTTTGGTTTCAGCGGCAATGATTTTATCAATGAGCGCAATGACATGAACCAATATTATGTAGGGTCTGCTTAGAAAATAAAAAAGTGACGTTTTAGCGGTTTTTAGAGGTTTTTTTCACAAATTAAGGGTGTATAAGTGCAAGTAACTATGCG
>NZ_FRCY01000009.1 GCF_900143075.1 Cyclobacterium lianum | reverse complement strand
CGGGACCCTGTTCCACCGGTGCAAGTTCCCCCTTTTGAAGGCGTTTTACATCGTCTACTACGTGTCTACCAGCAAAAGTGGGATCAGCAGCCCTGAACTTAGCAGGAAGCTGGAACTTAGGCAGAAGACCTGCTGGCTGTTCAAGCAGAAGGTGATGAGGGCGATGTCAAGCAGTGGAAACCACCCAATGGATGGTAAAGTGGACGTAGACGAGACCTATGTGGGTGGCCAGGACGAAAAGGCTGTGGGACGCAATGAAGGTAAGAAACAGATCATGGTGGTGGCCGTGGAGCGCAAAGGAAAGGGAGTTTCCCGCATCTATGGACGTGTAGTCGATACAGCTGCCCGTAAGCATTTAAAGCGTTTTATGATGGACCATATAGCTCCCGGTGCAGCGGTGAGAACTGACCGTTGGAGCGGCTATAGAGGTCTTGAAAGTGAATTTCCCAAGCTAGTCAGGGAGAAATCAGAAAAGAAGGGAAAGAACTTCCCACAGCTACACAGAACTGTGATGCTATTCAAAGCCTGGCTGAGGGGTATCCACCATTCTGTAATCCATCTTCAGCCCTATATTGATGAATATACCTATCGCTTCAACAGGCATAAGATGAAGGAGGGAATCTTTGAAAACCTCATGAAAAGAATGGTAGAAAAACCACCATACCCTTACAAAAAATTTTATTTACCATACGCCTAGTTCAATAAAAGTTTTTCTAACTGTTTTTGACGCTGAATTTAATCTCCTTTCTGAACTTGAAATAAAGGAATTGTCAATCATTGATAATGATTATTTCACCAAAGATGGGAAGCTTTGGTTATTGATTAACTTGGACGATGAAATGGGCTTTATCAGAATAAGTTTAAATAATGTTATCAGCAACTCAAAGTAGATTATTTAGAAACTAAAGAAATATTTTTTTGAAACGCATATTCCCCTTTTACAAACAACCAGATGCCAAAGACTGTGGCCCCACCTGCCTACGCATCATTGCCAAGTACTACGGCAAACTGATCTCTCTGCAGGAAATACGGGAATATTCGGAAACCACCCGCTAATAATCTTTGGTTACTTCAATATGGAATTAATTATCGGAAAACCATCAAGATTATGAAAATACGCTACGCAGGATTTGACTACCAGGGATTGAACAACCTGGGAGATCAAATCCAATCTGTTGTACCTGTATAAGCGCTACGCAACGCTGGTGGTGACAAGCAGACTCCACTGTGCCCTTCCCTGCATTGCCATGGGCATACCAGTCATCTTCTTTGGAAATCCACTGGATTACCGGGTTTCTATCATCGGGGAGCTTGGACTAAAGATATATGAGGTGCCAAAGAATAACTCTGGAGCAGATTCCTACAAAAAAGCATTAGAAGAGCTATTCAGCAGGGTTGATTGAACACCGGAACGGTTGGATTTTCAGGCCACGAAAAAAGAGATGATCCATTCCTTTTCCAATTTTCTCCATGATCGACATATAAAAGCAAACAATTTAGGCTGAAATTTTTAGCAGTCCGGTCAATTCCTGTTTTCCAGCCTTCCTGACTTTTCCAAAACCAAAAATATTCCAAGGTTACAGACCAGCAGAAATTTGCATTCCTTAATCCTCAGGCTGTTACCGATCTTTGTTATTTCCTTCACGGGATAAAACCGCCCGTTCACGGGAAAAACAGGCCAGTTCACGGGAAATACAATTATTCACTTATATTTTTTAATTTTATCCATTAGATTGGGAAGTAATAAGAGCAAAAACATATATAGATTCCTGCTTTTCTGGTAATCTACATACTATTAAACTGTTTGAACCGCATGAATAATTGTTTCCACAGCTCCGGTAAAATCCTTGAATTGCTGAAGATTCCATTTACCAAAAACTACCTGAAAGAAGAAATCCTTTCCCATCCACAATTCCCCAGTTTGCTGACCCTTTCGGATGTGATGGAAAAGTACCGTATCAGCACGCTTCCCCTTAAGGTCGGAAAAGAGAAGCTGGATCAGATCCCCATGCCCTGTATCGTGCAGGTCAAGGTACAGGGAAAGGAATATTTCCAAACCCTTTCCCATATTGCTGGAGATAGTTTTTCCGGATATGATGAAACGGGAAAAGCATTCAAAGTAAGCCGGGAGGAATTTTTGAATTCATGGACCGGGGTGGTTTTGGCAGTAGAAAAAAGCGAGCACGCAGCCGAACCGGGAATTGAAGAACGTCTTCAAAAAGAAAAAATACAGACCTTCCTGATGGCAGGCCTGGTTCTGTTCGCTTTGATTGCAGTAGGTTTCGGATGGCCTGAACTGATGGGAACCGGATACGGAATTGCCACAGCAGGCTTACTGCTGCTGAAGCTGATCGGATTGGGCGTTTCGGGGTTGATTTTATGGCGGGAGATCGACAAAGACAATCCCTTGGTTCAAAAATTCTGCTCCGGGGGAGCCAAGACGGACTGCAACACGGTACTGGACAGTGCGGCTTTCAAGTTTGCGGATGCGGCCATTAGCCCCGGATCCCTGGCTTTTGCTTACTTCTTTGCCGGCTCCTTGTTGCTGTTAACCCAAATATCTTCGCTTAGCGTACTGCCCACATTTGCCTGGCTAAGTCTGGCAATCCTTCCGGTGGTAGTAATTTCCTTGTATTACCAGGCCTTCAGTATAAAGAAATGGTGCCGGCTATGCCTGGTCCTGATAGGTATCTTGGTGCCGGAGATGGCACTGGCCTGGGCACAGCAGGTCTATCAGTATCCTATTGACTTGCCGACATTTGCTGCCTTTGCCTTTCTTTTTATCGCCTCCCTTCTGGGCTGGATATACCTGAAACCCATCCTCGATGCGAAAGACAAGCTTTATACGTACCAAAGGAACCTGAAAAAATTAAAAAGCGATCCGGTAATTTTTGACAGCCTGCTAACCCGGTCGAAAAAGATAAACAACCCGACCCGGGACCTGGGCATTCTCCTAAAAAACGAATCTCCCAGGTATCAGGTCATCAAGGTGTGCAATCCCTACTGTGGACCCTGTTCAGAGGCACATCCGGAGTTGGAGCGATTGGTGGAGGAGGGAATCATTGACTTACAGATCATATTTTTTCCCAATAATAGTGCGGACGATCTCCATGCAAAAACCATCAGCCATTTGCTGGCCATAAACAGCAAAGGGGACCCTAAGGTAACGCAGGAAGCATTAGATATCTGGTATGCTGCGGAAAAAAAGGACTATACGGTCTTTGCCGATCGCTACCCAATGAATGGAGAGGTGAACCAACAGCAGGAAAAACTACTGGCCATGAAGACCTGGTGTGATAAAGAAGGAATCACCCATACACCAACCATATTTATCAACGGAAATCAATTACCAGAGGAATACAGTATTGCAGACATCAAGGAAATAAATACCTATTAGTAGGTATATAAAAATATTCAATCGCGATGAATGGGTATATTCCTGGGTACTCTTTATTTGTCCAGGTAAATATTTAAACTTTAAAACATATGGCAATGAAAAAAATTAAACTTCAAAAAGTAAGATTGGACGAATCTGAGGTATTAACAACAAAACAGATGTCCAGTATTCTAGGTGGAGGATGGACTACGAACACTTCCGAAACTTATGTAGGAGCTAATGGTGACTGCTGGTACTCCTGTGATTCTTATGGAGGTGATGTGTGTACAGAAGATCCTATACTCGAGTATGGATGGTGTAATAATGGTAGCAGGTAGTAGAAATTATTAAAATATTTCTGTTTAATAAAAAGAAATAGGATGAACCTTTAACTCATCCTATTTCTAACAATACATAATTAATATGCGAAAATTTTATATATATATTTCTTTTTATATTTTATCCTGTACAAATAATTCAGACACATTTTCTACCGAAAAGAGAGTTTCAAATCTACCATCATTTATCCCGTTAGGAAAGAATATTGATTCTAAGAAAGATAAACTTTTTGACTCTCTATTTGTGCTAAATAAACAATTTTATGAAGATGAAAATTGCAATTCAATTGAAAAACTTTTAAATAGTATTTATTATATTGACCAATTCTATCGAGATAGTATTGAGCATTATAGAAAAAGTAGAAATAAAATAAAAATGAATAGGTATGTATTAAAAATGATCGAAACAGATAGCATAACATCGAAAATTACAATACCATTAATTAAAAAATTACCAGACTACATGAATTGTATAAGCAGTGTTAATGCATTTAACGCAATTTGGCTAGTTGCTGTCCATAGCAAAAATCCAGAAATTATAAAAGAAGTTTTTCCTATAGTTGAGTATGGTTTTATTAAAGGTTTGATTGATAGTGATGGCTATGATATATTTCTAAAGAATTACAATAATATAACAATAAATAAATTAAAATAAATGCTATATTTATTATCAAATGAATTTGACACTTCAATACATAATATAATGTACTGGTTACGATATTTCAACAAACCATTTACACCAATTTACCTGAATCGATCGATTGATGACTTTTGTATCCACTTATCAGATTCGAAACAAATGCTAGAATTAACTATTTCTAACCATCACTATAGTATTGATTTAGAGACTGACACTTTTTTTTATAGAAGAGGAGGTTTTAACTTTGTGGCCTTAAATATCCCCAACGTTTCCTCTCAGTTTTCAGTATTCATCACTAACGAATTAAAAACTGTTAAGCAGTTTGTCGAAAGATTGTTTTATAATAGTTCCAATGTTACAACAATTAACAGTTTAAATAAATTGGACGTGTTAAAGTATGCAGTCGAAATTGGATTAAAAATACCTAAAAGTATAATAACTACAAAAAAAGAAGCACTAAGAAAATTCTTTTATGAAAATAATAAAAAAATTATTGTAAAACCACTTTATGAAGGATTAAATATTGATGTAGGTAACGGCTTTTTAAAAACCTATACTTCAAGGATTGAGGTTGAAGATATAAATACTTTTGAGAATGTATTTTACCCTACCTTTTTTCAAGAAGAAGTGGAAAAAGTAGTTGAGATTAGAACCTTTTATCTTAAAACAAATTTTTATTCTATGGCTATATTTTCTCAAGAAAATGAGGAAACTAAAGTTGACTTTCGAAACTATAGCCTTAATGGAAGATTAATTACTACTACTTTTGAACTACCTGACCTCGTGAAGTCAAAATTGATTCGAATTTTTGAAAAACTTCGAATAGAAACAGGTTCTGTCGACTTATGCCTTACAAGCAGTTCTGATTTTATCTTCCTTGAGATTAATCCTGTTGGTCAATACAGCATGCTTTATAATTGTAACTATAATTTAGATAGAGAAATTGCCAAAATTATATAAAATGAAAAAGATTAAATCAATTGTTCCAGTATTGTCTAAAATAACTTTTAAGGAAAATGAGGTTGCTATACCAGGAAAACGAGTTTTTGTCAATTCTACAAAATCCAATTACACTTCTATAGTTGGGTATTATAAGCCAATATGTAAGTACTAATGGAAAATACTTTCATCCTATATGCTCATTGTATTCCCGTAAAAGGAGCCAAGAGGTCTACTATTTGCGATTTGCAGTCTGGTTCTTATTATTTCATTCCTAATGACATGTATAATCTCCTAAAAGAGTATCGATTACTTAATATATCAAATTTACTTGAAAGATATGGTGAAGAGAATCGAGAAGCAATAGAGGGTTATATTGATTTAATGGTTAAAAACAAAAGTGTTTTTAGAATTAATAATCCAAATCTTTTAAAATACTTTCCAGAGTTGAATATTGAGTTTGATCAGCCTTCTATCATAGATAACGCCATTATTGATTTTGATGGAGATTTAGACACCTTTAAGTTAACTATCGACCAATTGGAAGTATTAGGTTGTAGGGCTGTTTTAGTTCGAGTTCTGAGTGATGTTTTATTTTTAGGTATCGTTGAAATATTGAATCTATTAAATCATAAAATCATTACACATATTGATATAATTCTCTCCAAGAAAATTGACGTAACTAATGTTGAACTTAAGCGTTTATTTCACAGTCATTTGAGGCTATCTCCTATTTGTATTTTTGAATCTGATCAGGAAGAGGTAATAAAAGTGTCATTAGATGATAATTATAAAAAAGTAATTGGAATTATTAGAAGATTTTCAAAAGTGTTTGATCCTAAAGGTCATTGTCCGGACATTACTATGGACAGTTTTGTTCTTAATCTTCCTCACTATCTTGAATCTAAAAGCTATAACAACTGTCTGAATAAAAAAGTCTTTATTAGCTCATCTGGTGAAGTAAAAAACTGTCCTTCAATGAGTAATATTTTCGGTAATATTCATCATAAATTTTTGGGCGAGATAATTCCATCGTCTAAATTTAAACGGCTTTGGTATGTCAAAAAGGATGACATTCATGTCTGTAAGGATTGCGAGTTTAGATATATTTGTTCTGATTGCCGCGTACATGCAGTGCTTAATGGAGATATTTATTCAAAGCCTGAATCATGTAAATATGATCCTTATTCCGCCCGATGGTTAGTTTGATTTCTGATAATATTTAATGGAATTAGATACTCGATAAATAACTTATTTTGAACTGATCCTCTATCCATTACAGATTTCTGTTTATAGAAAAAATCTAGCAATTTTTCCTTTCAGGTTAATCACTGAAATTAAATTCCTTCTAGGTTTATAAAATTTAATTTTATAGTTCAAGTCATTTAATTGCTATTGAGTTATTGGCTACCAGACTAATTGAAAACATTAATTTAAATTCAAAATAATTCCTTGAAAACCACTTTCCCCTTCTACAAACAACCTGATGCCAAGGACTGTGGCCCCACCTGCCTGCGCATCATTGCCAAACATTACGGCAAACTGATCTCCCTGCAGGAAATACGGGAATATTCGGAAACCACCCGCTCCGGAAGCAACCTGCTTAAACTGAGCGAGGCGGCGGAGGCCATCGGCTTTAAGACCATAGGAGCGAGGCTTGATTTTAACCGCCTGAAAAAAGCACAGCTTCCCCTGATCGCCCATTGGGATAAAAGGCACTTTGTGGTGGTGTACCGGATCAAAAAAGGCCAGGTTTACCTCTCCGATCCGGCCTATGGCCTGATCCGCCTGTCCAAAGCGGAATTTATCGCCCGGTGGATTGGAAACGGTGCCGATGAATCCACCAAAGAAGGCGTCACCCTGTTGCTGGAGGTAACCCCGGACTTCAAACGGATGAAATGGGAGGAGGAAGACAAGCGATCGCTACGCTTTCTGTTCCGGTATTTGTTCAATTACAAAAACCTCTTGGTTCAGCTTTGTATCGGGCTGCTGGTAGGCAGTCTCTTACAGCTTATTTTTCCCTTTCTGACCCAGAGCATCGTCGATGTGGGCATTCAAAACCAGGATATCGGTTTTATCTACCTGGTACTATTGGCGCAGATAATGCTGTTTATCGGCCGCACCAGTGTAGAAGTGTTCCGGAGCTGGATTTTGCTTCACCTGAGTACCCGGATCAATATCTCCCTGGTATCCGACTTTTTTATCAAGCTGATGAACCTGCCCATCGCCTATTTCGATACCCGGATGACCGGGGATATCATGCAGCGCATCGGCGACCACCGCCGGATAGAAAACCTGTTGACAGGAACCACCCTTAGCACCTTATTTTCCTTTTTTAATTTCTTCGTCTTCGGGGCGGTACTTGTTTACTACAGCATCACGATTTTTTTAATTTTTCTCGCCGGAAGCATTTTCTACATCCTCTGGGTACTGTATTTTATGAAGCGCAGGAGGGAGCTGGACTATAAGCGTTTTGCCCAGTTGAGCCAGGAACAGAGCACGGTGATCGAGCTGATCAACGGCATGCAGGAAATCAAAATGCACAATGCGGAAAAGCAAAAGCGATGGCGATGGGAATTTGTACAGGCCAGCCTGTTCAATGTGTCCATTCAGACCCTTTCCCTGGAACAGACCCAGGGCGTAGGATCTTCCATGATCAATGAGCTGAAGAATATTCTCATCACGTTTACCTCAGCCGTGCTGGTAATAGAAGGCAATCTTACCCTGGGCATGATGCTTTCGCTCCAATACATCATCGGGCAGCTAAACAGTCCCATCACCCAGGTAGTCGGTTTTATCCGGGCCTATCAGGATGCCAGCATCAGCCTGGAGCGGCTAAACGAGATTCATGACAAGGAAGAGGAGGAAAACAGGGATAAGCAGTATATCCGGAAAATCAAGGTAGCTAAGGAGTTGACTCTAAGAAACCTGTCCTTTCGGTATATAGGAGCCGATGAGCCCGTTCTGGAAGGGCTCAACCTGATCATACCTCCACAGAAAGTTACGGCGGTGGTAGGTGCCAGCGGAAGCGGAAAGACCACCCTGATGAAGTTATTGCTCAAGTTTTACGAACCCACCAAAGGAGAAATCCTCTATGGCCAGCATGACCTTAGCATCATTGCTGCCAGAAGCTGGAGGGATCATTGTGGGGTGGTGATGCAGGAAGGCTACGTGTTTAACGATACCATAGCGGCCAATATTGCTGTGGGTCAGGACCGCATCGACCAGGAGCTGTTGATCAAAGCCGCCCGGATCGCCAATATCTACGATTACATCCAATCCCTGCCGCTTGGCTTCAATACCAAAATCGGCAATGAGGGAGCCGGGATCAGCACCGGTCAAAAGCAGCGGCTTTTTATCGCCCGGGCGGTGTATAAGGATCCTGAAATTCTCTTTTTTGACGAGGCCACCTCGGCACTCGATGCCCGAAACGAACGCATCGTGATGGAAAACCTGCAGCATTTTATGAAAGGCAAGACTGTAGTGGTCATTGCCCATCGCCTGAGTACGGTAAAAAATGCGGATCAGATCATCGTTATCGATCAGGGAAAAATAGTGGAACTGGGGTCCCATGACCAACTGCTGTATGCACAGGGAGCCTATTTTGATTTGGTGAAAAATCAATTGGAGCTGGAAAAAATAAATACAAACTAACCATGCCGGATCAGCCTACCAATAACCTTCATCTCCGGTCCGAAGAAGTACAGGAGATCATCACCAGGCCGCCGGCCTGGCTGATCCGCTGGGGCATCACCCTGGTATTTGTTATGACCTGTCTGATCATCACGCTCTCTTTTCTGATAAGGTACCCGGATTTTGTGCAGGCAAAGGTGCTGGTGACCACCCGGGAGCCGACGGAGCGGGTGCTGGCCCGTACTTCCGGTCAGATAGAAAAGCTCTTTGTGGAAAATGGAGAACTTGTCTCCTCCGGCCAGCCACTTGCCGGGATCAAAAGCACCGCAAACCTGGAGGATATCCTGATCCTGAAAGCGCAAATGGAAAAGGCGGTCTTTGGAAAGGAAAATGGCTATGCCTTCGCCATGGATTCACTTACCAGCCTGGTACTGGGAGAAGTGGAACCTGCCTTTCTGGAATTTGAACGAAATTACATGGAATACCGGCTACTTCTGGAACTTCAACCGTTTATCGGACAATTGGACGGCAGCCGTACCGCATTGGTGGAAATCAATAACCGGATCGAAAGGCAGATCGCCCAAAAGGAGCTATTGGAACGTAGAATGGAACTGGTCCAGCTCGACTACGATCGCAACAAGGCACTGCATGAAGATGGGGTAATTGCCGACAAGGATTTTGAGGCCCGGGAAATGGAATACCTGCAGATACAGGAGCAGGTCAACAGCATGGCCATAGCCATTTCCCAAATGCAGGAGGCCCTGACCGTGGGAAACCAAACGCTGCGCATCACGGAAATCAATAAAAAGGAAGAGGAGACCCGCGCCCTGAAAAGCCTGATCCAGTCCTACCATGGGCTGCAGCGTGCCCTGCGGGATTGGGAATATACCTACCTGATGAAATCTTCTACCGGAGGTCTGGTCAGCTTTCAGAAAATCTGGAGTGCCAATCAACAGGTAAATGCCGGCGAGCCGGTGTTTACCGTACTTCCGGAAAACAAGGAGGAACTGGTAGGTGCCATGAAAATACCGGCACAGAATGCCGGAAAAGTGGCTATGGGCCTCAAAGTGTTGATTAAGCTGGACAATTTCCCTTTTCAGCAGTATGGTGCCCTGACGGGTCGTGTTACCAGGGTGGCTGTCTCCCCGGATGATGAATTCAATTATCTGGTTTACGCCTCCCTTCCGGAAGGTACGCAAACCTCTTTTAATACCAGGATCCCCTTTACGCAGGAACTTTTGGGAAACGCCGAGATCATTACCCGGGACCTGAGTGTGGCAGAAAGGCTTTTCTTTAAATTTAAATCAATCATGGCCAATTAAACCGGAAGATAATGAAAACCCAACAAACCGAAAGTAGCACACAGTTACCGTCCAAACTCATAGCAATCAACCGACTTTTGGCCGAATATGCCCCCTCCAATGAAGCCCCCGGACTCTTTCAGGGAAAAATGGGCCTGGGTATTTATTATTTTATGTTGGCCCGGGAGACCAATGACCCGGCACATCAAACCATGGCTGAAAAATGTATAGGGGAAGTTTATGAAGCAGCAGGAAACATTTCCATTGCTGCTGATTTTGAAAACGGGCTTGCGGGCATTGCCTGGGGTCTGTGCCATTTGATCAAAAATGATTTTGTAGCTGCTGATCCGGATGAAATTCTGGAGGATGTGGACGACCGCATCTACCGCTACTGGAATGCAAACAAAGAAACATTGCCCGTAGATATCAGGCAGGGTTTGCTGGGGTATTGGGTTTACTACACCTGTAGGCTGGAACTATCACATGATCCCGTAAACCATTATATCCACACCCGGGTGGTGTCCGAAATCATCAACCGGATCGGACAACTGGTAGAGGAGGAGAATTTTCAGCAAAGGGAACCGGATTTGTTTACCCTGTTTTGGGATCTTCCTCTACTATTGATCCTCCTGGCCAAGTCGAAACAACTACAGGTCAGTTCCCATAAAATTGACCGTATACTGGACTACCTTACCCCAATCATCACCTCCCTGTATCCAAGATTGCATAGCAATAGAGTGTTCCTTTTGTTGGGACTGGAAAGCATGATCAAACAATTACCCCTGACTGTTTTGCAAGACCATGCAGATCTCCTGAGGAAAAGTATCTCCCTGACCAGGATCATTGAAGAAGAATGCAAAAGCCTGAATATCCTGGCACAGGATGGTATCACGGGTCTGGCATTTATCAGCAGAAAATTGTCAGCCGCTACCGGAACTTCAGAGCTGCTATTTGCCAGGGAAGCGTTAATCCGGAAAATAAGTAAATCGGTGTATTGGCTGGAGGAGAGCCATTATCAGGAAATGAAGAAAAATACAGGATGGGCCACAGGTCTGTCCGGAATAGGAATGCTCTTACTGGAAATTCTAAAAGATAGCCCGGGTGAAATGGAAAAATAAATTTTTGCAGCATATGGAAAAATCAGATCTTAGAGATGTCACCTTTATCATCCCTTTACGGATAGATACGGTAGACCGGCTAGAAAATACCCTTGTCATCCTGGATTTCCTCCTGGGAAGTTTTCATACCAGGATAAAAATTCTGGAAGCCTCCCGGCGCAATACCGGAATATTACAACAATTGCTACCCAGGGAGGTGGATTACCGGTTTGTGGAAGACCTTGATGCTGTCTTTCACCGGACGAAATACATCAATACCCTGGCAGCTACCTGTGAAACTACCTATATAAGCCTCTGGGATACGGATGTCATCATTCCCTCAAGCCAAATAGAAGCACCCATGAAAAGGCTAAGGGAGGAAAAGGCCGATTTTGTGACCCCATTTCAGGACCGGTTTTTGGACACTTCTGACATTTTGCGGGATCTTTATATCCAATCAGGGGACATCGGTCTATTGGAAAAGCAGCAGGGCAAAATGAAAGCACTGTATACCCCCAATCCGGTGGGTGGGGTATTCTTTGCCCATAGGCAGGCCTATGTAGATGCGGGGATGGAAAACGAGAGATTCTACGGCTGGGGCAGAGAAGATGGAGACCGGGCAAACCGCTGGAAGATATTGGGGTACCGGCACCAACATGTACCCGGCCCCTTATTTCATCTTTCCCACGAACGGGGACTCAACAGTGCCTTCCACAGTTCCAGTCAAAATCATAAAAAAATGGCGGAGTTGCAAAAGTCTCTGGTGATGTCGAAAAAGGAGTTGAAAAGGGAGATCGAAAGCTGGAGATAATGCTATTATCATTACGGGATTTTAAGATATGGTTATAATGAGAAGAAAAATATTTGGCATAGGACTACCCAGGACCGGAACACAACAGCTTGCTAAAGCTATGAGAAGCATAGGTTTTGATTCCGAAAATTCTCTTTCTTCCTATCATCCAATTATGTATACAAATCTATAATTATGAACTGTTGAATTATGTCAGATAAAAAATAGTCAATCCTTTTTAATACTATCCAATAAAACTTCCCTCCCTTTGATTCAAAAATACCGGGAAATATTTGAAGCAACCCGGGATATAGGAGATACGGTATTGCTTTACCATCTGGATAAAGGGAAGCCTGGTGTTAATGCTTCAGGGCTTGATGCTTTTACATTTACGGATGAGGTCTTGAGTTCCCTGAATTATTTCCCCCTTGGCTTTACTCTGGTTCCGGGCAGCAACCATTTCCCCTTGCTGAATTTTTATCTATCTCATCCACAATACGATTACTATTGGTGCATTGAGGACGATGTGGCGTTCTCCGGAGATTGGAGAGCCTTTTTTGAAGCTTTTTCCTCCCTGGACACTGATTTTATCAGCAGTCATATCCGCCGCTACAAGGAGGAGCCGGAATGGCCCTGGTGGCCTGCCCTGGCCCATCCCTATACCGTTATCCCACTAGAGCAACGGATCCGCTCCTTTAACCCCATCTACCGCATTTCGCGTCAAGCCCTGGAATTACTCCACAAAGTACTCCTCAGCAAATGGTGTGGGCACCATGAGGTACTGATCCCTACCCTGCTCTACGAAAGCGGACTTTCTATCCATGACTTTGGAGGCAAGGGGGAATTTGTGCCCGAGGGCTTTGAAAACCGGTTCTACATGGACAACAGCCCCAACCATAGAGGCATACTCTCCGACGGCACCATGCGTTGGAGACCGGTTTTTGCGGAGGCAGGAAGATTGAAAAACAAACTGTACCATCCTGTAAAACTGACGGTTGATTAAAACCTGCATAACAATCCCCGAATGCGCAAGCTGAAAAAGTGGAACTTATACTCAATTTGAAGGTACCGCTTACATTTCTATCCTTAGAGGTTCACTTGATGATCCATCCGAAAATACAAATTACCATAAACCAAAGGGCAGGGCATTCATCCGCAGTAAGTTTGACAACTTCCCTTTTTGGCAGGCAATTAGAAAAGTTTATGCAAAACTACTTTAAATCTTATACTTTTAACAAATAGTTAAATTAAATGCGTAAAAAAACCCATTAAAATTTATATAAAAAAAGAAAATTATAATTTTATTGATGTAAATTTTAAATATAAATGTAAATCCAATCAAAAAATAATTCAAATCAATTTGAATACAATCCTTTTTTTTTATCTTATCGACCTAGTTACACTACTAAATTTATTTTTATGGAGAGCCATTCTTTAATCCTCAGGTGCAATCATAAAATCCTTAAAATTGGCCTTGATATGGTCACGCATATTGAGGTAAACGATTACCTGCTCACCGTCTTTTGTCTGGATGGAAGCAGCCATTCCTGCTGCTCCTCGCTAAAAAAGGTGGAAAAAAAATTGCCGGAGACATTTTTCAAAATAAACCGGAATTGTCTGGCCAATGTTAATTTAATCCAGTCAATTCCGCCAAAGGAAAGGGAAATAGTAATGGAAAACAATGTACGACTGAAGGTAGCCAAATCCAAATGGGCTGCCCTAAAAAAAGAATTTCGTCAACCTGATTTCCCGGACAATGGCATCAGGGATACGCATTAATCTAATTTCCTGCTTATTTGAGGATCTATCAGAAAAAATATGTTTACGTAAAGCCTCCATGCTCAAACGTGTAGCAGCAATAATTAGGGTTGTGTATATCATTTAATTAGAATAACCGAAGTGGAAATTTTATTTCTGGAGGGGTTAAGGGAGGAGGTATAGTTAAGCGTAACGATCTTGAATTTCATCGCTATACCCGGTTTAATTTCTTTTATCTGCCTTTATGGGGAAAGGCTTTTATAAAAAATACTAATGAAAAGAATTACCAATACCTTACCACTGGTATCCGTTATTCGGTACAGGAAAGGGAACCGAAGCCTTGCTACGAAATTATCAGGTGACCAGCATTGAGCACGATACCCGGTATTGTATTTCATTATCGCAGGAGCATGAATGTATGCTGGCCCCTATAGAAGGGGAATGGTATTCGCCAGAAGAAGTCAAATCTGTTTTATCCCGTATAAATTTTGACCTGATTTTGGTCGACGGGCCTCCCGGGGCATTAAGGCAAGGGATTTTAAATCACCTGGAATTATTTAAAGGTATAAAAAGTGTATTTGTCTTTGATGATATGGATCGAGAACTTGACCGGAAAACAATGATTACTTTTTGCAGGGAGCTTTGCCTTACCTACAAAATTATACAGGGGGACAGGAAGCAATTTGCTGTCTGCTGGCCATATCCGGATGACCCATCAAATGTAGACCGAATACCCTTTAAATAATGATTTTGAAAAGCTGGTTTCCTTCAAAAAATCCTATGCCAACTATTTCCTATCTGAAAACGTATCAACATATTACCAAATCATCACATCATCCAACTTCCTATCTGCGTCTTTAAATTTATCCCAACTGGGTCAGTTCCTATACATTACAGAACACGATCATTTCATTTACGGGATAAAACTTCCAGTTTACGGGAAAAACAAGTCAGTTCACGGGAAATAAAAATATCCACATAATTTTTCAGATTTAGACTATTATATTGGTGAAAATATATTTTATAATAACTTAAAAAATGAAAAAATGAAAAAATTAAATTTAGGAAAATTAAAACTGGTATCAGATGAAGTGCTTCGGAAAGATCAATTGGCCACTATTTATGGTGGATCGGGAACTGATCCTTCAGATTATTGCACCAGCTTATTTGTAGTGAGGTCTTGCAATACTATGAATCAGGGCTCTCAAACTGGATGGAATTACGGATGGGCAGAGGGAAACTGTAATAACAACTGAATGAGTGGTGAATACTACTATCAAAGTGCTATCAATTCCGGATATGATTTGTCAAGTTGTTCCAATTTTGGTTGGATTTAAGCTCAATGTCCATTGTGATTAAGTTTCAAAAGGGGAGATTTATGTCCCCTTTATTTCAATATTAATTTTTTATATGATACGGAACGTTTTAATAATAACTTGTATATGCATTAATTGCGGTACTTTGTATTCCCAATCCAATTCACCAACCGGACAACTGAGTGGCAGCGTACTAGATGAAGGAAACAATCCTTTGGACCATGTCTACTTTTTCTTAAAAAACTATCCGGAATTTAATGGATTTTCCAATTCTTCCGGGCACTTCTCCCTTCGATTTCCTGAGGTACTAAAGGAAGATACCCTGGTGGTGAACCACCTCGGATACCAACGGCTACAAGTTCCCCTGGCCCGGTTAAAATCGACAGGAAACAGCATCAGATTAGCGCAAGCAGTCATTGGCCTGGAAGAAGTCATCGTAAAGCCTGAAGATAGCTCCCTGGAAGAAATGATTTCCAAAGCTATAGACAATATTCCCCAAAATTATCCCAATAAACGCCACCAACTAACCGGTCTTTACCGCAAAGTTTCCACCAATTATGATGACTTTACCCATTTGGTGGAAGCTGTTGTTACAGTGGAAGACCTGGGATATGAAAAAGATGTACAGAGCGCTAAAATAAAAGTGGAATCTCTGAGACAGAGCGAGGAACATGCCGAAGTTGACCCCTATATCTCAGCCATGAAAGCAAAGATTAGAAATCAGATCGAATCCATGGGTGAACCTGTAGGGGCTTTGAATCCAATTATCGGGACTTATCCCTCCAATTACATCAGAACAGCCTATGTTCCTGAAAGCCACTTTGGCAGGGACGGATACCGGTTTATGGGGATCCCTGAATTGCCCGTTTATCATCAATTTATGGGCATGGAGTTTATCGGCACGGATACCATCTACCACATAGCCTTTGGCTCAGATGATCCCCCTGATGGCAGGAATTTCCTAAAAATAAATGGCCGAAACCATGCAATTGTCGAATACCAACTGGGCTATAGAAGTGGGGAGCACCAGGTCTATGTAAAGTTCAGGGAAGTGGATGGCCGCTACTATCCGGAAATCATCCGGCTGAAGTCACTTAGGCTGATCAACCGGGATGTAGGTGTTCACCAGATGGATATCCATACCCTTTGGCTTGATAAGGTGAACACAGATCATTTAAAAAAAATCAGGCCCAGAGATCTGCTCAAAAGAGAGCAGGAAATTGAACCAAACGAATTCCCCTTGGATGAAGGATTTTGGAAAGATAACGAATTCCTAAAGAACCACCCATTGGATAGCGCGATCATCAATAGCCTGGAAAGAAATGGAAAGCTGTTGGAACAATTTGAACGAAATGCGAAGGATTAATTCAATACCATGGGTACTCATTGTGCTGCTGGTCCTGTTTTTCTCCGCTTGTGGTAGAAACCAGGAAGTGAAGGATCAAGACGAGCAGGAAAATAGTGCAGAGATTGTCCTGGTACTTAAAGATAGCCTGGTTCGGGATTTTCTCAGGGAGCGAAAAGCCACATTAAAATACCTGGATGATGCCTCTATGCCAGTAACAATTGATTTCTCCGGAAATGAAAATAATTTGGTATTATCCATCGACACCCAAAGAGAAGCTGTAGACCTGATGTATACTGACAACAGCCAGACCGAATACAACTACCTGCTGGCTAAAGGGGACAGTATACTTATCAGCCTGGACGAACGAAGACCATGGCTAAAAACCCTAAACAGCGAACGATCTGTATACGATGACAACCTGGAACTGCTTCGCAATCGTGAATTGTACCATTCCACCTATACCCCACTTCAGGATTTCCATTTCCTCTGGCAGGCAAATTTTGACTCCCCAACACCGGTTGACCTCAGTGAAGAACGAATAAAAAGCAGAAAAAAGGCCCTAGAAAGTGGGGAAAAAGAACTATTCTGGCTGGACTCCCTGAAGAACACAGGTCTGATTGCTGAAAGAACCGCTTCTTTTTATAAGGCAAAACTCCGGTTTGAATTGGACCACCTTCATTTTTTTTCTGCGGAGAAGGGGGTTTATGACCCAGGGGGAGCCTTAGATCACTTTACGGCATCTGTTACCGACAGTTCCGAATACCTACAGACGATCTATTTTGATGAGTTTTCGGATTTTTTACTGGCACAAATCAAAGCGAAAGATCGAAATGAGCTCCTTCTTCCGGACAGTTTGGGTTCAGGTCCAAGCCCATTCAGCAAGCGTATGCGTTTTAAACTCCTTGAGGAATCCCTCCCCCGCCTATCTTTTCAGGAAGCGGATAAATGGCTGAAAAGCTATGGAAATCAGTTGGAAAATAAAGTCCAGGCTGATTTTTTAAAAGCCCGAATCAATACCTTGAAAAAAGAAAGGCCGGACATGGAATTGATGGGGCTCGGAAACCGGCTGATGTCTTTTGAAGAATTGCTGCATCAGAAAAGGGACAATTACCTGTATGTCGACCTTTGGGCGGCCTGGTGCATACCCTGCATCAAAGCATTCCCTGCTTTGCGGAACCTGCATGAACTAAACAAAGACCGGGGCCTGGAGGTCATTCATCTCTCTGTAGATAAAAACCATAAGTTTTGGGAGCAGGTGGTTCGGAAACATGAAATTGCCTTCCCAGACAGATCTTTTACTGTCCTGAACCTGGATGAATCAAGCTTTTTGGATCAATTGGATGTCGCGTTTATCCCCCGGTACCTGCTCTTTGACCCCAAAGGCAAACTCATCCATCCAAATGCTCCGGCTCCGGAGCAAGAGGAATTAAAGGGAATTTTAGGCGAATTTCTTTGATAGGCATTTGATTCGGTTTAAAATTCT
Organism: Cyclobacterium lianum; assembly: GCF_900143075.1. Classification (GTDB taxonomy): domain Bacteria; phylum Bacteroidota; class Bacteroidia; order Cytophagales; family Cyclobacteriaceae; genus Cyclobacterium; species Cyclobacterium lianum. The sequence goes on along the minus strand of NZ_FRCY01000009.1, from coordinate 176,232 downwards.
TCCGCCTAATCAACGAGTAGGCGAATCGAGATCCAAAAAATTTTACTGGTTACTATTGTACGAAAATTAAAACTGAACAAAAGGATTCGGGCCATTGCCGTAAATCAGCAGGCCGGCAAATTGAATGGTAACACAATGATGAAGATCCTGGAATTGCTGTTTTTGATTTACCTTCGTTTAACTAACAAAAAAGGAACTATTTCACATCATTTAACACCACAAACTACACTCATAATTGGAATGATTTTTTATACAAGCTATTTTTAACTATTGGTCCCCTGTCGTTCCTGGGTATAACGAGAAATTCCGCATGCCTCCGATTGTAAACGTAAATCTAACGCAGTATTGATGGCCTTTCTGCAAATACTAAGCACATTCTTATGCCTTATCCTGTCGCCTTCTGGTACCAGTAGGTTTATATCCGTACCCCTGGACCATCGGGAGCCCCGAGGCAAGCAAATAGCCATCAGCTATACCCTTTTCCAACCCTACGAAGAACAAAAAGAAACCATCCTGCTTCTGGAGGATCCACTGGACAACTATTTTCAGCAAAGTATGGATCTCCGGGATCTGGCAGATGAATTTAACCTGGTGCAAATCAAAGGCCGCTATCAGTCCAAAGTCCTGCTGACAACCATCCATTCCAGCGGGCAAACGGACTGGTTCAAAGCCTACCAGCTACTGAATGTAGACCAGCGTGCCCGGGATCTGGAAAGTGTTCGAAAAGCCTTGCCCGGAGATCGGCCGGTACATTTGGTGGGCTTTTCCGGTGCTGCCGCCTACCTGCATTATTACCTCAGCCTGTATCCAAAAAAAGTTAGTTCCCTGATTTCTTTTAACCCCCTACTTCTTGACCTGCAAAAAAACCTGAACTTCCGGGACCCGGCCCCCTGCCCGGAAGCGCAGGCCAACCGGCTTTGGATCGCCTATTTATGGCAGGCACATGCCGAAAGCCTTTGTTCGGAAACAAGTGATGGCGATAACGTTCCATTTTATGCTTTTTTACATTGGGGATTTTTGGTGCCTGGCTTATGGGGAAATGGTGAGGAAGATATAGGGTTTAAAGTAAGGTTGTTTGAGCACAGTTATGATTTACTGGCAAACAGGCTGAATGATCAGCCTCCTTCCATTTTGGCAGCATGGATGAAACAGGAAAGTCTCCCCATCTGGAAGGAATTGGAGAAAGCTCCTTTTTCGGTGCATGGAGTGGATTACGACAAAGGCAGGCAGTTTGAAGGCAAGGTGCTGATCGTTGGTGCTGTCCATGACAAACTGCTATCCCGGTATTGTTACGATGTATTGGCCGAGTTCTACTCCCATTCCAGTCTGATGCTTCTCCGGGATGGGCACGCACTGGGAAAATTGAGGGCTACCGGATTACATCAGAAGCTTATCCGCTCCTTTGTACTTGAGGATAATCAGGAAAAAGTCGGGGTTTACCAAGCGCTTCAGGAAGCCGGGCTGCTTTATGATAAAAGGGATAGGTATAACCTTTGAGGTCTTTGAGACCTCGAAGGTTTTTTTCGCTCCCCTTGCTTTACTTCTTCTTAAATAAGGAATCCACAAATTCCCGCCTGTCAAATACCTGCAAATCAGTCATCTTCTCTCCTACTCCGATATACTTAACCGGGATCTTGAACTGATCCGAAATGCCGATGACCACGCCTCCTTTGGCCGTTCCGTCCAGCTTGGTAATGGCCAGGGCGCTGATCTCGGTGGCTTTGGTAAATTCTTTGGCTTGTATAAAGGCATTCTGTCCTGTAGACCCATCCAATACCAGCAAGATTTCATGAGGTGCCTCGGGAATAAATTTCTGCATCACCCGTTTGATCTTGGTCAGCTCGTTCATCAGGTTGACCTTGGTATGCAGCCTGCCTGCGGTATCCACAATCACCACATCGGCCTTCATGTCTACGGCCTTTTTTACCGTATCAAAGGCCACCGAAGCAGGATCGGTGTTCATGCCATGGGAGATCACCGGCACATCCACCCGCTCTCCCCAAAGGATGAGCTGGTCCACCGCAGCTGCCCGGAAGGTATCGGCCGCCCCCAGGACTACTGATTTGCCAGCCTGCTTGAACTGGTGGGCAAGTTTGCCGATGGTGGTGGTCTTGCCTACTCCGTTTACCCCCACTACCATGATGACGTAGGGCTTCTTGCCTTCTGGGAGGTCAAAGTCGCCCTGCTCCGGGGCATTGTTATCCGCCAGCAGTCCGGCAACTTCCTCCCGCAATAGTACGTCCAATTCTGAAGTATTGATGTATTTTTCCCGCTCTACCCGCTCTTCAATGCGCCGGATAATTTTGACGGTCGTATCCACACCCACATCTGAAGTGATCAGGATCTCTTCCAATTCATCCAGAATATCGTCATCTACTTTGGACTTGCCTACAATGGCTTTGCCTAATTTGGAAAAGAGATTTTTGCTGGACTTCTCCAGTCCTTTATCTAAACTTTCTTTTTTCTCGCTGGAAAAAAAACCAAATACTCCCATAAGTTTTACTATAAGGCCCGAATATACGCAAAAATCCCTTCCGATAAGAACCGAAAGGGATGTATAAATGCTTTATGATGGGGATAATTCCTTATTTTTTAAGGGTCTCCTGTACCATAGGACTGGGCACCATTTCCTCTTTGAAGGTATAGGCTCCCGTCTTTTCTGAGCGGACGGCTTTGATCACTTTGGCATAGGATACGCCCCCTTCTTTTTTCAGTGTTGCAACTACTTTCTTAGCCATAACTTATTTGTTTTGACCCCTAGGGGTAAATTTCTTATTTGATTTCCTTATGTACGGTCACTTTCTTCAATATGGGATTGAATTTTTTCAATTCCAAGCGCTCGGTAGTGTTTTTTCGGTTCTTGGTGGTGATGTAGCGCGAAGTACCGGCCTTTCCGCTTTGCTTGTGCTCCGTACATTCCAGGATCACCTGAACTCTGTTACCTTTCTTAGCCATTTCGTTTTGTAATTTTTTATAGTGGTGTTGAGGTAAATCTTATTATTTGATAACGATGTCCCCTTTTTTCTGCGCATCTTTCAGTACGGCGCTGATTCCTTTTTTATTGATGGTCCTCAGAGCTGAGGAGGAAACTTTCAAAGTAATCCAGGCATCTTCTTCAGGAATGTAAAAGCTTTTCTTGTGCAGGTTGGGGTAAAATCTACGCTTTGTTTTATTGTTGGCGTGAGATACGTTGTTGCCTACCTGGGGCCTTTTTCCGGTGATGTCACAAATTTTTGCCATGATATATGTATACAGTAATGATAGACTTTTTTCAATTGGGTTTGCAAATATCGGAAGAATTCATTAAATAACAAAAGCAGCCCCTATAAATATTTAACAAATCCCTGCTGGCCAACTTTTTGGTTTTCGGGCATGATTACAACCTCCTTTTCTTATATTTGCCCTTTGGAGCCAAGGGTTGCTCAAATTCATCACCACAGATTATAATAAAGAGATCCATGATGCAGGAGATCAGTTCAAGCCAGGAAGCCATACAACTGGAAAGCAAATACGGCGCGCACAACTACCACCCCCTACCCGTAGTCCTCAGCAGGGGGGAGGGCGTTTACCTCTGGGATGTGGAAGGAAAAAAATACTTTGATTTCCTTTCTGCCTATTCGGCTGTCAACCAGGGCCACTGCCATCCAAGGATAAAAGAGGCCCTGATCGAACAGGCGGGTACCCTTACCCTTACTTCCAGGGCGTTTTACAATGACGTGCTGGGTCCCTACGAAAAATACATTACCGATTACTTTGGATTTGATAAGGTCCTGCCTATGAACACCGGTGTGGAAGCTGTAGAGACCGCCATCAAAATTGCCAGGAAATGGGGCTATGAAAAAAAAGGTGTTCCCGGGCAACAGGCAAAAATCGTCGTGGCAGAGGATAACTTCCACGGCCGTACCACCACGGTGATTTCCTTTTCGAACGACGAAAACGCCAGAAGGAATTTTGGGCCTTACACCCCTGGATTTATTCGCATACCCTACAATGACCTCACAGCCCTCAAAGCTGCTTTGACCAATAATCCCGATATCGTGGGTTTTCTCATCGAACCCATACAGGGAGAAGCGGGCGTCAATACCCCTGACGCGGCCTACATCAGGGAAGCCAAAAAACTATGTCAGGAGCACAATACCTTGCTGCTGGCAGATGAAATACAAACGGGTATAGGCCGGACAGGCTCATTGCTCGCTGTTTGCGGGGAATGCCGTTGCGAGGGGCACTGTGAAAAGCAGGAAAGCTACGTGGAACCGGATATCCTGATTCTGGGCAAAGCCCTTTCCGGAGGCTTCTTTCCGGTCTCAGCAGTTTTGGCCAATGAGACCATTATGGAAGTCATCCACCCGGGCCAACATGGCTCCACCTTTGGCGGCAATCCGCTGGGGGCCAAAATTGCCATGACTGCACTGGAAGTGGTAAGAGACGAAAGGTTGGCCCAAAATGCCAGGGCGCTGGGCAAGACTTTCCGGGAGCGCATGCAATTGCTGGCTGAAAAATCGCCGCTGGTGAAGCTAGTGCGCGGCCGTGGCTTGCTGAACGCCATCGTGATCAATGATAGCCCGGAAAGCAGCACTGCCTGGGATATTTGTCTGGCATTGAAAGACAATGGGCTGCTGGCCAAACCGACCCATGGCAATATCATCCGCTTTGCTCCTCCCCTGGTCATGACTATGGAAGAATTGCACAGCTGCTGCGATATCATAGAAAAAACCATTCTGGCATTTGAAAAACCTGCAGAAAACGAATGAAAAAACAGGCTGTCATCTTTGATATGGATGGAGTGATCTGCCATACCAATCCCTATCACTCCGAAGCATTCCGGGTGTTTTTTGGCAAACGAGGGTTAAACCCTACAGAGGAAGAGTTTGCCCAACACATGTATGGCAAGAGCAACAAATACATCTTCAGCCATTTTTTAGGCAGGGAGTTCGTAGGCGAGGAATTCGCAGCCCTCGAAAACGAAAAAGAAGGACTGTTCAGGGAAATATATGCATCAAAAGTGGAAACCATTCCAGGCTTTCTGCCCTTTCTCGATGAGCTGAAAGCAAACGGCTTCCGTACCGGTGTCGCTACCTCCGCTCCCGGGGCCAATCTGGAGCTGATCATGGGAGCCCTGGGCTTTGGACCCAGAATGGAATCCATTCTGGCCAGTGAACATGTCCAAAAGCACAAGCCAGATCCGGAAGTATACCTCACTTCTGCCAGCAATCTGGGGGTATCGCCGGAACACTGCCTGGTCTTTGAAGATTCCTACAGTGGCGTTTCCGCAGCCAGGAACGCCGGCATGCAGGTTATCGGCGTGCTTTCTTCTCATACCAAAGAGGAATTGCCCCCGTGTAATCTGTATATCAAAGATTTCCATGAAGTAAATGCCCGCCTAATTGCAGACCTTTTGACCTGAGTCATTTTATGCAGCGGGTAAGGCCTGATTAGCTGGCAAATCCCCTACCTTTGTCACCAACGCAGTTATATCGGCTATGAACAGAAGACCCAGAAGAAACAGAAAATCCGCAGCCATCCGTTCTCTCGTAGAAGAAACCAGGCTTTCGGTGAAAGACTTTATTTTTCCGCTTTTTCTGATCGATGGCATCAATCAAAAAGTGGAAGTAAAATCCATGCCGGGCATCTACAGGTATTCACTGGACCTGATGCTGGAAGAAATCGACGACTGTCTGAGCCTGGGCATAAATGCGTTTGATATTTTTCCGGCCTATGCCGAAGACAAAAAAGACCGTTTTGCTACAGAAAGTTACCGGGAGGATACCTTTTATTTAAAGGCGCTTCGGAAAATAAAGCAAACCTTCCCCCAGGCCTGCATCATGACCGATGTGGCCATGGACCCTTACAATTCTGACGGGCATGACGGATTGGTAGAAAACGGAAAAATCCTGAATGACGAAACGCTGGAAATCCTCGGTAAGATGACTTTGGCACAGGCAAGGGCCGGAGCAGACATCATTGGTCCCTCTGACATGATGGACGGCCGGGTGGGTTATCTGAGAAGGTTGCTGGATGAAAATGGCCACAAGGAAGTGTCTATCATGTCATATACGGCCAAATATGCCAGCGCTTTCTACAATCCTTTCCGGGACGCACTGGATTCGGCACCGAAGTCAGGGGATAAAAAAACCTACCAGATGGACCCTGCCAACAGCCAGGAAGCCCTGATTGAAGCCCAACTGGACATGGAAGAGGGAGCCGATTTTCTGATGGTCAAGCCGGCTTTGGCCTACCTGGACATCATCCAACTGCTACACCAGCAATTTCCAATACCTATTGCTGCCTACAATGTGAGTGGGGAATATGCCATGATCAAGGCCTCGGCTGCAAACGGCTGGCTGGATGGAGAGCGGGCCATGCTGGAATCTCTGCTCAGCATCAAAAGGGCAGGTGCCAAAATTATTTTGACCTACTTTGCCAAAGAAGTGGCCCTTAACAAATCCTGGCAGGATATTTAACTTTTGAATTTTTTTCCTGCTTTCAAAAATATATCCATGAAAACACCGGTGCACTACTGAAGGCACACTTCAAAAAACCGCTCCAAATAATATATTTTTATTAAGAAAGGTCTATGCCACGAAATTAATCCGGCTAAACCTTAGCCAAATACCTCAGGAAATATTCAACCAGGTTTTTTGTATTTTCCTTGCCCTCTAAATGCTTTCATCTTAGCAACGTGTTGAATGGCATCCTGATGAAAACAACTGCAGAGGTTGACTTCATTGGCCCAGATTGTGTTGCTGATTGGCTTTGTAGGAAGATTAGCCGTGCTGATACCCCAATATTTTTAGACAAAAGCGAAAATAGGCGCTTTATTCGTTGAGGCATCGATAGACTGTCCCTCTATCACATGGGAACCATGCGCAGAAAAAATACGGAGATTGATCTACTGTAAGCGCCGACGTTACTAGCTTAATAAAAAGAACGCGGGCAAGCTGTAAAACAGCCTACCCGCGCTATCATTTTCTTTAAATTCTGTAGAGATCTCAGAAGCTAAGACCGGTAGTTACTTTGAAAAAGGAGTCATTTCCCTCCACCAGGTCTCCTCCGGCAGATAATCTTGCAAATGCCATTCCATTGGGGTCAGAAAACTGAATGTAGGGTCCAAACCACTGATAAACATCAGTTGACTCTGCCACATTGGAGCCGCCGGAATTGATCAGGTGCTCATAGTGCAATCCCAGAGAAAAGAAATCTGAAGCCTTCACTCCAAAGTTAGCCCAGTAGTGGATATACGCAAGTGTGGTTCCATCTGCAGGAGCCAGGTCCCTCAACGGAGTGTACAAGCCAAAATAAATTTCGCCTTCGGTTTTGGCCTTGTCCAGACCGATGGTCAGGTTAGGAACCAGACCATCCCCAAATACACCAGGACCTGCTGTACCGGAAGACAGCAAATTTCCGCCGGTCACACCAATCTGTGGGTTAATGCTCAGGCCTTCCGCAGCATCAAAACTATAGCCCACACCAAATTCCGTCCAGTTGCCCCAGCCTCCGCCGGAACCCTGGTTGCCACCCGTACCACCAGACCACAAAATACCATAGAAAGTGAAGGCAGAGGTTTCACTTACTGCATAAGATCCGGCAAAAAACGGGTAAAAACCAAAAAACTGATCCGAGTTTACTGTGATGGTGTAACTGAATTTATCGTCTGTTTCACTTTGTGCTGATGCAGTACTTACTGCAAAGACAAAAAACAATGAAATAGCAATGAAGCTTTTCAATAAAGTTGGAATGTTAAATTTTCTCATGGTTTTGATAATTAAGGTTAATTTTTAAACTGAAACTGATTCAAAATTTAATTCTAAAATAACTAGGGGTTATTTTGAGTTTCAATATTACCCTATATTTATCAATTTTGCAATAAAAAAATTATTATTGGTTATTTTTTTTACTTTAATACACCATTATTACGATTATTTCTAAATATGAAGGCCATTTTTTAGATTTAAATCAAATGAAATACATTTTATTACTTTCGAAAAAACTCAGCTTTTTAGAAGTGTTTTTTTAAATTAATCAGTATATTCAAAATGCATAATCAATTTATATACGATTTTTATTTTGATTTGAATTAACTTAAAAATAAATCTATCTATGTGAATATTATTAAAAATTAGGTAATTCGGGAGTTGTAAACCTACTGATTATGTTACTAGGGTTTGATTTCAGGCCTTCACCTGGGCAGAATAATCAGCGATCAGCTATACCGGCTGTATATCAAAAAGAAAAGCCACAGCAGGAATACCCACTGTGGCCTTTAATCAGCAAAAATGCTTATACTGTACTTACAAATCCTCTTCTCGCTCCAACATCAGAATCGCATTTTGAGGCACGATGTAATATTTTTCGCCCTCGTAGATCACCTCAAACGCACCATTCATCAGAAATACGGCCAGGTCACCCTCCCTGGCTTGCAGGGGAACATACTTCACGTTTTCGCCATGATCTTTCCAGGGCTCATCATCCTCCACCGGTAGCGGAATGGGATATCCGGGCCCGGCCTTGATGATGTAGCCTTGCTGAACCTTTTCTTTCTCCCTGACGCCAGGAGGCAGATAAAGACCGCTTGATGTCTTTTGATCGTGCTTTTTGAGTTTGATCAGCAAACGATCCCCAACGATGATCAATTTTTTTAATTTATTTTCAGAAGTCAATTGCATATTTTTTACATTTCAAATAAGGCTCCGGGTTACTGTCGCAAAAATAATGGCATCCCCACCAGGTGAAGACGCCATCATTTCTATTTTACTTTTAAGACTAAATGTGAATTACTTCTTGTCTTCTTCATTTACCTCTTCATAATCCACATCGGACACGCCATCTCCGGAAGCAGTATCACCTGCTCCGCTGGCAGCTCCACCGGTAGGATCTCCCTGGCCGGCTGCACCTTCTGCACCCTGAGTAGCATTATACATCTCCTGAGAGGCCGCACTCCAGGCAGCATTTAGTTCTTCCATGCCCTTATCAATAGCTGCCAGATCCTGGCTCTGGTGAGCCGCTTTTAGTTTTTCCAGCGCACCATTGACCGCAGTTTTGTTGCCTTCAGAGAGCTTGTCTCCAAATTCCTTCAACTGCTTTTCAGTCTGGAAAATTAAGCTATCCGCCTGATTGATCTTGTCGATCTTTTCTTTTTCGACCTTATCAGTGGCAGCGTTTGCCTCTGCTTCCTTCTTCATCCGGTCAATTTCCTCCTGAGAGAGTCCCGAAGAAGCCTCAATCTTAATTTTCTGCTCTTTTCCTGTACCCTTGTCCTTGGCAGATACATTCAGGATACCATTTGCATCAATATCAAAGGTTACCTCGATTTGCGGAACACCTCGGGGTGCTGGCGGAATATCTGTGAGCTGAAACCTGCCAATAGCCCTGTTGTCCTTGGCCATAGATCTTTCACCTTGAAGTACATGAATATCCACTGCGGGTTGATTGTCCGCCGCTGTAGAAAATACCTCGGATTTCTTCGTAGGAATAGTGGTATTGGCTTCAATCAATTTTGTAAACACTCCCCCCATGGTCTCTATACCCAGAGAAAGGGGTGTTACATCCAGCAGCAATACGTCCTTCACTTCCCCGGTAAGCACACCACCCTGAATGGCTGCACCTATTGCGACGACCTCATCCGGGTTAACACCTTTAGAAGGTTTCTTTCCGAAATACTTTTCTACTTCTTCCTGGATTTTAGGTATTCTGGTAGAACCTCCGACGAGGATCACTTCGTCAATGTCTGAGGGGGACAAGCCGGCATCAGAAATGGCTTTTTTCACCGGATCCATAGACCTTCTGACCAGATCGTCTGAAAGTTGCTCAAACTTGGACCTGGAGAGGTTCCTTACCAGGTGTTTCGGACCGGATTGTGTAGCGGTGATGTAAGGCAAGTTGATTTCCGTACCTGAGGAACTGGAAAGCTCGATTTTGGCCTTTTCAGCTGCTTCCTTCAACCTTTGAAGCGCCATGGGATCTTTTCTCAGATCAATGTCTTCTTCTGCCTTGAATTCATCTGCCAGCCAGTTGATGATTACCTGGTCGAAATCGTCTCCACCCAGGTGCACATCCCCATTGGTAGATTTCACCTCAAATACACCATCTCCCAACTCCAATACGGAGATATCAAAGGTACCACCACCAAGGTCATAGACAGCTATCTTCATGTCCTTGTTTTTCTTGTCCAGACCATAGGCCAGGGCAGCGGCGGTAGGCTCATTGATGATTCTTTTCACTTCCAATCCTGCAATTTGTCCGGCTTCTTTGGTTGCCTGTCGCTCGGAGTCATTGAAATATGCAGGCACGGTGATTACCGCTTCCGTTACTTCCTGCCCCAGAAAATCCTCTGCTGTAGATTTCATCTTCTGGAGAATCATTGCCGAAAGCTCCTGTGGCGTATACGAACGATCGCCGATTTTGATGGCTACAGTATCGTTGGCTCCCTGATCTACTTTATAGGAAGCGTGCTTTCTTTCCTCCGAAATTTCGGAGAACTTTTTACCCATAAATCTTTTTACAGAGGATATGGTATTCGCAGGATTGGTAATGGCCTGCCTTTTGGCAGGATCTCCTACTTTTCTCTCTCCATTTCCGTTGTCCAAAAATGCCACGATAGAGGGTGTAGTCCTTCTACCTTCACTGTTTTGAATGACCACGGGCTCGCTACCTTCCATTACCGCAACGCAAGAGTTGGTCGTACCCAAGTCGATACCAATAATTTTTCCCATAATTATATTTATTTTGTCGTTTTCATTTTGGTTACGAAACTAGACCAACAACCAATGTGCCAAGTAAATGAATGCATATTTTAATGCCACATTGTCATAATACATGACATTTTTCCGATTAGATATGTCAGCATTTTTACTTAATTTTCAAAAAACTACCGGTCAACTTACCCAAATTCGTAAATAATGTCATCCCCGAAAGTAACTTCCATCAACATCTTTCCCATCAAGTCCCTGGCAGGTATCTCCATACCCCGCAGCAGGGTAGAAATCAGTGGATTTCAGTATGACAGGCAATGGATGCTCGTAGACAGTGAGGGCAAATTTCTGAGCCAGAGAACTTTGCCGGAAATGGCGCTTTTTCAGGTAAAACTGGAAGCAGACCACCTGCTGCTGAGTCATAGGGAATACGAAAATACCAGGCTCCGTTTGCCTGTGGCAATGGATTCTGGAGAGCGGAGGAAAGTGCGTATCTGGGAAGATCAGGTAGAAGCATCTTTTATAGGAAAGGAAGCAGACGAATGGTTTTCGGATCTTCTTCACCGGAAATGCCATCTGGTAAAAATGCCGGCCAACGAAAAACGATGGATCCCGGAAAAATACCAGTTCAGAAGGGAACATGTGGGTTTTGCGGATAGCATGCCCTTTTTGATTATCGGACAATCTTCCCTGGATGACCTCAACGGAAGACTGGAGACGCCGGTCCCCATGGACAGGTTTCGTCCGAATATTGTTTTCTCCGGGGCTGATGCCTTCGCCGAAGATACCTGGGATAGGTTTTCGATTGGACCCGTGAATTTTAAGGTGACTAAACCCTGTGCCAGATGTATCATGACTACGGTAGACCAGAATACGGGCAGGAAAGGTAAAGAACCTTTACATACATTGGCCCGTTACAGAAGAAAGGAAAACAAGATATTTTTTGGTCAGAACCTGATCGCACTGAATGAAGGTGATTTGGCGATCGGTGATCTCATAGATTTATGAAGATTTGCAAAAATTGTGTAATATTTATACACTTTGGGGCACCATTCCTTTACGACATTACGTATTTTTCAACTCTTAAGATATAAAAATAACATAGTCTAGTTTTTATTTCGCCAATGATAGTATTTTAAATACATTTTTATTAATATTATATACTGAAAATTACATGCAAAATTTGTAAGTGGTTGTTTTGGCGGCTTTGAGCAGACTGCTCGTTATAATCCGGGGAAGAGGCAAAAAAACTTTGCTTACATTTGGCATGAAATTTAGATTACTGAAACTCATAAGCAACCAACTTAATTACCCATTGAATTACCAAAAAGCTTAGTTTCGAGTAGTAAATAATTACAATCAGCAGGGGAGATTTTTGACGGGTTTGATGTACTATTTCAAACTACCTGATAGGGGTATGCCCTGGCAAAAAGAGCCGGGCTTACAGTGGTCTTGATTTGTAAAAAAAACCATACATAAATTAACACCAACCAAATTAATTTTCAATGAATACAGTTTTATCCAAGCTAATCCTGTGTTGCATCTTAATGTTATCTGGCCTTGATATCCACGCGGCCAATTACTATTTCTCCAGCGAAACAGGTGATGATTCCAGAAGCTCATCCCAAGCCCAGAATGCAAACACTCCGTGGAAAACTATTGACAAACTTAATGCCATCATCCCTGGTTTAAAGCCCGGAGACAAAATTTATTTTCGAAGAGGAGATGTTTTTTATGGTTCGATTTTGATCAATGAATCGGGACGGTCGGGTGCCCCAATCACTTTTGGCGCTTATGGCTCAGGGCCAGAACCGATAATTACTTCATTTGTGACCCTTTCAAACTGGCAATCTGTCGGAAACGGAGTATATGAGGCCGGCCACAGCCGGCTTCCCAGCCATAAAGTAAATATGGTTGCCATTGACGGTAATCCTCAGGAAATGGGAAGATATCCGAATTCCAATACTGCAAACAAAGGCTACCTGACCTATGAATCCCACGCGGGCAATCGTGCTATTACCGATTACCAGTTGTCATCCGGCACAAACTGGACAGGGGGAGAGGTAGTTTTGAGAAAAGTGTACTGGATTACAGACCGGCACAGGATAACTTCCCATTCAGGGAATACTTTAAATTATGCATCAAACCCAGACACCTCCTATGACCCGAAGCCTGGATATGGATACTTTATTCAGGATCACCCGAGAACTTTGGACAGGTATGGCGAGTGGTATTACGATACCTCCCAAAGAAAATTAAGGGTTTACTTTGGGGGATATCCCAGCGGCACTAAGGTGGAGGTCAGTACCTTCAATTTCATTGTACGTAGCACCGGATCAGCGAGACACATCAATTTTGAGAACCTTCACTTTAAAGGCGCCAATCGAAATGCATTCCAATTTGAAGGCGGGAGTGATATCAAAATCTCAAATTGTATCATCGAAAACTCGGGGGAAGATGGCCTTTATCTGGCTGGCGTGAACAATTTGATTGTAGAGAACTCCGAAGTTAAAAATGCCAATAATGTTGGCATGAATATAAAAATTTCTGATGGTGCCGTGGTCCGGGGAAACAAAATATTTGATACCTACCTCTTTCCTGGTCACGGTAGAAGTGGGGACAACGTAGGTCTTGGTATTTATTCTACAGGCGACGCCAATTTAATCGAGTACAACGAAATCAAGCAAACAGGATATGTCGGTATAAGGTTTGGCGGGAATGATACGCAGGTCAAATCAAATTATATTGATGGATTTTGTCTAACAAAAAACGATGGAGCCGGAATATATACCTATCAGCAGAAATATGATAATTTCAAAAACCGGAAAATCACTAACAATATCATTGTAAACGGTATTGGCGTTAAGGAAGGTACAACAATCAAAAATTTTGTAGACAAACCACAGGCAGAGGGCATCTATCTTGATGATAATGTGACTGATGTAGAAGTTTCGGGCAATACTGTGGCCCATATTACTTCAAAAGGAATTTATCTCCACAATACTGACAACATCAGGGTCACTAATAATACCATATATGATTCCGAAAATCTCATTTTCCTGAGAAACGATCTGATGGGAAATCCTCTTGCCAATACCAGAATTGAAAACAATAAATTACTGGCGAAAGATGCTTCACAGAATTTTGTATACATATACACCCTTTTCGATGATGTAGCGGATCTGGCTAACTTCAATCACAATGAATATTCCGCTCCATTCTCTGATAATTTTCGGTTTGCTGTACGTTACAATGCAAACTCGAGCAACGAAGCCAGAAAGTTTTTTGATCTGAGAGGATGGCAACGGATGTATAACAAGGATTGGAGTTCCAAAACCGGCAGACAACTGGACGACCTTTATCAGGTCAAAAAGAAGGTCGGTTCAAACCGAATTTCGAATGGCTCCTTTAACGGCAACGTGAATTATGTGAGCTGTTCGGATTGCAGTACTTCCTGGGACAAAGGCAAGCTGGATGGGGGTACGCTAAAGATCAAAACAAAAGGTGTTAGCCAGACTTCAATCAGCATTGGCTCCCTAAAAAAAGGTAAAAAATACTTGCTGAAGTTTGATGCCGTGGCCAATAAAAACATCCCACTTTCTTTTTATCTGCGGCAGGGTAGCTCTCCCTGGTATACCCTTTCAAATAAACATAAGGTCGGAGTCGACTGGCAAAGGGGCGAACATGAAGTGCTCATCAAGTCGTTGGCAGATATGGACGGTGCACGGCTGGTTATGGCAATCGGTACCGGAGAAAGTGGCGAATTATGGATGGATAATCTGGAGTTTTATGAAGTAGATGCAAATGTCATAGAACCTGAAAATAAGGTGCTTTTCGAAAAAAACCCAAGCCGTCAAAAGCGCAACTTTTCTACATCTGGAGGTTTTGTAGGACTTCTCCATCAGTACCTCTCAAATACTCTTAGCATTGAACCTTATTCCTCCATATTGCTATTGAAAAGTGGTAGCGGAGTCATAGAAAATGAATTAGAAAGTCCAACCGTTACATTGGTGAAACCGGAAAAAAACACAAGCTCCAGCCAGGGAGAAACCATTTTGCTGGAGGCTGAAGCATCCATTTCCGAGGGGGAAATCAGCCAGGTAGATTTTTACAACGGATCTGTAAAACTGGGTTCCAGTACAACTACTCCCTTCACCTTTGCCTGGAAAAACGCAGCCGCAGGCAGCTATAACATCACCGCCGTGGCCGTTGCCGATAATGGGCAGGAAGCTTCTTCTTCTGTCGTTGCATTGAAGATCAATGCGCCAGGCTCTTCCTCCTCCGACGCGAAGACAGAAACTAACTATTTTATCAATGCCGGTACCGGCGCGGATACTGATTTTAATGGAATCAACTTTTCTGGAGAAAACCAAAACAACAATTTCTACAGCAGTTCAAAAGTACATGCGGCGCCCGATGCCAGCGCTTATGCACTCTTCCAAACCGAAAGATTTGGCTCAAATCTATCCTACGATATACCGGTCACAAATGGCACCTACCATGTGTACACATTTCACAATGAGCTGTGGTTTGGACAAGAAGGACCTGCAGGAAAGGCGGGGCAACGTGTATTTGACATCTCGCTGGAAAATGATAGAGTAAAGGAAAATTTTGACCTTTACCGGGAAAATAAAAACCAGCCAATGGTACTTGCATTCTCCGGGATAAATGTAACTGATGGTGTATTGAATCTGGATTTCACCGCATCAGCAGACAATGCAACCATTTCCGGTATCGTCATCAGTAAAAATCCAATCGACATCCCCTCTGAATTCACTAACGGAATGCCTGCGTCTGGTGAGGATGAAAAAGCAGGATATTCCGATTACTTGCTGATCAATGCCGGAAGTAGAGAGGATGTTTTACATGAAGGCAAAACATTTGTTTCTGATTATCAAACAAGTTATCTCACCAGCGAAACAGCCAATTCTAATCTGACGGTATCGGGGGATCCAATATTTCAGACCGAAAGATATGCGAAAAACATGAGCATCAGCATCCCTGTTGAAAACGGCACCTACCAGGTCAAAACTTATCACAATGAATTGTGGTTCGGCTCTTTTGGCCCTTCAGCCAAATCGGGTAACAGGGTATTCGATATTTCTATTGAAAAAGAACTAAAGAAAGATAATTTTGATATTTTCACAGAAAAAGGAAATTCCCCAACGGTGTTTACGTTCGATAACATTGTAGTGACCGATGGTACCCTGAATCTGGATTTGAATGCCAGCAGAGACAATGCAACCATTTCAGGTATTGCGATTGCGAAAGTGAACGGATATACTCCATCTCCAGGGACAAAACCAAGTCAAAAGGCTATTTTCCTGAACGCGGGAAGCTATGATGATGCTGACTACGATAACCAGACTTTTTTGGGAGATCGCAAGACCAGTTATCCAGGCACATCCAAAACCAATTTCAATTATAATGTCAATGGGTCAAAGATGTTCCTCACGGAGCGGTATTCCCTAAATCTGAGCTACAATATTCCGATTCAAAACGGTACATATACTGTCGTCACGTACCACAATGAACTTTGGTTTGGATCATACGGACCTGCGGCCCGATCAGGCAACCGGGTCTTCAATATCGATATCGAAGAGAAAAGGGTGAAATCCAATTTTGACATCTATAAGGAAAACAACAATAATCCTACAGCGCTGACATTCAGATCCATCAAAGTAGAAGACGGTATTCTCGATATTACCATGTCTGCAATCGCTGATAATGCGACAGTATCGGGAATAGCCATCATTCCGGAAGGAGTTTACACTGCCTCAAATATGAGACTTGCTTCTGCAGAACCAACCCAGCCTTCAGAAAAGATGGAGGCAGGGGCAAGCGGTATCTCAGAAACCAGGGTTTATCCAAATCCGGCCACTCATCAGACCAAACTAAGGCTGGGAGAGGATGTTGTGATCAGTGAGATCTACCTGCAAAGCACCTCCGGCGCGATGGTAAAAAGCATTGATCCCAAAACTGCTGGTGACGGCTTTGGTACTTATACGATTCCGCTTCAGGGATTAAGGTCCGGCGTATACGTACTAACGGTTTCCGACGGGAGAGCCTGGATCAAGAAGATCAAACTTATCGTGGAATAAAGGAAACCATGTAAAATAAAAAATCCGGGCTGATATACAGTCCGGATTTTTTTTGCTTTCGCGCCCCCCCCGAAATGTCTATTGGCATGTTTTACTAAGAAATTTTCTATCAGGGTTGTTTGATGGATCCGAAAATTACATCGTTTCGGGTGCGGCTCGGGCTTTTGCGGAATCTCCGCTCGGAACCACGTAATTACAGATCACTGTATCCGGATGGACACCCAAATGATCCATACGCTCTTCCTGGTAAATACCCTTACAGATAAAGCCCAAATAGCCTGCTTTCAGTAGGAAACGGTTATAAAACTGAATTCGAATTAGGAACGTCAATGAAAACCGGCTTTGACCCTATGCCAGTTCGAGGGGATACGTTTATAAGGTTAGGTCTCGGAAAAATCATATTTATTATCAGATCAGGTCGAATTCCAGGTAAGGGCTCTGCCCTGTCCTGATTAAACACTATTGTGTTCTGAAAAAATTCAGTTGTGTTCAATTTCCGAAAACTGCCTATTAGCGGTTAGTTATTGTGGTATGGACGAAATTCACGGCCTGATCTTCCTGTCCCTTCGCGAACATACCCAGCCGGAATCCCATTCCCCAGGGCACCAGGTGGCTGGCATCCGCCTCATCATCGAATGATTCCCAGGGCTGGCCTTCCTTTTTAAACGCAAAACCTAGCCGATGGCCGTCTGTTACCCGCATCTTAATCGAAATTTTTCTGGAGAGTCCCATTTCCTGCCGTGAGAGTATTGCCTCCTTTTGATCCCTTATTTCAAACAATTCCAAACCTCCCCCATGTACAGCTATTCCCATCCCGGCTATCGGAGCACCAAAACCATTATTGGCTGCACCTACCAATAACAGCCCTCCTTTGGCATCTGTGCTGTCCATATTGATGGTACTTTCCAGCTCATAATTGGTGGATTTGGTACTCTGAACAAGCAAACTACCCATATTTTGATTTTCCTCGGATGCCCTTAGCAACAGCCCATTCTCACCGGTATCAAACTTGATATCCTGAGTTACTCTCCATTGCCATAAGGGATCTAATCCATCCTCAAAAGTATCTTTAAAGTCAATCATTCCTTTCTCCCGGCTATAGGTAGCCTCATTTTCGAACACCGGCCACTGATCATCTGTCCAAACCATTTTTTCGAGAACCCCTTCCCTGCCGACGTATACTGAGCCCTCAGCATTATACGCATGGTAAAGCATGAAATAATCAGCACCGTTTTTTACCACCGTCCCATGCCCCGCACAGTGCCAGTCATCATTGTCTGCCAATATGGGGTTGCCAGGATATTTTTCCCAGGGTCCCAATAATTCTTTTGATCTGGCCACCCCTGTCTGGTAATTGCATGCTTTATCGCAACAGGCTCCTGCAGAATAAGTAGCATAGAAATACCCGTTTTCTTTAAATACACTCACCCCTTCTACCAGGTTTTTTTCCCAGGGCCGGTCATTCCTGAAAAGTTCCACCGGCTGCCCCATCAAACGGGTCCGCTGTTCATTGATTTGCTGTGCCCAAATAGGTGTAGGCAATCCTTTGCTGTTTCCATCCTCCTTCCATAATACATAGATCTCACCATCATCATCCCGAACCTCGTAAGCATCAATGGAGCCAAACTCCTGGGCCACCAAAGGTCCATGATCTTCAAATATGCCGCTTGGTGAACTTGCACTGGCTACAGCCACACTCAGCCGGTTACTGCTCTTGTCCCTTGCTGTATAGTAGACATATATTTTCCCCTGGGCTTCATCATATGCAAGTTCAGGCGCCCAGAAGTTGTTTTTTGCCCAGTCTGGTGCACCATCCGGAAATACATAATTGACCAATTCCCATTCCTGCAAGTCGGTAGATTTATAAATGGGGAAAAGAGGTGCCCATTCATTGGAGGTGGTGGAAGCATAAAATTCCTCTCCGATCTGAATGACCGTAGGATCGGGCCGGTCCCCGGGGAGTACCGGATTGATTATGTTTTCCGGAACATTATTTTCTTCAACTGCCAGCTTGCCTTTGGCTTTGTCTTGCTTACATGCTGTTACAGCAGCAAGGTACAGGATGGCGTAGATAATGGTTTTCATAAGTGTACTAGGGTTACGGATTTGTTTATTTTTCACCGGATGGTACGTTCAGAGGTACACCTGCAGATTTGGGTGTACCAAAAAAAGGACTACCATCCTCCTGCCAGTGGAAAGGTTGCAGCCGGATATCCCGATCCCAACCAGGTTCTGTGGTCTTTTTGGAATGATAGAGTATCCAATGCTCGGATCCGTCAGGGGATTTGGCAAAACTACAATGCCCCACGCCATGTACCTTAGCGCTTCCGGAGAAGACAGGGCCACTCTTTTCCCAATTTTCCGGCAGCATAGGATCTGCTTCCGGATCCTTTAACCTCAATTGTCCGAGGCGGTAGTCCTTTAGCCAGGACTCCCTGGTTGAATAAATGATAAATGTCTGCTTTTTTTGCTTCAAAACCTGCGGGCCTTCATTCAAATCCAACTCTCCGCCGGTTTCCCATTTTTCCTCCGGAGAGGAAAGTTTCACCCGGTTGCTGCTGATGGTGACCGGATCACTCATTCTGGCAATGTAAAGATGCTGGGGTGTGCGGTCAGTATCGCTGTCTTCCTCCCAGCCCGACCAAATGGCATATAGTTGCCCCTTATGTTCAAACGGACTGAGGTCAATGGCCCATTTTGCAGATTCCGGATCAGTAATATCATCCCCGGTATAAAGCATCCCCATATCTTCATAGGAACCAAAAGGATCCTCTCCCTCGGATTTTAATACTCCTGATTTCTGGTGGATAAAAGGGCCTCCCTTCTTTTTCCCGGCAGCATAATAGATATACCAATGCCCATCAATAAAGTGGAGTTCCGGTGCCCAGATATTGGCCGAATTCCATCCCTGATCTGGCGCATCCCATACCTTTTGGAAGGTACCATGGTCAGTAAGTTTTGCAGACCTGGAAATTGCGATCCCTCCCGCTGAAGAGGCACAGTAATAGTAATTTTCTCCTTTTTGGAAAACCCAGGGATCTGCTCCATCGCGAATTGGGTTGGTAAATGTGGCCTCCTGAGAAAATCCGCTACAGCCAAATACGATAACCAAAATGGTCACTGCAATAGCCCTTAACAAATTCGACACATTTACTGAACCGGCATTTCCTAATAAAATTTTATTGGACCCAATCATGGAGTACTATTTTTCAGTTTTTTTAAGAAAGTGAAAACTCCCGGTTACATGGTTTAACTTTTCTGCTTTTTGCCCTATAGCAGGTACCATCTCCAAACTAACCAGTGCCGTTCGCCTGGGAGCTACAGCATCCGGGCCAAAATGGGTATGCATGACATAGTGTAATTTCCCCTCTTTGTCATAAAATACATCTCCATGCCCTGTTCCATTATGCCCCGTCATTTCTCTGCTTAAGATGGGATTACCCCTGTGTTTATTCCAGGGGCCATAGGGGCTACCACTTACGGCATAACCTACTGCGTAATCAGGGTTTCGGAAGTCATTCGCAGAATAAAGAAAATAATACAACTCTTTATGCTTGATGATAGTAGGCCCTTCAGCGACGGGCCATGCTTCATTTTGGGTATTTTCCCAACCTTCTTCAGCCACGATACACTGGGTCAGGGTTTCCTTTTTGATCCTGGAAAAGTCGGGGGCGAGCTCTGCCACAAAAAGCCTGTTTCCGTCCATCAACCTGACATGATAAAGGTAATATTTGCGATTATCATCCTTAAAAATAAAAGGATCTATTTGTTTTACAGAGGCTGCTAAAGGTACTTTTTCTGATTGCTCGAATGGCCCCAGGGGATGAGCAGCTTCCGCAATGGCGATATTTTCATTCGCAGTATAAGCCATGTAAAAACGGCCATTCTTTTCAACTACCTGTGGTGCCCAAAATCCTTTGTCTCCAAAAACATCTTCGCGCTTTAGGGCATATCCATCATGTGCACCTTTGGGTTTTTCCCACTTTTCCAAATCTTTTGAAACATACACTTCAAATCCCAAATCGGCATTCATTCCACTTGTACCATACAAGTAGTAGCTGCCTTCATGGTAAAAAATGCTCGGATCTGCGAGATATATACTGGTATCCGTTGGGTCAGGGATGCGAAAAACGATATAACTCGTTCTCGCTACTTTTTTCCATGAGTTTTTAACGGACTTTCCAAAATGCAGCATTAACCCAATAAGGACAATAAATATGGGCGAACAAAAGCATGTCCTATTTATATGCATGTGTCAATATGAATGGGTCTGGAAATAAACATGCTGCGTACGGGATAGAGATGCAACTAACACCTCTACCATTATTCGCCAGAAGCAACATGTTGGTAAAATTGAATTTCCAAAAATAACCAGAAAACATTCTTATCCCAATTTGTCATTATTCTTGTGCCTGTCCTTATCGCGGATGGTTTTCTTTTCGAAATTCCTTTCCAAAGCCTGCGTCAGATCTACGCCTGTCTGATTGGCCAGGCAGATCAACACCCATAGCACATCGGCCATTTCATCGGCCAACTCCTTGTCTTTATCACTTTCCTTAAAGGATTGTTCACCGTATTTTCTGGCCATGATCCGGGCCACCTCCCCTACTTCTTCGGTTAGGATGGCCATGTTTGTCAATTCATTAAAATACCTGACCCCATGGCTTTGAATCCAGGCGTCCACTTTTTTTTGTGCTTCGGCAATACTCATTTCCTGGTGTTTTTTGTAATCCTTCCCTGAGTCAATTCTATTTGATGATCGATACAATCCGGAATATCTTCGCTGTAGTGGCTGACGAATAACAAGCTCATGCCAGTTTGTCTGCAAAAAAAGTCTATCAGCCATTTGAACCGCAGTCGCTGTTGCTCATCCATCCCCTGCGAAGCTTCATCGAGGACAAGTAGCTTCGGCGATTTGATCATGGCTCTGGCCAGAAGACAAAATCGCTGTTCTTCCAGGCTTACCTGCTGCAACCTTAAATTTTCAGCGTGAGACAGTTTCAGGGCCTTCAGCCACTGATCTGCTAACGCTTCCTGTTCGGAATTGGTTTTTTTAAACAGGCCCATGGTATCAAAAAATCCGGACAGCACCACCTTTTTGCATGTTTGATTTGGAGGAAAAAAACGGGCCAGGTCAGAAGACACAAATCCGGTAGGCTTTTTAACCTCCCAAATACTTTCACCAGTTCCTCTTCTTCTACCAAACAAAGTGATATCGTTGGCATAGGACTGGGGGTTTTCGCCTATAATCAAACTGATTAGCGTGGATTTCCCTGCGCCGTTGTGCCCCTTGATCAGCCATTTCTCTCCGGGAAGCACCTGCCAATTTACTTTGTCCAGCAGAAGGTTGGTGCCATACCTGATGGAAACATCCTTCATCTGAATTACTGATGAGCTCCCGGCATCCCGGTTTACCTTGTTCAATAGTCGCTGAAAATTGATGTCTTTAAGCTCTTGGGGGTGCATGTGTGCCGCTTCCAGTCTGAGCAATTCATCCCTGGAGTGATTTTGCCTTAACTTCCCTTCGCCTATCCAGGCATGATGCTGTATAGAAGCCGGGATTTCCCTGGCCGTAGTGGACAAGATCACCTGCACGCCAGAGTCCATAATGGCCTGCAAAACCTCATCAAACCTTTCCCTGGTCTGGACGTCAAGCCCGGTTAGTGGCATGTCCATTAAAAATAGCTTCGGGTTTTTCGTCAGGGCAACCGCCATGGCAAGCCGTCTCGTTTCCCCATTGGATAGTTTAATCAGAGATTTATTTGCAAACTGGTCCAGGTCAAAAAGCCGGATTACCTTATCCAGATCCCAGTACCCGTCTCGCCTGCTTTCCACTCCGGCCAGGTACGCGCCTACTGTCTCTGTATCCTCCGATTCCGAGCTATTGAAGCGCTGCTGATAGTAAAAATTTTGCTGGTTAGACTTATTTTTAAAGGTATATTTTTGTGAAATGAAAGCGATCAGATCTCTGAAGCTGTTCACCTGCCCTCTTTTGCGTTGCTCCTCCTTATAGGCATGAGCGAAAGGCCTGTCGATGCGGCCTTCCACCAGAGATGTCCTCCCCAGCAGCGTTTCTAAAAACGCCGTCCGCTCTTTTCCGGATGCTCCCAATACCGCCCAGGACTCTCCCTTTTTTACCCTGAAGTTCAACTCCTGAAACAAGGTTTTACCGAAATGATGCACCGTGGCATTCTCGATAACTAAAAAATCATCCTGCTGATACTGATCCATCATCTTTTAATATTCAAACCACAATGCCACTTTGTCCGGAATTGAGGTAAAGTAAGCTCATTGATTGCTTAGGCATATTCACACCCTGTTTCTGGAGTCTATGATGATGGTCACCGGACCATCATTGATTAATGATACCTGCATGTCTGCACCGAATTCTCCGGTAGCCACCGGTTTTTCGAGTTTTGCTGACAATTCCCTGATGCAACTTTCATACAGTGGTATAGCCGTCTCAGGATTTGCCGCCTTTACGTACGATGGGCGGTTTCCTTTTTTGGTGCTGGCATGAAGGGTAAACTGACTGATGAGTAAGATGTCCCCGCCGGCATCGAGTATGCTTCGGTTCATTACACCGGCGCTGTCAGGAAATATACGCATGTGTACCAGCTTTCTGCAGATCCAATCCACGTCTTCCGCTGTGTCCACATCCTCCACTCCCAGCAAGACCAGCAAGCCGGTAGCAATAGAAGATTTTTCGACATTGTTGATACTTACGGCAGCTTTTGCTACCCGTTGGATTACTGCAATCATTTTGTCATTTTGTGCATTTCCAGTGAGGTAATGGTTTCATTTCCTGTAGTTTGGCTATTCAGCATTTTCTTCACCATCGCCCTGGCTACCTGGTGGTCGTAGATGGGTTTGTACTTTTTGAAAAGCCCCAGAAAAGTGACCGCTCTCATCAACACCTTTCCTACCTCCTCTCCCAGCCGGTTTTCTTTTCTGTCTCCCAAAAGCAGGGAGGGCTGAAACAAACCCAGGTATTCAAAATCCATCCTTCTCAGGTCATCTTCCACAGTACCCTTTACCTTATTGTAAAAAATAGAAGATTGCGCATCGGCACCTATGGCACTGACATAGGCAAAGCGCTTCGCACCGTACCTGAGCGACATCCTCGCAAAACTGATAACATAGTCGTGGTCAATGCGATAAAAATCATCTTTTGAACCGGCCTGGCGGATGGTGGTTCCCAGGGAACAGAAAACAAGAGGTCGGTCATCTCCCCTTTCCAGCGCAACGAGCAGAGATTGAAAATCACCACCCCTATTTTGCTTGCGTACTTCATCGACTACATCAACCTGATCCAGGCGATCAAAATTTACCTTTACCTGGACCAATTTCTGGTGCTTCAGCGCAAGTTCCCGGCGTCCAAAAGAAACCACCCAGTCTACTTCAGGGTGCTGAAAAAGCTGGTGAAGTAGCTGCATACCCACCATTCCGGACGAACCCGCTACGAAAACGATCCTGTGATTCATTCCTGCTGGCTCCTTTCCCATTCCAGAAAACGTTCTATATCTGACTGCAGACTTTTGAAAATGGCAAGCAGCACCGTGATGTCATCTACATAACCCACAAAAGGTATAAAATCAGGAATCAAATCCGTAGGTAGTGCAAAATAGAAAAGCCCGAGTGCGAGCAGGCCCAGGGAGCGGTTTGAAAGTCCCGAATACTTTTTGTTAAGATGTGAACGTATCATCCGGATAAAAACCTCCACCTGAAATTTCACCTGTGCAAAGGTGGGATTTTGAGAAAGCTCCTGCCATTTCATACTGGCCTTATCCAGTAAATTACGCAATTTTTTTTCTGTGGAGGCGATATGCCTTGCCCGATCCATATAGATCGCTTTGACTTTTTCAAATAGGTTTTGCTCCTCGGTAGTTGCATTCATATATTTTCTCGGTTAGGTAAGTATCAAAAATACATACGTATTTCATCTTTTATTTTTTTCAGCGCATGGCCGATAATATCCTTTTCCTGCGCCAGCGCTGCCTGAAAGATCTTCTTAGCCAGCTCCAGACTTTTTTCATCTCCGGAGACCTCCTGAGAGGATCTGTTTACCAGCGAAATGGTTTGTTCTACCGCAGTTCTTACCGTCTCCCAGGTATCATCTGAAAAATAAACCTGTTGAGACAGGTTATGGTTAAATTCATTGCGGATTTCCTCGGTCAATCTGCCATGCAATTCACCGGCCGTCAAACCGGGCTCGTTGACCCTTCTGATCAAATTGTTTGGAGAAATGCGCTCTAATAACAAGCAAAGGCGCTCTCCGGCCTGCAGACGAAGGGGCAGCAGCAGCTCTGTATTTTTTGTCCTGATGTCTACCCATTTCATTTCTTTCTCTTTCTTCAAAAATGATACCGTAATGATAAACATGCCATATATGACCAGACCTGCCGGAAGTACAATCTTAAGAAGTTCTATCAGGTATTCCATCGTTTGCTGTTTTAAATCACAATATCTGAAATAATGGCAAGTTATACTATGTCCTGAGTATTTTCTGCACTATTTTTGGAACCTTTCACTACTGATTGACCTTTTTTGAACATGTTGGTACCCATAAAAATAAGTCCCCAGGCACTACACGAAATTAAACACATCATGGATTCTAAAAATATCCCGGAAGACTATGCCTTGCGCGTAGGGATCAAAGGCGGCGGATGTGGAGGAGTTTCTTTTGTACTCGGTTTTGACAAGTCAAGGGAAGGGGATCAGCAGTATACCATTGGCGGTCTGCCAGTACTGGTAGAGAAAAGACATATCATGTTTCTTATGGGCATGCAGGTAGATTTCCATGAAAGCAATGATGCCAGGGGTTTTGTATTCAGCAATCCGAAGATTCCCGAAAGACATGACAAATGAGCGGGGAAAATCGGCCTGACGGCTAGCGTTTGAAATTGTCAGTTGCCCCGTCTCAACTCAGATCAATCCTTCAAAACCATACCTGGCATTGGACCAGAAAGCATCCAGGGCTATTATCCTGGGCTTTAAGAATGAAATAATCTCAGGCCAGGATTCTTTTTCCAGGACATTCACCTCCTCAAGTTTTCTCTCCACCCTATAAATGGCTTTTCCCTGCGCTGTGCATTCTACCGGTAGCCAGGCCCAGGTTTCCTGCAATTCATTTTCCAAAAGTGGCTTCAATGCGAGCAATTGCTCAAAAAGCAATTCTCCTATACCGGGATCAGGATGTTGTATGACTACAGAGACAGCCGCGAAATCCCGCTCGGCCTGCATTCGGAAGTAAAGGTGGGGTATGCCCGTTTTGTAATTTTTCCAGTTGACTGGAATTCCCTCCGCCGAGGGAACAGGCTTCATATACCATCCGAAAGCTGTCCAAAATTCCTGCTTACTCCGGCTTACCTCTTGTTTTGTATACACGAGTGATTGATTTTATGCGTAATCCTTAGGATAGTTTACTTCCACTACCGAATAATTGACCACGCCTCCGATGGCTGGGTTGTGCTTCTTAATAATGATTTTAATTTTCTTGATTTCAGGGTAGACTTTCAGGATATCCTGTATCATCAGATGGGCCAGGTGCTCTAGCAATTTGACAGGAACCTGCATGTGTGCTTTGGCGATCTGGTACAGCTTAAAATAATCCACAGTTCTCTTAAGATCATCGTGCAACATGGCTTTCTGGAAATCCGTATGCACATGCAGGTCAACGGTAAAACGGTTGCCCAGCTTTTTTTCTTCTGAAAACACCCCATGGTAGGCGTGAAACTCTATTCCCTCCAAAGAAACTTTGCCCATTACTCAAACTGATCAAAAAATGAGCCTGATGGCTTGTTATCCTGCTTGCCCTGCTCTCCGGCATTTTTTACATCCTCTTCGCTGTGGTTCTCATCCGGAGACCCGGCATCCTGTGTATCCTTCTCTCCCGCTGGCGGTGCATCTTCTCTTCCATCATCGTCTGCATGCGCTGCCTCAACCTCCGGTTTATCCCAGGTATAAGTATTGCTGCTACCTTCCGCAGGAGTATCTGAGGCAGTTTTTGGGGAAGACCGGTTCAGGGAACTGTAATATTTATCTTTTCGCTGCAAGTCTTTTATCAGCCTGGTATGGGCCGCTGCATCGATCTCATTGAACCCATCCTGTACGACTTTTACGTTCTCGAGCGTCTCAGTAGCCGTTTTCTTAAGATGCTTCAGCAAATAATCCCGCTGGGTCTGCAATTTCTCATAATTGTCGACCAGCAACTGCACATCCTCTTTGAGATCTTCCATGATGTTTTTTGCCTGGGATTCTGCCTGATCTACAATGCTTCGTGCATTGCCTTTGGACTCGGCACTAATCGCATCAGCATTCATCTGCGCCTCTTTTAAAATCAGCTCGGCTGTTTTATTGGCTTGTTCGATAATACTGGCACCTGTATCTTCCGCAGTCTTCAACGTTTTAAAAAGCGACTGCTCCACCTCTCTTAGTTTGGAGGCCTCCTTCTCCGCCTGCTCATACCTGAGCTGCAAACCATTTTTTTCCTCTACCAGCTTCTCCCATTCCTGAGACAGGTAATTTAAAAATGCAGTGACTTCATCTTTATCATATCCTCTGATCTTTTTTTCAAAGGTTTTCTGACGGATATCCAATGGTGTTATTTTCATTTCTAATTTTTTAATTCCAGAAAACAGGTATCCGGATGCTATTCGTCCAGGCCCAGGTCCCAGATGGAAATGGTATGGTCATCGCTGACGGCAACTACCTGATCCTTGTACGAAGACCAATGGACTTTGTTGATAGACGTCCCGTGTCCGGCATGCCTGGCTTTATCTATCACCTTCAACAACTTGTATTCGGCGGGATCCCAAAGTTTAATTGACTTGTCCATGCTACAAGTTACAAAATACCTGCCATCATCACGAAAAGACAGGTAATTGATGGCATACATGTGAGCGGCGATGCTTGTCTTCTCATTAAAATCCGAGGCATCCCAAAATTTAAGCTGGGCATCTCTCCCACCGCTGACCAGCGTTTTGCCATCCGGAGAATATTTTAAGGCAAAAACAGAATTGCTGTGTCCTTCCAGTTTGGCCACCGGTTTCCAGCCATTGAAACTGAATACCTTAACCTGATTATCACTTGCACCCACGCTGAATTGCGCTCCACCGGGAGCTACTGCAAGTACCCTCAGGTGCTGGTCACTTATTTTCAAATGCTTTACAGGAGATTGTTCCTCAATATCCAATACCACCAGCACACCGTCTCCCGTGGCGACCAGCAATAAGTCCTCTACCACCTGCATGTCATAAATGGCATTTGAGGTGATTTTCAGCGACCAGACTTCCTTCTTGCTGCCCAGGTCGATGGCGTGCACGCCCTCAAAATTATGCCCGATAAACAGCAGGTTTCTTTTCGGGTCTACCGCCAGTGCATATACAGAACGGGGCAATTTAGCGAGAAGCAATCCATCTTTTGGCTCTCTGAGATCCCACTCCACTACCATGCCATCACCTGAACCGGTATAAAAATTATGGGGAGTCAATCCCCCGCAAAGTGCAAAAACTGAATGATTATGGCCCCTTAATGTATGGAGTTTATTTACTTGAATATTTGGCATATATTGCATCTTGTATTTATCACCCAGCTCATTGTGAGTAACCATGC
Organism: Cyclobacterium lianum; assembly: GCF_900143075.1. Lineage (GTDB taxonomy): Bacteria > Bacteroidota > Bacteroidia > Cytophagales > Cyclobacteriaceae > Cyclobacterium > Cyclobacterium lianum. The sequence goes on along the minus strand of NZ_FRCY01000009.1, from coordinate 147,830 downwards.
AAACAAAAATAGAAAAAATTAGCCCTTTATCTGCTTTTGCGATCAACAATATTCATGAATCTGAAAACAACCCTATGGAATTTTTAAGTTTTCGGGAAAAACTTTCTCTCGCAAATATCGGGCACCCGAAAAAAAGAAAAGAATGGAAAGGTGCCAGACTCGCCATAAAATCGGCACTGGACAGTATACAGCTTCCTTATCCTGGATTCTACAAAGATACCCACGGAAAATCACATGCCATGGATGGATATGGATATGTATCTCTGACCCACCATGGTGACTATTCGGGAGCTATTTTTCATAAGGAAATACCCGTAGGGATTGACCTGGAGAAAGTCCGGGAAAAGACAGTCACACTCGGACCAAAATACCTGGATGATTCAGAAATGGAATTTTTAAATAAGGATCCGTATCTACACACACTTGCCTGGTCTGTGAAAGAAACCATTTTCAAATGCCAGGGAAAGAAAGGAATCAGCCTCCGCCAAAACATCTTACTGCAACCCTTTACCTGTGCCGACCAGATCGTCAAAGGCAAAATTCATGGTACTGATTTCGCAGACCACCATTACGCAGTAAAGGTCTTTGCCGAAAATGATATGATCCTAACTTATACCGTTTGGTGATTTTTTTTATATTTGTTCATAAAGCAGCTTTTCCTATGAAATGTATAAGGTGTTTTATTCTATTTTTCCTTTGTAGCTTTCTGGCCACCGCCCAGCAGGTAAGCAATGTGGAACTCGTAGATGCCATTTCAGGCAATACTTTTGCTACCGCCCTGCATCCCCCATCCACCACCATGGTCTTTGTATTTACCAGCATGAGCTGTCCATATGCCAAGCTTTACGAAGACCGGATTCAGGAGCTTTTCCAAAAATATGCCGGGTCGAGGGTAAGCTTTGCGTTAGTAAACCCCCATGCCGGCCAGTCCGGAGAAAGCAGGGAACAAATGGCTTCCCTCAGCTGGGCAAAAAATCTGGGCATTCCTTTTCTTATGGACACAGACCAAGCATTTACAAGGCAAACCAGCGTGAGAAAAATCCCTGAAGTGGTCCTGGTATCTTCAGGACCTACCGGCTATTCCATCGTGTATCAGGGAGCCATAGACAATAACCCTCAGTCTGACACCAGTGCATCGGTACATTATCTGGACAATGCACTACGGGATATTCTGGCCCGCAAACGGCCCAGCCCTGCGATTACCCGGGCAGTGGGTTGCAACATAAGGCTTACAAACTAATCCTTATCTATTATCCCCAGTAAGCCCTTGACTTCTTCGGCTTTGTCTACCTCTCCGATCTTATCAAAGGCAAAAATCAAATTCCTCAGGGTCCTTCTGATGATATCTATATTTTCACAGGGATCGAAGTAAGTCGACTTGGGCTCCAGCTTAAGGTGCTCCAGATAATTGTTGATATCCTGCCGGGTAAAGATCAGCCCCTTATTGAAAGCATTGATGTAAAATTTAAATTTACCGGACTGGTAGGTTAAGACAAAGAGATTGGGGAGATTAACGCCATACACAGGCAGACCAAGTTTTCGGGCCACCAGCAGGTAAACCGAGCAAAGGCTGATCGGGTTTCCTTTTTTGGTTTCCAGGACGGTTCGGATCATGCTGTTTCCCGGGCTGTGAAAATTCTTGGTGTTTGCAGAGAACTTCAGGTCATTAAAAAGCACATTGTTGATCAGCTTGATCTTGTCGTATACAGAGTACTCATTCTTGAAGTTCGTCCATACATTAAAATATATCTGCTGCATCACGGCATTCAGCTGCTCAAATTCCAGTTCAGGATACAGGTAGGTGTTGATGATCCACAAGCCTTCCAACAATTCCTGTTCCTCTGAGTGCTTCCAGTTTAGAAGCCGCTTCCTGAGCAGGTTGATTTGAAGTTCGTGGACCAGCTCTTCAATTTCCTTTTGCACTTCGGGATTAAAAGAACTTTCCCACTTGTCTTCCAGATAGGGGATGACCTCATTTCCCAGCGAGATGATTTTTCCCCGAACATGCTCTCTGATTTCCTGGTCCGTATCGTCGAGAAGGGAGATCAAGGCATTCAATTCTTTATCTGTAAGCTCATTGTCCATTTGTTACTATACGCAATTACCTTACCCAAAAGTTATTTTAATTTCATCATATCACTTGCCGGGATCCCCACAATACTACAATACTACTGCTTTCCAAGCCTATGGCATTTATAGCTTGATCATTAAATGGCTTCTATTTCTTCCTTATAGGCTTTGATGGCTCTGAAAATGCCGGATGCTACATAGGTTTGTCCATTCTTACTATTGAGATATCGCTCCTCCGTAGGGTTGGAAAGAAAGCCGGCTTCTATCAGTACACTGGGCATACTAGTGGTCCAGAGCACATAAAATGGAGCCTGTTTTACTCCCCTGGAGTGCCTGTTAACGCGGGTAGAAAAGTCCCTTTCAATTTTTTCAGCCAGAGAAAGGCTGTTTGAGAAATAAGCCCTTTGCATCAGGTTAAACATCATATACGACTCCGGGGACTGTGGGTCAAACCCCTCATAGTTCTCCTGGTAGTCGTCTTCCAGGAGTATAACCGCATTTTCCCGCTTCACGATTTCAAAATTGGCATCAAAATTTTTATTCCCCATAACGAAAGTTTCTGTACCATGTACTCCCGACGAGGAAGTAGCATTGCAATGAATGGAAATAAAAAGATCTGCCCTATTCCGGTTGGCAATATTCGCTCTTTCTTTGAGTTCAATAAATTTGTCGGTGGTTCGGGTATAAATCACCTCTACTTCCGGCAACAATTCCTGCACATAAGACCCCACTTTTAGTGCCAGGTCAAGTGCTACATCCTTTTCCTGCGATATCCTTCCGATAGTTCCCGGGTCTTTACCGCCATGGCCGGCATCGATCACGATCCGTCTGAGTTTGAACTCTGCTTTTTTCTCTCCGGCAGGAATAAAACCTGCAAAAACAAAGGTCATGGAAAGCAACGAAATTATGAGAATATTTTTCATCCTGGTTCGTTTCATAAACGTTAATAACGTTAACTTTACGCAAAAATTAGAAATTTTTGAAGCAAACAGAAATTATCAGTGCATAATATCAAGTCCGCTATTCTTTCCATGCTTATGCTGATGCTTTTTGGGCAGGCTTCGTTTGGACAAGAAACCGGGAGAATCAATTCTGGTGAAATAGAAATGACCGTTCCGGATACGCTGATTAATCCTACTGTAAGCGCCGATACCCTGCTTCCCACTCTCCCTGACAGTATCCTCCGGGTATCTGAGGCAGACCTGGACTCAGCCATCAATGCGGAAATTGGAGACATTTCAACGACCATCAATTATTACGCCGAAGACAGCATCATCTCCGATTTTTCCCAAAACAAAGTATTTCTGTACAAGGGGGCCTGGTTTGAATATGGCAATATACGGCTGGACGCAGACTATATTATTATTGATTGGGAAAAAAGCGAACTCTACGCCTCCGGGCTGGAAGACAGTACCGGGGTAGTTCAGGGGACACCGGTATTTAAGGAGGGACAGAGCATTTATGAAATCAGAAAACAGATGCGCTACAACTTTGAAACTCAGAAGGCGATCATTTCTGATGTGGTAACCCAGCAAGATGAAGGGTTGCTAAGGGGAGAAACCGTCAAGAAAACAAAGGATGGGTCGGTTTACCTTCACAAAGGCTTCTACACTACCTGTGATCTGGTAGAACCACACTGGCACATCTCCTCTTCAAAAATCAAGTCCGTCAGGGGAAAGCACGTCATTTCCGGCCCGTTTAACCTGTATTTCAACAATATCCCAACCCCCCTCGGACTGCCATTTGGGATCATTCCGGACACGCCTGAGGAGAAAACCTCAGGCATCATATTCCCCTCCTATGGTGAAGAACAGAGGCGCGGTTTTTTTCTCAGGGATTTTGGTTATTATTTTGCATTCAACGATTATGTACATACCCGGGTGACCGGCGAGATATTTTCCAAAGGTGGCTATGGACTCAAAACAGCCTCCGTGTACAACAAAAGGTATCGCTTTAAAGGTGGCCTGAATATAGATTACCAAAAATTCCAAAGCCCGGAAACTGCCGAACAGCCTTTGGAATACGATGCGTTCTGGTTTAGATGGAACCATACTCCTGAATCGCGGGGCAACTCGAGGTTTTCTGCTTCCGCCAACTTCGGTACCAAGTCATACAACGACAACATCCTCAACCAAGGCAATTTCCAGCAAAATCAGCAATCGGATTTTTCCTCCAATATTTCCTATAGCAAAACCTTCACCGGGACTCCTTTTAGTATGTCTGCTAATCTGAGGCATTCTCAAAACCAGGTTACCGACGAAGTAAACCTGCTTTTGCCCGATGTGGCTGTGAATATGAACCGACAAAACCCCTTTAGGAATATCCGGTTTGAGCCTTTGAAAACCCTGAACATCGCCTGGAATTTCAATGCACAGAATTCCATCAACAACAGGATTACCCCCGAACTTGGAGTAGATCCTAACCTGCAGCAACAATTTGAAGAACTGGGACAGCCGAACGCTCCCGATGTTCTTCCTTTCACCTTTGCCAACCTGCCTCAATTGCTGCGCGATGCAGACAATGGTTTCAGGCACACGGTGCCCATTTCTTCCAACTTCACCATTTTCCGTTTTTTTACCGGAACGGCTTCCATGAATTTTACGGAGTTGTGGTACCTGGACCGGATCAATTATTATTACAATCCCGCCGAGGAAAGACTGGACCGTATTCTGGAAAGTGGCTTCAACCGGGTCAATTATTACAATTCCTCCTTTAACCTTTCAACCAATATTTACGGTTTTTATACTTTTAGAAAGGGATCAAAAATAGAAGCCATCAGACACCACATGCAACCTACCTTTGGTTTTACCAGTACCCCCGATTTCTCCGACCCTAAATACGGATACTACCAGGAGGTGCAGACCAATGCTGAAGGGCGTGTACAAAGATTGTCTAGGTATCAGGGATTTATCTATGGCGGAGCCCCTATGGGCGAGGCCAAATCTCTCAGCATAAATATCCGAAATGTGGTAGAAGCCAAAGTACGTACAGAAAGCGATACTGCTGAGGCCGTGACAAAAAAAGTTCCCATATTACAAACCCTGAATGTATCCACCAGCTATAACTTCGCAGTGGACTCATTTAACCTGGCACCGATTAACCTCAACACCCGTACTTCTCTATTTCAAAACAAGCTCTCCGTCAATATGAGTGCCAATTTTGATCCCTATGCGACGGGAAATTTCCAGAATGGAGAGCAGGTAGTTACCCGGAGGGTCAATGATTTTGCCTGGAGGCGGGGCCAGGGCCTGGGGACCATCCGCCGGGCTTCGCTCAATATCAACGGAAGCATCAATCCAAGCAAAACAGAAAAATCTCCCGGAGAGGTTCAGGATGAACTCACCAATGAATTTTTGAACCAGGGAGGGCAAATGAACGATTTTGTCGAAAATGAGATCAATCGAATTGCCAATGATCCCAGCCAATACATCGACTGGTCGATACCCTGGAACATGACCTTTGGGTATAACCTGAGCTACAATAAGGCCGCATCCGGCAACACAAACATCACGCAGGCCATCAATATTTCCGGCGACCTGAGCCTGTCCGACAAATGGAAAATCAATTTTAACTCAGGCTACGATGTGGCGGCAGCCCGAATTACTCAAACCATGATCGGTATTGCCAGAGATCTGCACTGCTGGCAAATGAACGTCAACTGGGTCCCCTTCGGGCGATTTACCTCCTACAATATTGATATCCGGGTGAAATCCAATATTCTCAGAGACCTGAAAGTATCCAGGAGGAGGTCCTTTTTCGACAGTTTCTAACCACAACCATTAACGCCCGATCGGTCTATCCGCTGCAGAAAAGAGCCGGGCTGTTCGTTACCGGTTTCCTGATGAAGACTGCCAACCGGACCTCAGGCGCAGCATTCCTGCCAAACCAGAAAAGCCTCATCAGTGGCTTTCCCTACTGATAGGCATGCTCATGCATCTGGGACCTCCAAGACCCCGAGACAGCTCAGAAGAGGGTATTTCCAATACCTCAATACCAAATTCCCGCAAAGCTCTGTTGGTATGCTTGTTGCGGTTGTAGGATATTACCTGACCGGGTCCTATGGTAAAAACATTGGCGCCATCGAACCATTGTTCTCTCAGGGCATATTCCTGGTTTACCCGGTCTGTTCCGATGATTTCCAGCCCCTGGATTTCCTGTTTCAGAATCTCCCGCAGCGATGCTTTGAGGTGCACGCGCTTCACATGTACTTCAGCGGCCTCATCGCTCTTGCGTACGTACATGGAAACCCTCTGCACTGACTGGATCGCATCCGGGTAAGTCAACACCTTGTTTTCATCAAGGATGGTAAATACGGTATCCAAATGCATGAAATTTCTCTTCTTGGGCAAGTGCACTTCATAGATCCGCTCAACCCTACCTGCCGCAATCAAGGTTTTGGCAAGGTGGTAGATGGCCTTTTCCTCTGTCCTTTCGGAATAGCCGATTGCAACGGCTTTTTCGTTCAGAATAATCACATCACCTCCTTCTATCGATGGGGGATTATTATGCGCATCTAAAGGATATAACTTTTGAAAACGATCAGTAAAATGAGCGTGATTTTCAAAAATACGGCGCACCATGTTCGCCTCTCGTTGTCGCTCTGGCAACCGCATGCTCGAAAAAACCATCCCTCCCGGCACCATGGCAGCGGTATCTCTCTGAAAATAAAGGTTGGGACAGGGCGGGATCAGAAAAGCGACGTCCATCAGGTCTGCCAGCGACACTGCGCTCATTTTTCTCCTCACCTCATGTACCTTGATACCAGCCATCAGGGCTTTGGCACAGTCCTCCACGGAAAGTACACCGAGCAACTCATCGGTCAGGTGTCCCAGGCGCGAGGCAGACAATGCTTCATTCATCAATTCTCTGCGCAAGGTATCCTTCATCAGAATGTCGAGCAATAAATCTTCAAAAAAATAAACCTTCGCACCACATTTTTCGCGGATCGTTGTTGTAAAGACATCATGCTCCCGCTGCATTTCCTCCAGATAAGGTACGTCCTCAAATAACAACAATTTTTTGTTATAGGGCGTCAGCCGGTCAATTTCTTTACCGGGGCGGTGTATCAATACTTCTCTGAGCCGCCTGAATTCCGAAGAGATGGACAATTGCATGGTAATAAATCTACAAAATATTACGGATTAAATGTGCTACCGCATATCTAAATACAATTCATTCCTTTAAATCCAGTATATCCCTGATTTTATTGGCCTCTCTCATGTTGTGTTTCAGACCATCCACATCATCTTCAGCCAGCATCTTCCTGAAATGGCGAAGGTGCTCAATATAGCTATCCATGGCCTCAAGCACATTTTTTTTATTTTCCAGAAATATGGGTGCCCACATGGCTGGCGAACTCTTGGCCAGGCGTACAGTAGACGCAAAGCCACTGCCCGCCATATCAAAAATATTCTTTTCGTCTTCGGTTTTGTCCAGTACTGTTTTGCCCAGTACAAATGAAGACACATGAGATAGATGGGACACGAAGGCCAGGTGGAGATCATGGTCGCCGGGATCCATAAACCGAAGCTTCATGTTTATTGCCTCGAAAATGTCGTAGGCCATCCCCTTGAGGTGAATATCAGTTTTTTCCATCTCACAAATGATCAACACCTTTCCGTCAAAGAGATTGGTAACGGCAGCTGCAGGCCCTGAATTTTCCGTCCCTGCGATAGGGTGCACGGCCAGGTATTGATTTCTTTTGGGATGATCGGCAATCTGCCGGCATAGCTCTCCCTTGGTGGAGCCGAAATCCATCACCATCGTATCCGGCCCCACCTGCGCCAGAGTTTCGACCAACAAACCAAAAAGAGTATCCACAGGCGTAGCGAGGACCACAACCGCCGAATCCTTTTCAGGAACTTCCAGGCTACGGGAAATCAAGCCCATTTCTAATGCCAACGAGAGATGTTCCGGATTACTGTCAAAACCGGTAATATCCCATTCCGGGAACGATTTTTTAAGCGCCTTGGCAAAAGACCCACCCAGTAATCCTAAACCAACAATATGTACCTTTTTCATGTGTTTACAATTTGATTTATAATGGCCAAATGTGTTCATATATTATCCTTCAGATTACCTAACCTGTCAAACAAGCTGACTGGGGATCGCCAGTCCCTGAAACAAATCCGGGACGGCTTTATCTGAAAAATAACCATCGCCCGGTCAGTATGATTTTTTGGCTATTTAATCAGCCTGTTCAGGGCTTCCCTGATCAGAATCTCGTCTACACATAGGGAAAAACGGACATAAGCATCACCCCGGCTGCCAAATATCATCCCGGGTGTGATAAAAATATCCTTTTCGTATAGCAGCCGGTCCACCAACTGGGGTGCTTGTACAGTTTTCTGCACCCTGGCCCACACAAACAGACCCACGCTCCCCTCTGAAACCTCCAAATTCAACTGTCTGGCCATTTCCAATACCAGCGCTTTTCTCTTTGCATAAATGGCATTCATGGAGCTTATCCACGAATCCCCCAGCCTCAATGCGGCTACTGCACCAGCCTGTATACCCAGAAACATCCCGGAATCCATATTGCTTTTTACCCGCAATACTGCCTGCAGGAATTCCCGCTTTCCAGCCAGCATGCCCACACGCCACCCGGGAATATTGAAAGTTTTGCTCAGGGAATTTAACTCAAGTACATGATCTTTTGCATCCGGCAGGGATAGCAAACTTAGCGGTTCCTCGTTGAGTACAAAGCTGTATGGGTTATCATGGACGAGCAGGATATCATTTCTCCTGGCAAAGTTCAACAATCTCAGAAACAGTGCTTTCGACCCTGGTGCGCCAGTAGGCATGTGGGGGTAGTTGACCCACATGAGTTTTACCCTGGAAAGGTCCGTGTTTTCCAGCGCTTCCCAGTCCGGTTCCCAGTCTGTACGCTCGAGCAGGTCAAAATATACCGGCCTGGCATTTAACAACCGGGTCACAGAGGTGTAAGTAGGATACCCTGGATTAGGCACCAGTACCTCATCCCCTTCATTTAGAAAAGCCATAGAAATGTGCATGATTCCCTCCTTTGACCCCATCAGCGGCAACATTTCGGTCTGTGGATCAAGGACCACACCATAATGCCTGTTATAAAAATCTGTCATGGCCTTCCGAAGTTCGGGGATTCCCTGGTAGGACTGATACCCGTGGGCATCCGGCCGGGAGGCTGTCTCTACAAGGGCAGCCGTGACACTTGGGTCTGGCGGCAGGTCAGGACTTCCTATCCCCATATTGATAATAGGCCTGCCAGTATCACGGAGCTCCTTTACCTCCTTTAATTTTTGAGAAAAGTAATATTCCTGTACCTCTGCCAGTCGGCTCGAATATCCTTTCATTGTTTTCTGTTTTGATAGACCCCAAATATTTTTACCGTGCCATAATTGGCTTCTATAACTCTTATTGCAGCATTAAACCGTTCTTTTTCTGCTATCAATGTATCGATAAAAAAGCTGTATTCCCAGGGCTTGCTCATTACCGGAATGGATTGAATTTTGGTCAGATCCAGGTCATGTTCGCTCATTACTGTCAGCAGTTTCGCCAAAACACCCTTCACGTTCCTAACCGTTATTTTCAGACTTGCTTTGGTAGGGGCGTTTGCGGGATCCGGTTGGTTTTTCTGCAGAATAATAAAACGTGTGAAGTTATTTTTTACCGTCTGAATATCTCTGGCGAGGATCTCCAATCCGTAGAAATCAGCAGCTTTGGTACTGGCTACCGCCGCCACTCCCATAAGCTTCTTTTCAGCAATCAGTTTGGCCACATATGCTGTATCCACATCATCTACTGGTTGTATATCAGGATGTTTGGAAAAAAACTGCTTGCACTGCAGCAAGGCCATAGGGTGCGACCGGGCTTCCCTGATGGCTGTCAACTGCTGTCCGGGCAAAGCCATCAGGTTATGGGATATCGGCAGATAATGTTCGTCGATTACAAACAATTCGTGCCTGTCGATGATATCATAATTGGGCAATATGGCACCGGCAATAGAATTTTCTATGGCCATTACGGCAAAATCCACGGTACCGTTTTCCACACTTTTTCCCACCTCCTCAAAGGTATTGAATCCATATACATCAATCTGCTCTCCAAAATACTGTTGAGCTACCTGATGGTGAAACGAACCAAGTACACCCTGAATGGCGATTTTTAATTTATTTTCCAAAAGCTATTATTTTTTAAATATAAAATACACCGACACTACCAAAAAGAAAAAACCTACCAAATGATTCCACCGGATGCTTTCATTCTTGAAAAACAGGAAAGTAAACAGCATGAATACCAGCAGCGTAATCACTTCCTGGAGTACCTTTAACTCTACCAGTGAAAACGGACCCCCATTCCCTTTAAATCCTATTCTGTTTGCCGGCACCTGGAAGAAATATTCGAAAAGGGCAATGCCCCAGCTAATCAACACGATGGCCACCAATCCTAGATTTTCAAACCACTTAAGCTCTTTAAACTTCAGATGTCCGTACCAGGCCAACGTCATGAAGGCATTGGAGAGACACAGCAGGACAATTGTATACAGCCCTTTCATTTCCAGGGAATCGGCCCGTTAATGGTTATAAGCTGGTCTGATACCCAAAAGTTCGCAATGCTTCCAAAAGCTCGGATAGGATTTGTTGACAACTTCCGGCTCCAGAATCCGAACTTTAGTTCTGGCCATCAGGGGCATAAATGCCATGGCCATGCGGTGATCATCATAGGTGTCAATTTCCACAGATTCAGGTATTTTTTCAGCTGGAATCAATGTAAATATTCCGGGCTGCTTTTCCTCAAGTCCGGCGCCGATTTTTGCCAGCTCTTTTTGCAGGGCAGCGATCCGGTCTGTTTCCTTTATCCGCAAACTTTCCAGACCCCTGAAGGCTGTCTGCTGACCAGTCAGGGCGCAGGTAACCGCAACCGTCTGGGCAAGATCCGGACAATCTGAAAAATCGAAATCCGCCAAACCCCGGACAGGCTGAGCCTGGAGCGCGACGCCACCGTCACGGAACGTACTCTTCACCCCCAGGTGGTCCATAATAGCTACTATCCTGGCATCTCCCTGCAGGCTGTCCGCTTTCAATCCCGACAAAAATATTTCGCCGGCGCCGGCGCAAGCCAATAGGCTAAACCAATAACTGGCTCCGGACCAATCGCTTTCTACTGAGAATGAGGTAGGTTGGTAGGGTTGCGGGGCAATGGTGATTTTATTGTCTTCAAACTCATAATCAACACCAAAGGTTTTCATCAATTCCAGGGTCATGGTGATGTAGGTGCGCGACCCCACTTTGCCGGTGAGGTGTAAGCTGAGTCCCCTGGGAAGCAGGGGGGCGTTCATCAGCAGGGCAGAAATGTACTGGCTGCTGACATCTCCCCGTATGCTGATCCCGGCAGCCTTCTGGTTGACAAAACCACCTGTCTGCAAGGGAGGAAAACCTTCGTTTTTCAGGTATTTTACTTCCGCTCCAATCTCCCGCAAGGCATCCACCAGGATACCGATGGGACGCTCACACATCCGGGACGTACCCGTCAGTGTTTTTCGTTTATTATTCAGAGCCGCATAAGCCGTCAAAAACCGCATGGTGGTGCCGGCGTCCAATACATCATAGGTATCGGGGTCCTCCGCCAACAGACGGATCATGGTCTGGGTGTCCCTGGCCTCAGCCAGATTGGACAGGTGGTTTTTGCCGCTGGTCAGGGCGTCGATGATCAATACCCGATTGCTTTCACTCTTGGAGGAGGGAAGTGGGATTTTGACCTTTATGGCTGATTCAAGTTTGGGTAAGTCAATGCTTTTCATAAAATTAGCTGCTTAACGGTGGGATACCTGTAGGGTGCCTGATATCATTTTGCTTTTCATTCTTCCAGTTTATTGTAATATTCCAGAGCCTCAACTACAGCCTCCCGTTCCACCACAATATTAAAATCACAATCGCCTATTTTCCTCAGCAAGGAAAAATTCAGCTTCTCTCCATCATTTTTTTTATCCTGAAAACAAAGTTTGATGATCGCATCAAAATCACTTTCTGAAATGGATATTTTACCAAATACAGCCAGCAGCTTTTGCTGAATCGTTTCAAGTTGGGTAAGGGGGAGACGCAGAAACTTGTGCGAAAGATAGGCTTCTGTGACCATGCCAATCGCAATGGCTTCACCGTGCAATAACTGGTACGGACTATGGAGAAAATGGGACTCGATGGCATGCCCGATGGTATGCCCAAAATTCAGAATCTTCCGGAGGCCATTTTCCTTTGGATCCTTATCCACTACTTCCCGCTTGATGCCTACCGACACTTCAATAATATCCTTCCAGGGTTGGAACTGCCAGTTTTCTGCTTTCAAACTATTGAAGTAATTTTCATTCCTTATCAGACCGTGTTTGATCACCTCAGCATATCCCGAGCGCAATTCTGCCTCGGGCAGCGTTTTCAAAAACTCCTCACAGATCAATACCCCCTCGGGCTCGTTAAAAACCCCTATATGGTTTTTGAACCCATTGAAGTCTATTCCCAACTTGCCTCCTACACTGGCATCAACCTGAGACAGCAGAGTAGTAGGAATATTGACGAAACGAATCCCTCGCTTGTAAGTACTTGCACAGAAGCCCCCCATATCGCCGGCAACCCCGCCGCCTATGTTGACTATCAGTGTTTTACGGTCAAAACTATTCTCTGTCATCCACTGCCAGATTCCCTGGCAGGAATCCAGATTTTTGTGTACTTCCCCGGCTTCAAAAGCATGCAGACAATGTTCTGGAAGACTTTCAGAAACTAATGGGTAGCAATGCTTTATGGTATGGCTATCCATAATAATCCCCAGCCTGGAATACTTTTTATTGTGGAGGTAACGTGGAAGATCCTGTGCGATTTGAGACGAAAATATGATTGTTTCCAAAACGGTGTTTTTTGGTAAAGGTAAAAAATTAAACCCGTTTTGTTGTCGAACAGTCTCCGGTAGGAAGTTACATTTTTTTACAGGCAAGCTTCCGGTTTTGACAGGAGGGATACGCTCCCGCAATCAAAAACTATCAGGAAAATGGTACCGAACACAAAACGGGCTTAACCGTCAGACTGATTTATTAGAAGGTTGTTCTTCCCTTAATTTTTTCTCTTGTCTTTTAACGGACTCCTCATGAATGCAATAAAGCAATTCTTTCATGAATTTCTCGCTCAGGTTTCTGGACATTCCTTTTTGGGTTCTGGAATCCATCACCTGCTTCCAGCGATCTGCCTGAAAAACGGTGAGGTTGTGTTCCCTCTTATGTGCACCGATTTGATCTATGATAGAGAAGCGTTCGGCCAGCAAGTCCAGCAATTGGTCATCCAGGTGGTCTACGGCATTTCTGAGATCTTTTAGTTTTTCTGATGGATGCTCCGTTTGAAGGGTATGTTTGAAGTCAATCTGATCCAGAATGTCCTTCAATTGCCTGGGCGTAACCTGTTGTTTGGCATCACTCCAGGCATTGTCGGGATCGTGATGGGTTTCAATCATCAAGCCATCCAACCCGAAGTTTATGGCGCGCTGTGCCGTCTCCAGCAGTCCGGTTCGGTTACCTACAATATGACTGGGATCATTGATGACCTGCATGCCTTTCCACATCCTTTTGAGGTGAATCGGCATAGACCAGTTGGGTTTGTTTCGGAACTTCTTGTCGTAGGCATCACTGAATCCCCGGTGAATCGCAGCCAATTTATTGACTCCAACAGCCTGTAGCCTTTCCAATGCTCCCCTCCAAAGTTCCAGATCTGGATTCATGGGATTTTTTACCATCACCGGTATATCTACCCCTTTCAAAGCTTCTGCAATCTCCTGTACCGCAAATGGGTTGACAGTGGTACGGGCACCAATCCAGAGAATATCTACCCCATGCTTCAGTGCTGATTCGACGTGAGCCGTATTGCCTACCTCAGTTGTAATGGGAATATTCAGGTGATGCCGAACGATTTCCATCCACTTCAGACCATCTTCACCGATGCCCTCAAAACTTCCCGGTCTGGTCCTGGGCTTCCAGATTCCTGCCCGAAATACATCGGGCACCACATTTGCTGCGATCATGTCCTGACAAACCTTCTCGATTTGCTCGGGCGTCTCGGCACTACAGGGTCCGGCGATGATCAGGTGCTCCTTGTCCAGGCCCAGGCCCCAGTCTTTCGTTTGTAAGTGATTTTCCATTTTTCGATTTACGGTTAAATTAAAAAAGCCCGACTCTCGCGAATCGGGCTTTTGTGTTTGTTTATCTTTAGTTACTTTTTCTCAAGACAATATGCAGCTCCGATTCGGCCATAGGGACGAAAGTAAAAGTAAAAGAAGCTAAAATATGTAGCTGCAAATTTTTTCATGCGTCAAATGTAATCCTTCCCCGATTAAAAATCAAACAGTTATTGATTTTTTATTGAAAATCATTTGAATTTTATTTCATCCCGCCAATTGAAAAGGAATGGACTGGTGCTCTCAGCCTGCATCTATACAGATGGCCTTTTATAGGGAAAATCTCAACAATAATCTGACAGGTATGTCGATTTTGAGAATCGTAAAGCAGGTAGGCCGCGGACCATTCCCGGTATAAATTCCTAACAGGATGATCCGTACGGAAATATAGCGATTGTCGAAATCTAAACAACAAAAGCAGCTCAATCAGTGTTTTTTTGGTATCTTTGCCCCTTGAAAATGGAAAAAAAACCTGCTTTTTCTTTTGATAACCTGGAAACAGCCTTTGCCCACCTTTCTGATGAGGAGATGAAAAAAATGCAGGGATTGTTTCAGCTGCTGGGCTATCCTATCCTGGTAAAGGCCGGTATCTGGTTCACAAGGATGGCATTTTCGGTCGGTCTTCCTATCGATAAATGGGTAAGGGAAACTGTTTTCCGCCAGTTTTGCGGCGGAGAGCATATAGCGGATTGCAGGCCAACTATCCAACGGCTGGCCAGGTTTGGAGTCAGGTCTGTATTGGATTATGCAGTGGAAGGAAAAAAGGATGAAGTCGGTTTTTCAGCCGCAATGGATGAAATCATCCGAACCATTCAGGAAGCCAGGACCAATGAAAACCTGCCATTCGCTGTTTTCAAGGTTTCCGGAATAGCTGACAGCATGCTCCTTGCGCAGGCACAGGCTGGTCAGCATCTTTCTGAGGAAGCCCGGCAACAACTGGCCAAAGGTAAAGAACGGTTTATGGCTATCTGTCAGGCTGCATTTCAATCCAAAGTGCGCATCATGGTAGATGGTGAGGAAAGTTGGTTTCAGGGAGTCATAGACGAATGGTCCCGGGAAGCCATGCGGCGGTTCAATACACAAAGTGCAATCATTTTCAATACCTTTCAGTTATACCGCAAAGACATGCTGCGCAACCTAAAGGATGCACACCTGGATGCCGTCACCAGAGGCTATTTTCTGGGGGCAAAATTGGTGAGAGGAGCCTATATGGAAAAGGAACGTGAGGCAGCGGCATACCGCGGCTATCCCGACCCCATCCATAAGACAAAGGCGGATACAGACGAAGCTTTTAACAAAGCACTGCAGTTTTGCATAAACAACAAACAGCGGGTATCCGTGGTAAATGGCTCTCACAATGAACTGAGCAATACCATATTGGCTGAGCTGACAGACCTTCACGGGCTGTCCCGGAATGACGAGCGGGTTTATTTTTCCCAGTTATACGGTATGAGTGATCCGATTTCCTTCAACCTGGCCCAGGCGGGGTTTAACGTGATCAAATACCTGCCCTACGGCCCGGTAAAGGAAGTCTTGCCCTACCTTGGCAGGAGAGCAAAAGAAAATTCCGGGATTTCCGGCCAGACAGGCAGAGAACTGAAACTGATCAAACAAGAAATACGCAGGCGTAAAAACCTGCCCGAGTTTCCAACAATAGCATAACCACCTTTATACATGCAATTACTGAACGAACAGGAGATAGAAAAAAGAAAGGACCGGGAAGCGCTGATGCAATTGGGCATAGACCCCTACCCAGCGATATCCTATCCGATCAATGCCTCGGCAGCAGACATTCACAAAAACTATGAAAATCGAAAAAACGACTATAAGAACATCAGCATTGCAGGCCGGCTAATGACCCGCCGGATCATGGGGTCGGCTAGTTTTGCAGAAATACAGGACAGCACCGGCAGGCTACAAATCTATGTCAGACGGGATGACATCTGTCCCGGAGAAGACAAAACCCTTTACAATACGGTATTCAAAAAATTGCTCGGAATTGGTGATTTTATCGGCCTGAATGGCTTTATTTTCACTACCCAAACCGGTGAAATATCACTGCATGTGCAGCAACTGACCTTGCTGTCCAAATCACTAAAACCGCTTCCTGTCGTTAAGCGAGACGAGGAGGGAAACGTCTACGATGGATTTACCGACCCGGAATTGCGCTACCGGCAGCGGTATGTAGACCTGATTGTAAACCCGCAGGTAAAAGACACCTTTGTGGCCAGGTCCAGGGTGATCTCATCCATGAGAAGGTATTTTGACGAGCATGGCTGGCTGGAAGTAGAAACTCCCATCCTTCAGCAGGTGCATGGTGGAGCAGCTGCCAAACCATTCGACACCCATCACAATGCGCTGGACATTCCGCTGTTTTTAAGAATAGCGAATGAGCTCTACCTGAAGCGATTGATTGTAGGAGGCTTTGAAGGAGTATATGAAATTGGTAAGATGTTTCGGAATGAAGGCATGGACCGTACCCACAATCCAGAATTTACATCAATGGAAATCTATGTCGCCTACAAAGATTACAATTGGATGATGGAGATGGTTGAGGACCTTTTGGGTCAGATCGCCAGGGCTGTTTTAGGCGAAACACAGGCTAAGGTCGGTGAAAATATGATTGAATTTGCGGGGCCTTACCGCCGGCTGACCATGTTTGAATCTATTCAGGAATATGCGGGGGTGGATGTCAGCCAGATGGACGAAAAAGCCCTGAGGGCTGTATGCGCTGATTTGGGAGTGGAAGTTGATGACTCCATGGGAAAAGGAAAACTCATCGATGAAATTTTTGGTGAAAAAGTGGAAGACCACCTTATTCAACCCACCTACATCACCGACTACCCCATAGAAATGACCCCCCTGGCCAAAAAACACCGGGACAAGCCAGGGTTGGTGGAAAGGTTCGAACTTTTTGTCAATGGCAAAGAAATCGCCAATGCGTACACAGAGCTGAACGACCCGATCGACCAGCGGGAACGATTTGAGGAACAACTCAAACTGGCTGCCAGAGGAGATGATGAAGCCATGGCCATGGATGAGGATTTTCTGCGGGCACTGGAATATGGAATGCCCCCAACCTCTGGACTTGGTATCGGCATAGATCGGCTCTGTATGCTGCTCACCAATAAGAGCACGATTCAGGAGGTCTTGTTTTTCCCACAGATGAAACCAGAGAAAAAAGTTCAGGTGGCTTCAGACGATGATTTTATTGCTTTGGGTATACACCCGGGACTGGTCCCGGCTATCCGGGAATTGAATATCCATACACTGGAGCAGCTCAGGGGACAAAACCCAAACAAACTGTTCAATGATGTCTGCGGAAAACGAAAAAAACTCAAACTGGAAGCGCCCAACCCTACCAAAGATGAGGTAGAAAACTGGGTAACCGGAGCATAAACGGAGCAAGCCCGGAGCTGTATGGCTTCGGGCTTGTTTCTTTTTATCCACTACCGGAAGAAATCTTCCATCTGCAGATTACCGTTCCCAAAAATCAGGCGGTGCGATGCCCAATGCCCTGAGATAAACATATGCCTGTCCCCTGTGGTGAATTTCATTGTCGATAAAGTACAGCAGGGTGCAGTATGTTTTGTCTTCGTATTGACCAAAGGCAATCACCGTTTCCTGGTATTTGTCCAATGGAATTTCCGGAAACCAATGGTCGATTTCCTGTGTGGTTTCATCCCACATTTCCAACAGTTTTTCCCTACTATCGCCCAGGTCCAGGTTTTCATCCAATTCTTTCCACTCTCCGGTAGCCAGCCCCTTCACCCCGGGCCCCGCAATGGCGATCAGCTCCTTGACCATCTCCCCGAAGCTTCGCATGCCTCCTAAACTAAAAGTAAACAATTGGTCTGCCGGAAAGGCTTCAATGACCCGCCTGGTCAACTTCCGGTGTCCCTGCCAGTGGGCATGCATCTGGGAGGGAGAAATGATTTGATGCGTGGTTTCGTTTTTTGCTGCATTGGTTCCCATAATGATGTTTATTTGGTTAAAATTTTATTGATGTTCCAAATTAAACACCCGACTGTGACAGCCCTATGTCAGCAGGATTACCCTTCCCTAAAAAAAACATACATTTTTTCTGGCACTATAAATTCATTACATTGATTTGTTTTTAGAACTGATGAACAGATTAGACAGACTTACAGCCATACTTACCCAATTGCAATCCAAGAGACTGCTCAGGGCCAATGAGATTGCGGAAAGGTTTGGTGTAAGTCTCAGGACCATTTATCGCGACATGCGGGCCCTGGAAGAGGCTGGTGTTCCCATCATCGGTGAGGCCGGACAAGGATATGCCCTGGTTGACGGCTACCGGCTTCCACCAGTTATGTTTACCCGGGAAGAAGCCTTGTCTTTTCTGGTGGCAGAAAAGGTCGTTGAAAAAGTAGCGGATAGAGAAAGTAGTAAAAATTTTCAAACTGCGGTCTATAAAATCAAATCTGTCCTTCGCCAACCGGAAAAAGACGTCATCGAGCACCTATCTTCCCATATACAGGTGAGAAGAAAAAACAGCCTGCAGGCAGCTGGCAAGGAACAGGTACTGCAGGGGATATTGGATAGCCTTTCGGAAAAAAAACTGATCGAGATCTGCTACACCACTTTCGTAGAAGAGCAAACCTCCACCCGCATCCTAGAACCCATCGGGGTATACTTTGCTTTCGAGCAATGGTACATGATCGCTTACTGCAGGTTAAGGAATGATTACCGCACCTTCCGGCTGGACAGGATAAATGCATTAAAGGTCATGGATGAAAGATTCAAAGGGAACCACCCCTCTCTTCAGGCCTACCTGGAAAAAATTGAGAAAGAAGAAAACCTGACCAAAGTCGTTATAGCAACCAAAAAATCGATGGTAAAATACCTCCAATCCCAACTGTATGACCAGGGATTTGTACTAAAAGAGGACTGCGGTGATACTGTTTTACTGACCTTTATGACCTGTTCTTTAGAAGGTTTTCTGAGGTGGATCATCATGATGGCGGATGAGGTCACCATCATTCAGCCACAGGAATTGAAAGACAGGTTAAAAGAATTATTGGAAGTCATGCTGCGCCGGCATTCAGATGCGGTGGCAGCATTCCCGAAAGGAGGCGATCATATAAAATAAATCCGCTATGAAAGCATTGTGTATATACCTGCTTATCTGCTTTTGTCTGACAAATGTGGGAAATGCCCGGCAGGAGAAAATCTCCGTATTGGTGATCACAGGAGGGCATGGATTTGATCGCCCCGCGTTTTTCGAAATGATGGATGCTTTGCGTAACATTGAATATAAAGAACTGGCTCAGCCCGAAGCCAATGCTTATTTTCTTAACCCTGAAGGATATGATGTGATCCTCTTTTATGATATGGTCCAGGAAATCAGCGAAGCTGAAAAGGCCGGATTCGAACAATTGGTAAAGGATGGCATAGGTCTGGTATTTCTCCATCATGCCATCGTTTCCTACCAGGATTGGGATTTTTACCGGGATGTATTGGGAGGTCGGTACATTGAAAATGAGGATAGTACCCAAATGCAATCAAATTACCAGCATGATGTACATTATGATGCCAGGATCGCAGACAAAGACCATCCGATCAGCCTGGCCATTGAGGATTTTGAAATTTTTGATGAGATATATGGTCAGGTCTTTATTTCTCCTGATGTAAATGTACTGATCAGCAGCTCCCATTCTGAAAGCATGGAGCACCTGATGTGGAGCCGGGAAGTCAACCCAAAAACCCGATCGGTATACCTGCAACCAGGGCATGGCCCCGGGATTTTTGCCGATTCCCGGTACCGGAACCTGCTAAAAAACAGCATTCTATGGGCTGCATTTCGGAGGTGAAAAGGGAGCTGTTGAAATTTTCCCAATATAAAAGAAAGTTTACTCTTTCCTAAAGGTATCCACCGGATTGATCAATGCAGCCCGAAACGATTGTGAACTGACTGTGATGGCCGCTATACACAAAGCCAGTACACCTGCCATAATCATTACAAGCCAGGAAACTGAAATACTATAGGCGAAATTTTCCAGCCATTGGTTCATCCCGAACCAGGCCAGGGGTACGGCAATAGCAAAACCGATGGATACCAGAGTCAGAAAGTCCTTTCCCAATAGCAACACGATATTCCAGCTACTTGCCCCCAACACCTTTCGGATTCCTATTTCTTTGGTCCTTTGCTCTGTAGCGTAGGTAGAAAGCCCAAACAAGCCAAGAACGGATATCAAAATGGCCAGGCCGGCAAAAAAACCAAAAACAGTTCCGATTTTTTCCTCATCGCGATACTGTTCATCGAATTTATCGGCGACGAAACTGATTTCCAGGGGATAATCCGGCCTCATGGCCAGCCATTCTTCCCGGAGAAACGCCAGGGCATCATCCCTTCCTTCTCTTTTGAGTTTTACCGCTACCTGATTGAACCTGGAGTCAGGCACCATAAAAACCATGGGACTGATGGGTTGGTGTAATGATTCAAAGTGAAAATCTCTGACTACTCCTATAACCTGTCCCCTTCTGGTACCATAGTTAAACTGTTTTTCTAGAGCCTCAGCCGGTGATCTCCAGCCAATGGCCCGTACCGCCGATTCATTCAGAATAAAAGCCTGGGTAGAATCCGCTCCTATGTTGAAGTCAAAGTCCCTTCCTTCCAATATTTCCATCCCAAAAGTCTGCATAAAGGTATGACTGACATGTATGTCGGAGATGCGGGTATTGATGGGGGTAAGATTACCATCCAGCTCTGCCTGCGCACCCTGAGAGTCCAGCAGTCTGCCGGAAGGGATCCTGCTGGAAATGGCCACCTGTTCAATCCCCGGGTGTTGCATCAAACGGTCCCGCAGCAGTTGATAATTGGCTGTAAATTCCTGGAAGGCTGGAAGAACTGCAATCTCATCTTTTCTAAAACCCAGGTCCTTATTTTTCATAAAATCAAGCTGGCGGATTACCACCAACACTGCTACAATCAATGCTATGGATATTGCGAATTGACCCACTACCAGAATAGCCCTCAACTTTTCATGAATTGAACCGATCTTATAGGTACCTTTAAGAACGTTTGCAGGCTGAAATCGCGAAAGAAACAGCGAGGGATAGCTACCGGAAATTAAACCCACCAGAATCACCAATCCTGCAAATGCCACCAGGTATTCCGGGTGTTTCAACAAATTCAGACTCAACTCTTTTCCGGTAAATTGACTGAAAAAGGGTAAGGTGAGCCAGACGAGGAGTAGCGCTATCAGCAAGGCGAGAAAAGACATGAGCGTGGTTTCGCCCATAAACTGCCTGACCAAAAGCTGCCGATCTGCCCCCATAACCTTTCTCAATCCCACTTCCAATGCCCTCCGTGCAGAGCGTGCCGTGGCCAGATTCATGAAATTGATACAGGCAATCAACAGTATAAACAAGGCTATTGCCCCATAGATGTAGACATATTCAATATTGCTGTTGGGTTCAACTTCTGAATCGAGATTGGAATAGAGGTGGATATCCGTCAAGGGCCATAGAAAAAGCTGCGTCCCCAGGGAAGCGGGCATGCCTTGTCCGTTTGCAGGGATATGGCGATCAATGAAATCGGCCAGTTGGCTTTCGATCTCCTCAGGTGCAACCCCCTCCTCCAGTAGCAGGTAAGTGGCAAAATTATTACTGCCAAAGTTTGTCATCATGGCATCATAACCACCATAAAAATCCACAACCGGGTCCATAGCCGCAAAAAAATCAGCTTTGAAATGTGAGTTATCCGGGATATCAGCCATAATCCCCCTCACAAGCCCTGAAAAAACATTGGAGCCTACGCGTATTTCCAATGCCTGACCCATGGGATCCTGGTCGCCAAAATATTTTCCGGCCATGGATACACTAAGGACCAGACCATCTGGAAAGGATAGTGCTTTGTCTGCGCTTCCCTCCACCATTTTCCATGAAAAGACGTCAAATAGCTGGGGGTCTGCGAAAAAGAAGCGCTCCTCTCTGAACACCTTTTCCTCCCTGGCAATAATAACATCCGTATTC
The DNA here is from genome assembly GCF_900143075.1 of Cyclobacterium lianum. Taxonomy (GTDB): domain Bacteria; phylum Bacteroidota; class Bacteroidia; order Cytophagales; family Cyclobacteriaceae; genus Cyclobacterium; species Cyclobacterium lianum. Next base: position 125,576 of record NZ_FRCY01000009.1, on the reverse strand, counting down.
ATGAGCCTTACTGCATCCCGCACCTGATGATCAAAATCAGATTTCAGCAGGGGCCCAAAAGGAGGCGCCGCATGGCCAAGGTGTAGACTAATGGCTCCATCCTGGTTGTACCATGCCCTTGATACCCTGAAAATCCGGTGCGACTTTTCATGATAACCGTCATAGCTGAGTTCGTGCTGAACAAACATAAAGATCATGATGCTGGACGCCATCCCCACTGCTAACCCGAAGATATTGATCAGGGTGAAGGTAGGGTGCTGTTGGAGGTTTCGGAGAAATATCCGGAAGTAGTGCTGTACCATATCTGTTCGGTCATTGTAGGCAGAGCAGCCTTTATACCAACCCTGCGCCAATATGATGCCAGGACAAAAAATGTTTAGTGAGGGCCGTAAAGACAGATTTTTCCTTCTGACCAAAATAAAAACGGACACTTCTGTCCGCTCACGGGCGAGTTGGAAAAGGTCCTCCTGATCAGACTGGTGGAAGCTCCTTCCTTGTGGAATGGTCTAAAGGTATTTCAGCGCCCCCGCCAATGGCCGGGGTGCTTTAGGTATTTGCTCAGGCGAGGGCTTTTCTACAGTATTCCAGGCATTTCTGCACTTCGCGGATCGCATCCGACCCCTCCGGAATCTGATGTTCCAATTCAATAGAAGCTGGGAATTTGTACCTGCTTTGCTGCATCTTTTGTAAAATCTCCACGATCGGCGTATCTCCGGTACCCCAGGGGAGGTTTCCCTTGCCATTTGCCGGGCTTTGCCTGTCCTTGGTATGCATGCTTAATATCCTCTTGTGGTGTTTTTCCAAGAAAGCCATGATATCTGTATGCCCTGCAGCTATGTAATGACCGGCATCAAAATTCAATGCATTCCTGGAGCTTTGGGCCAGGGCAGTATCCCAGAAGGTGAAGGTTTGTTGCTCATGGCCATGATACGCTACTGATATCTTGTGTTGTTCTCCCATTTTTCCCAATTTCAATGTATGGGCATCATCAGAAGGGTGTTCCAGAGTGACGTGGGAGGCTCCGAGTGCTTTGGCTGCTTTCATGCCATAGGCAATTTCTGCATCGGTATTGTTCTGACTGAAAGCGCCGGGCTTAAAGGCATAAATACTTACCCCCGCATCTTTATACATTTTACGGACTTGTTCAAATTTCTGAAAATCTGCTTTAGCCCTCCATGCCGCGACTACCTTCGCATAATCAGCTGCTTGCTCCTGAAGTGAAGCAAACTCTTTTGCTTCGTCATCAGTAAGTGTTTCACCACTTCGCCTTTTTCCAGCCAGTTGGTACATTCGCCTGCGGTCAAGGGTCGATTCCGGCATGCCGGCAAAAGATTCAGCCGGTCCTCCCATCAATTCTATAGCATTGATACCGCAGTCAGTAACATATTTCAAGGTAGCTTCAGCACTTTGGTCAGGCAGGGAGCGGAAGGAATACGTGATGCAGCCTATCTGCACACCATTGATTTTCGAGTCGGGCTTGTTGTAGTTCCTGATAATGGCCGGAGCTCCATTTGACCAGCCAGGGAGTAATGACAGACCCGCCATGCCAAGAACCGATTTGATTAAAAATTCTCTTCTATTATTCATTGTGGACCACGCAAGGTTATAAAGGTAATATAGGCATTTTTTTGATGTAGTTGATGCAAAAACAGCCGCTCTATTTCAAATTAACGTCGGCATGGCATTATCAGAAGCTCATCCCTTCCTTTTTTGTTTGATATCGTCAAATAGAGCAGTGATGACTTCCCTGTTGCCTTCCAGATCCAGGCCGACTTCATCGGCCAATGCTTCCAGATCCGGTTCCTTTCCAGCATTGATATATGGGAGTGCCAGCGCCATCAACTCATTCAGCTTTTTCATCTCTACATCAGGATCTTCCTGGTCCAGATCTTCTTCAAAAAGCAATTCATAGGGCATGAGTTCGATTTCCTTTTTAAGGATCTCCTGCGCAGCCGTCAACATGGAGGGGCGAACATAGATATCTGCCGGAACACCTACGGAAACTCCCAGCTTCTTAAAAGCTTTGACCAATCCCATATATCCTGTCTCCGTCATGGCTGTGACCTGGAGAAATTTTGCTTCCTGATCGTAATAAGCAGCAGCAAAGTGCGGCTTGTTTTCCATTCCAGGTAATTTGATTCGGTATACCATGTCTATGCGGTCCACCTCAAACTCATTTTCTAAATCTGCTTCATTCAAAATAATGTCATCTAATTCTGACAGTACCAGTTCCAGCACCTGCCCCTCATGTATGGTCAACGGGTAATTAGATCTTCCGAAGAGCATCATATAAGGTACGGGATTTTTATCCACGTCCTGCATCAACTCCTCCTCGTCCGAAATTGAAGAATTTACCTCGGTTGCATAAAAGAAAATGTCATCGGCAGAAAAACTCCGGTAGCCAGCCAGGGGACCATAGGTTTGCCAGCAGGATCCATTGAATGCTATCAGGTTAAACCAAAGTTCTATGTCTCCATCTTTCGATATATCCGCCATGCCCGGAGAATACAGCAGGTACTTTTCCTCTGTAAATACATCTTCCATATTGTAGAAGCCAGCTTGAGGGCTATCCAAAACTCTTGAAAAACTAAACCGCCAGGGAATGGCAGCCTGCTCTCCAAGCCAGGCGCGTTGTTCATCCTCCAGGTTTTTGACAGCGACATGAGATAGGTATTTGTGAATCAGGCCTCCGTCCTTCAGCACCTTGTGGATGATATACTGTGATTTCAGCAAATTGTACCAGCTCTTGTCTACAGTCTGGGTGATGTGCCGGTAGGTTCCGAGTCGTAGATCTGCCTCCCTGTCCAGCTTATTTTTCTGTGCAGCATAATAAAGTAAAAACTCATCCAATACTTTGGCGGAAATTGCCGAATTAACCCTGCAATGGGCCTCTATTGCTTTGTAGTCATTCATGCGGGGCAAGATAAGGGATATTTTCCACTGCCGAAAAAGGCGTGGAAAAAAATTAAAAATATTAAAAACTTTGTCAGCTTTCTGATCCCAGGTAATCAGCCAAACAGGTTCGAACTCAGGTAGCGGTCGCCCCTGTCGCAGGTAATGCAGACGATCAGTCCTTCCTCGAGCGTTTTCGAAAGTTCTATGGCCGCATGAAGCGCCCCTCCACTACTCATGCCGGCCAGAATACCCTCCTCTTTGGCCATTCTACGGGTCATAACTGTCGCCTGCTCCTCGCTGACGTCGATTACCTGATCCACTCGTTCAGGCTCAAAAATCTTTGGTAAAAACTCCGGAGACCACCTCCTGATGCCCGGGATACTTGAACCATCGGTGGGCTGTGTCCCGACGATCCGGATGTCAGGGTTCTTTTCTTTGAGGTACCTGGATACACCCATGATAGTACCGGTAGTACCCATTGCTGAAACAAAATGAGTGATTTTTGAGTCAGTATCCCTGTATATTTCAGGGCCGGTCGTTTCGTAATGGGCCCTGTAGTTGTCCGGGTTGGCAAATTGGTTCAACATGTGAAAACCCTCGTTTTCTGCCATTTCCTCTGCCAGGGTTCTCGAGTATTCGATGGTTTTCTCTGCAGGGGTCAGCACGAGTCTGGCTCCATAAGCTTCCATGGATTGTATCCGCTCTTGGGTAGAATTGTCAGGCATTACCAGAGTCATTTGAACTCCCAAAAGATTGGCCACCATGGCCAGTGCAATGCCTGTATTCCCGGAAGTGGCTTCGATCAGTTTGGATCCCCGGCCGATATCTCCGCGGTCAAGTGCGGCACGAATCATAAAATATGCGGCCCGGTCCTTCACGGAACCTCCCGGATTCTGGCCTTCAAGTTTACAAAGAATTTTCACTCGGGGATTGGTTGGAATCCGCTGTAGCTCAATTAAAGGGGTATTCCCAATTAATTCAAATAACTGCATAGCTGGGTATTTCAGGCATCACTTTTCAGCACATAAAAGTCTGTCAGGTTTGAAGCCCCATCGTAAATTTTTGTCTGGTAATAAATTTTACTTTTTGGAGGAATACTTTTGGTCAACCATACATTGCCACCTACCACACTGCCTTTGCCAATTACTGTATCCCCACCCAAAATGGTAGCTCCGGCATAAATGACTACATCATCTTCGATGGTAGGGTGTCGTTTTTTATCTGCATCTTCCTTGTTCACACTCAGGGCACCTAAGGTCACCCCCTGGTAAATTTTCACCCTGTCCCCCACAATTGTGGTCTCACCGATGACTATCCCTGTAGCATGATCTATACAGAAGTGACGTCCGATTTTGGCTCCGGGATGTATGTCTACACCGGTTTTGCCATGAGCATATTCCGTTATCATTCTGGGAATCAATCCAATACCCAACACGTGCAATAAGTGGGCTATGCGATAGGCAGCAATGGCATAAAAGCCGGGGTAACAACGGATGATCTCGGTTTTTGACTTCGCAGCCGGATCCCCATCAAACATGGCTTGCAGATCTTCGTGTACCCTTTCAAAAACCTCTTTTTCCAATCGATCAAAAAATGCATGGGACAGGGCCGCACCATCAGCGTGATGCAAAGCCTCATTTTTTTTGAGTATCTGTTGCAGTTGTTCCCTCAATTGAAAAAATTTCGCCTGCAGGGCCTGTCGGTCTCTGAGTATTTCATTGGCATGCTCCGGGAAAAGTATACCCAGGATATCGTCAAAAAAGCGATTAATTACTTTTGGGGATGGACATTCCGGGCAGTGGTTGTGGGCTTTGTGCAATCGGTCTATGAATGAATCCATGCTTGACTGTAACTTTAAAATACAAAACCCACTCTGATGACATATGGTTCATTATAGGGGGATCTTCTGTTGTCGTAGCTAAAGTTATACAACAGCATAAAGTTCATCCCACCTCTTTCTCCAAATGGGGTAAAATAGCCGGCTCCTCCAAATAAACCGGGAACCCAATCTCTGGTGAAGACTACATCATTGGTATTTGGAATGGGATTGGCCACCTCTACGTTCAAGGCTTCGTACTCTGCATGCAGAAAAATCCTGGGCAATACATTAAACCTGTTAAATAGCCGCCCTCCATAAATATGGGCATCTCCATTCTGGTAAAACCGGTTATTCAGATACTGATAGGTAGCTCCCAGGCCTGCAGAATACCGCTCAGTAATCATCACGCCAGCCAAAGGGGATATTTCGACAAAGGTGATGGTGCCAAATTGAAGACTTCCGTTTCCACCAAAATACATGCGTTCCTTTAACGGGGGATTGTCTTCCGGGTAGATCTGCCGCTGTCCAAAGCTAGTGGTCAGGGATAAAAAAAACAGGAGCAGCATACTTGCTGCTGCTTTAAACCAAAAATCATTCTTCCACAATAACATACAGGTCTTCCGTTTTCCGTTTCATCAAATAGCGCTCCCGCGCAAACTTTTCCAGCAACTCATAATTGCTTAGCAATTCTTCTCTTTCAGCCTGTATTTTTTCCTTTCGCTCCTGGTAAAATTCCTTCTGATCTTCCAGATCATTCAGCTTTGACCGGAGTTTAATATGGCTGATGATATCATTGCTGTCAATAAAAACCATCCATATGATGAATAAAACGGTAAATACGAAGTAGAAGTTTTTGGTATACCTGATGTATTTGGCCATTTCCTTACTGTATGTTTTTCCAAATATAGGAAAACTATCGACAACCATCCAAAAACAGTGTTCCGTTGCTGGCACTATTCTGGTAATTCAAAATCAATCGGTACGGCATCCCCCATTCTCTGCCAACTCCAATATCCTTCCACAAACAACTTAAGGGCAGGATCTTCCAATCCTGTCGGATATATCTTCACAGGAGCCGTCTGACTCAACAGAGAAACCGGATAAGGTGACCTGGGTGCTTCACCAGGTGCAAACGAATCCACAAACTCTCTGCTCAACCTCCCTTTTGTATACGTGATTTGCAAAAAATCTTCAAATTCCAGTTGCAAGGTCCCCTCCCCATCTAGGACCTGGCTGTAGGCCGATTTTTGCAAGGTATCCGGCGAAACCAATTCTACTGTTTTGGGAAGAGATTGCTTTCTGACAATCGCCAGGAGCGAGTCCCTAAACGGGCTATGGGGCATCTCTTCTACGATTTTAAGTTGTCCCTTTGCCTCCAGAATCCTCCTGTCTGATGGCCTGTCCGGATTGGGGATCAGCTTCATTCTTCTGACTTCGAAGCCTTCCTGAGCTAAGGAACCTTTCAGCAAGCTATGTCTAAAATGCAACCAGGAGCCCTGATAGGCAGTCATCCGGTTTTTTTCCCAGCGGCGCTGTTTCATTTTTCCACCCTCCATTTGCGAATACCGGGGGTACCCGGAAAAGTGAAATGTCCTTTTGTCCGTATCCAATTCAAAAGAAGTCAAAAGATAATTGATACGGTATCCCAGGGCATGGTTTTCTATCGTTAAAAAGTCAATGCTGTGTACTTTCAATACCTTTTGATCAAAGTCTATAATCAATACCTCCGGATTGAGGATCTTGCAGCTCGCAGCAAACTGACTACTACCTAAAAAATGGTATTCGAAGGTCCTCAGATTTTCATACCATTCCGGGCTTCTTTCCCCATCCACCAGGAGCTCGTTGAGGTCAATTGGCCGTTGTGCCATCTTAAATAGAAATCGAGGTGACTTATCAGAGAAATCTGCCGAAAAAATGAGACTTTCGTAACCTACCAGAGACAAGACGAGTTCATAATGACCTGCGTCCATTTCCAGCTCAAAATGTCCGTTTTCATCGGCCACAGTGCCTCCCGCAGTATTGTTTACAAATACTGTAACAAAAGGCAGAGGTAAATCTGTTTCCTCGTCCACTACCCTTCCTTCTACCATGATCCTCTGGGCTTCTGAAGGAAAGGCAGCCGTTGTTCCCAGCAAAAGAAGAAAAACACCGAGGATACAGAACGATCTCATTTTCATTGTAGCAATATTTCAATAAACCTAAGAATACGGCAAACAAAAACCAATTGTACCGGGAGGTGTTTATCGCCCTGCCTGACATAAGGGGAGGCATTTCCTCAGTTACGGAAAATCCAAACCCAGGCCATTACTAACGTGAACGGTTAAAATCATGCTGCTCTAAGGAGAGATCGGGAGGGTGTTTATCAAAATTTTAACAGTGGAATAAAAAAAGAAAAACCCACTCAAAGCCAAAGGCTCTAAAAGGGTTTTTCTGATTTGATTTCATTCTTTTCTATGGGTACATTACCCAAAGAAAGTCTTTTTCCTTTAAAACTTCAATCCCGGGAAATAGGCCGCATCTCCCAATTGCTCTTCGATTCTGAGCAACTGATTGTATTTTGCCATCCTGTCGGAGCGAGAAGCAGATCCTGTTTTGATTTGACCTGTATTGAGTGCCACGGCCAGGTCCGCAATAGTGGAATCTTCTGTTTCTCCTGATCTGTGGGACATCACGGATTTATATTTGTTTCGGTGACACAGTTCTACGGCGTTGATGGTTTCTGTCAGCGATCCTATTTGGTTTACTTTTACCAAAAGCGCATTGGCAATTTTCTCATCGATGCCTTTTTGTAACCTCTCCACATTGGTAACGAACAGGTCATCACCTACGATTTGGATTTTATCACCAACAGACTCCGTCATCATTTTCCAACCCTTCCAATCGTCTTCCTGCATGCCATCTTCTATGGACTTGATCGGATATTTATTGACCCATTCTGTCCAGTAGTTTGCCATTTGTTCTGAAGTCAGCTCGTCGCCGGTAGATTTTTTGAATACATACAGGCCTTTATCTTCGTCATAAAACTCTGAAGAGGCTGGATCCATCGCGATAAACACGTCTTCTCCAGGACGAAATCCTGCTTTCTCTATAGCCTGCAATACCACTTCAATAGCCTCTACATTGTTTTTCAGATCAGGAGCAAACCCCCCTTCATCCCCCACATTTGTAGACAGACCCTTTGCCTTCAAAACCGCTTTTAACTCATGAAAAATATGCGCACCCATTCTGAGAGATTCGGAAAAGGAGGAAGCACCAGCCGGCATGACCATAAATTCCTGAAAATCGATCCCGTTGTCTGCATGGGAGCCTCCATTCAAAATGTTCATCATGGGCACGGGGAGCGTATTGGCGTTAACACCTCCTATATAGCGGTACAATGGCTGTCCCGATTCCATTGCGGCGGCCTTGGCTACAGCCAGCGAAACACCCAAAATGGCATTCGCTCCCAACTTGGATTTATTTTTGGTACCATCGAGGTCACGCATGAGCTGATCAATCTGATTTTGCTCGAACACATCAAACCCAATCAGCTCCGGAGCGATCAGGTCATTGACATTGGCAACCGCCTGCAAAACACCTTTACCCATATAAACGCTTTTGTCGCCATCTCTCAACTCTACAGCTTCATGCACACCAGTGGAAGCACCACTGGGCACTGCCGCCCTGCCAAAGGCACCATTATCTGTAAATACATCTACCTCAACGGTAGGGTTACCCCGGGAATCTAATATTTGTCTTGCGTGAATGGATTGTATCAATGTCATATCAAAATAAGGTTTATGGTTTAGTTCTTTAATAATGAAATAAATTGCTCGAATAGGTAACGGGAGTCATGAGGGCCCGGAGAACTTTCCGGATGGTATTGGACAGAGAATGCAGGCTTATCCTTTACTTTTATGCCTGCTACAGTGCCATCATTGAGATGTAAGTGAGTGATTTCCAATTGTTCGTTCAGATCAATATCTTCCCGACTCACAACGAAACCATGATTCTGCGAGGTAATCTCGCTCTTACCGGTAGTCATATTTTTGATGGGATGGTTTAATCCCCTGTGGCCATGGTGCATTTTATAGGTGGAAATACCACAAGCTCTGGCCAGCAGTTGGTGTCCCAGGCAAATCCCGAACAAAGGTTTGTTCATCTCCAGAATCTCTCTGGTGGTATCTACGGCATATTGCATTACAGCCGGGTCACCGGGGCCGTTTGAAAGAAAATAAGCATCCGGATTCCACTGCTCCATCTCCGCGAGACTTGTCCTGGCCGGAAACACCTTGCAATAGACTCCGCGCTCTGCAAAGCACCTGAGAATATTCTTTTTAATCCCATAGTCGATACATGCTACCCTGATGGGAGCTTTTTCATCGCCATGGTAATAGGCTGTCTTTGTCGATACCAAAGAAGAAAGCTCAAGTCCATTCATATCCGGCACCTTTTCTAATTCCGCTTTCAGGGTATCCAGGTCGTCTATTTCGGAACTGATAATGGCATTCATGGCACCTTTGGACCGGATATGTCTCACCAGCTTCCGGGTATCCACATCTGCTATCCCGGTGATTCCGTGACGCTCCAGATATTGTTGCAAGGATTCCTTCGCATCAACACGACTGTATATTTCAGAAAAATCATTAACAACGATACCGGCAATCAAGGGTTTATCAGATTCTGCATCTTCATCGATTACCCCATAATTCCCTATGTGAGCGGTGGTGTTGACGATTATTTGCCCGGTATATGAGGGGTCGGTATAAATTTCCTGATAACCGGTCATGCCGGTGTTGAAGCAAATTTCTCCACCGTTTGTACCATGACTACCTACTAAACTACCGGTAAATACGGTTCCATCTGCTAAAAGGAGGGTGGCTTTTTTCTTGTTCATATCAATTTTTGATAGGCAAATTTAAGAAATTTATCATAAGTAGTAGAAAGCATTTAAATAAAAGGGCATAAAAAAGGGATTGAACAATTGCTCAATCCCAAATTCTATTTATCCGATAAACCATAGATTACTCAGACTTTTTGTCTTCATCTTTCTTGTCTGAATCCTCCTCAGCCGAAGCTTCAGGTGACTCGGGCGCACTATCTGCAGGCTTCTTTTCTGCATCTTCGGAAGCCTTAGCTTCTTCAGTATCCTTTGCCTTTTTACCCGACTTTGGCTTTTCTTCTTCTTTAACTTCTTCAGCTACAGGTACATTAGCCGAATCACTACCTTTTCCAGAACCTCTCCTGCTTCTTCTGCGGCCGGATTTTTTGACAGGCTGATCTTCTTTCAGCAACAATTCATTGTAATCTACCAACTCAATGATACACATTTCCGCATTGTCTCCGAGTCTGAAGCCTGTCTTGATGATCCGCGTGTAGCCACCGGGTCGGTTCCCGATTTTCTCCACTACTTCACCAAAAAGGATTTTGATGGCTTCTTTATTCTTCAGATATCCAAACGCTACCCTTCTGTTGTGGGTGGTATCTTCTTTGGCCTTGGTGATCAAAGGTTCGATATATTTCCTCAGCTCCTTGGCTTTGGCGAGGGTAGTAGTGATCCGCTTGTGTTCCAGGAGAGACATGGCCATATTTGAAAGCATGGCCTTTCTGTGCGAGGCGGTTCTACCTAAATGGTTAAATTTTTTACCGTGTCTCATTTTAATTATTCTTCATCAAGTTTATACTTAGAAAGATCCATACCAAAAGTGAGGCCTTTTTCCTGGATCAATTGCTCCAATTCTGCCAGGGACTTCTTTCCAAAGTTTCTGAATTTCATCATGTCGGAAATCTCCAGTTTGGCCAGATCACCCAGGGTTTTTACATCTGCCGCTTTGAGGCAATTGTAGGCCCTTACAGAAAGATCCAGGTCACTGAGGGAAGTCTTCAACAATTTTCTCATGTGAAGATACTCCTCGTCTATGGGTTCGATTGCCCCGCTGCCAGGTGCATCGATCACCATGGTCTGGTCCGAAAACAGCATGAAATGCTGGATCAGAATCTTGGCAGATTCCTGCAAGGCTTTTTCAGGATGAATAGACCCATCCGTGCTGACCTCCATGATGAGTTGCTCATAATCGGTCTTTTGTTCTACACGGGTATTTTCAATTCTGTATTTAACGTTTTTGATGGGTGTAAAAATCGCATCAACAGAAATCGTACCGTAGAGTTGCTCTTTTGGCTTGGACTCTTCCGCAGGAAGGTACCCTCTGCCCTTATCAACACTAAGCTCCACCTCCAACGATTTGGAATCGTCCAGATGACATATGACCAATTCAGGATTCAAAATTTCAAATGAGGTGGTAAATTTGGCAATATCACCAGCGGTAAAAACATCCTTGTTCTTTACCTCTACGGAAATTTTGTTGTCGATGGCATCATGGATTTTCTTGAATCTGACCTGCTTGAGGTTCAGGATGATGTCAGTAACGTCTTCGACCACTCCTTCTATACTGGAAAATTCATGCACCACACCAGGCAATTTTACCGTGGTAATGGCATATCCCTCCAGTGAAGACAAAAGAATCCTTCTGAGGGCGTTTCCAATGGTTACCCCGTATCCTTTTTCAAGTGGTTTGAAGGTAAACAGACCATGAAAATCGTCTGCCTTTTCCATTACCACCTTCTCTGGCATTTGAAATGCTAATATGGACATATCTTTAATTCTTTTTTTAGGAATGAATATGATTACTTAGAGTACAGTTCGACGATCAGTTGCTCTTTTATGTTCTCCGGGATATCTTCCCTTAGGGGAACACTAACAAACTTTCCGCTCAGGGAACCATTGTCCCACTCCAACCAACTGTACCTGGTTGTTCCTCTTCCTCTAAGACTTTCGGTAATCGCTTCCAGTGATTTTGATTTCTCTCTTACAGCTACCACATCACCGGGCTTCAACAGAAAAGACGGGATGTTGACCACATTCCCATTTACAAGAATATGTTTGTGTGAAACCAATTGTCTCGCTCCTCTTCTGGTAGGAGCGATACCCAAACGGAAAACAGTATTGTCCAATCTGCCTTCCAAAAGTTGCAACAGATTTTCACCGGTAACACCTTTCTTCCTGGAAGCAATGTTAAACATCTTGGCAAATTGCCTTTCCAAAACGCCATAGATATACTTGGCTTTTTGCTTTTCCATCAACTGGATGGCAAATTCAGACTGCTTTTTCCTTCTGCCCCTACCGTGCATTCCAGGAGGATAATTTTTCTTCTGAAGCACTTTGCTTTGCCCTTCTATGGGCTCGCCAAATTTTCTGGCAATTTTTGCTTTTGGACCTCTATATCTAGCCATGCTTATTTTTCTTTAAATTAAACTCTTCTGCGTTTGGGAGGACGACAACCATTGTGCGGTAATGGTGTAACATCGGTAATGGTCGTTACATCCAAACCCACATTCTGGAGGGTTCTGATAGCAGATTCTCTGCCTGCTCCCGGACCTTTCACAAATACCTCGATCTTTCTCAAACCCAGGTCATAGGCTACTTGTCCGCAGTTTTGAGCAGCCATCTGAGCAGCATAAGGCGTATTCTTTTTAGAACCCCTGAATCCCATTTTACCAGCAGACGCCCAGGAAATCACCTGACCGGAATTGTTGGTAATTGAGATAATGATATTGTTGAAAGAAGCTTTGATGTGGGCTTGTCCCACTGCTTCAACCTTAACAACCCGCTTTTTAGCTTTTGTCTTTTCGTTTCTTTTCTGAGCCATAATCTATGTCAGGATTTATTTAGTCGCTTTCTTCTTATTGGCAACAGTCTTCCTCTTACCTTTTCTGGTTCTGGCGTTATTCTTGGTTTTCTGACCGCGGACAGGCAATCCTTTTCTGTGCCTTAAACCCCTGTAACAACCAATATCCATGAGTCTTTTAATACTCAACTGTACCTCAGATTTGAGCACGCCCTCTGTCTTGTGCTCTTCAGCGATGATATTTCTGATAGCTGTAGATTCATCATCATCCCATTCTCCGGCCTTTTTGTCCAGAGAAATACCAGCCTTATTCAAAATGGCCCTGGCAGTGCTTCTGCCAATACCAAAAATATAAGTAAGGCCTATTTCACCACGTTTGTTGTCCGGTATATCGACACCTGCAATTCTAGCCATAGTACTTAACCTTGTCTTTGTTTAAACTTAGGATTCTTCTTGTTGATCACGTAAAGCTTTCCCTTTCTGCGGATCACCTTACAGTCAACACTTCTTTTTTTAATAGATGCTTTAACTTTCATGTTTTTTATACGTTTTCTTAATTCCGTTACCCATTTTGCCGGAGATACTCGTCAGTGACAGGCGATCGGCGATGATTCATCCCCTTGTTTTCCTCCCCGACTGAAAATATTTTTAAACCCAACCCTTGGCTCAGTCTTTAAATCAAATGGTCTCACCTTTTTTACTTGTACCGGTAAACGATCCGTCCTTTGGACAGGTCATAAGGGGACATTTCCAGCTTCACCTTGTCTCCGGGCAGAATCTTTATATAGTTCATCCGCATTTTCCCGGAAATATGAGCGATAAGTTGATGACCATTTTCGAGCTCTACCTTAAACATTGCATTGGACAATGCTTCTACTATGGTACCGTCCTGCTCTATTGATGCCTGTTTCGCCATAATTAAAATTTAAAATTCTCTTCTATGTACTGATGCGTTGTCAAAACCTCCGTTCGGTCCTCAAATATGGCCACCGTATGTTCATAATGAGCTGATGGCTTGCGGTCTGCAGTTCTGATAGTCCAGCCATCTCTTTCCTGAACCACGTTTCGCGTGCCCAGGTTAACCATAGGCTCAATAGCCAGGACCATCCCTTCTTTCAGTTTTGCTCCACTACCTCGTTTACCCCAATTGGGTACTTCAGGTGGCTCGTGGAGTTGCTTACCAACACCGTGACCAACAAGCTCTCTGACTACCGTGTAACCCTTTGCCTCAACAAATTTCTGAATACCATTACCGATATCGCCTACACGATTACCGAAAACGGCCTTTTCGATCCCTACATACAGGGATTCCCTGGTAGCCTTAAGTAATGCAATAACTTTGGGAGAAACTTCACCAACAGGGTAAGTATAAGCGGAATCGCTATGAAAACCTCGGTGAAAGACTCCACAATCTATTGAGATTATATCGCCATCTTTCAATTCATACTGACTGGGAAATCCATGAACGACCACTTCGTTTACGGAAATACACAGTGATGCCGGAAAACCATTGTATCCCTTGAATGAGGGGATTCCCTGGTGATCACGGATATATTCTTCAGCAATTTTATCTAAAGAAGCAGTCTTTACTCCTTCCTTTACATGTTTGGCTACCTCGCCATGCGCCTTTCCAAGGATCAGCGCACTTTCTTTTATGATTTCAATTTCCTCTTCAGTCTTAAACTGTATCATATTTAAGCTACAGCGTAACTAGAAGGATCATTTTTCATATTCCCACTTTTCATCATGCCCTCGTAATGCCTCATCAACAAGTAGCTCTCTATCTGCCTCAATGTGTCAAGGATAACCCCCACCATAATCAACAGGGATGTACCGCCGTAAAATTGCGCAAATTCGCTGCTTACTCCGGCAATTATTGCAAAGGCCGGCATGATCGCAACAAGCGCAAGCAAAATTGAGCCTGGCAACGTGATCCTTGAAATGATATTGTCAATAAATTCAGCAGTGGGTGCACCAGGTTTGATGCCAGGAACAAAACCACCGTTTCTTTTCATGTCTTCCGCTATTTGCTCCGGGTTAACCGTGATAGCGGTGTAGAAAAAGGTAAACAATATGATCATCAATGCGAAAACCAAATTGTACTGCCAGGAGGTAAAGTCACTGAAAGTGGTGCCAATGTACGCGGCTATATCACTTGAATCGGCCCAGATCTGTGCGATCAGGGCAGGAAGAAACATCAGTGACTGTGCAAATATAATGGGCATAACACCAGATGCATTCACCTTAATGGGTATGTACTGGCGTTGTCCGCCATACACTTTACCGCCCACTACCTGCTTGGCATACTGTACCGGGATCCTTCTCACCGCTTCGGTCAACGCAACGACGCCCACAACCACGAAGAATAAAATCACTGCTTCCAGGATCAGCAGCAGAATACCTCCGCCACCTTTAGACAGACTTTCCGAAATAATCGCACCTGGCAAGGCTGAAATGATACCGATCATGATGAGCATGGAGATACCATTACCGATTCCCTTTTCGGTAATTTTCTCTCCAATCCACATACAGAACATGGTTCCTGATGTCAGCAATACCAGGGCTGACACCATAAATAGGGTTTTATCGATCAGAATGGCTTCATCAGGGATGGTGGCGGTGATGTAGCCAATCCCTTGTGCGAAGGTGATCAATATGGTCAAAACACGGGTGATCTGATTGATTCTCTTACGCCCGGACTCGCCTTCTTTTTGTAATTTCTGGAAATAAGGTACCCCAACAGTCAACAATTGCAGTACAATTGAAGCAGAAATATAGGGCATGATTCCAAGCCCAAATATGGAAGCCCTACTGAAAGAACCGCCAAGAAAGGTATCTATCAATCCGAAAATACCGGAGGCGGCTTCACCAAGACGACTCGGATCAACACCGGGAAGGACCACAAAAGATCCAATTCTGAATACGATAAGCAAACCTATCGTATTCATTATCCGGATTCTCAAATCCTCTATCGAAAAGATGTTCCTTACTGTTGTGATAAACTTTTTCATGTATCAAATCTTATTTGCAGATCCTCCAACCTTTTCAATCGCTGCAATGGCAGTAGCGGAGAAGCTGTGGGCACTTACATTTACTTTAGATGTAAGTTCGCCCCTTCCAAGCACTTTTACAAGATCTTTTTTGGAAACAAGGCCATTTTGCTTTAAAACAGCAAAATCTACGGTGTCTATCTTCAGGTTGTCGGCCAATTCCTGAATTGTATCCAGGTTGATTGCCTGATACGTCACCTTATTGTGATTGGTAAAACCAAATTTGGGCACCCTGCGTTGCAAAGGCATCTGACCACCCTCAAAACCTAATTTGGTTTTGTAACCGGATCTGGACTTGGCACCTTTGTGCCCCCTTGTGGATGTGCCTCCCCTGCCGGAGCCCTGGCCCCTACCGATCCTTTTTCTGTTCCTGATAGAACCTTCGGCTGGCTTTAGTGTATGTAATTTCATTTGTATATAATTGTCTTTAAACGGCCACATGGAATCTTTGACGGTTAAAATATTCATTGCACTGTGCGTTTAATGATATTTTTGATCGTGTCGATTTCATCGGTTTATAGTTGTTTCTTAACTGTCTGATAAAATCCGGCATGCTTATCGCTCCCTGACTGAGCTAGGAGACATGCGGCATTCCATCGTACGAATATTTTACAGCGAACATAAAGTGCGCCTCGCTTCCCATTACCTTAAGCGTCCTGAACCGTTACTAAATGGCTGATTTTTCTGATCATTCCCTGCATCTGAGGGGTATTTTCTACCTCTACAGACTTATTGATCTTACCTAATCCCAAGGCAGCAATGGTAGCTTTTTGGTTTTTAGGACGCTTAATTATGCTTCTGATTTGAGTAACTTTAACCTTAGCCATCTTATTAACCATTAAAAACTTTAGATAATTTCACCCTTCTTTGCTGTGATACAGCAATGGCGTCCCTGAGGTTAACCAGCGCATCTATGGTCGCTTTTACCACATTGTGAGGGTTAGACGAACCTTTCGATTTTGCGAGGATATCGGTATATCCGGCGCTTTCCAAAACGGCACGCATTGCACCTCCGGCCAACACACCTGTACCAGGTGCGGCAGGCTTGATCAAGACAAGACCTCCACCATACTTACCAAGCTGTTCGTGAGGAATAGTACCTTTAAGCAGGGGTACCTGAATAAGGTTTTTCTTGGCATCTTCCACACCTTTTGTGATCGCATCGGTGACCTCATTGGCCTTGCCCAGGCCAAAACCAACTACTCCTTTTCCGTCTCCTACTACCACTATCGCTGAGAAAGAGAACCTTCGTCCACCTTTCACTACTTTCGCTACCCTGTTAATGGCAACTACTTTTTCACTTAATTCTGTATCTGTAGCCCGAATGGGTTTTTTGCTTGTTTGGCTCATAATGCTTAAAATTTAAGGCCTCCTTCTCTGGCTCCATCCGCCAAAGCTTTTACATTTCCATGATAAAGATAGCCGCTTCTATCAAACACAACTTCATTCAATCCGTTGGCTACGGCTTTCTCTGCGAGTTTCTTACCAACTTCCTTAGAGACAGATATATTGATATTTTTTGTGGAACCCAATTCCTTTGAAGAAGCGGCCGCCAGTGTCTGACCTTTCAGATCGTCGACCAACTGTGCGTATATTCCTGTATTGCTCTTGAATACAGAAAGTCTTGGCCTGGCATCGGTACCGGAAATTCTTCTCCTGATGCCCTTCTTTATTCTCAGTCTTCTTGTTTTTTTCTTAAACGCCATCTTCTAATTATTTTTTAGCAGCAGTTTTACCAGCTTTACGTCTAATATGCTCTCCCGCAAATCGTACACCCTTACCTTTGAAAGGCTCAACTTTACGCAAGGATTTGATCTTTGCAGCAACCTGACCGATCAATTCCTTATTGATACCTTCCAAGGAAATCATTGGATTTTTACCTTTGGGAGTTTCGGTTTTGACCCCTATTTCCTCTGGTACCATAAAAAAGATATTGTGAGAGTACCCCAGAGAAAGCTCCAGAACCTGGCCCTGGTTGGTGGCCTTATAACCTACACCTACAAGCTCAAGCTCTTTTTTGTATCCTTCATGTACGCCGGTAACCATATTGTTGACCAGAGAACGAAAAAGTCCATGAAGAGATTTATGACGTTTAGAATCAGTAGGTCTTACTAACACCACCTGATTGTCTTCAACTTTTACTGATATATCAGGATCTACCTCCTGTACCAGTGTACCTTTGGGACCTTTAACAGTTACCTGATTGTGATCAGAAACGTCTACAGTCACACCCGCGGGTATATTTATCGGTTTTTTACCTATTCTAGACATATCAATTTATTAATAAACGTAACAAAGCACTTCTCCACCCACGCCTTCGACACGGGCTTCTTTGTCAGTCATCACCCCCTTAGAGGTGGAAATTATGGCAATCCCCAGACCGTTGATTACTCTCGGAAGGGAGTCTTTGCCTGCATATTTTCTCAAACCTGGCTTACTAATACGGGAAAGGTTGACGATTGCATTTTCCTTTGTATGTGGATTGTATTTCAACGCAATCTTGATGGTGCCCTGTGGGCCATCTTCAACAAATTTGTAATTTTGTATGTAACCTTTATCAAAAAGAACTTTTGTAAGTTCTTTTTTCATATTGGAAGCAGGTATTTCTACTATCCGGTGAGAGGCCTTTATGGCATTCCTCAGCCTGGTTAGATAATCAGCTATTGGATCAGTCATATTTGTATTAGTCTAACTGCAAAACCCTAATGGGCCTGCAAAGTTACACAATGAAAATTAGAATAAAAACTATTATATAATTTTTACCAGCTAGACTTGGTCACACCCGGAATTTTACCTGCTGAAGCCATCTCTCTGAAAGTCACCCGGTTGATACCGAATTTTCTCATGTATCCTTTTGGTCTGCCGGTAAGCTTACATCGGTTATGAAGCCTCACCGGAGAAGCATTTTTGGGAAGCTTGTCCAGTGCTTCATAATCACCGGCAGCTTTTAGTTCAGCGCGTTTCTTGGCATATTTAGCTACCATGCGCTCTCTCTTTTTCTCTCGGGCTATTATCGATTCTCTTGCCATTACTATTCTTCTTTATTTTTATTCACGAAAGGCAGTCCCAGTGATTTCAGCAAAGCATATGCTTCCTCATCACTATTGGTACTGGTCACCAGGGTAATGTCCATACCGGATATCCTGTTCACCTTGTCAATACTGATCTCCGGAAATATTATCTGCTCGGTGACGCCCAAAGTATAGTTACCCCGACCGTCAAAACCCTTGTCAGAAATCCCCTTGAAATCCCTTACCCTAGGCAGTGCAATACTGACCAGCCTGTCCAGAAATTCATACATGCGGTCACCTCTCAGCGTAACTTTAGCACCAATCGGCATGCCATCTCTTAACTTAAAGTTAGATATGGAATTCTTGGCCTTGGTAGCCACGGCACGCTGTCCGGTAATCATGGACAGCTCTTCCACTCCCTGGTCTACCAGCTTCTTATCCGCTACGGCCGCGCCAATACCCTTGTTCAACACAATCTTGGTAAGTTTGGGCACCTGCATGACACTGGAGAATTGAAACTTTTCTTTCAATTCAGAAGTGATTTCTTTATCGAATTTTTCTTTTAATCTAGGTTTAGCCATTGATCACCTCCCCGGTTTTCTTAGAATACCTTACTAACTTTCCGTCTTCGTTTTTCTTTCTGCCGATCCTGGTAGCTTCACCGGTTTTGGGATCTACCAATTTCAGATTACTGATGTGTATGGGCGCCTCCTTTTTCTCAATTCCTCCCTGAGGTGAGTTTGCAGTAGGTTTCACATGCTTGGTTACCATATTCAGCCCTTCCACGATCGCCCTTCTTTTGGCCTGATCAACAGAAAGGATTTTCCCTTTTTTGCCTTTATCATCACCGGAAATTACCAATACGGTATCGCCGGATTTGATATGCAATTTAGGTTGCTTGTTAAATTTTCTTTCCATGTTTACAATACTTCAGGGGCCAGTGATACAATTTTCATAAACTGCTTCTCCCTCAGTTCCCGGGCCACAGGGCCAAAAATACGGGTACCTCTGGGTTCATCGTTGTTGTTCAAAAGTACGGCCGCATTATCTTCAAACCGGATGTATGAACCGTCTTTTCTACGGACCTCTTTTCTGGTTCTTACTATTACTGCCTTGGAAACAGTGCCTTTTTTCATGTTACTGGACGAAATGGCCGATTTAACACTCACGACAACCTTGTCTCCAATAGAGGCATACCTTCTTTTGGTACCCCCTAAAACGCGGATGACAAGCACCTCTTTGGCACCTGAGTTGTCCGCTACGCTTAATCTGGATTCTTGCTGTATCATGATTTATAACGCCCTTTCTATTATTTCGACCAATCTCCAACGTTTATTCTTACTCAGCGGACGCGTCTCACTGATCTTAACCAGGTCGCCCGGGTTACAATCATTGTTTTCGTCATGAGCCGTAAATTTGGTAGTCTTACCAACAAATTTACCGTACATGGGATGTTTTACTCTTCTCTCCACAGCTACGGTAATGGACTTATCCATCTTGTTGCTAACTACCTTACCTATTCTTTCTTTACGAAGGTTTCTTTCTGTAGTAGCCATTTTCTTTGTTATTTAGCTAGTTGTTTGGCTCGTAAAAAAGTCTTCAACCTTGCGACCAAACGCCTTGATTCTTTGATTCTATTAGGATTTTCTATAGGAGAGATTGCATGCGCAAAACGCAGTTTTGTCAGGTTCTCCTTTTCCGCAGCGATGCGTGCTGTGATTTCGCTCTCCGAAAGAGCGTTGATTTCTGAATTTTTCATTGCTTTATGATCCAACGTAATCTCTACGTACAACAAACTTGGTACTTACAGGAAGTTTCTGTTGGGCTAATCTCAACGCTTCCTGAGCTACTTCTACAGGTACACCTGTAGCCTCGAAAAGGATTGTTCCCGGCTTGATTACAGCTACCCAGTATTCGGGAGCTCCTTTACCTTTACCCATCCTTACCTCTGCGGGCTTCTTGGTGATCGGCTTATCTGGAAAAATACGGATCCAAACCTGCCCTTCCCGTTTCATGGCTCTCGTCATGGCAATACGGGCAGCTTCTATTTGTCGGGAGGTGATCCATCCAGGCTCAAGGGATTTGATTCCAAAATTGCCAAAGGCCAGGGTATGGCCCCTCTGGGCTATTCCCTTGATCCTCCCCTTGTGCATCTTTCTAAATTTCGTTCTTCTTGGCTGTAACATGATTGCTCAGTTAAAGATGTTTAGTTGTTTCTTTTTCTTCTCTTGGGTCCACCTTCTCTCCTTCTCCTGTTTCCAGCTGGCGCATTGCCTTTGGCATCGCTGCCGCTGCTTAGATTAGGAGAAAGATCTCTCTTCCCATAAACTTCACCCTTGAAGATCCAAACCTTGATACCAATTTTACCATACACCGTTTGTGCCTCTGACAAGGCATAGTCTACATCGGCACGGATGGTATGCAAAGGTATCCTTCCTTCTTTATACATCTCAGACCTTGCCATTTCTGCGCCACCAAGTCTTCCTGAAAGCTTGACCTTGATCCCTTCTGCACCTACCCTCATGGTAGCGGCTATGGATTGCTTCATGGCCCTTCGGAAGGAAATCCTCGCTTCCAACTGCTGTGCTATGGATTCTCCTACCAGCTTTGCATCCAGCTCCGGACGTTTGATCTCAAAAATATTGATCTGTACATCCTTATTGGTGAGCTTCTTTAACTCTTCTCTGAGTTTATCTACTTCAGAACCACCTTTACCAATAACCACTCCGGGGCGGGCCGTCTGGATGGTAAGGGTTATTCTCTTCAGCGTCCTTTCAATAATTACCTTGGAAATGCCCCCTTTAGGGATCCTGGCAAAAACATACTTTCTGATATTCTGGTCTTCATAAAGCTTATCAGCGAAATCCCGTCCACCATACCAGTTAGAGTCCCAACCCTTAATGATACCAAGCCTTAAACCAATTGGGTTTACTTTTTGTCCCATATTTTAGTCTTCATTTTCGTTTGATTCAACAATATCAGCGGTAACGTCCTCAGCAAGAGAGTCTACGATAAGCGTTACATGATTTGATCTTTTACGGATCCTATGGGCCCTACCCTGGGGTGCAGGTCGAAGCCTTTTCAACATCCTGCCACCATCGACGGCGATGGTTTTTACGTACAATTCAGCTTCTTCCAGTTTCTCATCAGGGTTTTTTGCCTGCCAGTTGGCGATAGCTGATAACAACAACTTTTCCAATCTAATGGCGCCATGGTTAGGCGTATATTTCAGGATACTCAGTGCCTGGCCTACTTTTTTACCCCTTACCAGATCCGCAACCAGACGCATTTTTCTGGGAGAGGTAGGAACATTTTTTAATTTTGCGATTGCTTCCATGATTATCTCTTTCCTTTATCTTTTTTGGCAATGTGTCCACGGAAATTTCTGGTAGGTGCAAATTCACCCAGCTTGTGACCGACCATATTGTCCGTCACAAATACAGGGATAAATTTGTTTCCATTATGCACTGCAAAGGTGTGTCCCACAAAGTCCGGAGAGATCATCGATCTCCTGGACCAGGTCTTGATTACGGATTTCTTTCCGGAATCGTTCATCACATCCACTTTCTTTGCCAAATGATGTTCTATATAAGGGCCTTTTTTTAATGAACGTGCCATGTTTATTTAGATCTTCTGCTGATGATAAATTTATTGGAATACTTCTTAGGCGAACGGGTCTTTTTACCCTTGGCCAGCAAGCCTGTCCTGGACCTGGGATGCCCACCCGAAGAACGACCTTCGCCACCACCCATGGGGTGATCTACAGGGTTCATGGCTACACCTCTGGTTCTGGGTCTTCTGCCCAGCCAACGCTTGCGGCCGGCCTTACCCAATACCACGTTCATGTGTTCTCCATTCGATACGGTACCGATGGTTGCTTTACAAGTACCCAATACCATCCTCATCTCCCCGGAAGGCAATTTGATGGTCACATATTTACCCTCTCTGGCCAGCAATTGGGCGTATCCGCCTGCGCTACGGGCCATGGCACCACCCTTACCGGGCTTCAATTCAATATTATGAATGATCGTACCTAAAGGGATGTCCTTTAAAAATAAGGTATTGCCGACTTCAGGAGCGGCATTTTCGCCACAAAGCACTGTCTGTCCAACCTGCAGCCCCTCGGGAGCTAACATGTAGGTCTTTGTGCCGTCCTTGTAAAACAACAAGGCAATTCTGGCGGTCCGGTTGGGATCGTACTCTATGCTTTTCACAACCGCAGGGACGCCTTCCTTCAATCTCTTAAAGTCTACGATCCTGAGTCTTCTCTTATGTCCACCTCCGATATACCTGGAGGTCATTTTTCCAGTATGGTTCCTGCCTCCGGACTTGGATAAAGGAGCCAGCAGGCTCTTCTCCGGTTGGGAAGTGGTAATCTCATCAAAAGATGGAGCCACCCTAAATCGGGTACCGGGGGTTACAGGTTTTAATTTCTTAACTGCCATTGGTTTGATTCAATTAAATTTCACCGTAAAAATCAATAATTTCCCCTTCTGCTACCTGTACTATCGCTTTTTTGAAGGTATTCGTGTAGCCGGAAACGATCTTAGCTTTGGTGTACCTGGTCTTTTTCTTGGCGGCGTATCGCATGGTACGTACATCCACGACTTTTACGCCGTACATTTTTTCTACGGCCTGCTTGATCTGTGGCTTTTTTGCGGTCTTTTCCACCACAAAACCATAGACCCCACGTTCGTTCATGGCTGAGATCTTTTCCGTAATCAAAGGTCTTTTTAATATCTCCATGATCTTATTTCGATAAAAGGGTTTCTAATTTACTCAATGCACCTTCACAAAACACCAGGCTATCCGCATCCAAAAGCTCATAGGTATTCAGATCATTTACGTTTCTGACCTTTGCTTTCTGCAGGTTCCTGGAAGACAGGTAAACGTTCTGGTTGTTTTCACCTACTACCAGCAGCGTCTTTTTATCGGAGAGCGACAAGTTGGAAAGCAACTTGATGTAATCTTTTGTCCGGGGTGCATCGAAAACCAGATCTTCCAATATTACCAGGCTATTGTCTTTCGCCTTATAAGACAGGGCAGACTTCCTGGCCAGTTGCTTCAATTTCTTATTTAACTTAAAGGAGTAGTCTCTTGGCTTGGGACCAAACACCCTTCCACCACCTCTGAACACAGGAGACTTGATAGAACCTGCTCTTGCGCCACCGGTACCTTTCTGTTTTTTGATCTTCTTGGTAGAGCCGGATATTTCAGCTCTCTCCTTTGATTTATGTGTACCCTGCCTTTTGTTTGCCAGGTATTGTTTCACATCAAGGTAAATGGCATGGTCGTTAGGCTCAACCGAGAAAATTTCCTCGGAAAGCGTAACTTTTCTTCCGGTATCTTCACCGGTCTGTTTTAATATTGCTAATTCCATCATCTTACTTCTCTAGAATCACAAAAGAATTTTTGGCTCCCGGAATGGAACCACTTACCAAAAGCAGGTTCTTTTCAGGATAAATTTTCAGCACCCGAAGGTTGAGCACTTTCACCCTGTTACCTCCGGTTCTACCAGCCATTCTCATGCCCTTAAAAACCCTGGAAGGCCAGGAACAAGCGCCAATGGAACCTGGGTGACGCTGCCTGTTGTGCTGCCCGTGGGTGGCACCGCCTACACCGCCAAAGCCATGTCTTTTGACTACCCCCTGGAAACCTTTACCCTTGGAGGTACCGATGGCATCAACAAAGTCACCTTCTACAAAAATCTGATCAGATATCACAGTTTTACCCATGTCCACCTGACCTTCGAATTCCACGCGGAAATCCCTGAATTCAACAACCTTCTGCTTTGGCGTAGTGCCGGCCTTTTTAAAGTGACCGATCAACGGTTTGGGCGTATTCTTTTCTTTACGCTCACCGTAAGCCAACTGTACAGCGTTGTACCCGTCTGTTTCTACATTTTTTACTTGCGTCACTACGCAAGGACCAGCTTCTATTAACGTGCATGCGACATTACGTCCATCGGCACTAAAAATACTAGTCATTCCGATTTTCTTACCTATTATTCCAGACATCTATGGATATATAATATACGATGATTCACAGGAGTTTACACACCTGTGCCCTTTTAAAGGATTGCAAAGTTAGTAATTTAATTCCAGCTTGCAAATCGCAACTTGAATATTTTCAAACAATTAGCTAGCAAAAAGGAATTTGGCAGGAGAATATTTTACAATCAGCAACAAGACCCTACCGGCAAACCGAAAAAAGCCCACACCGATACCGGCATGGGCTTTAGAATGCTATTAATGGACAGATCAGACTTTGATCTCTACATCCACTCCACTGGGGAGCTCTATTTTCATCAAGGCATCCACAGTCTTGGAACTACCGGAGTAGATATCCACCAATCTCTTGTAGGTGCAAAGCTGAAACTGCTCTCTTGCCTTCTTGTTGACATGAGGAGATTTCAAAACCGTAAATTTTTCCTTCTTTGTAGGCAAAGGAATGGGACCTACTACTATGGCACCTGTAGATTTTACTGCTTTGACGATTTTTTCTGACGACTTATCCACCAGGCTGTAATCGTATGACTTTAATTTTATTCTGATTTTCTGATTCATTTTCAATAGATTTAAGCCTTCTCTCCTTTTACTTTGGCAATGATACCTTCAGCAATATTATTAGGAACCGGGTCATAATGTGAAAAGGTCAACGAAGCAGAAGCCCGTCCCGATGAGATTGTCCGCAGATCGGTCACATAACCGAAAAGTTCGGACAACGGTACCGAAGCCTTAATCACGGTGGCCGCTCCCTTGGTATCCATTCCCTTCATCAGGCCCCTTCTTCTATTGAGATCGCCTGTCACAGGACCGGTGTATTCGTCCGGAGAGACTACTTCTACCGCCATGATTGGTTCCAGCAATTGCGGCTTACATTTTTTTGCTGCTTCCTTGAAACCAATCCTTGCGGCCATCTCAAAGGAGAGCGAGTCGGAATCCACATCGTGGAAAGATCCATGAAACAATCGCACTTTCATCGCTTCGATGGGGTAACCCGCCAAAGGTCCGTTTTTCATGGCATCCGCAAACCCTTTCTGGATCGCAGGGATAAATTCCTTAGGAATCACACCACCTACAATTCCGTTCACAAATTCCAATCCAGGTTTGATCTCATTGGTCTCCGGATCAGGTTCGCGCGGACCGATTTCAAAAACAATATCTGCAAACTTACCTTTACCACCAGTCTGCTTCTTATATACTTCCTTGTGTTCGATACTGCCAAACAAAGCTTCTTTGTAGGCTACCTGAGGAGCACCCTGGTTGATTTCCACCTTGAATTCTCTTCTCAGGCGATCAATGATGATCTCCAGGTGAAGCTCACCCATTCCCCGAAGGATTACCTGACCTGTTTCATGGTCGGTATTCACATGAAGGGTGGGATCTTCCTCTACCAGTTTGGAAATCGCCATACCTAATTTATCCACATCCGCCTGGGTTTTGGCCTCTATGGCATATCCGATAACCGGCTCAGGGAAGGTCATTTCCTCCAGCACTACCTTGTGTTTTTCATCACATAGGGTGTCTCCTGTTTTGATATCTTTAAATCCCACTCCCGCACATATGTCTCCTGCCTCTACCCTGTCAATAGGGTTTTGCTTATTGGAGTGCATTTGCAGCAGTCGGGAAATCCTTTCTTTCTTGTTGGTCCTCGTATTGAAAACATACGAGCCAGCTTCCAGTTTTCCGGAATATACCCTCATAAATGCCAGTCGGCCTACAAAGGGGTCAGTGGCAATCTTAAATGCCAAAGCAGCAAAGTGATCATCACTGTCCGGATGCCTGAGCACCGCTTCTTCCGTATCGGGATTGGTACCCTTTACAGGAGGCAGATCCAGCGGACATGGCAGATACGCGATAACGGCATCCAACAGGGCTTGCACTCCTTTGTTTTTAAAAGCAGAACCACAAAGTACAGGAGAAAAATCCATGTTGATCACCGCTTTTCGGATGGCAGTCATCATCTCATCTTTGGTGATGGAATTTTCATCCTCAAAGAACTTTTCCATCAGCGCTTCATCGTACGAAGCCACCTGCTCTACCAGGCTCTGTCTGTACTCAGCTACCGTATCTTTCAGGTCATCGGGAATTTCAATTACCTTATAAGTCATTCCCTGATCTTCTTCATTCCAGACCACCGCCTGATTGGTGATCAGATCTACCACACCTTTAAAGGTGTCCTCTGCTCCGATAGGGATTTGCAGTGGAACGGGATTGGCTCCCAGTTTATCTTTAATTTCGGCTACGGCGTTGAAAAAATCAGCCCCTGCCCGATCCATTTTATTCACAAAACAGATTCTGGGAACATGGTACTTGTCCGCTTGTCTCCAAACAGTCTCAGATTGAGGTTCCACGCCGGATACGGCACAAAATAAGGCTACTGCGCCATCCAGTACCCGGAGAGATCTTTCCACTTCCACGGTAAAATCCACGTGGCCCGGTGTATCAATCAGGTTGATCTGATAATCTTTGGTATCATCATTCGGAACTCCCTGAACCGTCGGGTACTTCCACTTGGTGGTAGTGGCAGCAGAGGTAATGGTGATACCCCTTTCCTGTTCCTGCTCCATCCAATCCATGGTAGCCGCACCATCGTGAACTTCCCCGATTTTATGAGAAAGTCCCGTATAGTACAGGATACGTTCGGAAGTAGTAGTTTTCCCGGCGTCTATGTGCGCCATGATACCAATATTTCTGAGATATTTTAAGTCTTTCTTAGCCATTATTATTTAAAATCTAAAATGCGAGAATGCTTTATTGGCCTCCGCCATCCTATGCGTGTCGTCTTTCTTCTTCACAGCAGCTCCTTCTCCTTTAGATGCGGAGATGATCTCACCGGCCAGCCTGTCCATCATGGTCTTTTCTCCTCTCTTTCTGGCGTAGGTTATCATCCACTTGATCCCCAGGGATATTTTACGCTCCGGTCTTACTTCCAAAGGTACCTGGAAAGTTGCTCCACCAACCCTGCGACTCTTTACCTCTACAGCGGGAGTGATGTTGTTCAGCGCCTTTTTCCAAACCTCAAGACCATTCTCACCTACTTTCTCTTCTACCTTTTCTACGGCATCGTAAAAGATCCTGTAAGCAATACTTTTCTTACCGTCTACCATCAGACAATTGACAAACCTGGTGACCAAAGTGTCATTGAATTTGGGATCAGGAAGAATATACCTCTTTTTTGGTTTTGCTTTTCTCATCTTATTCTAAATGGTTAATATTATTTTTTAGCAGCCTTAGGACGCTTGGCTCCATATTTTGAGCGCCCCTGCTTGCGGTCCTTTACGCCGGCTGTATCCAGCGCACCCCGGATGATGTGGTACCTTACTCCAGGCAAATCTTTTACCCTTCCTCCTCGAATCAACACAATCGAGTGTTCCTGAAGGTTGTGCCCTTCACCAGGAATGTAAGCATTTACTTCTTTTCCATTGGTCAATCTAACCCTGGCCACCTTTCTCATGGCAGAGTTAGGCTTCTTTGGTGTAGTGGTGTACACCCTGGTACACACACCCCTCCTTTGCGGGCAGGCATCCAATGCCCTTGACTTGGACTTGCTCTCTAGAGTGGTTCTACCTTTTCTAACTAACTGTTGTATAGTAGGCATTAATAGATAAATTAAATATTCTGCTTTTAAACTTATAAAATTCGGATTGCAAAGGTAAACAAATCAATAAAACAAACAAAATTAAGAAGTTATATTTTATTTACCCTACGCTGAAGCCTTAATCCTCCTGTAGGCAAAAGCGCAACAGCAGACCGACTCCCGTCAGGCTTCACCGGGAGTACCACCAAAATTCAGGGGGAACTGAGGCACTTCCACCCCGCCTTCTATCTTCCCAAAAGCCTTTTCGTACTTCTCTATATTGTCTTTCAATGCCAGCAGCAAACGCTTGGCATGATCCGGTGTCATGATGATCCGGGACTTCACCTTTGCTTTTGGTATTCCCGGCATCAGCCGGATAAAATCGATGACAAATTCTGAATTGGAGTGCGCGATCATGGCCAGATTGGAGTAAATGCCCTCAGCGATTTCATCCGAAAGCTCAACGTTTATCTGTTGCTTCTGATCTTTTTCTTTCTTGTTGTCGTCTTCCATAATGTGGTCGTTAAGCAAAAAGGGCCTGCAACGGTCGGCAGGCCCTTTTCCAAAAAGAGCAATCCTAATTATTTAATGGTCTCCCTGACTTTCTTGCTGCTGCTTTCTTTTTCAGCGGTCAGCATTTCATACTCCTCCTGAGAGCCCACGATCAGTTTTGAAAATTTACGCTGTCCTGTACCAGCAGGAATCAGGTGACCAACAATCACGTTTTCCTTCAGGCCGAGCAGCTCATCCCGCTTACCTCTGATTGCAGCCTCGCTCAATACCTTCGTGGTCTCCTGGAAAGAAGCAGCAGAAATAAAGCTTTCTGTTCCCAGAGAGGAAGCCGTAATTCCCTGAAGTGTGGGCTGAGAAACTGCCGTCTGGGCATCTCTTACCTGTACCAGTTTCAGATCCTTTCGCTTCAGGCTGGAGTTTTCATCGCGTAACCTTCTGGCAGTGATGATCATTCCCGGCTTCAGGGTAGCCGAATCACCGGCATCCATTACGACTTTTTTATCGAGAATCATATCGTTTTCTTCCCGGAAAGCCCATTTGTCCACGATTTGGTTTTGCAGAAAGCCGGTGTCACCAGCGTCAAGGATCTCCACCTTTTGCATCATCTGACTTACGATGACCTCAATGTGCTTGTCATTGATTTTCACCCCCTGCAAACGATAGACTTCCTGAATCTCGTTTACCAGGTATTCCTGTACGGCAGTAGGTCCTTTGATGGACAGGATGTCGTTCGGTGTGATGGCACCATCCGAAAGGGGTTCACCCGCACGGATAAAGTCGTTTTCCTGAACCAGAATGTGCTTGGACAGAGATACCATATAGCGCTTTCTCACACCGTCCTTGGATTCGATAAATATCTCCCGGTTTCCTCGTTTGATACCACCGTATATCACCACACCGTCGATTTCGGATACCACAGCAGGGTTGGATGGGTTTCTGGCTTCGAAAAGCTCGGTAACCCGGGGCAAGCCGCCGGTAATGTCACGTGTCTTACCGACGGATCGGGGTATTTTCACCAAAATCTGTCCGGATTTGACTTCTTCTCCCTTTTCTACGGAAAGGTGGGCACCTACGGGTATATTGTAAGATTTTGATTCGTCCCCATGAGCTACGACTACAGCAGGGTTTTTGGTTTTATCTTTGGTATCGATGATCACCTTTTCGCGGTAGCCTGTCTGATCATCCGCAACCTCCTTATAGGTCACTCCTTCAATGATGGCTTCGAAATCAACCTTACCGTCAAACTCAGATAGGATCACGGCGTTGTAGGGATCCCATGTACACAAAGACTCGCCTTTGGCAATTTTCTGTCCATCGGTGACGTTCAATACGGCACCATATGGGACGTGATTGGAAACCAGGGTTTTGCCGGATTTGACGTCATTAACCTTGATCTCCCCGGAACGGCCCATTACAATGGCCACTTCTTCTCCGTCTTTATTGGTGGTTTTGATCCAACGCAATTCTTCCTCAAACTCAACGATACCGTCAAACTTGGAATTGATGCTCGCCTCTACAGAAATGTTGGAGGCAGTACCACCCACGTGGAAAGTCCGAAGCGTAAGCTGAGTTCCGGGTTCCCCGATAGATTGGGCTGCTATCACACCTACTGACTCACCTACCTGCACCTGGCTGCCGGTGGCCAGGTTTCTGCCATAACACTTGGAACATACTCCTCTGCGGGTTTCGCAGGTGAGTACAGACCTGATTTCCACTTCTTCCACTGCTGATTCGTCTATGGCTTTAGCAATCACATCTGTGATCTCCTCACCTGAGGAAATGATCAGCTCGTCAGTTATGGGATCGATCACGTCATGGACGGCGATCCTACCAACTACCCTTTCAGATAGAGGCTCTACGATATCATCATTGTCTTTCAATGCCTGTACCACAAGTCCTCTCAGGGTACCGCAATCCTCTTCAGAAATGATCATATCCTGGGCCACATCCACCAGTCTTCTTGTCAGGTAGCCGGCATCTGCTGTTTTCAGGGCCGTATCTGCCAGACCTTTTCTCGCACCGTGTGTAGAGATAAAATACTCCAGTACATCCAGACCCTCTTTAAAATTAGATAGAATCGGGTTTTCAATGATCTCACCGACTGATCCCTGCAGGTTTTTCTGAGGTTTGGCCATTAGGCCCCTCATGCCTCCCAGTTGCCTGATTTGTTCTCGTGAACCCCTGGCACCGGAATGCATCATCATGTAGATGGCATTGAATCCCTGATTGTCCTCTTCCATCTGACGCATCAAAATGTTGGTCAGGTTAGAGTTGGTTCGCGTCCAGATGTCAATCACCTGATTGTACCGCTCGTTGTCAGTGATCAATCCCATCAGGTAATTGTTCCAGACCTGGTCTACCTCTGCCTTCGCCTTGTCTATCAATGGATCCTTATCTTCCGGGATGATCACATCGTCCAGTCCCATCGATAATCCACCCTGATAGGCCATCTGGAATCCAAGATGCTTGATATCATCCAGAAACTGAGCAGAACGGGCTATCCCACATATTTTTACGACTTCAGCGATTATTTCCTGAAGCTTTTTCTTGGTCAGCAACTCGTTGACAAAACCAACCTGCAGCGGCACAAACTGATTGAAAATCAGGCGTCCGGCTACCGTATCTACGATTTCATCTGCCAGTGATCCATCATCCTTTCTTACCTTTACCTTACATTTGATATGGGCATGTTTGGAAATGGCGCCCTCGTTCAGGGCTATCAGAACTTCCTCCTGCCCATAGAATGTCATTCCCTCGCCTTCTACCGGATTTTGCTTGGTAGACCGCATTCCTTTGGTCACATAATACAAGCCCAGAACCATGTCCTGCGAAGGTACCGTAATGGGAGCGCCATTGGCAGGGTTGAGGATATTGTGAGAAGAAAGCATCAGGGTGGAAGCTTCCAATATGGCCTCATGACCCAGTGGAACGTGTACCGCCATTTGGTCACCGTCAAAGTCAGCGTTAAATGCGGTACATACCAATGGATGGAGCTGAATGGCCTTACCCTCGATCAGTTTTGGCTGAAACGCCTGTATACCGAGCCGGTGCAGGGTTGGAGCCCTGTTGAGCAATACCGGATGTCCTTTCAGCACATTTTCCAAAATGTCCCAAACCACCGGGTCCTTTCTGTCAACTATCTTTTTGGCGGACTTCACCGTCTTGACAATCCCTCTTTCTATCAGTTTTCTGATGATAAACGGCTTGAAAA
The DNA here is from genome assembly GCF_900143075.1 of Cyclobacterium lianum. GTDB lineage: Bacteria > Bacteroidota > Bacteroidia > Cytophagales > Cyclobacteriaceae > Cyclobacterium > Cyclobacterium lianum. The sequence continues at coordinate 93,831 of NZ_FRCY01000009.1, read as the reverse complement.
GTTCGGCTGCCATATTTTTGGGCAAGCCACATTCGTGGAGCTTCAATTCCGGACCAACAACGATCACCGAACGACCAGAATAGTCTACCCTTTTTCCCAGTAGGTTTTGTCTGAAACGCCCCTGTTTGCCTTTCAGCATATCTGAAAGAGATTTCAGGGCGCGGTTTCCGTCTGAACGGACAGCATTCACTTTACGGGAGTTGTCAAATAAAGAATCCACAGCCTCCTGAAGCATCCTCTTTTCATTCCTGAGGATTACTTCCGGAGCTTTGATATCTATAAGTCGTTTCAATCTGTTGTTCCGGATGATTACCCTCCTGTACAGGTCATTAAGATCTGAGGTAGCAAACCGTCCTCCATCGAGAGGTACCAATGGACGCAACTCCGGCGGAATAACAGGAACCATCCGTACAACCATCCATTCGGGCCGGTTTTCTATCCTGGTTCTGGCATCCCTGAATGCTTCTACCACCTTCAGACGCTTCAAGGCCTCGCCTTTACGCTGTTGGGAGGTATCGGTAGCTGCCTGATGCCTCAGGCTGTAGGAAAGGTCATCCAGATCCAGTCTGGCAAGCAACATTTCCAGCGCCTCAGCACCCATCTTGGCAATAAATTTATTGGGATCATCATCATCAAGCATCTGGTTCTCCTTCGGAAGCTTGTCCATGATATCCAGATACTCGTCTTCTGTAAGAAAATCCAGGTATTGCAGTCCGTCGTCTGCTTTGATACCAGCCTGGATGACCACGTACCTTTCGTAGTAAACAATCTGATCCAGCTTTTTGGTAGGCAGACCCAAAAGATAACCAATCTTGTTGGGTAGGGACTTGAAATACCAGATATGGGCTACAGGCACCACCAATTCGATGTGGCCCATTCTTTCCCTTCTCACCTTCTTCTCTGTAACTTCCACCCCACAGCGGTCGCAAATGATCCCTTTATACCTGATGCGTTTGTATTTACCACAATGACATTCCCAGTCCTTTACCGGCCCGAAAATCCGCTCACAGAACAAACCTCCCATTTCCGGCTTGTAGGTCCTGTAATTGATCGTTTCAGGTTGTGTAACTTCCCCATGCGAACTGTCCAATATGGACTCCGGAGAAGCCAAACTAATGGTGACTCTGGAAAAGTCGTTGTTTAGTTTTTTATTTTTTCTGAACGCCATAGTTGTTTTTGTATTTGAAGGCCCCGGAGGACCTAATGGTTTCTAAGTTAGTCAAGCGTAATTTCCAGGGCAAGTCCCCTGAGCTCGTGCACCAAAACGTTAAACGATTCGGGAATGTTGGCTTTGGGGAGATTCTCACCCTTGACAATGGATTCGTAGGCTTTGGCCCTGCCGATAACATCATCAGATTTTACGGTCAGGATTTCCCGGAGCACGTGGGAAGCACCGAATGCCTCAAGTGCCCAGACCTCCATTTCACCGAAACGCTGACCTCCAAACTGTGCTTTACCACCCAGAGGCTGTTGGGTGATCAGGGAATAAGGTCCGATGGATCTGGCATGCATCTTATCATCTACCAGGTGACCCAATTTCAGCATGTAGGAAATGCCAACCGTCACCGGCTGATCAAATTTCTTCCCGGTCAACCCATCATACAGATAGGTCCTGCCGAAAGGAGGTAAGCCCGCTTTGGTCAATTCTGCTGCCACTTCATCTGTACTCGCTCCATCAAAGATCGGGGTCGCATAGGTTTTACCGAGCTCTCTTCCCGCCCAGGCGAGTACGGTTTCGAATATCTGACCAATATTCATCCTGGATGGTACACCCAGCGGATTGAGTACGATATCCATAGGCGATCCGTCTTCCAGGAAAGGCATGTCCTCATCCCGGACGATCTTGGCCACAATCCCTTTGTTACCGTGCCTACCGGCCATTTTATCACCTACCTTCAATTTACGCTTTTTGGCGACATACACTTTGGCCAGTTGTACAATGCCGGCGGGCAATTCATCTCCTACCTCAAGGGTAAACTTATCCCGCTTGAATATCCCTGAAATTTCATTCCTGGTATTGGTATAGTTCTTTACCAATTTCTGCACCAGCATGTTGATGTGCTCGTCATCCGTCCAGTCGTCAAGAATGATATCGGAAATCAGGTTAACTTCCTCAGCAACATTGTAATTGCTTTCATCTCTGTAAGGATTCTTTGCAGGAAACAGGTTGTTTTCAATGTTCTGGGCATTGAACTTCATTCCCTTGCTGATAATCTCATCTCCAAACTTGTGTCTTACGCCGTTGGAAACTTTTCCTTCAAGGATCTGAACCAGCTTCCGGATCATTTTGGCCCTGACAGCCAGCAGGTCCTTGCTGTATTTCTGTTTCAGTTGCTCTACTTCTGCCTTGGCCTTCACCCGAAGATCCTTATCCTTTTTAGGTCGGGAAAACAGCTTGGTTTCTATGACCACGCCGTTCAGCGATGGAGAGGCTTTCAGCGAGGCATCTTTTACGTCACCGGCCTTGTCTCCAAATATGGCACGCAGCAATTTTTCTTCCGGAGTCGGGTCGGTTTCCCCCTTAGGCGTTATTTTACCTATGATAATGTCACCTTCCCGGATCTCAGAACCCACGCGGATAATTCCGTTTTCATCCAGATTTTTGACAGCATCTTCAGACACGTTGGGAATTTCTGAGGTCAGCTCTTCTTCACCACGCTTGGTATCTCTTACCTCTAGCTGAAATTCCTCAATATGGATGGAAGTAAAGATATCTTCCCGCACCACGCGCTCAGAAATGACGATGGCATCCTCAAAGTTATATCCCTGCCAGGGCATATAGGCTACCAGAAGATTTTTGCCCAGTGCCAGTTCACCTTTGTTTGTAGAATATCCTTCTACCAAAACCTGCCCTTTGCTTACTTTTTGACCTTTGAGGACAATCGGTGTCAGGTTTATGGTGGTGTCCTGATTGGTTCTTCTGAATTTGATCAGATCGTAAGACTTGTATTCGTCGCTGAAGTTGACCAGCAACTCATCGCTGGACAGTTCGTATTTGATGACAATACGCTCAGCATCTACATAGTCTACCACCCCATCGGCCTCTGCCAATATCAGGGATCTGGAATCAATAGCTGCCTTTCCTTCCAGACCGGTTCCCACGATAGGCGCTTCGGCTTTCAGTAGCGGGACAGCCTGGCGTTGCATGTTTGATCCCATCAGCGCCCGGTTTGCATCGTCATGTTCCAGGAAGGGTATCAGAGAGGCAGCTACAGAGACAATCTGATTAGGGGCAACGTCCATATAGGATATTTCCTTCGGTTCCAGCACCGGAAAATCACCTTCAAATCTGGCCTTTACCTTGTCGTTGACGAAATTGCCTTTCTCATCCAGTGGGGCATTGGCCTGGGCAATGTTGTTGTCGTCTTCTTCTTCAGCAGTCAGGAAGACGATGTCTTCTACATTCATGCTTACCTTGCCCTCATTAACTTTTCTGTATGGGGTCTCCAGGAAGCCCATACTATTGACTTTTGCATGAACACAAAGAGATGAAATCAGACCAATATTCGGTCCCTCGGGTGTTTCGATGGTGCACAAACGTCCATAATGGGTATAGTGTACATCCCGCACTTCGAAACCTGCCCTTTCCCTGGACAATCCTCCCGGACCGAGTGCAGACAGCCTTCTCTTGTGGGTCAACTCAGCCAGGGGATTGGTTTGATCCATAAACTGGCTCAGTTGGTTGGTACCAAAGAAAGAGTTGATCACGGAAGACAAGGTACGGGCGTTGATCAGGTCTACCGGCTTAAAGTCTTCATTGTCCCTGACGTTCATACGTTCGCGGATCGTCCTGGCCATTCTTGCCAGACCGACGCCAAACTGGCTGTAGAGCTGCTCTCCAACGGTTCTTACCCGCCGATTGCTGAGGTGGTCAATATCGTCCACCACGGCTTTGGAATTGATCAGGCCGATAAGGTACTTTACGATGGAAATGATATCCTCAGTAGTGAGTACTATTTTGTCGGAATCGATATTCAGCCCCAGCTTCTTGTTGATCCTGTATCGGCCTACCTCTCCCAGGTCATAGCGCTTGTCAGAAAAGAACAAGCCATGAATCACTTCGCGGGCAGTGGCTTCATCAGGAGCTTCTGTATTTCTCAGCTGCCTGTATATCACTTCAACCGCTTCTTTCTCTGAATTCGAGTTGTCTTTTTGAAGCGTATTGTAAATGATGGAATAGTCTGCAATATTGACATCTTCTCTGTGAAGGATAACGCTTTTGGCGCCTGATTCCAGGATGAGGTCAATATCCTCGTCTGTAAGAATACTGTCCCTTTCCAACAAAACCTCATTCCTATCTATGGACACCACCTCTCCGGTATCTTCGTCCACAAAATCTTCCACCCAGGTTCTCAATACCCTGGCTGCCAGTTTACGGCCAATAATTTTCTTCAGATTTGACTTATTGGACTCTACTTCCTCAGACAACCCAAAAAGATCCAGGATCTGCTTGTCAGAACCATATCCTATTGCCCTTAACAGGGTAGTAACCGGAAATTTCTTTTTCCTGTCTATATAGGCATACATGACATTATTGATGTCTGTAGCAAATTCTATCCAGGAGCCCTTGAAAGGAATGATCCTCGCAGAATATAGTTTGGTGCCGTTGGTATGCTTACTTTGAGCAAAGAACACACCTGGCGAGCGGTGCAATTGGGAAACAATGACCCTTTCCGCACCATTGATCACAAATGATCCTTTCTCGGTCATGTAGGGAAGGTTTCCCAGGAAAACTTCCTGCTCAATGGTTTCAAAGTCCTCATTGTCCTCATCGGAACAGAGTAACCTCAATTTGGCTTTAAGCGGAACAGAATAGGTAAGACCTCGGTCTATACTTTCTGAAACATTGTACTTGGGGGGATCTACGGTATAGTCGATAAATTCAAGGGTAAAATTTTCCCTGGAGTCACTGATGGGAAAATTCTCAGAGAAAACCTTGAAAAGACCATCCTGCCTTCTTTTTTCTGCAGGGGTATCCAACTGGAAGAAATCTTTAAAAGATTGCAGTTGAATATCTAAGAAATCCGGATAGTCTTTGACTACCTTAATGGATGAGAAACTTTTCCTTTCGGTTTGATTCTGGATAGCCAAGGCAGTATATAGTTTTAGTGAAAGTTATTATTATTTTAGGACAATTTACACTTAAAAAAGTGCAATTATTTTCATGTCCATAAACAGGAAAAGACCTGACTGATAAGTCAGGTCTATTGCTGGGAAACCAAATCCAATAGGAGTTGGCTATTCAATGTTATTTAAGCTCAACTTCAGCTCCAGCTTCTTCAAGTTGTTTTTTAAGCGCGTCTGCTTCTTCTTTGCTTACTCCTTCCTTCACGGCTTTAGGAGCGCTGTCCACCACTTCTTTGGCTTCTTTAAGTCCCAAACCGGTCAATTCTTTAACCAGTTTAACAACTGCCAATTTTTGTCCACCTGCAGCTTTCAAGACAACATCAAAAGAAGATTTTTCTTCTTCAGCAGCACCTTCGCCAGCGGCTCCACCTCCAGCTACTACAGTAGCGGCAGCAGCGGCAGGTTCGATACCATATTCATCTTTTAAAATTGCGGCCAACTCATTTACCTCTTTTACAGTCAAGTTAACTAACTGCTCAGCGAATGCTTTAAGATCTGCCATTGTATTACTATTTAAATTGATTGTTATTTACTAATTTGAATGATTTTATTAAGCTTCTTCCTTTTCGGACAGGGTTTTTACCAGTCCGGCAAGAATTGATTTTCCACTCTGAAGAGCGGATACCACGTTTTTAGCAGGAGACTGCAATAGGGTAACGATTTCGCCTACCAGTTCTTCCTTAGACTTAAGCTCGGAAAGAACTTTCAGGTTATCTTCCCCGACAAACTGATCGCCATCCACTGAAGCGCCTTTGAAAAGCGGTCGTTTCTCTTTGCTGCCGAGTTTTTTCCTGTAGTCCAGGATCACCTTAGCGGGCAAGTTAGCGACTTCCTGGGAAAAAAGGATGCCGGAAAAGCCTTTTAAGGTGCTACCTGCAAATTCCTCGTAATCGGCTTCCAGATTATCAAGCGCCTTTTTGATCAGGGTATTTTTGTATACCTTGTATTCAAGTCCCTTGTCGAAACACAATTTCCTGAAGCCGTTAACCTGTGCTACACTGAATCCCGATGCATCAGCAATATAGAAATGCGGAGTAGTCTTCAGTTTTTCGGTAAGTTCTTCAATTATGTTTTTCTTATCTTCTCTCGTCATAATTATATACCTTGAATACTACTTTTATCGATTACAATGCCCGGAGACATGGTACTGGATAAATGTATACTTTGGAAATAAGTACCTTTCGCAGCAGACGGCTTCAGTTTAGATATGGTCAGGATCAGTTCCCTTGCGTTTTCCTGAATCTTTTCAGCGCTAAAGGAAGCTTTTCCTACACTTGCGTGAATGATACCAAACTTATCTACCTTGAAATCGATTTTACCAGCTTTCACTTCTTTCACTGCTTTGCCTACATCCAGGGTAACAGTACCTGACTTGGGATTGGGCATCAAGCCTCTGGGTCCTAGAACCCGCCCCAATCTACCTACTTTCGCCATCACATTCGGGGTGGTGATGATGACATCAATGTCTGTCCATCCTCCCTCAATTTTTGCGATGTACTCATCCAGTCCAACGTAATCGGCTCCGGCTTCTTTGGCTTCCTCTTCCTTGTCAGGGCTGCAAAGCACCAAAACCTTCAATTCCTTACCTGTACCGTGAGGCAAAGCCACGACTCCCCTTACCATTTGGTCGGCTTTTCGCGGATCTACACCCAGACGAATATCCAGGTCAATTGATGAATCAAATTTGGTGTTTGTGATTTCCTTAACAATAGAAGAAGCTTCAGCCAGGGAATAATGTTGGCCAGGATCGTATTTAGAAAGTGCTTCTTTTTTCTTTTTTGTTAACTTAGCCATTTTTTGCTTGTTATTCCTCCCAGGGAGCTTTTCCTGAAACTGTGATACCCATGCTTCTTGCAGTACCGGCCACCATTCTCATGGCTGAGGCTACTTCAAAAGCATTCAAATCGGGCATTTTTACCTCTGCAATTTCTTTCACCTGATCCCAGGACACAGCGCCAACTTTTTTCCTGTTCGGTTCGGCAGAACCGCTTTTCAATTTTGCTGCTTCCAAAAGCATCACCGCTGCCGGTGGCGTTTTGACAACAAAATCGAAGGACTTGTCCGAATAAATCGTAACAAGTACAGGAAGCACCTGGCCCATTTTATCCTGAGTCCTGGCGTTAAATTGCTTACAGAACTCCATGATGTTCAACCCTTTTGAACCAAGGGCCGGACCAACCGGAGGAGATGGGTTAGCCTGGCCACCCTTCACCTGTAGTTTCAGATAACCAGAGATTTCTTTAGCCATTTCCTAATCTAGTTTTTCTACTTGTATAAAGTTTAACTCTACTGGAGTATTCCGACCGAATATCTTAACCATAACATTAAGTTTTTTCTTGTCATCAAATACTTCCTCTATCACACCCGAGAACCCACTGAAGGGACCGTCCATTACTTTTACGCTCTCTCCAACTATAAATGGGGTCTCTAGTTTTTCTGCAAACTCATCAATCTCTTCAACACGACCTAAAATCCTGTTGATTTCTGACTGACGTAATGGCTCAGGGGTTTTGGAAGCCCCCCCTTGGTTTGACCCTAAAAAACCGATAACTCCCGGTATGCTCGTAATCACGTGATTGGCTTCACCATGGCTGAGGTCCGCATTGACCAAAACGTAGCCTGGAAAAAAGTTTCTTTCCCTTACCCGCTTTTTGCCATTACGCATCTCGTATACTTTCTCAGAAGGTATCAAAACCTCAGGAATATATTCCAGAAGATTCTGACGGGCAATTTCATTGTCTAAATAAGTCTTCGCTTTTTTTTCCTGACCTGCCACTACCCTGAGCACGTACCATTTGTGATCTGCCATTCCGTTTATTAATATTCTTTAGAATAAATCATAAAACCATGTCATGATATTTTCGAAGGTCAGATCGATCAATCCGATCACCAAAGCGAAAATCAATGAAGCCACCAGCACCAATACAGCACTGTTTTGCAGAGATGAATATTTAGGCCAGGTGACCTTATTTTTCATCTCGTCAATGGATTCAATTACAAAATTTTTAACGTTCATCCTTGTAAAACTTGGTTTAACAGAAACCGCTTTTCACCTTTCAGGGATGAGCCGGCGGCTTTCTTTCAAAACATGACTGAGAAAGCAGGTAAACCGACTTTTCTCCATGATTTTATCTGCTGTGTATTGCACGGGCGGAGAGATTCGAACTCCCATCAACGGTTTTGGAGACCGCTATTCTGCCATTGAACTACGCCCGTATTTTTCCGCCCCCCGATTAGGGAACGCAAAACTAGTGAATTGAGGGCAAAGAAACAAATGCGATCCCGAAATATTTCAGGATCGCATTTATAAACAGGATACTTAAATCAAAATTAATCCAGGATTTCGGTTACCTGTCCGGCACCTACTGTTCTACCACCTTCTCTGATGGCAAATCGAAGTCCTTTTTCCAGGGCTACCGGGTTGATCAGGCTCACCTCAATGGTGATGTTGTCACCTGGCATTACCATCTCTACATTTTCAGGAAGTTTGATCTCTCCTGTTACGTCTGTAGTTCTCAGGTAGAACTGAGGACGGTATTTGTTGAAGAATGGAGTATGTCGGCCACCTTCTTCTTTAGAAAGCACATACACCTCAGCCTTGAAATGAGCATGTGGTGTAACAGAACCAGGCTTACAGATAATCATACCTCTCTTGATCTGGCTCTTTTCGATGCCTCTCAGCAACAAACCAACGTTGTCACCAGCTTCACCCCTGTCGAGGATCTTACGAAACATCTCTACCCCTGTTACAGTAGACTTCAATCCTTCGGCACCCATACCGATGATATCTACTGCTTCACCAGAATTGACAACTCCTCTTTCGATCCTGCCAGTAGCAACAGTACCCCTACCAGTGATAGAGAAAACGTCTTCAACCGGCATAAGGAATTCTTTGTCAATTGCTCTCTCAGGAAGAGGAATGTGTTCGTCAACGGCCTTCATCAATTCCATCACTGTGTCTTCCCACTTGGCTTCACCGTTAAGTGCACCCAGTGCAGAACCTGCAATGATCGGAATATTATCACCGTCAAATTCATAGAAAGAAAGCAATTCTCTTACTTCCATCTCTACCAACTCAAGAAGTTCGGGGTCATCCACCAAATCTACCTTGTTCATAAAAACAACCAGAGCAGGTACTCCTACCTGACGGGCAAGAAGGATGTGCTCCCTGGTTTGTGGCATTGGACCATCAGTGGCTGCAACTACAAGAATTGCACCGTCCATCTGGGCAGCACCAGTAACCATGTTTTTTACGTAGTCAGCGTGACCTGGACAGTCAACGTGGGCATAATGCCTGGACTCCGTTTGATACTCTACGTGTGAGGTATTGATCGTGATACCTCTTTCCTTTTCTTCCGGTGCGTTGTCAATGGAAGCAAAGTCTCTTAATTCAGAAAGACCCTTTCTGGCCAGTACAGTGGTAATGGCAGCAGTCAAAGTAGTCTTACCATGATCGACGTGACCAATCGTACCTATGTTTACGTGTGGTTTGGAACGGTCAAAGGTTGCTTTTGCCATGCGTGAAAATCCTCTGTTTAGTTAAAGATTAAATTTCATTAAATGTTTGAAATGTTCAGAGCCAACGACGGGATTTGAACCCGTGACCTCTTCCTTACCAAGGAAGCACTCTACCCCTGAGCTACGTCGGCTTTTTACATCCAGTTTTATGCCCTATAAAAGCATAGAGCGGGAGACGAGGCTCGAACCCGCGACCTGCAGCTTGGAAGGCTGCCGCTCTACCAACTGAGCTACTCCCGCTTAATTTTATTTATCCAATGCAAACCGAATCAGCCAGTTTACACTAGTACTACATTGAGAATCCAAAAATAGCCGGTTATTCTAAGAAAACAACACCAATGCTATCGGATTATTCAGATTGTTGACCGGAAATGGAAAATGTTTTCCTTTCCAATCGGTGCAGTGGGGGAAACAGGATTCGAACCTGTGAAGACATAAGTCAACGGATTTACAGTCCGTCCCAGTTGGCCGCTTTGGTATTCCCCCAAAAATTACAACAATGTATGACGTATTAAATTCTTTGCTGTCATAACGGATGGCAAAATTATACCCTTTTGCCAAACATTCAAAATATTATAAAAAAAATTCTCCTGTTTTTTCACCATTCAAAATTATACCATTCATGGTCAGTATTTTACTCCTGGTCCAGGTAGGGTTCCAGGTAGTAGGACTTGTACCTGCGTACCGTTTCATCTGCTTCCGATTCGAGCAACGACCTGGCCAGATCCAACACCCCCTCTTCGTCAATAAAACCGAACAGAGACTGGAAGGCAGCCAGTCTGACATAAGGCAGGGAATGCGTACCGCCAATTTCACCGAGACGGCTTATGGCCCCTCCAAGTGAAACTCCTTCCACGCTGGCAAAGAAATCTCCGTAGTATCCTATGAAATAGTACAGAGATTCACCCTCCAATACGGCCAACTTGGTATGCATCCAGTCCGCATGGCGGGCCTGACCGGTGTCGGTGATGTAGTTGGCAAGGGGTGCCAGAATTCGGATATTTTCCTCCCCCTCAAATCTTTCAAACAGCTCCTGCTTGCGGGGGAGATTTCCTTCCATATCCATGAATACCATCAGGGCCGTACCGGACACCTGATAGGAAGAATCGTTGATCATGCGGTAGATCATGCCTTCGTATTTTTGAGGATCAATTACCCCCAACACTTCAAGGGCTGCGGCTTTCACCGTATTGCTGGCGTCTTCTTCAGCCATACGCAGCACCTGATTTTCGATCGGGTATTGCTCCATTTGCTCCGGACTTATTTCCGAGAGACGCTGAAGAGCAAGCTCCCGGACTACAGCGAAGGAATCCTGCAATCCGGCCGCTATCCATTTACCTGTATCGCTCCCCGCCCTGACATTGCGGGTAAGGCTATCCAGTGCCTCCAGCCTGGCCAGGCCGGACGCGGCATGTCTAAATTGCCTTTCCAGATCCAAACTTCCCCTGTGATGAGATTTTGCAGCCAGAATTGTGTGAAACTCGTCAAATAGGATCGCATCTGTTTCCGGGCCGTTTTCGAGGCTGAATTGCTGGGATGCCTGATCCAAAACAAATTCTTTTTCCTCTACCTCTCCTCCCCGATATATCCGGACTGAAAATGGAAGCTTATACAGCGGTGTGTGGCTCAGGTCCTGTTGCTGCTCAATGGATAAAATTACATTCTCTGGGTCGGAACGGTCCCAGGTGAGGGTCAATTCGGGATGACCGGAAGAAAGAAACCATTGGTTAAAAAACCAGTTGAGATCCCTGCCGGAAACTTTCTCCATCGCCAGCCGGAGATGGTGAATCTCTACGGGCTGAAAGGCGTTTTCCACAAGGTAAACGTGCAGACCTTGAAAAAATACTTCTTCTCCAAGGTATTGCCTCAACATGTGTAGCACCCTGCCGCCTTTGGCGTAGGTATGGCTGTCAAACATGTCTTCGCTATCCGAATGATAGTATCTGATCAGGTCCACCTGTTTTTCTTCCGCTTCATCGAGATATTCCTCCATCGCGTTGAAATGATGCATGTCTGCCTGATCCCTGCCTTCCTTGTATTCAAACCACAAATATTCTCCATAATCTGCAAATGCCTCGTTCAGGGTCAGGTTGGCCCATGATTCAGTAGTGACATAGTTTCCAAACCACTGGTGAAACAATTCGTGTGCAATGATATAATCCCATTCACTATCCAAAGCTTCGCGTGCATTCAGGTTAAGCGCTTCCATAAATACAGAAAGGGTAGTATTTTCCATCGCCCCGGCCACAAAATCCCGGACTATTACCTGATCATATTTTTGCCAGGGAAAGGGCACTTGTAACAGTTCGGAAAAAAAACGCATCATTTCCGGGGTATTCGCAAACACCTTTCTGATCCCCGCTTCGTACTTGCGTTCGGCAAGATAACGAAGAGGTACCTCCGCATCACTTTGATCCTCAATCACAGCAAAATCACCGACCACAATTGCAGATAGATATGGCGCATGGGGAAGATCCATCCGCCAATGATCTGTTCTGGTGCCATCCCTATTGACCTGGCTGTTTACCAAACTGCCATTGCTGATGCTGATATATTTTTCGGGCACCCGCAGGTAAAAATCATGGGTTTGCCGTTCGTTTGGCTGGTCTATGGTGGGGTACCATTTTGATGTGTAGCTGGTTTCACCCTGGGTCCATATTTGCACAGGCTTACCAGAAATGAGGGAATCCGGATTGATAAAATACAGGCCTTTCGTATCCGGAATCCCTGTTTGACCCGGGGGCAAACCCCTTTCAGGAAAAGCCTGGTATGCGATAAAAATCAACAGGGTGTCGTTCGGCTCAACCTTTTTGGGGAAATCAATCTTAATTTGCTGCTGGTCATAAGTATAGCTGAGCTCCTGCTTCTCTCCCTGATTGATCCATGCCAAAGCATCAATCTCAAATTCCTTGGCGTCCAGAACCAGATTATTCTGTAAATACCTATACGGTGTAAGGGTCAGAGTTGCCTCACCCCTTACAGACTGAAGCGCATAGTCAAAGGAAAGGCTAAGTTCCGTATGGATCAGGTCAAAGTGTCGGGTCTGGCTTGCCTTATAATTTCTGATTTCATTTTCCAATTTCCGGACCAGTGTATCTCTTCCGCCGGCATCGGTATCAGTATAGGATAGATTGCCCTGACTGATTGGCTGACGCGCTCTGGTATCTGTTGACAGATCAGCAACTGGCTTACAGGATAGCGCAAAAACGACCAGGAAAAAGAAACATATGATATAACGAAATTTCCGGTGGTACATGAAGATGTTCAATTAGCGTGTAGGGAAAATGGAAGATTAATAACAAAACAACTATCCTGGAGCAGGCATCGGAACCTTTCCCTGATGAATCCCGGCCTGATGCAAGCCACCAAAATTAGGTAAAAGCTCAGTATAAAACTAAACGATCAATCCCTAATCTTCGGTATGGACCGGATCGTCCGCCCTCAAATCCGGGGACTTCCGGCCATCTGACGAATAAAAAAAAACGGCAGCCCGATTTCCCAATCCCGGCAGTTGGGATCCTGCCTGTGTAGCAAGGGAATGGAATAAAAAAATCAGGTAATGCTTCAATTTTAAGCACAAGATTTAGTATTCTTAAAACAAGGATTTATATTTGTCGGGCTTTTATGTTTTAAATGGCTCCGGTAGATATACAAATGTCTTTTTATTCATCAACTGAAAAGAACTCCAAATGAAATACAAACGAATTCTCCTTAAACTAAGCGGAGAAGCCTTAATGGGTGAGAACAGTTACGGTATTGATTCGAAAAAGCTGCAGGAGTATGCCAATGAGATCAAAAATGTGCATGATTTGGGAGTTGAAATTGCCATAGTCATTGGGGGAGGAAATATTTTCAGAGGAGTACAGGCGGGAAAAGTGGGTATAGACAGGGTGCAGGGAGACTATATGGGTATGCTGGCCACCCTGATCAATGCCATGGCGTTGCAGAGTTCACTGGAGCAAAACGGCATGTTTACAAGACTGATGTCAGGCATTAAGGTAGAAAGTGTCTGTGAACCTTTCATCCGCAGGCGGGCAATCCGGCACCTGGAAAAAGGCCGCATCGTCATTTTTGGAGCTGGTATTGGCAATCCCTATTTCACGACGGACTCTACTGCCAGCCTTCGTGCCATAGAAATCGAAGCCGAGGTGGTCCTCAAAGGTACCAGAGTTGACGGGGTATACACTGCAGATCCTGAGAAAGACAAAAGTGCCACCAGATATACCAACATTACCTTTCAGGAAGTGTACGAAAAAAACCTGAATGTCATGGACATGACGGCTTTTACCTTGTGTCAGGAAAACAACCTGCCGATTATCGTGTTTGATATGAACAAAACTGATAACCTTTTAGACCTGGTCAAAGGCAACGAAGTTGGAACATTGATTACATCAAAACAATAAAACCACATGGAAGAGATCCAATTGTACTTAGAGGAAGCAAAGTCATTAATGGAAAAGGCTGTCCGGCACACTACAGCAGAATTGGTCAAGATCCGGGCAGGAAAGGCCATGCCGAATTTTTTAGATGGTATTATGGTCACCTACTACGGAAATCCTACCCCTATACAACAGGTGGCCTCCATCACTACTCCCGATGCCAGGACACTGGCCATCAAACCCTGGGAGAAAACCCTTATTTCAGAAATTGAAAAGGCCATAATCAACTCAGATCTTGGATTGAACCCTCAGAATAACGGAGAAATGGTCATGCTAACCATCCCCCCCCTCACGGAAGAGCGCCGGAAAAACCTGGTAAAACAAGTGAAAAACGAATGTGAAAATGGAAAAATAAGCATTCGAACGGTAAGGAAAGATACCAACGACGCGCTCAAAAAACTACAAAAAGAAGGGGTGTCCGAAGACGAGGTCAAAAGAGCGGAAGACACCGTGCAAAAATACACCGACACCTATTCCGGCAAAATCGATGAGCTTTTCGACAAGAAGGAGGCAGAAATTATGAAGGTTTAGGATCTAGCTTACAAAATCCTGTAAAAAAATAAAGAACAGACAGCTAATAGCTGACCATTCTTTTCTGTATTAAACCTTACCTGGTAAAGGTAGGCAAATCTTTTTAATTAAAAAAGCCACGCCTGCGGCTCTTTCTGATAGGTCAGCACATTTATTAGTGTCACAAACACACTTCATTACTACGCAGTTAGTTTGGATTCCCCTTTTCGTCCCTGTTATCCGAACAAATTCCGTATTCCCCGGAATTTGAAGTTTATCCGCACGGATTCCGGTGATATTCCGTGAAAAAAGAATTTTTTTAGCAAAAAGTGAAGAATTTTTGACTTAACTATCTGTTAAATAACCCTCTGTTTTTTAACAATTATTCATTGATCTAGTATTAAAATTGTAATTTCTTCTACAAAACAACCTTTTTTTATAAAAGCGCTTCCGGTAGCATTTAACAGTTTTTAACACCCTATTGCAAATGATAAAAAATACCTTGAAATTTAAAGTGTTATTTTAACAATAACATCAATAATTATTAACCTAATTCATAAAAGAATGCAAAACTATTTACCCAAAACAAAATTGTTTTTGTTGGGAATGGCCTTGTTACTGGCAAGCAGCCTGACCTTACATGCGCAGTCCCGGGATGTGACCGGCACGGTCATCTCCGCTGAGGACGATCTACCCCTGCCAGGGGTTTCTGTATTGGTAAAAGGTACCACCCGAGGTGCAGTTACTGATATTGATGGCAACTACCGGATCACCCTGCAGTCAGGAGACGAAACACTGGTCTTCTCTTTTGTGGGGTTTGTCAGCCAGGAGGTGGCTGTCGGCAACCAGAGCAGTATTGACATTACCCTGGCTCCGGACATGCAGGCCCTGAGCGAGGTAGTAGTAGTGGGCTATGGTGAGCAGAAAAAGGAAACCATCACGGGTTCTGTGGCCACCGTAGAAGGTGGAGAACTGGTCAAATCACCTGCCATGAACCTGACCAATTCCATTGCGGGAAGAATGGCTGGTGTAATTGCCGTAAACAGAAGCGGTGAGCCTGGTTATGATGGTGCTGGAATCCGAATCCGTGGCTCCAATACCTTGGGTAACAATGATGCACTCATTGTAATTGATGGTATTCCCGCCAGAGCGGGTGGTATAGACCGCCTCAACCCCAACGATATCGAAACCATATCGGTATTGAAAGATGCATCTGCGGCTATTTATGGTGCCAGAGCTGCCAACGGGGTAATCCTGGTCACCACCAAAAGAGGTAAAGAAGGAAAGCCCGAATTGACCTACCAGTTCAACCAGGGTTTTGCCCAACCTACGGTAATCCCCGAACTGGCGGACGCTGCCCAGTACGGAGAAATGCTGAATGACCTGAGTGTATACGAACTTCCTGTCAGCGAGTGGAGAGCAGCTACTGATGCCTACCGTGCTACCGGCACCTATACCCGACCTGATGGACAGGTGAGGACTGCACCCTTCAGCCCTGAAGCGCTGGCCCTCCACAGAGCCGGAACGGATCCCTGGAATTATCCAAATACCGATTGGTATGGTGAAACACTTAAAACCTGGTCTCCACAGGTAAGGCATAACCTGCAGCTTAATGGCGGATCAGAAAACCTCCGCTACATGGCCTCCCTGGGGTATCAGAATCAGGACGCTTATTACAAGAACTCCGCTACCGGATACAAGCAGTATGACATGCGGATAAACCTGGATGCCAAAATCAATGACTATGTAGATCTGCAATTGGGTGTGCTTGCCCGACAGGAATACCGCTTCTTCCCTACCCGGGGAGCTGGTGCCATATTCAGGATGCAAATGAGGGGTAAGCCTCATGAGCCAGCCTTCTGGCCTGACGGCAGACCAGGACCGGACATCGAAAACGGTGAAAACCCCGTGGTCATTACCACCAATGCCACCGGATATGACAGAGACACCAGAAACTATTTCCAAACCAACGGTGCTTTGAATGTGAAAATACCGGGTGTAGAAGGTTTGAAATTCCAGGCAACTGCAGCTATTGATAACCTGAGCAGATTTCAAAAGAGGTGGGAAACACCCTGGACACTGTATCAGCGGGGTAGTGGTTTTGAAGCAGATGGCGTAACGCCGGTTTTGGTTCCCAGTTTAAGGGGTCCGGCCGAACCAAGACTCAGACAAACCAATATCAACCAACTGAATATCCTCCTGGGTGGTGTCTTTACCTATGAAAAGCAATTCGGTGAGCACCAATTTACTGCTCTTGCCGGTGTTAACCAGGAAACCGTTGAAGGCGATGATTTCTTTGCATACAGGAGGTTCTTTATTTCTCCTGCCATCGACCAAATGTTTGCCGGGGGTGATGCCGAAAAAGACAATGGTGGTGGGGCCTTCGAAAGAGCCCGTCTGAACTACTTCGGTAGGGTCGCTTATAACTATCAGGAAAAGTACCTTTTCGAATTCCTTTGGAGATACGACGGTTCCTATATTTTTCCTGAGCCTACCCGATTTGGTTTCTTCCCAGGCGTAATGGCCGGATGGGTAGTATCTGAAGAAGAATTCTGGAAAAACAACATTCCTGCATTAGACTTTTTCAAAGTCAGAGGGTCCTGGGGCCAGATGGGTAATGACCAGATCTTTTACGATGGTTCACTTCAGGAATACCAGTTCCTTTCTACCTATGGTTTCAGAAGCCATATCCTGGAAGGTACAGAAGCCAAAACATTGTTTGAAACCAGGGTACCCAACAATGCCATTACCTGGGAGGTCGCAAACAACTCTAACATCGGTATAGAAGGGCAACTGCTGCAGGGACAAATATTCTTCGAACTTGATTACTTCTATAACCTGAGAACGAACATCCTTTGGAGAAAAAATGCATCTGTACCTCAGTCCAGCGGACTTGCAAACCTTTTGCCTGCTGAAAACATCGGCGAGGTAGAAAACAAGGGTTTTGATTTCAACGTAGGATACAGAGGCCAGAAAGGTGACCTTTCCTACAGCATCAGTGCCAATGGTGGCTACGCCAAAAACAAGATCCTGTTCTGGGATGAGCCTCCGGGAGCACCTGACTGGCAATTGTCTACAGGAAAGCCCATGAACACTCCGAACCCTGTTTACCTGTACGATGGTGTTTTCCCAAATCAGGCCGCCATTGATGCAGAAGAGCTCGACTACACGGACATCACCAATGAACTCCGTCCCGGCGATATGAGATTCAAGGACTATGACGGTGACGGTGCCATCACGCCGCTGGATAGGGTAAGACTGGACAGAAACAACATCCCCAGATTTCAGGGAGGTGTAAACATGAATGCTACATTCAGAAACTGGGATCTCTCTGTATTGTTCCAGGGTGCCGCGGGAGCCATTGCCCTGGTCAGCCTCGGTGAATCCGGAAACATTGGTAACTACCTGCTGGAATTCTACGAAAACCGATGGACCATTGATAATGAAAGTACGGAATATCCAAGAATTGCCAACAGAAGCGACCAATATTACTCTGGAGGAAACGATTTCTGGTACAGGAGTTCTGATTACATCCGTTTGAAAAACCTGGAAGTCGGCTATACTGTTCCCCAGCAATTTGGAGAAAGATTTGGCATCAGCAACCTGAGGTTCTATGCTAACGGACTTAACCTTCTCACCTGGGACAAGTTGAAAGTATATGATCCGGAATCAGACAACGCTACCGGACAATACTATCCACAAGCCAGAGTTATCAACGCAGGTTTGTCCGTAACTTTCTAAATCATAAAAACATTGAATATGATGAAAAATATAAAATATTTAGGTTTGGGCCTGGCGATCTCGTTTCTCAACTTGTCTTGTAACGAAGAGTTCCTGAACACCCAACCATTAGGAGAAGTATCCGAATCTGCCGTATGGGCTGATGCGGGTCTTGCAGAAGCTTTCGTCACCGATCTGTATTCAGGATTGGGACAAGGTGGATTCAGCGAACAAGCGCTGGCATCATTGACAGATGAAGCCATCTTTACCCACCCCGGCCGTAACATCAACACAGTAACGGAAGCGCGATCCAATCCGCAAAACCCAGGCTGGCTGGACGGAACGAGAAACTGGCCAAATATGTACAACAGCCTGAGGGCTACAAATATTGCCATCTCAAACCTTAGCGATCCTCAATTCCCTAACGATGGTGGAATAGTTGACAGGTTGTTGGGTGAGGCCTTGTTCATGAGGGCTTATTTCCACCACCAGTTGCTGAGAAACTTTGGCGGTATTCCTCTGGCAGACAGGGTATTCGAACTGGGAGAAGATACTTATGCCCTTCCCAGAAACACCTTTGCGGAAGTTGTAGACTTCATTATTGAAGATCTGGATCGTTCGGCTCAGTTGCTGGAAGGACGTGACCTGACCCAGGGACGAGCAGATGAGATCGCTGCTCTGGCACTAAAATCCAGGGTCCTGATCTATGCGGCCTCAGACCTTCACGATATGGCTACGGCATCTGCCAATTCTGATGTAATCTCGGGTTTTCAAAACAAGGAATTGCTGGGGTATACTTCGGGAAGTCAGGCAGACCGTTACCAGCGCGCAGAAGCTGCAGCAAAAGCAGTATTGGACAAAACCAGTGGCAACATGCTCGACCTGACCGAGCCATTGCCGAGAGAAGAAGCCATCCAAACCTACATCAACAACTCACTCTCCAGAAATGGCGGTGAAAACGAGATGATTTTTGGCCGGTATTTTCTATCTCAAAAGCCGGAAACCGGTGGACGTCACGGGCTGCATAATGGTCCAAACGGATACAACAACTGGGCTGGGAATACTCCTGTGCAGTTATTGATCGATGACTATCACATGATGGACGGATCGGAGTTTGACTGGGACAATGAAGATCATGCCAGTGCTCCTTACGAAGAAAGAGAGCCCAGATTCTACGCCACTTTCCTTTTTGAAGGTGCACAGTGGAAACCACGATCAAGTGCCAACCAGGCCAGGGATCCCAGAGGACAAATTCAAACCGGTACTTATGAAGTGGTGAATGCTCAAGGACAGAAGGTAACGCATTTTGGATTGGACACCAGAAACAGCCCTATAGAAGACTGGAATGGCAGCTATACGGGATACTATATCAGGAAGTTTATCGAACCTGACCCTAATTTCGTAGACCAGAATACCTGGCAGGAAATTCCCTGGCCGCATATCCGGTTTACTGAAGTCGTGTTTAATTATGTAGAAGCCAATATTGCTCTTGGAGATGATGAGGAAGCCAGAAACTGGCTGAATAAAATCCGCTTCAGGGCAGGCTTGCCAGCCGTGACCGCCTCTGGCGAGGAATTGTGGAACATTTTCATCAATGAAAAACGCAAAGAGATGGTACACGAGGAGCAACGATACTATGATGCCAGAAGATGGATGATCGCTCCGGAAACCCTGGGCAGGCAGCCCAATGGCATCAGTATTGTCGGTACCTTAAAACCGGGAGCTGAAGTTGAAATTTACCGCTACGATCCGGAGCTCTACGATTACTCCTATGAGGTGATAGAGATCGATCCCGGTAAAGAAAACAGGCTCTGGCTGGATAAAATGTACTGGATGCCGATCAGTTTTGACGAGATGCAGCGAAATGAAAACCTCATCCAGAATCCGGGATACTCGAATTGATATACCTTATTTTCAATTTTAACAAAAGGGGCAGTCATAAAGGCTGCCCTTTTTTTATTTCCCTTGCTGCGCGTGCTTAAGACAGGATCTGCGCATATTCTCCGATAGCCTGATTCCCGCCTACTGCTATGCTGATCATTTCTTCTTATATTTGTGCCAATCATCAATCACTCGTATGTTCAATTATCCGCCCTTTAAAATACAGTTAATAGTTTTGGTACTTCTTGTTCCGATTTGCCAGTCCTGTGACAAGGAAACGCAGCAGGAAGCTGAAATGAAGCAATTTACCTTACTGTCAGCCTCACAAACCGGCATCAACTTCGAGAACACGCTCACTGAAGGATTGAACACCAACATACTGATGTATGAATATTTTTATAACGGCGGAGGGGTGGCAGCAGGAGACCTGAATGGCGATGGCCTGGATGACCTTTATTTTTCGGGAAATATGGTTCCCAACAAGCTATATCTCAACAAGGGAAACATGACATTTGATGACATCAGCGAAATTTCCGGTGTGGCCACCAGATCGAGCCCCTGGAAAACAGGGGTGAGCATGGCTGACGTCAATGGGGATGGTCTGCTGGACCTTTACGTGTGCTATTCCGGTAGCCTGCCTCCCGAGAAAAGAAAAAATGAACTTTATATCAACCAGGGGAATAATGAGCAGGGTATTCCTGTGTTTTCTGAAATGGCTGCCAAATATGGTATTGACAGCGATGCGACCAGTACACAGGCCAGTTTTTTTGACTTTGATAACGACGGCGATCTGGATCTTTTTCTGCTCAACCACAACCCCAAGTCCCTGCCGGTTTTGGATGAGTCCAATACTGCCGCTATCATGAAAACGACAGATCCGGCCGGCCCGCAACTTTTCAGAAATGACGGCAACAAATTCACGGATATCACAGCCAGCTCCGGTATACTTCGGGTTGCTCTTTCCTATGGACTGGGAGCCGGCATTGCAGACATCAACGGAGACGGATGGATGGACATATACATTTGTAACGACTACACCGTCCCGGATTACCTGTATATCAACAACGGTGACGGCACGTTTACGGACCAGATCTCAGACGCGATGGGACACACCTCTCATTTCTCTATGGGAAACGATATCGCAGACATTAACAATGATGGCTTCCAGGATATTTTCACCCTGGACATGCTCCCGGAGGGCAACAGGAGGCAGAAGCTGCTGATGGCACCGGATAATTATGAGAAATTTGAATTTAATCTTAACGTGGGTTTCCACCACCAGTACATGCGAAACATGCTCCATATCAATCAGGGAAACGGCACCTTCAGCGAGCTTGGGCAACTGGCGGGCATCTCGAATACAGATTGGAGTTGGGCAGCCTTGTTTGCGGATTTTGATAATGACGGATTAAAGGACCTCTACGTCACCAATGGCTATTTCCGCGATTATACCAATCAGGATTTTTTAAAATATATGGCCGACTACCTCAAAAACAACGAGAATGGGATAAGGCGGGAGAATATCCTGGACCTGGTCTATCAAATGCCATCCTCAAACCTGGTAAATTATGTATTCCGAAATACCGACGGATTAATTTTTGAAAAGAAAATGGATGACTGGGGCATGGACCAACAAGCCAACAGCAATGGTGCAGTATACGCAGACCTGGACAATGACGGAGATCTGGACCTGGTTGTGAGCAATATTAACCAGCCGGCCTTTATCTATCAAAACAATGCCGATTCCCTATCTGGACACCATTTCCTGAAAATTAAACTAAACGGCAATGCTGGCAATACCCATGGCATAGGAGCAAAAATAAGCCTCTATAAAAATGGAAAATCACAAACGTTGCAGCAAATGCCGGCCAGGGGCTACCAATCCAGTGTTTCTCCCGTACTGCATTTCGGACTCGGAGACAGCGAAAAAGTTGACTCGCTGCAGGTAATTTGGCCGGGAGGAGCTTCTGAAACATTGCGACACATCGAAGCCAACCAGGTCCTGGACCTTTTCGAGAAAGATGCCGGTGGCAAACCTGATATCGATAAGCGGATCGTCCCTTTACTGGCAGAGCAGTCTTCTCCCATCCCTCACCAATCTCCGGCAAATACGATCAATGATTTTAAAAGACAACCTTTGATGGTCAATCCCATTTCATTTTCTGGCCCTGTGATGGTAAAGGGAGATATAAACGGCGATGGGCTCCCGGATGTGTTTATTGGAGGAGACGCGGATCAATCGGGCAGCATATACCTGCAACAGACAGACGGGCAGTACATCAGAAAACCCACGGCAGCCCTGGAAGCAGACCGCGACTTTCAGGATACCGATGCAGTCATCGCTGACTTCAATGGCGATGGTCATCCGGATTTGTATGTTGCCAGTGGCGGATACGGCGCACTACTTCCGGAAGATCCCCTCCTGCAGGACAGACTTTATTTCAACGATGGAAAGGGTGAGTTTTTACGTAGGGTAGATGCTCTTCCGGAAATGCTGATCAGCACGGGAGCTATCGCAGCACAGGACGTTAACAACGATGGATTGCCAGATCTATTTGTTGGGGGGAGGGTCATACCAGGACGGTATCCAGAGATACCAGGAAGCTTTTTGCTCGTCAATGACGGCAGCGGGAAAATGGAAGACAAGACAAACCTTTGGAATAAAGCATTTTCCTCTCTGGGCCTGATAACTGATGCAACATGGGCTGATCTTAACGGCACGGGGCAGGCTGAACTTGTCGTAGTCGGTGAATGGATGCCAATTATGGTTTTTGAGCTGGATGGACAACAACTACTCGACAAAAGCTCGGCATATTTCGAAGATCCGGTAAACGGATGGTGGAACAGCCTGCATGTTGCAGATGTCAATGGTGACAAATTGCCTGATTTGGTAGTAGGAAACCATGGTTTAAACAGCCAGGTCCAGGCTAGCCAGAATGAGCCGGCAGAGATGTACTTCAAAGATTTTGACGACAACGGAGCCGTGGATCCTATCTTGAGTTTTTATATCGAAGGGGTACCCTACCCTTACCTGACCAGGGATGAGTTACTGGATCAGATATCCATGATGCGGACGCGTTTCGGAGATTATGCGGGATATGCAGATGCCCGTTTGGAAAACATTTTTTCGAGCGCCGAGCTCGAGGGAGCGGGATACCTTATGGCCAACACCCTGGAGACAAGCCTGTTTATCAGCCGGAAAGATCAGCCATTTCAGAAAATAGCCCTGCCCCTGCAAGCTCAGGCATCTCCTGTCTTTGCCATTGAAAGCCTGGACCTCAATGGAGATGGGGCCCTGGATTTGATCCTTGGAGGGAACATTGAGCGGGCCAGATTACGTTTCGGTAAGTACGATGCCAATTTCGGTACGGTGCTGACGGGCGACGGAACAGGTAATTTCTCTTATCTCACCCAGAGGTATTCCGGGTTGTCAATAAAAGGTGATGTGAGAAGCATACTCAGCCTGAACGACAAAGTGTTGTTTGGTATCAATCAGGGTCCGGTACGGGCCTTTGGTATACAATAAATGAATCGCATTGGAATGAATTTCAGAAGAATAGTATCGCAACATTTCACAACAGTCCCTGCCCTCCAGTGGGTATGGTTACTGAGCCTTTTTGTCGCCTGCAACGGTCCGAAGGAGAAAAAAGCAATTGAACCTGGTATCATTGGCCAGATTACTGAGAAGATGACGGATTTGATGGTCCATGACATTACCAATCCGCCCCTGGCGGCCCGGTTTTATGCCTATGCCAGCTTGTCTGGCTATGAAGTCATCGCTGCAACAAACAAAGACTACCCCTCCTTTGCCGGTTTTCTTAATGGCCTCAAACCACTTCAGGTTCCGGCGGCTAAAAGTCCTTCTCCGGCATTGAGTGCCGCCTTTGCCATGGTACATACTGCTTCCAGTATGCAGCCGTCCGGTTCAGAGATGGAAGCCTTTGCCGCTTCTCTGATGGACTCCGCGATTGTCTGGGGATATACCACAGACGAGGTCAATACCGCTGCAGCATTCGGAGAAGACATCGCCAGGCAAATCCTGACCTATGCAAAAGCCGATCGGTACCGGGAAATCAGCAACTACCCACGCTATCAGGCTACCGGAGACGTGGGAAAATGGTACCCTACTCCTCCTGGATATTTTCCTCCGGTCGAACCTTATTTCAATACCGTCAGACCCTTTGTATTACAGACCGCAGACCAGTTTAAGCCCCTCCCGCCAGAAGCTTTTTCGACTGATCCTGGGTCGGCCTTCTTTGCCCTGATGGATGAGGTATACGCGCTCGAGATGAATAAAGATCAACGCGAAATTGCGGCCTTTTGGGATTGCAATCCTTTTGCTCTTGAAGAAACCGGCCACCTTATGGTGGGTATCAAACAAATCTCTCCAGGAGGACATTGGATGGGCATTACCGACATTGCCTGCCGTAAAGCAAACCTGAATTTTGAAGAATCCATGAAGATCAGTACCCTGGTGGCCATTGGTTTGATGGATGGGTTTATCAGCTGCTGGGATGAAAAATACAGAAGCGACCGTATCAGACCGGAAACGGCCATCAGGAAATACCTGGACCCCAATTACAAACCCATGCTGCAAACACCTCCCTTTCCGGAGTACCTGAGTGGGCACTCCACCATTTCTACGGCATCAGCCGTGATCCTTAGCCACTTCTTTGGAGATAACTTCGCCTATACCGACACGGTGGAGGAAAAATACGGCCTTGGCACCCGCGACTTTACTTCCTTTATGCAGGCCTCTGAAGAAGCCAGTATCAGCAGACTCTATGGTGGAATACACTTTATGGATGCCATCACCAGAGGGCAGGACCAGGGCAAAAAAGTGGCAGGATGGATACTGGAACAATATGAAAAGCACCTTAAATACAAAGAAAAAGTGCTGACTGAAAACCGAACAAATTAGATCCAACCTGAATCAGAATCGCTGACAATGACTCCATTGGTAAAACATTTCCACTTAAAAGACTTTTTTTTGCCTGCAATATTTCTGGCCGCAATGTCCTCCTGCCAGACCAATGAAAACTATAAGGCATTGATGGCTGAGGATTATTTTCTTGTTGAAGCCAACGAGGACCTGACAGATATCATTGTGCACGACATATTTTCCCCTCCGGTAGCCAGCAGGATTTATGCGTATCCTGCCATAGCAGCTTACGAGGTAGCTGTATTGGCTGCTCCCGAAGACTACCAGTCGTTAATGGGACAGCTAAACGGGTCTGCGCCACTGAATGTTTCTGTGGACGAAGAGGAGGAAATCAATTTCCACCTCGCGGCACTGGCCGCCTATTATGAGGTGGCCAGAAAACTCATATTTTCTGAGCAGGATCTGGAAAATAACAAGATTTCAGCCTACGCTAAGATTAAAGATGCTGGTATGCCCGGGCCGATGTTCGATGCATCGCTGCGATTGGGAGAAAAAGTGGCAGGAGAAATTCTGGAATACGTATCAGGAGACAATTATCACCAGAGCCGGTCGTTCGAAAAATACACCGTCAGGGCCGATCTGGGTTCATGGAAGCCTACCCCCCCTGCTTACATTGAAGGAATTGAGCCCCATTGGAACACGATCAGGACTTTCGTCCTTGACTCGGCAGACCAGTTTATCCCACCTCCGCCTCCACCATTTGATACCCTTCCGGATAGCAGATTTTTCCGAGACGCCAAGGAAGTGATGGATGCAGGCAATCAAATGACCGAAGAGCAGGAGGAGATCGCATTCTTCTGGGATTGCAACCCATACAAAATGAATGTGAAGGGGCACGTGATGTATGCGGAAAAAAAAATCACTCCGGGAGGACACTGGATGGGAATAGCGGGAATTGCTTCCAAAGCCAAAAACCTCAATTGGAAGGAAACAGCCGAAACCATGGCCATTACCTCCATATATCTTTTTGACGCATTCATTTCCTGTTGGGACGAAAAGTACAGAAGTGTATTGATAAGACCCGAAACATACATCAACCGCTATATGGATCAGGATTGGCTGCCACTTTTACAAACTCCTCCCTTCCCTGAATATACGAGTGGCCATAGCGTCATATCAACAGCCGCCTCCATTGCCCTGACCGATCTGCTCGGAGAGCCCTTCCATTTTTTGGATTCCACGGAAGTCAAATACGGTTTGGGAACCCGGGAATTCAAATCATTCCGGGAAGCAGCTGCGGAGGCTGCTATCAGCAGATTTTATGGAGGCATCCATTATCTTCCAGCCATAGAACTAGGCGTGGAACAAGGTAAATTGGTGGCGGGAAAAATCAACGAGAAAATCAATACCCGGAAAAGCACTGGTCCCAATACAGCGCTGAAAGACTGATCATAGGAAAAATTTCTTGTCGCGTATATAATCCAACACATGGGGATGGAGTAAGTACCTGACTGATCCGCCTCTACGAATGGTTTTTCTGATAAAAGTGGCTGAAATGTCCAGTAAGGGGGCTTCCACATAATGAATATGCTCGTGATCTATTTTTTTACTCTTTCCGGGCCTGGGATAGACATAGATACCGTACTGATTGAGAATTTCCTGACTGTTTTTCCACTTGTGAAAATGAGTAAGGTTATCCCCACCAAGTATAAGGTAGAATTCCTTTCCCGGATGCTTTTCAGTGAGATAGGTCAACGTGTCTATGGTATAGCTGGGCCGCGGCATGTTAAACTCCACGTCAGTGACCCTGAATTTAAAATGGTCTGCTGTGGCCAGTTCTACCATCTTCAAACGGTCAAATTCATGCAGGAGAGTGCTATTGGATTTATGTGGGTTTTGGGGCGACACTACGAACCAAACCTCTTCCAACTCGGTCTGATCCTGTACGGTATCTGCTATGATCAAATGACCGATATGAATGGGGTTAAAGGAACCGAAAAACAAACCTACTTTCAAAGCTTATTTTCTTCAATAAATCTGCTGACAAGGGATTCTGCTTCCTTCAGTGAGGTCTCCAGGTGCTCATTTATGAGGGTAACGTCAAATTTATCCTCAAACCCCATTTCAAATTTTGCTTTATAAATTCTCCTGGACAGACTTTCTTCGGAATCCGTACCTCTGTCGTGCAATCTTTGAGCAAGGTCTTCGATGGAGGGAACTTTAACGAAAATAGCCAGCCCCTTATCTCCAAAATACTTTTTGAGGTTCAATCCTCCTTTCACATCCACATCAAAGATCACATGTTTGCCCTGGTTCCAGATTCGCTGTATCTCTTCCTTGAGTGTACCATAAAAATTTCCCTCGTATACCTCTTCCCATTCAATAAAAGCATTTTGGTTGATTTTGTCTTTAAATTCCTCCGGGGTCAGAAAATAGTAGTCTTTTCCATTCTCTTCTTCCCGTCTGCGCTTATCCCGCGTACATGCGGAAATGGAGAAACCCAGTTGGGGCATATGCTGCAGCAGGTGCTTGACGATAGTGGTTTTGCCTGAACCGGATGGAGCTGAAAAAATGATGGCTTTGCCCTGAAACATAAAAATTTATTTGATTTCCTGTATTTTTTGCCTGATGCTGTCTTTTAATTCTGCGGGTACCAAATGTTTGGTACATTTACTTTTTAAGACTTCCCGGATCACTTTCTCCAAATGATAATGCTCAAAACAAGGCTGGCATTTGGCCAGTTTCTCATTCAATAGCTCCTTTGAGCCCGGAGTTTCCTCTCCGTCCAGAATGCTTTCCAACAGCTCGAAGCATTTACTTTCATCGTTGCAGTTCAATTTTCTCTTGTTGGATGTGTTTTCGTTGTCCATTTCAAGTAATTTCTATTCAAATATTATTCTTCCTCAGTATCATAACCCATGTTTTCCGCGTAAGAACGAAGTTTGTCCTTCAAAAGGTTCCTGGCACGATGAAGTCTGGACCGAACCGTTCCGATCGGAATATCAAGAATTTTGGCCATTTCTTCATAGGTAAAACCTTCGAGATCACACAAAATAATCACCGTCCTGAAATCTACCGCCAAACTATTGAGCGCATTCGATATTTCGTCACCCAACATATCTTTGACGGCATCTACCCTCAAATCTGAGGTCATATTATAGTCAACATTATCAGAGTTGTAATAAGTTTCCACTTCCTGATAATCCACCTTGGACGGCTGCTTGCTCTTTTTGCGGTATTCGTTGATGAAGCTGTTTTTTAAAATCCTGAAGAGCCAGGCTTTTGCATTGGTTCCTTTCTCAAAGGAGTTGATAAAACGGTAGGCTTTCAGGTAAGTATCCTGAACAAGGTCTTTGGCATCGTCTTCGTCAAAGGTCAATCTGAACGCAAAATTGTACATGGAGTCAATGTGAGGCATGAACTCATGATCAAAAATGCTATTTTTCTCTTTATCTGAATATTTTTTTCGCTGTACTTCGGACATAGGCCTTAAAATTACAAATTGGCTTTATTTATAGCTAATTTTAGGCAAGAAAGTCGCCATAATTTCATTATTTTGAATTTCGTTTTTATCATCTAAAAATGCGGCTGGCAAAAAAATGCTTCTTATCCGGTTGATTTCCAAACTTCCCCTGTGGGTATTGTACCTGTTTTCGGACCTCCTCTACCTGCTGGCCTTTTACCTGATCGGATACCGAAAAAAAGTCGTTCAGGATAATCTGCTCCACTCCTTCCCGGAAAAATCCCCAAAGGAAAGAAAACAGATAGAAAAACAATTTTACAGAAATTTTACCGATTCACTTGCAGAAACCATCAAGTTACTCAGTATGAGCGAAGAAGAGTTGGACAGAAGATTTGTTACAAAAAATTCCGAACTCATTTTCGACCTGGTTAATAATGGCGAGATCGTAATCGGTATGTGCGGGCACTTTTTTAATTGGGAGGGGCATCTGGTAGCAATTTCTTCCAAGGTGCAGGATAAATGTGAGACCATATACACCAGTATAAGCAATGCTTTTTTTGAGAAACTCATGTATGGGATCAGGAGCAGGTTGGGTGCAAAAATCACCGAAAAGAAATCATTCCAACGAACCTTCCTCAAAAACCGGCTTGTACCCAGGTTGATCGTGCTGGCCGCAGACCAAAGACCCAATCAAATGGATATCAGGTACCAGACTTCCTTTATGAACCGGCCCACGGTTTTTTTTGAGGGAGGAGAAAAACTGGCTAAAAAATTTGGCCTGACTGTTATTTATGCGCAAACCAGCAAACTAAAAAGGGGGCATTATCTTTTCGAATACCACATATTAAGCAGTCCGCCTTACGACAACCAACCTCCTCACAGCATCACTGAGAGATTCATCGAACTGGTGGAAAAGAATATCAAGGAGCAGCCCGCATTGTACCTGTGGACCCATAACCGGTGGAAAAATTCCTTGACCCCGAATAATCGGGGCCATGCGGGAAGATCGAAAAGTGAACATTCCGCTTAATCTGGCCGATGTGTTTTCGTAGGCCGCCAGCCGCGGTGTAACTGATCAGGTTGGTACTTTGCACCGAAACTTCGATGGTACGCTAATCCATAGATTTTTTTTCGGGACTTTTGGCAGGCTCTTGTAAGTTAAACCCCTTTTTAAGTCTATGGCTCTTTACCGGAATTCCGGCGAAAAGATTATCGGCATGAGAAAATTCAAATTTCTTTTTGGCTTTATTTTTTTTCATCTGACTGGTCTTGTTAATGGTTTGAATATTGACAGGGAAGTTCCTGTTTCAATAAAAACTGCAGAAATATCAGGCCAGAATATGTGTTTTAACCCGAATGAATGATGGTATTTTTAATTAATTTATTTATAAAAACAAATTTTTAAATTGAAGAAATTTTAAAGTCTAATATTTTAAATGTTATTAATTTTCGATACTTTAATTTTTGAATAAAAAAGAATTCCAAAAGCAAATCAGTTTAAAAATATCCTTTATGGGGTATTTTTTTCCCATTAGTGGGTAAAATTGCACGATTTATGATTTACAGGCATTGTAATCAATTATAAATTAATATGCTGAGTCCTGACTTATACCGGGATGCATTTCACAAATCCCATCAAATTTTATTGTTGCTTGATTGCGATCACCGGATATTAGACGCAAATCAAGCAGCCATCCAGCAATTGGGGTATACAGCTTCCGAACTTGTCGACATGGGGGTACCCGATCTTTTCTACAATCAGGCAGAAGGTAATCGCTTTACCAAAGAAATCTGCATAAAAGACAATGTTATCAATTGGGAATACTTACTGAAAAACAAGGAAGGTCGCGCTTTTCCGGTATTGCTAAATGGGGATAAAGTTAATGAAGAGCAGGATATCTATTTATTAAGTGCGCATACTATCGAAGAAATCAGGAAGGAGAATACCGCCGCTATCCGGAAAAACGAACTCACGGCTGCCAAATCGCTGAATCACCTGATCGTACATGAAATAAAAAACCTTTCCTATGGCATGGGCATGGCGGTGGAGGAGCTCAAAGAGAGTATGGATAAAATACCTCAATACTTGTCGGATAGCGTTGATTTTATCGAAGAAAGTAACCGGCGCCTTGGCAAAACCATCAAGTCCTTACTTGAATTTGATAAGAGTTTTGACCTGAACTTCAAATCTTTGAATATCAACGAGCTTATCAAAGATGCCATTGATACCAATCGCAGTAAATTCAAATTAATGGGAATACAGCTCAATGTAAACCTTACAGCGAGTGACTTCTTCTACCCAATAGACCGCGACAAGCTGCTTATGGCGCTGAATAATATCATCAACAACGCCATCGAATCCATACAAAATAGCGATGGAGTCATCAGTATCAGTACAAAACTGGCCAATCAGAAGTCGATCGTACGTATCGCCGATAATGGGATAGGTATGAGCGAGCAGGAGCGGACCAATCTGTTCAAGCCATTTTACACCACGAAACCCAAAGGGAATGGCATGGGCTTGTTTACGGCAAGGGAAATCCTTCTTGGACACCAGATAGGTTTCTACCTGGAAAGTGAAAAGGAAACGGGCAGCACCTTTACCCTGTACTTTGACCGCAAGCACCTGGGCTCTGCCATTTAAGGGAGAATTATTCTAAACCTTTAATTCGAATCGTTTCAGTTTCTGGTACAGCGTCTTTCGGTCAATATTCAATAATTCTGCAGCTTTGGTCTTGTTAAATCCTACCTCATGGAGCACTTTCCGGATATGTTTTGCTTCAGCCAAATGGGCCTGTGACTTTAAGTCCAGAATCGGCTCCTCACCAGCCTCCTCAAAAGCAGCGGGAAGTACAGTATCGCTCAGCAGGCTATTCTCATGCTCCCGAATACTCGCCGGAAGTGCCGCGGAGGAAATTCTTTCGCCATCTTCAGTAAGCAGACAGGCCCTTCTTACCATATTTTTCAGTTCTCTGATATTGCCGGGCCAGTGATAGTTCTTCAATAAAAAGTCCACCTCTTCATCTAAGCCACAAATGGATTTATCCAGTTCACGGCCGGTTTTTTCCAGGTAATGTTTCACCAGCAGACAAAGGTCCTGTGGCCTTTCTCTCAAGGGGGGCACTTTAATAGTAAACTCATTGATCCTGTAATAAAGATCTTCTCTGAACAGCCCCTCCTTTACCTTATCAATAAGATTTTCGTTGGTAGCCACTACTATACGTACATCCACTTCCTTCAACCTTACACTACCCAGTTTTCTTACTTTCCTCTCCTGGATTGCGCGAAGCAGCATTACCTGGATATCCAGTGAGAGGTTGGCGATTTCATCCAGAAAAATAGTGCCTCCTTCCGCCAGTTCGAAAGCTCCGGTCTTGTCTGCAAATGCTCCCGTGTAAGCACCCCTTTCGTGCCCAAAAAGCTCACTGGCACCAATTTCCTTGGAAAGACTACCACAATCAATGGGAATAAATGGTCCGTTTTTCCGCTTACTGAATTGGTGGAGCAGTCTGGCAATGGATTCTTTACCAGTACCGGTTTCGCCTTCGATCACAACAGAATAATCTGTGGGACCTACCAGGGAAAGTGACTTCATCAATTCCCGGGAAGAAGTATCCTGCCCGAGTACCGGTTGCTCTTCCGCAACAACGGTATGTTGGCGGGGTTCGGGATAATGCCTGCTCTTTGCCTTAGAGCTAAGGGCGATCCTGATGGTGTCCAACAGATCATCGGGTCTGAGGGGTTTTTCTAGATATTGATATACTCCTTTTTTCACGAGATCAATAGCCACCTGAAGATTTACATAGCCGGTAATAAAAATCACCACCGCCTCCGGGGCCACCTTTCTGATTTCAGGATAGATGCTACTTCCGTCAAAATCACCGAGGCGGTAATCGCAAAGCACTACATCAAAATGTTCCTGCTGGAGCTTCTTTAAGCCTTGTTTGCCACTGATCGTACTAGCGGTTTCAAAACCTTTCTTTTGCAGGTAACCGGAGAGCAGCTTACAAACAGAAATTTCATCGTCTATTATTAAGATTTTTTGCATTTCAATAGGGGTGTTAGGTTAGGTAAACCTAGTTAAAAAGAACAGATTGAAGCCCTGAAGTAAAAATTGGAATGAACTCTTGTACGGCCGGAAAATGAAATTACTGTCAGGAAATCCTGGACACATTCTAACTACGTTATTGACAAAATTAATTATTAACTTATACTTTTCACAATATTTTTTCTATTAAATGGTCAAAGTGAAGTTTAAGTGGAATTAGGGCTATTTTTTACTTTCAAAAATCAAAAGATAGTTGGGTGAGTGAGTGAACTACGGACAATTAAAAGATGATGCAGGTGTACATCAAAAAGAAATGGTACCTTTGCAATCCCTGATGCGCCCTCTCCGGGAATGCAGAAACTTGAACGATGATTATGGATTACCTATCAAGCCTAAATCCCCCACAAAAAGAAGCTGTAGAAAGGACTGAAGGACCGGTAATGATTATTGCTGGTGCTGGTTCAGGTAAAACCAGGGTGCTGACCATTCGAATTGCCCACCTGATTCATGCCCATAAAGTAGATCCTTTTCAAATTCTTTCGCTTACCTTTACCAATAAAGCCGCCAATGAAATGAAGCAGCGCATCGAGCGGCTCATTGGGCTGGAGGCCAGAAACACCTGGATGGGCACTTTTCATTCGGTGTTTGCCAAAATCCTCCGGGTGGAAGCTCCAAAGCTAGGCTATCCGGGAAATTTCACCATTTATGACAGCGATGACAGCAAATCACTGATCCGTTCTATCGTCAAAGAAATGCGCCTGGACGATAAGGTGTACAAGGCCAATACCGTATTGTCACGGATATCCGGAGCCAAAAACCGCCTGATCTCCTGGGAGACCTATATCAATGACCCCTTTATTCTCGCTGATGATGAGGCAGCCATGAAACCCAGGGTAGGCGAGATTTACAAAAATTATCAAAAAAGACTGTTTCGCTCCTCGGCGATGGATTTTGACGACTTGCTTTTCAATACAAATGTGCTTTTCAGAGACCACCCGGATATTTTGAACAAGTACCAGCAACGTTTCCGTTACGTCATGGTGGATGAGTTTCAGGATACCAACCTTTCCCAATACCTGATCACCAAAAAACTGGCGGCAGTACACCAGAATATTTGTGTAGTAGGAGATGATGCCCAGAGTATCTATGCTTTTCGTGGTGCGGATATTCAGAACATATTGAATTTTGAAAAAGATTACCCGGATCTGTTCGTAGTCAAATTGGAGCAAAACTACAGGTCTACAAAAAACATTGTGGAGACCGCCAACTCTATCATTGCCCGAAACAAGTCTCAACTCAAAAAAAACGTCTGGACACAAAATGATAACGGAGACCTTATCGAGCTGATGAAGGCTGCGTCCGATAATGAGGAAGGCAGGATGGTAGCTACTACCATTTTTGAAGAAAAAAACAATAAGAAGCTAAACAACAGCGATTTTGCCATACTCTACCGGACCAATTCCCAATCCAGGGCAATGGAGGAGGCCCTGCGCAAGTTGGGTATAGCCTACCGGATTGTGGGCGGATTATCCTTTTACCAAAGAAAGGAAATCAAAGACCTCATGGCCTATTTTCGGTTTGTGGTCAACCATGAAGATGAAGAGGCTTTCAAGCGCATAATCAATTATCCGAAAAGAGGAATTGGCAACACCAGTGTAGAAAAAATGATGGTCGCTGCGTATGAACATGACATTCCCTTGTGGGAAGTCATCACCAACAGTAAAAGTTTCCTGCCCGGAAGGGCCGCCAATGCCGTAGAAGACTTTTGCACCACCATCCGGAGTTTTAAAATAGAGGTAGAGCGAAAAGACGCCTTTGAAGCTGCCACGAGTGTGGCCAAACAATCCGGATTGCTGAGAGAACTGTATGAAGACAAAACCATTGAAGGACTAAATCGCTACGAAAACGTACAGGAGTTGCTCAATGCCATCAAGGAATATGTAGACAACCCCGAAAACGAAGACAAATCATTGGGCGCATTTTTACAGGAAATTGCACTACTCACAGATGAGGACCAAAACAAAGACAGCCAGGATACGGTCACACTGATGACCATCCACTCTTCCAAGGGCCTGGAGTTTAAATATGTTTTTGTCGTAGGGATGGAGGAAGATCTTTTCCCCTCTCAAATGATGATGCAAAGCAGGGAAGATCTGGAGGAGGAAAGAAGGCTATTCTACGTAGCGTCTACCCGTGCGATGGACAAGCTCTATCTAAGCTATGCCCTGACCAGATACCGGTACGGGAGACTACTGAATTGCGAACCCAGCAGATTTCTGGAAGAAATTGATCCGACATTTATCAAGGTAAATAAAAAGCTCAGTACCTCAATGTCTGGTAGCTTTCGGGAAAGCGAAGGCAAAAGTGGATTTGTAGGATTAAAAAAACCTCCTGTCAGAAACGCCACGGCAAGGGTACACAGCCCCAGTCCCGATTTCAAGCCCTCCAACACCAATAATCTGGCGGCCGGCAACAAGGTGGAACACCCCAAGTTCGGTTTTGGTAAAGTGATATCTATCGAAACCGAGGGTGTGAACAGAAAAGCACATATTCACTTCGACCATTTTGGTGATAAAACATTATTACTTAGCTTTGCAAAGCTTCATATAATAGAATAATTATTTTGGTTGCGGATACCAAAAATCATTTGAGTCTGGCAAGTACATATTTTTTAGTATATTGACAAAAGTTCAGGAAACTTAAATGCAGGTATCATGACAGACAGTGAAAAGCCTAAAAACAGAGTTATTTTGAAAGAATACGGAAAAAACATCCAGAAACTGGTGGATTACATCAAAACTGTACCTGATCAGGAAAAAAGGACGGAATATGCCTTTGCTTTGGTGGAGTTGATGAAACAGCTCAATCCGCAATTGAAGAGCGAAAGCGACCAAAAGCTATGGGACGACATGTACATCATGTCCGATTTTGAGCTGGTGGTTGACGGACCTTTTCCCATGCCCCCAAAAGAGCTATTGGGAAGAAAACCCAAAAGAGTGGGGTATCCGGATGGCGAAGTCAAATTCAAACACTACGGAAGAAATATTGAGAAACTTATCGAAAAAGCGATAGAAATTGAAGATGACGAGGAGCAGGAAACAGCCCTGATCTACATCGGGCAGTTGATGCGAAGCTTCCATTCTACCTGGAACAGAGAAAATTTTGACGATGCCATCATTTTGGATGACATCAAAACCCTCTCCAAAGGCAAGCTGCATATAGACCTGGATAAAGTAAAGGAAAACGGACTTTTTGAAACCAGCATGCGCCGGGATTTTAAGAGCAATGTAGGTGCTACCACATCCAATTCCGGCAACAGCGGCGGAAAACGCAATTTCAGTGGCGGAAAACGACGAAACAACAATCAAAACAGCAAAAAAAGACGTAATTAATGGCTTCATTTCGGGTTAAGGGAGGCACCCAACTGAAAGGTGAGATCACTCCTCAGGGCGCAAAAAATGAAGCCCTTCAGATTCTTTGTGCGGTGCTGCTAACCTCCGAGGAAGTTTTGATCCACAAAATCCCCAATATCCGGGATGTCAACAAGCTTATCGAGCTGCTGGCTGATATGGGGGTGGCGGTAGAAAAAAAAGGACCAGAGAGCTATTCCTTCACGGCCAAAAACATCAAATTATCTTATCTGGACACCAGCGAATATCTGGAAAAAGCCTCTGGTCTTCGGGGCTCAGTCATGCTCCTTGGCCCCTTGCTGAGTAGGTTTGGGAAAGGTAGAATTTCTAAACCGGGAGGAGATAAGATCGGCAGGCGCAGGATGGATACTCATTTTACCGGTTTTCAGAAACTGGGAGCAAAATTTCACTACGATCCAAAAAAGGAGATTTACAAAATTGACGGGAGTCAACTGACCGGAACATACATGCTCCTTGACGAGGCTTCCGTCACCGGTACGGCCAATATCATCATGGCTGCTGCAATGGCTAAAGGCAAAACGACGATTTACAACGCTGCCTGCGAACCATATATACAGCAACTTTGCCTGATGATCAATAATATGGGCGGCAAGATCTCGGGCATAGGCTCGAATCTGCTCCACATAGAAGGTGTGCAGCGCCTGAAAGGCACCAGCCATACGCTGCTTCCGGACATGATAGAAATCGGATCTTTTATTGGGCTGGCTGCCATGACTCAGTCTGAAATCACCATAAAAAATGCCCGTGTGGACAAGTTGGGGTTGATACCAGACACCTTCAGACGTCTGGGCATTAAACTTGAAGTCAAAGGAGATGACATTTTCATACCCGCCAGCAAACACTATGAAATTGAGACTTTTATTGATGGCTCCATACTCACTGTCTCGGATGCCATTTGGCCGGGATTTACTCCGGACCTGCTCAGTATTGTATTGGTGGTGGCCACTCAGGCCAAAGGTACCGTATTGATACACCAGAAGATGTTTGAGAGCAGGCTATTCTTTGTAGATAAACTGATCGATATGGGAGCGCAGATCATTTTATGCGACCCACACAGGGCCACTGTCATCGGACTGAACCGCAAATATGCCCTGAAAGGTATCAGAATGACTTCTCCCGATATCAGGGCTGGAGTGGCTTTGCTCATCGCTGCACTGTCCTCTGATGGTACTTCTATCATAGACAATGTCGAACAAATCGACAGGGGCTACCAGTACATCGACCAAAGACTCAATAACCTGGGAGCAGA
This sequence comes from Cyclobacterium lianum, assembly GCF_900143075.1. Classification (GTDB taxonomy): domain Bacteria; phylum Bacteroidota; class Bacteroidia; order Cytophagales; family Cyclobacteriaceae; genus Cyclobacterium; species Cyclobacterium lianum. Next base: position 56,563 of record NZ_FRCY01000009.1, on the reverse strand, counting down.
CATCGTCCGTTTCGATTAAAGTCTCAGAACCGAAAGCAGGGGATAATTGTACTTCGCTTGTTTCTCTGTTTGGGGTCGCCGTACAAAAACGAATACCTTATCGATACTTCGTGCGCACCTGCAGAGCTCCCCAGAGTAAGCTTAGAGGAGGTGAAATCATAGCTGTAGCCAATATCAATGCCGTTGTTCAGCACCACCCCGAGCAATCCGACAATCGATTCATTGTTTGGCAACTGGTATTTAACCGGAAACCCCCTGTACCATACACCGAGAATCAACGGTTCTATAAAAATCTGTGCACCCAGGTCCAGTTGATTAAAAGGATCTTGTCTTTTGAAATTGAAAGCGAAAAAGGCAGATCTTTCCTGCCTGGTGTTGCTGTAGTAATTATTGATCATCCCCTCCCCCAGGTTAAATTTTATCCCGCCATGAGCGGAAAGTTTCATGGGAAGCTTGCTGATGTTACCATCCAGGAAAGAAGTATTGGGCTCCGACAAGTGGTGTCCCGAAATGCCCAACCAAAACATTTGGGTATGAAAAAGCATCCCGAAGTTGTAGTCCAAAAAACTGTGTTTGTAATCATGTAAGAATAACTCCCCGCTGAAATCGTCTATATAGCCCCGCTCAATATCCAGTTGAGAACCAAAGATGAGGTCTCCGAAATAGGCATCTCTGGCAATAAAACTGGCCTGCCCGCCAAACCTCAGGTAGGTATCAACACCCAGGTGCAGCTTGTACGAATAGGCCAGTCCCACCTCATTGGTACTCAATCTGGACTGACTCTCCCGGGTCGAATTGATGATCAGGCCAATACCCGAGTTGATGTCAAACATGTAATGGTCAATGTAAGCGGAATAAGAAACGAAAGAGTGGTCCAGTCCCGGCCACTGGTTTCGGTAATTGGCCCCGATACGTGTAAGTTCCGTTGACCCGGTGAAAGCCGGATTCAAATACAATGGAGCAGCATAGAACTGGGAATACTGTATATCCTGCCCCAGGGACAGCCCCCATGCCAGTAGAAAAACAAGAGATACACAAAACTTCTTCATTTATCCAATAATTTAAATGACTTCAAAAAAATCAATCCTGCTCAATAAATCAGGGTAAACACACCCGTCCTGGTACCTGCCTCCCCATCTACAGACACATAGTTGATTTTATATACGTAATTGCCATTGGGACTTAAACGTCCGCGTAACTTCCCGTCCCAGCCGGAATCTTCCTGGCTGAAAGAAGAGTACACCAATTCCCCCCACTTATTGAAAATGTGCATTTCAAAATCGGTAATACCCCTTAGTTTAGGCTTGAAGCGATCGTTTAACCCATCCTCATTGGGTGAAAACGCATTTGGGATCAGTATCCGATAGGAGGCCACTACCTCCACCGTTCTGCTGGTTTCGGATACGCAGCCCAGCACATCGAAGGTGGTCAGACTGATCGTATAAATACCCGGCCTGGAATAACTGTGGATAGGATGCTGCTCATTACTTTTATTGCCATCGCCAAAATCCCACTCCCAGGTAAATACATTGCCCAGGGTTTGATCCCTGAATTGTACCGGATCATTGACCAATATCTCTCCTTCCACTCCGGTGGAAAGTACCGTATATAAAAACTCGGCCTCTGTAAATGCCAGCGGCATGCTTACCACTTCTCCCACCTCTATACTGCAACCACTTTCGTCAGTCACCCTAACCTCTACCAGGCCATCCTCAAAAAACTGTGTTTCCAGCACATTTTGATCACCGGTATTCCAGTCAATCTCATAATCTTCCCCGGTGCCACCCCGGATTTCGATCCAGGCCTCGCCTGTCAATACTTTGTTTTCACAATCCACGTCAAAACGGGTAAACAGTTCTACCTGAAGCGGTGCCGGCTCTTCAATAACTATTGTGTTTATCTGGGTACAATTGTTGTCATCCGTGACCATCACCGTATAGCTTCCGGCCTCCAGACCATTCCTGTTTTGGGTACCCAGGTCTGGCGCATCCGACCAGGTAATGCTGTAGGGCTGAACGCCACCTGAAATTTCCAGGTTGATAAATCCATTCGCATCGCCATGACAGGCCAGCATGCCTGTCTGAGAGACGACTACCTGCAGTGGATCCGGCTCTGCGACAGTGTAAGTACCCCCGGTAGCACATCCCATCCTATCGGTGATCCTCACCGAATAGGTTCCTGGTGCCAGGTTTCGGATATCCTTGCTGGTAGCTCCGTTGGACCAGGCGTAGGTATAGGGAGCTGTCCCACCCCTGACCTCCAGGAAAACAATGCCGTTATCATTGCCGAAGCAATTTACGTCCGTTATGGTCTCATATACATTCAAAATTTCAGGTTCACGGATCTGATAGGCAACCGATGTCGTGCAGCCTGCCTCATCGGTGACCGTTGCCGTGTAGACTCCGGGGCCAAGACCTGTTATGGTCTGCTGGTTTTCAATGCCATTGCTCCAGGAAATGCTGAAGGGACTTTCATCCGGCATTACGCTAATGCTGATGCTTCCATCGCCGGCACCAAAGCAGGAGACAGCCTGAATATCTTCCAGACTGATACGCAGATCCCGGGATCTGATGATGGCGACCTCTTCCCTCACCACACAACCCCTGGCATCTGTGACCTCCACACTATAACTACCTGGATTCAGATTGTCGATGGAAGAGGTGGTGGCTCCATTGGACCAAAGAAAGGAATACGGAGCTATTCCACCCTGCACGGTCACTTCAGCCGATCCGCGCTCATTGACACTGCACACACCCAAGGTGCCGCTAACAGACAGATCCATCGGCGATCCGGGCACCGGCACTTCAAAAGATTGCACCAGGGTGCAGCCCTTCGCATCGGTGACGGTCACTTCATAGTTTCCCGGTGCTATGTCAACAAGATCTTTGTCCGTAGCTCCGTGTGACCAGGCGTAGCTATAAGGTGCAGTACCGCCACTGACCTCCAAATTCAGGCTCGGCACATCTTCCGCAAAACAAAGTTCAAACGATCCTACTCCGGTTACCGTCAGCACCTCCTCAGGTTCACCCACCTGGTAGGTGTAGCTGCCAAAACAGGATTGCTCGTCCAGCACAAATGCAGTATATGTTCCCGCTCGCAACCCGGCAATGGATGTCCCTGTCATGCCATTGCTCCACTGTATGCGGGGTACTCCGGTACCTCCGGTGATGGTCAGCGCGATGGCTCCATCTGAGCCCATTTTGCAGGAGACATCTGAAATTTCGGCACTAACTCCCACCGGTTCTGGTTCGTCAATCCTGATACTATCGGTCCATACGCATCCGTTGGCATCCATGACCTGCACCTGATATACCCCTCCCGTCTTATTGGAAACAGCGCTGGTAGTCTCCCCGGAAGACCAATTGAACCGATAAGGGGCAGTACCACCTGCAACCACAAGATTGATTGCTCCACCCTCCTCTCCGGCACAGCGTACATCAGTGACAAGGGGCACTACAGAAAGTGCGGATGCAGGTTCAGAGATTTCGTACTCCCTCAATATCGTGCAGGCATTTTCATCCTGAATCACCGCTCTATACCTGCCGGCCTGCAGGCCTTCCAGACTTAATCCCCCGGCCAGCGTCAACCCGCCTGAAATGGATTCCCATCGGACGGTGTAGCCTCCGCTCCCTCCGCTGATGTCCAGACGAATCTCTCCATCACTGCCACCAAAACAGGTTACGTCCTGTATAGCTGCCTGTACCAGCAAGGCTTCTGGCTGCAGAATCAATACCTGCTCCCGTAGTGTACATCCATTGTTGTCGGTGATGATTACTTCATAATTTCCAGGTGCCATCCCGGTTCTTTCTGAAAGGGTATTGCCATCAGACCAGCGGTAACGATAAGGAGCGGTACCACCATCTACCAGTAATTTGACTGACCCGTCATTGGCCGCATAGCAGCTTACCTGTTGAATTTCAGCATCCAAGGCCAAAGGCAATGGGTTTTCTACAATGACCTCCTGAGTCTCAGATGTACAACCATTTGCATCCATCACCATTACCTGGTAGATGCCGGCGATCAATCCGTTTACCTGCATACCAGGGTATTGAATCCCATTGATTACCAAACGATATTCGCCACGTCCGCCTGAACCTGTAGCCGTGAGTTGTCCATTTTGTGCTCCTACACAGGTCACGTGTTGTACCTGATAGGTGAAATCGACCGGCTCCGGTTCGGTGAGGACATAATCTTCTGCTAAAAGACAACCGTTCTCATCCCTGACCTCCACGCGATATTCTCCCGCAGCAAGCCCTGAAATGTGCCGTCCGGTACCCAGTTCTAGTCCCGCTGCGTCCAGCCAGGTGTAGGTAAAACTTCCGGATCCTCCGGAAGCCTGCACGCTGAGAGAACCATCGTCAGCACTGAAACAGCTCACATCTAGGGCATTTTCGGTAAATAAGCTCAACGGTTCCGGTTCAGTAATAATAATGTGCTCCTGCCAGCTACACCCTGCATCATCGACCAGCTCAATGGTGTAGCTACCTGCTCCCACACCATCAAAAGAAAGTTCTCCTGCCGCAGCCAGGGTACGCTCCTCTCCATTAAAATTAACCCTGTAGGGAGCCGTGCCTCCACTCAGGCTCAGACCGACGGAGGCAAGGTCTCCGTGACAGGCCAGTTCTTCCGGATAATCTACCATTCCGAGCAGGGGAGCATCTGGTTGGTTCACTGTAACAGAGATATCTTCAGAACGGCAACTGCCATTCATCGCAAATGCAGTGTAAGTACCGGCGGTTAGTCCACCGATTGATGGTTCGTTTACTTCCAGACCATTGAAAAATATCCGGTATCCGGCTCCTGTACCTCCGGAAGGCCTGAATTCCACGCGACCATCACTCCCTCCGAAGCAGGAAACATCCTGACTGATGGCCTCCAGCACTACCGGCACAGGCGCTTCAATGAGTACGGTATCGGTTTGGTCTCCACAGGCCCCATCGCCTATGGCATAGCGGTAAAAACCCGGTGCCACGTCCAGCAGCAAAGTCTCGTCTTCAAATGCCGTCAGCGGTACAAAATCGCTTCCGTCCGGTGAAAAAGACCAGGAAATGTGGTATGGCTTCAAGCCTCCGGTAATCTGGAGATCTATGGTGGTCGTTTCTCCAAAACACCTTATCTCATCCGCAGTGATGGCCGCTTGCAAAGGCAGGGGTTGTTGCAGCGTTTTGGAAGGAATATCCAGGGCACATCCGTTTGCATCCAGCACGTCAATATCATAGGAAATATCTGCTTCCAACCCGTCAATAAGGAGTTCTTCGTCCTCTGCAGCCATATAGGTGTTTCCATTTAGAGATATGGTATAGGGGGCAGTACCGCCCTCCAGCACCAGGGAAATGCTTCCATCAGATGCGCCATAACAGCTCAAATCCTGCCAGGAGAAATCCTTTACTGCCAGCGGAGCAGATGGTTGGTCGAGGGTGATGAAAGCTTCTTCTGAAACACATCCATTGATATTGTCCCGGGCATAGACCGCATAGGTTCCGGACTGCGCCAAAAAGTTGTCACCAAATATCTGGCTGCCATTTACAAAAAATGTAAAGCTGTCCCGTCCCGGTGAACTCGCCGAAAGACTGACCAGAGCGGACCCGCCATAGCAGAGAATTTCTTTCGCTGTAAAATCGAGATCAATTACATGGGCATCTGCTAAGGTAACTTCCTCCGAAAGCACAACGCAGGACGATGCATCAGTGACGGAATAGCGGTATTCTCCGGCAGACAATCCGCTGATATTATTGGTATTTTCAGGGAGGATTTCCCATGTAGCCGTAGTAAGATCAAATCTTTCCCAGGTAAAAGTATGGGGCAGCGTGCCCCCGGCCACAGATAGATCAAGGAAGGTAGTGCCCCCGGCACAAAGAATCTGACCTGCTTCCAGATCTGCTGTCAGCGGCTCTGGTTCACTGATACTGATGGTTTCAGTAACCAGGCAATTGTCATTTTCGTCCCATATTTCCAGTTTATAGTTCCCTGCCACTAAGTTTGTAAAGGCATAAACTTGCCCCGAATCCAATGATGTCAGCGCAGTACTACTGCCGGTATCCGGGCTGAGCAGAGCCCTGTAATTCGGCCTTCCCCCAGCGATTTGAAAACTTACCGAACCAGAATTGTCCCCATGGCAAACAGCCGGAGATACGTCCAACTGAGCTATACTTAAGGGACCCTCTGGCGATGTAATTTCGACCAGTTGGGGCCCGGACTGGCACCCACGGTTGTCCTGTACCGATACCTGATAAAATCCGGGACTGAGGTTAAAAAAGGACAACTGACTACCCTGGCTCACACCATTGATCCATACCGAAAAGCTTCGACCGGCCTGCACCACAGGATCAGTTATTTGCAGAATGCCATCGGCGGCACCAAAGCAGGACACATCCTGATGGCTGATGGAAAAAGACGGCTGCACCGGATCATTTATGCTGAAATCACCTGCCGCCACCGGACAGGACACATCCTGCACTTGCCAGGTGTAATTCCCCGGCTCCAGATTTTCAAAAATGTAGGTTCCCGACACCTCGTCTGCATGGCTACTGAGGTAACCATTGTCCCCAGTCAGGGTAAGCGTCTTGCCGGGATTTCCCCCGCTAAAAGTAATGGAAAACACACCTTTCTCGGTGAAGCACAAGGGTTGATCCACATCGGTATTGAATATCAGCGGTTCCGGTGAAATCACCTCATATTCCGGTGAAGTCAGCGTACAACCACCTGCATATACGATCTCCATAAAATAGGTTCCGGCGATTAGAGAAGACAGATCGCTCTCAGCAATGGGACTTTTGCCCCCCAGGGCAGTTTTTCTGTACCACTGTAGGGTGTAGCTACCGGTTCCCCCGGATACGCTATAGGCTATAGCACCATCATCTGCTCCGAAACAGGAGACCGCAGCAGTCACCTCAGCATCGATCACAGGAGGATTGGGTTCAGCAATACTGATCACATCAAAATCCTGGCAACCTGAGGCATCATCCACGCGGACATCATAATCTCCGGCAGGTAATCCGGCTAAGATGGTGCCAGTAGCCGCCACCCAAATTCCTCCACTCATTACATAATAGGTATAACCAGGCACTCCGCCTGATGCGGAAAGAAATATGATCCCATTTTCACCCGGACATACCGCATCCTGCGAATTCGTTACCAGTTGCAGGGGACTGCCGGGACCCGGAACATGGACCGTGGTAGTCACCACACAATTTGCACCAGTACTGTATTCTATCCTGTAAAAACCAGGTCTAAGACCGGTCACCTCTTCCTGATCTATCGCTACAACCGTTTCTGTAGCCAATTCCACCCAGATGTTGCTTGCCGCGAGAGGGTCTCCGCCGGTAAAACTGACCGACACACTGCCGTCGTCCAGACCACAGCTTGGCGCGATTACTTCATCAACATCAATTTGAAGGGCCTCAGGCTGGTCAATCTCAATATTGTCCAGGCGGAAGCTACATCCATTGGCATCCCTGACTGTAACGCCATATGTTCCTTCTCCGAGATTGGTGGGGTTTTGGTTGATAAAACCATGGTCCCAATCAAAGAAATATACCCCGGAACCTCCCGTAACCTCCAGGCTGATCTGGCCGTCATTCCTTCCAAAACAGGACACGTCTCGTTTGTCTGTAAGGCTTACCTGCAAAGGATCCGGGCCATCCAAATCCACTTCCAGACTGGCTATACAGGAGTTGGCATCGCGGACCTGCGCCCTGTAGGTTCCGGACCCGATCCCGGTAAGCGTAAGCGATGATCCGGGAATAGCTACAAAAACGCCCGGAGAAACTTCCTTTTCCCAGTTTATCTGGTAGGAAGGCATGCCTCCGCCCGCCTGTATCTCTATCCTTCCGTCTTCCGAATCATGGCACTTTGGACTCACTCTGTTGAGCAGATTAACCGATACGGCAGAGGAAGGCTCCTTTATCAGAATATCGCTCAACTCTTCCCAACAACCGTTTTCGTCCGTAACCCTCACCTGATACAGTCCGGCCGGAAGTGCAGATGGATTTTGCTCATCAGAAGTAAATCCATTCGGCCCCTCCCAGGCGAAGGTATAACCTCCTGTTCCACCCTCCACAGCGATCGCTATGGCACCTGTACTTTCACCGTAACAAAGCACGTCCACTGGTGCTCCATCAAGGCTTAATTCCAGTTCGGGTGTTGCGGGGATAACAAAATCCTCCTGAAGCACACAACTGTTGTGATTCAGGTCTGTCACTTTCAAGACATACTGACCCGGGGCCCGGTTGACCAGGTCCTTGCCGTTAGATATTACGGTCGAAGGGTCCGAGAGTGCTGTCCACTCGAAGGAGAAATTACCGGAACCTCCCTCCACATCCAATAGAATACCTCCATTTCCCTGTCCAAAACAGGTTTCCGGCTGGATATCAATATTACCAATCGCTATAGCCGGGGGAGCGAGGACGTCAAAGTTAATGTTTGGTACGGTACAGCCATTGGCATCAGTAATGACTATAAAATTATCGTTGGCAGCAGCCAAACCGGTAAGTACAACCGGGCTGTCAGATGTAGACTGCGATGCACCACCGTTTAACGCATAGGTGTAGGGTGCTGTACCTCCCGAAATAGAAAAGCTTACCGCTCCGTCCGCGTTACCGAAGCAAGTCACATCCGTGATCACCGGATCCCCGACCTGCAGGGGATCCGGCTCATCGATTACATAGTCACGGAAAATGCTGCAGCCATTCACATCCCTGACGTTCAACCGGTACGTTCCCCCGGAAATGTTGTTCAGGGACAGGCCCGACTCCCCTGGCAATTCCTGAAAGGTACCGCTGATTTCCTTTTCCCATTGAAAACTCAGGCTTCCGGTACCTCCACTCGCAGTAAGACCAGATATGGAACCATTTTCTGCACCGGTACAACTAACCGGCGCGATGGTCAGGCTGTTTTCGCCGATCCTCAATTCATCGGGACTATCTATGTCTACGAATGTAGTGATGTTGCAGACTGCCGAATAGGCGATTTGCACCTCATGCTGTCCTGCCGTTAAGTTTTCAAAAAGCAGGTCTGAACCCGATTGCAGTACACCATTTACGGAAACGGTATAGGTAGTGGATGTATCGTGAATCTGCACCCTGATACTGCCATCGGCAGCTCCGAAACACCCCGGGGCAGTTGGTGTATAGGTAACGTCCGGAGCATCTGGAACGGGTACCTCTATAGAAAAAGTACGTTCACATCCCTCTTCGTCGCGAACGGTTACCGTATTGGTCCCTGCCGGGAGCTGGTTGGCTTCCGGGCCGGTTTCACCGTTGCTCCATTCGATCGAGTAGTTTCCCCAGCCCCCCTGAATATCAGAGATCCTTGCCGAACCATCATTGGCTCCCACGCAAGTCAATCCGGACAGGAGGTTCATATCTGCAGAAATTGCTGCCGAGGGTCCATCTACCCTGACCGTTAAATCAATGAAACAGCCGCCACTATCCGTAACGCGTACAGTGTAGTCTCCGGGTGAAAGGCCGGTAGCTGTACGCGAAGTTTGCCCGTTACTCCACTGGTAAGTGTATCCACCCCAACCCCCTGATCGGCTCACAGTAGCAGTACCATCTGCTGCGCCGAAACAAACCTCTGGTGTACTGCTTACCGACGCCGTAAGCGCAGTGGAGGGCGAGTCGATGTTTATCGGATAGCTGATAGTACAGGCAGGGTAATCCACACCCCCATGCCGGACCACCACTGTATGCATTCCGGCCGACAGGCCTGGAAAATCAGCGGCCCCCGAAAAGGCTCCGATAGCAACTACCTGTCCGTTGACCACAACATTGTTTGAAGGATCGATAACATCCACTGTGATTTCATCGGGTGGAAAAGCAAAACCCATAAACAATCGTTCGGCCTCCAGATGAATGACCCCGTCTGCATCACCAAAGCAGCTTACCGGAGAGGAGGCAAGTGTGATGTCCAGGAGTTGTTCATTTGCGATATTGAACACCAATTCTTCCGGACAATCCTCCAGGCGGTAATCGTCTGTGACCTCAAGTACATAGTCCCCCGCTTCCAGTTGGTCGTACCTGATCTGTCCTCCCGGTGCGGGCAGCCAGCCCGTGACATAGGTACCGTTGGCTCTTCTGATCCTGAAAGATACATCCCCGGAAAAGTCGGCGGCATCGAAAGTCGCACCTCCATTGTCTTCGCAGGTTTCCGGAAATGTCCCGGCACCACTTGCCGGTGCCAGCACCAATGGCTCCACTTCTTCGATCTCAACATTTGTCAACTCCTTGCATCCGGTAGCGTCGATCACTTCTACCAGATAGCTGCCAGCCGGCACACCGTTCAGGTCCAGGTTTCTGCCATTTAAAAGCGTGGTCAAAACAAGCGCATTGCTTTCATCAAAAAAATTGATGGTGAAAGGGGCAATCCCATTTTCTATGGTACCATAGACCTGTCCAAAGGTCTCTCCTTCACATTCCTGGTTTTCTTCGTATAGAATATTCAATATAAAATTTGTACTCCCCGAAAAGTTGATGGTTTCGGTATAGGTATTCCCATCACTGTCTGTTACTGTAAGTACATAGTCTCCTCCCTGGGCCTGCTCAATGGTACTCATATCACTCTCACCCAGTCCCGAATCGGTTTGAATGATGTTTCCTTCGTAGCTCCACACATAATTATAGGGTGCAACGCCGTTTCTTACCCGAATAGATGCCATCTTTTCGCATTCAGAGAACACAAATACATCCCGGATTATCGGAGCTGACCATACTTCATTCAACCCTGAAAACCATAGCAGGGCAATGAAAATGAAAAGCGTGCTTTGTGGATAGCGGTTTAACATAGGGGTACAGTATCTGTCAATTGCGGAATCCCGACTGCGTCGTCATCCTCAGGTATCCTCAGCAGGCATTTCCGATACATTACCAGGTCCCTGCATTTCGATGGATTTTTTTTGTATTATGGCCTAATTTAAAGGTATTTTACTTTTTGATACATAATAATATACGCTTTACATATATTAAATTATATATCACAAAATATAATTACTTTAAGTAATAAATATAATTATCTGGTATTTACAAAGGAGATGAGAAAAAAATATAAAGCCTGAAATTCAGGCTTTTACCCTTTTTATATAATTTAAAAGACAAAGGAATTTTTACCAATAGAAAACTACAAAAAGCTATATAAGAAATTCAAAAAGCATTCTGCAAAAGGCATTTAAAAAAATTTTGGAAATTAACCTGGATGTTTAATTTCTTTCAAAAAATCTGCATACCAGGCGGCTCCATATTTTCTAACCAATGCTTCCTTCAGAAATTCGTACAAGGGAACGCCAAGCGATTTTCCCAATTGGCAAGCCGGATCGCAAATATGCCACCTGTCATAGTTCAACGCATCATAGTCATCATACTTCGTGATCCGAATGGGGTAAAGGTGGCAACTGATTGGTTTTTTAAAATTGGTTTTCCCATTATTGCAGGCTTGTTCTATCCCACATTTCAATACCCCCTTTTCATCTCTGACCGAGTAGGCACAAGCACCGTTTTTCCCAATAGTGGTCGTGCCTTTTTCTTTTTCCTGGTCGATCCCCCATGTCCCCTTCTCCGCTATGGCTTCCCTTCCTTCCTGCGAAATATAAGGAGCGATAGACGCATATTCCCGTTCAAGTATTTCCGTTTCTTCGTCAGTCAAAGGAGCACCTGCATCCCCTTCGACGCAACATGCGCCTTTGCACTTTTCGAGATCACAGACAAAAAAATGATCTTTTATATCGTCACTGATTACTGCCTTGCCTACTATTATCATTGCTTATTTTTTTGCAAAGATATCGTTTTTTCGGAAACAGGTTTAGTCCGGCCATGGATCGTATTGCCGGATTTGCGATGCCTACATTTTAATATTAGTCCAATTCAGGCATTGAGGACATACCCTGGATTATCCTCATTTTAAGTTCAGCACCTGTACCGTAGATTGGTTCGGTCGACTACCAATCAAAAATGCCGCCCCTCGAAAGGGACGGCATAACCCAGCACTATGAAGAAAAGCTTGTAAAAGCCTTACAGAATCTAAACCAGCGCGATACCAAATTGTTTTTAAATTTTTTCAATTTATCGGGGAAATCCGTAATCCGGTGGAATTGTTTTTCGCGTCTAGCCGAAAACGAGCCTTGAAAATCAAGCATGAGGAATACATTGCCCAATCGGATGGTGATCAGGCAGGTGAGATTCCATGGCCTGCACCATGCGGAAGCAAGGCCATTTATAAGGGTTCGGTGAATTGTTGGCCCATTCATTTTTTCCTGCTATGCGTTAGATCATGAGGGTAGTTGCGTACTTCTATGAGATATAACCCCAATGTGGCAGTAGTTTCCTGGTTCAGATGTGATCCCGTAAGCCCTGGGCCAGAATTGTGATCGAAATAAAAAAAGGATGCAGGTGACTCTGGCAGGTAAACAATAAAAGTGTGAAATTTTGGGATAAGTGGGCATATTTCATTTATTTTTGCAGGGTGCAGGCTGGTTTGTCGCTATTCCCATTTCAGGGAAGAGAGGAAAGTCCGGGCAACGCAGAGCGCCATACTTCCTAACGGGAAGGGAGCCTGGCGGAAACGCCAGGTTTACAGACAGTGCCACAGAAAAAATACCGTCCTTACAGCGGCTTCGGCCCCTCGCAGGATAAGGGTGAAAAGGCGGGGTAAGAGCCCACCGCGTGTCAGGTGACTGGCACGGCAAGGCAAACCTTATGGGTTGAAAGACCAAATAGGCTTCGGTCCAAGGGCTGCTCGTCCAATCCCGGTTTTCCGGGAAACCGAAGTGGGTAGGTCGTTAGATCTTTTCTGTGAAGAAAAGGCCAGATAAATGACAAACACTTCGCAAGAAGCTACAGAACCCGGCTTACAGGCCTGCACATTTAATTCCACTGAAATACAGAAAAACAATGCCAAAAATACTGATAATCGATGACGAGAAGGTCATCAGGGAGACCCTGAAAGAAATCCTGGAGTACGAAAAATACGAAATATTTGAAGCTCAGGATGGAGAGAAAGGTCTGGAAATGATAAAAAACGAGGATTTTGACCTCGTCCTTTGTGACATCAAGATGCCAAAAATGGATGGCATTGAAGTATTGACCAAATCCGCAGAATTGGCCAAACAACCCCAGTTTATCATGATTTCTGCGCACGGTAGCATAGAAACTGCTGTGGAAGCTACAAAAAAAGGTGCCTTTGATTTTATTCCGAAACCGCCGGACCTCAACCGGTTGCTCCTTACGGTAAGAAATGCCCTGGATAAAAAGAAACTGGTCAATGAAACCAAGGTTTTAAAGAAAAAATTATCCAAAAAGCTGGACATGGTGGGCAATTCTGAAGCCATAAGCCTGGTGAAGGACACCATTGAAAAGGTAGCGCCGACCGACGCGAGGGTACTTATCACCGGCCCCAATGGTACCGGCAAGGAGCTCGTAGCCCACTGGGTACACCAGAAAAGCAATCGCTCGGGTGCTCCCTTTATCGCTGTCAATTGTGCTGCAATTCCGGCAGAACTGATTGAAAGTGAACTTTTCGGCCATGAAAAAGGAGCATTTACTTCTGCCATGAAACAGCGACAGGGCAAATTTGAGCAAGCCAATGGAGGCACGATATTTTTGGATGAAATCGGAGACATGAGCCTCTCTGCACAGGCCAAGGTATTGCGTGCGCTTCAGGAGCATAAAGTCAGCCGGGTAGGCGGTGACAAAGACATCAAAATTGACGTGCGTGTACTCGCTGCGACCAATAAAGATCTGAAAAAGGAAATTGCCGAGGGCAATTTCAGAGAAGATCTTTATCACCGGATAAGCGTCATATTGATCCAGGTACCACCCCTCAGGGAAAGAAAGGAAGACATTCCATTGCTTGTGGACAAATTCCTAGGCGATATCGCCGCCGAATATGGTACCGCCAAAAAAGAGATGGACAAATCCGCCATCAGTAAGTTACAGGATTTTCCATGGACCGGAAATATTCGGGAGCTAAGAAATGTAATTGAAAGACTGGTAATCCTTGGGGGGAAAAATATCTCCGCCGAAGACATCAAAAAGTACGCAGATTATTGAGGTTCCGTACGGATCAGCCCCGAGCCTCAATCTTCACTGCCTTGGCATATGCCGGACAGGGCTTACTTGATGCACAAGAAGACAATACCAAAATCGCACCTACCACCAAAATTGTCATTACTGTTTTCATAGTCAAAGTATATTACGCTCAAATATGAAAAATTAGTATTTAAATACAAAATTAATTTATCATTAAATTACAGCCGCGGATTTCGCTGTTGTCCATCCTTCCCAGGATTGAAAAACTTTCATCGTCATTTTTTATACCCAGATCTTCCGTTTCTAAAAATGCGCAGGAATGTACATTTGCCAGATCTATGACGTTGATCGCACCAGATTTGCCATTCACCATATGAAAAGGGTCGTAGGCATCCCGAATAAAAACCTTCAATGCCCGATTTTCCCAAAACCGACCATCACCTTTTGAGTAAGCCTGAGACGTCAACTCGGTCATGCCGTACTCCGAGTGGATGCTGCCTACCCCAAAACTTTTTTTCAGCAGATTATGGACCTCCTCCCGGATCATTTCCTTGCGCCTCCCCTTCATTCCTCCGGTTTCCATTACGATCAGGTCTCCGAAATCAGCTTGCCCCGATATTTTCTCAGCCAGATCAAGTAGAGCAAAGGTTACTCCCAGTAACAAAACCTTCTTCCTTCCGCCCCGCAACATGTTGATCTTCCCAATGAGTAGTTCATGCTCATTAAGGTAAAATCCGGAATGGGCTGAGCCACTCAACTGTATAAAATGGGCGGCCATATCCACCAGCGAGCTCCCCTCTCTCTCCAGGTAAGATGGCAGGAGTGCCAGTACATGGAAATCTTTCAAAGAGCCATATGTGCTCTCAAATAGCCTACGTGCATGGGAAAGGTAAAACGATTTGGACCATATATAATGTCTGCTTTGCTGCTGACCTGTGGTGCCACTGCTGGAATAAAAATCCCCAAACTGATTTTCAGGTCCGGATACCACTTTGTGCGTTTTGAAAAAGGAGATCGGCAGGAATGGAATATCAGCCAGGTTTTCAATACGGTCCGGCTGAACATTCCTGGCGCTCAAATACTGCCTGTAAACGCCGTTATACCTGGATTGGAAACGAAACAGATCAAGTGCCAAAGCTGTAAAATCCGAAGTTTTACCTGATTTTATTTTTTCGCTAAAACTTTTGAAATAATTCATCGTTATTTTATGGTAAAACCTAAAATTTGCTCATTTTTACACTTGTCGGATACGCAAGGTAAAACTACTGATTACCCATGAAGTTAAAAAATCATTCTGTCATCATACTGCTCATTTTGTCCGTTTGGGTGGGTTGTATATCTCCTCCGGACGACTTTCCTACGGTTCCGGATATCAGGTTTAATGACATGGAGTTTGTGCAGGCACCTGGTGCAGATTCGCTGATAGTGACCATTAACTTCAGAGATGCTGAAGGAGATCTGGGTTTGAACGCGCGGGACTTGTCCCCCCCCTTTAACGAACTCAATTACCTTACTGACGAGCAGGGCAATTACATTACCTACAGCAATAGACCCGAGGACGCACCCAGTTTCAACAATCGGGACTGGGTCATCTTCCCCCTGATCAACAATGTAGAAATACAGGATACCTTGTGGGTTTCAGAAAATGAAGATTACTACAATATCTTCGTGAAGTTCTTTATCAAGAGAGGGGGCAGTTATACAGAGTTTAACTGGTCGGATCCCCCCTATTTTACCACTTTTAATGGGAGGTTTCCACGGATGCTGGAAGAAGAAAGAACCCGGGCAATAGAAGGACAAATTCGCTATTCCATGCTTTCTCTGGGTTGGAACAGCATCTTTCGTACCGATACCATCCGCCTGGAACTGCAAGTTCAGGACAGGGCGCTAAACCGGAGCAATGTAGTCAGTTCTCCGGATTTTACACTTTCTCAAATAGCAAGATAAATCATCCAATCAATAAATCGGCGGGAATTTTTTGGGGTCAGCCTCATGCATAATGGCATAAACCTTTTCTATGACGTCGTCAGTGCTGGGTTTGGAAAAATAATCCCCATCTGATGAGTACGCTGGCCGGTGTTCTTTTGCAGATAGTGTGACTGGCTTCGCATCCAGGTAAAAATAAGCGTTCTGCTCCTCTATCACCTGTTGCATCATGTAAGCGGAAGCTCCGCCTGGCACATCCTCATCTGCAAAAATCACGCGGTTGGTCTTTTTAATGGATTGCAGGATAACCTGATTTGTATCAAACGGAACCAGGGTTTGTACATCTATCACCTCGACGGAGATGCCGGCAGCCGCCAATTCCTCAGCCGCACTCAGCACAATGCGACACATGGCTCCATAAGTCACCAGGGTAATGTCCTGCCCTACCCGGAGCAGCTCAGGCTGGCCCAGTGCAACTTTAAACTCGCCGATGTTGGCAGGCATTTTTTCCTTCAGGCGGTATCCGTTGAGCACCTCTATTACAATAGCGGGTTCATCGGCTTGCAGCAAGGTGTTGTACATCCCTGCTGCCTGGGTCATGTCTCTGGGAACACAAAGTAAAATTCCTCTCAGACTGCTGAGGATCATACCAATGGGAGACCCCGAATGCCATACGCCCTCCAGACGATGTCCCCTGGTCCTGATGATCAGAGGGGCTTTCTGGCCGCCTTTTGTTCTGTAGTGCAAACAGGCCAAATCATCAGAGAGGGTCATGAGCGCATAAATCAGGTAGTCCAGGTATTGGATCTCGGTGATCGGACGCAAACCTCTCAGGGCTGCCCCGATGCCCTGGCCAATAATACTTACCTCTCTGATCCCGGTATCTGTAACCCTCAGTTCCCCATGCCTGGCCTGCAAGCCTGCAAATGCCTGGTTCACATCTCCGATTTTACCCACATCTTCGCCTATGGCAAAAACCCTCGGATCTCGCTCCAGCATAGCATCAAAGCAGGCCTTTAGTACTTCCCGGCCATCTACCATCGGGGCCTGATCTGCATAGCAAACAGGCTGGGGGTCTACGTTGGCCGATCGCTCTGCGGACTCGCTGTATTGATGACTGGAATACCGCTCCTGATTCAACAATTGCTGTACCCGGTACCAATCCTGAAGTTGTGCTTTTATTTCTGCAGGTTCCTTTCTGGCCAAAAACAATGCCTTTCTGACCGTTCCGATAACATCCTTTCGGACCGGATTCAGCATTTGTTTTAAATCCTGGGCGAGTTGGTTCAACTCACTTTTTCGGCGACTTTTCTCCGCAAGATCGCGTAGCAGAGAGATGGCTTCGTCCAATTCCTTCTTTATTGTGGCAGTGAAAGCCCTCCAGGCGAGGTCTTTGCTATCTTTGACCAGCTTCCTGGTAGCCTCATCTATTTCGTCCAGCTCTTCCCGGCTGGCAATATCATTTTCCAGAATATATGCTCTGAACTTTACCACGCAATCGTGTTCGGCCTCCCATTCCAGGCGCTCTTTGCTTTTATACCTTTCATGAGAACCGGATGTAGAATGTCCCTGCGGCTGGGTCATTTCTGTCACGTGCACGAGCACCGGAACATGCTGCGACCGGGCGAGTTTGTCTGCCTCCCGGTAGGTATTGACCAGAGATTCATAATCCCATCCCTTCACAACAAAAATTTCGTAGCCCTTCTCATTGTGATTTCGTCTGAATCCTTCCAGCGCAGCGGATATGCTGGCCTTGGTAACCTGTAAATCATTGGTGACAGAAATGCCGTAATCGTCATCCCATACTGAAATGACCATCGGTACCTGCAATACCCCGCCCGCATTGAATATTTCAAAAAACATTCCCTCTGCGGTAGAAGCGTTTCCGATGGTGCCCCAGGCCACCTCGTTGCCTTTGTTGGAGAATTGCTTCAAGCCATGTAAACCGGAATTCTCCCGGTATAACTTGGAAGCATAAGCCAAACCCAGAAGCTTTGGCATTTGCGCAGCGGTTGGAGAAATATCTGCAGTAGAATTCCGGATCTCCATCAGGTTTTTCCAGGAGCCGTCATCCTGCAAAGATCTGGTGGCAAAATGCCCATTCATTAGTCTCCCCCCACTTGCAGGTTCGGCCTGGATATCTGTGTGCGCATAAAGCTGCGCAAAATACTCCTGCAAGCTCAGCTCATTTATCGCAAACATCAGGGTCTGGTCCCGGTAGTACCCCGACCTAAAATCTCCAGCTCTAAAATACCTGGCCATGGCTACCTGTGCCAGCTCTTTGCCATCGCCGTAGATCCCAAACTTGGCTTTGCCCATAAATACTTCTTTCCTTACCGTCAATGAGGCATGTCTGCTGATCATCACCATTCTATAATCAGCCAATACACGCTTTTTGTCTAAATTCACAATAGTTTCTTCAGTTAATGTGGATAAGGATTCCATATTTTTCATCGTAACTGTTTTCTTTATCTGGGCTAACCCATGTTTCCAAAAATACACAATTTTTGGAGTTATCCCAATTTCTAAAAGTACAAATAATCAATAAAAAATAATATTATTCTGAATTGTATATCATAAATAGGTTTTTTAAAATTTTATTTCTAAATAAATCATGATTCAGAATAAATATCTATTTTTATGTATTCTTTTACTATCCGAAGATTCCGGCTGTGATTTGAAGGCTAAAAAAATCAGGCCAATTTTATTTTCGACCTGCTTTTTCCCGGCAATTTGGAAACTTTTCCAGGCCAAAAGTGCGATGACCTAATCTTGCTGGCTATATTTGCTAAGAACTTTAACCGATACTACCATGCGCATTGCCGTACCCAGAGAAATCAAAAATAATGAAAACAGAGTGGCCCTTACGCCCGCAGGAGCGAAGGAATTTGTCAAAAACGGACATGAAGTTTTTATTCAAAGATCTGCCGGTGAAGGTAGCGGATTTTCGGATGCGGCCTATCAGTACGCTGGTGCGGAAATACTACCAACCATAGAGGCCACCTACGAAACCGGAGAAATGATCATGAAGGTCAAAGAACCCATTGCCCCGGAATATGATCTGATCCGGGAAGATCAGTTGATTTTCACCTATTTTCATTTTGCCTCTCACGAACCGCTCACCAAAGCGATGATCAACAGCAAGGCAGTTTGCCTGGCCTATGAGACCGTGGAAAAGCAGGATAGGAGTCTGCCCCTGCTCGTACCGATGTCTGAAGTAGCCGGGCGAATGGCCGTGCAGAAGGGTGCCAATTACCTGGAGAAGCCCCTGGGGGGAAGAGGGATTTTGCTGGGAGGGGTACCGGGAACACTTCCTGCCAAGGTCTTGATTCTGGGAGGAGGTATCGTAGGCACTCAGGCAGCCTGGATGGCGGCAGGACTTGGCGCAGATGTAACCATCATGGATGTGTCCCTGCCCCGAATGCGCTACCTGTCGGATGTCATGCCCAAAAATGTCAAAACCATGATGTCCAATGAGTATAATATCAGAAATTTTCTGCCTTCGGTTGATTTGATCATCGGGGCCGTACTGATACCGGGAGCCAAAGCACCTCACCTCATTACCAAAGACATGCTTCGCGAGATGGTACCCGGGACTGTATTGGTAGATGTAGCGGTTGATCAGGGAGGTTGTATAGAAACCTGCCAGCCCACCACTCACGAAAACCCAACCTACACCATCGAGGGGGTGCTGCATTACTGTGTAGCCAATATGCCCGGAGCAGTACCCTACACCTCCACTTTGGCGCTTACCAATGCCACCTTACCCTATGCCCTGGAGTTGGCCAGAACTGGCTGGCAGGAAGCATGCATCAGATTTCCCGAGTTAAAATCCGGCCTGAACATCATCAGGGGTGATGTGGTGTACGAGGCAGTAGCGAATACTTTTGACTTACCCTATGTTCCTGTAAGCTACTACCTGAACCACATTTCCTGACGTTTTTAAAGCATAGCCATCATTTTCCTGATCTATATCAGGTTTTTCACCTTTTCTTGTCATGGTTTTTTTATGTTCCGGCCTGCAACTTTGGCATTCCAAACCATGAACATACACCTATGCCTGATCGTGAACTCATCAAAAAATACAATGTACCGGTGCCCAGGTACACCTCCTATCCTGCCCTACCACATTGGAACAATAACATAGATTCGGCAAGCTGGAAGCAGCATTTTGAATACGCCTATCGGGAACTTGGAAAGCAAGATGGCATTTCGCTCTATATACACCTGCCTTACTGTGAAAGTCTTTGTACCTATTGCGGGTGCAACAAACGCATCACAAAAAACCACCGGGTAGAAATCCCTTACATATCTGCTGTGATGAAGGAATGGAACATGTATCTGGAAAGGCTGGATGAAAAACCGAGATTGGCTGGCATACATCTGGGTGGAGGCACTCCTACTTTTTTCTCGCCTGCATCTCTGAGTATCCTGCTCAAGCACATACAGAAAACAACTATCCGTACCGACAATTTTGAATTCAGCTTTGAAGGTCACCCAAACAACACGAGTGAGGCACACCTAAAAACCCTGGCCGATTTCGGCTTCACCAGGGTCAGTTATGGCATCCAGGATTTTGACCGGCAGGTGCAGCTTGCCATACACCGGATTCAACCCTTTGAGAAAGTCAAAGAAGTCACGGAAATGAGTCGTAAGCAAGGTTTCAATTCCATTAATTTTGACCTGATATATGGGCTACCTCATCAGACGCTGGATACGATGAAAACGACTTTTGAAAAAGTCGGGGAATTGCTACCCGATCGCATTGCCTTTTACAGTTATGCACACCTCCCCGCTGCCTTTCCCGCTCAGAAATCCTTTGAGGAATACCTGCCGGATGAACATGAAAAGAGAACCCTGTATGAACAGGGAAAAAACTGGCTGGAAGAAATGGGTTATGAGGAGATCGGAATGGATCACTTTGCTTTGCCGGATGATCCGCTGCTCCTGGCCAAGCATCAGGAGAAGCTGCACCGTAACTTTATGGGATATACCACCTCCCCGTCAAAAATCCTTTTGGGACTGGGATGCAGTGCTATCAGTGACATTTATTTTGCCTATGGCCAGAACGCAAAAGATGTAGAAATGTATAAAGAACAAATTGTAGACGGCGCCTTTCCCATCATAAAAGGACACCTTCAAGGCGAAAGAGACCTGGAAACCAAAAACCTGGTCATGGAATTGATATGCAACCACCATGCCTCCTGGAACGACCTAGGTCCTTTAGATGATGAAACACTCGACCAATTGTCGTCTTTTGAGTCTGAAGAACTCCTTATCCTCGACGACCGGGGATTATCGGTGAGTCCAAAGGGGAAGCCATTTGTACGCAACATCTGCGCAATTTTTGATCCCAACATGAAAAACATAAAAAATTCAAGACCTCTTTTCAGCAAAGCCATCTGATTCCCTATCTTCGCAAAAATTAATTTGCACATGCAGATCAGAGCTATTTGTTCAGATATAGACGGGACACTTCTGGACGGAAACAGGGAAATTTCACCGACCACCCGAAAGGTGTTTGCCTCATTGCCCCAAGACTTTCCGGTTATTCTGGCTTCATCCCGAATGCCGGCAGCCATCACACACCTGCAGCGAGACCTGAAACGCGAAAACAACCCCATCATTTCCTATAACGGAGGATTCGTTGTCGACCCCTCTCAAACTCAGGCATCAACCCTGAGCTCAACCTGCATAACGGCAGACCTGTGCCGGAGGATCGTACAGATGGCCGATGGTATGGACATACATATCAGCCTGTATTCGGAAAATAATTGGTACGCACCGAGGATGGACAAATGGACCGAAAAAGAGGAGACAGCCACTAAGGTCAGGGCATCTCTTTTGGATAATCACCGGGTAGTCGACAGCTGGAAAAAAAATGGCGGTGGAGCACACAAAGTCATGTGCATGGGTGATGCTGAATCAATTGAGCTGCTATACCGCAATTTAGAGCAGAATTTTCTGGCCAGCCTCCATCTATACCGCTCCAAAGATACTTACATAGAGATTGCCCCTGCTTCCATATCTAAAGCCACCGGCCTGAGTTTGATTCTCGAACGGTATGGCATCGACATGTCTGAGGTTATGGCATTCGGGGACAATTTCAATGATATTGCGTTATTGGAAAGTGTGGGCCTGGGAATAGCTGTAGGCAATGCCCGGCCGGAAGTAAAGGCTGTGGCTGCCGATTGCACCGCCGATAGCAAAGCAGATGGAGTCGCTCAGGCCATCGAAAAATACCTGCTCTGACTTAGAGTAAGAATGCTTCGTCTTCAGGCGCCGAAACGGCCCTTTCGAGAAAATTAAAAAATGGCCTCATGTTTTCAAAGGCAGCCAAAGCCAACACTACTGTTTTCCCGGATTGAATATCCCCATCAGAGATGGGCCTGGACACGATAAAACTCTTGTATTTCAGATAGCCGATAAATGGATGGTCTTTGTCGTAATCTCTGGGAGATGTTTTCAGTTTTTCCCCCTCCATATCGCCAAAAAAATCACGAAATTGCGGGGCTGTCAGAATGCTTTCCAGTTCTTTGCCAGAATAATCAATTTCCTGCCTTATTTTTTTCAGGGTTTCGGCATCAGGCATGTAAATGCCCCCGCCGACAAAACTTGCTCCGGGTTGCAGGTGAAGATAATATCCAGGCCCGACGGACTTTTTCCCCCCTATCGCAAAATAAGCCGCCATATTGGTTTTGTAAGGCAGCTTATTGGCACTGAACCTGATATCCCTGTTTTGACGAAATACGCAATCTTTGGGCCGCAGGTCCGAAAATTGCGGCTGATACCTGCTCAATCCTGCGAGGATTTCGGCCACATTGTCTAAATGAGCTTGTTTAACCTCCTCATACCAGGTCCTGTTGGCATCCATCCATTCTTTGGAGTTGTTTGCGGCCAATTGGGTCAAAAAATCCAGAACGCTGACATTTTTCATAGGTTTTAAATTGTCTTTTAGTGATCCCATTAGCGCTTTTGAAAATACCCTATACCTATCCAGTCCTCTTTGAATTTATGCAGGATGTCTGCAATGTACCGTGAAGGCACAGGCTTCGTCCTTTTCAGAATGAAAATACCAGGCTGATTTGGTCGGTGAGGGTTTGTTCTTCCGGTTCCAATGTAGGTGGCGCAGTCTGGTCGGCACCTTTTATCCTCATGGCTTCCGCCCTGTAAACCACCGGTTCAAACGATGCGCCCGAATGATAATTAACCTTAAATACGGCGATTTGTTCAATATCCAGCGATTTGGCGATGACAGCGGCCTTTCTCTGGGCATCTGCTATAGCCAATTGCAGCAATTCTTCCTGGTAGCTTTTCCTTACTTCCTCAGAAAGCCTGTATTCCATCCGGAAGGACATATCAGTAGCCGCATGCAATGCTTCAACTATTTTTACCAATTCCTCCCCCGTATCTTTCACGAGAATTTTGATATTCTGGCTGGCTACATAGCCGCTGTCTCTAGCCGTGCCTTTGGTAAAAACCCTATTCACGTTCACGTAATAATTGTCTGCTGTGAGCTCATAGGCAGCGACCCCGCTATCTTCGAGTGCCTTGGTTACCAGCGCTGCCTTTTCATTGAGAGCTGAAGTGGCCTTACTGGTTTCCATCGCTTTTTCGGCAATGGAGACTGTGATCAAAACTTCGTCTGGCAGGACCTTGATCTCACTTCTGCCCTCTACGGAAATCTGGGCCTTCTCCTGCGCAAAAACTCCCGCCGGACTGAAAAGTAACAAAAACAAAATAACCTGTTTCATCATGTTCGGAAATATGGTAAATGGATATAGCTCTTTACGGAGCGCACTGACGAAAGTTTAGTCAAATCCCGCGCCAAAAAACCCAGCTATCCAAAATCCAGTACAAACTGCCTGGCCATATCGATTTCATCTTCCCTAATACTGTGGAGGCGGTCATCAAAACCTGCCACCTTCACCCTTGCACCCATTTGACCCAGGATTCGATCCGTCGCCTCAATTCTGGAAAATGGCACATGGAAATCATTGCGGCCGGCCCCGATAAATACAGGAGTATTTCGTAAATCTCCCTGGTAGCGATCTTCTGCGAGTGTCTGGCCAATCAGTCCTCCGGTAAAAGCAATAACACCTCCATATGCCGAAGGATGTCGGGCTACATACTCCAGAGCCAGACAAGCGCCCTGCGAGAAGCCAACAAAATACAGCTCCTGAAGGGATCTGTGATGATCCAGGACCTGCTGCACGGAATTTTCGATCAGTTTCAGGGATCGACTCAGATAGGGCTCGTTTTCACTTTCAGGTACCATAAAACCAAAGGGATACCAGGTATTGCCGGGAGCCTGAGGAGCTAACAGGGCAAAATCTTCCATGGCCAAAGCATCAGCTACACCCAGCATTCCAGCCGCATTTGCACCCCTGCCATGGATCAGTATGGCAATTTTCCGGGCATCTCTTAAACTTCGTCCTGCGCTTACTAATTCTTCCATGATGCATTGTAATCGACCCGGATAGGGTCCAGTTGCTGTTCGATTCGTGTTCGTTGTGGCTCAGCCCAGTCTGGTAACTTTAAAGCGCTTCCCAGAGTTTCTTCGGATTCATCAATCAAAAACCCCGGCTCATCGGTGGCTACTTCAAACAATACCCCTCCGGGCTCCCGGAAATAAATGGACTTGAAGTAGTTTCTGTCTTTCACTTCTGTTACGGGCAGACCGAAATCCTGCAATTTCCTTTGAACGGTGAGTTGATGCGCCCCGTCGGCGGTGCGAAAGGCCAGGTGATGAACCGAGCCGGCACTTTGGACCGCAGGCGAATCCGGATCTGCTACGATCAGGTCTACTGTCTCTGCGGGCCGGCCTTCTATCCCATAACGGTAACGCCTACCCTCTTCTTTCTCCATCAGGGTATAATTCAACATTTCCGTCAAGACCTCTGCTGTGGGCCTGTAGTCCCGTATATTCAGGGTGGCACCAAAAAAGCCCTTGATGGCATGCGCCTCCGGCACACCGGCTCCGGACCAACCGGACCGCTGGTCATGCTGCACGGATACCAGCTCTATGCCCATCCCATCATGGTCTGTAAACCGGATCAGCGGATCACCAAACCGCTCAAGGGTATCAGAATGAGGAATACCAAGAGCGCGCAACCTTTCCTTCCAGAAGTCCAGGGAATCCGGGCCAACCGCGAAAGAGGTAAAAGTCATTTCACCCAACCCACGTCTTCCTTTTGCGGCAGCCTTAAAGGGAAAAAAGGTTAGAATCGTCCCCGGGTCTCCGGATTCGGTGCCGAAATAGAAATGATACACCCCCGGCGCATCAAAATTGATGGTTTTTTTGATCAGGCGCAAACCCAGCACCTGGGTGTAGAAGTCTACATTGCGCTGCGGATCCGATGCAATGGCGGTGATGTGATGTATACCGGAAATTAAATTTTCCATGATCGATTGGTTTTGATCCGGGTCCTGAAAGATGCCAGAACCCGGATTAAAGTTACATGATTATTGTTTCACCAGTTGTATACTTGCCAGGATTTTCACCTCGTCGCCGACAACTACACTTCCTGCCTCCGTCACCGCAGACCAGGTCAGTCCGAAAGCTTTCCTGGAAATCTTTCCCTCCAGCTCAAACCCAGCCTTGGTCTGACCGTAACCATCTACTGCTACACCGCCATGCTCTACTTCAAAAGATACCGGTCTGGTAGTTTCCCTTATGGTAAGCTCTCCTTTCAATACCAGGCTTCCATCTTCTTCTACCAGCTTCCCGTTGGAAAATACGAGCCGGGGATGATTGGCGGCATCAAAAAAATCGGCAGATTTCAGGTGCGCATCGCGATCCTTCTGGTTGGTATCTATGCTATCGGTATCCGCTGCAAAACGTACATCTGCTCCGGAAAAATCTTCGCCTTCTGTATGCGCCTCCCCTTCAAAATTTCTGAAATAACCTGTCACCGTTGATATTACCAGGTGTTTTACTTTAAAAGAAACCTCCGAATGTGTGGGATCGATGATCCATTTGTTAGTACTCATAATTTTAAAATTTAATGGTTTGGATTGAAAATGATAATTTTATAGATTATAACATATTATGTATATACATTTTTATAAGCAAATTTTTTTATCCCCTTAATTTATCCAGCAAATTATTTAGCTGATCTACCTCTTCTTCAGACAAATGGATATAGTCTTTGTTGAATTTTCTTACTTCATTTTCCAACTGACTCAGGGTATCCAGACCCTTTGCCGTAATGGTGATGTCAACCTGCCTGCGGTCTTCGGCACATTCCTTTCTCTGTACCATCTCTTTCTGTTTCAGTTTCTCTACCAGTCTGGACGCGTTACTCATCTTGTTGAGCATCCTGTCCTGAATGGAGGAGACCGTAATCGGGTCGGGATGCTGTCCCCTCAATATCCTCAACAC
This sequence comes from Cyclobacterium lianum, assembly GCF_900143075.1. Lineage (GTDB taxonomy): Bacteria > Bacteroidota > Bacteroidia > Cytophagales > Cyclobacteriaceae > Cyclobacterium > Cyclobacterium lianum. Next base: position 30,238 of record NZ_FRCY01000009.1, on the reverse strand, counting down.
ATTGTATTGTTCCGGAGACAAACCGAAGGGCTTGAAAAGACGACTTTGTCCCGTGACCAGATAACTATTCGTATACAACAAGTTAACCATGGCCTTGGAGTAGGCGTCTTTAAAAGGTTTTTGCTTTATCTCGTCTTCGATTTTCATTTATATCTGAATGTATTTAATGTATATACATTTATTACAAGGGAAAGGTTTCACTTGCTGTAGGTTTTTTAAAAAAAACTCAAAAAAAGCGATTTCGAGGCGGCGGATCAGGTCCTCAGGATGTCCATGGTTTTCGCTTTCAGGATGCTCAGGCTATTGATCCAGCCTAGAAATACCGTAAGGAGTGTGATCACCCCAAAAACCAGCATCAGTGGCAGCCATTCCATTCGGAAGCTGATCTCAAACACATAATAGCTCAGCAGGAAAGCAGCGACTACCGACAGCACGAGCCCTCCCCCGGCTGCCAGACTACCTAGAAAAAAGTATTCCAATGCATTGATCTTCAGCAGTACGGGCCGTTCTGCACCTATCGTCCGCAATAAGATATTCTCCCGGATACGCTGAAATTTACTGATTAGCAGGGAACTGATCAATACCAGTATACCTGTCAAAATGCTAAACAGTGCCATAAATTGGATAACAAAGCTGATCTTACTAAGGATGTCTTCGAGGGTTTCTACGATCATGCTGAGATTGACCACGGAAACGTTGGGAAACTGTCGAACCATCAGATTCTGGATATCAGCCGACTGTTGATCGTTCTTTGTTTTTGTAATCAATACATGGAACTTCGGAGCATTTTCCAATACCTTATCTGGAAATACGACCAGAAAATTGGTCGACACCTGTCTGAAATTTACCTTTCTGAAGCTACCCACATAAGTTGTCAGAGGTCTGCCCTGTACATTGAATACCACTTCATCTCCCAACTCCACTTTATTCCTGTTGGCGTAACCTTCTTCCATAGAGATAAAAATGCTGTCAGCCTCGCTACTGTATGGAATCAATTTGCCGGCAATCAACTCTTCTGTCCTGATCAGGGTATCCCGGTAGGTTACCCGAAACTCCCTGTTGTACATCGAATTTGACCGTCTCTCCTCATCGGGCAATTGCTCATTATCGTCCCGTGTCTGACCATTGACCTCCGAGACACCCATGGTCACGATAGGAACATGTTGCAAAATCGGGAGGCCATTGTCCCCCAACACTGCTTTCATGCTATCTACCTGGTGGGTTTGAATATCAAAAAACAACATGTTGGGTTGGTCTCCCTTATCGGCAAAACGAACTTCGTCCAACAACTGATTCTGGATAAAGAAAAGCGTACCGATCATGGCTGTTCCCAATCCGATTGTGGCCAATAAAGACACTGTCTGGTTGTTGGGCCGGTAGAGGTTGGCCAATGCCTGTCGGGCAGGATAATTCAGAGATATGGGCAGAAAACGACGGATGGCCTTCATGGTACCCAGGGCGAGCAACCAAAGTGCGCCAAAGGCAAACAGCACATATCCCGTAAACCACAATGCCTCGTCCCATTCCTCCAGCAGAAAATAACTGAATCCGAAAATGAAAAGGAGAATGGTAAAAAGTACCATCCAGCGAAGCGGGTCCTTTCCCAGACCCGTAGCCTGGTCGTCGGGGCGGAGTGTCATCATGGGCGAAACCTTCCGGATTTTGAGCAGGGGCATCAGGGCAAAAAGAATGGAAATCAACACGCCGGTCAGGGTACCCATGATCACCGCTTTCCAGGAGATCTGTACACTCACTTCCACGGGCAGAAAATCACTGAAAACAAATGGCAGCAGAAATTGCAAAAACGCCCCAAGTGCCGCTCCTAACAGAGATCCCAGGAGCCCCATGATCGTAATCTGGACCAGGTACACCAGCACGATCTCTTTTGACCTTACGCCCAGACACCGCAATACAGCCACCGAAGGTAATTTTTCCTTGACAAACACATTGATGGCGCTGCCCACGCCTACACAGCCGAGCAAAACGGCAATGAAAGCCACCAGGCTCAGGAAATTGGTGAGGTTTTGAAAGGACCTGCCTGTAGAATTCTTTTGAGATTGTACAGTCTCATGGTCTACCTTATCCTCATCCCATTGCTCTTCATATTCGGAAACCAGGGCCTCAATCTCCAGCTCTTCCGGGAATTTAAAATAATGTACGTACTCTATACGGCTGCCGTATTGGACCAGACCCGAAGCCTCCAGTTGATCCATAGGAATATATACTGCCGGCGCTACGGTAGCGGTAATGCCATTCTGCCCCGGAACTCTCTGAAGCGAGCCGACAATTTCCAGGGTCACATTTCCCACTTTGATGCTGTCACCCACCTGGGCCCCAAACTGGGCCATCAGGGTTTTTTCTACCAGGGCCCTTTTCCTCCCCTTCCTAAACTCCGCTTCTCCTGATTCGGGAAGCGTCTCCAACTCCCCGTAAAAAGGAAAATTCCCTTCCAGGGCTCTTACCTGGGTAAGTCTGCTTTCGCCCACCTTGGGGAAATATACCATGGAAGCAAAGTTTACTTCATAGGCTTTTTCGGTGGCCTGGCTTTCAATTTCCGGAAAATCAACAGGTTGGCGTTTCTCCAGAGAAAGATCAGCGCCCAGAAGTTCTTTGGCCTGGTTATCAATATCCTTGCTCAGGTTATCACCAAAAGAAGTGACTGCCACCAGGGCGGCGATTCCAATTACTATGGCCGACACAAAGAGGACAAGTTTCAGGCCTGTCTTTCGCAGCTCCCTTTTCGCCATTAAAAACGACCAATTCCAATCAACCATTGACCGCCTCCTGTAATTTACCTCCTTTGATGTGTATGGACTGATGTGTTTTTGCGGCCAACTCCAGGTCATGGGTGACCAGAATCAGGGTAGTCCCTTCTTCTTTATTCAATTGAAAAATCAGGTTTTCAACCATTTCTCCGGTTTCGGTATCCAGGTTACCTGTAGGTTCATCAGCGAAAAGAATTTGCGGCTCGTTGGCAAATGCCCTGGCGATAGATACGCGCTGCTGCTCGCCTCCTGAAAGCTGGCTGGGATAGTGGGTCATGCGGTCTCCCAAACCTACTTTCTCCAGCAGGGCTGTTGCTTTGGCTCTTGCGTCCTTCCTTTTTTTGAGCTCCAGGGGCACCATCACGTTTTCCAGGGCCGTGAGGGTTTGTAATAATTGAAAATTCTGAAAAATGAAACCCACCATTTGGTTTCGAATGGCTGCCCTTTGGTCTTCGTCCATCTTTTCCAAAGCCTTGTCTCCCAGGATTACAGACCCGGAACTGGCTACATCCAGCCCTGCACAAAGCCCGAGCAGCGTTGTTTTACCACTCCCTGAGGGTCCCACTATGGACAAGGTATCTCCAAGCGCCACCTCAAAATCGACCTGGTCCAAAACCGTGAGCGAGCGGTTACCACTACGGTAGGTTTTGGTCAGGTTTTCTACTTTTAAAATATTCATAGCTTTCAAATAAACAGAAAAAACCTGTTAAGAAAAACAATAGTGAATTAAGTTTAGTAATTTTAACACCGCCCATTTAAATTAAATTCAATACCCATGAAAAACGTCTTTTCCCTTTTTCGGCTTTATCTATTGTTACTTTTGCTGGGATTTTCCTGCAGCCAGAAAAAAAACCAGGAATCCACCACAGCAATAGCAAACCCTGAGGTGGAGGATCAGCGGGAACGAAAAACAGTCCTTTTTTTCGGAAATAGCCTGACGGCCGGATATGGAATTGAGGAAGACGAGGCTTTTCCTGCACTGATACAGACACGGCTTGACAGCCTGGATCTGGATTATCGTGTCATCAACGGAGGACTGAGTGGTGAAACCACGGCGAGCGGACTGAGCCGGCTGGATTGGTTCCTCGAAGAAAAACCGGAAATTTTTGTACTCGAACTGGGAGGGAACGATGGCCTGAGGGGCATTCCTCTGGAGGAAACCGAAAAAAATCTCAGAGAAATCATCCGTTCAGTTAAGAACAAGTATCCGGAAACGAAAATTTTGCTGGCAGGAATGCAAATCCCTCCCAATATGGGACAATCCTACACGGATCAATTCCAGGGCATGTACGCAAAAATTGCTGAAGAAGAAGGCGTGACCCTAATCCCATTTTTACTGGAAGGAGTAGCCGGTGACCCAGACTTGAATCTTCCGGATGGGATCCATCCTACCGCTGAAGGCCACCAGCTAGTAGCGGCAACGGTGTGGGAATATCTTGAACCGCTGATTTAGAATTGTATCTCCCGTTAAAAAAAGAAAAGCAGATCGATGCCCGGGGTACAGGTCCGGACAAATTCGCTTTTTATTTTACGAAAATTGTCTTACTTTTTGAAAAATTTTAATCAAACAAAAAAACATGAGTATCCATATACAGACCGCTGCAGATGCCTATGATGTGATCATTGTTGGCTCAGGTGCCGGCGGAGGAATGGCATCCAGGATTCTGGCAGAAGCCGGATTAAAAGTAGCGGTAGTGGAGGCAGGTGCTGATTTTGACCCTGCCAAAGAAGAACACCGCACCCAATTGAGACCACCCTGGGAATCGCCGAGAAGAGGTGCAGGTACGGTAAGGCCCTTTGGAGACTTCGACGCAGCCATTGGCGGTTGGGACATCGAGGGGGAGCCTTATACCCGGGGTCAGGGCAGCGAATTTGACTGGTTCAGGTCCCGCATGCTGGGTGGACGGACCAACCATTGGGGAAGGATCTCCCTAAGGTTTGGACCCCTTGATTTTAAAAGAAAAAACCTCGATGGGCTGGGTGATAACTGGCCCATAGGCTACGAAGATGTGGCTCCCTACTATGATAAAGTAGACAAACTGATTGGCGTATTTGGATCCAAGGAAGGCATCAATAATGAGCCGGACGGCTATTTTCTACCTCCTCCCAAGCCCAGGTTACATGAATTGCGCATTAAAAAAGGGGCGGATAAAATCAATATTCCGGTAATTCCTTCCCGCCTGTCTATACTTACCAGACCCGTCAATAATGAGCGGGGCACCTGTTTTTTTTGCAGCCAGTGCAACAGGGCCTGTCAGGTCTATGCCGATTTCTCTTCGGGCACCTGTCTGGTAAAGCCGGCGATGAAAAAGGGGCAGGTAGACCTTTTTACCATGGCCATGGTAAGAAAAGTAACGACTAATGATCAGGGGCAGGCTACCGGAGTGACCTACATCAGCAAACTGGACATGAAAGAGTATAAACTCAATGCGAAAGTCGTCGTATTGGGTGCCTCAGCCTGTGAATCTGCCAGGATCATGTTGAACTCCAAATCAAAAACCCATCCCAATGGACTGGGGAATAGTTCCGGGCATGTGGGCCGGTACCTGCATGACTCCACCGGTGCTGACCGTATGGGCATTTTACCAGACATGATGGACCGGCAGCGATACAATGAAGACGGAGTGGGTGGCATGCACGTGTATACCCCCTGGTGGCTGAATGAAAAAGACCTGGATTTTGCCCGGGGTTACCATATTGAATATTGGGGAGGAATGGGCATGCCCTCCTATGGCTTTGGTGGTGGTATGGACACGATGCGCCAATACATCAAGGATGAGTTTGGCAATCCACGCCCGAATGGTGGCTATGGAGAAGGCCTCAAAAAAGATATCCGCACATTCTATGGTAGTACAGTAGGCATGTCTGGTCGGGGAGAAAGTATACCCCAGTACAGCAACTATTGCGAGATTGACAATCAGGTGGTGGATAAATACGGCATTCCGGTCTTAAAATTTCACTACAAATGGACAGATCAGGAATTGAAACAGGCCCAGCACATGCATGAGACCTTTGAAGAGATCCTGGGCAGCATGGGAGCGATCATATTGGGCAACAAGCCCGGACCCGAGCAGCAATATGGGCTACACAAACCCGGGAGGATCATTCACGAAGTGGGTACCACCAGGATGGGGGATGACCCCGCTACCTCGGTACTGAACAAGTATTCCCAGGCCCATGACTGTAAAAATCTCTTTGTCGTAGATGGAGGACCCTTTGTTTCCCAAGCCGACAAGAACCCCACCTGGACCATACTGGCACTCTCCTGGAGGACATCCGAATACATTATAGATCAACTTAAAAAGAAAAACATATAAGGCCATGAACAGACGAGAAAATTTAAAGCTTTTATTCACCGGGTCACTCGCATCGGGCTTTCTGTTTACGGGATGCGGGCCTGAAGCTCCCGAAACCACGGAGATCCCCCACAACCCGCAAATTGGAGAATTTGGCAGTTATGGCAGGACACCGGAGGAAATCATATACAACGAGAAACTCAAATCTGCCACCTTTTTCACTGAAGAAGAACGAAAGAAACTGGATGTATTGGTAGATATTATCATCCCTGCAGACGAGACTTCGGGAAGCGCTACTGATGCAGGAGTTCCGGATTTTATTGAGTTCATGATGAAAGATATCCCTGGCTACCAGACACCGATGCGCGGCGGCCTGCTATGGCTGGACCACAAATCCGACGAAATGTTTGGTGGTAAATTTCTGGATATCAGCGGAGAGCAACAAATTCAGATCATTGACCTGATCGCCTATCCCGACGAAGCCGCTCCTGAAAATGAGGGTGGAGTGCATTTTTTTAACATGCTCCGCAACCTTACTGCTACCGGGTTTTTTACCAGCGAGGAAGGTTTTAAAGACCTGGGATATGTAGGCAACAAACCCAATGCCTGGGACGGCGTACCCGAGGAAGTGCTGGCCAAGCATGGCCTTCAGAATGATCCCAAATACAAGGACGTATACCTGGACATCAGCACCAGGGGCACCATCGCCCAATGGGACGATGAGGGCAACCTCATTGGTTAAATCCTGATTTGAAATACCATTTCTTCTTCCTGCGGCGGCATCTCCGGAGTTGCCGCCGCAGACTCGCGCCAAACCCAAAAACACCATGAGATTTCTAGCCTGTCTTTTGCTATTGCAAACCATCATTTCTGCTGCTGAGGCATGGGCGCAAAGGCTGCCCATTTTTAATGGCAAGGACCTTTCGGGTTGGCATGCTGATGTACCCGAAAAAGACAAAAATCCGGACATCGGACCTTCCTTTATCGTAAGGGATGGTATGTTGGTAAGTCTGGGCCGGCCTCTGGGTCACCTCATTACAGACGATGTGTATGAAAATTACCGCATTACCGCCGAGTACAGGTTTCCCGGTGAAACGGGAAACTGTGGCATCCTGGTTCACGCTTCTACTCCCAGAGCCTTGTATGATATGTTTCCGAAGTCTATCGAAGTGCAGATGATGCATGAAAATGCAGGAGATTTCTGGTGCATCGTAGAAGACATTGCCGTGGAAAACATGGTAGCAAGAAGGGGTAAGAAAGAAGACTGGGGCGTCACGGAAGGGAAAAACAGAAGGATCCTCAACCTCACCGATGGATCTGAAAACCCGGCCGGAGAATGGAATGAGATGGTCATCGAATGTTTCGGTGACCGCGTCAAAGTCTGGGTAAATGGTGATCTGGTCAATGAGGGCTTTAATGCTACAGCCAGCCGCGGTCAGGTAGCCATACAGGCGGAAGGCGCCGAGGTAGAATTTAAAAAGCTGGAGCTGGAGCCTATTGCAGGGCTGACTCCCTAGTCGGTTGATTTACCCGTAAAAATCAGACAAGCGTGCCAGGCCTTTCCGGTCCAGTAAAATGATCTTTTTGCCCTGCAAATCAATCAGTCTGTCTTTTTTAAACTCCGACAATAAGCGGATCACGGTCTCGGTGGCCGTACCTACAATGCCTGCTATTTCCTCTCTGGTGAGGGTAATGTCTAACCTTTGCTTGTCACCTCCATCCACTCCATAGCTGTCGCCCAGCTTCAATAAGGATAAGGCGAGCCGCTCACGGATAGACTTTTGGGTGGCATCCGTAAGCTGGTTTTCCATCAGGCCCAGGTCATGGCAAAGAGACCGGGTCAGTCTGCGGTGAAAATTATTGTCTTCAGACAGTACTTTTAGAAATACCTCTTTAGGGACAAAACAGATTCTTGCGTCCTCTACGATCGTCGCCGTAGTCGTATATGCTTCCTCGGCAATCATGGCCGTATAGCCTACAAAATCTCCCTTTTGGGCCAGCCTGATGATTTGCTCTTTACCGTTGGATGCCGTTTTAAAGATTTTTACTACTCCGCTGTTCACACAGAAAACCCCCAAAGGCTTGGTATTCTCATAATAGAGGATCTGTCCTTTTTTGTGGGAGATGAAGTTCTTGTTGTCCGAAATATTGCACAAGTGCTCTTCCCCCAATTCAGAAAACATGGAGAATTTTCTGCTCAGGCACAATTCACAAGGAGTACTTTTGACTGGTTTGCTCATAGTAAGGCTTAGAAACTGTTCGAAACAATAGCCTAAATTTAGCAAATAACATGACCAAAGTCACTGACTTGATAAAATTTCTGCCAGCCCGGCTTAATTATTCTTCGGAAAAGGAGGAAAATGGGCAATTTGCCGGTAAATTCCAGACCGATCATCCAATTCCATACAAATGTGTTTTTTTCCATTGCTGATGCCCAGATATGGGGCCTTAATTTGCTGGTTGTAAACGCTCACCTGTTCTACGGTCTTTTGCGTCAGGTTTACTTCCGGAGCCTTACACTCAAGCAGAAAAAATGCTTCTCCTGACCGGTTCAATACCAATATATCAAATCTTTTCCGGAGGGTATTGTAGATCAGCCCCCTTTCCAGCGCGATCAGCGATTTGGGGTATTTCAGATAGACCACCAGGTATTGGACCAGGTGTTGCCGGACCCACTCCTCGGGAGTCAAAAGTATTTCTTTTTTCCTCAGAGGGTCAAAGATATACGATTTGCCATTGCCTGCCACTTCGACCCGAAAATCAAAAGAAGGTAGATTGAGCCTGATATTGCAGGGATTAGCCAGCCGATCTTCCATAAAACAAAATTGGAAGAAATTAGCTGATAATAAAAAATTCCCTGGCTGCTTTTTTCAAAATTCCAGATAAGGCGAAATCCGGTCTACCCATTCTTTATTGAAAATTTTAATTCGAAGCAACTCGTCAGCGCTTTGGTAGGGCCCATGTTGATTTCGGTAGGCCACGATCACCTTGGCCTCTCCAAAGCCAACATAGGGATGTCTGGCAAGCTCCTCTACCTCTGATTCATTGATATCAATTTTTTGGGTAATAGCAGCTCCAAAAGGAAATGTGGCATAGATCTTTCCTGCCAGCTCAGCATCAACCCCATATACCTCCAGCAATTGTTCTGCCCGGTAGAACCCACCGAGTTTGTTCCGGAAGGCCACTATTCTTTCAGACAATACCGGCCCCACCCCATTTACCAACTGAAGCTCCACGGCAGAAGTCTCCGAGAAGCTGATTTTGTTTAACCCAGGCCTTTCCGGAGCCTTTAGTGCGGTACGGGGCGCTGCATGTTCCCTGTGTTCCTTTTCCTGCTGTTTTTCCTGCGCCATGCCCGAAAGGACTGAAGCGGTAGGCTGTGATGTATAGGAGCCGTCCTCCTGCAGGCTGGCAAACTTTTCCAGGTAACTGATATAGGCCTCATCGCTTCTCGCCCGATAATATGTACCTATCATAAAAGGAAGGGCATACAGCAGCATCAGTACAGGCACGACAAACACGAAGCCGCGGGCCTCCCGACGGGTAAAACCCAGATAAGATTTTAAAAAATAAAACAGTTTATCTGCCATTGATTCCAGCTATTGACACCATAAATTAATATTATTGGAATTATATTCCAAAATTTCGCATTATTGCAAGTGGATAAAAGGATTAAAAATTTATTTAGAAGGATTATAAATTAAACTCCCTTTAGGGAATTAATTCCATTCGTCCCTTTTCTATAATAAATTTGCAATTGGAAGTGTTTTATTATGCAGTCAAAGTTTAAAGCTTTAAGTCTATCCTACAAAAATGCGCCGGTTGAGATCAGGGAGCTGGTATCTCTCGATGAAGGGGCCATCAGGTCTCTTTTGACCAAATTGAAAGACTTTTTTAGCTTGACAGATACCTTGATTCTGTCCACTTGTAACCGTACCGAGGTATATTACAGTCATGAATTGGATCTTTCTACAGAGATCATCAAGCTGGTCGGGTTAGAGAAAGGCCTGTCAAACACCAATGCGTATCTGGATTACTTTGATATTTTCGAAGACGATAAATCTGCTATCAGGCATCTTTTCAGGGTCGCGATGGGTCTGGAAGCACAGGTGGTAGGCGACATGCAGATCTCCAACCAGGTCAAACGCGCCTATCAGGCATCGGCAGACATGGAAATGGCAGGTCCATTCCTGCACCGGCTCATGCACACTATCTTTTTTACCAACAAAAAGGTGGTTCAGGAAACCCAATTCAGAGACGGTGCTGCATCGGTCTCCTATGCGGCAGTAGAATTGATAGAAGAGCTCACTTCCAATACGCATCAGCCCAGGATATTGCTGGTAGGCCTGGGGGAAATCGGTGAGGACGTGGCAAAAAACCTGGCTTATCTGACAGATGCACAGATCAGGATATCCAACCGGACATATGCCAAATCCCAGGCCCTTGCTGTGGAATATGGCTTTGAAGCCATAGCCTTTGAAGACAGTTTCGAGGCGATGAAAGATGCCGACGTCATCATTTCCTCGGTGATGAAGTCAGAGCCATTCATCACCAAAGGGCTGGTCAGCACTTTTGACATCAAGAGCTATAAGCTACTGGTAGACCTGTCCGTACCCAGAAGTATCGATACGGCTGTAGAAGATATTCCCGGGGTTTTGCTCTATAATGTGGATAATATCCGGAGCAAAGCCAGTGAGACGCTGAGCAAGCGTACTGCTGCTATCCCCCAGGTGGAATCGATCATAGAAGAAAATATCAGCGAATTTTACGATTGGAAAAAAGAGATGATGGTCTCTCCTACCATCAACAAGTTGAAAAACAGTCTGGAACAAATCCGCAGGGAGGAACTGGAACGGTACATGAAAAATGCCGACACACAGCAGTATGCCATCATTGATAAGGTGACCAGGAGCATGATGCAAAAGATCCTCAAAGTACCTGTAGTGCAACTGAGAGCTGCCTGTAAGAGAGATCAGGCGGAGGAGATGATCGACATTATCAATGACTTATTTGATTTGGAAAAAAAGCAGGACGCAAAGAAAGAATAGTTTGCTTAAGTAGTCTGCTTTTTGGTGTTTTTTTTCGTTTTACCACAGGTATATTTTTTATTGATAAAAGCTCAGGTTATTTTTATTTTCACTTCAAAGAGAGTCGTATGCAGAAAGGTTACATTTATTCATTTTTAGTGGTATTGTCATTGTTCGGAAATGTCAGACAGGCTCAAAGCCAGGTTTGGGAGGTTTTTGACGAGCAATTAAACCTGGAAAAGAAGATTTCTAACGGGGACATTCACCTGCTGGGCAATGCTCTGAGAATCAATGTCTGGGAAGACAATTTGTTGTTTTTAGGTCCGGATTATGAATCCTTCGCCACCGTGGACAGCTCCACGCTGTACCAATACCTGGAACCCTGGGTCATCATCCGGAATGGCAATTCATTTGGGGCATTCCATGAATATGGAGAAAAGGTGATGCCTGCAGCGTATGATGATATTGAAACATACTACAACCTCCTTCTTGCCCGAAAAGGCCAGGAATACTTCGTTTATGACCGGGGAAAAAGGATCACCCGATCCATAGGAAGCTTTGCCATGGCCCGCTTTGCAAAAAACGGGCAGGTGATCGCCCGGCAGTCTGGTGGATCCTATGTATTGCCCCTCTCTGCAAACCCTGAACACCAATACATTTCACTCAAAGATCCCTGCAGGGATGTAATCATCGCTGAAGAAGCCAGTGGATACGGTCTGATCAACCGGGAGGGGGACTATATACTCAAACCTATCATAGACGAAATCCAGCATCTGGATGAAAATTATTTTTTTGCCCGCAATGAAGCAGAGTACCTGCTGATCAACGCCCTGTCTACCGATGCAGATATCCGGTACAATAGTTTCCACCGGATCAGTCTGGAAGAGGATGTGTTGGTGGAATATATCCACGGCAAACTGCGCCGGATCATGAAGCATGACGGCATCCTGCTGGATATTGTAGGAATGGACTCGGTAAGGAGGGTGGGCCGTCACTACAATGTTCACTTCAGGGGCCAAAAAACCGGATTGCTCAGTCCCGACGGTAAATGGGATGTTCGTCCCACAACCGCCGCCCGGAAGATTCAGCCTGGCAATGAGGGGCTTTTTGGAGCCCTCATTGGAGAAAAATTTGGTTTTATCAATACCCGCGGAGATACTATTATATCTCCGGTTTTTGATCAGGTAAAGCCCTTTTCGGAGGGATTGGCAGAAGTAAGAAAAGGCCAATATTGGGGTTATGTCAATCCAGCGGATGAAATGGCCATCCCTTTTTCCTTTGACAAAGTGGGACCGTTTTCCGAGGGCGTAGCCATAGTAGTGCAAAATGGCAGGTATAATCTGATCGACCGTCAGGGGGCGATGCGATTGGAAAACTCCTGCGACCGCATCAGCAGAACCGGCAATGGATACTTCTTACTGGAAGACAAGGGGCTATTGGGAATGGCCAAAGCAAATGGGGAATTGATCAGCACTACCTTCTACGATGAGATCAGGAGGGAAGCCCCGGACCAGATTCTTGTGAGGAAAGGCGAGGCCTACGGGGTTATCGATGAAAACGGGGATTTTGTTTTGCCTTTGTATTACAGTAAGATCCTCTTTGATAAAGAAAATGATCGTATCCTGGCGAGAAGCGACAAAAATACCACACCTACTACGGAAGAAATGGCTTCCGAAAATGCAAAAAGAAAGAAAAAGAATAAAGGGGCCTGAACAGCCCCCTTTTTTATGCTTTATTTTTTATCAGTCCCTTTGGGACGGTCACTTGATTTGCTTTCATCTGAATTGGCTATCGAATCCCGCATGCTGGTGTCAGATTTTACATTTTCCATTTTATAGTAGTCCATGATGCCCAGGTTACCCGATCTGAAGGCTTCAGAAATGGCTTTGGGCACTTCGGCTTCCGCTTCCGTGACCTTGGCTTTCATTTCTACGTTTCTGGCTTTCATTTCCTGTTCCAGTGCCACGGCCATCGCCCTTCTTTCTTCGGCCCGTGCTTCTGCTACTTTCAGATCGGCTGTGGCCTGATCTATCTGCAATTTGGCACCAATATTCGATCCCACGTCAATATCAGCGATATCAATAGAGAGGATTTCGAATGCGGTGCCTGCATCCAGTCCCCTTTCCAGGACCAGTTTGGAAATTTTGTCCGGATTCTCCAAAACACTTTTGTGATTTTTGGCCGAGCCTATGGAAGTGACAATACCCTCTCCTACTCTGGCCAAAATGGTTTCTTCACCGGCACCACCTACCAGTTGGGCGATATTTGCCCTCACGGTCACCCTGGCCTTGGCAATGAGTTGTATGCCATCTGCTGCTACGGCTGCTACGCTCGGGGTGTTGATTACTTTGGGATTGACCGAGATTTGCACCGCTTCAAATACATCTCTCCCGGCAAGATCTATTGCGGTGGCCTGTTTAAAGGAAAGAGAAATATTGGCTTTGTCTGCGGAGATCAAAGCCCGGATTACGTTGGGCACGTTTCCGCCCGCCAGGTAGTGGGTTTCCAGGTCGTTGGTAGTCAGGTTGAGACCGGCTTTAGTGGCGGTGATCAGGGAGTTGACGATCACTCCGGGCGGTACCTTTCTGATGCGCATGCCCACCAGCTCCAGCAGGCCCACTTTGACATTTGAAAATATTGCGGTAATCCAGAGATTAACCGGAACAAAATACAGGAATATAAAGAGCAATATCAGCCCGGCAAATGCTGCAATTAAAATAAAAGCCGAATTAGAAATTTCCATGGTTTACGGTTTAATGATGATTTTATTGTCTGCTATCTTGATTATGGTTACTTCCGTTCCGGAAGAAATAAATCCCGTTTCGGATTTGGCTTCATAAATTTTGTCGCCTATTTCCACCTTTCCAAATGGTCTGAAATCGGATAAGGCCCGCCCTTTCTGACCTGTCTCCAAACCCGTAAGTCTATCGTCAAAGGTGCGGTTAATGATGGTTTGCTTCAGAGCAAAACGACCCCAAACCCCGGATTTAAAACCGTATATCAGAAAGCCTATATTGACCAGTATGGTGAGTGTGGTCACCATATAGGCCGTAGTAGCCGGTAAATGCAGGAAGGCATAATAGATGCCGAGACCGGTAAAGATGGCTCCCAAGGCACCAACCACTGTGGTGCCGGGAACGAAAATTATCTCCATCAATACCAGCAGGGCACCGAATAAAATCAGGCTTGACAATATTATCCAGGTCATAAGAATGAAGTTTACCGGCTACATGAGGCTTCAGCTCCTCTCCGTAAATTTACAAGAAATCCTTGCAATAGAAAGATAAATGGCCGAAACATCCTGCAGCCACAGACAATGACCTTTATCTGCGTCTGCCTTCACACTTTCTGTGCGGATCAATAAGCTTTAGCAAACAATACCCTTCCTTTTGAAGGCTTACCCGAAAAAACACATTTGCCATCCTCCTGCTTTTGATCCAGCGGAATACAGCGAATGGTGGCCTTTGTCTTTTCCTTGATCTGATTTTCAGTTTCCGGCGTTCCATCCCAGTGGGCAGCAACAAATCCCCCCTTATTTTCCAGAATAGACACAAACTGCTCCCAGCTATCTACACTCGTGGTCTTTTCCTTTGTAAATGCCTTCGCTTTGTTATAGATGCTCCTTTGAATGTCTTCCAGGGTTTCTTTTATCCTGTTTGTAAGGTTCTCTTCACGGGTATTGACCACCGTTTTGCTCAGGTCGTCCCGTCTGGCCATTTCGACGGTTTCATGCTGCAGGTCCCGCGGACCGATGGCGAGCCTTACAGGTACACCTTTCAATTCGTATTCTGCAAATTTCCAACCGGGCTTAAAAGTATCCCGGTCGTCAAACTTCACACTTATGCCAAGGGGATCCAGTGCATCCATGATTTCGTTGGCTTTTTTGCGTATGGCCGTCAGTTCTTCATCGCTTCTGAATATCGGAATAATGACGACCTGCAGCGGCGCGAGTTTTGGTGGCAGCACCAGGCCGTTATCATCAGAATGTGCCATGATAAGCGCGCCCATCAAACGGGTGCTTACTCCCCAGGAGGTACCCCAGACGTGCTCGAGTTCGCCATCCCTGCCGGCAAACTTCACATCAAAAGCTTTGGCAAAATTTTGCCCCAGAAAGTGGGAAGTTCCGGCCTGCAGGGCCTTACCATCCTGCATCATGGCTTCAATACAGTAGGTATCCACTGCTCCGGCAAATTTTTCACTCTCGGACTTTATCCCCCGGATCACGGGAAGGGCCATAAAATTCTCCGCAAACTCCGCATACACATTCATCATACGCAGGGTTTCTTCCCGGGCCTCCTTTTTGGTCTCGTGAGCCGTATGCCCTTCCTGCCATAAAAACTCAGAAGTCCTTAAAAACAGTCTGGTGCGCATTTCCCAGCGCACCACATTCGCCCATTGGTTGATCAGGAGCGGCAGGTCACGGTAGGACTGAACCCAATTCTTATAGGTACTCCAGATCACTGTTTCAGAAGTAGGTCTGACGATAAGCTCCTCCTCCAATGCGGCTTCAGGATCCACAATTACACCCTTGCCGGAATCATCTGCCTTTAGTCGATAGTGGGTCACCACGGCACATTCCTTCGCAAATCCTTCTACATGGCTGGCTTCTTTTGACAGGTAAGATTTAGGTATAAATAAAGGGAAGTAGGCATTGGAATGTCCTGTTTTTTTAAACATCCGATCGAGTTCTGCCTGCATTTTTTCCCAAATACTGAATCCGTAAGGTTTGATAACCATGCAGCCTCTGACAGCGCTGTTTTCCGCCAAATCTGCCCTTTTCACCAATTCATTGTACCATAGGGAATAATCTTCACTTCGTTTGGGTAATCCTTTGCTCATTGGTATTTTTTGTTGTATTGAAAAAACTCTTTATATTCGGTTCTTGATTGTAGCAAAGATAAATTAAAAAATGATAACCCTCTTGCTATGTTCACGTATATAGTGGTAGAGTAATAAACTAAAAATTCCTATGATTAATTTCAATCCCATACGGACAGTAGGTGCAATAGCGGTTTTAGGCCTGGCTTCCTGTAGTACCAGCTACAATGCAAGCAGGAGCGGAGAAGAAATCGATAACCTGTACTTCATGGCTTCAGATGCGAGGATAGCGACTGAATTTGCGGTGAAAAACAATAACCCTGAAAATTTTAAAGAGATTGACCAGATCCAGTCCCTGGATTCCGAATCTGATAATTTCAGTTCGAAAAACGTCAATCCCGAATATATAGCCAAATATCAGCGCTCTACATCTCCTGAAAATGATGAGGGAACAGTGTATTTTGATGATGCAGAGACAGGTGATACCGGTGTGCAGGGAGAGCCTAACATCAATGCCTACGATAATTTTCGCGGCAGTGGCGGAAACAACCCCGTAGTCAATAACTATTTCATGAACCCCATGATGAGCATGGGCATGTTCCCCATGATGGGTATGAGAGGTTTCTATGATCCTTTCTGGGGGCCTGGTTTTGGCGGAATGGGTTTTTACGATCCTTTCTGGGGTCCCGGATTCGGTTTCCGACCGGGTTTCAGCATGTCTATAGGTATGGGATTTGGATGGGGTAACAGATTCATGAGACCCGGTTTTGGATTTTATGATCCCTTCTGGGGTCCCGGAATGGGATTCAGACCAGGTTTCGGAGGACTCTACGGTGGTGGCATGTGGGGTAGAAATATCTATTCGCCGGTAATTGTTCTCCCTGGTGGAAGCGAAGGAAACAGAAGACAACTGGTACAGAGTGCCCGTCCGAGCAGAGCTTCATCACTGGCAAGCAGTACCAGCAGGTCCAGAAATGTGGCCCAGCCGGCTGCAACGAGAGCGGCTGCAAGGAGAGACGCAATGAACAGCAATCGTTTGGGAAATAGCAACAACAGGTCAGCTTCGACCAGGAATTCCTTTAGCAGATCTCAGAATGACTATTACAATGCAGCCTCTGCTGCGCCTTCAAGAAGAAATATCAACTCTCCTGCGATGAACCGTTCCGGCAATACTTCTTCACGAAGCAGCTATAACGCGCCAAATAGAACAAGTTCCTACGGCAGGACTCAGGCTCCTGCAAGTAACAATTCCAGGTACGGAACCAGCAGAAGCAGTAACAGCAGGTCCAGTTATGCTGCTCCGAGGTCGAACAGCAGAAGTTCTTCCCCTTCCTATAACAGGAGCAGGAGTACCAGGACTACAACACCAAGTTATCAACGCTCTACCTCACCAAGCAGAAGCAGTTACTCTGCTCCTTCGAGGTCTTCATCTTCCTATAGCGCGCCCAGCAGAGGCAGCTACAGCGGTGGAGCTTCCAGAGGTGGAGGTAGCGTAGGCGGAAGTAGAAGAGGGAATTAATTCCCTCTTTTTTTACCTCCTCCTACCATTACTTTTTTCCTTCCTTAGTTAAATCGTTTAATTTTGAAAATCCAGTATTTGAGCAAAATTTTTACGTCAACTTATCTCTCTGATTTTCGTTGAAAAAAACGATGCGTTTTGAAATTCCATCAAACCATCTTTTCGGGAGGTTCGACAGCGTTCTCCGGACGTTTCCTGATTTTCATCCCGGTCAGAACCGGCAAGGGAAAATGAAACTCGGAAAAAGCTTGAATACCAGGGTAGATGAATACGCTCAACCTGGCTTTTGCCGGCAGGATACAAGATCACTCCTTCTTGTGCCAAAAGATTTGGCCCTCTAGTAAAACGATACATGCATGAAATCGACAGGATTAAAGTCATCACAAAACACGCGGTACAGTGATTTTTTTGATCGTCGTCGATTCTCCCTATTTAGGATCGGGAGGGGCATGTGACCATTAAAAGACTATGAAAAACATATGAAAGGATTAAAATTAATTTTGTCTTTAGCCGTCCTGACTATCTTTCAGGTGCAGCATGCTTCGGCTCAAAGTGGCTATGTGGAAGACGCACTTAGGTTCAGCCAGTTTGGGTCTACGGGATCTGCCAGGATTACGGCCCTGGGAGGCACACAGAATGCACTGGGTGGAGACATCAGCAATGTACATGGCAACCCTGCAGGCCTGGGATTTTTCCAAAAATCAGAATTCAGCCTGACAGCTGCATATAGTGACTGGAATGCGGAAACCTTTCTGTTGAACCAATCAAGGGGGTACAATGCCACCAATTTTTCCATTCCCAACCTTGGGGCAGTGATCAGCAGAGCCAAGGGGCCGCTTGAAGTGGGTGACTGGAGAGGAGGATCCTTCGGGATCAGTATCAACCGGCAGGCCAGTTACAACAACAACTATGGCTATTTCTCCAACCAGCTTGACCAGGGGTCTATTCTCGACTATTATATTGATCTCTACAACGAACAGGGAGTACCCAATGGCACTGACGGATTGTTTTTCGAATCATTCCTGATCAACCCATCAGACAACGGAGGCTATGATTATGTACCGAATGCCACCCTGGCACTGGAAAAATCCGAAATGATCGAAAACGAAGGAAGCATGAGCCAGATTGGATTTTCTTATGGGGGCAATTATAAAAACAAGCTCTTCATAGGTGCCTCCCTGGGCATAAACTCCATCAACTTCCGTTCGACCAAAACCTATAACGAGGAATTTCTCGATGACAATGACCAAAGCACCCTGTTCAGCTCGCTGCAGGAAAATCTCTTTCTGGAAGGTTCGGGCATAAATCTGGGTTTGGGAATTATTTACAAGCCGGTAGACCGGCTAAATCTTGGGTTAAACTTTAAATCCCCAACCTGGAACAGGTTTAATGAGGAATATGACGCAGATATATTTGCTGACTTCACTCCTCCATACGAAGATCCTGAGTTTGGTACCATAGCAGAGTCAGACGCAGAAACAGACATATTCCTGAGCAGCTACAACCTGAGGACGCCAATGCGCATTGGCGGGGGTCTGACTTATTTTTTCGGCAAAAACGGGTTCATTTCTGCAGATGCCGACTACCTGGATTACAGCACAGCCAGTCTGAGATCTAATGTTTTCAACACGGGCGAGGACAACGTGGCCATCAATGATCTGTATGGTCAGGCGGTCAACTACAGCGTGGGTGGCGAATACAGGATCAAAATGCTGCGTATCAGGGCAGGTTATGCCTTTTATGGCGATCCATTTGCCAATCCTGGTACATTGGACCGAAGCAGCACCCAGCTCAGCGGCGGCCTGGGGGTAAAACTTCCCGGTTTTAGTGTAGATCTGGGACTGGTCAACAGTAGGTTTAACAGCTATTACAACTCCTACCCGGGTTCTGATCTGGCTACCACGGAAAACAATATAGTATCGGGACGGCTGACCTTAGGATTCTCCTTTTAAATAGGGCATCCATTCGGCAATCAACAGCTCAGGGGAAATATCTTCTCCCCTGAGCTTTATTTTTGCTTTCTCGTAAAAGGAATGCCGGTCTACGTACATATTTTTCAGCTTGAGAATGATCTCAGATGTATCCAGACCAGAGAATAATGGCCGCACTTCGATCTGGGTTTGGTTGAGTCTGTCCAGAATATGGTTTAGCGGCACGTCCAGATACACCGATATGGCCTTTGCATTGATCAGGCTCATGTTGTCGTTGTAGCAGGGAGCTCCACCTCCGGTAGCCAGGACAAAGGCTTGTTTCTGATCCAGCGTCTCCTCCAGTACCAGACTTTCCAGGTTCCGGAAATAGCCCTCTCCTTTTTCCGGAAAGATCGCGGCAATCGGTGTCCCCTCTTTTTTTTCAATGAGCTCATCCAGGTCAAAAAACGGGCAATTTAATTTTTCGGCCAGGGTTCTGCCCAGCGTGGATTTGCCACTTCCCGGCATGCCGACCAATACGATTTTACGGGGGTCTGTCATGGATTAAACAGGCTTTGAGCGGTCTGTGGATCGGGTGTGTTTCGGTAGTGGTATTTCGCCAGGATCGTACCCTCTTCGAGGAATACCAGGCCCGGATTGGATCGGACGATGGTTTTTACTACCGTAGCATCCGCCATATAATGACCTATTTGTATGCCATTTTCTTTGAGAAAGGCCTGCATCTCCTCCTCTGAGGAGGCTGCCACCAGGGCTACCTGCACATCAGAGCCCTGAAAGGTATTGATCAGGGTGCTGATTTTCTCCATATGTACCAGCGCCAGGTCCATCTTCTGAATATTGTGGGAAAGTATCAGTAGCTTTTTACCCGTCAACATTTCGGCGGTATGGTCTCCGGCATTGTTCCAAATGGCAAAATCCGAAATTTTGGGCAGCGCTTCCGGATTTTTCAGGTTCATCTCTACAAATTCGTAGCTTTCATCAGACGGATACTGATCAAATGCGACTGTTTCCCCATCCTTTCGCATCAGGTAGCTGTACTCCAGCGTGGCAGAGGGCTGCATGGCACGGGAAATGTTCACGCCCTCTTTAAAGGCCCGGAAATCTATGAAAGGCAGGTTTCTTATTGCCAGCACCGCCAGCAGCAGCGAAAGCGCAAAGGATCCGATTGTCAGCCATTTGCCGATACTGGTATTGCCCTCAGGAAGCTGATTTCGGAAAATCAGCATAAAAACAATCAGCGCCAGCAAGACCAGGTCTTTGTAGAATGACTCCCAGGGCGTGAGCTTGATCGCATCTCCAAAACAGCCGCAATCTGTCACTTTGTTGTAATAGGCAGAATAAAAGGTCAGAAAAGTAAAAAACAGGATCATCAGCAACAAAAGGTAGACGCCGGTCCTGACTTTCCAGCCCACAAGGATCATGATACCCAAGGCCACCTCCAGCACCACCAGGGCCACGGCGATGGGAAGAGAAATGGCTTTTAATGGCGCAAAGATGGCTGATATATCTGTAGCGAAGACGTCAAAATATTCCTGCATCTTGATCGATGTACCCACCGGATCATTTACCTTGATCAGTCCTGAAAAGACAAACAGCCCTCCCACCAGCAGGCGGGCAATAAACAACATGGTTTTAATGATCATTTTCACGCAATTTAATCATACAAAAAACAGCATAATTGAGCATGTCCTGATAGTTTGCTGCCACTCCTTCAGACACCAGGGTTTTGCCCCTATTGTCCTCTATTTGCTTTACCCTGTAAAGCTTCATCAGGATAATATCTGTCATGGAGGACACCCGCATGCTCCGCCAGGCTTCTCCATAGTCATGGTTTTTATTTTCCAGCAGTTCTCTGGTGGCCTTCACCCACTTGTCATACAAAGGCTCCAACTCCTCAAAAGAAAATTCCTGTTTTGGTTCATCCTTCAGATCCAGCTGCAGCAATGCGATGATACAATAATTGATTATCCCTATGAATTCATCCCGGATGCTGTCTGTGACCTTTTGTGCACCCTTTTCCTGAATGGACCGGATGCGGCTGGCCTTGATAAAAATCTGGTCGGTCAGGGATGGAAGCCGCAATATCCTCCAGGAAGTCCCATAATCCCTGGTCTTCTTCTTAAATAGTTCTTTACAAAGGCCAATAACTTCATTATATTCGCTTGCGGTTTGTGTTTCCAAAGCAATGGAATTTTATGTTTGACGATCTACATTCGGTATGCAATGCCGAAGATACTTTATTTCCCCCAAAAATAACACTCCAGATCAAAGGAAAACTATTTGCTTTGGACCGGCCCTGGATCATGGGAATCATCAACAGTACTCCGGATTCCTTCTATGGGGAAAGCAGAATCGCGGCTGATGAAAATGATGTGCTGGCAAAAGCCGAAACCATGATCGCAGATGGGGCAGATATTCTGGATATCGGCGGCTACAGCAGCAGGCCCGGGGCAGATTTTGTACCTGAAGAAACAGAACTTAAAAGGGTGATTTCCGTTATCACTGGTATACGGAGGCGGTTTCCTGAGATACTGATTTCTATAGATACGTTCAGGCACCGGGTAGCCAAAGAAGCTGCTGATGTGGGCGCAGATCTGATAAATGATATCTCGGCGGGTGGTTTGGATGCAAAAATGCTAGAAACCGTAGGAAAGCTTGGGCTACCGTATATCTGCATGCACATGAAGGGGCAACCCCAAAACATGCAGTCTTTTACAGCATATGAATATTTGGAAAAAGATCTGTTGTATTTTTTTTCAGAAAAACTGCGAAATTGTTATGAAGCTGGCATAAAAGATGTAATAGTGGACATAGGTTTGGGATTTTCCAAAAACCTGGAACAAAACTATCGGCTGCTACGCAATCTGACCTATTTTAAAACCTTACAATTGCCAGTAATGGTGGGCTTATCCCGTAAATCCATGATTTACAAAGTGCTTGAAACTGGCCCGGAAGGGGCGCTCAACGGGACTACCGCCCTGCATATGGCCGCTCTGATAAATGGTGCCGGAATATTACGTGTACATGATGTCAAAGAAGCAAACGAAACGATAAAATTATATAAACAACTCTACCCTTGAATTTACTCTTTAAAATAGGCTTTCTGGACGTTTCACTTGTCAACCTGATCGATATTGCGCTGGTAAGTATCCTGATCTATCAGGTGTATAAGCTGATGCGTGGAAGTGTAGCCATTAAGATTTTTTTAGGGTTTCTTTCGATTTACCTCATTTACCTGGTGGTAAGCGCCGCCCAGATGGAATTGCTCACCATCATCCTCGGGCAGTTTATGGGTGTAGGTGTGCTGGCAGCGATAATCCTCTTCCAGCAGGAAATCAGAAAATTTCTCCTCATTGTGGGGAAATCTTCCATATTTTCCAATGAAAACCTCTGGCAGGAACTGCTCTTCTGGAGGAAGAGAGAAAGCCTGGCCTTTAATGTCACCCCGATCATTGAAGCCTCCAAAACACTTTCCGGAAGCAGTACCGGGGCGCTGATCGTGCTCTCCAGAAACTCCGAGCTGAAGTTTTATGCCGAAAGCGGGGATCTGATCGATGCATTGGTGTCCAAGCGCCTGTTGGTTTCCATTTTTAACAAGTATTCTCCCCTGCATGACGGTGGGGTGATCATCTATAACGGCCGGGTAAAGGCTGCCAGATGTATCCTGCCGGTCACGGAGCGGGAAGTTCCGGCCCAGTTTGGCCTCAGGCACCGGGCGGCCATTGGCATGTCAGAGGCCACCGATTCACTCGTGCTGATCGTTTCAGAAGAAACCGGACAGGTATCTCTGGCAAAAAACGGCAAGGTTTTGCACAATCTTTCTTTTCAGGAAGTCAGGGAAATCACGAACAATTACCTGACCGGGGAAGAAATCGATGAAAAATTTGAACCGGTCAGCCGCACAGAAAAACCCAGAGATTTCAAAAAACCTACTGAGGTGTAAGCGTCATTTTATTTAGCTAAACCAAACTTTGGGAAAGTTAGTAGTTACACAAGAAAATCTGTACTGAAATAGTAACAGGGACCACAGATTACTCAGATTCTCACAGATTAAATGGGAGCTAAGCCATAATTATATTTACTAACCGCCGTTGACCAGCTATGAATAATTAAGAGAGTAGCATAGGTTGCTGGTATTGAATAGACACCACCGGAAAAAAATCTGTGTTAATCCGTGGCCATCTGTGGTGAAATAATAACAGGCACCACAGATTACTCAGATTCTCACAGATTAAATGGGAGCCAAGCAATAATTATATTTACTAACCGCCGTTGACCAGCTATGAATAATTAAGGGAGTAGCGAAGGTTGCTGGTATTGTCTTGACAGCACCGGAAAAAAAATCTGTGTTAATCCGTGGCCATCTGTGGTGAAATAATAACAGGCACCACAGATTACTCAGATTCTCACAGATTAAATGGGAGCTAAGCCATAATTTACTAATCGCCGTTGACCAGCTATGAATAATTAAGAGAGTAGCGAAGGTTGCTGGTATTGTATAGACACCACCAGAAAAAAATCTGTGTTAATCCGTGGCCATCTGTGGTGAAACTATGCAGCATCCATTAGCCAATTACACCCAATTCTTTTCCTACTTCTGTAAAGGCTTTGATCGCTTTTTCCAGGTGCTGTTTTTCGTGGGCTGCTGACAATTGCACGCGGATCCGAGCCTCCCCTTTTGGAACCACCGGATAATAAAAACCAATGACATAAATGCCCTTTTCCAGTAATTTCTCAGCCATCTGCTGTGCCAGCGGAGCCTCATACAGCATGATCGGAACTATGGGATGTGTTCCCTCTTTGATCTCAAAGCCAGCTTCACGGATTCCTTTCCTGAAAAAACGCGTGTTTTCTTCCAGCCGGTCCCGGAGTTCCGTAGTCTCTGACAGCAAATCAAACACGGCTATGGATGCCCCTGTAATGGCAGGCGCCAGGGTATTGGAAAACAGGTAGGGCCGCGATTTCTGGCGCAGGAGTTCTACAATTTCCTTCCTGCCCGAAGTAAAGCCTCCCGAAGCTCCGCCAAGGGCTTTTCCGAGCGTGCCGGTAATGATGTCCATCTTGCCCATCACTCCCTTCAGTTCGTGTACACCCCTGCCCGTCTTTCCCATAAAGCCTGTGGAATGGCATTCATCTGACATCACCATGGCCTGGTATTTCTCTCCCAGCGCAACGATCTTGTCCAGTTGGGCAATGGTACCATCCATGGAAAAAACACCATCGGTGACAATCAACTTGTGCCGTGCGCCTTTCTCATCGGCTTCCCTGAGCCTTGCTTCCAGATCTGCCATATCGTTGTGCTGGTAACGAAAGCGCATGGCTTTGCACAGCCTTACCCCATCGATGATGGAAGCGTGGTTCAGCGCATCGGAGATAATGGCATCTTCCGGGCCGAGAAGGGGCTCGAATACTCCCCCGTTGGCGTCAAAGGCAGCCGCATACAGAATGGTGTCTTCGGTCCCCAGGAAAGCGGAGATTTTTTCTTCCAGGGTTTTATGTATGTCCTGGGTACCGCAGATGAAACGCACGGAAGAAAGTCCAAAACCATGGCTATCGATTGCCGCCCTGGCCGCTTCAATTACTTTTGGATGGCTGGACAGCCCCAGGTAGTTGTTGGCACAAAAATTCAGGACTTTTTTTCCGTCCTTCAACAGAATCTCCGCACCCTGAGGGGAATGGATCACCCGCTCCTCTTTGTATAATCCTGCTTTTCTGAGATTTTCTAATTCTTGTTGTAGCTGCGCTTGAATGGATCCGAACATGGAGTAGATTTTTAGGTTTAATACCGGGTCACGGTTTCTTTGCCAATCAGGTCGGACAAGCCCACCAGTCCGGGCCGCCGAAAGCCAGCGGGATTTGTCTTCCGGCAAATCACCACCATCTTTCCTTTGAGCAAATGGCATTGACAGCTGAAATTACAATTTTTAAAGAAATATGACACATGATAGTGACAAAATTCTGAAATTGCCTCCAAAATAACTAAAAACCAAAATAAACCCGCATGGACAAACTATTGGTGACCGGAGCCGCCGGACAGTTGGGGACAGAATTGACGCAGCGGCTTTGTGAACGCTACGGGCCGGAGGCCGTCCTGGCCACAGACATCAACCCTGAAGCAGCCGGCAAATTCCCCTATTGCCGTTTCGCTCTGCTGGATGTCCTGGACAAAGATCAGGTAAAGGAATGTCTCCGGAAGGAAAAAATCACCCAGGTCTACCACCTGGCGGCCACACTTTCAGCCACCGCAGAGCAAAAACCCCTTTTTGCCTGGAAACTGAACATGGACAGTTTGCTTTTTCTGTTGGAAATGGGAAAGGAACTGAAGCTGGATAAGATTTTCTGGCCTTCTTCCATTGCAGTCTTTGGTCCCCACAGCCCAAAGGAGCATACTTCCCAGTATGCGGTAAAAGAGCCTACCACGGTATATGGCATTTCCAAACTGGCGGGAGAGCGCTGGTGTGAATACTACTACCGGCACTATGGTGTAGATGTCCGTAGCCTGAGGTACCCCGGATTGATCGGCTACAAATCCAGTCCCGGAGGCGGCACTACAGATTACGCGGTGGAAATTTTTCACAAGGCCCTTGCAGGCGAAAAATACAATTCCTATCTGAACTCCGATACCCGGCTCCCCATGATGTACATGCCGGATGCCATCAAGGCCACCCTGGCCCTGATGCAGGCACCCAAAGAAAACCTGAGTGTGAGATCTGCCTACAACCTTGCTGCTCTGAGCTTTACCCCAGATGAACTCTATCAGGGCATCCGGCAGCATTTGCCCGAATTTAGCATCGGCTATGCACCGGATTACCGGCAGGACATCGCTGCCGGATGGCCGCAAAGCATAGATGACCAGGTGGCCAGATCGGATTGGGGCTGGACCCCGGATTACAACTTAGCCGCCCTGATTGAAGATATGCTGGAGAAATTGCCTAAATTGACCCATAAGTAAGCTATATATCAGGCCCGCCGTGCAGGGAGTGGGGGCATGTGCAGAAACGCTGTGCTCTCCTGCAGACCGGAACAATATACGGCTTTAGCAAATTAACCGATTGAAATATGAAAAACTGCCTGGCATTGATCACATTGCTCTGGATATTTTCCTGCGATGCGCCCACCGAAGAGCGGCGGGTAGAGGGAGAGATCATGGAAGATACTCAAACAGGAGCGGAAGAAATTGTCCTTGAAAGCAGCACAGCGACCTGGATGCATTATGAAGGAACGCTGCCCTGTGCGGACTGTGAAGGCATCCGCACAGCACTCAAACTGGAAAACAGTCCTGACAAAAGAGAGCGCTCCTATGAGCTTAGGGAAACCTATTTGGGTACAGCAGACGGGGACCGGGAATTTGTGAGTTCGGGCCTTTATGAAGTCGTATATGGACTAGAAGGTGAGCCGGGTGCCATGGCCATACGCCTGCTCGATGAAAACAATACCGCATTCAAAAGCTTCCGGCAAGACAAAGACGGGCTGCTGCACCTGCTGGATAGGGATGAAAAACCGATTTCTTCTACATTGAATTATACCTTGAAAATCGTAGCTCCGGGGGAATAGGGCGAATCGTTTCTGGATTTTGCTGCTTTGCCAGCCGTAAGGAGTAATATTAACCAGCCTTTGTACCCCTACTGATTTTGGGCTGGTGCATGGTAATACAGTGGAGGCCCCCGCCGCTGTAATTGAGTGCGGTGGCATTGATCGTCACCACTTTTCTGCTTTTAAACACTTCCTGAAAAGCCCTTTTGGCTTGTTCGTCCTTTTCCCGGATAAAATCGGGCTCACCCGGACTGTAATAGGCGGGAACCACCACCAGGCTGTTGGTGAGGACAAAATTCAAATAGCTGGTGACGGGTGTATACAAAATGGGCTGGCCCCTGTATTGTCCCTGCTCGAAAATGATGGGTGCCTGCGGCACCCGGATGATCTTAAAAGGCTTGCCATCCTGGTCCCGGGCATCTTTCAGGATCTGATAGCTTTCCTCCAGGCGTTCGTGCACCACTTCGTAGAACGGATCCAGTGCGAGGTCGGCGGGGTCTACCTGGGCCAGCAGGATGGTTTGGGCATCGGCAAACCGGCAGAATTCATCCACATGCCAGTTTACTCCATTGCCGTAAATGTTGTCGATCAGGGGACCATTGTCAAACAGGTCGTCTTGCGGTATGCCCTTTTTGAGCCAGATGACGTTGGTTTGGTTCAGCTTTTGCCTGTACTCCTCTTCGATTTCTTCCAGGCTGAGCCCCGGATTGATGTATTTCTCGTGTCCTTCGATCAAGATGATGGTGCCCCGACCATTGATCTCCCGACTTCCTCCGGCGCTGAACAAGCCACTCCTATGGAAGGGAATTTGCATATTCCTGGCATATTGCTCACTGAATCGGTTGTATTCCTGGTTGGCCTCATGGGGGTATTGAAAAGCAAGCAATTCCTGCCGGCCCTGCTCGTCCTGCAGGAGCAGGGGGCCATAGTCCCTGATCCAGATATTGTCATTTTCCAACTCAAAGGGCGTCAGGCTAAGGTTTTCTGTGCTGATTTGTCGCTGTTCAAACAAATCCTGCAGCGCTTCTGCCCGGTGATTGCGCTGGTTATAAAAGACGGTGACATGGTCCTCTTTGGATATCTCCTCAATAAGTCTGAGGGATATTTCCCGGAATTGCGGACTCCAGCAGATATAGGTACTCTCCTGCGGATCAAATTCTGCCAGGGGCATGGCAGTATGGTTCACTTCTGACCGTTGCTGGCAGGCATAGGAAAGGAGGGTGCTCAGCGCTGCAAGCAGGTACATGTGCCAGGCTGGAGATGCCTCAGATCCAAACTTGGTTTTCATTTCGATTAAGAGGTAAGAAACGGTGTATTGGCAAATAGCTCAACCGTTGTTTTAAATCGTTAGAAATTTACGGGAAGAATCTGATTAAAATCTGATTTTTGAAAAAAAACGGCATCAATCATTCCGCGCATAGGACATGCGACAACTCATTGGGTCTCGTCAGGCCTGGAACAACCGGTGCCATTCTCCATGGAAGCCCTTTCCGGCAAGGCCTTGGGTCAGGTTTGCTGGGAGCTCATGCCCGGTGCAGGCGTGGCAGGAGCTGGTCCATATTGACTCCGGCAATTCAGTTATTTTTTATTTTTACTTTAAAAATATTCCACTATCTTGTTAAGATATTTTTTATTGCGATGAAAACCATAGTGTTAAAAAACGCTGTTTTTGAGGGATTGCCGGTGATCTGCCTGGAATTTCCCTATGATTTTGCTTTAAAGGAGCTGGTAAAAAGTGGAATCAAAAAACCAGTGACACTGCATTGGCTTCGGCATTCCTATGCTACGCACCTCTTGGAAAATGGAACCGATTTGCGCTATATTCAGGAGCTACTGGGACATAAAAGTAGTAAGACAACGGAGATATATACCCATGTCAGTACGCAGTCCCTACGACAAATAAAGTCGCCATTTGACGATCTTTAACGAAATTATCAGTAATATTAAACCCTGACAGAAAATTGATTCTATCAGGGTTATCCACCTCAATTTGGTTGCATAACCCTGAATCAGTCAGGTATATATACAAGTTGTGGTGCATTAAAAGAGAAACGCAATCGAAAATTGGAAAGAATATATTGACCAAAAATTCCAACCTGCTGAAGACTTTGAAATTAAAGGACAGCAGGACTCACCTACATTGGACATAAAACACATTCGGACAGGAACAATAGTGAGTTTTATATGGCCAGATGACGAATGGAAAAAAGTATCCGATATTCAATATTGGAATAAAAAGACAGAAGGTTGGTCAGGCGAATTTGGAGACGTTGAATTCAACGAAGAGAATAAAAAGAAAGTTGATAAATTTTTGGGCTCTGTTTTCGAAACGGGTTGGTCAAGCAAGGACATTTATTTGTTTGGTAAACATTACAAATCCATTGTTTTTGACCGACCAAACCTAAAAGGACATAAATTCACCTATTGGAGTTCGAACTACGGATGTTTAGCACTATTACTATTTCCAATTTTTATGCTAATCGGACTTCTAATAAGGATTGGGATTTTAGGACGAACAGAAAGAATAGAAATTGAAGCAATAAATAAAAAAACGACACCACAATCGTGTAGACGGCCCCGCCAGATTCCTCTGACGGGGAGCGCCTCACACACCACCCGGCGTACGGGCCTCGTACCGGGCGGTTCACTGGATTGTAGGTTGAGATTTGAGGTAATAGGAAAGCATGGATTCATACCCTTTCCTCCTTAGGCGGGACAAAGTGATCGTAGTATTCAGAATCGGACTCTGAGCTACCGCCCATCCACCTTTTCTGGTACGGCTCCACGCATACGCATGGTCTTGGTCCACGCCCAATCTGATCAGGTTTTTGCGTTTCCGCTCAGGCTTCTTCCAGTCATGCCAGATACAATAGCGAAGTCGGTTTCTCAACCACTCGTCAATCTGTTTGAGTTTGGCATGAATACTTGCCAACCGGTAGTTGTTCACCCATCCCATCCAGACTTCTCTGAGTTTGTGAAGCCGTTCCTCGAAACTGTACGGTCTGGTTTTCTTGGTAATCTGTTTGAGCTTTCGCTTGAGTGATTCCCAGCTGCTCTTCTTCACCACCAGCTGGTATTTTCCTTTGTCCCCCTTCTGATATGTCGGTACAAATGCATGTCCCAACAACTCAAAATTGGAAGGTCTTCGGATACCGCTTTTCTCCCTGTTGATGGGCAATCTGAGCTTATCTCTTAAAAAGAGATAAATCTCGTTGCCCACTTTTCTGGCTTCCTTCTTTGACTTGGTGTAGATACTGAAATCATCAGCGTAACGGACGTATTTCAGGTTTCGCCTGTCCAGTTCCTTGTCCAGCAAATCCAGCAGGATATTGCTCAATAGGGGGCTGAT
>NZ_FRCY01000023.1 GCF_900143075.1 Cyclobacterium lianum | reverse complement strand
CTCGCCAAGATACCGAAACCGGCAGGGAAAAATCAAAATTATTCCATTTTGAAACCAAAATAACAAACCAAAAAGCTTAACTTAATAGCATTGCAACAGCACCTAAGAAAACATGGGGCGGACATTGGTTTCCGCAAGGTTCGCTCTCCGGAGCTACCTTTGTCGAAGACAGAATGGTAAGAGCTCCGAAATGCCCCACGTTTCCTAGCTGCAAAACGTTGGCAACAAGCTATAAAAACAAAATAATTACCAATTTGGTAACCTTTTTATTATATTTGCGACAAACAAGTATAATGTGCGAGTAATAGCAAAACGAACTTTACGAGATTTTTGGGAAAAACACGCTGATTGCGAACAACAATTAAAATCGTGGTACAGAGAAACCGAAAAATCGGAATGGAAAAACATTAGCGATTTAAAGAATGAATATCCAAGCGCAAGTATTTTAAAAGACAATCGAATTGTTTACAATATCAAAGGCAATAATTATCGCTTGATTGTAAAATTCAATTTTGAATACCGGATATGTTGGATAAGGTTTATTGGAACTCACGCAGAGTATGACAAAATTGACGCAAATAACATCTGATTATGAAAATATTACCAATTAGAAACGAAAAAGACTATCAAAAAGCACTCAACAGGCTTGAGGATATTTTTGATGCAAAAAAAGGAACGGAAGAGGGAGATGAATTGGAAATCCTTTCAATCTTGATTGACCAATACGAAAAAGAGAATTTCCCAATCGGAATGCCTGACCCAATCGAGGCAATTAAGTTCAGAATGGAACAAATGGGAATGAATCAAAAAGATTTAGCAGAAGTTGTTGGCTTTAAAAGCAGAGTAAGTGAAATACTAAATAAAAAAAGAAAACTTACTTTAAATATGATTAGAAAACTGAACACAACTCTTCACATTCCAACTGAAGTTTTGGTTCAAGATTACAATTAAAAAAGAGCCAGTTGCCAAAACAACTAAGTTTTCCCCGCTATGGCGGGGCAGGCTGTGCGGCTTGTAAAGCCAGGCATGAAAACGCTGTTGCGCTGCCTG
Organism: Cyclobacterium lianum; assembly: GCF_900143075.1. Lineage (GTDB taxonomy): Bacteria > Bacteroidota > Bacteroidia > Cytophagales > Cyclobacteriaceae > Cyclobacterium > Cyclobacterium lianum. The sequence goes on along the minus strand of NZ_FRCY01000023.1, from coordinate 58,134 downwards.
CTCCGATCTTTTCGGGGAAACCGGCGAAGGGCTTATGGGGTTTGAGTTGGGATTTTCGGGTCGGTTAAGGTGGCATGTCAGGTCAAAAAGTGAATTACCGATACCAGAATTCATCTAAAAAGTGAAAAAGCAGGATTATTTCAGCTAATCCGTGGCTGTCGTCGAAAGGTTTTTTACGGCTGGGACATAGCTCACCCAGCCCGATCAAAATCAGGGATTAATTTTGGGATGGAATGGTTGAAAACACGGTTTTTGGCGGTCCCCGCGTGGGCAGCCGCTATATGCTCACCATAGTTTCTTTTTGGCAGCAGGGGCAGTATCGGGGGTTGTATCTTTCAATCGTCCTGGTTTCCGACGGTGTTCCGGGGGCACCGAGCTCCCGGTATACCAGTTGAACCGTGACCTTTTTGGCCGAACTTCCCAATATCCCGAAGTGGCGGATTCTTACCAGCCCCTTGGGCAGGATGTGCATGGAAAATCTACGGATGAATTCCATATTGTCCAGTGATATTTCCATCTTTTTGGCTCCGAGCCTGTAATCCTTGTAGGCGAACACGGTCTTTCCGGGGCCGATGTTTAGTACCCTGTGGTTGGAGATGGCTACTTTATGGGTATAGCGTCCCAGGTATTCGAGCACAGCCTTCGGATGGCCAAAATGTTTTAAGTGCTGAATCTGAGCTTTTTGTATATTTACCTAAATTAAGACCTATCCGAAAAGTTAGCGTCTATTTGCACGCTACTTGCCATATTAGAAGACGTCGTGCCACATGCTGAATAACTAACTAAATGACACACCCCGGCAAACAGGCTGAATTAAAAACAATACACTCCCTCTTTTTCTTCATAGAAGGCAAACTGTGGGCTTATGTCAATAGGAAAGACGAATTGGGCTGTACCATTTTAACTTTTAATTATTAATAATTTATGAAAAAACTACTTCTATTTTCATCGTTAGCTTTGCTTGCTTCCTGTAGTGCCAGAGAATCTGAAAAAGCAGCATCTGAAAATATTCTGGGAAATTTTTCCTTTTCCGTTGATACGCTGATAGTGGACGTAGGAGAGGAAATTTTCATGCCGGGAGCATATGACATGTTTGAATTAAGTGAGGATGGAAACCGGTTGTTTACCTACTTTGAGCCTGAGCTAGAAGTCCACGAGATCGATCTCAATGCTATCAAACTATTGAAGCGCCACAAATTCGAAAAAGACGGGCCGAATGAATAGGGAATTAAATGAAGCATTGAAAAAGTACACTGAGGATATTTACCTCTTTGCTTACGATGAAGAATTTAATCTCATTGGAGAAACTGTCGTAGAGGGACTGGATTTTATGCCTACCGGTGGATTTACCAAAGGAAACAAGTTATATATGAAATGGGTGGTAGATGAGAACCCCGCCTTTATAGAGTACACCTTAAACTTTTGAGGTTTTTTTTATGAAAAAACACACAAAAGAAATGGATTACCAGGTGACCTGCTTGTTTTTCTGGCTAAATTCGGAAGAATTGGCTATTTCAAGAGTGGAAACAAGAGTATAAGAAGGAGGTCATCATATACCGGAAGAGATGATAAGGAGGAGGTATAAAACGTGAAAATGTCAGGTTCGATTTTCCTGGCTACACCTTCCAGCCCCGCACCACCCGAAAATGGAATACCATTGAAAGGGTGTTAAAAAAATACCAGTTAATAATCGGACCCAAAGAGTTCGTCCATAAACAGCCAATTAACCTTATATAGACTACCATGGCAAAGGCAATTACCCCAAAGAAATCGGAAGTGATCAATGGAGAAACCATAAAATATCACGCAAATGGCAAGACGATCTGGTCAAAAGGAAAAATTATAGACGGCAAGCCTGATGGCTATTGGGAATGGTACCGCATAGACGGCACTATAAAACGTTCCGGACAATTTGAAAGAGGAGCGCCTGTTGGTGAATGGACAACTTATGACGAAAAAGGAAAACCGTATAAAGTAACGAACAGATAACAACGATCCGGTCGACGCTGGTTTTGCCTTAGGTGGGTTGAAGCGTGAATTTGTATCTGTGTGGTAAAAAAAACACCAAACAATTAGTCGATAATGCGTTCATCTACGTATGCGAAAACAAGGAGAATAGAAATAAACCTGAAACCGACTACCGAATCATTGTAATTGAAAAATAAAAAGGATGTTAAGAATACTATCAATATTTTTGTTCACTGCCCTGTTTACCAACGCCTTTGCTCAAAATTCCGGGCGCATGACAACCAATCCCTCCGGGGATATTCAACTAAGTGGGATAGTAGAAATAGGATACTTAGGAGTGCTCGATCACAAAGTACAGTTCAGCAATAGTGGTACTTACTTCGATTACAGAAAAGATGGGGGACAGAATGTGTTGTTTCCCGTGAGTAGATTTTCCTTGGAGCTCCGGTACAAAGAAAGAAATACCATCGTGCTGCTTTACCAACCCCTGCGCCTGGAAACACAAGTGCTGTTACAGGAGGACTTAATTGTGGACGACCTGACTTTCCCTGCCTCAAGCGGTGTTAAGTTACTCTATAATTTCCCCTTTTACCGGATCAGCTATTTGAGAGAATTGGTGCCGGATAGCGAGACCTTTAAGTTTGCGCTCGGAGGCTCATTACAGCTACGCAATGCCACCATTTCCTTTGAATCGAATGATGGCAACCTGTACCGGACCAATAGAGACGTAGGCCCGGTACCTGCAGTCAAAATAAAGGCGCGGAGAGAACTTGGCAAACGAACTTTCGCAGAATTTGAGGCGGATGGTATATATGCCCCGGTGAGTTATTTGAATGGAAGTGATAACGAGGTCGTGGGTGCCATTCTGGACGCCAGCCTGAGGACAGGGATAGAATTTGACCAGCCGGTAACTTCATTCTTTAACCTGAGGTATCTCGGAGGAGGGGCTGTGGGTACATCAGCGCCTGACGGGCCCGGGGACGGATATGTAAGGAACTGGCTCAACTTTTTTACCGTCTCTGTTGGGTTCAGGTACACCATAAATTAGACGATTTCCGATGATAGCATTGCGGGAGGCATCGGTATCTGATCTCGGATTGTTGAAATTATGGGACACCAAACCGCATGTGATTGATTGTGATCCGGATGATGATTGGAATTGGGAGTTTGAACTAACCCGCAGTCCTCACTGGCGGGAGCAGTTAATGGCAGAGCTGGACGGACAGCCGATTGGCTTTATTCAAATCATTGACCCTCAACGGGAAGAAACGCACTATTGGGGAGACATAGATGGGAACAAAAGAGCCATCGATATATGGATAGGAGAGGAAGAGCACCTCAACAAAGGCTATGGCACATCCATGATGGAGCTCGCCATCGAAAGGTGTTTCCGGAGTAAGGAGGTAGAGGGTATACTTGTCGACCCGCTTAAATCCAATACAAAAGCCCATAGGTTCTATGAAAGATTAGGGTTTGAGTTTGTCGAAGAGAGAAAATTTGGCAGTTCCGTTTGTTTCATTTACGAATTGAAACGTAGGTAATCTGTCGCTCCTGAAAACTTTCCAATCGCTATATTTGAACGAAAATCCTGTAAAAGATCAATTGAAAAATGAAAAGAACCCTATCCTTGTACATAGCCATGAGTCTGGACGGGTATATTGCCAGGCCCAATGACGATCTCAGCTTCCTGAAATCGGTTGAAAAAGAAGGGGAGGATTATGGTTACGCAGCATTTACTGCAAACGTTGACACCATAATTTTAGGAAGAAAAACCTACGATTATGTGCTCAGGGAAATAGGTTCCTCCCACTATGACAATGGGCAGCGTGACGTATACGTCATGACAAGAAGCCCCAGACCAGATACAGGCCGGGTAAAATTCTATACGGATGATTTGCCCTCACTTGTCCGGAAGCTTAAAGCAGCCGGGGGAAAAAATATTTATTGTGATGGAGGTGCCGAAATAGTCAACGCATTGCTAAAGGAGGATCTTATCGACGAGTTTATCATTTCAGTCATACCCATACTCCTGGGAGAGGGCATTCGCCTGTTTAACGATGACAGACCCGAACAGGACCTGACTTTGGTTAAGGCAAGATCCTTTGAAACAGGATTGGTACAACTGCATTACAGGCGTGCAGGGATACAGGGAGTTTAGTTTTTCAGGCGCAGGGGTCCGCTACAGACTCCTGCCTTCGAGAGGTTTTTTAGTACCATTAATGGCTTTGCCTGAATGCCTATTTTTCCCAACCAGGCCGATGCATGACAATGCCAAAGTGGCAGGGCAGTGGACTGCCTGATCGTACCGGGAATTAATTTTTTATTTTGAGGACATGCAGCAAATCACCGATTTATCCGGAACGGAGTTTTTACAGGGAGTCCTGCACTGAAAACAGAGAACTGACCTGTACTCTGATCCAACAAAAAACCCTGTAGCGCAGCCAGCTACAGGGTTTTGTGAATTTTGGTGGAGGATAACGGATTCGAACCGATGACCTCTACACTGCCAGTGTAGCGCTCTAGCCAACTGAGCTAATCCCCCAATGGGAGTGCAAATATATGTAGGGAATTCTATTCCCCAAATTATTCCGCTGAATATTTTATGCGCGAAAGAATACTTCTTCCCAGGGTGATTTCATCCGTATATTCCAGTTCACTGCCCACAGGTATCCCCCTTGCAATGGTGCTTACCCCGACGCCATGGTCTTTGAGTTTTCTGGTAATAAAAAATGATGTCGTATCGCCTTCCATGGTCGCGGGCAGGGCCAGAATCACCTCTTCTACCGGCGTGCCTGAAGGGGGATGCAGTATCCTTTGCATCAGGGAAGCTATATTGATTTCATCTGGACCGATTCCCTGTATAGGTGAGATGACGCCTCCCAACACATGGTAAAGGCCGGAGTACTGGTTGGTATTTTCCAGCGCCAACACATCAGGCAGGTCTTCTACTACACAAATGAGGCTTTTATCCCTTTTGGTACTTTCGCAGATGCTGCAGACTTCTTTGTCTGCGACATTGTGGCAAATAGCACAATAACGGATTTCGTTTCTAAGCTTGATCAATGCCTCTGTCAGTGCGGAGGTGACTGGCGCTTTTTGTTTGAGCAGGTGTAGGGTCAACCTGAGTGCTGTTTTTTTACCTATGCCTGGCAGGCGGCTGATCTCGGTTACAGCATTCTCAATGAGTTTGGAAGAAAAATTCACCGGAAGGGAATTTATACTATGGTGGCCTGGATGCCGGCATCAAGGATGGATTCACACATGGGCTTTAGCTTGCCTATGCTGCCTTTTTTTACGGAGCATTTTCCCTTGTAATGGATAATCATTGTGCACTGCTCAGCTTGTTCCTGGCTGTGTTTGCAAACCTTGATCAGAATCTTGGTGACATGGTCGAATGTGTTGAAATCATCATTGAATACCACCAGATCATGCTCTTCTGTATCTACCAGTTCATCGAGTAGTAATTCTTCTTCGTTTTCCACTGAATGTTCTAAAGGTTTCATTTTGCAAAGTTAATAATTAATCACAACTTTATCGGCCTTTAGCCTTGGTCAATATGGATTCAAATTTAGTATTAATTGTCATAACGTCCTATTTTTTACTCTTGTTCCTTATTTCCTGGTTTACTTCCAGAAAATTGACCGCAGATACCTTTTTTACCGGTGACCGGCAGTCTCCCTGGTTCCTGGTAGCTTTTGGTATGATTGGAGCCTCTCTGTCCGGGGTCACCTTTATTTCAGTACCCGGCGAGGTAGGGAACAGCAACTTTTATTATTTCCAATTGGTATTGGGCTATACAGTGGGCTATACCGTCATCGCCAAACTGCTTTTACCCCTTTACTACAGGCTCAACCTGGTTTCCATATACGCCTACCTGGAAAGCCGCTTTGGCTTCTGGTCCTATAAGACCGGTGCCTTTTTTTTTATTCTTTCCAGGACATTGGGGTCCTCTATCAGGGTGTTTCTGGTGGCGGGCGTCATGCAGCTCATTCTGTTTGATCAGTGGGGGATCCCGTTTTGGGTTTCTGTGTTGATTACCGTCGTCCTGATCTGGTTGTACACCTTTCGGGGAGGGATAAAAACAGTGGTCTGGACAGATACCCTGCAGACTTTATTTATGCTTTTGGCGGTGGTGGTAAGTATCGTTTTGGTGGCAAAGGAACTGGGACTGACCGGCCTGGGAGATTTGATGCTTACCGTCTCGGAGCAACCCTATGCCAGGATCTTTGACTGGGATTGGAAATCCGAGACCAATTTCTTCAAGCAATTCTTTTCCGGCGCTTTCATTGTAATCGTCATGACGGGGCTGGACCAGGACATGATGCAAAAGAACCTGACCTGTCGGAACCTGAAAGACGCACAAAAAAACATGTTTTGGTTTACCAATATTCTGGTTGTGGTTAACCTGATCTTTTTAGCTCTCGGCGTCCTGCTTTACATGTATGCGGAAGCGAACCAAATATCACTGCCGGAAAGGACGGATGACTTGTATCCCTTGCTGGCCACATCTTACTTTTCCACTTTTGTGGGATTGGTATTTGTCCTGGGCATCACCGCTGCAGCCTACAGCAGTGCGGACTCAACCCTTACAGCGCTGACCACTTCCTTTTGCTACGACTTTCTGGAGATTGACAAAAAATATGATCGGCAGAAAGCCTCAGGCATGAGGAAAAAGGTACACCTGGGATTTACCTTGCTGATGTTTCTGGTGATTCTGGGATTCCGCTGGATCAATGACCAGAGTGTGATCAATGCGGTATTTACCATTGCAGGATATACCTACGGGCCCTTGCTGGGACTATACAGTTTCGGCTTGTTTACTACAAAGCAGGTAAGGGATCGCTGGGTACCGGTACTTGCAGTGCTGGCTCCGCTGATTTCCTATCTGCTCTCGCTGCAGTCCGAAGCCTGGTTTGGAGGCTACAAATTTGGGTTTGAATTGCTGATTCTAAACGGGATGCTTATGTTTGCAGGCTTGTGGCTGGTAAGTCGCAGCAATCAATAGGCTTTGTCTTTGTCGATCAGCATAGAAACAATCGTCCAGAAGATGATTTTAAGGTCCAGGAAGGGCGACCAGTTGTTGACATAAAAGATGTCAAGCTTGCAGCGGGAATAGATGTCATAAAAATCCCTGGTTTCTCCCCGAAATCCCTTTGCCTGCGCAAGTCCGGTGATGCCGGGCTTGACAGTGTGGCGGAACATGAAATTGTCAATCTCTGCTGAAAACTTGTAATTCATGGGTACCGCATGCGGCCTGGGTCCTACTATGGACATATCGCCCTTGATGACGTTGAAAAACTGGGGCAATTCATCCATACTGGATTTTCTTAAGAATTTTCCGATCCAGGTGACTCTGGGATCGTTTTTGGTAGCTTGTTTGACATCTGCCTGGTCATTCAGATACATGGTTCTGAATTTCAGGCAGTAAAAGGGTACATTGTCTTTACCATGCCTGAGTTGCTGAAAGAATACCGGTCCTTTGGAGGTAGCTTTGATCAGCAACCCGATGATCGGAAAAAGCCAGGAAAAAACAAAAACCACCAACCCAATACTCAAAACCAGATCCAGACTGCGTTTCACAAATAACTGTGATTCGTCGAAAAATACATCCGGGAAGGATTTGAAAAATCTTCCTCTGGTATTGATACTTTTTGTTACTGGTTTTCTCTCCGTAATTGTCGAGGCCATAGTCTTTCAGTTTAGAATATTTCAAATGGTAAGTTGTCCCCTAACCATTATCATGCCACAATACCTACCGCAAATTTTTATATTTTTAAAAATGCATTTCAAATGTAGAATAAAGGTTTTTAATTTCCTAATATTTTGCATGTGTTTTTAAAAATGATAATATATGAAGCTGTTTTTTTAACAAAAATTTAATTTTGAAACTGTATTAATAAGAATATGGTAAAATTTAAACATTTTTGCTTCTATTAGAAATTTTTTCTGAGATTATATTTTTCACCCGGATGGTGACGCATTCAAATTGTCAGGAAAAGCCCGGCGATCAAGCAGCTCACAGTTGCAGGTTTTTGCCGGGATCCCAGAATCGCTCTTCAAAATCCACGACCTGATCGCCAGACACCTCAATGCCTTCCCCTTCCAGCAGCCGCTGCATCAGGCCCGGATCTCCAAAATGCGCCTTACCGGTAAGCAATCCCTTCCTGTTGACCACCCGGTGTGCAGGGATGTCATTGTATTGGTGGGCCGCATTCATGGCCCAGCCTACCATTCGGGCGCTGCCTTTGCTTCCCAGATAACTGGCGATGGCTCCATAGGTGCATACCCTGCCCCTGGGAATGAGCCGCACTACCTGGTAGACAAGTTCGAAGAAATTGGTGTTGGACTCATTCATGGCTGAGGTCGATGATGCTCTGATTGATGACCCTTCTGATCTTCCTTTCTGTTTCCTTGGAGCCGGTGTTGAGCTGGACCTGAAGCTTCATTTTTACCACATCTTTGTGTATTTCGAGGGCTTTGAGCGAAATGTTTTGTGAACGGATTTCATGTCCGTAGGCTTTGATGACTTTGCGAAGTTTTTGTTCTGTATGGTCTACATTAAGGCCTGCCTGGTTTTTTAGTTCGAATTCGAAAGTCAGCCTTCGCACACTCTGCCGGCTGTGGTTGATCACGTGTGAGGCGAGGATCAGGCTGTTCGGCACCATCACCAGATCGCTGTCGTCATTGATCAATACCACGTTGAGCAGGGTGATATCCTGAATTTTTCCTTTGTGCTCCGCTACCTGAATAAAGTCACCCAGAGTGATCTGGTCAGAGAACATGATAATCAGCCCATTGATCATGTTGGTAATGTAATCTTTGGAAAGCAGGGCGATCGCCGCTGCCACCAGAGTAATGCTACCCAGAAACTCCCCGGGTTTGATCTGCAGAAAGATCATGATGGCAAACAGGAAAACGATTACGTTCAACAGGCTAGCGATATAATTGATCCCGAGAACGAAATTGCTGTGCAGGGAGTCCGACCGTTTTTTTCGCAGATAAAATCGCACCAGAAACAGCCTCCCCAGCGATATCAGTACACTTCCGGCGAGGAGCAGGGACAGCGCATCCATCAAGGGGGTGAGGCGGGTCAGCAACCGTTCGTTGTACCAATCCAGGTATTCCCGGAGAAAGACCAAAATAAGGTAAGCGAGCACCTTTAAGACAAATAGGATCCGCTTTCGTTTCTCCGTGGCCTCAATCTTGCTTTTTCCCAATTCCACCATGTTTGTTAAAAATAAATCTTAATTTTATGTTTTTGCATTCGTCTTGCAAAAGTATCGGATTGTAACCAAACTAAATAATAGCATGAATAGAAATATTATCATCACAGGAAGCGCAGGAAATCTGGGTAAAGCGGTAGTGGCCAAATTCAAGCGGGAAGGTTTTAAAGTGATTGCGATAATCGAACCTGATAGCGGCCATGAAGTGGAGGATGCAGATGATGTGTATCAGGTGGATGTTACGGACGAATCTTCAGTGCAGGAGTTTAGTAAAGAATACCAGATGCAATACGGTGAACTCGAGTGCATGGCCCTGTTGGTGGGAGGTTTTGGCATGGGAGGTATAATGGATACCAGCAGCCGGGACCTGGAAAAAATGATTCGCCTGAATTTCTTCAGCGCTTTTAACATGGTAAAATATTTCCTGCCGATAATGAAAAAGGCCAACAATGGTACCTTCCTCTTCGTAGGAGCCAAACCCGCACTGCAGCCGAGTGAAGGTAAAGATGTGCTGGCATATGCCCTGAGCAAGGGCCTGGTAATTGATCTGGCGGAATTTGTCGCCAATGAAACGGCAGACATCAAGGTGCGCTCCCATGTATTTGTACCCAGCGTTATCGATACTCCGCAAAACAGGGAGTCCATGCCGGATGCAGATTTCGGGCAATGGGTGAAGCCTTCCGAAATCGCCGAAGCCATGCATTATGCAGCAAGCAATGCGGCGCTCCGAAACATGACATTTAAATTATATGGTGGCGTATACTAACCTTGCGCCGACTCCAATTGAAAACCCAACATTGTTATGAAAAATTTGTGTTTAGCTTTTGTCCTTTTATGGTCATTTTCCGGGCTGCAGGCCCAGACAGCTACCGAAACCAGGACATTAAAAGCCTTTGACCAGGTAGTGGTAAACAATGCCATTGAAGCAGAATTTGTCCGCGGAGACCAGCACAGTATAGAAATAACCGCCTCGGGTATAGGCCTGGAGGAAATACTGGCTGATGTAAATAAAAGGACGCTCGAGGTCGGTATCTCAGGAACCAATCCAAAATCCAGCTCCGTAAAAGTAAAGGTCACTTATGCCCGGCTGGAGATGGTAGAGGTGACTACCGGCGCCAAAGCCTTCATCCGGGAGGCGCTGGAAAGCAAATCCATCAGCCTCTCCACCGCTACCAATGCCTATCTGGAAGCAGAAGTGAAGGCAGGAGAACTCTTTCTGGAAGCCAAAACCAATTCGAAAATGTATGTGAAGGGAGGTGCAGACCGGCTGGACTACAATGCCTTCACGAATGCGGAGATTGATGGTGAAAACCTGGTGGTAAAACATGCCGAAGTGAGGACGAATACCAATGCCTTTGGCTCGTTTGAAGTAACGGAATCCCTAAAGGGCACGGCAGCCACCCGAGGGCGCATCAAATACAAGGGAGACCCCAGTGAAATAGACGTCAAGGAAAGCATAGGAGGCACGATTGAAGCCTATTAGGCATGGTTTGATAGCCAGGAATATTTCGCAGACCTGAGGTGGATAAAGAAGTCGCTTTCAGAAGGACCCGGCACCTGGAGTGCAGGCCCTGTTCTCCGAAAAAGACGCTGGTTGTCCGCCAAGCTTTCGGGGATTGGTAATCAGTTTTTTATCAGCCACCGGAAGGGTATTTCTAGCCAAAAAAACTTGTGATATATAAAATTTGTCCTTAGAATTGTCTCTTCAAACAAAGAAGCATGGTTTTCGCAGTAAAAATTATTTCAAATCTTTCGAATTCCGAATCTTTTCGGACGGCAAACTGCATACTATTTTTTAGCGGCATCACCACCACATTTATTACGGGGTAATCCCGTGTTTGATCCATATTACTCCAGTACCCAAAGGTCCTCTGCCGGCCTTTTCCATTACATTTTAACCGATAATAAGTAGCAATGAAAATATTAAAATTCGGAGGTTCGTCTATCGCTGATCTGGAAAGGATAAAGAATGTTCTTTCCATTGTAAAGAAAGCCTCCCAAAAAAGTGACATAGCTGTAGTTTTTTCAGCATTTGGAGGAGTGACTGAAGATTTGCTGGAATGTGCCAGGCTGGCAAGGCAAAATGATACGGAATACCAGCCCCTGTTGCTGTCCATGGAAAAACGCCACTTGCAGCTGGTCAAAAGCCTGATTCCGGTACAAAAGCAATCTGCGGTACTGACCTTTGTCAAAATCAGGTTCAATGAGTTGGAAGACCTGTACCATGGCATTTTCCTGATCAAGGAGTTTTCTCCGCGCACCTCAGATTATGTAGTGAGTTTCGGAGAGCGTATTTCTGCCTTTATCATGGCGGAGGCATTGAGAGAAAGCCAGCTCAACACCCATTTTGTGGACGCCAGAGATCTGATCCGAACCAATGACCGTTTTGGCAACGCAAAAGTAATATTCCCCACCACCAATCAGTTGATCTACGATTATTACTCCAAACACAAAGGTTTGCTGGTAATCACGGGTTTTATTGCCTCTACCGCCAAAGGGGAGACTACTACCCTGGGCAGGAGCGGATCGGATTATACGGCAGCGATTTTTGCCGCAGCATTAAAAGCTGAGGCACTGGAGATCTGGACCGATGTCTCGGGAGTGATGACGGCAGACCCCAGGCTGGTATATTCGGCCATCACCATACCCCAGCTCAGCTACAATGAAGCGATGGAGCTTTCGCATTTCGGAGCAAAGGTGGTATTTCCTGCCACCATGCAGCCGGCCATGAAGCGTAAAGTGCCCATTTTTATCAAAAATACATTCAGACCTGAGGACGAGGGCACGCTCATCTGTGAAACTTCCGAAACCAACAAGCTGATTAAGGGCATTTCTTCCCTGAGCCAGATTTCCCTGCTCAATGTGCAGGGTTCCGGTCTGGTGGAAGTGGTCGGCGTGAGCAGCAGGGTATTCGGGACACTCGCCCAGGCCGCTATCAACGTGGTGCTGATCAGTCAGGCCTCTTCCGAACACAGCATATGCATCGCCATCAAAAGTGAAGATGCGGAGACGGCCAGGGAAGTACTGGAGAAAGAATTTCATTACGAAATACTTGCCGGCGAGATGGACAAGGTCCAGATCATGCCAAACATGGCAGTGATCGCTGTGGTGGGGGAAAACATGAAGCATTTTCCGGGTGCCAGCGGGAGGCTTTTCCAGGCCCTGGGCCGCAACAATATCAACGTCTCAGCCATTGCACAGGGAAGTTCTGAGCTGAATATTTCCGCAGTCATCAAGCAATCAGATCTCCAGAAGGGACTGAATGCACTGCATGAGGCCTTCTTTTTATCGGATAACAAGGTCTTGCATGTGTTTTTAGTGGGCGTGGGACTGATCGGAAAGACGCTGATTAAAATGATCCAGAGCCAACTGAGTAAATTGCAGGAAGACTACATGCTGGACATCAAAATCCACGGTCTGGCGAATTCCAGGTATATGGCATTTGATGAGGATGGTTTTGACCTGAGTACCGTTCCCGTGCCTTCAGAAAAAGACCTGCCCATGAACCTGCCGGTATTTCTGAATACCATGAACAGCATGAATTTTTCCAACTCGGTACTGGTAGACTGTACTGCCAGCCAGGAAGTCGCAGATACCTATGACAGGGTGCTGGAGTCCAAGGTAGCTATCGTCACCCCAAATAAAAAAGCAAACTCGGGATCGCTGGAAAAATACAAGTCATTGAAAAAACTCTCCGGCCAGCGGAATATCAAGTTTTTTTATGAGACAAACGTCGCAGCAGGCCTGCCGGTGATCAACACCCTTCAGGACCTGATCCTGAGTGGAGACAAGGTACTCAAAATCGAGGGCGTACTCAGTGGATCAATGAATTACATTTTCAGTGAGCTGAGCAAAGGTATTCCTTTCAGCGAGGTAGTGGCACAGGCCAAAGAAAAAGGCTATACCGAGCCTGATCCCCGCGACGACCTTAGCGGAATGGATGTAGCCAGAAAAATCCTGATTCTGGGAAGAGAAGCTGAGCAGGAATTGCATTTTGAGGATGTGTCCGTGCAAAGTATGGTACCAGAGGATTGTGCCCATATAGAGTCGGTAGATGAATTTCTCAAAAAGCTGGCGGAACATGACGGGCATTTTAAGGAGCTGTTGGCTGAGGCCGATAACAAGAATGAGAAACTCAGGTTTATGGCTGTACTGGAAAATGGAAAAGCCACAGTAGGGCTCAAATCGGTAGACAGCAAGCACCCTTTCTATTCTCTGGTGGGCAGCGACAACATGATATTGTTTACCACCGAACGGTACCACGAATTTCCCATGATCATCAGGGGCCCCGGGGCAGGAGCAGATGTAACTGCTGCCGGCGTATTCGCGGATATCATCAGATTAGGCAATTATTCTAGGTAAGATGGAAAAGCAAAAAGTAACCGCCTTCGCCCCGGCAACTGTGGCCAACGTTTCCTGTGGCTTCGATATTCTGGGTTTTGCGGTGGAAGACCTTGGAGATAAAGTAAGTGTCAGCCTTTCGGATAGTCCCGGTGTAAGGGTAAAGACAATCAGCGGTGATAAAGGCAAGCTGCCCTACGAGCCGGAGAAAAACACCTGTAGTGTAGCCATCATGGCCATGCTGAAAGAACTGGATTTTTCAGGAGGATTGGAAATTGATCTGTACAAAGGTTTGCCTCTGGGCAGCGGTATGGGGTCAAGTGCGGCCAGTGCTGTAGCCGCATTGGTGGCTGCCAATACCCTGCTGGGAAACCCGTTTGAGAAGAAGGACCTCCTTCCCTTTGCCATGGAATCCGAGCGGATTGCCTGTGGGGCCGCACATGCCGACAACGTGTCGCCGGCGCTCCTGGGCGGTTTTGTGTTGATCCGCGAGTACCAGCCCCTGGATGTAATTCCCCTGCATGTGCCGAGGGGCTTGTATTGCACCCTTGTCCATCCTCACCTGGTGCTCAATACCTACGATTCCAGAAGTGTGCTCCGGCGAAATGTTTCTCTGCAGGATGCCACTACCCAATCCGGAAACATCGCAGGCCTGGTAGCTGGCCTGTTTCAGGAAGACATGGCACTTATCAGCCGTTCCCTTAATGATGTGATCGCAGAGCCTTCCCGCTCGGTGTTGATACCCGGATACGATGAAGTGAAAGAGGGGATCAAGCCTGCCGGTGCACTGGGATGCGGTATTTCCGGTTCCGGACCTACCATTTTTATCCTCTCTCCCTCTGAAGAAATCGCCTGGGAGGTCAGTAGGCTGGCCCAAAATGTATTCGATAAAATGCAGCTTCCCATAGACTTGTATGTTTCCGCTATCAATACCCGCGGGGCCTATATCATGGAAGAAGAGATCTGAACCTATTTACCCCAGGATACCATTTGACATGAACTATTACAGTACCAATAATCCAGCCCATCAGGTCGATCTGAAAGAGGCCGTCATCAAAGGACTGGCACCTGATCAGGGCCTGTACATGCCGGAAAGAATCCCCTTGCTTCCTGAAACTTTTTTCGATCGCCTTCCCGAACTTTCATTCCGGGAAATGGGCTATGAAATCGTTGAGGCCCTCTTTGCAGAGGACCTGAACAGTGAGCAAATCAAAGCGCTGGTCGATCACACACTCAGCTTCGATGCCCCTCTGGTAAAGGTAGAAGAAAACGTCTATGCGCTCGAACTGTTTCATGGCCCTACGCTGGCATTTAAGGATTTTGGTGCCAGGTTTTGTTCCAGTCTGATGAGCATGCTCCAGGAAAAGCGTGAGCTGAAAGTACTCGTGGCTACCTCCGGCGATACCGGTAGTGCCGTAGCCAATGGATTTTTCGGAGTAGAAGGGGTGGAAGTGATCATCCTTTACCCCTCCGGAAAGGTAAGCGAATTGCAGGAAAAACAATTCACCACCCTTGGGGGAAATATCCGTGCAATAGAAGTGGCCGGGGTATTTGATGATTGCCAGAAAATGGTCAAGCAAGCTTTTCTGGATCCCGAACTGAACCAACACATGTTGCTGACATCCGCCAATTCGATCAATATTGCAAGGTGGATCCCCCAGTGTCTCTATTATTTTTATGCCTATTCCCGACTACCTGAAAAGGATAAAAAATTGGTGTTTTCAGTTCCCAGTGGCAATTTCGGTAACCTCGCTGCCGGAATTCTGGCAGAAAGAATGGGTTTGCCGGTAGCAAATTTCGTCGCCGCCACAAATATCAACAAGGTGGTGCCTGACTACCTCCAGGGAGAAGAATTCCTGGCCAAGCCCTCACTCCAGACCATCAGCAACAGCATGGATGTGGGCAATCCCAGCAATTTCTACCGGCTACTGGCACTTTTTGGCAATGATGCCGCAAGACTTCGGGAAAAAGTGAAGGGCTGTTTTTACACGGACGAAATGACCCGGCAATCCATGCAGGAGGTCAGGGCGCAGACCGGCTATACCATGGATCCTCATGGTGCAGTGGCCTATTTGGGATTAAAGGATTTTATGGCAACCGATCCCTATGCCTATACGGGTATTTTTCTGGAAACGGCCCATCCCGGTAAATTCCGGAATGTAGTGGAGGAAACCCTCTCCATTGAGCTTGAGCTTCCGGACCGATTGCAGGCTTTTCTCGAAAAGGATAAAAAAGTGGAATCCATGGAAAACGATTACCAGGCTTTCAAACAATATCTGCTTTCGCGTCGAAAGCCGGTAAATAATTAGAAACGGTATGCAATAGCGTTCCGAAGTGCATATTTCGGGTTTAAAATAGCAAAACATTCAGAAATCTATGGTCAAGGGTACACATCAGGCAAAAGAGGATGCGAGAAACAAGTCGGTGAAAATCTTTATCAACGGGGAATTTTTTCCCAGAGAAGCAGCGAAAATATCGGTATTCGATAGCGGATACCTCGTGGGGGACGGCGTTTGGGAAGCATTCAGGGTTCACAAGGGCTGCCTTGTGTTTATCGATCTACACCTGGATCGTCTGTGGCAATCGGCCAAGGTGGTCGGGATACCTATTCCCTTCTCCAGGGAGGAATTGGTAGGACATATCCAAAAAACCCTTGATATCAATGGCATGCAGGATCATATACATGTGAGGGTAATGCTCACCCGTGGCATTAAGGCCACGCCTTCCCAGGATCCCAGGCTGACCATTTCAGGGCCAAACCTGGTCATCATTGCAGAGCACAAGGAAGCTGGCGATGAAAGTAAAAATCAGGGGGTCAGCCTGTTTACCAGCACCATCAGGCGTGGGTCTCCGGATTATCTGGATCCCAGGCTGAATTGCCATAGCAAGCTACATGAGGTCCAGGCCCTCATTCAAGCCCTGGAAGCTGGCGCAGATGAAGCCCTGATGCTGGACATCCACGGCTTTGTGTCCACCTGCAATGCGACCAATTTTTTTATGGTAAAAGACGGTGAGGTATGGACTTCCACCGGTCAGTATTGCATGAATGGTATCACCAGAGGCAACGTGATCCGCATCTGCCGGGAAAATGGCATCACCTGCCTGCAAAAGAACTTTTCCCTTTTTGATGTGTATGGAGCCGACGAAGCCTTTGTTACCGGAACCTTTGGGGGGCTAACTCCAGTGATTAAAATAGACGGTAAGCCCATAGGGGCTACGGGAGCAGGACCGATCACCAGGCAAATCCGGACAGGCTATGAGAATTTAATTGAACAGGAAATACAGCGATGAGTGCCTTACAAGAGACCAAAAGACTTTTCCTCTGGTCTGGACCGAGGAACATCTCCACCGCCCTGATGTATGGATTTGCGAGCAGAAAGGATACGTTGGTGGAAGATGAGCCCCTCTATGCCCACTATCTCAGGCTTTCACCTGCCAAACCCCTGCACCCCGGAGCGGATGAAATCCTTTCCTGCATGGAAAACGATGGGGACAAAGTAGTCAGTCACATGCTGGGGACCTTTGAAAAACCCGTAGCATTTTTCAAAAACATGACCCATCACCTGATTGGATTAGACTGGTCGTTCATGGGAAAGGGAATCAATATCATCCTGACCAGAGAGCCAAAGGAAATGCTGCTGTCGTTTTCCAAGGTCATAGAAAAGCCAGCCATGGAGGACATCGGCTATGCCATGCAGTGGGACTTACTGCAATACCTGCAGGAGCACAAATTCCCTTTTCTGGTATTGGATGCAAAAAAATTCTTACAGGACACCGAAGGCCAGCTCAGGAAACTATGCGAATCCTGTGAGATCCCCTTTGATCCGCACATGCTGCAGTGGGAAGCAGGCCCTATCCCCGAAGACGGCGTGTGGGCCCGGTATTGGTACCAGAATGTGCACAAATCTACGGGATTTCAACCTTATCAGCCAAAAGAAGAAGCCTTTCCGGAGTATCTGCTACCATTATTGGCCGACTGCGAGCCCCTGTACCGGAAAATCCTGGCTTTTTCAGTCTGAGGCCCGGTTTTGCAGACAAGCGTAGGAACAAGCCTGAAAATTCAGCGGTCAACTGTGATTTTTTAAGGTAATTGCGCAATGAACTCACCCTATGTTTTCGAAAATTGTTCATTTGGACCAATCCACCCCAATTTTATGTTTGAAATCCAGATTATTTATCAAAGGATGGGTTTCATACTTGTTTTGTGGTTTTTTAAAACATAATTTTGAACATTAATCCTTCCGCCCGGAATTTCAGGAGAAAAACGAAATATTGTCCGGGCCAGCACATCGGAGATGTACCCAAGGTACATACGCAAACAAGAAAAAAGTATAGCAATGGATAACGACCAGCCTGTTGATGTTAATGTTACGCCCAAGGGTTTAATTTACCTGCCGGAACCAGCCAAAGGGACAAAGTTTGCCAGCGAATGCCCGGCGGAATCCTTGTTTTATGATACTGAAAAGGTCTCTGACGAAAACCTCAACTATAAGTTTTTATTGCCTGCATTGGAAAAGATCAAAGGACAGGATTTTGACTTTGTTCTGGGCTTTGATCATGATTTGAAAAGAACCATCATCGGGTATCCCAATCCGGAGCAAAGATTTCTGGTCTTTAATGCCCACCAGCAGGCGGCTTTATTTGCCCAGGCCTTTTTGGCGGATGCCGGCTTTCCCGGACTGGATGAAGATAAAACCAAGCTGGTAGTTAAAAGTGTGATCCTTTCCCAGCAGATAGATAAAATCATCACTAAAAATAATGGCGCGTACAAAGAATCCCATGCAGGTTACGAAGATCTGAAGGAAAGGATTATGGGCATGGATGAGGGCATTCTTGAGTATCTTGCCTTTGATGAAAAAAACCATGTAATCATGGATCTGGACAAGGATGTCAATGTGGAAAAACAGTTTGACCTCATTCATTCTCTGGTTAAAAAATTGAAAGGACAGGAAAAAAGTCTTTATGATTTTCACGTAGACATTCAAATCCGGTATAAACTGTACGGTGAAAAAACCTTCAACATCAGTTCTGAAGGAGAAAACAAAAAAATATTCGATCGCTTTCGAACCAAGCCACCTTCCGACGCCATGCACGAAGAGTTGGTGAGCATTTCAGACTACAAAAAGCAGGTTTTCTTCAACAAGTTGACCGGCCGCAAAAGTGAACCGGAGCTGCGTCAGATGGATATGGTCCAATTGGAATATTCCAGTGGCCTGAAAATTAGCGTGGAACTTACTGATGGTGGTGAGAAGCTGTTTCTTCACCTGAGCGATTATACCGATTGCTACAATAAAGAGTCGTACGCTACCGCCAGGAAAAACATACATGACCGATTGCTGAAAGTGGTCGTCTCTCTGGGGAAGATGGTAATTGACGTCAACTAGGTCTCTGCTGTCAACTCATTAATCTCAGATCATCCTGTTTCAGCCTGGGTTCGAGTGTCGATATATGGAGCGCCCTGATGGGACGATGACTCAGAAACCATGCATTTAAACCGTTGGACCGTAAACAAATGGATTGTGTGGGCCGCCAGGCCGCTATTTCCAGCCACAATACAGACAGCGCACAATCAATCAATTTTCTACTTCTTAATATTATCCGTTCATTGCAGCCCTCAGGTTTATAGTATTTTTCTGGCTAATCTTTTTTCTTTTTCTTTTCAGTTTTTTCATCTTCCTGTTCCGGATATTCATGTCTTTTTGGGGGGCGTGGACCATCCCCTGCGGTGCCTGGCGTCTTCCTGTTGGACCTCTTGTCTACCTTGTCTCCGTTAAAGTACATCGAAGTTTGGGTAATGGCTGGATGTGGTAAACGTATCATATTTTTACTGTTGGTTAACGAAGGATATGGTGGCTAAAACCATGCCACGAAATTCTGTAGCAAATGGAAAGGTTTTTGCGTCTCTGATAATAGGGAAAATTCAAATTTTGTGGCTGCCTGAAGCCGCCCCCACTGGGGATACATTTGGATTTCCACGGTCTGCCTTTTTCGAATCAAAAAAGAAGGCTATTTGTGGGTCATTGACAGCACCCCTGATGGGAGATAGAAAATAGATAGTAAATGGTATCGCTTATGACGAAGTACTATATCGTATTTATTTGGACTTTGCTTCTTAGCGGTGTTCTTTATCCCTTACGTAAAGGAGAAAGAAAACCGGCAAACCAGGGACAGGTAGTATCCCTCTCCCGATCTGCCTGGGAGTTTGTGCCGGAGGCAAATCCAGATGCATCCGGGAGATTGTTGAATGGGCCAAGATATTACCTGGAGTTTGTCAACGACTCGATTTTTACCGTTCAACTTGAAGCCAGGCAGGTTTATGGCGTCTATCGGCATAAGCGTGAGAAAGGTGCATTTAGCTTTGAAAGAATGCAACATATCAACAAGCAATGTTGCGATAGTCAATTTTCCGAATCCCTGATTGATGCCCTGGAGTCCATTCATGCCGGGGAAATCTCCTATGGAAAATTGAAACTGTATGGAGAAAGAACGCTTACATTAAAACCCAGATATATATGAAACTTTCGGAACACATACTAATCAATAGCAAGCAAATGCCTGCAGTTTTAAAGCCAATACAGTTTATCCTTGCCTTGATTTTTGTATGTATCGCCACCGCCTGTGTGAATGAGGACGAGCCTCCGGCCCGGGACGAACGGGTAGTCGCTGACGTTTTTGATTCTGGCATGGAGGGCTGGGAGGGAGGCTTTGCAGACCTCCCGGTGGATGGTCTGGATAGTTACGAACTGGAAGTAGCACTGGATGCCCTCCCCGGGGAAACAGGAGAATCTGGACAGGCCATCCGGCTTCAGGGGCACAACAGAAGTGATGATTTATTCATGTTCCTGAAAAAGGAAATTTCAGGACTGGAACCCGGCGGCCGTTACGAGGTTTTCTTCGAGGTAGAGCTGGCCTCCAGCTACCCTGAAAATTCGGTAGGCATAGGAGGTAGCCCCGGGGGATCGGTTTTTCTGAAAGCTGGTGCGGTAAATCATGAACCTGTGCCGGAACCTGTCGCCGAAGCTCAGACAACCTACCACCGCATGAATATCGATAAAGGGAACCAGTCTCAGGACGGAGCCGACATGTATGGATTGGGTACAATCGGGATTGAAGGAGACGATTTTGTGTACGAGCTCATTAGCCGGGACAATAGGGATCGCCCTCAGCAGGTTACCGCGGACGATGAAGGCAATTTGTGGTTGATTGTTGGTACGGACTCCGGATTTGAGGGTTTGACCGTATTGTACTATCGTGAAATTACGGTAACTTTAAAAAGAAAGTAGGCTGTGGTTTCCTGGGGCTGGTCCTCGGGGCAGATACTACATCAGCAGAAAGGTAACCCAACAATAACGAAATGGATTGGCAGGATTTTAAATGGCTCAATGAACCCCGAAAATGGTCTGCCGGGAATAAGAAGCTCCTGGTGAAGACGGATCAGATGAAGGATTTCTGGCGGATTACGCAGCATGACTTTGTCAAGGACGATGGCCATTTTTACTACAGGGAAATGAATGGCCCATTTTCCTGTACACTAAAATTTTCCGGATTATACCGGGATTTGTACGATCAGGCGGGACTGATGATACGGCTCGATGCCACCACCTGGATCAAGGCAGGGATAGAGTTTGTAGACGGGGCAGCAAAAGCAAGTGTCGTGGTGACCAGGGATTTTTCAGATTGGTCTCTAGTGGACTTACCGGAATACCCTGCAGTATTCTGGATCCGGGCCCGGCGCGGCAAAGACCACGTTGAGATTTCCTGTAGCAGCGATGGTGTCCGCTTTGCATTGATGCGACTGGCCTTTTTCCCCGCCGCTGCCAGCCTGCAGGTAGGACCGATGGCCGCCTCTCCGAAAGGAGAAGGATTTGACGTCGAATTTGAGTCGCTGCAATGGCATTAAGACTGCTAATACCTGTGAGGCAGTGCTAGTTTTCTTCCGAAAGCAGCCTTTCCTTCGCCGGGTCAATTTTTTCAAGGATATGCAGGGCAATAGCTTCCCCCTGCTTCATGCCGACTTCTATCGCATCTCTGTAATGAATCCCTCCATACAATCTCGATATGGCGGCTTCCTCAGAGGCCTGAATAAAGGAGTCAAACGCCCGTTCAGGGAGTCCGAAAAATACTTCTGAAGTATCTACAAAGCTGAAATCATTCCCAAAAAATGAACTGAGTATGATGGCGCTCGCCCTTGAAATCACACTATGGCCGCTGGTATATTCCGGAAACGGCGGGGTTTGGAGGATGGGTCTCCAGCTTTGGTCTATGTGTTCGTTGATCACCGTGATGGGGCGGATCCTGTCACTCCTGTATTTTTCATCCCAACAACTGATAAAGGCATCGTGGAGTCCCATGGCCACCAGCGTATGGATAAAGATGCTGTTTTTGAGGTCAAGACCTGCTTTCAGGGCGGCAATTCCGGTAATACCCATCCAGTGGCCCCCTGGGGAGATTTTTTTGAGACCTATAGCCATGTGGCCGCTGTATGACACATTAAAGGGGTTACAATCCCAGAAATTGGCAATCAGGCGCTGTTCGTCTGTCAACCCGCTGGTGACAGTATATACTTCATGCACCTGCCGGTAAAAGGAACTGCCGGGATCCATAGAGAATGCGGCAGGTGGTTTGGGGGCAAAAGCGGCTGCATCCGAGATGAAAAATGGCCGGATCGTTCGCCATTCCGGATCTATTGCAGGCAGGTAAGCCGGAGGTGTAGGGTACCATTTACCGTCGCCTGAGGATGGACTGTAGCGCTTCAATGTGCTCAGTTGGGCATATCCGTCGTTTTTGGCATACTGCAAAACCAAATTTGCCACCTGCTCGGCATATTGGACATTTTCTGAAACGTCTTTTTTTCTGAGCATTCGGTTTTTCACAAATTGGCCTATCAGCTTTTCCTGTGAGGCAGTCAGATTTTTACCGGAGGGCATTATTTTTTTTCCTACTTCCAGCATGGCATATATCGCTGAAAAGGAAGTGTTAATTGCTTTTTGTTCGGCAGAAGCCAAAGGTAGTGCACCGGGGAGGGGAGCATTGAGGTGCCTGAGCAGTCGTTCCTGTTGGGGATTTTCCACATCCTGAATTACCAGGTAGGCAGCAAGTAGCGAATAGCTGTAAAATCGGGCTGCTCCAGGGGGGCTGGCCACATCGGTGACCATCACTTCGGTAATGGAAAACAAATGATCTACCATCCAGGCTACCTCCTGAGTTTTGGGTGGAGGAAGGGATGTTCCGCCATCGGAACCGGCAAAGCTGTTTCTACTTCCGGAAAGCAACAACAGCAGTACGCATAAGGTGCTCAATTTTCCTGACATGTTCCAGGTTTTTTTGGGACAAATGTATTCAATAATTCCCTAAACCTCAATAGTACCGGAAGGGGGCACGGGCCAATTGTCCGATCTGCCTGGAGCTTTCCTGCTTCGGCTCAGGGAAAGTCAGGCCAGGGAGGGCTTGGGTGTTGATTGTCCTCCTGTGTTTACCAGAAACTTATTTTCTTCTACCATGGAAATGGCGCCCAGTATGGCAGAGTCATCCAGATCGGACACATAGATTTTTAGTTGTTCCGAGATTGGCTTGTAGGGAAATCCGTTAATAACAGATTGCATTCCTTTTTCAAAATAGGGATAAGCTTTGCGGATGGAACCTCCAATGACGATTGCCTCAGGGGCGTAGGTAAGCAAGAGCCGGTATACCAGTTGGCCCAGGTGATTGCCGTACTCCTCAAAGATAGCCAGGGCTTCGGGATTGCCCGCCTTTGCTTTTACAGCCAGTTTCTTGGCACTGTGCCGGTATTGCTTTTTAAAGAACTTGCTGCTGCAATAGTCTTCAAAGGTCTGGTCCAGGTAGGGTACTGCTCCCCATTCTCCCGCGCCGCAGAGCCTGCCTGTATAGAGGTGGCCATTGGCAATAATGCCTGTACCTATGCCGGTTCCCAGCGTGATGCCTACCACATGGCGGTGGGCTATTGCAGGCCCAAACTTATATTCTCCCAATGCAAAACAATTGGCATCGTTGTTGACCGCCACAGGGACCTTAAACGCTTCTTCGAGGTAATCCTTTAGATTGACTTTTTGAAAGGAAGGAATATTGGCCAGGTTATACACGATTCCCTGAATGGGGTCCACCAGGCCGGGTATTCCGATGCCGATAGAGCTGAAGTTGAATTTTTTATAGGCCGAAATTTGCGACGAAATGGCCTCCAGAATATCGTCCTCGGGTAAATTTGCAGGGGTTCGGCTTTCTATCCTTTCTGCTATTTTATTTTCCCGGATGATGCCGGAGCTGATTTTGGTACCACCAATGTCCAATCCAAGTACCGTATTGCTTGCTTTCATTTTGTTTCGTTATTTTCGGGAATTTCCCGACCTTATTGTTTTCCGGTGCCTGCCGGCTCTGCGCCACAATTTCGCATAGAAATAGATGTCGTAAAAAGAAAATAGGATATTTACAGGGGTATTTCCCCCCTGCGAATATCATTTAGGGTCAGTTGAATTACATCATTCCTTCAGTAGATTTCTCCAATTCCCTTGCTTCTACCAGAAAATCTTCAACGCCCATTTCACGGAAAAAGATCAATCCGTGGCTGGACCTTACCTTAGCCGTATGGTGCTGATAGAAGTAGTTTTTTCCTAATAAGAGCTGAACATCGCTGAGTTGGTTTACCCAGGTTCTTCTGGCCAGCGTACTGAATTTGCCGTTATGGGCATAACTTGGGAAGGAGGCATTGACCTGGCTCAGGTAGCAATTGGAGAAAGAATCTTCCATAACCGACATGTCACCCAGAGAGACCGGTACAATGACATTGGATTCTGCCGCATCAAATTTAAACCAGACATTGCGGTAACCAATGATCTTGAAATTACTCAGGTCCTCTTCCAGACTCCATTGGCGGACGGCCTCTGCGGTAGCCTGTAGTACTTTGTAGTGTGTGTCGGGTCCGCTACCTTCCGGGTCCAGGGTCAGGCTGAGCTTGGTCGGCTTGATATCCCGTAGCATGTTCAATATGGGCTCTACATCTCTCTTCTTGTCCGGCTGTTCGGTGAAAATATCGCCGGTGTAGAAGCCCAATCGCAGGTGATGTACATTTTTTACCTGAACGCCAAAATGTGCCCATACCAATTCCTCCTCAAATTCCCTGATCATGCCTTTCAGCGTTTGGATATTTTTCGGGTTTTTCTCTCCATCATAGGAGTTCTTCAGGACCGTAATGATTTCGTTGATTTGGTCCCGCAACTGCATGGTGGACTTGATGCCAAAGGTGAAAACGATCGCCCGCACTACGCGGTGACATAGTCCCCTCAGGCGCTCTTCTGCATTCTCTGAAGCCACATTGGTAAGGTAGTGGTACACATCCTTATCCATTTTCAGCTTATAGCCCGATTCATAGAAATCCTCATATTTGACCATCTGTATACGGCCTTCATCCAGAAATTTCTTGGTGCTTTTTAAAGTGTCGATTACGAATGAATTGGTGACTGCAGTAAAGCCGGAAGTAAGCACTGCAAAATGCGCCTCATTGCTGTTTTCGTGGAGTTGCTTGGTGATCTGTGGAAGTATTCCCAGAGATATGTCGTCATGATGAGGGCCGGTATGAAGAAAAACCTCATTTTTTTCCTCTTCCATGCCTTTGTCAATTTTTTTGCTTATGCTTTGGATCACTTCTTTGACGGTATTCTCATTCAGATCGGGTATCTGGCTGGTGTATTTGTCGTTTTTCAAATCTTCCATCGTAATCCTGTGACCATATTTCTGCAGTTTTTTGCACAGTTCCAATACCGCCCGCTCCGTCTTGGTGAAGGTCCATTTTCCGGTGAAATAGTATTGATCCACACTGTCGGTCAACTTTGATGCGGCCCCTTTGGTCAGGTAGAAACGACCGTTTTTCAGCTTTTGAAGCACTGTGGCCGGATACACATTGTTCAGGGACTGTTCGAGTGACTGCTTGACTATGGGCGCTTTCGCTTCGCCCGCAGCAATGATGATCGCAACGGCCTCGGGATTGTGTACGATGGTATCCAGACCTATGGTGATTACCAGCCGGTTGGCGGAAATTTCAATTCCACCCAAATCCCCTGCGGCTACGGCCTGGGTTTCAAAATTGGTTTCTGTGAGCCTGGTAGTAGAGAAAATATCCGATCCCCGGGTGTTGAATGCAATGTGTCCATCGGGACCAATTCCACCTACAAAAAAACCGATTCCGCCTTTTTCCCGGATTTTTGCCTCATATTCCCCGCACCATTGGTCTATCAGATAAATGGATTCCTGCTGCAGTCGTTCCAGGTTGTTGGTGTATTCCCGGTATCTGAGAGACAAATCAACCTTGGAATCCGGGAAAATTTCCCTGTAGGATTTTCCCTCTGCAAGCCGGATTTCATCACTATTGATCAAAAGGGCCTTTTTGGGATCCAAACCAAACCCTTCAATGTAAAATTTATTTACATAATGGTAGAAGCTGTTTTTTTGCTGGGAGGAAATCGGGTAGAATTCATCGATCTGCACAAACTGAAGATCTTTGAGTACAGGTTTTTTGGTGTCTTTCAATCCGTATTTCTCCCTGATTTCCAGACCTTTTTTCTTTTCCCAGTTGTCCAGTAAAAATTTTGTCCATTTGATAAAGTACTCTGGGGTTTTGCCGGTAGGCAAACTGATGACACCATCAGGATTGGTAGAAACCCATTCTAAAAACCGGCATGCGGTAAGTAGCCCAAGTTTTGGGAAATTGTCGACGGTGAGGTAAGGAATTTTGGTCGAGATCGACTCGGTCTCTGAATCCTTAAAAAAAGCCTCTTCAGTTTTCGAAAGTGGGTAATTTGCTAACATATCTTTTGGTCTGTTTTGTTATTTCTTTTAGTATGAGTTGATCGTATCTTCGAATATATGTTCGTTTACAATTGCAATGGCACCCCTGAGCCCTACCTCCTTACCCAGTTGAGAAAGCTCGATAGCGGTTTTTTCCCTCAGTTTGGCCATCGAATAGATGTTTAACGCCTGCTGTATAGGTGTGGTAATGTATTGATTTGCTTCCGCAATGGCCCCGCCCAGGATAATCAGCTCCGGATTAAACAATTGAATCAGGATAGCAATACCCCTGCCCAGATCCAATCCCACATCCGACAGAATACTGATCGCCCGCTGGTCACCGGCAGTGGCCGCGTCTACCACTACAGAAGGATCAATATTTTCTTCTTTTCCCTCTGATAAGCGCGCAAGTATGGAATCCTTGTCTAAATGAATGGCTTCTTTTGCCAATCGCACCACTGCGCCTCCCGAGGCTACCGATTCCAGGCAACCCCTTTTTCCACAACTGCAACTGATCTCCTTGGCATCAAATAATGGAGAATGGCTGAATTCCCCGGCAAAGCCGGAATAGCCCCGGTAAAGTTTTCCGTCGATGATGATGCCCAAACCGATACCCCAGT
This sequence comes from Cyclobacterium lianum, assembly GCF_900143075.1. Lineage (GTDB taxonomy): Bacteria > Bacteroidota > Bacteroidia > Cytophagales > Cyclobacteriaceae > Cyclobacterium > Cyclobacterium lianum. Next base: position 31,187 of record NZ_FRCY01000023.1, on the reverse strand, counting down.
CTACAAAAATACCAAGCACATTCTTCTGGCCATGGTTGTTGCCAAACCTGAATTCCGCCAGGGTCTTGGCCCTGGCATCATTTTCTATGAATACCTTCCGTTGAAATTTACTTTCCAACTGATCTTTCAATGGCTTTTTGCCAGATTTTAAATGAGTGTGATTGATACCTGCGGCACCATCTACCAGTCCTGGCATGCTGATGCCTACGGCAATTACACGGTCTTCCGGGATACCGGAAGAGGCGATTACCTCCATGGAAAAATCGTATATTTCGTCCAGCGTACTGGGATCATTGTTGAGGGTCACCTTCACAGTTTTGACTTTGGTCACCCTTTCATTCTTCGTGTTGTAAATGGCTGCTTTGGCTCCATACCGGCTCAGGTCAATCCCCAGAATAAAAAAGGAATTGGGAGCAAGGCCATAAAGGTCAGGTTTCCTTCCTCCCTGAGATTGCCCCCTGCCTTCCTTGACGACTATGTTTTCCTCCAGAAGGTCCGCCAGCAACAGGTTAACTGTAGGCAAGCTGATACCAACCAACTGGCAGATATTGTTGGCCGTGTTGTTGCCCAGGGTATACAATTCCTTGACAATTTTTAGTTTGTTGATATAATTCTTAATTTCAACAACTCCCTCTTTCTTGTCGAGGACTATTTTTGGGTCAATGAGGTTCATCTGGTAAAATTTTATGCAATTTAACAAAAATTTTATTAATTAATCCTAACTTTATTTAAAAAATTTATATAACTTTTGACAGAAATAGTTTTAATTTGTCTGAAAATCCGATTTCCGGACGGGCGAAGACAAAACAAAAAACGACTATCTGCAGATTTAAGTTATTTATAAAAATATATAAAGCCAAGCCATTTTTTAAAAATATTTTATCATGTTTGTTACTCGTTTTGACCACATACTACCTTTATTACAAAAACTATGGGAGGAAGAAGAAAATTTATCAAGCACTCTTTCCTGTCTGCTTTGGCAGGAGTACCCCTTGCAGCACAAGCCGGATCTTTGGAGCTCAGCCGTAAAAAGTCCCCATCCGGCCAGCGATTTACCCCGCAAATATTGTCCACCTGGAACCATGGGATGCCTGCAAACGACAAGGCCTGGGAAGTCCTGAACGGTGGGGGCACGCTGTTGGATGCTGTAGAGCAGGGAGTGATGGTGACGGAGAATGACCTCAGCAACCTCTCAGTAGGCCTGCAGGGTCTGCCTGACAGGGAAGGGATCGTCACGCTAGATGCTTCCATCATGAAAGGAGACGGCTCCTGCGGATCGGTGGCATTCGTCCGTCAGGTGAAGCATCCCATCAGCCTGGCTCGCAAGGTCATGGAAAAGACACCCCATGTCATGCTTGTTGGCGAGGGAGCGAGGCTCTTTGCAGCGGCTGAGGGAATGCCGATGGAGGAGGAGAAACTCAGTCCAAAGGCCCGGGAGGCTTACCTCCGCTGGAAGAAAAATTCCAAATATCAGCCGATCATCAATATCGAAAACCACGATACCATCGGCATGGTAGGCATCGACGAGAACGGAGCCATGGCCGGATCCTGTACCACCAGTGGACTGGCCTACAAGATGCACGGCAGGGTAGGAGACAGCCCTATCATCGGAGCAGGTTTGTTTGTGGACGAAGAAGTAGGCGCTGCTACAGCCACCGGGCTGGGAGAGGAAGTAATCCGGATATGTGGTGCTTTCCTGATTGTAGAGCTGATGCGCCAGGGCAGGACTCCTCAGGAGGCTTGTGAAGAAGCCGTTAAAAGGGCTGTGGCAAAAAGTAAAGACCTGGACAATACCCAGATTGGTTTTCTGGCCTTGAATAAAGAGGGTGATTTTGGTGCTTATGCGATCCGGCCCGGGTTCAACTTTGCCCAGCACCACCGACAGGGAAAGGCTTTAATTGATTCACAAAGCTGGTTCAAATAACAGCCTATGTCATCCGGAAAAATAATTTTTGAGGCCCCCGTGTACACGGTAGAAGCAGCCCTGCTGGCGGTAGCAAATGGGGTGGACAGGCTGGAATTGTGTGCTGATTTTGCAGAGGGCGGTACCACGCCGAGCGCTGGTCTGTTGAAGGTGATCAAACAGCATGTATCGGTGCCGGTTTTTGTGATGATCAGGTGCCGGGGTGGTGACTTTTTGTATAGCGACAAAGAGTTGCAGGCCATGCAAAATGACATGGATATTTTGGGCCAACACGGGGCGGACGGCTTTGTTTTTGGCGTTTTGACCGCTTCAGGAGAGGTCGATAGTGAAGCATGCCAGGTGTTGTTGAAGGCAGCAAAGGGCAAGCCCTGCACTTTTCACCGGGCTTTTGATCTGGTTCCGGATAAAGAAAAAGCACTGGAAATCCTGGTGTCGCTGGGCTTCAGGAGAATCCTTACCTCGGGAGGGGCAGACAATGTCGCTGCGGGAATGGGGGTAATTAAAAAGCTTGCTACCCGTGCAGCAGGCCGGATAATCATTCTACCCGGCGGAGGACTGACTTCAGCGGATCTGCCGTTATTGCATCAATCTGACCCTCTGCAGGAAGTACACAGTTCCGGAAAGGCCTTCAGAGAGACAGCCATGAAACGATCCAATTCGACCACCCGATTATCCTTACTGGAAGAAACTGAGGGAAAGGTGCTGACCGTAGACCCCCAACGCATTCGTGCCTTCAGGGCTGCATTGGACCAGTTGGACCAAATCTGACATTTGCCGGTGAGGGGGCTAGAGGGAGCGGGCTTACCGGCATGCTGAGGCCGGAAAAAAGTAAAGGTCTTCCAGACCAACTCCTGTCTTCAGAGACGGTCCTTATTTCCAATTGGGCGGGTCCTGATATACCTTTAGTGCAGTCCCGTTTTTTTAGGGCTAAAAGAACCAGAACCATATAGCAGAGGGGGGGTAACTGACCCATCAGCAAATTGCTTTTGGGACTAATTTTTGTTTGTCAGGTTGACCATACAGGCATATTTTTTTAAAAGCAATTCTTATTCTGCTAAATGTTATTTGCATTTAGCGGTATTTTTTGTTACATTATCTGTTCAATAAACCCTATAAAGTTATGGTAAAGAGTTTTCAGGGGGTACGGGAGGCCCCTATCAAAAAAAGCAATCAGCCCTTATTGGTGAGTGATCACATGAGCACCAATCTGGTAACGTTTCATCCCGAGGACAGCATCGATCATGTAATAATAGTAATGACCAGGAAGCGGATTTCCGGCGCTCCTGTAGTAGACGGAGATGGCAATCTGGTAGGGATGATTTCGGAAGGAGATTGTCTGAAGGAGATTGTCAAGGGACAATATACCAATACCCCCAAATTTCCCGGAACCGTTCAAGACCACATGACCAGAGAGGTCATCACCATGTCACCGGATATTTCTATATTTGACGCAGCAGATCAGTTTCTGACGATGAGGATTCGGAGATTTCCAGTGGTTAAAGACGGGGTTTTGGTTGGTCAGATAAGTGTAAGCGATATCATAAGGGCCATGCCGAAATTGAAGGCATCTACCTGGTAGGTTCAGCGATTTGCGGTTAAGCATCTGATGAAAGTAATCGGGCCCATACCATGGGCCCTGCTGTGTTTGCCTGCGTGCATTTTCAGCCTGCCGCGCAGGGTGGCACATATCATTTTTTTTTAGAAGCTGGCTAGATGTAACCCATTATCCGGTAAACCAGTATACCCACCCATTCTTTCACCAGGATGTGCCAGACCGAAAAGGCTTGAATGCTGGGCTGAATGGCGGATTTGATGTTAAGTTTTGGAGTAGAAGCGTAATAATCTACCGGAAAGGTCTCAGTCTTCAGCCCGTTCCTGATAAAACAGGACTCGGCTCTTTTCATGTGAAATGCTGAAGTAATCAGCAGTAAAGAGGCTTTGTTCTGACCCACAAGTCCTTTTTCTTCAAGTAGTCTTTTGGTAAAAAGGGCATTTTCATTTGTATTTCTGGCAGCCGTTTCCAAAAGCAGATCTCCCTTGTCCACCCCTGCCAACAGCAGAAAGTCACCCAGCGATTCGGCCTCCGAAGTTTGGTCTGTAGGGTCAAAACCCAGGCCTCCCGTAATCAGTATCCTTTTTACCTTTCCCATTTTGTACAATTGCAATGCATGGGTTACCCTGTCCGCACCTTTGTTGAAAAAGGTCCTGTCTTTGGGCAATTTATCGATATGGGTGACCCCGGTCAAAACGATGCCCAGATCGTATTCCGGCAGGCTGTTAAACGCTTTTGGCGGAGCTTCCCAGGTATACATCACCCAGTTGGCCAGATAACTGTTAGAAAAAAACAGGGACAGCAGGAAGCTGCCGAGTACCAGTTTCCTTCCCCAGGATTTTTTGAAAAAAATCAGGCCCAGGCCGACCAAAATCAGACAAATGGTAAAGGGCATGATGAGGAAGCTGAACAACTGGGAAAGGAAAAAGAACATGTTTTTTAATTTTTCAGGGTTAAACTATCAAATAAAGATGTATGGTACAAAATTATCGATTTATTGTCTGGCTACGCTGTATTTATTTTTAACTTCACATCAATCTTTTGAATCCAATCAATAGCGGAACGGGCAGGATTCAATCACCGGTTTTTTTACACATGCAAATGGCTCCCTTTCAAATATTCAAATCTTCGGCCGGCTCGGGCAAAACCTATACGCTTACGACTGCCTACCTGAAACTGGCGCTGGAGCATCCTTTGGCTTTCAGGCAGGTACTGGCGGTTACCTTTACCAATAAGGCCACCCAGGAGATGAAAGAACGTATCATACAGGAGCTGAAGAGGATTAAAGAGGGGGTAGATCCGGATCAGCAAATGGATCGGGATCTTCTTGAAAAATGGCAACTAAGTCCTCAGGAATTATCACAAAGGGCTTCGGGGGTACTGAGGGCTATTTTGCACGACTACTCGGCATTTTCAGTAAGCACCATCGATAGTTTTTTTCAACGGGTTATCCGGGCTTTCGCTCGAGAAATAGACCTGCAGGCCAAATTCGATATCGAAATGGACCAGGAAGCGGTCATGTCCAGGTTGGTAGACCGGCTCATGCTCCGTGCTGCAGAGGATCCCGCATTGCACCGATGGATGGTAAATTTTTCGATTGCCAAAATTACCGAAGGAAAATCCTGGGACATCAGAAAACCCATACATGATTTGGGTAAAAAAATTTTTGAGGAAGATTTTAAAGTCGTTCAGCAGGAAGTGAGGGCCTTTCTTGCAGCGCCTGAAAACATGCAGCAGTTCAGGAAGCACCTGTATCAGCAGAAGAAATTGCTCGGCGATCAGGCCAGAGAAATGAAAGAAAAGGCCGGACAGATCAGGGAACGACATGGTTTGGTTTGGGAGGATTTTGCGGGGGGATCGATGAGCTTCGCACGCCTCTTTGACAAGCTGGGAGATCCCCGAAAGCCCATACCGACCCTTACTGATGCCCAGAAAAAGAAAATCGGAAATCCTGAAAGCTGGGCTACCAAATCCAGCAAAATGAAGGCTGCCATTCATGCCGCTTACCAGGAGGGTTTGGGAGATATGCTGGCCGAAATTGAATCTCTGGAAAAAACCTGGACCACCCTTGAGGTTATTTACAAGAATCTCTACGTTTTTGGCTTGTTTGGCTATTTGCTGGAAGAACTGGAAGGCCTGAAGGCAGAGGAGAATGTGTTGCTGATCTCAGAAACCAATGATTTTCTGCGATCCATCACTGCCGGTAACGAGGCTCCCTTCATTTATGAAAAAGTGGGTAACCAGTTTCACCATTTCCTGCTGGATGAATTTCAGGACACCTCCGGATTTCAATGGGCCAGTTTCAGACCCTTGCTGATCAATTCGCTGGCTATGGGCAAATCCAACCTGATCGTAGGGGATGTAAAGCAGTCGATCTACCGCTGGCGGGGGGGAGAAATGCGGCTGCTTATGGAGCAGGTCGAGCAGGATGCGGGACACTTTGGAGTAGCCGTCAGGCAATTGGCCACCAACTACCGCAGTCTGCCTCAGCTGGTCTATTTCAACAACAGCTTGTTTCGGCAAATGTCCGGGATCCTGGCAGACCATTTGTCTGCCACACCGGATCCTGCGCCAGGAGGTATTATCCGGGAGGCATACGCGGAGATTTCCCAACAGGTGGCCCCGCATCAGGAAAGGAGGGGAATTACCGGTAAGGTGAAGCTGGACTTTATTTTGCCCGAAACAGACAGGTCTTATGCGGAAGTAGCTTTAGAAATGCTTCCCGGGCAGGTAGCACAATTGCTGGCCCGGGGATACCGTTTGCAGGACATTGCCATTCTGGTAAGGAAAAACGGGCAGGCGGCGGCGGTCGTAGATGCGTTTATGTTGCACGGTGAGCAGGATCCCTACCAAAAATATGAGGTACTCTCTGACGAAGCTTTGTACCTCAATAGGTCTGCGGTGATCAAATGCCTTTTGGCTGCCCTGAAAGTCGTCAATGATCCGGACGATAAGTTGGCAGCAAGCAGTATATGGATCCATTGGGCAAGGGTATGGGATAGGGACATACAGGCTGAGCTCTTTCAGCACGGTTACCTGCCCGGGTCAATCCAGCAACTCAGCAATAAATTTACGCAGCAACTGCCAGAATTCCGGCGCCTGGCGCTAATGGACTTGCTGGAGGCGATCATCGATCTTTTGGGCTTCAATGAAGATGTACCGGAAAAAGCCTACCTCTCCGGGCTGAAAGAAGCATTCTATGATTTTGGAGATAAAAATCGTGCGGATCTGGGCAATTTTCTGGACTGGTGGGAGCAACAAGGGCATAGGCGGACTGTTAAACTTCCCGAGGAGCACGATGCCATCAGGATTTTGACCATTCACAAGGCTAAGGGGCTGCAATTTAAAGTTGTCCTTTTGCCTTTTCTGGATTGGAAGCTTTTCGATACGACAAAGGATAATGTGGTTTGGACCGCCTATGATTGGGAAGAGAATGGTCAGCGGGTTAACATTCCTTTGACGATAAGGAATGATCTAATGAAATCTGCTTTTTCACCGATTTTTTTAAAGGAAAGCCTGCTTCATCATCTCGATAACCTAAACATGCTTTATGTGGCATTTACCAGAGCCGAGGAAGTTATCTGGGGCATGGCACCATTCAGGGAATCAAAGGGGAATGGTACGCTGAAAACGGTAGCAGATCTGCTGCTTCAGGCCGTAAGCTTTCCCTCTCCGGTACAATTGGAACTGGATCTTTGCAGCCATTTCGACCGGGAAAAGCTAGTTTTCGACATGGGAGACTGGCACCAGTCAGAGAGGATGGCGGAGAGCCTGGAAGGGGATCAGCCTATGGCATGGAAGTACCGGCCCTGGGTTCGGAATTTACAGGTCAGAGACCTGTTTGGCAGCTTTGAGGGATCAGGATTGTTTCGGAAACGGGATTTTGGCTTGTTGGTTCATTCCCTGATAGAGCGTTCACGCAGCAGAGAGGATTTTATGCTGGAATTGGATAGCCTCTATTATGAAGGTGGAATTGATGCCGGGGAAAAGGATTCCCTGGCTGCGCAATTCGACGAATTGTGTAGGTTGGAAAAGTTCAGTAGCTGGTTTGATGGCAGTAATACCGTCTACACAGAACAGGGAATTCTGCTTCCGGGAGGGGAAAGTAAAAGGCCGGACCGATTGGTTTACCTGGGTGACCGGATTGAGGTAGTGGACTTTAAGACTGGAAGGGAACAAAAAACACACCACAAACAGGTGCGCGGCTATGTAGATCTGGTGAGGCAAATGGAAAGGGATTTGGTAGTGGAGGGTTATCTCTGCTATCTTGAATCGGGATTAATTAGCAAAGTCAATTGAATGGATGGGTTTTTAAGACAGACAGCACATACACTGTTGCAGCGAGGAGGAGACCTAAAAGCTGTTAGGATCATATTGCCAAACCGACGGGCAGGTCTTTTCTTTAAAAAATACATGGGGCAGTTGGCGGAAGGTCCTGTCTGGATGCCAGCTATAGCTACCATAGAAGACCTTTTTTATGAAATGGCCCGTAAGAGACCTGCAGATAATCTGCGGCTGGTATATGAGATGTACCAGGTTTTTTCCGCACTTTCCGAGGTAAAAGAAGAATTTGACCGCTTTTACTTCTGGGGAGAAATGATCTTGAAAGACTTTAGCGATCTGGATCAGTTCCTGGTAAATCCTGAGAAATTATTTACCAACCTGAAAGAGCAAAAAATTCTTGACAGCGATTGGAGTTTCCTCAGCCGGGAGCAAATAGCATTGATCAAGGCTTTTTGGGCATCTTTTGAGGAAAGGGACAGGTACTACCAGGAGAGGTTCCTGCAGTTTTGGGATCTCTTGTTTCCGCTTTATCAGGGATTCAATGCCCGGCTGAAAAGCGGCGGCCTGTCCTATGGAGGAGCCATATACCGGGAAGTAGCAGAAGGACTGCAAGGGATGGACATGCCCGCGACTCACCATATCTTTGTCGGATTCAACGCATTCACGCGTACGGAGGAGAAGCTTATCAGGTATTTTATTGAGCATCAGGGGGCTGAAATATTTTGGGACATCGATAGGTATTATATCAATGATCCCGCCCAGGAAGCGGGGCTTTTCTTCCGGGAATATCTCAAAGACCCTGTTTTTGGTCCTACTTTTCCCGGGGAGATACCCGCACAGATTGAACGAAGAAAGGCCCGCATTCAGACCTATACTGTTCCGCTGAAAATCAACCAGGCAAATCTTGTAGCCGGACTTTTGGAGCAAAGCCTCGGAGAGCTGGAAGATTTAGAGGAGACAGTAGTGATTTTGCCTGAAGAGCAGTTGTTGTTCCCCATTTTAAATTTGCTGCCCGATAAGGTACGCCAAGTGAACGTGACGATGGGATATCCCGTCAGGCAAACGCCCGTCTATACTTTCCTTGAAGCAGTGCTGGAATTGCAGCGCTATACGAAGATAGAAAATGAGGAAGTGGTATTTTATCACAAACCGGTAAAAGAACTGCTTCATACTGTATTTCTTCGGGAAAACAATCCGGATTTTTCAACAGAAATCCTGGAAGAACTGAGGCGGACGAATACGATATACCTGCCTGCGTCAAAATTAGCTGCCGGAGGAAAACTTTTTGCCCTGGTATTTCAAAAGCTGCTGTCTTCCAATTTAATAGAGGTGATTTTGGATTTGATCCGGCTGCTGGCTGAAGGACTGCAGGAGCATAGCATGGAGCAAACCTACCTGATGCAATGTTACAAACAGATGAATCGGCTTAAAGACATTTTCGATCAGGATATCAAAGAGGCAGTGAGTGTAGAATTTTTCATACGGATATTCCGTCAGGTTTTTGCGGAGATAAAACTGCCTTTTCAGGGAGAGCCCCTGGAGGGACTGCAGATCATGGGGGTACTGGAATCCCGCAACCTGGATTTCAAAAGAGTGATCGTCTGTCAGATGAATGAGGGAAGCTTTCCACCTTCCAACAGCATGAACTCAATGATACCATTTAATCTGCGTAGGGCCTTTAGGATGCCTGTTCAGGAGCAAAATGATGCCATTTATGCCTATACTTTCTATCGCTTGCTTCATCGGGCCGAAGAGGTGCATCTGATTTACGCCACTGCAGGTGCAAATGGGCAGGTGGCAGAGAAAAGCAGGTACATTCACCAATTACAGATAGAGATGGCAAATGAGCAGATAAGCAGGAGGGATAAGGTTGTTCATGTGCCGGTTGATTTGACCCCTGCCAAAGCTATTTCGATAGAAAAGAATGTAGCCATCCTCGATTTTTTGTCCAGGTATACAGACAAGAGAGACCCTGAGCAGCCAGCCATGAGCTTTTCTCCTTCAGCTATCAACATGTGGCTGGATTGTCGGCTTAAATTCTACCTGACCTATATCGCTGGCCTCGAAACGCCGGAAAAAGTGGAGGAAGAAGTTGACCCGGCAATTTTCGGCAACCTGGTACACTTGTCTCTGGAGAATTTGTATGGCAATTATCTCAGAAGCAAGAAAAGTAACCGGGTGGAATCAGGTGACCTTGAGAGGTTAAGGGATTTGATATTCCCCGCTGTGGAAAAGGCCATCCGCAGCCAGTATTTTTTAGAGACTGACGAAGAGGTTAATTTGGGGGGGCAGCTGCTGATCGCAAGAGATGTGCTGCAGAAATACTTGATTGGTGTGCTGGAAAAGGATGCCGCCAAAGTTCCCTTCGAGATCATTTCACTGGAAGCAGACCGGAAATACAGGGCGCAGCTACCCATCAAGACAGCAGATGGTGTAGTCAATGTGTCACTGGGAGGAATCATCGATCGGGTTGATAGGGTCGGAAATGCCATCAGACTGGTGGATTACAAATCCGGTGGGGATAGAAAAGACTTCAAATCGATAGAAAGTTTGTTTGACCGGCAGGATAATTCCAGAAATAAAGCGGCGATGCAGACATTTTTTTATGGCTTGCTCTACCAGGCCAATTTTCCGGAAAACAAATTGCCCTTGCTTCCCGCTTTGTATAATCTCCGCGATATCTTTAAGGAGGACTTTAATCCCTACCTTCAGGAAGGTACCGGAACGAAAAGCAAAAAGCAAGTCATGGATTATGCCGATTACAGCGAACGTTACCTTCAGGAGCTTACTTCCTGCCTGGAAGAAATTTTTAATCCCACACAGGTTTTTGATCAGACAGCCGATCTCAAAAAGTGCCAATACTGTCCTTTTTCTGAGATTTGCTGCAGGTAAGGTAAAGCTTTAACTTACAGACTTATTTACTATATTTACGCCTTTGATTTTGAAAATGAAACCAACCATTCAAACAGTTTGGATACTCTGCATGGGTTTGACAGGAGGATTGGTGCTCGCTGTATCTCCCTTTCTTATCCGGTGGTTCGAGCTGGTAACCCTGAATACAAAATCCTGGCAGATAATTACAGATTATGGGATCATATCGGGAACCTTCCTGTTCGGATACTCCTATTTCTTTTTTCATTCCGTGAGGAGACTGCGGGATCCTGAAGCAGATACCCGTTTCCAGATCTTCAATAAATTGCCAAACTGTGTCTGGGTTTTTTCTAAAGAAGGGCAACGGTTGGAGATGTCAAACGAAATGGCGACAGCCGTCTACGGTAGCCATCCCGATACCCAAAACCCGGATCTATTCAGATCTCATTTCTATGATTTTAAGATTGTCGAGGAGATACTGAGTGGAAAAAATTGTGTCTATAGAAACATCGTAATGATAGACAAGGCCTACGAGCCCAGGTATGTAGACCTCTTTGGTATTCCGTTTAAGCGAAGGAGAGAGGACATGATTCTGGTGTTGGTGGTAGATCACTCCGAGGTGCACCAATCACTGGGTCAAATTCAGAAATTGTCAGATTCCCTGATGCTTCAAAATCAGCAGTTGAAGGATTTTTCATATATGAATTCCCACAAAATCAGAGCCCATGTATCTAATATTCTGGGATTGATCAGCGTGGAGGAAACAGCGGCAAGTGGGCAGGCAATGGAAATGCTGAAGATTGCAGCCAATAACCTGGACAGGGAGGTCCAGAAAATGAACAGGTTACTCATGGAAAAAAACGTAAATGGAAAAGAATTGGAACAGAAAGAGCAGCGTATAGTGTTTGTTGACGATGACAAAGTGCAGCACATGATCAACAAGAGGATCTTACTGAAAGTAAACAATTATCTGGATTTATTTTTCTTCGAGAATCCCTACCAAGCGCTGGATTGGCTGGCAGCGAACCCCGCGGATGTACTTTTACTGGATATCAATATGCCTGAAATGGACGGCTGGCATTTCCTGAAACTTATGGAGGAGAGGGGTATTCAGTTGGATGTAAAGATGTTGACTTCCTCCCTGGATCCGGACGACATGGAGAAAAGCAGGTCTTTCGGTCAGGTGAGTGGATTTTTGATTAAGCCATTAAAAGATGAAAATATTGCGGAATTTTTGGCCAATTAGAAGTATTGGTTGATTTTTGTGTTCATATTGTAACTAATATTAAAACTACCTTTCTATGGCGGGAGAGCCCAATAAAAAAGATAAAGTATTAGGGAAGCGAATTGATAAATTTTTTATGGGCCTGGAGAATGCTTATAAATTTGTCAAACGATTTTTTCAGGAAGTCTGGTTTCCTCCCTACGAATTTAAGGAGGTGATCCGGCAATGTTATCAGATTGGGTGGAACTCTCTGCCTTTGATTTCGCTGACAGGGTTTATAGTAGGTGTGGTCTTCACGAATCAATCCCGTCCCTCCCTTGCCGAGTTTGGTGCGACTTCCTGGCTTCCGGCACTGATTTCGATTGCGGTGGTAAGGGCTATGGGGCCTTTGGTAACGGCTTTGATTGCTGCAGGAAAAGTCGGCTCCAGTATCGGTGCTGAAATCGGGTCTATGAAGGTCACTGAGCAGATTGATGCGATGGAGGTTTCGGCGACAAACCCGTTTAAATTTCTGGTGGTATCCAGGGTACTGGCCAGTACCTTTATGATCCCCATTCTGGTCTTATATACCGATTTTGTGGCCCTATTGGGGGCTTTTGTAAACGTGCATTTCAATGAGTTGGTGAGTTTGAGCACGTTTTTTGTGCAGGTATTTGATGCCATATCCTTTTTGGACATTACTTCTTCTATGATCAAGTCGCTGTTCTTTGGTTTTACTATAGGAATGGTGGGCTGTTACAAGGGGTACAATTCCACCAAAGGTACTGAAGGGGTCGGAAAAGCAGCGAATTCAGCGGTAGTGATGGCGATGTTTTTAATTTTTATTGAAGAGTTGCTTTCTTTGCAGGTAACCAATTTCTTTAGACAGTTGTAAGATGAGAGAAACGGTAATACAGGTAAGGAATCTGGTCAAATCATTTGGAGATCTGGATGTATTAAAAGGCGTAGACCTCGATCTTTACAAAGGCGAAAACCTGGTGGTGCTCGGGAAATCCGGTAGCGGCAAATCCGTATTGATCAAAATCATGGTGGGCTTGCTTACGCAGGATGAGGGCTCTGTGAAGGTGTTGGGCAAAGAAGTGAAAGACCTGTCTCAGAAAGACCTCAATGCGTTGAGGTTAAAAATAGGGTTTTCTTTTCAGGCAAGTGCATTGTATGACAGTATGACGGTGAGGGAAAACCTGGAATTTCCTCTCGTGAGAAATGTAAAGAACCTTTCAAAATCTGAAAAAAATCAATTGGTAGAAGAAGTACTGGACAGTGTCGGTCTGTCCGGTACGATCAACCAGATGCCCTCAGAGCTATCGGGAGGTCAAAGAAAGCGGATCGGAATTGCGCGTACGCTGATATTGAAGCCGGAAATCATGTTGTATGATGAACCGACCGCCGGGCTGGACCCCATTACCTGTATGGACATCAACAACCTGATCAATCAGGTGAATGAAAAATACCAAACTACGTCAATCATCATCACCCATGACCTGACCTGCGCCAAGGTGACCGGAGACCGCATGGCGGTATTGCTGGATGGTGTCTTCGGAGCCAAGGGTAAATTTGAAGAAGTATTTCAACACGCGCAGGATGGTAGGGTTAAATCATTTTATGACTATAATTTCATCACACAATGAGAAATGACAATAAAAAATCGGTTACCGTTGGCATATTTGTGCTGATAGGAATCATCATCCTGGTTACCGGCATCCTCACCCTGGGTGCACAGCAAAAGGCCTTTGTAAAAAGCATCCGCGTTTTTGCGGTATTTGATGATGTAGGAGGCCTGCAGACCGGTAATAATGTTTGGTTTTCAGGCGTCAAGATCGGGACCGTCAAGAAGATAAACTTCTATGGAGATTCCCAGGTCGAAATTGAAATGAATATTGAATCTGCCGCTAAGGAGTATATCAAAAAGAATTCAAAAGCTACCATCAGCTCTGACGGACTGATAGGCAATAAAATTATCGTTATCTACGGTGGTGCCGAGGAAGTGCCCGCCGTAGAGGACGGGGACAGGCTCACCGCTGAAATGCCACTGGATACCGATAAAATGATGGAGACTTTGCAGGAAAATAACAATAATCTGGTGTCCATTACTGAAGACCTGAAAGTACTGACCCACAAAATTGCCAACGGAGAGGGTATCATTGGTGCGGTTCTCACAGACAGTACCCTGGCACAGGAATTCCGGCAAATGATGGGTAACCTGCAACGTACCGCCATCAATAGTAGCCGAATGACTTCGGAACTGGCTGACTTTTCGGACAAACTGAATCAAAAAGGCGGGCTCATGGATGACCTGATCAACGATACCACGGTCTTTGCCAGTCTCAGAAATACGGTTAGTGCCCTGGAAGCCACGGGTGCAAAAGTAGACAGCGCAGCGGCCAATTTCAATGAAGCCAGTGAAGGGCTTACCCGGGAGGACAATACCCTGGGCATGTTGCTCAATGATGAGCAGTTTGCCGAGTACCTGAAAAGTACTATGGGTAATCTGGATACCGGTACCGTGCGGATGAATGAAACCCTGGAGGCCATGCGCTACCACTGGCTTTTTCGAGGTGCATTCAGAAAGAGAGACAAGGCCAATCGAGAATAAACAGCCAAAGCGGAGTACTTTCCGCTTTTTTTGTGTTCCATTTCTGCCAAAAAAAACCTATATTGTAGCCCTAGACTGATTTCATCTTCGATTGTTTTTGAAATCTTTTTTTATCAAAAAAACCTATTTGAAATATGCCTAAAGATCCTTTTAATATCATTAAGAAACTTTCAACTGCTAAAGGGGATCTCCAGTATTGGAGTTTGAAGTCCCTTCAGGAACAGGGGTATCCCATAGAAAAATTGCCTTTTTCTATCAGGATTCTGTTGGAAAATGCACTGAGAAATTTTGATGATTTTGCAATTACCAGGGAAAATATAGAAACCTTACTCAACTGGAAGCCTGAAGCCTCAGAAAAGGATATTCCCTTTAAACCCGCGCGGGTACTGATGCAGGATTTTACAGGGGTACCGGCCGTAGTAGATATCGCTTCACTCAGGGCCGAAGCGGTCAGAAAGGGTAAAGATCCGGAAAAGATCAATCCACTTATTCCAGTTGACCTGGTGGTGGATCACTCTGTGCAGGTAGATTATTTTGGTACCAATTATTCCTACAAGAGAAACGTAGACGTGGAATACGAGCGCAACGGCGAACGTTATGAATTTTTGAAATGGGCTCAGAAATCCTTTAACAATTTTTCTGTAGTACCTCCGGGTATGGGTATATGCCACCAGGTGAATCTGGAATACCTGGCGCAAGGCGTGATCGCAAGAGAGGGCAAGGTGTTTCCTGACACCCTGGTAGGTACAGATTCCCATACACCAATGGTTAACGGCATTGGTGTAGTCGGATGGGGTGTAGGGGGCATAGAGGCGGAGGCTGCCCTTCTCGGTCAGCCCATTTACTTTATTATGCCCGAGGTGGTCGGTTTAAGACTTACCGGTTCGCTTCCGCTAGGGACTACCGCCACAGATATGGTTTTGACCATCACGGAATTGTTGAGGAGAAATGGCGTTGTGGGTAAGTTTGTAGAAGTTTTTGGTCCCGGATTGGATAATTTGTCCGTTCCCGACAGAGCTACCATTTCCAATATGTCACCAGAGTTTGGCTGTACGGTTACTTATTTCCCCATCGACGACAGGACACTGGATTACATGTCTAAAACAAACCGTACGGCAGATCAGATCAAATTGGTTGAGGACTACACCAAGTCAAACCTGCTATGGCGGGCGAATGAGGACGAAATCAATTACTCTACTGTTGTAGAGCTGGACCTTTCTACTGTAGAACCCACCGTTTCCGGCCCCAAAAGGCCTCAGGATAAGATCCTGATGAGGGAATTTAAAGACAAATTCGGCTACCTGCTCAAGGAAGTGCATGGCCGGGAATACATTCCCATTGATAAGCGGGATGATGTGAGCAGGTGGTTTGCTGAAGGTGGAGGCAATCAGCCGGTAAAAGACCAGAAAAGCAAGGTAGACAATGACGTTGAAATAGAAACCAAATTGAAAAACGGGCTCAAATCCGTCGTGATCAAACTCAATAATGAAAAATTTGCCCTGCACGATGGGTCAATCGTGATTGCTGCAATTACTTCCTGTACAAACACGTCCAACCCAAGTGTAATGATTGGCGCTGGATTGATTGCAAGAAAAGCCAGAGAGAAAGGGTTGGATGTGAAGCCCTGGGTAAAAACATCTCTGGCTCCCGGGTCAAAAGTGGTGACGGATTACCTTGAAAATGCAGGCTTGCTGGACGATCTGGAAGCCTTGCGTTTCCACGTGGTAGGCTATGGCTGTACCAGTTGTATTGGAAACTCCGGACCGTTGCCAAGACACATTGCCAAAGCCGTTGAAGACAACGATCTGGTAGTTGCCTCAGTACTGTCGGGAAACAGGAATTTTGAGGCAAGGGTACATCCACAGGTGAAGATGAATTATCTGATGTCCCCCATGCTGGTCGTGGCCTATGCCCTTGCAGGACGGGTAGATGTGGATTTAAACAGTGAGCCTTTGGGATACGACCCTAATCTGGAGCCGGTGTACCTCAAGGATATATGGCCATCCAATGAGGAAATATTCGAAGTGTCCAACAGGGTGCTTTCTCCAAACGACTACAAGAAAAATTATGGTGAAATTTTTGAGGGGAACGAGCAGTGGCGCTCATTAAAGGCACCGGAAGACCAGGTATACCAGTGGTCAGATAAATCTACCTATATAAAAGAAGCACCTTTTTTCAAGGGAATATCCGAGACCGTAGACGAGCCGGATGATATTGAAAACAGCCGCGTGCTACTCAAGTTGGGAGATTCTATCACCACCGACCACATTTCTCCCGCTGGTTCATTTTCTCCTACTTCTCCTGCCGGAAAATACCTGATCGGTAAGGGGGTAGAGCAGGGCATGTTCAATTCTTACGGCTCCAGAAGAGGTAATGATGAAGTAATGGTTCGGGGTACCTTTGCCAATGTAAGGATCAAAAACCAACTCAGCTCCAGGGAAGGAGGCTATACCACACATATGCCATCGGGAGAGGAAATGACGGTGTTTGATGCGTCTGTCAGGTACCAGAAGGATGATGTACCACTTGTCGTACTGGCAGGTAAGGAGTACGGCAGCGGCTCTTCCAGAGATTGGGCAGCCAAAGGTACCACACTTCTGGGTATCAAAGGGGTGATTGCCGAAAGCTACGAACGCATACATCGCTCCAATTTGGTGGGCATGGGTGTATTACCTATGCAGTATGCCAAAGGACAGTCGGCCACAACTCTTGGACTTACCGGGAAGGAGCAAATATCAATAACCGGTATTAAAGATGGATTGAGTCCGCTGAAAGTGCTCAAGGCCAGTGCGAAAAAGGAGGACGGATCAACAGTTAATTTTGATGTGATCGCCCGCCTGGACTCCGCCATCGAGATCGAATATTACAAAAATGGGGGAATCCTTCATTATGTTTTGAGGCAATTTCTCAAGGCATGATCCGCCCGAAAATGTAATGCCATGAAGCAGTGCCGTTCCCACGCGGTACTGCTTTTTTTTATATGCCGCAGATATTCCGACACAGGCATTCAGGGGCTGATGCGGTCATTTTTAACAACAGGCTGAAGGTATATTGTACTTGCTTGTCCCGAATTTTGTTTTGTGCAGGACAGCCGGGAATCTTTTCATTTTTTATTAACTTTGCAGCTTAATCGAAAATGGAGATGGTACACGTTTGTCGGAAGGAACATTTTAATGCAGCCCACAAGCTCTGGAATCCAAAATGGTCTGAAGAGAAAAACAAGGCCGTTTTTGGGCCTTGTGCCAACGAAAACTGGCATGGTCATAACTTTGAACTTATTGTCACGATTAAAGGAAAGCCGGATGAAGATACCGGATTTGTGGTAGATCTGAAGCAACTGAGTACCCTGGTCCGTCGCGAAGTGATCGACAAGGTTGATCACAAAAACCTCAATCTGGATGTGTCATTTATGTCCGGGAAAATGGCAAGTTGTGAAAACCTGGTGATGGAGTTTTGGAAAATATTACAGCCGCTGGTGGATAAACTCGTTAAGGAAGGTGGTTTGTACAAACTCACGCTCTACGAAACACCTCGTAATTTCGTGGAATACTATGGTGAATAGTCAGGACCAAAAACCGCAAATCCCAAACCGTTGAAGTACTACATCATTGCCGGAGAGCGTTCCGGAGACCTACATGCATCCAACCTCCTTTACAGCATAAAAGAGATTGATGAAGAGGCGGAATTCCGGGGCATGGGAGGAGATTACATGAATACGGCCGGATGCGAGCTGGTCGCACACTACCGGGAAGTCGCCCTGATGGGTTTTGTTGAGGTATTGCTGCACTTCAGAAGAGTTTTTAGCTATCTGAGTAAAATCAAGGCGGACCTGCTGAAAAACCGGCCGGACGCCCTGATACTGGTGGATTTTGGCGGTTTTAACATGAAGATGGCGGCTTTTGCCAGTAAACAAGGCATACCCGTTCACTATTACATTGCGCCGAAGGTCTGGGCCTGGAACCAAAACCGGGCTTACAAACTAAAAAAAAATGTAGAACAGCTCTATTCCATTTTGCCCTTCGAACCGGAATTTTTCAAAAAGTTTGATTGGGAGGTAGCTTATGTGGGCAATCCGCTTTTGGATGAAAAGAAAAAATTCCGGCCGGCACCTGATTTTCTGGAAATACATGAACTTGATGGCAAAAACCTTGTAGCCTTGTTGCCCGGGAGTAGAAGGCAGGAAATCCGCCAGATGTTACATACCATGATCGCTTTAAAACCGGCGTTTGAAGGTGTAGAATGGGTGGTAGCGGGAGTGCGAAATCTACCCGGGGGGGTGTACCAGGCTGCGCTGGACGCCGGATTGACAGTAGTGTACGACCAAACCTATGATGTATTGCATCATGCCAGGGCAGCAGTGGTAACCTCTGGCACAGCTACCCTGGAGACGGCCCTGTTTAAGGTACCACAGGTGGTGGTTTACCGGACCAGTGGGATATCTTATGCCATCGCCAGGAGTTTGATTCGTGTGCCCTTTATTTCCCTGGTCAACTTAATAGCAGGGAAGGAAGTGGTAGAAGAACTGATTCAGGACGGGTATAACGCTGCAACGGTCAGGGCATGTTTGGAGAAACTACTTGCCGACGGTGCCGACAGACAGGAGATTCTGAACGGGTACGAAGAAGTGTCCGCAAAAATTGGCAGAAAAAAAGCCTCGCAGGAAACTGCGAGGCTGATCTTTCATTCATTGACAGGAACAAAGTCCTGATACGGGATTATCCGTTAAGGTAGCTAAGCGACCTGAAGCTTTTTGAATTTCGATTTTTCAAATTGTGCATTGGCGTAATCCCGGTCAATAATAAGCGTTTGTTCTTCCTCTATAGAGGGATACTCATACATGGCATCTGTGATGATGGCCTCACAAATGGACCTCAATCCCCTTGCCCCCAGGTTAAATTCCACTGCCTTCTCGACAATAAAATCAATTCCCGACTCGTCAAATTCCAATATGACATTTTCCATTTTCATCAGTTTGATGTACTGTTTGGTCAATGCATTTTTTGGTTCTGTGAGTATTCTCTTTAGGGTAGCCTTGTCCAGTGGATCAAGATGGGTGATGACGGGCAGGCGGCCGATCAATTCGGGAATAAGTCCATAGGCTTTCAGGTCCTGGGCCGTCACGTACTGCAGGAGGTTATTTCTGTCTACTACCTCTGCGTTGCTTTTTTTGCTAAACCCCATGGGCTGGGTGTTGAGCCTGCTGGCAATATGCCTGCCGATGCCATCAAAAGCACCACCGCAAATGAAGAGGATATTTTCGGTATTGACAGAAATCATCTTCTGATCGGGATGTTTTCTGCCGCCCTGGGGCGGGACGTTTACAGTAGTGCCCTCAAGCAATTTGAGCATGGCTTGCTGCACACCTTCCCCGCTTACATCTCTGGTGATGGAGGGGTTGTCTGATTTTCTTGCGATCTTGTCCAGTTCGTCTATATAGACAATTCCCCTTTCGGCGGCTTCCACGTTGTAATCCGCAGCCTGGAGCAATCGGGTCAGGATACTCTCCACATCTTCTCCCACATAGCCCGCTTCTGTCAGTACAGTGGCGTCTGCGATACAAAAGGGAACCTCCAGCGTCTTGGCCAAAGTTTTGGCCAGGTAGGTTTTGCCGGTCCCGGTATCCCCGACCATGATGATGTTGGATTTTTCAATTTTCACCTCATCATCCATTTCATCTTTTTGTCCCAATCGTTTGTAATGGTTGTAAACAGCCACCGTCAAAACCTTCTTGGCTTCCTGCTGGCTGATAACGTACTCATCCAGGTAGGCAGTCAATTCTTTCGGTTTTTTCAATTTGAATTTAGGCTTTTTCGAATTCTTTTTCGTTTTGTCTTCTTCGCCTAAAATCTGAAATGCCTGTTCGATACAATAATTACAGATATGCGCAGAAATTCCGGAGACCATCAGGTCTACGTCTTTCTTATTTCTGCCACAAAAGGAACATGTTACTTGCGCCATCCGAGCTTTATTTTTCTTTTTTCGTCAAAACTTCATCTATCAATCCATACTCTTTAGCTGCTGAAGCCTTCATCCAGTAATCCCTGTCAGAATCCTTTTCAATTACTTCGATGGATTTGCCACTATGTTTGGCCAGGATTTCATACAGCTCAGTTCTCAATTCGAGAATCTGCTTTACGGTGATCTCCATGTCTTTGGATTGTCCCTGCATGCCTCCTGAAGGTTGATGAATCATGATCCTGGAATGTGGAAGCGCAGCCCTTTTGCCCGCGGCCCCGCCAGCCAGTAGCACCGCTCCCATAGAAGCTGCCAGTCCGGTGCAAATGGTACCCACCTCGGGATTGATGTATTGCATGGTATCGTAAATGCCCAAACCTGCGTACACAGAGCCTCCGGGGCTGTTGATATATAGCAAGATGTCTTTTTTAGAATCAACAGATTCCAGAAACAATAGCTGCGCCGTGATGATATTGGCAATATTGTCATCAACTCCCATGCCCAGAAAGATGATCCGGTCCATAATCAACCTGGAGAAAACATCAATTTCTCTGAAATTGGTAGGTCGCTCTTCGATAACTGCCCGGGTCATATTCTCAACGCTATGGGTATATTGGTCAAATGTATTGCCACTAAGGCCCTGCCCTTTAACTGCGAATTTTCTAAATTCTTCTTTATTCATATTTTGTTTTCTAGATAATATGGATACAAAAATAAAAAAAGCCCTTACAAAAGGACTTTTAATGAACAAATAATTTCTTTAATTAGTTTTCCAGTAGTTCTTTAAACTTTTCTACCGCTATCTTTTCTTCTTTGATTTCAACCTTGGTTTTGACAAATTCCAGTACCTTCTCATTCTGTACGGCTGTCAGCATCTGCATGTAGTTTTTGCCTTCATTTCCCTGCAAATAGTTTTGAAGGAACATGTCCATGTTTTCCTCCATTTGAGACCCCATTCCAGAAGAAGCCAACTGCTCGCGAATCATTTCCTTTGTTTTTTCGATCACATCTTCATGCTCAGCCTTTATTTCATTCTCCTTTGCAATTTGATTCGAAAGTAAAGACCAGGTCAGTTGCTTGGTATAGGCAGGAAATTCTTTTTCCACATCTTCTTTGCTAAACTTTCCCTCGTTTGCGCGAATCAACCAGTCTTTTAAAAATTCTTCCGGTAAATCCAATTTGTGGTTGGCTACCAGGCTGTCTTTGAGTTTTTCCTCATTATACACTTTGACTTCCTTTTGGTAGTTTTCAGTTAGGATCGTCCTGATCTTTTCCAGAAATTCATCTTCTGTTTTTACCTGATCAGGCCCGAATACCTTGTCGAACAGCTCCTGGTCAAGTTGCGCTTCTTCTGTACGGTTGATATTCTGCACCGTAAAAGTAAAATCTCCGGTTAGTTTTTCTGCGTCCTCCTTGCTAATATTCAATACATCCGCAAGATCACCTTTTATGGCTTTGGAAGGGTCAAAGGAAATGCTGTCCTCTTTTTTTACACCTACAAATTTTTTCAAGGACCGACCGTCTACTGCGTTCAGGGGAATAGTGAGCGTTTCCTCATACGAACCATCGGCAGCTTTGAGGTCTCCGTAAAGATAGTCATTTTCTTCACTTAGCTCCGGATTGGTCATTTTCCCGTATTGCTTTTTGATATTGTCAAGCGCTTCGTCTACCTCCTTGTCTGAAAGCTCCACCTGATAGTTTTTAACATCCAGCTTTTGATCAAGATCAACTGCTACTTTTTCTACAAAGCCGATCTTATAGTCAAATTCAAACTCTTTTTGTTTTTTCCAGTCAATATGCTCGCCTTCGGCATCCTGGGGTATGGGATCACCCAAAACCTCAAAATCCTGCTCTTTGAGATAATCGTTCAGGCGTTTGGATAAGATATTGTTGATCTCCTCTACCAAAACAGAAGTGCCATACAGGTTTTTCACCATAGCAAAGGGAGCTTTTCCGGGACGGAAGCCTTTGATATTGGATTTTTTGGCATAGTCTTTTATTTTGGCATCTACTTTTTCTTTGTAGTCTGCCTCATCTATTTTGATTTTGACCAAAGCCTCGTTGGCGGCATGTTTGTCTAATGTAATTTCCAAGGGATTTGCGTTTAATGTTTACCGATAACAAAAACCCTCCATCCTGATGTCCTATTCGGCAGAAGATCAAGATCGAGGGATTCTAAAAGGGTGTGCGGATGGAGGGACTCGAACCCCCATGCCTCGCGGCGCTAGATCCTAAGTCTAGTGCGTCTACCAATTTCGCCACATCCGCTGATTACTAATAATAAATGATAAGCTTTTCGTCTGTTTGCCTATCTTTATTTTTACCTGAAAACTCTTCAGCCTTCTCATCCGGCTGGCACCCTTATGGGGCTGTTGGCCGGTTTTTTTACGTGGATGCAAAGGTAACCATCAATTTTA
Organism: Cyclobacterium lianum; assembly: GCF_900143075.1. Lineage (GTDB taxonomy): Bacteria > Bacteroidota > Bacteroidia > Cytophagales > Cyclobacteriaceae > Cyclobacterium > Cyclobacterium lianum. Next base: position 8,366 of record NZ_FRCY01000023.1, on the reverse strand, counting down.
AAGTTTCAATAACTTGATCGAAAAAAATTAGAAATATTACTTATGTATTTCATTCCTTGAGCAGGAATTATTTTATAACTTGTACCATATGATCAAAGTCGATATAGAAGAAGAGCGAAAGGAAATTCTCAAGCGTTACCGCAGACTTTTGAAGGTGGCCAAGCCATTGCTCAAGTCCGGTGATGCCAAATTGATCAAAAAAGCCTTTAATGTGGCCAGCGAGGCACATAAAGAGATGCGGCGGAAATCGGGGGAGCCCTACATTTATCACCCTCTTGAGGTGGCTCTGGTTTGTGTAGAGGAAATAGGTCTGGGTACGACCAGCATCATATCGGCTCTGCTGCACGATGTCGTTGAGGATACAGATCTCGAGTTGGAAGACATCGAGCGGGAGTTTGGGACCAAGGTGGCACAGATCATCGACGGTCTCACAAAAATCGCCGGCGTTTTTGATTATGGGACCTCCCAGCAGGCCGAAAATTTCAGAAAGATGCTGATCACCCTGTCCGATGATGTGCGTGTCATCCTCATCAAACTGGCTGACCGGCTGAATAACATGCGTACACTGGACGCCATGCCCAGACACAAGCAGTTGAAGATCGCCTCTGAAACCAAGTTTTTATATGCTCCCCTCGCCCATAGACTTGGGTTATATTCCATAAAATCGGAGTTGGAGGATCTGCATCTCAAATTTATGGATCACGAGGCTTATAACTATATTGTAAAAAAAATAAACGATACCAGGCTTTCCAGAAACAAATTCATTAAAACCTTTATTGCCCCTATAGAAACTGAACTCAATGATCAAGGCTTTAAATTCGTAATCAAGGGAAGGCCTAAGTCGGTTTTTTCTATATATAACAAGATGAAGTCCCAAAACATACCTTTCGAGGAGGTGTATGATCTTTTTGCAATTCGAATCATTATTGATACCCCGTATGAGAATGAAAAGGCCGATTGCTGGCAGGTTTATTCTACGGTAACGGATTTTTACCGTCCCAATCCGGACCGGTTGCGGGACTGGATAAGCACACCCAGATCCAATGGGTATGAATCCCTGCATACTACAGTAATGAGCCAAACCGGACAGTGGGTGGAGGTACAGATCAGGACGCAGCGGATGGATGATATCGCGGAGCGGGGTTATGCCGCTCACTGGAAATACAAGGAGAAGGAGAATGCCCCCGAGAAAGCGGCCGGTAGCCTTGACGAATGGATTACACAGGTGAGGACATTGTTGGAAAACAATGATGGGTCTGCCATAGAATTCATGGATGATTTCCGGGGGAATTTATTTCAGGATGAAGTTTTCGTTTTTACGCCCAAGGGAGATTTGAAGGTGCTGCCTTTTGGCGCCACGGCCCTTGATTTTGCTTTTGAAATACACTCTGAGGTGGGAGCAAAATGCATTGGTGCTAAAGTCAATCAGAAATTGGTTTCGATCGGGCATAAACTGAAAAACGGCGATCAGGTAGAGATCCTGACCTCCAACAAACAGAAGCCCACTGAAGACTGGCTGAAATCGGTAGTTACCTCCAGGGCCAAGGCAAAAATCAAAGATGCATTAAAGGAGGAAAAGAAGGGCTATATGATGGATGGGAAAGAGATCGTGCAGCGCAAGCTCAAACAGATGAAAATCGATTTCTCTTCGGAAGTCGTGGAGCAACTTCGTGCGTTTTTTGAAACCAAGACCACTACAGAGTTTTATTATAAGGTAGGCCGCGGTATTATTGATCCCACCGCCATCAAGACGTTCCGTGATTTCAAACAAAAGAAGAAGTCAAGAAAAGGGCCATTGATGCACGTGACTGATGAAAAATCTTTCACCAAGGAAATCAAAAACCTCAAAGGGCCCGAACACGATCAATTGCTGATCGGAGAAGATATGGACGTGGTAGACTATGTTTTGGCAAAATGCTGCAATCCCATCCCGGGTGATGATGTTTTTGGTTTTGTCACGGTCAATGAAGGAATCAAAATTCACCGGACAGCCTGCCCTAATGCCCTGGAGTTGCTTTCCAACCATGGTAACCGAGTCATCAAAGCCAGATGGACCAGCCAGCAACAAATCGCATTTTTGGCCGGGCTGAAAATCGTTGGTACAGACAGGGTAGGTTTGATCAGCGACCTTACCAAAGTCATCTCAAACGAATTAAAGGTGAATATGCGTTCTATCACGGTGGATTCGGATAGCGGCATTTTCGAAGGCAGCATCAAATTGTACGTACACAGCACCAATCACCTGGAGAACCTGATCCAAAACCTATCCCGGGTTTCGGGGGTTTTAAAGGTATCGAGATTCGATTAACCAGGAAAGCCACCCAAATTCAAATAAGAACAGTATATTTGTAAAAAAAAGTAAAGTATGGCTTCAAATGAAAGTCTTTACGAAAAAGTAAAGAAAATATTCACTGCCTATCTGGAAAACAAGAAGCTTAGAAAAACCCCGGAAAGATACGCCATTTTGGAAGAAATATACAGCAGGGGCGGGCATTTTGACGTGGAGGGTCTGTACATCAGCATGAAAAACAAAAATTACCGCGTGAGCAGAGCTACGGTGTATAACACGCTGGATCTGCTGGTGGAATGTGACCTGGTTACCAAACACCAGTTTGGAAAAAATCTGGCCCAATACGAAAAATCCTACGGCTACAAACAGCACGATCATCTCATCTGTACGGAGTGTCATCGCGTGAAGGAATTTTGTGACCCGCGAATCCAGAATATCCAAAATACAGTAGGGGAGGTCTTGAATTTTAACATCATTCACCATTCCTTATTGCTATACGGAAACTGTACAGACGAAAATTGCGAATTTAAACAAGGAAAAACTACAGAAAAAAACGTAAAATCCAGTCAATGAAGGCATCATTTGAATCGTACACAGCAGACAAGAATCTGATTTTAAAAATCAAGGGTGATTTGATAGGTGATGAGTCAGGGCCCAGGCTGGTGGAATTGGTTTCTGACGGATTGCAGGAGGGGATCCAAACCTGTATCGTTGATCTAAGTCAGGTGAGGTATATCAGCTCGAGCGGGATAGGTGTGTTGATCACTATACTGACAAAAATGAGAAACACAGGAGGGGAGGTCTACCTCAGCTCCCCATCTGAGCACGTGAAAAAATTGCTCATTATCACCAAACTCAATAATATTTTTCATGTTTTTGACTCTTTAGAGGAAGCAATCAACCAATCAAAATAAGACTAAATAGCTTTTTTATCCTGAATTAAAATCATCCGGTAGTTGTAAATTTTTACAATACTGGCAATCTTCACGGCTGGTTTTAATCAAGGACAAATTACATATTGATAAAAAAATGAAAATGGACGTTCTTTTAGGTCTCCAGTGGGGTGACGAAGGCAAGGGAAAAGTAGTTGATTACCTGGCACCTGCCTATGAAATGGTGGCTAGATTTCAGGGTGGACCGAACGCTGGCCATACTCTGGAGTTTGACGGGATCAAGCATGTTTTACACCAAATACCCAGCGGAATTTTTAGAAATAACATTCACAATATCATAGGTAATGGCGTGGTTCTGGATCCTGTGGTCTTGAAAAAAGAAATCGAAGCGCTGAAAAAATTCAATATTGACTTCCGCAAAAATCTGGCAATTTCCAAAAAGGCCACGATCATTCTGCCTACCCATAAGCTATTGGATGCAGCTTATGAAAAATCCAAAGGGGAAAAGAAAATTGGCTCTACACTGAAAGGTATTGGTCCCACCTACCAGGATAAAATTGGCCGGGTCGCCTTAAGGGTAGGTGATATGTTGGCTCCGGACTTTAAAGAGCGGTATCTTGACATTTCCGACCGGCACCGCTCTATACTGGATTACTATCAATACAAGTTAAATGATCTTCCTGCCCTGGAAGGAGAGTTTTTTGATGCCGTTGAGTTTTTCAAGTCATTAAATCTGGTGGAAACAGAATTTGAGGTAAATGCGGCCATCAGGGCAGGCAGGAAAGTTCTGGCTGAGGGAGCTCAGGGTTCCCTTCTGGACATAGATTTTGGAAGCTATCCCTTTGTAACCAGCAGCAGCACCATGACAGCCGGAGCATGCACAGGCCTGGGAGTGCCTCCATCGGTGATCGGAGAGGTATTTGGAATCTTCAAAGCCTACTGTACCCGTGTGGGCAGCGGGCCTTTTCCAACCGAGCTTTTCAATGAAGAGGGCGAACAAATGCGACGGGACGGCAATGAGTTTGGCTCCACCACAGGCAGGGCCAGAAGATGTGGTTGGCTGGATCTGCCCGCGTTGAAATATTCCATTATGATCAATGGAGTAACTCAACTTTTTATGATGAAAGCAGATGTGTTGAATAATTTTGAACAGATCAGGGTATGTACCGGATATGAATTGCCGGATGGTTCAGTCACCGATCATTATTTGACAGGCAGTTCGGATGAAGTTATCAAACCCGTATACAAAACATTGAAGGGCTGGAACTGCAGTCTTGATGAAGTAGCACACTATAAGGATTTTCCAGATGAGTTGATCAATTATGTGGAGTTTCTGGAAAATGAACTGAACGTTCCCATCAATATGGTTTCCGTAGGGCCGGATAGAAAAAAAACCATTTTGAAATAAGCCGGCTTAAGGCAATCAAAAAAAGGCTTCTTTTATTTTATTTAAAGGAAGCCTTTTTTTGATTTATTTTTTATTTGCCTATCTTAACTACCTGATTTTGCCGGCGTGAACATTGGCGCCGTATTCTGATCTGAGCACTTAGGCATCGCTAAAGTAAACCTTTTCCTTACCAATATGCTTTAAGATCTGGAGGGTAGAGAAATGCCCGCATTCGATCAATATCAGGATTCCCGAATTGAAGCATGCCTAAAATATTCCACTATGCAATTTACGCGCTGCTGATTTTTCCACCTTTGGCAGGATGGGGGCAACAGGGGTTTCCTTATTGTGAATCATTTCAGGGTGAAGTAGAACGGGATCAAACTATTTTTGGTGGTGATGCGCGTTTGTTGGATGGAGTGCTGAGGTTAACTGATGCAGTCACAGATCAAAACGGCTACGTGTATATCAACATTCCTTTTGCGTCTGGTTTTGGGGTGAAAGCCTCCTTTGAGTATTTCAGCTACGGAGGGGATGGGGCAGATGGACTGTCGGTCTTTCTGTTTGACGGGGCACATAATTTTTTTGCTCCGGGAGGCTTCGGAGGATCACTCGGGTACGCCCCAAAGGAGGGCAGTCCAGGCTTAAGCGGGGCGTATATGGGAATAGGCTTTGATAGTTTTGGCAATTTTGGGAATGTGTCAGAAGGCAAAACCGGTGGATTTCCCGGCTCATCAAATGCGGTCCACCCAAACAGCATAGTAGTGAGAGGGCCCGGACAGGGTTCCACCGGGTATCAATACGTTGCAGGAGTAAAAACCAATGAAGGCGGTAACTTTGGTTTGCCGGAGGACCAGCGTTTTACCATCAGTTCAGGGGGCAGAGGTACCAGAAGGATTACCTCTCCGGAACAGCCAGGGTACAGAAAAGTTATCGTGAAATTGCAACCCAGGGAATCCGGAGTTGGATTTCTCCTCAATGTAGAAATGATTTTTACTGCCGTTGCCGGAAACCCGCGCCAGATAAGTCTGCTTGAAAACGTGGATTATCCTTATCCGGCACCTGAAACACTGAAAATTGGCTTTGCGGCGTCTACGGGATCAGTCACCAACATTCACGAGATCCGCAACCTATTGGTGGAAGTAGCCGATGAAGATAATTTACAGAAGCCGGAAACAGCACCCCTGGATGACATGGTTGTTTGTTTGGGTCAGGAAAATCTTCTGGAATTACCAGCTGGCGCGATTGACCTGCCTAATGTAAATTCGAGAATAAGTTGCATGAGTTTTTTCGAAACACAAGAGGAGATAACTGAACAGGCGGATGATCCATGCCTGCAGGGAGATTGCGAATCCGGAGCACTTCTGTTGCAGGAAGGTGAATTTAGGTATCTTGGGCAGGGTGGACAATTTTCGTTTACACCCAATGAAGGTTTCCAGGGAGATGAAGTTCAGGTTTTTTACACGGTAACAGACAACTATGGAATGACCTCCTCCGGCGGGCGGATCAGGCTGCTTGTAAACCAGGCTCCGGAACCTATCAGCATCTTTATCAATGAACTTCCGCTGACAGCTCTCGATGCATGTCCCGGAGCAGATGTGGAATTGAGCCTCTTTCCCTCGGATGGGCTGACAGATATCGAGTGGACTCAGGATGGGCAGGTGTTGCCGGGTGAATCTGTGACGCAAATTACCGTCTCGGCACCTGGGATTTACCGGGTCCGGGCCAAATCAATAGCGGGATGCCCCTTGGTTTCCGACCCCGTTGAAATCATCTTTCCGGATTTTCCGGATTTGGAAATTTCCGAAACGATCTTTGTATGTCAGCCGGATCTATTTCCCGATATCAGGACCTACATTACCGACTTTAACGGAGAATCATTTGATTACCAGGTGGAAGATGAGAATGGCGATACTTTCGAGAATGAAATGATCACAGAGATCAACCTGGAAGGGGCCTATTTATTACGCGTAAAACCGAAAGAAATAGCCTGTTGGTCTGATCCGGTCACCTTTCGGCTGAGTGTTCCCGATGACCCTCTGGTGGCTTCATTTGACTACGTGCTCAATGCAACCGGTCTTAAGGAGGAGGCGCCTGAAGGCATATTGGCTGATGACAGGATTCGGTTTCTGGATCAGTCTACAGGTCTTCCACGCAGTTGGCATTGGGATTTTGGGGATGGCAATACCAGTAACCAGCGGTCTCCAGCCCATGTGTTTGGAGAAAAAGGGGAGTTTTTGGTCACGCTAACGGTGCAGACAGGCCCCGATTGCACATCCAGCTACCAAATGCCGATTACCATTACCCGAACCTACCGGGTCATGTTCCCTTCCGGTTTTACGCCTAGCAGAGAGGAGGACAACCTATTTGGACCCAAAACCAAGGGAATCGCAGAAATGGACCTTAAGATCTTCAGCATCTGGGGTGAATTGTTGTTTCAGACTACAGATCTTAACGGCGATGGCTGGGATGGTACCTTGAATGGGTCAGACTTGCCGCCTGGTACCTATGTATACAGGGCAGACTTTGAAACGACGAGAGGGGAGCCCGTAACCAGATCTGGAAAATTTCTGTTGATAAGGTGATAAGGAAGTTGCACATATTGTTCTTGATTTTCTCTGGACTGTCTTTTCGGCAACTGGCAGGCCAGGATATGCAGTTTTCCCAATTTTATGCTGCGCCTATTTATTTGAATCCCGCATTTACCGGTAGTACCGAATGGACCAGGGTAGGCGTCAATTACCGAAATCAATGGCCGGGACTGGATCACAGTTTCAATACCTTCTCTGCGTACTTTGACCATTTTATTGATCACCGCAACAGCGGAGTAGGGGTGATTGTCAATGGAACCCGCGATACATTCGCACAACTGCAAAACATGGAGGTTGGTCTTACCTACGCTTACAGGGTTCGGCTGGCAGAAGAAAAGTTTTTGCATGCAGGCATCCAGGCCAGTTTTGTGAACAGAAATGTAAACGTAGAGAGCATTGTGCTGGGGACGCAATTGGATATAGACAGAGGGATTGTGGTCGGGGAAGGGATAAATTGGGTCACGGACGTCAGCCAGCGAAGCCATGAAGACATCAATGCAGGACTCTATTACTACGATGAAAAATTCTGGCTTGGAGTATCTGCACATCATCTCACACGGCCCTATACTTCGTTTTTGGAAATGAATGAAAACCGGCTTCCGATCCGCTATGCAGCCCATGGTGGTGTTACTTTTGAACTTTTTAGTGCAGCCATCGGAGATGTGATTAACAATACCTTGCATGAGCGTACGCTGTCGCTGGCTTTCAATTACCGGCGGCAGGGGCTTTTCGATCAATTGGACCTGGGTACAGAATTGTTTTATGCGCCTGTGATCGTCGGATTGTGGTATCGTGGGCTGCCGACGAAAAATGCCCTGCCAAACAACGAAGCCCTGATTGCTTTACTGGGTTTTTCGCTTCCAAACGATTTGCAGATAGGGTACAGCTATGACTTTACCATTTCCAGACTGGGCTGGAGAAATTCAGGGGGAGCACACGAGGTGTCGGTAAGGTATACTTTTAGAAATTACAAAACCGGCAAAAAGCATGACAGGGCCATTCCGGGCTTTAAATATTAGATTCTTTCCCTTTCTTCTGAGGTAGTTCAATTTTTTTCTAACTGAACGTCAGCTAATTTGAACCTTTTTCTCACTTTTGTTTGTTTTCCATATTGCAAACCGGAAAAAAGATATCATCTTTGTGATCCCAAACGGGGAAATCGAGGAAACACCGGAGAGGCGTTTAGAAATCTTTTCAAATTTTAT
>NZ_FRCY01000024.1 GCF_900143075.1 Cyclobacterium lianum | reverse complement strand
CGGGACCCTGTTCCACCGGTGCAAGTTCCCCCTTTTGAAGGCGTTTTACATCGTCTACTACGTGTCTACCAGCAAAAGTGGGATCAGCAGCCCTGAACTTAGCAGGAAGCTGGAACTTAGGCAGAAGACCTGCTGGCTGTTCAAGCAGAAGGTGATGAGGGCGATGTCAAGCAGTGGAAACCACCCAATGGATGGTAAAGTGGACGTAGACGAGACCTATGTGGGTGGCCAGGACGAAAAGGCTGTGGGACGCAATGAAGGTAAGAAACAGATCATGGTGGTGGCCGTGGAGCGCAAAGGAAAGGGAGTTTCCCGCATCTATGGACGTGTAGTCGATACAGCTGCCCGTAAGCATTTAAAGCGTTTTATGATGGACCATATAGCTCCCGGTGCAGCGGTGAGAACTGACCGTTGGAGCGGCTATAGAGGTCTTGAAAGTGAATTTCCCAAGCTAGTCAGGGAGAAATCAGAAAAGAAGGGAAAGAACTTCCCACAGCTACACAGAACTGTGATGCTATTCAAAGCCTGGCTGAGGGGTATCCACCATTCTGTAATCCATCTTCAGCCCTATATTGATGAATATACCTATCGCTTCAACAGGCATAAGATGAAGGAGGGAATCTTTGAAAACCTCATGAAAAGAATGGTCGAAAAACCACCATACCCTTACAAAGAATTTTATTTACCATACGCCTAGTTCAATAAATTTAAATTACTAACTAAACACCACCTGGCACTTTTTGGGTAACACAACTTAAAAACTTGATAATAAGTTGATTATTATAAATATTTTCAACTAAAATACTTTTATTTCAGCCAAAATTTGGTTAAATTAAGGTATTGTCTTTAACTGTTGAAGCCATGAAATTTCTTGTCAAACTAATCCTCGTTTCCTTTATTGGCATGGTTGCCATGTTTGGTGCCTTCGGCAGCGAGAACGAATGGCCTGGTCTGATTGTGGCCGTTACGGTGTGGGTTTGGTTTATCTATTCCCTTTCCAAACCAAAAGTGCGGAACCCTGATCAAACGATTAGGGAGCTGGAGCGCAGAAACGAGGAACTTCTGAGGGAACTAGAACGAAGAGGTCACTGATCATATATAATTTTGCCTTCAAAACTCCAAAAAGCGGCAATACCATCAGAGGTCCAGTTTTAAGCCTTCCATTTCCAATTCCTTGATATGCATGCCGGCCAGAATCAAGTCATCTCCTTTAATGGCTTGCAGGGTCTTTTTTATCAGTTCAATCAGCTTTTTACCTTTTTCCAACCTTTCAAATGGAAAGGGATCCAGGTTTTGGTCTATCAATTGGTTGATTTTTCGATCGATCTGGATTTGCCTGTTTTTTAATTGCATTACGATCAAAGAGATATCTTTCATTGATTATTATGCAAACTTTTTAAAGTTAATAATTTAAACATTTAAATTTAGTTTTCCCTTTTTTCGCCAGCTAGCGCTCCATGATATCAACCGCAGTCTAAACATTACCTCGTACAAAAAATACATTTACCTGCAGCCGGATTCCTTGAAATACAGTTAAAAACACCCGCTACATTCCCAGATTTTCTATTTGCAGGATCTGAGGCTGAAAAGGTTGCTCATAGAGACGTTTGCCTGTAGCCTTGTAAAGTGAATTGCCCAATGCGGCAAAAACCGGGGGGAATAATGGTTCGCCCAATCCAGTTGGATCCTCCTTACTTTCTACGAAATGCACCTCAATTTTCTTTGGTGCCTCGCCGTGCCGGATCATGCGGTATTTGTCAAAATTGGTCTTCGTAGGCACGCCGTTTTCGAACGCCATCTCTCCGTAAAATGCGTTCCCTATGCCGTCCACAATGGCTCCCTCGCCCATGTTTGCGGCAGCGTCGGGATTGACTACTATTCCACAATCGACTGCAGCATAGACGCTTTCAACAACCGGTTTTCTGTCCTTGATACTGACATCTACCACCTCCGCAACATAGGAATTATGGCAGAAGTAAGCAGAAACACCCCTTGAAATACCATCGGGTACATTTGACCAGTCGGATTTATCTCTTACCAGTTCCAGTACTCCGGCATATCTCTTCGGATCATAATCGTTGTTTTCCCCCACGGGGTTGGTTTCGGCCCTCTTGAGTAATCCCAATCGGAATGCGATGGGATCTTTTCCCATTTCCTCTGCCAATTCATCCAGGAAGCTTTGCTCGGCCCCGGCGATAAAATTGGATCTGGGTGCCCGGAAAGCACCAATGGTAATGTTTGATTCTATCTGCCAAGTTTCGGCCAGGTAATTGTCTATGGCACCCGCAGGGAATCGGTTTGCGTGCAGCGGAGATTCCGGGATACCCCCGGCCTTCACATGCAATGCCAGCAAGTTATTGTTTTCGTCTAGAGCAGCCCTGTAGGTGGCTGAGTAAGTGGGTCGATAAACCCCAGCCGACATGTCATCCTCCCGGGTATAGACCATTTTTACAGGTGCCTGGATTTTTTGAGAAATCAATGCTGCTTCTACCATATGGTGACTGTAGGCCCGCCGACCAAAGCCTCCCCCCATCCGGGCAAGGTTGATCTGGATATTTTCTTTCGGAAGTTCCAGGCTGCTGGAAAGCGCGTTCATAATAAAATCCGGCGCCTGGGTTGGACCGTAAATGATGGCCCTATCCCCTTTCACATCAGCGAAACAATTCATCGGCTCCATGGTGTTGTGTGCCAAAAAGGGAGCTGTATACGTTCGTTCAATTACTCTGGCTGCTTTTCTGAAAGCAGCTTCCGGATCTCCGTCTTTTCGCTGAACATTTCCGGGTTTGCGCTGGAATTCCGCCATCTTTTCCTTGTGCGTGCTGGAATTCTCCAATCCTCCGGGCACGCTAATATCTCTGGTTTGACCTCCTCTACCCGCCATGGGAAAAGTGCTTTCCGGAGCTTCTTCCCATTCAGCTTGGAGGCTTTTTTTGGCTTGCAAAACCTCCCAGGTAGAATTACCCACAATGGCGATGATCTCCGGGAATGTAGTGGTATCAAAGAAGTTTCTACCATAATCGTCCTTAAAAATTTTGACTTTAAAGGCATCCTGAATACCCGGCAGGGATGTCACAGAGCTTTTGTCAAAGGATTTGAGCTTCATGCCGAAGGCCGGCGGATGAACAATGGCGGCATATTTCATTGCCTCCACCTTATGGTCCAGCGAAAACATAGGCTTTCCAGTTACAATTTTTTGCAAATCCACATTCTTTTTGGACTGGCCAATGATTTTGAAATCTGCATTATCCTTGAGTTTGATGGTTTCCGGATCCGGTGCATCCAGCGTCCCTGCCAGGGAAGCCATCTCACCATAGCCAGCCTTTTTACCACTGGCTTGATGTTCCACAGTACCCATATTGGTGGTGATTTCAGCCACAGGAACATTCCAGGATTGTGCAGCTGCATTTACTATCAATTGTCGGGCAGTGGCTCCGGCGGTGCGCAGGGGTGTCCAGGCTGCACGCACACTTTGCGAACCTCCCGTAAATTGTCTGTCAAAACGCTCTGGATAAAAATCCGCCTGCTCTACAAACACGTTTTTCCAGTCCACATCCAATTCCTCAGCCAGAATCATGGGGAGCGACGTTTTTACATTTTGACCGAATTCAGGATTAGGATTGAAAAGCGTCACTGCACCATTTTCGCCTATTTTTATGTAACTGTTGATTTCAAACCACTCATCTGGCATGGTCAATACTTCTTCCGGTGTCGGTTTGCAACCGGCCAGCCAACTAAAGCTCAACATCATTCCACCTCCTGCAAGGCCTGACACCTTTAAAAAGGATCTCCTATCTAATTTTTTATTTAGCAATGTCATATTTCAGTGGGTTAAAGTGTTTGGGAAGCCGTTTTAATGGCTGCTTTTATCCGGGTATAGGTACCACAGCGACAGATGTTTCCATTCATTGCCGAAGTTATCTCTTCGTCTGTTGGCTTGGGGTTCCTGGCCAAAAGGGAAGCTGCAGACATGATTTGCCCGGATTGACAATACCCGCATTGCGGCACATCATGTTCTACCCAGGCTTTCTGTACCGGATGATCTCCCTTTTCCGATAGGCCTTCGATGGTCACCACTTTTTTGTCCTCCACGATACTGATCGGATATGAGCAGGACCTTACCGCCTCTCCATCTACATGTACAGTGCAAGCGCCACATTGTGCTATGCCGCAGCCGAATTTGGTACCCACCAGGTCCAAGTGGTCTCTTAGTACCCATAACAGGGGGGTGTTGGGATCTACATCTACCTGAACGGATTTGCCATTGATATTTAAACTAAACTGTGCCATATGATTTGTATTTAATTCTAAGTTAACAATTTACACTTTAACCTGCTTACAAAATTCAAACAATGCGCATTTATATATTGAATTCATTATTGATTTAAAGGTCTTTTCTGCTCAGCTAGCTGTTCGATTGCCTGGAAAAAGGCTGATCGTAAAACCTGTTTCCTGTAGCTTTATAAAGCGCATTTGCCAATGCTGCGAAAACCGGCGGGTAGGCTGGTTCGCCAAGACCCGAGGGATCCTCTCCGTTTTCTACAAAATAGGTTTCGATCGATTTTGGGGCCTCTTTCATCCGGATTTGCCTGTATTGGTCGAAGTTGGATTTGCTGATTACCCCATTTTCAAAGGTCAGTTCTCCATACATGGCCGTACCGATCCCATCTATTACCGCTCCTTCGCAGAGGTTTTTGGCCGCATCAGGGTTTACTACAAGCCCGCAATCAATGGCATTAGTGACTTTATCGATTTGAACCTGCCCATCGACTATTTTCATGTCCAAGACCTGAGCAGCGTAGCTGTTATGGCAGAAATAGGCCGATACTCCTCTGGAAACTCCAGGTGTTGGATTTGCCCAGTTTGCTTTTTCCCTGACCAATTCTAAAACTTTTGCATACCGGTCCGGATCGTAATCGTTGCCTTCACCTACCGGATTTGCTTTTGCTTTTGCCAGCAGTTCTAATCGGAAATCAATGGGGTCTTTGCCAGCTGCCTCCGCAACTTCATCCAGAAACGATTGCTCTACGCAGGCCATGAAATTGGATCTCGGTGCACGGAAGGAGCCTGTAGTGATATTGGAGGGCACTTCCCAGCCCTCGGCCAAATAATTGTCCACAGCTCCTGCCGGAAACCTGTTTGCGTACAATGGGTTTTCAGGAAGACCCCCCGCATTGACATGAAATGCAATCAATTGATTATCTTCATTCAGTGCTGCCCGGTAAGTGGCTTGATAGCGAGAGCGGTATACGCCTCCGGTCATGTCGTCTTCCCTGGTGTAAACCAGCTTGACAGGAGCATTCATTTTTTGGGAAATGACTGCTGCTTCTATCAGCCAATGTGCATAGGACCTACGGCCATAACCTCCACCCAGCCTGGTCATTTCTATCTCAATATTTTCTACCGGAATGCCTAATCGGCTTGAAAGGGCATGCTCAGTCAATTCAGGTTTTTGCAATGGCCCGGCACAAGTCACTGTATCCCCTTCCAAATGGGCGAAAAAATTCATAGGTTCCATGCAGTTGTGCGCCAAAAAAGGACCCGTATAGGTTCTCTCAATCACTTTAGCAGCAGTAGAGAATACCGCTTCCGGATTCCCATCTTTCCGTTGGGTTTGGGATTTTTGAGCGGCTTGTTTCATAGCCATTTCCTGGGCAACCGTATTTTCCAGGCCTTTTGGCACTACTCTGACAGCTTCCCGGCCAAACATGTCACGCTGTTCCTCATAGCCTTCCTGAATTTCCCAGTCCGCTTTTATGGCTTTCTTTGCCTGCAGTACCTGCCAGGTGCTGTCTCCGACGATGGCGATTAAATCGGTGAACTGCACGGTGTCGAAGAAGGTCCTTTTGTAATCGTCCCGTAAGGATTTGAACTGAAAAATATCCCTAATGCCGGGCATGGACCGGGCCTGCGAATCGTCAAATGATTTGAGTCTATTACCAAAAGCCGGAGGATGAATAATCATCGCATACAGCATTCCCTCCTTTTTATAATCCATTCCGAAAAGGGGTTTTCCGGTGACGATTTTATTCAGGTCAACATTCTTTTTGGAGGTGCCGATGATCTTAAAATCCTGGCTTGCTTTTAAATCAACCTCTTCGGGAACCGGCAATGTAGCCGCCAGGCTGGCCATTTCTCCAAAATGTGCCTTTTTGTTACTTGATTGATGAAGGATAAATCCCGGTTCCGTGGTGATTTCTGAAACCGGAACGTTCCAGGTTTGCGCCGCAGCACGCATCAGCATTTGCCGGGCTGTAGCTCCTGCTGTGCGCAAGGGGGTCCAACCGGTTCGGATAGCCTGACTTCCTCCGATAAATTGCCTGGTGAAATTATCTGTATCCAAAGGGGCCTGTTCCACGATGACCTTGGTCCAATCGGCGTCCAACTCCTCAGCCAGAATCATCGGCATGGAAGTTTTGACATTTTGACCGCCTTCCGGATTAGGGGACATCAGGGTGACCAATCCATTATCACCTATACGGATATAGCCATTCATTCTAAACCAGTCCTCTGGCATTCCCAATGCCTCCTCGGTGTTCGGTTTACATCCTGCCAGCCAATTAAAGCTCAGCATCATCCCTCCCCCGGCAAGTGCTGAGTCTTTTAAAAATGACCTTCGATCGAGTTTGGTTGATTGGTTACTCATGGAAAATTAGATTTTATGCTAAATGAATGGTAAATATTCAGATACTCAATTTAATATTTATTTTTAGCGAGTCTTATTCAAATCAAATCGCCTAGCCGGTAAAGCGCACTGACAGGAAATCCATCACTTTTGTTCTTATCTCTTCTACTTTAAATATGGGACCGAAATAAGGAGCCTCTTTGAAGATAATCCATTCACTTTAATATACTGATTTGTAGCAATCTATTTATAAGTTTCATTGATTACATATCCTCAAAACTATTTACCTTATATAAGCATTTGCATAGCACCAATTCAATCACCTCCGGACCTCAGTTAATTTCCATTCCATTTAATTTCACCTGTACAGGTACGTATCCCATCTATACAGGGCAATTATCCTGATTCTTTAAATGCCAAGACCGTTCAACCAATCATCGACCGCTCTTCTTACTTCCTCTTCTTTTTCTCCCTCCATCACAAACAAAACTCCGTCTCGCTCGATCCCGCCTCTGGTGGAGTAACCTTCCAGAATAGTACTTTCAGGACAGAGCTCTTCAACCTTGTCAAAGCTACTTCCGATTCCATACCCCGCATTTGTATTGAAGGGAATTACCATTTTGCCACTGAGGTCATTTTCACTTAGAAATGTCTTCATCGGCGGCGGTAGTTGCATGCCCCAGGTAGGAAATCCGACAAACACTGTCCGATACTGAGATACGTCCACCTCGGTTTCTAACGGAGGAAGAATACCGGTCTCATTTTCTTTGGCTACCTGGGCAACGATGGCATCATAGTCTTCGGGGTAAGGGGTTTCCAGCTCCAGGCTTACAAGCGCTCCTCCCACTTTTTCCTGAATCATCTCTGCCACCGCTTTGGTGTTTTTGGTGCGTGAGAGATAGACAATGAGGATCTCCTCCGAAGCTGTTTCACCCGGAATATCTAAGGCTTCCGATTGGGTTTGGCCGGAGCAGCTTAAAGCAGTGGTCAGGTAAATGAAAAGGAGAAATAATCTCATGGCTGTATCGTTTTTACCGGTCTGCGGGTCCCATTAATTTGGTGAAGGACAGGGAGCCCAACTTCCAGCCCTCCGCTTTTTTAATATATACTTCCGTGACTTCAAATGGATTGGTTACTTCATTGCCGCCCACTTCAGCGATCAAGGTGATGCGGTTCAGCAAAATGGCCGTGTTGTCGATGATTTCCACAGAAACTTCGTGAATGTCTGCGTCTTTATACCAAATGCCACCGCTACGGATGATGTCTACTTCACGCTCCTTTCCCCAGGAACCACCCATATGGACAAAAACCGCTTTGTCGTCAAAGAGATCCGCAAGCTTATCAACGTCTTTCTCAGCCATCCACTGCCATTTGGTTTTAGAAAGTTCAATGATTTCCTGTTGGGCGTTATTCTCCTGGGCAAAGAGAAATGGTGTAATCAGGAAGAGGAGAAGAAATCCAAGAAATGCTTTTTTCATGGTCATACTATTTTAGAGTTAATGTTCGATTTCGTGGGTATCTCTTACGCTGCTAAAAGTGAAAACCAGCATTTTCCAGTCTTCGCCCTGCTTTTGGTAGACCTCAGTTACCGTAAATTCATTTTCCACATCACTGCCTCTGACGTGGGCTGTCAAGGTGATTCGATTCCAGACTACCGCGGTATTTCCAGAAATTTCAACGGCTGTATCATGTACCTCCGCATTTTTGTACCAGATACTTCCCGTTTCGATGATTTCCAGTTCACGGTCTGTTTTCCAGCTGCCACTCATGTGGACAAATTTCGCTTTGTCGTCGAAGAGTTCTTCCAGTTTCGATACGTCCTTATCAGCCATCCATTGCCATTTGTCCATGGAGAGCTTTTTGATTTCCTGCTCCGTAGACGTTTGTGAAAAAGAGTAAGAAGCACTTAGTAGAATAAATGTTAAAAGGAAAAGATGCTTTTTCATGGTTCGTTATTATTAGTTGAGTTTTTACTTAATCTTTATTTATCAAGGCCTTTTTGCTTGAGCCATTCAGACATCAAGTCGGCTATTTGTTTATTGTTTAGATCTGAGAACGGAAAGTGGGTATTTCCTTTTATCCCTATTTCCGGAAGATGTACCAAGGTGACATCGCCTCCATTTTTATTTACAGTCTCAGTCCAGCGTTTCGCCATTTGCAAGGCAGCTCTCCATTGTTCCTGACCCGGGTTTTCTACGGGTTCGGTAGGAATATAATCTCCATAATACATCACAATGGGGATTTGTGTCAGTTTTTTGAATTCATCAATCGGCACCCCTTTTGCTTCCAAGGTTCCACCTACATAATGGATTGGTTCCGGAACATTCCCTTCCGGAAAGACGAAATTGCTTCCCGGCTCATAGGAGATAATTCCTTTGATATGATCTGTTTTTAAAGCAGTAAGCCAACCTTGACCGCCACTATGGGAATGGGTAACCAAAATTCCATCTCCAACTTCGTCAAAAAGGGCAGAAACAGCATCGGTATTTGCATTTAAATCAATAGGGCCTGTATCAGGCGTAATCTGACGGAAAAATTGGTCCAAAGTCTCAGGTTTTTTGTCAAATTGAACTCCCGGATAAAATTCTGTTCCTATACCCAGTCGAAAAATCCCAAACCAAAGTTGATCATCCGGAGCTGCAGAAATGCTACCCGAAACCGTACTTCGTCCAGCTCTTCCCCGTCTTGGTTGGTCGATGAGGTAAATTGAATATTTTTTTCGAAGAAAAATATTTTGAAAACCCTCTCTACCATCGGGGGTTGTTTCCCAGGTTTTGGAAAATTGTCCATAGCCATGCCAAAAGATCAAAGGAAGTTTTTTCGCGTTCACTGGAATTTGGTAAAAGACGTAAGCATGGTCCCCATGAAGCGTTTGACCTGAAGCACTTTGATTGCCAGGATTGAATGCTCCATGGGCAATAGGGTCAAATGTACCCGGAGCTGTGATTACTTTACCTCCCACGGCAAAGCTCCCCTGATCTTCAAGGACGATATGATCTTTCTGACATAGTGCAGTTAAGGACGTGCTAAGAAAAAAGGCGATATATAAAATTTTGATTTTCAGCATCGATAGCGTCCTGTTTGGATTTTTCTAAGCATTTTAAAATTTAGTATATGGTTGATGATTTAAATTTTCCATATGCTAAGAACCTTCTTATACATTACAAATAGACGAAATATTATCCTAAGATTTTATGCAAATCTATAGACAGCAGGGATCTCTCACCCGAACGACAATTTTGATCAACGAATGAAATCAGTCAGTCTCATTTAGCAATTAGCATTTACCACTTATTGGTTAAAAATTGCCTTCTGTAGATCACAACTGTCTGTTGGATGATCCCTTTATTTTCGTGTTGTTTAAAAGGCTAAATTTCCGCCATGAAAAATAATTTTATTTCTCGCCCGGTATTTTATGCATTGCATGTCCTTTTCTGGCTGTGTTACGGGGCGATACTGTATGCTTCCTTAAGCAATTGGATCAATTCCTCCGGTGAAATCTGGGGTGCGGTGATTTCTGATGTCCTGACATCTTCTTCCATTGCCTATTTGAATTATTACCTACTATTACCGAAACTGTATAAAAAAGGAAAGTATACCGGATATATTTTAGCTTCTATCGCTGTGGTAGTTACCATAGTACTTTTGCGGGTTAACCTCCTCGGTATGACGCACCGTTCTGTTACCTATACCTATTTCATCAGATCGGTTCCCGCTTTTGGCTTTTACCTAATCACTACTGTTATCTGGTTTTTTGCCAACATGATTTCGGCGCAACGAAAGGAAATTGAACTTCGAAACAGTCAATTGGCCTCTGAGCTGAAATTTCTGAAGCTTCAACTAAGCCCTCATTTCATGTTCAATACGTTAAATAATATCTATTCGATGGCCTATTTCAAGGAGGACAACACCGCTCCTGCGATCATGAAGCTCTCTGAAATGATGCGCCACATGCTCTATGAGGATCAGGGGCGTTTTGTTTCCCTTGCCAAAGAAATTAAGTTTATGGAAAATTTCATTGAACTCTGGAGGTTAAAGTTGGATGAAAAACCAACCATTGAATTCAGCCATGAGGGCGTAAAAGACAGGCATCGTATCGCTCATCTTATATTTTTGGTTTTCCTTGAGAATGCCTTTAAACATGGCAATACCATGGACGGACGGATTGCGATTAAACTAACCATCGATAAAGAAGATGTGCTATACTTTTACATCAGGAATGATGTACTAAAAGCACGTAAAACAGCTGAAGAAGAAAGTGGTGTCGGCCTTTCGAATGTAAAAAAGAGACTCAACCTGATTTATCCGGGAAAACACGAGCTGGTACTGGATCAAACTACCGGCTCCTTTGAGGTGAACTTAAAAATAGACCTGAAATGAACTACCAAATCCTTATCGTAGACGACGAGCCCCCGGCCAGGAAATTGCTATCGGACTACGTTTCCAAGGTTGGCCATTTAGAATTGGCTGGTGTTTGTAGCAATGGGGAAGAAGCGATGGATTTTCTAAAGATAAATCCTGTAGATATTCTTTTGCTGGACATCCGCATGCCACTGATGACGGGAATAGATTTGCTCAATGAACTCCCGGATAAGCCCCTTACGATTTTTGTGACCGCCTATGAAGAATATGCGGTCAAAGGATATGAGCTGGATGTGATCGATTACCTGATGAAGCCGGTTTCTTTTGAGCGCTTCAGGAAAGCCATCGAAAAGGCCGTGGAATACCTTTCTGTACAAGTGTCTGCTGAAGACACAACTGAGAAACCCGATTACTTTTTTATCAAAACGGATACACGGATCGTCAAATTTTTTTATTCGGAAGTGCAGGCCATAGAGGCACAGAGAGAATATATCAAGATCATCACCCCGACCAGAAAGATCTTGTCGCTACTGTCCCTTACCAGTATAGCCAATGCCTTACCGGGTGAGTTTGTTCGGATTCACAGGTCATTCATTATCAACATGCGGCATATTGACGAAGTCCAATCCAATGAAGTGTTGATTGGAGAAGATCTTTATCCCATCAGCCGAAATTACAGGGATGATTTTTTTAAAAAGCTGGGCGACAGAAAATTGCTATAGGGAATGCTAAATCAAGAAAAAACAAATTCATCTATTTATAAATATACCGTACGATCAAATCAACTTCAAGAACAAAAAAAGCCCCGCAGGGCTTCTTTCTAAGCTTTAGATTTCTTGTTGGCCTTCCCGCCTTTCGGAGCAGCGACCTTTTTGCTGATATAGGCGGTATGAGTTTTACCAAATTGGTCCGGCTCTTTCAGGGAGGCGACTTCAAACACCAGGTATTCTTTGCTGTCGTAATCGACCATATGGTCTTTTAGGATTTCCTCCAGTGTTTCTTTGGAGATGGATATCCGGATGATGTTGAGGTCCTTTACCTGGGTTCCTTTCCCGATGTAGATTTTTTCAAATTGTGACATGACTTTTATTGTTTAAGGTTTGAAATTTGATTATGCCCAAGAGAACGGGGGCTGCCAGGGACACCCAAGCCAAGGGCCGGGCAAAAAAATGGTGGAAGGCTTCCTTTGGAAAACCCTATTTTTTTGAGCTGGCGAAGCGTACCCCTGGCGGGTGGACTGCTGCCCCATCTTTGCATGGAACATAATTCACAACCGGGAACAGGATAGGTTCATGAAACTGGAAAGGCTACGGAGTAATGGGATCAGGTAATGGTCCTTAGCAATGAAAGGGTTTATCCAGCTATTGAAAAAATCCCGAAAACGGAATTGGCCGTACAGAAGGAAATAAACTGCGGTAATGGAATCCAGAAAAGAACCCATACTTGTATTTTAAAATACTACATAAACGCTTAGGCAGACGCACCATTGCCTGAAAATTCCTTCCAGGTAACGATCAATGGCAAGACTATGATCACAAAACTCGGTATGTTTATCAGATAGATATTGTAATACGCGCCATAATAGAGGGATAAACCTGAATCCAATGCAAACCAGGTAACCATCGCCAAAGCGATGGCATTTCTTGCCCATATTTGCTTTTTCCGGAATGCAAAATGTACGATAAATACCATTAAAAGATGAAATCCTGAGATCGTCGCACCTATGATGCCGAATAGCCAATTTTTGAAAGTCAATATTTCAAGAGGAATATTTCTGCCTCCGAAAAATAAATTTCCAGTCCCCTTATTGTGGTATTCAAAAAGGAAACTATTTCCGAAAAAAGCGATCAGCATCCCGATAAAGACGGTAATTGAGTTGACTATCAATAGCCAATTTGTCCAGAAATGAAATTGCTTGTTTGCCACTTGCTCTTTTACCATGAACCCACTTTGCCGTATTGAGTCTTGATTCAGCGTATCGCCCTGAATTTGTGATCAACTGACTGATTTTACCCGCCATTGCAATAGACTACCTGAATATTACTAAGCGTCTGGCAACATATCAGGACTAATGAACGAAATAGAAAAACCAACGCTCTAACAACCTTACAGATCATAAACCAAAAACCCAAGTTCATCTGAAAAATTTTGACAAATCCAGAGCTTCCCGTCCTTTGCAAAATACCTGTAGTTTACTATAAACGGTTCCTTGAGTTCAACCTCGCCTACAAGGTTAAATCCGGCATCAAACACCGACAAAAACACCCTGGCCCTGCGGGCTTCGGCTTCATCAGAACCATCGCCATAGATCCATTGTTCGGACAATCGAAAATAACGCTCATTCAATTTATCCCAAACCGGGGCTCCAAAACTGACTTGTTCTCCCAACTTTCGTCGTTCATTTCTGATTTGCTCACGGGTTCCATTTAAAATTTCGGGCAGTTTTGCCCTTTTGGGTGTCAGTTTGGGCTCATAGTCAACAATTTTTATCAACTCCCCTTTTGAATTAAACAGAATGATTTCATTGGAATATGCGTGGGTGACATATAAATGGTTTTCGTCAGCATTAAGATATACCCATGGGGGACGAAAGTTTGTTCCTGCTTTCATGAAATACCCTGAAAAGGAATTCCTGGTATCTATATCGATATTCTTAACCCGGTTATTCTGGACTGATAAAACTCCCAAAAAAGCCGTCTCTTTCATAAAATCGAGGTTGGTTCCCACTACCCGCCAATCCCCGGTGTCCACGACTAACTCTCTTCTCGGCGGCACCTTACCGAATGGCTCGCCTAAAGAATCCTTTGCTGAAAGCCAATTGACTTTTTGCACCACACGGCCGTTTTTATCAACCACCGAGGAGAAGGGTATGGATTTTAGAAACAACCGCTTATTTTTCAAAGACTGAACGTCAAAAATATACTGGCCTACCCCATTGGGTCCTTCAACCTCCAGGGGAAAGGACCTTACAAAGGCTTTCTGCTCGAGGTCGATTTCGTCAATGGAATGATCATGGCGATTGTACAGGTAGAAGGTCTTGCCATCGGCATTCAAATCAGTACGCTGCAAATACCCGGACAAATCCAGGATTCGGTCTTTGGAGTCTATAATAACCGTATCTAAAGAGTATCCTGTGATTTGATTGCGCTCTTCGGTTCCCGTCTGCTGGCAGGAGCAGGTCATGTAAACAAATACTGTAAATAGTAAAAATCTCCATACCAGAAATTCACAAATTATGGTTAATCGGTATTTATAATTTGAGGGTTGCAAACCCATTGGATTCCGCCTTTTCATCTCGCGTCTATTTAGGTGATTGTTATGGAAAATGCGCTCAGCGTAAATTCGTGGCAATTGAAAGGAATTTTCTTTACATCCTCAGACTGATCCATTTACAAGTCCATCTTTTTCAACCTAAAATATACGGAATCATATTGAAACTAAAAATATTGACTATAAGTATCCTGATCGAACCTTAGTAGAAATCGAAAAGAAATCAACAAATTGTCTGCCTGGATATTCCGGTGATGCTGATCCCTTGATTTGAATAATCCGGAGCATGCTGACCCCCCATGTCGACAATCCAGTTGATCCGGCAAATGATTTTCCATCTCAAATGCAAAGGTAACAGCTCGCCAGAACCCCTCACAGGTCTATTAACGTCCTGCCGCAGGCGCAACACAGGCCGCCCTTGACCGAACCTGTCCAACATGTTGAAGGGCATTTAAGAGCTGATAGACCAAAAACAATGTTTAACTACTGGCTAACCGCAACCCTTGCGGTTATTTCCCTTAAGGCCTGATAAGGAAGCCCCGCTAAATATGGGGAAATTAGCGAAACCTTCAACTAGAATTCTCATTTTCATTGGCAGAACGTTGCCAGGCGTTAGGAAAATTCGAGATGATTCTTTACATTCCCTTTTAACTTTGGGAACGAGCATAAAAAAAGTCCTGCCAACATCAACCGACAGGACAAATTTCCTTTACAATTCCTTTGGTGAATCTGCACCAAATCTGCACCAAATTTTTGTAAATAGCTAATAATCAGCACTATTGTGGGCCCACCTGGGCTCGAACCAGGGACTTTCTGATTATGAGTCAGATACTCTAACCAACTGAGTTATAGGCCCAATTTTAACAATTTACTCCACCAAAATGACAATAGCTCCACCTGTCTGTCAAAACGCATTTAACCGCCATTTTTGCAGGTTTTACCTTGCTTTTCGGACTGCAATGTTACATATTTGATTTTAATTTCACAACATTAATGTTCATGAAAAACCATCCGGAAATCCAATTTTTGATCTTCGATCTGGGAAATGTAATCTATGATATTGACTACCAACGTACTTTTAACAAATTGTATGCCCAACTGCCGGAAGAAAAACACCCCCTGGTCAGGGATTTTATGGTTTCTCCCGTCCATTTTGACCTGGAAACAGGCAAAATAGATGCACCCACCTTTAGAGATGGCGTCAGGGATTACTTCTCGGTCGATTGGGAAGATAACTGGATCGATGAAGCCTGGAATAGCCTTCTGGTCGACATCCCCCAGGAAAGACTGGACCTCTTGCTGAAACTAAAAGAAAAATATCCACTCTACATGCTCAGCAATACCAATTCCATTCATTTTAAGATCGTCGAACAAATTTTTGCCCAAAAGCTGCCTGAGGCTGCCTGGCCAACACTTTTTGACCACCTGTTTCTGAGCCATAAAATGGGATTGCGAAAACCCGGAGAAGATATCTATCGCCAGGTAGTCAATACCATCGGCGCCAAACCAGAAACCTGCCTGTTTTTTGATGACCTGAAAGAAAACCTTTTGGGCGCTGAAAAAGTTGGTATCAAAACCTGTCACATCGACCACCCTAAAGCGCTGATCAACTTTTTCGGGAATGTATAATTCAAAAGACTACCTCAAGCATGGCATATTATTCCTACTAACACTGGTAGCCACCACCCTGGCGGGAGGAGAATGGCTTTATGGGAGAAGTGTGCTTTCCGAAGAAAGACCACTGACCTGGGATTATTTCCTGCGTTCCCTGCAATTTTCCATACCCTTTATCGGCATTTTGCTCGTACACGAACTCGGTCACCTGTTTACCTCCCTCTACCACAAAGTAAAATCTTCGCTTCCTTTTTTTATTCCGGCCTGGCTGGGGTTTATCGGTGCCCCTTCTATCGGAACCTTCGGTGCGGTAATACAAATGAAAAGCCTGGTCAGCAGCCGTAAAAAATTCTTCGATATTGGCATAGCCGGACCCCTGGCAGGTTTTGTGCTGGCACTCGCTGTCCTTGCTTATGGTTTTACCAACCTGCCCGATGCCTCCTACATTTACGAAGTACATCCGGAGTATGCCGATCCTGCCTATGACCAGGATGCAGATGACAATGTCATGGACCTGCAGTTGGGCTACAACCTGTTATTCTGGCTGATGGAAAAAACCCTGGCAGATCCGGAAAAAATGCCGGATATGGCCGAGGTCATCCACTATCCCTACCTGTTTGCCGGCTACCTGGCCCTATTTTTTACCGCATTGAATCTGTTACCTATTGGTCAGTTGGATGGAGGGCATGTGGTGTTTGGCATTTTTCCCAGGCACCACGAAAAATTATCCCTCATCGCATATTCCCTGTTTTTGTTCTTCGCTGGCCTGGGTGTAGTCAATCCGTTTGAAGACCTGAATTACCTGATTTTTGCGCTCCCACTTTACGTCGGCTTTTTGTATATCTGCTACAGAAAATCCGCTCTCTCCAATGTCAACAAATGGATATTTGCGTTGGGGATCGCTGCGGTACAGTATAGCCTGTCTGGCCTCTTTCCCGGGATAGAGGGCTACTCGGGCTGGCTTTTGTTTGCATTCCTGGTCGGAAGGGTTTTGGGCATCAGACACCCCGAGGTACTGGATGGCAGCCCTCTGGATGATAAACGAAAAATTCTCGGCTGGATCGCCATTCTGATTTTCATCCTCTGCTTTATCCCCAAGCCCTTTATAATCGAGTAATTCATGTACATTTAAAATCCTCGAAAAAATCCCTCCCGACAGAGTCGGGACAGGCTCTTACCCCCTTTGGAAAGGGGGATTTGCTGAAATGGGAATTTTCAGCTGAATTTAGCCCATGCAATCTGGCTGGAAATGGAAAGGCTTTTGATTAATCCTCCTCCAGCTCCCTATATGCCAGAATGCCACCCAAAACGTTCCTCACCTTGGGATAGCCTTTGGTTTCCAAAAATTGTTTGGCATTGCCGCTCCTCGCACCTGATCGGCAATGTATGATGATCTCCTCATCCTTGTGAGGCTCGAGCTCGGAGAGCTTGTGGGGCAGTTGGGCAAGTGGGATGTTCCAGGCACCCAGATTATCTTCTTCGTATTCGTAAACTTCCCTCACGTCAATGAAAACAAACTTTTCATTCTTTTCCAATCGCTCTTTTAGCTCGTCTACTTCAATATCTTTCATCGCTATTTGACTATTATTCGCTTGATGACCGGATGCCCTTTATGTATCATTTTGATCAGGTACATCCCTTTTTGACTTCCCGTAAAATTAAGGATTTTGTTGCTTTTTTCTCCCTCTACGGGTATTTTTATCTGCCTGCCCTGAAAATCGTACACCTCGATTTCGCTGACCTCCGCCCTCAGATAAAGCCTGTCCACTACAGGATTGGGATAAAGCAGCATTCCGGTATCTGAATCTACCGGTATCTCTACGGGTGGGTTGGGACTCAAATGCGGCCTGATCATCAGGTTACCAGATACTTCTTCATTTTGCTCCCAGGATCCCAAAACATTAAAAAATATCTTTTCTCCGCTGTTACCACTCTTTTCCAGCCCGACATGAATATAATCATTGGAAAATTGAGTAAAGCCTACATAGAAGGTGTCTTCCACCCTGATGTTGGTATCGAGCGCAAAATAGCTGAAAGAGGTAAGGGCGGTATCCGGTGGAATAACCACCTCTTTCTGATACATGGCCTCATTGCCCAGCGAATCCCAGACCATCAATTCTATGGCATTTCCTCTTTGGGAAGCATTGGTAAAATTGATACTCAATCCGGTAATGTAGGCCGGGCTCAGCGCCTCATATTCCAGGGCGAGCATGCCTCCGCGCTGATTGATTCCTGCCGCATAATCTGCCGTTCCATTGTCATAGGCATAAAAATCCCGGAAAGGGATCAATATACTGCTGCTGTCGTTGAGCCTGAAATCTACATTTTCGTTGTACACCGTGTCTTGTCCGGAAATCGATTCCACCAAAAAATTATCGCCGGCACTCAACGTAGTCGTGACCTCCAGATCAAAGGGCTGATCAGCCATAATGTCCAGGTCTTCCGGCATATTACTGGAAAAGGATCTCCGTTCCTGCGCCTGGGGTACCGGGTTAAACGGCGTACGTTGGTTAGGTACATCAATAAGCCTCCCTGTTGCTGCATCCCTGAGCAGGATGCTGTATTCCATGGCCCGGAAGCGGTTGGCCAGGTTTTTAAATTCTCCGTCTACTGTCCCGCTTACTTGGCTCGGATCGTATTCAAAATGCGGAATGGCCTGGTAGGGGGAAAATGGACTTCCCGGCAGGCGGGTAAGTGCCCGATCTTCGGTGAAGGTATCGGTAGCACTTCTGCCGGTGTTTAAGAAAACATAATCCAGTATCCAGGTATCGAAGGGGCCTGAAAGGCGGCCGCTATGAGCGAATTTGAAACGGAAATTTTCATGCTGAAAGCTCAGGGGTACAGCTAGCAGGACCTGCTCAAAGCTTTGTGAGCTAAACTCCTCTCCTCCCTGCTGTCTCCAGATTTCCTGCCAGCTGTCGTCGCTATCCAGAAAATAAAGGGCGAGGGCATCATTTTCATCAGGCATCTCTCCTTTTCCTCCGGCCTGCCAGTAAAAACTCATATAGAGGGAAGCGGCTTCTGCCGGATCCAAACCAGACAGATCAACAGGTAGCGAGACCAATTCATCTCCTTCACCATTTTCCAGGCGGTTTTGTGCATAGGCACTGCCATTTTCATCCACCCCATCTAAAAACACCACCCCCAATGTAGGGGCTGCGAGGCCTATGGTATTAGAGACAACTGCCCCCCTGGATTCCCACCTGTCTGGCGCAAGCAATCCGGAGGAAAAATCATCCCAAAATGGCAATTGCATAGGGTCCTGCGTAACCCTCATATTGGCAATTGACTCCTTATTTAATGGTATGGCCCGGGATACCGGAAGCTGACGAAATTGCCCATGGCCTTTCTGAGAAAAACAGAAAAACGATAAAAGCAAAAAACTCCATACCGATAGATCCCGCGTAGACATTAAAAATTAATTTCTTCGGACAGCTCAGATACCCATACATCTACCCGCTCCCCGGTCTTCATATCCAGTCCGGCAGGGGGCAATTGCTTGACCACTGTGCCTTTTGGTACCGTGTCTGTTTCCACATAGGTAATGTTGCCCATGCTCAGCCCGGAGCCAAGAATTAAAAATTCGGCTTCCACATCATCCATGCCGATTACGTTTGGCATTTCCAGGATCTGATTGCCCATGCCATCACCTACCACCAGGTCTATCTGCGAGCCTTTCGGGATCTCAAATCCCTCTTTGATATCGCGGCCTCTGTATTTCTGCTCCAGCACCACATTATGGCCGATATCCGGAACATATACGATGTCACCCCGTACCAGACCAAAATTTTGAAGTATTTCCTGGGCATTTTTGAGGGGAGTGTTTACCAGATTGGGCATACGGATCAGGGGTGCATTCCGGGCATTCAGCGTTACATAGATCTTCCTGTCCTCTTTTACCTTGGCTCCGGGTTTTGGATTCTGCTTCAAAACTACCAGCGGATCGGCCTCAGCTACAAATCCGCTGTCAGGTGAGATTTCCAAAGCGAGACCCCTGTCGTTCAGATAGGAACGAACTTCTTCATAGTCAAATCCCTCCAGATCCGGTACCGTCACTGACTCGCCGTGATGGGTATATCCCGGCAAATATATCTTGAAAAAAACCAGCAAGAGACCAAATAAAATACCCAGTATAACCAGGAGATGAATCCCGATTTTTTTTAATCCCGTCTTTAAATCACTCATATTTTTACAAAAGCAAAGCTTACAGACAGCAGGTAAGTCCACCCTGACCTGCACTAAATTTTACAGCAAATTACGGCTATATTTTCAGAAGGCGAATGATATAAAATCATTTTTTCATTAAAACGCACCTACCCCATGATTTGGTATCACTCAATAACCAGTTTTTTGGTTGCCAAAGTACGGCTCCCCGCTATTTCCACAATAAACAAGCCAGAACCCAGAAGTTCTTTGCTAAACGAATAGGTCTGGTTCAATGTATTTGGGAAGTTGACATCATACACCAATTGACCGGTTGTCGTGTAAAACCGGATATCAACATCATCGTAGTCCTCCAGATTAAAGGCAATATTGAAGATATCCGCCGATGGGTTGGGGTAGAGCAATAATTCGTCCGCACCCGGTTCTACGGGATCAGGATTGTCAGAGAGAAACAATTCAATGTCATCCAGATACACAACCGCTTCCGGATCTGTTACATCCGAAACCTGGAAATAGACCCGAACCTCTTCGCTACCGGCAAATTCGTTTAGGTCGATATAGGTCCTTTCAAACTCCTCTTTGTTTTCCGGGAAGATGCCTGGCAGCCCGCTCAACTTTTCAAGTTCGGGTCCATTACTTTCCCAGATTTTCTCTCCGCTATTGCCCCCATCTACGCTCACCCAAACTGAAAACCTTGCCTCACTATCAGGGTTAAAGCCTACTCCTGCCCAGTTAAAAAACAAACTGGCCCGTGAAGTTCCTTCCAGCGAAAATCCCGGCGAGGCTAGCCAATAGGAGTTATCAGGTTGCACCCTTCTCAACCTCAACAGGTTACTTTCCCCATTGAGTTCGCCTATGAATTCCCAGGCAGGTGAATTCGACTCGGGATTGATCCCGGTCCAGAATTCGAGCGGATCGTTATTGTCAAAATCAGCTCGCCACGGACTTCTTACTGTCGTACTATCCAGATAAAAATAGTAATCGAGTTCATCGGCCTGAGGCTGATTCTGATCGAAATTCGGGTCTCTTAAAACATAGTTGATCCGGTTCAGCCCATACCGAAAAACAGTGTCACTCGGTAGCGTGACGTCAGCAGACTCCCCCGCATACAGATTATCGACGATATTCAGCGTATCAACATGGAGCAAATTGCTGGTTCTGAATATTCTAAACCGCTGTATATCCAGGTTGCCCTCATTGATTATACTTAGCCTTTCTCTTTGCGGAGGCCTGCTAACCACCGGAAGAGGTCTTTCAATATTGCTCAGAGAAAATTCGTATTTGAAAATTTCCTCGTCCTCAATCGCTATATTTTTGATAAAAATATTGTTCCCAAATCCATTGATGGAAACAAAGGCGATGCGTACATCAGCATTGCCGGCGTAGGGAGACAGGTTGATGATTTCCTTGCGGAACTGATTCTGGGCCGTTGGGAAAAACTCGCTCAAAGTAACGGGCTGGGTAGCCAGGCTCTCTTCTGATTTGTTATAGGGTGCAGCTAAGAGATCAAAGGTGTTGCCGCAATCAGTAGAAATGGCTACCAGAAGATTTTCCTGATAAACGGGATTATTGTATGGTGCATAGGCCATCTCAAAGGAGAGCTGTGGCGCTGGGATAGCAGTCAGGTCAAATCTTGGACTGATCAGATAATCCAATTCCCCACTTCCATTGTAGTTGAAACTGTTGATGTAAAACAGGTCTTCCTGTTGTCCTTCGACCAGTCGGGTAATGGGTTGCCAGGTTACGGCATTATCGTCATTGACGATATCCCATGCCATATCACTACCATGTCCGGGATAGGTGTAGGGCAGATTATCTTCCTGTACAAAGTCAGGAGAAGCCGAAAGACTGTTGTTAAACGGATTCATATCGGCTGACCCGTTTACGTCCAGAATTTCAATCTCCAAAAAGTTGCTCCCGTTATCAAACATCACGGGATCCAGGGTCAGGTCAGTGGATTGTCCGGTCTCCAGCTCCAAGGCAAAGGGCTGGCTAAACTGAAGGTCTCCATTCAATCTTACCGCCAGGCGCACCTCATCTATGTCCGACATGCCGGTATTGATAAGACGCACCTGGGTGTGGACCTCTGGATCACAGTTAAAGCCTACAGGAGAAAGGATCTGGTCCAACCGCATATCCAGCTCCGGCATCTCAGGCTCTTCCAGGGCCCTGCTGGTCAGCAGGGAATTTCTACGCGGGCTGAAGGCCAGAACCACATTCAACCGCTCTACCTGACCTGCACTGAAGAGACTCATACAAGCGTCCGGAGTATAATCCATGAAGTTCTCTACCATATCTCTGGATCCGCAGGTTTCCCGGGGAAATTCAGCAATACAGGTAGCATTAAATCCATCCTGCAATGGTGTATCTTCCACAAAATCGTCCACTTCACAGCCCCCATCACCCCAAATGTGCCGTAAACCAAAAAAGTGCCCCAGTTCATGGGTTGCGGTCCTTCCGCGGGAGCTTTCTACTACATTTCCGACACTTCCAAAATGAAAGGTATCGATCCCTACACCATCCAGATCCCGGAAAGTAGGAGGATTGCTTAAACCTTCCAGTTCATCGGATATCGGAAAGCTGGCATAACCCAATTGAGGGCTCACCAATGGTAATACCCATATATTGAGGTATTCTTCGGGTGGCCAGGATACCAGATCCGCCACCAGTGCTGCATCGCGTGCACTGTACATGCTTTTGGGACCCTGCACCCGGTTGATCCCATTAGTAGGCAGGCCTTCAGGCCGCTGTTTGGCCAATACAAATTCTATGTTTGCGCTGGCAGCCACTCCCAAAAACTCATTTGGCGTAATCGAAAAGTTTTCATTTCTCTGCTGGAAGTCCTCATTGATGATCCGCATTTGATCCAGCACCTGGGCTTCAGAGATATTCGATCCGGTGCCAACGGGCTCCCCCTGATGAATGATGTGGACGACGACCGGGATCTGCCGGATACCTTCGTTCAATATCCTCCCCCGGGATTGGTCCTCCCTCATTTGTGCTTTTTTTCCTTCAACCCAGCCTTCAAAATACGTTTTGGTACCGAAGTACCCAAACTGATGGGCTTGCTTTTCCTCCAGAAATACCGCACCACACCTCTCGGTGTGGACATGCTGACCGGAATGCCGGACCTGACTGTATAAAGAGATAGGTATAGCTGTAAAAAAGAACAGCACCGGAACAAAAAATTGTACCAGTGCCCGTTTAAATTTTACCATATGAATAAAAAGGATGGTTCAGGCAACTTCAACATTCACCGCTTCTACCTTACTGATCTCAGGAATTGCCTTCTTGATCGCTTCTTCCACTCCTGCTTTCAGGGTCATTGTGGACATGGGACATGAACTGCAGGTCCCTGTCAACTCCAATTGCAATACCATTTCCTCGGTAAGACCGATTACTTTGACATTTCCCCCATCTGCTTCCAGATATGGCCTGATGGTATCGAGGGCCATTTCGATTTGCTCTTTATATTGATCCAACATGTTTATACTTTTACCTGTACGATTTCTGTTTTGCTCATCTCGGCGTTCCTGATCGCCACCTGCCTGGCTACATTTTCAGCAAACAAGGCAAAGGCCCTGGAGATTATACCCTCTTTCATTACGGCGGGGTAGCCACTGTCTCCGCTTTCACGGATACCCTGTACCAGGGGAATTTCTCCCAAAAACGGAACCTTATATTTTTCCGACAGCTTCTTTCCTCCTCCCTGGCCAAATATATAGTACTTATTCTCCGGAAGTTCCTCTGGCGTGAAAAAAGCCATGTTTTCTACCACACCCAGCACGGGCACGTTGATCTGCGCCTGCTTGAACATGGTCAGTGCCTTGGTTGCATCGGCGAGGGCAACTTTTTGGGGCGTCGTCACGATCACCGCTCCCGTCACCGGAAGGGTCTGCACCATGGTCAGATGTATATCAGATGTCCCCGGTGGCAGGTCAATCAACAGATAATCCAGTTCGCCCCATTCCACATCTCCGATAAATTGTTTCAAGGCAGAACTCGCCATTGGACCTCTCCATACCACTGCACTTTCAGCCGGCGTCAGAAATCCTATGGACATGAGTTTGACCCCATACTGTTCTATAGGCTGTATAATGTTCTTTCCATTATCCTGCTTCACCGCCGGCTGTTCTCCTTCCACATTGAACATGGTGGGTACCGAAGGACCAAATATATCGGCATCGATGAGGCCTACTTTGGCTCCTGACCTTGCCAGTGAGACTGCCAGATTCGAGGCGCAGGTACTCTTGCCCACACCGCCTTTTCCGGAAGCCACGGCGATGATATTTTTCACTTCAGGCAACACCGGCGAATCATTCCGAATCGTGGTGACATTGGAGGTCATGTCAATATCCAGTTGAACGTCCGGTCCAAACGCTTTCTTCAAGGCCTCTTCGCAATTCATGCGGATCAACTCCTTTAAGGGACAGGCCGGGGTGGTGAGCACCACCTTAAATTTTATCGTGTCGTCTTCCAGTACATGCAGATCCTGAACCATTCCGAGACTTACCAGATCTTTCTTCAAGTCCGGATCTTCAACTGTGGCAAGTGCCTTCAAAATCTTCTCTTTCGAAATATCCATTCCAACGCTTTAAATTCCCCCGCAATTTAGCCTTAATATGGCATTTATTAAAATTTAATCCTCCTTAAAAGCAGTCTTCAACACAGTGAAACTGTTCAGGAAGCAAATGGTTTACCCAATACAACGCAACAGGCTTTACCATGTTTCAGCGAATACACTTATCTTTGTCTGATCTAGCAATGTTATGGGCTTATCCAATCAGACAACAGAAAAAGTTAAAGATCGGGTCGACATCGAAGAAGTCGTCAACGATTATGTATCCCTGAAGAAAAAAGGACAAAACCTCTGGGCCTGTTGCCC
Source organism: Cyclobacterium lianum (assembly GCF_900143075.1). Taxonomy (GTDB): domain Bacteria; phylum Bacteroidota; class Bacteroidia; order Cytophagales; family Cyclobacteriaceae; genus Cyclobacterium; species Cyclobacterium lianum. Next base: position 19,331 of record NZ_FRCY01000024.1, on the reverse strand, counting down.
TTTTCATCAGGAAAAAACGCCCTCTTTTTCCGTCTCTCCTTCAAAGCAAATCTACAAATGTTTTGGCTGCGGCAAAGCCGGAGACCCCATACAGTTCATTATGGACATAGAAGGGATTGGTTTTACCGAAGCCATCCGCCATTTGGCCAAAAAATACGGGATCGAAATCGAAGAGGAGCAAAGCCAGGACCCTGCAGATATTCAGGCATACAATGAAAGGGAAAGCCTCTTCATAGCAGTAAACTTTGCCAGGGAATTTTTTCAGCAAAACCTCAAAACCGATGAAGGGCAGTCTATAGGACTTAGTTATTTTAAGGAAAGGGGCTTCGATCTGGCAACCATAGAAAAATTTGACCTGGGCTATGCTTTGAACAGCTGGGATCAGCTACTCCTGGAGGCCAGGAAATCGGGCTTTGAAGTGGATAATCTGCTGAAGGCCGGATTGATACTGGAGCGGGAAAACAGCCCGGGCCATTATTACGATCGCTTTAGGGGCAGGGTCATTTTTCCGGTACATAACCTGAGTGGAAAAGCCATTGCATTTGGGGCGAGGATCCTCACACAGGATAAAAAGCAGCCCAAGTATATCAACTCCCCTGAAACCGCTATCTACCATAAAAGCGATGTGCTATATGGCATCTACCAGGCCAAGCAAGCCATCAGACAGGAAGGGAACTGTTACCTGGTAGAGGGGTATACCGACGTTCTTTCCATGCACATGGCGGGCATAGAAAACGTGGTAGCCTCTTCGGGCACTTCTCTGACCGAATCCCAGATCAAATTGATCAAGCGATTTTCAGATCAGGTCACCGTACTTTATGATGGAGATGAGGCCGGAATTAAAGCCTCGCTGAGAGGTATTGACATGCTGCTGGAAGGCGGGCTCAACGTAAAAGCGGTCGTTTTTCCCAGTGGGGAAGACCCCGACAGCTTTGCCAGAAAGTCAGGAAAACGGGAATTTCAGGATTTCCTTAAGGCAGGACAAAAAGACTTCATCCATTTTAAAATTGACCTTTTTGCCGGTGAAGCGGCCGGAGATCCGATCAAAAAGGCCGAGGCGATCAGACAGGTGGTACTTAGCATAGCAAAAATACCTGATCCTATTGTTCGGTCAGTCTATGCCAAAGAATCTGCCAGACTACTGGCCATGGAAGAGGAAATCCTCCTCACCGAACTCAACCGGCAATTGCTGAAACAGCAATCAAAACCTGCTGCCAGGACAGAAGAAGTGCTGCCTCTGGAAGAAACCCTCCCCACCAGCCCGGAAGAGGAAAAAGACAAACTCCAGCCCAAAACGATCAGGGAGGAGCGGGAGTTGATACGCATTTTGATCAACTATGGCTTTGAAAAGGTATCTGATGAGATGCACGTGTGCGAATACCTGCTCGAAGAGATCAAGGAGCTACAGTTCGACACCCCTGTATTCCAAAAACTGTTGCTGCACTATAAAAAAGCTTTGCTACAGGGAATATTGCCCAAATACGATTACTTTCTTAACACACAAGATGCCGGGGTGAAAAAGGAAGTTATTGACATGATCGCACAGAATCGGGAAATATCCCTCAACTGGGAGATCAAACACCAGATATTTACCAGGAAAGAGTCAGATGATCTTTCGGAAACTTCCTACCGCATATCGTTGAAACTCAAAAGTGCATACCTTAAAAAAATGCGCCTGGAAGTCCAGGAGAAAATTAAGGATGCCACGGAAACAGAGCTGAATGAGCTCTTGCCGGTGTACATGGAAATCACCCAATTAAAAACAAAAATTGACCGGGAATTGGGTAATGTAATCCCTTCCAGGAATTAAACTAATATTTCGAAAAAACAGTTAGACTAATAAATAATCGTAATTTTGCGACTTTATTTAAAGAGATAAGGAAATATAATGGAAGATACTTTTCACCTCAATACCATCGAAGAAGCCATAGAAGCCACCAGAAATGGGGAAATCATCATTGTGGTGGACGATGAAGATCGTGAAAATGAAGGGGATTTTGTTTGTGCAGCAGAGAAAGTAACTCCCGAAATCATCAATTTCATGGCCACTCACGGCCGGGGACTCATATGCGCCCCGCTTATCGAGGACAGGTGCGAAGAGCTGGGCCTGGACTTGATGGTAGGTACCAATACTGCGGCCTTTGAAACACCATTTACGGTATCTGTAGACCTGATTGGCCATGGTTGCACCACAGGCATTTCGGCTAGTGACAGGTCCAAGACGATCAAAGCACTTATTGATCCGGAAATACGTCCGGAAGAGCTGGGAAAACCGGGACACATTTTCCCCTTAAAAGCAAAGAGAGGAGGGGTTTTGAGGCGAACAGGCCATACTGAAGCTGCCATAGATCTGGCCCGCCTGGCAGGTTTACAGCCTGCAGGCGTTCTGGTGGAGATCATGAACGAGGACGGCACCATGGCCCGCTTACCGGATTTGGTGCAGGTGGCCGAAAGGTTTGACCTCAAGCTGATTTCCATCAAAGACCTGATTGCTTACCGCCTCAGAAACGAAAGCCTGATCAAAAGAGAAATCGGTGTGGAAATGCCCACAGAATGGGGCGACTTTGACCTGATTGCTTACAGGCAGACCAATACCGACGAAATCCATATGGCCCTGATCAAGGGTAAATGGGAGGAAGGGGACACCGTGATGGTGCGCGTACATTCTTCCTGCATTACAGGCGATATCTTTGGATCTTGTCGATGCGACTGTGGCCCTCAGCTCCATGAGGCTATGCGAATGGTGGAAGCACATGGCAAGGGCCTGGTGCTCTACATGAACCAGGAAGGCCGGGGCATAGGACTGATCAATAAGCTGAAGGCCTATAAACTACAGGAAGAAGGTATGGATACCGTACAAGCCAACCTTGCACTTGGATTCCCTATGGATAAAAGGGATTATGGGGTAGGCGCGCAGATTCTCCGTGACCTGAACGTGACGAAGATTAACCTGATCACGAACAATCCTACCAAAAGGATCGGGCTGTCGGGCTATGGCCTGGAGATAGTCGGCACGGTGCCCCTGGAAATCAATTCTAACCCCCACAACGAGCGGTACCTGCAGACCAAGAGAGATAAAATGGGACATCAAATCATGCGCAAATAACCTGCTAACGGTTTTTACTCCGGCCTGCTTCAACATAAGCCAATTATTTTACGTATCAGGTGTAGAAGCAAAAAGTAAACATGTCATGAAGAAGTATTTGTTCATATTATCCTCTTTATTCCTATTTGCCACCATTGCAGCAGCCCAGGAGTTTCCTTCTCAGGTTTGGCACGATGGAAAAGTATTCCTCAGCTCTGGTGAAATGCGTGAAGGTAAGGTTAAATATGACCTGGAAGCTAACATTGTGCAGGTGCAATCAAACACCGTTGAAACCTTCAGTTCAGCTTCTATCAGTCATTTCGAAATCTTTGATGAAATATACGGGGGTATCCGTATATTTTATAGCCTGCCGTATGCACTCAACTCCGACTACAAGACGCCCATATTTTTTGAATTGCTAACAGAAGGCCAGGAAATCACCCTGCTGTGCAGGGAGTACATTACCGTTGACAACAGAAATTTCAACACCATGGGTATGCGGGGCATGTACATGAACCCCATGTGGGGAATGCCCATGATGGGAAGAGGCTTTAACCGGCTTGATTTTGACTTTTATTTTCTACAGGATCAAAAAATTTATAAATACAGCCAGAAAAAAAGGGAACTCCTCAACGATTTCATGGACGATAAATCATCGGAAATGAAGCTTTACATGAGAAAAAACAGGCTTTCTCACGATAAGAGAGGAGACCTGCTGCGGATTACCGCTTATTACAACCAGATAAAAAGAAACTCTTAATGTCCAAACCTTTAATTTTAGTATCCAATGATGACGGGATCACTTCCCGGGGTATCCGTGTCCTTGTAGATGTAATGAAAAAATTGGGAGATGTCGTAGTGGTTGCGCCAGACAGTCCCCAATCGGGAATGGGACACGCCATCACCATTGGAAATACACTCCGGCTCTATGAGGAGGAAATTTTTAAAGATGTAAAAGCCTACAAATCCAGCGGAACACCTGCTGATTGCGTAAAACTGGCCAAACATTATGTATTGAAAGACAAAAGGCCTGACCTGATCGTGAGTGGCATCAATCACGGAAGCAACACCTCTATCAGTGTGTTGTATTCAGGCACCATGTCGGCCGCCATCGAAGGGGCCATTGAAGGCTATCCTTCAATAGGTTTCAGCCTTTGCGATTACAGTTCAGATGCCGAATTCTCCCATGTAGAGCCCCACGTGTATCAAATTGCCAAACAAGTGCTGGATTATGGGATTCCGAAAGGGGTAGCGCTCAATGTAAATTTTCCTCCCAAGCGAAATGAGGCCCTGAAAGGTATCAAGATCTGCCGGCAGGCCCGAGCCAAATGGCAGGAAGATTTCGAAGAAAGATATGACCCCAACGGAAGAAAATATTTCTGGATGGCAGGTAATTTTGTCAATTTCGATAAGGGAGAGGACAATGACGAATGGGCCATTGCCAATAACTATGCGGCCGTGGTGCCTTGCCAATTTGACATGACGGCTCACCATGCTATCCCGCAGATCAACAACGATTGGGATTGGGAAAGCATCAAATCAAACTTCTGACAATCCGGGGGAATAAATGCCAGCCTCTCTGAGGGTTAAAATCCGACTGGCAACTACACCGTCATCAGGCTCAATTGGTCTGTTACATCCCGACTCTCCTGATGCCGCTTTTTGATAAGAACTGAGGATATTGGCTGATTTTAACACAGTCCATTCCTATTGTTTTTGAAGGACGAATGAACTTTTACCTTTGTCGGGGATGTGCTGGTAAGTAAAATTGATCCTGTAAATGGTATCTCCCCATTTCTGTTCTATCCCCCTGTCCTCAGGCTCTGTTAAAGGTACCTTTTCTACCGTAGCTACCATTTTCCTCTGATCATAGGTCAATTCAAAAGGAATCTCATTTCCTTCCCCATCGGCAAAAGGGATGATCAATTTTCCCGGTGCCGAGACCCTGGCGGGATATATGGTCATCAGGTGCTGCACCAGACCATCAGATTGCCTCAGATCAAAAACATCATCCACAGTCACCCGTTTGCCCCTCTGCAAGGTAAGGGTCCGGTCCCAGGAGGTGATACTGGCATCCTCAGGATAGGCACCGGAGATATCCAAACGCATCGAACTGGAATTATTCCGGGCATTGTGGCTGACTGTTTTGGCCCTATACTGACTCCCTGGCAATTGTACCGATCCATTTACGGTGGGCAGGTTGTGGTAATCTGAACGATTGTACCAAATGCTGTATCGGTCTTCACTAAAGGTTTTTCTGGTATAGGTCCCCCGGCCAACATCGATCAGCAGTGGATGACCGTTGTAATAGACCACAAAATTTCCGATATCGTTGTGGTTATGGCTTTCATCGTTGTGTCCGCCTTTCCCGGCAAGGAAAAAGCCCGCTGTGCTACCTTCCGCATCTCGGGCCACCATTACCTGTATGTCAGGAAGCCAGACATCTTTGGGAAGCGGAAGGCCCTTTTCGGCATCTTTAAACTCCTCGTGCATGAATACTTCAAAAAAGTTTCTGAAAAAATGGAATCGGGGCAGCGTAAAATCATTTTCACTGCGATAAAAGGCACCAAATTTCATCATTTCCGGGTCCTGAATGGCCTTGCCGTACCGGTAGATCATAGAAGCTGCCATATTAGGCTGTGGATCTGCATCTGCAAAATTCAGGAAATAATCTTCGCTGATCTGCGCCCGGTAGATAAACTTGCCCATATTTTTTACCTTCTCATCTGCATACACGTACTGGAAGGCATTGCCTGTGGCCAGGTCAAGCAGAGAAATGTTGTCGTATAGCGAAGCTGCAGCAGCACCCCAATAGCTGGGACCTTCGTCACAGCCCCCGTCTTCCGGATAGGGATTCAAAAATTCATCCAAAACTTCCATGGCCCGATATACCAGGGCTGCCCTTTTGCTCTGATCCTGCTCCAGTAGAAGTGCACTATTGATCCAGTTGGAGCAAATCCAGGGGTTCCAGTTATTGGGAGGCCTGCCATTTGCGTTGGCAGACATCCAGCCATGGTGCTGGTTCATCAGGGGTTCAAATATGCGCTTTTGCGTCTCATGACGTATTCTCTTGCGGATTTGAGGGGAAATTTCATCAAATTTCTCCCCAAAAAAATAGTCTGCCCAGGCCAGGTAAGTGGCTGTTTCTGCGGCAAACAAATCCACAAAAGGCCGGGTCACATCCATCAATCCGGAGTATTCGTCTGTTTTGGGGAGGTGTGCCGGAACTCCCCAGAAAGACTCTTCACAAATGCTCCAGACGCCATTGATGATAGGGTCGATAAATCTCCCTTCATTTTCATATAGCTCAGCCAAAATCATGCTGCCCAGCATGCGGCGCTTCTCAAACGTGATGGCCTGGTATTCATCCCTATCGCCTGTCCTGTCTATCAATAAGGATTTGGTGGCCGGAATGTAAGGCCAATCATAATCAATATGATCGTTGGCATATTGCAGGTAGGCCTCCATGGCCTTCGGGTCCGCACTTTCCCAGGCAGCCCTGTTTTCCAGAGCAGGAAATGGCTTCCATTCATTCAGGGGAATCAACAATTCAGAAAGCTCCTGCCCTGAATACTTCCCGCTGATAAGGTCCTGCGCAACTGCTACATGTAGAAGGGTAAAATGTATCAGCAGCAACACTATGCTCTTCTGTAGGTTCATAGTCATTTGGGTTTTTGTTTAAAAATGAAACTGCATCGCCCAATGCAGTAAGTTTACATCAGGGATCGCCAACTTTTCTTCTGATCATACCGGTTTCCGGTCCTATACCGGAGCATCCTATGTTCAACCAACCCACAAATTACAAAATTTTTTATTCCGCAGAAGCATTCTGTGTGATAGTAATCACTTCTCCTTTGGCAAAGTAGCCGTAATATTGTTTCAAAAAAACTGGTATAGTAATGAAAGAATCTGACCCATCACCACTATTGCTGGTCAAAGGAATTTTGGGTTTACTGCTGAGCATTCTGGTTCTGAGCCTATTTGGATTAAGCCTGCTCATCATCACGCATTCCAACCTGGAAAATTCCACACCAGCAGCCCCTCAGAGCGAAGTATCAGATCCTCAAAAAAAGGCTGCCGTACAGGTTCAGCCGTTAATATCTCTGAATGATCTCTGGAAGGCACCCGACTGGAATACCGTTTCGGCCGAACCCAATGCAAGGCAAATTGAATACGGAAGGGAGCTGATCGAACATACATCCGAATACCTGGGACCAAAAGGTAAAGTCATGCAAATATCCAACGGCTTAAACTGCCAGAATTGCCATATGCAAGCCGGTACCCTCCCATTGGGCAATAACTTTGGGGCTGTAGCTTCCAGCTATCCCAAAGTGAGGTCCAGATCGGGCCAAATGGAAGATATCCCTAAAAGGATCAATGATTGTTTTGAGAGGAGCCTCAATGGGCAGCCGCTGGAGCGGGAAAGCGAGGAAATGCGGGCCATGGTAGCCTACATGCGCTGGCTGGGGAAGGACGTTCCCAAAGGTATCGTCCCATCAGGAACCGGCATCTATGCGGTACCTTTGATGGATAGGGCAGCAGATCCGCTGCTGGGAAAAACCACCTATGAGCAAAAGTGTGCAAGCTGCCACGGCGCCGAAGGGCAGGGCCTACAACATGCCTCCGGCCTGGCCTATTTCTATCCTCCCCTGTGGGGACCGAATAGCTACAATGATGGAGCCGGACTTTTCAGGATCTCCCGCTTTGCAGGTTTCGTAAAGGCCAATATGCCTCTCGGAGCAAGCCATGAAAGGCCCATGCTCAGCGATGAAGAGGCCTGGGATCTGGCTGCTTACGTCAACTCGATGGACAGGCCTTCGAAAGACAAATCTGCTGACTGGCCGGATATCTCCCGTAAGCCTATGGACCATCCCTTCGGTCCCTATGCAGACTCCTTTTCAGAAACGCAGCACAAATTTGGACCATTTCAACCCATATTGGCTGCAAAAGCCGGGACCCCATGAGAACACTACAACTGATCATATACCTGTCTTTTTTGTGGTTTCCCCTGAATGCCCGGCAGGACAGTACACTCTGGAAAACAAATGTGGAGCTTGGGCTACGCTCCTACCTGATGGGTACAAGCTACCCAGGTGGAGATTTTAAAAATGACCACGCCTGGGGTCAGATGGCCAGGGTTTCCCTGAGCAGCAATCTTCCCCATGGGTTTAAAGTTAATGCTGAATATCTGGGGTTTTTGCGCCTATTAAGTTCTGATCTGACGGCGCTTGACCGGCGGGTACCTAACCTCAACCGCTATGAGGTAGGGCTCTTTGACGTCAATCACCTGGACCGGCGGATTTTTGGGAAAACAGGTAACCTGAACCTTGCCTTCGAAATGGAAAAATTTCAGGCAAAGTTGGGGAGAATGGAAATCAATACCCCGTTCATCAACCCCCAGGATGGCCGGCTGAGTCCGACCTATGTAGAAGGTCTGCAACTGCACTTCCAGCTTCATCCGCAAATTGAGATGCAAAGCAACTTGTTTTGGGCTGTTTCTCCCCGGTCTACCGGCGGCTGGTTTGGTTTGGGCGAAAGTATAGGCATGTACCCTGTCGCCAGAGATGTTGCAGGTAGTCCATCTGCTTACTTTAACAATACCCACGTTGATTTTGCCCATGTCCTGAACGCCAATTTCGCGCTTAAGGATCATGGGAAGCTACAGCTCAACCACACTTTGGTAGACAACATTTACAGCGCCTTTCTGGCCCAATGGGATCAGCACTGGAATATCCCGGAGACAGACCTGAAAGGTATCACCGGGCTGCAGGCAACCTTCCAGCATGGTCTGGGAAATGGAGGGAATGAAGAAATCGACCTACGCTACCGAAATCCGGAGGATTACCACTTAATCCTTAGTGGAAGAATAGGGCTTCAATCCAAACGAAACCTTTGGTACCTCAACTACACAAACATGCAGGGAAAGGGACGCTACCTGAGTCCAAGGGAATGGGGAAGGGATCCCTTTTATACCTTTATCCCAAGGGAAAGAAATGAAGGCCTCGGACAGGTAGATGCACTTAGCACCTACTTTCAGCACAGCTTTATCCCTCACCCGATACAGGCATATAGCTTTGTGGGCATTTACTTCCTTCCGGATGCAGCCGATGCCCGCCGAAACAAGTATGCCGTCCCCAGCTATGCTCAGCTCAACCTGGGAATGCGCTACAATTTGGATGCATTGGTGAGGGGTTTACACCTGCACCTGATCATGATGGGGAAAGTTGCATTGGATCAACAGGAGCTGAAGCCTGCATGGGTGTACAATAAAGTCAATCTGATTCACTTCAATACCATACTCAATTATACCCTCCCCTGGCAGCATGGCAAATTCTGAACCGCAGGATCCGCGGGATTTGTAATCCCCAAACGTTACCGAAATCACCTCGATATCTTGGTTATTATTGACAAGATCCTTAAGCAGGATTGCAAATCCTGCCTTATCTGGGTTCGGGATTTGCAATCCCGAACCCAGATAAGGCGCTCTGCGGCTATTCCAACTCCAGCAAATACAGTTGACTGGGGGCAGGTAGCGGTTCGGGATGGGGACGGTCCCTGTTGCGGGCTAGCGTCTCCCATTTGAGCATATATGTTCTTCCATTCTCCGACTTTCCCAAATCTCCCGCAGATCGAACACCCAGGCCCGGAAAATCATCCTCTGGCTGCAAACCAGCAACATAAGACTCGGGTTTAAGAACCTTCCCGATAGGATTCAGCTCCTTATCGAGCAGGATGGTACCATTCCCATATTCCACATGCTGGTAGCCCAGTTCATAGTTGCCATCATCCCTACGTTCAAATGTGCCAACCCTGACTTCAAAATCAATGCTTCCACGACCGGAAAATTCCCAACGATAATTCCAATCGGTTACTTGTTTGGACGTCCATTTTCCATCTCTTGCTCTCGCTACGTAAAACTGCAGGTTGCCGGCTTCATCATACTTGTGATAGCCCATCAGCGCTTGCTGATTTTCGTCCAGACAGAGTTTGGCCGCCAGGTTAATGATGCCACCGCCCGGGGGAATGGGGTCAACGATTACCGATTGCTGCTCAATGGTCACGGGAACGCGTACCGGCTCTTCAAAAGCGTTGTACCAATTGATCAGGTCCGGGCTTTTGATATAGGACAAATCATGGTTGGTTTCACAATCCGGCGTGTCCCGCCAGACCCAGTACATGTGGTACCAGTCATCTTCCCGGAGAGTAGGTTGGGAAGCATAAGCATTCATTTCACCTCTGCCGTCAGTGAGCGGTGCATCCAAAAGCCTGGACCATTTTCCTGATTCCGTGTCGTAGATATTGTAAATTTCATTCCCGTTGCCGCTTCCACCATCGCGGTAGTGAAATATCAACTCCCCTTCCCTGCTGGTCATGAATTTGGGATAGGTACATCGCTGCTCGTTGCGACCCACCATTTTCATCTCCTGCTTCAGGGAGCTGATATCGTGTGGTTTGGTGGATTTGAAATAGGTAAGAGGATGTACGTGCATGTTGCCCGACAGGTGAATAAATCCTTCCTTATCTACTGCGAGAGTGACGGAATTGTGGCTATCCCAATTCAGTATGGTACTGGTGCCCTCCCCTTCTTCTCTGTCAAACACCGGGAGGGTGAAGCGCTCGAAAGAAGCATCTTCCAAATTGCGCTGTCCTACTGTCATGTGCCGGTCTTCATTGTAATAGGCAATGTACTGCCTGTTTCCATGCGTCAGCAAGGAAAACCCAACCGGATGCCCTGACCAAACCTTGTCTATGGCCATGGTGTTTTTTAAGGACATTCCCTGATCCCGTTCATCAATGATGATGGGGCCATCATCCGCCTTTTCCGAGCAGAAAGACAACGTCAGCATTGCCAACAGGCAACAGGCACCAAACCTGAAGCTCGCCTCCCTCCCTGATTTTATCCATCCGATACGATTCATCATTTCCATTCTGCCAATGTTTTGGTTTGCTCTTTGATCTTAAAAAGAGAAGCTTCCGGAACGAGCAGCACCTGAAAGTCTACCTCTTCTCCAGCCTGGGCCTGGTATTCGAAGCCAAGCATGACTGTACCCGGATTGGGTGCGTCATAGTCGGTCTGGGGCTCGGTACTATAGGTTTTCCATTGCACACCAGACATCCCCTGAACCATCAGGTAAAGCTTTTTGCCTTCCAGTGATAGTACAGCCCGATCCCCTTCCAATGTGACTTCAGCCGGGGTGAGCATGTTCCACCTGATCAGGGAGGCTGAATCATTGTTGCTGATCTCATCCCTGACCACTACATAGGACTGATCGACTATGGCCACACCCCTTTGGAATTTCTCCAGCTGGTTTTTATAAACCGTGGTCAGGTTCGATACAGCAAATGGGAAATTCTCACCGGTACCGTGTCGATCGATTCTGGCATACCCATCGACCCGCTGCAGGGCTCCATCAACAGTCAGGGTATTGTGCACAAAATTATTGAGTCTAAAGACAGTCCATCGCTGTGCATCCTGGGTTCTTCCAAAAAGCTGAATTCCTTTGGATTCCAGCGATTCGTAATTCTGACTTCCAAAATCCATGGCCCAGCGGACACCTTCAGCTTCCATGATAAATGAGCCTATGTCCATATGACCATGGTTAACGGAGGGTGACCCCGCCTTAAAACCCAGGTAGATGGCCTCGGGGTCGGTCCATGAGGTTCTCATCAAGGCTACTGGGTTGGCTCCCTGCCCCACCCAGACCTTGTCCTCAGGAACCGGTATATTTCTGAGGGGGAGATTTCTCCCCCATATCAGGGCAGCAGGAAGAATCCGGTTGCTCGTCAGGCTACTCAAATCAGGCTGGTCCAGATAATCCCGCTCTACCCACAATAACGAAGGTTGATCCTTTCGCTGCGCAAACCAAAACATGGCAGGGGTGAGGTTGCCTTTCCCGCTCCCGGCATCGCCCCAGTTGTACGGATATCCTGTTACTCCGGACATGTGTTCGTAAAATCCGGCAGTCTGGAGAAAACCCGGCGTGTCGGTCAGTCCGAAATCCGTCCCGTAGATTTTCTCCAATACATCCAGAAACAGGACATTGAAGCTGGTGCCGTATCCCCAGTAGCCATAACCTTCCGGGTAGGCTCCATCTGGCTGGTAATCACTCATGGCTTTGCCAATGGTATCCACTGCCCGCTGTATGGTCCGGTGAGCCAGGTCGGGGTGGTCTTCGTATACTGCCAATGCCCCATATATCATACCCGCATTACACACCTGGTTCCAGTTATGCGTCGCATCCAGAAACCAGTTGTATTCCTCATTGTATGATGGCTCCAAACCCATTTGGACAATCGCCGCTCTGATTTTGGTTTTGCTTTCGGGAGATAAGGTATCGAAAAGCCAATCATAGCCAATCGCCAGGGCCATGGTCATTTCTGCCACATCCAGAAAATGGCTGGGATTCCAATCGCTAAATCCGGAAATATTCATCATTTCCGCTGTCGCTCTTTCCGCAAAGCGGGCGGCGCCGGTTAATCTGTAAGCGTAGCCCAGGTGGAATATCCTTCTTAAAGCCTCCCTGGAGACGGAAAGCAGCCTTCGGCCAATCTGCTTTCTTTCCAGCAGGGCTTCGTCAATGATTTGATCTGCTTCGTTGAGGATGGCCTGATGCAGGTTATGCCAACGCTGGTCCTGCCCAATCAGTGCTTTGATTTCACTTTCCTGTCCCTGCAACAACAAAATCCTGGGATGGTGCTCCAGGGGAAGCGCTCTGGGAACCTCCTGCGCCCATAGGTTGGAAATGTCAAGCAGCATTGCGAGAATAAATACCTTACAAACCAAAAGTTTTCTCATCATGTTAATTTGCTTTTTGTTTGATATTTATGTCAAACTGCCACTCCGCGGGATTTTTGATCGCCTTAACGCTCCCCTGATAGCATTGATGGATTCTATTTCTTTAACATCCCGGTTAGCAGGATTGCAAATCCTGCGGTATCTGGGTTCGGGATTGCAAATCCCGAACAGACACTCCGCGGGATTTGTAATCCCGTGGTTCAGATAAAAGGGGATTTGCAATCCCCGTAACGGTCACGAAACGGTCCTTACGTCTTCTCTTTCCTTAACGATCCCGCTGGCAGGATTGCAAATCCTGCGGTATCTGGGTTCGGGATTGCAAATCCCGAACAGTCTCCTATTACAAAGCGGATAATTTGACTTCAATCGTCCCTTTACCATTTTCAAGGATCCAGGCAGGTAACCTGATTTCCAGACGTTTCAATCCTTCAATCTGCCGGTCTAATGCTAATGGGGCTGGATCCAGGGAAATCACAGAAACCCTTAAATCGGGATGGGACAGATTTTCCAACCTTACGGATTTACCATCTTGTGTTAAAATAGCGCCTCCATCGACGATCTCAACATCCGCTTGCGTCATCAGTTGCCAGGTAATCATTTTGGTATTTTCGTTGGCCTCCAATTGATCTTCTATCAATAAGGACCAATTATCCGGCCGGCTAAACCTGCGATGCGCCTTAGCCAGCTTGTCTCCAAATACCGGCGTCAGGTCAAAGAGCGCTTCGGGCTTTGCTCCCTCGGAAAAGTTTTCCAAACTGGCAAAACCTTCGTTGATGTGAAGCGCATCATTGACAGTAAGGGTACTGTGCCCATAGTTGTTTTTGGTAAGTAATGTCCAGCGTTCGCAATCCTGGCACCTTCCCCATAAGTCAAACCCGGTTTGTTCCAGTTCATTGTAGGATTGGTTGCCAGGATCAATGACCCATCTTACCCCATTTAACTCCCAGATAAAGGAACCGGCATCCATATTGCCATGGCTGATGGTGGCTTTACCGCCTTTTCCGCCAAAATAGTAACTGTCGGGGGCATCTGAATCATCCCGGAATATTACAATAGGATTGGACCCGTCTCCTTTCCATGCCGTGGGCAGACCATCTTCAGCGCTGCCTTCGAACTGAGCCAGCCACACCAGGCCAGCACCGGCTATGCGGTGCAGCTTTCCCATATCATTCGGGTCCTGGAGAAACTTCTCCTTTTCGATATATAGCGGATTCCCCGTTTTTGTGCCAAACCAGGCCAGAATAATGTCCCCTGCAGTACCATGCCGGTCCCCGCAATCTGCGTAGTTGTAATACCAGCCGGAGGGGGCAATGCTCAGCTTCCGAAAATCTGCACTGGCTTTAAATGCCGGGTACTCGGCCAAACCGAAATCTGTACCAAAGGCAGATTCCAGCATGGCTGAGGTCAAAACAGAAAAGGCGGTGCCGTAACCCCAATAGGTAGATCCTTCCGGATAGACCCCATCGGGACCATACTCCTCCAGCGCATGTGGCATACCATCCAGGGAGCGGGAGATGGTTTTGGCTGCCAGCTCCGGATCCCGGTCAGCTATCATGATGGATGCTGCGATCATTCCCCCGTTACATACCTGGTTCCAGTTGTTGGTCCCATCGATCCATCCACGATTGCCTTCCCAACTCGGCGTTATCCCCTTTTCTATCAGTGCTGTCTTGACCAGGTCCACCGTAGCCTTTGGAAGGTCTTTGCCTACCCAGTCTATGGCCAAGGCCACTGCAGTGGCCATTTCCGCCACATCCAGAAAATGTGATGGGTTCCAGTCGGAAAAATTGGCTACAGCGAGCAGTTCCTTATTTATTTTGTCAAGCATTCTTTGGTCCTTGTCTATGCGGTAGCTGATCGCCAGCACATTCATCCGGTGAAGCATGTCCCTGGATGTCCCCAAAAGCCTTCGGCCGACCATATTTCTGGTTAGCTCCGGTTCTTCGAGCACTTTTTCGGCATTCGCTTTCACGGCTTCATAGTAATTGGCTACCATGGGGTCATCCTTAATCTTTCTCTTGAGGTTTCTTTCCCAGGCGGGGGTAAGGGCAAGTTTCGGACTACTCTTGCGCAGATTTCGCTTGATGTAATTTACGGTTATAGGGTTTTCCAGTTTGGTTGGATCCTGAGGGTCATCCAGCGCAATGGTATTACCTGGTGCCGTCGCGGATACCTGTAAAGTTCCGGCAAGCATTACTGCCAGGAACACAAGTATTAAAGGTGATTTTGGGTATTTCATGGCTATTAATCGTTAATCATTAGTTCATCAGGGTAAGAAAAGCCCGGACATTTGTACGTAGATTTCCGGAATTGTGGTGATGCGCCACAGTATTTCCGTATAATCCGGGTACTCGATAATCTGTAGATACGTGTTGGTAAGGCCTCAGCCTGGTCTGCGTATAGGCCGAAAGCTTCTGGAAAGCTTTACAAAAGGCTACCTTCAAACCCTTGATCCGGAATCTGGCGCATTGGATTGGCGACGCGGGCTGCATCGGCTGGCTGCTGCCAGAAAGGTGCGGAAAAAGGAATCCGGGCAAGGAAATGCCTGAAAACAGACGCTGTGTTGACATACTGCATTATTTTGGGGCGAAACAGGAACCGTTTCTCTATGTTTCGCTAAAGATAATCAATGTTTACATTTTCAACCCGCTGGTTCACTTCCACTCATGTAAATTACATGAAAAAACCTGCCCTATTAGAGCAGGTTTTCTGATACATCTTTTTGCAATAGATACCACTATGCCGTACGCTTACTGTTCCCAGCCGGGATTTTGTCCCAGGTTAGGGTTCTGCGCCAGATCATTCAACGGAATAGGCCAGAGGTAATCTTTGCTTTCGTCAAATACAGGATCTGCCCAGTCGGTATTCTTATACACATCGATATAGGTTTTGCCATTTTCGGGGTCCACGCTGGTGTGTATAATGGCATTCTCATACCTCGCTTCGGCAGCGGCATTCCACTGTATGCCCATATCGGGGTTTTCCAGCTTTTTACCCTGCTTCCATCTCCTCAGGTCATCATACCGGAAACCTTCGCCAAACAGCTCGATACGTCGCTCTCTTCTGATTTCCACCAGCAGGGAAGAAATACCGTCATCAGCATACCTGGGATCCATAGGCGGATTGATGTCCAGTGGCGGCATGGCTACCCTGTCCCGAAGCAGGTTAATGCTCATGTCCAGATCTGATTGGGTAATCTCGCCCAGCTCTGCCTTGGCTTCTGCAAAATTCAGCAAGGCTTCAGCAAAACGCAGGATAATGGCCGGCGTTTCGGCTGTATTGTAGGCCTTGCCAATCATATCCAGCGCATTGTAGTGCTTGATCACATGGTATCCTGTAGAAGACGTGCGACCGCCCTGCATGCCCTGAATCCTGGGATATTCCCTGCCATCGGCATTGTGATACATGTAATACTCGGAATCATCCGGGTGCAAAATGGTCTGCCTCAATCTGGGATCTCTGTTAACAAACACATCCTCTATGGTGTCGTCTCCCTGATACAGGGGAGATAAGGTAATGGGCAATCCGTCTTCACAAAGGTAATCCTCCACGAAATTACGGGTAGCTCCGCCAGAATAGGAATAATAGTTCTGAACGTGGTTGGTAAGAATTCCCAACTGGTACCTTCTCCAAACCATCACCTCCGGGTTACCGGATACATCCAATATACGGTGGTAAGCATTGTAATCATGCTCAGGGTCACCTGTGTTGTACAACATATAAGGCCCGTTTTCAATCAATTCCTGTGCCGCATCGGCAGCTTCTCTCAGCCACATCTCCGGATTAGAGCCACCATGGTATTTTCTCCAGGTACCTTCGAAAAGGCATACCCTGGATTTCACCAAAAGTGCAGCCCATCGATTAAGCCTGCCAGGCTCATTGCCATCTCCCCAATCGTCTGGTATATGGGTGGTGGCAAAGTTCAAATCCTCTAGTACGTTATCCATCACCTGTTCCCGGGGCATTCTTTCTGCAAAGAGTTCTTCGGAATCTATGTTTAGCTCCCGGTCTACCCAGGGGGCATCGCCAAACATTTTGACGATATGGTGGTAAAACCAACCCCTGAACAAGCGGGCTTCGCCTACATATTTGTTCCGCGCCTCCTCAGAAATGGCCGCCTTAGGATAATTCTCGAGGCCGATATTGATCGCCCTTACGAAATCCCAGCCTCGATAGCCATACCATTGGTTGCCGATCCCGGAAGAGGTGGTAGGTACAATTTGCCGGCCTGCCCTTACCTGTTGAAAAGGACGGTGCCTTTCATGGTTTGGCGCCAGGTTGTCGGCAAATCCATCTACATTTAAATAAGTAGCTAGTTGACTATCAAAACCATTGTGATGTCCCAACATGATGGGAATATTCACATCGTTTTGAGACATGTGATAAAAGGTATTGTTATAGGTAGCCAGATCATTCTCAGTATTCCAGTACGTCTCGTTGCTGACTTCATCCAGAGGATACCTTTCCAGAAACTCGTCGTTACAGGCTCCCAGCATGATTAAACTCACCAGTGCAAGCCTGAAATATATATTATCGTTCTTCATTATTTCTTGCTTTTTAATGTTTAGAAAGTAATCCTGGCACCCAAGGTGTAAATACGCTGCATGGGATATTCAATGGCACCCGCCCAGATGGTTTCAGGATCCAATGGCGGCCTGATCGGGGAGTATTCCCAAAGATTCATGCCTGCAAAGTAGATGTTGGCACTTTGGAAACCGATGGTTTCCATCCACCTGTATGGCAGGTTGTATCCCAGGTTCACGTTTTTCAGGCGGATATATCCTGCATTCTGCAAAAACCTGCTTTGTGTCTGGATATTCTTCTTGTCATTGGTAGAAATGTGTGGGTGTGGGAAGTAAGCATCCCTGTTGTCCTCAGACCAGGAATCTTCGATGAAATAGCGCTCCACATGCCCGGCATTGAAAGGGAAAAACCAGGTCCAGTTGCCGGAAGTAGGCCAGTGATCTCTGCTCCATACCCCCTGGAAAAACAAGTTCAAATTGAAATTTCTCCACTGCAGGTTATTGTTGACACCGAAACTATATCTTGGGGTGGAATTTCCAATCACCCTCCTGTCTCCGGGATTTTCCAGGGTATTGTTACCAGGGGTAATCCTGCCGTCATTATTCAGGTCGGCATATTGGATGTCGCCAGGCCTCCAGTTGGCTCCCAGGGCAGATTGATCGGCCGCATTGTCTACGGCTTCCTGGGTCTGGAATATGCCCACTGTTTCATATCCCCAGATTTCGTTCAGCATCTGTCCTTCGTAATAAATATTACTTGCAGGTAAAGCCCCTGAAGGATTCTCAAACCGGGTAATGGTAGATTGCCAATCGGACAGCGCCAGGGTAACATCATAATTCAGATCTGATGTAAACTGGTTTCTGTAAGTCAATTCCATCTCCCAGCCATAGGTTCTCAGATCTGCTGCATTGGATTGGGGTGCGCCCGTTCCTAAAATAGATGGATATTCCCTTCTCATCAACATGTCTTTGGTATCTCTGGTAAATACATCAAAAGCACCGCTTAATTTACCTCCAAACAGGGCAAAGTCGATCCCCAGGTTTTGGGAAATCACCGTCTCCCAGGTCAAGGTGGGGCTTACCAGGCCTGCGGGCGAAACAAAAGGCGTACGCTGTCCAGCAGTCATCATAAAAGAAGACTGTCCAATCCCCATGGTAGGAATGTAGGGGTAGAAATTGTTGCCCAACAATTGATTGCCCAGGGTACCATAAGAGGCCCTTATTTTCAATTCATCCAGCCAGTTCGATGAACCTGACATCCAGTCTTCGTTGGAAATTCTCCAGCCTGCAGATATGGAGGGAAAGAAACCAAATCGATCTTCAGCAGGAAATCTTGATGTACCGTCATACCGGCCATTCGATTCGATCAGGTAACGGTCGTCAAAGATATAATTAACACGGTAGAATGCGCCACGCAAAGACATGTGGTTGCTGCCACCAAATGTCTGCTGCAAGCCAATGGTAGCATTTAAATCCTGAATCAGAGGCGTGATCAGTGTATTGTTCTGTGCCCGGACAAATTTGTTTTGGCCCCACTCCTGGTTATAACCAATCATGGTATTCAGTTTGTGCTTCTCAGGTAGATCAAATTTGTAATCCGCAACGGCATTGATTACATAGGGTCTGCTGAAAAACTCAAAAAAGACCAGTTTATAAAACCAGGCCAGATAGCTCTCTGGGCTGGTTTTGTATTTTCTGGATCTCCAGAATCTGCCTTATGGCGTTTCTGAGCATGTTTTTTAAATCTTTCCACGCTGAAAAACTCAGACATGGGAGTGCCATCCCGGCCAATTTGACCAGGTTGAGCACTAGGATAATTGAAGCGATCCACGATTGGCTGGTGTTTTTGAGCCTTGCCCTGATCCGGTTCATTCCGTATCCGTTTTTTGCCTGACCAAACTTGCCTTCTATCGGGTTCCTTTCCCCA
>NZ_FRCY01000027.1:13968-14969 GCF_900143075.1 Cyclobacterium lianum | reverse complement strand
CGACCCTTGAGGTTTCCACAACCTCGAGGGTCTTTTCGGGAGCGAGTACGAAAAAACTTATGGGTCCCAAGCCTAAAAGGTTGGCCTATCTAACTGATAAAGGCGTATCCATTTTTGAAAGTTCATATTTCAGGAAACCACGTAAACTTAAGTCTTCATCTAAATCATGCCAATGGATATCTATTCCATCATTGACAAATCGGTTCAATTGTTCCTCTTTTGCCTCAGCCAAACGTTTAAAGTCAGATAAAGGCCGTTTCAGGAGTTTTTTATTATTCAGTAAAACAATGATCAAATCCAGCTCACGGTCAAACCATATGCTTTTTATACGTAACCCTTTTTCGAAAATAAGCTGATCTATAGGGTCACTGGCTCTTTTATTGACGAATTTATCTTTGGAAGTATTCATACCATTGTTCTTTTAGATATTCCTGATGTTGATAAATCAGACGTTTAATTTGTCTCCTTTCCTGGAGTGTAAATCCATAAGCATATTCTTCTTCTATCGCTGGCACCAACCACCATTTTCCCCTTCCCTCTCCCTTCTTAATGTGGACATGGGCTGGTTCATTGCCTTCATCTGAATAAAAGAATAACGTAAAGCCTTTTTGGACAAGTACTTTAGGTATAATGTAAATATAGCTATTTAGGCTAATTGATTTACTCTAACAGAAAAATTTCCCTGGTGGGGAGGATGTTTTCAGGTACCGAAATGGAAGCTTTTTTCTAATCCAATATAATATTCCTCGACACGAGGATTTTCCTTGCGCTCAGACCATTTTTGGGTTTGGAAGATTTCGGTAACAGGTCAATAATGGCTGGGTTGGAATACTCAGCCGGAGGAAGGAGGGTACAATGCGGTGGAGTCTACTTTTGGATTGAATTGCAGACCGGAGAAAATGGAAAAGGAAAAGTGAAATGAGTCAGACCTTTGGGGTTTTCCGAACCCCGAAGGTCTAATCCGGAGCGTTCACGAAAAAACCTTCGGGGTCCCAAAGACC
>NZ_FRCY01000027.1:0-13458 GCF_900143075.1 Cyclobacterium lianum | reverse complement strand
ATCGACCCTTGAGGTTTCCACAACCTCGAGGGTCTTTTCAGAAACGAGAACGTAAAAACCTTCGGGGTCTCAAAGACCCCAAAGGTTATCGTGAATTGACCCTTGAGGTTTCCACAACCTCGAGGGTCTTTTTATATCATTCCCTTCTTCAATAAAGCCTTGAAAAAAGCGGATATCTTTCAATTTTTCCTCCCGAACAAACCCTTTACATAAAGGGAATTAGACCTATTTTATTATGGTTTGCGATCCTCCAAAATAAATCCATTATTTTTAGATCTTTAAACCTGTCCCGCTATGAAAACCAACTTTGTCCCGATCCTTTTCTTCCTGGCTCTGGCCTGCACGTCTAATACTGAAAAACAAGATAAGCCTGCCCAACTGTCCGGCAATCCCATTTTCGAGGGCTGGTATGCCGATCCGGAAGGGGTGGTTTTTGGAGAGGAGTACTGGATCTATCCCACCTATTCGGCCCGCTTTATCGAACAGCTCCATTTCGATGCTTTCTCGTCCAGAGATTTGGTCAACTGGGAAAAACATGAGCGTATTCTCGATACCGCTGCCATCAAATGGGCAAGGCAGGCCATGTGGGCACCTTCGGCCATAGAAAAGGAGGGGAAGTACTATCTCTTTTTTGCCGCAAATGACATCCTCACTCCCGACCGGCCGGGATATGATCCCGATAATGACATCAACCATTCCGGAGGTATCGGCGTAGCGGTGAGCAATACTCCCGGAGGCCCATTCAGGGATTATCTGGGCAAACCCCTGCTGTCAGAATTTTATCACGGAGCGCAGCCGATCGATCAATTTGTATTCAAAGACCTGGACGGTACGCACTATTTCTTTTATGGAGGCTGGGGGCATTGCAATATGGGTAAGCTCAATGTGGATTTCACCGGGTTTGAGCCCTGGGAAGACGGCCAACTTTTTCATGAAATAACCCC
This sequence comes from Cyclobacterium lianum, assembly GCF_900143075.1. GTDB lineage: Bacteria > Bacteroidota > Bacteroidia > Cytophagales > Cyclobacteriaceae > Cyclobacterium > Cyclobacterium lianum. The sequence continues at coordinate 12,514 of NZ_FRCY01000027.1, read as the reverse complement.
TGAGGGTTATGTGGAGGGGCCTTTTATGTTTTTGAGAAATGACATTTACTACCTGATGTGGTCTGAAGGCGGCTGGACCAATGAAAGCTATAAAGTGGCCTATGCCATGGCCGACAAACCCACAGGCCCATTTGAGCGTATCGGTACCATTTTGGAAAAGGACAGTATCGCAACGGGAGCGGGACATAATTCGGCGATAAATAAACCCGGCACAGACGATTGGTACATGGTCTATCACCGCCGCCCCATCCCCAACGAAGACCGGGATCACCGTGTCACCTGTATTGATGTAATGGAATTTAACGAGGATGGCACCATCAAACCCATAGTCATGACCGTGGAAGGTGTCGCTGCTAATCCCATTGATTAAGAAATTAATTCTTTCCCTGCAGCGGGCGATAATTTCCTTCTGAATTCACCTAATGTTTTATTTAAAATTAATCTAAATAATGTTTGAATTTATTCATTCTGAATTTACCTTTGTCTTATCTTATAATTAATCTAAATAAAACCCCAAAGCGTAAATCGAAATGAATTACAGACAAGCTTCACTCATTGCTTTTTCCGGATTGATGGCCTTTTCCTGTGTGGAAGAGAATATGCCTGAAAATGAATCCATCAATCCGCCCGATACCTATGTTTTTGAAAGAGATGGGGCCTCCACAGTAAACTATCAGGGGCAGACCGATCGCCTGAATATGCTTTCTGAAATGAAAAGCTATCTGGTATCAGGAGATCGGGGAGAAGCCCTTTCGTTTCAGAAATTGCTGGACATGTATTCCAATACCAATGCCCCTTTTTCAGATGAGGATTTGAATGAGGCCAGCAGCAAACAGTTGGAAAACAAAACCAATGCGGCTCAGATTGATTTTTTTAAAGGCCTGATGTCGCAGGCCGCTGAGGTCAGTCAGGATGTAGCGGCCAACAATACAGCGGCTTCAAATGGAATTGCCGGACGAGTAGAAAGGGGTACCACGGGAAATTTCGTGAATGTAAATGAAAAAGGCTGGGAATTTACGCAGCTCATAGAAAAGGGACTGATGGGCGCAGTTTTTTATGACCAGATTTTTAACACCTACCTCACAGAGGCCAGGATTGGTGCATCGGTGGACAATGAGAATCTGGTGGAGGGAGAAAATTATACGGCCATGGAGCACCACTGGGATGAAGCATTTGGTTACTGGGGAGTGCCCAGGGATTTCCCGCAAGGCGATCCGGTCCTGACTCCTGAATACAGTAGATTCTGGGCCAATTATACCAATGGCCGAGACGATTTACTAAACGTAAGTCAGCCGCTTATGGACGCCTATATTATGGGAAGAGCTGCCATTGTTGCCAATGAACATACAGTCAAAATGGATCAGGTAGACTTGATCATAGATTTGCACGAACTGGTATCTGCCGCCACGGCCGTACATTATATCAATGATTCCATGGGCTACTTGTCATCCGGAGACCAGGGGAATTTACTGCATGCCATGTCTGAAGCGTACACCTTCGTGAGTGCCCTCCAATACAGCCCCCGGAAAAAGATCAATCAGAGCGATATCAATGAAATCCTGAATGTCGACCTGGGCACGGATGGCAATTTCTGGCTCGTGAGTACGGAAAGCTTGCTTGAGGCCAGGGATAAATTGACCGCAGCCTATCCGGAATTAAAAGAACATGAAGATGTATTGTAAGCAACTATTCGTTTCAACATTGCTGGTAGCAGGCTTAATCTGCCTGTTGCCTTCCTGTGTTGAAAATTCAGAAGGGGAAAACCAGCAGGATACTGCCAGAAAGCCTGTTCTGGAGAATCTGGCAAATAACGTAATTTTACCCGGCTATGAAAGCCTGCATTCCCAAATGACGCTACTCGACCAGTCCGTAAAAAATTTTACAGCCGACCCGAACCAAGCCAACCTGTCGTCACTCCGGTCTGATTTTGAAAACGTTTACTCCCAGTGGCAAAAAGTTTCTTTCCTGGAATTCGGGCCTGCGTTTTCCCAGACTCTGAGAGCAGAATTCAACACCTTTCCCACAGACAATTTTTCCATTGACAATGCGATTGAATCCGGCGAGTTTTCTCTTACGGGTTTCAGTACTACAAACAGGCGAGGCTTGCCTGCCATGGAATACCTGATTTATGGACTGGCAGATACAGATGAGGAAATCATTGCGAAATACAGTTCCGGGACAAACGCAGGGAACGCTAGAGAATACCTGTTGGCTGTCAGTCAACTACTATTGACTAAAATTGATTTGGTCTATAACCAATGGCTTCCTGAGGGCGGGAACTATCAGGAGGAATTTATCCAGAAGGACGGCACAGATGTAGGCTCTTCTTTAGGTGAAATGGTCAATGCGCTTTCTCAATACCTGGAACGATTCAGCAGAGACGCCCGGTTGGGCATTCCATTGGGGAAAAGATCTCAGGGAGTGATCATACCGAGAAATGTGGAGGCCTATTACAGCCAGTACTCGGTTTCTCTTTTGCAGGCGCATATCTCAGGAATGAAGGATTTTTACCTTGGAAAACGAGGAGAAAATGACGGGAAAGGATTTTATGAATTGCTTCAGGAAATCAGAGCCGGAGAAGACGAGGGGCTGGCCGATCGCATTCTGGCTCAGTTTGACCAGATTCTGAGCAGGCTTGACCAGGTTCCCTCCCCGCTTTCTGCTACCATACAGAACAACCCTGCTTCTGCGGAGGCAGCCCATCAGGAATTGCAAAAGCAGGTCATTCTTATCAAAACAGAATTTTCCTCCGCACTGGGCGTGCTGATTACCTATCAGGACAATGATGGAGATTAAATGGAGAAAGTGAAAACACAGATATTCAATGGTATCAACAAGCCCATTTCAATAGCACCCCTGGTTCACTTTAGGGTGCTTTTTGGTTTGATCATGTTTATCAGTGTTGCCAGGTTTGTATGCAACGGCTGGATAGCAAGCCAGTACATCGAACCCGAATTTCATTTCAGCTATTATGGCTTTTCGTGGGTAAGCAATCCCGGTGAAACAGGTATGTACTTACTTTTTATCACCATGGCCTTGTCGGCATTGGGTATTGCACTGGGCTTTTACTACAAGGTATCCGCGCTGCTTTTCTTTTTTTCTTTTACTTATGTGGAATTGATTGATGTCACCAATTACCTCAATCACTATTATTTCGTTAGCCTGGTTGCCTTTTTGATGGTCTGGATGCCGGCTAACCAAGCTTTTTCATTGGATTCAAAGCGGAAGGGTTTGAAAATTTCCCATATTCCCTATGGCTACGTGCTCGTCATTCAATGCTTGCTGGGCCTGGTGTATTTCTATGCGGGTCTGGCAAAGCTGAATCCGGCATGGTTGATGGAGGCTTTACCCCTGAAGATTTGGCTTCCCATGTATAGCCATTTGCCTCTGGTAGGGCCCTGGATGAATGAACTTTGGCTTGCCTATTCCTTTAGCTGGTTTGGGGCCATCTATGATCTCAGTATTCCCTTTTTTCTTTTTTACAGTAGGACCAGGCCCTATGCCTACATAGCGGTCGTTATTTTTCATTTCACTACCTGGCTTCTTTTTCCCATAGGGATGTTTCCCTTTATCATGATTCTGGCCACCACTATCTTCTTTTCTCCGGATAGCCATTTAAAATTCGCCGCTTATATCAGGAATATTTTTCGCCATAAAAGCTCAACCGCTTTCACTTCTTGGGGCAAGTTGTATCAATCCCCCTTCCAAAAGCTGGTCTGGAGCCTTTTCGCCGTGTTTTTGCTGATCCAGCTCCTTTTGCCGCTACGGGCTTATGCTTATCCCGGTAACCTGTTCTGGACGGAGCAGGGTTACCGCTTTTCCTGGAGGGTCATGTTGATGGAAAAAGCAGGATATGCCATTTTCCATATCCGGGACAAAGCTACAGGACGGGAATGGGAAAGTTATGCCAGCGATTACCTGAGTCCCATGCAGGAAAAACAAATGGCAACGCAACCGGATCTGATTCTGCAGTTTGCCCATTTTCTGCAGCAAAAACTCTCAGATCAGGGATTTGATGATGTGGAAATCCGGGCAGAGGTACATGTCAGTTTAAACGGATCGAAAAACCAACTGTTAATAGATCCCAATACTGACCTTACCCGGGTCGAGGACAGTTTCGGGCACAAAACCTGGGTTTTACCTTACAAGAAAATTTTATGAAAAGCTTGCTGAGCATATTGCTTTATTCCTTGATCTTCCTTCCGTTACAAGCTCAGGTATTGCTGAATGGAACGGTCGAAAGTGGGGGTGAAACCCTTCCCGGAGCCAATGTTTTTTTAAAGGGAACCAGTTTGCAAACAGTAACTGACCAGGATGGAGCTTTTACACTTTCCGCGGTTCCCCAGGGAGATTATGTTTTGCAGGTGTTTTTTTCCGGAAAGAAAACCTACGCTACAGACCTGACTGTCCGCCCGGATGAGGAGCTGATTCAGCTAAGGATCGAATTGGAGGAGATCAGCGGTGAACTCAGCCAGATAATCGTAAATGGCGCATACGCTGATGCCTATGGCATGCGTAGGCTGGGCGCAGTGGAAGGTACGGCCATCTATGAGGCCAAAAAGAACGAGGTCATTCAGCTCAACAACATCACTGCCAACCTGGCTACCAACAATACCAGACAGATATATGCCAAAGTTCCGGGTTTGAACATTTATGAAAGTGATGGTGCAGGTTTGCAATTGGGCATAGGCGCAAGGGGGCTGGACCCCAACCGGACCTCCCATTTCAATGTACGCCAAAACGGATATGACATCAGTGCCGATGCTTTGGGATATCCGGAAAGTTATTATACCCCTGCCGCAGAAGGGGTAGATCGCATTGAGGTGGTACGAGGTGCAGCTTCTTTGCAATATGGTACGCAGTTTGGCGGTCTACTAAATTTTGTCATGAAGGAAGGCCCTGAGGATAAAAAACTCCATACGGTGCTGAGAAATACCGTAGGTTCCTACGGCTTTCTGAACACCTTCAGCAGTGTAGGCGGACAGGCAGGCAAGTGGAACTACTATGGTTTTTTTCAGTACAAGCGGGGAGATGGCTGGCGGGAAAACAGTGAATTTGATTCCAAAATGGCCTATACGGCGCTTTCCTACGAGACTAATGACGGGTTCAGGGTAAAACTGGAGTACACCATGATGGATTACCTGGCCAGGCAGGCAGGGGGGCTTACCGATGCCCTTTTTGAGCAAAATCCCAGACAATCAATCCGGTCCAGAAATTGGTTCAAGGTCAACTGGAATTTATTGGCGACCCATCTGGATTATAAATTCAACCAGCAGCTTAAACTAAACTTCAGGAGCTTCGGCCTGATCGGAGGCCGTGATGCGCTTGGCAATTTGGGCAGAATTGACCGGCTGGATGATGACCTGGAGCGGAACCTCTTTGTGGATGATTTCAGCAACTTTGGTTCAGAACTCCGGCTGATCTATAATTATAGGTTGGGAGAGCAGGATAATGCATTTTTGATTGGGGGCCGCTATTACAAAGGTTTTACAGACAGGAAGCAGGGCTTGGGTCCGGCGGGCGATAATGCAGATTTTCATTTTCTCAACCCGGATAATCTGGAAGATGCAGATTATGATTTTCCGGGAAGAAACATCTCCTTTTTCGCTGAAAACGTCTTTAACCTGACCGATAAAATCAGCCTGACACCGGGAGTTCGGTTTGAGTCCATTCATACCGCTGCAGCTGGCTATTACTCCGGCAGCACCCTGGTTCCTGATCCGGTTACGGGTTTTGCCAGAGACTCTACCTTTCAAGTATTTGAAGAGCTGGACAGGAGAAGAAGTTTTGTGTTCGGTGGCCTGGGGCTTAGCTATAAACCCAGGGAAAACCACGAGCTGTATGCGAATTTTTCACAAAATTACCGCTCCATAAATTTCAATGACATCCGGGTCAACAATCCCAATTTGGTGGTAGACGAAAATATACAGGATGAAAGAGGCTATAATTTTGATCTGGGTGTTCGTGGCAATCAGGACAGGAAATTCAATTATGACGTCAGTTTATTCTACCTGAAATACCAGGACAGGATAGGAGCGATCCTGCGAACTGATCCCGAGAGTTTTCGGATATACCGCTACCGGACCAATGTGGCTGATGCCTACAGTATGGGCCTGGAGGCTTTCGGAGAAATGGACCTGTTCCGGATATTGGAGTGGAATCAGAAATACAGGTTGAATTTGTTTACCAACCTTTCCGTAATAGATGCGCGCTATCAAAGTTCAGAAGAAAGGGTGCTTGAAGGAAACAGGGTGGAACTGGTGCCGCCGTTTAGCATTCGATCCGGGCTGACTTTTGGTCTGGGGGCTTTTAATATGACCTACCAATATTCCCATGTAGCCGAGCATTTCACAGATGCCTCCAATGCAGTGAGGACCCCATCTGCTGTGGAAGGGATCATCCCGGCCTACCAGGTGATGGACCTATCGATGAGTTATTTATACAAATTTGTCAAGCTGGAGGCCAGCGTCAATAACCTGACAAACCAATACTATTTTACCAGGCGGGCCGCCGGATATCCCGGCCCGGGAATTATCCCTGCGGATGGAAGGACTTTCTTTCTGACAATGGAATTGAATTTTTGAATGTGATTTCCGGAGCAACTTCGCCTGGGTAAACCAGTTTCTGATGAGCTGTCCGGCATCTCTTTTTTCATTTTTACTTTAACACAACATTTTTTTAATTTTACGGATTTCCTCCTATATTTAGCCCTGTACTTCACCCATACTTCAGGATTATTCACTGACTGATAGCCCAATGACCAGAACCTTTCTGATTGCCTTTTATTGCTTTGGTATTTTTCTTTTATTTTCCTGTAACGGGCCTGCAGCGGAAAAGAAGCCCTACAATGTCCTTTTTATTGCCATCGATGACCTGCGCCCTGAGCTGGGCATTTACGGCAATGACCTGATCCAAACCCCTAACCTTGATGCCATAGGTCTGCAAGGCACCATATTTGAAAATCACTACGTGCAGGTACCTACCTGTGGAGCCTCCCGTTGCAGCATATTGACAGGATTATGGCCCAGAACCAGACAGCACCTGCAGAATTCCGCGATAGAACAGTTTATGTCCAATGAACCTGAAGGGGAGCGGCCGGAAAGTTTTGTCCATCACTTTAAAAGAAATGGCTACTATACCGTGGGCATCGGCAAAATCAGCCATTCGGTGGATGGTCTCTGGTATGGCTACGAGGAAAGCCCTGAAGGAGCCAAAATGGAAATGCCCCATAGCTGGGACGAGATGCTTTTCGATCCCGGAAAATGGGGTACCGGCTGGAATGCCTTTTTTGGCTATGCGGATGGCTCCAACCGTCAGGGGAAGAACAGACAAGTCAAACCCTACGAAGCCGGAGAAGTAGATGACCTGGGCTATCCGGACGGTCTTTCTACCCAACTGGCCGTGAAAAAGTTAAAAGAACTTTCAGATAAGGACCAGCCTTTTTTGATGGGATTGGGTTTGTTTAAGCCCCATCTGCCTTTCACAGCACCCAAAAAATACTGGGACCTGTATGACCGGGAGGATATCCCCCTTTCTCCTTTTCCCGAATTGCCGGAAAACGTACACCCCGCCAGCCTTCAGGAAAGCGGGGAGTTCAATTCCTACCAATTGGGAGAAGAGAAGGCGGGCCTGGACCAAAAGCTCTCCGATGATTATGCCAGAAAACTCAGGCATGCCTACTATGCCGCTGTCAGCTACAGCGATGCCCTGGTGGGAAAGGTATTGGAAGCCCTGGAGGAAGAGGGCCTGGCCGACAATACCATTATCGTGGTTTGGGGAGACCATGGCTGGCATTTGGGAGACCATCGGGTCTGGGGCAAGCACACCAATTTCGAAAAGGCGCTGCGCAGCCCCTTGCTGATCAAAGTTCCTGGAATGATCCCGCGAAGGATCGGAGCAAGCATGCCGGTAAGTAGCATTGACCTGTATCCCACGCTGATGGAACTCACCGGCATTCCTTTTGATTTCCCGTTGGATGGACAAAGTTTGGTTCCCCTGATCACCGCAGGTGAGGACAGTGCCAGAGAGGCCCGGGCTTTCAGCTACTTTAAAAACGGCATCTCCATGCGTACGGAGCGGTACCGGCTCGTAAAGTATTTTCGGGAGGCCGAGCCTACCCTGGAACTTTATGATCACCAAAACGATCCCATGGAGACGGTAAATGTGGCGGCTGAATATCCGGAAATTGTAGCCGAACTGATGCCTCTGATGGAAAAAGGAAATACCGGCTTGTATGCCGATTCCCCGAACTAAATTGATAACCCAAAATGAGAAACCCATTGCATCAAGTTATTGCTAAGTTTTTAGTACTTGTCTTTTTATCAGTAGCGGTTGCTGCCTGCAGTCCGGCCACCGACAGCGAAGAGACGCAGGATAGAAAGCCCAATATCATTTATATCCTGGCCGATGACCTGGGCTATGGTGACCTGAGTTTTCTGGGGCAGGAAAAATTCCAGACGCCGCATATCGATCAACTTGCGGCCCGGGGCATGGTTTTTACTCAGCATTATGCCGGAAGTACCGTTTGCGCCCCTTCCCGCTCAGCTCTGATGACCGGTTTTCATACCGGCCATACTCAGGTCCGGGGCAATCGGGGCCTGAACGGCGGGCAGTTTCCCCTGGCTTTGGATACCCAAACCATACCTGAGATTCTTAAAAAGGCAGGCTATGTTACCGGTGCTTTTGGCAAATGGGGATTGGGCTATCCAGGATCCAGCGGAGATCCGTTAAAGCAGGGGTTTGATGTCTTTTTTGGCTATAACAGCCAGACCATCGCCCACAATTATTACCCCAGGGAGTTGTATGACAATGAGAACATCCTAGCTCTTGAAGGCAATCAGGGAACCGATGAAGGGGAGTATGCACCACTTTTGATTCAGCAGCGAAGAATTGAATTTATAAAAGACAACAGGGATACGACTTTTTTCCTGTATATGCCATCCATCATTCCTCATGCGGAGCTGAAAGCACCACAGGAATATATGGAGAGGTTTCTTAAAAGAACTACACCAGAGCCACCCTATCAGTATGAAAGTTTGCTTGGCCCCGAAACTCCTTACGAGGGCATGGATGATCCGGACCACCCCCGATACAAGGCGGGTGGCTATGGCTCCCAGGCCTATCCACATGCCGCCTTTGCGGCCATGGTTACTTTACTGGACAATCAGGTAGGGGAGATTGTAACCAGCCTTGAATCTCTTGGGATTTTAGATAACACCCTCATTATATTGACTTCAGACAACGGTCCCCACCTGGAAGGAGGGGCGGATCCGGATTTTTTCGACAGCAATGGTCCTTTTCAGGGATACAAGCGGGATTTGCATGAAGGAGGCATCCATGTACCCATGATTGCCAGCTGGCCTGAAAAAGTGAAAGCCGGCAGCGAAACGGATCATATCAGTGCTTTTTGGGACATTTTGCCCACTTTTGCAGACCTGGTGGGTGTTGATTTGAAAGAAAATGTGGATGGAATTTCCTTTTTGCCCACTCTTTTGGGTGAAGAGGGGCAGGAGACACATGATCATTTGTATTGGGAATTTCACGAGCAGGGTGGCAAGCAGGCCGTTAGAAAAGGCAAATGGAAGGGCATCAAATTGGATGTTTTTAAAGGGAATGAAAACCTCCTTTTATTTGATCTTGAAAGCGATCCCGGTGAAGAAAATGACCTGAGTGAAACGCATCCGGAACTGGTAGCTGAAATTAAGGCACTGATGGAGGAGTCAAGGGTGGAAGATCCGGAATGGCCCTTCCAGGAAAAAATTCAGGCGGAAAATCAGCCTTGACCTTGGTTGATGGTTTTTGTCCGGACGCTTTGGAATGGATAGGACTGGAAATCACTGACAATCCGCTTTGAAAAACCTGCTTAACTGAATAAATATTTAATGATTTGGATGGGATTAACAGAGAAAAATCTGATGAGAATATGGCCGGTTAAATCTTACCTGATTCTGGCTTCGATCGCCCTGGGATGTGCAGGCAAACAACAGGAAGATACCTATCAAACCTGGGAACATTACCGGGCTTCAAAAACCGCCGCCCAATATTCCGGTTTGAGCAGCATCAACAAGGACAATGTACACCTGCTTCAGCCCGCGTGGACTTTCCACACCGGGGATAAGAGGGAGCGAACCCCGATGGAATGTAACCCCATTATCCTCGGCAATACCATGTATGTGACCTCACCCCAATTGGATTTGATCGCTTTGGAAGCAGCAAGTGGAAAAGAGCTTTGGCGTTTTGATCCGGAGCCTTTTGGTGTTTCAGGAGGAGTCAACAGGGGTGTGACCGCTTATACCGATGGGGATAAAACGCGGATTTTTATGCCGGTAGGTCATTGGTTGTTTGCCCTTGATGCCAATACGGGGGAATTGGTGGCGGAGTTTGGGGAAAATGGCAAACTTGATTTGAGGCAGGATTTGGGCAAAGATCCCGAATCGCTGTCCGTTGCACTAAATACTCCCGGAATAATTTACCAGGACCTGCTGATCATTGGATCCGCTACGGGAGAAGGGTACAATGCCTCACCCGGGCACATTCGGGCCTATTCGGCCAATACAGGAGAATTTGAATGGATATTTCATACCATTCCGCAGGAGGGCCAATTGGGGCACGATACCTGGCGATGGGTGGAGGATGAAAACTACGGAGGCACCAACAATTGGGGAGGCATGAGTCTGGATGAAGAAAGGGGATGGGTGTATGTCGCTACGGGTTCCCCTACCTATGATTTTTATGGGGCAAACCGGCTGGGAGAAAATCTTTTTGCCAATTGCATCATTGCCCTGGATGCAGGTACCGGCAAGCGCCAATGGCATTATCAGGCAGTAAGCCACGATGTATGGGATTATGACTTGCCTTGCGCGCCCAGCCTGGTGGACTTCCCCATGGACGGAAAGACCGTTCATGCCCTGGTGCAACCCAGCAAAATGGGAGAGCTGATCCTGCTCGATCGAATTACCGGGGAGCCACTGACGGAGGTTCAGGAAAGGGCCGTGCCTCCCTCGTATGTTCCCGGGGAAGTAGCGCATCCCACCCAGAAGTTTGACCAGGGCATCACCATTGTACCTCAGGGCCTGGACAGCAGCTATCTGACCAACATTTCAGAGGCTGCAGCGGAATATGCGAGGGCAGAGTTCAAAAAATACCGCAACGAGGGTTTTTATACCCCGCCCAGTCTGGAAGGGACACTTACCTTCCCGGCAACCCGGGGAGGGATGTTGTGGGGAGGATTGTCCTATGACCCGGTCAATCAGATGATCTATGTTAATGCCAATGAAATCCCTATGGTATTGCAATTGAGGAGCCTGTCAGAAAATCAGGAGGAAGGGGCTTTCAATAGTTTAAGTCCGGGACAGCGCATCTACTTGTCCAACTGTGCCAATTGCCACGGCGCAGACCGGCAGGGTTTGGGTGAAGCCTATCCGGCTCTGACAGGTTTAAAGAACAGACACAGCAGAGCATCTGCCAGGACCATCATTACCGGAGGAAACGGCGTGATGCCTGCTTTTAGCGGCTTTGATGAACAGCAGTTAACGGTCCTTTTGGATTACCTGATGGAAGTGGAAGCCGAAGGGCCGGATGGTGAACAGGAAGTCATAGAAGCCCCGCTTGATCGCTATGTCTTGCAGGGTTTCCGTATTTTTACGGATGAAGAAGGCTTTCCCGCAAGCAGGCCTCCCTGGGGCACGCTGAATGCGATAGATCTAAAAACCCAATCCATCAAATGGAAGGTACCTCTGGGAGAATATCCCGAGCTAAAAGAAAGAGGAGTAGCTCCTACCGGTACCCAGAATTTTGGGGGATGTGTGGCCACAGCCGGCGGAATAGTATTCATTGGAGGTTCTGCCGATGAAATGTTCCGGGCCTTTGATGCGGACACGGGAGAAGTGCTCTGGGAATATCAGCTTCCCGCCGGAGGCTATGCGGTGCCTTCGGTGTACGAGGTGGAAGGCAGGCAATATGTGGTGATTGCGGCCGGAGGAGCCAATCGCCTCGGCACTCCTGCGGGAGATGCCTATGTGGCTTTTGCTTTACCGGAGGAATAAGATTAAAAAAATCGAACATGCCAGGATATAAACAAAATATTTCACCACAGATTCACACGGATTAGCACAGATTTATTTCAGATGGATTGGTTATCCATTCGTGAAAGGAACTGCAAACCAGGTAAATAAACAAAAATTCCTATTTAGGGTCTGCTTAGAAAATAAAAAAGTGACGTTTTAGCGGTTTTTAGAGGTTTTTTTCACAAATTAAGGGTGTATAAGTGCAAGTAACTATGCGAAAGACCACCAAAAGGCGTGCACCACGCAGCGAATATACCAGCCCAAACCAGCTTTCTCTTTCAGGATTTGAGACACCATTCTATAACCAACTGGCCCCATCCAACCGTTGGGTGGTACTCAGTAAGCAGATTCCCTGGGATGATCTGGTCAACATGTATAGCAAACGAAACCCGCCTAAAGCAACCGGAAGGCCTGCCCTGAATCCAAGAGTCTTGATCGGAGCAGTGATC
>NZ_FRCY01000028.1 GCF_900143075.1 Cyclobacterium lianum | reverse complement strand
ATGAGTTTCAAAAACTTTAATGAATGTAAAAGGCTGAAAATCTCCGTAGTGAAACATAAAACAGTTTTTAAAGGGACATCACAGCTTGGCGCAGACCGAATATATGCCACCAACGAAAACAGACGATATTGTACTGGAAACAGCATATTCACCTGCTTCCCCAAAAAGGGTCCTAAAAACCACTCCAAAGCTGAAAGGATACTCAAAAGTGAAATATCAAAGCAAAGGGCAACGGTAATGGAGGGCGTTTTCGGGACACACAAAGACCATTACGGACTCAAAAAAATAAAAGTCCGGGGCGAAAAGCGGGAAATGATGATGGTACTTTTTGCAACTATGGCGGCCAATGCGGTAAAAATCGCCAAAAAAAGAAACCGGGAGGAGCCCGCACCCCGAGAGAAGGCAGCCTAAAGGCGAAAACGATCAAAAACCCTTTCCGATGGGATAACTATGCCCCATTGACAAAAACGCAGAAAAGAGCCACTCGATTCACTAACAAATTGTACTTTACCGAAGCGAAATTGTACTGTCGAGCAGAGCGAATAATCGTAAAAAAACCACGAAGAATGTAGTTTCATCCTACGTGGTCAAATTTTATGGAATTTTCCAAGAAGCCCTATAATAGGAATAAAGCTCTGTACATATTAGAAAAGAAGTTATGATCCCTGTTATTGTTGGCATCCGAAGGTGTACTTCGATAGGGAATCTGCCTTACGCCGACATATATCAGTTTTTACCCAACAGAATAATATTTTATTAGAATTCCCTAAAACTGCAGTTCCGGGTCAGGAAAGAATAAAATAAACTGATGAAATGTTCCTTAGAATCAATTTTCTTGCAGTATCGGTCCCATTTCGTCTCTTCAACCACCGTATTAGAAAGATGATCAGAAACCATTGTAAAAAGTTGCAGATGATAGGAAGTCCGGAAATGAAATTTTTATTGTCTTGATCAATAATGTTAAGGTTTTGGTAGAACGCAACATTAGGGAATAGACGGAAGGATTGCAAGGTCCTCCGTCCTATTTTGTTTTTAAATTATTGAATAGGGCACTTAACAAATAAACGCTTTATAAGGATATGGTGGCTTCGCCACCATCCTTTACATTAGATTTTCAAAAACCCCTTCTTTCATTTTATGGCGATTGTACCAATAGGTATACTGGTTAATGTAGGGTTGAAGGTCCCTAACCGAATGATGGGTTCCTCTCAGCCAACCTTTGAACATCATAATTACCCGATGCATCTGCTTGAAATTTTCCGCCTTTTTTCCTGATTTTTCAAGGACCAGTTTATGAAAATGGGCCTAAATACCCTTATAGCCATTCCAGCAGTCAGTCTTTACCTGTGCATCTTTATCTATGTGATCTGTCACAAACTCTCCAAGATTGATCTTGGAGGCGGTTTCAATAACCCTTCCGTACCAACGAGAAACACCACCTAAACCCCTTTCTATTCCCACTACCATGATTTTCTTATTCCCCTCGTTTCTTCCCAATGCTTTGTTATCCTGGCCGCCTAAATAAGTTTCGTCCACTTCTACTTTCCCCATCATGGGGAAGTTCTGGCTGCTTTCCATTGCCTTCATTACGTTCCGCTTAAAAAACCAACAAGTCTACGGCTTAATTCCCCGCTACTGACGCCATTTTTGTCAGTAAGAAACATAATAAACGATATAGAATGCTTTTAGGAGAGGGAATTTGCAGTTGTGGAAAAGAGTGCCAGCTGTCGGCGATTCTAGACGGCCACATTTGGTACACTGTCTCTCAAATTCATTAATCCCCTTGCAGTGGTTTGAATGGCCGAATTTTTTACAAATATATCCATCCTTCCACTTTATATCTGCCAAATATTCATAGGATGAACGATCATCAGGGAATGGTTCCTTAAATTCGAATATAGACAGACTCATATACCTCTTTTCCATAAAAACAGAGTTTAACGGCAATATACCCTTATTCTTACCATTTAACAAACGCCTTATTCAATTAAATTATTCAAAGATAAAATTTATTGAAGGTAAATTTATCTTGAACAAGATTAGATTTTTTTTCAAAAAAATTTGCATTTTAAGATCTTAAAAATTATATTTGGATTGTAACTAAAAAAATATAACTATGAATACTACATTAAAAAAACCATTAATTATTCTGACATTTTTTATGTTTATCATAGCAGTTTCCCTTATTGGCTTTTCTAGGGGTTCCGCAAATTTAATTAAAAAAGATGCAGCAATGGAAAATGCAATTGCGGGAACCATTGCAATTGGGTGTATTAATACTTTCGACTGGAGAGATGTATGTTATACTTCTCAATTCACTGTAATTGGGTGTAGGAATCAATTTGCTGCCGGATGTGGAATAGAATAAAGTTTTATAGGAGCCAAAAAACCAAAGTGCTTTTTGGCTCCAAATTTTTTTTTATAATCTTTGTTTTGTTATGCATTTTATATGCTTGTAATCATAAATCTGATAAACTAATCATAAATAGTCAAAAAAGTAAAATTTCCAATTTTCACAAAAAGTCAAACGTGGAATTTAGAGAATTTAATAGTGCTAATTTAATTAAACCGCTAAATTTTCATTTTTATCAGGATAATTTAATTTTGTCCGAGTTGGGTAAGGAAGCCATATTCCTTTTTCATGAATTCGATATTAACACCGGGGATTCGCTATCAAGTTTTGTTAAATTTGGCGGCGGTCCTTCGGAAGTATTATCCCCAATTTCTACAGGACTAATTAATGATGATTTATATATATATGATTTAACCACTCAAAAAATTGTTAGCCTTGCATTAGATCAAAATAAAAACATTAATAATGAGTATACTCTAAATGATTTTTATATGTGGGTTACTTTTGAGAGTGATTCTACTATATTGGGAGTAGGAAATCGAAAATCGTTTGCTAAGATTGAAAGGTTAAATTTTAAAAATAAATCTTTAGGTAAAGAAGTTGCTTTCCATACCCACATCCCAGATCAATACTCAACTGAGTTTTTACAAGATATTTGTCAAACCTTATTAGTAACAGATCCATCAGGAGAAAATTACTCTCTATTGTATAGGTATATTGATGCTGTTGAAATCTTCAAATCTAATAGGAAAAACTCAGTTCTCATTCAAGGTCCCTATTTTAATGAGTTATCATATGAAAAGGCTTACACTGGCGAAATGTTCGTCATGTTGCATACCGAAGAAACAACAGAAAATTTTATTTATGCATATGCAACTGAAAAATATATATATGGTCTATATTCAGGAGGAAAGGCGATAGAAAGAGAGTCCCAAACTTCAAATACAATTTTTGTATATGACTGGGAAGGGAATCCAGTAAATGAAATTATTTTATCAAGGAAAATTTTAAGTTTTGGAATTACCCCATTAGACGATAAAATCTTCTCTTACGATCTAGATAAAGGTGAAATTATTTATGCCGATTTATTTTAGATTAGTTTTGATATTTGTTTTAAAGTTTCAATCAACTATATATTCAATATAAGTGGTAGTTAGTGTTTTACAAGTTTTTAATAAAAAAGATAATTTATTATTATGGATTTTTTTGAAGTCTTTGCTAACTATTATGCTTGTAATTCTATTTTTATTATCGCAATCGTGTCAAAAAAATACGATTAATGAATTAACTCATTATGAGTTACCTGTGTTAGAGAAATTAGATTTTGAGATAGCTATTGTAGATTCACTTCAAAAATTTTCTTCAAATATGGATTTAGTTCCCGTACCTTTAAAAGAAACCTTTTGTCGAGATCAAGATATGTCATATATAATTACGTTTATAAATGTTTCTTGTGTTACTTGTTTAGCTGATTTTGAATTTTGGAATCGCTTTTTTGAATCTACCTCTTCTAAAAAAGTGAAAGTTTATTATGTGGTGCATTCAAATGATAGATTTAATTTTTTTAAATATGTTATTAATTCTGGTAAAATAGAAATCAATTTGAATTCTGTTTGGGTTGATGAAAATGAATTTTATAACAATTTTTATTTTCAGGATTATTACTTATATTTTACCAAATCTAATATTTATAAAATAAACAAAGGTGTGAAACTACCTGATTTAATAGATATTGTTGATTAATAAAAATCAATTTAATTTATGATTTTTTTAGTAATTGTTAATATAATTTCTTATTTATAATTGATGCAATTTATCATAAATAAAATAATATCAATATCAAAAAGTTACAGAATCCACAAAGGTCTAAAGTTTAAAGTCATAAACAATTTTCTCATTAAAACTAGATTGCTGGTACAATAATAAATAGAGATGCTGGTGTATTTTGTTAAAATCTCAAATTAATAAAAATTTACTGATTATGAAAAAGATGTCAAGACCGGATACCTTTTTTCCATAAAATTTATTTTTAAAGGCAATTTCGCTATATTTTTTTAATTTACAAAACGTCTAATTCGGGTCTGCTTAGAAAATAAAAAAGTTACGTTTTAGCGGTATTTAGGGTCTGCTTAGAAAATAAAAAAGTTACGTTTTAGAGGTTTTTAGAGGTTTTTTTCACAAATTAAGGGTGTATATAAGTGCAAGTAACTATGCGAAAGACCACCAAAAGGCGTGCACCACGCAGCGAATATACCAGCCCAAACCAGCTTTCTCTTTCAGGATTTGAGACACCATTCTACAACCAACTGGACCCGTCCAACCGATGGGTGGTACTCAGTAAGCAGATTCCCTGGGATGAGCTGGTCAACATGTACAGCAAACGAAACCCACCTAAAGCAACCGGCAGGCCTTCCCTTAACCCAAGAGTCTTGATTGGGGCAGTGATCATCAAGCATATGCTCAATCTGGATGACCGGGAAACCATCGCCCAGATTACTGAAAACATGTACCTACAATACTTTCTCGGCTACAGTTCCTATAACAAACAACCTCCTTTCGATGCTTCACTTTTCGTGGATATCAGGAAGCGGCTGGGTCAGGAGCTGATTGCGGAGATGAACCAAAAGATCCATGGATTTTCCCTTGAAAAAACGGCAGTGAACAAGGACAAAAGCTGTAAAGACGATGATAAGCCTCCTCCGGGCACAGATGGTAACAATGAAAACAAAGGCGAAGTGATCTATGATGCCAGCGTCTGTCCCCAGGACATCGCCTATCCTACGGATCTGGGACTGCTCAACAAATCCCGGGAGATCACAGAGGAAATCATCGATGAGCTTCATGCGGCAGACCGTACAGGAAAGAAGCCCCGGACCTACCGGAAAATAGCCCGGAAAGCCTATCTGAAGGTGGCACAAAACAAAAACCCCTCAAAAAAAGTAATTCGCAAAGGCATCAAATCCCAACTTCAATACCTGAGAAGAAACTTCAGGACGATAGAAAAAATGCTGGATGGCTTTGAGGTTTTCCCACTAAACCACAAGCTGCAGCGCAAGTACTGGATCATCCAGACGGTCTATGAACAGCAATTCAAGATGTGGGTGAGCCGAAGCCATCAGGTGGAAGACCGCATCGTAAGCATCCACGAACCCCATGTACGGCCCATAGTACGTGGGAAAGCAAGAGCAAAGACCGAGTTCGGAGCCAAGATACATATGAGCATGGTAGATGGTTTTGCGTTTCTGGACATGCTGTCCTGGGATGCCTTCAACGAGGGGAGCCACCTTAAAGATTATGTAGAAGAGTACCGGAGCAAGTTTGGATTTTATCCGGCAAAGGTTTTGGCAGACAAACTGTACTGCAGCAGGGAAAACCGGAAATGGCTGAAGGAAAAGAATATCAAACTGGCGGCCAAGCCCTTGGGAAGGCCTTCGGCCAAGGCAGTGGAAAACCACGTAAGGCCAGGGGAGAGGAATCCAATAGAAGGCAAGTTTGGACAGGCTAAAAACGGATACGGAATGAACCGGATCAGGGCAAGGCTCAAAAACACCAGCCAATCGTGGATCGCTTCAATTATCCTAGTGCTCAACCTGGTCAAATTGGCCGGGATGGTACTCCGTTGCCTGAGTTTTTCAGCGTGGAGAGAGCTGAAATACACCATCAAGAGCAAACTAATCCAGAT
The DNA here is from genome assembly GCF_900143075.1 of Cyclobacterium lianum. GTDB lineage: Bacteria > Bacteroidota > Bacteroidia > Cytophagales > Cyclobacteriaceae > Cyclobacterium > Cyclobacterium lianum. Next base: position 6,361 of record NZ_FRCY01000028.1, on the reverse strand, counting down.
TCTGGAAAACCTCAAAGCACAAGTTTTTCGGCAGACCCTAAGTAACAAATTTCGAAATTGACATTTTAAGATGTTACCGAAAAAATCCCCTATTTTCCAAAAAAACCTATCATCATTCCGCTTGCTGCTTTTAAAAAAGGCAATTGTTGGAATAACGGTCTTATAGCAGTTATTGATAATTCACAAACGAATAATCAATAGAAACCACCAGTAAATCATTATTACTTTCTTCGCTTAAAAATCCTGCCTATTTTTCCTGAAAAACGATGAACAGGATTTTAAAAAAAATAGGCTTGGTCTTCTTTCTGGCCACCATGCAACTCTTGACCTCCTGCAGTAAAACTGAGGATCCAGTTCCAGAGGCTGACTATTTTATGAAATTCAAGGTCAATGGAGACTGGGTGAATTATCCGGTGGGAGAATTTCATTCCGTAGTTTTCTTTTACGACTCCAATTCCGGGCTGTACAGCGCGCTGATTCAGGCTCTGGGACCGGGAAGCACGGGTACAAGCGATTTTTTCAGCATCACCTTATGGAGCGAAGCGGCTTTGGAAGAAAAAACCTACCGGCTACAGGAAGGGGTCAGGGCCTATGAAAACGTTTTTTTGCCCAGCCTGAACTTTACCCGCTCAGATCTACAGGGCAACATGTATAATGCGGTGCTACTACGGCAGAATTATCCGAACATCAGCATTCCGGACGAGGGCAGCCTTACCTTGACCCATATCGGAAGCGACCTGATCGAAGGCACGTTTGAAGCTAACTTATACGGCCCCATTTCGGCAACTACAGGGCGGGGAAATGAGGAATTGAAGGTCACAGAAGGATCTTTCCGCATGAAGCTGATTGTCAACATACCTTAAGAAGCCGTGCTGTCCGACATTTGCCATGTCGGACCACAGGTAATGCAGGATTTGCAATCCTGCTGACGTGCACATTACGGGGATTGCAAATCCCCTTTTATCTTAACCTCGGGATTACAAATCCCGAGGAGCTACGCTTCACGGCAAAAACAAATCCACCGCAGCTGAATCCATTCGAGACTACATTTGCATTTTCAATACCAACTCCGCTACCCTTTTTCCCAGCCCTTCTGCTTTTTTCAAAAACAATGGATCCACCTCCTTTCCGGCGAAATCACCCTCTCCGGTAATTGCCGAAGCTCCAAATGCTGCCTCTGTTTCAGCTCCACCTATGATCAGCATCCCGTGAACCAGCATGGCACGGATCATGCCAAACATCACCGATTCTTCCCCAAGAGAAAACCCGCCTCCCGTGACAAATACGGCACCGATCTTATTCTTTAAGGGCCTGCCTTCAAATGGCCAGCTATTGATAAATTCCTGCACCTGAGGGGCTATATTGGCATTGTACACCGGGGAACCCAAAATGATGGCGGAGGCATTCAAGACCTCCTCCCCGCTCACTTCGTTCACGCATTTGATGGTGTAGCTGACATTTTCCACTTGTTCCACTCCCCTGGCCACAGCTTCAGCCATGGCCTTGGTATTGCCCGAACCGGAGTAATACGCAATGAGGATGCTGGGAATATGATGTGCCAATACATTTCCGCTGAGGATCAATAAAAAAAATAAAATAAGGGGATACCTGAGTTTTTTATTCTTCATGGCCATTTAAATTTTCAAGATCATCTAAATCCTTATACCTACCGCTAGCCTTTTTGGTTTTTATCAAATCCGAAATGTTTATCAGTTTCACTTCGATATCTTGAATTTTAACAATTTTCACACTCGGATAGGCATCATCAAATTCAACTCCTTGAATGGCAGTCACAATGTCAATAGCCATAGGGGGTCTTCCAAATGAAAAAACTTCATACCTGTCACTATTCAAAAATCGATCAAGACGTATGGCATTGGTGGGTAATCCAAAAAATGAAAATGCCTTAATAAGTTTTCTATAATTTTCTTCTGTTGCTTTTACCCAAATATCCATAACTCCTGTCGTCCTGTGATAACCGTGCAGAACTACTGCATACCCTCCAGTTAGGATATACGCCACATCAAACTTGTTCAGACTTTCGATAAAGTCTTTAAAATCATTATTAAACAGATTAAGAAGTGCTACCATCTTTGATCAAACTTCTTACCTCAAAATAGTCCTTATCCATCTCAGGCCAGTCACTACCTACAAACCCATAGGCAGCTTGCATCAGGTGAAGAAAGACATCCCTTTTTTCTTCCTCCGAAAGGTTTTTATAATGTTTTTGATGATCCGCAGCCTCCTCGAAACTTTGGATGGCAAAAGCTTTTTTATCTAGTTTCATTATTTACTGGTCTTTGGCAGTAGCAATATAAGCATAACAAAAGTTCTGGATTGTGAAAATTCACGTTACGGGGATTACAAATCCCCTTTTATCTGAACCACGGAATTACAAATTCCGCGGAGCCGCGCTGTTCGGAATTTGAAATTCCGAATCCAGATAATGCAGGATTTGCAATCCTGCTGACGCGCTCATTACGGGGATTACAAATCCCCTCTTATCTGACCTCGGGATTGCAAATCCCGGGGAGCGGTGAAATTATACTGGTTTTTTCTAACATAAGCTTGTAATTTCGGTTTAGAGATGTAAAAAATTGGTAAGCCGAAACTCATGAATAAGAATAAAGCCAAAACGGGCATTTTATTGGTCAACCTGGGCACGCCGGACAGTACTGCCACCGCAGATGTCCGCAAATACCTCCGGGAATTTTTAATGGACGGCAGGGTGATCGATATCCCGCTGATTCCCCGCTGGATGTTGGTAAACCTGATTATAGCTCCCTTCCGGGCACCCAAGTCTGCGGCAGAGTACCGCAAACTATGGACAGACCGGGGTTCTCCACTGCTTTTTCATACAGTAGATTTAAAGGAAAAATTGATCCCCCTGCTGGACAGTAGCCAGTACCAGGTGGAAATGGCCATGCGCTATCAATCGCCCTCCATAGCGGATGGATTAAAGGCATTGAACAAGGCCAACGTCAGAGAGATCATCGTCTTGCCCCTTTTCCCCCAATACGCCTCAGCCACCAATGGCTCAGTAATCGACAAGGTCATGGAACTGGCCAGAGAATGGCAGATCATTCCCAATATTCGGTTTATCAGCAATTTTGTGGACCATCCCCTGTTTCTGGAAGCCTGGGCAGAATTGGGCAGGGAAATGATGGCCCAGGGCGACTACGACCGCTTTCTTTTCTCCTATCACGGATTACCCGAAAGACAGATCAGGAAAGGATCGGTAGCGGGTTACTGTCAGTTGGGAAACTGCTGTGCGAATTACACGAAGAAGAATCAATTTTGCTACCGGGCCCAGTGCTTTTATACCACCAGGCTGATCAGCGAAAAATTGAACCTGCCGGAAGAAAAGGTGGTCACCTGTTTTCAGTCCCGACTGGGAAAAGACCCCTGGATAAAACCCTATACCGAAGACCTGGTGAAAGAAATGGCTGCTGAGGGGGTGAAGAAAGTGCTGGTTTTTTCCCCTGCTTTCGTAGCAGATTGTCTGGAGACCACCGTGGAAGTGGGAGAGGAATACAAGGAACAGTTTATGGAGCTGGGGGGAGAACAATGGGATCTGGTGCCCAGCCTTAATTCGCGGGATACCTGGGTAGCATGTGTGAAAGATTTGGTAAGCAAAGAAAATAAATGATTTTGGCTGGTGCTCATGCCAGGTAAGTGAAGTCTGGCTGGTATAGCGTCTGGAACCGCCTGAGAGGATCCTGAATATTCGGTCCGCACCTGGCGGGCAGGTAGCCATCTCTGAATGGCTGGCCGGAAGACTTGCCTGGCACTTTTGACAGGGCTATATAGGGGAAAATCAGTTTCATTTTTGGATTTGATGCTTCGTTTGTGTATTTTAAGAAGACAAACAAGCCAAAAAACATGACATATCTAATATTGAATGCGCTTTTTTCTATAAATTTTTTATTGATTTACAATTCTATGGAGGTATTCAGCAAAAAAGAGGTTGTGGTAAATCCTCCGGTACACGAACAATCCAATGATGATTTAGAGCGGTTTGCCACCAATAAAAAAATACCCCTGGAGATCCGGGATATTGCATTGGAAGCATTGTCCTATTTTCCGGATCTTTTTGAAACAGAGATTGATTTCCAATTTAAAAAGAACATCAATGGCTCGGTGATGCAAGCTCAGCCGAAGATCGGATCGCTACTTTTTTCGTCCAAGGAAAACCGGGGCTATCGCATAAAAATCAGTCGCTACCTGGCTCTGGAAGATGAAGCGGTTCCGATCGAAACGCTCCCTAAGGAAGTCCTGCTCGGCTGGATCGGCCACGAGCTGGGGCATATACAGGATTATCTGGAACGAAGTGCGTTTAACCTGCTTCAATTCGGTGTAAAATATTACCTTTCCAATACTTTTCTGAGCGAGGCCGAAATCGCCGCAGACAGCTACGCTGTGGCCTTTGGTCTTGGAAAACATATCATTGCGACAAAAAACTTTGTACTGAATCACGATAAATTACCGGAGGACTACAAGTTAAAGATCCGGACCCTGTACATGTCTCCCGGAGAAATCCTTTCCATGGTTGATGCTGAAGACAGCGAGGAAGATATATCAGATGAAAACTGATACCGAGCGTTTGCCGGCGATTGATTCTCTCTGATTTCCTTTCACTTTGATGCCGGTTTGAGCATTCAGGCATTTTTTCCCTGCCGGGCAGTGGGTGAGGGGAATTGCCAAAACCGGGCTAATTGTAAACCATCGCTAAAGTCATGAGTTAACATTGAGCCAAGAGATGAATAGCAGATAAACCGGATCAAAAATGACGCAAGAACTGGCCCTTTTCCCATTGAAATTAGTCGCATTTCCAGAAGAAAACCTCAACCTCCACATATTTGAACCCCGATACAAGCAGTTGATCAACGAGTGTCTCGCTGAAAACAAAACTTTCGGCATTTGTTCTTTTTTAGACAAATTGATGCCTCTGGGGACTGAAATGAGCATACTGGAGGTAACAAAAACCTACGAAGACGGCCGGATGGACATCAAGTCAAAAGGCCGTCGGATTTTCCGCTTGCTTGATTTTGAAAATCCCAGACAGGGAAAGCTTTATGCAGGAGGCCGGGTAGACTGGCTGCCGCTGGATATGGACATTGCCCCGAATAAAAAAAACGCTTTCCGAAAACAGCTTGCTGCATTATTTGAACTCATGGAACAGCCCCAGCAAATTCCTGAGTTGACCGAATTAAACTCCTTTACCTATGCACATAAGGTAGGCTTAAAACTCGCTGAAGAATATGAACTTTTGACGATGGAAAGCGAAAATGAACGCCTGGAATTTCTGATGAAACACCTTAAAAAGGTCATCCCCATGTTGAAGGAAATTGAATCCTCCAAGCACAAAATCAAGATGAATGGCCATTTCAAATTCCTGGACCCTTTAGATTTTTGAAACGTCGGACTTTCGGATGTAGGCTTTTCGGTTGTCCCATTCGATTTCGTACCACATGTCCTTATTGGAATGAATGGTAATGCGGTGGCCTGCCTGCACGCGGCGGAGCAGGTTTGAAGCAGCAGAAGGCGCATCCATGATCAGAACGGTCGTTCCGGTAATGATGGCAGTTTCCGGCATACGAATAAAATTATTGCTGACAAAGGTCAGGAGGAGAAAGACAAATGCCGGAAAGTAAAAACCCGACCGTTTTTCCCTAACCAAAAAAATCATGATCAGCGAAAGCAGCAACAGAAAGGCAAAGCCCGCCGTAATCTCTGTCTTATAATTTACCAGAATACCCAAAAACCTGTCCTGGTCTGAAACGTCATAACCCTCCAACCTGGCCTGATTGGTGAGTGACTTGATTTTATCGGTGACTGCCGGGTTGGGATAGTGCTCATAATACTTGGACAAATAGAGGGATGCCTGACCAAAATCCCCTACGCCTTCAGCGATGAATCCCATTTTCAGCAGCATGGCTGGAGAGTAGGTACCCTTTTCATGCAAGAGGTGCTCATAGATCTCAAGGGCTTCCTGATATTGCTTTTGGGCAAATAAACTGTCTGCATGCTGCAGGTTGACGGGGTCTTGCCCCTGAGAATCAACGGCCAGCGTAGACAGCAGGGGAAAAAGCAACAAAAAAACAATAAAGATCCATCTAAGATTTGGCATTATCAATCCAGTCCGTTAAATTTGCAGTCCAATTACGGGAAACTGTGGCGCAAAACCAAGTTTTCTTTGGAAATTATCAGCGGGTTTTTCCGCAGAAAATGCAGTAATGATTCCGTAGCTCAGCTGGTAGAGCATAACACTTTTAATGTTAGGGTCCTGGGTTCGAGCCCCAGCGGGATCACAGAAATGAGAAACCTTGTTCTTCGGAGCAGGGTTTCTTTGCTTTCAGAC
>NZ_FRCY01000029.1 GCF_900143075.1 Cyclobacterium lianum | reverse complement strand
ACGGCTGCCAGCAAGGTTTTCGCTCCGTAGCCAGCTTTGGTTTCGGTGGACAGGAAAGTGCTTCGAAACCGCCACAAGCCATATGCAAACCGTTAGCGGCAATGGTAGGACGAAACCGCAATACCCAACCGACCGACCTCTGACAGACAAATACACGACCTGCCGACACAGTAAAAAAATTTAAAAAAAGTCCACCACTTTGTTAAACTCTGACAGTTTCAGCAACCTTCTCCTTTTTTCCGATTACCATTTTGCGGTGTTGCAAGCCCCATCCTATCATAGCATCCAAAACCGTATTGAGCGAATTTCCCGATTTCGTCAATTCATACTCTATAGTAACAGGAGTGGTATTATAAACAGTGCGGGTTACTATGCTATTAACTTCCAGGTCTTTCAGCTCTTTGGAAAGCATACGGGGCGTGATTTTAGGAATTTCCCTTTCCAATTCCTTGAAGCGTTTTTTACCATAGAGCAAAGAACCTATAATGGGCAGTTTCCATTTGCCATTTAAAACGTTCATCGTGTCGTTTACGGCTAAAACAAACTCTCCCGAACATTTCTTTACCTTAACTAATTCTGATATTCTGCTCATTTTATTTTTTATTTACTTATGCTATACCAAAGTATAGCGATATATTATGGTATAGTAGTTACTAAAGTATAGCAAAAGTAGTATCTTTGTCCGGTTAAAAAAATGTTTCACTAAAAAAATAAAAAAATTATGAGCAAAGTATTCATCACAGGAGCAACAGGACAATTAGGAAAATCAACTATTAACTTTTTGCTTCAAAAAGGAATTGCAGCAAAACAAATTTCAGCATTGGCAAGAGATGAAGCGAAGGCAGCAGAATTAAAATCTAAAGGTATAGATGTCAAAATAGGCAACTATGATGATTTTGATTCCTTACGCACTGCAATGCAAGGCGTAGAAACTATGCTTCTGATTTCTTCCAGCGAAATGACCAAAAGCAGAGCGGTGCAGCACATCAATGCAATCAAAGCTGCTAAAGAAAATGGTGTGAAGCATATCATCTACACAGGTTTTATGAGAACCCATGAAGACCCAACATCTCCGCTGTGGTTTATAGCCGAAGATCATGTGAAAACAGAAAAATACCTTAAAGAATCCGAAATTACCTATACCATTTTTGCAAACGGTTTTTATATGGATATGTTGATGGATTATGTGGGGGAACAGATATTGGAAACCAAAACCATTTTTGTTCCGGCAGGTGAGGGAAAAATAAATTTTGTATTGCGAAACGAAATTGCAGAAGCGCTTGCTAATGTTTTAACTACAGGCGGACACGAAAATAAAACTTACAACATCGGTATCGAACAACCTGTATCGTTTGGGGAAATTGCGAAGCACATTTCTGAAGTTACCGGAGTTGCGATCAACTATGTTTCTCCCGAACCAGAAGTTTATCAGCAAACCTTAATGCAACATGGGGTTCCGGAGGATTACGCACGTATGTTTACAGCATTTGCAGTTGCTTTTGCAGCCGATACTATGAATATTTCTACCACTGATTTAACACAATTGCTTAGTCGTAAACCAACCACTGTCCAAGAATATCTTTTATCTAAATTCAAAAAGTAAATAAATGGAAAAGAAGAACAATAAAACCCTGAATATTGCCTTGTGGGTGGCACAGGTATTACTGGCAGCCATGTTTTTAATGGCAGGAATCATGAAAGCAACACAACCCATTGAAGAGCTTAGTCAATCAATGACTTGGGTAAATGACTTTTCTGCAGGCATGGTCAGGTTCATTGGTATTTCTGAATTGCTTGGCGGTATCGGGCTTTTACTGCCTGCCTTGTTGCGCATTAAACCAATTTTTACGCCATTGGCAGCTTTGGGTCTTTTTATTATTATGGTATTGGCTTTTATATATCATATATCCAATGCCGAATATCAAGCATTAGGTATTAATTTGATTTTAGGAGCAATCGCAGTTTTCATAGCATGGGGTAGATATAAAAAAGCGCCTATTCAACCCAAAGCATAAATCACTATGGAACGCAAAGAATTTCTTCAATCAATTTTAGCTTTAACCGCAATGGGAACATTAAGCAGTTTTAAAAATTTTACTGACGCACTTCCTTCACAAGGTAAAAAAATGCCTGTGCTGTTTACCTCTCATGGAAACCCAATGGATATTCCAGTTTCAAGAAGTGAACGAGCATTTTGGCAAAAGCTTTATGATTTAGGAATTACCCTGCAAAAGAGTCATGAAGTAAAAGCTGCGTTGGTTGTATCAGCCCATTGGTGCACAAAAGGCACGTTCGTAAACATATCGCCCGAACAAAAACAGATTTACGATTATTATGGTTTTCCCGAAGAATACTACAAGGTATATTACAAAGCCAAAGGCTCGCCTGATATTGCCCGCGAAGTAAAGAAAATCGTTCCTTCCGTTTCGGAAACAACCGATTGGGGATTAGACCACGGTGCATGGCCAATGCTGATGCACTTATTTCCCGATGCCAATATTCCTGTTTTCCAGCTGAGCATTGACTATTACGCCAAACCCGAATACCATTATGAGTTGGGCAAACAATTAAAATCTTTGCGTAACAAAGGGGTGCTAATAATAGGCAGCGGTGCGCTTATCCATAACTTGCAGTTGGCAGGACAAAAAATGCGAAAAAATGATATGACCCTTTACGGTTGGGAAGCGGAATATGATGCTTGGCTCAAACAACAAATTAATGCACGAAACTTTGCCAATCTCATTAATTACCAAAACAGTCATAAGTTGGGTAAGTTAGCCGCCCCCACCCCCGACCACTACGTGCCTTTGCTATACAGCTTAGGGCTTACGGACAGCAGTGATGAAATCAAATATTTCTACGAAGCTGAGCCAACAATTCCTGCATTTAGCGAACGAAGTTTCATAATAGGATAGTGACGGGTCAAGCACATACGCAATAGATAATTTTATGAACTTAAAAATTAGATAGAGAATATACTCATAAGGTTCAACAATAAAAACAAACAGATTATGGCAACGTTCAAACAAAAAGCATTGCGTTTTCTTTATCCGTTTACTCGCATAGCGGCTAAAATTGGCAAAAACGGCACGGTTTTAAACAATGAAAGTAAAACGGCACCAACAGTTCCTTTCTACGAACAAAAGGCAACATTGAACAATGGAAAACCAATTGACTTTTCTGCCTATTCGGGAAAGAAAGTTTTGATTGTAAATACTGCTTCAAATTGTGGTTACACAGGACAATATGCCGAATTACAAAAACTACACGAAAAATTAGGCGACAAATTGGCTATAATTGCTTTTCCTGCCAACGACTTTATGGAACAGGAAAAAAGCAATGATAACGAAATTTCACAATTTTGCAAGGTGAATTATGGTGTATCATTTCCAATAGCAAAAAAAGGAGTGGTAATAAAAAACGAGGAACAACAACCACTTTATAAATGGCTTACGGACAGCAAAGCAAATGGTTGGAATAACCATCAACCAGATTGGAATTTTAGTAAATATGTGATTGACGAGAAAGGAAATCTCACAAACTATTTCGGACCTTCAATTTCGCCATTGGACGATGAATTTTTGGAAGCAGTTGAATAGCAATAGGGAACCACAGCCGCTAACAGCACCTACCCAAAAGTGGCGGTTCAGTGGTTAAATCAAGCTTTGTGCTTATATCAAAGTTTGTGCTTGGTTGACAGTGAAGTGCTTCGAAATCGCCACCTTCGGGTAGCTGCAAAACGTTGGGCTCAATTCCATATAGCCTAAGCCATTGACTTTGCGAGCTAACGGTAGAGCCCAGAAATTAATAGGATTAATGAAAATAAAGTATACTCAAAAAAAACCACTTATAATACGTTAAACGAGTTGGTCAGAATTAAAATGAAAATATGGCAGACACACTTACAATTCAAAAAGTAATTGATCGGATTACCTCCGGTGACATTCGTATTCCTGCTTTCCAAAGAGATTTTGTTTGGGATGCAGATCAAGTTGCCTTCTTATTGGATAGCATATACAAAGGATTTCCAATAGGAACCGTAATTCTTTGGAAGACGGATAAAAAGCTGACTACAGAGAAGAATTTAGGTTATTTTGAGTTGCCAGAACCACGAAAAGATTATCCAGTCAATTATGTGCTAGACGGTCAGCAAAGATTAACCAGTCTTTTTAGTGTTTTTCAAACCACATTGACCCCAAATTCGGAAGAATGGACAGATATATATTTTGATCTAAATGCGGATATTTCAATTCAAGAGTCAGCTTTTATTGGCCTAGATGAGGAAGAAGTAGATTTATCTAGACATTTTCCAGTAAAAACATTTTTTGATTCTGTAGGCTACCGTAAAGCAACGGCTACATTAGATGACCAGAAATTAACAAAAATTGATGAGGTTTCAAGAAAGTTTCTTTCGTATATAATTCCAGACATTGTATTTGAAACAGATGATATGAATGAAGTTGCAATTGTTTTTGAAAGAATCAACAGAGCTGGTACGGAATTAAATGTTTTCGAATTACTTTCTGCTTGGAGTTGGTCAGATAGTTTTGATCTGGTTGAAAAATTTGACGAATTACAAGATGAAATTTCTGAACATGGTTATGAAGAATTGTCGAGTGATCGGGATTTACAACTACGAATCACAGCAGGTATAATTAAAGGTTCTACAGCCCCTAGCACCATTCTTTCTATGACTGGAGACGAGATTAGAGGTAACTTTGAGGTTGTCAAAAACGGAATTATCGGAGCAATTGATTATTTAAAGAGAGAACTGTTAATAAAACATTACAAACAGGTTGCATTTCCTGGATTACTTGTTCCCCTTTCCGCTTTTTTTGCTACAACCAAAAGAGATGGGGCAAACTACTCATCCAAGCAAAACCAGATTATAAAAAAATGGTTTTGGCGATCCCTTTTCAGCCGAAGGTTCTCGGCTGGTGTTAATGAAAAACAAGCAACTGATATAAATTTTTTTAAAAAATTACGAGCTGATGAAAATTATGATTTCAAATTCCCTACGGAGGAGATAAAAATTGACTTCATGAAAGCCAGTTTCTCAGCAGGTAACGCTAATTCAAGAACTTTAATAGCAATGCTAAACCAAAAATCGCCTAAATCATTTTTAAGTGGTGCCAATATTGATATAGACAAAGTTCTCAAAAAAGGGAGTAAGCATGAGTATCATCATATCTTCCCAAAAAAGCATCTGGAAAGACTTGAAAAAACACGAAGAGATATTAATTGCCTTGCTAATATCTGTTTTTTAACTCGTGCGGATAATAACACAATTAAAGATAAATCTCCCTCTCAATATAGTATAAAAATGAATGATTCGACCAAAGATGAATATCTTGACAGAGCACTTGTCCCAAGGAATTTTGATAAAGTGTCTTATGAAGAATTTCTAGCAGAAAGGAATAAAATGTTGGTAGATTTTGCAGAAAATCTAATGAAATAACTGAGCCCAACAGCACCCAATGCTATTAAGTTAAGAAAAAAATGGCCTCTTGAGACAAAATAAGCCGATTTTCCTTATGAAAACCGGCCTACTTTAGGTAAATTATGTTGTCTTAAACATATAGCTATGAAGGTACAAAATACCAACCAAAACACGACGGAGATATCTTGCGAATGTCCGAAAAAAAATCTTTGATAAAATACAATATACTGAAAATCAGGACAGTTACTGTTCTGATCCTGCCCATTTTTCCAGGTCTTCCCCACTCGACTTCCAAACTGTAGTACTTTCGGTGCTCCAACTGTTCAAAGAATCCGC
>NZ_FRCY01000030.1 GCF_900143075.1 Cyclobacterium lianum | reverse complement strand
TAGTTACTTGCACTTATACACCCTTAATTTGTGAAAAAAACCTCTAAAAACCGCTAAAACGTCACTTTTTTATTTTCTAAGCAGACCCTAAATAACAAAAATTTGATCAAGACCATTACCGGACACCTAACTGGGATTTTGCGCCGTTTATATGAACTTCATCCTGGGTTTCTACATCATATGTCAAAGCGGGTTTTCCATCCAATAAAGGCAACGGCCATGTGCCCGCCAATTTTACGGTTCTGAATTTTGAAGTGGAGGACATCGAAGAGACCGTAGACCAACTGAAAAGCAAGGGGGTTACCTTTGAGCAATACCCGCAACCCACCGAAACAGATGAGAAAGGCATTTATCGTGGAGGTTCCGGCCCTGCAGCCATTGCCTGGTTTAAGGACCCTGCAGGGAATATATTATCGGTACTGGAGGAATAGTAATGTTGAATGTATTCCGAATACGGTGGTAGGTAAGACCGCTAAACCAGAAGATAAATTTCATTGCTTTACCGTTGGCCAACCATCCACCCAGCTTATCTTTTCAATACCCAAACGCTCATAGCCATCGGTGTAGGCATGAAAAACCAAATAATCGATTCCGTCAAAAGTATAGGCAGCATTGTGCCCCCGGGCGTAGACGGTGCTGTCCGGTCCCGTATCACCACCCAGCACAAAGGTTCCCCCATTTTTGGCCAGGTCGACCCCGTCCTTGTCCAGGTAGGGGCCGGTGATATTTTCAGCCCTTCCCACCCGGATATTATAGGTGCTATTGGGGCCGGCGCAGCACCTGTCCCAGGACACAAACAGGTAATAATAGTCGTCTTTTTTAAAGATAAAGGGAGCTTCAACGGCACCATTGCCTACTTCTTCGTCCGTGTATTTAAAGTCCCGCGGGCGGGCGGCGATGGTGTGCCACTCCTGTGGTTCGGCAGGGGTTTTAAAGTCCTTGCTAAGCTTGACCATTTTCAGCCCGTTCCAATGGGAGCCAAAGGTCAGCCAGGGCGTCCCTTGTTCGTCCACGGTCAGGTTAGGGTCAATGGCATTCCAGTGGTCGCGGCCCGTTACGGATTGCATCACCAGGCCCCGATCCTCCCATTTGTAATCTTCTGATAAGGGGTTTAGCGTTTTATTCGTTGCCATACCGATCACCGAGGTATTTTTTCCAAAGATAGAAGTGGCATAATACAGGTACCATTGCCCCTCATGGTAGCTCAGATCCGGTGCCCAAAAACCCAGGCCTTTAAAGCTTGGCAGCCTTTCTGCCACCCATTCCGGTGCTTCACTGAATACGGAGGGTTCTTTTTTCCATGTTTTCATATCCTTTGAGGACCATACCTGAATACCACCACCGGTAAAATAAATATAGTAGGTACCGCCCTCTTTGGCCATGGTGGGATCCCGTACCCCGGGATCGGTGGTGATATCCCCTACTTCGAAATGGCCGTTTTTGTCTGGAGAGGCATCAACCTGCTGAGCCATTACATTCAAGTTACAGGCCAGAAATAAGGTTATTGCAAAAAAATATTTCATGTTACATGGGTTTGATTGGTTAATGGCGCAATATAATTATCAAATATCAAGGCCAGCTATCATTTGTTTATTTTATTGCTCTTGTTAGAATCATTTTACTTTCATCCTGGGTCTTTAAGTTTTTTGAAAACGGACCAGCATCCTTCTATGCACATGGGATTGGTAGGGACCATTTTCATATAATCCTTTTCAAAAGTTACCCTGTAATAGACTGTTTGCGTTTCATCGTTATCGCAAATTAAATCCACGACCAATTCCTCATCCGTGAATTGGTAAGAACCCTTTCCGCAGTCTTCCTGGGGATTGATTCAAAGACGCCTACCTTTACCGGGTAAATTAAAAAGATAGCGTTCAGTTAACAAGCCTCCATCTGTCGTAATTTGCAATCACACCATTTGTTGAAAAAAGAGGCATTTGCAATGCCGGAATCCTGTGACAAATTACTGGAAATTGATATTCCGACCATTAATTTTTTTCCAAAAAACCAGGTCAATGCTATTAAGTTAAGCTTTTTTGTTTTTTATTTTGGTTTCAAAATTGAAAAATTTTGATTTTCAACTGCTAGTTTTGGACTTTTTATTAGGT